>CAWJYM010000001.1:0-21179 GCA_963847125.1 uncultured Acidobacteriota bacterium
GAATGGGCCCGAGCCCGAGCCGCGGCCCGAGCCCGAATTACCATTCAGCCTGACGCCCATCCTCGACGCGATCGCCTCGCTCCGTCAGGGCAACGGGGAGGCCGTCGCGGCGCTCGCGGCGAAGGTGGACGCGCTGGCCGCCGCCGTCCGCGAGCTGAGCGCGAGTCAGCGGCCAGGCGGCGCGGTCGATCTCGCGCCGGTGCTGACGGCGATCAACGCGGAACGCCCAATCGAGATCCGGGTGCCCGCGCTCGGGACCGCGAGGGGCCGGCTGGTCGGGCGGGGGTAGCACCGCTCTCAGAAGGAATCGGCCGCGACGTACGCGTCGATGACCGCGCGCTCGCCGTCCTTGTCCTTGCGCGCGTTGCCGTGCTCCATCCCGACGACGCCGGTGAAGCCTTTGCCGTGGACGTGCTTGAACACGTTCCGGTAATTGATCTCGCCGGTGCCCGGCTCGTTCCGGCCGGGGTTGTCTCCAGCCTGGAAGTACGCGATTTCGTCCCACGCCGCATCGATGTTCGGGATCAGGTTTCCTTCGGTGATTTGCTGGTGGTAGATGTCGTAGAGAATCTTGCAGGACGGGCTTGCGACCGCCTTGCACACCAGATAGGCCTGCGGCGTCGTCGTCAGGAACATGCCCGGGTGGTTGCGGAGCGTGTTGAGCGGCTCGAGCACCATGATCAGGCCGTGCGGCTCGAGAATCGCCGCCGCGCGTTTCAGGAGCTCGACGACGTTCGCGGACTGGTAGTCGAAGTGCAGCCGGCCGTCGACGTGACCAGGGACGACCGTCATCCATTTCGCGTTGACGCGCTTGGCGATGTCGACCGACTCGCCGATTTCCTTCAGGAACGTCTCCCGCGTCGCCGCATCCGGCAGCACGAGCGTCGGCTCTTTCCAGTTGATCGTGTGGGCGACGAACACGCCCATGCGCATCCCGAGGCGCGAGAGCGCGGCGCCGATCCGCTCCTGATCGGGGATCGGACGGCCGCGCATCCCGTTGTCTTCGAGCGCCGTGAAGCCTTCGGCAGCCATGAACTCGAGCTGCGCGACGAGGTCCTCGCCGGCGTGCTGGCGGAACATGCCGAAGTGCGGCGCGTAGTGCAGCTTGAAGGTCCGAGCGCGCTTCGATGGCTGCGACGCGAAAAGCCGATTCTCCCGGGCCAGCGCGGCGCTCGCGCCTAGCGTGAGCGCAGACTGCAGGAATAGTCTGCGGTTCATCATTATTCCCGCTCGCGGGGCCCCACCCCCGCTCGTCCTTCGACAAGCTCAGGACGACCCTGAGCGAAGCCGAAGGGTCGCTCGCGCTCGGCGGCGCGGCTACGCCGCGCTTCCCTCCGGCGGGCCACCCCAACGCGCAAGCGTGCGCGTTGGGGACCCCGGCGCCTCGCGCGGGCCGCAGGCGCTGCACTACTCGCTATTCCACGTGCGCTGCAGCTTCGTCCGGCCTGGCGTCGCGACCGGCGGCACCTCGAGCGGCCCGAAGGCGACCTGCGGCGGCGTCAGATCCTGGGCGGCGTTGAGCACTTCGTCCCAGGTGACCTCCTGGCCCGTGTACGCCGCCTCGCGTCCCATGATCGCCGTGAGGTTGCTCTCCGCGATTTCCTTCAGCTCGTTGTACGGCTTGCCCGCGCGGAGGCTGGCGACGAGGTCCGTGTGCTCCTGCACGTACGGGCTCACCGGCTTCTCGGGTTTCGCCCACGTCCACGCGTTCGCGCCCGTGATCGTGCCGGCGGCGTCCGACGCGCCCTTCGTCCCGAGGAAGTGTTCCGCGACCTTTCCTCTGGTCCCGTCGATCTGACGGCACATGCTCATCACGCGCGCGCCGCTCGGGTACTCGAAATCGATCGCGAAGTGATCGTAGATGTGTCCGTAGCGCGGCTCGGTCCGCCACTGACGGCCGCCCACACCGGTCGCCTTGATCGGATGCGCGCCCAGGACCCAGTTCGCGACGTCGATGTTGTGGACGTGCTGCTCCACGATGTGATCGCCGGAGAGCCAGGTGAAGTAGAGCCAGTTCCGAATCTGCCACTCGGTCGGGCTCCACGCCGCCTGGGGCTCCTTGCTCCAGAGGCCGCCCTGGTTCCAGAACACCTGGCCGCTGAGGATGTTGCCGATCGCGCCATCCTTCAGCCGCTTGATCGTCGCGATGTACTCCGCCTGATGGTGCCGCTGCGTGCCGACACCAATCGCGAGCCCCTTCTGCTTGGAGAGCTCGTACGTCGCGAGGACGGAGCGGATGCCGGCCGAGTCGACGCCGACAGGCTTCTCGACGAAGAGATGCTTGCCGGCCGCCACCGCGGCGGCGAGGTGCACGGGCCGGAAGCCGGGCGGCGTCGCGAGGATGACGAGGTCGACGTCGGCGGCGATCACTTTCTGATAGGCGTCGAAGCCGCTGAAGCTTCGCTCCGGCGTCACCTTGTACTTCTTGGCGAAGCCGGCATCCTGCGCGGCGGCCTTCGCGAGCTCCGCTTGGGATTGCGTGACGCGATCGGGGAACAGGTCGCCCATCGCGACGAGCTCGACGCCGTCCGCGCCGCGGAGGCAGTCGCGCGCGGCGCCGGTCCCACGGCCGCCGCAGCCGACGAGCCCGACCCGGATGGTGTCGGAGCCGGAGATGCGCACTCCGGCGGGGAACATGAACGCGGCGGTCGCCGCCGCCGTGGTCTGCACGAAGGTTCGCCGCGAGACGCTCTCATTGGTGCTCATGGTGTGTGCCTCTGTCTTAGTAGCGCAGCCCTTCAGGGCTGCTTACGGCTCTCGCACAATTCGAAACCCGACGAACGGACCGTCCGACAGCCACCATCGGCTCTTGGGAAACTGCGGGTCGCGCAGGTTCCACGAATCATCCTGCACCGCGCGCGCCGCCGGGCCAACCCGCTCGGCGGGGTCGCGGAACGATCCTCCGCGCGTGACGGCCGAGCCGTCGCTGGTCGTCACCCACTCGGCCGCGTTCCCGAACAGGTCGACGAGCCCGAGCGCGTCGGGCGTCTTGCTGCCCGTCGGATGCGTTTTCTCCTTGGCGTTCCCGCGGTGCCACGCGAGCGCGTCCCGCCTGGCCGCCGGAAGCGTGCCGCCGCCCGCCGCCAGCCGGGCGGCGTGCAACCACTCGACCTCCGTCGGTAGACGATACTTCTTGCCGGTCTTCTTGGAAAGCCACTCGGCGAACGCCTCGGCGGCCGTGCGGGCGACGCTGATGGCCGGGTATCCGGCGTGTCCCCAGCCGTAGTCCGGCGCGCCGTACGGCTGCGAAGGTCTGGCGGTTGCGTCCCCCTGGACGCGCGGCGTCGGCAAATCGAGGCCGAGCGCGAACACGTCGTACATGTCCCAGGTGGCTTCGGTCCGGCCAATGTAGAAAGAGGATACGGGCGTCGGCTTGCCGTCCACTTCCACGGTGCCGGCGGGGACGAGGACCATCTCGAACGTCACGAGCGTCCCGGGGATCGATTCCTTGTACGCTGACGAGGGAGTCGCCGCCTGGGGGCCATCCGCCGGCGGGGCGGACATCGTCGTCAGGCAGAACGCGGCAAGGGTCAGCGCCGTTCGAAACATACAGATGCGCGCGTCACCATTCTACGGTCTGCTGCTCGCGTTGACATGCGGATGTTGGACCTCGGTCGAGGTTGGCCGCGACCCCGTCCCGCCGTTCGAGTTCACGCAGGTGCACATGGGCATGCCGGTCCGGCTGGTCCTGCACGCCGCCGGACCGGAGGCGGCCCGCCTGGCGGCCGGCGCGGCGTTCGACCGGATTGCCGAGCTCGATCGGATGATGAGCGACTACCGCGACGACAGCGAGCTGCGCCGGCTCGACGCGCGGCCGCAGGAGTGGATCCCGGCCAGCGAGGAGCTCTTCGCGGTGCTCGCTCGAGCGGTCGAGATCGCCGAGGCCACGGGCGGCGCGTTCGATCCGTCGGTCGCGCCGCTCGTCGCGCTCTGGCGCGAGGCGCGGAAATCCCGGCGTCTGCCCGAGCGTTCGCGGCTCGAGGCGGCGCGCGCGCTCGTCGGCTGGCGTCACGTCCAACTCGATCCGCCCCGTCGCGCCGTCCGGCTCGCGAAGCCCGGCATGCGCCTCGATCTCGGCGGCATCGCCAAGGGCTACATTCTGGCGCAGGGGTTGCGTACGCTTCGAGCCCGCGGCGTCGCCAGCGCCCTCCTCGAAGCCGGTGGGGACATCGTCGTCGGCGACGCGCCGCCGGGGCGCGCCGGGTGGCGGATCGATGTTCCGTCGGCCAGCGCGCAGTTCGGCGAGCGCGCCGCGCGCCTGTCCAACGCGGCGCTCGCGACGTCCGGGCCCACGGCGCAGTTTGTCGAGATCGAGGGCGTCAGGTACTCCCACGTGATCGACCCGCGCACGGGTCTCGGCGTCACCAATCACGTGGTCGCCCGCGTGATTGCGGAGGATGCGGCCACGGCGGATGCGCTCGCCACCGCGCTCACGATTCTGGGCCCCGACGGCGCCGCCGCGATCTCGAAACGCTTCGGCGGCGTATTTATCGATATCATGATCCACCGAAGTGCCGGAGAAACCGCTCAGCCGCCGCGCCCTGAACCGAGCGACGCTGGCTCGTCAGATGCTGCTCCGCCGCGAGAAGGTGACGCCCGCGACGGCCATCGAGCGCCTCGCCGGCATGCAGGCCCAGCTCGCGCGGCCGCCGTTCATCGGCCTGTGGTCGCGGATCGATGGCTTCCGGCGCGATAGCCTGACGCGCGCCATCGAGCGCCGCGAGGTCGTTCGGGCGACGATGATGCGCGGAACGCTGCACCTCGTGTCGCGCGAAGACTTCATCAGTTTCCGGCCGGTGCTCCAGCCGATGCTCTCGCAGGGGATGAAGGCGGCGCTTCGCGATCGGGCGAACGGGCTGAACGTCAACGCGCTGGTCGCCGCGGCGCGCGACTACTTCGACGAGACGCCGCCCGCCTTCGCGGCTGAGCCGCTTCGGCGCGGCAAGTGCACGTTCGACGCGTTGCGGAGCCACTTGCGGGCGCGGTTTCCCAAACTGGACGAGCGGGCCATGGGCTACATCGTCCGGATGCAACTGCCGCTCGTGCAGATTCCCGCCGCGGGCGCGATCTGGGCGTATCCGGCGGCCGCCGACTTCGCGGTCGCGGAGTCCTGGCTCGACGAGAAGCTTGACGGCGATGACCGGCCGCACACCCTGGCGTTGCGCTACCTGGCGGCGTTCGGTCCGGCGACGCTCCGCGATTTTCAGACGTGGTCCGCGGTCGCCGCGGCGCCGGGCATCGTCGAGGAGCTGCGGCCCAAGCTCCGAACGTTCCGGGACGAGCGCGGTCGAGAGCTGCTCGACCTTCCCAGGGCGCCCCGTCCTGACGAAGACGAGGAGGCGCCGGTCCGGTTTCTCCCGGAGTTCGACAGCCTGTTGCTGGCCTTCGCCGACCGGACGCGGGTCATCGCGGACGAGCACCGGCCGCTGATCTACACGAAGAACCTGCTCGTGCCCGCCACGTTTCTCGTCGACGGCTTCGCCGCCGGGACCTGGAAGATCGATCGAAAGAAGAAGCTGGCGCGGCTGGCCGTCAAACCCTTCGGCACGCTGACGAAGCGCGCGCGGACGGCGCTCGCCCTGGAGGGAGAGGCGCTCTTGCGCTTCGTCGAGGAGGACGCTCCGGCGGTGTCCGTCGAGTTCGTCAAGTAAAACATTGCCTCAGAGGCCCGCGCTCCATCTTTTCCTGGTCGCCGTCGCTGTCGCGAGCGGCGTCGCGCCGTCGATCCGCGCACAGAATCTTCGATTCCCGCCGCGGCTCGATGAGTACCTCAAGAGCCACGCCCGGCTGACCGACGCCGAGCGGGCGTCGCTCGCCGGCGGCGCACCGGTGACGAAGCTTCTCGACGCCGATCCGGCGACCGAGGTGGCGGTGTTCGGCGCCATCTGGGTGGCGGCGCCGTCCGGGCTGTACGTCAGCGCCGTGAAGGACATCGAAAACTTCGAGCGCGGCGGCAGCTTCAAGGTCACGAAGAAGATCAGCGAGCCGGCGCGCATCCAGGACTTCGCCGAGCTGGATCTTCCGGACGACGATCTCGAGGACCTGAGAACGTGCAAACCAGGCGGCTGTGAAATCAAGATCGGTCAGTCCGCTCTCGATCGCCTTCGGAAAGAAGTGAACTTCGCCAGTCCCTCCGCCCGGACGGACGTCGAGCGCCTCATGCGGCAGCTCGCCCTCGAGTACGTCAACGCGTACCGGGAAGGGGGCAACGCGCGGCTCGCCGTCTATCGCGACGCGGCCCGGCCGACCTTCGTCGCGGCGGAGTTCGAATCGCTGGTGAACCGGATGCCCGAGCTGACGACCTACCTGCCGGACCTCCGGCGGTACCTGCTCGAGTATCCGAACCACTCGCTGCCGGCGTCGACGTCATTCTTGTACTGGCAGGAGGCTGCGTTCGGCCTCAAACCGACGATCCGGATCAACCATGTGGTAATCGCGGAGGGGACCGAAGGAATCGCGGTCGCATCGAAGCAGCTCTATGCCAGCCACTATTTCTGGACGGCGCTGGAGCTGCGCGTGCTCGTTCCTGACGCGTCGCGCGGCCAGGGATTCTGGTTCGTCACCGTCAACCGCAGCCGCTCGGACGGTCTCGGCGGCTTCGTGGGCCGCATGATCCGCGGCAAGGTCCGCGGCGAGGCGACGAGCGGGATGCAAGCCGTGCTCAAGGTCACGAAAACGAACCTCGAGCAGCAGGCCCGGAAGGGCAGGTAGTACGAGGCTTCAGCCTCGTTTGGCGGGCGTGTAGCGCGAGGCTTTAGCCTCGTTTCAGCGGAAGAACGCAGGGAGGTCAGCATGTCCATCGCGAAAGTGTCCGAGATCAGCGCCACGTCGACGAAGAGCTTCGAGGATGCGATTCAGAACGGATTAGCGCGTGCCGGGAAGACGCTCCGGAACATCCGCAGCGCCTGGATCAAAGAGCAGCAGGTCCGGCTCGAGAAAGGGAAGATCACCGAGTATCAGGTCAACATGGCGGTGACGTTTGTGCTGGACGATTAGTAGGTTTGAGTTTTGAGTTCGCGGAATGGTTGAGCTAACCCGACTTGGACCTTAGTCCAATCACCCGCGTTCTCCTCGTCCCCGTGTGATAGCGTCCGCCCCGTACGACGCGGCGTTGGGAGCCGGCCCGTTCACGGGAGGAGGCGCCTTATGTTGGGAGTGCTCGGTTGGATGCTGTTCGGGTTGATCGTCGGGGTGATAGCCAAACTTCTCATGCCAGGACGGGATCCGGGAGGCTTCATCGTGACGGTGCTGCTCGGGATCGCCGGCGCACTGGTGGCGGGGTTCCTCGGCCGCGCCATCGGCCTCTACGGTCCGAACGACGGCGCGGGATACATCATGTCCATCATCGGCGCCGTGCTGCTGTTGTTCGCCTACAGAAAGTTTGCGGTGCGAACGCCCTGATGCAACCGGAAGGAGGGACCCATGGAACTACGAGAAAAGTACAACCACGCGATTCAGACCGCGAAGGGCCTGCACATGGAGGGCTCCGCGGATGAACGCGACGGGAAGCTCTACTTCAAGGGCACCGTCAAGACGGAGGATGAGGCGAACAAGATCTGGGACGCCATCAAGACCGTCCCTGAATGGCGAGCCGAGGTGATCGCGGAGATCAAGGCGGCGGCCGCCGCCGCGGCGGCGCGGACCGTCACCGTCAAGGCGGGCGATACGCTCAGCAAGATCGCGAAGGAGCACCTGGGGGACGCGAACAAGTACACCGCGATCTTCAACGCGAACCGTGACCAGCTCTCCGATCCGGACAAGATTCAACCCGGGCAGGTTTTGAAGCTGCCGTAGGTTTTTAGAATTCAGAATTCAGAATCTAGGATTTAGAAGGCTCTGTCGGACGCTGCAAGCCATCCCGACGCTTCTGAGTTCTGGATTCTGGATTCTAGATTCTAGATTCTATCTTCCGACGTACGTGGGCGATCGCACCTCTCGGAGCCACTCCGGCGGGATATCGACGTAGGACCGATCGAGCTGCCGGACCGATTCGCAGCCGAGCAGCTTGAGCGTTCGGACGAGCTCTGTCCGCAGGATATCGATGGCGCGCGCGACGCCGGGTCCGCCGCCGGCGCCCAGGCCGTACGCGTAGGCGCGGCCGACGAGGACGGCGCGCGCGCCAACCGCGAGCGCCTTCGCGATGTCGCTGCCGCGGCGGATGCCGCCGTCCATCAGGACTTCGGCGCGCCCGGCCGCGGCCGACAGCACTTCCGGAAGCGCCCGGATCGTCGCCGAGACGCCGTCGAGCTGACGGCCGCCGTGGTTCGAGACGACGACGGCGTCGGCGCCTTCGTCGATCGCTCTGCGCGCGTCCTCCCCGGTGTGCACGCCCTTGACGACGAGCGGTCCGTTCCACGCCTCCCGGATCCATCGCAGATCCTGCCAGGCCACCATCGACTGCTCGAGCGCCGTGCCGACGTCCGCGTACGGCATCGGGCCGATACCGGGCAACATGACGTTCGGAAAACTCATCAGACCGCCGTCCCGGAGGAACGCGGCGAGCCACTGCGGCCGCGCGAGGAACTGCCACACGTAGGGGAGCATCGGCCAGAAACGGCGCGTCAGGATCTCCTTCGTGCCGTTCCGCACGTCCCGCTCGCGCATGCCCGCCACCGGCGTGTCGATCGTCATCACGAGCGCCGCGAAGCCCGCGCGGCGCGCGCGCTCGATGGCCGCCAGCGCGACGTCGCGTCCGCCCACGAGGTACAGCTGATACCACGCCGGTCCTTTCGTGGCCGCCTTGACCGTTTCCATCGGCGTGCCCGACAGCGTGGACAACGCGTAGATCGTGCCGGCGGCTCCGGCCGCCTGCGCGGCGACCGCTTCGCCGAGCGGGTAGAACATCCGGCAGCTTCCGACGGGGCCGAGCAGGAAGGGCAGCTCGATCGGCATGCCGAGGACGGTCGTGCGCAGATCGCAGACCGCGGTCGCCACCGCGCAGCGGGGCCTGAACGTCACGTCTTCGAACGCGCGGCAGTTCTCCCGCAGCGTCACCTCATCCTCCGCGCCGCCGTCGATGTAGTCGAACGCGACGCGGGGGAGCCGGCGCTCGGCGAGCCGCCGCAGATCGCCGATGTTGAGGACGCGCGAGGAGGTGATCGCAGGCGCCATGAGTCCTTTCTACAACCTCGAGAGGATCGTCGCGACGACGAACCCGCCGAAGAACAGCGCGCACAGCGCGACCATGACCTCGCGCCAGAGGGGCGGCTTCAATTCGCGCGGCAGGACGCGCCGGTTGACAACAAGGGTGTGGATGCTGAGGAACACGAAATTCAACCCCGCGACGTTGGCGCCGATGACGACGAGCGTCAGCGGCTGCGCGAGATTGAGCGCGATGCATCCCCAGACGACGAACACCGCGAGGATCGTGTAATACATCCGCCGCACGTCCACACCCGATCGCTGTCGCAGCCGCGCGCTGCCGCTCCACAGCATGTCGGTCAGGGTTCGGACGAGTCCATCCGACTGGCCGAGCTGCGTCTTGAACAGCACCCAGAAGCCGGTCATGAGCGTCAGATACCAGAAGATGCGGCCGTGCCGCTCGGCGATCGCGCTCGCCTGCATGTCGGCGACCGCCCATCCGCCCATCGTCGTGCCGGGGGGCACGAACTCGAGGCTCATGACCGTGACGAGCATCATCCCCACGATCGACCCGAGAGCGAACACCGCCCACTGGTCGACGTTCAGAAAGCGGAACCAGTCATTCCACCGCTTCAGCGAGCGGTCGGTGACGATGAAGACGTTCCCCTGTGGAGACAACGTGACCGGCGTCCCGGTCGCCGACGGGATATATCCGACCGTCGCCCCCATCGCGAAGCCCTTGTCGCGCATCCAGTTCGTCATGTACGCGTTCGACACGCCGCCGAGACCCGAGTAGGCGGCGAACGCGCCGAGCAGCAGCCAGTCGCCCCCTGCCGGCAGAGCGCCGAAGGACACGAACCCCCGGAGGATCCCGCGCCACGAGTCGCCCGACACCATCGTGAGATCGACAAACAGCAGATACCCGAAGACCACCGACATCAGAACCCACATGGCAAGTTCGAGGTTGCGCTCGATCCTCCGGCCGACGACGAGAATGAGGACACAGAGGCCGAACGTCAGATACCCCAGGAGCTTGACGACGCCGGCGTCGTCCGCGGTGGGAATTCGTCCGAGGACGAGCGCGGCGATCGCCGTTGCGCTCGCGAGCGCCCATCCCGGCCAGCCCACCTGGAGAAACGTCAGGAGCCCGTAGACGGATGACCAGAAGCGCGGGCCGGGCCAGGTGCGCATGAACCCGACCATGATCGGCTCGCCCGTGTACATCGTGTAGCGGGCCATCTCGATGTTGATGAAGACCTGCAGCAGGACAGAGACCGTGGTCACCCACAGCAGCGCCGGACCGTAACGCGCGACCACGGATGGCCCGAGCAGCCACTCGCCGCTGCCGATCGCGATGCCGAGGCCGATGATGCCCGGCCCGATCGTTCGGAGGATGTTGGGGAACGTGAAGGTCGGAGGGGCCGGCAGCTCTGCGACACCCCATGGCGGCAGCAGGCCGTGCGGAGACGCCGGACCCGCGCCCGGGGCGGCGGGGATGTGCATGGCGCGCACATTATAGTAGCGGAGCCCTTTAGGGCTGCCGGTTGCGCAGCCCGCAGTCCGTGATCACCTTTCCTGGCGCATGCTCGGTCCTCGACGCGGCTCTCCGCGGCCCCGCGCGGGGGGATATCGCCGATGACCTGTCGAAATCGACAGATTTCCGGCAGGCGCTGACCCGCCTGCGCGACGGCCTTCGCGCGCATGTCCTCAAGGCCCGCACGGGCCGGATCGATCTGGCAGCGACCGTCGGAAAGTACGACGCGCGGACAAGGCAGGACGGATTCCACGTTCTGCACGACTGGGATGGGAAAGCGGACACGGTCAACGAAGACATCATCCCGATCGACGTCCTGCGTTACCTGATCGAGCAGCGAGGGGCAGAGCCGGCAAATCGATCGGCCCTCGCGATCCTGCTCGACTACTACTTCCTGCACCTCCTGGCGCTCCTGTCGCTCAGAGTCTGGGATGAAGGTGATGCGGACTCGAATCTCGAGCGGCTGAACGGCCTGCTCGCGGAACTTCAGGGTCCGAACGGCAGCGGGCACCAGTTCGTGGACGACGCGGAGACGCTCATCCTGATCGCGACTTCCCACTTCGAACTCGATACCAGTGGTTTCGGCAGGCTCCTGGACCAGGTCAGGAGGTTGAACCGGTCCCATCGAAGGAACATCGCGCTCGGTCATGCATCGAGCCTCGGCTGCCACCTGCGGTTCGGCTTCGAGGCGACGTATGGAAGGGATACCGTCGCGGCGCGAAGCGACAACACAGTGGACTACCCCTGGCTGTGTTTTTCCCTGGCGACCCTGATCGAAGAGTACGCACGCATCGAGGACGACGGCGCCAGAGATTCGACGCGGGAGGCCGTCGTCGAAGCCTTGCTCAACGGTCTGTCGGCTGATGCCGGGGCGTTCGTCGCGGATCCACCCGCGGTTCTTGCGGAGAGCGGCGGCGAGCGGGCCGAGTTCGGCGCGCTGTTTCAGCGGCACAAGCAGGGGTTGCTGGAGGAATTCGCGCGATATCGGCCGTCGGCCGCCGCGTATTCACCGATCGCGTTCTTCTTCAACTTCTCGCACAACGTCCTGAAGGGCTTGGTCGTCGATGCGCTCTTGTGGGGAGAGCCGCGGGCGCTGACGTTGAACGATCTGCTCACGGGAATCCGGCGGGGAAGACCGGGCGAAGAGTCGAAGGAGACTCTGGCGAGGACGCTGATGGCCTACGCGCGATCGAACCCGGACCGGATCCGCGGCCGCCTGATGCCCGTCGTCGTGTACGACGCCGAGTCCGGACACCGTGCGTTCGCGCTCGCGATGCGCAAGATGAGAGGGTCCTAGCGCACGACGCGAAGATTCGCCGGCATCGTCAACGATCCCATCACCGTCCAGCCCGTGTCCTCGAAAATCGCCCGCGTGATCGGCCCCGGGTCGTGGATCGCCTCCCTGGACGCGATCTGCGGGGTCATGAGCGAGTTTGGATTTCCGGCCGGGTACGTCGCTTCGTTGAGATGGGAGTAGCTCGAGCCACCCTGCCAGCCCGCCGGAGCGTAGAGGCGCGCGGGATTGCCGCCGTTGGCCAGTCGCGTGCGCGGGCCATCGAAATAGACGTCGTTGCTCTGCAACTGAGAGCCGAGCGCGGCCGAGGGGTTCGCGAAGCTCAAGAGTGCCTGCCCCGCGCCGTTCTCGGTGAAGCGGTCGTAGATGCTCGGAAAACCGCCGGAACCCACGCTGCCGGACCCCCCGGTCACATTCCCCAAACCGATGAACCCCAGGCCGTGGCCGAGCTCGTGAAGGACGACGCTCACGAAGTCGTAGGTGCCCGACGGCGCGTTGCCGTCGGTCCCGTAGTACCACGAGAAGGTGCTGCTGAACTGGGCGTCGATGTCGGGAGTCCCAGGCAGCTGATCGACTCCGGTGATCTTATTTGCCAGCCCAACGGGGTACCACGTGTTGGGCGTCAGGCCGGACGCGCCGCGAACGAGCCACGGGCCGGCGGAACCGAGGACCCCCCCGCCGAGGTTCGCAAACTCGGCATCGACCTGAATCGTCACGGACGATGTGAGCTGATCCGCCCAGATGTTCACCGCGTGCTGGAACGCCGCCTGCGCCTGAGGCGTGAACCCCGTGTAGTTCACGTTGATGGTCACGAACCTCTCCTGCACTCGGAGGCTGGCCCTTGGGGGCACGAAGGACCGCACGACGCGCGGATCGGCGCGCACCTCTATTCGCGGGCCGGGCATGCTTTCCGCCAGCGGGCCAAGCTGCGCGCCCGTGACCGTCCGCCCGGTCGGAATGAGCGCTGCCAGCGCCAGACACAACACGACCGCGAACCGTGTTCCTGCTTTATCCATAATCAAACCAGACTCACCACGATTGTAATCGTCCCACCGTGCGGGACTCTTTTCCACCGTCACTTGCGGGGACGGGGCCGTGGGAGTGCGAGAAACGTTCCATGCCACGAATTTCGCGATCCCGGCTGTTCAACTCACTCGTTCACCGGATGCCGACCGTGCTGATCCGAAGATCATCATGTGATCGGCAGAGTTCCGAATCGGCTGTAAATTGGTCAGAATTCGACTAACTTCGCCTTCGGCGAGGCTTCTTCACATAGATATTCTAGTGGAGTATGCTTGCCGTCATGCGCAAACGATCCGGCGCGGGCCAGGGCGACATGCTCCAGGGCACGCTCGACCTCCTCATCCTGCGGTCGCTCGTGCTCGGGCCGGCGCACGGGCACACGATCGCGCACGCGATCGAGCGAGGCTCTGACGACGTGCTGCAGGTCGAGCACGGGTCGTTGTATCCGGCCCTTCATCGGCTCGAGGATCGCTCGCTCGTCGCGTCCTTCTGGGGTACATCGGAGAACAACCGCAAGGCGAAGTACTACCGGTTGACCGCGGCCGGCCGGAAGGCGCTCGTCGTCGAGACCACTCGCTGGGAGCAGCTCACCCGGGCGGTCGGCCGCATCCTCAAGTCCGCGACCGAGTAGGTATGGGCTGGACGCGCTTCTTCCGCCGGTCGCGCCGAGACGATGACGTCCGCCGCGAGCTCCAGTCGTACGTTCAGATTGAGACCGACGAGAACATCGCGCGCGGGATGGCGCCTGAAGCAGCGCGCGCGGCGGCCATCCGGAAGCTCGGCAACCCCGAGCGTGCGCGCGAGGACGTGTATCTCATGAACACTTTCGCTCCGCTCGACATGCTGTGGCAGGACCTGCGCTACGCGGCGCGGGTCCTCAGGCGCGACAAGACATTCGCGCTTGCGGCGATCGCGTCGCTGGCGCTCGGGATCGGGGCGAACACGGCGATCTTCCAGCTGCTGGACGCGATCCGGCTGCGGACGCTCCCCGTGGATCGACCGCACGAGCTCATCGAGGTTCGCATTCCGACCGGCACCGATCGCACCGGCAGCTTCAACGGCCGCCGGCCCATCCTGACCTACGCGATCTGGAAGCAGATCGAGAAACGACAGCAGGTGTTCTCGGGAGTCTTTGCCTGGAGCAGCGCCCGTTTCAACACGCAGCCCGGCGGTGAAGCCAGATACGTCGAGGGCCTCTGGGTCAGCGGCGGATTTTTCCAGGTTCTCGGCGTCCGGCCGGTCGTGGGCCGCGTCTTCTCCTCATCGGATGACCGCCGCGGCTGCGCGAATCCCGGCGCCGTCATCAGCCACGCCTACTGGCAGAGCGCGTTCGGCGGGAGCGGGGACGTGCTCAGCAGGACCGTGCGTGTCAACGGACGGGAGTTTCCAGTCGTCGGGGTTACCGCTCCTGGATTCTACGGAATTGATGTCGGTCGGATGTACGACATCGCGATTCCCCTCTGCGCCGACGGACTACTCCTGGGTCAGAACACGCGGCTCGACCGGCGCAATAGCTGGTGGCTCTCGGTGATCGGCCGACTGAAGTCTGGGGCCACGCTGGAGTCGGCGCGCGCCCAGCTCGACGCCGTCTCGTCGGACCTCTTCGCGACGACGCTTCCGGCGATGTATCAGGCCGACGATCGGAAAAACTACCTGGCCTTCCGCCTCACGGCGCTGCCTGCCGCGTCCGGAGTGTCGAGCCTGCGCGGAGATTTCGGCAGCCCCCTCGTGCTTCTCCTCGTCATCTCGGGGCTGGTTCTGGTGATTGCGTGCGCGAACCTCGCGAACCTGCTGCTGGCGCGGGCGACCGTTCGCGAGCGGGAGCTCGCGGTTCGACTGGCGATCGGCGCCGGCCGGCGCCGCCTGTTGGGGCAGCTTCTCGTCGAGAGCGGGCTCGTGGCGTTCCTGGGGGCCGCGCTCGGCGTGCTCGTCGCTCACGTGTTGACGGGGGTGCTGGTGGCGGCGATCTCCTCGAGCTACGTGTCGGTGTTCGTCGATCTCACCTGGAACTGGCGGCTCATTGCGTTCACGGCAGCCGTGGCCGGGATCGCCTGTCTACTCTTCGGCGTCGTTCCAGCCCTTCGTGCGACTGCGCTTGCGCCCACGGCCGCGCTGCGGTCGGGCGGCCGGGGATCGACGGCGAGCCGCCAGCGCGTCGGGCTGCGACGCGCGCTCGTCGTCACGCAGGTGGCGCTGTCGCTCGTGCTGGTGATGGGCGCGCTGCTCTTTGTCCGGACGCTGTACAACCTGACGACCCTCGACGTGGGCTTTCACGGAGAGGGCGTCGTCTCCGTCGATCTCCTGCATCCGACGCTCGCGGGAACGGGCGAACAGGCGTCTGCGGTTCGCCGCGTCATCCGCGAGCGGCTCGCAGCGCTCCCCGATCTTCGGGCCGCCGCGGAGGTCGCGTATCCTCCGCTCGGGATGGGCGGCTGGAACGAGAACATCTGGGTCGGCGGATCCGACGCGAAGGTCCTCTCGAATTTCAACCAGGTGGGCGCAGGCTACTTCAGCGCGCTGGGGATCGCCTTCGTGTCCGGCCGGGGCTTCGAAGAGGGGGACACACTGAGCTCGACCCGCATCGCCGTGGTGAACGAGACGTTCGTCAAGCGCTTCGTTCAGGACGGACACCCGCTCGGCCGGAGCGTTCGCGTCGAGGGCGCGGTGGGCCAGCCGGAGCGCAAGTATGAAATCGTCGGCGTCGTGAAAAACACACGCTATTCCGACCTCCGCGACCAGATCGATCCGCTGGTCTATCTTCCCAGCTCACAGGAGGAAGAGCCCGGGCGTGCCGCGACGTTCATCCTCACGCCGCGGACCACGGTCGACCGCATCATTCCCTCCGTGACGCGCGCGATCCACGAGGTCAACCCCGCGATCAACCTGGAGTTCATGGTCCTCGAGCGCGCCATCCAGGTATCGCTCTTGAGGGAGCGGCTGATGGCGATGCTCTCCGCGGCGTTCGGGCTGCTGGCGGGGCTCATCGCGGCGATCGGGTTGTACGGCCTGATGTCATACACGGTCGCCCGCCGCTCGAACGAGATCGGCATCCGGCTGGCGTTGGGCGCCGCGCGGGGGCGCGTCCTTCGAATGGTGCTCGCCGATGCGGGCCTTCACGTCGCGATCGGGCTGACGCTCGGCGTCGCGCTGGCCGTCGCCGCCGGCAGGTGGGTCCGTTCCCTGCTGTACGGCCTCGAGCCGAGCGATCCGGCGACGCTCGCCGGCGCAACCGGTCTCCTCGCGATCATCGGTCTCCTCGCGACGCTCGCGCCGGCGCTCCGCGCCGCGCGCGTCGATCCGGTCAGGGCGCTGCGGGAGGAATGAGCGAATTGAAATGTCCGTAGTTTTGCGAGAGACTAGCGCCCCCGGCCGGCCATGGCTCGACTGCCATTTGGTACCGCTGCTGCTATCCGACGCCGCTCGAGCGGCAACACTCTGAGCTCTTGTTCACTCTGCTCATCATCACCTAGCTCATCGATAAGACACGGACGCGGCCATGCCTGCGCACGTCCGCTACGGCCTGACGGAGGTCTCGGGCCGGATTAGCACGCTCGCGGCCACGGAGTGGCGCGAGCGAAACCCGCTCGTACGCGTGAAGGAGAGACGATGACCTTCCCCTCGATGCGTTGGAGGTTTGCTGGATCGCAGACGCCCGACCTGAAGGTCGGGCCTACGCTGTTTGTGCTCGCGTGGCTGCTGGCGGCTCCCGTCTGGGGGCAGGAGTTCCGCGCCACGGTTACCGGTCAGGTCACCGACCCGGCGGGGCTTCCGATGCCGGGCGTCACGATTGCCGCGCTGAACGTGCAGACGAACGAAGTGGCGTCGACGGTCAGCAGCGCCGAGGGCGTGTACTCGCTGCCCTTCCTGAAGCCCGGTCTCTACACGGTCACCGCCGAGCTCCAGGGGTTCCGCAAGCACACCCAGGACCAGGTGCAACTCGAGGTCGGGCGGACGGTCACGATCAACATCGCGCTTCAGATCGGGCTGCTCACCGAGACGGTGACGGTCAGCGGGGAGTCACCGCTGGAGTCGGCCAAGGCCGACCGCGGAATGGTCATCGACAACCTGCGCGTGACGGAGCTGCCGCTCAACGCGCGCAATCCCTTCATGCTCTCGTACCTGTCGCCCGGCATCACGTACAACGGTCCGGCCATCTACCAGCGGCCGTTCGACAACGGCGCGATCGCCGACTGGTCGATCAACGGCGGCCAGAACCGCAACAACGAGTTCCTGCTCGACGGCGCCCCCAACAACTCGATCCAGGGGGGCAACAACATCGCGTACGTTCCGCCGGTCGACGCGGTGCAGGAGTTCAAGATCGTCACCAACAGCTACGACGCGCAGTACGGACGGACCGCCGGAGGCGTCATCAACGTGTCGCTCAAGTCCGGCACGAACGACCTCCACGGCACTGTCTACGAGTTCGCGCGCCGGAAGGCGTTCGACTCGAACGAGTACTTCTTCAAGTTGAACAACCGCGAGAAGCCGGACCACAAGCTGGATCAGTACGGCTTCCAGATCGACGGCCCGGTGACGATCCCCGGTCTCTACGACGGCCGGAACAAGACGTTCTTCATGTTCAACTTCGAGGGCTACAACGAGGCGACGCCGAACCCGGCGACCTACACGGCGCCCGACGCGGCGCAGCTCCGCGGCGACTTCAGCAACCTGCGCGACGCGCAGGGCCGCCTCATCACGATTTATGACCCGTCGACGGGCCGGAACGTGAACGGCGTCTGGACGCGCGATCCGTTCCCGAACAACCAGATTCCGGCCAACCGCATCAACCCGATGGCGCAGCAGTTCCTGCAGTACTTCCTGCAGCCGAACACGGCGCCTCCCGCCGGCACCGATCCGTGGCGGAACAACTTCGTGTTCGCGCCGAATCTGGCATTCGACGACTTCCACAACTACGCGACCAAGGTCGATCAGGTCCTGAGCGACAAGACGCGGATGTTCGTGCGCTATGCCTACAACAAGCGCACCGAGACGCGGTTTACCAACGGCATCACGACCGGCCCGGCGCAGGACGGCCAGCTGCCGCTCGAGCGGAAAAACCACACAGGGGTGGCGGACTGGGTCCGCACGGTGAGCTCGTCGCTGGTCCTCAACGTGCGGGCCGGGCTCAACCAGTACCTCGAGCTCGCGCGGTCCGATCCCGGCCTGGGCTTCAACCCGGCGGAGCTGGGCTTCTCGTCATCGCTGGTCAATCAGCTCCCGAACCAGGTCTTCCCGCGGCTCAACTTCAACACCACCGGGACGACGACCGAGTATCAGGGTCTCGGCCGCGCCAGCCGCAACAGCGAGACGACGACCGGCTTCAGCTTCCAGCCGAATTTTTCGTGGCTGAAAGGGAAGCACAGCATCCGCGGCGGCCTCGACATGCGAATGACCTGGTACACGCGCGAGATCAACAACAACCTGTTCGTGATGACGTTCGACCGCCGGTTCACGCAGCGCGCGTTCGACCAGCCCAACGACGCCCTCAGCGGGAACTCGTTCGCGTCGTTCCTGCTCGGCGCGGCGGCCAGCGGCGCGATCGACAATAACTTCTACCCGACGCTGCGCTGGAACTACTACGCGCCATGGGTTCAGGACGACTGGCAGCTGACCAACCGGCTGACGGTGAACCTCGGCTTCCGGTGGGACCTCAACACCCCGGTCTTCGAGGAAGACAACCGGCTCAACTACGACTTCGACACGCAGGCGATCAACCCCGTGTCGTCGCGGCTGCCGGGCGGAATGCAGGTACGGGGCGGCCTCGGGTTCGTGGATGTGAACGGCAATCCGCGCTACCCGTACGGGTACGACAAGAACAACATCCAGCCGCGTGTGGGGCTCGCGTACATGCTGAACGACGAGACCGTCCTGCGCGGCGGCTACGGCCTGTACTATCTCAACGTCGTCGGGATCTCGGCGTCGGATGGCTTCGGCGTGACGACGCCGCTCATCACGTCGCTCGACGGCGACCGGACGTCGACCTTCCCGCTGACGAGTCCGTTCTCTCAGGGGATCGCGCCGGCGCCAGGATCGTCGCTCGGCCTCGAGACGCTCCTGGGCCGCGGGCCGAGCTTCTCGAACACCGAGTTCGTCAACCCCTACGTGCATCAGTTCTCGGTGTCCCTGCAGCGGATGCTCCCGTGGCGTACGACTATCGAGGTCGCGTACGTGGGTAGCCGCACGCAGCAGGAGCAGAACCGATGGGGCGGGTTCAACGAACCGCCGCTCGAGCTGCGGAACCAGTGCGACCCGTCGCAGGGTGGCAACCCGGCGATCTGCAACCAACTCCTCCCGAACCCGTTCTTCCAGGTGCCGGGCTTCGAGGGCACGCCGCGATTCACGAGCCCGACGCTCACGCGCTACGAGCTGAGCCGGCCGTTCCCGCAGTTCACGAGCATCACCCAGTTCGACCGGAACGACGGGACGGTCTGGTACAACTCGGCGCAGGTCTTCATGAACAAGCGCCTTTCGGACGGCCTCACGCTGGCTGGAACGTACACGCTGTCCAAGATGATCGAAGAGAACGGCGGCGGGAACCAGATCGGCGGAACGGCGACGACCAACCCGCTGATCGTCGAGATCGATCGCATCGTCCAGAAGTCGGCGTATGAGAGCGATCGACGGCATCGCATCACCCTCTCCGGCGTCTATCACCTGCCGTTCGGCCGCGGCCAGAAGTACATGAACGAGGCGAACGCGGTCGTGGACGCGATCGCCGGTGGCTGGGAAGTGGCCGGGATGTGGCTGTTCAACAGCGGCCGGCCGTGGGGCCTCCCGCAGAACGTGTTCTACGTGAAGGACGCGAAGATCGACAACGTCGACTTCGGCGACCCACGCGTGATCCGCGCCGTTCAACCCTGCGTGGGCCAGATGAACAACAGCGGCGTCGTCACGATGCTCGCGTTTTCGACGGCGGCCGGCTGCACGGAGCCGAACTTCATCATCCGGCCCAGCACGACCCTCACGCCGGCCGGCACCAACTTCCGGGACGACGAGATCCGGCGCCCGCCGTTCTACCAGTTCGACATCAACTTCGCGAAGACCATCCGCATCGCCGGCAACGTGCGGGCGCAGCTTCGCTTCGAGGTCTACAACCTGTTCAACCAGGTCGTCTACGACGAGCGCAACTACGAGAACAACCCGACGAACTCGCTCTTCGGGACGATTGACAAGACGGTCGTGCGGCAGTCCAACTTCCCGCGCTACGGGCAGCTCGGGATCAAATTGCTGTTTTGATCACGGAGCGGGCGCCGGGCATCCTCGTGATGCTCGGCGCCCTGACCCTTGGCGCGGCCGCGACGGTACCGATTGCGGGGATCGCCGGCGTACGCGAGATCGCGTGGGCCGACGTCGCGCCAGCCGTCCAGCGGCTCCTCACCGCGCGCGGGATCGATGGCGCGGCCTTTCCCGCTCGCGTCTCAGAGCTCCGCCGACGCAATCAGGCGCGGGTCCGCGAGGGAGATCTCGACCACCTCGTCTACTACGCGCTCCAGTCCTCCAGCTTTACCGGTCTCCCTCCCATCGAACCGGCGCTCAGCGCCAAGGCGTTCGTTCAGGAAGGATCGATCCCTGCCGACGCGCGAGCGCGGCTCGACACGTTCGCGGTCGCAGTCGAGAAGCGAGCGCGCGACGCCAGGCTTGGATACTTCCGCGATGTCCTGGACCGGGAACGCGCAGACGGCGCCTCGCCGCCTGAGGTGCTGGCCGCGCAGTACAGCCGCGCCATGCGTTTCCTCTATGAAAAAGAATTCGTTGCCGTCCGTCAGGCTGATCCGACGGCGGCCGTCGGCGCCCTGTATCAGGCGCGCGGGCTCAGCACCGATACGTCGGTCGACGCCGGCTACGTCGTGTACCTCGGACTGGCAACGCTGAAGCAGCTCGACCCGCGGCGCCGGATTCGCACCGTGCTCATCGTTGGTCCGGGCCTGGACCTGGCTCCGCGCATGGACCTCGTCGACGCGGGTGAGGCCCAGAGCTACCAACCGTTCGCCGTGATGGACGCTCTGCTGGCGCTCGGCCTCGCGGCCCGGCACGAGCTTCGCGTCGCCGCCGTCGATATCAACCCGCGCGTTGTCGACTGGATCGAACGCGCGCGTGACACGCCGACTCGGCTTGCGCTGGCGAGCGGCGTCGCGGAAACGGACCGCGTCCGCCTGACGAGCGATTTTCGCCAGTACTTCGACGCCGTTGGCCGGAGCGTCGCCACACAATCGTCTGCAACACAATCTTCTGTCGTGTCCGGCTTTA
>CAWJYM010000002.1:0-74091 GCA_963847125.1 uncultured Acidobacteriota bacterium
CACCACGTCGCCCGACCGCGGGCCGAGCGTCACTGCCCGCCGCTCGAAGGTTTCGCCTTCGCGCTGCACGAAACGATCGGCCGCCCCGGCATCATCCACGATGGCTGTCGCGGGGACGACCGGACGCGCCTGTGTGGCCTCCAGCAACAAATGGAGGTATGCGGCCTGCCCCACCGGCAGTCCAATCGTCCGGTTCTCGAAGGCGAATGTGATGGGCAACGTCCGGGACTGTGGGTCTAGCACCCTGCCGACGCTCACGAGGCGGCCCGCCGGCAGGCGATCGGCTTCTCCGGCGATCTCGATTTCGGCGGCCTGCGCGAGGCGAGCGCGCGCCGCCTGTCCTTCGGGAACCTGACCGACGACGTGCACCTGTGAGGCATCTACCACGCGGAACAGTACGCTTCCGGCGGTGACGTTCGCCCCAGTTGCGGCATTGCGCTGAGCGATCACACCGCTCACGGGGGCGCGGACGATGAACGACCCTTCGGCGTCAGTGGCACCCCCAGTGCGCGCGGCGTTGTACCTGCGCAGACTTGCCTCGGCCGCCGTCAGGCGAGCCGTCGCCTGCTCCTCGGCGGATCGCGCCTCGTCCAGACGTCTGCCAGGCGCCGCTCCGCAGTCGTGAGCCGCTCGGCCCGCTCGCGATCGCGGGTTGCCAGGGCGAGCGCGGTCTGTGCTTCCGCGCGCGCCCGTTGAAGCTGCGGCAGGTCGGCTGGCGCCGAGGGTGGGGGCAGCATTCGGGCGAGTTCCTGCCCGCGAGATACATTCGCCCCAAGCGCGACCTCGACGACACGCGTCAAGCGACCATCAATTGGCGCCACCACGTCGGCAGCGCCGCCAGGTCTCGCTTCGAGGCGCGCTGGAACGCGAATGGACTCACGGACCGCTTGCTCCTTCACGAGTGCGGTCCGAAATCCAGGCTCCATTGCTGTTCCTTCAGAAAACTGATGTCTGGTGCATCCCCGCCTGCAGGCGGCGCGGCAGCTCGGGCCGCTTCAGCATTCGGGTGCACTTCGACGTCACCAACCCGATGTTCATCGCTCAATCCCGTGGCCTTCAGCGCGATCACGAGCTGGCGCTTGCCAGCATGCACCGGTTTCACGTTGACCCCGAAGATCCCTGGGCGAGACGGCGCGTCCACGCGGAACACTTCCGGTTGCGCCGCGCCGCCTTCGAGTCGAACCTCCACGTAGCCTTCAGTCAGCGCCTTGAAATCACTCAAACGAGTGAGGTGAATGGCGAATCGTGACGTGGAACCGACGGCGAGAGGCGGGTTATCGGGCAAGGAGCTCCGTCCTCTCCGTCCATCGCGTGACGCTCGAACGCCTCGGGTTCTTCCGGCGCGGCTTCAGGCGCGCGCGGGGTCGATTGCACCCAGCAGCCACAATGGCGATGAGTAGGATTGAGAAGCAGAGATCTCAGGGCCACAATATGTCTCCCACTGCGCGTTCCAGAGCGATTTGTGCCAGGCGCGCGTCGAGCCGCAAATCGATGTTGCGAGTCCGTGCTCGTGAAGCGGTACGAGCCGCGTCGAGCAGCTCCAGAATGCCGACCTCACCCTCGCGATACGCGACCACTGCGATCTGCACCAGCTCCTCCGCGGCCCCCTGCTGTTGATCCTGGGACAGCGCAGCTGCCGGAGCGTCAGCACCTCTGAGGCGCCGGTGATCTCGCTGCGGATGCGGTCTTCGATGAACATGCGCTCTGCCTTTACTCGTAACCGCTCGGCCTCCCACCGCGCACCTTCCCGGCCGCCGTCATCGAACAGGGGCAGCGCCACGGTCACCCCGAACACGCCACCGGTTTTGCGTCCCGACAGCTCGTCCGCTCGTTTGACGCCGCCAAACAGATTCGGCGAAGGGAGCCGTGCTTTTCGAGCCGCGTCGCCTTCGAATGTGGCGCGTTGACCAAGCTGCTCAAGGGCACGAAGCTCTGCGCGACTGGACGTCGCTCGGGTAAACAACGTCTCAAGGGGGACCGGCGACCGCTGAGTGATCTCGGTGGCCGCAACCGTGGTGAGCAAAGCGTCACGCGGCAGCATGCCGGAGATTGTTATGCGCGCTTCGGCAAGTGCCACTGCCGCGGACGTCACGACCTGATTGGTGTCACGGAGTTCCTGTTCTGCGCGCAACCAATCGAATCGCGAGCCTTCGCCTTCTCGCTCACGGGTGCGAAGGATATCGATGAGCCGCTCTACCTCGCGCATGTGGGCTCGAAGGGACTCGAGACGTTCCTGCTCGGCAACGACGCGAGCGACGGCCGCGGCGGCATCGGAGCGAAGCAGCCAGAGCCGCCGGTCGCGCTCAGCCTCTGCCGCGGCAGTCGCCGCAACGCCGGCTCGCGATAGCGCGTCACGCGCTCCGAACAAGGACAGCGACTGTTCCGCCTGGAAGAATTCGGTGAAGCCCGCGCCCTCTCGGCTGTACGTGACGGACGGATTCGGATACGAGAGCCGCGCGAGCTGCTCGCGGCGAATGACCTCCGATTCGGCCCGGATCGCCCTGGCCTGCGGCCCCTCCCGCACGATCAGCTCCACGATTTCGCGCTCGGTTCGGCCCTGACCGGCAGCCACAGATGGCGCCAGCAGGCCGACCGTAGCGATCCAGGTACAGACCTGGGCACGGGTCGGCATACAAACGGTCCTCGGTTAAATCGAACTGACGGACGACCAGCGAAGCGCCGGTCAGGTGATCAGGCGTGGGGGGTGAGAGGCGGGGCGCGAGAAGGGGTTCGAGGATCGAACGGCGGACCGTGAACGCGGACGTCAGTGAAAGGCACCGCGGACCGAATTGGGGCGCTCAGGACCGCGATGGTGGGCCCGGGCAGCTCGGCAAGATCAACGTGCGCCTGCGGGACGCTAGCGCAGCCCATGCTGACGCTAACCGCGTGTCTACCTGGGTCGCACGGCGCGGCCTCCAGCGCCCGGTGGTCCTCGTCGCCCGTTTGACCGTGATGGTCCCAATCGATTGTTGCTGGATGATCGTGATCGTGCGCGGCTGGCCCGTGGTGGTGATCTGGGTGATCGTGCCCGATGTACTCGTGGACGTGCAGAAACGACGCCACGGACGTCGAAACGACCATGGCCTGAACGAGCACGAATGCGACGAGCCGGCGCACGGAAGCAGTGTACTACGACCTGCTGGGCAGTCCAGGAGGCATGTTGCCGCGTCGTGAAGGATCGGCCTGGGTCTGTGGCGCGATGACTGGCGTGAGTTTGCCGATCCTCAGCGTTCCAAAGCGCGGAGCTTGGAGATCATCTGGTCAATCTCTCGCTGTTGACCCGCAGTGATTCCTCTGCATAGCTCCTGATTCTCGGGGTCCTGCAGGGAAGCACCTTCACACATTAGGATGGCGCCGGAATGGTGCGGAATCATCGACCGCAGGAACTGCCCGTCTGAAACACCCGTCTGTCCTCTGATGAGCAAGAACATCGCGAGACCGCCAATGACACTCCCCGCAATGATCAGGCCGTTCAGTCTCGCGTTGTGATACATGCCCCGCATCACAAGGAGCTCGATAACGATCATAGGGGCTGTCATCAGGCCCGCCATGTAGACCTGGTTGACATTCATGTAGACGTCGTTAACGGTGTTCACCATCGCGTACATCAGGACGTACATTGCACCAAAGGAAAGCGCCGCCATTGTGATCAGATGGCGATAATGGTTCTCATTCATGCGCATCGCTCCTCTCTTAATGAACGTGCGACGCCGCTCCGGACATCCGCATGACTGCCGGACGGACCGTGACGAACACGCCGAATCCAGCATTGACGCGGCTTCCGTAAACCCTCTCGAGCGACCTCGGGACAAGTCCTGCTGACGCGCTCAATCCAAAGCCAGGCTTCAGGCCCTTCCATGCCCCGAGATAGCGGGTGTAGCCGCCTTGCAGCTTGGCGACCGTGAATGTCTCGGCGCCATCAACGTCGTGCAAATCAAGATCGTGGGCGGTCTTACCGACGATTTCAAGACGGCCAAACCACGTATCCCGGTCGGCGAACGTGAGATTCGTTTCCACGAGTAGCGCATTGGTAGCGTGATCTCCCTCCGCGTTTCTTCCCCATGCAGCCGTCGTTGCCCAGATCCCGCCGTCCTGGAGTGTGCGGTGATATGTCGCCGACACAGTGACTCGTGTCACATCGACGCGCGTTCCGCTGTCTTCGGGCTCCGCTTCCGCGAGATGACCGGCTGAGACCTGCAGCGCAAGATTCGGCGTCGGCAGAAGCCAGATACGTCCGGATACTGAATCAAGTGGT
Organism: uncultured Acidobacteriota bacterium; assembly: GCA_963847125.1. Taxonomy (GTDB): domain Bacteria; phylum Acidobacteriota; class Vicinamibacteria; order Vicinamibacterales; family 2-12-FULL-66-21; genus DATAEE01. The sequence goes on from CAWJYM010000002.1 coordinate 4,256, forward strand.
GCGAGATCGAAGTCAGTCCGCTCTTCATCGGGCTCACGACCGTTGAACACGGAGCCTTCACCCTTCCACCGGTCGCCGTAGACACCCGCGGTGACGACACCGAAGGTGATGTGCGTGGCATCCAGCCAATGGTGGGCGATGGGTGCGAGCAGGTTTGGCATCGCCGACGTGCGGTGCGGATACGCGACGGGCCCGAGCGCAGGTTCTCCGACCGGACCGCCATACACCTGCCAGCGCACGGACCCGGTCAGGGGACGATCGTATTGTGCGGCGAGCTCCATGAACAGATCGTGCTGGTGTTGTCGGTCGTGAATCGGTTCGCCACCGCAGCGTTCCCCGGTGGCGAGGAGATCGGGGTATCCGCACCCACGCACCGTCCATGGCTCGAAACTGAGCATGCCTCGGAGGCCGAGTCGGCCACTGGCGACATTGCGGTATGCCATCCCCATCAGCCAATTGATACTGCCGAACTGATCCTCACCGCGGTCGCCTCCGTCGTACAGAAACTGCGCGAATGCGGCGCCGTGTCCCATGACGTGCCATGAGCCAAGCGGACGGTGAATTCCGTACATCGGGGTCTCATTCGGCAACCATGCGGTTCCTGAGGATTCCCGCGAAGGGAACATCGCCATCGCCTCGGATTCGTGCTGCGCGTGATCGGTTGGCGGTTGCGCCGGCGGCTGATGCTGATGCTGCTCCTTCGCAGCGATCGGTGTGAACGGCTGACCTTGCGTTGTCTGCACTTGTGCGTCCGTGCGCGGAGCTGCGGCAACCAGCGCTGCCACTACAAAAAACGAAACAATCAAGCGAGAACAAGAGACACGATTCGCGTACATCGGCTGACTCCACCGTAAAAAAGTTGGAAGGATCGCGTGAAGGGCCGACGATCAGATTCGCAGGGGTGTCGTTTGGATGACGATTCCGAGCGGACTGAGAGTGGTACGCGTCGCCAGAACCCGAACTTGCGGGCGGGGGACGGCAAGCGCCGATGGGAGTTGAATGGCTGCGGGTACCGCGTTTAGAACTCGGACATCCGCCGAAATCGATGTGACCGCCGCGGCCTGCTCGTGGCAGAAGGCAGCGGTACCATCGGTCAAGGCAGGTCGGTGATCCGACGAACGCTCTTCATGGCAGCTCTGCTCGGCCGCCGCTTTGGTCCCATGATGCTCGTGGTGCACGCACGTCACATCACAGACCGCGCTCAGGATAGACGGGCCCAACAGTGTCAGAAGCAGAACGGCTGCAGCGCGCCGCATACCCATCAGAGTACCACCCTTCGCAGCCGAAGGTGTGCCAAGCACGGGTGTGTCATCTGCACCTGCGAGTATGCATGACCGAATGCCTGGCGGCTGAATCGCTTAGTCGCCGTTCACCCCGCTGCCCGATAGAATGTCCACTGTGAGCGCCCGACCGCTAAGGGAGGTCCGAGCATGTTGACGCCCGCTCTACGCCGGTTCACGTTTACCACTCACGTCACGTCTTCCGTCGGCTGGGTCGGTGCCGTCTTGGCGTTCCTCGCATTGGCCGTCATTGGATTCACGACCGACGACGAGGTCAAGGTTCGCGGCGCATACCTGCTGATGGCACCTGCAGCATGGTTCGTCCTCGTTCCTTTGGCACACGCATCACTGCTCAGCGGCATCGTCTTGTCGCTGGGCACCTCGTGGGGGCTGTTTCGGCACTACTGGGTGGTGTTGAAGCTGGGCATCACAGTCTTCGCGACCGTGATCTTGCTGATCTACATGGGGACGTTCAGGCAGATGGCCGGCGTGGCCGCCGATCCAGTGATGGATCTCGCGGCTGTCCGGAACGCATCACCAATCGTCCACGCCGTCCTTGCCTTGGCGCTGTTGCTTGGCGCCACAGTATTGGGTGTCTATAAGCCGTTTGGGATGACCGCCTACGGAATTCGACAGCTCGACGAACAGAGACGGTTCGTCTCGTCGAGCGGAGAGTCGGCGGTCGGCACCCATGCGCGTACACAGACGTGGATTTACCTTGCCGGCACAATCGCAATTGCTCTCGCGCTGCTCGTCATCATCTCGCACTTGATGGGCGCGAGTCCGACGCACCACTAGGATGTGGCGGCCGGTGAGCCACTAGCACGGTAGAGACTGTCCCTACGATTGTCCCTGTGAGCGCCCAAGACAGCGCCTCCAGAGCCAACAGGAGCCAAATCGCCCGATCGAAGAAGTGAAAGAAACGGAAGGATTTGCGAGGAAAATCGAAGATGTCCGAGAGGCGGATTTCCGTTTAGCAAACGTTCGCATTCAGTCGTTCATGCTTCTCAGCTGCATCAGTCGCCGATGCAATAATCACGCATCGGCTTCAGTCTCATGTTGCTGGATTAAGAACTGGACGACGAACAACGCGCAGTCCGAAAAAGAACGTCATCTGTTGGAGAGAGAGGGTGGATTTAGGACCAAGGATATTAGCCTACAAATCATTCAGTATCAGATAGTTATGGCGGAGAGGGTGGGATTCGTCCGCCTTCGCGCTACGCGCTACGCGCTACGGCGGGATCTCATCATGTCAGCGACGCCATCCCGCCGAAGCTCGCGCTGAATTCAGACGAGAGCGAAGGAGGATGGCGGAGAGGGTGGGATTCGAACCCACGTGCCGCTTTTGGCGACAAGACGCTTTCGAGGCGCCCCCGTTACGACCACTTCGGTACCTCTCCCCTTTGAGCATCTTCGATCTTAGATCGGGTGGTCGGATCATCGAATCGGCCGATCCGAGTTATCGATCAATCTGGCGATCTATCGGGCTATCGGTTCATCGGTGGATCGCCGCTCCCGGAAGAACGCCTGCATGATCTCCCGGCTCTCCTCCTCCAGCACCCCGCCGACCACCGCCAGGCGATGGTTCAGCGCCGGGTGTTCGTGCACGCGCTGCGTGGACTCGACGGCGCCGGCCTTCGGCTCCGCCGCGCCGTAGATGAGCTCGGCGACGCGCGCGTGGACCATCGCCCCCACACACATCACGCACGGCTCGACGGTCACGTACAGCGTCGCGCCCGTCAGCCGGTAGTTCGCGATCCGCCGCCCCGCGTCGCGCAGCGCGACCATCTCCGCGTGCGCCGTCGGGTCGGAGTCGGCGATCGGCCGGTTGAACCCCCTCCCGACGATCTCCCCCTCGATGACGACGACGGCGCCGACCGGGACCTCGCCGCGAAGGCGCGCCTCGTGCGCCTGCTCGATCGCCGCCCGCATGAAACGCTCGTGCATAGACTGCGTCCGTAACCGCGATCCGAAACCATTTATTATACCGCACGTAGAATAAGGTATGGCGCTCTACCGCTCTCGAAGCGACCGGATCATCGGCGGCGTCTGCGGCGGGATGGCGAAGTCGGTCGGCTGGAGCGGCTTCCGTGTGCGGCTGATCTACGTGATCGTCTCGATCGTCTCCGCCGCCTTCCCCGGCATCCTCGTCTATCTCATTCTCTGGCTCGTCGTACCGCAGGAGCCCTGATCAGAATCTAGAATTCAGAATCTAGAATTCAGAAGGAAACCGCGTCGGGATGGCTCGCGGCGGCGTTCGACTGAGCACCTTCTAGATTCTGGATTCTGAATTCTGGATTCTGTCCTACACCCAGGGAGTTCAGGGTCGCCGTGAGAGCCGGCGGACCCGGATGCCGTGGGCATCGGCGCGCTCGACGCCGCCTGCGTCCACGTTCGTGATACGCGCCTGGCCGCGGACCGCGCCCGTCCGCCCGTCCTGGAGCACTTCCAGCACCAGGAGACCCGGCCTCAGGCCGGTCGACGCATGTGGATCGCCGGAGAGCGGGTTCGGTCCACGAGCGGCTGAATAGAAGAAGCGCCCGTCGGGGGCCACATCTGTCAGGTCGGGCGTCGGGTCCGTCGAGATCCCCGGATCGGCCAGGTTCAACGTCGCGACAAACCTGCCCGAGCCCCCGCGGTAAATCTCCACCACGTTGGCGGCGCGATCGAAGAACCAGACGTACTTTCCGCCGCGGGTCTTCGACGAGCCGTGCGCGTCCCGCGGCACGCTGTCGTCACGGGCGAGAACGTCCCGCACCGGGACGTTGGGCGGATTCGCCGGGTCGTACGCGTGCGGCCGCGATGGCAGGCGGTACAGAAACCACCCGTCGGGATTTGCGGGGTTGCCGCCCCCGCCGTTGCCGTACACCCAGCCCTGCGCTTCGACGAAGCCGCACCCATCGCGCGGAATCGTTTCCGCATCGTATTCCGCGACGATCGACATCGGCGTCGCGTAGGGGTTGACGGCCAGCATGCCGCCCCCGCGTAGCGACGTGTAGGCCGGGAACCCGGACTCCGGGGTAAACGGACAGATAGGCGCGTTGTCCGGCCGGAGCACGGGATCCTGGCACGGCAGTCCGTTCGGCGTCGTGCAGCCGGCGAGATCCAGCGTCGCGTCGGGCTCCTGGGTAAACGTCTCATGACGGTAATCGGTCCGGATCCGTTCCAGCTTCTTGCCGTTCTGGTTGGCCACGATCAGATACCGGTCGCCGGGCGTCGGCCAGATCGCATGCGCCTGCCGCGCGCCCCCCGCGCCGACTTCGGTCCGGAAACAGGCGACGGGCCGTCTCATGTCTGCGTTCATGAAGACGACATGGCCCGAGACGACGAACGTGATGATGGCGTGCGTCTGTCCTCGCGTATTGAAGCTGAGCATGTGCGGACGTACGGGATTGGCGCCGGTCTGCGCGAGGCAGAGCGCGGATGTCTCGCCGCCGAGATCGATGACGTCGGGACGCGCCGTGGCGGCGTCCTGGCGCAACTCGTCGGGATCGTAGACATACAGCGTGCCGCCATGCGTCAAGCCGTTCGTGTTCGACTGATCGAGCAGCCAGACCTCGTGCTCGAAGCCGCGAGGGACCCAGCACGAGGCGCGGTCCTGCACGGGAGGCCGCTCGAACGGCACGCCCTTGAAGGGCGGACCGTTCCACGCCTTCCTCATGGAGCAGTGATCGCCGAGGGTCAGCGGGAGCGTCGGCTCCGACGCGCGCGGGTCCTGTTGCGACGCGGGGTGCGCGGTGGTGACCCGACCGAAGGTAATCGCCGCGCCGGCGACGCCGGCGACGACGACGGCGATCGCGACGAGATTCCGCCTGTATCCGTACATGTCTGTCCTCCTACCGGCTCATTCGCGGGGCCCCTCAGGAAGATCGAAGAGCCCTGTCTCGATAACGGCGGGGGTCGAAGAACCCGCCACGGGGTTTGTTATGCTTGGCCCGGCCTGAGAAATCCAGGACTTTCACGGGAAAAGGAACCGATGCCGGTGACGACCACGTTCGAGCCGACCCCTGACGACAAGTTTACGTTCGGCCTGTGGACCGTGGGCAACCGCGGCCGCGATCCCTTCGGCGAGTTCGTCCGCCCGCCACTCGATCCCGTCGAGGCCGTCCGGCGGCTGCGCGAGGCCGGCGCGTGGGGCGTCAACTTCCACGACAACGACCTCGTTCCCATCGACGCGTCCCCCTCCGACCGCGATCGCATCGTCCGGGACTTCCGCAAGGCGCTCGAGACCCACGGCATGACGGTGCCGATGGCGACGACGAATCTCTTCACGGACCCGGTCTTCAAAGACGGCGCGTTCACGTCGAACGACGCGCGCGTGCGGGCGTATGCGGTTCAAAAGACGATGCGGGCGATGGATCTCGGGGTCGAGCTCGGAGCGCGCATCTACGTCTTCTGGGGCGGCCGCGAGGGAGCGGAGGTGGATGCCGCCAAGGATCCGATCAAGTCGATCAAACGCTTCCGCGACGCGCTCGACTTCCTGTGCGAGTACGCGCGCGACCAGCGCTACGATCTGCGCTTCGCGCTCGAAGCGAAGCCGAACGAGCCGCGGGGCGACCTCTACTTCCCCACAACCGCGTCGTACCTGGCCTTCATCGAGACGCTCGCGCACCGGGAGATGGTCGGCGTCAACCCCGAGGTCGCGCACGAGCACATGATCGGGTTGAACGTCTATCACGCGGTGGCCCAGGCGATCGAGGCGGGCAAGCTGTTCCACATCGACCTGAACGACCAGAAGCTGCTGCGGTTCGACCAGGACCTGCGGTTCGGATCGGAGTCGATCAAGGAGCTGTTCTTCCTCGTGAAGCTGCTCGAGGAGTCGGGCTACGACGGCCCGCGCCACTTCGACGCGCACGCGTATCGGACGGAAGATGCCGAAGGCGTGTGGGACTTCGCGCGGGGCTGCATGCGCACCTATCTGATCCTCAAGGACAAGGCGTGCCGGTTTCGCGAGGACCGGGAAATCCAGGGGCTGCTGGCCGAGATCAATAAGGATGGCGCGGATGACGGGCCGGGTCAGTACTCCCGTGAGCGGGCACAAAAACTGAAGGGTCAGACGTTCGACCGCCAGGCTCTCGCCGCGCGGTCTCTGCCCTATGAACGGCTCGACCAGCTCGTCATCGATTTGCTGCTCGGCGCCCGATAAGGGTCCGTTCTTCGCACTCGGCGTACATACGCATCAGGCCGCCATAGAGCAGATGGCGCTCCGGATCCGGCTGCACGCGAGTGGCGGCCACCGGCTCCGCCAGATCCTTCACGACGTCGTCCCATCCAACCGGCTTTCCCTCTGACGCGGCATCGGCATGAAACGCCCGGAGCGCCGCGCCCAGGCAGGCGGAGTTCCCGACCTCGAACTGATAGACGTCGGCGCCGAAGACGTCGGCCATGACCTGAAGGATCTCCCGGTTCGCCGAGGCGCCGCCGGTAGCGTGAATCGTCGTGACGTTCACGCCCATCCAACGGGAATGCAGCGCCAGCGCCATCTGCTGCGCCTCAACGACGGCGCGAACGTTACCCGGACCATCGTCCGCGCTCAGCCCGAACCGGTGAATCCCCGCCGTCGGGACGTCCGGCGTGATCTCCGGCTCGAACCACGGCAGGAGGATCCGGCCCTGATTGCCCGGCGGCGTGGCGGCGAGCGCGCGCGAGAACTCGGACCACGTCAGTCCAAACGCGTCGCGGATGCGCTCGCGCGCGAGCGAGCCGTTCTTGAAGACGGTAATGCCCATGTAGTCGCCGGTCGGCGCGCCGAACACGTGCCCCGTGCCCGTGCGATCGACGCGCGGCTCCCGCATCAGGCCGAAGATCGTGTCGCTCGTGCCGAGCGAGATCGCGACGCGTCCCTCGCGCACGAGCCCCGTCCCGATGAGGCTGCACGGGTTGTCACCCGACCAGGCGACGACCTTTGCCGCCGGCAACCCGTAGCGCTTCTGCCAGTACGGTGAGAGTCGTCCAACGACGGCGGCGCTCGGCGCGATGGGCGGAAGTTTCGCGGCGAGATCCGGCGCCGTGGCGTCGAGCGCGGCCGGCCACCACTGACGGGTCGGCAGATCCATCAGGTTCATGCCCGATCCATCGCCGGGGTCGATCGGGGCATGCTGCCCCGCAAGCAGCGATGCGAGAAACGAGCTGACCAGATGGATGCGATCGGTCGCGGCGTACGCCTCCGCTTCGCGCTTGAAGAACTTGCGAATCTGGGGACCCGTAAAGCGCTCGAACGCGCGCGACCCGGTTCGCTGCGCGAGCGCTCCCCTGCCTCCAACGGCCGCCTCAATCTCCGCGCACTCGGCTGATGTGCTCGAGTCCATCCAGATCGGAGAGATCGGCCGGGACAGCCCTGCGGCGATCTGATCGACGATGAGCCGCCGGGGATCGAGGCTGGCCAGCAGCGTCACGGTTCGCGCGTTCAGATAGACGCTGCCGTGCTGCTGCGCCGAACCGGCGATCGCCGCGAGTCGGCCGAGCTCGAGCCCGCTGGCGGCGACGCGCGCCAGCATGACGTCCAGCGCCTCGGCCCACAGGAGCGGCGAAGACACGGCGACGGCCGGATCGTCGTCCGGCAGGACGCCGTGCCGCGTCCCGTAGCGCGGCAGCGCCTCGTCGAAGCTCAGTGAGGACTCGAACGCGACTCGCTTCTGATCGCCTTCGACGTCGAAGACGATCGCGGTGAGGCTCTGGGTGCTGGAGTCGAGGCCGAGATAGAGGGGCATGAGTCAACGTATTCTATGCAGGATGACTCGACGGAAGGGGCATGCCTTCATCGTCTGCCTCGCGGCCCTTGGACTGAGCGCCGTTCCGCAAGAGGCATCCGAGCGTGCCCGGCTTCTGGCGCTCCAGCGCGAGGCCGCCACCCTGTTGACGCAGGCTGCACGGGCGGACGCGAGCGCCGACGAAGTGCGGCGTGCGCTCAACGAGGCCATCTCACGGTTCGAGGCGCTCGCGGGTGAGTCTGCATCGGGCCCGGCGCCCGGTGCCACGCAGACGTCCCCGCTCGCGCCGGGGCTCCGCGACGAGCTGCGCAAAGCTGCCCGCTTTCTCGCCATCCTCAATGGGGATCCTCCCGCGCGCCTGAACGCCGCGCCCTTCCTGGCGCTCCTCGAGCGCGCTCGTGTGCAGCTCGAAGGAGAGGTCGCGCTCGGTTTGACGTTTCAGGGAAGCTACAGTCAGACACCCGCGAAAGATCCGGTGACCGGCGGCCACGCGTCCGCGATGGGACCGCCGCCTCCGCCGGCGAACGAGATCGATCCAGCGCCCTCGCCGGTCTCGTTCGAGGAACCGGCGCAACTGCCCGCACGCACGTACTGCGGCGGCCCGACGAAGGACCACGTCCTCGAATCCGGCGGCAACGGCGTAGCGCTCTTCGACTACGACCGCGACGGCCGGCTCGACATCTATCTCGTCACGGCGGCGCAGCTCACGCCTGCCCGCGAACGCATCGCTCACCGAAACGCGCTCTATCGGAACCTCGGAGGATGGAAGTTCGAGGATGTCTCGAAACACGCGGGCGTGGACGCTGCCGCCTGGGGCAACGGTGTCTGCGCCGGCGACGTCGATGACGACGGGAATCTCGATCTCTACGTGACGAACTGGGGTCCGAACTTCCTGTTCCGCAACCGCGGCGACGGGACGTTCGAAGAGGTGGCCGCGCGTTCCAGTGCGGCCGCCGGCGGCTGGAGCACGGGCTGCACGTTCTTCGATCCGGACGCCGACGGCGATCTCGATCTCTATGTCGCGCGCTACGTCGAGACGACATGGGACGATGTCGTGCGCGCCAGGCGGACGCTGGTCTGGCGAAACGGGCCGCGGATCATGGTGGGACCGGCAGGCCTCCCAGGCGAGTCGGACCTCTTTTTCGAGAACGTCGGGAACGGACGCTTCACCGAGGCCACTGCCGCTCATGGCCTCGCCGACCCGGCCCGCGCATATGGCTTCGGCGTCGTCGCGACCGACTACGACGACGACGGGGCAATCGATCTCTTCGTGGCGAACGACTCGAACCCCAACTTCCTGTACCGCAACCTTGGCAACGGCAAGTTCGAGAGCGTCGGGCTGCTGGCCGGCGTCGCCGTGAACGGCGAGGCGCGCGCGCAGGCCGGGATGGGCGCCGACGCGGGCGACTACGACGGCGACGCGCGCGTGGACTTCGTGCTGACTGCGTTTGCCCACGACCGCAATACGCTCTATCGCAACCTGGACGGCCGTCAGTTCGATGACTTGACCGGAGCCGCGGGGCTGGCGGCCTCCACGTTCAAGCCCATGGGCTGGGGCACCGCCTTCCTCGACGGCGATCTCGACGGCAAGCTGGACGTGTTCTTCGCGAACGGGCACATCTTCGCGGACATCGACGAGTACCCGGAGCTCGGCGAGACGTACCGGCAGAAGAATCAGTTCATGCTCAACGTCGGCGGAACGTTCCGCGACGTCTCGGCGAAAGCGGGAGCCGGTTTGCAGATCGCGCGAGTCGGTCGCGGCCTCGCTGTCGGCGACCTCGACAATGACGGCGATCCCGATCTGATCGTCAGCAACATGGACGACGCGCCGACGCTGCTGGAGAACCGCCAGCGGACCGGTCATCACTGGGTAGCATTCCGCGTGGCGGCGCCGGCGCGAAACCGCTTCGCCATCGGCGCGAGAGTCACGATCGACGCCGGCGGCAGGAAACAGTTTCGCGAGATCCGGTCCGGAGGCAGCTACCTTTCGCAGGGCGACCTGCGCCCGTACTTTGGTCTCGGCGACTACAGGGGGCCTGTATCGGTCGAGGTCCGCATGCCCGGCGGACGCCGGTGGAGCTGGCGGGGACTGGAAGTCGATCGGCTGCACATCCTCGAACTCTCCGACGCGGCTGGCGCAGCACGATGACGCGTCGGCTGGCGATAGCACTCGCTGCAGCGTGCGGATGCGTCGCTGTCGCTCGCGGCCAGATGCAGGAGGCAACGACCTACCGTCCCGAACTGGCGGTCCCTGAGATCCTCCAGCCGTTCCTGAAGCATGTCGAGCCGGGGAGCGACGTGTTTTCCACCGAACGCGAGGTCCAGGAACTCGAGGCGCGGCTTCGTGAGCTGAGTGACGCCCTGCGCACCGGCCGCGTGTCGAACGCTGCTGCCCGGCTCCTCGCGCCGGACTTCCGCGGCAGCCGTCTGGTTCCCGCCGAGGACGGCGCAGACGGCGCTGCCGCGTTCGAGGTGAAGCGTGCGAATGCGCCATCCGCACCGACGCTGAATGCAGGATCCTTTGGCGCGGAACTTCGCCGGCTCGTGGACGGGCTGCGCGAGATCACGGTCGCCGAGCTCCTGATCACGTCCCTCGACGTCACTCCCCAGTCCGGGCTCATCCGTACCGACGTGCGCTTCGACATCGTCGGAACAGGAACCAGAGCGTGGCGCCTTCAGCGCGTCGGCACCTGGCGCATGGGTTGGAAGAAGAACGCATCCGAGTGGCGCGTCGTCGAGTGGACGTCCACGTCGCATGTCGTGAGCCGCGCCGGCCGTCCGGTGTTTACGGAGATCACGAACGCCGCGCTCGGCGGCAACGAGTCGTTCGGACGCCAGCTCGGCGCCGGGCTCGACGCCTGGAATGCGACGCTCGACTCGGTGCTGACGCGCGATTCGAACGGCCATCACGGCGTCTCCGTTGGAGACGCCGACGGCGACGGCCTCGACGATCTCTACGTGAGCCAGCCCGCGGGGCTTCCCAATCGACTCTTCCGGGCGCGCGGCGACTCGACGTTCGAGGACGTGACCGAGCGCGCCGGGCTGAACGTCCTCGACGACACGGCGCAGTCGCTCTTCGCCGACGTCGACAATGACGGGGATCAGGACCTGGTGCTGTCCACCGGCACGAGGCCCCTGCTCTTCGTGAACGACGGGAAGGGGCGCTTCTCTCACGTCCCGGACGCGTTTCGCTTCGCGCGGCCGCTGCAGGGCGTGCTCACCTCGATCGCGATGGCCGACTACGACCGCGACGGCTTTCTCGATCTCTATCTGTGCGTCTACTCGTATTTCTTCGGCGCGGGCGAGGACAAGGCGGGGACGCCGGCGCCCTACTACGACGCGCGCAACGGCCCGCCGGGCGTCCTCTTCAAGAACCGGGGGAAAGGGGCCCCCGGTGAAGAAAACGACGGGCGGGGACGCTTCGTCGACGCGACGAGCGAGTCCGCCATGGACGAGGGGAACGACCGCTATCACTTCGCGGCAGCCTGGGCGGACTACGACGAGGACGGATGGCCCGACCTGCTCGTAGCCAACGACTTCGGCACGAAGAATCTCTACCGGAATCGCGGCCGGCGGGATGGCAAGGTGACGTTCGAGGACGTGGCGGCCACGGCTGGCGTGCTCGATCACGGCGCGGGGATGAGCGCCGCCTTCCTCGACTACGACAACGACGGGCGCCTCGACATCCATACCGGGAACATGTGGAGCGCGAGCGGCCTCCGCGTGACGTCCTCGCCGGCGTTCATGCCCGATGCCTCGCCTGACGTCCGGGCCCTGTACCGCCGCCATGCACGGGGCAACTCGCTCTTCCGGAACATCGGCAACGGACGGTTCGAGGACAAGACGCTCGACGCGGGCGCCAACATGGGCCGCTGGGCGTGGTCATCCGACGCGCTCGACTTCGACAGCGACGGCTGGGAAGACCTCTACATCGTCAACGGGATGCTGACGCGCGACACCGGAACCCGCGATCTGGAGGGCTTCTTCTGGCGGCAGGTCGTCGCGCGCTCGCCCACGGCGCGCGTCAGGAGCGCGCCGTACGACGATGCGTGGCGCGCGATTAATCAGCTGCTCGTCCGGGAGTCCATCGCCAGCCGGCAGCGGAACGTGTTCCTCCGCAACGACGGGCGCGGCGGTTTCGACGACGTATCCGGCGCGGTTGGACTGGACCTCGATCAGGATGGCCGATCCTTTGCGGTCCTCGATGTCGATCGCGACGGCGATCCCGACCTCGCGGTCATGGCGGCGCGTCAGGCGCCGCAGCTCCGCCTCTTCCGTAACGATTTCGCGCCGCGCGGCGCGTCGCTCGCGATCCGCCTCGTCGGCAAAGAGAGCAACCGCGACGCGATCGGCACGCGTGTCGTCGTTGAAACCGACGTCGTCCGGCGCGTCAAGATCGTGCAGGCCGGCTCCGGATTCCTGTCGCAGCACTCGAAGGAGCTGCTGTTCGGCCTGGGCGTGAGCCGCCGCATCGTGAAGCTCACGGTTGTATGGCCCTCGGGGCACACCCAGGAGTTCACGGACGTCGCGCTGAACAGCCGGTTGCGGCTCGTCGAGGGGGACGCGATCGAGAGAGAGCCGTTCGCCCCGGCGCCCGCTCTGGAGACGTCGCGTTCACTGAAGATCACTCCACCGCCGGACGCCACGTGGCTGTACGAGCCGTTCCCGGCGCCGGAATTCTCAGCGCAGGATCTGCGGGGCGAGACGCGCTCGCTCTCGGCGCTGAAGGGACGACCGGCCGTGCTCTTGCTCTGGTCCGGCAAGACGGAGCGATCTCGGGCGGCGCTCGATGCGCTCGCGGGCGGGAGCGACCGTTTGACGCAGGCCGGCGTGGGTGCGCTTGCCATCGCGCTCGAACTGCCGGCCGACGCGGCGAGCGCCGGAACGCTGCCGGTCATCCTCGCCACCCGCGACATCGCGCTGAGCTACGCCATCCTCAGCCGTCACCTGTTCATGAACCGGCAGGATCTGCGCGTGCCGACAGCCTTCCTGCTGGACGCAACGGGGAGGGTGGTCAAGGCGTACCGCAATCAAGTGGACGTCGCGCTGATCCTTCGCGACGCGGCACAGATCGAGGCGCCACCCGCCGAGCGGCTGGCGCGGGCGCTGCCCTTCCCTGGAACGCTTTATTCTCCGGCATCGGTCCGGAACTATCTGCCCTACGGGCGCGAGCTCCTCGATCAGGGTCTGGAGGGCGCCGCCCTCGTCGCATACGAGCGCGCGGCGCAAGCGAGCCCCAGCGCTTTCACCTTCTACCGTCTCGGCTCACTTCTCTCCAAGCGGGGAGACACCGCGGCGGCGCGGGCGGCGTACGAGCGCGCGCTCGCGCTCCAGCCCGATCTCGCCGAAGCGAGCAACGACCTCGGCACGATCGTCGCGCAGGCAGGTCAACTCGACGCGGCCATCGACCTTTTCAGGAAGGCGCTTGCGTCGACGCCCGAGTACCCCGACGCGCTCAACAATCTCGGGTACGCGCTGCTGCTGACCGGGCGCGAAGAGGAAGCGCGGGCGCTCTACGAGAAGGCGCTCGCGCTGCAACCGGATTTCCCCGAAGCGTTGAACAACCTCGGGCTGCTCGTCGGCCGCGGCGGAAACCTCGAGCAGGCTGAACGCTATTTCCGCGACGCGCTCACGCGGAAGCCCGACTACGGCGAAGCGGCCAACAATCTGGCGCTCGTCCTCGTCGCACGCGGCCAGACCGACGCCGCCGTCAGCCTCCTTGCGGGTTTCATCGAGAAGGCGCCGCAGTTCGAGAGCGCGTACATCACGCTGGCGAAGATCCACCTCAGCGCCAACCGCACGCGGGAGGGGATCGCCGTCCTCGAACGGCTGCTGCAGAGAAACCCGACCCACCCGGTCGCGCTCGAACTGCTGAGAAACTGGAAGGGATAACTGGGGCTTGGGGCCTGGGGCTTGGGGCCTGGGGCTTGGGGCCTGGGGCTCTCCCGGGGCTGCCGCGGCAGCCCCGGGAGTGGGGTCGAGCTTAGAACGTCACCCGCGTGACGAGCTGGAGCGTGCGTGGCGGACGCACGCCGGTGATGGTGCCGAATCCGTTCTGGTTCACCAGGTTTCCGTTGCTGTCGTACGGAAGATTGGTGATGGTCGAGTCCGTTAGACTCCTGAACTGGATGTTGTTGTTGACGCCCGTCCACTGCGTGTGATTGAACGCATTGAACACGTCGAAGCGGAGCTCGAACGCTGCTTCTCCTTTGATCCGGAACCGCTTGGAGAGCGAGAGGTCGAGGTTGTTGACGGCCGGACCATGCAGGAAGAACCGATCCGACTCGTTGCCGGTGCTGCCGGGCTGCGGCGCCGAGAAGACGAGGGGATTGGTAATCTGCCGGTACGGATCGTCGCTCGATCCCGGACCCGGGTCGCCGTTGACCACGACGCGCGCGCCGGGCGCGCCGTTATTCCCGGTCAGATTCGCGCTGCCGATGCCCGGAATCGAATAGGTAACCGGGTAAGGCACGCCGCTCGACCACCGGTAGATGCCCGAGATCTGCCAGTCGTTCACGACCCACCCGAGCGCGCCGTCCGAGACGGCGGGCATCTGGTAGACGAAGTTCCCCACGAAGTTGTGGGGCCGGTCGTACGGCGCGTAGGACCAATCCAGCTCGCGGACCTGCTCCGCGGTGAAATTCGGCGGCCCGCATTGGCACGACGGCGCCCCGCTTATGCCGAAATCGTTGTTGTGCTCGAGGGTCAGCGCCTTGCTCAGCACGTAAAACGCGGAGAACAGGAACCCGCGGTCGAAGCGGCGGTTGACCCCCATCTGGAACGCGTGGTAGTTGCCGCTCGAGCTGTAGTCCCACATCTGGATGTTGTTGTAGCCTCGGTACGGCCGCAGGAAATCGTCCGGCAGCGCCGTGGCGCCCGGCGTCGAGCTCGGCGCGCGGGTCGGATCCTGGTTCTGGGGAAGGAACTTCGCGCCGAGCGGCACCGCGTTCTGCTGAAAGCGCCGCAGCAGGTCTTTCGACTCGGAGCCGACGTAGGCGACGTCGAGGATGAACTCGCGCCAGAGCTTCTGCTGCACGCCGATGTTCCACTGATAAACCTTCGGCGGCCTGAAGTCGAAGGCTGTCGGGTTCAGCGAGAGTGTCGGGAAGGGATCGCTGCCACCCGTTGTCAGGTCCTGGAGCCGCCCCCACTGCAGCGTCTGCACGAGCACGCCGGGCGCGTTCGCCCCCATGTCGAAGACCATGTTGCCCTGCGGCCGGTCGTAGAAGATGCCCCAACCGCCGCGCAGGATCGACTCGGCCCTGCCCGTAATGTCGTAGGTGGCGCCGATGCGCGGCGAGAACTTGAAGCTGCTCCCGTCCTGGAGCGTATCGTCGATCCCCTCGCCGGCCAGGTACGCTCCGTTGAACCGGTTCGAACCGGGGACCAGCCGGCCGATGAACCGTTCCGGCACGGTATTGGTCAACGTCGGCGTCGTGTTGCCCACCTGCGTCGGATCCATGCCGCGCCGGTTGGCGCCTGAACACGGAGACGCGCCGATGCACACCGGGAAGTAGAGTCGTGCGGCGTTCGCGAAGTCGAACTGTTCCGGGATGAAGTTCGAGGCCTGCAGCGACGAGTCCCACTGCGGCGTCATGTAGTAGAAGCGCATCCCGTAATCGAGCGTGAAGCGATTGACTTTCCAGTTGTCCTGCGCGTACCACTCGAAGTTCTTGTACCGCCACTCGGGAACGGCATACTTCGACGCCTGCGTATAGGTGTTGAAGACCCCCGTCGCGGCATTCGCGTACCCGTACCCCGTATCGAACGGGTTGTTCGAATCGTCGATGAAGTTGATCTGACTGTTGAAGCTGGTGAAGATGCTCTGCGGCTTGTAGCTGTTCTGATAGTAGACGCCGAACTTGGCCGAGTGCGCCCCCCAGACCTTCGTCAGGTTCGCCAGGATGTCCCACGTGGTGTTCTGGTTCGTGAAAGGACCCCGATCGGTCTGAAAGTATCCGGCGTCGCCACTCGTGCGGCCGCCGTTGAAGCGAAAGTCCGGGATGTAGTCCTGCTGGACCGCGTCCGGGAAGAGCAGCGGGATGTTCGACACCCCCGCGGCCGAACGCCTCAGGGCTTCGTTCTGAATAACGAAGTCGAGCGAGTTGTGCGCCCTCCCGACGCTGACCTCGAGCGACGTCGAGTTGTTCAGCACGCCGAGAGCGGAGACCATGAAGTTCGACCCGGGAATCAGCTGGACGGTGTCGATCGTGTCGAGGTTGTTGCTGCCGGCGCCGGCCCACGTCGTGCCGTACGGCTGACCGAATTCGTCCTTGTTGTGCATGTACCGGCCGGTGACGCGCCAGGCGTCGGTCGCCTGGTAGTCGAGCCGCAGCATCTCCTCACGGCGCGGACGCGTGTCAGGCGTCTGACTGGCGTAGTTGAGACCGCTCCCGCGGTTGGTATTCGGCTGGGGAAAGATGCCCAACGCGGCCAGACCCGGCGCGTAGAGGCGGTTCTGCGGAATCCTGCCGATCACGCCGCCGTCCTGGAAGCAGCCGCTCGTATTCGACGCACTGCACGGCAGGCCGGTGGTGAAATCGCGGACATAGGGGAAGAGATTGCCGCTCGCATCGACGC
Source organism: uncultured Acidobacteriota bacterium (assembly GCA_963847125.1). GTDB lineage: Bacteria > Acidobacteriota > Vicinamibacteria > Vicinamibacterales > 2-12-FULL-66-21 > DATAEE01. The sequence goes on from CAWJYM010000002.1 coordinate 20,826, forward strand.
TCTGGGAGAAGTCTCCGCGTCGTTCGAGCGCCGTCGGCACGCGGCTTCGCCGTTCGCCGACCGGATCGTTGCGGCGCTGGAACTCCTGCGACCAGAAGAAGAACAGCTTCCGTTTGTCCGGGTTGAAGACGCCCGGGATGAATACGGGGCCGCCGACCGTGTAGCCGGAGTCATCACGCGACGCCTCGGGCGATTTGATGCCCGCCCGGTTGTTCGTCCAGGTCTCGGCGTTCCAGCCCGAGCGCCGGCCGTACCAGTAGCCGCTTCCGTGGAATTGTTGCGTGCCGCTCTTGGTGACGACCTGCACCTGCCCTCCGACGGCCCGGCCGTACTCGGCCTGGTACGAATTCGTGAGGACCTTGAACTCCGACACGGCGTCGATGTTGGTCGTCGCCATGTTGCCGCCGTTGTCGCCCGTGTCGATGTTGGCGACGCCGTCGATCGTCATGTTGTTGGAGTTCGGCCGCTGCCCGTTCACCGTGAACCCGCCGACCGAGCCGGCCGGGCCGCTCATGTTCGTGCCGCCGTTGCCCGCCTGCGGAAGGACGCCAGGCACCAGCGTGGCAAAGCCGAACAGCGAGCGCCCGTCATTGGCGATGTTCTCGAGCGCCTCGCTCTCGAGCGCGAAGGAGCGTTCGCCGCTCGTCGTCTGCAGCTCGCTCACGCGGGCCGTGACGCTGATCTCTTCCGTCATCGACCCGACTTCGAGCACCAGGTTCGTGAGCGACAGCCGGTCGTTCGCGTTCACGACGACCTTCGTCCGCTCGACGGTCCTGAAGCCTTGCAGGCTGGCCTGCAGGGAGTAGGTGTCCGGTCGGACAATGGCAAAGGTGAAGCGGCCCTCGCCATTGGTGGTGGTGGTCAGTGCCTGCCCCTGCGTGTGGCTCGTGAGCGTCACGGACACTCCAGGGAGGACCGCTCCCTGGGAGTCCTGCACGACGCCGGACACCGATGCGCTGGTCGTCTGCGCCCGGGCAGCCGACTCAGCCGAGAAGACCAGCCCCAGGAAGGCCAGCCCCGCGACCGTCTGGTACCCTCGCCGAAAGGTCATATCGATCCTCCCTCGCGGTCAATCGTTGTGGACGCGAATCAAATACAACCAGCTGACCCAGTCGTCAAGTGTTTTCTGTCGTTTGGCCCTCTGGACCGGTCACGCCACGGCCGGCGCGCCGAAGTGCTGCTGGACGACGAGCGTCACGGCGCCGCGCAGGCGAGGCTGGGTGGCTGGATCGGTCGGCACGATGCGCGGCGGCTTCTGCGACAGTCCTCGCTTCCGCACGGCGTCCTGGACGATGGGGCCGACCCGGTCCCAGGCGGCCGTCACTTCGCCAATGACGATGATCAGGTCCGGGGCGAGGCCCGTCACGAGCGCCGCGAGGCCAAGCCCGAGATAGTGCGCCATGCGGTCGAGCGCCTCGCCCGCGTGGCGATCGCCGCCGTGCGCGAGCCGGAGAATGTCTTCGAACCGCGGCGGTGTGCCTTTGCCCGCAGGACCTGCACTGACATAGTGCTGGATCGCCGCGGCGTTGGATGCATACCGCTCCCAGCATCCTCGCCTGCCGCACGAACACGCCGGGCCGTTCTCGTCGATGCTGACGTGGCCGAACTCGCCCGCGAGCCCATCGACGCCGTGGAGGAGCTGACCGTTCAGCAAGAGTCCCACGCCGATACCCTCCGACACCGTGACCGCGATGAGGTTTCGGACGTGCTCCGGATGCCCGCCAAACCAGAGCTCTGCAAGCGCACACGCATTGGCGGCGTTTTCAAGCATCACCGGGAGGCCGACCGCGGCTTCGAGAGGCTGCTGCAAATCGATCTGCTGCCCCCAACCCAGGTTTGGCGCAAACACCAGTTTTCCGGAGGAGTCGAGGCGTCCTGGAAGACTCACGCCCAGCCCCTCGAGGATCATGTCCGGGTGCGCCTTTCTGAACCCCGCGACCGTGCGCGCGAGCTCCCGGATGAATGCTGACGGCGTGCGCGGCGTGGGCCACGACGTGTGCATCACGACACGCGCATCGATGCCGGCCAGCGCCACCGTCGTCGTCTCTGGCCGCAGCTCGACGCCCACGATGCTCGCCCGCTCTACGTTCAGGTGCAGGAATCGCGGCCGCCGGCCCCGGACGGCGCGCCCGCGTCCCATCGCCCCCTCGGTCACCCAGCCTTCACCGATCAACTGATCGATGATGGACGACACGGTGCTTCGCTGCAGGCCGGACCGCCGGGCGAGATCCGCCCTCGACATCGGTTGCTGCCGCCTGAGAAAGTTCAACGCGATCCGCCGGTTGATCTGGCGGGCGGTCTCGCTCGTCGCGACCTGGAAGTTGGTGAGATCGATTTTGCGCATCGGCCCCGCCTGCACGATCCCGACACTCGCACGTGAGAGAGCCCGAGCGCCGGGTCGAAGCCCACGATTTATAGTTGTCGTGGCAAACTATAAGAGTCAGTAGAGGCGTGTCAAGAAAATGAGTTCCGGAATGGGGCTGCTCGTCGTCGCGCTTGGCTTCTCGCCAGCGACCCAAATCAATGCGCCTGCCGACCGCGCAGTCGCCCGAACGGATCCGAACTCGCAGGTCGCGCACACCGAGCTGGTCGACAAGGCTCGACGAGGGCGCATCGACGTCTACTTTGTGGGCGACTCGATCACCCGGCGATGGGGTGCGCTCGACTACCCGGAGTTCCTCGCGAACTGGAGGCACAACTTTCACGGGTGGAACGCCGCCAATTTCGGATGGGGCGCCGACTACACGCAGCACATCCTCTGGCGTCTGGAAAACGGAGAGCTGGATGGCGTCAACCCGAAAATCATCGTCGTGCAGGCAGGCACCAACAACGTGGGGACCGTCCCGGGAGACGACGCCAAGGTCGCGGATATCGTACGGGGGATTAAAGCAATCCTCGATGTGTGCCGCGCGAAGGCGCCTGCCGCGACGCTCGTGTTGACCGGCATCTTCCCGCGCAACGACAGTCCCGCGGTCCTGCCGGAGATCGCTCGAATCAACGCGCAGATTGCGAGGTTCGCGGACGGCAGGACGATCCGGTACGTCGACGTGAACGAGAAGCTCGCCGATCGGAACGGCACGCTATTCGACGGCATGACGACCGACAAGCTGCATCTCACGCTGAAGGGATATCAAGTCTGGGCTGACGCGCTGAAGCCGATCTTCACCGAAATCCTCGGACCTCCCGCGCCGACCGATCAGGCGCCACCACCGACCGGGGATCCAGGCGCGCGCCAGAAACGCAGCCGCATGTAAAACGAGAAAAGCCAAAACGCAGAGTTCGCAGAGGACGCAGAGACGACGGTGAGGCGGGTCGACTGGCGCGCCACTGGCGCGCCGGCCGTGCATCGAGGTGCGGGCGCAAGAGCGATTCTGACGTCCGTTGGCTCTTGCGCCCGCACCTCGACGCACGACCGTGGGCCCGACCGAAGGTCGGGCCCCAGTCGACCCGCCGCTCAGCCTGTGCGACGTCTGCGGTCTCTGCGGTCTCTGCGGCCTCTGCGTTAAAAGACGTGGGGCTTTGTGGCGGCCTCTATCGGCCTCTTACTGAACTGCTGAAAGTACTTCAGGCACTTGTCCCGCCACGCCGCAGCGTCCTCGACCTGCCGGCGGAGCTTGCGCGCGACTGCTTCGTGCCGCTCGGGATCCACGCGGCCGCGGAGAGCCGTCCAGCGTGCCTCGAGACCCTTCGCGGCGTCTGCGCCGCTCGTGTAGCGAAAGACGAGCTCGTCCCACAACGTGCGGCCCGTCGACCGGAGCCGGTAATTCCAGGGCAACCGGTGGAACCACAGCAGGAACTTCTCGGGAGTCGTAGAGGGGTTGTTCCACTGGTCGCGCAGCGGCCCAGGGTACTGATCGACCGCGGCGCTGCCGCGCCGCGTGCGATCGAAGCCAATCCCGGACGCGTCAGCCCGGTGATAGTAAATCGCGGACCAGTCGGCGCGGCGGGGGTCGGGATTCTCCGGCATCGGGGCGTAGTGATCGCCGCCAATCAGATGATGAAGGCCGAGCGGCATCGTGTAGTTGACGAACGTCTCGTGCGATTCGAGCATGATGGACCGGATCGCTTCGACGACGCGGTGCTCGTGGCCCCAGGTCATCCTGATCCAGTCGTCCGCAATCGCGCCGGCCTCGAGCGACGGATCCCATGCGAGGCGTCCGTAGGCGTACCAGTTCGCCTGGCCGAAGTCGTGCCCGGTCCAGTTGCGATCCGTCCCGGTATTCGCGACACCAGCGATGCCGGCGGGCACGGCAACCGCCTCGAAGAACTCCTTCCACATCGGCGCGAGGTACACCAGGTGCGTCGAGTGGCCGAGGTACTCCTGCGTGATCTGCAGCTCGGCGAGGAGCGGCGTCCGGACCGCGCCGAAGAGCGGCGAGAACGGCTCGCGCGGCTGGAAATCGAGCGGCCCGTTCTTCACCTGGACCAGGACGTTCGGACGGAATGTCCCGTCGAGCGGCACGAACTCCTTGTACGCGCGCTTGACGCGATCGGGATCGACCTCTGCGTCGTACACGAACGCGCGCCACATGACGACGCCGCCGTGCGGCGCGACGGCGTCGGCGAGCACGTTCGCGCCGTCGGCATGCGTGCGCTTGTAATCCTGCGGGCCCGGTTGCCCCTCGCTGTTCGCCTTGACGAGGAACCCGCCGAAGTCGGGGATGAGCCGGTAGATCTCGTCGGCCTTCTCGCGCCACCAGCGCGCGACGACGGGATCGAGCGGGTCGGCGGTCTTCAGGCCGCCGATTGTCTTCGGCGCGGCGAAGTTGGCGGACAGGTAGACCCGGATCCCGTACGGCCGGAACGCGTTCGCCAGCGCAGCCGCCTTCTCGAGATACGAGCGCGTCAGCGACTGAGGATTGGCGTTCACGCTGTTGATCGCGGTGCCGTTGATGCCGATCGAGGCGTTCGCGCGCGCGTAATCCTCGACGCGCGGATCGACACGCGCGGGCCCCTCGACTTCGCTCAGGGCAGGCAGCCGCTCCCAGTTCCAGAGCGATCGGCCCGCGTAGCCTCGCTCGATGCTGCCGTCCAGGTTGTCCCAGTGGTTCAGGACGCGCGTGTTCATCTTCGGCTGCGCCGAAATCTGCAGCCGGTCGATCGGCTGACGCGTCTGAATCAGCCGCAGGAGATGAAACGCGCCATACAACGCGCCGACGTCGCTCTTCGAGCCGATCGTCGTGACCTGACGGCCATCGATGGTCGCCGAGCGGATGAAATACCCGTCTGGACCGAGGCGATCGACCTCCGCGCTCCACTCCGGCCGGCCGGCAAACACCCGAGAGCTCGAGGGCGTCGCGACGACCAGGGTCGTTCCCTCAACCGGAAACGACGCCGCTGTCGCTTTCAGCTTCGTCCCCAGCAGACCGTTCAAGCCGCGCTGGAGCTCGCTCGCGATCACACGGCCTGTCGGTGAATCCGGATAGACGACGAGCGAGGAAAGCGCTTTGCGATACGCGTCCCGGAGCGCGCTGTCCTCGATCGGACGGTAGCGGAGCCAGAGATCGTAGCCGGTTTCGGCGCGCACGCCGGGCGCACCCGCAAGGAGGATCGCAAGCCCGAACAGGCCGACACTGCACAGGCGTCGCATGTCCACAAGAACGGTCAGGGTCGTCGCAGCCTCAGCACCCCGAAGCGTGATGGGTCCTGGAACGCCCGTCCCGTCTCGTCGCTCCACGTCGCGACGCTCGTGCGTACGCCGTCCCCGAGCTCGTCGTTGTTGACCTGGAAGTCGAATCCAATCAAGAGCCCGGATCTGGCCTCGATCGCGTCGAGCGCGATGGCGGCCTCCACGACGTATCCCCCGTCTACCACACGCGTCGCCGTGGTGAATTTCGCCGCCGACCCGGCGCCGCCGAAGCTCTGCGTGTTTTCGAAGTTGACGCGATACTGGGCGTCGTCGGCTTCGTAGGAGGAGGTCTTCCCGTTGTTCTGATCGACGAAGATCTCGACCGAGTCCTGCTCCCAGGGGTTGACGCTGGCCTTGCTCAACAGATTGTCGGTAACGCGGGCGAAGACGTACAAATGGCCCGAATCCCATAGCGTCTTCACCACCGCGGTCGAGCCGGCGCTGCCCAGTACGAACTTCTCAGTCGCGATGCTCTTCGCGTGCCTCCAGGCCCGGTCCTCCAGACCGTCGATCGTCGGCGTCCCTCGCGCGGCCTCCGCAAACTCGATCTCGTTGACGAGCGTGATGACGCCCCATTTGGACGTGTCGGTGTCCTGTGAGTGCGTCGTGTCGCTCCAGGAAAGGAACGCGGGCGGATCGCCGCCGTCGCGGACACGGATGTCGAACCCGATCCTGCCGCCGAGCGCGGCCGGGTTGTCGAGGGGAATCGCGGCCTCCAGCCGATAGCCTCCGCGGGTCGGGACGATCACGTAGCGTGGCCGCGCCTCTGCCCTCCCGTGATGCCGACAGGAGAATCGTCCGTGCCGCTCGAAGACGAAGTGATCGTCATCGGGTCCGTAAACCGGCAGCTTGTCGTTATTGCCGTCGACGAACACTTCTATCGCGTCGTCTCTATTCCGCGTCGGATCGGCGACGTCAGCAAGGACGTACAAAAGCGCGCCGTCCCATAGAACCTTGAAGGTCGCCGCCAGCGGTCCCTCCGAAGGGATTGACACAGGTTTGACCAGGTCCCAGCGCAGCTCGGCGCGGCCGTTGACGCGGACGGTGCCGGCCGACACATCGAGCTTCTGGACGAGGACCGGCAGCATCGATGGATCGACGACGCCCCAGTAGGCGTGCTTCGCCTGCAAATCCTCGTCGAAGAGCAGCGGCTGATCGAGCCGCGTGATCGGGAAGCGCTTCAGCCACGTGGTGTCGTCGGCGAGGCCCCAGAGCGTGACCGAGCTGATCGCCGCGCTCAGCCGCCGGAACTCACGGAAGATTTCCTTGTACCGATGGCCCTGCAGCACCAGGATCTCTTCGGGCACGGTCGGCACGTAACGGTCGGTCGAGTTCGTGTACACGCTCATGTCGAACTCGGTGATCTGGTTGTCCAGTCCGAGCGCCGCGAAGAGCTCAATCGTGCCGCCGATGGCCTCGACCGATGGCTGCGCGATGTTGACGTGCATCTGATGGCCGACGCCGTTGACGGGTACGCCGCGTGCGATCAAGCCGCTCACGACACCGTGCAGCGCCGCCCGCTTGGCGGGATCGGTCGTGCTGAAGTCATTGATGTACAGCTTCGCGTCGGGATCGACCTCGCGCGTGAGGCGGAACGCGATATCGATGTAGTCCGGTCCGATGATCTGCAGCCATGGAGTCTGGCGTAGTCCGCCAGGCTGGCCCGCATCGATCACCTCGTTGACCACGTCCCACGAGTCCACGATGTCTGCATAGCGCCAGACGACGGTCCGGATGTGGGTCTCGAGCCGCTGCAGCAGCAGCGCGCGGTGGTCGGCGTTGCCGGGCTGCAATGGAGCCCCGCTCGAATCGGTGAACAGCCACGCGGGGTTCTGCTGATGCCAGACGAGTGCGTGGCCTCGCATTCTCAGGCCGTTGGCGCGCGCGTAATTCGCCAGCGTGTCGGCCGGGCCGAAATTGAACCCGCCTTCGGTCGGCTGCAACGGCCCGAACTTCATCGCGTTCTCGGCCGTGACGCTGTTGAAGTGCCGCAGCAGCAGTTCGGAGTGGAATCCGCTCGTCTGGAACGGCTCGATCGCGACGCCGATCGGGAAGGCATCCGCCAGCGCTTCCTTCACCGGCGGCAGCGCCTGCGGCGGCAGCGGCGGTCGGTGGACGAGCGAGAAGTCGTCGATGAAGAAGGACGCGGTCCCTGACGTGGACTCGACGTAGAGCGAGAGGGCGGTCGCCTCGAAGCCGTAGGTGTAATCGCCGCCGAAGAACGTCCAGGCGTCGGCCGTCACCGTCTGGCTGCCCAGCACGGTGTTGAAATTCGTCACGCCGCCGAGCGTCCGCTGCAGACTCATCAGGAGCTGCGAGGGGGGCTCGCCGGGCGCCAGCTTCACCCACACGCCGATCCGGTACCGCGACCCGTTGTGCATCTTGCATTGCGCGTTGATGCTCGGGCCGTTCCACTGCGCCGTCCGCCCGGAGGTGAGCAGGCTGAACGTTCCCGCGTGCGCCTCGGCGGAGCTGACAGCCACCGTCTCGGGGCCTCGCCGCACCCACCCCTCGGCCGTCCCGGTCTCGAAGTCGCTCGCCATCCCGGACTGATCGGGAGGAATCGGGCAGCCCGATCCCGCAAGCTCGACGATGGTGAAATCGTCGAGGAGGTACTGGGCCGTGGCATTGGAGCTTTCGAGATACAGGAGCAACGTGCTGTGATCGGTGGTCGTGAAAGAGTAATTGCCCTGAAGCCGCACCCAGCCGGCGTCCGTCACGCCATTCTCCGCGCTGGCGACGACGCGGTCGAAGCTGGAGCTCGTTGCGCCGGCGACCCGCCGCTCGACGGTGAAGACGAGCGTGCTCGCGGGTTGACCGGTGACGAGCCGGACCCACCCGGTCACCTGGTAAACGCGTCCCGGCGTCAACAGGGTCCGTAGATCGAGACTCGGACCATGAAACCCCTGGGTGCGTCCGGTCGTCCGAAGGCTTCGGAGCCCGCTGCGCGCGGCCTCGGTCGTATTGGTCAACGCGACGCCGCCGCCGCGCGGGATCCAGCCCTGGGCGGTGCCGTCTTCGAAGTCGTGGGTGGCCACCTGCGCGCGCGCGGGAGCCGCGGCGGCGAGCAGGAAAAAGAAAACGACAAGGATCGGAGCGAAAAAGGCCTGAAGCGCGCTGGGGATCATGCGATCACCCCTTTTGTTGGCGCGGCGAACTATAGGACCACGCTCATGACGTGTCAAGCCTGGGAGCGCCGGGAACTGGACGAGGCTGGCAAGAACGCGTATCTTGTCGAGCTGTTCTCGCTGCGAACAAACTCATGCTCACACAGCGTCGCCGTTATTTCACGTTGATCCTCCTGCTCGCGGGCGCGGCAGGCGCCGGTGCGCAGAGCCCGCCCGCCTACCGGGAAGCATCGCTACCCGTCGATGCGCGCGTCGCCGACCTTCTGGGCCGCATGACCCTCGAGGAAAAGGTCGCGCAGCTCCTCGGCATCTGGGGCCAGAAAGTGAAAATCCAGGACGAGGCGGGGCGATTCGTGCCCGCGAAGGCCAAGGCGCTCATCGGCGATGGCATCGGACAGATCTCCCGTCCGAGCGAGATCGCCGGACCCTCCGCGGGCCGGCCGGTCCGTCAACCACGAGAGCACGCCGAGTTCGTCAACGCCGTGCAGAAGTGGGTGATCGAGAACACGCGGCTCGGCATTCCGGTCATGTTTCACGAAGAGGCGCTCCACGGCCTGGCGGCGCCGCGGGGCACGCACTTCCCGGTCCCGATCGGCCTCGCGAGCACGTGGGACCCGGCGCTCGTCGAACGGCTGATGAGCGTTGCCGCCAAAGAGGCGCGCGCCCGCGGCTGCCAGCACGTGCTCTCGCCCGTCGTCGATCTCGGGCGCGACCCGCGCTGGGGACGGATCGAGGAGACCTACGGGGAGGATCCATACCTGGTCTCGCGGCTCGGCGTCGCCGCCGTTCGGGGTTATCAGGGAACGAGCCTGCCCCTCGCGAAAGACAAGGTCTTCGCCACGCTCAAGCACTTCGCGGGCCACGGAACGCATGAAGGGGGAATCAACACCGCGCCTCCGCTCGTCTCCGAGCGGCTGATGCGCGCCGAGCTGCTCGTGCCGTTCGAGGTGGCCGTCAAGGAAACGGGCGTCTACGCCGTCATGCCCAGCTACAACGAGGTGGACGGCGTCGTGATGCACGCGAACCGCTGGCTCCTCGAGGACGTGCTGCGCCGCGAATGGGGATTCCAGGGGATCGTCGTATCCGACTATTTCGCGATCGAGCAGCTCGTCAGCCGTCACCATGTCGCGGCCGACAAGGCGGAAGCGGCGCGGCAGGCGCTGGATGCCGGCGTGGACATCGAGCTGCCCGACCCGGACGGATTCCCTGAGCTCGTCGCGATGGTGAAGGACGGCCGTGTGTCCCAGGCCAGCGTCGATCTCGCGGCCGGCCGCATCCTCAAGGCGAAGTTCCTCGCCGGGCTGTTCGAGAACCCGTACGTCGACCCGGCCGAGGCCGAACGCGCGACGAATACGCCCGAGCACCAGGCGCTGGCGCTCGAGGCGGCGCGGAAGTCGATCGTCCTTCTCAAGAACGACAAGGAGCTGCTCCCGCTCGCGCGGACCAAAGTGAAGACTCTCGCCGTCATCGGGCCAAACGCGAAGGGCGTCCATCTTGGCGGCTACTCGCGCGATCCCGGACGCGGAGTCTCTCTGCTGACCGGCATCACCGAGAAAGCGGGTCCCGGCGTCAAGGTCGTCCACGCCGAGGGCGTCCGCATCACGGAGCACGAGGCGAACTGGACGGCGGACAAGGTCGTGATGGGCGATCCCGCGCTGAATCGTCAGCGCATCCAGGAGGCGGTCAAGATCGCGCGCGGCGCCGACGTCATCGTCCTGGCCATCGGCACGAACGAGTCCACCTCGCGCGAAGCCTGGGCGGACAACCACCTCGGCGACGTCGCCGATCTCACGCTCATGAGCCAGCAGGAAGAGCTCGTCGATGCGATGCTCCAGACCGGCAAGCCGGTCGTCGTCGTCCTCATCAACGGCAGACCGCTCGCGATCCCGCGTGTCGCCGAGCGCGTGCCGGCAATCGTCGAGACGTGGTACGCCGGCCAGGAAAGCGGCACGGCGATCGCGGAAGTCCTGTTCGGCGACGTGAACCCGGGCGGCAAACTGCCCGTCACGTTCCCGCGCCACACGGGACAGCTGCCGGTCTACTACAATCGCCGGCCGACGTCGTTCCGGTCGCATCTCGATCTCACGCGCGAGCCACTCTGGCCGTTCGGCCACGGCCTGAGCTACACGACGTTCGCGCTGACGAACCTGAAGGTGACGCCGACGACGATCGGCGCGGCGGGACGGGCGACGGTCACGGTGGACGTTCGGAACACCGGGCCGCGCGCGGGAGACGAGGTCGTCCAGCTCTACATCCGCGATGTCGTGAGCTCGGTGACGCGGCCGACGAAGGAGCTGCGCGGCTTCGAGCGGGTGACCCTCGGACCGGGCGAGACGAAGACGGTGACCTTCATGCTCGGGCCCGACGCGCTCTCGCTCATCGACCGTCAGATGCAGCGTGTCGTCGAGCCTGGCAAGTTCGACGTGATGGTCGGGACGAGCTCCGCCGCCGTGACCACCGTCACCCTGGACGTCGTTGCGCGGTAGAATCCCCCGTGAGGTGCGCCATGAACAGCCTCGTCGCGTGTTGGACTCCGGCCGTGCTGGCGTTCGCCCTGCTGGGGCAAAGCCCGCCGGCGCAACCGCAGTCGGCGCCGCAGCAGAAGCCGGAGCGGCCGCCGATCGTCATTCCTCCCGATACGCCGCCACCCGTGGGTGAAGAGCTTCGCGTCAAGCCGGACGACATCGACGCGCTCCTCGCCGAGGGCAAGGTCCTGCTGCTCGACGTCCGCGAGCCGTGGGAGCTGGAAGAGAACGGGACCATCGAGGGCTACGTCAACATCCCGCTCAGCCAACTCGAGAAGCGCCTGTCCGAGCTCCCCAAAGACAAAGCCATCCTCACCGCTTGAAACGGCGGTGGACGGGCCGCGCGTGCCGCGGCCTTGCTGATCAAGAACGGTTTCAAAGCGGCCGGCTTCTGCGGCCTTCGCGACTACAAGGGTAAGAAGGTCTATCCAAAGGCGGAAAAAAAGGAGGGCTGACGCCTTTTGCCTGCCAATTCCGATCTCCTGATTAGAAGCCAGTGTCGGAGTCCCCCCGCCGGACTTCTGGCGAGGAGGTTGGTCATGGTCACGCCGAAGGAACGTCTACTTGCGGCCGCGTCGATCGTGTGCCTCGTGAGCGTGTTTGCGCTCACGAGACCCGCGACCATCCAGGGGGACCCTATCAAGGACATGCGAGTCGTGAACAGCTCGGCGGAGCCAATTCCGACGACGGTTCAGGGAACGATTGCTGTCGGGGGCGCCGTGCAGGCGCAGCAGAGCGGCGCCTGGAACGTCGGTCTTCTGGGATCGCCGGTTTTCAGGATCGATCCCACGCAGAATGTGGTCAGGCTCGACGCGGCGAGCGGCGGAACGCAGCTTCTTCTGAACGACGACTTCACCGGCATACCAACCGGCGAGGACACGTTCATCGTCCCGCTCGACATCACACCGTTCGCCAAGATACGCGTGTCGGGAACGATCAACGGGATTGGCGAGATTACGTTCCGTCTGTACTCCGGTCCCGTGGTCGGCGGCCCGAATACGGGCCTCAAGGCCCTGGACGCGTTCTCCACGGATTCGAGCTTTACCAGGGTGTACGAAGTCGCGGGAGTCGCGCTGCACCTCAGCATGCGACCCGAAAACACCAACAATCAGGCGATCCTCACGGTCTACGGTCACTGAACGGCCGCTTCCGGGCGGAACCAGCCGGTCAACCGCCCGGAAGCACTCCAATTACTTGATGGCGGCCGCGTCTGACACGGACCAGGTAGGAAAGGCCGTGGTTGACGGATCAGGCCCTCCGCGTCAGCATCAACTTTTGCGTTTTGCGCGCCCCGGGCTGTCGAAGTAGAAGCATTCCAATCGTCTTACCTTCAGCAAACCGGTTTCGACTCCCTTCGAGCCCGCAAACTGACAAAGGAGCGTGTTATGTCCGTGACTGCCGCCAATGCCGCCGGCACGTTCTGCTGGCCCGAGCTCAGCACAACCGACGTGCCCGCCGCGAAGAAGTTCTATTCAACCCTGTTCAACTGGCAGCCCGACGACTCGCCGATGCCGCAGGGCGGCGTCTATACGACGCTGAAGCTCGCCGGTAAGGAGGTCGGCGCGATGAGTCCGCTGATGGAGGAACAGAAAAAGACTGGCGTCCCTCCGCATTGGATGTCCTACGTCGCGGTGACGAACGCCGATGACACGGCGAAGAAGGCGACGTCGCTCGGGGCCAAGGTGCTCGCGCCGCCGTTCGACGTCATGGACATGGGCCGGATGGCCGTCATTCAGGACCCCACGGGCGCGACCTTCTCGATCTGGCAGGCCAAGACGCACCCGGGCGCGACGCGCATCAACGAGATTGGAGCGCTCTGCTGGACCGAGCTCTACACTCGCGATCCCAAGAAGGCCACGGCGTTCTACACGGCGCTCTTCGGCTGGAAGCCGAAGCCCTTTGAAGGAAGCCCGATGCCTTACACCGTCTTCCAGCTGCCCGGTAACGAGCGCGGACTTGGCGGGATGGTAGACATGACGGACGACATGCCGGGCGTGCCGCCGCACTGGCTGCCGTATTTCATGGTCGAAGACACCGACAAGATCGTCGCCGCGGCCGGCAAGCTCGGGGGAAATGTGATCATGCCGGCCACCGACGTTCTGACGGTCGGCCGACTCGCGATCCTCAAGGATCCGCAGGGCGCGGCGTTCGCGGTGATCAAGACGGCGATGTAGTCCTGAATTCAGAATCCAGAATTCAGAATCCAGAAGGAAGGCAGCGCTCGGCTGGTTAGCGGCGCTCGAACTTCCTGAACCGTTCGGTCGCTTCGGCGCCGTGCGCTGCGTACCATGTCCGCCACTGCCGGGCATCGTCCGGCAGTGTCTCGTCCGTGATCTCCCGCAGCGCGCGGTAGCCGTACGCCACCGTCTCGGCGTCTACCTGGGGATCGTCGACCATGTCGATGAGCTGCGGAACCGCCTGCATCCGCTGCGCGCGCGTCAGCATCCCGCAGTGCGCGAGGCCGCAGCCGCCTCCGTTGATGCGGACGTGTCGGGAAGGGTCGTGATGGAACGCCTGGACGAGATCCGAGACGGTCTCGTCCGTCCCGATATAGGCGATCGCCGCGACGGCCTGATAGCGGACCTGCTCGTCCGGAGATCGCATCAACGTCCGGAGCTCGTGATGGATCCGGCCGGCTTCTACGCCGCGATTCGCGAGAATGCCGAGTAGCCAGATCTGATGCAGGCTCTTTGTTGGCCCGGCCTCGATCTGCGCGAGCACCAGATCAACATGGTCGCTGGTCTTCGGGACGTCGAAGGCGGCCAGCTCGATCTCGAGCGCGGCGGCGCGCACCCGGAGGTCGGATCCGTTGATCGCGACGTCCATGAGCGTCACGAGCGCGTCCGAGCGCTTGATGTTGCCGCGCCAGCTCTTGACGCGCAGCTTGATCTCGTCGGTCGCCCCGATGTGATGGGAGATCGCGTACTGCAGGAGCCGCTCCGCCTGACCCTGGGGCGGCAGCCGCGCGACGATTTCCGCCTCGACTTCCGAGAGCTTCTGCGTCGTGCCGTCCACTTTCTCGCCGGGGACGCGGATCTTGTGGCCCGCGATCTCGCCTGGAGCAGTCTGCCCCCGCAGCGTCGCGGCGGGCGGCGAAACGAGGGCAAGCACAATGGCCGCAAAGACGAGCGTTCGCAGGGTCATGACCGGCTCGGATGCTGCAAACGGAACACCCGTGGGTGCGTCGGCGGAACTAAGTGAAAACAGGGCTGTTGCACCGAACCCTCGTCAGATGCGGGCTCGCCCCGCGTAGCGAGTTCGGTCACCCGCTCACAGAACAGAAACGCGGCCAGAGCAGGTGGTACGAGGCTTAAGCCTCGTCCAGATGCTTCGTTTTGACGAAACATCCGGCCGTCGCTAGATTGGCGGCGTGACCCTCGATCACGCCGTCGAACGGATCCAGTTCTGCTACCCGCAGGTTTACTACGCCTGTCACACGCGCCACGCCCGGGCGCGATCGGACGCGTCCCATCTCTCGACGCGGGACTCCGAGATTCTGGTCCACCTGGATTGCACCAATCCGCTCACGCTCACGGAGCTGGCCACGCACATGGATCTCTCTCGATCCACGCTCTCCGAGGCAGTGTCAAAGCTCGAGGCGTTCGGCTACGTCGAGAAAGTTCCGCGCGGACGCGACAGGCGCCACGTCGCGATCGTCCTGACACAGAAGGGTGTCGACGCCGTCCGCAGGACGTCGGTCCTCGAGTCAAAACGCCTACAGGCCGTGCTCGCGCAGGTCTCGACGTCGGATCGCGCCGTGATCATCGGCGGACTGGAAGCGCTGGCCCGCGCCTGCCGGCGCGCCGTCATGTCGAAACGCATGTAGGCCCGACCTTCAGGTCGGGCGTCGCGAAGGAGCACCCATGCTGAAATGGATTCTCTTCGTCGTGCTCGGGCTCGTCGCGTTCGTGGCCGTCCTGGCCGTCGTCGGGATGTTCCTCCCCAGGGGCCACCGCGCGTCGCGTACCGTCCTGTACCAGGCGCCGCCGGCGCGCGTGTTCGCGACGATTACCGACTTCGCTCGCTTTCCCGAGTGGCGCTCGGGAGTGAAGACCGTCGAGCTCCTGGGCGACGACGGCCGGGGGTTGAGGTTTCGCGAGGACGGCGCCAACGGCGTCGTGACGTATCGCGTCGAGCGGCGCGTGCCGGACTCGACGCTGGTGACCCGAATCGACGACCCGTCACTGCCGTACGGCGGGGCGTGGACGCTCGAAGTGAAGCCCGCGCCGGACGGCGCGTCGCTCACGATCACCGAGGATGGCGAGATCTACAACCCGATCTTCCGCGTCATGTCGAAGGTGATCTTCTCCCCCTACACGACGATCGACACGTATCAGGCGGACTTGCGGAAACGCCTGGGCCAGCAGGGTTGAGCTTCGCCTGCTGGTAGAATCGCGCCGAGGGTGCGCCCGTGAACGGACCATTCCTGTCGTCGACGACGGTTGTCCTGGCGCTCACGATTCTGCAGGCTCAGACACCGCCGCCACGGAGGCGGCCGGTGCCGCCGCCCGATCCTGCGCGGCAAGTCATCCCCGACCGGCCGCCCGTTGGAAGGCGAATACAGGCCCAGGACGGGGATGTCATCGCGATCGAGCATGGCGCCCGGGTTCGACTTCTCCATCGGCGAGAAGGTGTCGTCCGGGTGATTGCGGATGACCAGGGTCGCTACGTCGTCGTGCTGGCCGACTTCAACGGACCAGCCGGCGAGCCACCGGATGGGAGGGTAGACCGGAACTATACCTTCACTTCCCTGCAAGGCCGATGGCCGTTCGAGGCTCGCTTTGAGGGACCAGTCGTCATCGAGGAGTACGGACACATCGACACGACCGGCCCGCGCACCGTCGGCATCGTGATGCCCACTGGGCTCGTACAGTTCCTCCCGGGCTTCGATCAGTCGTTCCGGGATCCGTCCGCGGTCGCGACGATTCCGGCGCTCGGAATCGGAGGAGGCGTCGAGTTTGGATCCTTCGACGACGTGGAGGGGCGTCAGGTCGCGATCGCCTTGCAGAACGCGAGCCGCCGACCGGGACCGGGAACTCCGCCGCCTGGCACGGTTACCACGGTCACGACCACAGATGCGAGTCCAGGGATTGTCGTACAAAGTCAGTCTGGACCCGCCGCCCCCGTGCGTGTTGGCGGAAACGTGAAGGCGCCGGTCAAGGTGCATCACGTCGATCCGATCTATCCCGAAGTCGCACGCGATGCGCAGATCCGCGGTGTGGTCATCGTCGAGCTGACGATCGGAGAGGATGGCCAGGTCCAGAACGCGCGCGTGTTGCGGAGCATCCCGTTTGCTCGACCAGGCAGCGCTCGACGCGGCCCGTCAATGGCGATTCGAGCCGATGCTGCTCGGTGACCGCCCCGTGCGTGTGCTGATGACGGCGAGCGTCTCGTTCAATCAGTGAAGCGCGCTCTATGAGGCGCGCGGGAACGCGCGCTGCAGCGCGGCCGTCACGCGATCCTTCGAAAACGCGCGCTCGTCGCAGAGATAGCTGACGACCCCCGAGACGTCACACGGCCCGGCGACGGTCGTGTAGTCATCGGTGACGTCGGGGGCGAGGTAGATCGCCCGGACGTCCCGCACGGCAGGTCCGACCGCCTTCAGTACGTCGGACGGCATGTCATCGATCGATCCGTACCGCTGGACGAGCGCGAGCGCTTTCTTCGGCCCGATCCCTTTCACGCCGTCGTTGAAATCGGTGCCGACGAGGATGGCGAGGTCGATGAGCTGCTCGCGCGTCAGCTCCAGCGTCGCCAGGAGCCGGTGCTGATCGATCAGCTCCGGCGTGATGGGGCGGGACGTGCCGCGGCTGGGTAGAAATTCACGGCCCGATATCGTGAGAAACCGCAGCAGCCGCGGCGTCGCCGAACAGCAGAGCGTCGTAGTCCTTGCTTGCGGCGGCCCACACCGCGCCGGCCTGCGCCATGTGCGCCGCCTGAGCCTCCGCTTCGGACGGCGCCTGAACGGTCGGGATGCCCATCAGCTGCAGCAGGCGCATCGCCTCGCCGACCATGTCCTTCGTCAAGCGCGACGTCATCGTCGCCTTCGAATAGGCGCGCGCGAGGTCGCCGGCCGCGCGCGCCGCCGCCAGCTCCGCGTCGTAGCGTTGCCGGGTCGCCCGCCGGCGGGCGATCTCCGCCGACTTCAGCGCGGGCGGGACGCCGTCGAACACGAACACGAGCTCCAGCCCGTAGTCGGCGATGAGGCGCGTCGTTCGGTAGAACAGGCCGGAAAGATGTGACGTCACGCGCCCGGTGGGGTCGTGCAGGGGCGTCCCATCCGGAAGGCGGATGAGGGCGAGAAACTGGTACAGCTCGCCGTTGCCGTCAACGGCGAGCCTCTTGCCGCGGAGATCCTTGAGACCCAGGGTCTCTTTGACGACGATCGGGGTCAGCGGGACGCCCACGCCCGGTTACTCGACTCGCAGCGCCTGCAGAGTCTCCGCGTCGAACGGATTGCGCTTCTGCTTCAGCGCCGCGATCCAGGATTCCCTTCGTTTGTACGGCTCGGATCCCACGCCTTCCTTCCAGTTGGAAAGAAGGAACGTGAAGTCCTCCGCGGCCCCCGTGAAATCGCCCAGCATGGCGCGCGCGACACCCCGGCTGTCGCGAATCTGCGCGCGCCCCATCATGCTGATCCGCGCGTCGGACTGTGCCAGCGATACCGCGCGCTCGCATGCGGCGATGACCGTGCCGGCCGCGCCGTCGATGCTGCCCCACCAGCAGATCGAGTTGTTCACGTACGCGTTGCCCTCGGCGAGGCCGACGTCCATGGCTTCCTTCAAAGCCTGCGATGCAGCCGCCGCGTTCCCATTGAGCGTCTCGAAGTCGGCCCGTAGCAACGCGTTTTGCGCACATGTCGGGTGGTACGGCTCATCGCGGAAGTACCGCCGCCACTCCTCCGGTGTGAGATTGCGTCCCGCAACCTCGCACGCTCCGGCGCGCAGCGAATCGATGCCGAGGTGCCACAGCGCGAGAGACCCATCGTAGGTCCCGGACAACAACGTGTTGCCATCCGGGCTGAAGGCGACGGCGGAGACCGATTCGAGTGCCGCGAGCGGCAGTCCTTTGGGCTCGCCGGACTCGACGTCCCACAATACGATGCGCTCATCGACGCTTCCTGAGGCCAGCGTGCGGCCATCGGGGCTGAACGCGATGCTGTGCACCCACGAGCGGTGCTTGCTGAAACGACGCCGCGGGCGCTCGGAGCCAACCTCCCAGACGCTGATGTCGCTGTTCCGGCCGGCCCAGGCCAGGAGCGTGCCGTCGGGGCTGAACGCGGCCGTCAGAACGGGGTCGCCCTCGCCCAGCACCGCGCCAATCTGCTGGCGGGTGGCGGAATCCCACAGCATCAGGCCTTTGCTGGTCCCGGTCGCGAGGAGCCTGCCGTCGGGGCTGAAAGCGGTCGCAAAAATCCGGCGCCCCGGAATCGACATGACAGGCCCTGGCTTCTGCGTCGCCACATCCCAGAACACGACGCGGCCGTCGTCGCGCCCGGCAGACACGAGCGTGCGGCCATCCGGATGAAAAGCCATCGTCAACAAACCTGAATGCGCGCTGACCGGGGGGCCCAGCCGCCGCCACCCCGCGGCGTCCCAGAATTGAATCTCTCCCCGCGTGCAGCGCTGCTCCTCACGATTCCAGGTCGCACAGCCAGCCGTCGCCAGCGTTCCGGCGTCTGCCGGACTGAAGGCCACCTTCGTGACCTGCCTGCTCGGATCACTGATCTGAACCGGCTCGCCGGTTGCGCTCTTCCAGGCGTGCAGCGTCATGCTTGCCGCCGCTACCACGATGTCCCCGGTCGGGCTGAAGGCCGCGCTGCTCGACCCGCCGAGCGCAAGCACGGTTCCGACCCGTGAGGGAGGCAACGCCTTTCCGGATTCTGCTCCGCGAATATCGCGCGTGGGCTTGCTGCCGCGCGGGACGTTCCAGAGTGCGACGGTGCCGTCCGCCAACCCGGCCGCCAGCAGCTCGCCGCCTGGATGAAAGGCGATGCTGTACGCGTTGGACGCGTAGCCCGCGAGCGGATTCGGTATGCGGTTGAGGGTCGGAACTTCCCAGAGCGCGATCGTCTTGTCCGAGCTGCCCGAGGCCAGCCTGCGGCCGCCGGGGTCGAACGCGAGACCGAAGACGGGGTTCATGTGATCGGACGCCACTACATGGGACGCTGGCTGCCGGGTGAGATTCCACAAGAAGATCCGGCCGTCCGAGAGGCCGGATGCCAGCGCGTGTCCGTCCGGGCTGAATGCCACGCTGAATACCGCGCTCCCATGTCCGTCGAGACGCGCGATGACGGAACTGGAAGCGACATCCCAAATCGCGGCAGTCTCATCGCCGCCTGCGGAGGCGAGGTATTTTCCGTCTCGACTGAAATCGAGGTCGTTCACCTCGCGATCGCCGTGGCCGAGGAGCGGTCGGCCGAGTCGCCGTCCGGTTGCAACCTCCCAGAGATAGATCCTGCCATCCACGCCGGCGGATGCCAGCCGTTTGCCGTCGGGGCTGAACACCACGTCAAACACGGGATCGTCCGAATCAGCGGTCAACGAGTGCAGGATCTCTCCAGACTTGACGTTCCAGAGCAGAATGATCCCATCTCCCCCGCCGGACGCGAGGGTCTGGCGATCGGGGCTGAAGCTCACGGTGTAGATGACGTCGCGGTGACCCTTGAGGGGCGCTCGTGCGAGATGCCGGGTTCGGAGGTTCCAGATCTGAATCGTCCGGTCGAGGCCGGCCGTCGCGAGCGTCTCCTTATCGGGACTGAACGCGACGCTTCTCACTTCTCCGGTGTGGCCGCGCAAGAGCGCGTACAAGGCGTCGCTGGCGGCAAGACCGGCAAACAAACTGCTCTGCCCCGCATCCGGATCTTCCCCGCGGCTGGCCTCGAGGCCGAGCAGGAGCGCCAGATCCACTCGATCGTCCACGTACTGGACGGCCTGCGCCGCGAGTTGACGGGAGTGCGCGATCTCTTCCTGCCGATCGGCGTCGCGCATCGCGCGAAACAGCAGGACGGCGAGGACCCCGGCCACGATGGCCAGGCCGAACCAGACGATGTTCCCAACCAGCAGGCGACGGGCTTTCGCGTGCTCCTGCCGGAGCTTCCGTCGTTCCGCTTCGGCCTCGCGATCGCATCGCTTCTTCTGGATCCACGGCACCAGGAACTCGCTGACGATCTCGTAGAAAAACACGTCGTTCCTGGCCTCGCGGCGCACGAGCCTCGTGTCTTTCTCGAGCACCTGCAGGGCTTCATGGAGCACGGCGGGGTCGGTGCCCTCCTCCCGGCTGAGACCCTCGATCAGATCGTCCCTGGACACGATGTTGCGCGTCCCGGCCCCCGTGAGCATTCGCCCGAGCAACGCCACCGCCGCGTCGCGCAGCCGGTCCGGCATGCTGTCGAGGGTGTCGGAGAGATACGCGTCAAGCACGCCCTGCACGCCCTTCCGTTCGAAGAGCCGGTCCGGCTCGGACGATTCCCACAGCTCTCGACAGACGATCTGCACCTCTGACAGGTTCACCGTCCCGCATTCGCTCCGCTCGTCCAGGGCGGCCTTCAACCTGTCGGCCAGCTCGGGCGACAGCTCCCGCTCGAAGCGAGCCGGGGCGTTTTCGAACGGTCCGCGGATGATCCGTGGCACGGACTCGAGCTGCGGCCACGTCAGCCGGACGTGGTGATCGGGCAGATCGGGACACAACGCGAACAGCTTGATGATCTTCGCGAGGTAGTCTTCGCGAAAGACGAACAGAAGCTTCACGGGCAGGTCCGGATGCTGCAACAGCTTCAACAGCGTCGCGGCGATCGCCGCCTGTCTCACCTCGATCTCGTCTCGCGCGTCTGGCCGCGAAGCGACGGTGAACAATGTCACCAGCTCTTCGAATTGATCGAAGATCAGCAGCGGCCGCCGGCCCGGCGGCATCCGCGTGAGCCGATCGGCGAATGTTTCGATCGAGACGGAGAATCGCTCGTCGGTCTGCGTCTCGGCTGCGAACAGGGACGGCAGAAACGCGGCGGGCTCCCCTTCCCTGACGCGAATCCGATCGACCTTGATCTCTTCGCCCGGGTGCGGGCGTACGCGAAGCCGTTCCGGCGCGAAGCCCTCCTTGATGGCAGCGGGAACCAGCCCGGCGTTGATCAAGGAGGATTTTCCCGTTCCCGACTCTCCGTACAGCAGGACACCTCGATACATCGTCACGAGACGCACGAGCTTGCGAACTTCGTCCTCCCGCTCGAAGAAGATGTCGCGGTCGACGTAGCGGAACGGGTCGAGCCCGCGATATGGAGCACGCGGCCTCGTAGGTTCCACCAGACGCAGCCCCGTGGCGGCCGGGCTGACGATCGGTTCAGCCTCGGCTGCGCTGGAATCTCTCATCGTCGCGCTCGTGGGCGTCATACGTCCACCATCGACTTTCCGGTCACGTCCTCGTACAACACGGGAACGACCGTCCAGACATCCTGTGCAATGAACTTGACGTAACGTTGCTTGAGTTGGTACTCGTCGAGAATCAGGGGATCCGGAAAGAGATCGATCGAATACGCGTCTGGGAACGCGGCCTTGTCGATCTTCCAGCGCAGCGTCTTGAAGAGCAGCCGGAGGTTGTAATCAAGGAGGCTATAGCCGACGAACAGCGTCCACCAGCGCTTGAAGTTGTACCGGAATGTCTCCGGAATCGGGTGGAACGCCTCCTTGTCGCTCATCCTGAGCATGAACTGTATGTAGTCTTCGTCGGTGATGACGATGGACTCGGGTCGGCTGATGTCCCCGTGAATCTTGAACACGAAGGGACGCTCCGCCGAAAACTTCTGGTAGTCGGTTGTCACCGTGCGCTCGTCCGGGCTGTAGATCACGACCTGTGGCTTTTTGCCGCAGTCCCGGAGTGCCGTCTCGAACAGCTGGTCGTAGTTGGTCGTGATGACGAGCGGAAAGTTGAGCTCTGCCAGCGCCCGCAGAGCCGGAGACGGCTTCTTCCCGTTGTCGACAGCCTCTCTGATCTCCTCGACCAGCTGACTGCGCGATCGGCGCTTCTCGTAGTGCATCGAGACGCGCTGCAGGTTGGTCGGACTGTCCCGGGGGAGCTCGCTCGGAAACCCGCTCTTGTCCGACAGGATCTGAGAGAACTCCCCTCCCAGCGGCGGGCGTTCGGCCTCGGGATAGACATACGGCGATCCGGACGGAGGCGCGCAGTGAACGCCCGCGCCCAGAAAGAGAATGCACTCACCGTCCCTGACTTTGTTTCCGATCGCCGTGATGGCTTCGAGGTCGATCTGGAGCTGCTCGACGGAGGTCATGGTCGCCCTGCTTTCTAAGGTTCGGACTCCGCCAGCGATACTTGAGCCACGGTCTGGCCGTAACCAGAGCGCTCGGCAGCGTGATGCCGGGAAGCCGACCTTCATAGGGCTGGGTTCCGATGTCCGAGATTACGCTGGGGGGAGGGGCGGCGTTGTGACGGCGAGCCGACGGATCTCTTACCGATCTATGACAGAGACGCGTCGAGGCCGGGGCTAATCTGCGTCCATCTGCGTAAATCTGCGGCCCGTCCCATCCGGAGGACGGATGAGAGGTGTCCCCGTGTTCGCCTGTCGGACATTGTCAGTGTGTGCGGGACGCGTTCAAGGCGCGCAGCGCGAGCCGGCGAAAGAGCTCCTTCTGCGATCCCGTCACGAACATCCAGGACAGGACGCCCACTGACAGCGGGGGCCGCCGGCCCGCCGCGCGGGCCGAGGCCCCGAGCTGCTCGAGCGTCGCGAGGGGACGCTCGCGGATCGCATCGACGAGCGCGACGCGATGCACGCACGAGACCGTGCAGTGCGGGGCGCAGGACTTGACGGTGCTGTACTCGCGATCGAGATCCTCGGGGCCGTACCGGTCGAGCGGCACGCCGGGATAGCCGCGCTGCTGCGAGCACCAGTGGACGAGGCCCTCCTCGCACACATAGAGATAGCGGGCGCCGGCGCCGCAGCGCCACTGGTTCGCGGTGCCGCGGATGAGGTTTTCCTGAAACAGACGATCGTGGGCGTGCGAGTAGAAGCCGCGCTCGAGGCCCTGAAGCTCGTCGTACACCTGGCGTTGAACGAGATCGAGCGGCGCAAGCTGGCCCGATCGATCGTGAATGAGGCCGACGGAGGTACCGAATCCAAGGCTCAGTGCGCGCCTGGCGATGAGCAGCGCGTCGGCCGGGTTGCGGACACCGGCGCCGTGCACCGTGTTCACGTTCACGTCGAACGCCGCGTCCTCGGCGAGCCACCGCAGCTTCTGATCGAGTACCTTGAGGCTCTTCTGCGACACGTCGTCAGGGATGACGTTGTCGATGCTCATCTGCAGCCGATCGAGGCCGGCGTCATTCAGCGCCGCGATACGCGCTCTCGTGAGCAGATACCCGTTCGTCAGCAGGCCGGCGAACATCCCATGACCGCGGATCCGGCTGACGATCTGCTCGAGGCCCGGATGGAGCATCGGCTCGCCGCCGCTGAGATCCACCATCGCCGTCCCGAGCGCGGCGAGGCGATCGATGCGGGCGAGCATGAGCTCGAGCGGGATTGGCGCCGAAGTGCTGTCGAACTCGTTGCAGTACTCGCACGCGAGGTTGCAGCGCCGCGTCGGAACGATTTGGGCGAGGATGGGATGCCGGCGTGATTGCAGTGCGCGCGCGATGACCCGCGCCATCCGCAGCCGCCGCGTCAACGACCGAATCCGCCGGGGCATCCGATGAGCCATGAGGGCTCCGCCGATCCTATCCGACTCTCACGGTTTTGCCTGCCGCAGAATGCGCTCCATCACCTTTGGATCGCCCGGCAGCAGATCCGATCTGGGCAGCCGGGGCGTCAGCTCAGCCCAGTTCCTGTCGGCGGCGAAGACCTTCCTGAACAGCGGCAGCGACTCGTCCACGCGCCCCATGTTTACAAGTGCGACGGCGTGCCAGTACATCATCTCTGTCAGCCGGCTCTGAGGAATGCCTTCCGCTCCGGCCGCGAGCTTTTCTGCGGCCGCGTACTCGCGCAGCGCGGTCTCGTTGTCCTTGCGCTCGACGGCCAGGTCGCCCGCGTTCATGTGGTTGTAGGCGCGATTGACCGTGACCAGCCGGCGCAGTTCCTTGAGCGGCTCCGGGTGATCGTCGACGCGCAGGTCGAACGTGCGCGCCCAGGGTTTGTCGCTGCGCGTGCCGGGCACGACGATCAGCGCCGCGGACTGCCTCCCGCGAATGTCACCGCCGGCCGCCTGTGCCGCTTCGAGCGCCGCCAGCATTCGCTCGGCGAGGTCGCCTTTGCTCTCCTGATAGGCCTTGGCCATCGCCGGCCAGACCCGGTCGTTGAGCATCAGGTTGGCTTCGACCGAGAAGCCGCTGCCGACGCTGAACGTCCCGCCATCGATCGTCGTGCGCGGGAGACGGTGACGCCGCCGGGCCGGCGGCATGTCCGGCCGCCTGGATGTCCTTGGCGCCCGTCCAGACGCCGACGCGTCCTTCCGCATCGACGAAGGCCACCTGACGCACGGCGCGCGCCTCGTCGCTCATCAACAGTCCGCGCAACGCATCCGGCGCGCTCTTCCCCGCCCGCATCAGGTCCAGCCCGAGCGGCCCGTAGCTCGGATCGACGAACGACTGCGTGGCCACGGCGCCAACCCCCGGCTCCGCCCAGGCCACGATGCATCCGACGCAGAACCAGTGCGACTGCACGGCCACGCCAAGCTCGCCCGTCGCCGGATCGCGCGCGACGATGGAGTAGGTGTGGACGGGCCGGGTCTGCGCGGCCGGCGGTTGAAAGAGTTATCAGGGCACAGAGGACACCAATAGCGACTTTCATCTGTCGCCTCCGAGTCTGCCGCAGATTCTATACGCGGTTCAGCAGACCCGCTCCTCTACCACCCCGGTCGGCTACAGCGATTTCAGGAAGTTCACAAGGTCTTTCTTGTCCTGCGCGCTCAGGCCCATCCTGAAACGCAGGTTGTAGAACTCAACGAGCTGCTCCAAGATCTCGGCATTGCCATTGTGGAAGTACGGGGCGCGGGCAGCCAGACCGTTCAGTCGCGGCACCTTGAACTTCCCGAGATCGGCGCATCTGCCGGTGATCAACCCCACTCCTGGATCGGTCGTCCGGAACTCGTCATAGGTGACGTCATCGACTGTCACCGGATTGCTGAAGAAAGGAATCGACCCTACCGGGCACAGGAACGAGAACAACGGCTGGTCGGAGGTTGGAGGCAGGAAGAACGCGGTCGTCTGATTGCCACTTCGGTCGGCGGCGCTGTTGTCGCCGATGCCAAGGTGCCTGCCGCCAGGGATGACATCGCTGCCCACGTTCAGAGTGTTGTGGCAGATCGAGCACGTCTGGTTCGCCGCTGGATTGCCCGGCCCCGCGTCGTTGAACCCGGAAACGCCGGTAATCGTAAAGGTCCTCGTGTTGAAGATGGTTTGACCGCGGTTGATCGACGCCTGCGCCGCACTGTTGATGGGAAGGGTCCAGGCGTTGTAGGTGCTGAAGGCGAGTGGGATGACCGGCTGGGGAACAAAGGCAACTCCCATTCTGGAGAGATTGATCGGCCCACCTGTCGCGCCGGCCGCCGTGAGCTTTCCCGCCTGATTGCTGAAGTTCTGAGCGGTGAAGAGACCCACTTCGAAATTCACGCCCTGATCGACCTGATCGCTGCTCGGAGGTGCGGTGGCCTGTGCATGGCCCAGCGTCGCGTCGATGAACTGGCTGTGCAGATTCGGCTCGCGCTCATCCCACATGATCGATCCCTGCGGCGAAATCGAACCCGGATCGGAGCCGACTTGCGCGTTCCTCGTCAGGTTAGTGGAGTTCAGCACCCGGCGATACATGGACAGCATGCCGGCCGGCAAGCCATATTCGGAGCTGTTCTCACAGCCGTACGGATCGTTCAAGATTCTGATCCGATACTCGGCATTCGCCGGCACAGGCAGGAACACGCGGATGTTTCCTTTCGTCAGCAGCTGGCTCGACGCAGCAGCTTTCTCCTCGAGCGTGACCGCAGCGGCGCCAACGTCGGGGCAATCCGCGCCGTCGACAGGCGCAAAGAGAGGGTCGGCGCCCTGTGTCGCGTCGAAGATGGCCCTCGCCAGGCGTGGGTCCATCGCCCAGCCGCTCTGCGGCTGATGGCAGCTGAAGCACGTACGGCCGTTCGTCCCGAGCGAGGCAAAGAACGCGTTCCCGGCGGTCACGGTGGCGCCTGCGGGCTGATACGTCGCGACGCGCCCCGATGGATTCTCCGATTCCATGAACCGAGGTATCGTCTCGGGGGTCTCGCCCGGTTGAGTCGACGCCTGCATCGGTGCCCGCTGGGATTGAGTCCAGACCGGTAGGAACCAGCTCGGTAAATCAATCGGTTGATCGAGCAAAACCTGAGCGGTCGCCGGGCGGACGATGCCGAGCCAGACCGTCAGCGCCGCCGTTCCGAGGAGGATTCCCAGAAACGAGATCCGGAGTAGCAAGCGTGTCATATGCAGCCTTCCTGTCTGCTCGGCAGGCCTAAAGGCCTGCGCTACTTCGATCTTTCTGTCGGCGTCAGCAGAAAGGCGCGCGTGTGACCGTCGACGACTCCCGTCCCGACGATCTGACCGGCGTCGTTGATGTCCCGCGCCTCCGTGAGGATCCAGCCGGAACCTCGAGGAATCAGCGCGTTGAGATCCCTGATCGCGCCTCGGTCGAAGAGCACCGCGCGCTGCGAGCCGCCTGACGAATCGGAGGTCCCGACCGCATGGCCCAGGGTGTTGATCGCGTACGCGTAACTCTGCGTCCCGCCCGGCAGCGTGCCGAGGTCCTTTAACCCGCCGGCGTGATAGAGAAACGCATGATGCTCGCCGCTCCGAACCTGAGCGTAACCAACGACCTGATCCGAGTCGTTGATGTCGGTCGGCGTCGTCATGCGGCCGCCAAGCGAACCGAGGTCGGTGAGTCTCTTCCCGTCGAACAGAAACGCGTGGTGGTCTGCATAGTCGGCATGCGGCTCGGTGCTGAAGGTTCCCACGAGATGACCCGCCGTGTTGAGAGCCGCGACTGACCCATCCTCGCCACCGAACGTGCCGTAGTCGATGACCTGAAAATCCCGATACACGAACACCCGGCGTCGCGCCGCCATGTGGTCCTTGTGAGTTTGACGGTATCCGACGAGATAGCCCGCGCTGTTGACGTCGACCGCCGTGCTGAACACGCCACCAAGGCGTTTGTCCAGATGACTGAGGTCGAACGGCGCGCCGGTCCCGAAGCTGACGAACGGCCGGAACTCTCCATCCGTGGTGCTGGCGCGCCCGACGATCAGTCCGCCATCGCTGATCCGGTGCGCGTAGGCTCTCGGACCCTCCGAAAGTGCCGAGATCGATGAGCGCCCCTTTCGAGTACAGAAAGGCGTGAATCCGTCCATCCGCGGTTTCAGCCGATCCGACGACCTGCCCGCCGCGATTGATGCCAAGCGCCGCGCTCCGGTCGCCGCCGAGCGTGCCGAGGTCCACAAGTGTATAGACGGCATCCTGCGCACGTCCGCGGGCAGGAACCGCCAACATCGCGATCGAGGCGGCGGCTGCGACCAACCGTCCGCGCGTCGTCGCTGTCAGAATCGCCATCATCCGTCTCCTGTCATGGAAGCCCGACAAGCGTCACGGCGGTTGCGGTATTCGAGTAGTTGGAGTTGCCTGCACCGTTGAATGCCCGCACGCGGTAGCTATACGCGGTGACCGCGCCGAGGGCGGTGTCGCTGTAACTCTTGACGTTGGCTCCGAGCTGAGCGATCTGCGCGAAATCACCATTGGCGCACGTGACCATGGCGCCCCGGCAGCGCTCGAGTCGAAATCCATCTTCGTTCGCCGAGCCGTCGCTCCAGGTCAGATCGATACGGCTGCTCGACGTCGCCCTTGCGGTCAGATTCGACGGCGCGGCAGGTGGCGGCGGTGACGGTGTGACTTGGACTATCGCCGCGACCGACGGCACCCCGCTGGCGTTCAGAATGAAGAGCATGTAGTAGCCCGGCGGCGAGAGATTCGCATTGGTGGGGGCAGTGACAGTCAGGCCGCCGCCGGCCGGCGAGAACGCGAGCCGGTTGATCCGCTGATCCATGTTGAAGGAGTGCGTGACCGACGAGAGCCTCACGAGCGTCACGCGACCGATCTGACCGGCGTCGGGCGTCTCGACGAAGAACGAGCCGCCGTATGTGATCGAAGTCGGCGCCGACGTGATGGTCGGACGGGCGCCCTTGAACAGATAGCCTGGTTGATAGACTTCCGCATCCTGGTTGCCGTCGCCCCCTCCGGACAACACGCGACCGTCCGGCAGGAGGAGCGCGAACGAGTGATATCCACGGTACTTGGTAAAGCTCGCAACCGTGGTCCAGGTTTCCGTCGTTGGATTCCACAGCTCGCCGGCGAGCACAGCACCGGCCGCGTTGTCGAAGCCCGACGCGCTGCTTCCGCCGGTGACGAGCACGGTCCCGTCCGGCAGGAGCGTGGCATTCATCTGACGACGCCCGTTGGTCATGGGCGCTATGGTCCGCCACGCCGGAACGGCCCCGTTCAGGTCAATGACTTCTGCGGTGTTGGTCGGAGGGTTGCCGCCGCCGGCGATGAGCACCTTGCCGTCGTCGTAGAGCACGGAGCTTCCAAAATCGCGATGACCGTAACCGGAATTCGCGACCACGCTCCAGGATCCGCCGCCCGATGTATTCAGATAGCGCGTGGTCTGGGAAGGACCGGACGCAAACACCCGGCCGTCCGGAGCCAGGTGCATGAAGGGATAAAGAGGCAGAGCGAGCTGCGCACCAGTCAGATCGCGCCAGCTGCCCGCGGCCGTCTGCCAGATTTGAGGCACGCGGTTCACCCCCTGCGTCGTATCGACATCACCCGAGACGACGAGAAGGTCGCCGCTTGCGAGCGTCGTGCTCGTCGGATACCAGCGGCCCGCATTCATGTCGGGGAGCTGAGTCCACGAGTCGTTCGTGGGGTCGTAGGTCGCCGCATTCCGCAGGCCCACGCTGTTCGCGATGTGGCCTCCGGCCACGAGCAACCGGCCGTCCGCCAGAAACGCGTGACCCGAGCAGAAGGTATTGGACCCCCGGCGGGCGGCGGGGGTGAGAGCGGCCGTCGCGGGATCCCAGAGCCAGGCCTCGTCTGAGTATCCCCAGAACAGCACCTTCCCCGTGGGAAGCAAGTGGTCGTGCAGCGCTGTCACGGGCCATGTCTGCAACGGCGACCACTGCCCGGTTACGGAGAGGTCCTGGGCATCGACCGGCCGGACCATCACGCCCTGGCCAGCCAGGAGCGCGAGCCCAACCAGGAGCGTGGCGGTGGTCACCAGAAAACGCACCCGCCGGCGATTGACTGGCATCGGCAACACTCCCGCGGGCGCGCCCGCTCTTACGAAGATATGGGCCGCGCGGAGCGCAGGAAATACAGGGAAGTCCAGAGTTTCAAGGCAGGGAAAACACAGCTCGACCGTGGGACGTCAACGCGCCACCTAGTCCATGTCGGAAGTGACTCCACGCGCTGCCAACAACGCGATGATGCTGTCGCGTTCGGGCCCTGACGCGGGAAGCGCGTCGAACACCGACTCGCCCAGATCGGTGCGGTAATGAGGATCAGCTCCTGCTTCGAGGAGCAGACGGATCATTCGCTCGTTTGCTGACAGCACCGCGATGTGCAGAGCGTTGTCCCTCGTCTTAGAATCGGCGTTGGGGTTTGCGCCGTGCTGAAGGAGAAGCTCGGCAATGTGGTCACGTCCCAGCGTCGCGGCGTCGATCAAGGGGGAATCGCCGAACTCGTTGACCGCGTTGACGTCGGCGCCGTGCTCGGCGAGGAACTTCACGCCCTTGTAGAACCCCTCCACGGCCATGAAGTGAACGAGCGTTTCTCCGTGGATCCAGCGTGCGTGGATCAGATCCGGATGCTGCTGAAGCAGAGCCGATGCACGGCGGTTGGTCATCTTCCGCGGCATCGATGAATTCACCAACGAGCTCGGTCGGCAGCGTGTTCATTCCGGATATCCTACTTTTGTCTCATGGTCCCTATTGAGACGCGCCGTCTGTTGCTCCGACGGCCGGACATGTCGGACGCGGAGCCGTTCATGGAAATCCTCTGGGACGCCGAAGTGGTGGAGAAGAAGCAAGTCACCCTGACGGAGGAACCGGGCGACATCGACCTGGCCCGGCGAAAGACGGCGAGCCTGATCGACCACTGGGAAACGCGTGGGTACGGCCTGTGGACGGTCGTCGAGAAAGCGAACGGACAGATCATCGGCACTGTCGGACTGCAATACTGGAAAGGCTGGCCGGACGTCGAGCTCGCCTGGGTCATCCACCGTTCACGCTGGAATCAGGGATTTGCGACCGAGGCCGCTCTCGCCGCGCTCGAATGGGCGTGGGCTCAGACGGAGATCGCCCACGTCGTCAGCCTGATCAACGCCGATGATCTACGGTCCATGCGTGTGGCCACCAAAGTCGGTGAGCAGTTCGAACGGACCGACGTCGATCCGATCAATGGCGAGTCGATCCACGTCTACGGGATTCATCGGCCGAATCGCGGCTAGAACGCGTCCGAGCACCGACCAGGCGAAGCCGGTTCCGGGGCGTCACGATGCTCTCCGGAGCTCCTGCACGCGGCGGACGATCAGGCCTGCGCCGCGCGCCCGCGCATCGTCTGCGAGGGCCCGCGCGTCGGCGGCGAGGCTCGATGCGCCGTCGATCGCCGTGATGCGCAGCAGCAGCAGGCGCGCTTCGAGGTCGGCGAGCGCCATCTCTGACTGCGCGAGTCGCGCGCGCAACCGTTCCAGTGATGTGCGCGCCTCGCGCGTCCGTCCGCGCGTCGCGTTCAGCTCGGCCTCCGCCATGGCCAGGGGCGCGCGCACGCCAATGCGCTCGGTCTGCTCGGCCATCCGGCTCGCGGCGCCTATCAGTCGCTCCGCGCCGGCGAGATCTCTACCCGCGAGCCGGGCTCGCGCGATGAGCAGCTGAAGGGTCACAGGCAGCGCTCCGGCCGGCGACGAACCGAGGCTCTTCAGCACCTCCGTCGCACGCCGCTCCGCGTCGGACGGACGGCCCTCCTCGAGCTCCAGCGCCGCCAGCGCCGTCTCGCTCTCCGCCATCGTGCGCGTCTCGTTCATCTCGCGGCGCAGCGCGAGCGCGCGCTCGTGATGGGTCCTCGCCTCCGCGAGCTCGCCTCGTGCCAGCGCAATCTCCCCGAGTTGAAAGAGCGCCTGTGCCTCGCCCGGTTTGAGCCGCGCCTCGCGCGCGAGCGCGGCGGCCCGTTCCTGCGTCGTCCGGGCGCGCTCGATCTCTCCCTGCGCGAGCAGCACCATTCCAAGCTCGACGCTGCCCATGACGGTGCCGCGCCGGTCGCCGATCTCCGCGCGCGTGGCGAGCGACTCCTCGAGGCTCTGCCGCGCGGCCGACAGGCGACCTGTTTCCCGATCGACGATCGCGAGGTTGTGCAGCGCGCGAACGAGCCCCCGCTTGTCGCCGATCTCACGGCAAATGGCCAGCGACTCCCGGTAGTACCGTGCGGCCTCCTCCAGACGATCCTGCTCGAAGAGCACCACCCCGATGTTGCTCAGCGACACGGCGGTCCAGTTCCGGTGTCCGATCTCGCGCCGAAGCGCCAGCGCGCGCTCGTGCGCCTGGCGCGCGGCCTCGAACTCGCGGCGGTCCTTGAGGACGATCCCGAGGTTGTTGAGCGCCGAGGACATCCCGCGCCGATCGCCAATCTCCTCGCTGATCGCGAGCGACTGTTGGTACAGGCGCCCGGCGGCAAAGAGATCGTCCTGATCGCCGAGCACGGATCCGAGGCTGTTGAGCGCGGTCGCCACGCCCGCCTTGTCGCCTGCCTCCGCGAAGACAGCCTGCGCGGCGCGCAGGGCCCGTTCCGCCGGCTCCGGTTGTCCCTGGTTGTAGTAGCTGCGGCCCTCGAGCAGTCTGGCGCGCGCGAGGAGCAGCCGCGAGCCGGACGCTTCGGCCGCGCGGATCACGCGCCGCAGCGCTTCGAGCTCCCGCGGGAAGTCGCCGAGCGCGGAGGCAGCCTGCGCTTCCGCGATGTCGATCCGCGGGTCCTGTCCCTGTGGCGGCGGCAGGCGGCGGATCGTCACGAGCGTGTCGAGCGCCTCGCGCGCCCGTCCGCCGTTGGTCTGCACGGCGGCCAGCCGGAGCCCGTACTCCGCGTTGTCGGAGAAGAACCCCCACAGCGTGCGATACACCTCGGTCGCTTTGGTCCAGTTCTGCTGCGCATCCGCGAGGCGACCTTCCACGTTCAACCGGTCTTCCCGGTTGAGGCCGGCGGACGCGTCGAATGCCTTTTGCGCCGCTTCGGCCGCGCGGCGGTCGTAGCCGAGCGCCGTCCATGCCGAGCCGAGCGCCGTCTGGATGAGCGGGTTCCCGGGCTCGCGCGCGTCCGCCTTTTCCAGACGCTCGCGCGCGGCGACGGCGTCGAGCACACGGAGTCTCTCGAGGCCTTCCGCGTACAGTCTCGTGGCGTCGAGCGTGCGCGGATAGGCGGCGCGGGCCGCGCCGGTCGCCTCCGGCGAGCTTTCCTTCAATCCGAGGTGGCCGCGCAGCTCACGACCTGCCTCCGCCACGAGCGTGAAGAGCTGCGCCTCTTCTCCAGTACCCGCCACCGCGATCGGCGCCTGGCCGCCGCGATGCACTCTCACGTCGATGCGCAGCGAACGAGTCGGCGTGCGGTCGGCGACCGCGAACGTGCCAACCACCAGATAATCGGCGCCGACCGCCCTCCGGAATCGCTCGTGCGCCTCATCGGGCGCGGCGGCACCCGGTTCGCCAAGCTCACGCGCCGCGCGCGCGACGACGTCTGCCGGAATCATGCGGACCTGGCCGTCCCCGACGAGCTCCGTCGTGAGCATCTCGGCCACCGCGGTCGAGAGCCACTGGTCGGCGGGTCGAGCCGACAGGTTGCGGAAGGCGACGACTGCGACTGAGGGGCGCGGTTGAATGGCGGGGGCAGGCGCCGCAGACGCATCCGGGCCGGCGGAAGGCCGAACGATCAGCGCTGTCGCGGTAATCGCCACGACCATCAGCGCTGCCACGGCGGCTGCAGCGCGGTGCCGGCGCACCGCTCGCACCGCCCGATAGCGGAAGGCATCGCGAGCCGCCGACACGGGACGGCCGGCCAGATAGCGACGCAGATCGTCGGCAAGCGCGGCGGCCGTTGGATACCGCTCGGCAGGCTCCTTGCGCAGCGCCTTCAAGATAATCGCGTCGAGCGCGCCGGCCAGCCGCTCGCGGAGGAGCTCCACCGAACCCTCGCGCGTCCGGCTGACCATGTCGGGCGTGGTCGTGGCCGACGGCGCATCGGGCGCCGAGATCGTCTCTACCTCTCCGACCATCACGCTTGGCCTCGGTGGATCCCGCTCGCAGACGATGCGGGCGATCTCATCCGGGGTGCGAGTCGTGAGCCGGTACGGCCGATGGCCGGTGAGCAGTTCGTAGAGCAGCAGCCCGAGCGCGTAGACGTCGGTGGCCGGTGTCACCGGCTCGCCGCGTACCTGCTCCGGGCTCGCGTAATCGGGCGTCATCGCGCGGCCAAGGAACGTCAGCGTGGAATCCCCCTGCACGTCGGGATCGAGAATCTTGGCGATGCCGAAGTCGAGCAGCTTCGGGGCCCCGTCGGGGGTGACCAGAACGTTGCCCGGCTTCAGGTCGCGATGGACGACGTGACGGTCGTGCGCGTGTTGTACGGCGTCGAGCACCCCCAGGCACAGCTCGATGCGAGCCGCCGTGTTCAGGCAGCGCGCGTCCGCATACCGGTCGATCGGCGTCCCTTCGACGTACTCCATCACGAAGTACGGCAGCCCGTCAGGTGTCGTCCCACCGTCGTAGAGACGCGCAATGTGCGGATGCTCGAGGGAGGCGAGGATCTGCCGCTCGTGCTGGAACCTCCTGATGACGACCTCCGAATCCATGCCGCGGCGAATCATCTTGATCGCGACGCGGCGCTCGAACGCCTGGTCGGCGCGCCGAGCCAGATAGACGGAGCCCATGCCGCCGTGCCCGATGCAGGATTCGATGTAGTAGGGACCGATCGTGCGTCCGACGATCGGCGCCGGTCCCTCGACCGGTGCGAGGTCCGCCGGCGCGACGGCGCCGAGCAGCCTGACCGCGGGAGTTTCGAGGAAATCGGCGGTGTGGCGGTGGGACGCCAGCAGTGCAACGACCTGGTCGTGGATCGCGGGCTCGCCGCGACAGGACTCCGCGACGAACGACCGTCGTCGCTCGACGGGCTGCGCCAGGGCCCCTTCGAAGACCTCCCGGGCTCGCCGCCAGTCTTCGGGACGCTGCACTGTCATGGCGCTGAGAGTCGGGGAATTCTAGCCCAGATCGATGTATCCTTTTCGACCCGATGCCCGCGCATTCGGACGATCAGACCGTGACGACTCTCCTCGTCGAATGGCGGCGGGGCGATGAAGCGGCGCTCGCGCGGCTGATCCCCATCGTCTATCAGGAGCTGCGCCGCGTCGCGAGCTCGCGCCTGCGGGGCGCGCGTCTCATGCGCGAGATCCTCGTCGACCACGCGCGACGCAGGAACGCGCTCAAACGCGGCGGGAGATCACGGCGGTCCGCCTCGACGAAGCGCCGACAGGCGCCGAAAGCGCCGTCGTCGAGGTGCTCGCGCTCGACGAGGCGCTGACAGAGCTGGCATCCCTCGACGAGCGCCTCTGCCGCGTGGTCGAGTTGCGGTATTTCGCCGGCCTCGAGCATCGCCGAGACGGCCGACGCGCTGGAGGTCTCCCCCGCGACGGTCGAGCGCGACTGGACGGTCGCGAAGGCGTGGCTGCTGCAGCGGCTGTCATCACCGCCGACCCAGTGAGGGAGGTTCTTGGAATGGGATTGCGAGCGCAGCCCGATTGGGGGAGGTGACATGGCGAAGTCGAATCGGAGACGGTTCATCGCGCAGGCGTCGGCCGTGACGGCGGCCGTAGCCCTGCCGTCAAATGCGCGAGCGCAACCGGGGGCGACCGACCGGCCTGTCAAGAAGGTTCATTGGAGCGGGGGCAAGCGGCCGGAGAAGACGCCGCTCTTCAGTGGCATCGTCTCGTACGGCAACCTGGTGTTCATCGCCGGCATTGGCGCTCACTTCGAAGGAGACGTCAAGGCGCACACCAAGCACGTGCTGGACGAGATCCAGAAGCGGCTGGAGGCCATCGGCTCGTCGATGGAAAAGGTCCTGAAGGTGAACGTCTACCTGCACGATCTCAAGGACTACACCGCGATGAACGAAGTCTTTCTGGGTCGTTTCGGGCCGGAACCTCCGGTTCGGACGACCATCGCGGCGGCAGGCGGCATACCCGGAAACTCGCTGGTCGAGATCGACTGCATCGCGTCGGTTTGATCGCCATCGGTTCCCGGCTTCTCGAGGGCACGACGATGAAAACAACGAGACGGGCGTTCCTCGGCACGGCCGCGGCGTCGGCGTTCATGATCTCAGCGGAGGGTCGCAGCCGCGCGCTCACACGGGCCCGGCGGGCTGCCGAGCGCGGGCGGCTGTTCCGCGACGACATCCCGACCCCCGCGCTGCTGCTGGATCTCGACGCGTTCGAGTGGAACGTGGCAAAGATGGCGGCGCTCCTGAAGGCGCGCGGGCGCGGCTTCCGGCCCCACGGCAAGACGCACAAGTGTCCCGAGGTCGCGAAAGCGCTGTCGAAGGCGGGGGCGTCGGGGAGCTGCGCGGCGAAGTTGAGCGAGGCGGAAGTCTTCGCGGCGCACGGCATCGACGGCCTGCTGGTGACCACGGCCGTAATCGGGAAGGCAAAGATCGACCGCGCGGTCAGGCTGGCGGCGAAGCAGCCCGACACGATGTTCTCGGTTGATCATGCGCAGAACGTGCGAGACCTCAACGACGCCGCGGGGGCGTTCAAGAGCCGGCCGCCGCTGCGGCTCAACCTCGCGATCGATCTGCTGATCGGCGGGCGGACTGGAATAGAGCCGGGGGAGCCGGCGCTGGAGCTGGCGCGGCTCATCGCGTCGCTCCCGCACCTCCGGCTCGCGGGGTTGCAGGCCTACGACGGCGGCGCGTCGCACACGATCGGCTTCGCCGAGCGGAAGGCGCGGTCGCTCGAAACGATGGGACGCGCCGTGGAGACCCGGCGGCTGCTGGCGCGCAGCGGGATCGAGTGCGCGATGGTGTCCGGCGGATCGACCGGGACCTACAGCATCGACTCGGAGATCGAAGGAGTCACGGAGCTGCAGCCGGGCAGCTTCATGTTCATGGACCTCGATTACAGCCGGATCGGCGGGCCGGACGGCCCGGTCTACCAGGACTTTCGAAACGCGCTCACGGTCGTCACGACCGTCGTGAGCAAGCGGCCCGGCGTCGCGATCGTGGACGGCGGCTACAAGGCGTTTTCGACGGACCGTCCGTTCAGGCCGCAGGCGAAGGAGGCGGCGCTCGCGGACGTTCCGTTCTCCTGGGCCGGGGACGAGCACGGCCGGCTCGACTTGACCGGCTCGCAGCGGGACGTGGCGCTCGGCGATCGCATCGAGTTCATCATCCCGCACTGCGACCCATCGGTGAACCTGTATGACTCGATCCACTGTCTGCGCGGCGATCGCGTCGAAGCCATGTGGCGCGTCGCGGCGCGCGGCATGAGCCAATAACAGCGCGTCGAAAGGGGGCAGTATGCCATCGATTCTGCACTGGTCCCGCGTGTGGTCCTGGTGCCTCTTGCTCTTCGCCGGGGTTCTCCTCGCGGTGCCTGGTCTGAGGGGGCAGACGTCAGGATCCGCGGAGCTTCTGTACGTGGGCAACAATCACGCGGGGACGATATCGGTGCTCGAGGTGCCCGGTTACAAAGTGATCGGGGACTTCAATGCTCTGCCCGACATACCAGCGGCGAATCGGCCCGCCGGCGCGGTGGTCGACGACGTCGTGGGTTCGAGCAGGGGAGA
Source organism: uncultured Acidobacteriota bacterium (assembly GCA_963847125.1). Lineage (GTDB taxonomy): Bacteria > Acidobacteriota > Vicinamibacteria > Vicinamibacterales > 2-12-FULL-66-21 > DATAEE01. Next base: position 57,988 of record CAWJYM010000002.1, read on the forward strand.
CGTCCTCTACGTCTCACGCGGCATCCTCAGGGACATAGCGGCCTTCAGTACCGAGAGCGAGCAACTGCTGTGGCGCGTGCCGACCGGTGGCGTCGCGGACCACTTTGCGCTCTCCCCCGATGACCGGTACCTCTTCGTCTCGGTCGAGAATGAGGGACACGTACTTGTCATCGACACGACGAAGCGTGCGGCGGTCGGCAAGTTCGAAAGCGGCCCGGGACCCCACGGCATGCGCGTGTCCCCCGACGGCAAGCGCGCCTACAACGGGTGCATCACCGGCAACCAAATTACGATAGCGGATGCGTCGACCTTCGCGATCATCAAGAGGATCCAGTTCGACGAGGGCGTCCGGCCCTTCGACATCACACCTGACGGAAACCGGATGTATGTCCAGTTGTCGAAGCTCCACGGTTTCGTGGAGGTCGACCTCCAGACCGGCCGTCTGACGAAGACGATTCACCTCCCGGTGCCTGACGGCGTGTCGCACCAGAAGGAGTACCCGCACACGGCGCATCATGGCCTCGCGCTCTCGGCCGACGGCAGGCATCTCGGCATCGCCGCTACGATGGCCAGCTACGCGGCCATCCTGTCGGTGCCCGCGCTCGATCTCCTGGCGACGATTCCGGTTGGCGAGCATCCAAGCTGGGTCATCCCGAGCCTCGACGGGCGGCATTTCTACGTCAGCGCGCGGCTCGGGGACAGCGTGTCGGTCGTCTCGATCGAACAGCGCAAGGAGATCGCCCGAGTCAAGGTCGGCGATTATCCGCAGCGGATGTGGACCATGCGGGTTCCGAAGCGTCGGACGACCAACTGAAGCTCGCCGGAATTCAGGCGAGCGAAGGCTGGCGCGCTCGCCGCGTGCGGGATTCCGCCGTGTCGAGCCACAGCCGTCAATCCGATGGACGCGCTGCGGACGGAACTAGGCACACGGGTCATCGCCATGCATTGCAGATGAGGAGCAGCGTCATGAACGTCCGAACTCTCGCCGTCGCATGCTGTGTCCTGTTGTTGAAGACGTTCGCGAGTGCGCAGCCCGCCGAACCCGTTTCTGGCAGCTGGGTGTCGGACGGCGCGACATTCCTGGAGCTGACGTTCGATGGCCGGCGGACGGTCACTGGGACGGCGATTTGGCGCGGCGGCGGTCAGACGGTGCGTACGCCGATCAGGACCGGTACGTATGACGTCAAGACGCGCAGGCTGAGACTCGAAGGCGAAGGCAAGCGGCCGGACGGCGTCGGTGGGACCTACGTCATCGAGGGCACGATCAAGGACAACGTCGTCTCGGGGACGTTCAAGTTTGCGGACGGCGGGGGCGAGTTCACGTTCACGCGCGTTCCACCCGGCCAGCGGACACCGGAGCAGATCGAAGCATCCTTCGACGAGCACAAGGGGGATTTCGATTACCTGCTCGGCGACTGGGAGTTCACCGCCGACAGCAAGGAGTTCGGCAAGCACGGCGGATACTGGAGCGCGGTGAAGCTCGCCGAAGGCCAGGTCCTGGACGAGTATCGTGTCGCCGGGGACAAGGGCGAGACTTACTACGTGACGACGTCGCTGCGGAACTACAACAAGTTCGCGGATCGGTGGGAGCTGATTGGCGCAGATGCGGGAACCGGCATGCAGGACTTCGGGACGGCGCGGCGCGTCGGGAGCGAGATGCACATCGAGCAGAAGTTCGGCGTCGCGAGCGGCAAGCCGGCGATCATGCGAATCCGGTACTACAACATCGGGCCGGACCGCTTCTCCTGGACCGCCGATCGCTCGACCGACGGCGGCAAGACGTGGGTGAAGAACCACCTGCAGATTGAGGCCCGGCGGATTGGGCCGCCCCGGTCGCTCGGTCCCCTCGCGCCCGCCAGAACCAGGACGAGCACTCCGCAATGACCCGCGGGATTGCAGGGCGTTGATTGGGAGGTCCGCCGTTGGCGCAACGTCTTCTGTTACTGACGCTGTCGACCGTCATGACGTTGGGTTGTGCCGAGGTGGTCTTCCGCTGGTACGCCCATTGGACGTTCGACAGGGAATTCCCGCCCTGGACGGAAAACCTGGTGGTCGTTCACGGTGCGCAGGTCTTCCGGTTCAAGCCCAACGCGTCGGGCGTCTTCCCTGGAAACGTCGACGGCAAGCGGACGTTTCCCTATCGGACCAATTCGCACGGCTTGCGCGATCGCGATCGCGCCGCGAAGCAACCCGGCGCGAGGCGCGTGCTCGTCATGGGCGACTCGTACACGTGGGGGTACGCGGTCGCCGAAGAGGAAGCCTATCCGCAGGCCGCCGAACGCCTCCTCAAGGAGCGCGGCTATTCCCGGATCGACGTCATCAACGGCGGCATTCCGGACTACAACTCGCGACAGGAGCGGAAGCTGCTCGAGCAGCTCATGCCCGTCTACGAGCCTGATGCGGTATTCCTCGCCTACGTCGTGAACGACGCGGAACCGTCAACGGCCATGCCGACGACCCCGGACGAAACCTACCGGCACTCGACGTCGTGGCTCCTCAGCGAGCTGGCCGAACGGCTGAACCGGCGTCTGTTCAGGCGCCGCGTCCTCCCGTCGGCGAAAGACAACGTCGGCAGCGACTACCTCGACGGATTCGACGAGGGCTCGGTGAAGTGGCGGGACTCGAAAGAAGCGCTCCGCGAGATGCGCGATCTGTGCGCTGCCGCGGGCATTCCCTTCACGATCCTCGTCTTGCCCGACTTCACCCAGAACTTCGACGACAGGTACGCCTGGCGGAAGGTTCACGACGCGGTCGTGAGCTGGGGTCGCGAGCTCGATGTTCCGGTCTTCGATCTCCTGAACACCTTCCGCGGCCAGGACCATCAGGCCTTGTGGGTACCCTGGGATGGCCATCCCAACGCCGAGGCCCACCGGCGCATCGCGGAGTTCCTGGTGGCCCGGATCCTCGAGGACGCCAGGTTTTCAAGTCTCAAGCCCTGAGGGCGTATCACACCTGGGTAACGTGGGAATCGAAAAGGTGGCGCGCCCTGCCCGCCTTCCGCCTTCGCGCGTTGCGCTTCGGCGCGGCAAGCACTGACCTGGAGATTGCAGGGCGCAGCCAACTTGAGCGAAGGGAGATTGTGGCGCGCCTCGGCGAAGACTCGGTCTTTGGCGCCGAATGGCGCAATGACCAAGCTGTCTTGCAGGGCGCCGCCAATTCGAGCGAAGCGAGAATTGGCGCGCCCTGCAAGACTCGAACTTGCGACCTCCTGGTTCGTAGCCAGACGCTCTATCCAACTGAGCTAAGGGCGCGCGCGGAGGGTGATTGCAGGCCCCATGCGAGGCCCGCGAAACAGCGATTATATCACCGGTTCAGGCCGTGGCCGGCCTCGAAGAGCCCCGGCAGACCGATCGGAAGCTTGCCGTTGATGGGCGCGTCCCCCGCCAGCGCGCGCACCGCCGACTCCTCCGCGAGATCGTAGAAGTCGTAGGTCAGCAGCACCGCCGGCAGCTCCGGCAGAAACGTCGCCGTGTACGGATTGCCGAACAGCACCGCCACGTACGGCTGCTTCGAGCGCGCGGTCGAGCGCGCGAGATCCTGCAGCAGCCGCGCGAGCGACGGCGCAAGATCCATGCGTCCGCTGGCCGACGACGCCCGCACGAAGACCGACGCGACGATCGCATCGAAGCGCGGCGCCATCGACCGCACGAGCTCGATCTCCGACGGCGTCGTCCGATCCGACAACTCGATCGCCGTCACGTTCGGCCACCGCTCGCGAAGCGCGGGGATGAAGCTGCGGCTCGGCGCCGCGATGCGCCACCCGGACGGGTAGTCGAGCACCGACAGGTACAGCACGGCGCCGTCGCGCGACACTGTCAACGGCACGCTGTTCCGCTCATCCTTGATCAGAGTCATCGACCTCTGGCTGACGTCGCGCGCCACCGCCTTGTGCGCGCGGGAACCGACGGAGGTCGCGACGCCGTCCAGGTTGACGAGCTTCGTCCTGTGCAGTCCCACGATCGCCTTCGCGCGGAGGATGCGCTCGACCGACGCGTTGATCTGCGCCGGCGGAATCTCCCCCTTCTCCACCGCCGACTTGATGCCCTGGAACGCCGCGACGTCATCCGGCGAGTGCAGGACGACGTCGTTGCCCGCCTTGATGGCGCGAACGGCCGCATCCCCTGGCGAGAACTGCGCCGTCACCCCCTGCATGCCCATCGAGTCGGTGTAGATCAGCCCGCGGAACCCGATTCCCTCCCGCAGCACACCCGTCACGATCGGCCGGCTCAGCGTCGTCGGGATCCCTTTCGACGGATCGAGCGCGGGCATCTCGATGTGGGCCGTCATCACGCCTCCGGCGCCGGCCGCGATCCCCGCGCGGAAGGGCACCAGCTCGATCTGATCGAGCCGCTCGCGAGGGTGCTTGATGATCGGCAGGCCGAGGTGCGAGTCGACGTCGGTATCCCCGTGGCCGGGAAAGTGCTTGAGTGTGGCGAGCGCGCCACCCGCCCGGAGCCCGCGCGCGTACGCGGACGCGAGGAGGCCCACACGCGCCGGATCCTCTCCGAACGAGCGCGTGTTGATCACCGGATTGCGCGGGTTGTTGTTGACGTCGACGACGGGAGCGAAGTTGACGTGGATGCCGAGGGCGCGGGCCTCGACCGCCGTCACGCGGCCCGCTTCGTACGCGAGCCGCTCGTCGCCGGCCGCGCCGAACGCCATCGCCCGCGGAAAGGCCGTCGCCCCGGCGATGCGGAACCCGACGCCCGCCTCGAAGTCGGCCGTGTTCAGGAGCGGTACCGGTGAGATCGTCTGCAGCCGGTTGAGGAGCGACGCCGCCTCGAGCGGCTGGCCGAGCGTGACCGTGCCATACGTCGGATTGAGCAGGACCGACGGCGCCTTCTCGGAGCCGCCGAACACGTGAAACCCGCCGACGTGCGCCGCGTGCACCGCGCGCGCGACCGCGTCATAGGCGTCGCTGTCGCTCGGGACGAACGTGGACTCGAACGACGACACGACGAGCTGCCCGACCTTCTGGTCGAGCGTCATCTTCTTGAGCGTCGCCTGGACCCATCGCTCGCCGGCCTTGTCGACGGCGAGCGGATCCGGTCCGTTAACCGATACGCCGGCAACAGCTATGAGGACGACGAGCGGGATGCTCCTCATCGCCGGATCGTAGCGCACCCTGAGCACCTTGAGCACCCTGAGCACCCTGAGCACCTATAATCTCGCCTATGGGAGTAGAGGATCATCGCGCCTCGGCGCCGTCTTCGGTGCGGTGCTTCGCGCTGACGATCAGCGACAGCCGGACGCCTGACACCGACACGAGTGGACACGCGATCGCCGAGCTGCTCGGTGGCGCCGGCCATCAGCTCGTCGGCCACGCCCTCGTCCGCGACGAGCCGGCGGCGGTGCGCCGCATCCTGTACGAGCAGATCGGCGGCGGCACGGCGCAGGTGATCATCACGACCGGCGGCACGGGCATCACGTCGCGCGACAGCACGTACGAAGCGATCTCGGCGCTCCTCGACAAGCGCCTCGACGGCTTCGGCGAGCTCTTCCGGATGATCAGCTACGAGCAGATCGGCGCGGCCGCGATGCTCAGCCGCGCCTGCGCGGGAACGGCGCGCGGCCGGGCGATCTTCGCGCTGCCGGGCTCCGAGGCGGCCGTGCGGCTGGCCATGACGAAGCTGATTCTGCCGGAGCTCGGGCACATCGTCAGGGAGCTGTCGCGATAAGGCACTAGGCACTAGGCACTGGGCACTACGAGGGACTCAGAGAAGCATGCGCCCGTTCAAGGAACTGATTTCGGTCGCCGACGCGCTGACGATTGCCGTCGACTCCGCCGTGCCGATCGAGCGAACCGAGCGCGTGCGGCTCGACGCCGCGGACGGGCGCGTCGCCGCCGAGACGGTCACGGCGGCCACAGACGTGCCGCCGTTCGACCGCGCGGCGATGGACGGTTATGCCGTCGTCGCGGAAGACACCCTCGGCGCCGGGCGCGCCGAACCGCGCGCCCTCCGCCTCGTCGAGCGCGTCTACACGGGGCAGGTGCCGGCACGGACGCTCGCGCGCGGCGAGTGCATCGAGATCGCCACCGGCGCCCCGATGCCGCGAGGCGCTGACGCGGTTGTCATGGTCGAGGAGACCGAGGTGGGGGGAGACGAGACGATCCGCGTCCTTACGCCCGTCCAACCAGGCCAGCACGTCGGCCGGCGCGGCGCCGACATATCGGCCGGCCGATCGGTCGTCGAGCGCGGAGCGTTCATCAATCCGAGCCGGGTCGGCGCGATCGCCGCCTGCGGCGTGGTCGAGCTCGACGTGTACGCCCGGCCGCGCGTGGCGATCCTCTCGACCGGCAACGAGCTCGTCGATCCCGGCAGTCCGCTCGCACCGGGACGGATCTACGACATCAACCGGTTCACGCTGGCGGCCGTCATCGGCCGGCACGGCGGCGTCGCCGTTTCTCATTCCGCGGTGCCGGACACGCTCCCGGCGCTCAGCGCGGCCCTCGAGGCGGCGCTGGCCGAAGACATCGTCGTGTTCTCCGGCGGCAGCTCCGTCGGCGAGCGCGATCTCCTGATCGATATCCTCCGCAGCCAGGGAGAGGTGCTCTTTCACGGGATCGCGGTCAAGCCGGGCAAGCCGACGGCGTTCGGCCGCGTGAAACGGAAGCTGATCTTCGGCATGCCGGGTTACCCGACGTCCTGCCTTTCGAACGCGTACGTCCTGCTCGTGCCGACCCTCAGGCGCACGGCGCGGCTGCCGGTATTCGCCCCCCGGACGATACAGGCTCGCCTGGCGCGGCGGATCGCGTCGTCGCCCGGCCGGCATCAGTTCTATACCGTGCGGCTCGAGGGGGACGTCGCGCACCCGGCGTTCAAAGCGTCCGGCGACATCACCAGCATGTCGCAGGCCGATGGCTACATCGAGATTCCGGCCGACACCGACAGCGTCGAGGCGGGGGCGATCGTCGACGTCAGACTGTTTTAGCAGTGCTGAATGCTGAATGCTGAGTGTGGATTGCACACTCCACATTCCACATTCCACATTCAGCACTGAGCCCTTTTCCGACCCCCTTCTCGCCGGCCCGGACTTGATATATGGTAAGCCTTCCTATATGTAGGGAGCCTTAATATCGTTCATGTTTTCCATCGAACTGAAGAAGGGCAGCACGGAGATGCTCATCCTCTCGCTGCTGGAGGCGCGGGCGCGGCACGGCTACGAGATCGGGAAGCTCATCGAGGAGCGATCCGGCGGAAAGCTGAAGTTCGCCCTTCCATCGCTCTACCCGAAGCTGCTGCGCCTCGAGAACCGCGGATGGATCAAGGGGCGCTGGGTCGAAAAGCCGGGCGAGCGCCACCGCTGCTACTACAGGCTGACCGCGACCGGCCGGCGCGTGCTGGGCGAGCAGCGGCGGACCTGGAAGGCCTATATCGCGGCGATCAACGAGGTCATGGGGACGGGCGGTGCGTGACTGGAACACGTACGTGCGCGCGCGGCTGTCGCTGCCGCGTCTCGCGCCGGCGCGCGAAGCGCGAATCATCCGCGAAATCGCCGCGCAGCTCGAGGACTTCTATCGCGATGCGCTTGCCAGAGGCCTGTCGGATGCGGAAGCGGATGCCTTCGCCCGCCGTCAGGTCAGCGACTGGTCCTCCATGGCGAACGAGCTCTGTCGGGTCGATCGCCACAACTCCCGGAGCCGGCTCGAGCGGACCGCTGACGCGATCGGCGACATCGCGCACGACAGGTGGAGAGGAATCAAGATGCTGGCCGATCTGCTGCACGACACGCGCTTCGCTCTTCGCCAGTACGCCAAGAGCCCGGGGTTTACCATCGTCGCGGTCCTCACGCTCGCGCTCGGGCATCGGCGCGAACAGCGCGCATATTCAGCGTCGTCAACGGCGTGCTGCTTCGACCGCTTCCCTTCCCCGATCCAGACGCCCTTGTCCGCGTGTACGAAGTGGTGCCGGAGCTGGGGCGCTTCCCAGTAGCGCCCGCGAACTTTCTCGACTGGCGGGACCAGAACAAGACGTTCGAGCGGATGGCGGCGTTCACCGTCGACAGCGACACGCTTGCCGAAGGAGATGCGCCGGAGCGTGTGATCAACGCCTACGTATCGTGGGATCTCTTCGATTTGCTTCGCGTGAAGCCACTTCTGGGCCGGACCTTCGTTCGCGACGAGGACGCGCCGATGAAGACGAACGTCGTCATTCTGAGCCACGGAATGTGGCAGCGCCGGTTCGGCGGCGATCCACGGATTCTCGAGCGGACCGTGAGCCTTGGTGGTACACCCTGCGAGGTCGTGGGCGTGATGCCCATGGGCTTCGCGTTTCCATCGCGGGAAGTCGAGTATTGGCAGCCAATCGGCCTCGACACGGCCAAGCCGCCGAGGGGCGCGCACTATCTGAGCCTCGTCGCGCGTCTCCGAACCGGTGTCTCGATCGAGCAGTCCACGGCCGAGATGGAGACGATCGCGGAAGGACTGGCGCGACAATATCCCACAAACAACAAGGACGAGTCGGCGGAGGTGGTCGCGATGCACGAGCAGATCGTCGGGCGAATCAGGCCCGCGCTGCTGACGCTCCTGGCCGCGGTGGCCGTGGTCGTCCTCATCGCCTGCGGCAACGTCGCCAACCTCCTCCTCGTGCGCGCCTCCTCGCGCGCCCGGGAGATCGCGATCCGCACGGCACTCGGCGCGGGCCGGCGCAGGCTGATGACGCAGATGGTCGCCGAGAGCCTCGTGCTGGCGCTGGCCGGCGGTACGGTCGGCGTGTTATTGGCCTACCTGGCGATACAGCCGATCCGGACGCTCAACGCCGGCACCATCCCGCGCGTGCAGGACGTCGCCATTGACGGCGGCGTTTTGGCCTTCACGCTCCTGCTGTGCGTCGTGACCGGGATCTGCTTCGGGCTCGTGCCGGCCTGGCAGGCCTCGCGCACGAACGCCGGCGAGGTCATGAAGGAAGGAGGACGGAGCTCGGCGGGCTCCGGCGGCCGATGGCTACGCAACGGCCTCGTCATGACGGAGGTGGCGCTCTCACTCGTGTTGCTCGTCGGCGCCGCGCTGCTGTTGCGCAGCTTCAGCCGGCTGACCGATGTCAATCCAGGGTTCCGGGCCGACAAGGTCCTGGCATTCCAGGTGTCGCTGCCCCAGGCCTCTTACAAGGGCGCACAGCGTACTGCGTTCTTCGATCAGCTGCTGGAACGGTTGCAAGGGCTGCCCGGCGTGGCATCCGCCGGCATGATCCAATCGCTACCCATTCGCGACAGCTATGTCCTGTCGTTCAGCGTGCGAGGCCGTCCGTCGCCGGACGCCAGCGATCCGTCGGCGACCTATCGGGTGATTGCGCCGGGCTACTTCGAAACCCTGGGCATCCCGCTTCGGAGGGGCCGCGGGTTCACGAGGCAGGACGCATCGGGATCGCAGATGGTTGCGATTGTCGACGAAGCCTTCGCGCGCCGTTACTTCCCGGGCGAGGATCCGATAGGTCGGGGAATCAGCCTCGGCAACGGAAACGACGGGTTCTCCGAAATCGTCGGCATCGTCGGCGACGTGCGGTACGGGGGCCGACGCCGGCGCGGAGCCAACGGTGTACGTCCCGTTCAGCCAGGACACGTTCTCGACGATGTGGATCGTTGCGCGGACGGAGGGCGATCCGAACGGGATGGCGTCCGCTTCGCGCGCGCTGGTCAAGGACATCGACCGGAATCTCCCCGCCTATATGATGAGTCCCCTGGCCGACGTGGTGAGGGACTCGCTCGCGCAGCGCCGCTTTTCGATGCTTCTCCTCAGCCTGTTTGCGGTCATCGCGCTTCTTCTTGCAGCAGTGGGGCTCTACGGCGTGATCTCGCACTTCCGTTAGCGCGCGCACGCAGGAGATCGGCGTTCGGCTCGCGATGGGCGCTGCGCGGCCGCCTGCTCGCCATGGTCATCGGCCAGGGCATGGCGCTCGTCGTCGCCGGCATCGTCGTCGGTCTGGCTGGTGCGCTCGCGCTCGCGCGTCTGGTCTCGACACTGTTGTTCGAGGTGACGCCGTTCGACCCGCCCAGCTACGCCGGCACGGTCGTCGCGCTGCTCGCCGTGGCCCTGCTCGCCTGCTGGGTGCCGGCGCGCCGCGCGATGCGCGTCGATCCGATCGCCGCGCTGCGGTGCGGCTGAACGACCGGGTTGGGTCCCTTTATCGCCGGCCGATCTTCCGCTCCCATTCCGGTTCCAGCACGTCGGCCGTGTGCAGGTCGAAGGCGCCGGCCGTGCGCCGGTACGTTCCTCTGAACTCCGCGTGGCACCGGTAGCAGACCGTGACGTCGCCGAGGCGCCGGTAAATCACCAGGTCGATGAGCGCCGCGCCGGCCAGCACTGAGTACGCGATCAGATCGAGCTCGAACCAGTAGAAGCCGGCGCTGATGAGCGCGCCGATGATGACGACCGTGAGACCGACCTTCGGGTCGAAATCCTTTCGTACGTAGAAGTCCGCGCCGACGCAGAGCGGACAGGCGTCGATGACCCGATCCTCGCGCACGGCCGCCGTCAGGTGGACGGGCATTTCCCGCCCGCACCCTCCGCAGCGCACGCCACCCGGCGCCTGAGCGACATCCAGCTCCAGCTTCGGCCGCAGCCCGGACATTTGAGGGTGATCTGCACCGTTGGTCCCGGCAGCCCTAAAGGGCTGCGCTACAACGCGCTGAGATTGGCCCCAGGCCTCAAGCCCTTTAGAGCGGCAGCGAAATCTCCATCAACAGATACTTCGCCAGCACCTCGCCCACGATCACCGCGAAAAAATCCACGTAGAGGATCCCGGTGGCCGACTGCGTCGACCGGATCTTTGCGGTCTCCCACGTCAGCCATCCGAGCACGGCGGGGCCGGCCAGGCCGAAGAGCACGCGCTGCCACAGAAACACGCCGTCGACCGACGTCGCGTAGCGCGGAAAATCGATCGACGCGATCAGGAGCCCACCGGTCACCGCGAAGACGACCGCGCCGACGATGAGGACGCGCATGACGAGCGACCCCAGGTGGAACCTGACGATTCGCTTGAGGAGCGCGATCTCCATCGACGGCAGGATCAGATACCAATGCCCGAGCACCATCGCCGTGCAGGTGCCGCCGAGCAGCGCCGCCGAGCTCACGAAGCTCAGCGCCGTCAGCGCGAGGCCGATCCGGTCCGTGCTCGGCGCAAGCGCGAGCGCCTGCATGCCGAGCGCCCCCGCGCCGGCGACGAGCGCGGTCCAGAGGAACGCGCCGCGCAGCGCCGTCAGCATCCGGCCGATGGTCGCCCAGTACATCGTCATCGCGGCGATGGCCGCGCCCAGCAGCCACAGCCCGGTCGTCCAGGATCCCGACAGACCCACCGGATCGGGCCGCAGCGCGGCGGCGACCGCGAGCAGCGCGACCACGATGCCTGCATTGAATCGAAAGAACTTGATGCCCGCGGCGCGCGGCACGAGCGGCAGCGTCCACGCGATGCCGATGCCGAGGTGGGTCAGGAACAGGAAAAGAATGAACAATGCTGACTGCTGAAGTGGATTGCTGAGTGGCGAATGCTACTTCAATTCAGCACTCAGCACTCAGCATTCAGCAATGGGCTGCAGGCGATCGCTACTTTCCGAATCGTTTACTCACCGCGTCCCAGTTGACGGTGTTCCACCACGCGGCGAGGTAGTCGGGGCGGCGGTTCTGGTACTTCAGGTAGTAGGCGTGCTCCCAGACGTCGACGCCGAGGATGGGCTTCTTGCCCTCCATCATCGGGTTGTCCTGGTTCGGCGTGCTCTCGACCGCCAGCTTGCCGCCGGAGTCGACGAGCCACACCCAGCCGCTGCCAAATCGGCCGACGCCGCGCCTTGTTCATCTGATCCTTGAACGCGTCGAAGCGCCGAACGGCGCCTTGATCGCCGACGCAATCGCGCCCGTCGGCGCGCCACCGCCGCCGGGGCCCATGATCTCCCAGAACATCGTGTGATTGACGTGGCCGCCGCCGTTGTTGCGCACCGCGACGCGGATGTCCTCCGGCACGCCGTAGATTCTGGATGAGATCCTCGATGCTCTTGTTCTGCAGCTCGGGTGCTTCTCGACCGCGGCGTTGAGGTTGTTCACGTACGCGGCGTGATGCTTGCCGTGATGAATCTCCATCGTCTTCGCGTCGATGTGGGGCTCGAGCGCGGTGAACGCGTAGGGCAGGGGTGGCAACTGATGGGGCATGGGTAATCTCCTTATTGGGGTCCGCTGAAGGCGGATGTGAGCATCCGGCGAATTCGGACGCCATAAGAATCGATTCTATCGAACTCAATTGCCAACATTCTGTCGAGCGCGACCTTGGCCCAGTGGCTTCGTCGGTTCGGGGACGACGATGCGGTTGTGCACCTCGCCGTCGACCAGACCGTCGAGCACCCAGAGGAGATGGTTCGGCGAGATGCGAAACATCGTCGAGCACAGGCAGCCCATCGTGTCGAGCGTCTTGACGGTACGGGCTGGCGCGACCTGGTGCGCGAGCCGGTTGACCAGATGGATCTCGGTCCCGACCGCCCAGACGGATCCCTCCGGGCTGTTCTTGATGGTCTTGATGATGTACTCGGTCGAGCCGCAGTCGTCGGCCGCCTGCACGACGTCGAACGTGCACTCCGGGTGGACGATGACCTTGCCGCCGGGATGCGCGGCGCGGAACTGCTCGATGTGCTTCACGCTGAACCGCGTGTGGACGCTGCAGTGGCCCTTCCACAGAATCAGCCGGGCCGCGCGAAGCTCGTCGCGAGTCAGCCCGCCGTACGGGAGGTCCGGATCCCAGACGACCATGTCGGCGAGCGGGAACGCCCATGCGGTGCGCGGTGTTGCGGCCGAGGTGCTGGTCGGGCAGCATCAGCAGCTTCTCGCCGCGTTCCCACGCCCACCGCATCGTCTTCCGCGGCGTTGCTGGACGTGCAGACGATGCCGTCGTGCTCGCCGACGAAGCCTTTGATGGCCGCCGTTGAGTTGATGTAGGTGACGGGAATCACGCCGGCGGGCGCCCATCTGGTCGAGCTCCGACCAGCAGACCTCGAGTTGATCGATCGCGGCCATGTCGGCCATCGAGCAGCCGGCCGCGAGATCGGGCAGGATCGACCTGCTGGTGCGGCGCGCCGAGGATGTTCGTGCTCTCGGCCATGAAGTGCACGCCGCAGAAGACGACGTAGTCGGCGTCGTTGCGCGGCGGCGGCCTGGGCGCCAGCTTGAGCGAGTCGCCGGTGTAGTCGGCGAACTTGATGACTTCGTCGCGCTGGTAGTGGTGGCCGAGGATGACGAGGCGGTCGCCGAGCGCGGCTTTGGCGGCCGCGATGCGGACGTCCATCTCCTCGTCTGGCAGGCGCAGGTACGCGTCGGGCAGCGCCTGACGCTCGCTGAGGCGCGTTTTCTCGTAGTCGGTGAGGAGCTGGACGTTCATCATGGTCCGCCCTTGACGCGCCCGCTTGCGAAGCTTGTGAAAACTTTCGCAAGCAAATCTATTGACCACGCCCGACGGTTCGGCGGGCTTGACCCCGAGCGGAGTCGAGGCGCGTTCGGACCTCGGCCCTGCCGGGTGCGACCACGTTGTACAGCGTGTCTCGCTCGACCGGCTCCCGGCCGGCCGCTCGGATCAGCCGCTGAATGTCCGCCGTCGTGAGCGTCTCCGGCGTCCGCGATCCGGCCATGTGGTAGATCTTCTCTTCCTGCACGGTCCCGTCCAGATCATCCGCGCCGTACCACAGCGCGAGCTGCGCGACCTCCACGCCGGTCGCGATCCAGAACGCCTTCACGTGCGGGATGTTGTCGAGCATCAGGCGCGCCACCGCATGCACGCGCAGCGTGTCGGTCGCCGACGGCGCCGGCAGCTTGCGCATCTGGTTGTTGTCGGGATGGAACGCCAGCGGGATGAACGCCTGGAACCCGCCGGTCTCGTCCTGCAGCGCGCGCGCTCGCATCATGTGATCCACGCGCTCCTCCATCGTCTCGATGTGTCCGTACAGCATCGTCACATTCGAGCGAAGGCCGAGCCGGTGCGCGATGCGATGGACAGACAGGTAGCGATCCGCGTCGGCCTTGTCGTGGCAAATCTTCCGGCGGACCCGTTCGGCGAAGATCTCCGCCCCGCCGCCCGGCAACGAGTCGAGGCCGGCGGCCATCAGCGCACGCAAGACCTGCTCGTCGGTCATCCCGTAGGTGTCGGCGAAGAACGCAATCTCGACCGCGGTGAAGCACTTCAGGTGGACGTCCGGCCGAATCTGCTTCAGCCCTCTGAGCATGTCCACGTAGTAGTCGAACGGCAGGTCGGGGTGCAGGCCGTTGACGATGTGGACTTCGGTCAGCGGCTGATGAGCGCGCTGGCGAAGCTTCGCGAAGACCTGCTCGAGCGACAGCGTGTAGCCCCAGGCGCGCTCCCGGCTTCAGCCGCGCGAACGAACAGAAGAGGCAACTGGCTTCGCAGACGTTCGTGGCTTCGAGCCGGAGGTTGAAGTTGTAGAACGTGCGCGCGCCGTGCCGCTTCTCCCGTTCACGATTCGCGAGTCGCCCGATCGCATGCAGATCGGGATGTTCGAACAGACGCACGCCGTCTTCGAGCGTCAGGCGCTCGCCGGAGTCGAGTTTCTCGCCGATCCCGGACAGCCCCGCAGCCGCCAGTCGGGCGCACATCATACTCGCTCAATTCTGGCATGCTATACTTCGCGGTTACAAACGTTCGCCCGGCGGCCGGAAGCGAAGCCCACGCGGTGCCGCCACTGTAAGCGCGGCCGCGGATTCACGGATTCCGCGGCGCGCAAGCCAGGATACCCGGCCACTCGGCGCTTCTCCATCGCGTCCGTCGCCTTCCGCGGCGGTCGCATGCCACGGCGCGCAGCACGCCGGAAGGAGTCCAGTGGTTTCTGTCTCTCGCTCCCGTCTCTCTCTTTCCACCTTCGTTGTTGACGGTGACCGCGAACGCTGCGCTTGGCGCAGACCTCCGCGGACGCACGGGCGATTCAGATGGCCGGCCCGTGGCCGGCGCCGAGGTCCTGGTCACACGCGGGGCTGCCGTCGTCGGCTGCGCCGTCACCGATGAGCGCGGCGAGTTTCGCGTCGTCGATCTTGCCGCGGACGACCTGCAGGTCACGGCGTCGCGCGACGGTCTGCGCGCCGCGCCGATCGCGATCACGCTGGACGAGACGGGCCGTCGCGTCTTGACGCTGACGCTCGTCGTCAGCGCGATCGAAGAGTCGGTCGTCGTGTCTGCGGCACAGGTCGAAGTGCCGCTCACCCGCGTCGCGGACAGCGTCACGACGATCGACGCGCCGGCGCTCGAAGCGCGGCAGATCGATACGATCGCCGACGCCCTGCGGCTCGTCCCCGGGCTCACCGTGAGCCGCTCAGGGAACGCAGGAGGTCTGACCTCGCTCTTTCCGGGGCGGCGAATCGGACTTCACGCTCGTGCTCATCGATGGTGTCTCGAGCAACGCCTTCGGCGGGGGGTACCACTTCGCGCATCTCGGCTCGGCGGGCATCGAACGCGTCGAGGTCGTGCGCGGGCCTCAGAGCGCGTTGTACGGCGGCGGCGCGATCGGCGCCGTCGTGTCGGTCGTCAGCCGGCGGGTGAGCCCGCGCTCGTGAACGGATCGTTCGAAGGGGAACTCGGCACGTGGCGCGTGGACGGAAGTGCGGCGGGCACATACGAAGGGTGGAGCGGCGCGATTGCCGCCGAGCAACTCGCGAGCGACGGCTTTGAGGGCACCGCGCCGGCGACCGGCGAGGAAGTCTCGAACAACGGTCACGAACGTCACTTCGTCGCGCTCGGAGGCGGCTGGCGCGGGACGCGCGGCGTCGGCCTCGGCGGACGCATCCGCGTCGCCGGCAACGAGCGCGGGTTCCCGGGTCCGTTCGGCTCGAACCCCGTCGGGGCATATGGCCGTCGACCGGATTGCGCGGCCAGAACGACGTGCTCTTCTCGCTCGACGGGCGCGTACCGACCGGTCAACGCTGGCGGCATCGTGCGCAGGTCACCTACGGCGACTTCGACAGCGAGTTCGTGAGCCAGTTCTCTCCGGACGATCCGACGACCTCCGAAAGCCGTCGGTTCACGACGCGTCTGCAGTCGGATGTCGACGTGTCGGGACCGCTCGGCGTCAGCCTTGGCGCAGAGTTTCAGAGCGAGCAGGCCTCGAACACCTTCATCACGGGCAGCA
>CAWJYM010000003.1:0-138147 GCA_963847125.1 uncultured Acidobacteriota bacterium
TGCGCCGGCTCCTGGCATTAGTGCTGATTCAGGCCTTGGTGGTGTCAACCGCCGTGGGGGCCTCTCTGCACGTGCACGAGTACCTCGGCCACGATCATCCGGACCACCACCACGGGCCGGCCACGCACGACCACGAGCATCCGACAGAACCGGCTCGCGATCACCATTCCGTAGCGGACGAGGATCACACCCCGGCCATTCAGGCCGAGTCCTGCGATCCCGGGCGGCACGCGGTAAGCGTCAGCCTGGGCTGCGCTTTCGTGTCGCAGCTGCACATCGCCGTCGGGGTATTGCCAGGGCCAACGTTCATGGTTCCGAGCGTGCCCATCCAGTCAGCTGTGCGTCCCAGAGACGTACGAGTTCACGGTCCGCCGTTCGACCCTCGAACCCCTTCTCGCGCCCCGCCTCTCACCCCGCACGCCTGATCACCTGACCGGCGCTTCGCTGGTCGTCCGTCAGTTCGATTAACCAAGGACCGTTTGTATGCCGACCCGAGCCCAGGTCTGTACCTGGATCGCTGCGGTCGGCCTGCTGGCGCCATCTGTGGCCGCCGGTCAGGGCCGAACCGAGCGCGAAGTCGTGGAGCTGATTGTGCGCGATGGGCCGCAGGCCAGGGCGATCCGGGCCGAATCGGAGGTCACTCGCCGCGAGCAGCTCGCGCGGCTCTCGTATCCGAATCCGTCCGTCACGTACAGCCGAGAAGGGGCGGGCTTCACCGAATTCTTCCAGGCGGAGCAGTCGCTGTCGTTGTTCGGAGCGCGTGACGCGCTGTCGCGAGCCGGCGTTGCGGCGACTGCCGCCGCAGAGGCCGAGCGCGACCGGCGGCTCTGGCTGCTTCGCTCCGATGCCGCCGCGGCCGTCGCTCGCGTCGTCGCCGAGCAGGAACGGCTCGAGTCCCTTCGAGCCCACATGCGCGAGGTGGAACGGCTCATCGATATCCTTCGCACCCGTGAGCGAGAAGGCGAAGGCTCGCGATTCGATTGGTTGCGCGCAGAACAGGAGCTCCGCGACACCAATCAGGTCGTGACGTCCGCGGCAGTGGCACTCGCCGAAGCGCGCGTGAACGATCTCCGGCATGCTGCCGCGTGACGCTTTGCTCACCACAGTTGCGGCCACGGAGATCACACAGCAGCCGCCGGTCCCCCTCTGAGACGTTGTTCACCCGAGCGACGTCCACTCGCGCAGAGCTTCGTGCCCTTGAGCAGCTCGGTCAACGCGCAACGTTCGAAGGCGACGCGGCTCGAAAATCACGGCTCCCTTCCCCGAATCTGTTCGGTGGCGTGAAACGAGCGGACGAGTTGTCGGGACGCAAAACCGGCGGCGTGTTCGGGGTGACCGTGGCGCTGCCCCTGTTCGATGACGGCGGCCGGGACGCCGCGCGGTGGGAGGCCGAGCGGTTACGAGTAGAGGCCGAGCGCATGTTCATTGAATACCGCATCCGCAGTGAGATCACCGGCGCCTCGGAGGTGCTGACGCTCCGGCAAGCCGCGCTGTCCCAAGAGCAGCAGGGGAGCCGCGGAGGAGCTGGTGCAGATCGCAGTGGTCGCGTATCGCGAGGGTGAGGTCGGCATTCTGGAGCTGCTCGACGCGGCTCGTACCGCCTCACGAGCACGGACTCGCAGCATCGATTTGCGGCTCGACGCGCGCCTGGCACAAATCGCTCTGGAACGCGCAGTGGGAGATACATTGTGGCCTTGAAATCTCTGTTCTCATCCTTACTCATCGCCGTGCTCGCGGCCGGGTGTAGTCGTTCCGCCGCGCCCGAAGCCGCGCCGGAAGAACCCGAGGCGCTGAGCGTCACGCGATGGACGGAGAAGACGGAGCTCTTTGCCGAGTACCCGCCTCTCGCCGTCGGTTCCACGTCACGATTCGCCATTCACCTCACGCGTTTGAATGATTTCAAGGCGCTGACTGAAGGCTACGTGGAGGTTCGACTCGAAGGCGGCGCGGCGCAACCGGAAGTGTTCCGCGTGGACGCGCCGTCTCGCCCAGGGATCTTCGGGGTCAACGTGAAACCGGTGCATGCTGGCAAGCGCCAGCTCGTGATCGCGCTGAAGGCCACGGGATTGAACGATGAACATCGGGTTGGTGACGTCGATGTGCACCCGAATGCTGAAGCGGCCCGAGCTGCCGCGCCGGCAGCAGGCGAGGATGCACCAGACATCAGTTTTCTGAAGGAACAGCAATGGAGCCTGGATTTCGGGACCGCACTCGTGAAGGAGCAAGCGGTCCGTGAGTCGATCCGCGTTCCGGCGCGCCTCGAAGCGAGACCTGGCGGTGCTGCCGACGTGGTGGCGCCAATCGACGGTCGCTTGACGCGTGTCGTCGAGGTCGCGCTTGGCGCGAATGTATCTCGCGGGCAGGAACTCGCCCGAATGCTGCCCCCACCCTCGGCACCAGCCGACCTTCCGCAGCTTCAACGGGCGCGCGCGGAAGCACAGACCGCGCTCGCCCTGGCGACTCGCGATCGCGAGCGGGCCGAGCGGCTCACGACTGCGGGAGCGGCGCCTGGCAGACGTCTGGACGAGGCGCGATCCGCCGAGGAGCAGGCGACGGCTCGCCTGACGGCGGCCGAGGCAAGTCTGGCGCAGTACAACGCCGCGCGCACTGGGGGTGCCACTGACGCCGAAGGGTCGTTCATCGTCCGCGCCCCCGTGAGCGGCGTGATCGCTCAGCGCAATGCCGCAACTGGGGCGAACGTCACCGCCGGAAGCGTACTGTTCCGCGTGGTAGATGCCTCACAGGTGCACGTCGTCGGTCAGGTTCCCGAAGGACAGGCGGCGCGCGCTCGCCTCGCGCAGGCCGCCGAAATCGAGATCGCCGGAGAAGCCGATCGCCTGCCGGCGGGCCGCCTCGTGAGCGTCGGCAAGGTGCTGGACCCACAGTCCCGGACGTTGCCCATCACATTCGCCTTCGAGAACCGGACGATCGGACTGCCGGTGGGGCAGGCCGCATACCTCCATTTGTTGCTGGAGGCCACACAGGCGCGTCCGGTCGTCCCCGCGACAGCCATCGTGGATGATGCCGGGCGGCCGATCGTGTTCGTGCAGCGCGAAGGCGAAACCTTCGAGCGGCGGGCGGTGACGCTCGGCCCGCGGTCGGGCGACGTGGTGCAGATCACCGAAGGCCTCAAGCCTGGCGATCGCGTGGTGACGAAAGGCGCATACCTCGTGCGACTCGCGTCGTTGTCAACGTCGGTTCCGGCGCACGGACACGTGCACTGAGCGGAGCTGAACATGATTGACGGACTCATTCGCTGGTCGCTCAGGCATCGTCCTATCGTGGTGGCCCTCGCCGCTGCGTTCCTCATTTGGGGCGGCTGGACGGCCACCCGTATCCCATTGGATGTGCTGCCGGATCTCACGGCGCCGACGGTGACCATCCTCGCCGAAGCGCCAGGCATGGACCCGCTCGAGATCGAGTCGCTGGTCACCTTCCCCATCGAATCCGCCCTGAATGGCGCCGCGGGCGTTCGGCGTGTGCGCTCCGCGACCGCGGTCGGTGTCGCCGTCGTGTGGGTGGAGTTCGATTGGGGGCAGGACATCAACCGCGCCCGTCAAACGGTCACGGAGAAGCTCACGCTGGTCTCAGGTTCGTTTCCTCCAAACGTCGAGCCCCCGTTCCTGGCGCCAGTCTCCTCGATCATGGGCGAGGTGCTGTTCATCGACCTGGAGTCAGACCGCCACTCGCCGCTGGAACTCCGGACCATCGCTGAAACCGTCGTCAGACGTCGGCTTCTGGCCGTTCCTGGCGTCTCGCAAGTCATCGCCACGGGAGGCGAACAGAAGCAGTACGAAGTGGTCCTCGATCCGATACGGCTTGCGGCACACCAGGTGACGGTTCAGGAAGTTGAGAAAGCGCTGATCGCCGCGAATCAGAACGCGACCGCAGGCTTTCAGGTCGCACAAGGGCAGGAGTACCTCGTGCGCGGTGTCGGCCGTCTCGGTGACGTCGACGCCATCGCCGCGGTCAGCGTCAAGGCCACGGATGCAGCCCCAGTGCTCATACAGGACGTGGGTATCGTTCGCGAAGGCGCGGCGATCAAGCGAGGCGAAGGCTCGCACAATGCCAAACCTGCCGTCATCGTTGGCATTCAGAAACAGCCGGCGGTCAACACACTGGAACTGACCGAGCGCCTCGACGCCACGCTCGAAGATATCCAACGAGCCCTGCCTCAGGGCATGCAGATCCATCGCGATCTGTTCAGGCAGGCGGATTTCATCGAGCAGTCGCTCGACAACCTCTTCACGGCGTTCATCGAGGGCGCGGTCCTCGTCATCCTCGTTGTCGTGGTGTTCCTGATGAACATCCGGGCGGCAGTCATTACGCTGCTCGCGTTGCCGTTATCGCTTGTGGCGGCCGTCATTGCGATGGATCGATTCGGTCTCACGATCAACAGCATGAGCCTGGGCGGGCTCGCCATTGCCATCGGCGAGCTGGTCGACGACGCCATCATCGACGTGGAGAACGTCGTTCGGCGCCTGCGAGAAAACGCGACACGACCAGAGTCCGAGCGCTTGCCCGTCCTCGAGGTCGTCTACCGCGCAAGCACGGAAATTCGGCACTCGGTCGTCTTCGCGACCGTCATTGTCGCACTCGTCTTCTTGCCGCTGTTCATGTTGAGCAGCGTCGAGGGCCGACTGCTGCGGCCCCTTGGTTTCGGCTATGTCGTAGCGCTGACCGCTTCGCTTGTCGTCGCCCTCACGGTCACACCAGTGCTGTGCTCTTGGGTCCTGCCGAAATCACGCCTGATTGCGTCGGGTACCGAGCCCAAGTGGACGCAACGCCTCAAGGCCGCGTACGAGCGATGGCTCGGCCATGCGTTCACGTACTGGCGGACAGTTCTGAGCGCTGCCGTCGCTCTGTTGGTTGCTGCGCTCGTGGGCATCGTTGCGGCGGGCAGATCGTTTCTCCCTGAGTTCAACGAAGGCGCCTTGACCGTGAGCGCCGTGACGGTTCCGGGCACGAGCCTCGCGGATTCAAACGCGCTCGGCAATGCCCTGGAGCGGCTGATGCTCAGTGTGCCCGAGGTCACTTCGACCGCGCGGCGAACCGGGAGGGCTGAACTGGACGAGCACGTGCAGGGCGTCGAATCCGCGGAGATCGACGTCCGGCTCGAGATGAAGGACCGGCCGCGCGAAACGGTGCTCGAGGAGCTGCGACAGAAGGTCTCACTGCTCCCTGGCACCAACGTCACGATCGGCCAGCCGATCTCGCACCGCATCGACCACATGCTCTCCGGCACCCGCGCGAACATCGCCGTCAAGATCTTCGGCGACGATCTTCCAACCCTCCGCCAGCTGGCCAGCCAGGTGCAAGGTCAGATGTCGCAGGTGGAGGGAGTGGTCGACCTCGCGACAGAGGCCCAGACCGACATTCCGACGCTCAAGGTGCGCGTCGATCCGGCAGCAGCCGCACGTCAGGGACTCGAATCGGGCACAGTCGCAGAAGCTCTGCAGACGGCGCGCGTCGGCCATGCTGTGGGTCAGATTCTTCAGGGGCAGATCGCCTTTCCGTTGGTCGTTCGCTACGCCCTGGACGACTCGACGGAGCTCGACGCGATTGGCATGACGCAGATCCAAACACCAGACCGTCGCCAGATTCCACTGTCTGCTGTCGCAACGATTCAGGAAGATCGTGGCCCGAACTTCGTCATGCGGGAGAACGTCCAGCGCCGAATCGTCGTCCAGAGCAACGTCTCCGGGCGGGACCTGCGCAGCGTGGTCAACGACATTCAGGAGCGCGTCACTCAGAACGTCAAACTGCCGCAGGGTTATCACGTCGAGTACGGCGGTCAGTTTGAAAGCGAGGCTCAGGCGTCCAGGCAGCTCCTCTGGCTCTCACTGGGTGTCATCGTCGCGATCTTCTTCATCCTCTCGGCGGCGTTCGGCTCGTCGCGCGACGGTCTGTTGATCATGCTCAATCTGCCGCTGGCGCTGATTGGCGGTGTCATCGGCGTATACCTGGCGGGCGGCGTTCTGTCCGTGGCGTCGATCGTCGGCTTCATCACGCTGTTCGGGATTGCCACGCGCAACGGCATCATGCTCGTCTCGCACATTCGCCACTTGCAGGAACACGAAGGCGTGACCGATTTCAAGACGGCGGTCGTTCGTGGCGCGACCGAACGGCTCGTGCCGATCCTGATGACCGCGCTCGCCGCGGGACTGGCGCTCGTGCCGATCGCACTGTCGGCCGGCGAACCTGGTAGCGAAATTCAAGCGCCGATGGCGATGGTCATCATGTTTGGCCTACTGAGCTCGACGGCACTCAAC
This sequence comes from uncultured Acidobacteriota bacterium, assembly GCA_963847125.1. Lineage (GTDB taxonomy): Bacteria > Acidobacteriota > Vicinamibacteria > Vicinamibacterales > 2-12-FULL-66-21 > DATAEE01. Next base: position 6,273 of record CAWJYM010000003.1, read on the forward strand.
ATGATCGTGGTCCCCATTCTCTATGAACGGTTCGGTCGGCCGGCATCTTCGCGTTTGGGTTCTTCGTCTGCGTGAGCCAGAAGGCAGCGGTTCAGGAGACCGCTGTACAAGCTTGCTTCAAGTTGCCGAATGCCAAATGCGTCGTACCTCGGCCTCCAGCAGCTCCTGCCGCGCCTTGACCCACGGCGCGTAGTGCCGTTCGGTCACCTTGATCGAACTGTGTCCGAGCAGCTTCGACACGATCTCGATCGACACGCCTTTGAGCAGGAGCGAGACAGCGAATGTGTCGCGGAACCGATGCGGGTGCCCGCCTTTGATCGCCGGCTTCGCCGTCGCAAACACCTTCTGAAACACGCGATCCCAGCTCTTGACCATGCTCTGCGCGCTGGCTCGTGCCGTCGTAGAAGAAGAACTGCTCGTTGTCGTTCTTGACCGCCGTCAGGCGCTCGACCACAAGAGGCGGGAGCGGACAGTACACGGGCGTCCCGGTCTTCTGCTGATAGAGGAACAGTTTGTCGTCGACCAACCGTGCCCGCTCGAGGCAGGCCGCATCCTGGATGCGCAAGCCTGAATACCGAAGCAGCAGCACCATCGGTTCGATCTTCGGACCGTAGCGACCAAAGCCGGTGAGCGCGCGAGCGGCAACGAGCACGCGCTCGACTTCGTCGTCGCTGAAGGGCAACGTGGGGTTCTGCTCGACCTTCGAGCTCTTCACCGCCATCGCCGGGATTGCGATCGACCCACCCGCTGTCCTGGCAGAAGCGGAAGAAGCTGCGCAGATACTCGAGCCGCTTGCGCGCCGAGAGCGGCGCGTACGGCCACGACGCGCGGAACGTGCGCAGCACGTCGACATCGAGATGCTTCAGGATGTCGTAGCCGCCGGCCTCGCAGAACGGGAGCAGCTTGCCTTCCAGGAGCTCGCGACGCTTGCGCACCGTTTCCGCGGCGAGATGACGCGCCTCGGCGTCTGCGAGGTACTTCTCGACGGCCTTCTTGATCGTCGGAATGTCGGGCGGCTCTTCGCCGATCTTGCCGGTCGCTTCCCAGTTGTGAATGACCTTGGCCGCGGCCGCCCAGTTGCGGGTCTTCAGGCTCATCTTCACCCATCGGCCCGGCAAGCGATCCTTGGGTCCAGACGGCGCAGTTGCAGCGGGTCCAGCGACGACCCTTCGCGCGGTGCGGCACAGTCGCGGGAATGCAGACGATAGAGGCTCAAACTACCGGCCGGCACGACGGCAGAATAGCACCAATTCGTGACCAGCAATTTATCCAGTTTTATTCCCGTAACGCGATTTCGATGGGTTCTATAGCTTTGATTGGCCTGTATTAGCTGAATCATTCGAGAACTCGACTGCTGCCGTGGTTCGAATCCCACCCTCTCCGCCATCCTCACCTTCGCTCGGTCGTTGGCGGCTCCGGCGGGCTTGCGACGGTCATTGGACCTCCGCCATCGGCTCGGCCACGAAGACCGAATCCCACCCTCTCCGCCATTCGACTCGCCTTCCGGCTCGCCTGAGGGCGAGCCGGAAAGGCTCGCTCATGGCGAGCCAATGCCAGGGAGAATGCCCTGAGCGATCCAGCGAAGCGAGCAAGTCGAAGGGCAACAATTCCAACCCCTCCACCCTTGGACGATGGCATCGTCGTCCCATGTGGTTCGTGTACATGTTGCGGTGTGCTGACGACTCGCTTTACATCGGGGAAACCAACGAGGTGGAGCGTCGTTTAGCGAGGCACAACGACGGAGCCGCGGCAGCACACACTGCAAAGCGGCTCCCGGTTCGGCTCGTCTATACAGAGCAACATCCGACGCGGGACGATTGTCTCAAACGCGAGCGCCAGTCGAAGAGGTGGACGCGAGCCAAGAAAGAGGCTCTCATTGCAGGCGACAAGCTAGTGCTAAGGAAGCTTTAGTAGTTCCAACTCCCTCACCTTCGGCTCGGTCGTTGGCGGCTCGGGTCCGCCAACCTTCGCCAAATCGCTCGCTTCGCTCGCGGCTCTGGTTTGCAGGCCCCGTCGGTGAGCGTCACGGCGAAGGTTGTCTCGCCGTAGCGGCGTAGCCGCGAAGGCGGAGACGGTCATTGGGCCTCCGGCGTCGCCTCGGCCACAAAGACCGAATGGCGGTCCGGTTCCTGGTCCTCCACCGCGATCGCTCGATCCGGCTCATGACGGAGGGTCTGGGTTCCAAGCCATTCCACGGACGGATTGTCATGCTCGTCAACGAGCATACGTTGAGCGCCGGCGAGATGGTCGCGGCGTTTGCTACAGAGAATGGGCTGGCGAGGATCGTCGGAACGCGGACGGGCGGCCAAGTGCTTGGCGGCGGAAACTTTTCAGCCGGCCATGGATTCGTCCTGCGCTTTCCGGCCGCCGGCTGGTACACGTGGCGGGGAGCTATCGTCGAAGGTCGGGGCGTGGAACCGGACGTCGATGTGCCTCTGTCAGCGGAAGGACTTCGCCACGGCAAGGACAACCAGCGTGAGACGGCGATTGCGACAGTGGAGACCATGCAGCCTGGAGTCGAATCGAGAACCGGTTAGACTAACCAAGCTCGATGTCGGTCGGTCTACGGTCGCACCCCGCGCCGATGGCGGTTTCCTCTTTCTGCCCGCGCCGCCGTACGCCGCCAGGCCCCGCAGGTCGCCCGCCATCCGTCGAGAGGCCGCGATAAGGCCCGCGCCCGAGATGCATCGAGGCGCTAACGTGCGCGGCTGACTCCAACTGGTTCAGGACGTTGAGGCGAACATGATCGTTTGGTCCGATTTTGCGGAACTCCGCCGATGAAGCCCATCACTAAAAGACAATCAGTCAATCAACTGCTCAATTCCCTGGAGGCGGGCGCATTCGAACGCGTCGCGAAGAAGCTCACGCGCGTGAAGCTTCGGCCAAAACAAGTCGTGTACAAACCGAATGAACCGATCGATTGCGTATTCTTTCCTGAGAATGCTGTCCTGTGCCTGATGACACTGATGTCGAACGGCGACACGATCGAGGCCGCAACAGTCGGTCGTGAGGGCGCGTCATGGATCTCGGCGAGCGTCGGCGCACCAAGCATGCCGTGCGAAACCATCGTGGTCATCGAAGGCACGGCACTGAGGCTGCCGGTCGCCGATCTCGACCGAGAAATGAAGGAAAACGGTTATTTCCGGGACGTACTGACCGCCTATTCGCACGCGCTGCTGATTGCCTCAATGCGCACATCGGCCTGCAACGGGCTGCACGGATTGCAGGAACGGTGCGCGCGTTGGATCCTGATGACGCTCGACCGCGTGGATTCAGACCGCTTCGCCGTGACGAAAGAGTTCCTCGCGCAACTCTTGGGCACGAACCGACCCACGGTGAGCGTGCTAGTCTCCGTGCTCGAAAAGGCGGGAATTCTCAACGTGGAAGGCCGTTGGGTCACCCTGGCAGATCGAAATCGTCTGAAGGAAGCCGCCTGCGAATGCTACGACGTCATCCGAACGAACTACGAAGCCGTCGGTAGATAATCACTCCGAATCGACGGTCGGGTCGGCAACCCACACCGCCTGAAGCCGTACGATTTCTGACGGTATTCAGACCTCAACCGTCGCACACTTTGCCTGAATCTTACTCGCGAGTAGAATTCCTTTTCTGGCTGGGCTGGAGCGTGGCCCCGCAACGTTCCGTCCCCCGTCCGGAATGCGGTCGTCGCAGAACCCGGTGGCGGCCTACTCATTAATACTTGGCTTCGGCCGGCCGTGTTGCGCGGTCGGCTAGAGCTGTGATTTTCGTCGTCTTCGGATGTGGACCGTTGGCGGATGGCAGGCCAATGCTCGGCCTTCGATCCGACCACGCTTCGGTCGGCCATGTCGGCTGGACGTTGCCGACGGAGAACCCTGATGAAGAAGGCCCGTGGCGGTCGCGCGTTGGCCTCGGCGGCTGAAGGCGCCACCGACACGCGCGACGAGTCACGTGCAGGCGGGTCGTTTCCGATCGTGGGAATCGGCGCCTCGGCGGGCGGACTCGAGGCGTTCACGGCGTTGCTCAAGCACCTGCCGATTGACACGGGCATGGGCTTCGTGTTCGTGCAGCATCTCGATCCGCAGCATGAGAGTGCGCTAACGCAACTCCTGGGCCGGGCCACGACGATGCCGGTGAAGGAAGTCACCAACAAGTTGCGGGTCGAGCCGAATCACGTCTACGTGATTCCCCGCAACACGAACCTCGGCATCACCGGCGGCGTGTTGACCTTGCTCCCGCGCCCCGAGACGCGCGCGCCGCATCGATCGATCGACTTCTTCCTCGAGGCATTGGCGGCGGATCAGCGCGAGTTGGCGATCGGCGTGATCCTCTCCGGCGCGGCCACCGATGGCACTGTGGGCTTGGAGGCGATCAAAGCCGAAGGCGGCATCACCTTCGCGCAGGACGAGTCCGCGCGCTATGACTCGATGCCGCGCAGCGCCGTCGCCGCTGGTTGCGTGGACTTCGTGCTCTCGCCAGAGCACATCGCGCACGAGATCGCGCGCATCGCCAAGCATCCAGAGATCGCGAGAGCCGCGGCCGATGGACTGACTCGGGCAGAGGACGATCGCGCGTCCGCGACGGCACACGAGGACGACGACACGCCGCTGCCATCGGGCGGAACAGGCGATCCCGACACCGGAGCGACGCAGGCACGAGCCGAGGCCGGACGCGATCGTGCCGACAAGACCGGGAGAAGGAACGCGGAAGAGGGGTTCAAGAAGATTCTGCTTCTCCTCCGCAACCATTCCGGCGTGGACTTCTCGCAGTACAAGTCCAGTACCATTCAGCGCCGCATCACCCGGCGTCTCGTCCTCACCAAGCACGACACGCTCGATCGCTACGCCCAGTTTCTGCGGGGGAACACCCACGAGCTCGACGCGCTGTACTCCGACGTCCTCATCAGCGTGACGAGTTTCTTCCGCAACCCGGACGCCTTCGACGTGTTGCGGCACAAGGTCCTGCCCGCCCTTCTGCAACAAGGCGGTGATGACCCGCTTCGTATGTGGGTACTCGGCTGCTCCACCGGCCAGGAGGCGTACTCCCTGGCCATGTCGTTCGTTGAGGCCGCCGAGAAGGCACCCCGGATGCGCACGCTGCAGGTGTTCGCCACGGACTTGAACGACGCGCTGCTCGACAAGGCGAGGTACGGTCTCTACGCGAAGAGTGTCGCGCAGGATCTCTCTCCAGAGCGGTTGCGACGGTTCTTCGTCGAAGAGGAAGGCGGGTATCGGATCAACAAGGCGTTGCGCGAGATGGTGGTGTTCGCTCGTCAGAACATGATGAGCGATCCGCCGTTCTCGCGGATGGATCTCATCAGCTGCCGCAACGTGCTGATTTACCTCGAACCAGGATTGCAGAAAAAGGTGTTCCCGGTCTTCCATTACGCGTTGAAGCCCGGCGGCTTCCTGTATCTGGGCGCATCGGAATCTATCGGCACGTTCACGGAGCTGTTCGAGCCCGTGGACCGGAAACATAAGCTCTATGCGAAAAAGGCGGCGCCCACACCGGCCTTTCAACTGCCGGCCAGGAAAGGCCGCGCCGCGCTAGGTGCGCTCGACTCCCGAGCGATCGGGACTCCTCCTCGGATCCCAGCAGAACAGGGAGGCGCCGTGGAGGGCTTCCGCGGCGAACTCAACGCGCAGCGCGAGGCAGACCGCGTCAGCGTCAACGAGTTCGCCCCTCCCGCCGTGCTCATCACCGCCGATCTGCAGATCCTGCAGTTCCGGGGTCCGACCGGTGCGTACCTCGAGCCGCCGACCGGCAAGGCGAGCTTCGACGTCCTGAAGATGGCCCGCAACGGGCTGATGCTGCCGCTACGCACGGCGATCAACAAGGCGAAGAAGGACAACAAGACCGTGCGCACGGACAACGTGCGGGTGGAGCAGGACGGCACGATCCGGACCGTGCACCTGCGAGTCATCCCGTTGAAGAACCTGCGGGATCGATGCTTCCTGATCGTGTTCGACGATGCGGACCGACAGGATCCCGCAACGCCCGAGACCCAGGTGGCGCGTGGCGCGCGTCGAGCGAGGACGTCGGGCAAGGCACAGACAAACCGAACCTCTCGGGTCGGCGAGTCGCGCCGAGTCGCCGAGATCGAATCCGATCTCGCCGAAACGCGCGACTACCTGCAGGCCATCCAGGAACAGCACGAGGCAGCAAACGAAGAACTGCAAGCCTCGAACGAAGAAGTTCAGTCGGCCAATGAGGAACTGCAGAGCATCAACGAAGAACTGGAGACGTCGAAGGAAGAACTGGAGTCGGCCAATGAAGAGTTGACCACGGTCAACGAGGAGATGGCGAATCGCAACGCCGAGCTGAATCGCCTCAACAGTGACCTGGTCAACGTGCAGACGTCCGCCAACGTGGCGATCATTCTGCTGGCCCGCAACCTGACGATCCGGCGTTTCAGCGCGCAAGCCGAGAAATATTTCAACCTGCTGGCCGCGGACGTGGGCCGTCCGATTGGGCGTGTGCGGCTCCACCTCGATGTACCTGACCTCGACGAGCTCATTACGGACGTCATCGATACGGTTCGCGCGCACGAGCGCGAAGTGCGGGACAAGGAAGGCCGCTGGTTCGTCCTGCGCGTACGCCCCTACCTGACGATCGACAACAAAGTAGACGGCGCGGTGCTGGTGCTCGTGGACGTCAACGACCTCAAGCGCAGCGAACTGGCGATCGCCGCCGCACGCGATTACGCCGACGCCGTCGTACGCACCACGCGCGATCCCCTGGTGATTCTGAACGCCGACCTGCGTGTCCATACCGCCAACGAGGCGTTCTACCGCACGTTCGGGGTGTCGCCATCGCAATCTGAAGGGCGCCTGGTGCACGAATTGGGCAACCAGCAGTGGAACATCCCGAGGCTGCGCGAGCTGCTTGAGGGTATCCTCCACGGCCAGCCCGTGTTCGATGAGTTCGAGGTCACGCACGACTTCGAACGCCTCGGACGTCGTACGATGCTCCTCAATGGCCGGCGGCTTGACGATGGGGCCGGCCAACCTGAGCGCATTCTCCTGGGCATCCAGGACGTCACCGAGGCGACCACGGCCCAGGCTGCCGTGCGTCTTACGCAAGCCCGCAATCAGGCGCTCATCGACGTCTCGTCACAGATCGTGTGGACCGCCGACCCGAGTGGCGCGGTCGTCGAGGATTCAACTTCGTGGCGAGCGTTTACAGGTCAGACGCTCGAGCAATGGCAGGAATTCGGCTGGCTCGACGCGATCCATCCCGACGACCGCGCACGTGTGCGTCAGCTCTGGCTGCGCGCCGTCGACGAGCGCACGCCCGTAGACACCGAGTACCGGCTACGGCATGTCAGCGGCGACTGGCGTTGGACACACGTGCGAGCTGTACCCGCACTGAGTCCAGACGGCACTGTGCGCGAATGGGTGGGGATGATCGCCGACGTCTCCGATCGCAGGCGAGCGGACGAGGCACAGGCCAGGCTGGCCGCGATCGTCGAATCGTCGGACGATGCGATCATCAGCACGGATCTCAACGCCATCATCACCAGTTGGAATGCCGGTGCAGAACGGCTGTTTGGCTACACCGCCGCGGAAGCGATGGGGCAACCCCTGACGCTTCTCATCCCACCGGAGCGAGTCGACGAGGAACCGGCGGTGCTTGCACGCATCGGCCGGGGGGAAGTGGTCGAGCAAGATGAAACCGTCCGCCGGCGCAAAGACGGCACAATGGTCGACGTGTCTCTCAGGGTTTCTCCCATCCTTGACCGCCAGAAGCAGGTGGTCGGCACATCGACGATTGCCCGCGATATCACCGAACGTAAGAAGGCGGCAGAGACGCTGCTCGAGGCAGACCGGCACAAAAACGAGTTCCTCGCGATGCTCGCCCATGAGCTCCGGAACCCGCTCGCGCCCATCCTCGTGTCGATCGAGATCTTACGTCGAGCAAAGAGACTGGAAGGGACAGAGAGCCTGGACCTGAGTCCTCGTGTCGACCACGCACTGGACGTACTGCAGCGTCAGGTTGGACAGATGGTGAGGCTGGTCGACGACCTGCTCGACGCGGGTCGGATCAGCCGCGGCAAGATCGACCTTCGCCGAGAGAGGGTCGAGGTGGCGTCTGTCGTCCACCACGCAGTGGAAGCCGCCCGCCCGATCGCCGAGCGGAGAGGTCAGAAACTGACGGTCGCGCTGCCGACGGTTCCGGTGTACGTGAACGCCGACCCGACTCGACTGGCGCAGATCGTGGGTAACCTCTTGAACAACGCGTGCAAGTTCACCGAGCGGGACGGTCACATCTGGCTCACAGTGGAACGCGAGCAAACAAGACCCGACCACGCGGAAGCCTCGTCAAACGGACTCGCTCCGCAGATCGTCATCAGTGTGCGCGATACGGGTGTCGGCATCGCCCCGGATCGGCTCGAAGGCATCTTCGACATGTTCACGCAGCTCGATACGTCGCTGGAACGCTCAATGACGGGGCTTGGCATCGGCTTGACGCTCGTGAGGACCCTGGTCGAGATGCACGGCGGTACCGTGCGGGCGAGCAGCCCTGGTATCGATCAGGGCAGTGAGTTCGTCGTACGCCTGCCGATTGTGACGGAAGCGGCCATGGAGGCACCGCTGTCGCCGACGACCGAGCCCGCGGTGACGCCGCTCAGGATTCTCATTGTCGATGACAATCGCGACTCGGCCGACATGCTCGCCACGCTTCTCAAGTTCAGCGGACACGAAACGCACACCGTTCACGACGGCATGGCGGCCGTGGGAGCGGCGATCAAACTTGATCCAGACGTCATCCTGCTGGACATTGGCCTACCTCAGCTCAACGGCTATGAAGCGGCTCGTCGAATTCGTGAACAGGCCAGTGGCAGGAGGCGTCCGGTGCTCGTGGCCCTGACCGGGTGGGGGCAAGACGAAGATCGTCGCCGGTCAGAGGAAGCGGGATTCGACGCCCACGTCGTCAAGCCCGTGGACCATGCAAGGCTCCACAAACTGCTGGCCGAACTCGGCAGCCGCAGTCAGACAGTGGCGCCCTGATCGCGGGCTCCATATGCTCATTGGGCCTGCGCTGGAAAAAGTTGCCAGTCCTCCCCGTGCCTCCTTCAATCATGCGGCACACTGACCGTTGTCGACGTCACGCTCGCATTGCCGAAGAAATCGGTACTCTGTACTTTGATCGTGTATACACGGCCGTGTCCGGCGCCACTACGCTCGGCGCGCAGCCGCAGTGTCAGGTCTCCGGTAATCTCCCAATCCGGCGCGTGGTCGCCTGAGCCGGCTCCCAGCTCCGGCTCGTTGCTCGTCACTTCGAGAATCCTCGTCAACGGCTGCCGATCGATGTCGTCGGTGATCTTCACGGTCACCGTGACGTCTCGCATCTTGTGGTTGGGCGGCCAGAGCACGTTCGGCGACGCAACGGCAGAGTGAATGACGGGAGCCGTCGTGTCGCGCTCGACGAAGATGTCTGGACGAACCTGCGGCGCCATGCCATCGCCAAGATAGAAGCTCGGATGGGGCGGCTGGTTGTAGCCGACGTTCTGCCAGGCGATTGCGACGCGGTATTGATGGTCGTGCATCAACGTGTAGAGGCGCTGCGCCGCCGGCATTGTCGTCGTGTAGATACGCAGCTCGGTGCTGTCGCTCTCCCGCCAGACGACCTCCTCCCGCCAGTCACCGACGATGTCGGCCTGCAGGCTGGGATTCGCCTTGGTTCCGTTGTTCGACGCAACGCCGGGCGGCGCCAGCAGCACGCCCGTCGTCTCTGTCTCCCAATTCCATTTCGAGATCGTGATGCCGTCGAGCAGCTCGCGCAGCAGGTCGCCGGTCCACCAGACAACGTGATTGATCGAGCTCGGCTTTCGCGGCGACACCTGCACGCCACGCGGGCCGGACTCGCTCGCTTGAGAGAGTTGCGCGTTGTAGAGGCCACCGGTCGTTCCTGAACCCCACATTTCATAGCCGCGAAAACGCGGGTCCACGTCCGCCGCCACGCCGCGGCCGATGTCCCCTGTCGCCGTGACGCCCCAGACCAACTGGCGCGACAGGCCATCGTCGAACGACAGCGCGTTCGGACCGTACTGGGCTGCGCTCTCGTGCGGCTGGAAGACGTGCTGCCCGGGACGATCAGGATCCATGTTGGACACGTGCAAGGCGTCGCCGTGTCCCCAGCCGGTGCGCAACAGTTCGCCATCGGCCCCGACCCACAACTGGCCGTAGACGACATCGTGGCGCCCGTCGCCGGTGAGATCGGCGATGCTCAGACTGTGCGCACCCTGTCCAGTGATGGCGTTCTCGCTGGCGTGGCCGCGTGAATCGAGCGTCCACAACTCCGTGAGTTGCCCGTCGCGCCAGTTCCACGCGCGGAGAGCGATGCGACCCGGGTGCCCTTGCTGCCCTTTCGCGTAGCCGCGTCCCCAGACGAGGCTCGGGCGGTGACCGTCGAGATACGCGATGCCGGCGTAGAGACGCTCGACACGGTTGCCGAAGCTGTCACCCCAGATCGAGAACAACTGAGCACCCGTGGGGAAATCGGTGTCCGGATGCCGTTCGGGGAAGAATCGTGTCGAGGCCAGTTCTTCACCAGTGCCGCCATCGAAGATCGTGAGGAACTCCGGGCCGGTAAGTGGACGACCGGCGGTGTTGCGGTAGTCCGCGGCGTGATCCACCACGGCCGGATACTCGCCGACGAACTTGGAGGGATCGGCGACGAACTGTCCGAGTCCGTCCCTGGTCCCGGGGGCGGTCTTGGTGACGAATTCGGCGCGGCCATCTCCATCCAGATCGTAGACAAGGAACTGGACGTGGTGCGGGCCTGCGCGGAGGTTGATGCCCAGATAAATGCGCCAGAGCAGCGTGCCGTCGAGCTCGTAGGCGTCGAAGATATTCGGTCCCGTGAATCCATCTTGCGAGCTGTCGCGCGGATTCGACGGTTCCCACTTGACGACGACCTCGTATTCGCCGTCGCCATTCAGGTCCGCGACGCTCGCATCGTTCGCGCTGTAGGTGAAACTGGAGCCGCCCTCCACTCCGCCTTCCGGCCGCTGGAGCGCGACGCGCAGGTACGGTCGGGGCGGGTCGACGGCGGAGAGCGTGAACGGCGGGCTCGGCTCCTCCTCCGCTCCATCGATCACGGATCGGACGAAGTACGTGTACGACGCGACATCCATCGGCGCGGCGCCATCCACGAAGTCCGTGGTCAGCGCGATCGGTTCGGTATTCAGCCTTTGCGGTGCGCCCTCGTCTGTCGAGCGATAGAGGTTGAACGCGATCCCCTCACGATCGGTCGCGAGCAGCCGCCAGCTGAGATAGATCTCGGTTGGCGTCGTGCGCACCGCCACCAATCCACGGCCGAGCTTCTCCATCAGGAACGGGCCATCAGGCGTGTGCGACCCGGTGGTCTGGGAGACGACGCGGGCGCCACTCGACACCAGAACCGTGCACGCCGCGAGCATCGCAAAACCAGACAGCCGCTGTCGGAAGTGAAGACGCATCATTGTCGGCGCCTCATCTACGTTGTCTCGTGTCCCCTGGGCTGTCGCGCGCGGTATGAAAATCCTGTGCCGACGGGCTGAGCGTCCGCAGGCGCTCGCGCGCGTGGCGCGCGCGTTCGGTCTGGCCGCTCCGTTCCGCCAGGTCGGCGATGATGGCCCACGTGCGCGGATTGAACGGCCAGAGACGCGCCGACGCATCTGCGGCCGACAGCTCCAGGTCAGCGCGGCCGACGCGCCGGGCGACCTCCATCCGGAGGTCCCAGGGCTGTTCGGCCCGTGGATACGCCTTGATCACCGCTTCGGTGTCGACGCCGACGCCCGCGAGGTCGCCGGCGTCGAGGCTGATGCGAGCCCGTGCCAGGCGCGCGCCGGCCGCACCCGGATCGATCCTGATGGCATCCGAGAAGGCGCGCGTCGCCTCGGCGATCTTCCCGGCGCCCATCAAGGCAAAACCTCGCACCGTATGAAACGCGGCGGACGTTTCGAGCGGCGCCAGTCCAGGCGGGGCGGACGCCACTCGAGCCGCATCTGAGCCCGGCGGCGGAAACGCCTCGAGGTGGCGCGCGGCCTCGGCAAACCGTCCCATCGTGACCAGGCCCATGGCCATGACGCCGGAGGCCCACCGGCGCCCGGGCGTGCTCTCGAGCGCCGAGCGCAGGCGGCCGTCATGAAAAATCGTGAGCCCGGCCTCGCGCGCGGCGAACTGCCGGTGCGGGATGTCGTGCTGCGGTCGCTCGATGCGGCGACGGATGAAGTGGTCGGCCGCCCTCACGTGCGGGAGGTCGAATGGCTGGCTGCGCCGCACGTGGCAGTCGACGCACCCGCGAGCGCTGCGCGCAGGCTCGCCGGTCACCTGCGCCACGGTGAGAGACGTGTGCGCGCCGAGTTTCTCGTGACAGTTGACGCAGGCCCTGTCGAACGACTCGACCCCCTGCGCTCGCACTCCGGCATGCGGATCGTGGCACGTGGTGCAGGTCATCGCGGGAGATGACGTGAAGCACCTGGAGAGCGCGAGCCGCTCCATCTGTCCCACGAAGCGGAAGTCCACGATCGTTCCCTCCGGCACGAGCACGGGAATCTGGCCGGCGATCGGATGGGTCCGGTCGACCGTGCCGTCCACCAGGTCGATGCGGGCGTCGCCCTGGAGATGGCAGCGCGCGCAGATGTCCCGCTGCTCGCCGGGTGAGAGCCGCCAGAGTCTTGTCACCCCGAGTCCGGCGGGCTTCGAGCCGCTTCGGCTGCGCATGATCCGTGCGTGCTCGCCGACCTCACCGTGGCACGCGCTGCAGCCGAGAGGGCGCAAGGTGTCGAACGCATCGGCGCCATGCTGGTGTGGCGGGAAGCGCGTCGAGGCTCCAGCCGGGCGATCGAGCGTGTGACACGTCAGGCAGTCGCCGGTCAGCGGCATGTCGAGCCCCGGCGATCGCTCATGAAGCTCGAACGGCGAGAGCCGAACGCCGCTGCCGGTTATCGTTTCGACCGGCGCGAAGAACAGGCGTCCCGTATCTGTTCGGCCTGCGGAGTCAATCTCGGTGCCGACCCACGAGACGTCGAAGATCCCCGCGCCGATGCGCCCGACGATGCGCTGGCGGCGTGTGCCGCCATCCGGCATCGAGGCGGTGAGCGACGGAGTGCCGCCGATGGTGTTGATCGTGTAGCGGACTCCAGACGCGGGATTGGCGACGGTTCCGGGCGTGATGGCGTCAGGACGCCCGACGCTCCGGGACATCCCGTGCCCGCGGTAGGCTTCAACAATCGGCGCGTGACAGGTCACGCACTGATCGGGCTCGGCGGAGGTGGAGGCGGATGCCGCGCTCGCGGGCCCGGCGGGCGGATCGGTGGTGGTGGTGTTCTCAGGTTTCCCGGCGCTCAGCATCAGCAGAGCCGCCGCCCCGAGCGCCGCACCACCAAGCGCGACCGCGATCGTCGCCCATGGTGTCTGACGGGCCCGCGCCGGAGTTCGCTTCACGAAACGGAAGGTATCGCATCAAGGGCGGATCGCCAACGCCGCACCTCTTCCCCGCCCAGGTTTCAAGGCGGAATTGAGCCGTCGTAGAATGAGCGACCGTATGGCCGCACGCGTAGCGAAGGCGCTGACAGGGAAGGTTGCCGTGGTTGCCGGGGCCACGCGCGGCGCCGGCCGCGGGATCGCCCGTGCCCTCGGCGAGGCGGGCGCCACGGTGTACTGCACCGGGCGCAGCGTCAAAGGGCGTCCGTCTCCGTACAAGCGCCGGGAAACGATCGACCAGACGGCCGCGATGATCAATGCCGCCGGCGGCATCGCCATCGCGGTTCGCGTCGATCACACCGTCGAGCCCGAGGTGAAGGCGCTGTTCGGACGCATCGCCCGCAAACACAAACGCGTCGACATCCTCGTCAACAGCATCGCCGGCGAAGATCCGCTGATGGGCCAGTGGGGCGAGTTCTGGCAGGCGAACCTGAAGGACGCCGACACGATTTTCCGGCAGGCGCTGACCTCGCGGATCATCACGGCGAAGCACGCGGCGCAGCTGATGATGCGCCGCCGCAGCGGCCTGATCGTCGAGGTCACCGAGAACGACATCCTCAGTGCCGGCGGAAACCCGATGGCGCAGGCGGTGAAGATAGCGGACAAGGTCCTGGCTCTGAACTGGGCGACCGAGCTGAAGCCGCACCGCGTGACGTGCGTCGCGGTGACGCCAGGATTCCTGCGGTCCGAGAAGATGCTGGAGCATTTCGGCGTCACCGAGGAGAACTGGCGCGACGCGGGGAAGAAAGACCCGAACTTCCTCGTCTCCGAATCGCCGCTGTTCGTCGGCCGCGCGATCGCGGCGCTGGCAGCCGATCCTGACATGATCGAGCAGACGGGACAGCTGCTCAGCTCGTGGGAGCTGTCGCGCACGTATCGCTTCACCGACTACGACGGCCTTCGCCCCGACTGGGGAAAGCACACCATCGATTGGTCGGTCCTCCCTCCGTCGCTCGTCGAGGTCTTCAGGAACGGCATCGATCTCGAACTGAAGTGGCTGACCACGCTCGCGGCGCGCACGCGTAGATTCCGGAAGAAGATCCCCGTGTCCGGCTGACGCATCACTTGCGCGCTGGACTTTTCGCTTGTTCCGCGAAGGCCTGCGCGATTTTCAACGCAACGGCAAACGTGTCCGCGTAGGAGATGTTCGACGTCACGGACACGACGATCCCGTGCTCGGGGAACGCCATGAAAGAGGCCACCATCCCGCCCATCAACTCCCCGTCGTGGCCGACCGCGCGCGTTTGTTCGCCCGCCAGCGCGACGGTCTCGAGGTCCCAGCCAAGACCGTAACCCGTCTCCTGCCCGGAGGCCAGTCGCTGTGGCGCCTGGAGTAATCGGACCGTGGCGGGTTGCAGCAGCTTGCCGCTGTTGATCGCCATCACGAAGCGCACCAGGTCGGACGGGGTGGACACGAATGCGCCGGATCCCGCAAAGCAGGAATAATCGACCTCGCGCGGCGCCTGCAGGCCGTAGCGGGGATCCGCCGCGAACCTCGGGAAGTAGAAAAGGGCCCGATCCGGGCTCGGCTCCGTCGCGGCGTCGGCCCTCGTTTCATCCATGCCCAGCGGCTCGAAGATCTGCTTCCGCATGAACCTGGAGAACGGCTCGTCCGCGGCCGCTTCGACGGCCGCGCTCACCAGGATCCAGCCGTAGTTCGAATAGCGGTACTGGGTCCCCGGCTCGAACAGCAGCGGACGCTCCGCAAAGCGCTGCAGCCCTTCGACCGTCCGCTCGCAGCGCACCGACAGCGGCTCCTCGTCACCGCCGTCGTTCCTGACGCCGGCGAGATGCCCCATCAACTGGCGCAGTGTAACGGGCCACTGTTTTTCCGGGAACGCGGGCACGTGCGTCTGAATCACGTCATCGAGCTTCAGCCGGTCTTTCTCCAGCAGCAGGCCGACCGCGGCGGAGGTGAGCGCCTTGGAGGCGGTTCCGATCCTGAACCGCGTGTCTGGCGTGACCTTCACCCGGTTCTCGAGATCCGCCCAGCCAAAGCCTTCGGCCCACACGATCTCGCCACCGGCACCGACTGCCACCGACAACCCGGGCAGGTTCTGCTCGCCGAGACCCGCACGGACGATCTGCCGCCCCTGCTCCACGGCGTCGGCCCACTTTGGCAACGGGGCCGAATGCGTCACGGACGGCGCGTCCTGCGGGTTCGGGTGCAGGGGCGTCGCCGTGGCCCTCGCATATATCCAGAGCCCCGGAATCGCCGCGAGTAGCAGGCCAACGGCCACGACGATCGCGTACAGCCAGGTCTCGATCCGACTCTTCGACATGATGCCTTCAGGACTGGGCCGGCATTTCCGTTAGACTTTACGATACAGAGGTCTTTGCGTCAATCCCATCCAGGCGGCCGCGCCCCGGCGCGCTCGGTTGAGCTCGTCTCCACCGATGAATCCGCTTCACCCGCGTCACGCGTAGATCACGATAGAAACGATTCGGATGGCAGCAGGATGCAGGCCATGTCTCAACAGGCAGTGAATTCCGTCGTCCACGCGTTAGTGACCGACGAGCACCTTCGTGATCGATTTGCCAGGTCTCCGATGGAGGTGCTCGTGGATCTTCAGCTCTGGTCCAACCTCGAGCTCACGATAGACGAAGTGGAAGCCCTCGTCCTGGCCGATCCTGACGTGTGGCGCTCGAACGAAGGTGGGAGTCCCGGCCGGATCCACTGACGCCCGGGCGAGCGTTGTGGGTGAGCTCGGCCGTGAATGTCGATGTCCGAAAACCGCTAGACATCCCGCGGGCGCGGGAGCAACGTTAGGTCATGGATCTCGACGTCGACGCATGCTATCGCGCGTTCAGCACCCGCGACGCGCGCTTCGACGGCCGCCTGTTCGGCGCCGTCAGGACCACGGGAATCTACTGCCGTCCGATCTGTTCGGCGCGCATGCCCAGGCGCGAGAACATGACGTTTTATCCGACCGCGGCGGCCGCGCAGGAAGCGGGCTTCCGTCCCTGTCTGCGGTGCCGGCCGGAAATAGCGCCCGAGTGTCCCGCCTGGCGCGGAACGTCGAACACGGTGTCACGAGCGCTGGCGCTCATCGACGCGGGCGCGCTCGATGAAAGCGGGATCGATCGCCTGGCCGAGCGCGTGGGCGTCGGCGAGCGACAGTTCCGCCGGCTGTTTCGACAGCATCTCGGCGCGTCACCCGTTTCGGTCGCGCAAACGAAGCGAATCCTGCTCGCCAAACAGCTGATCGTCGAAACACGGCTGCCGATGGCCGAAGTGGCGTTCGCGTCGGGATTTCGCAGCATCCGACGCTTCAACGAGAGCTTCCGCCGTCTCTTCGGCCGTCCGCCGGGAGCCCTGCGCCGGGCCGCGGGCGCCGACTCATGGTCCGACGCGAATGGCGAAGTGGTCCTTCTTCTTGGCTATCGACCGCCATACGACTGGCCCGCCATGATGTCGTTTCTGAGGGCCCGCGCCATTCCGCGCATCGAAGTCGTGTCGGGCGATCGATACGCGCGCACGATTGAGATAGGAGGCGTGCACGGCGTGGTCGCCGTGGAGCCGGCCGCCGGGAACGCCCTTCGCGCCGCGATCCGATTCCCACGGTTGTCCGCGCTGCCGACGATCATCGCGCGCCTGCGACGCGTCTTCGATCTCGCCGCCGATCCTCAGGCGATCAACGCGCAGCTCGCCGAAGATCGGACGCTCGCCCCACTGGTCGCGGCGCGGCCGGGCCTGCGCGTTCCGGGTGCGTGGGATGGGTTCGAGCTCGCGGTTCGCGCCGTACTGGGTCAGCAGATCACGGTGGCTGCGGCGGTCGGCCTGGCCGGAAAACTGGTCACGCGTTACGGCCTGCCGCTGACCGATGGCCTGGAGGCTGAGGGGCTGACGCATGTCTTTCCGCATCCGGAACGTCTCGCGTCGGCGGACCTGACGATGCTCGGGATGCCGCGGAGCCGCGCCGCGACGATCGCGTCGCTGGCGGGGGCGGTCGTGGCGGATCCGCAGGTCCTCGGCGCCGGACGAAGCCTGACTGAGTGCGTGGACCAGCTTCGCGCGCTCCCCGGCATTGGCGACTGGACCGCGCAGTACATCGCGATGCGGGAGCTCCGCGAGCCCGATGCGTTTCCGGCCGGCGACATCGGCCTGTTGCGTGCCTTGACCGATGCAGATGGCAGGAGACCAACACCTCGCGCATTGCTCGCAAGAGCCGAGCGCTGGCGGCCCTGGCGCGCCTACGCGGCGCAGCATCTTTGGGCGGGCCTGAGCGGGTTTCCGAAAAGGGCCGAGGCCCGGCCGTGACTGCAGAAGCCAGGTATGACGTCGTCATCGTCGGCGCACGGTGCGCCGGTGCGACGCTCGCGACCTTCCTCGCCAGATCCGGGGCGTCCGTCCTGCTTCTGGACAAAGACCGACTGCCGAGCGATCAAATCCTGTCGACTCATACCATCCATCCGCCAGGGATCGACGTCCTCGACAGCGTGGGTGTCGGCGCCGCGGTCCGCGCGGTCGCGCCGCCGACCCACATCGTGCGCCTGCGAAAGAACGACGCCGCCGTTGACGTCGAGTTCGGCGACGGGAGAGCCGAGGTACCGTCCGCGCCGGAAACGACTCGACGGTCTCTTACAGGATGCGGCGGCGTCAGCGGGCGTCGAGCTTCTTGACCAGACACGGGTCACCTCACTCGTGCGAGACGGCGATCGGGTTGTCGGCGTGCGAGCCGCCGGGGCTGGGGGTCAGGAGCGCGAATTCAGGGCGGGGCTCGTTGTGGGAGCCGACGGTCGTCATTCCACGGTCGCACGCCTGGTCGAGGCGGAAGAGTACCTCGCATACGACGCCCCGCGAGCGATGTTCTGGGGTTACTGGAACGCTCCCGGGTTCTGGCGAACCGATCCGGCCTATCCATTCGGGATGTACGTCGCGAACACGGATGGACACATCCGCGTGATCTTTCAGACCGATCACGATCAACTGCTGATCGGCAGCCTGCCGCCGGTGGAGCAGGCCATGACGTGGCGCGCCGATCCTGACGCCGCGCTCGTCGCCGACCTTGCCTCCGATTCCACAACCGGTCCGCTGATCGCCGGTTCGGCGCCGGATGGACGTATCCGCGGCACGCTGAAGGAACGGTATTTTTTCCGACGAGCGGCCGGAAACGGTTGGACGCTCGTGGGTGACGCCGGCCATCACAAAGAGTTCGTCATAGGAGATGGCATCACTGAGGCGCTCCTCCAGACGCGCAGCCTGGCGTCGGCGATCGCGAAGGGAACCGATGCGGCGCTGCATCGATGGTGGCGCGCCAGGGACGTCGACGCCCTCCCGTACTTCTTCTTAGGGCAGGACGAAGGAGCGTTAGGACCTCCGATGAGGCTTCAGCAAGTCGTCTTTTCGCATGCGGCGAAGACGCCCGCTCTCCGGGCGCGGCTCGCGGCCACCATGGAGCACCAGCTCTCGCCCCAGGAAACCTTCCCCGTTCGACAAGTGCTGCAATGGACACTTGCGGCCGCTTTGCGGGGATCGCCCGGACTGGTGCCAGAGTTCTTCGCGATAGGCAGACGTGGGTCTGCGATCAACCGCGAGCTGAATCTGCGTCGACGCCTACTCGCTGAGGCGGAGGCATCCGACGAACAAGCCGCGAAGATCGCAGGGCACGCATGCCCGCGCCGCTTCGCATCCTGATCGTCGGCGGCGGAATCGCGGGTCTCGCACTCGGCCGAGCGCTCCGCCAGCAAGGTTTCGTTCCGGAAATCGTCGAGCGTGCCGAATCGTGGCCAATGGGCGGCACCGGCCTGTACCTCCCCGGCAACGGCTTTCGTGCTCTGGGGGCGCTTGGTCTTGCGGACAAGGTGCTGGCTCGAGCTGTCCGGATGTCGCATCAGCGAATCCTGGATCACACCGGCCGAGTGCTTGCGGAAATCGACCTGGCGAAGCTCTGGAACCAGGTCGGCCCCTGTGTGGGCATCGCTCGTGGTGAGCTTCATCGGATTCTGCTCGAGAGCGCCGCGGATGTTCCCATGCGGCTTGGCACCACCCTGTCAGCGCTGAGTCAGGAGGATGACGAGGTCGGCGTGACGTTCGCTGATGATTCGACTGAGAGCTATGACCTGGTCGTCGGAGCCGACGGGATCCATTCGCTCATTCGGCGACTCGTGTTTGGCAACATCCGTCCGCGGCATCTCGGCCAGGTGAGCTGGCGGCTCCTCGTCGATCACTCCGGCGCGATAGAAACGTGGACGGCGATGCTCGGCCGGCGGCGCACATTCCTGGCGATGCCTGTCGGGCCGAATCGTCTTTACTGCTATGCGGATCTCGCGACCCTCGCAACGGAGGACCCCACCGGACGGGATCCAGACCGGCTGAGGGCGCTCTTCGCGGCGTTCGCCGAACCGGTGCCGAGCATCCTCAGCGAGCTCGAGACCTTCGACTCTATCCATTTCTCTCCCATCGAGGAGATCGTCGTCGACACCTGGGTTCAGGGCCGTGTCGTGCTCATCGGCGACGCGGCGCACGCGACGTCGCCCAACATGGCCGAGGGTGCATCCATGGCCCTGGAGGATGCTCTGGTGCTGACCCACATGCTGGCGATCCACGGCTCGCCGCCCGAGGCCCTGTCAGCGTTCGGTGAGCGGAGGCGTGCTCGCATCCAGTGGGTGCAGCAGCGAACCCGTCGCAGGGATCGCATCCGGACTCTGCCCGCCCGCCTTCGCAATCTCGCGCTCCGTTTGGCAGGGCCGGCTCTCTATGAGCGCGACTACCGGCCGTTGTTCGAGGAACCCTGATCGCTCACTCAGGACTGGGCCGCGATCACCTCCCGCAATCTGTTCTCGCAGCGTCGATGAAACCGAGGTAGCCTTCTCCCTCATGTGGAGCCGCAGACGTTTCCTCGAAAGCCTGTCGGCATTGCCGGTGGTGGGGGGCTTCGTCGGGGCGAGCGCGACGCCGGCGGCCGCGGCCAGGGGCGGCCGCGACTACCTGAAAGAACTGGGTGTCCGGCCTTTCATCAACGCGGCCGGCACCTACACCGCCATGACCGCCTCGCTCATGCCACCCGAGGTCATGGAGGCAATCACCTACGCCTCCAGGCATTACGTGATGCTCGACGAGCTGCACGACAAGGTAGGGGAACGGATCGCGGCGCTCGTTCACAGCGAAGGCGCAATGGTGACGTCGGGCGCGGCCTCCGCGCTGACCTTGGGCACGGCAGCCGTCCTCACGGGCCAGGACCGGCAGAAGATGATCGATCTTCCCGATCTGACGTCGATGAAGAGCGAGGTCATCATCCAGAAATCCCACCGGTTCGGGTACGACCACGCGGTGCGCAACTGCGGAGTGAGGCTGGTCGAAGTGGAGACGCGCGAGGATCTCGAGCGAGCCGTCAACGCGAAGAGCGCCATGATGCTCTTCTACAACAACAACAATAAGGAAGGGCAGATCCAGGACGAGGAGTTCACCCGGCTCGGCAAGAAGCATGGAATTCCGACCCTCAACGACGCCGCAGCCGATGTGCCTCCGGTGGACAACCTCTGGAAGTACACGAAGATGGGCTTCGACCTCGTCGCGTTTTCCGGCGGCAAGGGGATCCGGGGCCCGCAGAGCGCCGGCCTGCTCCTGGGCAGGAAAGATCTCATCGCGGCCGCACGCCTGAACGGTCCGCCCAACAGCAACACGGTCGGCCGCGGCATGAAGGTGAACAAGGAAGAGATGCTCGGCATGCTCGCGGCGCTCGAGCTGTACCTCGAGAAGGATCACGCGAAGGAGCAGCGCGAGTTCGAGAAGCGCGCCGAGGAGATCCGCAGGAGCGCCGCTGCGGTCCCAGGCGTCACCGCCGAGATCTTCGTGCCGGAAGTGGCCAACCACGTTCCGCACGTGCGCATCACATGGGACGCGGCGGCACTCGGCATCAGCGCAGTCGATGTGGTGAGGGCCTTGAGGGACGGAGAGCCTTCAATCGGCACGCGCAGCGATGGTCCCGCCCTCGTCGTCGGCGTGTGGATGATGCGGCCGGGAGAGGAGAGAATCGTCGCGCGGAGACTCAGGCAAGTGCTCGAGCAGCCGGCAAGGGCGAAGACGGACGCCCAGCGCTGAGGGGCCCCATGCCTGATCACACCACCGCGCGCCTCGCTCGGACCGCGTGCGCCCTGCTGGCGGCTTTTGCGGCCGTTGTCCTGAGTTCAGACTGGCCGGCGGCCCTCCAGGGCTCTGCAGCCGTCACGTTCCCGGCCGACATTCCGCCCAGAAACGACATCCTGATTGAGAACCGCGCCCCGATTCGCATGCGGGACGGCATCACTCTCTACGCGGATGTCTATCGTCCCGTCGGCGACGGCCGGCATCCCGTCCTTGTGTCCAGAACACCCTACAGTACCGAGCGCTATCCCACGGCCTACGACGCAGCCGTGTACTTCGCGCGACGGGGCTACGTGTATGTGTTCCAGGACGTGAGGGGACGCCACGAATCGGACGGCGTCTGGGAACCATTCTTCAACGACGAGAAGGACGGCTACGACACGATTGAGTGGACCGCGAAACAGAAATGGTCCGATGGCAAAGTGGCGATGCAGGGCGGCTCTTACCTCGGCCAGAACCAGTGGCGCGCCGCGCAGGCCGGGCCGCCCAGCCTCGTGACGATCTTTCCCATGGTGGCGTCGACCAGCATCTACCACGACTGGATCACGCTCAATGGCGGCTGGCGCCTCTCGTTCAACTTCGGGTGGGGGCCCGTCCGCCAGGAATCGCGGATCATGCAGAACCCCGGTCCGCACACCGTGGACGGGCTTCACGCGATTCATTACGACGACGTCCAGAAGCACCTGCCGCTGAAGACGATGCAGAAGCTGGTGGGACGGCAGGCGAAATTCTACGACGACTGGCTGGCCCATCCCGATTACGACGGCTACTGGAAGCCGCTCAACGTCGAGGAGGTGTTTCAGAAGATTTCCGTTCCTGTGCACACCTTCGGCGGATGGTTCGACATCTTCAGCCAGGGGACTCTGCGCGGCTACGTGGGGATGAGTCAGAAGGGAGCGACCGAGAAGGCCCGCCGCATGAGTCACCTCGTCATCGGACCGTGGGGGCACGGCGCATCCCAGAAGTTCGGCGCGCTCGATTTCGGTCCGACCGCGATGGTTGACGCGAATCACCTTCAGCTTCGCTGGTACGACTACTGGCTGAAGGGGATCGACAACGGGTTCTCGACCGAACCGCCGGTGAAACTGTTCGTCATGGGGCGCAACGAGTGGGTGTACGAACGTGAGTATCCGCTGGCGCGGGCGGACTACCGGCCGTTCTACTTCGACAGCGCCGGCAAGGCGAATACTGATCGAGGCGACGGCCGTCTGACATGGACGAAGCCCGCAGCCGCGTCGATCTCGGATCGCTTTCGGTACGATCCAAACGAGCCGGTTCCCTCTCTGGGTGGCAACAACTGCTGTGGAACGCCGACCGCAGCCGGGCCGCAGGACCAGCGTCCCGTCGAAACGCGACAGGACGTCCTCGTCTACACGTCGGATGTTCTGCAGCAGGAGCTCGAGGTGACTGGTCCTGTCAAGGTGGTGCTGTACGCATCGTCTGACGCACCCGACACGGATTTCGTCGCCAAGCTCGTGGATGTGTATCCGGATGGTTCGAGCTACAACATGGCCGAGGGAATCGTGCGTGCCCGTTACCGCGAGAGCCTGAGCGGGCCGACGCTGCTGAAGCCGGGTCAGGTGTATCGGTTCGAGATCGATCTGGTGGGGACGTCGGTGGCGTTTCAAAAAGGGCACCGCGTGCGCGTCCACGTGACGAGCAGCCACTTCCCGCAGTTCGATCGCAACTCGAACACGGGGGAAGCGTTCGCCACGACCGCCAGGGTCAACGTGGCGCGGCAGACCGTCTACCACGACGCCGAACGTCCCTCGCACGTTCTTCTTCCGGTGATTCCACGGAGGGAACGTTGAACGCTTGCGACGGTCATTGGGCCTCCGGCTTCGCCTCGGCCACAAAGACCGAATCCCCAGCCTTCGCTCGCGCGCGATCCCCCTGCGAGCTTCGGCTTGGCAGGCACCCTCTCCGCCGATCCCTCCATTCATGCCGTCCTGTAGATCTGTAGCTCAATCCACAATCGTCCATAGGGGCCGTCATCTCATCCACTGGGGGTTGTGCGCGGTGCCGTCGAATCGATCGCTCGTCTTGAACAGCTCGTACTGGCCGGTCATTGCCGCCTGTTTCGTCTTCTGCAGGATGCCGTCGACCTGTGCCCGCGATAGAGGACGGAACGTGCGCACCGCTTCGAACGCTTGATCGAGCCGCTCCATGCTCTCGCACCCCGTGATCACCACCGACGTCGGCAGATTCAGGGCGTAGTGCAGACATTCGATAGCCTTCACCGCGCCGCTCTTCAGCACGAGTCCGTCGCCCATCGGCTTCATGCCGAGCACCGCGATCCCCTGCTTGACGAGCCTCGGCAGCACTTCACGTTCGAAGCTGCGGAAATGCGCATCCATGACGTTCAACGGCAGCTGACACGCGTCGAATTGAAACTTGTGCTGGTCCGCCACGTCGAGCATCCGCAGGTGCACGACGGGGTCCTTGTGGCCCGTGAACCCGATGTAGCGCACCTTCCCCGCCTTCTTCGCTGCGACGAGCGCTTCGAGCGGTCCATCGGCGGCGAAGAACCGATCCGGATCTTCCATCCGGATGTTCTCGTGATACTGGATCAGGTCGATCGTGTCGGTCTGAAGGCGCTCCAGGGACTCATCGATCTGCCTGGCGGTCGATGCCCTCGTCCGCCCATCGAACTTCGTCATCAGGAAGACCCGCTTCCGATAGCCATCTCGAAGCGCCTGTCCCATGCGCCGCTCGGCCTCGCCGTCCTGGTAATCCCAGCAGTTGTCCATGAACGTGATGCCGCGGTCGATGGCGCTGCGCACGAGGCGAATCCCTTCCGCGGGATCCTTGGGGCGGCCGATGTGGTGGCCACCAAGCCCAATGGCGGAGACCTTCTCGCCGGTCTTCCCGAGCGGCCTGTATGTCATCGCGGCCGAAGGTCCCTGCGTGGTGGAGTGGCGTTCCGACGCCGTCGGCTCCGTAGACGCGGACGTCTCGCGGGCGACGCCCGACAGGGTCATCGCCGCCAGTACCTCCAATGCTTCTCGTCGGTTCATGGCGAATCACCTCAATTTCTGCTGTCACGAGCACGCGGCTCGACTTGTTCAAACCCGTCGGCGACGAGGATTGCAATAACCTTCGCCTCGAGTGGTCTCTTAGTCACAGTGGCCTCCAATGTTGGTGTTCAGACATGCGCTGAGTCGATTCTGGCGCCATGACAAAAGCCGATCTTGGACGTCCATGCGCCGGGGTGGACGATCTTGCGGCCAGCTCGGTCGCAACCCACAGTCGAGCCGAGATCGCGTTCGCGTCAAGAACCTCCAACACTTCGCCCGATCCTTCAAGCCGGCCACGGCTCGACGCGTCAGGATAGAGGCTGATCGTGTTCGCCTGGTCGCCGGCGAGGCCCGACGTGCCTGGTACTAAGATCCGACACGATGCGCACAAGGAGCACCGACGTGAAGCACAGAACACTTGGACATACCGGTCTCATCGTGAGCGAGGTGGCGCTCGGCAGCATGCAGTTCGGCGGCAAGATGAACATGGGCAACCTTGGCCAGGAGGACACCACGCGGATGGTGAAGCTGGCACTGGACAGTGGCATCAATTTCATCGATACGGCCGACGTCTACAGCCTTGGCGAGAGCGAGACGTTATTGGGCAACGCCTTGAAAGGCATCCGGGAAGAGATCGTGCTGGCGACAAAGGTCCGGCTGCCAATGAGCGAGAACTTCAACCGGAGCGGCGCGACCCGTGTGAACATCATGCGCGAAGTCGAGGGCAGTCTCAGGCGCCTCCAAACCGATTACATCGATCTGTACCAGGTGCACGGATGGGACAGCAACACACCGCTGGAGGAGACCCTGCGGACGCTCGACGATCTTGTGCGGCACGGAAAGGTCCGCTATATCGGGCTCTCCAACCTGCTGTCATGGCAGGCCGCTACGGCGGTCATGCTGCAGGACAGCCTGGGGTTGGAGAAGTATGTGACTGCGCAGATGCACTACAGCCTTGTTGGCCGAGGCCTCGAACACGAGTTCCAATCGTTCGCCGAGTACCACAACATCGGCATCCTGGTCTGGAGCCCGCTGGCCGGTGGTTTCCTGGCGGGAAAGTACAGCCGCAACAACCCGCCGCCTGCCGGCAGCCGATTCGCCGACGCGGGTCAGTTCGTGCCCTTCGACAGTGAGATGGGCTACCGCGTCGTGGATGCGCTGAAGGAGGTGGCCGCACGTCATGGCGTCAGCCCGGCCCGTGTGGCGATCGCATGGGTGCTCAGCCGGCCGGCTGTCAGCAGCGTGATCGTCGCTGCCCGGAAACCAGACCAACTCGAAGACAACATCCGTGCCGTAGACCTTCGGCTCTCGGATGAGGACGTCCGGCTGCTCGACGCGGCGTCGGATCCAGGTATTCCCTATCCGAAGTGGATGGTCCTTCAGCTCGACACCGCGGAGGATCCGCGTTCCAGGATCCTGCATCCTGAGCGGTACACGGAGGGCGGTTCCTGGAAGGACCTTCGCGGGACCCGGTGGTCCGGCTGAATGGCATAGCTCCGAATGTCACGGCCGCCTCGCAAGTGCCTTAGCCGCCGCGGGAGTGTCGTTCAGACCCGCATCTGACGCCGCGAGAAGCCCGAGTGCCGACCAGTCGAGATCGGCCCAACCGCGCGCGATCAAGCCCACCAGACGATCGGGCACCAGGCTGGCAGCAGGCATTGGCACCGCCCGCGAGTGGGATGTTCTTGATTACCTTGGCGCCGCGCAAGAACATCCCATCGGCCGCACGTTCATGCAAGACCACCGCCCGGGTTTCGACCATCCTGAGTCCAGGCCCGCCAAGGCGCGGCTGCCGCCTGAGCTCGATCACTCGGCGGAGGAACAGGAGATTCATTCATGTCTGTAAAGACTCTCGATGCCGACCAGATCGCTCGCCGCGCGACGCCGATTACCAAGCAGCATGCTCACGAGATTCAGCCGTTCGGCCACCTCATTTCAATGCCCATTGCGCTGAGCGCGAGCGTCTGCAAGGAGAGCGTCGACAATCTGAACCAGCTCCTGGCCGACACGATCACGCTGCGGGACATGTACAAGAAGCATCATTGGCAGGTCGCAGGCCACACGTTCTACCAGTTGCATCTGCTGTTCGACAAGCACTACGAAGAGCAGAACGAGCTCGTCGACAAGATCGCCGAGCGGATCCAGCTGCTTGGCGGCGTCAGCATAGCGATGGCACATGACGTGGCGGAGTCGACGATCATCCCGCGTGTTCCGAAGGGTCGCGAGGAGGTGCCTGTTCAGATCTCGCGTCTGCTGCATGCACACGAGATCGTGTTGAAGGAGGCGCGCACGATGGCGCGCAGCGCCACCGACCGTGGCGACGATGGCACGAACGACCTGCTCGTCAGCGACGTCATTCGCACGAACGAGCTTCAGGTCTGGTTCGTCGGGGAGCACGTCGTCGACGCACCGGTGGTGCGCGCAGAGTAAAGGGCGCATGCGCGCCAGCAACAGCAAGGAAGGGACCATCATGACATTGCCTACTGTTTCATTCGGTCGCAGCGGATTGAACATCACTCGGGTTGGCTTCGGATCGTGGGCTATCGGTGGCGGCGGCTGGGCGTTCGGCTGGGGGCCGCAGGACGACGCCGATTCCATAGCGACCATGCGGCACGCGATCGATCTGGGCATCAACTGGATCGATACCGCGGCGGCTTACGGTCTCGGGCACTCCGAGGAGGTCGTTGGCCGCCTGCTGCGCGAGCTCCCGCCGTCTGACCGGCCATTCATCTTCACGAAGTGCGGACTTGTGTGGGACGACAACGATCGCATGGCAGCGCCACGCCGCGTGCTCACGCCCGAGTCGATCCGCCGCGAATGCGAAGCGTCGCTCGGGCGCCTCGGCGTCGAGCGCATCGATCTGTACCAGTTTCACTGGCCCGATGAGACCGGAACGGCGGTGGAGGATTCGTGGGCCACGATGATCGAGCTGGTCCGCGAGGGAAAGGTCCGCGCGGCTGGCGTGTCGAACTTCGATCTTCCGCTGCTCGCTCGTTGCGAGGCGATCCGGCACGTCGATTCGCTTCAGCCGCACTTCTCACTGATCAACCGCGCAGCCGCCGAAGGAACGATCCCATGGTGTGCGAGGCACGACACGAGTGTCATCTGCTATAGCCCGATGGAATCCGGTCTGCTGACGGAGACCTTCACGGCCGAGCGCGTCGCGACGATGGCGAAGGACGACTGGCGGCGCAAGGCCGTCGAGTTTCAGCAGCCGGCGCTCGGACGAAACCTCGCGCTGCGGAGCGCGCTCGGTCCCGTTGCGGAGCGCCACGGCACGTCCGTATCCGCCGTTGCAATCGCCTGGACGCTGACCTGGCCCGGTGTGACTGGCGCGATCGCGGGTGCGCGCACGCCGACGCAGGTGGACGGCTGGATCCGGGCCGCCTCGCTGGAGTTGACGTTGCGTGATCTCGACGAAATCACGGCCGCCGTCCAGCGCACGGGGGCAGGCCATGGTCCAGTCACCCCCTACCGGTCGCTCGCATCTGCGAGTGCTCGACGGGCGTAGTGACAAACTCATCGATCTGGCGACGCTGGCGACGGTCGATCTGTTTCGTAGGAGGCCGAGTTCATGTCATGCTGGGGCTCGGCCATCTACTCTGGAGTTTCCACGGCTGAGGCGGCTCGCGAGGAGCGGAACATGCGTACGACAGTCGGGCCTCGGATCAGCGATGCCGCCGTCAAACCGTCGCACACTGAACTCGTCCGCGTCGCGTTGGAAGGCGGCACTCCCGCTCTTGATGTCCATGACGTCGCGGAGTCCTGGAAACGCTCGGCGTTCGAGCATCGCGTCGACGTGGCGAGTCCGGCAGTTCCCAACATCGTCACCGCGACTGAAATCCGGGCCTCCGCCGAGCCGCTGCGTGATGTTCTTGTCAACGCCTCGGAGGAAGTCGATCGCCTGTATGCGATCGTACGGCAGGTGGATTACGTCGTTCTGCTGTGTGACAGGAACGGGATCGCGATCGATCATCGCGGGAAGAAGTCGCTCGCCGATCAGTTCAAGCACTGGGGGACGTGGGTCGGAGGCGTCTGGGCCGAGGGTGTGGAAGGGACGAACGGCATCGGCACGTGCATCGCCGAAGAGCGTCCGATCAGCGTTCACCGCGATCAGCATTTTCGTTCACGACATTCCAGCCTCAGCTGTGCCGGCGCGCCCATCTTCGACGCAAGCGGACACCTCGTGGCGGTGCTGGACAGCTCATCGATCGAGCCGGAGTTGGCGGATCAATCGCATGCTCTAGCCCTGGCCGCGACCACGACCGCCGCGCGCGCCATCGGGGAACGGCTCTTTCGTGAGCATTTTCGCAACGCCTGGATCATCGCGGCGGCCCGATCGGAGGAGAACGGCCCCGCGATGCTCCTCGCCGTGGACGCCGACCGACAGGTCATCGGCGCCGATCGTGTTGCGCGAGCGATGTTGAACGTCGACGATCGGCGACTCAGTCAGGGCCTGCAGCTGTCGGCGCTGTTCGAAGATGCACCCTCTTTTGCATTGCGCCACGGCAGCAGCGGGCAGGATCGCGTCGCGCTGCTCAGGGACACTCGGAGTCATGAGCCCTGGCAGGCTTTGGTCACGGCTCCGGAAGGGCCATCTAAACGCTGGATACGTTCGGGCGACGTTCCGATCCACTCGCGACCCCGAATCGAGGCCCTGGCACGTTCAGCGAATTCGGCCGCGTCTGAAGAGCCTATTCGAGGCGGACTGCCGCCGGCACTGGCGCGACGTATCCGCGAGTACATCGAGTCCCATATCGAGGAAAACGTCAGCCTCGAAGCGCTCGCCTCGACGGCTCGCCTGTCCGTGCATCACTTCGCACGGGCGTTCAAACAGACGATAGGGGTGCCGCCGCACGAATACCTTCTGCGCCAACGCGTGGAACGCGCGCAGAAGATGCTCACTCAAACCGACCTGCCACTCTCGGAGATCGCGCTTTCGGTCGGCTTCTCAGATCACAGCCACTTCGCGAGGCACTTCCGCCGACTGATGGGAATGACCCCGAGCGCCGCCCGGTGGCGTCACCGCTAGGGACAACTAAGCAAGAACATCCCTCTCGTCGCACAACCATCCAAGATCGAGCGGACCTTGGCCTGTCAAGATCTCGGTTGTGAAGCTCAGCGCCCGACGCATTGGCCTCGTGCACACTCTTCCCACACCTCGCGCGATCAAAGCTGCTGTTGTCCGGAAGCCGGGAGGGCCGTTCAGCGTCGAGACGGCGTACCTGGATGGACCGAGGCCAGACGAGGCATTGATTCGTGTGGTCGCGACCGGCATCTGCCGCACCGACCTGATCATTCGCGACCAGTTCTATCCCGTCCCGTTGCCTGCGGTTCTCGGTCATGAAGGTGCGGGGATCGTCGAGGTCGTGGGTTCGGCGGTGACCACGTTGTCGCCGGGCGACCACGTCGTCATGACCTACATGTCGTGCGGCCGCTGCCGCCCTTGCGACCGTGGCGAGCCGGCGTATTGCGAGCACTTCTATGGCCTCAATTTCGGAGGGGCGTACGGCGACGGGACCACGGCGCTCACCGCTTACGACGGTGACGCTCTCCACGACCATTTCTTCGGGCAATCGTCATTTGCCACCCATGCGATCGCCAAGGAACGCAGTCTGGTGAAAGTCCGCAAAGACGCGCCTCTGGAATGGCTCGGTCCCCTCGGCTGCGGCATCCAGACGGGAGCCGGCGCCGTGTTCAACGTCCTGAAGCTCCGCGCCGGTTCGCGGTTCGCCGCCTTCGGCGCGGGCGCGGTCGGCTTGAGCGCGGTGATGG
Organism: uncultured Acidobacteriota bacterium; assembly: GCA_963847125.1. GTDB lineage: Bacteria > Acidobacteriota > Vicinamibacteria > Vicinamibacterales > 2-12-FULL-66-21 > DATAEE01. The sequence continues at coordinate 36,602 of CAWJYM010000003.1, forward strand.
CTGCACGAGTCGCCGGCGCGGCGACGATCGTCGCTGTCGATGTCGTTCCCTCCAGGCTCGCACTGGCCAGGGAGTTGGGCGCGACGCATGTCGTCAACAGCGGCGAAGAGGACGCCGTGTCGCGTATTCGCGAGATCACCCGGCACGGGATGGATTCCACACTGGAATCGACGGGATATCCGGAAGTGCTGCGTCAGGCCGTGGATGCACTCGGCATCCGTGGGGTGTGCGGTGTCGTCGGTGCGCCGCAATTGGGTACTGACGCCTCGTTCGACGTGAACGAGGTGTTGCGATCGGGGCTCTCGATTCGAGGGATCGTCGAGGGCGATAGCATCCCGCACAGTTTGATTCCCGAGCTGATCGAGCTGCATCTCCAAGGGCGTTTTCCCTTTGACAAGCTGATCAGGTTCTACGACCTGGAAGATGTCAACAGAGCCGCCGCAGACGTCGAAGCCGGTCTATGCATCAAGCCTGTGCTGCGGATGAGGTAGGAGGCAAGACCGCAAGAAGAGCCCAGTCCGGTCAAGATTCAGCCAGACGATTCGGGCTGCTTTCACGACAATCACAGGCAGGGAAGTGAGAGATGACATTCAAAGCGTCTATGAGTCTCGCGTGCGCCGTATCGGCATTGATGGTGAACGCCTGCAGCCGGACCGACGCCGCGACTCAGGCGCCTCCTCCGCCCCAAGTTGCGTTCATCGAGCTGATTCCCCAGACGGTACCCCTCGAGACCGAGTGGATCACGACCCTCGATGGGTACGTGAACGCCCAAATCCGTCCGCAGGTCTCCGGCTACCTGATTCGGCGCGCCTACACGGAAGGCAGCAGTGTCCGGCGGGGACAGGTGCTGTTCGAGATTGACAGTCGTCCGTTCGACGCCGCACTCGCGCAGGCCCGTGCGAACGTCGCGCAGGCGCAGGCAGAGCTCGGACGAACGACGCGCGACCTGGACCGCGACAGGCCGCTGGCGGAGCAGCGAGCGTTCGCGCGGAGCCAGCTCGATAACGACATCCAGGCGAATCTCGCAGCACAGGCGGGGGTGAAGGCCGCGACCGCCGCTGTCGAAACCGCCGCCTTGAACGTCGAGTTCACCAAAGTCCGTTCACTCGTCGACGGCATTGCGGCGATTGCCACTGCGCAGATCGGTGATCTGGTCGGACCGTCGACACTGTTGACGACCGTCTCGCAGGTCGACCCTATTCGGGCCTACTTCGCGATGGCCGAGCAGGACTACCTGCGGATCGCGGATCTTCTGAACGGCGGCTCGCGCGGTCGGCCGTGGGCCTCCGGCGGGCTGACGCTGACGCTCGCGGATGGCTCGACGTACCCGGAGCGTGGCACCTTCCTCGTGGCCGACCGGCAGATCGATCCCAACACGGGCACGATCCGCATCGGCGCGTCCTTTCCGAATCCGCGGCATGTCCTTCGACCCGGCCAGTACGGCCGCGTGACGGCGACAACGGGGAGCCGGCCGAACGCGCTCCTCGTGCCGCAGCGGGCGGTCGTCGAACTGCAGGGAACATACGAGGTACGCGTGCTGGCTCCAGACGACCGAGTGCAGGTGCGACGTGTTTCAGTGGCCGGTCGGGTCGACAACCAGTGGATTGTCGAGGAGGGGCTCCAGGCGGGCATGCGCGTGGTCCTCGATGGTGGGCAGCTTCGCGAAGGTACCGTCGTGACCGGCGTGCGGTCGACAGAGGCGGCCAACTAATGTCCAGGTTCTTCGTGCAACGACCGATCGTCGCGATCGTGATCGCGATCATCACCGTGATCGGCGGTCTCGTGGCCATGCTGGGCCTTCCGATTGCACAGTTCCCTGCGATCGTGCCTCCGCTGATCTTCGTCAGCGCGACCTACACGGGCGCCGATGCCGTGACCATCGAAGAATCCGTGGCGACGCCGCTCGAGCAGCAGGTCAACGGCGTCGAGGACATGCTGTACATGCGGTCGACCAATGCGGACGACGGTACGATGACCCTTCGCGTGACGTTCGACGTCGAGAGCGACCCGAACATCGATCAGGTAAACGTCCAGAACCGTGTCGCGCAGGCGCAGCCGAACCTTCCCGCGAATGTCTCGCAATACGGGCTCACCCTTCGGAAGTCGACGGGCCTGCCGTTGCTCGTCGTCTCGCTCTACTCTCCGAACCAGACGCGCGATCGGTTGTTTCTCGCCAACTACGCGAACATCAACGTCTTCGACGCCTTGTATCGAGTGCGAGGCGTTGGCGAGGTACGCGTGATGGGTGCCGGCGCCTACGCGATGCGCATCTGGGTGAAGCCGGATCGTCTGGCCAGCCTCGGCCTCACCGTTCCGGACCTCACGGAGGCCGTTCGCGAGCAGAGTACCGTCAACCCGTCGGGAAGCGTCGGCGCACAGCCCGCCCCTCCGGGGCAGGACACCACGTACACGGTCCGCTCCGCCGGCAGGCTTCGAACAGCGGAGGAGTTTGGCGACATCGTCATTCGCGCCGATGCGTCGGGCAAACCGTACCTGCGGCCGATGGTGCCTCGCATCCCACCGCAGCCGCTCATCAACTTTGATCCGCAGACCGATTGACGGTGAAAGCCGAGGAACGAGGAATCATGTCTTTACGTATTGCTCCACTCATGCTCCTGCTGACCGCCGCCGGATGGGCGGCCGCCTTTCCACCTGGTAATCAGCCCATGCCGCCGCCGACGGACACATCCGGCATCGCGAAGTTTCCGGTCGTCGTGGGATGGTCAGAGGGGAGAAGTCCACGAGCGCCTGACGGTTTCAGCGTCACGAAGTACACCGGCGGGTTCGAGTACCCGCGGTGGGTCTATCTCCTCCCGAACGGCGACGTACTCGTGTCGGAAGCGCGCAGCCGCGTCAGAAACAACTACAGCGAGGAACAACGACGCGCCAGGCTTGCCGCGCGGTTCGTAGGCGACAGCCCGAATCGCATCTTCTTGTTGCGAGACGCCGACCGCGACGGGACGCCGGAAACACGGGCGACGTTCCTTTCAGGTCTCAACCAGCCATTCGGGATGCTTCTTCTGGGGAACACGCTCTATGTCGCCAATACAGATGGAGTCGTTCGTTATCCCTACCAAGAGGGGCAGACGCACATCACTGCGCCAGGGGAGAAGATCCTGGACCTGCCTGCCGACGGCTACAACAACCACTGGGTGCGAAACGTGGTAGCGGCTGCCGACGGCTCGAAGCTCTATGTGACGGTCGGCTCGGGAACGAACGTGGACGTGGAGCGAACCGACGAGAAGGATCCCCGGCGCGCGGCAATCCTTGAGGTCAATCCCGACGGCACTGGAATGAGAATCTACGCGTCGGGCCTGCGAAATCCAATCGGCATCGATTGGCAGCCGCAAAGCGGCGCCATGTGGACCGCCGTCAACGAGCGCGACGGCATTGGCGATGACCTCGTTCCCGACTACCTGACGAGCGTGCGGGACGGGGCGTTCTATGGGTGGCCGTATTCGTACTTCGGGCAGAACGAGGACCCACGCAAGCGAGGCGAGAGGCCCGATCTGGTTGCGAGAGCGGTGGTTCCCGATCTCGCGCTCGGGGCGCACACGGCCTCGATCGGGTTGCGGTTCTATCGTGGCACGGGGTTTCCGGAACGTTACCGCGGCGGTGCCTTCGTGGCCCAGCACGGCTCGTGGAACCGATCGTCGTTCTCCGGCTACAAAGTGGTGTTCGTCCCGTTCCGGGATGGGCGGCCGTCGGGGCCAGTCGAGGACTTCCTGACCGGCTTCATCGCGAACGAAGCGTCTTCCGAAGTGTACGGGCGGCCCACGGGGCTGGCCGAGCTGCCGGACGGATCGCTGCTCGTGACCGACGACGCCGGCCAGACGATCTGGCGCATCAGTCCTGCCTCGCGAGCGACGGTGACTCAAGAGTGACGAAGAAACCCAACGAGTCGGACACAGGAGCTCCACCGAGGCGGCCACCGGGTGTGCAGTGACTGATGCATTTATGGAACAGCAGCTTCTCTTGTGGGGCGGTTTCCTTGTCTTTGTCGTCGCGATGCTCGCGCTGGACCTCGGTGTGTTCCATCGGAAAGCACACGTCATCCACATGCGCGAGGCGCTCACGTGGACGGCCGTCTGGATCGGCCTGGCGCTGACGTTCAACGTCGGCGTCGCTTACTTCTGGGGCGCGCAGGCCGGGCTCGAGTTCCTCACGGGGTACCTGGTCGAGAAGTCGCTCAGCATGGACAACGTGTTCGTCTTTCTGCTGATCTTCAACTACTTCAAGACCCCGGCCAGCTACCAGCACAAGGTCCTCTTCTGGGGGATCGTCGGCGCCATCCTGGCGCGGTCCGTCTTCATTGTCGCCGGCCTCGCCCTGCTGGAGGCCGTTCACTGGACGATGTACATCTTCGGCGCGTTCCTGTTGGGCACTGGCGTCTGGATGATGGTGAAGAAGCAGGAGCAATACAACCCGGAGCGGAATCCCCTCATCCGGTTCGTTCGCCGCCGGGCGCGCATCACCGAACGCTACGAAGGCAACCGATTTTTTGTCCGGAAGGATGGCTTGCTCTACGCCACGCCACTCTTCATCGTCCTCCTCGCCGTCGAGTCCTCAGACATCGTCTTCGCCATCGATTCCATTCCCGCCATTTTTTCCATCACACGCGACCACTTCATTGTGTACAGCTCGAACATCTTCGCCATGCTCGGACTGCGCGCGATGTATTTCGCGGTGGCGGGCTTCATGCGGTCGTTTCATTATCTGCACTATGGTTTTGCATCGATCATCGTCATCCTCGGCGTGAAGATGCTGTTGACGGATGTCTACCACGTGCCGGTCGCGTTGTCGCTCGGCCTCATCGTGATGATTCTGATAGTCGGGGTGATGGCGTCGGTGCTCCGACCACGTCGAGAGGACGTGAAGCGGCTGCTCGCCCGATTCGAGCGGCGCCGGCTCATCTCGTTCCGGCGTCTCCTGCTGCTGGAGAATGTCTTCGACCTGGGGAGCCAGCAGGTGGGCAGCGCGATGCAGCGCCGCGAGAATGTGAAGGTGCTCCGCGCCGATGCGCCGTGGGAGGACAACCGGCGCGTGCTCATCGACTCCCGGTATTCGCGATACCCGGTGCTCCAGGGCAACGGCCCCGAGCCGCTGGGCATCGTGCACGTCAAGGATCTTCTGTACCACGACACTCACCCCTCTACGCCGGAAGAATGGATCCGGGTTGCGCGTCCCTACCACTCCACGCAGGAGAACGCGCCGCTGGACGACCTGTTGATGGAGCTTCAGCAGCAGCGCGTGCAGGTTGCCGTGGTCTTCAACGGTGACACCCGATGGACCGGAATGATTACGCTCGAGGACGTCATCGAGGAGATCGTCGGCCAGATCGGTGACGAGTTCGAAGCGAGCCAACCGGAACTGCCCGCGCTGACACCGAGCCGGGTCGTGTTGGGATTGGAGGCGGACTCGTTCGGGGACGCTATACGCGCCACGCTTGCGGTGCTTCCCGCCTCCGAGCTCCCGGAGCCTCGAGAGGAAATGCTTCGCCTGTTGCTCGAGCGGGAGCGCGCTCGTTCGATGTATCTCGGCAACGGCGTCGTCGCCCCCAACGCGCTGCTGGCGTCCATAGAGAAGCCGGTGCTGGTCTTCGCGCGGTTCGAGAGTGGCGTGCCGCTGCCGACGGGTCATGAGCGCGCCACACTGTTCTTCATCCTGCTGATCCCGGTCGGGCTGGCACGCGGCCGTCGCGCGCTGCTGCAAAGCATCGCCTCGTTATCGGAGAGCGACTACGTCCGCGAGCGGTTGGCCGCGGCGAGCACATCTTCGGAGGTCATCGCCACAGTCGCCGAAGCCACGCCGGTGGCCGTGGGATAACGGACGGTCGGCTCCTCGGATCCGACCACGCCAGTGATGGTCGTCGCTCAGCGCCATCCCGGAGGGATCGCCACCTGCCGCACGCGGCCATCGTCGGTGGCTCTCACCAGGAGGTCCATGACGCGGCGCCCGAACCGGGCCGCCAGCGGGGGCCCTGGTTGCCAGGCCTGTGAGAACGGGTTGATCAGGAACTGCACCAGCCGCATGGCTGCGGCCGTCAGGCGGTGCAGCACCACGATCACCGCGTGGTGCCGCACGTCGAGTCCAAGCATGGCCGCCGTCTCGTCCCCGTTCAGCATTCGTACGAGGATTGGCGCCATGGGACGGAGCAGGCGCCACACCAGCAGCTTCTGCTCCATCACGAGCAGCAACGCGTGGGTGAGATCGGCCCCATCGTGGCTCGGCCCGGCCTGACGCGCCCTGATGCGCGCGAACAAATCTTCGGCCTCGGCCTCCGTGTGCGCCATCAACCGCTCGTCCACGCCCATGATGTAGCCGCTCACGTTCCACGCGTGCAGCAGTGCCTTGTACTCGTCGTCTGTAAGCTTGATGCCGAGCGATCGCATGCCCTGGGGAATGACGTGGCCGAACGTGAGCAGCGTGTAGGCCAGATCTTCCTGGTTGATCGGCTGTCCGTCACGCGCAACCTGCCAGCTGAAGCCGTGGTGAGCGATCACGTCGTTGACCGAGCGCACGGCGCCCTTCACGAGGAGCGGTACCTCGGCACCGGCTGAGGCCCCAATCCCGCCCTGACCAAGGGCGCTGAGGATGCGGTACCTGATGGCAGCGTGGATGAGCCGCACCTTCTGCGTCTGCCGGATGCCAGTGCCCCTGGGCTCGAACGCATCAGGGCCCATCACGGCCAGCACCATCGCCGCGGTCTGGTGCAGCCGCCGGTTGCTGTGCGCACCCAGTTGCGATGTGAGGGCGAGGATGCGCACTCCGGTCCGCATGGTGTAGCACTGCGGCAGGCTGGCGCCCACCAGCACCGCCAGCGACGCGAAGCCGTAGATGTTGAACAGCCGCGCGGCCGCTTCGAGCTGTTCGGGATTGGCCCATGTCGGCAGTCCCGACGTTGCCTCCAGGAACGTGGCCACGACCGGTGGCGCATCGGCAGGCACTTCATCGTTGGTGACCAGCTTCGCCATGAAGTGGTCGAGGGCGGCGATCTCGCCGTCGGCAAACACCGCGGCCATGACCTTGTCCCCCTCGGGGTCGCCGACCTGACGTTGCGCCGTCAGGAATTCATCGGTCCACTGCGCGCGCGCCACGGTCACCTCTGCCAATGGGGATACACTGCCGCCTGCGTCAGCCTGAGGAGCCTGCCCGAGATGCTGCGATCCGTGTTCCTGCACACCGTCACCAGCGACTTCACTCCGGCGCTGCTCATCGTCGGCGCCGTGATGTTCGGCGCGTGGACGCTGGCATATGGCCAGATTGTCATCACGTGTTTCCGGGACAAGACATACGGACTGCCCCTCGCCAGCATCTTTCTCAACATCGCCTGGGAGTTTACGTTCTCCTTCAGCCTGATCGCCCCCGAGGAAGCGGCGCTCGTCTGGGGCAACCGGCTGTGGTTCCTCGTCGACTGCGTGCTCGTCCTGCAGGTGTTTCTGTACGGCCGCCGGACGCAGACCATCCCCTGGGTGCGCGACAACTTCTACGCGATCTGCATCACGTCGATTCTGCTGAGCGGGCTCGGCATCTATTTCTTCGCGACGTATTTCCAGGACATCTACGGGCTGGCGACGTCGTTCCTGATGAACCTCGCCATGAGCGTACTGTTCATCACGCTGCTGTTCTCGCGCCCGGACCTGAAGGGACTGCCCTACGGCGCCGCGTGGACCAAGATGCTGGGCACGCTGTCGGGGGCGGTGTTCTGCTACATCTGGTGGCCGATGCAGTTCGACGCGGCGGGGATCCTCGTCCGCCCTCCGTACATCCACCAACCGCCCAACTCGCACCTGCTGTACTTTCTCTACGTCACGATTCCGCTCATCGACATCCTTTATATCTACCTGTACCGGCAGCGGCGGAAGGCCCTCGCCGTCTACCAGCCCACGGTGACGTGAGCGACCGCCCGGCGGCGCAGCAGGTCGCCGCCGAAGATCTCGTAGTGCTCGCGATCGAACAGGTTGGCGACGTCCAGGCCCACCGTGACCCGTGATGAGAGCGGCACGTTGGCCTGGAGGTCCACCACTGCATACGATGGAACCGGACCCGCGTACACGCCGGACACCCAGTCGAAGCCGTCGACCCATCGCACGCGTACACCCACATCGAACCGGGGCGACATGTAGGTCACACCGGCGGCGGCCTGGTGGCTCGGCGTGTTCGGAAAGATGGGTGTCTCCGGGGCATGCTCGTCCCGGATCAGTTCGAACCATGTGTAGCTCGCGTCCACTCTCCATCCGCACGGCAGCATCGTGATCGAGCCGAGCTCGAGGCCCTGGGTTCTGGCCTCGCCAAAATTCGCAAGCGAGAGCACCGCAAAGACCGGACTGCCGTCGGACAGGTTCGACATCGACGGCGCCAGCGAGGGAACGGCCGCCGCCACCGCGGCGTCGATGGCCGCCGCCCCGACGGGCCCGACACCGGGCGGCGGGCTGTAGGGGCCAAAGCTCGGGTTGAGCCGGCCGAAGCTGGTACCAACTTGCGGGAGCAGGCCGCTGGTGAAGGGGCCGGCGCGGTTCCGGTAGTAGGCCACCTGGAGCAGCGTGTGGCGAACGACGCCGGTGTAGCCGAGCTCGATCGTCTTCACTTCTTCTACATCGAGGTGTTCGTTGCCAACCGCCAGCACCGGAATGCTCTCGAATCCGAGCGTGGCGCCGCCGAGGAGCGGCGCGAGAGCGGATTCAATCGCCGAGAGATTGACCGGCGCGGCAACGGGGGCCCGCAGCCGGGTCTCGGCCAGCGTCGGTGCTTTGAAGGCGTCACCATACGCCACCCGCACCCTGTGTCCCGGCGCCATCTCATAGACGGCCGCGGCCCTGGGCGACACCGTCGTGCGAGTGAGGCTCGTGGCATCGACGCGCAGGGCCAGGCTCGCGGTGAGTTTCGTCGCAACCGTGTAGTCGGCCTGCCCGAAGACCGCGCCGGCATTCGACGACTCGGGCTGTTCGAAGATCGTCTGGATGCCCTGGTCGTCGGCCGAGTCGACGTGCTGACGCCCGAAGGAGACGCCGCCCACAAGCCGTCCGCGGCCACTGGCGAAGGTACCGTTCGCCTGGCCCTCCACCTGCAGGTTGTACCCTCGCTGAAATGTGCCGGCGCCAGTGGCCAGGTTCAACTGGTTCACGATGTCCGCGCGGGTCGCCGCGCCAAGCACCCGCCAGCGCCGCGCGCGGTAGTCCACACGAGCCCATGGGAACGTGGCATCGGTGGCCTGGAATCGCCCGAGGTTCGTGATCGTCAACGGGCCGTCCTTCGAGGACGTGCCGGCCTCGAGCACCAGGGTGTCGCCGGTCGCGAAATGTTTGTCGACGCGCGCGCTGCCGTAGGCGATGTGCGACACGTCGGTGGCCAGCGGTACGGCTTCGAGCGCCAGCCGGCCGGGCGCATACTCGACGCTGTCGACGCGGGACACGGCGAAGCCGCCGCTGCGCTGAAAGCCCCCGATCGCCTTGATGAACCAGCCGCCCCCGAGCGAGGCGGCGTGCCTCGCGTCGACCCGTGCCATGCCGAGCTCCCCGAACGTGAACCGCGCCTTCCCGCCCAGGCTGTCGGCCGGGTCCTTCGATCGCAGGCTGAGCACGCCATTGAGGGCGCCCAGCCCGTACAGGGCGCCCGCAGGACCGCGCACCATCTCGATCTGTTCGAACTCTCCCAGCGCCTGCGGAATGCTCGCCCAGTCCGTGTTGCCCATCACGTGCGGCTGCGACGCGTCGCGCCCGTCGATCTCGACGCGCACGCGGCGGTTCACCATCTCGTTGAACCCGCGCGCATTGACGCTGTAGTCGTAGAGCCCGGCCTGTGCCGCCTGGACCCCGGGCGCCGAAGCGAGCGCGAGCGGCAGCTGCCCCTGGCCCGACAGCCGCTCGATTTCTCTCGCATCGAGCACCGTCACGGCCGCGGGCGCCTCGGCGATCGACTCCACCTTCCTCGACGGCGCGACGACGACCATCGACTCGACGAAGGAGAGCGGCCAGTCCACGACGGTCTCGTGCACCTCCGCGTTCGTGCCGGCCGCGACCTGAATGGTGAAGACGAGGGAGTAGCTGCCGAGCGTGAGCAGCACGGTCTGGGTGCCGGGAGGGACGCGGTCGAAGCGGTAACGTCCGTCGGCGCCCGTAAATTCCACGGCGCCGGTGGACTGGAGCAGCGCCATCGCGCCGGCGAGGGGGCTCCCGTCCTGCCGGACGAGGCGCCCATTGATCACGCCCGCGTCCGGCTGCGCGCGCGCGACGCCGGCGCTCATCACGGCCATCAGCGAGATGACGATGATCGTTGCCCCAACCCTCACGAAGCCTCGGTGTGCGCGCGGGAGTGGCGCCAGGCCATCCACCCGGCGATCGCGCCGAGCGTGGGGAGTCCCATGGCGTACATCGCGATCACCCTCGTGCCCAACGGGTAGCCGGCACTCGAAAAGAACACCCACCACGCGCCGTAGGCCAGCACGGGATACCCGGCGCCGGCGACCGTCGCACCCGTCGCCGGCCTGGGCGGGAGCGCCTTGTGCGACAGACGCACGATGAACGCGATGACGAACGAGACGAGCGTCCAGCCGTAGAAGCCGCGCAGTTGCTCGCCGAAGTAGTCACCAGGGTTGATCATCACCCAGGCCCCGATCTTCCTCACCATGAATGGATCGAGCGCGAGGTCGTAGGCCGTCACCACTCCGGCTCCGATGAGCGACAGGAAGGCCGCTTCGCCCGCGCCGCCGTGTGGCACGACAGGCTGGTGCCGGATCATCAGGTTCGCGATGATGTAGCCCAGGTACACGATCACATACCAGGCGAGCGGAATGATGAACGGCACGCCCATCACGCCCGGGCCGAACACGGCGGTGTAGTAGTAGGGGCCGAAGGGAAACCCGGTTCTGATCGACAGCGCCTCGAAGCACAGCCCGAGGGTGACGCCGACCGCGAAGAACGCGGCTGTGCCGGCGCCGCCGAGGAGCTGAGTGCTGCTGACCAGGCAGAACAGCGTCATCAGCAGGGTGACCGGGACCCAGAAGGCCTGTGCGCCGGTCAGCACATGGTGAAGGTGGATCCCGATGCTGGCGGTGATCAGAAGGCCGAGCGCGCCGTGCGTGACCGCATGCCTCGACCGTCCATTCATCATCTCGTGTCCGGCGCTCCCGCCGCGATTGTGGCCATCAGTTCCCGGAAGCGCTCGTCTTCTCGGGCGGCTGCGAAGTGCGCGTTCGGGAAGGAGAGGCACGCGCCGGCGCGGTCGGCGACCGCCTGACGGTACCACTGAATGGCGTCGTCCATTTGTCCGAGGCCCTGGTAGACGAGTCCGATGCTCGCAGCGGACACGAAGGCGCTCGCGCGCCTGGCTTCCAGCTGCCGCAGGATTTCCGAGGCCCGGTCCCGAAGGCCCGCGCGCGCGAGGGCCCATCCGAGAAACGCCTCTGTTTCAGGATCCCCGTAGGCCACGGCCCGGCCGCGTTCGAACGCATCAATCGCGGCCGCGAGGTGCCCCTGGGCTGCCAGAGACAGGCCGGAAATCCAGTAGGTAGAGAAGAAGGCCGGCTCGAGGGCGATCGATGTGTTGGCGTGCGCGAGGGCCTCGTCGAACCGGCCGGCGCCGTAGAGGGCGTCGCCGAGTGACCGCCTCACCATCGGCGACAGCGGATCGAGCTCGATAGCCCACCCGGCCTCCTCAATCGCTTCGTCGAAACGACCGCGGCAGACGAGCAGCTCCGCGTGGTTGAACCAGAGGGCGGCGTCGCCGGGACTCAACGCGATCGCGTGCTGGTAGGCCGCTTCAGCGCCGGCCAGGTCCCAGTCGTACCAGTGCAGGACGCAGCCGAGCACGAGATGTCCGCCAGCCAGATGCGCATTGAGCTGCAGCGATCGCTCGGCGGCGCCCTTGGCGAGCGGCATCACCTGCCTGGGCGGCAGGTGAGAGAACGAGTGCAGGAGATGTCCGTACGCCAGCGCGGCGTGTGCCTCCGCATAGTCCGGCTGCTTTGCGATGGCGGCCTGCAGCGCCTCCATGCCGCGGGTCATCCCGTCCTGGGTCCACTTGGCGATCAGGTGCCGCCCCATCAGGTAGAGGTTGTACGCCTCCATGTTGGCGGTGGCGCGCGACACCAGCGGCGCGTCGGGCCTCGCCAGCGCCACCTTCAGCCGCTCGACGACGGCGTGGGCGATCTCGTCCTGAACGGCGAACACATCGTCCATCTCGCGGTCGTAGCGTTCCGACCACGCGAGAAAGCCCTCGGCCACATCGGTGAGCTGCACCGACACCCGCAGGCGGGAACCCGCGCGCCGGACGGTGCCCTCCAGGATGTTGTTCACCTTCAGGCGGCGGCCGACCTCGCTGAGGTCGTGATCGCGGCCCTTGAACTGGAAGGCCGAGGTGCGCGAGGCCACGCGAATCCCCTGGATCGTCATGAGCGCCGCGATCAACTCGTCGGCCATGCCGTCGCAGAAGTACTCCTGGTCTTTTTCGGCGCTGAGGTCCGCGAAGGGCAGCACTGCAATCGATGGCGCAGCCGGCGCCGCCGGCGCGACCGCGGCCGTCGTCGCGTCGGTCGATTCCAGCGAATCGAGCAGCGCCCGCGCCGACTGAAAGCGGCGCGCAGGATCTTTCGCCAGGCACCGGACGATCGCGGCGGCCAGCACGGCCGGCACCGACGCCGGGAGGGGAGGCGGGTCGTCGTTGAGGATGGCCGCGATCGTTTCGGCGGACGACTTGCGCCTGAAGGCGGGCGTGCCGGTGAAGAGCTCGCCGATCACGACACCGGCGGCAAACAGGTCGCTGCGGTGATCGATCCGCTCCCCGCGGAGCTGCTCCGGCGCCGCGTAGCCCACCGTCCCGACGAACGTGCCGGGCGCGGTGGCCCCGGCCGTCGCGGTGTCGGTGCCGTCCTCGGGGCCTGCGAGCAGGGATTTGGCGATGCCGAAATCCAGCACCTTGAGGGCACCGCTATCGGTGACGAACAGGTTGGCCGGCTTCAGATCGCGATGGATCACGCCCTTGCCATGCGCGGCGTCCAGGGCGCTCACGAGCTGGCGGGCGTACGTGAGGGCGGTGTCGGGGCGCAGCGCACCATGGCGCAGCACGGTTTCGAGGGTGCGGCCTTCGAGGTACTCCATCACGAGGTAGCCCAGGTCCCCCTCGAAGCCCACGTCGTGGAGTGTGCAGATGTGCGGGTGGTTGAGCGCGGCCACCGCGCGCGCCTCGCGCTCGAGGCGCTCACGGGCGGTGCCTGCCGAATCGGTGCGGGGATGCAGCACCTTGATGGCGACGGTGCGCGCGAGGCGCGAATCGGTCGCGCGATAGACTTCGCCCATCCCTCCGGCGCCAAGTGGGGCGTCGATGACGAACGGGCCGAGTTGCGAACCCAGGGTGAGGAACATCCGGACTGTCCCTTTTATACTGTGTTTTCCTTCTCTTCATCGCGTCGCTATCAGGGCGAGCAATAGCCTGAGAAGGGTCGTCAACGGGCGGGAACCTGGCCGTTTGCCCTGCCGGATGTAGGATGATTCCTGACATCCATGATAGGGACCACAGTCGGCCATTACCGGATTCTCGATCGCCTCGGCGGCGGGGGCATGGGGGTGGTCTACCGCGCGGAAGACACCCGGCTTGGCCGTCAGGTCGCGTTGAAGTTCCTGCCCCCCGAGCTCGCCGCCAACCCGGAAGCGCTCGAGCGATTCGAGCGTGAAGCGCGTCTGGCGTCCTCGCTCAATCATCCGCATATCTGCACGATCCACGACGTGGGCGAACACGCCGGGCAGCGCTTCATCGTGATGGAACTGCTCGACGGGCACACGTTGAAAGAGGAAATCCGCCGCGGCGCGCTCCCGTTCTCCCGCATTCTGGATCTCGGCCTCGAAATCGCGGATGCGCTCGACGCCGCGCACGCGAGCGGAATCGCGCATCGCGACATCAAGCCGGCAAACATCTTCGTGACGCGGCGCGGCCAGGCAAAGGTGCTCGACTTCGGCCTCGCCAAACTGACGGGATCGAAGAGCACCGTGCCCGCGATGGCCGCATCCGCCCAGGACGATGTCACACGCGTCGAGGATCAGGTGACGACGCTCGGCACGACGCTGGGCACGATCGCCTACATGTCGCCCGAGCAGGCACGCGGCGCCGACATCGACGCCCGGTCGGACCTGTTCTCCCTCGGCGTCGTGCTGTACGAAATGAGCACCGGCACGCTGCCCTTTTCCGGTACGAATTCGGTTGCCCTCTTCGAAGAGCTCCTGACGCGAACGCCGCCACCGCCATCCACGGTCAAGGGTGGATTACCCGCGGAGTTCGATCACATCGTGACCAAGGCGCTCGAGAAGGATCGCGACGTCCGGTATCAGACCGCGGCCGATCTCGGCAGCGACCTGAAACGGTTGAAGCGCTCGAGCTCCGGCGCGGTCACGGCGGCGACGGCGACGCTGAAACCGGGGACAACGGCCGCCCGGGCGATCGACTGGCGCGTCCCGACGGCGATCGCCGCTGTGATCCTCGCCGCGGTTGCCGGCATCTTCCTGTACTCGAACTCCACCCGGACCGGTGCGTTCAGCGAACGGGATTCCGTCGTGCTCGCCGACTTCGCGAACACCACCGGCGAGCCGGTCTTCGACGACACGCTGAAGGAAGCGCTCGAGGTCCAGCTGCGGCAGTCGCCATTTCTGAGCGTCGTGCCGGAGCAGCGTCTGCAGAGCACCCTGCGCTTGATGGGGCGGAAACCCGACGACAGAATCACGCCGGCGATCGCGCGGGACATCTGCGAACGGACGGCGAGCAAGGCCATGATCGCGGGCGGGATCTCCCAGCTCGGCCAGAGCTACGTGATCTCGCTCGACGCGACGAACTGCCGGACCGGCGACACGATCGAGAAACAACAGGTGCAGGCCGCCGGGAAAGACGATGTCCTCAGAGCCCTGGGCAGCGCGGCCGAGCAGTTGCGGCGCGGGCTCGGCGAATCACTGGCATCGATCGAAAAGTACGACGCGCCGGTTCAGGGCGCGACGACCGGGTCGCTCGACGCGCTCAAGGCCTACAGCCAGGGCATGGCGACACGACGGAGGCAGGGCGACGCCGGTTCGGTGCCGTTCTTCCGCCAGGCCGTCGAGTTGGATCCGGACTTTGCGCTCGCCCACGCGCGGCTGAGTACCGTCTACAGCAACATGGGCGAGGGCGCCCGGGGCCGCGAGCACATCACCAAGGCCTACGCGCTGAAGGATCGCGTCAGCGAACCGGAGCGCCTGTACATCCAGGCGCGCTATTACCAGATGGTCGAAGGAGTGCTTCAGAAGACGATTGAGACCTATCAGGTCTGGATTCAAACGTACCCGAAGGATTTCGTGCCGCATTCAAATCTCGCAAGCTTGTATGCGGGGCGGCGCGAGTTCGACAAGGCGATTGAAGAGTATCGGACTGCCATCTCGCTGTCGCCGGACGAGCCGCTGCCGTACGCGAATCTGGCCGGCCTCTACCAGACGATGAACAGACCGGACGAGGCGCGCCGCCTGCTCGAAGAGGCGATCGCGCGCGGGCTGGATTCGACCGGATTTCGGACAGAGCTCTATGAGCTCGCTCACCAGCGGAACGACGATGCGGAGATGGCCCGGCAGGTCGAGGCGGCCCGCCGCTTTCCCGAGGGCCCCCCGCGGATCCTGGCGACGCAGATCTCCATCGCCCTGTATCAGGGGCAGCTGGCGCGCGCCCAGGAGCTGACGGGACAGTACACGGCCGAGGCGTCCAGGATGGGCCTGAAAGCATCAGCGGCCGCCGCATGGAGCGGCGTTGCCCAGTCGGCCGCGGCCTTCGGCGATGCCGGATCGGCGCGCGCCGCCGTCCGCACCTCGCTCGACCTCGAACGCAACATCGGCACGCTGTTGAATGGCGCCATCGCAACCGTCACGACGGGCGATGCCAGGGAGGCCAAGAAACTGCTCGACGAGGCCGTCCGGATGCCGGGGGCGTCAAATGAGGAAGCGCAGCGCGGCGTCAAGTTCATCGACGCCCTGATCCGCTGGCGTCAAGGCGATAAGAGCGGCGTCGACGCGCTCATCGCGCACGACGCCAAGAACGATATAGGCGCCACCTTCACGGTCGGGGTCGTCGAGCTGCACGAGGGTCGCGCCGAGGCCGCGGCTGCACGATTCAAACAGATCGTGGACCAGAACGAAGTGAACTTTAGTCCCCTTAAACCCATCGCCGCGTTGTATTACGGCCGCGCGCTGGTGAAGATGGGAAAGATCGATGAAGGCCGGAAGGCGTACGACCAGTTTTTCGAGGGATGGAAGAAAGCGGACGCGAACCTGCCGCTGCTCGTCGCCGCGCGCGCGGAATACGCCCGATTGAAACCAGTCACATGACGATCCAGGACGTTCGATACGCCATCCGCCGCCTCCGCCAGGCCCGCGGCTACACCGTGTCAGCCATTCTCACGCTCGCATTGGCGATCGGCGCGACGACCGCGATCTTCAGCGCCGTTCATGCGGTGCTCCTGAAGCCGATGCCCATCCGCGAGCCGGACCGGCTGGTGGTCGCGTGGGGTGTGACGCCCGAGCGCGACGCCGGCGTCATCGAGCTCAGTTATCTCGACGTTCAGGACCTCGCGACGGCGACACCGGATGTCGGCGACGTCGCGTCGATGAGCGCGTCGGCGTGGCCGGCCGTGCTCGACGGCGAAGGCGAGCCCCGAAAACTGGCGACGGCAGGGGTCTCCGGGCGCTTCTTCGAGGTGCTCGGCACGACGCCGTTCATGGGCCGTCTCCTCCGCCCCGAAGACGACGTGCCCAACGCCGCGAAGGTCGTGGTGATCGGTCACGCCTTATGGGCCGGCCAGTTCGGATCGGATCCGCGGATCGTCGGCCGGCGGATCCGGCTCGACGAGGAACCGGTCGAAATCGTGGGAGTTGCGCAGCCCGGCTTCGACTATCCCTGGAACAGCGAGTTGTGGCAGCCGGTCCACCCGATTCTCGCGGCGTCGTCTGCCGTGTGGAAGACCGACGCCCTCCGGAACGTCGGCGTCCTGTTCATGCTGGCGCGCCTCGGGCCGGGGTTGACGCCCGCCACCGCGGCCGGGCAATGGACGCACGCGCGGGCGCGCCTGCAATCGGGCTCGTCCGCGTTCAGCTACGAGCTGCTGGCCACGCCGTTCCTCGAGCATCAGATCGGCCCGGCGCGCCAGGCGATCTGGATCCTGTTCTGCGCCGCCGGCGTGCTCTTGCTGATCGCCTGCGCCAACGTGTCGGGGTTGATGTTGACTCGTGTGGCGCTCCACCATCGGGAGGACGCGGTCCGGCTGGCGCTCGGCGCCAGCCGATCGGCGGTCGGCCGGCAATGGGCGATCGAGTCTCTGCTTCTCGCGGCGGTCGGCGGCACGGTCGGACTGCTTTTCTCCAGGGGGCTCGTCGACGCCATCATCGCGCTGGCGCCTGCGGGCATCCCCCGGCTCGACGAAGTGGCGATCAACGTGCCGGTCGCGGTCTTCACCTTCGTCGTGATGGCCCTCGTGTCGCTGCTGTGTGGCGCCGCGCCGGTGCGCCAGACCGGGGCCGTGAGCCTCGCCTCGACGCTGAGCGACAGCAGCCGCACCATTGCCGGCGCGCGATCCTATCGCGCGCGATCGGCGCTGCTCGTGTTCCAGATCGCGATGTCGGTCGTGTTGCTGATCGCAGCCGCGCTCGTCGTTCGAAGCTTCGGCGAGCTGCAGCGGGTCGATCCCGGCTTCACCGCTGATTCGGTGCTGACGCTCAAAGTCGAGCCGCGCGTGGAGAACCCGCCACTCAACGACTGGATCCGTGATCTCCTGGCGCGCGTAGCCGCGTTGCCGCCGGTCGAATCCGCCGGGGCCGTCTCCCTGCTGCCGCTCGAGCTCGGCGCCATCGGCCAGGGCACCTGGGTGCTGCTGGAGGACCAGCCAGACACGCCCGAGGCGGCGCGGCAGAATCCCATCTTGAACTATCAGGTCGCCACGCCCGGCTATTTCCGCGCGATGAATATTCCGCTGAAACGTGGACGCCGGTTCGAAGAGACCGACGTAGCGGCCGCGCCGCGCGTGGCGATCATCAGCGAGCGAACAGCAGCGGCGCTGTTCCCTGGAGCGGATCCAATCGGCAGGCGACTGCGACTGCCGGTATTCAGTAGTGGTGACGGCCCCAAGAGCGCGCTGCGTACGGTCGTCGGAGTGGTGAGCGACGTCCGTTATCGTGGCATCAACGAGGTGCTGCCCGACATCTACGAACCGGCCGCGCAGACGAAGCACCACGCCACGAGCCTCGCGGTCCGGATCCGGCCTGATTCCGGCCTGAACCCCGTGGCGGTCGCTGCCGCGATCCAGCGCGACGCGCGCGAGCTCGATCCCCGAGTACTGGTCAGCCGCATCACGACGCTCGAATCCGTCGTCGCGTCGGCGATGGCGCCGTGGCGTTTCAGCGCATGGACCTTCGCGCTGTTCGCCGTGCTCGCCTGCCTGCTTGCGGCCGTGGGATTGTTCAGCCTCGTCAGCCTCGACGTCACCAGCCGGCGGCAGGAGTTTGCGGTGCGATCGGCGATGGGCGCCTCGGGCGGCGTCATCGTGAGGGGCGTCATGGCATCGGCCGCGATCCGCGCCGGCATCGGCATCGCGGCCGGGATCGCCGTCGCGCTCGGCGCGACCCAGGTGTTGAGCGGCCTGCTGCATGGCGTGGGCAGCAGGGATCCCGCGACGTACGCCGCCGTTCTGGCGCTCGTGATTCTGGTCGTTGCTGTTGCCGCTTACCTGCCGGCCCGCCGCGCCGCGATCTGCGATCCATCGACGCTCTTGCGTTGATGGTGGACTGGAGGTCTCAGGCCATGCGTTCTGTTCTGTCTTGCGGCTCGCTCGTTCAGCGAAACGTCCAGGTCGCCGCGATGGTGTCACTGGCGGCCGTGCTCGTGCTTTCTGCCCAGACCGCGACGACACCACTGCGCCTGGTGTCGACCGCCTGGTCCCCGTTCACCAACGAACCAGGGAAGCCTCGCTTCGCGCTCGACCTCGTCGAGGCCGGCCTGGGGCGCATCGGGGTCAAGACGAGCACGACGATTGTCGACGCCGCGCAATTCACGACCTCGCTGCTCGGCGGCACGTTCGACGGCAGCGCCGCGGCGTGGAAAGATGCCGAGCGTGAGCGGACGTTGCTCTTTTCGCAACCCTACCTCGAGAACCGGTTGATGCTGGTCGCCAGACGAGGCGGTGACGTGTCGGCAGCGACGCTCGCCGACCTCAAAGGCAAGCGGATTGCGATCGTCGAGGGGTACTCATACGGTGAGGCGATCGGGCAGTCGGGCCCGACGTTCGTGCGGTCGCGCACCGAGGAAGACAGCCTCACGCTCCTCCTCGACGGCAAGGTGGACTACACGCTCATGGACGAGCTCGTCGTGCAGTACATCGTCAGCAACTATCCCGCTGAGGCGCGAACCAGGCTGCAGGTCGGGTCGACGCCGCTGCTGACGCGCCAACTGTACTTTGCCGTGAGGCGCGCCGTGCCGGACGCGGAATCGATCGTCAGCCGATTCAACGCCCAGCTCCGCGGCATGATTGCCGACCATACCTACCATCGCCTCCTGCACTTGGACTGGATCCGCGCAGATGTCGACGGCGACGGTCTGACCGAGTACGTGCCGCGGAGCGATCGCCCGGGCGCGGTCGAGCCCAAGCGTGCGTACAGCCTCTTCACCGAAACATCGGTCACGCCCACGCCCAGGACCCAGCAGCGGTATTTGATCGGCGGCAGCATTTATGACGGGTGGACGAAGGTGCCGGACAAATACAAAGTCGAGGATCCGAAATGGCCGGATCCCAACAAATCGACCGCTTTCATCTTCCGGTTCGCCTGGTAATCCGCGCCGTTTCCGGGCGCGTTCGCCGGTAGGGGTATAATGGTGATCCTTTCCTGAGCCTCCCGGCCAGCACCGGCCGCCAGCCTCATCAAAGTGGCTGGCAAGTAACGCACATCCAGCCTCGGCTCAACCACGGTGCGACGAGGGTGCCGCCCGATGATGCCGCCGAAACGCAAAGAAAGCTCGCCGTCCCTTCACCACTGTCCGGCCTGCCAGCAACCGCAGACGAAGATTCAGCGGCGGGTGGGCGAGACGGCGCGCGGATCCACGATTTACGTGTGCGCGCGGAAAGGCGACTGCATCGTCGGTGTCGACCTGGCCAAGGTGGAGGGCTGGATCGCCGTCTAGTGGCCTGTCCTCGCTGATCAAGGACCATCTCGCGGGCGGGGCATCCCGCCTGGCTGCGTTGCTCCTGCTACGAAGATGTTGTCACGCTGCCGCCTCCAACCGAACCGTATGGCCCAGCTGCTCAAGGCGGCGGACGTAATGCTTGGTCAGTTGTTCCGGCGCCAAGCGGTCAAAGTGCTCAGCGCCCAGATCGTGGTACGCCACCCGGTCCCGCAGGATGTAATAGCCGGCGACCAGAAGGCTATGCGCGACAGCGATGATCGCTCGCTGTTTGCCGCGACGTTTCGCGAGCCGCCGAAATTGGGCGCCGGCGTAACTGCCTTTCTTACGCGTCGCAGCCAGTGCGGCTTGGACCAAAGTGCCGCGGAGCCAGCGATTCCCTTTCCGAATCGTGCCGTGCGTCTGACGGCCGGCCGATTCGTAGTGCCCGGGACAGATCGCGGCCCACGACGCAAGATGCTTGGCGCTGGGGAAGACGGTCATGTCGGGACCGACCTCGGCCAAGACATTCTCGGCTGTTCGTCGGTTGACGCCCGGAGCCGTATCCAACAACGCGATGAGGCTGTCAAAGGGGCGTGTCACGTCCTCGATGCGGCTATTGAACGCGGCGATCTCTTCGTCCAGGAACCGCAGTTCACTCATCAACCGTCGTAACAGAAACCGATGGTGGTCGGTCACGTGGCCGGTGACCGCTTCACGCAAGCTCACCACTTTCTTGCGCAAGCGACCCTTCGCGAGCTCGGCGAGTGTCGCGGGGTCGGTCTGCCCGTCGACGAGCGCCTGGAGGATCGCGCGACCCGAGACGCCCGAAATATCCGTCGCCACCGTCCCCAACTTCAGGTTGGCGTCCTCCAGCACTTTGTGGATTCGGTTCAGCACCGCCGCGCGCTGCTGTTCCAGCGTCGTGCGACTGCGGGTCAGATCCCGCAGCTCGCGCACGGGACGCGGCGGCACGAAGCTGCCGCGCAGCAACCCACACTGCAACAGCTGCGCGATCCATTCGGCATCGTTCACATCGGTCTTGCGGCCCGGCACCTGGGCGACATCGCGCGGATTCACCAGCACCAGCGTGACGCTCGGCTCCAGGATGTGCCACACCGGTTTCCAATACACACCGGTCGATTCGATGGCGACATGCGTGACGGCCAGCGTCTCCAGCCAGCGTGCCAGTTCGGTCAGGGCGGCGGTCGTCGTGGCGAACGTCCGCACCTCCTTGCGCACGCGTCCTCCCGGTTCCACCAGACGAACGCAGGCGACCAGCGACTTCTGGTGCACGTCAATCCCGCAACACGCGGGGAATACCACGTCCATGGTTGACCTCCTAGCGTTGCCCACACGAGGAGATCGCCACCAGCTTGATGATTCTGCTACCCGTGCTCGAAGCGACAGTGTTGGATACCAAGGGCGATCCGGACCAGACTCCCTCGCGGGCTCGATAGCACCACTGAGCAACGGCCTCGCACCCGTGTGGTGTCCGTAATGTACGCCCATCTTCATGGGGTTGGATGTCACCAACGGTGACACAGGGACTCCCTCAAATACGCCCAGTATTCTCGGTCGTCGCGCCTTGCCAGCCGGGCGCCGCGCTCCGCGATCTGGTCCTTGTTCAGCGAGGACAGACCACTAGCGAGTCACCTGTCGCTTGGTGACCAGGCGACATGATGCAGCGCGCGGTTCAGGCTTTTACCTTCAACGCGATGAAGCGGGCGACGATCTCGGTCGTCTGGGCCCACTCGGTCACCGCCGACGCGAGCTGTTTCTGGCCGGATTTCGTGATCCGGTAGAACTTCGCCCGCCGATTGTTCTCCGATACGCCCCACGCTGAGGCGATGGACCCTTCCTGTTCGAGCTTGAGGAGGACGGGGTAGAGCGTGCCGTGGTTGATCGACAGCAGGTCGTCGCTGGTCTGCTCGATGCGGCGCGCGATGCCGTACCCGTGCTGCGGCCCCATGGCATTGAGCGTCTTGAGAACCATGAGCGCCAGCGTGCCCTGCCAGACTTCGGCCTTCGTACTCATGTTGGGTTCCCAAAGGAGTATGGCGTGTCTCCGCGGGGAAGACAAGCGCGCGGCTTGTGCTAGTGTCCCTCGGCGTGACTGATTCCTCACGCGCGTCTGCGTCCGAGTCGTCCCTTCTTCGGTCGATCGGGACCTTCGCCCTGGCGGCGAGCATCGTCAACGTCACGATTGGCGGCGGTATCTTCCGGCTGCCGGCGGACATGGCGGCCACGCTCGGCCCGACGGCGCCCATCGCGTACGTGCTCTGCGCCATCGCGATGGGCCTCATCGTCCTGTGCATGGCCGAGGCCGGGAGCCGCGTGTCGATGACGGGCGGACCGTACGCCTATGTCGAGGTCGCGTTCGGGCCGTTCGTGGGATTCCTCGCGGGCGTTCTGCTCTGGATGCTGCTGACGTTCGCCATGGCGGCGGTGGCGACCGTGCTCGTGGCGAGCCTCGGCGCGCTCGTCCCGGCGGTCGCGTCGCGCGGCGCGTCGGCGGCGGTGCTCGTCGCGATCTACGCGGCGTTCGCGACCATCAACATCCTGGGCGTCGAGCGCGGCGCGCGCGTCAACACCGCGCTGACGGTCGCGAAGATCTTTCCTCTGCTGCTCCTCATCGCCGGCGGGATCTTCGCGATTGACCCGGAGAACGTCGCGATCCGTCATCCGCCAGACATGGGGACGCTGGCGCGGAGCAGCATCCTGCTGATCTTCGCGTTCGCGGGGATCGAAGCGGCGCTCGTGCCGGGCGGGGAAGTGAAGGACCCGGCGCGCACGGTGCCGCGCGCGCTCTTCATCGCGATGGCGGCGATCACCGTGCTGTACGCCGGCTTGCAATTCGTGGCTCAGGGCGTGCTGGGGCCGGCGCTCGCGACCTCGAAGGCCGCGCCGCTCGCGGAGGCCGCGGGCGTGGCGCTCGGCGGATGGGCGAGAAGCCTGCTCCTCGTCGGCGCCGTCATCTCGATGCTCGGGCACGCCGGCGCGATGATCCTGGCGACGCCGCGCACGCTGTTTGCGTTCGCGCGCGACGGGTTCCTGCCGGCGGCCTTCACCCGCCTCCATCCCGTGCATCGAACGCCGGTCGCCGCGATCCTGGTGCAGTGCGCAATCGTGCTCGTGCTCGCGATCACCAGCACGTTCGAGCGGCTCGCGATTCTCGCGAACCTCTCGATACTCGTGTTGTATGGAATGTGCTGCCTCGCGACGTGGCAGCTCCGCCGCCGGGATGTTCGCGCCGGCGGCGTGCCCGTTCAGAGTCCCGGCGCCCACGTTGGTGGTCGTGCTGGCGTGTCTCGTGATCGGCTGGATGCTGACGAGCGTCACGCTCGCCGAGTGGACGGCGTTCGCGATCGGGCTGGGCGTCGCAGCGGTGATCTTCCTGTTTCGGCGCAGATGAGCAATCGGCTGCGGCAGCCGCGGGACAATCCGAGGACGATGTCCTCGCCTTCCACTGGTTTCGTGATTGAAATGTCGCCCAGCGTGGAGTAATTCGTCGAGGACCCGTGCGAATCGCCAAGCGTGCGCATCAGCGTCAGTGGCTGCGCCCGGCTACTTTACGTGACCTCGATGCGGTCGGGTTACCAGGTCATCGACACGACCACGCCCCGTACGCCGCGCCCGAGAGCAGGCGCCACCGTTGCGTGCGCTCCGGCACCGCGCCGGTAGATCTCACGGTCGCGGTGGATGAGCGCATCGAACCCTACACCCACAGCGGTGCCCACGGCGCCCATTAGCAGCGCACCTGCCACATAGCCGCCCGAGCTCGTCTCGGGACACAAAAACCATTCCGTCTGGCACGCGGGGTCCTCGCTCGAGGTCGCGATCGCAATCAGCCCCAGGGCTGCACCGGCGCCGAATCCAATCAGAGCCCCGTTCGCAAGGCTGTCGTTGGGACGA
This sequence comes from uncultured Acidobacteriota bacterium, assembly GCA_963847125.1. Lineage (GTDB taxonomy): Bacteria > Acidobacteriota > Vicinamibacteria > Vicinamibacterales > 2-12-FULL-66-21 > DATAEE01. Next base: position 60,659 of record CAWJYM010000003.1, read on the forward strand.
TCGACGCGGACGATTCGGTCGTAGGAGACATCGACGCTCTGGCCATCCACGATCATGTTGAGCCCATCAGCAGCCCGGGTGCGTATTCTGCCCTTGAACTCCTGCCCGTGGTCGTCGGTGATCGACACTTTCTGGCCATCCTTCAGGCGCGCTCGAATGTTTTCAGCGTCCGTCTGAGCAAACGCGGGCGACGAAGCGAAGAGAAACGCGAGCATGACGGAACAGGTACGGATCAACCGCGTCATCCAGCCTCCTGAGAATGGCAGGTGTGGGGGTGTCTAACATCCGCCCTGCGCGGCACGGAGCCGTCGGCACGCGCTGGGCCCAGACCTGATGGGAAGGCACGATTCTACTCTCATTTGACCGTCCGCTATAGCCTTTGGTCCCATCGCTAGGAGAGCCTGTGAGCGGTATGCAGCTCTGCATCCGGAGTCGCCGAGAACGTCAAGGCTCCCCAAGAACGATCGCGCCGACGATGGGTGTCAGGAACTGCGTTTCTCGTTCGCCGGGCGTCGCCCGGTGTGTGGTCGAAACGATGGCGTGCGACGGTGTTGTCTTTCGAACGGTTCGCTTCGGTCTTGCGAATTCCTATGACGGCGCAGGCTGATTCCAGGGCCCTCGTGGCACGGCGTTTCGTAGATGTATCCCCTTCGTCACGGGACCGTGATGTGGATGAGTAGGCTTAACGGGCCCGCACTCGCACTCACAGACTGGCTTCCCCGGAGGGGACGACATCATGCCAAATGGCAGCCACGACACCGTCTGTAACAGCTCCCGCAACACGACATTCCAGGAGGTCGTCGACGCTCGATTGTCGCGCCGCAATTTCCTGGGCGGCGGCATCGCGACCGCCGCTACCGTTTCTCTCGGCGGCATCGGCGTCCTGCTCGATGCCGTACCCGTGTCGGCCCGGTCGCGCCGTCACCACGGCCCGCTCCTCGGGTTCGAGGGGGTTCCCGTCTCCTCCGCGGACGCCGTGACCGTGCCGCCCGGCTATACAGCCAAAGTCCTGATCGCGTGGGGCGACCCGCTGTCGAATGGGCCCGCCTTCAGACAGGACGCCAGCAACACGGCGGCCGATCAGGCGCGGCAGTGGGGCATGCACAACGATGGAGTGGTGTACTTCCCGTTCCGCGGCTCGGCGAACCACGGTCTGCTGGTGCAGAACAACGAATACACCGATGACGGTCTGTTGTTTCCGGACGGCAACGCGAACTGGACGGCCGACAAGACCACGAAGTCGCAGAACGCTCATGGCGTGTCGGTCGTCGAGATCAAGAGAGAACGCCGCCGCAGGGGATGGAACGACTGGAGACCCTGGGACGGGCACGGCCACAATGGCGACGACGACAAGAACGGCGACTGGCAAGTCGTCCGGCCGTCAGCATACGCGCGACGCTTGACGGCCAGAACGCCGATGAGGATCGGCGGACCGGTCGCACAGCGGGGCGAGCACACGGCGGATCCGCGCCTGATCACCAGCGCCGACCCGAGCGGCCGCCGGGTGCTCGGGACCGTCAACAACTGCGCCATGGGCTTCACGCCCTGGGGCACGTATCTCGCGTGCGAGGAGAACTTCAACGGCTATTTCCGCAAGACCGGCGCGCTGACTCCGCTCGAAACCCGCTACGGCCTCAACGCCAGCGGCGCCGGCTACCTGTGGCACACGACCGACACGCGGTTCGACGTCAACCAGGAGCCGAACGAGCCGAACCGCTTCGGGTGGGTCGTCGAGTTCGATCCGTTCAATCCGCGTTCGACACCCGTGAAACGCACCGCGCTCGGGCGTCTGAAGCACGAGGGGGCGTGGGTCCAGGAGGCCCGCGACGGCCGCCTTGTCGTCTATATGGGCGACGACGAGCAGTTCGAATACATCTACCGCTACGTCTCGAACCACCGCTGGCGCAACGCGATTCGACGCGGCATCAACCCGCTCGACGACGGGGTTCTCTACGTTGCACGGTTCAACGAAGACGGCACGGGCGAGTGGCTGCCGCTCACGCCTGGCTGTAACGGGCTCGAGGACTGGTCGCTGAACGACATCCTGATCAACACCCGCGGCGCAGCCGACGCGGTCGGCGCGACGCCGATGGACCGGCCGGAGTGGATCGACACCTTCCCCGACGACCTGGCCGTCGTCGGCACGCTGACGAACAACTCGAACCGCGGTATCCCAGGAACCAATCCGCGTACGGGACAGCCGAACAGCCCGGTGGATCCCCCCAACCCGCGCGGTGGGCCCGCCGACCCCAGCATCGGCAAGCTGGCCGGCAATCCGTACGGGCACATCATCCGCTGGAAGTACGCGAACGACTTCAGCGAACCGACGTTCTACTGGGATATCTTCGCGCTCGGCGGGGATCCCGCAGTACCCGGTCACGGCTCCACGATCAATGGGGACAAGTTCGGCTCGCCCGACGGCATCTACGTCGCGCCGAGCGGCCGGCTCTGGATCCAGACCGACGTCTCTGCGAGCACGATCAACATCGGAAACTACGTCGGGTTCGGCAACAACCAGATGCTCTGCGCCGATCCGACGACCGGGGAGGTTCGGAGGTTCCTCGTCGGCCCGAACAGCTGCGAGGTGACCGGCGTCTTCACGACGCCGGACGAGAGAACGATGTTCGTCGGGATTCAACATCCCGGCGAGCCCACCACCGGCAGCAACCATACCGCCAACGGTGCCAACCCGAAGGCCATCAGCTCGTGGCCTGATGGGGACGAAGGGGGACGTCCGCGCTCGTCCTGTCTCGTGATCACGAAGGACGACGGCGGACCCATCGGAAGCTGACATCCAGCCTGCGGGCGTGACCCGGGCTCGTTTCGGGCCCGGGTCACGTCTCGTCAATCATCGACCAACCGCTCAGCGAGCTCGCGGTAGCGGCGCGGCGTGGTCCCCAACAGCCGGACGAACGCACGGCGCATCACGTCGACGTTGCCGAACCCGACCGACGACGCGACGTGCTTGAGGCCTCCGTTCGTGCGCTCGAGCTGACGGCGCGCCGCTTCCACGCGCATCTGAAGCACGTACTGGGAAGGCGTCGTGCCCACCTCCCGAGTGAAGACGCGCTCGAAATTTCGAACGCTCATCGACATCCGATCCGCGAGCGCTTCGACCGACAGCCTCGCCTCGAGATGTTCCGCGATCCAGATCTGCAGCTCGCGGATCGACATCATCTCGGACGCCTGCGCGGCGAGCGAGACGCTCAGCTGCGGCTGGCCGCCCGGCCGTCGGAGGAACAGCACCAGCTCGCGCGCGGCCTCGTGCGCCAGGCCGGCGCCGCAATCCTCTTCGACCCATGCGAGCGCGAGATCGATGCCGGCAGAAATGCCCGCCGATGTGTAGATGTTTCCATCCTTGACCCAGAGCGGGTCGTGCTCGACCCGCACGCCGGGATAGCGCGTCGCCAGCTCGCGGCCGAACTTCCAATGCGTCGTCGCTCGCCGCCCATCGAGCAGGCCGGCTTCCGCGAGCAGAAACGAGCCGACGCACACCGCGCCGAGCCGCCGCACCTTGACCGCCGTCTTCTTCAGCCAGGCCGACATGGCCGCGTCGCGCACGGATCGGCTGCCGAGCCCGCAGACCACGAGCACCGAATCGCACGCGCCTTCGACCTTGTTGAAATGCTGCCGGGCGATGAACGTGAGCACGCCCCCCTCGCCGTCGACCGTCAGGCGGTTCGCGTTCGTGACGACCTCGATCGTGTAGATCGTCCTGCCCGCGAGGCGGTTGACCGAGTTGAACACCTGGAGGGGCCCGACCAGATCGAGCTCGTCGACCGGAGGCACGACGAGAACGACGATTCGGCGGGTCTGTGTTCTGGACGCGGAACCCATGCGTTCGCCCACTATGCCGTCGCGCGGAATCGTTTCGCAAGAGGGACCTTGTCCCGCCGAAGCCTTGGCGAAGGCGGATGGCGGATTCTGACTGATCTGTGTCGCAAATCGGCGTGTCTCCCTCCAGTAGGATGCGGTCATGAAGCATCGCTGGCTTGGGATTGTGGGCAGCCTGCTCGTCTTCCCGACGCTCGTCGTTGCTCAAGCGGAAACGGACTCCGCCTCCGCTGAAGCTACGGCGGACAGGCTGTTCGCGCGCATCGCCGTCTTGCATCCCCGCGACGGGCACATCGTCGATTTCGAAGCGGGATATATCCGGCACCTCGCGTTCCACCAACAGGCCAAGGATTCTTGGACCTGGTACGGGTGGACCATATGGGCCGGTGAACGACAGCGATGGTTCGTGTACGCAACGTTCGGGCACTCGGCCGCGAGCCTCGACAACCCGGTGGCGCCCGCGGACGACGAGCGTGACAACATTCTCAATGTGGCGCCGCACGTCGACCATTGGGGAAACGCAGTCTACGAGTACCGGCCAGGACTCTCGCGTGGAACGGGTGTGCCGCAACCGACCGCCCGGCTCGAGCTTACGACCGTGGACCTGCACGCCGGGGCGGAACACGCCTTCGAGGCGGCGCTCGGCGCGGTCCAATCGACGCTGCGGGATGAGACCCTCTGGTATCGGATGGTGGCGGGTGGAACCGCTCCGCGCTATGTCCGGCTGCGCCCGCGGCCGAGCCTGTCGGCGGTTCTCGATGGCAGGACTGGCCAGGCGCTTCCTGACGGCGTCAACCGGTTGATTGCCAAGACGACCGTCGAAATCCTGACTCTAAAGCCGACGATGTCCTACGGCCTGACCCCGGCTCGTCCTTGAAAGGGAGTTGACGATGACCACGGCGCACGCGGGCCTTTCGGTGACCGATCCACAGGCGTATCGCGAGAATCTCTTCAAGCTGCTCGGGGATCGAGATCCTCTGGAGGTGTTGGCGCAGACGGCCGCCACCCTGGCGGATGTCGTCCGCTCGAATCCGGTGACCGCGCTGCGCGCCCGACCGTTTGCCGACAAATGGACGCCCAATGAAGTCATCGGCCATCTCGTCGACAGCGAATGGATCTATGGGTACCGCCTCAGGTTGATTCTTTGCGAGGACAGTCCGCCGATTCTGGGTGCGAACCAGAACGCCTGGGTGGCGGGCCTGCAGCACAATCAGCGCGATCCGTCGGAGCTCGTGGAGACGTTCCGTACGTTGCGCGGGCTCAACCTGGCGGTGTGGAAACGGCTGTCACCGGCGGACCTGACGCGGACCGGCCAGCACAACGAGCGCGGCCCGGAGTCCCTGGCCGTGATGCTGCGAATGATGGCCGGTCATGACCTCTCGCACCTGAATCAGATCACTCGTTACGTCGAGGCCGTTCGTCGGCAGGAATAGAACCGGTCGCTACATGGGTGCGACGGGCACGACGAACACGAGCGAAAACGACCAGGGGCTCGCGTCATCCAAGAAACGCCAACCGTCGACGACGTCGCCCCTCCGGGGAAGGCCGGTCGCCACGTAGTCCAGCGAGCCTTCCAGCTCCACCCGCCGAAGCCAGCGTCCTTCCGGCAGCCAGTTGAAGATCGACAGGCTGGTGTCGAGCTCGAAATTCAGCTTGTGCGTGTACGCACGCCGATCGCCAGGGCGCTCGGCCGCGCTGAACTTGTCCACGACGTCGAAGTGCGAGGCGACCCACCCGCGCGTGCGTGCCGCCTGCAGCCAGATGAAATTGCTCTCGAACTCGAGCTCCGGCGTACTGTCACCCTCGAAGGGAAGGAAGATCGCTTCCACGGTGAACTCGAGCCAGGGGATGCGAGTCGGCAGACCCAGCGACAGAATCAGTTCGAACTCGGACTTACGCTGTTCTCGAATCGTGCCCTGGTCGCTCGTCAGTCGGGGCGACCCAAACAGATTGGTGAACGTCACCGTCGGCTCGACGTTGAACTCAGGCGTGCACAAGACTCGACAGGGCTCGGGCTCTTGCGCCGTTATCGGACTCCCGGCTGCCAACAGCACGGCGACGCTCAGCAGAGCTAATCTCACCCGAGTTCCTCCGACCTCGGTGTGCTGCTGACCGACACGATTCGGCCGGCTCGCATTTCCACCACGGAGTCAGCGAGCGCGGAGGCGTCTTCTCGATCGTGGGTCACGTAAACGGTCGTGAGCTTCAGGGTGCGCTGAAGTCTCGCGAGTTCCTGCCGTAACGTCGACCTCAGTTCGGGGTCGAGGCTGGACAGCGGCTCGTCGAGGAGCAGGATCCGCGGCTCCCCAACGAGGGCACGTGCGAGGGCCACACGCTGTTGCTCCCCGCCGGACAACTCGTGAGGGTAGCGGCCAATCAGCGTCTCGATTCGGACGACCCGCAACGCCTCCTCCACTCTCTCCGTCCGGGCCGCGGGCGGAAGTCGCTGCGCCTCGAGGATGAACTCGAGATTCCCCCGCACGGTGAGGTGCGGCCACAGCGCCAGATCCTGGAAGACGAAGCCAATGCGTCTCTCATGTGGGGGGACCAGGGTCCGGCGCGCGGCTGTGACCTGCGTCCCCCCCAACCAAATGTCACCGCTGTCCGGTGTTTCGAGCCCGGCAATCATCCGGAGGAGTGTCGTCTTGCCGCATCCGCTCGCTCCCAGGACCACAACACAGGCGCCGTGAGGGACCTCGAGCGAGACGCCATCGAGCGCCTGATGCGATCCGAATCGTTTGGAGATACCGCTGACCAGTAGCGCGGGGGATGTCAACGGCGACCCCGAGCCCGGGCTGAGGGACGGAGCGATGCAACCGTCGTGAGAACCGCCAGGGGCGTAAAGATGACGATCGCCTGCAAGAGCGCGAGGGCCGCGACCTGCGCCGGCGGCGCATTCGCGATGAGCGTATAGATGCGAATGGGCAGCGTGGATTCGCCGGGCGGCGCGACGAGGACGCTGGCGCCGAGCTCGCCGAACGAGAGCACGAACACGACGATCCATGCGGCCGCGAGCCCGAGCCGCAACTGCGGCAGCACGATCCGCCACATGGTGCGGAGCCAGCGAGCACCGGCAGCCGCGGCCGCTTCTTCATGGGAGACCGGAACGTACCGGACGGTCGCCGCAAGCATCAGCGCCGCGACGGGAACGAACCGCGCCACGTACGCGAGGATGAACATCGTTCCTGTGCCGTAGGCGGCGCCGAACACCCCGGGCCGATTCCACAACCCGATCAGCCCCACTCCCACGATTGTGCTGGGAACGGCAAAGAGGACAACCAACAGGATGTCCGCGACGCTGGCGATTCGGTGGCGAGCCCTTGCGCGTGCATAGCCGAGGCACATGGCGACGGCCGCCACCAGCGTGGCGCCAGCGGCCGAAAGAATCAGGCTGTTCGCTATCGCCTCGCCTGAGCCGGTCAGCGAGGCACTCACGGATCGAACGTTCAACGCCTCACGAGCCAGCGCCACGATGGGCAATACAACGGCAACGACGATCACCACGGCGACAGCGAGCCGTGCCTCCCGTCTCCAGCCGTCGAACAGCGCCGGATGGCTCCCCGTGAGCCGCCGCGCCGAGACGACGCGGTCCCCGAGCAACCACGCGGCGATCGCACCGACACCGGCGCACAACGCCAGGAGCGGAACGGCGAGCACGATGGCTCGCGAAAAATCGTAGAGCGCCGCAAACGCGGTGAACACTTCGGTCGTGTACACGCGCACGCGCAGCAACCCGGGCACACCGAACTCTGATACGGCGAGCACGAAGACGACCAATGCAGCCGCGGCGACGGTGGGGGCCGCGAGCGGCAGGGTGATCCGTCGGAGCACCCGGCGTGGAGACGCCACGACCAATGCCGCTTCCTCGAGACGACCGTCGATTCGCCGGAGCCCCAGTTCGCTCGCGAGCATGGGCAGCGGGTAGAACACGAGACTCATCACACCGATCGCCGCGGGCAAGCTGTACGTCCAGGGAGCCGCGAGATAAACCCAGGCCAATGCGACGACGTAGGGGGGCAGCAGCATAGGTGCGGCAAGCACCACACGAATCCCGCCTCTTCGTTTCAATGGCACTCGCGCCAGCGCGACTCCAAGAGGTGCGCCGATGGCTGTCGAAAGAGCCGCGACGCCAACCCCGAGCACGGTCGTGTTGTAGAACAGCGTCCGTTGACGGGCGTCGAGCAACAGCGCGGACGCGGCTGCGGCCAGTCCGGTCAGCGATGCCGTGAAGAGGTAAGCGATCGGAAGGAGGCAACAGACGACGAAGATTGCCCCTGCGGCGCCGACCACGAACGTTCGACTGGAACGCCAACCCCACATGGATCGGGTGTGCTCCTCCGGTTACCGCGCCGGCGGCCGCTCAGAGGCCGAGAATGTCGGCAAGCCGCTTCGTCGCGTCCTCGACGCGAGCCGCGGCCTTCGCGTAATCGAGCGTCATCGGCGTGAAGGTGTCGATCGCCGGGATGTTCCCGGGGCCCGGCACTCCGGAGTGCAGCGGGATCTGCACAGCCTCGGATTGCGCGAGCTGCCGTTCGACGTCGGGCGACAAGAGGTAGTCGACGAGCTTCCGCCCCTCCTCCGTGTGTGGGGCATTCGCAATCAACGAAACCATGTTCGGCATGACCGGCACCCCGAGACCCTCCTTGTCGGGCAAGACCATCGCGATCGGCTGCCCGTCCTCGAGCGCCACATTGACGTCGTCGGTATCCGTCAGCCCGACCTTGACCTCGCCCCGGACGATCAGATCCCGAACCACGGAGTTGCCATCGACGACGCGGACGCCGTTCGCCTTCAACCGCCGAAAGAAGTCATCCATCTTCTCATCGCCTGCAAGCACGTACAGCGCCGCGACGTGGAACGACGTGGAGCCGAATCGCGGGTCCGCGATCGCCACTTGTCCGCGCCACTTGGGATCGGCCAGGTCGAAGACCGAACGCGGGGCGTCGGCGGCCGTGACGAGCCGGGTGTTGTACGCGATGACGCGGATGCGAGCCGAAAAGCCCGTCCAGTACCCATCGGGGTCGACGAGGGCCGCGGGAATCCCCTGGGCGCCGGGCGACGTGTACGGCGCGAGCACACCTCGCGATTTCAGCACCAGCGTCCGAACGGGCTCGTTGGACCAGAACACATCGGCCTGCGGTCTCGCCTTCTCGGCGATCAATCGGTTGGCGAGCCCCGTTGACTTCGTTTCCTCGGTGTCGTAGACGGCGTTGACGGTGACGCCGGACCGTCGTTCGTACTCCCGCAACACAGGCTCCGAGAAGACACGATCGGTGGAGACGTAGACGGTCACCTGGCGTCCCGCGCCGGGTGTCGGTTCCTGGGATCGGCATGCGCCGCATCCCAGAACGGCCAGCACCGTACAGATGTGAATCGAGAAGAGACGCGTGACTGAGGCCATGGCAGCTACTTCGTCACGATCGTCACGTCGTCGAACTGCGTGACGGAGTCCGCCTTCGTCCAGAGGCCGACCTTCCCGGATTGCGCGAAGGTGGTGTCCTCGACCTCGAAGAGCTTGCTGCCATTGAAGAACACCTCGAAACGAGGTCCCACCGCGACGACCCGCAGCGTGCTCCACTGGCCTGACGGGACTTGCGCCTTCTTCCCGTACGTGCGGCCTTCACCCTTGAGGGGAAGGTCCGTGCGTTTGCCCATCTCGACCTTGTACAGCACCACGTTGTTCTCGAGCGCGTTCGCGCGAACGATGTAGTAGTTGTCCTCGTTCTGGAACCGCCACACGAGGCCGGCCGCCTGATCCACGCGACCCGACACCGGCTTGAAACGGGCGGACAGGTCGACGTCCGCAGCCGTGACCTCGGACACGACGGCCACGGGAAACCGCGACCGCGTGCTGTCGGGATCGAGCTGCGCGAGGCAATTGTTGCCGCCTTCAGCCTGCACGACCCATTTGCCGGGCGCGCCGACCTTTGCCGTGTGGCCGAACTCGAACCCCTTTGGCGCCTGGCCAACGGTGTCGTCCGAGAAGTCCACCTTCCGCGTCGCGCCGTGCGCGACGACTGTCATGCCGACAACGAGACATGCCGCGACCAGGCTGGCCATCCACATCGGGGTGCTCCTTTTAGTCCATAGCATCGATGGTTCGTGATCGCGCCGTGATCGAGAACGCGACCGCCATCGTGAGCGCAACCGCCGCCATGATCTGAAACATTCGTGCGTAGCCCACTGCCACGACGAGCAGGCCCGCGACGATAGGTCCGAGCGCATCGCCTACGTCGTAGATCGTGCCGAACACGCCGTGCGCCGCCCCGTATCTGGCGCGCCGCGTCACGTCCGTGATGAATGCGCTGGTTGCGGCCGTCGTGGTAGCCACTCCAGCGGCATACATGACGACTGCGGCGACGACGGCAGATACTGTGGCCGCGAAAGACAACGAAAAAACCGCGACGCTGCAAATCGTCAACCCGGTCACGATAACCCACCGTCGGCCCGCGCGATCGGACACGAAGCCGATCGCCGGCCGCACGGCCAGCGTCGTCAGCGTCTGGACGCCGAACAGCCACCCGAGCTCGGTCGCCGTGAGGCCCAGCGCGTCGCGGCCGTAGAGCGGCAGGAAGGCGTTCAGGGTGCCGTGCAACACGAACTGCGCCGCCTGCGCCGCGCTCGTCACGAGCACCAGGCGATCGCGTCCGACTTCCATGACGCCGCGCTTGAACTCGTCCCACGATCCACGGTTCGACGTTGCCGCCGGAGCGGCACGCCATCCCGAGACTATGAGGGGTACGGCAAGGCCGATCACGCCCGCGGCGACAAATGCCAGATCGAAACGGCCCGCAGCGATCAGGTAGCCAGCGAGCACGGGTCCAAACGCCTGGCCGGCGCCCTGCGCCGTGGAGTACGTGCTCAGCCACGCGCCTCGGCTGGCCGGCGGCGCAACGTCCGAGAGGCTCGCCGATGCCACCGGTCCGAAAATAGCCGTGGCGCTGCCGTGCAGGAACCGCAGCAGGATGAGGAGCCCTATCGTCGAGACGGCGAGATACGTGAAGGGCATGCTCGCGAACACCAGCGCGCCGGCGAGGAGCAGACGACGGCGGCCGAGAAGGTCGGATAATGCGCCGGCTGGAAGCTTCACGAAGATGCCCGTCAGCGTCGACGCCCCCATCACGAGACCGACGAGCGATGGGCCGGCCCCCAGTTCACGAGCGAACAGGGGAAGGAGCGGTACGCGGCAGATCGCGTAGCTGCAGTACGCGAGGGTCGCAGCCGCACAGAGACGTACCAGTGCGGCCCGCGCAGCCGGGTCAACGAGGCGTTCCGGCGCCTTACCGTGCATTCTTGCTCCGCGGTCCTTTGTCCGTTCGAGCCCGGTGTCGCCTCGGCCGCGCCAGCGCTCGTGGTCCGGCGGATCGCGCGGACCGCTCGAACGAGCGATACAGCGAGTCAAAGAGCGTCATGCCCTGCGCAAGCAGCGCGTCATCGTCCGCGTACGCGAGCTGAAGGCCCTCAATCATCGCCCCCACCGTGGCCGCTTCGGGCGCGCCGAAACGCGCGTCCTTGAGATCGAGGTCATGGACGATCGCCGCGATTCGTGAAATGGCGGGCTCACCGATGCCGAAGACCGCACACAACGTTTCGAACGTGCAGCCTTCGCCTTGATGGCTGAACTCGACGCCAAACATGTCGAACGGCACGCCCTGGTCGGGCACCGCGTGCCGGTCCGTGGCAAAGCCGAAACGCGCCCGCGGGTCGATGAACCGGCGAATCAACCACGCGGAGGCCATCCGATCGACGCCAGGTCGGGGACGGGTGATCCAGAGCCGGCCCTGATAGGACGTCAGCTCTCCGGCGCCACCCGACGCCGATGACGTCTTCGGCCGGCTCGCAGCGGATGTTCGGCCCTCGAGCTGGCCCAGCAACGTGACGACACGGTCGCGCCCCGCGCTTCCGAAGAAGTCGATCGCTTCGACGGCGGTCAGCCGTTCTCTGAAAATATCGAGGAGACGCCGGACCGCCGGCGCCCGCGTGCCAGTACGGCGCCGGGCGTTGCCCGCTCGCTTCAGCGCCTTCTCCACGTCTCGCGCCAGCGCCGTGTACGCATCCTGCCGCGACCGTCTGAACTCCTCGACGAGTGCGTCATCGGACCACGCGTCCACGTTGTCGGCGGCGAACACGCTCGCGTCACCGCCCGTTCCCTTCACCTCGGTCTTCAGCCACTCGAAATCCTCACGCGCGCCCGGCGTGTCTGGCAGCACGTAGACGGCCTGCTTGATTGCGACGGCGCCCAGTTGCTGCAGTCGGCGCCACGTGCGGACCCGCAGATTCGAGGGATTCGAGGGGAGCTGATGGACGAACAACAACCACCGGCGGGCGCCGGGTCGCGGTTTAGACTTGGGTACCCGATCAGCCTGCGGGCGTGGAGTCATGAGTCGGTCATGGGCGAACGTCAAAAACACTTGACCGCGTAACGTTCGTTTCACAGTATAAGAACAGCGTTACGATAGTCAATCTCCTGGGGGGACACCCATGCTGTTGTTGAGATGCCGACGAACCATGCTGCTGACCTGTGCGGTGGCGCTGCTGGCTGCGCCGACCGCCACCGCGCAGGAGATGCCAGGCGAGTACAAAGCCGTGCTGTCCGCCCTGGGCAAGGCCGGGGACTTCAAGGACAACGTGCTGAAAGTCAATATCCCGCGCGCCGACCTGCGCGTCACGATCGGTCGGCGAACCGCGCCCACGCCCTTCGGGTTCGGAGGATGGATCGCGCTCACCAAAGGAACGGGCGGCAGTGACGGGCTCATGGGAGACCTCGTCTTGACCGAGGACGAAGTGAACCCCGTCATGTCTGCGGTCCTCAATAACGGCCTGGGCGTGACGGCACTGCACAACCATTTCTTCTGGGAGCAGCCGCGCATCTTCTACATGCACGTGCACGGCATTGGAAGTGCGGCCGATCTGTCCAAGCGGATCAAGCCGGCGATCGACCTCATTGATCAAGCGGTGACGCGCAATCAGCCGGCTCCCTCACCGGCGGCTGCGGCAGGTGGACTTGACAGCGCGGCACTCGCGAAAGTCGTCGGCCATCCGGGTGAGCAGAACGGACCCGTTTACAAGATCACCATCGCGCGGCGGAAGCTGGCTGGCAGGAGCGGATTTCACGTACGCGACGTCCCGTTTCAGAGGCAACAAGAATCTTCTCGCCGGTGTCTGGGGATTGGCAACGGGGCGCGAGGGCCTGGGCGGCGATGCCGGCGCATACGGATTCAAGGTCGACTATCCCAACGACCTCTGGGACATTCAGCTGACGGCCAAGCGGATCGGGCGCGATGTCGACCCGTCGGTAGGGTTCGTGCCCCGCCGGTCCGTCTATCTCTATAACGGTCAGATCAACAACCGCACTCGGCTCTCGAACGGGCCAATCCAGCAGCTCTTTCACGAGTTCATACCGTCATTGGCCACCGATCTGTCCGGGACGTGGGAGAGCTACCGCGTCTTCGGCTGTATGCGCAAGTGACGTGGTGGTTCGGCGATTTCTACGACGGGGATCTCGATCAGATTCTCTGGACCGGAGCGTGGAATCCCATCCCGCTGGTCACCGTCGAATTCACGGGCGAGCGGAACATCGGTCGACTCCCATCCGGTCACTTCACGCAGACGCTGATTGGGAATCGCCTGCGCGTCAACATCTCCCCCGACTTGTCGCTTGCGAGTTACGTCCAGTACGACACCGATAGCGATTCCGTCGGCGTGAACACGCGACTCCGCTGGACCTTCAGCCCTGTCGGCGACCTGTTCGTGGTGTACAACCACAACATTCGGGAGCTCCTCCCCCAGCGCTGGCAACTGGATTCGAACCAGCTCTTGGTGAAGCTTCAGTACGCGCTTCGTTACTAGGACGATCCCGCTCAGCGCGACGAACCGAAGGCGCGCTCGACCGCGGTGCGAAAGGCGGCGGGATCCAGCGCAGGATACCGGTAGAGGCGCGGCTCGATCCCACCGAAGTACTCGAGCGCTTTCGCCGGATCCACGAGCCCGCGCCGGATCATCTCGCGAACGTCCGCCAGGTCCTGGGCATGTCCGCGAGAGGTCTTGGCAAGCGCCTGCGCGTACAGATCGAAGTGATGGAACGTCAGCGGTCCCTCGGTGGCGATGAAGGGGCTTCGATCCTCCCACCCCTCTTTGACCGGGATGAAATCGGCCGGAGACGCGAGCTCGACGTTGATCTGCAGCTCGTCTTTCAGACGGGCGATCGCGCGAAAGATGGCGTCGCGATCCGGCTCGATGCGGATGTCGACGTCGATCGTGCTCTGGCGCCAGCCGAGGAGCACGGCCGTCGCGCCGCCCGTGAGATAGACGCGCGCGGGCGCGTCCGCCGCCTCGCCAAGGGCGCGCATGAACCGCCGGACGCGATCCGCGTCGGCTAGCGCACGCATGCGGCGGCCCGCTCGAAGCTGACCAGTCGCTGCAGGTAGGCGTTGTATCGCGCGTGCGCCGCGCGCGGCTCCTCGGCCGCCAGCCGCTCGTAGAGGCGGTGCTCCGGATTCTCGAAGCTCCGCTGAACCGCCAGCCCCAGGTCCCTCAGCCGGGGCGCGCCAATCGACACGAGCAGCGCGGGAATCGTCTCGCGGCCCGCCTCGAGATCGGCGATCCCCGCCTCGATGATTTCAGCGCCTGGCAGCCCGTCGTAGCGCACACGGTGATTATACGGTGCCCGATTGGGCTACACTCCGCTCTCGCTCTCCTGTCGTCGTCGAGGGAGGTCCAGGCCTATGAGAATCAACGCCAGAGTCGTCACCGTCGGGCTCGTCTTCTCGCTCTGCAGCACGGTGCAGGCGAACAAGTACGGATCGGTCGAGCCGATTGCCAATCGCGCCGTGATCGACACCACTCCCCTCAGGGATCAACCCTTGAGGGTCAGAGAGGCTTTTGCCACACGGCTCCTCCAGTGCGGCGTCGTGAGCCAGGTCGTGGACGTGCTGTCGGCGACCCGCGCCATTACGACGGTCAACAACCTGAACACGAGCTTCGCGGTCGGCGCCGGCGGCTTTGCGGGCGAGACGAATCCTTCCTACGTCTACACCGTGATCGGCGAGGGTCCGAACGCGGCGAGTGAGGACGACGTCAGGGTGCTGACCGACAGCCTGGGGTACGTGCTGTCGCAGGGGAGCGCCTTTCTGCTCGATTCGAACGATCCGGATGGCTTCGACTTCACGGCGAATTTCGTCGTCCTGAATTTCGCGAGGCCGCCGTCGATCGCGACGTCGGCGGCGCTCTTCCGGCTGGTCGGCCGGATCGACGAGGAGCTCTTCGAGACGGACACGAGCGGCTACACGCAGTTCGGCCGCGCCTACCTCTCGCTGCAATCGGCTGTAGACGACCAGCAGTTCATCGACGGCTATGTCAAGGCGGCACGGATCTTCGGAGTGGAGTACACGCCGGTGGTCAACGGAACGCCTACGCTGTTCCAGGGAGGCGCCGCCTTCCCCGGCAACGATTGGGAAGTGAGCACGCGCGGAGAGGAGTACCTGTCACGAATTCCAGCTCAGAGCCATCGCGCGCTGGGCCGCATCCGTGGGTTCGTGCTCCGAGTGACTCGAGAAGTGCTCCGCAGACTCGAGCACCACGACAGGCGGTCATCCCACGACGTCGTGTCGTTCGACTGCCGCTGACCGGTGCGTTTGCTTGGCGTAGTACTGATCGCGCTGCCTCTGTGGGGCTCGGGCGCGTCTCCGTCACAAACGGCGGGGAAGCAGCCGGCTCCCATCGATCTCCGCGCCGCCGCCGGGCTGCCGCAGCTGCGCAGCCTGCTCGTGAGCTGGCGCGGAGAGCTCGTCGCCGAGCACTACGCCCCCGGAGTGCGCGCATCGGGTGTGGCAAACGTCAAGTCCGTCTCCAAGAGCATCATCGCGGCGCTCGCAGGCATCGCCATCGATCGCGGGTTGATCAAGAGCGTGGACGTGCCGATCGCCACGTATTTTCCCGAGCTGCGAAAAGACCCCGACCGGCGCAAACAGGCGATCACGATCGAGGACCTGCTGACGATGCGCTCGGGACTGGAGTCGACGAGCGGCGAGAACTACGGTCCGTGGGTGCGGAGCCGGAACTGGGTACGCTTTGCACTGGCGCAGCCGATGGTGAGCGAGCCTGGCGGCGCGATGGAGTACAGCACCGGCAGCTCGCATCTGCTCTCGGCGATCCTCACCGACGTCGCGCGCAAAAGCACCTGGCAGTTCGCGCAGGAAGCGCTCGCGAAGCCGCTCGGAATCACGCTGGCTCGCTGGCGGCAGGACCCGCAGGGCATCTATTTCGGAGGGAACGAGATGCTGCTGACGCCGAAGCAGATGCTCACCATCGGAGAGCTCTACCTCGAACGAGGCAAGTCCAACGGTCGTCAGATCGTGCCAGCCTCCTGGGTCGACACATCCTGTGTGCCCCGCACGACATCGGCCTGGGATCCGGATCGACACTACGGCTACGGCTGGTGGATCCAGGACTTCAATGGTGGAACGGCCTGCTTTGCCTGGGGCTACGGCGGTCAGTACATCTTCGTGTTCCGCGACCTCGACCTCGTCGTCACCGCGACGTCATCGACGGCCGATAACGAGGAGCGGCGCGGTCACCGGCGCGGCCTCTTCGATCTCATCGA
Source organism: uncultured Acidobacteriota bacterium (assembly GCA_963847125.1). Classification (GTDB taxonomy): domain Bacteria; phylum Acidobacteriota; class Vicinamibacteria; order Vicinamibacterales; family 2-12-FULL-66-21; genus DATAEE01. The sequence continues at coordinate 77,094 of CAWJYM010000003.1, forward strand.
ACAGCACGTGCTGCGGCCAGTGCGGAACGCCTACAATGGGCAGTAGGCCATGTCGATCCAGATCGTTCGCGGCGCCTGCGGTCACGACTGCCCGGACACGTGCAGCTGGATAGTAGAAGTACAGAACGGCACCGCCGGGAAGCTGTACGGCGACCCGGCACATCCGTTCACCCGCGGCGTCCTCTGCGCCAAGGTTGACCATTATCTCGAGCGCGTCTACCACCCCGATCGCGTCCTCTATCCGCTGAAGCGCGCAGGACGCAAGGGCGAAGGGCAGTTCGTTCGCGTGACCTGGGACGAGGCGCTGACCGACATCGCGTCGCGTTGGAAGGCGATCGTCCAGGAATCGGGCGCCGAAGCCATCCTGCCCTACAGCTCGGCGGGCGTGCAGGGGCTGATTCAGCAGGAGTCCATAGACGCGCGCCTGTTCGGTTCAATGGGGTGCAGCGGCCTCGATCGCAACATCTGCGGCGCGGTCGCTTCCGCGGGCCTCACGTCCACGATTGGGACCGGCACCGGAATCGATCCGGAGGAGGTCGTCCATAGCCGGTACGTCGTGCTGTGGGGGACGAACACGATCGTCACGAACCTCCACTTCTGGCCCTTCGTGCGCGAGGCGCAGCGTCGCGGCGCGAAGATCGTGGTGGTGGATCCGGTCCGGACCCGCACCGCGGATGCGGCCGACTGGCACCTGTCGATCAAGCCGGCCAGCGACGCCGTCCTCGCGCTCGCGATGATGCACGTCATCGTCCGCGACGGCCTCGTGGACCACGACTACGTCTCCCAGTACGCGGTCGGCTACGAGGCGCTGGCCGAGCGCGTCCAGGAGTACGCGCCGCAGCGGGTGGCGGACACGGTCGGTCTGCCGGCGAGCGACATCGAGCGATTCGCGCGCGAGTACGCGACGACGCAGCCGTCCCTGCTGCGGCCGCTCATCGGCCCCGAGCACCATCGCAACGGCGCCATGCAGTTCCGCACCATGGCCTGCCTTCCCGTGCTCACCGGAGCGTGGCGGCATCGCGGCGGCGGGCTGGCCCGCTCCACGCACAAGCTGCACTTCGCAGTCCTGGACATGGACAGCGTGACGAAGCCCCACGCGCACAAGCCGGGCGTCCGCGTCCTGAACATGCGGGATCTCGGCAAGGATCTCTGCGACACGGATCTACAGCCTCAGATTCGCTCGCTCATCGTGTACGGCGCCAACCCGATGGTGTCGATGCCGAACCAGAGCCGGATTCGGGAAGGCCTCCTGCGCGACGATCTGTTTACGGTCGTGCACGACCTGTTCGTCACCGACACCGCGCTCTACGCCGACTACGTGCTGCCGGCCACGAGCCAGATCGAGCATCTTGATCTGTCGCCCGCCTGGGGCCACCTGTATCTCGCGCTGAATCGCCCCGCCATCGCGCCGCGCGGCGAGTCGGTGTCGAACACCGAGCTCTTTCGACGGCTGGCACGGGCGCTGGGCCGCACGGAGCCGTGGCTCTTCGAGAGCGACGAGTCCATGCTGCGCGCAGCGCTGGCGAGCGGGCATCCGTGGCTCGACGGGATCACGTACGAACGGTTGTGGGAACAAGGATACGCGCGCCTGAACCGTCCGGAGGACTGGCGCCCGTTTGCAAACGGCGGGTTCCCGACTCGGAGCGGGAAGGCGGAGCTGTACTCCGAGCCGCTGCGCGAGGCCGGGCACGACCCGCTGCCATCGCCGGGCGAGATTCGATCGAACGGCGGCCTGCAGTTGATCACGGGCAAGCAGCTGCACTTCCTGAATTCGGGATACAGCAACCAGGACCGGCATCGCCGCCGCGCGGGGGAGTTGTTCATCGAGATCCATCCGGACGAGGCAGAACGCCGCGGCGTTCGGGCCGGAGATTACGTGCAGGTCCGTAACGAGCGGGGTGGCGTGCGGGCGATCTGCCGTGTCTCCGATCGCGTTCGCCCCGGCGTGGCCTGGATGCCGTTTGGCGGATTTACCGATGCCGGTGGCGCGCGCCACTCGGTCAACGTCCTCACCGCAGAAGAGCCAACGGATTGGGGCGGCGGAAGCGGCCTGTACGATGCGTTCGTGGATGTCGCGCCGCTTCCCGTCAGATCCTGAAGCTCCCCGCAGATCGCCGACGACGACCCGACCCGCGGAACTGGGACGGCGTACAGCCGAAGGCCCTCCGAAAAGTGGCCGTGAAGTGACTGTGGCTCGAGAACCCGAGGTCGAGGGCGAGCCTCGTCAGGTCGTCGGCCTGCCGAAGCTCCACGAGCGCTCGAGCCAGTCGAAGTTGCGTCAAATATCCGTGCAGGGGAATTCCTTCAACGCGCCGGAACGTGTCGGTGAGATACGCCGGTGATGCGCCAACCGCTTGCGCGACGTCGGCCAGTCGTATGGGACGGGCCAGGTTCGCTTCCAGGAATTCCTTCGCCCGGCGGATCAACCGGCGCGTCGCGCGGCTCGGCTCACTGGTTCGACCGTCACCGTCGAGCGCCGCACGGAGGAGTGTGATCGTCCACTCCTCGAGATCAGAATCGCTCCCATCCGCCGACGTGGCACGCTGCAGAAAACGAGTCCGCAACTGTTGCAGCGTGAAGCTGGCTCGACGGCTCCGTCGCTGAAACAAGGGATGAAATGACAATGACGCACGAGGGCCATCGGCGACTTCCTCGAGCAGTTCACGGTCTGGTGTGATGATCAACTCGGCGTAATCGCTCGAGCGTGGCTGGCTCAGGTGGTAGCTTTCGTCCCCCGCGACGAACAGGACCTGATTGGCGTCGCCGACGACCTCGTCACTGCCGACATGCCAGATGAACAGGCCGCGATACGGCAGACACACCTGAAAGTCGGGTGAGAAGCTCTCGCTCGGCTTTCGCACGCTGACGCCGGCGCTCCGCCAGTCCTCGACGAGTCCGATGGGCGACTGCAGCAGCCGTGTCCGACACCCCTCTGCGGTGACGGAGACACTCCCCAATGACGTCACCGGTATCGTCGAGTGCTCGACTCGGATTGCCTGGCTGTCGACCGACACGCTCACCGGCTCACCTCTGCAAGGTCAGTACTGGCTATTTTAAACGCCTATCGTGAGAGACGGTCCTGCGATTTGTTTGGTTTTCAGATCGAAAGATTCTGATAGTGATCGAAACTCCGTGTCGCGTCACCCGCAAGCAAGGCTGACGACCGAAATCCTGTGGTAGCTCGCGTCCCGGCGACGTCACGAGAATCCATCTGCGTAAGGAGGACATCGTGACGCATTCCCTCGCAGGACTCGTGATCGTCGCGTCGGCGGCCACCGTGATCGGATACGCCGCCAGTTTTGAAGCCGCTGAACACGACGCCGAGGCCGCCTACAACGTACGGCCGCTCTCATCGTCGGGGGGCACCAGCAGCAGGGGCAACGGCATCAACGACTGGGGCCTCGTGTCGGGCTTTTCGAATCTGGCTGAAAACACAGCGCGCCGGGCGGTCGTCTGGTTCCACGATCGGAAATTTCAGCTGGACCCCGTCGGAGGGACAAACAGCAGCGTGGCCTGGTCTGGCCTGAACAACAGCGGCCTCGTGGCTGGAATCACGCAGACCAGTAAGCTGCAGACCAGGACGGACGGTTGGAGCTGTCGTATTTTCTTTCCGGGGCCCGACAATACGAAATACACGTGTGTCGGATTCGTCTGGCAGGGTGGACGAGTCATTCCTCTACCTACACTTGGCGGTGACAATGGCTTCGCGGCCAGCGCGAACAACCAACGCCAAGTGGTTGGGTGGGCCGAAACCACAGTACCGGATACGACCTGCACGGATCCTACTCAGCCCGGGTTTCTCGCCGTGCTCTGGGATCTTCCGAGAAATCGGACCATCGAACTGCCGCCTTACGCGACCGACACCGCCGGGGCGGCGACCGCCATCAGTGACCGCGGACACGTGGTCGGCATCTCGGGAGAGTGTGACCAGTCGGTCGGACGGAAGAGCGCCAAACACGCCGTGCTCTGGAAGAACGGGACGGTGAAGGATCTCGGCAACGTCGGCGGCGACACCTGGAACACTCCAACCGCCATCACGCGCCGCGGCGATATCGTCGTCGGCTTCGGCAACGCGCCCGGCGCCGGACCCGACGAGCTCCAATTCCGTGCGTGGCTGTGGACCGAGCGCGAGGACATCGCCTGTTCGAAGCTGCCAGGCACTGACATCTGCGATCTGGGCACCCTGGATCCTGACGGAACGGCGGAGGCCTGGGGCGTCAACGAACGCGGACAAGTCGTGGGTACGTCCTGCCCGCCCGTCGGGAATTGCAAGGCGTTCCTGTGGGAAAACGGTGAGATGAAGGATCTGAACGATTTCAAGGGCAGCTATCCTCAGCACCTCGAGAACGCCATGGACATCAACAACCTGGGGCAGATAACGGGTCGAGCGATCACCAGCTCCGGGCGTGAGGCGTTCGTCGCAACGCCGCTCGCGCCGCGCATCCCGTCACGGTAGTAATCGAAGCGGGTGCTGTAGAATCGACCTATGTCCAGGATCGGAATCGCCGCCATCATCGGAACGATCGCCGTCGCGGGCATCGCATGGCGATCGACGCCTCAGGCCGAAAAGGCCCGCATCGTTCCTCCGCCCTCAGTCGACGAGACCGCCGGCCAGGCGACGTCGGAAGTAGCCGTCGTCGCCGGCGGATGCTTCTGGGGTGTGCAGGGCGTCTTCCAGCACGTGAAGGGCGTGACGGGCGCCGTCTCAGGCTACGCGGGCGGGGAGAAGAGCACCGCACAGTACGAGGCGGTCGGCGGCGGGGACAGCGGCCACGCAGAATCGGTGAAGGTGACCTTCGACCCGCGCCAGATCAGCTACGGGCGCGTCCTGCAGATCTTCTTCTCCGTCGCGCACGACCCCACGCAGCTGAATCGACAGGGGCCGGACGTCGGCACGCAGTATCGGTCGGCGGTCTTTCCAACCAGCGCCGAACAGGCCCGAGTCGCCAAGGCGTACATCGCGCAGCTCGACGAGTCCCGCGCCTTCAAAACCTCGGTCGTCACGACGATCGAGATGGACCGGCCGTTCTACGAGGCTGAGGGCTACCACCAGGACTTTCTGACGCGCAATCCCACGCACCCGTATATCGTCATCAACGACCTCCCGAAGATCGGCGACCTGAAGCGGCTCTTTCCCGATCTCTATCGCACGGCGCCGGTGCTCGTTGGAAGAGCGCGATAGAGCTCATTCACGCCCGCAACGGACAGCGCACCCTGCAGCATGCTGTCGTAACGGCCTTCCGTCAACAGCTCCTTCGCCATCACCTGCGCCTGACCGAGCAGGCCCTGAAGCGGCCCGCAGCCCACGCTGATGCGGCGCGCGCCCGCGGCCGACAGCTCAGTCATGGGCGGCACGCCGGCATAGCCCGCATACACGTTGAGCGGCACCCCGATCCGCGCCGCCATCCTCGCGATCTCGTTGGCGCTGGTCAGCCCGGGCGCGAACCCGCCATCGGCGCCCGCGCGCGCATAGAGCTGCAGCCGTGCCGCGGCATCCTCGAACCGGCGCTCGGGCTCCGGCGCCGGCAGAAAATACGCATCCGTTCGCGCGTTGATGAACAACGGCACCCCGCGCGCCGCCCCGAGCTCGCGAATCGCCGCGACCCGCTCGGCGACCTCCTGGGCGGGCCGCAAGACGTTCGTCGCCCCGTCGATCCCGTCCTCGATGTTGACGCCGACGGCGCCGGCGTCGACGAGCGCGCCGACGTTGCGCGCCACTTCAGCGGCGCTCGCGCCGAAGCCCCGCTCGATGTCCACGCTGACCGGAACCGTCACGACGCGGCAGATGTTGACGACGACGCGCACGAGGTCCGCGAAGGGCATGTGCTCGCCATCCGCGTATCCGGCGCTCCACGCCACGCCCGCGCTGGTAGTGCCCAGCGCCGGCGCTCCCGCCCGCGCGAATACGGCCGCGCTTGCGGCATCCCAGACGTTCAGCAGGACCAGTGGTGACGGTCCATCGTGCAGCTGACGGAATGCTTCCGCTCGTCGAATCTGTTCATTGGCCATGCCTCACCATACGCCGGCATCCGGGTCTCAATCTGTCGCGGGACTGCGAAAATATCCGCCGCGGCCCGGCGTCTGGCTTCGAATCGAATCTCGCGGGTGTTAGGCTGGGGTTGTATGTCGGACGTCCGCAGCTATCGCGAGTGGTATCAGGCCGGTCCGCTCGCTCCCGCGGTCGTGGGACATCGGATCGTCCTGCCCGAGACCTATCGCCTCATCCACGCGGGGCCGGTGGACCTCATCAACGTCGCGCCGCCGGCGGGGGCGGTCGTGGAGCCGGCCGTGCCCGAATACGCGGTGCATCTGATGCTGCGCACGGCGCCGCTGATGCGGGTCGGGTTCAATCGCCCGCCGCGCTGGCTGGCCCTGTGGCCCGGCGCGATGCTGCTCGCGCCCCCGGACACCGCGTGCGAGTACGTGGCCGACGCCCCCGCCCACGTCCTGACGGTCGCGATCCCCAAACTCTGTGTCGATGACTTTACCGACGCGACCGGCAGCCGGGTCGACATCCAGCGTGAGGAAGCCGTTCGCGACCCCGGCCTCGTGCGCCAGCTCGTGCGGCTCTGGCACGAAGCAGCGGACGACGCGCCGGCCGGTGGCCTATTCGCCGACCAGGTGATGCGCGCGCTGCTCTCGACGCTCGCGCGACGCACGAGGCCCGATGTTCCCGTGCGCCCACCGCGCGAGCGGCTCCCGAATCACACGCTTCGGCGTCTTCGCGACTACGTCGAGAGCCGCCTCGGCGACGATCTGGATGTGCCGATGCTGGCGGCCGTGACGGGGTTGAGCCCGGCGCATTTCGCGCGGGCGTTTGCGGCCACGGTCGGGATGACGCCCTTCCGCTACGTCATGTCCCGTCGCCTCGCGCGGGCCCGCGAGCTGCTCGAACGAACCCGTCGCTCGGCTCTCGACGTCGCGCTCGACGTCGGCTTCAAGACGCCGAGCCACTTCGCCTCGCGGTTCCGGCGTGAGTTCGGCGTGACGCCTCGTGCCGTCCGCTCCGACCAGCCTGATTGAACCGTCGCGTCGCAAGAATGTTGCGCCGACGTGATGGCGGTCTTCGATCCAACGTTACAGCGCCTCCTTATATTCCGCTGCGTCGTTACGCCATCGTCAGCCACGTCGGCTGACCGGGGAACCGACTCGGCCGGAAGTTCAACTCAGCAGGAGGTGTCTCATGTCCGCTCCAAGCAGGCCCGTTCGTTCTCGAACGGCATGGCTGCCGGTTGTGACGATGATGTTGCTTGCGACGCGTCCTGACGCGGCGGTCGATGACCGGTCGCACGGGCCGGGCCTGATCGTCGGCACGGTCGTCGCTCCCGGCGTGCGTGTGACGCCGACGGCGAGCCCGGGCTCGAAGTTCGAAGCGCTCAATCCTGACATCCCGGATCATCCGACGATCAAGGCGACCCACGGCGTCACCACGACCACGAGCCCGGACGGGCGGACGCTGCTCGTGCTGACGAGCGGCTACAACTTCGTAGCCGATGAAGCCTTCAACACAATCACCTACGACGAGTTCGTGTTCGTGTACGACATCACCGGCGGCAGTCCGATCAAGACCCAGGTCGTCAAGGTCCCGAACACGTTCATGGGCATCGCGTGGCACCCGTCCGGACGGGCGTTCTACGTCGCGGGCGGCGTCAACGACAACGTCCACGTCTTCGAGCAGCAGGGCACACAGTGGGTGCCCGCCGGCGACCCCATCCCGCTCGGTCACACCGCAGGCCTCGGCATTGGGGTCGCGCCGCTCGCTGCGGGCGTCGCCGTCAATAACCGTGGCACGCGGCTCCTCGTCGCGAACCTCGAAAACGATTCGGTGACACTCGTCGATCTCGAGCGCCGCGCCAAGGTGGCGGAGATCGATCTGCGGCCGGGCACGCACTCGTCCCGCCGCGAGGGCGTTCCCGGCGGTGAGTTTCCATTGTGGGTGGCGATCAAGGGGAACGACAAGGCTTATGTGTCAAGCCTGCGAGACCGGGAGGTCGTTGTGCTCGACCTCGAGGACGACAAGCTGGCCATCAAGCGGCGTATCCGGATGTCCGGCAATCCGAACCGCATGATCTTCGATCGCGATGAGCAGCGGTTAATCGTGGCGTTGGACAACAGCGACGCCATTGCCGTCATCGACACGTCCCGGGATCGGGTGGAAAGCGTCATCGATCTCAACGAGCCGTTCGGCGTGTCGGGCCGCAGGAACCGGTTCACGGGAAGCCATCCCAACAGCCTCGCGCTGTCGCCCGACGAGAGTGTCCTCTACGTGACCCAGGGCGGCACCAACTCGGTCGCCGTCGTCCCGCTCGATCACAAGGGGCACGGTCGCATCGCGTTGATCCCGACCGGCTGGTATCCCAACTCGGTGAGCCTCTCGGCTGACGGAGGCTATCTGTATGTCGTGAATGCCATCGCGAGCGCCGGTCCCAACCCGCTGTTCAGGGCGCCCGAGAACCACAATCAGTACGTGCACCAGTTGCGCTTTGCCGGTCTGCTCAGTCTTCCGGTGCCCTCGGCCCGGGACCTGGCGAGGCTGACCAGACAGGTGCTCTTCAACAACGGAGCGCTGGGCAGATCCGACGAGCGGGCCGAGCGCACCATGGACTTCTTGAGGAAGCGGATCAAACACGTCATCTACATCGTCAAGGAGAACCGCACCTACGATCAGGTGCTCGGCGATCTCGAAAAGGGCAACGGCGATCCGTCGCTCGTCATGTTCCCCGAGCCCATCAGCCCCAACCATCACCAGCTGGCGCGCCAGTTCGTGACGCTCGACAACTTCTACTGCGCCGGCGCGGTGAGCGGCGACGGGTGGGTGTGGAGCACGGCCGGGCGGACGAGCGACTTCACGGAGAAGACGATCGCGGTGAACTACGCCGGCCGGGGGCTGAGCTACGACTACGAGGGCATGAACCGCAACATCAACGTCGCCCAGCCAACGCTCGCCGAACGGCGGACCGTCAACCCGGCCGTTCCCGACGATCCGAATCTGCTGCCCGGTACCGGTGACGTGGCGGCGCTCGACGGCCCCGGCGGCGAGAAAGGGAAGGGCTACATCTGGGACGCCGCTCTCAGGGCCGGCCTGACCGTACGCAACTACGGGTTCTTCGGAGACTGGACGCTCAACTATCTGCCCGCGGGACAGGGCTATCCACCGCTTCTGCGTGAACCGAGGAAGGAAGGCGTCAGGGTTTTCTATCCCGCGGCGACCGGGCTGATGAACAACTCGGACCCGTACTACCGTGAGTACGACATGGACCTTCCCGACTACTGGCGCTTCAAGGAGTGGGAGAACGAGTTCGATGAGTACGTGAAGAAGGGTCGGCTGCCGTCGCTGTCTCTGATCGAGCTGCCGCACGATCATTTCGGGCAGTTCGGGACCGCGATCGATGGCGTGAACACGCCGGACACGCAGATGGCCGACAACGACTACGCGCTGGGGCTCATCGTCGAGAAGGTCGCGCGCAGTCGGTTCGCGGACGACACCCTGATCTTCGTCGTCGAGGACGACGCGCAGGACGGCCCCGATCATGTGGACTCCCAGCGCAGCGTCGGGTACGTGATCGGACCGTATGTGAAACAGGGAGCAGTGGTTTCCAAGCACTACTCGAATCCGAGCATGCTCCGGACGATCGCGGACATCCTCGGGTTCGAACCCATGGGCCTCCAGGTTGCGCTGGCCGAGCCAATGGATGTCTTCGATCGGTCGGAGAAGCATTGGAACTACCGTGCGATCGTCCCCGAGGTTCTGCGTACGACCCAGCTGCCGCTGCCGATGCGGACCGCCGCCAACAGCCTTCCTCTCACCGAGACCGTCAAGCGCTTCGCCGTGCCGCGGCATACTGCCGCGTACTGGGCGGAAAAGATGGCGGGGCAGGACTTCAAGCGCGAGGACAATCTGGACACGGAACGCTTCAACCGCGTGCTGTGGGAAGGACTGAAGGGACCGGACGTCCCCTATCCGGCGACCCGGCACGGCGTGAACCTGTCGGCCAACCGCCGGGCGCTGCCGGGCGTGACGGATCTCGCGTGGTACGAGGCTTCAGCTTCGACGAGCTCAGGTGGCACGAGGCTTCAGCCTCGTCAAGCAGAGAGACGACGCTAAAACGTCGTGCCACGGCGTCAGGGCCCGCTCCAGGGAGCGGGCCCTGCAGTAACCACTCAGCATCTACCCTCCTGTTCGGAGCTCCCAGCCGGTCACGTTCACGTCTGCGCGGAGCGGCCCGAGACGGGCCGTTGCGGGCCGGGCGTGCTCGTATCCTCGAGGCGTCCGGCTGCGTATCAATAATTAGAAGCGATTAGAAGCGCATGGCTGACCTTCAATCCGAGGTATCTGGTTCGGTCGAGGCCCGGTACCTCGCGTTCCTGGAGACGATTACCCATCTCCGGCCGAGCCTGCACCGCTACTGCTCCCGTATGACCGGGTCGGTGCTCGACGGCGAGGATGTCGTGCAGGAAGCCCTTTTCCAGGCGTTCCGGAAGCTGGACATCTTCGACGATCAGCGGCCGTTGGCGCCGTGGTTGTTCAGGATCGCGCACAACCGCTGCATCGATTTCCTGCGCCGTCGTGGGATTCGTGAGGAAGCGGAGGCGGCCGTTGCGGAACCGGCCGTCACGCTGCCGGTCGATCCTGCCGGCCCGGCGCTCGGCAGGGCCGTCGAGCACCTCGTGCTGATGCTTCCTCCCAAGGAACGGGCCTGTGTGCTCTTGAAAGACGTGTTCGACTACTCCCTCGAAGACATCGCAGAGCTCGTCGACTCCACGGTCGGAGGCGTCAAGGCCGCGCTCAGCCGCGGCCGGTCGAAGCTTCGGGAAGGCTCGGAAGCCTTACCCTCGGCTCGGACGAAAACTGAGGACGACCTGAGGCTGTTGCATCTTTACGTGGAGAGGTTCAACCAGCGCGACTGGGATGCGCTCCGGGAGCTGATCTCTGCCGATGCCCGGCTGCACGTGGCGGACCGTTTCGTCGGGAGACTGGCCGATTCACCGTACTTCGGCAACTACGAGCGCGTCGCGGCGGCATGGCGAATGGCGGTCGGCGAAGTGGATGGCGAAGCGGCGGTCATTGTCCTGCTCCGCCGTCCGGACGGATGGACGCCAGCGGCAGCCGTCCGCCTTGACGTAACGGATGGCCACATCGTCGGCATCGCGGACTATTGGCACTGCCCATGGGTCCTGTCGGCGGCGTCATCGGTCGTCCTCGACTAGTGCTCGGCCACGTATCCCTCGCGAGCAGCCGACCGTAATACCGGGTAGAGGCTGGTCAAGAAGGAGACGAGTGGCCATGAGAAAACTGACACTCCCATTGATTGTGGTACTTGGAAGCACGGGTGTCTCGGCAGCCTGGGCTCAAGACTCCAGATATCCTCCCCTGACGGACTACATGCTGCCGCGAGATGCGGAGATCGCCCTTGCGCGGAGCGCGGCGCCGCCAAACATCTCCGGCCGGGCAACGATCAAGGTGTTGACGGCGTCGGGTTATCAGGCCGCTCGCGAAGGTGACAATGGCTTTGTGTGCATGGTCATGCGCGGGTGGACCGCGCCGACGTATACCCCGGCGCAGCTGCGTGGGCTGGTCTATGACGCGTCGGTCCGCGCGCCGATCTGTTTCGACCCTGAAGCGGTGCGTACAGTGATGCCCTACTACGAGCTGCGAACCAGGCTGGGCATGGAGGGCAAGACGCCCGACCAAATCGCCGTGCATGTCGAGGCCGCCTACGCGAGCGGCGAGCTGCCGAAGAGAGAGCGCGTCACGTTCGCCTACATGTGGTCGGCCGACCAGCATCTCGGACCGGGAATCGGCCACTGGCATCCGCACATGATGGTCTTCTCGCCGAACTATGAGAACTCGACACTCGGCGACAACGACTTCGCGAAGCCCCTTCCATTCGTCTCCGACGATGCCGGAACCCCGTTTGCGGTCGTAGTCATTCCTGTAGACCGCAAACTGGCGATCAAGGCCGAACCGAAGCGAACGCAGGCCGACGGGCGAAAGGAGAACTAAAGGGCCCAACACTTAGCGGGCGGGACCCGGCGGCCGTCCAGCCAGATCGAAGGGGCCGCCCTATACTCTCCGCATGACCGGTACGGAGCTCGCGGGAATCTTCATCGGCATCACGCTGTTGACGCTCGGCTCCGTATCGACGGTCGTTGGCACACTACGATTCCGGCGGCATTCGGCCACGCTTTTGACGTTCGGTCTGTGGAGCGCGCTGTACGGCGCGCGGTTGCTGGCATCCCAGGCGCCGGTCCGGGCGACGATAGGCGGCGCGCCGGATCTGTGGGAACACTTCGTCGCGATTGTCACCTACACGATCAACGTCCCGATCACACTGTTCGTCGGCAGCCTCATCGGGCCCGGCTGGCGCCAGACCGTCCGCTGGATCACCGGGGTGATGGCCGCGTTCGCCATCGTGGCGACGACGATGGCTCTCATTTCCGGGAATCCCGAAGCGGCGACGACGGCGAACAGCTGGCTGGTACTCGGGGCGATCGTCATCGGGCTCGCCAACGTTGTCCATTCGACGGTCGCTCGCGGCGTGCGCACTCCGCTGACGGATCCGATCGTCATGTTCGGCGGGGCAGTTCTCGTCCCGTTCGTCGTCAATGAGAATCTTGGCATCGTCGCGAAGGGTGTGAACATCGAGCCGATTGGAGTTCTCGTCTTCGTGCTCTGCCTCGGGTACGCCGTCGGACGATCGGTGTTTCGCGCGGAAGCGGAATTCCTCGGTGTCCAGCGCGAGCTCGAGAGGGCGCGGGAGATCCAGGTCTCGCTGCTTCCGCGTCAGATTCCGAAATCGTCGGGGCTCGATGTGGCCGTCAGATTCATCCCGATGAACGCCGTCGCAGGCGATCTTTACGATGTCATCGAGATTGGACCGTCATCGATCGGGATCCTGGTCGCGGACGTGATGGGTCACGGAATTCCTGCCGCCCTGGTCGCATCGATGGTCAAGCTCGCCTTCTCGGTTCAGGCCGAATACGCACGCGATCCGGCAAGGGTGTTGACGTCGATGAATCAGATATTGTGCCGACAGCTCCACCATTCGTACGTGTCCGCCGTGTATGCGGTGGTCGACACCGACCAGCGCACGGTCACCCTCGCGAACGCGGGCCATCCTTCACCGCTGTTCCGCCGGCGCCGCGAAGCTGTTACCCACGTGGAACGTGAGCACGGGTTGCTGCTGGGATTTCTTCCGGATGCGCAGTACACCAACGCACGCCTCGAATCCATCGCCGCCGGCGACCGGCTCCTTCTCTACTCCGACGGCGTGCTCGAGGCGCGCGACCGGGCGGGCGAGTTCTTCGATGCCGAACGCGTGGCGCGCTGGCTGGCAGACATCGAGGCCGACACAGCCGAGATGCTTGCCGACAGCGCGCTCGATGAGCTGACCCGCTGGAGCGACCGCCGCCGGTTCGATGACGACGTGACATTCGTTGTCGCGCAGGTCCGCTAAGATCCGGCGTGGAGGGTTATGGACGACGATCTCGAAAAGATGTCGCGGGAGCAGCTGATCGACGAGGTGAAGAAACTGCGGACCGGAATCCGGAAGCATCGCGACAGCACAGGCCACGAGCTCTGCTGGCATCACCCCGCGCTGTGGGGGCTTCTGCCCGATCGGACGGACCCGATGCCGACGGTCCCGACCTGGCCGGAGTTCCTCCGCGGCTGTCTGCGGTACCGCGAGTCTCTCGACACGCAGCTCCCACACGCCCCGCGCTCGGACGTGCCCTACCAACGGTGACGGTTCCGTTACACCGGGTACGACCAAGGGTCAGCTGGATCGCCCCGCCGTTCCGGCGGTAGAGTTCGAACTCTTCAATCCAGCGTCAATCTGAACAGCCAGGTCATGACGTCATCAATCGCAAGCTCAGCGGGAGGCTCGTATGCCGAGCCTTCGGGGAGGTTTCATGTCACAAGCAAGCACGTTGACGGGTGTGAAGAACGTCGTTCTGGTCCACGGCGGCTTCGTGGACGGATCCGGCTGGCAGGGTGTCTACAACGCCCTGAAAGCAGACGGCTACACGGTCTCGATCGTCCAGAATCCGACTATCTCGCTGGCGGACGATGTCGCCGTGACGAAGCGGACACTGGCCGCGCAGAACGGTCCAGTGATTCTCGTCGGCCATTCCTACGGAGGAGTGGTGATCACCGAAGCGGGGACCGATCCGAAGGTCGTCGGACTGGTCTATATCGCCGCGTTCGCTCCGGACAAGGGCGAATCGGTGTCCTCGCTCATCAAGGATCCGCCGCCAGGCGCGCCGGTGCCACCCATTCTCCCGCCGCAGGACGGGTTCCTCTTCCTCGATAGGGCGAAGTTCCAAGCGTCATTCGCGGCGGACGTGAGCGCAGACGCGGCCGCGTTCATGGCCGATTCCCAGGTTCCGTGGGGTGTAGAGGCGCTCGGCGGCGCCATCACCGAGCCGGCGTGGAAGACGAAGCCGAGCTGGTACCTGGTCGCGACCGACGACAAGATGATCCCGCCCGACGCCCAGCGCGCCATGTCCAGGCGGGCGGGTTCGACGGTGGTCGAGGTCAACGGCAGTCACGCCGTGTACGTCTCGCAGCCGCAGGCGGTGGCATCGATCATCGAGAAAGCCGCCAAGGGCGTGGCGTTGGCGACGACGTAGAATGAGCTGGAGTGCCGACCGCGCGCGATGCCGCTGGAGAAGAGCGATCACTTTGACGGCAGCCGTTTCCTGAATCCCACAGGGGTCGCGGGACAGCCGTTGTCGGCTGTTCCGCGGCTGCTCCTCGAGCCGCGGAGAAGATGGCCGGACCGCGTGGACCAGCCGTCGCTGCGGCCGTCCGGACTGGACGGCGCGGCGGCCGTCGTCACGTTCATCGGCCATTCGACGTTCCTGATTCAGACCGCGTCGGGGAACATCCTGACCGACCCGATGTACTCCCAGCGTGCGGGTCCGCTCAACGTACTTGGACCAAAACGAGTGCGGCAGCCCGCGGTGCTGTTCGACGACCTGCCGCCCATATCGACGGTGTTGCTGAGTCACAACCATTACGATCACTGCGATCTGCGCACGCTCGGGATGCTCGCGGACCGATTCGATCCGATCGTGGTGACGCCCATGGGGAACGGGGCACTCGTACGGTCAGCCGGGATTCGCCGGGTCGAGGAGCTCGATTGGTGGCAGGAAGCCAGGACCTCGCCGCTGCCGCTGACGATCACACCGGCGCAGCATTTCTCCGCGCGGAGTCCATTCGATCGAAACCGCGCGCTGTGGGGAGGATTTCTGGTGATGGCGGGCGGCCCCCGTCTGTTCTTTGCGGGCGACACCGCGTATGCTCCCTTCTTCCGCGACGTCCGGGAGCGGCTCGGCCCGATCGATCTGGCGCTTCTGCCCATCGGCGCGTACGAGCCGCGGTGGTTCATGCAGTCGGTTCACATGAATCCGGCTGAGGCGGTGCAGGCGCACCTGGATCTCGACGCGTCCCTCAGCGTCGGCATGCACTTCGGCACGTTCCAGCTGACCACCGAGGGCATCGACGAGCCGCTGCGCGCGCTGGAGGAAGCGCGCCGCGCGCGAGACATCCCGTCGTCGCAATTCCGAGCGCTGGGTTTCGGGGAATCGTTGAGGCTGGGATAAGGGCCTTCTTGAACCGGGGAGGGCTTTCATGGCGAAGAGGGCGAGGAAAACGCGGAAGGCCAGAGGAGCGCGACGCGTGAGGTCGTCGCGCCGCGTCTCAACACGAAGGCTGCCGCCGGCGCGAGGCAAGAGCCGGGGACGCCGGGCGCCGGCGAGGGCCGGGCTCGCACGAGCCGCCGCCGCCGTCGAAACGCTCCAGGTCACGCTCGAATTGCGCGACGTCTCAAAGCGGTTGATCCGGGACCCCGAGACGTTCTTCACGTTTCGCCGGCTGTCCGACCATCGGCAGATCGGCGACCAGCTGCAGCTCGAGCTCGTTGGCGCACCGGCCGTTTTCAACCTGCCCGTCGCGACGGGCGAGGTTGCCGTCTGTGAAATCGACGCAGAGCGGTTCCGCTTCGTCCACTCGCCGGTGTTCTTCAGATCGCCGGGTCCGCCCATCACGAAGCACAGCCAGCTCTTTCGTGAGCCGAAGGAGTGGAGGCCGCGGTTCACCCGCTGGGAGGATCTCCCGGCCGCGTTCGCCGGCCTCAAGCGCGTGCTCGGCGTGTCGCCAAACATCACGCTGTTCAACGACGTCCACCCTATCGCCGACCTGCTCGTGGGGGCCGCATACGACGGCCTGTCGGGCGAGGACGTCACCCTGGCGAAGACCTCGCTCCTGAACTCGCACTTCAGGCTGAACGGTACGCTGGAGCCGGTGACCGCCAATCGGAGCTGGTTCTCCTTCGTGTCGCGGCTCATCGCTATCGGCCGCGAGCGATTCCTGGCGTTCGTCGATCCGGAGATGGAAACGCTCGTCCGTCAGATCCACACGCACATCGACGAGTTCCGCGCCGACTACGAGCGCACGCCGGCCGAAAACCACCGCGGCAACGTGCCGGCCGCGTGGCAGAGCCGCATCACGAGCATGATCAGCATCAAGTCCACGCACCGCAAAGGCAACTTCCAGCTCACGCTGACGCACCTCTCGGGCCCGGACGAGGTACTCCTCGACACCGACATCGACGAGAATGGCGCCCTGCTTGCGCATTTTTTCGATCTCTTCAAGCACAAGGTCACGGGGGGAACACATCCGCACGACGTTCACGAGTTGCTCGTGCTTCAAGAGGGACAGACCTCGGGGTTCGATCTGGGATATCGCCTCGTGTAAGAGGAGACGTCATGCCGAAGAAATCACGCAGGGGGAAAGCGCGAGCCAGGAAAGCCAGGCGTCCGACGCGCGCCCTTCGACTCCGCTCAGGGCCAGCCCTTCGACTGCGCTCAGGGCCAGCCCTTCGACTCCGCTCAGGGCCAGCCCTTCGACTTCGCTCAGGCCCAGCCCTCCGACTGCGCTCAGGGCAAGCCGCAACGGCCAGAAGTCTGCCCGCCGGAACGCGAGCGCCGACGGACCACGACGCCGACGTCGATGGCTGCGACATTCAATTCACCGCAAGCGATGCGACGCCAGACGAGGAACTGCCGAAGGCGACCGGCGGCGTTGAAACGGTAGCCCGGGGGAGGAAACGCTGAATGGCCTTTGCGCTTACCTGGCTGCCGAAGGTGTTGTTGGATGCCGGCCTGAAAGTGGCCGAGCAGCCCGGCTGGCGGACGCGCGGGCGCGGCGACGTCGGAACCATCCGGGGCGTGATGTGTCATCACACAGCGGGGCCGAGGACCGGAATCATGCCGAGCCTGGGGGTCGTGACCAACGGACGACCGGATCTCCCCGGTCCGTTGTCGCAACTCTGCCTCGGGCGCGACGGCACGTTCTTCGTCGTCGCCGCGGGGCGCGCCAGCCATGCCGGAGCCGGGAACTGGCAGGGCGTCACGACCGGCAACAGCAGCTTCATCGGCATCGAGGCGGAGAACACCGGCCAGACGACCGGTCCGAACGCCCAGCCCTGGCCGACCGTCCAGATGGATGCGTATCGCAGAGGCGTCGCGGCGATCCTCGAGAAGATCAACGCGAACGCGATCATGTGCTGCGGGCACAAGGAATATGCGCTGCCCGTCGGGCGCAAGCCCGATCCGACGTTCGACATGGACGATTTCCGGCTGCAGGTCGCCTCCATCATGGCCGGGACCGCTCCGCTGCCGTCCGTGATTCCCGCCGCCGACTCGGACAACCGGCCGACGCTGCGGCGCGGCGCGGTCGGTGATCTGGTCGAGGTGATTCAGAGAAAGATCCGCGTTCCGGTGAACGGTCGTTTCGATGCCAGCACCGAGGCGGCGGTCAGACAGTTCCAGCGTGACAGCGGCCTCGTTCCTGACGGTATCGTCGGGCCGCGCACGTGGGCCACGCTCATGCTCCGCTGATGATCGTCATGCGGCAACCTGCAGGACGATCTTGCCGTGCTGGCGGGGCCGCGCCTCATGGTCAATGACGTCCATTGATCTGTGCGTGACGCCAAGTCTTCATGACTATTCAGTCCGTCACTCAGAATACACATCGAGTACATAGAGTCTGCGGATCGGCCGTCAGTCAGTCGATGTAACCCAGCTTTGCAATGACTACTTGTTTGTCTCCCATACGTGTGGGGTTGGCTGGTGCAACCGGGTTTGCCGGTCAGGAGCTCTTGGCGCTGCTGTCGCGCCATCCGCAGGTCCGCCTGGAAATGGCGATGGCGTCGAGTGCTGACTCGGCGGCGCGGCCGCTGCCACGACTCGCCAGAATCTGGGACGGCCAGGTCGAGCCGCTCAATCCGGCGCGCCTCGCATCGGAGGTGGACGTCGCCTTCTTGGCCGTCCCTGAAAGCGCAGCCGCCGAGCTGGCGCCGCCCCTGGTCACCGCCGGCGTGCGCGTGATCGACCTGTCGGGCGCATTCAGGATTCGCGATGAGGCCGCGCGTTCCCAATGGTACCCGGCGACGCGCGCGCTGCCGGCCGGCGCGGCGTACGGCCTGACTGAGTACTATCGAGACGAAGTGCGCGATGCCGCGCTCGTGGCCAATCCGGGCTGCTATCCAACCGCGGCACTCCTCTCGCTCATGCCGCTCGCGAAAGCCGGGTTGCTCGACCAGGCGGAGGGCGTTGTGGTCGACGCGAAGTCGGGCATCTCTGGCGCCGGCCGTGTGCCGAGCGACCGGACGCATTTTTCTGAGAATTACGGATCGGTGTCGGCCTACGGCGTCTTCAAACACCGGCACGTGGCAGAGATGGAGCAGGAGCTCGGCACGGCGGTGACCTTCGTGCCCCATCTCGTGCCGCTCGATCGCGGCATTCTCGAGACCATCTACGCGAAAGTCCCCGCCGGGACAACCGCCGGACAGGTCATCGACGCGTTCGAGCGGACCTACCGACAGGAGCCGTTCGTCCGCCTGACGGGCGAGGCGCTGCCTGAGATCAAGCATGTCGCCTGGACCAACTTCTGCGACATCGGCTGGCGGCTCGATCCCGGCTCGCGACGGCTGGTCATCGTGGCCTGTCTCGACAACCTTGTGAAGGGCGCAGCCGGCCAGGCCCTGCAGAACTTCAACGTGGCGTGTCGCTTCGATGAACGAACGGGGCTGCTGTGACCGCCCCTCTGGTGCTGAAGCTCGGGGGCGAGCTGCTGGAATCGCTCGCCGATCGACAGCGCATTGCGGTCTTGGCGGCCTCGGTGGCGGCCACGCGGCCGCTCATCATTGTGCACGGGGGCGGGCGCGCCATCGACGCCGAGCTCACCGAGCGTGGGATCGCGCCAAGGAAGGTGGATGGTCTCCGCGTCACCGATGCCGCCACGCTCGACGTCGTGGTGTCGGTGCTGGCCGGTGAGTCGACCACCGGGCTGGTGGCAGCGCTCGTCGGCCGGGGCGTACCGGCCGTCGGCTTGACGGGTGTTGACGCCGGACTGGGACGCGCCGTGCGCGTGCAGAACCATCAGTCGGCGAGCGGGCCGGTGGTCGATCTGGGCGTCGTCGGCGATCCGGTCCAGGCCGACCCGTCGCTCGTTCAGCTGCTGCTCTCGTGCGGGTACGTGCCGGTGATTGCCGGACTCGGCGTCGATCGCGACCGGTCCGGTTTGAGGATAATGGACCGGTGACGACTCGAACCCCTTTCAATGGACGCATCCTGATGCTCGGTTGTGGATCAGTGGGCCGGTGTACGCTGCCGCTCGTCCTCAGGCACATCGACATGCCGGCTGACCGCATCACGGTGATGGACTTCGAGGACGTCCGCTCCAACATTGCCGATCCGTTGCGGTCCGGCGTCGTCTTCAAGCGCGCGCGGCTCACGCAGGAGAACTACTCGTCGCTGCTCGCCGAGCTGGTAGGCCCTGGTGACATCATCATCGACCTGTCCTGGAACGTCGAGACGCTCGATCTGCTGGCGTGGTGCGGAGAGCGCGACGTTCGCTACGTCAACACCTCTCTTGAAGAATGGGATCCCTACGGCGACATCGAGAACAGGTCGCCGTACGACCGCAGTCTCTACTCCCGGCAGATGCGAGTCCGGCAGCTGAAGAATCGCCTCAACTCGCGCGCGACGCCGAGTCCGACGGCGGTCATCGACCACGGCGCGAATCCCGGCCTCGTGAGCCACTTCACGAAGCGGGCGCTCCTCGAGATCGCGACGACCATGCTCGAAGAGGGCCTGCCGGCGGCCACCGGGGTCAACCGCGCGGCGTTCGAGCAGCTCGTCGCTGCGGCCGAAGCCCACGCGGACGGATCGTTCGCGCGGCTGAGCGAGGCGACCGGCACCAAGGTGATCCACATCTCGGAGCGCGATACGCAGGTATCCTCGCAGCCGAAAGGGATCGACGAGTTCGTCAACACCTGGTCGATCGAAGGCCTGTACGAAGAAGGCACCGCGCCCGCCGAGATGGGATGGGGGACGCACGAGCGCCGCCTGCCGAAGCACGCCCATGTGCCGGTCGGCGGCCCCGGCAACCAGATCTTCCTCGCGCAACCGGGCATGCGGACGTTCGTGCACACCTGGGTGCCCAAGGGGGGCCCGATTATCGGCATGGTCGTCCGGCATGCCGAGTCGTTCACGATCAGCGACCACCTGACGGCATGGGAAGAGACGATCGAGGGCCGCCGGGCGGTGTACCGGCCAACGGTACACTATGCGTACATGCCGTGTGACAACGCGATTCTCAGCGTCTACGAGCTGACGATGCGCAACTTCAAGCTGCAGCCCAGGCTGCGCATCATGACGGACGAGATCACCGACGGCATCGACGAGCTCGGCGTTCTGCTGATGGGGCACGGCCTCACCACGTGGTGGACCGGCTCCCAGCTCGATATTCACGAGTCTCGGCAGCTCGTTCCCGGTCAGAACGCGACCACCCTCCAGGTGGCCGCAGGCGTGCTGGGCGCGCTGGTCTACATGATCGGTCATCCGGCGGAGGGCATCCTGGTCCCCGACGAGCTGCCGCACCGGGAGATTCTCGAGGTCGCCGGCCCGTACCTGGGCCCGTGTCCGTCTGTCCGATCGAGCTGGACACCGCTCGAGAGTCGATCGCGGCTGTTCGCCAAGTGGGGCGCGCCGGCGGTGGGCGACCGCGACCTGTGGCAATTCGCCAGCTTCGCGGTCGAGCCGTGACATGAAACTGACCGACCTGCGGGGCATCCTGCAGTACATCCCGCAATTCCGCGAGAAGACGTTCATTCTGGCGATTGACGGCGACATCGTCACGGACGAGAACTTCGCGACGCTGCTGCTCGACGTCGCGCTGCTCTGGTCGCTGAACATCCGCGTGGTGCTCGTGCACGGCGCGTCGGAACAGATCCGATCGCTCGCCGGCGAGCGCCACGTCAACGCCTCGGATTTCGACGGCGCCGGCGTGACCGACGCAGTCACGCTCGACCTCGCGCTCACGCGCAGCCACTCGGCTGACCCACGAGATTCTCGAAGGGCTCTCGGCCAACGACCTCCGCGCGGCCTGCACGAACGTGATCACCGCCCATCCGGTGGGCATCCTCCAGGGCGTCGACCATCTCTTCACCGGCAAGGTCGAGCGCGTCGATGCGGAGCTGCTGCAGTCGCTGCTCGCACAAGGTGTCGTGCCCGTCGTGCCGCCGCTGGGCTTCGACGGCGACGGCAAGACCTATCGCGTGAACTCCGACGGGTCGCGGTGGCGGTGGCCGAGCACCTGAAGGCCATCAAGCTGATCTTCGTGACCTCGGAGGACGGCTTGATCTACCGCGGCCAGATCATCCGGCAGATGCTCGTTCCCGAACTCGACGAGCTCGTCCAGCAAGACGGCGCAGGCTTCACGCCCAAGATGCTGCGCAAGGCGCAGCATGCGGCGGCGGCCTGCAACGCCGGCGTGCCGCGCGTGCATGTCATCAACGGGACGCTGGACGAGGGGCTGCTGGGCGAGGTGTTCTCCAACCAGGGCCTCGGCACGCTGATCTATGCGAACGAGTACGAGCACATCCGACCGGCCATGAAGAAGGACGTACGGGCCATCCAGCTGCTGACCAAGCAGGGGGTCGAGGCCGACGAGCTGGTCAAGCGCACCAAGAGCATGATCGAGAAGAGTCTCGGCGACTACTTCATCTTCGAGATCGACAAGAATCCCGTCGCGTGCGTCGCCCTTCACGTGTATCCGGAGCAGAACCAGGGCGAGCTGGCGTGCCTGTACGTCAGCACGTCGCACGAGAATCAGGGCATCGGGCGCAAGCTCATCCAGTTCGTGGAGAACCGGGCGCGCGAACTGGGGTTGGACGAACTGCTCGCGCTCTCGACGCAGGCCTTCACGTATTTCCAGTCCAAAGGCGGGCTTCGTCGAAGGCACTCCAGACGATCTACCGCCTGCGCGCCGTGAGCAGTACGACCAGAGCGGCCGCAATTCCAAGGTGCTGGTGAAGAAGCTCACGTAGCGAGGTTCCTGAGGAGCGCACATGGGAATGCCGACCTTCTCGCATCGAATCCTGTTCGTTGGTTTCGGGGCCGTCGCGCGGTGCACGCTGCCCATCCTGTTGCGGCACGTCCACGTCGATCCCAGACGCATCACGATCATGGACTTCGACCCCGACCACGCGATCCTCCGGCCCTGGATCGAGCAGGGCATCACGTTCGTCCAGGATCGGGTCACGGCCGAGAACATGGGCGCGCTGCTCGAGAAGCATCTCTCGGCGGGCGACCTGCTCATCGATCTGGCGTGGAACATCGACTGCGTGGAGATCGTGCAGTGGTGCCACGACCGGGGCATCCTGTACATCAACACGTCCGTGGAGCTGTGGGACCCGTACGCCGGAGCCGGCGACAAGCCTCCCACCGAGCGGACGCTCTACTGGCGCCACATGAAGCTGCGAAAGATGGTGGCGTCCTGGACGGAGCCCGGACCGACCGCGGTCCTCGAGCATGGAGCCAACCCGGGGCTGATCAGCCATTTCACCAAGCACGCGCTGCTGGACATCGCGGAGCGGGCCCTGGCGGATCGGAAATTCGTCGCCGCGGCAGGCCGAGCGGATCGCGCACCACGCCGCGGCCCGTGAGTTCAACCACCTGGCTCATCAGCTGGGCGTCAAGGTCATTCACTGCAGCGAGCGCGACACGCAGGTCACCGACCGGCCCAAAGAGGTCGACGAGTTCGTCAATACCTGGAGCGTCGAGGGCTTCCGCGAGGAGGGCACGACGACGGCCGAGATGGGCTGGGGCACGCACGAAAAGGAACTGCCTGCCCTGGCGTTCGAGCATTCCGACGGCCCGCGCAGCCAGATCTGCCTGGCGCGCATGGGCATCAACACGTTTGTCGCCACCTGGGTGCCACCCGCCCACCACGTCATCGGCATGGTCGTGCGCCACGGCGAGGCGTTCACCATCACCGAGAAGCTGACCGTGTGGAAGGATGGCAAGGCCGTGTACCGCCCGACGGTGCACTACGCGTATTGCCCGTGCGACACCGCCATCGCGTCGCTGTACGAGCTGCGCGGACGCGATTACGAGCTGCAGCCGCGCATCCGCATCATGACGGATGAGATCACGAGCGGCGCCGACATCCTCGGCGCCCTGGTCATGGGACACCCGTACCAGTCGTGGTGGTGCGGTACGGACCTGGAGATCGAAGAGTCCCGCCGCCTGGTGCCGCATCAGAACGCCACGACGATGCAGGTCGCCATCTCGGTCGTGGCGGCCTGCCTCTGGATGCTCGAGAATCCGCGGCGGGGGATGTGCGTGCCCGACGACCTGCCGCACGAGGACATCCTCGCGACGAGCAAGCCCTATCTCGGCACGTTCCTCTCGCTCGCGTCGGACTGGAACCCGCTGAAGCACTATTCCAACGTCTTTCACGGTTTCAACCGGCCGCAGCTCGACCCGTCCGATCCGTGGCAGTTCAAGAACTTCCTGATCACCGAGGGCGACTGATGGACGAGAAGACGCTGCTTCGTCTCGCCAGGACGCACGGCACGCCTCTCGTGGTCGTGGACCACAAGGTGTTGCGGGAGAACTACGGGCAGTTCCGGAAGTACCTGCCACGCGTCCAGGCGTACTACGCCGTCAAGGCCAACAGCGCTCCTGAAATCGTCAAGACGTTCTACGAGGCCGGCGCGAGCTTCGACGTGGCGAGCATGACGGAGTTCCTGACGGTGCACGAGAACGTGAAGGACCTGCCCGACGAGGAGCGACAGGCGTTCATCTGGGATCGCGTGATCTACGCCAACCCGATCAAGGCGACCGACACGCTCGAGCAACTGGATCAATACAAGCCGCTCGTGACCTACGACAATCATGAGGAGGTCATCAAGATCGCCAGACACGCGCCGCATGCGGGCCTCGCGCTGCGCTTGCGCGTGCCCAACACGGGGTCCATGGTGGAGCTGTCGAGCAAGTTCGGGGCGCTCCCGGGCGAGGCGGTGGACCTCATTGCATTCGCACACAACAACAAGCTCGAGGTCGAAGGGCTGAGCTTCCACGTCGGCAGCCAGTGCACGAACGTTCAGAACTACATCCAGTCTCTGCACCTGGCTTCGAGCGTATTCTCCGAAGCGAGAACGCGTGGCTTCGAGCTGAAGCTCCTCGACATCGGCGGTGGATTTCCGGCGCACTATGACGACACCGTGCCCGCGTTCAAGAGCTTCGCCCAGGCAATCAACCCGGAGCTGGACCGCCTGTTTCCTCCTCCCATCGAGATTCTCGCCGAGCCCGGGCGGTTCCTCGTGGCCTCCGCCGCAACCGCCATCATGCAGATCATCGGCAAGGCCATCCGGGGCGGCAAGCTGTGCTACTACGTGAACGACGGCGTGTACCACACGTTCAGCGGCGTGATTTTCGATCACTGCCAGTACCCGCTGAAGAGCTTCCAGCGGGGTCCGAACCAGCTCTGTTCCGTGTTTGGCCCGACCTGCGACGCCCTGGACACGATCAGTCTGGCAGAGCAGTTGCCTGACCTCGAGCTTGGGGAGTTCATCTACGCTCCGAACATCGGCGCGTACTCTGCCGCGAGCAGCACGCACTTCAACGGATTCGCTCCCGCCAAAATTGTCCACGTGAACCAGTGACTCTGGCCGGAGGTAGAATCCAGGACCGGCAATGTCACGGAAGACAGCGACCATCCTGCTCTGGCTCTTCGTGATCAACCTCGGCGTGGCCTTCGGCGCCGGGCTGTACGAACACCGCATCGTGGTTCCCCGGTGGATAGTGTCGTCCCCCGACGCCGGTTCCCATTGGCTCGCGGAGGCCGTGCGCCAGGATGACACCGGGCTCCGGTTCTGGGCCTTCGTGACGACCGGACCGCTGACGCTTCTCACTCTGGCAAATCTCTTCGCCGCGTGGCGCGCCGCCGCGCCCGTTCGAGCGTGGTGGCTTGCCGCGGCTCTTCTGGCGTTGGCGGACCGTCTGTTCACCTTCTTCTATTTCATCCCGACCATGGTGGGGCTGATGGGGGCGGCCGACTCGCCCGAATCGGTCGCCATCGCGACCCGCTGGTCGACCCTCAACTACCTGCGTCACGCGTTCGTGTTGGCCGCGTGGCTGGCGGCCTTGAAAGCGTTCGGCCTGCTCCATCAGCAGCGCGCCTTACGATTCAACCCCTGAGGCCGCGGATTTTTACTGGAAGCCGAGATGACCGAGCCTGTCCACCCGCTGATTGAAAAAGCGCGCGCGGCGAAAGTACCGATCGCGGAGCTCCTTGGGTTCCACGTCGAGGAGATAGGTGCCGGGCGCGCCGTTGGAACATTGCGCGCGGGCCCGCAGCACGCGAACCCGATGGGGACGCTTCACGGCGGCGTCCTGTGCGATCTGGCGGACGCCGCCATGGGCATGGCGTTCGTCTCGACCCTGGCGCCTGACGAGTCCTTCACGACGATCGCGCTGAGCATCAATTTCTTCCGCCCGGTGTGGCAGGCGGTGCTCCGCGCCGAGGCGCACGTCGTCAACCGCGGGAAGAATGTCGGCTACGTCGAATGCGATGTGACCGATCAGGATGGGAAACGGATCGCGAAGGCGACGAGCACGTGCGTCATCCTGCGCGGTGAGCACGCGAAACAGCGCTGATCGGCCCGCACCGGAGCGCTAGTCCGGATTCGGCGGCGGAGGAGCGGGCGGTTCGCGATCGCGCTCCTGCCTCTTGTCCGGCTCGCTCGCCGGAACGTCCGGCTCGTTATCCTTCTTATGAATCACCTCGGTCTCGAACTTCTGTAACTCATCGGGTGTCATGGGACGAGGGTTGGACATATGGCCTCCGGTTCAGCTCCGTCCCGATAACGTTCGCAACAACTGTACCTGTCGCGCTATCGTTGGCAAATGAACCTCGCTTCGACTCCTGCTTTCGCCGGCGATGACATTGTTCACGTCGTCGTCGAAGCTCCACGCGGCTCAACGCTGAAGCTCAAGTACGAACGCATCCTGGCCGTCCCGATCGAGGCGCGTCGCGAGCACACCATGACGGATCTCGACGCGCTCCCGCGGCGCGTCCTACAGGAACTGGAACAGTTCACGCTCGCGGCCACCGCGCTGGAAGGGAAAGACGTCCGCGTCGTCGGGTGGGGCGATGCACAGGCTGCGTTGCGGCTCGTGCGGGACAGCGCCAGGCCAGGGGACAGAACGGCGTGAGGGTCGAATCCGTCCGGACTACTGAGGTGGAAGCGGGCGATCCGCACAAACCGCTGCGCGACGACGTCCGGCTCCTGGGTGAACTGCTGGGCGAAGTCCTGCGCGGGCTGGAAGGGGAGTCGCTGCTCGAGCGGGTCGAGGAGGTCCGCGCGCTGGCGAAGCGCGCGCATGCCGGGGATCCGGCTGCGTTTGAAGCGTTGGCCGATCTCCTGAGCGCGCTGCCAATCGCCGCGACGGTGCCGATCGCTCGCGCCTTCGCCCAGTTCCTCACCCTCGCCAACATCGCCGAGCAGCACCATCGCATCCGCCGGCGTCGTGACTACGCTCGCGATCCGAGTCGACGTCCGCAGCCCGGGTCGTGTGCCGACGCCTTCGCGCGGTGGCGCGCCGGCGGACTGTCCGACGCGGCGCTGGCGGAAGCCGTGAACACGGTTCGCATCGAGCTCGTCCTCACGGCCCACCCGACCGAGATCGTCCGACGCACGCTGCAGCAGGCGCAGCGCCGAATTGCCGACAGCCTCGCGGTCCGGGATCGGGTCGACCTGACGCCTGAGGAGGCAGACGCCGCTCTGGCCGCGCTCCGGCGCGAGGTTGCGACGGTGTGGCAGACGGAGGAAGTTCGCGGCCGACCTGTCTCACCGCTGGATGAGGTCCGTGGAGGGCTGGCTGTTTTCGAGCAGGTGCTCTGGGAAGCGCTGCCGCGCTACGTCCGGCAGATCGACCGCGCGCTCGGCGCGCCGCTCGCCGTCGATGCCGTGCCGCTGCGCTTTGGCTCCTGGATCGGAGGAGACCGGGACGGGAATCCGAACGTCACGCCGGAGACGACGCGGCAGGCGACGTGGATGGCGCGATGGGTCGCGGCCGACTTGTATGCAGGCGAAATCGACTCGCTGCGCGCGGAGCTGTCAATAGGAGTGGCCGGCCCCGAGCTCCGGGGGATTGTCGGTGACGCGCCCGAGCCGTACCGGGCGTTGCTCCGCGACGTGCAGGCGAGGCTCTTGGCCACTCGTGCGCATGCGGCAAGGTGCATCGAGCGCGAGACCGATCCCCCGGCCGCACCAGTGCGGCTGTTCCTCGATGTGGCCGAGCTCGTCGCGCCTCTCCGAGTCTGTCATCGCTCGCTCGTGGAGACCGGGAATCGGAACATAGCCGACGGCCGTCTCACGGACATCCTCCGCCGCGTGGCCGCCTTCGGATTGACGCTCGCGCCTCTCGATCTCCGCCAGGAGGCGTCCCGCCACGTCGAAGCCATCGAGTGGATCGCCCGCGCGTGGCAGCTCGGACCGTTCGAGGGTGCGTCCGAGGAAGAGCGCGTCGCGATGCTCCTTCGTGAGCTGGAGGACGGGACGCGAACGTTCGCGGCTCTTCCAGCGGCCGCCCGGCCGATGCCGTCATCGGTCCGGGATCTGATCGACACCTTCCAGGTGGCGGCCGCTCTGCCCGCCGATTCGCTCGGCGCCTACGTGGTGACCATGGCCAGCCGCGCCTCGGACGTGCTCGCGGTCGAGTGGCTGCAACAGCTCGCCGGCACCGCGCGTCCACAGCGCGTGGTTCCGTTGTTCGAACGGATCGCAGACCTCCAGAGTGCCGGCGCCGTGCTCGACGCCCTGTTCACGCTGCCGTGGTATCGCGCGCGGATTGCCGGTCATCAGGAAGTCATGATCGGGTACTCCGACTCTGCGAAAGAGGCCGGACGCTTCGCCGCCGCGTGGGCCCTCTATCGCGCGCAGGAGCAGATCGTCGAGGCGGGCGCGCGACACGGCGTCCGGCTGACCTTGTTTCACGGCCGTGGCGGCAGCGTCGGCCGCGGCGGCGGGCCGACGCACTTGGCGATTCGATCGCAGCCGCCCGGCTCGGTCGACGGACGGCTGCGTGTGACCGAGCAGGGCGAGATGATCCAGGCGAAGTTCGGCCTCCCCGACATTGCCGTGAGGACGATGGAGGTGTACACGACGGCGACGCTCGAGGCGACGCTCATGCGGGCGCCGCAGCCTCCGCCCGAATGGCGCGCGGCCATGGATCGGCTCTCCGCGACGGCCGCCGCCTCGTACCGCGCGGTCGTGTACGAGAACAGGCGGTTCCTCGATTATTTTCACGCGGCGACGCCGGAGCCCGAGCTGCGCCGCGTTCACATCGGCAGCCGTCCGGCGCATCGGGGCGGCGGCTCGGGGCTCGAGAGCCTGCGCGCGATCCCGTGGCAGTTCGCCTGGACACAGACCCGGCTGCTGCTGGCGTCGTGGCTCGGCATCGACGAGGCTCTGGACGAATCGATCGCGCAGGAGGACGCGGCGCTGCTGAGAGCGATGTACGAGCGCTGGCCGTTCTTTCAGTCGACGCTCGACCTGATCGAGATGGTGCTCGCGAAGGCCGACCCGAGGATCGCCGCCGAATACGATCGGCGTCTCGTGCCGCGTGACCTTCAAGAGCTCGGACACACGTTGCGCGCCCGCCTGGTGCGCGCCACCGCGTCCGTCCTGGCCGTCACGGGCCATCGCGAGCCGGTGGAGGCGACCCCCGTGATCCGTCGATCCATCGACGTGCGCAACCCGTACGTCGATCCCATCAATCTCGTTCAGATTGAGCTGCTCGCGCGTCTTCGACAGGGCGACCCGACGCCCGAGCTGATGCGCGCGTTCGTCGTGACGGTCAATGGCATCGCGGCAGGGCTCAGAAACACCGGCTGAGCGCTCACGGGAGCTCGACGCCGTAGGACGTGATGCGCCAGGCGCCGCTCTCGTTGCGCCACAGCAGCCGCAGGATCGGGGTGTCGCCGCTGCGGGTCTTGAACCGCATGGTCATACCGAAGCCCTTCCCGTATTCGAGCGGCATCGGATCGGGAATGGGGCTGCCCGCGACGCGCGCCGAGCATTCAGCCGCGTCTGCGAGCGCGTTCGGGACGCTCGCGAGGCTGAACACGCGCGCGAACGGATGATCCATCACCCTGGTCGCCGGATGAACCGGCTCGGCGGCAGCCAGAATGGTTTCCAGCTTTCGCGACGTGCCGACCGTCTTCCCGACCGATTCGAAACCGGCCCGCAGCTTCCCTCTGGCGTCTTCGGGCGACTGTGACGGCGGTTCACCTTCCGGACGCTCGAGGTTGTAGCATTCGTAAGTCTTCGGTGACAGATACGCGAACGCGGCGTCGTAGTCCTTTTTGACGAGCCAGTTCTCGAGGAAGCCTCGAGCGGCCTGGACGAACGCGGGGTCCGCGTTGATCCGCGCGACCTTGGGCTCCGGCACCGGGTCGGGCGCGGGCGCCTTTTCATCCTCCCCCCCGACCTTCCACGACACGATCTTCCAGTACCCGTCCTCCCTGGCCCACAGCAGCGCGACCGGATAGTCACGCTGCCCGGCGATGTAGAACGTCGCGCCGGCGTAGTTGCCGTACTCACGTGTGACGGTGCTCGGATCCTCGAGCGTCAGCCGGCTCTCGCAGTCGAACCTCGCCGCCACGTCATCAGGAACCGAATACACGACGAACGTCGTGTGATGCGGCTGCCGAACCACGCGCACCCCAGGCGCCGCGAAGCGCGTGCCGACGACGAGCCCGTCCAGAGAGCTGTGTGGTCCGAGCGATTCATATCCGGACTTCATGTTGATCATCAACTGAAACGGTGCCACGCCGCGGTCGAAGTCCGCCGGGTTGTCGCTGTCCTGCGCGAGACAGGCGTACGAACGCTCCGACACGTAGCCCATCGCCGCGATGATGTTCCCTTCGACCAGCCATGCGTTCAGGAAGTCGTTGACCATCACCTCGATGTTCTTCTTCCCGACGCGCGGCGTCTTCAGATCTGCGAGCCTGGTCTGCGGCGTCTCCGACTCCGGCGCGCGCTCCTGGCGGATGCCGAAAAAGCTTCGCCACCAGTTCCCCAGGCCGCTCCAGCGATTGACGTGCTTGTCGTAGTTGTTGCCCGCCCGGACGTCCGAGTTCGACGAGGTCAGGTGTCCATTGAACAATCCCACCGGAAAGCTGGGCGAGCGGTAGTCGACGTCGATGTCGGCCCGCCGGCCGTCGAGCGCGACCGAGAACTGGATCGACGGGATGCCGCTCTGCTCGCGGTAGCTGGCCGGGTATCCCTTGTGATACACGGCGTTGTCGACCCCCCGCTTGAACTCCTTCGAGCGCGCCAGCGTGTCGGGCGCGCCGGAGACGAGGCGGGCGTACAACCGGAACTGACGATCGCTGGGGGCTCCCGAGATTTCGCCTCTGACGGATTCCACCTGATCGACCAGCGCCAGCGCGTCGCCGAGGCTGGCGCCCGCGCGGTCGGTCAGCCTGGTCGTCATGAGCGCGTGGGTCACGGCATCGAACGTCGTCTTCGTCGACAGGCCGAGGATCTCGTCATAGAAGGGCCCGGGCTCCATCTTCTGTCCCGTCGTCGCGACGAACCGCCCCACCCAGTTGTCGATGAGCTTCTGGCGGCGCGGTTCGAGGCCGGAGTAGGCGCCGCCGAAGCGAGGGGGCTGCTGCTGGGCGGGCGCGGCCTGGATCGCAAGCGCCGCGATCGTCAGGACGCACAGCGTGGCTATGGGTTTCCCGGGCAAATCAGACAGCATGGGTCCTCCGGCTGCACCATTTAACACGAACAGGCCGTTTTTGAGGCCCTCACTGGGACCAAGGTCCAAGGAGCGAGCCCGCCAGACAGCCCGATCCGGCCAGGTGAGGATTCGGCCGGGCCTGCCCCGCCGAAGCGTTAGCGAAGGCGGGCCTTGGACTAAGGTCCAACTAGCTAGCCGCGAACCCTGCGAATACCCTCCGTCCTACTGCGACAAGAGAAGGTGGCGGCCATGGGCGTCGCCGTTCGAGCCGAGCGGAAAGAAGACCGCGGGCGTCTGGTACCTACCGGTCCGTTCGATCTGGCCCACGCGGCGGCAGTGGCGCGGGCCGTAGAGCACGCCCAGCCCGGCCTCGAGGGCTGCCGCGCGATCGAAGTCGATCTGGCGCATCTCGATCGAATCGACGGTACTGGCGCTGTGCTGCTGGCGCGGCTTCTCGATCGGCTGGACGCGGACGGTGAGCGCACGCGGGTCGTGGCGGAGCAGAACCCGGAAGCCGCGCGGCTGATCGCCCTCTATCGCGAGCGCCGGGCGGATCATCCGGCGGCCCCAACGCGCGCGATGACCGTGCTGACGCGGATCGGCGCGACCGCAGCCGCGCTGCCGCAGAGGGTGAGCAAGGCGCTCGATTTCGCGGGTCGATGCGTGGTCGCGGTGCCGAAAGCGGCTGCCTCGCCGCGCTCGGTCGACTGGCGCTCGCTTCCGCGGCTGATGCAGGAGGTCGGCGCGGACGCGCTCCTGGTCACCGGTGCGGCCAATCTCCTGATCGGACTCATCGTCGGGTTTCTCGGCGTCTCGCAGCTCGGGCGCTTCGGCGCGGTCGCCTTCGTCCCCGAGCTCGTCGTCGTCGCACACTTCCGCGAGCTCGGCCCGCTGGTCACGGCGATCGTCGTGGCGGGCCGATCGGGCGCCGGCCTCGCGTCGGAGCTCGCCACGATGAAGGTGTCGGAGGAGATCGATGCCTTGCGCGCCATGGGATTCGATCCCGTGAGATGGCTGGTCGTGCCCCGCTGCCTCGCGCTCGTCATCATGGTGCCGCTGCTGACCTGGATCGGCGACCTGCTGGCGCTCGTCGGCGGCTTCCTGGCGACGACCGCGATCACGGATCTGCCGCCGCGCGCCTACGTCCTCGCAACCGCAGACGCGATCACCGGGCAGCACCTGATGAGTGGCCTGATCAAGACCCCGTTTCTCGCCCTCGCCATCGGGCTCATCGCCTGCAGCCAGGGGCTGCAGGCGCAGGGCGGCGCCGCTGCCGTCGGCGCCCGAACCACGACCGCGGTGGTTCTGGCCATCCTGGGCGTGATCGTGGTCAACTCCGTCTTCACGCTCTTCTATACGCTCATGGGCTCCTGACCATGCAGCCGCTCAGACCCGCCTCCGCGACGGCCGCGGCGCGTACGCCGCACATCGCCGTGAACGATCTGCGAATCGGCTGGGGGTCGCGTGTGCTCATGGAGCACGTCAGCTTCCAGATTCAGCGCGGAACGACCTTCGCGATCCTCGGCGGCTCGGGAAGCGGCAAGAGCACGCTGCTGCGGTATCTGATCGGCCTCGAGCGGCCGATGTCCGGCCGAATCGACATCGACGGGATCGGCGAGCCGCATCTCTACGAGGGCGTGCCACCGTTCGGCGTGCTCTTTCAATCGGGCGCGCTCTTCAGCTCTCTGACGCTGGCGGAGAACCTCGCGCTCCCGCTGACGACATGGACGCCGATCCGCGGCGCGACCGTGCGGGAGCTCTGCCAGGCCAAACTCGATCTCGTCGGCCTCGGCGCGTTCGCCGAGCACCTGCCAGGAGAGATCTCGGGCGGCATGAAGAAGCGCGCCGGTATTGCCCGCGCCATGATGCTCGAGCCCGATCTGCTGTTCTTCGACGAGCCGTCGGCCGGCCTCGATCCCATCACCGCGGTGGAGCTCGACCAGCTGATCGTCACGCTCAGCCGAGACCTGGGCATCACCATCGTCATCGTGACGCACGAGCTGCCGAGCATCTTTCTCGTGGCCAACCACTGCATCGTCCTGGACAAGGTTGCGAAAGGGATCGTGGCGCAGGGAGACCCGCACCAGTTGCGCGACGAGTCGACGATTCCGTTCGTGCACAACTTCTTCACCCGGTCGTCTCCAGACGTGTCCGCGAACCAAGGAAGGTGACCGATGGCGGTCGACAAGAGCTACGCGCGGCTTGGACTGTTCGTGGTGGTGGCCATCTTCGTCCTCCTCGCCACGGCATTTCTCTTCATTCAACGCATGAGGAGCCGCGCCGTGATGGAGATGGTCACCTACACGAGAGACAACGTCAGTGGCCTGGATGTCTCGAGTCCGGTGCGGTTCAGAGGGGTGCCGTTGGGCCGCATCAGCGAGTTGCGCGTGGACCCACGCTCGAGCACCATTCAGATCGACTTCGAAGTGTTCCTCGACCGGCTGAGCACGGTTGGCGCGAACGTCGAGCGGCTCCGCCGGACTGCCGATCTCGAAGGCATGTTCCCGACGCTTCGCGCGCAAGTCGTGTCCAACCCGGTGACCGGAGAGGCGTACTTGCTGCTCGATGCGCCGGCGAATCCCCCGCCGCCGATCGCGCTCGGCTTCACACCGGATCGGGCGTATATCCCGTCGATGCCCTCGCCGTTCTCGACTGTGCAGGATCGACTGCCCGAGCTCATGGAACGGGCCGAAGCGACGCTGCACACGCTCAGGGACATTATCGCCAGGGTGCCCGCCAGTCTCGACCGGAGCGACCGGTTCTTCACGAGCCTCGAGCGCGTCATCAAGGAGAGCGACGTGCCCGCGCTCAGCGCCGACTCGCGGAAGTTCTTCGCGACGACAAGCGCGCAGATCGACAAGATGACGGCGGACCTCAACGGGTTGGTCGGCACCGGGGGGACCCTGATGACGTTCGCCGAGGAGGCGCGCGAGGCGATCAACGCCGCGGATCTCGTGGGGTCGGCCAAGTCGACCCGGGCGGCGATGGATCAGACGGCGCTGGCGGCCGAGGATCTCCGGCGCGCGCTGCCGTCCATCCGCGACTCGCTCGAACAGCTGCGACGGCTCGCGCGGCAGCTCGAGGAGCAGCCCGAGTCGATGGTGTACGGCCCACGACCTCCGCCGGCGAAGCGTCCATGATCCCAATGATCCCCATGATCCCCATGATCCCCATGATCCCGATGATGCGTCCCTCGCGTGCAACGCTCTGGCTGCTCGTGACCGCAAGCGGTCTGATGGGGATCGCCTGCCAGTTGCGGCGTCCCGACACCGTACCCATCCGCCTGATCGAGCCGCAACTGCTGGAACCACAGGCGGCCGAGCGAACGGATCAACGGAACGGCGCCACCATCGTTCCCGTGCGGATGCTCGATACGCAGGCGCGCGAGCACATCGGCCGGCGTGTGCTTCACCAGCGACCGGATGGTGAGCTGGCCGAAGACCCCGTGTGGCAATGGACATCTGCGCCGGACCGGTACCTGGACACGGCGCTCCGCCTCGAGTTGACGTCCAATCCCACCTTCCGCCTCGTCGATGCCTCCGACGCGCCGGTGCTCGCGACGACGCTCCTGGCCTGGCACCTCGAGTCCGCTCCGCAGACACAACTGGTCGCAGCCGTCGAGTTCCAGTTCACCGGACCTGACCGTGTCGTTCAGACGCAGGTGGTGCGAGCAAGTGAGCCGGTGTCAGCGGAGCTCCCCGGCAATCTGGCCGCCGCTTCAGGCCGGCTCCTGCGCCGGCTCGCGCTCGAGTGCCTCACGCGCATTGCCCGCGAGCGGTGAGTTAGCGCTTTTTCGGCGAAGCCGCCTTCGCCTTTCCCTGCTCGGCGGCTTCCCTGGCGCGGAACTTCGCGATGCCTTCGATCAGCTTGACAGGGACAGGCTCGGAGAGCGGGAAACGAACCGTGCCCTTGTTGTTGAATTCGTACGGCGCGAGCTCGTCCTTGAACGCAGCGATGAGGCGATCGCCGGCGGGGTAGAGCGAATAGTGCTGCTTCCAGCCGGCGAAATAGATCACGCGTTGACCGTTCAGTTTGTAGGCCGGGATCCCGTATGAGATGACCTCTTCGGCGTCAGGGACAGCCTTGCGGATGGTGCTCCGCACGCGCTTCAGTACGGTCTGCACAGGCCGCGGGAAGCCCGCGATGTATTTGTCGATGTTCCTCGCCGCCGTTTGAGTGGTTTTCATAGCTGTCCTTCGTTATTTGCTGACGCGGCCGATCTGCACGTCGCTCGATCCGATCGGCAGCGTATAGAGGCTGCCGTCGTCCGCGATCGTCCACTCGCCGCGCCGCGCGTCGTTGACGCCCTGGGCGAAGAGCCGTCGGGGCAGGCCTCCGTCGGGTGCGGGAAGCAGGTGATAGTAGACGAGCAGCTTGACGCCGGCGTCGTTCGCGATCGTCGCGGCCTGCTCGGGCGTGATGTGGTAGTCCTCGATGTCGTGCATGATCGTCGCCTGGCGATCGCGTCCGGCGCTGCGCGCCCCTTCCTGCAGCGCGCGCGTCATCGACAGGGAGATCGCTTCCGAGACGAGAACGTCCGCGCCCTTGGCGGCCCTGGCGAGCGGCGCGTGGTACTTCAGGTCCCCCGTGATGACGACCGACCGTCCCTTGTAGTCGAACCGGTACGCGTACGAAGGCTCGATCGGTGCGTGATCGACCTCGATCGCCGTAATCCGCAGTCCGCCATCGTCGAGCACGAGCCCTGACCGGTCCTTGGCTGGCGAGGGCGCTCCGTCGAGCTCGACCGGGTGCGGCACCATCCCCCACGTCGTGGAAGGCATCACTTTTTCGCCGTGGTGCGTCGTTCGATAGCCCTGATCCATCCGGTACGCGTCGTTGTATCCGTTCACGACGCGTTCGACGCCCGGGCCGCCGTAGACGGCGAGCGGGGCGGGCCGGCCCCCCGCCCAGGTCTGGAGCTGCAGCTCGCCGAGATCGCCGATGTGGTCGGAGTGAAAGTGGGTGAGCAGCACGCCGCCAATCGCCGAGAGCGGAATGCCCCAGAGCACGAGATTTTCCACCGACTCCGGACCGACATCCACCACGTAGAATCTGCCGCCGGCGAACACCGCCACGCACGGCTTGGCACGGCCTGCGCTCGGCAGAGGGGCCGACGATCCGCACACCCCCACGCGCAGCGCGTCGTCGGCAAGCGGCGCCGTGTTGACCTGCGCGGCCATCCGTCCCGCGGCGCGGTCGAAGATGCGTTGCGCGAAATACGGGTTGAAGACCGTCCAGGCGGCCAGGGCCACGGCGGCGACGAGCGCGGCGACGATCGTGACGAACATCCAACTGCTGGTGAAACGCATGTGACCTGCTCCGGGTTCCGGCTAGGCGTCATCCGATCCGGCGAGCACCGGCTTGATGTCGACGACCGGAGTGCCGTCGATCGTCTCGATCGGGCCGATCCGCAGCCTGGTGCCGGAGATTTCGCGCACGGTCACGCGGTGAAGCCCCAGCGGGTTCGGCCGGTCCTGCGACCGCGTGGCGAACACGCCCGCGAGCGGGTTCCGGGGGTCGTCGCGCGGGTGCACCTCGAGCGTCTCTCGATTCGCACGATGAAGCCACGTGATCACGATGGCGTCGTCGCCAGGGGAGATGCCGAGGAGAGCTCGTGCGAAGGCCGAACTGACGTCGAGCCACGCGTCAGGCGCTCCCTCGGCGCCCTGCCGAGGCGCCTCATCGGGCGATCGAAGCGTCGATCGAATGTGCCCGATGGGGTGAAGGGAGTATTCCTCGCGGCTCATCGTTGGACCTTGGTCATATCACGATTCCTGGCGCTTCAGATAAGCTTCAGGCGTGCCGACTCGGCCGGTTTCTCCGATGCTCGCGACGCCGGCGGACCGGCTTCCAGACGGGGACGGCTGGTCCTACGAGGTGAAATGGGACGGCTATCGCACGCTCGCGCAGAAGACCGGCGCGAGCGTGCGCCTCATTTCCCGCAACCTGAAAAACGTCACGAGGCAGTATCCCGGCGTCGCCGCGGCCATCGTGAAGGTCAGGGCCGATTCGGCGCTGCTGGACGGCGAGATTGTCGCGCTCGATCGGAACGGACACCCGTCGTTCCAGGACCTCCATCACCGTGCGTCAGCGGGAACACGGATCGTGTACTACGCGTTCGACGCGCTGCAGATCGACGGCCGCGACATCATGAAGCGTCCGCTCGAGGAGCGCCGCGAGGCGCTCCGGGAAGTCGTCACGGGCTCGAGCGTCCACCTCTCGGAGTCCTTGCCCGGCCTGCCGGGACAGATCGAGAGGGCGGTTCGCCGGCTCGGACTCGAGGGCGTCGTGGCGAAGCGGAGCGCCTCCGTTTACACGCCCGGCGTCCGTTCGCGCGCCTGGCTGAAAGTGCGATTCTCGAAGCGGCAGGAGTTCGTCGTCGGCGGCTACAAGCCGGGCGGCGGCAGCTTCGATTCAATCCTCGTCGGGTACTTCGAGCGGGGGCGTTTGCTCTACGCGGGTAAGGTGCGAGCTGGGCTGACGCCGAAGCTCCGCGCGGATATCTTCAAGCGCGCCCGGCCGCTCGAGACGACGCGGAGTCCGTTCGCGAATCTTCCGAACAGCACGGCGAAGACCAGTCATTGGGGCGAAGGCATCACCGAAGAGGAAATGAAAGGCCTCCGCTGGCTCCAGCCGGAGCTCGTCGTCGACGTCTCGTTCGTCGAGTGGACGCGCGACGGAAATCTTCGACACGCGGCGTTCGTCGGGCTGCGCGACGACAAGGTGGCAAGAGCGGTTCGCCGGGAGACGTCATGATTTTCGAAAGCCTCAAGCAGGACCACTTCCTCGCATGGCGCGGGCTCTGGCGGGCCAAGGCGTTCAGCGTCGCGGCGATCTTCACGCTGGCGCTCGGCATCGCCGGCACGACCGTGATCTTCACGCTCATTCAGGGCGTGCTGCTGCGCCCGCTGCCCGTGCGTGATCAGGATCGGCTCATCGTCTCCTGGAAGGAGCTGAGATCATCCGGTTACGACCACTACCCGTTCGGCGACGCGGAGATTGAGGCCGCCGGCGAGGCGAGTCGCCTGCTCGAGAGCGTCGCCGGCGTCACGTCGAACGGCGCTTATCGCTGGGTGGTCGTTGAAAACGGCCGTTCGGATTACGTGATGGGCGCGCTGGTTACCGGCGGCTTCTTCGAGGTCATGGGCCTCCAGCCGCTCCTCGGACGCGCGTTCACGCGCGCCGACGACAAGGAAGGCGCCGAAGACGTGCTCGTGATCAGCCACGGACTGTGGCAACGGCGGTACGGCGGCTCACGTGAGGTGATAGGAAGGCGCGTGACGCTCAACGATCGGCCGTTCACGATCGCCGGCGTGATGCCGCCCGACGTCGACTACCCAGCCGGCGTCGACGTGTGGCGGACGACGCGCTCGGTCCCGTCGACCGGCCCGTTCGGCGACGCCGCGCGGTTCGAGGTCGATCTGATTGCGCGGCTTCGCCCCGGCGTGACGATGCCGCAAGCGGCGAGCGAGCTCACCACGTTGACGCGGCAGTACGAAGCAACCGTACCTGCGACCCGGACGCGCGGATTGGTTCCTGTCGTTCATTCCCTGGAAGAGGTTGTCGTCGGCAGCGTGCGGCCGGCGCTGATAGCGCTTCTGGCCGCCGTCGCGCTCGTGCTCCTCATCGCGAGCGCGAACGTCGCAAACCTCCTGTTGCTGCGGGGCGAGGCGCGGCGCACCGAGCTTGCGGTGCGTCAGGCGCTGGGCGCGGGGCGCGGCAGGCTGGTGCGGCAGCTGATGCTCGAGAGCCTGGTGCTGACGGTCGCGGCCGCCGCCGCCGGCCTCGTGCTGACGTGGTGGAGCCTCGATGCCCTGATCGCGTTGATTCCAGACGGTCTGCCGCGCGTCGAGTCCGTACGGGTCGATGCGACCGTCGTCCTGTTCACCGTCGTGGTTGCTCTCGTGACGTCGATCCTTGCGGGCGTTGCCCCGTCTTTGTGGACGGTTCGCGCCGATCTCGTATCCCAGCTCGGGAATGGCGGCCGCGCATCGGCCAGCCCGGCCTCCCGGAGGGGGCGCCGCGCGCTCGTCGTCGCGCAGGTCGCACTGGCCGTCACGATCGTTGCCGCCGCCGGTGTGGTCACGCGCAGCCTCCTCCGCCTGCAGTCGGTCGACATCGGACTCGCCGCCGACCGCCTCGTATTCGTGGAGCTCTCGCTGCCGTACTCGAAATACGTGGATCAGAAGCGGCAGGCGCAGTTCCTCGACGAGATCGTCGCGCGGCTCGAGGCGATCCCGGACATCGCGGCTGCAACCCCTGTCAACGTCCGCCCGTTCTCAGGCAACGGCGGGTGGGATGTCCCGCGCTTCACGGTGGAGGGGCAGAGCGCCGAGCGCGCTGCGACGAACCCATCCTTGAATCTCGAGTCGGTCTATCACAACTATTTCAGGACCCTCGAGGTGCCGATCGTGCGCGGGCGCGCGTTCACGGCAGCAGATCGTGCGGGGGCGCTCGACGTCGCGATCGTCAGCGAGGACGTCGCCGACCGCACGTGGCCCGGAGAGAATCCGATCGGGAAGCGGATCAAGATGGGCGGCGTCGATTCGCGCTACCGGTGGCTGACGATCGTCGGCGTTGCCAGGCTCACGCGGTATCGAGAGCTGACCACACCGCGCGCGACACTCTATCTGCCAGCCCCGCAGTTCCTCGTGACGGCGCAGCTCCTCGTGCTGCGAACCGCCGCGTCTCTCGATCTCACGGCATCGCTTGCACGCGGCAGCGTGGAGGCCGTCGATCCGGCGGTTCGGGTGATGCGCATCCAGCCGTTCGAGCGGATGCTCGACGGCCCGCTCGCGCGGCCGAGGTTCAACGCCTTTCTGTTGAGCGTCTTTGGCGTCACCGCCCTGCTGCTCGCGGCGATTGGCCTGGCCGGGGTCATGACGGCGTACGTTCGCCAGCGGGATCGGGAGATCGCGCTTCGAGTGGCGCTCGGCGCCACGCCGGCGAAGGTGCGTCGCCTCGTCCTCGGGGAGGCCTTCTGGCTTGCCGGCCTCGGAGCGGCCATCGGCCTCGGCGGCGCCGCCGTGGCGACGCGCCTCGTGCGCGGGATGCTGTTCGAGGTCGACGCGCTCGATCCGCTGACGCTCGTCGGCGCGGCGTTGCTGCTGATCGCCGCCGCGGCCCTGGCGGCGTACGGCCCTGCGCGCCGGGCCACCCGCACCGACGCCGCCTCCATGCTTCGAAATTGAGCCACGGATTGTGGCCCACATCATTCGCATTTGGCCCAGGTTTACACAGAGCACTCTGTATTGTAAAGTTAACGCCTGGATCCGATGCGGACTGGAGGAGCGAAGCGTATGAATGCCGGCCTGGTGTGCGCCCAGCAGGCTCAGGGGCGCGTGCGGGGTGAGGCCCGATGACGGCGGGCGACGGACCCGCCTCAGGCCGCAGGCTACTGACCGCGGTCTCGTGGCTCGACTGGAAGCTGGGCGCGCGTCTGCTGCTGAAATATCCCGCGCTCACGATCATCGGGGGCCTCTCGCTGGCGGGTGCCATCGCGATTGGGGCGGTCGGCATCGAAGTCGCCGACGAACTGCTGTACAAACGGCTGCCGTTCGATGAAGGCGGCCGAGTCGTGCGCCTCGAGACGCAGGACACGGCGGCGTCACGCGCGGAGCCGAGGGTGCTCCACGATTTCGCGATCTGGCGGCGGTCTCTGAAGACGGTGGCGGAGCTCGGCGCCGCCCGCGTGAGCGAGCGCAACGTGCTCACGGGCGAAGGCCGTGTCGAATCGCTGCGCGTGGCGGAGATCACGGCGTCTGCGTTTCCGCTCACCCGCGTGGCGCCGCTGCTCGGCCGACCGCTGCAGCCGACGGACGAAATGCAGGGTGCGGAGCCCGTCGTGGTCCTGGGTTACGACGTTTGGCAGAGACAATTCCTGCATGACCCGGCGATCATCGGCCGCGTCGTGACGGTGGGTCGCACCGCTCGCACCGTGGTGGGGGTGATGCCGCCGCGTTTCGGCTTCCCGCGCAATCAGCAGGTGTGGGTGCCATTGCCGGTCCAGAACGCGACGCCGCGCGAAGGGCCGGCCGTGCAGGTGTTCGGCCGCCTCGCCGACGGAGCGAGCTGGCAGGATGCCGCGGCGGAGCTCGACGTCGTCTCGGCACGCTTTGCCGCCGACCAGCCGACCACCCACGCGCAGATGCGGACGCGCGTTCGCGCATTCGCCGGGCGCACGCCGGGTGATCCGCTGCGGCTGGAAGATCTTGTGGTCCACGCCATCGTCCTGCTGCTGCTGGGGGCGGTGTCGGCGAACGTCGCGACGCTGATCTTCGCCCGCGCGGCGATGCGCGAATCGGAGATGGTCGTCCGCCACGCGCTGGGGGCGAGCCGTGCCCGCGTGGTCGCGCAGATCGTCACCGAAGCGCTCGTGCTGGCCCTCGCCGCCTTCATGCTCGGGCTCGTCGTGGCCCAGATGGCTGTGCGCTATGCCTGGATCCGGGCGAGTCAGCTCATCGGGGATGGCCTGCCGTTCTGGGTGGATCTGACGCTCGAGCCTGCCACCATTGCGTATGCGCTGCTGCTCGCGCTCGTCGCCACTGCACTGATCGGCCTGCTGCCGGCGCTGAAGGCCACAGGCGTGGCGGTCCAGCGGGGACTGCAGGGGATTACGAGCACCGGCGGGACGATGGGGTTCGGCGGCATCTGGTCGTTCATCATCGGCGCGCAGGTAGCGTGCACGCTGCTGTTCGTGCCCGCCGCGGTGGGAATCTTCACCAACTCCCTCCACGTCCAGTCGAGGTGGGCAGCGTTTCCGACGGAGCGTTACCTCACCTTCCGTCTCAGCATGGATAACGAGGCGCTGGCCGGCGAGCAGGGTGTGCCTGACGATGGGCAGATCGCCGCGCGTCGCGCGCTCGCATACGAAGAATTCGCGGGCCGGTTGCGTAAAGAGCCTGGTGTGACGCACGTGACGCACGGCGATCGCCTGCCGACGACGCAGCCGGAATGGGTGCCGCTGGAAATGGAGCGGGACGGCGCACCTCCAGCTCGCCTGCGCGGCAATTACGAGGGCGGATTCGCCATGGCTGCTGTCGGTGCCGGCTATCACGACGCGTTCGGCGCCGGGATCGTGGCCGGCCGCGCCTTGCATGCCACTGACGCTGGGGCGCCGAACGGGCCCGTCGTGGTCAGCGAGGCGTTCATGCGCGCGGTAGGCAGGAATCCCGTGGGCGCACGAATCCGAACGCTCCAGCGGGGCAGCGAGCGCGAGCCGGGACCCTGGCACGAGATCGTCGGCGTGGTCACCGATCTGTGGACGTTCCCCGCCGATTGGAGTGAGGCGGCGTACCTCTATCGCGCAGCCTCCGTGGCGGAGGTCGATCCTGTCGTGGTCGCCGTGTGCGCCGCGGGGGACGCGGCGCTGCTTGCGCCCCGCGTAGCCGCCCTTGCGCGGCAGGTCGATGCGGGTCTGCACCTCCGGGATATCGTCACCCTCGACGACATCGTCGCACAGGAGCAAATACGGATGGTGGGCGGCAGCGTCGTCTTCGGCAGCATTCTGCTCGTGGCGCTGGTCTTCTCGGCGGCCGGTCTGTACGCGCTCATGGCCGTCGCCGTGGCGCGTCGCACCCGCGAGATCGGTATCCGTCTCGCACTCGGCGCCAACCCCCGGCACGTGCTCGGCAGCGTGTTCGCCCGTGCGGGTCGTCAGCTCGGCGGCGGCATCATCGCCGGCAACAGCCTCATCCTGCTCCTCGCGTGGCGGGCCGACAGCCTGACCGTGGATCTCCTCGTCTCGTCGGTGATCACATCCGTCATCATGGCGGCCGTGGGCGTGCTTGCGTGCGCCGTACCGGCGCGCCGAGCGCTGCGTGTTCAACCGACCGAGGCGCTGCGGCAGAGTTGACGTGTGTCTTGGACCTCCGAGATCGCGCGTCCGTTAGAAATTGATCCGTGAAATCCGTGGCCAGAGATCAGGATGCGGCCCGGCGTCGCCGGGAGACCGGCGCTGTCGCCTTCGGGGTCGCTTCGGCCAGCGGAGATTGCGCGGGACCCGCGAGGACGTCGCCGTTCGGTCTGAACCGGGAGCCGTGACACGGGCAATCCCAGGTCTTCCCCGCGTCGTTCCATGCGACCAGACATCCCATGTGCGTGCAGACGGGGGAGCGAAGCGTCACGACGCCCTGCTCGTCCCGATAGGCTGCGACCTGTTCGCCGTTCAGGTCGACGAGCCTGCCCTCACCCCGCGGCACCGCTCGCAGTGACTTCTCCGAGGCCGCGAACCGATCCCGGACCATGTAGTACAGGTAGTCCTTGTTTTCCTTCAGGTAGTCCCAGGTGCCGCCGCGCAGCTTCTTCCGATGCACGTCGAACAGCTCGCGCCAGGGGTTCGACCGCCCGAGCACCGCGTCGCGCGCCATCATCGCGGCGAGGGTTCCGAAGGTCATGCCGTTCCCCGAGAAGCCGGTGGCCGCAAACTGACGCGGCGAGGTCTCGCCAATGTACGGGAGGCCATCGTTGGTTTCGATGACCTGCCCGGACCAGCGGTGCGTCACCTCGACATCGGGGACGAAGCTCTTCAAGGTTTCCTCGAGCGCCTGAAAGCAGGCGGCCGTATCCGCAGCCTGTCCTGTCTTGTGATCTTCGCCGCCCAGGATGACGTAGTCGAAGCCTCGATGCCGATCGACGCGCAGGTAGTGATACGGATCCGCCGTGTC
The DNA here is from genome assembly GCA_963847125.1 of uncultured Acidobacteriota bacterium. Classification (GTDB taxonomy): domain Bacteria; phylum Acidobacteriota; class Vicinamibacteria; order Vicinamibacterales; family 2-12-FULL-66-21; genus DATAEE01. The sequence goes on from CAWJYM010000003.1 coordinate 120,869, forward strand.
CCAGAAAGCGGCTTCCGGAAGGATCCCCGGCGGCACCTTGCCGCCGATCGCATAACTCGTGTACAGAGCGAGCTTTGTCTGAAGCAGCGAGGCGCTCACAGGGTTCGTCTTGCCCATGAGCGGCGTATGGGTGGCGACGACGACGTAGTTGCACCGGATCGTGTGCGAGCCTGATGTCACTCGCAGAGGCGCGTCCTCGATGTCGTCAACCGGCGTCTGCTCGAAGACGTGGCTGCCTTCTCCTGGAAGCGCGTCGAGAAGTCCCGACAAGTACTGTCTCGGGTGAAAGAGCGCCTGTGCATCGAACCTGATTCCCGCGCGATTCACGAACGGCACGCTCGCGACGTACGTCGCGTCGAACCCGAGCTCCCTGGCGAGCTCCGCCTCTTCGCGGAGCGCCGTGCGCGCACGCTCTTCGCTCTCACCGTTCAACGGTTCGTGAAGATAGCCGGGCGCCGAGCGGAAGTCGCAATCGATCTTCTCGGTGTCGACGTTGGTCTCGATCTGTTGAATCGCGAGGCGGCCGGCATCCCAGACGGCGCAGGCCTGATCCCGGCCGAACACGCTCACGAGCTCGGACAGCCGGAGGTCTGTGACGTACGTGACGTGGGCGGTCGTATGCCCTGTATCGACCATGGCCGCGCGTTCGCGCTCGATGAGGGCGACCCGTAGCCCGGCGGACTTGATGAGGTAGGCGGCGGTGATGCCGGTGATGCCGGCGCCGATGACGACCACATCGACCCCGAGGTCCTCCGCGAGCGCAGGAAACCGGGGCAGAGAAGCGGATGTGACCCAGTAGGGTTTCGTCGAGACTTCTGGCATGGCTCTCCCTCTCCCTCACCCGAGAGCAAGAGGCTGGCCACACTTTTGAACGGCTCGCTCGGGTGACCGCCAGCCAAGCTCATGGCTAAGCTCCGACTCGGTCGTCCGCTTTGGCTGGAGCGACGCGCGTCGCGGCCGCCACGCTTCTCGAGATACCGTGGCCATCTCTCCGTCGACGTGGTCATCATCGGCGGCGGTGTGACGGGTGCGCTCGCCGCCTATGCGTTCGCCAATGCCGGACTGGCCGTCGCGCTGCTCGAGGCCAGGCGAATCGGTCGCGGCAGCACGGCCGCGAGCACCGCGCTCCTGATGCAGGAGCCGGACGAAGACTTCCGCGAGCTCGCGCGCCGGTACGGACGGCAGGCCGCACGCAGAATGTGGCAAGCGATCGGATCCGCTACCACCGATCTCGTCTCGTTGATCAAGAGGTTGAGGATCTCCTGCGAGCTCCAACAGGGGAGCTCGATCTATTACACGCACACCGATGAGGTCGGCGACCTCCGGAAGGAATTCGAGGCACGTCGCGCCGCCGGCTTGAAAGGTCGCTGGCTGTCAGCCCGTGCGGTGAAGCGGCGGACCGGCATCGCGGCTGCCGGTGGGATCCTCACTCCAGGGAACGCTCAGCGGTATCCAAGGCATCTGTTCGCGCTCGGATACGGCGGCAATGGAATGTCGGTCGCCTACCTCGCCGCCACGATCCTGTTACGCCGGTATCGGGGCGAACCCTCGACCGACGACGAGCTGTTCGCGTTCGGCAGGGCGCGCCGTTAAGGTTACCGGCGCGTCTGCCCCGCGAGGCCCACAGCCCGCTCGAGCTCCGCGATGTCGATCTTCTTCATGCGAAGCATCGCTTCCATCGCCCGCTGCGCCGTCGGCGACTCGTGATCCTTGAACAGCTCGCCCATCATCGTCGGAACGACCTGCCAGGAGAGGCCGAACTTATCCTTCAGCCAGCCGCACTGCTGCGCCTTCGGATCGCCGCCCTGCGACAGCTTCTCCCAGTAGTAGTCAATCTCTTCCTGGGTATCGCAGTAGATTTGCAGCGAGATCGCCTCGTTGAACGTGAACACGGGGCCGGCGTTGAGCGCGGTGAACGTCTGCCCGTCGAGCTCGAATTCGACGGTCATGACGGATCCTGGCTGCCTGCTTGTGCGTTTCCTGCCCGGCGTTGGGGTATCGGGAAATCCTGCCGATCTTCGAGTTCTTGAAGATCGAGACATAGAAGTTCGCTGCCTGTTCTGCCTGGTTGTCGAACCACAGGCATGGCGATATCCGCTGTTTGATATGCATTACGCTTTCTCCTTGCGTTCTTTACCGAACGCGCCTGCCACCTTCCGGGATGCCGGCATCGACCGATCGGCGTACTTGGAGGCCGCCTCCTTCTGAGCGATCGAGCGGCTGCCGGCCTTGTGCGACGTGTGCCTGTCTCGCTTGTCGGCCAACGGCTGCTCGCCGACACGGCCCGCGGCGTCCTCGGGCGGCGGAGAGTTGGTGTCGACCGGTGGATGCTCCTGCCTTTCGAGCGCTTCCTCGTCAGCGCTCTCGCGGTTACTGATGCCGGACCTGGGTTTCTGTTCAGCCATGAGCCCTCCCTTTCTCAGCAAGAAGAGAACGCCACCACAGCCGTGGCGATGCGAGAGCTGACGAAGATTGCAAGAGTGACGCCTGCATCCCTCGAGCGCGACAGATCCTTGTCAGCACGGAGCTTGCACGATTCGACCGTGGAGGCACGGATGGCGAAATACGGACGAGCGGCTTCGAAGAACGTGGAATCAGCCATGCGGCGCCGAAAGCGCGGGACGCTCAAGAGCGGCTCGGGACGGAAAGTGAAGAGCCGCAAGCAGGCGATAGCGATAGCGCTGAGCGAAGCCCGGAAAAAGGGGGCCAAGGTGCCCCGTCGTCGTTCGCGCAGGTCCAGCAGAAAAAAGAAGTAGGTCGTGACGCTCCGTTACACGTCCGCGCGTGAGCGCTGGTAGAAGCGGCGCACCTTCGCGCGGTTGCCGCAGCCCTGCATCGTGCACCACCGCCGGCGCCCCGTGCGGCTCGTGTCGAGGAAGAGCCAGCCGCAGCCTTCTCCGGCGCACTCGCCGATTCGCGTCCGGCCGGGAGACGTCAGAAAGTCCGCGGCCGCCAGCGCGATCGGCCAGAGGATCGAATCGAACGTGTCGCCGGTGTCCCGGGTCCAGCTCCAGTTCCAGGCTGCGCCGCCGCGGACGTCGAGCCGCCGTTTTCGCAGCGCCGAGTGGAGATACGCGTTGAACAGTCGCAGGTCGCGCGGCGCCGGGCCGTCGCCATGCCTGGCCGCCTCGAACAGCCGGAAAAGCGCTTCGCGCAAGCGGAGCGCCCGCCGCAACGCGCGCTCGGCGCCCGCCGCGTCCCGCTGAGCCGCCGCTTTCATCGCTCGAACCTCTGCCGCGTCGAGCAACCCCGCGAGCCGGGCCCACGTCAGCAGTTCGTCGAAGCTCGTCAGAAGCTCGTGCCGGCGGGCCGGGTCCAGGCGCCAGTCGACCGTGTTGACGAAGTCGAGCGCGACGTGCCCGCCGACGAACTCGAATGCCGGAGGTCTCGTCATCTCATCTGTCGTAGAGCGCTTCTCAGGCCAAGAGCGCGGGCCTCTTAGGCCAGGAGCGCGGGCCTCTCAGGCCCGGCGTCATTATAACCTATTTATCCTATTTGACAGGTTAGTCAATCGCCGGATATCCTATAACCAGTAATTCGCTAGGAAAGGGTTAGTCGGCCATGACGCACCTCAAAGCCTCAGAACTGCTGGCCTTCTTCGCGATCTACGTCATCTGGGGCTCGACGTATCTGGCCATCCGGCACGCGGTCGAAACGATTCCACCGCTGATGACCGCGGGCGTGCGGCACCTCGTCGCCGGGCTGATCATCTTCCTGTGGGCGCGCCGCGGGAAGGCTCCCGTGAGCGCGGCCGAGTGGCGCGCGAGCGTGGTCGTCGCGGTGCTGTTCTTCCTCATCGGCCACGGGACGCTTCATTGGGCGGAGCAGACCGTTGCGTCCGGCGTGGCCGCGCTGCTCGTGGCGACCGAGCCGCTGTGGATCGCATTGCTGATGCCGCCGGCTCAGGGCCCGCGTTTCGCCTGGCAGATGCTCGTTGGTCTGGCGGCGGGGCTGGTCGGCGTGGGACTCCTCGTCCCGCGTGACATCCTGGCGGCCGGCGCGACCCAATTCTGGGGATCGAGCGCGATCCTGATCGGCGCGATGTCCTGGGCGCTGGGGATCCGGTACTCGGCGACCGCACCGCTGCCGCGCGATCCCTTCGTCCGGGCCGGGACCACGCTGCTCTGCGGCGCCGCGCTGCTGCTCCCCGCGAGCCTGCTCACCGGCGAGATGGCGCGCGTCGATCTCCACGCCATCTCCGCTCGCTCGATCGCCAGCCTGGCCTATCTGATCGTCTTCGGATCGGTCGTCGCCTTCACCGCCTACTTCTGGCTGCTCGAGCGCCGCTCGCCAACGCTCGTCGCGACGCATACGTACGTCAATCCGGTGATCGCGGTGTTGCTCGGGTGGCTGCTCGCAGGAGAGCTCCTGACGCTGCGAATCCTCTGGGCCACCGGGCTCATCCTCGTCGCGGTCTTCATGCTCAAGTCGGATTCCGCGCGGCGCGCAACGGGTCCCGCAATCTCAACGGACGGAGTTCCGGCACTCCGCTCGCCCGAGCCGGTTCCGCGTCGAGGATAGTGACCTGGTGGTCTAGCTGCCGCCGACCTTGCGGGGCGTCCGGGCGCGCTGGACGAAGCCGCGGTTCGTCGCCGCCCGCTTCCAGGGCTGGTCGGTCTGCGGCTTCGGCCGGGTTGGCGCGGCAGCCGCTTCGGGCGCTGGAGCCGGAGCCTCAGCCGCGGCCTTGGCCCGCGCTTTCGCGTCCTTCGCGGCGTCCTTGTCGAGACAGCAGTGCTTGTACTTGCGGCCGGAGCCGCAGTGACAGGGCTCGTTGCGTCCGGGTCGGGGTGTGGTCTGCGTAGCGATAGATGGATTCTACTTGCCGGCTCAGCGCTGCTGCAAGGTCAGGGGCACGACCCATTCGACGAAGGCCTTGTCGTCCGCGCCGGCGCGCAGGCGCTCCGAGGATGCGAAATCGCCCCACGTCAGGCGTCCGTGCACGCCGTACGGTATCAGGCGCACGCGGTTGGCGGACCGCTCGACCTTCACCTCGACGAAGCTCTGGAAGAACGGGGCGACGTTGTAGTCGAACGCCGCGGAGAGCCACTCGGGCGTGAACGGCCACGCGCCGAACCGCCGCGTCCACCACCACGCCGGGCGTTTCCACCAGGGCGTTCTCGCCTCGATCTTCTCGGTCACCGCGTCGCGGTCCGGGTAGTACGCCCAGTCGGCGGTGGGCGCCGCCACGGGCCAGTCGAGCGACGTTCCGAAGCTCAGATACGCTCCACCGCCGCCGTTCACGAAGTAGTGCACCGGCGTCGCTCCGGCGCCCGGTTCGCCGTAGTACTCGAGGTCGTGGGTGTCGCCCGCCATGAGGATCGTCACGCCGCGACCGAGCAAGAGCTCTTTGAGGCGCGTGAACTCCTCGTCGCCCGCCGCCGTGTCGTGGCCGCCGGCGAAGAACGGATGGCCCAGGATGGCCATCGTTACTTTCCCCGCGGCGCGGTTCAGCGCCCCCTCCAGCCATTCCTCCTGCGCCGCGTCGATCGACCTGAGGATTCCCGTGTCCACCGCGAGGAGCGCGAACCGATCGGTCTGGATCTCGAAGTACGGCGCGCGCTGGAAGCCTGTCGGCACGCCGTACACGAGGCGAAGGCGTTCAGCTTCGTGAATCAGCTCCTCGATCCGCTCGTCGGTTGTGCTCGTCACGCGCAGGTCGGCCTCCACCCGCGCGCGGATGCTCGCGCGGGCGGCGTCAGCCTGGAGAAAGGTCGCCGCGAACGCCTCGAGCGCGTCGTACCAGTCGTGGTTGCCGGGGATGGCGTAGACCGGGCGCGTCACCCCCTTGAACGGCAGCCAGAACTTCGCCTCGTAGTCCTTCATCGCCCCCGTCGGATACACGACGTCGGACGAGACGACGACGAACCGCACATCCGATCCGTTCGCGACCGACAGAAGCTGATCGCGGAGAATGTGTTGAGACGCGTCTCCCTCGCCCGGGTCGCCGATGACGACGAACGAGAAGTCTCCGGCGGCGACGCCGTCGGGCGCGACGGCAAAGCTCGTGGAGGTCGCGCGGCCGCCCTCCCCGGCCACCACCGCGCGCGCCATCGACTCGCGCCACGTGTCGGTCCGCGATTCCGCCCAGGAGTTCCACATCCCGGCCGCCCAGTTCTCGGTGTCGAAGTACCAGCTCATGCCCCAGACGGGAACGGTCGCCGCGAGGATGGCCGCGAACGGGAGCCCGCTCTGGAGCCCCTGGTTGAGCGCGGCGCGGATGGAGTAGCGCGCCTCCCGCATCCGAATCGCGAACCTCAGCCTCCGGCGGAGCCAGGCGTCCGCCAGGCGTTCGAGCTGACCCGCGCCCGACGACCGCAGGCCCTCGAGACGCCAGCGCCACGTGCGCCGTTCGATCCATCGCGTGGGCGCGCGCCAGAGGAGGTGCAGGGGGTTGATCACGAGCAGCGTGAACATCACCGCGATCAGCATGTCGCCGAGCACGGCGACGGCCGGCGAGACGAGGCCGAGGAACGTGAGGTCGGTGCTCATCCGCCCGATGTGTATCGCGAAGAGCGTGGCGATGAACGCCAGGGTCCAGCCGCGATCGATCGGGCTTCGCGTTTCTTCGTGCGCCTCCACTTCCGCGGCCATCGCGGCGACCTCGGGCCGATCCGACAGCCCGAGCTGGCTGACGACGGTCTCGTCGGCGTCGGCCGTGGTGTACACCGGGGCGGCCATGATGTTCCAGCCGATGCCGAAGATCCGGAGTGCGCCGGCGATCGCGACGACCCACGTCAATATCCAGCCGCGCGCGAAGACGAGCAACAGCACGACGGCGGCGTTGCCAAGCGCCGGGAGAACCGCGATCGACCGCGGTGAGGTGTGTGGCCCGCGGAAGATGCCGATCGCGTAGCGAACAGCGTCCACGCCAAACCAGGCGGCCACGGCGAATCGCAGGGCCTCCGCCGCCACGAACGGGGCATTTATCAGGAACAGCGCGATCGCCATGCTGAGGATCGCGCCCGTCGTCGCGCGGCGCCGCTCGCCGACCGTCGATCGCCGCTGGGCGTGCAAGACCTCGACGAACGCCGCGAGCGCCAGGAGGAATCCGACGCGCGTCGTCGGGAACTCCGCCCGGAAAGGAGCGACGAGCGCCAGCAGCCCGAGCCCCATCGTCACGGCACCCAGGCTGGTGACGGCCGGTCGCCGGCTTGTTGCGCGCGCGTCGAGGGTCTGCGGCACGGCCCTATTCTAGGGCCGCCGCCCAGGGCGGGGCCTCTCAGGCCCGACTATGGAGGGCGGGCCTCTCAGGCCCGTCCCGTCAGCGCGACAGCGCCCTCAACGTGTCGAGGAAGTTCACGTACTTGAACTGCGTCGCGCCGTCGAACTCGAAGCCGTTGACGTCTTCAGTGTTCTCCGGGGGCGGCGCCTCTCCGTTCTGCACGACGAGGAGCCCGAGTGGATAGCGCGGGCTGAGCGGCACGGGGACGTAGTGCACCCCATCCGTGTCCCCCGCGCCCTCGATGAAGAACTCGCCCATGTGGCGGGTCGTCCTGGGGCCCAGCAGATAGAAATGAAAGCTCGAGTCCCCTGGCTGGAGGCCAGCATCAACGTCTGCCCAGGTACGCTGGCGATGATGCTCAGGCCTTCGAGGTCGGCCTGCAGAAACCGGCCGGCGTTGACGTCGGATCCCGGCGCGGCGATAACTCCGTCCGCTGGATCCCCTTCGGGGTTGTACTCGCACTCGAACTCGTCATCGTCTGGCGTCGCGTGATAGGCCTGTCCGAAAGATGTCAACGGCTCGATGAGCTGGTTCACGCCGACCGGCACGAACGCCGGCAGCGAGCGTCGCAGGGGCAGCTTGTAGAGGCCTATCGTCTCGAACGCTACATATAAGGTGTCGTTCGCACTGTCGAAGACGAGTCCTTCCGACTGTGGCTCTTCCTGGACCGCTTCGCGGCAAGGCGTCCAGGAGTATCCGGCGCCGTTCTCGTCCTTCAGATCGAAGGAGGTGTCGAACAGGAAAGTCCGCTCGAGCCGGTACGTCAACTTGCCATTCGGAGTCGTGATGATACGGAGCTGCCGCACGAGGCCTCGCTCGCGCTGCGATACGAACACTGAGTGTCCGTCCCGTTGTGTCACGGTGAGTCCGTACACCGTGTTTTGATCGTCCACAGGATTGTCACGCCAGCCTCCCTCGTCGCCTGAGGGCTGCGCCGCCGAGGGCTGATCGAACCTTCTCGGAAAGACGCGCGGAACATCGTCCGCTGTCACGTCGACGAGAGGTCCGCTGGGACTGGTCGGGTCGATCCTGTAGAAACGCACGCGATCGCAGCCACGATCCGAGACGACCGCGACATCGGCGCTGGGCGCGTGACGACGAGCGCCGAGCGTGACGTTGTAAGCGATGTCGACGTTGTTGAAACGGCCGAATGTTTCACCGCTCGCGCTGTCGACGCATGGGTTGGCTGGCCCCGGATTGACGCCGGCCGGCGTCTCCGGATCATCGGCTGTGACCACGGGCGCGTTCGGCGGACGGATCGCCTGCACCAGCCTGCCGGCCAGATCGTAGACAAGAAGGCCGGCGTCCTTCGCGGTCCCGATGACCAGAGACCTTCGTGGATTGTGCCTGTCTACCCAGATCGCGGGATCATCGGCGTCCGGCGTTGCCGGTGCGCCTTCATAGTTGAAGAGCGGCGCCGTGCTCAGGACGGCCTGGACGACGAGCGGCTCCTGCGCGGACGCGCGGATGCAAAGCGCGAGGACGACAACGAGACAAACGGTTACGGCCATCAGTGTCTTCACGGGGACTGCCTCCACATTCGACGGCGGAGTCTAGTAGCGGACTGAAACGGCGGCATGTCGTCGGGATGACAAAGCGGCGGCGAGTCCCTCTGAAGCGCCAAAAACCGGCAGTCCGGTGACGAAGTTTGTTGGTGGGGTCGGGGCCCGTACGCCCGTAAGTGATGCACCAGGCCTGGAACAACCACAAAAACGGCACTTCCAGCTACCTGGGCGGTGGCAGGCGCTTTGATACGTAAGCCGGGTCTAGTATGCCGACACCCTGGGAGGAGTCCGTGCGTTGCGACCACTGTCACGACAAGACCGCTGACGACCGCCGCCGCTTCTGTGAATACTGCGGCCGCCAGCTTTCGAGGCCCGAAGAGAATCCGATCGAGACGGCAACGACGGCGCTCGACGATCTCATCGAGGCATCGTCACCGTCGTTCGTAGAGGAACCGGTCGTGGCGCCAGTCGAAACAGCGAGCCACGCCTCGAAGTCCGCCCGCTGCGAAAGCTGCGGAGGACCGGCAGGGGACGCGGACCTGTGTGACGCGTGCCAGCGCGCGTTTCACGCCGTCATCGAAAGCAAGAGACCCGAGACCTCGGTTGACACGGAAGAGGATGACACCGAGGAGGATGAGCTCGAAGAGGATGAGTTCGCCGACTTTCCCGAGCCGCCAGCGCAGGCGAGCCCGGCGCCCGAGCCGACGAACCCCGACGTACAGCTTGCGGACGGCCCCGGCGCCTCCGATCGTGGTCGCGGTAGCGAACCCCTGGGCCCCTTCGCCCAGTTTTGTGCCTCCACAGATCAACGCGTCGATCGCACCGGCTGTCGCTGAATTCCCTGCAAGGCCTCCGATCGGTTTCGCGCCGCTGCCGCCGCCGAAGGCGCCCGCGGCAGATGCGACAGCGGCGGCGGCCCCCGCGGCGGTTGCGGCAGCGGCGGCCCCCGCGGTTGTCGCGCAGGAAGCACCCGCGCCCGCGCCGCAGGCCCCGGCGCCACCGGTTGCCGCGCGGCCGCCTGTTGGCGCGCGCGAATTGACCCGTCCGATGCCGCGGCCGCGGCCGGTGCCGCCAGGCGGACTGCCGAACGCGTCGCCGGCACCGTCGAGCGGTCGAACGCGCGCCCTCTTCATTGCCAGCGCGCTCGTCGTTGTTGCGCTCGCGATCTGCGTGCCGCTCGCGAAACCCTGGCTGGCGAGCGAGCAGCCCGTACCCGCGCCGGCTGAGGAACAGCCACAGGAAGCGCCTGCTCAGGAAGCCGTCGCGCGCCATACGCCTCCGCGGCGGGCCGAGCCGGTCGTCGATGACATCGCGCCCGATCCGGAGCCGCCGCGCCCCGTCCGTCCGCCGAAGCCGGCGCGCCAGGAACCGAAGCGGCAACCCGCGTCGGCGGCACCTACGCCGACGCTCGAAGCGATTACCGCGACGACGCTCCCTGCCCCCGAGCCGGTCGCCGCGCCGGCGCCGGAGCCAGAGCCGGAAGCGCCCGTCGGTCCATTCTTCGAGACCCGGCAGGTGAACGACGCGCCGCAGGTAGCCTCTCGTATCGAGCCCCAGATCCCTGACGACGTCCAGGGGCCGCTCAACGACGTAGTCATCCTGCGCGTGCTGGTGTCTCAGACCGGTCACGTCTCGCTCGTGAGCGTGCTGCGCCGATCCAGGGCCGGAGTCTCGGTGGACGACGCGGTCGTTGCGGCGGTAAAGCGGTGGACGTTCTCGCCCGCCCGGAAGCGCGGGGAGGCCGTGAGCTGCTGGTATCACGTCGGCATCCCCGTCCAGCGGGCAAGCTGAGGCGGGCGCCCTCCTTCGGTCCGCCGGTCCCCCGTCGTGTCACTTGCCCCGCCGAAGCGCCGGCGCGAAGGCGGGCGGCATACAATGCCTGATCGCGGCGGCGATTTTCAGGCCGCGCCTGGGGTTGATGTCGAACACGGCCAAGGATCGTTTCGCTCAAATCCTCTTCTACGGCCTCGTGCTCCTGACGGGGTACCTGGCGTTCCTGGTGATCCGTCCGTTCCTTGCGCCGCTCGCGTGGGCCGTCGTGTTCGCATTGATGTTCTATCCGGTCTACGACGAGCTCATGATCAGGTTCGGCCCCGGTCGCGGAGCGCTCGCGACGACGCTGATGGCCGCCGTGCTGATCGTGGCGCCGGCCGTGATGCTCGTGTCCGTGCTGGCGCGTGAGCTGCCGCAGGTCATCGACCACGTGCAGCAGGCGTCGCTGAACGCTCCGGATCAAATCGAGCGGGTCTGGGAAGCGCTGCGGCGTCGGAGCCCGATAGCCCTGCCGGAAGACCCCACCGTGATTCTGCGCGAGGGCATCCAGCGGGCGCTGGCGTTCCTGGCGCCGCGGGCGGGCGCCGCCGTCGCCGATGTCCTCGCGACGGTGGGCAGCCTCTTCGTCATGCTGTTCGCGCTGTTCTTCCTGCTGCGCGACGGCTATACATTCGGCCGGCGTGTGCGCGACCTGCTGCCGCTGCCCGAGCGGGAGCGCGATCGGCTCATGAACGAGACCCGGGATCTCGTCGTCGCCAGCGTCGGCGTCGGTCTGCTGATCGCCGCGATTCAGGGCACGATCGGCGGCGTGGCGTACTGGCTGCTCGGCATCCCGGCCCCCGCGCTCTGGGGCGTGGCGATGGCGATCTGCGCGCTCATCCCGCTCGTGGGAACCGGGCTCGTGTGGGTGCCGACCGCGCTGTGGCTGCTCTTCTCAGGGGACGCCGGCCGCGGCGTGGTCCTCATCATCATCGGCGTCGTCATCGGCCTCGTCGACAACATCGTGAGGCCGCTGCTGCTGAGCGGCCGCACGTCCGCCAGCGGCCTGGTGATCTTTCTCGGATTGCTGGGAGGCGTCACGGCGTTCGGGTTCATCGGGCTGGTGCTCGGACCGATCATCCTCGTGACGGCGAGCAGCCTGCTGACTGTCTTCACTCGCGTCGAGCTCGAGACGCCGGGCGGTAGCTAGCGCGGGCGCGCCACCCGCTGTGAGCGCGTGATCGCAATCCCCCCCACGATCCCGACCAGCGCACCGATGACGGCGCCGGTCGCGAGGTAGGTCAGCATCCCCGGGCCCGCCGCGTTGACGAGCCCGACGATCCAGCCAGCGAACGTGCCGAACACCTCCCCGACGAAGCCGAACCCGATGATCGATCCCAACGAGAAGGGATTGACCGGTGCGTCGAGGTCCGCCTGGCGGAGCTGCGGGACGAGCAGGTGAATCACGCCCAGGGTGATGAGGTAGATCGAGCCGGCGATCACGAAGTTGACACTGTAGTCTCCCGGTCGGAGCTGGAGCAGCACGCCGGTGACGAACGGCGAACATGACGCCTCCCACGGCGCCCGCCATGCCGCCGATGCCGACGACGGAGCCGACCGCCTGGCGCGGGAACGAATCGGACACGAGCGTGAAGACGTTGGCCGACCAGCCCTGGTGCGCCGCGGCGGCGAGCCCGATGAGCAGCACCGCTACCCAGAGGCTTTCGATCTGCGGCACGAGCAGCACCGGCGTGACCGAGAGCGCGCAGATGAGCATCGCCGTCTTCCGCGCCTTGTTGACCGTCCATCCTCGTTTGATGAACGCCGACGACAGCCAGCCGCCGCCGACGCTGCCGACGTCGGCGATGAGATAGATCACGATCAGCGGCAGCGGGATCGTGGACAGATCGAGCTTGTGAACGTCCCGGAGAAAATTCGGCGTCCAGAACAGGTAGAACCACCAGATCGGATCGGTCATGTACTTGGCGATCGCGAAGGCCGACGCCTGCCGGTGAGGAATCAACCGGACCCAGGGAGTCGTTCCCGGCGGGTCCGGCGGGTCGCTCTGAATCAACGCCAGCTCCGCCTTCGAGAGCCGCGGGTGGAGCTCGGGCCTCCGATACATGGGCAGCCAGAACGCGAGCCAGAGGAACCCGATCGCTCCGGTCAGGATGAACGCCCACTGCCAGCCGAGGTTGATCGCGATCCAGGGGACGGTCAGCGGCGCCACGACGGCGCCGACGTTGGTTCCGGCGTTGAAGATGCCGGTCGCGAACGCGCGCTCTTTCTTGGGGAACCATTCCGCGACGCCTTTGATCGCGGCGGGGAAGTTGCCCGCCTCGCCCAGTCCGAGGAGCGCGCGGCAGAGTCCGAACTGGATCGGGGTTCTGGCCAGCGCCGTGACCATGCCGGCGATGCTCCAGATCGTCAGCGCCACGGCGTAGCCGGTCCGGACGCCGAAGCGATCCATCAACCGTCCGGCCAGGATGAGGCCGATCGCGTACGCCGCGCTGAACGCGGCCACGATGTTGCCGTATTGCAGCTCGGTCCAGCCGATCTCCCGCTGCAGATCCCTCGCGAGGATGCCGAGCACCTGCCGGTCGACGTAGTTGATCGTCGTCCCGAAGAAGAGCAGCGCGCAGATGACCCAGCGGTACCGACCCACCGCGGGCGCGACAGCAGCTATCGAAGATGACAACGGCCTTCCTCCCTCCGTATCGCGGTCGGACAGTAACACGAGACCGGTTGATCGCGGCAGGCGCGGCGGTCAGAATCTGGCCGAAAGGTAACAGGAATGAGCGCGTTCCCTCTCGGCGACTATCTCGCCCGCATCGGTTGCCCGGGCGCCGTCAAGCCGGACCTCGCGACGGTCAAGCCCGACCTCGCTACGCTCGAGGCGTTGCACCGGGCGCACGTGGACGCCATCCCGTTCGAGAACCTGGAGATCCAGATGGGCGGCGAAGTGCGGCTGGCGCCGGAGGCACTGGAGGCGAAGATGATCCGCCGGCGCCGCGGCGGGTATTGCTTCGAACAGAACAGCCTGTTCGCGTCGGCGCTCCTGTCGATCGGGTTCGCGGTTGAAACGTGCGAGGCGCGTGTACGCCAGGGCTCCGTGGGGACCACTCGCCCGCGCACGCACATGGTGCTGACCGTCCGGTGCGAGGAGCGCGAGTTCCTGGTCGACGTGGGATTCGGAGGAGACGGGCTCGTCGAGCCGCTCGCGATCGACGGGACCGTGCACGATCAGGGCGGCGTGCCGTATCGGGTCGCGACTGCAGGTGCGCTGCGCGTCCTCCAGCGTCAGGTCGCGGGGCGATGGGAGGATCTGTACGCCGTCCTGCCGGATCCCGTCTACCCGATCGACTTCGAGATGGCGAACTGGTTCACGAGCACCCACCCGCGGAGCCCGTTCGTCCTGAACGTGACGGCCCAGCGGATCACGAACGGCACGCGGCACATTCTTCGGAACCTCACGTATACGGTCGCGCGTGGTTCCGAGATCGGCAGCCCGCGTGAGATCGATGCGGGCGGAGCTCGTGCCTCTTCTCCGGGATGTGTTCGGCCTCGACGTGCCGGACGGCGCGAGGTTCAGGGCACTGGACTGAGTCGCGATGAGCCCCGATCAACCGATCACCAGAATCGGCCGGCACGAGGTCGTTCGCCTCCTGGGACAAGGCGGCATGGGCTCGGTCTACCTCGCACGCGATCCGGTGATCGGCCGCTCCGTCGCGATCAAGCTTATCAGCCAGGGTCTCGACGATCCGAGGGCCCGCGAACGAGTGGCACGCGAGGCGAAAGCGGCCGGTCACCTCCACCATCCCAACATCGTCACCGTGTTCGACGTAGGCGAGCACGACGGTCAACTGTTCATTGCGATGGAGTACGTTCACGGCGAATCGCTGGCCGCGCTGCTCAGGAAGCGGGCGCTCAAGAGTCTTCCCGAACGCCTGGTTCTCATGGAAGAGGCCTGCGCCGCCCTCGCGTACGCGCACCGCGCCGGCACGGTTCACCTCGACGTCAAGCCCGACAACCTGATGATCAACGAGGAAGGCCACCTCAAGGTTCTCGACTTCGGAATAGCCAGGGTGTCCGGGGACGACAGCACCAGGACATCCGGGTCAGGCACCCTGCGGTACATGTCGCCGGAGCAGCTCACCGGCGGAACGCTCGATCACCGGAGCGACGTGTTCGCGATGGGGTGCGTGGTCTACGAGATCGTGAGCACGATGCCGGCGTTCGACGGCAGCGTCAAGGATGTCGTGGCTCGCGTGCTCGCGGGTGATCCCGTGCCGCTCGATTCGGCCGTGCCAGGCGTCGATCGCGAACTCTCCAGTCTCGTCGCCCGAATGCTGGCGCGCGAACCTGAGCGGCGGCCGGACGATCTCGCGCAGGTCGGCCGTCAGCTCGCCGCGATTCGGGTCCGTCTCGCCGAAGGCAAGCCGGCGGTCGCTCGAACAGCGCCGGAGGCTGACCGATCGCCGCGAGCGCGACGATGGGCGTGGACAGCGGGAGTCCTCGTGCTCGGTCTGGCCGTTGCGTCCGTCTTGTGGCGCGCGTCGAGCGATCCCGCCCAGCGCGCTGCAGAAAGCGAGGCTCGCCCGCCGGCCACCCAGCCCACGCCGGCGCCAACAGTCACCGATCCGGTCCCTTCACCACCCCCCGCGGATCCCGGCGCGATTGCTCCCACCAAGCGGAATTCTCGGAGCAGACGCCAGATGGCTGGAGGTGCGGACCCTGCCGCCCCTCCTCCGGCACCTCCCCTTTCGCCACAGCCCGAGGCGACTCGGACCGGCGTACCAACTGTCGGGCAGCCGCTTCCTGCCGAACCGAGGCTCCCCGTCCCACCCGAGCCGGCGCCGACGCCGCCGGCACCGCCGCCGAGTCCCGAGAAGGCGACCGCGCCGCCGTCGAGCGTTCCGAGTCCCCCGCCTGCGCCAGCTCCGGCGCCGCCGACAGACGAAGCAGCCATTGCCGCCACCCTTCGGCGGTACGAGATGGCCTACGAGAGCCTCGACGTCAGCCTCGTCCGCGATGTCTATCCGGCGTTGACTCAGGAGCAGGTCGAGCGGCTGACCCGGGACTTCGCCGCGCTGAACAGCTATCGTCTGGATTTTTCGGGGGTGAAGATGAGCATTACGGGGGACACCGCCGTCGTGACGTGCACGATCATCCGGCAGATCGCGCCGCGGGTGGGGCGTGCAGCCGGGACGACGACGCCGACGACGATACGGCTTCGCAAGCAGGGCGCGACGTGGACGATCGAACGCCTCGGCGCGCGGTAAGGCAAATGTAGCGCAGCCCTTCAGGGCTGCCTGAGTCTAGAACGCAAAGTCGATCCCGATGACCGGGGTCACTCGATCTCGAAGCCCCGCCTCCGACAACGGGAACAGGAGGTTCAAGGACACCAGCAACGTCCGCCAGGGGTTGAACCGGAGACCCGCCGCCCCGAGAAAAAGATCCAGGTTGCCTGATTGAAACTGGAGCTCGCGTCGCACGGTGGTTTGCACGGGGTCGGGTCTCACCCCGCCCCCACTGCCACCTCCACCGCCGCCTCCACCCCCGCCGGTACCAGCGCCACCCACCGTGAACTGCAAGGTCTTCTCGACCTCGCGCATGCGGCCCGCATCCAGCAGGGTTCGACTGAGGACATCGAAGGCCAGCGTCGCGCGCGGCGACAGCGTCAGATCGAACCCGAGGGCGGACGTGATCTCGTCGCTCAGCGTCACACCCGGAAGCGCACCCTCGCTCGAGAAGGTGTATCCCACGTTCACGTGCGGCGCCAGCGGCCCTTTCGCGAACGAGGCGATGAGGAAGGGCTTGACCTGCACGCCGCCGGTACCCAGCAGGTTGGTCTCGTCGCCGGTCGGGACGCGGACATCGAGCGCCGCGCCGAAGCCGCCTGCCGCGGCGCGGACGAACAGGTACTTCGCTCGAACGACGATGTCGCCAAGGCCGGCCGCTTCGCCCGACTGGGCGAACAGCCGTTGATCGGGGTCGGGCCCTTCGAAGGTGTGCGTGCCCGGTTCGTTCGCCGTCGAAAGGCGCTCGATGCGCGCCAGGACGCTCGCGTCGAGCCCCACGCGCACGAACGGGATGGCCGCGGCAAGGTCGAATCGATCGGTCACGCCGTAGTTCGCGAACACGACCATCGTGTCGGTGACGAGATCGAGCGCGAGCGCCGCCTCCACGAGATCCCCTTCGAACGACGGGCTGAGGAGCGATCCGTCGGGTGAGAGCGTCTGTGCGCCGCGCCCGCAGCAGTCGATGTGGCGCACGTAGAACTTCGTATCCCGCTGCCTCAGCTCGTTGCCTTCGAACGTGTCGTAGGTCGCGTGCTGATACGAGAAGCCGAGGCTCAGCTTGCCGCGTCCGATCGTCAGCGCGCGTTCGGCGAAGACCGGGCCGAAGCTCTCGGTGTTCCGGCTGAACGTGCCGAGGCCGGGGTCGAGCGTGTAGGAGAAGCCACCGGAGGGTGAGCCCAGAGGATAGGTCGAGAGCAGCGAAAGGAGCGTCTGGTTGAACTGGCCCGGCACCTCGAGTTGGTCGACGCCAGGCCGAAAGTGCGCCTGGTGGTTCGGCTGACCGGAACGTTCATCGGGAAGCAGGACGATGGTTTCGCCGAGGAGGCGAGGGAGGACTTCGGAGAGTGGCAGGGCCTGGGCGCGTGCGACCGTCGGCACCGCGAGCGCCGCTGCCAGGAAGGCCGATACGAGCGGTCCACCGGCGCGCATGAAGGGTCAAAACGCTATCACAGTCTTGAGTTGTAAGTCTTGAGTTATGAGTCAAAACTCATAACTCAG
>CAWJYM010000004.1:0-1160000 GCA_963847125.1 uncultured Acidobacteriota bacterium
ACGGCACTCGGCGCGGGCCGGCGCAGGCTGATGACGCAGATGGTCGCCGAGAGCCTCGTGCTGGCGCTGGCCGGCGGTACGGTCGGCGTGTTATTGGCCTACCTGGCGATACAGCCAATCCGGTCGCTCAACGCCGGCACTATCCCGCGCGTGCAGGACGTCGCCATTGACGGCGGCGTTCTGGCCTTCACGCTCCTGCTGTGCATCGTGACCGGGATCGGCTTCGGGCTCGTGCCGGCCTGGCAGGCCTCGCGCACGAACGCTGGCGAGGTCATGAAGGAAGGAGGACGGAGCTCGGCGGGCTCCGGCGGCCGATGGCTACGCAACGGCCTCGTCATGACGGAGGTGGCGCTCTCACTCGTGTTGCTCGTCGGCGCCGCGCTGCTGTTGCGCAGCTTCAGCCGGCTGACCGATGTCAATCCAGGGTTCCGGGCCGACAAGGTCCTGGCATTCCAGGTGTCGCTGCCCCAGGCCTCTTACAAGGGCGCACAGCGTACTGCGTTCTTCGATCAGCTGCTGGAACGGTTGCAAGGGCTGCCCGGCGTGGCGTCCGCCGGCATGATCCAATCGCTACCCATTCGCGACAGCTATGTCCTGTCGTTCAGCGTGCGAGGCCGTCCGTCGCCGGACGCCAGCGATCCGTCGGCGACCTATCGCGTGATTGCGCCGGGCTACTTCGAAACCCTGGGCATCCCGCTTCGGAGGGGTCGCGGGTTCACGAGGCAGGACGCATCGGGATCGCAGATGGTCGCAATGGTCGACGAAGCCTTCGCGCGCCGTTACTTCCCGGGCGAGGATCCGATAGGTCGGGGAATCAGCCTCGGCAACGGAAACGACGGGTTCTCCGAAATCGTCGGCATCGTCGGCGACGTGCAGGTCAGGGGGGCTTGACACCGGTGCGGAGCCAACGGTGTACGTCCCGTTCAGCCAGGACACGTTCTCGACGATGTGGATCGTTGCGCGGACGGAGGGCGATCCGAACGGGATCGCGTCCGCTTCACGCGCGCTGGTCAAGGACATCGACCGGAATCTCCCCGCCTATATGATGAGTCCCCTGGCCGACGTGGTGAGTAACTCGCTCGCGCAGCGCCGCTTTTCGATGCTTCTCCTCAGCCTGTTTGCGGTCATCGCGCTTCTTCTTGCAGCAGTGGGGCTCTACGGCGTCATCTCGCACTCCGTTAGCGCTCGCACGCAGGAGATTGGCGTGCGGCTCGCGATCGGGGCGCCGCGCGGCCGCCTGCTCGCCATGGTCATCGGTCAGGGCATGGCGCTCGTCGTCGCCGGCATCGTCGTCGGTCTGGCTGGTGCGCTCGCGCTCGCGCGTCTCGTCGCAACGCTGCTCTTTGAGGTCACGCCGTTCGACCCGCCCAGCTACGCCGGCACGGTCGTCGCGCTGCTCGCCGTGGCCCTGCTCGCCTGCTGGGTGCCGGCGCGCCGCGCGATGCGCGTCGATCCGATCGCCGCGCTGCGGTGCGGCTGACGACCGGGTCCCTTTATCGCCGGCCGATCTTCCGCTCCCATTCCGGTTCCAGGACGTCGGCCGTGTGCAGGTCGAAGGCGCCGGACGTGCGCCGGTACGTTCCTCTGAACTCCGCATGGCACCGGTAACAGACCGTGACGTCGCCGAGGCGCCGGTAAATCACCAGGTCGATGAGCGCCGCGCCGGCCAGCACTGAGTACGCGATCAGATCGAGCTCGAACCAGTAGAAGCCGGCGCTGATGAGCGCGCCGATGATGACGACCGTGAGACCGACCTTCGGGTCGAAATCCTTTCGTACGTAGAAGTCCGCGCCGACGCAGAGCGGACAGGCGTCGATGACCCGATCCTCGCGCACGGCCGCCGTCAGGTGGACGGGCATTTCCCGCCCGCACCCTCCGCAGCGCACGCCACCCGGCGCCTGCGCGACATCGAGCTCCAGCTTCGCGCCGCAGCCGGGACATTTGAGGGTGATCTGCATGCCCAATCTGTCACCGTGTAGGCACTAGGCACTGGGGACTAGGCACTCAGCAGATGAACAGAGTGCCTAATGCCTAGTGCCTAGTGCCTACAGAGGAAGTGAAATCTCCATCAACAGATACTTCGCCAGCACCTCGCCCACGATCACCGCGAAGAAATCCACGTAGAGGATCCCGGTGGCCGACTGCGTCGACCGGATCTTTGCGGTCTCCCACGTCAGCCATCCGAGCACGGCGGGGCCGGCGAGGCCGAAGAGCACGCGCTGCCACAGGAACACGCCGTCGACCGACGTCGCGTAGCGCGGAAAATCGATCGACGCGATCAGGAGCCCACCAGTCACCGCGAAGACGACCGCGCCGACGATGAGGACGCGCATGACGAGCGACCCCAGGTGGAACCTGACGATGCGCTTGAGGAGCGCGATCTCCATCGACGGCAGGATCAGATACCAATGTCCGAGCACCATCGCCGTGCAGGTGCCGCCGAGCAGCGCCGCCGAGCTCACGAAGCTCAGCACCGTCAGCACGAGGCCGATCCGGTCCGTGCTCGGCGCAAGCGCGAGCGCCTGCATGCCGAGCCCCCCCGCGCCGGCGACGAGCGCGGTCCAGAGGAACGCGCCGCGCAGCGCCTTCAGCATCCGGCCGATGGTCGCCCGGTACATCGTCATCGCGGCGATGGCCGCGCCCAGCAGCCACAGCCCGGTCGTCCAGGATCCCGACAGACCCGCCGGATCGGGCCGCAGCGCGGCGGCGACCGCGAGCAGCGCGACCACGATGCCTGCATTGAATCGAAAGAACTTGATGCCCGCGGCGCGCGGCACGAGCGGCAGCGTCCACGCGATGCCGATGCCGAGGTGGGTCAGGAAGAGGAAAAAGATGAAGGACACGCGGGGACTCTTGTCAGGCACTAGGCACTAGGGACTAGGCACTCTACGAAGTGTTCGACTGTGAGCGCGACTCGCAGCGGTCAGAGTGCCTAATGCCTAGTGCCCAGTGCCTACAGAGTTACTTCCCGAACCGCTTACTCACCGCGTCCCAGTTCACCGTGTTCCACCAGGCGGCGAGGTAATCGGGGCGGCGGTTCTGATACTTCAGATAGTAGGCGTGCTCCCAGACGTCGACGCCGAGGATCGGCTTCTTCCCTTCCATCACCGGGCTGTCCTGGTTTGGCGTGCTCTCGATCACCAGCTTGCCGCCGGCGTCCACGAGCCACGCCCAGCCGCTCCCGAATCGTCCGACGCCCGCCTTGTTCACCAGCTCCTTGAATTGATCGAAGCCGCCGAACGTGGCCTTGATCGCGTCGCCCAGCGCCCCCTTCGGCGCGCCGCCGCCGTTCGGGCCCATGATCTCCCAGAACATCGTGTGGTTCGCGTGCCCTCCGCCGTTGTTGCGCACGGCGGTCCGGATGTCCTCCGGCACGCTGTTGATCCCGCGGATCAGATCGTCGATCGACTTGTTCTGAAGGTCGGGGTGCTTCTCGAGCGCGGCGTTCAGGTTGTTCACGTATGCCGCGTGGTGCTTGTCGTGATGGATCCGCATCGTCTGCTCGTCGATGTGCGGCTCCAGCGCGTTGTAGGCATACGGCAGGGGAGGAAGCTCGTGGGCCACGATAATTCTCCTTACGCTTGCGGTCCGCCTGAAGGCGGACGCTACGAACACTGGTCCGGCTAAAGCCGGACACTACGAACAACTGATCTTATACGAGGAATCTACGAGATCGTGAGCATCCGATCGAGCGCGACCTTGGCCCAATGCCGAGTCGGCTCGGGGACGATGATCTGGTTGTGGATCTCTCCGTCGAGCAGCCCTTCGAGCACCCACAGCAGATGGTTCGGCGAGACGCGGAACATCGTCGAGCACAGGCAGCCGAACGGATCCAGCGTCACGACGGTTCGCGAGGGCGCAAGCTGCTGCGTGAGCCGATGGACGAGGTGGATTTCGGTGCCCACGGCCCACACGGATCCTTCCGGACTGTTGGTCACCGTCTTGATGATGTGCTCCGTCGAGCCCGAATCGTCCGCCGCCTGCACGACGTCGAACGTGCACTCCGGGTGCACGATGACCCGGCCCTGCGGGTACTGCTTCCGGAAGTTCGCGATCTGCTGGACGCTGAAGCGGGTGTGAACCGAGCAGTGTCCCTTCCACAGGATCAGCCGCGCCCGCTGAAGCTCCTCCCGCGAGAGCCCGCCCCAGGGTTCGGCCGGATCCCACAAGGCCATGTCGTCCAGGGGAACGCCCATCCGGAAAAACGCCGTGTTGCGGCCGAGGTGCTGGTCGGGCAGCATGAGCAGCTTCTCGCCGCGCTCCCACGCCCACGTCAGCGTTGCCGCGGCGTTCGACGACGTGCAGACGACGCCGCCGTGCTCGCCGCAGAACGCTTTGATGGATGCCGCTGAATTGATGTAGGTGACAGGGATGACGGAGCGCGCGCCCATCTGCTCGAGCTCGCGCCAGCACAGCTCGAGCTGATCGGGCGCCGCCATGTCGGCCATCGAGCAGCCGGCCGCAAGGTCCGGGAGAATCACTTTCTGGTGAGAAGCGCTCAGGATGTCGGCGCTCTCCGCCATGAAGTGCACGCCGCAGAAGATGATGAACTCGGCTTCGCCGCGGCTCGCGGCCTGGCGCGCCAGCTTGAACGAGTCGCCCGTGTAGTCGGCGAACTTGATGACCTCGTCCCGCTGGTAGTGATGGCCGAGGACGACGAGCCGATCTCCGAGCGCGGCCTTCGCCGACGCGATCCGCAGGTCCATCTCCTCGTCGGGCAGACCGAGATACCGATCGGGCAGCGGTTGCCGCTCGCCGATCTGGGTCTTCTCGTAGTCCGTGAGGAGGTTGACGTTCATCGTGGTACGGCGCCCTTTACGCGCCCGCTTGCGGAGCTTGTGAAAACTTTCGCAAGCGAAATCTATTGTACCACGCCCGACGGTTCGGCGGGCTTGCCCCGAGCGGAGTCGAGGGGTTCGACCTCGGCCCTGCCGGGTGCGATGACGTTGTAGAGGGTGTCGCGCTCGATGGGCTCTCGCCCGGCCGCACGGATGAGCCGGCGGATCTCGCCGGTCGTCATCGCCTCCGGCGTCCGCGCCCCGGCCATGTGGTAGATCTTCTCCTCCTGCACGGTCCCATCGAGATCGTCCACGCCGAACCACAGGGACGCCTGGGCGACGTCGACGCCCGTGGCGATCCAGAACGCCTTCACGTGCGGGATGTTGTCGACGACGAGCCGCGCCACCGCGTGGACGCGCAGCGTGTCGGCCGCGGAGGGCGCGGGCAGCTTGCGCATCTGGTTGTTGTCGGGGTGGAACGCGAGCGGGATGAACGCCTGGAAGCCGCCGGTCTCGTCCTGGAGCGCGCGCGCCCGCAGCATGTGATCGACCCGCTCGGCCGCCGTCTCGATGTGCCCGTACAACATCGTCACGTTCGAGCGCATGCCGAGCCGGTGCGCGATGCGGTGGATCGAGAGCCAGCGATCCGCGTCCGCCTTGTCGTGGCAGATCTTCCGACGCACGCGCTCCGCGAAGATCTCGGCGCCGCCGCCGGGAAGCGAATCGAGCCCCGCCGCCATCAGCTCGCGCAGCACCTGCTCGTCGGTCATCCCGTAGAGGTCCGCGAAGAAGGCGATCTCGACCGCGGTGAAACACTTCAAGTGGATCGACGGCCGGATGCGTTTCAGGCCGCGCAGCATCTCCGTGTAGTACTCGAACGGCAGATCCGGGTGCAGGCCGTTGACGACGTGAACCTCGGTCAGCGCCTGATCCGCGCGGCTGCGTAGTTTGCCCCAGACCTCTTCCAGCGACATCGTGTACGCGTCCGCGTCTCCCGGCTTCAGCCGCGCGAACGCGCAGAACAGGCAGCTCGCGACGCAGACGTTCGTCGCTTCGATCCGGATGTTGTAGTTGTAGTACGTGCGCGCGGCGTGCCGGCGCTCACGATCGCGGTTGGCCAGCCAGCCGAGCGCCAGCAGATCCGGCGAGTCGAACAGCCGCACCGCCATCCTCGAGATCGAGGCGCACGCCGGCATCGAGCTTCTCGCCGATCCCGGACAGCCCCGCAGCCGCCAGTCGGGCGCACATCATACTCGCTCAATTCTGGCATGCTATACTTCGCGGTTACAAACGTTCGCCCGGCGGCCGGGGGAAGTGGGTGCGAAGCCCACGCGGTGCCGCCACTGTAAGCGCGGCCGCGGATTCACGGATTCCGCGGCGCGCAAGCCAGGATACCCGGCCACTCGGCGCTTCTCCATCGCGTCCGTCGCCTTCCGCGGCGGTCGCATGCCACGGCGCGCAGCACGCCGGAAGGAGTCCAGTGGTTTCTGTCTCTCGCTCCCGTCTCTCTCTCTCCACCTTCGTTCTTCTGACGGTGACCGCGAACGCTGCGCTTGGCGCAGACCTCCGCGGACGCACGGTCGATCCAGACGGCCGGCCCGTGGCCGGCGCCGAGGTCCTGGTCACACGCGGGGCTGCCGTCGTCGGCCGCGCCGTCACCGATGAGCGCGGCGAGTTTCGCGTCGTCGATCTTGCCGCGGACGACCTGCAGGTCACGGCGTCGCGCGACGGTCTGCGCGCCGCGCCGATCGCGATCACGCTGGACGAGACGGGCCGTCGCGATCTGACGCTGACGCTCGTCGTCAGCGCGATCGAAGAGTCGGTCGTCGTGTCTGCGGCACAGGTCGAAGTGCCGCTGACCCGCGTCGCGGACAGCGTCACGACGATCGACGCGCCGGCGCTCGAAGCGCGGCAGATCGATACGATCGCGGACGCCCTGCGGCTCGTCCCGGGCTCACCGTGAGCCGCTCAGGGAACGCAGGAGGTCTGACCTCGCTCTTTCCGCGGGGCGGCGAATCGGACTTCACGCTCGTGCTCATCGATGGTGTCTCGAGCAACGCCTTCGGCGGGGGTACGACTTCGCGCATCTCGGCTCGGCGGGCATCGAACGCGTCGAGGTCGTGCGCGGGCCTCAGAGCGCGTTGTACGGCGGCGGCGCGATCGGCGCCGTCGTGTCGGTCGTCAGCCGGCGGGGTGAGCCCGCGCTCGTGAACGGATCGTTCGAAGGGGGAAGCCTCGGCACGTGGCGCGTGGACGGAAGTGCGGCGGGCACATACGAAGGGTGGAGCGGCGCGATTGCCGCCGAGCAACTCGCGAGCGACGGCTTTGAGGGCACCGCGCCGGCGACCGGCGAGGAAGTCTCGAACGACGATTACGAACGTCACTTCGTCGCGCTCGGAGGCGGCTGGCGCGGGACGCGCGGCGTCGGCCTCGACGGACGCATCCGCGTCGCCGGCAACGAGCGCGGGTTCCCGGGTCCGTTCGGCTCGAACCCCGTCGGGAACTACACGGCCGTCGACCGGATCTCGCGCGGCCAGAACGACGACGTGCTCTTCTCGCTCGACGGGCGCGTGCCGACCGGTCAACGCTGGCGGCATCGTGCGCAGGTCACCTACGCCGACTTCGACAGCGAGTTCGTGAGCCAGTTCTCTCCGGACGATCCGACGACCTCCGAAAGCCGGCGGTTCACGACGCGTCTGCAGTCGGATGTCGACGTGTCGGGACCGCTCGGCGTCAGCCTTGGCGCAGAGTTTCAGAGCGAGCAGGCCTCGAGCACCTTCATCACGGGCAGCACGTTCCAGGAAATCCCGATCGATCGCGATCTTGCCGGGTACTTCGGCGAGGCGCGCTACGCGTCGGGACGCTTCGCGGCGACGGCGGGACTCCGGATCGAACACATCCGGCGCGAAGCGCTCGAAGGAAATCCGAACCCGTTCGGGCCGCGCCCGGCGTTCGATGACGACACCGTGTGGTCCACGAATCCGCGGGCGTCGGCGCTCTGGTTTCTCCAGGCACCGAGCGACCGCGGTTGGACGAAGCTCCGCGGCTCGGCCGGAACCGGCATCCGCCCGCCGACCGCCTTCGAGATTGCCTTCACCGACAACCCGGGGCTGAAGCCGGAGCGCAGCCGGAGCTTCGACGCGGGCGTCGAGCAGGCGTTCGCGCGCGGCGCCGCGGTCGTCTCCGCCACGTTCTTCTACAACAACTACGACGACCTGATCGTCGCGGTCGGCCGGTCGTTCGTCGACGCGAGCCGGTTCCGGACCGACAACATCGCCAACGCCCGGGCGCTCGGCGCGGAGATCGTCGGCGCCTGGCGCGGGCGGGGCGTGGCCGTGACCGGGAACTACACCTGGCTCGACACGGAGATCCTCGCGGTCGACAACGTGCCAGGCCAGGCGCCCTCTCCCTTCGAGGTGGGCGATCCCCTGCTGCGCCGCCCGCGGCACCAGGGGACGATCGACGTCACGGTCACGCGCGGGCGGTTGACCGGCTTCGCGATCGGCAGCGCGCGCGGCGAGGTGCTCGACGTCGAGCCGTCGTTCGGCGCGAGCGGCGGCCTCTTCGAGGCGCCCGGCTACTTCGTCATGTCCGCCGGCGCGTCGTACCGCCTGACGCCGCAACTGAGCGTGTACGGCCGCGTCACGAACCTGTTCGACGAGGACTACGAAGAGGCGTTCGGCTTTCCATCTCCGGGACGCGGCGGCTTCGCTGGAGTGCGCGTTGCTGTCGGCAAGTGACGTTCGGTTTTCGTATGGAGGGGCCGGTCTTAAGACCGGCCCCTCCAAAGACACGCTGCGTGGGGTTTCCCTCACGTGCGCGCCGGGCGACCTCGTCGGCCTGCTCGGCCCGAACGGCTCCGGCAAGACGACGCTTCTCCGCCTGCTGGCCGGACTCCTGCGGCCCGCCGCCGGGACCATCACGATCGACGGAACGCCCGTCGCGCAGCTGACGCGCGCCGCGGTCGCGCGGCGGATCGCGGTGGTCCCTCAGGAAACGCATCCGGCGTTCGATTACTCGGTCCTCGAGATGGTGTTGATGGGACGCTATCCTCATCTGGGCCGCTTCGCCCTCGAGGCGCCGGAGGACATCGCGATCGCGCGCGCCGCTCTGGCCGCCACCGGCACCGCGGAGCTCGAAGAACGTCCGTTCGCGACGCTCTCGGGCGGAGAGAAACAGCGCGTCGTGATCGCGTCGGCGCTCGCGCAGCTGGAAACCACACGAACCCCTCATGGTGGCGCACGGCTTCCCGCCTCCGCCGAAGGCTTCGGCGAGGCTCGCCGAAGCGCGCTTCGCGCGCGAAGGCGGCAGCCGTGCGGCTCGTTTCTCCTTCTCGACGAACCGACCGCATCCCTGGATCTGGGCTATCAGCTCGACATCGCGTCGGTCGTGCGCCGGCTCGGCGACGAGCGAGGCATCGGCCTGCTCCTCTCGACCCACGATCTGAATCTCGCGGCCAGCCTGTGCCGCACGCTCGTCGTACTCAAGGCGGGCGAGGTGATGGCCTCCGGGCCCACGGCGGACGTCCTGACGCCGTCGCTCATCCGCCAGCTGTACGGCGTCGAGGCGGACATCGCCGCGCATTCGCGCACGGGCAGGCTGGTCGTGGTCCCGGTGGGACGGACCACGGCGCCGTGACGGCCATCCGCCGCCGGCTGATCGTCACGATCGTGGCGTTCGGGATTCCGTCGCTCGCCGTGATCGTCGGCGCGCCGATCGTCGGGTCGACGTCAATCGACCTGTGGCGCGCGCTCGATCGATCGGTTCCAATCAGCGAGAACGTCGACGCCCAGATCTTCTTCATCGCCAGGCTGCCGCGGACGCTCGCGGGCGCGCTCGTCGGCGCGACGCTCGCGACGGCCGGCGTCGTCTTTCAGGGACTCCTCCGGAATCCGCTCGCGACGCCGTTCACGCTGGGCATCTCCTCGGGCGCGGCGCTCGGCGCGATGCTGGCGATCACGTTCGACTGGACGATTGGATTCGGCGGCGTGTCCGCCGTGCCCATCGCGAGCTTCGCGGGGTCGATCGGCGCGGTCGCCATCGTGTACGCGCTTTCGGTGGCGCGACAGCGCGGGCTCTCGACCGGAGTGCTCCTCCTCGCCGGCGTCACGCTGAACGCGTTCTTCTCGGCGCTGATCCTGTTCGTCCAGTACTTCGCCGATTTCGCCGAGACCTTCCGGACGCTGCGCTGGCTGATGGGAGACCTCGACGTCAGCAGCTTTCAGCCGATCGTGGTCGCCCTTCCGCTGACGGCCGCCGCGTTCGGCCTCTTCGCGACGCTGCCGCGGGCGTTGAACCTGCTCAGCCTCGGGCCCGACAGCGCGGGGGCGCGCGGCATCGACGTGACGCGCGCGCAGCGTATCGCCTTTTTCAGCGCGTCGCTCGCCACCGGCGCGGCCGTCTCGGTCGGCGGCCCCATCGGCTTCATCGGGATTATCGTCCCGCATCTCGTCCGCCTCCTCGTCGGCTCCGACCATCGGCTCGTGCTCCCGGCGTCGGCGATCTTCGGCGCGGCGTTCCTCGTGGCGTGCGATACGCTCGCACGCACGGTGATCGCGCCGGTCGAGCTGCCGGTGGGCGTGATCACGGCGCTCCTCGGGGGCCCTTTCTTTCTCTGGTTGCTGGTGAGGCGATGAAGCGCGTGAAAAAAGCAAACGCAACTCTCCTGGTTGTCTTAGCCATCTGGCTGGCGTGCATAGCGACCGTCGGATTGCAGACGGCTCCCAGACGCGTCATCTCTCTCATCCCGGCCCTCACCGAGATGGTGTACGCGATTGGCGCGGGGACCGAGCTCGTCGCCGTCGGCTCCTTCGACGAGTACCCGCCCCAGGTGGCGTCGCTGCCGCGGGTCGGAGGACTCCTGGATCCCGACCTCGAGCGAATCCTGTCGCTGAAGCCGGATCTGGTCCTCGTCTACGGCACGCAGACCGATCTGCGGCTTCAGCTCGAACGCGCGGGCATCCAGCAGTTCTTGTACAAGCATGGCGACCTCGCGGGCGTGATGGCCACGATCCGGGCGCTCGGGGCCCGCCTCGGTCGAGGCGAGGCGGCCGAACGGGTCGCCGCCGATCTCGAAACGCGACTCTCGGCGATCCGCAGCAAGGTGTCGAGTCGGGCGCGGCCCAAGACGCTGCTCGTCTTCAGCCGTGACGCGCTCTCGCTGAGGGGGATATTCGCCAGCGGCGGCGTCGGCTTCCTTCACGACATGCTCGAGACCGCTGGCGCGGACAACGTCTTCGCCGACGTCACACGCGAGTCGGTGCAGGTGACGTCCGAGCTCGTGTTACAGCGTGCCCCCGAAGCGATCGTCGAATTGCGGCACGCCCTGAAACCAGACCAGATGGACGCCGAGCGATCGGCCTGGTCGGCGCTCGCGTCAGTACCCGCCGTCCGGACGGGCCGGATCCACATCCTCACGGATTCGTCGCTCCCGATACCGGGGCCGCGCGTCGCGCAGGCGACGGAGTTGATCGCGCGGACGCTCCATCCCGAGGCCTTTCGATAGACGGGACGATGAAGGTCCTCGTCTCGTGGTCCTCCGGCAAGGACAGCGCGTGGATGCTGCACCTCCTGCGACGGCAGGGACGTCTCGACGGTGCGGCATTGCTCACGACCATCAACGAGACAGCCGATCGCGTGGCGATGCACGGCGTGCGGAGGACGCTCCTCGAAGCGCAGGCGAGGGCGGCGGGCCTGCCGCTTCGCGTCATCCCGCTCCCGCATCCCTGCCCGAACGATGTGTACGAAGCACGTATGCGAACCGCCGTCGAGCAGGCGGTGGCCGACGGCTTCGCGCTGGCGGCTTTCGGGGACCTCTTCCTTCAGGACGTCCGCGCGTACCGGGAGCGCCAGCTCGCGGGGACCGGGCTCGCGCCCCTTTTTCCCCTGTGGGGCCGGGATACAGCGGCGCTGGCGCGCGAGATCGTGGACGCGGGGGTGAAGGCGACCGTCACCTGCGTGGATACGCGCGTGCTCGATCGGCGCTTCGCCGGCCGCCGCTTCGACGCGGCGCTCCTCGCCGAGCTTCCACCTGGCGTCGATCCCTGCGGCGAGCGAGGCGAGTTCCACACGGTCGTGACGGCCGGTCCGATGTTCGATCGGGAGATCGCGGTCACGCCGGGGAGCGTCGTCGAGCGGGACGGCTTCGTCTTCGCGGACGTGTTACCCGACGAACTCGACGCGCACCGGTGACGGGATGAGGCCGCGCTCGAACGCCTCGGCGTAGAGCCGCTCGAGCGCCGCGCGGCCGCGCGGTCCGTACTCGAGCGTCAGCTCGTTGACGTACATCCCCACGAACGTGTCGATGCGGTCGCGGTCGAGCCCGCGGCCGAACTGCTGCGCGTAGGCCACCGCCGGGACGCGGTGCGAGAGCGCGTGCTCGATGCTGCCGCGGAGCAGACGGGAAACCCTCTGCATCATCTCGGGCCCCAGATCGCGCCGGATGATGTTGCCGCCCAGCGGCAGCGGCAATCCCCCGGTCCGATCCGCCCACCATTCGCCGAGATCGATGAGTTTCGCGAACCCTTCCTCGAGGTAGGTGAGCTGTCCTTCATGGATCAGGACACCGGCATCGACACGGCCGCTCGCCACTTCCTCCTGGATCCGATCGAACGGGATGACCACGTACTCGAAGTCCGGTTCGTGCAGTCGGAGCGCCAGGTAGGCGGTCGTCAGCGTTCCGGGAATTGCGATCTTCCGACCCTTGACGGCGCGTGGACCGCCCGTTCGCGTCACGACGAGCGGGCCGTACCGATCGCCCATGCTCGCGCCGTGCGGCAGGAGCGCGTACTTGTCCGCCAGATACGCGTACGCGTGGAACGAGACCGCGGTCACCTCGTAGCGTCCTTCGAACGCCGCGTGATTCAGCGTCTCGATATCAGCCAGCACCTGTTCGACCTGGAGATCCCCCGCGTCGACGGCGCCGCTCGCCAGGCCGTAGAACATGAACGCGTCGTCGGAATCGGGGCTGTGCGCGACGGTGATTTTCATTGTTTGTTTGCGCTGGGGCCCCACCCCCAGCGCCTGCCACGCCTCGCTCACGCTCGGCGCGCTGATCGAGTTCTTTCACCATCCGCACGCTCGGTCGCTGACTGCTGATCCTCTATACATCGTCGTCGATGGCGGCAGATACGGACGGGACGCACGACGAACGACGATCGTGAGACCGAAGAGAGCGATGAGCGCCGAGGCCGCGGCGCCGAGGTAGATGCCGGCGCCCGTCTTCGTCTCGGCTGGCGGCCGCGCGTCGAGGCCGTACACGATGGAGCTCTTCTGCGCGTCGACCCACGCGCGATCTTCCGCGGCGCGCATCATGACGCGCTGGCCGAACAGGTGCACCCCGAGCGCGACGAGACCGACGAGCAGCAGGGGGTGGCGGGAGTTCCGGCGTGTGGCGATGCTGGCAGACGCGAGAAAAACCGCGAGGCCGCCGAGCCCCAGCACCCACATCATGGCCATGCGAGGGACGCCGATCGGGACCTCGCCGATGTACACCCAGGGCAGAAAGACGCTCACGATCAGCAGTGCGCCGCCGGCGATCGCGAGGTAATAGGCGCGCATGCTGTGCCCGGCCGCCGCCACGGCCGCGCTGCGCAAAGACATGGACCGGAGTGTACCACGAGGGGTAAAATCGATCGTCTTAGCCGGGAGCCCCGGCTAGCCAGGAGCGCTGGCCATGAAACCCATCAGCGCCGTGATTCAGGGTCAGGATACGGCGGTGGTGCCGCGTCAGGCGTCCGTCGTCGATGCCGTACGCATCATGACGGCGCGCAACATCGGCGCTGTGCCGGTCGTCGAAGATGAACGTCTCGTAGGGATCTTCACGGAGCGCGACGTGATGGCGAGGGTCGTGGCGGTCGGCCTGGACCCGAAGAGCACGCCGGTCGGCGACGTGATGAGCCCGGATCTCGTCACCGCAGACGTGCGCGATTCCTGCGATACCTGCCTGCGCCGCCTGCAGCAGGCGCGCGTCCGCCATCTCATCGTCCTGAACGAGGGGCGCCTGGCGGGAATCCTCTCCCTGCGCGATCTGCTGGCGGTCGACGCGGACGAGAAGGACGAAGCGATCAATCTGCTGAACGCGTACGTCCACTACATCCCGGCCGACCTCGCGCGCAAGCCCTAGCGCGGGGGATCCGGCTTTTTCTTCGACTTGTCGCCGCCCTTGTCGGCCAGCCACTTCATCAGCGCCATCGCGCCGCCGAGCAGATCCGCCGGCGGTGACTTGAACTCCTGAGGCGTGACGAGATTCAGGAACTCCTGATGCGTGGGTGAGCCGTACCTGTACGGCGCCCGTCGTGGGATCGAACTCGGCAAGAAAATCGAGCCGCGGAGACTTCCCGTATACGTCCACGTAGTACTCGAGCTTCAGGCCCGTCGTCCTGGACGGGGGCGCCTGCGCAAGCTTGCGGCGGATGCGCTGGATCGACACGGGGAGCTCGCCGGAGGGTTGTGCGGCCGCGGCGGCGGGCTGTTCGCTTGCCGGCTTGACCGGAGGCCTCTCCGCCGGCTGGCCCGCGTACGCCGCCGCAGGGCCGGCCAGAAGGGTCACGACGAGGAAGAGCGCAAGCAGCCTCATGCTGAGGTTTGGACGCTCGAGTCGACCGTCCGGCTGGATTGCCCGGACACGCGAAGATGGTGCACAACACGCGCCACCCGCTGAGCGGCCTCATCAACCTCCTCGGCCGTCGTGAACCTGCCGAGGCCGAAGCGGATCGTCGCCCGGGCGAGCGCCGCGGGAACGCCGATGGCGCGCAGCACGTGTGAGGGGGCGTCGGTCGCCGACGCACAGGCCGCGCCAGGAGATACCGCGAGATCTCCGAGCGCGAGCATCAGACCTTCCCCTTCGATGCCCTCGAAGCTGACGTTCAGGTTGTGGGGCAGCCGCGCCGACATCGACCCATTGATCGAGACGCCCGCGATGCGCGACGTCAGGCCGTCGAGCAGCCGATCGCGCAGCGCCGCCAGACGAACGCCCTCGGACGCCATCTCGTCGCGTGCGATGGCGCAGGCCCGCCCGAGCCCCACGATGCCCGGCACGTTAAGCGTGCCGGAGCGGAGGCCTCCTTCGTGTCCGCCGCCTTCGACAATCGGCTGGATCTCGAGCCGCGGCCGCTGGCGACGGATGTAGAGCGCGCCCGCTCCCTTCGGTCCATACAGCTTGTGCGCCGACACGGACGCCAGGTCCACGCCCACGTTACCGAGCGCGAGCGGGATCTTGCCGGCAGCCTGGGCGATGTCCGAGTGAAAGACCGCGCCGCTCGCGTGGGCGATCCGCGCCGCGTCGGCGAGCGGCTGGAGTACGCCGATCTCGTTGTTGGCCGCCATGACGCTCACCAGCAGCGTCGATCGATCGACGGCTCGCTCGAGAACGTCGAGCGACAGCAGGCCTTCACGCGAGACCGGAAGCCGGACGATCTCGAACCCTTCGCGCTCGAGCGCTCCGCAGACATCGAGAACCGAGTCGTGCTCGATTTCCGTCGTGACAATCCTCCGCCCCCGATCCCGACGCGCGTGAGCGAGCCCCTTGATGGCGATGTTGTTCGACTCGGTGGCGCCGCTCGTGAACACGATCTCGCGGGCCCTGGCGCCGACAAGCGAGGCCACGTCCTCCCGCGCCGTTCGAACCGCGGCGGCCGCGTCCTGGCCGAACGCATGCGTCCGGCTCGACGCGTTGCCGAAACGCTCCGTGAAGAAGGGCAGCATCGTCTCGAGGACGCGCGGGTCGACCGGCGTCGTCGCGTGCGAATCCAGGTAGATCGGCTGCCTCACCTACCACATCCCGAGCTGCAGCTTCGCCGCATCGCTCATGCGATCCTTCGACCACGGTGGATCCCAGACGATCTCGACGCGCGCGTCGCTGACGCCCGGAATCCGGCGCACCTTCTCGCGGACTTCGACCGGCAGCGTCTGCGCGGCGGGACAGGCGGGCGCGGTGAGCGTCATCCTCACGCCCACGACCGCGGCGCTGTTGACGATGACATCGTAGATGAGGCCGAGCTCGAAGATGTTGACCGGGATCTCCGGGTCGTACACGCTCGAGAGCGCCTCGATCACCTTCGGTTTGATCTCGAGCGTCTTCAACGGATCCGCGACGAGATCGCCGACCGGCTGGCTGATCGGCTCGGCGCCCGGCGCGGCGTCCGGTGTATCGGGGATGATTGGGAATTCCTTCGTCACACTAGTCCCCAGTTCCTGGTCCCTAGTCCCTACAGCTATTCGGTAGAAACGACCTCAGGCTTGTCCTGCTTCACGGCGGCTTTCATCGTGTGCCAGGCGAGGCTCGCGCACTTCACGCGTACCGGAAACTCTCGCACGCCCGCCAGGACCGAAAGCTTCCCGAGCGGTTCGACCGGCGCGTCTGGTGGCGCGGTCACCATGCGATGGAACCGCTCGAAGAGGGCCTCGGCCTCCACGACCGACTTGCCCTTCAGCGCTTCGGTCATCAGCGACGCCGATGCCTTGGAAATCGCGCAGCCCGAACCCTGAAACCCCACGTCGCGAATGACGCCGTCGTCGACGGTGAGGAACAGCGTCAGGCGGTCGCCGCAGAGCGGATTGAAACCCTCCGCGCGGCGGTTCGCCCCTTCGGGCGCCCGAAAATTCCGCGGACGCCTGTTATGGTCGAGGATGACTTCCTGATAGAGGTCGCTGAGATCGCTCACGCAAACATGCTCCTGGCCTTCTCCAGCGCCGCCACGAGCGTGTCCACGTCGTCCATCGCGTTGTAGATGCCGAAGGACGCGCGGATGGTCGCCGGCACGCCGAACCGGTCCATGACCGGTTGCGCGCAGTGCTGGCCCGAACGGACGGCCACACCTTCCGCGTCGAGGATCGTCCCCGCATCGTGCGGGTGAATACCGTCGAGCGTGAACGAGAGGACACCGGTCTTCTCGCGGGCGGTACCGAAGATGCGGGTACCGGGAATCTCGCGCACGCGCGCCGTCGCGGCCGCCAGAAGCGCGTCCTCGTGCTCGAGCACGGCCGCGCGATCGAACCCCTGCAGGTAATCAATCGCCGCGCCGAAACCGACGACGCCCGCGATGTTCGGCGTTCCGGCCTCGAACTTGTACGGCAGGACGTTGTAGGTGGTCTTCTCGAAGCTCACGGACTGAATCATGTCGCCGCCACCCTGATAGGGCGGCATACGCTCGAGCAGATCGGTTCGCCCGTAGAGGAGACCGGTCGCCGTCGGCCCGTACATCTTGTGCCCCGACAGCACGTAGAAGTCGCAGCCGAGCGCCTGCACGTCAATCGGCAGGTGCGGCGCGGCCTGCGCGCCATCGACGAGCACCACCGCGCCGCGCGCGTGCGCCCGTTCGACGATGTGCCGGACAGGGTTGACCGTCCCAAGTGCGTTCGACACGTGGGCGACCGCCACGATCTTCGTCCGGTCCGACAGGATCCGCTCGAACTCCTCCACGACGAGCTCGCCGCGATCGTCGATCGGCGCCACCCGCAAGCGGGCGCCCGTCTGCTCGCACACGATCTGCCACGGGACGATGTTCGAATGGTGCTCCATCCAGGAGATCAGGACTTCGTCGCCGGGCTTCAACACCGATCGGCCGTAGCTCTGCGACACCAGATTGATGCCGTCGGTCGTCCCGCGCGTGAGAATGATGCCGCGCAACTCGGGCGCGTTGACGAACCGCTGCGCCTTCAGCCGCGCCGCCTCGTACGCGCCGGTCGCGCGCTCGCTCAACAGGTGCGTCGCGCGATGGATATTCGCGTTCGCTTCCTCGTAGTACCGATCGAGCGCCTCGATGACGGCGCGCGGCTTCTGGCTCGTGTTGGCGCTGTCGAGGTAGACCAGGCGCTTGCCGTGCACGAGCTGCGTGAGGATGGGAAAGTCCCGTCGGACCTGGGCCACGTCGAAGCGCGTGATCGGAGCCTGGGATGCCGTGCCGGGGATCATGTCTGTTCCGAACGGACCCTCAGGCCCGATCCTCCAGGTCCCGCCCGAGCTGTGCGAACAGCGCGGTCTCCATCTGCACGCGAACGGGCTCGACCTTGATCTGGTTCAGGATCTCCCCCGCGAACGCGTGGATGAGCAGGTCGCGCGCCTCGACGGCCGTGAGACCGCGCGCGCGCAAGTAGAACATCGCTTCGTCGTCGAGCTGGCCGATCGCCGCCCCGTGCGTGCACTTCACGTCGTCGGCGAAGATCTCGAGCTGCGGCTTCGTGTTGATCTGCGCGCCATCGGACAGAAGCAACGCGCGGTTGGTCTGCTTCGCGTCCGTTTTCTGTGCGTCCTGGCGCACGATGATCTTCCCGTTGAAGATGGCGCGCGCCTTTCCGGCGATGATGCCCTTGTACAGTTCGTGGCTCGCGCAGTGCGGCAGCGCGTGGTCGATCGTCGTGTGGGTGTCCACGAGCCGCCGGTCGTCGCTGAAGTACAGGCCGTTCAGCGTGCACTCCCCGCCCTCGCCCGCGAGGACGGCCAGGATGTCGTTACGCACGATGTGACCGCCGAAGGCGAACGACTGAGACGTGAACGTGCTCGAGCGGCCGAGCCGCACCTGCATCGTGGCGATGTGGTGAGCGGTCACCGGCTCCCGCTGATCCTTGTAGTGCTCCACCACGGCCCGATCGCCGAGGACGACCTCGGTGACCGCGTTCGTCAGGTACGGCGTACCGGGAACGCCGATGTAGGTTTCGACGATCGTCGCTTGCGAGTTCGCGCCGGCGACCACGGCGATCCGCGGGTGCGCGACCGCGGGATCCGCGCCGGGGGCGGTCACGACGATGATGTGGATCGGATCCGGCACGACCACCCCCGCCGGGATGCTGATGAACGCTCCGTCGTCGAGGAATGCGGTGTTCAGCGCCACGAACGGCCGGCCATCGAATGACAGCGTCGAGAGCCGGTCGTCCCCCACCTCCGGCGTGTCGCTCGCGATCGCCGCCGCGAGGCCTCCGGCGTTGACGCGCGACTCAACCGAAACGGTCGACAGCTCGGCGGCGAACCGCCCGTTGACGACGACCAGGCGGGCCGCCACGCCGTCAAAAGCAACGCCGCCCACGAGGCCCGGCGCCGCCGCTCCGTTGGCCGGCGCGCCGGCAAGTCGAAACGGCGTCTCGGCTATCGGCGCGACGCTGGTGAAGCGCCACTCCTCGTCGCGCGTGGTCGGAAAGCCCGTCTCGGCAAACCGGGTGAGCGCCCGGCCCCGCAGCTCGCGCAGCCAGGAGGGAGTGGAACCGCCACGCTCCCGCACGAACCGATCGTACTCGGTCAGAATCAGGTCGTTCCTCCGCTCGACGATCGCGCCTGTCGCTGCGCTCACGCCTTCGCTCCCGCGGCCTCGAGCCATCCGTAGCCCTTCTCCTCGAGCTCGAGCGCGAGCTCCTTGCCGCCCGAACGCGCGATCACGCCATCGTTTAACACGTGCACGACGTCCGGGACGATGTAATTCAGCAGCCGCTGATAGTGCGTGACGATGATGAACCCGCGTTCCGGGCTTCGCATGGCGTTGACGCCGTGGGAAACGACGCGCAGCGCGTCGATGTCGAGACCCGAGTCGGTCTCGTCCAGGATCGCCAGCGTCGGCTCGAGTACCGCCATCTGGAAAATCTCGTTGCGCTTCTTCTCGCCGCCGGAGAACCCTTCGTTTACGGCGCGGCTCAACATGCCCTGATCGATGTCGAGCAGCCCGGCCTTGTCGCGGATGAGCGTCATGAACTCGATCGCGTCCAGCTCTTCCAGCCCCTGGTGCTTGCGCCTGGCGTTGAGCGCGGCCTTGAGGAAGTACGCGTTGTTCACGCCGGCGATCTCGACCGGGTACTGGAACGCCATGAACAGGCCCTGGCGGGCGCGCTCGTCCGGATCCATCGCCAGGAGGTCCTGGCCCAGATACCGTGCCTCTCCCGCCGTGACCTCGTACTGCGGGTGCCCCGCGAGTGCGCGGGCGAACGTGCTCTTGCCCGATCCGTTCGGGCCCATGATGGCGTGCACTTCGCCCGCCTTCACGCTCAGATTCACGCCGCGGAGGATTTCCTTCCCCTCTGCACGGACTTTCAGACCTTTGACTTCCAGCATGCTGTCTCCGGCGGGCCTGAGAGGCCCGCCCTCCCTTCGGCGGGCCTGAGAGGCCCACCCTCACTGTTTATCCAACCGATCCTTCGAGCGAGACGCCCAAGAGCTTCTGAGCCTCCACGGCGAACTCCATCGGCAGCTCGCGGAACACCTGCTTGCAGAACCCGCTGACGATCATGTTGACCGCGTCCTCGGCCGAGAGGCCGCGCTGGCGGCAGTAGAAGATCTGCTCCTCGCCGATCTTCGACGTCGACGCCTCGTGCTCGACCCGCGCCGACGTGTTCTTGATCTCGAGGTACGGGAACGTGTGCGCGCCGCACTTGTCGCCGATGAGCAGCGAGTCGCACTGCGAGTAATTGCGGGCGTTCGTCGCGTTCTTCCCGATCTTCACCGCGCCGCGGTACGTGTTCTGCCCCCGGCCCGCCGAGATCCCCTTGGAGACGATCGTGCTTTTCGTGTGCTTCCCCAGATGGATCATCTTGGTGCCGGTGTCCGCCTGCTGGCGGTTGTTGGTCACGGCGACCGAGTAGAACTCGCCGACAGATCGATCCCCCTGCAGGATGCAGCTCGGGTACTTCCAGGTGATCGCCGAGCCAGTCTCGACCTGCGTCCAGGTGATCTTCGACGACGCTCCCTTGCAGAGGCCGCGCTTGGTGACGAAGTTGTAGATCCCGCCGCGGCCTTCCTTGTCGCCCGGGTACCAGTTCTGAATCGTCGAGTATTTGATCGTCGCATTGTCCAGTGCGACCAGCTCGACGACCGCGGCGTGCAGCTGGTTCTCGTCACGCATCGGCGCCGTGCAGCCCTCGAGGTAGCTCACAGAGGCTCCCTCGTCGGCGACGATCAGCGTCCGCTCGAACTGCCCGGTGTTCTGCGCGTTGATGCGGAAGTAGGTCGACAGCTCCATCGGGCAGCGCACGCCCTTCGGGATGTACGCGAAGGATCCGTCGCTGAAGACCGCCGAGTTGAGCGTCGCGAAAAAGTTATCGGTGTACGGAACAACCGACCCGAGGTACTTCTTCACGAGGTCGGGATGCTCGCGCACCGCTTCGGAGAACGAGCCGAAGATGATGCCCATCTCCGCGAGCTTCGCGCGGAACGTCGTACCGACCGACACGCTGTCGAAGACCGCGTCGACGGCGACGCCGGCGAGCAGCTTCTGCTCCTCCAGCGGAATCCCGAGCTTCTCGAACGTCGAGCGGATCTCCGGATCCACCTCGTCCAGGCTGTTCAGCTTCGGCTTCTGCTTCGGCGCGGCATAGTAGCTGATCGCCTGGTAGTCGATCGGCGGGTATTGGACGTTGTGCCACGTCGGCTCGGTCATCTGCAGCCAGGCGCGGTACGCCTTCAGCCGCCACTCGAGCAGCCACTCCGGCTCGTCCTTCTTGGCCGAGATCATCCGGATCACGTCTTCGTTCAGCCCCTTCGGAGCAATCTCCTGCTCGACGTCGGTGACGAAGCCGAACTTGTACTCGCGGTTCGCGAGCTCTTCGATGGTTCGAGTTGCAGTAGTCATGTCGAAAACGATGTCCCGCACCCACACGTGCTCTTGGCGTGCGGGTTGCTGAAAGTGAATCCCCGGCTGATGAGAGCCGTGTCGTAGTCGAGCACGGTCCCGTCCAGCAGCCTGTGGCTTCTCGGATCGATGAACAGGCGGGCGCCGCCCGGACCGTCGAACACCTCGTCGGTCGGCTTCGGCTCCGCCTCCCAGGCGAACACGTAGCTATAGCCCGAACAGCCGCCCGCGCGAATGGCGATGCGCAGTCCACCGCCCGGGATGCCGTTCTTCTCGAGCATCTTGGCGATCACGGCCGCGGCGTTTTCACTCATCTGCACCATATACAGAGACGGCTACCTCTTTCCTTCCGAGCTCACCGAGGAAAAAGGTGACTGTCCCCTTTTCCCCAGGGCACCCATCGTGACCGGCGTTTCCTCCGGTGGATCGATCGTCAGATCCGCCACGGTGCACGTCGCGAGCGCGGTGACGATCCGGTCCTTGATTCGCCAGAGCGGATCGCGGACGCTGCACGACGAGAACTGGTCGCACCGGTGATCGTCCGAAGAGCACGCCGTCATCGTCAGCGGACCGTCGATCGCCTGGATGACGTCGGCGATCGAAATCACCGAGGCGGCGCGCGCGAGCTGATAGCCGCCGCGCGTGCCTTGATGCGACGCGAGCAACCCGCGACGCACGAGACGCTGCAGCACCTTCGCCAGCAGCTCCACCGGAATCTCGTAGTGGAGCGCGATCTCGCGCGCACTGGCTGAGCCGCGATCGGCCTGCAGCGCCAGGTGCTTCATCGCCATCAGCGCGTAGTCGGCTTTCTTCGACAGCCTCAGCATGCGGACCCCTTCAGGAAATCCCGACCAAAGTAGTCCTATATTATGCCATTTCGGCCGGCAAATAGACCACCGCAGGGTTGATGTAGGCGAAAAAAGCGCAATTCTGTTGAGATTATCGCCACCTTCGCCTAATATTCGGTTCCGTGGACGTCCTCTATCTCCTCATCTATCTCCTCATCGGGCTGGTCATCGGCGCCGCCACGGTCGGGCTCGTCACACGATCGACACGGCGCGCCGACGCGGCGCTGCGGGACACCTTCGCCGCGCTGTCCGCCGACGCGCTGCGCGCGAACAACGATCAGTTCCTCCAACTCGCAAAGACGAAGCTCGGCGAAGTCCATGCGCAATCGGCCGGCGACCTCGCGACGCGCCAGCAGGCGATCTCGGCGCTCGTCCAGCCGATCTCGGACACGTTGAAAAGATTCGATGCCCAGATCCAGGACGTCGAGCGGCAGCGCATCGGTTCGCATGCGCGGCTCGACGAGCACCTCCGTTCGCTGCAGAGCGAGACGACCAACCTCGTGAAAGCCTTGCGCTCGCCGAACGTGCGCGGGCAGTGGGGTGAGCTGCAGCTCCGGCGCGTGGTCGAAGCGGCGGGCATGGTCGAGCACTGCGACTTTTCGTTCAAGGAGAGCATCTCAGGGGACGATGGGCGCGTCACGCCTGACCTCGTCGTCCGCCTCTCGGGCGGCAGGAATGTCGTCGTGGATGCCAAGGTCCCGGCGACGGCGTATCTGGCGGCCCAGGAGGCAGCCGACGAGCCGGCGCGGCAGGCGCGGATGCGCGATCACGCGCGGCAGCTCCGGGAGCACGTCACGCGGCTGGGGAACAAGTCGGTACTGGAGCCATTTTCAGCCGACGCCGGATATCGTCGTGCTGTTCGTGCCCGCCGAGGCTCTGCTCACAAGCGCCCTGCAGCACGACCCCGGTCTCCTCGAGTTCAGCCTTGGCAAGAACGTGCTGCTCGCGGGCCCCGTGACCCTCGTCGGCCTCCTGCGGGCTGTCGCGTACGGCTGGCAACAGGAGAAGATGGCGCAGAACGCGCTCGAGATCAGCGAGCTCGGCCGCACGCTCTACGAGCGGATCTGCAAGCTGGCGGACCACTTCGAGAAGCTCGGAGGCTCTCTGAAGCGATCGGTTGAGTCGTATAACGAAGCGGTCGGGTCGATGGAAAGCCGTGTGCTCGTCTCCGCGCGACGCCTGAAAGATCTCGGCGCCGCATCGGGCGACGAGCCGCTGGCGCTTCCCCCGATCGACACGAGCGTGCGCCCGACGCGGGCGCCGGAGCTCACGGGCCTCTTCGACAACGCGCTGGATGGAGAGTTGCTGAGCGAGATCGAGGAGGGGAAGAGCGAGCAGCCCTGAAGGGCTGCGCTACCTGATCGCCGCGGTCACCGTGACGGTGGCGCGGATCTCGACCTCTCCCGGGGCGACGGGCGTCTGCGCCGGCGCCGCATCCGCCCGGGCGAACATCACGTTGCGCGTCATCGGGACGAACTCGGCGCGCTGCTCCTCGATCGTCACAATCCGATCGACCGTCTTGCCGGCGCCGGACGCGAGCGCGGAGGCGCGCGCGAGCGCGTCGGCTACAGCGGCCTTCAACGCCTCCCGCTCGACGACCGTTCGGTCCTTCAGATCGAAACGGACTTCATGTACTGAATTGGCTCCCGCCTCGATCGACGCGTCGATGACCTCCCCGACGCGCGTCACATCGTCCAGCCGGACTTCGATGACGTTGCGCGCGACGTAGCCCCGCAGCTTCTGGCGGCCGCCCGAATGGTCGAACTCCGGCTGCAGATCGAGCGCGCGAGTCTCGATCGCCGAATCAGCGATCCCGAGCGCCTTCAGCCGCCCACGCACCGCGGTCATCGTCTTCGCGTTCTGCGCCTGCGCATCCTTCGGCGCGACCGCGCGCGCCTCGGCGCCGATGTTGACGAACGCCCGGTCGGGCGCGCGGCGGAGGATCGCCGACCCTGTCGTCACGACGACGGGCTCGCGCCGGGCGTCGCGCGGCGCCTGTTCCTGCGGAGTCGAAGGGCCCGCCCTGAGCGAAGTCGAAGGGCTTGCCCTGAGCGGAGTCGAAGGACTGCTGAAGAGCAGCGTAAGCACAGCCACTACGTATTCGGGCTTCATGACGTCTCAGAGGATGCAATCCGGAAGCCGATGCTGTAGGAATACGTGTCCGGCGGCACCTCGTGCCGATGCGAACAGGTCAACATGCGGATGTCGGAGACGGGCCAGCCCCCACCGCGGAGCACGCGGAGCCGTCCGTCGGCCGGCCCTTGCGGGTTGCGCTCGCCGGCCGACCGGTACACGTCGGCGCCGTACCAGTCCGAGACCCACTCCCAGACGTTCCCGAGCACGTCGTACAGCCCGTATCCGTTCGGCGCGAACGCACGCGCCGGCGTCGTCCCGTGCGACATCTTGAGCGACGGATCGGTCAGGAAATTCGCCTTGAGCGGGTCCAGCTCGTTGCCCCAGGGATACCGGCTCCGCTCGAGTCCGCCACGTGCCGCCTTCTCCCACTCGGCTTCCGTCGGCAGGCGGATCGGACGGCCGCTCGTCTCGGCCAGCCACTTGCAGTAGGCGTCTGCGTCCTCCCACCTGATAAGGGTCACCGGATGGTCGAGCCGCACGTCCGGCGCCTGGCCGTCATTCCAGACGTACTGGGCGCTGAGACGCCGGAACATCCGTTCGCGATCGCGGCCGCCGTTGGTGACGATGAGCGGCAGCTCGTAGACCGCGGGCGCGCGGTGGTTCGTCTCCCCGACGAAGCGGGCGTACTGCCGATGGGTGACGGGGTAGACGCCGATCGAGAATTCGTCGAGATGGACCGGGTGCGCGGGCCGCTCGTCCTCATCCCCGTCGTCGGAGCCCATGACGAACTCTCCGGCGGGGATCGCAACCATCTCGGGAACCGTTTCCTGCGACAAGGTCGGCTGTCCTGCGCCTAGAAGATACCTTAGACTACCGCCATGCGCATCGAAACGTTCGCGATGGAGCGGCTGCAGTCGACGTGGGAGAACCGGGTCGAGTTCAACCTGTCGGAAAGCGGTGTCCACCCGCTGAGGCTCGAAGAGCTGCTCGACGTCGGGCCGACCGAGGACGCGACCGGCGGCAACCTGGCCCGCCTGCTCAAACAGGAGCTCGTCTACACACAGTCGAACGGCACGCCCGAACTGCGCAACGCGATCGCGAATCTCTATCCCGGGGTGACCGAGGATCACATCGAGGTCACCAATGGCGGATCCGAGGCGAACTACCTGGCGGTCTGGCACCTCGTGGAGCCTGGAGACGAGGTCGTGATGATGACCCCGAACTACATGCAGGCGTGGGGTCTCGTGCGCGGCTTCGGCGGCGTCGTGAAGCCGTGGCCGCTCCACGAGCGCGACACCGCGGCCGGGCGGCGATGGCGTCCGGACCTCGACGAGCTG
Source organism: uncultured Acidobacteriota bacterium (assembly GCA_963847125.1). Taxonomy (GTDB): domain Bacteria; phylum Acidobacteriota; class Vicinamibacteria; order Vicinamibacterales; family 2-12-FULL-66-21; genus DATAEE01. The sequence goes on from CAWJYM010000004.1 coordinate 25,587, forward strand.
ACCAGGCTCGTCACGAAGCGGACGAAGCTGATTCTGATTTGCAATCCGAACAACCCGACGGGCGCGAGGCTCGAGGCGCCGGATCTGGATGGCATCGCCGCAATCGCGGAACGACAGGGGGCGTGGATCCTGGCCGACGAGATTTATACGGGCGCCGAGCTGGACGGTCAGGACACGCCGTCCATGTGGGGACGATCCGAGCGGGTGATCGTCACGAGCGGCCTGTCGAAGGCCTACGGTCTGCCGGGGCTCCGGATTGGCTGGATCGTCGCGCCCCCTGCGCTGGCGGCGTCGCTCTGGTCGTACCACGACTACACGACGATCGCTCCGGGCGCATTGAGCGACCTGCTGGCGCGCGTCGCGCTCGACCCGGCGCGGCGGCCGTCGATCATCGAGCGCACCCGGCGCATCATCCGGACGAACTATCCTGTCATCAGGGACTGGCTGACCTCGCACGGCGACGCGTTTTCCCATGTTCCGCCGGAGGCGGGCGCGATCGTCTACGTAGGGTATCGACACGGGATCAACTCGACCGAGCTGGTCACCCGGCTGCGCGACACGCAGAGCGTGCTCATCGTCCCTGGCGATCACTTCAACATGGACGGGTACCTGCGCATCGGCTTCGGATCGGAGACGTCTCACCTCGTCGAAGGCCTCCGGCGGCTGCATCTGCTTCTCGAGACGGCGCCGGTGTAACTACCGGGCCGTATGCGCCTCGACCTCGTGCTCGTCGGCTTTGGCAACGTCGCGCGCCGCTTCGTGCGGCTCGCGCGCGAGAAGGCCGAGACCCTCGATCGCGATCACGGCCTCACCATTCGCGTCTGCGGAATTGTCACCGCTCGGCATGGCTCGACGTTTGACGAAGCGGGCATCGATGCCGTGGCGGCGGCGGATGCGGTGGAAGGCGGCCGGGCGCTCGGCGAGCCAGCTCCGGCCCTGGATGTCATCCGGCGGGCGTCCGCGTTCGAGCGGACGGGCGTTGTCGTCGAGACGACGCCCCTCAACGTGCAGACGGGGCAACCGGCACTCGATCACGTCCGCGCGGCGTTCCTCGCCGGACTGCACGTGGTGACCGCGAACAAGGGGCCCGTCGCGATTGCGTGGGCGGAGCTCGATCGCCTCGCACGCGAGCGCGGTGTGTCGTTCCTCTTCGAAGGGGCCGTGATGGACGGTGTCCCTGTGTTCAACCTCGTCCGCGAGACGATGCCCGGCGTTCGCATAACCGCCTTCCGGGGCGTCGTCAACAGCACGACGAATCACATCCTGACGATGCTGGAGGATGGAGGAGAGTTCGGCGCCGCGCTCGAGGACATGCAGCGCGCCGGGATCACCGAGGCGGACCCCTCGCTCGACGTGGACGGTTGGGATGCGGCCGCAAAGGCGGCGGCGCTCGCGAACGTGCTGATGCGGGCGGACCTGACGCCAGAGAAGGTCGACCGAACGGGGATTCGCGGCGTCACCGGCGCCGACGTGCGGGCCGCGGCCGCGCGAGGCAACCGGATCCGGCTGGTGGCGTCGGCCCGGAACGGCCAGGCGCGCGTACGCCCGGAAGAGCTCCCGGTGAGCGACCCGCTGGCGCAACTGCGCGGGATGCAGAACGCGGTCGTGTTTCAGACCGACGTCCTTGGCGAGATAGCCATGACGCAGCTTGGAGGCGGGCTGACGCAGACCGCCTACGCCCTCGTCAGCGATCTGGTGACGGTGGCGCGGCGGACTCGATCAGCCGGCGGAGCTCCGGCTCGTTGAAGCCTTTCACGACCTGGTCCCCGAAGACCGTCACGGGGACCGAGCGGAACCCGCGAGCCAGCAGCTCGCGGTACGCGGCGTCATCCTCTTCGACGTTCTTCTCGGCGAACGCGGCGCCGGCCTGTGAAAGAAACTCTTTCACCTTCTGGCAGCTCTGTCAGCTCGGGCCGGTGGTGTAGACGATAATCACAAATTGATTATGGCCGATCCGACAGGGCCGCTCGCCGGGACCGTCGTCGTCGACTTCACACGCGTCCTGTCCGGGCCGTACTGCACGATGCTGCTCGCCGACATGGGCGCGCGCGTCATCAAGGTCGAGCAGCCGGGGAAGGGGGACGACACCCGCGCCTGGGGGCCGCCGTTCGTCCGCGGAGAGAGCGCCTACTTCCTGAGCATCAACAGGAACAAAGAGAGCATCACGCTCGACTTGAAGCGGCGCGAGGCGCGGGACGTTCTCGACCGTCTGCTCGCGAAGGCGGACGTGCTCGTCGAGAACTTCCGGCCCGGCACGATGGATCGCATGGGGATCGGGTACGAGCGGGTCTCCACCGACCACCCGCGACTCGTCTACTGCGCGATCTCCGGCTTCGGACAGACCGGGCCCAGGCGCGACCTGCCCGGATACGACGCCGTCGTGCAGGCCGAAGGGGGGTTGATGAGCATCACGGGCGCCGCGGATGGCCCACCCTATCGCCTGGGCGTCGCCATCTCCGACATCGTTGCGGGCATCTTCGCCTCGCACGGGATCGTGCTCGCTCTTCTTGCGCGCGAGCGCACGAATCGCGGGCAGCTCGTCGACGTCGGAATGCTCGACGCCACCGCGGCGCTGCTGACCTATCAGGCCGGCATCTTCTTCGCAACCGGCAGCTCCCCGGGCCGCCTGGGCAACCGGCACCCGACGATCGCGCCCTACGAGACGTTCACGGCAGAGGACGGCGACTTCGTCGTCGCAGTCGGCAACGACGAGCAGTGGCGGCGGTTCTGCGCCGCGACCCTCCTGGACGGCCTGGCGAGCGACCCGCGGTTCGTGACGAACCGCGATCGGGTGACACGCTACGACGAGCTGCGACCGCTGCTCGCGGCGCGGTTGGCGGAACGGCCGCGCGCCCATTGGCTCGAGGCGCTGACCGCTGCGGGGGTTCCGTGCGGTTCGGTCCGAGACATCGGCGAAGTGCTCGGCGATCCGCAGCTTGCGGCGCGCGACATGATCGCCCGGCTCGAGCATGGAACCGCAGGAGCGATTCGAGCGCTCGGCGTGCCAATCAAGCTCTCCGACACGCCCGGCGCGGTCCGCACGCCCCCGCCGCAACTCGGCGAGCACACCGACGCCGTGCTGCGCGATCTCGGATTTGTGGAGGAGGAGGTCGCTCGTCTGCGCGCCACGGGGACGATCTAAACGCGAGACGCTCGCTCCCTCCGCGCGCTCTACCGTTCGACGAACGGCCCAATCTCCGCGGTGAGAAAGTCCAGGACATCGTCCTCTGTCAGTTCGTGGACTCTCACGCCCGGGCGCAGGGGCCGCTCCGAGGTCATCGTGCGTGCGCCGTGGGCGCGGGTCGCCCGTCCGATGGCTTGCGGTGGACTGAGCTGGGTATCGAGCTCGATCTCGATGACGTCGCTTCGCGATCGGTCGGAGGCGAGGCAGAGCTGCCCGGCGGGCGTATTGACCGAGAAGTGGTATCCCTCCGCCGCCAGCGCCTGAGCGACCTGACGGAAGATCGGCCCTGCCACCTCCGTCAAGAACCGCGCGAAATCGCGCTCCGCGGCGTCCACTTCAACGCGGCGCTCGGCGGCGCGTCGGCGCGCGTCCTCGATCCGCTGGACCACGCGCCGGCGGACATCCGCGATCTCGACCACTCACGCCAGCCTTTCGACGAACGCCGTGTCGAAGCCGTCGCGGCGGAGCTGGGCCACGAGACCCTCGCGATCGACGGCTTTCCGGTAGGCTTCGCCCGGATCGACAACGCCGGCGCGCACGAGCGCGGTGAGCGCGTCGTTGAGCGGGACCATGCCGAGCTTGCGGCCGCTTTGAAGCGCCGCCCGGATCTGGAACAGGTTCCCCTCGGCGATGAGCGCCGCGACCGCCGGCGTGTTGAGCAGCAGCTCGCGCGCCGCGACGCGGCCGCCGCCACGCTTGCGGAGGAGCGCCTGCGCGATCACGCCGCGCAGCGTCGAAGCCAGCGCGCTCCGGAGCAGCGCGCGCCGCTCGGACGGCGCCTGTTCGAGCAACCGCTCGATCGCCGCCTCCGCGGTGGAGGCGCGCAGGCCTCCGAACACGAGGCGTCCGCTCTGCGCCGCTTCGACCGCGGCGGCGACGGCGTCGGCCGACGCCAGCTCCTCGATCACGAGGACGTCGGGATCCTCGCGGAGCGCCGCGCGCACCGCTGCGGCAATCTCGTCGCCCCGGCCGCGGACCTCGCGCTGGCTGACGAATGACCGCTTCGCCTCGTGCAGGAACAGAATCTGGGATTCGATCGTGACGACGTGCTCGCTCCGCGTTCGATTGACGAGATCCACGAACGCGGCGGCGAGGGTCGACGCGCCGCTTGCGCGAGGACCCGCCAGCAGGACGAGCCCATCCGGCAGCGCCGACAGCGCCTGGATCTCCTTCGACAGCCCGAGCTGCTCGGCGGAGATCGCGCGCGGCGGCAGCATCCGGAAGATGACGCCCGGCCCCCGGTGGTCGCGGAAGCTCAGACAGCGCACGCGTCCGACCTCCGCCATGTCGCAGATCCACTCCGTCGTCTCGCCCGCGCGGACCGCCTCGCGCGTCGTCACCGGCGCGACGCTCATCGTGAACGCCTCGACCACTTCAGGCGTCAGCAGGTCTTCCGAGTCGAGCGTCTGCATCTCACCGTCGACCCGCACCACCGGCTTCGCGCGCGCAACCGTGTAGAGCGCTGACGCGCCTCTGGCGGCGGCGATCCGAAGCAGCCGATCGAGATCGGACGGAGCGGCGACCTGCTGCGGAGGCGGCGTCTCACGCACGACCCGTGAAATCGGCACGACCACCGCGGACATCGCGGCCTCGACGCCGCCCGTCGCCTCCGCGTCGAGCGCGGACGGCCGCGGGGGCTCGCTCGCCGCGGGCTCGGCTTCCCGCGAGGCCTCTACCTCCGGCGTGGGCGCGGAACCCGGCGCAGCGCCCGTCAACGAACTCAAGTCGATGGCGGTCTCTCGAACGGCCTCGGCCTGCGCGACAGGCGCAATCTGCTGGACCGGCGGCTCTTCTTCCTCGAGCCGCAACTGACCTTCGGCTTCGATCAACGCCGCGGCAGTCGACGCCAGGAGCGCGTCCACGTCCTGCTGGGTCGGCGCTTCCTGGGACACGTCCGGCACGAGCTCGAGCTCAGGGACCTCGGCATCCATGGCAATCGGCGCGGTCGGCGCCATTGCCTGCGCGACCGGTTCTTCCGCAACGGCTTCCGCCGCCTCCTGCCGATCCAATCTCTCGGCCGCGGGCGGCACGTCGGTTGTCGCGCGCACTTCGGCGGTGACCTGCGGCTCGGCGGGTGCGGGTGCTGCCGGGGCCGCCGGAGGCGGCGCTTCGGTCGCAGGTGCCTCCTCGGCGGCAGCGGCGGCCGCGGCGACTACCGAGGCTTTCACGTGCCTGATCTCTAGCCAGATGTCCTGGCCGCCGCGCGCGGCGATCACGATGAACCTGGCGCCGTCCTGATTCTGCGGAAGCTCATACTCCACCGCGCCGACTTCTTCGAGCGATCGCCGAACGTCCGGCGGCAGCAGCTGGTCGAGCATGGCGGAGACCGCCTCGGTCGTCAGCAGCTTCGACGACAGCTCGACCTGCCCCCAGGCGAGGGGACCACGGAATGCGTTCAATTCCGACGAGGCAGAGGTGACGACGTACGGCTTCTCACCGACGTGCATGACGAGCGCGTCGCCGTCGAGCCGAATGATCGCCGACAGCAGTGAGTCGATGAGTGACATCGTGTGCAGGTCCGTAAGATCCCGAAGGAGCGTGTCGGACCGATCCCACTTTGTTGTCGGAACCGTCCCGCCCGGCCTTTAGGTCGTGCCGATTTCGTACACGCGCACGAGCTCGACGAGCTTGTACCCGCGAGTCTGATAGGGCGGCACGATCCGCTCTGATCGAAGATACTGGATCATGCCCTGATCTGCGAAGTCCGGGGCACCAACGGCCGGCGCCGCCTCGAGCGCGCACGCGAGTTCCTGAAGGCTCATCGTCTTTTCCGACACCTCCCTGGATCCGGGGAGAAACCCGAAGCGCGTGACCCGCTCGCGCCGCGTCCGAGTCGCGAACGCGACATACACTTCGTTGCTGATGAAGTTGTAGTCGGCCTCCGATCGGGTTGCCGGGGCGTCCTCTACGCGGATGAAGCCGATGCCGTCGAGGGTCTTCAGCAGCTCGACCAGCGTGTGAGTGAACGTCCCCTCGCCGGACCATCTCGAGATGTCGATTTCCATCGTTCAGGACGCGGCCTTGTCAGCGGTCCGACCGGCGGACGCCGAATGAATCGCCATGAGTCCGCCGAGCACGGGAAGATACCTCGCGCCGTCGAAGCCGTGCGCCGCGAGCCGATCCACAATCGCCTCGGCGCCCGGGTACCTGCGGATGCTCTCCGGAATATACCGGTAGGTATCGGGATCGCGGTGGAGGATCCAGCCAAGCGTCGATCCGACGACCGTCAGGTAGCCGAGATACGCGCCGCGGACGAGCGCGTTGGACGGACGGTTGAAGTCGAGCGACAGAAACCGCCCGCCCGGCCGCAGCACCCTGCGGATTTCCGCGAGCGCCGTGTCGATGTCCGGGACGTTCCGGATGCCGTAGCCGGTGGTGACGAGGTCGAAGCAGGAGTCTTCAAACGGCAGGGCCAGCATGTCGGCGACGAGGAACTCTGGAGATAACGGAGGGAGCGGAGGACACGGAGAGTGATCAACACGGAGACACGGTGAACACGGAGTATCCAAGCGGTTCTCCGTTAACTCCGTGTCTCCGTGGTGGTCTTTTCTCCGTGTCCTCCCTTGCCTCCGTGCCCGTGCGCGCGCCAGTTCGATCATCCGCAGCGTGATGTCGAGCCCCGTCACTCGCGCGCCGTGCGCGGCGAGCGCGAAGGCGATGTCACCCGTGCCGCACGCGAGATCGAGCGCGCGCGCGCCGGGAGCCGCGTCCGACATCGAGACCAGGCGCCGCTTCCAGCGCGCGTCGGCGCCGTACGACAGCACCCCCGTAATGAGATCGTAACGATCGGCGATCGTGGCGAAGAGCCGGCGGACGTAGCGGCGCTTGCCGGCGGGCGTGTCGAGCGAGGTGCGAAGGTCGGGCCGCTCCGTCATTCCACCTCGATGATGCCACGCATCATCGAGGCGTGCGGGTTGCAGAGGTACTCGTAGCGGCCGGGCGCGTCGGGAACGCGGAACACGACGGCGTCCCGCTCGCGCGCCTGGAGGCGGCGGGTTCCCACCTTCCACGCGGAAACCGCGACGTCATGGGTGACCCCAGGTTCCTCGTTCCGCAGCACGAGTCGGATGTCCTCGCCGGCCTTGAGGCGAAGCGTCGGGTTCTCCGCACCGGCGCCGTCGAGATAGAAGCTCATATCTCGCGCGACCAGCACGATCTCGCGCGGCGCGTTGGCGCTGTGCGCGACCTCGCCAGGCCACACGGAATCGGCGCCGAGCGGCAACAGGGCGCCGACGCCGATCGCGGCCGCGGCGACGAGGACCACGAACATCCAGGCGAAGCGTCTATGGTGTCCCAGGAATCCCATCGTTCAGCCCACCAGCATCCCGGTCGAATACATGATCACGAAGCCCACGGCCAACCCTGCCAGCACGGGGCCGCGCGCGAAGTATCGCGACACGGTCTCGCCGCCCGCCATCTGTCGCGCGATCAGGTTCACGACCTGTGCGATCGCGCCCGCGCCGATCGAGAGGAACAGCACCGACAGCACGGGCGAATACACGAGCCCGCCGAGCCACGTCCCCAGGATCGTCGGCACTCCGCCGATCAGGCCGAGGACGAGCAAGTCGCGGATGGGCACGCGCTCGCGTGCGAGCGGGGCGATGATCGCCAACCCCTCCGTCGTGTTGTGCAGCGTGAACCCGATGATGAGCAGCGTGCCGAGCGCCGCCTCGCCGAGCGCGAACGCCGCGCCAATCGCGAGTCCCTCTCCGAAGTTGTGCAGGCCGATGCCCACGGCGACGAGCAGCGCTGTCGCCCAGCCGACGCTGGCCTTCCTGCGCGCCGTCAGCGTCGTGCCGAGCGCCTCGAGCGCCAGAAACGCGGCGACGGCGCCGAACAGAAAGAGCGCGGTGCCCTGAAACGACCCGGGAATCTCGCGGGCCATCTCGAGCCCTTCGTTGGTCGCGTCGACCAGCAGAAACACGAGCAGCCCAATCGTCAACGCCAGCAGAAAGTCGAGCCCGCGCTTCCCGACGCGGGCCACGACGGGGAACCAGAGCAGCCCGAGCGCCACCGGGATCACGCCGACATACAGACCGATGAGCGCAAAGATCCCGAGATGCTTTGGATCGGCGCGCGGCGTTTCGACGGCAACCGCGATCTCGTGCTCGAACGCCGTTCCGGTCGCCGACAAGATCTTGAGCGCGTGCGCTTCTCCCTGCACCCAGGGATACGGAATCTTCAGCGTCGCACGGCCAAGGTGATTGAGGACGTTCCCCCCCTCGACCGTGAACTGCCAGTAGGCGTCGTCCACGACGACCTGCGCGATGGTCACCGGATCGGGCCCGTCGTTCATCACGGTCGCGGAGATACCGTCCGGGCCGAGCGTCACCCGCTGGAACGTAAGGATCTCGACCGGAGGCGCCCCCTCGCCGCGCAGCGCATCGGCCGGACCCCAGCGGAGCAGCAGCACGATCAGCCCCGCCAATAGCAGCAGCGGAAGGATGGCGACCAACCAGAGGTTAGCGGTCAGGCCCGACTGCACCCGCGTGCCGGCGTCGCGTGAAACCGTGCCGTCAACCGTCTCAGGTTTCACGGCGGCCTCCCTCGGCGCGGAAGAGACCCATCCAACCCAGCTCCGCGAACTCGCTCTGGTGCGCGTGGAACATGAAGTCGCCCGGGTACCGGAACCGGGTTTCGACGATCGCACGCTCGCCCTGACACAGCATGAGCGTGTCGGTGACCTCGCTGGTCGTCATCGACGTTCCCGTCCGGAACACGTCGAAGAACATGCCGTGCAGGTGCAGGCTGTTCACGAAGTCGAATTCGGTGACGTTCACGAGATAGATTCGGACGAGCTCGCCCACCTTGACCCGGATCGGCGAATGCATGAAATGGTGCGCGACGGTATTGACCGCGTACACCTCGTTGTCGGCGTCGAAGTTCGTGTCGAACGCGTTCATCACCATCACGAACTCGTCGGCCGGCGGCCGGCCGCCCTTGGGATCGACGATGAACGTGCCGTACAGCCCCTTGTGGATATGGCGCTTCAGTGGAACCGCGTGGCAGTGGTACAGGTGCAGGCCGAACGGCTCGGCATCGAACTCGTAGAGGAACGTGCCTCCCGGCATCACCTGGTGCTCGTGGAGCGAACCATCCATGTCCGGGTGGTGCCAGCCGTGGAAGTGGATCGTGTGCGGATGCGACCCGCCATTCGTGAACCGGATGCGCAGCCGATCTCCTTCGGTCGCCCGGATCGTCGGGCCGGGCACCTGCCCGTTATAGGTCCAGGCGGGAAAAAACATGCCCGGAGCAATCTCGATCTCGCGATCGACGGCGAAGATCTCGTACTCCCTCAGCAGCGAACCGTCCGGACGTGCCGTCTCCTTGTAGAACTTCGACCGACGCTCGGGCGGAAGGTCCGAGAAGTTCCACGCTTTGAGGTACGCCGCCGGATCGAAGGTCTCGGTCGAGACGCGGCCGACCGCGCCCATGGCGTGCGAGCCGTGCGAAAACGCCCCCGCCGGGCCCCCTCCCTGGGCACGGGCGCCTCGCCGGGCGAGAACGCCGGCGGCCAGCGTACCCAGCCCCGCCGCGTGAAGCCATGAGCGTCGTGAAAGGCCCTTCATTCGGTCAGCTCAATTCCTGTTTTTGACAAATCAAAATATAAAGGTGTATCGTTTCAAAGTCAAATGGCGCCTTCCCAAACAGTCGAGAACTACCTGAAAGCCATCTATCAGGCGCAGGTAGCCCTGACCGACTCCAAGGCTCTGGTGCCGATGGGGCACTTGTCATCGAGGCTGGGCGTCGTCCCCGGGACGGCGACGACGATGATGAAGACGCTCGCCGAGTCCGGCCTCGTGCGCTACGAGCCCTACACCGGCGTCCGTCTGACCGCCGCCGGTGAAAAGCTCGCGGCGCGCGTTCTCCGCCGCCACCGGCTCATCGAGCTCTTCCTCGTGCAGGTGATGGGCATGAGCTGGACCGAAGTGCACGAGGAGGCAGAGCAGCTCGAGCACGCCGTCTCCGACCGCGTCATCGATCTGATGGACGAGATGCTCGGCCGGCCCGAGGTCGACCCCCACGGCGACCCGATTCCGGGGCCGGAGGGCACCGTCGCGCAGCCCGAATACGAAACGCTCCTGTCCTGTCCGCTCGGGACACCGGTCACCATCCGGCGCGTGCTCGATCAGGATCCGGATTTCCTGCGATTCATCGAGGAGAGCGACTTGAAGCCGGGCCAGACGGTCCGGATAGAGCGACGCGACGCCGCTGCCGATCGCGTCAGCGTCAGGGGACCGAAGGATCGCGTGATCACCGTCGGTGCGCGCGCTGCGGCCAAGGTGCTGGTTCAGGCCGCGCGCGTCATGCTCCTCGCTATTGGCCTGAGCGCGACGGCGGCGGCTCAGACTCCGGGCGCATCGTCAGGCGCGCCTCCCTTCGAGATCACCGACAATTCGTTCCTGGTGGAAGAAGCCCTCAACCAGGAAGCGAACATCTTTCAGAACATCTTCACGTCGCTATTCATCGGTGACGCATGGGCGGCGGGCGTCACGCAGGAGTGGCCGGTGGGCGGGCAGACCCATCAGCTGTCCTACACGCTGAATTGGCTGGATGGCGGCACAAACGTCGGCTTCGGCGACGCGCTCGTCAATTATCGGTACCAAGCGACGCTGGAGGGACCCGGCCGGCCGGCGTTCTCTCCGCGCCTCAGCGTCATCCTGCCGTTCGGCAGCGTGCCGCGCGGTCTCGGCAACGGATCGGCCGGGCTGCAGGTCAACCTGCCGTTCAGCAAGCAGACCGGGGATTGGTACTGGCATTGGAACGCGGGCCTGACGTGGCTGCCGCAGGCGAATATCGATGACACGCGCGAGGAAAACCTCGCCTCGCCGCACGTGGCCGGAAGCGCGATCTACCGCCTGCGGCCGATGTTCAACGTGATGCTCGAAACCAATCTGCTCTCGGCAGAGCTGATTAGGGACACCGGCACTACACGCGAAACCCTCTTCACGCTCTCACCTGGCGCGCGCGGAGGCTGGAACCTCGGCGATCATCAGTTGATCCTGGGTCTGGCAATCCCCATCACATGGGGTGGAGACGAGACCGAGACCGGGGCGTTCATCTACGCATCGTACGAGCTGCCTTTCAGGCGGTAGAGCCGGCCACGGAATAGGCGGCGAACGAGGTCGGCGTCTCCCACACCCGCACCCCCGTGACGTCCAGACCGAGGGTGCGCGCCTGGTCGAAGATCAGCTTCGCGATCCGCTCGACGGTCGGGTTGCTCTCGAGCAGGTACACCGGCTCCCCCAGCGCCTGCAGCGGCTTCACGAGCGGGTCGTCCTGACGAAGGATCATCTTGTGATCCAGCTCGCGGTCGATCCACCCTTTCACCAGGCGCTTGATGTCGCTGAAGTCGGCCACCATGTTCCGGTTGTCGAGTCGGTCGGTCCGGATGTCGATTTCAACGGCCGCGTTATGACCGTGCGGATGCTTGCACACGCCGTCGTAGTCGAGCAGCCGATGTCCGTAGCAGAAGTCGATACGTTTCGTCACCAGATACATAAGCGTCAACCAACCAACAAATGGTAGCGCAGACGCTGGTTTTGTGTTCGGGCGGCCTCGACAGCGTGGTGCTCGTCGCGCTCGAAGCGCAGACCGCGGAGGTCACGCCGGCGTACATCGCCGTGGGGTTGGCCTGGGAAGCGGCGGAGCGCGCGGCCCTCGACGCGCTGACGAAGGCCCGGCCCTTCAGCGGTCGCGTTCGTCCCCCGGTCGTGCTGTCGTTCGACATGCGTGATGTGTATCCCTCGTCGCACTGGGCGATCCGCGGCATACCTCCGGGGTACGACACGCCGGACGAAGATGTCTACATCGACGGACGGAACGTCGTTCTGCTCGCGAAAGGCGCGGTCTTCGCCGCCCGGGTCGGCATCGGGCGCATCGCGCTCGGTCCGCTCGCCGGCAATCCGTTTCCCGACGCCACACCCCGGTTTTTCTCCGCGATGGCGGAAGCGCTTTCGCTGGGACTCGATCGCCCGATCGAAATCGCCACGCCGCTCGTCTCGAAGCGCAAGGCGGAGGTCGTCAGGCTGGGGCTCGAGCTCGGTGTTCCGTTGGGTCAGACGCTGTCCTGCATGAACCCCGGTGAGGGAGGACGCCACTGCGGCGGGTGCAGCAAATGCCGGGAGCGCCACGACGCGTTCGTCGAGGCGGGTGTCGCGGATCCGACCGACTACGTCATACACCGGCCCTGAGCGCGATCGACCCGTCTCCCGTCCGGACTTTGAGGGTGTGGCCGCCCTTGCCGATTCGGCCGCGCACGGTCCGGTTCTCGCGCTCGCCGTCGCGATCCTCGGTCAGGTTGAACTCGGACCGGATCCGACCGTCCCCCGTGTGCGCGTCGATATCCGCGCTGAAGTCTGCGGGAAGATAAAGCACGATCGCACCGTCACCCGTGGTGAGCGACCAGTCGGCCGACATCGCGCTGCCCGGCTCTGCACGCACCGTGACGGATCCGTCCCCCGTGCGGACGCGGGCGTTCGCCAGCTTGCCCGTCACGCTCACGCCACCGTCGTTCGTGTTGACCTCGATCGATCCGTTGACGTCATCGAGCACGACCGACCCGTCGCCCGTGGTGAGGGTCAACTCGCCCGCCACATCGTCGCCCCGAATGCTGCCGTCGTCGGTACGGAGCTCGACTTTGCCGCTGATCCGCTCGATGCGGATCGACCCGTCGCCGCTGCGCGCGACGATCGCGGCGTTGCGGGGCATCGTGACGATGTAGCGAACCTGCGGGGACACGTTGATGCCGATGAAGCTCTCGCCCGTCATCGGCCGCCGCGCCTCGAGCTCGATCCGGTTCCCCTGCTGGTTGACCGTGACCTCGATGCGATCGAGCGATTCCTTCGTGGGCCCCCGCTTCTCGACCTCGACGAGCACCTCAGGTTGATCCCACGATCGGATTTCGATCGGCCCATCGAACGTCGTCAGGCGGAGGTCGGGGTCGGCGGTGACTTTGAAACGGTGTTCCTCGCGCACGTTGTGCCCCTGCGAATCGAGATGGACACAGGCGGCTGCGGCGAGCGCCGGCAGGAGCAGCGCGGCGCGGATGGCTGGCAATGGCATGTTCCCTCAATTACCTAGACGGGGCGGGTGTTTGAAGGTTCCGGTGTTCGTCGCATTCGGGTCAGGCGGGCCGATCATATATGAGCACCCCGTCGATCCAGGTCTGCACCGGCCGGTATTTCCTGTCCAGGACGACAAGGTCCGCGATCGCGCCCGGCGCGAGCACGCCGAGACCATGCAGGCCGAGCTCGCGCGCGGGGGTCGTGCTGCACAGCAGAGCGGCGTCGACCGGGGTGAGCCCGATCAGCGTGACCAGCCGCTCGAAGGCGCAGTCCATGGTCAGCACGCTTCCGGCCAGCGTGCCGTCGTCCAGGTAGGCGGCGTCGCGGACGGTGATCGGTCGACCGCCAATCGACGTGCGCGTCCCCGCCGGAAGTCCCGCGCCCGCGGTACCGTCGGTAATCGCCATGATCCGCGAGGTGTGCTTCGCGCCGATCGCGACGCGGACGACCGCCGGGTGGACGTGGACGCCGTCGCAAATCAGTTCCGCCGCGACCTCGTCGGACTGGAGGACCGCGCCCGCGAGCCCGGGCGCGCGGTGTGAAAGCGGGGGCATGCGATTGAAGAGGTGCGTCGCCTGGCGCGCGCCCGCGTCGATGCCCGCGCGCGCCTGCTCGTATGTCGCCCCTGAGTGGCCGAGCGAGACGAAGTGGCCGGCCGCCGCCAGGTGCCTGATCAGCACCAGCGCGCCGTCGAGCTCCGGCGCGACCGTCACGATACCAACGTCCGGTCGAGCGCGGGCGATTTCGGCAAGGATGTCTTCGCCGGTGAACTCGGCCGATTCCGGGCCCCGTCCATCCGGACGGGGGAGTGCGTCGGATATCGCCGGCGGCCGGCGCAGGCATTCGAGGGGCTGCGCGCCGGCGAACTCCGGGCTGACGAAGTTGCTCTCGAGGTGCGCCGGCAGCACGCGCGCCGATCCGGACGCCGGCTGGGCGCGCGCGTCTCTGACCGCGGTGAGCATCCGCCGGAGCGTGGCGGGATCGCACGCCAGGCTCGTGGGACAGAACGCGGTCACGCCGTGGCGCGGCAGCAGCGCCGCGAGCGTCCGGATCGCGTCGGACGCCCCGAGCGTGTCGGTTCCTTCCGCGCCGTGCACGTGAACATCGATGAGCCCGGGAATGATCAGATGGCCGTGGAGGTCGCGCCTCGAGACTCGCGCGTCGCTCGGCCTCTGGCGATCGTCGATCTCGATGATGCGGCCGGCGTCGAGGACGATCGTGCCCCCGCTCACGATGCGATCGGGCAGGACGAGATCGGCGCCCGAGAGGATGATCATCCGCGGGCGAGCCGGGCCGCGCCGATGGCGGCTGCCTCGGAGCCGAGCGGCGAGATCTCGATGCGCAGCCGCTCGGTCAGCGCCGGCGACAGCCTCCGCGCGCACTCCTGACGAACCGGTTCGAGCAGCAAATCGCCCGCGCGCGCGATTGCGCCGGCGATAATCGTCATCTCCGGGTCTACCGTCGCGATCAGGTTGGCGATCGCCATCCCGATGTACTTCGCGGTGTCGCGGACGACCGAGAGGGCGACGCCGTCAGGCTCGCGGGCGCCGTCGAAGACGTGTGTCGCCGTGATCGCTTCGAGCGTTCGCGCCTTCTCGAGGACCGAGGAGCGATCGCCCGACTCGATGCGCCAGACCAAACGACGAGCGATGCCGCGCGCGCTGATCTCGGCGTCGAGCGATCCGCGCCGGCGGTAGTCCTGGCGCTCGACCGGGTTGATGGCGAGCCACGCGGCGGATCCCGCGAGGCCGTGTGCGCCAGACCACGGGGCGCCATTGAGGATGACGCCGGCCGCGATATGGTCGCCGAGGGTGAGCGCGACCACGTGCTTCAGCCCCTGCGCGGCTCCGCACCACGTTTCGGCCGTCGCGGCCGCGATCCCCGCGCCGGCGGCCCGCAACTCGACACCGGACGCGTCGCTGACGGCCCGCTGCAACGCCTCCGGGATGTCTTCATAGTGGGCGACGCCGGCAGCGGCGACGCCACCAGCCTCCTTGACGGCCGGCTTCAGCTGCGCCGCGATGCTGCGCGGATCGGCGGACCCTTCACCTCGCCACGTGACGCGCCCCGTGTCGTCCACGATCACCGCGCGCACCACCGAGTCCGACACTTCGAGTCCGAGCGCCCGTGAGCTCATTCGAACTCCGTGCCGACGTCGCAGCGCACCTTGCGCCCCGCGAGCGGCAGCACGGTGGCGCGCGCCGCCTTGAAGACATCCCGATCCGTGCGCGCGGCCAGCTCTCTGAGCGCGCGCTCGTCAGGCGCCCAGTAGACGATGACGCCTGCGCTCTCGTCGGGGGGAAACCGGCGGTCGTCGAAGTAGTCGCGGTCGAGCGTGACGATCGTTCGTCGCAGTTCCCGCGCGAGGCGAAAGTGCTCGTCGTCGCGCGCGCGGCGAAGGTCGTCGTGCTCCAGCACGAACAGCACGTCCCACCCCAACGCCTGGCGCATGTAGGCCACGACGCCCGCCGGGATGTTCGCGTCGGCGTACACGCGCGGCTGCGCCGCGTGCTCGTCGACGACAGGGCCCAACTCCGACGCTAGGGTTCCCATGTTTTTAGAATTCAGAATTCAGAATATAGAATTCAGAAGTCTTCCTCCGAACGCCGATAGCCATGCCAGCGCTGCCTTCCTTCTGGATTCTGAATTCTGGATTCTAGATTCTCACCTGTGCCTGTCCATTGTCGGGTCGGCGGCCGCGCGCTCCTCGTGCGCCGCTTTGCCCTGCCGCCGGAGGTCGGCGAGGAGCGCGTCACGCTTGAGATAGAGCTCCTTGCGCGCGCGGCGGCCGTGGTCCGAAGCGATCGCGTACTCGCAAAAGAGCGGGAAGGCGATCGTCGAGTCGCAGTACGCGACGACGGTGTCTGGCAACACGCCCGGATTGACCTTGCCCCAGCTGACCGCTTCCGACGGCGTCGCCCCGGACAGTCCACCCCACACGACCTGGTCGGTCGTGATCTGGATGAAGAACTCGTTTCCGCCTTTCGGGATCCCGTAGACTTCCCAGAGCGTCGGCTGCCCCTGCAGATAGAAGTTCTTCGGCGAACCGCCCCCCAGAATCACGCAGCCGTTCTTGCGCCCCGCGAGGATGATCGCGCAGATCTCGTTCACATCCCGGTTCGGATCGATCATCAGCGTGCCCTGGTTCATCAGCTCGTGCCAGGCGATGTTCATCCCAATCGAGCTGTCCCCGGGCGACGACGTGTAGATCGGAACGGCGAGCGTGGCTGCGCGCGCGACGACCGAGTGCTCGTCGCATCCGGGATACCGCGCGAGCAGGTCCTTCCCGAGGCGGTAGTGGAATTCGGACGTCGCCATCGGCCCTTCGAGCCGTTCCCGGACGAGGAAGTCGCGGATGTACTGGTCGGTCTCGAGCAACACGGTCGCCGGAAAGAGGACGTCGTAGATCCGGATCACGCCCGCCTCGTACAGATCGACATCGTCCAGGAACGGCGAGCCGCGGCGGAGGGTGAAGTTCAGCGCGTAGTGCAGATCGTGGTAGAGATTCGCGCCCGTGCTGATGATGAAGTCGACCAGCCCGCGCTCCATCATCTCGATGACGCAGCCGCCCAGGCCGGCCGGGGTCAGCGCGCCGGCGATCGTGAGGCCGATCGTTGTGTCGTTCTCCGGCGCAAGCATCTTCTCCGTGTAGATGCGGCAGGCCTCACCGAGCCGGCCGGCATTGAACGCCTGGAATCCGTGCTCGATCAAGTCCCGGACCTCCGCGCTTCCACGCGGGCGGTAGTACCGGATCGGACGGCCTTTCAGATAGTCGCCGGCGGTGCGGCCCGGCGCGCCGGGAGCGCGATGCGGCACGGAAGCGGTGACTCCTTTCGGGGGTAGGATACACGCACTTGCACGGAATCAAGGGTCGGGCCTTGACAGGGGAGCCGGAGTCAGCCACGCTTGCTTCTTCCCCAGTCGGGCTCCCCCATAACACCTCCCCCATGCAGGATTGGGCCCGGGTCTGGCCACTCGCCGTCGTCATCCTGGCCGTCGTCGTCGCGGCCGTGACGTTCACGGTGTGGTCGAAGGGGCGCCCTGTCGCACGCGAGGGAAGCGTCTTTCGCGCGAGCCGTCTGAGCAGCGGCAACCGGCTGTTCCCGACCCAGGTCATCATTACGCCATCCAGCGTCGTGCACTACACGCCCCAGTGGATCGGCAAGCACGAACATTCCATCCATCTGGCGCACGTCGCCTCGGTCCGGATCGACACCAATCTGCTCTTCTCCGACGTGTTCATCGAGACCTCCGGCGGCACCAGTCCGGTCAAGTGCCGCGGCCACCACAAGGGTGATGCCGTCGCCATGAAAGGACTCATCGAGAAGTATCAGACGGAGTATTATCGGGGCCTGCCGAACCGTGGATAAGGTGACGATTCCCGCCCGCAAGGACGCGCAGGCCGATCAGCCGACCGACCTCGAGTCGCGCTTCACCGCGCTCGTCCAGTCGCCGCTTCGGGCCGGCCTCCTGCGGTTCCTGCACGCCCGTCCGTCCGAATCCTTCGACGTCGAGGCGCTCATGCAGACGTTCGGCCGCATGCGACTCGACGTGGAGAACTGCGTCCGCGAGCTGGTCGGTTTCGGCCTCGTCCACCGGCTCGCCGGCGGCGCAGGCAAGTACGCCTACCTGCGTCCGGACAACGAGGCGATTCAGGCGCTGATCGAGGAGTTCGTCCACAGCCGCGCGACGATGACGCACGAGGACCGCTCGCCGGCGGTCCAGCGGTTCCGCGAGATGATCGGCCGCGACGAGAAGATGCTGATCGTCTTCGAGTGGATTCGAACGGCCGCCAAGTCGGACATCTCTGTGCTCATCCTCGGTCCGACGGGGTCGGGCAAGGAAGTCGTGGCGCGGATGATTCACGAGTTGAGCCGCCGGGGCACCAACAGGTTCCAGGCGGTCAACTGCGCGGCGCTGCCCGACACGCTCTTCGAGTCGGAGATCTTCGGGTACGAGAAAGGGGCGTTCACCGGCGCCCATGACCGGAAGCCTGGTCGGCTCGAGCTCGCCAACAACGGCACGCTCTTCCTCGACGAGATCGGCGACCTCTCGATCATCGCGCAGGCGAAGCTGCTGCGCGTCCTCGAAGAGCGGCGGTTCGAACGGCTGGGCGGCAACCAGTCGATCGAAGTGAACTTCCGACTGATCTCGGCGACGAACCGGCCGCTCGACCAGTTCGTCCGCGACGGCCGGTTCCGCGAGGACCTGTACTACAGGGTCAACGCGTTCTCGATCCGCCTGCCGTCGCTCCGCGAGCGGACGTCGGACATCCCGGTCCTCGCGCAGCGGTTCCTGGCCCGGTATTGCGCGAGCAACGGCCTGCCGCTCGACGGCAAGGCTTTCTCGAAGGACGGCGTGGAGCTGCTGATGCAGTACCACTGGCCGGGGAACATCCGCGAGCTCGAAAGCACCGTCTCCCGCGCGGCGCTCTCCTCGCCCGACCGGCTGATTCGAAGCTCCGACATCGAGTTCCTCCACGCGAGCGAGGCGCCGGTCGAAACGGCGAAGGAACGGCTGCCCTCGCTGCGCGACGCCGAGCGCGCACACATCGCGCGCGTGCTCGAGACGGTCCACTGGAACAAGAAGCAGGCTGCCTCGGTTCTGGAAATCAGCCGGGGCACGTTGTATCGGAAAATCGTCGAGTACGGGCTGGAGCACGATCCCCGGCCGTCCCGAAGCAGAACACGACGTCCGAACGAAGGCGGTTGAGATTCTCTCAAGTGCTTGATACCCCGGCAGTTAGCAACTGTCCAACTTCGAGACACTGCCGACGGGCTGGTAGCGCTTTGGAATCAACGAGTTAGTTACACATCGCTGCGCGCTATGTCGCGGGACGGAACAAACACGCACGCTCTTTGTCAGATGCCAGTTCTGGCGGCGGAGTGTTCACGAACGACAACAACTGCAAGTACACAAAGTTAGCCGAGTAGGCTTTAACCGTCGGGCTTTGGGCAAAGCTTTTGCACAAGGCTCGGCCGCGAATCAGCGCCCGGAAAAAACCCTGCGAATGCTCTCACGACTGTTCACTTCACTCGCTCTCGTTACGCTCACCGCGCTCCCGGCTTACGCCGAGCGCGGCGATCACAAGCTCGATCCGGCCCTTCAACAGCGCCTCCGCGCGCCTCGGGGTACGGTTCGGGTGATTCTCCAAACGTCCGACGGTGCGACGGCAGATTCCAACGCTCGTCTCGTGCGGCGCCTTGGCGGCCGATCCGGCCGTCGGCTGTCTGCGCTTCGCGCCGTGACCGCGGAAGTTCCCGAGGCCGCGATCGCGTCGCTCGCAGCCAGCCGGGAATTTGCCAAGGTCAGCCTCGATCGCGAAGTCTGGCCGACGATGGATCGGACCGGCGCGACGATCGGCGCCGACATCGTTCGCAACACGCTCGGCTTCGACGGCACCGGAATCGGCGTCGCGATCGTCGATTCGGGCGTCACCGGTTGGCATGACGATCTCGGATACGGCGACCAGGGCTATCTCGACTGGACCGGCACCGGCCAGCGCGTCACACACTTCGCCGACTTTGTCGGCGGCTATCCGGATCCGTACGACGACTACGGCCACGGCACGCACGTGGCGGGTGTCATTGCGGGCAACGGTGAGACCTCCGGCGGCGGGAACACCGGGGTGGCTCCGGGGGCGACTATTGTCTCGCTCAAAGTGCTCGACGGAAACGGCCGCGGCTACATCAGCGATGTCATCGCCGCGATCGACTACGCCATCGCATACCGCGAGTACCTCAACATCCGCGTGCTCAACCTGTCGGTCGCCGCGGGGGTGTACGAGTCCTACGAGACCGATCCTCTGACGCTCGCCGCGAAGCGCGCCGTCGAGGCAGGCATCGTCGTCGTGGCGGCCGCGGGCAACCTCGGACGCGATGGCGAGGGGGACGCTCTCTACGGCGGAATCACGGCGCCTGGCAACGCGCCGTGGGTGCTGACGGTCGGCGCCTCCAGCCACATGGGGACGGCCGCCCGCATCGATGACGACATGGCGGGCTTCAGCTCGCGTGGGCCGAGCCGTTTCGACTACCTCGCCAAGCCGGACATCGTGGCCCCTGGCGTGGGTCTCGTCTCGATGAGCGAGCCTGGCAGCTTTCTCTACGAGACGCGGCCGGTCAACCGGATCTGGGGCTTGCTGCCCTTCGGGCCCGCGCCCTATTTCAGCCTGTCGGGCACCAGCATGGCGGCGCCGGTCGTCAGCGGGACGGTCGCGCTCATGCTCCAGGCGAACCCGTCGCTGACGCCGAACGCGGTAAAAGCGATCCTTCAGTACACGTCCGAGACCCACACTGGCCACGACTATCTCACTCAGGGAGCCGGTTTCCTCAACGCCCGGGGCGCGGTGGAATTGGCGGCCTCGATGGGCGGCGAATCGAATCCGGGGCCGATCGACGCGAGCTCCTGGAACAAGCACATCATCTGGGGCAATCAGCGGATCGGCGGCGGCGCCCTTTCTGTCACGGCGAACGCCTGGAGCCGAAATATCGTCTGGGGCACGGCGCGCACGCCCGACGGCGAGAACATTGTCTGGGGCACGGTTTGCGCGAGCGCCGGGTGCGAGAACGTGGTCTGGGGCACCGTCGCCGAAGACGAGAACATCGTCTGGGGCACGCTGTGCGCCGACGGCGCGTGCGAAAACATAGTCTGGGGAACGGCAGAAGCCGAGAACATCGTCTGGGGGACCGCGTGCGGCGGCGATGACTGCGAGAACATCGTCTGGGGCACCGCTCGTGGCGAGAACATCGTGTGGGGGACCATCAGCCGCGAGAACATTGTCTGGGGTACGGCTCGCGGCAAAAACGTCGTGTGGGGGACCCTGCGCGAGGTAGAAAACATCGTGTGGGGCACGATGATCGCGGCCGAGAATGTTGTGTGGGGCACCAGGTAGGGATCTAGTTGAAGAAGCTTCCAACAAAGGCAGGAGAGATGGCGGCGTTGCGGATTCGTCGAAAGGCAGTCTGGGGCAATTAGCCTTGTTCAACCAATTGCCGATGGCCGCCCGACTCTTTGTTGGGATGGTCATCGGCTTAGGCTTGGGGCTCCTCCTCAAGTACTTCCCGACCAGCTTCGACCAGCCGGGAACGTTCCTGGTTCTCCTGGCACTGTCGTCGCTCACCTCGGTCTTCAAAGTCAACCTTCCGCTCGCCCGGCGCGCATCGACGATGTCGGTGTCGTACGCGGTGGACTTTGCGTCGCTCCTGCTGCTCGGGGCCGACCAGACGATGCTGGTTGCCGCCGCGAGTGCGTGGGGACAATGCACATTCCGCATCAAGGAGCGGAATCCGACGCACCGCACGCTGTTCAGCATGGCGTGCCTCATCGTGACGGTGCAGGCGGCGGGACACGTGTACGGGTGGCTCGACGACGGGACCGTCACCAAGCCGCTCGTCGGCGCCGCAACGGCGTACTTCGTGGTCAATACCATGATGATCGCCACGGCGATCGCGCTGGCGAGCGGACAGTCCGTCCTCCGCGTCTGGAACGAGAACTTCCTCTGGAGCGCGCCCAGCTACTTCGTCGGAGCGCTGGCGGCGGCGGGCTCGAACTGGATGCTCGGCAAGTCTGAAATCTGGCTGGCGCCGTTGGCCTTGGCGCCGCTCTTCCTGACATACCGCACCTACAAGGTCTATCTGGGACGCATCGAAGACGAGCAACGTCACGTCCAGGAGATCTCCGACTTGCACCTGGCGACGATCGAGGCGCTGGCGCTCGCGATCGACGCGAAGGACCAGACCTCGCAGACGCACATCCGCCGGGTGCAGCTCTACGCCGCCGAGCTGGCCAGGTCGATGGGGATGTCGGAGAACGAGATTCAGGGAGTCAAGACGGCGGCGTTGCTCCACGACATCGGGAAGCTGGCCGTCCCCGAACACATCCTGTCGAAGCCCGGGCCGCTCACGCAGGAGGAGTTCCAGAAGATTCGGGCCCATCCTAAAGTGGGCGCGGACATCATCAGCGCGGTGCCCTTCCCGTACCCTGTGGCGCCGCTGATCCTCTGCCACCACGAACGCTGGGACGGCAAGGGATACCCGACGGGCCTCAAGAGTGAGGACATTCCGCTCGGCGCGCGCATCCTCTCCGTGGTGGACTACTTCGACGCGCTGATGGCGGAGCGGCCGTACCACAAGGCCATGAGCTTCGATGCCGCGGTCGGGCTGCTTCAGCAGGAGGCGGGCAAGGGGCTCGACCCGGTGATCGTGGGACGGTTCGTCGAGATGCTGCCGCGGCTGCAGGCCGAGGCGTCGACGCTCGAGCAGGCCCAGGCGGCGGTCCGCCGGATCACGATCGACGACAAGCCGTCGGACGTCGGCCGGCCCGCGACGGGACTGTCGCCCGAGCCGGCGCGCAAGAACGTGTTCGAAGACATCGCGCTCGCGCACCGCGAGATCTACGCGCTGTACGAGATCGCGCAGGCGATGGGCACGAGCCTCGGCGTTGCCGACACGATGGCGCTGATTTCAGCGAAGCTCAGCAACCTGGTGCCGTTCTCGTGCTGCGCGCTCTTCCTCCACGACGAAGAGACCGACTCGCTCCGCTGCCGGTTCGCCACCGGCGTGGACGCGGAGGTCATTCAACAGGTCACGGTGCACAGCGGCGAGGGGCTGACGGGGTGGGTGGCGCGCAACCGACGTCCGCTCGTGAACGCCCGGCCGAGCGCGGACCTCGAAGCCGCGGGCCTCGCGCATCTGGCGACGGGCCTGCAGTCGGCGCTCGTGTGTCCCCTGGTTTTCAACGAGCGATTCATCGGGACGATCTCGGTCTACCACACCGAGGCTGCCTTCTACCGTGAGGATCACCGCCGGCTGCTCGACCGGGTCTCGGAGCAGGCGTCGGCCGTCATCAACAACTCGATCGTCTTCGAGCAGACCCAGGAAGACTCGCTGACGGATCCGCTGACCGGCCTTCCGAACACGCGGTTCCTGTTCATGCACCTGAGTCGCGAGCTGGCGCGCGCCGAGCGATTGAAGTCCGAGGTCTCGCTGCTCGTCATGGACCTCGACCACTTCAAGGAAATCAACGATCACCACGGCCACCATGTCGGGGACCGGGCGCTCTGCGAAGTCGCACGGGTCCTCCGCGCGGCGATCCGGCCGTACGACATCTGCGTCCGCTACGCGGGCGACGAGTTCATCGTCGTGCTGTCTGGCTGCGGAGCGGACGAGGCGGATCGGAAGCGGCTCGAGCTTCAGCGGGCCATCGACGAGGTGTACTTCGAGGCGCGGCCGGGCAAGAAGCTGATACTGGGCATCAGCGTCGGCAGTGCGGTGTTCCCACAGGACGGCGAGTCGTACGAAACGCTGCTCGCGACGGCCGACAGCCGCATGTATCAGGACAAGACCGGGCGCAAGCGCCGCGCCGCGGCCGCCCGCACCGTGCACGACGGGGACATCAGACCGCTCTTCGCGTTCCAGGAACCGAGCGAAATCGAGCTGCAGCGCGCCGCCGCCGGAGTGCTTTAGCAGTTACTCCGCCCAGTCGCCTCTCCGACCCTGAAGTCCAGCGACGATGAACGCGATGCCGGTGGCGCCAGATAGGAGCGCCAGCCCATCGGTCAGGCCGGATTCCCACTCGAAGTTCCCGAACCAGATCCACGCCGCCAGCACGACGAGCATCGCACCGATCGTGACCGCCGCCCGGCGCGCATAGACTGTCCGGAGAAGTGCACCTCGTAGCCGTTTCATTTCAGCTTCTGAATTCTGAATTCTGGATTCTGAATTCAGAAGCCTCTACGATCAAGGCGTGTCTGCGACGCTTGAATTGCGCGTGGCCGGCGTCCGCACGCCCAGCGCCGGCACCCGCATCGTTCGCGTCGCGCTCGACGGCCATCCGCTCGAGTTCCGGCCGGGCCAGGCCGTGCTTCTGGGCGCCGCGGGGCAAGAGCTCCGTGTCCCGTACTCCGTCGCCTCCGCCCCGGAGGAGACCGCGCGGACCGGACTGATCGAGTTCCTGATGAAGGTCGATGCGGCGGGCGATCCGGGCCCGCATCTCCGGGGTTTGGCGCGAGGCCTCCGGATCGAAGCGGTGGGGCCGTTCGGGTCTTTCGTCTTCCCCGCGAAGCCGGTGGAACGGCGGTTTCTGTTCATCGCCGGCGGCACGGGCATCGCGCCGCTGCGGTCGATGCTGTGGCACGCGATTCTCTCGCGGGTGCCTGGCGAGTTCGCCGTGTCCTACAGCGCACGAACGCCTCGCGATTTCGCGTACGGCCCGGAGCTTCGCCGGCTGGCGCGCGAGGGCCGCATCCGTCTCGAGTTGACGGCGACGCGCGACGCGCCGCCGCGTTGGCAGGGCGAGCGTGGCCGCGTCGGTCATCCGCGGCTCGCGCCGCTTCTGACCGACCCCGCCACGTTGTGCTTCATTTGCGGCCCGCCGTCGATGCTCGTGGAAGTGCCGCCCATCCTGACTGCGCTCGGTGTCGCCAGCTCACGCATTCGGATGGAAACCTGGTAAGCCGAGAGAGCTACGAAGATGGACTGACCTGCAGGGTGGACTTGACGTCCCTGACGCCGTCGACCCTGCGCGCAATCGAGACGGCCTTGGTTTCCTCATCCTTCGACTTGACCACTCCGGACAGCGTGACCAGCCCCTTGCTCGTGTCGACGTCGATGCGCAGCCCGCCGACGTCGGGATCGTTGAGCAGCGCGGTCTTCACCTGGGCCGTGATGCCGGCGTCGTCGACTGTCTCTCCGACCGACTTGCCGCACGCGTTTGCGAACACGGTGACCGTGACAAAGAAAGCGATTGCCAGGATCAACGCACTTGTTGAACGACTTCTGTACATCAGCTTGCCTCCGGATACATCCGGTGCAAGCTAAATGCCGATGGAATGATAACCGGCGTCGACCATCAGGATCTCAGCTGTAACCGCCCGGCCGGCGTGGCTGAGAAGGAAGAGCGCGGCATCTGCGACCTCGCTCGTGTCGATCGTTCGCCTGAGCGGCGCCCGGTCGCGGTACTGCTGGAGGATGCTCGAGAACCCTGAGATGCCGGAGGCGGCCAGCGTCTTGATTGGACCGGCCGAGATCGCATTGACGCGGATATTGTTGGCCCCGAGCTCAGACGCGAGATACCGAACGGTCGCCTCGAGCGCCGCCTTTGCCACGCCCATGACGTTGTAGTTCGTGAACACGCGCTGACTGCCGAGATAGGTGAGCGTGACGATGCTCCCGCCGCCGCGCCGCTCCATCAACGGCGCGGCGCCTCGGGCGAGCGCGACGAGCGAGTACGCGCTGATGTCGAGCGACACCCGGAACGCCTCGCGGCTGGTCTGGAGAAACGGGGCGGAAATCGCCTCGCGCGGAGCGAATGCGGCGCCATGCACGAGGAAGTCGAGCCCCCCGAATGTCTTGTCGATCGCCGCGAACGTCTCGTCGATCTGCTGATCGCTCGTGACGTCGAGCGGCAGGAGCAACGGGTCGTTCAACCCGGCCGCCAGCTCTCGAACGTTTTCCTCGAGGCGCTCCCCCTGATACGTGACGGCGAGACGGGCCCCCGCCGCCGCCGCCGCCTGCGCGATGGCCCAGGCGATCGACCGTTTGTTGGCAACGCCGACGATCAGCCCGAACTTCCCCGACAGATCCATCATTTCGGCGGGTCCGTCTTCCGTGGCGGCAGGTACTTCTTTGGAAACTTCGCCATGACGGTGTAGTTCGGATCGACGACGTTTGCGATCCGCGAGCGGCCGACCTGCGACACGATCTGGTACGCGTCCATCTTCTCGAAGCCGTACTCGGTGACGAGCCAGTCGATCAGCTCGACCTGCGCGATGCGGAACGCATCGACGAGCGGGCGTCCGCTGCCGGCGACCATGATGTCCTCGGCATCCTCGTACCGCGGCCAGCGGATTCGCTTTCCCTTGACGAGGCCGAACTGGAGGGTCACGTCCATGGTGGTCTCGAGCCCGGACCCGCAGATTTCACCATCTCCCTGCAGGGCGTGCCCGTCGCCGAAGTAGAAGTACGCGCCCTCGTGGAAGACCGGAAGGTAGACCGTCGTCCCTTCTCGAGCGTCGGGCGAGTCCATGTTCCCGCCGAAGTCGCCAGGCCACAACCCGCCGAATGCCTCTTCACCCGCTGGTGCGACCGCGAGGCGCCCCAGCATGGGACTCAAGGCCACCTCGATTCGTTTCGATGCCGAGTTCGGGAGCTCCAGGATGCCCATGTTGCGCGTACGATCGAGCGCCCAGACGAACCTCCGCGCCGGAAGGGGATCGGTGATCATCCGTGTCCGGTTGTCCGGGGCGACCGCGCTGATGCCATTCGGGCGCACGTTCGACACAGCGCTATCGCGGTTGGGGCGCACCTTGATGATGCGGATGACGAGCGCGTCGCCGGGCGCCGCCCCCTCGATGTAGAACGGCCCCACCTCGCCTGGCCACGCGCCCCCGTCTTTCTCGTAATAGTCCCCGGGCTTCGAGAACGTCCTGGACTCGACCGTGTCGCCGGGCTTGATCCGCAGCACGGGAGGACGGACCGCGAATGTCTGGACGCCTTGAGTAGGCTCGAACTTGATGACGTCGGCGTCAGCGCTGGCGGGAACGAGGCAGACGACGCACAGGAACGGAAAAACAATTGAACGCATCGTTTGGATCAGCGAGAGCGTTTTTTCTGGTGGCCGTGCTGCCGCTGCTGACGATCGAACCGCTGCGGCGGCCTGGACGAGCGCGACCCGAAGCGCTGCTGGCCGTTGCCCTGACCCGAGCCCTGTCGGGCGCCGCCGGCCCCGCGGCCGCCGCGGCCCTGATCGCGATACCCGCCGCGCCCACCAGGCTGCCGGATGGTGAACTCGGGCAGCGGACGCTCTTTTGGAATGCCATCCGGACGCGGAAGCGTCGCGCGAATCAAGGGCCGGCGCACGGGCCCTTCGTCGCGCGGCGCGCCGTCGCCGGCGGGCGCCCCTTCGGCAGGCGTCGTCGACGCGTCGCCGGGCGGCATCTCCGGGGGGACATCGGGCCGAGGCGCAGAGACTCGGGCGTCAGGCTGGTCGCTCATTCCAGACAGAACCTCGTTGTAAAGCGCGTCAGGAGCATCCTTGCGACGCCGACGCGGCGCGCTGCCGCCTTTGAACGGATGCTCGGCATCGCACGTCGCGCATCGCGTTTGACGAATCGCGTCCTCAATCATCGCGACGATGGCGTGGTTGGTCACGCGCCGCTCGCGCGGACAGTAATCGTCGACGGTATCACCGACCCGTAGCCGGCGCTGATCCACGAAACCCCCGGGACGGACGTTTGGAAGGAGTAAGAAACTAGCGTTTTGTAGGTAGGGGGAAGTCTATCAGAGCCCGCGCCCGGGGCGCAAATCACGGCGCAATCGGGGGGGGGCGGGAGCCGCGCCGTCGATCCACCGCAACGCCGCCTCGAGAGCGGGGTCCCGGCCCTCGGTGAGGGGCTTCCGCGCGATCGGCACCTCGACGTCGGGCACGACGCCTCGTCCCTCCAGGCGGACGCCGGCCGCCGTGACGAAATCGCCGAAGGCGTGCACCAGCATGTCGCCGTTCGGCAACCGGCTGAAGATCGCCGGCAACGCCTGTCCCATCGTTCGCGTGCCGAACACACGCGCGCGCCCGATCCCCTGCATGCCCCCGGCAAAGCACTCCGACGCGCTGCCCGTCATGTCGTCCACGAGGATCGCGAGGGGGCCGGCGTACGGCTTGACCGGCGTTCCGGCGGCGCTGACCCGACGCGGGTTGGCGTTCAGCCGCAGCTCGGTCTCACGCGTCTTCATTCGCCCGAGCAGCACCGGCTCGTCCAGAAAGTGGCCGGAGATGCCCATGACCATCATGGCGAGCCCGCCTGGATTGCCTCGAAGGTCGACGACGATGCCTGTTGCGCCGCGGAACCGATCGATGGCGGCCTGAACGAAGCCGTCGACCGGCGCCATCCACACGCTGAAATGGATCACCCCGGCGGTGCGTCCCGACGGTGTGGGCACCGCGCGGACGCTCGTTCGCAGGGTGAGCGTCGGCAGGTTTCCCACCTGAACGCGCTGGCCCGGCTCCGGCTCTCGACGGATGGCCATGCGATGGTCGCCGCCGGCGTCGTCCGAGAACGTGATGGAGACGGACGCGCCGACCGGACCGCGAGCCCTCGCCGTGACGCGGCGCCAGGCCTCGAAACGCACCATCGGCGAGGCCGACTGAACCGCGATCCCTTCGAGAATCGTCTCGACCCTCACCCCATCAATCGCCGCCATGGACCACCCGGGGCGCACCAGACCGGCAGCGGGACCGGTCGGATCGACCGTCACGACAATCGCCTCTCGATTGGTCAGGCGGAATTCGAAGCCGGGCGAACCGGACAGGTCTGCGACCTCACCGCCGGCTGCTGCGGGCACGACGGCGAAGTGCGATTGTCCGAGCCGCGCCAACATCGCCTCGATCACGGCGCGAAGCGCCTCGGGAGTCCGCGCGGCCTCGGCGCGCGGACGGAGCTCGTCGCGGACCTGATCCCAGTTGACGCCGTTGAAGGTGGGATCGAAGTGGGTGTCGCGGACGATGATCCAGGCAGCGTCGAAGATCGACCCCGCGGCCAGGCCGGCCGCGAGCGCCAGGGCGACCAGGATCTGGTTCATTTCACCAGCGCGAGGATCGAGGCGGGAGGAGCGAACGTCGCGGGATCGACACCGCCGAACTCGACGCTGGTGATCGTGACCACCTGCTCAGTGCCGAGGACTCGTTGCACCTGACGCGTCGGGAGCTGCAGGCCGTTGAACGCACGGTAGTCGCTCATGACGTTGGTCGCCTTCATCGTCCCCAGTGGCGACTCGCGCGTGACGATCGAGCCGATCAGGAGCCCGCTGTCGACGTCGTAGAACTCGAAATCTTCGTCGCCGTTCGTTCGGAGCGCCCGCAGCTTGTACGTGGGACGGCCTTCGAACTCGACGCGGTCGACGATCTCCAGCGACGTGTACCCCGCCGGATCGTGGAGGGCCGAGTCGAACTCAGCGTCGCGCCGGAGCTGCTCGAGCTGCTTTCCGGTCAACACCATCGGACCGGTCATCGGAGTCACCATCCACCCGATCGAGCCGTCGAACCCCAGCTGCATTTCTCCGACGCCGGACATCGAGACCTTCTCACGGAAGCGATCCGGCCGCGCCGCGACACGCTCGACGGTTCCGGCGATGCCCTGCGCCGGCATCGCGAACGTGCCGACCGCGCGCAGCGACGCGTGCCGCAGGAGGGCTTCGCGGCCGCCGATCGCGCGCACGTAGCGCGCGATGACGTCGGCTGCCGCCGGCAGCGGCGGCGCCTGAACCGCCGCGGGCGTCTGGCCCGGCGCGAGGAACGCGACGGTAAGAAGGAGAGAATGGAGGATGACTGCTAGACTACCACGATGCTCAAAGGGTCACGTCCCGCGGTCGTGGAGCGCATCCAGCCGGTCAGTATTCACGGCCAGATCTCGCTGGATGTCTACTTCAGCGATCCCGAGGACTCGCAGGCCCAAATCCGCGTGGCGCGAATCGGCGAAGAATCGGTTCCACGCGGCCTCGAACCGGGAGACCGCGTCCTGCTGCACTACTTGCTCGGCGCCGTGACTAGTGTGACCCGGGAGTAGCCCGCCGCCTGGCCTTCACGTACACGTCAATCGAATCGGGACGCGGATTGACGAACGACAATCGGATACGTCCGTCCTCTTCCTGCGTCACGACGCCGGGGATCGAACTCGCCGTCACGAACCACCCCTCGGGCAGAACGACGTCATTGCGCGGCCGGCCGAACGACCTGTTCCAGACGAGCTCGTCGCCGATGACGGCGTAGCGATTCGGATCCGTATAGGTTTCCTCGATGCGGAGCCGAACGGACTCACCTTTTTTCACCGGTGGAAAGCGAACCACGACGACTTCGCTGTCCGGCCGCACCGTCTCGCCGACGTCGATCTTCGCGTTCGTGATGGCCGCTCCCTTGAGCGTCTCCACCTGAAGACGCTCACCCGTATCGAGGACCGTCGCCGACGGATTCGAGACGGTACTGCCGGCCCGGACGATGTTCACGTAGCGGTCGGTCCCTTCGCGCGATTCGGTGTAGTCGTGATAGAGGCGAAACGCGTGCGTCTCGGGCTGCTGCAGGAAGTACACGATCTCGCGGTCCTGAGTGGCGCGCTCCGGAGGCGTCACGCTGCGAAGCGGTGGCTCGCCCGCCGGCGCCGCCGCTGCGGCGGCGGGGCGTCGTGCGGGCGGTGTCGGCGCGCCGCCACGAGCCGCGGACGTGACCCGGGCCACACGCTTCGCCCGCATCGTCAGCGCGGCGGGAGACGGATACGTGTTCACGAAACTGATCATCACGCGACCGTCCCGCTCCTCGATGATTTGCGAGGGCACGTTGCAACCTGTCAGCTCGTACCCCGCGGGCAGGACCACGCTGTTGCGCCGGATGCCGAGCGACCGCGTGAACACGATCGCGTCGCGCTCGGTGAAGTAGCTCTTCGGATCCTTGTAGGTCTTGAGGATGCGGATTCGCGCGCCGCCGTTCGGGGGCACCTGACGGGCGAGATGAACCTTGATGTAGCTCGTCTCGACATCCGCGCGCGTGAAGCCATCCTCGCGCGCCTTCGCGCCGGTCACCACCTCGAACTTCAGCGACGCTCCCGTCATCAGATCGACGACCGATTCCTCGCTCGCTTCGCTGCCGGGCCGGATCGGGTTGAAGTAGAACCGCGCACCCGGAGAGGTCGAGGTGACGTCGTAGATGATTCGGAAGCTCGCGGTCGCGGGATCCAGCAGCTCGTAGCGAGTGTACTCGTCCTCGCTTGCGTTCTGCGCAGATGCGGCCGCAGCCACCGCGGTCATGAAGAGGACAAGCGAAACGACTGATCGGCTGACCATGCGGCAGAGTATAATGGGGGCCGCTCCCCCGACAATCCAGTGTCCCTCACCCTCGCCGCCCTTTGCGTGGCGCTCGTGCCGGCCTGTCTGTCCTGGTGGAGCGGCCTCCAGCTCCGCCGGCGTCTGGACGACGCGGCGTTTCCGGAGCGGCTGCAGGCGCACCGCCGCAGGATCTTCCTTACCAGTTTCGTGATGGGCGGCCTGGCCGCCGGGCTGAAGCCCGCATTCGCCGCGGGAACGATCGCCGTCCTCCTCCTGGCGCTCAGTGCGGCCGCGTATCCGCTCCGGAAGGCGATTCACGGCGAGACCTGGAACTACGGCGGCTATCTCTCCTGGATCACGCGTTTCGTCCTCGCCTTCGGCGGCTTCTGGCTGGCGCTCGCCTCGACCCCTTTCCTGATCCTCGGCATCGATCATCCCGTGTTGCGAATCGCCACCAGTCTCGTCGTCGCGGCCGCATTTGGGGTGTGGATGACACACTACCTGCAGGTCGCCCGATGGCTGATCGATCCGCAGCCGCTCGGCGACGCGGATCGCCTCGCCGCGTTCGGAGAGGTCCTGTCGCGCAGCCAGTTGTCTGAGGCAGCCATCGACGTGATTGCGCCGAAAGGTGGCGTCTGGTTCAACGCGCTGGCGCTCGCGACGTTCCGCGACCGCCGCGTCTGGCTCGGCCAGACGCTGCTCGATCGGCTCACCGCGGAGGAAGCCGTCGCGATTTTCGCCCATGAGGTCGCGCACCTGGAACAGTTCAGCGGCCTCTACCTCTGGCGCCTGCGCGCGATCGACTCGGCGTTGATTGCGCTGGCGACCCTGGGCGTCGCGTGCGCCTCTCTCGTGATCTCGGCGTCCCACCAACTCTGGCTTCTGGCGGTATGGGGGCTGGCGTTCCTCCTGCTGCTCGCACTGCGCGGCCGCGGGCACCAACGCCGCGAGACCGAAAGCGATCTGCGGGCCGCCGAACTCTGTGGGGACCCCGACGCGCTGGTGCGCTCGCTGGTCAAGCTGCACGCCGCGATGCGGCTCCCCCGCCGATGGGCCGAGGACGTCGAACGCGCGTCGACGCATCCCAGCCTGGCCAGCCGCATCAGGGCGCTGCGCGAATCGGCCTCCGCCGAGCCGGCCGCGGACCTCGGGCAGCCGCAGGTTTTCAGAACGCCGGGCGGCGCGGTCGTCCTCGACCCCGCACGCGCGCACTGGCTCGAGGGGGTACCGGATGCGGAAGGGGACGTCGCGGCGCTCTTCGATCGCGCGGAAAAGGCGCGGACGGTCTTGTACTCGGGCGTCCGCGAGCTGCGCGTGGACGCCGGCGTTGCGGGCCAGGCCCGGCTGATCGCGGCCGACATCTCCGGTCACCGATGGAGCGTCACGATTGACGACGGGGACACGGCGCGGCTTCAGCGCGCGCTCGACGCCATCGAGTCGCGTCTCGCGCCGCGCCTGGCGTCGAGAATCCCTGCCGGCGCCGCGCAGGCGCTGGCGATGCTGGCGATCATGCTGGGGATTCTGCAGAGCGCGTGGGGTCTGGTGCTCTGCGCGTGCGCGGCGGTCGTGCGACTCCGCCCGATGTCGCTCATCATGCTGGCCGCGGCGGCGACGACCTCCGCGCTGCTCGCGCTGCTGCAACCGTCATCGCTGGACCGTGTGCTGCCCCTGTCGGTCGTCGTTCCAGCGGAAGCATCGCTGGCTGCGGCCGCTGTCTGGTTGGCGCTCCGGCAAATCCGTGAGCAGCGCACCCGGTGGGACGACGGCCCGCCGCTGGTGCTCGCGGTTGTAGGTGTCGGAGCGGTTGCCGCCTGGACCTTCGCCCTGACGGACTGGGTCAGCGCCCCAGGCCTCGTCCGCGCCCATCAAATCGCGCAGGCCACACCCGCGGCGCCCGTCCTGGCCGCCGCGCTGGCGACCGCGCTCCTCGTGACGCGATCGCGGCCGCGCCGCACGGCCGGCGCCCTTACGGCCCTCGTCGCGATCGCGGCGGTGGCCGTCGGATCCCCCGCGCTGCTCTTCTCGCTCGAGCGCGATCCACTGCTGGCGCGGACCCCGGTGGCCTCGCCAACTCCCGCCCAGTGGAAGCTGCAGCGCGTCGCCGACGTCGGCGAGTTCGCGTATAGCGGCCCGCTCCGCATCTCACCGTCCGGACGGCGGTACGCCATCGGCTCACAGGCCGAGGACGAGGAGACGCCGATTGAATTCAGGATCGGTGAATTCGGCGCGGACGGACCACGAACCATCCGGGCGTTCGACCTCACCTGGGCCGACGACGAACGCCTGCTGATCGTGAAAGAAAGCGACCGCGGCGGGTCGCACCTCGCGGTGGTCGACGCCAGGACCGGGAAGACTCCCTCCAGTCCGCGTCCGAAGTCTCTGTCAAATGGATGGTCGCTCCCCGCGATCGTTGCTCCTCGTCTGACATCTGTGGATGCCGGCCGAGGCTGGATGATCGTCGGCTGGACCACCGCCTTGCAACGCCGGGCGATTCGCCTGACTGGAAGCCTCGCCGGTCCGGAGATAGAACGAACTGAGTGGGACGTTCCGCGGGACAGTTACGTGGAAGCCGTGACGGCTGCGAGTCGAGGAAATGCGATCGCGGTGACTCACCGGATCGCAGGAGCCGGCTCGCTCTTGTGGGCGTTCCGCCACTCCACGGCGATGCCCTGGTGGATGGATTCGACGCTGTGGGCGCTGACGCCGGACGGGCCGCGGCGAATCGCCGACACGGCGCTGACGGCGCGCTGCACGGAATCGGCCGACGGCGGACGCACCGCCTGGTGCGTGGCGACTGACTCACAACGAACGATCATCTACTCGGCCGACGTGGCGCTCGGACGTCTCGAGGCGGTCACAACCGTTGAAAGCTCTTCGTACTTCGAATCGAACGGGCCGGACGGGTCCCTCATCGTGTGGACCGACTGGACCCGCCCGCTCCTCGTCCGACCGGCGCAGCATGTCGCCGTCGAGCTGAGCGATGACGCGATCCCGGTCGCGTTGACGGCCGCGGGGCGCGGCGGCCTCGTCAGTTTCGTTTCGGTCGGCGCTCACTCGGGCCAGATTCGCGTCCTGGAGCTGCGCTAGCTTTCCGCTTGAATACGGCGCGCGCGCCGAACATCGCTTCAACCGCACCGGCCTTCAACCATTTGCGAAGTGCGGCCGTCGATCCGGTCAGAATGGCGTTCTGTTTCTGATCCATCGTCATCGGCAGGCCGGGGAGGCCTCCCTGTTTGACCGCCAGAGCAAACCGATCGTAGTCGAGCGCCTGGATGGTCAGCGTGTCGGCCTGCCGCTCGACGCGGAGGAGCGCGTGCACCGGGATCAGGAAGGAGCCGTAGTCCTGTCCGCGTACCGGACTGACGTCGAGGTACGTGTCCTTGCCAAGCGTGGTGAGGTAGCCGGTCAGCGTACCCTTTTCAATCGGGTGCTCGTATTCGATTCGGTAGGAGCGCCACTCGCCGCGTCCGACGGCCGCGGTCACACGATCGTCCTCGTTCACCCACGTGCCGATCAGCGCCGGATCCCAGATGATGCTCGCGTCGTCATGCGCAGGCTGCAGCGCGAGGACGAGACAGCCGGATGAGGCAGTCGCGAGAAGGCCGACGAGCACGAGCATCGACGTTCGCTTCACGATAGCGCCCGTCCTTTCGTTTCCGGAATCCAGATCCAGAGTACCGCCGCTACCAGGAACGCCGTCGACGTGATCGAGAAGGCCGCCCCCAGCCCTCGAGAGGCTGCAAGCGACCCGACGATGAGGGGCGCCAGCGCGCTGATGCCACGCCCGAGATTGTAGGTGATCCCCTGCGCGGTGGCGCGGATGGATGTGGGAAACAACTCGGCGCTCACGGCGCCGAACCCGCTGAAGTAACCGGTTCCAAAGAACGCGACGAGCGGTCCGAGCGCCAGCAGGGCCGCCGGCTCCCGCGTGGCGCCGTAGATGGGCACGAGCGCCGCGGCCGTGAGGAGGTACGCGATATAGCTGCGCTTGCGGCCGATCGAATCGGCGATGAAGCCGAAGGTGACGTAGCCCAGCCACATGCCTGCCTGCATCAACATGATCCACGTCGAGGTCCGCAGGATCGACAGGCCGGCTCCTCCCTCTTCGACCGGCCGGCCGAGGTACGACGGGATCCATGTAAATAGACCCCACCACGCGAACATTGTTGCGGCATTCATCGCAGCCACGAGCCACGTGAGCCGGCCAAGCTCCCCCCGGGTCAGTGCGGCGAGCGTGACACGGGGGGAGCCGGCCGCGCGCGACTCGCGCCAGATCCTCGGCTCCGCGACCGATCGCCTGATCCAGACCGTGACGAGCGCCGGAAGGATACCGGCGAAGAAGACGGCCCGCCAGCCCCATCGCGGAAGCACCATCGCGTTCAGAAGGGCTGCGGCGGCGTAGCCGACGGCCCAGGCGCTCTGCATGAAGCCGAGCGCCTTTCCGCGGTGCTCGGCCGGCCACGTCTCGGCGACGAGCGCCGCGCCAATCGCCCACTCGCCTCCGAAGCCGAAGCCGAGCAGGGCGCGGAACAGACCCAGCTGCACGACGGTCTGGGACAGGCCGCACGCCGCCGTAAAGACTGAATACCAGAGGATCGACGCCATCAGCGCGCGGGTGCGGCCGAATCGGTCCGCCATCCAGCCGAAAAACATGCCGCCGAAAGCCGACGTGGCGAGCGGAAGGGCGAGGAGAACGCCGCTCGTGCGATCGTCGATGCCGAACTCACGCCGCACGTCGTTCAGCACGAGCGAGTAGATGAGGATGTCCATCGCGTCCAGCATCCACCCGAGCGACGCGGCAATCAGCGCGCGACGGGCGTCCTGAGACGCGGTTGACCACCAGCTCATTGACCGATCGGGCGCACCTGCACGCCCGCCTGCTCGAGGCCGGCGCGGAGTCGAGCGACGAGATCCGCCGCGCCTGGCGTGTCGCCGTGCACGCACACCGTTTCTGCGCTCAATCGAACGACCGAGCCGTCCGAAGCGACGACGGAACCGTCGCGCGCCATGCGCAGGACTCGCTCGACGACCCGCTCGGGGTCATGGATGATGGCGTGCGGCAGGCGCCGCGAGGTCAGCGAGCCGTCCGGTTCGTAGGAACGATCGGCGAACGCCTCGGCGGCGACGCGCAGTCCCGCGGCGAGCCCTGCGTCGAGAAGCGCGGAACCGGGTAAACCGAAGAGGACGAGCGACCGGTCGATCGAGGCGGTCGCTCGCGCAATCGCATCCGCGAGCGGCCGGTCGCGCGCCGCCATGTTGTAGAGCGCGCCGTGCGCCTTGACGTGCTGCAGGCGGACGCCTTCGGCCTGCGCAACGCCGGCGATCGCCCCGATCTGATACAGCACGAGATCTTCAACTTCGGCAGGCGTGGCGGCGACGTCACGTCGCCCGAAGCCGGCCAGGTCCTGAAAGCCCGGATGCGCGCCGATCGCGACTCCGCTTTCCCTTGCGAGGCGGACGGTGCGGCGCATCACGGACGGATCCCCCGCGTGAAAGCCGCAGGCCACGTTCGCCGACGTGATGCTTCGCATCACGTCCTCGTCGGCCCCCATCTTCCACGGACCGAACGATTCGCCGAGGTCGCAGTTCAGGTCGATTCTCATCCCACCTACATCGTCAGCACCGCGGCAATCGTGACAATTCCCTCGAAGAACGTACCCAGCCTGAGGTTCTCGTTCTCCTCGTGCTGGTTGTTGTCGAAGTTCACGATCGGCACGAGCACGGCCGGGAACCCGAGCGCGTCGATGAACGGCGCGATCGGAACGGTGCCGCCAAGGGTGCGGATCCGGACGGGCGGCTCGCCGTACGTGCGCGCGAGAGACGCGACGAGCGCGCGAACCTGTGGGTCGAGCGGCGACGTGCGAAACGCGTTCGTTCCATCTCCGCGCTCGGCAAGCCGTGCGATCTTGGACTGCTTCGCCCGCACCGCGTCGTCTGGGTCGCCATCGACCAGGACGTAGCCCTGCCGTGTGATGTGCGCGCGGATTTTCTCGAGCATCGCGGCCGCTGGTGTTTCCTTCACGAGACGCACGTCGATCGCGGCGGTAGCGCGGTCAGGAATGATCGTCCGCGCCCCGGCGCCGACGTGCGCGCTGACGAGCCCGCGGATGTTGAACGTGGGCGTTTGAAACGCGTCCTGCAGCGTACGTCCCGGCGCTTCCGGCTGGGCGACGCCAAACGCGCGGAGCATCCGGTCCGAGTCGTCCGGAACCTCACGGACCATCTTTTCCTCTTCGGGCCCGAGCGGCGCGATCCCCTCGTAGAACCCGTCGATCAACACCCGACCGTCCGCATCCTTCATCGTGGCCAGCAGGTGCACGAGCCGCCAGGCCGGGTTCGGGATCCAGTTGCCGTAGTTGCCGCTATGGACCCCGGACTTCGGCCCGTAGACGGTGAGATCCGCGGTGAGGATGCCGCGCGCGCCAAGAGCGACCGTCGGCCGTCCGCTCGAGTGGACCGGACCGTCGAATATCACCATCAGGTCGGCCGCGAGCTTGTCTCGGTGCTTGCCAATGGCTGGAACGAGACTGAGGGAGCCGGCCTCCTCCTCGCCATCGAGGATCACGCGCAGGTTGGCGGTCGGCGCCTTTCCCGCGGTCTTGAGCGCGTCGAGCGCGGCGCAGAGGGCCACGATGGGGGACTTGTCATCTGAGGCCGAACGCCCGTAGATCCGCCAGTCAGGCTGAAAGCTGGCGTGGCCGTGAATGGTTCCGAGGTCCTTCCCCCCCGCGTCGATCCGGCCATCTCTAAGGACCGGGGTAAATGGGCTCGCCTGCTTCCAACCCTTGGGATCGACGGGCTGCCCATCGTAGTGGCTGTACAGGAGCAGGGTGCGAGAGGCGCCCGAAGCCTTCAACTCGCCATACACAAGGGGATTACCGTCGGTTTCGAGAAGTTGAGCGGCGAATCCGCGTCGGGCGAGCATGTCACGGAGGTGAACCGCGTTCCGGCGGATGTTCTGACGGTCCACCGCCACATTCGGGATCGCCAGCAGCTCAACCAGCTCGGCGACGATCGCCTTCTGGTGGCGTGTCACGTGCTCTTGAACGATCGAGCGAAGATCTGATTCGACCGCTGGCTGGTGGGGCAAGTCCCCCAAACTTTTCAGCGTGAGGAGCACGAAAAGCGCAGCGATCGCGCGTGTCATACGGCGCGGATTATACGCGCGGGCTCGTAGCTAAATGTGGCCTACAAAATTGTGATCACGGAATCAAAAAAGTACCGGTTGAAGCGCGCCGCAGAAGCAAAAGCCTTGGTTTTCAGCGGGTTTCGGCGGGCATGCCGGTTGCGTAATCACGGGTCGCTGGCGGCCTGAATATTTACGGCAGGGAGCCGTGAGTTGCTGGGGAGCCGGGTCGCCCGCGAAGACCGGGGGCACCGCAATTGTGCGGTGCCCCTTTTCTTTTCTGGTGGGGCTCCGCCCCCACACGCCGGCTCGGCGCCAAGTTCAGACCGCAGCCCCCTCGGGATACTGCAACGCGAGCCGCAGCTCCTTCGCAAGGGAGTCGACGGTCGTACCAGTCCGCTTCCACGCTCCCTCAGTCTCGAACCGAAGATCGCCGATCCGGCGCCCCCAGGGCGCGATAACGCGGCCAATCGCACGGAAATCGCTCCGCTCGACGTGCTCCTGGTCCAGACGCCGGACCACGTCCGGCGCCACCCGGACGAACGCCCGCAGCGCTGTCGCGCTCTTGATGCTGTACTTGCGCCCGTTCCAGGCGCCGCCGAAGACCTGCGCGATCTGCTTGAAGTAGTTCACGAAGAACTTCTTGCCGTCTTCTCTGAAGCTCTCCGTCTTCCGCCCCGGCCCGAATGCCTCCGTTGCAAACAGCTTCTTGAGCTCCTGTGCCAGCGGCGCCTGGGCGACGCGTCCACCGCCGACTCCCAGAAGCTTGATTTCCATGGAAAGGGCCGAGTCGTCGCGGTCGTTCAACGCCCTGACGATGTCATGAGCCGCGGCGAGGCTGTCGTCCCGGTAGAGCTGGCGGCCGGAGAGCGACACCAGGTGCGAGGCGTTCAACCGGGTGTGCTTGGCGTTTATGGTGACGAACATCTGGACGACGTGATCTTCCGGCAGCCGGTCGAAGATGATGGCCGGCACACTGAATTTTTCCGTTCCGAAGCGGTCGATGTCAGCGTGCAACGCGAGCAGGCGATGCTGGCCGTCGATGGCCCGCAGAACCCCCTCCCGCTCCGGAACCTTGAGCATTCCCACGTCGGAGCCCGCGTCGGTCGGCTCGAACTTCAGGGCTTCATCCGCCGAGATGATGACGGCGCCCGGGATTGAAGGCAGGTCGCGCGCCTGGCGGCACTGCTCGTAGTACTGAACGAGTTCGTCGATCTTTCGCCTGATGATCTGTCGCTGATAGGCCTTCTCGTTCGAGGCGATCCGGCGCTCGAGCAGGTCCCAATTGACCTTCGATGGCGTCCCGCGTCTCTTGCCCCCCCGAACCGGCGGATGGGCCTGCTCCCCGTAACT
The DNA here is from genome assembly GCA_963847125.1 of uncultured Acidobacteriota bacterium. Taxonomy (GTDB): domain Bacteria; phylum Acidobacteriota; class Vicinamibacteria; order Vicinamibacterales; family 2-12-FULL-66-21; genus DATAEE01. The sequence continues at coordinate 65,121 of CAWJYM010000004.1, forward strand.
GAGCACTTCGAATCGGACCAGCTTGTCGATGTCATTCGCGGTCAGGGAAGCCTGATAGAATGCCACGCCGAATTGCTGCATGCGGATCGCGGCGACGTTGATCATGCGTGCGATTGTATAGTGGCTTCGCGCCGCTTTTCCAACAGCCCACAACCGATTACAACTCAAGGAGTTGGATGAAATGGCTCGCGTGCGTGCTCTGATGCGCCGCCGTCTCTTCTGGGCATTTGCCCTCGCCGCGACGGCGGTCGTTACTCTGGGGGCTCAGCACTCGGTCCTCCAGCCCCGCGACCCGGCACAGAAGCAGGACGAGGAATTCGCCGGGCTGGTCAAGGAGTGGACGACGCGTCCGGAGTTCAGCAGCCCCCTGGTTGACCACCTCCCGAGAGCTGCGGGCGTGCCGTCGCCGAAAGACGTCCTCGGCTATCACATCGGAGCTCCCAAGAAGCTGACCTACTACGCCGACATCCTGAGGTACTACCGCGCGCTCGAGGCGAAGAGCCCGCGCGTGAAGGTGCTGTCGATTGGCAAGACGGATGAAGGGCGCGAGTACGTCGTCATCGCCCTGGCGAACGAGGACACGATCAAGAGCCTCGAACAGTACCGCGGGTACCTCAACCAGATCGCCGATCCGCGAACGCTTGGCGAGGATCAGGTTCGGCAGATCATCGGGAAAGCCAAACCCATTTACCACCTGATGGGCGGGCTGCACAGCGGTGAGACGGGCCATTCCGAAATGCTCATGGAGCTGGCCTACCGGCTGTCCGTCGAATCGTCGCCGCTCATCAAGCAGGTCCGCGACAACCTCATCGTCACCATCACGCCCGTGGCGGATCCTGACGGCCGCGACCGGTACGTCGATTGGTACAACCGTCACCTGATCGACATCGACAACGAACAGGAGCGTGTGTCCGGCCCGCCGTACTGGGGCAAGTACGTATTCCACGACAACAACCGTGACATCAACTTCTCGCAGGTCACGATGCGCGCGCTGCTCGACTGGTACATGCAATGGAAAGCGCCCATCATCCATGAGCTCCACGAGTCGATTCCCTTCCTCTACACGTACTCCGGGCAGGCGCCGCAGAATCCAAATTACGATCCGATCCTGTTCGCCGAACTGCCGTGGTTCTCGAATTTCGAGATGGCGCAGCTGACGAAGTACGGGATGCCGGGCGTCTGGACGCACGGCTTCATGGACGGGTGGTCCCCGGGTTATCTGGGCTCGATGGCCTACAACCACAATGCGCTGATGCGCATGTACGAGGTCTTCAACAACGGCGGCGCGACGACGATGAAGCGACGCATCGGCGGCGGCCCGGGGGGCGGCGAAGGAGGCGGAGGAGGATCTCAGGCGACGCGTGAATGGTATCGCCCGCTCCCGCCGTACCGCGAGGTGGTCTGGTCGATGCGGAACAACATCAACTATGCGCAGACGGGCGTCCTGACGGGTCTGCAGCTCGCGTCCACGTTCCCGCAGACGGTGCTCGAGAACTTCTACCTCAAGACCCGGAACTCGATCGAAGCGGGAAAGAAGGAGCCGCCACACGCGTTCGTGCTGCCGGCCGGGCAGCGCGACATGACGCGCGTGGCGTTCATCGTCAACGTGCTTCGCGTGCAGGGTATCGAGGTCGGCCGCGCCACGGCGGAGGTCAAGGTCAAAGGACCTGTCCTGAGCGAGCGAAGCGAGTCGAAGGATCTGACGTTCCCTGCGGGGTCGTTCATCGTCAAGGCAGGCCAGCCGTACTGGCGCCTCGCGAAGATCCTGCTCGAGAAGCAGAACTATCCGGATCCGGCGCTGCGCACCTATGACGACAGCGGATGGACGATGGGTCTCATGGCGCACGCCGAGGTGAAAGAGATCGCCGACAAGGGGATCCTCGACGTCGCGGTGGAACCGGTGACGCAGGTGAGGGTGCCGGGCAGCATCTCGGGCGCCGGCTCCACGATCGCGATCGCGCACGTCGGCTCGAACAACTTCGTGACGCTGCGCTGGCGGCTGAAGGACCTCAAGGTCCAGGTGGCCGAGAAGGCGTTCACGGCGCAGGGGCGCGAGTTCCCCGCCGGATCGCTCGTCATGAATGCAGGCGCGTCCGGCGACCGGATCAAGAAAGCGGTCGAAGAATTGGGGCTCGTGGCCGCCGGCCTGGCATCACCGCCCAGCGTTCCCATGCACGATGCGGACCTCCCGCGCATCGCGATGTACAGCATGTGGGGCAGCACGCAGGAGGTCGGCTGGGTGCGTCACGCGTTCGACAAGTTCGAGGTGCCGTTCGACTTGATCTTCAAAGAGCGGGTGCGGAAGGGGAATCTGCGCGCGGATTACGACGTCCTGCTCCTTCCGAATCAGGGGAACAACGGCAAGTCGGTCGTCTACGACATCCCATCGCGGGGGAAGCCGCTCGCCTACACGAAGACCGACCAGTTCAAGTTCCTTGGAGAGTACGGATCGTCCGACGACATCACCGGCGGGATGGGTCTCGAGGGCGTCGTCGAAATCCAGAAATTCCTCGACGCAGGAGGCGTGCTCATGACGCTCGGCACGGCGAGCTATTTCCCGGCGGAATTCGGCGTCGCGCGCAGCATGGACGCGAGCCGCCCGTCGAGCCAGTTCTACGCGCCCCGGCCGATCGTGCAGGCCGAGGTGCTCAAGCCAGAGCATCCGATCTTTTACGGCTACACGGCGAAGACGATGCCGGTGAAGTACGTCAACGGACCCCTTCTGCAGGTCCAGGGGGCCGGCGGCCCGTTCGCCCCGCCTCCGGATCCTGACGCGCCGGTACGTCCCGATGCCCCGGTCGTGCTGATGCGATATACGGGGGGCGAGGCGGGCGTGCTGAGCGGCCTGATGCGCAACCCGAATGAAATCAGAAACCGACCCGCGATCGTCGACGTGCCGGCCGGAAAGGGGCGCGTCCTTCTGTACGCGATCAACCCGGTCTACCGGTGGCAGAACTGGGGAGAGTTCAACCTCGTCTTCAACGCGCTGATGAACTTCAACGACCTTGGTGCAGCCGCCGTAAAGCCTCCGACGACCACGGCGGCGGATGCCAAGTAGCCGGGACCCGGGACCGGGACTCACACCTGCGTCGCAGCATCCCCATCTTCTGGAGATCAGCGTGTGGCCGTGGCTCGAGCACCACTCGCGGGCGCACGGCAGGACGCTGACGCTGGGCCAGGTCCCGGAAGGGGTCTGGGACGCGATCGCCGCGCAGGGGTTTCACATCGTGTACTTGATGGGCCTCTGGCGACGGAGCGCGATCGGCAGGCAGATGGCGCGCAGCGATCCCCGGCTGATGAAAGAGCTGGATCGGGCGCTGCCTGGCTGGAAGGTCGAGGAGGTGCCCGGATCGCCCTACTCGATCGGGGCGTACGAACCGGACCCGCGCATCGGCACCTGGCGCGATCTGGATCTTACGCGGGAACGGCTGCACGCACGGGGGATCCGCCTGATCGTGGATTTCGTCCCCAATCACACTGGATTCGACTATCCGTGGATCCGCGATCATCCCGACCGGTATGTGAATGGCACGCTGGACGACTTTCGAGCCGATCCCCATGCGTTCCGTTGCGTCGAGGCGGCGGGCGGCGCGCGCTACATCGCGCGCGGCCGCGATCCGCATTTCGCCCCGTGGTCCGACGTCGCGCAGCTCGACTTCTTCAACCACGAGACGCGAGCGGCGATGATCCTCCAGCTTCAGGCCATTGGCGAGCACTGCGACGGCGTACGCTGCGATATGGCCATGCTCGTCCTCAACGACGTGTTCGCGCGAACGTGGGGACATCTCGTGCGGCGGTCGTCGCCGGCCGTCGAGTTCTGGTCGGACGCGACCGCCGCGCTGCCGGCGTTTCTGTTTCTCGCTGAAGTGTACTGGGACCTTGAATGGCGGCTGCAGGAGCTCGGTTTTTCGTTCGCATACGACAAGCGTCTCCGGGATCGGCTCCTGCACGAGGGCGCGGAGAGCGTCCGTGGTCACCTGCAGGCTGAGCTGTCATACCAATCGCGCCTCGCCCGCTTTCTCGAGAATCACGACGAACCGCGGAGCCTCGAAGAGTACGGGCCAGGGCGGATCGAGGCGGCGGCGACGACGTGCGGGACCTTACCGGGGATGCGGTTCTACTTCGATGGGCAGCTCCAGGGACGGCGGATTCGGGCGCCCGTCCAGCTCGCCCGGTGGATGGACGAGCCGCGCCAGCCCGCGATCGAAGAATTCTACGGGCGGCTGCTGAAGGCGACACGTGACCCCGTCTTTCACGAAGGCGACTGGGCGCTCCTCGAAATCGCTCCCGCAGGCGACGAGAGCTCCTCACAGTTGATCGCCTGGCGTTGGCGTCTTGGCGCCGACCTCCGCGTCGTCGTCGTAAACATCTCGACGTCGCCCGCGAGCGGGCACGTGGGCGTGGCCGGAGAATTGGCAGGGGCCGGGCCGGGGCGTCTCATGTTTGCCGACGTGATCGGCGGCGGACGCTACACGTGGGATCGCGCCACGTTGATGGCGCGGGGACTCTACGTCAGATTGGAGGGAGGCCGTGCACACCTGTTCGAGGTGACAGGACACATCGGTAGCTGACTTGACCTTGCTTCGCGAGATGCGACTCGCGCTGCGCCACGAATAATCAAACGCTCAGCCCGGCCTTGACATAGCGGCCGATCGCCGACAGGACCTTCTCCACCTCTGCGTGTGTGTTGTAGATGTGCGGTGACAACCGCAGGCCGGGTCGATCCGGTCCGCCGCGGGTCGCGCAGGCAATGTGGTCTTTCTCGTAGAGTGCGGCGCCGAGGGTCCGCGGATCGAGCGCAGCGGGCTGGAAAGTAACTACCGCCGCCGATCGAGAAGGATTGGGGTCGGTCCAGATCTTCATGCCATCGATCTTCTTGAGCCCAGCGACGAGCGCTTGCGCCAGCTCCCGCGCGTGACGCTCGACGGCTGCGGCCCCGATCTCGGCCCGCAGCGCTACCGCAGCGCCGAAGGCCGCGACCGCAGGCTCGTCGCGCTGGCCGTAGGCCTCGAGAGTCTTGGAGGCGCCCACGGCGCCGGCGTACAGGCTGATGACGCTCGGGGCCAGCGCGGGCGCCTGTTTCGCCGCGTACAACACGCCGACCTCGCGTGGGCCGCACGGCCACTTGTGCCCGCTCCCGGTATAGAAGTCCGGGCCGAGATCGGCCAGATCGACATCGAGCACGCCGAAAGACTGAGCTCCGTCCACGACCGTGACGACTCCGCGCTCGCGCGCCGCGCGGCACAGGTCTTTGACCGGGAGAAGATCCCCGACCGTGTTCGTGACGTGCGTGAACGCCCAGACTCGGGTCTTCGCGGTCGTCTTCTTGAGGAACGCCTCGACGAAGTAATCGGGGCCAGGATGCGGGCTGGGCGCGGGGATCACGTGCACGACCGCTCCGGCGCGCGTGCCCTTCTCGCGCCAGGCGACGTGGTTGCTGGGATGGTTATCGCCAAAGATCACCACTTCGTCGCCCGCCTTCAGACCAAGTCCGCTCGAGACGAGGTTGTTCGCTTCGCTCGTGTTCCGCGTGACGACAATCTCTTCTGGCGTCGCCCGCAGCATCCTGGCGAGCGCGGCGCGGGTTTCCTCCTTCGCCTGGGCGAGCTTCGTCTTCGTTGCCTGCGACGGATCGCGATCGAGCGCGGTTGCCCAACGCTGCAGCGATTCGATCACGGGCAGCGATGACGGGCACAGATTGGCGGCGTTCATGAAGATCAGCCCGGGCGCGAGTGGATACTTCCCGGGAAGACCGGCTTCCAGGCCGACGGCCTCCAGGCTCGCGGCACGACCCTTCAGAGTCGTCTCCACCAACACCGCAGCAGACGAACCCGCGAGGAGACGAGCGAAGCTTCGGCGGTTCATCGGACCCTCTCTTGTCGTGCTTGTCGAGAGACGTGCCAACGCTCGACGACGCGCGTTTTGACGATCGAGACGCCCAGCATCGCCGCGGTGAACACGACGAAAGCGGCGACGGCCCAGCCGAACGGCAGCCGCCGTTTGATCGGCTCGGCGATCAGACCGTACACCAGTTCGATGTGGATCCAGTAGATGAAAAGCGAGGTGCGGCCCAGTTGCGCCATCGGGCTCCAGCCCGTTCCGGCAGGACTCCTCTCCCAGGCATACGCCGCCGCAACCGCCAGCGTCAGTATGCCGGCTCGAAGGAAGAAGAAGGTTGGCGAACTCGTCCAGAAGTTGGACCGTTCGTAGATGGACGGCAGGTACGACGCCGCGTAACCTGCGGCGGCTACCAGCGCCCCGCCGGCCGCCAGCCGAGGCATCAGCTTCCGTTCCCGTGACACGTCCGATGCACGGTCGACGAGCAGCCCGACGAAGGTGCCGGCGAACACGAATGCCGCCCAGGGAAAGAGCGTGAAGTTGGTCAGCCCCGGGGCCGGACGCAGGTAGCCCTCGATGGGCGCCGGCAGCGGATCGAGGATCCGCATCTCGCGGACGATCGGCGTCACCATGGCGATGAGGACGGTGACCGCGCCAAATGCCGCGAGGCGGCTGGCAAAGGATCGAGTGGCACCCCACAACGTCGCCGCTCCCGCGAGCGACGGCCCCATGATGTTCAGGATGTCGACCTTCAGCAGGCTTCGCGGCGATGAGAAGCCGCCGAGCACGAACGACTGGAGGCGGAAAAGGAATGCGAGGCCGAAGATCTCCCATCCTCGGCGCCGGACCGCGGCCGAGGCGATCGAGACTGGGGCACCGCGCGCCACCTTGGCCGATGCGGACAGCGCAACCGCGACGCCGGCCAGAAACAGGAAGAGGGGCGCGCCGAATCCCCCCAGAATCAGGCTCCACCCGAACGCCCGAAGTTCCCGATCGGCTGGTCGTGTCCAGGCGTCCAGGGTGTGCGCCTCGATCATGACAACGACCGCAACGCCGCGAAGCCAGTCGAGGTACCGACGTCTGACGGAGGCGGTCACGGAGCCGGCCGCAGCACGAGGCGCGCCGTCGCGTGACGGTCGACCGCGGCCCGGGAGAACAGCATCGGATGGTAGCGCCCGTCGGCCCACAACGGCAGCAGGTCGCCGTAGTGGGGGCTGAGCGGCTGCGCGGAATTCCCCGGAACATTGATCATCACCGAACGATCCCAGTCCGCGAGATCGATGATTTCGCGGAAGGAAGCGCCGTTGGTCTGCCGCTCGCCGCCGGCGGTCGCGTTCACCGTCGTGCCGTCTCCACCCCGGGGGACGTCGGCCAGATTCAGCACCGCGCTCCGCTCTGCCGTCGTCGCGAGGGCATGCTCGAACGTCGCGCGGTGCATCCGGCCCCACGACCACTTCGCGGGGTCGGGACCCTGTCGCCGGACGGTCTCGCGCCACGCTTCGGCAAGCGGCGGGCCGGTCAGGATGGCTTGCCTGGTTTCTCGAGCCCGCTCCGGCGCCAGTCGCGATCTGGTCCGCTGCGGCGGTTTCCGCGATGAACCATCCACCCATGAGGCATTCGCTGTCGTGTAAGACTCCGGGGCCAGCGCGTCGAGCACCGCTTCCATCGACGCAGGGGCGGCTTGATCCTGAGCCCCGACAGCGGCCACCAGCCGTTCGGTCCACGTGCGGTACAACGCCGCGGCTGGCGAGTATTTCGACAACACGCCATCCCAGCCGACGAGCATGCGAAAAGCTGACCGGGCGTCCGGGTCGACAGGGTCCCTCCCGCCGTACGCGTCGCCAAGCGCCTGCACCAGCGCGCGCGCCGGAAGCGACTCCTCGTCGTGCTGCATCCGCTCGAAGTCCGCGACGCTCAGTTTCCCGGCACCGCTCAACAACTCGACGATGCGTCCGAAACGATGCGGCGCGCTGAACTCGTAGCCCAGCCCGTGCGCGTAGCCGTCAGGCAGGATGTTGTGGTTGGCGGTCGCGATGAACCCGCTCGACGGGTTGAAGAGCTGAGGCAGCTCGCGACCGGGCAAGAAGCCGCTCCACTCGAACTTCCCATCGGCTCCAGGCACAGGGAGCAGGCCCATCCATCCGCGGCGGACCGGCGCGAGTCCGGCGGCGACCCAGCCGATGTTCCCTTCGACGTCCGCGTAGACCAGGTTTTCGGACGGTACCTTCCATCGCTCGACGGCGCTGAGGAACTCGGGCCAGTTGCGCGCCGTGTTGAGGGACAGCGACGCCAGGTAGCCGGCCGTCCCCGGCTCGAGTCCAACCCAGCGCAGCGCGTACGCGCGTCGCCGGATGCGGTCGACGTGCAGCACCGGTCCGTGCCGCGTGAAACGGAGCTCGACCAGCCGCGGCTTCTCCTGCAGAACCGGAATCGTGGTCTGTTCGGTCCGCATCCGCTCCCACGCGCCACGAAACGAGTACTGCTGGTCGTCGTTCGGATGCAGGCGCTCGACGTACAGGTCCTGCTGATCGATGCCGACGATCGTGAACCCGAAGGCGACGCGATCGTTATGTCCCGCCGCGACGCCCGGGAGCGCCGGCTCGCCGGCGCCGATGACGTTCCAGCCGGGGCCATTCAGGTGAATGCTGTATCGGAGCGACGGAAGCTGAATCGAGCGGTGGGGATCATTTGCCAGCAAGGGCCGGCCGGTTGCGGAGCGGGCGCCGCTGATGACCCAGTTGTTCGATCCAGCCTCGCCGTCGTCGGGACGGACGTCTTGTTTCTGGCCGGAGGTACTGGCGTCCAGGCCAGGCCAGCGAACGGAAGCATCCGCGCCCGCCGCGAGCCGAAGCACCTCGTCGCTGATGTCGTCGAGGTCGAGACCTTCCGGCACGGTCAGCGGAGCAGGAGGATCGAGTGGCATGAGGGTCGGCACACGATCGATGCCGACGCGACTCGCGAGCCGTGCGCGCTGGACTTCGGTGCGCGCGTTGCGGGTCATGATGTAGCCGGCCATCCGCGCGAGCACGGTAGACGGCGTCCATGGCTCCGGGCGGAACCCGGCAAGCTGGAATTCAATCGGGAGCCGCGCCGGATCAGCCGAGACGTAAGCGATCTGCGCGTTCACGCCCCGGACGAAGGCTTCGATCAGCCGGCGGGCGTCCGGCGCGTAGCTGCGCCATTCCGCCTCCATGTCGCCGCGATACGCGAGCAGGCGGGCGAACGTGTCGCGTGCAACGTAGTCGGGGCCAGCGACTTCGGCGAGCCTGCCCTCCGCGATCCGCCGCCACACTTCCATCTGCCACAACCGGTCCTGCGCGGCGACGAACCCCTGCGCGAAGAAAAGGTCGTCGACCGTCTGCGCGTACACGTGGGCAATCCCCCACCGGTCGCGGAGGACTTCGACGGGCCGCTGGATCCCCGCGAGAGCGATCTCCCCGTTGATCTGGGCCAGGGCCGCTTCGGCGCGCGCCCGCAGGTCGGGCGGATCTCCGGCACTCAGGGAACCGGCCAGCGCCGCGATCAAGACCGCTTCAGCCGCCCGTGATCTCATGGGTCACTTCGAGGGAAATATCCTGCCGCATCGAGTTCCAGACCGAGCAGTACTTTTCGCGGGACAGATCGACCGCGCGCTGGATCTGATCGGTCGGCACAGCGCCGGTGATGGCGAAATGAAGCGCGACGGCGGTAAAGCGGCGCGGCTCTTCAGGCGCCCGCTGTCCGGTCAGACGGACACGCAGACCACGAAGGTCGTGGCGTCCCTTGCGAAGGATATGAACCACGTCCATGGCCATGCAGCCGGCGATCGCCAGCGCCAGGGCCTGCATCGGCGACACGCCGGCGGCGCCGTTGCTGTCGAGGATCAGCCGGTTCTCACCGGCCGTCGCCTGGAGCCGAAGGTCGGACTCCCACTCGAGGTCGACGATGGTCGGAGGACGGGAGGATTGCTGCTGTGTCAATGCCGAATGCCCTGGGCATTGGGCATTAGGCACTTTCACATTGTCAAGCGGCGCGGGTCTCGGCCGCGGGTGGGCGTCGCCTGGGCATCAGGCTCGACACGAGGAGCCAGCCAAGCGGCAGGACGACGAGTAGATACGAGAAGTACTGCCCATACCGGCCGTCGGGACCGTACGGCTCGGTCGCCCAGTGCAAAGGCTCGCTATACGGAAAGATGTTCGCTTCGGTCAGCTCGTGAAATCCATAGATGAGCAACTGAACGACGAAAACCATGAGGAACACTGCCGTGACCTGGAAGAAGCGGGCGAGGTTGACGCGGTGCCCGTACCGGGACCAGAGCCAGGCAACGAGAGCCGCGACCAGCGTGCCCGCGACAGCGCCCGCGATGATCTGCGCCGACCTGACCTGGAACAGCAGCGCGTTCATCAACAGCGCCGTCTCCATGCCCTCCCGTGAAATCATGAGGACGGTGAAGGCAAAGACCCCGACGAACGCCGCCGCGCCGCGCTTGACGGCCGATTCCTGCAGCTTCGACTCGATGTCCCTCCTCAAGTGCCGGGCGGCCCGCCACATGTGCACGATCAGCGACGCCACGAGCACGGCGGCGGTCAATGCGAGGATGCCCTCCCACAACGCCTGGTTGCGCGCCCGCTGCAAGAGCAGGCCGAGGCCGATGCTCGCCACGACGGCCGTCGCGATGCCCCAGTGAACAGCCGGGACCAGGCTCTTGCGGCCCGTCTTCCGGAGGTAGGCGAGGCTGATGGCGACGATGAGGAACGCTTCGAGCCCCTCACGCAGGGTGATGACGAATGACTGCAGCATTGGATGGATCTCTTGGCGCCGGCTCCGAAACTGAGATTGATCTCAATTTGAAGGTCGAGTCTATCGCGGGATATCCGACAAATCAAGTCGGATATCAGCCACGGATCACCGCGGATCTCCATGGAATCCGTGGAATCCGTGTAATCCGTGGCGGATAATGCGCTCCCATGTCGAAGAACGCCCTCCTGGCCTGCTCGGTCCTCGCGCTCGTGGCGATTGACGTCTCCGCTCGTCAAGATGACCTGCTCGAACGAGCACGGCGGCTGCACAAGTCCGCTCCCCTCATCGACGGGCACAACGACTATCCGTGGGAGCTGCGGGAGACGTTCCCCGACCGCGACCTGGAGAAGCTGGACATCAGCAAGCCGCAACCGGCGATACACACCGACATCGCGCGGCTGAAGGCGGGAGGGGTCGGCGGGCAGTTCTGGTCGGTTTACGTTCCGGCCACGATGGCGGGCCAGCAGGCCGTCACCGCCACACTCGAACAGATCGACGTGGTCCATCGCATGATGCGGCGGTATCCCGAGACCTTCGAGCTGGCGCTCACCGCTGACGACGTCGAACGGGTTTTCAAGAAGGGAAAGATCGCGTCGCTCGTCGGGATGGAAGGTGGACACTCGATCGACTCGTCGCTTGGCGCCCTTCGGATGTTTCATCGCCTCGGCGCCCGGTACATGACGCTCACCCACGGGACCAACGTCCCGTGGGCGGATTCCGGAACGGACACCCCGAAGCTCGGTGGCCTCTCGCGGTTTGGCGAGGAGGTCGTGCGCGAGATGAACTGGCTGGGCATGCTCGTCGATCTGAGCCACACCTCTCCCGAGACCATGGAGGATGCGATCCGCGTGACCCAGGCGCCCGTGATCTTCTCGCACTCTTCGGCCCGTGCCGTCTGCGACGTGCCGCGCAACGTCCCGGACAGCGTGCTGAAGCTGCTGCCGAAGAGCGGCGGCGTCGTCATGGTGACGTTCGTTCCGGGTTTTCTCTCGAATGAGGTCGCCGCGCACGGCCGCCTCGAACGCGCGGAACGCGAGAAGCTGACGACGATGCTCCCGAACGACCAGGCGGCTGTAAACGCGAAGATCGAGGAATGGCGGAAGACGAACCCGGCTCCGCGCGCGACGCTCGCGCAGGTCGCGGACCACATCGATCACATCCGCAAGGTCGCGGGGATCGATTCCATCGGGATCGGAAGCGACTTCGACGGTATCGACAGCACGCCGGTCGGCCTCGAGAACGTCTCGACGTACCCGGCATTGACGGCCGAGCTGCTCAAGCGGGGCTACTCGGACGAGGACATCCGGAAGATCATCGGCCTCAATGTTCTGCGAGTAATGCGGCAGGTCGAGAAGGCCTCGGCACGGCTGCAGAAGGAACGTAGCCCGTCCGCGGCGACAATCGCGCAACTCGACGCCAAGTGATGGCAGATGCCCGCGCGACGATCGTCGCGCTCGGCGACTCGACGACGGCTGGCACGCCCGGCTTCCTGTCACCCTTGGAGTCGCCGCCCGACGGCCGTGGCGACGTCGAGAGCCAGTTCGCGTACTGGCTGACGAAGGCCAGGCCCGCCTGGCTCGTGCTCAATCGCGGCGTGAACGGGGAGCGGAGCGATCAAATCGGCGCGCGTTTCGATCGCGATGTCCTGGCAGCGAAGCCCACGGCCGTCGTCATCATCGCCGGGGTGAACGACGTGTACCAGGGACGGCCAGCGGCACACGTCATCGAGCAGCTTCGGATGATGTACGAGGAGGCGCGCAACGCGGGCGTTCGAGTCGCGGCTGGCTCGATCGTTCCTTACAACACGGCCACCGGGGACCAGAACGCGCGGATGCGGGAGATCAACGCCTGGATCAAGGACGTCGCGACCCGCGATCGCGGCGTGCGCTTCGTCGACACCCGTGCGGCGGTCGCGGCTACCGACGACCCGGACCGTCTGAGCGACTCTCCCGACGGCCTCCATCCGTCGCCGTCGGGCTATCGGCGTATGGCTGACGCTCTGCTGCCTGCTCTGGAAGAGCTCCTCAGAACCTGAGATAATTCGCGGCCCGGCGTCGTATAGAACCTGACGTCCCGGCCTCCGTAAACGCAGCCTCAAGCTGCTTTGAGGTTCTCAAATGCCCAAACGCTCGCTCGTCCTAACCGGGCTTCTGTTCGTCATGGTGTCGGTCCTCGCCGGGCAACAGCCCCCTCCCGCTCGCGACCCCGGTCCCGTCGTACATCAGTCGACCGACCCGGTCCTGCGCGAGTTCCGGTACCGCTCGATTGGTCCGGCGAGCATGGGTGGCCGCGTGGATGACATCGAGGCCGTCGAAAGCGACCCCTTTACCGTGTACGTCGGCTTCGCGACTGGCGGCCTCTGGAAAACAACGAACAACGGCACGACGTGGACGCCGCTCTTCGACGAGCAGGCCATCTCGTCGATCGGCGACATCGCGATCGCGCCGTCGAACCCGAGCGTGGTGTACGTGGGAACGGGCGAGCCGAACAACCGGCAGAGCTCGACGATCGGCAACGGGATGTACAAGTCGACCGACGCGGGAAAGACGTGGACGCACATCGGGCTCGCCGACACGCAGAGCATCGGTCGCATCGTCGTGGATCCGAAGGATCCCAATCTCGTCTACGTCGCCGCGGTCGGACATCTGTTTGGACCGAACAAGGAGCGCGGACTCTTCAAGACGAGCGATGGTGGCGCCACGTGGACGAACACGAAGTTCATCGATGAGGACACCGGATTCACCGACGTGACGATGGATCCGACCGACAGCCGGGTGCTCTACGCGACCTCTTATCAGCGCCGACGCGTGCCGTGGGGCTTCAGCGGCGGCGGACCCGGCAGCGGACTGTGGAAGACCATCGATGCCGGCAAGACCTGGACCAAAGTGAGCGGTAACGGATTCCCAGAGGGCACGCTCGGCCGTCTCGGCGTGGCGGTCTCACGGTCGAAGCCGAACGTCGTTTACGCGCAGATTGAAGTGGGCCCGAGCCCAGGCACCGGTGCCGGCGTCAGCCACGCGGGCGGCAAAGCCAGCGATGCGCAGCCGGGTACGGGCGGAGGCGGTGGCGGGGGCGGCGCGGGTCAACAGCAGCAACAACAGGACCGCCCGCCGGATCCGAAGCAGAGCGGCGTCTGGCGCTCGGATGACCGCGGAAAGACGTGGCGGATCATGAGCAACAACAACAACCGCCCGATGTACTACAGCCAGATCCGGATCGATCCGACGAACGAGCAAATCATCTATACGATGGGTGCCTCCTTCTATAAGTCCGTGGACGGCGGCAAGACGTTCCGCGTCGTCACCGGCATGGGCCACGGCGACCATCACGCCTTGTGGATCAACCCGCGCAACAGCCGTCACCTGCTGCTCGGGCACGATGGCGGATTCGATATCAGCTACGACCAGGCCGAGACGTTCGACTATCACAACATCATGGCCATCGGGCAGTTCTACGCCATCAGTGCCGACATGCGGAAGCCGTATTACGTGTACGGCGGGTTGCAGGACAACGGGAGCTGGGGTGGACCGAGTGCCACGCGCGGCCAGGGCAGCACCAACGCGGATTGGTACCGTGTGGGAGGTGGCGACGGTTTCTACACGATGAACGATCCGACGAACTGGTCGATCGTGTACGCCGAATCGCAGAACGGAAACATGAACCGGCTCGACCTGAAGGCGGGGCGCAGCGTCAGCATCCGGCCGCGCGCGCGTCCGCGTCGTCAAACAACGACCACGACCAACCCGCCCGAGGCCGGCCAGACGGCCCCAGGCCGCAGCAACCCGAATCCCGCTCGCGAGGATCAGCCGACGGCGACGACCGGTCAGGCGGCCGGTCAGAGTCAGCCACCGGCCCAGACGCCGGCTGCACAGGGGCAACCGCAGACGAGCAACATCGTGCCCGAGCCGCCGGCTGGAACGACGTTCCGGTTCAACTGGAACACGCCGCTGGCCATGTCGCCTCATGATCCGCGCGTCGTTTACACGGGGGCCGAGCGTTTCTTCAAGTCCACGAACCGCGGCGACACGTGGACGATGACCGCCGACCTCACGAAGAACATCGGGCGATTCGCGCGGCCGATCATGGGGATCGCCCCGGACGTACCGGTCCCCTCTCACCACGACGGCACGCTGGTGTTCGGATCGATCACGACGATCGCCGAATCGCCGGCGAGACGCGGCGTGATCTGGGTCGGAACCGACGACGGGAACGTGCAGGTCAGCCGTGACGGCGGTGAAACGTTCACGAACGTCGCGTCGCGGATTCAAGGTGTATCGGGCGAGTACCTCGTCTCGCGGGTCGAGCCGTCGCGCTTCGACGGCGGCACCTGCTATGTCACGATCGACAATCATCGAAACGATGACTGGAAGCCGTACGTCTTCCTGACGCGCGACTACGGCCAGACGTGGACGTCGATCTCGGGCAATCTCCCGGAGATGGGCAACGTCAACGTGATCGAGGAAGACACGAGCAACCCGAACCTGCTGTTCGTCGGGACCGAGTTCGGGCTCTTCGTCTCGACGAACGGCGGCCGCGAGTGGAAACGGTTTTCAGCAGGCCTTCCGACCGTCCGAATCGACGACTTGCTCGTCCATCCGCGCGACAACGACCTGATCGTCGGGACGCACGGGCGCAGCATCTGGGTCCTGGACGACATCTCGCCGCTGCAGGAGTGGTCGGATCAGACGGCAAAGACGGACGCCTTCCTCTTCTCGATTCGCAATGCCACGCAGTGGCAGAACGACACCCAGTCGACCCGCGTCAACAACGCCAGGCACTTTCGAGCGCAGAACCCGGAAGGCGCCTCGATCAGCTACCACCTGGCGAAGGATGCGGCGGAGGCGACGATCACGATCAGCGATCAGACCGGGAAGACGATCAGAACGCTCAAGGGTCCGGCGAAGGCAGGGCTGAATCGGGTGCGCTGGAACCTGCGGGGCGAACCGCCGCCCCGCCCGGCCGGGGTCACCGGAGGCGGCGGCGGGGGCGGCGGGCAGCTCACAGGCCCATCGGCCGAGCCGGGCGGTTACGTGGTCAAGGTCTCGGTGGCAGGAAAGGACCTGATCCGGCCGTTGACGATCGAAGCGGACACGGGGCCGGAAAGATAGCCGTTCGATTATCGAGGGTGGTTCCGGGCCGATCGGGGTACACTCCTTGGTGGAGTCCCCCTTTCATGCGTTTACTGGTCGCAGCGCTCGTGTCGATCGCCTCGGCGTCGTATGGCTTCGTCCGTGCCGAAGCGACTCAGGAAACCCAGAAGTTCAAGTCCGGCACGCAGACCGTACCTCTCTACGTCACCGTGACCGACGCGACCAAGCGCCTGGTGCCGGAATTGACGCAGGAAGACTTCGAGATCCTCGACAACGGCAAGCTGCAGCCGATCACGTTGTTCGACAACGAAGTGCGCCCGATCACCGCCGTCGTCATGCTCGACACGAGCGGAAGCATGACGCTCGCGCTCGACCTCGTGAAGAAGGCGTCGGAGCAGTTCCTGATACGGTTGCTGCCGGACGATCGTGCGCGCGTCGGCGCGTTCAGCGACAAGATCAATTTCTTTCCGCCCGACCGCTTCACTGGAAATCGGGACGAGCTGATCGGGTATCTGAAGGATCTGGACTTCGGCTACCCGACCCGACTCTTTGATGCCGTCGATCAGAGCATGGACAAGCTGGAACCGATTGACGGCCGGCGGGTCGTTCTGGTCTTCACCGATGGCGATGACACAGCGAGCAAGGCCGGCCTGGGTGACGTACTCGACCGGGCCCGGCTATTGGACGTAATGGTCTACACGATCGGGCTGGAGTCGGACTATTTCAACGGCGTGCAGCGCGTGCGCACGCGGCCCGACCGCGGCTTGAAGAAGCTCGCCGAGGAGACCGGCGGCGGGTTCTTCGAACTGAAGAAAACCGATGAGCTGGGCCCGACCTTCACGCGCGTGGCGCAGGAACTCCACTCGCAGTACGTGCTCGGCTTCTCTCCCGAGAAGCTCGATGGAAAGGTGCACAAGCTGGATGTGCGGGTGAAGAAGCCCGGGATGACGGCTCGGGCGCGGAGGAGCTATGTGGCGGCGCCGGCGGCCGCCACCGATTCGCGTTAGACCAATATTGCCGCGATCATCGCGACCACGAGCAGCGCGCCGACGACGCTCTCCGCAGTGCTCGAGAAATCAAGTTCATACATTGTCGTTTCTCCCTTCCATAAGGCTTAGACGGGAGAACACCTGGTTCGGTTTAGTAGAAACAAACGTTGTAGGGATGAGCGGTGGTAATAATTGCGCCCGGCCCCGCTCGGCGGCTAAACTGCCTGCCGAACTGAACCGGGCGCCCCCCCAGCTATGAACAAGTTACGTTGGGCACGACGTGGCGTCATGACGGAAGCCTGACGAATCCCTCAAGATGTCTTGATATGGCCGGCAAGGATAAAGACCCCGCGAACGCGCGTCCTGAGGATGTGCTCATTGAAGCGTTGATCCAGGCGACGGGCCGTACGGCGAAGGCGGTCTACGAGTTCGACGACTTCCGCCTCGACGTTGCTGACGAGCGCCTGTCGCGCGGCGGCGTGCCGGTTCCGCTCGCGCCGAAAGAGTTCGAGACGCTGCGCTTCCTGGTCGAGCGCCACGGTCGCCTGGTGACCAAGCAGGAGTTGTTGGACCGCGTGTGGGCGGGGACCTTCGTGGGGGACGACACGATCGCTCAGCGGATCTCAGTCCTCCGCAAGGCGTTGGGCGACGGCGCTTCCCAGAAATACATCGAGACCGTTCCCAAACGCGGATACCGGTTCGTCGGAGACGTGCGGTTGCTAGGATAGCCGCGGTAACATGCCGGCCATGCGCCTGATCCTGATTCCCGCCGCCGCGATATGCTGGCTCGCGCTCGTGCCTGAAACCCGTCCGCCAGTCATCGTTCGAAACGGTCTGGTCGCGACCAGCCAACCCCTTGCCTCGGCTGCCGGCCTGAGAGTCCTGCAGGAGGGAGGCAACGCGGTCGACGCTGCCGTGACCGCGGCGGCGGTCCTGTCGGTCACCGAACCGACGATGACCGGCGTCGGCGGGGATCTCTTCGCGATCGTCTACGACGCAAAGACCGGGAAGCTGTCGGGCCTCAACGCGAGCGGCCGGGCGCCGTCGACAGCGACGCTCGACGCGTTCCGCTCGCGCGGCCTCAGCGACATCCCCGGCGGCGGACCGCTGTCTGTCTCGGTGCCGGGCGCGGTTGACGGCTGGGCGGAGCTCCTGCAGCGATTCGGGACGAAGACGCTTGCGCGCGTCCTCGAGCCCGCGATCTCGTACGCGCGCGACGGCTATGCCGTCACGCCGATCATCGCCGGACAGTGGCAGTCGGCCGAAGACAGGCTCGCGAAGGACCCGGCGGCGGCGGCCACGTTCCTCGTCGGGGGGCGCGCGCCACGCGCCGGAGAGACCTTCGCCAACCCGAAGCTCGCCGCGACGCTGCAGGCGATCGCGCGCGGTGGACGAGACGCCTTTTATCGCGGGCCGCTCGCCCAGGCGATCGCCGCCGACATGGCGAAGCGCGACGGCTTTCTGACCGCCGAAGATCTCGCGGCGCACCGATCCGATTGGGTCGAGCCGATCTCGACGTCGTACCGCGGCCACCAGGTGTACGAGCTGCCGCCGAACACGCAGGGGTTCGCGGCGCTCGAGATGCTCAACATCCTGGAAGCCTACGACGTCGCGGCGCTCGGCCACAACACGGCCGCGTACCTGCATCTGCTCGTCGAAGCCAAGAAGATCGCATACGCCGACCGCGACGCGTATCTGGCCGATCCCGGCTCCGTGCCAGGCGATCTGCTGCGGCGGCTGATTTCGAAGGAGTACGCCGCCGATCGGCGAAAAGAGATCAATCTTTCGAAGGCCGGGACCTACGCTCCTGCAGGCAAGGCGTCAGAGTCTGGCGATCGGGCAAACAATCCGCTGGGCGCCGGCCCCTGGCCGCTGGCCTCTGGCGACACCGTCTATCTCACCGCCGCGGACCAGCACGGCAACGTCGTCTCCCTCATTCAGTCGCTGTTCAACACCTTCGGCGCCGGGATCGTCGCCGGCGACACGGGAATCGCGCTGCACAATCGTGGAAGTCTCTTCTCGCTCTCGTCGTCGCATCCGAACGTGATCGGACCAGGGAAGCGGCCGTTCCACACGCTCGTGCCGGGCATGGTCATGAAGGATGGACGGCCGTGGCTCTCGTTCGGGGTGATGGGCGGCGACCACCAGGCCCAGGGGCACGTGCAGGTACTGCTCAACCTCATCGACTTCAAGATGGACGTCCAGGCGGCCGGCGACGCCCCGCGCTTCAACCACGGCGCGCGGCTCGCGCTCGAGGACGGAATTCCCGAGGAGGTCCGGGCAAAACTGACGGCGATGGGCCACCGGTTGGCCGAGCCGGGCGGCACGCACGGCGGGTATCAAGGGATTCTGATCGATCCGCGTACGAAGGCTCTCAGCGGAGGATCGGATCGGCGCAAGGATGGCGTCGCCGTGGGGTACTAGCTCGGGGGCCGGCGCGATCCCACCACGCCCGACCTGAAGGTCGGGCCTACTCCAACAACTCGTACAAATCGGTCACCGTGTCCCGCCCGCGCAGCGTGTTCGAGCCGACCTTCCGGGTCTTGAACTGGTCCTTGACCATCGCCCAGGTCGATCCCGTCATCAGGATCTGATCCGGTTCCGTCACGGTCTCGACGCGGGACGCCGTGTTGACGACATCGCCGAGGACGGTGAACTCCCGCCGGCGCGGCGAGCCGATGTCGCCGGTCAGCGCGCGCCCGGAATTCAGCGAGATACGCACGTGGAAGGGCGTGGCTCCCGGCTCCGCGTTCATGGCAGCCAGCGCGCGGCGCATGTCGCGCGCCGCGGCGACGGCCCGGGCGGCGTGATCCGGCTGCTCGAACGGCGCACCGAACACCGCGAGAATCCCGTCGCCGACGAACTTGTCGAGCGTGCCCTCGTGCTCGAAGATCGCCTCGGCCATGCGCGTGAAGAACGCGTTGAGAAACGAGGCTACCGCGAGCGCGGGATGATGCTCCGCGAAGCTGGTGAACGCGACCAGATCGCAGAACATCACGGTGACCTCGCGCTCCTGCGCGAGGAACGGGGCGTCGGTGCCCGTCCCGCCATGGAGAATCCTGTTGACGACGGCCGGCGAGTGATAGCGCTGGAGCCGTTCGCGGCGCTTGACTTCTTCCATGAGCTGCGCGGACAGACGCGCCTGCTCGATCGCCACCGCCGCATAGCCGCAGAACGCGGTGAAGACGTCCAGGTCGTCCGGCGCGAACTGCTTCGCGCGCGGATTGTCACAGTACATGACGCCGATGACGTCGTTGCGATTCCAGAGCGGCGCGCACATGAACGATCGAGCGCGCATCGCCTGAACGCTCGTGGCACCGTCCAGGCGCGAGTCGACCGGCGCGTCCGAAGCGAGCATCGCGACACGCTCGCGCATGACGCGGTTGACGACTGTCCGGCTGAGCGACGTCCGCCCGGGCACGGTCCTGTCGCGGTTCCGCACGACGCGCGCCGTCAGCGGCTCGTCCGGTGTGTCGCGAAGCAGGAGGAACACGCGCTCGGCCGGTACGACCTCGAACACGAGATCGACGACCTTTCCGAGCATCTCGTTGATCGGTTGGACCGTGACGAGGGTCCTGGCGATCTCGGTGAGCAGCGTGACGAAGCGCCCGCCGCGTCGCTCGCGGCCGCTGCGGCGCTCGCCTGCAGCCCGGCCGAGATTCACTTTGCGCCGATCTCCCTCCTTCCGCCGTTCGCCCTGGCTCGAAACCAACGCTCCCCGGGCGGCCGCGGCCGCCACGTGCCGCACCACAGTGCCCGAGTCTTCGAGAAGCTGATGGCCGTCCGACAGCAGCTCACGCTCCGGAACCCGCTGTTCGATCGTGATGGAGATCGCACCGACCGTGACGACGTCGCCGGCGACCAGCTCGCCCTCTCCATCCAATGGCGTTCCATTCACGCGCGTGCCATAGCGGCTGCCCGCATCGGCGACGAAACAGCGGCCTGCCTCACAACGGATTCGGCTGTGCTGACGCGAAACCGTTGGATGGTTGATGACGAGGTCGCACGTGGGGGCGCGGCCGACGACGGTCACGCCGTCCCGCAGTCGGTGTGTTCGCGATGTGCCGCTGTCGACGAACGACAGGCTAATCATCAGCGGGCGCGCGAACGGACGACGTCCACCTTGACGCCGGCGCGTTGCGAGAAGGCCTCCGGCAGGCTCCGGATCTGCTCGGGCCCGATCCGCAGAACGAGGAAGGCTCCCTTCGTGCGGATCGAGACCCAGTGGGGATCCGCGCGGAACATCGCGAACGCTCCGCCTCCGACACGCAGCACGGGCGCCGGACCACGCGGCGACCGCCACATCGGCTGCCTGGACCGCGAATAACTCACGCTCATGATGTGTTCGTAGGGCAACGACCGAATCACCGCGCCGTTCCGCTCCGCGACGGTCAACACACCCGCGGAGAATGTCATGATCGCCTCCCGTTCTCGCACCCGCGTTCCTTCGGCGGCCACGAACCGGACGTCGACAATCGTCAGCGGCGGCAGCGCCGCGTCCCGCGCGACTGGCGGACGATCGGGCGTTGGCTCGCGCGCGGCGGCAGGTCCATTACTCGGGGAACCCGTCGGCGGCGGCGGAGTCGCAGCCGTCGGAGGCGCGGTATCGGCGCGTGGCTCGCCATCGGAAGTCACCGGCGCCGCGACCGGCCGCCGCGTGACGATGAGGGCAAAGCCGCTGAGGGCTAGAACGAGGAGCGCAAACAACCCGGCGGCAGCCGCCAGATGCTGCTTCTTCAGAATCACCGTCGTGTGTTCGCCGGCCCGCGATGTCGCTGGCGCGTCCAGTCGATCGCTTCCCTCTCCACCTGGATGGGGTGCGGCGAGCGCGATCCCCGCAGGGGTCACGACCGGGATGGTCGCGGCGAACGCGGACTCCTGGGACGCCAGAACCGATTCGGACGGATCGGTCACAGCAGGGGTCAGGTCGGGCGGCAGCGTCGTCTCGAGCGGCGCGGGTTGGGGCGCCATCGGCATCAGCGACGCACCGTGGCCAATCAGGGCATCGCGGAACTCTTCGGCGGTCTGAAACCGATCGGCGGGAGACTTCGCCAGTGCTCGCCACAAGACTTCCTCGCACCATGGCGGCAGCTCCGCGCGGAACTGGTGCAGCGGTGTCGGAGGATCCTTGACCTGCTTGTGCGCCATGGCAATGGCGGTGTCGGCATTGAATGGCAGGTTGCCGCTGAGGAGCCGGTACATCACCACGCCGACGGAATACAGATCGGCACGGGCGTCCACCTCGGTCGCCAGGACCTGTTCGGGCGCCATGTAAGCGGGCGTTCCCATCATCAGCCCGTCGGACGTCAGGTGCTCCGTCCCGACGACGCGGGCGATCCCGAAATCCATGATCTTGACCGCGCCGTACTCGCTCAGCATGAGGTTGGCCGGCTTCAGATCGCGGTGGACGATCCCGACGCGATGCGCATGCCCCAGGGCGTCGAGCACCTGGGCGCCAAGGCTCGCGGCACGCGCAGGCGGGAGCGGGCCGAGGCGCTCGATCATACGGTCGAAGGTCTCGCCGCGGACGAACTCCATCACCATCAGCAGGTCATCGTCGGTGCGGAACAGCTCGTAGATCGTGGCGATGCCGGGATGGTTCAGCCGCGCGAGCGTCATCGCTTCGGCACGGAAGCGACGGACGACGGCGCTCTCACCAATCTCAGGGTTCAGGACCTTGACCGCGACCTCGCGATCCAGGGTTTCGTCGACGGCCTTGTAAACGGTACCCATGCCGCCACGGCCAATCTTTTCGACGACGCGGTATTTCCCGATCGTCTTGCCCAGCATGGGACCCCTGTGTGACCCGGTAAGTTGAAGGGAATGCGAAGTTTAATACAGGCGGAAGCCACCCCGCAAAGGATCCCTGTCGTCCACGAGGAAGGTGTGCTCTCCCGTGATCCACGCCGAGCCTTCGATCTCAGGCACGATGGCGGGCAGATCGCCGACGACAGTGTCGTGGAGGATGCGGCCGCGAAAGATCGTCGAAACGATGCTCTCGTGCGTGAACGACGCGCCGGGCGCGAGCAGCCCCATCGCGGCGAGCACTGCCATCACCGCCGATGTGCCGGTGCCGCACGGCGATCGATCAACCTCGGCGTCGGCGAACACGGTTACGTTTCGGAGATCGGCGCTGCCGGTGGATGGTCCGGTGAAGATGGTGCCATAGAGTCCACGCAAACCCGGGTCGAGGGGATGCACCACTTTCAATGTCGCCTCGACCGCGTCGCGAATGGCCATCCCCGCGCGGCGCAGCTCAGGGAGCCGTCGGGGATCGATCGCGAGGCCGGCCGCTTCGACGTCTGCTATGGCATAAAAGGCACCGCCGAAGGCGACGTCGACCCGGAGCTCGCGCGCGCCGAGCTTCACCGGGACTCCGGCCGCGAGCACGAACGACGGGACGTTGGAGAAGGCCACGCGCTCGACACGCACCGCCCCGGCCGAAGCATCGGGCCGGTCGTGTACGACGGGCCGGGCGCGCACCGGGCCGGCCGGCGAATCGAGCACGATCTCGTCCTGGCCAAACCGGCGGGTGAGCAGCGCGCGTTCCAGGGCGATGGTGACCACGGCGATGATCCCGTGGCCGCACATCGTGCTGTAGCCTTCGTTGTGCATGAAGAGCACCCCGGCATCGGAGTCGGGGCGTTCAGGCTCGGTCAACAGGGCGCCGTACATGTCGGAGTGTCCGCGCGGCTCGAGCATCAACGCGCGCCGCAGCCGATCGTGATGCTCGAGAACCCACTCCCGCTTCTCGAGCATCGTTGCGCCCTCGACGCGCGGAAAGCCCTCGACGATGAGCCGGAGGGGCTCGCCGGCGGCGTGCGCATCGATCGTGCGAATCCTGTGAATCATTCCCCCAGACATTCTAAACTTCGCTACAAGATGGCCATTGTTCTATCCGAAGCGGATGTCAAGACGGTCCTCCCCATGCGCGATCTCATCGACGCGATGGAGGTCGCGCTGGCAACGTTCTCGGCTGGCGAAGTCGTGCAGCCTGTGCGGACCGTGCTGCAAGTGGGCCCGTCGAAGTCCTTCTTCGGCGTCATGCCGGCGTACCAGCCGGCGCCCGCCGCGCTGGGCGCGAAGCTGGTGACGGTCTTCGGCGCAAACGCGGCGCGCGGGTTACACACACACCTCGCCACGATCGTCCTGCTCGATCCCGAAACCGGCGCCCTGATTGCTCTGCTGGACGGACGGTTCATCACCGAGGCGCGGACGGCGGCGGTATCGGCCGTGTCGACACGCCACATGGCGCGCCCGGATTCCGCGGACGGCACGACGCTCGCCATTCTCGGGTCCGGTGTGCAGGCGCGCAGCCACTTCGAAGCGATCGCACTCGTCAGGCGGCTCAAGGATGTCCGTGTCTGGAGCCCGACGCCCGCCAACCGCGATCGGTTCGCCTTCGAGATGGCCCCCCAGGCTCCCGCCCCTGTTCGCGCGGTCCCATCCGCACGCGCCGCGGTCGACGGCGCCGACGTCATCGTCCTGGCGACCGCCTCGCCGGTGCCGGTCGTCGAGCGCGCCTGGGTCGCGGACGGCGCGCATGTCTGTGCGGTCGGCGCGTGCCGTCCCGACGTGCGCGAGATGGACGGCGCGCTCGTCGCATCGGCGCGCCTCGTAGTGGATTCGCGGGCCGGGGCGCTGGCCGAAGCGGGCGACATCGTGCTCGCGATCCAGGAGGGCCGCTTCGGACCGGATCACATCGCGGGGGAACTCGGGCACGTCGTCGCCGGACGACTTCCGGGGCGGACGTCGCCGGGTGAGATCACCATCTTCAAGTCTCTCGGCATGGCGGTCGAGGACGTTGCAGCGGCAGAGCTCGCGTGGCGCAGGGCCGCCGAGCGGGGCCTGGGCCGTGCGATTCTTCTGTAGCGTCTGGCTGTTGCTGACGCTGGTCCACCCGGCGGCTGCCCAGAGCGCACCGGAGCTCAGGAAGCAGGCCTTCGACCTCGCCTACAACCTCGATCGCGAGGAGGCGATCGCGCTGCTCGGGAAGGCACGCGACCTGGCGCCCGAGGATCCGGCCACGTACCGCGCGCTGGCCGCCGTGACGTGGCTTCAGATTCTCTATCAGCGCGGCGCGGTCACCGTCGATCACTACCTGGGCGGCATCTCCCGAGCCCGCATCGAGCTGCGGCAGCCCGACCCGGCGCTCGACCAACGGTTTCGGGTCAACGTTGAACGAGCGCTCGCGCTCGCGGAACGGAGCGTCGCCTCACGGCCGCGCGATCCACAGGCGCACTACGACCACGGCTCCGCGCTCGGGCTCCAGGCGTCCTACACGGCCACGGTCGAGGGAAAGGCCCTTGCGGGCTTCCGTGTAGCCAAGCGCGCCTTCGACGCGCACGAGAGTGTGCTCGAGCTCGATCCGAAGCGGAAGGACGCGGGGCTCATCGTCGGCACGTATCGATACCTCGTTTCGGCCTTGTCGCTGCCGATGCGCTGGATGGCGTACGCGGCCGGATTCGGCGGCGGCCGGGAGCGCGGCATTCGCATGATTGATGAAGCGGCCGACTATCCCGGTGAACTGCAGGTCGAGGCACGGTTCGCCCTGATTCTGGTCTACAACCGCGAGCGGCAGTACGACGCGGCGCTCCGCGTCCTGGCAACGCTCGAACGCGAGTACCCCAGAAATCGTCTGATCATTTTAGAGAAGGCTTCCACGATGCTTCGAGGCCAGCGGTACGCCGACGCCGACCGTGTTCTCTCGGATGGGCTCGCGAAGTTTGCCGGCGACAGCCGGCGGCGGATACCAGGCGAGGAAGCCTTGTGGCGGTACAAGCGAGGATCCGCGCGTCTCGGCGCAGGCCGGCGCGACGAGGCGAGCAAGGACCTGCGCGCCGCGCTCGAATCGGCGCCCGCAGACTGGGTGGCAGGACGCTCGAGGGTCGAGCTCGGGAAGGCCGCTGAACAGGTCGGCGACCCAGGCGGCGCTCGCGGCGAGTACCAGCAGGCTATGGCGCTCTGCGAGCGTGGGAACGACCCCGCCTGTGTCGAGGACGCGAGACGAGGACTCGCCCGAGTCGCAAGGTAGAGAATGCGCTATCCTTTCACGCAGTCCTGAATGGCCAACCGAGTCCCCACCTGGGTCTGGGTCGTCATCGGCATCGTCGTGATCTGCGCGATCGGCCTCGTCGGTGTCGCGGTCACCGGCATCTACTTCGTCGCCAAGCAGGTCGACACGGTGGAGGCCTCGCCAGCGACCGCCGATCAGACCTTCGAGCGGGAGCGCGCGCGGTTCAAGGATCAGAAACCGCTCATCGAGCTCGACCGCGACGACAACATCATCGCGACCCGCTTCGATGAGCCAGCGCCGCCTGGCGCCCGCCCGAAGCTCGAGTCGCTGCGCGTAATGGCCTGGGACTCCGGCGACGAACGCATCGTCCGGATCAACATTCCGTTCTGGCTTATCCGATTAAAGGACGATCCGCTCGACATCCTGGCGGACAGCGGCATCCACGGCAAACGCATCCGTATCACCGTCGACGACATCGAACGGATGGGGCCGCGCCTGGTGATTGACCACCGTGGGCGACGGGGCGATCGCGTCCTGGTCTGGACTCAGTAGAAAATCCGGCCCTTTTTCGCTGGTCCTGTTCTTGCAGCCTGGCTCACCCGGGAGACGCCCCTCCCGCGCCTGCACAGGAGCATAACGATGATCCGGATCAGTCTGGGTGTCGGCCTGGCGCTTGTGATCCTGGCTGCGGCGGAGCCGGCGTCGGCGCAGGTTCGCCGGCACGACGGCTACCCCTCCGCCACGAACGGAAGCTACGGCTTCGACAACGGGTATCGTGAGGGGCTGCAGCACGGGGAGCGGGACGCTCGGCAGAACCGCCCATTCGACTTCAACGACAACAACGATTACCGGCGCGCCGAAAGGGGCTACGACCGTCGCACAGGCGACGTCAATTCGTACCGGCGCGACTTCCGGCGCGGATACGAAGCCGGATATCGCAACGGCTACTCCCGCTCCGGCAACTGGGACCGAAACCGGTACCCCAACGGGGGTGACAGCCGGTACCCCAACGGTGGCTACTACCCGAACTCTCGGTACGGCTACCCGGGAGGAGGCTACGGCAATCGCGGGTACGCCGGCCCGGCATCCCAGTACGGCTTCAGCGAGGGCTACGAAAAGGGTCTCGAGGATCTGCGCGACCGCGATCCGTACGAGCCGGCGCGGCACAAGTGGTACCGCGAAGGCGATCGCCATTACAACAGCCGTTCCGGCTCGCGTGAAGCGTACAAGAACGAGTATCGAATCGCATTCCGGGAGGGATACGATCGAGCGTTCCGCGAGGCGGGCGCTCGCTATCGGTACTAAGGCAGGCGCAGGAAGCGCTTCATCCGCAGAATGAACGACCGGGCGTGATCCGCGGTCGCGACCGTTGTCGCGGCCGCGGCGCGCGCGGCGGCGAGCGCGTCGCGGCGTGTCATCGCCGCCAGGCCGACGTGCTCGAGCACGAGTGGATTGGCTTCAGCCACCGCGCGGAACGTGGCAGCGTCGATCTCGAGAACCCGGCAGTCGCCCCGGGCGGCGACCGTCGCGCTGCGCGGCTCGCCTGTCAGCAGCGACATCTCACCGAAGTACGCGCCGGGATCGAGCGTCGCCACCTCGCGGCCGGGGCCTGAGGGACCGGCACCCGACAGGATGACGACGCGCCCGCTCGCGATCACGAACAGCGAGCTGCCCGGTTCCCCCTCGCGGACGATCCGCTCGCCGTCGCCGAACAAACGATCGCGCGCCGCCTCGGCGAGCCGCGCGTGATCCTGCCCAGAGAGCCCCGCGAACAGATCGAGTCTGGCCAGCAGCGCGGCGCGGCCGGAGATTTCCTCCTCGCGGCCGACGATGGCTTCCTGACGATCGTATTGAACCTGAATCGGGTACGGGATCTCGATCCCGTGCCGCCGGAACGCGTAGTAGATCGCGGCGCGAACCTGGTCGCGCGCCTCCTCGTCCCGCTCGCAGTCGTCGATCCAGAAGCGCACACGATAGTCGATCGATGAGGCCGCAAAGCCCTTGACGAGCACGTCGGGCGGCGGTTCGGTCAGCGCCCGTTTCGAATTTGCGAGCGCTTCGTGGACGGCCGTTTTGACTTCACCGGGGGAGCTGAGATAACTCGCGCCGACCTCGACCTCGATCATGCTCGGGGCGGCTGGCTGAGAGTAGTTGACGATGGCTTCCTTGCCCACGACGTTGTTCGGCACGATGACGAAGTTGCCCGTCTTTGTGCGGAGCTTCGTGGCGCGCCAGGTGATTTCCGACACGCGGCCCTCGTGCGGGCCGATCGCGACCCAGTGCCCGACGTGGAACGGCTTCTCGATCTGAATCGCGAGGCCGGCGAACGCGTTGCCGAGCGTGTCCTGCAGCGCGAAGCCGACGACGACCGCGCCGACCGCCGACGTGGTCAGCAGCTTTTCTTCGAAGATGACGGTTCCAACGACCAGAAAAGCACCGATCAGGACAGCGTCCTGGACGATCGGCGGGAAACGGTCCGGAACCCTGTCGACACGCAACGGGTTGACCAGGACGAGAATCAGGACGTTCAACGCGGCAAGAATGATGAGGAGCTGTTCGACCGAGACGAGACGCTCGACCGTCGCGGCCGACGTCACCGCAAATGTCAACCACAGGTTGATCGCGATGTAGGCAGCCGAGAGCAGCAGCGACAGGCCCAGCTTGCGCTGGATGAGGCGGTTCGGCGTGACGCCGCGAATCAGGATCGCCGTCAGGAAGACGGCGACTCCGATCAGAACGTGGGCTGGATAATGGGTCAGGCAATCCCCTTCTTGAATTCCGCGACATCGGCCGCCGTCACCGACGTCGCGACCAGCGCCGGATTCGAGCCACCCTTGGCGTCGCGGTCCGGCGCGACGCCTCGAGCGCCGGCGGATGCGGAGACCTGCGCGCTCTGCTTCTCGCCGCCTCCGCCGAAGGGCTTCGCGAGGCTGCCAAGGCCGAACCCCTTCTTCTTCTGACCGGCCTCCGCCTCTTTCTTCTTTTCTTCCTCGGTCGGCGCCGCCGGCTTGCTGCCACCGACCAGGCCTGCCAATCCGTCAGTGGCGGTCGGCACGATGGTGACGTCTACCGGCGGGTACGTGATGGTCTGCTTGTAGCGCGCCTCGACGGTTGCCGCTCCTTTCAGATTTCCGCTCTGAATCGTCTTCGCGATGCCATCCTGCCGCGCTTTGAGGTCGGGATGAGAGGCGAACATGCCGTTTCGCTGGGTCATGTTCTTGTTGCGCTCCGCGATCCGCGCCAGAAAGCTGGACAGCCCGTTCGCCGCGTAGCCTGCCTTGCTCGCGGCGGTCACGCCTTCCTTGTCGGCGTCCATCTCGTCGCCGCGATCGAAGTTGTTCTCGATGATGTTCGTGTACGCCATCTGCGCGAACCGGTCGAGAAGAACCGCCTCGCCGGCTGCCGCCGCCTCTTCGGTGCCGATCTCGACCGCCTTGCTCTTCCGAATCGCGTTAATCGTGTGCTGCTTCACGATGTGGCCGATCTCGTGGCCGAGCACACCCGCCAGCTCCGCCTCGTTCTGCAGGAGCGCCAGCGCGCCGCGCGTGACGTGGACGAACCCGCCCGGCGAGGCAAACGCGTTCACACCGTCGGTGTCGAGGACGATGAAGGTCCACTTGAGATTGGGCTTGCTGGTCTGCTGCGCGACGACGGTGCCAACGAGCGTCACGTACTTGTGAACCGCCGGATCCTGTACCACGCCGAACCGCGCTCGAACCTGCGTGCTGACCGACTCCCCCAGCTTGCGCTCCTTCTCCTCGGTCCAGACCATCTCGTTGACTTGCTTGGCGCGCTTGAGGCCCTTCTCGAGCGCTCCCAGCTGGGCATAGGCGGGCTGCGCGACGGCCGCGACGATGAGCCCGGCGATGACGACCTTCATGTCTGCACCTCGAAGATGGCTACCGGTTTGGTTTTGCCTTTGACGACAACGTCACCCAGCGGACGGATCGTGTAAGAGCCCTTCAACCGCGACCGGGTGGCGTCGCTAATGATAATCCGGGTGCCGTATTCCTTGTTCAGGCTCTCCAGCCGCGATCCGAGATTCACGGCGTCGCCGATGACGGTATAGCTCATGATCGCCCGCGACCCGATGTTGCCCGCGATCATGTCCCCGGAGTTGATGCCGATGCCGATGTCGAGCGGCGGCTTTCCTTCCGCGGCCCACGTGGCGTTGAGCGCTTTCAGCCCGGTTACCATTTCGATGGCCGTCTCGACCGCATGGTCCGCGTGCGCGTCGTCGTCGAGCGGCGCGCCGAAGAGCGCCATGACCATGTCGCCCACGAACTTGTCGAGCGTGCCGTGGTGCTTGAAGACGATTTCCACCATTCGCGAAAAGTACTCGTTCAGCATCGCGACGACGTCTTCGGCCTGTCCCTTCTCTGAGTGCGCGGTGAATCCGCGGATGTCCGAGAAGAGCACGGTCATCTCGCGGCGCTTGCCGCCGAGCTCGGCGAGCGTCGGATCCGACATGAGCTGCTCGTAGACATCCTTGGACACGTATCGGCCGAACAGACCCCTTGACCTTTCGCTTCTCGCGGCCTTCGACGAAGTACTGATAACCGACGCCGCCGAAGGCGGCGAGGACGAGGGCGACCGCGGGCTGTGCGACGGCGATCCACAGGCCATTCGAGAAGAGCCGGAGCGAGACGACCCCGTAGACGGAGACGAGTATTGCGGTAGCGAGGAGGGCCCATCGAAGCGGAAGCGCCGCGAAGAGCAGCGCGGCCGACAAGAGCTGCGATTGCCGTCACCGCCGATCCGCGATCCGATCGCCGGCCGGACGCATGAAGCGGCCCGACAGGATGTCGTCCGCGGTGGTCGCGTGCACCTGGATGCCCGGCATGCGCCCGCGTTCGAAACGGCGTCTGAAACACGTCGAACAGCGCCTGCGCCGTTGCGCCGATGAACACGATCTTTCCGCTGAACACCTCGGGATCCAGACCAGGCGTCTGTCCTTCCGCCTGTCTGCTCTGCGGCGTACGAGGACGTCGTAGAAGGAGTAGGTCGGATAGGGCCGCGACTTGCCATCGTCGAGCAACGCCGGACCCTGATAGTTGATCAGCGCGCGGACGGTGTCCTCGCCCTGCGCCGCGCCGAACGATCGCGACGCGCTCTCGAAGAAGATGGAAGCTGACTGTCGCGCACGACGATCGCGCGCTCTTCGATTTTCAGCTCCTCGGGCCGGATCTTTTCCGCCACCATCGTCGCCGCCAGGCCAAGCGAGGGAGCGACGCGACCGTCGCTCTGCACGAACGGCGCCCAGCGGCGCCACGGACCGTCGGCGTCGTACGACATGAAGTTATGGCCGACGTTCGCGGCGGCCGCGGCCAGCTGCGGAAAGGGCGGCGTCAGGGTCGGACGGGCCTCGGCCTGCCAGGGACCATCTTCCGGCCCGAAGGCCAGCATCCCCGGCCATTCCGGCGCCGATGCCATCTTGGCCGCCGTGCCCTCGTAGACCGCGTCGGCGAGGAGCACGACATTGCCGGCACGGCGGGTGGCGGCAACCAAGAGCGTCGTCCGACTCGGCGCCGCTCCACTTGGCGCCGCCGTAGTCGAATCCTTCACGCGTGTCCGCTCGAGGAACAGGATGTCGATCGCAATGGCGCGCGCGCCGGCCCGCGCGAGGAAGTCGAGAACGGTGCATAGATCGCGCGCGGCCATGGCCAGCGTCGCCGCGACGCGGCTCCAGCGTCCGTAGCGTGCTCTCGTTGATCTCGACGAGGACGATGTCCTTGCGCGCGGTTTCGGGCCGGGCGGTCACGCGCAGCCGCAGATCGTAGGTCTTCAGCTCGATCGTCTTGAGGAACTCGGCACGGCCCAGACCGAGCGCGACCAGCCAGGCGCCCACACCAATCGCCACCCCGGACGAGATGCGACGCAGCCCTGGCGAATCGGGAATCATCAACTGGGCAGGCCTATTGTCATGCGCGGGTCGGCGAGCGTCCAGCCACGGCATTCCGGAGCCGCTCCGTCAGGCCGGGCGAGGCGCCGGGCGGCTCCCTGCCGGGCATGCCGAAACGGCAGGGATCCTCGGCCCCTGCCGTGGCACACGACGTGCCTCTGCTGATCGAATGCTCCCGCAGGTCCCTCGCTCCCGGTGGGCCTGGCTGTTGGCAGAAGGCGCCGGCTCTGGGTGTGCGGCCTTGTGTGCGTGGTGACGTGGGGCGCGCTGTACATCGAAGGCGTGACGGGCGCCCGTCACGAGCTCGCGCGCTTCGCAGTCCTCCAGGCGGCCGCGCCGCAGGAGACCGCCACACCGGACCTGAGCCTATGGGACCCCAAACGCATCAGCGCCTGGCGGGACGCGTTGAACGAACCTGCACCGCCGCCGCTCGCGGTTCTGCGCATCCCGAAGATCCGCCTCGAGGTGGCGGTCCTTCCAGGCACCGACGACTTCACGCTCAACCGCGCCGTGGGTCACATCGAAGACACGGCACTGCCGGGGACGGATGGCAATTCCGGAATTGCGGGGCATCGCGACGGGTTCTTCAGAGGCCTGAAAGACGTCGGGCCCGCCGATGTCATCGAACTGGAAACGCTGCGAGGGAAGGAGGTCTACCGCGTCGAACGGACCTGGATCGTCTACCCAGAGGACGTATCTGTGCTCGACGCAACGCCCACACGCTCGCTCACCTTGGTCACGTGCTATCCGTTCTACCACGTCGGTCCGGCGCCGCAACGGTACATCGTCCGTGCCGTGCGTGCCGACGGCGCGGCCGTTTCCCGGGTCGACGGGCTCTGATCGTCCCACGTGTCCTGAGGCACGTGGGGACTCGTACGGAAGTGAGTGGAGGCTTTATGACTCGCGCAGTAGTTCGGGTGGTGTTGGGTGGAGCGCTCGTCTGCCTGACGGCCGCAGTCACGTCGGCGCAGACGACAAGTACGGCGGCGGAAACCAAGAAGTTCCAGATCATCGCGGTGGACGGCAACCAGCTCGTCGTCAAGTTGCCCGAAGGCACGAGGGAACTGACCGTGCCAGACGATTTCCGGTTCAACGTCGACGGGAAGCAGCTGTCGGTGCACGAACTGAAGCCTGGCATGTCAGGCACCGCGACCGTCACCACGAGGACCACCGTGACCCCCGTCACCGTGACTGAGGTGAAGAACGGAACCGTGCTGCATGTCGCTGGCACGAGCATCATCGTTCGCACCGACGAAGGCAACAAGATGTTCACGCAGAGCGACATCGACAAGCGCGGTGTCAAGATCATGCGCGAGGGCCAGCCCGCGCAGATTTCGGACTTCCGCGCCAACGATCGGCTGTCGGCGACCATCATCACGACGAAGCCACCCAGGGTCGTGACCGAAAGGGAAGTGCAGGCGACGCTTGCCAAGAGCGGTGCTGGTGCCGGAGCTGGTGCCGGAACGCCCGCGGCCGCTGCGCCGTCGGCCTCCTCGGCGTCGGCGCCGTCGACGCCACAGACGGCAGCTGCGCCGGCTGCGACCTCAGGCGCTGCGCCGAGGAAGCTGCCCAAGACCGCCAGCCTTCTGCCGCTTCTTGGCCTCGTGGGCCTCGCTTCGCTCGTAGCGGGGTTGGGCCTCACGGCCAGGCGGCGCCGCGCGACGCGGTAGCGGGTTCGCTCTTCAATGCCGGGCCGCGCTCGTCTTCTGATGGGTGATGGGCGCGGCCCGCATAGTGTTCCGAGCCGAGGCCGCGAAGCATGAGATACACGCGCGAACTCGTCACAAGCACGCTCGTGGGGGGCTTGTTCGTCGTGGTGCCCGTCTACCTTGCGGTGCTGCTCCTGCTCAAAGGCATGAAGTCGGTCGCGGGCCTGGTCCGGCCATTTGCGGCGTTGCTGCCGGACTGGGTACCGGCTGAAGGCTTCTTCTCTCTGCTGCTGGTGCTGGCCTTCTGTTTCATCGTCGGTGCAGCCATACGCACTCGAGCAGGGCGAGCGGTTCGCGAGCGGATGGAAGTGGTGTTCTTCGAGAGACTTCCCGGGTACGGCCTGCTGCGCAGTCTGACTCAGCGATTGGCGGGAGACAGTGAGGAGAGCGCCTGGATGCCGGCGCTGGTCGAAATCGAGGACGCGCTGGTCCCCGCGTTCATCATCGAAGAACTCGACGACGGCCGATTCACGGTCTTCGTGCCGTCGGTGCCGACACCGCTCGCCGGGGCCGTATACATCCTCAGCCGCGAACGTGTGCACGCCCTCGACATCCCGTTCACACAGGCCGTCAGGTCGATCTCGCGGTGGGGCTCAGGCTCGAAAGACCTCGTGGCCGCCATGCGAACGGATGTCGAGAAACCGGCCCGAGGAATCGGCTCAGTCATCGAGCCGCAAGGAGTTCGGCGATGAGGACGACATGGATGGCAGGCGTTCTGGTGGGCACCGCACTTATCTGTGCGGCGCACCCGTCAATCGCTCAGGACAAGGGAAAAACAGAGGCGGCCGAGCTCACACGCGCGTCGCAGTCGTCCCTGCAGCAGTTGAGCGCCGGCGCGCCGCTGGCCAAGCAGCTCGGGCCGAAGGCGCACGCGATTCTGGTCTTCCCGAAGGTCACGAAGGCCGGCCTGGGCATCGGCGGTCAGTATGGTGAAGGCGCGCTGCTGAAGAAGGGGACCGCGGCTGCCTACTACAAGACGACCGGCGCCTCTTTCGGGCTGCAGGCCGGGGGCCAGCAGTACGGCTACGCGATGTTCTTCATGAACGCGGCGGCCCTCGCAGAACTCGACAGCGCGAAGGGCTTCGAGGTCGGCGTCGGCCCGAGCATCGTCATGGTCGACGAGGGGATGGCGAAGACCACCACGACCAACACGCTGAAGGACGACATCTACGCCTTCGTCTTCGGACAGAAGGGGCTGATGGCGGGCCTCGGCATCCAGGGCAACAAGATCACGAAGATCACGCCGAAGTAGCGGGAGTGGACCTCACGTGCCCCTCGTTACCCGCTACAGCTTGAGCGAGGCGAGGTACTCGAGCGAACGCGGAATCTGCTTCTCGGACTGCGGATGCTCGTCTTCGATGAAGTGGAGCTTCGCTCCAGCCTTGTTTGCCGCGCGAAGCACGCCCGGGATGTCGACGATTCCCTCGCCGAGCACCACGCTCGTGTCGTCGGGCGCATCTCCCGTCGGTTCGCCCACCTTGGTGCCGTTCCTCATGTCCTTCAGGTGCGTCGACGGGAACCGTCCCGGATACTTCGCGAACAACTCGACTGGGTTGGCGCCCCCGTGCACCACCCAGAAGACGTCCATCTGAAAGTCAACCACACCCGTCTCGGTCTGTTTCGCGAGCGCGTCGAACAACGTGCCGTCCGGTCCCTGCTGGAACTCATATCCGTGCACGTGGTAGAGGAAGCGTAAGCCCGCATCGCGCATCGCGCGCCCGACTCTCGTGAAAACCGGCGCCGCCTTGTCCACGTCGCCGCGAGAGAAGCGCCCCTCGTGCGGAATCCACGCGCACATCACCTGCTGCGCGCCGAAGGTCTGTGCTTCTTTGATGACGCTCCCCACGTCCTTCGCGAGCAGGTTGAAGTCAGCTCCCGTGGAAGCGATGCGCAGCCCCGCCTTCTTCACCTGCGCCGCAAAGTCGGATGGTGGAAGCTTGTACGTGCCGGCAGCCTCGACTTCGGTGAAGCCCCAGCCGCGCACCATCGCGAGCGTGCCGGCGACGTCGCCTTTTTCGAACAGGTGCCGCAGGCTGTACAGCTGCAGACCGATGGTCCCGGTTGCGGGGTGTTTGAACGCTCCTTGCGCATGCCCAGTGCGCGACAGGCCGAGCCGCGGCATGGCGGCGGCGGTTGCAAGGGTCTGCAGGAATGTGCGTCGGCTGGTGGTCATGACTGCGCGATTCTACTGCGGGGGCGGGTGTTCCAGGCGAGCGAAGGTTGGTACCGGTACGGGGATTCGAACCCCGGTCCCGTGGCTGAGAACCACGTGTCCTGACCCCTAGACGATACCGGCACTCGCCGACAGGAACCTCGGATTTTAACAAGCGCTCACGAGGCCGGTCAACCGGCTATCATCTTGCGCATGCGCTTCCTCGCCGGGTTCGTCCTCGCACTCGTCCTCATCGCCGGCGGCGTCTGGATTGTCGCCGGGCGAATGTCCGGCCCCGCAATCGACATCCGTCAACCGGCGAAGGTCATGGGCGCAAACGGAACGCTCGAGGTCGCCATCGACGCACCGCGGGGTGAGCTCACCCGGCTGGAGATCGCGGTCGAGCAGAAGGAGAAGCGCACGGTCGTCGCGGCTCTGACCGGCACCGAGGCAACGATTACGCAGGACGGGCCCGACCGCCTCCGCATCCAGCGCACGCTCAACAAATCGAGCGTGCCCGGTCTGCAGTCCGGTCCCGCCCGCATCGTCGTGACCGCTGCGCGGCCGGTCGTGTACGGCATCCGCACCGTGGAGTCGTCGGCGACCCGCGACGTCACCGTCAGGCTCGAGCCGCCGCGCGCGTCGGTCATCTCGACGCACCACTACGTGAATCACGGCGGCACGGAGCTCGTCGTGTACCGTGTCAACCCGCCTGACGTCTCGTCCGGCGTTCGCGTCGGGGATGTCGAATACCCGGGTTATCCGGCGTCTGGCGCCGGAGCGCTGGCGGGGAAGGCGATCGCCGACCCCGCGCTGCACGTCGCGTTCTTTGCCCTGCTGCACGATCAGGAGCTGAAGACGCCGATGCACGTCTTCGCGCGGGACGAAGCCGGGAACACCGCCCGGGCCGACTTCGACCACCGCGTCTTCCCGAAGCCGTTCCGCCGGAGCCGCATCGAGCTGGACGACAGCTTCATCGGCCGCGTCGTGCCCGCGATTCTCGAACGGACGCCGGACCTGAAACCGGACGGCGATGACCTCGCCAGGTTCCTGACCATCAACCGCGACCTGAGGCGGCAGAACGCCGAGACCATTTCGAAGCTCGGATCGCAGACCGCGAAAGAAGCGCTCTGGACCGGCCCGTTCCAGCAGCTCGGGAACTCGAAGGTCGAGTCGGCGTTCGCGGATCACCGGACCTACTTTTACAAGGGACGCGAGGTCGACCAGCAGATCCATCTTGGATTCGATCTCGCGGTGACGGCCAACGTGCCGATCGTGTCGGCGAATCGCGGCCGCGTGGTATTCGCGGATTATCTCGGTATTTACGGCAATTGCGTCATCGTCGATCACGGGCTGGGCATCCAGACGCTGTACGCCCATCTCTCGTCGTTCGAAACCGCGGCCGGGCAGACGGTCGAGAAGGGGCAGACCCTCGGCCGGAGCGGGATGACCGGGCTCGCAGGAGGCGATCACCTGCACTTCACGCAGCTCGTCCAGGGGCGCGCGGTCAACCCGGTCGAGTGGTGGGATGCCCACTGGCTCGAAGACCGGGTGCTGCGGAAGCTGCGCGGTTTGTGATATTCATTGTCGGTTGAGGAGATACAGCTGATGCATCTGAGGAAGCTTCTGGCATTCTGCGCGGCGTCCGCTCTGGCCGCGGCGGTCGCGTGCGGCGGGTCGCAGCCGTCAAGCGAGTCCGCGGCTCCGAGCTCTCCGGCGGCGGCACAATCGGGTCAGAAAGTTGACGAGTCGAAGGCGGGCAACATCACCGGCAAGGTCGCCGTCGAAGGGGCGCTGCCCAAGGCGGACCCCATCAAGATGAGCGCCGACCCCGTCTGCATGCGGGAGAACAAGGCGGGCGCGACGAGCGAAGCCTTCATCGGCAAGGACGGCGGCCTGGGCAACGTCTTCGTGTACGTCAAGGACGGCCTCGGCACCTACGTCTGGGACGTGCCGACGGCATCCGTGACGCTCGATCAGGATGGCTGCCGATATCGCCCGCACGTGTTCGGCCTCCGCGTCGGACAGCCGCTCGAGATCGTCAACAGCGACCCGACACTGCACAACGTCCATGCGGTCCCCAAGAACAACAAGGAATTCAACAACGGACAGCCGGTCGAAGGCATGAAGTTCACGGCGACCTTTACCGCGAAGGAAGTGATGGTCCCGTTCAAGTGCGACGTCCACGGCTGGATGAACGCATACGCCGGCGTGCTCGATCACCCGTATTTCGCGGTGACGAACGAAACCGGGGCGTTCGAGCTGAAAACGCTGCCGCCGGGCACCTACACGATCGAGGCCTGGCACGAGCGGCTCGGCCCCATGACGCAGACGGTGACGATCGGCGAGAAGGAATCGAAGGAAGTCACGTTTACGTTTAAGATCACCTAGGGTGTAGGCCCGGCCTTCAGGCCGGGCGTGCCCGAATCATCCGACCTGCCGGCTGACTCGCGGACGCCCGACCTGAACGGTCGGGCCTGCACGGACCCATCCCGCTCTCATGCTTCATCTTTACAGTCGTCTCGTGGCGGCCTCCACGCTCCTGCTCATCGCGGCCGGAGCGATGGTCACGAGCACGGGATCGGGACTGGCCGTGCCGGACTGGCCGACGACCTACGGCTACAACATGTTCACGTTTCCCCCATCGAAGTGGGTGGGTGGAATTTTTTACGAGCACGGCCATCGGCTGATTGCATCCACGGTTGGCTTCCTGACGATCATCCTGGCGATCTGGCTGTGGCGGGTGGAGGCTCGCGGGTGGCTGCGCCGGCTCGGGTTCGTCGCGCTGGCGGTCGTCGTCTTTCAGGGAATCCTCGGCGGCCTGACCGTCCGCTTCTTCCTGCCAGCTCCGATCTCCATCGGCCATGCGGGCCTCGCGCAGATCTTCTTCTGTCTGACGGTCAGCATCGCGCTCTTCACGTCGCCCGGCTGGCGGTCGGGGTATGTGGCCCGGGGCTTCAGCCAGGCCGTCGGTGACGATCGCCTGCTCCGCCGCCTCACGGTCGCGACGACCGCGCTCATCTATCTGCAAATCCTGCTCGGCGCGACGATGCGACATACCGGCGCCGGCCTGGCGATTCCAGACTTTCCGCTTGCCTTCGGCGGACTCGTACCGTCGCGCTGGGATGCCGCGATCGCGACGCACTTCGCGCACCGCCTTGGCGCGGTGGTCGCTGCGCTGGCCGCAATCGCGACTGCCGGGCACATCTGGCACCACCATCGCGGCGTTCGCGTGCTGGCGCGCCCGGCGGGACTGCTCATCCTTCTCGTCGCCGTCCAGATCACGCTCGGCGCCTTCGTGGTCCTGACCCGTAAGGCCGTGCCGATCAACAGCGCGCACGTCGCGGTCGGCGCTCTGGTTCTGGTGACATCCCTGGTCCTGTCGCTGCGCGCACATCGAGGGATGTTCGCCGACATGGAATACTCTGGATCACCGACGAGCCTGAAGGCTCGTACCACAGCCAACGCAACGGGCCTCAAGGCCCGAGACACAACGGCCGCATGAGATCCGAGACGTTTACGCTGACGGCGGCGCGATCGCGGGCCGGAGACTTTCTGACCCTGGCCAAGCCGGGGCTGAACTCGCTCGTCGTCGCGACGACGCTCGGCGGTTACTACATGGCGACCGGGCGCGACGGGAGTCTGGGGACGATGCTCGCCACGGGCGCGGGGACCGCCCTCGTCGCCGGCGGATCCGCCGCGTTCAACCAGCTCCTCGAGCGGGACGCGGATGCCCGGATGCACCGCACTCGAAACCGGCCGCTTCCCGACGGCCGTCTCCAGCTTTCCGAGGCGACGCTCTTCGGGTCGGTGCTGTCGATCGCCGGCCTGATGGTGCTCGCGATGGGCGCGAACCTGATGGCAGCCGCGGTGGCGCTGGCGACGCTCCTCACCTACGCGGTCGTCTACACCCCGCTCAAGAGCCGTACGGCGTTTTCGACAGTGGTCGGCGCCATTCCAGGGGCGCTGCCGCCTGTCATCGGCTGGGCGGCCGGAGGGGGCTCGATTGGCCTGGCGGCGGTCGCCTTGTTCGCCATCGGTTTCTGCTGGCAGCTCCCGCACTTTCTCGCGATCGCATGGATCTATCGTGAGGATTACGCGCGAGCCGGTTTCCCGATGCTCCCGGTTCTCGAACCGGACGGTCGCAGCACGGCCCGGCAGGCCGTGGCGTACAGCGCGGCGCTGGTGCCTGCGAGCCTCGCCCCGGCTGCGCTCGGCCTGGCTGGGATGCTGTACGCCATCGGCGCCCTTCTTCTGGGCGTCTTCTTTCTCGCGCTTGCGGTACGATTCTCGGTCGCGCGCACGGTCCCGAACGCGCGGACGCTGTTCTTCGGCTCGCTCCTCTATCTGCCGGCGCTCTGGGCTCTCATGATCGCCAACCGGGTCTGACGGGCGCATCACCGGACGACACAGGCGCTGGGTATGACCCTCTCCGACCTTCCCACGCTCAACGCGATCCTGAATGGGATCGCGGCGACGCTGCTCGCCACCGGGTGGGTCCTGATCAAGCGGGGGCGGATCGCTCAGCATCGCGCGTGCATGCTCGCCGCGTTCGGGACCTCGGCGCTCTTCCTCGTGTCCTACGTCATCTATCACGCCAATGTCGGATCGCGGCCGTTCGGCGGGCAGGGGCCGATACGCGTCGTGTACTTCGCGATCCTGATCTCGCACGTCGTGCTCGCCGCCGCCATCCTGCCGCTGTCGATCGTGACGCTGCGGCGCGGGCTGGCCGCGCGCTACGATCAGCACGTGCGGATCGCCCGGTGGACTCTCCCGATCTGGCTCTACGTTTCCGTCACCGGAGTCGTCGTCTACCTGATGCTCTACCAGCTATAGTCAGGCCATGCAGCAGGACTGGCCCGCGTTCGACCGCGCGCCGGACCCGCTCGGGCTGACGTTCAACGCGCGCGCGCTCGCGGGCGGGGCGGAGCTCGTCCTTGCCCTGCTGCTGCTGATCCTGTTCGTGTACCGGCGCCGGCTCTATCTGCTGGCCTGGGCGATCGGCTGGGCACTCACGGCGCTGGCGATGCTGGCGCTCGCGCGGGGCTACGCAAACGAGCACGTCGGCCGCGCCGCGGTCGGGATCTCGAAGCTCCTCCCGATTCTCGGCGCGCTGGCGTTCGTGGCGGGCGCCGACGCGTACCGCCGCCGGCCGCGCTTCACGCGCCTGCACGCGCTGATTCTCCTGCCGCTCGCGATCTGGTTCCTGCTCGCCCCGCTCGCGCTCGGCGTTCGCGCCGTCGTCGTGCCTGGGCACGTGATCGCGGCGGCTGCGCTGGCGATCGCCGGCGGAGCCCACTTCTTTCTCTACAAGCGGGAAAAACTGGTCGGCGCCGGCCTGACCGGCGTCGCGCTGGTGCTCTTCGCCCTGGGCCAGGCCTGGACGGCCGGACGCGTGTCGGTCG
The DNA here is from genome assembly GCA_963847125.1 of uncultured Acidobacteriota bacterium. Lineage (GTDB taxonomy): Bacteria > Acidobacteriota > Vicinamibacteria > Vicinamibacterales > 2-12-FULL-66-21 > DATAEE01. The sequence continues at coordinate 106,001 of CAWJYM010000004.1, forward strand.
AGATCTCGGCCTGGAACGAGATCGAGCTGCGCGCGCTCTTCTCGGTCGTCATGCTCTCGATCCTCGCCGCCATCAGCATGCACTTCTTCGCGTTCGAGGACATGACCGTCGAGCTCCAGCACACGAACAGACGCCTCGAGAAAGCTCAAACGGACCTGCGACAGATGGTCATCACCGACCCGCTCACCGGCTGTCACAACCGCCGGTTCTTCGACGCGGTGATCGGCAGAGAGCTCAACCGCCACAAGCGGTATGAGATCCCGCTCTCGGTGCTCTTCGTCGACGTCGATCGCTTCAAGTCGATCAACGACACCTTCGGACACGAGACAGGGGATCGCGTGTTGGCCGCGGTCGCGACGTTTCTCGCGCGCCACGTGCGCGAAGCGGACTATCTCTTCCGCTGGGGCGGCGACGAGTTCCTCATCCTGCTCTCGTGCCCGGAGGCGCAGGCGGAGCGGAAGGGGGCGGAGCTGGGCGCCGCGTTCAAATCCAGCGTCGAACACACGACTCTACCGCCGACTGTCGGCCTGAGCGTCGGCTGTGCCGAGGTCCTGGCGGACAGCGAGATCATGGAGGTCGTGAATCGGGCGGATGAGCGGATGTACGAGGCGAAGAGGGCGCGGACAGTCAGCACTGCACTAGGCACTAGGCACGCAGCCGGGAATCAGGTGCCTAGTGCCATGCCTAGTGCCTACCGGTACAGAAGGTACTTCGCCCTCATCAGCCTCCAGCGCGCTTCGTCCGCGGCCCAGCTCGCCGCGATCCGCGCCGGGTCATCGCCCGCTTTCGCGCGCGCAAGACCTTCTCTCGATCCGAACAGCCGCTCCGCGGCGGAGATGTCGTACTTGTCGCCATGGAGACGGGCGAGCGCCGAGGCAAGCTCGATCCCGACGCGGACCGGCCGGAGCGCCAGCCGGTCGGTCACCACGATGAAGACGCCCTGACACGGCTCGCCCTGGTACTTGCTCGACGTCGGGGTGAAGTTGACCGGATAGAAGCGGACGCCCGGCACCCGCCTGGCGTTCAGCTCCTCGGCGAGCCGCAGGCCGTCGATCCAGGGAGCGCCGATCTGCTCGAACGGCGTATCGGTGCCCCGTCCGACGGAGATGTTCGTCCCTTCGATGGCGCCGATGCCCGGATACAGCGTCGCCTGCAGCAGATTCCGCATGTTCGGCGACGGATTGATCCAGGACAGCCCGGTCTCGTCGAACCAGTCGTCGCGGCCCCAGTTCTGAAGCGGAATGATCTCCAGCTCGACGCCAATCTTGTTCTCCTCGTTGAACAGGCGCGCCAGCTCTCCCATCGTCATGCCATGACGGATTGGCATTCGCGCAAAGTACCCTGTAAAAGTGCCGAGGATGGTCGCGTCGAGCGAAGGACCTTCAATCTGAAACCCGTTGATCGGATTCGGACGATCGAGGATCACGACCCGCAATTTCCGCTTTGCCGCTTCCTCCATCACGTAGGCCATCGTCGTCATGTAAGTGTAGAAACGCACCCCGACGTCCTGGAGGTCGAGGACGATGACGTCGAGGCCGTCGAGCATGGACGGAGCCGGCCGTCGTGAATCGCCGTACAACGAGTTGATCGGCAGCCCTGTTCGTTCATCCTTCTCCGAAGGCACCTTGTCATCGAGGATGCCGCGGATCCCGTGCTCCGGGCTGAAGAGCGACACGAGCGTCACGTTCGCGGCTTTGTGCAACACATCGATCGTCGTCGAGCCGTCGCGTGCGCGCCCCGTGTGGTTCGTCACGAGACCGACGCGCTTCCCTTTCAGCCGCGCGAAGCCTTCGTTTCGGAGGACGTCGATGCCGGGCTGCGTCGGCGCCGGTCGGGCGGGCCGGGCGGGCGCCGGGCCGGCCGCGCCGAAATCGGCACCAGCGTTGGTCTTCGCCGGTGGCGAGCCGGTGAAGGCCGCGGCGACGACCGTCGCGACGCGCGCGCGCAATGGCGTGACGTCACCCTTTCCGTCCGGATGAAGACGACTCGAGAGGAACACGACGAAGACGTTCGTCTCGGGATCGATCCAGAGTGACGTGCCCGTGAAGCCCGTGTGGCCGAACGATCCGAGCGGCAACAGCTCGCCCCGGTTCGCCGAGAAGCTCGAGTCCATGTCCCAGCCGAGGCCGCGGACGTTCGGCTCGCCGGCCGGCGTCGAGGGGGCGATGAGCCGCCCGACGCCCAGCGGCGAGAGGATGCGCCTCCCCGCGACGGCGCCGCCACGCAAGAGCATCCGGCAGTAGACCGCAAGGTCGGCGGCGGTGCTGAACAGGCCCGCGTGACCGGCGACGCCGCCCATGCGGCGCGCCGTCGGATCGTGGACGATGCCGCGCAGCATCTGCGGAGGCGTCCCGGCCGAATCCTGCGGCGTCTGCTCTCCGCACGGCCAGCCGTACTGCGTGCAGGCTTCCGTCGGAGCGATTCGCGGCCGCCGCGACGCCGGCGGAGTGAACATCGTGTCGCGCATCCCCAGCGGCGAGAAGATCCGTTCCGCGGCGAACACGTTGAGCGGCTTCCCGCTGACGCGGCCGACGATCTCACCCAGAAGAAAGAAGTTGATGTCGCTGTACACGAACCGCTCGCCCGGCTGCGCAACCGGAACTTCCTCGACGGCCAGCGCGATCGCGGTTTCGGCGCCGGTCCACATGTCGGCCAGATCGACGTCCGGCCGCAGGCCGGACATGTGCGTCAGGAGGTGCCGGACGGTGATCGCCTCCTTGCCGTACCGGGCGAACTCCGGAATGAACGTCGCCACGCGATCGTTCAGCCGGATCCTGCCTTCCTCGATCAGTATCATCACGCTCGTCGTCGTGGCGACGGGCTTGGTGAGCGACGCGAGATCGAAGATCGTGTCGAGCGTCATCGGCTCGGCGGAGGGCGTCACGGCACGCCGTCCGTAGGCCTTCAGATAGACGGTGCGACTGCCGTGGCCGACGAGCAGGACCGCGCCGGGCAGCTTCTGCTCCTTGATCGCGTCGTTGATGACGGTATCCACGCGGGCAAGCCGTGCGAGATCGAAGGGGGCCGGTCGGACCTGAGCGACCAGCGCCGGAACCGCCAGCCCGATGAAGACACACGTGAGGCCGATTCTGAGGCGTTTGGGGTTATTCATTGGTTTTATCCGCGATAGCCGTGGTCAGGGATTATACTGGCCACATGCCGGCCCTTCGGCGATGGCTTGCGCGAGCGTCGTGTCTGGCGTTGGGCGTGGTCCTGATCTCGCCCACCGTCGCCGGCGCGCAGAGCGTGGGGCGCGCGTCGGGAACGGTCCGTGATCTCGACGGCGAGGCGATCAAGGGCGCGACGGTGACCGCCGAGAACGCGGAGGCCGCGCCGCGCACGCTGACGGCGGTGACGGACGAGAAGGGGCGCTTCGGTATCCTCGGCCTCCGTCGCGGCATCTGGAAATTCACCGTCAAGGCTCCCGGGTATGACGAGGTCTCGGCCCCCGCGTCGATCCAGACGCTCCGGGCGAACCCGCCGATGACCTTCACGCTCGCGCGGACGCCGGAGTCCGACCGTCCGATGGCGCTCGGCCGCACCGATCTCGGATCGCTGCAGTCGAAGCTCGACGTGGCCGCCTCTTTCGCGAAGAGGGGGCTGTACGACGAGGCGATCGCGGCGTACGAGGGCGTGCTGCAGGCCGCGCCGGCGCTGTCGGCCGTGCAGCTGCAACTCGGCTGGATCTACGAACAGAAGAAGGATACGGCGAAGGCCATCGCCGCCTACGAGCGCGTCATCGAGGCCGGGCCCGAATCGATCGAAGCGCGGCGCGCTCGTGCGCTGGTCGCTGCGCTCAAAGAAAAGCCCTGACGAGCCGAACCACTAAGTTAGTGGCGATGGCGGCCGGAATCGCCGTCGCCGCGATCCTTGTCTTCTTCTTCCGCGCGACTCGCCCGCTCGAACGCCGGCCCGATCATTCTCATCTCCATCGACACGCTCCGCGCAGATCGACTGCCCGGCGTACGGCTATCAGAAGATCCGAACACCGGCGATCGACGCGCTCGTCGCTGACGGCGTCCTGTTCGAGCGCGCGTACGCGCACGCGCCGCAGACGCTGCCGTCGCACGCGTCGATGCTGACGGGGCTCTTGCCGTTCGAGCACGGCGTGCGCGACAACGTCGGCTTCGCGCTCAGGCCGTCAGAGCGCATGGTCCAGCAACTCCTCCGGGAGCGCGGCTACGCGACCGGAGGCTTCGTCTCGGCCTACGTGCTTCGGAAAGAGACCGGGATCGGCGCCGGCTTCGACGTGTACGACAGCGACTTTCCGGCCACGTCGCCCGAGCTCTCGATCGGCCAGGTGCAGCGGGACGGCGCACAAACGGTCGAGCATGCGACGCGCTGGATGACCCAGGCCACGTCGGAATCGTTTTTCCTGTTCCTTCATCTCTATGAGCCGCACGTGCCCTACACGCCGCCGTAACGGTATGCGTCGTACGCGCCGTACGACGGCGAGATCGCGTACTCCGACGAGCTCGTCGGACGATTCGTCGATGCATTGAAGACGCAGCGGCGCTACGAGGCATCGACGATCCTGCTCGTGTCGGATCACGGCGAGGGCCTCGGCGACCACGGCGAGCTGGAGCACGGCCTGTTCATCTACGACGAGTCGATCCGCGTGCCGTTCATCGTCAAGCCTCCAGGCGGGGCCCGTCGACTTCAGTGCGGGACAGCCGGCGGGCGACGGGTCGCCGCGCCGGTCCAGCTCGCCGACGTCGCGGCCACGCTGTTGGAAGCCGGGTCCGGCGAGGGCGGCGGTTCTTCCACGCTCGGCGGAAGTCGATCGCTCTGGTCCGTCGTCAACGGCGCTGATCCGGCTTCGTTGCGCGAGATCGGCATGTATTCCGAGTCGTTGTATCCCCGATATCACTTCGGGTGGAGCGAGCTTCAAGCCCTCACCGATGCGCGCTACCGGTACATCAAGGCGCCGCGTGCGGAGTTGTATGACTTGACGAGCGATCCGCGAGAGCTGCGCAGCATCGCGGCGGAACGCCCGCAGGCGGCCCAGGCGATGCGCGCGGCGCTCGATCGGCTCGCCTCGGGTGCGAAGGTGAACAGACCTTCGGCCGTCACCGCCGCCGAGCGCGAGCAGTTCCAGGCGTTGGGCTACGTCGGGATGCAGGCGGATCTTGGCGAAGATGTCGCCGGCGACAAGCTCCCGGACCCGAAGGATAAGGTCGGCGTGCTCGAACGGTACCGCAAGGCGGTGACGCTGGCGGCACGCCGCGATTACGAGGGCGCGATCTCCGGCCTGCGGGGAATCCTCGAAGGCAACCCGATGATGGCGGACGTCTGGCAGCAGGTCGGCAACCTGCTGATGCGGGTCGATCGCCCGGAAGAAGCGCTTACCGCATACAAACGATTCGTCGCGCTCAAGCCGACGCAGTCGAACGGTCTCGTGGCGGTCGCCGCGACGCTGCTCCGGCTCCAGCGTCTGGACGAGGCGCGACAGCACGCCCAGCTGGCCGTCAAGGTGGCCGCGCCGCACGAACGGCTCGCGCGGGCGTCGGCGCACGAGATGCTCGCGAAGATCGCGCTCGCCGCGCGGGACGGCGAGACGGCACGGCGGGAAGCGAAGCTGGCCCAGGACGAAGACCCCTCGCTTCCGATGCCGCTGTACGTCCAGGCGCTCCAGCTTCACACGGCAGGACGCTACGGCGAAGCGCTGCCGCTTTTCGCTGAGGCTGCGAAGCAGGTGAACGCGCGCACCCTGACGATCACCGAGCTGTATTTCTATCTGGGCGACACGCTGGCTCGTCTCGGACGGAACAGCGAAGCAGAAGCAGCGTTCAAAGAGGAGATTCGCCTTTTCCCGCAGAACCGGCGCGCGTATGCAGGCCTGGCGATGCTCTACCGGTCGCTCGGCCGCGACGCCGAGGCGGCGAAGGCCATCGGCGACATGCTCGAGATGGCGCCTGGCGCCGAGAGCCGATCGCTGGCGCGACAACTGTGGACGATGTTCGGAGAGCCTGAGAAAGCGGCGGGGCTCCCACAAAAACCATAGGTCAGCCTACCGATGCCGAGTACCCGGAACCGGAAGCGGCCCACTCGCGATGAACGGTCGATCGGTACCGTCGCACGCGGCGCGCCGCGGAGGGCATTGGGCACTGTCCTCGTTGCGTCGGTCTTGCTGGCGGCCGCCTGGTGGTGGCTCGCCCGCGCAAAGCCGGTCGCGCTTCTCCGAAGCGCCGATCAGAACATCCTGCTTGTCACGATCGACACGCTGCGCGCCGACGCACTCAGTTGTTACGGCGGGACCGCGATGACGCCAGCGCTCGACGCGCTCGCGCAGCGTGGCGTGCGGTATGACTTCGCACACGCGCACGCTGTCGTCACGCTGCCTTCACATGCAAGCATCCTGACCGGCCTGTATCCGTACCAGCATGGCATCCGCGACAACAACGGCTATCGGTTGCGTCCCGACACGGCGACGCTGGCCGGCGTACTCAAGCGCGCGGGCTTTGCGACTGCGGCATTCGTCGGCGCCTTTCCGCTGGACGCGCGGTTCGGCCTTCCGTCGGGGTTCGATGTCTACGACGATGCGTATCCGGAGTCGGGGCGTTCAGCCGAGTTCGAAATGCCCGAGCGGCGCGGCGAGGAAGTGGTTGCGCTCGCACGCAAGTGGATCGCGGGGCAACAGGGGAAGTGGTTCGTCTGGCTGCATGTCTATGACCCGCATGCGACGTATCTCCCGCCGCCGCCATTCGACACCCAATACGCCTCGAATCCGTACCTCGGGGAAGTCGCGTATACCGACAGTGCTCTGGCTCCGCTCTTCCAGGATCTCCCGTCACGGAGCCGTCCGACGCTGACGATCGTCACGGCGGATCACGGCGAGGCATTCGGCGATCACGGCGAGGTGACGCACGGACTCTTCGCCTACGAGGCGACGCTTCGCGTGCCGCTCATCATCGCAACCGTGGACGCGCCTGCGGCGGTACCATCCTCTGAGGGCGGGGTGAACGGGAAGGGTGAGGTCTCCCAGACCGCGGCGCGCCACATCGATCTCGTCCCGACGATTCTCGATCTCGTTCAGGCGCACGTTCCGGAAGGACTGCCCGGCCGCTCGCTCGTGAGCGCGTCGGGCCGCGCGACGGACGACGGCGAGCGAACGTCGTACTTCGAAGCGATGTCGGCGTCGCTCAATCGTGGTTGGGCCCCCCTCACTGGTGTGTTCGCCGGACGCGAGAAGCTCATCTCGCTGCCGCTGCCGGAGCTGTACGAGCTGGCGACAGACCCGCGCGAGGAGCGGAATCTTTTCGACTCTCACGGGGAGCGACGGCGCGCGCTCGAGGCGCGGCTGGCCGCGTTCGGCAGCACGGGACCGGGGCCGCGGGCGGCGGAGTCGGCGGAAGCGCTCAGCCGTCTGCGTGCGCTCGGGTACGTCTCAGGTACCGCCGTCACCAAGACGCGCTACGAGGAGGCGGACGACCCCAAGCGGATGATCGATCTCGATCAGGCGATCCATCAGGGTGTGGAGCTCTATCAGCAGAAGCGCATCGCCGAAGCCGAGCGGGTGTTCGAAAGCATTCTCGCGAAACGGTCGGACATGACGCACGCGTACCGTCACCTCGGGGCGCTGCGCTGGGAAACAGGGCGGCCGGAGGCCGCCATCGCAACGCTCGAGCGCGCCATGAAGGCCGGCGTGTCGGATGCCGCGCTGCAGGCACAGCTCGGGATTTATCTGGCCGAGGCGGGCCAGCCGGCCGTTGCGATTCCGCTGCTCGAAGCGATCACCGCCGGCACGACACCGGATATCGACGCCGTCAACGCGCTCGGCATCGCGTACGGGCGCGCAGGCCGGTTGGATCGCGCCGTCGCCGCGTTCGAGCGCGTCCTGGCGCTCGATTCGACCAACGCCATGGCGTACGAGAACATCGGGTCCATCAAGCTGCGACAACGCGACGGCGGCGCAGCGCGCGCCGCCCTCGAGCGCGCCGCGGCGCTCAACCCGCACTCGGCCCGCGCGCAGCTGGGACTGGGCGCGGTCGAGATGCACGCCGGAAACCGCGAGGCCGCGTTCGCGCACTGGCGCCGCGCCGCCGAGCTCGACCCGTCAGAACTGGAAGCGTTGTACAACCTGGCCACGGGACTCGCGGCGGCGGGACGGCGCGCGGAAGCGCGGCCCTACGCGGATGCCTTTCTGAAACAGGCGCCGCCAGCGCTGTTCGGACGTGAAATCCGAGAGCTTCGACAGCTGACGAGATAGTCAACCCGCGGGAGTAGAATCCCGATATGGCCCTCGCGCGAATCGTCGCTGCGGCCCTGCTCCTCGCGGCTTCAGCCGGGGCCCAACCCGCTCCCCCGGTCTTTCGGTCCGGCGCCGAGCTCGTCCGTCTCGACCTGCGTGTCTTCGACGCCAACGGGCGTCCGATTCGTGATCTGCGCGCCGACGAGATCGAGCTCACCGAGGACGGCCGGCACCGACCTGTACTCCTCTTCCAACATATCGAAGAACCATCAGCGCCGTACGAGGACGTCGCGCGCCGGACGATTGCCGGTGAGGTCTCGACGAACCAGGGAGCGCCGCGCGGCCATCTGTACGTCCTGGTTTTCGATCAGCACCACATCGCGACCGGCAACGAGCAGCGCGCCAGGATCGCGGCGGAACGGTTCCTGCGCACGCGCGTCCGCCCCGGCGACCGCGTGGCGCTCTACGCGCTGCCCGGCCCAGGGCCGCAGATCGGCTTCACCGCCAACATCGAGCGCGCCGCCTCGGAGCTCGTCAAAGTCCGGGGCAGCCTGGAACGCCTGACCCAGGGCGGCCTGGGCGCCATTCGGATTTCCGAGGCGTACGAAATAGGCCGGGGCAATCAGGAGATCCTGACGCGCGTCGTCGATCGCCTGGCGAGCCAGCAGGCGAGCACCGACACGTTGTCGAGCGGACCGGCGCGATCGGGGGTCAGCGTCAGCGGCGCGAGCGATCCGCGATTCTTCGAAGCGCTCGTCAAAGAAGACGCCCGCACCGTCGCGACGCGCGCGGACGAAGCGGCCCGGCAATTGCTGCTGAGGCTCGCCGACGTCGTGCGCGACCTTGCGCCAATCGAGGGACGCAAGACGGTGGCCCTTTTCTCGGAGGGCTTCTACACCGATCACGTGACGCGCGAGCTCGAGCAGGTCGCCGCCGCCGCCGCGCAGGCCTATGCCGTCATCTATTCGATCGACTTGAACCGCCGCGAAAACGATCTGAAAGAGGCGGAACCGCTCGGCAGCGATCAGCACACCGAGATTGAGAGCCGGCTCGCGTCGCTCGGAAGCCTTGCCGTGGAGACCGACGGCCTGCTACTTACAAACGCCGCGTCCGATCCCGGCGCCGCCCTGGCAAAAATCGCCGACATCTCGCAGGACTACTATCTGATCGGCTTCGAGCCGGTCGACGCATCGAAACGCGGCGTGTACCGCCGCGTGGCCGTGCGCGTCACACGTCCTGGAGCGCGCGTGAGTACCCGGACGGGCTACTCCCTCGTGGAAGCGAGTGCGAACCCGGCCGATCGACGGCGCGCCATCGATCTCGCGATCGCCGCGCCGTTCGCGCAGCAGGGCTTGTCGATCCGGTATACGACCTACGTGCTCGGCGCCGAATCGCCGGGAACGCAGCGCGTCTTCGTCAGCCTGGCGGCCGATCTCCCGGTCTCCTCGAACGGATCCGGGCAGCGGCCTGCCGACGTCGTATTCGTCGTCCGGAGCGCGCGGGACGGACGCGTCGTCGCGAGCGGGACCGACACGATACCGATGCCGACCGCGCCGTCCGGCGGCGGGACCATCGGCTCGGCGGCGTACAAAGTGCAGTTCGAAGCGCCGCCCGGTGAGTATTTGATGCGGATCGTCGTTCGCGATCCGGGCGGATTGATCGGCAGCGCCGATCGACGCTTCGACGTTCGGCGGCTCGACAGGCCCGGCGTCACGGCAAGCGACCTCGTCCTCGGTGGCGCCGCGGGCAGCCTGCCTGTCCGCGCCGTGGCGTACGCCGGCGATGCGCTCGCGGGACTCGTCGAGCTCTACGGCCGCCGCGCCCAGGATCTGGAGACCGTGACGGTGACCGCGCAGCTCGAAAGTGCAAGCGCGCGCGCGGATCTCGGCGAGGTCCGCGCGCGCGGCAATGGATCGGTCAGCCGCGAAGCGCGGATCGCGCTGCCGCTGGCAGGCGTCGTCCCAGGCGATTACGTCGTGCGCGCGACCGTCCGCGAAGGGACGGAGACCATCGCCGAGCTCGCGCGCGAGGTCCGGGTTCTCCCTGGCTCAGCGCCAGATTCGACGGGCCCGGAAGGGACGACTGCGCCGACGATCTCGACGATGCCGATTGCGCCTGCGGACGTGCTCGGCGGCGAGATTGCCCGGCGGTACGTCAGAGAGCTGATCGAGGCCGCGCGGGGCACCGCCATGCAGGAGGCTGCGGGTCATGCGGCGCGAGGCGCCTGGACCGCGGTGGAAAACGCGCTTGGCTCCCAGTCCGCTCCTGCGGCGAGCGGAGCCGGTACGGCCCGGCAATCATGCGGATCGCCTTACTACGGCTTGCGCGGCCTCGCGCGGTTCTCCGGCGGTCGGTTCGATGTCGCTGGTGACGATCTACGGCTGGCAGCCGGCGATCCGCCCTGCGCGTTGCCCTCGTTCATCCTGGGCTGGGTGCACGCGGCCGCGGGTGAGCGGCGCGATGCGATCAACGCCTGGCGCGCGGCGGCGTTCGCCGATCCGACGCTCGTGCCCGCTCACCTGGCGATCGCCGACGCGTACGTGCGCGCGGCGGAACCCGCGCTCGCGATTCAAGCTCTCAAGGCCGGCCTGCGCGCGCTCCCTGGATCTCCCGAGCTGCGCGAGCGCCTCGCCGCTCTCGAGTCCCGGTAGGACAATGCGAAAGAAAGAAACACTGCCATGCTTCTTCTAGTGATGATGTTACTGGCGTCGCAGAGTGGATCCGCGACGTCCGCCGAGGCCCTGAAGGTCGGGACCCCTGTCGCTGTCGCGGAGCTCGACATGGGCAAGCTGAAAGGCGAGCCGTTACGTCTCGCATGGTCACCCGATACAAAGGAGTTCTACCTTCAGACGGCCGAGCTCGACAGCGTCGGCTCCGTGAAGAAAGCGCGGCACTACGTCGTGGCGGCCGCCGGTGGCGCTCCGAAAGAGGTGGATGGAGAACCGGACTGGGCGGCGAAGTACTGGGCGTGGAAATCGTGGAAGGCCGCGCCGGGGTCGCCCGGCTTCGCGATCAGCGTCGACGAGCGTCGCGAGATCATCAAGGCAGGTCAGGCCCCGACCGGCGGCACGATTGCCGGAATGGGCGGAGACGCCAGTGCCGGCGCGACGGTCGGCGGAGGGGGTCCCGCCGGGGCCGGGACGATCGTCCTCCCCGAGGGCCAGAACGCCAACATCCGGACGATGCGGCTCAAGGGTGAAGTGATTGGCGAGTGGGTCAACAGCGTCATTGTCCCCGGGCTGACGTTCGGCTGGTCCCCTTCCGGGCTGAACCTGATTGCGTTCTCCGCCAAGACCGAAGACCTCGTCCTCATGGACGAGCGGGGTCGAAAGCAGAGGATCGATACGGCGAAGATCACACGCCTCCCCGCCTGGTCCGACGACGGGAAGAAGCTGGCGTATCTTGAACAGAAAGACCGAAAGAAGTTCGTTCTGAACGTCGTGGAGATCTCTCCGGGAACCTGAAGGCAATGCCGAATGCCGAAGGCCAGCCTCCGCTCGCCCGCGTTCGTCGGCGAGCTACGGCTAGGCTCGCCGCAGCGACCGAGGCATTCCACGGTCGCGAAGGCGGCCGAATGCCGAAGGCGATTGCGCTCGCCACAGCAGTCGTCCTGGGCGCAGTCCTCTTCAGCCTTCGGCCTTCGGCCTTCGGCATTGACAGCCAGCAACCCGTCTACAGATCTGGCGCTGAGCTCGTCGAGGTCGACGCGATCGTCACAGACCGCGGGGGGCGATTCGTACGCGACCTTCGGATCGACGAGATAGAGATCCTCGAGGACGGCAGGCCGCAGCGGCTCCAGGCGTTGTATCTCGTGGAGCGCGGCACTGCGACGCTGGCATCGGCCGGGCCGGGGTTCGAGACGCCTTCTACCGCGAGCACGCCGGTCCGGCGGGCTTTTTTCTTCCTCTTCGATCAAGAGCATTTGACGCCTGGATCGCTCAATCGCGTACGCACGGGCGTCGAGCAGTTCTTCTCCACGGAGTTCCGCGACGGGCAGGATCTGGCGTCGCTGTACGCCATCGGGACGAGTGGCCAGGTGCGGATGACGACGTCGCGAGAGGAGCTCCTGACCGCCGTCCGGCGCGTGAAGCCGCGCAGTGCCCTCGTCGCCCGGGCCGGCGACATGCGGGACTGGCCGCGAATCGTCAACGACGCCGAAGCGCTCAGGATCGATCAGGGCGACGATGCCATCCTCAAAACGGCGGTCATGCGCGCGTGCGCCGAGGAGCCATCCCGTAACTGTGCGGAACAGGCGGACATGCTGCTCCGGGAAAAGTCGAAGCGGTTGATGCGCGACGCTGACGCCGCGACCAATCGCACCCTCCAGGCGCTGTCGATAGGCGCGAAGGGCCTGGCGGGGCTCAAGGGCCGGAAGACTCTGGTCTTCCTCACCGAGGGGTTCTTCGCAGATTCGCACCGGGGCCAGCTGAGCACCGTCACCGGCGACGCGGGTCGCGCCGGCGTTGCGATCTACGTCATTGACGCGCGCGGCCTGGATAAGGGTGGGCGCCCGATCCAGGAGGGCGCGCCGCCCAACCTCGATGGTCTTGTGTCGAGCGCGTTCGACACACGCGAGGATCCTGGCGATCAGCTCGCGAATGGCACGGGCGGGCTCGTCATCCGCAACATGAACGACGGCGCCAGAGCGATGGCGGCCATCGCCGCAGACACCGGCACGTACTACGTCATCGGGTACGCACCGGAAGACGGGGCGATGGACGGGAAGTACCGGGCGATTCAGGTCCGCGTCAAGCGTGAGGGCGTCGTGGCCCGCGCGCGCCGCGGCTACGTTGCGGGTCCGCTGGCTACGCCGCTCATCGCTGCCGCGCGCGGCGCGAGCGCGGCGCCAGGCGGCACCGCGGCGCCAGGACCGAGCAGCGAGGCATCGGAAACACTTCCTGCGACGTCGATGGTTTCGGCGGCCTCGCTGCCGGTGGCCAGGCCAAACGCCGGCGCGCGCGTCCGTGAACTGATCGATCTTCCCAATCGCGTCGCACCGTCGGAGTCAGCGAGCGCCGCGGCGTCACGCGGCTGGTCGCATTACGAGAAAGGGGATCTCGAAGGCGCGGCGCGCGAGCTGACCCAAGCGATCGCGAGTCCCGGCGCGCCGGCGTGGGCCTTCTACGCGCTGGGGCAGGCGGAGTTCGGGCTGCGCCGCTTTGGAGACGCGGTGGCGCGCTGGGAGCACGTCCGCTCGGTCGTGCCCGAGTTCGAGCCCGTGTACTTCGATCTGGTCGACGGTTATCTGCAGCTCGACCGGGCGCGCGACGCGATCGCCATTCTCCGCGCCGCCGAGCGGCGCTGGCCGGCAGACGCCGACGTCTACAACGCGCTCGGCGTGGTCCAGGTCCGGCGCGGCGCGCTCGACGATGCCGTGGAGTCGTTCGCGAAGGCGGTCAAGGCGCAGCCGGAGAGCGCGCTCGGATACTTCAACCTCGGCCGCGCGCACGAGATGCGGTACGCCCGGTCTCGGCGGTACGTTGCGACGACGGGCGGGTGGGTCGGCAGCGCCGACGATCGCCGCGATGCGATCGCAAGCTACAAGAGGTATCTCGAGATCGGCGGACCGTTCGAACAGTCCGCGCGGGAGGGTCTCGCCCGTCTCGAGTGGAAGTAACCAGCTGACCAGCGACAGGCGCGCCAAAGGCGCGCCCCGCCGGAGCGGAGCGGGGCGAAGGGGCCCCCGCGAGCGACGGCGAAAGGGGGGTCCGGCGGGGACGACGTCCCCCCGGACAATCACGACGGCGGCCGGAGCCTCGTTTCTGCCCGCATCCGTCCGCTCGTGGCCTGATTGAAGAACCCTTCCCACTGCCTGCGTATGTTGTCGAGCTTCGCCACGTCCGCCTGATTCGTCGTCGCGCTCGTGTTGACGTAGATGAACGCCTGACGGTGGACGCGGGCGGATTGGTCCGCCGACGGCTGGCGCGCGCCCTCGACGGCGATCACGTCCTGGACGAGCACCGTGCGCCGCGTGCCGTTGAAGGTGACGCCGGTCTGCGGACCGTCCTCGCTCACGCGGTTCGGGACGATGTTGGTCGGGCTCTCGACCCAGAAGAACGGCGGCACCTCCGAATCGCGCAGGAGCCCCATCGCGTACTGGTCGAGCGCGCCGTAGCGCTGCACGGTGGCGACGGTGCGGAACGAGCCGCCGCCGAGATCCTCGATGTCGTTCCCTTCCATCACGGAGGCGTCGGAGTCGAAGAAGAAGCTCCAGTGGGCCTCGCCGCGACCGAGCAGCGCCTGCGAGGTCCGGCCGTTGTGGTCGCGGAAGTTGAGAAACGCGAGCCACCGATGGCCCACTTCCTGGCCCAGGACGCTCAGCGTCGAGTTCTCGCCGATGCCGGGCACCCTCGCGGCCGGATCGGCCGGGTACTTCGTGAGCGAGTCCATCACGGCGATGCTGCGCAGCCTGCCGGCGCTCCCGAAATCGCGCGACAGGTCGAAGAGGTCGATGCCGATTCCACGGATCTCGTTCTGCACGGTCGTCTCGACGGCGAACGCGTCGCGGAGCAGGCGCTGATCGGTCCAGATGACGAGCTGGTCGAAGAGGTCGTCGTGCGTCCGATAGAACTTCTGAGCGACGGCAGACGTATCGAGGGACCCGCGCTCCGCGAAGCGCTCCCCGGCGGCCGCGGCGCCGCCACTCGTCGGGCCGTCCAGGCTCAGATCGATCGCGGCGAACGTCCCCGTCCGTCCGGGCGAGAGGGCGACGATCCCGTCGAGCAGGTTGACCGAGTCCGCGAATTTCATCTCGATCGCCCCGTCGGGCAGGAGGGTCACCTGCGTCGTCACGATCCGCTGCGACTCGAAGCCGCGCACGTTGCACCACGTGACCGTGAATTGATCGGCCGCCGCGAGGACGAACACCCGGCCGCTTCCGGTCGTCGGATCGAGGTCGGCGAAGAAGGGAGCGACGCGCGGCGGACCGGTCAGGACGCGCGTGAGGTTCCGCTCGGTGCTCGCCCGATCGTCCTGCTCGAAGGTCAGGTTCCCGTCGGAGTTCACGAAAGCCTGCGACTGGGATCGGCCGTAATAGCTGAAGGGGAACCGCAGCACCGCCGGCTCGCTGTCGTCATCGTCGAGGGTGAAACGACTGCCGAGGTTCGTCCGAAACGCCGCGTCTATCTTGCGGACGTCGTAGCCGCCGGCGCCATTCCGCGTCCAGCGCAGGCCGATGTTCTGGATGTCGAGCCGGTTGGGGCGGAGGACGAGGTCGCCCTCGTCCTGCAGCACCGCAATCTCGCCGATGTCTTCCGTCGCGGTGCTGGGACCGACCTGAAGCTGCGCGAGCGGCGACACGAGACCGAAGGACAAGCCGGCGCGGTGCATCCAGATGTCATCGAGCACGCGCCACCGGACGTCGCCGTCGGGGACGTTCTTACCGTAGGGACCCCAGGTTCTCGCCTCGGAATCAGGTAGGGGCGCTTGGCGAAGCGCCCCTACCTGGACATCGGCCTCGACGCTGGCGGTCGCACACGGATCTCCAGTGACGGGTGGCGGCGTGTTACCGCCATTGTCACTCCCGCCGCCGTTACCGCCGCCGCACGCAATGAGCGTCGCCAGGAGCGACGCAGTGATGAAGGCATTCTGAAGCCGGCGGTCTGCCGATCGGGTCATCTGGACATCTCGAGGGGCGGGTGGGGCATCGCGGTAGAAGCGTATTATCGCCGAGGACGAGGCTAGAGCCTCGTACCGACGAATCATTTCAGCTGCTCCAGGATCTTCTTCGCCATCGGCAGCTCCGGCGCATCGGGAGACGCGAGGCCGACGAACTTTTCCAGATCCGCTTTCGCCTCGGCGTTCTTCTGCAGCTGTAGATGCGTGATGCCGCGGTAGTAGTAGCCGTCGGCCTGCGCCGGGAACCGTGTGACCACCTGATCGAAATAGGTCAGCGCGTCGGCTGCCTTGCCTTGATTGACGAGCGCGATCCCGACGTTCAGCAACACTGTCGGATCGGTAATCTTCGACGAGTCGACCGCGGACAGAACTTGCTTCCCTTCGTCCGTCTTGCCGGCTTCGATGAGCGTGTTGCCGAGCAGCAGCTTCGCCTCGACGTTGTCCGGCATCTTCTCGACCGCCACGCGCAGGTGCTCGATGGCCTTGTCGAGGTTCTTCTCCGCGTGGTAGGTGCGCGCGAGCATCGGGTGGAGCTGGTGAATGTCGGGGTATTTCGCGAGCAGCGACTCGTAGATCGCCCTCGCGTCGGCGTACTTGCGCGCGTTCAACAGCGCCGCCGCCTTCTCGAGCTCGGCCTTGATCTCGACGTTCGGATCGGCGCGCGCCACGGCCGGCTTCAGCTTGACCTGTATCGGCGGGTTCATCGTCAGCTCGACGACCGGCACGGAAATGTTCCCCGGCTCCCATCCCGTCTTCTCGAAGTCGATGTTCCAGGTTCCCGGCGCGATCCCGGCGAGCACCCAGTCACCCTTCGAGTTGGACTTGGTCGTGACCGGCGAACCACCCGCGGCGATCGTCCCGCGCACGGTCACGCCTTCGATACCTTTGCCGCTCTCGTCGGTCACCTTACCGGCGACGCGACCCATGCCGCGGGTCTGACCCGCCTCCGCCCCTTCGGGGCTTCGGCGCGGCAAGGCCTGCGCGTTCGCGAGCCCGACCGACAGCATCAACAGCGTGAGAAGTATGAGTCTGTGCATGCATTGATCCGTGTTATCCGTGTAATCCGTGGCTCGTGATCCGTGAAATCCGTGGTCGTCAAATCCGTGGTCGCAAACGAAAAAACCCCGGGGCTCCGGATGGAGCCCCGGGGTTCAGTCTAGTCCGATCTGCGTCTATCTGCGTGTAGCTGGGGCTTGAATCTGCGTCTAGAAGTTCAGCCTCAACCCCAGCCGCAGGATCCGCGGGTTCATGATCTCCAGCACATTGTTGTAGGTCGTCAGCCGAGTATCGTACTGACGGCCAAGAACGGTTGCGGCGTTACCGACGTTGAAAACGTCGAGGTCGAAGATCAGGTTCGTCCGTTGGATCCGGAACGCCTTCTCGATCCGGAAATCGAACGACGTCACTGCCGGCAACCGGTGCTCGCCGACATCCTCGCCGACGATCAGCACGCTCTTGCGCGCCGTGAGCGGATCGCCCGTGGCGACCTGACTGCGGAAGAACGGCTCGCCGAAGCCCTGGCGGGTGACCAGGTTGCCGCCGAGGTTGATACCCCACGGTCCCTGCCACAACCCGTTCGCGATGAACTGGTACTTCGGCGTGATCATGTAGATGCTGCTCTTGCCGCTGCCCGTCGACACGCGCACGACCTCGCCGCCGTTCTGCTGCGCCCAGACTGCGGTGCTCGTCAGGCGCGGCGTCGGGATCCTCTATCGCGACGGCGGGATCGTCGAAGTACTCCTTATGGCTGTTCGTCGAGAACCCGAATCTGGCCATCCACCGGTTCGACATGCGCTTGGTCGCGCTGACTTCGAAGCCCATGAACTGTTGATGGTAGCCCTCGCGGTTCTTCGACTCCCGTCCGCCGCCGGGCGGAACGGCCGACGCGTTCAGCGCGTAGAACGGGACGCTGAAACTGCCCACCGGATCGACGTTGCCCGTAAGCGTACCGGTCTGGCTGTAATCCGCGGCCGTCACGCCAATCAGTTGCCCGCCGGGGTACAGCACGTCGTTCATGCGCCGCCAGGTGAACGTACCGGAGAGCGCAAAGTTCGGCATCAGCTCGCGATCGAGACCGAACATCAGCTCGTGAGTCCTCGGCGAGTGAATGTCCGGGTCGACCCTGTTCACGCTGGAGACCGCGGTCGGGTTGGCCGGATCGAACCCGACGTAACCGGCGTTTCCGAGGTTGAACAGAATCTCGTTCCGTTCAGCCACGTTGTTCCCGTTGCGATCCACCGCGTAGTAGTAGATGTACGAGTACTGGATCGCCGACACGAACCCAGCCTGGTTCGCCCCGAGCTGCGACGCGAACGATGAGTAGCTCGCGCGTGCCAGGGTCTTCCGGTTCTCGTCGAGCGCGTAGGTGATGCCGAGGCGCGGCGACAGGACCGTGAAGTCGTACGGTTTGTCCACTGCTGGCGCCGACGTCCCCGGCAGGATCTCCGGCAGGAGGTTGCTGCCCGCGACAGTCGCCGTTGAGACCGACGACGTGGCGTGATCGATTCGAACGCCCAGGTTGGCGGTCATTCGATCGAGGCTGATCGTGTCGCCTACGTAGCCGCTCACGTATCGACCCTCGGTGTTCTGCGCCCAGTCGCGATAGGCGACCACGAAGATATCGGGGTATCCAACGTGGATATGCAACGCCTTCGAGCCAGGATAGGTGACGGCGGACTCGACGACGGCCTTCCGCCAGGAGAAGCCGAACTTCACCTCGTGCTTCCCCTTGAAGAAGTTGCCGTCCGCGAGGATCGTGTCCTGAGGCCTGTTGGAGGCGTACTGATAGATCGTGTTGTGGTTCACTCCGCTATCGTCGATGTACCAGTCCGTGTTCAACCCACCCTTGGGCGTGAGGGAGAACCCGCCCGAGACGTGGGCCCCGCGCGCCGTGAGGAAGAGATTGTTGCCGGCGACCCAATTGACCTCGCCCTTGTAGACGTCGGTCGGCCCCTTCTGGTCCCACGTCGTCTCGACGGGCCGCGTGGCGCTCGCGCCGCGGCCATCCTTGATCTTGTCGCCGCGGAAGTACGTGAAGCCGGCGCGCCAGGCATCGTTGAACTGCGCCTGCGTCTTCGCGCCGTAGTTCTCCAGGATGGTTCGATCCAGCACGTCGGTCAAGGTCCGGATCCGGACGTCGGTCTTGCCCCAGGACCCCCAGACCCACCACTTGTCCCTGATGATCGGTCCGCCGACCTCGCCGCCGTAGTCGGCGTACTGTTCCGTGCGGTTGCCCTTGCCGCTCGTGCCGCCGATCGTCGCGGCCAGGTCGTCAGGCATGTTGTTCGCCTGCATGTCCTCGTTGGAGAAATACACGCGGGCCGACCCGTGCGGCGTGTTCGTGCCGCTCTTCAGCACGAAGTTCAGCTGGACGCCCGGCGTCGGGTTCGTGATGTCGGCGCCGCCCGTCGTGACCTGCATCTCCTGGAACATGTCGAAGTCGTAGTAGGTCGGCGTCGATCCCGTCGCGCCCATGTCGGTGATCGGGATGCCGTCCAGGTTCCAGGTGTTCTCGGTGCCCGCCGCGCCCTTCGCGTTGTAGTTCGACTGCTGCCCCGACTCGGCGCCGCCGACGTTCACGCGGTCGACGACGATGCCGGGAACCGTCTGCATGACCACCCACGGGTCGCGCGACGACGGGATGTTCTGCAGCTCGTCGAGCGTCACGTTGGTCTGCGTCGTCTGCCGCTTGACGTCGAGCACCGGCGTCTCGGCGACGACGTCGACGGCGGTAGCCACTCCGGCCACGCCCATCGTCACTCTGAGCGGGACCGCGACGCCGGTGCCGACTTCCACGCGCTCGTTCTTGTAGTCCGCGAAGCCGTCGAGCTTCGCCGACACGATGTACGTGCCGGGCGCGAGGTTGAGGAAGTGGACCTCCCCGCGCGCGTCGCTCGTCGCCGTCGCCGACTGTGGTCCGTCGAGCGTCACGGAGACGCCCGGCAGGATGGCGCCCGTGCTGTCGCCCACCGTGACGTCGATACGTCCGGCAGCGACCTGCTGCGCCTCGGCAATCGCGCCTCCGGCCAGCAAGGCCGTCAACGCGACCGCCAGTGCGATTCGCAATCTCATTCCGTCCTCCAGAGTGGATGTGGGCCGATAGGCCCGCGGCCTTAGGGTGAACGGTAGTTCAAAGGGCGCAGCGCGCAATGATGCGAACTCAGCAGAGGTCAGAAACCTGCGGCCGGTTCGGAAGTCGAAGCGCTCCTAGGAGTGGTGTACAGGGACTGAGCCCGGCACCCGAAACAGTTCGAGGGGGTCCGAACCGTCTCGAACCCCCTCGAACCTATTCGAACCTGTTCGAACCCGGTTCTACCACATGAAGCGGAAGCCGACGCGCGCGACCCGCGGCGCCACGATCGCGGACGGCCGCAGGAAGTTTACGCCGGTCGTCGTCGTGATCGTTTCCGACGCGTGGCTGTTCGTGAGGTTGAACAGATCGAGGAACAGCCGCACGCGCATGCTCGCCGGCAGGTTCACGACCTTTTCGGTTCTCAGGTCCAGGATGCTGATGTTGTCCTGGCGGAGGTCGTAAGGGGTCATGAACACCGTCGTCGTGCCGAGCACGGGATTGGTACTCGAGACGGAGGTGTTCCGTCCGAAGACCGGCCCTGCCTGGTGGCGGAACACGGGGCTGAAGCGGATGCCCCACGGCCCGTCGTAGATCCCGCTCATCTTGAAGTCCCAACGGGTGTACTGCTCGTTGAACTGCCCGTTCGGGTTGCTCGGATATCCCGGATTCGTGGTCGGGACGTCGTCGTACCACGTGAAGGACCCGCCGACGTTCGCCGACCAGCGGTTGCTGAGCCGCTTGACAACGGACGCTTCGAAGGTCTTGTACCTGCCTGGCGCATCGACGTTGATCACCCGTGTGGCTGCCGGATTCGCCGCCGCGACTGCCGTGGGAATCCCGACGAGCTGCACGACCCGGTCATCTCCACCCCCGGCCACACCGTCATCGCCGACGTCAGTGAAGTTGAATGGCTGCGTGTACAGGTCGAACGGCCGGGACGCAAGCGTTTCCTGTTCCCACAGGTCGTCGTTGGTCTTGTAGACGAACCCGACGCGCCCGCCGAGCTGCGCCGCGATCTCGCGCTCGATGAACACGCTGGCCTCGTGCGAGTAGGGCTGCTTGAGGTCCGGATCGATCGTGACCGCGCCAGCCAGCGCATTCGCCGTCGGGTTGGCGCCCTGCTCGCCGATCTGGAAACGGCGGTCGCCGTTCCGGTCGGTCCAACCGTAGGTGACCGTCTTTAGCGGCTGGTTCGGGTTGGCGCCCGAGGCCAGCCCGACGCCCGGGTTGTGCTTGAAGAGACCATAGTTGGCCTTCAGCACGGTCTTGCCGTCGCCGGTCAGGTCGAACACGAGCCCGGCGCGCGGTACGACGGAGTTCCAGGTCGTAAAGGTCTGCGCCGCGAACTGCGCCGCCGGAACGGCGCAGATGATGTCGGTCCGAGTCGCGCAGCCCGGGATGATTTCGAACGGGAGCTGCTCCTGATCCGGAATGTGGGCCTTGTAGCGGTCGAACCGCACGCCCAGGTTCAGCGTGACCTTGCCGAGCGAGTACTGATCGCTCAGGAACATGTTGAAGTGATCGAGCTTCGCGATCGACTTGATGTCGTTCTTGTACGCATCGAGCTTCTCGACGGCGGTCGTCGTCGGGAAGTCGAAGATCACCTGCGTCGAGGCGTTGTTGCTGAACCGGTGATCGATGTGGCCGTCGACGCTCTGCAGGTAACCTTCCCAGCCGGTTTCGAGCAGCATCTCGCCGCCGAACTTGAAGCTGTGGTTGCCGCCGAGCAGGTTGTCCTTGAAGTACGTCGCGGCCGCCGTCGCCTGTTTCCGGTCGCGGTTCAGCTGCCACCGGTCGTCTCCGCCGGACAGCTCGTTGAGGCTCGTGTCGCGCCAGTAGTAGGTGTTGCTCTCCGGCGTGTTGGCGACGAGCGGGAAGTAGTACCCGAAGTCACCGTAGCGCGCCTCGAGGTACAACCTGTCGCTGATCGTGCTGTTCCACTCGCCCTTGTACACCCAGCTTCCCGAGTCCTGCTTCCAGGTGTCGTCCGGTGTGTTGTAGAACGCAGCGGCCACGGGCAGGCGGTTTGGCTGGATCTTCTGGCCCCACTGGTAATAGCCGATCAGCTTGTTGTTCTGGTTGACCTGGTAGGTGCCCTTGCCGGAGTGATTCCAGGTCGTGGTGTCGAACGTCTTGTCGAAGCGGAAGTTCGGCTGCGCAACCGCATTGAACTGGTCGCGGTACGAGTAGTACCACCAGATCTTGTCCTTCTTGATCGGGCCGCCGACGTTGAGATTGAAATCGCGGTACTTCAGGATTTCGTTGCTGCCGAGACGAATGCCGCCGGTGTTGGTCACCGGGTCGTAGACCCACTTGGTGGGAATGTTTCCCTCGAGGTTCGACCCCTGCATGTCGTTGTTCTCGAAGTCGAGATACACCTCGCCCTGGAACCTGTTCCCGCCCGACTTGCCGAGGAACTGGCTCTGCACGCCCGGGTTCGGCATCTCGGCCCCCTGACCGGCAGTGCCGAGGAACACCTCTTCGAAGGACCCGTAGTCGAAGTAGAAGCCGGCGCCTCCGGTTCCCTCCGTCGTGTTGATCCCCTCGACGAGCACGCGCACCTGGCCGTTGTAGCCGTAGGCGGTGTACCCGGTCTGGGTGCCGGCGCGGTTGCCACCGACGTCGATGCGGCCCATGACGACCGCCGGCGACACCGCCAGCAGCGCCCACATGTCGCGGGCGTTCGGGATCGTCTGCAGCTGCTCCAGCTTGAAGTTCTGCTGCACGCGAGTGGCCGACGTGTCGACGACCGGTGATTCGCCGGTTACCGTGACGGTCTCCTGCAGGGTCGCCACGGCGAGCTGCACGTTCACCGTCGCCGTAAAGCCGAGCGACACGTCGATCCCCTCACGGACGAGCGTGCTGAAGCCCGCAAGCTCGTACTTGACCGTGTAGGTCCCCGGAGGGATGGCCGGGAATCGATAGTTGCCGGACTCGTTCGAAACCTGGGTCTGCGCGCCCATGAGCGACGCAGCCGTGATGGTGACGGTGACGCCGGGCAGCGCCGCATCGGACGAATCGGTGACCTTGCCGATGATGGTGCCCGTCTGGCTGGCGCCGCCGCCCTGCGCGTATGCGGCGGGTACGCCGAGCGCCAGAATGGCGAGGACGAATAGTACGACCGGAGTGCAACGCCTCATGCTTTCCCCTCCTCCAGAGCGGGGCGCAAAGCGGGGGCGCCCCCTGGGAAACGCGTTTCGACCCTAGGCATCCGCGCGAAGGCGTAAACATACTGCAACCGGTACGCCGGGGCAAGAAGCAGACGCACGCGCATCAAGTGGCCTGTTTATCGCGGGTTCTCGGGACTTTCCTGACTTTCCGGTGACGTGGGATCCAACGGAATAATTAAGGACCTTCAAAATGCTGGACGGAGAACGTTCGATAGGGTTCGATTGGGTTCGAGGAGGTTCGAGAAGGGAGGAGGTTCGAGAAGGTTCGACGAGGTTCGGGCTTGACAGCGCGGATGCGACGTTATGAAATGAATGAACGTTCATTCAGTCATGCCCAGAACCTCTTCGAACCCCCTCGAACCCCCTCGAACCCGTTCGAACCCAATCGAACCCGTTCGAACCTCGACCCTGCTCGAACCTCGAGCGAAGCGAGAGGCAATCCTCCGCGCCGCCATCGAGGTCTTCGCCCGGCACGGCTACTTCGGCGCCCAGGTCGCCGATATCGCCCGCGCCGCGGGCGTCGCCGCCGGCACCGTCTACCTCTACTTCAAGAGCAAGGACGACCTGCTGGTCTCGATCTTCGACAAGACGATGAAAGAGGCGCGCGAGGAGGGGCGCGCCGCGCTCCAGGGCGTCGCCGACCCGGTCGAGCGGCTGCGCCGGATCGCCCGCTTGCACCTTGACCGTCTCGGCCGCGACCGCGATCTCGCCATCGTGTTTCAGGTCGAGCTGCGGCAATCCACGAAGTTCATGGAACGCTTCTCGACGAGCGACCTCCGGGACTACCTCGGCATCATCCGCGAGACGATCGCGAAGGGACAGGAGTCGGGGGCGTTCCGCAAAGGCATCAGCCCGACGCTCGCCGCAAAGACCTTCTTCGGCGCGCTCGACGAGATGGCCACGAACTGGATCCTGAGCAGGCGGCGCTACGCGCTGACCGCCGACGCGGACGCGATCGTCGATCTCTTCGTCCACGGGTTGGGAAAGTGATCCGCCACGTAACCGTGCTCGGCGCCGGGGTCATGGGCTCGCAGATCGCGGCCCACGTCGCGAACGCGGGCCTCCCTGTCCTCCTGCTCGACGTCACGCCGCAGGCGGCGCGCGAGGGGCTCGACAAGGCGCGCGCCCTGAAGCCGGACCCGTTCTTCACGCCGGCGGTTCACACGCTCATCACGACCGGCGGATTCGACGATGGACTCGCGAAGGCGGCAGCCTCGGACTGGATTGTCGAGGCCATCGTCGAACGGCTCGACCTCAAACGCGGGCTGTTCGAGCGGCTCGAGCAGCACCGCCGCGCGGACGCGATCGTCAGCACGAACACCTCGGGGATTCCGATCGCCGCCATCAGCCAGGGGCGAAGCGACGGGTTCCGGCGGCACCTTCTCGGCACCCATTTTTTCAACCCGCCGCGGTACCTCCGGCTGCTCGAAGTCATTCCGACCGCCGACACGGACCCGACGGTCGTCGACACCATCGCCCGGTTCGGCGACCGCCGGCTGGGCAAAGGGGTGGTGATCGCGAAGGACACTCCAAACTTCATCGCCAACCACATCGGCCTCTTCGGCGTGGCTCGGGTCTTCGAAGCGCTCCAGGACGGTTTCACGATCGAGGAGATCGACGCCATCACGGGCCCGGCGCTCGGCCGGCCGAAAAGCGCGACGTTTCGGACGATGGACCTCGCGGGCGTGGACGTGCTGGGGCACGTCGCGCGCAACCTGGCGGAAGCAAGCCATCCGCAGGCGCTTCCCGAGCCTTCGGCGTTCAAGCTGCCGCCGTTCGTAGAGGAGATGATCAAACGCGGCTGGGTGGGCGACAAGGCGGGCCAGGGCTTCTACAAGAAAGTCAGGAATTCAGAATCTAGAATTCAGAATTCAGAAGGAAAGGCCGACGGTAGCCGAGAGATCCTGACGCTCGATCCAGCGTCGATGGAGTACCGGCCGAAAAAGCCCGCGCGATTTCCGTCGCTCGACGCGGCGAAGTCGATCGAGGACCCGGCCGAACGGATTCGAACGCTGTACCAAGGCAAAGATCGCGTCGGGGACTTCCTCCGCAAGACGCTCGGTCCCACACTCGAGTACGTCGCCCGCGTCGCGCCCCACATCGCCCATTCTCCCGAAGATGTCGACCGCGCGATGAAATGGGGATTCGGATGGGAGCTCGGACCCTTCGAGACGATGCGCGCGCTGGGCCTCGACACGGGCGAGCGCCTGCGGCCCGAGCGAGCGGCCGGAGGGAAGCCCGGCGAAGCCGGGCCCGCGAGCGAGAGCGAGCGGGGGTGGGGCCCCGCGAGCGTAGAAAAATGCAGACTGCCCTCTCTTGGAGAGGCCAAAGTCGTCCGCAAGAACTCCGGCGCCAGCCTGAAAGATCTCGGCGACGGCGTGCTGTGCGTCGAGTTCCACTCGAAGATGAACACCATCGGCGGCGACACCATCGAGATGCTGAACGCCGGCGTTCTGGAAGCTTCGAAGAACTTCGCCGCTCTCGTCGTCGGCAACGACGGCCCGAATTTTTCCGCCGGCGCCAACCTCATGCTCCTGCTCCTCGAGGCGCAGGAAGGCAACTGGGACGAGATCGACCTCATGATCCGCGCGTTCCAGAAATCGATGATGGGGCTGAAGCTGGCGGACGTGCCGGTCGTCGTGTGCCCTGCGGGGCTGACGCTCGCTGGAGGCTGCGAGATCGCGCTCCACGGCGATCGCGTTCAGGCCGCGGCCGAGGCGTACATCGGCCTCGTCGAGGTTGGCGTCGGTCTCATCCCCGCGGGCGGCGGCACCAAGGAAATGCTCGCCCGCGCGATGGAATCGATCCCTGGAGGAGGTCTTAAGACCGGCCCCTCCACGGACGTTGCGTTCGAGCAGGCGGTCCAATCCGTCTTCGAAACCATCGGCTTCGCAAAGGTGGCGACGAGCGGGCCGGACGCGAAGCGCTTCGGCTACCTGCGCGAGACCGACGGAATCACGATGAACAGAGATCGGCTCCTTGGCGACGCGAAGGCGCTCGCGCTGGCGCTCGCGGCGTCCGGATACCGGCCCTCGCTGCCGAGACAGGCCATTCCGGTCGGCGGTGAAGGAACGCTCGCGACGCTCAGGCTCGGGATCCATCTCGCCTGGCGCGCGGGCCGCATCAGCGACCACGACAAGCTGATCGGTGGAAAGCTTGCATGGATCCTCGCGGGCGGCAACCTGTCGCGCCCGGGCACGCTGAGCGAGCAGCAGTTGCTCGATCTCGAGCGGGAGGTGTTCCTCAGCCTCTGCGGCGAGCGGAAGACGCAGGAGCGGATCGCACACACGTTGAAGACGGGAAAGCCGTTGCGAAACTGATGGGAATGATTGATAGAGGAAGCGGCGCATCCGGTCGTGCTGATTCCCGGCATGCAGGGCCGCTGGGAGTGGATGGCGCCGGCCGTCGATGCGTTGTCGGAGCGGTGCAGGGTCGTGACGTACTCGCTCTGCGGCGAGCCGGGGTCGGGGCGGGATCTGGACCCGGCGCTCGGATTCGACAATCTGACGCGGCAGCTGGGAGACACGCTCGACCAGGCGGGAGTCGCGCGGGCGGTCCTGTGCGGCGTGTCGTTTGGCGGCCTCGTGGCGCTGCGGTTCGCGGCCGAGCATCCGGAACGGACGGCGGGGCTCGCGCTCGTCTCGACTCCAGGCCCTTCCTGGCGGGCGGACGCACGAGTGCGACGTCACGTGCGCTGGCCGCGTCTGCTGGCGCCCTGGTTCGTCGTCACCTCACCACTCCGCCTGATGCCGGAGATCACCGCGACGTTCGGGCACGGTCCCAAGGCGGCGACGTTCTTCGCCCGTCACTCGGCCCGTGTGGCCGCGGCGCCGCTCGCGCCCACGAGAACGGCGGAACGCGTGCGGATGCTGATGGCGCTGAGCCCCGCGGCCGATTGCGCCAAGGTGGGCGCGCCGACGCTCGTCGTGACGGGAGAGCCGGCGCTCGATCGCGTCGTGCCGGCCGACGGCACGCGCGAGTACGTCCGCGCGATCCCCGGCGCCGAGCACGTGGTACTCGAGCGGACGGGCCACATCGGGCTGGTCAGCCGGCCGGATCGGTTCGCGGAGATTGTTGGAGACTTCTCACGTGCCTGTCTTGACGATAGACGGTCCAGCCGGAGCGCTTGAGGCGATTCTCGACGAGCCCGTTGGGACGGCGCGCGCCGCGGCGGTCTTCGCGCACCCGCTGCCGACGCACGGCGGGACGATGCATACGAAGGTGGTCTATCAGGGAGCGAAAGCGCTCGCCCGGATCGGGTGCGCCACGCTCCGGTTCAACTTCCGGGGCGTCGGACGGAGCGCCGGGGCGTTCGACGAGGGACGCGGCGAGTCGGCCGATTTCCGCGCCGCGCTCGACCACGTCGCGACGCTGTATCCGGCGGTGCCGCTCTGGGCCGCGGGGTTCTCCTTCGGAAGCTGGGTCGCGCTCGACGTCGGCGCAGCGGATCCGCGCGTCACGCTGCTCCTCGCGATCGCGCCGCCGCTCGAAGGACGCGGCTACGACTTCTCGCGCGTCGCCGCGAGCCCGAAGCCGAAGTTCTTCATCCAGGGGGAGCGCGACGAGATCGCGCCGCTCGACGTGATGTACCGGTTTTACGCGAAGCTGTCCGAGCCGAAAGAGCTCGTCGTCATCGACGCCGCGGATCACCTGTTCGACGGGAAAACGTCGGAGGTGGGCGACGCGATTGAAGACCTGCTTGCTGACTTCGGCGTGTAGGGATCGAGCCGGATGTGTGAATCAGCGCGCCGAGCGTGAGCGAGGCGTGGTAGGCGCTGGGGGTGGGGCCCCAGCGCAAAGGAAAAGAATGATAGACGCCGTCATCGTCAGTGCGGTGAGAACGCCGGTCGGGAAGGCGCCGAAAGGCACGCTCAGCGCGACCAGACCGGACGAGATGGGAGCGACCGCCATCGCCGAGGCGCTGAAGCGCGCGCCCGGGCTGGATGCGCGCGAGATCGACGACGTGATCCTCGGGTGCGCGATGCCGGAGGCGGAACAGGGCATGAACGTGGCGCGCATCGCGAGCCTGCGCGCCGGCGTTCCGATCGAGGCCTCCGCAGTCACCATCAATCGGTTCTGCTCGTCGGGGCTCCAGGCGATCGCGTTCGGCGCCGAGCGCATCCGCGCCGGCGGCGCGCAGGCGATCGTCGCGGGCGGGACCGAGTCCATGAGCCTCGTCCCGATGGGCGGGCACAAGATCGCGCCGAATCCGCGTCTCGTGCAGGAGTATCCCGATGTCTATCTGACGACGGGGCTCGTCGCCGAGAACCACGCGCGTGAGGCGTCGGTGTCGCGCGAAGAGCAGGACGAGTTCGCGCTGCGGAGCCACCAGCGCGCCGTGGCGGCGATCGCAGCGGGCAGGTTCAAGGATGAGATCGTACCGCTCCAGGTCCGGCTAAAGCCGGACACCACAACCAATGAGAGTAGAGTCCGGCTTCAGCCGGACCAGGAGATCACCTTCGACACAGATGAAGGGCCCCGCCGCGACACGTCGCTCGAGGCGCTCGCGAAGCTGCGCCCGGCGTTTCACGTCTCGGGTACGGTCACCGCGGGCAACTCGTCGCAGACGAGCGACGGCGCCGCGGCGGCGGTGCTCCTGTCCGCCGCGCGCGCGAGCGCGCTGAACCTCGCCCCGCTCGGGCGCTTCGTCGCCTTCGCGACCGCCGGCGTCGAGCCTGAGCGCTTCGGGATCGGCCCCGTGCCGGCGATCCGCAAGGTCCTGAAGATCGCCGGCCTGAAGCTGGACGACATCGGGCTGATCGAGCTGAACGAGGCCTTCGCCGCGCAGGCGATTGCCTGCCTGCGCGAGCTCGAGATCGATCCGGATCGGCTGAACGTCAACGGAGGGGCCATCGCGCTGGGCCACCCGCTGGGCTGCACCGGCGCGAAGCTGACCGCCACGCTGCTCTACGAGATGAAGCGGCGCAACACGCGCTACGGGATGGTCACGATGTGCGTCGGCGGAGGCATGGGAGCGGCCGGGATTTTCGAGCGGATGTAAGCCACGGCAATGCTGAATGTTGAGTGCTGAAGTAGCGTCGAGGCGAAGCAGCCTTGAGCCCGCGCGAGGCGCGAAGCCGCCGAGCGCGAGCGAGCGGGGGTGGGGCCCCGCGAGCACGAAGAAATGACAGGCGGCGGGGGTGGGGCCCGCCGCAAAAGAAAGAATGCTGACAGCGCGCCGAGTGAAGCGAGGCGTGGTAGGCCGTGGGGGTGGGGCCCCACGGCAAAGGAAAAAAAGATGACTGTTGCAGAGAAGACGCTGAAGGGCGGCTCGTGGTTGCTCGAGGAAAGCGCTGAAGCCTTTACTCCGGAGCAACTGACCGAGGAGCACCGCCTCATCGGGCAGACCGCTGAGGAGTTCGTCACCAGCGAGGTCTATCCCGTCCTGGAGCGCCTGGAACAGAAGGAATGGACGCTCGCGAAGGCGCTGCTGAAGCGCTGCGGCGAGCTCGGCCTGCTCGCCACCGACGTGGCGGAAGAGTACGGCGGCGTCGCGCTCGACAAGGTCACCTCGGTCGTCGTCGGCGAGGCCATCGGCAAGTCCGCCTCGTTCGCCGCGACGTTCGGTGCGCAGACCGGCCTCGCGATCACGCCCATCATGTGCTTCGGGACGCCGGCCCAGAAACAGAAATACCTGCCCGCGCTCGTGACGGGAGAGGTCGTGGGGGCCTACGCGCTCTCCGAGTCGGGCTCGGGCTCGGATGCGCTCGGCGCCAAGGCGCGCGCCGTGCGGCAGCCGGACGGCAGCTTCCTGCTGAACGGCGAGAAGATGTGGATCACGAACGGCGGCTTCGCCGATCTCTTCATCGTCTTCGCCAAGGTTGACGGCGAGCAGTTCACCGCCTTCATCGTCGAGCGCGGCTTCCCGGGCGTGTCGACCGGGAAGGAAGAGCACAAGATGGGGCTGCACGGCTCCTCGACGACGCCGCTCATCCTGCAGGATGCGAAGGTGCCCGCGGAGAACCTGCTCGGCGAGATCGGCAAGGGACACAAGGTCGCGTTCAACATCCTCAACTACGGCCGGTTCAAGCTGGGGGCGATGTGCAGCGGCGGCGCGCAGGCGGTCGTCGGCGAAGCCTCGCGCTACGCGGCCCAGCGGAAGCAGTTCGGCCAGCCGATCGCGAGCTTCGGCGCGATCAAGCACAAGCTCGGCGAGATGGTCGTGCGCGAATACGCCGTCGAGAGCATGCTGTACCGCACGGCGGGGCTCATCGACGCGATGATTGCGGGAGGGACAGAAGATCACGAGCAACGGGTCCTCCTCGCGCTCGAGGAGTTCGCGATCGAGTCATCCATCCTGAAGGTCGCAAGCAGCGAGATGCTCGACTTCGTGCTCGATGAGAACGTGCAGATCCACGGCGGCAACGGCTTCGTCCGCGACTACCCCGCCGAGCGCCATTACCGGGATGCGCGAGTGAACCGGATCTTCGAAGGCACGAACGAGATCAATCGCCTGTTGATCCCGGGCATGTTGATGCGGCGCGCGCTGAAGGGCGGCCTGCCGCTCATACCAGCCGCGCTCAAGTTGCAGGACGAGCTGCTCTCGCCGTCCGCCGCCGAGCTGCCCGGGGACGGGCCGTTCGAGGCGGAGCGCCGCGCCGCCGCCGCGATGAAGAAAGTCGCGCTGATGGTCCTGGGCACCGCGATGCAGAAGTACGGCGAGAAGGTCGCCGACGAGCAGGAGATCCTGAGCTGGACCGCCGACATCCTGATGGAGGTCTACGCGGCGGAGAGCGTTCTCTTGCGCGCCCAGCAGGTTGCACGCGACGCTTCTTCAAACGCGGCCCTGCACGCCGACGCCGCGCGCGTGGCGGTGAACGACGCCGCGATCCGGGTAGATGGGGCGGCACGCCAGGCGCTGGCGGCGATGGTCGATGGCGACATGCTGCGCACGCTTCTCGCGGCGCTGCGGCGCGTGTTGAAAGTCACACCGGTCAACACGGTTGCGCCGCGCCGGCGAATCGTGGAGGCTGTCCTTCAGAGAAATGCGTATCCGTTTTAACAGAATCCAGAATCTAGAATTCAGAATTCAGAAGGGTCGTTACGCGCTCTTTTCTGCTCTTGCTTCTGGATTCTGGATTCTGAATTCTGGATTCTTAATTCTGACCGCGGGCTGCCGGCCGGCCGAGGCGCCGTACGAGCGACAGATTGCGCAGGCGAGGGCCGAGAAGGATCACGTCTTCAAAACCGGCCGTGAATCGCCGCTGAAGGCGCCCGACCGCGAGGGCTTCACGGCGCTCGCCTACTTTCCACCCGATGAAAGCTATCGGGCCGCCGCGGCGCTGCGCGTGGCCCCGCCGGACGAGCAGCCTGTCGTGACGATGCCGACATCGACCGGCAAACAGCGCGACTACCGCCAGGTCGGCGCGCTCGAGTTCAATCTGAAGGGGCAGGCGCTCTCGCTCGTCGCCTTCGTCGAGGTTCCGACCGCCGGAGGGGCGGTCGACTCGGGCCGCCTCTTCGTGCCGTTCCGCGACCTGACCAACGGCGCCGAAACGTACCCCGCCGGCCGATACCTCGACCTCGACACGACGCCGACCGGGCTCTACGACCTCGACTTCAACAAGGCCTACAACCCGTTTTGCGCGTACAACGACGAGTACGATTGTCCGTACCCGCCGGCTGCGAACCGGCTCAAGATGCCGATTCGCGCGGGAGAGAAGGCCTTCAAGAGTCAGTCGTAGCGCAGGGCTTCAGCCCTGCAGCGCCCGGCAGCCCTGAAGGGCTGCGCTACGGTTGTTGAATTGCTGAGCACATGAAACTCCAAGCGGTGGTCTTCGATTTCGACGGAGTCCTCGCCGACAGCGAGCCGCTCCATCTCCGCGCGCTTCAGGAGGCGCTCGCGGCGCGCGGCATCATGCTCGGCGAGGAGGAGTACTTCGAGACGCTGCTCGGCTTCAACGACGTGGAAGCGCTCGAGACGCTGTCGCGCACGAGAGGGCTCTCGCTCGATGCCGCCGCCCAGCGCGCGATCAACGCCGACAAGGCCGCTCGCTTTGCGGCGCTGCAGGCCGCGGCCGACGCGCTCTTCCCCGGCGCGGCGGCGCTGGTCGAGCGACTCGCCGCCGCCGTGCCGATCGCGATCGCCTCCGGCGCACGGCCCGATGAGATCGCGCGCACGCTCGCCCGCTCGGGACTCGCGTCGGCGTTCAGGACCATCGTGGCGTCCGGGGATACGGCGCACGGGAAGCCGGCGCCCGATCCGTACACGCTCGCGGTGGACCGGCTTGGCGTGCCCGCCGCCCGCGCGGCGGCGATCGAGGACTCGCGCTGGGGACTCGAATCGGCGCGCGCCGCGGGTCTTCGCACCGTCGCGATCACGCATTCCTATCCCGCACATGAGCTCGCGCCGCATGCCGACCTGGTCGTGGCGTCGCTGAACGACATCACTCTCCAGACCCTGGAGGAGCTCCTGTAATGCCGAATGCCGAGGGCCGATTCGGCATTAGAATGCGTGCAGTGTCGATCGGTGACACCCTCGATCGCGCGCTGAATGCGCCGGGCGACGATCTCGCTCCAGCGGCGCTGGCTGTGGCCCGCCTCGAGTACCCGCGGCTCGATCCGGCGTCCTATGTCGCGAAGCTCGACGCGCTCGGGCGCGAGGCGGGTCGCCGCGTGGCGCGCGGGGGGCCCAAGATGCCGGTCGACGCGCGTGTCAGCGCGGTCAGCCGCTTCCTCTACGACGAGCAGGGCTTCACCGGTAACCGCGAGCACTACGACGACCCGCGCAACAGCTTCCTGAACGAAGTCCTCGACCGCCGGACCGGCATTCCGATCACGCTCGCGGTCGTGTACATCGAAGTCGCGCGCCGCGCCGGGGTCCGGGTCGAAGGGATCAACTTCCCCGGCCACTTCCTTGTGCGCGCGTCCGACGACCTCATCATCGATCCGTTCCACGAGGGGGCGCTCGTCGCCGAACAGGACTGCCGCGAGCTGCTCAATCAGCACGTCGGGCCGGAGGCGGCCTTCGATCGGTCGCTGCTGGAGCCCGCCACGCGCCGGCAGATCGTGACGCGCATGCTCGTCAACCTGAAGCGCAGCTACGTCCGCATGCGGTCGATGCCGCAGGCGCGCGCGGTCGCCGATCTGCTCGTGACGCTGGACCCGTCGGCGCTCGGCGAGCTCCGCGATCGCGGGCTGCTCGCGTACCACCTGGACGATTTCGCCTCGGCGTTGCGCGACCTCGAGACGTACCTGCGCCTGACGCCGAAGGCCGACGACGACGAGGAAAGCAAGCGCGAGTACGAGCAGATCTGGGAGCACGTGAAGAACCTGCGTCGACGGGTGGCCAGTTTCAACTAGGAGGGGCGGTTCGCGAACCGCCCGTACGCCGGATCCTCGTATTCATCGTCCAGCACGTCGGATCATGACCGCCGCCGAACAACCCGTAACATCCTGGTGATTGGGTGAACCAAACAGCGTCGAATCACGTCTAACGTCGCGTTCACATCCGGTCGCTGTTCTCTGGCGGTCACGATTCATCCCTCCGCGGTCACTCATCACGAAGTTCATCACTGACGCGGAACGCCGAACGCTCGCGCGCCGTTCCGTCCCGCTTCTCGTCACGATCGGACAATTCAAGCGCTTGAAGCGTCCGGCCTCGGACGGCTCGAAAACTCCAGCAAATCAGCGGCTGTTCGTGGCACGCGCGGTGCTTTGTGAGAGAGGTCGCGGGGGAAGCGGAGGACGCGGAGACGGATCTAAACGCAGAGGACGCAGAGCACGCAGAGACCTTTTAGGAAACTCTGCGATCTCTGCGCCCCCTGCGTTTGATTCGTCTCTGCGCCCTCCGCTCCCTCCGCGCACTCAAACACAAGGAGTCACTGGAAATGAAGAAGCTCTTGTTCACACTGGCGCTCTGCCTCGCGGTCGCGGCGACCGCGTTCGCGCAGGCGAGCGGCACCGTCACGGGCAGCGTGTCCGACGAGCAAGCCGGCGTCCTGCCCGGCGTGACGGTCACGATCGTCGGCAACGATCGCACCGCAACGTTCGTGACCGAGACGGATGGCAAATATCGCTTCCTCAATTTGCCGCCCGGCACGTACCGACTCACCGCCGAGCTGACCGGCTTCAGCACCGTCGTCCGCGAGGGCGTGGTGATCATCGTCGGCCAGACCGTCGATCTCCCGATCAATCTGAAGGTGGCCTCCGTGCAGGAGACCATCACCGTCACCGGCGACTCGCCGATCGTCGACGCCAAGGCGACCGGCACGTCGACCAACTTCACGCAGTCGGAGCTCGAGAAGATTCCGACCTCGCGCGATCCGTGGGCGCTGCTCCGCACCGTCCCGGGCGTGATGGTGGACCGCGTGAACATCGCGGGGAACGAGACCGGCCAGCAGTCCAACTTCCAGTCGAAGGGCACGCGCCCGGCCGACGCGGTGTGGACGATGGACGGCGTCGTCATCACCGACATGGCGGCGATCGGCGCGTCGCCGACCTACTTCAACTACGACAACTTCGAAGAGATCCAGGTCTCGACGAGCGGCCAGGACATCCGCCAGCAGACCGGCGGCGTCGGCCTCAACTTCGTCGTGAAGCGCGGCACGAACCAGTTCAAGGGAGGCGTGCGCGGCTTCTACACGGACGACTCGCTCGAGGGATCGAACGTGCCGGACGAGATGGCGGCGCTCGGCGTCACCCCGGAGTCGTCCGACCACAACGATCAGATCTCTGACTGGGGATTCGAGCTGGGTGGACCGCTCGTGAAAGAACGCGCCTGGGTCTACGGGTCGTTCTCGGCGCAGGACATCCGTCTCGTCCGGTCCGCCGGCAACCTGATCGATCGAACGCTGCTCGACACCTGGAACGTCAAGGGCAACGTGCAGGCGACATCGAAAGACATGGTGTCGGTCCTGTGGTTCCTCGGCTCCAAGGACAAGTTCGGACGCTCGCCGGGCGTCGCCGGCATCACGCATCAGGGACCGAGCACGTGGGACCAGGGCGGCTCGTACGTGGACGGCCGGCCGCACGGCCTGCTGAAGATCGAAGACAACCGCGTGATGTCTTCGAGCTTCTACCTGAGCGGACGGTATGCGTATTACAACACCGGCTTCGGTCTGGAGCCGCAGGGCGGCCTCGATCAGGGCGCGGGACTCAGCCAGCGCCTGGGCACGTCGTTCGGCAGCTACCAGCAGGGGCTGAACATCCGGCCGCAGCACACCGTGAACGTGGATACGAACTACTTCACGACGTCGTGGGGAGACATCAAGGTCGGCGGCGGCTGGCGCCGCAGCGATGCGTTCACCGGAACGCTCTGGCCGGGCAACATGATCCTCGCCTTCGACAATTCGGCGACGAGCCAGGTCGCGCGCGTGTACCGTGAAGGCGCGGGCACGAACCGCGTCGAGTTCTTCCATGTGTATGCCGGCGACACGATCACGAAGAACCGCTGGACGATCGATCTCGGCGTGCGCTACGACCGGCAGTGGGGCAAGGCGCTCCCGAGCCAGATCGCCAGCAACGCCGGGCTCCCGAACGTCGTGCCGGGCGTGGATTTCCCGGGCTACGACGCGCCGTTCACCTGGAACAACTTCTCGCCGCGCGCGGGCGTTACCTACGCGCTCGACGAGGCGCGGAAGACAATCCTCCGCGCGAGCTTCAGCCGGTACGCCGGCCAGCTCGACACCGGCATCGTCGGCTACATGAACCCGAGCTCGCTGGCCGGCTACGCCGATTACGGCTGGAACGATCTGAACGGCGACCATCTCGCGCAGGAGAACGAGGTGCTGCTCAGCCAGTTCATCGGGCCGGGCGGCGGCTTCAACCCGGCGAACCCGACCTCAGTGGCCTCGGCCAACCGGATCGATCCTGATCTCGAGGCGCCGATGACGACGTCGATCGTGGCGGGGATCGATCGCGAGCTGATGCCGAACCTCGCGCTGCAGGCGAACTACAGCTTCACGCGAACCACGGACTTCGCGGGCGCCACGACGTTCACGCCGTGGATCGGCAGCACCGGCAACGACTACTCGCCGGGCGCGGTCCTCACGGGCACGCTGCCCGACGGCTCGCCGTACAGCGTGCAGACGTTCATCCCGAACCCGGCGATGGTGGCGGCGGCGGGCAACGGCCGCTTCCTCACGAACTGGGAGGGCTACTCCAGCCAGTACAACGGGCTGGAGCTGTCGCTCGTGAAGCGGCTGTCAGATAAGTGGATGGCGCGGGTCGGCGCGGCGTTCATCAGCGTGAACGAGTACTACGACGCGAACCCCGCGCGCGACAACCTGGGCAACCCGACGCCGCTCGACACGGAACCGCTCGTCAACGGCGGCGCCTTCGTGGTCCGGAGCGCGGGCAGCGGCGCCGGGGACATCTTCATCCACGGCAAGTGGCAGTTCAGCGCGAACGGCGTGTACCAGGCGCCGGGTGGGATCGATCTGGGGGCGTCGCTCTTCGGCCGCCAGGGATATCCGTTCCCTGTCTACCGGACGAGCCCGCTCGGCCTCGACGGATCGCAGCAGCGCGTGATCATCTCGCCGGCGCTCGACACGTTCAGGCTCGAGAATCTGTGGAACCTCGATCTGCGCGCGGCGAAGTCGTTCCGGTGGGACCGCGCGAGCTTCGAGCTCATCGCGGATCTGTTCAACGTGATGAACGCGAACCCGATTCTCGTGCGGAACCGGAACGCCGGTTCGGCGGCGTTCGATCAGCCGCAGCAGGTCCTCAGCCCGAGGATTCTCCGGTTCGGCGTCCGGCTGAACTTCTAGGAGGCGTGTGAAGTCCTAGGCAAATCCGGGAGGGTTCTGTCGGGGCGGTTCGCGAGCCGCCCCGACAGCCGACCCTCCATTTTTGTTCGTTCGATCCGGTTTTGTTTGTCGCTCGATCCGGGCCGTCGAGAGGGTCGATCCACGTCCTTGGATAATTGGTCCCGCACTTCGCCACGCTGACCGTCTAAGTCGTTCAAAATACAGAGAAATGTCCGCGCGCGGTCACCGACCGCGCGTGGCACGCGCCGTGCTCCTCCTGGGCTCGGAGGATGGGTGTGGGGCTCGGCGGCTCGCCGGCCTCACCCGCCCGTCCATCCTGTAAAATCAGCCTTTTGTCCCAGGAGGATGTGTACATGAAGGGTCGCTTTACGGCCTTCCTGATGGTTGTGGCGCTGCTGTGTGCCGCGACATCGGGGTGGGCGCAGTCAGACGTCGGCGACATCTCCGGCCGCGTGTCGGACACTTCCGGGGCCGTGCTCCCCGGCGTCACGGTGACGGTCACGAGCCCCGTGCTGATCAACGCACTGACAGCCATCACGGCGGAGTCGGGAGCCTACCAGTTCCCGAGGGTGCCGATCGGCACCTACTCCGTGAAGTTCGAGCTGCCCGGCTTCAAGACGCTGGTCCGCGAGGATGTGCGCGTCACGGTCGGGTTCAATGCGCAGGTGAACGGACAGCTCGAGATCACCGCGGTCCAGGAGACCGTGACGGTGACGGGTGAGAGCCCCGTCGTCGACGTCAAGAACACGAGCAACAGGTCGACGTTCGACCTCGAGACGCTCCAGAACATCCCGTCGGCGCGCGACCCCTGGGTCATGCTCGAGCGGACGCCCGCGATCACGATGGACCGCGTGAACGTCGGCGGCAACCAGTCGGGCCAGCAGTCGGGCTACATCTCGCGCGGCACCGGCACGGGCAACAACAAGTGGTACATCGACGGCGTCGACATCACGGACATGTCCGCGACGGGCGCCTCGCCGATCTACTACGACTTCGACATGCTCCAGGAAATGCAGGTGACCACCGGCGGGCCGGATGCTTCCATGCAGACCGGCGGCGTCGGGATCAACCTCGTCACCCGCTCTGGGACGAACATGTTCAAGGGCTCGGGCCGCCTCTACAACACGAACGACCAGTTCGAGGCGGACAACGTGACCGACGAGCTGCGGGCGCAGGGCGCCGGCTCGGGCAACCCGATCCAGAACATCAACGACTTCGGGTTTGAGGTGGGCGGACCGATCGCGAAGGACAAACTGTGGTTCTGGGGCAGCTACGGCCGCCAGGACATCAAGGTCGGCGTCGTCAATTTCTTCCTGAAGACGCCGGAGTGCACGCCGCCGCCGGCCGCAACGGATACCGACGCGCTGCGCGGCTGCCTCGCGACGGACCAGACGATCCTCAACAACTACAACGCGAAGCTGACCTACGCGCCGATCACGCAACAACAAGTTCAGCTTCCAGAACACCTGGGCGGAGAAGGTTCGCAACGCGCGCGACGCGTCCGACCTGCGGCCGCTCGAGACCGCGTACCGCCAGAAGGCGGTCGACAGCTCGTTCGGCACGTTCGGGTGGGAGACGGGCCCCTCGCCGCTCTGGAAGGCCGGCGACCAGCACATCTTCAGCGATCGGTTGCTGCTCGACGTCGTCTGGGCGCACCTGGGCAACAACTTCACGTTGACGTTCCAGGAGCCCGGTCAGCGCGACATCCAGCCGCTGAACGACACGACAAGCGGCAGGTGGGCGCGCTCGTTCAACGAGTCGGTCTTCCTCCGTCCGACCAACAGCGTCGACATCACGACGAGCTACTTCCTGCCGGGCGCGCTCGGCGGCGATCACTCGTTCAGGGTCGGCTACCGCTATCGCACGGCGTTCGGCCAGACGATCGCGCACACCGGCGGCAACGCCGAGGCGCGATATCAGAACGGGCTTCCGGATGCCGGCGGCACGGCGTTCCGTGCACGCCTCTTCCGCGATGGCGACACGCAGTACGACCTGTTTACGCACGGCATCTACGCGCAGGACAACTTCACGATCAAGCGCCTGACGCTGAACCTCGGCGTCCGCTTCGACAGCCAGAAGGACGAGGCGCGGGCCTCGAACGTCCCGGCGCATCCCTTCGCGCCGCAGGTGCTCCCGGCGCTCGAGTTCCCGGGCATCGATCCGGGGATCACGTGGAACGACTGGTCGCCGCGTCTGGGGCTGACCTATGACCTGAGCGGCGACGGCCGGACGGTCGCGCGCGCGTCGTTCGCGACCTACTACGGGCAGATGGGGCCCGGGCAGATCGCCGGCAACCTGCTGGCGGTCGGCCAGGTGTTCGTCGAGTACCCGTGGAACGACGCGAACCGCGACACGGTCATTCAGCCCAACGAGATCAACTTCTCGACCATCACGGCACGCAGCGCGACGTACGACCTGAACAACCCGACGAACTTCCGCGGGCCCGGTTCGATCGATCCCGGCGTCAAGAACGACCGGACGCAGGAGTTCATCGTCGGCTTCGACCGTGAAGTGGCGAACAACCTCGCGGTCGGCGCGAGCTACATCTGGCGGAAGTACGACCAGTTCGCGTGGTCTGACCGGACGAACTGGACGAGCGACGCCAACTGGGTGCCGGCGAGCTTCACGCCGACATCCTGCCCGAACGCCGCCAACGGGGCTCGATGCGAGACGGTTTCGTACTTCAGGCCGACCTCGCAGATTCCGGGGCCGTTCGCCTACTCGAACATCCCGGATCGGCACCGCGACTACAACGGCTTCGAGCTCACGATGAACAAGCGGTACTCGAACCGGTGGCAGGCGAGCGCGAGCTTCGCCTACAACGACTCGGTGGACTTCTGGGACTCGTCGGCGGCATACGAGGACGGCAGCTGCTCGCTGCCGAACCTCCCGGCCGAGCGAGGCTGTCCGCCGGAGATGGCGTTCGCGCCGCAGTCGGCTGGAAGCGGCATCGACAACATCTACACGAACGCGAAGTGGCTGTTCAAGACGAACGGCATGTACTCGCTGCCGTGGGGTGGCATCAACGCCGCTGGCTCGTTGCTGTACCGCCAGGGTTATCCGTTCCCGCAGGGCGTGCAGACGCCCGACCGGCTCAACGGCGCTGGCCAGGTGACGATCATCCTCGATCCGATCGGTGACGTGCGGTTGCCGGACACCTACACGCTGGATCTGCGCGTCGATCGGCCGTTCCAGATGGGCCGGATGCGCCTCATCCCGAGCATGGATCTGTTCAACGTGACCAACGCGGCCACGATCCAGTCGCAGCGGGTGAACCAGGTCGCTGCCAACGCGAACAACGTCAGCAGCATCATCCCGCCGCGCGTCATCCGCTTCGGACTGCGCGCGACCTGGTAAGCGACCACTGGAGGGCGGGCCTCTCAGGCCCGCCAGTCCGGCTTAAGCCGGGCTGACAGGGCAAGACCAAACGGCCGGGCTGGACAACCAGCCCGGCCGTTTTCTTTTTGGCCGGGCTTCTGCGCGCTTGGCCGCGAGCATGCATTGTCGGGATCACGCCCGGATGCGGGTGTCAGCGCGCCGAGCGAGAGCGAGGCGTGGCAGGCGCTGGGGGTGGGGCCCCAGCGCAAAGCAAGGAAATGAAAGCTCGATCCACGTGGAGAGCGAACTAAAAGGAGAAGTCAAATGCGACTGCTCAGCTTTGGAGCGGCGTGCGGCATCACACTCAGCTTGTCCGTCAGCTGTACCCGCCGCCTCAGACCCCGAAATCACCGTCGCCGGCTGCATCGTCCGCGGACAGGACGGCGGGTTCCTCGTGGCCGACCTCGGGGCGCGAAGCTCGACCGCCGCGCCATCGGCGACGATCGGGACGAGCGGCAAGGCCGCGCGCGTCCTCTATCTCCTGAAGAATGACGACGACTGGAAGGAGCACGCCGGGCGTCGCGTCGAGTTGACCGGCGAGGTGGAGGGAGACGTCGAGGAAGGCAAGATCGAGGTCGAGCGAAAAGAGGACGGGATCGAGGTTGAAATCGAATCAGACGGAAGGAAAGTGAAGGCGCTGCTGCCCCACTGGACGGCGGGCATCGTGTCCGACAAGCCGGTGACCGAGGACAAGGCGGAGACGAAATATCTCGTTCACAAGATCGACGTGAAGAAGGTCAAGGCGCTCGGGGAGTGCAAGTAGCGCAGAGGGCGCTGAGAAAAGCCAGGGCGCAGAGGATTAGCGCCGCCACCCGACGAGACGGGCGAGCCGGGACAACACCGTCGGCTGGGTCGTGGCTTCTGTGGCGTGCTCGAGAATCTCGAGCGCCTCGCCGATCGAACGTACGACACGGAGCCCGAGGCGGCGCGCGCTGGCCTCCGACGTCTCGTCGGCGTCCCGGACGACCAGCAGGACTCGCGCCTTGGAGTCCGAGATGACGTCCACGCCGTTCTTCGCGCTGTCATCCACCAGATAGTCGAGGTGGAGCGCGGCCACGAGCTTCCCGCGAGCCCCGGAAAGCACGATGACGCTGGGCATGTCGAAGCCCTGCTGGATGAGCCACCGCTGGGTCTGACGCTGGACCGTTTCGCCTTCGGTCGCGGGCCGCTGGGTGACGAAGAAGACCTCCCAGCGGTGTCGCTCCGCCATCTCGCGGATTCGAACGATGACGCCAGGCTCGAGGGGATGCAGACTTGTCCAGAAGTTGGGCGTCGCCTCGATCGCGTCCCACACATCATCGTGACGGCGGCGGCGGGCGACGGGAGATCCTGGCGTGACCGCGGGCGTCGTGGGGGTGCTCCGCGCGGGGGGGTCGCCATGCTCGGCGAGCGTGCGCTCCTCCGCTTCCCGCGCTTCCGGCTCGACGGCATCCGGATCGGTCGCGTCGGTCCCGTAAAAGCGCTGGGCGTGTCTGCGGAAGGCGGTGTCGAAATCGGCGAGCGTGCCGTCAAGGTCGAAGGCGATGCGAAGCGGCATGATGGCGGGAGAGCGACCTATCTTACATCGACCTTCCGAGTGAACTGCCCGCTGGCGTCCGGTTCGGATTCGATGGAAACGAGCGCCCCGTCGGGGCCGTAGTTGAGGCGGCGGTCGGGCCGGCCGTCGGCGTTCTCGTCGAACGCAACCGACGACATCCGCCCGCCGGCGTAGGTCTCCCACTTGTCGGGCTTTCCGTCGGCGTCGCCGTCCTCCTCCGCGCGTACGGCATCGAGCGTACCCTCCGCGCCGTGGAATTCCCAGCGGTCGATCCTGCCGTCCTCGTCGCGATCGATCTCGGATCGCAGGACTCTCTTGCCGTCCATGTAGGTCCAGGTGTCGATGCGGCCGTTCTTGTTGGCGTCGTAGGTCAGGCGCTGCAGCCGGCCCGTCTTCGGGTCGTAGGTCGCCTGCGTGGTCTGCCTGAGACGCTCCTTCTCCAGGTCCGGGGCGCAGGCCGCGACAGCGGAGAGAAGAAGCGCGGCGACTACGGTCCACAAAAGCTCAAACGCAAAGGACGCCGAGGAAGCAGAGAAGGGGCAGAGGACCAGGCGGTGTCGACCGGGGCCCGACCTTCGGTCGGGCCGAGGCTGGGTGAGGGACCCCGGTCGCACGAGCTGCTCGCCCGATCGATGCTCGTGCGACCGGGGTCCCTCGCCCAGCCACCGCGCCGAAGGCGCGCCGGTCGACACCGCCTCTGCGTCCTCGGCGTCCTCTGCGTTAGAAGGCTTTCGTGGTTCGCCTCCGTTCACTCCGTGTCTCTGTGTTGATCTCTCTCCGTGATCTCCCTTGCCTCCGTGCCCGGCGCTCACGTCGCAACCTTGTCGCGATCCACCAGGGCCGAGGAGTTTTTCTGAAACCACTCGTACGTGGACCGAATCCCCTCGCGGAGCGGGATGCGATGGCGCCAGCCGAGCGCGTGAAGACGGCTGACGTCGAGCAGCTTGCGGGGCGCGCCGTCCGGCTTCGATGGCGTCGAAGCGTATCTCGGCCCCTGGGTGCACGACCGCTCGAACCATCTCGGCGAGCTCGCGGATCGTCAGGTCCTCGCCGCACCCGACGTTGATGTGTTCGACGCCGTCGTAA
Source organism: uncultured Acidobacteriota bacterium (assembly GCA_963847125.1). Taxonomy (GTDB): domain Bacteria; phylum Acidobacteriota; class Vicinamibacteria; order Vicinamibacterales; family 2-12-FULL-66-21; genus DATAEE01. The sequence goes on from CAWJYM010000004.1 coordinate 148,761, forward strand.
CGCCGCATCAGGAACAGGCAGGCGTCCGCGAGGTCGTCCACGTGGAGAAACTCGCGGCGCGGCCGGCCGCTGCCCCACACGGTCACCTCGGAGCTCCCGGCGATTCTGGCGTCGTGAAATCTGCGGATGAGCGCGGGCAGCACGTGCGAGCTGGCCAGCCCGAAATTGTCGCCGGGACCATACAGATTGGTCGGCATCGCGGAGATGAAGTCGCTGCCGTACTGCTCGCGATAGGCGCGGCACAACCGGATCCCCGCGATCTTCGCTATCGCGTACGGCTCGTTGGTGGGCTCGAGTGACCCGCTCAGGAGCGCCGACTCCGTCATCGGCTGAGACGCGTCGCGAGGATAGATGCACGAGCTTCCGAGATAGAGGAGCTTCGTGGCGCGGAAGAGGTGCGCGGCATGCACGACCGTCGCGTGGATGAGCAGGTTGTCGTAGATGAACTCCGCCGGACGCGTGGCGTTCGCGAGGATGCCGCCGACGGTCCCCGCGGCGAGGATCACGTACTCGGGCCGGTTCGCGCGGAACCAGTAGTTGACCGCCGCCTGGTCGCGGAGATCGAGCTGATCGCGGCCGGCGGTCAGGACGCGCGCGAAGCCCTCAGCCTCCAGCCTGCGCACGAGCGCCGAGCCGACCAGGCCTCGATGACCGGCGACGAAGACGGAGCTCTGAGGATTCACGACTCCCGCAGCTTCGACACCTCGTCGTACAGATAGGCCGACGCGACCACCCCGCCGTGAAAGTTGCCGAGATCGAGCTTCTCGTTCGGCGCGTGCGCGTTCTCGTCAGGCAGGCCGATCCCGAACAGGACCGACGGCAGCCCGAGCACCTCCTGAAACGTCGAGACCACCGGGATCGACCCCCCTTCGCGGTTGAACACGGGCCGCTGGCCGAACCCCTTCTCTATCGCGCGTCCCGCGGCCTGCACGTACGGGTTGTCGAACTCGGCCATCCATGGCTTCCCGCCGTGCATGCGCGTCACCTTGACCTCGACGGTCTTCGGCGCGACCTTCTGGACGTACGCCTCGAACAGCTTCGCGATCTTGTCCGGATCCTGATTGGGCACGAGACGCATGCTGACCTTCGCCATCGCGATGGCGGGGATGACGGTCTTCGCCCCCTCGCCGGTAAAACCGGAGAGGATGCCGTTGACCTCGAACGTCGGCCGCGCCCAGGTGCGCTCGAGCGACGAATAGCCCGTTTCGCCGAACAGCTTTGGCGCGCCGAGCTCCCGTTGGTACTCCTTCTCGCTGAACGGCAGCCGCTTCCATTCCGCCCGCTCCTCATCGCTCAACGGCCGAACGTCGTCGTAGAAGCCGTCGATCTTGATGCGGCCGCTCTTGTCCTTCATCTGCGACAGGATCTGCGCGAGCACCATCGCCGGATTCGCGACAGCGCCGCCGAACGATCCGGAGTGCAGGTCGCTTTTCGTCCCGCGCAGGTCGACCTGGAAGTACACGAGCCCGCGCAAGCCGTAGCAGATCGACGGCACGCCGCGCTTGAACATCGGCGAGTCCGAGATGACGACGACGTCGGCGGCGAGCAGATCTTTGTGAGTGCGGATGAAGTCGTCCAGGTGGGCGGAGCCGACCTCTTCCTCTCCCTCGAGGATCACCTTCATGTTGAGCGGCAGCCGGCCGGTCTGTTTGATGTGCGCCTCGATCGCCTTGAAGTGCATGAAGATCTGCCCTTTGTCGTCCGCGGCGCCGCGGGCGTAGATCTCCCCTTCCCGGACCGTCGGCTCGAAGGGGGGTGACGTCCATTCGTTCAACGGATCGACGGGCTGCACGTCGTAGTGGCCGTAGAAGAGGATCGTGGGAGCTCCCGGCGCCTTGAGCCAATCCGCGTAGACGACCGGGTTGCCCGGCGTCTCGATCTGACGGACGTTCTCCAGCCCGATGCGGCGCATCTCTTCCGCGGCCCACTCAGCGCCGCGCTTGATGTCGGGCTGATGCTGCGGCAGCGCGCTGATGCTCGGGATCGCGAGCCACTGTTTCAGCTCGTCGACATACCGGTCTCGATTCGTGTGGATGAAATCAATCACTTTATCCATGGCTGCGTTTCGGCACCTCGATTGGCAGTCCGTCCCTGTCGCCCCATTCCTTCCACGATCCCAGATAGGCCCTGACGCGCGGATAGCCGAGCAGGCGAAGCGCGAGATACGAGTGCGCCGCGCGGTAGCCGCCCTGGCAATACGTCAGCACGTCGCGGTCGGGCGTGACTCCTGCCTGCTCGTACATCGTGCGCAAGTCCGCCGCCGGCTTGAAGGCACCCTCGCCCGTCAGGTTCCTGGTCCACTCGATGTGAACGGCGCCTGGCACGGATCCGCCCCGTTTCGCCCGTGCGACCTCGCCGTAGTGCTCTTCGTCGGTGCGAGTGTCCAGGATGACGGCGTCGCTCGCCCCGATCCGGTCTCTGACGTCCTTCCAGGTCGCGAGGCGATCGCGATGGGGCGTTGCGCGCTCGGGCCAGTCCGAAGGAGTTTTGGAGGGGCCGGTCTTGTCGGAGGGGCCGGTCTTAAGACCGGCCCCTCCACTCTCGATCGAGAGGCCCGCCCGCCGCCACGCGGCGAACCCTCCGTCCAGCAATCGGGCGTCCGGATGCCCGAAGTACTCCAGAAACCAGAACGCGCGCGCCGCCCGGATACCCGAGGTCTCTTCGTACACGACGACCGGACGGGAAGGATCGATGCCGCGCGCCGCGAAAACGTGCGCGATCATCCAGAGAAACGACTCCAATGGCGCGGGGTCGGTGTTGTTCAGGCTGAAAGCCCAGAGATCCAGGTGGAGAGCGCCCGGGATGCGTCCGTTCGCGAAATCCTCGGCGGGACGCGTGTCGATGACCTGCGTAAGGTCGAGGGTCCGGGCCAGCTCGGCGGGCTGAATGAGAAGGTCAGGCATTCGGTCGATTCCGCAGCATCGTACTCATAACGCGGCATAGCGGACAAGGAAGAGGGCCGCGAAGAGATACACCAGCCAGTCGACCTCTCGTCCCCGGCCTACCGCGATCTTCAGAACCGCATACGAGATCAAGCCGAACGCGATGCCGTCGGTAATGCTGACCGCGAGCGGCATGATGACGATCGTGAGAAACGCCGGAATGCCCTCGGTCGGGTCTTCCCAGTCGATGCGTGTGACCTCGCGCATCATCATGGCCCCGACGAGGACCAGCGCGGGCGAAATCACGGGATACAGGGTGACAGTTCCGGCGGTTACCCCGCCGCCGAACATTCGGACGAGCGGATAGAAGAACAACGACAGAAACAAGAGCGATGCCGTCACGACGTTGGCAAGGCCCGTGCGCCCGCCGGCTGAGACGCCGGCGGCGCTTTCGATGTAGGCCGTCACAGTGGACGTTCCCAGTCCGGCGCCGGCGACGGTGCCGATCGCATCGGCGAGCAGCGCGCCGCGCGCCCGCGGGAGACGGCCGTCCTTCATCAGCCCCGCCTGTCCGGCCACGCCGACGAGCGTGCCGACCGAGTCGAACAGCGCAAGAAAGAAGAAGATGAAGACGACCGGGATCATCGTGGCCTGAAACACGCCGGTCACATCCAGTTTCAGGAACGTCGGCGCGATCGAGGGTGGCGCGCTCACGACACCCTGAAACTGGATGACGCCCGCCGCGAGGCCGACGGCGGCGCTCGCGAGCATGCCGCCGAGCAGCGCCCCGCGGACGCGACGAGCCAGGAGGATCGCCGCCACAAGAATGCCGACAAGCGCGACGATCGTGGGCCGCGACCGCAGGCTGCCCAAGGTGACGTACGTTCCCGGGGCGGCCACGATGATGCCGGCCCACTCGAGCCCCACGAGCGCGATGAGCAGGCCGATCCCCACCGCCACGGCCCGCTTGAGGGTATCCGGAATCGCGGTGATGACCCGTTCGCGGAGACCCACGCCGGCCGTCAGGATGAAGATCAGGCCGGCGACGGCGACGGCGCCGAGCGCGACGGGCCACGGCACCTTCATCAGCCCGACGACGGTATACGCGAAGAAGAAGTTGTGTCCCATCGCGGGCGCGACCGCGATCGGATAGTTTGCGAGAAACGCCATCAGCAGCGTCGCGAGCCCGCTCGCGACGCACGTGGCCACCAGCACCGCGCCGAAGTCCATCCCTGCGGCCGACAGCACCGTCGGCTGCACGAAGATGATGTAGGCCATCGTGACGAACGTCGTCAGCCCGGCCAGGATCTCGGTCCTGATCGTCGACCCGCTCGCCGTGACGTGAAAGAGCCGTTCGATCACGCGCATGGCGCGTGGTACGAGGCTTTAGCCTCGTCCGGCCGAGACCCTCCGGAATGTGCTATTCTTTGCATGGCAAAGCTCAGGTCAACCAATGCACCGACCCTCGGTTTCAGACGCCGTCGCCCAGATCGCCGAGATCCACGGCCAGATTGCGAAGGGAGAAGTCTATCGCGGCTGGCGCGCCACGCCGGTGGCATTGTCGGGCCTGGTGGGCCTCGCCGCCGCGTGGTTCCAGCGTCCCGGCCTCGGCGCGGACGACCCGCTCTCCTTCGTCATCTACTGGAGCGCCGTCGCCGTCGCGGCCGCCTCGGTGGGCGTCAGCGAGATCGTTTACGCGGGTCTCCGAACGTCGTTCGAGCGCCGCCAGACGCGCCGTGTGGCGATCCAGTTCCTCCCGCCCATCGCCGTCGCCCTGCTCGTGACGGTGGCGTTCATCCGGCTCGGCGCCGCGCTCGTCGCGCTCCTCCCCGGCCTGTGGGCGCTGTGCTTCGGCCTCGCGATCTTCGCGGCGCGGCCGTATCTGGCGCGGGGGAGCGGCGTGGTCGCGTCGTACTACGCCGCGTGCGGAACGTTCCTCCTGTGGGGCGCGCACACGACAGTCGCGCGATCGCCCTGGGCAGTCGGGGGCGTCTTTGGCGTGGGCCAGCTGTTCGGCGCCGTGGTGATTTATTGGAATCTCGAGCGGCGGGCCTCGGGGGGCCCCCCAGGTTCAGAGAGGGCACTATGACACGAGGACGACGGCCTGCGAGCGGCCGGCAAACGCAGGAGTCCGGACGCTTCGCCTACGAACGGCTCGACCGCGCCATCCACGAAAAGGCACGCCTGGGAATCCTGACGTCACTCGTCACGCGTCCCGAGGGGTTGCTCTTCGGAGAACTGAAGCACCTGTGCGATCTGACCGACGGTAACTTGAGCCGTCACCTCGACGTCCTGCGCGACGCGGGGCTCATCGAGATCTGGAAAGGCTTCGAGGGCCGCCGGCCCCAGACCATGTGCCGCCTCACGACGGAAGGACGCCGGCGCTTCGTGCAGTACCTGGAAGAACTGGAGCGCGTCGTGAAAGATGCTCTGCCGCGAGCGACCAAGCGGGCCGAGCGCGCGCCGAGCCTGCCGCCTGGCTGGATTGCCGCCACCGACTGACCGCATGCGTATTCGCCTTGCCCTCAACAGCCATACGCGCCCGTGCGGCTGCCTCGTCGGTGTGTACGAAACCTACGCCGGCGAAGTAGTCGAGATCATCGACGCATATGGAGAGCACTGCCCGGACCGGTCGCACCGGCAGGGAGCGCGACTCGCCACGACCGAACACCAAGCGTCCCGCGGTGGACAGCCGCGGGGGCCGGAAACCTGAACCGCGCGCGGGGCTCTGGACGAGCTCAGGTCAGCGTCCAGCCGCCCGGCTCTTCCCGCGCGCGCCCTTCGTCGCGCAGCTTGAACAGGTGCGCCAGCACGCTGCCGAGCGCGGCCTCGCGCAATTCGGGACGTAGCCCTCGATACATCCGCTCCAGGAGCGATTCCGGCGTGGCAGGGCCAGGACCGAGCAGCTCGAGGATCTGCGCCTCGCGAAGGCGGCGATGCGCGAGGTATTCGTGGAGAACGGACGCCGGGTCCTCGATGGCCGCGCCATGAGCCGGCAAAAGGCGCAGCGGCTGGAGCGCGATCACGCGCTCGAGCGACCGAAGGTACGCGGCGAGGTCGCCGCCACGACCACCGGGAATCACGACGGTCGATCCGGCGACGACGAGGTCCCCACAAAAAAGCGTGCGGCTTTCCTCGTCGTAGAGCGAGATGTGGTCGGGGGCGTGGCCGGGCGTGTGGACGACCCGAAGCCGAAGATCGCCGGCATCCACCGGCTCGTCGTCCGCGAGCGCGTTCCACCGAACGGACCACCGTTCGTCGCGTCCGGGCCACGGCATCTTGTGGAACGTGGCGCCAGGCCAGCGATCGGCGAGCGCGGGGACCCCGGACACGTGGTCGGAGTGACCGTGCGTCACGACGACGCGCGCGAGCGGGCCTCCCCCGCTGTCGGTATCGGCGAGTCGGGCCTCGATGTCGTCGAGGTGAGCGGCGTCACCCACACCGGCATCAACCAGCGTCGGCACGCGGCCCGGCAACAGGAACGTGTTGTTGCCGCCGCCGGTCCAGGGACCCGGGTTGCGGGCGTTGAGGACGTGGTACGTGCCTCGTGCGCTCAGAAATACACCTTCACGCGAGCGTACAGGAAGTCGCGATCCGCGAAGCGGCCGATCGTGTCGGCGCTCTCGTCGAAGAACCAGCCAATCGAGCCTTCCAACGCCAGGTTGTCCCGCAGCGTCATGGTCGTGATGTTGCGCAGGAACGCCGACCCGTCATTGACGTTGACGACGCCGAAGAGCCGGGTCCCGTACCGTTCTTGTCGGAAGGACCGATCGGCGCCGACGATCAGGCTGGTCGTGGTCCGGCTGAAGCCGGACACTACACGATCGATTTAGCCGGACCCGTGACACGAGGACCGTCCCCGACAGCCGATACGCGCCGGTCTTCCGGTCGATGGCGAAACCGGCATCCCACGAGATCCCGGGCGATCCACCCAGCGCATCCGGCCGCGGATCCTCAGCCTCGCTGAAGACATCCGCTTCGCCGCGGAACGCCCACGGGCCGCGGACCGTCTCGAAGTCACCCGACACCATCGTAAAACGGGGAAACCGCTCGACCAGCCGCAGGCGACCGCCATCCGGTTCGGCCCCGACGGCGCCGAACGGGCGGAAGCCGCGGTACGCCGCGAGAGCATAGTCGAAGCGCCGCACGGTTCCGCTGAAGCGGACGCCTCCCTGCCCGTTCTCGAGTGTCTTTGCCGGCTCGCGCGATTCGACGGCCTCCGGGCGCAGATTGAACGGCGACGTCGGCTCATCCAATTGATCGAAGCGGCCACGCCGGAAAAACGGGACGTAGACCCCTTCGAGCACCGCCCCCTCCGTGATGAACCAGCGGACGCGGACGAGCCCGACCGGCAGCCGTGCCTCGCTGCGGCCCTCGAAAAAGAAGCGCGAGACGTCGAGCGGATTCACGACGTCGCCCGGCTGCAGCTCGTCGAGCCGCCCCCACACGACCTGCCCCAGCCCGGCTCGAACGTCGGCGCGATCGAAGGTCAGCGCGATCAGCGCCTCCTGCGGTTTCAGGATCGCGTCGTAGACGCTGGAGCCGCGATCGGCCGCGAGACCATCGGCGTAGCCGGAGACGGTGAGCTCGACGAGGCTGGATGCCCGCACGGCCAGCTCGCCGAAGATCCGCGCGCGCAGCTCGGTCGCGGACGGCTCGACCGACGGCAGATGGTCGAGCATGAGCGTGGCATAGCCGTCGAGGCGGGGTTGTGCGGACGCGGGAGCGGCGGCGAGTCCGAACGTTACCAGGACACGGAGGCTAAGGAGGACACGGAGAGTGACAAACACGGAGACACGGAGAAAACGGAGACGCGTCATGTACCCGTTTTTTTCTCCGTGAACTCCGTGTCTCCGTGGTGATCAATCTCCGTGATCTCCCTTGCCTCCGTGATCCGTGGCGCGAACAGACGCGGGACGAGCTTGATCGTCGCCGGCAGGACGAACACCTCCGCGAGGAAGGCGACAGCCATCGTCAGCGCGAGCAGTCCGCCGAACCAGGCCGTCGGCTTGTAGGCCGAGAGCATCACCGTCGCGTACGCGCAGGTGTTGATGAAGGCCGTCGTCAGCGACGCCCTTCCCTCCAGAACCGTTGCCGTCTCGATCGCTTCGTCAATGCCAGCGCCGCCGGCCGTCTCGCGACGGAAGCGGTTGATGAAGTGAATCGTGTCATCGTCCACGATCCCGAGGGCCACGCTGGCGACCATGATGGTCGCGACGTTCAGTGAGATGTCGAGCCAGCCCATCAGGCCGAGCACCGCGATCACCGGGAACAGGTTCGGCACAATCGCGAGCAGCCCGAAACGCGCCGAGCGGAACACGAGGAAGATCACGCCGAAGACGGTGACGAACGCCGTGGCGAACGAGCTGAGCTGCGACACGACGAGATAGTGATCGAGCGTGCTGAACAGCTTCCCCGACCCCGTGGCCGTCGGCTGGATGCCGGAATCGGCGAAGATACTCCGGGCGATCGCTTCGGCGTGCGCGATCTCGTCGTAGAGCACGTCGGAGCTCATCGACATGAACTTGACCGAGACCTGTGCCTTCGAGAAGTCGCTCGAAACCATTCGCTCCAGCTCGGTCCGCCCGTCATCGGACATCGCAAACAGAAACAACTCCTGCGCGATCAGGTTGGCGTCGTCCGGCACGACTGCCGCGGTCGGCGCCCCGCCGTGCAGCTCGCGGTTGATCCGCTTGACGTAGTCGGCAGGAGACGTGACCTTCCTCACGAAGGGGAGTTGCGAGAGCTCCACCGCGAGCCGATCCATCCGCCGCAGCGCGTCCGGCGTCTTCATCGAGTCGGGTGGCCCCTCGAGAAAGAAACTGAAGCTGTACACCCCTGCCAGCTTTCCATCGATGACGCGGGCCGAGCTGCCGAGCGGATGATCCTCCGCGAAGAAATTGATGTGGTTCGTATCCACCCGCAGCCGTGGAATCCCGGCGACGGCGGCGATCAGGATGGCCAGGGATATCGCCAGTACCTGCCGGGGCCGCCCGCTCGAAAACCTGGCAATCGCGCGCATCGGGCGGACGAGCCACGCTTCGTGCGGCGCCACGGCCGTCTCCGGCTTCATCCACGCGAGCAGCGTCGGCATGAACGTAATCGACAACGCGAAGTCCACCATGATCCCGACGGCCGAGCCGATGCCGAACTGCCGCACGGCGACGACGCTGCTCGTTGCGAGCGAGAGCATGCCGAGCGCTGTCGTACCGCTCGCCCCCAGGAGCGGCGCAAGGAGGTGGCGGATGGTCCGTTTGAACGCCTGTTCCGGATTCGCCTCCCGCCTCACGTGCTCGAAGTGCTGCATGATGTGCACGTCGTCCGCGATCGCGAGGACGACGATGAGAGGCACGATCATGCTGGACAGGACGTTGTAGGTGAACCCCAGCAGCGAGTACAGGCCAAGCGTCCAGACGATGCTGAGGCTGACCGCGGCCATCGTGAGCACGGTTCGTCGGAGCGACCGGAACATCAAGTAGATCGCGCCGAACGTCAGCACGAAGATCGGAGGGATGAAGGTGCGCTGGTTGTCCAGCGTGACGCGGTTGTACGACTCGCTGATCTCGATGCTGCCGTTGAAGTGGGCGCGCAGGCCGATCGGCAGCCGCCGCTCCACGACCGCGCGGATCTCCTCCAGGACGGCGGCGCGCACGGCGTCGATACGATCCTCGTCGAAGCTGATGAGGATGGCGGCGGTCCGGCCGTCTTCAGACACGAGGTCGCCGCGAATCAGGGCATCGTTCAGAGCGCGCGTTCGGATCTGGTCCGGCCGAGTTCCACCTGTAGTGTCCGGCTGTAGCCGGACCCTGTCGTCTGCGTCCGGGATCAGCCGTTCGACCTCGAGCCCCCCGTCATCCCCTTGACCTGGCGGCGTCGCCGTGACGAGCGTCGCGGTACCGAGGCTGTTGACGTGCTCCACCGTCCGCACCTGCTGGAGCTCGTCGGACAGCTCGTCGATGAAGCGCAGACGCTCTTCGGTGAAGACGCCGGCCGCAGCGTCCGCGGCATCCGGGGCCACGTCGAGCGCGATGATGAGCGTCCGCGTCCCGCCGAATTCCCCGCGGAACCGGTCGTACTCCCGGTAGATCGGGTCCGCCTTCGAGAACCAGGCGGTGATGTCGTTGTCGATCTTGGTGAGGTCCGCGCGGGGCGCCAGGAAAATGGCGCCGACGACGATGCCGACCGTCAGCCACCACCGGAAGGTCCAGAGGAAATCGGCGAAACGGGCTGTCATTCTTTTGTTTGCGCTGGGGCCCCACCCCCAGCGCCTACCACGGCTCGCTTCGCTCGCCGCGCTGGTTCGGGCATCTGATCACAAACCGCCCTTTTCTCGTTGCGTTGGCGCCCGCTCGAGCACCCGCCGGCTGAAGTCCGCGGTGGTCAGACCAATGTTGTAGTCAATCGTCTCGATGACCAGATCGGTGCGCGTATCGCTGCGATCGTCCGCCATCGTCGAGTCGAGCACCGTCCAGATTCCTTCGACACGCTCCAGCTTGCGGACCGTGTAGGACTTCTGGCGCTCGTCACGGCGGTTGAAGATCTCCGCCCCGACGACGACGAAGGAGTCTTTCAGGACGAGCGTGATGACTCGAGGAAACGTGGCGCGCGGGTCCTTGCGACGGGACTCGAGGCGATATGCGGAAAGGGGGCGCCCATCGGGAGCGTTCCAGGTCGCGTGCTCCTCGGCGAAACGGTACGTGTAGTCGTCGAATTCGCGGCCGCCGATGTCTTCGTAGGTAAAGTCGGTGCCGACGAAGCTCTCTTGTGTTTCCTCTCCAGAGATCCGCCGGACGCGGCCGAGCGACGGCAGGTAGAGAAAGCGCTCGTCTTCGGTGCCGGGATGCTCCCAGACGAGGAAGCCGGTGCCTTTGATGTCATTCGGATACGTGAAGCGGACGAGAATGCGGTCCCCCTCGGTCCCCCCCTCCCGCGCGGAGAGCTCGAGCCCCCGCTCCCGGGCGCGGCCGCGGCGATCGACGAGGCGCATCCGGAGAAGAGCTCGCGAGTCGCGGCCGGTGTCGCGATCCTGGACGGATCGGGCGACCTGCTCTGGCGATAGGGGCGCCGCGTCCAGAATGTCGAAAGCGACGACGCTCGCGATCACGAGGGTGAGCGTGACGACGGCGCGGGCGATCCGCATAATGTGAAGTATTTCACAAATAGATCGGCCGGAGCACCGCGAGCACTCGAGCACCCGGCACTGATAAGATCGCCGCATGCCAGTGCTCATCTTCGGCAAGGACACTTGACCGTACACGGAAGCCGCCCGTGAGGATTACGCCCGGCGGCACGTTCCGTTCGAGTATCTGGAGGTCAAGAAGACCGCGGCACACCTCGAGCGGATGCTTCAATTCACGAAAGGCCAGCGCCGCGTCCCGGTCATCGTCGAGGACGGCGCCGTGACGATCGGTTTCGGCGGCACGTGAGGTGTCTGATCGCGGCCCGTGCGGCCGCTGCCACGCCCAAAGCCCCAGGCCCTAAGCCCCAAGCCCAAGGAGTCAGCGATGGTATCCTTGAGCACCTCACAAACGTAGATGGCTGAGACGTTCTCCCCCGACGAACGCGCTGCGCTCGCGCCGTACTTCACGAACCTCGACGGCCCGGTCTTCGCGCTGGTCAACCTGCCCGAAACGGTCAAGGGCGCGCTCTTCGCGCGATACTCGCGGTCTCCAAAATCGCTCCGACGTCTGTTTCTCGACGAGTTCCTGCCGAAAGTCGGATCCGCACCCCTGAAGGAGTGCGCCACCGAGCAGGAGATCGGCGTGGCGCGCGCCGAGCAGCTCTACGACCGGGTCTTCAACGAATACGGAGATGATTCTGTCGCGCAGCTCGGGGGCGTGCACCTCGCGTGCGAGGACGCATCGAACGTTCTGACCAAGCTCGTCGAGTGGGGACGCCTGATGGCGTATCTCGAGCAGTCCACGCGGTACATCGCCTACACGCAGCAGCGCGAGGGGCGGTGGCGCTACCACGTGCCGGGCGAGCTCGACGAGCGCCCTCGTCTGCGGGCTCAATACGTGGCCGCGCTCGACGAAGCCTTTGCCGTCTACGCGCGCTGGATCGAGCCGATGCAGGCGCACTTCCGCGCGCGCGTTCCGAAAGCGCCAGAGGATTCCGACGTCGTCTACCGGTCGGCGATCAAGGCGAAGGCGCTCGACACGCTGCGGGGCCTGCTGCCGGCAGCCACGCAGTCCAATGTGGGCATCTACGGCACCGGACAGGCGTACGAGGCGCTTGTCCTGCGCCTCCGCGCGAGCCCGATCGCCGAAGCGCGCGCCTGCGCGGAGATGATGCTCGCCGAGCTGCGCAAAGTCATCCCGGCGTTTCTCACGCGGGTCGACCAGCCGAACCGTGGAGGACTCTGGAGAGCCTATCTCGGAGGCGCACGCGACGCGACCGCCCGGCTCGCCGCCGAGATCACCGCCGGCGTCAAAGCCGAAACGCGGGACGAGGTGACGCTCACCGACTTCGACCCGGACGGCGAGCTCAAGGTGGTGGCCGCTGCTCTCTACGCCTCGACCGATCTGCCGGACGATCAGCTCCTGGCGATGGCGCGCGCGATGAGCCGCGAGGAGCGGCTCGGAGTGCTCGCCACCTACGCGGGCGACCGGACGAACCGACGGCACAAGCCGGGGCGGGCGTTCGAGCGCACGAGCTATCGGTTCGACGTGTTGACGGACTACGGCGCGTTCCGCGACCTGCAGCGTCACCGGCTCCTGTCGCTCGAGTGGCAGCCGCTCTCGACGAAGCATGGGTTCATCGAACCGGAAGCGATTATCGAGGCCGGGGCGCACGAGGACTGGACCCGGGTGATGGACGGATCGCGGGAGCTGGACGAGGCGCTCAGGTCGGCCGGCCTCGACATCGTCGCGCCGTACGCGGTGTCGATGGCCTATCGCGTGCGGTTCTACATGGAGCTGAACGCGCGCGAAGCCATGCACGTCATCGAGCTGCGCACGGCGCCGCAGGGGCATCCGGCCTACCGCCGCGTCTGCCAGCGCATGCATCGGCTGATCGCAGAGCGCGCGGGACACAGCGCGATCGCCGAGAGCATGAAGTTCGCGGACCACACGAAGGTGGAGCTGGAGCGGTTGAGCTCAGAACGGGCACTCGAGAGAAAAAAGGTCGCCAATCCACAATCCGCATTCCACAGTCAGCATTGAGCTATTCAGGCGGCACCTCCTCGCGGCTCCAGTAGCGACCGAACTCGTCGAGAAACGTCAACGAGTCGAACGACTTCATCCGATCCAGAAAGAGCACGCCGTCCAGGTGGTCGGTCTCGTGTTGCACGACGCGCGCCGAGAACCCTGAGATCTTCAGCTCGATTTTCCGCCCCTGCCGATCGAGGCCGCGGACCTGAATGTGCCGCGCGCGCGGGACCCGGCCCCGTACGTCGGGAATGCTGAGGCAACCCTCCCAGTCTTCGACGATCTCCGGGCCCGCAACCGTTATCTCCGGGTTCGCAAGCACCGTGAACGGAAACCCGTGCTCCTCGTCCATCGAGCCGGCCACGAAGAGCCGGAGGCTCTCGTGCACCTGCGGAGCCGCGAGCCCGATTCCCTGGTACTCCTTCATGGTCTCGATCATGTCGTCGATGAGCCGCTGGATCGTCGGCGTCTTCAGCTCGGCGGGCTCGACCTCCCGCGCACGCGTCCGAAGCACGGGATGCCCCATTCGGGCGACCTTCAAAATCGACATAGATTGGGGAAGTATATTGGCATGCAGGACGTCGAGTATCGCTTCTGCCCGGTCTGTGCGGGAACGCTGGAGAAACGTCAGCTCAAGCCGGTCGACCCCGAGCGGCTCGTCTGTTCAGCCTGCGGCTTCGTCTTCTATCTGGATCCCAAAGTGGCGGTCGGCACCATCATCCGGATGGAGGCGGCGACGCCGGGGGCCGCCGCCCAACCGGACCGCGTCGTCCTGGTCCGCCGCGCGATCGAGCCCGGGTTTGGCCGCTGGGTGTTCCCCGGCGGCTATGTCGACCGGGGCGAGCCGATCGAGATCGCCGCGGTCCGGGAGGCGCGCGAAGAGTCGGGGCTCGAGGTCCGCCTCGATGGCCTCGTGAACCTCTACTCTTACGCCGGGCGGGCGCCCATCATCATCGTCTATGCGGCGACCGCGATCGGCGGGACGCTCTGCGCCGACGACGAGTGCTCCGACGCGCAGCTATTCGGGATGGATGAAATCCCGTGGGACGAGCTGGCATTCCGCAGCACGCGCGAGGCCTTGAGGGACTACTTCACCGGCAGGGGATCCCGCGGATCATTGCTGTAGAATAGCTTCCAGTCCTGTAAGCGGCCTCTGCGGCTCCCCCACAAACAGGCCGATAAATTCACGTGTCGGCGTCGGCATGCCCCGTGCACCGACCTCGACAATTTCTCCAAGCGAAGGTGCGTTCCATGACCAGATACATTCTTGGCGTCGGATTGGCCGCATCGCTGGCAACCGGCTGCAGCTACGAGCGTGGCAATCCGACCGAGCCGACATCGAGCGGAATCCAGGCACTCACCGGCAACTGGGCCTCCGCCACCAACGTGTCGCGAGAGAACTGCACCGACTTCCAGTGGAGTATCACCGAGCAAACGGCGACCAGCGCCAGCGGGACGTTCAGCGCGACCTGTCAGGGCGACCTCCGGATCAATGGGTCGGCGAGAGCGACGCTGGCGGGAGATGTGATCTCGTGGAGCGCCAACGCGAATGCGACCAACGTGCCGGTCGTCGGAACCTGCCCGATCGCACTCGGCGGCAGGGCCGAGCTCGGCGTCGATTCGGTTGCGATCCACTACAACGGTGACGTCTGCGGCGTTGCCGTCAACGGAGTGGAGACGCTTCGGCGACGGTAGGTCCTTCTACGCCAGCGCCTCGGCACGAGCGGCGCCATAGAACGAGTACCACGGCGTCGCGGGTTTCAGCGCCTCGTTGACGTTGTTGATGTTCTTCACGCCCTCGTTTGCGAGCCAGGCCTGGAATGCGGCGGCTCCCTGTTTCGCGTAGACGGGGATGCCTTCCTTCCACGTCGCGCGGCCGCAGAGCACGCCCGCGAACTTCACGCCCGACTCGGCCGCGAGGGCGAGCGACTCCGTGAACTCGGCGTTGCTCACGCCGGCCGACAGATAGATGAACGGCTTGGTCGCGACATCCGCGGCGCGCCGGAAGGCGGCCATCGCCTCTTTCTTCGAGTAGGCTGCCTGGCCGCCGAAGGACTTCGCGCCTTCCACGAATTTCATGTTGACCGGAACTTCGACTTTCATGACGTCCACGCCGTACCGGTCCTTCGTGAACTCGGCCATGCTTCCCGAAACGATCTCCGGCTTCTTCCTGGCGAACTCGAGCCCTTTCTCGTCCTGACCCTCCTCGTAGCCGACGAACTCGAGGAAAAACGGGATGTCGTTGGCCCGGCACTCGTCGCCGATGCGCTCCACCCAGGCGTGCTTCTGCTCGTTGATCGGTTTGGGATCGAGTGGTGAGTAGTAGAGGAGAATCTTGACGCAGTCTGCGCCGTTTTCCTTCAGGCGGCGCACCGACCAGAGGTCGAGCAGGTCGGGCAGACGTCCGGGGCCGGTCTTGTCGTAGCCGGTCTTCTCGTAGGCGAGCAGCAGGCCCGCGTTCTTGGCGCGGCGCTTGCTCGCCGGAATCCCCCACTCCGGATCGAGCAGGATCGCACTGGCGTGCGGCGTGAGCACCTCGGTGACCAACGACTTGAACTCTTCCATGTCGCGGTCCCCGACCTCCCCGCCTTTCTCCTTCGCGAGCGCCTTCTGCAGCGAGCCACGCTGGTCCATCGCCGCCGCGGCGATGACGCCGCGATCGTTCGAGACCGCCTGCATGCCTGCCAGTTTTCCAGGGGTGAGCTTCACGAGGTCCTCCAGCAGCCTTGAAGGGCTGCGCTACGTCGAACTAAGAACTGAACTAGAACTAGACTAGAAACTTTTTTAAGAGGAAAGTGAAAGTCTTCCGTGACGGTCGCCGCCGCGGCCGACTCCACCATCGCGCCAATCGGCAGCGAGGCCTCGGCGTCGTCGACCTCGGTGAGCCGCGCCTTCGTGGCCGGGTGCCGGGGCGTAAAAAGCGTGCAGCAGTCCTCGTCCGGCAGAATTGAGATCGGGTAGGTGCCGAGCCGGGCCGCCTCCGCCGTGATCTCCTCCTTGTCCATCCCGACGAGCGGCCGCAACACCGGCAGCGTGGCGACGCGGCCGATCACGGACAGGTTCTCGATCGTCTGCGACGCCACCTGGCCGACGACCTCGCCGGTCACGAGCGCCTTCGCGCGCCAGGCCTGCGCGATGCGCTCCGCGATCCGGAACATCAACCGGCGGTAGATGACGACGCGCAGGGGCGGCGGGACCGTGATGACGACCTGCCGCTGGAGCTCGCCGAAGGGCACGAGCCCGAGCCGCGATCGGAGCTGGTGCTTCGTCAGCACCCGCGCGAGCTCGCGCGCCTTTTCCTGCGAAGCGCGCGACACGATCGGATAGCTGTGGAAGTGCACGAAATGCACGCGGCAGCCGCGCTTCATCATGCGCCACGCGGCGACCGGTGAGTCGATGCCGCCCGACAGGAGACAAGCGACGCGGCCGCTCGAGCCGACCGGCAGCCCGCCGGCGCCCCGTTCCTTGCCGAAAAAATAGAACGCCTCCCCACTCAGCATCTCGACGAAAATCGTGAGCGCCGGCTGCTCGAGGTCCACGTGCCAGCCGCGCGCCAGCTTGATACGTCCGCCCACCTCGCGTTCGATCTGCGGCGACGTCAACGGGTAGCGCTTGTCCGCGCGGCGCGCCGACACGCGGAAGCTCGGCACGTCTTCGGGCGGCAGAACGGCGAGAATCTCGCGCGCGATTCGGTCGACGTCGATTCCCGTACGGCCGGCGCGCGCGAAGTTGCCGACGCCGAAGACGTGTGAGACGCGCTCCCTGACCGCCTCCCAGTCCGCCGCAGGTCCGAGCACGATCTCGAGGCGCCCGACGAGCGCGCGGACCGCGACCACATCGAGGTCTGCCGTGACGTCGCGCAGGTTGCGCACGAGCCGCGCGACGAACCACGGACGGTTGCGGCCCTTGAGCGCGATCTCCTGGTAGTGGACGACGACTGATTTCATCGGATCGCCGCCGCGGCCTGGTGACCCGCTCTCACGGCGCTCTCAATCGTACCCGGCAGGCCGGTATCGATCCAGTCGCTCGCGATGAAAAGGTTGTCCAGGCCCGTCGCGACGACGGACGGGCGTGCCGGGACGCCCGGCGCGACCGAGAACGTCGCGCGCCGCTCCCGGACGACGACGCCGCGTACGAGGCGCGCGCGCGCCGCTTCCGTCAGCGTGTCGCGGACGTGCGCGGCGGCGCGCGCGACGAGCTCGTCGTTACCGAGCGGCGCGAGCGCGTGCGCGGCGCTCGTGACGATCGACAGATGCGACGCGTCTCCGCCGAGCGCCACCCGCTTGTCGAAGATCCAATGGAGCTCGCTGTCGGCCAGCCCGACGAAGGGTTCTTCCATCACGGGCCGGTCGTACCACAGGTTGACGGTCACGATCGGCAGAGCCGGTGTGCGGCGCGCGGCATCGAGCGTCTTCGCGAGCGCGGCGGGCGCAGGAACTCGGGCGAAGAGATCCGCCAACGCGAACCAGGGAACGGCGCCGATGAACGTCCCGGCGGTCATGCGCTCGCCCCGCACCTCGACGGCCTCTACGCGCGCCGCGTCGCGAGTGAGGCTCGCCACCTCTGCCGGCGCGTTGATTCGGACTTCACCGCCGTGCCGCTCGATGTACTCCCGAGCCGGCTCCGCATACATCCGATCGAGCGGGCGCACCGGCAGACCGATGGCCGCCGCGCGTGCGCCGCCGCTGAACATCTCGGCGAGCACGCGGACGAACGGCTCGGCCGCCGCCTGCTCGGGCGCCTGATTCAGCGCCGCGATCGCCAGCGGTTCCCAGAGCCAGTTTCGTATCGCCTGCCCTTGACCGTGACGAATCAGCCAGTCCCTCACGGTTTCAGAGGTTCCAGAGGGTTCCAGGGGTTCCAGAGGTTCTTGGAGTTCGCATGAGCGGGCCGGCGACGCGCAGAACGTTGAGGCGATCGCGCAGCGGCAGCGCCTCCCACTCCAGCACGCCGGCAAGGAGATGCAGCGGAGAAGGAAGATCGGGGCAGCGCAGCCGGGTCAGCTCGCCGCCAGGCGCCACGAAGGGCACCTCGAGCGACGGCTGCAGGCGTACGTGGTCTTCGGCGCCAATCCGCCGGAGAAACGCAAAAGTATCTCGGTAGCACCCGAAAAGGACGTGCTGGCCGTTGTCCACCAGCTCGCCGGTTACCCGGTCGGGAAACGCGGTCGCCCGCCCACCCAGCCTCGGCCGCGCCTCGAGCACGAGCACGCGGGCGTTCCGCTCCGCAAGCGCGGCGCCCGCGCTGAGGCCGGCGAAGCCCGCGCCGACGATGACGACGTCGAAATGACGAATGCCCAATGCGTCTACACGCGCAGCAGCCGGGTGCGCGCCCACGTCGTCGCCGCGATCCAGGCCCGCGCCGGGCGAGGGACCCGGACCGGTTTCGTGAACACGTCGTAGCCGGACCGTTCGATGCGCGTGAGGATCCCGCGGTAGATACCGGACATGATCTCCGCCGCGACCAGACGATGCGCGTCTTCACGCGGAAGCGCAACCCTGGCGCGAGCGTAGTACCGCCGGGCGCGGGCCGCCTGATCGGCGAGCAGGTCCCGCATGCGCGTAGACGGCACGCCTCTGCCGGCGGCACACGCCGCGCGCAGATCGGCCTCCGTGACGCCGAAGCGATCGAGATCCTCCATCGGGATATAGATGCGGCCGCGCGCGAAGTCCACCGGCACGTCCCGCAGGATGTTCGTCAGCTGTAGCGCCACCCCGAGCTCTGACGCGTACGTGCGGGTCGCAGGGTCGCGATATCCAAAGATCTCGACCGAGACCAGGCCCACCGCGGACGCCACCCGCAGACAGTATTGATGCAGATCCGCAAACGTCGGATAGCGCGTCTGAGTCAGATCCATCTCGACGCCGTCGATGAGATCCTTGAATGCGCCCCGGGGCAGGTTGAAATGCCTGATGAACGGGCGCAGAGCGCGTCCCTGCGGCGTCACGAGATTCGGGGAATCCGTGGCGTAACAAGCGTCCAGTTCCTGACGCCAACGCTGGAGGCTCGCGCGCCCCTCCCGCGCTTCATCCACCTCATCGTCCACGGCGCGGCAGAAATCCCAGACGGCGACGATGGCGCGGCGCTTCTCGGCGGGCAGGACCAGGAAGGAATAGTAGAAGCTGGTGTCGCGTGCCACGCCCGCCTACCGCCATGCCAGCGCGCGCCAGACGATGACCGGCGCGTCGGCGGGACCGAGCGCCGGACGGTGGCGGAAGACGTCGAAGCCGTCGCGTTCGAGACGATCCAGGATCCGCACGCCGCCGAGCCACGTCAGCCGCAGCTCCCACCGCAATCGGCCGGACACGCCGTCGGCCACGCCGCGGCCTTCGTCGAAGAGGGCGCGCGTCCGCGCCGCAACCGCGGCGAGCGCGGCGCGCCACGCGGGCGTAATCCGCCGCGCGTCGAGATCCGACTCGGACGCGCCCGCCGCGTCGAGATCCGCGCGGGGGACGTAGAGCCGCCCCTTGTCCCAGTCCCGCTCGAGGTCCTGCCAGAAGTTCGCGAGCTGCAGCGCCGTGCAGAGCGCATCCGACTGCCGATCGAGCGCCGGATCGTCATATCCCGCGATTCGAAGGACCAGGCGGCCGACCGGATTCGCGGACCGGCGGCAGTAGCCGAGGAGGTCGCTCCACGTCGCGTAGCGATGGACGGTGACGTCCTGGCGGAATGCGCTCAGCAGGTCGTCGAAGAGGGAGATCGGCAGGCGCTTTTCGCGGATGGTGTTGTGAAGGGCGAGAAATTGTAGGGGCGGTTCGCGAACCGCCCTACGGCGTCTGGCCATGTCTGGTGATGCAACAGTGCCCCCCACTCATCCAGCAGCCGAAGACGCTCGTCGACCGTCCGCGTTCCTTCGTCCGCAAGATCATCGGCCACGCGCGCGAACGCGTACACGGCGGCCACGTGCGGCCGCATCGCGCGCGGGAGGAGCAGCGACGCGACCGGGAAGTTCTCGTAGTGCTCGCGCGCGAGGCGCGCGCAGGCGTCGTAGGCGGATGCCAGCGGAACCTTGCCCGAGCCGGATTCGCGTGAATCCACGTGCATCTGCGGCTTATTCTATTGCAGCAACTGTGCGGGATCTCGTCGCCGGCCTCATCGCCCTGGCGCTCCTCGTCTTCGCGCTCCTCGTGGGCGCGACGCTCCACTTTCACCGCCAGCGGCGGGAACGGACGCGTCGAGAGGCGCGCGTGAGCGGGCGAACGATCATCGCTGAGCTGCCGCAGGGCAGCGACCTCGTCTACGTCACCGAAGATCGCGAGCGGCTGTACGTCGGCGACCAGCCGATTGAGAAAGCCTCGATCCAGGGCGTGCGGCTGATGGTCAACGGCGGGCTCGTGTCGCACACGGGCGAGACGCGGACCGAGCCGGCCGCCGCCGCCCGCGCCACCGCGGACGAGGAGGCGTTCATCAGGGATCGCTGGGACGTCCTGGTCGACACATCGTCGGGTACGGTGACGATTGCGTGTGGCGCGATTCGGGAACGCATCTCGCAGGATCTGGCGCGGAGGATTTACGACGCGGTGGCGTCCAACCTGGCGGTGTAGGCCCGGCCTTCAGGCCGGGCGGGCTGGGATCAGCCGGACAATCGGATGATCCGACCACGCCCGACCTGCAGGTCGGGCCTACCACTCCGCTTCAGCCACTCCCGCGCGCTTGTTGGCCGTGCGCGCAAGCACGAACAGGAAGTCCGACAGGCGATTGACGTACGCCAACAGCTCGGGCTCGACCGCATCGGCGCCGAGCGAGACGATGCGCCGCTCGGCGCGGCGGCAGACGGTGCGGGCGAGGTGCAGCGCGGCGCCAGCGGGCGATCCGCCCGCCAGGATGAAGCGGCGCAGGGGCGGCAGGTCGCGCTCCAGCGTATCGATCCAGCCTTCCATCTGCGCGATCGCCTCGGGCCGGACCGCCGCTTTCGTGACGCGCTCCGCGATGCGTTGGGCCGGATCGGCGAGGCGCGCGCCGACCGCGAAGAGATCGCGCTGGATCGTCTCGAGCATCCCGGCCAGCTCCGCGTCGAGGCCCGACGCCCGCGCCAGTCCGAGCCAGGCGTTGGTTTCGTCGATCGCGCCGTACGCGTCGACGCGCGGATCCGCCTTCGAGACCCGCGTGCCGTCGAACAGGCCGGTTTCTCCCGCATCGCCGGTCCTGGTGTAGATTTTCACCGGACGGATTATAGGGCTTGCGACAGACGTTTCCGCCACCGACGCCGGAAAAGCGCCGGCGGTTCCGCCGGACGCTGCTGACCTGGTACCGCCGGCACGGCCGCGACCTGCCCTGGCGTCAGACCCGCGATCCGTACCGCATCCTCGTTTCAGAAATCATGCTGCAGCAGACGCAGGTGGACCGCGTCCTGCCGAAATACGAGGAATGGCTCACGAAGTACCCGACGCTCGGCGCCCTGGCCGCGGCGGACGACGCGGAGGTCGCCGAGACCTGGCGACCGCTCGGCTACAACATCCGGCCGCGCCGGCTGCAGACGATCGCGCGTGAAGCCGTGGCGCGGTACGGCGGGACGCTCCCGTCGGACGAAGCCACGCTCCTGTCGTTCAAAGGGATCGGCGAATACACCGCGGGGGCCGTCCAGAGCTTCGCGTTCGGCCGCCGCGCGGCGATTCTCGACACCAACGTCGCGCGCGTCCTGTTCCGCGTGTTCGTCGGCGCCGGAAACGCGAAGAGCCACGCGATGAAGCGACGGCTCTGGGACGTTTCCCGCGGGGTGCTGCCCCGCCGCCACGTCTTCGACTTCAATCAGGCGCTGATGGACTTCGGCGCGACCACCTGTACGGCTCGCAACCCGAAGTGCCTTCTCTGCCCACTCGCGACCATCTGTCTGTCGCGGCCTGACGAAGAAGCGCCTGCGGCCCGCGTGAAATGACGCTCACCGTCGTCGCGGCGGTGGTCGAACGCGGCGGGCGCTTTCTCGTGACCCGACGTCAGCCGGGTGTGCATCTCGAGGGCTATTGGGAGTTCCCCGGGGGCAAGTGCGAGGCCGGCGAGACGCACGACGCGTGTCTGAAGCGCGAAATCCGCGAAGAGCTTGGGATCGGCGCGCGCGCAGGCGCCTTGCTCCTCGAGACATCTCACGCCTACGCCGACCGTACTGTCAGGCTGTACTTCTATCGCTGCGAGGTTGACGGGGATCCGCAGCCGCTCTTGAACCAGGAAATCACGTGGGCCACGCGGACCGAGCTGGGGTCGCTCGACTTCCCTCCGGCGGATGCAGAGCTGATTCGAATCCTGCGGAGCGGGGCGCCGCTTCAGACGCCCTGAACAAACGGCAGTTTCGTCACGACCGCGGAGCCCCCACCGCCGAGATCCACCCGGGCGCCTGGCTCCGCGAGATCGCGTCCGACATAACCCAGCGCGATCACCCGGCCCAGCGCGGGTGACCGGACGACGGAGGTCAGCCGTCCGGTTTCGCGATCGTTCGCTACGAGCGGCGTCCCCGGCGCCGCGTCTCGATCGAGCGTCAATCCGACGAGCCTGCGCGCCACGCGCCCGCCACCGCGGTGGAGCACGCGGACGATCACTTCCTGGCCGACGTAACAGCCCTTCGTGAAACTGATCGCGCGGTCCTCGATCCCCGCCTCGAGCGGAATCGTGTGCTCGTCCATGTCGGGTCCGAAGCGCGGCCGCCCTGACTCGACGCGCACGATCTCTGCCACTGCCGGGTCGGCCACTGGCGCGCCGGCCGCGGTGAGCGCGTCGCGGAGCGCCGCCGCGGCCCGTACTTCGACGAAGAGATCGTAACCAGGAATGCCGAGCCAATCGGTGCGGGCCGCGATCACCGTCGCGCCGCTGAAATTCGCGGCCGCGGTGCCGTAGAGCGGCAGGCGCGGCGCCTGACCGCCGCCGAGAACGCGCTCAATCACCTCTGCGGAGCGAGGACCGTCCAGACCGAGGTGCTCGTAAAGGCCTGCATCGTCCTCCACCCTCACGTCCTCGCTGAAGATCGACTCCTCGATGTGCGCGACGACGGCGTCGCGGCGCAAGGCGGGAACGAGGAGCAGCGTGCGATCGGCCAGCTCGAGGACGACCAGGTCTGCGATCATCCGTCCTTGCGGGGTCAGCCACGCCGCGTAGCATCCCGACCCCGGGCCGAGCGCGCCGACGTCGTTCGTCAGGAGGCCCTGGAGCAGCACGCGGCGATCCGCGCCTGCGAGGACGATCCGGGCGAGCGCCGATCGATCGGTCTGCGCGGCCTCGCGTCGCAACGTGGCGTAAATGTTATCCTCGTCCAATGCCCCTCGCTCGCTCCTCATATTCTATGGCGGCGCTTCTGCTCCTCGCCGTCGCGGCGTCCGCCCCCGCACAGACCGCTAAGGAACCCACCGCCGGACGCGCCGCTTTCACGATCTTCGTACGGGGCGCGCAGATTGGGCGGGAGGACGTCGATCTGTCCCGCTCCCCTGGTGGGTGGACGATCTCGTCGACGAACCGGCTGTCACCCCCGATCGACCTTACGACCAATCGTTTCGAGCTCCGCTACGGTCCAGACTGGCAGCCCATCGAGCTGAAGCTCGATGCGACGCTTCGCGGCGCGCCCGTTGGCCTGGTCACGTCGTTTGGCGTCACGACGGCGATCAGCGAGATCACTCAATCCGGCCAGACGACGCAGAAGACCGACGAAATCGCCGCAAAAACCATCGTGCTGCCGAACAACCACTTCGCGGCCTACGAGGCGCTCGCAGCGCGCCTGTCGGGGGCAAAGACCGGCGATGAGCTTCGCGCGTACATCGCGCCGCAGGTGGAGATTCCGATTCGCATCGGCGACGTCGCGGACGAGACGATTCGGACGCCGGATCGGGTCGTCGCGGTCCGGCGCTTTCAGCTCAGCTTCCAGAATCCCGGTGGTGTGCTCGAAGCGACGATCTGGATTGACGATCGTTTCCGCCTGGCGCGATTCGAGATTCCATCCGTGTCGCTGCAGGTCGTCCGGGAGGACCTCGCGTCAGTGACCGCGCGCCGCGAGACGGTGAGCCATCCGGGCGACGTGCTCGCCTCGATTCCAGCGGCCGGGTTCACGATCGCGGCGACGATCACCCGTCCGCCCGGTCCCGCTGTTGCTACCCGGCTGAAGCTCCCCGCCGTCGTGCTCGTCGGCGGATCCGGCCCGACCGACCGCGACGAGGTCGTTGCCGGTATTCCAATATTCGGACAGCTTGCCGGCGCCCTTGCCGAGGCCGGCTTCATCGTCGTCCGTTACGACAAACGCGGCGTCGGCCAAAGCGGCGGTCGGCTCGAATCCGCGACGCTCGCGGACTTCGCTGACGACGTGCGGGCCGTGGTGAAGTACCTGAAGAAGCGCGAGGACGTCGATTCGCGGCGGATCGCGGTCGTCGGGTACAGCGAAGGGGGCTCGGTCGCGATGATCGCGGGGTGGCGGGAGAAATCGATCACCGCGATTGCGCTCCTGGCCTCGATGGGGTCGCCGGGCGCCGACCTGATTCTCGAACAACAGCGCCACGTGCTCGAGCGGCTCAAGACGCCCGAGGCTGAGAAACAGGCGAAGATCGAGCTGCAGAAAAAGATCCAGCAGGCGGTGCTGACAGGGAAGGGTTGGGAAGGAATCCCCGAGGACCTCCGCAAGCAGGCCGACACGCCGTGGTTCCAGAGCTTTCTCGCCTTCGATCCAGCGGAGGTGATGCCGAAAGTCCGTCAACCAGCCATCGTCCTCCAGGGGTCGCTCGATACCCAGGTGCCGCCGCACCACGCGACGCGGCTCGGCGAGCTGGCAAACGCACGGAAGAAAGCGCCGAAGACGGACGCGGTCGTGATCGACGGCATCAACCATCTGCTCGTCCCGGCGAAGACAGGCGAAGTCGATGAGTACGCTCAGCTGAAGGACGGCAAGATCAGTCCAAAGGTCGTCGAAAAGCTTCTCGACTGGCTGAAATCGGTCATGTAATGTGCCCACTATGCGCATCGGAGTCCCCAAGGAGACCTTCCCTGGAGAAACACGCGTCGCGCTCGTCCCCGCGGCGCTCGCACCCCTGCTGAAAGCCGGCGCCGCGATCGCGATCGAGCGCGGCGCCGGCGAGGCGGCTGGATTCCCCGACGCGGCGTTCACCGCCGCAGGCGCGGAGACCGTTTCACGTGACGACGTGTTCGGGACGGGCGACGTTCTGCTGCAGGTGCGCACGCCGCCGGCCAACCCCGATCAGGGCCGCGCGGACCTCGCGCGGATCCGCCGCGATCAGGTCCTCATCGGCTTTGCCGAGCCGTTGTCCTCACCCGACGAAACACGCGCGATCGCCGAGCGGGGCGCCACGCTCTTCGCGATGGAGCTGATGCCGCGCATCACGCGCGCCCAGAGCATGGACGCGCTCTCGTCGATGGCGACGATCGCCGGATACAAGGCGGTGCTCATCGCCGCGTCCACGTTGCCGCGCATGTTCCCGATGCTCATGACCGCGGCCGGCACCGTCGCACCAGCCCGCGTGTTCATCATGGGCGCCGGCGTCGCCGGCCTCCAGGCGATTTCGGCCGCGCGGCGGCTCGGGGCGAAAGTCGAGGCCTACGACGTGCGGCCGGCGGTCAAGGAACAGGTGCAGAGCCTCGGCGCGAAGTTCGTCGAGGTGCCGCTCGAGACGGCGGGCGCCGAGGACAAGGGAGGCTACGCAACCGCGCAGGACGAAGCCTTCTACCGTCGTCAGCGCGAGGTGATGCAGAAGGTCGTCGCCGCCAACGACGTCGTCATCACGACCGCGCTCGTGCCGGGGCGGAAGGCGCCGATCCTCGTGACGGAGCAGATGGTCGCGGGCATGCAGCCTGGATCGG
This sequence comes from uncultured Acidobacteriota bacterium, assembly GCA_963847125.1. Classification (GTDB taxonomy): domain Bacteria; phylum Acidobacteriota; class Vicinamibacteria; order Vicinamibacterales; family 2-12-FULL-66-21; genus DATAEE01. The sequence continues at coordinate 174,571 of CAWJYM010000004.1, forward strand.
TCATCGTCGATCTGGCGGCGGAGCGCGGCGGGAATTGCGAGCTGACCGAGCCCGACCGCACCGTCGTCAAAAGGGGCGTGACGATCATCGGCCCGACCAACCTCCCGGCGACCGTGCCGTACCACGCCAGCCAGATGTACGCGAAGAACATCACGACGTTTCTGCTGCATTTACTCAACGCCGGGCCTCAGAGGCCCGGCGCTCCAGGCGGCGCACCGCCGGCCGCGCTTGCGATTGACACGAACGACGAGATCACGCGCGAGACTCTGGTCACGCGAGGCGGGGAGATCGTTCATCCGAGGGTCAAGCCGCTGACTCACGCAGATGGACGCAGATAAGCCAACGACCGGTATGTGGACCCTCCGCTGCATCCAGCCGGAGGCTGAACCTCAGACCTTCCGGCTGACCGCCGGCAGCGTGAAGACGATCGGCCGGGCGACCCGCGCCGACTTCATTCTCGACGCGCCGCTCGTGTCGCGGGTGCACTGCCGGTTGACGGCGCACTCGACCACGCGCCTCGAAGTGCAGGATCTGGGGAGCACGAACGGAACCTACGTCAACGGCCAGCGGATCACGCGCACCGAGCTGAAGGCAGGGGACACGCTCGGCGTCGGACGCGCGGAACTGGAAGTCGGGACCGACTGATCAGCGCGGCGACACCTACATCACCGCGAGGAGAAAAGGGTTCGTGCGCTTTTCGTGGCCAATGGTGGTGACGGGACCATGCCCCGAGTACACCTGGCTCTCATCTGGAAATTTGAAAAGGACTTCACGGATCGATCGCATCAACGTGAGCGTGTCGCCGCCGGGGAGATCGGTTCGCCCGATCGAGCCGGCAAAGAGCGTGTCGCCGACGAACAGCTTGCTCGGCCGGGAGGTGTTCCACCGGATCCCTTCGTGAGTCACCTGAAGGCAGACCCCTCCGGGACAATGGCCAGGGGTGTGATGGATGAAGACCTCGTACTTGCCGAAACGCACGGAGGCGGGCGGCTCGCCAGTTTTCGGCTTGTCGTAGAAAAAGTCCGGCGTCGGCTGTGGCGAGACCTCGATGCCGAAGGCGCGCCCCTGATCGACGACCTTCTCGTAGAGAAACAGATCGTCCGGATGCAGGCCGACAGGCGCCCCCGTCGCCTCCTTCGCGCGGGCCACACCGGTGACGTGATCGAGGTGCGCGTGAGTCAGGAGGATGCGGACGATGCGAAGGGCGTGGCTTCGAACGTAGTCGAGGAGACCCTCGACCTCGTCGCCGGGATCGATGATGATCCCTTCCTTTGTCGCCTCGCAGCCCAGGACGTACCCATTCTTGAAAAATGGTTCCGCGGCGCTGATTTCAATGATCATGAGGTTAGAGCTGAGATGAGCCCGGGGGTGAGGCTGATCCTGGAGGCATTATAGTCAATGCTGAATGTGAATTTGTGGAATGCTGAGCTCTGCCCATGATTCTTGCGCTCGTTGACGACCTCCTGTTCCGCTCGAAAATCCGCGAGGTGGCCCGGCGCGCGGGCGCCGAGATTGTCTTCGCCCGCACGGCGGCCGATGTAGCCGAGGCCGCCCGAGCAAAGCCCTCGCTGGCCGTCGTTGACCTCCACGCCGAGAAGCTCGATCCGCTCGGCAGCCTCGCCACCCTCCGGGCGGCGGGCATCCCGGCCATCGGCTTCTTCGCGCACGTTCAAACCGACCTGGCCCGGGCGGCGCTCGAGGCCGGCGCCACCGAGGTCATGCCGCGCTCGGCATTTGCGGCGAGGCTGCCGGAGATCCTCGCCGTCCCGGACACGGAGGCCAGGGAGAACACGGAGGGTTGATCAACACGGAGACACGGAGAACACGGAGCAACGAAGAGCTTCAAACGCAGAGGGCGCAGAGAACGCAGAGGCTGGAAGCGGGATCGGCCGGCGCGCCTTCGGCGCGTTGCGTTGCGCGAACGGGCGCATCGGCAAGAGCCCCGCCCCCAAACTCCTGAATGGCTCTTGTCGATGCGCCCGTTCGTGCAACGCTAGGCCCGACCAAAGGTCGGGCCCCGGCCGATCCCGCTTCCAGCTCACCCTCCGCGCCCTCTGCAGCCTCTGCGGTCTCTGCGTTAAAGGATCTCCGTTTACTCCGTGTCTCCGTGGTTATCATTCTCCGTGCCCTCCGTCCCCTCCGTGATCGACGTCCTCCAGGCGCGCGCGCGAATCAGGACCCGGCTCCCCCGCAGCCCGATGCGCCGTTCGGAATGGCTGTCCGAGATCGCGGGCCGTGACGTCTTCCTCAAGCTGGAGTCGCTGCAGCCGACGGGCTCGTTCAAGATCAGGGGCGCCCTGAACGCGGCGCTGTGCCATCTCGAACGCCACGGCGCGGCGGGCCCGCCCATGGTTACAGCCTCGGCGGGAAACCATGGGCGCGGGCTCGCGTATGCCGCGGAGTCGCTCGGGCTGCGCCTGACGGTGTACGTCCCACGTGACGCGCCACGGGTCAAACGCGACGCGATCGCGCGCCATGGCGCCGAATTGAAGCTGGTCGCTGGATACGACGAGACGGAGCAGGCCGCGAAGCGCCATGCTTCGTCTGGCGACGCGATTTACATCTCTCCGTACTCGAATGCCGAAGTCATCGCCGGCGCGGGGACGATTGCCGTCGAGATCCTCGAAGATCTCCCTGAGGTCGAGACGATTGCCGTGCCCGTCGGTGGAGGCGGACTCGCGAGCGGCATCGGCATCGTCGCCAGGTGCGTGAGCAGACCCTGGGTCATCGGCGTGGAAGCGGCAGCCTCGACAGCCTTTACCACGAGCCTCGCGGCGGGCCGGGTCACGCACATCGCGCCTGGACCGAGCATCGCCGACGGCCTGACGGGAAACCTCGATCCCGATTCGATGACGTTCGCGCTGGTCCGCGACACGGTTCGGCGTGTCGTCACCGTCTCCGAGGAAGAACTCGCCGGCGCCGTGCGCGGCCTCGCGGCCAACGACCATCTCATCGTCGAAGGCGCCGGCGGCGCCGCGGTCGCGGCGATTCAGGCTGGCAAGTGCGACGGCGATCGCGGTCCGATCGCCGCCATCGTTTCAGGGGCCAACGTCGATCTCGACCGGCTCGTGCGCCTATTAGCGTAGGAGCCCCGCGAGCTCGGTCCGCGCGACATTTCGCATGTCGATTCGGGCGGCTTCGAGGGCATTCTCCGCATCGGCCATCGCCGGCTGACCGACGACCTTGCTCCATGGATACCAGCGCCGACGCAGCACGACGTGGTCGCTGACGCCCGTCACGACCCGCGTCCACTCCCGCATCGCCGTTGCATTCTTCGAGAGCCGCACGAGCGCCGCGGCGGCGCCCTCGGCCTCCCCGAGCCCGGCTGCGAGAAGCGCCGCGCAGCGTTCGTCAGCCGCGCCGCCGGACGGCGTCCGGGATTGACCTCCCGCCATCGACTTCGCCTCCCCTATTCGTTTAGCGTCCGCGAGCAGCCCCGCGACAACGGCGCGCGCGTCGCAGTCGGCCTGAAGCCTCGGTCCCAGCTCCTCGATCACGCGCTGAGCGTCCGACCGCCGGCCGGCCGCCAGCAGGGCCCGGGCGAAAGTGACGACGGCGGAAGAAGGATTGCTGCCGCTCATCAACGATTCCATCTGGGCGACGGCCGTCTTGGCATCGCCGGATTGGAACGTCACGACAGCATCCTGGCCCGCGGCCCAACCCTGCTGCTCCGGGCTCAGCGGCGTGGCCTGGCTTTCCCGGAGGCGCGCAATCTGACGATGCGCCTCGGCGAAGTTCCCGAGCGCCGCATGGGCTGCGGCCAGATCGAGGTAGCTCACGATGATGTTGCGGTCGAGCTCCAGCGACCGTTCGTAGAAGTCGATCGCCATCGATGGGTCGAATCCGCGCACGTGATCGCCGATCTGGTGGTAGGCCTCGGCGTCGGACGGATCGAGCGACACGGCGCGATTCATGTGCCGCAGGCTCTCGGCGAGCCGGGGCTCGGCGAGCCCGGCCGCGAGCTCCGCAGCCGCAAGATCCGGATCGATGGCGATTGCGCGCTGCGCGGCGGCGGCAACTTCCCGACGCAGATCTGCGTCGAACCGGCGGCCTGAAGACGCTTGCAGGTAGACCGCCTCGGCCAGCCCGGCGTGCGCTTCCGCAAGCCCGCCGTCCAGCGACAGCGCCTGACGGAACAAGCCGATCGCTTTGTCGAGGTCGCGCCGGGCGACCGCATCTTTGGCCTGAAGATAGAGGTCGTATGCGCGCACGCTGACCTGGCGTGCGGCCGTACGCTGCCGGAGGTCTCCGGCGAGCTTCAATCGGAGCGCCTGCGCCACGTCGTCGGCAATCGCCGCCTGCACGGCGAACACACTGTCGATCGTCTTCGTGTACCGTTGAGACCAGACGACGACGCCGTCGTCCGGATCGACGAGCTCGAGGGAGACCTTGAGCTGGCCCGCCTCGCGCTGGACGGAGCCCGTCAGCACCGCTTCGACGTTGAGCCGCTTGGCAGCCTCGGCGGGACTGACTCCGCGCAGCTCGCGCGTCGCCGAGCGGCCCAGGACGGCCAGCCCCTGGACCTGCCCGAGCCGCGTGATGAGGTCCTCGGTCAAACCATCGGCGAAATACGTGCGATCGCCCGCCGCACGCTCCTCGAGCGGCAGCACCGCGATTCGCGGGGGCAGCGGCGCGGCGACGTAGCGCCGCCAGACGCGACGCGCATCCGCCGCCCCCCACTGCCATGCCGCGGCGACTGCGAGCACGATCGCGACCGCGGCCGCGATTGTCTTCCAGGAGAACCGCCGGCGCCTGACGCCTGTCATCTTCACCGTCCGCGGCTCTGCCTCACCGCTCCGGATGTCCAGGACCGTCGCGACGCTGCGCAGCTCCGCCGCGAGCGACGCGGCGGAGTCGTAGCGATGGTGCGGGTCCTTCGCGAGCATCTTCATCAGAATCGGATCCAGCTCGCGCGGCAGGGTCTTGATGACGTTCGAAGGCAGCTGCGGTCTCTTCTGGGCGACGTTCAGGAGCGCGGCCGTCGGCGAATCGGCCGCGAAGGGATTCATTCCGGTGAGCATTTCGTAGAGCACGACGCCGAGGGAGAAGATGTCGCTCCGGCCGTCCAGCGTCATGCCCAGCGCCTGCTCCGGCGACATATACGCGATCGTGCCGAAGATCGAGCCTGACGCCGTCGCGGCCATCGTCGGCGCGTGCTCGCGGGCGAGGCCGCCCTCGGTCCAGTGCGCGAGGCCGAAGTCGAGCACCTTCGCCTTCTCCTTCGGCGTGACGATCACGTTGTCCGGCTTGATGTCGCGATGGACGATGCCGACGGTGTGCGCATCGGCGAGGGCGTCCGCGATCTGTATCGACAGATCGAGCGCGAGCCGCGGAGGGAGCGGGCGGCCGGCGATCGCCGCGCCCAGCGTCTTCCCCGCGATGTACTCGAACACGAGATAGAGCCGGTCGCCGTCCTGCCCGACCTCGAACAGCATGGCGATGTTCGGATGCGACAGCGCGGCGGTGGCGCGCGCTTCGCGCAGGAAGCGCTCGCGCCGGTCAGGGTCTGCGGCGATCGCGTCCGGCAGGACTTTGACGGCGACCGTCCGGCCGAGTTTGGTGTCTCGGGCCCGGTACACCTCACCCATGCCGCCGGCGCCGATGCGATCAAGGACGTTGTAGTGCCCGAGACGCGAGATGGTCATTTCCGCGGGCGGGACGGACGCAATTCTACACGGCTCGGCAGGCTGCGCGGCGGGTGGCCCACGAGATCGACGACGACCTGCGCGACGTCGGCCGCCGACAGTTTCCAGTCGGCCCCTTCGTCGCGGCGCCGGCCGGAGAACTCGGTCGCGACCGATCCGGGAGCAACCGTCACGACCCGGATGCCGTCGTGACGAACCTCCTGCATGAGCGCCTCGCTGAAGGCATCCAGCCCGGCTTTCGAGGCGCAGTATGCGGCCGCGCCGGCGAACGGGTTGATGCCCGCAAGGCTGCTGATGTTGACGACCCATCCGCCGCCCTTCCGCAGGTGCGGGATCGCGGCGCGCGTGCAGTAAAAGACGCCCGACAGATTGGTCGCGAACACCTGATTCCAGTCGTCGGGATTCATGTCCGCGACGTTGCCAAACAGGCCGATACCGGCGTTGTTGACGAGGATGTCGAGCCCGCCGAGTCCGGCGGCCGCGCCATCGACGAGCGCCTGCGCGGCGCGCGGGTCCCCGACATTCCCCTGTATGGCAAGAGCGGTGTCGCCCAGCCGCTGGCAGGCGGCGAGGAGCCTCGACTCGTCCCGTCCGCCGACCGCCACCCGGGCCCCGCGCGAGGTGAGCGCCTCGGCAATCGCGAACCCTATGCCGCGTGATCCGCCGGTCACCAGCGCGAGCCGCCCGTCAAGTTGAGCCTGCGTCGCCATGCTCAATAGAATATCGGACCACTGGTGGAGTTTGTCGCAATCATCGGCGCGGGCGAGCTCGGTGCCGCCCTGGCAGCTCGGCTGGCCGCGCGGGATCGCGTGAGGGAGCTGCGCCTCATCGATCCGGCCGGCGCCGGATCGATCGCCGCCGGCAAGGCGCTCGACATCCAGCAATCCGGGCCAATCGAGGGCTTTCGAGCGCGCGTCTCGGCCGATGCGGACGTCCGCGCGTCGGCCGGCGCGCGTGTCCTCGTCATCGCGGACAGCGCGGCGACGTCGTCGGAATGGCAGGGAGAGGACGGGCTCGCGCTGGTGGGCCGATTGTGGCCGCTCATCGAGCGCGACCAAACCGCGATCGTCTGCGCGGGCGCGTCGCAGCGAACGCTGATCGAGCGAAGCGTCGCGGAGCGGCGGATCGATCCCCGCCGCATCTGCGGCTCCGCGCCGGGCGCGTTCGAATCCGCCATCCGGGCTGTCGTCGCCGTCGAGGCTGACAGCTCGCCGGACGATGTCCGGCTGGAGGTGACCGGCAGCCCTCCCGGGAGAACCGTCATCGGCTGGTCTGGAGGGACCGTCCGCGGATCGAACGTCGCCGATGTCCTGCCGGCCCACCGGCTGAGCGCCATCGGCGCGCGCGTCCCGGCCTTGTGGCCGCCAGGCCCCTACGCGCTCGCATCCGCCGCGGTCCGTGTCGTCGAGGCGCTCGTCGCCGGATCGCTACGGCGCTACACGTGCTTCGTGGCGACTGATTTCGCGGGGTCGAGCGACGCAAGCGGAATCAGAGCGCCGCGCGGCCGCGTCGCGGCGATGCCCGTGCGCCTTGGAATCGGACAGATCGAGGCAATCCTGACGCCGTCCCTGAGCCCGCAGGAACGCACCCTCCTGGAGACGGCGATCGATCTCTCGTAGCGCAGCCCTTCAGGGCTGCTTCAGCGAAGCTCAGTGGTGGTGGAGCGACAGCCCGGTCGCGAAATCGGCGAGCGCGGCCCTCAGGATGAGTCTTCCGCGGTGCAGCCGTGACTTCAGCGTCTGCGGCTTGATGCGGATGACGGCGCTGGCTTCTTCGGTCGAGAGGCCGTGAATGTCGCGGAGCAGGACCGGGACGCGGTAGACCTCCGGCAGCGTTCGCAACGCCTTGACGAGACGCGCGCGGAGCTCGGCGCGCATGACCTCGTCATCTGCCATTGAGGACCAGTCGGGCGGATCCGGGGTGAGGCGCGGCGCACCCGTATCGTCGAACGCCGGCACATCGGCTGGCACCGGCTCGATCGGGCGGAGATGCTTCATCCGCCGCAGGCGCGACATCGCCGTGTTGAACGTGATCCGATAAATCCAGGAGGACAGCGCCGAGTCGCCGCGGAACGCGTCGATACGACGGCTCACCTTCAGGAGGACATCCTGCGCGACCTCCTCGGCGTCTTCCCGGTTCTTGAGGTAACGCATCGCGAGCTGCTGAATGCGGGCGCCGTATCGGGCGGAGAGGTCCGCGACAGCGTCGGCGTCGCCGCCGCGCATCCGCGTCACGAGGGCTTGATCGGTGGTGTCCGTCCGCATGTTGACCTGTGACCACCTAAAACACCGAAGGGGGCCGCGTTATTCCAGCGGCAAACGCCTGTGTAGTCAGGTAGTTACGAGGAGGCGCCGGTCGAATACGGCGGCAAACGCGCCGGCGATGCGGTCTTCTACCTGACTCATCCGTATCTCTTCGCCGGTGAGGAGGCGCAGTGACGTCACGCCCCGGTCTCCGATCCCGCACGGCACAATCCACGTGAAGTGGTCCAGATCCGGGGCGACGTTGTAGGCGAAGCCGTGGCTCGTGATCCAGCGGGAAATGCGAACGCCGATCGCCGCCAGCTTCGAGCCGCCGGCCCAGACGCCGGTCAGACCGGACACACGTCCGGCGTCGACACCGAAGGTCCGCGTCGCCTGAATCAACGCTTCCTCGATGTCTCGCACGTAGCGGTGCACGTCGCAGCGATCCGGACGGAGGTCGATGATCGGATACCCGACGAGCTGACCCGGACCGTGGTACGTGACATCACCGCCGCGGCCGGTCTCGAATACCGCGACGCCGGCGGCACTCAGGGTCTGAGGTGACGCCAGTACGTGGCGGCGATCGCCGCGGGCCTTCACGCCCAGAGTAATGACGGGAGGATGTTGAAGAAGGAGGAGAGTGTCCGGTACGCGATCCGCGCGCCGCTCTTCGATCAGCTGCCGCTGGAGCTCGAGCGCCTCGCCATATTCAACGAGCCCGAGACGCCGGACCTCAAGTCCACGACTCATCGAAGTCTTCGAGCCGTTCCTTCAAGTGCTGGAGGAACCGGCCCGCGTCGGCGCCGTCGATCAATCGATGATCGTAGCCGAGCGACAGGTAACACATGGGCCGAATCCCGATTGCATCCTCGACGACGATCGGGCGCTTCTCGATCGCGCCGACGCCGAGGATTGCGGCCTGAGGCTGGTTGATCATCGGCAGCCCGTATGCGGCGCCGAAGATGCCGGGGTTGGTGATTGTGAAGGTACCGCCCTGAACATCCTCCGGCTGGAGCTTCTTCGCGCGTGCGCGGGCCGCGAGATCCTGAATCGCGCGGCTGAGGCCGAGCAGGTTCTTCTCTCCGGCGTTCTTGATGACCGGGACGATCAGGCCCCAGTCGAGGGCGACGGCGATGCCGAGGTTGACGTCCGCCTTGTACGCGATGTTGTCGCCGTCGAGCGAGGCGTTGACGATCGGAAACGAGCGGAGCGCGTCGACGGTCGCCTTGGCGATGAAGCCCGTGTAGGTGAGCTTGACGCCCTGGCTGTCGTACTCTGCCTTCTTGTTGTCCCGGAGTTTCGCGATCTTCGCGAAGTTGACCTCGTACACGGAATAGACGTGCGGCGACGTACGGGCACTGAGCACCATGTGCTCGGCGATCTTCTTTCGCATGACGCTCATCGGCTCGACGCGAACCCGCTCACCCGGCTTGAAGGTGATAGACGGCTGGACCGGCGCCTTCGCGACACGCTCAGGCCGAGGCTCGGCCTCGCTCGGGGCACCTCCGGCCTCAGGGTCGGGGCTGCGATTGGCGCCGCTCTGGATCGCTCCCAGAATGTCGTTCTTCGTCACGCGGCCGTTGATGCCGGTTCCCGACAGGCTCGCGATGTCGATGTTGTGCTCGCGGGCGATCTTCCGCACGAGGGGAGAGGATCGGCGACGCACGGCATCGTCGCGCGGCTCCGTGGATTGCGCCGCCGCTTCCTCCTCGTCGGCAAGCCACTCGTCCTTCTCGGACGCAGGCGCAGGCTTCTGGGCGCCAGCGTCAGGCTGACTTGCGGCACGCCCGGCCTCAAGGCCGGGCCTACTGGCCTCGACGGCTTCGCCCGCCGCCGCGATCGTCGCGACGACGCTGTTGACGGGGACGGTCTCCCCTTCCTTGACCCTGATGTCGGCGATCGTGCCGGCCGCGGGGGATGGGATCTCCGCGTCGACTTTGTCGGTCGAGATCTCGAAGAGCGGCTCGTCCCGGTCGACCTTGTCACCGACCTTCTTGATCCAGCGGACGATCGTCCCTTCGGCGATCGATTCCCCCATCTGGGGCATCAGGACGTCTGTCGGCATGGCTACAAGTGTATCGCGGCTCCGTGCGCCGCGTGCGCCGCTTCCGCGATGCCCTCCGCCATGGTCGGGTGCGCGTGAATCGTGCGAATCAGCTCCTCGACGGTGCATTCGAGCCGCAGCATCATCGTCGCCTCGGCCACCAGCTCGGTGGCCCGCGAGCCGATCATGTGGACCCCGAGGATCTCGTCGTATTTCTTCTCGGCGACGATCTTGACGAACCCTTCGCGTGCGTTCGCGATGCGGGCGCGCCCCAGCACGCCGAACGGGAACGTGCCGATGCGAACGTCGTACCCGCGCGACTTCGCCTCCGCCTCGGTCAGACCGACGCTCCCGATTTCGGGATCGCAGTACGTGCAGGAGGGGACCTGGTCGTAGTTGATCGGGCGGGTTTCCTTCCAGGCGAGACGCTCGGCGACGGCGATGCCTTCGGCGGAGGAAACGTGCGCGAGCTGCGGATGGCCCGGGGCGCCAAACGTGATCACGTCGCCGATCGCCGAGATGTTCGCGACGCTCGTGCGGAACTGCTCGTCGACCCGGACGTACCCCTTTTCGAGCTGCAGCTTCACCTCGTCGGCGCCCAGCCCGTCGGTGACGGGACCCCGGCCCGTCGCGACGAGCAGGCAGTCCGCTTTCATGACGTCGCTCTTTCCAGCCAGCTCCAGGTGGATCTGCACACCGTCGGCGGAAGAGGTCGCCTTCGAGACTTTGGTGCCCGTCAGGACCTTGATTCCCTGTTTGCGGAAGGATTTCTCCAGCTCGGCGGAGACTGCCTCGTCTTCGACCGGCACGAGGCGCGGCAGGAGCTCGACGATCGTCACGTCGCTGCCGAAGCGGCGGAAGATCGAGGCGAACTCGACGCCGACGGCCCCGCTGCCGAGTATGACGAGAGACTTCGGAATCTCCTTCAGCCCGATCGCCTCGTCGCTGGTGATGATGCGCTGACGATCGATCTCGATGCCGGGAACGCTTCGCGGTGACGATCCGGTTGCGACGATGATTTCCTTCGCAGTCAACAGGTCCGCGGTCGCCGCGTCCGGTTTGTCCCGGACCTCCACGCCCCCCTTTCCCGTCAGCCGGCCGCTCCCGCGGATCCAGTCAATCTTGTTCTTCTTGAAGAGGAGCTCGATGCCGCTGGTCAGGCCCTTTACCAGGCGGTCCTTGCGCGACTGCACCTGACCCATGTCGATCGAGACCGCCTGACCGATCGACAGCCCCCATTCCTTCCAGTCCTGAGCGACCTTGAGGGCGTGCGCGTGCTCGAGCAGCGCCTTCGTCGGGATGCAGCCCCAGTTCAGACAGGTCCCGCCGAGCGCGGGCTGCCGCTCGACGACGGCGGTCTTCAGGCCAAGCTGCGCGGCGCGAATCGCGGCGACGTACCCGCCCGTGCCCGCACCGATGACGACAAGATCGGTACTGACCAGGCAAGTTCTCAGTCCTCAAATCCCGGAGTCGTGTTCATTTTCGAAGCGAGGACAGCGGGACGAAGCTGACGTCCCCCTCCCGCGGCTGCGGCTCCGGCGACGGCGTCGGGACCGACGGGTCCAGCCGGTCGACCGCGGCGCGGAGCCGCGTGTATTCGTAGCGCAGCTCCCAGTACGAATGATTGAGCGTGTCGAGTCGGCGCTTGAGGCGACGCACTTGAAACCACGCAGCGAGCGCGAGCGCGCCGACGACCACGATCGCCCAGAGGAGCATGAACGACTTACCTTAATGTACAATGGCACCCACCGCAACCCGATGAGCGCCAAACAGAAAACCGTACTGATCACCGACGACGATCAGGGCATGCGCGACACGATCGGCGCGATTCTCAAGCGCGATTATCGCGTGCTGACGGTCTCGAGCGGCGAAGCGGCGCTCGCGCTGCTCAAGCGCGAGGACGTCGACTTGATGCTGCTCGACGTGCGGCTGCCCGGCATCAACGGCCTCGACGTCCTGCGGATCGTCAAGGAGAACTACAGTCTCATCGAGCTCATCATGATCTCGGCGGTCACCGAGATCGAGGTCGCCGTGCAGGCGATGAAGCACGGCGCGTACCACTACATCACGAAGGATTTCGACTACGACGCGCTGCGGTCGCTCGTGCGGAACGCGAGCGAGCGTCAGGACCTGAACCGGCAGGTCATGACGCTGAGCGCGCAGGTCGCCGAGCAGTCGGACAAGGAGTTCCTGATCGGTCCGAGCCGCGTGATGCGCGATATCGTCGATCTGGTCCACAAAGTGGCCAAGCTGTCGGCGACCGTGCTGATCCTCGGGGAGAGCGGCACCGGCAAGGAGCTGCTCGCGCGGCTGCTCCACCGCGAGTCGGGCCGCGGCGAGTCGCCGTTCATCACGGTCAACCTGGCCGCGATTCCACACGAGCTGGTCGAGAGCACGCTCTTCGGCCACGAGAAGGGAGCCTTCACCGGCGCGCACCGCCAGCAGCTCGGCAAGTTCGAGCTGGCGGCCGGCGGCACGCTGTTCCTCGACGAGGTCGGCGACCTGCGGCTCGACCTGCAGGCCAAGCTGCTCCGCGCGATCCAGGAGGGCGAGATCGAGCGTGTCGGCGGCTCGAAGCCGATCAAGACCGACTTCCGTCTCGTCGTCGCGACCAATATCGACCTCGAGAAGGCGGTCAAGGACGGGCGCTTCCGCGACGACCTGTTTTACCGGATCAACGTCATCCCGATCCGCATGCCGCCGCTGCGCGAGCGGATCGATGACCTGCCGGGGCTCGCGAAGTTTTTCTTCGACCGCTACCGGCTCAAGTTCCGCAAGCAGACGCACGGCATCTCGGAATCGACGATGAAGCTTCTGTCGGTGTACTGGTGGCCTGGGAACATCCGCGAGCTGGAGAACCTGATCGAGCGGCTCGTCGCGGTGAGCGACAAGGAGTGGATCACCGACGAGGACCTGCCGCTCGACTACCACTTCGCGCGGTTCGATGCGGCGCCGGCCGCCGGGAGCGAAAGCCTGTACCAAGAGGCGATCGACACGTTCGATCGCAACTTCATCATCCGCGCGCTCGAACGGAACGACTGGAACGTCTCGGCGACCGCGCGATTCCTGGGCATCCCGCTGAGCACGCTCAAACACAAGATGGGGCGGCTCGACATCCGCGAGCTGGCGCGCAAGCTGCGGGGCGCCTAGCGCGCCGTCTCCGCAGCTTACGCACCCGGCCGTGGCTCGCCGAAGCGGCCCTCAATTCAGGAGCCGCGAAGGCTGGCCTGCCTAGCCGTAGCTCGTTTGGGATACAGACGAGCGGAGGCTGGCTAATTTGTTGGCCGGCTCAGCCAGCTGATTAGCCGCCTCTACCTGCCCTCCAATCCTTTCCAGACCACGCGTCCGAACGGCACGCCAGCCACTAACTCACAGTTTTGCATACGTTTGTCTCGCTTTGGGACCCCGGAACCCCACGCCAATCGGGGGGTCGTGCTAGGGTGGAACAACGGTTGCACAAACGGGTGTGCTCCTCGTGTCATAGTGTGGCCGGTTGCTCCCCTCGGGGGCCGGAGTTTCAGCGATGCAACCCTCAATCTTCAACGTCCGCGTTCCTCTGAAGGATCGCGGCGAGGTGTTTCTGCTGAACACCTTCACGGACGCGCAGATCGTCGTCTCGGAAGAAGTCGCGTCTCTGCTCGAGCGGACGCGGACCTCCGGCGACGAGACGGACTGGAGCGCAGAGGAGCGGGAAGCGCTCGCGTTGCTCTCCGAGCACGGCTTTCTGGCCAACGGCCGGGACGAGGAGCGGGCGAAGCTCTCGACGTACTTCCGCGATGTGCGCGAAGGCACCGACCAGGTGCGCGTGACGGTCCTCACCACCCTCCAGTGCAACTTTGCGTGCGACTACTGCTTCCAGGGGGACCACGGCGATTACAACAAGTTCGCCCAGAAGATGTCGCTCGAGACGGCGGCCAGCGTCGTGGCGTGGGCGGAGGCCAAGCTCGACGCGCTGCATCCCGAGAGCTTCGTGCTGACGCTCTTCGGCGGCGAGCCGTTGCTGAACCTCCCGGTCTGCTACTTCCTGACGGAACGGTTATGGGCGGCGTGCCAGGCGCGCGGCGTCCGCATGCTCGTCAACGTCATCACGAACGGGCTGCTCCTCACACCCGAGGTCGTCGACCGCCTGGCGCCGTACGGGCTGAACGGCGTGAAGATCACGCTCGACGGCGACCGCGACACGCACAACCGGATGCGGCCGCTGCGCGGCGGTCAGGGGACGTTCGACAGGATCATCCAGAACGTCCGGCTGGTCGCGGATCGCTGCAAAGTGTCGATCGGCGGCAACTTCGACGAGTCGTCTGCCGGAAGCTACCCCGCGCTCCTCGACTTCCTCAGGGAACAGGAGTTCGCCGACAAGCTCGCCAAGGTCGCCTTCAAGCCGATCATCCGCGAGACGCCGAAGACCCCGAAGGGGATGATCCCGCTGACGGCCGTCGACGGCGGGGGCAAGCCGCTCGGCGGAACCTGCATGACGGCCGCCGGCACCGGAACGGCCACCGCCTGCACCGGCTGCAACGGCCTGGACGAGACGATGACGTTCCTCCGCGAGGAGACCAAGCGGCACGGGTTCCCGACGGTGGACGGCGTCCACATGGGTCCGTGCGAGCTCCACAAGCGGCACGCGTACACGCTCAACCCCGACGGATCGATTTACGCCTGCCCGGGGTTCACCGGAGACGCGACGCAGTCGGTGGGCCACATCGACGACCGGCAGGATCCGTTGCGTGCGCGGGCCGCGGCGGACTGGGACGTGCTCGCGCCGTGGAAAAGCTGCGGAGACTGCGCGTTCATCCCGGTCTGCGCCGGCGGGTGCTCCGTGGCGTCGCACACCGAGCTTGGCAGCATGCACGTCCCCAACTGCCACTTGAGCAGCTTCGAAGCCGGCGTCCTCGCCTTGGCGCGTGACGCGGTTGCAGCGGACTGACACTGGGGATTGAGACAGACAGGAAAACGGACAAAAAGGAGAAACGAAATGGAGAGCCGAAAGAAGCCAGCGGACACGAAGAAGGAAAGCAACCTTCGCCCGTGGCTCGTCGACGTCCCGCTCGATTCGTTGCGGTAAGGAGTCGGGTCACAGGAATCATCAACCACAGATTTTTTAGGAGTTCCCCCCAATGCTGAAGATAAAGATCGTGAAGAAGGGCTCGACCACCGTGAAACCCGGCTCGATTTGCCCGTTCGTCGTCGATTGCCCGCCGGAGGCGCCGCGCAGTTAGCGGCGCGCCTCGGTCAGCTCGGATGGTCAGCTGTCGCCTCGGGCTTCGCTCCTTTGCCGGAGCGTGGTCGGTCGTCGCATTGGTTTCGGTCGGTTGTTCGAGCCGCGCAGATATCGGCTCCGGCGGGGAAACGGCCGTCTTGTCTATCGGTGCCGCCGCCCCGGCAGGAACCCAGGACCCTGGAATCGCGGTACTCGCGGACCTCCTGCAGTACGAGCCTCTCGTCGTAACTGGCAACGACGGGCGGATTCTTCCCAATCTCGCCGAAAGCTGGAATCGATCGCCAGACGGCCTGTCGTGGACATTTGAACTTCGCAAAGGGACTCGATTCCACGATGGCGCGGAAGTCACGGCTGAACGTGTCACAGAACTGCTGACACAGGCGATCAGGAATCCACAAACCGTCGCGGTCGCCCCCAGCTTTCAGCAGGTCGCCTCGGTATCGCAGAGCGGTCCCAGCGCCTTCAAGATCACTTTGACGCGACCGAGCGCGCTGTTGCTCAGCGATCTGGCTTCCGGGGGGGTCAACATCACCCACGGCTCGGGCGCGAGCTCCGCGGGGACGGGACCGTTCATCATCGAATCACGCGACGACAAACGAATCGCGATGAAGCGATTCGAAGGGTTCCGCGGAGGGAACCCGGCGATTCAGCGGATTGAGCTGAACGCGTTTCCAACCGTTCGCAATGCCTGGGCCGCTCTGATGCGAGGAGAGATCGATTTTCTCTACGAGGTTGGTCCCGACGCGGCGGACTTCGTGAGCGGCGAGTCCAGTGTCCAGACGTTCACATTCCTCCGCTCGTACATTGTCACGCTCGGCTTCAACCTGAAGCACCCCGTTCTCCGCTCGAAAGAGGTCCGGCGGGCACTGAACCGGGCGATCGACCGTGATGAGATCGTTCGAGCCGGCTTCCGGGGGCACGGCAGGCCCGCGCAGGACCCCGTTTGGCCTCAGCATTGGGCCTCGAGTAACGCCACTCCCAGATACACATACAATCGTGAGGCGGCGGCGTTGGGGTTCGCAACCGCGGGCTACGCCGCCCGGCACGCGGCTCGCGGCAAAGTACCGAGCCGATTCAGCTTTCGCTGTGTGGTGTATCAGCCTCTCGAGCGAATCGCCCTGATGGTTCAAAAGCAGCTGTACGAGATCGGCGTCGACATGGAGATCGAGCTCGCCGGTACCGGCGACCTCGGACGGCGCCTGGGCACAGGCGATTACGACGCGTACCTGTACTGGTTGACCACTGCGCGCTCGTTCACGTGGCCGTACCTGTTCTGGCATTCTCCGGAACCTGGACGCCCGGTGTTTTTGCAGACCGGATACTCCGCGGCAGATGAGACTCTAGAACAGGTGCGTTACGCCGCCAATGACGAGGAGTTCCGGAACGCCGTGGCGGCGTTCCAGCAGGTCATGCACGACGATCCGCCTGCGGTGTTCCTGGCATGGGAGGAACGCATGCGCGCGGTGAGCCAGAAGTTCGAGGTCACCGGGCTGGAGCCCGGCCGTGACGTCATCGCCAGCCTCTGGAGGTGGCGTCCCGCGGAGGCGAAGACCGCAGCGAGCACCCGATGAAGCGCATCACCTCCCGCTTCGCGATGCTGATTGCGACCGCGGCGGTCCTGCCGCTCGTGATCTACGGCGTCGTGTCGCTCTGGTCGCTGCGGACGGGCACACAGCAATCCGTGCGCGACGGCAACCTCAACGTCGCGATGCGGGCGGCCGACCAGGTCCACCTCTACATCAGCAACAACGTCGCCGTTCTCAAGGCCCTCGGGGCCGAGCTGAGAGGCACGCAGCTCGAACGGTGGCAGCAGGATCGAATCCTCAAGAACTACGTGCTCGACTTCCCCGAGTTCCGCGAGCTGACGTTCTTCGATGCCGGCGGCGCGTCGATCGCCTCGAGCCGCGCGGGGAAGCCGGAGCTCACGATTCCGGCCGGCGACGCTGCGGTCCGCGACGGCTTCTCCATTTCTGGCGTCTCCATCGACGACGACCTCCTGCCGACGACGACGATTGCGGTGCGGCTGCCCGCGAGCGAAGACGAGCCGGGCGGGTGGCTCGTCGGCGAGTTGAGCCTCGAGCAGCTCTGGCGCATGGTCGACCAGATCCGCGTCGGCAGGGAAGGCTACGCGTCGCTCGTCAGCGACGAAGGGCGGCTCCTCGCGCACGGGCACCCGGACCAGAAACGCAACATCGCGAGCGGACGCATCATGCACGAGCACGCGATGGCGGCCGAGCTGCGCGCGGGCCGGGAGCCCTCGAAGGAGTACGTCGAGGGGAACGCCTCGGTGCTCGCGACCGGTGCGCTCGTGAAGTCCCTCGGCTGGTCCGTGATCGTCGAGCAGCCGACCCGCGAGGCGTACGCCATCACCCGCCAGCTCGAGCGTCAGCTCCTCGTGGCGATCGGCCTCGCGCTCTTCATCACGATCGCGTTCGGCATCGTCTGGGGCCGCGGGTTCATCAGGCGCGTCTTTGCCCTCCGCCGCGGCACCCTGGCGCTCGCAGACGGGCGGCTCGACGAGCGCGTCTCGATCGGCGGGCAGGACGAGCTGACCGAGCTGGCCGACGCCTTCAACACGATGGCGGACCGGCTGGTCGAGCTTCAGGAGAACGTGCGACGGCAGGAGCGCCAGGCGATGTTCGGGAAGATCGCCGCGGGCCTCGTCCACGATCTCTCGCATCCGATTCAGAACATCGGGAACAGCTGCAAGCTCATCCTGAAGATGTGGGAGGACGGCGAGTATCGCGACACGTTCCGCCGCACGGTCGATCGCGAGCTGCAGACCGTGAAGCGCGTCCTCGAGGATCTGAGGAACATCGCGCGCCCGATCCCACTCGAGCGCTTCCCGCTCGACGTGAACCGCTCGGTCGGCGAGGTCATCGAGGCGATGCTGCCCCACGCGGAAATGGCGGGGCTGACCCTCAAGGCGGAGCTCGCGAACGAGCCGCTCTTCATCGAGGGGGACGTCTTCGCGCTCGGCCGGGTCTATCGCAACCTGATCATCAACTCCATCCAGGCCACGGCGCCGGGCGGCCTGATAATGGCCACCACGTCACGCCAGGGGCGCTCCGTGCTGATCCGCTTCTACGACACGGGGTGCGGCATCCCGGCGGATCGACTGCACGCCATCTTCGACGACTTCATGACGACCAAACGCCGCGGGCTCGGCCTCGGGCTGGCGATCTCCAAGAAGATCGTCGAACAGCTCGGCGGGTCCGTTACCGTTGCAAGCGAGGTGGGCAAAGGAACGACGTTCGTGCTCGAGTTTCCGGAGACCGCGGCGCGGCCGATGCCCGCTGCCGTCGCGGGTTAGTGGATCCCCGGTTCTTCGCTCTTGGGTAGGTGCTCCATGTTTCGGAAGTTGCTGAAGACCGAAGAAATCGAAGTGGCTGACGAGCGCTATACGGTGCGCTACTACGAGCAACGCACCCTGCGCGGCACGCGGCGGTACTCATCCGAGGTGATGTTCGGCCCGGCGGACCGCATCATCATGGACGACGATTCCCTGAACAGCCTGGAGTCGAGGGTGGTCCGGCTGGTGCCCGCGATGATCTACAGCAGGGCACTGGTGGCGGGTCGTCAGACGGCCGCCTGATCAGGACATGCCGAATGCCGAAGGCCAAATGCCGAAGGGGTTCGGCATTCGGCTTTCAGCCTTCGGTATTTTCAGAAAGCGACCCGTCCGCTACCTCCTGGGCAGCACCGCATCCTTCAGCTGCTTGGCGATCCGCGCCTTCACGACGACCTTCGCCGGGATCTTGATCGCCTCACCCGTCGCCGGGTTCCGGCCCATGCGGGCTTTCCGATTCTGTTTCACGAGCTTGACCATGCCTGGCAGGACGAACTCTCCCGATCGCTTCAGCTCCTTCTCGGCGAGTGCGGTCAGCTCGTCGAACAATTCTCGCGCCTGCGCCCGCTTCATCTCGAAGCGCTCGGCGAAGTGCGAAAACAGCTCAGATTTGCCCATCCGACGGGCGTCGGCCATAAGGTGTCCTCCAATCAAAAAACGGGTAATCCTAGCGCGCGGTCTTTTGCGGCGTCAAGCGCAACCCCGTCATTTTCGGCCAGAATGCTAGAATTTTTCGCATGGCGCGCGAGACGCTGGAAACCTTCCCCAACCCGCAGCCCGGGCGGGACTATGAGATCGACATCCACTGTTCCGAGTTCACGTCCCTGTGTCCCAAGACCGGACTGCCCGACTTCGGCGAGATCCGCATCACCTACACCCCCGACCGGACCTGCCTGGAGTTGAAGGCCCTCAAGTACTACATGATCGAGTTTCGCAACAAGGGCATCTTCTACGAGGCGGTGACGAACCAGATCCTCGACGACCTGGTCGCCGTCTGCCAACCCCGGCGGATGACGGTCGTCGGCGACTTCTCGGTCCGGGGCGGGATCAAGACGTCGGTGAGGGCAGTGTACCAAAAACCCTGAATTGACGACTGGGGATTGGCGATGCCGACTGGTTGAGGATTGAAAGTGGGAAGTGACGAACCCGTTCGCCTGCCGATTGAGGAGAGCCTCGACCTGCATGCCTTCCGCCCGCAGGACATCAAGAACGTGGTGTCGGACTACGTCGAAGCGGCCCATGAAGCCGGCCTCAAGGAGATCCGACTGATCCACGGCCGCGGCATCGGCGTGCAGCGCGCCCTCGTCCACGCAGTCCTCGCGAGCCATCCGCTCGTCGAGCACTACTGGGACGCGCCCGAGTCGCATCTCGGCGCAACCGTCCTGAGGCTAAAACCGTAGCGCAGCCCTTTCCGCCTTCGCGGGACGCTTCGGCGGACCCACCGTAGCCTTGGCGGAGGTGGGCAGGGCTGCATGGAGCAGGGCTGCTTACGGCCCGGGGAAACACCGGCCGGCAGCGACGATAGGCGAAGAGCCACGCGGCTCCCCGGTGCGGCCCAACAGCACCGAGCCTGGCCCGGCAAGCAGCTCTTTCCACCCGTCCGAACGCAGGCTCTCGACGACAGGCAAATGGGATGGCAGCCAGATGTAGTCCGGACGGACCTCGTCGAGGAACTGCTGACGCGTCGAAGGGACGTAGTAGAACATCAGATGTCGCCGGAGAACATCGTCCGAGTACACCGTCTCGCGCCTGCCATCGACTGAAACTGACAGCGCCGGACCCAGGTGCCAGATCGCGTACTCGCCCCAGTCGAACCACACCGCGAGCCGACCCTGCAGCTGGTGGGCTGCAGCGAACTCGGGGACCTGCGCGTCCGGCAGGCCGGTTGAATCCATCCTGACGCAGCCCAGGTTCCGGGCGACCGCCGCTCCCCCGCCGGCGATGAGAACGCATGCGATTGTCACAGCGGCGGCCAGGGCGGCGCGTCCTGGCGGCGGAGCGGCAGCGTCGCGCCGACGCCGGAACCGGTCCAGCACGACGACCAGCTCCCGACCGAGGAGGACGACCAGGGCAATGGCGAAGAAGGCCCGAAGCCGACTGACCTGGAACGAAGCGAGGCCGAGAAACAGGACGACCGCCACCCTGCGGACCGGGTGTTCGGAATGGGCGAATGCTCGAGCGGCCGCGGCGACTGCGGCCAGCGCCAGAACGGACCAGACGATGAGCACCGCCGGCCCGAGGCGGAAGACGGGCTGCCACTCGCTGATTTCTGCCCGGCTGAAGCCGACGGTGTTCCAGAGGAACAGCCACATGTTCCAGCCGTACGGATTGAGCAGCGTTGCGAGCAGGCTGAGCGCGCCGCAGACCGTCAGCCGTATCTTCACGGCGCGCGGCACGGCAGCGCCCGCCTCCGCTGAAGCTTCGGCGGGGCTCGCCAAAGCGCCGGAGGCGCGACGGCGGCCCAGACTGAACGCCGTCCAGAGCGCGAGGGTGGCGCCGCCGACGATCCAGCCGCCGTGCATGTTGACCCAGGCGACAAACAGCGCAGGCACCAGAAACAGCGTGGCGCGCCCGCCTGCCGCCGAGGTCAGCAACACGAGGAGCCAGGAAAAGGCAGCGAGCGAGAAGACCTGCGGCCGGATGTGGTTGATCTGGCCGAACGTCCCGAGCACCACCACGGCGAGCAGGAGATCCCGGCTCGCTCCTGTGACCGACTGTCTGCCGAGCGCGACGAAGACCGCACCGAGCACGGCGACCAGCAGCAGCACCTTGAGCGCCACCAGGCCGGCAGGCCCACCCGCGGCATAGGCCACGTACATGAGGCATTCGGACAGCCACTCGTGGTTGATCCACGGTCGATCGGACGTGAAGGAGTAGCGGTCGACCGCGGCGATGGCGCGCGAGGAGACGATGTCCTGGCCGAACCGCACGTGACCCCAGAGATCCGGGTCGGTCCGAGTGTGACTGAGCCACGCAAACAGCACGGCGGCGAGGGCAACCCTCAGCAGGAGGGAGGCCGCTTGCGTGCGGGACGGGCTTCGGTCCGCGACAGCCGACGTGTCTAGAAGATGCCCGGCAACACCCGCCAGCGGACTTTCTCCAGGTAGCTGACGTACTGAGGATCGCGAGCCAGCGTCTTTTCTTCGCAGACGGCCCGCGCGAGGAGCGCGGCGTCCGCGATGATGAGAACGCCGATGTTCCAGGGCGACGGGTGCGCGATCAGAAAGGCCAGGTGCGTGAGGAGGTAGCCGGCGTAGATGGGATGCCGCACGGTTCGGTAGAGGCCGGTGGAGACGATGCCACGGTTGGCCGGCATCAGGCCGAAACTGCGGCCGAGAGCGACCTTGCCGGCAATCGTGATGAGAAGGCCTCCCGCCGAGATCATCGCGGTAACGGCGTCGCCGACCAGTCCGGCCGCGGTCATGGGCGCGACGAGTGGCGGCCCGACGAGCGAGCAGCCGGTCAGCAGCCGGGCGCGCCAGCTGCGGTTCACGAACATCGCGGGACGCCGCAGAACGGTCAGCGCGACGACGAGCAGCTCACCAGTGAGCAGGAGGAGCCCGGTGAGGCGCGCCGTCTCCAGGAAGTCGCGCCCCATCCGCACCGCAAGCAGCGAGAACAGGACGACGATGACGAGGCGGCCGAGCGCGTCCGCGAGGTCGGCGCCTCTGGACTCGCCCCGGGCGTCCGGCGCGGATTCGAGGCTCGGACCACCCGCGGTGCGTGGAACGCCCACGCGCACGGACCAGTCGCGCGGGAGATACGGTCTGAGGGCGGCGGCGGCAGACCGGACAGTCATCTCACCGCATCCCTTCGGCGGCGGCGCGCTCGCTCGCCTGCTCGTCGATGAAGTAGCTGGCGCAGGCTGCGTCGAGCAGCTCGCGCGAGATGGCGGCCGGCTTGCCCTCGAAGCGGCAGCGGTCGACCACCTGCTCGATCAGGTCGCGCGGGTGGCAGGCGCGCAGCTGGAGGCCGCGCGGCTGATAGTACTTCCGCACGAGGTACTCGATGACCTTGGGCTCGAACGCCAGGCTCTTCCGCCGGCAATTCAGCTCCCAGATCCTCGTGAACTCGTCGACCGTAGGATTGCGGGCGTAAATCTTGTACGGGATGCGGCGCAGAAACGCTTCGTCCGCGAGCGTCTCGGGCTTCAAGTTGGTGGCGAAGACGACGAGCACGTCGAACGGCACCTCGAACTTCCGCCCCGTGTGCAGCGTGAGGTAGTCGACGCGGCTCTCGAGCGGCACGATCCAGCGGTTGAGCAGATCGCGCGCGGGAATCCGCTGGCGGCCGAAGTCGTCCACGACGAACACGCCGCCGTTCGCCTTCAGCTGAATCGGCGCCTCGTAGAACCGCGCGATCGGGTTGAACGTGAGGTCGAGCATCTCGAGGGTCAGCTCGCCGCCGACGGTGACGACCGGCCGGCGGATCTTCTCCCAGCGCCGGTCGTGGCCGATGCCGGCGACGATCGTCTGGGCGTTGGCGGCGCTGTCCGCCCGAAGGTGGTTGACCGGATCGAACATCGTGATGATCTGGCCGTCGACGTCGATGGCGTACGGGATGAAGATCTCGCCGCCAAGCGCCCGGCCGATCCCCTCGGCGACGACCGTCTTGCCGTTGCCCGGAGGGCCGTAGATGAAGAGCGACTTGTTGGAGTTCACCGCCGGGCCGAGCTGCTCGAGCATGTCGCCGCCGACGATGAGGTGCGTGAAACCGCTGACCAGCCGCTCGCGATCGAGATAGCCGCGGCCGCCCGTCAGCGCGCGCATGTAGGCGACGTACTGCGCGAGCGGCACGGGCGCGGGCCCGATGTACCGCGACAGATCGAGGAAGTGCCCGGCGCGATCGCGGCCGAGATCGGTGAGCGCGTAGCGATACCCGGCGCTGCCGGTCCCTGCCGCGCCCCGCACTTCGACGAGCTTCTCGACGCGCGCGTGCTCCAGCAGCGCCTCGAGGATCGAGTACGGCAGGCACATGCGGTCGGACAGCGAGGTGCCCGACTGCTCGCCGGTGATGAGCGTCTTGAGCAGCAGCTCCGAGGCCTGGTCCGTCCGCAATCCGGAGTCGGCGAGCGAGTTCGGCGGCGCCGGAGGCGGCGGGCCGAAGCGCGAGTGTGACTCAACTGCCAGTGGATAAGACATCTGCTTCGTCCCTCGTCGTTCGTGCTTTGTGCCTCGTCCGTGCCCAGTCCTTAGTGCCTAGTCCTAGTGCCTAGTCGCCTAGTCCCTAGTCCGCGGGTGCTCGAACGTAATCACGTGCCCGATACGGGTGCCGGCGGCGGCCAGCGTGCCGGCGGCCAGCTCGAGCACGCCGGCCGTGCCCCAGCGCGGCAGGCGGAGCCGCCAGGGGGCCATGTCCTCGACGCAGTCGATCACGCGGCCATCGCCATCGAGCGCGACCACGTCGATCGCGAACCGCATCCCCATGGTGTGGACGCCGCGGCACGGCGCGATCCACAGCGCCTCGCCGCGTCCCAGGCTGTCCTTGCCGAGCAGCCCTTTGCGCCGGGCCGAGCGCGTGACCGCCAGCGCGACGCGGTCCGCGAGCAGCCGGCCCGTCTCCGTGTCGCGCGCGAGCACGAGTGGTCCGTTCCCGTTCGCCTCGACCAGCCCCTTCGGTGTCATCGCGTGTTGTCGATGATCGGCATCAGGACGGTGATGAACTTGATCGCCGCCGGGCCGATCGTCACGACCCAGATCGCCGGGAAGATGCAGAACACGAGCGGGAACACCATCTTGACGCCGGTCTTCGCCGCCGCTTCCTCCGCCCGCTGCCGCCGCTTGGTCCGCAGCGTGTCCGAGAAGACGCGCAGCGACTGCGCGACGCTCGTGCCGAACTTGTCGGTCTGGATCAGCATCGTGACGAGCGAATTCAGGTCGTCGACGCCCGTGCGCTCCGCCAGGTTGCGCAGCGCCTCGGAGCGCGGCTTCCCGGCGCGCAGCTCGAGGTTGATCAGCTTCAGCTCGCCGGCGAGCTCGGGATAGGCGAACTCCAGTTCGGCGGCGACCCGCATCAGCGCCTGGTCGAGACCGAGCCCCGCCTCGACGCTGACGACGAGCAGGTCGAGGGCGTCGGCGAGGGAACAGCGGATCCGGTGCTGACGGCGCTTCGCCAGGCGCGCGAGCACGATGCCCGGCATCAGGTAGCCGCCGAACACGCCGGCCATCGCCGCCAGCAGGTTGGGACGGATGATGATCGGCGTGGAGAACAGCAGGAACAGGCCGACGGCCAGGAACACGCGGATCCCGAAGAAGATCGTCAGCGCCTCCTCGCGTCGGAAGCCGGCCTGCACGAGGCGCAGGCGCAGCGTGCCCAGCTCCTTGGCCGAGCGCGGGGCCTTCTCGCCTATCCGCTTCATCATGCCGGCGAACGACTCGAAGCGGGCCTTCTTCTCCTCGGGGCGCTCGACGAAACCGGACAGCTCCTCGAGCCGCTGATCGATCGCCGCGGTCCGGCCCCCCATCAGCATCATGCCCGTCACCACGATGACGAGCATGCCGAACACGAACGCGAGCAGCGGGATCAGCGTCGCCACGTTACACCTCGATCTTGATGATCTGGCGAATCCACATGTAGCCGATGAACTGCATCACCGCCGCGATGCCGAGCAGATTCTGCCCGATCCGCTCGCGGAAGAGCAGGTTCATGTGGTCCGGATTGATGAACGCCAGCGCGACCGCCAGCGCGCCTGGCAGCGCGAGCAGGACCCAGCCGGTGAACCGCCCGTGCGCCGTGTACACCCGCACCTGGCGCAGGATCTTGAAGCGCTCGCGGACGACCGACGCGAGGTTCTCGAGGATCTCGGCCAGGTTACCGCCGGTGTCCCGCTGGATGAGGACCGCCGTCGCGAAGAAGCGGACGTCCAGCGACGGGATGCGCTCGATCAGGTTCGCCAGCGAGTCCTTGAGCGGCAGGCCGAAGTTCTGCTCGTCGAACGTCTTGCGGAACTCGGGACCGACCGGGTCTTCCATCTCGTCCGCCACCATCTTCAGGCCGGTCGAAAACGCGTGTCCCGCCTTCAGCGCGCGCGACATGAGGTCGAGCCCTTCGGGGAACTGCTCCTCGAACTTGTTGAAGCGGCGCTGCCGCTTGACCTTGATCATGACCGCCGGAATCGCGGCGAAGACGAGCGCGACGACGACCCGCACGAGCAGGACCACGCTCATCATCGCGCCGATGAAGAAGCCGACGACCGCGAGCCCGGCCGACATGACGAGGAGGCCGCTGACGGTCGTTTTCACGCCCGACTGCTCGATCCACTTCGCCATCGAGAGGCCGCGGGACGTCTGGCCGATGACTCTGTCGAGGACGGGCACCATGCCGGTGGCGTCCCCCTTGATCAGATCCGTCGAGCCCGCCTCGTCGCCGAGCGGACCGCGCACGAGCTCGTCGATGCGCCCCTGCATCTGGCGGCGCGCCATCTGCTCGGGCAGACCGGTCGTGCCGTAGAACAGCGCGATGACGACGCCCGCGCCGAAGAGAAAGGCGAGCAGGACCATCAGCGAACCTCCATGACGCCCTCGAACATGTTCGGGGGAAGGACGATGCCGCAGGCCTTGAGGCGCTCGCAGCACTTTGGGCGCACGCCGGTGGCGCGGAACCGTCCGATGACCTTGCCATCCTGCGTCACGCCCAGCTTCTCGAAGACGAAGATCTCCTGCATGGTGATGACGTCCCCTTCCATGCCCGTAATCTCGGAGATCGCCGTGACCTTGCGCGTGCCGTCGCTCATGCGCGTCTGCTGGACGACGAGCTGGATCGCGGCGGCGATCTGCTGCCGCATGGCGCGCTCCGGCAGGTTCGTCGCCCCCATCGCGATCATCGTTTCGATACGCGACAGCGCGTCGCGCGGGCTGTTGGCGTGGACCGTCGTCAGCGAGCCGTCGTGACCGGTGTTCATCGCCTGGAGCATGTCCAGCGCTTCCTCGCCTCGGACCTCACCGACGATGATGCGGTCGGGGCGCATACGAAGGGCGTTGATGACGAGCTGCCGCTGCCGGACGGCGCCTTTCCCCTCGACGTTCGGCGGCCGCGTCTCGAGCCGCGCCACATGCTCCTGGTGGAGCTGCAACTCGGCGGCGTCCTCGATCGTCACGATGCGCTCGCGGTCGGAGATGAACGACGACATGACGTTGAGCAGCGTCGTCTTGCCGGCGCCGGTACCGCCGCTGACCAGGACGTTCAGCCGCGACCGCACGCAGTTCTCGATGAAGTCGAGCATCGGCTGCGTGATCGCGCGCAGGTTGGCGAGGTCCGCCGCCTTCAACCGCTCCGCCGGAAAGCGCCGGATCGAAAGCAGCGGGCCGTCCACCGCGAGCGGCGCGATGATCGCGTTGACGCGCGAGCCGTCCGGGAGGCGCGCGTCGACCATCGGCGAGCTGTCGTCGACGCGCCGGCCGACCGCCGACACGATGCGGTCGATCACGCGCATCAGGTGCTTGTCGTCCTGGAAGCCGGCCGCGACCCGCTCGAGCTTGCCGGACCGCTCGACGTACACCTGCTTGAACGTGTTGACCAGGATGTCGTTGATGGTCGGGTCGCGCAGCAGCGGCTCGAGCGGCCCGAGGCCGAACACCTCGTCGATCACGTCGCCAAGGATCGCCTCGCGCTCCGTCATGCTGAGCGGCGTGCCTTCCTCGGCGATCAGCTCGAAGAGCAGCGTCCGGATCTCGCTCTCCGCGCGCGAGCGGTCGGCGGACGCGAGCGCCTCGAGGTTCAACCGGTTCAGCAGCTTCTTGTGAACCGAGGCCTTCAGCTCGATATATTGCGGGCGCAGCTGCGCCTCGGGCTTGGGCCTGTGCGGAGGATTCGTCGGTGCCGGATATGCCATTTTTTAGTCCCTAGTGCCTAGTGCCTAGTCCCTAGTTCCTAGTTCCTAGTTCCTACAAGAGTCCCAAGAATCTGGCCTTCTTCGTCGGCGCCGTGTCGATCGGCTCGGCCTTCATACCGACCATGTTTCGTGTGAACGCGCCGAACTGCTCCGAGATCTCCGAGTGATTCGCGAGCGTCAGCGGCACACCCGAGTTGAGCGCCTGCGAGACGGTGCGGTAGTCACTCGAGAACGTGTGGTGAATCGAGTAGCCCAGGGCGGTCTCGATCTGGCGCGGCGCGATCAAGATCTGATCGGATGCGCGGTTGAGCAGCACCCGGATACGCTCACCGCCGGCGCCCAGCTGCCGAACGCGCTCGACGAACCGCTGCGCGTTGCGGACCGACGGCAGGTCCGGATTCGTGACGAGAAACAGCGTGTCGGCGCCGTAGAGCGCCGCGAGCGCGCAGGCGTTCACGACGTTCCCGGCGTCCACGACGATGAAGTCGTAGATCCGCGTGAGCACGCGCAGCAGCTCCTCGAGCGCCGCGGCGTCCTGCGCGTTGGGCCGCTCGAACTGCTCCGCTCCGGCCAGGATGTCGAGGCCGGACTTGTGCTTCGTGATCAGCTCTTTCAGGAAGTCCTTGTCCAGTCGATGCAGGTTCTCGACCGCGTCGAGAATCGTGAACCGCGGCCGCACGCCGAGAAACAGCGCAACCTCGCCGCACGGCTTGAGGTCGAGCATCAGCGTGGCTTTCTTGGTCAGACGGGCCAGCTCGACGGCGCTGTTGACCGCAACCGTCGTCGTCCCCGCGCCTCCCTTGGCGCCGAAGAAGACGTGCGTGACGCACGGTTGGCGCGTGCTGGCATGCGCCGCGTCGCGGCGCGCGGCCGTCCGGCGGATCGCGCCGTGAAACGAATCTTCCATCGTCCGGTGCGCGCTCGGGTCGTTCGCCGTCCAGGCGAAGAACTCGTTCGCGCCCGCGCGCATGGCCTGAAGAATGACGTCCGGATTCGCCTCCGCGGCGACGGCGAAGATGGCAATGGAGGGGTGCCCCGCGCGGAGGCGCTCGATCGCGGCGAGCCCGGACGCGAGGTCGAATCGGACGTCGACGACACCGACGTCGGCCGCGGCATTTTCACCTCCGCGGCTTTCGACGATGCCGATGGGAACGCCGCCGGCGCGCAGCAGTTGCGTGGCCTGGCGGCGGAATTCCTCGTCCTGCGAAATAATGAGCGCGGCGAGCTGGGCCATGTCAAAAGTGTCCGGTTCTATCGAAACTGGGGCCGCACGTACAGAGTGCGGCTGAAACAGAATCGCAACGCCTGTGCCGCCATCCCCCGGCGGAGTTTTGTACGATAAGTGATTGATTTAGAACGGCTTGCCGGTTGCGAGAGAAGAGCAATCGGCCGGGCCTCAGCTACAGTTCCGTGGCCCGGCCGACGGTTTCGTCGCCGCCATTACGATTACTTGCTCAAGCGGATGATCTGCGCCTGCAGCGACTGGAACGCCGCGTCCACGTCCGCTTCCGTCGCAGCGAAGTAGTACTTGCCTTCGCGCTGCGCCGAGTTGAAGTCCGGAGAGTCCAGATCGTTTGCAACGCGCATCAGCATGCTCTCGGAGGTCTCGCGCCTCGTGCCGAGGGTCATTCGCACGAGCTCGCCCATGCCGATCGAGAAGATGCGGATTGGATAGTCGCCGTCGGCATCCGCTCGCGCCCGGTTGGCGATGATTTCCACCAGGTTCCGCGAGGCGTTGTTGAGGTTCCAGACGTCGGCGGGGTAACGCCCCTGCGCCGCGTTGAAATTCCGCAGTCCACGCCCGGCGGGAGCGGGGCTGGTCTGCGGAACGCCGTTGACGGTCAGCGCCGCCTCCTGAAGCGGGAACGCGTTCGGAATTCCGGCGCTTCGACGCTGCGAGTGGAGGCTCTGCACCGGCATCCACCGCGCCGAGGCGTGTGTCGTCGTGGCGCTCCAGAAGGGCGTGAAGCTGAACGACGGATTCTGCACGGCAGTTTCCGTGTGAAACAACCCCGAGACGCCGGGATTGTCCCACGTCATGTTGTCGGGATCGGGATTGTTCTTCGGGAAGTCCGAGCTTCGATAGCCTTTCGACGTCCCCGAGCCGTCCCACAGGCCCGGCACGCTGTTGGAGGCTCCGTCAGTGAAGAGGACGATGACCCGAAGACCGGACTGCGTACCGGCCGGAACGGTTCTCAGCTCGTCCCATCCCCGGTAAAGGCCCATCACCATGGACGTGCTGCCGCCGGGCAGCGCGTCAGGAATCTCCGAAATCACGCGGGGCTTGTCGAACCCACGGCTGGCCGGCATCGGGTACTCGACAGTGGCGCCGGTTGAATAGAGCACGAGCGACAGACGATCGTAGTCGCGGGAAAACGCGTTCACGAACGACCGGGAGGCATCCCTGACGTACGGCCACCGCCATCCGATCGAGCCGGAGACGTCCAGCACGAGGGACAG
Organism: uncultured Acidobacteriota bacterium; assembly: GCA_963847125.1. Classification (GTDB taxonomy): domain Bacteria; phylum Acidobacteriota; class Vicinamibacteria; order Vicinamibacterales; family 2-12-FULL-66-21; genus DATAEE01. The sequence goes on from CAWJYM010000004.1 coordinate 204,363, forward strand.
ATCCACCATTCGCCGCTGGGCCTCGCCCGCGGCGGCGACGGTGACCTGACTGATATTGGCGAGCGAGATGAACGTGGTCGGAAGGACCGCCGTCGCCGACACGTTGACGATGTTGACGCCGTTGGCGTTATCCGTGGTCACGTTCACCACGGGCCCGGTGACCGAGGTCGTCCCCATCCACCCGGTGGGGAAATTCGCCCGGAAAATCGACGTCGCCTCCTGAACGGGGTTCCCGGCGTTGAGCATGCGCGCCGCTCCCAGCGCCGCGCCGTCGACGGCTTTCGACAACTGGGCTCTCACCACGTACGCCCGGCCCCCGTCGAGGGCAAGACCCGTCATGACGAGCAGGAAGGTCAGTGTGACCGCCAAGTAGATCAGGGCAAAACCCTTTTCGCTGGAGAGTCTTTGTTTCTTCATTGTCGTGAGCCTTTCCGGTGTCGCGGCCCTCGCAGCCGCCTGACGCTAGAAATAGGCAATCGAATAGAGCGTCGTCGGGATGTTGAAGAACCCGAAATTGCTCATCGGCGTGTAGAGCGTGTGCGTCGTCCAGATTTCCGTGACGTAGATGAATCCACCGCGCGAAATGACCAGCGCAGGGGGCGCGTTCGTGATTCGCAGGCCCCCGTTGTTTTCGGCGTTGGCGAACTCGTAGTTCGGGGGGCCTCCTGGAGTCGCGGACCCGGCCGTCGCCAACAAGCTGTTGTTCGGATGGTTTCCGTAGCGGTGACGGTTCGCAAGATAGAGGCGGTCGAAGTTCGCCGTCCCGACCCGCGCGCCACGCCTCAGGACGGAGAAGATCATCGTCGAGCCGTTGGCGAAATCCACGGGACGGGTGCTCATCGTCCTCATGACGTTCCTGGCATCCTCGAGCGTGGTGTCCCGGGAAATGAGGTTCGAGCCTTCCCGCGCCAGGCGCGTCACCGAATGCTTGTCGAGAATCGCGACGCCGACCTCGATCACGCCCAGCACGACCATCAGGATGAGCGGCATGATGAGCGCGAACTCCATCACGCTCTGGCCGCTGGAGCCGCGAAGCAGTCGACGCGAAGGTTGAGTGTTCATAAGAACCTGCGCTCGCTCGTCATCGTGGACTCGGCGCTGATCGTGATCTGGCCCGAGCTGAAAAACACGCGGACCAGCGGCGTGAACAGCGACCACGTGTACGTGACGGTGACTCGTCCGACGGCGCCTTCGGCGCCGAGCCCGCTGGACCAGGTCGTGCCGCCGACGGGCATGTTGCTGAAGGTGATGTTCGCGTTCGGGATCGTGAGCGTCGGCGTGGCATCCTGCAGCGCCCGCCTGACGGAGTCCTCACGGGACATCGACGGCATCGTGTTGCCGGTCACGCCGAAGCGCGTGGCCTGGCTGACGCCGTTCTGCAGGGCCAGCCAGACGTAAAAGATGGCGCCGAAGTCCACGATCGCGAAGGTCACGAGCAGGATGAGCGGCGTCATGATCGCCGCTTCGATCAGGTTCGCCCCTTTGGCGTCGCGCCGTCGCCTGAAGATTCGAAGCGCCATGGCTCACCCCTCAAACGCGCGGACGCCGAGGCGAGCGCACTCTGCGCTCGCCACGGCACCCGCCCCACGTAGCCTTGCGTTTACTACTTCCCCTGCGGCTTTTTCTCGGCATTGGTCTTCTGCACGGCAGACTGGTATTCTGCCTGCGCCTCCTTGAGGCGAGCTGCGGCGTCCGCGATCGCCTTGTTGCGCTTCGCGTCTTCTTCCGCCTGCTTCTTCCGAAGTTCCTCTGCCTTCTTGGCGTTGCCGGAGTCGCGCTTGGCTTGCTCCTTCGCGCGCTCCTCCGCTTCCTTGCGGTCGTCCTTGGCCTTCTTCGCGTCGTTGATCGCCTGCTTCGACGACATCTCCTCGGCGCGCTTGCGATCCTCCGCCATCTTCTTGGCGGCCGCCTCGAGCTGCTTCTGCTCTTCCTTCGACAGCGGCGCGGCCGCGGACGCCGGTGCGGCCGCGGACGTGGGCGCCGCGCTCGGAGCCACCGCGGTCCGGGGCGCGGTCGGAGGCACCCCCTGCGAAGGCTCCATGCGGATCGGCGTCGTCTGCGGCGTTTGCGGCATCGCTTGCGGCTGCGGCTGCACCACCGGCCTCTGGGCCGGCTGAGCGGGCACGCTCGACGGCTGCGGCGCCGGCCTGGCAGGCGCCGTCGGGTTGGCGACCGGTCGCGCGACCGACGCCGGCGTCGGCGCCATCGTCGGCGCGGTGCCGTCGGTAGCCGCACCCGCGGCCTCCGCCGGTGACGCGGGACCCTTCGGACCCTGCTGACCCTGCGTCGGGTAGCGCGGCGAGCCGAGGTGCGCCGGCGGCGGCGTGACCTGCTTGTCCGGTTTGCCGAGGAACGGCTCGACCATGTTCGGGAGGCCCGTCGCGGCGCCCGGCGATCCCTTCCGCAGAATGTGCGGCGTGATGATCACGACGAGCTCGGTCTCGTTCTTCTGCAACGCCTTGCTCTTGAAGAGCCAGCCGAGGATCGGGATGTCGCCGATCCCGGGGATCTTGCGGAGCGACGTCGTCAGCGTGTTGTTGAGCAGCCCGGCCACCGCGAACGTCTGCCCGTCGCGCAGCTCCACTTCGGTGTTCGTCCGGCGGGTGGACAGCGCGGGGATGCGGAAGCCCTCGATCGTGACGGCGTTCGAGAAGTCGAGCGCGCTGACTTCGGGCTCGACCTTCAGGTTGACGATGTCGTCGCCCAGGATCGTCGGCGTGAACTTCAGCCGGATCCCGAACTCCTTGAAGGTGATCGTGACCGACGTGTTCGCGCCGCCGCCCTGCACGACGGGATAGGGATACTCGCCGCCGGCCAGGAAGCTGGCTTCCTTGCCGTTGGTCGCCACGAGGTTCGGCTCGGCGAGGCTCTGGAAGAGTCCCTTCTCGGAGAGCGCGCGGATCACGGTGCCGACGTTGTACTTGTTGTTGAACAGGAAGATGTTCAGGAAGTCGCTGAACGTCATCCGGCCGCCCGTCGCCGTCACGTCGTCACGGCCGCCGCCCCAGTTCTCGGGCGGGCCCTGAATCGAGGTGCGGGTCATCTCGTCGAAGTTCACCGACGGGAACTGCGACGTCGTGACGCGCGACACGTAGTCGTGGAAGCCGCCGGGCCCCGTGAAGAACGAGGCGCCGAGCTCCTGCAGCGCGCTGCGGCTCACTTCCGCGAAGCGGACGCGCAGCAGCACCTGGTTGGACGCGACCCCCTCCACCTGCTTCAGCAGGTTCACGACGCCATCTTTGCCGTCGGCGTAGCCGGCGGCGACCTCCGCGGCCTTGTCGACGACGTACTTGCTCGAGACGGTGCCGGAGAGGACGACGTCCTTGCCGCTGCCGTGCACGCCGATCGGCTCGCCGGGAAAGAGCCCGCGAAGCTGCTCGCCCAGGGCGCTCAGGTCGCGGCGCACGGCGACTTCATAGGTCTTGATCCCGCCGCTGCGGTCCCACACGAACAGCGAGATCGTCCCCGGCTTCTTGCCGTGGATGAGCAGCTGCTGCGGCGAGGTGACGAGCGCGTCGGCGATGTCAGGTACGGTCAACGACACGCGCGCGATCGTCGCGCCCACGTTGAGCAGCGTCGAACGGCCGACCAGCAGGTCGATCGTGGTTGCCGATGTCGCGGAGTTGGCGCCTGGGGTCGCGCCGTTGCCGAACGCGGCCGTCTGCCCTGCGGCGAGAAGCGGCGCCTGTTCGGCGACGAAGATGACGAGAATGACGAGCGCGAGCCACTTTCTCATGGCGTACTCCGGCCTCCTATCGGACAACTTCGGTGGCGCGCTTGTCGCCACGGATGACTTCCACTGTCGGTGCGGGCTCGGCCACCATGACCGGAGCCTGACCGGGTTTCCCCGCCTTCTGGACCATCCGCACGGGCCGCGCCGTTCCCAGCAGCAACGCCGGCCGGATCCCCGGGGTCTCCGGCGTGCTGGTGTCGAGCGGGTTGCGCAGCGCGAGCTGAATCTTGCCTTCGGTGCTGGCCAGCGCCAGCTTTTCCGCCTGCTCCGGCGTCACGGCCATGGTCACGACCGTGACCTGAACGGGCTTGCCTTCCTTGTCGTCCTGCTCCAGCCGCGTGCCGGCGGTCAGCACGGTGATGTTCTGCAGCACGACCTTGGTGATCATGTCGGCCTGGTTGCTGCTCGGGCTCGCGGTCGCGAGCACGTCGACGCGCGTGCCGGGCAGCACGTAGCCGGCGACGCCGATGACTTCGTTGACCCGCACCGAGATCGCGCGCATGCCGGCGGGGATGATCGGCGGCAGGCCGGCGCCGGCTTCCTTGGACGCGAGCTTCGCGCCGAGGATCGGCTCGTTGCGGACGACGTTCACGATGAGGCCGCGGCCGATGACTTCCTCGGGACGCGCGAACGTTCCCTCGGGCGCCTGGCCCTTCGGGAACTGCGTCACCTTGAGGTCATCGCTCTTGAGTTCGCTGCCGAGCGACAGGTCCGATGCCGCTACGACGACCCCCTGGGTCGGAGCGTTGACGGGCTGCCCCGCCGCCTGCTTCGAATTCATGTAGTTGTAGGTCGCGTACGCCAGACCGCTTCCGGTCGTGACCGCGAGCAGAAGAACGACAAAGAGCTTGTTACGCATGACTACGGTGCCTCGTTTCTCATCGGGTCACATCAGCGCGGCAAGGGCCGCCCCCACCGCGATTGCCGGGCCGTACGCGAAACGATTTCCCACGTCCGGCGCTTCGATCTCCCGTTTGGCGTCTCCCGGCGCTGTCACCAGTCTGCCGGTCCGCCGAACGGTGGCGCCGAGGCGCCGGTTCGCGATCGCCAGGCCTGCCGCGAGCACGCCACCTGCGATCGCCGTGAGCAGGAACGCTTGCACGATCCGCTCGAGGCCGAGCACGCTGCCGACCGCCGCCATCAGCTTCACGTCCCCGGCGCCCGTCGCGCCGAAGAAGTGGCCGGGCAGCATCAGCACCAGGCCCAGCACCAAACCCACCAACGAGGACGCCGGCGAGACGCCGCTCAACCCGGTGGCTGCGAGCGTCAAGCCCAGGGCCGCCATCCCGAACGTAATCGCGTTCGGAATGCGGCGCGTCCTAATGTCAATCGCAGCGCCGGTTCCGGCTCCAGCCAGAACCGCTGCGAGCGCGATACCCTCAGGCACTTTGCATCATCGCGGCGATGGCATTCCAGAAGACGTCCCGGATCGTCACGCCGACGCTGGTAACGGCAGCGAGGGCCACGATCGCGATGAGCGTCATGAGCAGGCCGTACTCCATCAGGTCCTGCCCGCTCTCGTCGTGTACGAGCCGAAGCAGCGCACGCATCGGGAGCCTCCAGAGTGAAGGGCCGGCGGCGCGGAAGCGCCGCCGGCCCCCCGAGTTCGTCCGTCGTTAGGCAGTCGCCGCGAGCTTCGCAGCGATGTCTTCGAAGATTCGCTGAACCTCGAACCCGGCCGCCGTCACCGCCGCCACCGCGACGAGCGCGATCAACGCGATGAGCAACGCGTACTCGAGCAGGTCCTGACCCTCTTCCTTACGCCCAAGCGACTTCACGAAGCGAACTAGACGATCCATGAGGCCCTCCCTCAATTTGCATCGCTGCTTTACAGCGATGCTGTGCGCGGCGTGTCGGCCGCTTACTGGGGTTGACAACCGAACGCGGCACAACGCCGCGTCACGGGTCCCGACAAAGGCAACGGCCATGCCCGGAGGCCACTCGAGGGATCCGCTCACACCGTAAGGCGTTGAGGCTCATGCGGTTGGAGGGTGCGGCCTGACCAAAAACCGGGGTTGTGCGGCCCCGACCGGGGCACAGAACTGCCGCTGTTTTCGTAACCGCGACACCGAAATCCGCAGTGGGTCCAGGCCGCAGATGATTTCGTAATCGACCCACGCGATCCGTCAGACCGCGGCGCAACCAATCGCGGCCGTCCGCAGTTTGCCCCGCGCACTCGCCTGAAATCGCGCGGCACGACGCTTGCCTCATCCCAGGTGGCGAAGACCCGAATGAAACTAGGCGCCAAGGAAACCATCGGCTCTTTGTTGTGTCTCGTGGTGATCATCTCGGTGCTCGTCTCGGTCGATCCGCGCGTGCGGATGAAGGCGGGCGCGATCCTGGACGATCCGATCGGCGGAGCCGTCACGCCCTGGGGCGACAGGATCACGGACCTCGGCGGCTCGCTGATCGGCGCGCTGAAAGAGCAGAGCATCGACAACGGGCCCTTCCTCATATTCGCCGTGGTCTCCGGCCTGCTGTTTCTCTTCATGTTGAAGACCTGACCCCGGCCCGGCACAATTCTGTAACCCACAGCCTCGGGATGAGGCGAGCGCCGATCCCGGGCGCCCGAAGCTCTCGCGCTAAACCCCTCAAAACAGGCTTGTTTCTCGATCCTTCACGTACGGCCGGGGCGGCACGCGCCTTGCGCCGTTCGGTCCGGATATCCACGTGTCGTACATCCTCGCCATCGAGTCGGACCCGCGGCAGGCGGCCGCGCTCTCGCACGTCGTCAAGGACCGCGTCTCCGGCGCGCAGCTGACGGTCGTCGACTCGAAGGACGGCGCGATCGCGTCCATCAAGAAAAAGGCGCCGGATCTCATCCTCGTGACGGCGCTCTTTTCACCGCGTGAGGAAGAGGAACTGATCGCGCATCTACGGACCCTGGAGGGGGCCGAACACCTCCAGACGCTCACCATCCCACTGCTGGCGGCGTCCGATGCGACAGATGGGAAGTCGAAGCGGGGACTGTTTGGATTCCGGAAGAAGAAGACCGAGGATGTCCCGACCCAAGGATGCGACCCCGTCGTTTTTGCCGAGCAGATCGCCGGCTATCTCAAGACCGCGGCAGATCTGAAGGCCAACGTCGAGGCGGCGAAGGCCGCGGCTGAGCGCACCGCTCGGCGCGCCGCTGAATCAGCCGCCGAGGCCGCGGCTGAACCGGCCGTCGAGATGGCCGCCCCCGAGCCGTTCGTCGCGTACGAGCCGGAGCCGGTCGTTGCCCAGGCGTATGAGCCTGTCGTCCAGGCTCCAGAGCCGATCGTCTCGAATGCTCCTGACCCGGTCGTCGCGAAAGCTCCGGAGCAGCCGCCGGTCGGTTACTCGGTAAACCAGGCTGTCGAGTCCGCACCGATCGCCGATCCGACGCCCGAGCCCGAGGCCGAGGCCGAGACCGAGCACCAATCTTCGGGTCGGTACTCTTCGCCAAAGTCAAGCCGAAGAGAGTCATCAAGCCGTTCGTCGAGTCGGCGCCCGTCGTCGACGAGCCTCGGGTGATCGACGACGTCCCGATCATCGACGAGGCTCCGATGGTCACCGAGCCGCCCGTTGTCCTGGCGCCGCCGGTCGTCCACCCGACGCCACCTGTCGAGGAGAGGCGCGTGTTTCAGGCCGCGCCGGTGGTGGAAGAACCGCCGTTGATTCTCGAGGCCCCGCCTCCGGCCGCTCAGGCTCCGGCGCCGTTCTCGATCCCCGAGCCTCCGCCGCCGGCGCCAGAGCCGCCGCGGCCCATTCGCCTGGTGCAGCGGCTTCCGCCGCTCGCGATGTGGGCGCGAAGGCTTCAGGAGGCTGAAGCGAGCCACGCCAATGGCAATGGAGACTCGTCGAATGGAAGTGACGAGGGGCCGATGGGAGTGCTTCGCATCCCGCCGGCAATCGCGACCATTTCCTATCCGACCGGCTGCCGGATCCGACGCGTCATCGCGAAGCAGGTTTCCTAGATAGTCAGCCCTGAAGCCTGCCTCGCCGACTTGTCCCGCCGTAGCGCCAAGCGCGAAGGCGGAAGCGGCCTGCGGCTTCGGCCGCGAAGGCGGGCCCCAGGCCCCAAGCCCAGTGGGCAGTCGCTATCGTTCCCAGCCCGTCCAGTCGAGTTTGTGCCGACGCCTGATGTCGCGTTGAACACCCGGATAGACCTGCGCGCGACGAGCGAGCTCGTCGGCCGTCATCATCGCAGAGCGCACCTGGTTTGCCGCCAGGACGATGTCGTCGAGCCAGGTGGCGCAGTCTCTGACCTGAGTACCGAGCTGGGCACGATCGTCCCATATCCCGAACCACTCGCGATCGCCGGTCACCGCGCGCGCGCGGGGGGAACAGCGGGCTCGGAACGCCGCCCACGCGCCGTCGATCTGGTCGGCCCGTTCTTCGAGCACCTGCATCGCGCGCTCGAATGCCTGGATGCCCGCTTCTCGCGCGTCGTCGGCCGGGGAAGGTGCGCTCGGACGGGGTGGCTGCGAGGGTAACAGGGGCGGGGCCGATGACGATGCCGAGGGCGCCGACTGCTTGCCGGCCACGAGCATCAGCGCGTAATCGATCGCCACGGCGAAACCGATCGACTCGGCCGACTGTCCGACCTTCATCGTCGTCACGCCGATCACGCGGCCGTTGCGATCCAGCAGCGGTCCGCCGCTGTTTCCGGGATTGATTGCGGCATCGGTCTGCAGCAGCACGACCGACCCGGCTCGGCGGACCCCGCTGATGATTCCGCGCGTCACGGTGTTCTGCAGGACGCCAAGCGCCGATCCGATCGCGATGACTTCCTGGCCGACGCGCACGTCCAGCGCCGAGCGTGGCGGCAGCACGCTCTGGTCCGACCGAACGGGATCGACCCGCACGAGCGCGAGGTCGTACTCCGCGTTCGTCAGGGTCACGCGTCCGTTGACCGCCTGCCCGGCGGCGAGCCTGACGGTCACGTAGCCGTTGGTCTCGACCACGTGCGCGTTGGTGACCACCAGGCCAGGCGAGATGAAGAAGCCGCTGCCCCGCGTCGTTGGGGTCTCGATCGAGACGACCGCGGGCATTGCCTGGCTGATCACTTCTTCGAGGGTTCCTGGGGTTTCCGGGGCTCCCGGGGTTCCCAGGGTCCCAGGGGTTCGAAGGGTTCCAGGGGGGTCAGCCTTGCCAGGAGTTTGGAGGCGCGATCCGGGCGGCGGCGCGGCAAGCGCCTGGGGAGACGCTGAACCGGCATGTGGCGCCGGCGCCGGAACCGAGGCCTGCGAGGCCGCCGTCTGGCGCTGAGATGTATACCAGATGCCGACGCCCACCAGCGCCAGCCCCGCGGCGATCACCAGGATCGGGACCCAACGGCGCGGCCGCGCTTCCGGCTTCTCGACGTCAAACGACGTCTCGGGCGGGCTGCCGTATACCGCTGCCAGCCGGAAGCCGCATCGGCACACGTCGACGCGTCGCGGGACGCGGCGGCCGCACCCCGGACAGATCACGACCTGACTCGAAGCGTCACTCACGCTCATCCCGCCTTCGCGGCGTAACTGGACACAAGCCGCTTCGGCGCGGCAAGCCGAGCGCGGAGTTCTGGGGAATCAATCAATGCTGCGCCCCGCGGCCTCTCCAGTCAAGGGGGCTCTACCTCCCGCCTCCTACCTCCTACCTCCTACCTCCTACCTCCTACCTCCTCCTTGTGGCATTCCGCTTGCCGATCGATGTCGTCGGAGCCCGTTCGGAGCGCGAACGTGGCAGAAAGTTCACTTCACGGACGCGGATGATGTGGCAGGAATTGCACGCCGGCCAGCGCGTCACGGCGCGCGGCCGTCGGTGGCGCGTGGCGGGAACCAGACCGTGGAGCGATTGCCTGGAGGTGCAGCTCGCCGGGATCTCGCCTTCCAACGACAGGCAGGAACTGGTTCTTCTCGCGCCGTTCGACCGTCTCGAGCCCTCTGATCCTGCCGCCGTCGGTGGCCGCACCCGACTCGACTTCGCCGATGGCGCGCCCGTCGATGTACCTCGCGTCTCACGGAGGGCGTGGCTACGCGCGCTCGCGGGCGCGGCGGCCGCCGTGCGGCCCGCCTGCGGACTCCAGGCGGCGCACCGCGCGGCGATCGATCTGCTGCCGTGGCAGCTCGAGCCCGCGCTGGCGCTGGCACGGGGTGCGGCGTCGCGCGTTCTGATCGCGGACGCGGTCGGGTTGGGCAAGACCGTGCAGGCGTTGATCGCGCTCGCGGAGCTGGGCGCGCGCGGTGAAGCCGACCGCGTGCTCATCGTGACGCCGGCCGGACTTCGCGATCAATGGGCCGACGAGCTCGCTCGCTTCCGACAACCGTGCATCGTCGCGGACCCGGCGTTTCTGGCCGGAGCCGCGCGGGAGTTGCCGCCCGGCGTCAACCCGTGGTCGCTGCCCGGCGTGTATGTCGTGTCCTTCGATTTTCTCAAGCGGCGCGAAGTCCTGCAGGGGATCGACGGACTCTGGTGGGACCTGGCGATCGCAGACGAGGCCCATCTCGCCGCCCCGGGAACCGAGCGAGGCGCGGCGCTGCATCGCGCCGCCGGACGGGCGGCACGTGTCGTCCTGCTGACGGCGACGCCGTTCGCGTCGGATCGCGAAGGGTACGCCGCGCTCCGTGCGACCGGAGAACCATCGTCCGAGATCACGGTCGATCGCGACTTCGTTGTCTTTCGACGCTCCCGAGCCGCGCTCGCGGTCGAGGTCCCGACCCGCCGGACGCGGTTGCTCAGAGTCCGGCTGACCTCGCAGGAGCGCAGGCTGCACCGTCTCCTCGACCGCTACACGTCCCGAGTCTGGCGCGAGACTCCTTCGCCGGCGGCGAGGCTCGCCATGATCGTGCTCAGGAAGCGTGCGTTGTCGAGCGCCTGGGCAGCGGGCCGCACAATCGAACGGCGGCTGGCGCTCCTGGAGCAACCTGGCGACTCTCCCGTTCGTCAGATCGCGCTGCCGTTCGACCCCGATCAGGAAGGCGAGACATCAGCCGACGATACGGTCTCCGACTCCGTGCTCGGCGCACCCGGCCTCATCGACGGCGGGCTCGAACGAGATGTGCTGACCGCCCTCGCCGTGGCGGCCGCCTCCGTCACACGCGAGAGCAAACTTCGAGCGTTGGAACGACTCCTCGCGCGCACGAGCGAGGCGGCGATCGTCTTCACGGAATATCGCGACACGCTGGAACACCTCGCGACACGGTTGTCCTCCGTCCGCCGGCACACGATCCTCCATGGCGGCCTGTCGCGCGACGAGCGCCGCGCGGCGACCAACGCGCTGAACGACGGGACGGCCACGCTCCTGCTTGCCACCGACGCCGCGGGCGAAGGGTTGAATCTACACTCCCGCTGCCGATGGGTCATCAACTTCGAGCTGCCGTGGAACCCGGCTCGACTCGAGCAGCGGGCGGGCCGTGTCGACCGGTACGGCCAGCGCCGCGCACCGCACGTGCTGCACCTGGTCGCGCGCGGCACGGCCGAATCGATCGTGCTGGGACGCCTCGTGGCGCGCATCTGGCGCGCGCGTCAGGCAGGGTGGTTCGACGATGTGTGGCCGGAACCGGTGGTGGCGGAGGCCATCCTCGGCGGCGGCAGACTGCCATCAGCACCCCCGGCCCGGACAGATGAAGATGCAGAGGTTCCCGATGAGATCGGAAGGCTGGCTGCGATTGCGTGCGCGGAGGCCGCCCTAATCCGGAAGGCCAAAGAATTCGCACGACGCGGTCCTCTTCTGCTCGAACTGACGCCTGCGCGGCTGGCGCGACGGCGAAACGGCCTCGACCGGCTCGTCTCCGACAACCGTTCGTTGTTCGTCTATCGATCGGAGATCCGCGACGGTGCCGGCCGAATCGTTGACTCTACGCTCGTTGCCGCGACCGAGCAGGAGGTCGACGGGACGTACTACTCGTCCCGCCTCCGCGACGTTGAGCGGTTCCGGAATGCCGCGCTGGACCGGCTGCTCGCGCGCTGGCGAGCCATCGGCTCTTCCAGCCCCGAGGAAGACCATGAGGTGCAGCCGGCGCTCTTCGATCGCCGCGCGCTCGATCGGGCTCAGGCAGACGAGTCCGCCCGCCTCTCGCTCGCGTGCGATCTCGCGTCACGGATCGATCGTCTCGAGCGGTCGCGAAGCATGGTCATGGAGCCGCCGGAACTTGCGCTCGTCGCGCGGGCCGAGTCACGAAGTGGAAGGACGTCTCGACCTCGAGTGGACCGAGGGCGGTGAGGGGACTCTCAGGTTCGCTCTTCTCGCGGCAGTTCCTTCAGGAGCAGCTGGCGTCCGCGCTTGCGGGGGAGCTCGGCGAGACGGAGAGAGAGCCCGCCCGGCGGCGCGCCCGGTCGGTTCTGTCGGGACTCTCGGAACTCGGGCCGGCCTCGTCGGTGCGCGCCGTATTCGACCTGGCGGCCGGACCGCTCGTGAGCCTGCTCGGCTTCCACGCGGCGGGCGTCGACGCCCTCCCGTCCGGCCACCTCACGTCCGAGCTTGGGCCGTCGAGCGGCATCGGGCGGTCGGACGTCTCGATCATCTTGCTGGTCGCTCCATGGGGTGCGCCGCTCGAGAGCGCCTGGCGCGGGGCGGTCACCGCTGGCATCGCCGCTGGAGCGGCGTGGGCGCTTTGCCACAACGGCCGCGACCTCCGAATCGTCGACGCGCGCCGCACTTTCTCCAGGCGGTATCTGGAGTTCAACCTGGATCTCGTCCTCCGCGACGCCGACGCCTTCGGCGTGCTGTGGGGCCTGCTTCGAGCGGAGGCGTTCACGCGCGGCGGCGGAGCGGTCATCGACCGGGCGCTCGCGCTGTCGGACGCGCACCAGGTATCGGTAGGGGCGGCGCTCGAGGACGGCGTGCGCGCCTCGGTCAAGGAGCTCACCCGCGCGCTCGGAGCACGCGCGGCCGATCAGGCGCTGACGATCGTGTATCGAATCCTTTTTCTCCTGTTCGCGGAGGCGCGCGGGCTCGTCCCGGTGTGGCATCCGACGTATCGCAGGGCGTACGCGATCGGCGCGCTGACCGAGCAGGCCCTGGCCGGATGCAGCCGCGGTCTATGGTCGGCGCTTCAGGCCACGTCGCGGCTTGCGCATGCCGGCTGCCACGCTGGCGAGCTCGTCGTCACACCATTCAACGGACGGTTGTTCGAGCCCGCCCGTACTCCGCTCGGCGAGTCCCGGCGCGTGAACGACACGACGGTGCGCTCGGTGCTTCTCGCGTTGTCCACCGTTTCGGGGGACGGAGGCCGGCGCCGCGTCTCGTATCGGGATCTTGGTGTTGAACAGCTCGGCGCCGTGTACGAAAGCGTCCTGGACCTCACGACGGATAACGCATCGAGCGGCATCAGGAAACAGACTGGATCGTTCTACACCCCACGGTCTCTGACGGAGTACCTCGTCCGTCGGACGCTGCACCCGCTCGTCGAGCGTCGCTCGGCCCGCGAGATCCTGTCGCTCCGCATCCTGGATCTCGCGATGGGGAGCGGCGCGTTTCTCGTCGCTGCCTGCCGCTACCTCGCCGACGCCTGCGAACGCGCGCTGATTCGCGACGGGGAAGATCTGGACGAGCTCCTGGATTCGCGCGATCGGTCATCTCCGGCGGTGGATGCGGCGGGCGTTCGCCTGAGACGCGCCGTGGCGCAGCGCTGCCTGTTCGGCGTCGATCTCAATCCCACGGCGGTGCAGCTCGGCCGTCTCTCGCTCTGGCTTGCGACGCTGGCGGCCGATCGCCCCCTCACGTTTCTCGACCATCGGCTTCGCGACGGAGACAGCCTCGTCGGCGCATCCGCAGCGGATCTGCTGCGCCAACCACCCGGCATGCACTCACGGACACGGCGGAGGACCAGAGTTCGGGACGATGGCGCGCATCTTTTTGACGACACGGAGAGCCTCGAACGATCGCTTGGCCAGACAGCCGTCGGTCGAGCGCGGATCGCGGAAGATCCGGACGACACCGTCGATGCCGTGCGTCGAAAGGAGCGTGCGCTCGCCGCACTCGCGGGGCGCGGAGGGCCGCTGGCGCGGTGGCGCGACGTCGCGGACCTCTGGTGTGCCGCGTGGTTCTGGCCCGCGCTGTCCGGCGCTCCCGATCGGCGCGAATACGACGCGTTGGCCGCCGAGATTGGCGGCGGCACGCGCGTGCTTCCCCCTCGTCACGCGAACAGCCGGCTGGCTCTTGCCGCGGCCACGGCGCTGGAGCGGCGCTTCCTTCATTGGACGCTCGAGTTCCCCGAGGTCTTCTTTGACGCCGCGGGCGCACCCCTCCCGTCGGCCGGTTTCGACGCCATCCTGGGTAACCCCCCGTGGGAAATGCTGCGCGGCGATCATCGGGATGCCGCAGCGCTCGTCCGGTTCACGCGCGGGAGTGGGCTGTATCTGCTCCAGGGTCGCGGTCACGCGAACCTCTATCAGCTCTTTCTCGAACGAGCCCTGTCGCTGCTATCGCCCGAGGGACGGCTGGGACTGATCCTGCCATCCAGCCTCGCCCTGGACCAGGGCTCTGCGGCCTTGCGCCGCCACCTCCTCGAGCGCTCCATCGTCGACTCGATCGTCGGCTTTGAGAACCGCGAGGGCGTCTTCCCGATACATCGGAGCTTGCGCTTCCTCCTTCTGACCGCTACGCGTGGCGGATGCACCGGCGCGATCGCCTGCCGCTTCGGCGAGCGCGACGCACGCACGCTGGATCGCATTCCGGACGGCGGCGCGCCACGCGACGCGTTCCCCGTGACGCTCACGCCTCAGCTCCTCGCGCGCCTGACTGGCGATCAGCTGGTCATCCCCGAGATACGGACCCAGGCCGACCTTCGGATCGCCGAGAAGGCCGCCGCCGCGCCCCAGATCGGATCGGTCCAGGGGTGGCGCGCCCGCTTCGGGCGGGAACTGAACGCGACCGACGATGCGGAGGCTTTCCGGCAGCCGGGCGAGGGGCTGCCGATCGTCGAGGGGAAGCAGCTTGCGCCGTTCGCCGTGGATCTCCGCGGATCGCGATTCAGCCTGCCGACCGACGAGGCGCGCGCGCGACTCGGCGGCGATCGGTTCACGCGGCCGCGGCTCGCCTATCGCGACGTCGCATCGGCCACCAACCGTCTGTCGCTGATCGCCGCGATCGTGCCCGCGGGGTGCGTGACCACCCACACGGTGTACTGTCTGAAGGATGCGATGCCGACGAAGGATCAGCGCGTGCTGTGCGCGCTGCTGAACAGCTACATCGCGAACTTCCTCGTCCGCCAGCGGATCGGGACGCATCTGTCGGCCGCAATCGTCGAACGGCTGCCGGTTCCGCGGCCCGACCGCGGATCGATCGCGTACGCGGATCTGGAGAGACTGGCGTGTCGTCTTGAAGCGGACCCGGACGACGACCGAGCGGAGGCGAGCGCCCAGGCGCGTGCCGCAGCGCTCTACGGCCTCACCGAGGACGAGCTCTCGCACGTGCTCGGCACGTTTCCGCTGGTGCCGGCCGACCGCCGTACCGCAGTCTTGAGCGCGTGGCGGGCTCTTCGGGAAATAAACTAGAATCCAGAATCTGGAATCCAGAATGCCAACCTACGGGTTCGCCATCGATCTGCGCAAATGCATCGGCTGCCACGCGTGCACGATTGCGTGCAAGGCCGAGCACGACATCCCGATCGGCGTGAACCGCTGCTGGGTCAAGACGGTCGAGAAGGGCGTCTTCCCGGAGGCGCGACGGTTCTTCTTCCCGGTGCTCTGCAATCAGTGCACCGATGCGCCGTGCGTGCGCATCTGTCCAACCAATGCGCTCTTCAAGCGGCGCGACGGCATCGTCGATCTGTACAGTGACTCCTGCATCGGCTGTCGCGCCTGCATGGAAGCCTGCCCGTACGATCAGTTGTTCATCGACCCGAACACGCGCACCGCGGAGAAGTGCAACTTCTGCGCGAACCGGGTCGAGAACCGGCTGCTGCCGGCGTGCGTCAGCGTGTGTCCGACCGAGTGCCGGATCTTCGGCGACCTCGACGATCCGGCGAGCGAGGTGTCGCGGATCTACCAGCGCGAGGCGTTCATGGTCCGCAAGCCGGAGAAAGGCACCGGACCGAAGGTCCTCTACCTGGGCGCCGAGGAGAGCGTCATCCGGCCCGAGATCTCGGCCCGGCCGCTGATCTATAAGGAAGGGCAGGTCCACCTGCGTCCGCTCGGCGCCCCGGCGGAGGACCCCGCCGCGCCAGGGCTTCCGCGGGTCGACTACGACGTCCCCCACGAGAAGCCATGGGGCTTCGACATGGCGATCTACCTCCTGACAAAGGGAATCGCGACCGGCGCCCTCTTCCTGTCGGCTTTTCTCTGGTGGCTGGGCTGGCGCGACGCGATCACGACTGTCGTGGGGCCGGCGATCGCGGTCGTGTTCGGGATACTTACCGCGATCGTTCTCGTGGCCGACCTCGACCGTCCCGAGCGCTTCTACTACATTCTCATCCGTCCGAACTGGCGATCCTGGATGGTCTGGGGCGCCTACTTTCTGACCGCCCACGGGGCCATCGCCACGTTGTGGCTGGTGGCCGGGTGGCTGCGCGCCGACGGGTTCATCGACTGGCTCGTCGTCCCGGCGATCGTTGCGTCAATCCTCGCGACGTCCTATACCGGGTTTCTGTTCGCGCAAGGGCTCGCTCGGGATCTGTGGCAGGGGCCGTACGCGGCGGTCGATCTTCTCGCGCAGGCAGCGGCGGCCGGCGCCGCGACCCTTCTCATCGCCACCCGATTCGTCGACGCCGACGCGGGGGCGTCGATGTTTCTCGTGCGAGTCCTCGCCGTGTCGGTCGCAGCGCATCTCGTATTCCTGGCATTCGAGACGCTGCTGTCGCCCAGCCCGAGCGTGCACCACGAGCTGGCTGTCGGCACGATCCGGCGTGGCGCGTACGCTCGGCTCTTCTGGGGACTGGCGGTCGCGGGCGGCGGACTCGTTCCGCTCGCGCTCCTGCTGACAACCCCGTCGCTGGCGGCCGCGACGACCGCCGCAGCCGTGCTCGCGCTCGCGGGCGGGTTCGCCTGGGAGTACATCTGGGTCGAGGCGGGCCAGAGCGTGCCACTGTCATGACCACTCCCTTCCGTTCGCATCCGGATCCCTCCGAGTGGGACGACTACACCGACTACGAGTCCACGGCCTGGCCGCGGAAGGAGCGCCGCCGCTACTGGATCATCCCGAGCATCTGCTTCAACTGCGAGTCGGCGTGCGGAATCATCAGCTACGTCGACAAGGAGACGCTCGAGGTTCGCAAGATCGAGGGCAACCCGGTTCATCCGGGCAGCCGGGGCCGCACCTGCGCCAAAGGCGTCGTGACGCCGAATCAGCTGGAAGATCCCGACCGCGTCCTCTATCCGTTGAAGCGTGAAGGCACGCGGGGATCGGGTACCTGGCGCCGCGTGACCTGGGACGAAGCCCTGGCCGACATCGGCGGCCGGATCCGGCGCGCGATTCAGGAAGGGCGCCGGCGAGAAGTCATGTACCACGTCGGCCGTCCCGGTGAGGACGGCTACGCGAATCGCGTCCTGCAGTGCTGGGGGATGGACGGCCACAACAGCCACACGAACGTCTGTTCCTCCTCCGCGCGGCTCGGACATTTCCTGTGGACCGGCGCGGACCGCCCGTCGCCGGATTACGCCAACGCCCGCACGATCCTGCTGCTCTCCTCTCACCTGGAGTCGGGCCACTACTTCAACCCGCACGCGCAGCGCATCATGGAAGGCAAGACGAGCGGCGCGACGCTCATCGTGATCGATCCGCGGCTGTCGAACACGTCCGCGAAGGCTGACCTCTGGCTGCCCGCGTACTCCGGCACCGAAGGCGCGCTGTTGCTTGCGATCGCCAGGATCCTGCTCGACGAAAACCTCTTCGACCGCGAGTTCGTCCGGAACTGGGTCAACTGGCGCGAGTATCTCGCCTCGGAGCATCCCGGCGTCGAGCCGACCTTCGACAATTTCATCGCCGCGCTTCGCCAGGAGTACGCGGAATTCACGCCGGAGTACGCCGAGCGTGAGACGGGCGTCGCCGCGGCGCGGATCGTCGAGGCGGCACGAGCGATCGCGCGCGCGGGGGACCGCTTCGCGACGCACAGCTGGCGCGCCGCAGCCGCCGGAAACCTCTGGGGCTGGCAGATCACGCGGTGTCTGTATCTGCTCGTCGTGTTGACCGGCTCAGTGGGATCGGTCGGCGGCGTGAATCTGCACGTCACGAACAAGTTCGTGCCGAAGCACCCGAATCCGCCGCCGGCGCCGGGGTACTGGAACGAGCTCCTGTTCCCCCGCGAGTTCCCTCTCGCGTTCTTCGAGATGAGCTTCCTCCTGCCGCATTTCCTCAAGGAAGGACGCGGACGGCTGGACACGTACTTCACGCGCGTCTACAACCCGCTCTGGACCAACCCCGACGGTTTCACGTGGATGGAGGTCCTGCAGGACGAATCGCTGATCGGATGCCATGTCGCGCTGACGCCGATCTGGAGCGAGACGGCCTGGTTCGCCGACTACGTCCTGCCGATGGGCCTCGGCACCGAGCGGCACGACGTCATGAGCCAGGAGACGCACGCCGCGAAGTGGATCGGTTTCCGCCAGCCGGTCCTGCGGGTCGCGCGCGAGAAACGCGGTGAGCGAATCTCGGCGACGTGGGAGGCGAATCCGGGCGAGGTCTGGGAGGAAAACGAATTCTGGATCGCGCTGAGCTGGGCGATCGATCCGGACGGCTCGCTCGGGATCCGACGGTTCTTCGAGTCGCCGTACCGGCCGGGCGAGCGGGTGACCGTCGACGAGTACTACCGGTGGATCTTCGAGAACGCCGTGCCGGGTTTACCCGAGGCGGCCGCGCGCGAAGGGCTCGCGCCGCTCGCATACATGCGCAAGTACGGCGTGTTCCAGGTCGAAGACAAGTCGTACAGCCGCGCCCACGAGCGCGCGCTCGCGGGCGACGAGCTCGCCGGCACGCACAAGGACGACGGGCGACAGGTCGTGACGCGGGACGGGGCGGTCGTCGGCGCGCTCGTCGACGGAGTCGCGCGCGCGGGGTTCACCACGCCCACGCGCCGGCTCGAGCTGTACTCGCGCACGCTCGCCGACTGGGGCTGGCCCGAGCACACGCTCCCTCGGTACGTTCCGGGCCACGTTCACTGGCGAGAGCTGAAGAGGGATGAGGGCGAGTTCGACCTGCTTCCCAACTTCCGGCTCCCCACGCTGATCCACACGCGATCGCCGGTCAAGTGGCTCTACGAGATCTCGCAGACCAATCCCCTGTGGATCGCGACGGCGGACGCCCGGCGGCTGGCGATCGCCACCGGTGACCTGGTGAAAGTGTCAACCGAGATCGGCCACTTCGTGACACGGGCGTGGGTGACCGAAGGGATCCGGCCCGGCATCCTGGCGATGTCGCACCACCTCGGACGTTGGCGGCTCCACGAGGATCAGGGAGGCGCGCGCGCGGCCTCGTCGCTCGTTCGCATCGCGCGCGACGAGAACGGCCGGTACGTGATGCATCAGGTGCACGGCGCGCAGCCCTTTCACAGCGCCGATGCCGACAGCGGCCGGATCTGGTGGACCGAGGTCGGCGTGCATCAGAACCTGACTTTCCCGGTGCAGCCCGATCCGGTCAGCGGGATGCACTGCTGGCACCAGCGCGTCCGACTCGAAAAGGCCGGACCGTCAGACAGTTACGGGGATATCATGGTGGATACGGCGCGATCGCACGAGATTTATAAGGAATGGATGGCCAGAACCCGGCCGGCCCCAGGGCCGGGCGGGCTGCGCCGGCCGCTCTGGTTCGATCGCCCGTTGAGACCCGTGCCTTCGACCTACACGCTGGCGGACGAGTGACCCCTGGATACGCAACGCGCGGCCCCGAGACCTAACGCGATGACGCCCCGGCGCGAGACCTCATCGCGGACCATCTGGATGAGCGTAGCGGCGGCGGCCGTGATCCAGTTCGGGGTGTGGGCGCTCGTCGGCGGAGAGGTCCTCGGTCACGCCGCCGGCCTCTTCATCCAGCTCCTGACCGTCTGGGCGCTCATCATCTGGCTGGGCTTGATCGCCTCGCGGCAGATCGGCGGCCTCGCGACCAGCCTCGAGCGGCGCGAGAGCGCTCACCGCGTGACGCTCACCCAGATGGAGCAGCTCGAGGCGCAGAACGACGTGCTGCAGGTGATCGCGCGCGCGCCCGACGTGACGCTCGCCTTCCAGGCGCTCGCGCGCCGGATCGCGCGGATGGTGCCGTGCGATCGCATGGGGCTCGCGCTGCTTCGCGAGGACGGCCAGCACTTCCAGACCTTCACCGCACGCGTCACCGAAGAGGAACGGCGCAACCGGCCGCGGCCGGAGCTGGAGTTCGGCGTCGGGCGCACGCTCATCGGCGCGGTCGTCCGGAGCCGCGAGCCGATGACGATTCCCGACATCTCGCAGGTGGCGGCCGACTACCTGGACGCCAACGTCCTCCACAGCGCCGGCTTCGGATCGGCCATCATGCTGCCGCTCATCTCGAAGGGGCGCGCGGTCGGCACGATCAATGTCGTCTCGCGCGCGCGGAACGCCTTCACCGAGATGGACTTGAAGACGCTCTGGCCGATCGCCGAGATTCTCGCGGTCGCGTACGTCGCGCAGCAGCTCCAGCTGTCGCTCGGACGGTACCGCATGATGGAGGCGATGGCCGAGCTGACCCTGTCGACCGCCAACGAGATCAACGGCGCGCTCCAGACGATCATCGGACACTGCGACCTGCTCGAACGCGAGCACCCGGACCCCGCGCTTCAGCGCGACCTGGCAACCATCATCCGCCAGGCGCAGCGAATCGCCGATCTGCTGGACCGGATGCGGCACGCCGCGACCGAACGGCTGAAGGAGACCGCGGCGAGCGTCGGAAGCGAAGGGATACCGGGCAGCCCCGAAGCGATGCCCATTCGCGATCAGACCACCTGACCAGCTTTTTGCGCGCCTCCGGACGTACCCGTTCCACGATCGGACGGATCGCCCGTGGACCCGAGCTGTAACTCATTGTTCCTTCACTTGTTATGCCTTCGCACCCTGTGGCATACAAGGTGCGATACCGCCGTCTCATAGGAGCCCTATGAGCTTCGTCGCCGACTTGAAATGTGCGTTCCGGTCGCTCACTCGCGCCAAGGGGCTGGCGCTGACCGTCATCGTGACGCTCGCGCTCGGCATCGGCGCCAACGCGGCGATGTTCAGCGTCGTCCGGGGCGTGCTCCTGCGGCCGCTGGTCAATCGGGACGAATCGCGGCTGATTTACATCCGCCAGAGCGCGCCGGGTATTCCCGTCGAGAATGCCACTTTCTCTGTGCCCGAGCTCATCGATCTGCGCTCACGAATGAAGACCGTGACCGCGATTGGGGACTTCTCGACCATCGGCTTCACGATGGTCGGCCTCGGCGAGCCTCGCGTCGTGCGCGCGGGCGTCGTCGGCGGCTCGTACTTCACCGTGATGGGTCTGCGGCCCGTGCGCGGCCGCCTCATCGACGCGACAGACGATGGCCCGAATGCCGCGGGCGTGGTGGTGTTGACGCATCGCTTCTGGACCACGGGGCTGAACAGCGACCCCAATGTCACCGGCAAGACGGTGCGTCTGGGCGTGCGGACCGCGACGGTCATCGGCGTCCTCGAGCCATCCGTGCCCTATCCCACCGAGACCGAGATCATCGCGAACGTCGTCACGAGCCCGCACCACCTGTCGGCAACGATGGTGACGGGCCGCACGCATCGCATGACCGAGCTGTTCGGCCGTCTGGCGGCCGGAGCGGATCTCGAGGCGGCGCGCGCCGAGCTGCGCGCCGTTTACGGCGCGATTCAGAAGGAACACCCCGAAGCGTACCCGCCAAAGTCGGACCTCCGGATCGACGCGAAGCTGCTGCGGGACCAAATCACATCGCCGGCACGAACGGTGCTTCTCGTCCTCCTGGCCGCGTCGGCGCTGATCTTCGTCATCGCGTGCTCCAACGTCGCGAACCTGATCCTGGCCCGATCGGTCCGGCGAGAAGGCGAGCTGGCCATTCGGGCGGCGCTCGGCGCCGGTTCGGGCGCGCTGCGCCGGACGCTACTCGCGGAAAGCCTGCTGCTCTGCGGCAGCGGCGCCCTGCTCGGTGTGATCGTCGCGCTGTGGATGGTGCCTGTGCTCAGCCAGTACGCGTCCCGCTTTTCTGTTCGCGCCCTCGACCTGACGGTCGACGCAAGCCTGCTGTGGATCGGCGTCGGCCTGGCCGTGTCGGCAGCGGTGCTGCTCGCGTTCGTGCCGCGTCTCCCCGACGCCGCCGGCGGGCTGGGGCTCTCCACCGGAAGCGTGCGCCTCACGTCGGGCACCAACCGCCGCCTCCGGCTGTTTGCCGTCACGCAGATTGCCGCGTCGTTCGTGCTGCTCGCCGGGGCCGGCATGCTGTTGACGACGCTCATCGCGCTGCAGCGCGCGCCGACAGGCTTCAAGATCCGGGAGGTGCTCGCCGTGTCCGTGCCGGTGATGTCTTACGGCCGGACGGAAGCCCAGACAGTCGCGTTCTACCAGGACATCATGCGGCAGATTGAGCAGTTGCCCGGCGTCGACAGCGTGTCGGCTGGATCGTCGATGCCCTGGCGGGATGGAGGGTTCTACCTGCAATTCTCGATCGAAGGATACGCCAGAGTGGACGGTGAGGAAGATCCGCGCTGCCGCCCCCGGACGGTGTCGCCGGGATTCTTTGCATCGATGGGCGTCCCGATTCTTGCCGGCCGCGATTTCAATGAGCACGACCGGCTCGAGGGCGAACAGGTCGTCATCGTGAGCCAGAGCGTTGCGCAGCGGATGTTCGCGAGCGTCGATGCCGCCGTCAACCGCCGGCTGATGTGGACCGATGAAAGCGCCATAAAGTTCGGCGGCCTCAGCCCCGCGCCGCGGCGGATCGTGGGGGTGGTCGCAGACATCGACGACGAGAACATCGTTCCGGGGCCTGCCATGACGGTTTACCAGTCGCTGGCCCAGGTGGGGGGCGCCGGACGGCTGTTCGTGCACACGCGAGCGGAAGATCCGTATACGCTCGTGCCTTCGATTACGCGCATCATTCGTCAGAGGTCGGCTGAGCAGCCTGTCGGACGGGCGGCCACCCTGGAGGACGTCCGTGCCGAGATGCTCGCACCCGATCGCTTGAACGCGATGGTGTTCGGCGGCTTCGCGCTCGTGGCCCTGACGATCGCGATCGTGGGCGTCGCGGGCGTGCTGGCGTTTTCGGTGAGCGCACGCACGCGTGAATTCGGCATCCGCCTCGCTCTCGGATCCGCGCCGCGTCACCTGCTGACCCGCGTCCTCGGCGAGGGGGCGGTGATAGCCGCCGCGGGGATCGTTGCGGGTGCGCTCGGCGGTATCGTGGTGACGCGGTTCGCGAGCGGGCTGTTCGGCGTCGTCCGGATGCCGGGCGTGCTGCCGATCGCCGGAGCGGCAACGCTTCTCGTGATCGCGGCCGTCCTCGCGTCGCTGCTGCCGGCTGCCCGTGCGTCGCGTGTCGACGTGCTGCAGGCGCTGCGATCGGAATAGATCTCACCGGACCCGTCGCCGGAAAGATATCGATACCCCACCACCACGGCGATCGCCAGTGCCGCGCCGGCGAGCGTGTCGAGGACGTAGTGGAAGCGGCCGTACACGGTGGCGATCATCACACTCCCGGTGATCAGGACGAGCAGGTACGCGAGCCGGCGCTGGTGACGCCACGCGACCAGGCTCACGACGACCGCACCCGACACGTGCGCGCTGGGAAACGCGCCGCCGCGCGCGCCGCCGCGCGCCGACATCTGATGAACGAGATCGAAGAAGAAGTGGCCGGAGAACGGCGGGCCCAGGCGCGGCGACAGGTAGTACGGGCTGTCGACCGGCAGCAGGATGAAGAAGAGGTAGCTCGCCAACAGCACGGTCGAGAGCATCAGCAGCAGCTCGCCGAAGGCCGCTCGCCGTCCGCTGAGGTACCAGTACGCCGCCACCGATGGAATGACGATCACGTAGGACAGGTAGCTGAAATGCAAATACTCGGACAGCGGCACGAACGCCAGCCGTTCGCTCAGGTACAGGCTCGGTTGGCCCGCGAACAGCGCCGACTCCCAGGCCGGAATCGCTGTAGTCAACCGCCAGTCGCCGATGCCCGCCGCGAGCAGCTCCACTTCCTTGTAGAGGAGAGGAAACAGGATCAATGGGTGCCAGTCCCGAATCATGCGAACGATCCTCCCCGACGGCCGCGCGCGGTTCAGGATCAGCAACGATCCTGACAGCGTCAGGTGCACCGCGACCAGCCAGACGCGGCCTGGAACGGTACTCCCGAGGGTCGCAATCAACGCCGCCGTAATCGCCAGATACGACGCCGTCAGCGTCGTCGTCCAGCGCGCACAATCAACGGGTGGCATCCGGCATCATGATCCCAGGTATTCAGACGGAACGCACGGCCGTCCAGAGCGTCGCGCCGAGCACCGCGACGACGATCAGGGTGATTCCGGCGAAGAACCAGTTGCGGCCGCGGATCTCTTCGGAGAGCTCGAAAAGAATCCGCACGAGCGGTGTGACCATCAGAATGATGAGGCCGACATCGATCAGAGGATGAGGCCCGGCGTGCCCAGGACCCATGGCGCGATCGACGAGCGCGAGGATGAGGCCGGCGACGAGGCACGCGGCGCTCGCCGCCATCCCCGCCGTCAGCCACCGGCCGAGCAGCTCGTGCGCTTCCTTCATTTGAGAAAGTAGATCAACGCGACGGCGCCCAGCACGGCCGCCATCAGAGCTTTCAGTCCCTTCGCCCGGGCGCGGTCGCCGATCCAGAAGCCGGCGCGCGATCCAACCAGGACGCCGAGCACGGCGGCCGCCGCCAGCTCCGGCCGAACCTCTCCTCTGACGTAGTAGGTGAGAGCGCCGGCGAGGGCGGTGACGCCGACCATGAACGCGCTGGTCGCGGCCGCCGCGCGCATCGGGACGCCGCACAACGCGTTCAGCGCCGGCACCTTCAAGACACCGCCGCCGATACCGAGGAGGAGCGACAGCACGCCCGCCGCGAACGATACGGCGAGCCCCACCGGAAGCCGGCGCACGCGGTAGATCACGTCTCCGCCGCTCTCCTGTTCGTGGTAGCGCCCGCCGAGCGCGCCTGGATCGACGGTGGGATCCAGGATCACGTTGCGGCGGTCGAGACGCGTCAGCATCAGGAGCGCGATCCCGGCTGTCACGACGGCGAACAGGCGCTCGAGGTCTCGATCCGCGAGCATCCCGACCATGAGGCTGCCGACGAACGCGCCGCTGACCGTCGCGACTTCCAGCACCATGCCGAGCCGGAGGTTGATCAACTGGTGTCCGGGGCTGCGCGCCGACGCCGCGCCCGAGGTCGCGAGGACGCTCATGAGGCTGATGCCGGCCGCCGAGAGGAAGGGCAGACCCACGACGAGATTGAGGAACGGAACGAGAAAGACGCCGCCGCCGATCCCGAGGAGCGCGCCGAGGCCGCCGGCGCCGGCGCCGGCGGCCATCACGATGAGGACCACGGCGGGTGATGCTATGATCCGCATTGTATGCGAGTTACGGGGCGCGAGACGTTGTGCGCGCGGCTCGACGAGGCGGTTCGCGCGGGCGACGCCGCGGCGGTTGCTCAGCAGGTGAAGACCGCGCTGCAGACGATGCTCCGCGACGGTCCGTTACCGCTCGACGAGCATTTCCGCGAGCCCCGTCCCGATACGTACGCGCGCAGGCTGTTCCATCGCGATCCGGATGGCCACTACACCGTCGTCGCCATGACGTGGGGCCCGGGTCAGGGAACCGCGCTGCACGACCACGCCGGCATCTGGTGCGTCGAGTGCGTCGTCGACGGCCGGATGGAGGTGGCGCAGTTCGACCTGGTGGGACGCGCCGGCGATTCGTACCGCTTCGAGGAGCGCACGCGCGTGACCGCGGGCGTCGGATCGGCCGGTTGTCTCATCCCGCCGTTCGAGTATCACACGCTGTCGAACGCTCGCCCGGACGGTCCATCCGTCACGCTGCACGTGTACGGCGGCGAGATGGACCATTGTCACGTCTTCGAGCCGGCCGGAGACGGCACGTGGGCGCGACGACGACGGGAACTGAGGTATCACGAATAGCCCAATGCTGAATGTGGATGTGGAGTGCTGAATAACTGAATTCAGCATTCAGCATTCCACAATCAGCATTGAGATGATTGTCAGAGAACTTGTCCGTACAGTCTGGTTCCTTCCTTCGCCAGTATCAGATCGTCGAGCCGTTGGGCGCCGGCAGCATGGGCGTCGTGTATCGCGCGCTCGACACGCGGCTCGGGCGGCAGGTCGCCATCAAGATGCTCCCCGAACACCTGTCGTCCGATCCCGAGGCGCGTGAGCGGTTCGAGCGGGAGGCGCGCGCCATCGCCGCGCTGTCGCATTCCGGGATCGTGGCGATCTACGAGTTCACCCGGGCCGAAGACACGCTGTTCGCGGTGATGGAGCTCCTCGAAGGGGAGACGCTTCGATCCCGCCTGCTCCAGGGCCCGCTGCCGTGGCGCGCGGCGGTCGAGATTGCGGCGTCGGTTGCCGAAGGCCTCGCCGCGGCGCACGGCAAGGATGTCATCCATCGCGACCTCAAGCCGGAGAACATCTTCCTGCCCGTCGGACAGGGGCCCAAGATCCTCGACTTCGGCCTCGCGCGGCGGCCGGCCATCGTCCCGGACGCCGAAGAAGATGCCGCGACGTTTCTCGGCACGGTTCCCGGCATCGTGCTCGGGACGATCGGGTACATGTCGCCCGAACAGGTCCAGGGGCTGCCGGCCGATGCCCGCAGCGATCTGTTCGCGCTCGGCTGCGTCCTGTACGAGATGCTGACCGCCAGGCGTCCGTTCGCGGGCCGGACGCCGCAGGAAATCATGGCCGCCACGCTGCGCGACCCCGCGCCGCGGCTGCCGGCGCTCGAGCCGCCCGCTCCTGCGGAGCTCGGGCGCGTCATCGAACACTGCCTCGCGAAGGCGCCGGAGCGCCGGTTCAGCAGCGCGCGGGACGCCGCCTTCGCGCTCCGGGCGCTCCTCACGGGATCCGGCGCCGCCGCCGCCACCAAGCGTCGAGTGGCGCGCGGCAAGTCGATCGCGGTGCTCCCCTTCCAGAGCACGGGGAGCGACGATCTCGAGTACCTCAGCGACGGCCTGACCGAGAGCATCATCAACAGTCTGTCGCAGCTTCCCGGCCTGCGCGTCGTCCCGCGCGGATCGGTGTTCAGGTACAAGGGCGTGCAGACGGATCCGGGCGCCGCGGCGCTCGCGCTCAACGCGCGGACCCTCCTGACCGGTCGGATCGCGCAGCGCGGCGACCTCCTGAACGTGCAGGCGGAGCTCGTGGATGCGGCGACCGAATCACAGCTCTGGGGCGAGCAGTATCGCCGGCCGCTGTCCGAGGTGCAGGGCGTGCAGGAGGAGATTGCCTGGCACATCTCGGAAGCGCTGCGCATCCGGCTGACGGGAGAGCAGAAGAAGCGCCTCACGCAGAAGAAGACCGGCAGCAGCGACGCCTACCAGGAACATCTCCGCGGCCGCTATCACTGGAACCGCTGGACGCCGGACGGTTTTCGAGCGGCGGCAGCGCATTTCGAGCGCGCCGTCGCGCTCGATCCCGCCTTTGCTCCGGCCTGGGCCGGCCTCGGCGACACCTACGGCGCACTCGCGTTTTATCATCTGGTCGACCCCGGCGAGGGCTGGCAGAAGGCGCGCGACACGGCGCGGCGCGCCATGGAGCTCGACGAGAACCTGGCAGACGCGCATAACACGCTCGCGCTGGTACACATGTTCCACACGTGGAGCTGGAGCGAGGCCGAGCGTGAATTCACACGCGCGCTCGACCTCAGCCCGTCACATGGGCTCGCGCGTTCCTTCTACGGAATGTACCAGGGTACGCAGCAGCGACCCGATGCCTGCATCGAGGAGAGTCGCCGCGCGGTGGAGCTCGAGCCGCTCTCGCTTCTCTTCAATCTGAACGTCGGCTGGGCCCTGTACCAGGCGCGGCAATACCACGACGCCATACGGCAGGCCCATCACATCCTGGAGCTCGACCCCGGGTTCCATGAAGCGAACGCGGTAGCGGCAACAGCCTGCGAGCGCCTCGGCGATTTTCCGCGAGCCGCGCGCTACGTGATGGGCGCGCTGCAGAACCTCGGCGCGCGCATCGACGAGGCGGCGACGCTCGCGATGCCGCTTGCCACCGAGTCGGCCGAGGTCTACTGGCGATCCCGCCTGGCGATGATGGGCGCCATCCCTGGCGGGCGCGACCGGGCGCCACAGATCTTCATCGCCTCCCACATCGGCCTCGGAGAAATCGATACCGCGCTGGACCTCATGGAGCGGCTCGTCCAGACGCGAGCCGGACACTGTGTCTTCTTCAGGTCGGACCCGGCGTACGAGCCGCTTGCAGGCAATCCGCGCTACGAGGCCATCGTCGCGCGGGTCTTCGGCGCGCCCTCCAGGTAGGGCTTCAGGACGGCGTAGAGCGTCGACATGATCGGCGTCGGGACGCCGGCGCGCGCGCCGCGGCGCACGACCGACCCCTGGAGCGCCTCGACTTCAATCCGCTTCTGCTGCGACAAATCGATCAACAAGGAGGACCGCGTAGAAGGAGGAAGCGCGTTCATGTAAGGCGCCAGCCGCGCCTCGAGGTCCGCGGGAAGCGTGATGCCCTCGGCGCGCGCGACGCGCTCGACCTCGCCGGCGGCCGCGAGGAACTGCGCGCGGATGAACGGATCGTCGAGGATGGCCCCTGCCGGAAGCCGCATCGCACCCGTGAACCCCGCAAAGGGCGCAAGATAAATGAACTTCTCCCACAACGCCGGCCGCGCGTCCTCGACTGCCTCCGCGTTGATGTCGGCCGCCAGCATCGCGGTCTGAATCGCCTTCACCCGCTCCGTCAGGCCCCGTCCTTCGACAGGCTCAGGACGCCCCGAGCTTGTCGAGGAGCGGGAGCCGAAGACCTCGCCGAAGACAATCCGTCGGTGCGTGCCGGTCTGGACGATCCGGCCCGGCGCCTCGAGAGCGGTCGCGATGTACGTCGGCCCGGCGAGCACGCGCGCTTCCCCGGCGACGGCCGCCGTCTCATCGGCGCTGTCGACGCCGTTCTGCAGCGTCAGAACGACGGTCGAAGGTCCGAGCATCGGCCGGAGCATCGGCAGGACCGTGCCGTTGTCATAGGTCTTGACGGCCAGGAGGACGACGTCTGGTGTGCCGGCCTGTCGTGGATCGTCCGTGGCTTCCGCGCGGATCGTGAAGCTCTCGACTTCGGGCGCCACGATCTCCATGCCGCGCTCGCGCAGGGCGGCGAGGTGCGCGCCGCGCGCGATGAACGTCACGCGCTGACCGGCCCTGGCCAGCTTCGCCCCGTAGTACCCGCCGACGGCGCCGGATCCGAGGATGACGAAGTGCATCTCTGATGTCGTAGCGCAGCCCTTCAGGGCTGCTTCGTCCAGTACCAATACGCCGGTAGACCGAGCACGAGGAGGCCGAGCCCCGTCAGCGACTCGCCGGGCCGCTCGAGCAGAGTGTTGAGCACGAAGGCGGTGCCACCGGCGATGAAGAGCGCCGGCACGACCGGGTACCCCCACGCGCGGTACGGCCGCGGCGTGTCCGGTCGCGTGAACCGTAGACGAAAGAGGGCGAGCCCCCCGGCGACGCTGAAGAGAATCGACGCGAACATGACGTACGTGAACAGCTGATCGTACCGGCCGGAAAGCGTCAACACGATCGACCACAGCGTCACCGCGACAATGGCGACGTGCGGAGTCCGGTATCGCGGGTGCACGAGCCCTGTCACGCGAAAGAACAATCCGTCCTGCGACATCGCGTAGAGCAGCCGCGACCCGGCGAGGATCGCGGCTGCGTTGCAGCCGAACGTCGAGATGACCACCGTCACGGCGATGAAGGTGGCGCCGCCGTCGCCGACGAGCGCCGTCGCCGAATGCTGGGCGATCCTGACGACGCCGCGCATTTCGTCGAGCCGCAGCGAATAGAAGTACGCGAGGTTGACCGACAGGTAGATCGTTGTCAGCGCGAGGATCCCGTACAGCAGGGCGCGCGGAAGATTGCGTCGCGGATCCTTGATCTCCCCCGCCGCATACGTGACGAAGTACCACGCCTCGTATGTCCAGAGCACCGCGATCATCGCGACGCCGAACGCGGCCGCCGGGCGCGGCACATCCGGGACAACGGGCGTGAACACCGGATCGACGCGCTGGACCACGAGCGCCAGCAGCGGCAGCATCGCGAGCCCGCCCACCTTCGCCGCCGTCATGACGGCGTTGACCATGTTTCCCGATCGGACGCCGACGTAATTGATCGTACCGAGGATCGCGATCGCGCCAACGCCGGTGATCTGCGCCGCGGTTATGGTCCAGTTGAGCCCTGCGATCGTCGCCGAGCCGAGAACCCTCGAGCTCGACCACGACGGGATGAAGTACCCGACCCACTCACCAAAGCCCACCGACACCGCGGCGATTCCTCCGCTCACGACGACGAGGAGCGCGGCCCACCCGTACAGAAAGCCGACGAGCGGTCCCCACGCCTCGCGGAGAAACACGTAAACCCCGCCCGACCGCGGGAACATGGCTCCCATTTCGGCGTACGTGAGGCCCCCGGCGAGCGCGAGCAGCCCTCCGGCCGTCCAGGCGACGAGCAGCAGGGTGGTCGACGGCAAGGCATCCGCCATGATGCCGGTGGTCATGAAGATGCCCGATCCGACGACGCTGCCGATGACGAAGAGGATGGCCGTCGGCAGGCCGATGGCCTGGACGAGAGCCTTGTCGCGCGCCGCCGGCGCGGCGGAGACTGCGCTTGAAGCGGAAGTCACGCCGGGACTGTAACATAGGCGCTTCGGGAACTTTGCCGTAGGCGCCGACGTCCAAAAGCGTCAGCACGCTCACCCCCCAAGCGAGCCATGGCAGGAGGGCGCCATGCGCTACGCGGAATTTTCCGTAATCGGTCAACTCTTCTCTTGCGCCGGTAGGCCTCCTCCACCATAATCTGCGCTCCTCCCGCAACGCTCTTGTTCCTAAGAAAGTCCGGGCGCGGCAGTCCGCGCCGGGGTCGGATGTCGTTAGTACTATCGCGGCTGCTCTCCAAGCCGTCTGAGGGGTGTCATGACGAAGCGTTTTCGCGCCGCCGTTTCCCAACTGAATACGGATCCTGACGGACACACGCGACCGCAGACCGCCATGACGAGACGCCGCCTCGTCGGCGCGGCGACGATCGCCCTGGTGTTTGCCGCCGCCGGTCACTGGATGGGCGCGCCGCCGGTGAGCGCGGCCGGGCCAGTCGAGGTTCAAGGCACGTTGTCGTACTTCAAGAACTACTTCATCACGGGCGACTACGTTGTTCGCGGCGTAAGTCTGTGGCGAAAGGGCGTCAACGGAAAAGCCATCGTCAACATTCCCAAGCTGGGCGGGCCAGGCGGCGTGCCGGAAAACGCCGACATTCTGGCGGCGTTCCTGTACGTGCAGACGACGGAAAAGATCGAGGGCTCCGGCATCGACAACGCGAAGTTCAACAACATCAGCCTGGGGCCGTTCAGAGCTCCGGGTTCGATCGTGCCGGGCTCGGGAACGTTCGCTCTGGCGCTCCCGAGCTGGAATCAGGCAATGGCTCCATGTTGGAGCACGGCATTCCCGCCCGTCCGACGGCTCATCACATACCGCACTGACGTTTTCCGGTTCCTGCCGATCGATCCCGCAACCGGAAAGCAGAACTTGAACAGCACCCACCGTCTCGAGGTTCCGGATTCCGGAACGCTTTTCGGCGACGATGATGAGAGCGGTAACGAGCCGCCGAACCTGACGGGCCCGCGCGCACTGGGCACCAGCCTGGTCGTCATCTACAGGGACCCGACCAAGCCATACAAAGGGATCGTCATCCATGACGGCGCGTTTACCAAGCGTGCCTTCCAGGCGATGAATCAGACGATCAACGGGTGGTACCAGGCCTCTACGGGCGCCCGCCAAGTCAGCCAGCCTCACTCAGATCGTCGGCGATGGCCGCCTGTTACTTTCGGAACAGGTAAGGCTCAACGGCCAGTTGATCGCGACGAATCCATTCCGGAGCCTGAACGGCCCCAAGTGGGACAACTGGACGGACCAACATCACGCTGCCCAACGGTGCGAGCTCGGCGAGCGTGAGGATCGAGCCCCACACCATACTCTCGGACTGCACGCACCATAGCGCGTGGATCCTGGACACCACGGTCCAGGATACGGATGCCGACGGGCTGCTCGACATCTGGGAAACGAATAACAACGGCCTTGGTCTCAGCGATCCGACGGGCCTGGCGTTTCCGGATATCTCCTCCATGGCCGACCCGAACCACAAGGACGTGTTCTTCGAGGTCGCCTACATGCATGCGAAGGAGGGCAACGACCTACGGAGGTGAGCGGAAGCCGCAGCATTCACATCTGCTGAAGCTGGAGGCCGTGAACCTCGCCGGAGACGCCCTCAAGAACGCGCCGGTCAGCAATCCCGACGGGACGACCGGGATCAATCTCCACGTCGACGTTGGAGCGAACTATCAGCTGACTCCCCCGAATCCGTACATCGTGCCGGCGGCTTTCGCCCGAGGCGGAAAGAACATGTCGGAGACCGCAGCGTGCCCGAATCCTGCGGATCCGATCAATGGTCAACCCGTCGAGTGCGTATTGGCGGATGGGTCCCAGGGCCCCATCCCGGGCCAGTATCCTGCGTACCCGGGCACCGTGGGATACATGACAGGTCTGCGCTTCGTCCAGGAACTGCTCGGGTTCGATCGCAACCGAAAGGACATCTATCGATACGCGTTGTTTGCCCATTTCTTGGGGCTGCCGAAGGAATCGTGTCAGCTCCCCGACGGCCCGGATCCCGACAACGAACCAGACAATGATACGGACTGTCAGACGAACCCTAACAACCCCAAGAACTCGGACTTCCACGTCCCGCGGACGAACTCCGGGATCGCGGAATATCCCGGCAAGCACCAGATGGTGACTCTCGGTGCTTTTGATGACGAGGACGGCAAACCCATCGGGTCGGTGTTCATGCAGGCGGGTACGTTCTTCCACGAATTCGGCCACACCGTCGAGCTGACGCATGCCGGCCCTCGGCAGAACCCACGGCTCGAAAACTGTCTGCCGTTCTACTTCAGCTCGATGAACTACTTGTACCAGTTACGGGGGCGGCTCGACGCAAACGCCCAACGCACCCTCGGTTTCGCCGAATCGGCCGTCCCGGGCCTCGACGAGAATGACCTGAGCGACGGAAGTCCCTACGCGCTCTTACCGTTCCGCCTCGGCTTTTACGCGCCCTGGTCCTCCAGCTATGCCAGCTTTCTGGGCAATCCGGCGACGAAGCATTGTGACGGCTCCGACCTGAGCCAGGCAGAAAAAGACGCGATCGCGGCGGGCGGTGGAATGGCCCGGTTCGACCACATTGGTCTCGAAGGCCCCCTGGTCGACTGGGATGCGGACAGCATCCTGGAATTTGGAGGAATAGATGCCCAGGACCTGAACTTCAACGGTGCGGTGGGCAATCTTGGCCAAGGGCTGAGCGACTGGCCTTTCGTCGCCAACCGTCTGAACCAGCTCGGCGGCGGCCGAAACGTGGGCGGTCTGTACATCGACGCGCTCGGCAGGCGAAACATGGGGCCGCTCTCGCTCGACGTCGGTCGTGGCGACATCGGGCGCGGCGACATCGGGCGCGGCGACATCGGGCGCGGTGACATCGGGCGCGGCGACATCGGGCGCGGCGACATCGGCCGTGGCGACATCGGCCGTGGCGACATCGGCCGTGGCGACATCGGGCGTGGCGACATCGGGCGTGGTGACATCGGAGCAGGAGAACGGACGGGTCGGCGGCGCGAGACTGCGGACGAGCCCTTTGGCGAGATCGATCTGCCAACCGCGAAGGCGGTTTCGGGGGATGCTCCGACGCCTCCGAGCGGGTTGATTGCCTGCCTGACGACCGAAGGGGACACCGAACCTTTCGTGTGCTCGACCGATGGCGGCTTGCCCGTAAGGCTGGACTGGGAGGCGCCCACGTTCGGAGCGGCGGTCAGGTACTCGGTCTACCGCTTCGTAGTCAACGAGGAAGGGCCGTTCCCACCCAGTGAGCTCCCGACCGAAGAATCGCTACAGTGGAAAGGCCCGTGGAAGGCAGCCTGCCGACGACGTACGTCGATCTCGAGCGCGGAGCCTGACACGGACTACGCCTACTTCGTCATCGTCGAATCCCCGACGACGAGGACGACGACGAATCGCCGGAGTTCAGCGGCATCTCCAACTTCGCGAGAATCACGACACCGGAGGAGCAGCAGGCGCCTCCGAACTTCGTCGACTTCGAGCAGTTTCCGGACAACCCGAGCCTTTTCCAGGGAACTACGGCTCCGGTGACCGTTGGCATCGTGACCGTCAGCGGCGGGATGCTGACTGAGACCAGACGGCCGGGCTCCCCGCCAACCAGACCGTCGTCTATGGCACCACGGACTTTGCCGGTTGCGGCGAGTGCGCAAGTGCGATCGCGATCAACTTCGCGCAGCCGGTTGCCAATGTCACGCTGTCCGTTTACAACGGGCGGACCTTTCGGTGACGTACACGATCCAGGACGACCCGGACGGGACGCAGACAATCACGCTCGTGTCAAACAGCCAGTCGGGGGCGGCAACGGTGACGTTGCCAGGCGAAGGCATCACTCAGGTTGTGGTCAGTCCGCGTGGGCGAGCCTACGACCTGGGACTTCTTCGTCGACAACATCGGATTCACTCCCATGTAAGAGGGAGGC
This sequence comes from uncultured Acidobacteriota bacterium, assembly GCA_963847125.1. Classification (GTDB taxonomy): domain Bacteria; phylum Acidobacteriota; class Vicinamibacteria; order Vicinamibacterales; family 2-12-FULL-66-21; genus DATAEE01. Next base: position 238,764 of record CAWJYM010000004.1, read on the forward strand.
TCTCTGAGCGGATCTGCAGATGCGCGATGCCAGGCTGGCATCGCGCGTCTCGGATCCGCGGCCGAGGTTGAGAAGGAGTTCTATTACCGGCTGGCGCGGCGCCGGACGTCCGGGAGCAGCGGGTCTTCCTTCGACTGGCCGCGAATACTCAGGTAAACCTTGTAGGACTCGGAGAATCCCGAGTTGTTCAGTCCTTCCCTGACCCGGCCCTGATAGTAATAGACCGGCGGGAAGAAGCCGTAGGTCGGCTCCTCGTCCAGGAACAGCGACAGCGCCTCCCCGCGGCGCTTGATGCAGCGGTCGAACTCGGAGTCGGCCTGCGTAAACGCGCCCGCCTCGAGATACGCGCGTCCGAGGTCGAAGTGGCTAATCCAGGTGTCGAGAAGCGTATTCGCCTCGGTCAACGCCTTGATTGCGCCGCGCGCGTCTCCGCTCTTCAGCGCGACATCGCCTTCGATGATCTTGGCGTATGCCTGCGGCTCATTCAGGATTTCCGAGCCGAGACCGGCGGCCATCGTCCGCGCCCTCGCAACGGCGCCCGCTTCGAGAAACACGCGCGCCGCCAGGAACCGGATCTTCACGCCCTTGCTGTTCGCGAGCGCCTTGTCGGCAGCGGCAATCGCCGCGGCCTTTTGCTGGCGCAGAAGCTGGGTATAGGCGAGCGCGGCAAACTTGTTTGCGGCCCGGTCCGGGTCCTTGGCCACGAGGTCGGCTGCCGCCCCCTGCGTAAAGATGCGAACGGCGTCGGCGAGCCGCCCTTCGTAGAGGGCCACGTCGCCGAGACCTGACGACATGTACGAGACGCCCAACTGGTCGATCTCGCCCATCTTCTTATAGGTATCCGTGGCCTGCGCGACCTGTCCCTGCAACAGTTGGGAAAAGGCTATGGGAAGCAGGCTGAACACGCTCGGCTCCTCGACCGCCCTGGCCTCTTTTTCAGCCGCGCCGAAATCGCCGTTGTATGCCGCGTACACTGCCAGGTTCTCCCGATAGAGCGCCCGCTTCGGCAGGATCTTGATCACCTGCTGCATCTCTCCCATCGCTCTCGGGAGCTCCCGCAAGTACGTCAGGCACAGCGCGAGGTTGTTGCGTGCGGGCGCGTCCGCGGCGTACCGCGCGATCAGATCGCCATACTCCTTCACGCACGCTTGGTTGTCGCCGGTGATGAAGTAAAAGAGACCCCGAGTGCGGTACCGTTCGCGCTCGGTCATGCCGTCGAGGTGCCGCACGGCCTCCTTGATGTACTTCTCGGCATCCTGCTGGCGGCCGAGGTTCCTCGACGCGATCGCCATTCCTGCATGGCCCAGTCCGAAGTTCGGATCGAGGCCGACTGCGTTCGAAAAGCTTCGCAGGGCGTCCTCCGATCGACCTCGCGACAGGGCTTCCGCCGCCGCCGCATATTCGCGAACCACTTCGAAGGACGTTGCCGAGAATGTTTGCGTGGCGAACCGTTGAGCGGACTCGGAAGTATCGTCGCCGAGCGCCTCGCGGACGTCGTCCACGAGCCTGGTCGCCGCGGCGAGAACCTGCGCTTTGTCCGACGCCCGGCGCCGCCCGGTGGTAATCACTTCGCCCGTTACGGCCCGCGTCGCCTTGATAGAGACGTCGTACCCGCTTCCCTGCCGACCGACTGAACCGGAGACAACCACGCCCAGCCCTTGCTTCAGCGCGAGCTCCAACGCCGCCCGTTCATCGAGATTCTCCGGGGGCCGAACGCCAAGGTCGCGTCGAATCGCGGCCCGGTCGAGTGCGCTGATGAAGCCCGCTCCTTCCAGCGCGCTCTTGAGCGTCGGCTCCAAGAGACGGTCGAACGTCGGATCGCTCGTGGTGTTCTGGATATCGGAGATCAAAACCGAAACTGGCTCGTGCTCCGGCGGCGGCGGCGGCGTGCGCGCCAGCCAGAACGTCCCGCCGATCAGCGCCAGCACCAGCAATGCGGCGGCGCCGACAATCCGCTTGGTCAGCTGACGGATCTTGGGCAGCGGCTTGCCCTGAGCGTCGAGCTTGTTGAGATCTGCCAACAGCTCTTGAACGTTCTGATACCGCATGGCGGCGTCCGGCTGCAGACACCGCGTCACGATCCGGTCGACCTCGTCAGGGATCGTCGGGTCGATCTCCTGAACCGGCTTCGGCGCGTGCTCGACGCGCGCCATCAGCTCGTTCAGCGCGTCCGTCGGATTCTCGACGTCGCGCATGCCGATGAGCATGTCGCGCATGATCATGCCCACCGCGTAGATATCCGACCGCTGGTCCGCCGGCTGCCCCTTGGCCTGCTCGGGCGACATGTACGCGACCGTGCCGACGACCGCCCCCTGCATCGTGGCGCCGGTGACGAGGGCGCTCCGCGACAGCGGCATCGTGCCCTGCATCACGTTCCCCTCGACCTGCCGGACCGCCGAGCGGGCAATGCCGAAGTCCATGATCACCACGGTCTCCCCTTCGACCATGATGTTGGCCGGCTTGAGGTCCCGGTGAATCACGCCCGCGGCGTGCGCAGCCTGGAGACCGGCGGCGAGCTGCCTGATGAGAAGCAGCGTCTGGGGCACCGTCAGGTGGCCCGAAGCCTTGAGCTCGGTCGCCAGATCGCGGCCGTCGATGAACGACATCGTGATGTATTTCGTGGCTTCGACTTCGCCGATGTCGTGGATGCGGACGACGTTGTGGTGGGTGACCTGACGGGCGAGCAGGAGCTCGCGCTTGAACCGTTTTTCGAGCTCCTTCGCGGTCGCCGGATCAGCGCTCACTTCGGGTCGGATGACCTTGAGCGCGACAGCGACGCCCAGCTCCTCGTCCCACGCGTGATAGACGATTCCCATGCCGCCCGCCCCCAGCACCCTGAGGATCCGGTAGCGGGGTCCGAACGCATCGCCCGGAGCCATCGCGCCTTGCGGCGCGCCCGGCGGACGCGCGGCGAGCCCGCCAGGATCGGAGGCCAGGCGCGTCTCCCCGCCGTCGTCAGGTGGTTGGAGCGGCGGCGGCGGAACCGGTGGGAAAGGTGTCAACGTGGCGGCCGCGACGCGGTTGGCCGACACGCTCTTGCCACATTGGGGACACATCCCGCCCTGCGCCGCGGCGCTCGCTCCGCAATGAGGGCATACCAACTGGTGGCACCTCCGGGCGCCCAAGGGTGGGGAGGAGCCATTATGACCTGAAAGCCACGGCCCGACAATGCGTTAGGCTGTGGCGTCTCACGTGTCCTCCACCCTCGCTGCGCTCGTCGTCGGGGCCGGCCCCGCCGGGCTGGCGGCCTCGCGCGAGCTTGGTCGCCGGGGTGTCGACCACGTGGTCCTGGAAAAGGGGGATGCCCTCGGACACACGTGGGCGAACCTGTACGCCAGCCTCGTGCTCCACACCGGAAAGCACCTCTCGGCGCTTCCCGGCCTTCCGTTCGGCTCGCGAACCCCGCTCTTTCCGCCGCGCGGCCTGTTCCTCGACTACCTCCGCCAGTACGCATCGATCTTCCGGCTCCCGATCCGCACTTCGACGCCCGTGACGCGCATCGCTCGACAGAACGGTGGCTGGCGGGTGACGACGCCGGCCGGCGACCTCCAGGCGCGCGTCGTGGTGATGGCGACCGGAATCGTGTCGAATCCGGTCATCCCGGCGTTCCCTGGCCGCGATCGCTTCAGGGGGGACCTGCTGCACAGCGCCGATTACCGGACACCCGCGCCGTTCGCGGGGCGGCGCGTCCTCGTCGTGGGCTCAGGAAACTCGGCGGGCGAGATCGCGCCGGAGCTCGCCCGTTCGGGCGCCGATGTGACGGTTTCCGTGCGATCCGGCGCCGTGGCGGTGCCGCGCGAGCTTCTCGGGGTTCCGATTCAGTACTTCTCGATCGTGACGAGCCTCCTGCCCGTGCCGCTTCAGCGCATCGCGCTCAAGTCGACCGCCAGGCTGGGAGAGCTGCGGCGCGGCGCCTCGCCGTTGCCCAGGCCGCCGGAGGAGGATGGCTGCCCCGACGTGCCCCTGATTGGATTCCATCTGACCGACGCGATTCGCGAGCGCGCCATCCGCCTGGCGTCTGCGCTCGAGTCCTTCACCGTCGACGGCGTCCGCTTCGTGGACGGCACCCTGGCGCCCTTCGACGCGGTCATCCTTGCGACCGGGTACCGTCCCGCGCTCGCGCCGCTCGGCCCTCTCGTGACCCTCGATCGATGCGGCTTCGCGCTGCGCGACCGCCGGGTCGCGAGCCGGGAGCAACACGGTCTGTTCTTCGTTGGTCAGACGTACCGATCGACGAGGGGCCCTGTTCAACATCGGTCGGGACGCGAGGCGCGCAGCGAAGCAGATCGCGGCCTACCTCGTGCCGGGAGGTTCGACCTTTGTACTTGTGTAGTCGTCGGAAATGACCCTTTCGACCACGTATTTCGACCCGGAGGGTCGCAGCAGGACGATGCTGGCGAGCCCCCCGACCGCAATTGTGCTGGTGAAGCGTTCCGGAAGGTCGACGGTCTGCCCCACCTTCAGCGAGTTGTCGAATAACGGGGCCGCGGTGAGGCCGGTCGCGTAAATGGTCTCGAGCGCGCCGGTCGTCCGCAGATCGCCGATGTCCTCCACCGCCATCGGGATCCGGAGCTCCCGTTTTCCGTTCTCGACCTGCACCCGCCGCGTGGCGACGAGGCCGATGTCGCCGGTGAACGGCGGGATCCCGGTGCCGGTGACGATGGAGGCGCCGCGAATGGTGATGAAGAAGTTTCGGGACTCGTTGAGGGGCAGCGAGTCGTATCGGCCCGTGTCTGCCTGCGCGACGCGGCCGGTCGCGAGAGCGTCGAGCGCCGTCACGAGCGCCACGAAGTTCAGCCGGATGAGGGGCCCGTCGAAATCTTCCGCCGACCGGCTTCGAGCGAGGTCGAGCGGCCAGGGGCCGGTCTCGATCAAGACGATGGGCGTGCCCCATTTCGTCAGGTTGTCGCCGAACGCCCGGACCTCGAAGTCTTCCGCGTATCGGCCGATCTGACCCGCCACGAACGGCTCGAGCGCGTCGCGGATGATCACGCAGACCCGCCGCGTCAGCTGCCGGCCCTCGTTCATCGTCCGCGCCTCGTCGGAGGCGACCGACAGGAGGGAAATCGTCGCCGGCTTTGGCGGCCGGCCGACGGAGGTCCGCAGGTTCTGATTGTGGAGGTTGAATCCGATGCTCGGGTTGAGCCGGTCCCGCAGCGCTTTCAGCGCGCGTCCTTCCGGCGTCTGGAGCAGCAGCGCGTCGCGGTTGATGTCAATCCCCTGCGCGTTGCGGCGCGTGAACTTCTCCGCCCCGTCGGGGTTCAGCATCGGGACCGCGTGCAGCGTCAGCGCGTCGAGGATGCGCCTGGACGGATCCTCGCCCTGGTGTCGGTGCAGGTACTCGAAGAGATCGAAGAGCGCGGACGTCGCCGTCGGCTCGTCGCCGTGCATCTGCGACCACAGGAGCACTTTGAACGGACCGCGGCCGACCGTCACGTGGTTGATCGTCCGTCCTTCGACCGAGCGGCCGATCTCCTCGACCGCGAAGAAGCGTCCGTCGCGCCGCTCGAGCGCCTCGAGGCGCCGCGTCACCTCGGCGTGATCGACGAGCGGCGACACGCGCGGCGAAACCCGCTCCGCATCCCACAGTTTCGCGAGCTCCAGCGGCGCGGGCGGGGGCGTTTCCCTGGCGGAGAATGCCCCGCAGGCGGAGGCGATGACGGCGGCCGCGAGCGCGATGGCCTTCACTTCATTCTCTTGAGCTCGACATCCGACGCAACCGCACCGAAGGAGTTCCAGGCGTCGGTCGAGGCAGCTTTCTTGAAGTAGTCCTTCGCGGGATCGGGCCGGCCGTTGAGCAGGTGCCACATCCCGATGCCGTAGCCGACCGTCGAGGCCTGGAGCGGCGTCTCCTCCATGCGCTTGGCAACCTCCGGTTCGGTCTTGACGCCCTTGAAGAGCAAGAGGCGGTCCAGGTAGGGAGCGCTTTCCGTGAGCTTGAGGTCCGCATTCACGGTCTCGAGCACCTTCGCCGCGTCGGCGTCGCGGTTGGCGCGCCGGAGCGCGAGGTACTGCCAGGCCTTGCACGCGATGGGCCCCTCGTCGGTCGCCGGGGCGGTGCGAACGCACCCCTCGTACGCTGTCGCCGCCTCCGCGTAGTTCCCCTTCAGGTAGTGCGCCAGCGCGAGGTGATAGTAGATGCCGTTGTCGTCCTTCTTCATCCCCTCGGCCTTCGTCAGGTCCGCGAGGGCATCGTCCAATCGCTTCACGTTGATGTAGTTGTGGCCGCGAAAGCGCAGGATCATCGGGTCGTTCGGCTCGAGCTTGAGGGCCGCGCCGTAGGCGGCGAAGGCTTCGTCGTACTTCCTCAGCCGCGCCAGCGTACGCCCCCGGCCGACGTGATACTCCGCTTTGGCCGGGTCGAGCGCGATGGCACGGTCGTACGCGGCGAGCACCTTCTCGTTGGCGGCCGTGTCGGTCCCGGTGGCCTTGGCGAAGAGCTCATTCGCCTCGGCGAACGCCTTCGCCGCCTCTGACGCCGGCGCCTGGGGCCCGGTAAGCAAGACAACGAGCAACAGAGCAGTCAAGGGGATCATGGGGATCATGGGGATCATGGGGTCCTCCGAGTGAAAAGGTACAGTACTGCGCCGGCCACGAGCGCGATCGCGCCAATCCGGATGCCGGGATGCCCCTGCCAGGTCGCTCCCGCCAGGATCGCGACCGCCACGACGATTCCGACGACTGGGAGCACGGGACCCCCGGGGGCGGTGAACAGCGCGGGAGGGACGCGGCCCTCGAACGACGGGCGGCGAAAGGCGAGGACCGCCGCGCACGTGCCGACGTAGACGACCAGCCGGCTGACGGCGCTGCCGGCGGCCAGCGTAGCGAACGATCCGCTGAGCGCCAGCGCGAGCGCGACGCCGGTCGTCGCGATGATCGAGATCCACGGCGTGCGATAGACGGGATGAATGCGCGCGAGCACTTCCGGGATGTCGCGCTGCTCCGCCAGCGCGAACAGGTGCCGCGACCCGGCGACTGCCTGCCCGACGTTATTGCCCGTCATCGAGATCGCCGCGCCCGCGGTCAACAGAAGCGCGCCCGCGGCGCCCGCGAAGAGGAGCGCCGAGTCCGCCAGCGGCGTCTTCGAGGACGGCAGGTCCGCGAGGGTTCCGAGGGAAACGACTTGCGCGAGCGTGAAAATCACCGTCACGAGGATGATCGTCGTGATGAGCGCGAACGGAATGTCTCGCCGCGGGTCCTTCGTCTCGCCGCCGGGCACCGGGACGACCTCGTAGCCGCCGAACGTGAAGATCAGGTAGACGGCCGCGGCGCCGATCCCGCCCGCGGCGATCTCCCCACCCGGGACGACGCGCGAGGGCGTGATGAACCAGATGCCCACGAGGCAGAAGAACATGAGCGGCACGAGCTTGCCGACGGTCAGCACGTCGATGGCCCACGCGCTCTGGCGGATGCCGCGGACGTTGAGGCCGGAGATGCCGAGCGTGAGCGCCGTGATGAGCGTCGGACGCGCGGCCCCGGACTGAAGCGCCGGCCAGTAAAACGCCAACGCGTCCATCAGACCGTTGACGACCGACGCCCAGCTCGCCGTACGGGTGAACCAGAGCATCCAACCGACCTCGAACCCGACGAAGCGTCCGAACGCCGACCGGGCGTACAAATAAGGACCGCCCGTCCCCTCGAAGCGGCTGCCCGCCTCGGCGAACGACAGCGCGATCGTCATCGACGCGAGGCCGACCAGCAACACGAGGACCCAGCTCCAGCGGCCGACCTGCGCGGCGACGAGCGCCGGCATCAGAAACACGGCGCCGCCAATCACCTGGTTGACGCCAATCGCGGTGAGGTCCCAGCGTCCCAGCTCGCGGCGGAGAGCGGGAGCGCCGGTCTTGGGGGGCACGCGGGGTGTATGATCCGTGGCGTGACGACGGACGTCAAGCCGCGCGCCGTCATGCCCACCGACGCGCGGACGCTGCCGGCGCGGTACTACACCGACCCGGAGGTCTTCCGCGCGGAGATGGAGCGCTTCTTCTTCCGGATGTGGATCGCGGCCGGCCGCGCCGATCAGATTCCCTCAGCCGGCGACTATTTCCTTCCCGCAGCAGCCCTGAAGGGCTGCGCTACAAATGGCGTCGGCGGCGAAAGCATCATCGTCGCCCGCGGGGAGGACGCACGCGTGCGGGCCTTCTACAACGTTTGCCGGCATCGGGGGACGCGGATCTGCACCGAGCCCGCCGGACGCTTTCCCGGCACCATCCAGTGCCCGTACCACTCCTGGACGTACGGCCTCGACGGCTGCCTCGTCGGCGCGCCGCACATGGACGAGGTCCCGCATTTCCGGCGTGAGGAACATCCGCTCCGCCAGATCCCGTGCGACACCTGGGACGGCCACATCTTTCTCTCGCTCAACGAGCAGGCGGGGCCGCTCGCCGACCAGCTCGCGGATCTGCCGTCGAAGTTCGCCGCGTGGGGCATGGAGGGTCTGCGCCTCGGTCATCGGATCGTCTACGACGTGAAGGCGAACTGGAAGCTGATCGTCCAGAACTACAACGAGTGCCTGCACTGCCCGAACCTGCACCCGGCGCTCAACAAGCTGTCGCATTACCTCAGCGGCGAGAACGAGCCGATCCACCCGACCTACATGGGCGGGCGGATGGATCTGCGGTCCGGTGTCGAGACGCTCTCGATCGACGGCACGTGCCCGCGCGCGTTTCTGCCTGGTCTGGCCCCTGACGATCGGCGGCGGGTCTACTTCTACGCCATCTTCCCGAACATGCTGCTCAGCCTGCATCCCGACTACATGATGACCAATACGCTCTGGCCGCAGGCGCCGGATCGCACGATCAACATCTGTGAGTGGCACTTCCACCCGGCCGCGATCGCCGAGCCAGGCTTCACCGCGGACGATGTGATCGCGTTCTGGGACATGACGAACCGGCAGGACTGGCACGTCTGCGAGCTGTCGCAGGCCGGGATCTCCTCGCGCGGCTACCGCCCGGGACCGTACTCGAATCGCGAAGACCTGCTCTATGCGTTCGACAGGTTCATCGTAGGTGAGATCGGATAGCCGACGCCGCGCCGGTCCGTGGCGGATCTCGGCGATTCTCCTGCTTGCGGCCGCGCTCGTGTACGCCCTGATCGAGCCCTCGACCACCAGGGACTGGAATCCTGACCAGCGCGTCATGCCGCTCGCCTCTTTTCGCGGGCAGTATGTGGATGTCAGCAACATCAGGAACGTCGAGTACCGGTCCACGGACGACTACACCGTTCGGCACTACAACCGGACGTTCGACCTGGACGCGCTCCGATCGCTCTGGTTCGTCGTCGAGCCGTTTCACGGCATGGAAGGGCCCGCGCACACGCTCATGAGCTTCGGGTTCGCCGACGATGTGTACGTCGCGATTTCTGTCGAAATCCGGAAGGAGAAGGGCGAGAAATTCTCGCCGCTGCTCGGCATCCTCAAGCGATACGAGCTGATGTACGTGGTCGCGGACGAGCGGGACGTCATCAAGCTGCGATCGAACTTCCGGAAAGATGACGTCTTTCTCTATCCCATTCGGACAACGGCAGAGCGGCGGCGGCAGATGTTCGTCGAAATGCTCGAGCGCGCCAACCGTCTCGCTCGGCATCCGGAGTTCTACAACACGCTCACCAACACCTGCACGACCAATATCGTCCGGCACGTGAACACCATCTCCGCCGGACGCGTGCCCTGGAGCTACAAGGTGCTGTTGCCGGCATACTCCGACGAGCTCGCGTACGAACTGGGGCTGATCGAAACCACGCTGCCGCTGGACGAGGCGCGCCGGCGGTTCCGGATCAACGACCGGGCCGCCCGCTACGCGGATGACCCGGCGTTCTCGCGACGCATCCGCGAGATGGATTGACCGCATGCCTACCGACTACCGCCGAGCCACGGACTTCCTGAAGCACGCGATCGGCGACCGCGGCGCCAAGGATCTCGAGCGCCTCCGGCCGCGAACGGACCCGATGCCGCCGAAGGTGCCGGGGGCGAGCGCCGTGACACCAGCGGCGATCGACGAGCGCTGGGCGCTCGAGGCGATGCCGAAGGGGGCGCGCGACGAGCTGGCCGACGCGCGCACGATGGAACAGCGCGAGGCCTTCGCGCGAAACATCGAGAACTTCATCGGAACGGTGAAGGTGCCGGTCGGCCTCGCCGGTCCCCTGCGCGTGAACGGACTCCACGCGAGCGGCGACTTCTACGTGCCGCTCGCGACGACAGAGGCGGCGCTCGTCGCCTCGTACTCGCGCGGCGCGCAACTCGTCACCGAGGCCGGAGGCTGCGCCGCGCTGCTGCTCAACGAAGGCGTCAGCCGCGCGCCCGGCTTCGCGTTCGCGACGCTCGCCGAGGCGGCGCATTTCGCCGCCTGGGCGGCGTCGGCCTTCGAGCGGTTCAAGGCCGTCGCCGACGCGACGACCCGTTACGGCAAGCTCATGGACATGGGGCTCGAGGTCGAAGGGAATCACGTGTACCTCGAGTTCGTGTTCGCGACCGGTGACGCCGCCGGGCAGAACATGGTGACGATTGCGACCGAGGCCATCTGCCGCGACATCGTGGAGCGTGCGCCGATCCGGCCCCGGCACTGGTTCGTCGAAGCGAACCTGTCCGGCGACAAGAAGGCGACGACGCACTCCTTCATGTCTGTTCGAGGGAAGAAGGTGGCCGCGGAGGTCGTGATTCCGGCGAACCTGCTGGCCGAACGCCTCCATACGACGACGCCCGCCATGATTGAGTACTGGCGGATGTCGGCGCTCGGCGGCGTCATGAGCGGCAGCATCGGCGTGCACGGCCATTACGCCAACGGCCTGGCGGCGCTCTTCATCGCGTGCGGGCAGGATGCCGCCTGCGTCGCGGAGGCGGCGGTGGGCGTGACCCGCTTCGAGCCCACCGCGGAGGGAGGGCTCTATGCGGCCGTCACGCTGCCGAACGTGATCGTCGGCACCGTCGGCGGCGGGACACGTCTGCCCAGCCAGCGCGCGTGCCTGGAGATCCTGGGGCTCGCCGGCCCGGACCGCGCGCGCGCCTTCGCCGAAGTGGCGGCCGCGCTCGCGCTCGCAGGCGAACTGTCGATCACCGCCGCGCTGGCGGCGGGCCAGTTCACCGAGGCCCATCATCGTCTCGCGCGAGGGGCTTCGACTACGTGAGGCGCTGGATCGTCTATCAGCGCGAGCGCTTCCCACTCGCCGGCCACGCGCCCCTCGTCGCGGCCTTCAGCGGATCCGCCGTCTGTTTCTCGTCGCTCGTGCGCGGCCGGGTCGCCTGGCCTTCCACCGGGGCGCTCGTGGTCGCGTTCGTCACCTCGCTGCTCTTCTTTCTTCAGCTTCGAATCGCCGACGAGTTCAAGGACTTCGAAGACGACTCCCGCTACAGGCCGTATCGCCCAGTCCCCCGCGGCCTCGTGACGCTGACCGAGCTGGCCTGGGTCGCAGCGGGCGCCGCGGCCATTCAGCTCGCGCTGGCCCTGTGGCTGGAGCCGTCGATCGTCTGGCTGCTGGTCCTCGCGTGGGCGTATCTCGCGCTGATGACACGAGAGTTCTTCGTGCCGCGGTGGCTCAAGGCGCACCCGGTGATGTACATGGCGAGCCACATGGTCATCCTGCCGCTCATCGACATGTATGCCACCGCCTGCGACTGGTGGGTCGCGGGCCTGCGCCAGCCCCCGGCCGGCCTGTTCTGGTTCCTGATCGTCAGCTTCTTCAACGGCGTGGTCGTCGAGATCGGCCGGAAGATCCGGGCGCGCGAAGACGAAGAAGCCGGCGTCGAGACCTACAGCGCGCTCTGGGGTGTAAACGGCGCCGTTCGCGCCTGGCTGGGCGCCATCGCCGTCACCGGCTTCGCCGCCTGGAAGGCGGCCGAGCGTCTGGGGACGGCGGTGCCGACCTCCGTGCTCCTGGGCGGCGTGGTGCTCGCCTGCATCGCGGTTGGCGTGCGCTTCGCGAGGCGGCCCTCCGCCGGCGGCGGCAAGGCGATCGAGGTGATGTCTGGTGTCTGGACGCTCTTGATGTACCTGGGCCTCGGCGCCGTCCCGCTGGCCATGGCCGTGTGGCGGCCCGGCGCAATCTGACTACACCGGGGGGACTGCGTCCCCGCCGGCCAAATGCGATGCGATACATCCTGAGCTCGCGGGAGGCGTTGCGCTCGCCGGCCGCCGGCGGAAAAGCGCGGGCGCTGGCTGCCGCGGGGCGCGCCGGCCTTCCCGTGCCGGCGTGGTTCGTGCTCTCCGCTGAGGCGCACGGCCCGAGTCTCACACCCGAGGTCCGCGCGGAGCTGTCGGCGGCGCTCGCCCGCCTCAGCCCGAACGACGAGCCGGTCGCCGTCCGATCGTCGGCGAGCGACGAGGACGGTGTCGATCATTCGTTTGCCGGCCAGCTCGAGAGCTTCCTGTCGGTCGCGCCGGCCGACGTTCCCGAGAAGGTGATGGCGGTCTGGCATTCCGGCTTCACCGACCGCGTCGTCGCCTATCGCCGCGAACACGGGCTCGACCCGGAGCCCCGCCCGCCCGCCGTCCTCGTGCAGCGGATGGTCCGCGCGCGCGCCGCCGGCGTCGCGTTCAGCGCCGATCCGGTCTCGGGTCGGCGCGGCGTGGCCGTGGTCAGCGCCGTGCCGGGGCTCGGCGACGTGCTCGTCTCGGGCCAGGCAGATGCCGACACGTGGCGTGTCGACCACCGCGGCCACATCATCGATCGTCAGGTCGTCGCCCGCGGCGGCGCGCGGCAAGGAGTGCTCGCCGACGCGCAGACACAGGAAGTCGCCGCCCTCGCCAGACGCGCGGCAAGACATTTCGGGCGTCCCCAGGACGTGGAGTGGGCGCTCGATGCCGAGCGGGTGTGGCTGCTGCAGTCGCGGCCGATCACGTCGCTCGCGGGCCGCGCCGACCCCGATGCGACGCTCGCGATCTGGGACAACAGCAACATCGTCGAGAGCTACAGCGGCGTCACGACGCCGCTGACGTTCTCGTTCGCGCGCGAGATCTACCAGCACGTCTACGAGCAGTTCTGCCGCCTGATGGGTGTGCCCGAGCGCGTCATTCGAGCGCGCGAGGACGTCTTTCGCAACATGCTCGGGCTCGTGCGCGGCCGCCTGTACTACAACCTGCTCAACTGGTACCGGGTGCTCGCGCTGCTCCCCGGCTACCAGGTGAACCGCCGGTTCATGGAGCAGATGATGGGCGTCAAGGAGCCGCTGCCCGACGCGCTCTCGGAAGAGATCTCCAGCGGTGGCGGAAATCGGCTCATCGACGCGGCGTATCTGGCGCGGACGCTGGCGGGCCTCGTCGTCAACCACTTCGCTTTGAAACGCCGCGTGCAGGCCTTCTACCATCGCCTGAACGAGGCGCTCGCTCCGCCGGACCCGCCGCTCGAGGATCGGCGGCCCGACGAGCTCGCCGCCCACTACCGTGACCTCAGGAAACGGCTGCTCCTGGCGTGGGACGCGCCGCTCGTCAACGATTTCTTCGCGATGATGTTCTACGGTGTGCTGCGCCGTCTCGCGGGCACCTGGTGCGGCGATCGCGGCGGCGCGCTTCAGAACGATCTGATCGCGGGCGAAGGCGGGATGGTCAGCGCGGAGCCTGCGCTTCGGCTGCGCCGCCTCGCGACGCTTGCCGTGCGCGACGCGCCGCTGCTCGACGCGCTGACGACCGGAGAGGTCGACAGCATCGAAACGGCGATCGATGCGGCTCCGGAGTTCAAGCGGGAGTACCGGGAGTATCTGGAAAAGTTCGGCGAGCGGACCGTGAACGAGCTCAAGCTCGAAAGCGCCACGCTCCACGACGACCCGCTCCCGTTTCTCCGCGCGATCGGCGCGCTCGGGCGCCAGATCGCCGGCGCCGGATCGGCCGCCGGCGAAGCGAGCGGCGATCGGCTGCGGGCCGAGGCCCGGGCGAAGACCGCCCGGGCGCTGGCCGGGCATCCGCTGCGCCGGCTGTTCTTCGGGTGGGTGCTGCGGCACGCGCGGACGCGCATCCGCGATCGCGAGAACCTGCGGCTGGAGCGGACGCGGCTCTTCGGACGCGTGCGGCGGATCTTCCTCGAGCTGGGCCGACGGTTGCACGCCCTGAATCTTCTCGACGATCCGCGCGACGTGTTGTATCTCGAAGTCGACGAGCTCCTCGCCTTTGTCGACGGGCGGGCCACGACGGCCGACCTCCGCGGCCTGACCGCCGTCCGGCGCGCGGAGTTCGCGCGTCACGAGCGCGAGCCCGCGCCGGACGATCGCTTCGAGACTCGCGGCCCGATCTACCACGGTCATGACTTTCGACAAGCGGCGCCTGTGACGCCGGAGACCGGCGACGAGCGGCGCGGCCTCGGCTGCTCCCCTGGCGTCGTTCGAGGCACGGTCCGGGTCGTTGCCGATCCGACGACCGTCGACCTGCAGCAGCGGTCGATTCTCGTCGCCGAGCACACCGATCCGGGCTGGATCATGATCTTCCCGACGGCCCTCGGCGTGCTCGTCGAGCGGGGCAGCCTGCTGTCGCACGCCGCGATCGTCGCGCGCGAGCTCGGGATCCCGGCCGTCGTGTCGATCCCCGGCGTGACGCGCTGGCTGCGGGACGGAGATGTCGTCGAGTTCGATGGGAGTACCGGAGTCGTTCGGCGTCTATCCGCCGCCGCGGAGACGACCGTAGAGGGTCGTGCCACAGACCAGGGTCGTACCACAAACGCGGAACCACATGCGCAGTGAGGCGGCCGACCGAGCGGACTTCAGCGAGATCCGCTACGCGCAGGTCTGGGAAGACGCCGACGTGCTGCTCGACGGCCTGGACGTCAGGCCGGGCCACGTGTGTCTGTCCATCGCGTCGGCCGGCGACAACGCCCTCGCGCTTCTGACACGGGGCCCGGCCCGGGTGGTCGCGCTGGATTTGAGCCCGGCGCAGCTCGCCTGCCTCGAGCTGAGGGTCGCGGCCTACCAGGAGCTGGAGCACGCGGAGCTGCTGGAGCTCGTCGGATCCCGCCCTTCGGCGCGACGCCACGTCCTGTACGCGAAGTGCCGGCCGCGACTGTCGACGGACGCCGCGGCATTCTGGGACGCGCGCCCCGACGCGATCGCCCGCGGAATCGGCGGCGTGGGGAAGTTCGAGCGGTACTTCGAGACCTTCAGGCGGCGGATTCTCCCGCTCGTGCACCGTCGGGCACGGGTGGAGGCGCTCCTGGCGCCTCGCGACCACGCGGGTCGCGTCCGTTTCTACTCGGACCAGTGGGACACCTGGCGCTGGCGCCTGCTCTTTCGCCTGTTCTTCTCGCGAACGATGATGGGGCGGCTGGGGCGCGATCCTGAGTTCTTCAGGTACGTCGAAGGGGACGTGGCCGGCCGAATCCTCGATCGGACGAAGCACGCACTGACCGAGCTCGATCCGTCCGAGAATCCATATGTGCACTGGATTCTGACCGGCACGCACGGCGCGGCGTTGCCCTGCGCGCTCCGCGAGGAAAGCTTCGCGCCCATCCGCGCGAATCTCGATCGCCTCGAGTGGCGCCAGGCCTCCCTCGAGGACTTTCTGACCGGCGGCACCGGGGGGACCTTCGACCGCTTCAACCTGAGCGATCTCTTCGAGTACGTCTCGCTCGAGCACTACCATCGCCTCCTCGCCGCCATCGTCGGCGCAAGCCGTCCCCACGCACGGCTGGCGTACTGGAACATGCTGGCGCCGCGGGAACGGCCGGCGGAGATGGCGGGGAGGATTGTCCCGTTGTCTGAGCTGGCCGGGCGGCTCCACCTGCGGGATCGGGCGTTCTTCTACAGCGCGTTTCGCGTCGAGGAGATTGTGGCGTGATCGACAACCCCTGGATTGCGATCGCCTCGGCGATGCTCGCGTTCCTCGGGCTCTTCGCCGGTCTCAAGCTGTACGCACGATTCGCGAAGCCGCACCCGGAAGCCCTCCGCAAGCTGCTCCACACCGGCTCGGGCCTGCTGACGCTGTCGTTCCCGTTTCTCTTCGACGAGCTGTGGCCGGTCTTCCTCCTGACCGGCGCCACGACGATCCTCCTCGCGACGGTCAAGTTCTCCCCGTGGTGGCATCGCCGTCTCGGGCACGTCGTGGACGGCGTGCGGCGGACGACGCTCGGGGAGATTTACTTTCCGATTTCGGTGGCCATCGTGTACTGGCTGTCGTTCGGACAGACGCCGCTGCTGTTCGTCATTCCCGTGCTCGTACTGACGCTGGCCGACGCCACCGGCGCGCTCGTCGGGATGCGATACGGCCTCAGCCACTACGTCGGAGCGAACAAGACCTTCGAAGGGTCGGCCGCCTTTGCCGTCGTCGCCTTCTTCTGTATTCACGTTCCGCTGCTCCTCTGGAGCGAGGTCGGCCGGACCGAAACGCTTCTGATCGCCGCGACGCTCGCGCTCGTCGTGATGCTGCTCGAGGGCAGCGCGTGGCGCGGTCTGGACAACCTGTTCATCCCGATCGGCGGTTTCTTCCTGCTGCGCACGTACCTGCCGCTCGACGTCCCGGCGCTCCTCGTACGGTTTCTGGTCGTTCTGACGCTGGTCGTGCTCGTGTTCCTGTCGCGCCGGTCCACGACGCTGGCGGATGACTCGCTCGTGGCGGGCGTGTTTCTCTGTTACATCACCTGGGCGCTCATGGGGTATCGGTGGCTCGTGCCGCCGCTGTTCGTGTTCGTCGGCTACAGCCTGATGTCGCCGCGGACGCCGGAGAACAGCCGAAGGATGCACGACGTCCCGGTGATCCTCTCGGTGTGGGTCGCGGCGATCGCCTGGCTGGCTCTCGCGCGGGCGTCCGGAGACTCGCTCCTGCTTTTTCCGTTCACGCTGGTGTTCGCAACCCACCTCGCTATCTTCGGGACCAGCCGCCTGGCCGCTGATTTTCCATCGCGGTCGGTGCCGCTCCTCGTCACCCGTGCGCTGTCGATCAGCTGGATCGTCGTCCTGCTGCCGTTCCTCCTCCTGGAAGGCGTCGCCGGACGAACGGTGCTGCTGTCGATCGGCGCGGTGGGCGCGATGGCGATCGGCGTCGCGCTGTTCGTGCGGACGCAGCCGTCGATCCGAAACGCGCCGCAGGACACGCGCCGCTGGGTCTTGCAGGCGGCGTCGGCGGCCGTCGCCTCGGCGGCCGGCTGGCTGATGGCGATGGCGATCGACGCGGCAGGAATCGCATGACCGCACGCACCCTTGCGCCCGGCGAGGCCTGGCCTCAGTTGTCCGGGACGGCGGTCGATCCGATACCGGAACAGGAACGCCAGCGTCATGCCCCCGATCTCCATGTCCTGTGGGTCGGGGACGGATCGATCCTGAACGGCCGGTGCTCCTGCTGGTGGACCCGGGCGCCGGAGCTGCCGGGCGAACGCGTCGGCGTGATCGGCCATTTCGCCGCGAGCGACGCGGCCACCGGCGTCGCGCTGCTGACCGCGGCGTGCGGCAGCCTCAGCGCCGCAGGATGCACGATCGCCCTTGGTCCGATGGACGGCAACACCTGGCGCCGCTATCGGTTCGTCACCGAACGGGACCCGGAACCGCCGTTCTTTCTCGAGCCTGACAATCCGGATGACTGGCCGGACGACTGGCGCCAGGCGGGGTTCGCGCCGATCGCCGGCTACACCTCGGCCCTCAACGAGGACCTGAGCCGCGAGGATCCGCGCATCGCGCGGGCGCGTGCTCGCCTGTCCGATTCGGGCGTCACTTTCCGTTCGCTGGACATCAAGAACCCCGATTCCGATCTTCGACGCATGTTTGCGCTGTCGCTCGAAAGCTTCAGGCACAACTTCCTCTACACGCCGATCGACGAAGCGGAGTTCCTGGAGCAGAACCGCGCCGTGCTGCCGTTCGTGCAGCCCGACCTGGTCATCCTTGCGGAGCGCGCAGGCGAGCTGGCAGGGTTTCTCGTCGCGATTCCGGACGCGCTTCAGGCTCGTCGGGGCCGCGCGGTCGATACGATCGTCATCAAGACCGTTGCCGTCGGGGAAGGACGGAACCGGGCCGGACTCGGCAGCGTGCTCGTGGCGGCGGCGCAGACAACCGCGCGGGAGCTCGGCTTCACGCGCGCGATCCACGCGCTGATGCACGAGGAGAACGTCTCGCAGAACATCAGCCGGCGGTACGCCCGCACGATACGCCGGTATCAACTGTTCGCCCGCCGTCTCGGCCCATGAACATCGCGGGCATTCTTCAGGAGCAGTGCCGCGAGCGTCCTGCCCAGCAGGCAGTCGTCGACCGCGCGGAGCGCCTCAGCTTCGCGGATCTGGAGCGCGCCGTCGCAGGCGCCGCCGCGGACCTCGCGGCGGCGGGGCTTCGACCGGGCGATCGCGCGCTCGTGTTCTGCCCGATGTCCGCGCGGCTGTACGTCACGCTCGTCGGCATGTTCCGCCTCGGCGTGACGGCGGTCTTCGTCGATCCATCGGCGGGACGCCTTCACATCGAGCGCTGCTGCGCCCGGGCCAGCCCGCGCGCGTTCGTGGCCACGCCGCGCGCGCACGCCCTGCGGATCGTCTCGCCGACTATCCGGCGGCTGCCGATCAAGCTCGCGATTGGCGGGCGGCTGCCGGGGACCCGGTCGGTCGCAGGGCGGGCGCCGGACGCGGGCGCGACGAACCGCATCGAACCGTGCGCCAGCGAGGATGTCGCCCTCCTGACGTTCACCAGCGGCAGCACCGGCGAACCCAAGGCGGCCGTGCGCACGCACGGCTTCCTCCGCGCCCAGCACCAGATCCTGGCCGACGAGCTCCACCTGCAGGCAGGCGAGATGGACCTCGCGACCCTCCCGATCTTCGTGCTCGCCAACCTCGCGTCGGGGGTCACCAGCGTGATTCCGGACGTCGATCTGCGGCGGCCAGGCGCGATCGATCCGGCGCGGCTCGTACGTCAGGTGCGGATCGAAGGACCGACGCGCGCCGCCGCGTCACCCGCGCTTTTCGATCGACTTGCCGCGTATTTGCAGATGCGCGGCGAGCGCCTCGACGGCATGACGCGGATCTTCACCGGCGGCGCGCCCGTCTTCCCGAACCTGTTGCGGAGCGTCGCCGCCGTCGCGCCCGGGGCTCTCGTCAGCGCCGTGTACGGATCGACTGAAGCCGAGCCGATCGCGCATCTGGAGCGCGGCGAGATCGGAGCGCGGGATCTCGAAGCCATGACGCGCGGCGCCGGGCTCCTCGCCGGGCGGCCCGTGCCGGCGATCGACGTGCGGGTGCTGCCGGATCGATGGGGCACGCCGCTCGGACCTTACCCTGCGGCCGCGGCGTTCGACAGCGAATCACTGCCGAGCGGACAGACGGGAGAGATCGTGGTCGCCGGACCGCACGTCCTGCCGGGCTACCTGGACGGCGCCGGCGACGCCGAGACCAAGATTCGCGTGGGCGATCGCGTCTGGCACCGTACGGGGGATGCCGGCTACTTCGACGATCGACGCCGACTGTGGCTCCTCGGCCGCTGCAGCGCGCGGGTGAACGATCGACGCGGGACGCTCTATCCCTTCGCGGTCGAGGCCGCGGCGAGCGACGTGGAAGAGATTCGCCGGAGCGCGTTCGTCATGCACCGAGACAGGCGGACGCTGGTCATCGAGCTCGACCGGCCTGCCGCGCCTTTCTCACGCTCGGGACTCCTCGAGCGATTCGAGTGGGCGCACCTCGACGACGTCGTCGTCTTCGACACGATACCGGTCGACAAGCGGCACAACGGGAAGGTGGACTATCCGGCGCTCGAAGCGCTGCTGAGACGCGAGCGCTGAGACGATCTCAACGCAAAGGCCGCAGAGGGCGCTGAGCACGCAGAGGCTGGCAGCAGGATCGGCCGGCGCGCCTTCGGCGCGTGGGTTGCGCGAACGAGCGCATCGGCAAGAGCCCTCCCCCGAGATTCATCGAATGGCTCTTACCGATGCGCTCGTTCGTGCAACCCCAGGCCCGACCTAAGGTCGGGCCCCGGCCGATCCTGCTTTCAGCTCATGCTCTCCGCGTTCTCTGCGACCTCTGCGTTTGATCCGTCCCCGCGTCCTCTGCTATCTCGGCTGCCTCGATGGGCACGTCACATGCTTAACCCTGTCGAGGAGGGGTAGGCATGGGAATTTTCGACAAGTTCAAGGACAAGGACGAACCAAAACCCGACTTCAGCAAGGTGCAATCTGGCAGTTCCTCTACCGCGGCCCGGACCGAAGGCACGAGTGGAAGCGTTGCGGCGCCGGCTCAACGGCAGGCGCGAACCTACATCGTTCAGAAAGGCGACAGCCTGTCGAAGATCGCCAAGCGGGAATACGGCGACGCCGACGAGTGGCGGCGCATCTATGACGCGAACCGCGAGCTGATCAAGGATCCGGACCTCATCCATCCAGGCTGGACGCTGACGATCCCGTAGGCCGACCTCGAGCCTGACGAATTCAGCCGAATCAACAGGAGACACGAAGATGCACGCATGGAACGTACGGAAGAGGCTCGGTGTTGTCCCGGCGTTGGCGCTGGCGGCGATCGTGGGCGCGGCCTGCAACAACCGTTCGGCTGACAACACGACCGGGACCGCGGGGCGGGGCCTCGAGGTCGAGGAGATCGACATCGGGCGCTCTCTGAACGCGGACAAGTCGATCGGCGACAACACGGCGGCGTTCAAGCCGAACGACACGATCTACGTCTCGGTCAAGACCGGCGGCTCGGCTCCCAGCGCCCAGCTGAAGGCGCGGTGGACCTTCTCCGACGGCCAGCTCGTGGATGAGTCGACCGAGACCATCTCCCCCACGGGGGAAGCCCGGACCGAGTTCCACATCTCGAAGCCCGACGGCTTTCCGCCCGGAAAATACAAGGCCGAGATCTTCCTGAATGGCCAGCCGGCGGGGTCGAAGGAGTTCGACGTGGAGAGGCCGTAACACCAGAATTCAGAATTCAGAATCTAGAATTCAGAAGACGGACGGTACCCGGATGATCCGAGCTGATCGACCGTTCGATCCTTCTGGATTCTGGATTCTAGATTCTAGATTCTAGATTCTAAATCCTAGATTCTAGGGGGCTGGACTCTGTGTCTTCCTCCCGGGATTGAAGAACGGCGTCTTGACGACCGTCGCGGCCACGCGGTGGCGGACGGCCTCGACCGTCACCTCCATCTCCAGCCGCGTCCCTGGATTGAAGAACCCTGCGTCGATCGTCCCGAGCGCGATCATCTTTTTGAGAACCGGAGACCACGTCGTCGACGTCGCCCGCCCGACCTGACGGCCGGCGCTGTACACCGGGACGGCCACGCGTGACGCCGTGGCGGCGACCGACGGCGGCAGTCCGGCGCGCTCGTAAATGGCTTCGACTTCGGTCCAATCGAGCTCCAGCCCCGACACCTGACGCGCGGCGCCGCGGGCCGCCTCCGCCTCGAGCGCGGCCCGGCCGACGAACCGCTCCTTGTCGAGCGACACCAGACGGCCGAGGCCCATTTCGGATGGGGTGTAGAGCTGCGACGGGATGAGAGCCTTCTTGCTGCTGAAGAAGTCGACCTCGATCAGGAGAAGCCCGGCCTCGATGCGCGCGACGTCGAGCGCGAGCATGCCGGCCGGTTTGATCTCGAAGGCGTCTCCGGCGCCCACGAGCGCATCCCAGACCGCGAGCGCGTCGGCGCGGTCCATCCAGATCTCGTAGCCGAGGTCGCCGGTGTAGCCCGTACGCGAGATGTCGACGGCGACGCGCCCGATGCGGCCGCTCGTGACGCGGAAGTATTTCAGTTTGTCGATATCCGCTTCGGCGACCGCGCGGAGAAGGCCGGCGGAGGTCGGTCCCTGCAACGCGAGCGCGGCGACCCTTTCAGAGACATCTTCGATCTGCACATCGAGCCCGGCGGCGTTCTGACGAAACCAGCGGAGGCTGGGATCGGCCGCCGTCCAGCGGTATCGTTGCTCCCCCAGCCGCGAGACCGTGCCGTCGTCTATGACCTTGCCTCGCTCGTCGCACCAGGGCGTGTAGTAGACCTGCCCCACCGACATCTTGCGCACGTCGCGCGTGATCAGCCGATCGACGAAGCGCGTCGCGTCGCGGCCGGTGACCAGATACTTGTAGAGCGGCGTGACGTCGATGAGGGCCGCGGCGTTCCGGATGGCGTTGTATTCGTGCTCGTGGTGCGTCTCGTACGCGCTGACCGTGTAGTAGCCGGACCACTCGCGATAGTTGAGGCTCTCGCAGAGCGGAAAGGTGCGCTCGTGGAAAGGCGTTCCGATCGGCATGATTCGTCGAGAATATAGAATCTAGAATTCAGAATCTAGGAGACTTTGATCCGCACGTGGGTGGTAGAATCCGGGCACCTCATGCTCGCCCGTATTCATCTCGTCATGCATACGTTGCTCCTGGGCAACGAGAGCCGTTCCGCCGGACTCTGATCTTCCGCACGGGTCACTCTGGCATCGAGGACCCCGAACCCCTTCTAAATTCTAAATTCTAGATTCTGAATTCTGAATTCTGATTGCATGTCCCAGCACTACGACGTGATCGTGATCGGAGGCGGCCACAACGGCCTCACGGCCGCAGCGTATCTGGCGCGTGCCGGACGGAAGGTGCTCGTGCTCGAGCGGAGGCACGTGCTCGGCGGCGCGGCCGTCACCGAAGAAATCTACCCCGGGTTCAAGTACTCCGTGTGCTCGTACGTCGTGTCGCTCCTGCGCCCGGAGATCATCCGCGAGCTGGATCTGCCCCGCCACGGCCTCGAGATTCTGCCGCTCGACGGCACGTTTACGCCGATGCCGAGCGGCGACTACCTGTGGCGCGTCAACGATCACGCGAAGACGCGGCGGGAGATCGCGCGGCATTCCTCGACCGACGCCGAGGCGTACGACGAGTACGGGAAGGCGATGATCGAGATGGGGCGGTTCGTGAAGCCGATCCTCGGCATGACGCCGCCCGATCCGACGCGTCTCGAGCCTGGCGGGCTGCGAGATCTCTGGTCGCTGCTCAAGCGCTTCCGACAGCTGCCGCCCGACGACCGCTACAACCAGGTCCAGCTCATGACGATGAGCGCGATCGACTTTCTCGACCAGTGGTTCGAGACCGACGTGCTCAAGGCGACGATGTCGGCATCCGGCATCATCGGGACGTTTCTGGGCGTCCGGTCGCCGGGGACGGCGTACGTCCTCCTCCACCACTACATGGGGGAAATCGACGGCGCGTTCCGGTCGTGGGGGCTGTCGCGCGGCGGGACAGGCGCGATCTCGAACGCGATCGCGGGCGCGGCGCGCGAGGCGGGCGCCGAGATTCGCACGCAGGCGCCGGTCGCGAAAATCCTGGTCGCCGACGGACGCGCGAGCGGCGTCGTGCTGGCCAACGGCGATGAGATCCGGGCCCGGGCGGTCGCCTCGAGCGTCGACCCCAACCTGACGTTCCTGAAGATGATCGGCACGGAGCATCTGCCGGACGAGTTCGTCGAAGATATCCGGCGCTACAAGTATCGTGGGTCGTCCGGCAAGGTGAACATGGCGCTCGACGCGCTCCCGAGCTTCACGTGTCGGCCGGGTCCCGGCCCGCACCTGCGCGGCGCGGTCTCGATTTCGCCGAGCGTCGATTACATGGAGCGCGCGTACGATCAGGCCAAGTACGGCCGCTACTCCCGCCGCCCGTACATCGACATCGTCCTGCCGAGCCTGACGGATCCGTCGGTCGCGCCGCCCGGGAAGCACGTCATGTCCTGCTTCGTGCAGTACGCGCCGTATCACCTGAAGGAAGGCGGCTGGGACGAGCACCGGGAAGCGTTCGGCGACACCGTCGTCAACACGATCGCGGAGCACGCGCCGAACCTGAAGGATCTCATCCTGCACCGTCAGGTGCTCACGCCGCTCGACATCGAGCGGGAGTTCGGGCTCACCGAGGGCAACATCTTTCAGGGCGAGCTCACGCTCGAGCAGCTGTTCTTCCTGCGGCCCGCGCCGGGCTGGGCGAAGTACCGGACACCGATCGCGGACCTGTACATGTGCGGATCGGCGACTCACCCGGGCGGTGGGATCATGGGGGCGCCCGGTCGCAACGCCGCGTTCGTGATGTTGAAGGACCGGCGATGACCAACAGGGGGCACGACGTCGTCATTGTCGGTGGTGGCCACAATGGCCTCGTTGCGGCGTTCTACCTCGCCAGGGCCGGCAGGAAACCGCTCGTCCTCGAGAAACGCGAGCGCGTCGGCGGCGGAGCGGCGACCGAGGAGATCGCGCCCGGCTTCCGCGCGCCCATCCTCGCGCACTCGATCGGCCCGATCCGGCCGGACGTCGCGCGCGACATGCGGCTCGAGTCCCACGGGCTGTCGCTCATCACGCCGGATCCCTACCTCGTCGCGCTGTCGCCCGACGGCCGCGCGATCGCGTTCGCGCGCGATCCCGCGCACACCGCGACGTCGATCGCGGCGTTCTCGCAGCGCGACGCGCAGCGCTACCCGGAGTTCCAGGCGTCGCTGACGCGGATCGCGCAGCTGCTCGAGCGGCTGCTCGATGCCCCTCCGCCGGACATCGACCGGCCGTCGCCATCGGATCTCTGGTCGCTCGCCCAGTCGGGGCGCCGGTTCAGAGCGCTCGGCCGCCGCGACGGATTCCGGCTTCTCCGCTGGATGCCGATGGCGGCCGCCGACTTCGTCTCCGAATGGTTCGAGACCGACCTGCTGCAGGCCGCGATCGCCGCGCGCGGCATTCACGGCGCCAATCTGGGACCCTGGTCGGCGGGAAGCGCCGCCGTGCTGCTGCTCGCCGCCGCGCTCGACCCGCTCCCTGGGGGAGGCGCCATCACGGCGCGCGGCGGCCCGGGTGCGCTCGCGGCGGCGCTCGCCAAAGCGGCTGAGTCCGCCGGCGCACGCATCCGGACCGGCGCCGGCGTCACCCGCATCGTCGTCAAGAACGGCGCGGCGACCGGCGTGGTGCTCGAAAACGGCGAAGAGATCCCGGCGGCCGCCGTCGTCTCGAACGCGGATCCGCGGCGCACGTTCCTCGACCTGCTCGATCCGCTCGACCTCGAGCCGGGATTCGCCGCCCGCGCGCGCAACTATCGCACTCCGGGCACGGTCGCGAAGATCCATCTGGCGCTCGACGGCCTGCCGTCGTTCCCCGCGCTGGGAGGGGATGCGGCACGACTCGCCGGCCGCGTCCACGTCGGCCCCGGCATCGACTATCTGGAGCGCGCGTTCGACGCCTCGAAGTACGGCGCCTTCGCCGAGGAGCCGTACCTCGACGTCACCATTCCGTCGGTGGCCGATCCGTCGCTCGCACCCGCCGGCAAGCACGTCATGTCGATCCACGCGCAGTTCGCGCCATACACGCTCCGCGGCACCAGCTGGGACGAGCGCCGACAGGCCCTGGCGGATGTCGTCCTCAAAACGCTCACGGCGTACTCGCCGGATCTCGAGCGCCACGTGCTCCATCGTCACGTGCTGACGCCGGTCGACCTCGAGCGCGAGTTCGGCCTGACGGGCGGCCACATCCACCACGGCGAGCTGTCGCTCGACCAGCTCTACACGATGCGGCCGATCCTCGGCTGGGCCCGGTACCGGACCCCGATCGCCGGGCTGTTCCTCTGCGGCGCGGGGACACACCCGGGTGGAGGCATCACCGGGGCGTCGGGGCGGAATGCCGCGAGAGAGATTCTGAAACATGCCAGGGCTTAGGGCTTGGGGCTTAGGGCTTGGAGTCGGCATCGGACTTCTGGGCCTCGCCGCTGGCGCGTGGGTTTCCCCAGGCCCTGAGCCCCAATCCCCAAGCCCCATCTTTGGTTTCGCACCGTCATCTCTCTCCGCACAACGCCTGCTCGAGTCGCGCTTTCAGGAAAGCGTGGAACCCGATCGCATCCTCGAATTTCACAAAGAGTACGCGGCGAAGCCGCATGTGGCGGGAACGCCTCGCGATCGGGAACTCGCGGAGTGGACGCGCGATCGCTGGCGCGAGTACGGCCTCGAAGAAGTCGAGATCACCGAACACGAGGTCCTGCTTCCGTACCCGGACGAAGTGATCGTCGAGATGACGGCGCCGACGCCGTGGCGCGCGTCGATGAAAGAAGAGGCGATCGCGGGCGACGAGTACACGCACGCCGACGTCGGTCTCCCCTACCACGCCTACTCGGCGTCGGGCGACGTGACCGCGCCGGTGGTGTACGCAGGCAGCGGCAACCCGGCGGACTACGACTGGCTGCGCTCGAAGGGCATCGACATCAAAGGAAAGATCGCGCTCGTCCGGTACTCAGTCCCGTACAGCTACCGGGGGTTCAAAGCGCTCACCGCCCAGCAACGAGGCGCCGCGGGCATCCTCATCTACTCGGATCCGGCCGACGACGGGTTCAAGAAGGGCAAGGTGTACCCGGATGGTCCGTGGGGACCCGAGAGCCACATCCAGAGCGGCGGGATCGTGTTCGACTTCATGGTCCCTGGAGACCCTCTGACGCCTGGATGGGCGTCCGTGCCGGGAGCGAAGCGAATCGCGGCGAGCGAATCGGTCGCGCTGCCGAAAATCATGAGCGCGCCGCTGTCGTGGAAGGATGCGCAGGTGATCCTGCGCGCGATTAAAGGTCCCGAAGCGCCGAAGGGGTGGCAGGGCGCAGGGATTCCCTCGCTTTCACCCGTAGCGTCCGGCTTTAGCCGGACCTCGGTGAGCGGGACAGCCGCAACCCTTCCCTACCGCGTGGGCCCGGGACCGGCGACGATTCGCCTGCGCCTCAAGATGGACGATCGGGTGCGGCCGATCTGGACGGTCACCGGAAAGATCCGCGGCAGCGAGGAGCCCGAGTCGCTCGTCATCGCCGGCAACCACCGCGACGCGTGGATGTACGGCGGCGTCGACCCGTCGAGCGGTTCCGCGGCGCTGATGGAGCTCGCGCGCACCCTGGGAACCCTGGCAAAGGCCGGCGTGCGGCCGAGGCGGACGATTCTCCTCGCGAGCTGGGATGCCGAGGAATTCACGCTGACGTCGTCGACGGAGTGGGGTGAGCAGCACGAGCGCGAGCTCCAGGAGCATGCCGTGGCGTACCTGAACGTCGACAGCGCGGCGTCGGGACCGAATTTCGGCGCAGCCGCCGTCCCGGCTCTCAACCGGCTGATTGGCGAAGTCGCCGCGGAGGTCCGGGACCCCGTCGCCCGCATTCCCATCGTCTCTGCCTGGCGCGCGCGCGCGCAGAAGGAGCGCGGGACGCTCCCGACCGGCGGCGGCGGCGAGCTGGTGAACAACAAACTGGGCAGCGGGTCCGACTACACGGTGTTCCTCAATTTCCTCGGTGTCCCCATCGCGGATCTCTCATTCGACGGGCCGTACGGCGTCTATCACTCGGTCTACGACAATCACCACTGGGTCGCACGGATCGGGGATCCAGGCTTCCGCTACCACGCGGCGATGGTGCGCGTCTGGGGTCTGCTCGCGCTGCGGCTCGCGAACGCGGACGTGCTGCCGCTCGATTACGCGGCGTACGCCGGGCGCGTCCGGGCATTCATCGGCGACGTCGACCGGCGCTACGCGACCGAGCTCGCGCCGGCGCGCGCGGCGGCCGATCGGCTCGTGACGGCCGCGGCCGGGGCAGCGCGGGATATGGAGGCCGCCCTGGCGGACGGCACGTCCGGCGCGGTCAACCGCCGCCTGATCGCCGCCGAGCGCGCGTTTCTCGATCCGGAAGGCATCCCGGGTCGCCCCTGGTACCGTCATCAGATCTACGCACCCAAGTTCACATACGCCCCGGAGCTCCTGCCCGGCGTTGCAGAGGCTGTGCAGGCCGGCAACGCGCCGGAAGTCGCGAGGCAGGCGAAGCGCCTGGCCGCCGCTCTCGACCGCGCCGCGGCGACCTTGGCCGGCCGCTAATCAAGCGGACCCGCCTGTCGTCCCAGCTCTGCCAGCCCCGAATGGGCGGCCCCGCCACCGTCCTGTCCACGTAACCGGCGACTCATCGTTTCTCCATTACAGGCAGCGGTTTCACGGAATAGAATAGGCGGCTCACCCCCACCGGAGGATCCCGTGACGGACGCCGCGACGACCGCGAAAAAACCGATGAAAATCACGTACGCGACCATGAGCGCGGACCAGATGGAGGACCTCCATCGCGCTCTGGACGAAGCCATCCCGGCGGTCAAGGAAACGTTTGGCCGAAGCTATCCATTAGTAGTGGGAGGGCAGGAGTTACGGGCCGACGCCGAGTTCGAGGACAGGAGCCCGATCGACACCCGGATCCTGCTCGGGCGTTTTCAGAAAGGCACGCGCGAACACGTGCAGCAGGCTATCGCCGCCGCGCGCGCGGCCTCGCCCGCCTGGATCGCCAAGTCATGGCAGGAGCGCGTCTTCATCCTGCGCAGCGTCGCCGAAGCCATCCGCGAGCACCGCTGGCAGTTGTCGGCCTTGATGGGGTTCGAGGCGGGGAAAAACCGGCTCGAGTGCGTCGGAGACGTCGAGGAGTCGGCCGATCTGATCGCGTATTACTGCGACCAGATGGAGCAGAACGGCGGCTTCACGAAGCCGATGGGCAAGTTGAGCCCCGCCGAAGAGAACTACAGCGTCCTCCGGCCCTACGGCGTCTGGGCGGTGATCTCCCCGTTCAACTTCCCGCTCGCGCTCGCGGCCGGCCCGGCGGGAGGCGCGCTCGTCGCCGGCAACACGGTCGTCTTCAAGCCGGCCTCGGACACGCCGCTTCTCGGCTATCAGCTCGCGGTGATCATGAAACAGGCCGGCGTCCCCGACGGCGTCTTCAACTTCGTGACCGGCGGCGGAGCGACCGCGGGCCAGGAGTTGATCGACAATCCCGGGATCGACGGCATCGTGTTCACCGGCTCGAAAGACGTCGGGATGAAGCTGATTCGCGACAACGGCTCACGGCCGATGCCGCGACCGCTCGTGATCGAGATGGGGGGCAAGAACCCCGCGATCGTCATGCGATCGGCGGACCTCGAGAAGGCGACCGACGGCGTGTGGCGGTCGGCGTTCGGCGCGCAGGGACAGAAGTGCTCCGCCTGCTCCCGCGTGTACGTCTCGAAGGAGCTGCGCCAGCAGTTCGTCGAGCTGCTCGTCGCAAAGACGAAAAAGATCAAGATCGGCAACCCGCTCGAGCGCGACGTCTGGCTCGGACCCGTCATCAACGAGGCGGCGGTCAAGACCTACGAGCGCGCCATCGCGCAGGCGACGCGCGACGGCGGGAAGATCCTCACCGGCGGCCGTCGCCTGACCGACGGGCCCTTCGCGCACGGCTGGTTCGTCGAGCCGACGATCATCGACGGACTGCCGACGGATCACCCGCTCTTCTCCGAAGAGCTCTTCGTTCCCATCACCGTCGTCGGAGACGTGGCAACGCTCGACGAGGCGATCGCGCTCGCGAACCGCACCGAGTACGGCCTGACGGCAGGAATTTTCTCGGAGGACGACCGCGAGATCGAACAGTTCTTCAATCGCGTGCATGCGGGCGTGCTCTACGCCAACCGACGCGCCGGCGCGACGACCGGCGCGTGGCCGGGGATCAACCCGTTCGGCGGTTGGAAGGCGAGCGGCTCGACAGGGCGCGGCACGGGCGGGCCATGGTACGTGCAGCAATTCATGCGCGAGCAGAGCCGCGTCCGCATCAGGTGAGCGCAGCGTCGGCGGCCGCCTGCGGCCTGTTGCTGGCCTTCGCCGCCGTGCCGGCCGCCGCCGACGTGCGATCGACCGTGCCGCTCGCCGGCGGAGCGGCGGCGCTCGCCGAAGCGGCAGGGCTGCACCGATCGCCCGGCCCGGCGCGCGTCCTGCTCGAGGTCACCCGCGTCATCTACGATGCGCCCCTCGGAGACGCGCCGGGCGTCGACGCGCGGCGGGCGAAAGTGCTCGCCTACCTCCTCGCGCCAGCGTCCGGCCAGGCGGACGATATTCCCCTTCCGCTGACCCCGGCGATCTGGCGCACCATTCTCGGCCGGTCGGTCCCTGAGACGCGGCTCGCCCTCGAGATCCTCGCGGATCGATCGAGCGCGCTGCTGTACAACGGCCTGTACGCGCTCGACGACGGCACGCTCGAATGGCTGGCGGCCCACCCGCAGACGCTCGCGTCGATCCACCGGGAGCACGCGGCCGTCTTCGCGGCGTTCGGCAAGTCCATCCGGATCGGCAACGGCCGTGTGCTCCCGCCGGGTGGGGGCGCGTTCGACGCAACCTGGGAGCGGCTGGTTGGCGAGCCGCTCGGCCGGCCCGAAGAGTTTCTGCCGCGGCTCCTCTCCCGCGGCCGCGGACGCCTGGCGTTCTTCTACGACGCCATGGCCCACCTCGACGAGCCGCGCCTGCGGTACGCGCTCGCCGGCAATCCCGAGAATCTGTACGAAGCGTTCTCGCGGCCGGAGGAGGAATGGCGACCGAGCCGCCGGCCCTTCAATCGGACCGCCGTCGACGGGGCGCTGCTGTTTTCGGCGCTTCACGTGGACGATGGCGGCCGTCTCATCGGCCCGCTCTGGTCGGAGCTGTGGGAGGACGTCTTCTCGCGTGGATGCGCGGCGCGCGGCCGGGATGGGAGCCGCGGTCCCGACATCGCGCGATCTCCCCCAATCGATGCGGCGTGGCTCGCATCCAGGGTGGTCGCTCCTGGCGTCGGCCGGGCCCGTGAGCGTCTGCGCCTCCTGCTGTTCGCCCAGCGCGTGTTCCCCGCGCCGCCGGCCTCCTCCGCCAGCCACGTTCGCGACGCATTGTGCGGCCTCGCACGCGCGCCGGCGCTGATGCTTTCACTCGAGCGGATGGGAGTGCGCGACCCGGCGCTTTACGCACGGGCGGCGGCGCTCGCCGAGCGGCTGCCCGGCGAGACGCTGGACAGCGAACACCGGCCGAGGCTCGTCGCGATCCAGGCGGCGATCGCGTTGCTGACCTACGCCCGCCAGAACCGCGCGATCAGCGCCGACACCGCGGCTGCGCTCACCGACGACGCGCTCGCGGCGGCAGAAGCGTCGCTCAAGTCCGACGCGGGACCGATGATCGACTGGATCGACCGGTCGCTCGTGCCGGCCTTCGTGAAGGTGACCGGCATGTCGCCCGAGAGCGAGCCGATCGAGCGGATCGTCATCGCCGCGGCGGCGGGCATCCGGGGCGACGCGGTCCGGCCGTCGCTGGACTGGGAAGGCATGGCCTACCGTGTCGATCCCGCGGCGGCGCGCCTCGCCGACGCCGAGCGCGTGCGCGCGCGTCACCGATCCGCGGGCCTCGACGTCGCCCTGGCGGCGCACCGGCTCACGGCCGGGCGCGCGCTCGCGGGCGACAAGGCCCTGCTGGCATCGCTCAAGGACGCTGACTCGAACGGGCCTGACGATGGGGATGGTGGCAATTGGCTTTCTCTGAGCGCCTTCGCCACCAATCCGGGCCGCGCGGACAGCCAGGCCATCTCCGCCGATACGCTCGCGTCGATTGTGTATGCGCTCAGCGTGGGGTCGTCCACGAGCGCGGCGGCGCGCGCGGCGAACGTCGCGCGTCGGCACGCGCTGCGCTCGGCGGCCGCTGGCGTCGGCCCTACCGCGGCGGATACCGCGTGGGACATTCCGGGCGAGGAATTCGGGCCGGGCGGCTGGATGGTGCGTGGATCGCTCATCGCGCTCGACATCGGACTCTCCCGCCTCGCGCTCCGGCGGCAGCTCGACACCGGCCTGCCGCCCCCGCCCGAGGTCAGCGACAACGACCGACGGACGCTGGCCGAAACGGTGCGGCTCATGAGCTGGACCGAGCTTGCCGATGCCGATCGCGATGCGCTGGCGGCAGCGCTGGCCCGCGGGCGCACCCGGGCGCGGGCGCTCCTCGCGGAGCCGAACGGAGCCGCCACGATCGCGGCGGAAGCCCGGATGGACGAAGTCCGGCGGCAGGCGCTGGCGTGGATCGCGGCGCGGGATCCGGCGGCGGCGTTCGAAGAATTGTGGCTGTCCGAGCTGGTGGCGCTGGGAAAGCCCGGAATTCCGGCCGATCGGCTCGACGCCTGGGGCACCGCGGCCCTGCCCTTGGAGGGGGGGCTAGCTGTACGCTATCCGGCTAGCGGCGATGCGTGCCTGCTGTCGGGCCGGCCCGCCATCGGTATGACGGCCATGACGGTGCCGGATATCGCGCTCCGCGTGGTCGAGACCCTCGCGGAGCTGAAGCTGCCGGCGGCTCTCGCGCCAGACATGATGGCGTACGCGACGCAGCAGATGATCGACGACGCCACGACGATGCACTCCGACGATCGTGACGCGCTCGCAAGCGCGGCGCGGCGATTGTCGGCCGACGCGATGATCGACATCATCGCCGCGCTGACGGCCAGCGGCCCGCTCGTGCCGCGGAGGACACCATGAAGCCTGCTCTTGCCGCGGCGGCCGCGGCTCTCGCGACCGCCACGGCGTTCGGCCTCCTGCCCGACGTCAGGCTCGAGGCGTCCCGCGCGCCTCAGACGCACGGCGCCGACGCTCCGGGTGCTGTCGCCCGAGAACGACACGTTCGTCGGCGGGCCGGTCCTGCTCCGCGCGGTCGTCGAGCCGATGTCGGCCCTCACGCGCGTGACGCGCGTGAGGTTCTTCGCCGACACGAAGCTCGTCTGCGAGCTGCAGCGGCCGCCGTTCGAGTGCGAGTGGGATGCCGGAGCCGGGATCGCCGAGCACACGTTCCGCGTCACGGCCACGCTCGACGACGGGCAGCAGCTGGCTCAGACGGTGCGGACGCGTAAGCTGGACTACGCAGAGCGTGTGGATGTTGACGTCGTGCAGGTGCCGGTCGTCGTGACCGACGGCGGCCGGTTCGTGTCTGGCCTGACGGCCGACGACTTCAAGGTTTTCGAGAACAACGTCGAGCAGCGAATCACGCATTTCGCCTCCGAGAACATCCCACTCGAGCTGGTGATGACGCTCGACGTCAGCGGCAGCATGGAGAACTTCATCCCGTCGATGAAGGCGGCCGCCAAGCGGTTTCAGGCCGCCGTCCCGCCGCAGACGCCGGTGACGATCTACGCGTTCAACGAAAACGTCTTCCCGCTCATCCGGCGCTCGACGGATCCGGTGAACCGCGCGAACCGCATCGACCGTCTGCGGTCGTGGGGGGGCACCGCGCTGTACGACGCCATCATCGAGGCGATCGACTCGGTCGGCCGCCAGTCGGGGCGGCGCGCGGTCGTCGTGTTCAGCGACGGCGAGGATCAGTCCAGCCACGCCACCCGGGAGGCCGCCAACCGCCGCGTCGAGGGCAGCGACGCGACGGTCTACACGATCGGACAGGGGCGGGCCGCCGACCACGCCCCGCTGCAACGGATCATGGAGAACATCGCGACCGTCAGCGGCGGCCGCGCCTTCTTCACGCAGGATCTCGAGAAGCTCGAGGCGGCGTTCAAGGAAATCATCGACGATCTCTCGCATCAGTACTTGATCAGCTACGCGCCTCCGGACGCGGCGGCGGGCGCGTGGCGCCGAATCAAGGTGGACGTGGCGGGAGGTTATCGGGTACGCGCGCGCCAGGGCTATCGTCTGACGAAACACGACTGAGGTGGGTACCCATGCATGCGTCGAATCCTCGCGTCGGATCGTTCGTCTTCGCAGCGCTTCTCGCCGTCGTTTCCGCGTCCGTCGCCGGACAGCAGCCGCCCGCCCACACCGGGCTGCCGCCGGCGGCCCAGCAGCCGCCGCCCGATCCGCAGCAGACGCCCCCGCCGGCGCAGGACCAGCCGGCGGTCACGTTCCGCACGACGGTTGATCGCGTCATCGTCGACGTGATCGTGATCGACAAGCGGGGACGGCCGGTCGCGGACATGTCCGCCGAGGACTTCAACATCCAGGTGGACGGCAAGCCGCGCCGCGTGGCGTCGGCGAGCTTCATCTCGTCATCCCGCCGGAGCGCGCCCACGTCGTCGGCCCGTCCGCCGTACAGCAGCAACGAAGGCGAAGGCGGCGGCCGGCAGATCATGATCGTCGTCGATCAGGGGAACATCTCGAAGCTCGGCGCGCGTCGGCCGCTCGAGGCGGCCGCGGGGTTCATCGACGGGCTCTCGCCGGCGGATCGCGTGGGCCTGCACGTCCTGCCGGGCGCGGGGCCGCACATCGACTTCACGGCAAACCATGCGTTCGTCAAGTCCTCCCTGCCCCAGGTCGTCGGCGAGTCGGACCCGATCAGCGGCTTCCATCACATCGGCGTCGGCGAGGCGTACGCGATCGACCGCGGCGACAACCTCGTCCTGCAGGAAGTGGCGGCGCGCGAGTGCGCCGGGATGAGCGGCCTGGCCCTGTCCGAGTGCGAGGACGGCCTCCCGGCCGAGGCCCGGATGGTCGTCGCGCAGATCCGCGAGCGGACGCAGTCGTCGCTGTTCGCGTTCCGCGCGCTGCTCGATCGCATGGCCGTGTCGCCGGGACCGAAGACGCTGCTGTTCGTGTCGGAAGGGCTCGTCGTCGATCGCGAGATCAGCGACCTCGAGTGGGTCGCGGAGCACGCCGCGAAGGCGCAGGTGAGCCTGTACGTATTGAAGCTGGATCGGAACGAGTTCGACGCGTCGGTCGCGCGCATCTCGCCGACGTGGGTCGAGGATCGCGAGCTGCGCGTCCGGGGCCTCGAGACGCTCGCCGGCTACGCGCGCGGGGCGGTGTTCCCCGCGGCGGCGGACCCGGCGTCGGCGTTCAAGCGGTTGTCGCTCGAATTGTCGGGCTACTACCTACTCAGCTTCGAGCCGGAAGAGACCGACCGCGACGGCAAGCGGCACCGGATCAAGGTCGAGACGACGCGCCGCGACATCACGATCCGCGCGCGCCAGCAGTTCACCGTGGATCCGGCGCGGTCGTCGATGACCGACGAGCAGCAGCTCGCCGAGGCGCTGCGCTCACCGCTCGTGTCGCCGGACGTACCGCTCCGCGCCACCACCTACGTCTTTCAGGAGCCGGGCACGCCGAAACTGAAAGTCTACGTCGCGGCCGCGATCAATGCCGGCCGCCACCTGGCGGAGGGCGATCTCGCGCTCGCGTACATGCTCGTCGACACGCGCGGCCGGCTGGCCGCGAGCCGCTTGGAGAAACCGCTGAAGAAATCGACGCTGGTGCCGCTGGGGGACGGCTGGCAATCCTACACGGCCGCGACGCTCGTCGATCCCGGCTCATACACGCTCAAGCTGGCAGTGCTGACGCCGGACGGCACGAGCGGCAGCCTCGAACACACGTTCAAGGCCGCTCTGGGGACTGCCGGACAGGTGAAGTTCGGAGATCTGATGATCGCCGAGCCCCGGAAATCGCGGGAATCCACGTCCCGGCCGGCCGCGACGCCAGGACTCGCGAGCGACAGCATCGTCGGGTACGTCGAGCTGTACTCCGAGGCGCCGGACCAGCTCGCGAAAACGAAGGTCCGGTTCGAGGTCGCGTCCGACGAGAACGGCCGGGCGCTCGAATCGACCGATGGACGCATCGAGGACGATCCGAAAGGGCACGCGGCGCGTCGCGGAGGGACGCGTGCCGGTCGCGTTGCTGCCGCCGGGCGACTACGTGGCGCGCGCGATCGTGCTCGCCGACGGACGACCGATCGGTCGGGTGGTGCGGCCGTTCACCGTCCTGCGCTCGCCGGCGAGCGCGACGTCGGCGACGCCGCGCGCGACGGGAAGCAGCCGTGCGCCGTCCCGAGCCGCGGTCGCGACCGATCTTCCCCCGTTCGACAAGAAGACCGTGCTCGATCCAACGGTCGTCGGTTTCTTCCTCGATCGCATGCGCCAGGATCCGTCGGCCGCCGCGGCCGCCAAGGGGATGGATTCGGCGATCGCGCACGCGCGCGCGGGACGCTTCGACGAGGCCCAGAAGGACGTCGCCGGTCAGCCGGACGACACGCCGCTTCCCTCGTTCGTCGGCGGATTGGCACTCTATTCAAAAGGCGATCTCGACGCCGCCGGCAACGCCTTCCGGCGCTCGCTTCGCGCGTCTCCGGATTTCTTCCCGGCCATCTTCTACCTCGGCGCGTGCTACGCCGCAGGCGGGAAGGACAAGGAAGCGGCCGCCGCCTGGGCGACGTCGCTCGTGACCGAGCCGGACGCGCCGTTCATCTACATCGTGCTGGCGGACGCGCTGCTGCGGGCGCGGGACGGCGCCGGCGCGCTCGACGTCACCCGCGAGGCGGCGGCGCTCTGGCCGCAGAACGACGACGTGCAGGTACGGCTGGTCGTCGCGGCGGCGATGGTCGGCGAGTTCAACGAGGCGCTCAAGGCGGTCGAGGGGCAGCTCGAAAAGGGTCCGAACGAGCCCGCTCGTCTGTTCTTTGCGATGCGGATCCTCTACGAGGCCAACGCCGCCGGCCAGCCGATCGAGTCGAAGGAAAAGGATCTGGTGCGCTTCGACAAGTACCGCACCGCCTACACCGCTGCCAGCGGACCGCGCGGTGAAATCGTCGACGAGTGGCGGCGGTATATGGAGAAAGGCAAATAACCCATTGCTGAATGAGGATTGCTGAATGCTGAATGAAAATTCAGCAATCAGCATTCCACAATCAGCAATCAGAATATGTCCCCGTGCCAATAGCCGACCTCCGCCGCTCGGAGCGGTGGATCGATGCCGCGGGTCATCATGACGTCGCGCGGCGCCGCCCGACGCGTGACTGAAAGCTGCGGCGGGCAAAACCCGGGCGGCAGCCACGCGTTCAGGCGCAGCGGGTCCTCACGCCTGACGGCGGCGTACGCCTGAAGCATCGCGCCGACGCGCGCGCCCGACGGATCCCGGTCCCCGCACTCCTCGAGCGTGCGGCCGCGGGGCGTGATCGTCATCACGATGTACGCAACGGGCTGCGTGCCCTCCTCGACAACGAAGAATCCCACCTCACGGGCGGTGCCTGGGGTCAGTCCGGCCAGCAGCCGCTTCTTCGTCAACCCATATTGGATGAACGGCGCCGGTCGCTCGAGCGCGAAGCGGAAGCCTTGCGTCATCCGGGCGGAGATCTCCGCGATCCGTGCGATGTCGCGGTCGTCGCCGCTCCGCATGGGGATGGCGGGAATTCCGCGCCCGGGCGGCACCTCGAACCTCAGCTCGTCGACCTCCACGATCGAGAAGCCGAGACGCGCGTAGTACTCGGGGCCGATCTCCGAGAAGAGCAGCGCGCCGGTGACCCCGCGCGCGGCAGCGTCCTCGATCATCCGGTCGATGAGCTCGCGCGCGAAGCCGCGCCGCCGCAGATCCGGCGGCGTGAACACGGCGCCGATGCCAAGCACCGGCCGGGGCCGTCCGTCCAGGCGCGCGACGAGATCGTACCGCTTCGCCGTCGCCAGCAGGCGGCCGTCCTCGACGAGCGCCATGCGGGCGAGGTTGGCGGCGCCCCAGTCCGTTCGAAGCTGCGCGGCGTTGTAGCGGCCGTAGTCCGGTCGCGACAGCCCTTCGCCCCAGAGCGAGTAGGACTCGTCGAGCGCCTGCTCGAGCGCCTGTCCGGATGCCTGGACGAGCTGCATGAGGCATACGATACTGCTGGTCATGTCCACCCCCACGCATCCGTACGAAACGCGGCTCAATATTCTACACAACGCCCTCGAGGTGATCGACGTTCGGCAGCTCGTGGCCGAGTGCAAGTTCCCGTGGTACAACCAGACACTCTGCAAGGTCAACGAGTCCGTGGTCCGGCTCGGCGTGGTGCAGGGGGAGTATCACTGGCACAAGCACGACGCGGAGGACGAGTTCTTCTATGTTGTCTCGGGCCAGTTCTTGATCGACCTGGAGGACCGTACGGTGACCCTGGATCCGCAGCAGGGCTACGTGGTTCCGAAGGGCGTGATGCACCGACCGCGAGCGCCGGAGCGAACGGTGATTCTCATGGTGGAAACGGCCACCATCGTACCGACGGGCACCTGAGCGTGGGGTAACCCCCAGCCGGCGGGCCCTGTCTAACCCGGCATGAGGCTGATACGTCCCCTGGTTACGTTCCTGGTGTGTGCCGCTCTCGCCACCAGCCCTTCCGCCTCGCATCACCCAGTCGGCACAGTTGAAAAGCCGTCGGCGGTTCCAGCCAAGCCTGACGCGGCGACGGTCCGTCACGTGCTGAACCGGATCGGCTACGGCCCGCGACCGGGCGACGTCGAGCGCGTCCGTGAGATCGGCCTCGCGGCGTACATCGATCAACAGCTCCGGCCGGAACGTCTCGCTGACGAGGGGATGTCCGCACGGCTCGCCGGCTTCGACACGCTGGGCATGTCCACGCGCGAGCTGGCGGAGCGCTACTTCATCCCCGCGATGATGGAGCGTCGGGAACGGCAGCGCCAGCACGCGGCGGCCAGTGAGCCGAATGCGGGGACGGTCCCGGATGCTACGGATCAGCGCGCCGAGCGTAAGCGAGGCGTGGCGGGCGCTGGGGGTGGGGCCCCAGCGCAAAACAAAGTGATGATGGAAGAGCGCGAGGCGCTCGCGGAGCTCGGCCAGCAGCGGATCCTGCGCGCCGTTTACAGCGAGCGGCAGCTCAACGAGGTCCTCGTCGACTTCTGGTTCAACCACTTCAACATCTTCGCGGGCAAGGGCGCGGATCGCATCTATCTGATGGAGTACGAGCGCGACGTGATCCGGCCGCACGTGCTGGGGAAGTTTCGCGATCTCCTCGGCGCGGTGGCGGAAAGCCCCGCGATGCTCTTCTATCTCGACAACTGGATGAGCGCCGACCCGAAGATGGCGGAGAAGGCCGCGGCCGCACGCGGCCGGTCCGGAATGCGGCGCCGGGCCCGGCCGCAGGCACCGGCGCCACGGCGACCGACCGGGCTCAACGAAAACTACGCGCGCGAGCTGCTCGAGCTGCACACCCTCGGGGTGGATGGCGGCTACACCCAACAGGACGTCGTGGAGGTGGCGCGCGCGTTCACGGGATGGACGATCCAGAACCCCCGGCGCGGTGGGAGCTACCGCTTCGAGCCGCGCATGCATGACGACGGGGAGAAGAACCTGCTCGGGCAGCGCATCGCGCCCGGCGGCGGACGGAAAGATGGCGAGCGCGTCCTGGACATCGTCGCCGCGCATCCCTCGACGGCGCGCTTCCTCGCGACGAAGCTCGCGCGGCGGTTCGTCGCCGACGATCTGCCGGCGGCGCTCGTGGATCGCGCGGCGGCGCGCTTCCGCGAGACGGGCGGCGACCTGCGCGAGACGGTGCGCGTCATCCTGACGTCGGCCGAGTTCTTCGCGCCCGCGGCCCGGCGCGCAAAGGTGAAGACGCCGCTCGAGTTCGTCGCGACCGCCGTCCGGGCGACCGGCGCCGAGGTGGACACGTCGCTGCCGCTCCTTCGTTCGCTGCGCGACCTCGGCATGCCGCTTTACATGTGTCAGCCGCCGACCGGCTACGGCGATACGGCGGAGGACTGGGTGAACACGGGCGCGCTCCTGAACCGCATGAACTTCGCGGTCGCGCTCGCCGACGGAACAATGCGCGGCGTTCGCGTCAGCCTTGACGACCTTTCGACACGTGGGACCGGACCGGGATCGGTCGCGGAATCGCTTCTCGGCGGGCACGTGTCGGAGGCGACGGCCGCGACGCTGGCGAAGACGAAGGAGCCGGCCAAGCTCCTCGCGCTCGCGCTCGGGTCGCCGGAGTTTCAGCGGAAATAGGGCTTGGGGCAAGCGCCTGCGGCCCGCGCGAGGCGCCGGAGGGAAGTGCGGCGAAGCCGCACCGCCGAGCGCGCGCGAGCGGGGGTGGGGCCCCGCGAGCAGAAAAAAAAGAGGACAGCCATGATTTCACGTCGCGTCTTCGTGAAGAACGGCGGCATCGCGCTCGTGAGCCTCGGGTTCGCGCCGGCGTTTCTCGCGCGCGCGGCCGAGGCTTCATCCGGGAGGCGGAAGATTCTGGTCGCGATCTTCCAGCGCGGCGCCGTGGACGGGTTGAACATGATCGTGCCCCACGGCGAGCGCGCGTACTACGCCGCGCGGCCGACGATCGCGATTCCCCGCCCGGGCGCGGGCGCCGACGCCGCGGTCGACCTCGACGGCTTCTTCGGCCTGCACCCACGCATGGCTCCGCTCAAGCCGCTCTTCGATCGGCGCGAGCTGGCGATCGTTCACGCGACCGGCTCGCCCGACAGCACGCGCTCGCACTTCGACGCGCAGGACTACATGGAGAGCGCGACGCCGGGCGTCAAGAGCACGCGGGACGGCTGGCTGAACCGCTGCCTGCACGCGCGCGAGCACGCGGCCGCGACGCCATTCCGCGCCGTAGCGCTCGCGCCGCAGCTCCCGCGCGCGCTTCAAGGCACCGCGCAGGCGCTCGCGATCGGCCGGCTCAGTCAGTTCGGGATTCGCGAGCGGGGCATGAAGGGAGACGTCGCCTCGTCGTTCGAGTCGGAGTACGCGGCGGCGGCCGACCGCGTGCTCACGAAGACCGGCAGCGAGGCATTCGAGGCGATTCGAATGCTCAAGAACGCCGACCCCTCCCGGTACCGCCCCGCGAACGGCGCGCAGTACCCCCGATCGGCGTACGGCGAGGCGCTGCGCCAGATCGCCCAGCTCGTCAAGGCAGACGTGGGACTCGAGGTCGCGTTCGCCGAAACCGGCAACTGGGACCATCACGTGAACGAAGGCGCCTCGACCGGCCAGCTCGCGTTCCGGCTGGACGACTTCGCCCGCGGCCTCGCCGCCCTCACCGCCGATCTCGGAGACCGCATGGCGGACGTCCTCGTCCTGACGATGTCGGAATTCGGGCGGGCGGTGGCGGAGAACGGCAATCGCGGCACGGACCACGGCCACGGGAACGCGATGATGGTCATCGGCGCCGGCGTGCGCGGCGGCAGGGTGTACGGCGAGTGGCCCGGCCTCGAATCGCGGCAGCGCTTCGAGGGCCGTGACCTCGCGGTCACGACGGACTTCAGGGACGTCTTCGCCGAAGTGGCCGTGAGACACCTCGGGATCGCAAACGCGGCTCCGGTGTTTCCCGGGTTCCACGTCGATCAATCCAGATTCAGGGGATTCCTGACCACGGACTAAATGGCTCACGACCACGGATTCCAAGAATCACGACCACGGATTCTACGGATCTTGTGTTGTAGCACGACCCTTTAGGGTCGTCCTTAAAAGGCGGGTTACTGCTGGACCGTCAGGCGGGAGTAGAACTGCTGCACGCGCGCCGGATCCGCATCGCAGAATTCCATCCCGGCGCGGTACTGCGGATCGGTGGCGCGGGGGAGCTCGAAGGTCGCCCAGGCAACCGAAGCCTCGAAACGGATGCCGGTCTGCGCATCGAGCGTGATCCTGATCTTCTGGTTCGGTTTCAGGATCTCGCACGACAGCACCTGCGCCCCGTGAATCGACAGGTCGATGAGCAGCACGGGGCGTCCGTCGACGATCGCCCCGACGCCGCCGGGCATCTTCACCCGCACGGCGCGGCGCACGCTCCGAATCTGCATGGGATGCGCGAGCGCCACCAGCGCTCCGGCCGGCATGTGGTGGCCGTGCTGCGAGGTCAGCGCCGCCGCCGACTCCGGCGACAGCATCCGAATCTCGACGCCCGCCAGCGACGCCTCGCCGCGCACGCAGTCGACCAGCGCGGCGCCGCGCGAGGTCGAGGCGACCATCTGATCGAGGATGACGACGCGCGGACGCCGCTTGAGGATGGCCTCGTAAGCGGCGTTCGCGTCGGCGTCGGTGAAGGCGAGCACGTCGGCGGCCCGCCCCGCATGCGCACACCAGGCCGCGACCAGCTCTTCAGAGCCGACGAGGATGGTGTTGAGCGGTTCAGTCACCACGTCTGGGACACCACGTTTAGAACACGACGGCCGTCGTCGAACCGTTCGGATCGTTCGAGTTCCAGTTCGTGTCCGACGTCGCGCCGCACAGTCCGACCGTGTGCGTGCCGGCCGGCAACGTGAGGATCGCCGTCATCGGGAAGTTGACGCGCGTATTGTTCGCGACGCGCAGGCCCTGGGCGAACGTTGCACTCGAAAAGACCGGGCCGCCGCCGGTCGAATAGCAGATCGCCAGCGTCAGTCCGTTGGCGAAACCGTTCAACGCAAGTCCAGTCGCTCCGAGAGCGCGCTGAGACGTGACGTAGATCGACTGTCCCGCGGCGGTCGTCACGGTCACGGTCGGCACGAGGAAGGCCAGTCCGGGAGGGATTCCCCCCGCAGGCGCCGGACCGGCGGCGTGCGAGCCTTGCGTCAGGCCCGGGGGACCCTGAGGACCCTGCGGTCCCGTCGGACCCTGCGGTCCCTGTACACCCATCGGACCGATCGGTCCCATCGCACCCGTCGCACCCGTCGCACCCGTCGCACCCGTCGGACCCGCCGGTCCTGCCGGACCCACCGGACCCGCTGGACCGGTCGCGCCCGTCGCACCCGCTGGTCCCGCCGGACCCGTCGCGCCCGTTGGACCAGGCGCGCCCTGGGCACCTTGCGGACCCTGAGGTCCGGCCGGGCCCTGCGGTCCTTCCGGCCCCTGCGGCCCTGGCTCTCCGTGGCCGCCGTAGTTGTACGTCACGTTGAAATCGTCGTATGCCGCGTTCGATTTCCGGCTGCGCGCTACCCGCACGAGGTAGACGCCGGCCTCGAGATCGCCGGCAGGCGCGCCAGGACCGAGGTGCCCAAGCGGCTCACGCTCTCGATCTGCAGATACCGTCCGTCCATCCACACGGCGGGAGTCCGGCCGAAGTCGTAGCCGTAAAGCTGGATCGTGCCGTTTGCGTACGTCGACCTTTGCCGCGACGATCAGGGGCCTGTTCGAATTGTCCCTGTCATCGTCATGTCCTCTGTTGTCCTGAGCGCCAAGCCGTGCGCTGAAGATCAAGGTCGCCGCCACGACCGCGAGAACGAACCGACGGGGGCTGGACCGCCTTCCGCTTCTCATAAGTCCTCCCGACACAAGCCGGGTTTAGTTGTTGCCGTCACCACCCCCACGCAAGGCAAACCCTTCGCCCTGGTCGCCAGCGGGCCAGGGATTCCCACATAAACGCTTATGGATCAGGTGTTTGGAAGGGAGATGGCTGTTGGTACGATCGGAGACCTACTC
The DNA here is from genome assembly GCA_963847125.1 of uncultured Acidobacteriota bacterium. Lineage (GTDB taxonomy): Bacteria > Acidobacteriota > Vicinamibacteria > Vicinamibacterales > 2-12-FULL-66-21 > DATAEE01. The sequence continues at coordinate 281,491 of CAWJYM010000004.1, forward strand.
ACTTTTAAGTGTCACGTTCTTGCACACAGGATTGCCGAAGTGCGTAGAGTAGACTGTGGCCGTCATGCGTATTACGGAATTGCCGACGCCACAGGTACTCGTTGATTCCACGCGACTTGCGGCAAATCTCGATGGGATGCAGCGGGCGGCATCCGCGCGCGGGTTGTCGCTGCGGCCGCACGCGAAGACTCACAAGAGCCCGGCGATCGCACGGCAGCAGATCGATCGCGGCGCGATCGGAATCTGCTGCGCGAAGGTTGGTGAAGCCGAGGTTTTCGCGGCGGAGGGTATCGAGGATATCCGCCTGCCGTATCCGGTTCACCCGTCGAACGCGTCGCGTGTCCTGCGGCTGATGGAAACGACGCGCGTGTCAATCATCGTGGATCACGAAGCCGTTGCGCGGGCCTGGGCGCAGGTCATGCATCGCGCCGGGCGCACGCTCGACGTGCTGGTCAAAGTGGACGTCGGCTTTCACCGGTGCGGCATCGATCCTTCGGCGCCGGATGCGGCCGGATTCGTGCGCCGCGTGGGAGCGCTCGATGGCCTGAGGCTGCGCGGCCTCCTCAGCCACGCCGGGCACGCGTACCTCGCGGGCTCAGAAGAGGAACTTCGAAAGATTGCCGCAGATGAAGCGAAGACGCTCGCAACGCTTGCACGGGAATCTGGAATCGCTCTGGAGGAGATGAGCGTCGGCGCCACCCCGACGGCGAAGTTCAGCGTCGAAGAGAGCAACCTCACCGAGATCCGGCCCGGAAACTACGTCTACTTCGATCGGACGCAGGTGGGTATGGGAGCGGCCCGCTACGAGGACTGCGCCCTCACCGTTCTTGCGCGCGTCGTGTCGCGGCCATCCCCGGACCGCGTGATTCTCGATTGCGGGAGCAAAACCCTCAGCTCGGACGGCGCGCGCGGGTTCCAGCCGACTCCCGGGTACGGCGTCGTGTTCAAGGATCTGGAGTCCAGCGAGCCGGACCGGGGGCTGCTCATCGAGCGCCTCTCCGAGGAGCATGCCACCGTCCGGGTAGTGGAGGGAGCCTGCGCCCTCGAGCCGGGGAATCTTGTCCGCGTGCTCCCAAACCATTCATGCGTCGTGTCGAATCTCGTCGATTGCATTAGGATGGTGGACGGCTCGACGGTCGTCGAGACCCTGCCGGTCGCGGCGCGGGGCAAGATAACGTAAAGAAAACATGGCAAAATCCAAGATTCCCCTGCCTGGCGAGGCGCTCGGCCTCGTCGAAACGCGCGGCCTCGTCGGCATGATCGAAGCGGCCGACGCGATGCTGAAAACGGCCAACGTCGTGTTCGTTGGCTATCAGAAGGTCGACGCGGGGCTCGTGACCGCGATCGTGCGCGGCGACGTGGGCTCGGTCAAGGCCGCCACGGACGCCGGGGCGGCGGCGGCGCGGAAGGTCGGAGAGCTCGTGGGCGTGCACGTCATCCCGCGCCCGGCGGAAGGCCTCGACGACGTGTTCCCGATCGGCTGACGCGCCCCTTTTTCCGCCGCGACGGCCGCGCACGCGCCGACAGCTCCTTCAGCGGCAGTTCCTCGCCCACGACCAGCAGCGGCTGCGTCGGCGCGCGAAGCAGGTTGAAAATCTCCCCGCCGTTCGTCCGCGCATAGACCTCGCGGCCGTCCGTGAGGAGGGTGACCGGCCCGGCGCCGCCGATCGTTTCGAAGAGCCTCACGTTGAACCGGCGCTTGAGGGTGTCGAGCAGCCGGCGGATCTTCTGGACCGTAAAGCCGCGGCGCCGCAGGTCGGCGAGCACGAGCAGCTCGAGCAGCTCAACCGGCGTGTAGCGTCGCGCCGTGAAGCCGCCGGCCTCGGTCGGCCGCGAGGGGATTGCGGGCCGCAACAACTTCTTCGCGTCCCACCACTGGAGCTGCCGGGCGCTCAGTCCCGTCAGCGACGCCACCTCGCGCGAACTGTAGGTTTTCTTTAACTCCACATTCAGCAATCAACATTCAGCATTGCTACACCCAGGAGATCCTGTCCGCGCCCTTCGCTCCGGCAAAATCCTTCTCCGTGAGTCCACCCGCGCTGTGCGTGCTCCAGGTGAGCGTCACACGCTTGTAGTTGATGAGAATGTCCGGGTGATGATCCGCTTCCTCGGCATCGAACGCAAGCCGGACGACGAACGAGATCGCCTCGCGGAACGAGCCGAAGGTGTACTGCTTGCGGATCGCGTCCCCCTCGAGCGACCAGCCCTTGACATCTTTCAGCCGGGCCTCGGCATCGGCGCGTGAGAGTTTCGACATGTTACCTCCACAAAACGGTTTGGCGAAAACGCCTCGAGCAGTGGATCCATGCGGCCCTCGAGCACGAGGTCCGCGACGAGTGCCGCGGTGACTGGCGCGAGCAGCACGCCGTTCCGGTAGTGGCCCGTCGCGTAGACGACGCCGTCGAGCGCAACGGACGGTCCCAGGATCGGCAGGCCATCCGGCGTCGCGGGCCGCAGACCGACACGAGCCTCCTTGAATCCGGCGCGCCACCCGTCCGGGAGGACCTCGCACACCGCCTCCATCAGATCGCGCACCGCGGCAACCGTCGCACGCTCGTCGAAGCCGACGTCCTCGACGGTGGCGCCCACGAGCAGCGTTCCGTCGCGTCGCGGGACGAGGTAACAGCGCGGCCCCCAGACAATCCGGGCAAGCGGCGCGCGCGGCCACTCGAGCCGCAGCAGCTGGCCCCGAATCGGACGAAGCGGCGGCGAGTCCCCTTCGACGCGCACCTGGGTGCTCCAGCTCCCGGCGGCGACGACGACGCGATCCGATTCGAGCGGTCCCTGGTCGGTGTCCGAGGTCAACGCCGTGCCCGTTCGTCGAACGCCGCAGACCGTTCTGCGAAGGACGGCCGCCCCGCGCGCGATCGCTGCCTGGGCGAGCGCGGCGGTCATGGCTTCCTGGGCGACGAAACCGTGCGCCGGAACGAACAGCGCTCCGGTCACATCGGACGTGAGCTGGGGTTCCATCGCTCGGGCGGCGGCTGGATCGAGCCGCCGGCACGCGACGCCCGCGGCCTGTGCGCCGACGCCTGACGATCCAGCGCCGCCGCGGCCGCATCGTCGAGCGCCACTTCGAGCGTGCCGGTACGCGCGTACTCGACCTCCGCATCGGGCAGGTCGGCGCCGATTCGCGCGATGAAGCTGTCGTAGAGGTCGAGGCTCCGCTCCGCGAGCGTGAGGAATGGGCCGCCATGCTCCGCCTCGTGATAGGGCACGAGCATCCCGGCGGATGCCTGCGTCGCGCCTCCGCCCACTGGACGCGGATCGACGATGGTGACGGTGGCGCCGCGCCGCGCGAGCTCGTGCGCGATCGCGCAGCCGATCACTCCGGCGCCGGCAACAAGTACGCGCACAACCGAGAATGATATGCGCGCGCGTGTCGAAATAGCACAGCCGGTCTTTGACGTACAGTCGGGTTGGCGCTACGATCTCGGATTACGCCTAGGACGCTGAAGAGCGTCGCGGGGGACCCAACCGGCGCGCGCACGCGCCAAAGGGGCGAATCCGCAGAATCCGGCTCGCCACGCTGGATCGAGCGGTAGAGGAACTCCAACCTCGAGCCCGTCAGCTAACCCCGTCGGCCGATTGGAGGCCTGCCGTGTTGTCTCTTACCCGCTATTCGGAGGGATTCGACCGTCGTGTCTCGGTCAGCGTCGGAGCCGCAACGTTCGTTGCGCTCGGCGCGATGGTGCTGGTGTGGTTCCTCGGATCGTCGAACCCGGTCACGCCCGCGGGGTACGTGGGCTATTTGACGAAAGGGGCCGTGCTGGGAAAGTCGCGCTTCTACGGCGTTCAGACGGGGCCGACTTCGCCGGGACGCACGTGGCTGGTGCGCGTGGCGAACGTCAGCATCACGCCGTACACCTACACCGAGAACTTCATCGGTGACGATGCGGTGCTGAGCCGTGACAACCTGAAGATCGCGTTCCGCGTGCACACCGTCTGGCGCGTGGACGAGACGAAAGTTCCGTTGTTCATGGAGCGCTACAGCACGACGGTCCGCAACGGCGACTCGACGCATTCGCCGGATACCGTCGTCGAGGTGGCGTACGGACACTTCGTGCGGGAGCCGCTGAAGACCTTCGCGCGTGACGAGGTGCAGCGGCGGAAAGGACTCGAGGTCAAACAGGATCTGATCGCAATCGGCGACGCGGTTCTGAGCCGGATTCGTCGCTATGCCGACGGAAGCCCGTTCATCGTCAGCAGCGTGGTCGTCGGCAACGTGCAGTACCCGGAAGAGATCGCGAACGCCGTGTCTCGCAAGCTGGCGGCGACGCAGGAGCTCGAGCGGAAGGACACCGAGATCGAGATCGAGCGCAAGGAGCGGACGAAGCGCGAGGTCCAGGCTCAGGGTATCGCCAACGCGATGCAGATCATCCGTGGGCAGCTGAGCCCGCTCTACGTCCAGCACGAGGCGATTGAGGCGCAGAAGCTGATGGTCAACTCACCGAACCATACCGTGGTGTACATCCCGGTCGGCCCGATGGGTGTGCCCGTGACGGGCACGTTCAGCACGACGGCGCCGCAGGGACCGCCTCGATAACGACGGTGGTGTAGGCCCGCCCTTCAGGTCGGGCGTCGTGGCAGGTTCAGCGAAGAATCTTGTTCGTTCGAAACCATGTTTCCATCGGCCGCCAGAAGTCGGGCTGGCGGCCCGCCTCCGCTAAAGCTTCGGCGGGGCGGGCCGTCGTGGGGTACATCAACCGGTGGTTCACGCCGGGGATGACGTGCAGGCTGATCGGCCGGCCCTGCGTGCGAGCCAGGTCGTTGAGCGTCGCGACCGTGCGCGCCAGGGGGATGCTGCGGTCCTTCTCGCCGAGGATCCAGAGCGACGGCGTGGACAGCGTCCGCAGCACGGGTACGGGATCGTAGCCGTGGGGGCCCTTGAACGTCCGCATCCGGCGCTCGATCTCCGCGTCGGCGATGCCCTGCTCCGATCCCGGGTCTTCGCCGGCGAGCTTGCTGTAGGCGATCTCCTCGCCGACGCTCACGGCCGGGCCGGAGATGATCACGACGAAGGAGACGTCGCGCGAGCGTGAGGCGGCGAGCGGCATGATCCATCCCGCCTGGCTGAAACCGACGAGCCCCACGCGCGACGGATCGATGTCGCGGCGCGCCTTGAGCGCCGCGATGCCGGCCAGCGCATCCTCAGCAAGAAGGTCGAACATCCGGTCGCTGTTTCCCGGACCAATCGACGTGTACTCGCCGGTCGATCCGCCGACGCCGCGTTTGTCGTACGCGAGCACCGCGAAGCCCATCGCGGTGAGACGCCGGCCCGCGCGCTCCAGAAGTTCGTCGCCGGTGACTCGCCCGGAACCGTGCACCAGCACGGCGCCGGGATATCGCTCTCGAGCTGCCGCGGTCGCCTTGGCCAAGCCGCCGCCCCCGTCCGGCAACCGCACGGCCGCGGCCAGCCGGGCACCGCGGCTTTCGAGGGTCAACCGATCCTCACCGGCCCCCGCGAGAAGATTCGCGACGGCGGCGAGCGCCAGAGCCATCCGCATGCGGCGACTATAATCGGACCGGGGTCGATGTCAGCCGCGTCTCGTCCCACGCTCGTCACATTTTTCTTCTGCGCGGTCGCGATCGCTACGGCATGCCGGGGATGCGGCGTCGCACGGAACACGACGAGCGACGCCGACCTCGCCCGCCAGACAGCGTCGAATCTTCTCCTCGTCACCATCGACACGCTGCGGGCCGATGCCGTCGGCGCGTACGGTTCCGCGTCGGCGCGAACGCCCGCGCTCGACGCGCTCGCGGCCGATGGAGCGCGGTTCGACAACGCGTTCGCCCCAACACCCATCACGCTTCCCTCGCACGCGAGCCTGCTGACAGGGCTGTATCCGCCCGGTCACGGCGCCCGTCACAACGGGATTGCGGCGCGCGGCGATGTCCCGACGCTGGCGCTCGCCTGCGAAAAGGCCGGGTTCCGAACGGCGGCGTTCGTCTCGGCGTTTCCGCTCGACCGCCGTTTCGGCCTGGCGAGAGGATTCGCTCGATACGGGGACCGGTTTCCGCGCGGCCCCGACACGCGTCCGCTCAACGAGCGGCCAGGCTCGTCCACGGTGGACGAGGCGATCGAGTGGCTGGAGACCAGCCTGAAGGCTGGTGCCACACGCTTCTTTTTGTGGGTCCATCTCTTCGAGCCACACGCGCCGTACGGAAATCCGCGTGACGGCCGGCCGGCGAGAGATCGATACGCGGACGAAGTGGCGGAGGCGGATCGGCAGGTGGCGCGGCTGCTCGAGGCGCTGGGACCGGCGCGATCCGCGACGCTCGTCATCGCCGCCGGCGATCATGGCGAAGCGTTCGGCGAGCACGGCGAGATCGGCCACAGCATCTTCGTGTACGACACGACGCTGCGCATCCCGCTCCTGATGGCCGGACCGGGCGTCAGGCGCGGAGCGATCGCGGAGCCAGTCTCTCTCGTCGACGTCGCGCCGACCGCGCTCGCGCGGCTCGGACTGCCCGCGTTCGACACCGACGGCGTGGACGTGTTGAGCGCAAACCTGAACGCCGGCAGAGCGCTCTACGCGGAGTCGTTCGCCCCTTTGCTCGACTTCGGCTGGAGCGCGCTGCGCAGCATCCGGCGCGACGGCTGGAAGTACATTGCCGCGCCGCGGCCCGAGCTGTTCAACGTCGCGCAGGATCCCGGTGAAGCGACGGACCGCGCGAGAGAAGAGCCGGCGCGCGCGGCCGATCTGGATGGATCCGTCTCGCGCATTTCGGGCCCCGACCTCCCACGCGACGCGCGCGCCACGCTCGATCCGGAGGCGGAGCGACGACTGCGCGCGCTAGGTTACGTGGGGCCGGCTCCAAGACCGGGCCCTCCACTCGTGCGGATCCCAAGGATCGCCGCGAGCTCGCCGCGCGCCTGGCGCGCGTGACGTCGGGCGAGCTCGGCGGAGACGCGCTGCGACGCGAGCTCGAGGCGATCCTGAAGGAGGACGAATCGAACCCGCAGGCGCAGATGCGCCTCGGCTTCGCGCTCGCGGAGGCCCGCGATTGCGCGGGCGCCGAGCCGCACTTCAGGCGCGCGATGGCCCTTCGACCTGCCGTCGGCCGATCCGTACCTCGGCCTCGCCGGATGCCAGGCGGCGCGCGGCGATCGCAAGCAGGCGATCAAGACGCTCGAAGCGTCTCAGGCTGTCGAGAAAGACAACCCGGTCGTCCTGGCAAACCTGGGCAGCCTTCGATCCGATCTGGGCGACCACACGCGGCGCGATCTCCGCGCTCTCGCGATCCGTTTCCCTCGACACGGATTTCCATCAGGCGCGCTTCTATCTGGCGCTCGCGTACGCGCGGGCCGGCCGGCGGGACGACGCGGCGCGTGAGGCACGAACGCTGCTCGAGCGTCTGCCGGCGAACGCGCCCCAGCGAGCGGAAGTGGATCGACTGCTCCGGGCGGTCCAGTAGCCGTCCCACCCGCCGGATCGACTCCCCTTCCCGCCGGGACTCAGCATCCGAGTAAGATGTCTCATCTCGTCCCCGGAATCCGGCATGTTGTCCCTCTGAATCCAAAGACTTGGATTAATCCGCAACTGGGACGAACTGCAGCGAGTTCTGACCATCTAAACAACTGAAAACACAGTTGTTAGTTGACATGCGGTGGGACGAGGTCTTGGTCCGCGTGTTGCTATTTCATCCGCGCATCATCCATGGGCTTTAACACACAGGGAGGAAGCACTTTGAGTATCAGCAAGCGAACCATCTGCGCGCTCGTGGCGCTCGTCGCGTTTGCGGCGGCTCCGGTATATGCGCAGGGGACGACCGGCACGATCAGCGGGCCGGATCGTCGACGAGCAGGGGGCGGCGCTCCCGGGAGCGACCGTCATCGGCAAGAACATTGAGACGGGGTTCACGCGGGCCTCGAACACGGACGCCGAGGGACTGTACCGGCTGACGGCGCTTCCGGTCGGCACCTACGACCTGACCATCGAGCTGTCCGGCTTCACGAAGCACGAGCAGAAAGGGATCATCCTCAACGTCGGGCAGACGCTCGACGTGAACATTCCTCTGAAGCTCGCGACGGTGCAGGAGACGGTCACGGTGACCGGCGACTCGCCCATCATCGAAGCCAGCTCCTCGTCGGTCGGCGGCGTCGTGGACGTGGGCCGCATCGAGAACATGCCGCTCAACGGCCGGCAGTTCGCGAACCTCGCCGCGACGATTCCGGGCGTGACGCTCGGGTACCACTCGGACCCGACCAAGAGCACGCAGTACTCGCCGCAGGTCGGCGGCGGCAACGGGCGCAACGTCAACTACCAGATTGACGGCGGCGACAACAACGACGACACCGTCGGCGGCCTGCTGCAGCTCTTCCCGCTCGAGGCGATCCAGGAGTTCAACTTCGTCACCTCGCGCTACAAGGCGGAGTACGGCCGCAGCAACGGCGGCGTCATGAACATCGTCACCAAGAGCGGCACGAACAACCTGCAGGGCAGCTGGTTCACGCTGTTCCGCGACACGGCGATGAACTCGATCACGGAGACCGAAAGGCTCGCCGAGCGCCGAGAAGCAGGACTACCGCCGCTATCAGTACGGCGGCAGCGTGGGCGGCCCGATCGTGTCCAACAAGGTTCACTACTTCGCGGCGTTCGAGCGGACGCAGCAGGATACGTTCCAGGTCGTGGACACGCAGGGGCTGTTCCCGAACCTCGACGGCATCGTTCGCGACGCCGTATCAGGGAAAACCTCTTCACGGTCAAGGGGACGATGAACCTGAACCCGGCGCACTACGTGTCGGTGCGGTACGGCCGCAACTCGAACAACCAGCCCTACGGCGCCAGCCCGACGACGCCGCCGAGCAACTGGGGCACGAGCGAGAACAAGTTCAATTCGATCAACGCCAACTACAACTGGGTGGTCGGCGGATCGATGCTGAACGAGGTCATCTTCCAGTTCGCGGACTTCGGGAACTTCATCAGCGCGAACAGCAGTGACCCGACCGAGAACTTCCCGAACGGCGTGTCGATCGGCCAGAACGGCAACACCCCGCAGACGACGCAGCAGGAGAAGTATCAGTTCCGGAACGACTTCTCCTGGCACAAGGCGGGCCTGGGCGGCATCGGGCACGACTTCAAGGTCGGCTTCAACTACATCCACGAGCCGCGGCTGTTCATCACGTTCAACGTCGCGACCGGCGACTTCACCTACAACCACCTGACCGACGACGTGAACGGACCGCTTGTCAGCGTGACGCGGAACGGCGGCGCGGCCGAGGCGAACATCCCGCTCGACCAGTACGCCTTCTACGTCCAGGACGACTGGCGCGTCACCTCGCGCGTCACCGTGAACCTGGGCCTGCGCTACGACTTCATCGACGGCATCCAGGTCGATCAGTCGCTGAATCCGAACTACGTGTCCGCTGCAGGCGGCGGGCCGCGCCGGCCTGTTCGCGGGCATCAAGGGCATGGAGAACTTCGGGCAGGACCCGCGTGAAGACGGCAACAACTGGCAGCCGCGCATCGGCGTGGCCTGGGACGTGCGCGGCGACGGCAGGGACGTCATCCGCGCCGGCTGGGGCGTCTATCAGGACGTCGGGTACACGAACGCCAACGTGCTCTTCCCCGCGATCGACGCGACCGGCATCGGGTCGGGCGTCATCTTCGACGTGGACAACCAGGACGGCATCCGCAACCCGGACGGCAGCTTCTATCGCGTGGGTCAGCCGACCAGCAACATCGCGAGCCAGAACAACGCGAATCCGAACGCGCTGCCGCTGATCGGGCAGTGGCTGGATCCGCTCCTCGAGATGCCGTACACGCGGCAGGCCGCGTTCGGCTGGTCGCACCAGCTGGCGCCCAACATGGTGTTCACGGTCGACTTCGTCCGGAACGACGGGCGCGACCTGAACACGCGGCCGCGGCTCAACACGCGGCCGGTCGGGAACCCGACGGCGGCGCGCCGGCTCGCGTTCCTGAACCTGCAACCGAACGCCGCCGGCACGCGCGCCGCGACGAGCTTCGGGAAGAGCGAGTACACCGCGCTCATCACGGGCTTCCAGCGCCGCATGACGAACGGGCTTCATGATGACGGCGAGCTACACGCTCGGCGACGCGAAGAGCGTGATCGGCACGTCGGTTGACGAGCTGGGTTCGAACAACCTCCAGGAGGCGGAGCTCCTGTACGACGATCCGCGGGTGTTCGGACCGACGACGCGCGACTCCAGACACTCGGGTACGTTGACGGCGGTATGGCAGGCGAAGGGCTTTACGATAGCACCGATCTACATCTTCCGGTCACCGACCGCCGGTTGCGACGTCCGAGGCGTCGACTTCAACCGCAACGGGGAGAACAACGACCTGACGGAGCGCGCGTTCGCGTTCACCGGCCTCAACGACGACGGAACGGCGACCTTCGAGGACATCGGCGCGTGCGAGACCTGGAACTGCAGCCGGGCCGCCTGGCGCTCGCAGATGAACCTGCGCGTGTCCTACGGCTTCCCACTGTTCGGAAACTCGCGGCTCGAGGCGATTGGAGAGGTGTTCAACCTCTTCAACGCCAAGAACCCTGGAACGTTCATCGCGAACTCAGTCGGCCTCGACCGGACTTCATGCAGCCGACCGAGTTCTCGGGCGACTTCCAGAACCCCGAGCAGCGGGTTGGGCAGATCGGGTTCCGGTTCTCGTTCTAGTTCGATTAGGTTCGATCAGGTTCGAGGGGGTTCGAGAAGGTTCTCGGGCCCCCTCGAACTGTTTATGGGTGGACCTGGCGCAGTAACGTCGCGGCGGCGGCGCGTTCGCGCGAGCCAGGTGGGGCGATGTCGATCACCGCGCGGTAGGCTTCGGCAGCTCGTTCCGGTTGATCGCTCTGTTGATACGCGACGCCCAGATTGAGCCTCGCCTGATACATACCCGGGGCACGCTCCAGAACGCGATTGAAGTAGACGACGGCATCCAGCGGCCGGCCCGCCTCCAGCAGCAGCACGCCCAGTCCATTGGCCGCATCGATGTCGTCCGGCGCCAGCCGGAGCGCGGTCTGATAGGCGATCCGCGCGCCGTTGACGTCCTTCAGCTCGCGCCGTGCGTTGCCGAGATTGACCTGAATCGAAGGATTGCGCGGGTCGAGCTCCGCGGCGCGCGCGAAGGCGTCAGCCGCATCGCGCGGACGGCCGGCGTCCGCGTGGAGCAGGCCGAGCCCGTTGTGAGCGGACGCGAACCGGGGATCGAGCGCGATCGCCGCCTGTTCCGCCTTGATCGCCTCGGAGGCCGCGCCGGCGTTGCGGGCCGCCACGGCGAGCTCGTGGTACTGGATCGGGTCGCGCGGCCAGCGCGCGACGATCGCGCGGTATCGCTGCAGCGCATCGCGGCCGCGGCCGGCTTCGCTCAGCGCTCGAGCGTACGCCGACTGGAAGACGACCGACGCGGGGTATCGCGCCGCAAGCGTGCCGAGCGGCCCGACGGCGTCTGCGGCGCGCCCTCCGTTGAGATCGGTAAATGCGCGCTCGAAGGCGACCCACGACGCAATCTCGTCGGCCGGGTTCGGCGCCTTGTCGAGCGGGGCCGGGTCGGGTGCCGACGCCACGTACCCGAGCGCTCGCAGGCGCTCGGCCGCCTCGGCGGAGACGGGTGCCGTCCCTGCAGGCCGCCACAGGCTGTCGAGCCTGGTCCGCAGGGCGAGCGCGACCGATGAATTCGCGGCGGAGACGTCCCGGCTCTCCCCCGCGTCGGCCGCCAGGTCGTAGAGCTCGACGCGCGAGGAGACGATGACTTTCCAGCGGCCGTCGGTGAGCGACCGAAGGGGACTCCAGCCCGCTGATCGCGGATAAACCGACTCCGCATAGCTGTCACTTGGGGCTTGGGGCCTGGGGGCTGGGGCTTTGGGCTGACCCAGGAGCGCCATGCCTGTCATCGTCTTCGGCGTCGAAAGGCCCGTCAGCGCGAGCAACGTCGGCGCCAGGTCCTGCAGGCTGACCGCGCGCGAATCTTCCGCGGGACCGAGGTTGAGCGCCGCGCCGTTCTTCCACGCGGCGATAACCACGGGGACCCGGATCGCCGATTCGTACAGGAGCATGCCGTGCGTCGGCTCGCCATGATCGCCGAGGCTCTCTCCATGGTCGCCAGCGATGGCGACGACGAGCGCGCGGTCGGCGGTCCGCTCGCGCGCCGCCCGGACCAGCCGGCCGAGCTCGGCATCCGCGTACGCAATCTCCCCTTCGTACGCGCGCCCGCCCGCTCGCGCCGCGTACGCGGCAGGCGGCGCGTACGGGGCGTGCGGATCGTAATAGTGGGCCCAGAGAAAGAACGGCTGCGTCCGATCGTCGGGAGCGATCAGCCACTTGATCGCCGCCTCGCTCACCGCCTCCGCGGGCCGCTCCGCTTCGAGCGACGCCGCCCTGTCTGCGCCGCGCGGGATCCGATCGTCGTACATGTCAAAGCCGGCGTTCAGGCCGAACCCGCGGTCGAGGACGAACGCGCCGACGAACGCGCCGGTCCGATAGCGGCGCTGCTTGAGCAGTTGCGCCAGCGAGTCTCGCGCCTGATCGAAGGGGACGCCGTTCTCGCGCACGCCGTGCGCCGGCGGCAACGCGCCCGTCATGATCGTCACGTGCGACGGCAGCGTGAGCGGCGCGTTCGCGCGCGCAGCGGTGAACCGCGTGCCCGAGGCGGCGATCCCGTCAATCTCTGGCGTCACCCCCGCGTTGACGCGGTCCGCGCGCAGAGTATCGACCGTGATCAGCAGGACGCTGGCGTCGGCGGCGACCGGCCCCTCGAGCGGCTTCTCCGCGCAGGTCGCGGCCGCCAGCAGCGCGACCGCTGCCGCGGCCAGGAACCGCGTCCGAGTCATCCGTGGTGTATAACACACGCGCCATGCTCGCGGCTGACCTGCGCCACCTCGTGTACCGGAAGTTTCTCGAGACGGGTGCGGCGCCTGGCGCGGACGATCTTGCGCGCGAGCTCGCCACGCCGGTCGAGGCCGTTCGGACCGCGCTCGATTCACTGCAGGCCGAGCACGCGCTCGTGCTGGCGCCCGCGACGCGCGATACGATCTGGATGGCTCACCCGTTTTCGAACGTGCCGACCGATTACCGCGTCGCGGCCGGCGATGGAAAGTGGTGGGCAAACTGCGCGTGGGACTCGCTCGGTATCGTCGCGCTGCTCCACCGCGACGCCGACATCCAGTCGCGGTGCTCGTGCTGCGCGGAACCGATCGCGCTCACCGCGCGTGACGGCCTCATTCGCGGATCGGCGCTCATCCACTTCGTCGTCCCGCCGCGCCGCTTCTGGGAGAACGTCGCCTACACCTGAGCGACCATCTGCTTCTTCCGGTCGGAAGAGCACGTCGAGCGGTGGTGCGCGGCGCGTGGCGACGCCCGTGGAGCGATCGTCGACCTCGAGACGGCCTGGCGCCTGTCCCGCCCGTGGTACCGCGACCGGCTGGATCACGGCTGGCGGCCGAAGAGCGCGCAACGCATGCGCGAGCTCTTCGAGGGCGCCGGGCTCATCGGCGATTTCTGGGCGGTCTAGGTGGTACGACCCTTTAGGGTCGTCGAAAGGCGCAGCAGCCCTGAAGGGCTGCGCTACGATTCATTTTTCTATCTTCAGCAGTTCGACGTCGAACACCAGCATGCCCCGCGGCGCGCCGGCCTGGCCCTGATACGCGAGGTTCTGCGGGATCCAGAACCGCGTCTTCTCCCCTTCGACCATGAGCTGCACGCCTTCGGTCCAGCCCTTGATGACCTGATCGAGACCGAAGGTGATGGGCTTGCCGCCCGTGACCGAGCTGTCGAACATCTTCCCGTCGGTCGTCCAGCCCGTGTAGTGGACCGTCACGCGCGACGAGGAAGACGGGTGTCCTGGTCCCGGTACCGGGGCGGATGACTTTGTACGCGAGGCCGCTGCGTGTCTTCTTGGAGTCCGCGGGCGGCGCGGCGACGTCAGCGGGCGCGGTGGTCGGCGATGATTGATAGTCCATAAGCTCCACATCGAAAACGAGCATTCCCTTGGGACGGCCCTCCATGCCCTTGTACGCCAGCGACTCCGGGATCCAGAACCTGCGTTTCTCGCCGACGACCATCAGCTGCACGCCCTCGCCCCACCCCGGAATCACGCGATTGACGCCGAACGTCGACGGCGCCTTGCGCGTGTACGAGCTGTCGAACATCTTGCCGTCGGTCGTCCAGCCCGTGTAGTGCACCGTGACCATGTCGGTCGGGCCCGGATGCCCGGTCTCCTTGCTGGGCGTGATGACTTTGTGCGCGAGGCCCGACGGCGTCTTCTGCGCGTCGGCCGGCGGCGCGGCCACGTCAGGCGGCACGGGCGGCAGGACCTGGGCAACGACGATGGGGACCGTAAGCGCGAACAGTACGACTACCTGAGCGGTCACTCGGCGTAGAGTCATCCGAACATCATAAGTCAACTTTTCGTCAATCAAACTCCCGGCGCGGCGCGGTCTGCTCGGGGCCCACGCGGCCGGCGACGATATCCGCCCTGAAGTAGTTCTCACCCTTGACCCGTGACCCGGCAAGCCGGCGCAGCATGTTGATCTGGCCGACGTGCGTCAGCGCGTCGGCAATCGCGCCTTGAAAGATCTGCTCCGCCGGAAAGCCGAGCGGTTGGCCGGACGCCAGGTACTCGTCGAACGCCGCGAGGCTCGCGAAGAACCGCCGCACGTCATCGTCCCACGCCTGCGGCGTCGAATCGTTCCACCGCTGCTGGCCCTGCGCCTGCGACAGCGCCCAGTCCAGCAGATCGCAGATATGCGCCAGGATCTGTCCCGGCGTGCGCGTCATCTCTTTGACGCGAAACGCACCGAAGTCGGCGGGGGCGTCGCGGACGGCCTTTCCCCCGCGGTACGCCAGCGTCGCGACGGTGTGGCGGAGGAATTCGCGCTGCGCTACTGTCATCACGCAAGTATGTCAACGACACGCGGGCTGTGGAAGTGCCCGTCCTGCGGACACCGGTTCGTGACGCCGAACATCTGGCACTCGTGCGGCCGCTATCGACTCGAGGATCATTTCACAGGCAAGGCGCCGATCGTTCGCGAGCTGTTCGATCGGCTCGACGCGGTCATCAAGGACTTCGGTCCGGCCAACGTGTACGCGCAGAAAACCAGCATCGTCTTTCAGGTCCGCGTCCGCTTCGCGCGCGCGATGCCGAAGCAACAGTGGCTCGACGGTCACTTCTGGCTCAAGCGCCGCGCGAGCCACCCCAGCCTGACGAAGGTCGAGCACCTCCTGCGCCAGGACTGGATTCACTGGTTCAGGCTCACGGCGCCTGAAGACCTCGACAAAGCGTTCATCAGGCTTCTGCGCGAGTCGTATCGTATCGGTGAGCAGAAGCAGCCCTAAAGGGCTGCGCTACGATTGTTGGTGATTTCGTAGCGCAGCCTTCAGGCCTGCCCCGCTAGCGCGTCGCCTGCTCCGTCGTCGTCCGTTTCTCCGCGGCCTTCCCCGCGTCGAGATCGTTCCAGTTCAGGATCGCGTTGAAGCCGAGGAAGAAGCTGCCCTGCGTCTCCCACCGCCAGTACGGCCGGTTGGCGAACATGACGACGTGCCCTTTGCCGATGGTCGCGTCGAGCGCGACGGCGCGATTCGCGAGCGCCTGGCCGCCGACGAGCACTCCAGACAACAGCATGTCGTTCGGGTCGGCCGGGAACCGCAGGACAACGCGTGGCGCGCGATCGTCGATGTTGAACCCGAACGCGCGCGCCATCTGGCGGAGCTCAGCCGCCTCGTCCACCATGGGCCGCTGGCCGGCCCGGCTTAAGCCGGGCGCCACACCTTGTTGTTCCTGAGGCTCGAGCGACGCGAGCGTTTCCGGGACCGCATTCGGCGTCAGGTTCTGGCCGACGCCCGGGATCTGCGGCCCGCCGCCGCCGAAGCCGCCGAAGCCGCCCTGGCCGACGCGCAGGACCGGCGCCTGGTTGAAATAGACCGCGAGCGCGTTCTGATCGTACCCGTACGCGATCGGGCTCTTCCTGTCGGCGAAGACCGCCTTGAGCACCGACCCGCGCACGAAGAGACCCTGCGGCTCCTCGACCGTCACGCCCTGCATCAGGCCGTACTCCGGGAAGATCGTCGACGTCGATCCTTCGACGATGAGCGTGCCCCCCTCCTGTACGAACTTCGCGAGCTCGCTGAGGCCCGGCAGGCCCATGCCGCCGCGGATGTCATCGCTCTGATCCTGCACACCGAGGTTCGGCGTGAGCTCGCTCTTCTTGTACGGCGTCGGATCGCCGATCATCGGCAGCCCGTTCACCTGCTGCTGCGCGTCGCCGCCGATGTGCGGAAAGACGATGACGTCGTACTTCGCGCGCAGGTTGCCCTCGCGCAGCTTCTGATCGGCGAAGTACGTGGTACGGCACCTTGAACTTGTCGAACGCCATGCGGACCCAGCCCTCGTCCTGGGTCCGCGCCCACGAGTGGACGTAGCCGATGCGCGGGACGTCGAGGTCGTGCGTCTTTACCGTCGGCGCGCCGCTCACCGCGAACGCGGACAGGCCGAGCGACGTGATCGCCGGCTCGAGCTTCGCGCGGTCTGCGCCCGGGACGATGAACGCCCCGGCCGTGAACTTACGGCCGCCAGCCTCGAAATCCTCCTCTGCCGCCAGCATCTTCACGCCCGCGTTCTGGAACCGGAACGTCGCGAGCGTGTTGTCGGTGTTGTGCTCGACGATGAGCGTGTCCCCGCCGCCGGTGATCGTCCCCGGCACGCTGACGTCCTGCGCCAGTAGCGTCATCGGCCGCTCGAGGATGGCCTTGTCGTCCACCTTGGACGCCTTGATGTTGCGAAGCAGCGGAAAGCTCCAGCCCGTGTCGTCGTACGGCCGCGGGTTGGCGGCCGGGTAGAACTGCGTATCGAGCAGCACGTCCACGAGCGTGCTGTAGGGCTGATCCATCCGGACGATGTAGTCGCCGGCGCCGATCTTCGTCGAGCCGCTTTCCCACGCCGCGGTGGCGGTGTGGACCTCGACTCCCTGAAGCCGCAGCAGGTTGACCATCTCCGCCGCTTCGACCTTGCGGCGCTGCGCGGCGGGAATCAACCAGGCGTGCGGCGCCTGCGCCTTGCCGCGATCGACCGCGCGCTTGTTCTTCAGGTAGTAGTTCTCGAGGAACGTCTGGCCGTTCCGCGCGACGTAGTTCATCGCGAGGAGCAGCGCCGACTGCTGCATGTTGATGTTGTTCCGCGGTCCCCACTTGATCGACGGCAGCGGGGGGTTCGGACGGTACCATTCCCGGCTCGTGGTCGTCACGGGCACGTTCAGGTCGTAGTTCTCGCCCCGGTAGCTCTGGGTCTCGTAGAACCGCCCGATCGAGTTGTGCATGTTCGCGACCCAGAACAGGTAGTTCGGGACCCAGCCGTCGTAGAAGTTGTAGGTCCAGACACCGGGCACGCCGCGCTTGGCCATCTCGCTCGTTTCAACCTTCGCCAGCAGCCACCACTCGTCGACCGTGATCGGATCGATCGACGTGTTGTACGGCCCGGTGCCGGTCGAGGTGTAGAGATAGGTCACCGACTCGTGCAGGTCGTGCCACACCGTCGGGTGCCACTGCAGGAACGCGCCGAGCATGTTCCGTGTCAGGTTCAGCGAGACGCCCATCGCGTCCCGGTTGTTGTCGTGCGCGACGTAGTGGCCCCAGTACACGAGCGGCGGCGGCGTCTTGCCGGTCTTCTTCTGGTAGTAGAAGTTGTCGACCTGCTTGTCGCGGCCATCGACCTCGGTCGCCGGCGTGAACATGAAGATCGAGTTGTTGCGGATCGTCTGGATGAACGGCGTCTCCTCGACGATCATCCGGTAGGCAAGCTCCATGAGCATCTCGGGGCTGCCGGTCTCGGGCGAATGGATGCTCCCGAGCGCGTAGTAAATCGGCTTCCCGGTGTCGATCAGCTGGCGCGCCTGCGCGTCGCTGATCTTCCGGGAATCGGTCAGTTGGGCGGTGATCTGTTTGTACTTGTCCAGAGACTTGATCGTGGCTTCGTCGGCGATCGCGACGGCGACCATGTCGCGCCCCTCGTCGCTCTTTCCGATCTTCCACATCGTCAGACGATCGGACGCCTTGTCGAGCGCCTCGAGGTACCGGACGATGTCCTTGTAGTACGTCAGGTTCCCCGGTTCACCGATGATCCGGCCGAAGAACTTGAGCGGCGACGGAATCGTGTCCGATGCCGGCAGGTGATCCACCAGCTCGGTGATGATGCGCGGATCCTGGGTGTGTTCCTTGATCTTCCGCGTGTACTCTTCATCAATCTTCTGCGGCTTCTGGCCTGACGCCGCACGCGTCGATTGCGCCTGCAGGATCGCCGCTGGTACGAGGCAGAGCGCGAGGGTAATGGGCAGGCCCAGCCGCGCGTGTTTCGTCATGGAATCCTCCACGAGTACGGCAGCCCTGAAGGGCTGCGCTACGTTCCGGGGAGACGCATTTAACCACATGTGGCAGCCGGCTTGCAGCCGTCCGCCGTCGTGCTCGCGTACCTCAAGGTTCCGATTGGCTGGACCGATGTTCTGAAGCGGACCCTTAAGGAAAGCTTTGCCGACGACATCATGAGCCTGTCGGCTCAGCTTGCGTACTACTTTTTTCTGTCGCTCTTCCCGGCCTTGCTGTTTCTCGTTTCGCTGGCCAGCTTCTTTCCAGTCGCCAACCTCATGGACGAGACGGTCAAGTATCTGGGCGGAGTCGCGCCCCCCGACGTGATCAGTTTTCTCCTGGAGCAGATCCACAAGATCTCGGAGAGCGACGACGGCGGAATCCTGACGTTCGCGTTTCTGTTCACGATCTGGAGCAGCTCCGGCGCGATGTCGTCGATCATCAGCACGATGAACACGGCGTACGACATCCAGGAGTCGCGTCCCTGGTGGAAGACGCGGCTCATCGCGATCGGCCTGACGCTCGGCCTCGCGCTGTTCATCCTGGTGTCGTTCGCGCTCGTGATCGCCGGTCCGACATTGGGCGAACGGCTGGCGAGCATGCTGCAGCTCGGGCCGGCCTTTGCCTGGACCTGGAAGGTCCTTCAGTGGCCGGTCGTGTTTCTGCTCGTCGTCACCGCGATCGGGATCGTCTATTACTACGCGCCGGACGCCGAGCAGGACTGGGTGTGGATTACGCCAGGCGCCATCCTGGCCACGCTGCTCTGGCTGGTGATTTCGCTCGCGTTCAAGGTGTATCTGGCGAATTGGGGCAACTACAACGAAACGTACGGCGCACTGGCCGGCGTGATCATCCTGCTCCTGTGGTTGTACCTTTCCGGTCTCGCGGTTCTCGCCGGTGCGGAGCTGAATGCGGAGATCGAACACGCATCGCCATACGGCAAAGCGCCGGGAGAAAAAGTGCCAGGCAGCAAGAAGAGGATCGGCATCCGCGCGATGCGTGAGTACGAAGCGCGGCTGCGCGCAGGCGAGCCCGCCGCGGCCGCATACGCAGCGACGGCAGGGCGGAACGAGCCGAACTGCGCAATCGAGGGCCGCCCCGCTCGCCCTGCACTCAAGCCGAGCGACCTTCTCATCAGTGGGCTCGCCCTCCTTCCGCCGGTCCTGGGCCTCGCCCGAACCTTCGGGCGGCTCCGGCGCCGGGCTTAGCACTGGCGGTGACACCGGTGTCCTCCGCCCGGGTCGCCTTCCGGGGCTGAAAACCGCTAGAATTGGCCCGCTTCAAGGGGTACGCCTCTTGCTGTTCCCGAGGCCATCATGAGTTCCAGGTCCGCCGTGATCGCGCTGGTCGCCGTGCTGTGTGTCGCCGCCGCGGGCGGCGGCGCCTATCTGGCCGTGCGAGAGAACGGCGGGACCCCGGCCGTGGAGCTGTCGGCCCTCCCTCCGACTGAGCCCGCAGGTCCGGCCGCGGCCGCGCAACCGTCGGCCGGTCCGGCCACCGCGACAGACACGGTCGTCCCCGTCAGCGACGCTCCGGCCGAAGCGGCAAAAACACAACCGACGAAGGAAGCGGAACCGTCTGCTTCGAACGGCGGCGCGCAACCCGTCCGGGAGACCCCTCGCGCCCGTCGCACCGCGTCTACCCGCGAGACACCACGGGTGGCACCTTCGAGCGCGCCCTCGCGTCCCGTCGAACAACCCCCGGCAGTTCCCGCGCCCGAACCCGTGCAGCCGGAGGCCGCGCCGGAGCCGGATCCGATCCGCGAAACCGTTGCGCCCGTCGAGCGCGAACCCGAGCGCGAGGCGCCGCCGCCGGCGCGCACGATCGAAGAGCTCGTCGTCGGGGCCGATTCGGTGATCGGGCTGCAGATGGAAACGACGCTGACGACCGAGCGCGCGCGCGTCGAGGATCGTGTCGAGGCGCGCGTGACGCGCGACGTCACCGTCGGCGATCGGCCCGCGATCCCCGCCGGGGCGCGCATGATCGGATCGGTGTCCCTCGTCGAGAAGGGCGGAAAAGTCCGCGAGCGCGCGCGGCTTGGCGTGCGCTTCCACACGCTGGTGCTCGCCGACGGGACGACGCTGCCGGTTCAGACCGACACGATCTTCAGGGACGGGGATTCTCCCGCGGGCAGCAGCACCGCCAAGATCGGCGGCGCCGCGGTCGGCGGAGCCATCCTCGGCGCGATCTTCGGAGGCGCCAAGGGAGCGATCATCGGCGGCTCCACCGGAGCCGCGGGCGGCACCGCCGCGGTGATGGCGGGAGACCGCAAGCCGGCCGTGCTTCCGGCCGGGAGCAGCGTGACGGTCAGGCTGTCCGCGCCCGTCACCGTGACCGTCGAGCGAGAACAGGAACCACGCCTGTAAGCCGCGCGAGGTGACGCTCGCCTGGCTACGCAAGCTGCTCCGCCATCCGCACCGCAGAGTCGCCTTGCGCCGCGCGTACGACCTTCAACGGACCAAACTCAGCCGGTTCTAATCAAGACCGGGGCTCCGCCCCGGACCCCGGCTCGGTCGCTCGCGCCCCTCGACTGCGCTCGGGGCGCCCTGAGCGAAAGTCGAAGGGCGGCGGGGCCCCAATGCCCCGCTCCGCTCGCTCGCGGGCGCGCTGTGCGCGCCGCCGTCATGCGGATGACGGACCATGACGGCCTAAGCTCGACCTTTTACTGGCCTCCGGCTTGCAGTCTCCTGTCAGGCACTCGGTTCAGGAGGTTTTTACATGCAGGTGCGTAAGATCATCCTCGGTTCGGTGACCGCCCTGGCGCTTGTTGCGGCGGCTCCGGCCCCGGCGTCCGCGGATTGGACGTTTTCACCCTTCATCGGCTCGACCTTCAACGGCGAGCTGAATGACGTAGACCTAGACGAAAGCACCCAGAACAAGCTGAGCTGGGGTGGATCGCTGATGTGGATGGGCGAGGGCATCGCCGGATTCGAAGTCGACTTCGGCTACACGCCCGAGTTCTTTTTCAGCGACAACGACAACGAAGTGGACTTCATCGGCGACGGCAACGTGACCACCTTCATGGTCAACGCCGTCATCGGCGTGCCGATCGGCGGCGATCGCGGCGCTGGAATCCGGCCTTATGGGACCGCGGGGCTCGGCCTCGTCCGTCAGAGCGTGGACGACGTGATTGACGTGTTCGACGCGGACAGGAACTCGCTCGGGTTCAACGTCGGCGGCGGGATCATGGGGATGTTCACGGACAACGTCGGCATCCGCGGCGACCTGCGCTGGTTCCGTCAGTTCAGCAACAACAGCGACGGCCTCGATGACCTGGACTTCGATCTCTCCGGCCTGAGCTTCTGGCGCGGGACCGTCGGCGTGACGTTCAGATTCGGATCGTAAACGTCGCGGCGTTCTGTAGGGGCGGTTCGCGAACCGCCCCTACACATCATCAATCCGCCACCGCTCCACCCAGCCACCTTCCTCCGTTTTTTCCAGAACCACCATCCCGTGTGTGGGGAACGACACGTGCGCCTCACCCGAGCCGCGGGTGAGGAGCGCGAGGATTCGCGGCAGGTTCGGCATGTGACCGACCACCATGAGGTCCAGTTCCTCGCCCGCGAGCAGAGGGCTGATGGACTGTGGAGGATCGGTTGGCTGGAGACCCTTCTGGGCGGCGACCACTGCCAGCGGGTTGCAGAGACGCCAGAACGACTCGGCCGTCTGCCGCGCGCGGAGCTTGCCGCTGTGGCAGATCACGCCCGGCTTCACGCCGCGTGCCGCCGCGGCAGCCGCGAGCGCCTCGGCGTGCGCCCGGCCGACGGCGGAGAGTGGCCGCTGAGGATCCACGTCGGGGCCGACGGCGTCGGCGTGATGCACTAAGTAGATGAACACGAGCGCAGCCATCCTCTGACATCGGCCAGCTGCTGCGCAACCGCCCCGGGCGCGGTCGATTGAGGGGTGCGCTTGGCGGCGACCGACGCCGCGGCGCTCACGCGCGCCGCCACGTCGTCGCCGAAGAGCTCGCTGAACCCGCGCCACTCTACCGGCGTCAGCGACTCGAAGCCACGGTTTTCGACGAGCAGCCGACGGACCATGGTTCCGACCAGCTCATGCGCGCTCCGGAACGCCATCCCGCGCGCGACCAGATAGTCCGCGACGTCGGTCGCGAGAAGCAGGCCTGACGCGGCCCCGGCGGCGCGCGCCCGATCGAGCGTCAGGCCCTCGACCACCGTCCTCGCCGCGACCATCGATCCTGCGAGCGTCTCTTCCGCGTCGAACACCGCTTCCTTGTCTTCCTGAAGGTCCTTGTTGTAGCCCGCGGGGAGCCCCTTCATCGAGGCGAGCCAGCCGGCCAGCGTGCCGATCGCCCGACCCGACTTGCCGCGGATGAGCTCGAGCGGATCCGGGTTCTTCTTCTGCGGCATCAGGCTGCTGCCGGTCGCGACCGCGTCGTCGAGGCCGAAGAATCCGAACTCCTCGCCCGTGAAAAGAATGAGGTCCTCGGCGAGCCGAGAGAGGTGGACCATCGCAAGCGCCGCCGCGTGCAGAAAGGACGACACGAAGTCGCGGTCGCTCGACGCGTCGATGCTGTTTGCGACCACGCGCGAGAAGCCGAGACGGGTCGCGAGCGCTTTCGTGTCTATGGCGTAGTTCGTGCCGGCGATCGCCCCGGAGCCGAGCGGCAGCGCGTCGGCCTCCGCCGCGGCGGCCGCGAGCCGCGCGTGATCGCGGCGGAAGGCGGCCGCGTGCGCGAGGAAGAAGTGTGCGACGAGTACCGGCTGCGCGCGCCGCAGGTGGGTGTACGCCGGGACGACCGCGTCGCCTGCCGCGTCCGCCTGATCGGCGAGCGCCGCGATCAGTCCGGCGGCCTCACGCTGCAGCGCCGCGATTTGCCGGCGCATGTAGAGGCGGAGATCGACGGAGACCTGTTCGTTGCGCGATCGGCCCGTATGAAGCCGCCTGCCGGCGTCGCCGATCCGTTCGACGAGCTTGCGCTCGACGAACGAATGGACGTCTTCATCGGGGGTTCCGGCGGTTCCGGGTTCCAGATATGACGGGTCGCCGCCCGCCTCGTCGAGGATCGCCGTCAACCCGTCGCGGATGGCGCGGGCGTCGTCGCGGGATATCGCGCCGGCCGCTTCGAGCGCTTCGGCCCAGGCGAGGCTGCCCGCGACGTCGTCGTCAAACAGCCGGCGGTCGAAGCGGAACGACGCGCCCCACGCGAAGATTGCCGGATGGGGTTCGTTCGAAAAGCGACCGGACCACAGGGGACGAGCTCGATCTGGCGGGGGATCGGGCGAACCGCCCATCACCCGATCGACACCTTATCGCCTTTGGAGACCTTGTCATCCTTCGGCTTCGGCGCCTTGCGCGCTGCGGTCTCGACCGGCAGGCCCCAGATCTTGATGAAGCCTTCGGCGGCGGAGTGGTCGAACTTGTCGCCCGCATCGTAGGTCGCAAGATCGTGCTCGTACAGCGCGAACGGCGACTTGCGTCCGACAACGCGGCAGTCCCCCTTGAAGAATTTCAGGCGAATCGTGCCGGTGACGCGCTCCTGGATCTTCGCGACGAAGGCATCGATCGCCTCGCGCGTGGGGGTGAACCACAGACCGTTGTAGACGAGGTCGGCGTAGGTCCGGCCGGCGTCGTGCTTCAGCCGCTCGAGATCGCGCGGGATCACCAGTTTCTCGAGCTCCTTGTGCGCGGCGTGGAGCGCCACGGCCGCTGGCGCTTCGTAGATCTCGCGTGACTTGATGCCGACGAGCCGGTTCTCCACCATGTCGATCCGGCCGATGCCGTGCGCCCCGGCGATGGTCTCCAGGCTGGCGATCAGGTCGACGATCGGCATCGCGATGCCATTGACCTTGACCGGCACGCCGGCGTCGAACTCGATCTCGACATACGCCGGCTGATCGGGACAGTCGGCGGGGTTGCGGGTCAGCGTGTAGATCTCGTCGGGGGGCTCGGTCCACGGATCCTCGAGCACACCGCACTCGATGGACCGGCCCCACAGATTGGAGTCGGTGCTGTACGGGCTCTCGATCGTGGCCGGGACGGGGATGCCGCGCTGGCGGGCGTATTCGATCTCGTCGGGGCGCGTCATGCCCCAGACCCGCGCCGGCGCGATCACTTTGATCTTCGGGTCCAGCGCACGCGATGAAACGTCGAGCCGGACCTGGTCGTTCCCCTTGCCGGTGCACCCGTGGGCAATCGCGGAGGCCCCCTCGAGGTGCGCGATCTCGACGAGGCGGCGCGCGATCAGGGGACGGCCGAGCGCCGTGGCGAGCGGATACCGGTCCTCGTAGATGGCCCCCGCCTGCAGCGCGGGCAGGATGAACTCACGCGCGAACTCCTCGCGGACGTCCAGCACGTGGGCGCGCACGCAGCCGATGGCGAGCGCCCGCTCGCGGATGTCTTCGAGCTCCCGCCCCTGCCCGAGGTCGAGCGTGACGGCCACCACCTCGGCGCCGTACTGCTCTGCAAGCCAGGGAATCGCGACCGAGGTATCGAGCCCACCGGAGTATGCCAAGACGATCCGAGTCATTTTTTTCCTTATCTCCTCGCCCATTCCCCGAGGGTCCTGACGAGCGCCCTGGCCCGCTTCGCATCCCGCACGATGACCAGCAGCGTATCGTCGCCGGCGACCGTCCCGGCGACCTCGGCAAGAGCCGCGCGGTCGATGGCGATTCCGAGGATGCCGGCCTGGCCGGGGGCGGTCCGGATGACCACCAGCTCGCGGACCCGGTCGATGCCGCGCACGTACTCGGCGACGGCGCCGCGCAGCGCCCCGCCTGGCTCGACGGGGCCGGTGCCGTTCTCGCCGGGGACGCGGTACGCGCCGTCGGCGGCGTGCTTGGCGAGCGCGAGCTCGGCGATGTCGCGCGAAAGCGTCGCCTGGGTGACGTCGACCCCCCGCCCGCGCAGCCGTTTCCGGAGCTGCTCCTGGCTGGTGATCGCCTCGCGCCCCACGAGCTCGAGGATCAGACCCTGCCGGAACGCTTTCATGCCGAACCCCGATTCTACTTGATTCGGCGTCGATCTGTATGTATAAAAAATACAGTAAATGAATAATTATTCGCCAGGCTCAGCGCGCGTCACCGTCGCCGGCGCGACCGGCTACACCGGCCAGGAGCTGGTCCGCCTGCTCGCCCGCCACCCGCGCGCGTCGCTCGGGCCGGTCATGGCGTCACGGGCAGCCGCCGACGGCGGCAGCCGTCGGCTGCCCGCGCTCGCCCGCCTCTGGGACGGCGAGGTCACGGCGCTCGACGCCGACGCCCTCGGCGACGCCGACGCCGCGTTCCTCGCGACGCCGGACGCGGTTTCCGCCGAGCTCGCGCCCGCCCTCGTCGCACGAGGGACCCGGGTGTTCGACCTCTCGGGCGCATTCCGCCTGACCGACGATGGGAACCGGGCGAAGTGGTATCCGAACTCTCCCGCCATTCCGGCAGGGGCGGCGTACGGCCTGGCCGAGCTGAATCAGAAGGCGCTGCGCGAGGCGCGCTTCGTCGCCTGCCCCGGCTGCTACCCGACGGCGGCCCTCCTCGCCCTGCGGCCGCTCCGCGAGGCGGGGCTCCTCGCCGCCGACCCGTCGATCGTCATCGACGCGAAGTCCGGCGTATCGGGGGCGGGGAAGACTCCGAGCGATCGGACCCACTTCTCCGAATGTCACGGAAACATCGCGCCGTATGGGATCTTCTCCCACCGCCACGGCGCCGAGATCGAACAGGAGCTCGGGACAGCGGTCACGTTCGTGCCGCACCTGGTGCCACTCGACCGCGGGATCCTCGAAACGATTTACACACGCCTGCGGCCGGGCGCCGCCGCGTCCGATATCACGGCCGCGTACGACGCGGCCTACCTCCGCGCGCCATTCGTCCGGCTCCGAGGCGAGACGGTGCCGGAGATCAAGCACGTCGCCATGACCAACTTCTGCGATATCGGATGGCGCGTGTCCGGCGACCGGGCGGTCATCGTCTCGACGATCGACAACCTGCTCAAGGGAGCGGCCGGGCAGGCGGTGCAGGCGTTCAACATCGCGTTCGGGTTCGATGAGTGCGCGGGGCTGCTGTGATGGCGCCGACCGTCCTCAAGCTCGGCGGCGAGCTCCTCGAGACCGACACGGGCCTCGCCTGGATTGCCGCGCAAATCGTGCAGATGGCGGGCACGGGGCCGCTCGTCGTCGTGCACGGCGGCGGCCGGAGCATCGACGCGGAGCTGGCGCGCCGCGGGGTTGAAAAGCAGGCGGTTGACGGCCTCCGGATCACGAACGACGCGACGCTCGATGCGGTCCTCTGCGTGCTCGCCGGCCGCGTGAACACGCGGCTGGTGGCCGCGATCGGCGCCGCCGGCGGGCGCGCCGTCGGCCTGACGGGCGCCGACGCCGGCGTGGGCCCGGCGACCAAGGCGTCGCCGCTTCGGGCCACTTCGGGCGCCGTGGTCGATCTCGGTCTCGTCGGCGAACCGGCCGGTGGGGACGGCGTCGTTCTCCACGCCCTGCTCGGCATCGGCGTCGTCCCGGTGGTCGCGAGCATCGGGCTGACGGCCGATGGCGCGCTGCTGAACGTCAACGCCGATACCTTCGCCGCCGGGCTGGCGGCGTCGCTCGGCGCGTCGGCGCTGATCGTGGCTGGCGGGACCCCGGGTGTTCTCGACGGCGATCGGAAAACGATTGAGAGCCTGGACGCGTCGGCGGCCGGGCGGCTCGTGCAGTCGGGCGGAGCGCGGGATGGGATGGTCGCGAAACTGTCGGCGGCGGTGGCGGCGACGGCCGCGGGGGTCGGCCTCGTCCGCATCGTGGACGGCCGCGGGCCCGCGGACCTCGTCACCGCCCCGGGCACGACGATTCAATTAGTAACGGCAAACGCATGACTATGACGCACACCGTGACCTTGGGGGACGTTCAGGCGCTCGAGTCGGCGCACGTGCTGCAGGTCTATCGCCGCTCGCCCGTGGTCTTCGTGCGCGGCAGCGGATCGCGGCTGTTCGACTCTGACGGACGCGCCTGGCTGGACCTCGTGTCCGGGATCGGCGTCGCGTCGCTCGGCCACGCGCACCCTGCGCTGGCCCGCGGGCTCGCCGATCAGGCGGCGTCGCTCGCGCACACCTCCAACCTGTACTACCACCCGCTGCAGGGCGAGGTGGCGAAGCGCCTCGCCGCGCTTTCGGGGCTGCCGCGCGCGTTCTTCTGCAACAGCGGAACCGAAGCGGTGGAGGCGTGCCTCAAGTTCGCGAGACGGTTCTGGCACGCCCAGGGAGCGCCGCGGCCCGGCGTTGTCGCGTTCGAGCACGGCTTCCACGGGCGCACGGTCGGCGCGCTCTCGGTGACGTGGGATGCGCATTACCGCGAGCAGTTCGAGCCGCTCGTGCCGCAGGTGACCTGGGTGTCGCCCGCCGACCCGGCCGGACTGGCGGCCGCCGTGACGCCTGACACGGCCGCCATCATCGTCGAACCGATTCAGGGCGAAGGTGGCGTGCGGCCGATACCGATCGTGACCGCCCGCGCGATCCGTGACGCGTGCGCACGCACGGGGGCGCTCCTCATCGCCGACGAGGTGCAGTCGGGGCTCGGGCGCACGGGCGTTCCTTTCTACTCGAAGACGCTCGGGCTCGAGCCCGATCTTCTGGCCGTGGGGAAAGCGCTGGGCGCCGGGATGCCGGTCGCTGCGGCGCTCCTGAGCGAGCGCGTCGCGGGTGCGGTGCGTCCGGGCGACCACGGCAGCACGTACGGGGGCAATCTGCTCGCGTGCCGCGCGGCGCTCGTGTTTCTGGAGACGCTCGTCGAAGGCGGAGTGCTCGAGCACGTCGCGTCCGCGGGCCGTCACCTCGAGAAACGGCTGCGCGCGCTGGCCGAAAAGCACCCGGCCATCCTCGAGGTACGGGGCGCCGGCCTGATCTGGGGGCTCGAGCTGGACCGCGACGCGCAGCCGGTCATCGACGCGGCGTTCGAGCGCGGCCTCCTCGTGAACCGGACGGCGGGGACGATCGTCCGGTTGCTGCCGCCACTCACGATTTCCGTGACCGATCTGGACGAAGCGCTCGTCGGCCTGGACGCCGCGCTGAGCGCGGGTGCCAGCGGCCCCGCGAGCTAGGAAAGAGATGCAAGACTGTGATTGAGACACCCATCATCCGCGCGGCTACGCCCGACGAAGCGGACGCGCTGAAGGCGTTGATCGCGGCGCACCAGGAGGAGGGGCATCTTCTCCCCCGAACGCTGGCCGATCTGCGGGCGCACGCGCCGCGGTTCCTCGTCGCGGCCGTGGACTCGACGATCGTGGCCTGCGGCGAGCTGGCGCCGCTCAGCCACAACGTGGCGGAGATCCGATCGCTCGTCGTGGACCGGCAGTACAGGAATCACGGTCTCGGCTCGCGGCTGGTCGCGGCGCTCGAGCGCCGGGCCCGGCTTCACGGCTATCTGCGGCTCTGCGCGTTCACGCACCGGCCGGATCACTTCCTGAGACTCGGCTTCTCGATGGTGCCGCACAACTGGCTGCCGGAGAAGATCGCCGCCGACTGCTACTCATGCCCGCTGTTCAAGCGCTGCGGCCAGCACGCGATGCTTCGAACGCTGCTGCCGGTCGGCGTCGCGCCGCGGAAACCGGCGTTGGCCCTTCGACAAGCTCAGGGCGACCCTGAGCACCGCCGAAGGGTCGTTGGAGCCGCCGTGTGATCGAGCGCACCCTCGACAGGATCGACGGCGGGATTACGGCTCCGCTCGGCTTCCGCGCCGCCGGAGTGGCGTGCGGGATCAAGGCCGGAGGCGCGCTCGATCTCGCCCTGGTCGCCTCCGATGGCCTGTCTGGGGCGGCGGGCGTCTTCACGACCAACCGGGCGGTGGCGGCCCCCGTGCTGCTGTCGCGCGACCATCTGCGCCGGTCCGGGGGGCGCGCGGCGGCGATCGTCATCAACAGCGGGTGCGCGAACGCCTGCACCGGCACGCAGGGGGATCAGGCCGCGGCGTCGATGGCGACGGCGACGGCGCGGGCGCTGTCGGTTGCGCCGGAGCACGTGCTCATCGCCTCGACCGGCGTCATCGGCGTCGCGCTCGACCCGGGGAAGGTGACGCGCGGGATCGGCGAGGCCGCGCGGGCGCTCCGGCCGGACGGCCACGCGGACGCCGCCCGCGCGATCATGACGACCGACACGTCTCCGAAGGCGCACGCCGCCGCCACGATCATCGACGGCACGACCGTCCGCGTGGGAGGCATGGCGAAGGGCGCGGGCATGATCGAGCCGCTGATGGCGACGATGCTCAGCGTCGTGACGACCGACGCGGCGATCGAGCCGACGCTGCTGCAGCGCGCGCTGGCCGACGCGGTGGCGCTCAGTTTCAACGCCATCTCGGTCGACGGAGAGTGCTCGACGAACGACTGCGTCTTCCTGCTCGCAAGCGGCGCCAGCGGCGTCTCGATCGGACCGGGAGAGTACGCCGCGTTCTTGGCCGCGCTCACCGAGGTCTGCCGGGCGCTGGCGGTCGACATCGTCCGCGGCGGCGAAGGCGCGACCAAGCTCGTGACGGTCACGGTTCGCGGCGCGGCGAGCGTCGCCGACGCGCGCCGCGCGGCGCGGGCGATTTGCAATTCGCCGCTCGTCAAGACGGCCGTCCACGGCGGAGACCCGAACTGGGGCCGGCTGGTGGCCGTCGCCGGCCGGGCCGGCGTGGCGTTCGAGCTGTCCAAGGCGGCGATCCGGATTGGCGCGGTCGAGCTGTTCGCCCAGGGCCGTCCCCACGACGACCGCGCGCCGAAGGCCGCCGAACACCTGCGCGGGAGGGACGTCAGCCTCGAGGTCGATCTGGGCCTCGGGCACGAAACCGCGCGGATGTGGACGTGCGATCTGTCGCCTGAGTACGTGCGGATCAACGCGGAATACCGAACGTGATGATTACGACGCTGAAAAAGGACTTCCTCTCGATTCTGGACTTCTCGCCCGAGGAGCTCGACGCCTGCCTGACGCTGGCGCGATCGATGAAGGCCGCGCGAGCGCTCCGGCAGAATGGGCCTGCCCCGAGCGAGGCGAACGGGCATCGGCCGCTCGCCGGGCTGCACGTGGCGCTGCTCTTCGAGAAGCCGTCGCTGCGCACGCGCGCGACCCTCCAGATAGCGGTCCGCGAGCTCGGCGGCGAGACGATCGAGCCGCCGCCGGAAGTCGGCCTCGGCGGCCGCGAGGACCCGCGCGACGTCGCCCGCAATCTGGAGCGCTGGGTCGCGGCGGCCGTCATCCGGACGTTCGCGCAGGCGCGACTCGAGGAGTTTGCCGCCGCCGCTCCGTCGCTCCACGTGATCAACGCGCTGACCGACGAAGAGCATCCCTGTCAGGCGCTGGCGGACATCATGACGCTGGAGGAGCACTTCGGCTCGCTCCGCAGCCGGACCATCGCGTTCGTCGGGGACGGCAACAACGTCGCGACGTCGCTGGCGCACGCCGGCGTGATCCGGGGCGCGCGCGTCCGCGTCGCGTCGCCGCCCGGATTCGAGCTGCCGGCGAAGGTCCGGCTGGAATGCGAGCGAATCGCCCAGGCTGGTGGGGGCCTGGAGGTCATCAGCGATCCGCGCGCAGCGGTCGCCGGCGCAGACGCCGTCTACACGGATGTCTGGACCTCGATGGGACAGGAGGCTGACGCGGAGGCGCGCCGCGAGGCGTTTGCCCCGTTTCAGGTGAACGGGGCGCTGATGGCGCGGGCCCGGCCAGGCGCGCTCGTCATGCATTGCCTGCCGGCGCACCGGGGTGAAGAGATCACCGACGAGGCGATCGACTCAGCCTCGTCGGTGGTGTTCGATCAGGCCGAGAACCGCCTTCACACGCAGAAGGCGCTCCTGGCGATGCTCGTGCGGTAGGCCCGACCTTCAGGTCGCGCGTACGGCGTCAGTTCGAAGCCTTCATCGAGGCGACCTTGATGGTCTTCTGACCATCCTTCTCCACGACCTCGCCCGTGGCCTCGACCTTCTTCGCGACGAACTCGAGCAGCTTCTTGTTGTTGTCGGCGGCGTAGTCGCCCGTGATGGTGTACACGCCGTCGTCCGCGAGGATGCCCATCTTGGCGCCCTTCTCGGCGCACTTCTTCGCGCATCCCTCGTGATCGGCGCCGTGATTCTCGGCCTTCTTTGACTGGCACTGCACGTCGACGACTTCACCCTTGACGGTTTTGACGTCGGCGACGAGCGGCGCCACCATGGCCGCGACGAACAGAACGCCGGTTAGTGCCGAAACGAACCGTTTCATGCGATTAGCCTCCTGAAAAAACCTGCCTATACTACCCTATCGCTCGGGTCCGGCTAAAGCCGGACTCTACGACCCCAACGCTGTCCGCCTAAAGGCGGACTCTACGGCCATTCCGGTCCGGCTAAGCCGGACGCTACGCATTGCTTGTTATGCGGCAAGTGCCGATCACCCGGTACGGCCCGCCCGAGGTCTTGGTACCTGAAGAGGTGCCGGACCCCGTCCCCCGCCCCGGGGAGGCGCGCATTCGTGTGCGGGCGGCCGGGGTGAACTTCGCCGACGTGCTGGCCAGGATCGGGCTCTACCCCGATGGACCCAAGCCGCCGGCCGTCGTCGGCTACGAGGTCGCGGGCACGGTTGACGCGCTCGGGACAGGCGTCACCGGCATCGCGCCGGGTGACCGCGTCATCGCGCTCACCCATTTCGGAGGGTATGCGGATCTCGCGGTGACCCGCGCGACGCGCGTGTTCCGGACGCCCGAGGGCCTGAGCGACGCGGAAGCGGCGGCGATTCCGGTTACCTTCCTTACCGCGGCCATCGCTTTGTACAAGATGGCGAACCTCTCGGCGGGGGAGACGGTCCTCATCCACAACGCCGGCGGCGGCGTCGGCATCGCGGCGGCCCAGCTCGCCCGGCTCCGGCGGGCCCGCATCATCGGAACCGCGTCGGCCGCCAAGCACCATGCGCTGGCGGCCATCGGCGTCGAGCACCCGATCGAGTACCGCGACGCCGAGCGCGAGGTCATGACGCTCACGAAAGGGCGCGGCGCGGACGTGATCCTCGATCCGCTCGGGGGTGAGAGCTTTGCGGCGAGCTACCGGATGCTCGCGCCTCTCGGACGCCTGGTGATGTTCGGGATGTCGGCGATCGTCAGCGGCGAGCGCCGGCGCTTCTGGCGCGTGCTGCGCACCTGGCGCGCCCTGCCCCGCTTCAAGCCGCTCTCGCTGATCAACCATAATCGTGCCGTCTTCGGGCTCAACGTGGGGCACTTGTGGACGGAAGAAGCCCAGCTCGCCCCCTTGACCGAGATGCTCCTGAACGAGTTCCGCGCGGGCCGGCTGCGGCCGATCGTCGCGAAAACGTTCCCGCTGGAGAAAGCGGCCGAAGCCCATCGGTTTCTGCAGAACCGGTCGAATATCGGGAAAGTCGTACTCACTACATAGAGTCCGTTACGTCGAAAAGGTGACGACACCATGATCTGCACCCGCACACTTGCCACCGTCACAGTCGCAGCCCTGGCCATCGGACATCTGGCGGCTCGCGAGACCTCGAAAGTTCCGACCATCGACCAGGCGCTCGAGCTGAAGCGCGTCGGCTCCCCGGTGATCTCTCCGGACGGCCGCCTGGTGGCGTACACCGTTCGCGAGACGAACTGGGACGAGAACGCCTTCGAGACCGAGATATGGATGGTCGCGACGGCCGCGGGGACCGAGCCGCGCCAGCTCACGCGCGCGAAGAAGTCCAGCAGCGCGCCGGCGTGGTCACCGGACGGCCGGCGCCTGGCGTTCATCTCCGACCGCTCCGACAAGCGCCAGATCTATCTGATCAACATCGAAGGGGGCGAGGCGGAGCCGATCACGACCGACGCAAAGGAGAGCGCGCCGGAGGGCGTGAACAGTTTCGCGTGGTCGCGGGACGGCAAGACGATCGCGTTCACCGCTCAGGATCCGAAGACCGAGGCCCTGAAAGACCGCGACAAGAAGTACGGCGAGTTCTCGGTCGTCGATCAGGATCACCGCATGACCCACCTTCACGTCGTGGATCCTGTGTCGAAGACGGTCCGCCGCCTCACCGACGGCGCGTTCACCGTCGGCAGCTTCGACTGGTCGCCGGACGGCTCGGACATCGCGTTCGATCACCGCATCAACGACGACCCGTCGAATGGTGGGAGCGCGGATATCTCAATCGTGCGTGTTGCGGACGGATCGGTACGCAAGCTCGTGACGCAGGACGGACCCGACGCGTCTCCGAGATGGTCGCCCGACGGCACGCGTGTCGTGTTCGACACGGCGATGTCGAACCCCTGGTTCTACTACTCGAACGGGGCCCTCGCGATCATCCCGGCCGGCGGCGGCACGATCGACGTCCTGTCGAAGTCCTTCGACGAGGATCCGCAGCTCCTCGCGTGGGGACCGGACGGCATCTACTTCGGTGCATCCGAGCGGACCTACGCCCACCTGTACCGGCTCGACCCTGCGACGAAAGCGGTGACGAAGCTGACGCGCGACGCGCGCGGCATGCCGTTCGCCTTCAGCTTCACGAAGGACTTCCGCTCCGCCGCGTTCGTCGAAAGCGCAGCCGATCGGTTTGCGGAGATCGCCGTCGCGGACCTCGCCACGATGACTCCCCGGCGGCTGACCGATCTCGGAACCCAGCTGAAGGATTGGGCGCTCGGGCCGAGCGAGGTGATCTCGTGGAAGAGCACCGACGGGGCGGCGATCGAAGGCGTGCTGCACAAGCCGGCGGATTTCACGCCCGGCCGCCGCCATCCGCTGATCGTCGTCATTCACGGCGGGCCGACCGGTATCTCACGGCCCGCGAAGTTCCGAACCAACGGCGTGTATCCGATCGACATCTGGTTGTCGAAGGGCGCGCTCGTGCTCGAACCGAACTATCGCGGCAGCGCGGGGTACGGAGAAAAGTTCAGGTCGCTCAACGTGCGCAACCTGGGCGTCGGCGACGCCTGGGACGTCGTGTCGGGCGTCGACGCGCTCGTCGCGCAGGGCCTCGTCGATCGCGACCGGGTCGGCGCCGCCGGCTGGAGCCAGGGCGGCTACATCTCGGCGTTCCTCACCACGCACGACAGCGCGCGGTTCAAGGCGATCTCGGTCGGCGCGGGCATCTCGGACTGGATGACCTACTACGTCAACACCGACATCCACCCGTTCACGCGTCAGTACCTGAAAGCCACTCCGTGGGATGACCCGCAGATCTACGCGAAGACGTCGCCGATCACCTACATCAAGGGCGCTCGGACGCCCACGCTCATCCAGCACGGAGAGCTCGATCAGCGCGTGCCGATCCCGAACGCGTACGAGCTCTATCAGGGCATTCAGGACCAGGGCGTGCCGGTCAAGCTCATCGTCTACAAGGGCTTCGGCCACGGGCTGAACAAGCCCAAGGCGCAGCGCGCGGCGCTCGAGCACAATCTCGAATGGTTCGACCGGTATTTGTTCGGGCAGTCACGCACGACGAATCCGTAAGGATACGGGCACGGATGGCCGGACCAGCGCGCCGAGCGAGAGCGAACAGCCTTGAGCCGGCGCGAGGCGCGAAGCCGCCGAGCGCCAGCGAGCGGGGGTGGGGCCCCGCGAGCGCAAAATGAAGCTGGCAGGCGTTGGGGGTGGGGCCCCAACGCAAACCAAAGAATGATAGATTTCACCGTCTCTCCGGGAGGAAGGCCGTGTCACTGAAAAACATCTCTCGTCTGGCGCTTGCGTCGGCCGTCGCCGTCACTGCCTTTGCGGTCTCGGACGCGCCGCTCGCCGGCCAGCCTGCCCCGAGCAAAGTCGAGGGGCCCGCCCCGAGCCGTGAAGCGGCCGCGCGTCGCGCGCCGGCCGTCGTCGCGATCAAAGGGGCCACGATCCTGACCGTGACGAAGGGGACCATCCCCAACGGCACCATCGTCCTGCGCGACGGCAAGATCGCCGCGGTGGGGGCCAACGTCGATGTGCCCTCCGGCGCCGAGGTCTTCGACGCGAGCGGCAAGTTCGTCTCGCCGGGGATCATCGACGCTCATTCGCACATTGCCGCCGACTCGATCAACGAAGGGGGCACGACGGTTTCCTCGATGACCGGCATCGAGGACGTGCTCGACCCGACCGACATCAGCATCTATCGCGACCTCGCCGGCGGCCTGACGACGGCCAACGTGCTGCACGGGAGCGCCAACCCCATCGGCGGAAAGAACTCGGTGATCAAGCTGCGCTGGGGAAAGACGCGGGCGGACGAGCTGCTGTTCGAAGGGGCGATGCCCGGCATCAAGTTCGCGCTCGGCGAAAACCCGAAGGACATGCGGCAGTTCGGCCAGACCGGCCCGCGCCGCTACCCGGTGACCCGCGCCGGCGTGGAGTTCGTCATACGCGACGCGTTCACGCGGGCCAAGGCCTATCAGCAGGCGTGGCGCGATTACGAGAAGAAGAAGCCGGCCGGCCCGGACGTGCTCGCGCCGGCGCGCGATCTGCAGCTCGAGCCGCTCGTCGAGATCCTCGAAGGCAAGCGGCTGGTGCACGCGCACTGCTACCGGGCCGACGAGATCCTGATGCTGCTGCGCCTCGCCGACGAGGTCGGATTCAAGATCGCGACGCTGCAGCACGTGCTCGAGGGCTACAAGGTCGCGAAGGAGATCGCGGCCCATGGCGCGGGGGCGTCATCGTTCTCGGACTGGTGGGGCTACAAGATCGAGGCGGAGGACGCGATCCCGTACAGCCCGGCGATCATGGTGCGCAAGGGCGTGCTCGTGTCGATCAACTCCGACAGCGCCGAGCACGCGAGACGTCTGAACACCGAGGCCGCGAAGTCGGTCAAGTGGGGCGGACTGTCGGATGACGAGGCGTTCGCGCTGGTGACGATCAACCCGGCGAAGCAGCTGCGGATCGACAACCGCGTGGGATCGCTCGAGGTCGGGAAAGATGCGGACGTCGCGATCTGGAGCCACCACCCGCTCAGCTCGTACGCCATCGTCGAACGCACCTACATCGACGGGATTGCGTACTACGACCGGATGGCTGAAGAGCGCCGGTTGAGCGAGCTCCGCAAGGAAAAAGACACGCTCGTCAGCGCCGAGAAGCAGGACCGTCGATCGCCGACGGCGCCCGAGACGGCGGAGCCGCCGAAACCCCGAAACGCCACCGACGGTCCGAAGGACGACGTAAACGGCTCGAATGGTTCGAACGGCAATGGCACCGCGGGCACGTCGGGCACGGGCACCATGAGCACTGTGAGCACCCAGAGCACCATGAGCACCCAGAGCGGTGCCGGCGCGGTATGGGCGATCACGAACGCAAAGATCCACCCGGTGACGAAGCCGGTCATCGAGCGCGGAACGATCGTGATTCGCGGCGCGAAGATCGAAGCGGTCGGCGCGAACGTCACCGTCCCGGCGGGCGCCAAAACCATCGATGTCGGCGGCGCGGATGTCTACCCCGGTTTCATCAACGCGCGGACGACGGTCGGATTGGCCGAGCCTGGACCTCGCGGGTTCGACGACGTCAGCGAGATGCTCGACTTCAACCCCGAGCTTCGCGCCGTCGTCTCGTATCAGGCGGACAGCGACACGATCCCGGTCGCGCGCGCCAACGGGGTCACGACGGTCGCCGTGATGCAGGCCGGCGGCATTCTCGGCGGCCAGGCGGCCGTGATGAATCTCGACGGCTGGACGTACGAAGAAGCGGCCGTCCGACAGAGCGCCGGCGTGACCCTCAACTTCCCGACGATCGGCCGCGCGGGTGGGTTCTTCGGCCCGCCGCCGACGCAGCCGGAGGAGCGCAGCTACGAGGATCTGAAGAAGGAGCGGGACCAGAAGCTCGATCGCGTCGCGCGGTTGTTCGACGACGCCCGGGCGTACGCGAAGGTGCCGAAGGATCAGCGCCGGACCAACTGGTCGCTCGAGGCGCTGCTCCCGGTCATCGATCGGAAGGCCCCGCTGTATGTAGCCGCGACCCGTGAGTCGGACATCCGCGACGCGGTGGCTTTCGCCGAACGCCTCAAGGTGAACATCGTGCTCACCGGCGCGATGGAGGCGCCGCTCGTCGCGCCGCTGATCAAGGAGAAGAACATCCCCGTCATCCTGGGGCCGATTCTCACCCCGCCGTCGCGCGAGGACATGTTCCACGCGGCGAGCTACCAGGCGGCGAGCGAGCTCGCCCAGGCGGGAATCAAGTTCGCGTTCGCCACGGGGGACAGCAGCAACGTCCGGCTGGTCAACTACAACGCCGGCATGTCGGTGGCGTGGGGGCTGCCGCACGACGCCGCGATCAAGGCGTTGACGATCGATGCGGCGGACATCCTGGGCGTCGGCGATCGGCTGGGAAGCCTGGAGCCCGGCAAAGACGCGAACCTGCTCGTGTCGAAGGGCGATCCGCTGGAAATCCGGACGACGATCAGCCACGTCGTGATCGCGGGCAAGAACGTCGATCTCGGCAACAAGCACCAGGCGCTCTTCGAGCGCTTCATGGCGAGGCCATAACCATGCGCAAGGCATACATGCTTGCTGCGGCCGTTACGGCCGCGTTTGTCGTCGCAACGCCTCGGGCCCAGGCGCCGTTCGCCACCGCCATCCGCGGCGCGCGGATCGTCACCGCGGCCGGCGCGCCCATCGCGTCCGGAACCATCGTCCTGCGTGGCGGGCTCGTCGAGGCGGTCGGCGCGGACGTCGCGGTTCCCTCCGACGCCCGCGTCATCGACGGGGCGGGTCTCACCGTGTACCCCGGCCTCATCGACATGGGGACGACGGCCGGCATAGAGCTCCCGCGCGCGCAGGCGCCTGAGCTTCGGACGTCGGAGGAAGCCGAGCGCTGGAAGCGGGAGAACATCCTCAGGCCTCAGCTCGAGGCGGCGGAGTACGTCCGCCCCGACGTGGCCAGCCTCACGGCGCTCGCGTCGGTCGGCATTACCACCGTGCTCGCGACGCCCCCGGGTGAAGTCATCAAGGGCCGGAGCGCGCTCGTGAACGTCGCGGCGCCCGAAGAGGACCCGCAGATCGGGGCCGTCGCCGACCCGCGCCGCGGCCTCGTCGTCGTCCGCGCGCCGGTCGCGCTGCACGTCGCGTTCACGGAGCGCCCGCGCGGCGACGGCTACCCCGCCTCGCTGATGGGTGTCATCGCGTTCGTTCGACAGGCGTTTCTGGACGGGCAGCATCACCAGGCGTCGATCGATCGATATCAGCGCGTGAAATCGGGGACCCTGCGTCCGGTCTTCGATCCGGCGCTCGACGGGCTGCAGCCGGCGCTCGCCGGCCGCCTGCCGGTGGCGTTCGAAGGACAGACGGCGCGGGAGATCCTGCGGGTGCTGAAGATGGCCGGTGACTTCAAGCTGGACACCATCGTGACGGGCGGCCGCGAGGCCGACCAGGTCGTGGCGGATCTGAAAGCGCGGAACGCCCGCGTGATCCTCAGCCTGAACTATCCGTCCCGGCCGCGTACGCTCGCGCCGGACGCCGACGAGGCGGTGCGCGCGCTCCGCGAGCGCGCGTCGGCGCCGAAGACGGCCGCCGCGCTCGAGAAAGCCGGGATCCTGTTCGCGTTCGAGTCGAACGGCCTTCGCGAGTCGAAGGACTTCGTCCGCAACGCGGCCCGGGCCGTCAAGGACGGCCTGGCGCCGGACGCCGCCGTCCGCGCGCTCACGATCAACGCCGCCCGAATCGCCGGAGCGGCCGACCGCCTCGGATCGCTCGAGAAGGGCAAGATCGCGAACGTGCTCGTCACCGAAGGCGATCTCTTCGACGAGAAGATGAAGGTGAAGCACGTGTTCGTGGACGGGCGGGCGGTGAACATCGAGGAGGCGCCGGCGCAGCAGCGGCCCGCTCGCGGGCGGCCCGGCTTTTAGAGAGCGCGGGGTTTGACAGAGGCCGCGCAAACGGATCAAACGCAGAGGGCGCGAAGGACGCAGAGTCTGAAAGCAGCAGCGGCCGGCGCGCCTTCGGCGCGTCGCGTTGCGCGAACGAGCCCACACGTAAGAGCCGGTTCCAGAGCGGTCTTGCCGCGATCTCTGCGAACTC
This sequence comes from uncultured Acidobacteriota bacterium, assembly GCA_963847125.1. GTDB lineage: Bacteria > Acidobacteriota > Vicinamibacteria > Vicinamibacterales > 2-12-FULL-66-21 > DATAEE01. The sequence goes on from CAWJYM010000004.1 coordinate 320,682, forward strand.
TGCGTTTAATCGTGTCTGCATCCTCCTTCATCCTCAGCCTCCTCGACGCGGCCCCAGGACATGCGCGGCCGCAGACCCCGGCGCCAGGACCGCTGCGGGTGTTTCTCGACTGCGAGCGCTGCGACTTCGATTACCTCCGGACCGAGATCACGTTCATCGACTACGTCCGCGACAGGAAGCAGGCGGAAGTCCACGTCCTCGTCACGACACAGGACACGGGGAGCGGCGGCAGCGAGTGGACCGTCAAGTTCATCGGCCTCGAGCGCTTCGCCAGCGTCGACCAGAGCCTGGCGTTCACGACGGCGCAGACGGCGAGCGATGACGACCAGCGGCGGGCCTTCGCGAGGACGTTCAAGCTTGGCCTCGTCCGCTACGTCGCCGACACGCCGCTAGCGGATCGGCTCACGATCGAGTTCGAGAAACCGGCCGCCCTGGCACAGGCCGGCAGGGTGCGCGACCCGTGGAACTACTGGTTCTTCCGCACCGATCTGAACATGCAACTTGAATCGGAGGAATTGGAGGACCAGAAGGACTTCGGAGGAGAATTCACGGCGAATAGGACGACCGAGGCCTGGCGGATCAATCTGGAGGTCGGCGGCGAGTACGAGGAGGAGAACTTCACCTTCAGCGACGGCGAAGAGTTCCGGAACGTCTCGCGGGACGTCGGCGCCCGCGGGCTCGTCGTCAAGAGCCTGACGCCCCGGTGGTCGGCGGGGCTGCGCGGTGCCGTCGCCGCGGAGACGTTCCTCAACCTCGATTTGGGTACGCGGATTGGGCCGGCGGTCGAGTTCGACGTCTTCCCGTACGCAGAGTGGACCAGGCGCCGGTGGACGTTCCAGTACACGATGGGCGTCGACCGCTTCCGCTACGAGGAAGTGACGATCTTCGACAAGCTCGATGAAACGCTGTGGGACCACGCGCTCATCGTCTCGGCCGGGGCGCGTCAGCCCTGGGGTTCGCTCGACGGCACGGCGGTCTTCTCCCAGTACCTCAGCGATACGAGCAAGAACCGGGTCCGCCTGAACGGCAATACCAACGTCCGGCTCTTCAAAGGCTTCGAGTTCTTCGTCGGCGGGAACTACGAGCGTATCCGCGATCAGATCTATCTCCCGAAGGGCGAGGCAACGGACGAAGAGGTCCTGGTTCGCCGCCGGCAGCTCGCGACTGATTTTCGGTACTTCGTCGAGTTCGGTATCAGCTATTCGTTCGGGTCAATCTTCAACAACATCGTCAACCCGCGGATGAGCGGTGACAGCGGCATCGCAATCTTCTAGCCACGGATTTCACGGATCATATCAGCCACGAATTTCACGGATTACACGGATCCTTTCTTACTCGGCCTGTAGCACCGCCGACGCGATCGCTTGCCACTCGTCGGGAAGCGGGCCGCTGGCGGCGGGCCGGCCGGCACGCCGGTACCAGTACTGCGCGTTCTGCAGATCGCCTTCCTTCCGATGCAGGTAGGCGTGGATCCACGCGGCCTCGGCGGACTCGATGTCCTGCACGACGTCGTGCGCGCCCGCCCAGTCTCCGGTGGCGTCGTGCCACAACGCCTTGGCGAGCGGGTCGGCATCCTGCGGGAGTGGACGGTGAGCGGTCACCGCCGACTCCAGTTCAGCGAGCGTGGGGCGCATGTCTCAAGCTTAGGCGCAACCTTTGAAGAACTCCACGAGCATGGGCGCCTGAGCTTTCGCTGTGACCATGTGCGTCTGACCGTCCAGGGTGTGATGCTTCGCGCGGGGAATGGCGCTCGAGAGCGCCTCCATGGAGTGCTTCATCCACGCCGGGCTCTTTCCTCCGACCGCGACGAGCGTCGGTACGGCGACCGAGGCCCAGCGCCCGGCCGGCAACGGTTTTCCCTGCTGGTTGCTCTGCACGATGTGGGTGTCGTAGACGAGGGTATGCGCCACGGCCTTCAACTTCGACCAGGCCGGTGTGAAGCGCATGATGGTGACCAGGATGCCCGGCGCACCCACGACCTTCATGAACTGCTTGATCGCGTCGGCCCGACGATTCTCCGCGATCATATCGGTCAGCCGCGTCATGTAGCCCTCCGGAAGTGGAGGACGACTGTCGTCGACGATGAACGGCGCTTCGTACAACGCGAGCTTCCGAACGGCAAGGCCGCGACTCGCCGCTTCAAGGGCGAGGGCCGCACCGGATGAGACGCCGTACAGAAACGCCGACCCACCGGCTTCCTTGATCAGGGCGTCGATATCTTCGACTTCGCGCTCGATCGCGTAGGGCGCCGTGTCGCCGCTGTCGCCCCGGCCGCGGCGGTCGTACATGAACACCGTGAAGTCTCTCGCCAGAAGGGGAGCCAGCTTCGGCATCGGCCCGAACGATCGATGGCAAAGCGCCCCGTCGACCAGGATGAGCGGCGGTCCGTCACCCAGGCGTTCGAAAGCGATCGGCGTGCCGTCGCGCGACAGGTACTTTTTTCATGAGCGGCTCTCCCAACTGGCCGGTGCTCAAGTCCACTACCCGGCTCTACCCATACGTCGATCCGGTCGGGGCGGGATCGACAATTGTCGTAACGCGCTGATCCGCCTATGGTTGGCGAGTTGTGGCAGCCGATCGAGCAACGGCTCCCCGTTCGAGCTCCAGGACCCATTCCGCGAGCATCGCGACCTCTTCGAGGTCGTGCGACACGTAGACGAGCGGGACCCCGAGCTCGTCGCGGACGCGGCGCAGGTACGGGACGATGCGACGGCGAAGGGGGACGTCGACCGCCGCGAGCGGCTCGTCCAGGAGGAGAAGGTCCGGCGCCGACAGCAGCGCGCGCGCGAGCGCCACGCGCTGGCGCTCGCCTCCCGACAGATCCTTGACGCCGCGATCGATCAGCGGCTCGATCTCCAGCATCGACACGATGCGATCGAGTGAAGGGCTCGAGGGTGCCACTTGCCCTGGACGCGGTCGAAGCGCTTGCCCTGAGCGAAGTCGAAGGGTCCCGTACAGCAAGTTGCGGCGCACGTTCATGTGCGGGAAGAGGGCGACGTCCTGGGGCACGTAGCCGACGTGCCGGGCGTGCGGCGGCAGGTCGATGCCGTCGCGGGATGAGAAGAGCACGCGATCGCCGAGACGAATCTCACCGCGCCCGGGCCGGCGCAGCCCCGCAATCGCCTCGAGGAGCGTCGTCTTGCCGGCGCCCGACGGCCCGACGAGCGCCGTCGCCCGCGCCTCCACGCGAGCGGACACGTCGAGCGTGAAGGAGCCCTGCGTCAGACGCACTTCCAAGGTCAACATCGGAATTTGGTTTGGCGGTCGGGAATCGTCAGCGGGCCGCCCCTGCCAGGCGGTTCGAGAGCGCGACCGCCGCGAAGGCAAGCGCGATCGACACGCCGGCGAGCGCCGCGGCCTGGGCGTCGCGGCCGGTCTCCGTATACGAGTAGATCGCGGTCGCGAGCGTGCGCGTGCGACCGGGGATGTTGCCGGCGATCATGATGGTCGCGCCGAACTCCCCGAGCGCGCGCGCAAAGCCCAGGACCGCGCCCGCGATGACTCCCCGGATGGCCAGCGGCAGGCTGATCGAAAAGAACACGCGCATGGGCCTCGCGCCGAGCGTCGCCGCCACCTGCTCGAAGCGCGCGTCGACCTGCTCGAACGCCGCGCGGGCCGTCCGGACGACGAGCGGGAACCCCATGATCGCCATGGCGATGACGACCGCCCTCCACGTGAAGATCACGTCGACGCCGGCCGAAGCCAGCGCCGCGCCGAGCGGTCCGCGGCGCCCGAACAGGTACAGGAGCAGCAACCCAGTCGCGACGGGCGGGACGACGAGCGGAAGCGAGATGACCGTTTCGACGAGCGCCCGTCCCGGAAAGCGGTGTCGCGCGAGCGTCCAGGCGAGGGCGACTCCGGGCGGCAGCATCAGCGCGGTGGCGGCAAGCGCCGTGGCGACCGTGAAGAGCGACACCTGGAGAAGCTCGGCGCTCACGATCCACCTTTCGCGTGCGGCGACCGCTCCTCGCGAGTGGCGGGCAGGCTGAAACCGTGCCGCTGAAATATCGCGTCCGCCTCGGGCGATCGGAGAAACGCGTAGAACCGGGCCGCTTCCGGGACAGCCGTGAGGAGCGCCGCCGGATACGTGACCACGGGTTCGGCAGGCGAAGGATAGGCGGCGCGCGCGCGGCGCGCGATGCGGGCGTCTGTCCGATAGACGATCGCCGCGTCCACGTTGCCTGCCTCGAGCGCGGCGAGCGCGGCGCGGACGCTTCCGGTGGTGATGATCTTCGGCTGAAGGGCGTCCCACACCTTTTCGGCCTGGAGGTAGCGCATCGCGTAGGCGCCGGCTGGAACGCCCGCCGGATCGCCGATCGCGATGCGGGCAATCTCAGGGCGGCCCAGGTCGCTCGCCGAGGCCAGCCGAACGTTCGAGTCGGCGGCAACCAGGACCACAAGCCGATTGGCGAGCAAATCGACCTCTCGGCGGACCACACCTGACCGCCGCACGACCTCCATCTGGATCGCGTCGGCGCTGATGAACACGTCCGTCTTCGCGCCGGCGGCGATCTGCCGCGCGAGTACGTTCGAGGCCGCAAGATTCAGGGTGACGCGAACGCCGTGCTGCCGCTCGAACGCGGCGGCGATCTCTTGGAGGGCCTCAGACAAGCTGACGGCGGCGGCCACGTGCACCTCGTCGGCAGCGGCCGACGCTCCAAGCCCCAGGCCCCAGGCCCCAAGCCCGAGCCCGACGACTATTAGGCGATTTAAGGCGATTCGAGTCAGTTTGATGTACACTTGCCGTCGATTATGTCACGGCATCCAACCGCAACCAACCCGGCGCTCCTGACCCCGCGGGTAGCCGCGTCCCGGCTCGGCGTGAGCTATCAGACCGTCAAGCACTGGATCTACCAGGGGTCCGTGAGGACGACGCAAACCGCCGGGGGGCACCACCGTATCGCAGAGACCGAAATCGATCGGCTGATGGCGAGGCGCGACGATCGGCCGGTGCGGCGCGGACGGCGATCCACGCCCCGCGGCGGCGCGCTCGTCGCGATCAGCGGTCGCAACCGGCTGGCGGGATTCGTGGAGGAGATACGGGTCGATCGGCTGCTGGCGCAGGTCAGGTTGCGGATCGGCGATCAGATCCTGACCGCGATCATCACGCGCGACGCCGTGGACGAGCTCAAGCTGAAGCGGGGCGACGACGCGCTCGCAATCATCAAATCCACGGAGGTTATGATTGCCCGGGCATCGGGCGATTGATGACCAATCCCACCCAGTGGATCGCCGCGGCGCTGAAAATCCTGGCCGCCTACCTGTTGATAGAGTCCATCACTACCCTGCCAGTGTTTGCGGGATCGTTGGCCTGGGCGCTCGATTCATCGCCTGAGCCGATGGCGCGGGCGGCTCGCTGGGGCACGATCGGCAGTTTCGTCGGCCTGCTGATGAGGCTGACGATTGCTGTCGTCCTATGGCGCCGCAGCGGCGCACTGGCGCGGCAGATCTGGGCGGACGCGGAACCGACGACGAGGATAACACCTGGCGAGTTGACTGCTGAACGCCTGCAGCTCATCGCGTTCAGCCTCTTCGGGCTCTATCTTCTGATCAACGTTGCGCCCAATTTGCTGGAGCAAGTGCTCACGTACCGCACGTACCTCGGCCTTCCATCTGATTTCGCGGTCGATCCTCAGCGAAACACGCAGCTACTTGGGGGTCTGCTGCTCACCGGCGGTCAAATCGCGCTCGGACTGTGGCTGCTGCTCTATCCGGATGGATTCGCGGCACTCCTGCGCCGCCTCCGCGACGCAATCACGTTCGCCGATACTGAACGGCGGAAGGATGATCCCGACCGCGGATCAATGCCTGATTAATTTACCCATCTCAGGATCACAAACCACGGATTTCACGGATTGCACGGAGCGGCGGGGCCTGATCGGACTGCCGTCGCGCCGAGGCCGCGCGTAGCGCGGCTGCCCTGATGCCGCGGGCCGGGCGCGAGCGTGCGATCGTCGCAGCAGGATCGCAGTCGGTGACGCACGTTCGCGCCCGGCCCGCGGCATCAGGGCTACGGCCCGGCCATGCCGGGCCGCTCGGCGTGACGGCTCCCCGTGACACGTGAAGTCATCCTCCGAAAACCTCCATGACCTCCGTTTAGATTCCGTCCGAGCGCGTCACGCGAAGTCACGTGAATCAGAGACGCTTCAACAGCACCACCGACCGTCCCTCGGCCCTGAACGTGCCGCCGGCGGGCAGCGGCTCGCCCCGCCCTTCTTCATCGACAGCCCGCGCCTCACGCGTGTCCAGCAGCATCGTCCAGCGCGCGCCCCAGTCGGCGTGCGGCAGCGTGAACGCGACCGACTCTGAGTGCGCGTTGAAGATGACGTAGAACGTCGCGTCGAGCGCGCGCTCGCCCGGGGAGCCGGGCGCCGGCAGCGCGTCGCCGTTCAGGAACACCGCGAGCGACTTCGTGAACCCCCGTCCCCAGTCCTCCTCGGACATCTCCTCCCCCGAGGGCTTGAACCACGCGATGTCGCGCAGCCCCCCGCCGTGGATCGCCCGCCCCTGGAACCAGCGGCGCCGGCGGAACACCGCGTGCCGGTGGCGGAACGTGATCAACCCGCGCGCGAACGCCAGCAGCTCGGTGTCGGCGGCTTCCCAGTCGAGCCATGACAGCTCGTTGTCCTGGCAGTACGCGTTGTTGTTCCCGCGCTGCGTCCGCCCCATCTCGTCTCCGGCGGGCAGCATCGGCACGCCCTGCGACAGGAAGAGCGTGGCGAGGAAGTTGCGCTGCTGGCGCGCGCGCAGCGCCGTGACGGCGGGATCGTCGGCCGGCCCTTCGACCCCGCAGTTCCAGGATCGGTTGTGGCTCTCGCCGTCCCGATTCTCCTCGCCGTTCGCCTCGTTGTGCTTCTCGTTGTACGAGACGAGGTCCTGCAGCGTGAACCCGTCGTGCGCCGTGACGAAGTTGATGCTCGCGAACGGCCGACGCCCCGTGCGCTCGTAGAGATCAGAGCTGCCCGTGAAGCGGTACCCGAGCTCCGCGAGCGTGCGGTCCTGCCCGCGCCAGAAGTCGCGAACCGTGTCTCGATACTTGCCGTTCCACTCGGACCAGAGCGGCGGGAAGTTGCCGACCTGGTAGCCCCCCTCCCCGATGTCCCACGGCTCGGCAATCAGCTTGACCTGGCTGATGACCGGATCCTGCTGGATCAGATCGAAGAACGACGAGAGCCGATCGACGTCGTGCAGCTCGCGCGCGAGCGTGGCGGCGAGGTCGAACCGGAACCCGTCGACGTGCATCTCGAGCACCCAGTAGCGCAGGCTGTCCATGATCAGCTGCAGCACGTGCGGGTGCCGCATGTTCAGGCTGTTGCCGGTCCCGGTGTAGTCCATGTAGAACCGGGGATTGTCCGGCGTCAGTCGGTAGTACGCCGCGTTGTCGATTCCCTTGAGACGACAGCATCGGCCCGAGATGGTTCCCCTCGGCGGTGTGGTTGTACACGACGTCGAGGATGACCTCGATGCCGGCACGATGCAGGTCCTTCACCATCTGCTTGAACTCGTGGACCTGCTCCCCGCGCTGTCCCGCCGCCGCGTACTCCGCGTGCGGCGCCAGGTACCCGATCGAGTTGTAGCCCCAGTAGTTGCGCAGGCCGCGCTCGACGAGGTGCGCGTCGTGAACGAACTGGTGCACCGGCATGAGCTCGACGGCGGTCACGCCCAGCCGCCTGAAGTGATCGATCGACGCCGGATGCGCGAGCGCGGCGTAGGTGCCGCGCAGATCCGGCGGAATCTCCGGATGCCGCGCCGTGAACCCCTTCACGTGCGTCTCGTACACCACCGTGTGATGCCAGCCGGTCTTCGGCGCCCGGTCGCCGCGCCAGTCGAAATAGGGGTTGACGACCACGCACTTCGGCATCGACGGCGCGCTGTCGGCGGTGTTGGGCGGCCCGTCCGGATTTCCGATGTCGTACGGGAAGAGCGACGGGTTCCAGTCGATGTCCCCCTCGATCGCCTTCCCGTACGGATCGAGGAGGAGCTTGGACGGGTTGCAGCGGTGTCCGCGTTCGGGCGCCCACGGTCCGTGCACGCGGAAGCCGTACCGCTGGCCCGGCCCGACTCTCGGGAGATAGCCGTGCCAGCAGAACGCCGTCATCTCCGAAAGCTGCAGAACTGTCTCGCCGCCGGAATCATCGAAGAGGCACAGGTCCACCCGCTCGGCGACCTCCGAAAACAGCGAGAAGTTCGTGCCCGCGCCGTCGTAGGTCGCGCCCAGCGGAAACGGCTGACCGGGCCACACTTCGAGCTTCGGGATGCGGCGCGTCCGCGGCCCCTTCTTGTTAACGGTAGAGCTGGAAATCACGTCATTTGCAGTGGCAAGAGCCGTGCCCGCTGAAGTACGCTCTGCGCACTCTCTGCTGCCCCGACTTGGACCCCGGGCGCGTCGAGTCAGCGCGCCGACCCTTCGACAAGCTCAGGGTCGCCCTGAGCAAGGTCGAAGGGCGAGCGGGAGCGAGCAGCCTTGAGCCCGCGCGAGCCCGCACCGGGCGAGCGCGAGCGAGCGGGGGTGGGGCCCCGCGAGCACAGAGTGAAGATGCAGGCCGTGGGGTGGAGCCCACGGCAAGTATTGAGGAGGATGGCATGCGTCGAGCTCACCTCATCGCCTTCGTTTTAGCCGCCCTTCCCGCGCTGGTCGTGGCCGCAGCGGACGAGAAGCGGCCCTCTGATCGGCTGACACTCGAGGATTTCCTGGAGATGGAATCGGTCTCCGATCCCCAGCTGTCCCCCGACGGAACCCAAATCATCTACACACGCGGGTGGGTCGACAAGATGGCCGACTCCCGCGAATCGGCGCTCTGGATCATGAACGCCGACGGCTCGCGCAACCGGTTCCTCACGAAAGGATCCAACGCCCGGTGGTCGCCGTCCGGTGACCGGATCGTCTACACCACCCAGGGCGAGCCGAAGGGCTCGCAGGTGTTCGTCCGCTGGATGGACGCCGAGGGGGCAACCTCTCAGGTGACCCGCGTCGAACAGTCGCCCTCCGCGCTGGCCTGGTCCCCCGACGGGACGCAGATCGCGTTTCAGATGAGCGTCGAGGATCGCAACGAGTGGGCGATCAAGATGCCGAAGAAGCCGAACGGCGCGAAGTGGACCGAGACGCCGAAGATCGTCGAGCGCCTGAACTACCGGCGCGACCGTCAGGGCTTCACCGACATCGGCTACCGGCACATCTTCCTCGTCCCGGCGGTTGGCGGGACGCCGCGCCAGCTGACCTCGGGAGACTTCGACCACGGCACGCCGGAATGGGCGCCCGACGGCAAGTCGATCGTCTTCAGCGGCCTGCGAGAGCAGGATGCCGAGTACCGCTGGCGCGAGACCGAGATCTACGCGGTCGAGGTCCCGAGCGGGACGGTCAAACAACTCACACAGCGCAAGGGTTTCGACGACAACCCGGCGATCTCGCCCGACGGCAAGCGGATCGCCTACACCGGCTACGACTGGGTGAAGGACACGTGGGTCGACAGGAAGATCTACGTGATGAGCAGCGACGGCTCGGACCCGCGCCTCGTCTCGGGCGACTGGGACCGCTCGCCTGGCGATCTCGAATGGGCGAACGACGGCAGCGGCCTCTACTTCACGGCGCAGAGCGAGGGATCGCAGAACCTCTATTTCCTTCCACTCGCCGGCGGGTCCGCCGGCAAGGTCCAGCCGATCACGAAGGGCGTGCACATGGTGTCGGTCTCGGACATCGGAAAGAACGGGGCCGTGGTCGGCACGCTCTCGAGCTTCCAGAAGCCCGGCGACATCGTCTCCTTCAACCTGAAGTCGGCCGGCGACATCAAGCAGCTGACGAACGTGAACGAGGATGTGCTGGCGGGAAAGAAGCTCGGTGACGTGAAGGAGATCTGGTACACGTCGGTCGACGGATGGAAGATTCAGGGCTGGTACATCACGCCGCCTGACTTCGACGCGACCAAGAAGTACCCGATGCAGCTGCACATCCACGGCGGGCCGCACAGCATGTACGGCGTCGGCTTCAACTTCGGATGGCAGGAGCACGCCGCCAACGGCTACGTCATCCTCTACACCAACCCGCGCGGCAGCACCGGCTACGGCAGCAAGTTCGGGAACGCGATCTTCCGCGCGTACCCGAGCAAGGACTACGACGATCTGATGGCCGGCGTCGACGCCGTGATCGCCAAGGGCTTCGTCGATCCGGCTGCCATGTACGTCACTGGCTGCAGCGGCGGCGGCGTCCTCACCGCGTGGGTGGTCGGCCACACCGATCGCTTCGCCGCCGCATCGTCGAACTGCCCGGTCACCGACTGGCTGTCGTTCGTCGGAACCACGGACGGCTCGAGCTGGTACTACAACTTCGAGAAGCTGCCGTGGGAAGACCCCAGCGAGCACATCCGCCGCTCGCCGCTCACCTACGTCGGCAACGTCAAGACGCCGACGATGCTGATGACGGGCGTGAACGACCTGCGCACGCCGATGCCGCAGACCGAGCAGTTCTACAGCGCGCTGAAGATGCGCAAGGTGCCGAGCGCGATGATCCGCTTCAACGAGGAGTGGCACGGGACGACGTCGAAGCCGTCCAACTTCATCCGGACGCAGCTGTATCTGCGCCACTGGTTCGAGAAGTACAAGAAGAGCGGGACGCAGACGACGACGCAGCAGTAGCTCAGGTACACCTGGTGCGGGATCACAACCAGGTGATCCCGCTCAGGTTTGACACGCCCCCAGGGCGTGGAATAGGCTCACTTTCGTAATGACGTCGCGCCACCACGACCGGCATCATCATCACCCCGCTCTGGCGGGCCGGTGGAGGACTGTGCGCTAACTCGATCACAATCCTCAGCGAATACCGAGCCCCGCCGGAGAAGACCCGGCGGGGCTTTTTGTTTTGGACCACGGATTAGACGGATCACGAGCCACGGATTACGCGGATTACACGGATTTGGCTACCACGGATGACACGGATGCTGAACTTTGCAAAACTCGACGGCTTGATTCCCGCAGTCGTCCAGGACGACGACAGCGGTGAAGTATTGATGGTCGGCTTCATGAACGAGACGGCACTCGCGCGAACGCGGGAGACAGGCTTCGTGACCTTCTTCAGCCGGACGCGGAACACGCTCTGGACGAAGGGTGAAACGTCCGGCAACCGACTCGCCGTCCGCCGGATCCTCGTCGACTGCGACGACGACACCGTGCTCGTGCGCGTCGAGCGTCAGGGGGACGGTAACGTCTGTCACACGGGCGAACGAAGCTGTTTCTTTCGCGAATTGCCCGACTTTGACCCTGATGCTGCAAACAAGCGCGCCGAGCGATAGCGAGGCGTGGCGGGCGCTGGGGGTGGGGCCCCAGCGCAAACAAAAAGAAAAGATGACACACCAACTCAAACTGGGCATCCCCAAAGGCTCGCTCGAGGAAGCGACGATTCACCTCTTCGCGCGCGCGGGATTCAACATCTACACGAGCACGCGATCGTATTTCCCGACGATCGACGATCCGGAGATCTCGTGCATGCTGATCCGCGCGCAGGAGATGGCGCGCTACGTCGCCGACGGTATCCTCGACGCCGGCCTGACCGGGCAGGACTGGATCGCGGAGCAACAGGCGACGCCCGTCCGGCGAACCAATGGGACCCTGGAATCCGAGACGACGGTCGTGCCCATCACCGAGCTGACATACGCCAAGCAGAGTTTCGGGAAGGTCCGCTGGGTCCTGGCAGTACCGGAGGAGTCGCGTTTCCGCGAGCCGCGCGATCTCGACGGCTGCACCATCGCGACCGAGCTCGTGCGCGCGACCGAGGCGTACTTCGCCAGGCTCGGAGTGAAGGTGACCGTCGAGTTCTCGTGGGGCGCGACCGAAGTGAAGCCTCCCGTGCTCGCCGACGCGATCGTCGAGGTCACCGAGACCGGCTCGTCGCTGCGAGCCAACCGGCTGCGCATCCTCGACACGGTCATGGAGTCCACGACCCAGCTCATCGCCAGCCCGGCGGCGGCGCGCGATCCCTGGAAGCGGACCAAGATCGACAACATCGCGCTCCTTCTTCGCGCGGCGATCGAGGCGCAGGGACGCGTCGGCCTGATGCTGAACGTCCGGCGCGCCGACCTCGCCGCCGTGCTGGCGCTCCTGCCGGCCCTCCAGCGCCCGACCATCTCGCCGCTCAGCGACGACGACTGGGTCGCGTTGAACACGATCGTCGAAGAGAAGACGGTGCGGGATTTGATTCCACGGCTGAAGGCGGCGGCGGCCCACGGCATCGTCGAGTATCCGCTCAACAAGATCGTGGTGTGAGTGATGCCGATCATAAAGTCGGTCGATCGGCGTGCCATCGAGCGGTTGATGAGCCAGCGGCTGGAACGCAGGCGCAACATCGACCAGCGCGCGGCCACGATCGTCGCAGCGGTCAGGCTGCGCGGCGATGCAGCGCTCGAGGCGTACGCGCAGCGCCTGGACGGTCTCGATGGCGCGATTGAGCTGACGGATCGCGAGATCCGGGACGGCGCCGCGCGGACGGCGCGCGACGTCCGGCGCGCGATCGCAGCCGCCGCGGCGGCCATCCGAAAAGTTGCGTCGCGACAGATCCCGCGCCCCCAGTCGGTGACAACCGGACCTGGAGTCACGATCGAGCTTCGTCCAGTTCCCTTCGACCGCGCCGGCTGCTATGTGCCGGGCGGACGGTTTCCGCTCATCTCGACGATGCTGATGACGGCCATTCCGGCGTCGGAGGCGGGCGTCCGCGAAATCGTCGCCGTGAGCCCGCGGCCGGCGCCGGCCATGCTCGCGGCGGCGCTCGAGGCGGGCGTCGCGCGGTTCTTCCGGATCGGCGGCGCGCAGGCAATCGCCGCGCTCGCGTACGGAACGCGTCGCGTGCCACGGGTGGACAAGATCGTCGGCCCCGGCAATGCGTGGGTGACCGCTGCGAAGCGCCTCGTCGCTCCCGACTGCGACATCGACTTCGAGGCCGGCCCGACGGAGCTCATCGTCATCAGCCGAACCGGAACCGCTGAATGGATCGCGGCCGACCTTCGTGCGCAGGCGGAACACGATCCGGACGCCCGATCGATACTGGTCACGCCGAGCGCCCGCCTCGCGCGGAACGTGGCGGCACAGTGGAACGGCAGCATCATCCTCACGCGGAACATCGATGAGGCCGTCGCGCTGGTCAATCGGATGGCGCCGGAACACGTCGCGTGCGATGGCGACCGCGTCGCGGATCGGATCGCGAACGCCGGCACGATCTTCGTGGGACGATGGTCCGCGCCCGCCGCCGGCGACTACGCCACCGGATCGAATCACGTGCTGCCGACGGGCGGCGCCGCGCGTACTCGCGGAGGGTTGAGCGCGGCGGATTTCGTCAAGATCGTCGCGATCCAGCGGTTGACGCGCGATGGCCTCCGCCGGATCGCCCCGGCGGCCGTGGCGCTCGCCAATGCAGAAGGTCTGAGGGCGCACGCGCGCTCGATCGAGGTACGGCTGTGACCGACGAATACGACGAATACGATCGCCCGTCGGCGCCGCGGGGCGCGCGGCGGCTTCACTTGAACGAGCGCACCGATGGATGCTCGCCGCGGGCGCTTCAAGCCGTCCGCGATCTGTCGGCAGCGGACCTGGCTCAGTACGCCGACTACGACGATGCGGTCTCGGCCGTCGCGCGCCACTTCAATCTTGCTCCGGCGGAGTTCGTGCTCACGAACGGGCTGGACGAGGGACTGCACTCGGCAGCCACGCTCGCGCTGCGGGGCCGGGCGGACGGCGAAGCCATCATCCTCGAGCCGGCCTTCGATATGTACGCGATCGTCACGGAGGCGATCGGCGGGCGACCGGTCCGTCTCGGGCCGGCGCCCGATCTGTCGCCCGGGATCGAACGCGTCGGTGCCGCGATCACACCGCGCACGCGCCTGATCTTCATCAACACTCCCATGAATCCGACGGGGCTCGAGATCGCGGCCGATGCGATCTATGAGGTCGCGCAGATGGCGCCCGATGCGCTCGTGTTCGTGGACGAAGCGTACGCCGAGTTCGCCGGCACCAGCCTGCTGGACGATCGGAAACGGCTCGCCGGCGCCCCGAACGTCCTCGTCGGCCGCACGTTCGCGAAGGCGTACGGCCTGGCCGGCCTCCGCGCCGGACTGGTCGCCGGCGCCGCGGATCGCATCTCGGCGCTCAAGGCCATCGTGCCTCCGTACACTCTCAACGCCGCGATCACGGCTGCGCTGCCGGCGGCGCTGGACGACGTCGCGTTCGTCGAGAGTTACGTAGAGGAGTCCCGGCGCTCTCGCGAGCTGTTGTACGAATCCTGTGAGCGCGCGGGGCTCCAGTGCTGGAAGAGCGCCGCGAACTTCGTTCTGATTCGTGCGGGCGAGGCGGCGCCGCGGTTGCTGGCCGCATTTGCCGCGGGCGGCATCGCCGTCAGGGATCGGACGGCAGACATTCCGGGCTGCTTCCGGGTAACGGCCGGCCGCGTCGAGGACACGCGCGCCGTCGCGCGGGCGATCGAGGAGACGCTGTGCGGCGCGCGGTGATCGATCGGCGCACCGCCGAGACGCACGTCCGGATCCGCCTCGGGCTCGACGGACACGGTCGGTACCGCGTCGCGACCGGCATCAGGTTTCTCGACCACATGCTCGAGCTCGTCGCGCGTCACGGCGCCTTCGACCTCGTCGTCGACGCGCGGGGAGACCTCGACGTCGACCAGCATCACACGGTCGAGGACCTCGGCATCGCGCTCGGCCAGGCCGTGGACAAGGCGCTCGGCGCGCGCCGCGGCATCCAGCGCGCCGGGTACTTCGTCATGCCGATGGACGAATCGCTGGCCGTCGCCGCGATCGATCTCTCGGGCCGGGCGCACGCCGCGGTGGACCTGCGGATCCGGCCGGCGCGGGTCGGCGATCTGCAGGCCGAGCTCGTGGACGACTTCTTCGAGGGGTTCGCGCAGGGGGCCCGGGCGAACGTGCACCTCAAAGTGATGTACGGACGCTCCAGCCACCATCAGGTCGAAGCGATCTTCAAGGCGTTCGCCCGCGCGCTCCGCGTCGCGTGCGCGAAGGACGCCCGGCTGGGGCGGATGCTGCCGAGTACGAAAGGATTGTTGTAGGCATTGGGCACTAGGGACTAGGCACTCTGTTCATCTGCTGTGCATCTGCTGAGTGCCTATTGCCTAGTGCCTAGTGCCTGTCGCAGACATGATTGCGCTAATAGATTACGGCGTCGGCAACCTCCAGTCGGTCGAGAAGGGGCTCGTCGCCGCCGGCGCCAGGGTCTGCCGCGTCACCAATCCCGGCGATATCGAGCGTGCCGCCGCCGTGGTCGTCCCGGGCGTCGGCCATTTCGGCGCGACGGCGACGCTCGGCGCCGAATGGCGAACCATGCTGCGAGCGTTCGCCGCCGAGGGCCGGCCCCTGCTCGGGATCTGTCTCGGCATGCAGTGGTTCTACGAGGGGAGCGACGAAGCGCCGGGACTCGAAGGTCTCGGCCTCTTCCCCGGCCGGTGCGCGCGCCTCGCGGCGCCGCGGGTTCCGCACGTCGGCTGGAATTCGCTCGACCCGTGCCGTACCTCGGCGCTCCTCGACGGCATCCCGCCGGGCGCGCAGGTGTACTTCACCCATTCATTCGCCGCGCCGGTCACCGACATGTGCATTGCCTCCACCGACTACGGCGCCCCCTTCGCCAGCCTCTCGGCGCGCGGGAACGTCGCGGGGGCGCAATTTCATCCCGAGAAATCCGGCGCGGTCGGCATCCGCTTCCTGCGCAACTTTCTCGAGATGATCTCGCGCGGGCCTGACAGCGGTACGACCCTGAAGGGTCGTACCACGGCGTAGCCATGCTCTCCCGCCGCCTCATCGCCTGCCTCGACGTCCGGGACGGTTCTGTCGTCAAAGGCATCCGCTTCGAGGGACTCCGGCACGCCGGCGATCCCGGATCGCTCGCGCGGCGCTACAACGACGAAGGCGCCGATGAAATCGTCGTCCTCGACGTCTCGGCGACGATCGAAGGACGACGGGCGCTGGGGGAAACAATCCGCGCCGTCGCGCGCGAGATCTTCATCCCGCTCGCGGTCGGCGGCGGCATCCGAGGCAAGAGCGACGCCGTGGCGGCGTTCGACGCGGGCGCGGACAAAGTCTGCGTCAACACGGCGGCCGTCGAGGATCCGTCGTTGATTACCGCGCTCGCGGACCGTTATGGCAGCCAGGCGGTCGTCGTCGCGATCGACGCGAGACGCGGGTCGGGCGGGTTCGAGGCGGTCGTGCGCAGCGGCCGGGAGCCGACGGGCCGCGACGCGATCGAATGGGCGCGCGAGGCGGTGGAGCGCGGTGCGGGAGAGCTGCTCGTGACGTCGATGGATCGAGACGGCACTCGCGAAGGATTCGACTGCGATCTCACGGCGGCGGTGGCCGCGGCCGTGCCCATTCCCGTCATCGCTTCCGGTGGCGCCGGCCAGCCCGAGCACTTCGTGGACGTCTTCACCGTCGGGCGGGCGGACGCGGCGCTTGCGGCATCCATCTTTCACTACTCCGAGCGATCGCTCGCCGATCTCAAGGATTTCCTGGGATCGCGCGGCATTCCCGTGCGGCCACAACCCGTGATCCGTGGTGATCGGTGGCCCTGATCCCGTCGATCGACCTGAGCGCCGGCCGAATCGTCCAGCTCGTTCAGGGTGAGCGGCTGGCGATCGAGACCGACGACATCGATCTGTGGATCGATCGCTTTGCGCGCTACCCTCTCGTGCAGCTGATCGACCTCGACGCCGCGCGCGGCCTCGGATCGAACGACGCGCTCGTCGCGCGGATCCTGGGCGCGCTGCCCTGCCGCGTCGGAGGCGGGATCCGGACCATTCAGCGAGCGCGCGCGCTGGTCGATGCAGGTGCGCGAGACGTCATCATCGGCTCGGCGCTCTTCACGGGCGGCAGACCCGATCCCGACGCCGCCCGCTCGTTTGCCGACGCCGTCGGACGCGACCGCACGATCGCCGCCGTGGACAGCCGCGGCGGACGGATCGTCGTTCGCGGGTGGCGCGACAGCCTCGACGTCCCGACGGCCGAGGCCATCCGGGCGCTCGATCCCCTCGTCGGCGGCTTTCTGTACACGCACGTGGACGGCGAGGGACTCATGCAGGGCATCGATCTGGCGGCGGTCGCCGCGGCTCGCGCCGCCGCTACGGGACGGATGGCGGCCGCGGGGGGGATCACCACGCTGGACGAGGTCCACAGGCTCGACACGATCGGCGTAGATGCCGTGGTCGGGATGGCCCTGTACACGGGCCGATTGCAACCCTGGGACCCCTGAATTCGTCTATTGGAGACGGAGAAATGCCGATGCGAATCCTGTTTGCAGCCGGAATCGTTGCTTCGCTCGCCATGCCGGCGGCGGCCCAGTCGAAGGAAACCGAACGGGTCGACCGGGCGATCCCGTTTCAATCGGGCGGCACGATCGTGCTCAAGAACTTCTCGGGAGACGTCCGCATCAGCGGCACAGGCGGTGGCCAGGTCGTGCTCAAGGCGGTCCGGACGGCCACGCGCGAGCGGCTCGACCGCATCAAGCTCGACATCCGCGTCGACGGCTCCACGCTCCGCATCGACGCGAACAAGCGCGACCGTTCCAGAGACGACGAGAAAGACAACGTCGTCGAGACCGACTTCGAGCTCGCGGTCCCCGCTCAGACGACCATCGAGGTGGACGCGTTCTCGAGCGATGTGACGATTGACGGCGTGGAGGGTCGCCAGAAGCTCCACACGTTCTCAGGGTCGATCACCGTCAAGAACGGCACCGGCCCGTTCTCGCTGAACTCGTTCAGCGGCAGCATCGACGTGGACGTCACGTCCGCGGCGACGCCGGAAATCGAGGCCGAGACCTTCAGCGGCGACATCGAGGCGCGCGTCCCGGGCAACGCCAGCGGCGAGGTCGAGTTCAGCTCGTTCAGCGGCGGTTTGTCGAGCGACGTCCCGCTCACGCTGCGGAGCGGCAACAAGAAGCGGTTCAGCGGCACGCTGAACGCCGGCGGCCGCAACGAGCTGAGGTTCAAGACATTCAGCGGGGACGTTCGGATAAAGTCTTAGAATTCAGAATCTAGAATCCAGAATTCAGAAGGAAGAGCGTTCGGAGCATCCTGGCCTTGGAAGAAAGACTTCTGGATTCTGAATTCTAGATTCTGAATTCTGGTTTCTACATTCTTCCAACATTGAGCTAATCTGACGGCCGCATGAACCAGGGCCGTCAGGCTATCTGTTTTGCCGTGCTCGTCCTCGGAGCCGGGTGCGCGCCGCGCCCGGCGTCGACCTTTTCGACCGACGCCGCGCGCGCGCACGTCAACGCCCTCGCGCATGTCGGCAGCCGGCCCTTCGGAACTCCCGCCAACACCGCCGCTCGGGACTATCTCGTCGAGGCGCTTCGGACCGCCGGCTTCCCCGACGTCCAGATCAGGACGGCTGAAGCCAGACGCCCCGACATCGGGCTCACGGCGCCGGTCCACAACATCGTCGCCGTCAAGCCCGGCGCGAAGCCGGAGGCGATCGCGCTCGTCGCGCATTACGACTCGGTGCCCTTCGGGCCCGGCGCGTCGGACGATGCGCTGGGAGCGGCGGTGGTCGTGGAAGCCGGCCGCGCGCTGGCGGCGTCGGGTGTTTCGCAGCACAGCCTCCTCGTGCTCGTCACCGACGGCGAAGAGGCGGGGCTCCTCGGCGCCGCGGCCGCGGCGGTCGATCGCGACGTGGGCTACCGGATCGCGGCCTACCTGAACGTCGATTCGATCGGATCCAGCGGGCCGTCGCACCTGTTCGAAGCCGGCCCTGGCAACGGCTGGATCGTGCAGGCGTGGGCGCGCGCGGCGCCGTGGCCCCGCGGCGCGTCGTTCGCGGCGGATATCTATCGCCGGCTGCCGAACGACACCGACTTCTCGATCCTCAAACGGACGGGTGCGCCGGGGTTGAACTTCGCGCCGATCGGCGACAGCTACGCGTATCACACCCCGCGCGACACGGCTGCGCGGCTGAGCGACGAGACGATCCGCCAGACGGGCGAGAACCTCGTCGCCGTCGCGGCGCATCTCGATCGGATGGACCTCGCGCGGCGCACGTCCGACCAGCCCGTGTACTTCGACGTCGTGCGGCGGTTTGCGATCGTCTACGGGCCGGTCGCGTCCACGATCATCACGATCGGCGCGCTGGTCGCCGGGCTGCTCGGCTGGTTCCGCATCGCCCTCGAGAGCGCGCGGCTCGCGGGCCCCGGGCGCCTCGCGCTGGCCGCATTCTGGGCCAATGCGGGGCTCTTCGCAGTGTTCGCCGCGATGACGCTCGCCGCCGCCGCGCTGCGCGCATCGCGCGAGGCGTTTCATCCCTGGTACGCGCATCCGGAACGCTTCCTCGTTCTTCTCCTGGCCGCCGGCGGCGCGTCCGCATGGGCGGCGGCGCGCGCGGGGACGCTGCTGCCCGAGCGATGGCACGGCGTGCGCCATCCGGCGCTCGTCTGGACCATTACGCTGCCGGTCTGGATCGTCATCGCCGGCGTCGCCTCGGTCGTCGCGCCGCTGTCTGCGTTTCTCTGGACGCTTCCGCTCGGCGTCGCGGGCATCCTCCTGCTGGCGCTGCCGACGCGCTCCGTGGCGGCGATACGCGCCGCGTCGGTCGTCGTGTTCGTCGTCGTCGCGCTCCTCTGGCTGGACAACCTCGTCGCGCTGACATGGTTCATGGTCGCCGTGCTGGGGAGGCTGCCGGTCATCACACCGGTCTGGATCTATCCGGCGATTCTCACGCTGGGGGCGATCGTGCTCGCGCCGCCCGCGATCGCCGCCCTCGTCCGGCAGCGGCGGCTGGTCCACCCTGCGGTCGGTACATCGGCGGCGCTGCTGGCGATCGCGTGCGCGTTCGCGTGGGCCTGGATGGCGCCGGCGTACACCGAGGAGCGGCCGCTCCGTCGCACGGCGCGCTACGTCTACGAACCGCCCGGCGGCACAGCCGCCGACACGGCCTTCTGGGAAATCGGCGGAGTCGAGCCCGGGCTGGATCTCGGCGACGGCGCGCCGTCCGGGTGGACGGCGGCCCGCGAACAGGCGCGCACCAGCGTCCCGCTCCCGCCGCTCGCCTACCCGTTCGTGTTTCGCCGCACGCTGGATCCCGGCGAGCCGCGCGAACCTCCGCCCGCCGAAGTGACGAGGGGGGGAAGCCCGGCCGGCGTCGTGACGCTGCGCGTCCTGCCGTCCGAGCCCGGCTTGTCCGCCGTTTTCGTGCTCCCTGATCGACCCGTCCGCGCCAGCCTGCCGGGGACGTCCCGGCGCGGCCGCTGGGCCGCGCGCTACGATGCGGTCCCCACGGAAGGCCTGGAATTCACGGCCACGCTGAAGGCGGGCGACCGGGCAGAGGCGGCCCGGGTCGTCCTGGTCCGGACCGGCGGTCGGCTGCCGTCCTGGCTGGCGCCGGACCGGACGGCCTGGGAGACGACCGCGGTCTGGATCGTGGCGCCCTAGCGGCCGTTACGCTAAACTACGTAGCCATTACGGCCATCTACGTATCCGGGGCCGGCGCGTGACCGGCAATCCGTTCGTGTACGGCGAGATCGCGCCCATGACCGCCTTCGTCGACCGCGAGGCGGAGCTCGACCGGCTCTGGCGCGACCTGCTCGACGGGCAGAAGATCTTCCTCATCTCGCCGCGCCGCTACGGCAAGTCCTCCCTCATCCGCCACGCGCTTCGCAGCTGCGAGCGCGCCGGTGCGCTCGCGGTGGAGGTCACCGTCTCGAGCTACAGCTCGTACCTGGGGTTCCTCGAAGGCTACGCGCGCGCGCTCGTCGCGGTGGAGACCCGGCTCGATCGCGCCCGCTCCTGGGTCCGCGAGCTGCTCGGCGGCGTGCAGCCGCAGGTTCGCTACGCGGTCGGCGGCTCGCTCGAGATTTCGTTCCCCCACGTCCGCAACGCGCGCGATGTCGCGCATCTCGCGACGGAGGTCTTCGAGCTGCCGGCGCGCGTCGCGCGCGACCGGCGGCGCCGGCTGACCGTCGCGCTCGACGAGTTCCAGGCCATCGCCGGCTTCGACGGCGGCAGCGTGGAGCACGCGTTGCGCGCCGCCGTGCAGAAGCAGCGCGACGTGGGCTACGTGTTCGCTGGGTCCGAGCCGGCGTTGATGGAGCGGATGCTCGGCCGGAGCCGCCCGTTCTACAAGGCGGGGCCGGTGATGCGCCTCGGCAAAATCCCGGCGGACCGGTTCGCCTCGTTCGTCGAGTCGCGCTTTTCCCGTTCCGGCATCAAACCGGACGCGGGACTGGGTCAGGCCGTCATCGAGCTCGCGGGCAATCTTCCGTACGACGTGCAGCGCCTCGCGCACGAGGCGTGGGACGATGTGCGGGCGGGCGGACGGCGGCGGATCGGGCTCGACGATCTTCACGAGACGCTGAAGCGGCTGCTCGGCGAGCAGGACACGCTCTTCGAAACGCTGTGGCTGCGGCTCACGCTCGGCCAGCGCGCGGCGCTCCGCTCGGCGGTCGTCGAGGACGGACGCGAGCTGTTGTCGTCCGACACCCGCGCACGCCACCGGCTGGGCGGCGCCTCGACCGTGCAGGCGGCGCTCGCGGCGCTCGTGCGCGAGGACATTCTGACGCGCGACAAGGATCACTATGCGGTCGTCGATTCGCTCTTCCGCGAATGGATCGCCCGGAGGACGTTCTGATGTCGCTCGCGACGCACCTGGGTCGGCTGGGGCTCGACCGTCCCGATCTGCGCGCGTGGGCGATGTACGACTGGGCGAACTCCGCCTTTCAAACGACGATCATCGCGGCGGTGTTTCCGATTTACTACGCCGAGGTCGCCTCGCGCGGTCTCGCGCCGCCCGTGGCGACGAGCCGGTTCATGTGGGCCACGGCCGCTGCGATTCTGGTCGTCGCGATCGTCGCGCCCATTCTGGGGGCGATCGCCGACTATCGCGCCGTGAAGAAGCCGATGCTCGCCGCCTTCCTCGCGATCGGCGTGACGGCGACCGCCGCCATGTACTTCATCGGCCCGGGCGACTGGTCGCTGGCGCTCAAGCTCTTCGTCGCCGGCAACGTCGGCGTGGCGGGCACCATCGTGTTCTACGAATCGCTCCTCCCCCACCTCGTGCCGGCCGGAGACGCCGAGGCGCTGGATCGGGTGTCGTCGGCGGGGTACGCCATCGGGTATCTCGGCGGGGGCATCCTGCTGGCCATCAACGTGCTGATGATCATGAAGCCGTCCCTGCTGGGGATTCCGGACGTGGGTACGGCCACCCGGTTGACGTTCGTGACCGTCGCGGTCTGGTGGACCGCCTTTTCGATCCCGCTGTTTCTGCGCGTGCCCGAACCACGCGTAGGGATCGGAGGGGCCGGTCTTGAGACCGGCCCCTCCCCGACACTTACGCACACCGTCCGCGTGGCGTTCGGCCGGCTGGGAGCCACGTTCCGGGAGCTCCGGCGCTACCGGCAGGCGTTCATGTTCCTGCTCGCCTTCCTGATCTACAACGACGGCATCCAGACCATGATCCGCGCCGCCACGCTCTACGGGGCGGAAATCGGGCTCGATACCAGCCTCATGATCGGCGCGCTCCTGCTCACGCAGTTCATCGGCGTGCCCTGCGCGTTCATGTTCGGGCGCCTCGCCGGCTCGATCGGGCCGAAGCGCGCGGTGTTCCTCGGGCTGCTGGTGTACGCCTTCATCACGATCCTCGGCTACTTCATGCGCACGGGAACGCACTTCCTGGCGCTCGCGATCCTGGTCGGCACGGTGCAGGGCGGGACGCAGGCGCTCAGCCGATCGATGTTCGCGTCGATGATTCCCCGCGAGCGATCGTCGGAGTTCTTCGCCTTTTTCAGCGTCTTCGAGCGCTACGCCGGCATCCTCGGTCCGGTGCTGTTCGCCTGGATGGTCTCGGCGACCGGCGCCAGCCGCAACGCGATCCTCGCCGTCATGGCGTTTTTCGTCATCGGCGCCGCGCTGCTCGCCCTGGTCGACGTCGAGGAGGGACGGCGCGAGGCCAGGCGACCGGCGGCCGGCACCTAAATGGACCTTCGGCGCTTTATCCGTACTCTGGCCCGCGCCGCGACCTGGACGTTCTACCGCGTCGACACGCGCGGCGCGCCCCCTTCGTCGGGCGGCGTGCTGCTCGTCGCCAATCATCCGAACGCGCTGATCGATCCGGCGGTCGTCTGGGCGACCGCGGGCCGCGACGTGCGGTTTCTGGCCAAGGAGCCGCTGTTCCGGGTACCGGTCCTCGGGCCGCTGCTGCGCGCCGGCGGCGCGATTCCGGTCTACCGCGCCATCGACGCCGCCGACACGTCCAAGAATGCCGCGATGTTCGCCGCCGCCGGCGCGGCGCTAACGGCCGGCGACGTCGTCTGCATCTTTCCCGAGGGAACCAGCCATTCGACCGGCCGGCTCGAACCGCTCCGGACGGGCGCGGCGCGCATCGCGCTGGCCGCGGCCGCCAGGGGCGTGGACGCCGGCATCGTCCCGGTCGGGCTGAACTTCGATCGAAAGTCCGCCTTCCGTTCGCGCGCGTCGGTCGTGTACGGCCCGGCGTTGCGAGCCGACGGCAAGGAGGACGTTCGCGCTCTCACCTCGCGCATCGCGGACGGCATGCGCGCGCTGATGATCGAGGCCGATCCCCTGGTGGACGCCGCGATCGTCGACAGGGTCGATCGGCTGTACGCGGCCGCGCGTCCCGAGATGCGGCAACAAGACCGTGTCGAGCGGCGGCGGCGGATCGCCGCCGGCATCGAGCAACTCCGGCTGCAGGACCCCGAGTGGTACAGCGAGATCGCCGAGCGCGTGCGGACCTACGATGCCCGCCTGGCACGGTTCGGGCTGAGGGACGCGGACCTGCGCGGTGAGGTGCCGACCTCGGCGGCGGCGCGCTTCGCCGTTCGCGAGGGGCTCATCGCCGTGGTTCTCGCTCCGCTTCTCGTCGTGGGGTTCATCGTCTTCTGGCTGCCCTACCGGCTGACCGACTGGATCTCGCGGCGCGGCACGCTCGACGAAGAGGCCACCATCAAGGTCATCGGAGGATTCGTCGTCTACTCGCTGTGGATCGGCCTGCTCGGCTGGCTGGGATGGCGGGCGCTGGGACCGCGCGGCGCGCTCCTCGCGCTCGCGACGCTGCCGATCGTCGCCTTCGCGTCGTTGTTCGCGGTCGAGCGCGAGACATCCGTCCTGCGCGCCGTTCGCGGCTGGCTCGCCGTCCGGCGCGCGCCGCCGAGCGCGCGCGCCCGGCTGGGGCGCACGCGGGACGAGATTGTCGAGGTGTTGGATCGAGTCCGCGAGCGGCTGGAGGAACGGAGTTGACGGAGATCACGGAGAGTGATCACCACGGAGACACGGAGTTCACGGGGAAAGCTGTAACGCAGAGGCCGCAGAGGAAGCAAAGGAAGCGGAGCAGAAAGAACGCAGAGGACCAGCGATGTCGGCTGGGGCCCGACCTTCGGTCGGGCCGGGGCTGGGTGAGGGACCGTGCCCGCAAGAGCACCAGCGTTCTTTCAAGCTCTTGCGGACACGGTCCCTCGCCCAGCCACCGCGCCGAAGGCGCGCGAGCCGACATCGCCCGTCCTCGGCGTCCTTTGCGTGCTCGGCGTTAATCGTCCGTCTCCGTGCTCTCCTTGGCCTCTGTCGTCTCACCGGCCCCCGCCGCCGAGAATCTTTTGGGCCGCCGGCCGCGAGTACGCCGCGTTGATCGTGTGCGCGGGAGACTCGAGCACCTTGGCGTAGTACGCCCGCGCCATTCCGGCGTTTCCGATCTGCTCGTAGGCGCTGGCGGTCAGGCCGAGGATGAACGGGTCGGTCTGGTCCGCTTTTGTCAGATCCGCGATGGCCCCCCGGTAGTCCTTCGCGTAGAACTTCAGATACCCGGTCAGATACGGCATCTGCGGGGCCTGATCCGGGTTGGCGCCCTTGTCGAGGATGGACTTCGCGGCCGCGGCGTGCGCCCGCGCCTCGTCGTGGCGGTCGCGCCGCGCGGCGATCCGGGCCTGCGCGTGGTGCCAGCGAAAGTCCCAGAGGTCGCGCTGGTCGGTGGGCAGCTTCTCAATCTGCCGCGCCGTCTCGTAGCCGGTGCGGTACCACTGCTCGGCTTTGTCGGTCTGGCCCGCCTCGAGATAGATCCGCGCCAGCGCGTTCGCGGTTCCTGCCGCGCCGTCGAGCGTCTTCGCCGCCATTTCCGCGTCGAACCGGCGCTGCAGCCAGACGGCTGCTTCGTCCGGCTTGCCCTCGAACGCCCAGGAGACGCCGGTCTGCAGCCAGATCTGGAGCTTCTGCTCTTCGGTCGCGGTCGCGAGCGCGCGCTCGAAGTGCTCGCGCGCCTCAGCGTAGCTCCCCTTCAAGTCGAGCAGGCGGCCGAGCGCGTAGTGACCGTCGTAGAGCTTGGCGTCGGCCGCAATCGCCTTGCGAAAAAGTGGCTCGGCGGCGTCGATCTTCCCTGCCTGCAGAAGCTTCTGCCCTTCCTTCACGAGGGCCGTGGCATCCGGCGCTGGCGCCGGCTGAGATGACAGGAGGGCCAGTACGACGAATATCGCGAGCATGGCTGGATTATGCCGCAGATTCGCGCG
This sequence comes from uncultured Acidobacteriota bacterium, assembly GCA_963847125.1. Lineage (GTDB taxonomy): Bacteria > Acidobacteriota > Vicinamibacteria > Vicinamibacterales > 2-12-FULL-66-21 > DATAEE01. The sequence goes on from CAWJYM010000004.1 coordinate 346,173, forward strand.
GATGGACGCAGATCGGCCGCGGTTTCGCACGGCCTAGAATGAATGCGTGCGTCTCTCGATCCTGGCCGCCGCCCTTCAGCCGCAGACCGAGCCGCCGATCGAGCCGCTGCCAGGCGCAGATACACGCCGAGACGATCCGGACCCCGAGATCACCTCTGTGACGGAAGACAGCCGGCGCGTCACGCCCGGCGCGTTGTTCGTCGCGGTCGCGGGTTCGATGGACGACGGGCATGCGTTCATCGAAGAGGCCGTCCGGCACGGCGCCGCGGCTGTGGCCCTCGAGCGGGCGGACCGCGTGCCGCCGGGCGTGCCGGCCCTGATCGTCTCCTCGTCCCGCCGCGCGCTCGCCCTCCTCGCGGCGCGACTGCACGGTCATCCCGACCGCGATCTCACGGTCGTCGGCTTCACGGGGACGTTCGGCAAGACGAGCACGAGCGAAATCCTGCGCGCTCTGCTGGACGCCGGCGGCCTCGAGCCGGCGGTCATCGGATCGCTGGGCGTGCGGTATCGTGGCTTCTCGGAGCCCGGGCGCGGGCTGACGACCCCGTCGGCGCCAGAGCTGCACGCATGGCTGGCGCGGCTCCGCGACGAAGGAGCGCGGCGCGTGATCGTCGAGGTCACCACGCATGCGCTGCGATTCGAACGGGTGCACGGACTGCGATTCGACGGCGGACTTATCGCCGCCATCATGCCGGGCGAGCATACCGACTTTCACCGCACCTACGAGGACTACGTCGACGCGAAGCGCCTCTTCCTGCACTATCTGTCGCCGGGCGCGCTGCTGGTCTACGACGCGGACAACCGGGCCGCGCGGACGCTGGCCGGCGAAGCACGCGTGGCCCGCACGGCTGGCGTCTCGTTCGGCGGCAGGGCCGAGGGCCGCGACGACGTGGCGATCGGCGACGTCACGCTCGATCCGGAGGGCGCGCACTTCACGCTTCGCGGCGCGCGACTGCGCAGCTCGCTTCTGGGCCGCGCCCACGTGCGGAATGCCGGCCTGGCGCTGACCTATGCGCTCGCCGCCGGCGTGCCGCTGACGCTTGCGCGCGACGTGGTCGCGTCGCTGGCGCCGCTGCGGCGTCGGATGGAACGGTACAATCTCGGCGGGCGGGTCGTCCTCGACGACACCGCGGGTCATCCCGACAGCCTCGAGGCCGTCTTCGAGGTGGCCGCGGTCCTGCCGCACGCGCGGCTGTGGGTGGCCTATGCGATCCGCGGGAACCGCGGCGCCGACATCAACCGCCGGAACGCCACGACGCTCGCGCGGCTCACCGCGCTCCACGGCGCGAGCGGCGTGATCCTGACCTCCGCGGCGGACGTCGTCGAAACACACGACCGCGCGACCGACGAGGAGATCGACGCCTCGCGCGCGACGCTCGCTGAGCGCGGCGGGCGCGCCGAATGGCACGACGGGCTGAAAGAGGCCGTGGAGGACGTCGCCGCGCGGTCGAGTCCGGGCGACCTGATCCTCCTGCTCGGGGCGCAAGGGATGGATGAGGGCCAGGGGTTGCTCTCAGCGGCCCTGAGTTCTTGAGCTCAAGCCCCAGGCCCCAAGCCCTACGCGTTATTTGAGGAGGTATTCCTTGGCGAACGCGATCCACGCGTACAACACATAGTCCACGTTCGTGCGGCGGGTGAACTGGTGGCCCTCGTCGGCGAACACCATGTACCAGACCGGCGTACCGTTCTTCCGGACCGCCTCGACGATCTGCTGGGTCTCCTCGACCGGAACCTGAACGTCGTTCTTCCCGTGGACGATGAACAGCGGGGCTTTGATTCGGTCGGCATGGGTCAACGGCGAGACGTCGATCAGAAACTTTCGCATCTCGGGATCCCGTTCGTCGCCGTACTCGCGGCGCCGGAGCGTGACGCGGTCCGGCGGCTGGTTGTCGAGCCAGGTCGCGATGTTCGACATCCCCGAGTTCACGATCAAACAGCGGATCCGGTCGGCGTACTTCGTCGCCGCAAAGAGCGACAGATAGCCGCCGTAGCTGTTGCCGACGAACCAGACGCGCGTCGGATCCAGGTCGGGACGCGTCGCGATCCAGTCGAGCAGCGCCCCGAGGTCTTTGGCCGGGGCCTCGCGCAGCTTCCCGTCGTCGAGCTTCATGAACGTCTTGCCGAATCCGGTCGATCCGCGGACGTTCGGTTGGATGATGGCAATGCCCAGCTCGTTGAGGAAGTAGTTGCTGCGACCCCAGAAGAACGTGCGCGCGATGTCTTCGGGGCCGCCATGGACGTTGACGATGACCGGCCGGCGTCCGGTGAAGCGCGTCGCGGGACGATGGAGGATGCCGGAGATCTGAAGACCGTCGAAGCTGCGCCAGCGGATCGTCTCGTACTCGCGCATCTCCTCCGGCTTCAGCGTGCCGGTCTCGCTGGTCGTCCAGCGGGTCGAGACGTTCTTTTTCGGATCGTAGGAAAAGACATCGGACGGGATTCGCGCCGACGTGACGTGAAATCCGAGCTCGCCCGACGGATGCCATTTCAGGCCGGCGGTGTCTCCAGCCGGAGTCTTCAAGCCCGTCCGCTCTTTCCCGCTTCTCGTGTCGAGCAGGTGCAGCGTGCGGGCGGCGTCCTGGACCACGGTGAACGCGAGCCATCGTCCGTCGGCCGACAGCGCGAGCTCGGCGACGTCTCCCCTCGCCTTCGTCTTGAGCGCCGCCAGCGCTCGCGCCTGCAGGTCGAGCCGGGAGACGGAGAGGAACTCGGCGCCGCGATCCGTCACGACGAAGGCGGACCGGCCGTCGCCGCCGAAGACGGCGGCGTTGTACGCGACCGGCTCCCCGTCGGCGGGCGACGCCTGGCGCTTCCCGCCGCCATCGACGGGTACGATCCAGAGCTTGCTCTCGGCGGCCGATAGTTCCTCCCGAACGAGCACGGACTTGCCGTCCGGCGCCCATTCGAGCACCTCGTTCATGCCTTTCAGCTCGGCCGCGAGGCGCAGGCTCGACGGGTCGTGCGGCGCCATCACGTACACGTCGAAGTCATCCACGGCGCGCTTGTTCGCGGTCCAGGCGAAACGCCGGCCGTCGCGGGACCAGGCGCCCTCGAAGGACCGGGAGGCGCCGTCGGTCAGCATCGTCGGCGTCTTGTCGACCGAGGGATCGAAGTGGAAGTACTGCCGAAGGCCCTTGCCGGGTGAAACGTCACGGAGATAGAGGATGTGGTCGGAGCCTGGCTCGAACCACGCGCGCGCGCCGAGGCCGGTGCCCGCGACGCCCGCTTCGTCGACCGTGACCTGCGTGCGCTCGCCTCCGGGCGAGGTCACGCGATGGAGCTGGAACGTATTGCCAAACCGTGTCGCGATGAGCATCTCGCGCCGGACCGGGTGCCACGCAACGAGGTGTGCGGTGCGGTAGTCGGCGTAGCGGTTCATCGCCTCGGCGTACGCCGCAGGGATGGGTGGCACGCCCTGCAGCGCGACGCTGGCGGGCGGCGTGACCACCGGAACCGGAGCTTCTTGCGAGGACGCCGGAAGCGGAAGAAGGATGGCGGCCGCACACAGCAGGCCGATAGCACTCCGCATCACACCTCGCACGAGTGGAGAGGCTTCATTATAGCCTCCGGACCTCCAAAGCAAACTTACCCGTGTGATAAACCGTCCAATAGCGGGGGTGTGGCGCACGACACCCGGGAGGAACGATGAAGGTTGTGATCGCCGGCGGCAGCGGATTCCTCGGACGTCCGCTCGCGGAGATCTACGCCGAAGAAGGGCAGCAGGTCACGAACCTGACGCGGCGCCTGGCGCCGGCGGTGTCGGAGTACGAAGCGGGAACCGGGCTGCCAGGGATCACGCACGTCGGCTGGACGCCTGACGGATCGACCGGACCGTGGGCCGCCGCGATCGACGGATCCGATCTCGTCGTGAACCTGGCGGGCGAATCCATCGCCGCCAGGCGCTGGTCGCCGGAACAGAAGCGGAAGATCCGCGACAGCCGGGTCTCTGCGACTCGCAGCCTCGTCGCGGCGATTCGATCCGCGACCCGGCCGCCCGCCGCGCTCATCAGCGGCTCGGCGGTCGGCTACTACGGCCCGCGCGGCGACGAACCGATCACGGAGCGCGAAGCGCCGGGCAGCGATTTCCTGGCCGAGACCTCCGCCGCGTGGGAGCACGAGGCGCACGGCGCGGAGCAGGCGGGGACGCGCGTGGCGGTCGTTCGCACGGGCGTCGTCATCGAGCGCGGCGGCGGAGCGCTTCCGCGCATGCTGACGCCGGTGCGGTTGTTTGCCGGGGGGCCGATCGGATCGGGCCGGCAGTTCGTGCCGTGGATTCACCGGGCCGACTGGCTCGAGCTCGTGCGCTGGCTCGCCAAGATGCCGCAGGCGCACGGGCCCTTCAACGCGACGGCGCCGGAGCCGGTGCCGAACAAGATATTCATGAAGGCGCTCGCACGCGCCGTCGGGCGTCCAAGCTGGATCCCGGCCCCGGCGTTCGGGCTCAGGCTCCTGCTCGGCGAGATGGCGGACCCGCTCGTGCTCACGGGGCAGCGCGCGGTACCGTCGCGCGCGCTCGAGCACGGCTTCAGGTTCCACCTTCCCCGGATCGATCAGGCGATGCGCGCTATCTTTATTGACTAGCGGTGTCGAAAAGCCGGTGAACGCCTGGGAAGCAACGTTCGGCGCGACGCACTGTCACGTGCGGGTGGAGGCTCGCTCGACCGCCGGCCCAGAGCCCGTGTTCGCCGCCACGCCATTCGTGATCGCCGAGGATCCGAACCTGTTCTACTGGTTTGCCGACGAGGCCGGCGAGCCCGTGCAGTTCTTTGATGGCGCCGAGGATCGCGCGCTCGCGAGCGCCGCAACGTTCCTGGTCGAACGATTCGGTCTGCAGGACGGTCGATTCGTGAAGGCGCCGGAGCGATCCGCTCCGGTCGTGCTCAAGCCGCTTGCGCGTCAGTCGACCTGACGCGATGAACGCCGCCTGAGCCAACCGAAGATCCGCTCGGCGACGCGCGGGGTCGAATACAGGCTCGGCAGGCGTTCGCCCGCGCCGTAGATGGAATCGAGCACGCGCCGCCGGAGCGTCGGTGGAATGTCGAGCGCGCGGGGGGACGGGCCCGGCCCGCTCTCCCCGGTCGCTTGAGAAACCTGCGCGAGCCGGAGGGCGGCGCGGGCGCGCGCCTCGGCCACGAGCCACTCCGCGGCGTCCACGCCGCGCGCAACGAGGCCCCGAGCGTTGTACCAGGCCTCCGCGAAGACTTCCTGCACGGTGTCCTCGGCCGCTTCGAGGTTCTGCAGCACGCGCATGGCCGCGGCATACACCGCTGGCCCGCAGAGGTCGTACAGCTGCTCCAGGCCGACGGGATCTCCCTCGGCCATCCGTTGAAGAAACGGGTCTGCGGCTGCGGTCATCCTTGAAAATGATACAACTACGTTCATGACTCTGCCGAACAGGTTTTTCGTGCGCGCGGCTGCACTCGCCGGCTGCGTCCTCGCCGTGCTGCTCGGCGCCGCGATCGAGACCGCCCTCGCTCAAGTACGGCCGCTTCAGCTCGAGGACTGGCTCTCGATCCGCAACGTCGGGGGCCTCGCGGTGTCGGCCGACGGACGGACCGCGGCGTTCACCATCAGCGAGATCGACCGCGCAAAGGACCGCCGGACCACGAGCCTCTGGCGCGTGCCGATTGCCGGCGGTGCGCCGGAGCGTCTGACACACACGGGCTCGGCCAGCTCCCCGCGCTTCTCGCCAGACGGGCGGTTCCTGGCGTTCATCAGCGATCGCCACATTGCGGGCGGACCGACCCCGCAGAAGATCAGCGAGCGCGGGCAGGTCTGGCTCCTGCCCCTCGGCGGAGGTGAGGCGTTCCCGGTCACGGCGCTCAAAGAAGGCGTCGATACCTTCCGCTGGTCGCCCGACAACCTGCGCCTCGTGGTCGTCTCGCGCGATCCCCGGGACGAGCCGGAAAAGATCGGAACCGAGGAACCGCCGGCGCCGCCGATCGTCCTGACCCGGCTCCAGCACAAACGCGATGGCTCAGGCTGGCTCGACCTGCGTCGTCGTCACCTGTATCTCGTGACTCTCGACGCCGCTCTCGGGAAGCCGGGCCTCGCGGTCGGCGAGTCGAAGGCCCTGACGAGCGGACCGTTCGACGATGGGGATCCCGCGTGGTCGCCCGACGGACGATCGATCGCGTTCAACTCGAACCGCAGCAAGGATCCCGACGACAACGACAATTCGGACATCTGGATCCTCGACGTCCAGTCGGGCGCGACCCGCCGGCTGACGACCGATGAGGGCTCGGACGAGAACCCGGAGTGGTCGCCCGACGGGCAATCGCTCGCGTACGTCCACGAGCCGGCGGATCCGCCGATCTACGCCACCCCGCGTGTCCAGGTCATCGCCGCGCAAGGCGGCGCGCCGCGCGATGTGACCGGCACGCTCGACCGCCACGTGAGCGGCTCCCCGCGCTGGGCGGCCGACGGGAAATCCATTTACGCCGCGCTCGTGGACGACGGGCGGACGCCGATCGTGAAGGTCACGCTCGACGGCGCGCGCACGACGGTGTACGACGGAGACGCCGGTCCGTTCGAGCTCGCGGGTGATCAGGTCGTGACGATCGCGTCGACCCCGATCCGCCCGAACGAGCTCCTCGCGGTTTCTCTCGCGGGTGGTGCCGCCCGACCGCTCAGCCGCGCGAACGACGAGCTCTTCGAAAAGCTGCGTGTGAAGCCTGCTGAAGAGATCCATTTCAAGAGCGCCGACGGCACGCCGGTCGAGGGCTGGGTCATCAAGCCGCCCGGCTTCGATGATGAGACGACCCTAAAGGCTCGTACCACCTACCCGCTGATCCTCCGGATCCACGGCGGGCCGGTGAGCCAGTACACCGACAGCTTCAACTTCGAGCATCAGTACCTGGCTTCGCTCGGCTACGTCGTCCTCATCACCAATCCGCGCGGGAGCAACGGCTACGGCGAGGCGTTCTGCCGGGCGATCTTCGCGGACTGGGGCAACAAGGACTTCCAGGACGTCATGGCGGGCGTGGACCACGTCCTGACGCTGGGCTACGTCGATCCGAAACGGCTCGGCGTCGGCGGCTGGAGCTACGGCGGGATCATGACGAACTACGTCATCACGAAGTCGACCCGGTTTGCCGCGGCGACCTCCGGCGCCGGCGCCGTGGACATGTTCAGCAACTTCGCGACCGACGATCTCCGGTTGTGGTGGATCAAGGAGCTGGGTTACCCCTGGCGGAACGTGGATCTCTACCGCCGGCTGTCACCGCTGATGAGCATCGAGAAGGTGACGACGCCGACGCTGGTCATGGTCGGCGATCGGGACTACCGCGTCCCGCTGCCGCAGTCGGAACAGCTCTACGTCTCGCTCCGCTCGCTCGGCAAGACCGCCGCGCTCGTCGTCTACCCGGGCCAGAGCCACGGAATCTCGCGACCGTCCTATCAGATCGATCGACTGCGCCGGTACGGGCTGTGGTACGACAAGTACATCCTCGGGAAGGACGTCGATCCGACGTACGAGGTGTGGAAGGACGGGAAGAAGAAGACGGACACGCCGTAGTGGACCTACAGGCCCGTTACCTCGTTTTCCACAGCGCGCTGGTGTTGCTGGCGGGTTTGCTCGTGGGCGTGCCGTATGGTCGGGCCGTCCATCGGAATGCTCCCGATCAGGTGCTCAGGGCATGGCGTCTGGCGCACGACACTCTTACGCTGGGGCCGACATTAGGGCTGGCAATTGCGGCTGTTCTGTCGTCGCTCAGCGTCGACGCCTCGATCAAGTCCTGGCTCGCGTGGTCGTGGGCGGTTTCAAACTACGGTTTTTGTTTTTCACTCCCCCTCGCCGCGATGGTGGGTCAGCGCGGCCACACGCTGGCCAGGCCGCTGTCCAATCAGCTTGTCTTCGTCGGCAACATGGTCGGTCTTGGGGCGTCAGCGGGTGGCACGATAGTGCTGCTCTATGCCGCGTACCTCTCTTTACCCTCTAGCCTCTAGCCCCTAGTCCCCAGTCCCCAGTCCCTACAGTATTTGCGGAGCCCCCGCCCTGAAATTCCCCCCGAGGATGCCGGCCGAGTCGGCGCCCAGCCATGAATCGATGATTTTTGCGTAGACCGAGCGGAAGTCGGTCTCGAAGCGAACGTCGTTGCCGTTGTTCTCGAGGGTCGGGTTGTCCGGCACCGGGTTCAGGCTGGCGGCGGTGCCGTAGATGCCGCCGCGGATGCTGCCGCCGATCGCCATCATCAGGCCACCCGCGCCGTGGTCGGTCCCGTTGCTTCCGTTCTCGTTGATGCGGCGGCCGAACTCGGAGAACTGCAGGATCACCGTGTCGCCGAGCAGTCCCTGGTTTCGCAGGTCGTTGTAAAACGCGGTCACCCCGTCGTTGAGCGTCGACATCAGCGTGGCGTAGGCGCCGTTGTTGGTGTTCTGCCCGGCATGCGTGTCGTAGCCGCCCGTCTGGACCCAGAAGATCTTCGTTCCGATCCCTCGGGACATCGCTCCCGCGATCGCGCGGAGCGCCTGGCCGAAGCCGTTGTTCGGGTAGGTCACCGACGGCGCGTACGCGGCGACCTGGGCGACACGATCGAGCGTCGCCAGCGCCGAGATCGCGCTGCCGTTCACGAAGGCCAGGTTCGGCCGATCGATGGGCACGTGCGACGCGATCGATGCCGCGGTCGAGCGTTCGAGGAGCGCTTCGTTGCCGCTGTTCGGGCTCGCGAACGCGTAGCCGGCGACGCTCGGGATCGCCGGCACGCCGACGGTCCGGGAGACGAGCGTCCGGGGCGTCTCGCGCGCGGTGTTCCAGCCGACGAGCGGATCGATCGGCCCCAGCGTGTCGAGGTAGCGGCCGAGCCAGCCGGTACCCTGCGGCGATCCCGGATCGGCCGTGGACCAGATGTCGGTGCCGAGGAAGTGCGAGCGGCTGGAATTCGGGTACCCGGTGCGCTGGACGATGGCGAGCCGGCCGCTGTCGAAGATCTGCTTCAGCCCGCCGAGGCGCGGGTGAAGGCCGAGCGCGACGCCGCTCCGGTCGCTGCCGATCTGCAGCACGTTGCCGGCCGGCACCGCCAGCGTCGACCGCCGGCTGGTGTAGAAACCGTCGTTGTACGGGATGAGCGTGCTGAGCGCGTCGTTTCCGCCCGAGAGGTACAGCACGACGAGGTTCCGGCGGCTCGAGCCCTGCGCCCGCGCCAGGTCGCACAGGAACGCCGGCGCCGCGAAGCTGACTGTGAACGCGGCGACGCCGCCCCGCATGAACTCACGTCGTGTGACTGACATGGTGTTGTACCCGTAGCGCAGCCCTTCAGGGCTGCCGTCGCCCTGGCAGGCCTAAAGGCCTGCGCTACACCAATTGGTATTCCCCCGCCCCCACCAACAAATGCACCAGCCCCGGCGCCTTCGTCAGGAGCTGCGCATCCGATCCGGTCCACGACCCGCCGGCGTGAAGATAGTCGAGGAGCGCGACGGTCGCCCGCCGCTCGAACGTGGCCGGCGTCAGCCGGTCGAGCATGTACGAGAGCAGCGACTCCGGCGACCGGCCGAACGCGCGCGACTCGTCGCGGAGGTTGAACCGCTGGTTGGTCGCCAGTTGCGCGGCGAAGTTCATCCGGGAGAGCATCGCGCCGGTCGAATACCACCCGCGTCCGAGGTCCCAGCCGTTGACGTCCGGCGGCTCGAAGAGCTGCTGCCCCATGTTGGTCATCGGGCCGATCGCGTCGTTCACCGAGAACCCGCGCCAGCCGACTTCCTTGATGGCGCGCGCGACGAACTCGGCCGGCCACGAGTAGCGGGCGAAGTAGTTCACCGGATCCCGGAAGTGCCTCGACATCAGCACGCGCCGGACGACGGGCCGCATCTCGTAGCCGCTCCGGTAGTACTCGCCGGAGATATCGTTCACGAAGTCCTCGGCGGGCGGCGCGTTCTCGCTCACGAAGAACGCCCACAGCTTCCGCGCGAGCCGTCGGCCCGTTTCGGGGTGCCGCGCGACCGCGTTGATCAGATCGATGCCGTCCTGCATCCCGCTGGCCGCGGCCCGCGCCGGGATGGTCCGCCGGCCATCCGGAAGGACCGGGAAGCTGAATTCCTTCGCCGCCGTGTCGTGCTGGTTCGCGTTGAAGTTGAAGCGCGGCAGCGAGTCGCCCGCGCCGCGCGCGAGGTTCCAGCCGGTGAAGACCCGCGCGCCCGCGTAGACGTCTGGCTCCGTGAAGACGCCGACGCCCATCGTGAACAGCTCCATCAGCTCGCGCGCGTAGTTCTCCTGCGGCCGGTTCCTGAAATTCGTCCGGCCGTCGAGCCAGACGAGCATCGCCGTGTCTTTGGTGACTTCAATCAGAAGATCGCGGAAGTTCCCGAGGGCGTACTCGCGGAACAGCTCGAGCTGTCCTTTGGCGCGCCCGGGGTCTTCGTCCGGCCTGGCCGCCATCGCCCGCGCGCCGTCGGCCGCGCCGAGGCCGCCGGCAACCTTGCTGTAGGCGGTGGCGAAGTGGTTGTGCCAGAAGAGGGCCATCTTCTCCTGGAGGGGCCGCGCGCTGTGGACCATCCGGAAGATCCACCGCTGGCGCGCGTCGGCGATGACGGTCGACGGCGCGAACTGGCCCCGCGTCGTCACGCCCACGTAGCCCGGCTTCCCGATGTTGGCGTCGACGTCGTCGGCGATCTGATCGTAGTTGACCAGCTCGTCTACGGCACCGAAGTAACCGAGTTGAACGTACGCACCGATCTCGCTGTCAGTGGCGCCGAAACCTGCGCGGCGCAGCAGATGCTCGATCTCGGGTTCGCGTCCTCTGGCCATGGCCGTGCTCCCGTTTCGACGATTGGGCCTAGGTAGTTTAGACCTGCTGCTGGCCGGGAGGTTACGGCAAATCCGAAGACAAATTTGTGGTGCGGGCGTGTGTCAGCGCGCCAGCGATAGCAGGTTGGCAAGGAGGAGGTACGCACCAGGCGTGCCCGCCGGAAGCTGACGCCACAGGCCCAGACCCAGATAAATCCAGCGCCCCTGTCCGACCTTCGCCTCCACGAGCGCGCCCCCTTTCGGTCCTTTGTTGTACTCGTAGGGATCGGTCAGCTCGACCAGATCGACGTAGCTCGGATCGCGCTCGCCGAGAAAGTACAGCCCGCGCTCCTGCACCCACCCCTCCCAGGCGTCGGGACCGATCGGATTCGGCGTGCGGAACACCGGATGAGATGGATCGAGAATCCTCACCGGCGCCCGCTCGTCGGTGATGCGGTTGCTGCTGACCTTCGCCGGCTTGGGCCCGTACTGCGCCTCGTTGAACTCGAACTTGTTGTACTGGACGATGACGACCCCGCCCTTCGCGGCGTAGTCGAGCAGCCGGTGGTTGTGCGCACGCAGGTCGGCGCGCCGCTCGTACGCGCGCACGCCGGTGACGATGACGTCGAATCGGGAGAGATCGCCCCAGGCCAGATCGTCGGCGTCGAGAAACTCGACGGCCGCGCCGAGCTGCTCGATCGCCTGCGGCACCGCGTCGCCGACGCCCCTCACGTACCCGATCGTCAGGTTCGGCGCGAGCGTGACGTCGAGCGCTTTCACGTCCACGACCGCCGGGTGCAGCAGGTGGCGGCGTTGAATGTGCGGGTACTCGATCGGCTGCGCTCCCATCGCGGCGACGGCCGATCCGCCGACCTCGCCTATCGTGGCATCCAGCCGGTACTTGCCAACCTTGACACCGGCAGGTGGCTGCACGCTGAACTTGACGGTCTGTGCTTCATCCTCCCGCGTGAACGAGACGGGCGCGCGCTCCGGCGCGACCTTCCAGCCTTCCGGCGCCCGCAGCGCGACCTCGCTCGACCCGGATCCCTTGACGCCGTTCGTCACCGTGACCCGCACATCGCGGGCGCGCACGGCCGGGCCGCGGCCGACGATCGCGATCTCCGGATCGACCGCGATCCCGAACGCCGGAACGACCTTCAGCTCCATCCGCTTCTCGCCGCTGAAGATGTCCCCCTCGTACCGGTACTCGACGGGCCGGTCGATCGAGACCTCTGCCCCGCCAATCGCGAGCGTCAGCGACGCTCGAAACGGCGTCGGCGCGAACGGGGCGCCAAACGGGACGTCCGGTTCGAGGTCGTACCGGTCCGCGTCGATGCGGCGCTTCCAGTGCACGCCCGTCGCCTGGGCGTCGAGGGGCACGCGGGCGCTCGTGGCGCAGGTGTGAACGCTCGCGAGCGCGGTTCCGGGCGTCTCGCATGTCGCGCCGTCGAAACCGGCGAAGCTGAAGCCTCGAATCTCGACCGGCGTGGCGCCGCGGTTCCCGACAATCACCGTCACCTTGACCGCCTGCCCCGGCACGACGACGCCATCGTCGGCCAGCACTTCGATGCGCAGCGGCTGCGCGAGCACGAGCGCGTCGGCGAACTGCCGCTCTTTCTGGGCCAGCCTGAAGTCGAGCTCGTACCGCGCGGACGGGTCGAGCGCGGACAGTTTCGCGCGGAGGGCCCGGACGGCCGCAAGCCCCGCAGTCAGCGGCGCGATCGTGCCTTCGTCGTTGCCCTTGTCGAAGGCAGCCTGGGCAGTCTTTACATGATCGGCGATGCGGGCGAGATCGATCGTGGCGTTCGACACGCTCGAGCCCACGTACGTGCTGAGGCTCTCGAGCGTCAGATCGATCCCGTCAAAGAGCGAGCGCTCGGTCGCGCCGCGCTGCGCGTCGAGCGTCGTTTCGATCAGTTCGAAGCGGGCCGCGGCGCGCCCCGTGGGAAGTGCCAAAAGCTGGCCGAAGCCCTGACACTTGTGCATCGCGCGCGCTTCGCTGCCCATCTCGGCGTAGGTGCGGCCGAGCAGCGGGTCGTAGGTCTCGAAGTCGGTCGTGACGAACTTCTTGGACGGATCGGGGGGCGGATCGCCGCGGAACCCGAACGGGCCGTAGAAGTAGAACTTCGCCGCCTGCCAGGGGCGCAGCCCCTCGGCAATCTGGTCGGGGAACTTCGCCGGATCGCCTGCCGCGCGGAACGCCTCGCGCGCGAGGCGCGCCGACGCCTGGTGGTGCTGTCCGCCGCCCGTGCCATCCGGCCGCAGGCCGAGGATGACGTCCGGCCGCGTCATGCGAATCAGGCGGACGTAGTCGCCGAGGATCTCTTCCCTGCCCCAGCGCTCGAACGTCTCGTCGATGCTGAACGAGTACCCGAAGTCGACGGCGCGCGTGAACAGCTGCTCGGCGCCGTCGATGCGGTGCGCAGCGAGGAGCTCCTCGGTCCTGAGGGCCGCCAGAGCGTCGAATAGCTCTGGCCCGATTTCGTTCTGGCCTCCGTCTCCGCGCGTCGCCGTCGCCAGAACGGTCCGCACGCCGAGCCCGCGGCTGGCCATCGCCAGCAGCGAGTTGTTCTCATCGTCGGGATGCGCCGTGGCCATCATGAAGGTGGTGGCCGTCGCGAGCCGGCGCAGCGCCAGGCCGAGCCCGACGTGTCCGCGATCGAAGTCGGAAGGGCGTGCCTGAGGGCTGAGGCCGACAACGGCGAGCGCGATGAGGCACAGAACGATGGCGAGATGACGGCGCATCCCGGTAACTGTAGTCCAACGAGCAGCCAGGCTTACGACGACCAACACGAAAAAGCTTGAAACGCAGAGCACGCCGAGAACGCGGAGAAACTCGGAGGAGTGTCGGCCTCTGCGTTTAAACCGTCGTCCCCTTAACGCTCCCCGAGAATCCTCCCGAACCCGAAGAGATGATCGTGCTTGTCCGCTTCGTTCGTGTAGAAGCGCAGAAAGATCCTCGCCGCGAGCCATGCGAACGCCAGCCCGTCGCGCCCCAGGCCGTACGCGAAGAGATGCCGCGGGAAGTTCCGGTGCGGGCCGAGGTACGGGAGGCCGTCCACCGACTGGACGACCGATGCATCCCACGCATGCGTGGGCTGGATCCCGGAAATCGCGGGATAAAGAAGCGAAAGCTCGTACATCAGCTGATTGCCGCGCTGGAGGAGCGCTTTGGCGCGCGCACGTTCCTTGACCTCGGGCTGGTCGCCTCCCCCGAAGAGGATGCGATCGTCCTTCATCCAGCGCAGCGCGTGCGCGGGCTCCTCGGTGTCTCGGAGCATGGCCGAGCGCTTTCCCGCTTCCCGCCGCGCCGCGGCAGGCATCGAATCGGTCAGGACGACGTACGAATGGCGCCTGCGAACGTGACGCCTGAGCGCGCGCAGATCGTCGGTCGGATACCCGGTCGCGAGGACGACGGTATCGGCCGTGATGACGCCTCCCGCGGTGCGGATCTCGACCGCCTTGCGGCCCGCCCGCACGCGAAGCGCCTTCGACCGCTCGAAGATGAGCGCGCCGCGCGCCGCCGACGCGCGCGCGAAGCCGAGGCACGCGCGATACGGATCGATCTGGCCGTTGCCGTGCGCCTTGATGCCGCCGACGCCGTCGATTGCCGTCTCGCGCCTGAACGCCGCGGCGCTCAGCCAGGCGGCTTCCACGCCCGCCTCCTTCCTGGTCTGCAGCTCACGGCGCAGCCGCCGCTCGTCTTCCCCCCTCCGCGAGAACGTGATCGAGTCGGCGATGTCCAGCTCCGCTCCGACGCCGAGCCGGCGGAGCGCGGCGGCAAAGTCGAGGGCGGCCCGGCGCGCCCCCTGCCACGATGCCCGCGCGGCGCGCCGGCCGTAGGTGGAGGCGACCTGGTGGAAGTCGACGTCCAGTTCCTGCCGCAACAGGCCAAGACCGCCCGAAGTGCCGTCCCCCTGCCCGATGCGATCCGCCTCGACGAGCACGACAGGCACGCCCGCCGTGGCGAAGGTGTACGCGGACGCGCAGCCGGTCAGGCCACCCCCGACGATCGCGACGGACGTCTTCAGAGGTCCGCGCTGCCGCGGCCAGGACGGCCGACGCGAATCCGGAAAGCGATCAAGCCAGTAGGAAACCTGACGTGTCTTCACGGTGGGGGTTCGAGGCTCGTCAGGACCTGCATGAGCCGGGCGATCTGGACGATGTCCGGGAAGGTCCCTCGCACGGAATGGGCGTCGGCGCGAGTCAGTCCGGGAATGTACGAGGCGCGTTCCGCGTCGAGCGTCAGCTTGAAGCCGACGTCGAGATCGATAGGGGTCTTGACCCGATACGGCTGGAGGGTCCCGATCTTTTTCAGCGCCGCCTCGACACCCTTCGCGATCATCTCGCGCGACCGAGTGGGCGTCACCGTCTCGGCGGCATGGTAGCCGAGTCCCTCCTTGAGCACGACGCCTTCGATCGACGGGATGACGCCCTTGAGCTGCGCGACCGCTTCGCGATCACCGGAGACGAACGCCACCGGCACGCCGAAGTGGCCTGCGATCGCCGCGTTGTAAATGCCTTCCGAGACCTCCATCCCGTTGAGCTTCACGTGCAACAGCCGTGCGCTGGAGAACGTATGGCCGCGCACCGCGTCGCGGCCGTACTCGCTGGCGTGATACCCGACGAACAGGACCGCGTCGAACCCGGCGGCGATCCCCTGCATCATCGAGAGGGGGCGCGGGTAGCCGCGGACGACGCGGACGTCCGGCGGGAGATCGTCGATGAGCAGGTTCTGGGCGTTGCCGTGCGAGTCGGCGACGACGAACTCGGCGGCGCCAGCCGACCTGGCGGCCGCGATGGCCGTTTTGACCTCGCCCGTCATCCACTCGCGCGCCTTGCCGTACTCGAAACCGGTCGGCCCGAGCTGCGCGGGCTGCACCACGCCCGCGATCCCTTCCATGTCGGCGGAAATGAAGATCTTCAGCGGCTTGGCGGCCGGCTGTCCCGTCAGATTCGGCGCGGCGGCAAGCCCGGCCAGAACAGCCAGCACGACGGAGAGCGGACGCCTCATGCGGCAGACATTCTAATCCGACTCACGTGTCTGCCGGCTCCAGTGGCTCGTGACGACGAGCCACGCGACGCCACCGCTCGCCGCGCCGGCGAGGTGCGCCACCGGTGCGACCGTGACTCCAGGCGGCAGGGTGCCCGACGATATCGAGGTGCCGGTCGCGACCTCGTATGCCAGCTTTCCCCCGAAGAAAGCGGAGGCGGCGATCCCCGCACCACGCGACGCTCCCCCTGCGTGGACCAGATCGAGTGCGCAGGCGATCACGAGCGCCGAGGCGATTCCGGACGAACCGCGATAGCGAATCAGCTCCGGCGACAGGAAATGCACCGCTGCGCCGACGACGGCCGCCGACAGCGGGAGACAGAGCATCAGCACCGGCGGGGATCTGCGCGCGAGCAGGAACCCGGCCACGAGAAGCACCGCGACGTCTGCCACCAGCATCGGCGTGCTCCAGTGCACCAGCTGCCCGGTGAAAAGCCGCCACAGCTCGCCTGCCGCGACACTGTCGCGATGGTACTCGAGCCCTTCTCTCATGAACGCGCCCGCCGCCATGCCGCGGCGCCCAGCGTCGCCGCCGTCAGAAGATCGAGAACCCCCAGCGCGCCCGCTCCGCCGGGTCCGCCCCCTCGCGACGCAACCTGAGCCTCTGGAGTCCGCGTGATTCGGATGGCGGGCGTGCCGGGACCGCGGACCGTGCCCGACGCCGCCTGCTTGGAGAACTCGTCGAACGACGTCTTCAGATTGGTGATGAGACCGTCAACGGCCTGGTTGAATCCCTGATCGCTCTGGGCGCGCCGTTCCGCATCGAGGCCCACGGCGGAAGCACGGCCGTTGACGACACTGTCGCCAGCCGCGCGGAAGAGCAGCGTCCTCGACCGGATGTCGTAGACGACGACGTCCATGAGGGTTCGCGTCTGGTTTTTCTCTGCCTTGACGAGATGCACGCCGATCAGCGTCCAGTAGGCGAGACTCCTCAGACGATCCGTGTCGCTGTACAAGAACTGGTCGTACGAGATGAGCGCGATGATATCCAGGTCGAACGCCCTCGCGAGGCGATCGACGCTGCCAAACCCGCCTCTCGGCTCGAGATACTGCGGCGGTAGCGATTCGATTCGCCGCACCGAGCGGTTCGAAGTGAAAGCGCCCGCCACGCGCGTCAGCAGTTTCTGCTTCTGCTCGCCGGAGAGCAGCATCGAGTAATCGCCCGAAGCGTGATCGCCGGGAGCGAACGCCAGGCCGACCCGCAGTGGAACCTGCAGCACGACGTCGCGAGGGGGCTCGGCGTCCTTGCCCTGCGGGTAGAGGAACTCGAGCGCGTGGCTTCGCCGCTGAAACGCGGCGCTGGCGTTGCAGCCCCACGTCGCGCAGACCGAGACGAGAATCGCGATCAACGGCAGCCAGACGACACGACGGTGAACGGTCATGACGGACCTCCTCGCGCGTGATGTCGTACGAGGATACGAGGCTGCTGGCGGCCGTGTCGTGAGCCGGCGCTGAGCGATCGATGAAAAACGGTGAATTGTCCGGCCGGCCCGTGGCATGCCCCTTGAAACACCACAGGCATGGCTGCCACCGAGCTCTCTGCCCTCCTCGACCGGCTTGCCGCCGTCGAGTCGACGCGGTTCCCGTTCATCAGCCTGTATCTGAACGCTCAGCCGGACGATCGCGGCCGCGACCGCCACGAGAAGTTCGTCCGGACCGAGCTCGGAGAACGAGCCGCGTCGTACATAGATGATGCAGACGCGCGCGCCAGCCTGACGCGGGACCTCGACCGTATTCAGAAGTGGCTCTCCACCGAGCTCCAGCCGTCGGCGAACGGCGCGGCGATCTTCGCCTGTTCCGGGGCCGGCGTCTTCGAAGCGACGCAGGTAGCCGCCCCGGTCGAGGAGAACCTGCTCTTCATCGGCGACCGGCCGCATCTGTACCCGCTCGCGCGTCTGGACGCGCGCTATCCGCGATACGCGGCGCTCGTGTGCGACACGAACCGAGCGCGCATTTTCGTGTTCGCCTCCGGCGCCGTCGAGACGGTCGACGAAGTGCAGGGCGAGAAGACCCGGCGCCACGACATGGGCGGCTGGTCGCAGGCGCGGTTCCAGCGCAGGATCGACAACATTCACAAGGCGCACGTCCAGGAGGCCGTCGAGGCGCTCGATCGCATCGTTCGCGCGGAAGGCATCGCACACGTCCTCGTGAGCGGCAACGACGTCTCGCTGCCGCTCATCGACGAAAGCCTCCCGCAGTCCCTCCGGGAGCGCGTCGTCGACATCCTCCGGCTCGACACGAAGGCGCCGGAGCGCGAGGTGCTCGAGCGCACGCTCGAGGCGATGCAGCGGAAGGATGCGGAAAGCGATCAGGACAAGGCCGAGGAGTTGCTGGACGCGTATCGCTCCGGCGGTCTCGGCGTCGTCGGCTTCGCGCGGACGCGTGAGGCGCTCGAGAAGGGTCAGGTCGACGAGCTCGTCGTCAGCGCATCCCTCGTCCAGCTCGAGGGGGTGCAGGGGATCGAGCCCGCGCTGGCAGAAGCGGACGATCGAGGCGATCCGGAACCGATCGAGAAGGTCGACAACGCCCTGAAAGCTGACGAGCTGGTGGCCATCGCCCGCCAGACGGACGCGACGATTACGTTCATCGAGGATCCATCACTGCTCGCCGGCGTGGGCGGCGTCGGCGCGATTCTTCGGTACAAACTTCCATGAGCAAAAACATCAACGTCAACCCCGATCACTACAAGGTCGCCGGCCGCGAGCGGCAGGGCGAGGACATCGTCCACGCACGTCAGAAACAGGAGATGTCGAAGGCGCGAGAGAGGGCGGTCAAGGCCGGGGCGCGAGGATCGCGCGTGAATCCGGGCGCAGTCCGCTCAGGTCGATCGTCCCAGCGCGGTCGAGCGAAAGGAAATACTCCACGAGCGGGCGGTCGTCGGTGAGGACGGGGCCGGCCCCGACCAGGGCGCGGAGCTCCTCGGGCCCCGCCCGATACTGCGACACCAGCGCCTCGAAGCTCGGATAGCCGAGCTCCTGCAGCGCGGCGCGCGCTTCCGGCACGGCGAGCTTCCAGTCGAAATCGGCCGCCTTGAGCCGGAGCGGCCGATTGGACCCGACCATCAACGAGCCGTCCGCCCAGAGCGTCGTGTGCGGAAAGACGCTGAGGAACGTCCGCGCGATCAACTTGTACTCCTGCTCGGTTCCCGCCACCCACTGCACCACGATTCCATCGTCGTCGAGCGCACCGCTGACGAGCCTGAAGTACTCCTGCGAGTACACGTTGCCCGCTCCGGCGTGAATCGGGAGGATGATGTCCGCCGTGACGACATCGTACTTCTGCGGTCCGAGCATGAGGAAATTCCGGCCGTCGTCCACGCGCACGTGCACGTTGGGACGCTTCAACAGGTCGTTGTTGATCGAGCTGAAAAAGGGCGCCGCCTTGACGACCGCCTCGGACAGCTCGACGACCTCGACCTGCGCGAACGGGAACCGGCTGACGGCGCCCGCGGTGGCGCCGCCGCCGAGGCCGATGACGAGCGTGGCGCGCGGGTCGGGGTGGATGGCGACGCCGATGCCGCCGATCCGACGATGGACCGCGACGGTCCCGCCGCTCGTGCTGGCCTGATGGTTGCCGTCCAGGTGGAGCGAGCGAAGATTGCCCGATTCGTGCACGCTGACCGTCGACTGCACGCCTTCCTCGCGCCAGATGACCCGCTGACCGGGAAAACGCTGCTTGAGGAAGACGTCGAACGGATCGGGCGTGTAAGCGCACGCGGCGACGAAGAGCGCGAGGCCGGCAACTAACAAGGTCGTGCGGTTCTTCTCGGGATCCGTCAACAGGAGCCAGGTGGCGGCAGCCGCCGTGAGCGCTCCGAGCACGAGCAACGTCCCGCGGCTTCCGATCAAGGGAAGGAGCAGAAAGCCGGCGACGAGCGAGCCGGCGATCCCGCCGCAGACGTTCACCGCGTAGAACCGCCCGACGTCGCCCGCGCCGCTGCCCTCGGGCCCCGAGCGTGTCCACAGCCGCGCGCCAATCGGGAACGCGACCCCCATCAGCAGCGCGCTCGGAAACAGCATCAGCATGCTGTGAACGACCAGGAAGGGCAGATAGGCGGGCATCACCCGCGACAGCACGGGCTGCGCGCGGCGCGCCAGATCCGGGCCGAGCTGCAGCGCCGCCACTGAGAGCACGATGGCGACGGCGATGAGAAACTCGAGCACGGCCAACGCGCGAATCCCCGGGCCCGACAGACCCGGGGCTCCGCGTGAAAGACGCGGGGAAATGAGGTAACTCCCGATCGCGATACCGGCAAGGATTGTCGCGAGCATCACGGCAAAGGCATACACGGTCGGGCGGATGATGAGCACGGCCACACGGAACCACACGACCTCCGCGCCGATGCTGACGAACCCCGAAATCGCGAACGTGATGAGGACCGCAAGCCGCGCGCGGGATGACAGACCGGCGGTGTAGCGAGGCTTCAGCCTGGGGCGTGCCTTGGGCGAGCCTGAAGGCTCGCGGCCAGCATCCGGCGCGCGACAGAATCAGCGCGCACAGCGCGACCGCTCCGTTCAGCGCGGCCGCGACGAGAAACGTCCTCGAGATCCCGTAAGCCGGAATCAGCCAGAGCCCCGAGACGAGCGTGCCGACAATGGCGCCGGTCGTGTTGGAGGCGTACAGCACACCCAGCCGCAGTCCGAGCTTCCCACCCGAGACGAGAGACGACCGCAGCACCAGCGGCAACGTCGTCCCCATGAGCAGCGTGGGAACGATCAGCGCCGCGCTCGCCATGAGAAGCCGGGCGCCCGTCACGGCGCCGGAGACATGTGGAAGCGAAGGGAACCAGGCGACGTAGAGGCGCTCGAGCGCATCGAGCATCCAGGGAGAGGCGATCGCGCTGAGCGCGATGCCGCACTCGGCCGCCGCGAACCACCGCAGCGGATGACGGATCCGATCGGCGACTCGCCCCGCCAGGAGCGATCCCAGCGCGAGTCCCGCCATGAATGCGGCCAGCACGGTGCTCGCCGCATACACCGTCACGCCGAAGACCAGCCCCAGCAGGCGCAGCCAGAGAATCTGATAGATGAGAGCGGCGCACCCGGACAGAAAGAACAGCAGCGAGAGCGCGACAAGCATCGGCTACTTGCCGTCGTTCCAGTCCGCCACGAAGACGTTCGTCTCCCCTTCTGCCTTGGCCTGCCGGTTGGACGAGAAGGCGAGCCGCCCGCCGTCCGGCGAGAACATCGGGAACCCGTCGAAGGTCGGGTTGAACGTGACCTGCTCGAGCCCGGTTCCGTCGAGGTTGATGAGAAACAGATCGAAGTTCCGGCCCTTCGGATTGTGGTGGTTCGACGAGAAGATGATGCGGCGGCCGTCCGGATGCCACGACGGCGCGAAGTTCGCTCCCCCGAGCCGAGTGAGCTGGCGCGCGTTTCCGCCGTCCCGGTCCATCACGAAGATCTCGAGCTGGGTCGGGCGCCACAGCGCGTCCTTCAGCAGCGCCAGGTAGTCCTCCCGCTCGGCCCCCGGGCCGAGCTCCCGTCCGCGAAAGACGATCTGCTTGCCGTCGAACGAGAAGAACGGCCCGCCGTCCGGACCCGGACGCCGCGTCAGGCGCCGGACGTCGGATCCGTCGGCGTTCATCGAATAAATCTCCATGTCGCCGTCGCGCGTGCTGGTGAACACGATTCGGCCGTCGGGCGCGATCGTCGCCTCGGCGTCGTAGCCCGGCGCATCTGTGAGGCGCGTGAGGCCGCTGCCGTCCAGCCGCCCGCGGTAGATGTCGTACGTCCCGTACACGGGCCAGACGTACCCGCGCTCGTAGCCGGGCCGTGGCGGACACTCGGGAGACACGCCGTGCGTGGATGCGAAGAGCAGCTCAGTACCGGTTGGGTAGAAATACCCGCAGGTCGTCCGGCCGGTGCCAGTGCTGACGCGGGTCCGGGCTGAGCCGTCTAGGTTTATCGTGTAGATCTGATCGCAGCCGCCGCCGGCCGGCGTGGTCTGGAAGATCAGGCGTTGGCCGTCGGGGGAAAAATACGATTCCGCGTTCTCTCCGCCGCTCGTGAGCTGCCGGACGCTCGTCAGACGCTTCTCGGCCGCCGGGGCGGCCGGCCCGGCTTGCTGGCCCTGTACCACGGGCATCGCAGCCGCCGTACCCAGGACTACCGCGAGCGTTGCTCCCTTAACGGTCATGGGGTGATCATATATCGATGAGATTCGCCGCTCTCCCGCTGACGCTCGTGCTCTGCAGCACGGGACCGGTTGGGCCGGTCGCCGCTCCCGCCATGACTGACATCGCCAGAGACTACGTGCAGCTCGTGCTGGCTCTTGGCCTCCACGACAAGGACTACGTCGACGCCTACTACGGACCGGCCGACTGGCGCGCGGCCGCCGAGAAAAGCGCCTGGACGCTCGCCGAGATCGGCCGCCGGGGCGCCGATTTACGCAAAGCGCTCGCAGCGGAGTCGACGCCGGACGCGGAGCTCGACCGCCTGCGGCGTGATTATCTCGACCGTCAGCTCTCGTCGCTCCTCGTCCGGGTCCGGATGCTCGGCGGCGAGCGTCTGACGTTCGACGAGGAGTCGCGCGGCCTCTACGACGCGGCGGCGCCCGTCCTGCCGGACTCGCACTTCGAAAAGCTGACTGCCGATCTGGGCCGCCGCTTCCCCGGGACCGGACCGCTTGTCGATCGGTACGAAACCTTCCGCAAGCAGTTCGTGATCCCGCGCGATCGACTGGAGAAGGTGTTCGGCGCGGCCATCGAGGAGTGCCGCGCCCGGACCACGAAGAACATCCAGCTTCCGTCCGACGAGCGCTTCACCGTCGAGTACGTCACGGGAAAGTCCTGGAGCGCCTACAACTGGTACAAGGGCGAGTTCACCAGCGTCATCCAGGTAAACACGGACCTGCCGGTCTACATCGATCGCGCGCTCGACCTGGCGTGCCACGAAGGGTATCCCGGGCATCACGTCTACAACGTGCTGCTCGAGAAGCACCTGGTGCGCGACCGCGGCTGGGTCGAATTCTCGGTCTACCCGCTCTTCTCGCCACAGTCGCTCATCGCGGAAGGCACAGCGAACTTCGGGATCGACGTCGCATTTCCAGGCCGCGAGCGCCTCGCCTTCGAGCGGGATCGGCTCTACCCGCTCGCGGGGCTCGACGCGTCGAAAGCGGAGGTGTACTACGAAGCGGCGCAGCTCGCCGAGCGGCTGTCGTATGCGGGCAACGAGGCGGCGCGGCGCTACCTGAACGGCCAGTTCACCAGCGCGCAGGCCGCCGCGTGGCTCGAGAAATACGCGCTCATGACGCGCCCGCGCGCGGAGCAGCGCGTCCGGTTCATCGAGCAATACCGGAGCTACGTGATCAACTACAACCTCGGCAAGGACCTCGTCCGCGAGTTCATCGAACGCCGCGGCGGGACCGCCGGCTTTCCAGCCAGGCGCTGGACGGAGTTCGCGGCGCTGCTCTCGTCGCCGCGGCTGCCCTCGGGACTGTCGGACAAACGGTAATAATCAGCAGGTTTGGGATCTGAACCGGGCGCGGATCGTCGGCCGCGGGGCTGGCTGTTTCTCCTCTGCCGGATTCTGATCGTTTACGAACCGGCTCTGCTGGCGCTGACGATGGCGCCGATCGTGTCGTCGATTGCGATACGCGGCTGGCTCGTGGCGGCTGTGCTGGTTGCGCGCCTCCTGGTCGCCGGGCTGAGCGTCGCGGCTGGCCTGTCGCTCCGCGACGTGCGTCCGCATGGCGTGAGGCTGGCGCGCGCGGCGCTGCTGGCGAGCGGCGCGATGGGCCTGGTGATCCTCAACACGCGAATTCTCCCGTCGAACCGCATTCCGGGGGATGACGCGCTCTATTCTCTGGTCCTCGTCGTACATCACGGCGCGTGGCTGATCTATCTGCATCGCTCGCGCCAGGTCCGCCGGCTGTTCGGGCGCGATCCGACCGCCTGAACTCGAATGCCAGATTTCACCTGCTCGCCGTCGTCGAACGCTGTTCTGCAAGCGCCGCCGCCAGATCAACCAGCTTGATGAACTCCGCCCTGTAGCCATCCGGATCGGCGCCACGGTATTGACGGGCGAGCTCGACGGCCGAGCGCCAGGTTGCGCCGCCGCGATGCTCCGAGGCTCGCACCAGCATACCGAACTCCGCCACGGCGGAAGCGAAGCCCAGGCGAGGCGACGTTCCGTCGGTCCGATTCGCGACGGGAACCGTCATGAGCCGACTCAGGTCTCCTTGAGGATCCTTGTATCGCAGCTTGACCGTCAGGAGCTCGGAGGCGGGAGCCTCGGCGCCGGCGGCCGGCCGCTGGTATTTGAGCGGATCCACCTTGGGCAGATCGATCTCGACGCCGGCCGGGACGATCTCGTAGAGCGCCGTCACCGAGTGCCCTGCGCCGATCTCCCCGGCATCCTTGCGGTCGTTGTTGAAGTCTTCGCTTTGGAGCAGCCGGTTCTCGTACCCGATCAATCTGTAGGCGTTCACGGCCGCCGGATTGAATTCGACCTGGATCTTGACGTCCTTGGCGACCGTCACGAGCGTCGCGCCCGCTTCGGCGACGAGCACGCGCCTCGCCTCGTGCAGCGAGTCGAGATAGGCATAGTTCCCGTTCCCCTTGTCGGCGAGCTTCTCCATCGTAGAGTCCTTCAGGTTCTCGGTGCCGACGCCCAGGATCGTGAGGAAGACGCCCTGTTCGCGCTTCTCTTCCATCATCCGTACGAGCTCGCCCTGGCTCGTGACGCCGACGTTGAAGTCGCCGTCGGTCGCGAGGATCACGCGGTTGATGCCCTTCCGGACGAAGTTCGCCGCCGCGATCTCGTACGCCAGCCGCAGGCCGGCGGCACCGTTGGTCGATCCGCCCGCCTCGAGGCTGGCGATCGCCGCGTGAATCCTGGACTTCTCGTCGCCCGGCGTTGCCGGGAGCACGAGCCCGCTCGCGCCGGCATAGACGACGATGGCGACGCGGTCGCGCGCGGTGAGCGTATCGACGAGCATGCGCATCGCGGTACGGACCAACGGCAGCTTGTCGGCCGGCACCATCGAACCGGAGACATCCAGGAGAAACACGAGGTTGCGCGCCGGCATCGAGTCCGCGTTCTCGATGCGCCTCGTCTGCAGGCCGATGAGCGCGAGCTTGTGCTTCGCGTTCCAGGGACACGACGCGACTTCAGTGCTGACTGAAAAGGGATCGGGCCCTGACGGCGCAGGGTAGTCGAACTTGAAATAGTTGATCAGCTCCTCGGTCCGGACCGCGTCGGCGGGCGGCAGCGTCCCGGCGTTGAGGAAGCGCCGAACGTTCGAGTACGACGCCGTGTCGACGTCGATTGAGAACGTGGACAGCGGGTGATCGAGAGCGCGCCTGAACGCATTGTCGTCGATGCGATCGTAGGCTTCGGTATTCCAGGGTTCGCGCCGCGCGGGAGATCGATACGACCCATGTCCGGCTGCTGTCCCGCCGCCACCGCCGACGACAGCGCCAGGTAAACGGAATTCCATCACGGCCGACGGCGCCGCCGGCGGCGGCGGTGCCAGCGCGGCCGGACTCTCCATGGCGGCCACAGTCATCGCAATCTTGAGCACGGTCGGACGATCGGCCTCGATTGTCAGCGGGCGTGTAATTGCCGTGAAGCCGGCGTGTGCAATCGTGAGGGTCGCACGGCCGACGGGGACGTCGGAAAAACTGAACCGCCCGCCGGCGTCAGTCTTCACGGAATGCAGCCATCCTCCTTCGGCCGAGAGCGTCACCACGGCGCCCGGAATCGCCGTGCCGTTCGCGTCGACGACCGTCCCGCTGACGGCCTGCGCCGCAGCTATAGGTGCGATTGGAAACAGGAAGGCGACGATCGCGAGCGATAACAGACCGAGAAGCGCGAGCACACGCATGGCGTGACCTCCCGGAGGCTCTCCTGAAAGCAGCGACGCGATGGCGTCGCGCGATGACTGGAGGTTTAGACACCGGCACCGGTTGATCGGTCTGCGGGCTTATGATGAGCGCCGTGGACATCCCCGACTCGATGACCGCCATCGAGATCGAACGGCCAGGCGGACCCGAGGTCCTGCGGCCCGTCTCGCGGCCCGTGCCTCGACCTGCTCAGGGAGAGGTGCTCGTCCGCGTCGCCGCGGCCGGCGTGAACCGGCCCGATCTGATGCAGCGCCAGGGGAAGTATCCGCCGCCTCCTGGCGCCTCGGACATTCCGGGACTGGAGATCGCCGGCACGATCGTCGCGCTCGGCCCTTCCGTGGACCGGTCGGGTCTCGAGATCGGCCGGCAGATCTGCGCGCTCGTCGCCGGCGGCGGCTACGCGGAGTATTGCGCCGCCCCCGCGCCGCAATGTCTTCCCGTGCCGGACGGTTTGTCGCTCGTCGAGGCCGCGGCGGTTCCCGAAACGTACTTCACGGTCTGGACGAACGTCTTCGAGCGGGGCGCGCTGAAGCCTGGCGAGTGGCTTCTCGTCCACGGCGGCACGAGCGGCATCGGCACGACCGCGATCCAGCTCGGCCACGCGTTCGGCGCGAACGTGATCGCGACGGCGGGCAACGAACGAAAGGGTGACGCCTGCCTCGCCCTGGGCGCCAGGGTTTCAGTGAACTACCGGGTGTTCGACTTCGTCGAAGCGGTCGACCTGACGACGGAAGGGCGCGGCGTCGACGTCATCCTCGACATCGTCGGAGGCGAGTATCTGGAGCGGAATCTCGAGGCGCTGGCGGTCGACGGACGGCTCGTACAGATCGGTCTCATGAGTGGCGCGAAGGCGCAGGTCAACCTGGTGCCGGTGCTGCAGCGCCGGCTCACGATCACAGGCTCGACGCTGCGTCCGCGAACCGTCGAAGAGAAAGGAGCCATCGCCAGAGCGCTCGAGACGCACGTCTGGCCGCTGCTGAGCGCAGGGACGGTCAAGCCGATCATCCACGCGACGTTCCCGCTGGCCCGGGCGGCCGACGCGCACCGCGCGCTGGAAGCAGGCGATCACATCGGCAAGATCGTCCTGACGATGGAGGGGGGCTGATGGACGGCGGCTCGTATTTCAGTCCCGATCTGTTCGCATTCCTGCGCGCCCTGAAGCGCCACAACAATCGCGAGTGGTTCCTGGCCAACCAGGCGCGCTTCGAAACGTCGGTCCGGGATCCGGTCCTGCGGTTCATCACCGACTTCGGCCCGCATCTCGCGCGCATCAGCCCGCGGTTCGTCGCGGACCCGCGGCCCACGGGCGGCTCGATGTTCCGGATCTACCGCGACGTCCGTTTCTCCGCCGACAAATCACCGTACAAGACGCACGCCGCGGCTCACTTCTTCCATCGGGCCAGCAAGGCCACCGGCCATGCGCCCGGCTTCTATGTCCATCTCGCGCCCGGAGAGTGCTTCGTGGGCGGCGGGCTCTGGCACCCGGATACGGCGATGCTCGTCAAGATCCGCGACGAGATGGTCGACCGGCCGGCCGCATGGAAGCGGGCGCGCCGCGGGCTGAAGCTGGAGGGTGCGGCGCTCAGCCGCCCGCCCCGCGGCTTCGATCCGAAGCACCCGCTCATCGACGACCTCCGGCGGAAGGACTTCGTTGCGGGAAGGTCTTTCACCGAACGACAGGTCTGCTCGCCGCGCTTCATGAGCGACGTCGTCGCCGAGTGCCGGCGGCTCAGCCCGCTGGTCGAGTTTCTGACGAAGGCGGTCGGGTTGAAATGGTGACGCAGAGGTGCAGAGGAAGCTGAGGTCGCAGAGAAAGGCTGGGACGGCCTTCTCTGTGTCCTCTAAATGTCCAGCTCCTCCGCCTGCTCGGCCCTTTCCATGATGAACTTGAAACGCGCGGACGCGTCCTTGCCCATCAGCTCGTTGATGACCCGGTCCGTCAGGATGTGATCGGCGATCGCCACCCTCAGTAACCGCCGCGTCCGTGGATTGAGCGTCGTCTCCCAGAGCACCTTCGGCATCATCTCGCCAAGGCCTTTGAACCGCGTGATCTCGGCGTTCGCGCGGCCGTTGCCGTGCTGCTTCAGCAGGCGCGCCTTGTGCGGCTCGTCGAGCGCCCAGAACGTCTCCTTGCCGATGTCGATGCGGTAGAGCGGCGGCTGCGCCAGGAACACCTTGCCGCCGGTGATGAGCTGCGGCATGTGGCGATAGATGAACGTCATCAGCAGCGTCGCGATGTGGTGGCCGTCGGAGTCGGCGTCGGCCAGGATGATCACCCGTCCGTACCGCAGCCGCGAGATGTCGAAGTTCTTGCCGATGCCGCAGCCGAGCGCCGTGACCAGGTCCGACAGCTCCTTGTTCTCGAGCACCTTCGCGATCGAGGCGCTTTCGGCGTTCAGCACCTTGCCCCGGAGAGGCAGGATCGCCTGCTTCGCGCGATCGCGTCCCTGCTTCGCCGACCCGCCGGCGGAGTCTCCCTCCACGATGAAGATCTCGCTGTCGTCGCGGCCGGGTGAGGTGCAGTCGCTGAGCTTTCCAGGGAGCGTCACTCGCCCGGTCGTGGCGCCGCGGCGCGTCACCTCCGCCTGCGCCGCCCGGCTCGCCTCGCGCGCGCGCGCCGCGAGGATGATGCGCGCGACGATCGACTCGGCCACGCTGATGTTGTGGTTCAGCCAGTGCTCGAGCGCGGGTCGCACCGCCGAATCGACCGCGGAAGCGGTCTCCGGGTTGTTCAGCCGATCCTTGGTCTGACCCTGAAACTGCGGATCCTGAAGGAAGGCGCTGAGCACGCCGACGAGCCCTTCGCGGATGTCTTCGGCGGCGAGCGAGACGCCCTTCGGCGTGAGGTTGTGCGTCTCGATGAAGTTCCGCACCGCCTTCCCGAGCCCCGCGCGGAACCCGTTCTCATGGGTGCCGCCCGAGCCGGTCGGGATCCCGTTGACGTAGCTGCGCAGATGCTCGTCGGTGGACTGCGTCCACTGCAGCACGAGCTCGAGGCGCAGTCCGTTCGCCTCTCCGCTCCGCTCGAGGACGAACGCCGCCTCGTGCACGGGCGCCGCCTGGCGCTCCGTGACGATCTTCTTCAGGTAGTCGACGAGCCCTTCGCTGTGCTGGAACGTCTCCTTCTTCTTCTCGCTTTCGTCGTCGAAGACGAACTTGACGCCCTTGTGGAGGTAGCTCGCCGTCTCGAGCCGCTCGCGGATCGTGGCTGCGTCGAACTCGATCTTCGGGAAGATCACCGGGTCGGGGCGGAAGTAGACCGTCGTCCCGGTGCCGCGCGCCGCTCCGAGCTTCTTGACGGCGCTGACCGGTTTCCCCTGCTTGAACCGCTGCTCGAACTGCGCGCCGTCACGCCGGACGGTCGCGACGAGCTCTTTCGACAGCGCGTTGACCACGCTGGCGCCGACGCCGTGGAGGCCCCCCGCGGTCTTGTAGCTGCCGGGCTCGAACTTCCCGCCGGCGTGAAGCCTCGTGAAAATCACCTCGAGCGCGCTCTTCTTGGTCTGAGGATGCTTGTCGACCGGAATCCCTCGCCCATCGTCGGTCACCGTGACCGACGCGGCGTCGTCGTGCAGCGTGACGGTCACGTTCGACGCGGACCCGTTCATCGCTTCGTCGACGGCGTTGTCGAGGATTTCCCAGACGAGGTGATGCAGGCCGGCCGAGCCGACGCCGCCGATGTACATCCCGGGACGCTTGCGGACCGGCTCGAGCCCCTCGAGGACGGTTATGTCTTTTGCTGTGTATGAGGTCAACGTGCCTATGGTGCCACAACTTGCTGCAGGCGGGACTTATTCGAACACGCCCGACCTCAAGGTCGGGCCTACTTGATGCGAGCCGTCGCTTCGAACCGTCGGAAGTTGGTGTACTTCGCCGTGCCCTCAGCGGTGCCGTACGGCGGCACCTCGAGCTTCTCGCGCATCTCGACCGGGACGAGCACGCTCAGCCGCGCATCGGGCCGGTAGCTGACGCGAATGACCGATTTGACTGTCCTGACCTTGGGCCCTCCCGTCGACAGAGCCCACGTCTGGAGCGGCCGGGCGACCCCGATCTCGACATGCGAGATGAGCTCGGTCTCCAGGATGCGGCCGGTGACTGGCTCGATCCAGTACGAGCCCTCCGACATGACGTCGTCTCCTTGCGGAGTCCGGACGAGCGTCGGCCGCGAGATTTCTTTGAAACCGATCCGCCACGTCTGAACGCCGCGGATGCGCTCCTCCCCCTGCTTCGAAAACGCAAGACGCGGCCGGACGCGCTCGGTCACCCAGTCGAGCACGAGCGGAGGGACGTTCACCGTGTGGTCCTGCCGGCCGAGGTTGTACTTCGAGCTCTCCTCAACGATCGCCCTCGCACGCTTGGCGACGTCGGCCGTCGGATCGACGAGGAGAGCGGCCAGCCGGTCGTCGCGCGGCCGGACCTCACGACCGTTCAGCGCGTAGACGTCGCGAAACCCCAACCATTCGTTGGTTCCCGGCAGCCGCAGGAAGAGGAAGTGGGAGTCGAGGCGCCGCCGGGTGTCACGCCGCCTCGACGTGGTCACCTTCTGGTCGTAATGCTCGTCGGCGACCATCGCACCGAGCTCCGCTTCGTACCGGGCGACGTAGTCCGCAGCGGCAGCCAGCACATCCTCGAGCGTCCGAGGCTGCGCAGCCAGCGGGACGCCGGCAATCACCAGCGCGAGTGCGTCACACGCCCAGCGCCTTCTTGATGATCGCAATCTGACCGGCATGATACACGTCGTGCTGCGCGATGCCGTGGAGCGTGACGTAGTGCGAGACGCCGGTGCCGAGCGGCCGGTTGCGAGGATCGGTGACAGGCACATGGAGCCGCGACGGCGGCAATTGGCCCGCGGCGCTGAGGAGCGTCACCTGCGCGTGCTGCAGCGCTTCGAGCGCCTGCACCCAGGCGGCATCGGTGCCCTGACCGTCGGTCGGCGCCTGGGGCCAGTCGCCTTCAGCCGGCTCACCCGCCGGCCGCCCCTGCATCCGTGACGCGACCTCGCGTTTCCACGCGGTGATGTGCAGCACGAGCTCCCAGATCGAGTGCGCGTGCGGCACGGGCCGCGCGGACGCCTGCGCCGCGGTGACGCCCTTCAGGATGTCACGCAGCGACGACCCGTACCAGGCGTCCCCGCCATACTCGCGCTGCAATTCGTCGACGATGCCATCTATCTCAGTCATCTTTTCTTCGTTTGCGCCGGGGCCCCACCCCCGGCGCCCGCCACGCCTCGCTCTCGCTCGGCGCGTTGCTTCCAGCACCGAGCTACGATTCGACCATTACGACTCGATCAGCAACGTGCCAGGATCCTCGACGAGGTCCTTGATACGCACGAGGAACCGTACGGCCTCGGCGCCGTCGACGATCCGGTGATCGTACGAGAGCGCGACGTACATCATCGGCCTCACTTCAATCTTGCCTTGCAGGACGATGGGCCGATCTTCAATCTTGTGCAGGCCCAGGATGCCGACCTGCGGCGGGTTCAGAATCGGCGTGCTCATCAGCGAGCCGAAGACTCCGCCGTTGGTGATCGTAAAGGTCCCGCCCTTGAGATCCTCGAGGGTCAGCGCGCCGTCGTTGGCGCGCTTCGCAAAGTCACGGATTCCCAGCTCGATGGCGGCGAACGACATCCGATCGGCGTCGCGAAGCACGGGGACGACGAGCCCTTCCTCGGCGCCGACGGCGATCCCGATGTCGTAGTAGCGCTTGAGGATCATCTCGTCCCCCTGGATCTCGGCGTTGAGGCGGGGGAACTCGCGGAGCGCGCCGATGGAGGCCTTCACGAAGAACGAGGCGATGCCGAGCCCGACGCCGTGCCGGTCCTTGAACGCCTGCTTCCGCCGCTCGCGCAGCGCCATCACCGCGGTCATGTCGACCTCGTTGA
This sequence comes from uncultured Acidobacteriota bacterium, assembly GCA_963847125.1. Taxonomy (GTDB): domain Bacteria; phylum Acidobacteriota; class Vicinamibacteria; order Vicinamibacterales; family 2-12-FULL-66-21; genus DATAEE01. The sequence continues at coordinate 377,674 of CAWJYM010000004.1, forward strand.
AGGTCGTGAGCATCGCGGCGGTCCGCTGCGCTTCGACCAAGCGCTTCGCAATAGTCGCGCGCCGCTTGGACATCCGGACACGTTCTTCGGGACGGACTCCTGGTGCACTGGGTGCACTGGGTGCCCTGGGCGCACTGGGTGCGGGTGCACCCTGAGCACCTGAGCACCTTGAGCACCTTGAGCACCCTGAGCACCCTGAGCACCCTGAGCACCCTGAGCACCCTGAGCACCCTGAGCACCTTGAGCACCTTGAGCACCTTGAGCACCCGGAGCACCTGTAAGGACCCCCTCGACGTCGCGGCGCGTCACGCGTCCAGCATCGCCCGTCCCTTTGAGGTTTCGGAGATCGACATCGTGCTGGTCGGCAAGACGACGCGCGGACGGAGTGGAGCGCGTCCTGTCCGGCTCGCGTGTCTCGGTGTCAGGCCGGGCAGCCTGCGGTTCCGGCTCAGTTTTCTTCGCTTCTGGTTTCTGTTCGACCGCCGCCGGCCGCTGCGGAGCCGCGGCCGGTGCCTCTTTGCTTTCTCTGGGGCTCGCAGGCGCTCCCTCTTCTTCGATGACCCCGAGCACCTCGCCGATCTTCACGTCCTCGCCGTCGCGGCGATCGATGCGCGCCAGGACCCCTGCCTGCGGCGCGCCGACCTCGAGATCGATCTTGTCGGTCTCGAGCTCGACGACCGGGTCGCCAGCCGACACGCGCTCGCCTTCCTTCTTCAACCAGCGGGCGACACGCGCGTCCACGATCGACTCGCCCAGCTCCGGCACCAGGATGTTTGATGACATCTGCTTTATTTACGTGAGTCAGCGGCTTCGGTCTGAGGTTGTGGCCGCAGAGCGCGCTGGATCAACAGTTGCTGATTGCGCGTGTGTCGCGCGGCCGACCCCTCGGCCGGGCTCGACGACCGCGGCCTGGCGAGCAGCGCGAGCCGCGCGCGCCCGGAGACCAGCGCGTCGAGGTGGGGACGGACGAACTCCCAGGCGCCCATGTTCTCCGGCTCCTCCTGCACCCACACGACTTCGGTCACCGCCGGATAGCTCTCGATCGCCGTCTGCACATCATCCACCGGGAAGGGATAGAGCTGTTCGACGCGCGCGATCGCCGCCTCCGGCGCCTTCGCGCGATCCTCGCTCGTGAGCAGATCGACCGCGACCTTTCCGCTGCAGAGGATCAAGCGCCGCACTCGACCCTTCTCGACGTCCTGATCGTCGAGGATGGGCTGCCATTTCCCCTCGGCGAGCTCGCGCGGCGAAGAGGCCACGAGCGGGTGCCGAAGGAGGCTTTTCGGCGTCAGGACGATGAGCGGCAGCGGATCCTCGACGAGCAGCGCCGCCTGCCGCCTGAGCAGGTGGAAATACTGCGCGGCCGTCGTGCAGTTGGCGACACGCATGTTGACGTCGGCCGCGAGCTGCAGGAACCGCTCCGGACGCGCGCTCGCGTGATCCGGCCCCTGCCCCTCGTGCCCGTGCGGCAGGAGGAGCACGACCGACGGCTCCTGCCCCCACTTCGCGCGCGCGGAGACGAGGAACTCGTCCACGACGACCTGCGCTCCGTTGATGAAGTCTCCGTACTGCGCTTCCCAGATGACGAGCCGTGACGGCGCCTGGATGCTGTAGCCGTACTCGAACCCGAGCGCGGCGTTCTCCGACAGCGGGCTGTTGTGAATCTCGAACGCCGCCTGTGCCTGCGGGATGGCCTGCAGCGGCGTGTAGGTCGCGCCGGTCTTGACGTCGTGAAAGACAGCGTGGCGATGGCTGAACGTGCCGCGCTCGACATCTTCGCCCGTGATGCGGACCGCGACGCCGTCCTCGAGGATCGAGGCCAGCGCCAGCTCCTCGGCCGTCGCCCATTCGATCGCGCGCGCGTCCGGATCGTCGAGCACATGCCGGCGGCGCTCGCGCGACTTCTCGAGCTTGCGGTGGCCGCTGAAGCCGGTCGGCAGCGTGAGCAGCGCCGCGTTCAGCGCGCGCAGCCGATCGAGCGCGACACCTGTGCGCGCGCGCCGCGCCGTGCCGGCGGCCGCGATCTCCGGCTGCGGCTCGACGAGCGCGTTCTCGGGCTGGAGCGCGTCGAGCGTGCGCTGGAGCGCGTCCATTCGATCCCGCACCTTCGCGTCCGGGTCACCGTCTCCGACGACCTGCCGCTCGACGAGCGTCCTCGCCCAGATCTCGCGCACGGTCGGATGCGCCGCGATTTTCTGATACATGAGCGGCTGGGTAAACGCCGGCTCGTCCCCCTCGTTGTGCCCGTAGCGCCGATACCCGACGAGATCGATGATGACGTCGCGGTGGAAACGCGCGCGGTACGCGAACACGAGCCGCGCCGCTTCGACACACGCCTCGGGAGCGTCAGCGTTTACGTGGACGATCGGAATCTTGAAGCCCCGGGCGAGGCCGCTCGCGTAGGACGTGCTGTACGCGTCCTCGGGCGAGGTCGTGAACCCGAGCTGGTTGTTCGCGATGATGTGGATCGTGCCGCCGGTCTGATATCCCGGGAGCCTGTGCAGATTGAGGGTCTCGGCGACGACCCCCTGGCCCGGAAACGCCGCGTCTCCATGAATCAGGAGCGGCAGGGCGACGGTCGAGTCGAAATTCGGCGCACCGGGCCGGTCGGTCTTCGTTCCGGCGGCGCGCACCATCCCGACCACGATCGGGTCGACCGCCTCGAGATGGCTGGGATTCGGCGGCATCGAGACGACGAGGCCGACCTGCTGGCCGCCGGCGAGCGCGCGCGACGCGCCCGCGTGGTACTTGACGTCGCCGCTCCACGCCATGTCCTCGCGGAAGCTGCGCGACTGCAGCGGGTCCTTGAACTCCGCGAGGATCTGCTCGTACGGCTTTCCCAGCACGTGCGCCATCACGTTGAGGCGCCCCCGGTGGGCCATCCCGATGACGACGTTGCCGATGCCCGCCTCGGCCGCCTCGGTGATCACCTCGTCGAGCACCGGGACGAGCATGTCGAGCCCCTCGATCGAGAAGCGCGTCTTGCCCGGAAAGCTGCGATGGAGGAAGCGCTCGAAGACCTCGATCTCGGTCAGCCGATCGAGCAGCGCCCGTGGATCGATCGGATCGGCCGGCGCGCGGAAACGTCCCCGCTCGACCGCCTCCCGCAGCCACTCGCGCTCCTCGGGCACGAAGATGTGCGCGAAGTCGTAGCCGGTCGTCGAGCAGTACACGCGGCGAAGGGCGGCGATGGCCTCTGAGGCGTTGGCGGCCTCCGACGCCACCGGCCCACCCATGATCGACGGCGGCAGGCGGCGCAGATCCTCGTCGGTGACGTTGTGCGTGCGCTCCAGGAGCAGCGGATCGCCCGGCGGCGTGGCGCCCAGCGGATCGATGTGCGCGGCGAGGTGGCCGTAGCGGCGGATTGACTCGGCGAGCGCGACGGCGCCGACGATCGTATCGGTCCGCTCCGCGCGGCGCTCATCCGCGACGCGCGTCGCCTGGGCGAATTCGTCGGCGGGCGGGGACCAGCGCTCGAAGTACCGCCGGGTGGCCTCGTCCACGGAACCGGGATCGCGTGAGTAGCGCTCGAAGAGCTCGAGCACGTACCCCCGGTTGATTCCGGTGAAGTCCTGCCACCCCGCCATAACCTTGTAATGTTATCGCAGGCACGGGAGGAAACGGAGGGGTCGGAGGGCACGGAGAAGGATCAACACGGAGGCACGGAGATCACGGAGACGCACGGTTTCAACGCCGAGGGCGCAGAGGACATTGAAAATGCAAAGGACGAGGGACGTCGACTGGGGCCCGACCTTCGGTCGGGCCGAGGCTGGGTGAGGAACCGTGCCCGCAAGAGCAGCAGCGTTCTCTCAAGTGCTCTTGCGGACACGGTCCCTCGCCCAGCCACCGCGCCGAAGGCGCACCAGTCGACGTCCCTCGTCGCATCTTGCTTCCTCGGCGCTCTCTGCGTCCTCTGCCTTCTCTGCCTCCTCTGCGTCCTCTGCGTTAATCGTGGCGCAGCGCCGCCGACGGATCGACGCGCACGGCGCGGCGCGCGGGCAGGTACCCGGCCGCCAGGCCGACCGCCGCCAGTACGGCCGAGACCGATACGAGCGTCGCAGGGTCTCGGGCCGTGACGTCGACCAGCAGCGTGGACAGCGCGCGTCCGGCGAACAGCGCTAGAGCGAGCCCGAGCGCCAGGCCGAGCGATACGACCACGATCGCCTGGCGTACGACGAGACGGACGACGGCGCGGGCGTCGGCGCCGAGCGCCATGCGGATGCCGATCTCACGGGTGCGCGTGGCGACGCCGTACGACATCACGCCGTAGACGCCGACGGCGGCGAGCACGAGCGCCACGGCGGCGAACAACCCGATGAGCACGAGCGAGACGCGCTGCGGGAAGAGCGCCGACTGAAGCGACCCCTCGAGCGTGCTGATCGCATACACCGGCTGCTCTGAGTCGAGCGCGAGGATCTCGCGGCGGACCGACGGCAGGAGCGCCGTCGCATCGCCGCGCGCGCGCACCATGAGAAACACCTGGTTCCACATCACCTGCTGTTCCATCGGTATGAAGATCTCGGGCGCCACCGGCGCTGTGGCGCCGCGATTGCGCGTATCGGCGACGACCGAGACGACCTCCACCCACTGCCGATCCGGCCGGGGCGGGCCGATGCTCAGCCGCCGGCCGACGAATGGCTCGTTGCGGAGATAGCGATCGGCGAACGTCTCGTTGACGCTCACGACGAGCGGCGCGCGCAGCGTGTCGCGCGCGTCGAAGGCGCGCCCTCCTTTCAACGGCACGCCGAGCGTCCCGAAGTAGTCCGGCGTCATCACCGTGATGAGCGTATTCGGCCGCGCCTCCCCCGGTTCCTCCCCCTCGACCTCGAACGACGTCTCGAACGCTCCCATGGGCGGGTACTGCGACGCGGCCGACGCGCGCTCGACTCCAGGCAGCGCGCGGATGCGCTCCAGGACGGCGTTGAAGAACTGGTTGATGGCCTCGCCCTGATACTTCTCGCGCGGCAGCGTCAGCCGCATCGTCAGCACGTTCGACGGATCGAAGCCGAGATCGACGGCCTGGACGCGCATGAAGCTCCGCGCCAGGAGCCCGGCTCCCGTCAGGAGCGCGACGGCGAGCGCGACCTCTGCGACGATGAAGGCCTGGCGCAAGCGGACGACCGTGCGGCCGCCCGTCGCGCTCCGGCCCTCGGCCGACAGCCACACGCGGGGAGAGGTTCGCCAGGCGCGAACCACGGGAACCAGGCCGATGACGACCGCCGAGATCACCGTGAGCGCGAGGCCAAACGCGAGGACCCGGCCGCTCAAGCTGATGTCGGGCGCGAGCGCGACCACCTGCGCCGGAAGGAGCTGCGGGGCGATCGCCAGTCCGCCCGCGGCCAGCAGCAGCCCGCCGGCCGCCCCCGCCAGCGAGAGCAGCAGGCTCTCGGTCAGCAGCTCGCGTGCGACGCGCCATCGCGCGGCGCCGAGCGCGAGCCGCATCGCGACATCACGCTGATGGGCCGCCGCGCGCGCGAGGAGCAGATTCCCGACGTTGGCGCACGCGATGAGCAGGACGAACAGGACGGCGCCGAAGAGCACGAACGCGGCGTCGCGCAGGCTGGCGGTCACGACCGCCGCCCACGGCCGCGCCTCGAGCCGCCAGCCTTCGTATTCGCGAAACTGCCCCCGGAACTCCTGATCGACACGGCCGGCGACCGCCGCCAGCTCCGCGTTGGCCTCCTTCAAGCTGGACCCTGGCTCGAGCCGCGCCAGCACGGTGAACTGGCGGACGTTGCGCGGCAGCCTCGATGGATCGCCGCCCCACGGAATCCACAAATCCGTCCCGAGCAGAAGCAGGCCGGGCGGCATCACGCCGACGACCGTGGCGGCTTGACCGCCGATCCGGATCGCGCGGCCGACGATCTGGCGATCCCCGCCGAAGCGGCTCTGCCAGATGCGATGGCTGATGATCGCGACCGGAGGCCCGTTCGGGGCCAACTCGTCAGGCAGAAAGCCCCGCCCCAGGACGGCCCGCATGCCGATGACCTCGAACGGATCGTCGAGCAGCAGCGCCGTGAACAGCCGCTCGGGCTCGTCGCCGCCCGAGACGTTTCGATTGCCCAGGTCGAACGCCGTCGTCAGGCCGAAGCTCCGCATCTTCTTGAAGTCGAAGTACTCGGCGGGCGACAGCGTCTCGATGAAGCGAAGCTCCGAGCTCTGGCGCGGGAACGTCACGCCAACCGAGACGAGACGATCGGGATCGGGATAGGGAAACGGATGCAGCACCAGGCCGTCGACGAGCCCGTAGATGAGGCTGCTGCCCCCGATGCCGAGCGCGAGCGACAGGATCGCCGCCGCGCTGAACGCCGGCTGACGGATCACGAGACGGAGCGCGTGTCGAAGGTCGTGCAGCATCGTGTCCACCTTGTTGGGCGAAGGCCTGGGATTTCGAACCGCGGCGATGACCTGCCGCGTGCGTTGGCGCGACGCCGACGCGCAGAGATCGAGCAGTGTGTCCACCCAGAACAGCGCACCGCCTCCGCGACGCGCATAGCGCGGCTCGCCCCGCGCGGCGAGGAACGCGGACTGGAGCTCCGCCTCGAACCGGCGGCGGAACGACGCCGGATAGGCGTGCATGAGCAGCCGGTACAGCCACAGGCGAGTGCTCATGAGGGATCGACGAGCCCCGGCGAGGTCGCGCGCGCGTGCGTGAGAACGGCGCCGTAGCGCCGCAGCTCCACGCGCAGCGCGGCGCGACCGGCAAACGTCAGCCGATACGTCCGGCGCTGCGGTTGATCGACGGACGCGGGAGCCTCCTCAATCAGACCGTCTTCCTCGAGCCGCTGGATCGCTTCGTAGAGCGTGCCCGGCCCGAGCCGGATGTCGCCGCCGGTCACGCGCTCGACGTCCTGCTTGATCGCGTAGCCGTGCTGATCTCCGGAGCTGAGCGCCAGAAGAATGTGAACGACGCGGAGAGATGGAGGACGCATGGCGCGCTACTATATCGGATTCCGATAGTGGAGAAAGAGAGGAGTCGAGGACGCAGAGGAAGGCGGGGACGAGGAGACACAGAGGCACAGAGGTTCTCTTGGACCGGCAAGAAATAGAACCAGAGTTCTTGTTCTATAATCTGCCGTGCCTCACCACCGGCCGAGCCAGCGCCGCAGCCGGATCAACCTCGATCGAATGACGACGGCCACGCGTAAGCTCCTGTTGTCGAGGCAGTTCGATGACGTCGCCATCCGTGACGTCGTCCGAGAGGCCGGGACGTCTATCGGGGCCTTCTACAACCGGTTCTCCGACAAGCGGGCACTGCTCGAGTATCTCGACGTGCAGCAGACGGCTGCGGCGCTGACACTGTGGACCGCTTTCTTCGATCGTCCCAGGTGGCGGACCGCGCCGTCGGCCGAGATCGTCCGCGCATTCATAGCGGCAGCCGTGAGGGCCCATCGGCAGAATGCAGGCCTGCTCCGCGCCATCCATTTCCGGCTGCGGTCGCAGGAGGACGCGGACTTTCGGACGCGGGCGCGGCGCGTCGATCAGCTCATCCGGCGTCGCCTGACCGACCATCTGCTCGCCCGGCGCGGCGAGTTGGCGCATCCGGCGCCGGAGCGCGCGATCCCGTTCGCGCTCCTCTTCACGGCGGCCGCGATCCGCGAGGCGATCCTGTTCGAGGATCTACGGCTCAATCCGGGGGACCTCGGCGACGAGCAGCTCACTGAGGAGCTGACGCGGGCGTTCTCCGCATATGTTGGGTGTGGGCCATAGGAAAAGCCTTTAACGCGGAGGACGCAGAGGCTGCAGACGCTGATGAGCGATGTCGACTGGGGCCCGACCTGCGGTCGGGCCGAGGCTGGGTGAGCGACCGTGCCCGCAAGAGCAGCAGCGTTCTTTCAGAGCTCTTGCGGACACGGTCGTTCACCCAGCCACCGCGCCGAAGGCGCGCCAGTCGACATCGCTCATCCTCTGCGTTCCTTGCGTTCTCTGCGTTAAAGCTTTTTCAGCATCCTAACCGCCGAAGCTTGACCCCGACCTCCCCTCCCCCTAGACTCCGCCGCATGAAGCTCCACTTACGCGCGCGCGTCTCCGCCGCGCTGGTCGCCGTCTCGGTCGCCGGCCTCGCCGGCCAGTCGAAGCCACCGGTCACCAGGAAGGACGCGGTCGTCGATCGGCTCCACGGTGTGGACGTGCCGGATCCGTATCGCTGGCTCGAAGATCAGCAGGCGCCTGCGACGCGCGCCTGGATCGACGCGCAGAACGCGCACACGGAGGCGGTCGTCGGCAATCTGGCGGGCAAGGCGCAGATCGAGAGGCGGCTGACGGAGCTGATGAAGATCGACACCATCGGCACGCCGACCGTCCGCGGCGGCAGGTACTTCTATTCGAAGCGCCGCGCCGACCAGAACCTGCAGGTGCTCTACATCCGCCGCGACCGCGACGCTCAGGAGGAAGTGCTCGTCGATCCGCACACGTTGAGCGAGGACCATTCGACGTCGGTCACGATGATGGACATCTCGCCCGACGGCACCGTCGTCGCGTACGGCGTCCGGGCCGGCGGCGAGGACGAGCTGACCGTCCGCCTGCTGGACGTGGACGCAAAAAAAGAGCTGCCGACCATCCTGCCGCGGGCGCGGTACTCGGGCATGTCGATCACGAAGGACAAGAAGGCGCTCTTCTACTCGAAGCAGACGCCGGACGGGCCGCGGGTCTTCGTGCATCGGGTCGGCAGCGATCCATCAACCGATCGGAAGGTCTTCGGCGACGGCTACGGGCTCGGGAAGATCATCAGCGTGGCGTTGTCCGATGACGGACGGTATCTGACCGTGACGGTCCGGCACGGCTCGGCGGCGATGAAAGAGGAGATCTACATCGCCGATCTCGAGAAGGGGGCGATGCTGGAGCCGCTCGTCACCGACATCGACGCCACCTTCGACAGCACGATCGCGGGACGGACGATGTATCTCCGGACCAACTGGAACGCTCCGAAACAGCGCGTCATGGCGGTCGATCTCGATCGCCCGGCGCGTCCGTACTGGCGCGAGGTGATCCCGGAGTCCACGGCCGTCATGACCAGCCTGAACGCGGTCGGCGGCCGTCTGTTCGCCGCCTATCTCGAGAACGTCCAGAGCCGCATCCGCATGTTCGCGTTCGACGGCGCGCCGGCGGGCGAGATGACCGCTCCCGGCGTCGGCGTGACGAGCAACGTGTCGGGCGAGTGGGAACGCGACGAGGGCTTCTTCACCTTCAGCTCGCTCTCGACGCCGGCGACGATTTATCGGTACACGGTGTCGAGCGGCGAACGGCAGGTCTGGGCCAGGCTGCAGGTGCCGGTGGCGGAGGCCCCCATCGACATCAAGCAGGTCTCGTTCGTGTCGAAGGACGGCACCAAGGTCCCGATGTTCGTCGCGCACCGGCGCGGGCTGAAGCTCGACGGGTCCAATCCGGCGCTGCTGACGGGTTACGGCGGATTCAACGTGAGCCAGATGCCCAACTTTTCCTCGCGCGCCTCTTTCTGGATCGAGAACGGAGGCGTCTACGCCCTCGCGAACCTGCGCGGCGGTGGCGAGTTCGGCGAGGCATGGCATCACGCGGGGATGCTCGAGAAGAAGCAGAACGTGTTCGACGACTTCATCGCCGCCGCGGAGTGGCTCGTGAGAAACGGCTACACGTCGTCGTCACGGCTCGCGGTCTCGGGGGGCTCGAACGGCGGGCTGCTCGTCGGCGCCCTCCTGACGCAGCGTCCGGAGCTCGTCCGCGCGGTCGTCTGCACGTACCCGCTGCTCGACATGGTGCGGTACGACAAGTTCATGGTCGCGAAGTTCTGGGTGCCGGAGTACGGATCGGCGGACGATCCGGCGCAGTTCAAGGCGCTCGCGGCGTACTCGCCGTACCATCGCGTGAAGAAGGGCGTGAAATATCCCGGCGTCCTGTTCATCACCGGCGACGGCGACACGCGCGTCGCTCCGTTGCACGCGCGCAAGATGGCGGCGCTGCTGCAGGATCAGACCGGGTCCGATCCCGCCGAGCGGCCAGTCCTTCTCAAGTACGACACGAAGGCCGGCCACTCCGGCGGCCTGCCGCTCAGCAAGCAGATCGAGAATCTCACCGACGAGATGAGGTTTCTCTTCTGGCAGCTGGGTGTGAAAGCAGCGACTTCATCGGAGTAGCGCTGCTCAGTGCTGATTGCTGAGTGCTGAATGAATTCTGAATTCTAGATTCTGAATTCTAGATTCTGCTTTCTACTCGCTTTTCGCCAATTCTGGAATGATCGGCTCCGGCGGCACGACGCGTGTGAACTCGCCGCGCTGAAGGAGCTCGCGTCCCTTGCCGCCGCGCGACGTCACCGTGTACTTCGCGGTGCTGATCGTCTGCTCCGCCCCGCGCGTCGTCTCGACCCGCATGAGGTCGCGGTCGTCGGTTGACGCGATGAAGCCGAGGACGCGGTCCTCCCCTTTCGTGAGCTTGATGAGCAGGACGCCCTTGCCGGGGCCGGAGAGGAAATTGACCTCTTCAGCCTTGCAGAGCATCGCGCGCGCCTGCTGCGTGGCCGCGATGATCGTCTCGCCGCCGGTCAGCACCGCGACGCCGACGATCGCGGCATCCTTCGACGGTCGCGCGAACCTGCGCCCGGCGCGGGTGCTCGGCTCGACGAACGGCTCCAGCGAAAACCGCAGGCTGTAGCCGTCGCTCGTGACGGCCAGGGCGTGCGTCGGAGGAACGTCACCCTCTTTTTTCGCGGCGATCTTTGGCGTCGCCCGGGGATCCAGGCTCACGGCGGCGACCACGCGCTCGCCGTCCTTGAGCTTGAACAGGCGCTGGATCGGCTCGCCGTAGCCGGTCGACGCGGGGACGTCGATCAACCGGCACGTGTAGGCCACGCCGAAGTTCGTGAAGAACACGGCGGTCGCCCTCGTGCTGCCGGCGATCACGGCGAGCACCGAATCCCCCTCGCGCAGCCTCGTCGTGGACAGGTCGCGCACTTCTTTCTGCCGCTTCACCCAGCCGTCGCGGGACACGATCGCGACGTTGTCCTCTTCGACGATGAAGTCCTGCTCGGTGAACTCGACTTCCTCCTCGGCCTCGATCTTCGTGCGGCGCGGGTCGATCTTCGCGTTGCCGTACGTCTTCTGCAGCTCCTCGATCTCCTGGCGGACGATCGTCCAGCGGCTGTCTTCATCCTTCAGGAGCGCGTTGATCTGCCGCGACCGCTTGCGCTTCTCCTCGAGCTCCTTCTGGATGACGAGGATCTCCAGGCGCGCCAGCCGGTAGATCTTCAGCTCGAGGATCGCGTCCGTCTGTTCGGCGTCGAGGTTGAAGCGCTTGATGATCTTTTCGGCCGCGTCCGCTTTGCCGTCGGACTTCCGGACGATCCGCAGGATCTCGTCCAGCGCGTCGAAAACGGTTTCGAAGCCTTCGAGGATGTGGATCCGCTTCTTCAGCGCCGCCAGCTCGTGTTCGAGCCGGCCGGTGACCACGTCGAGCCGGAAGTGCAGGAAGTGCCAGAGGATTTCCTTCAGCGCCAGCCGCTCGGGCCGGCCCACCTCGGGATTCTCGGTCGGCACCAGGCACGTGAGGTTCACCGGCACCGTCGTCTGCAACGGCGTGTGCTTGTAGAGGTACGCCATCACCATCTTCTCGTCGGCGTCGCTCTTGAGCGTCAACGCGATGCGGACATCGTCGGTGGAGATGTCCTTGACGTCCACGACCTGCGGCAGCTTCCGCGAGAGCACGATCTCGCCGATCCGCTCGACGAGCTGCGCCTTGTTGACGGTGTAGGGGATGCTCTCGATGTAGATGGTCTTCGTCGCGCGCGTGTCGGGGCCGATGTCCCAGGTGCCCCGAAGGCGGACCGTTCCGGAGCCGGTCTTGTAAATCTGGCGCAGCTCCTCCTGGTTGTTCAGGATCTGGCCGCCGGTCGGGAAGTCCGGTCCTTTGATGTAGCGGCAGAGCTGGGCGTTGCCGATCTCTTCGTTTTCGAGCAGCTTCAGGAGCGCGGTGCAGACCTCGCCGAGGTTGTGCGGCGGGATGCTCGTCGCCATGCCGACGGCGATGCCGGTCGCGCCGTTCACCAGCAGGCTCGGGATGCGCGCGGGCAGGACGACCGGCTCGGTCTTCGTCCCGTCGTAGTTCGGCCGGAAGTGGACCGTGTCCTGGTCGATCTCCATGAGCAGCTCGTCGCTCAGCCGCGCGAGCCGGCATTCGGTGTAGCGCATCGCCGCGGCGTTGTCGCCGTCGAGCGATCCGAAGTTACCCGCCCCGTCAATCAGCGGATAGCGCATGGAGAAGGGCTGCGCGATGCGCACGAGGGTGTCGTAGATCGCCGTGTCGCCGTGCGGATGGTAGCTGCCCATCACGTCGCCGACGACCTTCGCGCACTTCCTGTGCTTGGCGTCGGCCGTCAGGTTCTGCTGCCACATCGTGTAGAGGATGCGGCGCTGCACCGGCTTGAGGCCGTCGCGGACGTCCGGCAGCGCGCGAGACGTGATGACCGACAGCGCGTAGTTGAGGTACCGGGCCTGCGCCGCCTCGTGGAGCGGAACGACGTCATGGCCACCCCCACCGCCGCCTGGCCGATCGATGACGCCGGCGCCACCGCCGCCGCCGTCCATCTGATCGAAGAGTGAAGGACTTTTCCCGCGACGCTTTGCCAATCAGTGCCTCCCGGGCGACAGGATACAACGGACGGCTGAGATGGCAGACGCAGTTGTCCATCTACAGATGAGGTCCGTGTAGGGAAATCGACCGCCAAGGGCCCGAAGGACTTCATTTCTGGCGGCCGGGCTTCAAAGCCCGACAGCGCGTGAAGCGGGCTCAAGCATTGATAACAATCGAGTTCGGCGCCTGAGCGATCGCACCACGTGTCTGGTATCGCTCTTGCCCATTCGTCGGCAGGAGGGACCTACGCAAACGCACCGATCAGCGGGACACGCGGCACGGCGAATCGCCGTTGGCGCAATGACCGCAGCGGCGACGATCGTGATCGCGCAGTGTGGTGGTGGGCCCGGCGCGCCGACGGCGCCAAGCGGTCCGACGGTTTCGCACGCTGCACCGATTGTGACCTCCGTCACCCTCGAGCGTCCTCGGATCGAGGCGGGCCGGGAACTGGAGATCGTCGCGGCCGTCGAAAACGGCGGAACAACGCCCGACCGGCTCCAGTACATCTGGGCGGTGCAGCCTGCGGGGGGCGCCTGGACCGGCGAGGGAGCGCGCGTCCGGTGGCGCGCACCCACCACCGATCCCGTTCCCGCGACCTACACGTTCACCGTGACCGTCGCCGATCCGTTCCTGCAGAATTCCACATCCGGCACGGGATCGAGCGATCCGTTGTGGGTCAACGACTGGCGGAGGGAGATGTCGGGGCACGCTGAGGCGTTTCTGCGCGATTTCTCGACGACGAACGTGTCGCCAGATTTCTGCGTTCGGAACTTCGCCGACTCGTGCAATGGCAAGCGGAAAGCGCTCGAGGAAATCGTCACTCACCGCGCGACATATTCGGTCGAGGCCATGGATTATCGTCAGGAGCTCGCTGTCCGCAGCGTTGAGTGGGCGAACTGCACGGCGTCGGACGGGTCGGCTCGCTGCGCGCTGCTGATCTACAGCGTCGATTGGGTCTGGACGCGGCGCGCCGAAGGAGCGGCAGAGCGCGTGCGCGGAGAAGAGTATTTGCGCGGCGTCTACGAGCGCAACCGCTGGTGGCTCTGTGAGGCCAGCTTCTCGCCCACCGCCCCTCCTTCGCCGTAATCCGAGCGTGCCGGAAACTCCCGGTATACTGCAGAGGTGATCACCTACGCAGATTTCGACAAGGTGGACATCCGCGTCGGCCGCGTCGTGCAGGTGGACGATTTTCCCGAAGCCCGCAAGCCGGCCTACAAGCTCCTGATCGATTTCGGCGCCGAGATCGGCGTGAAGAAATCATCCGCGCAGGCGAAGGCGCTCTACTCGAAAGAGGCTCTGCTCGGACGGCTGATCCTCGGCGTCGTCAACTTTCCGCCCAAGCAGATCGGGCCGTTCATGTCCGAGGTGCTCACGCTCGGCGTGCCGGACGGCACCGGGCAGGTCGTGCTCGTCGGGCCCGAGAGGGAGGCTCCCCTGGGCGGACGCTTGTTTTGAGGAGGGCGGGCCTCTCAGGCCCGCCTACAGATGAAGAAATTGAATTTCCTGCAGCTCGACGTCTTCACGGACAAGCCGTTCGAGGGCAACCAGCTCGCCGTCTTTCCGGACGGGCGCGGCCTTCCGGCGAAGACGATGCAGGCCATCGCGAAGGAGATGGCGTTCGCGGAATCGACGTTCATTCTTCCGGCCGAGAAGAAGGGAGACGTCAGGATGCGCATCTTCACGCCTGACAGCGAGCTGCCGATGGCGGGCCATCCGACGGTCGGCAGCACGTTCGCGCTCGCGCATCTCGGGAGGATCAAACGCGGCAGGCCGCAGTTTGTCTTCGAGCTCGGCGTCGGCCCGACGCCCGTCGGGCTCGAATGGAACCGCAAGGGTCTGTCGTTCGCCTGGATGGCGCAGCGAGCGCCGGAGTTCGGCCGGTCGCCAGCGGATATGCGTGACCTCGCCGCGGCGCTGGGGCTCGCCGTCGACGAGCTGGCCGACGGACCGCCGCCGCAGGAAGTCTCGTGCGGCGTCCCGTTCTTCTTCGTACGGCTCGCCTCGAGGCACGCCGTCGACGCGGTAGACGTGGACCGGCGTGCGCTCGAACGCTTTTACGGCGCGCACGGGCTGAAGACGCTGCCCGTCTTCGTCTTCACGACGGAACGCGGATCCGACAAGGCGACCTGCTACAGCCGCATGTTCGCGCCCGGCTTCGGCATCGTCGAGGATCCGGCGACCGGCGGCGCCAGCGGGCCGCTCGGCTCGTATCTCGTCCATCACGGCGTCGTCACGCCGGACGAAGGAAGGCGGATGGTGAGCCTGCAGGGCAGGAAAATGGGACGTCCGAGCTGGATCCACATCGACATCGGCACCAGCGACGGCGCAATCGATAGAGTACGCGTGGGCGGGAAGGCGGTGCTGATCGGTGAGGGACATCTTCGGTTCTAGGTTCAGGGTGCGGTTCAAGGTTCCAGGTGCGCTTCTCCTGACGGCTGGGCTCGTGGCCGGCTGCTCGTCGGACAGTCCGACCGAGCCGTCGCCAGGTCCGGCCCCCACGGGGCCGGTCGTGTACACGGCCTTCGCCGCCTCGGACGGGCTCGGCATCGGCTCGAGCGTGGAGTGTCTGCCGTTCAGCGAGTGCCCCAACGGGATGGGATACGTCCAGGTGATCGCCCGGACGTTCCGGAACGGCGGGAGGCCGGTGACGCTCACGAACCTCGCACTCCCCGCGGGCGTGCTGAGCCCTCGGATTCAGAGTCTCGGCCGGCAATACGGCCGCTTCATCCCTGGCAATTTTCTGGAAGCGACGCTGCCCTCCGTCTCGCGCGACTCGACGCTCGTGACGATCTTCGCCGGCGCCAACGACGCGAACACGATCGTCGAGGCCCTCGAGCGGGGTGCGGGCGGCTCGAACGCCGGCGCGTTCATGGACGATCAGGTCCGTCAGTTCTCAGCGGAGTACCGGCAGCTCGTCGCCGGCGTCCGCGCCCGGGCCGGCCAGCCGCGGATCGTCGCCGCGAACCTGCCCAATCTCGCCGGGGCCCCGTACGCCGCCGGCTACCCGCCGGCGCGACGGCAGGCGATGCAGACGCTGACGGTGCGTCTGACGCGCGAGGCGATCAACACGCTTACGGCTGAAGGCGTCGCGGTGGTGGACCTGATGTGCGACGGCCGCTCGTACGAGCCGAGCCGGTACTCGAACGACGGGTTCCACCCGAGCGACGCCGGCTACGCGTTCATCGCGGAGCTGATGCTGAGGGCGATCAACGAGGCGAGCTTTCCCGCGCCGCAGAACGACTGCTCGTTCATGCGGATTGTGTCGTAGCGGCTGGCCGTAGCAGCCCTAAAGGGCTGCGCTACGTACGCTCTCGATAAAAGGCAATCAAATCCATGCTCTTCGGCGGCTGGACGCCGAGCTGGCGGAGCATGGTCGTCACCTGACCGCGATGGTAGCTGGCGTGGTTGACGACGTGCTGGAGCATCTGCCAGAAGACGCTTTTTCCTGGTGCGCCGTTGAGCATCTTGTACTCGATGACCCGGCCGATGCCCTCCTCGCCGAGGCCGTCCAGGAACGACCGCATCTTCGCTTCGTGCTCGACCCACAGGCGGCGAAGCTCCGCGACGTTCGGAAAGAGATCCGGCGACAGCAGCGCCGTGGGCGACACGCCGTTCCAGCGCGAGTGCCACGCCCATTCCGCGGCGTAGGTATGGGCGAGTGTTTCCCGCACCGAGCGGAAGCTGTTTCCGAGATCGCGGCTGAATTGTTCCGGAGTGAGAGGCTCGACGGCCGCCAGGACCCGGTCACGCGCCCAGTAGTGGTAATCGAGGAGCGTGCGCAGGTCCTGGAGGTTCATACAAGGCAGCCCTGAAGGGCTGCGCTACTTGATAAAGAGCATCTCCCGGTACGTCGGGAGCGGCCAAATCGCGTGCGGGACGACCGTCTCGAGCTTGTCCCCCGCTTCGCGCAAGTCGGCCATCGCCGGGACGACGTGATCGCGGAAGTGCTTCGCGTGCGTCTCGGACGAACCGTTCCCTTCGTGCTCGACGAGCTTCGCGACCTTCTCGGTCCGCGCGCGGAAGTCGTCGATCAGCCGGATCAGGTCGTCGAGGAGCTGAGACGCGCTCTTCGAGGAGGCGCCGGCCGCTTTGACCGCGGCCGCGCTCTCGGCCACCTGCTTCTGATACTCGAAGGCGGCCGGCAGGATGTACCGGTTCGCCATGAGAATCATCAGCTGCGCCTCGACGTTGATCGTCTTGATGTACTGCTCGTAGTTGATCTCGCCGCGGGCGTGCAGCTCGCGCTCGTTGAGCACCTTGTACTTCTCGAACGCGGCGACGACGTCCGGCTTCAGGAGCTCGGCGAAGGCGTCGACCGACGTCTTGTGGTTGAGGAGGCCGCGGCGCGCCGCTTCCTGCTGCCACTCCTCGGAGTAGTTGTTGCCGTTGAAGATGATCCGCTTGTGCTGCTTGATCGTCGACGTCAAGAGCGCGCGGAGCGCTTCTTCGAGCTTCTGCCCGCCCTCGACCGCCTTCTCGAGCTCGGTCGCGACGTGGTCGATCGCCTCGGTCACGGCGACGTTCAGCGCGATGTTCGGGAACGCGATGCTCTGGCTCGCCGACACCGCGCGGAACTCGAACTTGTTGCCCGTGAACGCGAAGGGGCTCGTCCGGTTGCGATCGCCGGCATCCCGCGGAAGCTTCGGCAGCACCGAGACCCCGGAATCGAGGATCCCGCCGCTCTTCGTCGATTTCGCCGATCCCTTCTCGATCTGCTCGAAGATGTCGGTCAGCATGTCGCCGAGGAAGATCGAGATGATCGCCGGCGGCGCTTCGTTGGCGCCCAGCCGGTGGTCGTTGCCGGCGCTGGCGACGCTCATCCGGAGCAGCCCCTGGAACTTGTCCACGGCGCGGAGCATCGCGGCGCAGAACACCAGGAACTGAATGTTGTCGTGCGGCGTCTCTCCGGGGTTCAGCAGGTTGTTCCCGAGGTCGTCGCTCATGCTCCAGTTCAGGTGCTTGCCGGAGCCGTTCACGCCCGCGAACGGCTTCTCGTGCAGCAGGCACGCCAGGCCGTACTTCGGCGCGATGCGCTTCATCGTCTCCATCGTCATCATCTGATGGTCGGTGGCGACGTTGGCGTTCTCGAACACCGGCGCGACCTCGTACTGGCTCGGCGCGACCTCGTTGTGGCGGGTCTTCACCGGCACGCCGACCTTGTACAGCTCGCGCTCGGCGTCATGCATGAAGGCCAGGACGCGCTCCGGGATCGCGCCGAAGTACTGATCCTCCAGCTCCTGTCCCTTGGGCGGCCGCGCGCCGAACAGCGTCCGGCCCGCATTGATGAGGTCCGGCCGGTTGAAGTAGAAGTTGCGGTCGATCAGGAAGTACTCCTGCTCGGGACCGCAGGTCGTCACCACGCGCTGCGCGCGCGAGCCGAAGAGCTTCAGGATGCGGAGCGCCTGCTTCGACAGCGCTTCCATCGAGCGGAGAAGCGGCGTCTTCTTGTCGAGCGCCTCGCCGGTCCAGCTCACGAACGCCGTCGGGATGACGAGCGTGCAGCCGTTGGGCGTCTTGAGCAGCCACGGCGGGCTGGTCGGATCCCACGCCGTGTAGCCGCGCGCTTCGAAGGTCGAGCGCATGCCGCCGGACGGGAAGCTCGACGCATCCGGCTCGCCCCTGATCAGCTCCTTGCCGCTGAACTCCGCGACGGCCCGCCCCTCGGCCGCCGGCGCGAGGAACGAGTCGTGCTTCTCGGCCGTGATGCCGGTCATCGGCTGGAACCAGTGCGTGTAATGTGTGGCGCCGTGCTCGACCGCCCAGTCCTTGAGCGCCGCGGCGATGATGTCCGCGGTCGATCCGTCGAGCGGCTCGCCAATCGTCATCGTCCGGCGCAGCGCGCGGTAGACCTCTTTCGGGAGGCGGGCCCGCTGGATTTGATCGCTGAAGGTGAGGCTGCCGAAGATCTCGGCGACGTTGGCGGTCTCCTCGGTGGAGCGCCCGTTGGCGGTTTCGACCGGGCCGTTGGCCGGATACGCGCGGCCGACGCCCCACTCAGTGATACTTTTGATCGCCTCACCTAATGCTGCGGATCCCATTGACGTCCCTTCCTTGCGCTGTGCAGTGATTTCTGGTGCGGGCGGGAGAACCTCTCCGCCACGAATGAGGACTTTGATTATCTTTCACTCGCCGCCACTCGGGCAAGTGACAAATTCTGGCGCCGGCGGATCGTTTCTTTTCGGAGCAAACAGCCCGGGAGTGAAGCTCACGGCGACAAAAGTCGCCCGTTTATCTACGGGCCAAGATGATGAACACTGAACTCATCCGAAGGAGAACGGCTGACCGGCGCTTGACGCGCCGGGAAGCACTCGCGCTCGTGTCCGCAGGCTTGTGTCCATCCGTGAGACCGGACGTGCAGGCGCAGTCGGTCCGGGGCCGTCTGCACGAAGCACTGCCTCCGGGTGTGGCGGCCATCCTTGCGCGCATGCTGGCGCAGGACCCGTCATCGATAAATACCGACTGGTTCGGGACGATGGCGCTTCTCGGCGCGCTGCAGTGGCGCAGGCGAGGCGTCGTCGAAGTCGAGCCGTTCTGCAAGGCGTGGCTGGCGCACCACCTTCAGACAACCGAGGTCGCCAGGTACTCGGGCAATCGCTCGCGTACGGTCGTCGCGGGCGGCATCCCGCTGACGACCTACGCCGGCCACTTCGGGATGTCTCAGGTGTGCGAGCAGATGGTCCTGCAATTCCAGGACGAGCGCGCGCGGAAGGTCGCCGCAGACGTCGCCGCCATCGTGCTGCACAAGACTGCCCGCAATCGAATCGGCCTGGTCGGGCACGATGACACGGCGGACTTTGCCATTCCCGATGTGACCTTTTTCGCCGTGAGCTCACTCATGATCGGCGCTGCGGTGGACCCTCAGAATGAGGCGGCATATCGCGAGCAGGCGCTCTATCAGCTGCACACGTCGATCGATACGTTCCTGATGAAGGACACGGGCCTTGCGAAAACGCTCTACCGCGGCGATGGTGTCGGCCGGACGTATTGGACGCGTGCGTCGGGATGGCTCCTCTGGGCGATCACGGCGATGCTGCGGCGTCTCTCTCCGCAGCATCCAGCCTTCGGTGGCTTCAGAACGGACTTACGGACACTCGTGGATGGGATGACGCGCGTGCAGGAGCCGAACGGCGGATTTCACGTGCTGCTCGACGATCCCTCCACGCCGCTGGATGCCACTGGTCCGGCGATGTTCGCGCTCGGCGTTCATGAGTCCGTTCGGCTGGGGTGGCTGCCAGACAGCTATCGGCCGCGTCTGAGAAGTCCTGGGAGTTCGTGAAGGCAAACCTCACCGACGATGGAGTGCTTCGCAACACGTATTACGTCTGGGCGCTGCCCGCGGAGAACCGGGAGATGCGGCTGCGCGACGAATCGTCCGGTTGGGCCATGGGATTGGTGCTGGCCGCCGCGAACGAGATGACGCTGTAAGCTCGAGCAACCGGGCATTGGGGCCTGGGGCGTGGGGCCGCATATGAAGAAATTCGGACTGTCGCGTCGCGATTTCCTTGGCAGCGTGAGCCTCGCCGCGATCGCGGTCAGGCAGGCGGCGCCCGCGCAGCCGTCCGGGGGCTCGCTGACGGATGTCGCCGGCGTGCGCGTCGGCCACTTCACTCATCCGCGTCGTCCGACCGGCTGCACGGCGATCCTGTTCGACAAGCCGCCGACCGCCGGCGCCGACTACGCAGGATCGGCGGCGGGAGAATCGCTCGGCGTCATGCTGCAGCCGACGAGCCCGGTCGATCGCATTCACGGCATCCTGCTCATGGGCGGGGGCGCGATGGCCCTTGGCTCGACGGCCGGCATGGTTCGCTTCCTCGAGGAGCAGCGCGTCGGGCACGACTGGGGCGTTCCGAACGTGCGCGTGCCGATCGTCGTCGGCGCGGTCATCGACGATCTCGCCATCGGCGACGGGCGCATCCGGATCGGCCCGGACGATGCGTATCGCGCCTGTCAACAGGCGACGAGCGCAGCGGTTGCGGAAGGAAGCGTCGGCGCGGGCGCCGGCGCCACGGTGGGAAAGCTGTTCGTCGGCCGCGGGATGCCCGGGATGAAAGGTGGCGTGGGCAGCGCGTCGACACGCCTCGGCGACGTCGTGATCGCCGCGCTCGTCGTGGTCAATTGCGCCGGAGACGTCATCGACTGGCGAACGGGCGCCATCGTGGCTGGAGCGCGGTCGGCCGATGGCCGAGGCTTCGCCCGCACCGTGGACGTCCTGCGCCGCGATCTCTCGACGCGAGCCGCTCCGCCGGCAGACGACGCCCAACGAGCAACTACGCTCACCGTCGTGGCGACAAACGCGGCACTCAGCAAAACCCAGTTGACCAAGATTGCTCTGGTCGCTCACACCGGCGCGGCGCGGGCCATCAATCCTTACCAGACACAGAACGACGGAGACCAGGTTCTGGCTCTCTCCACCGGAGCGGTGAGCCCGAACGTGTCGCTCACCCCAATCGGCGCGATCGCGGCCGAGGTGGTTGGTGACGCGATACTCCGTGCCGTGCGCGCGGCCACGGGGTTGCCTGGATGGCTGTCGGTGAAAGAGCTGCAGGAGTAGGCGAGCGGCTTAAAGGTGAGCGTCACTTCACGTGAACGATCGACTCCAGTGTAATTTCGGCACGAACGAATCGACCGGCTCTGAATGCAGGCCGGAACAGAGACGCCTGCACGATTCGCAGCACTTCCCGTCCGACTTCAGCCTGTGCCGGCTGACGCGCGAATCTCGCGGCCAGGACCCGTCCGTCCTCACCAACCTCGACATCGATGTCAAAGACTTCGACGTGTCGCTGCCTGTCGTCCATCTCCAACTTGGGAGCATGGATACGTAGCGGCTGCTCGAGGCGCTCGGAGTGCACTGAGAGATCCCATTCAGAAAGCAGGGTTGTCGCCAACGCACGGCTACGCAGGTCTGTTGCCTCCGCCGCCTTGCTCGTCACATACGCTTTTGCAGGCGCGTCGTGCGCGCGGAATTCGGTCAACAGCGAGCTCCATTCAACGGGTAGATCGCTCTGCGGCCGTACGACAGCCTTGTTTACGACATCGGCCCCGAAGTACTCGGTCATCAGTCGGACCAGGTCGGTATCGGTTACGACACCCAGCTCGACGCGAGGCTCTTTGCCGGGCGAGATCAAGTAATAGCCGACGCTGGTGTCCGTAAATTTCCTTTTTTGGCCCCGGACCTCTATCTCGAACGGCTGCCGGTAGCATTCGTGGATGCGGATGGCGGACTCGTCGAACCGCTCGTGTATTCTTCGCAAATAAAACTGAAAGTCGTCGAGGGCATCCTCGCAATAGGGACGGTTCCTACAGCCCTCGTATTCGAAGAACGCGATGACCGTGGGACTCGAAATCTTGAACGCCTCGCAAGCGGGCACTCTTGCTGTGTCCTGAGTCCCGATGACCGCCAGCCAGACCAGACTGATAAGGCGCGTCATTGTTTGGGCGACAGTACCAGTCGCAGGGGATCCATCCGAAGGGATCCGGTAAATGGGGCCGTTTCCGCCTCAAACTGACGCCGCTCGGAGCCTTCGCCGACGCTGTGCCAGCTGCGTACGATATAGCTGAGCCCTTCGTGGATCCTGTAGCTGAATCGCCCTTCGGCGTCGGTGGTCGTGCCAAAGCCGCCGCGTGACGCGGAGGGATCCCCGT
Organism: uncultured Acidobacteriota bacterium; assembly: GCA_963847125.1. GTDB lineage: Bacteria > Acidobacteriota > Vicinamibacteria > Vicinamibacterales > 2-12-FULL-66-21 > DATAEE01. Next base: position 399,913 of record CAWJYM010000004.1, read on the forward strand.
TCTGCAGCGACACGCTCACGCCAGCGGCAGCGGTGCCATCAGACCACGAAACGGTCCCACTGAGCTTAACGGCCTTCAGCGCGGCCGGCATTCGGAATGGCTGCAGCTCGACGCGGGTGCCCTCGCCGATTTCTATGATCGACGCTTCCCCGGCGATTCGTGTCCCTGGATAGAACGTTCGCGGATAGATCGTGTCTTGATGCAGCCAGCGTGTCAGACCGATGCCGACGACATAGCGGCCGGTTGGCACATCGGGGAATTCGAAGTGACCGCGCGCATCGGTTTTCGCGCGGCCGTGCGTGCCCTCGATTCCGGTGGATGCCGCGGACTGCGCCGCCCTGAGTTCCACCTCGACATCCGACGCCGGACCGCCGTCGGGTGTGGCAAGTGATCCGCTGATGCGATTGTCGTAGCGAAGGAGATAGTTGACCTCAACGCAGCCCGGGGCCCGAACTTGGATCTTCCCTTCGAGATACCTCTGGCTGAATGGCGCGGGGGGACTCAGTTTGAGCACGTACTCGCCCGAGGGGAGTCCGGTTATCTCATACTCCCCTTCGTGGTCACTCGCCGTCGTGAAGAGGCCGGCAGGCCCTTGCAGGACGATTGGCACCGACTCGACCGGCTCGTAGATCCCGGGATTCTTTGAGAGAAGACGCGCGCCGTTGTTCACTGCGCCATAGACGCGCCCACCAGTGCCTTTGGCGGGAAGTCTGTCGAAGTACCGCAGGTCTTCATCCGCCTCACCGACCGGATGGGTGCGCGAGCAGATGCTCGCCCAGAGCTGCGCGTCACCCTCATAGCGATACGCGTAAACCACATACTTTTCGCCGGCTCGAAATGGATAGCCGCACTGCCCACCGCTCGGCTCGGTCATGAGCTCGACGACCTTGCCGTTCACGCCGCGAAGCGCGCGGTCGACGACCAAACGAACTCGTTGATTGGACCACTGCGGGTGACGGCCGCTGCCTTCGATGGGAGAAATCTCCCGAACGGTCCCGACGAAGACGGCGTCAGCCTGGAAGAAGTCCTGACATGGCGGCCGAGAGGGCATGCAACTGCAGGCTTCTGCGGCCCTGGGAAACCCAAGAGCGAGGAGAAGAACCGCCAGTCCGACCAGGTTTCTCATCGCGTGCCTTCAGACAGAAAAGTTAGTGCGGCTACACGACTGTCGTCTCGAGGCAGGGCGACGGCCTCCTCGGCGGGTGAGGCGCAAGAGTCAGGCCAGACGGCTCGTGCTCCACCCTAATCGTAGAACGTCTATTCAACCCCCCCGATGAAAGCCTGCGCGGTGCAGAGGACGTTAGCCCGTGCATCGATCGCGACGATGAGATGTTTCCCCAGCCACCGTTCGTAAAGGAGAACTTTCGTTGCCTCTCGCGCGCAACCGTCCTGGTTGAATAGATAGAACTTCATCAGCGATCGATCAGTGAGCACCTTGTCTGGCTTCCCAAGGCGCTCGACGATCTCGTTCTCTGGTGTGCCCTTCGTCGGCGGAATTTCATCACATCCGGATGCCATAACTGTCACCGCGATGCATGCCAGGACAGCCTGACGACTCATAACGTCGCTTCGCATGGGGGGCTCTGGACTTTAGACCCCATTCCGGAAGATTCAGCTGGCCTCGTGAGAGGCGTGGCAGGAACTCAAGGCCGTTCAGTGCTGGTACATCGCCCGCAACACAGGTCGAACGCCTGAGAGCGAAGGTTTCAGGCGATCCTTCTGGATTCTGGATTCTGAATTCTGGATTCTGAAGGAACCTCAGAGGACACTTACGACTTCGAAACACACGACGCCCCCCTTCGCGTCGATGGCAACGCTCACATCGTTTATCCAGCGGTCATACACCAGGACCCTGGTGGCTTTGGGGAGACAGCTCTTCACGTTCTCCTCCTCGGAGAAGAAAACGCTCATGAGGGAGGATTCGGTTATCACTTCCGCCGGCGCTCCAAGCACCTGGATTACCTCGGCCTCCAGCATGCCAGTCCTCAGCTGACTCGTTCCGTTGCATGCGATTGTGGCCAGGCAGATCCCGACAGCAAGCCCCATTTGTCGTGCGTGCAACGTCAGGCGATCCTTCTGGATTCTGAATTCTGGATTCTGGATTCTGGCGGCAGCTGCGGCTCCGGGACGTACTCGCGTTCACGTCGCCTGATCTCTTTGTAGCGCCGGAACACGTCGCGCGCGCTCTCGAGGCCGAGCGCCGACCGCCACGTGCTGCCGCGGAACGTGTGGCCGAACATCTGACCGGCATGTCGCAGCACGAACCACGGATCGTGGCGCAGCGCCGCGGGGAAATGCCGCATCTTCATCCACCGCTCGGCGCGCCAGCGCATGAACTCGACATCCTCTGCCGAGAGATGTTTCGTCCGTACGACCGCCGTCGTCCCGTCGTACTCCTCGAAGTTTTCGTTGACGATGAGGTTCTGGTCGCGAAAGTCCTTCGTCATCGGCGTCCGCGGGTACGGCGTCGGATGCTGGATGTAGGGCCAGTCCACGTACTGCCGCGCGAACGCCAGGTTCGCCTCGACCGATTCCGGCGTGTCGTCCGGGTTCCCCACGATCAGCCCGCCGACGACGTACATCCCGTGACGGTGGAGGATGTCGATCGCGCGGGCCGAGGCGTTGCCCACCGTCCGTCCGTGCTCGCGCTCGGCGTTCTTCGACCGCGCGCGGAGAAACTCGAGATCGTTGTCGAGGATGTTCTCGATCCCGAGGAACACGTAGCGGAAGCCGGCCCGCCGCATGAGCGGCGCGAGCGTCTCGCCGTGGTTCGCGATCGACGAGGTCATCCCCTGGACGATGTAGTCGATGTCGTTGACGCCCGCGTCGACCATCGCGCGGCAGAGCCCCTCGAACCGCGCGACGTTCAGCGTGATGTTGTCGTCCACGAGGAAGATCGCGCGCGCCCCGCGCGCCTTCGCGTCGGTGATATCGGCCAGCACGCGATCGAACGACCAGGTCTCGAAGTTGCGCCCGCGCATCTCGATGATCGAGCAGAAGCTGCAGTCGTACGTGCACCCGCGCGAGGTCTCGACGACGTCGATCGCGCGGCCGAGGAACGTGTAGCCCTTCAGCACGCGCGCCGCCCGGTTCGGGAGGCGCACGGCGTCGCCGTCGAGCGAGCTGACGGGGCGGTCGGGATTGTGAACGAAACGATCGCCGCGGCGCCAGGAGAGCCCGGCGATATCTGCGGAGCGCGGGCCTCTCAGGCGCACGTCGCCCTCGAGACCACGCAGCAGCTCGCGCACCGTCAGGTCTCCCTCGCCCCGGACGATGAAGTCCACGCCGAGCGAGGGATCCTCGTACGCGTCGGTGGCGAGGCTCGGATCGTACCCGCCGAGGACGATCGTCGCCGACGGCCGCATCGCCTTGATGATGCGCATGAGCCGGTGGGCGGTCCGGCGCTGGAACGTCATCACCGACAGCCCCACGACATCCGGCTCGCGCTCGCGCACGAGCCGTTCGACCGTCTCGCGCACGCGATCCTGGACGAGCACGAGGTCGGCGATCGCGACGTCGTGATGCGCGTCTACGTTCCCCGCGATCGACGCGAGCGCCCCGTTCGGCATCCGCATCGTCAAGGATGGGGTGTGCTCGAAGGAGTCGGGCATCGACATGAGAAGGACACGCACGGGGGAAGGATACTGAATTCGGGATCGAGAATCTAGGATTCAGAATCTAGAATCTGGAAGAAGAGCTTAGCGACCTCGTCCGAAGCCTCGTGCAATTCCTTTGTAAATCCCAGGTTTCAGATTCTGGCTTCTAGATTCTAAATTCTAAATTCTAAATCCTAGATTCTGTATTCTTACCCCGTGCGCCGCATCGTCCACATCGACATGGACGCGTTTTACGCGTCCGTGGAACAGCGGGACGACCCGTTCTTGAGAGGCAGACCCGTCGCCGTCGGCGGCTCCCCGGACGGACGGGGCGTCGTCGCGGCGGCGAGCTACGAAGCGCGCCAGTACGGCGTGCGGTCGGCGATCCCGATGGCCCGCGCCCTCCGGCTCTGCCCGTCGCTCGTCATCGTGCATCCGGACTTCTCGAAGTACCGCGCCGTGTCGAGGCAGGTGTTCGAGATCTTCCGCGCGGTGACGCCGCTCGTCGAGCCGCTGTCGATGGACGAGGCGTATCTCGACGTGACGGAGAACGCGTGGAGCGAGCCGTCCGGTACGCGCGTGGCCGAGCGGCTCAAGCGCCTGATCCGCGAGACGACGTCGCTGACCGCGTCGGCCGGCGTCGCGCCCAACAAGTTCCTCGCCAAGATCGCCTCCGGCTGGAAAAAGCCCGACGGCCTCACCGTCATCGCGCCCGAGAGGATCGAAGGCTTCCTCGAGAAGCTCCCGGTGGATGCGCTCTGGGGCGTCGGACCGGTCACCGCGGCAAAGCTCCGCGCGATCGGCATCGCGCGGCTCGTGGACGTGCGCGCGATCGATCTGCCTGTCCTCCAGCGCGCCGTCGGCAGCCATGCGGAGTGGCTCCGGCAGCTCGCGGCCGGCATCGACGACCGCGAGGTCGTCGCCGACCGGCCGGCGAAGTCCTGCGGGACGGAGAACACCTACGCGCGAGACCTGACGGACCTGCCGCAGATCCGCGACGCCATCGTGGAGATGGCGCGCGACGATGCCGCGTGGCTCGAGCGGAAGGGACTCTCGGCGCGTACCGTCACGATCAAGGTCCGATACGACGACTTCACGACCGTGACGCGGAGCCATACCGCGCCGCCGTCACGCGACGCGGACGCGCTCGCCGCCCGCGCGGTGTCGCTCCTGGCCCGGACGGAGGCGGGCGCGCGACCCGTGCGGCTGCTCGGCGTCAGCGTCCACAACCTGGTCAACGACGAGGAACTGGAGGTGGGGAAGCTTCCGTTCACGGAGACAAGGGAGGACACGGAGGAATGATCACCACGGAGACACGGAGTTCACGGAGATTTCAACGCTTCCAAAAAATTCTCCGTGCTCTCCGTGTCTCCGTGTTGATCTCTCTCCGTGGTCTCCTTTGCCTCCGTGAGCCAGCCGGCGCCTAGAACGACCATTCCACCCCGATCAGCGGCGTCACGCGGTCGGTGAGCCCGCCGTCGGTCGCCGCGAACCGCAGGTTGAAGTCGATGAGGAGATCCGTCGCGACGTTGGCCTTGAGGCCGAGCGCCACGCTCGACGTCCAATACGAGCTGCTCTCCAGAAAGATGTCGGGCAGCGCGACGCTCCCGAACTGCCCGGTGACGGTCGTCGTGCGCGTGAAGAGCCTGGGTGAGTCGATGACGCGCTGGCCGATCACGTCGAGCACGACGCTCAGACGGTTGGTCACGCTCAAGTCGCTACCGACCGCGTAGATGAACGCGTCAGGAAGATCCGCTTCCTCGTCGCGGGTGATGTCTCCCGCGAGCACGCTCTTGCCGTTCCACTGATAGCCGACGTTCGCGTGGGGCGCGAAGCGGCCGAACGAGCCCGAGAACGCGGCGAATGGCCGGACGCCGGCGGCGCCCGCGCCGAGCAGGTTGCTCTCGTCGCCGGTCGGCAGTCTGACGTCCACGCCCGCCGCCAGCGCGCGGCTCGATTCGCGCATGAGCGTGCCCTTCAGGCGGACGACCATGTCGCCGAGGCCCGCCGCCGATCCCTCCGAGAAGAACTGATGGCTCGATCCGTAGCCGCCGATCGCCGCGTCGTCGCCGAAGTAGTGAATCGTCTTGTTCGATCCCGTGCCGACCCGCTGAATTGTCGCATTGGAGATCAACGAGAGGCTGGTGCGAACGGCCGGCACCGCGACCGCGATGTCGAGCCGATCGGTAATCCCGTAGGTCAGCGCGCCGGTGAACTGGCTGACCGTCGCATTCACGACGTTCTCCGTCGAGACGACGTCGGCGCGGCCGCCGCCGATCTCGAAGTTGTCGTGTCGGAAGACCGCCGGTATGTTCGCGAGCGGCACGCCGTCGAGATGGTCGAACGAGAAGAACTGGTACGCGTAGCCGAACGCCACCCGGCCGCGGCCGATCGTCTCGCCGCGCTCGGTGAGGATCGGGCCGAAGCTCTGGGTCGACCGCACGAACGTGCCGGTGGCCTCGTCGAACCGGTAGGTGAAGCCCGACGCTGGCGACGGCAGCGGGATCGACGCGAGCTGGCTGGCGAGCGCGACGTTGACGAGACGGAAATCCGATTGGAACGCGCTGTTGAAGTGCGCCGCGTGCGTCGTCCCGTCGAGCGCGACGTCGTCGCTGCTGACCACGAGGCCGTTGGGACCGTAAATCTCTTCGAAAAGCGTCGCCAGCGACGAGGGACGGCTCTGCGCGAACGCCGGGGTCGCGCTCAACAGACACGCGACCGCCAGGATTGCCGAAGTCTTGTGCATCGTCTCAGTCCTCGATGTGTGGGTCATGCGCCCCGTCGGGGCGCGTCGAACCTGATCGACTCGATGATCCAGTGCGCATCCGCCCTCCGGAGCGTCATCGTCGTCGGCGTGTCGCTGCTGAGCCGCTGGTTGTCGACGGTCATGAGCTCGTACCGGCGAAGGAAGTTCACCGTCGCCGAACCTCCGGAGACCGCGATTCGCGGATCGATGATCTCGACGTGGATCCGGCTGGCATTCCGGAAGTCGTTCTCGATCGCGGCCTGCTGCGCGCCCCCGAGGCCCGGCCACACTCGCTTCAGCGCGTCGACGCTGCGGCTTTCGAGCGCCGTTTCATACCGGCTGAGAAGCTCCCGGATCGCATCCTCCGCCGCGGCGCGGGAAGAGGACTCGGTCGGCGGCGGTGGGTTCGTCGATGTCGTCGGGGCGGGCGCGGGAGGCGGCGGTGCCGGCGCGGGGGGAGGCGGCAGCCCGGGCGTGACGGCGGGCGGAAACGCGCTGACGGGAGCGCCGGTGCTGACGGGAGGCGCGGGTGCAGGCGCCGGCTCCGCCGGAGTGCCTGGCCGGCGCGCGCGCTCCGCGTCGGCCACGCGCCGGCGCTCGGCCTCGGCCGCCGCGCTGCTCTCCGCGGCAATCTCGGCGCTGCGGTAGAGCCCGCTCGCCTCGTAGAATTTCGCCGTGGCCTGAGCCAGCCGTCCCGCCTGGTAAAGCTGCTGCGCTTCCCGCTCGGCCTCGGACGCCGCGCGGTACGAGCCGGACGCCAGCGAGGTGGCGTTCGCGGCGCGCGCGCTGGCGCGGGCCCGCGTCATCCTCGCGCGCGCCTCTTCGGCGCCATGCCCGCGCGACCGGGACGCCCCTTCCTCCATGATCCGACGGGCCTCGGCGTGGTCCGGCGCGACGCTCAGAACCTCTCCCGCCGCGCGCGACGCCTCCTCGAAGCGCCCGGCGGCGAAGTGAGCCTGCGCCGCCTGCAGACCGCGGGTCACGGACTCGGCGGCCACGCGAGCCGCCTCGCGCACGCGACGCGCTTCGCCGTGGTCCGGCACCTTCTTGAGCACGTCATCGGTGATTCGCTCGACCGCCGGGTAGTCGGCCCGCTTCAGCGCGTCGAGCGCCTGCTGCATCTCCACAGAGACGTCGGTCGTCGCGGCCGTCTCCGCTGGCGGCGCGCTCGTCGGCGCCGCGCTCGAGCGTCCGAAGACCAGCCAGAGGCCGGCGGCCGTCAGCGCGGCGAGGACCACGGCAGCCGTGGCGAACTTCATGCCTGGAGAAAGGCCCATGCCGGAAACCGGCGCGGAGGGAGGCGTCAACAGCGGCGCGGGCGTCGGCGGCCGGTCCTCGAACCTGGGCCCGGATCCGACGCGAGCCGGATCGGACGACGGCCGGTGCCGATCCGAGATCGGCCGGCCGGTCATCGGCGAGTCACCGAGGTTGAACTGCCGGAACACGGCGAGATCGCGCAGCATCTCTCCCATGTTCTGGTAGCGCTCGTCTCGCGGCTTCGCGAGGGCGCACTCGACAACCGCGACGAGATCGGGCGGGAGGGTCGGATCGATTCCCAGCAGCGAAGCAGGAACCTCGTTCAGGATCTTGAAGAGAGTGGACGCAAACGAGTCCCCGGCGAACGCCTTGCGGCCCGACAGCAGCTCGTACATGAGCACGCCCACCGAGAAGATGTCCGCGCGGTGATCGACGCGCTCCCCGCGGATCTGCTCAGGCGCCATGTAGTTCAGCGTGCCCATCATCATGTTGCTGCCGGTCAGCTCGGAGGTCATGAGCCGCGCCAGCCCGAAGTCCAGGATCTTTACGGTCCCGCCGCTCGTGATGAAGATGTTGGCAGGCTTGATGTCGCGATGGATCAGGCCCCGGGAGTGCGCGAACTCCAGCCCGCTGCAGATGTCCGCGGCCAGCTCCACCTTCCGGCGGAGGCTCATCCGCTCCGGGCGCGCCATGCGGCTCAGGAGATCCTCGCCGTCGAGCAGCTCCATGGCGAGGTACGGCTGGCCTTCGTGCTCACCGAGGTCGTGAATCGTGATGATGTTCGGGTGCGAGAGCTGGCCGGCCGCGCGCGCTTCGCGGATGAAGCGCTCGCGCACCTCGGGCTTGTCCTCGATCGGGGTCGAGATCACCTTCAGGGCCACGACGCGCTCGAGGAGCGTGTCAAAGGCCCGGTAGACGACCCCCATTCCGCCCTGCCCGAGCTTCTCTAGAACCTGATAGCGGCCGATCGTCGTCATGAAGCCTGGAAAAGCACGCCGCCGACGGAGGATGGGCGGTAAAAAGGGCCGGCGGTAGCCCGGATATTATCACGGGCCTACTCGGACCCCTGCCGCAGGTCGACCGTTACCGCGTCCCCCGCGCGCCCCACCGTCGCGCGCACCTCTATAGGGCGGCAGCAGACCGAGCAGTCCTCTATATAGTGTTGCTCCGGCCCGCCGGTCTCGTCGATCTCGAGGTCGATCGGCTCCCCACAATAAGGACAGGCGGCCACCACGTCCATCCCGCCAATCGTACCAGCCTTTTTCTTGTTGACGGTCTACAGGAGTGAACCGTACGCTCTTGTCGACCGTCTATAGGAGAAACCATGGCAGACCGAAGTGACCTCCTCCAGGGCACCCTCGATCTGTTGATCCTGCGGACCCTGGCCGTCGGCTCGATGCACGGCTGGGGCATCTCGCAGCGGATCCAGCAGATCTCCGCCGACGTGCTGCGCGTGAACCAGGGATCGCTCTATCCGGCGCTCTCGCGGCTCGAGCAACAGGGCTGGATCGACGCCGAATGGGGCGTCTCGGACAACAACCGCCAGGCCCGGTTCTACTCGCTCACGAAAAAAGGCCGCCGGCAGCTCCAGGAGGAGACCGCCAACTGGGAGCGCTTCGCCGGCGCGGTCACCCGGATCCTGGAGCAGAGCTGATGCTTCGCAAACTTCGGTCGCTCATTCGCCGTCCCGAGCTCGAGCGCACACTCGACAACGAAGTGCGCTTCCACCTCGAGATGGAGACGGAGAAGAACGTCCGCGCCGGCATGCCGCGCGATCAGGCGCGCCGCACGGCGGTTGCCGCGTTCGGCAACGTCGGCGGCGTGAAGGACGACGTGCGCGACACCTGGCTCGTGCGGTCCGCCGAGACGCTCTTGCAGGACATCCGCTACGGCGCGCGGACGCTCCGCAAGGCGCCCGGTTTCACGCTCGTGGTAGTCCTCACGATGGCGCTCGGCATCGGCGCCAACACCGCGATCTTCAGCGTCGTCAACGGCGTGCTCCTCAAGCCGCTGCCCTACGAGCGCGGGGACGAGCTGGTCGTCCTGAGGCAGCAGCGGACGCGTGGGGAGGCGGACGACGGCGGCCTGGGTTTCTCGCCGAAGGAAATGGACGACTACCGCGGCCAGGCGAGCACCCTCTCCGGCATGGTCGAATTCCACGACATGTGGTTCATCCTGCTCGGCCGTCCGGAACCCGAGCGCGTCCAGACGGGCGTCGTGTCGGCCGGCTTCTTCAACGTGCTCGGCGTGAAGCCGCTCCTCGGACGGAACTTCCGCGACGACGACGAGAAGCATGGCGCGCCGGCCGTGCTGATCCTGAGCTTTCCCTACTGGCAGCGCAGCTTCGGCGGCGACCCGAACATCGTCGGCCAGACGTTCCGCATGAACGACCGGCCGCACACCGTCGTCGGCGTGCTGCCGCCGATCCCGCAGTTCCCGGCGGAGATGGACGTCTACATGCCGACCTCCGCCTGCCCGTTCCGGTCGAACCCGCGAGCGATCGAGAACCGGCAGTTCCGCCTGATGCGCGCGTTTGCGCGCACGAAGCCGGGCGTGACGCCGGAGCAGGCAGCCTCCGACCTGACGGTGATCGCGCAGCGGCTCAAGACGGCCTATCCGGACGCCTATCCGCCCGCCGAAGATTTCGGCGTCGCCGTTTCTCCGCTTCGGCAGCAACTGACGCAGCAGTTCAAGCCGACGCTGATCGTCTTGCTCGCAACGGCGGGCTTCGTCCTGCTGATCGTCTGCGCGAGCGTGGCGAACCTGCTCGTCGCGCGGCTCGTGCGCCGCAATCGCGAGCTCGCCGTGCGGGCGGCGCTCGGGGCCGGGCGCACGCGGCTGCTCCGTCAGCTCCTGACCGAGAGCACGATGCTCGCCGTTGCCGGCGGCGCCGTCGGCCTGCTGTTCGCGATGCTCGGCCTCGACCTGCTCGTCGCCTTCGCGGAGCGCTTCACGGCGCGCGCGTCCGAGATCACGATCGACACGCCGGTCCTGCTCTTCACGCTCGGGATGTCGGTCCTCACCGGTCTGGTGTTCGGCGCGATCCCCGCGCTCGGCTCGCGCCAGGATGCGCTCACCACGCTGCGCGACGGCAACGGCGGCCGCATCGCCGGGGGCCGGCACGCGGTCCGCGCCACGCTCGTCGTCGCGCAGGTGGCGGTGTCCTTCATGCTGCTGATCGGCGCGGGGCTGATGCTTCGAAGCCTGATGAAGCTCCAGGAGGTCAATCCCGGTTTCACGGTCGAGAACATCCTGACGATGCGGATCGACCTCAATTTCTCCAAATACACCGACCAGGCGAAGCGAGCCGCCGTCATCAAGCGCCTGCTGGAACGGCTGGAGACGGAGCCGGGCGTCACGAGCGTCGCCGCCTCCGCGAGCTTCCCGCTCAACGACGACGGCGGCGGGTTCAACGGCTCGTTCGAAATCGAAGGAAAGCCCGTGCCCGAGGGGCAGCCGCGGCCGCGGGCGAACCTCAATCTCGCGAGCCCCGACTATTTCCAGACGATCGGCATTCCCCTGCGGCGCGGGCGGCTGTTCACGAAGCAGGATCATATCGAGTCGCCGCGCGTCGTCATCGTGAACGAGCGGCTCGCGCGGCGCTACTGGAAGGACGAGGACCCGATCGATCGCCGCATCAGCTTCAACGGCGGCCAGCAGTGGGTGACGATCGTGGGTGTTGTCGCGGATGCTCGCAACGTGCTGACCGAGGAAGCCGGAGAGGCCATCTACGGACCGATCCTTCAGACGGGGCAGCTCTCGACGGCATGGCTCGTCCGAACGACCGTCGATCCCGCGACGATGACGCAACAGGTGCGGACGGCGCTTCGCGAGATCGATCCCGAGCAGCCGGTGGATCGGTTCCGCACGCTCGAGCAGGTACGCGCCTCGGCGCTCGCGCCGTCGCGGCTCACGACGTCGCTCGTCGGCATCTTCGCGGCACTGGCGCTGACGATCACGGCGATCGGGATCGGCGGCGTCGTCGCGTTCTCGGTCAGCGAGCGCGTGCAGGAGTTTGGCGTGCGGATGGCGCTCGGCGCTCAGCGCGGCGAAGTGCTGCGCATGGTCCTGAAGCAGGGAGTCGGAATGGTCGCGATCGGGATCGCCCTCGGAGTCGTCGGCGCGCTGACGCTGACGCAGCTGATCGCGAACCTGCTCTTCGGCGTCGAACCGACGGACGTGCCGACCTTCGTCATCGTGTCGGTCGTGCTCTTCGTCGTGGCGCTCGTCGCCTGTTTCCTCCCGGCGCGTCGCGCGGCGTCGGTCGATCCGCTCGTCGCGCTTCGAACTGTCTGCCTGCTGCTGTGCGTCGGGTTGGGCTCGACCACGGCGTGGGCTCAGATGTCCCCGGCGCCGCCTGAGGCGCTCGAGGGTCTCGATCCGGTCCTCCTCACCCAGGGCAAAGAAGTGGCCGGGCAGGACAAGCTGGCGGTCGTGCACGGCCGGCTCAAGTACTTCTTCTCGACCGGGGAGACAAAGGCGGCGTTCGAGAAGGATCCGGCGCGCTACGCGGTCCAGCTCGAAGGCACCTGCGCGCGGATGGGTCCCGGCGTCGTCGCCAACCCGAATCAGTATGCCGTGCACGATGGGCGCATCTATCTGTTCGGGACCCCGACCTGCAAGGAGCGTTTCGAGGCAGCGCCTGCCAGGTATTTCGAGCCGGCGCCGAAAACGCTCGAAGCAACACCGGCTGAAGCAAAGGCCGCGCGAGCGCTGCTGGACAAGACGGCGTCGGCGCTGGGCGGTCTCGATCGATTGACGACGTACGAGGAGCGCGCGTCGCGGACGATCCCGGCCCAGGGGGACATGGCCGAACGGGAGATGAAGACCGCGTTCGTGTGGGCCGTCCCGCATCGCCTGCGCATGGAGATGACGTTTCCTGACTTCGGAACGGTGGCCAACGTGATCACCGATTCGGATGCGTTCACCGCTCTGCCGAAGGACGTGCGGTCGCTCGAAGCGCCGCAGGTCCGCGAGCTGATGCGGCAGGCGTTCCTCCATCCGCTCCTGCTCGTTCGCGCGCGCGAGTCGGAGCGCTTCCGTGCCGTGTCGCGATCGCCCAACGCCGTCGACGTGCAGATGCTCGACGGTCCTGTGATGACGATCACGATCGATCCGGCGAGCGGCCGGCCCGCGTCGGTCTCTTATCGCGGGCGCGGGCCCGAGGGCGATTTCGGCGACGTCGTCATCTCGTTCTCCGACTATCGCGACACCGGCGGCGTCGCCGTTCCGTTCAAGCGTTCGACGACGTTCAACGGCGAGGCCGTTTCGTCACAAAGCGTGACGCTCCAGTCGGCCGACGTCGACAAGCCGATGGACGACGCGCGTTTCAAGCGGCCGTCGTCATAGCGCCTTCTGTTGTGGAACCAGCCTTTAGGCTGGTCAATTCCATGCGACTTGTCATCTTGACGCTCTTCGTGTCCCTGACGACGGCCCCGATCGCCGCGCAGAACTGGCCCTCCTTCCGCGGCCAGTCGGCGAGCGGCACCGCCGATCGGCAGCAATTCCCCGACGACTGGGATGCGACGAAGGGAACCAACGTCCTCTGGCGCGTGGACATTCCCGGCCTCGCGCACTCGAGCCCGATCGTGTGGGGCGACAAGGTGTTCGTGACGACGTCGGTGAGCGAGGCGGGCGCGAAAGCCACGCGCGGCCTGCAGGACGTCAGCCTCCTCTCGACCGACAAGGCACCGCAGTCCTGGCGCGTGTACTGCCTCGACCGCTCGACCGGGCGCGTGCTGTGGATGCGCGTCGCGCGCGAGGGGACTCCGCGCTCGCGCCGGCACATCAACGCCACCTACGCCAACTCCACGCCCGTCACCGACGGCCGCCACGTCGTCGCGTTCTTCGGATCGGAGGGCCTCTACAACTACGACTTCGACGGAAAGCTGATCTGGTCGAAGGATCTCGGCGTGCTCGAAACCGGCTGGGACGGCGATCCCAGCTCTGACTACGGCTTCGGCAGCTCGCCGATCATCCACGCGGGCCTCGTCATCCTGCAGTGCGACATCAGGCGGGGTTCATTCGCCGCGGCGTTCCGCCTGGCCGATGGCAGCGAGGCGTGGCGCGTCGCGCGAGAGGAGCGAAGCGGCTGGAGCACTCCGGCGATCGTTCCGGGTGCGTCACCCGAGCTGGTGCTGAACGGGGATGGGTTCGTGCGCGGCCTGGATCCGCTGACCGGTCAGGAGCTCTGGCGGATGGCGGAGGCGAACGGCGTAAAGATCCCGACGCCGGTCTCGGACAGCGGCCTCGTCTTCATAGGCGGTGGAAGCGCTTCGGGATCGAGGCGCTTCTACGGTGTTCGGACCGGGATGCGCGGCGACATCACGCTGGCGCCTGACGCGACGTCGAGTGACGCGATCGCCTGGCGCAACCGCGCCAACCCGCACCTCGTGACCCCGCTCATCTACGACGGGCTGCTCTATGTCTGCACGGACAACGGCATCCTGAGCGTGTACGACGCGAAAACCGGCGAACAGATCTATCGGCAGCGCGTGGGCCCGGCCGGCGCCGGCGCGTTCGGCGCATCCCCCGTCGCCGCCGACGGCAAGGTGTACTTCACGAGCCAGGACGGCGACACGTTCGTGTTGCACGCCGGTAGGACGTACGAGCTCGTCTCGACCGGCCATCTCGGCGAGCTCGTCATGGCGTCGCCGGCGATCGCCGGCGGCGCGCTCATCTTCAGAACAGATCGATCGCTGATTGCGATCGGGAGGAAGACCTCATGAGCTTCCGTGGATTACTCGTCGTCGCGGCCTGCGCCGCATCGGTACTCGGTATCGGAACCGTCGGCGCGGCCGTGATCTGGCCGGAACTGGGGCCCGTGGCCTGGGGCTCGGGGCGTCCTGATTACTTGGACGTCGCCCAGGCTGGCGCGCGTCCGGAGACCGCCCAACCGGCGCGTCGGCCTGGCGCCGGCGAGACCATCAACGTTGCATTCGTCCTCACGCAGGGCTCGACGATGATCGATTTCGCGGGGCCATGGGAAGTGTTTCAGGACGTGATGCTGACCGAAGGCGGCGGCATGCATCATCCCTTCAGGCTCTACACCGTCAGCGACAGCAAGACTCCCATCCGGGCGTCCGGCGGGATGCAGATCGTCCCGGACCATACGTTCGCGGATGCGCCTCCCGCGAAGGTGGTCGTCATTCCGGCGCAGGCTGGCGCACCGGAGCTCGGCGACTGGCTGCGCAGCAACCGGAAGACGGCGGACGTCGTCATGTCGGTGTGCACCGGCGCGTTCCACCTCGGTGCTGCAGGGCTGCTCGATGGCAAGGCGGCGACGACGCATCACGACTTCTTCGATCGGTTCGCCTCGCGCTTCCCGAACGTCAAGCTGCAGCGCGGCCTGCGGTTCGTGAAGACAGACGACGTCGTCTACACGGCCGGCGGCCTGAGTTCGGGCATCGACCTCGCGCTCCACATCGTCGAGAAGTATTACGGCCGCGCGGTCGCAGAGCAGACGGCTGTCTATATGGAGTACCAGGGGCAGGGGTGGAAGGAAGTGCAGGTACGAACGGCGAAGGAATAGGGCCTGGGGCTTGGGGCCTGGGGCTTGGGCTTCATTGTGGCACCAGGCTTTAGCCTGGTCAGACATGAAAACAGTCCTCCGCACCTTCCTCCGCTCCCCCGGCCTCGCGCTCGGCGCGCTCGTCTGCGCGGCGGTCGGCGTCGCAGCCACGACGGCGGTGACGGCACTCGTCAGCGCGGCGACGATCCGTCCGCTGCCCTTCCCCGCCGCTGACCGGATGGTCCGCGTCTGGCTCGTGGACGACGAGGCGCGGGATTCGCGGGTCTCGGTGTCCATTCCGGAACTGCGCGACCTCGAGTCGCACGTCCGTTCGTTCGACGCGTTTCTCGGGACGGCGCGGAGCCGCCTCGTGGCGCTGTTCGGAACGCGCGCCGAGCGGATGCGAGGCGAAGGCGTCACGCGCGATTATTTCACCGCGCTTGGCCTTCGGCCGTCGCTCGGCCGTCTGCTCGATGCAGGCGACTTCGCGCCGGTCGCGCCGCGCGTGATCGTCATCAGCGCACGGACGTGGATGCAGCACTACGGCGGCGATCCACAGATCATCGGCCGCACGTTCCGGACCGAGGCGGAAGTGTTCACGATCGTCGGCGTCGCTCCCGCCTGGTTCGAAGGCACGGTCGAAGAGGACGTCGTCGAGTTCTGGATGCCGCTGCAGCAGTACGTGCCCGCTCATCTGATCAACAGACGCGACGGACGCTCGGCGTGGGGGATCGGGCGGCTGCGGCCGGACGTCTCTCTCGCGGCAGCCGAAGCCGAGGTGCAGGCGCTCGTGCAGTCGCTCGCGACGCAGTTCCCGGACGACTACCGAGGGCTGCGCGTGCGCCTCGAGCCGATGGGAGAGAACTGGCGCGGCCGCGTGCGCACGGGCAGCGTGATCCTGCTCGCGGCGGCGGTCCTTCTTCTCTTGATCGCGTCGTTCAACGTGGCCGGCCTGCTGGCGGCGCGGGCGCTCGATAGACGGCGCGAGATGGCCGTGCGGTCGGCGCTTGGCGCGGAACGGCGACATCTTATCGGCCAGCTCCTGCTCGAGGCGGTCCTGCTTGCCGGGGTCGGCGGCGCGATTGGCGCAGTCGCCGCGCCTTACGTGCTCGATGCGTTCCTCGCCACATCGCCGATCCGGCTGCCCACGTACGTCACGCTCAGGCCGGACACGATGTGGCTGATTCTGGCTGCGGTCACGATCATCCTGAGCGGTCTCGTCGCCGGCATCGCTCCGGCCCTCGTCGCGAGCAGGGTCGCGCCGTCGGATGCGCTGAAGCAGTCGAGCCGTGGAGCGGTCGGACGCACCGGCGAGCGGCGGTGGGGCGGCATCCTGGTCGCGGGCGAGACGGCCCTGACGCTGGTGCTTCTCGTCGGCGGCAGCCTGCTTCTGATGTCGTATCGCACGCTCGCGACGTTCGATCCCGGCTACCGGATCGAAGGCGTCTCGCGGCTCGCGGTGACCATCAGCCGTCTCGACGTCTCGGCCGCCGGCAGCCTGCCCGCGTTCTACACGCGTCTGCGTGCCGAGCTCCAACAGCAGCCGGGCGTCGAGCGCGTCGGCCTCGTGTCGCCAACGTTGCCGCCGTGGGACGGCCACCGCACCCGCATCCGCTATCCGGGACTCGAGGAGCCGTTCGCGACGCCAGGCCTCATGGTCGGCGCGCACCTCGCCGATCCGGGGCTTCTGCCGATGCTCGGCGTCGCGATCGTCGCGGGTCGCAACTTCGAATCGACCGACGGAGGCACCGGCGATCCGCCGGTCATCGTCAGCCGGTCGATAGCCGAGCGACTCGGCGGCGTCCAGGTCGCGTTGGGTCGATCGATCACGCTCGTCGGAGACGACGTCGTTCCGGCCGGTCAGGCGCGCGTGGTCGGCGTCGCGGAGAACGTCGCGTACGATGGCCTCGGCGAGCAGGGGACGGGGCGCTACATTCAGTACGGCGATGCGACCGATCGCGTCGCGTCGCGCGAAGACCTCTATCTGCCGCTCGTGCGCATCTCGATGCGGCCTGTGTCGATCGGCGTCACAACCTCTGGCGACGCTGCAGCGCTGATCGAACCGCTGCGGCGTGCGATCTCGCGGGTCGCGCCGTCGTCCGCTGTCCATTGGACGGGGACGATGGAGGAGGAGGTGGGGCGGGAGTACTCGGCGTCGCGGTTCTACGCGCTGCTGGTCAACGCGTTCTCGCTGAGCGCGCTGGCGCTGACGACGGTCGGCGTCTTCGCGGTGCTGTCGCACGTCGTCGCGCGGCGGACGGGCGAGATCGGGCTCCGGCGTGCGCTGGGCGGGACGCGCGTGCAGATCGCTGGTTACATCGCGCGAATCGCGTGCACGCCGCTGGCGGTCGGAATTGTTTGCGGGCTTGCGGGCGCGTTTCTCATGTCACGCTGGGTGGGGACGCTGCTGTACGGCGTCGGCGCGCTCGACTTCACGGCGTTCGGATCGGCGACGCTGATTCTTCTCTTTGTCGCGGCGGTCGCGACCGCCATTCCGGCAAGACGAGCGGCGGCGATCGATCCGATGATTGCGCTTAGGGAAGAGTAACTGCCCATTGTGGATTGCTGAACGTGGAATGCTGAATGAGCCTGTCCGTCAGAGTCACTGCAGGAAACAGCTGACGTGTGACGCCTTACTCTCTTTGTCAAAGTACACAAACATTATTGAATTGCTCCGAGAGTAGACTAGGAGTCGCCCTTCTTCCCGTAGCCACTGATCGATATCCCTGGCTTTCTCCTCCACAGTACCGAATTCTTTCTCGATAGTTGGCCAGTCGGCGCGACCGTACTCGACGGAAGGCTTGCCCAGCTTCTGGACTACGTCCTGCTTCTGAGCATTCACTCGTACGAATGGCATCGCTGACTCGCATTGAGCGTCCCTCTCCGCGACCCATCCAGCCCGTTCCCAGACAATCAGGCCTGCAGCGATCGCGAGAATGATGCAGCCTGCGATAAGCGCCTGTTTCAAAACGCCTCTTTCCTATGCTCATACTGTAGCGATATGCCGACGCCGTTCGAAAGCGCCGTCCTGAACCTCGAGCTCTTCAAGCTCCGCCGGGAGCCCGTCCTGCGCGAGGCGCGCGAATGGTTCGTTCGGGATTTCAATCCGGCAAGCTTCGAGGAGCTCGTCGCGATCGCCGGCGGGACGCGGAATGCGTCGGTTCGGATGGTGCTCGGCTACTGGGACATGGCGGCGTCGCTCGTCACGACCGGCGCGATCGACGCTGACGCGTTCCTGGCCGCGCACGGCGAGATCTTCGCCACCTTCAGCAAGATTCAGCCTTTTCTGACCCAGATTCGGCAGGTCACCGGCGAGCCGGACACCTGCAAGCACATCGAAGCGGTCGTCATGGGTGCGCCGGACGCCGAGGCGATCCTCGCGCGTCGACGAGAGGCCGCGCGCGCGGCCGCCAAAGGCCGGAACACTGCTGATTGCTGATCGTGGAATGCTGATTGTAGATTGGTGAATGTGATGGGCGTTGAACGGCCGGGCTTCGTGCTTCTCGCGGCCGGGTTCGCGCTGCTGGGGTTGTACCTGCTTACCAAGCGCCCCATCGTCTGGCGCGCAACCTACGCCTTCCCAATCGTGTTCCCGATAATCATGGGTCTGTTGTGGCTGGATCGGAGTCGGGAAGGCTTCGATCTCCCGATGGTCGTCGTGCTCACGATCGCGGGATCCATTCCCTGGGCGCGCGAGCACTTCGGTCCCACCGAGTCCTGGTCAGTCCATAACGCCAGCCGGGCGCAGGTGATCGCGGCGCTCGAGCGCGCGCTTCAGGCACACGCCATCCCGTTCGACTGGCGCCGCAAGCGGCTGCGGCTCCCGACGGTTGGTATAGGGGGTTCGTCACTCGGGGTCAGCCGGTGGTTCGGCAACATCGGGGTCGACGTCAGCGCGGCCGACGCGGATGAGCGGCGCGTCGTCGCGAAAACCGTCCTGCCGCTTCTACGAGAAGAGCTGTCGACGCTGCCGCGCCCGATCGTTCCATGGTCAGGCGTCTTCTTCCTTGCGTGGGGCGCGTTGACGCTGGTCGGGGCGACGCAGCTGCCGAAACTCTTCGGATAGCCACGCATGGCGGGCCTTAGAGGCCCGCCCTCCAGGTTGTTCTACGCGAATGCGCTCGCGACCGCGATAACACTACCCAGAATCGCGAGGACCAGAAACACGCCCGTCACGCGCAGCGCGGTCTGGGCAGCCGGCGAGGGCTGCCGGAAGAAAGACTTGACCCATTCGACGCCCCGCGCCTGCAGCATATAGGCGACCGGCACGAGCACGAGCGTCAGCAGCGTCGAGGTGATCAGCCCGCCCACCGTCGAGATCGCCATCGGCGCGCGGAACTCCCCGCCCTCGCCGATGCCGAACACAGCGGGCAGCATCCCCAGGATCATCGCCATCGTCGTCATCAGGATCGGCCGGAGGCGCACCGGACCGGCCTTGAGGATCGCCTCCTCGAGCGGCAGGCCCTCGGAGCGAAGCTGGTTCGTGTAGTCCACGAGCAGGATCGCGTTCTTCGTGACGAGCCCCATCAGCATGACGATGCCGATCATGGCGGGCATGCCGAGGTGCTTGCCGGTCACGAGGAGGAGCAGCAGCGCGCCGACGAGCGCGAGCGGCAGCGACAGCATGATGATGAACGGCTCGAGGAACGACTCGAACTGCGACGCCAGCACGATATAGATGAAGGTGACGGCCAGCAGCATCGCGAGCAGCAGGCCCTGCGCGGACTCCTGCATCAGCTCGACGTCCCCCGCGAAGCCGACCTCCACGTTCGGCGGCAGCTTGATGTCCGCGATCGCGGCGGAGATGTCGTTCGTCACGTCGCCGAGCGGGCGGTTGTAGAGGTCCACGCCGATCTTGGCTTGGCGCCGGCGCTGCTCGCGGTCGATGCTCGTCGGACCGAGGCCGGGATCCATCGACACGACGTCCCCCGCGCGGACCGCCGCGCCCGTCGGCGAGTAGATCGGCGCCATCGCAATCGCGCCGAAGTCGTTGCGGAACTCCGGCGCCAGCCGCACGCGGATGTCGTGCTCGCGGTCCCCGTCGCGCAGCCGGCTCGGCACGATGCCTTCGACCATGCCGCGGAGCTGCGCCGCGACCGAGCCGACGCTGAACCCGAGGTCCGCCGCGCGCGCCCGATCCACCTGCGCCACCATCTCCGGCTTTCCGGCGACGAGCGTGCTGCTGATGTCCACGGCGCCCGGAATCTTCTGCACCCGCGCGACGATCTCGTCGCTGATCCGCTGGAGCTCCGCGAGGTCGTCGCCCCGGATGAAGATGTTGATCGGCGGCTCGTACGGGGCGCCCTGCATGAACTCCGGGTCCGCGACCTTCGTTTCGACGAACGGCAGCACGGACAGCCGCTTCCGGAGCTCCGCCTTGATTTCGATCAGCCCGATCTCACGCTCATCTTTCCGCGTCGTCTGCACGCGCAGCGTGGACTTGCGGATCTCTCCCTCGATGCCGACCGTCGTGAACACCTGGCGGACTTCGGGCGTCTCGAGAACCAGCCGCTCTATCTTCGCGACCTCTGCGACGCTCTCGTCGAACGACACGCCCGGCGGCAGCTCGACGATGACCTGGAACTCGCCGCGGTCCTCGGGCGGCACGAACTCGGTGCCGATGATCAGGACCGACGACATGCTGACGAGGAAGATCGCAACAGCCGACGCGACAACCTTCCACGGATGGCGCAGCGCCCATCCGAGTACGCGGTGATAGAGCGCGTCGAGCCGATCGTAGGCCTGCCCCCAGCGCTCGAGGATCCGTCCCGTCCGCGAGCGCAGCCGCTCCTCGGGCGGGATGTAGCGCACGAAGCGCGACGAGAGCATCGGGTCGAGCGTGAACGCGACGAGCAGCGACATCGCGACCGCGAACGCGACCGTCAGCGCGAACGATTTGAAGAACTGGCCGACGATGCCGGTCATGAAGCCGACCGGCAGGAACACCGCGAGGATGGTGAAGGTCGTCGCCATGACGGCGAGGCCGATCTCCGCGGTCCCCTTCCTCGCTGCCGTGATCGGGTCCTCGCCCATCTCCATGTGGCGATAGATGTTCTCCCGGACGACGACCGCGTCGTCTATCAGGATGCCGATGACGAGCGAGATCGCCATCAGCGTCATCATGTTGATGGTGAAGCCGGCGACCCACATGAAGAAGAACGTCGAGATGACGGAGGTCGGCAGCGCGAGCGCCGAGATGAGCGTCGAGCGCCAGTCGCGCATGAAGACGAAGATGATGACGACCGCCATGATGCCGCCGAAGATGATGTTCACCCGCACATCCTCGACGTTCGACGCGATGAACCGCGCGTCGTCGTGCACCGACTTGATGGCGAGATCCGGGAAGTTCGGGGCGACTTTCGCGAGCGTCAGGTTGACGCGGCGGGAGACCTCGGCCGTGTTCGCGCCCGACTGTTTGCGGATCGAGAACGACACCGCATCCTCGCCGTTGAGCCGGGTCGTTGAGGTCCGGTCCTCGTAACCGTCCACGATGTTGGCGACGTCCCGCAGCCGGACCGTCGACCCGCCGGCGGAACGAAGGATGACGGCGGCGATCTCATCGACGGTCTTGAACTCTCCCTTGGTGCGCAGGACGACGTCCTTGCCGCCGGCCGTGATCTTGCCGCCCGGAACATCGAGGTTCGCAGCCGCGAGTGCCTCCGCGACTGACTGCAGCGGCAGGCCCAGCGCCTCGAGCCGGCGCGGGTCGAGATCGACCTGTATCTCGCGCACGAGGCCGCCGTTGACCTCGACCGATGCGACGCCGTCCACCTGCTCGATGAGCGGCTTGAGATCGTCCTCGACCATGAGCCGCGTCTTGTCGGACGGCAGCGGCGAGGAGACCGCGAAGTTCATGATCGGCAGCGCCGCGACGTCGAAGCGGACGATCGTCGGATCCTCGATGGCGTCCGGCAGCCGGCGCCGGATCGCCGCGACCTTCTCGCGGACCTCCGCGGCCGCTTCCTGCGGATCGATCTCCAGCTTCAGCTCGAGGCCGACCTGCGACACGCCTTCCGTGGACGAGGACTCGACGCGCTTGACGCCGTTGATGCCGGCGACGGCGTCCTCGATCGGACGCGTGACGAGCGTCTCGACCTCTTCCGGCGACGCGCCCGGATAGACGGTCGTGATGTTGACGAACGGGAAGTTCACCTCGGGGAAGAGATCGATGCCGAGGCGCGTCATCGACACGATCCCCAGGACCATGAAGCTGACGATGACCATGGTCGCGAAGACCGGACGCTTGATGGAGGTTTCAGAGATCCACATATCGTTCAGACCCGGCTAAAGCCGGGTGCCACGCGAGACCAGCCTGAAGGCTGGTGCCACAACTGAAGCAGCCCTGAAGGGCTGCGCTACTGGGAATCGATGGGGCGAATCTTCACGCCCTCGGCGATGTCGCGGCGGGCGTCGGCGACGATGGTCGCGCCGGCGGCGACACCCGAGACGAGCTGGACACGTGTCCCGTCGGTCAGGCCTTCCTTGACCGGCGTCGCGGCCGCGCGCTCGCCAGAAACCACGTAGACCATCCGCTGGCCGGCGCGCTGGAACACCGCGTCCCGCGGCACGACGACAGCGTTTTCCGCGCGGGCCGTCACGACCCGTGCAACGGCGTACATCCCGCCGAGAAGCGCGCCGTCTGTGTTGGCGACGCGCACGTCGATCCGAAAGTGGCGGTTCTTCAGGTCGATCTCCGGAGCGAGCGCCACGATGCGGCCCTCGAACGTCCGGCCGGGCAGCGCCGTGACCGTGATCGTCGCGGGCGTGCCCGCCTTCAGCCTGCCGGCCTCCAGTTCGGAGACGCCCGCCTCGAGCTTGAGGATGCGATTGTCGGCGACCGCCACGACCGGCTTGTCCCCAGGCCCGACGAGCGAGCCGGCGTCGAAGTTACGTTCGACGACGACACCTGAGATCGGCGAGCGGAGCGTCGTGTCCCGCTGCACCTCGCGCGCACGGCGGAGCGAGGCCTCGGCCTGCGCGACGTTCGCGCGGCTCAGCTCGCGCTGCGCCGACGTCGTCCGGTGGGTCGTCTCGGCGGTGTCGAGCTGCGCCTTGGCGATCGCGCCCTGCTCGAACAGGCTGCGCGCGCGCTCGATTTCCTTCGCGGCGTTCGCCTGCGAGGCCTCCGCTGCTTCCTGCGACGCCTTCGCGACCGCGACCGCGGCGACGGCGGCGTCGACCTGCGCGTCGATCTCGCGGCGGTCGAGCGTGGCAACGACCGTTCCTTCGCTCACGCGATCGCCGAGGTCGACCAGCACGCGATCGAGCGTGCCGCCAACCTTCGGCATGATGCCGACGCGCGCCTGAGGCGCGAGGTTGCCCGAGATCTCAATCGCGTACTCCAGGGTCGCGGTACGAGCCGTCACGACCTGGACCGCCGGCGCCGGCGCTTCGGTCTTCGCTTCCGCGTGCTCGGGCTGCGCCGAGGCTCCGCCGCAGGCTGCGGCCGACACCAGCGCGAGCGCCGCAAGCGCACCGGCCGGGATCTGCGTGAATCTGCGTTTGTCTGTGGCCCTAATCGATTCGCGTGTATCTGCGTTCATCTGCGGCCTTCGTCTATCTCTATCTGCGTCTATCTGCGTGGATCTGCGGCTGCGTCAATCTGCTGCTGAATCCCGTGGATGCACTCGGCCGCGCGGAACGTGATCGGACTGCCCGCTCGGAGGCCGGCGATCGCCGCCTCGAGCGTGTCGCGGGCAAGCGAGTCCGGCTCTTCGCCCGGGCCGAGGCGGTTGCACAACTGAATGGTCGCGGGGCCGTGCACGGCCGCCCACAACACATGAATCGCGGCGTCGGCGTCGAGCGACGCCGGAAAGTAACCGGCGGCCATGCACGCGCGGACGCCCTCGGCGGCGCGCCGGAGCATGTCCTGGACGAACCCGAACCGCTCCCAGTCCTCGCTGATCCGCGGAACGCTGCGGTCCACGAACATCAGCGCGAAATACTCGGGATGAGTCCGGCTGAACTGGTAGTACTGCCAGAACCCTTCACGCACCCCGTCGAGCGGATCGGCCGCTTCAGACTTCACGGCCTGCGCGAGCGCGCGGAATCCTTCCTCCGCCAGCGCGAAGAAGATGTCGTCCTTGCTCGGAAAGTAGCTGTAGAGCGCCGCGGGGCTGTATTCGATCCGCTCGGCGATCTTGCGGATCGAGATGTTCTGATACCCCTCGGCGAGGAAGAGCTCCGTCGCGGCGTCCAGAATCTTTCTTCGGACGGCTTCGCGCTCACGTTCTTGACGTTGCTTGGTTCCCATCTTTTTCTGATTTGCGTTGGGGCCCCACCCCCAACGCCTGCCACGCCTCGCTCTCGCTCGGCGCGCTGTCTCGTCTGTACCGGGTTGAATTCGTGTCCGCCGTCTAGCTGAACACCGTTCAATTATCCAACGGTGTTAGACGATGGGTCAAGGCAGAGGGTTCCCCTCGTGCGGCGATCCGGCCTAAGTTGCTTACTTTCTTAGCTTTGGTCTGAGGATGTCCTGCGAGGCCTTGGCCGGCCGTTGCGGGCGCCCTGGGTCCGAGGAGCCGGCCGACGGCCTTTCGGGGCCGCGCCGGCGGGCTTGCGGCGCCGTGCGGGGGTCTCGCCGGCCGCGGCCCGGGCCAGCATCTCGGCGGTCGTATCCGTGATGTGGGCGGACGACTCTTCCTCGTCGCCGGCACCGACCTCCCGGAGCGGCTGGTACGTCGGTGATTCCTGGAAGGCCACCGGCGCCGGCGCTGGGGAGCCGGCGATCTGTTCGTCAACTTCCCCTTCGACGACCTTCGGGCCCGTTGCCGCCTCTCCGGCCGCCGCCGAGATCTGCGAGCCCGGGAAGACGCGCAGCGCGCCACGGCGATCGCGTTCGAGGCGCAGCACGCCGTCGCGCTGACACGCGCGGAGAAGATCCATCAGGCCGGCAAAGCCGTACGTGCGTTCATCGAAGGATCCGTTCGCCTGACGAAGCACCTGCTTGACGTTGCGGACGTACATCGGAAAACGCAGCGCGTGGGATCCCGTCAGCAGACGGCGGACCACGGCGACGCCTTCGGCTTGTCTCGCAGGATCGATGTTCGCAGGGCTCGCAATGTTCTCTGAGCCCTGTCGGTTCTCGAGGTTCTCGGGGTTCTCAGGGTTCTCGGGGTTCTCGGGGTTCTCGAGGTTCTCAGGGTTCTCGTTGGCCTCCGAGACGACAGGCATGCGAGCGGCGCGATCGTCGTCCTTGAGCTCGACGAGGATATTGCGCCCCGCGACCTTCAGCGTCACCAGACCGGCCTTCTCCAGCCGCTCGGCGAAGTCGCGGAACGTGCCCGCCCCGTAGCTGCGCTCGGAGAACGTGGAATCCAGCTGGAGCAGCGTGCTCTTGAGCAATCCCAGCTGCGGCGAGACCTCGCGATCCGCCAGTACTTTGAGCGCGCGGCGGACGAGCGGGAAGATTTGCTCGAGCGGCGCCTGCGTCTCGCGGGCCGTGGGACGGCCGCCGCGATCCTGCTGCCGCCGGCCGTTGACGCCCGTCAAGTTCTCGTAGGCGATGAACTCGTGACAGTTCCGCTGAAGGACCATGCTCGTGAACGAGCGGCCGCCGACCACCAGCACCTTCTTGTCGTACTGCTTCAGCTTCTCGACGAGCGAGATGAAGTCGCTGTCGCCGCCGACGATGACGTAGGCGTTGATGTGGGGGTGCGTGAACGCCATCTCGAGCGCGTCGAGCGCGAGGTTGATGTCGGCGCCGTTCTTGTCGCCCCCCGGCGTCAGGTTCCGCTGGACCATCTTGATCGCGTGCTGCGTCAGCATCCGCGAGTGGTCGCCGGCGCGTTTCCAGTCCGAGTAGGCGGTCTTCGCGACGACCTCGCCACGCTCCTTGAGCGCCTCGAGGACGGGACCGATGTCGAACTGCCCGCCGAGGGAGTTCTTGACGCCGATTTCGATGTTGTCGAAGTCGATGAAAACTGCGATTTTGAGCCTGGGTTCTACATTCACGCGGAGTTGGCCATTCCTTGAAACGCCCAGTGTATCATTCCCCCGTCCTCGGAACCCTCGAACCCCTGGAATCTCTGTAACCTGGCAGCCCTGAAGGGCTGCGCTACGGGGCGTCTCCCCATGGCACCGAAGAGCTTGACCCCTCACGAGTCCGGCACCTTCTGCTGGCCGGAGCTCGCGACCACCGATCCCGAGGAAGCCCAACTGTTCTATTCGGCGCTCTTCGGCTGGACCGCCGTCGAATCACGAACCGACGTCGGCCCGTACTACCGATTTCAGCTCGATGGCGAGGACGTCGCCGCCTCCTGCCAGGCGGACCCCGAGCAGGGGCCGCCGCGCTGGAACAGCTACGTCGCGGTGTCGAACGTGGACGAGACCGCCGGACGCGTGGCGAAGCTCGGCGGGACCATCGTCGCGGGGCCTTTCGACGTGTTCGACGCGGGACGGATGGCCGTCCTCAAGGATCCAGCGGGCGCGTTCATCAGCCTGTGGCAGGCGAAGGACCACATCGGCGCGGAGCGCCTCAACGATCCGGGAACGCTCTGCTGGACCGAGCTCGCGACGACCGACCCCGGCGTGGCGCAGAAGTTCTATACGTCGCTCTTCGGCTGGACCGCGAAGCGGGGCACCGCGCCGCCTGGCGAGTACACGGAGTTTTTCAACCGAGGAACGCCCATGGGCGGCATGATGCGCATCCAGCCGGAGTGGGGAGACGTCCCGCCGCACTGGCTGCCCTACTTCGCGGTGGTGGACTGCGACGCGAGCGCCGGCCGCGTGAAGCAGCACGGCGGCACGCTTCCGCTGCCGCCGAAGGACATTCCGGGCGTCGGCCGCTTCGCGATCGCGTGCGATCCGCAGGGCGCGACATTTGCGATCATCGCGCTGCGGCAAGCCGCTTAGACTGACAGTCGCACAATGCTGAGTGCTGATTGCTGAATGCTGAGTGTTTTTGAATTCAGCACTCCGCAATCAGCATTCCACCATGATCGCAAGGCTCACTTTCGCTCGGCGGTCACCCGAAGGACCTCCTCGAGCGTCGTTTCGCCGCGAGCGACGAGGCCGAGGCACTCTGCGCGAAGCGATGTCATGCCGTCCTTTCGCCCCTGATCAATCAGCCGGCTGTCGGGCGCGCGCTCGAGCACGAGGGCGCGAACCGACTCGGTCATCCGAAGCAGCTCGTAGATCCCGATCCGCCCGCGGAAGCCGGTGCCGCGGCAGTCGTGACAGCCTCGGCCGCGGAAGAACGACTTTGGCTCGCCATCGCGGAAGAGCGCGCGCAAGGCCGGCGGCGTCGCCACTTCCTCCCGGCACGTGTTGCAGATCTTCCGCACGAGCCGTTGCGCGACGATGCCGAGGACGCTCGACGCGATCAGATACGGCTCGAGCCCCATCTCGAGCAGCCTCGCAACCGACGCGACGGCGCTGTTCGTATGGAGCGTCGACAACACCAGATGCCCGGTCAGCGACGCTTCGATCGCCGTCTCGAGCGTCTCGGTGTCGCGGATCTCGCCGACCATAATCACGTCGGGATCCTGGCGCAACACGGCACGCATCCCTTTGGCGAACGTGAAGCCCGCTTTGTCGTTGGTCTGGCCCTGATTGACCCCCGGCAACGCGTATTCGACCGGATCCTCGATCGTCGTGATGTTCTTGCCGGTCTCGGCGATCTCGGCCAGCGCGGCATACATCGTGGACGTCTTGCCGCTGCCGGTCGGGCCCGTGATCAGGATGATGCCCTCCGGATGATGGATCAGCTGGCGCATCGTCTCGAGCGCCGTCCCATTCAGCCCGATCCGATCGAGCTTCAAGCGCAGACGCCCGCTGTCGAGCAGCCGGAGCACCGCCTTCTCGCCGTGAATAGTGGGATAGCTGGAGCCCCGCAGGTCGAGCCGCTGCTCGCCGACCGTCGCGCTGAACCTGCCGTCCTGCGGCAGCCGGTGCTCCGCGATGTCCATGCCCGACAGCACCTTGATCCGCGCGACCACCGCCGGCGCCATCGCGGGCGCGAGCAGCGCCGCATCCCGGAACGTGCCATCGACGCGGAACCGGATCCGGAAGTCGTCCAGGCGCGGCTCGAAGTGGATGTCGCTCGCGTTCTCGCCCGCGGCGCGGGCGATCACCCGCTCGAGCAGCGACACCGCGGACCGTTCCGCCGCCTCGTCCCGCGTCAGGATCTGCGCCGAATACGAATCGATGACGACGTCGCCCGCGGCTTCCTCTCCGTCCCGCTGCAGCCATTCGTCGTTGTAGTAGCGGTTCAGCGCCTCTTCAATCTCGGACTCCAGCGCGAGCACCGTCTGGATCTCGCAGCCGGCGGCGAACCGCAGATCATCGAGCGCGGTCAGGTTCTTCGGGCTGGCGAGCGCGACGACGAGCGTCGTGCCAACCTTCTGGAGCGGAAAGGCGGTGTGCCGGCGGGCGACTTTCTCGGGCAGCGCCCGCACCGTCTCGGCGTTGAGCGTGTACGCGTTGACGCGCACGGCCGGCAGGCCGAGCTGTTGACTGAGCGCCTCGAGCACTGCGTCAGCGGTGGCGAATCCCATGTCCACGAGGATGTGGCCCAGCCGACGGCCTGTCGTCTGTTGTGCGGCAATTGCCGCGTCCAGCTGTTCCTGGGTGATCAGCCCTCGCTGGAGCAGGAGGCTTCCGAGCGCAACGTGGGGCAGCGCGGTATCGGTACTCCGGCGCGGTACAAACGGCTTGATCGCGACGGGAACCGGGCGAGGGTACGGCTGCGCACTCTCGCTTTCGGCCCCTGCCGTCTGGCGGCCGGAGGCTCGAGTCGCAGTCGAATGGACCGAAACAGGTTTAGCCAAGGTGGGAGCCTCTAAGCAACTTCGCCGCCATGTCGTGGCTTGCTGTTAAGTCCATGCGGTACACCGAGATGGCGAGTGACCGCGCGAGAAGGCCGTCAGCCGCGCCGGCCAGAAGTCCTTCCGGTGTTGCAAAAGGAAGCAAGTGCGGGCCGATTCACGCCGCAAGATTCGAGCTAACTCTTTCGTTGCTGGCTGTTTGTGGAACCGTGCCCCACTCCGGAGCATTCAGTCGAGAAATTGGGCACAACGTCAGGTAAGAAACGGACTCACTGCTGCGCCGCGCCAACCATCATCTTGCGGATGCGCAGCCAGGGGCTGCCGTGCGATGGATAGTTGGTCTGCACGGGCTGGCCCTTGGCGTCCCCGACGAGCCCGTTCAGCTCCCAGCTCTCCGGCCCGCTGATGGCGTCGAGGTTGGCCCAGAAGTCGGTCGTGATGGCGTTGTACGTCACGTCGGTCAGCATCTCGGCCTTTTTCCCGTTTCGGATCGCCCAGAAGCAGTCGCCGCCGAACTGCCCGTTGTAGCGTTGCTGATCGATGCTGAAGCTGCCGCGGCCATCGATCAGGACGCCGTCCTTCACGTCGGCGATGAGCTGCTCGGGCGTCGGTGACCCCGCGGGGCCGGCGTCGACGTGGACGTTCGGCATCCGCAGGAACGGGTAGTTGCGCCAGTGGTTGGCGAACGTGCAGCCACGGCTCTCCTTCTCGCCGAGGAAGTGCGCCGTCTCGCGGTTGGTCTGCAACCCGACGAGGATGCCCTCCCGCACGAGCGGCCACTGCTGCGTTTTCACTCCGTCATCGTCGTAGCCGACGGTCGCCATGCCGCCCGCGATCGTGCGATCGGCGGTGACGTTGAAGTGCTTCGATCCGTATTTCAGCTTCCCGACGTCGGCCAGCTTCACGAACGACGTGCCGGCGTAGTTCGCCTCGTAGCCGACGATGCGATCGAGCTCCGTCGCGTGGGCGACGATCTCGTGAATCGTCAGAGATGCGTGGGATGGCGTCAGGATGAGGTCTTTCAGACCCACCGCTACCGGCTTCGCGCGGGAGAACTCGACCGCCTCGGCGGCGATTCGGCGCGCGTGGTCCAGCATCTTCGCCTCGGCGACGACCTCGTATCCGCCGGTCCGGGGCGACGGGAAGTACATCCGCGATCGGACGGCGCCCTGGTACCGCGCCGACGCGACGGATGCCGGAGACGTGCGGTACACGTCCTGCTCGATGTGCGAGCCTTCGCTCGTCGCGAGGTATTTCCACTCGTGCTGAGCGTAGATGCGCGTGACGGCGCGAGAGACGTCCTTGTTCTCGAGGATGGCGGCGTTGACCGCCAGGACCTGCGCGGCCAGCTCGTCGAGCGGCACCTCGAACACGTCGCGCGCGATCGGCGTCCGGTAATAGTCCGTGTAGGGCGGCACGGGCGCGAGCCTGACGTCGAACTTCCTGGCGATGCTGCTCGCGCGGGCGACGTCGGCCGCCACGCGCGTCACGCGGCGCACCTCGTCCGGCGTCACGATCGGGCTCGACGCGAAGCCCCACGTGCCGTTGACGATGACCCGGACGCCGAAGCCGTGCGTATCCTCGCGGGAGTTGTCGGCCGGGCCGCCGCCGCCGCCAAATCCGCCTCCGCCTCCGCCCCCACCGCCCGGACCACCCCCGCCGGGGCCGCCGCCTCCTTCGGCGAGGACGCGGTCGCGCGCGGCGACGCTCAGCGCGCGGTTGCGAGTGATGCGCAGATCCGCGTACGTCGCGCCCAGCTTCTTCGCCTCGCCGAGCGCGATGTCCGCCAGCTCTCGGAGCCGCGCCTCGCGCGGCACGCGCGGTTGCGCGAGGAGGTCGAGGAAGGAGTCAGATGCAGCGACAGCAGCGGCGCTGCCGCCGATCACATGCAGAAAATCGCGTCGCTTCACGAGGCCAATCCTACATCGGGTAATGGGCAGGTTACACTGCGCCGCGTGAACGTCTTCGTGACGGGAGGAACCGGATACCTCGGGGCGCCGCTGATCCGTGGACTGATCGAACGCCGCCATTCCGTCGTCGCGCTCGCACGCCGCGAGAGCGCGGCGCGCCTGCCGCCCGAGTGCCGCATCGTCCTCGGCGACGCGCTCGATCGCCGCACGTTCGAGCCGACGGTCGCCGGCTGCGACGCGTTCGTGCAGCTCGTCGGCGTGCCCCACCCGAGCCCGGCCAAGGCGGAGCAGTTCCGCCGCATCGATCTCGTGTCGGCGCGCGAGTCCATCGCCGCGGCGTCAGCGGCTGGCGTCCGGCACTTCGTCTACGTCAGCGTCGCGCAGCCTGCGCCGATCATGAAGGCGTATCAGGCCACGAGGGCCGAGGCGGAGGCGGCGTTGCGCGAGACCGGAATGCCGGCGACGATTCTGCGTCCGTGGTACGTACTCGGACCCGGCCATCGGTGGCCGTACTTGATCGTGCCGGTCTACTGGGTACTCGAACTGCTGCCGCCGACCCGTGCCGCCGCGCGCCGGCTCGCGCTGGTCACGCATGCGCAAATGATGAGCGCGTTGCTATGGAGTGTCGAGAATCCAGCCACAAACGGTTGCCGCATTGTCGACGCGGCGCAGATCAAGCTCGTGGCAGCCCTGAAGGGCTGCGCTACGGACGTCGACGGGACTTACTCGTAGTGGAGCGCTTTGACCGGATCCAGACGCGCGGCGCGGACGGCGGGGTAGAGACCGAACACGATCCCGACGGTGACCGAGACCACGAAGGCGAGCGCGATTGACAGGCCCGTGACGATCGTCGACCAGCCGGCGAGCGACGCCACCAATTCCGACAGCAGGACGCCGACGACCACGCCCAGGACGCCGCCGAGCCCGGAGATGAGCGTCGTCTCGATGAGGAACTGGCGGATGACGTCCGCGCGGCGGGCGCCGACCGCGCGGCGGACGCCGATCTCCCGCGTCCGCTCGAGCACGCTGGCGAGCATGATGTTCATGATCCCGATGCCGCCGACGAGCAGCGAGATCGACGCGATGGCGACCATGACCATCTCGAAGATCCGCCGGGTGCGCTGCTGCTGGGCGAGGAGCTCGGCCGGCGCGATGACGCTGAAGTCGCCCGCGTTGCGGTGCGACGCGTTGAGCAGCCCCGTCAGCAGATCGGCCGAGCGCAGGCTGTCGATCTCCGGAGCGAGCTGAAGGTAGATCCCGTCGATCTCGTCCTTGATGTTGCTGTAGCTGTCCTCGAGCCGCATGACCGCCGCCATGAGCGGCACGTAGATGAGGTTGTTGCGATCCTGCGACGGCATCCCTGCGACGTCGGACTGCACGGAGAGCTGCGGCCCGGTGACGCCGATGACGCGGAACCAGGCGTCGTTGACCTTGACGTGCTGGCCGAGCGGCTCGCTGGCGCCGAAGATCGCCGCGGCCGCCGCCTGGCCGAGAATCGCCACCGGTGCCGCCGCCTCGGATTCCTCCTCGGTGAAGAACCGCCCGCGGGCAACGTTGAGGCCGCTGATCCCGACATACGTCGTGCTGACGCCGTAGACGACGGGCATCTCGCCGGTCGGCCGCGGCAGCATCCGGCCGGGCTTGAAGCGCTTGCGCGCCGTGGCGGCGGCGACCCCTTCCAGGTTCGCCTGCGCGACCCGCAGGTCCTCGAACGTCAGGCCGGGCGACAGCTTCCGGGTCGCCTGCATCACCTGCCAGTCCGTCGCCTCGCGCGCCTCGACGATCAGGTTGCGGACGCCAAGCTGCTCGATGAAGGCCATGACCTCCTGCTGCGCGCCCGCGCCGATCGACAGCATCGCCACGACGGCAGCGACGCCGAAGATCATCCCGAGCATCGTCAGGAGGGATCGGAGCTTGTGCGCTCGGAGGTTGTCGATGCCGTGGCGGAGCTCGGGCAGGAAGTCGGCGTTTCCCCAGAAGGTCGCGATCTGGTGGCGCAGCCCACCTGCCTGGTGGCGCTCCACTTCAGCGGTGCGGCTCGGTCGCAGATCGTCCTTCATCGCGCGGGTCCGGTTGCACCGGCCGGCGCGGGCCGGGGCGCGGCGCCGGAGGCCGGTGCGGCTTCGGGATCCACGAGCGCGACTTCCACGCCTTCGTCGATGCCCTCGACGGCCACTCGGTTCTCGGAACGGTGCGAGACTTTGACCTCGCGCGCCGCGAAGTGATCCCGGTCGCGGACGTAGACGACGGCTTTCCCTTCCTTCGCGAAGACCGCCTGCCGGGGGACCTGGAGCGCGTTCTCGACGGCCCGCCCCGCCACGATGATGCGGACCGATCCACCCGGGCGCAACCGGGCATCGCGATCGTCGATCCGGAAGAAGACGTCGAACTGGCGGCCGGACTGGCTCGATTCCCAGAAGTTGACGCGCGACGCGAGCGCGCCGAGCGATACGATGCGGCCCTCGAACTGGCGGCCGGGCGCCGCCTCGACGCGGATGGCGGCGCTCTGGCCGACCGCCAGGTTGGCGCGATCGGTCTCGTTGATACGCGCGCGAATCTCCATCTCCCCCACTTCGAGCACGTCGGCGAGGACGCGACCGGGCCCGATCGTGTCGCCGACGCGGTACTCGGGGAGGACCATGCCCGGGAACCCGAAGCCGCCGCCGGCGTCGGGGTTGGTCCTCAGCGCCACCAGGCCATCCATCGTCGAGCGCATGACGAGCGTCTCGATCGTCGCCGTGGCGCGATCCATCGCGATCTGCGCCTTGTTCCGCTTCTCCTGCAGCGCCGCGAGCCCCGCCGCGCTCGTGACGGTGCGGGACTTGGCGTCCTCTTCGAGCTGCGCGTGGCGGCGCTTCGCCTCCTCGAGGTTGAGCGCGCGCTTCTTTGCTTCGACCGCGCTGATCAGTTCTCCGGCCAGCACGTCGAGCTCCGCGCGCCTCACATCGAACCGCGCGGTGAGCAGCGCGACCTTCTCGGCGGACACCTGGACCTCGGCGTCCGCCTTCATCTTCACGATCTCCTGATCCGCTTCGTTCAACTCGGATCGGCTCTGCTCGAGCGCGTGCTGCTGCTCCGCGGGGTCGAACTCGATCACGACGTCGCCCTTCTTGACGGTGGTGCCCGTGGGGGCGAGCTGCACGATGCGGAGCGAGCCGCCCGTGATCGGCGGCGCGACGAGCGAGACCGCCCGGCCGGCGCGCAGCTCGCCGGTCGCGTAGACATCCAGCTTCAGGTCGCCTCGGGTCACGCGCGTCGTCGGGACACCGTCGTCCCGCTCGGCTTCCCAGTTCTGGACCGCATAGACGATGCCGGCGCCGCCGAGCACGACGAGCGCCGCGAGCGCAGGCCAGAAAAGCCGCCGCAGTTTCATCGCGCGTCCTTCAACATGTCCCGCTCGGGCAGCTTCGTCGCGACGCGGTCTCCGGGCGACACGCCGGACCGAATCGCCACCTGTTCCTTGCTGCGACGGGCGATCTCCACCGGACGCGGCTCGAACGCGCTCCCGTCGAGAAGATAGACGACGGGCCTGCCGTCCTTCTGAAAGACCGCGCGGGCGGGGACGATCACCGATCCCGGGAGGCGGTCGACGGCAATCCGCGCCGTCGAGCTCATGCCGGGCCGAAGCCGTGGATCCTTCTCGCCCATTTTCAGCTTCAGGTCGAAGTTGCGCGCCGGCGGCCAGGTGCCGGACGAGAAATCGACGCGGGCGATGACCGACACGTCGGCCACGGTCGCGGTAAACTGCCGGTCCGGCACGGCGTCGACACGGAGGCTCGCCGTCTGTCCAGCCGCGATGCGCCCGCGGTCCGTTTCATCGAGCCGCGCCTCGAACCGGATGTCCGCCAGGTCCGGCAGTTCCACGACCTGGGCGCCCGACCACGCGCGGTCCCCTTCACGGAACTCCGGAGGGTTGGTGCCCCACATGCCGCCTGCGCGGTAGTTCGGCATGATGCTGACCATGCCGTCGGCCGGGGCGCGCATCTCCAGGTTGGCGCGCGAGCGCTCGGCCCGCTGCAGGTCTGCCAGCGCCTTCTCACGCTTGCGGAGCTTGCCGTTCAGATCCGCCTGCGCGGCGGCGCGGTCGGAGCCGGCTTTTTCGCCGGACTCCTTCAGCCGCTGGTCGGCGTCGGCGAGCGCGAGCTTCGCCTTTTCCCGATCGATCTTGCTATTGAGCTCCTCGGATTGCGCTTCGACGTCGATCTTCGAGCGATCGACGTCGTAGCGTGCCTTCATCTGCGCGGTCTCGGTCTGCTCCGCGGCAATCTTCATCTGCGCGCGGGATTGATTGATCTCAGCCTCAGCCTGTTTGACCTCGGTCCGCTTCTCGAGGATGGTCCGGTCGACTGTGCTCGTATCGAAGAGCACGACGAGGTCGCCCGCTTTGACCGTGGAGCCGTTCTTCGCGAGCTTGACGATCTGCAGCTCGCCCGACTGCATCGGAGCCGCCATCACGATCGATCTGACTGGTCGAATCTCGCCGCGGAGCTCGACGGCGTCCACGAACTCACCCGTCGTCACTTCGGCGGTCGGCAGATCGGGGGCGGAGCCACGTCCGACGCCTGCGCCGATGCCGATCGCGATGAGCACGATCGCGGCAATGGCGGCGATCCAACGTGTGGTACGACCCTTCAGGGTCGTCATCATGGCGTCACCCCGGCGGCGTGGCGACGCACGACGGCGCCCTCGTCGATCCCGGAGGCGATCGCGACCTCATGGTCGCACTGCCCCGCCACCGTGACGTCGCGGCGGTCGAAGCCGTTGCCGCCCGACTGGCGCACCTGCACGAACGAGGTCTTGCCGTCCGCGCCCAACGCGTCGCGGGGAACGATCAGCGCGCCGGCACGGCGCTCGACGACGATATCTACGGCGGCGGTCAGATCCGGCATCAGCTTCGGGTGGGACCCGGTGATGGACACGAGCGCCACGAAGGTCCGGACCTTCGGGTTGAGCGTGCTCACGACGCCGAGCGGCGAGACCTGCTCGACCCGGCCGTTGAAGACGAGATCGGGATAGGCGTCGAGACGGATGCCGGCGGTCTGGCCGACCTGCAGATGGCTGATGTCGGCCTGGTTGACCTGCGCGCGCACCTGCATCCCCGCGGGATCGACCACTTCGACGATCGGCACGCCGGCGCGGACTTCTTCGCCCTCCTGCACTTCCGCGAGCTGGTTCCCCTTCCAGATGCTCTTCAACACGGCCATGCCGTCGAGCGGCGAGGCGATCGCCATCCGCTCCGCGTTGCGCTCGGCGTGCTCCATCGCGTTCCGCGCGCGATCGCGCCGGATCTCGAGAATCCGCAGGTCGGCGGTGGCGGCGCGGCGCTTCAACTGGAACGTATTGCGGAGCTGCGCCAGCTTGGCCTCGGCTTCTTCGAGCCGCTGCGTGTTTTTCTCCGCTTCGATGCTCGGCAGCATGTCGTTCTTCAGCATCTCGAGGCGCGCGCGCGACGCGTCGTTCTCCGACTGCGTCAGCTCCGTCTCGTCCTTCGCGCGGGCGGCCGTCTGTTCGGCCTCTTTGCGGCGGATCTGCTCCTCGAGATCGAGATACTCGGCGCGTCGATCGAAGGCGTTGCTGAGCTGCTGCTGGCGATCGAACTCGACGAGCAGCGCGCCGCGCGCGACGGACGCCCCGCCTGTGACGAGCCGGGTGATGACGAGCGATGCGGTATTCGGCCCCGACAGCCTGGGCGCCGAGATCACAGTGGACCGGATGGCCATCACCGTGCCGGTGACCCGGACCGTCCTGACGAAGTCCCTTCGGGCGGCGACCGCGGTGGCGGGGTCGGAGGCCGAGTCAGACGATTGCGACGGTAACGACAGGAAAAATGCGCTGAACACGACCCAGCCAGTGGCGCCACGCAGGGGGAGGTACATGCTGGTATTCAGCCCGTCCGGGCAGTCTATCAGACGAGTTAGACACCGGTTTGGTTGGTTATGTTCTCGAGATTGCCGCTTCCGGCTCGTACGCCAGGCTCGGCGACAGCCATCGCTCGGCCTCCTCCAGGCTGACGCGCTTCCGCCGCGCGTAGGCCTCCACCTGGTCGCGACCGAGCCGGCCGATGTTGAAGTACTTCGCTTCGGGATGGCTGAGGTACAACCCGCTCACGCTGGCCGCCGGCAGCATCGCGCCGGACTCGGTGAGCGTCATCCCGATCGCGCGCGCGTCGAGCAGCTCGAACAGCGCGACCTTTTCGCTGTGATCGGGGCACGCCGGATACCCGAACGCCGGACGGATGCCGCGGTACCGTTCCGCGAT
This sequence comes from uncultured Acidobacteriota bacterium, assembly GCA_963847125.1. Taxonomy (GTDB): domain Bacteria; phylum Acidobacteriota; class Vicinamibacteria; order Vicinamibacterales; family 2-12-FULL-66-21; genus DATAEE01. The sequence goes on from CAWJYM010000004.1 coordinate 436,956, forward strand.
CAGATCCTGGTTGCTCCAACGCTCGGTCCCGCCGTAGCCCCAGTCCTTTCGCGCCCGCGCGTGCAGGAACTCGGCGAACGCCTCCGCCAGTCGATCCGCCAGCGCCTTGGTCATGATGGCCTGGTAGTCGTCGTGATCGCGCTCGAATTCGGCGGCCGTGCCTTCCGCGCCATGGACACTGACGGCGAACGCGCCGATGTAGTCCGCCGCCCCGCTCCCGCGCGGCGCGACGAAGTCCGCGAGCGATCGGTTCGGCCGGCCGTCGGCGATCGCTTCCTGTTGCCGCAGCATGCGGAACCGTGTGAGCTCCTCCCGGCGTGAATCATCCGCGTACAGAATGATGTCGTCGCCGTCGCTCGCGGAAGGCCAGAAGCCGTACACGCCGCGCGGTTGCAGCCGTCGGCCCGCTGCGAGCTGCTTCAGCAGCGTCTGCGCGTGCTCGTACAGCTCGCGCGCCGCCGCGCCGTACGCGGGGTGCTCGAGGATCGCCGGGAACCGTCCCTTCAGCTCCCACGCCGAGAAGAAGAACGTCCAGTCGATGTACGGCGTCAGCGTCTCGACCGTGACGTCCTGCACGGTGCGCCGGCCGACGAACCAGGGGGCCGGCAGCTCGAGGTTGCCCCAGTCCGTCTGCAGCCGGTTGGCCAGCGCCGCTTCGTACGAGAGCAGCGGCTTGTCGCGCCGGGCTCCGTACTGCGTGCGGAGCGTCTCCTGCTCCTGGCGGGTCTTCTCGACGAACGCGGCCGCCCCGGTCGGACTGAGAAGAGACGAGACGACATCCACGGCGCGCGACGCGTCGAGCACGTGCACGGTCGGCCGGCCGTACTCCGGCGCGATCTTCACCGCCGTGTGCTGCCGGCTCGTCGTCGCGCCGCCGATGAGCAGCGGCACCTTGAATCCGCGGCGCTCCATCTCCTTCGCGACGAAGACCATCTCGTCGAGCGACGGCGTGATGAGCCCGCTCAGGCCGACGATGTCCACGTCCTCTTCGATCGCGGTCTTGAGGATCTTGTCGGCCGGGACCATGACGCCGAGGTCCAGCACCTCGTAGTTGTTGCACCCGAGCACGACGCCGACGATGTTCTTGCCGATGTCGTGGACGTCCCCTTTGACCGTCGCCATCAGTATCTTGCCCTGGGTCTGCCGGCCCCCGGACCGTTTCTTCTCCTCTTCCATGTAGGGAAGCAGGAAAGCCACCGCCTTCTTCATCGCGCGAGCGCTCTTGACGACCTGCGGCAGGAACATCTTGCCGGCGCCGAACAGGTCGCCGACGATCTTCATGCCGTCCATCAACGGCCCTTCGATGATCTCGAGCGGCCGCGTGTACTTCTGCCGCGCTTCCTCCACGTCGCTGTCGATGAATTCGACGATGCCGTGCACGAGCGCGTGCGACAGCCTCGCCTCGACCGATCCCTGCCGCCAGGCGATGTCCACTTCCTTCTTCGTGCCGGACCCTTTGACCTCTCCGGCAAACTGGACGAGCCGCTCGGTCGCATCCGGCCGCCGGTTGAAAATCACATCCTCGACGTGCTCGAGCAGATCCTTCGGGATGTCCTCGGTACACGACGAGCTGACCGGCGTTCACGATGCCCATGTCCATGCCGGCTCTGATCGCGTGATAGAGGAACGCGGAGTGCATCGCCTCGCGGACGATCTCGTTGCCCCGGAAAGCGAACGAGAGATTGCTGACGCCGCCGCTGATCTTCACGCCGGGACAGGTGTCCTTGATGATGCGCGTCGCCTCGATGTAGTTGACGGCGTAATCGGCGTGCTCCTCGAGGCCGGTCGCGATCGCGAGGATGTTGGGATCGAAGATGATGTCGAGAGGATCGAACCCGGCGCTGTCGATGAGCAGCCGGTACGCGCGCCGGCAGATCTCGACCTTCCGGTCGATCGTGTCCGCCTGCCCGCGCTCGTCGAACGCCATCACGACGACACCGGCGCCGTACCGCCGGATGGTGCGCGCTTTCTCGAGGAAGTCGTCCTCCCCCTCCTTCATGCTGATGGAGTTCACGACCGCCTTGCCCTGGACGCACGCGAGCCCCGCCTCCAGCACCGACCACTTCGAGCTGTCGATCACGATGGGCAGGCGCGCGATCTCCGGCTCGGTGGCGATGTAGTTCAGGAACGTCGTCATGGCGCGCTCCGAGTCGAGCATGCCCTCGTCCATGTTGACGTCGATCATGTTGGCGCCGCCGCGCACCTGATCGAGCGCGACCTGCGCCGCCTCCGCCCAGTCGCCCGCCTTCACCAGCCGGGCGAACCGCTTGGAGCCCGTGACGTTCGTGCGCTCGCCGATCATCTGAAAGTTGCTGTCGGGGCGGATCGTCAGCGTCTCGAGCCCTGAAAAACGCGTGAACGCGGTGGCCTCGCCATTGCCTTCGCCGGGGCTTCCGGCTTTAGCCGGACCAGGGCGGGGTGTGACCCCTTCAACCGCCTTCGCGATCGCGCGTATGTGATCCGGCGTCGTTCCGCAGCAGCCGCCGACGATGTTGACGAGGCCGGATTCGGCGAACTCGCGGAGCATCGCGCTCGTGTCGGCCGGCTGTTCGTCGTACTGGCCGAACGCGTTTGGCAGGCCGGCGTTGGGATAGGCGCTCGTCCAGCACGTCGCGAGCGTGGCGAGCTCTGCGAGGTACGGGCGCATGTCGCGCGCCCCCAGCGCGCAGTTCATGCCGACGCTGAACGGCTTCAGGTGTTCGATGGAGACGTAGAAGGCGTCGATCGTCTGGCCCGAGAGCGTGCGGCCGCTCCGGTCGGTGATCGTGACGGAGATCATGACGGGCGGGAAAAGGGGACTGTCACCTTTTTTCGTGTTTCGTAAAAAGGTGACTGTCCCCTTTTCCCTTTCCTCGTACACCTCCTGAATCGCCACGAGCGCCGCCTTGGCGTTGAGCGTGTCGAAGATCGTCTCGACGAGAAGGAGGTCGACGCCGCCATCGAGCAGGCCGCGGACCTGTTCCGCATACGCGTCGCGCACCTGGTCGAATGTCACCGCGCGGAACGCCGGATCGTTGACGTCGGGCGAGATCGAGAGCGTCCGGTTGGTCGGACCCAGCGCGCCGGCGACGAAGCGCGGCTTGTCCGGCCTCTTCGCCGTCCAGGCGTCGGCCGCCTCGCGCGCGAGGCGCGCGCCGGCGACGTTCAGCTCCCGGACGAACGGCTCGAGCCCGTAGTCCGCCTGTGAGATCGCCTGGGCGTTGAACGTGTTCGTCTCGATGATGTCGGCGTCCGCCTCCAGGTACGCATGATGGATGGCGGTGATGACGTCGGGGCGGGTCAGATTGAGGACGTCGGCGTTCCCCTTGAGCTCTTTGGGGTGATCTTTGAGCGCGCTCGTGTCTCTGTAATCGTTCTCCTCCAGCTTGTACCGCTGGATCATCGTCCCCATCGCGCCGTCGATGACGAGGATGCGGCGCGCGAGCAGGTCGTTGAGTGTGTCCAGTGTCGATGTCATTCCAACTCCCGCGGGCCTGAGAGGCCCGCGCTCCGCGGCCGGTCCTATTCCTTACGGCCGCTGGCTACGAGCACCGTGAACGGGTCGCCTGACTTGCGCGCGCCGACGCCGACGCGGACATCCTTGAGCCCGGCGTCCTTCAGCAGGCGGGCGAGCGCGCCATCCTCGAATCCCTGCCAGCGGTCGCCGAGGCGATCGCGCACCCACCCCTCGCCGTGGGCGCGCAGGTCGAGCACGAGCACGTTGCCGCCGGGCGCCACGACGCGCGCCGCTTCGGCGAGGGCGCGTGCGGGATCCGCGGCGTGGTGGAGCGCCTGCGACAGGACGGCGACGTCCACGCCGCCGTCCTTGATCGGCACGTTCTCGATCTCGCCGCAACGCCAGGTCACGTTGTCCACCTTGCGCCGGCGGGCGAGCGCCCGCGCGCGCTTCAGCACTTCGGCGGATCGATCGACGGCGATCACCCGCGACGCGAAGCGGCTCGCCTCGACCGTGAGGTAGCCCTCGCCGCATCCCAGATCGGCGACGCGCAGCGGCGGCAGCAGGCGCGCGAGCGCCCGCGCCCAGGCGGCCCAGCTCCGGCCCGGCACGAGCTGGCCGGTCCGCCGGGCATCGGGGCTCGCGTGCACGTCGAAGTTCTCTTTCCGCAGCCGGAGCACTTCCTGGAGGCGAGCCTGATCCTCGCGGGCGCGCGGATCGCGCTCACTGTCGGCGAAATGCGTGTGGAGCAGCTGCCCCAGCGCGCCGTTGCCGGGCCCGAGCGCCGGCGCGAGCGAAAACCAGGTGAACGCCCCCTCCCGGCGCTCGAGGACGAGTCCCGCCTCCGCGAGCAGGCCGAGATGCCGCGACACGCCCGACTGGGCGATGCCGAGGACGGTCGTCAGCTCCGACACGTTGAGCCGCTCGGAGGCGAGCAGCCGCAGGATCCGGAGCCTCGCCTCGTCCCCCAGGAGGCGGAAGAGGCCCGGGAGCGATTCCATATCTATAAATCTATATCTGTTGATGTGCTTCTGGCAAGCCTGGAGGGGGCCTGCCCCGCCGTAGCCTTGGCGAAGGCGGGTCAGCCGCGCGACCGCTTCGCCCCGTGCCGCGTCTCGGCTTCCTCGATCGAGTGCGACTCGGTGAGGCGCGCGTCCCGCTTCGCCAGCGTCGCGAGCGTTCGGTAGTGCCGATGCAGAATCCGGAGCTCGTCCTCGTCGAGATCTTCGATGTCGATCAGACGGTTGCTCGCGCCCTTCATCGCCGCGACCAGCTCGTTCAGCTTGAGCTGCAACGCCAGCGCGTCCTTGTTCTGCGATCGCTGGATCAGGAAGACCATCAGAAACGTCACGATGGTCGTGCCGGTGTTGATGACGAGCTGCCAGGTGTCCGAGTAGTTGAAGATCGGGCCGGCCGCGAGCCACGCCAGTACGACGGCAACCGCGACGCCGAACCCCCACGACCCGCCGGTCCACGCCGTGATCCGCGCCGAAAACCGCTCGAGATGCTTGCTGAACCTCGTGTGGCGCGCCATGTCAGGCTCCCGTCTTCTCGCGCGCGACCGGCGGGCGATAGCTCTCGAGGTTCTCCGGCTTCCACGAGATCACCCGCCCCTCTTCGGCGCTCATGTAGCAGGTCATCAGCAGCTCGGTGACCTCGCGCCCCGCGTGGAAATCCGGCTCGGGCTGGACACCGTCCAGAAAGCACCGCGTGAAGTACCGGTTCTCCGCCTCGTAGCCGTACTCGCCATACTCGTTGCCGATGAGCGGCATCAGTCCCTGCTCCGCATTCTGCTTCTCGACCAGATCCTCGCCCTCCGGCCCCTGCAGGCGCCGCGAGAAAAAGACCTTCGTCCCGCCGTCGAGCGAGCTCACCGAGAGTGAATACTCCGGTCCGAGCAGCTCCATCGTCAGCCTCAGGCCGGCGCCGACGAAGCTCCAGGACGTCGTGGCCTCCACGATGAGCGGCGCGCCCCGCTCGTCGACGTAGCTGACGCTGGCGCGCGCAAAGTCCTCGGCGGGATGACGACGGTAGTCGACGTCACGGCTCATCGTGTCGTGCAGCCGCGCGGCGTACTCCGGCCGGGACCACTTGAGCGTCGCGACCTGCGCGGAGACGCTCACGGGCGTGATGCTGCCTCGCGGCGCGCCCGGCTTCGTCAGCAGGTATCGCCCCACCTCGAGGCTGTGGCACATCATGTCGTTCAGCACGCCGCCCCCCTGCAGATCGCCGCGCCAGAACCAGGGCGAGTGGGGGCCGCTGTGCTCCTCCGCGGCGCGGGCCAGATAGGGACGGCCCGCGAGCGCGGCGCCCCGCGCCCAGACGATCGCCTTCCCGCGCTCGAGCCCCGGCATGAACAGCTGATTCTCGAGGTAGCCATGGCGGATCCCCGCCTGTTCGACGAGCTCCACCATGCGGCGCGCTTCCGCGGCGTTTCGCCCGAGCGGCTTCTCGCACGCGATGCCGGCGAGCGTGGCGCCCCCTGAGAGCGCCGCCACGATGCGCTCCATGTTGTCGATCCGCGCGTAGTTCGGCCCGCAGATCCAGATGCAGTCGATCTCGGGATCCGCCACCATCGCCTCGATCGACGGGAACGCGCGCGCGTCGCCCGCCCGGACCGACTGCGCCAGCGCCACCGCTTCTCCGGCGTGCTGCGGGTTCGGGCTCCAGATGCCTCGGATATCCGCGTCGCGCACGGCTTCCCACGAGCGGATGTGGAAGCGCGTCATGAACCCGCTGCCGATGAACCCCACGCCAAGTCGTCGTGACGGCATGGGCCGCAGATTAACGCAGATGAACGCAGATATAGTTGAAACATCTTGGCGCCATCCTTCTTTTCGTCCGAGCCGCCAGCCAGCGCGGCCGTCGTGTTGGCCCACGGCGCCGGGGCCGGCCAGCGGCATCCGTTCATGACGACGATGGCGCGCGGGCTCGCGCGGCGCGGCGTGCACGTCCTCACGTTCGACTTTCCGTACATGGAGGCTGGCCGGAAGGCGCCCGACCGCCCGCAGGTGCTCGAGGAATCGCTCGCGGCCGCGGTTCGAACGCTGCGGGATCGTCCCGAGGTGAGACCGAGCCTGCCCGTCTTTGCCGGTGGGAAATCGATGGGCGGCCGGATCGCGTCCCAGGCGGCCGCGCGGGGACTGCTTCCGGACGTCAAGGGCCTGTTCTTCCTCGGCTACCCGCTGCATCCACCAGGAAAGCCGGAGCAGCTTCGCGATCGCCACCTGCCGGACGTCCGGGGGCCGATGCTCTTCGTCCAGGGATCTCGCGACACGTTCGGCACGCCCGAGGAGCTGAAGCCGGTCCTCGATCGTCTCGGCGATCGAGCGACGCTCTTCGTCATCGAAGGAGGCGATCACTCCTTCTCGGTCCCAAAGTCGTCAGGATCTCGGGAAGAGGTCCTCGAACGCGTGATCGACCAACTCTGGGGATGGATGAAATCTAGAATCTAGGCGCCACGGCAACGCGGACGAGGAGCGACAGCGCGAGCACCAGGCCGACGTACTGCGCGAGCGCGGGGCGATCGGGCGAGGGCGGCGCCTGGCCCGCAGCGGCTCTCAGGAACGCGACGAGCATCAGCAGCACGAGCAGGCCGTCGCCGCAGATGAACCAGCCCGCGCCGAGCGAGGCGGTCGCCATCCACCGCTGCTCGGTGGAGAGCGCCGCGAAGCCGCGGCCGCCGTCGAGCTGCCAGATCGGCAGCAGGTTGAAGAGATTGATCCAGGCGCTGACGTGCGCGACGGCCATCCAGAGCGCACCGCCTCCGGCAAGCGCGCCGGCATAGGCCACCAGCGTCGCGCCCAGCCCCCAGATCGGACCTGCGAGCCCAATCCGCGCGTCCTCCCGCGGATCGACCGGCCGCTGTTTCAGCCTGACCAGCGCCCCGACGCCGGGGATGAACATCGGCGCGCTCGCCGCGATGCCGTACCGGCGCAGCGCCGCGACGTGCCCCATTTCGTGGACGTAAATGCACAGCACGAACCCGAACGCGAACCACATCCCCCACTGCGTCCAGTACACGCCGAAGGCGAGCAGCATCGACGTGAACGTGCTCGCCTTCGTCAACCCGAGGAGGAGCAGCTTTCCCTTGCTCGCCACCGCGACGATCAGGAACTTGAACTTCCAGAGCAGCAGGCCGATGGGACCGATCGCCGCCAGCCATTTCCAGCGTCCGGAAGGATGCTGCCCGCGCGAATCGGTGGCAGCGTCTGTCGTACGCGACAGCTCGCTGACGCGGGACGCGATGGTGGTGTACTGGCGCGAGCCCTCAGGCAGCAGGTCGAGCGACGCCCGCCATGCGGTCAGCTCGGCGATCACGTCCTGTCGTTCGGCGGCGGAGGCGGCTTCCGCCGCGAGCTCCTTCAATCGGTCCGCGTGCACCAATCGGTGGCATGCCGGACACGACAGGAGGCTGCCGCCGACCTCGGTCCCGCAGCCGGGACATCGAAGAGCGGCGGTGGCGGAGATCTCCGCGGTGCTCACACGGCGGCTGCCGGCGCGGCCGGCGGCTTCGCGAGGGCGTGCGGACCCGTGACCGCGAACGTCGTGCGCTTGTTCAGCTTCCACGCTTCGAACAGGCCGATGGCGAGAATGATGAGGCCGATGACGTTCTCGAAGCCAGCCAGGAACGGCGCCGCGCACGCCAGCGCCATCAGGAACACGAGCGCCACCAGGAATCGCACGATTCCCGCGTCGCCGGATGCGGCGGCGCCGATGGTATCCGGGGTCTGCGACACCTCTACGACCGACGGATCTGACGGATCTTCAGGTGACTCCGAAATGGCGGCGGTGGATTCCTCCGCGCGAATCGCCGTCACGATCGGCGGGATGTAGGTGCTCACGATTGCGAGGTACGTCAGCAGAATGGCCAGCCCCTGGTACGCCCACCCGCCACGGCCATTCGATCCCCACCGCACCGCCGATCCGACGGCGAACCCCACGACGATCGCGATCAGCCCGAACTCATAACCCGTCAGCGCGGCGATCCCGTAGTACAGAAGGAAGCCGAGGAATGCTGCGATCGTTCCGGCGCCGATCGCCTTCGCGAACCGGCCGAAGCGCGAGCCGCTCGTCAGCGCGCGCTCGAGGTCGTTTCGGCACAAGCCACAGAGCGTCTGGTCACCGGCAAGATAGTAGGACGTCGTGATGGCCCGGTTGCACTGCCCGCAGGTCATCTCCGCAGGCGGCTGCGCGTAGTCCGCACGCTCGAACTGAAGGCCGGATGCTTCGGACATATTTCACCCCACGGAACCGCTCGCGCCCTCGGCCGGAAACCGGAGATGCTGGATGGGAGGTGACAATTATAACATTCTCGGGTGTGTCGGACGGTCCACGATTTCACACAAGCGCCCGGGGCTGCCGAAGCTTCGGTGTATAGTGACCGGTCGATCGAGGGTGGTGCATGACGCGGGATGAGATCCTCGCGTTCTTCGAGCGGCGGCTCGAGCTGTGGCGTCGGCGCGACGCCGCCGCGCTCGCGGCCGATCACGCGGAGGACAGTCTGGTCCAGAGCCCCACGCAGGCGCTTCAGCGCGGACGCGAAGCGATCGAGTCCGTCTACAAACTGTGGTTCACCGCCTTTCCCGACTACCAGTTCCTTCAGGAAGAGGTGCTCATCGACGATCAGCGTGCCGCGGTCATCGCGCGCATCGTCGGCACTCATGAGGGGGAGTTCTTCGGCATGGCTCCGACGAAACGGCGCTTCGAGTGCCGCGTCGTCTTCGTCTACACGCTGAAGAACGGCGTGATCGTCCACGAGCGCCGCATCCTCGACTTCACCGGCGTCCTCCTCCAGGTTGGCGTGCTGAAAGCGCGGCCCGTGTGAAGCCTGCGCGCGAGCGCGAACGCACCGACCTGCCCGAGCGGTTCCGCTGGAACCTCGGCGACATCTATCCGGACTGGCCGCAGTGGGACGCGGCGTTTCAGGATCTCAGCCGGCAGATCGACGCGTTCACCGCCCTGAAAGGCACGCTCGCTTCGGGCCCCGCCGCTCTCCTGCGCTCCTTCAAGGCGAGCGACGAGCTCGGCCAGCTCGCGTACCGCGTCTGGTACTTTCCGTCGCTCAAGTACGACGAGGACCAGCGGGACAACACGGTCAACGCGCGGCGCCAACAGGTGCAGATCCTCTTCGCGCGCTGGAAGGAGGCGGCCGCCTGGTTCAACCCCGAGCTGCTCGCGATCCCGCTGCAGACCGTCAGAGCGTGGATGGACGCGAATGCGGACCTGAGGGTCTACCGGTTCGCCGTCGAGGATCTCTACCGCCAGCAGGAGCACGTGCTCGACGAGAAGGGCGAGCGCCTGATGTCGCTGTCGAGCCGCGTGTCCGGCGCGCCGAACGATGCGTACTGGTCGCTGTCGACCGCCGACGCGAAGTTTCCCACGATCACGCTCTCGACCGGCCGCGACGTGACCGTCTCGTACGGCCAGTACCGCGCGATCCTTGCCACCGAGCGGAACCAGGCGGACCGTGAACGCGCCTTTCGCGCGCTGCACGAAACATATCGCTCGAACCTGAACACCTACGCGAGCCTCTACAACGGCGTGTGCCAGCGCGACTGGTTCCAGGCGCGCGCACGCGGCTACGCGACGACGCTCGACGCCGCGCTCCACGGCGACAACATCCCGACCTCGGTCGTCGAGAACCTGATCGAGACGACGCGCGCCGGCGTCGAGGCGCTCCGGCGCTACCAGAGGCTCCGGCGGCGGGTCCTGCAGGTCGACAGCTACCAGGTGTACGACCTGAGCATTCCGCTCGTCGAGTTCGACCGGCGGTACCCGTACGACGACGTGCTCGACCACATCGTCACGTCGGTCGCGCCGCTGGGGGCGCCCTACCAGACGACGATGCGGCGCGGATTCGCGGGCGGTTGGATTGACGTCTACGAGAACGAGGGAAAGCGATCGGGCGCCTACTCGGCGCCGGTGTACGGCGTGCACCCGTACATGCTGCTCAACTACAACGACACGCTGGACGATGTCTTCACGCTGGCGCACGAGATGGGGCACTCGATGCACACCCTCGCCGCCAACGAGAGGCAGCCGTTCATCTACTCGAGCTACACCATCTTCGTCGCCGAAGTCCCGTCCACGCTGAGCGAGGCGCTCCTGCTCGAGCACATGCTCAGCGTCTCGAACGATCCGGTCGAGCGAATCGTCCTGCTGCAGCACGCGATCGACAACATCACGAGCACCTTCTTCACGCAGGTCATGTTCGCGGACTTCGAGCTGCGGGCGCACCGGCGCGTCGAGCAGGACCAGCCGATTACGGGCGAGATCCTGAACGAGCTCTATCTGACGTTGCTGAAGGACTACTACGGCGACGCGCTCGACGTGGATCCCCTCGCGGCGGTGACCTGGGCGCGCATCCCGCACTTCTACAGCACGCCGTACTACGTGTATCAGTACGCGACCTGCTTCGCGTCGGCCGCGCGGATCGCCCGGGAGATCATGGAGGGACCGGAGGAAGGCCGCGCGGCGGCCAGGCAGCGATACCTCGATCTGCTGGCCGCCGGCGGAAGCGACTATCCGATGGAGCTGCTGAAGCGCGCCGGCGTCGATCTCGGCGAGCCCGAAACGGTCCGCGCCGTGATCGAGCAGCTCGACGTGCTCGTCACGAGGCTGGAAAGCGAGCTCGCCGCAAGGGGGCAGTCGCTGAAGGGCTACGCGAAGGCGTACGACGTCTTCACCCGTACGTTCTTGATCGTCACAGGCTCCACGGGCACGTTCTCGTGCCCGGCCTTGGTCGCTCGTCGCGACACCTTCGATCTTGTCGACGACGTCCATGCCGGCGATCACTTTGCCGAAGACGGCGTAGCCGTACTCGGGCGGGGTCATCCCCTTGTGATCGAGCGCGCCGTTGTCCACGGTGTTGATGAAGAACTGCGACGTCGCGCTGCGGACTTCGCCGGTGCGCGCCATCGCGAGCGTCCCGCGAGCGTTCTTCAGGCCGTTGTTCGCCTCGTTCTGAATCGGCGCCTTCGTCCCGGGCTTCCGCTGCATGTCGGCCGTCAGGCCGCCCCCCTGGATCATGAAGCCCTTGATCACACGGTGGAACGTCGTCCCGGGGTAGTAGCCGTCCTTCACGTACGACAGAAAGTTCTCGACCGAGACCGGGGCCTTGGCCTTGTCCAGCTCCACCGTGATGTCCCCCATCGTCGTCTCGATCACGACCACGGGGTTGCCGCCTGCCGTCTGACCGCCTGTGCCCGCTGCCATCGCCATCATCAACACTCCGCTCATCAAACCGTTCATTGGCCCTCCACTGCATTTCTACTACATGTGGTACGACCCTTCAGGGTCGTCTTCTCTATCGTTGCGTCATCGTCTGCACCGGGAGCCGTCCGCCCAGCAGATGCCGCACCCAGAAGTCGTGCGTCTCGCGGTTGGCGTGCGCGCGCTGCGAGGTCTCCAGGCCGTGCCGGCTGCCAGGATAGAACATCAGCTCGAACGGCTTGTCGTTCGCCGTCAGCCAATCGACGATCTGCATCGAGTTCTGCATGTGGACGTTGTCGTCGATCGTCCCGTGCGTGATCCGCAGGCCACCTTTGTAGCGGTCGACCCACGTGAGCACGGCGCCGCTCTTGTAGCCGTCGGGATTCTCGGCCGGCGTGTCCATGTACCTCTCGGTATAGACGGTGTCATACAGGCGCCAGTCGGTCACCGACGAGGCCGCCTGGCCGTAGTTGAAGTGTCCGGCGCCGAAGGTCAGCGCCATCATCGTGGTGTAGCCGCCGTAGCTTCCTCCGGCGATCCCGATCCGGTCTCCGGCGATGAACGGCTTCGACCGGAGCCACTTCGCCGCCGTGATGAGGTCCTGCATCTCCCATTTGCCGAGGCTGCGGTGCATGAGCGCGACGCCCTTCTTGCCGAACGCGCCGCCGGCCCGATGGTCCACGCTGACGACGATCACGCCGCGCTGGGCCCAATAGTGCGCCTGGGAGTCGAGCCAGGCATTGCGCACCCGGCCGGCGTCCGGGCCGCCGTAGATGCTCATGATGACCGGATACTTCTTCGTCGAGTCGAAGTCCGGCGGGAGCACCCAGTACGCCGGCAGGCTGTAGCCGTCGCCGGAGGGAATCGTGAAGAGCTCCGCCTTGCCCCACGCGTAACGATTCGCCTCCGCGCCCCGGGCGTTGCCCAGAGCGCGAACGATGCTGCCGTCGGCGCGATGCAGGCTCATCGACGCGGGAGTCGACACGTTGCTGGTCGTGTCGATGAAGTATGACCCGGCAGGAGACATGCGCGCGCTGTGCTGGCCCTCTCCCCTGGTCAACAATTCGACGGGCTCGAGCCCACCGCCGTCGAGCCGGACCCGCATCAGCGCGCTGTCCCACATCCGGCCCGCCGGTCGGGCGCTGAAGTACACGAGGCCGCGGGCTTCGTCCACGCCCGCGATTTCTGTCACGCGCCACTCGCCGGACGTGAGCCGCTTCTTCAGCGTGCCGTCCGGCGCGTAGTAATAGAGATGATCCCAGCCGTCGACGTTTGACCGCAGCAGGAAGCCGGTTCCGTTGCGGAAGTAGTAGAGATCCTCGAAGAACTCGACCCACGAGGCCTGCCGCTCCTCGAAGATCTGCGTCTTCTTCCCGGTGGCTGGATCGCAGTTGAAGAACCGGATCGTGTCCTGTCCGCGGTTCATCCACTGGACGGTGAGCGCCTTCGAATCGGGGGTCCAGAACGGCCACGCGATGTAGTGATCCGCCCGGGGCTCGAAATCCATCCAGACCACCCGGCCTCCGGTTACGGGGACGACGCCCATCTGCACGTACGGATTGGCGTCGCCCGCCTTCGGATATCGCTGCCGCTCCAGCTCGCCGTGCTGCCCGTTCGCGTGGTAAATCGGAAAGACCGGCACGGGTGAGTCGTCGAACCGCATGAACGCGAGCGTCGAACTGTCAGGCGACCACCAGAACGCCGCGTACTGCGAAGGCCGTCCGAGAATCTCCTCGAAGTAGACCCAGGACGCCCGGCCGTTGTAGACGGTTTCGCTCCCGTCGGACGTCAACTGACGCTCCACGCCGTCTTCGAGGTCGTAGACGAAGAGATTGTTGTCGCGGGTGTAGGCCAGCCGCTTGCCGTCGGGAGAAAAGCGCGCGTTCCGCTCGTTGCCCGGGTTCGCGGTCAGCCTGCGCAGGTTCTTCGTTGGCAGGTCGAACAGGTGCAGGTCGCCGTCGCGCGTGAAGAGATACCGGTTGTGGTCAGGGCTTGCCGTCGCCGTCCGCGGGTCGAAACCACGCGGCAACGCCGCCCGCATCGCGACGTAGTCCCGGTAGACCTCTGAAGATCCATCAGATGCCCGAACGGCGTAGAGCCGGCGATCGTCGTCTTTTTCTGTACGAAGCTCGAGGTAGCGCTCGTCGTCCAGCCACCTTGTGACGTTTGGAAGCGTCGTAAGGATGTCATCCCGGACTGCCTCGCCCGACTCGCGAGGCGGCTGGACCCGGAAGGCCTGATCGTAGGCGAGCCAGCGGCCGGCCGAGAGGGCCAACTGGGAATCGCTGGCGCCGGCCAGCAGCGCGCCGGTGCCGAGCGCCGCCAGGAGGGGGACCAAAGTCCTTCCGGAATGAGAAAGTCGCATACGTTCCTCGGTGCTCCGATTCAAACGGATGGATTGGCGATCTTAGGCCACGGATCGGCGCAGATCAATGAGCCGCGACAATTGTCGATCTATCACGAATGTCATGGCTTTCGGGGCGGACGGCGTCCTCGTTCGGACGCTTTGAGCGCTGGCATCCAATGTGCTCCGGGTCAACAACCCGGACGCGCGTCCCGGCGCGGAACAACACCCCGGTCCCTCCGCCGATGCTTCGGCGCGACAGGCCGGCGGGGACCTCGACAGAGGGAGGGGCGGCAATGGTTACCGAACCCAGGGCGGACGAGAAGGAGCTGGCCGAAGCCATCAAGCTCGGCTCCAGCCGCGGACCGCAGTGTTTTGGCAGCTACTTCGACGACCGGGGCGGGTCCTGCGCGCTTGGCGCGGCCTACGAAGGGATGTACCACCTCCCACGGGAGCACGGACGAGTGGTTCCGAAGCACCTCGAGCGGCTCTTCCGGTGCCTCGAGGACATCACGAAAAAGTGCCCCCTGGGTTGCAAGAAGAAACTGCCGCTGGGCTCCATGATCGTTCACCTCAACGACGACCATCGCTGGACGCGTGAACAGGTAGTGGAATGGCTCACGGCGGAGTCGGAGTAGCCCAGGCCTTCAGGCCTGGCCCAGCGGAAGGGTTCGGAAGGTCGTAAGTGGCGCTGCTCGATCGCTTCAAACCCCAGCCGAAGTGGAAGAACACGGACCCCGCGGTCCGGGTCTCCGCGATCCAGGCGCTTGACGACGCCGCGGACGAGACGGCGGCGGTCCTGGCGTCGCTGGCGGCCGAGGATCCGGACGCCCGCGTCCGGCGCACTGCGGTCGCGCGTCTGTTGGATCCGACGGCGCTTTCCCGCTCTGCCCGGCAAGACGCAGAAGAAGCAGTGCGACAGAAGGCGGTCGAGCGACTCCTTGCGCTGGCGCAGGACGGGCTGGCGCCGAACCAGACCGACGGCTTCTCTCGCGCAGAGGCGGCGCTCGCCGCGCTCGACGAACCGCGCCATCTGGCGGTGGTCGCGAAAGGGGAAGCAGACGACCGGCTGCGTCGCCGCGCGGTCGAACGGCTGGCCGACGCGAAAGCGCTCGGCAGCGTCGCGCGCCATGCGAAAGATGCCGGGATCGCGGCGCTCGCGGCCGAGCAGATCGACGATCCAGGCGAACTGTTGAACGTTGCGATGAAAACCGAGCACAAGCAGGCGGGTGTCGTCGCCGTCGAGCGGCTCGCGGCCGCTTCGCCGGCCGACCGGGCCGCGTTCGAGCAGATTGCCGAGCGGGCGGCGGAGAAGGCGGTCTCGAGACGCGCCCGCGCGGTCGTGCAGGCGATCGACGAAGCCGAAGCGGCGCGCCGCGCGGCAGAAGAGGCGGAGCGCGAGCGGGAGCGCGAACGGCAGCGTGAAGAAGAGCGACTGGCCCGCGAGCGCGAGCGGTTGGCCCGCGAAGCGGCGCGCGAGGCGGCGCTCACCCCGCGCCGTGCGCTCTGCGAGCGAATGGAAGGCGCGGTCGCCGAGGCGCAGGCTGACGACATCGACCGCGCACGGGCCGAGTGGGAAGGCCTTCCGCCGGCGGACGACGCCGAGTGGACCGGCGACCTGGATGCGCTGCGCACCCGGTTCGAGAAAGCGTGCGGCGACATCGGTCGGGCGATCGAGGCGCGCGCGGCAGCCGATGCCGCCCGCGCGAGGCTCGACGCGCTGGCCGCGGCAGCCGAGACGACCGCCGCGCTCGAGAGCCTCGGCGAGGCCAAGATCGGCCTGACCGGGCTCGACGCCGACTGGCGCGCGCTCGAGCCGCATCTCGATGCGCTCGGCGACGCGGGCGCGTCGATCCGCGCGCGGTACGCGGCGGCGCGGGAACGCGTCGCCACGAGAGAAGCGGAGCGGCACGCCGCCGAAGCCAAGACGGTCGCCGACAACCTCCGGCGGCTCGAACGCCTCGCGGACCGGATCGAGAAGCGCGCCCCCGCGCCCGATCTCACGCTGCGCGAGGCGGAACGCGCGATGAAGGAGCTCCGCCCGGTCATCGACGAACCGGGACCGCTTCCGACCAGGCAGGACAGGGACGCCATCGCCGAGCGGCTCAAGCAGGCACAGGCGGCGCTGGCGCCCCGCGCGCGCGAGCTCCGCGAGATGGACGACTGGAAGCGCTTTGCGAACGCCGCGGTCCAGGAGGACCTCTGCGCGCGGACCGAGGCGCTCCTGAAGCGGCTGGGCGAACCCGAGCCGCCGGGGCTCGACGTCGTCGCGAAGGAGCTGCGGGAGATCAACACGAAGTGGCGTGAGGCGGCGGAGGCGCCGCGCACGCAGGCTCAGGCGCTGTGGCACCGGTATCGCCGGGCGTTCGACCCGATTCAGCTCCTGTGCCGCGAGCATTTCGCGGCGCAGGCGCAGGAGCGGGCCGCGAACCTGACCGCGAAGCTCGCCCTCTGCCAGCGCGCCGAGGCGCTCGCCGAGTCGACCGACTGGATCAAGACGGCGGACGAGTTGCGCGCGCTTCAGGCGGAATGGCAGAAGATCGGACCGATCCCGCACGAGCAGTCCAAGGCGATCTGGCAGCGCTTCCGCGCCGCCTGCAACCGCTTCTTCACGCGCCGCCATGACGACCTGGCGAAGCGCAAGGAGGTGTGGGCGGGCAACCAGGCGAAGAAGGTCGCGCTCTGCGAGCGCGCCGAGACACTCGCCGAATCGACCGAGTGGGATACTGCCGCCGCCGAGCTGAGGCGCCTCCAGAACGAGTGGAAGACCATCGGTCCCGTGAAGAAGACGAAGGCCGAGGCCCTCTGGAACCGGTTCCGCGCCGCCTGCGACCGCTTCTTCGAGCGTTACAAGCAGCGCGACGCGATCGCGCTCGAGGCCCGGGTGCAGGGCCGCGAAGCGACCGTCGTCGCGTTCGAGGAGCTCGTCGCCGGCGCCACACCGGAACGGGACGCCGCGGAGCTGCGTGAGGCGGTCCGCGAAGCGCGGCGGCGATGGGATCAGGCCGGGCCGATTCCCACGGATCGCATGGCGCCGCTCGAGGTGCGCTACACCGAAGCGCTCGAGCGCATCCTCAGCGCGCGGCCGGACGTGTTCCGCGGCACCGACCTCGATCCGGAAGCGAACCTGCAGAAGCTCGAGAAGATCTGCGCCCGCATCGAGAAGCTCGCCACCGACGAGCCCTCGCAGCCGACCTCGTCCGAGGCGCTCGCGGCCATGCTCCGCGAGGCGCTCGCCGCCAACACGATCGGCGGCCGGCCGAGCGAGGAGTCGCGGATCAAGGCCGCGATCGAAGAGGTCCGTCAGGCGCAGGCCGCCTGGAGGCGCGTGGGGCCCGCCCCGCGCGACGCCGTCCAGGAGCTGGCCCGGCGATTCCACCGCGCGTGCGACCGCGTGTTCGAGCAACAGCGGAAGCGCGTGCCCGTGGGCCCCCCCGCCCGGTAATCCAACACCGGTGGACCATCGGACCGGGTCCGGGTATCATCCGGCCCCACGACCGAGGTCCTTATGACATTCCGACCGATCGCATTGTCGATTGCCGCCCTTGTCGGCGCGTACGGCGCAACGCTCGCGGCGCGCGCGGAACCAACCGAAACGCTTCTCTTGTCGCAGCCCGCGACCGACGGGGCGCAAGTGGCGTTCGTGTACTCCGGCGATCTCTGGGCCGCGCGGCTGGACGGATCCAACGTCCGGCGCCTGACGACCGACGACGGAGCGGAGTCGAACCCGGCGTTCTCGCCCGACGGCGCGCTCGTCGCGTTCAGCGCGCAATACGACGGGAACACCGACGTGTACACGGTCCCTGCGACCGGGGGCGTGCCCAAACGACTGACGTGGCACCCGGGCGCCGACCTGGTGCAGGGCTTCACCCCCGACGGGAAGGCGGTGACGTTCACCTCGGCGCGAACCGTGTTCACGAACCGCCACACGCGGCTCTTCACGGTCCCGCTCGATGGCGGCTTCGAGACCGAGCTGCCGGTGCCGAACGCCGCGCGCGCCGTCTGGTCGCCCGACGGGCGGCGCATCGCCTACAACCCGCTCGCCCCGGCGTTCCTGCAATGGAAGCTGTATCGCGGTGGACGTGTATCGCGGCTCTGGCTGTACAACACCGCCGATCACGCGATCGAAAAGATCACGCAGCCACCGGGCCGCGCGAACGATACCGACCCGATGTGGGTCGGCGACAAGGTGTTCTTCCGATCCGACCGCAACGGTGAGTTCAACATCTTCTCGTACGACACCCGCGCGAAGGGCACGTCGCAGGTGACACGGCACGAGGACTTTCCGGTGCTGAGCGCGTCGGCCGGCGGCGGGAAGATCGTCTACGAACAAGGCGGGCGTATCCATCTTCTCGATCCGGCGGCAGGGACGAGCCGGCGTCTCTCGTTCGCGGCGCCGGCGGATTTGCGTGAGACGCGCACGCGCTTCGTCAAGGGGGCGCGCTACATCAGGAATTCCGATCTGTCGCCATCCGGCGCGCGCGCCGTGTTCGAGTTTCGAGGCGAGATCGTCACGGTGCCAGCCGAGAAGGGGGATGTGCGGAATCTGACGAACACACCGGGAGCGCACGAGCGGTCGCCGGCGTGGTCGCCGGACGGCAAGCTCATCGCGTACTTCTCCGATCGGTCCGGCGAGTACGCGCTTCACCTCGCTGCGCAGGACGGGACCGGCGAGCCGCGGGCGGTCGCGCTCTCCGGCGCCGGCTTCTACCGCCGGCCTGCCTGGTCCCCCGACAGCCAGAAGATCGCGTTCGAGGACAACTCGCAGAGCATCTTCTGGCTCGACGCGAAGACCGGTCGGGTCAAGAAGGTCGCGGCGGCCGGGACGTACTCGCCGATCGACGACGTCAACTTCTCGTGGTCGCCGGATTCGAAGTGGATCGCGTACACGCTCGACACGCGGCCGCTCTCGCGGTCTGTCT
The DNA here is from genome assembly GCA_963847125.1 of uncultured Acidobacteriota bacterium. Classification (GTDB taxonomy): domain Bacteria; phylum Acidobacteriota; class Vicinamibacteria; order Vicinamibacterales; family 2-12-FULL-66-21; genus DATAEE01. The sequence goes on from CAWJYM010000004.1 coordinate 455,872, forward strand.
TTCTGTACTCGCTCGACCAGGACAAGTCCTTCGAGGTCACCGACGGCCTCAGCGCGGTCAGCGATCCGGCCTTCGACCGCGGCGGGAAGTACCTGTACTTCTTCGGGTCGACAGACGAGGGACCGGTGCGCGACTGGTTCTCCCAGGCGAGCGCCGACATGCGCGCGACACGGGCGATCTACATGCTCGTCCTCCGCAAGGATCTCCCGTCGCCGCTGGCCAAGGAGTCGGACGAGGAGAAGGGGGCCGAGAAGAAAGACGACGAGAAGAAGGATGCTGAAAAGAAAGAGGGGGCTGGGGCTCAGGGCATGGGGCCTGGGGGACGTTCCGCGGAAAAAGCCGATCAGGCCCAAGGCCCCAAGCCCCAAGCCCCGGAAACGAAGCCCCAAGCTGCGGAGTCGAAGCCCCAAGCCCCAACCCCCAAGCCCGACGAATTCCGGATAGACACCGATGGCATGGAGTACCGCATCCTCAATCTTCCCGTCCCGCCGGGAGACTACGACAGCCTTCAGGTCGGCACGACAGGCCAGCTCTACTTCCTGAAGACGGCCGACGGGAAGACGTCGCTCCAGCGCTTCGAGCTGACCACGCGCAAGACCGAGCCGTTCGTGGCCGAAGCGGACGCGTTCGTCGTCTCGCACGACGGCAAGAAGCTCCTGTACGCCAAGCGTCCCGCCTGGTCGATCGTGGCGACGACGAAGAAGGTCGAGCCATCGGAGGGACGCATTGCCGCGGATACGATCGAGGTGAAAATCGACCCGCGCGCCGAGTGGAGCCAGATCTTCGACGAGGCGTGGCGGATCAATCGCGACTATTTCTACGCGCCGAACATGCACGGCATCGACTGGAAAGTGGCGCGCGAAAAATACGAGACCTTCCTCCCGCACGTCGCGACACGCCAGGACCTCAACCGCGTGCTCCAGTGGATGTCGAGCGAGCTCGCGGTGGGCCACCACAACGTCGGCGGCGGCGACGCGCTGACCGAGCCGAGGACCGTACCGGGCGGATTGCTCGGCGCCGATTACGAGGTGGCGAACGGTCGCTACCGGTTCAAGAAGGTGTACGGCGGCCTGAACTGGAATCCGCAGCTCCGATCGCCGCTCACCGAACCGGGCGTGAATGCCCGGGCCGGTGAGTACCTGCTGGCGGTCGGCGGCCGCGACCTCCGGCCGCCGGCAAACGTCCACGCGTCGTTCGAGAACACGGCCGGGAAAATCGTCTCGATCACCATCGGGCCGAATCCGGACGGCACGGGCTCGCGCGTCGTTCAGGTCGTGCCGGTCGAGAACGAGGCGGCGCTCCGCAACCGCGACTGGGTCGAGGGAAATCTCCGCAAGGTCGATCGCGCGACGAGCGGGCGCGTGGCGTACGTGTACGTGCCGAACACCGCGGGCCTCGGACACACCTACTTCAAGCGGTACTTCTATCCGCAGTCCCACAAGGACGCCGTCATCGTCGACGAGCGCTTCAACGGCGGCGGCAACGTCGCCGACTACTACATCGACATCATGCGGCGGCCGCTCATCAGCTACTGGGCCATGCGGTACGGCGACGATCTCAAGACCCCCGTCGCGTCGATCCAGGGCCCCAAGGCGATGATCATCGACGAGACCGCCGGGTCGGGCGGCGATCTGCTGCCGTGGATGTTCCGGAAGTTCGGCCTGGGGCCGCTCATCGGACAGCGCACGTGGGGCGGGCTGGTCGGAGTGCTCGGCTTCCCGGTGCTGATGGACGGCGGCGGCATCACCGCGCCGAACCTCGCGTTCTGGACGCCGGAAGACGGATGGGCCGTCGAAAACGAGGGCGTCGCTCCGGACATCGAGGTCGAGCAGACGCCGGCCGACGTCATCGCGGGCCGGGATCCGCAGCTCGAGAAGGCGATCGCGGTGGTGATGGAAGAGCTCAAGAAGAACCCGGCGCCGAAGCCCAAGCGTCCGCCGTATCCGGTGAAGGGGAAGACGCAGCGAGGGACGGTCACTACCAATCAGCATTGATGATTGGCGATTTACGATTGTGGATTGATTGACGATTGGGGATTGGAGATTGGGGATTCATTGTCGATTGTCGGATTGAGCACCGGTGCCTAATCGCCAATCGGCAATGAATCCGCAATCACCCATCGTCAATCGACAATCAATCGGAAATCCGCAATCGCCAATCCTCAATTCAGCCGATCATGTAACGGGCCTGATTCCTCACACCGGGAACAACCTCTCGAAATTCCCCCCGAAGATCGCGGCCCGCGCTTCCTCGCTCGTCCCGAGCTCCAGGAGCGCGGCGACCTGCGCATCGTAGACGCCCCGCTGCCACCCGCGCGGGAAGAACGACGAGTCGGTCCCGAAGAGGAGTCGCGACGCACCAGCGACCTCCAGCGCCTGCCTGAACACCTTCGCCAGCGTCAAACCAGGGTGATAGCGCGTCCAGGCGTTTGAGCTGGACGTGTCGAGGTGCACGTTCGGCGCGGTGTCGGCCGCCATCAGGGCTTCACGCAGGAGCCCTGCGCCGAAGTGCGGGATGATGAAGGGCACGGAAGGGTGGCGCAGCGCGATCGCCGCGACGCCGAGCGGATCGCCAAGCCGCAGATCGAACCGGCTCGGCAGCCCCAGTTTCTTCCGCACGCCCACTGCGAGCACGCCGCAGTGCACGAACACCGCGGCGCCATGCGCCTCCGCCCGCACTACGATCGCCTCCACCCGCTCATCGTCCAGCCGATAGAGGTGCATCGCCGGAAAGAGACAGGCGGCGCGCAGGCGCAGCTCGCCGAACGCCCGGTCGGCGCGCGACGCCGCATCGGGCGCGGTCGGATTGACCATGAAGAAGCCGACGAACCGCGACGGAAGACGCGCGACGGCGGCGGCGACCGAACCCTCGTCGCCCGGCACGCTGGCGATGAGCGCCGCGCGACCCACGCCGTGACGATTCAGCTCCGCCAGCCACCGATCGGCGAGCGTGTCGTCGGTGCCTGGCGGATCCCAGCCCAGGCGGTTGGGGAGCCCGACGGCCGGGTCGGCCGGTGCGTCTTTCACGTCGCGTGCGAGCGTGGTGAAGAAGTTCGAGGAGAAGAAATGGCAGTGGGCGTCGTTCATTCGGTGGATCTCCGTAGAATTCAGAATCCAGAATATAGAATTCAGAATCTAGAATTCAGAAGGATCGGGATGGCTCGGGCAGCCGGGATAATCCGGCTGGCGATCCCTTCTAGATTCTAGATTCTAGATTCTAGATTCTAGAGAGTGGCACCGATATTGTGCCAACATTTGAACTGGGTCGGACCGAGTTGCCAGTCGCGCTCACCGCCGACGGCGCGCCAGTCGCAGCGAGACTCACGGAAACACCATGCAGTACTTGACCAAAGGTGAATGCCAGACCTGGACGGCCGCGCATCAGATTGCCATCGGCGCCAACGGCCTGCCCGAACGATACCCCTCCGCCGCCGGATCCGCGGTCCGCTTTGCGTTGCCGGAATCGCCAGCGCAATTGAATTGGCTCTGCCGCTTTGTTTCAGCTTCGCTTGAACCGCGGCAGATGTGTCTTCTGTGGGTGAGCGAATTCGGCACGTTTCCCTCGTCGGAAAACCTCCATCTGTACTACCGCCTCCGTCAGAGCTACGGCGACCAGGGGCTCCTCGACAAATCGCCCGGTCATCTGTTCATGCCATACGAGGGAGCGGATTTCGCGAGCTTTCTTCAAGTGGGCATCATCAACGGCTGGGAAATGCATGCGTTTCCGGAGCTGGCCTACGGTGGTCCCGACATGGCCCGTGCGGTCATCGCGCACGACAATGAATGGATCGCCATCTATCATCGCGACGATTCGATGACGAAGGAATGGCAGTCAGAACTTGAACGATCGAAGTACACGATCCTGATCGACCACGGAGCCTGAGCGCTCTGATGGGGCTGGGCACCGATGTTGTGCCAACATTCAACTCGGTCCGGACCGAGTGACTCGGAGTTATTCTGGGATGTTCTCCTTCAGATGAAATAGCGACAGCGAGGACTCGCTTGGTGAACCACTTCAGACCCCACCCGTGGCACGGCTTGGAGGTTGGACCGGATCCCCCGGAGGTCCTCAACGCGTACATCGAAATCACGCCGTTCGACCTTATGAAGTACGAAGTCGACAAGGTCTCCGGATACCTCCGCGTCGATCGGCCGCAGCGCTCCTCCGCCCAGCCCCCGGCGCTGTACGGGTTCGTCCCGCGGACCTACTGTGACGAGCGCGTGCGGAGGCTGGCACCCGGTTCAAAGCGGGGTGATGGGGACCCGCTGGATATCTGCGTCCTCAGCGAACGGGCGATCACACGCAACGAGATCATCGTGAGGTCCCGGGTCATCGGCGGCCTTCAGATGATCGACGGCGGAGAGGCCGACGACAAGATCATCAGCGTGCTGGACAACGATTTCGTCTGGGGCGGCGCCCGCAACATCAGCGACGTACCGGCCGTCCTCGTGGAGCGGCTCCAGCACTATTTCCTGACATACAAGCTGGTCCCCGGAAGTCGCAGGCGGGTGCGCATTGCCAGGATGTACGGAAGGGCTCACGCCCTGAAAGTCATCCGTGCGGCGATGGCCGACTACGACGCCAATTTTGCGCGCTGAAGCTATCCCGCGAAGCGATACCCGATGCCATGCACCGTCAGGATGAACTGCGGCCGCTTCGCATTCGGCTCGATCTTCTGCCGCAGCCACGCGACGTGCACGTCCACCGTCCGCGTGGACGGCATGGCGTGATAGCCCCAGACCTCGTTGAGCAGCTCGTCGCGCGACAAGGCGGCGCCGCGGTGCTCGATGAAGTAGCGGAGGAGCTGGAACTCCCGGGCCGACAGCTCGAGGGCGCGTCCGTCGCGCTCGACCTCGGCGCGGCGGAAGTCGACGCGCACGTCGCCGAACTGGTAGCTGCCCGAGGCGGGCGCGCCTTGCCGCGCCGAAGCGGCTTCGGCCGCGTAGGCGGGCGGCGGCGCGCGACGTAACCGCGCCTCGATCCGCGCGACGAGCTCCGCCATCTCGAACGGTTTCGGAATGTAGTCGTCCGCGCCGATCTTCAGACCGACGACGCGATCGACGAGCTGGCCGCGGGCCGTGAGCATCACGATCGGCGTGTCGACGCCGCGCCGGCGGAGCGTCTGGCACACGTCGAAGCCGCTCATCCCCGGAAGCATCACGTCGAGGAGCACGAGGTCGAAGCCTCCCTCCGACGCGCGCGCGAGGCCAGCGGCGCCGTCGCGGACCGACTCGACGTCGTAGCCCTCGCCTTTCAGCCGATCGGTGAGCGTCAGGACGAGGCCGGGCTCGTCTTCGACGAGGAGGATGCGTTTGCTGCCCATTCTGGAGAGCTGCCGTCTGGCATCGCCGGCAGGTGAATCGTGAAGGCGCTTCCCTGCCCGGGGGCGCTGGTGACCGTCACGCGTCCGCCGTGGGCGCGCGCGATGCCCTGAACCACCGTCAACCCGAGTCCCGTGCCGTGAATCTGCGCCGCGACGACCGAGGCGGCGCGATAGAAGGGATCGAAGATGTGAGGCAGATCAGCGGGCGCGATGCCGGCCCCACGGTCGCTGACCGTCAGCGCGACCTCGCGGCCATGAACGCGCGCGCCGATGCCGACCCATTGTCCACGGCCGCCCCTCGACTCCGCCCCGAACACGTCGCCCGGGTCCGCTCGGGGCAGGCCGTACTTGATGGCGTTGGTCACGAGGTTCGCCACCGCGCGGCCCAGAGCAGCGGGATCGACGAGCACCCGCGGCAGGTCCGCCGGCACGTCGGTCTCGACGCGGACGCCGCTGCGATCGATCGCGTCGCGCGACTGCGCGATGCCAAGTGAGACGAGGTCGGACGGCGCACACGGCCGGCGCGCCGTCGCCGCGTGCTGCGACTGGATGCCGGCATACGCCAGGACCTGCTCGACGAGATCCGTCAGCCGCTCCCCTTCTTCGCGGACGAGCGTGCCGTAGCGGCGCACCTGCGCCGCCTCGGACACGACGCCGTCCGCCAGGTTTTCGCCGGCGGATCGAATCACCGCGAGCGGCGTGCGCAGCTCGTGCGAGACGCCCGCGACGAACTCGACCTGCTGCGCCGCAAGCCGCTCCGCCCGCCGCGCGGAGAGCAGCACGAACGCGACGCTGACCGCGAGCAGACCGAGAATGCCGGAGCTGAGCAGCAGATTTCGTCTTCGGACGCTGGCGACAGCCGCCTCGAGCGACCCGGCCCGATGCCTCATCGTCAGCTCCCACCGCGGACCGCCGCCCGCGGGCGCATGTCCGCCCGCCTGAAGTCGAAGCGGTCCGGTCTGCAGGATGCTGAACGAGAACCGCCGCTTGCCGTCCGGCCCCGTGTCGCCCAGATGGCCGCTCGTGCGGAGATCCGCGAGCATGTCGAGCCGCAGCTCGAACAGGCCCACGGTCGCGTCAGGCGCGTCCGTCCCGGCGGCGCGCGCCGCGTCGGATGCGTAGAGGATCCGCGCGGGTTGCTCGCGGTCGCGGACGATCGCGTCGTACTCGAGCGCCGGACCGGCCCCGAACTGCCGGCGGAGAAGCTCCGGCAGCATCTCTCTGGTCATGTACTGCGCGTCCAGCAACGCGAAGAGGCACGCGACCGCCGGCCGGCCTTCGAGGGCCTCGATTCGCACCTTGCCCCCGCTCAGACGCAGATCGGGCGTCGGCATCACGAGCGCCGGAACGTCCTGATTGATCGGATGGATGAACGGTGGCCATTTCTCGAACCACTCGCGGAGCGGCGCGGCGCGATCGGGCCATTCGGCCGGCTCGAAGGTGCCCGCATCCACATTGAAGCGCTGGAGCGTGATCGATCCGCCCGCCCCCCGCTCGGCGAGCAGCAGGTCGTTGACCATGCCGGGGAAGGCCGACGACGCGCGCCACGCCTGAACGCGCGCGGCGTACACCGACCAGTCCCGCTGCTCGCGCGTCGCGGGATCGAGCTGGAGCAGGAAATAGGCGCGTGTGATCTCGCGGTCGAAGGCTTCGCCGACCTGCGTCGCGCGGGCGCGCACGCTGGCGCGCATCCGATCGCGCTCGGCATCGCTCACCTGTCCGAGCCACCGGTACTGCAACGCCGCAAGCCCCGCGACGAGCACAGCGAGAGCAACCGAAAGCCAAAGCGATCGCCGGCCCGAAAGTCCCGCGCTCGAAAGTCGCATTCGAGCGAGTCTAGCATGCGAAATGAGCGGCTTCCGGCCGCCAACCCTCAACTTTTACGTTCTTAACAAACGCTTTGCCCCCTCTTAACAACTGGACCCATCGCTTCGCGGTCTCATACGTCATACGAGTTCGAGGAGGTTCGATGACACGAGCAGTAGCAGTCGCAGCCGTCCTGGCGCTTGGTGTCCCGCTGACGATGAGCGCGCGCGCCGACAAGGGCGCCGAGGTGCTGGCCGAGGCGCGCAAAGCGATCGGCGGCGAGGACAAAGTGGGCGCGGTGCGCACGATCGTCGCGACCGGCAAGAGTCAGCGGCAGATGGGCGACCGGCAGATGGACGGAGAGATCGAAATCGCTGTTGCGCTGCCCGATCGCTATCTCCGCACCCAGGTCGACAGCATCATGGGCAACTCCGTGACGCGCGAGCAGGGGTTCAGCGGAAGCGCCCTTCTCGAGCGCAGCGCGGCGCCGCCCGGGGCCGTCGTCATGTTCCGCGGGCCGGACGCCGGCGCCGACCCGGAACGCGCGAAGCAGATGCGGCTCCAGATGCAGAAGAACGAGCTGTCACGGTTGATGGCTGCGTGGCTGCTGACGACACCGGGCTACGCGCAGGGACAGTTCACGTACGCCGGCGAAGCCGAGTCTCCTGACGGCAAGGCGGATGCGCTCGAAGTGAAGGGGGCGGACAACCTGTCGTTCCGAGTCTTCATCGACAAGAAGACGCGCCGGCCGCTGATGCTGACCTATCAGGGACGGCCTCCGATGATCCGGACGCAGACGATGTCCGCCGGCCAGCGCCCCGCTGCCGGGGGCCATGGAGAGGTCGAGGCGGCGCCGCCGGCGCTCACCGAGATCCAGTGGTTCCTGGACGACTTCAAAGAGGTTGGCGGTCTCTGGCTGCCGCACCGCCTCGTGCAGGCGGCGGATGGCAAGACGATCGAGGAGTGGGAGTTCACGAAGATCACGGTGAACCAACCGATCAAGGACGAGAAATTCAAGAGTTAACGCAGAGCGCGCAGAGGCGGCAGAGGACGCAGAGGTAATGTCACAACGACCCCGTAATTTACTGGTGGCGCTCATGGTTTGCCTCGGTGGCTATTCCACCGTCTCGGCGCAGGCGCCCACCTCCACGCTGCGGGTCACGGTGTCGGACCCCAGCGGCGCCGTCATCGTCGGCGCCCAGGTCCAGGTGACCGACCCTGCGGGCGCCGTGCAGACGCGGCCGACCGGCGCACAGGGTGATGCGATCTTCGAAGCGCTCGCGCCCGGGCGATATGCGATCGTCGCGGAATCGGCTGGGTTCGAGCGTGGAGAGCTGCGAGACGTCCGCGTGCGCGGCCGCGAGACGCGCCGCGAGCTCCGGCTCGCCATTCAACGCGTCGCCGAAGACGTCATCGTCGGGCGGGACCCGCGGGAGGCGCGCACCGATCCGCGCGGCGATTCGTTCGCGACGGTGCTGACGCCGGAACAGATCGCCGCCCTGCCCGAGGACCCGGACGAGATGGAGGACGCGCTGCGCGAGCTGGCGGGGCCGGGGGCCGTCATGCGGGTCAACGGTTTCCGCGGCGGCCGGCTGCCGCCGAAGTCTCAGATCCAGTCGATCCGCTTCCGGCGGAACATCTACGCGGCCGACACGCACGAGGCCGGGTTCATCATGGTCGACATCTCGACGAAGCCTGGCGCGACGAGCTGGCGATCGACGATGGACATCGGCATCCGGGACGATGCGCTGAATGCGAGGAACGCGATGGCGCCGCGCAAGGGAGACGAGGCCCAGCAGCGGCTCGGCGTCAGCCTCGACGGACCATTGAAGAAGAATCGGACCTCGCTCGCGTTCAACACGGATGGGACGACATCCTACGATTCCGCGACGATCGTCGCGGCGACGCCGGACGGCGAGGTCTCGGACGTGTTCCGGCGGCCGCTCGACCGCGTCAACTTCGGCGCCCGGCTCGAGCACGCCCTCACGTCGTCGCACACGCTGAGGGGCGAGTACCAGCACGGGACGACCGAGCAGGACAATCTCGGCGTCGGCAACTACGACTTGCGGAGCCGCGCCTACTCGCGCAATCAGGACGACCACGTGTTCCGGCTGGCCGAAAGCGGGTCGGTCGGCACGAAGGGGTTCAACGAGCTGCGGTTCCAGGCGCTGGCGCGGTCAACGAGCTCGGATCCGTTCACGATCGCTCCGACCGTCCAGGTCCTCAACGCCTTCACCGACGGCTCGGCGCAGATCGTCGGGGGACGCGAGACCACCGCGTTCGAGCTGGCGGACAACTTCGACTACTCCTCCGGCCGCCACGCGATGCGAGCCGGCTTCCTGTTCGACGCGGCGCGGTATCGCAGCGACGAGGTCCGCAACCCGTGGGGCACGTTCACCTTCAGCAGCCTCGAGGCGTATGAGGCCGGACGCCCCGCGACCTTCTCGCAGCGCATCGGTGATCCGCTCGTCGAGTTTTCGCAGGTCCAGTTCGGATGGTACGCGCAGGACGACATCCGCGCGCGGAAAGACCTGACCGTCAGCGTCGGCCTGCGTCACGAAGTGCAATCGCACCTGGACGACTGGAAGAACTTCGCGCCGCGCGGCGGTGTCCTCTGGTCGCCCTTCCGGGATGGAAAGACGACCTTCCGCGCGGGCGGCGGCATTTTCTACGACTGGTACGAGGCTGGAGTCTACGAGCAGACGCTGCGCGTCGACGGCGTGCAGCAGCAGGATCTGGTCATCAGCGACCCGTCCTATCCCGATCCGTTCGCCGGGACGAGCCCGTCCGCGATTCCGCCCGGCCGGATCCAGGATGCGGCCGATCTGCAGATGCCGACGATCCTGCAAACGTCGATCGGCGTCGAGCGACGCGTCGCCACCGGCGGTCAGCTCAACGTGTCCTACATGAACATCCGCGGATGGGACATCCTGCGCGGCATCAACCTGAACGCGCCGATCGACGGAATCCGGCCCGATCCCACGCTGGGGAACGTCACCGAGATCCAGTCGACGGCCCGGTCCCGGACCGACCTGTTCACCGTCAATTTCAACTACAACCGGATGGCGGGGCCGAGGATGTTCGCCGCGCTCAACTACACGCTCGCACGCGTCCGGAACGAATCGGACGGCGCGCTGAGCCTGCCGATGGACAACGCCGACCCGCACGGCGACTGGGGACCGGGGCCGAACGACGTCCGCCACCGGCTGACCGGGATCTTCAACGTGCCGATCTGGAAGCGCCTGCGTCTGGGATCGACGTTCCGCGTCGCCTCCGCGCCGCCGTACAACATCACGACCGGCTTCGACGACAACGGCGACACCGTGCTCAACGATCGTCCCGCGGGCGTCGGCCGGAACAGCGCGCGGGCGGATGGAGTGGTGGACGTCACGGCGCGACTGAGCTGGACGTTCGGCTTCGGCCAGCGAGCCCAGACCGAAGGCGGGCCGCAGGTGCAGATCGTTCGAATCGCCGGAGACAACATCCCCGCGGGCGGTCCGGTCATGGGGGTCGCGGGAACCGAACGGGTGCGCTTCGAGCTCTACGCGGCGTTCCAGAACTTCCTGAATCGCACGAACCTCGTCGGGTTCAGCGGCGTGATGACGTCGCCGTTCTTCGGCGAGGCGACGTCGGCGATGCCGGGGCGGCGGATCGAGCTGGGGGTGCGAATCGCGCTGTAGTTCAGAATTCAGAATACAGAATATAGAATTCAGACGAGCTTGGCATCGTGTCGTTCGGGCTGCTCGAACTATCTGGATCCTCTGGATTCTGAATTCTGAATTCCGCGAAATTCCCGTCCGGCTATACTCGCCGGCATGCGACATCTCGCCATCCGCTGCTGACCTGTCTCGCTGCCGGTGGGGCCGCTCACGCGCAAACGTGGAAACCACCTTCCGATTCTGAGCGCTGTCCGTCGAAATGGGGCGCGGCCGACGAGCGCGGCGCCGGCAATATGAAAGGCCCCGAGTCGGTCCTGCGCGCCGCAAAGCTGATACGCACCGGCGAAGTGATCGAGCTGGGTCAGGTACTGTCGGCGGCGATGCCGCTCAACCCCACGCGGCAGTTCAACGTTCACACGAAGCGCACCACGATGAACCCGCAGTCGAACCGGCGAGGCTCGAACGAGGAGCTCGTCGTCGCGGAGATGGGGCAGGTCGGCACCCAGTTCGACGGCTTCGCGCACCAGACGATCGGCGACAGCATGTACAACTGCTTCAAGGTCAGTGAAGTCGGAACGCGCACCGGCTTTACGAAGCTGGGCATCCAGAACGTCGGCGCCATCGTGACGCGCGGGGTGCTAATCGACGTCGCGGCGCTGAAAGGCCTCGACATGGTTTCGGACACCTACGAAATCACCGTCCAGGACCTTCAGCAGGCATTGTCGAAACAGGGCGTCGCGCTCCAGCAGGGGGACGCTGTCCTCATCCACACTGGATGGGGCAGACTGTGGGGGAAAGACAACGCTCGCTACCAGGCGACGAATCCCGGTATAGGCGTCGCCGCGTCTGAGTGGCTCGCGCGCCAGAGCCCGATTCTCGTGGGCGCGGATACCGCGCCGGTCGAAGTCAGTCCGAATCCGGATCGCGAGCTTTCGTTACCGACACACCAGATCATGCTCGTCGTCAACGGCATCCATCTCCTTGAGAATCTCAAGCTCGACGACCTAGCGGCCAAACGCATCTACGAATTCGCCTTCATCGTCGAGCCGCTGAAGATCCAGGGCGGGACGGGATCGACCGTGGCGCCGATAGCTATTCGCTGAGCGACACGCGGGGACGACCCATGACAGTCGATGAATTCGTGAAGGCCAGGGTCCTACCGGAATATCGCGGCATCGTGAAGGTGCTGCGTCAGCTGATGCGCACGCACGCTCCTGGCGCCGAAGAGATCATGAGCTACGGGATCCCGGCTTACAGGTGCCGGCGAATCGTCGCGGTCATCAGTCCAACGAAGAAGGGCATCACGTTCGCCTTTTCGCGCGGCGCGGAGTTCGACGACAAGTACGGTCTGCTCGAAGGCGTCGGCAAGGTGTCGAAGAACGTCAGAATGAGCGATCTCGAGGACGTCAACAGGACCGCACTGCGCTACTACATCAAGCAAGCGTTGAAACTCGACGCCAGGTAGCGAACGAGCATGTGGAAGAATGCGAGGGAACTGTTTGCGGGCAAGAACGCTCTGACAAGCGCTCGAGCGCCAGCGGTGCCCTTCGCTGGAGGCGAAGTGTTCGTGTCGATGGACTCACGTTCCTCTGCCGAGTGCCCGAGGCGTTTCGCGAGGGTCTGAACCGGCCACAGCGACGCAGGAAGAGGTTGTCGCCTTCGTCGAAAAGGCGGCAGCCGACCTGGCGGCGCGGGAATCGTTTGAGCCGTTCGTCGAGCGGGTTCCGATGGAGCCAGGATCCTGCCGATCGTTTACTGAGTCCAGCCACGCAGAGACCTTCACGCGCTCGGTACGTGAACGAAGCGAAGCGAATCCTGCCGTTCCAGATTGGGCTTTCGGCTGTCGGCTCGTCGCTGGCGCGCAGGATGCACAACAGTGATGTCGTGGTCGTCAACCCGCGGACGAGTGAGGAGTTGCTGCTCTCGAAAGAGGAAGTGCGACACATTCGTGAACGCGGACTGACAGCCGGATGAAGCTGGCGAAATCTGGTGACGTTTCGCGCCTGCGGGCAGACCATCGCGGCAGCCTGAACGTCTCACCCATCGTGAATCCATGGCTGTCTCATAGCTACCTGGGAGAAGTCGCGCGATCACGCATTCGACGATTCGGCGCGCTGATAGTCATGCTCGCTGCCTGTATCGTCAGCGGTGGCTGCGCTATGCTTTGATGGCGCCGGATCGTCCGTCGACTCAGAGGCGGGTTCTCACCGACGCTATCAGACCGTCAGGGCAGGGATGCCAATCGACGGAAGTGCGGGGACTCCTGGCCCGCCGTTACGACAGGCGCAACGAGGAGGGTCACTCGTGTGGACGTATGACGTGCGTCGACGAGCGCCGAGAGTGTCAATTGCTCTTACTCGGTTTCATGCCGCTTCAGGCCGCCCGAACGGACCGACACACGCTCGAATTGACTTTCGACAGCGCCGGCCTCGAACGTGCTGTCTATCGCGAACACACCCCGGATCGCGATATCGAACGAACGCTGGTAAGCGGTCCGGTCGGTCGTTAACAACCGTGCCGAATCTCCTGGACCAGAAACTCCCATGGTCGGCGTCCAAACGAGAAGTGGGCGTGCAACAGGACCGGCAAGGATAGTGTCGGAAATCGGAAACGCCGTGCGGTTTGCCTGTGGCGCCGTCTTCGGTATGGCCTTTGGGTTCTGGGCTCTCGTTAAGATGAGCGACCTGCCCCGATTCGTCGGAGGTGTCCTCGCGGCCGGATTGCTGGGTGGGAACCCGGGTCGAAGCGCCATCGTCATGGCCATGTGGGTATGTTCGACCGGCTTACCGCGCTGATCGTCGACGAAGGCAAGTGGTTCCCAACATCGATGGGGCTGGCCCTGCTGTCGGTCTCGATCCTGCTGTATCGTTACCGCAATTCGGACCTTCCCGCCCGCCAGAGAATCACGGCGGCGATGAACCTGTTCTTCGGCGTCACGATCGGGACGATGGCCTTCGGCCACCTTCTGGCGGTGACGACGAAGCTGGCGCTCGGGACGCTCCGAGGATCTGTCCTGCTGTTCTATGCGATCGGGATCGTCCTCGCCGTGCCGTCGTGGCTGCTCATCCGCCACGCGCGCGAGCTCGTCGCGTCTGACAGCGATCGGGGAAGCAGGACGATCATTCTCAACGTGTGGCTCGGGATGACGCTCCTGGCCCTGGGACTCCCCAACCTGCCGCTGGCGGTTCCCGCCTTCTTCAACATCGGCTATCAATTGCATTCCCGCCGCGTGCTGGGTTGGGCGATCGTCGGTGTCGCCGTCGTCCTGAACGTGGGCCTGTTCATCGCCTCGCTGGTGTTTCTGCTGAGCGGCCAGACGTTCGAGCAGTTCAGCGGGATGGAATAGCCGCGAACCAGCCTAAAAGCTGGTGCCACAACGCTACCCGCGTCGCCACCGCTTGTCGGCGACGAGAAAATAGGGCACCGCGAAGGCCGACACCGCGGCTGCGACGATCCAGGCGGAGCGGTACCCGAACCGCTGGATGATCCAGCCCATGCTCATCGAGCCGGTACCGATGCCTGTGTCGAACGCGGCGATCATGGCGCCGTACGCCGCGCCACGCCGACGGGGATCGACGCCCTGCATGATGTAGGCGGTGAAGACCGGAAACGCGGACCCGAAGCCCAGGCCGAAGATCACGGCCGATGCCATCATGGACCCGCGGGTGGGGCCGAACGGCAGGATCGAGAGGCCGAGCGTCAACAGGATCAGGCAGGGCACGAACACACGGCGGTAGCCGAACCTGTCGCCGAGCGGCGCCGAGAACGGCCGGCTCACCAGCATGACGCCCGCCAGAGTCGTCAGGAAGATGCTCTTCGGCGCGATGCCGTACGCCTCGGCGTAGAGCGCCGAGAAACTCGTGATCCCGCCGTACGAGAAGGCATACAGAAAGACCGTCAGCGCCAGATAGAAGACGCGCCAGTCGAGCAGCCCGTGTGCCGGCGCCTCGAGCTCGCCCGGCCCATGGTCGTGCTTCATCTCCTTCAACGTCGTGGCAATCCCCGTCATGATCAGGTTCAGCGTCAGCATGACGGCGCAGACCCAGAACCAGCCGAACCGGTAGATCCAGAAGCCCGTGAGCGGCGCCACGGCGATCGCAATGATCGACGACAGGCCCCAGTAGCTGATCCCTTCGCCGCGCCGCTTCTCCGGCAGGAGCGACATCATGTAGGCGCCGGACGCGGAGAGCAGCCCGGACCAGAAGACGCCGTGCACCACGACGAGCGCCAGGACGACGCGCCAATCGGTCACCACCGCGTACGCCACGGTAAAACCGGCGATCGCCAGGCTGCAGCCGATCAGCATCTTCTTGTGGCCGATGCGATCGCCGAGCGAACCCGTGAACGGAGCAGAGAACGCAGAGGAGTACGTCAGCAGCCCGAGAAAGAGCCCGGCCGCGAACGTCGAGCCGCCGAGGTCAAGGATGTGGAACGGGGCGGTCGGGAACAGCAGAAACGCCGAGAGGAAAACCGTGAAGCTGTAGCCGCACATCACGAAGAAGTGCGGCGTGAACAAACGCTCCGACGACATTAGGTAGTCGCATCATTCTGATTTGAGCGCCGTCACCGGGTCAACCCGCGTCGCCCGGCGCGCCGGCAGCGCGCTCGCGCCGAGGGCGACGATCGACAGCACGAGAGGGACTGCGACGAACGTCAACGGATCGAGCGCACTCACCTCGTAGAGCAGCGCCGCGACGAGGCGCGCGAGCGGAATCGCGGCGATGAGACCCACGACGATCCCGCCCATCGACAGCGCGAGGCCGCGGCCGAGCACGAGGCGGAGAACGTCGCGCGGCCCGGCGCCGATCGCGACGCGGATTCCGATCTCGCGGGTCCGCAGCGTGACGAGGTACGACAGCACGCCGTAGACGCCGACCGCCGCGAGCAGGAGCGCCAGACCGGCGAAGACGCCGAACAGCACGCCCGTGAAACGAGGCTCAGAGAGTGAGGTCGCGACGATCTCCGTCATCGACCGGACCTGGGCCAGCGGCAGGTTGGGATCGAGCGCACGAACCTCCGCGCGTACCGCCGCCGCCAGCGCCATCGGATCGCCCGTCGTCTTTGCGACGATGCTCATGCTCCGGATGGCGTTGCCGGTCGCGACGTGCCACTGCGCGTGCGGCACATAGAACTTCTCTTTGATCGCCGCGGTCATGCCGTTGTGGCGCACGTCCTTGACGATGCCGACGATCGTGACAAACGGACGCTGAGGATTGCCGCCGCCGCCGATCTTCATGCGCCTGCCGATCGGATCCTGACCGGCGTAGTAACGCCGCGCGAGCTCCTCGTTCACGAGCGCGACCGGCTGCGACAACGAGGTGTCGGTCGCGCGGAAGGTCCTGCCGCGCACGAGGCGCTCGCCGACCGTCTCGAGGTAGCCGTCGGTCACGATCTGCCAGTCCCCTTTCGCGTTCGACCCGGGCGGCGGCGTGTAGCCCTCGACCATGAGCCCGTAGTCCCCGATCTGCCCGGCGAGCGGCAGCAGCCGCGCCGCGCCCGCCGACCGCACGCCCGGCAGCCTGCGGACGCGCTCGACGAGCTGCTGGTAGAAGAGGACGACCTTCTCGGGCGTGTCATACGACGCCTGGGGCGTCGAGAGGCGGAGCGTCAGGACGTTGCCCGGATCGAACCCGATGTCGATCTGCTGCAGTTTCGCGAGGCTGCGCATCATCAGGCCCGCGCCGAGGACGAGGACGACGGCGAGCGCCATTTCGGCGACGACGAGGGCGCTGCGGAAGCGCTGTCGGCCCGCGCCCGCCGTGGCGTTCTGCGCGCCGTCCTTCAGGTGCCCGGCGACGTTGGCGCCCAGCAGCCGGAGCGCCGGCGCGAGGCTGAAGAACGCGGCGGTGACGATCGTGAGGCCGACCGCGAAGAGCAGGACGCGCACGTCGACGGTCGCTTCGGCGAGGCGCGGGATGCCGGCCGGCGCCCACCAGGTGAGCCAGCGCACGATGCCGTACGCGAGGACGATCCCCGCTGCCGTGCCGATGCCGGCCAACACCAGCCCTTCCGCGACGAGCTGGCGGACGACCCTGGCGCGTCCGGCCCCGAGGGCCGATCGAACGGCAATCTCGCGCTGCCGTCCCTCGGCGCGCACGATCAGGAGGTTGGCCACGTTGAAGCAGGCGATCAGAAGCAGAAAGCCGACCGCTCCGAAAACGGCGACCACCGCGCCGCGCACCTCGCCGACGACCTCGTCTCGAAGCGTCACCGCAAACGCGGTGAACTCCATCTCCTTCGGATAGAGCCCTTCTTTCGTCAGCGCCTGCGTGATGGACTGCAGATCCGCAGTGGCCTGCGCCGCGTTCGCGCCGGGGTGGAGCCGCGCGACGCCGTAGTAACCGTGGCTTCCATGGTCGGAGGTTTTCGGATCGATCTGAAGCGGGACGAACACCTGCGACCGATCCGCCGACGCGTAGTCGGTCGGGAGCGCGAAGCCGCGCGGCGCCACTCCGACGATCTCATACGGGCGGCCGTTGAGCTCGATCGACTGTCCGACCGCCGACGGCTCGCCGGCGTACCGGCGCTGCCACAGCTCGTACGAGATGACGGCGACGGCCGGGCCGTTGGGCACGTCCTCTTCCGCGGTGTAGGTTCGGCCGACGACGGGACGCACGACGAGCGCGTCGAAGATGTTCGCCGTCGCCTCCGCGTAGGCGACCCGCTCGGGCTCGGCGCCGCCGCCGGTCACGTTGATCTGTCCGTCGCTCCAGGCAGCCACGGTATGCAGGGTCCGGCTGCGCCTCCGGTAGTCGAGCACCTCGCCGTCGGCGAGCCACGTCTTGTCGAAGGAGATCCACTTGCTCCAGATCATCACGGTCCGATCGGGCTCGCCCCATGGCAGCGGGCGGAGGAGGACCGCGTCGAGCGCGCTGAAAATCGCGGCTGTCAGCCCCACGCCGAGCGCCAGCGTCAAAAGGGCAACCGCGGAGAAACCCGGGCTTCGGCGAAGCCCGCGTGCCGCGTACTTGAGGTCTTGAACGAAGCTGCTCAGCATGAAGGTTAGACGGATCCACCGGCGTGCGGGGTTGACGGACCCTTGCCTCTGGGTACTTATTGCTTACTATGCCAGAAGGACCAGTGCTCGATCGCTTTCGTCCCGCCAAGGTCTGGAAGACCATGAGCCTGGAGCGTCGTACGGAGGCGGCGCGGGCGTTCTGGTCCGACGATCAGGCCGCCGAGCAGCAGGCCGAGGCCATCCTGGCGATCGCCGGCCACCTGAAGTTCCGTCCGAAGAGCGCGGCGGCCCTGCCGATCGACCGGCGTGCCCGTTATCTTGCCGGGCTGCCCTCGGTACCCGAGACCGTCGCGGCGCGGCTGCTCGTCGCGTGGCACCTCGAGCGGCAACGTCCGATGATGGGCGCGTTTCTGGATGCGCTGGGCGTCACGCACGACAACGGGCTGATCGGTGAAGAGATGAAGCCGCCGGCGAGCGAGCGGCTCGCGAGCGCGGCGAAGACCCTGACGGCAAGCTATCCCGCAGAGGACGTGAAGCTGTACTTCTCGGCGTTGATTGCGCAGGACCCTGAGACCTGGGGGGAGCTGAGCGCTCACGTGCCGGGGCTTGGGGCTTAGGGGTTGGGGCCTGTTCATTCAGCGTTCAGCCATCCACATTCAGCATTGAGCAGATCTCCTCCACGGCTCGCAGACCACTTTCTACAGCGCCATTCATGTAACCCTGCGACCTGATGCTGGTGTGCTCGCCCGCAAACACCAGGCGGCCGTGCGGACGGGACAGCCACGCGCGCAGGTCGGGATCGAAGCCGGCCGTGAAGACCGCGTAGCCGCCGCGCGCCCACGGATCCTTTTCCCATACGAACGTCTTCAACCCGCGCGGCGTGTGCCCACGCGATCCGAGCCATGCCAGCTCCTGGACGAGCGCCCGACCGCCCTTCGAGGCCAGACGCTGCAGTCCCTGTGAGGCTGAGCCGCCGGCCAGCAGGCTGAGAATCCCGCCGCCACCCCCCTGCTGTTCGTTGCCATCCCAGACTGCCCCGGTCTCGGCGTCCGTGCCGAACGCGCGACGGCGCATGGGCGCGCGCCAGAAGCGTCGATCGAACTCGGCGAGGACGCGCGTCGCGCAGCCGTAGGCGAGCGTGGCAATGGCCTCGCGCTGCCGCGGCGGGAGCGCCGGCCGGATCTCGATGTCACGGAGCGTCGAGGCGGGCGCGGTCACGATCGCGAAGTCCGCGCCCACCTGTGAGCGACGACCGCGCCGGTCCGCCACCGTGAGCCGCACGCTTCGTGACGAGCCGTTCATCGCGAGCACGATGGTTTCCAGGTGGATCGCGCCGCGGACCTTCTTCGCGAGCGCGCGCGGGAGCGCGTCGTTTCCCTCGCGGAGCCGGTACATCCTGGATCCGGCCGGGTTGCCGTCGGTCGCGAACTGGTCGACGAGCATCAGCAGCGCGAGCTCGGACGGGTCGGCGAGGAAGAATCCGCGCATCCCCGTCAGCATCTTCCGTTCGATGGCGGTCGCGCGGACGCGCGCGAGCCATGCCGCCACGGACTCCGATGCCAGGCGGCGCGCGATCGCCGAGTCCCAGCGTTGCTCGGCCAGGTTGTACGCGTCGACGAGCGGTTGCAGCCGCTTCTCGAGCGTCTCCCAGCCGTGGATGTACCGGCTCATGCCGGACTCGCCCGCCGCGTGGAAGCCGAACCCGCCGCGCAGGATCCGGACCGGCGTGCAACCGACCGCCTTCGCCAGCTCGAGCACCCGCTCCTGCTCTTCCTCGATCAGGTCGGCGCCCAGCTCGGCGTGCCGTCCATCCTCGAACTCGCGACACGTCCACACGCGGCCGCCCACTCGATCGCGCGCTTCGAAGAGGATGGGCTCGGCGCCGCGCCGCCGGAGCTCACGCGCGGCCGTCAGGCCGGCCAGGCCAGCGCCGACGACCGCCACGCGGCGGCCAGAGAGCTCCCTCGCCATCCGTCAAGCATAGCCGCCTGAGCGTTAGAAGCTTATTCGGAGGCCGGCGCCCACGGCGCGCGGGCCGACCAGCGGGGCGATCGAGACGGCGGATCGCCGGTCGACCCGGTAGAGATCTGTGCGGCCATCGCGTAGCCAGTCGCACCAGATGCCGAGCATCGCGTACAGAGCGGTGAAAGCCGTGTGCGACTTGTTCCACTGGACGGCGTCACCGAGGCTGCCGATCGCGTACCCCGTCGGAACAATCGCTGCGCCAATGAGAAAGCCGTTCCAGAGCGGGTCGGTCCGCTGGACGCGTGCGATGGACCCGATCGGCACGGTAAAACGTGAGCCGTCTTTCTGATCGATCGTCATCCCGGAGCCCGAGATCCCGACGACTGTCCCCGCCCGCTCGGCGCCGGTCCAGTCGATCACGAACACCTGGCTTCCCGACTTGATCCGCCGCGCGAGCTCATCGGGATCGGCGCCGATGTCCGGCTGCGCTGCGAGGAGGATGACACACGCCACGATCAGTGCACTTCCACCCATGCTCGACTCCTGCGGCTAGAAGGTCCACACGACGTTGACGAACGGAAGCAGGACGAACTCGCTGACGCCGATCGGCGCGAACAGCGCGACGTCGGCCGAGATGCGTTCGCCGAAAAACCTGAGGCCGCCGCTCAGGATGCCGTCGCCTCCCGTCCACACGTAGTTCTCGGTGACCCACTTGATCCCCCCGCGCAGGCGGCGCTCGCCGCCGACCATCACGATCGCCGTCGCGTCGTTGTCCCCTTCGTACCGGCGATAGCCCGAACCGACACCGACGGAGACAGACGCGTCCGGCTTGCCCGCGGTCACGACGCCGTACGCGATCCCGAGCGAGCCGACTTCCGGCGCCACGATGTGCATGATGCCTGCCGCGGCCTGGACACGCCGGCCGTTCACGATCTGTACCTTTGGCGTCAACCAGAATGGACGCTGGCTCTCGTCGAACCCGAACATGAGCGGAGTGCCACCGCCGATTGAGATCCGGTCGGTCAAACCCACCTGGACGAACGGCATCATGAAGTAGTAGAGACCGAAGTAGCCGTCGCCGCGTCGGAGCGAGCGGCCGGTCGGAGCAAACAGCAAGCGCGTCGTGTTGGGATCGGCCCGCTGAAACTCTCCGGCCACGATGTCGCCCCTGGCCGGTTCGATCGAGACGATGGAATCGCGCGCGATCCGGATCTCGACGCCGCTGACCGTGCGAAACATGATGTGGTCGTCGCCGGGCACTTCCACGGTCCCGAAGAGCACGGATCCGTCACGCAGCCGTAGCTCCTGCGTCCCGGATCGCTCCTGACCTGCCTCGAGACTTCCCGACACCACCAGCAGAACGACGCCCGCGATGAGTACGGCTCTTCTGATCATGATCGACTCCTCAGGCGAACATCGCTCTGTAGTGCCGGTACCAATCGCTCTCGAATCGCTCGTCAGGGTCGTACTGGCGCTTGAGCCGCAGGAATTCACGGATCTGGGGATAGCAGGCCTCGACCTGATCGCGCCGCGCCCAGCGGTGATAGGCGAGGTAGTAGCTGCCGCCGTAACGGCGCGCGTGGTCGATGAGCCGGCGGAAGGCGTCTGCCGATCGAGCGACGCCAGCCGTCGTGTGCACGGTGTGCAGGTTCAGGACGATGCACGCCCACCGGTTTCGCGCCCAGGCCAGGAACGTCTCGTCGTCCCGCTCGATCAGGCGCACCGTGCCGTAGATCACGTCGACGTCGTTCCGGCGGAAATCCTCTCGAACGTCGTGGAGGAACGCTTCGAACGCGGCGCGAGGGACGTACACCTCGCTGATCATCTCGGTCGCGCGATGCGGACGACCCGCGTCGAGCGCTGCGTGATAGTCGTCCAGGTACTCCGCGAGCTGATGCGTGTCGGACCAGTAGATCTGCCCGTCGGTCGCCAGGTAGTGACGTGCGTAGCAATCGAAGGCGCGCCGCTTGTCGTCGTGCGCGAGCCGGACGAGCTCGCGCCAGCCGCGCTCCCCGAGCTCCCGCTGACCCTCGGGGATCTCCACGTCCCCTGCGACCGGCCGGTAGCACGAGCAGATGCCGGCATGGAGAAACCCGGGCGACGTCGGATCGATGCCGAACTGGAAATCGCCAAACTCGAAGCCGTCGGCAACCCGCCGGTCGAAACGGGCCATCAGGCCATCGGTTTTGGGCATCGCGACGCGGCGCTCGATCTTCCGCCTCGGCCGCAGCCGCAGCGTGACGCTGGCGATCAGGCCGAAGAGCCCGTAGCCGCCGATCGCCAGCCGGAACAGCTCCGCGTCCTCCTCGCGGCTGCAGCGCCGCACGCAGCCGTCCGCGTCGACGAGCGTGAACGCCTCGACGTCATCCACGAACGGACCGAGCGAGAGGCCGCGGCCATGGATGTTGGCTCCGAGCGATCCGCCGATCGTCAGCCGATCCGCGCCCGTCTGCTTCTGCACGATGCCCCACTGGACGAGACGGCCCGCCTGCTGCGCGATCAAGCCGTCGATGAGCGCCGGCCACATGATGCCGGCCTCGACGGTGACCAGTCCGGCGCCCGCGTCGAACGACAGGATCTGATCCATCGCGGTCATGTCGACGAGGAGGGCCGCCTCGCCGAACTGCTGGCCGCCCATCGAGTGGCGGCCTCCCGCGATGGCGATCTTCGCCCGCCGCTCCCGCGCCGACAGGACAATCCGCTGCAGCTCTTCGATCGAACGCGGCCGCCGGATCGCCTCCACGGCGGTGGCGTTGAGCTGCGAGTGGACGTCGTTGACGATGGTGCGTTCGCCCGTCGCGAGCATGAGTCGACGATACGCGCCGGCGCCGCTCGGAGTCGTGAGGGGCGGCTGAGACAGGGTGAAAAACTGTGAGGGGGTTAACCCGCGCGTTCGGCGACGGTTGCGAGCACGCGATCGAACCGGGCGTGGCCCTTGAGCGGCGCGAGCAGCGGCTCGATCGGGATCGTCCAGCCGGTGAAGTAGGGCCCCTCGAGGGCAAGTAGCCGCTCGAGCGCTTCGCAGGCCTCCTCGGGCGCACCGGCGGCAACGCGCTCGAACGCTTCCGTCAGGCGGGCCTCGGTGACGCGCCCTCCGCGACCGAGATCGGCGGCCGCCTTGCGGGCTTTTTCGAGCTCGTTCGCCGCGGCCGTGCCGTTTGCGTCGCGGCCGTACGCAACCGCGAGGCCGACGTGCGACCGCGCATGCCCGGGGAACAGCTCGAGAGCGCGCCGGAAGCCCTCCGACGCTCGGGGTGAGTCGCCGAGCGCGAGCGCGGCGAACCCGAGGCCGTCGAAGGCATTCATCGCAAACTCCGGCGCGTAGAGTTGCGTGTTCGGCACCGTTTCCCGCTCGAACTCCATCGCCGCCTCGGCGGCGTCGCCGCGAGCCAGGCGGGCCAGACCGAGGAGCCAGTGAAGCCCGCGCGCGGGGAACCGCTCGCGGCGGCCCGCCTGGCGGTCCTGCACGATCACGCCTTCCCGGAGCGCGTGCTCGGCGCGGTCGAGATCGCCGCGTGCGATGTGCACCATCGCGGTCTCGAAATGGCCGTACGCGAACTCCGAGTACAGGTTGAGCGCCGTGCCGAGCGCCATGAGCCGCTCCGAACCCCACGCGGCGTGACCGTGGCGGAAGTGGTGCGCCCAGTTGGCGGGGTCGAGGCGCACGGCGTGCCGCGCGGCTGCCAGCGCCTCGCTCGAACGGCCGGCGCTCACGAGCAGAAACGAGAGCGTGGCGTGCGCCTCCGCGAAATCGCGATCGAGCTCGATGGCGCGCTTGGCGTGATCGATGGCCGCGGCGAGCAACGCGTGATCCGGCCGGATGCGCGCGCGCGACAGCTCGTACTCGTAGAAGCGCGCGTTCGCCAGCCCGACGTGCGGCGCGGGATATCGCGGGTCGAGCGACGCGGCGCGCGTGAAGTCGGCGACAGCCTTGCTGACGAGATCGGCATCCAGCGCTTCGAGCTTGAGCTTGCCGTCGGCGAACGCGTGCGCCGCGTCGAGGCTCGAGGTTTCGCGCGCGGATCGGATGGGCGCCGTCGTCGCGGGCGCCGCCTCCTCGACCACCGTCACCGGCGCGATGAACCGGTAGCCGCGCCGCGCGACCGTCTGGATGAAGCGTGGAGAGGCGGCGTTGTCGCCGAGGGCCTGACGCAGGTCTGACACCGCCTGGGTCAGCGCGTTGTCGGTCACGACGACATCCGGCCAGACCGCGGCAAAGAGCGCTTCCTTCGTGACGAGATTCCCCGGTCGCGCGACCAGATGCAGCAGCAGCTCCACGAGCTTGGGCGACAGCGGCACCGCCGCACCCTCGCGCATCAGGCGATAGGCGCCGGCCTCGATCTCGAAGGGCCCGAAGCGGTAGCCGATCGGAGTCGGCATGTGGGCGGCGGGATTGTACAGCACGCGGACTAAGGCTTCGTCATGTCCACGGGGACCGAGGTCACCTCGTTGTGCTTGATGGTCGCGACGACCCGGCGCTCGCCATGTTCGGGATGTCTGAGAACGAGCGTATGCGTACCTATCGGTACGCGCCGGTTCGTGAGGGGCGTGCGTCCCATCTTCGTCTCGTCGATCCAGACCTCGGCCCAGGGTTCCGCCGTCACGGTCAGCCGGCCGACCGGCGTGATCGTCAGCGTACGGGTCTCCCCCGGCTCGACCTCGATGGGATGGACCTCCCGATAACCCATGGCCTTGTTGACCGCCAGGATTTCCTGTTCCCCCGGAGGCAGCATGATCGGCTCGGAGCCGTTGCCGACAGGGCGGCCGTTCACGCTCAGTTCCAGCTCGATAGGCGCAAAGACCTTCACGAATCCCGAGTACAGCTCGACGTCAACCAGCGCCTCTTCGCCGCGGACGACATTGACGGTCCGCCTGACCGAGCCGATGCTGCTCTCGATCATCACGGTGTGGGTCCCGACCGGGGTGTTCGGTAGATCGAGCGGCGTCTCCCCTTGCAGCTTGCCGTCGACAAACACCTTCGCGCCCGGCGGCTCCGACGACACGCGGAGGCCGCCGCGGCCCGGCGTCCGCGCGCGCGACCAGGCGTACCGCTCGACCCGCGTCTTGCCTTCTTCGACGGTAATCGAGCGCGAGTATGTCAGTCCCCGCCGCGTCAGCCGCAGCTCGTGCTTGCCCGCGTTCACGGGAATCGTCAGCGGCGTCTTGCCTTTCAGTTCGCCGTCGACCCACACCTGGCTGCCCGCCGGCGTCGTCTCGACGGTCAGCATGCCGGGCTCCACGGTCACCGACGATGACCAGCCGAACTTGAACGCAGCGAACCCGGCCACGACGATCACGACGAGGATGGCGGCGAACTTCCACAGGTCGAGGCGAGGCCGCTCGGGCACGTCGATCATCGCCGGGGATCTCGGAGCAATGTCGGGACGCGCGCTGAAACTGACGTTCCGCTCCATCCGCTCCACCTTGCGCGCGCGCGTGATGACCTCAGGCGACGGATCTTTCAGGCGGATTGGCGCGGGAGGCGCCGGCGGCGCCGCAAGCACCGGCGGACCGGCAGCCCTCGCCGGCGTCGTCGGGAAGATCGGCACGCGCGGCGGGAGCGGGACCACGCCCGGCGGCGGGATGTCCGGCAGCGCCGCCGATGAAAACGGAGGAGCAGGCGCGGGCAACGGAGCCACACCCGGCGGCGGGATGTCAGGCAGCATGTAGCCCGCGGGCGGCGGCGGTGGCGGCGGAACGTAGGCCGGCGCCGGCGGCGGCGTTGGATCCGGTTCCCGCCTTCTGAGCTTGAGCTTCTTCGGTTTCTTCTTCTTCTTCTCGGGCGGATCGGCCTGCGCAGCCTCCGGCACCCTTGCCGGCGCGAGCGGAGGTACCGCTACCGGCGCAGGTTCGGGCGCGACGACGGGCGGAGGCGGGCCGGCCGCAATCGGCGGAGGCTCCGGTGCCGCCATCGGTGGCGCCGCCACAACCGGCGGAGGAGGCGGCGCAATCATCCGTGGCGCCGGCTCGATGATGGGCTCTGGCGCGGGCGGCGCTATCGGTTCCGGATCGAGCCAACGCGGAGCGGCGGCCGCCGGGACCAGGGGCGGCGGCTCGACTGGCGGCGGCGGTGGCGGTGGCGCGACAGGGAACGGCGCCGCGAGCTTCTGGACGAGCCGCTCGAGCCGCTCGAGTACCGACGTAGGCGCAACTTCGTGGATTGGGCTCTGCGGCGGCTCGAACGTCTCAATCGGCGGCGGCGGCGGAGGAGCCGGCGCGGGCTCAGGCGGCCGCTCGCGACGAAGCGCCTGGAACATCGGCCGCTCGATCGGCCGCTCGACCGGAGGCGGAGGCGTCACCACGGGAGCGGGTGTCGCGACGATGCGCTCGAGCACCGGTTCCGGCGCGGCCTCGGCCGGAAGGTTGAATGACATTTCGAACGCCGTGTCGACGGACGGCGCCGTCGGCGCCGCGGCTGACGGCGGCTCCAGCCATGGGTCAGGGCGGAGGGCCTGGGGCGTCGGCGGCTCCGCGGAAAAGAGGGGCTCAGAATCCGAGATTGGTTCGAATTCAGGACCGGGCGTGAACACCGGGATCGGCTCCGGGTCGGGCTTCGCCGGGACGAGCGGCTCCGGCTCCCGCGCCCATACGGAAGGCGGCACCTCAGGCTCGAGCTCGCGCGGCGTGAACGGGACAGGATCCGGGTACCGGAGCACGGCCGGCTCGGGCGCCGAAACCTCGATCGTTTTCGGATCCGTCGACCATACCGAGTCCGCTTCCGACTCGGTGAACACGATCGATTCCGACTCCGGGATCAGGATCGGATCCGGGTCCGGCGTAGCGAACACGATCGGATCGAGCTTCGGAAGGGGTTTCAACGCCGGCGGCTCCGGCGCCAGCACGATCGGCGGCTCCGGCGCCAGCACCATCGGCGGCGCCGGCGCCGGCACGATCGGTGGCGCCGGCGGCGGCACGATCCGCATGACCGGCGGCGGCGGCGCTGGAGCCGGAGGCTCGACGGCCTGCGGCGGGCGTGCGACGTCGGTCAGGAACGTCACGAGCGCGGCGCGCGATCCCGCGAGACCGCCACCGTCGAACGTGAGCTGGCCGAAGCTCGCGCACGCGTGCGCCATGTTGCCGAAGCCCTGTCGGCCTTCCAGGTTGAGCGCGCGCTCCAGCCAGGCGCGGAGTCCGGTCGCAAGACGATCGCCGCCGCTGATGAGCGCGACGTCGCTGACCTCGGCGACGAGGGACGGGATCTTGCGAGGGTATTCGTCCGGATCGATCGCCCGGCCGAGCGCCATCGCGACCAGCACGAGCGCGATCTGGCGCGCGTCGGACGCCTCGTCGAACGTGGCGCCGTCGGGACCGCTGGCGATCCCGAGGTCGCTCCAGAGACGCGATGAGGAGAACCGGAGCCGGGGCAGGATCGGCGCGAAAAGGTAATCGGTAATTCCGACGTCGCCGTTCTCCGAGATCACGATGCGCGAGGTGGTAATCGCGCCATGAACCGTCTTCAGCGCGCCGGAGAAGGAGGCCATCGCGAGCAGCAGCTCGCCGGCGGTCTGGAGCGCCGCGGCGATGTCGGGAAACACGCCGCGCTCGCTCGCGGACTCGAGGAGATCGGACAGCCGCTCCCCGGCCATGTAGTCGGATACGACGACGACCTGGCCGGTCGTGCGATCGCGATCGACATCGCGCGCGCGCGGGAACCTCGGATCGGTGAGCTTCGACACCCGATCGATCTGCGCGCCGAGCACCGCCTCGAACGCGGCCAGCTCGGGGCGAACCCGGAGCCGCTCGCGGACCTCTCCCATGGGCCGGTCGAACGTGAGCACACGCTCGCCAAGCCCGTCCCGGAAGCCCGACGACGACACGAATGTACGGATCTCAGCCTTTGCCGCCACGTGAGCCGTGACAAGTCTGCAACCGTCGGACCAGAGCCGATTTCGGCGCTTCGGCCATGTACCGCACGGGCGCGCTCCCCGAATGTCACAACACGAAGCCGTGACTTTCAGTTCTGTAAGTGGATTACGATCCGCGCGATGGCATCCCCTTCGACGACCTCGTCGAGGACCGCCATTCCGCTGATGACTCTTGCAAACACCGTGTAGCGATGGTCGAGGCGGGGATTGTCGACGAGGTTGACGAAGAGCTGCGCGTCGCCCGTATCACGGCCGCGCGTCGAGATGCCGACCGTGCCGCGATCGTGTGAGACGAGGCCGACCTCATCGCGCATGTAGGGATCGTGTCCGGCGTACTCGTTCGCGCCGGGACTGCCACCCTGAATCACGAAGCTCGGCTCGACGCGATGGAAGGTCAGGTTGTTGTAGACGCCGCGCGTCGCGAGCCGGACGAAGCGCGCGACGGTCGCCGGCGCCTCTTCCGCCATCAACGCGAGCTCGAACGAGCGCCCGGACCCCATCGTCACTGTGGCACGCTGCGGCCGGGCGAGAAGATCGGCGAGCTCGGCGCCGGTGAACGGCGCGGGCTTCGGCGAGGACGAAGGAACTGAAGCCACGACACCGTGCGCCGCCAGCGCGTCGCTGATGGCCGTCAGCGGATCGCGCGCGGTGTCGCTGCGCTTCGCGGCCAGACGATCGGAGGCGGCGCGTAGCGCTGCCACCGCGCCGGGGTGGGAGCTCTTCTTCAGGAGGCGCGCCGCGGTCAGGACGAGCTGATAGTCATCGGCGCCCAACGCCTCCACGATCAACGCATCGTCCTCGCGCGGCGTCCGCGCCCCAAGGCCTTCGATGGCAGCCTCGCGAACGTTGGGATGCGGATCGCGTGCAAGCGCGCGAAGGCTCAGCACGTCCGAGAGTGTGCCGGCGGATCGCGCCGCGTACATCCGCGTCTGCCACACGCGCGACTGCGCATGCGCGCGCACGAGCTCCGGCGCGCGATCGCATGCCGCGGACTTCGACGGAGCGTCGGCTCGCGTGCAGGCGCTCGCGAGCGAGCCGAGCGCCGATGCCGCCAGGTGCCAGCGTCCATCCTGATCGCGCGTTCGGTCGCGCGCGAGGCTGACGAGCGTCTGCAGCACGGCGGGCGTACTCTCGCGGCACGGCTGCGCCAGCGTCGCGACCGCCCGGCGCGCGACGTGTGGATCGCGATCGCGGGCAAGCGGCACGATCGCCGCGCACGGGATCGCCGGAGGTTGACCGAGCGCGCGCAGCGCCTCGACGCGTACCTGCGGCGATGTATCGTCGAGGGCACCGAGGGTCCGCCGAGCGCCGCCTGGCAGCGCCGCGCCATGCTGCACCGCAAGACGACGAACCTGCGAGTCGCGGTCCGTGAACGCAGCGGCGGCGGCACCTTCAGTAAGCGCGGATGACCCCCCGAGCGTTTGCACCGCCAGACGCCGCACTCGCGCGTACCGTTCGGATTCCATGGCGGCGCCAACCGTCGGAAACGTCTTCAGGACGACGTCCTCGAGAGCCGTCACGGTTTCCGGCGCGGGCCCGGGAGGGGTGTTCGAACGGCGAGCGAACAGGCGGCTCAGCCCGCGAACGGCGCCGTCGACTTCGTCGATGGATCTCCGTGGGCCCTGACCAGACCCTGAGGGGTCGTACCACTTCACCAGGGTCCGTTCGATCGCGCGGAAGTCGTCGGTTGAATGCTCGAGGCGCCCAAGGGTCTGGAGAATCGCGCCGCGCGCGGCGGCGTCCGGCTCGCGAGAGAGCCGCTCGGTCAACAGTGCCGCCGCGGGCCGGACGTCTGCGCCCGAGGCGTCGAAGAACGACTGCCCGAGCGCGTTCGCGGCCTCGCGGCGGACGGCGGCGTCAGGATCCTCGAGCAGCAGCGCGACACGCTCGGCCAGCGCCGGGCGTTCCAGCCGCCCGAGCGCCCGGACGGCCACTCGGCGCACAGCCGCGTCTCCGCTCTTCGTTCCGTCGAGGATGATCTGAACGTCTGCGGGCGTCGGCGCTCGCGCGTCTTCGGCGACGAGGATCTCGAAGATCCTGCTGGCCTCGAAGCCGCCGCCTGACACGACGACGGCGGCGACGATCAACGCAAGGATCACCGGACCTCAATCCGTCGGAGGCGTCCGCTTGCCCGAGTACTCCAGCATCTGCTGCGTCAGATCCTGTGGATACGTGATCTGCACGTCCGTAATCTTGCCGTTCGAATCCGTCACGGGCTGGAGACGCGGCTGCACGAAGCCGCTGTAGGACGGCATCTTCAACCGGTCGACGCGCTCGACGATCTCGTCCCGGAGCTTCGCGTCGAAGTGGATGCCGTGGGTCTCGAACATCGCCTTCGCGGCGGGGTAGTCCCCTTCGGCCTTGATCCGCTGGACATCGCCGAGCAGCTGTCCGGCGCCGTCACGGAAGGCCTTCGCGTCCACCATCACGTAGTAGGTCTTCGCGTCACGGGTCCGAACCTCGATCGCTTTCGTGTTCGCCATGAGCCACCGCACGATCATCTGGCGGTTGCGCATGTGGTCCTCTTCGATCTGCGTTCCCTCCCGCACGCGGCGGAGCTGGATCAGCGCGTTCCTGGCGTATGACTCGTATTGCGTGCGGACGATCTCCTGCTGGTCGGACGCCTCCAGGATTCCCAGCTCGGCCAGCTTCGCGTCCGGCAGGAAGTACAGCGCGATCAGATCGGCCCGCGCCTCCTCGAGCGCCGAGAACTGCTCCTTCAGCGCCTCCTGAGGCGAGCCCTTCAACCGCTCCGACACGCGGCCGGATGCGTGGCCGATCACTTCGTGCAGGTTCGTGTGCAGCTCGTCGGAGAAGCTGCCCCACTTCTCCGCGCGCTGAACTTCGTCGTCGCTCCAGGCGAACTCGCGGCGGAACTCCGGTGCGGTGGACTTGTCGTAGGCGACGCTGACGTTCGAGAGCGAGACCGACTTGCTCCCGTACTTCTCGCGGATCGCCTGATCGTTCGGCAGGTTGATCCCGACCGGCGTGATCGGTCCCGAGTCGCCGGTCTCGATGACCACGTCGATGGCATTGGCGGTGATGCCCTGGACGCCCGGCTTGCGGTACTTCGGGTCCCACGGCATCCGGTCCTCGAACCATTGAGCGGCTTCGGCCACTTTCCGGATGTCCGCGGTCTTCTCGGGGTTTACATAGAAGACGAGCGCCTCCCAGGAGCCCTTGATGCCGCGCGGGTCCATGTAGACCTCGATGAACCCGTTGATCGTGTCGACGGGCGAGTCCTTGTCCTGGACCCAGGCGATGTCGTACGCGATGCGATCGGCGGTCTCGCCGGTGCGATACCACCTGACGAGCGCCTTGAGCGCGCGCGCCATCGGCTCGGTCGCGAATCCGGCCGCGGCCTCGAGGTGCGCCGCGACGCGCTCGATCTCGCGGCTGTACCGTCCGCCCTGTTTGTAGACTTCCTCGACGAGCTTCCCGTCGCGCTTGACGAGCCGCGAGTTGAGGCCATACTTCTCGGTGAACCCCGTCAGATCCTCTTCGGTCACGCCGGCGTACAGGTTGTTGGCGCTCGCCGCGAGCTTGTCCTTCCCCTCGCCCGGCGTCTTGTTCGTCACGATCGGATCGAACGACAGATCGAAGAACAGCGGGCGCATGCGCGCCAGCATCGCGTCGAGCGTCTCGCCTGCGGCGAGCGGAAACGTGGCGCCGTTGGCGGACGCCTGCCTCGCCGCGGCCGCAAACGCGTCCGGGGTGGTCTTCAGGACGAACTTGCGCGCCGTGAGGTTGTTGTAGGGACCGGTGTTGAGCCAGAACAGCTTCGTGTAGCGCCGGATCTCGTCGAGCGTTCCCTGGTCGATGCCGCCGGCGTGCGTGAGGATTTGCTCGAGCACTTCCCGCATCTCGAGGTTGTGCCGGTAGCGCTGGTCGTAATAGATGTCGCGCCCCGCGATCGCCGCCTGATAGAGATGCCAGATCAACGTCTTTTCCCGGAGGGGGAGCGCTTCGAAGCCATCCGCGTAGAGCTGCGCCACCGCGGCGTCGTCCACGCGCTCGAGCAGATACTTTCTGCCGGCGTCGACCTCCGACGCCGGTGTCGCGTCTTGTACCGCCGGAGCCGAGTCAGGAGCATCGCCGCACCCGCTGGCAACGGCGGCTCCCACAACAACAGTCATCAGGAGTCCTCTCATGAAGCTACTCACAATTCTACGCGTTCCTGATGGTCTGGAATGTACACATCCCATCTTCGCTTTTGTGTAATCGCAGCGCGGAGCGTTTCGAGCGCGGCCGGCTCGCCATGTACCAAAAATGTTCGGCGAGGGGGACGTTTGAAAGATCCAATCCACCGGAGAATCTCGGATTGATCGGCATGAGCCGACATGGAGTGGATGATTGCGACCCGCGCGCCGACCGCCACTTCGACGCCATGGATCTTCACGAGCGGCGCGCCGTCCAGCATGAGACGGCCGCGAGTACCGGCCGCCTGGTAGCCGACAAACAGGACGGTGTGCCGCCGATCCGGCAGCGTCGCCTTGAGGTGATTCAATACACGACCGCCAGTGGCCATCCCGCTCGACGCGATGATCACTGCCGGCGACCGGTCGGAGACGAGCTCGTGCGATTCGCGCGGCGAGGTGACGACCTTGAAGCGCGTGGTGCAGAAGACGCACATGCCGCGTTCGACCGAGCGCACTTCGGGATCGAGCTCGTTCTTCCGGGCCTCATAGAGCTTGATGGCCGCCGCCGCCATCGGGCTGTCGAGATACACCGGCAGGGTGGGGATGCGGCGCTCTTCTTCCAGCTTCTTGATCCAATAGATCACTTCTTCGACCCGTCCGATCGCGAAGGCGGGCACGATCACCTTGCCGCCGCGCTCCGCGGTCTCTCTGATCACTTCGGCCAGCAGCTCCCCATTGTCATCGTCGGCGTGCCGGCGGTCGCCGTACGTGGACTCCAGCAACAGGATGTCCGCGCCCTCGACCGGCGACGGATCTGGAAGGATGGGACGATCGTAGCGGCCGAGATCGCCGCCGAAGAGGATCTCGAGACCGCCCGCGAGGACGCGCGCGTACGCCGAGCCGAGCAGGTGCCCCGCGTTGATGAAGTCGGCCTCGACCCCCTGAGCGATCGGCATGGCGCGCTCGTATCCGACCGGCTGCAGGAGCATCACGGCGCGCTGCGCGTCCTCTTCGGTGAAGAGCGGCAGCGCCGGCTTGTGACGGCTGTAGCCCTCGCGGTTGGCGGCTGCGGCATCCTCTTCCTGGAGCTTCGCCGCGTCCGCGAGCACGATCTTCGCGAGGTCTGCGGTGGCGGGCGTGCAGAAGACCCGCCCCTTGAACCCGCCGGCGACGAGCCGCGGGAGCCAGCCGACATGATCGAGGTGGGCGTGAGTCAGGACGACCGAGTCGATCGACGCGGGGTTGACCGGCAGCGCCTGCCAGTTCCGCTCCCGCAGGCTCTTGAGCCCCTGGAAGAGCCCGCAGTCCACGAGCACCTTCGCCTGCCCGGTGTCGAGCAGATGCTTCGACCCGGTCACGGTCCGCGCCGCGCCCAGGAACGTCAATGTCGTCATCGCGCGAACAGGCCCACCTGACCTCCGGTATGCCAGAAGAGGATGCGCTCCCCAGCCTCGAAGTCGCCGCGCCGTGCGTACGCGATGAGGCCCGCCATCGCCTTCGCCGTGTACGTTGGATCGAGAAAGATCCCCTCGCATCGCGCCGCCAGCTCGAGCGCTTCGCGCGACGCGGGCGTCGGGATGCCGTACCCCTCCCCCACGAACCCGTCGTCCACTTCAATCGCCGGCGCCGTCCGGCGCAGCGCGTCGGGTGAGCCCGCGACGGACCCAAGCCCGTCGATGATGCGCTGGACGACCTCGGTCAGCGCCGCACGCGGGTCGTCGGCGCTGATGCCGACGATGCGGGTGTCGAGGCCGGCGAGGCGGCAGCCCGCGACGATGCCGGCCTGCGTGCCGCCGGATGAGGTCGCGTGGACGATCACATCGGGCGGTTCGATCTGGCCGAGAAGCTCCGCCACCGCGAGCGCGTATCCCGCCGCGCCGTGCGGCGTCGAAGCGCCGAGCGGGATGATGTGCGGGCGTCGTCCCTCGTGGAGGAGCCTGCCGGCGATCTCCTGCATCGCGGGGTCGCGCGCGTCGCGCGACGACACGTAGTGCATCTCGGCGCCGAGCAGAGCGTCGAGCAGAGCGTTGGCGGTCGGGGTCGCGGGGGGGACGCCGTTGGCGACGAGAACGGCGCGCAGCCCCAGCCGCGCGGCGAACGCGGCGGTCGCGCGCGCATGGTTCGATTGCACGCCGCCGCACGTGATGAGCGTGTCCGCACCTTCACGAAGCGCCTGGGCCGCAACGATGCTCAGCTTGCGGATCTTGTTGCCCCCGAAGCCGAACGGGATCGCGTCGTCGCGCTTGACGAAGAGCTCCGCGCGCGTGCCGATCGCGGCCGCGAGCCGCGGCATGGGTTCCACCGGGGTCGGCCATGACGGAAGGGGAATCTGGGGAAGCGAGGTGAGCGCTGCCCGCGCCGCCGGGTCGAACATCAGTTGGATAGTATAATTTGTAGTTTGTGACCTCGCTGACCGACGCGCTCGTGAGCCACGACCACGTGATCGCGGCCGAACTGCGCCCTCCACGCGCCGAGCTGGGCGCCGCGGCGGGCATGGACGCGTGGATCGACACGTATCACGCGGTGCGCGGCCTGGTCCGCGGCGGGACCTTCGTCTTCATCACCGACAGCGCCGTCGGCCTGCGGGAGGAAGACAACCTGCGGCACCTGGTGACGAACCTTGGCAGCGACGTACCCCGCAGCCACATCGTTCCGTTTCTGACGAGCAAGCACACGCTGGAGTACTGCCTGGCCTACGCGGACCGCGCTGTGCAGCAGAGCTTCGGTTCGCTGGTTGTGCTGGGGGGCGACAAGTCCGTCGGCGCGCCCCGGTGCGTCGCGCACGCGTGGGAGCTTCGGAAGGAGATTCGGGCGAGGCAGCCCGAGCTGCGGCTCGGCGGCTGGGCGAACCCTCACGCCGAACCGGGGCGCCAGGTGGAGTACCTGCTTGCCGAAGACGCGACTGCCGACTTCTATCTGACCCAGGTCGTTTCTCATCACGATGCGGCTGCGGTCGAGCGGTTCGTGCGCGAGGGGGAGCGACAAGGGCTTCGCCAGCCGGGAGTGTTCGGCGTCTTCTACTACCGCAGCGCGAACCCGCGCACGCTCGAGGTGCT
Organism: uncultured Acidobacteriota bacterium; assembly: GCA_963847125.1. Classification (GTDB taxonomy): domain Bacteria; phylum Acidobacteriota; class Vicinamibacteria; order Vicinamibacterales; family 2-12-FULL-66-21; genus DATAEE01. The sequence goes on from CAWJYM010000004.1 coordinate 490,643, forward strand.
GAAAGGATTCCTGCCCGTGCCGGCCGAGGAGCTCCTGAAGGAGTTCGGCGAGGGAGCGACCGCCGTGGACATCTGCGCGCGCACGCTGTCGACGCTCGCGCGCGCGGGCGCGCGGCATTTCTACATCAGCAACCTGCCCGCCGGACGGGCGCTGTCCACCCTCAGCGCGATTCTGGAGCAAGCGAAGATCCCCAGCGTCCCTGAAAAGCGAACTGGCTGACCGGCCGCCGTGCGCGCGGCGCGACCTCGCGAGTCCGGTTACGCTCGTCGAGACGATCGATCGGGCCGGGATGGCCGACCACGAAGGCGGCGACCGGGTCGAACCCCTCGGGAATCCCGCAGGCCTCGCGCGCCTTCTGCGCGTCGTACCCCGCCATCTGGTGCACGAACAGGCCTCGCGACGTGGCTTCGACGAGCAGCATGCTCATCGAGAGGCCGACGTCGTGCCACGCGTGCCGGTTCGGCTTACCGGTCCGCTCCCAGGTCATCGACGCCACCGAGTAGCCGACGATCGGCGCGAGCCGCGTCCAGACCTGGTTCGACTCGTTGAGCGAGCCGATCAAACGATCGAACGCGGCCGGATCGGTGTGCCGCTCGGCGATGACGAAGCGCCAGGGCTGCTCGTTCCCGGACGAAGGCGCCCAGCGCGCCGCCTCGAGCAACGACGAGAGATCCGCGCGATCGACGGGCCGGTCGTCGAACGCGCGCGGGCTCCAGCGCTCGCGTATCAGGTCGTGAACAGGATGGTCGGTCTCGGCAGGTTTGCGCATGGTTCAATCCACAATCCCCAATCAGCAATCCACAATGAGCATCTATAATCAGAGTGTATGGGCCAGTTCTACGACTCGGTTCCCTTCTCCGGCATCATTCGGATCCGCGACATGATGTTCGGCCTCAAGGATCCTTTTCGGCTCGATCAGGGAGACGTCAGCTTCGACGCCCCCGACAGCGTCAAGGATGCCATGGCGCGCGCGATCGCGGACAACAAGACGCACTACGTGCAGACGACCGGCGTCCCGAAGCTGCTGGATCTGCTGGCCGAGAAGCTGCGCCGCCGGAACGGCATCCCGGTGAGCCCCGACGAGATCATGGTCACGACCGGCGGCATCCATGCCCTGTTCATGGCCTGCCAGGGGCTCCTCGAGCCTGGGGACGAAGTCATCGTTCCCGACCCGGAGTGGCCCCCCTGCGTGGGCAATGTGCTCGCGGCGCGCGCCGTGCCGGTGCCTTGCCCGCTGCGCGAGCGGCTCGGCTGGCGATACGACCTGGACGAACTGGCCTCCAAGATCACCGACAAGACCCGCGTCATCTACCTGAACACCCCGCACAACCCGACGGGCGGAGTCCTGACGCGCGACGACCTGCAGGCGATCGCGGACCTCGCGGCGAAGCACGGCCTCTGGATCTTCGCCGATGAGGCGTACGAGGACGTCCTCTTCGACGGCGTCGAGCACGTCAGCATCGCGTCGCTGCCGGGGATGTACGAGCGCACCTTGCCGCTTTACACGTTCAGCAAGACGTACGCGATGACCGGCCTGCGCCTCGGCTACGTAGCCGTCAAGGATCCGAAGCTGCGCGAGCGGATGAAGAAAGTCCTGTTCTATACCGCGAGCAACATCGCGTCGGTCGTCCAGTTCGGCGGCATCGGCGCGCTGGAAGGATCGCAGGCGTCGGTCGAGCAGTTTCGCCAGGAGCTGCAGGCCAGGCGCGACCTGTTCTACGCCGGCGTCGCCAGCGCCGCCGCCGGCGTGTTCAGCGGGACGCCGCCAAAGGGGGCGTTCTACGCGTTCCTCCGCGTCAACCCGGATTGGGCGAAGGCATCAGGCCGAACCGGCCAGCCGTCGATCTCCTGGTCGATCGCCGAGTATCTGATTTCCGAGGGCCGCATCGGGTGCGTGCCGGGTGTCGACTTCGGCGCGGCCGGCGAAGGATACGTGCGGTTCTGCTTCGCGCGCGAGCGGCGCGAGCTGAGCGGGGCTCTCGAATCGATGCGGGCGCTCTTCGCGGGAGCTCGAGCCTCCTGACTCCGGGCAAAGCCGATCTAAAACGCAGACGGCGCCGAGAACGCAGATACCGAGCGGCGGCCGACCGGGCCCGACCTCCGGTCGGGCCTAGGGTTGTGCGAGAGACCGCGGACGTAAGAGCCAACTGAACCGCGCCTGCCTCTTACGTCCGCGGTCTCTCGTACAACCCACGCGCCGCAGGCGCGCCGGTCGGCCGTCGCTGCGTCTCCGCGTTCTCTGCGCTCTCTGCGTTTAAGCTTTTCCGCGTCCTTCCCAAGACTCAGCGCCCTCCCTCACCCTTTTTCACCCTGATTCAGCGCGCGTTCACGACCTGAGCCAGGCCGACAGCCTAGCCTCGAATGAGGAGGCGCGGCATGCCTGACGTCAGACAAGCCCTTCGACTACGCTCAAGGCAAGCTCTTGGACTCTCCGCGGCGGCGCTCGTTCCGCTCGCCGCTGCCGTGTTCGTCCTGTCGAGCGCGGCCCCGTCGCCCCTCGACTTCGCTCGGGGCAAGCCTGCCGCGCGCCTTACGCGGGAGACGCTCGCCGCATCCTTCGAGTCGGACATCCGCAACCTCGTCGTCGAATGGAGCCCGGACGACCCGCGCCCCGAAAGCGAACGGCGCCGGGCGTTCTTCGCGTTCATGTACCAGACGTACGAGAGCTCCGCCTGGATTCCGCAGTCGCTCTTCGACAGCAACCTCGCGACGCAGATCGTCGGCGGCGACGTGCACACGATCGTCCGCGACCGCGTCGGGCTCGTGCGCGTGGCCGGAAAACCGGTACGTGCCCGCCTACGGCATGGCGCCGGCGGTGGATCCGACGCAGCCGCTCATGTGGACCGTGAACTGCGTGATCTGTCACACCGCCGAGATCGACGGCGTCGCGTATTTCGGCGCGGGGACCAAGGTCTTCGACGACAGGATTCTCGGCGATTCGTTGAAGCGCCTCACGAACCCGGCCGGGCGCAGGCTCCTGGCCCGCGGCTCGGCCGCGCACGATCTCGCGGCCCGGGCGAACGACATCCTGACGAGTCATCATCACGACAAGATCGATTCGCTCACCCGCGCGCGTTCGACGGCATTCGCCGCCTCTCACGTCGAGCTGTACATGCGACCGAACGACGGGCGGATGCCGGCAAACGACGATGTCGGCCGCGGTGACGTCAAAGTGCCGCCGCTCTGGCACACCGCGGCCAAGATGCAGGCTGGCCGCTGGTACGCCGACGGCAGCTTCCACGGCCGATTCCCGCTCATGGCCTCCTCGATGGAACTGAAGAAGGATCGCTCCTTCGAGACGCTGGACGCGGTTGTCGTGCCCACGATCAAGGAAGAATTCGAGACGGTCGTCAGGCATCTGAGGCCGCCCCGCTATCCCTACGAGATCGATCGAGCGCTCGCAGCCGAGGGGCGGGCGCTCTTCTACTCGGACGAGGTCGGCTGCGCGCGTTGTCATGGCGTGTACGACGGGAGGGGCAACGTCGCGTGGCCCGGCAAGCATCAGGACGTCGGAACCGACCGCGCCCGTCTCGACGTGGTGGGGCCGGCCTTCGTCGAAGCCTTCGAGAACAGCCCTCTTGCGACGCAAGGACGCCTCAGGCCCAGCGACGGGTACGCGGCGACGCCGCTCACCGGCGTCTGGGCGAACTATCCCTACCTGCACAACGGGAGCGTCCCGACGCTCCATCATCTGCTCGGGCCGGCGGCCGAGCGTCCGAAGATCTTCAGCGTCATGGCGGCCCGGCGGTTCGATCGTCAACGCGTCGGACAACCGTTGTACCCGGATGAGCGATCGGTGTGGCTGGACGAAGCGGCGCTGATCGGGCGGTACGGCGAACGGCGGGACTGGTTCAACGCGAACCGTGAAGGCTGCGACAACCGAGGACACGACGTCTGGAGGCGCATTCGGACCGACGCCCGACGGAGGGCGCTCATCGAGTACCTGAAGACGTTGTAAGAATTTAGAATGTAGAATTTAGAATCTGGAAGAGAGAACACCACCTTCTAGATTCTGAATTCTAGATTCTGAATTCTAGATTCTGGATTCTGAGCTAGCGCTTCAAGGCTAATCGGATCTGCCGCAGGAGCGCATCGAGGTCGATGGGCTTCTCCACGACGGTGACGCCGCAGAGGCGGTTCGGTGGAAAAGCGGTGCACAGGATGACAGGCGCACCGGCGAGGGTACCCTCGGAGCGCGCTTCCGCCAGGAACTCCAGTCCGTCTTTCCTCGGCAGGCAATAGTCGGTGAGGATCAAATCGTGGCGCCCGCGATGCAGAGCCTGGAGCGCCTGGTCGGCGTCCGCCGTGGCGCTGACCTGGTAGCCAGCGCGCTTCAGCACCACCGTCAGTAGAAGCCTGACATCCTCGTCATCCTCCACGAGGAGGATGCGCACCTGGCGCCGGCTGCCCTCGGCCCGACGTTCGGGAATCTCCCGGAAAGCGGTGTGCGGGGTCGCAGCCATTCGGTCCTCGGCCGGCGCTTCTCCACCGGCGGTATCCGGATGGAGTGCAAGATGGCTGCCCTCGAAGCTCTGCCGTAGCGGAGATTCTTCGTACGGCGCCTACCGGATGTGGCGGCCGCCGTCGACCCGGACCGTTTCGCCGGTGATGAAATCGGAGCCGATGAGGGCGATGACCGCCTTGGCGATCTCCTCCGGGCCGCCCCAGCGTCCAAGCGGCGTGGATTCCGCGACTGCCTTGAGCTCGGCGTCGGACGTGTCGGGCGGCGCGAGGATCGGACCGGGCGCGATCGCGTTGACGAGGATGCCGTCCGCAGCGAGCTCGAGCGCCAGCGCCTCCGCGAGCGCCATGACGCCGCTTTTCGCGACGTAGTACGGCAGGTAGCCCGGATACCGCGGGCGGCGGCTCACGGAGAGCCAGTCCGAAAAGAGAATGATCCGCCCGCCGCCGGCCGCGCGCATGTGCGGTACCGCGGCGCGCGAGCACAGAAACCCCGAGCGGAGATCGACCGCGAGGTTCCGGTCGAAGTCCTCGACGGTCAGCTTGTCGAACGGGACCGCCGTGTAGAGCGATGCCATGTGGACCAGCACGTCGAGGCGGCCGAACGTGCTCGCGGCGTGATCCACCGCGCGAGCGCACGCCGACGCGTCGGTCAGATCCGCCTCGACGATCGACGCGCGGCGCCCGGCGGCTGTGACGTCGTGCGCCGATTGTTCCGCCTCCTGGCGCGAGCGGTTGTAGGTCAGCGCGACGTCGCAGCCGCGCTCGGCAAGCGCGCGGGCGACGGCGGCGCCGATCCGTTTGCCGCCGGCGATGAGCGCGGCGCGGTTTTCCAGATCCAAGGATTACGCTTCGATCTTGCCGACCAGGATGAGGCCGAAGCGCAGGGGCTTTCCAGAGGCCGTCGGGACCTCGAACACGACCGCCTCGTGGCCCGCGTCGTTGGTCACTCCGCTCAGCGGCGCGGCGTCGGTCGCGGCGGGAGGATCCAGGCTCCACACGGCGGGGTGCGAGCCGCCGATCGTCTGCTTCGACAGATCGACGGTGCCCTCATGACCCGTGGGCTTGACGTCGGTGTCGGCCGCGGCGGGGCTGAGCAGGAGGAACTCCCGGAACGGCGAGACGCCGAGGTGATCGCCGTTGGCCGGCTGAATGCCGTATCGAAGCGTGTAGACGCCCGGCTTGATCACGCGGCCCCGGATGTCGCGGTAGACGGCCGACACGCGCACCGCGCCGACGAGCGTGCCTTCCTCTACGTTCTGCCACGAGGGCGCGGCCGCCTCCTTCTGCGGAAGCGTCTTCACCCACCAGAAGTCGAGCGTGGTGCTGGAAGCGGTGACACGCGCGCCCGGGGCCGCGATCAGCTCGCGCACCGCCGGAGCCAGCTCCGGCGGTGGCGCGTCGGTGATTTTTGCAGCCGAAAGGGCGTTCGCCGAGACGAGAAGGACCAGGAAGACGGACATGCAGGTCTGAAGAGCGCAGTTCTGAGTTGTGAGTTCTGAGTTGTGACCCAGAACTCAACACTCAGCACTCAAGACTCAGAACTCAAAACTTACTGAGCCCCGAATGTCCCGAAGAACGCCGAGCGCTGATCGACCTGCCGCCAGCTGCGGTTCAAGGCGTTGTCAGCGAACGTGAACATCTTCGTCATCCCGATGGCGGCGCCGTCGATCGGGCTCAGCGGCTCGAACCACTTCAGCGCGCCGCAGCTCGGGTTGTGCTCGAGCTTCGTGATGACGTTCAGCTTGGCGTCGCCCGCCTGGACGCGGATGGCTTCCGCGCTGCGCTCGAACGTGACGCTCGACTGGCGCACGTCGGCGGTGGCGTCGATCAGGCCCCTCGACATCGATCTCGCGAACGCCACGAGCGCGTCGCGCTGCGCGATGGTCGCGCGCTCGTCGACGAACACAATCGACTTCACGGTGCTCGGAGCCGCGCCGCCGAGCTCGTGCGTGCCAAGGTTGACGTCCCCCGCGACGATGGCGACGACCTTGAGCCCGCCGAGCGCGACGCCCTCGTACGCGCCCTGATTGACGCGCCAGGCCATCACGGCCTCGCGACCGCCGCTCTCGCCGTCCATGTTCATGATGCAGCCGCCGGTGAATACCTCGACCGTGCGCGCCTCGACGTAATCGCCGGCAATCGTGCTCGAGTTATCGGCCGACAACGTTACGGTCCCGGCCAGGATCACCGCCGCCGCAATGCTCAGGTATCTCATATCAACCCTCTCGAACCTTCTTATTCTAACCGCAACACTCCCTGCCCGGCTTGCACGTTTCGGCGCTCGCGAACCCGCCGTCCGGGCCGATGGGCTTCTGGGTACAGGTGCACCAGTACGCCGTGGCGTCGCCGCCATCGTCGTACTCCTCATGGTATTCGGCCATGACGTACATCCCCTTGTGGCGGAGATGGCTGCAGGTCGTCGGCTGGATCAGACGAGATGTGAGATGTGGATGATCCATGTTCTCCGGCGGGGCCTGAGAGGCCCCGCCCTCCTACGCTACGCGCTGAACGCCGGGACCGGCAAGCCGGCGGCCTTCAGAATCGCCCGCTTCACTGCCGTCCGCGCGATCTGCACCTTGTAGCCGTTCTCGGTCATCGGCCGCGCCTCTTTCACCGCGGCATCTGCCGCGGCCGATGCCGTTTCTTCGTTGATGGTCTTCCCGGCGAGCGCCTGCTCAGCCGCGGCGGATTGCCACGGGATCGGCGCGACCGCGCCCATCACCACCCGCGCCCGCTGAACCGTGCGGGCGCCCGTCATCGTGAGCACCACGACCGCCATCGCGAGCGGCCAATCGTGCGACTGCTTGAAACGCACCTCGTAGACGGCGCTGCGCGCCGACCCCGGCGGGGGGAGCATGACGTGCGTCACGAGCTCGCTCGCGGTGAGCACGTTCTCGACCTGGACGTTCTTGTCCGGCGATACGAAGAAGTCGGACGCCTCGACCGAGCGATCGCCCGAGGCTGCCGCGACCCGGAACTTCGCGCCGTACGCGATCAGCGGAACGGCCAGGCTCGACGGATGGACGATGTAGCACGGTCCGTTCCCGAAGATCGCGTTGTACTGGTTCTCCCCATCCACGGCAAAGCAGCGCGACCCGCCCTTCTTCAGGCAGTCGAACTCCTCATTGCGGAAATACCAGCAGCGCGGGCGCTGGGTCAGGTTGCCGCCGAGCGTTCCGACGTTGCGAATCTGCGGCGTCCCGACCTCGGCCGCCGAGTCGGTGAGCGCCGGGTACAGCTTCCGGGCGATGGGGTGGTCGGCAAGATCCGCGAGCCGTATTCCTCCGCCGATCCGCAGTCCGCCATCGGGCGTGGCCGCAATCGTCTGGTCCAGCCCCTTGACGTTGACGAGGCGCTCCGGCTGCGCGACGTAGTCCTTCATCAGCGCGAGCAGGTCCATGCCGCCGGCGATCGGGAGGATCCTCCCGCGCGGCGCCTGAGCGCCCGCCTGCGCGAGCGCGGCGAGCGCTTCCTTCTCATTCGCGGCGTTGACGTACGCAAAGGGCTTCACAGCGTCCCTCCTCGCTTGTCCTGTTGCAGCGCCGCCAGCACACGCTCCGGCGTGATCGGCAGGCTCCGTATCCGTACGCCGGTGGCATTGGCGACGGCGTTGGCGATGGCCGACGCCGTCGAGATCGTCGGCGGCTCGCCGAGCCCTACGACGCCGCGGTCCGGTTGATCGACGATGGTGACGTCGATCTCCGGGATGTCCGACGGCCCCGGCAGCAGATACCACTCCATGTTCGGGTTCACCATCTTCGCCGTGTTGCGGTCGAGGATGCGGTGCTCGAAGAGCGCGAACCCGATCCCCATGATGATGCCGCCGTAGCACTGGCTGTCGGCGGTCAACCGATCGAGGAGCAGGCCGGTGTCCTGGACACAGACGATCTTCTTCACCTTCGTGATGCCGGTCTCGATGTCCACCTCGACCTCGCTGAACTGCACGCCGCTCGTGCCGACCGTCGCGAGCTCTTTCTGCCACGTGCCGTCCACGCTGATCGTCTCGGTCCCGAGGCGCTTGCACGCTTCCTTCCACGTCATCCCCTTCGAGGGATCGTTCTGGACGTGCACGCGCCCTTTCGACGCGACGATCGTCGCCGGATCGGTGCCGCCCAGCGCCGGCGCCACCTTCGCGGCCAGCGCGGCGAGCGCGTTCTCGGCGGCGTGGCGGACCGGCGGCGAGATCGAGCCGATCGTCACGCTGCCGCCGCTGCCCGGCGCAAACGGATAGTTGCTGTCGCCGATTTCGACCTTCACGGCCTCGAGCGGCAGCCCGAAGGTCTCCGCGGTGATCAAGGCGACCATCGTCCGCGTGCCGGTGCCGATGTCCTGCGTGCCGATCTTCATGACGACGCTGCCGTCGGCGAAGACGTCGCAGTGCGCCTGCGTCTTGGGGTTGCCCGCGCCGCCCCACCGGTTCGCCGCGCATCCCAGGCCGCGCTTGATCGGACCGGGCGTCGGATCGCCGGTCTTGTGGCGCTTGCTCCAGCCGATCTTTTCCGCCGCCATCGGGAAGTACTTCGTCCACATCGCGTTCGGCGCTTCGGGCGGCAGGTTGCGCATCCGGAGCTCGAGGGGATCGAGGCCCGCCTTGTCGGCGAGCTCGTCCATCACGACCTCGGTGATGAAGGACGCCTGCGGATGGCCCGGCGCGCGGAACGCGCGCTGTGCGCCCGCGTTGATGAAGACGTCACGGTGCCTGCGGCGGCGGGCGGGCCACACATACGTGGTGTACGGCAGCGGGTTGAACCCGGCGCCAGCGCCGGCCCCGCCCGTCCCCCACGTCTCGGCGTCGAACGCCGTCAGCTTGCCGTCGGCCGACAGACCCGCGCGGACCTTCGCGAAGGCCGAAGGCCGATTGCCGGTCGCCAGATGCTCTTCCTTGCGATCGAGCATCAGCTTCACCGCGCGTCCCGCCTTCTGCGCGAGCCTCGCACAGGTGAGCCCCTGGACGTCCGGCCCGAACTTGCTGCCGAAGCCGCCGCCCATGTAGTCGGTGATGACCCTGACGTTCGTCTGAGGGATCTTCAGGCCGGTCGCGAATCCCTCGCGCGTGCCGTGGACGGCCTGCGTCGAGACCCACGCCGTCAGCTTGTCGCCCTCCCATTCGCAGACGCAGCCGTGCGTCTCGAGGCTGGTGTGCGTCTGGACCTGGGTCGAATAGACGCCTTCGACGATGTGAGCCGCGGCCTTGAAGCCGGCCTCCAGATCGCCTTCTTCCTGCGCGTTCGCCTCGCGGACGTTCCCGTCCTTGAACACGCGTGGCGCTTCGGCGCGCATCGCCTGCTCGACGGTCGCCAGGTGGGGCAGGACCTCGTAGTCGACCTTGATGAGCCGCGCCGCGTCGCGCACCTGTTCTTCGGTCTCGGCCGCGACGGCGGCGACCTCGTCGCCCTGGTACATCACCTTCGCGTCGGGCGAGGTCGCGTCGACGATCGCGAGGGCCGCTTTGACGCCTGGCGCCTTCTCGGCCGCGGACAGGTCGATCGCGCGCACGCGCGCGTGCGCGTGGGGCGAACGGAGGATCCGGCCGAACAGCATGCCCGGCCGCTGAATGTCGTACCAGTACTTGGCGGCGCCGGTCGTCTTGGCGGGGCCGTCCAGACGCGGGATGGGCTTGCCGAGCAGCTCAGGGGACGATGGCCACTTAGCCACGGGCGCCTCCTTTCGGGTCCATGACCGCCGCGAGGAGCTTCACGTAGGTGCCGCAGCGGCAGATGTTGCCGTCGAGCGCCTGGCAGGCTTCCTCGCGCGTCGGCTTGGGGTTCTTGTCGCCGAGGGCGACCGCGGCCATCACGAAGCCGGGCGTGCAGAAGCCGCACATCAGCGCGTCGTGGTTGCAGAAGGCCTGCTGCACGGGGTGCAGCGATCCCGCCGCGGCGAGCCCTTCGACCGTGCGGATAGTCTTCCCCTGCGCCTCAATCGCCAGCGTCGAGCAGGAGTAGATCGTGCGCCCATCGACAATCATGGTGCACGCGCCGCACGTCCCGCGATCGCAGACGCGCTTGAGGCCGGTGAGCCCGAGCCGGTCGCGCGCCGCGTCGAGCAGCGTCACGCGCGGCTCGACCTCGAGCGAGCGCATCTGTCCGTTGATGTTGAGACGTATCGGCACCGGACCGGGGCCGAGCGTGCGACCGCCGGTCTGGGCTTCGGCTTCGGCGGGCGCGATCACCCCGGCCGCGATGCCCCCGGCGCCGACGGATTTCAAGAAGTCACGTCGATCCATCTCGAACCTCCGAACCTCTAAGAACCCTGTGAACCCAAGAACCTTAAGAACCCTAAGAACCCTGAGAACCCCAAGAACCTCGAGAACCCTCGTTCAGAAGCCCTAGACTTTACCAGCCCTGAGCCTCGCGCGTCCCGCCGCTTCCGACTCAGCCGAGCGCTCGCGAAACCCGTCCACCGACAGCGCGCCGGCACCCATGAACATCAGGCAAGTCAGCCCGGCGATCAAGGTCATGTTGAACTCAAAGCCGTGGCCGACCCCCGGACGCATGTACCAATTGAGAAAAAAGCCGTTGGGAAGGTGGACTTTCCAGATGGCCACGGCCATGACGGCGGCCAGCGGCGGGGCGACGAACCGCACGAAGGCGCCCGTCGCCAGGCACAGGCCGCCGAAAAATTCGGTCACGCCGACCAGCAGGGCCAGCGGAAAGGCGGGAACGAGCCCGAGGCCCTGGAACGTGCCCGCCATCGCGCTGAGCCCGCCACCTCCCCAGATGCCGAAGAGCTTCTGCGCGCCGTGGCCGATGAAGACGGCGCCCAGACCCAGGCGAAGGATGAGGAGGCCGTACTCTCGCATCGCGGCTCGCTTTGGCGGCGCCCATTGTATCCTTACGCGCCGGGAGGTAGCCATGCTTAGCCGCCGCGCCTTTCTTCATCGTTCCGGGCTTGCCAGCGGCGCGGCTCTGGCCGCGCTGGCTCCGGACGGCCTCGCTCGGGTCCAGGCCGCGGCGGCACGCGCCGCCGGGGGGACGCCGGACGAGGTCGCGGCCGACGAGCGCTACTGGGGCGAGATCCAGCAGGCGTTCACGCTGGATCGGACCATCATCAATCTCAACAACGGCGGCGTCTGCCCCTCGCCCCGCGTGGTCCACGAAGCGCTCAAGCGATACCTCGACATCTCGAACCAGGCGCCCGTTTACCACATGTGGCAGATCCTCGAGCCGAACATCGAGAGCGTCCGCCGCCGGCTCGCCGCCGCGGCCGGCTGCGACCCGGAGGAGCTCGCGATCACGCGCAACGCGAGCGAAGCGCTGCAGATCGCGCAGCTCGGGCTCGATCTCAAGGCGGGAGATGAGGTCCTGACGACGAACCAGGATTATGGCCGGATGCTGGACACCTGGGAGCAGCGCGTACGGCGCGACAAGATCAAGCTGACGAGAATCTCGTTCCCCGTGCCGCCGACCAGGTCGGACCTCGTGAAACGCTTCGAGCAGGCGATCACACCGGCGACGAAGGTCATCCACTTCTGCCACATAACAAATCTGACCGGCCAGATCTTCCCGGTGCAGGACATCTGCTCGATGGCGCGCGCGCGCGGGATCAAGACCGTCGTCGACGGCGCCCACGCGTTCGCGCACTTCCCCTTCCGCATCGCGGACCTCGGATGCGACTACTACGGGACGAGCCTGCACAAGTGGCTGCTCGCGCCCGTCGGGACCGGTTTCCTGTACGTCCGGCGGGAGAACATCGCGTCGCTCTGGCCGCTGACGCCCGCGGCGGCCTCGAAAGAGAAGGACATCCGGAAGTTCGAGGAGATCGGGACGCACCCGGCGGCGAACCACAACGCGATCGCGGAAGCGCTGACCTTCATGGACGCGATCGGGCTCGATCGCAAGTTCGCCCGTCTGCGCTACCTGCGCGATCGGTGGGCGACGAAGGTCAAGGATCACCCGCGCGTGAAGCTGCACACGGCGCTGGCGGCGGGCGAGTCGGGCGCCATCGGGACGGTGGGCATCACCGGCATCCCGACGCCGAAGTGGACCGCGCACCTCTGGGACAAGTGGCGCATCATCGTCACGCCGATCGTCCATGCCGAGTACGAAGGCGCGCGCGTGACGCCGAACGTGTACACGACGCTGGAAGAAGTGGACACATTCGCCACGGCACTTCTGAAGGTCGCCGACAACGGACTGCCGCAATCCACAATCTGAACCCAGCATTGTCGATTGAGGATTGGCAATCAGCAATAAATCCTCAATCGACAATCCGCAATCCACAATGCTTACGGTAGCGAGATTCGCTTCCCGTCGGTGTCGTAGATCTCGACGGTCCCGCGACTCTTGAGGGTCTCCGCGATCTTCGCGTCGCCGACCGCCACGAGCTGCAGGCGCGACGGATCGAGATACTTCTTCGCGATAGCCTGCACTTCTCCGGCCGTCACCGCCATCAGACGCTCGGGATACTTGTCCCAGTAATCCGCCGCGAGCCCGTACTGCCAGCGCGTGATGTAGTAGTTGATGACCGTCTCGGGTGACTCGAGCGAGAGCGCGAACGAGGCGACCATGGCGCGTTTGGCCTCCTGGAGCTCCGCCTCCGGCACCGGCTCGCGGCGAAGCCGCTCGATCTCGCCGAGAATCTCGTCGATCGCCGGCGCCGTCACCTCGGTGCGGACGTCGGTCGTCGCCTGCCAGGAGCCGCGGTAGAGCCCGGCCGAGAGGCCGCTGTACGCGCCGTAGGTGTAGCCCTTCTGCTCCCGGAGATTGTTGTACAAACGGCCCGTCGAGCCGCCGCCAATCACGCGGTTTGCGACGACGAACGCGGGGTGATCGGGACTGGTGCGGTTGATGGACTGCGTCCCGACGAACAATGACGTCTGGACAGAGTTGGAGCGCGCGACCATCGCGATCCTCGCTCCGCCGAGCTCCGCGGGATTCTCGACGACCGGTTTGGCGGCGCCGGACTTCTTCCAGCCGGATAGCGCCGATTCGAGGCGCGTGCGCGCTTCGTCGAGCGAGATGTCCCCGGCGATGGCGATCGCAGCGTGATCCGGCACGTAGCGCTCGCGGTGCCAGGCGACGAGCGCGTCGCGCGTCGCTCTGTCGAGCGATTCGAGCGTCGGGGACACGCGGCTTGCCGGATGCTGTCCGAACAGGACGCGGGAGTAGAGCTCGTTGGCGAGGAACTGCGGGCTCGTGCGCTGCTGAACCAGACCGGCGCGCGTGCGCTGTTTGTACCGATCCAGCTCCTCCTGCGGAAACGTCGGATGCAGCAGCACGTCGGCCGTGAGCGCGAGCAGGCGGTCGAAGTGCTCGGTGAGGCTCGATCCGGAGATCGACGCGCTCCAGGACGAAGCGCCGGCCGATGCGCTCAGGCCGGCCGCCATGGAGTCGATCTGCTCGGCGATCTGCTGTGACGTTCGAGCGGTCGTCCCTTCCCGCATCATCGACGCGGTGAAGGCGGCGACCCCAAGCCGATCGGGCGCGTCGAAGTAACCGCCCGCCCCAGGGATGATGATCTCGAAGGAAATCTGCGGCAGCCGCCTGTCCTCGAGCACGATGAGGTGCAGGCCGTTTGGAAGGTCCGCTTCGGCCGGCCGCGGGAGCTTGACCCGAAGGATCTCGTTCGAGACCGGCGCCTTGCCCTTGGGCTGCGGCGTTTTCGCCGGCGGTGGCGCGGTTTGAGCGGCGGTCAGAGCGATCACGAACGCGACGGTCCGCAGCATCACGCGCCTCCTTTCGCGCCGTCAGACTTCGGCGCGGCCTTGGGGACCGTGATGACGACGGTCCTGCTTTCGCCGCGGAGGTACTGCCGCGCGACGCGCTGAACGTCGGCGGCGGTCACCGCGGCGATCTCGTCGAGCTGCGTGAAGATCTTGTCCGGCTTGCCGAGGAAGGCGGTGTACTCGGCGAGCAGGACCGCGCGGTCGAACGAGCTGCCCATCGAGCTGATGAAGCCCCGGCGCACGGCGTTCCGCGCCTTGTCGAGCTCCCAGGCCGCGAGCTCGCCCGTCTTGACCGCCTCGAGCTGCGCGCTCAACGCGTCCTCCACATCGGAGACGGCCTTCCCTGGCGTGACCGCGATGAACACCTGGAACAGGCCTGGACCGCGGTTTTCTCCCACGGCCGTCCCGGCCTGGGCGGCCACTTGTTTGTCACGCACGAGCGACTGATAGAGGCGCGAGCTCCGCCCGCCGCCGAGCGCAAGGCTGAGGACCTGCAGCGGCTCGAGGTCGGGAGATTTGGCGTCGGGAATCTTGTACGCGACATCGAGGCGCGTGAGGCGCGCGAGCGGGTCCTCGACCGTCTGGCGGCGTTCCGCTTTCTGCGGCGGCTCCGACATGTCCACAGAGGGCGGCCGGGCCTGCGAGGGGATGCTCTCGAAGTACTTCCTGACTCGCGCCAGGCACGCCTTGGTGTCGACATCCCCGACAATCGCCATCACGGCGTTGTTGGGCGCGTAGTAGGTCTTGAAGAACTGCGCCACGTCCTCGACGCTGGCGGCGTTGAGGTCTTCCATCGATCCGATCGGCAGGTGCTTGTACGAGTTCTCGTAGGCGAGACTCTGGAGGACTTCGAACGTGCGGCCGTACGGCTGGTTGTCGAGCCGGAGCCGGCGCTCCTCCTGCACCGCGTTCCGCTGGTTGTCGAGGTTCTCGCGGCTGATGTCGAGCGAGCGCATGCGATCCGCCTCGAGGAACAGCACCAGGTCGAGCTGATTGGCCGGCAGCGTGTCGTAATACAGCGTCCGGTCCTGATCGGTCGTGGCGTTCATGCGCCCGCCGTTGTTCTGGATCAGCCGCGAGTGCTCGCCGTCCGCGACGTTCGCCGATCCCTTGAACATCATGTGCTCGAAGAGGTGCGCGAACCCGGTGCGCCCTTTCCGCTCGTCACGCGAGCCGGCGTTGTACACGATCGCGACCGATACGACCGGCGCGTAGTGATCCTCGGCCACGAGCACCCGAAGACCGTTCGAGAGCGTGTGGTCGGTGTAGGCGAACTTCGGGGTGGTGACTCCGGAGTGCGCGACACCGGTTGCCGAGATCAGCAGACCGAGCGCGATCCGGCTGACAAGAGCACGCATGACTCCCTCCCGTCGATGAACCGCAGGATTATAGACGTGAGCGCACGCCGAAAAGATGAGGATGGGCTGAATGGCGGGTCGAACCGCTTATAGTCCAGCCGCTGCCGAGACCCGCATCGCGTCGGGCACGCCGACCACGACCGTCGCAGTCGGCTGTCCTTCACGGGCGGTCGCATAGACGTAGTCGAGGTTGACCCCGGAGGACGCGAGCATCCGCGCCACGGCCGCGAAGGCGCCGGGATTGTTCCCGATCTGGACGACCAGCGCGTTCCGTTCCAGCACCTCGTAGTGCCGCTCGACGAGGACGCCCTTCGCGTGGATCGGATTGTCGACGATCAGGCGCAGCGTGCCGTTCGACTCGAGCGACAGGGCGATTACGTTGACGCGCTCGGCCGACAGGAGATCGCACACCCGTGCCAGGGCGCCCGGGGAGTTCTGCAGGCGAAGGCCCAGCTCCGGCCTGATCATCGTCGTGCGGGGAGGCGGGTGAAAGACAAACGGGACCTCCGATTGATTATCGGAGGTCCCGGGGTCGGACTTTATTCTCAGTTCTGCGCTTCTGAATTCTAGATTCTAGATTCTAGATTCTGAATCCAGAAGCGCGTGACCGGGGACAGGATGCGAGCACCCTGCGAAAGTGCTGTTATTGTCGGCGTGCCGCCAGCCCATGACGGCACATTGATGCACCCTGCCCCCGATCCCGCGCTCTACGTGAGGATGCGAACGACGACGCGCCGGTTCTGGGCGCGGCCGTCGCGCGTGTTGTTCGGCGCAACCGGCTTGTCCTCGCCGTAGCTGATGACGTTGATCTTGTGCAGCGGCACCTGGTGCGTCTCGTAGAGATACCGCTTCACTTCCTCGGCGCGCTCCATGCCGAGCATCTCGTTGTAGGTCTTGTCGCCGACCGAGTCCGTGTGGCCCTCGATCTCGATGAAGGCCCCCTTCGGGTCGGACTTGAGCTGCTGGACGAGCTGATCGATCTCGGCGCGGGCTTCGTCCGGGAGGGCCTTCCGGCCGAACTTGAAGTTGCCCTGGTCCTCGCTCAGCACGACCTCGTAGATCAACCGCTTGGACGCGCGCTCGATGTCGTCGGCACGCACGTTCACCCGGTCAGCCGCCGCACGGGCGTCCGCGGCCGACTTGCCGGCTGCGTCTGCCCTGGTGCCAGCCGCGTCCGCCTTGGTGTCCACCTCGGCGATCCGCTGCTCGTTCTGGCGCGTCCGCTCCTGCGTCTCTTCGAGAGAACGCGAGAGGGTGTCGACCTTGTTGTTCACTTCGCCAACAGAGGTCCGCACGAACTTCTTGGTTGCGCAGGCCGCCGAGCCGCCCCCGGCGAGCGCCACAACCGCGATGGCGATAGCCAACTTCCGCATTGCCGTTCCTCCTACTGTAATTACAAGTCCCTGTTCCAATTGACACCTGACTCTGATTCCGGCGTTCCAACCGCACGTCCCACGAGATATCCCGCTCTCGAGCGCACCTGCAAATCGCGGTCGCGCGTCTTCACTTCGACCGGGTGCCAGCCCGGTTCGTCCCCGGTGTTGAACGCGAGCAGGTACTGATGCCGCAGCTCCGAGACGATCCGTCGCGTCGCGATGCTCGCATGCGCCGGGACGCTCACGACGAACGCCGCGCCGCCGGTCCGCTCCGCAAGCCACGCCAGTTCCTTGGTGGGCTCGAGCTCCGGCGACTTCTCGCCGTCCTCGCCTGCCGGATGATCGATCGGAGGAACGACCTCAATCACGTACACCGGAACGTCGACACTGCTGGCGGCCACCGCCGCGTCGCTCGAGGTGATGCGGCTGCCGGTGTCGATCCCGTCGGTGATGACCACGAGCGCACGGCGCGTGGTGTTGCGCGCCACCACGCGCGTCGCCGCCGCGTGGATCGCGTCGAAGATTGACGTCTCGCCGAACGGCTGGACCGTCTCGAGCGCCTTCTTCACGGCGTTTCGATCGGTCGTGAACGGCTGCACTTCCTTCAGCTCCGTGTGAAACGTGAACACCGCCGCGGAGTCGTCTTTCCGCGCATCCGGCGCGAACGAATCGTCGAGCGCCGCGAGCAGATACCCGACGACCTGACGGCCCCACGCGAGCTTCTCAGCCACGTGCATGCTGCCGCTGACATCGAAGACGATCGCGACGCTCGCGGGCGCCGCCGTCTCCGCCTTGAAATCGCTGATCGAGCGCTTCACGCCCCGATCGAACACCTCGAAGTCCTCTCGCTTGAGGTCCCGAAGGAACCGTCCCTTCCGATCCCGGACGACGGCGGTCACCGCGACCGCCTGAACCGAGGATCGAAAGCGCGGCGTCGCGGGCTGCTGGCCCGCGACGCGCGCCGGGAGGATGGAGATGGTGAGAACCGCAGTCATGCCGACAGTGGCGATGCCGGCGAGCGATGAGGTCGCAGTCCTCACGCCCACCCCTACTCCAAAGGTCTTGCCATTGCGGTTAAACCGTTGCGGTCGCGGAGCTTAACAAGATCGTCACCGTTCCGGTGACGCTCAAATCACTCGGAAAACGTGTAGGAGTTACATGATTCGCGGATTTGCGCCTGAAAAACTTGCCAGCGCAAGTCCTGTTAACATGCAGCCCCATGATTTCCCGGCCTTCCGCGGCCGCCGCCATCCCGGTCGCCTCCCGGATTAGCGGGTTCGTCTACGCCATCCGGAACATCGTCGCGGAGGCCAGAAAGGTAGAGGCGGCAGGTCGCCGGGTGCGGTACCTCAACATCGGCGACCCCATCCCGTTCGGCTTCAGCACCCCCCCGCACCTGACCGCGGCGGTCGAGCGCGCGATGCGCGATGGCCACAACGGCTATGCCCCATCCCCGGGAATCGCGTCGGCCCGCGAGGCCGTTGCATCCGAGCTGGCGTCTCGCGGCATGGACACCTCTCCCGAGCGCGTCGTCATCACGTCGGGCACGTCGGAAGGGATCGAGCTGACGCTCACGGCGCTCGCCGACGCCGGCACCGACGTCCTGGTGCCGGTACCGACCTATCCTCTTTATACGGCCGTCCTCGCGAAGATCGGCGCTCGACCGCTCTACTATCGGACGGATCCCGCACGCGGCTGGCTTCCCGACCTCGATCATCTGAGGAGTCTCGTGACGCCGGCGACACGCGCGCTCGTCGTCATCGATCCGAACAACCCGACCGGAGCGGCCTATCCGGTGGAAGTCCGCCGGGCGCTCCTCGACGTCGCGGAGCGGCACAACCTCCCCATCCTCGCCGACGAGGTCTACGGCGATCTCGCCTACGCGGGGCCGGTGCCGTCGCTCGCGAGCATTGCGCCGGAGGCGGCGGTCCTCTCGTTCTCGTCGCTGTCGAAGGCATACCTCGCCCCGGGCTGGCGGGCGGGATGGCTGGCGGCCAGCCGCACGCCGCGGCTCGACGACGTGATGGCGGCGATCAAGAAGCTCGCCGATGGCCGCCTGTGCAGCCCCGCGCCGATGCAGTACGCGATCGTCGCCGCGCTCACTGGAGACCGATCCCACCAGGAGAGTTTTCGCGCCGCGCTTCGCGAGCGCGCGGCGTTGACCGTGTCGCGGCTGTCCGCGATGCCGGGCGTCGCCTGCGTCGCGCCGACGGCCGCGTTCTACGCGATGCCGAAGATCGACCTTCCGCCCGGCCGCACCGACGAAGACTACGTCCTCGGCCTGCTTCGCGCGACCGGCATCCTGTGCGTGCACGGGTCCGGGTTCGGGCTTCCCCCTCGCGACGGCTTTCTGCGGATCGTGTTCCTCGCCCCGCCGTCCGACCTTTCCGGCATCTACGACGACATGGGCGCCTTCACGCGCGAGTTCCTGGCCGGCTAAGTGGCGCCGGAATCCCGGGATCCTCGCTGGCTCGCGGCGCAGATCATCGCGATGGCCGCGGCCGCCATCGTCCTTCTCTGGTGCCTCTATCTCATACGAGACGTCCTGCTGCTCATCTACGTCAGCATGGTCCTCGCGATCGGCTTCAGCCCGATCGTCCGCCTGATCGAGCGTCAGCGGCTGTTACCGAAGGGCGCGCAGCGCGTGCCGCGCTGGCTGGCCATTCTCACGCTGTACGTCGCGCTCCTCGGCACGCTGACGGCGATTGGCATCCTCATCGTCCCGAAGCTCGCCGACCAGGCGCGCCAACTCTGGACCGAAGCGCCGGCAATGGTCGACCGCAGCCAGGACTGGCTCGTCGACGCCGGCATCATCGACCACCGTCTGACGCTGAAAGAGGCTGTTCAACAGGCGCCCGGCACCGGCGACGCCGTCGGCACGCTCGCCAGCGCGGTCTTCGGATTCCTGGGAGGTCTCGTCGGACTCCTCACGATTCTGATCCTGACCTTCTACTTCCTCGTGGAGGCGTCAAATCTGCGATCGAGCTTCCTCGAGCTGTTCCCGAAACGTCAGCGGCCCCGCATCGAGAAAGCCAGCCGCGAGGCCACCGTCAAGATCAGCGCGTGGCTCAACGGCCAGCTGCTGCTCGGGACGATCATCGGCGTCACGGCGGCGATCGGCCTGTGGTTGATGGGCGTGCCGTACTTCTACGTGCTGGCGCTCATCGCCGGCGTCGGCGAGATGATTCCGGTCGTCGGACCGCTCATCGCCGCCGTCCCGGCCGTCGCGATCGCCGCGACGCTGTCCTGGCAGAAGGCGCTGATGGTCGCCGTCTTCTTTCTCGCTCAGCAGCAGCTCGAGAACCACGTGCTCGTGCCCAAGATCATGGAGCGTCAGGTTGGTATCAGCGCCGTGGCGGTGATTCTGGCGCTGCTCGTCGGCGGCAGCCTCCTCGGCGTCGTCGGCGCGATCCTGGCGATCCCCACCGCCGCCATCCTGCAGGTCGTCGTCCGGGAGCTCCTGCCCGCGGACGAGTAGGGCCTTGCCCTGAGCGAGCGAAGCGAGCCGAAGGGTGGCACAGGCGTTGCGATTGTCGTCCCCCGGATGGCCTCGCTCGCCGCATCTTGTCATCCGGGTTCCCTGTCTTGCGACGGCAGGCGGGTCAAGGTGTGGAGCCTCCGTTACATACACCGCTCGCGCTTCGGCGATCTCGCCGTCTTGCTCTTCCTGCTGGCTCAAGCGGCCGACGGCGCGCTGACCTACGTGGGTGTCCGGCAGCTCGGCCTCGCGGTCGAGGCGAACCCGCTAATCTCTTGGCTGATCGCAAGCTATGGCGAAGCCGGCGCTCTCGCCGGCGCGAAGCTCGTGGCGGGTGGATTCGGCATCGCGCTGCACTTGTCGGCGGTGCACAAAGTCGTCGCCGGGTTGACCTTGTTCTACGTGGTGGTCGCCGTCCTGCCCTGGATTGCAATCCTGTACCTGTAGGTTTTGATAGGATTCTGGGCCCATGCGCCCGGATCCCCTCCGTTATCTTTCCGAGGAGCTCGAGTCGCTCAAGCAGCAGGGGTTGTACCGCCGGCTGCGCGTGCTCGACGACGAGCAGACGGCCCGCGCGCGCTTCGACGGCCGCTCGGTCGTCAACCTCTCATCGAACAACTATCTCGGCCTGACGACGCATCCCCAACTGCGCGAGCGCACGCTGGAGGCGACGAGAACGTTCGGCGTCGGCTCGGGATCCGTGCGCACGATCGCCGGAACGATGGCGATTCACCTGGAGCTCGAGCGCAAGCTCGCGGAATTCAAGAAAACCGAAGCGGTCGTCGTTTTTCAGAGCGGGTTCGCGGCGAACGCGGGAACGGTGGCGGCCGTGCTCGGACGCGAGGACGTGATCGTCAGCGACGAGCTGAACCACGCGAGCATCATCGACGGCGCGCGCCTCAGCCGCGCCGAGATCAAGGTGTTCGCTCATCGCGACGCCGCGGCGGCCAGAAAGATCCTCCAGGAGCTGCCGAAGGAACGCCGCAAGCTGCTCATCACCGACGGCGTCTTCAGCATGGACGGCGATCTGGGCGCGTTGCCGGATCTCGCCGCGCTCGCAGAGGAATTCGGCTGCATCATGATGGTCGACGACGCGCACGCGAGCGGAGTGTTCGGCCGGAATGGCCGCGGCACGATCGACCATTTCGGCCTGCACGGCCGGGTCGACATCCAGGTTGGAACGTTGTCGAAGGCCATCGGGGCGCTCGGCGGCTACGTCGCCGGCAGCCGGGCGCTGGTCGAGTTCCTGTACCACCGAGCTCGGCCGTTCCTCTTCTCGACCTCTCACCCGCCGGGCGTGGCGGCCGCGTGTATCGCAGCAATCGACGTCCTCCTCGCCGAGCCACAGCTCATCGACCGACTGTGGGAGAACACGAAGTTCTTCAAGTCGGGGCTTGCACGGCTGGGGTTCGACACCGGCACGAGCGAGAGCCCGATCACGCCGGTGATTGCCGGCGACGGCGCGCTGGCGATGAAGCTGTCAGACCGGCTCTTCGACGAAGGCGTCTTTGCCCAGGGCCTCGCGTTTCCGACCGTGCCGCGCGGAAAGGCGCGGGTGCGGACGATCGTCACGGCGGCGCATACACGCGACGAGCTGCAATACGCGCTCGACGCGTTCGCGAAGGTCGGGCGGGAGCTGGGGATCATTCATTAGGACGGGCCGGTCTTAAGACCGGCCCCTCCAACGAACTCCGGGGGTTGGAGCCCGTATAGAAAGAAGATGGCACCCGCGCGCAGCTTCTACGACATGTACGCGCGCGACCTCACGGCCGAGGACGTCGGGCGGCTGTTCACTCGCGACACGCCCGACGCCTACCACTACTTCGTCCGCGGCTTCGACGCGGAGGCGTTGAAGCACCTGCCGTGGTACACGCGCTGGCCGCGCCAGGCGCGGCACTTCCTGATCGCGTTCAGCCTGCGGCTGTCGCCTGCGCGCCGCGCGATGTTCGCGATGTCGGTCATCCTGGCGCTGATTGGCCTGATCCGGCTGTTTGCCGGGTTCCGACTGATGGAGACGCCGCTGGGGACGCCGTTTTTCTCCATCGCGCTGCCCGGACCGTCGTGGGTCGAAGGCACCATCCCGCTGCTCTTCAGCGTCCTGCTCGCCTACCTGCTGATCATGCTGGAGGTCGCAGACCGCCTGTCGCTCAAGGGAGATCTCGAGGTCGCTCGCGAGATTCAGCAAGCGATGCTGCCGACAGGAACCTTCAGCCGGCCGACCGTGCTGGCGAGCGGCTTGAGCCGGCCGGCGAACACGGTCGGCGGCGACTTCTACGACATCCTTCCGCTGCCGGACGCGCGCGTCGTCGTCGCGCTGGGTGACGTCGCCGGCAAGGGCAGCCCCGCGGCGCTGCTCATGGCGCTGTTGCTGGCGATGCTGCGGACGCTCGTCGACGAAGGGCTGGCGCCGGCGGCGCTGGTCGAGCGCTTGAACGCGCAGATCTGGCGTCACAGCCCGCCTTCTCGATTCATCACGCTCTTTTTCGGCGTGTTCGATCCTGCGGCCGGCATCCTGACCTACGTCAATGCCGGACAGAATCCGCCGCTCCTGAGGCGGACATCGGGCGTCTACGAGCGTCTCGGGCCGACCGGCGTCGCGCTCGGCATGTTCGACCGATCGACGTACGAGGCGCGAACGACGCGCATCGACCCGGAGGAGCTCCTGATTCTGTACAGCGACGGCATCACGGATGCGGAAGATCCGAAAGGCCAGCCCTTCGAGGAATCGGGTCTGGAACGCACGATCGACGTCGGCCCGCGCGAGGACCCCGCGGCGCTCGGCGCGGCGGTCCTCAAGGCGGTGGAGCGCCACGCGCGCGACACACGCCTGGGCGACGATCTGACCATTCTGATTTTGCGCCGCTCTCTCTAGCGCCGGGTCGGCCCGGCGGGGTCTAATACTTGTCATGGGTCCTGGCAGGCCGAAGGGTCTGCGCTCTGCTATCTCGGCGCCGGCCGCGCTGCTGCTGGTCTGGTGTGCCGTGCCCGCCGCAGCTCAGCCTGCGGGCGCCGGTGATGACAGCCTGCAGGCGATGTCGTCGCGGCTCGAGCAGGCGCTCGTCAGCGGGGATCCGGCCGCCTACCTCGAGCTCGTGGCGCCTGGATCTCAGCACGAGTCCGCGCGGACTTTCGCGGAATCCATGTTCGTTCCGGGCATCACCCGCGCCGTGCTGCGCGAGCGGGATCGGCTGCCGCTCCAGGGGGTCCCGGACGGGCAGGCGTATCGGGTCCTCTTCGAGGTGTTCTTCGAGCGCGGACGCACGGCCCGGATCGCGACCTGGCAGCTCGACATCGTCCGGGCTCCCGTACCGCCCGCCGCACCGGCCGAAGCGATTCCGTGGCAGATCGTAGGCGCCCAGCAGCTTTCTTCGGTCGATGGGCTGCATCGACTCATGCTGGACCCGTCGAAGCAGTTCACGGCGAAGAACCTCGTGATCACCGCGCAGGATTTCACCCTCGAGCTGCCGGCCGGGAACGTGTTCGTGGCCGACACACCGGATGGCACGACCGCGATGGTTCTTCGAGGCAACGGAACCATGCGGTTCGAGCCGGGCCCGCCGGCCGAACGCGGCCAGGTGCGGATCTTTTCCGGGAGCGAGACGCTCACCTCGCAGTTCGAAGCGGCGTTCGTCCGCTTGAACCCCTACGACTTCGAGCGCCGTGTCTCGCCTGGCGCGCTGACGCCGCGGGCCGTCGAATCGTCGGAGCTCAGGAGAGCCCAGACAATCTTCGGCGACTACATCACGCAGACCTTCGCGTTGAACCTCACCGATCTGAGCCGGGAGACCTGGTCGCTGACGCCGCCGTCTGGCGACTTCGTCGCCGAGGTCCGCACCAGGCGGCACGGCTCGCTCACATTCGCGCGATCGGGGGGCGAGGCGGAGGACATCACGCTCTTCGACCGACGCCGGCGCAGGAACATCTCGCTGTACGCCTCGCCAGAGAAGCTGGCGCTCCGCGGGCCCTACTACGACGAAGACGCGCTCATCGACTACGACATGATCCATTACGACGTCGAGACGAACTTCTGGCCCGATCGACTCTGGCTGGACGGCCGCACGACGGTGCGGCTCAAGACCACCGCGCGCGCCACGACGACGCTGACGCTGCGGCTCAACGAGGCTCTGACCGTACGGGCAGTCGGCTCGCCCCAGCTGGGGCGGCTGCTGTTCCTTCGCGTCGTCGGCCAGAACAGCCTCATCGTGAACCTGCCGGCGACCGTGGTCGAAGGGACCGAGCTCTCGCTGGACTTCGTGTATTCCGGACGGCTCCCTCCTCAGTCGCTCGAACGGGAGGCGATCGAGATGGAACAGGACCGGCAGGAAGCGGAGATCCCGGTCATCGTGGCGGAGCCTCGCTTCATCTACAGCAACCGGAGCTACTGGTATCCGCAGTCGCCATCGGGCGACTACGCGACTGCGACCATCCGCATGACCGTGCCGACCGACGCGGATGCGGTCGCAACCGGCGAGCTGAAGGGCTCGCGCGTCATCGCGGTTCAGACCCCGAACGGTTCCGAGATACGCAAGTTCTTCGAGTTCAGCGCGGCCCAGCCGCTCCGATATCTGTCGTGTCTGATCACCCGGCTCAATCAGGTGGACGCCGCGAACGTGCACGTCGGCGCGGCGCCGGGGCACGACGTCTCGGCGGCGTCGGCGCCCGCCGCGGTGAGCCCCGAGATCGCCTCCGTCGCGCTGTCGATCAAGGCGAACCCGCGGCAGCAGGCGCGCGGCCGGGCGATGCTCGAGCGGGCCTCGCGGATCGTGCGGTTCTACAGCGGGCTGGTCGGCGGCGCGCCCTATCCGAGCTTCACACTCGCGCTGACCGAGAGCGATCTGCCGGGCGGACACAGCCCCGCGTACTTCGCAATCCTGAACCAGCCGCTGCCGATGTCGCCTGTGACCTGGCGGGGCGATCCCGTCAGCTTCGACGATTTCCCATCGTTCTTTCTCGCTCACGAAGTGGCTCACCAATGGTGGGGCCAGGGCGTCGGATGGAAGAACTACCACGAGCAGTGGATCAGCGAAGGCTTCGCGCAGTACTTCGCGGCGCTGTACGCGCGCGAGGAGCGCGGCGATGACGTGTTCGTCAATCTCCTGCGGCAGATGAGGAAGTGGGCGGTCGAGCACTCCGGTCAGGGTCCGGTCGCGCTCGGGTACCGGCTCGGCCACATCAAGGGCGAGGGACGCGTCTTCCGCGCCATCGTGTACAACAAGGCCGCGATGGTGCTCCACATGCTCCGCCGGCTCGTGGGGGACGACGCATTCTTCGGTGGCGTGCGCCGGTTCTATCGCGAGTATCGATTCCGGAAGGCCGGTACCGATGACTTCAGGAAAGCGATGGAAGCCGAGGCCGGGGTCCGCCTCGAGCGGTTCTTCCAGGGCTGGATCGAAGGAATGGAGATCCCGCGCCTCACGTTCCAGTCGACCATCGCCGCCGACGGCGCGTCGGTCGCGCTGCGATTCGAGCACGTGGGCCAGGTCGTGGACGTGCCGGCGCTCGTGAGCCTCGTCTACGAGTCGGGCGCGATCGAAGAGCTGCTCGTGCGGGTGACGGACAAGGTGGCGGAGGTATCGGTGCCGCTGACGGGCCGGCTGCGGCTGGTGCAGGTGAATCGCGACAACGCCGCGCTGGCCGAGTTCCTACGGTAGGCCGTTGTCCGGCGCGTGACTACGGTAGGTAGATCGCCG
This sequence comes from uncultured Acidobacteriota bacterium, assembly GCA_963847125.1. Classification (GTDB taxonomy): domain Bacteria; phylum Acidobacteriota; class Vicinamibacteria; order Vicinamibacterales; family 2-12-FULL-66-21; genus DATAEE01. The sequence continues at coordinate 516,677 of CAWJYM010000004.1, forward strand.
CGACCCTGGGCTCGCCGTTCCGCTCGAACGGCTCGAAGACCAGGATGAACCGGACGCCTTCGTGCTCGTAGAAGCGGGTGAGCCGCTCGCCGAGCGCGCCCCGGTCGACTTCCTGCCGGCCGCTTTCCGCCGCTCGACCCAGCCGTCTGGAGACCATCGTCAGCGTCTCGCCGATCTTGATTTCGGCGCCATCCGCGAGCGGCAGCGTCGGGATCGACACGGCACGTTCGGGAACGCTCGCAGGAAGGGGGGCGGGCGGATTCATCGCCGTCGTTGCGGCGCCGGCGGCGCCGCGCTGGCGCCGGCGGCCGGCGTGACGCGCATCTCACGGACGATGAGCGAGCCAACGGCAACGGTAGCGGCGAGGAAGGCCACCGCGATCGCCCACTCGACTGCGCCGCCGAAGCGGGTCCGAACGGTAACGTCGCCCATGCGCGCCTCCCTCTGGCCAGAGAGCGCCGATTGAGGCACTGTAGGTCCCCCGGCGAGCCAAGTCAACGTCATCTTTCTAGACTCTGAATTCTAGATTCTGGATTCTAAATTCCCATATGATCGTGGGTTATGGACACGGTCAGGCTGACCATCGATGGCCGGGAGCTGACGGTCGCGAAGGGCCGCACGGTTCTCCAGGCGGCGATCGAGCACGGCATCCAGGTTCCGTACTACTGTTACCACCCCGCCCTGGGCGTCGACGGCTCCTGCCGCGTCTGCATCGTGAAGATCGACAAGATGCCGAAGCTGCAGACCGCCTGCTCCACCGGCTGCACCGACGGCATGGTCGTCTACACCCAGACCCCCGACGTCGTCGAAGCGCGCGCCAGCGTATTCGAGTTCCTGCTCATCAACCATCCGCTCGACTGCCCTGTCTGTGACAAAGGCGGAGAGTGTCCGCTTCAGGACTTCTCCTACTCGTTCGGACCCAATCGGAGCCGCATGGAGTTTTCGCGCCGGGTCTTCGACGGCGAGGGCGTGCGGGCCGACGTTGATTTCGGTCCGACGCTGATGCTCAACCGGAACCGCTGCATCCTCTGCACGCGCTGCGTGCGGTTCATGCGCGAGATTGATGGCGACGCGCAGATCAACATCGTCGACCGCGGCTACGGCAGCGAGATCGCCACGTTCCAGGAAGAAGGGGTTCACTCGCTGCTGTCGGGGAACCTGATGGACGTCTGCCCCGTCGGGGCGATCACGACGCGGGACTACCGGTTCAAATCGCGGCCCTGGGACAACCCTCAAGCCGTGGACACGATCTGCACGTTCTGCTCCAAGGGCTGCAACACGACCGCGTGGATCAAAGCGAAGCCGGAATGGGCGAAGGGGGCAAGGCTCATTCGAAACACGCCGCGGCACAACCCGGACGTCAACGGGTACTGGATGTGCGACATCGGGCGCTTCGAGTACCACTGGATTGAGGGGGACGATCGGCTCAAGACTCCGCTCGCACGTGCGGCGTCGGGAGAGCTGGAGCCTACCGACTGGCAGGGTGCGCTCACCAGAATTCGCGAGCGTCTCCGCCCATCGGGCACGCAGATCTCCTTTCTCGTATCCGCGCACGCCTCGATCGAGGAGCTGTTCCTCGTCCAACGGCTCGCCGCGTCGGCCGGCGGTGGACTCGATCGGTGTCAGCTGGTCCGTTCGTGAGAAGGCCCAGCCGGCGAGCTCCCAGTTCACCGTCCCGGCGGTCGATGCGCCGAACGTCGCCGGCGCGCGCGATTTGGGTCTGGTCGACGCCAGGGTCGACCCGTCCAGCGGCAAGCCGGACGTTGCCGCGCTCAAGGCCGCGGTCGAGGGGCGACGCGTCGCGGCGCTCTACGTGCTCGATCCAGGTCCAGCCGGATCGATTGGCGACGTCGGCTGGGTCGTCGACGCCCGGCGCAGCGGAGCGTTACCGTTCCTGATCGTGCAGGGCGTCCTGATGAACGATCTCGTTGCCGCGGCAGATCTCGTCCTGCCGGGCGCATCGTCGGTGGAAAAGGAAGCGTCATATACGAACGGCCAGGGACGACTCCAGGGTGCCGCGCGGGCAATCCCGCCGCCGGGGGACGCGATGGAAGACTGGCGGGTGCTGACGAACGTCGCGAGCGCGCTGGGCGCCCCTTCGGACTACTCGAGCGCTGCCGACGTGCGCGCACAGGCCGCCGCCGCGCTCGGCGGGAACCCGACTTACGCAGGGTTGACCGGGCTGGTGTTCGCGGGGCCGGTCGCGGCCCGGAACTGGCTGGAGTCGTCGAATCCTTCCGAGCGATGGAAGTGGGATTTTCTGTTCCAGGATCTGCCTCCCGTGAAGTTCGAGGGAGGCGTCATTCCACTCGCTCAAGTCAAGGTCGAAGACTGAAGTGAAGGTGAAGCGTCGTACTTGAGCTGCCCGTGGATCAGGTAACCCTCCTCACCGCGTTCGCGGCCGGCTTTCTCTCCTTCGTGTCTCCGTGTGTGCTTCCGTTGATCCCCGGGTACCTGTCGTTCGTATCGGGCTTGACGCTGGAGGAGATGCGCGGCGGGGCGGTGGGCAATAGCGGCGCGCGGCGGCAGGTGCTCCTCGCCTCGACCGCTTTCGTGCTGGGCTTCTCGTCGGTCTTCATCGCGCTCGGCGCCTCCGCCTCGGCCATCGGCGACTTTCTGATGAGCCGCCTGCCGCTTCTCGGCAAGATCGCCGGCGTGCTGATCATCATTTTCGGCCTGCACACGATGGGAGTGTTCCGGCTGCGGTTCCTCGAAACCGAGAAGCGGATCCACACGTCCCGCAAGCCGGCGGGTCTCGTCGGCGCCTTCCTCATCGGGATTGCGTTCGCCTTCGGCTGGACGCCGTGTATCGGGCCGATTCTGGGCGGAATTCTGGCGATCGCCGGCTCCCGCGACAGCATCTGGGAAGGCGTGCGCCTGCTGGCGATTTATTCGCTCGGCCTTGGAATACCGTTCCTGCTCACGGCGGTCGCCATCGACCGGTTTTTTGCGGCCACCGCGCGGGTCCGGCGGTACTATCACGCCATCGAGGTCGCCTCGGGCGCGCTGCTCGTCGCGATCGGCCTCCTGATTTTCACCAACCGGTTCACGATCATCGCGCGCTATCTCGAGCCGTACTTTCCGACGTTTTAGGATCGCTAGAAGGCGATTCTGATCGCGCCAGGGAGGACCCGGATCTCCGCCCGGGTCGCCGGAGCCACCGGCTCCCCGTCGGCATGAATCGCCATCGGTTGATCCGACTCCACGACGGCCTGCTCGATGGGCTGTGTAATCACACCTTCGGCGCGGTCGGCGGTTCCGCGGAAGAGGTGCCGCACGCGCCAGAAATGTTTGACGAGCGAGCGGTCGTCCACGACGACGGCGTTCAGCCGGCCATCCGCCGGCAGAGCTCGCGGGGCAACGATTGCGCCGTTGCCGTACTGGCGAGCGTTGGCGAACACGATGAGCAGGGCGGCCTGATCGATCGGCTTGCCGCCGTCCAGCTGGACGCGATACCTGGCTGCGCGGTACGAGAAGATGGCGCGAACGCCGATGAAAAGGTACGGCAGTCCGCCGCGGCTTCCCGCCGGGAGACGGTGAAACTCGTGCGCGACGCGCGCGTCGAAGCCGATCCCCGCCAGATTCACGAAGAGGGTTCCGTTGATCTCGCCGGCGTCGACGGCCTTCGGCTCGGCTCGAACTGCGACCTCGAGAGCTCGTTGTGGTTCGGGCAAAAGACCCAGTTCGGTCGCCAGTCCATTGCCGGAGCCTGACGGTACGATGCCCAGCGGCACGGCGGCGGCGACTATCACGGGCGCGATTTCATTAATGGTACCGTCGCCGCCCCAGGCGACGATGCGCGATGCGCCTGCCTCGACGAGCGATCGCGCGAGATCTCTGGCGTGACCCGCGCGTTCGGTGACTCGAACGTCAGCCGCGAAGCCGAGCCGAGCGAGCGTACTCCGCGCGAGCTCGACCCGCGCGCGTCCCCGGTCGCGATGCGCGCCCGCGCCGGAGATCGGATTGATCACGACGCCGATTTTTGTATCTGAGGTCATCTGCCTTACGGGTTTTGCGGCGAGATGATCGAGTTCATCTGCGTTATAGTAGCGGCGCTCCAATTCGCGGAGGCCCGATGCACAATCGCGGAGTCAGGCTCGCGCTCGCGATCGTTCTCACGCTCGCGACGCTCGCATCCGCGTATCTGATCGCGACGACCGCCAGCTCTTCTCGTGCAGCGCTCACGGCACAGGTGTCCGTGGACCGCGATCTCGACTCGCTCGTACATCAGATCTCGGAGTTGCGCGCGTCGCAGCAGGCGTACGTCGCAGCAGGACAGGGAGAAGGCTACTGGATTTCGCGCGTGAACGGACAGCTCGCCGCGTTGCGCGCCGATCTGACCGCGCTGTCGAGCCGCGTTCGGTCGGCTGAGGCGCGGAGCCGGCTCGAAGCCGTGTCGGGCGAGCTCGAAGATTTCGAGCAGTTGGACCGGCGGACGCGCGAATACGCGCGCGGGGGTCAGCGCCTGCTCGCCTCCGATGTGATTTTCACCGATGGGCTCGAGACCACGCGCGCCGCGCAGGAGGAGCTCGCCTCGGCACGGGCGGCAGAACGGGCGGAAGCGGAAGGCGTGCTGAGCAGAGCCGACCGCCGTGGAGCGATTACGGCTGCCGCGGCTGGCGCATTCGCCCTTCTGGTGGCCTTTCTCCTCGCGACCTACGGCACCGATCCGGCCCTGCAGCAGGCCGCGCCGGCTGCGCCGGATCAGGCGTCGACGCCCGACATCCTCGGGCTGGCGCTCGACGTCGAGCTCGCCCACCTGGACCGCGCCCGGCCCGCGCCATCTCCTCGAGTTGCCGAAGAGTCGGCCGCCACCCGGGTCGAGGCGCCTGACATGACTCGCGCCGCCGACCTCTGCGTCGAGCTGGCGCGCGTCCACGAGCCCCGGCAGCTTGCGGGGCTTCTCGAGCGCACGGCGCAGGTGCTGGACGCGGCAGGCGTCATCGTCTGGATGGCCGACCCGGACCGGCGCGAGCTGGTGCCGACGCTCACGCACGGCTACGCGCCGGCGGCGCTCGCGCGGTTCGGCACGATCGCGCGCGACGCCGACAACGTGACGGCGGCGGCGTTTCGCGAAGGCGCCCTCAAGACCGTCGCGGCCGATGGTCCGGCGAGCGGCGCGATCGTCGCGCCGCTCGTGACGCCATCCGGATGTGTGGGCGTGATGGCCGCCGAAGTGAACGCAGAGCGAGAGCGCGACGCCACCACCCGCGCGCTCGCGCGCATCATTGCCGCACAGATCGCGTCGCTGCTCGGCCCGCCACCCGCGGCCGCCCGCGCGCCCCGTGCCGCCGGGGCGTAGAGATTGGATGCCTAGATATCAGCGACCCGCCGCCGCGTTTTCCGCGCGCCGGAGGTGGACTCTACCTTGGCCTTCAGCGTCTGCGGCTTCCGGTCACGGAGGATCTCGATCGTCACTTCGGCCTCTCCGACCCCCCGCAGAGCGCGCTGGATGTCTTCGGTGTCCTCGATGGTCCGACCGTCGATGGCCGTAATGACGTCCCCCGCCCGCAGGCCCGCCTTCTCGGCGGCGGAGCCTTCCTCGACGCTCGTGACGAGCGCGCCGCGTTTCGCGCCGAAGTAGGTCGCGAGCTGCGGCGTCAGCGTCTCGATCTGCACGCCGAGACGGCCGGTCCGCACCAGGGTCCTCATTTCGAACCCTGGAACCGCGATTTTCGGCACCATCTGGGTGAAGTCGTGCTCCAGGTCCTGCAGGCGGGAAAAGTCTCCGCTGAACTTCCATTCGGTGTTCAGGCCGCGCCCGGCCTCGGGGGTGATGTCGACGGTTATCCGCTGCCCGTCCCGGACCGCCGCAAGCTTCACGCTGCGGCCATCTGGCGTCTCCGCGACGAGCCGTGAGAACTGTCGTGCGCTTCGCACGCGTTCGCCGTCGAACTCGACGACCACATCCCCCGCCTTCAGCCCGGCTCGGGACGCCGGCGACTCGGTGTACACTTCGTCGATCACCACGCCAGATTGGGCCGTTTTCTCGCGCTTCGCGTCAGCATCGTCCAGATCCCGGACCGCTATGCCGATGTGCGACCCACCAACCGTCAGCTCGAACGCGCGCGCCTTCGGCGCGCGCACGCGTACCTGCCCCGCGACGTCGGCCGCCAGGAGCGCCACGAGCGCCGCCCCGCCGAGAACGGCCGTCGCGACGCCGGCGATCTTCAACAGACGCATACAATTGACCTCCCCAGGCCGGATGCTGGCTCCAGTGAATCTGACGCATCGCCCGGCGAAAAGGTTGGGCGGGACGCCGGAGATACAATGACCGCGGTGCCGCGCGTTCCTTCTATCGCGAGCGTGCTGACGTTCGCCGCCGGCGCAGTCCTCGCCGGTGCGATCTTCGGGCTGACGTTCGTCCTCGAGGCCCAGTCGCGGGACGCCGCGCGCGAGCTCGAACGCCAGACCACGATCGTCGCGGCAGTCGGACGCCTCGGCCGCACGATCGACTTGATGATGGCCATCCCGCGCGGGATGCCTGGCGTTCCTCCGGAGTACTTCGTGAAGGAGAACGCGGGACGCCGACGTGATTACGAGGATGCGTTGGAGCGCGTCAGGCGTCTGACCTCCGACGAGGCCGAAAGCGCCGCGGCCGGTCGCACGGCGACCGTCCAACGGCTCATTGACGACTGGCAGCGGGTCGCGACGGTGCCGCAGCTGCAGGGCCAGAAAGGGGCGGGCCGGCAGGAAGAAAGCGTCGCGCGCGCCACGCGGGTCCGCGACGAGCTGCGCGCGCTGGATGCGGACTGCCTGGCGGTGCTGGGGGCCAGGAGGTCTGCAGTCGAACGAATCGCCAATCGGGAGCGGATGCTCGGCCGCTGGCTGGCGGCGGCGGTCGCGGTCGGGCTGATCGTCGCCTGTGCGCTCCGGTGGCGTGCCGCGTGGTCGGGCGCACCCTCCTGAGGTCAGCGGCGTCCCCGGCGCAGGACGCGCCGCGCGCGCTGCCGCCATTTTTCCGCATCTTTTTCAGCTCCGCAGCGGGCACATCTTTTGAAGTTTGTCGTGTTCGGTCGCGCCGGGTCAACGGGGTGCGAAACCTCAGGCAGGCGCTGGCATCGCCGCATCCCGTTCGATTTAGGGCGTTGGCGATCCGCGCGCGACCGACTTCACCTTATGAAGACCAGACTTCTCTTGTCGCTCATCCTCTCCGCGGCCGTCGTCGGCTGCGCGGCCCGTTCCGCGCGCATCGCCGAGATCAAGCAGAACCCCGGCCGTTACGACGATCGGGCGGTGTCGGTCACGGGGATCGTCACCAGCGCGTGGAACGTCCCGCTCGTCCCGTACAAGTTCTACAAGGTTGACGATGGCACGGGGGAAATCACGGTTCTGGCCGGAAGCGGCCGCACCCCAACCAAGGGAGCGCGCGTCAGGGTCAAGGGGCGGCTCGAAGACATCGCCACGCTCGGTGGCAACTCCATCGGCCTGCACATCCGGCAGACCGACCTCGACTTCAAGGGCTACTAGTCCCGGCTAGCGGACGCGGCGTCCGGCGGCATTGCTCGCCGCCAGGCGATCGAAGTACTGAAACGCGGCGCGCGAGGCGTCGGTGATGGCGCGCTCGCCCGCCGCCTCGTCGGCCAGCCAGGCGCCCATCATCACGAACACGTACGGGCGGCCGGCGACGTAGACGATGCCCGCATCGACGCGGACGCCGTCGAGATCACCAGGCTTGCTCGCCGCCTCGACGCTGGCGGGAAGACCGCGCGTCAGCGGCGTGCTCTTTCGTTTCTTCAGCATCTCGACGGCGGCCTCTCGCGAGGTCCTGGACAGTCCTTCGCCCCGGTCGAGAATCGCCAGCAGCCGCGCGAGGTCGGCCGGAGACGAAAGATTCTCCCTCCCCTGCCGCGCCGCCTCGAGGTCCATCATCCGTCGCTGCAGCTTCGTGGCTCCCATGCCAAGAGCAGCCATGCGTGAGGTGACCGCCTGGGCGCCGACGGCATCGATGACCACGTTGGTCGCCGTATTGTCGCTCTGAAGAATCATCAGGGTCGCGTGATCGCGCAGCGAAAGCGCGGGGGCCGTGAGGTGCTGCAGCGTGCCGGCGCCGCCGACGACATGGCGCTTGTCGAGCGGCTTGACCTCGTCCAGCGTGAGTCGCCCTTCGTCCACCTGCTTGAACAGTTCGTACAGGATCGCGATCTTGATCGTCGAAGCCGTCGGAAACTGCGCGGTGGCGTGACGCTCGAACCGGTCACCGCTCGTCAGATCGACAACCGTGTAGCCGACGACGCCGTCCACGCCGGCCGCGATCGTCTCGAGCTGCCTCGTGAACGCGGCCTTCAGCTCGGCTCGTGGATCGGCGGCGAGAAACGCGATCGCGCAGATCGCGTTCAGTACGAGGCGGGTCATCCCGTGATCTTCACGGCCACCGCCGTCTGATCGTCGCTTTGCGGGTGGTCGCCGCGAAACGTCCTCGCGGCCTCCATGATGGCATCGACGATCTGGTCGGCCGTGCCCGTTTTGTGCGCCGCGATCACCTCGACGAGCCGGTCGGCGCCGAACTCCTGCCCTTCCGCGTTGAACGCCTCGAAGATGCCGTCCGTGCAGAACACGAACAGTTCACCGGCCGCCAGCGGGATGGCTATCTCCTCGTACGTCGTGCCGAAAAACGAGCCGAGCGGAACGCCCGGCAGTTCGATGAGCCCGCAGTCGTCACCCGAGCAGCGGATCGGATACGGCAGGCCGGAGTTGGCGATCGTCACGGTCCGCCGTTTCAGATCGAAGATCGCGTAGCACGCCGTGCAGTAATACTCCTCGAGCTGGCGCTGATTGAGAATGGTGTTGACCGACGAGAGGATCGCCGCCGGAGACGACCGCTCCGGAAGGTAGCGGCGGCGGAAGGTGCGCCCCCGGACCAGCTCCGCCGCGAAGACGCTGTAGAGGGCGGCCGGGACGCCCTTGCCCGACACGTCTCCCACCGCGACGACGAGCGAGCTCGCCTCGGGCAACTGGAAGTCGTAGAAGTCCCCGCCCAGCTCGCGCGCCGCGTTGAATCGCGCGGCGACGTCGACGTTCTTGACCCTTTTCGGCAGTCCCTGCGGCAGGAGCGCCGCCTGGACGCGCTGCGCGAACTTGAGCTCCTTCTCCATGCGCGATTCGTTGGCGACGATCGCCTCGTAGAGCCTCGCGTTCTCGATCGCCACCGCGGCCTGGGACGCGAGGAGCGTCAGGATTTCGGCGTCCCGCTTGCTGAACGCATCCAGCTCGGGGCTCTCGAGATCGAAGACGCCGATGCACCGATCCTTGACGAGCATCGGCACGACCAGCTCGGACCGCACGTCCTCGAGCACTTTGATGTAGCGGGAATCCTTCGAGACATCCGAGACGAGCACCGGCTCCTTGTGGAGCGCGGCGTAGCCGACCAGTCCTTCTCCGAGCTTGACGGACGAGAGAGCGGGGGACTCGCCGAACTGCAGCGCGAGCTTCATCTCCAGCTCGCCGCGCTCTTCGTTCAGGAACAGGATGCCGAAGGTCCGGTAGGACACGACACGCTTGACGAGCTGCGCGAGGCGCGTGAGCAGCGCGTCGAGGTCGAGCACGGCAGACATCTCGCGTCCGATCTCGGACAGCGTCTCGAACGCCGCGGCGTCGGCGCGCTCGCGCTCGAACATCCGGGCGTTCTCCAGCGCCACGGCGACGAGTGCGGCAAATTGCCGCAGGATGTCGGCGTCGAGCCCCGTGAATTGGTTTTTGGCGTTGCTCAGCAGGTTGAGCGCACCGATCGGTTTCGCTTTGTAGATGAGCGGGACGACGAGCTCGGACTGCATCCCCTGGACCATCTCGACGTATCGCGGGTCCTGGCTGACGTCGTTGACGACGATCGGGCGCTGGTCGGTGACCGCCGCGCCGACGAGTCCCTGCTCCACCGTCAATCGGAGCGGCCGGTCCGGAGGCTCCGGGTACCCTACCGAGTACGCCACCCGCAGCTCGCCGCGGCGTCCGTCGAGGAGATACACCGCGAACGCCTGGAACGTGATCAGCCGCGCGATGAGCTGCGGAATCTGACGCAGCAGCTCGTCCTGATCGAGAAAGGACGTGACCTGCCGACCCAGATCGAAGAGCGCCCCGACGATCTCCTGCTCGCTCTTCGCGGCTGGATCTCCCGGCGGGAGAGCGTCGGCGGGACTCGCCACCACGCCGGAGGCGCGACGCCGGTCCGGCGCCCCTTCCGTCACTGCGTCGTCGTCTTTCTCCCGTCGCCGCCGAGCGTGTATTTCACGATCCAGTCGCGCTGACGCTTGAGGCGATCGAGCTGATGGTAGTACTCGGTCAGGCCGTGGCCTTCGCGCGGATAGAAGACGAGCCCGACGGTCTTGCCGCGATCCTTCAGCGCGCGATAGAACTCCATCGGCTGGCCGATCGGCACCCGCTGGTCGTTCGCCCCGTGCAGGATCAACGTCGGCGTCGTCACGTTGTCGGCGAACGTGATGCCTGACCGCGCGGTGAAGAGCTGGAGCGTCTGCTTCGAGGGCGGCCCGCCGAAGTACGCCCAGGTCGTGTTCGGGATGTCGTTGGTGCCATGCATGCTGACCATGTTGGTGAGGCCGGCGCCGATCATCGCGGCCTTGAATCGGCCGGTCTGCGAGACGATCCAGCAGGTCATGTAGCCGCCGTAGCTCCAGCCGAGGACGGCGAGCTTGTCGGGATCCGCGACGCCGCGCGCGATCGCGGCATCGACGCCCGCCATGATGTCGTGGTAGTCGCCGCCGCCCCAGTCGTTCAGGTTGGCGCGCATGAACTTCTCGCCGTAGTTCGTGCTGCCGCGAGGGTTCGGATACAGCACCGCCCAACCCTCGCCTGCCCAGGCCTGCCCGCCGTCGCCGGGCGACACGCGATACCCGTTCGTATGCGCGCCGGCGGGGCCGCCGTGGATCACCGTCAGGAGCGGGTAGCGCTTGCCCGGCTGATAGCCGACCGGCTTGAGGAGCACGCCTTCGATCTCCTGCCCGTCCGATTTCCAGGTGATGACCTCCGCCTCGCCGAGCGCAAACCCCGCCGCCTGCGGATTCGTCGTCGTCAGCCGCTTCGGCGCCGTGAAGCGGACGTCGGCCACGTAGATCTCGAGCGGGTCGGTGGGCGAATCCTTCGTGAACACGGCGCGCTGGCCGTCGCGCGTGAGGTTCGCGAGGCCGATTGTCTGACCCCGCGTGAGCTGGGTCACCTTCCCCGTCGCCACTTCGAACGCGAAGGCTTCGCGATACACACGAACGCCGGCGCCAAAGTACAGGCGCGTGTTGTCGGGCGACCACGTCAGATCGTCCGGAGCGCCGTCGAAGCCAGCTGCCGCTTCACGCGTCCGCTTCGAGGCGACGTCGTAGAGCGCGATCCGCCCGTGCGCGACCGGCGCGGGGTACGTCCCGTCCGGGGTCATCGGCTGCGGATTCGGCGTCGCGATCCAGGCGATGGTCCGGCCGTCCGGCGACCAGGCCGGCGATCGATCCGGTCCCGCGTTGGCGGACACCTTCTCGACGGTCTTTCCGGCGATAGCCGCGACGTAAACGTCGGCGCGGCCATCGCGCGTCATCGGGGTCTGGGTCCCCGTGAACGCGATCCTGGCGCCGTCGGGCGACCAGCTCGGCGTGCCCGTCACCGTGTACTTGTCGCCCTCGGTCAGCCGATCCGCCTTCTGCCCGGCGACGTCGACGATCCAGATATGCGAGTAGCGGAACTCCCCTTCGAACACGTCAGGGTCGTCGCGCCGTTTCCGCTTCGCGTCCTCGTCCTTCGACAGCGGATCGCGCATCGTGTACGCAATCCGCTTGCTGTCTGGAGACCAGGCGTACGCGGTGATGCTCTCGGCGGCGTCGGTCAGCTTCGAGGCTTCGCCGCCGGTGGCGGGGATGAGCCAGATCTGCTGTTTCGGAGGCTCTTCACCCGGCGCCCCGCCGCCGCGCGTCGAGAGGAAGCTGACGAACGCGCCGTCGGGCGACCAGGCCGGGGACGTCTCGCTGCGGTCGCTGAAGGTGAACTGCGAGGCGCCCGTCGTGTCGCCGGTGGCGACTCGCCACAAGTGCGTGCGCGCTTCCCGGCGACCGGTGGCGCCCGCGGCGTCGCCGTCGCGTCCCGGCGCGTTCTCCCACTGCCGCACCGTGTACACCACCCACGCCCCATCAGGTGAGATCGCCGGCGAGCCCGGCACCTTCACGCTCATGATGTCGTCGAACGTGACCGGACGCTTCTCGTCGGCGGGATGGGCCGCCAGCGTCGCCGAGGCCAGCACGACGGTGGAAACGCCGAGCGCGCGAATGAGTTGTTTCATGGGACTGAATCCGTTGAATCCGTGGTTGCTTGGGTCGCGACCAGGCCTGAATCCGTGGTCGTGATCAACCTGAATCCGTGGTCCGGGATTATACTCAGGATTCCTATGAAGACGCTTCTTGCGATCGCGGTGGCGACCGCGCTGCTCCTACCCGCGTCGCCGCGCGCGGCGTCCCGCGCGCCGGTGCGCGCCGCGAAGGGCATGGTCGGGTCGAACGATGAGCACGCCTCGCGCGCGGGCGTCGACATCCTGAAAAAGGGTGGCAACGCAGTCGATGCCGCGGTCGCGGTCGGCTTCGCGCTCGCCGTGACGTATCCATCGGCCGGCAACATCGGGGGCGGCGGCCTCATGCTCATCCGATTCGCCGACGGGCGCGCGACCGCCATCGACTATCGCGAGGTGGCGCCGGGGCGCGCGCATCGCGACATGTACCTCGACGAGAAAGGCAACCCGGTCGCCGAGCGCAGCCTTGTCGGGCCGCTCGCCGCCGGCGTGCCCGGATCGGTTGCCGGCCTCGCGTATGCGCAGAAGAAGTACGGCAAGCTCACGCTCGCGGAGACGCTGGCCCCGGCGATCGCGCTGGCCGACAAGGGCTTCGAGATCAGTTACGCATTGAGCCGCTCGCTCGCCGACCAACGCAAGCTCTTCGATCGGTTTCCTGAAACCGCGAAGACCTTCTTCAAGAACGGCAGGCCGTACGAGCCCGGCGAGCGCCTGATTCAGAAAGACCTGGCCGGCACGCTGAAGGCGATTGCGGCCGACGGACCCGACGCGTTCTATCGCGGACCCGTCGCGGACCTGATTGCCGCAGAGATGGCCCGGTCGGGCGGCCTCATCACGAAAGACGATCTCGCCGCGTACAAGCCCGTCGAGCGCGAAGCGCTGCGAGCGACGTACCGCGGCTACGGCATCCTGGGCATGCCTCCGATCAGCTCCGGCGGCACCGCCTTGATCCAGTTTCTCAACATCCTCGAGGCGTATCCGATCGGCGAGCTCGGGCACAACTCGTCGCGGACGATGCACCTCGTTGCCGAGGCGGCGAAGCGCGTGTATGCAGACCGCGCCGAGTGGCTCGGCGACCCCGCGTTCTTCCGCGTGCCGGTCGCCGGGTTGATCTCGAAACGGTACGCCGAGCGGCTGCGCGCCGGTATCCGTCAGGACCAGGCGACGCCGTCGTCGTCGATCAAAGCGGGAACGCCGGCGGAGTTCGAGTCGGATCAAACGACGCACTACTCGGTGGTCGACGCTGACGGGACGGCGGTCTCGACGACGACCACGCTCAACGGCAGCTGGGGCAACGGTCAGGTCGTGACCGGCGCAGGGTTCCTGTTGAACAACGAGATGGACGATTTCTCGGCGAAGCCCGGGAGCCCCAACATGTTCGGGCTCATCGGCGGCCGCGCCAACGAGATCGCGCCGCACAAGCGGATGCTCAGCTCGATGACGCCGACCATCGTCACGAAGGATGACCGCGCGTTTCTCGTGGCCGGGTCGCCGGGCGGCTCTCGCATCATCACGACCGTGCTCCAGGTGATCATGAACGTCCTCGACCACGAGATGGACGTTCAGGAGGCGGTGGATGCTCCCCGCTTCCATCATCAGTGGCTGCCCGACGAGATCCGCGTCGAGCGCCGCGGCTTCCCCGTCGACGTCATCCGCGCGCTCGAAGCCATGGGCCATAAGACGAAGCCGCTCGGGGACATGGGCGACGTCCACGCGATCCTGATCGATCCGAAGACCGGCGTGCGGCTCGGCGCCTCCGATCCGCGCAATGATGGACGCACGGTTGGCTACTGATCTGACGCTTCCGCTCGACTACGCGGCGATCGAGCGGATTCTCCCGCACCGGTATCCGTTTCTGCTGGTCGATCGCATTACCGAGCTCGAACCGGACAAGCGCATTGTCGGCATCAAGAACGTGTCGCTGAACGAGCGCTATCTCTCGCACCGCGTCGACGGACGCCCCGCGCTTCCGCCGACCATCCTCACCGAGGCGGTCGCGCAGGTGGGCGCGATCCTGATCCTGGCCAAGCCCGAGAACCGGGAGAAGCTGATTTTTTTCATGGGGATCGAGCGTGTGCGGTACCGCCGCCCGGTGCACCCCGGAGACGTCGTCATCGTCGAGGCGACCGTCGAGCGGTTGCGCAGCCGGATGGGAGTCCTTCGCGGATCGGCCCGCGTAGGAGATCACGTCGTCATCGACGGCAAGATGACATTCGCCCTGGGCCCGCGCTCGGGCGACGGGACCGATTTCTCGTCATAGCGGGCGGGATCTGCGCTCCGCGGTATCTACAGTAGAGCTTCCGGCTCTGGCATTCGCGTTGCAGAGATATAACCTCGCGCGGCGCATCGCCGCGAAGGAGAAGGAGCGACGCCATGCTCGAAACGATTGCGATCATCCTCATCATCCTCTGGCTACTGGGGATGGTCAGCGGCTATACGCTGGGGAACTTCATTTACGTTCTCCTCGTCGTCGCCATCGTCCTGTTCCTCGTCAGGCTGATCAGCGGCCGGAGAGTCTAGGTCCTCCGAGTCGCGCCTGCACCAGCGCCACGCCGGCGAGCACGATCGCGCCGGCGGCGACCATGCGCGCCGTGAACGGCTCGTCGAGAATCACGACGCCGAGCACGACGGCGATGATGGGGTTGATGTAGGCGTACAGCGAGACGAACGCCATCGGCAGGTGCTTCAACGCGTAGGCATACGCGACGAACCCTCCGATGGCGCCTATCGTGGCGAGATAGAGGAACGCCGTCGCGGTACGCGGCGTGAAGTGAAGCGCCCTCCATTCATCCAGCGCAGTACCCACCGCGAGCATGATCAGACCGCCGGCGAGCATTTCGGCCGCGGCCACCGCGAACACGTTCGTGTGCTCCGTGTGCCGCTTCGAATAGGATGATCCCAGCGCCCAGCCGGCGCAGGCGAGCTGCAACGCGACGACGCCCGCGCCGAATCCGACGGTGCTGGACGTCAGCTCCGGCCATACCAGGAGCACGATCCCCGCAAAGCCGATCGAGAGACCGACGAGCGATCGGACCGTCAGGCGGTCGCCGCCTACTGCACGCTCGACGCCTACCATCCAGAACGGAGACGACGCGATAATCACGGCCGTCAGGCCGCTCGGAACCCACTGTTCGGCCCAGACGACCCCGCCGTTGCCCAGCACGAGCAGGAGGAATCCCAGAACGGTCAGCGTGCCCCACGTGGAGGGCGGCGGCAGGGGAACGCCGCGCGCCGCCAGGAACGCGGCCAGCATCACTCCGGCAACCACCCATCTGAGGCCGCCCATGAGAAACGGCGGCATCGTCTCGAGGCAGATGCGGATGCCGAGATACGTGGTGCCCCAGATGAGACACACGGCGATCCAGGCGGCATAGGCTTTGTGGCGCGCGGACACGGCTACCGTTATGCGAAGTCGAACGTGCCGCGCCCGATCCAGGCACCGCCGTCGATCGTGATCACGTCGCCGGTGACGTAGCCCGCGCCGGGCGACACGAGGAACGTCACCGCGTCCGCCACCTCTTCGGGCCGCCCCCAACGGCCGAGCGGCACCTTCGCGGTGATCCGGTCGACCGCAGCGGGAGAGTTCCAGAGCTGTCGCGCCGCGCCCGGTGACTCGATCGGGCCGGGAGCGACCGCGTTGACCCGGATGCCGTAACGCGCCCACTCCACCGCGAGCGTCCGCGTCATGGAAAGCACGCCCGCCTTGGCGGCGGCGGAGTGGACCGTGCCGGCGCTCCCCGTCCAGACGTAGTTCGCGAGAATCGAGACGATCGATCCGCCGGCGCCCCGCGCGATGAGGTGCCGGGCGACGGCGCGCGCGCAGAAGAAGCTGCCGTTGAGGACGATGTTCACGACGGCGCTCCAGCCATTCGGCGAGAGATCCTCGGCGCGGCAGATGAAGTTGCCGGCCGCGTTGTTGATCAGTATGTCCACGCGCCCGAAGCGCTCGACCGTCTGGTCGACGAGTCGATCGACCTGATCGGGCACCCGTACGTCGGTTTGGACGGTGAGCGGTTCGCCGCCGTCGCCGGCGATCGCCGCCGCCCCCGCCTCGAGGTGCTCGGCGCTGCGGCTCGCGAGCGCGACGCGCGCCCCGAGCGCCGTGAACCGCCTGGCGATCGCGAGGCCGAGCCCTGTGCCGCCGCCGGTGATGATGGCCACCTGATTCTTCAGAAGATCGTCACGGAACATCCGGGCATCATATTAAGATTGATCCATGCGCGCCATAATCGCGTCCGCGCTGCTCGGCGCCGCCCTGGCCGCCGGATGCGCGTCCCAGGAGCCATCGACGGCGCAGCCACCGGCGTCTCAGAGCGCTGCCGCGCCGCCGCAGTCCACGCCGCCCGCGGCTTCTGAGGCTCCTGCGGCGCCGACCGCCGCCAGCGAGCCGGCACCCCCGCAGTCGCGGGCCGAACCACTGCCCAAGCTGCCGGACCCGGCGCGCCTGCCGCCGATTCCGAATCTGGGCTTCCCGCCGCCACGCCCATTCGACGAGGTAGAGGCGGTCTATCGATTTGCGGCGCTGCACCCCGAGGTCGCGCGCTACGTCCCCTGCTTCTGCGGCTGCGAGCGCAGCGGCCACCAGGACAACGAGGATTGCTTCGTCAAGGCGCGCGCCGCCGACGGATCCGTGACCTGGGAGCCGCACGGCCTCGGTTGAGCGGTCTGCATAGATGTCGCGCGTGACGCGATGCGCATGCACAACTCGGGCGCCGGCATTCAGTCGATCCGCGGAGCCATCGAGCGTCGCTACGGATCGCCGTCCGGAACGATGACCCCGACTCCGCCAGCGCCGAAGCCAGGCGCCCCCTGACACTTGGCCGAAGCCTACGCGCGGCTCTTCGAGGCGGCGCACGAGGGCGTCTACATCGGCGAGATCGCCGCCGACGGCCCCGGACGGACGGTCGCCGCCAACCCTCACCTGAAGCTGATGTTCGGTTGCGCGGTGGACGTCTCTCCCGCCGATCTCCGGCCGTTCGAGCCCGAACGCTTCGTCGACCAGCAGTCTCGTGAGGCGTTCATCGCCCGCCTGTCCCGCGACGGGTCGGTTGCCGACTATCTGCTCCGGCTCCGAAAGGTGGACGGCGCGCCGATGTGGGTCGAAGTGACCGCCCACGTCGCCGACCCGGGCGCACCCGACGCTTCCCATGACGGCGGATTGCTGCGGGTCGAGGCGCTGATGCGCGACGTCAGCGAGCGCAAGCGCCTGGAGTCGCAGGCGCGCGAGCTGTACCACCAGCTCCTCCAGGCGGAAAAGATGGCGGCGCTCGGACAGACGATTTCAGGCGTCGCGCACGAGTTGAACAACCCCCTCGCGACGATCCTGACGTCTGCGGAGCGGCTCAGCGCGAAGTCCGTGGACGACGACGTCCGGCGCGCGGTCGAGACGATTCGAACGGAGTCGGAGCGGGCCGCACGGATCGTCCGAAACCTGCTCACGTTCGCGCGCAAGCGGCACACCACGCGCGCAATGGTCGATCTCAACAGCGTCGTCCGGGAGACGCTCGCGCTGCGCTCGTACGAACAGCGCCTGACGAACATCGACGTCATCGAGGCGTTCGCGTCCGGTCTTCCACAGGTGTTTGCCGACCCGCATCAGATCCAGCAGGTGCTGCTCAATCTCGTCATCAACGCGGAACAGGCGATGCTCGCCGCCAACGGCCGCGGCACGCTGATCGTCCGGACCTGGCACGACGTGGATCGCGAGACCGTCGTCCTGGAGGTCTCCGACGACGGTCCCGGCGTACCGCAGGACGTGCAGCCGAAGATCTTCGACCCGTTCTTCACGACGAAGGAAGTCGGGCAGGGAACGGGATTGGGACTGACCGTGGCGTACGCGATCGTCCAGGAGCATGGCGGCCGGATCGACGTCGTGTCGGGAAGCGGGGCCGGCGCGACCTTCAGCGTGCAGCTGCCGACCGGTGGAGCCGCGCTGCGCCCGACGCGCGATCGCGTGCCCGAGCCGGCGGCCGAAGTGCCGCCCGGATCGGCCGCGCTCGTCGTCGAAGATGAGGCGCCGCTGGCGGCTGCCGTCGCGGACGCGCTCGGCGACGCGGGGTTCGCCGTGGACCGGGCGGCGGACGGCGAGGAAGCGTTGTCGCGCGTCGCCGTTCGCGCCTACGACGTGATCGTCTGCGACATCAAGATGCCGCGGCTCGACGGGCCGGCGTTCTATCGGCGCGTCGCGGCGACGATGCCGGCGCTGGCGCACCGCATCATCTTCGTGACGGGAGACGTCGCCGGAACCGACGCGGAGCGCTTCCTGGAAGACAGCGGCTGCCGCTGGCTCGCCAAGCCCTTCAGGCTCGCCGATTTGTTGCGCGCCGCGCGGGAGGCGATCGCGTGAACGGTCGCCAGCTTTCCCTCCCGCGACGTGTCGCCCTCTGACGGCAGCGAGGCTTTCGCCATCACCATGGACGGTGCCGCCGCGTTCTTCCTCCGCTCGAACGCCAGGACGAGCGCCCGCTCGGCGTCGGCGCTCGAGAAGTCGGCGGCGAGCGTCTTCCGCAGCCGCTGGATCGCCCGGGCGTGCAGCTGTGACACGCGCGACTCGTTGACGCCGATCTCCGCGCCGATCTGCTTCATCGTCGCTTCCGCGTAGTAATAGAGGCCGATCACGCGGCGTTCGCGCGCCGGGAGCGACGCAATCGCCGAGCGGATACGGTGGCGGACTTCGGTTTCCTCGTACGCCCGGTCGGGCTGCGGCGGCTCGAACGGCACGAGCGCGGGCGGCAACTGCGTCCCATCCACGTGGTCCCCGGCCGACAGCGGCGACGTGCTCTCGATCGTGTTGATGCGGACGATGGTGCGGCCCAGCCGCGCTTCATCGGCGCCGATGCGCGCGGCGAGATCCGACAGCGACGGCTCGGCTCCGAGCTCGCGGCGCAGCTGCTCGCGCGCGGCCTCCAGCTCGCGGCGGACGCGCCGGACGCCGCGCGGCCAGGCGTCCCGCCGCAATGCGTCGATCATCGCGCCGCGGACGCGGCGCTCGGCGAACGTCTCGAATTTGATGCCGCGGGACTCGTCAAACCGGTTTGCCGCATCGATCAAGCCGATCATGCCGTCCTGGACGAGATCACCGACGTCGATCGAGTGCGGCATCGACGCCGCCACGCGGCGGGCGAGCGATTCGACGAAGGGCAGACCGGCGACGATGCGTTCACGGTGACGTGGCGCGAGCGGCTGACGCTGCATTTGGGGTGCCTCCACCGAGCGGCAGCAAGCGCAACGGTGCTGCCATCGCCGGCACTCCAGCCCAGCAGGAGGGATGTGCGCTGCTTAAACTATTGAGTGTGCGCTGGTTATTGGCGTACGCCGCTTGTGTCACGTCGTGCAGCGACGGGAGAAATCGGGCGAGAATCGCCAATTCCTTGACGGTCCAACGGGCCTGACTGTCAAGAAACTGGCGCTATCGGTTCTTCAACCGCTGGCGGATGTCCTTGACGGTCGTGAGCGCCTCGAGCGTGCTCGCGACGAGCTGCGCCCCTCGGCGCCGGCTCGCCTCGTCGGCGCCCTTCGCCTCGAGGAGCTCGGCGTTGGCGAGGATGATCCCCAGCTGATTGTTCAGTCGGTGAAAGAGCAGGGACAGATCGGTGTGATCGTCCACGGCGAATGACGTCCCTGTCACGTCGATAGTCGTCTCGCGTCTGAGTGAAGAGCGGGATCCGTCCGCGAACGGCGATCTATGACGCGTGCTTGTGCCCGGGCCACGTTCCCGATGGCTCGGACGGCTCGCGCCAGAGCGTATCGACGAAGATACGCACCGAGCCTCCCGCGGTGCGGACGTATTCGACCTTGCCGCTCGCGATCCAGTTGTAGATCGTGCGGCGGCTGACGCCGACCAGCTCGCAGGCCTTCATGATCGAGATCGTCTTGCGGTCAACAATCATCTGTCCTTCACTCCGGTTGTTCATGAGCGTGTATCGGATGCCTGTGCGCGCGACTGTAGATCTGTGCCATCCGTGCCAAACCCCGCGATCCCTGCGATCGGTAATCGTTTGACGACTTCGAGTGCGGGTGTCAAAATACCGGCCGCGCGACTAAATGGCTGAGACACCGAAACATCTGCTGTTTGTGGACGACGAAGGCCCACTGCGGGAGGCGGTCGCCGAGCGGCTCGTGGCGGCGGGATTCGAGGTCGTCCAGGCGGCGAACGGTGAAGAGGCGATCGCCCGGCTCTCGGACTTCGCGTTCGACATTCTCATCACCGACTTGCGGCTTCCGGGAGTGGACGGTCGAGCCGTCGTTCAGACGGCGCTGGATCGCTACCCTGACATCATCCCGATCATCGTGACCGGCTACGGCACCGTGCAGGACGCGGTCGAAGCCATCAAGCAGGGGGCGGCCGACTTCGTCACCAAGCCGTTTCAGTTCGACGCGCTGCTGCACGTCATTCACTCCGCGGTGGAGCAGCGGCGGCTCCGGTCGGAGAATGCGTACCTCCGCGCGCAGCTCGAAGAGCGCTACCGGCTCGATGGCCTGGTCGGCAAGAGTCGCGTCATGCGCGATCTCTTCCAGCTCCTCGAGACCGTCGCGCAGTCCTCGAGCACCGTGCTCGTCACGGGGGAGACCGGGACCGGCAAGGAGCTCGCGGCGCGCGCGATCCACCACAACAGCCCGCGGCGAACGCAGCGATTCGTCGCGATCAACTGCAGCGCGATTCCGGAGACGCTGCTCGAGGCGGAGCTGTTCGGGCACGTCAGGGGCGCCTTCACCGGCGCGGTCGCGACGCGGCAGGGACGCTTCGAACAGGCGCACCGCGGCACGCTCTTCCTGGATGAGATCGGGACGATGAGCCCGGCGCTGCAGGCGAAGCTGCTGCGCGTCCTGCAGTCGCGGGAGTTCGAGCGGGTCGGCGACGCGCATCCGGTCCGCGTCGACGTCCGCGTCATCGCGGCGACCAACTCGGATCTGGCGAAGATGGTGGAGCAGGGGACGTTTCGAGAAGATCTGTACTATCGCCTCAACGTGATTCCGATTCACGTGCCCGCGCTGCGCGAGCGGCGCGAGGATGTGCCGCTCCTCGTCCAGCACTTCATCGAGCGGCTCTGCAGCGAGCAGACGCCGCCGCGCCCGCCGATGACCGTCTCCCAGGAGGCGATGCGGCTGCTGATGTCGTTCCAGTGGCCCGGGAACGTCCGCCAGCTGGAGAACACCGTCGAGCGCGCGATCGCGCTGTCGCCTGGTCGAACGCAGATCGAACTGAAGGATCTCCCACCCGACGTCCAGCGCGCCGCCGCGGCGCCGGAGCTCTCCAGCGTGCTGTTTCCTGACGGCGGCATCGACTTCGACGCGTACGTGGCGACGATCGAGCGCGCGCTCATCCGCCAGTCGCTCGAACGGACGCACGGGAACAAGCGCCAGGCCGCGAAGCTTCTCAATCTGAAACGGACGACGCTCATCGAGAAGTTGAAACGGCTGGAGAAGCAGTAGCTCAATGCTGATGGCTGAATGCTGAGTGCTGACTGTTGAGTCGGACCGCCTACTGGACGATCGTGATGGAGGGCCGGCCGACGGCGTTTCGCGCGGGCGAACGAGAGGAGCTCGTCCCGACGCTGAAGCAGCTGCAGACGCGGCACCCCGACACTCACCTGATGTGGTTTCAGAACGGGCGGTATTGGCAATCGCCGCTCGACGCGATTCGGCCGCGGCCGCCCTTCAGGCCCGCACGCGCCGGGCCTCAGCGGACCCGTGGATTCGCCCGGCCACGCACGCCCGATCGGCCGCGCGGCCCTGGCAGGCAGGGGCCACGCGGCCGCGGGCCTGGAAAGGGGAGAAGGGGAGGCGGATGATCGCGCACGTCGTGCTCTTCAAGCCGCGCGGCGACGTGACCGACGACGACCGCCGCGAATTCGTCGACGCGATCGTGCGCGCCCGACGCGAGATCCCGGGCATCCGGAAGTTCCACCTCGGCCGCCGCGTGCTGCGCGAGGCCTCCTACGCGCAGGCGATGCCGCACGATTTCGGCTACGCCGCCGTGATCGAGTTCGCCGACCTCGCCGCGCTCCAGGCGTATCTGCAGCACCCGGCTCACGACCCGTTGGGATCCTGGTTCTGGAAGGTGAGCGAGGCGACGCTCGTGTACGACTACGAGATGACGGATGCGGCGGACGCCTGGGACGTTCTTGGTTCGTAGCCGGGCGGCGTCTCGAAGAAGAACCGTTCGATGATGCCGCGCAGTTGCGGGATCGACTCCGCGGAGTTGATCGCGACGCGCAGGTGCGAGCCGTTCTCGAACCCCTTCGTGTACCACGAGCCGAGCGCGCGAAGCTTGTTGATCACCCAGCGCTCGCGGCCGCGCGCCGGGACCGCCGGGCCCTCAGCCCCGCGATCGACGCCAGGCGCGACGTGTCGGAAGCCCTCGGCCTCGCCGACGCGCTCGGTCAGCAGCAGGTCGAGGTACTCGATGAGAAACCGGCCCCGCTCCTCGCGCGTCACGTCGCGCGCCGGCCGGCCGTCCAGCAGGTCGGCGGTCTGACTGAAGATCCAGGGATTGCGGAGCGCGCCGCGCCCGACGAGCACCCCTCCGATACGGCTGCCGCGCAGCCGCCCGAGAGCCTGCTCCGGCGCGACGCAGTCCCCCGACCCGAACACGGGAATGCGCAGGCCCTCGGCGACGCGGCCGATCAGCTCCCAGTCGCTCGAGCCGTTGTAGGACTGCTCGGCCGTGCGGCCGTGGATCGCGACCGCGGAGGCTCCGGCATCTTCCATCCGCCGCGCGAGATCCGGCGCGTTGATCTCGCGATCGTTCCAGCCGGCGCGCATCTTCACCGTCACCGGGATCGCCACCGCCTCCGTCATGGCGCGCACGATCGCCTGCGCGTGCGACGGCTCACGCATCAGCGAGCAGCCGGCGTTGTGCTTCGCAATCTTCGGAACGGGGCAGCCCATGTTGACGTCGACGATGTCGGCCCCCATCCCTTCCACGATCCGCGCCGCCTCGGCCATCCTCGCGGGATCGCCGCCGAAGATCTGGATCGACACCGGACGCTCTTCCTCGGTGTACTCGGCGTATTCGAGCGTGCGATCGACGCCGCGTACGAGCCCTTCCGAGCTGACCATTTCGGTCACGACGAGACCGCAGCCCCCGCGGCGTTTCACCAGCCGGCGGAAGGCTGTGTCCGTCATGCCCGCCATCGGCGCGAGCGCGAGGGGAACGTCGAGCGTGATATTGCCGATCTTCATCTCACTTTTTCGCGTGGCGTCCGGCTTCCCGCCTCCGCCGAAGGCTCCGGCGAGGCTCGCCGAAGCGCGCTTCGCGCGCGAAGGCGGCAGCCGGACCTAATACGGTTTCACATCCGCCGCATCCACCTCGACGCTGACCGCCTGACCGATGAGATCGACGGCCAGCACCAGCCTGGCATGCGATCCCTTGCGGACGAGCCGTCCGACGATGCCTCGAAGCGGGCCGTGCACGACCTCCACCATCATCCCCTCGCGGATGAGAGGGCAGGGGTCGTACGCGAGGTCGGTCGCCACGAGCAGGCGAAGGCTATCGATCTCCCGATCGGGAATCGGCGCCGGTTCGCCGTTGAACGAGACGATGTTGACGACGCCATTGCACTTCAGCACCGGAAGCCGCGTCTCGGCCGGGAACCGCGCGAAGCAGTACCCGGGGAAGAGCGGCCAGTCGACCTTTTTCTTTCGATCCTTCCACCGGCTCCACCGGGTGATCGTCGGCAGAAACGCTTCGACCCCCTGGCGATCGAGCTGTTCGCGCACGGTCTGTTCGTGACGCGACCGCGTCCAGATCGCGAACCAGTTGGGGCCGGTCACGGAGCGGACGGGTTGGCTCCCGAGGAGACCAGCTGCTCGTACATCTTCCGCAGCTCCTCGTTCTTCCACTCGATGATCGCCTGTGCGCGGAGCCGCACGAGGTACTTCACCAGCTCGCCGCGGCGCTTCTCGTCGTACACCTTGTCCGCGATCAGATCGCGGACCTGGTCGAACGGCTGCACGTCCGAGCTCGTGACGGACTCCAGCTTGATGAGCTGGTAGCCGCGCTGGCTGCGGAGCGGCTTGGTCACCTCGCCCGGCTTCAATCCCTCGAGGAGCTCCAGCAACGCCGGCGCCAGCTCGTTCCGGTTGATCGGTCCGATCAGCCCGCCGTTCGCCTTTGACGGCGCGTCCGACACGTCGGCCGCGACCTTGCCGAAGTCCTCACCGGCGGTAATGCGCGCCCTCGCGGCTTCCGCCTTTGCGAGCGCCTCTTCGTCCTGCGCGACGTTGACGTTCTTTCCGTCTCCCACCGGCACGGCCACGAGGATCTCGCGCAGCGTCACGGTCGATTGGGGGCGGAATTCGTCCGGATGCGCGGCGTAGTAGTTCTTGGCTTCCTCGTCGGTGATCCCGACCTTCTGCATCACCTCGATCTGCTGAACGCGATCGATGAGCATCCGGCGCTCGATCGACCGCCGGAGGTCGTCGACCGTCATGCCTTCCTGCTTCAACGCCGCAAGGAACTTCTCCTCGGTCTCGAGCTTGTTCTCTTTCTTGATGTTGTCGAGGATGCCACGGAACTGCTCGTCGCTCATTTTGTAGCCGAGCTCGCGGCCGCGCTGCACGAGCAGCATCTCGTCGACCGTGTCCACGAGGAGCTGGGGCGTAATCTCCTGCAGCGCCTGTTTGAGCCCCGCGTCGTCCTGGAGCGCCTGCGGGTTGCGCTGTCGGAGCACCGAGATCTGGCGCTGCTCCAGCTCCGTCTTCGTCAGAATCTCGCCGTTCACCTTGACCAGGATCTGCTCGAGGACCTCGGCGGGACCGATGGAGGCGAGCGCGGAAATCAGGAGGACGGCGGGGAGCAGGGTTCGCTTCATATAAGGCCTTCTTGCAAACTACGCGGACTCAATATTTTAGCCAATCGTGGCGGTCTGGCTCAACTCGTCCAGCAGGCCGCCCAGGCGCTCGAACAGCCCGTCCCGGGCCCGCGGGTCGGTTTCAGGGAGCCGGGTCATCTCTTCCCGCGTAAAGCCCGGCGCCACCTCGCCGGCCGTGGCGCGCGCCGTCCACCACGATCCGGACCGGCGGACGTCCGGCCTTGCCCCTCGCAGGTCGAGCTTGAGCGAGGCCGGCGGGGCCAGCTTGACGTCGTTTCTCGTTCGAACCATCCGGACCAGGGCGGCCGCGTCGATCTTCGCGTCCGGCCTGAACTTTAGGACGACGACCTGGCCCTCCCGGTCGAGCGACTCCACGCCGAGCCGGTCTGCCAGGAGCCGGATCCGGGCGTAATCGGCAAGATTCAGCAGCGAGGCCGGCACGGGGCCGTACCGGTCTCGAATCTCCTCGATCATCCTGCCGAGCTCGTCCTCGCTGCGCACGGCGGCGATACGCCGGTAGACGGTCAGCCGCTGATTCATGTCCTGGATGTACTCTTCGTCGAGGCGAAGATCGACGCGCAGGTTGACCGACGCCCGGCGCTCGTCCTCGAGCTCCTCGCCCCGCAGCTCTTTCACGGTCTGCTCGAGGAGCTTCATGTACATGTCGAAGCCGACCGCGTCGATGTGCCCGCTCTGCTCGCCGCCGAGCAGATTGCCGGCGCCGCGGATCTCGAGGTCCAGCGCGGCGACGCGGAACCCGCTTCCCAGGTCGCTGAACTCCCGGATCGCCGCGAGCCGCTTGCGCGCCACCGCGGACAGCGAGTCCTCGGGCGGTATCAGAAGGTGCGCGTACGCCCGGCGATCGGATCGGCCGACGCGCCCGCGCAGCTGGTAGAGCTGCGCCAGGCCGTAGCGATCCGCGCGGTTCACGATGATCGTGTTCGCGTTGGGGATGTCCAGGCCGTTCTCGATGATCGTCGTCGCCAGCAGCACATCGGAGGCGTGCGCGACGAAATCGACCATGACCCGCTCGAGCGCGTCCTCGTCCATCTGCCCGTGAGCGACGGCGATGCGCGCCTCGGGGACGATCCGCGTCAGCAGGTTCCCGAGCGAGTAAATCGACTCCACCCGGTTGTGCACGAAGTACACCTGCCCGCCCCGCTCCAGCTCGTTGCGGATCGCGCGCGCGATGACGTGCTGATCGAACTTCACGACGCTCGTCTGAATCGCGAGCCGATCCTTCGGGGGCGTTTCGATGATCGACATGTCGCGGATGCCGACGAGCGACATGTTGAGCGTCCGGGGAATCGGCGTCGCCGTCATGGTGAGGACGTCTACGCGCCGGCGAAGCTGCTTGATCCTCTCCTTGTGCGCGACGCCGAAGCGCTGCTCCTCGTCGACGACGAGCAGCCCCAGGTCGCGAAAGATCACATCTTTTGAAAGCAGCCGGTGGGTGCCGACGATGATGTCCACCTTTCCGGCCGCCAGATCGGTGAGGATCTGTTTCTGCTCCGGCTTCGAGCGGAAGCGGCTCACCATCTCAACCGCGACGGGGAAGCCGGCGAACCGATCGCGCAGCGTCTTCAGGTGCTGGAAGGCGAGCACGGTCGTCGGGGCGAGGACGGCGACCTGCTTGCCGTCCATGACGGACTTGAACGCGGCGCGCATCGCGACTTCCGTCTTGCCGTACCCGACGTCCCCGCAGAGCAGCCGATCCATCGGCGACGGCGTCTCCATGTCGCGCTTGATGTCGATGACGGCCGCCTGCTGATCCGGCGTCAGCTCCCACTCGAACGCTTCGTCGAATTCCCGCTGCCAGTGCGAGTCCGGCGCGAAGGCATGGCCGCTCACGGCCTTCCGCGCCGCGTACAGCTTGAGCAGCTCCTCGGCCATGTCCCGCATGGCCTTCTTCACGCGCGTCTTGGCGCGCTCCCAGGTCGTGCCGCCGAGCCGGTCGAGCGCCGGCTTCGAGCCGCCAGTGAACTTCTGGACCAGGTCGAGCCGCTCGATGGGCACGAACAGCTTGTCGTCGCCGGCGTACCGGAGCTCCATGAACTCCTCCGCGCCGTCGCGGCCGCCGACCTGAATCCGCTTCAGCCCGACGAACATGCCGATCCCGTGATCCACGTGCACGACGTGGTCGCCAATCTTCAGATCGCGGAAGTCCGAGAGGAAGCTGCTCGCCGCCGACTTTCGACGCTCGCGGACGCGGCGCTCTTCGTCGAGAACGTCGGTCTCCGCGTAGATGACGAGACCCGCCTCCGGCAGCCGGAAGCCGCGCGACAGATGGCCGGTCGCGACGAACACGGTCGCGGTGTGCGCCTCGTCGGTGTGCGTCACGGGGACCGCGACGACCTCGTACTCGCGCAGGAGCTCGAGCGCCCGTTCCGCGCGCCCGGCCGAGTGAGCGACGAACAGCACGACCTCGCTGCGATCGCGGGCGTGCCGGATCTCGGCGACCCAGTCGGCCACCCGCCCGCGGAACTCGACGACCGGCTGGCAGGCGATGTGCCGCGTCCCTGCGGCACCGTCGTCGACCGCCAGCTCCTCCAACGCTGTGCCGCTCGTCAGCCAGGCGCCCACGTCGTCCAGGCTCGCAACCAGCGCGTCCGGTTCGGGATGGCGGACGTCCGGCGCCTTCGTCCGGGCATCGTCGAAGCTCGCGTGGATCTGGTCGACGACCTTTCGAGTCTGCGCGGTGGCGTCCTCCGGCTCCGAGACGAACAGACGGACGCCCCCCGCGCGCGCCACGTAGTCCAGGAACGTCGCCGCCGCATCCGTGTCCTCGAAGCGCTCGCGGAGCGGGACGATCGCGATCTGGTCGAGCGGCGCGATCGATCGCTGCGTGGCGGAGTCATACCGGCGGATGGATTCGATCGTGTCGCCGATGAACTCGATGCGGACCGGCTGCTCGTCGCCGGCGGGATAGAAGTCGACGACCCCGCCGCGCACGAAGAACTCGCCGTGCTGATCGACCGGATCCTGCCGCGTGTACCCCGCCTCGACGAGCAGATCCCCGAGCGCCTGCGGATCGATGTCCGTCCCCGGCATCAGGTCGATGGACACCGCCAGGCTTCGCTCTGGCGCGCTGACCCTGGGCAGCAGCGCGGCGGCCGATGCCACGACGATCCGTGCTCGTCCGGCGGCGATTGCATGAAGGGCTCGCGCCCGGGCGCTGGCGACCTCGAAGTGCGGCGTCAATCCACGGTAGGGATCGATTTCATGGGAGGGGAACGGCAGGACGAGGCGCTCGGCATCCGCCTCGGCAAGGCCATCGAGCGCCGACAGGAAGAACCGTGCGTCCGACGTCATCCGCTCGACGTCGCGATCGGTCGGCACGACGAGCACGATCAAGCCTTCGCGCGCCGCGCCTGCCACGTAGAGCGCCTGCGCGCCGGCTGTCAGCCCGGTGATGCGCCGGTCCAGCCCGGTCCGATGGCCGGGCACACCCGTCTCCAGCCGGCCGAGCGCCGACTTGAAGAGCGCCCGCAGCGCGAGGGATGTCGCGGTGGTCACAGCGCGGTTTCCGGTCCGCCCGGAACCCACGATGATAGCACCTGGCTACCGGCCGGGCTTGGGTTTGATGCGCTCGAGGATCGCCGTTGTCGAGTACCCCGTCTCGACCGGCACGAGAACCACACGGCCGCCGCGCGCCTCGACAGTATCGCGGCCGACGATCTGGTCCGCCGGCCAGTCCGCCCCCTTGACGAGGACGTCAGGCTGCAGCGCCCGGACGATGTCGGCGGGCGTCTCATCGTCGAACACGACGACCGCCTCCACGGGGCCGAGCGCGGCGACGATTTCCGCGCGCTCCGCCTCCGGCGTAACGGGCCGGGCTGGTCCCTTGTTCGCCCGAACCGATCGGTCGGAGTTGACGCCGACAATGAGAACATCCCCTTCAGCCCGCGCAGCCTTCAGGTACCTGAGGTGGCCGGGGTGCAGCAGGTCGAAGACACCGTTCGTGAAAACGATCCGCTTGCCGGCCCGTCTGAGCTCACCCACGAGACGCTGCGCGTCAGAAAGGCTGACGACCGCTCCCCGGCTTCCCTTGCTCACTGAGCAATCCGCCTAATCCGTGGTCCGTGATCGTGGGGCATCCGTGGTCAACGTCGCGCCGCCCGTGAAGCGCCACTGGTGCCGCGGCCTGTAGATGCCCACGTCGCGCGTGCGGGACTTCACACGGAACGTGTAGAGCAGGCGGTGATAGTCGTACGGATAGCCGTCCTGCTTGTGGATCGCGGCGTCGAGCTTGTAGGTGCCTTCGACGAGATCCAGGCTGTCGATGCGGAACACGGCTTCTCCCTCGCCCGCCAGGCGGACAGGCGTCAACTCGTCGATGTCCGTGTTGGTTCCATAGCAGCGCACGCCTTCGGCATTGAAGATGCCGATCCCGAACACGAAGTCCTCGAGCGGCCGGGCCGCGCGAACGCGCAGCCGGATCTCCAGCGGCTCGCCGCTTTGAAAAATGTGCGCCGCAGTACCGTCGGGCCCCACGAGCTGCACGTCCAGTATCTCGGCCTCGTGCGAACCCCAACGTCCTTCGACCGAGCTGGTCCAGGGTGTTTCGTGCGTCGCGCCCTCCTGCGGCGCTACGACCGCCTTTTCGTCGGCGTTGGCGAGCTGCGCTTCCTCGCTCTTTTCGACCGCGGTGATGTAGCTGTCGACGACGCGCCGCGGGTCCCCGGTGGCGCGGACGCGTCCGCCGTCGAGCCAGATCGCCTCGTCGCAGAAGCGTTCGACCAGCCCGAGTGAATGGGTCACGAGGAGGATCGTCTTTCCCCGGCGCTTGAACTCCGCAAACTTGTCGAGGCACTTGTGCGTGAAGCCCTCGTCGCCGACGGCCAGGACCTCGTCCACGAGCAGCACGTCGGGGTCGACGTGGATCGCCACCGCGAAGCCGAGACGCATGTACATGCCCGAGGAATAGGTCTTGACCGGCGCGTCGATGAAGTCCGCCATCTCCGCAAACTCGACGATCTCGCTGAAGCGCCGCGCGACCTCACGCTTCGAGAGGCCGAGCATGATGCCGTTGATGAAGACGTTTTCCCGGCCGGAGATTTCCGGATGAAACCCCGCGCCCAGCTCGATCAGCGCCGACACGCGTCCGTTGACGCGCACGCTGCCGCTCGTCGGCTTGGTGATCCCGGCGACGAGCTTCAGTACCGTGCTCTTGCCGGATCCGTTCCGGCCGATGATCCCCAGCGTCCGTCCGGCCTCGACGCCGAAGGACACGTCTTCGACCGCGGTGAAGCGCTCCTCGGGGCGAAGATCGCGGATGAGGCTGCCCGTCAGAAGCGCGCTCTTGAGCGTCGCGAACTGCCGACGGCCGCTGTAGCGGCGGTACACCTTCGTGGCGTGCGAGACTTCGATTGCCGGGATCACACTTCCTCCGCAAAGGAGTCTCTCAACCGATCGAACACGAAAAACCCGGCCAGCAGCAGTCCGACCGACCCCGCCCCGAGCGCGAGGAGCCACCTCCAGTGCCCGAACGGCCCCTCGTAAAAGAGGATCTCCTGATACGAGATCGCCAGGTGCGTGAAGGGGTTCAGGTTGAGCAGGCGCCGCTCGAGGGCGCCCGCGAGGAGCATCGGATAGATGATCGGCGTGGCAAAGAACCAGAACGTCAGCACGTTCGACAGGATGTCGCGCAAATCGCGGAAGTGCACCGTCAGGGCCGAAAGGACCAGGGCCAGGCCCAGTGTCAGGAGGAGCTGCACGCCCACCACCGCGGGAAACCACAGGAGCTCCGCCACGTTCAGCGGCCGGCCGTAGTACAGGAGGAACGCCCCGAGAATCGGCAGCCCCAGGAAGAAGTGCACCATGTTCGCGAGCACCGTCACGATCGGCAGAATCTCAGCCGGGAACAGTACCTTTTTGATCAGGTTCCCGCCCGCGATCAGGGCGTTCGACGACTCGGCGAGCGAGGCCGAGAACCAGGACCAGGGCAGGATCCCGCAGAACATGAAGAGCGCGTACGGCTCGTGCCCGGGGGCGCGCGACTCGATGATGTAGCGGAAGACGAACGTGTAGATCAGCAGAAGCAGCAGCGGGTTGATGAAAGACCAGAAGAACCCGAGCACCGAGCCGCGGTAGCGGGCTTTCAACTCACGCGCGACGAGGCTCTGGACGAGGCCGCGATACCGGAACAGCTGCCCGAGTCTATGCAGCATCGACCTGCAGCAGCAGCGTCGTGATGTTGTCCGGTCCGCCTCCCGCGTTTGCGTCCTCGATCAGCCGGTCGCAGAGCGTCTCGAGCGCTCCGTCTTTTTTCAGGATCTCGGAGATGCGCTCGTTCGGCAGCACGGCGAACAACCCGTCCGAGCAGAGCAGGACGCGATCGCCCGGCTCGAGCGTCACCTCTCCCACGTCCACTTCCGGATCGTCCCCGCCGGCGAGCGCCCGCGTGACGACGTTGCGCCACGGATGCTGCCGCGCGGCGACGGCCGTCATCGTCCCGGCGCGCACCTGCTCTTCGACCCACGAGTGATCGTGCGTCAGCTGCTCGAGCTCGCTCCGGCGCAGGAGGTAGACGCGACTGTCGCCGACGTGGGCGATCGCCGCGGCGCTGTCGCGGCCGCCGCCCCCGACGAGGACCGCCGACGCGGTGGTCGCCATCCCGCGGAGATCCTGCGAGCCTTCCATGGCGGCGCCGATCCGGCGGTTGGCGAGGCGGAAGGCGGCTTTCAGGCGGTTGGCGTCGAGGCCGACGTTGGCATCGTAGGGGAACGGCCAGGTGCGGTTGCGATCGGCGCCGGCGGTCTCGCCGGCGAACGCCTCGATGGCGTCGACCGCCACGCGCGAGGCAACCTCGCCGGCGACGTGCCCACCCATGCCGTCCGCCACGACGAACAGCCCGAGGTCGGGTCGCGCGCAATAGCTGTCTTCGTTGCTGGTCCGGCGCAGCCCCGGGTTGGTGCGGACGGCCCAGGAAAGCTTCATCGCTACACCCGCGTGCGGGCCCGTTCAGCGACCTGCAGCCGGATGAGCGACTTCAAGAGAGCGATTCGCGCCCGCTCGTAATCCATCTCCATTTGCGGCCGCGTCAGACGGTCTTCGGCGCGCTCCTTCGCCGTTCGGGCCCGGACCACGTCGACCTCCTCCGCCTTCTCCGCGACCTGCGCGAGGATCGTCACACGATCTGGCAGCACCTCCGCGAAGCCGAACGCGATGACCAGGAACGTTTTCTCCTGGCCCTTACGATACCAGAGCTCTCCCACCTGGAGCGTGGCCAGCAGCGGCGTGTGGCCCGGCAGAACCCCGAAATAGCCTCCCGCGCCCGGGATCTCGACTTCGTCGACCTGCTCCCGTATCAGGAGCCGGTCCGGCGTCACGATCTCGAGCGTCAGCGACGTGGGCAGCGGCGGAATCGTCATGCTGTGTGAGCGCTCTTACGCGCTCTTGATCGTCTGCGCCTTCTCGACCGCCTCTTCGATCGTCCCGACCATGTAGAACGCCTGCTCGGGCAGCGTGTCGTGCTTGCCTTCGACGATCTCCTTGAAGCCCCTGACCGTGTCGGCGATCGGCACGTACTTGCCCTTGAAGCCGGTGAACTGCTCCGCGACGAAGAACGGCTGCGAGAGGAACCGCTGGAGCCTGCGCGCGCGGCCGACCGTCAGCCTGTCCTCTTCGGACAGCTCGTCGATGCCGAGGATCGCGATGATGTCCTGCAGGTCCTTGTATCGCTGAAGGATCAGCTTCACCTGGCGCGCGGTCGCGTAGTGCTCGTCGCCGATGACACGCGGGTCGAGGATGCGTGACGTGGACGCCAGCGGATCGACCGCGGGGTAAATCCCGAGCTCGGCGATCGACCGCGACAGGTTGGTCGTCGCGTCGAGGTGCGCGAAGGTCGTCGCCGGCGCGGGGTCGGTGTAGTCGTCCGCCGGGACGTAGATCGCCTGGACCGATGTGATCGACCCCTTTTTCGTCGACGTGATTCGTTCCTGCAGCTCGCCCATCTCCGTGAGCAGCGTCGGCTGGTAGCCGACCGCCGACGGCATGCGTCCGAGCAGCGCCGAGACCTCGGAGCCGGCCTGCGTAAAGCGGAAGATGTTGTCGATGAAGAGGAGGACGTCCTTTCCCTCAGCATCGCGGAAGTACTCGGCGACCGTCAGCGCGCTCAGCCCGACGCGCAGCCGCGCGCCCGGCGGTTCCGTCATCTGGCCGTACACGAGCGCGGCGCGCGACTTCGACGCGTCGTTGACGTCGATCACGCCGCTCTCCTGGAACTCGAGCCAGAGGTCGTTCCCCTCGCGGGTCCGCTCGCCGACGCCGCCGAACACCGACACGCCGCCGTGCTTCAGGGCGATGTTGTGGATCAGCTCCATGATGATGACGGTCTTCCCGACGCCGGCGCCGCCGAAGAGTCCGATCTTGCCGCCCTGGACGTAGGGTTCGAGGAGGTCGACG
This sequence comes from uncultured Acidobacteriota bacterium, assembly GCA_963847125.1. Taxonomy (GTDB): domain Bacteria; phylum Acidobacteriota; class Vicinamibacteria; order Vicinamibacterales; family 2-12-FULL-66-21; genus DATAEE01. Next base: position 550,166 of record CAWJYM010000004.1, read on the forward strand.
ACCTTGATCCCTGTCTCGAACATCTTCAGCTCGGTCGACTGCTGCTCGAGGGTGGGCGCGGACCGGTGGATCGGCCACCGCTCTTTCGACTCGACCGGGCGGTCGGGAAAATCGACCGGCTCGCCCAGCACGTTCAGCACGCGTCCGAGCGTGGCAGGTCCGACGGGAACCGAAATCGGAGCCCCTGTATCGATCGCCTTCATGCCGCGCTGCATGCCGTCGGTCGGCTTCATCGCGACCGCCCGCACGCGGTTCTCGCCGAGGTGCTGCTCGACCTCCGCGATGACGTCGATGGCGCCCGCCTCCTTGGATTCCGTCACGATCCGCAGCGCGTTGTAAATCTCCGGCAGGTGGCCACTCTCGAACTCGACGTCCAGAACGGGGCCGATGACCTGAACGACCTTGCCGACTTTGGTTTCTGATGCGACTGCTGTTGCCATATCTCCCCACGCCCGACCTGCGGGTCGGGCCTACACTGTCGGGCTACAACGCCTGCGCGCCGGAGACGACCTCGATGATCTCCCGGGTAATCGCCGCCTGGCGCACCTTGTTCATGTACAGCGTCAGCGATTCGATCATCTCCGCCGAATTCTTCGTCGCCGTGTCCATCGCCGTCATCCGCGCGGCGTGCTCCGCGGCGGCCGACTCGAGGAGCGCACGGAAGACCTGAATCTCGACGTGGCGCGGCAGCAGCTCGCGGAAGATGACTTCCGGAGCTGGCTCGTAGAGATAGTTTACGGTCGGCTCGGCGGCCTGCGCCGCTTCCTCGAACCGCGGGATCGGCAGCAGCCGCTCGATCGCGATCCGCTGCTGCATGACCGACTTGAATTCGTTGTACACGAGGTAGACCGCATCGACGCGCCGCTCGGTGAAGTCCTCGATGGCCGCGCGGGCGATCGCCTGCGCATCGGCGTACCGCAGCTGCTGAAAGATGTTGATGTGCTCGAAGGAGACGTTGAATCCGCGCCGCACGAAGAAGTCCCGGCCCTTGCGCCCTACGAGCCCGAGCGCCACCTCGCGCCCGGTCTGGTCGGCGATGAACGCACCGGCCGCCTTGACGATATTCGTATTGAAGCTGCCGCAGAGACCGCGGTCCGCGGTGATCACCACGAGCAGGGTCGGTCCGGCCGCATCCTCGCGCGGATCGAGCAGCGGGTGCGCCGACGGATCGACGCGCGCCGCGAGCCCGTTCAGCACGCGCAGCATGTCCTGCGCGAAGGGGCGCGCGCTCATGATTCGCGCTTGTGCGCGGCGAAGCTTCGAGGCGGCCACCATCTTCATCGCCTTGGTGATCTGCTGCGTCGACTTGACCGCCCGGATCCGCCGCCGTAGATCAATGAGTGACGGCATGGATCACGCGGCTCTCGCGGCGGCGAACGTCTCGCCGAACGACTTCAGCGCCGACGTCATCTCACCCTTGAGCTGATCGTCCAGCACCTTCTTGTCGGCGATCGCCTTCAACAGTCCCGGGTGCCGCGAGCCGACGAACTTGTACAGCTCGTCCTCGTAGCGACGGAGGTCGGCGACCGCAACCGCGTCGAGGAGTCCGTTGGTCGCGGCGAAGATGATCAGGACCTGCTGCTCGACGGCGAGCGGCGCGTACTGCGGCTGCTTCAGGATCTCGACCAGCCGCTGGCCCCGGTTGAGCTGCGCCTGTGTCGCCTTGTCCAGGTCGCTGCCGAACTGCGCGAACGCCGCGAGCTCCCGGTACTGCGCGAGGTCCAGCCGGAGGCTGCCCGCGACCTGCCGCATCGCCTTCACCTGCGCCGATCCGCCGACGCGCGAGACCGAGTTGCCGACGTTGATCGCCGGCCGGACGCCCTGGTGGAACAGATCGGTCTCCAGGAAGATCTGACCGTCGGTGATCGAGATGACGTTGGTCGGGATGTACGCGGACAGATCGCCCGCCTGGGTCTCGATGATCGGCAGCGCGGTGAGCGAGCCCCCCCGAGCTCGGTCCGCAGCTTCGCGGCGCGCTCGAGCAGGCGCGAGTGCAGGTAGAACACGTCGCCCGGATACGCCTCGCGTCCCGGCGGCCGGCGAAGCAGCAGTGAAATCTCGCGGTACGCCTGCGCGTGCTTGGACAGATCGTCGTACACACACAGCGCGTGGCGCTTGCTGTCGCGGAAGTATTCGCCCATCGCGCAGGCGGAGTACGGGCTGATGTAGAGCAACGGCGCTGGATCGGACGCGGTCGCGGCGACGATGATGCTGTAGGGGAGCGCGTCGGCATCCTCGAGCGTCTTCACGACCTGCGCAACCGTGGACTGTTTCTGCCCGATCGCGTTGTAGATGCAGACGACGTCCTTGCCCCGCTGATTGATGATCGCATCCACCGCGACCGCGGTCTTGCCCGTCTGACGGTCGCCGATGATCAGCTCGCGCTGCCCGCGGCCGATCGGCACCATCGCGTCGATCGCCTTGAGCCCGGTCTGCAGCGGTTCCTTCACCGGCTGCCGATCCACGACGCCCGGCGCGAGCCGCTCGATGGGCGAGAACTGCTTCGTCGCGATCGGGCCCTTGCCGTCGATCGGCTGCCCCAGCGCGTTGACCACGCGGCCCAGCAGCTCCTCGCCGACGGGTACTGAGATGATCCGTCCCGTTCGCTTCACGGGATCGCCTTCGCGGATTTCTTTGAACTCGCCGAGGAGCACCGTGCCGACGCTGTCTTCCTCGAGGTTCAGCGCGATGCCGAAGACGCCGTGGGGAAACTCGAGCATCTCGCCCGACATCGTGCGCTCGACGCCGTGCACCCGCGCGATACCGTCGCCAATCGAGATCACGCTGCCGACCTCGGCAACGTCCACGTCGGCCGAAAAGCCGCCGATCTGGTCGCGGATGATCTTTGAAATCTCTTCGGCCTTGATCTGCATCCTTGAAATCCTCGGTCCTCGGTCCTGGGCGCTCCCGGGTCCCCTCAGGTGAGCGGTTACGCTTCCGCGAGGCGTTCTCTGAGCTTCGCGAGCTGTCGCGAGATGCTGCCGTCGTAGACGACGCCGCCGACCTTCGTCACCGCGCCGCCGAGTATCGCCGGGTTCACCCTCGACTCCAGCACGACCGCCCGGCCGGTCGCCCGCGCGAGACGTTTCTGGAGGGCGCCACGCTCCGCGTCGCCGAGGGGCACCGCGGTCGTGACCTCGGCGCGCACGACGCGCTGGTGATCGAGCAGACGCGAGCGATACGCTTCGACGACCTCGGGCAGGATCGTCAATCGATCCCGCTCGGCCATGAGGAGCAGCAGATTGGCGACCTCGGCGGAGGGCCTCGTGCGCTCGACGATGGCGTGAACGATGGCGCGCTTGCGCGACGCCGGCACCGCCGGGTTGCCCACGACACGCGCGAGCGCGTCATGCCCGCGCAGCGCGTCGGCGAACGCCGCGAGCTCGGGCTCGGCGCCCGCGGGGTCCCTCTGTTTGACGATGACATCGAAGAGCGCCCGGGCGTAGCGGGCGGCTGCGGCGCGGCTGGTCATCTGGTGTAGCGGCTCGACGGCAACGTCAACGGATTATTGGGTTAATCGGGAAAAAGTCGGGCTTGCCGAAACGTCAATTTATACCACACAGCTCGATGAGGACGCCATCCCGCGCGGGCGGCCGCACCTCCCCGATTTCGACCGCTTCGACCCCGGCGGATTGCAGCCGCTGAACGAGCCCGGCCGCGCCCTCGCGAGCCACCGCGGCGAACAGGCCGCCCGACGTCTGGGGATCGTACAGCACGGCCAGCAGATCGGCATCGATGGCGCCGTCGGTCCGCACGCGACCGCCGAAATGCGATTCGTTGGTCTTGCCGCCGCCGGGGAGGTTTTTTCGCCCGAGCGTCAGGGCCCCGTCGAGGAGCGGCACTCGACGCGCGTCGATTCGAATCGTGCAGCCGCTCGCCGCCGCCATCTCTGACGCATGTCCGATCAACCCGAAGCCGGTGATGTCCGTGCAGGCATGGACGAGGCCAGGCGTCGCGCCGATCAACACGTCGGCCGCGCGTCGATTGAGCGTCGTCATCGAACCGACCGCGGCGGCGATCGACTGCTCCGTCGCCCGCCCGAACTTGAGCGCGGTCGCGATCAGCCCGGTGCCGAGCCGTTTGGTCAGCAGGAGCGCGTCGCCCGCCTTCGCTCCGGCATTCGCGAGCACCCGCGCGGGATCGATCGCCCCGGTGACGGCGTAGCCGAACTTGATCTCCTGATCGCGCACCGTGTGACCGCCGAGCAGCGCCACCCCCGCCTCCCGCAGCTTGTCGAGACCTCCGAGGAAGATCTGCCGGATCACGGCGTCGCCCGGCTCGTCGGACGGAAACGCGGCGATCGCGAGCGCGGTCAGGGGACGGCCGCCCATGGCGTACACGTCGCTGAGCGCGTTCGCCGCGGCAATCTGGCCGTAGACGAACGGGTCGTCCACGATCGGGGTGAAGAAATCGACGGTCTGCACCAGCGCCGGCCCGCTCTCCCACCGGTACACACCCGCATCGTCCGAGGTCCTGAAGTCGATCAGCACCCGGTCGTCATCCGATCGCGGCATGGCACCCAGCACCTGGGCGAGCTCGCCGGCGGCGAGTTTGCCCGCTCAACCGGCGCAGGCTGCGTAGTCAGTCAGTTTCTTCGCCATATCCCTCCTTTCTCTCACTGGTCACGGAGTCAAGGGCGATCACGGAGAGAGACAAACACGGAGACACGGAGGACGCGGAGTAAAGAAAGGGTCGCTCCGTTAACTCCGTGTCTCCGTGGTGATCATTCTCCGTCCTCCCTTGCCTCCGTGTCCGGGCGCTAGATGTCCGCAATCTGTTCGTAGATGCGATTCAGTTCTTCCTCCGACGCGAACTCGACCTCGATGCGGCCGCCTTTGCCTTTTCTGACGATTCGCACAGGCGTGCCGAGGACGAACCGGAGCCGCTCTTCCGCGGCGCGCGTGTTCGCGTCGTTCACCTTGGGCGCCTTGGCGGGTGCCGCGGGCTCGCCGAGCTTCTTCACGAGGAGCTCGGTGTCGCGGACCGACAGCCCGCGCGCGACGACGTCGCGGGCGGCGCGGCGCTGCGCCGCGCCGTCGGGCAGCGACAGCAACGCGCGCGCGTGCCCCATGGACAGCGCGCCGGCGGACACGTCGTTCAGCACGTCGATCGGCAGACGCAGCAGCCGCGTGTAATTCGCGATCGACGATCGATCTTTGCCGACGGCGTCGGCGATGGCGTCCTGCGTCAGGTTGAAGTCGTCCGCGAGGCGTTTGTACGCGCGCGCCTCCTCCACCGGGTTGAGATCCTCTCGCTGGATGTTCTCGATGAGCGCGACCTCGAGGACCTTCTCGTCGGGGACGTCGCGGACGATGACGGGGATGCGGAGGAGGCCGGCGCGCTGCGCCGCGCGCCAGCGTCGTTCTCCGGCGATGATCTCGTAGGTGTCGCCGGTCGGGCGGGCCACGATGGGCTGGATGACGCCGTTCGCGCGGATCGATTGTGCGAGCTCGTCGAGGCGCGCGTCGTCGAACGCGCCGCGAGGCTGATACGCGTTGGGGTGAAGGCGGTCGATGTCGATCTCGAGCGCCCGCTCCGGCGCCGCCGCGAGGGACGGCGCGTCCGGAAGAAGCGCGCTGAGGCCGCGTCCGAGGGCGGGGCGTTTGTCAGCCATGAACTACTGTCCCTTTCTGGTCACGGAGGCAAGGGGGATCACGGAGAAGGAACAACACGGAGACACGGAGTGAACGGAGTTCTTGTTTTGGTTTCTACTCTCCGTGTTCTCCGTGTCTCCGTGTTGTTCTTTCTCCGCGCCCTCCGTCTTCTCCGTGCCCGTCCGACGGTTGGCGTTCGCGCGCGACGAACTCGCGGGCGAGCGCGAGGTACGCTTCGGCGCCGCGGGATTTCTCGTCGTAGAGGATCACCGGAAGGCCGTGGCTCGGCGCCTCGCCGAGCCGGATGTTGCGCGGAATCACCGTCGAGAACACTCTGTCGCGAAAGAACCCGCGAATGTCGCGCGCGACCTGCTGCCCCAGGTTCGTGCGTTCGTCGTGCATGGTCAGCAGGACGCCTTCGATATCGAGCCGCGGGTTGAGCGTCGCGCGGACGCGCCGGAGCGTGGCCACCAGATCCGCGAGCCCCTCCAGCGCGAAGTACTCACAGTTGAGCGGGATGAAGACCGAGTCGGCGGCGACGAGCGCGTTCAACGTGAGGAGCCCCAGCGAGGGAGGTGTATCGATGAAGATGAAATCGAAACGCTCGCGGAGCGGATCGAGGAGGGCGCGCAGGCGGCTCTCGCGGCCCGGCAGGGAGACGAGCTCGATTTCTGCGCCCGTGAGATTCCTGTCGGACGGCATGAGGGCGAGGCCTTTGACGGCGGAAGGGACGATCACGCCGCTGCCGTCTGGCGAGTCAGCGGTGAGCCCCTGGTAGACGGTTCCGGCGGGGCCGGTTTGACCCTTGAGGCCGAGGCCGCTCGTCAGGTTGGATTGGGGGTCGAGGTCGACGAGCAGCACCTGCTTGTCGGCGAGGGCGAGAGATGCCGCTAAGTTGATGGCGGTGGTGGTTTTACCGACGCCCCCCTTTTGATTGGCGATGGCGATGACGCGCGCCATTATTGGTTGAATGACCTACTATGAGTCTGATTGACCCTTGCTAGTGCTGTCGCATAGTCGCGCGGCTCACGGGGCCCCGTCAAGCGTCATCGTTCCACGTGGAACACGCTTCCTGAGGATCATGAGCCTGCTGCCGGGGTTGTCTGAAGCCAAGGGATGGACGGCCTCGAGCGTCAGGGGTGGCTGGACGGTCTCGACCGACTCGGACGCCGCCGCCCCCTGGAACAGCAGCATTCGCCCACCAGGTCTCAGGAAGGCCTGCAGGCCCACGAGCGTTTTTCGCTCAACCCTCACGGCCCGAACCGTCAGAATATCAAGGACTTCATGAAGCTCCGGGCGGGCGAGGAGCTCCTCGAATCTGGCCGTTTCGACCTGCGTGCCCGTCAGGCCGAGCACGCGGACGGCTTCACGAAGGAACGCGGACTTGCGCGCCTTGGGCTCGACCATCACGAGTGCCGAGCCGGTGAGGGCGAGCTTCAGCGGGATCGCAGGGGATCCGCCCCCTGACCCGATATCGATTATTCGCGGGGCTACTCCCGCTACGTACCGTGCTGCCTGAAGCGGCTCGATCAGGAGCCGATCGAGCGCGGAATCCGGCGAGGATTCGTCGAATGCCGTGAGGTTTATCTTGCGATTCCACCGGAGGAGGAGCTCGAAGTAGTTCCAGAGATGCGCCACAAGATCCTCTGGAATCGCCAGGCCGGCCTTTCGGGCCCTGCGGGTAAGCCGGGTCCTGAACTCACGCTGGCTGATCATCCAGGTGGCGCTCTCTCCCAACGTTCCACATAAGCGGCAAGCACCGCAACAGCGGCCGGTGTGAATCCAGGGATGCGTCCGGCCTGGCCGACGGTGGCCGGCCGGACTTCCCGAAGCCGTTGAACCGCTTCGCGTGATAGACCAGGAATGGACTCGAAACTGATCTCGTCGGGAATGCCACGCCGCTCCAGCCGGGCCGACCGCTCGACGTCGGACCGCTGTTTACGAAGATAGCCCTCGTACTTGATTTCTGTTTCGAGGCTCGCGACGTCGACTCGAGAGCAGCAGGCGTCGAGCTCCAAAACCACATGGCCGGTGGCGACAAGATGAGCGAGTGTGACTTCTGGCTGTCGCAGCGCCACATTCGCGGGAACGCGATCGCCAGATGAGATTCGAACGAACGACGTGGACAAGATCTCTCTGTTCTTCTCCAAGCGGGCGCGTCTCTCCTCGAACGCTCTCCACCGTTCGTCGTCCACCAAACCCGCCGCGCGGCCGACTGGCGTCAACCGAAGATCGGCGTTGTCGATCCGCAACAGGAGCCTGTGCTCGGCGCGCGACGTGAACATCCTGTACGGCTCGAGGCATCCCTTCGTCGTCAGGTCATCCACGAGGATCCCGGCGTACGCCTCGTCTCTTCCCAGGACCACGGGATCGCCGCCGCCTGCCTGTTTTGCCGCGTTGATACCGGCAAGAAGACCCTGGGCCGCCGCCTCTTCGTAGCCGGACGTTCCATTGAGCTGCCCGGCGAAAAACAGCCCGCGGACACGCTTGGTTTCCAGCGTCGGCCGAAGCTCGGTTGGCTGCATGAAGTCGTACTCGACCGCGTAGCCGGGACGAATCATCTCGGCCGCCTCGAGACCGGGAAGCGCGTGAATGAGCGCGAGCTGGGCGTCCCGCGGCAGGCTCGTCGAGAACCCGTTGACGTAGATCTCCTCTGCGTCGAGTCCCTCCGGTTCGAGAAAGATCTGATGCCGCTCGCGATCCGGAAACCGCATCACCTTGTCTTCGAGCGACGGGCAGTAGCGCGGCCCGATGCCGCGGATCTGACCGTTGTAGAGCGGCGAGTCGTTGATTCGCTCGCGGACGATGGCGTGAACTCGTGGCGTGGTGTGAAGCAGGTGACAGGCAATCTGTTCGCGCTCGATCGTTCTCGACATGAACGAGAACGGCGTGATCGGATCGTCTCCCCGCTCCTCGCGGAACCGCGAAAAATCAATGCTCGCGCGCCGCAATCGCGGCGGCGTTCCAGTCTTCAGACGGCCCATACGGAATCCGAACGACGCCAGTGATTCCGCGAGCGTCCGCGATGCCGGCTCTCCGACGCGGCCGGCGGCGCGCTGCTCGCGCCCGATGTGGATGAGGCCGTTGAGAAACGTGCCGGTCGTAACCACGATCGCGTCCGCTCGGAGCTCCCGTCCGTCCTCGAGCGCGAGACCTCTGACGCGGCCCCGATCGACGACGATGTGAGCCGCCATGCCGAGGATCCAGTCGATCATCGGCTCCGCGTCGAGCGCGTCGCGCATCCAGGAGGCGTACTGCTTCTTGTCCGCCTGGGCGCGGGGCGACCAGACCGCCGGCCCGCGGCTTCGGTTGAGAATCTTGAACTGCAGGCCGGTCGCATCGATGGCGCGCCCCATCAGCCCACCGAGCGCATCGATTTCCCGGACCAGATGGCCCTTTGCCGTGCCGCCGATGGCCGGGTTGCAGGGCATGAGCGCGACGGTCTCGCGCGACATCGTGCAGATGGCTACGCGGCAACCGACGCGAGCAGCGGCCCATGCGGCTTCGCAGCCGGCGTGCCCGGCGCCTATCACGATCACGTCATGCTTCATTGGCAGCGCAGGCGTGAGAGCGTCTATTTCCCCACACAGAACGTTGCGAAGATGTGTTTCAGCACGTCCTCTGACGTGCGCGCCCCGGTTATCTCCTCCAGAGCGCCGCGCGCATCCGAAAGATCGACGAGCACGATTTCTTCTGGCGCGCCCGTCGCCGCCCGGTCTAGCGCGCGCGTGAGAGACTCTCGTGCCCGCTCGAGCAGCGCAACGTGCCTCACGTTGGTGACGGCCGGCACTTCACGGCTGTCATCGCAATCGAGGATCGCTTCCCCGATCGCGCGGCGCACTTCCTCGAGACCGACGCGCGTCACGAGTGAGAGCTCGACGGCCGCGACGCCCGCCTCTTCGAGGGACCACGCGGGAGGAAGATCCATCTTGTTCGCGACGACAACCCGGGGCCGTGCCGCGGTCTCGGAAATGAGCCGTCGATCTTCATCGTGGAGCGCCCGCGATCGATCGAGCATCAGGACGACGACGTCCGCAGTGTCCATTGCGCGCCGGGCGCGGCGGACACCTTCGGTCTCGGCTTCGTCCGACGCCGCGCGAAGTCCGGCGGTATCGACCAGGCGGACGGCCACGCCCGCGATCGCCGTCGTTTCGGCGACCGGATCGCGCGTAGTCCCGGGATCCGCCGTGACTATCGCTCGTTCGAAGCCTAGTAAACTATTGAACAGGCTGGACTTACCTGAATTCGGCCGCCCGCAGATGGCCGCCTGCCGGCCCTCGCGAACCGGCCGGCCTCGCGCGGCGTCGTTGAGAAGGCGGTCGACGCTATTAATGACATCCCTAATTGCGGCGCTGGTGTCCTCTGCGGCGATGAAGTGATATCCCTCGTCTGGAAAGTCGAGCGAGGCCTCGAGGCGCGCGGTCAGATCCAGCAACTCGCGATCGACGCGGCCGATCGCTTCCGTCAGCGTTCCGTCGAGCTGGTCGAACGCCGCGCGCGCCTGCGCGGTTGTTGACGCGTCGACGAGATCGGCGACCGCTTCCGCTTGCGCGAGCGTCAGGCGGCCGTTGAGGAATGCGCGCAGCGTGAATTCACCAGGCTCGGCATGACGCGCGCCCGCGGCGATCGCGGCGCGCACGATTGTCGTGAGCAGCACCGGGCTCCCGTGCGCGCTGATCTCGATGACGTCCTGCCCGGTGTATGAGGCCGGGGCCGAGAAGAGCGTCGCGACGACGTGATCGATCGGAACGCCGTCGGCGTCGCGCGCCCGCGTGAACGTGGCGCGCCGCGGCTCGAGCGCGTCGCGCTCCAGCAGACGGCTGCAGATTGCGCGTGCCGTCGATCCGCTGACGCGCACGACGCCGATGCCTCCGCGCCCGGGCGGCGTCGCGATTGCGACGATGGTGTCGTCTGTGTTCGTATGGATATCGGCGTCCCGGATGAAAGCCTTCTGGATTCTGGATTCTAGATTCTGAATTCTTACCGTTTCACCGAAATGATGACCGTCTTCAGGAACGCGTCGCCGATGCTTTCAGACGTCACCTGAGGATCCTCTGCCACCGTGAGGTGCACGAGGCGGCGGGCGTACGGATTGAGCGGGCCGATCTCCTGCGCAAGGCCGCTCGATTTCGCTTTGTCGATCATGTAGCGGGCCATCTCGCGCAGCTCCGCGTCCTTCGCCTTCCGGAACCCGAGACAATCGACCGTGTAGTGGCGTTCGCCGCCGTCCCTGCGGAATGTGGTGTTGACGACGTGCTGGAGCGCGTCGAGCGCTTCACCTTTCCGACGCAGCAGCAGCTCACCGCCCGGGCCTTCGACGTTGACCCGGACGTTGTCGGCTTTCCTGCTCGGCTTTCACCTCGAGCGAGAGACCCATGGCCTCGACGACCTTCCGCACGAACTCGGTCACTTTCGCGTGCTCTGTCATAGTCACAGGCGTGCCTAAGAGGCCCGCCCTCCGGGTTCGGCCTGATCCGTCTTGCCGCCGCCGACTCGCTTGAGGCGGCGCTCCGCCGCCGGGCGAACCATATGCGCACGCGGCGGCCCGAGGATCCGGTTCGTGACGAGTTGCTGGCCGATGGCCCAGAGATTACTCACGAACCAATACAGCACGAGCCCGCTCGGAGCCCACAGGAAGAAGACGGTGAACATGACCGGCATGAACATCATCATCTTCTGCTGGACGGGATCGGCGGTCGTCACCGGGGTCATCTTCTGCTGCCACACCATCGTCGCGCCCATGAGGATGGGGGTGATGTAGAGCGGGTCCGGCTGCGACAGGTCCTTGATCCACCCCGCGAACGGCGCGCCGCGCAGCTCTATCGCCACCGACAGCAGGGAGTAGAACGCGATCAGAACCGGGAACGTGAGCATCATCGGGATGCAGCCGCTGGCCGGGTTCGCCCCCTTCTCGCGGTACAGATTCATCAGCTCGGTGTTCATCTGCGTGCGCTTGGGATCGCTCATCTTGAGCTTCGCGTAGCGATCCTGTATCGCCTTCACCTCGGGCTGGATCTCCTGCATCTTCCGCATGGAGGCGTAGCTCTTGTGGCGAAGCGGAAACATGGCCGCGTTGATCAACACCGTCAGGATGATGATCGACCACCCGTAGTTCGCGGCCCACCCGTTGATCCACTTCAGCGCGCGCAGGAGCGGGACGACGAAAAACCGGAACATGCCGAAGTCGATGGCATTGACAAGATAGGGATCGACCGCCTGGAGCACGTCGAAGTCCTTCGGCCCGACGAAGAGACGCTTGTTTGACGGCGGAGTGGGGAAGCGCGCAGCGTAGGCGACGAAGTACCGCGCCGGTTGATCCCCGGCCACCGGAACGCTCAACGCCCGATACTCGATACGGATCTGTTCTTCGGGCCGCACGAGCGCGGACATGAAGTAATGCTCGTCGACGCCGGCAAATGGAAACGTCCCGACGTGCCCGGCCGCCTCCGGGTCCGAAAGGTCCTGCCCGCCGATTCGCTCGACGTCGTCATCCTTCGCGATAATCGCCCGCGCGGGCGCCACGTACGAGGTGGAGCTTTGCGATTGGCCCTCGGACCCGAGCGCGCCGAGGTGCACGCTTGCCTCGAGTGGTCTGCCCGATCGCTCGGCACGCACGGTGAACGAGACGACGTACGGGTGAGAAGGCTCGAAGGTGAATGACTTGACGACGGACAGTCCGGCCTCGTCGCGATATTCGAACCCGAGCGTCTGCGTGTCCGTGCTCGAGTCGAGGCCCGCCGCACTCGCGCGAAAGATCGCCCGGGAGAGGAGCGCAGAGTCCTGGCTGTCGGGGAAGCGCAGGGAAAACACGCGTTCCACGTCTGCCGGCAGATCAGGCGGGATGAGCTCGAGCGGCTGGCCCGCGCTGTCCTTGAAGCGCTTGAGCCGCCAGCTCTTCAGGACCGCTTCGCGAGTGTTGAAGATCGCACGCACGGTCGGGGTCTCGACGACGATGTCGCGTTCCGCATCGCCGGAGACGAGGGGCTGGGCGAAAGTCCCCTCGGCCGGCGCAGGCTGGGCCTGAGGCGTCGTGACTTTGGCACCCGGCGTTGCCGCCTGGGAGGGACGTTGCGCGGGGGGCGCTGCCTTCTCCTCTGGGGGAGGAGGCAGGAGGCCCTGGTAGACCACCAGAACCAGGAACGACAGGAAGACGGCCAGCAGAACCCGCTTTTCCATCAGTCGAAGGGGACGGGGTCATGCCCGCCGGCACAGAAAGGATGACAGCGCGCCAACCGCCGGATTGCCAGAGCCCCGCCCTTCATGACGCCGTGCCGCTCGATCGCCTCCGCGGCGTAAGCGGAACAGCTCGGGAGGAACCGGCAGGAACCGCCGAAAAATGGAGAAAGGAGGACCTGATAGCCCCTGATACCTGCAAGGACGACCTGCCGTGCGGCGGTCGTCGGAATCGACAGGTCAGGAGCGAGTTGTGCCGGCATGACGTCGTAGAGCGGTGCGAAAGTCCTCGGTAAGCGCCGCGAGGGAGGCCTCAAACAGCTCGAGCTTGGGGATGACGACGAGATCGACGCCAGCCGCCGGCCTGTTCCTCCGAAAAACCTCTCGAATCAAGCGTTTAGCCCGGTTGCGGCGCACCGCCCCCCCGAGCCGCCTCGAAGCGCTGACGCCCAGTCTGGCGTTGCCGGTCCCGTTCGGCAGCGAGATCAGCGTCAGGAAGCGGCCCTGGGTGCGGAAGCCTCTCTTCTGAATACGCAAGTAGTCGGCCCTGCGACGGATGCGATCTGGAGGCCTGAGACGCTCGGACATCTGCCGGGCGGGCGCAAACCAACTACTCCGAGGAGACAGTCAGGCGCTTCCGCCCCTTGGCCCGACGGCGCTTGAGCACCTGACGGCCCTTCTTGGTCTTCATGCGAACGAGGAAGCCGTGCGTACGGCTTCGACGCCGCCGATTGGGTTGAAACGTGCGTTTCATGCGATGGAACCTCGAAGCGAACGATGGAGAAACCCAAATAATATCCGATTGCCCAGCCTTTGTCAGCCGGGCGGCCGTGTGCTAGAGTGGCCGGTCTCTTTTAACGCATCCCATAGGGGCTCCCCCCAAGATTTCCACAACTGTGGAAAAAGGTGTGGAAAATTCCAGAGTTTTCGCCCAGCCGGGGGCGAAAGTGGCGGCAATGACAGGCGTCCCAAACATCTGGGATCAGGTCCTCTCGCGCATCGAGGGGAAGGTCAACCATCACAGCTTCACGACCTGGTTCAGGCCCACGTCCTATCTGAAAGACGAGGGCGCGACGATCACGGTCCGCGTCCCGAACGCGCTCTTCCGCGATTGGCTCACGAAGCACTACGCCGCCGTGATCGACGAGGCGTTGTCCGAGTCGGATCGTTCCGGAGCGACGATCGCGTTCGTCACGCAGGACGATCCGCTGCTCGTCGAAGGCCTTCCGGCCGAACCTTCGGTCGCCGCGCCTCCCGCGTCACCCAACACGGCGCCCGTCGTCACCACGCAGGCGGGACTGAATCCGCGGTATTTGTTCGACGCCTTCATCGTCGGACCTTCAAATCAGTTTGCTCATGCCGCCTGCCGCGCCGTCGCCGAGGCGCCCTCCCGCTCATATAACCCGCTGTTCATTTACGGCGGTGTGGGGCTCGGCAAGACGCACCTGATGCACGCGATCGGCCACTACGTGCTCCAGCACGCGCGCGGGATGACGCTGACCTACATCTCCTCCGAACGATTCATGAACGAGATGATCAACGCGGTGCGGTACGACCGCGTGCTCGATTTCAGGGAGCGCTACCGGAGCGTGGACGTCCTGCTCGTGGACGACATCCAGTTCCTCGCGGGGAAGGAAGGGACCCAGACGGAGTTCTTCCACACGTTCAACGCGCTGTACGACTCGCAAAAACAGATCGTTTTGAGCAGCGACTGCCCGCCGCACGAGATCCCGTCTCTCGAGGAACGGCTGCGGTCGCGCTTCGAATGGGGGCTCATCGCCGACATTCAACCGCCCGACCTGGAAACCAAGGTCGCCATTCTGAAGCGCAAAGCGGAGGCGGAAGCCGTGCCGCTCGCCGACGATGTGGCGATCTACATCGCCGGGAAGATCAAGTCGAACATCCGCGAGCTGGAGGGATCGCTCATCCGCCTGGTCGCCTACGCGTCGCTGACCGGCCGCGAAATCTCGGTGTCGCTCGCCCAGGAGGTGCTGAAAAAAATCCTCAGCCACGACGAGAAGGCGGTGACCATCGACATCATTCAGAAATACGTGTCTGACTTCTACCAGTTGAAGATCGTCGACCTCAAATCACGCAACAACTCAAAATCTATTGCGCTGCCGCGCCAGATAGCGATGTATCTTTGCAAGGCGCTGACGAGCGCGTCGCTGCCGGAAATCGGAAAGAGCTTTGGCGGGAAGCATCACTCGACGGTCATCCACTCGATCCGGAAGATCGAGCACCTCCGCCAGCGCGATGGAGATTTCAACACGCTGATCAGCAATTTCGTCGAGAGTTTCCGGTAAGAAAAACGGTTTTCCACAGGAACGTGAGAGGCGGGCTGAGGATGAATTGTGGGGGCTGGGGGGGCACCCGGTTGCACACAGAAACGGGCCCCAAAACCGCGCCTGGTTCCGGCTGGAGCGCCCACAAGTTAAGTTGTTGATATGTAAGAGTTAATAGTCCGTTAATGAGATTTCCACAGCACCTTATTACTGTTATAATTCCTAGTCTCTAAGATCTCCTTTCTTCTGAAGAGATCAAAGCGCCCCGCGCGCCCCAGCAACGAGGTCATCACCGAATGGAACTTGTCGTCCGCAAGAACGATCTGCTCCGCGAGCTCCAGTTGTTCCAGGGCATCGTCGAGCGCAAGAACACCATTCCGATTCTTGCGAACGTGCTCATCGAGGCGGCTGGCGATCAAGTGAAGCTCCTGGCGACCGACCTCGAGGTCGGGCTTCGGAGCAAATGCACGGCGTCGGTCTCGAAAGGAGGGTCGCTGACGCTGCCGGCCAAGAAGCTCTACGAGATCGTGAAAGCGCTTCCGGACACCGACGTGCGGATCGAGGAAGACCGCACGGGCGTGAAGGTCGCCGCCGATCGATTCGACTCGCGCATGCAGACGTTGCCGCGCGAAGACTTTCCCACGCTCCCGGAGAGCACGGGCACGTTCAGCGCGACGCTGCCGCGCGACACGGTGCGGCAGATGGTCTCCCGCACGCAGTTTGCCATCACCGGTGAGGACACGCGCTATTACCTGAACGGCGCTCTGTTCATCCTCCGTGCCGATTCCATGAGCCTCGTCGCGACCGACGGGCACCGGCTGGCGCTCATCACGGTGCCGCGCGAGAAAGTGAAGGGGCGCAAGGAAGAGGGGGAGGTGCGGGTGATTCTTCCCCGGAAGACGCTGGCCGAGCTGAGCCGGCTGGTCGCCGAGGGCGAAGGGGACATCCAGTACGAGCGGGGCGAGAACCACCTCTTTTTCGAAGTCAGCGGCCGCTTGCTGATCTCCAGGATGATCGACGGCCAGTTCCCGGCCTTCGAGCGCGTGATTCCCAAGGGAAACGACAAGCAGGTGGAATTCGATCGCGACCGGCTGACCAACGCGGTGCGACGCGTGGCACTGCTCTCGAACGAGCGGTCGCGCGCCGTGAAATTCCACATGGACGCGAACAAAGTGGAGATTGCCTCGAGCAGCCCCGAGTTCGGCGAAGCCAAGGAACTGATCGTCGTGGAGTACGCCGGGCCTGCGGTGCAGATCTGCTTCAACGCCCAGTATGTTCTCGACTTCCTGAACGTCGTCGAGACCGATTCGGTGGCGCTCGAGTTCAAAGACGAGACCAGCCAGGCCGTGATGAAGCCCGTCGGAGCCGACGGCTACGACTACACGTACGTGATCATGCCGATGAGGATCTAGCCCGCGTGAGCGATTCGGAACGAGACGACATCGACACCAATACCTCGGGGCGGACGGCCGTGGAACCGTCCGCCGCCGTTGCCGACGAGTACCGGGCCGACAAGATCAAGGTCCTCGAGGGGCTCGAGGCGGTCCGGAAGCGTCCGGCCATGTACATCGGCTCGACCGGCGCCCCCGGCCTGCACCATCTCGTCTACGAGATCGTCGACAACTCGATCGACGAGGCGCTGGCGGGGTTCTGCGACCAGGTGAACGTGTCGATCCACATCGACAATACGGTCACGGTCATCGACAACGGCCGCGGGATCCCGGTCGACACGCACGCGAGCGGCAAGTCGGCCGCCGAAGTCGTGCTCACGATGCTGCACGCCGGCGGCAAGTTCGACAACGACAGCTACAAGGTCGCGGGCGGCCTGCACGGCGTGGGTGTGTCGGTCGTCAACGCGCTCTCCGAGCGTCTCGAAGTGGAAATCTGGCGGGACAGCCAGGTGTACCAGCAGGCGTACGAGCGCGGCAAGCCGCTCGGCGACCTCGAGATCACCGGCACGACCAAGCGCCGCGGAACGAAGGTCACGTTCAAGCCGGATCCGCAGATCTTCGAGACGATCGACTTCAGCTTCGACACGCTCGCGCAGCGGCTCCGCGAGCTCGCCTTCCTCAACGGCGGCGTGACCGTGACGCTCGACGACGAGCGGACGGAGAAGAGCCACAAGTTCCTGTACGAGGGGGGCATCGTCTCCTTCGTCAAGTACCTGAACACGAACAAGGCGGCGGTCAACGAGAAGCCCATCTTCATGAAGGGCGAGAAAGACGGGATCGACGTCGAGATCGCGCTGCAGTGGAACGACGGTTACTCCGAGACGGTGTACTCGTTCGCGAACAACATCAACACCGTCGAGGGCGGAACCCATCTTTCAGGGTTCCGGTCCGCCCTCACGCGCACGATCAACTTCTACGCGACCAAGAACAACTTCGCGAAGGACCTCAAGGAGAGCATCGGCGGCGACGACATCCGCGAAGGCCTGACCGCGGTCATCAGCATCAAGATCCCGCGGCCGCAGTTCGAAGGACAGACCAAGACGAAGCTCGGCAACACCGAAGTGAAGGGCATCGTCGAGGCGGTCATCAACGACAAGCTGGGCGCCTTTCTCGAGGAGCACCCCTCCATCTCGAAGCGGATCATCGCGAAGACGGTGGATGCGGCGCGCGCCCGCGAGGCGGCTCGAAAGGCGCGGGATCTCGTCCGCCGGAAGGGGGCCCTCGACAACTCGTCGCTTCCGGGGAAGCTGGCCGATTGCCAGGAACGCGACCCGGCGCAGAGCGAGCTCTACATCGTCGAAGGTGAGTCGGCCGGCGGCTCCGCTAAGCAGGGCCGCGACCGCCGCTTCCAGGCGATCCTTCCGATCAAGGGAAAGATCCTCAACGTCGAAAAGGCGCGGTTCGACAAGATGCTCTCGAGCGAGGAGATCAGGACGATGATCGCGGCGCTCGGATGCGGGATCGGGAAAGAGGACTTCGACCTCTCGAAGCTCCGCTATCACCGGATCATCATCATGACCGACGCCGATGTGGACGGCTCCCACATCCGGACGCTGCTGCTGACGTTCTTCTATCGCCAGATGCGCGACCTGGTCGACGGCGGATTCGTGTACATCGCCCAGCCGCCGCTCTTCCGGTCCAAGCGCGGCCGGAGCGAAACCTTCATCAAGGACGAGCGCGACCTCGAGACGTACCTGATGCGGCGGGCGACCGAATCCCGCGTGGTGAAGCTGCCGGATGGCACCGAGCTCACGAGCGAAGCGCTCGAGCGGAAGCTCCAGAAGATGATGGCCTTCCGCAAGTACCTGCAGATCGTCGAGCGGCGGGTGCCCGCGCGGGACATCGTCCTCGCGCTCCTCGAACAGGGCGCGCGCGACAAGGCCTTCTTCTCGGACCGGCGGGCGGTCGACGCCATTGCCGCCGCGCTCCAGACGCCGCAGCGCACCGTGTCCGTGCAGTCCGACGAGGAACACCAGGCGTTCGCGCTCGCGATCGAGGATCGCAGCGCGGGATACCCGCGGCACTATCGCATCGACCTGGATTTCGTGACGACCGTCGAGTTCCGGACGCTGCTCGGGAGCTATCAGGACGTCCGCGGGATTCGCGGGCCGATGACGGTCACGACGCTCACGGGCGCAGCGCACGAAGAGGCGCCCGACGATGGCGACGCCGACGGCGGCGCGCCGGTCGACCAGGCCTCCAAGATCGCGGCCGAGCCCCGGTCGATCGCGAAGACGGACGTCAAGGTGGACTCACTCGACGATCTGCTCGAGCTGTTCATCGCCGCCGGCAAAAAGGGCATCGCGATCAACCGCTACAAGGGGCTCGGCGAGATGAACCCCGATACGCTCTGGGCGACGACGATGCGTCCCGAGACGCGGACGTTGCTGCAAGTGCGCGCCGAGGACCACACCGAGGCGGACCTGATGTTCACGACGCTGATGGGCGATCAGGTCGAGCCGCGCCGGAAGTTCATCGAAGACAACGCGCTCGACGTCAAGAACCTCGACGTCTGAGATCGCGGTTCAGCAGGCCGTTCCCGTGAACGGCGAACCTCTCCAATTCAAGCCAGAATGGACATAGCTCAGACCAAGATTCCGGTAAACATCGAAGACGAGATGAAGCGCTCGTACATGGATTACGCGATGAGCGTAATCATCGGGCGAGCGCTGCCCGACGTCCGCGACGGCCTCAAGCCCGCGCATCGCCGCGTGCTCTACGCCATGCGGCAGATGGGGCTCGCCTCGAACCGCGCGTACCGCAAGTGCGCGAAGATCGTCGGCGAGGTCATCGGCAACTACCACCCCCACGGCGACGTTCCCGCCTACGACACGCTCGTCCGGCTGGCGCAGGACTTCAACATGCGCTACCTCCTGGTCGACGGCCAGGGGAACTTCGGTTCGGTCGACGGCGACCCGCCCGCGGCGTACCGCTACACGGAGGCCCGTCTCCGGGCACTGGCCGAGGAGTTGATGGCGGACCTCGACAAGGAGACGGTCGATTTCGTCCCCAACTTCGACGAGACGACGGAAGAGCCGACGGTCCTGCCGGCGCCGTTCCCGAACCTGCTCGTCAACGGTTCGGCCGGGATCGCGGTCGGGATGGCGACCAACGTCCCGCCGCACAACCTTCGCGAGGTGATCGAGGGCGTCCTCGCCGTGATCGAGCATCGGCACGAGTCGAAGGACGTCCGGCTGCGCCACCTTCTGACGCACATCCCCGGCCCTGACTTCCCGACCGGCGGGATCATCGTCGGCCGCTCGGGCATCGTGCAGGCGTACTCGACCGGACGCGGTGCGCTCACGGTGCGGGCAAAGGTGGCCGTCGAGGAAGCCAAGAAGGGAGACAAACTCTCGATCGTCATCACCGAGATTCCGTACCAGCAGAACAAGGCCCGGTTGATCGAGAGGATCGCCGAGTTGGTGAACGACAAGGTGATCGAGGGCATCTCCAACATCCGCGACGAGAGCGACCGCGAAGGCATGCGCATCGTCGTCGAGCTGAAGCGCGGCGAGGTGCCGGAGGTGATCCTCAACAACCTCTACAAGCACACGCCGCTGCAGTCGACGTTCGGGATCATCATGCTGGCGATTGCCGCGGGGCGGCCGAAGGTCCTCAACCTCGTCGACGTCATCGACCAGTTCATCGAGTTCCGCCGTGAGGTCGTGCGCCGGCGGACCGAGTTCGAGCTGCGGAAGGCGGAAGCCCGCGCCCACATCCTTGAAGGCCTCAAAATCGCGCTGGACCACCTCGACGCGGTCATCAAGCTGATTCGGGGCTCGAAAAACCCGGGCGAGGCGCGCGAAGGCCTGATGGGCCAGTTCGGCCTCAGCCAGATCCAGGCTCAGGCCATCCTCGACATGCAGCTCCAGCGGCTGACCGGCCTGGAGCGACAGAAGATCGCCGACGAGCTCGTCGAGCTCCTGAAGACGATCGAGCGCCTGCGCGCCATCCTGTCGAGCGAGACGTTGCTGATCGAGATCGTCGTCAGGGAACTGCGCGCGACGCAGGAGAAGTTCGGGGACGACCGCCGCACGCAGATCGTCGACGAGACCGGCGAGTTCCGCATCGAAGACCTGATCGCCGAGGAAGACATGGCGATCACCGTCACCAACACCGGGTACATCAAGCGGACCGCGGTGACGTCGTACCGCAAGCAGGGGCGGGGCGGCAAGGGACGGATCGGGATGCGCACGCGCGAGGAAGACTTCGTCAGCCATCTCTTCATCGCCTCCACCCACGCGTACATCATGATCTTCTCGGACCGCGGCCGCGCGTACTGGCTCAAGGTCCACGAGATCCCCGACGTGGGCCCGGACGGACGTGGCAAGGCGATCGCGAACCTGGTCTCGATGCAGGCTGACGAGCGCATCGCCGCGCTGCTGGCCGTGCGGGAGTGGCCCGCGGAGGAAGGTCAGCAGTTCATCGTCATGGGAACCCGGAAAGGCGTGATCAAGAAAACCGATCTTTCCGCGTTCCGGAATCCCCGCGCCGGGGGTATCATCGCCATCGGCATCGAGGAGGGAGACGCGGTGATGGCGGTCGCCCAGACGTCCGGCCAGGACGAGATCTTCATCGGGACCCGCAACGGAATGGCCGTCCGGTTTCCTGAGGCCGACGCGCGACCCATGGGCCGCTCCGCGTACGGCGTCCGGGGGATCAACCTCCGCGAAGGGGACGAAGTCGTGGCCATGGAGGTCGTGCGCCCAGGCGGCGGGACCCTCCTGACCGTCGTCGAGAACGGCTACGGCAAACGGACCGAGCTCGAGGAGTACCGGGTTCAGTCGCGCGGCGGGATCGGCATCATCAACATCCAGACGAGCGAGCGCAACGGTCGGGTCGCGGGGATCGCGTACGTGCACCCCGGCGACGAGGTCATGTTCATCACGCAGCAGGGCAAGATCCTGCGGACGCGCACCGACGACATCCGGACGATCGGCCGCGCGACGCAGGGTGTTCGCCTGATTGAAATTGAAGAAGGCGACCGCGTGGTCTCCGTCGCGAGGCTCGCGGAAGAGGACGACGGGACGGAGCCTTCGCAGACGTCCGAGTAATCCCGGAAGATACGGCGCACATATCGTCGGGTCCGGTGCAGCCGGACCAGGAGGCTGATCATGCATCCCCTCGTGCATCGGTCCACACGATTCGTCGCCACCGCAGCCCTGCTGGCGGCCGCCTGTTCGTCGGGCGGCGAGCAGCAGATCCTGAGCAAGTATTTCGACGCCAACCGGCTCCGCGATCAAACCACACTCGGCAACCTTGCGACGGTTCAGTTCGACCGCGACAAGGACGGCACCGTCGATCGGTTCACCGTCGTGAGCGTCAGCGAGCTACGGCGCACGCCGCTGAAGCTTCGCGAGCGCGCCAAGGCGTATCAGGAAGCCAAGGCGGCCGACGACGAGTTCGGGAAGAGAATCAAGGCGTATCAGGAGGAGAACAAGGAAGCGATCAGCCGCGTCCGTAGCGCCGAGGCGAAGAAGGCCAAAGTGGGCGGCAAGGACGTGGCCGTCCAGGCCGCGTGGGCAAAATGGCGTGAGGACATGAAGGTCTCCTCCGGCAAGCTGTCGGAATCGCGCAAGCTGCTCGCAGCCGAGCGTCGAGCCGCCGAGATCAGCACGTACGACGCCCGCCGGCCGATCAACATCGAGGAGTACGACGGAGAGCTCGTTTCCAAGGACGTCACGATCGACGCGCAGGTTCGGAAGGGCGACCAGACTTCTACCCAGCGGATGGTTGTCACGATGGAACGCGCGGAGCTGAAGGGGGCGGAAGGGGAGCGCGTCGGCCGCTGGATTATTACCGGAATCAAGTCTTGAACGCGCGCCGGCCCGCGGCGCGCTAGGCCCGCGTGAGCTTCGCGTAGCGCGCGATCAGCTTCTTGACGCCGGCGCCATTGAACCGCACCGTGACCTTCTGATCGTCGTTGTACGCCTCGACGGCGACGACCGTGCCGACTCCGAACTGCTCGTGGCGGACGCGCATGCCGAGCCGTAGCTCTTCGGCCGACTGATCCTCGCTCTCGTAGCTGAAGCCCGCCGCGTACCCGGGCGGGTCTTCGCGCCACTGCCCGCGCCCGCTGCCCTTGCGGCGGCCATACGGATTCGTTCGAAACGCGTAGTGCTCGTGGCGGAACTGCGCCTGCGCGGGCGACACCCACGTCGGCGCGATCCGCTCGACGAGCGCGGCCGGGATCTCTTCCAGGAAGCGCGAAGGCTCGCTGGCCTGGTACTCGCCGAAGACCCGGCGGCGCGCCGCGCCGGTGAGCACGAGGCGGGACCCGGCCCGCGTCATGCCGACGTAGCAGAGACGCCGTTCCTCCTCGAGATCTTCTTCGGCCTCGCTCGCGCGCGAGTGCGGGAAGAGCCCCTCTTCCAGGCCGGCCATGATCACGATCGGAAACTCGAGCCCCTTGGCGGCGTGAAGCGTCATGAGCCACACGCGCGCATCCTTTGATCCAGATTCCTCGTCCGCTTCCGACAGCAGCGAGAGACGATCGACGAAGCCGCCGAGCGTCGCCTCCTTCTCGCGCGACTCGTACTCCCGCGCGGCCGAGACGAGCTCCATCAGGTTGCGGATACGCTCCTCGGCTTCCTCGGTGTTCTCCTCGCGCAGGTCGTTCAGGTAGCCGGACTGATCGAGCATCTTGCCGATGGCGATGGAGACCGAGTCCGCTTTCGCCGCGGCCGTCAGATTGGTGATGAGGTCGCGGAACGCGCTCAGCGAGGCGGCCGCCCTCGGGGAGACCGCGCGCGCGTCGACCGCATAGGTGAGCCGCGCCCAGAGCGATCGCGTCGACGGGCCATCCGAGACGCCCGAGAGCAGCGGCGCCTGATAGCGGAGCAGCGCCTCAGGCTCGATACCATCGAGCGCGTCCATCACTCCCTTGCCGATGCCGCGCGCCGGGACGTTGATCACGCGGCGGAGGCTCACGTCGTCGTTCGAATTGATGATGAGCTTCAGGTAGGCGAGCGCGTCCTTGATTTCCTTGCGCTCGTAGAACCGCACGCCGCCGACGATCCGGTACGGAATCGCCTCGCGCATCAACGCGTCCTCGATCGTGCGCGACTGTGCGTTCGTGCGGTACAGGACGGCGAGCGTCGAGTCGATCCCTTCCCGCCGCGCCCTGGCGATCGTGCGCGTGATGAAATCCGCCTCTTCGAGCTCGTCGCCGCCCCTGAAGTACACGATGGGCGCGCCCCCGGCCCGGTCCGTCCAGAGCCGCTTGTCCTTGCGGTTGCGGTTCTGCTGAATGACGGCGCTGGCTGCGTCGAGAATGACCTGCGTCGAGCGGTAGTTCTGCTCGAGCCGGATGATGACCGTTTCGGGAAAGTCGTGCTCGAAATCGAGGATGTTGCGCAGGTCGGCGCCGCGCCATTTGTAGATGGACTGATCGGGATCGCCGACGACCGCGAGGTTCCGGTGGATCTCGGCGAGCCGCCGGATGAGGAGGTACTGCGGCCGGTTCGTGTCCTGGTACTCGTCGACCATGACGTACTTGAACTTGTGCGCATACTTGCCGCGCACCTGTTCGGACTTCTCGAACAACTCGACGGTCCTGAGCAGCAGATCGTCGAAATCGAGCGCGTTCGCATCGGAGAGCACCGCGAGATACCGTTCGTAGATCTTGGCGATCTGGTCGTCCCGCAGGCTCCAGCCGGAGGCGCGCACCTCGGCCGGGCCTTCCATCCGGTTCTTGGCCGAGCTGATCCGCGACAGCGCGAGACGAGGCGCGAGGTCCTTGTCGTCGATCCCGAGGTCCTTCAGCGCCCGCTTGACGACCGCGTTCTGGTCGGAGGTGTCGTAGATCACGAAGTCACGCGAGAGGCCGATGTGCGGACCCTCCCGCCGGAGCAGCCGCGCGCAGAGCGAGTGAAAGGTGGAGATCCAGACCTGCTCCGCCTCCTCGCCGATTAACCGCGCGACGCGCTCGCGCATCTCGTCGGCCGCCTTGTTCGTGAAGGTGACGGCAAGGACGTTGCCCGGCTCGGCGAGCCCGTTGCCGATCAGGTACGCGATGCGGTAGGTGATCGCGCGTGTCTTCCCGGACCCGGCGCCCGCGAGAATGAGCAGCGCGCCCTCGGTATGGAGCACGGCTTCGCGCTGGGCGTCGTTGAGTGCGTTGAGGAAGTCCATGGGCCGGGGCGACCCTGAGCCGCGACGGATCGAAGGGCCGAAGATCGGTATAGTAGCATCGTCAGAGATGGCAGAAACGCTGCTCCAGAAAGTCTGGCGAGCCCACACCGTGCGCACGCTGCCGAACGGCCAGACGCAGCTGTTCATCGGACTGCATCTGGTGCACGAGGTGACGAGCCCGCAGGCGTTCGACATGCTCCGCGCGCGGGGGTGGGGCGTCAGCCGGCCGGACCGCACCTTCGCGACCGTCGATCACATCGTGCCGACCAAGGATCAGCGGCGGCCGTTTCTCGACGTGATGGCCGAGGACATGATGTCGGCGCTCGAGCGCAACTGCCGGGACTACGGCATTCCGATGGCGGACCTGAGCAGCGGACGCCAGGGCATCGTGCACGTCATCGGGCCGGAGCTCGGCCTGACGCAGCCCGGGATGACGATCGCCTGCGGCGACAGCCACACGTCGACGCACGGGGCATTCGGCGCGATCGCCTTCGGGATCGGCACGTCCCAGGTGCGCGATGTGCTGGCGTCTCAGTCGCTCGCGATGAGTCCTCTGAAGGTGCGCCGCGTCTCGGTCACCGGAACCCTCGGGCGCGGCGTGTACGCGAAGGACGTGATCCTGGACATCATCCGGCGGCTCGGCGTCCAGGGAGGCGTCGGATTCGCCTACGAGTACGGCGGCGCCGCCGTCGAGCGCATGACCCAGGACGAGCGGATGACGATCTGCAACATGTCGATCGAGGGCGGGGCGCGCGCCGGCTACGTCAACCCGGACGAGACGACGTTCCGGTATCTGGAAGGGCGACCGTTCAGTCCCCGCGGGGACGCATTCGAGCGCGCCGTGCGGTGGTGGGCCTCGATGGCCTCGGACCCGGGGGCGCCGTACGACGACGAGGTGACGGTGGATGGAGCGGCGATCCGTCCGACGGTGACGTTCGGGATCAACCCCGGGCAGGCGCTCGCCGTTGACGAACGAATCCCGTCACCGGCCGACGTCCCGTCCACGGAGCGGAGCTCGCTCGCCGAGGCGCTCGAGTTCATGGGGCTCGCCGCCGGCGCGCCGATCGCGGGCACGCCCGTGGATGTGGCCTTTATCGGGTCCTGCACCAACGCGCGCCTGTCGGACCTCCGTGAAGCGGCGAGGATCGTGACCGGCAGACACGTCGCGCCCCGCGTGCGGGCGCTCGTCGTCCCCGGCTCGCAGGCCGTGAGGCGGGCGGCGGAACAGGAGGGACTCGACCGGCTGTTCCGGGAGGCCGGGTTCGAATGGCGGGGCGCCGGCTGCTCGATGTGTCTGGCGATGAACACCGATCGTCTCGACGGACGGGAGGTCTGCGCCTCATCCTCGAACCGGAATTTCAAGGGCCGACAGGGAAGCCCCACGGGTCGGACGCTTCTGATGAGCCCCGCGATGGTCGCTGCCGCGGCGATCGCCGGCGAAGTGGTCGATGTGAGGACCATGCTTGGCGGGCCTGAGAGGCCCGCGCTCCGTCCCGAGAGGCCCGCCCTCCCATGAGCGTCATCGATCGGGTGTCGGGAACGGCGCTGCCGCTCCGGGGCGACAGCATCGACACCGACCGCATCATGCCCGCGAGGTTCCTCCGCGCGATCACGTTCAGCGGCCTCGAGGAACACCTGTTCGAGGACGACCGCCGCGAAGCGGACGCGCGCGTGAGTGCCGGCGCCGGAGGTCCGCATCCCTTCTCGGATCCCGCGTACGCGAGCGCCACGGTGCTGCTCGTCAACGCGAACTTCGGCTGCGGTTCCTCACGCGAGCATGCGCCCCAGGCGCTGCACCGGCGGGGCATCCGCGCGGTGGTCGGCGAGTCTTTCTCGGAAATCTTCTTCTCGAACTCCGTCGCGATCGGCCTGCCTTGCGTAACCGTGTCGGGCGACGCCGTTGGGGCGCTGCTGACGCTCGTCGAGCAGAAGCCTTCGACCAGCATCGACCTCTCCCTGACGGAGATGCGCGTCACCGCCGGCGGGACCGGCTACCCGCTCACCCTGCCGGACAGCGCGCGGGAGTCCTTCCTGACCGGCCACTGGGACGCCACCGGCCTGCTGCTGCGCGAGCCCGACGCCATCGCGCGCGTGGCGACCGCGCTGCCGTACGTCACTGGCTTTTGACGACCTCCAGGAACGCCGCCGCGGCGCGCGACAGCTCCACACCCTGGCGGTACACGAAGCGGATCTGGCGCTTGATCCGCAGATCGGACAATCGAACCGCGGCCAGCTGGCCGAGCGCGATCTCGGCGAGCGCGCAGCGCCGCGGCAGCAGCGCGACGCCCATCTTCATTTCCACGGCGCGTTTGATGCCGTCGAGGCTCGGAAGCGAGATGGCGATATTGAGCGGCGCCTGACGCGCCTCGAAGATCCGCAGGACGCGTTCCCGCGCGGGTGACGGATCGTTGTGCGCGA
Organism: uncultured Acidobacteriota bacterium; assembly: GCA_963847125.1. GTDB lineage: Bacteria > Acidobacteriota > Vicinamibacteria > Vicinamibacterales > 2-12-FULL-66-21 > DATAEE01. Next base: position 577,220 of record CAWJYM010000004.1, read on the forward strand.
TGACGGGCTGCCGGCCAACCTCGGCCATGGACACCGTCCGACGACGTGCGAGCGGGTGGCCCGGGTGCGTCAGCAGGACCAGCTCGTCCCGGCCGAGCGACAACGCCGCCAGCCCGCGTTCCGCGGGGGCGAAGGTCAGCACCCCGAAGTCGAGCGTCCGGCCCAGGATCTCGCCGGCAATCTGCCGCGACGGCACGCGCCGGACGTCCAGCTGAATCGCCGGGTACCGGCTCTGGAAGACCGCCGCCGCCGGAAGGAGCGCGTGCACCGCCGCCTCGTTGGCACCGATCAGGACGCGGCCGCGCTGCACGTCCCGCAGCTCGCTCACCGCCAGGTGCGCCTCGTCCGCCAGCCGGAGCAGCCGCTGCGCGTACTCCAGCAGCACCCGCCCCGCGTCGGTCAACGACCCGTCGCGCGTCGAGCGATCGAACAGCGTCTCGCCGACCGCCTCCTCGAGCCGGCGGACCGCCTGGCTGACCGCGGGCTGGGTGCGGTGCAGCCGCCGCGCCGCGCGCGAGAAACTGCGGTCTGACGCGACCGCCACGAACGTCCGCAGCTCAGCGAGGTCGATGGACCCGATAATAACTGCTTATGTTCTGTTAAGAAAGATAAATTTGACAGCTTTGCGCGCCGGGCGTACAACGGCAGAATGCCGGATCGACTCACGATCTTCGACACGACGCTCCGCGACGGCGAACAGGCCCCCGGGTTCTCGATGCACATCGAGGAAAAAGTGCGCCTCGCGCGCGCGCTCGATGCGCTTGGCGTGGACATCATCGAGGCGGGCTTCCCGATCGCGTCGGACGCCGACGCCGAAGCGGTCCGGCGCGTCGCCGCCGAGGTCCGCCGGCCGACGGTGGCCGCGCTGGGTCGATGTTGCCGGACCGACGTCGAGCGGGCCGGAGAGGCGCTCCAGGATGCCGCGCGGCCGCGCATCCACACCTTCATCGCGACCTCCGACCTGCACCTCACGCGGAAGCTGCGGATGACGCGCGAGGCGTGCCTCGACGCCGCCGTCGAGGCGGTCCGGCTGGCGCGCGGCTACACCGACGACGTCCAGTTTTCCGCCGAGGACGCGACGCGGACCGACCTGGATTTCCTGTGCCGGGTGATCGAGTCGGTCATCGACGCGGGCGCGACGACCATCAACCTGCCCGACACCGTGGGCTACTCGACGCCGGACGAGGTGTTCGAGTTCTTCACGACGATCCGCGCGCGCGTGCCCAACGCCGATCGCGCCGTGCTCAGCACGCACTGCCACGACGATCTCGGCCTCGCGGCGGCCAACAGCCTGGCGGCGATCCGCGCGGGCGCGCGGCAGGTGGAGTGCACGATCAACGGCATCGGCGAGCGTGCCGGCAACGCCTCGCTCGAGGAAATCGTCATGGCCACGCGGGTCCGGTCCGACCGGCTGCCGTTCCAGACCGACGTCGACACGCGGCTGATCTACACGGCGAGCCAGCTGCTGACGTCGATCACAGGCGAGGCGGTTCAGGCGAACAAGGCGATCGTCGGCCGCAACGCGTTCGCGCACGAGGCCGGGATTCACCAGGACGGCATGCTGAAGGACCGGCGGACCTACGAGATCATGCGGCCCGAAGAGGTCGGCGTGCCGCGGGCGACGCTCGTGCTCGGCAAGCATTCCGGGCGGCACGCGGTGCAGAAGCGGTGCGAGGAGCTGGGCTGCTCGCTCAGCCGGTTCGAAATCGATCGCGTGTACCGGCGGCTGATGGCGCTCGCCGACGCGCAGAAGCACATCACCGATGCCGACCTGCGACGGATCGTCGGGGACGCGCGCGACGAGGCGCTCGCGGCGCAGTCCGGCGTCGAAACGCTCGCCGCTCACGGATACGGACACGGGGTGTGAAGGCACGCATCGCGCTCTTGCCCGGGGATGGCATCGGCCCGGAGGTGACCTCAGCGGCGGCGCAGGCTTTGACGGCGGCGGCCCGGCGATTCGGCCATACGTTCGAGCTGCAGACGTTTCCGATCGGCGGCGTCGCGATTCGGCAGACGGGCGAGCCGCTGCCTGCGACGACATTGACCGCCTGTCTGGAATCGGACGCGGTGTTCCTCGGCGCGGTCGGAGATCCGGCGTTCGACGGTCATGAGCCGGCCGGGCGGCCAGAGGCCGGGCTGCTCGCGCTCCGGCGGGAGCTCGGCGTCTACGCCAATCTCCGGCCCGCGCGCGTCTACGCCGGCCTCGAGTTGTCGGGTCCGCTGAAGCCGGAAGTCGTCGCCGGCGTCGACGTGCTCATCGTCCGGGAACTGACCGGTGGGTTGTACTACGGCACGCCCCGCGGCCTCGCGGCGGACGGATCGTCGGCGCACAACACGCTGCGGTACACGCGGGCGGAAATCGAACGGGTGGCGGCGCGCGCGTTTGAAGAGGCGCGCCGCAGGCGCAGGAGGTTGACGTCGGTCGACAAGGCCAACGTGCTCGAGACGTCGCGGTTGTGGCGAGCGGTCGTGACCGAGGCAGGACGCGCGTATCCGGACGTCTCGCTCGATCACATGTACGTCGACAACTGCGCAATGCAGCTCGTTCGGTCGCCGGCGCGGTTCGACGTGATCGTCACGGAGAACATGTTCGGCGACATCCTTTCGGACGAGGCGGGGGCGGTGGTGGGATCGCTCGGGTTGCTGCCGTCGGCGAGCATCGGCAGCGGTCCAGGGCTATTCGAGCCGGTTCACGGCTCCGCCCCCGACCTCTCCGGCCGCGACGTCGCCAACCCGATCGGCGCGATCGCGTCGGCAGCCATGTTGCTGCGCTACGGGCTCGAGCTCGTCGACGAAGCCGACGCGCTCGACGCGGCAATCGCCGAGACGATTGCCACGGGCGCCAGGACGGCGGACCTCGTCGCCGGGCCTGAGAGGCCCGGCGCTCCGAGGACCGGCGCTCCTGTTCTCTCCTGCTCGCAGATGGCGAAAGCCATCACCGATCGCGTCGATCAATTCCAGGCGGTCAGTTCCACTTCAGCCCTCTGAGCTGGGTCAGATCGACGTTCCCGCCGCTCAGAACACAGGCGACTTTCGACCCCGGCGGCAGCTTCACGAGCCCCGCGAGGAGCGCCGCCACGGGCGCGGCCGCCGCGCCTTCGACCACGAGCTTGCAGTGGGACATGATCCAGACCAGCGCGTCGAAGATCTGCTCGTCGGGAAGAGCCACCAGCTCGTCGACGTGCTTGGATACGATCTCGAACGTCAGCTCGCCGACGCGCTTCACCTTGAGACCGTCGATGATGCAGTCGACGCGATCGAGCGTGATCAGCCGGCCGGATTCGACGCTCTGTTTCATGGCCGGCGCACCGGAGGATTCGACGCCGACGACGCGCGCCGCAGGCCTGGAAGCTTTCACGGCCAGCGTCACGCCGGAAATCAGTCCGCCCCCGCCGATCGGAACAATCACGGCGTCCACCTCCGGCCAGTCCCGGACGATCTCGAGGCCCAGCGTCCCCTGCCCCGCGATCAACTGCTCGTCGTCGAACGGATGGATGTAGGTGTAGCCGCGTTCGCGGACGAGCGCCTTCGCCTTCTCATTGGCCTCGTCCCAGATGCGCCCGTGGAGGACGACCTCGGCGCCGTACCCGCGTGTCGCCTCGATCTTCGAAGGCGTGGCGTTCTCGGCCATCACGACGACGGCCTTGATCCCGTGGATGGCCGCGGCCTGCGCGACGCCCTGCGCGTGGTTTCCGGCCGATGAGCAGATGACGCCGCGCGCTTTCTCGTCCGCCGAAAGCTGCGCGAACTTGTTGAGCGGTCCGCGAATCTTGTATGAGCCGGTCCGCTGCAGCATCTCGGCCTTCAGGCGGACGTCGTACCCGGTGAGCCGGCTCAGGAGCCGCGACGTCACCAGGGGCGTGTGATACGCGTTCGTGCCGATACGCTGGCGCGCCTGTTCAAAGGTCTGACGGGAAAAAGCCATAGGGCGGGCCAGCGGCCCGCCCTCCATGCTATCTCGTCAGGTCGCCCACTGATACCAGCCGTAGACGAGCAGAAAGGCGCCGAGAATCGCGAGCATGGTTCGGACGAGCTGTGCCTGGCGGTCCGAATCGTTCGGCGTGTCCATGGCTCACTCCTCCTTCGCTGCAAGGCTGGCGCAATATGTCTTCAGCCGATCGGCCTCGGCCTGGGGGATTCCCGAGACGGCGATGCGTTTAAGGCGCATCTCCATGTAGGCGGCGTCGGCGCACAGAGCCGGCGACCATTGCGATTCGGTCATCTTAGACGGCGGTCCGAGGTACAGCACGGCGTCGAACTGCTCCTCGGCCGGAAGCGAGCGCCACTCTTCTTTCGGGACCTGCACCATCTTCCCCCCTCGCACCGCGAAGCGACCGCCCCAGCCGAAGTACTTCGCGGCGTCGACCGCGCCGAGCGCCGTGCCGCGGATCGCCGCAAGGCTGGGCGTGCGCCAGGACGCTGCGTCCGGCTGGAGTTCGGCGAGGTTGCGGCTGCTCCAGACGGTAAACACGTCGACCGGTCCGGATCGTTCGAGCAGGCTGACGATTGTCTGCGCTTGCCAGGTGTCCATGTCGAAGTTGGCGACCACGTTCTTTCTCTGAAAGTGACCGAGGCCGTACACGAGCAGCGCGCGTCGCTGTTTGGCGATCACTTCGAGCTGAATGAGGGCCGCGGGATAGGCGTCCCGCATCTCGATCCACTTGAAGTGGTCGTCGCGGCCGCGGATCGTGGCCCAGTCGATCGGCGGATCCCCGAGCAGCACGCGGAGCTGTCGCTCGCGCGGGAGCGACGCGTTGACCGCGCGGACCGCGCGGAACACCTCCTCGTGGATCGGGCAGATCCGCGGCGGCGCTCGGCTGCGTCGTGTCCTGCCACACGCGGCGAAGCGTTTCGTAGGGCACCTCATCGCCGCGGACGAAGCGATCGATGACCTCCTGATAGCGCGCGCTGCCGAACTCCACGACGATGTCGTTGACGGTCGCGGCGAATCGCGGATCGCGGATCAACGAGAGCAGAAATCGGTGTGCCTGCTCGTTGCCGTGGGCATCGGTCAGCCCGACCACCTGATGCGAACCAAAGGCTCCGAGGATGCCCCCGATGGCTTCGACCGGAACCGCCGGCGGCGGTTGCGACCGCCGGGTCCGCGCCGAGACGAACGCCATCATCGCGGACCAGAAGAGGAAGGAGCATGCCGACTTACTCTTGCTCGTCGTCCGTGCTGCCGGTCGAGCGAGCTTCTCCTGTCGCAGCGCGGCGGCGCCGAGCAGCCCGCCCATGCCCATCGATTCGACCGCCGAGCTCGGCACGAGCATCAGCGCGCCCTTTTCCTTCAGGCCTTCGTAGAGCATGTTCATCGCGCGCAAGTGCAGCGCCGTCGGGTTGTTGCGGTACGACTCCGACGCGCGCTCGAAGCTCTTGGCGATCTCCACCTCGGCCTGGCCGAGGATGACGCGCGCCTGCTTTTCGCGCGAAGCCTGAGCCTCGCGTGACATCGCGTCCTGGAGGGCGACCGGGATGACGACGTCACGCATCTCGACGGATTGGACCGTGACGCCCCAGGGGGTGGTCCGCTCGTCGATGAGCTTCTGCAACTCGGACTCGATCCGCTCGCGCCCGCGAAGCAGATCGGTCAAGGCCGTTCGGCCGATGATGTCGCGGAGCGCGGTCTGCGCCGCCCAGCTCACGGCCTGACGGTAGTCCTGTACCTCGAGCGCCGCCTTTTCCGGGTCGTACACCATCCAGAACAGGACCGCGTCGACGTTGACCGGCACGGTGTCCGAGGTAAGCGTCTGCTCCGCCGCGAAGCTGGTCGTGATGACGCGCTGGTCCACCCACCGCGTCACCGTGTCGACGAGAGGCACGATCCAGAACAGCCCCGGCCCGCGCAGGCCGACGTACCGCCCCAGCCGCAAGACGACGCCGCGCTCCCACTGCTTCGCGATCTTCGGCGAGACCGACAGGAGCGTGCCTCCGATCGCGATCGCGACAGGGATGGGCGCCGAACGCGTCACGACCGCGATCGCCACGGCTGCCGTCCAGGAGAGGACCAGGATCAACAGGGACACGACGTTGAACCGCACGTCAATCTCCAGCTTCTTGAGATCCTTCAAATCCAGAGTGTCGTCAGCCACGGTTCATGCTCCTTCCACCATCGCGCGCAGTTGCGCGATCGCCTGCTCCGCAGAGGCCCCGGCCGCCGCCGCGGCCGCGAGATACCCCCTGGCGGCCGCGAGAAGCGCCGCATCTCGCGCCGATCGGTTTGCCGCAGCCGATCGCGGCGTGCCCACAACGAACGTCCCGACGCCTCGCCGCGTCTCGAGCACGCCGTCGCGCTCGAGCTGTGTGTAGACCCGAGCCACGGTGTTCGCGTTCACCCTGAGGTCGACCGCAAGCTGCCGAACGGTCGGCAGCTGCGACGCTGCGGGCAAATGCCCTGTCGCGATGGCCGCCAGAATCGCGCGTTCGAGCTGGGCGTACAAGGGTGTGGGGTCCTTGGGATCCACGCGCATCTGGCCCAGGCCCGGCATACTGGTTTGATTGTACTAGTACTTTAGGACAAGTCAACCCGGGCCGTCCTCCGTAGCGGCGGTTCGCGAACCGCCGCTACTCGACCGTGACGCTCTTGGCCAGATTCCGCGGCTGGTCGACGTCGCAGCCCCGCCTGATGGCGACGTGATAGGCGATGAGCTGCAGGGGCACCACGAAGAGGACGGGCGCCAGCATGGGATGGGACTCGGGGACGGTGAGGAGCACGTCGCGCGCGGGATCGAGCAGCCCGTCGAGCCCCTGATGGCCGGCGGTCGTCACGGCGATCACCGATCCGCCGCGCGCTTTCACTTCCTGGATGTTCCCCAGCATCTTCTCGAAGACGTGGTCGCGTGGGGCAAGCGTCACGACCGGCATGTCCTCATCGATGAGCGCAATCGGGCCGTGCTTCATCTCGCCCGCCGGATAGCCCTCGGCGTGGATGTACGAGATCTCCTTGAGCTTCAGCGCGCCCTCGAGGGCGATCGGGTAGTTGATGCCCCGGCCCAGATACAGGAAGTCCCGCCGCTGGTAGAAGCGTTTCGCGATCTCCTCGGTCAGCGGATCGCATTGCAGGGTTTTTTCGAGAAGCAGCGGAAGCTGGGTCAACCCTTCGAGGTGCGGCAGGACGGCCTCCTCGGTGAGCGTCCCCCGGACCTGGCCCAGGTAGAGCGCGAGGAGATGCAGCGCGACGAGCTGCGACGTGAACGCCTTGGTCGACGCGACCCCAATCTCGGGCCCGGCGTGGGTGTACACCGTGCCGTCGCTCTCCCGCGTCGCCATGCTGCCCACGACGTTGCAGATGGCGATGCTGCACGCCCCTTTCTTCTTCGCTTCACGCAGCGCCGCGAGCGTGTCGGCCGTCTCGCCGGACTGGGTGATGACGACCGCGAGCGTGTTCTTCGCCACGATCGGATCCCGGTAGCGGAACTCTGACCCGTAGTCCACCTCGACCGGCAGCCGCGCGAGATCTTCGAGGAGGAACTTCCCGACCAGCCCGGAGTGCCAGGATGTGCCGCAGGCGAGGATGACGATCCGCTCGAGCGAGCGCAGCCGTTCGTCCGGGATCTCGATCTCGTGGAGAAAGACCCGCCTCGACTCGATCGACGCGCGGCCGAGGACGGTCTCCTTCACCGCCCAGGGCTGCTCGAAGATCTCCTTGAGCATGAAGTGCTTGTATCCCGCCTTCTCGGCCATGACGGGATCCCAGGACACGCGCGTGCTGGCCTTCGAGACGGCCCGCCCCGAGTAGTCGGTGAACTCGACGCCGCGCGGCGTGATCACCGCCATTTCCTCGTCGCCGAGGAAGACCACGTCACGGGTGTGCTGGAGGATCGCCGGAATATCGGACGCGACGAAGAATTCACCGTCGCCCAACCCGACGACGATCGGCGGGCCGTTGCGGACGGTGACGATCTTCTCCGGATCTTCGGCGGAGATCAGCACGAGCGCGAACAGACCGCGCAAAGACAGCAGCGCGCGGCGCACCGCGTTCTCCAGCCCGTCATCCTGCATCTCGCGTTCGACCAGGTGCGCGACGATCTCGGTGTCGGTCTCGGTGACGAAGGTGTGCCCTTCGCGCTGGAGCTGATGCTTCAGCTCGAGGTAGTTCTCGATGATCCCGTTGTGGACGACCACGATGCGCCCCGTGCAGTCGCGATGCGGGTGGGCGTTTTCTTCGGTGGGCCGTCCGTGCGTCGCCCAGCGGGTGTGGCCGATGCCGTAGTCGCCCTCGAGCGGGTTGCCGGCGATGGTCTCCTCGAGCCGCGCGAGCTTGCCGGCGCTGCGCCGCAATTCGATGGCGCCCGCGCGGACGATGGCGACGCCCGCCGAATCGTATCCGCGATATTCGAGCCGGCGCAGCCCGTCGATGAGAATCGGCACGACCTGCCGCTGCCCGATGTACCCGATGATGCCGCACATTTTGGGTTCCTCTGCAGGGACTTGGGACTGGGGACTAGGGACTAGGTCGTGACCACCCTCTGAGTCCCTAGTCCCTAGTCCCTAGTCTCTGGTCCCTACGACTTCTTCTTCTTATCGACCCAACCCTCTTTGTTCACTTGCCGGCCCCGCGCGACCGCCAGCGCCCCCGGCGGCACATCGTCGGTGATCGACGATCCCGCGGCGACGTAGGCGCCGCGGCCGACCTTCACCGGCGCGATCAACTGGGTGTCGCTCCCGATGAACGCGCCGTCTTCGATGACCGTGGGGTGCTTCTTCGTGCCGTCGTAGTTGCACGTAATCGTGCCGGCGCCGACGTTGACGTTCGCGCCGATCGTCGCATCGCCGAGGTACGCGAGGTGGTTCGCCTTCGATCCGCGGCCGAGCGTCGTCTTCTTCAGCTCGACGAAGTTGCCGACGTGCGCCTGCTCGCCGACCTCGGAGTCGGGCCGGAGGCGGGCAAACGGACCGACGATCGCGTCCGAGGCGATCCGCGACGCGGTGATGACGCAGAAGTTCTGAATCGTCACCCGGTCGCCGATCGTCGAGTCCACGATCCGCACGTTTGCCTGGATTTCGCACCCGGTCCCGATCGTCGTGCGCCCCTCGAGGTGCACGTTGGGATGAATCACGGTGTCGGGACCGACCGTGACGTCGGGACCGACGTACGTGCAGGCGGGATCCTCGAGGGTCACGCCGGCGGCCATCAGAGCCTCGTTTCTTGTTTCTCTCATCATGGCGCTCACTTCAGCCAGCTCGGCGCGGCTGTTGATCCCGCGCACCTCGCGCGGGTCCTCGACAACCAGCGTGTCGACCCTGAGCCCGTGGCGGCTGTACACCTCCGCCACATCCGTTAGATAGTACTCTCCCTGCGCGTTGTCCGCGGCGATCGCGCGGAGCTGGTCGTACAGGGGCCCAAGCTCGAACGCGTAGAAGCCGGCGTTGATCTCGCGGATCGCGCGTTCCTCCGGCGAGGCATCGCGTTCTTCAACGACCCGCTGGACCCGTCCCCCGGATCGGATGACGCGGCCGTAACCGAAAGGTCGATCGAGGACTGCGGTCAGCAGCGTCGCCGCCGCGCCAGCGGCCGCGTGGGTCGCGACGAGCCGGCGCAGGGTCTCGGTCGACAACAGCGGCGCGTCGCCCGACAGCATCACGACGGTGCCACTCCGCCCCGCGAGATAGGGCTCGGTCTGGAGGAGCGCATGCGCCGTGCCTCGTTGAGGATCCTGAAGGGCGAACTGCGTGGCCGGCCGATTTCTGCTCACGCTCTCGCGCACCGCCTCGGCCATGTGTCCAACGACGATCGTCGATTGAGGCGGCGCCGAGTGGATCGGCCGCCCGCAGGACGTGCTCGATCAGGGGAAGGCCGGCCGCCTCGTGAAGGACTTTTGGACGGGCCGACTTCATCCGGGTCCCTTTGCCCGCAGCGAGTACGACGATGTGGAGTTCGGGCATCGGCCCCAAACGGCCGTTTCAGCGCGCCAGGCGCGGGCGTCGGCGCCGTGCCATCGACGAGCCGGGAACCGGCTCGACCAGGACGCGGAACGCATCGTTCGCGCGCAGCGCCTCGAAGTCGCCGTCCTGGCGCGCCAGGGCACGATTCTCGGGGTTCAGCTCTATCGCGCGCTTGAGATGATCGATCGTCCGGCTCTCATCTCCCCGTGCCGCGGCGATCACGGCAAGCATGTACTCGGCGAGGTCGTTTTCGGCATCATCCGCCTGAACGTGCCGGAGGAGCGCGAGCGCGCTGTCGTAGTCTCCGGAGTTCAGGGCGACCGTCGCCGAGAGCAGGCGCTCTTCGGCGGTTTGGGGTGAGGAGGGAACTGAGACCATCTCGCGCTCGCAGACCTTCAGATAGAGTCTAGCCCGTTCGTCTACCTCACGCTCCTCAGGGTACCTGCCAAGGATTTCCCGGAAGATCGAAGCTGCCGCCTCGAATGCCCGGCGCTGCAGCGCCTCAACCCCGCGCTCGTAAAGGGCGACCGCCTCGAGATGCGAAGGGGCAGGGGGAGGCGGAGGCTGAGGAGCGGTCGGCGCGCGCCGTTGGGGCCGGCTCAGCCGTCCCTGGACGGGTGTGGGTGGCAGCGCAGTGCGCCGTTTCGGGCGTTCGGGAGAGGAAGGACGTGCGCGTCCCCGACGAGTCTTGGCCATCAGCCTGCTCCTGCGCCCGGAAACATCGGAGGGGCAACGGGGCGACAGGCGGGCGTAACGTAACAAATCCCACATTCTTAGGTCAACCAGCAGACTTTTTGGCCATCTCAATCGCTCCATAAACTTGGCGGCGTGGTAGATGATACTTTAAGGCCAACTGACCAATCGCATCGCGACGCGACACAGCCTTAGAATCTATCAAATGACCAAATTCTGCGAGAAGTGCCTGCTGATCAGGCAGTTCACGAGCAGCCTCCGCCTCCTCGATCGCTGAAACAACCACGGTGTACTCCCCTCTCGGCTCTGACACGGCCGCAATGACCTCATTAATTGGTCCTTTGACCAATGTTTCGTGAATTTTGGTAAGCTCACGAGTGAGGCAAATTGGTCTAATGCCAAAAATTGGCGCGGCTGCTGCCAACGTCTCTCGTATTCGATGTGGCGCCTCGAAGAACACGATCGTTTCAGGCTCATCCGCAAGACGGAGGAGCCAGTCATTTCTGGCTTTCGACCTACGCGGGGGGAACCCAGCGAACCGAAATGAGTCCACATTGAAGCCGGAACTGACCAGTGCCGCCATCACGGCACTCGGACCGGGAATTGCCACGACCTTGAAGCCGCGGTCGGCCGCGGCAGCCACCACCTGGCGGCCGGGGTCGGACACGCCAGGAGTGCCCGCGTCCGAGACCAGGGCGATGTCGTCGCCCGCGGAGAGCCGATCGAGCAACCCCTGGATCCGCCGGCGCTCGTTGTGCGCGTGGACGCTCGTCGTGGGCGTCGAGATCGAGTAGTGTGAGAGGAGTTTTGCCGTCCGGCGGGTGTCTTCGGCCGCAATGATGGCGACCTCCCGCAGAATCCGGAGCGCTCGAAGAGTGATGTCCTCGAGGTTGCCGATCGGCGTTGCGACGACGTAAAGGGAACCGGGCATCACCGACTCCATGTATTCATCGGAACCGCTGCCGCACTTCGTAGACGACTACCTAGCGTACCTGCACGAGCGGCACCCGACCAACGCCACGTTCGACGGCGTCCACACGCACGACGACCTGCTCGAGGACCTGGCCCGTCCGGCGGTGGACGCCCAGATCACGGAACTATCCGGATTTGCCCGCCGCCTGGCGGCGATCGACCCGGCCATCCTGACGCCTATCGAGCAGATCGAGCGGCCTGCGCTGGACTCCAGCATCCGATCCCGGCTCTTCGAGCTCGAGACCACGCGCACGTGGGAACGGAACCCGCAGTTTTACGCGGATTTGCTGGCAACGAGCCTTGCCGGGCAGGCGCTGTTCGACTACGCGCCGCTCGAGGAGCGGGCGCGGCGCGTCCTGTCGAAGCTCCGGCAGACGCCCCGCTTCATCCAGGCGGCGCGCGACAACATCAAGCAACCTCCGGGGATTTTCGTCAAGATCGGCCTCGAGACCATGCGAGGCACCCTGCGGTTCATCGAGGAGGATCTGCCTCGGGCGTTCGGAGCCGTAGACGATCTTCACCTCCTTGGCGATCTCGCCGACGCCTCGATGGGCGCCGCCGCGGCGGTGCGGTCCTACATTGCCCATCTCGAAGAGGAGCAGGGATCGCGCAGCCGGGCCTCCTTCCGGCTGGGTCGCGAGGCGTTCGACGAGAAGCTGCGCCTGGAGGAAGGTATCAGCGTCGGCGCCGACGGGCTCCTGAAGATCGCTCTGCGCGAGCTGAGGGCAACTCAGGAGGAATTCAGGCGCGTCGCGGGGCGTTCGAACGGCGCCGACGCGCTCGAAACCTGGCGCCGGCTGAAGGACGATCATCCGGACCCCGGGCGGCTCGTGGACGTCGCGCGCCAGCAGATCGATGAGCTCGAGGCATTCATCCGGACCCGCGCGCTCGTATCGCTCCCCGAGGGCGACCCGGTCATCGTCGCTCCGTCCCCGAAGTTCTACCGGTGGACGTTCGCGAGCATGTGGACGCCTGGTCCGTTCGAGACGCGGCCGATTCGCGCCTACTACTACATCACCGACGTCGACGCCGCCTGGTCGCGCGATCGCCAGGAAGAGCACATGCGCGATCTGAATCACGGCGCGCTGTGGGCGATCTCGATCCACGAGGTGTATCCCGGACACTTCCTGCACTATCAGCATCTCCGGCAGGTGGAGTCCACGCTCCGCAAATCCATCCTGTTCTCGTCCGCCTCATTCGTCGAGGGTTGGGCCCACTATTGCGAGCAGATGATGGTCGAGGCCGGCTTCGGTCGGGAGGATCTCGCCGTACGGCTCGGCCAGCTCGCAGAGGCGCTGATCCGGTTGTGCCGGTTCGTGGTGGGCATCCGGCTGCACGCCGAGGACATGTCGGTCGAACAGGGCGTGAGGTTTTTCCGCGATGAGGCCTTCATGGAAGAAGGCAGCGCGCGCCGCGAGGCCGAGCGCGGCGCGTTCGACCCCTCGTACGTCGTGTACTCCGCGGGAAAGCTCATGCTGCTCAAGCTGCGGGAGGATTACAAAGCCCTGACGGGCGGCAAGTACTCTCTCCGCGCGTTCCACGACGCGCTGCTGTCGAACGGCACGCTGCCGTTCTGGGTGCATCGCCGCCTCATGCTCGGCGAGGCGCCGGGCGCGTTGATAGAATAGGAACGATGCCGCTTTACGAATACCAGTGCGAGGCGTGCGCGCAGCGGTTCGAGGTCATCCAGAAGTACTCGGATCCGCCGCCATCGGTCTGCCGTGTCTGCGGGAGTGGCCCCGTCAGGAAGCTGCTGTCGTCGCCGGCGATTCAGTTCAAAGGCAGCGGCTTTTATATCACCGACTACGCGCGCAAGTCGGGCGATTCGGGCACGTCCACGTCGTCAGGCGATTCCTCGAAAGGTGATTCCTCGAAAGGCGATTCCTCGAAGCCGGCCGATAAGTCGTCGAAAGAGTCCTCATCGTCTGATACAGCTACCGCCAAGCCGTCGACGCCGGCATCGAAAGATCCTGCCTGACCTGATGTGGCACCACCCTTCAGGGTGGTCCAGCACTCAGGCGATCTCAGCCAGATTGAGGGAGCGAAGGTACTCACGGAACGGCTCCGCGAGGTCCGGGCGCTTGAGCGCGAAGTAGACCACTGCCCGCAGGTACCCGTTCTTGTTGCCGGTGTCGTGACGCACGCCGTTGACCTCGCAGGCGTAAATCGGCCGCGTCGCCAGAAGACGCCGGAGGCCGTTGGTCAACTGGATCTCGCCGGTCCGGTCTCTGGCGGTCGCCTCGAGCGCGGCGAAGACGTCGGGCGTCAGGATGTAGCGGCCGATGATCGCCAGATCGGACGGCGCTTCCTCTCTGGGCGGTTTTTCGACCAGATCGGTGACCCGGTACACTCCGCGGCGGACGGGCTCGTAGGCGATGACGCCGTAAGAGCTCACGTTCTCCTTCGGCACGCGCTCGACGAGCAGCACCGGCGCGTCGGTTTCGCGGTGGATCTCGATCATCTGCGCGAGCGCCGACGGCGTCGCGTCGATCACGTCGTCGGCCAGGATGACGGCGAACGCTTCGTTCCCGACGAGGTTTTGCGTGACGAGCACGGCGTGCCCGAGGCCGAGCGGCTCGCCCTGGCGCACGTACGAAAAGTTGATCAAGTTCGAGATCTTTCGAATCTCACTGAGCTGGTCGGTCTTGCCGCGCTGTTCGAGGAAGCTCTCGAGCTCGACCGACACATCGAAGTGATCCTCGATCGCGTTCTTGCCGCGGCCGGTGACCAGGATGACGTTGTTGACGCCCGCGGCGACCGCCTCCTCGACACCGTACTGGATGATTGGCTTGTCCACGAGCGGGAGCATTTCCTTCGGCTGGGCCTTGGTGGCCGGAAGGAACCGGGTGCCGAGACCCGCCGCCGGGAAGACAACCTTCCGGATCTGACTCGCCATCGGCATAGGATATAGGATTTACCGATGCTCGACCCTGCGCTCGTCCGCGATCGGCTCGATGACGTCCGGACCGGATTGCGGAACCGTGGCCTGACGGTCGACCGCGAGCTGGAGCAGCTCGCGACGCTCGAAGCCCGCCGCCGGCGGGTCATCCCGGAGCTCGAAGGCCTCAAACGGGATCAGAACGCGGCGGGGGACGAGGTCGCCCGGGCGAAGCGGCAGGGGAAGGACGCGTCGGACCTGTTCGCCGCCAGCAAGCAACGCGCGCAGCGGATCCGGCAGCTCGAGATCGAGCTCGAGCAGATCGAGCAGCAGCGGACGGCCGTCCTGATGGCGCTGCCGAACCTGCCGCATTCCACGGTGCCGGTCGCGTCCGGCGCCGACGGCAACGTCGAGGTGCGCCGGCACGGCGAGCCACGGCAGTTCGAGTTCCCGGTCAAGGCGCACTGGGATCTCGGGCCGGCGCTCGGGATCCTGGATTTCGAGCGGGCGACGAAGCTGTCGGGCGCCCGGTTCTCGGTGCTCGTTGGCGCGGGGGCGCGGCTCGCGCGCGCGTTGATCGAGTTCATGCTCGACCTCCACACCCGGGAGCACGGCTATCTGGAAATCGAGCCGCCGTTTCTCGTCAACAGCGCGGCGCTGACGGGAACCGGGAACCTCCCCAAGTTCGAGGCGGATCTTTTCAAGATCAGCGGCGACTGGGATCTCTACCTGATCCCCACTGCGGAAGTTCCGCTCACCAACCTCCATCGCGGCGAGATCCTCGACGGGCGCGAGCTGCCGATCAAATACACGGCCTATACCCCCTGCTTCAGGAGCGAAGCAGGATCGTATGGCGCGGACGTGCGGGGTCTCATCCGCCAACACCAGTTCGACAAGGTGGAGCTGGTGAAGTTCACGACGCCCGACAAGTCGCACGACGAGCTCGAGTCGCTGACGGCGAACGCCGAAGAAGTGCTGAAGCGGCTCGGCCTTCCCTATCGAACGATGGCCCTGTCAACCGGCGACCTGGGGTTTGCGGCGGCGAAGACGTACGACATCGAGGTCTGGCTGCCGAGCCAGAACGCGTATCGCGAGATCTCCTCCTGCAGCAATACCGAGGCGTTCCAGGCGCGGCGGGCGAGCATCAAGTTTCGTCCTGGTGGAACCGGCAAGGCGGAATTCGTGCACACGCTCAACGGCTCGGGCCTGGCCGTCGGCCGCACGTGGATCGCGATCGTGGAGAACTACCAGCAGGCGGACGGCACGGTGGTGATCCCTGAGGCGCTGCGGCCGCACATGCACGGGCTCGAGACGATCCGGCAGAAGTGACTCAGCACCGTGTCGTCGCGCTGGGCGCCAGCAATCTCACGCGCGGCTTCCGGACGCTCGTGTCGACCGCCAAGGGCAACTGGGGGTCGGATGTCGAGATCCTCGTGGCGCTGGGATTGGGCCGGTCGTACGGCGAGCCAAGTCGGCTGTTGATTCGAACGCTCCCTGGTATCCTGCAATCAGGCGTCTGGCAGCATCTGGATGGCTGCCCGCCTCGGCCCACCCGCGCGCTCGTTACAGACGTCGGGAACGACATCCTGTATGGCGCGGCCCCGGCTCAGATTCTTGCCTGGGTCGAGGAATGTGTCGTGCGTCTTCAGCGCCACACCAACGATATCGTCCTGACCGATCTCCCGATGAACGGCATCCGCGCCCTGTCGCGGAGTAAATTCCTGTTGTTTCGCACGATTCTGGTGCCTCAGTGCCGCCTGACGTTCAGCCAGGTCGTCGAGAGATGCGAGCAGGTGACGGCTGGCCTCGAGGCACTCGCGTTCGAGCGAGGGCTTCACTTCCTGCGTCTGAAGCCTGAGTGGTACGGGTTCGACCCTATCCACATCCGTCCCGGCCGTTGGGGAACGGCGTGGCGTGAAATTCTGGCTGGGAAGGTTGATCACACAGTCGGACGCGGCCTCGGTTGGTGGGAAACGCTCCGCTTGTACTCGTTGTTTCCTGAGCGGCAGCGGCTGCTGGGGCTGGAACACGTTACACCCCAGTCAGGCGTGGCTCTCCCGTCGGGCGGACGCGTATGGCTGTATTGATGCGCGCGGTTCCAGAAAGCGGATGACGAGCGCGAACTGCGAATCGTGCGGAGGGGTAGCGTCATGACGGAGTTCGTACCGGTACAGCGCCAGGAGACGGCTTTCTTGTTCGACCTGGACGGCACCCTCGTCGACAGCGTGTATCAGCACGTCCTGGCCTGGCGTGAAGCCCTTGAAACGGAGGGGTTCGATCTGTCCGTCTGGCGTATCCATCGCAAGATCGGCATGAGCGGCGGGCTGTTCACCAACATGCTCCTCCGCGAAACTGGCCTCGAGCTCGATCAGCAGCGCATCGAGCGACTCCAGCGGCTCCACGCCGAGGCCTACAAGCGCACCCGTTCGAAGATTCGACCGCTACCCGGCGCGCAAGCGCTGCTGGCGTCTTTGACGAACGCCGGCATACCGTGGGCCATCGCGACGAGCGGACGAATGGAGACGGCCGGCCCTCTACTCGAGACCCTCGGCATCGACCTGAACCGCATACCAGTCGTGACCCGCGATCAAGTGAAGTACGCGAAGCCCGAGCCCGATCTGTTCCTCGCGGCCGCCAACCGCCTCGGCGTCGCAATCGAGACGGCGTCGGTCGTCGGCGACAGCGTGTGGGACATGCTTGCGGCTCGACGTGCGCGGGCGCTCGGTATCGGCCTGCTGTCAGGTGGCTACGGCCTGGAGGAATTGGAGCGCGCCGGCGCGTACCGGGTCTACGAAGATCCCGCCGATCTGCTCAGGCACCTCGACGAGGTAGGCGGGCGCCGCTGAGGCGATTGACGATCAACCGACACGAAGATTCCCAGCGGTATCAAGACGCGGACAAGCGAAACCCGCTCAACGGGACCGCCGGAAGGCTGGAATCGGAAGGACCGTGCGTCGGGTTCGGGAGTCGCGGCCGAAGCGATCACTCCCTGGATCGTTGGCGCTGCGCCAGTGTCTCGGTTGACGCTGTCTGTCCGACAGGTCTAGCGCCCTCGTTCGAGCTCGATCGCACGCGCGCGTGTATACGTCACTTCGACGACGTCCCCCCGTTTCAGCCCTTCGAGCAGACGGGGATCGAGAACGTATCTGGCCACTGTCCGTTTGTTGCCATCCTTGTACACGACCATCTGGGTTCGCATGTCGACGCTCTCGATGGTGACCGTGGCTTTGAGCTGCTGGAGTATGTCGGTCCCTTGATCGCCGCCGGCGCCCCTGGCGGCGGCCGTCGTGTCGGCGACTGCGCCCGGTTTCGCGTCAGGGCGCACGGCGACAACGATCGATTCCATGATCTGGATACGTACCGTGTCGCCCGATTTCAGATCGTCGAAGAGTGTGAGCTTCGGGTCCACGTAGACAGTATGGACGAGGCCGTTCTCGGCGCGCAGAGTCAGCGTCCGCCCGAGCCTGTCGACGCGGTCCACACGCGCGCTGAGCCTCAGAACGTCCCGCGTGGAGGCAACGGGCTCCTGCGACGGTGTTGGAGCGGCCAGGAGCAATACGAGGAGCAGTGTGATGGGCGCTGGCATGGTTGAAGTGTAGCGGGATTCATCCCGGGAGGGAGTGAGGATGGGACGACGATGCCATCGTCCAAGGCTGGAGGGGTTGGAATTGTTGCCCTTCGACTTGCTCGCTTCGCTGGATCGCTCAGGGCATTCTCCCTGACGTTGGCTCGCCATGAGCGAGCCTTTCGGCTCGCCGTCAGGCGAGCCGGAGGCGAGTCGAATGGCGGAGAGGGAGGGATTCGTCCGCCTTCGCGCTTCGCGCTACGGCGGGATCTCATCCTGTCAGCGACGCCATCTCGCCGAAGCTCGCGCTGAATTCAGACGCGAGCGAAGGAGGATGGCGGAGAGGGAGGGATTCGAACCCCCGGTACGGTTCCCCGTACAGCGGTTTTCAAGACCGCCGCCTTAAACCGCTCGGCCACCTCTCCGGGATGACTCGTCCATTATCAGACAAAAGGCCCGCCGAAGCTTGAGCTTCGGCGGGCCGTCGACTTTCCGCCAGTGCGCTCCTCGAGCGCTCAGGGCACTTCTGCGAGCACCAGCGAGAACATGAAGTTGAGGTCGGTCCGCCGCGTGAAGGTCACACCGCCGTCAGACGAGAGGTACGAAAACCCGAAGACCGGCGCGCCGACGTTGAGACCGATGAGCGGCGGCTGAGCGCTCACGCCGGCGAATGGCGGCGGCGGTTCACGCAACACCATGAACAGGTTCTGAATCGTGCCGTCCGCGATGCCGTCTCGAACCCGCTTGCCGAGCAGACGCGGGTGGGGGAAGTGGAACGGCGCGAAGTCGCCGTCCTGGGCCAGGAACGACGTCTTCCTCGCGAGCGGATGCGCGAGCTCGATCGTGACGATGTTGCCAAGGGCGTCGACCGTACCTGTGGTGAGGAGCGCCTCGGTCCACACCGGCGCCACGGAGGCGTCCACAAGGAAGCTGTTGAACAGCGCCGAGTGGACCAGAATGTCCTGGCCCGGATTCACGGCCGCGATCTGCGCGGCCGGGATGCGTACGGCGTACACTCGACCACCTGGCGAGTTGATGAAGCCGATGTTCGTCAGGGGCCCGAAGTTGTTGATATTCGTCGTCCGGTTGGTCGTGAAATTGATCCCGCCGGTAGTCTTCCCGGCGAGCGCCAGGACGAAGGTGTCATCCCCCGGGCTTCTCTCGAGATCGTCTTCGCGTATCCAGTTCCAGCGCTCCTCGTTGAAGTTCTGCTGGCCGAAGAAGTTGCCGATCTGCGTCGTGAAGCTGATGTTTCCAACGGCGGTCGGGTTGCCGTCAACCGCTTCCATCGCGAGTTCATAGAGCGCAAAGGGCAGCGTCACCAGGAACTTGCCAATCATCAGCGTGCTCATCGGCACCGGAATGGTGTATTTCCCGTCCACAATCGCCTGAGCGACGTTCGGCACGAAGAACAGACCGCCATTCGCAGGGTTGAACGACAGGTTCGTTGTCCCGCTGTACGCGCCAACGGCGATCGCCCCGGTGACATCTTCGGCCTGAACCGCGGCGCCCGCGATGTCCTGGTTCAGGACCCCATGATGAACGTTGCCCGTGATGACGCCGTACCGATGTCTGAACGCGACATCGCCGGCCTGAAGCCTCGGCGGCCCGCTCGAAGCGGTCCCCTCCGGGTAGAGGTACGACGCCCACGCAATGTCGTCCGGATGCGGGCTCCCCTGCGCGAGCTCCTGCGCGGGATCGCCGGTGTCGATGAACGGGAACATCGTCGCGCCGGTCCCGTCGGCTCTGCTGGTCTGATTGATGTTGCTGTGCGACAGCCCGAACGAATGCCCGAACTCGTGGACCGCGACCGCGAACAGGTCGACTGAGCGGGTGACCGTGTCGGCCTGCGTGGGGTCGAGGGTGTAGCGGAACCCGTTCGAGACCTTTGTGTTGAACTGCACGTCGTTGTCGATAATCGTGCCCGCCTTGTAGTTACCCGGCGGGAACTCATTGTCGCCGTCACCGTCGGCGTCTCCCATGACCGTGAGGGTGTTCGAGACGTCCGGGTCCCCGTCGCCGTCGATGTCGTCTCCGTGAACGGCCGTCGAATCCGCGATCAGGGTCACGGAAGGCGAGGAGGCGATCGCGCCGAAACCGGCGTCGGTCCGGAACGTGATCTCGTTGACGAAGTCGAAGCCTCGAAGACCTGGGTTCCCTGTGGTTCCGGTGAGGTTCATCTGAATGAACGACGTCGGGATCCGGTTCCACCGGTCGAGGCTCTCCTGCAGCGCCGTCGTCATCTGGGCGACGGAGATGAACGGAGCGCCGAGCGGATTCGGAATCGGATCGAGCGTGGTGTTCATGCTGTACCGGACCGGAATCGACCGGACGTCCCACTGGATGCCGATGACCCTCGCCAGAATGTGTCCGGGAATCGGTGACGGCGTCATCGCGGTGATATCGAAGGTCTCGAGACGTCCTCCGGCCTGCAGACCCGAGGAGGCCACGATTGCGAGTACGACGCAAACGAAGATAGACGCGATCTTGTGACGCATGTTAGTGACTCCTTCGGCCAGCCGCGCTAGCGGAGGTACTCCTGGATTTCCTGTTTGAACTCGTTGAGGTTGACAAGGGTCACCGCGCCACGCACGGCTCCGGTGCCTCCAACGAGCGTCACTTGCGTCAGATCGCGGGACACGGCCTTTCCTCCCTTGCCGTCGTCCACAATCGAGAATTTCCCCTGGGCGAATCCCATGACGGTGAGGCCGCTGCTGATGTCTGGATCCCGTGACAGGAAGAGAAAGACGTCCTCGCCCTCGCGCATTCGCGGAGCGCCGGCGTACGTCATCGCGATGGGGAACTTTCGGTTTGCGTCAGCGCCACCCGGCAGAGCGACGCTGATGGTGCCAGCGACGTCCCCTTTCAGGCGTTCGCTCACGCTTACCGTCGCGACGGTGACGAGGATCCGGGGCGTTTCCCAGACCGCTCGGACGTCGGTCACCCGTCCGATTACGATTGTGTCAGACGTGTCGGCCATCTCTTCGTTCGATAGCCGACGAGCGGTTGTGGCGGCCAGATCGGCGGCCGCGGCGGCGACGAACACCAGGCAGGCGAGCGTACGCAGGGTTCTCCGCATGGGCAAAGGTCTCCTCAACGAAACGATTTGATGAGCTACCCCTAGGGTGAGAGCGTCCCGGGACTGCGGATTCTAGTCGCGGAGCGCGGCGCGCGCAAGAGATGACGGTACGCGGTCACACGTCGGGGAGGAGTGTGACGGCGCACTCTTCGACGCCGCGCCCTCGCACCGCGGTGACTTCGAAACGCAGGCGGTCGAATTCGACGACGTCGCCGACGCGCGGCGGACGCCCGAGAAGCGTGAGCACCAGACCGCTGACGCTGTCGACGTCGGCGTGCTCGACGTCGAGGTCGAACTGCTGCCCGACTTCATCGAGGCGCATCGTCCCCTTGACGCGCAGCCTTCCGAACTGATCGCGGGCGCCCGAGACCGTCGCGCCCTCCTCGACGATGTGGCCCAGGACTTCGTCGAACAGATCCGTGAGCGTGATGACGCCGGCCGTCCCGCCGTGCTCGTCGATGACGACCGCGATCTGCGTCCGGTCCCGGCGCATCGTGGCCAGCACGTCGTCGAGCGGCGCGGTTTCCGGAACGACCGGCAGCGGCCGCGCCTTCGTCGAATCGAACGATTGCCGCGAGATCAGGAGCCGCAACAAATCCTTGATGTGCACCATGCCCACGATGTGATCCAGGTCGCCGTCGAACACGACGTAGCGTGTGTGAGGCGAGGAACCCAGCACCGCACGGATTTCGTCGAGGCTTGCGCGCGCTGGCAGGCCGACGACGCGGACGCGCGGCACCATGGCTTCTGCCGCGGTGAGCGCGCCGAACTGAAACAGCTCGCGCAGCATGAGGCTTGACTCTCGACGCAGCTCTCCGCCTTCCTCGCTTTCCTCGACGATGATCTGCAGCTCTTCCGGCGTGTAGTAGTGCTCCGGCCCCGTGACCTGACGGCGGATGCCGAGGAGCCGGAGCGTCAGGTTGCCGGCGCCGTTGAGCGCCACCACGATCGGATACATCGCCTTGTACAGCGCGACCATTGGTGGAGCGATCCACAGGACGACGCGATCCGCATACTGCAGCGCGAGGGACTTCGGCACCATCTCGCCGACGACGATGTGGAGGTACGTCAGCAGGATGACCGCGATGACGCTCGCAACCGCGTGCGCGGCGATCCACCGCCCCGCCCCGACATACTCGAGCCGCGCGGCGATCCAGTCGGCGACGACATGTTCCCCGTACATGCCGAGGCCGAGGCTCGCGACCGTGATGCCGAGCTGGGCGGTCGCGATGAACCGATCCTGCCTGATCGGATCCGAAAGGACGCCCATGACGAGCCGCGCGGCGCGGTGGCCACGATCCGCGAGGCGCTGGATCGCCTGGCGCGGGGCGCCGACGATCGCGAACTCCGCCGCGACGAACACGCCGTTCGCCACGACGAGCCCCGTGATGATGGCGATGGTGACGAGGCTATCCACGCTTCGCCTCCGGCTGGGCCTTCAGCTCGTCCTGCACCACGCCGATGAGCGCCGACACGACATCCTCGAGTGTGACGAGGCCCGCCAGCTTCCCCCCCTCGTCCGTCACGAGCACGCCGTGCGCGCGGCGCTCCCGCAGAAATCCGATCAGACGGTCGGCCGGCATAGCGGCCGGTACCGTCGCGATCGGCCGGAGGAGGCCGTCGATCGCGTGCGTTCCTGACAGGTAGCCGACCGCAAGATCCTTCGTGCGCAGCATGCCGATCACGTTCGACGGCTTGCCGCGAAAGACCGGTAGCCGTGTGTAGGGGCTCGACGCCACGGCGCGGACGATTTCGTCGAAGGGCTGGTCTCCGTCGAGCAGCACGAGCCGCTCGCGCGGCACCATCAGCTCGCGCGCGGTCCGCCGACGCAGTTGGAGCGCCTTGTGGAGGCGGACCTGCTCCTCCGGCTCCAGCAGCCCGCCGTCGCGGCTCTCCGCTATCAGCAGCTCGATCTCTTCGGGCGAGTGGATATGTCGATGGCCGGTATTCTGAACGCGGAACGCCTTCAGCAGGAGGATCCCGGATCCATTGAGCGCCCAGATGAACCAGTCCATCACGTGCAGGGACCAGCGCATAGGGAGCACCGTCCACAGCGCGACCTGGGTCGGGTACTGCAGCGCCAGCGACTTCGGCACGAGCTCGCCGAAAATGACGCCGAGGATGGTCAGGCCGATCAGGATCGCCGCGGCGGCGGTGGACTCGGCCGAATCGGGTTGGAATCCCGCCCGGACGAGCAGCGGCTCGACGACAGGCGACAGCCGCGCCTGGCCGTACGCGCCCAGCACGAGGCTGCCGAACGTGATCCCTATCTGGGACGCCGCGATGTATCGATCGAGTTGCCGGGCATCTTCGACGACCGGCAGCAGCCGGGCCGCCAGCGAATGGCCATCTTCGGCCATCCGTCGCAGCCGGCTGCGCCGCACGCTCACGGCGGCGAACTCCGCGGCCACGTACACCGCGGTCAGGAAAATCAGGCCAGAAATGATGGCCCAGGCCGCGACCACGCCCGCAGATTAGCGCAGATCCGACTTCAGGTGCGCAGGGTGCTCAGGTGCCCGCCCTCAGCACCTTGAGCACGCTGAGCACCGTGAGCACCTTGAGCACCCTATTCGGTGCGCAGCGCGACGAGCGGGTCGACGCGCGCCGCCGCGCGGCCGGGCAGCAGACTCGCCGCCACCGCGACCGCCGCGATGCCGCCGACGACGATGGCGAAGACGGTCGGCTCGGTCGGCTCGGTGTCGAAAAGCAGCGTCGTCATGAAGCGGGTCAGCGCGATCGCGCCGGCCGCGCCGATCGCCGCCCCAATCGCCGTGAGCGCCACCGCCCGGCCCAGAACGAGACGCATGATGTCGCCGGGCCTCGCGCCGAGGGCCATCCGCACGCCGATCTCGCGCGTGCGCTGCGCGACCGAGTACGCCATCACACCGTAAATGCCAATCGCCGCGAGGAGCGCGGCGACGACGGCGAAGCCGGCGAGAATCGCCATGATCATCCGCCGCTCCGCGACCGACCGCGAGACGACCGCGTCCATCGGCTGCAGATTGGCGACCGGCAAGGCCGGATCCATCGTCTGCACTTCCTTCACCAGCGCGGGTCCGAGCGCGGCGGGGTCGCCGGAGGCCCGGACCACGAGCGCGATCCACGGATACGAGAACCGGCCGGGCGGGTAATAGATCATCGGGCGCGACGCCGTTTCCAGCGTGGCGTGTCTGATGTCGCCGACGACCCCGACGATCTCGTCAAGCCCGGGATCGTTCCAGGACACGCTGATGCGCTTGCCGAGCGGGCTTTCGTTCGGCCAGTACTGCCTTGCCATCGTCTGGTTGATGATGACGGTGCGCGTCTTCTCGCGCGAGTCGCGCTCGTCGAAGAGACGGCCCGCTATGTGAGGGATCCCCATCGCCGCGAAATAGTGGCCGGTCGCCACGCGCACCTCGCAGACGGGGTAGGCGCCGAGCGGCGGCTTTTCACGTCCTTCGATCTCGAACCCCGTCGCGGCCGCCGGGCCGGCCAGCGGGAGGAACGACACGCCGCCCGCGGCGCGGACGCCCGGCATCGCCTCGACCCGCTTCACCAGGTCGTCGAAGAACCGGATGACCTTGCCGGTGTTGTCGTAGCGGACCGTTGGAATGGAGATCTTTGCGCTCAGGACTTGCTCCGCGCGGAAGCCCGGGTCGACGTTGACCAGCCGGGCGAAGCTTCGGATCAGCAGTCCGGCCCCGGCGAGCAGGACGAGCGCGATCGCGATCTCCGAGACGACGAGCAGGCTCCGCATCCGCCCGCCCCGCGCGTCGTCCGCGCGGGCGCCGTCTTTCAGCGAGTTCTGCAGATCCAGCCCCGCGGCGGCAAAAGCGGGCGCCAGACCGAAGAGGAGCGCGGTCACGAGCGACAGACCGACGGTGAAGAGCACGACGCGGGCGTTGAGCGCGATCTCGTGGGCGCGAGGCAGCGAGAAGCCGGCTTCGGCGGCGATGCGGAACGTGGCGATGCCCCACCATGCCAGGACGAGGCCGGCGAGCGCGCCGACCACCGCGAGCGCGACGCTCTCTGCCATGAGCTGACGGACGAGCCGGCCCCGGCCCGCGCCGAGGGCGGCGCGGACGGCCAGTTCGCGGCGGCGCGAAGCGCCGCGTGCAAGCAGCAGGTTCGCGACGTTGGCGCACGCGATGAGGAGTACCGCGCCGACGGCCGCGACGAGGGTCAGGACAGCCGGTCGCACGCGGCCGACGACCTGTTGGTGCAGCGGCACCACGTTCACGCCCCAACCCGTGTTGAATTCGGGGAACTGCGCGGTCAGGCGCGCGCTGATCGTGTCCATCTCCGCCTGCGCCTGCTGGACGGTGACGCCCGGCTTCATCCGCGCGGTGACGAGCATCCAGCGCCCTCTCGGCGTCCGCGCCTCGGCGCGAAGGCCGATCGTGACCCACAGCGCCGCCTCGCGCTCGATGAAGAAAAACTCCGGCGGCATGACCCCGACAACCGTGAACGCGTTGCCGTTCAGGGTGATGGCCCTGCCGACCATCGCCGGATCGGCGCCGAACCGCCGCGTCCACAGGGCATGGCTCAGGATCGCGACGCGCGTGTCGGGCTTGTCGTCCTCCGGAAGGAACCACCGTCCGTGCGCCGGGTGCACGCCCAGGATTGGAAAGAAATCCGCGGTCACCGCCTGCGCCGGGAGCTCCTCGGGATCGCCGTTGCCGCCGGCGATCGACATCCGGAAAAACGAGGCCTGGCCGACACCCGCCATGCGTTCGAACACGCGCGCCTGCTCGGACCAGTGGATGTAATTGCCCGGCGAGACGACGTTGTCCATCCGCTGGCGGGGGATGTTCTTTTCCCAGATGACGACGAGCCGGTCCGGATCCGGATAGGGAAGCGGCTTGAGCATCAGCGCGTCGAGGACCGAGAAGATCGCGGCGTTGGCGCCGATGCCGATGGCGAGCGTGAGGAGCGCCGCGGCGGTGAACGCCCGGCTGCGGACGAGGCCACGAATCGCGAGGCGGAGATCGGAGAGGAAATCGGCCATGTTCTTAATGTTCATTTGCCTATCGCGCCGAGCGCCCAGGCCGCCTGCTTCCGGACTTTGACGCTCGTATCCTTCAGCGCGCCGGCAAGCCCCGCATTCGCGCGTGAGTCACCGATCGCGCCGAGCGCCCATGCTGCCTGCGAGCGGACGCCCTCGGAGCTGTCCTTCAGCGCGCCGACGAGAGCTTCCACCGCGCGCCGATCGCCGATCGCGCCGAGCGCCCATGCCACCTGCGACCGGACGCTGGCGTCCGAGTCCTTCAATGCTTCGATCAGGGCCGGCAGGGCGTCAAACGCCTCCAGCGCGCCGAGCGCCCACGCGGCGGTCGCCCGCACCGGCGGCTCGCTGTCCTTCAGGGCGGTCAGCGCCGGGCCAACCGCACGCTCGTCCTCCAGCGCTCCAAGAGCCCAGACGGCATTGCGGCGCGCGACCCATTGCGGCGCTCGCGCTGCCCCAACCAGCGGCTGAAACGATGAACTGCCGATGGCGACGAGCGCGGCGGCCGCCTCTTCGCCCGGCGACGTCATCTGCTCGTAGTCCTTCCGCCAGTAGTTGCGGTCTTCACCGCACACCTTCGGATCGACTGGCGAGGCGTCGGAGAGCCGTTCCACGAGCGCGGGGATCGCCGACCGCGCGCCGGTGCCGAGCTTCTCCAGCTCGCACGCCGCCGACGCGCGAGCGTTGGGATCGGCGGCGCGCAGCTTCGCGACCAGGCCGGTGACATCCTGCGTTCCGACGAACGACGTCCGGATGTACGAGGCGGTCCGGAGCGCGACGCGCTGGGGACCTGAGATCTGATGGAGCGATGGATCGAACAGCGCGATGGCGGCGGCGACGAGGGAGAGGAGCGTCTTGATTGCCGTTTCGAGGAACAGAAGGTACGGTGGCATGACCGGCTCCATGCTAAAAAATCAGCATTGCGAGGCGAGGGCCGGGCGTCCCCGGCCCCGAAGACGAACAACGCTTAGTCTCGAATCTGGCCCAGAGCGAAGGCCGCCTGCTGGCGGACGTCGGCGTCCGCGTCCTTGAGCGCCGCGATCAAGCCGTCGATCGCGCGCGGGTCCCGCAACTGTCCAAGCGCGAACGCGACCTGCTCGCGCACGTCCGCATCCGCATCCTTCAACGCGCCGATCAGCGGATCGACGGCGCGCTTGTCGCGCAGCTGGCCGAGCGCGAACGCCGCCTGCTCGCGCACGTCGGCGATGGAATCCTTGAGCGCGCCGGTGAGCGCGTCCACGTGCTTGGGATCGCGGGTCTGGCCGAGCGCGAACGCCGCCTGCTGCCGGACGTCGGCATCCGAGTCCTTCAGGAGCTTGAGGAAGACTTCCGCGGCGATGGGCGCGCGCATCTGCGACAGCGCGTGGAGCGCCTGCTCGCGGACATCCTTGTTCTCGTCGTTCAACGCTTCCATGAGGGCCGCGACGACTTTCGGATCCGCGTCGCCCGTGCGCCCGTCCTTCTGGCGTCCCTGACCGGTACCCTGTCCGATGCCTTGTCCGACGCCTTGACCGACCGCCTGTCCAATCGCCTGGCCGACCGCCTCGGCAACTTCCTCGATGCTGCCAAAGTTCGGGTTCGGATTCGGATTCGGACTCGGAGTAGGTGTTGGCGTCGGCGTCGGCGTAGGAGTTGGTGTGGGAGTCGGCCTGGCCGGAGAGGACGGACGTCCCTGCGGTGCGGCTGAGGCCTCGAGAACCGGCGAGTCGGCCGGGAGCGGAGACGTGATCGCCGCTTCTGCCTTCGCGACGGGCTGAAGCGCGGCAAGCGGCAGCACACCGGCGACGGCGACCGTCGCGCAGATAACGGCGGCCGTGCGGGTCGGTGACCGGCGCGGCAGCGCAGGATCGAGAATCGCCATGAGTCTTCCCTCGAGTTGTGAGCGGTGCGCCATCGCGACGGCGGACCAGGTTGGAGCGGCCGTGCGCAACGACCTTGCGATATCGAGCAGGTGATCGGCGTACTCGGAGCCGCGCGTGCCGGCCGCGAGCACGAGGTCGTCGCACGCGCGCTCTCGCTCCGCGCGCAGGCGGCGCGCGGCGAGCCAGACGAGCGGGTTGAACCAGTACGCGGCGCACGCGAGCTGCGCGAGGAGCTGCGTCAGACAGTCACGCCGCCTGACGTGCGCCAGCTCGTGAAGGAGGACGACCCGCTGGCGCGCCATCGGCCACTCGTCCGCTTCGGCCGGCAGCAGCACGCGCGGGCGCCAGAGTCCCCACGCCATCGGCATCGCCTCGCGTCGCCCGCTCAGAAACGTCACGCGTCCGTCCAACTGGAGCGACGCTGCGAGCCGCCAGGCCAGCGGCGCCCACGCCGCCTCGCCCGCCGGCCTCGCGCGGTGCGCGATCCACCACATGCGCACGGTGCCGAAGGCGAGCGGCAGCAGGACGAGCACGACGCCTGCCAGCCAGATCGAAGCGAGGGCGGCCTCTGGCGTCCACGTCCGCCAGGCGATCCACGTGGACGTCGAGCGGGCGGGATTGTCCGGACGCGCGAATGGTTCGGCCGCACCGGGTTGCTCCGTCACGCCCGACCTAAAGGTCGGGCCTACGAACGTGGTGTCGGCAATCGTTTTGTCGACGGTGTAGGCCCGACCTTCAGGCCGGGCGCGTTCGGATAACTCCGCTGGCGGCAATACCGCCACGCTCCACGGCGGCACGACGCTCGTGAGGATCGGCATCGCGAGCGAGGCGCTGATCGCAAAGGTCCAGACCAGGTGACGCGCGGCGGCCGATCGGCGAGCGAGCGCGCGCGTCGTCAGCGCGGCGGCGCCCATCAGCACGGAAACCTTCAGGACCACATCGGCCAGGCGAAGAAGATCGGCGGTCATATCCGGCTACACTCCCTGCTTGCGCGCTCCGTCGATGAGGCGCTCGAGTCGATCGAGCTCCGAGTCGCTGAGACGGGACGACGAGACGTCGAGCAGCGCCGACATCGCCTGCGCCGCCGATCCGTCGAAAAACGTGTTGAGGATGTGGCGCATCGCGGACCGTTTGGCGCTGTCGCGCGCCACGGTCGGCGCGTAGACGTAGCGAGGGCCGTCCTGCTCGTGCCGCACGTGTCCTTTGTCTTCGAGGATGCGCAGGAGCGCGCGGACCGCCGAGTAGCTCGGCGGGTCGGGCAGCTCCGCGCGCACCTCCGCGGCCGAGGCGCGGCCGAGCTTGTAGAGGGCGTCGACGATCTGCCGCTCGCGGCGGCTGAGATCGTGGTGTGCGGCGCGGGTCACTCGAGCTCTCCTCAGTGCTATGAAATTAGCACGTGCCAAAAAACTAGCATCGGGCGCGTGGACTGTCAAGCGATAAGATGCACCGATGCGCCGAATCGGTTTGAGCCTCATCGTCACGGTTCTGCTGGCGCCCCACCTGGCCGTCCAGAAGCCCTTACCCCTCAACACGATCAAAGTGCCGCCCGGGTTCCGCGTCGACCTCTTTGCCGACGGGGTCGAGAACGCCCGATCGATGGTGCTGAGCCCGGGAGGCGTCCTGTACGTCGGCACGCGGACCAAAGGCAGCGTCTACGCGATCGTCGACCGCAACGCGGATGGAAAAGCGGATCGCGTCCACACGATTGCCACCGGCCTGCGGATGCCGAACGGCGTCGCGTTCAACGACGGCGCCCTGTACGTCGCCGAGGTCAACAAGGTCACCAGGTACGACGGCATCGACGATCACCTCGAACAGCCGCCCGCACCTGTCGTCGTCAACGACACGTTCCCGACCGAGCGGCATCACGGATGGAAGTTCATCGCGTTCGGTCCCGATGGAAAGTTGTACGTGCCGGTCGGCGCGCCGTGCAACATCTGCGAGTCGGGCGACCCGCGGTTCGCGTCCATCACACGGATGGACGCCGACGGCTCAAACGTGGAAGTCTTCGCGAGCGGCGTGCGCAACACGGTCGGGTTCGACTGGCATCCCGCGACGAAGGAGCTGTGGTTCACCGACAACGGCCGCGATCTGCTCGGTGACGAAACCCCGCCGGACGAGCTCAACGTCGCGCCGCAGGCGAAGCTGCATTTCGGATACCCGTATTGCCACGGGGAAGGACTCGCCGATCCCGAGTTCGGCGGCAAGCGGCCGTGCAACGGCTTTGCGCCACCGGCGCGGGCGCTCGGGCCACATGTCGCCGCCATCGGGATGCGGTTCTACACCGGCCGGATGTTCCCGCAGCAGTACCGACAGCAGATCTTCATCGCAGAGCACGGGTCGTGGAACCGGTCCCGCAAGCTCGGGTATCGGGTGATGCTGGTCACGCTCGAGGGCTCGAAGGTCACGAGCTACGTGCCGTTCGCGGAGGGCTGGCTTCAGGGGGAGAACGACTGGGGACGGCCGGCGGACGTGCTCGTCATGCCGGACGGCGCCCTGCTCGTCTCTGACGACAAGGCGAACGCGATCTACCGCATCTCGTACCGCCGCTGAACGACGTTCCAGCCGCATCGATGGAGACCTTTGACTGCAGCGATTCTTGCGCTCGTCCTGGTTGCCTCGTTTTCCCCCGCACAGGATGCGCCGCCATCCCGGCCGAGATACCTTCCTGACGCCGCCGACGAGGACTGGAGTTTCCTGAAGAGCGCTCCCAAGACCGACATCTGGGATCCGGTCAAATACATTCGCCTCGGCCGCGAAGACTGGTTCATGACGCTGAGCGGCGAGGTTCGGTACCGGCCGGAAGGCTTTCGCGTGCGGGAGACCGAAGCGCGGCCCTCCACGATCGACACGTACTTTCTGCAGCGATACATTTTTGGAGCGAACGTGCGATTCGGCGCGCGCGCGCGCGCGTTTGCCGAGCTGCAGAGCGGCATCATCAACGGAAAACTGGGATCGCCCCGGCCTACCGATCAGAACACGCTGGACATGCACCAGGCGTTCTTCGAGTGGCAGCAACCCGTCCGGGGGAGCCACCGCTTGTCGGCGAAGATCGGACGGCAGGAGCTGGCCATCGGGAGCACGCGGCTGATCTCGGCGAGCCCGGGCCTCAACGTGAAGCGAAGCTTCGATGGCGCCGGGGTTGGGTACCGCGCGCCGTCCTGGACCGTCGTCGGGGCTGTCGCCCAGCTCGTGCCGATCGTGAGCGGAGCGTTCGACGACGGGCCCGGAGGCGGACAGCTCTTCTGGGGTGTCGCCGCCGGTCGGCGGAGCCCGTGGATACAGCGCGGCGAAGTCGGCGTGTACTACCTGGGAATCGACCGCGACGAGTCGCAGTACACCCAGGGTGTCGGCCCCGAGGTTCGACACACCGTCGGCGTGAAATGGAACGGCGCCGGCGCGCGCGTCGATCTGAACTACGACGGCGTCTTTCAGTGGGGGACGTTCATCGACGGCCCTATTCGCGCGTGGGCCTTCGCGACCGAGACCGGCTATCGGATCACGACGTTAGGCTGGCGGCCGCGCCTGAGCGTGCGCGCAGATATCGCCTCCGGCGACCGCGACCCTGCTGAACAGCGATTGGAGTCGTTCAACCCGCTCTTTCCAGGCAATTCCTACTCGGGCGCGGTCGGATTGCTCGGGCCCACCAACCTCACCGATTTCACTCCCACGATCGTCATGGCGCCGCGGGCGGACCTCACCATAGGCGTCGAGGCGCCGAGCTACTGGCGCACGTCGACCCAGGACGGGGTTTACGCGACCGACCTTCGGCTGCTGATCAGGCCCGAGGCCGGAACAGGGAAATACGTCGGTACCAATCCGGGAGTTTTCGTCGTGTGGCAGGCGACGCGCCACTGCCAGCTGCAAGGTGTCATCACGCGGTTTCTCTCGGGCCGTTTTCTCGAGGCGACATTCGTCTCGGAGGGATTCGGGTTCTACTCGGTCAGCGCCGTCTATCGCTTTTGAACCGCCGGGAGCCATAATCAGCCCCGCGTCGTGGATGCCGCCGAGCATCCGAGTGAGGTCGACATGGACGTTTCGGTTGCCACGAGGAACACCCTTTCGAGCTTGATCGAGGAAGGGATCGACCTCGACCCGCCTGCGCGCGCTCTCTGGCTCGAGACGATCACGGCGACGAGTCCGGAGCTGGCGCCCGCCCTCCGGAACCTGCTCGCGGCGACCGATCAAACGGCCGACGTCCTGGCGCGTCTGCCCGCGCTGGCCCCGCTGCAGCATCTGCGTCGGACGTTGATGCGGCACGAAGGCAGTTCCGCAATCGGAGACGAGGTCGGGCCGTACCGGCTGCAGCAGCCGATCGGCCGCGGCGGCATGGCCGATGTCTGGCTCGCCGAGCGGGTCGACGGGACGATGACGCGCAAGGTGGCGCTCAAGCTGCCGCGTCAGGGCCTGCTGCGCCACCATCTCACCGCGCGTTTCGAACGCGAGCGCGACATCCTCGCGCGGCTCGAACATCCGAACATCGCCCGCCTGTACGACGCCGGCGTCAGTGCCGACGGCGTGCCGTACCTGGCGATGGAGTACGTCGACGGCAAGCCGGTCACCGAGCACTGCGACGCCCGGCGGCTCGACATCCGCGGGCGCCTTCAGCTCTTCGCGCAGGTGCTCGAGGCGGTCCAGTACGCGCACGGCAGCCTGGTCATCCATCGGGACCTGAAGCCATCAAAT
The DNA here is from genome assembly GCA_963847125.1 of uncultured Acidobacteriota bacterium. Lineage (GTDB taxonomy): Bacteria > Acidobacteriota > Vicinamibacteria > Vicinamibacterales > 2-12-FULL-66-21 > DATAEE01. The sequence continues at coordinate 609,824 of CAWJYM010000004.1, forward strand.
ATTCTGGTCACGGCAGACGGTCAGGCGCGGCTGCTCGACTTCGGCATCGCCAAGCTGCTGACGGCGGATGACGCGGCAAGCGAAACGCTCTTGACCCAGATCTCCGGCCGAGCCTTGACGCCGGGCTACGCGAGCCCGGAACAGGTTCTCGGCCATCCGCTGACGACCGCGACCGACGTGTATTCGCTCGGAGTCGTGCTGTACGAGCTTCTCGCCGGCCACCGGCCTTACAAGGTGAAGGGAACATCGGCCGCGCAGCTCGAAGAAGCCGTCGTCAACGTCGATCCCGTCCGGCCGAGCTCGGGAATCGACGACGCCGCCGCGGCGGCGCGCGGCACGAGCGCGAAGCGGCTCGGCCGGTTGCTCGCCGGCGACCTGGACACGATCGTCATGAAGGCGCTCGCCAAAGCGCCGCAGGATCGGTATACGTCGATCGCCGAGTTCGCCGACGATCTCGAGCGCTACGGCACCGGACAACCGGTGCGTGCGCAGCCGGCATCGCTCGGGTACCGGGCGCGCAAGTTCGTCGCTCGCAATACGCTGGCCGTCGGCGCGGTCGCGGGCGTGCTTGCGGCTCTGATCATCGGCACGAGCGTGGCGTTGTGGCAGGCGCGCGAAGCGCGTCGCCAGGCGGCCAGCGCGGCCGCGGTGAAGGACTTCCTCATCACGCTTTTCGAGGCAAACAGCCTCGAGCAGGCGGATGCGGCACGGCGTCGGCAGCTCACCGCGGGACAGCTCCTGGAGGAAGGCGCGATGCGGGTCGCGGGGGCGTTCCAGGATCAGCCGGAGCTGAAGTTGGAACTGCAGGGCGTCGTCGGCCGTCTGATGCACGACCTCGCGCTGACCGACCCGGCGCTCGCGCTTCGCACCGAGCGCGTTGCGGGTCTCACGCAGCGCGACGCGCCGGCGGCCGAACGGGCGAGGGCGCTGAGCGATCTGGCCGACACGCTCGCCCAAAAGGGCGACCTTCCCGGCGCGCGCAAACAACTCGAAGGTGCGATAGCCCTGTTGCAGACGCAGAGCGGCCGCGCCAACGCGGTCCTGCGCTGGTCGCTCGTTTCGAGCCTCGGGTACCTGGGCATGGAGGGCTCCGATCGGGCTGGCTCCGAAGCGCAGCTGACGCAGGCGGTCGATCAACTGCGCGGCCTGAGCCCGCAGTCGACGGAGTATGCGGAGGCGCTGCTGCGGCTGGCCGAGGCGCACAGCGTTGCCAACCGGACGGAACAATCGGTGCCGATGTTCAAGGAGGCGCTGGATCTGCTCGGACAGACGCTGGGACCGCGTTCCATCCGTCTTGCCCGGCTCCGGTATCACGCCGCTATGGCGTTGGCGTCGCAGCGGCGCTATGAAGAGGCAGAAACGCAGCTGCGGGCGGCATTGCAGACGATGCTCGACACTGCAGGCCCTTCGCATCCGACGACGGCCGTCATGCAGATGCAGCTCGGCCGCCAGCTGTCTATCCAGGGACGCGTCGCCGAAGCCCGCCCGCTGCTCCAATCGGCGGCGAAGGTATTCCAGTCGCGTCAGGACGTCGATCCGCAGCATGCTGCCGACGCCCTGACATTTCTCGGTGAGGCGCTGCTTGACGAGGGCCGCGTCGCCGACGCCGCCGCTCCGCTGCAGGAAGGGTTGAAGCGCTACGAAGTCGGCCGGGGTGTGGCATCGGTCACCGTCGCGCAAACCATCTACGCGCGATACCTCCTCGACGCCGGCCGGTACGATGAGGCGGAGTCGCTGCTCCTCAAAACACGCGAGCAGCGCGCGGCGCAATACGGGCGGGACCACCCGGCGGTCGCGTCGCTCACCAATCGCATCGGGCTCGTCTATTTTGCGTCGGGTCGGTGGGACCAGGCGGAAGCGACCTTCCGCGCAGTCCGCGAATCGCAGGCGAACCGCGAGGAAGTGTTCGGTTCACCGCGTCATCTCGCCGCGATGAACCTCGCGCAGATCGATCTCGACCGCGGGCGTTTCGACGCCGCGCTTCCGGTGATCCTGCAGGGCGTGCAGTTGTTCGAGTCGCTGCCCGAGAGTCAGCGCAATCGCGCGACGGAGCTGTCGCTGTCGTTGCGCAAGGCCCGGGCCCTGCTCGGTGTCGGTCGGGTGAACGAGGCGGGCCCGCTGGTGCAGCGCGCGGAGGAGCTGACCGGCAACCTTTACGAACATGCGCCTGTACGGATCCAGGTCCACGCGGTCAAGGCGAGGCTGCTCGCGGCGCGCGGGGACGCCGCCGGCGCTCGCGCCGAATTGAGCCTGGCCGACGCGTCGCTGCGCGCTCAGCCACAGCTCGGCCCGCATTTCGAGCGCGCCGTTCGCGCCGCCGAGCGCGAGATCGCGCGCGCCCGCTGAAGGCCTTCGGGACGCCCGGCTACGCGCAACCGCACAGGGCCGGCAGGACCTCGGATATGGGCTGCCGAAGGACGGCGTCGGCGATATCGTCGAGCGGCGTATCTTCCGCGTTGACGATCACGACCCGCGCGCCGGATCTCTTCGCGGCGGGCACCATGCCGGCGACGGGGTAGACCTGAAGACTGGTGCCGAGGGCGAGGAGCATATCCGCCTCTTCGGCGGCCCGAAGCGCGCGCGCGATCACCGACGGTACGAGCGCCTGGCCGAACGAGATCGTCGCGCTCTTCAGGATCCCACCGCAGCCGTGGCACGAGGGATCGGCTTCCCCGGCGCGCACCCGATCGAGCACCGCCTGCATCGGCCCGCGCCAGCCGCACGCCATGCACACAGCCTCGTGCACGGTTCCGTGAACCTCGACGACGCGATCGGGCGAGTTGCCCGCCCGCTGATGCAGGCCGTCGATGTTCTGCGTGACCAGCGCGTGCAGCTTCCCGCGACGCTCGAGCTCCACCAGCGCGTGGTGTCCGGCATTCGGCACGGCCTGCCACGCCGGATGATCGAGGCGGCCGCGCCACGCGAGCTTCCGCACCTCGGGATCGGACATGTAGTAATGGATGTTCGAGAGCTTTTCGGCCGCTGGATCTCGCGTCCAGACGCCCTTCGGGCCTCGAAAATCCGGGATGCCCGAATCGGTGGAGATTCCCGCGCCGGTCAGGGCGACGAGCCGTGACGATCGGGCGATCCAGACGCGTACGGCGTCGATGTCGCCGCGCATTTTCTTCGAACGGCTATCGCACGAGGGCCCAATCGTTCACGAGGAACTTCGCCGTATCAGGCAGATGGCCGGCGACCGTGCGCTGGTCGCTGCAGTTGTCGCGGAGGTCCGGCCATCGTGACACGCCGCCCGCCTCGCCGCTCGTGGTCGTGGTGACATACGCCACTACCAGCCGCAGCGGCGATCGAAATCGGCTTCGATCGATGATCAGTTCGCGATCTGTGTCGCGTCCCATCCGAGTGACCGTGCCGACCCAGCCCTCCTTCTGAAGGTACGCCATGCGTGCGTCGGCGGGCGCGCCCGTGAGCCCGGTCTCGCGCAGGCTCCAGGAAAACGGCGACTGAAGCGTCCACGAGCCTCCGGACTGCCGATAGAGGGCCGAGCCGACTGCCGCCGAGACGTGAAGGATCCGCACCTCATCGCTGGATCCGACGCAGACGTGCGCCATGCCGGCGGCCGGCCCGCGGATGCCGACGTACAGAAGTTTGTCGCCAAACATCAACCGGACGGTTCCGCCCCCTTCGAGCGTCTGGCTCGAAGCCGCCTTCCACTCCGCTTCGTCGACACGGCCGTCGAGCGTGACGGCTGGCGGCGGGACGTTACCCGTCGATTGCACGGCGAGAACATAAGCGCCACCGCTGAGGATGACGCCGGCAATGATGACCGAGTGGCTGATTTTCATCGGACGACAGCATACCGGATTCCTCTATCGTCGAGCGCCCGTCCAGCTGAGGCGCAGTTCAGGCATCTACTTTGTGATGTAGAGTAAGAGCGTGTCGAGGGCGCAACGGCTGTTCGACCTTGTCGGGGCGTCGGCCGGGCTCACGGTGTTCGCGCCGGCGATGGCCGTGATAGCGGCGGCGGTACTGATGGACGATGGCCGGCCGGTGTTCTTTCGTCAGGAACGGGTCGGGTACCGGCGCCGGCCGTTCCACATCCTGAAATTCCAATCGATGCGCGACGGCCGCGTCACGCGCGTGGGCCGTGTGCTCCGCGCTACCGGTCTCGACGAGCTGCCGCAGTTCGTCAACATCCTTCGCGGCCACATGAGCGCGGTCGGGCCGCGGCCGCTCACCGCTGACGACGTCGCGCGTCTCGGCTGGAGCGGCCCTCAGTTCGACTTTCGCTGGGCATGCCGCCCCGGGCTCACGGGGCTGGCACAGCTCCTCGGCGCCCGCGCGGATGACGACGCGCTGGCGCTCGATCGGGTTCACGCCGGCACCTGGAGTCCCTCGCTGGACTGTCAACTGATTGCGTGGTCGTTCGCCGTCAACGCCTTCGGCAAGACCCGCATCCGGCGCTGGCTGCGGCTCCGCTACACGGTTCCGGCAGCGGACACGGTCAGCCATCGCCAACCCTCTCCCCGCCGTACTCGTCCAAGCCGATTGACATGAGCTCGCTCATCTCCGACCTTCGCTATGCGGCGCGGGAGGACCCGGCTGGCGGGGCGAAACCCTCGTGATAGTATCCGCGGTACCTCGAATCGAGGTTGTCGGCCGTGCGACAGCCAGACCCGCAAGATCTGCGAATTCACGCCGGAATCCCGCGTTCGCCCGATCTGCCAGGCGTCGTTGGTCACTACGACGTCGAAGCTGAACTCGGCCGGGGCGGCATGGGCGTGGTGTACCGAGCCCGTGACATAAACCTCAACCGGTTCGTCGCTCTCAAGACGCCCCTTCCAGACCGCCAAACGGCTCGCGAGCGTGATCGCTTCCTGCGCGAGGCGCAAGCCGTCGCGCGTCTGTCTCATCCCCATATCGTTCCCGTCTTCGAGGTGTTCGAGCATGATGGAGCGCCATGGGTAGCGATGGAGCTCGTGGAAGGACGCACACTCCGCGCGACGCTACGAGAGCATGGGCGGCTCGCGCCCGACGACGTGATCCGGCACGCCGAGGGACTGGCAGAGGCCCTCGAAGCGGCGCATGCCAAACACCTCCTTCACCGCGACATCAACCCGAACAACATCATGTTCACGGTCGACGGCCGCGCCGTCCTGATGGATTTCGGCCTTGTGCAGGTATTCACGCCCGCGGAGGAGTCGACGTTCGCGGCCACGCGCACAACCGCGTCGCGCGACGACATCAGGGCCGGTACCCCCGCGTACATGTCGCCAGAGCAGGTCCTCGGCAAGTCGCTCGACGCACGCAGCGATCTGTTCTCCTTCGGTGCGGTGCTGTTCGAGATGTGCACCGCAACGCCGGCGTTCTCTGCGCTCGACAGCGGTGGCATCTATGATGCGATCCTTCACCACGACGTCTTTGCGGCCAAAACGCCGAGATACGCCATCCCCCCGGAGTTGGAGCATGTCATCCGCAAGGCCCTGGCGAAGCGGCCCGACGAGCGCTATCAAGACGCCAGCGATCTCGTCGCGGATCTCCGGGCGCTGCGGCGTCGGACCGAATCCGGCCAGGAGCGAATCGATCGACAAGAGGTTGCGCGAAGTCGGCGGGCGATTGCCGTCCTGGCAGTGGCGTTAGTGCTGCTGATTGCCGGCCTCCTCTGGCACTGGCGAGCGCCGGACGATCGGCCGCTCCCGACGGGAGTTCCTCGACAGGTGACAACCGGCGCGGGATGGGAAGGCGAGCCGGCGCTGTCGCCCGACGGCAGCCTCATCGCGTACGCATCAGATGAGTCAGGGAACCCGGATATCTGGATCATCGATGCGCAAGGGGGGAACGCCCTCCGACTGACCGACGATCCTGGCGACGATCGCGGTCCCCACTGGTTCCCCGACGGCAGCGCTATCGCATTCGTCTCGAATCGGAGCGGGCGTTCGGGGATTTGGAAAGTGCCCCGCCTCGGCGGATCGTCGACGCTGATTGTGGACAACGCCCAGGATCCGGCAATCTCACCCGACGGACAGTGGCTGGCGGTCGCACAGCCCGACGATCGGGCGAATCTCCGTATCGCGGTTGTGAATCTGCAGAACCCCGACCGACGCCGGTGGCTGACCGGCGACACGGACGGGCTGTGGAACCATGAAGGGCCTTCCTGGTCGCCGGATGGGAAAGTTCTATGCTATTCGGCCGGGCGCGATCTCTGGCTGGTGGCTGCCGACAACGGAGCGCCCCGTCGTCTCACGACAGACAACGAGATTGATTTCAGACCATCCTGGTCTGCCGACGGACGCTACATCTACTTCTCGTCACATCGTGAAGGCACGTCGGCGTTGTGGCGGGTCTCCACCAGCGGTGGCAGACCCAGCCGCCTTACCCCAGGCACGGGTCCGGAACGCGACGCCGACGTATCACGTGATGGCGCTCGATTGGCCTACACCACGTTTGTCGAGAATCCCGACCTCGTCTTCCGCAATCTCATCACCGGACAAGAGCAGAGCGTGGCGGGGACCCGTGACGAGGAACACCCCGCGCTTTCCTCCGATGGGCGATGGCTGGTGTTCGCTTCCGACCGGTGGGCCGGACGGTTTGATCTGTGGATTCAGCCGCTGACTCGTGACCAGGCGCCGGCGGGCCAGGCGCGCCGCCTGACGGACCATTCGGGCTCCGTGGCGCAAGCCGTCTTCTCCCATGACGGGAAATCGGTTGCCTATCACCGCGTGCTGGACGGACAGCGTGACGTGTGGATCGTCCCCAGGACGGGTGGCGCCCCCACGAGGTTCACCCTGGATCCGGGCACCGACGTCCATCCGGACTGGTCGCCCGACGATTCAAAACTCGCATTTGCTTCGGATCGCAGCGGCAGCCTCCACATCTGGGTCGCGCCCGTGAGATTGGGACGCCCAGCCGGGTCGGCCGTTCAACTGACCAGCGGCGACACCGAGGATCAGGCTCCTGTCTGGTCACCGGATGGCGAGTGGATCGCATTCATCGGAAGGTCGCCGGGCGGTGAGCGCGAAGTCTGGCTCACCCGAAGCGACCACGGCGCCGCGCCCACGCGCGTGACAACTGGCGCGGGAGCCGGACGCGTCCGTTGGGATCCAACGTCTGACGGGTTGCTGGTCAGCGGATTCTGGAACCAGCCCTCGATCAGCCTGCGGAGAGTCTCGCGAGATGGCCGCAGCATCGCCGGATTCGAGCCGCCGGTTACGTTCGGAACAAATCCAGTGTACGTTCATTTCGACGTTTCCAGGGACGGACGGCTCCTGGTGTTCGCCAAGCACCGCTCTCGGGGAGATGTCTGGGTAATGGATTCTTCAACGGGATCGTTCTGACGATGCCCCAATTCAGGAGGCCTGGATCATGAAGGAAAAAGCCGTCACCGTCGAACACCTAACGAACTCGCTGGGGCAGATTGAAGTCTGGGTCAAAGCGGTTCGAAAGGCGTTGTCGAGCCTTGATCCGAAGACCGAGATCACGCTGGAAAGCGGCAAAGAAGCCGAGAAGTGGGCCCGCGAGAGCGCGATCCTGACCGGCAAGTCGTGCCCTCCTCCTGACTAGCGCACGACGATGGCGAACATGGCGAGCCCGAGTCAAATCAACAAGGTAGATGTCGTGCTGACGGCCGGGTGCAATCTCCGGTGTAGCTACTGCTATCAGAACGACAAGAAGGCGCGACGTATGACCTGGGAGACGCTCCGCGCCTCCGCCGATCTCGTCCTCGCATCAGAGCGCCCTGAGGTCAGTCTGCTGTTTGTCGGGGGCGAGCCCTTGCTGGAGTTTCCCCTGATCCAACAGGCCGTTGAATACGTCGAGGCGCGTCGGCTGCCCCGGAAGCGGATTCGATACGAGATCATCACCAACGGCGTCCTGGTCAACGACGATCACGTCGCCTTCCTTGTCGACCATGACTTCGAAGTCCAACTCAGCTTCGACGGCGTCCCGCCCGCGCAGGCTCTGCGAGCCCCCGGGTCGTTCGACGTGCTCGATCGGCTCCTCGAGCGCCTCCGCGCCGAGCAACCCGGCTTCTTCGCGGAGAACCTGACAGTCGCGCTGACGCTGACCGTCGCCACGATTCCGTACCTGGCGGACTCGGTCGAATACTTTCTCAACAAGGGCGTTCAGGATCTCGCCATCTCGCCCGCGGTGACACACCAGATGCACTGGGCTTCAGAGCGCATCGACGAGCTCGACGCGCAATTCGCACGCATCTTCGACCGATGTGTTCGCGTGTACAACCGTACGGGCGACGTGCCCCTGACGGTTTTTCGCAAATACGACGGCGATTCGGTGCACAAGCCCGACGGGCAGTCGATGTGCGGAGTCGGTCGTGGCGAGACGGCTGCCGTCGACGTCGACGGTCAGGTGCACGGCTGCGTGATGTTCGCCAACTCGTATCAGGTGTTTCCGACGGTCTTTCTGCGCAGCCGCCTGGAGGCGATGCGCATGGGGCATCTGCAGGATCCCGGTTTCGCGGCGCGCATGGCGGCATATCCAGCCGCCGCGCGGGCCGCCGAGATCTTTCACAACAAGCAGGACAAATACTCTTCGTATGGCGCGTGCGCCGACTGCCGCTTCATGCCTCGTTGCGCCATCTGCCCGGTGTCCATCGGAAATACACCTGGCAACATGGATCCGAGACGAGTCCCCGATTTCTTGTGCGCGTACAATCTCGTCTCACTGAAGTACCGGGAGAGGTTTCCCTATCCACCGACGCTGCGAGATATGCTCGTTGGAACGGCAGCGCTCCCCGAGCTGGCGCAGGAGTTCCAGGCGCGTGTCGTGGAATCCTGAAGGAGACCGGATGCGACCCCAAGATCGTCGGCCGGGCTACGAGGCCGGACTGCACCTGCAAGCCGAGATCGATCGAGATCAGGTACGGATCGAACGCGCCGCGCGAATTCCGAGGGTGTCGCGCGTGAGACTGCGCTCTCCCCTGTTGACCGCTGAACGAGCCGGGATGTTTCCGACGTCGGTCCCGGAGCGGGTGCTGACGGTCCTCGGCCGGGAAGGCGAGATTCTTGACGCGTTTGGGTGGAGCGCCGCGGGTGACGCGTTCTTCGATCGCGAAACCGAAGAGGAGGATGGTGGGCTCCGCGGGTCTCCGGGCCCGTCCCGTCAGACGACGGAGGTGTTACGCGTGCCCGTCAAGGAGGGCGCGACGTTCCTGTTTTTTTACAGCGTCGAGGCGAGGCGCCGCGCGGACGGCGTGTCGGGCCTGGAGCTCGATCGACGGCCCCTGGGCCTGTACTACCTCGGTTCTGGGGACTTGCTTCCGGTTCCGCCGCTCCCGATACCGTGGCCGAGTCCCCCGGGGCCCCTCCCGCTCCCGCTCCCGCCGCCCATCACGTGGCGACCGCCCCGCGAGCCGTTTGGACGCCACCTGGACCCGGCGCGCTGGAGAATACTTCCCCACGGCTACATTCAAAACGCTCAGACAATCGTGTCGACGGGATCGCCCGCCGACCAGTTCGACATCGTCATTCTCGGCGACGGCTTCCAAGAGTCGGAACTGGGGATCTTCGATGCACGCGTCGCACTGATCGCGGGCGGCCTGCTGACAATGCCGCCGTTCGATGGGCTCGCCGGACGGATCAACATTCACTCCGTGCGCGTGGTGTCCACCGACAGCGGCATTACGAATTGTCCGTCTGCCGGCGGTACCCGGCAGACGTTCTTCAACGTCGAAGGCAATTTCAACGGCCAGTACGCCGGGTTCGTGGGGACGCACACACCGCAGGTGATTTACCAGGCCGCCGAGCTCATCGCGCCGCGGGAGCAGCTCGAGTTGTTTCTGGTCATTGCCAACTGTAGTCTCCCCGGCGGAAGCGCCTTCCCCGAACAGGACCTGGCGTTTGTGACGATGTGGCCCCTGGCGCCCGATCCAATGAAGTTCGTCAACATTGCTGCGCACGAGGCCGCGCACGTCATCGCCAACCTCGGGGAGGAGTACATCGGCTGCGAGCCGCCGGACCCGTGCAAGACCTATCCCAATCAGATCACGGAAGCTCAAAAACAGGCTGACGATGTGTGGTGGAAGAGCCTCGCGCTGCCGGCGGAACTGCAGAACAATGCGTTCCGGGCGGTCCATGCGTTCGGCGATCCGTTCGACGCCAACAACGAGCCGATTGTCCCGAGCACAGTCGCGGGTATGCTCGGCTTGTATTGGGGCTGCCAGGACATCGATCCAGCGGCTCCCCAGGGCGGCACATGCGATCCCTATCAGGATCCCCGCGGCGCCCCATTTCATCGCGGCATGGCGAGGTGCAAGATGCGGAAGAGCTTCTTCCCATTCTGCCGCGTCTGCTCGTTGATGCTGGAAGATGCCATCGCTGACGTCACGCCCTAAGGCCTCCGGACGTCCGCCAGCTCGGAGCGACGTTGAACCCGCAGGGAGCGTTCGGATTGCAGGCGAGCTTCTGAATCGTCGGGCCGGCGAGGGAGCCGTCTGCAGCGTCAGTTCTGAACGAGTGGGGCGCCTACCCACCCGCTGATACGTTCCGCGACGAACGGAAAGAAGGGGTTCGACGAGAGGCGCATCAGCGTGTCGGTGCCTACGGTCAGCACCGCCCGCTCGCCACGAGGGCTGAGCCGCCCAATCGGAAGAAGCCCGGCTGCCTTGGTCGGCCCTACCAGACCGTAGAGCGGATCGTCTGGCGGGAACGGGATCGCGACGTGGGTGAGCGAGAACACTTCGGGCGGCCAGGCCAACCCGAGCGGTCGCCGCGATCCGACGGCGGCGTTCGGTTCAATCGTTTCCGCATCCACGTCTCGCGTCTCGGCGGAGCCGTTCGTCACGAGCACCCGTCGATACTGGCGCGGCTGCCGGCCGAACAGGCTTTCGAAGAGCGATTGATCCGCGGGTTGCACGAAGACGTCGATGCCGGACAGATGGTTGACGTCGAACAGGACGAGCTCGCTGCCGTTCGGGGGGAGTCGATCGTAGAGCAGGTGCACGACGGCGGGCGTGCTGACGGTCGCGTCGACGATGGACTGAAACGTGAGGATGGGCGGCATCGCGGTGAGCCGGCCGCTCGAGGTGACACGATCGAGGTCTGCCTGTACGGCGCTCGTCAGAGATGCCGTCTGAAACGCGGCGTTCGCCGGGAACGAGTTGTACTTGAACGGGTTGTATTCGGGAATCACGTCCAGCCAGTTCGCCTTCTCGAAATACGGCACGACGCCCAGGCGGCTGATCCACCACGCCAGCCTCGCGGCGGGCGTGACGCCGATCATCGGCGACAGAAGGATCAGTTTCGCGGGCCGCGGGTCGCCGTCGCGCTCGAGTGCGTCGAGCGTGTACTTCAGGACCAGCGCGCCGCCGTTCGAATAGCCGACGAGAAGCAGCGGCGCGTCCCGAGGAATGCTGGCCCTGACATGACGGACGCCCATTCGGACCGCCGCGAGCCAGTCCTTCCAGGACGATCGGGCCAGACCCGATGGGACGGTGCCGTGCCCCGGCATCCGCAGCGACAACGAGTAGACGCCGATCTCACCCAGAAGGTCGGCAACCGCACGCATGCTGTACGGAGAGTCGGTCAGCCCATGGACGAGCAGCGCGCCGCCGCGGATGGCGGTCGCCGGCCTGGTTTCGAACGACTTGTTCCAGTCGCGGCCGGCGCTCAGGGGATGTGACAGGCTTCCCGGATGGTACCGATTGACCCGCGTACGATCACGCGGAGCGATCGTCGATTCGAACGCACGGATCTCCGCAAAGAGCTTTTCCTCCTGAGCCGCATACTGGGCAAACGTGAAATCATCGTCCAGATCGGAGGCGCGCAGATCGTCGAGGCTGAGACGATGCCAGGCCTTGAGATCGGGATGACGCCAGCGTGCGTCGCACGCCCCACCGACGATCAGCGTGCCGAGAGCGAAGGCGACCAGGAGGACGGCGCGAAGACCCCAGCGTAGGACCCAGGCCACCGCGAGAGTCTACAGCGGGCCGACGTCGGCGCGCGCCAGAGAAATGCGCGCAGTCACGGAGCCCGCTGCTACGGCTCGTCCCCGCTCGGTCCGTAAATCTGCGGGACGGTCGACCCCATCGGGCGCAGGTACGTCGAAATCTGCCCTCGATGGTGCACGATGTCGAAGAGGAAACTCCACGCCATCGGCGACGCCGGCCGCTGGCCGCCGAAGAACTCGAGCGTGCCATCCCAGCGTGCGGCGGGGAGCGCCTTCCACCGCCGGACGATATCCGCACTCTGCTTCTCGTAGATGTCGAGCAGCTCCTTCATCGTCACCGGTGCGGGGGGCGGTTTCCACTCGGCCTTGCCGGTCTCGAGCGCGTCGATGATCATCTTCTCTTCGCACACGATCTGCCACGCGATCTCGCTCGCCGTGCGCGACTTCGGATCGGGGCGGTAATCGGAGCCTTCCGGAATGCGCGCGAACACCTTGCGCGTCGTCTTCGCTTCTTCCTCCCAGAACTTCGTGAACAGCGCTCGCTCGTCCATGAGGGTCTCCTGCAGATTCGTCCGTCTATCTTCCGACCGTCTCGTATCGCCGTCCCACCAGCCCCGACGCCACCGCAAGCGCGCAGCCTGCGATCGCGACGACGCCGCCGGCGAGCGCAATGGCGGCGCCCAGAGTGCCGTTCGCAGCCCAGTTGAGGTTGAGCAGCGCGTGCGCCGTGCCGAGGCACGCCACCACGAGCAGCACCTCCATCGCGAAGATGCGACGGACGACGCGGCGCAGATTGCCCTCGTCGCCAGCGACGGTCGGCCCGGTGATGACCTGGTGCGCCCAGACTTCATAGAGCCACAGAAAAACCAGGGCAGCGACGGCGAACACGATGGGCCTGAACATCCGTCGATCGGTGACGACACTCGAGACGCGAACGACAAACGCGGTCGCGCCGAGGACGGCCGTACCGGCGGCCGCCAGGCGCCAGGACCACGGTACATACTCGCCCGCCCTTCGCGGTCTCAGGCTGGCGGCGCGTTCGGCGGAGCTCACCTGCCGGGCTGGCCGTGTCAGATCGTCAATCTCGCCTAGCACTCTGAGGGCCACGACGGAAGTGCATCCGAACCCCAGGCCGACGGCAAGCAGCATCCACAACGATGGAGCGAGGATCACCGTGGCAATCGAGGTGGCAATTGCCGCGCCCACCGTCATGGCGCGTAGCAGCTTCATGGAATGAACGTGCGGGGCCGGAGCACCGGCGGGTGTCGTGGCCACGCGGAGTGCGATCGACGCCACGATCCACGGCGTGCAGACCGCGAGCAACGCGGCCGAGAGTCGAGCGATGGCGAGACCGGTCATCAGCTTCTCCGATCGCCAAAGTTGGCGAGCGCCTCCTCGAATGCCTCTGCAATGTCCTTCCGTGAAAGTCCGCCCAGTAGTCCCGTCGCCACCGCATCGCAAAACCGCTCCCGAAGGGCGGCACGGCCCATCCGCGCGTGCGTCCGGGGTTGATCGCGTGTGACGGCGCCGCGGCCACGGCGCACGGTCAGCAGGCCCTCGTCGGCGAGCCTGCGATAGGCCCGCGCGACGGTGTTCCAATGCACACCGAGGTCTCCGGCCAGCTGCCGCACCGAGGGCAGGTCCTCGCCGGGCCCGACGCTCCCCTGGGCAATCGCCTGGCGCAGGCCCACGGCAATCTGATCCTCGAGCGGGCGGGGGTCGTTGAGGTCGATCCGAACCACGCACCTACAGTATCAGACAATGATACAGTTGGCAAGCGGCAGTCCTGGACGATGGAACTCGAAGGTCAGTTTTTGCCAAAAATCGCGCGATTCACTGGCGAATCTGACGAAGTCGGCGGTTTGGCAGCGGATCGCCTTCAGCGCTTCAATGTGGAGCACTTCCGCGTAAGTGCCTGTCTCACGTATACTTCAAAGTCCGCGGCCGCTCTGAGCGACGGGTCAAGCGTGGGAGCGAGTCGAGGTGAGGTGGCCGAGAGGCTGAAGGCGGCGGTTTGCTAAACCGTTATACGGCCCAAAAGCTGTATCCAGGGTTCGAATCCCTGCCTCACCGCCAACCTTCGCCAACCGGCCGCGATGGAGGATCCCCTGAGCGAACAAAGTGAGTCGAAGGGCGGTCCGCCTCCGCTCCCGCGAGCTACCGTCGAGCGTGAGCTTCAGCCAGGCAATCTACGCGAAGGATTCCCGCACATCATGAGCAGCGAGTACGTCTACGGCCGGACGCGGAAGGCGTCGCCCAAGCGCGCGGGCAAATTGTTGCGACCGGCGGAACGCCGCGGCGTGCCGGACACCGGCCGCATCGTGAAGCTGTTCGTGGGTCAGGGCCACGGATTCATCCGCCTCGCGAACGATCGCGAGATCTTCTTCCATCGGGCCGACCTGCAGGAAGGCACGTCAATCAACGACCTCGACGTCGGTGACGCGGTCACATTCGAGCGGCTCGACGACCCGGTCAGCGGCGCACGTGCGCTATCGGTGAAGCGCCAGCGCCGCCGTCGTTGAGCGAATCCGGCGTATACTTGAGGTTCCCGCTTTTCTGAGCCCTAGGCCATTCTGGCCCAGCCCTCACCAAAGCCTAGCCGTTGGGCACGTTCTGCAGAAAGGCAGGTCCGTGTGGTCGCTCGTCCGGTTGAATTGAGCGCATTCGAGTTCGCGGTCGTGGCGGGCCTTCGTGCCGGCCAGCTCGCCCGAGGGTGTGCGCCGCGCGTGAAGCCCTCCGACAAGATCGCGGTCACCGCGCAGTTGGAGGTCGCCGAACGAAAGGTCGAGCGAAATCGCGAGATCGAGCGCCGCGGTCCTGCCTAGGAGGCCCTGTCGGCGAGCTCACCGTCTCGAATCCTTCGACGACCACCTGCTCGAGCGGCGACGGCAACAGCCGCTGGATGTCGCGTAACATCTGCCGATCCGCCGCTGTCACGAGAGAGATCGCGCGCCCGGCGAGCCCGGCCCGTCCCGTCCGTCCTACGCGATGGATGTAGTCTTCGGCGACGAACGGCAGGTCGAAGTTCACCACGAGCGGAAGCTGCACGATGTCCAGGCCGCGTGCGGCGATGTCGGTGGCCACCAGAACCATCACACGACCCGCCTTGAAATCGCCCAGGGCGCGAGTGCGCGCACCCTGACTCTTGTTGCCGTGAATGACAGCCACCCTGATGCCGGCGTGCTCGAGGTGCGCGCCGACGCGATCCGAGCCGCGCTTTGTCTTGCAGAAGACGAGCGTCTGACCCGCAGGCGCCTGCGTCAGCACGTGCCTGAGCAGATCGCGCTTCCGGTCGATGGCGACCGGGTGGACGCGATGTGTCACCGTCGGCGCCACGATCTGTCCCTCCGAGACGTCCACGCGTGCCGGGTCGCGTGTGAATTCGGCCGAGAGGCGCACGACCTCGTCCGAGAGCGTGGCTGAAAACAGCAGCGTCTGACGGGCGCGCGGCAGCGCCGGAATGACGCGACGAAGCGACGGCAGGAAGCCCATGTCCAGCATCCGGTCGGCTTCGTCCAGCGTCAGGATTTCGATCGCCGACAGATCGAGCGTCCGCCGCTGGAGGTGATCGATGAGCCGGCCCGGCGTGGCGACGACGATGTCCGTTCCCTGCTTCAGAGCCTGCACCTGAGGCCCCATCGGGACTCCGCCGAAGATGGGTAACACGCGCAGCTGCACCGGCGCTCCATAGATCGCGAGCGCGCGGCGGACCTGAAGCGCCAGCTCGCGTGTCGGCACGAGCACGAGGCCCCGCGGGCTGCGCGTTCTGGCGGGCCGGCCGCGCACGAAGAGGCGCTCGATCATCGGCAAACCGAACGCCGCCGTCTTCCCCGTCCCCGTCTGCGCGCGGGCCAGCAGGTCGGAGCCGCTCAGCACAAAAGGAATGGATTCAGACTGGACCGGCGTAGGTTGCCCGTAGCCCATTCGAGCAAGAGGAGTACACAGAGAGGGCGCGAGGCCGAGTTTCGAAAACGGCATTGAGGAATGCTCCTGAATTACCTGGACCGATGTTGTCTCGTGGCTAAGCTGGACTTGAGGAGGAGCGAGTCAGGACGGGCTCGTTACGCCTACAGACGGCAGAGCGCGGAGAAGATCCGACCAGTATCATAACACGCCGACCCGCGGGCCCGCTAATTGCACAGCTCGGCCGGCGTGTGGAAGTTCTGGCTTCGGGCGCTCGTCGTCGTTGCGCTCCTCCTGGCGATCGTCCTGGGGATCGCGCAGGATCAGGAAGTCCTCCAGATCGAAAGCGTCCGCGGCGCGGGCGATGCGGAGTTTCCCGCCTACGTCGCCGCCCTCACCGGCACCGCGATGACGACCGGCAACAGCTTTCAGGTTCTCGTCAACGGGGATCGCGTCTTCCCGTCGATGCTCGAAGCGATCCGCCGCGCCAGGCGCCAGATCAGCTTCGAGACCTACATCTATTCTCCGGGACCTGTCGCCGACCAGTTCACGGCGGCGATTGAAGAAGCCGTCCGGCGCGGCGTGCGGTGCCACATGGTGCTCGACGCGATCGGCTCGAAGGACCTCGGCGATCATCTCGATCGTCTGCGTCGGGCCGGTTGCACGATCGGCACGTTCAACCTTCCGCACTGGTACAACATCGAGGAGCTGAACTATCGAACCCATCGCAAGATCCTCGTCGTAGACGGCATCATCGGGTTCATCGGGGGTGTCGGCGTCGCGGACTACTGGGCGGGGGACGCGCAGGATCAGGACCACTGGCGCGACACCCAGGTGCGCATGGAAGGGCCGTCCGTCAAGTACCTCGAGGCCGGTTTCTTCGAGAACTTCTCCGAGACCGTGCGGCCGGTCACGCCCCTCTTCGAGCCCCCTCCGACCGAATTCGTACCGAACGTCGACGAACGGACGGTGGTGATCTGGAGCTCACCCGTCGGCGGGAGCAGCGGGATGAAGCTCCTCTACCTGCTTTCGATCGCCGCGGCGCGCAAGACGCTCGACATCTGCAGCCCGTACTTTCTGACCGACGAATCGACCGCGTGGGCCATCGAGCGGGCGGTGGACCGCGGCGTCCGGGTGCGGATCCTGGTCGAGGGGGACATCACCGACGCGAAGCCGGTCAAGTACGCCAGCCGGGCGGCGTACGAACGCTTCATGTCGAGAGGGATCGAGATCTACGAGTATCGTCCCACGATGATGCACGCCAAGGTGATGGTAGTGGACGGCATCTGGAGCGTGTTCGGGTCGGCGAACTTCGACAACCGATCGCTCGAGCTGAACGACGAGCTGAACGCCGCCGTCGCGGATGCCCCGCTGGCGGCCCGCTTCACGAGCGACTTCGAGTCGGACATCCGCCGAGCCACCCGGTTGAATCTGGACGAGTGGCGTCGGCGGTCGGTGCTCGAGAAAGCGCGCGAGAAGTTCTGGTCGATGTTCGGCGAAATCTTCTAGGGAGTGGTGCCGCACCGAGCCGGCGATCCGATGCAGGGGATCGCCCGGAGGTACTCGTAAATGGCCCTCTTCTCCAGGATCGTCATCTTGGAAAACACCGGCCAGGGCATGACCTGAAGGAGATCGTTGTCCGGCGACGGCTCCGGGACGTTTCCTGGACTGCCGGTTTCGAAGTCCGTGCCGCGCCTGAACACTTCCAGGAACTGCTGGAGCGTCAGGCCTCCGGGCCGTCCCTGGCTGTTCGGGGTGAGGTTGCGCGGCACGAAAGGTCCGAACAGGGTGCCTCCGCCCGAGAGAAACGTGGCCGTGCTGATCTTTTCTTCCTGCCCGAGATGCGGGTCGCCCCCGTCTTCGTATTGCGGCGTGCTGTGGCAGCCCGCGCAGTCAGCCTGTGCGTTCACGATGTAGCTGCCGAGACCGACCAGGAACGGATTCTTCCCGTGGAGGTTCAGCGGCACCGGGTTGATCCGGTAGCCAATCCGGATCTTGTTGAGATCGCTCAGGTCGAAGCCGTCATCGCCGCCGCCGGCGCTGTGGATTCTGCCAGCGGCCGTGAGCACAAAGACGAGCGAAAACGCGACGAAGAGAATTGATCGTTTCATGGGGCCTCCTTCCGGTTGCACCAGCGTGGACCGCCCAATATAGGCACTCGCTCCCACCGCGTCAAAAGCATTTTCGAGGCGGGTGCGTCAGTGAAGTAGAATGCCAACCCCATCCATGACAGGGGCCTGCGGAACCGCGGCGAACCCGGCGCCCGCATCGGCGCCCGCGAGGCCCTCCGTGTTGGCGGCGTTCATCGTTCTGCTGCTCGTCCGGCTGTCCGTGCCTGTTTCCGCCCAGACCGTTGAGTTCGCGCCGCTCGCCGGCTACCGCTTCGGCGGGGACCTCTTCGAGCTGGCAACGAACCGGCCCGTCGACGTCGACGGCGCGCCCGTCGTCGGAGGCGCCGTCAACGTCGACATGGGGGCCGGACTCTCGTTCGAGGCGGTGTTCTCGCATCAACAGGCGTACGTCGACACGCCTGGCGGCCCATTCGGTCCGCCGGCGCGGTGGAGTGTCGTCGTGGATCACTGGCTCGCCGGCGGCCGTCAGGAGTTCGGGACAGGGCGAGCCAGACCTTTTCTGTCCGGCCTTCTGGGACTCACGCGGTACGGAGCTGACGGAGACGACGAGTTCCGGTTCACGGTGGCTGCCGGCGGAGGCGTCAAGCTGCCCGTTCACCGGCGGTTTGCGGTGCGGCTCGACAGCCGCCTCTTCACGACGTTCGTGGATGCGGAGGCACGGGCGGTGGCGTGCGCATCCGGTGCCTGCTTCGTCGGCCTCGACGTAAACGTCGCCTGGCAGGTCGAGTTTACCGCCGACGTCGTGATCGTCCTCAATCCGCCGCCGCGCCGGTAATCGATGTTCGGCGAGGTCTTCTGACGATCGACCCGCCGGTCAGGCAAACGCCTGATATGTCGTCGTCCCGATCGGCCCCGAACACCACCTGCAGTGGCTGCAGCAGAAACGGTTGCCCGAATTCCTGCAACACCGGCACACCCGATAGCAGGTGCTGGGCGCAGCCTGGAGATCGAACGCCTGATCGAACTGCGGAACCACCCCACCGCCCGATCCAATCGACGCTCCTGTCGACTGGTAGTGTCCAGTCGCGTGATAAAGCGATGCCTCCGCGTGAAATCCCGGCAGCGTTGTGGTCATTCGACTCACAGGATGATCTCCCCCGGGGTTGGGTTGTCGCACTTCCAGAGGCAGTAAGACAGGCGAAAGTCGCAGTAGGAAGAGCCGCCTCCCACCCTGCACCAGCCGTAGTCCCAAAAGCATCCGCCCTTGCACCACCACCCTCCGAGCGTGTCGAAGATAGATCTCGCAGCCGCCGCCGACGCCTGAGGCGTGACTCCGGTCCGCGAAGCCCCTGGGGCGACTGCGTGGTACGTCGCCGTCGACCGGTAAAGGGAAGCTGCCGCTCCAAATCCAGGTATCGTCATGATGCAGTCACCTCGAGAAAGCCTTGGAGTTAGAACCAGATGGTCGGGTTCCAGTTGCACAACGAATAACAGCCGCCGAAGCAACCCTCCGGCGTTCCTATGCATCGGTCGTAGCAATTGCGAAAACAGGCCCAGAACAGAGAAGCGGGCGCCCCACCCGGGAACCGGGCGGGCAAAATCCCCTGTTGCGGCGGGCTGGATCCAGGCGGCGTCCAGAAGCTGGTTCCGGGTACCAGCGCGCGCTCCGCAGAAAACCCTGGCATCGACATATCGTCCGTCCTTTGATTCGTGATTCGTTCGGCGGACTCACAACGCGATCAGCGTCTCATGACAGGTCGAAGTACGGTGAGAGCTTCGTGACCAGGAACGGAAACTCTTCGGTCACGTCGACGCGGCAGAAGTACTTTTCGACCACATCGGTCTGCCGGTGCGTATACGAGAAGATCACGTCCACGATCTTCCGGGTGCCAGACAAGGACGAACGCCGGACGTCCAGCGCGGTCAGCGACGCGTTCCGGCCGAACATGTCCGCGGCGGTATGGTAGATCGCGGGGTACCGAACGGCGAGGTAGTTCGCGGCTCGGTGATCGTCGGTGGCGCCCGCGTTGTCGGCCACCAACATGATTCTGTCGAAGAGTTCTCCGGCGGCCGCGGAGAACTGATCGTCGGCCCCCTTCTTCGGCCGCGGAATCGCCTTCAGAAGCGAATCGCGGTCGAAGGAATAAATTTGATCGAATGCCACGACGGGCACCACCAGCCCGTTGCACATCTCGGGCGGCGCAAGAGGTCCGCGCACGCCGATGACCGCGTCCCGATCCGACGGACTGGGTGTGGGTCGGAGCGTCTCCACGAGCCGCTCAATGTCGGCGGGGTCCCGCGGCAGCAGGATGTAGGTCTCGAGCCCCTCGATAGTCAGCACCCAGCACAGCTGACGCGCCAGATAGCGGTTCTCGGTTTTAGACAGGACGGACTTCAGGGTCTGCCGATCCGTCATCCCTGTTGCGTCGCTCTGCGCCGTCGCTTGCGCGAACTCTTTTTCTACCGAAAGGCGGGGGAATCGGGCTTCGATTCTCCCCAGCGCGTAGACAAATGATACGGCCGAGTCGGACCCGCTCGACGTGCCGCAGGTCGGGCAGGATGCCGCGGACGTCCCCGTGCCGTACTGCGGCGCGATAGCCACGGCGGCCGCGGATGCACGTGCACCGTCTGCCTCGTTCGCGCCGGAGGCGGGCTGTTTGCCTTCAGGTTGCTCCATGTTCTGCTCCTCTTTCCGATGAGAGCGCGACGATCGTCAACGCGTGAAGACCATCCAGCGGTTGAGGGCCTCCGCCCGTCTTTGGCACCCGCCACAGGGCGCGATGCCCGCTGCGTAGCTCACGCGCTTGAGCACATCTCCGAGGCCGATGTCTTCGTTCGGGATGAATCCCGGCAGTCGCACGCGATACGGTTCGCGCCGCTTGTCGCCATCCACTGCTTTGTCGCGGCTGGTCATGTCCGACACGTTCCTTTCACATCGACAGAGATTGATGCGCCCGCCATCCGTCGAGGAGCGGAGGAACCAGCGTGGATCGCCGCACGCCCCCCTGTGTGACGGCGCTTCTCAGCCGGCTTGCAGGAAAACCGGGGAACAGCGACCAGAGCAGCGCGATGGCGCCCGTGACAAAGGGTGCCGCGGCGCTCGTCCCGGAGAAAGTTTGCAGCCTCGCGCCCGGTGCCACGCTCACGACGCCCTCGCCCGGCGCGGCGAGACCCCGCTGCGCTGCGGAACGACTCAGGTTCGACTCGGCCATGGGCCGGCCACGAAGATCGCAGGCGATGACGGGAATGACCCACGGATGCCGGGTAATGGCGGAGCTTCCGAGCGCTCCCTGATTGCCCGCTGCGGCCACCACGATCGCGTCACGACTCGCGGCGTAGTCGAGCGCCTGCTCGACCTCCCGCTCCGAATTGCATGACGGCTCTGCGACGGCGGCGCTCAAGTTCAGCACGCGTGCTCCCGCGTCGACCGTCTCAACGATGGCTGAGGCAACCTCGTGCATGGACGCCACCGGCGCCCGTGCGCCGCGATCTGTTCCTTCAACGAAGATTGGCTGGACCAGAATCGTGCACCCGGGACAGATGCCGGGCGCACCGGATTCTCTCGGGCCGGCCAAAACACCGGCCACTAAGGTGCCGTGCAGGCATGCCTCGCTGGTCGCGCGCGTGCAGGCGCCTGCAACACCGGAGGAAGGCGCGCGCATGTTCGCCGCTGCGAACGCCGGGTGATCCAGCTCGACCGGACCGTCGAGGAGTCCCAGCCAAACCTCAGGCACGCCGCTCGTAAGCGCCATCAGCTGGTGGAGCTTCACGAGCTCGAGCGCAGCCGTCGAGTCGGCAGCGCTCGGCGATTTCCGATCCCCACCGGAACCGATCGTGGTATATGACGGCTGCTGACCTTGGTGCGACGATGTCGGCATCGGGAGCGTGAAGCGTGTTGAAATCCGGCAGTCCGAGGCTCGCGCATTCTGACCACATCGCGAATCGCAGTCAAGCGGGCAGGACGTGAATAGGATGAGACTGCCAGGATTCAGTGCAGAGACATCGCTATACAAGACGACGACGTACTACAGCGCTATCTCGAGATCCGATCAAGCTGGTGAAGGAGTCACTTCGTCCCAGCTGTCGATGCACGACCTCGTAAACTCCACGTTGTATTTCACTCACCTGGAAGGCAGATCGTGGATCCACGTCTACGGCGATCTGCTGTCGCCAGTCGGCGTGAGAGAGTGCTGCCACCGGTGCATGGCTTTCCCCTGTGCGGACGAGTCGTGCCGACGACAGCGTCTCGCATCCTGCAATACAAAGTGTGGCGCGGAGGTTATCGGCGGTTGTAACTGCCCACCGGGTCGAGTGGTTTGTAATAGCTCCCGTTTCGTTGGCGAGTGTTGTCGGCCCGGAGACCAGTGCGCCTTGGACGGGTGTTCTCCTCCCAACCAGATCTGCAATGGTTATGGCGGCTGCCTGGGGAAGTGCCTCCCCAGCGGGTGCTGCCCGCCGCATCGTATCGTTTGTAACAACGAATGCTGTGCGTACGGTGTGAAGGCCTGTTCCCCGGAAGGCACGTGCGTGGGCTGTGGAGCCGAAGGCCAGCCCCCCTGCCATGGGGAGACGTGCAAGGGCGACCTGCACTTGAACATCGATATTGGGTCCAATCAGTTGGTTTGCACGGCTCACTGCGGACACGTTCATCAGCATGCCTGCCGCACGACATATCCCGTTCCAGGAGGTGTTCGCTCGCGTTATCGCTGCTTCCACCACACGACGCTTTCGGCGAATGGGCCGGCGGGTCCCTCCAGTTGCGTCTGTCTGCACAACAGCGTCAATGATGTGGAAAACGACGTTTCGGACGATAGTGGATTTTGCATCTCGACGGTGCACGCTCCGGGAGATGTACCGGACCCTCCTGATGACGACGGCGATTGATTGCACCGCGCGAGAAGTTCTGGTCGGTGTTCGGCGAGGTATTCTAACGGCGGATGGTCCGCGTCCGCTTCGCACCCTCGCCGACCGGGTACCTCCACGTCGGGGGGGCGCGTACCGCGCTCTTCAACTGGCTCTACGCCCGCCGCCACGGCGGCGCGTTCATCCTCCGCATCGAAGACACCGACGCCGAGCGCTCGTCGTGGGACATGGTCTCCGGCATCGTGGAGGGGCTGCGATGGCTGGGGCTCGACTGGGACGAAGGGCCGGACGTCGGCGGTTCGCACGCGCCCTATTTCCAGTCACAACGGCTCGACAAATACCGCGCGGCGGCCGAGGGCCTGGTCGCCTCCGGCCACGCATATATAGATGATGGAGCGATCCGGTTCGACGTCCCCGAAGGACGGACGTCGTTCACCGATCTCGTGCACGGGCCGATCGACTTCGACAACGAGCACATCGAGAAGTTCGTCATCCTCCGCTCGGATGGCCATCCGACCTACCACCTGTCAGTTGTCGTCGACGACATCGACATGGAGATCTCACACGTCGTCCGGGGCGACGATCACATCTCGAACACGCCGAAGCAGGTGCTGCTCTACCACGCGTTCGGACGATTCGTCCCTGCGTTTGCCCACGTGCCGCTCATCCTCGGTCCCGACAAGAAGCGGCTGAGCAAGCGGCATGGCGCGACCGCGGTCGGCGAGTACGAGCGCGCCGGCTATCTCTCGGAGGCGATGGTCAACTTCCTCGCGCTGCTCGGATGGTCGCCCGGCGGCGATCGTGAAGTCATGACGCGCGACGAGCTGATCGCCGCGTTCGCCATCGAAGGGATCAGCGGAGGCAATGCCGTTTTCAACGCCGAGAAGCTGGACTGGTTCAACACCCAGCACATCGCGCGGATGCCGGCCGACGAGATCGTCCGGCGCGTCGAGCCGGACCTGAGAGCGGCGGGGTTGTGGAACGACGACTTCGCGTCCGTTCGACGGCCATGGCTGCTTGCCGTCATCGATCTCGTGAAGCCGCGGCTCAGGAAGCTCGCCGACGCCGTCGATCAGGCGCGGCCGTTTCTGGCGGATGTCGTCGAGCCCGATCCGGCCGCCGCGGCAAAATACCTCGGCGCGTCGGAGCTCGCGGGCCCTCTCGCGGCGCTGCGCGAGCGGCTGGCCCGCGTGGACCCGTTCGAGCCGGTCCCGATCGAAACCGCGCTGCGTGAGGTGGCCGCTGCGGAGGGCATCAAAGCCGCGTCGCTCATTCACGCGTCCCGCGTGGCGGTGACGGGCCAATCGGTGAGCCCGGGAGTCTTCGAAGTGCTCGCGCTTGCGGGCCGCGACCGCGTGCTCCAGCGGCTCGCGGCCGCCGAGCGTCGCGTACGTGACGCTCACGGATCCTCCTGAAACGGCTGAGCCATAGACCATTTCCGTGGCACATGCGTTGCACCCTGCAGAGGCAGGAGGCGCGCCGTGGCGAAAGAAGATCGTGGCTTCGCGTCGATGGATCGATCGAAGCAGAAAGAGATAGCGAGCAAGGGCGGCAAGGCCGCGCACCAGAAGGGGACCGCGCACGAGTGGACGAGCGAGGAAGCCCGCGAAGCTGGACGGAAAGGCGGCATCGCCAGCCACCAGCGTCGTCGTGAGCGTCTGACGCAGCCCGACGACCCGAGCGGGGCCGAGATCGGTGTGATGGACGAAGAACCGCGGGAAACCAACTCGTGAACGTGAGCTACCACTTCTAAGACCCGCGCTCACGCCGTCCGTCCCTCGTGTGACAGAAGTCCAGCCGCACTCACCCAGGTACTCCGCGTTGCGGGCGACACGATCTTCGGTCGCCGCAACGCATTCTTGCGTGGGGTGTCGTTAAAGGCTCAGCTCGCCGGGCATTGGGGGTCCAGATGAGATAATGGCCCCACTCACCGATGTTCGACGATCACGCCCGAGTTCGCCGTCTGCTCGCGCGCCGCGATCCCCGCTTGGGCGCCGTCATCAACCGCTGTAAGGGCACGCCGGACTACCCGAAGCGCATCGAGCATTTCACGGCCCTCGTGCGCGTCATCGCCGGCCAGCAGCTGTCGACCAAGGCGGCTCAGACCATTTTCAACCGCGTCGCCGCCTGCTTCCCGGACAACGTCCCGACACAGCCTGGATTTGCCTCAGTCACCGATGAGCAGCTCCGCGCCGCGGGCCTGAGCCGCCAGAAGACGGCGTACTTGCGGGACCTCTGCGTGAAAGTCGGTGACGGAACGCTGCGTCTCTCCGACATCGAGCTCTTGCCGGACGAAGAGGTCATTCAGGCCATCACGCAGGTCAAGGGTCTCGGGCGCTGGTCCGCGGAGATGTTTCTCATGTTTCGGCTGAACCGGCCGGACGTTCTCCCTGTAGGCGACCTCGGGATCCTCAAGGCGATACAGAAATGCTACGGGCTGCGGAAACCACCGACGCCAGAGCGCATGCTCGAGATCGGCGAGCCGTGGCGTCCCTATCGATCCGTCGCGTGCTGGTACTTGTGGAGGAGTCTCGAAAATGAGCCGCTCTAGGGCCTGGGGCTTGGGGCATGGGGTTTGGGTACTTGCAGTCGCGATCGTTGGAGGGGCCTCGGTCCTTGGAGGGGCCAGTCTCCAGACTGGCCCCACAGACAAGAAAGAAGAAAAGAAAGACGAAAAGAAGTGGGACGTCGCCGATCCGTTCGGCCCCACGACGAAGATCGAGTTCGAGACGTCGGAGGGGACGTGGATGAACGTGGACGTCAGCCCCGACGGTCAGCGGGTCGTCTTCGACCTGCTGGGCGATCTCTACGTGATGCCGATCGCCGGAAGCGGCAGCCAGGCGGCGACGCGTCTTACGGGCGGTCCCGCCTACGACATGCAGCCCCGGTTCAGCCCGGACGGCAAGCGCATCGCGTTCTCGAGCGACCGCGGCGGCCTCTGGAACGTCTGGACGACCGACGCAAACGGCAAAGATCCGAAGCAGGTGTCCAAGGACACCCGGTGGTTCGTCAACAGCCCCACCTGGTCGCCCGACGGGCAGTACATCTTCGCGCGGCGCCACTTCGTGCGCGAGCGCTCGCTGGGCGCCGGCGAGATCTGGATGTTCCACTCGAGCGGCTCGGACGGGGTCCAGGTCACCGAGAAGGTGAGCTTCCAGAAGGATGCGGGCGAGCCGGCGGTCTCGCGCGACGGCCGCTACCTTTATTACAGCAAGGACGTCACGCCCGGGCAGAACTTCGAATACAACAAGGACCCTTACGGCGTCATCTACGCGATCGTCCGACGGGATCTGACGACCGGCAAGGAACGGACGCTCGTCAACCGGCCGGGCGGATCGATCGCTCCGCAGCCGTCCCCTGACGGGAAGCATCTCGCCTTCGTCCGCCGCGTGGACACGAAGAGCCTTCTCTTTCTCCGCGAGCTGGCAACCGGCCGCGAGTGGCCGGTGTTCGACCATCTCGACAAGGACCTCCAGGAGGCGTGGGCGATCCACGGTGTGTACGCTCAGTACTCATGGACGCCGGACAGCCGCGCGATTGTGATTTGGGGCGAGGGGAAGATCTGGAAAGTGCGCCTGCGGCCCGCGCGAGGCGCCGGAGGGGAGCGCGGCGAAGCCGCGCCACCTAGCGAGCGGCAAGCGAGCGCCATGAACGACCGCGAGCGAGCCGGCGGGTGGGGCCCCGCGAGCATAGAAAATGACGGCTTTGATCCGATCCCGTTTGTTGCGAAAGTCGAACAGGCGGTCAACGACGCGGTGCGATTTCCGCAGAAGGTCCACTCCGACGATCTTCCCGTCCGCATGTTGCGCGACGTCACGACGTCCCCCGACGGCAAGCTCGTCGCATACAGCGCGCTCGGCCGGGTCTACGTCAAGCTGATGCCGAGCGGCGAGCCGAGGCCCCTGACCGGCGAGGTCCGGCTAAAGCCGGACGCTACGCCCCCCGTTTCTGGCCCCTCCGGAACGTGGATGGAATCTGATCCCCGCTTCTCGCCCGACGGCCAGTGGATCGTCTTCGCGGCCTGGAACGACGCCAACCTGGGCCGTATCCGCGCGCTTCGAGTGGATGGATCTGGCGCTCGTGATGTCATCGCGCAGCCTGGACACTATGTGGAACCGTCGTTCTCACCCGACGGGAAGCAGATCGTGTACCGGAGAACCACGCCGGACGGCATCCGCGGGATTACCCATGCAGGCGACCCAGGCATCTACGTTGTCAGCGCCGATGGGACGGGGCAGCCATCGCTCGTCCGCGAGGCCGGATCCCGGCCGCAGTTCGATCACACGGGGAAGCGGATCTACTTCCGCGAACGGCGCGGCGAGAAGTTCGTCCTCGCGAGCCTCGAAGTGGACGGCAGCGACGAGATCGTTCACCTCCAGTCCGACAACGCGACCCAGATCGAGCCGTCCAACGACGGGAAGTACGTCGCGTTCGCGGAGCGGTGGCACGCCTACGTCGCGGCGTTCCCGCGCTCAGGGCGCCCGATCGATCTTGGGCCCAAGGGGACGAGTTTCCCGGTCGCGCAAATTTCGCGGGATGCGGGATTCTCCATTCACTGGTCCGGGGACGGCCGGAAAGTGCATTGGGCGCTTGGACCTGAGTATTTCACCCGCGACCTGTCACGGACGTTTGTGTTTCTCGGAGAAGGTCAGGGGGATGCGACGCCGGGAAAACCAGCTGAGCCAGAGGCCAAGGGCGTCCCCATCGGGTTCACCGTGAAGAGCGACGCTCCGTCGGGATCCCTCGCGATCGTCGGGGCGCGAATCATCACGATGAGCAGCCTTGAGCCCGCGCGAGCGGCCGGAGGGCAGTCCGGACCCGCAGGTCCGGACCCGCGAGCGCGCGCGAGCGGGGGTGGGGCCCCGCGAGCTGGGAACAATGATGGAGTCATCGAGAACGGCACGATCGTCGTCGAGGGCAACCGCATCGTCGCGGTCGGGCCGTCGGGCTCGGTCAGCGTTCCGGCGGGGGCCAAACGGATAGATGCGCGCGGCAAGACCGTCATGCCGGGGCTCATCGACGTCCACGCGCACGTCGGCGGCGAGAACGACGGCCTGCTGGCGGAGGCCTCCTGGCCGCTCGTCGCCAACCTCGCGTACGGCGTCACGACGTCGCACGATCCGTCGAACGACACGGAGACCGTCTTCACGAACTCCGAGCTCATACGGTCCGGCAGAAAGCTCGGGCCGCGGCTGTACTCGACGGGCACGATCCTCTACGGCGCCGAGACGCCCTTCAAAGCGGTTGTCGACACCTATGACGATGCGCTGTCGCACCTCCGCCGCCTGAAAGCGGTCGGCGGCTTCAGCGTCAAGAGCTACAACCAGCAACGCCGCGACGCGCGGCAGATGATCATCAAGGCCGCGCGCGAGCTCCAGATGATGGTCGTGCCCGAGGGAGGCTCGCTGCTCTACATGAACCTCACGCACGTCGTGGACGGCCACACCGGCGTCGAGCACTCACTCCCGGTTCCGCGTATCTACAAGGACGTCGTCACGCTCTTCGCGAAGAGCAAGTCGGGTTATACGCCGACGCTCATCGTCGGCTACGGCGGGCTGTCTGGCGAGTACTACTGGTATCAGCACAGCGACGTCTGGAAGAACCAGCGGCTGCTCACGTTCGTTCCCGCGGATGTCGTCGTGCCGCGCTCGCGCCGACGGACCATGGCGGACGAGGACGACTTCAACCACGTCCTCATCGCCAGAGGAGCGAAGCAGATCGCCGACGCGGGCGGGTCGATTCAGATGGGGGCTCACGGCCAGCTTCAGGGGCTCGGCGCGCACTGGGAGACCTGGATGCTCGCGCAAGGCGGGCTGACGCCCGTGGAAACGCTTCGCGCCGCGACGATCAACGGCGCGACGTACCTGGGCCTCGAGGGCGAGCTGGGCTCGCTCGAGAAGGGCAAGCTCGCCGATCTGATCGTCCTCGACCGGAACCCGCTCGAGAACGTCCGCAACACGGACTCCGTGAACATGGTGATGCTGAACGGCCGCCTCTACGACGCGGCGACCATGGACGAGATCGGGAATCATCCGAGGAAGCGGAAGCCGTTCTATTGGGAGAAAGAGCGCAAAGAGGCCCCCACGACGACGTCGGCGCCCGGCGGCAGAAGATAGGAGGCTGGTTCGAGACGGTCATTGAATAGTTACAGCGCCGTAGTATAGGAACGACCTAATGGATGAGACCGTTGCGTCCGAAGTGAGCCCGGTCGAGGATGTGCCTCCGTCGGTCGCTCTACGGGATGGGTTCGACGCCGGGCTGCCATCGACAGACGCCGCGCCGTTGGCAGCCGCCCGGGACGCGCCGCTCGCAAGCGTCTGGATCGATCGAGATCTGAGCTGGCTGGAGTTCAACCGCCGGGTGCTCGCCGAAGCGCTCGACGAGCGAACGCCGCTGCTCGAGCGGGCCAAGTTTCTCGCGATCTTCACGTCCAACCTCGACGAGTTTTTCATGAAGCGGATGGCCATCCTGCGCGAGGGGGCCACGCCAGACCGGCAGCAGTTCATCGGCCAGATTCGCGATCGCCTCCAGCCGATGCTGCAGGCGCAGGCGCAGTATTTCCTGAGCTGCATCGTGCCGGAGCTCTCCCGCTACGGCATTCACCTGCGCCGGTGGGAAGAGCTGAGTGTGGCCCAGCAGCAGGAGCTCGGCGAATACTTCGACGCGCAGGTATCCGCGGCGCTGACGCCGCTCGTGATCCATCCGTCGCAGCCGTTTCCGTTCTTCTCCAACCGATCGCTCTCGCTCGCATTTCTCCTGCACGACGAGCGGAAGGGCGAGGTGGTGGAGGCGCGCGTCAAGGTGCCGTCCGAGCTCGCCCAGTGGGTGCCGGTGGCTGCCGACGTCCCGCCGGGAGAGCGGGTGTTCGTCCGGCTGCACGAGGTCATTCGGGAGAACGCGCACAAGCTCTATCCGGGCATGCGGCTGACCTCGCCGACGCTGTTCCGCCTGACGCGCGATGCCGAGGTCGAGCTGGACGACGAGGAGGATCTCGGCGTTCGCGAAGCGGTCAGAGAACAGATCCGGCAGCGGCGGTTCGAGCCGGCCGTGCGGCTGGAATTCTCGGCCAATGCCGACGACCGGATTCGAGAGATGCTGCAGGCGCGCTTCAAGCTGACCCCGCAGGACGTCTACGAGTCTCCGGGAGAACTCGACTACACGAGCCTGTTCGAGATCGCAGGGCTCAACGTGCCCGAGCTTCGCGACGCCCCGTGGACGCCGACCATGCCGCCGCGTCTTGCCGACGGGACGTCAATCTTCGACGTCCTGCAGGCCGGCGACCTGTTCGTCCATCACCCGTACGACAGCTTCGATGACAGCGTCGACCGGCTCATCAAGACGGCCGCCAACGACCCACGTACCGTCGCGATCAAGATGACCGTTTACCGTTGGGGGACGACACGACCTTCGTTCGTTCATTGATCAAGGCGGCGGAGGCCGGCAAGCAGGTCGCCTGCGTCATCGAGCTGAAGGCGCGTTTCGACGAGGAGCGCAATCTGCACTGGGCATCCGAGCTCGAGCACGCCGGAGCCCACGTCACCGTGAGCGACCTGAACCTGAAGACCCACGCGAAGATCGCGCTGGTCGTGCGCAAAGAGGCCGGTGGCCTCCGCAGCTATGCGCACATCGGCACGGGCAACTATCACGTCCGCACGGCGCGGCTGTACACCGACGTCGGGCTGCTGACCTGCGATCGAGCGCTCACGGCCGACGTGGTCAATCTGTTTCACCATCTCACCGGCCGGTCCGAGATGCCGGCGTTCAGGAGGCTGTTCGTCGCTCCCACGAGCATGCGGCAGCAGTTCCTGGATCTGATCGCGCGCGAGATCGAGCATCGACGTGCCGGCCGCCCCGCCCGCATCATCGTCAAGATGAATCAGCTGGAAGATCCGGCGATGATCAGCGCGCTGTGCGACGCCTCGAGGGCCGGCGTGCCGATCGATCTCATCATCCGCGGCTTCTGCTGTCTGCGGCCGGGCGTCCCGGGCTTCAGCGAGTCGATCCGCATTCGATCCATCATCGGCAGGTTCCTCGAGCACTCGCGCATCTTCTATTTCAGCGCCGGCAAGGCCGACCCGCTGGAGGGTGAGTTCCTGATCGGATCGGCGGACTGGATGGTCCGGAACCTCTCGAACCGCGTGGAGGTCGTCGCACCGGTGTCGGCGCGAAGCGCCCGCGAGCGACTCTGGGAGATCCTGGACGTCTCGCTGAGGGATCGAC
Source organism: uncultured Acidobacteriota bacterium (assembly GCA_963847125.1). GTDB lineage: Bacteria > Acidobacteriota > Vicinamibacteria > Vicinamibacterales > 2-12-FULL-66-21 > DATAEE01. The sequence continues at coordinate 640,741 of CAWJYM010000004.1, forward strand.
GTCAGGCCTGGCAGATGAACAGCGACGGCAGCTATACGCCGCTCCAACCCGCGGCGCGGGCGACCGACGGCCCCGAGGGTCTCGGGACGCACCGGACGCTCATGGATCTCACACGCGCTCGCCTGAGCCAGGAGGTCTGATCGTCACGTCCGCTTCACCGGTTCTGGGTGTTCGCGCCCGATCTGGTGGAGACGTTCCTGCAGCGCCAGGCCCTGCAACTTGTCGAAGGGCAGGGAAGCAAAGAGCTCGATCCGGCGGCGCAGGATCAGGAACGTGTCACGAAAGGCCCTGTTCTGCTCATCCGCGGTGCCCTGGACCGCTGCGGGATCTGGCACTCCCCAATGCGCGGTCATGGGCTGGCCGGGCCACACGGGGCACGTCTCCGCGGCCGCCTGATCGCACACTGTGAACACAAAATCGAGCCGCGGTGCATCGGTACGGGCGAACTCGTCCCAACTCTTGCTGCGCAGTCCGTCGATCGGGAGATGGTTCCGCTGCAGCGTTTCCAGAGCGAGCGGGTGGATGGCGCCTTTCGGGTGGCTGCCGGCGCTGTAGCCTTTGAACTTCCCGCCGCTGATGGCCAGATTGTTGATGGCAGCTTCCGCCATGATCGATCGCGCGGAATTGCCTGTGCATATGAAGAGCACGTTGAAGGGCATTCCTCACCTCCTCGAAACAGCCGACTCACTCCGTCGTCAGGGCGCCTCCGTGATGCCGGATCACCCGCCCTTCCACCGCGAAGGTGGTTTCTTCGGCGATGTTCGTCGCGTGATCGGCGATGCGCTCGAGGCAGCGGCTGACGAGGATCAGGCCGAGCGCACGCTCGATGGCGCCGGGGTCCGCCATCATGTGGGTCAGGAGGACCCGGAAGATCGAATCACGCAGCGCGTCGGCGCGGTCGTCGCGCTCGAGCACGGACTGGCCGAGCGCCACGTCCTGGGTCACGAACGCCTTGACGGAGTCGTGCAGCATCTGCACTGCGGTCTCGCCGAGCAGTCCGACGTCGAGAATGGGCCGCAGCGGCGGCTGCGTGAGCAGGCCCATGATCGTGTGCCCCATGTTGACCGCCTGGTCGCCGACACGCTCGAGGTCCGTAATGACCTTGAGCACGGATCGGACGAGCCGGAGGTCCGACGCAACGGGAGCTCTGGGTGGCAAGAAACTTGATGCAGAGGTCGTCGATCTCGAGCTCGAGCTGGTTGACGGCGGCGTCGCCCGACGCCACTTGAACCGCCAGATCCGATCGTCGCTCGGCGAGCGCGGTCAGGGCGTCGCGGGTGCGCGATTCGACGAGCGCACCCAGATCGGCCACGCGACTGGTCAGGGCCCGAAGCTCCTCGTGAAAATGGCGCTCCATCAGCCGAATCTCCCCGTGATGTAGTCGTTCGTGTGCTTCTGCTGCGGGGTTGGTGAAGAGTTCCTGCGTTGCGCTGTACTCCACGAGGCGTCCCAGCCAGAAAAAGGCCGTCTTGTCGGAGACCCGCGCCGCCTGCTGCAGGTTGTGCGTGACGATGACGATCGTGAACTTCGTCTTGAGGGAGAATATCAGCTCTTCGACCTTCAGCGTGGCAATCGGATCCAGCGCCGAGCACGGCTCGTCCATCAGGACGATCTCCGGCTCGATGGCAATGGCCCGCGCGATGCACAGCCGCTGCATCTGCCCGCCGGACAGCGACAGACCGCTCTCGTGCAGCCGGTCCTTCACCTCGTCCCAGAGCGCCGCGCCCCTGAGGCTCCGCTCGCACGCCTCATCGAGCGTGGCCTTGTTCCTGATGCCGGCGATCCTGAGGCCGTACACCACGTTCTCGTAGATCGACTTCGGCAGCGGGTTGGACTTCTGGAACACCATGCCGATGCGCCGCCGCACCTCGATGACGTCGGTGGTGTGGGCATAGAGGTCCTGTCCGTGCACGTTGAACGTCCCCGTGATTCGCACGTTGTCGATGAGATCGTTCATCCGGTTGAGGCAGCGCAGCAGCGTCGATTTTCCGCACCCCGACGGACCGATGAACGCGGTCACCTGCTTCGCCTGGATGTCCATCGTGATGTCGTAGAGCGCCTGGGCGGTCGCCATAGAACAGGTTCGCATCCCGGATGACGATGGCCGGGGGCAGCCCGGTCGTCGTTGTCTCGGCGGGCACGAACTGGACGTCGGTCTTGATGAGCGGACCGTCGCGCCTTGGCGCGGTGGACTCGGTCATGTGATCGGCTCCTGTATCGATGTCAGTCCCACTCGCCATTGCAGCTGCCCACTGCTAGAACGCCGACGTCTGATAGCGCTTGCGCAGGTGATTGCGCACGATGATGGCGGTCAGATTCAGCGCGATGACGATGATCAGCAGCAGGATCGTCGTGGCGTACACCATCGGCTTGGCCGCCTCCACGTTCGGGCTCTGGAACCCGACGTCGTAGATGTGGTAGCCGAGGTGCATGAATTTACGCTCGAGGTGCAGGAACGGCGCGATGCCGTCGAGCGGCAGGTCCGGCGCCAGCTTGACGACCCCCGTGATCATCAGCGGCGCGACTTCCCCCGCCCCGCGGGCCATCGCGAGGATCAACCCCGTCAGAATGCCGGGCGCCGCCGCGGGCAGCACGACGCGCAGGATCGTCTGGAACTTCGTGGCGCCGGTCGCCAGCGACGCTTCCCGCATCGAGCGCGGAACCGCCGCCAGCGCTTCTTCCGACGCGACGATGACGACGGGCACGGTGAGGAGCCCGAGCGTCAGCGACGCCCAGAGGATGCCCCCGGTGCCGAAGGTCGGCGTCGGGAGACGTTCCGGAAAGAACGCCTGATCGATGGCCCCGCCGAGGAAATACACGAAGAATCCGAGCCCGAAGACGCCGAACACGATCGATGGCACGCCCGCCAGGTTGTTGACGCCGATGCGAACCAGGCGCACGAGCACGCCCTGCTTGGCGTATTCCCGCAGGTACAACGCCGCGAGTACGCCGAACGGCACGGCCATGAGGCTCATCAGAATCACCATCATGACGGTGCCGAAGATGGCCGGGAAAATGCCGCCCTCGGTGTTCGATTCCCTGGGGTCGCCCGACAGGAATTCCCACAGGCGGCCCGCATACACCCCCGCTCGGCCGGCGAACGACAGCTGATTGGCCATGTAGGCGCGGAAGATGTCGATCGTCGCGAGCTCTTTCTCCGTTCCGTCGGACGCGGCTAACGTGACACGCGTACGCGAGGCCTGGTCGACGAGTTCGGCCAGACGCGTCTCGGCGGAGGCGTATCTCTCCTTGAGCTCCGCCAGGCGGCGCTCGGTCTCGGCGCGGGCGCTCGAGAGGTCGACGGTCGCTCCGCGTCGCCGCCTCGAGCTCGGCGGCCCGAACCGCGAGACGCTCCTCCTCGATCGCCGTGTTGATCGGGCCAATCTCCTCGCTCTCGATCTCCCGAATCCGCGCGCGGACGTCGTCTGCGGCGTCGATGAGCGGCTGCAACGCCTGCCAGACGGCGTCGGACCCTTTTGCTACCTCTTTATCTCCTTCGGTGAGCCGGACGGGCGTGCCGATGAAGGGCCCGTACTCCCGGCGCTCGACGTAGATGGCTTCGGAAGGGACGCTTCGAGCCTTGATGTCCGGTTCGTCTATCCACCGGAAATCGGCGCCGAACACGTCGCGGTTGCCCACCTTGACCTGAACGCGGTCCGGCTGGCGGGCGTCCGTGCCATGGCGCACACCCGCCTCCTCGGCCACGATCTCGCCCAGGACCGTCGTGCCGTCGGCGAGCGTCAGGCGGGTCAACGGCTTCGGCCAGAAGAATCCGAGTCCGTTCACGAGGATGAGACCGATCATTCCGGTGATCATCAGCAGGCAGATGCCGAGACCCGTGCCCGTGAACCAGATCGCCGGGTCGCCTCGCCGGAGCATCTCTCGAAACGTCATCACAGAGCCCTGTAGCGCTCGCGGAGCCGTTGACGCACGAGTTCCGCCACTGTGTTCACGGTGAAGGTCAGGACGAAGAGCAAGGCGCCAGAGAGAAAGAGGATCCGGTAGAGCGTCGCCCCTTGAGGCGCTTCAGGAATTTCGACGGCGATGTTCGCGGACAGCGTCCGGAAGCCGTTGAACATCGACCAGTCCATGATCGGCGTGTTGCCCGTCGCCATGAGGACGATCATCGTCTCGCCGACGGCACGCCCGAAGCCGACCATGATCGCCGAGAAGACGCCGGGGCTGGCCGTCGGCAGGACGACGCGGACCGCGGTCTGCCACCGGCTGGCGCCCATCGCGAGCGAGGCCGCCACCAGGTTCGACGGCACGCTGCCGAACGCGTCCTCGCAGATCGTGAAGATGATCGGGATGACGGCGAATCCCATCGCCAGGCCGACGACGAGGCTGTTGCGCTGATCGTAGGTGACGCCGAGCGTCGTCGAGAGCCACTGGCGCGCGTCGCCGGCGAACAGCCAGGTTTCCACGAAAGGAGCGAGCGCGAACGCCAGCCACGCGGCAGCGAGCAGCAACGGAACGATCAGGAGCAGCTCGGCCCCCACCCTCACGCGGCGCTTCAGGCCGTGCGGCAGGATGCTCCAGATCATGAATCCGGAGGTCCCGAAAAGCGGAAGGAAGATGACGAGCAGCATCATCGCCACGAGATTCCGTTCGACGACCGATGCCAGGTAGAGCCCTGCGACGAAGCCGATCACGACGCTCGGCAGCGCCGCCATGATCTCGATCGTCGGCTTGACGCGCGCACGGATGGAGGGGTGCACGAACTGCGACGTGTAGAGCGCTCCGAGCACGGCGAGCGGTATGGCGAACACCAGCGCGTAGAACGTGCCCTTGATGGTGCCGAACACGAGCGGGGCGAGGCTCATCTTCGGCTCGAAATCATCCGTGGCACCGGTCGACTGCCAGACGTACTCCGGTTCGGCGTACCCCTCGTACCAGACTTTTCCGAAGAGCGTGTGCAGGCTCGCTTCCGGATGCGGGTTGAAGAGCGCGACTCGATCGATCCCGCCGGCGGCGCGCGACACCAGCAGCCCGTCGCTTTTCGGCGTCATCACGAGTCCCCGCACCGGCGTCGTGCCGTCGATGCGCGTCAGCGTGCGGTTCGATGTCTGATGCCGGAGGACGATTCGGCCATCGTCGCTTCCCGTGGCAAACGTGCGGTCGCGCGTCGACGCCGCAATCGCCGTGACACGCGCACCCTGCGGCTCGAACTCCGCGGCGCGCACCATGCCGTAATCGCCGTCGGGGTTCGCGGGCGCCCGGAACCACGCGCTCAGCCGCCCGTCGGCCGTGCCGGCGATGAACGTGTTGTTGCCGATCATGTACTCGAGCGCCGTGACCGCGGAATCGCTGACCGGCGACACGTCGGTGAGCGTCGCCTCTTCCTGCAGCCGCCAGTGATACACCTTCCCCTTGTCCGTGCCGGCGATGGCCGTGCCGGTGCGGCCGACGCGTACGGCCGTGATCGTTTCACCGGTTCCGACACCGACGACGGCCCGCCGCTCCGCGGCGCCTTCATCGATCCACCAGAGCGCCATCTCCGACGGTGAGACCTGTCCCGCGACGAACTTCCGCTCGCCTTCTTCGAGGTACGACAGGCGCTCGGCCGGCCGCTTCGCCGGGTCGATCACCGCCGCGCCGCGCTCGCGCACGTCGACCTTCACACCGGTGAGCCCCTCGGCCCCGTGGACTGGAAGGAACCGGATCTGCAGCAGCACAACGCGTCCGTTTGTCGTGCTCGCCGCGACGAAGTCTCCGAGTAACGATCGTGAGGATGCGAGGACGGTGGCTCCCGCAAGCGATGGTGGACTGAACGTGAGCTCCTGCGCGCCCGTCTCCCGGTTGAGGAAGATCACGCGACCCGAGTGTTCGAGCAAGTAGACGTATCGATCGAAGTCGTCACTGCCGAGCGCCCAGCGCTCCATCGGCACGGACGCGACGCTTTCAGCGGGGCGCAGCGTGCCCTTGAGCGTCGATGAGGACGGGCGGAACAGCGGCACGGCCTCGGCGCCGATGAAGACCAGGATCCCGATCACGGCCAGAATGACGGCGATGCCGCCGAACGTGATCACGCCGACGGCCACGCGGTCGACGCGTTTCAGCCGCTTGATGCGGCCCGCGGCGGCCGCCATCTGCCGGCGGACTTCGGATTCGCCGCTGGTGGCCGGAGCGCTGAAACCGGGACGGTCGGCTGCAGGTAGACTCATGAGAGCGCCCGCCGTAATTCGATCCGCTGTGGGGGAAGGCGAGCGCCTTCAGCGGCGCCCGCCCCGACTTTTCAGGGTTGTTCCGTCGTGGTCTTCGCTCCGCCCGTGACTTTGGCCAGCTCCTCTTTCACCTGCGCCGGCGTCAGCGGCATGTATCCGTCCTTGATCACGACCTCCTGTCCCTCCTTGCTCATCACGAGCTTCAGGAACTCGAGCGGCACGGGATCGAGCCCCTTTGTGGGTGGCTTGTTCACGTACACGTACAGGAACCGGCTCAACGGATACTTGCCCGAGATGACCTCTTCATAAGTGCCCTCGAAATAGGGACCGCTCGGCTGCTCGGACAGCGGAACCGCCCGCACGCCGGACGTCCGATACCCGGCTCCGCTGTACCCGATCGCATACCGATCCTCGGTAACGCCCTGAACCACGGAGGCCGAACCGGGCTGCTCCTTGACGGTGTCCTTGTAGTCGCCGTTTCTCATCACGACTTCACGGAAGAAGCCGTAGGTGCCGCTCGCCGAGTTGCGGCCGTAGAGTCCGATCGGCCTGTTGGCCCAGTCGCCGGTCAGTCCGAGCTGGCCCCAGGTCGTGACGTTCTGCTTGTACCCGCGCTTCCGGCTCTTTCCGAAGATCGCCTCGACCTGTGCGAGCGAGAGCTCCTTGATGGGATTGTCCTTGTGCACATACACCGAAAGCGCGTCGTAGCTCGTGCGAATTTCGGTGGGCTTGTACCCGTAGCGCTGCTCGAACTGATCGATCTCAGTCGAGCGCATCGTCCGCGACATTGGGCCGAACTGCGCCGTCCCCGAGATGAGCGCCGGCGGCGCGGTCGACGAGCCTTTCCCCTCCACCTGCACCTTGACGTTCGGGTAGTACTTGCGGAACGTCTCGGCCCAGAGCGTCATGAGGTTGTTCATCGAGTCCGACCCGATGCTGCTCAGGTTTCCCGAGACTCCGCTCGCCTTCTGGTAGCCGGGGATCGCGGGGTCGACTTTGAGCACCTGCCGGCCTTCCGGAGCCGCCGCCAACGCGACAGCGAGAAAAATCGCAACAGTCGAGAGCACGCGTTTCATGGTTTCCTTCCTTCCCATTGCTCAGAAAATGAACTGCGTCTGTAACCGCACTTCGGTGAGCTTGCTCGTGTTGTTGTTCGTCGCGCCCAGGCCGGTTTCGAGTCGCCCCACGTCCATCTGGAACTTGAGCGTGTGGCGCCGGTAGTAGTAGCTGATGCCGCCGCGCAGCTCGGTAATGTCGTCGTTGGCGAGTCTGTTGTTCACCTCGCGGTCGCCGTAGCGAACGGCCCCTTCCCACGTGCGGCGGCGGTTGAGCATGACGCCGGTCTGGAAGTACCAGCCGTCCGCGTTGAACTTCGCACCGGTCTCCGGCGTGCGCTCCCGCCAGTAGTAGGCGCCCGTCGCACACACGCCCTTGAATTTGAAGATGCCGTCGACGCCGACGATGTCCGACTTCAGGTCGACGCCCGTGGTGGTCCCGTGGAAGTCGTTCTGCTCGTAATTCAACCCGAACGCGTAGAGCGGGACGGTGGTGGACTCGAAGTCGGCTTCGGAATAGAGCGCGCCGCTGACCCACGCGCGCTGGACGAGCACCTGGTTGCCATTCGGCTGCCACATGAGCCGCACGTTCGTCTGAAACGACGCGTTGTCGTTGATGGTCCGCGTAAGGCCGTTCCCGTTGAAAATGCCCGCGCGGTACTCGAGCTTGTTGCTGAACAGGACACCCTGGACGGCGAAACCCGTATCGCGGCCGCGCGCAAATTCGTCGGAGACGATCGAGCGATCGACGAAGCTTTGATTGCCCGAAGAGGTCATCTGCTGGAGGAAGGATGGAACCTTGAACTGACCGGCGAGCATCCGGAAGCTCCCGCGGCCCTTCGGATCCCAGGCGATGTTGGCATCCTCGAGAAAGGCCCCGATGTTCGCTCCCGTCGCGGCGGGCCAGTTCAACTGCAATTCGTACGTGAGGTTGTTCTGCCGCCAGAACCACCCTTCGACCTTGAACTTGGCGCGACGGATTCGGAACGAGCCACGTGAATCCCCTGGGTCCTGACCGGGGAACGTGATCTGATCGTTCGGGAACTCGTGCGTGTAGCGCACCATGACGCGGTTCGAGAGCTCGAGGTAGGCGAGATCGGTCGTGATTCGCGTCTTGCCGTCACGCCATTCGACCCGCTGGATGGGAACGGGCGGTTCGGGAACCGGCTCCGAGATCCCGTGCTTGAAGAAGAAGAGCTGCAGAGCGCGCTCGCTGTCTGCGACAACGGTCTCCCCGTTCGGTCCCACACCAGGGCGCGTGATGCCGCGCCCCATCTCACCCGATTTCTCGAACCTGTCGGCTTCCTCCGCGATGTTGAAGACGTAGATGCGGCCGTCTTTCAGGATTTCCTTGTAATAGAACCCCTGCGCCTGCGCGAGCGGCGCCCCCAGGATGACCATCAGCATTGCCAACCAGACCAGGATGCCTTTCAGTGACTTATCACCCATTCCGAATCTCCTCGCGCTGCGCGTACGGGTAAGAGCGTGTTCGCCGCGTCCGCCACGTATGGCCCGGCACACGGTGACTCGTAGAAGGGCACCGAGTCGATGGAGCGATCCCGAAGCCTATTGAGGGGATGTGTCTGCCATGTTACGGCGGCGTTTCGCGGCCGTTAACTCAGACGGCAGATTGGGAACGGGGAATTAGAACGTAAACCCCGACGACAAATGCGCGCGCGTCCCCTCGCCGAGTCCGCGCGCGACGTCCAGGTTCAGCTTCACGAACGCGACGCTGAACCACACGCCTCCGCCGACGCCGCGGTAGAACCGGGCGTCCTTCAGCTTCTGGCCGCGATTGTACGCCGCGCCGGCGTCATAGAACACGTTGACGCCGAGGCGGCCGACGCTGAGCGGCGACGAGATCGGGATGCGGATCTCGGCGGAAGTCGCGAAGAGGTTGTCGGTCGATGTGAATCCGGCGCGGAAGCCGCGCAGCGTACCCCGCTGATCGGTGGCGCCGCCGAGAAGCGACCGTTCGTAGGGCGGCAGCGTGGCGTCGGCCGTTTCGCTGTAGACGCGCAGCGCGAGGACCGACTGCTTGATGAGCGGCACGAAACCGCGCGCGTCCCCGCGAAACCGGTTCACCGGCCGCCCGGTCTCGAACCAGTCCCGCTCGTAGGCGCCGCGCAGGAACACCGCGCCGCGCGGGAGGCCGGGGTCGTGGCGCGTGTCGAACGCCAGGTCGGCGCCGAACGTCGAGAACTGCTCGTGGAGCGGGTCGAACTCGACGTCCGCCCAGCCGCCCGAGACGCCTGCTCTCAGCGGTCCTGCGATGATGCGCTCGGCGCGCCCGCGCACCGATCCGCGCACGTCGCCGATGTCGTAGAAGGGATTCTCACGGCGCGAGTACGAGCCCACGGCTTCCACGCGTGTGAACGGTCCCCGCGTGAACTGCTTGTCGAGCTTCGCGGCGATCTGTCGCGTGCCGCCCCAGGTTGCGGGAAAGGCGAGCCGGCTTCGATCGCCCGCCACGCCCGCGAGCGTCATCAGCGCGCCGTACGTAAATCCGTAGCCGTCCTCGTAGTCGAGCACCGGCATGAACATGCCGCCGCGGGTCAGTCGGCTCACCTGCCTGACGCCGGTCGGAAGCGTCGGATCCTCCACGATCCCGGGGCGCTCCGTGACGACGATCACCAGGAGGATGTCGCCGTTCGTGTCGAGCGTGGCGTAGCGGCGCCGGACCTCGACGTCGGCGAAACGCCCGCTCCGCTCGAGGCGCTCGCGGATCGAGGCTTCGATGCCCTGCGCCGCCGGATCGCCGGCCGTCACGCCGGCCAGCGCCGTGACCACGTCGTCCGGCGTCGTGTGGTTGCCGTGGATGCGGATGGCGGCGACCTTCGGTCCCTCGGCCGCTGCGGACTGGGTCGTGGCGATCGCCAGCGCGAGCGCCACCCCGATCATTGGCCGACCTTTTTGATCTTCGCCGTCACGTCCGCCAGACGGTAGTCGCGGTACTCGACGTCGAACGTGGCCGGGTAGGTGCCGGTCGCGAGCGTGATGGCAGCGCGGAACTGGATCTTGCGGGGAAGCCAGACGTCCGGGAAGGGAAGGCCCATCTCCATGCTGGCCTTCAGCTCGTCGACGCGCACGAACCAGCGTCCCGGCAGGAAGTCGAGGCCGACGTTGTCGAACGTGTAGCGGATGATTTGGGCCGAAGTGGGGTCGACCCACAATGTGATGAGCGCCACCTTGTTCATCCGGCGCTCGATGGCTTCGTCCTCGTCCTCGTCGTCTTTTTTCTTCTCTTTCTTGCCCTTCCCCTGCTTGTCCTTGTCCTTCTCGCGTTCGGTCGCGTGGTCGGCGTGCTCCCGGTGCTCGTGCTCGTCATCGTCCGTGAAGAGCTTCGTCGGGTAGTGCTCGACTCGCAGCACCTCTCTCCCTTCGATCGACTCCCGGCCGACGAGCGCGTAGTTGCCCGGCTCGAACTTGAAGTCCATGAAGTACGCGGCGGAGATGAACCGGGGCTCGATGCTCTGGCGGAGGAAATCGCCGACACGCTCGGGATCGAACGGAGGCGTCTCGTCGGGCACCGGCGGGCCGTCCTTGGCGGACCGGCGATACTCGCGGCGCTTTTCACGCGAGATCCACTCGTCCTCGTACTTGCGTCGCTCGTGCTCGCCGATCGCGACGCCGTTCGCGCGCGTCGGGCTCCGCACGAAAAAGCCGTCGCGGATGTACCACGTGTACTCGCGGCGCTCGCCGAAGATCGGAAACCCGCTCGGGTCCCGGAAGTCGAACTGCTCGCGCTCGTCCAGCACGTACTGGCGGAGGAGCTTCCAGCTGGCTTCTCTCCGCGCGAGGGCGCGCTCCATCAGGGCGTCGAGATCTGACTGAGGCGCTGTTCCGGCTGCCCGGTCCGGGGACTGGGCGACGACGAGAACGGGGAGGCACAGCAATAGCACTAGACAGCCGTAGCGCAGGCCCTTAGGCCTGCCGGCAGGACGGCTCGTGTCGGGTTGGCGTCGGGTTGCGTGGACTCTCACACCGCCTCGATTCGACGCGACAGGTTGGCTTTAAGTCTGACGATAACCCGGCTGGCCCGGTTCCCGCTCTCCGCGGCTATAATTGGAGGTTCCGGGGCGCGCTTGTCAGCATGTCTAGGCCTGAGCGGTTCGTTCAGGCCCCAGGCCCGGAGCCCCAAGCCCCACGGTGGGAGGTCGTTCAACGGTAGGACACGTGGCTCTGGACCACGTTATCGGGGTTCGAATCCCTGCCTCCCAGCCACTTCACTCGGCCCTGGCCTCGTTCGTGGCTGCGAGGCCGTTTCAGTCACATCCCGACTCGCCTCGGCTCGTCGGGAATGGGAACGAATCCCTGCCTCCCAGCCATTCGACTCGCCTTCATCTCGCCTGCGGCGAGCCGAAGGCTCGCTCATGGCAAGCCAGCGACAGGGAGAATGGCCCTGAGCGAACGAAGTGAGTCGAAGGGCCAGCCTCCGCTCGCACATAGTCCAGGCGAGCTACGGCGGGATGTCTCGCCGACACGATGAGATCCCGCCGAAGCGCGGAGCGCGAAGGCGGACGAATCCCTGCCTCCCAGCCACGCAATTTTGCCCTGTGTTTTCAATGACTTGCAGTGCAGGGTGATTTTCAGTATCGAACCCAGTGCCTATAGACGGGCACACGGCGACACCTCGTGCCAGATCGCGCTCGAAATCACCGGCCTGGAGGAGGTTGTCCCGAGCCGCTGCATCAGGCAGTCGGCACCGTCCCACCGTCGATGACGTACTCCGTCCCGGTGATCGCCCCGGCCCTCGGCGAGACCACGAACGCGATGAGCTCCGCAACCTCCCGCGGCGTCGCGGGGCGACCGAGCGGAATGCCGCCGAGGGACTTCATGATGATCTGCTTGCCTCCCTCGTAGTCGGTCCCTGCCTCGGCGGCGAGACGCTCGGCGAGCGCCACGGCCGCCTCGGTCTCCACCCAACCCGGCGAGACACGCACCACGCGGATCCCCTTTGGCGTCACTTCCTTCGACAGTGCCTTGCTGTACGTCGACAGTGCGGCCTTCGCTGCGGCATACGCGGTGGTCGACTCCGGGAGCGGCAGCTCATGCTGGATCGACGTGACATGGACGATCACACCGGACCCCTGCGCGAGCATGGACGGCAGCAGCGCGCGATCGAGCCGCACCGCAGGCATCAAGTTGAGATCGATCTCTTTCCGCCACGCCTCGTCGTCGAGTGCGGCGAACCCGCCGGCCGGCGCCTCCGAGCCGCCGAGCACGTTGACGACGATGTCGATGCCGCCCAGGTGGTCGAGGGCGCTTTGTGCGACAAGGGTGCAACCCTCGGCCGTCGTGATGTTCGCTGCGACGTAGTGCACGCCGGCAAGCGAGCTGCGCGGAATCGAGCGAGCCGTGCTCACCACTTTCGCGCCGTTCTCTCGCAACACTTCGATGACGGAGGCGCCCACTCCCTTCGTCCCGGCCGTGACGAGCGCTCGGCGGCCCGAGAGTCCGAGATCGAAGCTCATGCCGTGATTTCCAGCCTGGCGATTGTGGCGCCGTCGAGCGTGAAGCGGTACCGCAGTTCCACCGGACTACCGGGGAAGTCTCCGGTGACCCGCGCGGTCACGGTGACATCCGGCCCTGAGGCCTCGGCCGCCAGCGGCTCACTTGTATAGTGATACTTTGCGGTGGCCTCCGCCTTCCAGCGCGTGATGGCCGGTCTGCCTCGGTGTTCGCGTTGCTCGTCGATCACGACGGCACTTTCACTGAAGCATCGAGCTACTGCGTCGGTGTCAGACGTGTCTGCGGCGAAATAGGCCGCGATGGGTGGAGGCAGGTGAATCGGCGCGTTGGCATGTGTCGACATCGAGGTACTACATACCTGGCACGTGATGACGCCGCAAGAGCGCACGCGAAAGTGAGGGACGCACCCGTGAGTAAGCGCGCACATACGGCCGCGTCGGCTGCCGCCGGGATCGAGGACGCCATCCGAAGGTTGGATGGTCGCTGGAAACTCGTCATCCTCTTCCATCTCTTTGGCGGCAAGACGCTGCGTTTCTCCGACCTCGAGCGCGCGATTCCTGGCATCTCGCAGAAGATGCTGACCCAACAGCTTCGGCAACTGGAGGGGGACGGCATCGTGACGCGCATTGTGCACGCTGAAGTCCCGCCGAAGGTCGAGTATCACCTCACGGAGTGGGGGCAATCTCTCTGTCCTGCGCTCGACAAACTCCTGACCTGGGCCGAGCAACAACCGTCGCCGAACGACGCCGACCGCCTGCGGTTAGAACGATCCTGACGGCACGTCCGCCGCGGACCACGCCGAACTGCTGTAGTCGACCGCCATCAAACGCCCGGTCGACGCCAGCCGGTGGCCTTTCCTCGACGCATGCCCGTGAGGTGGAAACACCACGCGCCGGCAAGACAACTTGAACGGTTAGAGGTTCGCGCGATGATTTTCCGTGGGCGGGAAGGGTATTACTCGTAGAAAGAGGCACACGCCCGCCATGGGCTGGAATAGAGAGGTCGAAGTGAGTGCTGACCAGAGCATGACAGAGTCGGCCGAAGCGATTGCGCTAGCTGGCGCCGTTCGAGCGGGCGACGAAGCGGCCTTCAATACGGTCGCGGAGCGCCACCGCCGTGAGCTGCTGATCCATTGCTATCGCATGCTCGGCTCGCTCCAGGACGCCGAAGATGCCGTTCAGGACGCCCTGCTGCGCGCCTGGAAGTACCGTGAGAGCCTCAAGGAGGGAGCCCCGGTGCGCCCGTGGCTGTACCGGGTCGCGACCAACGCCTGTCTCGATGCCATCGGCCACGACGCGCGGAGATCGGCACTCGCCGCGAAGTCGTCTGCCGAAGCTCCGGGCGCGCCATTGGCGCCCGCCGAAGTGACCTGGCTCCAGCCGATCCCGGATGCCATCCTCGAGCCGACGGCGCCGCGCGACTCCGAACCGGAGACCGTCGTCCTCACGCGGGAAACGATCGAGATCGCGTTCCTGACCGTGATCCAGCTCCTCTCGCCTCAGCAACGGGCTGTGCTGATTCTGCGTGATGTGCTGGGTTGGTCCGCGAAGGAGACCGCCGAGCTGCTCGACGTAAGCGTCGCCGCGGCGAACAGTGCGTTGCAGCGGGCGCGTGTCACTCTGCGTACGAAGCTGCCCTCGCGCAGACCGGAGTGGCCAGCCGGGGCGGACGCCAGTGCGGCCGAACGCGAGCTGCTCCGGAGGTACGTCGAAGCCTGCGAAAAGGCCGACATCGGCGCGTTCGAATCGCTGATCCGCGAGGACGCAGTCTCCCGCATGCCACCGCAGGCGGAGGTTACCCTGGGCCGCGAGGCCATCTTGAAGCTCTGGATGGACGCCGGTTTTGGCTCCGAGGCGTTCGGCGATCTGCGGTGCGTCACCACACGCGCCAACCGGCAACCGGCGGTGGCTGTTTATGTGCTCCACTCGGGCGACACGACTTACCGTGCGATGGCTCTCGATGTCCTGCAAATTGAGGAAGGCATCATTGCCGAGGTCGTCACTTTCGGCCCCGAGGTCTTTCCGGCTTTCGCGCTCCCGCTCACGATGGACTCGGAGGGCGGACGCCACGCACGGCATTGATACATACGAATGAGGATGCATGGCTAAGTTGATCTACTCGATGCTCACGTCGCTCGACGGTCACACCGAGGACGCGCACGGCCACTTTGGCTGGGGCGCTCCCCAAGACGAGGAGGTGCATTCCTACGTCAACCAGCTCGCTTCATCGGTGGGAACCTATCTCTACGGCCGGAGGATGTACGAGACGATGGTCTACTGGGAGACCGCGCCTACGACCCCAAACCAGCCGCGATTCGTGCTCGAGTGGGCACAGCAATGGCAGGCGGCCGAAAAGATCGTTTACTCGAGGACTCTCGCGGAGCCCCGCAGCGCGCGGACGCGAATCGAACGGGTGTTCGATCCCGACGCGATCCGGCGCCTCAAGTCCGACGTCGAGCACGACATCAGTGTTGACGGTCCAGAGCTTGCCGCACAGGCAATAAGGGCGGGACTTGTGGACGAGTTCCAAATGATCGTCTGCCCAGTGGTCGTGGGCGGAGGAAAGCGGTTCTTTCCCGATGGTGTGCGGCTGGACCTGACGCTGGTCGAGCAGCGCCGCTTCGGCAATGGCGTGGTCGTCCTGCGGTACGAGTACGGACTTCAGAACCAGGTCGGATTCTTACAATCCACTGAGGGTGCGGTTTCAGAAACATCGTCGGGCGGGAGAGCCGAATCCGTTACTTGAGCGCTTGCACGAGAGGGAACAATGTACGGATTGATGGAAAGATGACAGCCGCTCCAGGCAAGCGAGACGCGCTCATCGCAATTCTGCTTGAAGGAACCGCCGCCATGCCCGGGTGCCTCAGCTACATAATCGCCAAGGACGGCACCGATGCGGACGCAGTGTGGATCACCGAAGTATGGGACACCAAGGAAAGCCACGATGCGTCGCTCTCGCTTCCATCCGTCAAGGACGCCATCACCAGGGGCAGGCCACTCATCGCCGGTTTCGGCGAACGCATCGTCACAACGCCGGTCGGTGGGCACGGGCTCTCAAAGGACCGCTAATGTCCAGCGTGACGAAAGAACCACACCGCCGACCTGAGCAGCGAGAGCCGAGCCTTGCTGCGAGTTGGGGGTGATCGCCATGAAACGAGTGTCCGAAACTTGTATACATTTTTCGGACAGGCCAACCGATATAGAGCGCCGCTGAGCTGCCTAGCTTCGCGAGCAGCATCGACAGCCGAAGGCTGTCGCGCCGCAGCCCCGAAGGGGCGAAGGCAGACTGTCGTCCAAGCCGGTGGACTTGGGTGACAATGGCGAATCTTCTTCTTGCTGGAGCCAGGAGTGCTGATCGACAGGACCAGTCTTTCGCAGACCGTTGACGCCATCAACGCCGCGTTCTTCAGCGGCCGTACGCTCCCGGCGGCTGAACGCCGTCAGGCCGCACGATGGATCGTCGAACGCCAAGGGTTACCCGGAGCCTACGGAGGTACATTCGCCGGATTTCCCTTCGAGCGTTCCAAGGGCATTGTCCTGTTTACAGGTGAGCGCATCGTGTCGGCATCCGCACGCCACATCCTCGGCGAGGAGGCCTCGCGCGCACTACGGCAACTCCGTGTGCGGGATCCCGATGTCACTCGTGCCCTGGAAGGTGCTGACGACGGCTTGATGCGATGCCTCGAGCGCGCAGCCGAAGACCCGCGCAACCGCAATCCTGGTCTCTACTGTTGCGGCAAGTGCAGCGTGGGATTGTGGCGGAACTTGCTCGCGGGCGGCCTGGATCGGCGCGAAGAGCGGCTTCGACGTGGTGCCTCGCATCTGCGATCGATGCGCGACGGCGAACATCAGTGGCGGAGATTTCCTTTCTGGTACACGGTGCTGGCGCTGAGCGAGATGGACAACGCCGAAGCGAGGACGGAGTTGAAATATGCGGCACCCGCTCTGGAACGAGCGGCGAGCCGAGCCGTGCCGTCAGCGGTCTACGGACGACGCCGACATGAGTTGGCCGTTCGAACGCTGAACGGTCTCTAGCCGGGTGACGACCGGATCATTGATGAGATCGCAAGCGCTATAGAAATCGATGCCATTCTGGCTGAAGGTGTAGTCGTCCGCACCCGATAAGAGACAGATAAGCCTCTCGCGCCTCAGGCCGTGAACCGTGAGGGATCAGGGGCAAGGATCACCCATGCCATCCCTTTGCGCGCTCTCTCTGCGGCCGTCGTCCGTCATCGCGATGCTCACCCTGGGTGGGCTGTTGGCCTCGCCAGCACCAGTGGCGGCCCAGGGTTTTGGGGTGGGACTGCGCTTCGCGTGGGTCAACCCTGACACCGAGGCCGACGTGGATACCGCGCGCTATTTCGGGGGCCAGATCCGCCTCGTCGGCGGACGCCTTGGCTTCGAGCTGTCGATAGACAGGCATTCTGAGTCGTTGGAGGTGTTCAACCAGAAATTCACAGAGACTCCGATACAGGCGTCGGCCCTCCTGCGCATGGCCACCGGTAAGGTTGCTCCCTTCCTGTTGGGCGGGCCGGGGTGGTATCGGCGCACAGTCGAAGCGCTCGACGGCCCCGCGGATCTGGACGTCAGCACGACCGAGTTCGGCTGGCACGCCGGCGTCGGCCTGGAGATCCTGCCGAGCAGACACTTCGGCATTCACGGCGACTACCGCTACACCTTCCTCGACTTCGGCGACGATGACGATGACGACGGTGGAGGCATCATCGGCGGGCTCCTTCCGGGGCACCGTGGCTCGATGTGGACGCTTGGAGCCACCGTCTATTTCTAGGACCAGGGGATTCCCTGCCGCGCCTCGAGTGACACTCCCTCCTTCGCCGCGTTGACATCGAAACGCGGTCCCCTGATACTGCCGGGAGCGCGCTGACAGGGCGCCACCCACCCGCGGCAAGGGAACACTCCCACCTGTTTGGTCTGAGTCGCGTGCGTGTGCACCTTCTTTCAGCCTGGTTTCAGCGGGGTACAGGCGATTCATGAAAGGAGGTCGCGATGACCACGCCGAAGTCTCTCCCGGCTCGTCCGTCCCTCGAATCCCTCCGGAAACAGGCAAAGAAGCTCGCGCGCGAGCTCTCCGTATCGCTGCGCAACGCGCAACTCGTGATCGCGCGCGAGTACGGCTACGCCGGCTGGCAGGACCTCACGGCCGAGGTGAACAAACGCCTCGGCAAGGGTCTCGAGCGGGCGGTAGTGCAAGCCGAGCGCGCCATTCACGACAACGACGTCGAACGCCTGAAGCAACTATTGGCCGAATACCCGGCGCTGCTTTCCTGGAAAGAGGACGACGATGACCAAGGCCTGCTGGGAATGGCCACGGGTGCCTATGGCGACGCCGGCGACGCGCAGAGGGAACAGTGGTTCACCCGCGGAGCATGCGCAGAGCTACTGATCGACGCCGGCGCCGTCGTGATGCCGTCGGTCTGTGAGGGCCTTCTCCGATCCCGCGCCAGGGGGCTGCTCGAGCTGTTTCAGCGTAAGGGCCTGCTGCCGCGCACGCTGAAGTTCTTTGCGGCGCTCGGCGATCTCGACGGCGTTCGCGCCGCTCTCGATGAGAACGGGAACGATCTCGAGACCGTCGATGAAGCGTTCGTCTGCGCTTGCCACTTCGGGCACGAGGCCGTCGCGTCACTGCTGCTGGAACGATCGATCGCACTCGATCCCGAGCTCGGCAAGCACATCGACGGAAGCACCGACCGCGTCTCTTTCCTCAAGGCTTTCGAGAAAGCGGACTTTGCGCAGGTCGCAGAGCTCGGACTGTGGAAGGTGTTCGTCATGGAGCAGGTCAGGCGCACGCTCGATGACGGGGACGTGACGGCGTTCGTCGGCGGTCTGCAGCGTGAGCCGTGGCTGCTGGGCGACGCCTACGTGCCGTTTCAGGCCAGACTCATCGAAACGGCAAGTTTTCTGAAGGACCGCGGGGAATTCATCGGCGTCCTTCTCGACCTCGATCCCGCAGTCCTGCGGCGCCAGCCGCCGCCCTCATCGCAAGCTATCGAGCACGCATTCACTTACGGGAACACGCACCTCATTCCATTACTCACTCGCATCTGGCCAGTGCCAGACGATCTGCCCCATGCGGCGGGCATGGGCGATCTCTTGCGAGTGAAGCGCTGGTTCGACGCTGACGGCAAGCCGGCGCTGGGCGACCTGGCGAATCAGGCTCCCGCCACCAGCGTACACCCGCGGGAACCTCAATGGGGCGAGGTCGGTGTGCAGCAGGTTCTCGACACCGCGCTCGCCTGGTCCGTCATCAACCGTCACTTCGACGTGGCGGACTTCCTGCTCGAGCACGGCGCAGACATCAACACGAACTGGAACTCCCACGAGCCGGCGAGCATCCTGCACCACCTGGTCTTCTTGCCGAACCCCTACGAGTCGATGCGATTCCTCATCGACCGCGGCATCGACATGACGATCAAGGACTACCGATGGGACAGTAACGCCGTTGGTTGGGCGCGCTACGGCTACAACGACGAGAAGATGGCTCAATGGCTGGAGGATGCGGAACGGCAGAGGGGACCGAGACGATGAGCACGCCCAGGGCACGTGCCGTACGCGTCAGGTGGAGCCGGGCCGTCCTTTCGAGCATGGCTCGCGCAGGTCGTCGTACCGAACCGCGATGATCTCGAGGCGCTCGGGTCCGCGGGGCGCTCGAACCGTCACCGTATCTCCGACCGTTGCCGTCAGCAGCGCCCTGGCCAACGGAGAGCGCCAGGACACGCGCGCGTCGCCGGCATCGAGCTCGTCCACGCCCACGATCGTGACCTCGCGCTCGGCGCCGGTCTCGTAGCGGATCGTCACGGTCGCGCCGAAGTGGACCCGCTCGTGCGTCCCGGCCGAGTTGTCCACCACCACGGCCCGGTCGAGGCTCTTCGACAGGTAGCGGATACGCCGGTCGATTTCGCGCAGTTTCTGCTTCCCGTAGATGTAGTCGCCATTCTCCGAGCGATCGCCGTTGCCCGCGGCCCACGCTACGGTCGTGACGATTGGCGGCCGCTCTACCTTCCACAGGCGCTCGAGCTCGTCCTGCAATCGCCGGTACCCACCGGGCGTGATGTAGTTCTTCGCCTCGTCTGCCACTACGTCCTCGATCGTATCACTCGATCGGTGGGCGCATTCGTGGTGCTAACATCTGCCACGCACTTCCGGGCATGAACGAGCGTATTCGCCTCATCGACGCGCTGCGCGGGCTCTCGCTCGCGGGGATCGCGATGGCGCATTTCGGCGAACAGTACCTGGGCTTCATGCCGCCGCCGGGGCAACCGTACAACATCCACGGGACGGCCGACGGAGTGCTGGAGGCGCTGTCCTGGATCTTCGTACGGGGCAAGGGGTTCGGCATCTTCTCTTTCATGTTCGGCCTGAGCTTCGCTCTGCAGATGCAACGCGCCGAGCGCCGTCGTCCCGGGACCGACTTCCGCCCCCGCTTCGTTTGGCGCCTTCTTATCCTGTTCGCGATCGGCTGGTTGCACGGCCTGGCCTACAGCGGTGACATCCTCACCGTCTACGCGGCGCTCGGAATCCCCCTCATCCTCTTTTACCGGGTTCAGGACCGCTGGCTGCTCGTCCTCGCGGTCCTTCTTCTCGTGGGCGTGCCCCGGATCGCCGAACGGGTGATCCAGGGACCCGCAACCCCGGATCAGCTTCAGTCGTTTCAGAGTCGGATGAACGCGGAGGCGGAAGAGCACTGGCGGGCGGTCGCGGAAGGGGACGTGCCCGCGATCGTCCGGCTTCACGCGACGACGGGCTTCAGGGCGAAGTGGGAGTTTCAGTTCGGGTTCTTCGGACGGGGATTCCAGACGTTCGGGCTCTTCCTACTCGGCCTCTGGGCCGGGCGGCGCCGGGTGTTCGAGGACGTCGAGACGCACCGTCGGCTGTTCCGCCGGATCTGGCGCTGGACGGGGGCGCTCACCTTGCTCCTCCCTTTGATCGGCGGCGTCCTCTTCGCGGTGGGCCGCGCGATGGGCGGCGGTCAAGCGCCGCAGCCGGCGGGCACGCTGCCCGATTTTTCGAGCTGGCCCGTGGTGGCCGGCATGGGTCTCTTCGACGCCTGGAACAATGCGATGACGCTCTTCTACGTCGCATCGTTCGCGCTGCTGTTCCTGCGACCGCGATGGCAGCCGCGCCTCCTGCGCTTCGGCCCTGTCGGACAGATGGCGCTCAGCGTCTATGTTGGCCAGACCGCGATCGGCGTGCTCGTCTTCTTCGGATTCGGCCTCGGCCTCCTGGGCCGTTTTGGCAACAGCGTCACCATCCCGATGGGCATCGCTGTGTTCGCGCTTCAGGTCTGGGCTGCTCGGGTCTGGCTCGCACATTTCCGCTTCGGGCCCCTCGAGTGGGCCTGGAGATCGCTGACGTGGCTCCGGCTCGAGCCCTTCCGCGCGCCGCCCGGTGCGCCCGCGGCGTCCGGTGGTAAGGACTGAACTGGTAGGAATTTGGCGGGCCGGGCATACTGAGGTGTACCCGTCATGCCCTACGCGACGATTTCGCGCGGCGCACCTTGGAGGACGCGCACCCGACGCCGCCGGGCGCGCCGCTCATCGGCGGCCTGGCGCCTGGCCGGACGCGCGCTGGTGGCCTTGCGGTTCGCACCATTGGCCATCCGGATCGTCGTCGGAACGGTTCTCCTGGTGGCGGTCTGGGCGGCGGTGAACTGGATGGTGCAGGTGGCCCGCAAGCCGACGGAGGTATTTTTCCCGGTCAGCGGCTCACTCGTTAAGCCTCCGGCGCAGACCTGGCGGCAATACGGCCCCCTCTTCGCCAAGCACTCCACGGCGGTCATCACGCCGGAACTGCTCGCCGCACTGGCCCAGGTGGAGGGCAGCGGCAATCCGATGGCACGGACCTATTGGCGGTGGCGACTCAGCTGGAACCCCTTCGAGGTGTACCGGCCGGCCTCGAGCGCCGTCGGCATGTTTCAGATCACCGACGGCACCTTCGCGGAAGCCAGACGCTACTGCATCCATGAAAACATCGTCGTCGAGGACGGCCCCTGGCACGACCCGCGGTCGTGCTGGTTCAACTCGCTCTACACGCGCGTGGTGCCCGGGCACGCGGTGGAAATGACCGCAGCGCTGCTGGATCGCACGGTCGCGCGCACTCTCGGGCGCAACCGCATCGCCACCGCCTCGCTGCAGCAGCGGCAGGACCTCGCGACACTCATCCACCTGTGCGGGAGCGGGGCCGGCAACGCATACGCGCGTCGCGGGTTCCGGCTCAGACGCGGCGAGCGATGCGGCGACCACGACGTCCGCCGCTACCTGGCAGAGGTCAACGCGCTGAAGCGTCAGTTCGCGCGGCTCGCCGTCTCCGGCTGACCGCTGGCGGGTCGCGCATGCATTTCGAGCTCCGCTACGCCGTCCGCCAACTCCGGAAGTCGCCGTGGTTCACGCTCGTCGCGGTCGTGGGCCTCGGGCTCGGGATCGGCGCGACCGTCGCGCTCTTCAGCGTGATCAACTCGGTCTTTCTCCACCCGCTGCCGTACCGCGAGCCGGGACGCATAGTCAGACTGAGCTCGACGAACGAGGCCCAGAATCTCACGCGCGTCGGCTTTTCGTATCCGCGCTACCTCACGGTGCAGCAGCGGCAGCAGGTATTCAGCGACCTCGCGTTTTCTGCGGGCAATGCTTTCACGCTGACCGGACGGGGCGACCCGGAACAGCTGGTCGCGCTTCACGCCTCGGCCTCGCTGTTACCGGCGCTGGGCTTGGAACCGTTGGTGGGACGCAATTTCTCGGCAGACGAGGACCGCCCCGGAGGCGAGCACGTGGTGCTCATCAGCCATCGCATCTGGCAGGAGCGCCTCAACCGCGATCCCTCTGCGCTCGGACAGGCGCTCACGCTGAACGGCGCACCCTACACAATCATCGGCGTCCTGCCACCGGCTGCGTCGGCGTTTCCCCTGAATCCATTCCAGATCTGGGTGCCGCGGCCGGCTGAAGTGCCCTATCTCGTGCCCTCGCAGTTGAACAACGGCGGCTTCTTCTTCCAGGCTGTCGCACGGCTGCGGCCGGACGTTTCCCTCGAGCAGGCTCGCGAGGCCATGAGCGTCATCGCCGCCGGCTACCGCCAGGCGAACCCGGCGAACGTCGACGCGCCGTCGCAGATCGAAGTCGTGCCGCTGCTCGACGATGCCGTGGGTGAGCAGCGTCAGAGTTATCTGATGCTGTTCGGCGCCGTGGGCTGCGTGCTTCTCATCGCGTGCGCGAATATCGCCAACCTGCTCTTGGCGCGCTTCGCCGGCAGGCGCAAGGAGATTGCGGCGCGTTTCGCTCTCGGCGCCGGGCGGATCCACGTGGTGCGCCAGATGGTGCTCGAAAGCATGCTCCTGGCGCTGCTTGGGGGAGCGGTGGGCGTGCTGCTCGCGCAGTGGGCGCTCGGCGCGGTCGTCGCCCTGGGGGCCGATTTGATTCCGCGCGCGGTGGAGATCCGGCTCGATCCGGTGGCCCTGGTGTTCTCGCTGATGGTGACGCTCATGACCGGGCTGACGATCGGCCTGCTGCCCGCATTGCAGGCTGCCCGTGTGAACGTAAACGAGACGCTCAAAGACGCCAGTCGCGGCTCTACCGCCGCCGGCCAGCGTCTGCGTGCGAGCCTCCTGGTCGCCGAAGTGTCGCTGTCGCTCGTGCTGCTCGTCGCAGCCGGCCTGCTGCTCGCAAGCTTCGCTCGTCTTCAGCGGGTCGAGCCGGGGTTCGAGCCAGAGGGCATCTTCACAGCACAGCTCGGCCTGCCGCCGCAGCGCTACGACGGCGACAAGCTCGTCGCATTCTACGAGCAGCTGTACAGACGCCTCTCGACTCTGCCGAGCAGCACCTCGGCCGCACTCACCGACCGCGTGCCACTGACCGGCGGGCAGACGCCGGCACCGGTCGCGGTCGTGGGCCGCCCCGTGCCGCCCATGAGCGAACGGCCGTACGCGAATCGACATCTTGTGTCGCCGAAATACTTCACGACGCTCGGAATTCGCCTCCGCGCCGGGCGTGACTTCGACGAGCGCGACAGCGCGCGGGTTCCGCACGTCGTGATCATCAACGAGACCTTCGCCGCGCGTCACTTCCCCGGCGAAGATCCGATCGGCCGGACCCTGATCACGGGCATGGGACAACTGCCATCGCAGATCGTCGGCGTGGTCGCCGACGTGCGCAGCTCCGGCCTGAGCACAGCGCCCGAGGCAGACTACTTCCTGCCGGCGCTGCAGCGGCCCGAGACCTTCACCAACATCCTGGTGCGAACAGACCTCGGTCCTACCGCGATGGCGTCGATCGTGCGGGATGCCTTGCGGGCGGTGGACCCTGATCTCCCGCTGCTCCAACCGGAACAGCTTTCCACGCGCATCGCGCAGACCATCGCCGACCGCAGGCTGGCACTGGTGCTGCTGGCAGGATTCGCCGCGCTCGCGCTGGTGCTCGCCAGCCTCGGGGTGTACAGCGTGATGGCGCACCTCGTCGCGCTCCGGACGAGTGAGATCGGTATACGGATGGCACTCGGCGCATCGCCGCGCGTGGTCATGCGGATGGTGCTCGGGCATGGCCGCCGGCTCACGCTCCTTGGCATCGCCCTGGGCATCGTTGGTGCGGTCTTCGTTTCGAGACTGATGCGGCAGGCGCTGTTCGAAGTCGAGCCGGGGGATCCGCTCATCTACCTGGCGGTGGCGACGACGCTGCTGGGGGTGGCCGAGTTCGCGTCGTGGCTTCCGGCTCGGCGTGCGACCAGGATCGACCCCGTGATCGCCTTACGCAGCGAGTGAGCACAGGCCACGGGCCAAGGAGCGAGACGGATCTGATGCTGTTTCGCCGCGACATCCTGCAGGGCATCGCCGAGGGCCGTGTGACGCTCGCCTTCAGGCGCTGGCGGCGGCCGCCGCCAGCCGACGGTTCTTCACTCCGCTCGCCGGTCGGCGTGCTCCGCCTCGATCGCGTCACCGTCGTCGACGAAGGCGACATCACCACGGAGGACGTGCGCCGCACGGGCATGTCACCCGGCGAGTTGCGGGCGTCGATCGCCGGCGAGGGCACGCTGCTGCGCATCGAGCTTCGTCTCGCCGGTGACGATCCGCGCATCGCCCTCCGAGAACACGTGCCGGAGCACGCCGAGCTCGAGGCTATCGTCGGAAGGCTGGCCAGGATCGACGCCGCCTGCCCGAAGCCCTGGACGACATGCTACCTGCAGCTGATCGCCGACCAGCCCGGCGTCGTCTCGCGCGTGCTAGCGCCGCAGGTAGACGCCGATGTGCCGCCGTTCAAGCGTCGCGTCCGACAGCTGAAAGAGCTCGGCCTCACCGAGAGCCTCGAGGTCGGCTACCGCGTCTCGCCGCGAGGCCGTGCGGTACTCGAGTGCCTTGTCAGCGATCCGCGCTGACGCCAACCGAGAGAGTGCGTGTCCCGGAAGGGCCCCTTCGATTACTTCCTCCTGGAGTCGACCGGGCTCTCGGGGCCACCGCCGGCGCGGAGCCTCGCCTGGGCCGGCGGACGGCCCTCGCGCCATCGGGGTCGCCGTCATCGGGGCAGGGTTGTTTCTGATTGCACAAGCACTCAAGTAGTGTGAGGACATGTCGAACGCACCGGATGAGCGCCTGCTCGAGGCCCTGCTGGACTCCTGGGACCGGAACAACGCGATCCTGGTCAACCTGCTGCGTGCTCTCCCGGAGGGCGGGCTGGAGGCCAGGGCGATCGAGAGCAGCCCATCCGTCGCGGAGCTATTCACGCACATCCACTACGTGCGGCTGGTGTTCGTCTTCGAGGATGCTCCCGAGTTCGCCACGAACGTACCAAAGGACGAGTGGGTGGTCGAGCGTGACCGTGATCGCGTCGCACAGATGCTGAGCGACAGCGCCAAGACGGTGCGGGACGCGGTGAAGGGTAGGGTGCTGTCAGGTCGGGACATGGATCTTCACTACGACCACCCGATCCTCCTGCTCCAGCACATGCTCTGGCACGAGGGCTACCATCACGGCCAGATCAAGCTGGCGCTCAAAGTGGCGGGCCTCCCACTCACGGATGACGAAGCCGGGCCGGTCACATGGGACGTCTGGATGCGCAAGAAGTGAACGCACCTACAGGTTCGTGGGCTTTCCGAGGACCTTCTCGAAAACCACCACGGCTTTCCGCATCTCATCCATCGTCCCGAGCGAGATGCGGCTGTGGGTCTGTTCCATCGGTGGAAAGTCGCGCCCTACTGCCACGCCGAGCTTGCGGCAGGCGTCTCTGAACTCGCGGGCCGGACGGCCCAGGTTCACGAAGATGCAGTTGGTGTGGCAGTCGGAAGCCTCGTACCCCATCTTCCTGAAGGCCTGAAGCGTGAGGTCGCGCACCCGCGCGTTTTCCTTGCGTTCCTCTTCCATGTGCGCGGTGTCCCTGAGCGACGTGATGCCAGCGGCCGCGGTCAGCGTGTTCATGCTGCCCAGGCTCCAGGCCTGTGATACGGCCCGCACCGTCGCGGTCTGACCCACTGCGTATCCCAGGCGCAGCCCGGCCATGCCGTGCGCCTTCGAGTAGGTGCGCGCCACGAACACGCCGGGCAGTTCCTGCGTCAGCGGAATGGCTGTCTTGACGGCCGCATCGTACGTATAGTCGATGTAGGCCTCGTCCATGAGGATCGCCGTGTCCGGAGACGCCTGCTTGACGCGGCGCACGAACCGATCGACGGCCGCAAAGCTGTGCGCTGTCGCCGTTGGGTTGTTCGGGTTGCAGACGAACACCAACCCGGCGCCCGTCGCGGCCTCGGCCATCGCATCCAGGTCGAGCTTGAGCTCGCGGTCGACTGGGATGGCCTTGACCTGGGCGCCGATTCTGCGCGCGGCGCCTTCGGGCGCGGCGTACGACGGCGACGCGGTGACGAGCGGCTTGCTCGCTGAGCAGAACGCCCGCACACCCGCTTCGAGGATCGGGCCGGAACCGGTCCCGATGATCACGCTGTCGGCGGCCACGTTGTAGCGCGCCGCGATCGTCTCTCTGAGATCTCCCACGTAGTCCGGGGGATAGCCGCGCCCCACGCGCGCCGAGATGGCCCGGTGCAGCGCATCGATCGAGGACTTCCCGGGACCACGCGCGTTCTCGTTCGAGTCGATCTGGATGACGCCATCGTCCGGTGGTTGCAACGACTGCGGCGTACCGCCTTCGAACGTCATCGCCTCGCGGCCGCGACCGATGACGAACGCTGTGGACAGGCCGGCACCGCCCAGCCCGATGGTCCGTACGAAGCTGCGGCGCGACAGTGACATGCAGGCCTCCTTCGTTGCTCAGGCGAGCGCACACCCAGAACGCCCGAAACTCCAGCGCAGTATACGTCCGCTGGGCGCGGTGAGGGGCAGGGTGCTGGCAGGTGGTGACGCTTTACTTCCCGGATGAGCCTTCGAGAACCGCCTTGTGTGCGAAGCCCGCGATTGCGGCGCCGATCACCGGAGCAAGCCAGAACAACCAGAGCTCACGGAGCGCCCAGTCTCCAACGAAGAGCGCGGTTGCGGTGCTGCGCGCCGGGTTGACCGAGGTGTTCGTCACCGGGATGCTGATCAGATGGATCAATGTGAGTGCGAGGCCGATTGCGAGGCCTGCGAAGCCTGCCGGAGCGCGTTTGTGAGTGGTGCCGAGAATGACGACCAGGAACATGAACGTCATCACGACTTCGCACACGAGCGCCGCGCCAAGCGAATAGCCGCCCGGTGAATGCACGCCGTAGCCGTTGGAGGCAAACCCCCCCGCGAGGCTGAAATCCGCGCGGCCGCTCGCGATGAGGTACAGCACGCCTGCGCCGACGACGCCACCGAGGACCTGCGCCGCGGTGTAAGGCAACAGCAGGGCGGAAGGAAAGCGGCCTCCCGCCCACAAGCCGACGGAGACAGCGGGGTTGAAGTGACCGCCCGAGATTGGGCCGAGCGCGTACGCGCCTGACACCACCGTGAGACCGAAAGCCAGCGACACTCCGAGGAGTCCGATTCCGACCTCGGGAAAGGCGGCCGCGAGTACCGCGCTGCCGCACCCTCCGAGAACGAGCCAGAACGTGCCGAGAAACTCCGCGGAGAGCTTAGGGAACACCGCGCACTCCTTCGTTGGAATGGAGCGAACGTGGGGAGGTCCGGGGCGATCACGGCGGATCGCCCCGGATGTGAGCCCTATGTGCCGCCGCGTTCGACCGACACCAGCACCGCCTCTGTCCAGATGATGTCGACCTTGTCGCCGACCTTCACGTTGGCCAGAGCCGCCTTGTCCAGCACTGTGGACGAGTACTTCCAGCCGTTCGGCCCGGTGAAGGTGATCGAGGGCATGACCGGGTCGATGGCGGTGATCAGGGCCGTGATGGTCCGCTGCTTGGCTTTGGTGCCACCCGGCAGGACCTGTTCCGAACCGGTCGTGGCCGTTGCCCCGGTGTTCACGTCCGCCTCGCCAGGCTTCTTCAGCCGGACGACGACGTTCTCGTAATACTTGGCTGTGACCTTGTCGCCGAGCTTGAGCTCATCGAACCGCTTCATCTCCGGCCCCGCGATGATCGACACGAAGGTGCCGTCTGGTTTCTTGAGCGTGACTGTCCGTGTCGAGGCTTCGATCGCCTCGACGACCGCCGTCGCCGTCTTCATCTCTGCGTTGATGGTCTTGGACTGGGCCACGGCCGTGCGCGCCGTCGACACCAGAACCGCCGCTGCGATGATTCCCACGACTAACCGTTTCATGTGTCCTCCTGTCGGGCTTGAACCGTCGCGGTCAACCTCGCCTTGACGGATTGCTGACACTTCGCAGGCTCGCCGCAAGTTGCAGACGGCGTGCCGTGCGGAGCGCACAGGAATCGCCGGATTCATTGGGGATTTCGCGACCTGCCGCGGGCTTGTGCGTAAACCGCCGAGGCGGCACACCCGACCCGCCGGAGGGCGCCCGGCATACCGGAGGCGGTCAGGCAAGACGACCCGCCCGCGGTCGCCTCGTCAGGGGCTGTTACTCGGACCAACCGACGGCTCAATCTTCCCGTCTAACGCGACAACTATGTGTACAGTGGATATACCCCTCCTGTGCATATCAATGAGGTAATGGCTCTATGTCGTATCGACCCGTCACGTTCATTCTTCTTGCACTGGCGCTGCCGGTCGGCGCCGCGAATCATCAAGCCACCGACGAATCAGCCGCCATCCGCGCCACTGCCCTGGATTACGTAGAAGGCTGGTACACGGCTGATGCGGCCCGCATGGAGCGCGCGCTTCACCCCGAGCTGGCCAAGCGCATCGTGAACACGAACCCCCAGAACCGCCGCCACAGCCTGGGACAGCAGAGCGCGATGACGCTCGTGCAGAACACGCGTAATGGTGGCGGCAAGGACACGCCGCCAGAGCAGATGCAGAAGGACGTCGTCATTCTGGACGTGTTCCAGAATGCCGCCAGCGTACGCGCCACCATGTCCGGCTGGGTCGATTACATGCACATGGCGAAATGGAACGGCCGCTGGGTGATCGTGAACGTGCTCTGGGAGCTGAAGCCGGCGGGCAAGTGAACCGCTGCATCGCGACCACGAGGTCATCATGAAAGCACTCGCCGCTCCACCTGGACATGCTGATCCAGGACCTGCGCTACACCGCTCGCACTCTGAACCGCGCCCGCGGCTTCGCGCTCACTGCCATCCTGGTGACCGCGCTCGGCGTCGGCGCCAATACGGCCGCATTCTCCGCCGCGGATTTCGTGTTGCTCCGGCCGCTGCCGTTCGCGGATCCGAACCGCCTGGTGCGACTCTGCGAGGGTCCGCGCACGGGCGGCGGTTGGGGATGCATGAACCAGCTCTCGCCGGCCAACTATCGTGACTTCAAGACGATGAGCTCGTCGTTCGAGGAGATGGGCGCGTTCTTCAACGATGCCGTGAACCTGGTTGGCGGCGGAGAGCCGCGACGCCTCGCGATCACGCGGGTGACGCCCGAAGTGCTGCCCCTGCTCGGCGTCAAGCCAGTGTTGGGGCGCGTCTTCGAAACCCGCCTCCGCGCTTCGCGCTACGGCGCGGCAGGGCCGGATCATGGCGACATCGACGGCGCCGTCATCAGCTATGGCCTCTGGCAGTCGCAGTTCGGCGGCGACGCAGGGATACTCGGCCGGAAGGTCAACCTCAATGGCGCCCCCTACACGATCATCGGCGTCATGCCGCGCGCGTTCTACTTTCCCAGCCGAGACGTACAGCTGTGGACGTTGTTGACGTTGCGAGCGGAGGACTTCGAAAGTCGCACCAACACCTACATCGAGGCCGTGGGCCGTCTCAAGCCAGGGCGTCACGTTCGAACAGACCAGAGCGGAGCTCTCGATGCTGGCCGAACGCCTTGGCCGCGATTACCCGGAGACCAACGCGGAGACCGGCGTCAGCTTCTTCCGGATGCGGGACAACATGTCCCCGCGCTTCCGACTGATGCTGATGGCGCTCGGTGGCGCGACCCTGTGCCTGCTGCTGCTCACGTGCGCGAATCTCGCCAATCTGCTCCTGGCCCGCGCGGCCGCGAGCGAGCGCGAAATGGCGGTGCGCGCAGCGCTCGGCGCGGGCAGGGGGCGACTGGCGCGGCAGCTGATCACCCAGAGCGTGATCCTGGCGCTGCTGGGTGGCGCCGCGGGCGTTCTCGTTGCCGCCGTCGAGCATCCCGCTGTTGTCGAGCCTCGTTCCTCCCACGCTGCCGATCGCCAGTCAGCCCAGCCTCGACCTGCGCGTGCTCGCCCTGGCGGCGGTGTTCACGGCTCTCACAGGCCTGGGGTTCGGCGTCGTTCCCGCCCTTCGCTCTGGCGGCCGCACGGGGTTCGCCGCGCTGCGCGAGGGCAACCGCGCAGGCGGCGGCCGGAAGCAACGCCTCCGCGCCGTCCTCGTGACCGTCGAAGTCACGATGTCGGTGATCCTGCTGATCACATCCGGCCTCTTGATCCGCGCCGTGTGGCGCGTGCAGGCGGTCGACCCCGGATTCGTGCCGCAGAATGTGCTGACGCTCAGGACGGCGTTGCCGCGACCGAAGTACGACAGCCCGGTGCGTCGCGGTCAGTTCTACGAGCCGGTTCTGACAGGAGTCCGCGCCCTGCCGGGCGTCCAGAGCGCCGCGTTCATCAGCGGCCTGCCGATGGTCGTGACGGGCTTGATTACCGGAGTCGAGGTCCCCGGTCACGAAACGCGGACCGCCCGAAGCGCCGGCGTGAGCCACCGTTGGGTGACGCCGCAGTATTTCAGGACCGTGGGCATTCCCCTTCACCGCGGGCGTGACGTGGAGGAGGCCGACACCGGCGACCGGGCCTGGATCGCCGTCGTCAGCGCGTCGTTCGTCGAGCGGTACTGGCCGGGTCAGGATCCCATCGGCAAAACGTTCGGGCACCGAGGCCAGACTCGCACCGTCGTCGGAGTGGTTGGCGACATCAGGGTCCGCGGCCTGGAACGAAACAGCGAGCCTCAGATGTACCTGCCCGCGCCGCAGATTCCCGAGGGAAACCCCGCCAACTTCGACCCGAAGGATCTCGTGATTCGGCATTCGGGTCAGGGTGACGCTCTCGTCTCCGCCGTCCGCCAGATCGTCCGCGCGGCCGATCCCGAGCAGCCGATTTCCGACGTGCGCCCGCTCGACGACGTGATCGCCGGTGAGACGGCCAGTCGGCGCGCTCAGCTCCAGGTGCTCGGTGTGCTGGCGGTCGTCGCGGTCCTGCTCTCGAGCGTCGGCATCTACGGGCTGCTGGCCTACACCGTCTCGCAGCGATCGCAGGAGATCGCCGTGCGCCTGGCGTTGGGCGCGGACCCCTCGCGCGTCGGCCGCATGATCTTCGCGGACGGGATGCGTCTGGCCCTGCTCGGTATCGTGCCGGGCGTACTGGGTGCCTACGCGGCCGCGCGAGGCATGCGCGCGTTGCTCTTTGGCGTCGCGCCGAGCGATCCCGCGACGTTCGCCGCGGCAGTCGGCCTTGCCCTTCTGATGACGCTCGCCGGCTCGCTCGTGCCGGCGGTCAGGGCCGTGCGCGTGGCGCCGATGTCCGTCCTGCGAGCGGAGTAATCGGACGGTCTGTCCGGAATCCGCCCTGCCAAGCGTTTAGAAATCAGCACGAAGCACCAGAGGCTGAACGAGCGACCCATCGATGGGCGGAAGCTCGTCAGTTCTCGGTGCTCCATACAAAGGGGGGAGTCATGCGCCGATTCAGGGGAATGTTATTTGCCGGAACCACGTTCGCGATCGCAGGGGTGATCGTCCCCTTACAGGCGTCCGCGAGCTCCGACACCCACGTCGTCCGCCCTGGCGAATCGATCCAGGATGCCGTGGACGCCGCTTCGCCTGGCGACACGGTGGTGGTGAAAGCGGGCGAATACTACGAGAGCGTGAGGATCCGTACCAACGGGCTCACGCTGCGGGCTCATGGCAGAGTCGTTCTCGAGCCCTCGCACTACGGCTCGAGCGACTGCTACATACCGGGTCACGACGTCGGGATCTGCGTCGCCCCACCGGACTTCAACCCGACCACGGGAAGCTATATGGCCCGACTCGAAGATGTCACCATCACCGGATTTCGCATCGTCGGGTTCCAGGGCGAGGGGATCTTCGGATTCGGCACGAAGAACCTGAAGGTGTCCCACGTGGTCGCGATCGACAATACCGCCTACGGGATCGCGTCCTTCGATGGGATCGGCACGACGTTCACGCGCAACTCGGTCAGCGGCAGCCACGACGCCGGCCTCTACATCGGGGACTCACTCGAAGCCGACGCGGTCGTCAGCCATAACCGCGTATGGAACAACGCGTTCGGCATACTGGCTCGGCACAGCCAGAAAGTGGTTGTCTCCGACAACGACGCATGGGGAAACTGTCTCGGCATATTCCTGCTGGCCGATGGTCAAGCCGGCGGCAGCGGCCAGACCGCCGTGTTCGACAACAAGGTCTCCGCCAACACCGAAGTGTGCACGCAATTCGCGGACGCGGAGTTCCTGCCCATCCTCGGCGGCGGGGGCATCGTCCTCGCCGGGTCGAAGCACAACGCCATCTTCCAGAATGTCGTGCGGGATAACGGGGTCGATAACGGGGCCGATACGGATTTCTCAGGCGGAATCGTCCTGATCGCCACGCCCCGTCCCAACGCGGACCTCTCGTTCGATGCGTCGACCAACAACCTGGTGATCCTGAACAGCGCGCGCGGCAATGAGCCGGCCGATATCGTGACCGATGAGGCGAGTACTCCCAACCTCATCGCCGCCAACCGGTGTCGCACGTCGGTGCCGGCGCGTCTGTGCGGTTCCTAGCGTTTCATCAGCGCGGCCGCCATCGGGTTGCTTTCAGGGCGCGGGCCAGGCCCCGCGCCCTTCGTCCCACCGCAGAGCGCCGCAGGTGTAAGATCTCCCTTTATGACCAAGCCCACACTCGCAGGCTCTCTATTGATAGCGTTGACCTTCGTACCCCTCGCCGCGCAGCAGGATCCAAATAAGGTAGAGCTCAAGCTGAAGCTCCCCAAACCGATGTTCGTCGGCACGCCGACCAACATCAAAAGCTCCAACCTCGAAGTGATCACGGGCAAGTCGCGCGGACCGTTCTACGTGCCCAAGGGCACCGTCCTGCTGTCGGCGAAGAAACCGGTGACCTCGAGCGACATGCAGCCGGTCATCGGCGAGCTCGACATGGCCAACGACGGCGAGAAGTCCGGCGGCGACGGGTATTTCATCGAGCTCGGGCCGGGTCCCCAATGGGTCCAGATCGACCTCGGCGCCTCGCACCCGCTCCACGCGGTCCTCATGTGGCACTACCACAGCCAGGCTCGCGTCTACCGTGACGTCGTCGTCCTGGTGTCCGACGACCCGGCGTTCAAGACCGGCGTCACCGCGGTCTTCAACAACGACCACGACAACACGTCGAAGCTGGGCGCCGGGAAGGACAAGGAGTACGTCGAGGTCGCCGAGGGCAGGCTGATCGACCCGAAGGGCGCGAAGGGCCGGTACGTCCGGCTCTCCTCCAACGGGAACACGACGAACGACCTGAACCACTACGTCGAGGTAGAGATCTACGGCCAGCCGACGCCGGGGGATTGGGGCCCCCGGTAGGAGGAATGACACGCGCGTGCATGGGCGCGCTGGTGGCGCTCGCGCTGGCCGCCGGGCTGGCGCTGCGCCTGACCCGGCTCGACGCGCGCCCGATGCACCACGACGAAGCAAACCAGGCCCTCAAGTTCGGCGCGCTGCTCGAGCGCGGCGAGTACGCCTACGACGCCCACGACCACCACGGACCGACGCTGTACTACCTGACGCTGCCGGCCGCAATGCTGCGCGGCCAGACGACGCTCGCGTCCCTTGACGAGCGCACTCTCCGTGGGGTGACCGCGACGTTCGGCGCGGCGACGATCCTGCTGCTGCCGCTGCTCTCGGCGGGGATTGGACGGACCGCGGCGGCCGCGAGCGCGTGGCTTCTGGCGCTCTCGCCCGCGATGGTCTTCTACTCGCGGATGTTCATTCAGGAGTCGCTGCTCGCGTTCTTCACGCTCGCGTTCGTGATCGCCATCGGGCGCGCCGCGACGGCCCCGCCTTCGCGGCCGAGGGGCTTGGGCCGCTTCGGCGAGGCAGGCGGGGGGCTCGCGTGGTCTACCGTTGCGGGCGTCGCGGCAGGCCTGGCGATCGCGACCAAGGAGACCTCGGCCATCGTATTGCCCGCCGCGCTCGCCGCATTCGCGATCGCCTGGTGGTCGCTGGGAACGGGACATCGGCAGAGTCCGCTGGGCCGGCAGCCGGTGACGCCGTTTCTCGTCGGCATCGCGGCGGCGGCGGCCGTCGCCGCGCTCTTCTATTCGTCGTTTCTCACCGCGCCGCGAGCCGTCCTCGATCCGTTTCGGGCAGCCGGCCCGTACCTCGATCGCGTCATCGCCCCGGCGAACCACGTGCACCCGTGGAGCTTCTACCTCGGGCTGCTCACGTACTCTTCGTCCGGAGGCCTGAAGTGGAGCGAGGGGCTCGTGCTCGCGCTGGCGATCGCCGGCGCGGTGACGGCTGCACGGTTGTGGTACGACCCTTCAGGGTCGTCTCCCCCTGAGCGCGTTTTCTGGTCCCGCTATCTGGCCTGCTACGCCATCGTCGCGACGGCCATCTACTCGTCCATCCCTTACAAGACTCCGTGGAACGTTCTGCCGTTCTACGTCGGGACGATCGTGCTCGCCGGAATCGGCTTCTCTAACCTTCTCAAAGCGACATCGTTCCGGGTGGTGAGGTTTGCCGTCGCCGCGGCGTTCCTCGTCGGGTCGGGACATCTGGGATGGCAGGCCTGGCGCGCGTCGGTGACCTACGCGTCCGATCCGCGAAATCCTTACGTCTACGCGCAAACCGTTCCCGACGCCGTCCGTATGGCAACCAGGATCCGCGCGCTGGCGGCCCTGCACCCCGACGGGGCAGGCATGCTGGTGTCGGTCATCGCGGCGCCGCACGAGCAGTGGCCGCTTCCCTGGTACCTCCGGACGATGCCCCACGTTGGTTACTGGACCGCGCCGGGCGACGCGCTGGCGATGCAAGCGCCGGTCGTCGTCGCCTCGATGGACCACGCGGCCGCCGTCGAGGCCGCGCTCGGGGATCGCTTCGTCTCGGAGTTCTACGGCCTCAGGCCGGAAGTGCTCCTGACGGTCTACATCGAGCGCGGATTGTGGGACCGTTTCCTTGCTGAGCAAGCGCCCTCTGTGGCACTGTGGCGGGCGACGAGCGCGCCATGACGCCCCCCGAACTGGCCCTGGTCGTGCCGTGCTACAACGAGGCGGCGCGGCTGGACTCGGACGCCTTCCTGAGCTTCGTCAGCTCGCACCCTCGCGTGCGCCTGGTGATGGTGGACGATGGGAGCGTCGATGGGACCGGGGAGATCCTCGAGAGGATGCGTGCGGCGGCGCCCGACGCGGTGACGACGCTGCGGCACTCGGCCCGTTGCGGCAAGGGAGAGGCGGTGCGCGCCGGCGTCCTCTCCGGGATCGCGCAGCGCGCCGGGCTCGTCGGATTCCTCGACGCGGATCTCGCGACGCCGCTCCGCGCCATCGACGACTTCCTGGCCGTGCTCCGCGACCGTCCAGCCATTGAGTTCGTGCTTGGATCGCGGGTGATGCTGATGGGCCGTGATATCAAGCGGAAGGCCACGCGCCATTACTTCGGTCGGATGTTCGCGACGGCGGTATCGCTCGCCCTCGATCTCCCTGTGTACGACACCCAGTGTGGCGCTAAGATGATGCGCGTGAACGCCGCGACCGCCACGCTGTTCGCCGCCCCCTTCCGGAGCGAGTGGATCTTCGACGTCGAGCTCATCGCCCGGTACCTGCGGCTGCCGGTCGCGCCCGGCGAGCCCCCCCGTCGCGATCGGCTGTACGAGCTGGTCCTGCCCGCGTGGCACGACAAGCCGGGGTCGAAGCTGCGCTGGCACGACTTCGCGCGCGCGATGCCCGACCTCTGGTACATTTGGCGCGAGCGCGTCGCGCAAGGTCTACCGAGGTCGCCGCGCCGGGCCGCTGCGACCGCGTTTCAGGAACTGGACACCATGCCGGAGAGCACACGATGACCACTGAGAAGAAGCCCCCAACCACGGTTTCCCGCCGCTCGTTCATGGGCACGGCTGCCGCCGCGGCCGGATTCACGATCGTGCCGCGCCACGTGCTCGGCGGCCCCCTGTTCCAGGCCCCGAGCGACACCATCAACGTCGCCATCGTCGGCTACGCGCACGGCATGGGCACGTCGAACATGGAGAACGTCGCGAAGACCGACAACATCGTCGCGCTGTGCGACTGCGACGAGAGCGAGGCCGCCAAGACCGCGATCGCGCGGCGAGGCACGTGGGAGAAGCACGCGAAGGCCGCGAAGTACAAGGACTACCGCGTGATGCTCGAGAAGTCGAAGGACATCGACGCGGTCCTCGTCGCGACGCCCGATCACGCGCATGCCGTGATCGCGACGGCCGCGATGCAAATGGGGAAGCACGTGTACGTGCAGAAGCCGCTGACGCGCACCATCAGCGAGGCTCGGGCGCTGACCGAGGCCGCGCGCAAGTACAAGGTCGTGACGCAAATGGGGAACCAGGGTCACTCGGAAGAGGGCCTGCGCCTCATGCAGGAGTGGTTCGGCGCCGGCGCGATCGGCGAGGTGCGCGAGGTGCACTGCTGGACCAACCGGCCGATCTGGCCGCAGGGCATGCCCAGGCCGGCCGACACGCAGGCGGTACCCGAGGGCCTGGATTGGGAGCTCTGGATTGGACCGGCGCCCATGCGTCCCTTCCATCGCACGTATCACCCGTTCGGCTGGCGCGCGTGGATGGACTTCGGCGCCGGCGCCATGGGCGACATGGCGTGCCACGTGATGGACGCGGCCTACACGGTCCTGAAGCTCGGCGCGCCGACGAGCGTCATCGCGACGCTCGCGTATAACTTCCTGCCGCCGGCACCCGGCGAGCGCGGCTTCGGGAAGCGTGTCGAGTACAACGACAGCTATCCGCCGTCATCGGTTATCCACTTGTCGTACCCGGCGCGCGACAACATGCCTCCCGTCAGGCTGCACTGGTACGACGGCGGAATTCTTCCCGAGCGGCCCGAGGATCTCGAGCCGGATCGGAGGATGCCGGAGTCGGGCACGATCTTCGTCGGCAGCAAAGGCAAGATGTGGTGCGAGACCTACTCGGAAAGCCCGAGGCTCATACCCGAGTCGGCGATGGCCGCCTTCAATCCGCGGCCGCCGAAGACGCTGCCGCGCGTTCCCGAGGGGCGGCCCGGCCACGAGAAGAACTGGCTGGATGCGATCAGGCAGAAGGGGCAGGCGGTGTCGCATTTCGACTACGCCGGCCCGTTTACGGAATCGGTGCTGCTCGGGAACGTCGCGCTGCGCTTCCCCGGCACGCGTCTCATGTGGGACGCGCCGAACATGAAGGTCACCAACATGCCGGACGCCGATCAGTTCATCCAGCACAACTACCGCCAGGGCTGGACGCTGACCGAGTAGCCGACCCTGAAGGGTCGTACCACATGCCGGAAGCCGCCGATACCAGCCTCGCGATCGAGAAAGCTCGCGAGCTGGGCGACGTCCGGCGGTTCTCGCACGAGGCGATGGCGACCGTGTTCGAGGTGTACGCCGTGCACCCCGACGACGCGTACGCGGCGCAGGCGGCGCAGGCGGCGTTCGATCTCACCGACCGCCTCGAGCGGGAGCTGAGCCGCTTCCTTCCTAACAGCGACATCGCGCGCGTCAACCGTCTGGCGGCTGGCGAAAGCACGAAGGTCGGCCCGTCGGCGCTGGAGTGCCTCGTGATCGCGCGCCACATGTTCGACCTGACCGGCGGTGCGTTCGACATCTCGATCGGGACGGGGCTGCCGTCGCTCGAGGTCAACCCGGACGACTACCTCGTGTCCGCGACGAAAGGCGGCGTGCAGGTTGATCTTGGCGGCGTCGGCAAGGGCTACGCGGTGGACGTGATGGCGGAACTACTCGAAGAGTGGGGCGTGCAGGTCGCGCTCGTCCACGGAGGGTTCAGCTCCGTCCTTGCGCTCGAGCCACCCGCGGGCGGCCGAGGCTGGCCGCTGACGCTGAGCGATCCGACAGCGCCATCGCGGGTTCTGAGCCGGCTCTCCGTCCGCCAGACGGCGCTTGGCGCCTCGGGGGCGCGCAAGAAGGACCATATCCGCGATCCGCGCACCGGCGAACCGGCCCGCGGACGGCTCGCCACCTGGGTGGCGCTGCCGCGGCCTCCGATCGCGCAGCCGATCGACGAAGGGCCCAGGGTGGCCGCAACCGCCGTGGCGGATGCTCTCACGACCGCCTTCATGCTGATGAGTACTGAAGAGATCGAGGCGATCTGCGCAGGCACGCCGGGGCTCGAGGCGTGGCTCCTGCCGGAGCCGAGCGAGGGAGCCGACCTTCTTCACTTCGAAGGCCCGGCAGAATAGATTTGTCATGTAGTACGACCCTTCAGGGTCGTGCAGGTGGTACGACCCTTCAGGGTCGTCCCTCAGGGAGAAACACCAATGGCCGGCGAAGACGACAAGACGAAGGGACCACGAAAACTCGATCGGCGCGAAGTGCTGATGGGACTCTCCACGGTCCCCGCGCTCGGTCTTTTCGGATACGCCTGGAACAAGCAGCGCCAGCACCAGCAGGCGCGGGCGGAGGCGGCCGCCGCCGCGCCCGTTGCTCCAGCCGACCTGCAAGTGATCAACATCGCGCTCCTGGGCGCGGGGGCGCAAGGCCAGGTCCTGACGGATGCGATGCTTCGCATCCCGGGCCTGCGCTTCCGCGCGGTGTGCGACATCTGGACGGAGTACAACCAGCGCCGCGTCGTCAACACCCTCAAGCGGTACAAGCACGAGCCCAACGCCTACGAGGACTACCGCGAAATGCTCGACAAGGAGAAGGAGCTCGACGCGATCCTCATCTCGACGCCCGACTTCTGGCACGAGCGGCACACGATCGACTGCCTCAAGGCGGGCAAGCACGTGTACTGCGAGAAGGAGATGTCGAACACGCTCGAGGGCGCGCGCAACATGGTCGCGGCCGCGCGCGAGACCGGCAAGCTCCTCCAGATCGGCCACCAGCGCCGGTCGAACCCGCGCTACCTGCACTGCTACGACAAGCTGCTCGGCGAGGCGAAGCTGCTCGGCCGCATCGTGACGGTCAACGGGCAATGGAACCGCGCGGTCACGCCGGACCTCGGCGCTCCCGATCGGTATGCGATTCCCGCGGATCGGCTCAAGAAGTACGGCTTCAAGGACATGCACCAGTTCCGCAACTGGCGCTGGTACAAAGGCCTGGGCGGCGGGCCGATCGTGGATCTGGGCTCGCACCAGATTGACATCTACAGCTGGTTCCTCGGCGCGAATCCCTCGCACGTGACGGCGAGCGGCGGACTCCTGTACTACGATCCGAAAAACCACGAGTGGTACGACACGGTGATGGCCGTCTACGACTACGAGACTCCGAATGGCCCGGCCAAGGCGTACTACCAGACGCAGACGACCAACGGCAGCCAGGGCTACTTCGAAAATTTCATGGGGGATCAGGGCACGCTGATCCTCTCCGAGTCCGAGCTGAACTACGCGGGCCAGCTGTATCGCGACCCGAACGCGCCCGCCTGGGACGAGTGGATTCAGAAGGGCTACATCAGCGCGCCACAGGTTCAGGAAACGCGGGCGACGAGCGAAGGGGCCGCGATCGCGGACGTGCGGGAGTCGGTCGCGCCGGACCGCCACACGGTTCCGGTCTCGCTCACAGACCCGTATCACCAGCCGCATCTGCAGAACTTCTTCGACGCGGTACGCGGCAAGGCAACGCTGAACTGTCCGTCCGAGGTTGCGTACGAGACCGCAGTCGCGGTGCTCAAGGTGAACGAGGCGATCGAGGCGAAGACGCGGCTGTCCTTCAGCGCCGCGGACTTTAAGGTGTAGGTGACCGCCCACATGGAAGACGGAACGCTCTCCCGCCGCGCGCTCGTGGCGATCACGCTGATGCGCGTCTTCGTGGGGTGGCACTTTCTCTACGAGGGCGTCGCCAAGCTGACGTCGCCCTCGTGGTCGGCCGCGGGCTATTTGAAGCAGGCACGAGGTCCGTTTGCCGATCTGTTCAGGTCGCTGGCCAGCCAGCCGAACCTGCTCGGCTACGCCGACTACATCACCATGTGGGGGCTCACGCTCGTCGGCCTTTTCCTGATTCTCGGTCTGTTCACGCGGGTGGCGAGCCTCGCAGGAATCGCGTTCATCCTCATGTTCTACCTCGCCACGCCCCCCTTCGTCGGCTACTTCTATTCGATCCCGAGCGAAGGCAGCTATCTGATCGTGAACAAGAACCTCGTGGAGCTGGGCGCGCTCCTCGTCATTCTGATGACTGGCAGCGGCCGCTTCGCCGGCCTCGATCGCCTCCTGCACGGACTCTTCGCCCGGCGGCCGCGGCTCGCCGCCGCGTGAGCTGTCGAGGAATCAGATCTTCGTAATCCGTCCGTCTCCGACCAGCACACTTGCGCCGCCCACTTTGACGTCAGTGATGCTGTCGTGAGTCCCGGCGATCCGGATGTGAACCCGGCTCGGCCTTCCCATCTTCACGCCCTGCCGGCTGACGATCTGTCCTGCCCGATCGGGAGGCACGAGGCGATACCGAACGAGATAGCAGCCGAGCGGTCCGCTCGCGGATCCTGTAGCAGGGTCTTCGCGCCCCGCGCCGAGCATGCGACTGTAAACGGTCGCCTCGTCGTCCCCCGGTTCGGTGGAGAAGACGAAGATTCCGCGACGAGTGAGCCCGGCCTCCTTGAACATCGCCTCGTTGGCGCGCGAGTCGAGCACGCATTGGTCCACGGCGGCACGGGACTTCAGTGGCACGAATAGAAACGCCAGACCGCAGGAGACTTCCTGGATCGGCATTCCGTCGCTCATCGTCGCGGGCGCGATGCCGAGCACCGAGGCCACGCGTTCGCGCGCGTGGAGCGTTGGACCAAACGTGGGAGGCTGCTGCGTCATCCAGGCAAACGCGAGCTCCCCGGCCTTCCATTCGAGATCGACGGGCGTCGGGCCGAGGCCCAGCCCGAAGATCACACGGCCTTGCCCCGGCTTCACGAGACCTTCATGCGCCAGCGCGAAGGTCGAGCCGATCACGGGGTGACCGGCGAACGGCAGTTCGCCTTCGGGGCTGAAGATTCTGAGGCGGACGTCCGTACCGGCTTGTTCGGCGGGAAAGAGGAACGTGCATTCGGAGAAGTTCATCTCGCGCGTCACACGCGCCATGTCGTCCGTGGCGAGGCCGGAAGGGTCCGGGAAGACAGCCAGCTGGTTGCCCGTGAGCGCGACATCGGTGAAGACGTCGTAGTGCAGGTAGCGGTGCGCACGGCGCAGCGTTTGTGCGTCGAGCCGAACGGACGATCCGCCAGCAGCTCCGAGCGCCGCGAGACACCAATCGCGTCGGGTCATGATCACAGCTCCTTTTCCTTCAGAGAAAGATTATCCAAGTCCGCGCGCTCGGCGACGATACAGGCGCTATTCACGGCGCACGGTACACAGACCGGATCTGTCCTCTGCCGCCGGACGGACATCTGTACCTATACCGTCACTGCTGGTGCGGTACAGTTGAGGGCCATGCGGACCGAGACAGTCGAATCGCGCGTGCCGGCGGGTTGCCCGAAGTATCTGGAGCTCGCGAAAGACTTCGAACGGCAGTTGCGAACCGGCGTCCTGCGAATCGGAGATCGGCTGCCGTCGGTCAGACAGCTCCGCGACACCCGTCGCGTCAGCGTCGCGACGGCCGTCGGTTGCTATGCCTGGCTGGAGCGCCAGGGCTATGTCAGGGCTCGTCCAAAGTCCGGCTTCTACGTCAGTCGCGCTCCGCTGGCCGACTCGACGCCGCCGGCGGTCGCGTCCACGGCCCGGGGTCCCGTCCCCGTGCGCGTGGCGCTCGGAAGCGCGGTGACGCTGCCTCCTGGCCGACGCAGCCTGATTGATTTGGGCCCCGCCGTAGTGGGTCCCGACTTTCTGCCGCGCAACCGCCTGAACAAATCCCTTCGCATGGCCCTGTCGGCGTTCACCGACAACGCGGTTCGCTATGAGGACAGCCGCGGCAGCCTGAGACTTCGACGACAGATTGCGCGCCTCGTCTTTCGGCAGGGAGCGACCTGTTCGCCCGAGGACATCGTCGTCACGTCCGGCGCCATCGAAGCGTTCAACCTCAGTATTCGCGCGGTCGCGCGGGCAGGTGATGTCGTCGCCGTCGAAAGTCCAGGGTGCTTCGAGATCCTGCGGGCCCTCGAGGCCCTGCAGCTCCGTGCCGTCGAGGTCCCTCATGTGCCGAAGCTTGGCGTCGACCTGGATCTCCTGGGGGCAGCGGCGGCGCAGCATGCGATCAAGGCGATCCTGTTGACGGCCACGTGTCACAATCCCGTTGGCGACTGCGTCGACGATGCCCGGAAGGCGTTGATCGTGCGGTTCGCGGCGGAGCGGCGCATCCCGATCATCGAAGGGGACGCATTCGGCGACCTGGTCTTCAGCGGTGAGCGGCCGCGCCCGCTCAAAGCGTTCGACACGACGGGCAACGTACTCCAATGTTCATCGCTCGCGCACTACGTGGCGCCAGGGTTCAACCTCGGCTGGTCGAACGCGGGCCGCTGGCAGCCGGAGGTCGCGCGTCTCAAGAGCTTCACGAACCTCGCCGGCGCCATGCTTCCGCAGCTGGCCATGGCCGAGTTTCTGGAGTCGGGCGCGTTCGACAAACATCTGAAGCAGTTGCGGATCGCGCTCTGGCAGTCGGTAGAGGCGGCGCGCCAGGAGGTGTTGCGGGTTTTTCCCGACGGCACTCGCGTCAGCACACCGGAGGGCGGCTTCGTGCTGTGGATTCAGCTGCCCGACGGTTTCGACGGACGATCGGTGCAGCGTGAGGCCGCCTCCGAGGGGATCCACCTTCTTCCCGGCCCGGTGTTCTCTCCCAGCGGCGACTACGCGAGCTTCATTCGAATCGCGTGTGGTCAGCCGTTCGAGCTGCTCAGGCCCGCCATTCGGGCGATCGGCGCTCGACTCTCACGACTTGGCGCCAATAGAACGTGACAGGAGAGTAGACTTTCTACACAAAGATCAGTAGAGTTCCTACACAATGCCCCAGAAGCCGCCCTCTCGTGTCGAGCTCCTGCGCGGCACACTCGATCTCCTGATCCTGCGCACGCTGCTCCCCGGACCGAGTCACGGCCACGCCATCGCGAAGCACATCCAACGGACCTCGGAAGACCTGCTGCAGGTTGAGACGGGCTCCCTCTACCCGGCGCTCTATCGGCTCGAGGCTCGGAGCTGGATCGTTGCGTCATGGGCGCAGTCCGAGAAGGGCAAGCGCGCCCGCTACTACCGAATCACGCCTCTGGGACGGAAGCAGTTGACCAGCGAACAATCCAAATGGGACGCGTTCGCCCGCGCCATGGGATTGCTGTTGAAGCCGGTCGATGAGGAGGGACCATGACCTCACTCTTTCGAAAGTTGACGTGGTGGGTGCAGCGGCGGCGCAGGGAAGACGAGCTCCGCGAGGAGTTGCAATTCCATCTTGCCGAGGAAGCGGATGACCGCCAGGCCGACGGACTCTCGGAGGAGCAGGCGAGATGGGCGGCGCGCCGCGACCTGGGCAACGTGACGCTCCTGCGGGAAGACACGCGCACGCTGTGGTCGTGGATCCTCCTCGAGCAGCTGGCGCAGGACGTCCGGTACGGCCTGCGGACGATGTTCAAGAACCGCGTGTTTACGGCCCTGGCCGCTCTATCGCTCGCGCTGGGGATCGGCGCGAACACGGCGATCTACAGCTTCATGGACTCGATCCTGTTGCGCTCGCTTCCGGTGTCGGACCCGGCATCGCTGGTGGTGGTGAAGTGGCGGAGCAAACCGGTCAACGTCGCGCGCGGGTCCGAGTTCGTCCTGCACTCCATCGATGGCAGCGTCTACCAGGACTCTGCGGGTAGCACGGCGGCCATCTTCCCATTCCCGGCGTTCGAGCGCTTGCAGGAGGCGTCGGCACCGGTCCTGTCCAGCATCTTTGGGTACCACCCGGCTGGCAGGATGAACGTCAT
Source organism: uncultured Acidobacteriota bacterium (assembly GCA_963847125.1). Lineage (GTDB taxonomy): Bacteria > Acidobacteriota > Vicinamibacteria > Vicinamibacterales > 2-12-FULL-66-21 > DATAEE01. Next base: position 684,911 of record CAWJYM010000004.1, read on the forward strand.
GATCAAGGGCGAGGCAGAGATCGCCAACGGACAGTACGTCACAGGCGATTTCTTTGGCGGGCTTGCGGTCCCGCCGGCCGCTGGCCGTTTGATCCTCGCTGACGATGATCGTGCCGGCGCACCGCCCGTCGCGGTCGTCAGCATGGGTTACAGCCAGCGGCGCTTCGGCGGTCCTGCCAACGCAACAGGCCAGCCCATCCTGATCAACAACGTCGCGTTCACGGTGATCGGTGTCACGCCGTCCGAGTTCTTCGGCGTGGACCCCGGCGCGGCTCCCCACGTCTACCTCCCGATGCACGCGAGTTTCCTTTTCGATCCGGAGGACGCCCCGCCCCGATTCCTCGACCCGAACTACTACTGGCTGCAGATCATGGGACGCCTGCGTCCTGGTGTTCGCCGCGAGGAGGCCCAGGCTGCGCTCGGAGCGCCGTTCGAGCAGTGGGTGGCCCCGACGGCCACCACCGATGGGGAGCGCGCCAATCTTCCGGTGTTGCGCCTTGAGGAAGGAGCGGGTGGACTCGACAGCCTCAGGCGCCAGTACTCGAAGCCGCTCTACGTGCTGCTGGTGATGGTGGGGCTGATCCTGGCGATCGCGTGCGCGAACACCGCGAACCTGTTGCTCGCGCGGGCCGCCGCCCGCAAGCGCGAGATGGCCGTGCGGTTGAGCATCGGCGCCGGACGGTTCCGCCTGGTGCGTCAACTGCTGACGGAGAGCGTCCTGCTGGCGTCACTCAGCGGCGTTCTCGGCATCGTCATCGCCGTCGTCGGCATGCGTGTACTGACGCTGCTCTTGGCCAACGGCCGGGAGGGCTTCACGCTCCACGCCGAGCTGAACTGGCATGTGCTCGCCGTCACGCTGGCGCTGTCGCTGCTGTGCGGTGTGCTGTTCGGCCTTGCTCCCGCGATTCAATCCACCCGGCCGGCGTTGATGCCGGCGCTCAAGGATCGGTCCGTCACCGAGCCGCGCACACGTCTCCATGGAAGAATCCCGCGTCTGAGCCTGACCCAGGCGCTGGTTGTCGCGCAGATCGCGATCTCGCTGCTGTTGCTGGTCGCTGCGGGTCTGTTCGTCCGGACGCTCTCGAATCTCCACTCGATTCCACTCGGGTTCAATCGCGAGGGCGTGCTGCTGTTCGAGCTGGATGCCCCGCAGGCCGGATTGCCGGAGTCCAGGGCAGCCGACTTCTACGCCGCGCTCCGGCGTCGTCTGAGCGAGATTCCCGGCGTGCGCGACGTCACGCTGTCGCACGCTTCGCTCATCAGGGCCGGCAGGGGGCACACGACTACGGTCAACGGCCAGCCAACGGAGGGCACGCGTCTCCTGCTGACCGGTCCGGGCTTCTTCACGACGATGCAGATTCCGATCCTGCGGGGACGCGAGATCGACGAAAAGGACCGGCAGGGTGGTTTGCCCGTCGCGGTGGTGAGCGACCTCTTCGCCAGAAAAAACTTCGGCGATGAGAACGTGCTAGGGCGGCAGATCAGGATCCGCCCCGGCAACCGGCAACCCCTCAATCTGGAGATCGTCGGCGTCGCCGCGACGGTTCGATACGGTGGACTCAAGCGCGAGATTCCACCCGTCGTCTACGTGGCGTACTCGCAGTTCTCGTACGTGGAGCAGATGACGTACGCGCTGCGCACCGACGGCGACCCGCTGCGCCACGTCGCCGCTGTGCGCCAGATCGTGCACGAGGCGGACGCGCGCGTGCCGGTGACCAATGTCAAGACTCAGGCCGCCGACATCGATCAGACGATCAATCAGGAAGTCGTTTTTGCCCGGCTGTGCAGCGCCTTTGCCATCCTCGCTCTGCTGATCGCATGCGTCGGCCTCTACGCCACCATGGCCTACGGGGTGGCGCGCCGCACGAATGAGATCGGCATCCGTATGGCGTTGGGAGCCTCGCAAGGCAGCGTCATCTGGATGGTGTTGCGCGAGGTCGGTGTGCTTCTCGCCATTGGGCTCGCGACGAGCGTCGCGACCGCCATCGGCACGTCGCGGCTCATCGAATCGTTTCTGTTCGGCATGAAGCCGAACGACCCTCGCACGCTGGCGCTGGCCGTGGCCATTCTCCTGAGCGCGGCGCTCGTGGCGAGCTACGGTCCCGCCCGCAGGGCGTCGCGGGTCGATCCGATGATCGCGCTTCGCCACGAGTGAGGAAGGCGCACGCGAGCGGAAATCAGTACAGTCGCGGCTGTAATCTCTTCCGGAACACGGACACACCGTTGATGTCACGCAGGTCGACGGTCATATCAGCGCCGTACCCATCGATGTTGACCTCGCCGAAGAACTGCAACCCGCTGTAAGGCGACAGATTGACCTGTCCTGGCGGAGGTGCCTTGAAGAACACGACTTGAGGTCCGAACGTGCCGTCCAGGGTGTTGGGGCCGAAGCTGCCGGCGTTGAGCGGACCAGAGACGAATTCCCAGAAACCGTCGAAGTCCCGGAAGGCCGCCTTGGCGGGGTCGTAGTAGTGCGCGGCGCAATAGTGAACGTCGGCGGTCAGCCACACGACGTTGCGCACGTTTCGACGCTTGAGGTGCTGGAGCAACTCGGCGATCTCGAGCTCGCGGCCCTTCGCGGCGCCTGGCTCGCCGTTCGCGATCGCCTCCCAACGAGGCTGCCCCTCCGGCGTTGTGCCGTCGCCGACATTCAACCCCAGGGGCATGTCGGCAGCTATCACCTTCCACACAGCGCGCGAACGTCTCAGCCCTGCTTTCAGCCAATTCAGCTGCTCGCGATCGAGAAACTCCGTTGCGTCGCTCGGGGCCGTCTGGAGGTTGGCCGTATTGGGACCGCGGTACGACCGCATGTCGATCACGAACAGGTCGAGCAGCCGGCCGTAGCTGTAATGGCGGTAGACGCGCTGCGATTCCCGCACGTCGAATGGCCGCATCGGCGCGTATTCAAGAAACGCACGCGTGCCCCGCGCGATGAGCAGCGGCACGTTCTTTTCGCTGTAACGCGCGTCGCCCGAAAGGTCCTTTGAATCCGACCAGTTGTTGGTCACCTCGTGGTCGTCCCACTGCCAGATCTGCGGCACTTCCGCGTTGAAGCGGCGCACGTTCTCGTCCAGCAGGTTGTAGCGGTACCGCCCACGGAATTCGTCCAGCGTCTCGGCGACCTTCGCGACCTGCGGCGTCACGATGTTCTGCCAGACCTGGCCGTTCTCCGCGATGACCGAGCCGGCGATTGGGCCGTCCGCATAGATGGTGTCGCCGCTGTGGATGAAGAACAGCGGGTTGCGCTGACGCATGGTTTCGTAGATCTTCATCCCGCCGAAGGCCGTGTTGATTCCCCAACCCTGACCTGCTGTGTCGCCGCTCCATTGAAAGCGCAGGTCGCGGCGACCCTGACGGGACCCGCGGCCTTCATCGTCCCAGCCATCGGGCGGGACGACGAACCGGCCGATCACCGGCTCGCTCGTCGCGCGGTCGTTGTTCAGGCTCTGGAACGTGACACGCACGAACACTTCGCTGCCCGGCTCCAGGCCTTCAAGCGCCTGTCGCGCGGTGAAGTCGGTCGTGTCCAACGCGTGCGGGCCGACCACGCGGCGCACTTCCTGGAACTGCTCATCGCACGACCACTCGACGAGCATGCGGGCCGGGCGGTCGCTGCGGCTCCACACGACGACCGAGCCATTGCCGGGGTCACCGAAGTGCAAACCCTGCAGCGCCTGTGGGCGCTCGGTGCCTGATGTGATGATCGCGGGCGCGCCCTTCGTCAGGGTCCATCGGGGCAGGGCGACGCCTGCGGCAGTAGCCAGACTGGTTTTCAGGAACCGACGACGTGATGGGGGAAGCAAGTCACTCATAGCCAGCCTCCTGAGCGGACGGTGGCCGAGTCTACAGATCGCGTGTAACGCGCGGCGAGGGTAACTGTCGACGACCGGTAAACTTCTCTTAGCTCAGCAAGGAAGACTCGGGGCAAGGTCGGCGCTTTGGCCTCGTCCGCCCGCGCTAGTCCATGAAGCCACACTCTCACCCTGCCGGTGCACGGCGGTAGCGGATCACAAGCGAGCACGTACAAGACGACGGTCGTTAAGATGGTGAGCGCTTCGGTCAGGAGTACGAACCGCGAGCCCCGGGTGACGTACACGAACCAGAGTGGATAGGACAGAAGGATCGACAGCGTCAGGAACGCGATCCGCAGCTGGGCGTCCCGGATACGCCGCGGATTCCTGAATCCCTTCGCGACCCGGCGGTAGGCATCGCTTTCGGCGACCTCGATCGACGTCCTGAACAGGGTCCGCGTCAGCGTGTAGAAGACGGCGCCGCAGAACAGCGCGACGAACACCCGCACGGCCAGGTCCGCGCTCAGCCAGTACAGCGCGGCCACCCAGATGAAATAGATGACGATGCTCAGGTTGGTGAGCTGGAAGGCGAGCCACACGTTCGTCCGGCCGGTCCACGTCTGGAATCGGCGGCACATCCGCTCGGTAAGGTCGAGTACTGCGGAATCGACGGACCTCATCGGGTTTCAGGCAGTCAGCCGTCCGATGTTACCGCCGACTGGCGCCGGCGCCGCTCCGCGCCCGAGGCGGGCCTGCCTCGCCGTGGCTCGCGACTTGTCCCGCCGAAGCTGCGGGTTCTCAAAGCAGCGAAGGCGGAAGCGAGCGAAGGCGGGCCTGCCTCGCCGTAGCTCGCGACTTGTCGCGAGCGAAGGCGGGGAACAAGCTGTAGACCCTCTACGTCTAAGGCCGTAGACAGCCTACGCCTATGGCCAAGACACCCGACGATCGGCACCTGGAGCTCCTCCAGGGCACGCTGGACATGCTCATTCTGCGGACGCTCCAGTGGGGACCGCAGCACGGCCACGGCATCGGCCAGACCATCCGTACCCAATCCGACGAGCTGCTGAAGGTCGAAACCGGCTCGCTCTATCCCGCCTTGCACCGCCTCGAGAAGCGCGGATGGCTGAAGTCCGAGTGGGCGGTGAGCGAGGCCAACCAGCGCGCGAAGTACTACCAACTTACCGCCACCGGCAAGGCCCAGCTGTTGCGCGAGGCGGATCGCTGGTCGCAGCTCGTGCACGCGATCGGCCGGATCATGAACCCGGCGCAGGCTCGCGAGGAGTAGCGCATGCGGCCCGACGAGCGCGAGCTCGACGAAGAGATCCGCGGCCACCTGGCCCTGAGCATCAAGGAACGGATCGAACGCGGGGAAGATCCGCGGGCCGCCCGCATGGCGGCACTGCGGGAGCTCGGCTACATCCCCGAGATCCGCGACTCGATGCGGCGCGTGTGGTACGGCCGCTGGTTCGACGCGGCCGTCGCCCTCGGGCAGGAAATGCGGATCGGCCTGCGCTCGCTCCTGCGCGCCAAGGGCATGGCCGCCACCGTCGTCGTGACGCTCGCGCTCGGGATCGGCGCCAACGCCGCGATCTTCAGCGTCGTCCGGGGCGTGCTGCTTCGCCCGCTGGTCAATCGCGGCGAGGCTCAGCTGGTGTACATCCGCCAGAGCGCGCCGGGTCTCGGCACGGGGAACACGACGTTCTCGGTTCCGGAGATCGACGACTTCAAGTCGCGCGTCACCACCATCGGCGCCTTCGGCGACTTCTCGACGATCAGCTTCACGATGATCGGCTTCGGCGAGCCCCGCGTCGTGCAGGCGGGCGTCGTCGGCGGCTCGTACTTCGAGGTGATGGGCCTGCGCCCCGTACTCGGCCGCCTGCTCAACGCCGCAGACGATGGTCCCGACGCGGCCAGCGTGGCGGTTCTGACCCACCGCTTCTGGACGACCTCGCTCAACAGCGATCCGACGGTGATCGGCAGAACGATCCGCCTTGGTCTGCGCAGCGTCACGGTGGTGGGCGTCCTCGAGCCGTCAGTGCCATATCCGGCCGACACCGAGATCATCGCGAACGTCGCGACGAGCCCTCACCACCTCGACGCGACGATGGCGAAAGGACGCACTCACCGCATGACGGAGCTCTTCGGCCGCCTGGCGCCTGGAGCGTCGGTGGAAGCCGCGCGCGCCGAGGTGACCGCGGTGCACGCCGCGATGATGCGCGAGCATCCTGAGGCGTATCCCGCGAAGGCCGACGTCCGCGTGAGCCTGCGCCCGCTTCGCGACCAGATCACAGCACCGGCGCGGACGATCCTGCTCGTGCTGCTCGCGGCTGCCGGGATCGTCTTCGTCATTGCCTGCTCGAACGTCGCGAACCTGATCCTGGCCCGTTCGGTGCGCCGTGAAGGGGAGCTTGCCGTACGCGCCGCGCTCGGGGCGAGCACCGGTGCGCTCCGGCGGACGCTGCTGGCCGAGAGCCTGGTGCTCTGCGGCGCCGGCGCCGTACTGGGCGTGGTGCTGGCGGGCCCGCTCGTCGACGTGGTCGCGCGCTTCGCCGCGCGCTTCTCGGTCCGCGCGCTGGAGGTCACCGTCGACGCCAGCCTGCTCTGGGTCGGCGCCGGTCTGGCAATGGCTGCGGCCGTGCTGCTCGCGTACATCCCACGCCTGCCGGACTCGCTTGCCTCGCCGAAGATCGACGCGCAAAAGCCTGCCTCGCCGAAGCGCGAAGCGCGAAGGCGGGGGACGACCGGCAGCGTTCGGACGACGGCGGGCACCAACCGCCGCCTGCGCGCGTTCGCGACGATCCAGATTGCGTTTTCGTTCGTGCTGCTCGCCGGCGCGGCCACGCTCCTTGCCGCGCTCGTCGCCCTCCAGACGGCGGACACCGGTTACAACATGCGGCAGGTGCTGGCGATCGATCTTCCGATGTCGTCGCTCACGGGCCTGAACGCGCAGGAAATGGACTTCTATCAGGAAGTGACGAGGCGCGTCGACGAGCTGCCGCGCGTGGAGGGGGTCGCGCTCGGAACCTTCGTGCCGTGGCGCGACGCCGGCTCGTTTCCCCGCTTCCGGTTCGTCGTCGAGGGCTACACGCCGGCGGATGGCGAAGAGAACTCGTACGCGCGGCTGCGGGTCGTCGCGCCTCGCTTCTTCGCGGTGCTCGGCGTCCCGATGCTCGCCGGCCGTGACTTCACGGACGACGACCGGGCCGACAGCGAGCCCGTCGTGATCGTGAGCCAGAGCATCGCGCAGCGGCTGTTCCCCGACGGCGACGCGCTGAACCGGAAGCTGTGGTGGACCGACGCAATCTTCGGGAAGCCACGGCCTCGCCGCATCGTCGGCGTCGTGGCGGATGTGGACGACGAGAACGTCGTGCCGGGGCCGGCCCTCACGATCTATCACCCGGTTCAGCAGATGCGGGTCGCGGGCCGCCTGTTCGTGCACGCGGCGGGCGACCCGTACGCCCTGGTGCCGGCGGTGACGAAGATCGTTCACTCCATGTCGCCGAACCAGCCCGTCGAGCGCGCCGCGACCCTCGAGGACGTGCGGGCGGAAGTACTGGCGCCGGAACGGCTCAACGCGTTCGTGTTGTCAGGGTTCGCGGGCGTGGCGTTGTTGATCGCGGTCGTCGGCGTGGCCGGCGTGCTCGCGTTCTCCGTGAGCGCGCGGACGCGCGAGTTCGGCGTGCGGCTGGCGGTCGGCTCGTCGCCGCGCCGTCTGCTGATGGGCGTCCTGATGGAGGGCGTGCTCATCGTGGCGGTCGGGATTCTGGCTGGCGCTGCAGGCGGATACGCCTTCGCCGGCGTGGCGGCGAGCTATGTGGAAAACGTCCGGCTGCCGGGCGCGTTGACCATTCTGGCCGCGGCTGCCCTGCTCGTCGGCGCGGCCCTCCTCGCGTCGTTGATGCCGGCCGCGAGGGCGTCGCGCGTGGACGTGCTGCAGGCGCTGCGAGCGGAGTAGATGCGATGAAGCCCCTCCGGCTGTGGCCTGGCGTGGTCGCCGTGGTTTTGCTCCTGCTGGCACGATTCGGCGTGAAGGCCGTCGTCCCTGGATTCACTGGCTTCGCGCTGGGCATGCAGTGGATGTTCGGCGCCGCAGCGATTGTTCTCTTGTGGTGGGTGCTCTTCAGCCGCGCGCGCTGGTTCGACCGAGTGGGCGCCATCGTCCTGATGGTTGCAGGTGTTGGGGTCGCCTGGTTCCTCAGACACGAATCGATGGGACCGCTGTGGATAATCGGTTACGTGGTCCCGTTCCTGTGCGTTGCCTTTGTCGCTGGATTGGCAGCGACTCGACGCCTGCCTGAGCCGTCGCGTCGCGCGGTTGTGGCGGCGACGATCCTGTTCGCCTGCGGAGCGTGGCTGCTCGCACGCTCTGATGGCATCAGCGGCGACCATTTCTTGACGTTCGGGTGGCGTTGGGCGAAGAGTGCCGAGGAACGGCTCCTGACGTCGGTTGACGACAGGCCGAACCCGGCGCCGTCGATTCCAGCAGCGACGGCGACTCCGGCAGCGACGACGGCCTCTGAGCCTCGGCCCGTAGGCAAGGCCGCGGATGCTTCCGCGACGCCCGCGTCGATTCCTCCGGCAGTCGTGACTAAAGTCGACTGGCCGGGCTTTCGTGGCCCGACGCGCGACGGCATCAGTCACGGCGATCGGATTGCGACCGACTGGTCGGTGTCGCCACCGGTCGAGCTGTGGCGCCGGCCGATTGGGCCAGGCTGGTCTTCGTTCGCCGTCAGCGGCCATCTCATTTATACCCAGGAGCAGCGCGGTGACGACGAGGTCGTCGCCTGCTACGACGCGAGGAGCGGCGCGCCGGTCTGGACACATCGCGACGCGGCTCGGTTCTTCGAGGCGAATGGCGGCGCCGGCCCGCGCGGGACGCCGACGATTAGCGACGGCCGCGTGTACGCATTTGGCGCCACCGGGATCCTGAACGCGCTCGATGCCCGTCGTGGCACCGTCCTGTGGTCGCGCAACGCGGCGTCCGACATTTCCGCGGATCTTCCGATGTGGGGCTTCTCGAGCTCGCCGCTGGTGGTCGATGACGTCGTGATCGTCGCCGTTGCCGGTCAGCTCGTCGCCTATGACCTCGCCAGCGGCAAGCAGCGCTGGTCAGGCTCGGCCGGCGGTGAAACCTACAGCTCGCCGCATCTCGCGACGATCGACGGCGTCACGCAGGTCGTGCTGGTGGGCGGAGGGGGCGCGAGCAGCTTCGCGCCCGCGGATGGCACGCGGCTCTGGGAGCATCCGTGGAGAGGATTCCCCATCGTGCAGCCGGCCGTGACCGCGGATGGCGGCATCCTGCTCGCCGCCAGCGGGAACAGCGGCACGCGCCGCCTCGCGGTGCGGCGAGGAGCCGCCGGATGGACCGTCGAAGAGCGGTGGACCTCCAATGGACTGAAGCCGTACTTCAACGACTTCGTCGTTCACAAGGGCCACGCCTTTGGCTTCGACGGCCGCATCCTCGCGTCCATCGATCTTCAGGACGGCGCGCGCAAGTGGAAGGGCGGCAGGTACGGCAATGGCCAGCTAATCCTGTTGCCCGATCAGGATCTGCTGCTCGTCCTGTCGGAGGATGGTGAGCTGGCGCTGGTCAAGGCAACCTCGGATCAGTTCACAGAGGTCGCTCGCTTCAAGGCGATCGAGGGCAAGACCTGGAACCACCCGGTGCTGGTCGGCGACGTCCTGCTCGTTCGCAATGGTGAGGAGATGGCCGCGTTCCGGTTGACGCGCGCGGGCCGCTGACGGCGATGAGGCAGGTAGCAACGCACGCCAACGAAGATCGACTCGTCACTGAGTTCATCGAGCGGGTGAACGCCGCGGGAGATGGACCAGCGGCGCGCCAGGCCTATCGTGAGGGCTTCACACGGCTCCGCACGCGGCTGGAGATGTATCCGGCCGGCCGACGCGCGTCCATCGTCTTCGAGTCGGCGGCGGCGACCGCGAGGAACCTCGCGGCCACCTGCCTGCCGTTGGGCATCGGTGTGGCCATGCACCTTTACCCGCTGTGCGTCCTGCAGTGCGTTCCGCTGCCGCTGCTGAGCGCCGCAAGATTTCAGCGGACGATGCTCCTGCGCGCGATCAGGAATCGCGCGCTGATCCTGGCCAATGCCGGGAGCGAACGCACCGGAGGGGCGGATCATTCCGTGGTTGCGCATCAGGACGCAGAAGGCATCCGAATCGACGGAACGTTCGAGTACATGTCGCTCGCCACGGTCGCGGACCTGGCTCTTTTCAAAGCGCCATTGGCGAACAGCACCTGCACGATCCTGTGTGCCGCAGACCTGCGGGCCAATTCGGTGCGTATCGGAGACTGGAAATTCTCTGGAAGCATGCGGCTTTCTGACACATCCTCGGTGACCTTTGCCGGGCACCGGGTGCCCCACGGCCGCTATGTCCTCGCAACCGAGGAGGAAGCCCTGCACTGCACGTCGGACTATCAGCGGTGCTGGTTTCATCTCTTCCTGACCGACATCTATCTCGCTCGACTCGAGCGCCTGCGTCAGGTCTGGGAACTGCAGCGGCCGGCGGATCAGGTCGTGAGCCTCAACGAGCTGTCGCGCCTCCGGGAGTACGCGCTCCGGCTGCTCGATGACTTTTCTTCCGGCTCCGATATCGAGCCGTTGAAAAAGACGACCTGCGCGATGAAGCTTCGCGTGTCGCTGATGGCGCAGTCGACGATGGCCTCGTTGCGTGCCCGGGCAGATTCGTGTCCCGACGATGCGCCGCAACTTCACGCGGACGCGAGTGAGCTCCGTTACATCAAGTCGCAGCCGACCGCGGACGAGGTCATCCTGCGCAGCCTGGGTGCCTGAGAATGCCGACTGACAACGCAACGCTTCGAAAATCTCTCCGGCTATGGCCCGGCGTGGTCCTCGCGGTCGTGCTCGTCATCGCGAGATATGTCCTCCTTCCCCTCACGTCCGAAGTCGAGATCTCCTCCTTTCCGCTCCCGGCTATTTTCCTGGGCATTGGGCTGCTGTGTTCGGTAGCCATCGTCCTCTGGTGGCTGTTCTTCAGCCGCGCGCCCTGGTCCGAACGTCTGGGTGCCATCGTCCTGATGATCGCCGCCGTGTTCGCGATACGGCCGCTCGTCCACGAGTCGCTTATCGGCGGAATGATGGGGAATTGGTTGTATGTGTACTCCACGCCGCTTCTGAGCCTCGCGCTGGTCGTTGGGGCGGTCGCCGGACGTCGCCTCACGACCGGAGCCCGGCGAGCGACGCTGGCCGCGGCGATTCTCCTCGCGGCCGCGTCATTCACGCTCATCCGGACCGCCGGTGTCCAGGGCGTCGGTGCGCAGCTCCATTGGCGTTGGACGCCGACGCCGGAGCAGCTACTCCTGGCTCAGGCCAAGGACGAGCCCCTCGACTCCGCTCGGGGCAAGCCGCCGTCAACGGCGCCAACGGACACTCCCGCAGCGTCAGCGAAAAAGCCATCGGAGCCATCGGCGCCCAAGACTCTCGACAAGCCCTCGACATCGACAAGCTCCGCTCGGCGAGCCAGGCGTTCTCCCGAAGGCTGCAGACGGAGCCAAGGCCGAACCGGCCGCTCGGCCGGCTGCAGAGACGCCAGCTGCGGGGCCTGCAATGAGCGAGCGGGGAGTCGCGCGAGTCGAATGGCCGGGCTTCCGCGGACGCGGACGCGACAGCATCATCCGCGGCGTGCAGATCAGGACCGACTGGTCGGCCTCGCCGCCCGTCGAGATGTGGCGGCGGGCGATCGGACCTGGCTGGTCGTCCTTCGCCGTCGACGGCGACTTTCTCTACACGCAGGAGCAGCGCGGCGAGGACGAAGTCGTTGCCTGCTACAGGGTCTCTACGGGCGAGCCGGTCTGGCGACACCGCGATCCAGTCCGGTTCTGGGAGTCGAACGGTGGCGCCGGCCCGCGCGGGACGCCGGCGATCGGCAACGGTCGCGTCTATTCGTTTGGCGCCACCGGAATCCTCAACGCGCTCGACGCCCGGAACTGGAGCGGTCGTATGGTCGCGCAACGCGGCGACCGACACCGAGGTCGCGACCCCGTTCTGGGGTTTCTCCAGCTCTCCCCTGGTGCTCGACGACATCGTCATCGTGGCCGCTTCCGGCCGGCTCGCCGCCTACGACGCCGCTACGGGCAAACCGCGCTGGCTCGGTCCGACTGGCGGCGCCGGCTACAGCTCACCGCACCTCATGACGATCGACGGCGTCACCCAGGTCCTGCTGCAGCGCGGAGCCCGCACGACGAGCGTCGCGCCGGCCGACGGCGCCACGCTCTGGGAGTACTCGTGGCAGCCGGCCGCCAGCATCGTGCAGCCGGCCGTGATCGCGAACGGTGACATATCTGATCACCACCGCCGACGCCATGGGAGGGCAGGGCATGCGCCGTCTCGTGGTGGGCCACGGACCCGGAGGATGGAACGTCCAGGAGCGTTGGACCTCCCGCGGGCTGAAGCCGTACTTCAACGACTTCGTCGTTCATGAGGGTCATGCCTTCGGTTTCGACGGCAGCATTCTCTCGTGCATCGACGTCGCGAACGGCGAGCGCAAGTGGAAGGGCGGACGCTACGGAAACGGCCAGCTCGTTCTCTTGCCGGACCAGGATGTGCTGCTCGTGCTGTCGGAGGAAGGGGAACTGGCGCTGGTCAAGGCGACGCCCGATCAGTTCTCGGAGATCGCGCGGTTCAAGGCCATCGAGGGGAAGACCTGGAATCACCCGGTACTGGTCGGTGATGTCCTGCTCGTTCGGAATGGCGAGGAGATGGCCGCGTTCCGGCTTTCGCGCGCGGGCAGCTGACGGAGGCTGTAGATGATTTCGATCAGCGTCTTGATGACCGCCGTTCTCGCGCTCACGCCGGGGGCGGCCCCGCAGACCTCCCAGGATCCGAAGATGACTCAAGCCGAACGCGCGGAGCTGATCGAGCTGCTTCAGAAGTCGGAACGCGAGTTCATGGACGCGGTCGACGGGTTGACCGACGCGCAGTGGTCGTTCAAGCCGGGGCCGGCCCGCTGGTCCGTCGGTGAGGTGGCCGAGCACATCGTCCTGGCGGACGCACTGTTGTTCAATGTCGCGATCAAGAGCCTGGAGGGTCAGCCGGACGCGACATGGGATGCGACGGTGAGCAAGACGGACACGCTCAGAAAGGCGCTGCCGAACAGGTCGCGCCGGGTCGACGCGCCCGCTTCAATCCAACCTCAACTGACTTTGTCGCGTGCCGAGCTGGTCTCGCGGTTCAAGGAGCAGCGCGCACGTGCGCTGGCCTATGCCCGCGACACGGACGAGCCGCTGAAAGCCCACACGGCTCCGAATCCGTTCTTCGGCAGCCTCAACGCGCACCAGTGGCTCCTGTACATTCCTCTTCATAACGTCCGCCACAACCAGCAGATCGCCGAGGTGAAGGCGACGGAGGGCTATCCCAGGTGAAGGCGCGCCGCCCCTACGTTTTGTCGGGAAGCACGTACGGCGCGCGATAGGTACGGCCGAGAAGCGTGTTGGCCTCTTCGTCGCCGTCGAACCGCTCGCTCGCCCCGTCGAACTTCACCGATCGGCCGACCCGGTACGAGATGTTCCCGAGATGGCAGAGCGTCGTCGAAAAGTGACCGTCCTCGAGCGGCGCCCTGAGATCTGCCGACTTGCGTGAGCGCACGCATTCGATGAAGTTCTCGAAGTGCGCGTCCCCTTCGTCGCCTTTCGTGTCGGCCGTCAGCGTGGGGCCAGGCTCGTTCTTCCGCCCAAAATAGACGTGCGCTCTGTCGTCGCCGACCTTCATCCAGCCTCTTGGAGCCGAAGATGTACACGCCCTGGGCCTCGGGTGGACCGCTGAACCAGTTGCCCAGGTCACAGTGGATCTCGGTCCCGTCCGCATATCGATACGTGGCGTACTGCGTGTTCGGCGTCATCTGATCGGTGCGGGCGCCCCCTTCGAACAGGCCGCCGCTGCAATGCGCCGTCCGCGGATGCTCCTGTTTTCCAAGCAGCCACCGTACGGCGTCCAGCGAATGGACCCCCGTGTTGCCAAGGTCGGTCGTGCCGTACTCCCAGAACCAATGCCAGTAGTAATGGAAATGGTGTTCGTTGAACGGACGCGAAGGCGCCGGCCCGAGCCATAGATCGTAGTGAACGCCCGTCGGCACCGGGCCGTCCGCCACCACTCCAATGGGATCTCTCGGACGGTAGACGACGGTCTTACCCGAGTAGACGGTACCCAGGCCTCCATCGCGGAGGAACTGCACCGCCTTGGCCAGGACGGCACCGCTCCGCCGCTGCGTGCCGACCTGCACGATCCGATCATGGCGTCGCGCGGCGTCGATCATTCGTCGGCCTTCGACGATGTTGTGGCTGATGGGCTTCTCGACGTAGACATCCTTTCCCGCCTGACACGCCCAGATCGTCATGAGCGCATGCCAGTGATCGGGAGCTGCAATGGTCACCGCATCCACGTCTCTGTCGTCGAGGACGCGCCGGAAATCGGTTTCCATCTTCGGATCGCCCCCGAACTTCTGCTTCACGAACGACAAGGAGTCGTTGAAGTGCCGTTCGTCTACGTCGACGACATGCGTGATGCGGACGTTGGAGATCCTGGCGAGATGCTCGTAGTGATCCTGTCCCCGGCCGCGCGCGGTCCACGTGGAATGTCCCTTGTTGCTGCCCCGAAGGCCGATGATCGCGACGTTCACCGTGTCGTTTGCGCTCGTTTGCGCACGGGCGCGCCCGGAGGACGCCAGAGCCAGTCCAGCCGTGGCGGCCGCGGTCCTTTGAAGAAAATGACGACGGTCCATCCCTTCATCTCCCTTCGGTGGCACCCGGGTATTCGCAGAAGCCGCCGGGATAGTATCGTTATTGGAGATCGTCAGGAAAGCGAGACTTCGAGATGCCTGTCAAGGATATCGCCGGTTCAGTGCTCAAGACCATCGGCCATACGCCCGTCGTTCAGCTCACACGCCTTCCGGCGCCGGGCAGCGCGGATGTGTTCGTGAAGCTCGAATACTTCAACCCGACCGGATCGTACAAGGACCGCATGGCGCTCGCGATGATCGAAGGCGCCGAAGCGAGGGGCGCGCTGCGGCCAGGCATGCGCGTCGTCGAATACACCGGTGGGAGTACGGGATCCTCACTGGCGATGGTGTGCGCGGTCAAAGGCTACACCTTTCTCCCCTTGTCCTCTGATGCGTTCGCGCGCGAAAAGCTCGACACCATGCGGGCGTTCGGCGCCGACGTCGAGGTGATGCCGAGCGACGGTGGAAAAGTGACCCCGGCGCTGTTCGATCGGTTCAAGACGCGCATTGCCACGCTGAAGGACGAGCCCGACACCTTCTGGACCGACCAGTTTCACAACGCCGACGCGCTGGATGGCTACCGTCAGATCGGCGTCGAGCTGCTCGGACAGGTTGGACAGATCGACGCGTTCTGCGGGGCGGTCGGAACCGCGGGCATGCTGGTCGGAGTGTCCCGCGCGCTGAAAGCCGGCGGCAGCCGCGCGCGCATTGTGGCGTTGGAGCCCAGTGGATCGCCGATGCTGACCGCCGGCCGCGGCGGTCCGCATCGGGTGGAAGGGACGGCTCCCGGTTTCGTGCCGCCGCATCTCGATCGGAGCGACTACGACGAGGCGCGCGCGATCGATGAAGAAGAAGCGCGGGCGATGGCGCGTCGCCTCGCCCGCGAGGAAGGCATCTTTACCGGCACGTCGACGGGGTTGAACGTCGTCGCCGCCCTCCAGCTCGCGCGCGAGCTGGGGTCCGGTCGTCAGGTCGCCACGGTGGCGGTGGACACGGGCCTGAAGTACCTGGCCGGCGATCTCTTCGCTACTTGATCGCGACGATCACGAAGTCCACCGGCTTGCCGCCCGCGTTCTTCGATTCGTGCGCGACGCCGCGCCCGATGAACTGCGCGTCGCCGCGCGCCCAGGTCGTCTTCGCGGGCTTGCCGTCGATCGACAGCGACATCTGCGAGGGGGCCAGCGCGATGACCACCTGATCGTAGTCATGCTTCGAACCGGCCGGTTCCTGGAACTTCGGATCGGCCGTCGTCCGGTACGCCACCGCCCGTGGGCCTTCGGCCAGGACCTTCATCGACATGCCCTCGCGGGACGTGGGGATCGCGGCCGTGCCGGGCGCCGCGGACTTGAATTCAACCAGCAGGCCGTCGATCTTTCCGGTGCCGACGTTCGCCGGGCTGTGCGTGCCCGCGGGCATGTAGACGGCGACTTCGTTCGCCAGGCTGGAGTCTTCGGTTTTGCCGTCCGGCAGCGTGAACCGAACCTTTGAATCGGCCAGCGGAACCACGATCGCTTCCGGATGCTGATGCATCTGGCTCTTCGCGCTGGCGGGGTAATCGATCTTCAGGATGCGCACGCTGGCGTTTTCGAATACGACCTTGTAGTGACTGGAATCAACCTTCACGGGGTCCTGGGCGAATGCCACCCCGGATGACAGCAGAACAAGCGAGCACACACACAACGCCTTCACAGTCTTCATTCGAGAGCTCCTCTGGGCTGGATTGAGCGGTTCGCAGCGGGCGCGCAATTATCTGCTACCTCAGCCGTAGCGTCAATCAGGCGCCGGCGTCAGCCAGCGGAGCGCGTCGCTTCCGCGGCGTCGCGATCGGTGGCCAGCGGCGCGCCGTCGACCGCGCAGTGGTGCCGGCGATCGAGCCGACCGGCCGGACACGGGTGGGCGCGGCCGGCGACCTCGTTGCGGACGAGCAACCACGCGAGCGCCCCACCGGCGCCGGCCAGCGCGGCGCTGATCAGCATGGCGATACGGAAGCCGCTCGCGAAGGCGGCCGGGTCGCGATAGGCGTTTCCGGTGAGGCCCGCGATCCCTGGAATCACCGCAATCGCGATCATTCCCGCGCCCCGCGAGATGGCGTTATTGACGCCCGAGGCGATACCGGCGTGCCGCGCGGCGGCGGCGGCGAGTACGGTGGCGGTAAGAGGAGCGACGGTTACCGTGAGCCCGAGGCCGAGCACGATCACTCCCGGCAACACGGTACCGAGATAGGTGGCCCCCTCCTGGACACGGCTCAGCAGCACGAGGCCTGCGGCCAGAACCAGGGGCCCGGCGGTCATCGGCAACCGGGGTCCGATGCGGTCGGCGAGCAGGCCGGCACGGGCGGAGAGAGCGAGCATGAGGGCCGTGATCGGCAGCGTCGCGAGGCCAGCCTGCATGGGCGAATAGCCGAGGACCTGCTGGAGATTGACGACCAGAAGGAAGAAGGTGATGCCAAGGCTGGCGTAGACGACGAAGGTCACGATGTTGGCGGCGGTGAACTGTCGCGAGCGGAAGATCTCGAGCGGCAGCATCGGGTGACGGCTACGCCATTCCACGATCACGAAGCCGGCGAGCGCGGCCAGACCCGCGGCGCCGGCCGCGAGCGTCGCCCCGCTCGCGCCGCGCTCACCGGCTTCGACAAGCGCCCAGGATATTCCGCCGAGGCCCAGAGCGGTCAGCGCCGCGCCCGCGACGTCGATGCCGCGAACCGACAGTGGATCGCGTGTCTCGGGGACGTGGCGCAGCGCGATAGCGACGGTCGCGACGGCCAGCGGTACGTTGATCAGGAAGATCAGACGCCACGACCCGACACCAATGAGCCACCCACCGACGAACGGCCCGATCGCGGCGGCGATCCCCGACAACCCGGACCAGGCCCCCACCGCTCGGGCACGGTCACCTGGCGCGAACGATGCCTGAATGATGGCGAGGCTGCCCGGCGTGAGCAGCGCGCCTCCGATGCCCTGGAGCGCGCGGGCGGCCACGAGCGCTCGCGCGGTCGGCGCCAGGCCGCATAACAACGACGCGGCGGCGAACCACACGATCCCGACGAGGAACACCCGCCGACGCCCGAACCGGTCGCCGAGCGAGCCGCCGATCAGGATCAGGGACGCGAGCGTGAGGCTGTAGCCGTTCACGATCCACTGCAGGCCGGCAACGCTCGCGTCCAGTTCCATGCCGATCGTCGGAAGCGCGACGTTCACCACGGTCATGTCCAGAAACGCGATGCCCGACCCGAGCACGGTCGCGAGCAGAACCCAGCGCGCCTGAGCTGTTCCCCACGTGACCGCCTCGTTTTCGCCTATCGATGTGCGCACGACGACCTGCCGACAAGTCCGATCGTGCTGCACCGGGGTTCCCGGGTCAAATAGCGGTTTCATAGTCCGGGGAGCGCACGATTCCTTACAGCAGGCCGGGCCGGATAAACTCCGTATGTCGATGACCATGTCCCGGCGTGCGTGGCTGGCGGGCATGCTTGCCGTGCTGCCGGCGGCGCGCCAGCGCCCGAGCCGGAGCGTGCCGACTGGGGCCGAGAGCCATGGGAGCCCTGGGAGCAATGTCGAGACCGTGACCGGTCCCGTGCGCCCGGAATCCCTCGGCGTCACGCTGATGCACGAACACGTGCTCGTGGACTTCATCGGCGCCGCCGACGTGAGTCGGTCTCGGTACGACGCGGATGCGGTGTTCAAGGTGGCGCTGCCGCATCTCCAGCAGGTGCGAAAGCTCGGATGCGAAACGCTCGTCGAGTGCACGCCTGCCTACCTCGGGCGCGATCCGCAGCTGCTGAAGCGACTGTCCGAGGCATCAGGCGTGCGCATCGTCACGAACACCGGTTTTTACGGCGCCGCAAACGACAAGCACGTGCCGGCGTTCGCCTTCAGCGAAACGGCCGAGCAACTGGCGGCGCGCTGGATCCGAGAGGCCAGCGACGGGCTCGACGGCACCTCGATCAGGCCGGGGTTCATGAAGATTGGAGTCGACGGCGCGCCGTTGTCGGCGATCGACGCGAAGCTCGTCGGCGCGGCGGCCCTCGCGACGCTGAAGACGGGTCTCCCGATTGCCTCCCATACGGGGTCGGGCGCTGCCGCGATGGCCGAGCTGGATCTGCTCGACGCCGCGGGAGTCCCGTCCGGGTCGTTCATCTGGGTGCACGCGCAGTCGGAACGCGACGAGACGTTTCACCTCCGGGCCGCGCGGCGTGGCGCCTGGGTCGAGTTCGATGGCGTCGGTCCGTCGAGCGTGGACCTACACGTGAAGCTCGTGCGACAGATGAAGGAGGCCGATCTCCTCGATCGCGTGCTCGTGTCGCACGACGCCGGCTGGTACCACGTCGGCGAGCCTGACGGCGGGAGGTTCCGGCCGTTCGACACCGTCTTTACTTCGTTTGTACCGGCGCTGCAGCGCGCCGGATTCTCCGACGTCGAGATTCGCCGGCTGCTCGTCGACAATCCTCGCCGCGCGCTGGGCGACTGGCGATAGCATGCTCCGTCGAGCCGCGCTCGCCGGCGTTCTCCTCGCGGCGGCGTGCGGGTCCGACACGGACCCGCCCACGGCTCCCTCGCCGCCAGCCGCCGCCCGTGTGCTCGTTGTCACGCACACCACGGGCTTCCGTCACAGCTCGATTCCCGTTGCAGAAGCCACGATCGAGATGCTGGGAAGCACGTCCGGTCTGTTCACCGTCTCCTTCTGCCGTTCCGCGGACGACGTGGCGCGCCTCCTGACGCCGTCGGGTCTCGCGCCCTTCGACGCCGTCGTGTTCGCGAACACGACGGGCAACCTCGGCATCCCGGACCTCGGCGCCTTCCTCAGGTGGATCGCCGACGGTCACGGCTTCGCCGGCATGCACAGCGCGTCGGACACCTATCACGACGGGCCCGGCTATCTCGACATGCTCGGCAACGAGTTCCTGACACACGGCGCCGAGTCGACGGTCGACGCGATTGTCGAGAACACCGAGCACCCGGCGTCGGCGCCGCTTGGCGCGCGTTTCCAGGTCTTCGACGAGATCTACAAGTTCACCCGCAACAACCGCGGCCAGGTGACGATGCTCCTCTCGCTCGACCGGCACCCGCTCGACGGGCTGCCCGGCGCAGGACAGCCGGCCGATCTGCCTCTGGCGTGGTCGCGGACGCACGGTCAGGGCCGTGTCTTCTACACGGCGCTCGGGCACCGCGAGGATGTCTGGCAGAACCCGCGGTATCAGCAGCACGTGCTCGGTGGGATTCGCTGGGTGGCCCGGCGGTAGCCGCTCCTGTTCCTCACGGCCGCAGCCGAGCGACGCGATACGTCCATCCAGGCCGCCACTGCCATGGCGAGGTCACCGCATCGAGCAGCGGAACCTTCCCAATCAGGTGCTCCAGCGCGAAGAACGTCGCCCGGTGGCCGATGACGAGCACCGTGCGCCCGGCAAAGGCACCGGCGGTTTCCGAGAGCCACGCGGAGACGCGATCCACGACCTGGTGATAGCTCTCCCCGTCTGGAAACGGGGTGTCGATGCAGGTCGCTCGTCGTTCCTCGATTTCCGAGGCCGGCCGTCTGTTCAGCGCCCCGTAGTCGCATTCACGGAGGCGAGCGTCACGCAGGATTGAGACCTGACGATCGCCGAACGCGATTTCGGCGGTGCGAAATGATCGTGAAAGGTCGGAGCAGAACACGGCCGCGAGGTCATCGTCTCGACGCCGCACGCCCAGGGCACGCGCCTGCTCTTCACCACTCGGCGACAGCGCAACGTCGAACCAGCCCGAGGCCAGCCCGGCCTCATTGTCAAGGCTCGTCGCGTGAGTTTCGAAGAGTAGGACGAGATCCGACGCGCGGTCCATTACCGCCGCTTCGACTTCCCCGCGGCGCCGCTCTTGCGCGCCGGCTTCTTGCCGGCCCTGGCGGAGCCGGTTGCGGCCAGCCCGACAGAGAATTCGTACGCTTCCCGAAGCCAGTCGGTCATCGGCGCTTCGACCTCATCACGGTGGCGGACGTGAATGAAGTGGACGACCTTGGTCTTCGACGCCCGATCGACGCGACGGATTCTGGGAGACTTGACCGCGCGCCCGAGGAACACGCACACCTCGATATGAGTCTTCTTCGGCCGCACGAAGAAATAGCAGGACTTGCGCGAGAACATGATCGACTTGTGCGACGCGTAGATTCTCTGATCGCCGAAGGAGACGGCGGTCTCGCGAATCCGGTCCCACGCGTCCCGCAGATCCTCTGACAGGTCCCGCATGAGGGCCGCTTCGGTCGTCGTCCAGCAGTCGTGCGCCTCTCCTTCTTCGACCCACTGCTTGCAGTGGTAACACGTATGACCGGCCATGGCTCGATTGTAGGAGTATAGGCAGTATGTTCATCACGCCCAACGCATTGCTGTCGCACTGGCAGGGCCATCGACGGGTGACCCGCCGCGTCATCGACGCCTTCCCGGACGACAAGCTCTTCACCTTCTCGATCGGCGGCATGCGGCCCTTCGGGGCGCTCGCCATGGAGATGATCATGATGGCCGTGCCGATGGTGAAGGGTGCGATCTCAGGCGAGTGGAACGCTTCGATGGACCGCTCTCCGAGGCCGAAGCAGGAAGTGCTCCGGTTGTGGGACGAGAGCACTGAAGAGTTGAACGCATTGTGGCCGCAGATTCCGCCGCAGCGATTCGGCGAGAAGCTGACAGCGTTCGGTCAGTTCGAGGACGTACTGCACAACCTGATCCTCTACGTCATCGACAACGAGATTCATCATCGGGGGCAGGGCTACGTATACCTGCGCGCGCTGGGGATCGAGCCGCCGCCCTTCTACGATCGGAGCTGACGCGCTCGCTCCGCCATGAACTGGCCCACGATCGAATCGACGTCGCGATCCGCGTCGAACCCGAGGCCGAGCGCGCGGCTGACGTCGAACGCGCCCGGCCAGGTGCAGACGATGCGGATGATCTGCGCGTCGGGTTCACAGCGGACTCGTCCCCGCGCCGCCGCCCCGCCCAGGCGCTCGAGACTCGTCAGCATCTCGGCCGGAGTGACAGACAACCCCGGAAGGGTGAGCGCGCGGCGACCCTCCAACGCGGAGGTCTCGAGCCGGGCAGCGTGCACGAGGTTGTTGGTCAGCACGTCGGGCGAGCAGATCCACAAGCGCGTGTCGAGCGGCACCGGACAGAGGCTGTCGACTCCGGCAAGCGGCTCGCGGATGATGCCGCTGACGAACGAGGACATCGCCGAGTTCGGCTTCCCGGGACGGACCGCCACCGTCGGCAGCCGGCACGCGATGCCGTCGACGAATCCCTTCCGCGAATACTCGCTCACAAGGAGCTCGGCGATGGCTTTTTCCACTCCGTAAGACGACTCCGGCACGACTGGCGCATCTTCCGGCACGACCGCCGGCAGCGGCCCGCCGAACACGGCCACGGTACTCGTGAAGATGAAGCGCGGCGGGGTCTTCACGCGGCGGCACGCCTCGAGCAGGCTCCGCGTTCCGTCGACGTTGACCCGCATGCCGAGATCGAACTCCGCCTCCGACTGCCCGCTCAGCACCGCCGCCAGGTGATAGACCACGTCGACGTCGGTGTCGACGATCGACCTGACGAATTCGTCGTCGGTGATCGTGCCGGTTCTGCAGTCGACTCGCGGGTCGTCCAGCGCGCAGGCGACGCTATCGACCGCGACGAGGCGCGACACCCTTCGCAAGCCCTCCGGACCCGCGAGGAGCGCTTCGCCCAGACGCCTGCCCAGAAACCCCGCGGCTCCCGTGACCAGTACCTTCATGCCCGGCGTCATCTTAGCGTGGGGCTCCGCCCCACACCCCGGCTCGGTCGCTCGCGGGGACCCCTGCGCCCCGCGCCGCTCCCTCGCAGGCGCGCCGTGCGCGCCTTAGCCGTGCTTGCCCGAACGGACATGACACATTGGGATACGACGAAGCCGTTCAAGCACGACTACACTGGATGCGCACGTGACCACACCACCGAAGGTTGCGATTGTAACGGGAGCGGGGACGGGGATCGGCAGGGCCGTGGCGCTCGGCCTCCTCGACGAGGGGTACTCCGTCGTCCTCGCCGGCCGGCGCGTGGCGCCGCTGGAGGAAACGGTCAGGACCGCAGGCCCGCACGGGACGCGCGCGGTCGCCGTGCCGGCCGACGTGAGCGATCCGGCGTCGGTCTCCTCGCTCTTCACGACGACGCGTGAGCGGTTCGGACGGCTCGACCTTTTGTTCAACAACGCCGGCACGAACACGCGGAACGTTCCGCTGGAGGACCTGACCGTCGAGCAATGGAAATCGGTCGTGGACGTCAACCTGACCGGCGCGTTCCTGTGCACGCAGCAGGCATTCCGGCTCATGAAGGATCAGCAGCCGAGGGGTGGCCGCATCATCAACAACGGTTCCATTTCGGCCGTTTCACCCCGTCCACATTCCGCGCCCTACACCGCGACGAAGCATGCGATCACCGGCCTCACCAAATCGACCGCGCTCGACGGCCGCCGCTTCGACATCGCCTGCGGCCAGATCGACATCGGCAATGCCGCTACGGACATGACGGCGACGTTTTCCACGGGTGTTCTGCAGGCCAGCGGCGACACGCGGCCCGAGCCGCTCCTCGACGTCGCGCACGTCGTGCGGGCGGTGATCTATATGGCGAGTCTTCCGCTGGCTGCCAACGTGCAGTTCCTCACGGTGATGGCCACGAAGATGCCGTTCATCGGCCGGGGCTAGAGCCCGACACGCCGCAGGAGATCGGCGAAGCGCGGGTCGGGCCGAAGGCTATCCAGCTTTGGATCGCTCTTGAGCCAGACCATCCACTGATCCCGGCTCTCGTAGGCCTTTTCCAGCCAGGCGAGGGCCTGGTCTCGATCGCCCAGACCGAGACAGGGATAGGCGAGGAGATAGGGTGAGACGAAGCGCTGCTTGGAGCGCTCCTTCAATTCTTCCAGCAACTTGCGCGCCTCGACCGGTCTGCCGGACACGCCGTACGTAAATCCGAGACTTGCGACGGCGACATCGTCCGGCTGCGTCAATCGAGATTGCGCCTGATATTCAGCGATGGCCTCGTCGTACATCTTTTTCTCGTGATAGGCCCATCCGAGACCCAGGTGCTGTCGAGCGTTCCGGAACTGTTCGATGGCCTGATCGTACACACGGGCGGTGTAATACACGAATCCGATGTCTGACTGAATCAGGCGATTGAGCGGGTCGAGCTCTGCGGCTCGTCTGATCGCGTCGAGCGCCTCGGCATGGCGTCCGGTTATCTGCAAGTACTTGCTGTAGGCGTGGGTGGCCATGCTGCTCGGGTTCAACTGAATGGCTCGCTTGTACCCGCGCTCGGCTCCGGTCCAATCCCAGTCGTAGACCTGCATCACATGGGCGAGTGAGAGGTGCGCCTCGCCGAGCGTGTCGTCGAGCGCCAGCGCCTTCGTCGCCGCCGCCTTCGCTTCTCGCAGCGCTTCCTTCGGAGGGAGCGCGGCGTTGAAGGGTTCTCCGAGCAGGATGTACGCGCGCGCCAACCCTGCGTAGGCCGGTGCGTAGCCCGGGTCGATGGCAATCGCTCGTTCGAACGAGGTGACCGCCTTGTTCGCTTCCTCCACTTCCTGAAAGTTGTTCAAGTAATAGCGGCCATGTAGGTAGAGCTGGAACGCCTCGATGCTCGCCGTGGAACGTCGGGTGAGCTGCTTCTCCTCCTCGCCGGTCAGCCGCAGACGCAGCTTTTCCGAGATCTCCCTCGACAGCTCCGCCTGCAGGCCCGGCATGTCCGCCAGCCTGCGGTTGTATTGCTCCCCCCAGAGCTGCGATCCAGCTTCGACATCTACCAGGTCCACCTGGATGACGATGTCGTCGCCGCGCCTGGCGACCTGGCCCGTGAGCACCGCGCGCACGCCCAACTCACGGCCGATTTGGATCGGGTCGAGGGTTCGCCCCTTGTAGCTGAAGGCCGTCGTCCGCGCCATGACCTTCAGCCTGGTGAGTTGCGAGAGGCTGTTGATCAGGCTTTCCGTGATGCCATCGGAAAGATACTCGGTGTCGGGATTCGCGCCTGCGTTGACGAACGGCAGGACCGCGATCGAATCACCGGCGCCACCGCGCGCCACCAGCAGGTAGGCCCAGCTTGCGGTCAGTCCCAGAATTGCCGCCAGCGCCAGCCACTCCAGGCGGCGAGGACGAGGCGGTGGTTGGGCCAGCACCTCTTTCACTTCAGCGGCGAACCGGTACCCGCGTCGCGGGATTGTCTCAATATAAGAAGCCCCGGCCCCCCTCGCGTCGAGCGCCTTTCGAAGCGTAAAGATGTTCTGGCTGAGATTCGCCTCTTCCACGACGGTATCGGGCCAGAGGTGGCTCATCAGTTCGCTTTTGCCGACGACCCGCTCGCGGTTGCGCACGAGCAGAAGGAGCGTGTCGAACGACTTCGGCGTGATCGGAACCGGGGCGCCGTCACACAGCAGGCGCTGGTTCAGGACGTCGAGGCGATACGGCCCGAACTCGTAGAAGTGCCTCATTTTTGAGCGCGATTTGAAGCTCCCTTGAAGACTTCCTGAGGGAGCACCCGCCAACCTTCCATCAGCGAGAGCGGTTTCACCTGACGGCCCATTTTACCCGCGCGGCGGGCGCGAGGAGGACACCATGACTCTTCATGACATCAAGGCGAAGCGACGGCTCGTGACGGCAGGCGTGACGCTGATCACAGGATTGCTCACGACCACTGCCGCACGTGCGGCCGACGACGTTCTGGCCTGGAACGTCCATACGTTGAACGCGTTGGCCGTGAGCGGCCAGAACCCGCTCGTCCAGACCCGGTCGCTCGCGATGGTGCACGCCGCGATGCACGACGCGCTCAACGCCATCGAGCCGCGTCATGAAGCCTATGCGTTCTCATCCTGTGCCGCGCCCTGGACGTCGCCAGAAGCCGCTGTCGCGACCGCCGCACATCGTGTGCTCCTTGGCGTCATCCCAAGCTTCGGGACGCCCGCTCAGCAAGCCGCGGCAATCGCCGCGGTGAACGCCGCCTACGCGTCGTCGATCGCGACGATTCCGGACGGACCGGCAAAGGTGGAAGGAATCACCGTCGGCACGGCGGCAGCCGCGGCGATCCTGGCCCTCCGGGCACAGGACGGCGCGCTCCTCGCCAACATTCCTTACGCCCCTCCGATGGAGCCCGGGTTCTGGCAGCCAACGCCGAACCCGAACCCGCCGGACCCCGCGGCCGGCGGTCCGGGCCTCGCGCCCGCGCTGCTGCCTGGCTGGGGCGACGTGACGCCTTTCACTCTCAAGAGCGGCCAGCAGTTCCGTTCCGGTGGACCGCCGCCGCTGTCCAGCCGGAAGTACGCCCGGGACTACGGCGAGGTCAGGAGCCTCGGTGAACGGCTGTCGACCACTCGGACCGCGGACCAATCCGAGATCGCGCGCTTCTGGTACGAAGGATCTCAGATGGGATGGAACCGAATCGCCAGGGTCGTCGCCGAGCCGCGGATGCTCGACCTCTGGGAGCAGGCGAGGCTGTTCGCCCTCGTGAATTTCGCGATCGCCGACGGGTTCATCGCCGGCTTGAACGCGAAATACTTCTACAACTTCTGGCGGCCGGTCACGGCCATCCGCGCCGGTGATGCGGATGGGAACCATCACACGGTCGGCGACCCGTTCTGGGAGACGTTTCTCAACACGCCTCAGACGCCCGACTATCCGTCCACGCACAGCGTGCTCGGCGGCGCGGCGTCGACGGTCCTCGCTCACTTCTTCGGCACTGACGCCATCGCCTTCACCATGACGAGCGGCGCCCCGTTTCCCGGCCTCACGCGTTCCTTCACCAGCTTCTCGCAGGCGGCGCAGGAGAACGCCGCCTCACGCGTGTATGCCGGCATCCACTACCGCTTTGCGTGCCGCGATGGCGTGAGGTTGGGCCGGAAGATCGGGGAATTCACCCTCAGACGCGCGCTCAGGCGGGATCGAGTAAGGTAAAGCGGGTCGTTGTTCAATCCGGCGACCAGATACCTTTTTTCCAAGACGGTCCTGGGCTCTCGGGACGTCGCTGTCGCTCAAGAGGAGGCGTCATGCGATCCACTCTGAGAACCGTTGCCCTGTTTTGGACACTTGTTGCATTTACCCTGGCAGTGACGACCCTCCTCGCGCAGACGCCGCCAGACGCCACGATTCCCCGCGTCCCCAACCCTCCGCTGAGCAGCGACCTGGCGAACCTGCCGGGCGATCTGCGAGCGGTCCAAGTGCCGACGCCATCGAATCTTGGCGACTTCGTCAAGGACCCCGTGATGGCGGTCGCCCTCGGCAAGGCGCTCTTCTGGGACATGCAGGTCGGCAGCGACGGCGTACAGGCGTGCGCGAGCTGTCACTTCCGCGCCGGCGCCGATCCGCGATCGAAGAACCAGGTGAGCCCCGGCTTGAAGCGCGCGCCCTCGGCGGATCTTGCCTATTCGACCGGGAGAGGGCCCAACCACCAGCTCACCGCCTCGGACTTCCCGCTGACCCGGCTCGCCACTTCGGGTGTCCGCGGCGCGCTCGATCCGGGTGCCGACAGCAACGACGCCGTGTCGTCACAGGGCATCCATCACCCTGGGGATGAAATCGA
Source organism: uncultured Acidobacteriota bacterium (assembly GCA_963847125.1). Classification (GTDB taxonomy): domain Bacteria; phylum Acidobacteriota; class Vicinamibacteria; order Vicinamibacterales; family 2-12-FULL-66-21; genus DATAEE01. The sequence continues at coordinate 711,986 of CAWJYM010000004.1, forward strand.
CCCTCAGGGCTTTGCCGTCGGCGCGGCCAACACACGCCGGGTGGAGCCGCGCAATACGCCATCGGTGATCAACGCGGTCTTCAACCACCGCCAGTTCTGGGACGGGCGCGCCGAGAACGTCTTCAACGGCGTCAACCACCTCGGCCAGCGCGATCCTGACGCGAAGATCTTTCGCGCCGACGATCCCGTCAACCCGGTCGAGGTGCGGGTCGAAGTCGACGAACGCCAGCCTCGCGTCGCAGGCCGTGGCTCCCATCGTGAGCGATCTCGAGATGGCCGCACCCGGCCGCACTCGCCTCGATGTCGGCCGAGAGCTGGCCCGGGGCAAACGCAACCAGGGCAAGAAGGTCGCGAAGGTCCGTCCGCTGGGCAAGCAGCTCGTGTCGCCGACCGACAGCGTGCTCGGCTCGATGAGCCGGTGGCCACATCGGGGCCTCTTCTTCAACAGATACGACCAGATGATCAAGGCGGCCTTTCATGAGCAGTGGTGGAAGTCCAGGAAGCTCATCCGCGTGAACGCGGATGGATCAAAGACACTCGTGGATAAGAACGACGGAGAGTGCGAGGACCACAACTGCAACGAGGACGAGTACGCGCTCATCCAGTACAACTTCTCGCTCTTCTTCGGGATTGCCGTCCAGCTGTACGAGGCGACGCTCGTCTCCGACGATACTCCCTGGGACCGCTTCCGTCGCGAGAACCCTACGGCGACCGACCCGGACCTGAACCCCTGGGTCAACGTGAGCCCGAGCCACATCAGTCGCCTTGCGCTCTTCGGCGCACACCTCTTCAACGACCGCACCCGCGGGCCTCAGAACATTCGCTGCTCGAACTGCCACGAGCAGAACGAGCTGACGGACGCTTCTGTGCGCCGAGTTGCCGCCGCAGTCAACGGGCCGGTACGCAATCGAGACGGCAACGTCATCGACAAGGGGTTCAACAACATCGGTCTCCGACCCACCGCCGATGACCTCGGCGTCGGCGGCAGTGACGTGTTTGGCCCGCTTTCGTTCACACGCCGGCTCTTCCCGGAGGCCCCGCCAGCCACGTTCGACGGCGCGGCCGTGACCAAGGGCTTCGGAGTCCACGGCGCGTTCAAGATCCCGTCGCTGCGCAACGTGGCCCTCACGGCGCCGTACTTCCACAATGGCGACGCGCGAACCCTGCGCGAGGTGGTGGAGCTTTACAGCCGCGGCGGAAACGTGGCTCCCATCAACGATCTCGACGGCACGGTCATCGAGCCGCTGGGGATTCCAGTCGCTCACGCCCGACGAGATCGACGCGATCGTCGCGTTCCTGGACACTCTCACCGACGAGCGAGTCCTCTTTCGGCGGGCGCCGTTCGACCACCCGCAGATCTTCGTGCCGAACGGACACCCCGGAGGGTCCAGGTCGACCGTCGACGCAAACGGCGACGGCCTTGCCGACGATCTGATGGTCGACATTCCGGCGGTCGGCGCCGCCGGCGGCAGTCCGCTGCCGGGCTTCCTGATGGGTGTGTTCGGACCGAGGCCCTGATCGTCCGGCCTGGCATCGATTACCGTCCTGGTCTGCGCGCGCGCATTCTGTGAGGGCGCTTCGTGAGGTCAGCGTCTGCCTGTTCCTCAATTCGCCCGCAGGCGGACACTTTCGTCTCAACGTGATGATGCGCTCGCCTGGCAGCCGGCTTGCGACAGTCAGCCCGAAATCGTGCTGAGACGACATGTGTTCGGAGTCTTCTTTGCCGTTCTGATCGGCGGCGGCGCCGCCCATTCCCAAACCCAGCAAGAATCTACGAAGCCCTCACCTGCAATCGACGAGCTGCTCTGGTGGTTGCCGACCGACACGGAGACGGTGCAGGTGACGCAGACACCAGGCCGCACGCGAGGGCTTCCGGTCGAGGCGATCAGTCCCCCGGACGGAAAAATCGAACTCGGCGATGTCGGGTACAAGGAAACCCTGGAGCGCCATCTGTCGACGACTCGGGTGAAGGCGTCGTTGGAAGGGTCGCGACGATTTGCGGCTCCTTCGGGCCTCGGCGGGGTGTTGTTTGAAGGTGCGAATCTCCTCTTGCTGGAAAAGCCGTTCGCCGACGAGGGTAAAGGCCTGATGGCCGAGCTCCAGAAGCAGGCGTTGAAGGTTGACGCGGTCGGAGGATTCGCGGTCGTCGAATTCCGCGACAAGCTCGAGGGCGACGTCTGGGCGTCATTCATCACTGTGCTGAGACCCGACGTGCTGGTCATTGCCACCAACGTCGATTATCTGAAGGAACTGGTTGCCAGGCGGACGACGCGAACGGGAGCACGCGCGCTGCCACCGCAGTTGCGGGAGTGGAGCTTGATCGACGCGGGCTCGCCCTTCTGGGCCATCCGTCACTATCGCCGCGAACCGGACAGCCGGGATCCGACGTCGCCGTTCTTGAAGAACGCCGCGGCCAGCGAGTTCGACGGCGGCGCCGTAGGAGTCGTCGCGTACGCGGATCGGGACGGGCGAACGATCGTCGTGCACTACCTCTCAATAGGGCCGAAGGCGGAGGATGTTGCGCGTAAGATCTGGCATCGACCCGGCGACGGCGTGGTTCCCACGATTCGTCGAGTGAGCGCAGACGTGATTGAAGTGCGTTTTAGCGCCAAAGACGAAGAAGATCTCAGCATGTTCATGTTCTATCTGCTGGCTGTCCTCGGACACGCGACGTATCTCTAGCCACCCGTCCGTTTCGCTTACTCGAGCGAGCGGAACCAGCCGACCGCGCGCGGCATCGCCTGGATCCAGCTGTTGACATGATCGAAGCCCGGTAGCCGGCGGACGGTCACGTCGGCGCCTCTGCTGCGCAGCCGGTCGACGGACACGAGCACGTCTTCGAAAGCCACCTCTTCATCGTCGGGGCTGTGGTAGACGCGCACCGGCGCGCGCGGCCTCCACCGATCAACGGCGTTCTGACGCAGGCGAACACGCAAGGGATGCTGGGGATCCGTCGTGACGCTGGTGAAGAAGGATGGCGTGAGGAGCGCGCGCGAGGTCGGAGCCAGCGCGGCGAGCACGTCGTCGAAGAAGTGCCGCATGTCGAAGAGCCCGCCGACCGTCGACGCATACCTCCGCCGGAAAACATCCGATGTCTCGTCAAAGATGTCGTAGACGTCGTCGTAAGCGAGCAGGATGTACGAGACGTAGAGCGGCACCGTGGGGACGGTTTCGTTGGCCAGCGCCGTCAGGAAGAATGGCTCGATGTCGAACACTCCGCCGACGGTGGCCGTGCCGCTCACGTCGACGTGTGCACGCTCCAGTTCGCGGTGAAGGGCGAGCGCCGAATGGCCTCCCTGCGAGAAGCCGAACGTGAAGAGCTTGTCGTTCTGCTGCACCTGCAGGTCCGCGAGCACCCTTTGAGAGGCGGCCAGCAGATCGACCGCGGATGACGCCTCGGTTGCGGCGTGAAAATACCGATGCCGAGGGACCGTCGAGTCCCCAAGGCCGAGGTAATCGGGACCGACATAGATGAAGCCTGCGCCGGCGAAGACCGAGTTCGACGGCGGACCGTCGAAGCTCTCTCCGTTCTCGCTGAACTCGCCGAAGATGTTCGGATTCGACACCGCGTCGTAGAACGAGACGGACGTGCCGTGCAGATAGACGACGGTGGAGAGCGGCCCGGGCTTGTGCGGCACGGAGACCATCCCCGTGGCGATCGTCGGTCGCGCCGTCGATTGGCCCGGGAGCACCGCGTCCACCGTGCAGTACGTGACCTTGTAGCTGTCGAAGCCGTACGTGAATGTGACGGGGATGTCTGCGGGAAACTGATAGAAGTCCTGGTAAAAGGCGATCCACTCGCCGAAATAGGCCCGCACCGACGCCGCCGTCGGGTACGAGGCGACCCCTTCGTAGCGGATCAGGCGTCCGCGGTCGGCCTGCCGGCACGGGTCGTGACTACCCGCGCTGGACGCCGCGGAAGCGACGCTCAGGCCCACCGTCAGCGCTGCGAATGAAATCCTGCCGGACAGTGGCTTTCTCATGTGCCCCCCTGTCCGTGTACAACGCGAAATGACTGTTGAATCCGGACAGGCCTACCGCGCGCCGGGCGCCGCGGGCTGGAGGCTCGGCGGCATCTTGCCCTGCGACTCGACCAGCCGCCGCGCGAGGTGGTTGACGACCTGAGCGTCGGTCCGCACGGCGGTGAGGTAGGCCGCGCGCAGGAGCTGTTCCTTGCGCGCGCGGAGTGTCTGCGTGATGCGCTCGCGCACCGCGGGCATGGACAGGTCGCGCTGGCCCGCCTGCTCGTGTGCGACCACGACAACGATCGTATGGGCGCCGCCAAGGCTGACGACGCTGACCGACCCCGGCTTCTTGCCCAGCACCGCGTCGCGTAACTGCGGCGGGGCCTGCTTCAGCCTCGAGACCGGCACGAAGCCCAGGTCCCCGCCACGCGGCGCAGACTCAGGGTCCTCGGAATAGTCCGCCGCCAGCTCTCTGAAAGGTGTTCCGCTCTTGAGACGCTCCATCAGCATTCCTATCTTGGCCGCCGCCGCCTGCTGAGTGACGGCATCGTCTCCGGTCCGGTTCGCCACTTGCGCATCGCGCACCGGAGTGACCGCGATCTGCCCGATGTGATACGCCTCCTCCGGGACGTTGAACTGCGGGCGATTCGCGTTGAAGAAGTCGGAGACTTCCTGATCCGTCACGGCGACCTTCGAGCCGACCTCGCGGTCGATCACCTTCTGTGCCAACAGCTCGCGACGGAGGCCTTCCCGCATGTCCGCGGGCGCCAAGCCGCGCCGCTTCAGCTCCTGCTGGAAGGCCTCCTCGGGGATGTTCTTTCGTGCCTCCCCGAATGCGGTGTCGAGCTCGCTCTCGGGCAGCTCGAGCTTCAGATCGCGTGCCTTCGCGAGCAGGACGTCCTGGACGATCATCTCGTTGAGGAGGCTCAGCTTGGCGGTCAGGGTCTCCTCATTCGACAGCACCTTCGTCGGGTCCGCCGTCCGTCGATACGCCTTCTCGACGTCGTCCTGCTTGATCTCCCGGCCATCGACGACCGCCCAGGCGTCGTCCGAGGCCTTGGTGGCTGGAGCGCCTGGTGTTCCACTACACGCCGCAGCGAGGGTCGCCGCAACGAGCATGCACGAGAGTCTGGGAAGAGACATATTGTGAGGCGTCATTGTACGTCCGAATCCCTGCGGCCCCCGAGATCGTCAGCGCCATTCCGTCCATTGTGGGCCCCCGGTACAATAAGCCTTCGCGCACGACGCGGCCGACGCTCGTCTTTGAACCCGTCGCCACCGAGTCGATTCCGCCAGTGCCTGTCATCTTCATTAGCTATAGACGCTCAGACACCGAAGGTCAGACCGGTCGCCTCTTCGAAGGTCTTCGCCAACGTTTCGGCGAGGACCGGGTGTTCATGGACGTGACCGACATCGATCCGGGAAGAGACTTTCGTCTCGAGATCGAGCGTGCGGTCGGCACCTGCGAGGTCCTTCTCGCCGTCATCGGCAGGGACTGGCTGCAGACCCGGACAGCGAGCGGCCGCCGGCGCCTGGACGATCCCGAAGACTACGTCCGTCTCGAGATCGCGGCCGCGCTGCGGCGGAACATTCCAGTAATCCCGGTGCTGGTCGAGGGCGCCGGCATGCCGGGCGCCGCGGACCTTCCTGAAGACTTGCGGCCGCTTGCTCATCGCCAGGCTGTCGAGCTGAGGCATGCGCACTGGGACCGCGATGAGTCGGCGCTCATCGATCACCTGGACGAGTTCGCGCCCCGCCCGCGCTACCGCCGTCCACTCCTGGTGGCGCTGGCCGCGCTGCTCCTCGCGCTCGCGGGATGGACGGCCTGGAAATACTTCCAGCCGATGCCACCGTCGGATGATCTCATCGTGCTCGTGGCCGATTTCGACGGCCCCGATCCAAAGCGTTCCGGCGTGACTGACAAGGTCATTCAGAAGTTAACGGAGACGACAAGCCCGTACAACGTCCGCATCCTCGGTCTGCGGCGGACCATTACGGAAGCCGACGGAAGCGCGGTTGCGGAGGCGGAGGGCAGAAAACACGGGGCGGTCGCCGTTATCTGGGGCCGGTATCAGCAGACGGCGTCTACGGTGGGTCTCAGCGCCAACTTCGGACTTCTTCGGGCACCGCAGTACATGCCCGTACTCGGTCGCCTGGTGCGAAGCCGGGCAGAGAACTCGAGCGTCGTCGACCTGGACTGGACCGAAAACCCAACCAGGATGGAGACGTTCGAGCTGCAGACAACGCTCTCCGACGAGCTGGCCTACCTGACGCTCTTTACTGTCGGGATGACCCGATATGCGGAGGATGACTGGGACAGCGCCATCGCGCTTTTCACAGAGGCCCTGAAGCTCGCGGCAGACAAGGCGTCACACCAGGTGGGTCGGGATGCGCTGCACTCCAAGCGCGCCTTCTGCTATGCGGCGAAGGGCGATCTCGAGCAGGCGATCAAAGACTACAGCACATCTATAGAACTTCGCTCGGAAAACCCGAACTACTGGACCGGACGCGGTGTGACCCGTCTGCGTAAAGGCGAAATCGACGCTGCCATCGCAGACTTCGATCGCGCCATTCAGCTGAAGCCCGACCACGGACTGGCCTACAACAACCGAGCGTCGGCCTACAGGGCCAGGAGGGAGTATCGGCGCGCGATCGAAGACTACGACCGAGCCATCGAGCTGAATCGCGGCGATCCCTACTTCTATCAGCACCGGGCACAGACCTACCAGGCAGTCGGCGAGCACGATCGGGCTATAGCCGACTACGGCATGGCCCTGACGCTGAAGCCGAATGACGCGATCTTTTACGACGCGGGTACGATCGATCCGGCCCGGATCCATTACGAACGCGCGGCATCCTATGCCGTGAAAGGCGACCATCAGCGGGCCATCGACGATCTCACGGAAGCGATTCGCGGCAAGCCGGACTTCTGGCTCGCCTATCACGATCGCGGTCTCGCCCACCGCGCGCAAGGCGATGCCCGCGAGGCGGTTGCCGACTTCGGTGAGGCAATCCGTCTGCATCCGGACGACTTTTCCGCGTACAACAACCGTGGCAACGCGTACGGCGACCTCGGCCGGCCCGACGATGCGATTGCTGACTTCGGCCGGGCCATCGAGCGTCAGGCCGACAGCGCGGCCGTGTACAACAACCGAGGGAACGCCTTCGTCGCGAAGGGCGAGTTCGCCCGCGCGCTCGCGGATTTCGATCGAGCGATCGAGATCGACCCGAAGTACCTTCTCGCGTATCACAATCGCTGTCTCGCGTACAGCAAGCAAGGCGATCTGGACCGAGCCATCACGGATTGCGGAGAAGCCATCCGCCTCGGGCCGGAGGATCCGCTGCCGTACAATGACCGCGGCTTCGCATACTTCAGGAAGGGCGAGTTCGCCAAGGCGATTGCCGACTACGACGTCGCGCTCAAACTCAAGCCGGATTACGACCTCGCCCTGGCGAATCGCAGGCTGGCGGTGCAAGCGAAGGAAAAGGCGGGACGCCCGGGAGTTCCGCAATGAGCGGAAGATGAACGCACGATACCCGGTACAATAAGCCTCAGGCTACGCCAGCGCCCTGCAAGAAGATCAGGGAGACGGTTCGATGCTCATGCGTAAAACGCTATCGCTCGGGATCTTGTCGATCGTGCTCGCGCTGCCCTCCACCGCCGCCGCCGACACGTTCCTCACGCCGTACTTCGGGTGGACGTTCAGCTCGCAGTACGCGGAGGCGGAGCTGCCGACGAAGTTCGCCTATGGCGCCGATCTCATGTGGCTGGGCTCGTCCGGCCTGGGCTTCGAGATCGACTTCGGCTATCACCCGAACTTCTTTCAGCCGGGAGACGACGAGGAGTTCTTCGATTTCGAGAGCGACGGCAACGTGGTGACATTCATGGGCAACCTCGTCTTCGGCTACGCAGGCGGCGGGGTCCAGCCCTACGTCACCGGCGGGTTCGGCCTGATGCGGACCAACATCAACGACGTGGGCGGGCTGTTCGAGGATATCTCCGATACGGCGTGGGGCGTCAACGCCGGGGGCGGCCTCCGGATGGGAAGCCCGAAACTGGGCATCCGCGGCGACCTCAGATACTTCCGGCAATTGTCCGACGTCCAGATCGGTGACGTCGACGTGGATCTCGGGAACTTCTCGTATTGGCGCGGGACGGTGGGATTGTCATTAGGTTTCTAATATCCTATGCCGGTGTCGAGAACGTCGGCTCTCTGGATCGCCGCCTTTCTCCTGACCGGCGTCGCCGGCGCATCGTGCGGGAGCGCCAACGTCGCATCCGAGCCGCCGATCGTGCAGCCGGGTGCGCCAGGGCAGCCGAGCCAGGTCATCTCCGTCGAGAAGGCGGTCGATCTGTCCCGCGTCGGCCACACGCCCGCCGACGTCCGTTTCATGCAGGAGATGATCGGCCACCACGCGCAGGCGCTCGAGATGACGGCCCTCCTCCCGTCGCGGACCGGCCGCGAGGACATGAAGCAGCTCGGCCAGCGAATCGAGATCTCGCAGGAGGACGAGATCAAGATGATGCAGACCTGGCTGAAAGACCGCGGCCAGCCGGCGCCCGACGTGCACGCGCACCACGCGCCCGGCGCGAAGCTCATGCCGGGCATGCTCACGCCGGAAGAAATGAAGCGCCTGGCGGACGCGAAGGGCGTCGAGTTCGACCGCCTCTTCCTCGAGCTCATGATCAAGCACCATGAGGGCGCCCTGATCATGGTGAAGCATCTTTTCGACAACAACGGCGCCGGCCAGGAGTCGGAGGTCTTCGCCTTTCTCTCCGACGTCGAGGCCGATCAGCAGATGGAAATCGATCGCATGTTCGCGATGCTCAAGGAGCTTCAGAAATGAGATCCCCCCGCCTTCGCTTCGCTTCGGCGCGGCAAGCCCGCCTCGCAGCAGCCAGTTCTCTGTGTCTCTCGGTCGTGTTGCTCTTCGTCACGCTGGCCGGAGGTGCGCAGGAGCAGCCCGGCACCGCTAACAAGGATCCCCGGGTCGGATTGAAGGCGGGCTTCAAGGACGCGGGCGAGGCCGCCAGCAACATGGAGCGGGTCTCGAGCATGCCCAAGCCGGAGGGCTTCTTCGATCCCAAATCGCCGGCGGGCGAGCCCACGCCGCCGGAACGCGTGAGGGATCCGAAGGCGCCAGGCGGTGAACCTGCCGCGGCCGAGGCGGCGGAGAAGGACCCGAAGGCGGCGGCGGCCGCCGCCGAAGAGGCGGCGGAAAAGGATCCGAATTCCCCGCAGAACGATCCCCGGCGGGCGAACAGGCTGAGCTTCGCGAACTCGGACCTCGCGTTCCGCGGCAACCATCTCGTCATGGGCAGCTTCCACGGGTTCAACACTTACGACATCGAGAACGCGAGGAAGCCGCGGCTGCTCGCCTCGGTGGTGTGCCCCGGCGGCCAGGGGGATGTCTCCCTCCACGGCAACCTGCTGTTCATGTCGGTGGAGCAGACCCGCGGCCGGATCGACTGCGGCACGCAGGGCGTTCCGGAGAAGGTCAGCTCCGAGCGCTTCCGCGGCGTGCGCATCTTCGACATCACCGACGTGAAGAAGCCGAAGCAGATCGCCGCCATCCAGACCTGCCGCGGGTCCCACACGCACACGTTGGTCATCGACCCGGACGACAAGGCGAACGTCTACGTGTACGGATCGGGGACCGGCACGGTGCGGCCGGGCGACGAGCTCGCGGGCTGCTCCGGTCTGGACCCCAAGGAAGATCCGAACACCGCGCTCTTCAGCATCGACGTCATCCAGGTGCCGCTGGCCGCTCCTGCGACCGCGAAGATCGTCAATCGTCCCCGCATCTTTGCGGATCCGGGCGGCGCCATTTCCGGGCTCTGGCAGGGGGGCGACCATGGTCCTGGAACGCAGCGATCGCGCATGACCAATCAGTGTCACGACATCACGGTCTTCCCGGAAGTCGGGCTGGCCGCGGGGGCGTGCTCGGGGAACGGCATCCTGATGGACATCTCCGACCCGGTGAACCCCGTCCGGCTCGACCACGTGACCGACAAGGCCTTCGCGTACTGGCACTCGGCGACGTTCAACATCGACGGTACGAAAGTGGTCTTCACCGACGAATGGGGCGGCGGCACGCGTCCCCGCTGCCGCGCGACGGACCCGCCGACCTGGGGCGGCGACGCGATCTTCGACGTCGTCGATCGGAAGCTGAAATTCGCGAGCTACTACAAGATGCCCGCGCCGCAGACCGAGCAGGAGAACTGCGTCGCGCACAACGGCTCGCTCATCCCGGTGCCGGGCCGCGACATCATGGTTCAGGGGTGGTATCAGGGCGGCCTGTCCGTCTTCGATTTCACCGACTCGGCGAAGCCGGTCGAGATCGCGTTCTTCGACCGCGGCCCGATCGACGCCAAGCAGCTGATCACGGGCGGATACTGGTCCACCTACTGGTACAACGGCCACATCTACGGGACGGAGATCGCGCGCGGTGTCGACGTGTTCAGGCTCACGCCGAGCCAGTACCTGACGCAGAACGAGATCGACGCCGCGATGATGGTGCGGGCGAACGAGCTCAACGCGCAGCAGCAGATGAAGATCGCCTGGCCGGCGAACGCCGTCGTCGCGCGCGCGTATCTCGATCAGCTGACCCGCGGCAACGCGATTCAGCCGGAGCGCGCCCGCGCCGTGAAGACCGCGCTCGACGGCGTCGGCGACGTTCGAACGGGGAAGGAAAAGGGCGCTGCCGCGGCTCTCGACACGTTGGGGGCGCTGGCGACTCAGCTCGAGGGGGATGCCGCCGCGGGAAGCGGGCGCGACGCGGATCGCCTGCGATCGCTGGCGTCCACGCTCAAAAGCATGACGGCGAAGCTGCGCTGACGCCGGCCATGAGTATCTGGTCATTCCCAGCTGCGCGATCGGACTCGCGTTTCTCGCCGTCTCGCCGCTCCTCGCGGCGCAGGGTTCACAAGTGCAGGGGCGGATCGTCGAGATCCGCTCCTACAACCTCAAGCCAGGCACTCGAGACACATTCCACCAGCTCGCCGAACGCGACGCGATTCCGATGCTCAGGCGCTGGAAGATCGACGTCGTCGCGTATGGGCCGTCGCTTCACGACGCCAATTCGTACTTCCTCATACGCTCGTTCGACAGCATCGAGGCTCGGCAGCGCAGCGAGGACGCGTTCTACGGAAGCGACGAGTGGATCAAGGGACCGCGCCAGGCCGTGCTCGCGTGCATCGAGAGCTACACGACGGTCGTCGTGCCGCTCGACCGGGCCACGCTCGACGGTCTCCGCAAGACACCCGGGCTTGCCCTGAGCGAGCCCCGAAGGGGCGAGTCGAATGGGCCTGCCGCACAGGCGGCCACGTCTCAGCCCCAGGCCGTCGTTCCCGACCGCGTGACGCCGTTGTTCAACGGGCGCGACCTCACGGGATGGAAGGCCGACGTGCCCGCGAAGGATACGAATCCGAACGCGCCCGACAGCTTCATCGTCCGCAACGGCCTGCTCGTCAGTCTCGGCGAGCCGAGGGGCCACCTGCTCACGGAGGGGTCCTATCGAGATTACCGCCTTGAAGTCGAGTACAGATTCCCGGGAAAGGGCGGGAACTGCGGCGTCCTGGTGCACGCGTCGAGGTTGCGCGCGCTGAGCGAGATGTTCCCGCAATCCATCGAAGTGCAGATGGCGCACGAGAACGCCGGCGACTTCTGGTGCATCGAGGAGAACATCCAGGTCCCCGAGATGGAGAAACGCCGCCCGCGGAAGGAAGGGCAGAAGTGGGGCGGAAGCTCGGGCGACGCCCGCCGCATCCTCAATCTCACCGACGGCTCGGAGAAGCCGCTTGGGGAGTGGAACACGATGGTGATCGAAGCGCGCGGCCGCACGGTGAAGGTCTGGGTGAACGGCGCCCTCGTCAACGACGGATTCGACAGCACCGCCGACCGCGGCAAGATCGCGCTCCAGGCCGAGGGAACGGAAGTCGAATTTCGGCGCGTGGACATCGGGCCGCTTCCCGCCGGGAAGTAGGCACAAAAGAGGCTGACGCGACGTCGCCAAGACGGTTTCAACGCGAAGGCCGCAGAGACCGCAGAGGCTGGAAGCAAGAGCGGCCGGGGCCCGACCAAGGGTCGGGCCTCGCATTGCACGAACGAGCCCACACGTAAGAGCCAGACCAAAGGCTTTCGAACCAGCTCTTACGTGTGGGCTCGTTCGCGCAATGCAACGCGCCGAAGGCGCGCCGGCCGCTCCTGCGTCCAGCTCCCTTCTCCGCGATCTCTGCGCCCTCTGCGTTACCGCCTTGGCCGCCGAAGCAGCTCCTCGGCAATCCGGCCGAAGATACGCGCAGCAACTCGACGCTTGTCACTCGATGACGAGCGGGGTCGTCTGACCTCGTCCTCTCGATCCCTCGACGTGTCGCGTGCGACCTCCCAGTCGTCCAACCGCCGGGCGAACATGAACCGTTCCGTCCAGTAGTCCTCCTCCAGGTTGTCTCGCCGGACCCTGCCGTGTCGCTTGCTCGCGTCGATCATGATCCCGCCGCCCTCGTAGATGCCGACGTGCGTCACCTCGGAACGGCGGGTATCCGACGAGAAGAACACCAGGTCGCCTCGCTGAAGCCGCCTGGCCCTGTCGCCGACCTTCGACTGGCTGATCGCGCGCCGCGGGAGCTCGATGCCGAATTCACCAAAGACGAACTGCGTCAGGCCGGAGCAGTCGAACGAGTCCGGTCCTTCGGCGCCCCAGACGTAAGGGCGCCCTATCAGGCTCGCGGCGAAGTCGACGGCGTCGGATGCCTGCAGGTTGTCCGAGAAGAGGAGCAGCGACAGCGGTAGCGCGTACGCGGTCCGTGGAAACACGGGGCACCTGTCGGACGAGGCTGAAGCCTCGTACCACATGGCGGCAGGTTGAGCGCGGAGGTCGCGAACGGCGTCAGGGCAAGATGGACGCCAACGTGTTCCCGCCGATTTTCGGCCCGGTTCGCTGTGCCGTGAGATCTGGGCGCGGATGAGCTGTCGTGCGGCGGCGACGCGACCGGCCGCACTGAGTGACGCGGACGTCGGCGTTGCACGCCCCCGAAGTAGCATGGTCGATGGTGAAAGACCGCGGAGGCAGCAGGCTTGTCTATTCAACCGGCTCCGGGAGAATCTGCCCGGGCTGCGGCTGGCCGGCGGACAACTGTCGGTGCAGCACGAAGCGGACCGATGCGGCGCTTCCGGACAGGATCGTGGCAAAGCTGCGCGTCGAGAAGAAGGGCCGAGGCGGAAAGACGGTCACGGTCGTCGATGGCCTTCCGCACAACGCCGAGTTCCTGAAGGAGCTCTGTCAGGATCTGAAGCGGCTGTGCGGCACAGGCGGCACCGCCGGCGAGGGTTCGGTGGAACTTCAGGGCGATCTCCGCGATCGCGTGCGTCCGTTCCTCGTTGAACGGGGCTTCGTCGTCAAGGGTTAGCGCGGGTCAGCGCTTCGTACGCGAGTCGAGCTCGCTCCAGCGCGCGTAGGCGTCGAGCACCTCGCCCTGCAGCGCATCCAGCCGGGCGAGCGTCAGCCGGATCGTCTCGCCGGGCTCCTTGTAGAAGTCGGCGCTCCCGACCGCGGTGGTCAGGCGTTGCTGCTCGGCTTCCAGCTCTTCGATCCGCTCGGGCAGCTGCTGGAGCTCCCGCTGCTCCCGATACGAGAGCTTTCTTGGACCTGCCACGGCGGGCGAGACAGGCCCCGGACCAGGGTGAAGCCTCGTACTACCCGGACCAGGCTGAAGCCTGGTGCCACTGCGCTCCTCCGCTGCGGGACGCTGCCGCAGCCAGTCCGCATATCCTCCGACGTACTCCTGCACACGGCCCGCCCCCTCGAAGACGAGCGTGCTCGTCACGACGTGGTCGATGAACGTCCGATCGTGGCTGACGAGCAGGAGCGTCCCGGGCCACTCGGCCAGGAGCGCCTCGAGCAGCTCGAGCGTCTCGAGGTCGAGATCGTTCGTCGGCTCGTCCAGGACGAGAACATTCGCCGGCCGTGTGAACAAGCGGGCCAGCAGGAGGCGATTCCGCTCACCGCCCGAGAGCGCCCTGACGGGCGAGGCGGCCTGCTCGGGAGCGAAGAGAAAGTTCCGCAGGTATCCGTGCACGTGCTGCGTCCGGCCGTTGACGGTGACCGTGTCCCGTCCATCGCCGACGGTGTCGACGACCGTCCGGTCCGGATCGAGCTGCTCGCGCTGCTGATCGTAGTACGCGATCTGCACGTTGGATCCCTGCCGCACTTCGCCCGCATCCGGTTCGAGCTCGCCCATGATCAGCCTCAGCAGCGTCGTCTTTCCAGACCCGTTGGGGCCGATGAGGCCGACGCGATCGCCCCGCATCACGCGCAGCGACAGATCGCGCACGATTGGATTGGCGCCGAACGACTTCGTGACGCGCTCGGCCTCGAAGACCAGCTCACCCGACCGGTCGGTCATCTCGAGCGGCAATCGCACGGTGCCGGCGCCCGCGCGGCGCGCCGCGCGCTCTTTGCGCATCGCGATGAGCGCCCTGACGCGGCCTTCGTTGCGCGTGCGCCTGGCCTTCACGCCCTGGCGCAGCCAGGCTTCCTCCTCGGCCAGCCGCTTGTCGAACTTCTGGTTCTGAACGGCCTCGTTGGCGAGCCATTCTTCCTTCCTGCGGAGGAACGTCGCGTAGTCGCCGGGCCACGACGTCAGCCGGCCGCGATCGAGCTCCACGATCCGCGTCGCGACGCGCTGGAGGAAGACGCGGTCGTGCGTCACGAACACCACCGTCCCCGGATAGTCCGCGAGAAAGGTCTCGAGCCAGGTCATGGCCTCGATGTCCAGGTGGTTGGTCGGCTCGTCGAGCAGGAGCACATCGGGCTGCGCGACCAGCGCGCGGGCCAGAAGGGTGCGGCGTCGCCAGCCGCCAGACAACGTGTCCACGATCGCGTCGGCAGGGAGGTCGAGCCGCTCGAGCACGAGCTCGACCCGCTGCTCGAGCCGCCACCCGTCCCGTTCCTCGAGCGCGTGCTGCAGCCGTCCGAGCTTCTCGAGCGAGGCCTCCGTTCCGGATGCGGCCACCTCGACCGCCGCGTGGTGATACGCGGCCGCCAGGTCGCCGAGGTCTCCAAGCCCCTCCGCCACCACGTCGAAGACGGGACGATCGGCCGACAGCGGCACGTCCTGCACCAGCCGCGCGATCCGCAGGGCCGGCTGGCGCCAGACGCTTCCCGCGTCGGGCAGTTGATCGCCGCTGATGATCTGGAGCAGCGTCGATTTTCCCGTGCCGTTGCGGCCGATCACGCACACCCGTTCCCGCGGCTCGATCTGCAGGCTGGCATCGTCGAGAAGCGGAAGGTGGCCGTAGGCGATCGATACGTGCTCGAGCGAGACGAGAGGCATCTAGGACGGTTGCCCGCGAATGGCAGCCAGGAACAGCTCGCCGAGGTCGTCCGCCTTGCGCGCGCCGACGCCCTTGACCCTCAGCAGCGCGTCGATTGACGTCGGCTGGAGGCGCGCCATCTCGCGCAGCGTGGCATCGTGGAAGATGACATACGGCGGTACGCCGCGTCCGCGGGCGATCTCCAGCCGGACGGCGCGGAGCCGCTCGAACAGATCGCGGTCCACGTCCTGCCACGACTCGGCCTCGACGCGGGAGCGCGTGCGGGGCGCATCCTTCTTTGGCCTCGGCTGCCGGGACAGCGTCAGGTCAGGGCAGCTCGCTTCGTCCCTCAGCAGCGCGAGCCCTTTCTGTGTCAGAACGAGCACGGGATAGGCGTCGTCGGTCTGTCGCAGCAACGCGAGCCCCACGAGCTGCTCGATGTAGCCTCGCACCTCCGCGACCGGCGCCTCCGCCAGCAGGCCGAACGTGCTGAGCCTCTCGTGCCCGCGGGCGACGACCTGATCGCTGGCGTGGCCGCGCAGCACGTTGGCCACGTGCGTGGATCCGAACCTCTGGCCGACGCGCGCAACGCAGGAGAGGATCTTGCGCGCGAGCACCGCCGGCGACGCGGCAGGCTCGAGCTCTCCGAGGCAGTGGTCGCACGCTCCGCACGCGGCTCCTGGATAGCGATCGCCGAAGTACTCGGCGAGGTGCCGATGGCGGCAGCCGACCCGGGCCGCATACCCTTCCATCTGACGCAGAAGCGCCCGGGATCCCTCGGTGAGCTCGCCGTTGCGCTCGAGCATCACGCGCCACTTCATGAAGTCGGCGGTGGAGTAGATGAGAACGCACTCGGCCTCGAGGCCGTCGCGGCCCGCGCGTCCCGACTCCTGCTGATAGTGCTCGAGCGATCGCGGCGCGCCCGCGTGCACGACGAAGCGGACGTCCGACCGATCGATCCCCATGCCGAACGCGACGGTGGCCACGATGATGTCGGCGCGCTCGGTGAGGAACGCTTCCTGGTGCCGGCGCCGCTCAGCGTCGGCGAGCCCGGCATGGTACGGCAGGGCGGACACTCCGGACCCAGCCAGCCAGCTCGCGAGGGCGTCGACCTCGCGCCGAGACGTGCAGTACACGATCCCCGCGTGACCGCGATGGCGCGCCAGGATGTCGAGCAGCTGACGTTTGAGCGTGGCCCTTGCCTGCACCCGATAGACGAGATTCGGCCGATCGAACGACCCCACGAGCTCGAGCGGGTTGCTCAGGCCGAGCTCGGTCGCGATGTCCCGCCTGACGCGCGCCGTCGCGGTCGCGGTGAACGCGTGAAGGCTGGCGCCCGGCAGCAGCTGGCGGAGCCGTCCGAGCTGGCGGTACTCAGGCCTGAAGTCGTGTCCCCATTGGCTGATGCAGTGGGCTTCGTCCACGGCGACGAAGCCGATGGAGCAGGAGGGGAGGAGCGCCAGAAAGCGGTCGCTGCCCTCTCCGACGAGGCGCTCGGGCGAGACGTACAGGAGACGATATCGTCCCTCGCGCAGTCCCGCGACGACCGCTGCCTTCTCGTCCGCCGCGAGCGAGCTGTTGTAGAGCGCGGCCCCCACGCCGTTGCCCACCAGCGTGTCCACCTGATCTTTCATGAGGGAGATGAGCGGAGAGACGACGAGCGCGAGACCGTTCTGCACGACGGCCGGCGCCTGGAAGCAGAGCGACTTTCCTCCGCCCGTCGGAAGGACCAGGATCGAGTCCCGGCGGTCGAGAACGGCTTCCATCGCCTCGCGCTGGAGCGGCCTGAAGCTCCTGTAGCCCCAGTACTTCACCAGCGCGTCCTGAAGAGCCGGGACGCTCACGATCCGCGTTCGACACCCACCAGCGTCCAGCCCGAGCCGCCGCGGCGGAAGAAGAAGGTCGCGGGCTGCATCCAGCCCGCATGCTGCGTGTGGCGCCCGGTGACGGTGACGCCGACGTACTCACCCGAGTCGAGCAGCCCGACCGGCGCGCGCGCCTCCGCTGCGGACACCGCTTGAGGATCGCCCGCCGGAGTGCGCGTGTTCGTAGCGTTGTCGAATCGGAACCACTGGAGCTGATAGCCCTCCGGTTCGGTGGCGGCTCGCGCGGCAACGGCTCCATTCTTGAACGTCAGAGCGCCGTCGGCCCCGAGCACCGGATCCACGACCGGACAGACCTGGTTGAGCCAGGTGGCCAGGGCCTTGTCACGGCGCGCGATCAGGACCTTCGTCAGGTACTCGGTCGCCCTCGGATCGGAGTACTGCGCCTTCTTCACGATGCCGCCGATCATCTCGTCGGTGAACCGCGCCACGATTCGCGCGGCCCAGAACGCGTCGTCGGCCCGCATGTTGTCGAACGCCGAGTTCGGATACTCGGGCTTCCATTTCAACGGGTCGAACGCTTCGGACTCGATCCGGCCGACCGACGGCGGCACGTCGGGATAGCGGATGTGCATCCACGGCCGCGTGTACAGACCGAAGGTGACGAGCGTGAGCCAGCCGGGTCGCTGCTCGAAGATGTACTCATTGCCCGCGCGATGACGCTGCGGCGCGACGGTGCTGCTGCCGAGGATCGAACCGAAGTCGAACATGTAGTGCTTGATGTAGCCGCGGCCGTTCGCGGTCTCCAGCATGTCCAGGCTGTTGATGCCGCGCGAGTCATCGTGGTTCAGCCAGGCTCCGAACACGCGCGCGCCGCGGAGCTCGCGCCGGTGCTCGTGCGGCACGATGTCGTTCGGGTCGTCCGGCCGCGTGCGGTAGTAGCGGAAGTTGCCCAGCGGCTTCCCCGGCGCGAAGCGGCTGACGATGACGCGGTAGCGTCCGTTCGGCAGCCGCGCGGCCTGCTCGAAGACGTTGTCGAGGTCGTACTTCTTCATCTTCCGCCGCCGGCCGTTCAGCGGATCGCGAATCGTGGCGTCGTCAGACAAGACGAGAGCGGCGCGATCGAGCTCTGCCAGGTACATGTCGACCACGTTGTACCCAATGGCATGGTAGAAGGCGGTGCCGATCATTTCGGCGCCGCTCGCCAGTTCTGGATTTGATGGCGGATCCACTTCGATCTGATAGACCTGCCCCGATGGATCGGTCATCCGGAAGCCGGGCTGCAGCCCCGTGCTCTTGCCGCCGGACACGATCCAGCCGTCGAGGGACACCGTGTCGAGCGTGTCCGGACCCTTGACGACTTCCGCGGCCGACATCTGCCGTCGGCCGATCCGGTTGGTGAACCAGCTCGAGTCCGGCACCTCGTCGACCGTGTTGACGTTCAGCGCGCGCACGTCCCGCCGCTCGCCCGGGTCGCTGAAGGTGTTCACGACGAAGTCGTAGCCGCCCGTGTCCTCGATCACGACGGTCTTCGACGCGTCGAACGCCCGGTCGTCGTCCGACCAGACGGGGTCGTCGGGGTAGAACCGGGGCGCGGCCGACCAGACGGCAGACGCTGCGGTGAGCCCTGTCGCGGCGAGCGCCGCGACGACCAGACGTCTAGAACACACCGCCGAAAACGACATAGACGTGATTCCCATCTCGACTCCCGAAACCGGCGTCGACGCGAAAGACGATCGCCTCATTTGTGTTGAACCGGAACCCGAAGCCGTAGTCGCTGGCGAGATTGCTGAAGTCCAGATCCGACCGCGTGTTGGCGACCTTGCCGGCATCGTAGAACAGCGCGAAGTCCAGCCCGCTCCAGATCTCGAATCGATACTCGCCCTGAACCAGGATGGCGTGCGGCCCGCGGAAGCGGTATTCGCGGAACCCGCGAAGCGTATCGTTGCCGCCGAGCGTCGGCATCAGATAGAAAGGCATGACGTTGTCGGCGTCGGTGTTCGACGTCGAGATGAAGAGGCGGGCCGCGATCACACGGCGCCCGGCGAGGAACCCGACGAACTGGCGAAGGTCCGTGTCCACGCGGTTGAACGTGTAGAGCCCCGTGGTGCGATCGTCGAAGTGCGAGAAGTTCACGCTATACCAGCCGCCCTTCCGCGCGTTCTTCGGCTCGCGGTAATCCATCTCGACGAAGGCCATCGTTCGAAAGTAGTCGATCGACTCGCCCAGCCCGGGCGCCGTGGTGGGATCGAAGCGATCCTCGATTGACGGCACTCGACTGTCCTGGCCTTCACCGAGTCTTGGATTCAGGTACTCGACGCCGCCGCCCGCCAGGAGCAGCGGGAACGGGCGGACGCCGGCGCGGACGCCAAACAGATCCGACCTGATCGCGTAGCTGGTCTGATCGTCTCGATTCGAGTCGGGGCCGAGGCCGAAGAAATCCTCTTCGGGGTAGTCCCGGTGCGCCGCCCAGGTCTCGACGAGCAGCTTGTTGTTCGCCAGCTTCGGAAAGGTGAGGCGGGCTTCGGTCGCCCAGTACAGCCGCGTGCTCGTGGCCGCCCAGAGATCCAGCTGCCCCGTGTTGTTCAGCAGATCGCGATCGCGAAAGCCGACGCCGTACGCGAAGCCGCTGCCGGTCGTGAGCGATCCCAGTTTCGGATACAGCCCCTCGCGCCCGATGATGAAGATCGCTTTCTCTTCGACGAAGTGCATCGCCTTCTCGAAGCCCGACTGCTTGTACGGCTGGACCTCGCGGTTCTTCTTCTCGCGCTGTTGTCGATCGGCCTCGGCGCGCGTGGCCGGCTCCTGCGCGAACGACGCGGATGCCGCGCAAAGCAGGACGGGGAGTGCCAGGATCGGAATTACAGGCCGGCGCGACATCGGATGCCTCCTTCGAACCTTACCCTTTACCGGACGACCCGGGGGCAACATAGCACGGGGCGGCGTGTTATCGTCGCCTCCCGATGGACGTGTCGTCCTCTCCTGTGCAGCCCGCGGCCGCCCGGTCGCCCGATCCCTACGCGCTGTCGCCCGACGCGATTGAGGCGCCGCCGGCGTCGATTCGCTCCGCGCTCCGCCGGATCGGGCCGGGGATCGTGCTCGCGGCGTCGATCGTCGGATCCGGAGAGGTCATCGCCACGACGACGCTGGGGGCGCAGGTCGGCTTCGCGGCGCTGTGGATCGTCCTGGCGAGCTGCGCGATCAAGCCGGTGGTACAGGGCGAGTTCGGCCGGTACACGATCGCGACCGGTCAGACCGGGCTCGAGGGGTTCAACCGCGTGCCGGGGCCGCGGGCTGGTGTGAACTGGCTGGTGTGGGCCTGGGCGCTGACGGTCGCCTCGACGCTGATGCAGGTCGGCGGCATGTACGGCGGCGTCGCGCAGGTGCTGAACATGCTCGCGCCGCTGTCGGTGAACGCGTGGGTCGGCGTGTGTCTCGCCATTACGCTCGCGATGCTCCTCGGCGGAGGGTACCAGCGCATCGAGCGGTTCGCGATCGTCAAGGTCGGGTTGTTCACGCTGCTGACGGTCTGCGCCGCGGCGGTCCTCCTGCGTCGTCCAGGCGCCGTCGACCTGAGCGATCTTGCGTCCGGTCTCAGCCTTGGCCTTCCGCCGGCCGGACTCGTCACCGCGATTGCCGTCTTCGGAATCACCGGCGTCGGCGCGACCGAGCTCGTCATGTATCCCTACTGGTGCATCGAAAAGGGGTACGCCCGGTTCGTCGGGCCGCGCGACCGGTCGGCCGCATGGCTCGCGCGCGCGCGTGGGTGGATACGCGTCATGCACCTGGACATCCTCTGCTCGCTCGTGGTCTACACCCTGGCGACGGTGGCATTCTACCTTCTGGGCGCCGGCGTGCTGCATCGCATCGGCGTCGTGCCGGCGAGCCGCGATACCGTCGCTGTTCTCTCACAGATCTACACGCAAACGCTGGGTGGCTGGGCGCTCTGGGTCTTCTACGTCGGCGTGGTGGTCACGTTGTACGGGACGATCTTCGCCGCGACCGCCGCGCACGCGCGCCTGTTCGCGGACGCCGTCCGAATCATGGGCTTTTACGCACGCGAGGATGCGGATAGCCGCCGGCGGTGGCGGGATCGATTCGTCGTCGCGCTGGCGGCCATCCCCGCGCTCCTGTACTGGCTTTTCGAGTCGCCCGTGCGCATGGTCGTGTTCGGCGGGATCGCGCAGGCTCTGATGCTGCCGCTGATCGGCCTCGGGGTGACGTATCTGCGGCACACGCACGTGCCCGAGGAAATCCGCCCCTCGGTCGCCACCACGGTCCTGCTGTGGCTGTCCACGGCCGTGATGTTCGCTTTCGCGATCTACTCCGGCTGGTCGGCGCTCAGGGCCTGAGCACAGGTTTCGGGCGAAGGAGGGCGGGCCTCGGAGGGCGGGCCTCTTAGGCCCGCCTATTCTTCCTATCCGTAGACATTAATCAGCCCAGGCCAACGGATTGCCCATTTCGGATCTGAAAGGCCAGCGAAACGCAGAGTATTGCCGCCCACTTACACGGCCCGGGACTTGCTGATATATGGCCACTTACAGAAACAATATGCGCGGCTGGCGCCACCTGGGTGTGTGGCGCGCGTCGCGAGAGGCGCCGTTTGATGAACTCAATACTCGTGTCTCCGCGGGGGCGGGGACAAGAGCCGGGCCGGATTCTCGCCATCGAGTCGGATCCCGAGCGCTCGAAAACTCTGGAGCAGGTTTTGCGCGGTCACGTCCGCGCTCACCTCGTGGTCGTGAAGTCCGTGGACCAGGCGATTCGGTCCATGACGGACAAGCTCCCCGATCTCATCCTCACCTCTCCGTTTCTCAAGCCGGCGGAGGAGGCCGCGCTGAGTACGCATTTGAGGCGGACGCCTCCAGCCGCGCACGTGCAGGTCATCACCGTGCCCCACTCCATCGAGACGGATGATGACGCCGGTCGATCGACGCCGCCGAGGATGCTGGGCTTCCTGAGGCGGCGCTCCACGGCTTCTTCGGCGTGCGCGCCGGCCACGCTCAGGAACGAGATCGAGGCCTATCTCGTAGAGGCCCGCGCGGCCCGGACGAGGCTGTCCGTCGGGCTCTCAGATTCCCTGTGCGTGACGACCGCGCTGGCCCCCCGAACGGTGCCGGCCCCCGCGCCAATCGTGGTGGCTCAGAGCGTCGTCCGGCGGCCTCACCTGCTCGGCGGCAGTGAGGCCACGGACCGCCGCCGCGCCCGTCGGCGGCCGGCGACGGAGCTTCCCGGGTTATGGGCCGTCCGATTCCCGCTCTGTCCGGAAGCCAAGGTCGTGGACATCTCGAGCACGGGCGTGCTCGTCGAGACCAGCTCCAAGATCAGTCCCGGCGGCACGCTCGACCTGCACGTGCTCGGGCAGAACATCGACTTTCGCGTGGCAGCCCGCATGGTGCGAAGCGAGGTCGCGTCGGTCGATCGCCTCGGCGTGAAGTACCGGGCCGCCGCCGCGTTCTCACACGAGCTGGACTTCGCCTGTCTTCAGATGGCCCCATCCGATCCGTCGACGATGCCCAAGGTCCTGGCCGACATGCTCGCGCGCGTGCTCGCGGACGTCGATCGCCGCTCGAGCGACGCGAGCCTGCGCGCCAGGTTCGAGCAGGAGCTTCGCCAGCTGTTGCCGGTCAGAGAGATCAAGCTCCGTCGGACTCCGGTGATTCCGGACGAGACAACCGAGTCGGTCTACTTCACCGTGCCGCGCGCGTCGGGCTCGCGGCCGATCCTGCAGGCCGTGTTCGAGCCGGACTATCTGCCGTCCGCGATCGAGTTCAGGATCCTGAAGGCGGCGGCCGGCGTGGCCGCCGTGATTCTCGAGTTCGCGCCGCTCGGCGAGGAGGCGCAGACCCCGATGCTCGAGCTCGTGGCCTCCTAGCGTGGGGCTCCGCCCCACACCCCGGCTCGGTCGCTCGCGGGGGCCCCTACGCCCCGCGCCGCTCCCTCGCAGGCGCGCCGTGCGCGCCTCGCGATGGTGTTGCACGATGGTAAGGTACGTGGATGGAGATCGGCGCGGGCGCCTTTCATCTGCGGCATGTCCTGCCGCTTGCCGCCCAGCGCTCGCTCGTCGAACGGTGCCGCGCGCTGATGGACGGCGCGGTTCCGGCGTACGTGCCTACCGTCCGCGGCGGCGGCAGGATGCACGTCCGGATGCTGTGCCTCGGCCGCCACTGGAACGGCAAGACGTACCGCTACGAGTCGACCCGCCAGGACTTCGATAGTCTCCCGGCCCCGCCGCTGCCCGATGCGTTCGCCGCCCTGGCCGCCGGGATCGCGGCCTCGGTCGGCATGACGATCGTCCCGGACATCTGCATCATGAACTACTACGATGCAGAGGGGCGCATGGGCCTTCACCAGGACAAGGACGAAGGGGAACGATCGATCGCGGCCGGCGTGCCGGTCGTGTCGGTGTCGCTGGGGGACACCGCGCGGTTCCTGCTGGGCGGAACCAGGCGGCGCGAGCCGATCGACACGCTGATGCTGGAGTCAGGCGACGCGTTCGTGTTCGGCGGACCCTCCAGGCTGCGGTACCACGGCGTCTCGCGGATCGTTCCCCACACCGCTCCACCGGAGCTCGGCGTCGAAGGACGATACAATCTGACGTTCCGCCAGTATGACCTTTAAGGCCATCGCCCTCGCCGGTCTCGTCATCGCAGCCGCTTCCGCGATGCCCGGGCGCGCCGTTCTCGTTCTGGGCGAAGGGTTGCGCGAGCCGTTCGGCGTCGACTTCGACCGCACGGGCAACACCTACATCGTCGAGATGGAAGGGCATCGGGTCAGCGTCATCGATCGGGACGGGCGGTGGCGCGTGCTGGCCGGCACCGGACAGGCCGGCCTTTCGGGCGACGGCGGTCCCGCGCTTGCGGCGCAGTTCAACGGCCCGCATCAGTTGTTAGTCGGGCCAGACGGGGACATCTACGTCGCCGACACGTTCAACAACTGCGTGCGGCGGATCGACCTCGACACGGGCACGATCGCGCGATTCGCCGGCACGGGTGAGAAGGGATTCGGCGGCGACGGCGGACCGGCCGTCGCCGCCGCGTTCAACGGCGTGTTCGCCATCGCGTTTCACCAGAATCGGCTCTACGTCATGGACCTCGGCAACCGCCGTGTCAGGGCCGTCGACCTGCGGAGCGGCATCGTCACGACCGTCGCCGGCAGCGGCGAGAAGGGGGTCCCGGCCGACGGGGCGGACGCGCTCACGCAGCCGCTCGTCGATCCGCGCGCGATCGCGTTCGACTCGCGCGGAAACCTGTACATCTGCGAACGCGCCGGGCACGCGCTTCGCGTCGTCGATCCGTCGGGGAAGATCCGAACCGTCGCAGGCACTGGAGACGCGGGCTTCGGCGGTGACGGCGGGCCCGCGCGCCAGGCACAGCTGAACGGACCCAAGCACATCTCGGTCGATCGAGACGACTCCGTCCTCATCACCGATACCGAGAACCACGCGATCCGGCGATACTCGCCGAAGGATGGAACGATCGCGCGCGTGGCAGGCACCGGCGGTCCCGGTGCGGCGGGTCTCGACGGACCGCCCGATCGGTGTCAGCTCAACCGCCCGCACGGCGCGCTCGCTCACCCGACGACCGGAGAGATCTACATTTCCGACAGCGCGAACCATCGTGTTCTTCGGCTCACGTCCCCCTTTTAACGGAGTCCTCCTTGCGTCAGCCCCACGCCCTGATCCCCAAGCCCCAACTCATTCGAGTCTTCATCCTCGTGCTGACCGTCGCGTGCGCGTCCTGTGGAAGCGACGACGACGGCGGCGGGACGCCGACCAATCCGACGCCACCACCGCAGGGTCCGGCGACGCTTCAGATCGTCGATCTCGTGGTCGGGACCGGCGACGAGGCCGGCGGAACCGAACAGGTCCAGATCCACTACACGCTGTGGCTGTACGATCCGGCCGGTACGGATGGCAAGGGCACGCGGATCGAGAGCTCCCGCAACGGCAGCCAGCCAATCCAATTCCGGCTGGGCTCGAACGCGGTGATCCCGGGGTTCGAACAGGGAGTCGTGGGCACGAAGGTCGGCGGGACCCGCCGCCTGACCATTCCCCCGAACCTTGGCTACGGCGCGTCGGGCCAGGGACCGATCCCCGGAAACTCGTGGCTCGTCTTCGAGATCGAGCTGATGGCGACCGCGCCGTAAACCCTCGACGCGTGGCAATGACCTTTCGCGACTCTCATGACTTCACGTGACTTCGCGTGACATGCCCCGACCTTTTTTTTGGCGGGAGGTTTGGGAGGTTAAGGGAGGTTGACTTCACTCGTTTTCCCCTGTTGCAGACTTGAGCAACTGCAACGTGGCGTCGGGGACGAAGTGGAAGAAAACGACTAGGCAGAAGGGCCGTCAGGCCGACGGCCCGGCGGAGCCGGGCCTTGCTGACGTGGGAAGGCGATGACCGCGTAAGCCCGGAGGGGATCGTGGTTGGCTTACGCGGTCATCGCTTTCCCACGTCAGCGCCACGCTTTGCGCGGCGTCGGCCTGACGGCGCAGCCCTGAGCACGTGAAGTCAACCTCCCTTAACCTCCCAAACCTCCCCCTAATAACCGTCCGGGCGTGTCCCGTGCAGTCAGAAGAATCATGAGAAGTCCCAGCTACCGCAGCACTCGCCCGACGCCAATGTAGTATCGCCAGCCACCGTCGAACGCGATGCTCGCGCCCAGCACGACCGGACCGATCAGCGTATCCGCAATCAGCCCGAAGCTCGCGTTCGTTTCCAGCGTGGCAGAGGACAGCTGCTCGAACGCCGACCCGTTCTCAATCCATCCGCCCGCGTAGATTGGTCCGCCCATGAAGTCCGGGAGCCGGCCGGCGCCGACGAGATAGCCGGTCGTGAGCAGCAGGTATTTCGGACCGCGGATCTCGCCGAGATTGACCGCCCCCAGGCGGAGCGGCATGCCGAGCTGAAACTCCGCCGTCGGAAGCGGGTCCCCGTCGAATGACGTGCCGCCACCCGCCAGCACGAAGAGGCGGTCGCGCCGCCGCACGGACCAGAAGATCGAGCCTTCGATGTCTGCTTGCGTGAGCCCGTCGTTCGTTCCTGCCGCCTCGAATTCCGGAGGAACGTCGGGCGATTCCAGCCAATGGCGCACCTCCCCGCGGATCCGTGCTCCCCTCGACGGGACGACGGGGCTGTCCTGACTGTCGTGGATCCAGCGCGCGCGCGCGACGGTCTCGGTCCCGCCGAGCTCCGGCAACCGCGGGTCGCCGGCGCGCACGCTCGCGTCGAGGCGGCCGAACTGGATCCCCACGCGGACTTCGTTGTCGCGTCCCGGGTTGATGCCGCCATCGACGCCGACGAAGCCGCGGGTCTGATCGTACTGCGCGACGATGACGTCGTCCTGAATGAAGTTGACGCGAATCTTTCCGACGCCGGCGTAGCCCGCGACGAACACGGGCCATGCGCCGATCGGCCGGTACAGTTCCACGCCGGCGCGCGGAATCGAGCCTGCGGCGCCGTCGACGCGCAGCTCGGACCCCGAGCCCACGACGTCGAACGCGAGATACCGGGCCGCCAACTCCACGGCGAATTCGTCCGTCGTCGTGTTCGTGAGAGTGACGCCGAGCATGAAGAAGGGTGGCGCATACGGTTTGTTGCGAGCGCGGATCAGAAGGCCCGGCGTCGTGCCACTCTGGGTTCGCTCCCATCCCACCGTCTCGTAGCGGTCCAGCCCGGCAAAGCTCTCGAGCTCCTTTTCGAGCGCCGGGACGTCCAGCGGACGCCCGACGATGGGATCGAGACGCTTCCGCATCAGCCGCTCATCGGATCTCGCCACGCCGTCGATCGAAATGAACTGCGGGACGAGCTGCTCCTGCTTGCGCCGCGACTGGCGGTCCGCCAGGTACGCGGTCCACGCGGCCTCGTCGACGGACAGCTTCAGAAGCTCCGCTTTCATCGCCTCCGCCGCCTGGTATCCGGCCTCCTCGAGCTCGGCGCTCCGGCGCCAGGCGAGCGACCCGAATCCCTTGAGCTCCGGCGTGATGACCAGATCGGCCGACGCCATCGCGCGCCGCGTCGACGCGCGCATCATCGAATCGAGCGTCTCGCCCGCGACGCCGAAGAGCGTCCGGCTCACGATCTCGCGCTCGCCGATTTCTCCGACGTTGACGGCGACGACGACGTCGGCCCCCATGGCACGCGCGACGTCGGCCGGGACGTTGTTCATGGCGCCGCCATCCACGAGCACCCGTCCCTCCCAGTCGACCGGCGGGAAGATCAACGGCAGGGACATCGTCGCGCGCATCGCGCGCGCAAGCGAGCCCCTGTCCAGGACGACCGGAGTCGACGACTTGAGGTCCACCGCCATGCAACGGAAAGGTGTCGGAAGCTCGTCGAAGCTCTGAAGCTCGCCGTACGCGCCCGCGATCCGCGAGAGCAGGAAGTCGACCTGCTGGCCGTTGTTGAGCGACGGGGGAGGCACGATGCCGCGCTTCAGCCCGAACTCGATGCGCGACGGATAATCACGCGCGTCGTCCTTCCGCCGTATGTTCTTGTAGCGGAAAGAGGACGCGCCGAACATCGCGTCCCAGTCGGTCTCGGCGAGGAGCTGGTGCAGCTCGGCGGCGTTCATGCCCGAGGCGAACGCGCCGCCGACGAGACCGCCCATGCTCGTGCCCGACACGCGGTCGATCGGGATGCGATGCTCCTCGAACCAGCGGATGACGCCGACGTGGGCGAGACCGCGAGCGCTGCCGCCGCCGAACGCGACCCCTACCTTGGGTCTGGTGGGCTGCTGCGAAACGCCCGGGCCCCGCGAGCGCCGCCGCCGTCGAGCATGATGAGAACGCAGACCGTTTGCGGAAACATCCGGACATGCTACATCGCGGGAGGCCTTCCGACTCTGTACAACAGTTCTCCGGCGCGCGGAACGACGAGCGAGTCGTCACCCCACTCCGCGGCCGCGCGATCGACGTCCACATCGTCCGGATCGAGGTGGCCCAGGTTGACGTGCTGGCAGCGCTCGCGCGAGATGCCCGTCGCCAGGGTGACGCGGATGCGAGGCGTCTCGACGCCCGAGTCGAGGTCGAACGTTCCCAGCCCCTTGACGTGCGTCGAGTGCGCCAGGATGCCGCCCGGATATCGCTTGAAGCGTTCCCACTGCGCGAGAAAGTAGTCGCGGCAGTGATAGCCGATCTCGTCGAGCACGCGGCCGTGGGTGCGGCTGACCTCGCCGACGTGCGGCGCGTAGATGATGACCTCGCCGCCGTCCGCGACCGCCGGCTCCATCTTGTACATCCCCTTCGCCGCCGTCCAGAGGTCGTCGTACAGCCGCGGCATCACCGAGAGCACGCGGTCGTACGGCTCGTCCACCCACACGATGTGCCGGCGCGACGACAGGCCCGCGGCCTGCCGCCACGCCTCGTTCAGATCGCCGCAGAACATTCCCGCGACCCCCTCGTGCGTGACGACGGCCGCCAGGAGCGAGATCGGCCGGTCGAGCAGCGCCGCGGCGCGATGGATGACCGCGCGCACGGGCGTGTCGATCGTCCCAATCATCTCGTGGTTCGTGATGAGCGCGCCGAGCCAGTGGGTGAAGTGAATGATCTCCGGGGCGGCGATGCCCGGGAATAGGTACTTGGCACCGCCCGAGAATCCCGCGACCTCGTGCGGGAAGACCGGCCCGCAGATCAGAACGTGATCGTATTCGGTGGCGAGGCGGTTGAGGGCGACGGGGACGTCCTCACGCAGGCGGCCGTTCGTCAGATCTGCGACCTCGCGCGCCGGTATCGTGCCGAGGTGAGCAAAGGTCGCCGGGTCGCTCCAGTTGTGGTTGAAGATCCGGCTTCGCCCCGCGCGCCCATCCACGACCGATCGACCCACGTGCGCGGCGAGCCTGGCGTCGTCCATCGGAGTGTGCGTGCCGAGCGCCACGAGATAGTCGAGCGCCGCCACGCGAGGCAGAAGCTCCCGCTCGAGCGTGTCGAACATGAGCGGCATCGGCATCGTGCGGGTCCCGTCCGGGATGAGGACGAGCACGCGCCGGCCGTCCAGCGGCATCGGCGCGAGTCCCGCCCGGACGATGCCCGCGACCTCGTCGGCCGCGAGATAGCCGGTCAGGACGCCCTTGCCGATGACGGTCATGGGGATATTAAAAGGGGACAGTCACCTTTTTACAACCTACGTAAAAAGGTGACTGTCCCCTTTTCTAAAACGGAAACATCTTCTTCAGCTCGTCGAGTGGCGCCTGCCGGCCGTACTGGCAGAGCTCGAACGCTTCGGCGTACCTGACTTTCCGGCCTCGCTCCTCGCCGTAGAGCGCGATCAGGCGATCCCTGTACTGATCCGCGACCGCGGCGCCGCGTTTCTTCACGAGATCGAGCAGGTACGCCTGACGCTCCTTGTCACCCTGCGGCACGTTCGGCAGCGTCCGGCCCTGCCAGGAGTCCTTGTCGCCGAACTGCGACGGCATCGCGCTGATGCAGCTCCACTTTTTCTCGGCCGCTTCGTCGATCGACACGACCAGCGTCGGCGTGAAAGGCCGCGGATCCTGAAACGCGTCCGAGTAGTGGAGGAACACAGGGTTGCGGGGCGTCGGCGGAGTGTCGGGCACGAAGAACGGCGCCACGACGACGACCGCGGCGTCGTCGGTGAGGACGCCCGTGTAGCGGTGGTCGGGATGGTAGTCGTACGGGCCGGTGGCTCATGACCACGTCCGCCTGCCATCCGCGAATCAGCCGCGCGACGGTCTTGCGGTTCTCGAGCGACGGCGTCAGCTCGCCGTCGTGGATGTCGAGCACCTCGGTCTCGATGCCGAGCAGCCGCGCGCATTCCGCCACTTCGGCCTTGCGCCGCCGCGCGAGCGGCCCGCCGGCCACCTCGAAATGTCCGACGTCGCCGTTGGTCATGGAGACGAACTTGACCTTGTGCCCCCGGCCGGCCCAGAGCGCCGCGACTCCGCCCGCCTTCAACTCGGCGTCGTCGGGATGCGCGCCGAAGGCGATCACGCGCAGAGGCTGCGCGGGCGCCTGCCCCTCGGCGACGGGGCTGACGGCGACGACGAACAGAAGCAGCAACGCAGCGCACGCGCGGATCATCGGCACTCCTTTGATTAGACCGGGGCTCCGCGCCGCATAACGGTTTAGAAACCCTGGTTCCGGATCGCGAGTCGATACAGATGTGTGTCCGTTCGAATGAAGAATGACCTGGCCGACACGGCCATCGACGCGAGCGTCGAGCCATCGAGCGTGCTGGTTGCCAGCTTGCGGAACTCCCTGCCAGGTGCGACGACGGTCGCGACTCCCTCCTCGGCCAGGAAATAGATCCGTCCGTCCGCGAAGACTGGAGAGGCCGAGTACGCGCCTCCGAGACGCTGCTGCCAGTAGATGTGTCCGGTCCTGGCGTCCAGGCAGGAGGCAATGCCGGCGTCGTTGACGACGTAGAGCTCGTCTCCCACGAGAAGGGGAGAGGGCGTCAGCGGCGCCGCTCGCTGCAACTTCCAGGCGATGTGCGTTCGGGTCACGTCGCCGGACCCGTCCGGGCGGACCGCGATCAAAGACGGCTGGTTGAAGCCTGTCGCGATGTAGACGAGCCCGTGGCCGTAGATCGGCCGCGGCACGTTCGAGAAGCCATTGACGTAGCCGACCCGCCAGATCTCCTTGCCCGACTCCGGCTCGTACGCGGTCGCGCGAT
This sequence comes from uncultured Acidobacteriota bacterium, assembly GCA_963847125.1. Classification (GTDB taxonomy): domain Bacteria; phylum Acidobacteriota; class Vicinamibacteria; order Vicinamibacterales; family 2-12-FULL-66-21; genus DATAEE01. The sequence continues at coordinate 742,722 of CAWJYM010000004.1, forward strand.
ACGCGCCGACGCTCACGACCTCGTCACGCTCCCCGACGCGAATCACGAGCGGCGTCGAGTACGCCTGGTCCGCGGGTTGACTCCGGTCCCGCTTCCAGCGGACCTTGCCGGTCCGCTTGTCGAGCGCGACCACGAACGCCGCGTCGCTGCCGTCGCAACTGAAAATGAGGAGATCGCCGTGGAGCACGGGCGACCCGCCGGCGCCGTGCTGAGACTCGTACGGAAAACGAGCCTTCCAGACGATCTCGCCGCTGGTCGTCAGCGCCGCCGTGCCCTCGGCGCCGAAGTGCACGTAGATCCGGTCACCGTCGACGATCGGCGTCGGCGACGCGCGGTTGTTCTTGGGGTTGATCGGGTTGTCGTTCCCGGCGCGGAAGACCTCGACGTTGAGCAGCTCGCGCCCGGTCTCGACGTCGAACGCCAGCGCGCGCAGCGATCGGCCTCGCTCGCCATCCGCCGTCGTCACCCACACGCGGCCGCCGCCGACCACCGGAGACGACCAACCGGCGCCCGGGACCGGGGTTTTCCAGACGACGTTCCGGGACTCGCTCCACTCGAGCGGCAGGCCCTGCTCGGTGGAGTGCCCCTGGCCGGTCGGCCCGCGGAACGCGGGCCAGTCCTCGCCCGAGGCCCCTCGCGTCGCGGAAAAGATTACCCAGAGCAGGACCGGCAGAGCAAAGCGGGCGCGCCCCTCGACGGGGCTCGGGACAGGCACCTCAGTCGCCTTCGTGGCGGCGGGACTGGTTCGGATCTCCCGAAGCCGGCACCTGCTCGCCCCACTCATCGACGAGAAGCGGCGGCGGCTCGCTGGCGATCAGGTACTCGAACTCGCGCCGGAAATCCTGAAGCGACAGGCGGGCCGTGGCGGCCAGCTTCGCGAGCTCGTGCGGATCCTCGAAGTCGTCACGTCGCAGGCGGATCATGTAGCGCCGCGCGATCGCGTAGCGCGTGGAGGCGACGTCGACCAGGCGGAGCCGCGTCCGGCCGGTCTCCGGATCCATCATCTGATTGAATGGAATCGGCACGAAGTGGCCGCCCTGAATCGAGATCATGCCGGCGTTCCCGCCCGACAGGAGGTACTTCGCGGCGCAGTAGCCGAGGTCGCGCGTGTACTCCATGTCGAACGGGATGGGATCGGCGCACCGCAGCTCGTACCCGACGTTCTTCACGGCCGTCGTCGTCTTGATCCCGAACTTCTTGAGCCGTGCGTTCACCTGCGCCTTGAGGATCTCGCCCAGGTTGACTTCCGCGATGCGGAGGTGCCCGTGGGCGTCCCGCTCGACCTCGTCCAACCCGCGAGGTCCTCGTCGGCGACGTCGAGGACGACGCCCTCGGCGATCATCGCCACGCCGTCGCGGCGACCGTAGCTCATGCGCTTGATGATCGCGCCGACGAGCGTGTCCACGATCGACTTCAGACGGATCGGCTTGGGGAACTCTTCCGGAATGAGCGTCAGCGTCGCGCCCGCGGCCTTCCCGATGCCGAGCGCCAGGTGGCCGGCCTTGCGCCCCATCGCGATCACGAAGTACCAGCGCGAGGTCGTCTTCGCGTCGACCATCAGGTTCTTCACGATGTCGACGCCGTAGTGCCGGGCGGTCTGGAACCCGAACGTGTCGACGTGCGGCGGCAGGTCGAGATCGTTGTCGATCGTCTTCGGGACGTGGACCACGTGGATGCGGCCGGCGGCGCGCTGTTCCAGCTTCATCGCCGAAAACGCCGTGTCGTCGCCGCCGATGGTGATGAGCTGCGTGACGTTGAGCCGCAGCAGCGACATCACGCACTTCTCGAGCAGCGCGGGGTCCGACGTCGGGTTGGCCCGCGCGATGCCGATGTGCGACCCGCCGCGGAAGTGGATGCGGCTGACGGCATCGATCGTCAGCGGCATGACGTGGTCGATGTCTCCCTGCATGATCCACTCGAAGCCGTCGCGCACGCCGAGCACCTCGATGCCTTCGAGGCGCGCGCGGATCGTCGCCGCGCCGATCACGCTGTTGATCCCCGGGGCGGGGCCGCCACCCACGAGGATCGCCAGGTTCTTGTGGTGTTCCACTGAGGCCAATCATAGCGCTGCGAGCGGATTCGCGACGTGCCGCGACGGCCGGTCCGACCGGTCAGGGGGACCGAGCCCCCGGGGCAGTCATGGCTACAAACATGGTAGAATTCATACCATGACGACGACCATGGATGCGGCGGGCCGGCTCGTCATTCCCCGCGAGATCCGGCGAGAGGCGTCGCTTGAGCCGGGGGTGCCGCTCGAGGTCCGCTGGCGCGACGGCGTGATCGAGATCGAGCCGCAGCCGCTGGCCGTGACGCTCGAGCGGAAGGGCCGGCTGCTCGTCGCCCGCCCCCGAACGAAGGTCCGGGCACTCCGCGCCGCGACCGTCGAGCGGACCCGCCAGGATCTGGCCGATCGGCGCCGGCGGCGCTAGACCGCGGTGGCGATCTTCATGCTGGACACCAACTGCATGGTGGCCGCGGTCTGCACGTGGCACGAGCACCACACGGCCGCGCTCGCCGAGATCGAGGCTCGTCTGAACCGCGGCGAGCAGTTGGTCGTGGCGGCCCCCGCGCTCGTCGAGACCTACGCCGTCCTGACGCGACTGCCCCCGCCGCATCGCCTCGCGCCTTCGACCGCGTGGACGCTCCTGGAGGCGAATTTCCTCGGCGACGTCACGACCGTTGCGCTGAGCGGCGCTGCCTACCGACGCCTGCTGCGGGGGCTGGCGGCCGCGGGCGTCGCGGGAGGGCGCGCCTACGATGCCGTGATTGGCGAATGCGCTCGCCACGCGGGCGCTGGCGCGCTCCTGACGTTCAACCGACGTCACTTCGATCCGCCTCCGGACGGCGTGTCGATTGTCGAGCCTGAAACCAGAACCTAGAGAGTGAGGGATGAAACGCATAAATCTTCTGCTTCGGGAGGACCTGCTGGACGAGGCGCTTCGGGTGTCCGGCGAGCGGACGTACTCGCAGGCCGTCGAGCGGGCGCTCGAGGACTACGTGCGGCGGGTGAAGGCCGGGCAGATCCTCCAGCTCGCGGGGTCCGGCGCGTGGGAGGGGAACCTCGCGGAGATGCGAGAAAATCGGCCGCCCGCTCGGCGGAGCCGGCGGCGTGTGGCTCGTTGACGCGGCTTCGACTCGAGGACGAGGCGCCTACCGCGTCGCCCTGCGCCGTCCGCCACCGCGTCGGCGTGCTCCATATCGATCGCGATTTCGACACGTTGGCGCGGATCGCGCCGCTCGAAAGCCGCAACGTCAGCCGTCTCAAGAGGCCGAAATAATGGACGGGGCGTGCTTGCCCCGCCGGAGCTTTAGCGAAGCGGGCCTGCCTCGCCGAAGCCTTAGCGTGAGCGGGCTTGCCCCGCCGAAGCTTTAGCGGAGGCGGGCCTGCCTCGCCGAAGCCTTGGCGAAGGCGGGCTCAACGACCCAGGCACCCGGCTCCAGCGTCACGCCCTCGATCAACTCCGATCCAAGCCGAATTAACGAAGCCGGCGCAGGCGTCGTGCGGCCAGCTGATACAGCGTGTTCTCATGCGGATAGGGCAGGCGAACGATGAGGAGTCTCGTCGTGCCGTCAAGCAGGGACGGGCACGGCGAGACGAAATCTGGAGGGAGGGGGAGATGCGGGACCGGCCGATCGGGCACTGAAACGATGACGATTAAGGACACTAGAGTCCCTATGAGCGAATTGCAGGAGGACGGCATTGGCCGCGGATTGCATCATTGGCGTTCGGCGTAAGCAGACGCGAAAATGTGGAGCCGGCAGGACGCGATCAACGCGTAGTTCTCCGTGCTGCGTGCACGAGCGCGAAGCAGCCGAGCGTTAGCGGAGGCGGAGAAGCGTCCGATCGACGCCGCTGGCCATGGACGAGAGGATGACGTCCTGCGACGCCATCTGGCGCTTGCCGCGAAGGCCGTGGCGGCGAACCTGATCGCGCTGCGAGCGGTTCATTTCGCTGGTTCGATGAGCCAGACGCCAGGCTCCAGCGCCACACCTTCAATCAACTCCGACCCGAGCCGCACGAACGACGTCGGCGCAGGGATCGTGCGACTCAGCTGATACAACATGTTCTCGCCGACGACGAACCACTCGGGGAACTCGTTCAGCCGCACGTAATTCCGGTCCAGGTTCAGCAGCCGACGATGTCTGGCGTGGTCGAACCGGATGACCGCAGCCGCCGGCATCTCCAGGCTCACGTGGAGCCGATCGCCATCCCGGACGGCCCCGATTCGCATGCCGGGCCGCCAGTGGGCCGGCCGGACGCCCTGGCTCTGCATGAGCGCGTACAGCATCGCCGTGCGGTTGAAGTTGCCTTCGCCGTACCAGTACTCGACGTGACCGTCGGGCCGCTGCATGCCGAGCATCACGTCCATCTCCGATTCGATCCAGTCCATCGCCTCGGGCACGGGTTCGCGAGCCGTCAGGTACAGCGCGCTCTCGAGGCTGTCCGCATAGCCGTCGAACGAGCCCAGCGGCAGCGCGGGATCGGACCTCGGCTCCCAGACGTGCCGTCGATATTTCGGCAGGCTGCGCAGAACGCGTCTGACCGCCTCGCGGTACCGCTCGTCTCCCGTGCACTGATAGAACGAGTAGACGGCGCCGTAGACGTATCCCCAGTTGTCGGAGAGCCCGGTGTCGATCGGCTTCAACGTGGCCGCATCCACTTCGTTGTACAGCAGGCCATCCGGATTCGCGGACTCGAGGACCCGGTCGAGCATGCGGGCGATGACGGGACGCCACCGCTCCGCGCGCGGGCTCTGCCAGCGCCGCTCGTTCGCGTACTGGAGCACGAGCCCGACGATGAGCTCGTTGCCGTGATCGCGGAACCGGAGGCGCTGGTTGCCGGTGTGGGCGGCGAAGTCCCACTGGCCGCTCGGCACGCCGTGGCTGCCGGGGATGACCTCCTCGATGTAGGCGTCGGCGATGCGGCGCGCCCAGTCGATGAAGCGCTGCTCGCCCGTCATCACCGCGAGCCGCGCCAGCACCTGGAGATAATCGCCGTTCAGCTCCGAGTCGGACGCGGGCAGCCGGCCGTGGCGCGACTCGACCGGCGCCCGCTCCATCGCGTCGGCCATCATGTCCACCATCCGCGCGAACCAGGGCGTGCGGCCCAGGTACTCGGTGACGGAGACGAGGCCGTCCTTCGCATATTCACCAGCGCCGAAGAAGCTGGGCGGACCCAGACGACCGGTCGCCAGATCGAGGTTGCCGGGGATCGATGCCTCCGCGCTCGTGTAGCGCACCTCGTTGCGGAGCATCTCCATCATCCGGCCGCGATACAGCTCGGGATCCGTGAGGTGAGCGGTGAGGATCAAATAAGGATACAGATCCGCGCCGGAGTTGTGCGGCGTGTACTCGCGCTTCGCGGGCGGCGGGCCGCCAGGCGGCGCGATCCGATCGGGCAGCAGGAGCGTGCGCTCGTCAGCCTGCTTCAGCCACGCGCGCATCAGACGGTCCATTGCGCTCAGCGCCCGCTCGAACCGTCGTCCGCGCTCGCGCGCGAGCGCTGACGGCGAGGGCTCCTGAGCGCCAACGACAGCCACCGCGCTCAGGGCGGCGACCACGGCGATGGTGCGTATCCGTGAGTGGTTCGAGCTCATAGCGTCGGCGCAAGAAATCGGCGATACGCCTCGTTGTCCTGATCGATTTCGTATCGATAGCCAAGGGCGTGGAGGAAGCCTTCGAAAGCCGCGTACTGCTCGTCCGGCACCTCGAAGCCAGCCAGCACGCGGCCGAAATCGGCGCCGTGGTTGCGATAGTGGAAAAGACTGATGTTCCAGCGACCGCCGAGCATTTCGAGGAATTGCAGCAAGGCGCCCGGTCGCTCCGGGAACTCGAAACGGCCGACGCGCTCGTCCCTGACGTGGGTGGAGTGTCCCCCGACCATGTAGCGGACGTGCAGCTTGGCCATCTCGTTGTCCGACAGATCCACGACTTCGTAGCCGCCGGCCTGTAACATCGCCTCCACCGACCGGGCGTCTTCACGCGAGCGGATCGCGAGGCCGACGAAAATCTGTGCGCGGTCGCGTCCGCTCAAACGGTAGTTGAACTCCGTGACGATGCGCGGTCCGAGGCTGGCGCAGAACTCCCGGAAGGCGCCCGGCCGCTCCGGGATGGTCACCGCAAACAACGCCTCCCGCGCTTCGCCAAGCTCGGCACGCTCGGCAACGAAACGCAGCCGATCGAAATTCATGTTCGCGCCGCTCAGCACGGCGACCAGCCTGCTGCCGCGGATCCCGGTCCGCTCGACGTAGGCTTTGAGCCCCGCCACGGCCAGCGCGCCGGCGGGCTCGACGATCGCCCGGCACACATCGAACACGTCCTTGATTGCCGCACAGATCTGGTCGTTGTCGACGCGCACGATCTCGTCCACGGTGGCGCGAACGAGCGGGAAGGTGTAGCGGCCCACTTTCCGCACGGCCACGCCGTCCGCAAACAACCCCACCTCGTCGATCTCGACCGGGCCGCCGGCCGCGAGAGCCCGGCTCATTGCATCGGAATCGGCGGGCTCGACGCCGATGACGCGCACCTGCGGCATGAGCGTTTTGATATAGACGCCGATGCCCGCGACCAGCCCGCCGCCGCCGACGGGCACGAAAACGGCCGACAGGTCTCCAGGACACTGGCGCACGATCTCGTCCGCCACGGTGCCCTGACCGGCAATGACCCAGGGGTCGTCGAAGGGGTGGACCAGCACCATTCCGCTCTCGGAGGCCATTCCCAGCGCGCGGCGTTCGGCGTCCGAATAGTGATCGCCGTCCAGGACGACGTCGGCACCGAGCTCCCGCACAGCGTCCACCTTGATCTCGGGGGTTGTCCGCGGCATGACGATGACGGCGCGCAAGCCGAGACGGCGGGCGGACAGCGCGACCCCCTGAGCATGATTGCCGGCACTTGCGGCGATGACTCCAAGCGCCCGCTCCTCGGCGCTGAGTCGCACGATGCGGTTATAGGCGCCGCGCAGTTTGAAGCTGAAGACAGGCTGCTGGTCCTCGCGCTTCAAGAGCACCTGGTTTTCGAGGCGTTCGGAGAACCTGGGCGCGGGGTCGAGCGGCGTTTCACGCGCGATCTCATACACGCGGCTCGTGAGAATCGCGCGAAAGATCTCATCGACGTCCGTCACCAAGAGCAGCCTCCTCTCATGGCACGGACACCCGATAGATGTTGCGATGGGTCGCGACCTGTGGAAATGCATACACCGATGGGTCCGTGCTCGAGAACACCCGCGCGTGAGGCAGGAGACGGGCGCCCGGGAGATCCTTCGCGGCCGCGATCGAGGCCATCCCTGAAGCGGGCAGCGGCGGCAGGACCTGTCCTGGTTTCAGGGGCACGACATAGGTCTGGCGCGTGGGCGCCGAATGCAGGTACACCCGTGTTCCATCCGGTGACCATTTGACGAGAGGCGGAGTGACGCCCCGGTTCTCCTCTCCCGCAGTGGCGCAGTCCGAACAGATCGTCGTGAGCCGGTCGCCGCCGCCGGCAGGGTAGATGACGACCGATTCTCCCTCCCAGAGCGCGACGACGCTTCCATCCGGCGAGACGTCGTAGATAAAGCTGATCGGCGTCGACAGGATTCGACGCATCCCGCTGCCATCATCCTGCATCCGGTACAAGAACGGCGTCCCGCGTTCCCACGCGACGAAGAACACACCACCTTTCGGATCGAACACGGCGCGTGTCACGTGCTCGAACGAAGACAACCGCCGCGGGGGTGAGCCGCCGTCGAGCGCCGCCACCCAGATCCCGGAGCGCCCTTCATCGTCGATGCTGACGAAGAGGACGCGCGCCCCATCACCGGAAACGGCGTAGTGTTCCACCAAATAGTCGGGCAGGAGCCGATCGCGCTTGCCGCTCTCGACGTCGGTGACCCACAGCTCGCCGCTGACGAATCGCCGGTTCGCGCGCGAGCGCTGCAGGTAGTACAACCGTCGGCCGTCCGACGAGAACGAGGGCAGAAACCCGTAGCCCTGCGACGTAAGCTGCCTCTCCCCTCGGGAATCCTGGATCCATATGGTGCTCTGACTCTCGCCGACCGACGTGACGAAGGACCGGCCGTCCTGGGCGAACGCAATTCCTTGCTCTTCGGCGGGGCCGGACGTCAGCTGCTCCGGCGGCCCGTCGGGAAAGCGCTGTCGCCAGATGTGGAACCCATTCCCGGTATTGGCGGAGAAATACATCCAGGCGCCGTCCGGCGTCCAGGCCGCGTCCGTGCACTGCGCGGGCGCCGGACCGACGGCCTTCCCGGGTGAGCTCCCGTCGAACGGCACGAGCCGGCACGGCAGCCATCCGCCGAGGCCCATTTCGACAACAAGAACGTGCCGCCCGTCGGGCGACTGAAAAGACCGATGAGCCATGCCGTTCGTGTCGGCCGGCAAATACACCCTCCGCTCGCCGGCGCGGCTCTCAGTGGAGGTGAAGATCCCCATCTGAATGCTCTTGCCAGGATTCATGTACCTCGAGAAGAGCACGTTGCGCTGGCCGGAACTGGAATCGATCCACGTCAGACCGGAGGCGTTCGCGAGCAGCGGGCTCGGTTCCCCGCCCAGGACCGGCACGACCCAGGTATCGGCGAACCCGGAGGTGTACGCGATCCGCGACCCGTCGGGAGAGAACATCACGGGTCCCATCTTGGTGGAGCCGTCGCGCGTGAGCCGTACGGGCTCGCCGTCGGGCAGGAGCTTCACGTACAGATCGCCCGGCCCTAGAAACGTGTTCTCTCCACGGATGAAGGCCAGTATGCGGCCGTCGGGGGAGAGCGCGGGCGCGACGGCGGAATCGGCGAAGTTGGTGAGCGGCGTGTAGCTCAGAGACGTCGGATCCGCGCGTCCGAACGCTCCCCAGGCCCAGAGCGCACCGATGGCCGCGAGCACGAGCGCGAGGATTGGACCTGCCACCCACCACGTCCGTCGGCGCGTCGAATGGTACGCGGCAATGGGTGCGGAGATCCCGTCCGCGCTCTGTCGCGCGACCCGCCGGAGATCGACGACGACATCCCGCATCGACTGGTAGCGGTCGCCCGGGTCTTTTTCGATCGCCTTCGCGACGAGCAGCTGGAGCGCAGACGGGACATCGTCCGGAAGCGGATCAGCCGGCCGGGAAGTGATCGCCTGCAGGACCTCGAAGTCCGACCGGCCGGCGAACGCCTTCCGCCCGGCCAGCAACTCGTAGAGCACGAGTCCGAAGGAGAAGATGTCGCTGCGCGCATCGAGCGGCTTGCCCATCGCCTGCTCGGGCGACATGTAGCCAACCGTCCCGATGACGGCTCCCGGCGACGTCGCGTCCGTGATCGTTCGTGTGGCATCGTCCGACGCCGCGCCCGCTTCGAGCTTCGCCAGGCCGAAATCGGCGAGCTTCGCGTAGCCGGCGGCCGTCACGAGGATATTCGCCGGCTTGACGTCCCGGTGCAGGATCCCCGCCTGATGCGCGGTCGCGAGGCCGTCGGCGACGCCGACGATCAGATCGACGATCTGCCGCCAGGTGCGCCGTTCTGCCTGCCAATCGCGCAGCGTTCCCCCGTCGACGAACTCCGTGACGAGGTACTGCCGGCCGTCGGATTCACCAGCCTCGTGTACCGTGAGGATGTGCGGATGGTTGAGGGCCGAAGCCATTCGCGCTTCCTGCAGGAAGCGGCGACGCGCCGAGTCGTCTATGAGTGTCGACGAGACGAACTTGATCGCGACCGGACGATCGAGCCGGGTGTCCCTGGCGCGGAACACCTCGCCCATCCCGCCCTTGCCCAGAACGGCTTCGAGCCGATAGGGTCCAAGCCGCTCGCCCGGTTGGGGGCCCATCTCGATTCGGAAGCATAACCCTCAACGTTCCCGAATCGCGATGTCGCCCAGCGCTGGGGAGCCCCACGGCACGCTCATGAACGTGCTGTAGTTCGTGCTCGACCGCCTCACGAACCAGTAGCCGATGCCTGGCCGGTACACTGCCGGGTCGGCCTTGCCGTCGCCGTCGTAGTCGCCGGGCATCGGTTGATCGCCCAGTGACTGGACACCCCACTGAAGGCTCAGCGAATCGACGTACCAGGTGCTCGAGCGCCTGATGAACCAGTAGCCGATACCGGGGCGGTACACGGCCGGATCCGCCTTGCCGTCGCCGTCGTAGTCAGCCGGCAGCGGCTGATCGCCCTGCGACTGGACGCCCCACTGCACCACGAAGTACTGCGTGAACCCGGTGGCCGAGCGCTTGATGAACCACTGGCCCGTCGATGGCCGGTAGACCGCGATGTCGGTTCGGCCGTCGCCGTCGTAGTCCGCCGGCACGGGAACGTCGCCCGGGATACCCCACACGATATTGAACGAACCGGCGTAGTCCGTGAGCGACCGCGCGATGAGCCACTGCCCGGTCGAGGGCCGGTAGACGGCTGGATCGGCCAGCGTGTCGCCGTCGTAGTAGCCGGGCACCGGCTGATCGCCGGCAGTGCCCCAGTGCACCGCAAACGACGCGCCGGCAATGCTCGACTTTCGAATCAACCAGAAGGAGTTGCCCCCCGCTCCTGGCCTGAAGACCGCCGGATCGACCACGCCATCGCCGTCGAAATCCGCCGGCACAGGCTTGTCGCTCGGCAGGCCCCATGACTCCATGTAGTAGCTGGACAGCGGGTCCAGCGCGTAGCGGATCCACCATTGTCCAGTCGATGGACGATAGATGACGAAGTCCGCCAGGGCATCGGAGTTGAAATCGGTGTGCGCGCGGCCGTGTTGCCGCATCGTGGCGACGGCATTCCCGATGACGAAGGTGCCAATCCGCGCCAGCCGGCTCGGGTTGGCAAGGACGCGAAATTGAACGGCTCCATTCCCCGTCCCGACCTGGCTTGACGTAATCTCGGTGCCCTCGGCTCCGTACGCAAACCACTGTCCGCACGCGGCCGGGATCGAGACATCGATACGACCGCCCGTCCGGTACGACGGAAAGACGGCGTAGGTTGGCGTCAGGACGGCCGCGCAGCCTTGCGTCTCGCCCGCCATCCAGACGCTCGACACACCGCCTCTCGGGAGCGCCTCGACATTGAAAACACCAGAGTATTCCCCTCGTGTCTGGAGACCATAGAGCAACTGGAAGGGCAGAGAACTGCCCGGCGGCAGGGGCGCCGCCAGGGTCACCGCCATCGAGCTGTTTTGTCCGCCGCCAAGCGGCTGCAACGGCGGCTGTTCGAGCGTCGTGCCGACGACTGTCACAGCTCCTCCGGGCAGCACGACCACAGTGTTCGCCGAGCTGCGCGGATGAGTATCGGCAGTACCATCCACGGGTGACTGTTCAACGAATGTGAGGCGGATCCGGAGCCGCGTGACATTCACACCGGTGTTGTTCGTGATCACCCGTCGAATGGAGACCGTTCCAAACGTGCTGAGGTTCGCCGGGTCGCTGGTGAAATCGCGGACCATGTTCGGCGCCGCGTTGGCGTCTACGCCGGGATCCAGAAGCGAGATCGCCAGGCCGCTGTTCGTCTGGACGGGGCTCGACAGGTTCTCCGGTCCCGGCGCGGTCCGGACGTTGTTGGTCGTCGTCGTCGACCCGAACCACTGGATGTCCCCTCTGTTGTTGTTGGTGTCAAGCGGAAAGACTCTGGAGGCCAGGTGTCGATATATCGTGGATTCGCTGAACGTGGGCGTCTGCGGCGGGTACGGCGTGCCTTCAAAATAGAGCGGGTTCATCTCCGACTCCGAGCCGACGGCGTCCAATCTCGTCGCAAAACTGAACTCGGCCGGATTCGACGTTCTGAAGAGGGCGATGCCCATGTTGTCGGGGATGTCGGTGGTGTAGGTCGCATCTCCGGTCGCCGTCGTGCCGACGCCGGCAGGGTAGGCTCCCAGGGTGTATCCGAGCGAGTTCACCCCGAGGAAGTGGCCCCGCGCGGGGATGACCGTTCCGTTCGGGATGATGAACCGCACGCCGTTCGACGCCGCGAGCGCGTAGCCGGACGACGACGGTGAGGCGACGGTGACGTCGAAGTCGCTAGCATTGTAGATTTCGACGAACTCGTCGTTGTTCCCCGACGGTCCGCTGAGCCGGAACTCGCTGATGATGAGCGGCGCGAACGGCTGTGGCCCGCCAATCTGCGCCGGCAGCGGGAGCTCCGACAGGCATCCGACGCCGATGACCAACAGGAGCGCGAGACGACCGGCCGGTCCGAGGGTCCGACGCCCACCCGTCATGGCGACCTCCGCTGTTGTTAGGCATTTACGAAAAGTCCACGGTGGCCAGCCTGACGGCCGGATGAGGATTCCCTGACGATTGAATGACGAAGGATAATGCCCGCACTATGGCGAAGCTCTGGATCGCCCCGCTGGCGCTGCTTCTCGTCGGCGCCGTGCCGCAGACGGCCAACGTCGAGAGCACGCTGGAGATCATCGAGGTCGCGACGGGTGCGCGTCAGGTCGTGTATCGGGCCCCGGAGCACTTCGAAGCGCCCAACTGGTCCCGGGACGGCACGTTCCTGGTCTTCAACCGTGCCGGCCGCCTGTACCGCGTGCCGACGACCGGCGGGACGCCGGAAGCCATTGACACCGGAACCGCGAGTCGCCTGAACAACGACCACGGCTTCTCGCCCGACGGCCGCCTGCTGGCGATCAGCCATTCGCCCGAGCGGCAGTCATTGATCTATGTCCTGCCCGCGACAGGCGGCGAGCCGCGTCTCGTCACGCCCCTCGGCCCGTCCTACTGGCACGGCTGGTCACCGGACGGGAAGAAGCTGACCTACTGCGCGCAGCGCAGCGGCGAGTTCGACATCTATACGATCCCGGTCGAGGGCGGGGTGGAGACGCGGCTGACGACGGCGCCGGGGTTGGATGACGGTCCGGACTACACGTCGGATGGACGGTTCATTTACTTCAACTCCGAGCGGAGCGGCGTCATGCGCATCTGGCGGATGGCGGCGGATGGAACCGGTCAGGAGCAGGTGACGTTCGACGACGCGTACGCGGACTGGTTTCCGCACCCGTCGCCTGACGGCCGCTGGATCGTCTTTCTCTCCTACGATCGGGCGGTGAAGGGACACCCGGCCAACCACGACGTCGTGCTGCGGCTGATGCCGCTCGCGGGCGGAGCGCCGAAGGTCATCGCGAGGCTGTTCGGCGGTCAGGGCACGATCAACGTGCCATCGTGGTCGCCCGACAGCTCACGGTTCGCGTTCGTGAGCTATCGGTTGATGACGCCGAAGCAGCCCTGAAGGGCTGCGCTACGGGACCCGGACGAGCTTCTCGCGCAGCATCGGCAGCGGCAACGACCCGTCCTGCAGCACCGCGTCGTGGAAGCGCCGCACGTCGAAGCTGTTCCCGAGGCGCTTCTGCGCCTCAGCCCGAAGGCGCTCGATCTCCAGCGCGCCCACCATGTACGCCGTCGCCTGTCCCGGCCAGATGATGTAGCGGTCGACCTCGGATGCGATCTCCTCGTCGCTCGCCAGGTGCAGCGCCTTCATGAAGTCGATCGCGCGCTGGCGCGGCCAGCCGAACGCGTGCAGGCCGGTGTCGACGACGAGCCGGGCGGCGCGATAGGCGCGGCTCTGCCACATGCCGAGAAGATCCAGGTCCGACGCGTAAGGCTCATCTCGTCCGCGAGCCGCTCCGCGTACAGGCCCCATCCTTCGCTGAACGCCGCGGTCGAAATGATCTTCGTGATGAGGTGCGCGTCGGGCCGCTCCCGCGACAGCGACACCTCGAGGTGGTGACCAGGAATTGTTTCATGGAAGACGACCGCTTCCAGATCCGACCTTCGGTTGACCGATCCATTTCCCGCCGTTGATCTGGTACTCGCCCGGCCGCTTGCCGTCGATTGTGCCGACCTGGTACCGATCGGCGGCGTCGGTTCTTCGACGAGCGGGATCGGGGTCACGATGACTTTCGTTTTCGGCAGTCGGCCGAACCACTGCGGCATCGCGGCGGCCGCACGCTCGGACGCCTTCCGCGCCTGGGCGATGATGGCGTCGCGGTTGTCCCACTTGTATTGCGGCTGTTCGAGCTGGGTGAATGCCGCGTCCAGATCCGACGGTCTTGAAGAGACGATGTGCGATCGCGCGCTCTTCCTTCTTGATGCGCTCGAGCTCTTCGAGCCCGCTACGGTGCACCTCGTCCGCGGTGATCGCCAGCGTCGTCATTTCCCGGAGACGCGCGCCGTAGCAGGCACGGCCGTCGGGCAGGGCGGACACCGCGACCGATTCCCGCGCGCTTCGCCAGATACTCGTCGCGGAGGAATGCCTGGTATCGGCGGAACGCCGGAGTGAGATCGTCGCGCACCATTTCCCGCCACGCGGCGGCGAATGGCTTGCGACTTCGTACGCTCTGCGGGGCCGAAGTAGGGGCTGAGTCCGCCGCGAACCCGTCCATCTGGGTGATGACCTTCTCGACGTTGCCCCGCGGGGCCGAGTATCCACGACCCAGTCCCTCGCGCAGGTTCGCGATTTCGCGATCGACGAAGGTCGCGAGCCCGACGGAACCGGGCGAGGGCCTGGTTGCTGGAGCGCGTCGGTATCGATCGGCTGCATCTGCGCGAGCTGACCGTACTGGGCCTGCCAGCCGCCCATCTGATCGACGCTCCACAACTCGGCTCGCAGACGCGGTTGCCGATCGACGTCTGGAGCGCCTCCCGCAGGAAACCGTGAATGACCCACTCGGGACGCCCGACGAGCGCCTTGTCGTCAATCGCGTTCAGCTTCTTCAGCCACTCGTCCTCTTCGGCCCGTCGCCTGGCGCGGGCCTCGAGCGAGTTGTCGGCGAGCCGGCCGTGCTCGGCGTCGGGCAGCCCCAGGTAGGTTCCCAGCTCTGGAAAATGGCGCTTGAACGCCGCGACCATTTCATCCGCCAGGGCAACGGTTGCGGTAGCGGCGGGCGGCGTCGAGGGCGCCTGATAGGCAGTGACCGTTATTCCGATCGCGAGGAGGATCCCGAGGGTCTTGAGCATAGCCAATGATAGAGGTCACAGAGGTCTTCGAGAAAGGCGGGGACGGAGAGACACGGAGACGCAGAGGCACAGAGAGTTGTTTACCCAGGGATATTGAAGAGAGATCTTGGAGGTTTAGGGAGTTTTGTCAGTTGTCCGGCCGTCACGCGGACGGCCCGGCGAAGCCGGGCCAGGCCGGAGCGGGAGCGTGGCAGGCGTGAGCCGGTCGCGCGATGTGTGGCTCACGCCTGCCGCGCTCTCACTCCAGCCGCCGCGCTCCGCGCGGCGTCCGCGTGGCGGCCGAGTAAATCAGACCGCATCCGTCCAATCCGCCGAATCCGTGGTTGTCGTGACAAGTGAAGTCATCCTCCCAATCCTCCTGAACCTCACCCAAAACGGTCTGGCATGTCAGGGGTTCTGAGAGCATGACTGCCCGAGGCGGAGCGATCTGCTCCGCGGTCTACATCTTGCCCAGTACCTCCAGCAGTGCCGTGGTCATCCACGGAATGTACGTGATGAGCACGACGCCGAGGCCAAGGACGCCCAACATCGGCAATGAGGCGGCGGTGACTTCGAGCAGCGGTTTCTTGAAACGATAGGACGCAAGAAACAGGTTCATGCCGACAGGCGGCGTCAGGTACCCCAGTTCGAGGTTCGCGACGAAGATGATGCCGAGGTGCACCGGATGGATGCCGAAATGCTGCCCGAGCGGCACGATGAGAGGGACGACGACGAAGGTGGCGGAGTAGATGTCCATCAGGCAGCCAACGACGAGCAGGAACAGGTTCAGCATCAGCAGAAAGACCATCGGCGAGCTGATAAAGGCCTGCGTCCATTCGAGCAACCGGCCAGGGACGTCCGCCCCAATCAGGTAGCTCGTCAACCCAACAGCCACGCCAAGGATCACCAGCACCCCGCCGACAGTGGCCACACATTCCGCGAAGACCTTCCGCAGCGTGTCGAAATGCCGGACGTCATTGTGGACGAACACCTGGACGATGAACGCGTAGAGCGCCGCGAGTGCGGCAGCCTCGACAATCGTCGCAAACCCTCCGAAGAGCGCCACCAGCACCACGACCGGCAGCGCCACCTCCCATTTGCCCTCCCATAACGCGCGGATCGCGCCGGCCGGTGAAAACGGAGTGCGGCCAGTAGCATGCGTGGCGCCTTCACGCACGCCCCACGCGGCCGTGAGCCCGAGCAGCAGCACTCCGGGCAGGATGCCGCCGATGAACAAATCCTCCACCGGGATCTGCGCCACGATCGCGTACAGAATCAGGGGCAGCGACGGCGGGAGCAGCAGTCCGAGCGAGCCGGACGCCGTGAGCAGCCCCACGGAGAACTTCTCGCGATAGCCGTCCTTGAGAAGTGCCGGCAGCAACAGGCCGCCGAGGGCGAGGATGGTGACCCCGGATCCGCCGGTGAAGATCGTGAAGAACGCCGAGAGCATCGCGCAGACGACCGCCGTTCCTCCGGGGAACCACCCGAACAAGGCGCGGAACACGTTCAGGAGCCGCTCGGGAGCTTTCCCCTCGGCGAGCAGGAATCCACAGAGCGTAAACAACGGGATCGACGCCAGCGTGGGCTTCACCGCCAGCTGGTAGGTCTCGATGAGAATCGCCGACGGCCCGACGCCGTCGGTGATGAACAGGACGACTGCCACTCCTCCAAGCACGACGAAGATCGGCGTTCCGCAGCCGGCTGCGACGAGAAGCGCTGCGACGAGCGGCCACTGAAGGCCCGCCGGAAGTGTGGGGGTTGCGGTCCACACCAGCCATCCGCCGGCGAGCATGCCGCACGCAGCGATCGCGCGGGACGCCCAGCCGCCTTTTGCTCGCCACACCGTGCGCAACGTGATCAGCCCGAACGCAAACGGCAGCACCGTTTGCGCCACCCACGTGGTGACGCCGGCGGCGATCACGGTGCCAGCCTCGCGCTCGCTCCTCACCAGCTCGAACGCGCCGACGCACAGCATCGCCGACACCGCGGCGGCAACCGTGGAGGCAAACGTATCGGCCCAGTCACGGGCGCGACCCGCCGGAAGGAACGTGCCGGTCGCCAGCGCCAGCATCGTGCCCTCGCGCGCGGCCAGCGCCGCGCCGAGAAACCCGACCCAGAGCACCAGATGCTGGACGAACGGAATGGACCCGCGTATGCCCGTGCCGGCGAAGCGGCGAAGCAGGATCTCCGCGAGAGGCAGGACGACCATCACGCCAAGCGCGACGGCCGCGAGGCCATCCTCGACCCGATGCAGCAGCCGGACCACCGGCGAGCGGGTGCGCGGCGGCGCGGCCGGAACGGCGCTCGTCACTTGGCGATCGGCCGCGCCTTTCGATAGGCGTCGCGCTCGCGCACCGCGAGCTCGAAGACATCGCGCGGTATCAGGTCGTCGCGCATCGTTTTGGTGAAGCCGTCAGCAACCGTCCGGAACTCTGCCAGCGCGGCCGCGTCCGCCTTGACGACGGTCATGCCACTCTTCTGCATCACGGCTATCGACTCGGCGTCGGTGCGGGGGACTTCGGTCCGGAAACGCGCCTCAGTCTTGCGGGCGGCTGCCGTCAGCAGCGCACGGTCGGCCTCGCTGATCGCCTCCCACGTCTTCTTGGTGACAATCGTCGCGCCGACGAGCGGCGAGATGCCGACGTCGAGCATGTACGGCGTGTACTTGTACCACTGGAACGAGAGCGCCGAGAGTGGCGTCACCGGGACGGCCTCAATCATGCCGGTCGTCAGCGACGACAACATGTCTGCCGACGACAGCGGCACCGGCTGGAACCCGTTGTCCTTGTACCATTGCACGGTCACGTCGTCACCCGCGGAGGTGAAGAGCTTCATGCTCTTCAGGTCCCGCAGATTCTTCGCCGGCTTCTTGCTGAAGACCTGAACCCACCCGCCGATGCCCCAGTTGATGAAGACGAAGCCCTTGTCGGCGAGCCGCTGGGTGATCACCGGCTCGAGCTTGCCCATGACGTGGTCGAGCTCGGCGTAGTCCTGGAAGAACATCGGGATGAAGAACACGTTGAAGGACTGATCGACCGAAATCGCCAGGCTGACGGCCGAGAGCGAGGCGGCCTGCAATTGTCCGGACGTACGCATCTTGCGGATGATGGCGTCCTCGTCGCCCTGCGTTCCGGCCATCACCGTGAGGCGCACGCGGCCGCCCGTCAGCCGCCCCCATTCCGAGGCCTGTTCTTTGAGGATGGTGTTCCAGACCGTACCGGCCGGAATCACGGTGCCGAGACGGACCTGCGTCACGCCTTGCGCGTGCGGATATCCCGCAGCCAGAAGTCCGATTGCCACCAGCGAGGCCAACACTCTCATCGCGCTACTCCCAACCCCCGATATGCCAGCGAGTGGAGTCCGGTCAATCCGACCACCGCGCGCGGTGGCTCCGGAGACTTGTCTGGCGTGAACAGATCGTCGGCGCGCGCCAGGAGCGCACGCGCCTTCCGTTGATAGATGACGTTTGACAGCCGGAGGCGGGGCACCTGGTTGACGTCGACGGCCAGCGCCTTCGCGAGGAGCTCTTCGAATTCCTTGCGATTCTGCTCCGCAACGCTGATGCCCGACGCCAGTGACACGTGGGGACTCGCCGATTCCCCCTTCGACAGCTCCACCGAACGGGCGTAGTGCAGGCGAGCGTTCTTGACGGACCCGCCCATCGCCTCGGGCAGCGAGTCGAGCGAGATCAGGACGTCGTGGATGGAGCCAAGCTCGTAGGCCTCGTCGAGCTCGAGCGCGCGGTCCATGATGGCGCGAACGATGGGCAGCTGATTGAGCAACTCCGGCTTTTCGGATCCCGCCGAGACGAGGGCGCCCCAGGTCGCGCCGGTCCAATACAGTACCGGCACGTCCTCCTTCGAGAACGCCTTCATCGTCCCTGTCGGATCTTTCTCGACCGCCGCGCGAAATCCTTTGTGGGTGAGCTCGACGCGACGCAGGCAATAGCCAAGCGCCCGCTGATACATCTTGAGGGCCCGTTCGCGTCCGGCGACCGACGCCTCGTAGTCCTTGGGCTCGATAAGTTCCGCGTCGGTCTGGACAAACGCGTAGGCATACTGCGTAAAGCCACTGCACGCGGTCAACAACAAGCCTTTGTGCTCGGGCACTTCGACGAGGAGGGACTCTATCGTCTTCAGCGAGAAGGGCACCGCGTCGCGAATGAGGTCGGGGTCTTCATCGGAAGAAAAGCTGTCGCCGCTCGCCGCGAGCGTATCGGCCAGGCGGTTGATCGCCATCTTCTTGATTGAGCACGCGGCGGTGCCAGAGGTGGCGAGGGCCAGCGTCAGCAGGCTGGTGATTGTTCGATGCATGCGATATGGGACGGCACGCATTTTATGCGATAGGTCCCTGTCAGGTTAAGCTTTCACCACTTTGCCCGCCGCGGATCCCACGACCCTCCTGCTCGTCTGCTTCCTCGGCGTCGCCCTCGTCGTCGTTCTGATCACGTGGCTCAAAATCCCGGCTTTCGTCGCGCTGGCGGCGGGGGCGTTCTTCGTGGGGTTGGCCGCGCGCATGCCGCTGGCGGAGATCCCGCGCGCATTTCAGCAGGGCGTGGGAGACACGCTGGGATTCATCGCCGTGGTGATCGGGCTCGGCACGATCATCGGCAAGCTCCTCGCGGAGTCGGGCGGCGCCGTCGTCGTGTCCGGGGCGCTGTCGCGCGCGCTCGGCGAGCGGCGGCTCGACTGGGCCATGATGCTGTCCGGGCTCATCATCGGGCTGCCGGTGTTCTTTCAGGTGGGCCTCGTGCTGCTCGCGCCGGTACTGTTCACGCTGGCGCGGACGAGGCCAGGGTCGCTGATTCGCCTCGGCATCCCCATGGTTGCGGGGCTGTCGGTTGCGCACGGCCTGGTGCCGCCGCATCCGGGGCCGCTGGCCGCGATCGAGCGGCTCGGAGCGGACACGGGCCGGACGCTGTTCTATTCACTGATAATCAGCCTTCCGGTCGCGGCGATCGCGGGCCCCGTGTTCGGCCGTTTCATCAGCCGGCGCGTGCGGGTCGACGCCGGCGCGATGGCCGAGCAGCTCGCCGGAACCGGCAAGGGGACGCGGACGCCGACCCTGGCCGTCACGCTGCTCACGATCCTGCTGCCGGTGCTCCTGATGCTCGTCGCCGCGCTGGCGCAGGCCGCGCTGCCGCCCGGCCCCGTCCGCCAATGGCTCGGGTTCGCCGGCAGTCCGCTCGTCGCGATGCTGGTCGCGACGCTCTTCTCGATGTACACCTTCGGCCGGGCCTGCGGGTTCGATCGCGGCCGCCTCCTCCGCTTCGCCGAGGAAGCGCTCCCGCCGATCGCGAGCGTGCTCCTCGTCGTCGGCGCCGGCGGCGGTTTTGGCAGAGGTACTCGACGCGGCTGGAGTCGACACCGCGATCGCGCAGGCGATGGAGGGGCTCCCGCTCTCGCCGCTCGTGCTCGGGTGGGCGATCGCGTCGCTGCTTCGCCTGTCGGTCGGCTCTGCCACCGTCGCCGTGGTGACCGCCGCCGGTATCATGGCGCCGATCGCGTCGGCGCTGCCGCACGTCAACAAAGATCTGCTGGTGGTCGCGATCGGCGCGGGGTCGCTCATCGCGTCGCACGTGAACGACGGAGGGTTCTGGCTGGTGAAGGAGTATCTCAACATGAGCGTCCCGCAGACGGTAGCGACATGGACGCTGATGGAGACCATCATCGCCGTCGCGGGGCTTGCGGGCGTGCTGCTGCTCGGCGTCGCGGTGGGCTGAGCGCAAGAAAATCATGCCGGACATGCTGATCCTGGATGCGCACCTGGACCTGGCCATGAACGCGCTGGAGTGGAACCGCGATCTGTCGAGGCCGATCGACGAGATCCGCGCGCGCGAGCGCCATCTGACCGACAGGCCCGATCGTGGGCGCGGCACCGTGTCGTTCTCCGAGATGCGCCGCGGCGGCGTCGGTCTCTGCGTCGGCACACAGATCGCCCGGTACGTGGCGCCGGACAACCGGCTGCCGGGCTGGCACTCGCCCGAGCAGGCGTGGGCGATGACCCAGGCGCAGCTCGCGTGGTATCGCGCCATGGAGGATCGCGACGAGCTCGTGCAGATTCGAGATCGCGCCGGGCTGGACGGCCATCTTTCGCGGTGGCAAGGCGCGTCCACCGACGGTATGCCGATCGGGTACGTCCTGAGCCTGGAAGGGGCCGACTCGATCGTCACGCTTTCGCACCTGGAGCGGGCGTACGCCCAGGGTTTACGCGCCGTCGGTCCGGCGCACTACGGGCCGGGCGTCTACGCCCAGGGCACCCACGCGAGCGGCGGCCTGGGCACGCGCGGCCGCGAGCTGCTCCGCGAGATGGAGCGCCTCGGCATCATCCTCGACGTGACCCATCTGTGCGACGACAGCTTCCGCGAGGCGCTGGATCATTTCAGCGGTCCCGTGTGGGCGAGCCACACCAACTCCCGCTCCCTCGTGCCGGACGGCCGTCAGTTCTCCGACGACCAGATCCGCGAGCTCATCGCGCGCGACGCCGTCATCGGCGTGGCGTTCGACGCCTGGATGCTGGTGCCCGGCTGGGTGCGCGGCGAGACGACGCCCGAGCGCGCGGGCGTGACGCTCGAGACCGTCGTCGATCACATCGACCACGTCTGCCAGATCGCCGGCAACGCGCGGCACTGCGGGATCGGATCGGATCTGGACGGCGCGTTCGGACGGGAGCAGTGTCCGTCCGACATTCACACGATCGCCGATCTGTCGCGGCTGCCGGTCGTGCTGGCCGCGCGGGGATACGGCGGCCAGGACGTCGAGGGCATCGCGCACGGCAATTTCGTGCGGTTCTTGCAGAATGTCTGGAGTTGATGAACGGATTCAACGGATCACGGTTGAAACGCAGAGGACGCAGAGGACGCAGAGACAGCGAGTGTCGGCCGGGCCCGACCTTCGGTCGGGCCGACGCGCCGCAGGCGCGCGGCCGACACCTCTGCGTTCTCGGCGCACTCTGCGTTGAATGTTGGCTCTACTTCGACGCGCCGGAGTTGATGTCATGGATCGTCGCGACTTTCTGAAGCGGGGCGCCGCTGCGTTTGCAGCGGCCGGGATGCCGGCCTACGCAGCGCAATTCGGCGACCTTCGCAAACGGGTCGGCCTCATCGGGACGGGATGGTACGGAAAAACGGACCTGTTCCGCCTGCTGCAGGTCGCGCCCGTCGACGTCGTCTCGTTGTGCGACGTCGATCGGCGGATGCTCGCGGACGCCGCGCAGCAGGTCGCGTCGCGCCAGGCGTCAAAAAAAACGCCACGGACCTACACCGACTACCGCAAGATGCTCGCCGAGCGCGACCTCGACATCGTGATCATCGTCACACCCGATCACTGGCACGCGCTGCCCACGATCGACGCGCTCAAGGCGGGCGCGGACGTCTATGTCCAGAAGCCGATCAGCGTCGACGTCGTCGAAGGCCAGGCGATGCTCGCGGCCGCGCGGAAGCACAAGCGCGTCGTCCAGGTCGGAATGCAGCGCCGCAGCACGCCGCACCTGGTCCGCGCGCGCGACCGCGTGATTCGCGAGGGACGTCTGGGGACGATCGGCCTGGTCGAGATTTACTGCTACTACCACATGCGGGCGCGCGAGAATCCGCCCGACGCGAGCCCGCCCGAGTACCTCGACTACGAGATGTGGACGGGACCGGCGCCGATGCGGCCCTACAACGCGCTGGTGCACCCGCGCCGCTGGCGCGCGTTCATGGAGTACGGCAACGGCATCGTCGGCGACATGTGCGTCCACATGCTCGACATGGTCCGGTGGATGCTGGACCTCGGCATGCCGGCGCGCGTGACATCGTCGGGCGGCATCCTCGTCGACAAGGGCAGCAAGGCGAACATCTCCGACACGCAGACGGCGACGTTCGATTTCGGCGCGCTGCAGGTCGTGTGGACGCACCGGACGTACGGCGATCCGCCCGACCCGAAGTATCCGTGGGGCGCCACGTTTTATGGCGACAAGGGGACGCTCAAGGCGAGCGTCATGAGCTACGACTTCGTACCCGCGTCGAAGGACGAGCCGCCGATCCACGAGGATGTGACCTACGAGCTCGACCAGTTTCCCGAGGACCGCACCGAGAAGGACCTGGAGCGGCACGTGGCGCCCGCAATCCGCGCGCACATGAAGGACTTCCTCGCGTGCGTCGCGTCCCGCGGCACTCCGGTCGCCGACATCGAGCAGGGATACATCTCGACCACCGCCTGCATTCTCGCGAATCTGTCCATGCGCCTCGGCCGCTCGCTCGCGTGGGACCACGCGCGCGGTCTCATCGTTGGGGATGAGGAAGCGAATCGACTGCTGCGCCGTCCCTATCGCGGGCCGTGGGTGCACCCGGAGCCGTGACGTTCGGGTTAACCGACGACGCCCGACCTGAAGGTCGGGCCTACACCGATCTCTTTCTCGTGCATTTCGCGGAGCTTGTACTTCTGGATCTTGCCGGACGCCGTCATGGGGAAGTCGTCTACGAAGCGGATGAATCGGGGCACCTTGAAGCGCGCGAGCCGGCCCTCGCAGAACGCCGCGAGCGCTTCGGCCGCGATCGGCGTCCCGGGCTTCAGGCGGATCGCCGCGGCGACCTCTTCGCCGAACCACTCGCTCGCGACGCCGTAGACGTACGCGTCGGCGACCGCCGGATGCTCGCGGAGTAGATCCTCGATCTCCTTCGGCGCGATGTTCTCCCCGCCGCGGATGATGAGATCTTTGATCCGTCCGGTGATGCGCAGGTATCCCTCGTCATCCAGCGTCGCCTGGTCGCCGGTGCGAAGCCAGCCGTCCGCGTCGATCGCCGCCCGCGTGGCTGCGTCGTTGTCGTGATAGCCCTCCATGACGTTGTAGCCCCGCACGCAGAGCTCACCCGGCTCGCCGGCGGAGACCGGCGCGCCGCTGCCGGGATCGACGATTCTCACGTCCATCTCTGGCAGGACGCGGCCGACCGTTTGCGTTCGACGGTCGAGCGAGTCGTCTCGCGACGTCTGGGTGATGCCGGGAGATGCTTCGGTCAGGCCGTAGGCGATCGTCATCTCCGGAAGGTGCATGTCGGCGATGACCCGCCGCATCAGCGCTTCCGGGCACAGCGAGCCCGCCATGATCCCCGTCCGCAGCGACGACAGATCGAAGGTCGGGAACTCGGGATGCTCCAGCTGGGCGAGGTACATCGTCGGCACGCCATAGAGCGCCGTGCAGCGCTCGCGCGCGACGGTCTCGAGCACCTTCCGCGGCTCGAAGAATTCGATCGGACAGAGGCACGCGCCATGCGTGAACGCGCCCAGCACGCCGATCACGCAGCCGAAGCAGTGGAAGAGCGGGACGCACAGGCACAGGCGATCCCGCGGCATGAAGCCGAGCCCGACACCGAGCCAGTAGCCGTTGTTGACGATGTTCCGGCTGGAGAGGCGGACGCCCTTGGGAAACCCGGTCGTGCCCGACGTGTACTGCATGTTGATCACGGTATCCAGCGTCACGTCGCGCTCGCGGGCGGCGAGCCGGTCCTCGGAGATCCGGCGCGCCTGCGCGTGCAGCTCGTCGTACGGGATCGTTCCGGACGGGGGATCGGCGCCGACGAAGACGATGCGTTCGAGCGCCGCGTAGCCGCCGCCGAGCGCGCCGACGTCGCGCAGCACCTGGATGTAGTCGACGTCCCTGAACCCGCGGATCGTGACGAGCGTGGCGGTCCCGCTCTGGCGGAGCAGGTAGTCGATCTCCTGCCCGCGGAGCGCCGTGTTGACCGTCACGAGGATCGCGCCGATCTTGGCCAGCGCGAATTGCAGCACCACCCATTCGGGAACGTTGGTCGCCCAGACCGCGACGCGCTCGCCCGGTCTGACGCCGAGCGCCATCAGCCCCCTGGCAATCTCCCGCGCCTCGCCTTCGAGACGGCCGAAGCTCCATCTCAGATCGCGATCGCCGTACACGAGCGCTTCGTTGTCCGGGAGAGACTCGGCCAGGCGTGTCAGGAGCGCGCCGACGGTGACATCGCGGTAGGGTGGCTGGATCATTTCTTCACCCGACCAGGCTGAAGCCTGGTGCCACAACGCTGAAGCTGGTGCCACAACGCTGAAGCCTGGTGCCACAACGCTGAAGCCTGGTGCCACAACCAGCCTAAAGGCTGGTTCCACAGGCAGAGTGGCACCAGCCTTCAGGCTGGTCTGTCAGCGGTTCGTATATTATCGTCACCCCGTGAACAGACAACGCCTCTTCCTCGCCAGCTGCATCGCGCTCGTCGCCACCGCCATGTCGTTTGCCATCCGGGGCGACATCATGGGCGACGTCCAGCGCCTCCTCGCCCTCGACGACGTCCAGGTGGGCTGGATTCTGGGCGCGGCCTTCTGGGGCTTCGGGCTGTCGATCCTCGTCGGAGGGCCGCTCTGCGACGTCCTCGGGATGGGCACGATCCTCCGCCTCGCGGCGGCGGGTCACATCGGCGGCGCGCTGCTGACGGTGTTCTCGACGAGCTTCGAGATGTTCTTCGCGTCGACGGTCATCGTCGGGATCGCGAACGGACTGGTCGAGGCGGCCATCAATCCGCTCGTCGCGACGATCTACTCCGAGGACAAGACGCGGCGGCTCGTCGCGCTCCACGCCTGGTTCCCCGGCGGGATCGTGATCGGCGGCGTCCTCGCGTTCGTCTTCACGCAGCTCGGGTTCAACTGGCAGGCCAAGACGCTGATGCTGCTGATCCCGTCGGTCGTCTACGCCGCGATGGTGATCGGGCAGCAGTTCCCGCAAACGGAGCGGAAGGCCGCCGGCGTGCCGCTCGGCGAGATGGTCGCGCAGATCGGGCGGCCGCTGTTTCTGATCATCTGGATCGCCATGTGGGTCACCGCGGCGACCGAGCTCGGTCCGGGCGCCTGGATTCCGACGATCTTCAACCGCGTGATGGGCAGCTCGGCGCAGGCGGGGATCCTGGTCGTCGTCTGGATCAACGGCATCATGTATCTCCTGCGGCAATTCGGCGCGAACGCGGCCCACGCGATGTCGCCCGTCGCCCTCATCGCGATGACGGCGGTCCCCGCGGCGGTCGGGCTCTATCTGTTCAGCCTCGCAAACAGTATCGCGGCCGCTTTCGGCGCCGCGACGCTCTTCGCCGCCGGCGTCGCGTTCTGGTGGCCGACGATGCTCGGCATCACGTCCGAGCGGTTCCCGCGCGGCGGGGCGCTGCTGCTGGCGATCATCGGCGCGACCGGCAGCTTTTCGACGGCGATCGCGGGACCCATCATGGGGTGGATCAGCGAGACCTACGGCGCGGACCGGGTGCTCGCGTACTGGGCGCTCCTGCCCGTGGCGCTCGTCGCCATCTTCGGCGGGATCTATCTCTTCGACCGGGGACGAGGCGGATACGCGGTCGAGAAGCTGGCCACGGATCACCGCGGATAGGCATGGGCCACGGATCACCGCGGGTCGGTCGAATCACGCATCCCATCGTCCAGCTCTCGCTCGACCTCACGTCGCTCGACGAAGCGCTCGAGACTGCCGCGATTGGCGTTGAGGCAGGTGTGGACTGGCTCGAGGCGGGCACGCCGCTGTTGCTGGCCGAAGGCCTCCGCGCCGTCGAGGCGCTGCGCGCGCGGTTCCCCGACCGGCCGATCGTCGCCGACCTGAAGACGATGGACGGCGGGTATCTCGAAGCCGAGATGATGGCGCGGGCGGGCGCCGACCTCGTCGTCGTCATGGGCCGGGCGCACGAAGCCACGATCCGCCGCGTCGTGGACGCGGGACGCGACTTCGGCATCAAGGTGATGGGGGACAATCTCGCAGCCGACGATCGCGTCGCGTGCGCCCGGTGGCTCGAGCGGCTCGGCGTCGACTTCATCGTCCACCACATCGGCTACGACGAGCGGAGCATGATCCAGGGTCTCAGCCCTCTCGACGAGCTCGACGCCGTCGTCGCCGCCGTGTCGATTCCCGTGCAGGCGGTCGGCGGCCTGTCGATCGAGCAGGCGATCGCGTGCCCCGCCCACGGCGCGCCGCTCGTCGTGATCGGAGCGCCGCTGGTGATTGACACCAAGGCGTTTCGTCCAGCCGACGGCGATCTTCTGGCGAGACTGAAGGAGATCTGCGGCGCGGTAAAGGGGGACAGTCACCTTTTTACGAAGGGCGTAAAAAGGTGACTGTCCCCATTTCTCAGCCGGCTGTCGTCCACTACGCGCTCGAGCCGAACGCGGTGGAGCTGCGCGAGGTCCCCGTCCCCGACATCGAAGAGGACGAGGTTCTGCTGGAGGTCGGCGCGGTGTCGGTCTGCGGCTCGGACGTACATCAGGCGCGAAACACGCAGTCGTGGCCCGTCCAGACCCCTGTCGTGCTCGGCCACGAATTCGGCGGCGCCGTCGCGAAGATCGGCCGCGCGGTTCGTGGACTCAAGGAGGGCGACCGCGTCGTGAGCGAGACGGCTGCGCGGGTCTGCGGCGAGTGTCTGCTGTGCCGGACCGGGCGCTACAACCTCTGCCCGCGGCGCAAGGGCTTCGGCTACGGCATCGACGGCGCCATGGCGCGCTGGGTTCGCGTGCCGGCTCGATGCCTGCACCGCATTCCGGATTCGCTGCCGTTCGAGATCGCCTGTCTGTCGGAGCCGCACGCCGTCGCGTATCAGGCGATGTGCGTCAATTCGACGATCCGGCCGGGCGACCTCGTCGTGGTCCTCGGTCCGGGCCCGATCGGTCTTCTCTGCGCGCGGATGGCGGCGCTCTCCGGCGCGGATCCGTTGATCGTGGCGGGCCTGTCGATCGACGGCCCTCGCCTCGACGCCGCGCGGCGGCTCGGCGCGACACGCACCGTGGACGTTCAGACGGAGAATCTCGAGGATGTCGTGCGTGGACACTCTGCGATTGGAGCCGATCTGGTCTGCGACGCGTCGGGCTCGAGCCGGCCGCTCGACGTCGCGCTGCGGCTGGCGCGACCCGACGGCCAGGTCACGAAAGTGGGGTGGTCGCCGGATGCGGTGGCGGTGGACATCAACCCGCTCGTCCAGCGTAACCTTCGGTTGCAGGGCTCCTTCAGCCACAACTATCCGGTCTGGGAGCGGGTGATCCACCTGCTCGACCGGGGTGTGACGATGCCGGAGACGATCGTCGGCCTCCGCGCGCCGCTCGAAGGCTGGCGCGAGGCGTTCGACGCGATGCACGACGGCCGCGTGATCAAGTCGGTCCTGATTCCGGCGTACGATTCCCGTAGCGCAGCCCTTTAGGGCTGCTGAACCTTATGGCGTCTCTCACCAACAAAGTCGCCCTGATAACCGGCTCGACCTCCGGGATCGGCCGCGGCATCGCCGAGCACTTCGCCTCCCTCGGCGCGCGCGTCGTCATTCACGGACGCAAGGAGCAGCAAGGCCGCGAGGTCGTCGACGCCCTGCGCCGCGCCGGCCGCGAGGCGGACTTCGTCGCCGGCGATCTCGCGGACGTCGAGACCTGCCGGCGCGTCGTCCGCTTTGCGATCGAACGCATGGGCGGCCTCGACGTGCTCGTCAACAACGCCGCCAGCACCGCGCGCGGCCAGCTGGAGGATGCCTCCGTCGATCTCTGGGACGCGGTCATGGCCGTCAACCTGCGCGCGCCGTTTCTCTGCCTGCAGGAAGCGGTCAAATCGATGAAAGCCCGGGGCGGCGGGTCGATCGTCAACATCGGCTCGATCAACGCGTACATCGGCGAGCCGAAGCTCGGACCGTACTCGGTCTCGAAGGGCGGGTTGATGACGATGACGAGGAACGCCGCGGCCGCGCTGGGCCGACACCGGATCCGCGTCAACCAGATCAACGTCGGCTGGACGCTGACCGAGGGCGAGGAGCGCGTGAAGCGGGAAGAAGAGGGGAAGAAGGACGACTGGCTGGCGGAGGCGATCGCCACTCGCCCCTTCGGGCGTCTGCTGGCGCCGTACGACGTGGCCGTCGCTGCCGCCTACTTCGCGTCGGATGACAGCGAGGTCGTGACCGGCACCATCATGGACCTCGAACAGTTCCCCGTCGGCGCGCCCGAGAACCGATAGTCCAGCGTTCGCCGTGCCTCCACGCATCAGCGTCTTCCCCAAGTGCTATTTCGACGAGCTGGCCGACGGCCGCATGCCGTTCGACGGGTGGATCCGCGAGGCGGCGACGCTCGGCGGGGAAGGGGTCGAGCACTACGACGGTTTCTTCCGCAGCCTGGCGCCCGCGGATGTCGATCCGATCGCGCGCGCGATGGACGAGACCGGCCAGATCACCTCCATGATCTGCTTCTCGCCGGACTTCACGCATCCCGATCCGGAGGAGCGGAAGCGGCAGGTGGAGCGCCAGAAGGCGGCGATCGACCTCACGGTCCGACTTCGTGCTCGGCATTGCCGCACGCTCAGCGGCCAGCGGCACGAAGGGCTGACGCGCGCGGAAGGCATTGCGCGAACGCTCGACGGCATCCGTCGCTCGCTCGACTACGCGGAACGCCGCGGCGTCGTGCTCTGTATGGAGAACCACTACAAGGACGGACTGTGGCGTTACCCGGAGTTCGCGCAGCCGGAGGACATCTTTCTCGAGATCGTCGAGCAGATCGACTCTCCCTTCTTTGGCGTCCAGTACGATCCGTCGAACGCGTGGATCGGCGGCTACGATCCCATCCGGTTCCTGGAGAAAGTGCGGCATCGGGTTGTGACGATGCACGCGTCCGACCGCTCCCTCGCACCCGGCGCGACGTTGGAAGATCTGAAGAAGGCGGACGGCGTGACCGGCTATGCGGCTGTGCTGAGGCACGGGGAAGTCGGACAGGGTTTGATCGACTACGACGCCGTCTTCCGGCTGCTTGCGGAGGTCGGATTCGACGGCTGGATCTCGATCGAGGACGGCATGAACGGCCTGGATGAGATGCGGCGTTCCGTGGAGTTTCTCGAGGCGAAGCGGGCGCAGTACCTGTCGGTCGATCTGATCCGGCCCGCCGAAGTAGAATGCATCACGATCAGAAAAGGGGGAGATTGTGACCAGGAAACTTCTGCTGGGCATCGCGGCGACGGCCATGGGAGCGCTCGCTGGCGTGGACACCGCGGGTGTCTACGCTCAGAACGAGAAGCTGGAGATTTCGGCGTTCGCCGTGAACATGAGCAACATCGCGACGGGGTCGAACGCGGTAGTGGCCATCACCATCAACTCGTGGTCGACACCCGAGGAGCGCGAACACCTGCTCACGACGATGGTGGAAAAAAACGCCGATACGCTGCTGCGCGAGCTCCAGAAGTTGCCCGAGAGGGGCCGTCTCCGCATTCCAGCCGCACGGCCACCCGATCCGCATCACCTCGCGCTCGGGCTCAACCTGCACTACGCGTGGCAGACGCCGCTGCCCGAAGGCGGCCGCCGGATCATCCTGGCGACCGACCGGTACATCGGCTTTCAGGAAGCGCGGAACCAGCCGCGGACGATCGACTACCCGTTCATGCTGATCGAGATTCGCGCCGACAAGGACGGGAAGGGTGTCGGCAAGATGGCGGTCGCGACCAAGATCGACTTCAACAAGGACAAGAAGCAGATCGTCCTCGAGAACTACTCGAGCGAGCCTGTGAGGCTCAACAACGTGCAGGTCAAGGTGAAGACCTGACGGGCTTTCACCGCACGACGCGCAGGCCGGTCGGTGCGGATAGAGCAGGGCCGTTCGTCACGCTCGCCAGGCCGACCCCGCTCTTGTGAAACGCGACGGACCACTGTTGTCCCTGCCGGTCGCGAAACGACGCGCCTATCTGGCTGGCTGTATCAATCCCGGTGAGGTTCGTTGGAATGAAGCGGGTCGCGGCCGGCGAAACGTACACGACGTGAAGGAAGTCGATCGTCGACGCTGACCCCGTGGAACGAACGGTCAGGAGGTCTGTCGGCGCCTGTGGCGTCAGTTGAACCGAGGCGCCGGCGGGGAACACGGTTTTGAGCCACGCGTGGCCCCCACCCTGCGTCACCGTCAGCTCGCGCGCGCCGGCGTTGAGCGCGCCGCCGCCGCTCCAGACGTGAAACAGGACTTCGGGGTTCGCGCCCGTCACGCGATCCCGCACGATCACCACATCGGGCAGGATCGTCACGACCTCGCGCGTCACCTTCCCGGCCTTGGGCGCCGGCACGACGCTGTCGGCGTACGCGCTGCTGAAGTCGGTCGCGACGTATGTGTACCTGGGATCGGTGACGACCGACGTGACCCGTCCTCGCTCCTGTGGCGTTCCGGCCATCGGCCTCGCGCGCTGAACCTCGTTGTTGCCATACGGGATCTGATCGCTGCCGCCGACGCGGATGCTGTTGTGATAGACCGTCTCGTGATTGATCCCGCTGCCGGCGTTCTCGACGAGCAGCTCCCCGCCGTAGGCCTCGACGAGCAGGTTGCCCTGATCGTCGTGCTGGTGGCCGTTGTAGATCGGTCCGGAGCGCAGATACACCCAGGTGTCCTGCGGCCCGAAGCCTGACCGCATCACGACTTCACCCTGGCCCTGGAAGTGCATCGCCTTCGGCATGCTCGAAAACGCCGGCGCGGAAAGCGACTGGTTGTACCAGAGGATCGCGCCCAACTGATGGAAGCCGAACGTCTGGCCGACGTACGCGGCATCCTTGACGAACTTGGCGAGCGGGTCGCCGTACCGCGCGCTCAGCAGTGAGCCGAGCGTGCCGTAGTTCTTGTCGCTCATCCCGACCTGGTAGCTGCTGTTGCCCTTCGGCGACAGCCGGCCGCCCGGCCGGCGCATGTACACGACGTACTGCGAGTACCTGGCCAGCCCGTTGATTGCGGGAAACAGATTCTCGCCGACGCCGGTGCGCCAGGCTTCGACCATCCGGCCGAACAACGGGTGCGTCATGTCGAGATGGCCCATGTCCTCGCCCCAGCCGCCGTTGCCGACGAAGCCGCTCCGGCGCGGGAGGTCCGCGTCGCCGCCCGCCTCCTGGTTCATCGCCGGGATCATGCGGTCGTTCAGGAGAATCGACGCCTCCGATAGATAAAACTGCGCCCGGACGTCGTTGATGCCTTCTCCCGCGAGCACGATGCCCGCGAACGCCAGCGCTCCCAGGTGGTAATAGAGCTGGTTCGAGTAGTCCGACATCTGGTTCGCGAACGACACGTTGTACGGCGCGTAGTTGTAGAGGTCGTCCATCATCGCGACGATGACGTTGCCCAGCTCGGTGCGCTGCGCCGGAGAGATGTCGTTCCACAGATAGTCCAGCGCCAGAGCGTGCCCCATGACCTGGTAGGGGAGATCCCAGTGCGTGATCTGATCCGGCGTGTACGACGGGAAGCGCCAGACGTTCAGAATCTTGTCGCGGTAGGTCGTTCCGCCCGCGATCGCGTGCAGCAGCGCCAGGCTCTCGAGCTCGAACCCTGCGACTTCATTATTGGTATGCCGCGCGGCCGAAGCGTCCATCCGGCTGCGCATCTGGTTGTAGTAGGTCGAGATCGGCGCCTGCGTCACACGGGTGCGCAACGCGGGCAGCTCGGCGGGGCGCAGGTAGATCCTTGGATGACCAGCGACGACCTGCTGTCCGTGCACGGCCGCCGGCGTCAGGCAGAGGGCGGCGATAGCGATGGCGACGGCGCGTCTCATTGGAAGACCCGGTCGTACGCCAACTGCATGCCATTAGCCCACACTGGCGCGTCGCGTCGAAGGCCACGTCTCGAGACATCGGTCTTGTAACCGGGCGGCCCAAACTTGGATCGAGAGGCCACTAGAGCGGTCTCAACGGATCGACGGTTTCAACGCAGAGTTCGCAGAGAACGCAGAGGGAGGGCCGTGTCGACCGGCGCGCCTCCGGCGCGGTGGCAGGGCGAGGGATCGTACCCGCAAGAGCCGGCAGCGTTCAGAAGCCTCTTGCGGGTACGATCCCTCACCCTGCCTCGGCCCGACCGCAGGTCGGGCCCCGGTCGACACGGCCCTTCACCGCAACTCCGCTACCTCTGCGAGCTCCGCGTTGAAATCGTGGCTGCTCTTTGACATCGTCGCCGGCAAAATGAGAGTGTTCCGGCTCTATGCACTGGCTGAAGGATCTGCGGCGGGACGTCCTCAACGCGCGGCGCATGTTCGCGCGGAACCCCATCTTTACGACCGTGGCGATCGTGACGCTCGCGCTCGGCATCGGCGCCAACACGGCGATCTTCAGCGTCGTGCATTCGGTGCTGCTCCGCTCGCTCCCTTATAAGGATGCCGATCGACTCGTTGGTCTGTACGTGCACCAGCCGGCCGAGGAATCGCCGACCGGAGTGCCTCGACGTCTCAGGGTGGGCCTGAGCGTCGCGGACCTCATAGAGCTCCGGCAGCGCACGCGTGCGATCACGCACGCCGGCGCGTCGACGCTCTCGTTCATGATCGTGACTGGCGGCAACGAGACGATCCGGCTGGAAGGCGCGCGCTTCTCCCCGGCCCTCTTTCAGATGATGGGCGTGCGCCCGTTGCTCGGACGCGTGTTCGACGAGGCGGACGAAGCGCTGGGCGCGGATCCCGTCCTGATTCTCAGCTACAGCACATGGCGGCGCCACTTTGGCGGCGACCCGGACATCATCGGCCGGACGGTGACGCTCGACGACGTCTTCGCACGGCAGCCGCCGCCATCCGAACGTGTCCCGGTTCCCGGCGGACGGCGTCCCTACTCGATCGTCGGCGTGATGCCCGGGACCTTCGACCCGGGCGGACCGAATCAGTTCTGGATCCCGTTCGGGCTGACGGCGACGACCCCGCCGCCGCGCGGCAACCTGGTCGCGCGTCTCGCCGATGACGTGTCGCCGGCGGCCGCGGCGGCCGAAGTCGGGGCCATCGTCCGCGAGATGCACGCGCGGGGGCGGCCGGCGCCGCCGAAGGCTCAAACGCCACCGCGATACGAATTCGTGCGCCAGCAGGACGATCTCGTCGCGCCCGTCAAGCCGGCGCTGCTCGTGCTGATGGGCGCCGTCGGATTCGTGCTGCTCATCGCGTGCGTCAACGTCGCGAACCTCGTCTTCGCCCGCACGGACGCCAGGCAACGTGAGATCGCGATCCGCACCGCGCTCGGCGCGTCGCGCGGCCGCATCATCCGGCAGCTGCTGACCGAGAGCGTCCTCCTGTCGCTTCTCGGCGGCATCGCCGGTACCGCGCTGGCGGTCGGCGGCGTTCGCCTGATGCGGAGCCTCGCGACGACGCTATCCCGGCTGGATCTGGGCGTGCAGCTGCCGTTCCCGAGGCTCCAGGAAATCGGCGTTGATGCGACCGTGCTTGGAGTGGCGCTGGCGACATCGGTCGTGACGGGGATCCTGTGTGGCATCGCACCCGCCGTCCGCCATTCGGCGTCGGCGCGCGTGGACGCCCTGAGGAGCCTCTCGGCGCGCAGCCGCATGGCCGGCGTGTTGATCGTCGCCGAGGTGGCGATGGCGATGGTCCTGCTCGTCGGCGGGGGACTGCTCATCCACAGCTTCGTCAAGCTCTCGACGATCGATCTCGGGTACGAGCCGGCGAACGTGCTGACGTTCCAGGTGGGACTGCCGGCCGATCGTTACACCAACGTGGAGCTCCGGACGTTCGCCGAGAGCCTCGTCGCGCGGCTTCGATCCATTCCGGGCGTGCGCGGGGCGGCGTACGCCCGTCAGCTTCCGTTCGTGGCGATCACGGAGACGTTCTGGTTCCGGAGAACGCCTGACCTCGCCGATCCGCCGCCGCCGCCGAACCCGGCGACGTCGACCGACGCGAGAGTGGTCAGTCAGGACTACCTGACCGTCATGGGAATCGGCGTGATCGCGGGCCGCGGTTTCGAAGAGGGCGACGGCCCCGGCGCGCCGCGCGTCATGCTGATCAACGAAGCGGTGGTACGCAGGGACTTTCCCGGCGAGAACCCGATCGGCCGGCTGGTCTACGCGGGCCGCGATTCGATTCCCTGGCAGATCGTCGGCATCGTCCGCGACGTCCGGCAGGCCGGGCAGGACCAGGCGCCGCGGCCGCAGTTCTTCGCCGACTACCGGCAGTGGCCGGAGTCAGATCGCGTGATGTTCACGTTCCTCGGGCCGTATTACGCGCTCCGAATCGACGGCGACGCGGGGCTAGTCGTCAGTCAGGTGCGCGCGGTGGCACGCGAGCTCGACGGGCAGGCCGGTCTGTTCAACGTCGCGAGCATGGATCAGCTCGTCGCGAACCGCATCACCCGCCCGCGGATGTACGCGGTCCTGACCGGGATCTTCGCCGCCGTGGCGGTCGCGCTCGCCGCGATCGGCATCTATGGAGTGCTCACGCACGCCGTGACGCAGCGCACGAGGGAGATCGGCATCCGGATGGCGCTCGGCGCGCGCCGCGCGGAAGTCATGCGGCTCGTGGTGCGTCAGAGCCTGGTCTGGACGGTTGGCGGCATCGCGCTCGGGCTGGTGGGCGCGGCGATTCTTGCCCGCTCTCTGACCGGGATGCTGTTCGGTTTGGAGCCGCTCGATCCGGCGACGTTCGTCGCGGTGTCGGCGTTGTTCGCGCTGATTGCGGCGGTGGCGTCCTACCTGCCGGCGCGCCGCGCGACGAAGGTCGATCCGATCGTCGCGTTACGGACCGAGTAGGGCGGTTCCCGCCTTCGCGCTGTCGCGCTCCGGCGAGGCAGGCGCGAAGCGCCCCTACCGGCAGGCCGGAACCGGTGGCCCTGCGGGCGTCGGAACGCTCTCGCAGCCCTCCGCGCGCAAAGCCTGAACGCTGCGCAGCGCGTCGAGCTCCATCATCCCGCGCTCGATCAGTTCGCGGACCTTCTCGCTCCCTCGGAACTCTGCCAGCAGCGTGCGGCGGGGGCTCGTGTACGCCTGGTCCATCGCGTATGTGAGCACCGTCTCCATCACCGTGCCTTCCTCGGTATTCGTCTCTCGAAAGCGACGCTTGAAGTCCGCCAGCACGGGCGCGAAGGAAAGATCGTCCCACTGTTCGGGACCGGGGGTGAGGCGCAGGAAGTCATCGAGAACGGCCGCGTACGAAGGGTCGGCCGGGCGGCGCCAGAACGCGACGTCGGCGCCGAACTCGCTGATGTAGGACGGAAGATAGAGCGTGCCTCGAGCCGGAACCCGCTCGACGATCGCCGGATTGAAGCGCCGGACCTCGTCCCTGGACAGGCCCGTTCGCTTCATGATCTCCGCGAGGGAAATCGCGCGCTCCGTGCGCATCGCATGGATGGGGATCTGCGGCATCGACGCAATCACCGCTCTGACGTTGAAGCTGTTGCCGAACACCATCTCCGCGTAGAGATACGAGCGGTGGCCGTAGCTCCGATACACATCCTCGTAGTGCTTGCCCGGCAGCTCGCGCAGGTCGCGGGCGAGCCGCGATCCCGCAAAATATCGCTCGCGGACATCTTCCGCGCCGATTTGCTCGCCGGTGATCAACGCCCGCCCGACGTTCGTGCCGCCGGCGTTGTGCTCGGAGAGCGCGGGAATGAACGAGCCGTACTTGGTCGCCAGCACCGACAGGTACGCCGCGCAATACGGCGCCTGCGTCGTCTGATTCCGTCCCTCGATCGGCGTCGGTGAGAAGTAGTTCAGCCGCCTCCAGTTCTTCTGGAGCCACTGGCAGAACCCGATCGCGTTGGCTTCGGAACGCTTCGTGGGGTTCAGGCCGGATTCGAAGATGACCTGCGCCAGGCCGATGTCTGCCGGCACGCCGAACCGCTCGTAGATAGTGCCCCATTCCTGCAGGAAGGGCCCGTACTTCGGGGCGTTTTTCAGCAACGCATCGCCGCGCGTCGAGTTGTGCAGCACCGGTCCGACGGCGTTTTTCAGGATCCGCGCGACCTGGTCACGTCGATCGCTCAGTTTGCGGGGGAGGTGGAGACCGTCGAGGATGCGATCCAAATCGGGATCGGCCCAGGTGGCCTTCCGCGTCCAGTCCGCTTTTGTCGGAAACGTCGCGAGCAGGCGTCCGTCGACGGCGCTGCCATAGGCGATCGAGTGGTCGGAAATCGTGAAGACGTGCCGCCAGAACGAGTAGCCCGGCCTGAAGGTTTCCATCGCGGCGACGTCCGCGCGCCGCCGCGCCTCGACAGGGTCGTCCGCCGCGGCCTGCGCCGCCGCGATCGTCGCCGCCTGGGCGTTCGCGCGGCGCGCAACGAGATTCCACGCGGCCACGGGAATCGCAGCGGCAAGCGCGGCGAGCGCCAGAACGGCCTTCGTTCTCATCGGGAAACGGGAAAATCCTGCAATCGATGCGCCCGCACACCCGGTACCGAAATCCGGCCTAAAACGAGGCTCCTGCGGGGAATGTCAGAATCTGGATCGTGTGCGGGTGACGAGTTTGAACACGGGATCCGGAAATTGGATCAGCGCCTGGGCACGCGACTCTTCGCGGTTTAGACCGCCCAACCCTGCCGATACTCGCGCTGCAGGTACCGGTTGGCCTCGGCGACGTTCGTGATCTTGAAACCGGAGCTGTCCCACAACAACCGTTCGCCGGTACGCGCAGCGACGTTCCCCAACAGAACGGTTTCGGTGACGCCGGCCGTGAATTCGAAGTTCGCGCCGCCGGCCGTGCCGCCTTTGCAGGCGTCGATCCACTCGCGATCGTTTCCCGGCGATCGCGGCAGCGTTTTCGGCGGCTGCTGGAACGCCTGCATGCGCGCCGCCGGAATCAATCGCGGTTTCGCGCCGTTGAAGCCGCACAGGATTTTTCCTTCGTCTCCAATAAAGAGGAGCCCTTCCGCGTCGAACGTTTCGTCCAGCTCCTCGGGTCGCTTCGGCTTCAGCCCGCCGTCGTACCACGTCAGCCGGACCGGCGGCATCTCTCCGCGCGCGGGGAACTGAAAGTGAATGATGGACGCCCTCGGGAACGTGTCGGACATGCGCTCCGTCGAGCTCGCCTCGACCGTCGTCGGCGGCCCGAGCTTCAGCGCGCGCACGATCGTGTCGAAGCTGTAGCAGCCCATGTCGCCGATCGCGCCCGTGCCGAAGTCGTACCAGCCGCGCCACACGAACGGTTGGTACAGGTGGTTGTAGGGGCGCGCCGCCGCGGGGCCGAGCCAGAGATCCCAGTTCAAGTGCGACGGCACGGGCTCCTCGGTCTCCGGCTTCGCAATCCCCTGCGGCCAGAACGGACGGCTCGACCAGTTGATCACTTCGCGGACCGGCCCGATGGCGCCGGCCCAGATCCATTCGCAGAGCAGCCGCGTCGCCTCGGACGCCTGGTTGCCGACCGCGACCTGCGTCGCGACTCGCGTCTCGCGGGCGACCTCCGCCATTCGCCGCGCCTCGAAGACGGAGTGCGCCATCGGCTTCTGACAGAAGACGTGCTTGCCGGCGCGCATCGCGGCGACCGCCATCGGCGCGTGCAGATGATCGGGCGCTCCGATGAGGATGGCGTCGACGTCGGTCCGCTTGGCCAGGAGCTCGCGGTAGTCCTCGAACTCGGCGCATCCGCTGAACGTTCCCGACATTTTCTGCCCCGCGTAATAGGCTTCGACGACCTCGCGCGCAGGCTTGCGGCCGGCGATGCCGCCGCGGTACGTCGCCCCGTCGCCTCCCCAGTTCGCATGGCCGGCGCCGAGGAGCGCGCGAACTTTGTCGCGCAGCTCGAACTTGCCCCACTCCGAGTAGTCGTCGCTGCCCGCGTTGACGTCGCAGACGGCGACGATCTGCACGTCGGCGTGCGCCAGGAAGTTCATCATCACGCGCAGCCCCTGCGAGCCGACGCCGAGGCACGCGACCGTGATCCGCTCGCTCGGCGGCGCCTTTGTCTGCGCCGCGGCGACCGCCGCCGGTCGGCGGGTCGTGCAGGAGGCTGCAGCGGCGCCGGCCGCTGTCAGCAGGAGGTCCCGGCGCGAGAGTTTCATGGTCGCCAATTTAACACCAGAACCCTTCCAGCCGCGGACCCGTCCAAGCTCTCATGCAGGACGTCCGCTACGCGCTGCGCACCCTCCGGAAACAGCCCATCTTCACGCTGGTTGCCGTCCTGACGCTCGTGCTCGGGATCGGCGCCAACACGGCGATTTTCAGCCTGCTCTACCAGATCCTCCTCCGGCCGCTGCCGTATCCGGACGCGGAGCGGCTGGTCTTCGTCTGGAACGCCTACCCGCTCATGGGGCTGCCGCAGGCCAGCGTGTCGATTCCGGACTACATCGATCGAAAGACACAGGCGCCCGCCATCGAGGACGCCACGCTGTTTACCGGCCGCAGCGTCAGCCTCGTGGACGGCGGCGGCCAGCCCGAACAGCTGCGCGGGCTGTTCGTGACCCCGTCGTTTTTCTCCACGCTCCAGCGCCAGCCGTCTCTCGGCCGGGCGTTCACCGAGGAGGAGGCCAGGCCGGGCGCCGACAAGTTCGCCATCCTCACGCACGGTCTGTGGATTTCGCGCTTCGCCTCCGATCCCGCCATCGTCGGGCGCACCCTCAGGCTGAACGGCGAGCCGTACGCCGTCGTCGGCGTGCTGCCGGCCGACTTCGATCTGCCGTCGCGCGAGATCTCCGTCCTCGTGCCGTTTTCGTTCACGCCCGCCCAGATGTCCGACCAGGGGCGGGGCAACGAGTTCAGCTCGATGATCGCGCGGCTGCGGCCGGGCGCCACGATCGAGCAGCTGAACGCGCAGATCAAGGCGATCGTCGATCGCAATCTCGATCGGCTGCCGCAGTTCCAGACCTTCGCGCGGACGAGCGGCTTCGGCGGATTCGCCCGGCCGATTCGCGAGCAGCTCGTCGGCGATGCCCGTTCGCCGCTGCTCGTCCTGCAGGCCGGCGTCATCGTCGTGCTGCTCATCGCGTGCGCGAACGTCGCCAACCTTCTGTTGATGCGCGCGGCCGGGCGCGGGCGCGAGCTGGCGATCCGATCGACGCTCGGCGCCGGCCGCGGACGGCTGGCGCGCCAGATGCTGACCGAAGGAGTCGTGCTGTCCATCTTCGGAGGGATCGGCGGGCTCGCGCTGGGATTGATCGGTGTCCGCGCGCTCGTTGCGACGAGCGCGACCCAGGTCCCCGGCCTCGTCGATACGTCGATCCATCCCGCCGTGCTGGCGTTCACGATGGGGCTGTCGATCGTGACGGGGCTCGTCTTCGGGCTCGTTCCGGCGATCGTCGTGTCGCGCGGAAACACGAGCGCCATCCTCAAGGATGACAACGCTCGCAGTTCTCCGGGCAAGGGCACGGGCGTGACGCGCGCCACCCTGGTCGTCGCGGAAACGGCGCTCGCGCTGGTCCTGCTGGTCGGCGCGGGGCTGCTTATCAAGAGCTTCGCGCGGCTGCAGAACGTTGATCCGGGTTTCTCGACCGAGAACGTGCTGACCGCGCAGATGTCACTCCCCGCCGCGCGGTACCCGGAACCGCCGGCGCGCCGCGCGTTCTGGGCGCGCGCGATCGATGGCGCGCGGGCTCTTCCCGGTGTGACCGCCGTCGGCCTGACGTCGAACGTCCCGTTCAACGGCATGGTGAGCTCAGGGTCGTACTCGATCGTGGGCTACAACCCGGGACCCACCGACGCACGGCCGCACGGCCGCCAGGAGGTCGTCGGAGGCGATTACTTCCGCGCGATGCAAATCCCGCTGGTCTCGGGACGGCTCTTCAACGACGGCGACACCGCCGAGAGTCCCCGCGTCGTGGTCATCGATCAGTACCTCGTCAGCCGCTACTTCCCGGACAAGAGCCCGCTCGGCCAGCAGATCCGCCGGGGAGATGCCAACAGTCCACCGTTCACGATCGTCGGGGTCGTCGGAACGATCAACAGCATCGACCTGGGCGAGCCGGTGCTGAAGGAGCGCCTCTACTACCCGATTGCCCAACAGGGTCAGGCGAACATGGCGCTGGTCCTGAAGACCGGCCTGGATCCGCTGACGCTCGTGCCGGAGCTGCGGCGCACGGTCCAGTCGATCGACCCTGAACAGCCGATCGCCGACGTGCGGACGATGAATCAGTGGGTGGTGCGATCGCTCGAGGGGCGGCGGACGCCGATGCTCCTGTTGGCGCTCTTCGGCGGCGTTGCGCTGGTGCTCTCGGCGATCGGGATCTACGGCGTGCTCGCGTTCGGCGTCGCGCAGCGGATACGCGAGTTCGGCATCAGGCAGGCGCTCGGCGCCGATCGCCGGTCCATTCTCTCGATGGTGCTGAAGCAGGGGCTCGGCACCGCGGCGATCGGGCTGGCCATCGGCCTTGGCGGCTCGCTGGCGCTGACCCGCTACCTGCAGAGTCTCCTTTTCGGCGTCGGCGCGCAGGACGTGACCGTGTTCGCCGGCGTGACCTTCCTCCTCCTCGCGGTGACCGTCGCGGCCTGTTACCTGCCGGCCCGCCGGGCGACGCGAATCGACCCCATGACGGCCCTCCGCGACTGACGCCGGGGGGCCCGCTTCTTGCTATAGTAGGCCCCTGTCTCCCCAGGCTCTCGACCTGGACCGCTGAAATGCTCAGTCTTCCCGTCGCGCCGCGCGACCATATCGTCCAGTTTTACGAAAGCGACGACTACCTTTCGGACACGGTGGCCCGTTTCCTGGGGGACGGCCTCGAGGCCGGCCAGCCCGCGATCGCGATCGCGACGGCCTCCCATCGGCAGGCGTTTCAGGCGCGTCTGCAAGCCAGAGGATTCGACGTCGACCGGCTGCGCGAGACGGGACAGCTGCAGTTCCTCGACGCGAGAGAAACGTTGTCGATCTTCATGGACCGCGGCCGGCTCGATCGTCAGCGCTTCCTGGCGTATTTCGACGGGATGCTCGGGCGCAACCTCGGCGGGCGGAATACCACCGCGCGCGCGTACGGCGAGATGGTGGATCTACTCTGTCAGGACCAGAACGTCGACGCCGCGATCGAATTGGAGGAGCTCTGGAACGACCTGAGCCGCGCGCATTCGTTCTCGCTCCTCTGCTCGTACGCGATCGGAAGCTTCTCCAGGGAGGCGCACGCCGACAAATTCCAGGACCTGTGCCGCGCCCACACGCACGTGATTCCCGCCGAGAGCTACACGCTGGTGTCGGGAGACGATGGGAGGGCGCGGGAGATCGGTCGCCTTCAGCAACGCGCCCGCGCGCTCGAAGCGGAGATCGCGCAACGCGAGAAGCTCGAACAGGCGCTGCGCGATGCGCTCGTCGATCGACAGCGCGCCGAAGAGGATCGCGAGCGCCTGCTCGCCGCCGAACGAGAGGCGCGCACCGAGGCCGAGGCCGCGAACCGCCTGAAGGACGAGTTTCTCGCCGTGCTGTCGCACGAGCTGCGCACGCCGCTCAACGCGATCCTCGGCTGGTCCCACATCGTCCGCGACCCTCATACCGACGAAGCGACGATCCGGCGGGCGCTCGACGTCATCCAGCGCAACGCGACGCTCCAGGTCCATCTGATCGACGACCTCCTCGACGTCTCGAGCATCATCACGGGCAAGCTGCGGTTGAACCCCGATCGCGTGAACCTGGCGACGGTCCTCGCCGGCGCGGCCGACAACGTGCGCCCGGCGGCGGACGCCAAGGAGATCGTGCTGGAGGTCGACCTCGATCGGTCGGCGCGCTTCGTCGTTGGCGACGCGGGTCGCCTGCACCAGGTGGTCTGGAACCTGCTGACCAACGCGATCAAGTTCACTCCGGAGCGCGGCCGGATCGAGCTCCGGCTTCAACGCGCCGGGGCACACGCGCACATCGTGGTCAGCGATACCGGGCAGGGCATCGGCCGCGAGTTCCTGTCGCACCTCTTCGAACGGTTCCGCCAGGCGGACACGAGCACCACGCGCCGGCATGGCGGGCTCGGCCTCGGGCTGACGATCGTCAAATATCTCGTCGAGGCGCACGGCGGAACCGTGTCGGCCGAGAGCCCTGGCGACGGCCTCGGCGCGACTTTCACCGTGACGCTTCCGCTGAGCGCCGAAGGCGTCGCGGCCGTCGGCGAGGAGACGCGCGAGTCGGCGCGCAGATTCCCGCTGCGGGCGGTAGAGCGCGCGC
The DNA here is from genome assembly GCA_963847125.1 of uncultured Acidobacteriota bacterium. GTDB lineage: Bacteria > Acidobacteriota > Vicinamibacteria > Vicinamibacterales > 2-12-FULL-66-21 > DATAEE01. Next base: position 785,370 of record CAWJYM010000004.1, read on the forward strand.
GCCTGCTCATCGTGGACGACGAGCCGGATGCGGTCGACCTGTTGAAGCACGTGATGGAGCGCGCCGGTGCGACGGTCGTGACCGCCACCTCGGCGGGCGACGCGATACGGTTCCTCTTGTCTGGCTCGTTCGATCTGCTGCTGGCCGATCTCGGCATGCCGGGCCAGGACGGGTACGCGCTCATCGCCGCTGTCAGAAGCCTTCCGGATCCGAAGGTGCGACGGATCCCCGCCATTGCCGTCAGCGCGTACACCGGGCACAGCGAACGGGCGATCGTCGCCGGATATGACGACTACGTGTCGAAGCCCGTCGACGCGGCCCGCCTGGAGGCGGCCGCGGCCCGGCTACTTACCACCGAGCTCGACCAGGCGCCGTAGGCGGAACCCCAAACGTCCGTGAGAGCGTCTAGCGAGAAGGGTCCACCGGTCCGCAGCCGCTCGCAAGGAGGGAACATGCTCGTCATTTCAGGGGCCACAGGCCACGTCGGGTCCGTCGTCGCGGCGGAATTGCTGGCAAAGAAGCAAAGAATCAGGGTCATCGTTCGCAGTCCTGAAAAAGGCGCCGAGTTGGCGAGGCAGGGGGCGGAGGTGGCGGTCGGTTCGCTCGACGATCGGGCCTTCTTAGCCGGCGCGTTGCGCGGTGTCGAAGGCTTCTTTGCGATGTCGCCGCCGCCGCCCTTCACCACGACCGACTTCTATGCGCATCAGCGAGAGCTGGCCGACACGATCGCGGCGGCTGTCGGGACGGTGCGTGTGCCGCACGTCGTGATGCTGTCGTCCGTTGGCGCCGATCTTTCGTCAGGGAACGGCCCCATCCGTGGTCTGAACTATCTGGAGAACGCGCTTCGCGCAACCGGCACCACCCTGACAGCGATTCGCGCGTGCACCTTTCAGGAAAACGTCGGAGCGCTGGTAGGCGCGGCGCGCACCGCCGGCATCTACCCGAACTTTGCCCCGTCGGCGGAGACGAAAGAGCCGATGATCGCGACCAGGGACATCGGCACGCTTGCGGCAGAATCCCTGCTGCAGAGGCCCCCGAAGGGCGAGATCGTGGACCTCCAGGGCCCCGCGTATTCCGCGAACGACGTGGCGGCCAAGCTCGGCTCGACGCTTGGGAAACCGCTTCAGGTCGTCACCGTGCCGCAGGCGGAATGGGTGAGCACCCTCACACGAGCGGGAGTCCCCCGGCCGTTCGCCGAGGTCTACGCCGACATGTATGCTGGCTTCAACAACGGGAGAATTCGCCCCGTCGGCGATCGTCTGGTGCAGGGCAGGACCCCAATCGACGAGGTCATTCAGACGGTCGCTCGGCTGCCCGTCGCAGCTGATTGAGGAACGGAGCGCCGGATCGTTCGAGCGCGGTCTCGAGCCGCGCGGTGCAATCACAGGCGCCGCACGCCCAGGGTTCCGAGCCGTTTTCGTCGCGGCATTTCGCTCGCGCGTGTGCGTCCTGCACCTTCACCAGATCGAAGTACTCTTCCCAATAGGGCCGCTCTTCGAGCAGCGGCGACGGGCAATAGCACACCTCCACCCAGCGCAGCGTCCCGTCGTCGAGGTGGCGCGCGTCGTTCATGTTGCGGAGGTACTCGCCGCCGGCGACGGAGCCGCGGCCGAGCGTGCCCGCAGCGATTGCGCGAGCCAGCGCTTTCTCACGGCCGGGCTTGACGCGCGCGCGGACGAGGTACCGCATGTCTTTTATCGTAGCGCGACTGACGTGGCTGTTCCGCTACAATCCCGGCATGCGACGTCTTTTGATGGCAGGCCTGAAGGCCTGCGCTACGCTTTTGTTGATGGTTCCCGTGCAGGCGGATGGGCCGCCTTCGCGGCCTGACGATGGACAGGCCGCTTCGGCGAGCCCAGCCGAAGCTCGCAAGCAATCTCAAGCGAGCGAAGGCTGGCCGCAATGGCGTGGGCCGGCCGGCACGGGCGTCTCCGCCGAGCGTGCGTTGCCACTCCATTGGAGCGAGAAAGACGGCATCGCCTGGCGGACGCCGCTCGGGGGCACGGGCGTCTCGACGCCGATCGTCTGGGGCGATCGCGTCTTCGTGACGTCGCAGTCCGGTGCGGGGGTCAGGCGCGAGGGGAATCATCCGACGCTCCTGCAGGGCGGCGGCGCGCGCGAAGCGGGAGAGCGCGCTCTGTCCAAGGCCGGCGAGGCGGATCGCCTCCACTTTTTGATCGAGGCGTTCGCGCGCGCCGATGGCCGGCGCCTGTGGTCGTTCCAGCTGCCGGCCGAAGGCACGCCGCCGCCGGTTCACGAGAAGCACAACCTCGCCAGCGCGAGCCCGGTGACCGACGGCGAGCGCGTCTACGCGGTCTTCGGCACGGGTCAGGTCGTGGCAGTCGACAACGCGGGCCGGCGCGTCTGGCATCGCAATCTGGCAGCCGAGCACGGCCCCTTCCAGGTGAACTGGGGCCACGGCAGCTCGCCTGTCGTCTACAAAGACCTCGTGATCCTTCCGTGCTATCACGAGCCGCAGTCGTACCTGCTCGCGATGGACGCGAAGACCGGCGCGACCCGCTGGAAGGTCGATCGCGGTGCGAAGGTCGTGTCGTACAGCACGCCGATCGTCGTCCCTGCGGCCGGCGGCGACGAGCTCGTGCTCAACACGAGCGCCGCGATCGAGGCCTATCGTCCCGCCACCGGCGAGGCGCTGTGGCGCGTAGCCGAGGAGAGCAGGTTCGCGATCCCGATGCCCGTCCACGAAGCCGGCGTAGTCTATGCCAGCCGCGGATATCGCAGCGGGCCGTACCTCGCGATCCGCACGGGCGGTCGAGGCGACGTCTCGGCGTCGCACGTGCAGTGGAAGGCGCCGACCGGCGCGCCGTACATCTCGTCGCTCGTCTACGCCGACGGGCTGCTCTTCATGGCGGGCGACGTCGGCGTCGTGACCTGCGTGGATGCGAAGACCGGCGAGCGTGTCTGGCAGGAGCGCGTCGACGGCATCTTCACCGCGTCGCCGATTGTCGCGGGCGGCCGGGTCTATCTGATCAGCGAGAATGGAGAGACGATCGTCATGCGCGCCGCGCGCACACCGGAAGTCCTGGCTCGTAACCGGATCGACGCCAGGCTTCTCGCGTCGCCGGCGCTCTCGGGCGGCCGGCTCTTCCTGCGCGCCGACGATCAGCTGATTGCGATCGTGGGTCGGTCCAGCTGAGCGCTCACCGAGGCTCGCGGTCCAGCCTCTTGGCCTGCCGACCCTTGATCCAGTCGGACCAGGTGCAGTGCGTCTTGTACAGGTCCCATCGGGTCCATTCGTCGTATCCCGGCTGCACGCGGCTAAAGTGAGCGGCCTGGCGGCCTGCGCGATCGGCACACGTCACCGTCAGAGCGACGACGAGGTTCGACACGGAATCGCGGTCGTAGCTGACCCTCGCGAGTTCTTTTCCATGCTCGCCCCATGACTCCGCGATCACGTTGCGGGACGCGTCGAAGGTGTACTTCGACCACGTTCCATCAGACTGTGTTTCCTCGGTTTGAGTGATGGCCTCCCCGTCGACGCGATAGTTCATCTCAAACGTATACGGCTTCGGTTCTGACGCGAACCTGTTGACCTGCCGAATGCACCGGCCGGCGGCGTCGTAAGTGTTCTCGAGGAAGATGCCAGGTTCCGTGACCGTCCGCATCTCGTCGCGATCGGTGTATGTGTATTCGCGCGTCTTCCCGTCGAATGTCGTGACGCGTGACAGGCGCCGGCGCTCGTCGTAGGCGTATCGAACCTCGCGTCCGGTGCTGTCGTACGCGCGCGTGATCCGCTCCCCGTCATCGTAGTCGAACCCAATCCAGCGATCGGCCGAGGCTTCCATCCGGACGAGGCGCCCGGACAGCGTGCGCCTGTAATGGATCGCGTGACCTTCGGCATCACGAGTCTGCAACACGGAGCAGAGCTCCCGACCTCCCCGGCCACACGACTGAAACGATGCGCGGCTGCCGTCGGGCATGCCCATCGTCCAGCCGAGCCCGGTCCAGCCGATGACCGCGCCCTGATACGGGCGGCGCCCTCCGCGGTGCTGGAACATCGCGTTCATGAACCAGTTTCCAGGCGACGTTCGACTGAAGTCGATGCGGTGCCCGGAGGCGAGGATCAGAGCGGCCCATTGGAACGCCTTCGGGTCTCCAACCAGATACGCCTCGCCAGTATGGGTCGTGTTGATCCCGAACGGCCTGCTCGAGCGCCAACCGGAGTAGTACGTGCGTCTCAAAACAAGAGGCGGTGTTCCGGTCACGACGAGGTCGTCGTCTTCGCGCGTGTACTCACCTGTGGACAGGTCGACGTGGCCTTTGTGCAGCGGCTCGTAAGGTTCCGGAGACTCCGGCCGCGAGGTCGTCCCGGCCGGTATCAGCAGAAATATCGCGCCCGACGAGACCGGTCCGGCGAAGACGTAGGCGATGAGCATGAACAGGAGCACCAGCACCGTGGCGCCCCCGGCGAGACTCAGGCGGAGGAGCTTGCGCAACGCCGCGAGATTCCCGCAACAGTGCTGCCAACGGGCCAAGCTTGTGGTACGAGGCTTTACCCCTCGTCTGGGGAGGGGCGTGGTTCGAGGCTTTAGCCTCGTCAGAGGACGACGCTAAAGCGTCGTACCACCCCGCGCGACAACGATTTCGACAGGGCAGTTACGAATCTGGCGAGACGACGCTAAAGCGTCGTACCACAGGCACCGCTACCCGACGATCGCGAAGCCAAGGCCGGTGAAATAGAGAAGAAAGAGCAGTGACGCGCCGAGTCCGACGGCCGCTGCCAGACGCTGCGGCCCTCGAGCGAGGGCGATTCCCCCGAGGCAGAGGCTCACCGCGGCCGTGACGAGTGCGCCGAGGCTGACCATCTGAAGCGACGAAGATCGTGCCGGCGACGGATCGAGCCCGCCGGCCAGGAGCGCGATTATCAGAGCGCCCCAGCTCAGCGCGCCGCCGGCCAACGAAATCAGGCCGAGGTGGCGCCTCACCAGATCCTCACACGGCCCGCCGGGTCGCGATACAGCTTGTCACCGGGCTTCACCGAAAATGCCTCGTAGAACCCGGGGAGATTGCTGGCGGGCCCGTTCGCGCGAAACTCCGCCGGCGCGTGCGGGCTCGAGAGCAGAGTCTGTCGCAGGAATTCAGGACGCATCTTCGTTCGCCAGATCTGCGCCCAGCCGATGAAGAAACGCTGCTCGCCGGTGAACCCGTCGATCGTTGGTGCCTTGCGCCCGTCCAGCGAGAGCCGGTACGCGCGGAACGCGATCGACAGGCCGCCCAGATCGCCGAGGCTCTCGCCGAGCGTGAGGTCCCCATTCACGTGGACACCGGGGATCGGGCTGAACGCGCCGGCCTGCACTGAGAGAGCGCGCGCGCGAGCGTGAAATCGCTCGACGTCCGCCGCCGTCCACCAGTCGCGAACCGCGCCGAACCCGTCGAAGCGGCGGCCGCGCTCATCGAAGCCATGCCCCAGCTCGTGGCCGAAGATGGCGCCGAGCCGGCCGTAGTTGAGGGCGTCGTCCGCGGCAGGGTCGAAGAAGGGCGGCTGGAGCATCGCCGCCGGCAGGACGATCTCGTTCAACGCGTGGCTGAAGTAGGCGTTCACCGTCTGTGGCGTCACCTGCCATTCCGGGCGGTCGATGCGAAGCGCGAAGCCGCTCATGCGCCGGTCGTTCTCGAACCGCTGAGCGCGCTGGACGTTGCCGACGAGATCGTCCGGCTTGATCTCGAGGCCGCGGTAGGTGCGCCAGACCGACGGGTACCCGACCTTCGTCCTCAGCCTGGACAGCTTGTTGCGCGCCTCGCGTCTGGTTCCCTCTTCCATCCAGTCGAGCTCGTCGATCGCCTGCCGGAACGCCTCGAACATGGTCGCCACGAGTTTCTCGGCGCGCGCTTTCGAGGAGGGAGGAAAGTGTCGCTCGACGTAGAGCCGCCCGACCGCGTCGCCGAGGAACCCGTTGACGAGCGACACGCCGCGCTTCCAGCGCGTGCGCGGAAGCTCCTGACCCGTGAGGACGCGGCCGAAGAACTCGAAGCGCGCGCCGGCAACCGACTCGCTCAGGTACGGCGCCATCGCCGTGATATGCCGGCCGGCGAGCCACGCCCTCCACGTGCTCAGCGGCGTCGCCGGGACCAGCGCCGCAAACTGCTTGAAGAAGGATGGCTGAGACACGACGACATGGCGGACCCGGTGGATGCCCTGCGGCCGCGCCCAGGCCTGCCAGTCGAAGCCGGGCATCGCCGACGACAGCTGCGACAGCGTGAAACGGTTGTAGGTCTTCGCCGGATCCCGGCTGTCGGCCGGAGACCACTGCGCGCGGGCCAGCTCAGTCTCCAGGCCGAGCACCGCCTTCGCATCCGCTGCGGGCGACCTCCGGCCGGCCAGCGTGAACAAGCGGGCAAGGTACTCCTGGTACTGCCGGCGGATCTCGACGAACCTGGCGTCGTCTCTCAGATAGTAGTCGCGGTCCGGCAGCAGCGTCCCGCCCTGACCCAGGTGGACGACCAGCTGTCCGGGATCGCGAGCGTCCTCGGCAACGAAGCCCGTGAACGGACCGCCGCCCGCAATGGAGGAAAGGTAACCGGCTTCCTCCGCGAGATCCGTCGGGTTCGCCATCGCGTCGATCTTGTCGAGCTCAGGGCGGATGGGTGCGATCCCGAGCTCCTCGATGCGAGCCTCGTTCATCATGCTCGCGTAGAGATCGCCGATCTGCTGCGCCGTCGATCCCCGCCTCGCGTCCGCGGCAGCGGCTGCTTCTTCGATGATCGCGCGGATGTCGGACTCCGCTTTGTCCGCCAGCTCGATGAACGCGCCGTAGGCGACGCGATCCGACGGAATGTCGGTCCTGGCGAGCCAGCCTCCGTTGGCGAAACGGTAGAGATCGTCCTGCGGGCGAATCGTCCGATCGAGGCTCGCCAGATCGAGGCCGGATGTGACCGCCGGTTGGCTGGCAGCCGTCAACGCCGCCGCGCAGGCGACCGCCGCGACCGTGAGAACGGCGAAAAGCCTCATGGCCTCAGAATCTAGAATTCAGAATCTAGAATCTAGAAGGAGGAAGCATAGGGATGATTCCGGCAGGTGGGATCATCCGGATGCTTTCCGCCTTCTGAATTCCAGATTCTAGATTCTATATTCTAGATTCTATATTCTGGATTCTGGCGTCTGGAGTCTGAAGCGAGCGCGTCAGACCACGACGGTGGGGACTTCCAGCTCGCCCAGGCGAAACGCGTTGACGAACGCGTCGACGACCTTGGGATCGAACTCGGTGCCCGAGCCCTTCAGGACGATTTCCTTGGCTTCGAAGGGAGACATCGCCTTGCGGTAGGGCCGGTCGCTGGTGAGCGAATCGTACACGTCGGCGACCGAGATGATGCGCGCCTCGAGCGGGATCTCCTGACCGCGGCTCGGGTGATAACCGGACCCGTCGAACTTGTCGTGGTGCGCCAGCACGATTGGAATGACGCGGCGGAGCGAGCCGCCGACCGGCTCGAGCATCGCCACGCCTTTCGCGACGTGCTGCTGCATCTGCTCGTACTCGTCTTTCGTCAGTCGGGCGGCCTTGTACAGCAGGTCCCGGCTGACGTCGAGCTTGCCGATGTCGTGCAGGAGCGCGGCCGCACGGACGTCCTCGACGCGGTCTTGCGACAGGTCGAGCCGGGAGGCAATCTTCGCCGCATAGATCGAGACGCGGTACGAATGATTCTCGGTATACGGATCCTTGGCGACGAAGTGGCGCAGGATCATCAGGACGCCGTGATACGTCTCGCGCATCTCCTCGAGCTGCGCCGACTTGTGCTCGTAGAGCGTTCCCATCGAATAGCCGGTCACGATGAGCACGCCGCCCCAGACCGTGATGTCGAGCCACGTCGACGCCTGCGAGCTCATCGCCGTCGTCGCGGCGAAGAGCACGGGGTTGTACCAGGTCATCAACGTGACGAGCAGGACGCTGCCGAACGCGGTCAGCGTGGCGTGCCGCCTGCCGTAGATGTACGCAGACCCCAGCGTGGGCAGCGTGTAGAAGCTGAGCACCATGCGCTGGCTGTCGACGAGCAGATTGAGGAGCAGGCAGATCCCGAACACCGACAGGAGGAGCCACAGCTCCTTGTTCACTTCCTCCAGCCGGCCGAAAGCTACTTTCATTCGAGTGTGATAGCCCGACCCAACGGGCCCTCCGATGGCGAGTGAGGCTGCGTCAAAGGCAAAAACGAGGCCGCGCCGCGGGTGACGGTTTCCTGGGAATCCACGGTCTCGAGCGGCGAGGAGTGTCGGAGGCCTGGTTCAGAACGGAACACTGAATTACACAGAAAAGGGGACTGCCACCTTTTTACGCCGACCGTAAAAAGGTGGCTGTCCCCTTTTTCAGGTGGTCTGCCGTACGAGCCTGACGAGCATGGCGATCAGAACGAGAATCGCCGCTCCGAGGAACGCCCAGAACAGCCGCGGCGATACCAGACTCGCGGCCTGGGGCACGGCCGTCGACGTGGTTTCCGACCCCGCGACGATCTCCTGAGCCTCGGCGCCCATGACGATCGGCGTGAGCAGCGCGAGATCGTACTGCGGCGCGGAGAGATCGTTCCGGCCGTACACCAGCTGGAGGTCGGTTGCGGCCGGGCGATAGAACCGGAGGCGGTACGAAGGCAACAACAACCGTGGTTGCGTGATCGGCAGCGGACTGTTGTCTCCTTCGTCGACCACGACGGTCAGCGCGTCGGCGTCGAGGCGGGGAATGCTGACGGTCAGCTCCGGCGCAGCCGACTCGCGATTCAGCCCCTGCCACACCTGCGTGGCGATGGGTTCGAAGTGCGCGTCCCGCCGCAAGCGGTCCGGAGGACGTTCCACGCCGACCCTGACCGTCCGGCGAAACAACTGAGCCGACGTTCTCAACACGAGCGTCCCGTCGGGCAGGGTTCGATACGGGAGACGGATGCGATAGATCGAGCGTTGCGCCGTCGTCTGCGCAAACTCCGGCACTCGCGAGGTCGCCGCTTCGATTGTGAGCACGACCGGCAACGGCTCCTCCAGCCGCTCGATGAGGTACGGAATCTGGCGCGACGACGGATCGACGACGCGAACGTCCTCGAAACGACGAACCGGGCCGCGGCTGTGCGCCAGGACCGGGACGTCGATCGCGAGCGCGACGAGCCCGGGGTTGCCCGCGCGGATCCTGCGCGAATGGCGGAAGGCCGCCGTCTCGATCGCGGCGCCCGTTGCCGGCAGGTCGGCCGACGGCGTCGCCGCAGCCGGACCGGCCGCGTCGCGCGGCACCTCCCATTCACCAGCCGCTACCTTGTCGACATCGATCGTGTGTCTCGCGGCCTCCAGATCGTACGATGGCGCCTGCGTCGTGCGATTGCCGAAGCGCGCGACGATCGGCACACCCTTCGACTCGACGTAGATCCACGGCAGATCCGCGAGCTCGAGCTGCAGTTCCGTGATACGGAGCGGCCGGTTGTCGCCGTCGTGAACGACCAGATCGATTTCGGTCTCCGTCGGCGACGCGATCGGAATCCGGAGATCTGATGTCACCGTTCCATCCTTGATGACGCGCGTGAGCTTCGCGCGTCCGAGGATCGCCGGCAACGCTTCGGCGCCGCTCACGCGCTGCTCCGTCACGTAGGCCTCGCGGGAGATGTGCTCGGCGTCGGCGTTGATGTGCAGGGCCACCGCCGGCAAACGCGCCCCTGGCAGCCGGACCCGGAAACGGCTGCGGCCTGGCTCGCTCGGCCGGATTTCGAACCCTTCGGCGGGAACGAGCGGGAGCGGAGGCAGGGCTCCTGCCGTCGCGGCGCGCGCCCTGACGCTCGAGGGGAGGCCGACGCGTCCGGTGTTCGTGTCATTCCAGACGACGCGGAAGAAGCGGTATGGGCCCGGCTCGAAGTCGAGCGAGGTCTGGCGCCGCCCTTCGGCGGGAAGATCGAACAGGGTTCCCTCGGGCGCGAGCATGGTCCAGTGCCGGCGGTCGCCGCTCGCTTCGAGCGTCAGGCGTTTGAGAAAAGGAGCGCCCAGCCCTTCGATGCCGATGCTGTCGACCTGTTCGACGGTTCCGAGGTCCGCCTCGAAGCCGCTCGTCTTCTCGGTCACGGCGATCGGCAGCACCGCGCCTCGCAGCCACCGCGCCTCGGCCACTCGTGGCGCGATCAGGAGGTACGGCACCTCCCGTCCGGTGGCGTCGAAGAAACGCAGGTCCGCGAGGCCGCCCTCCGCGACCGGTCGCGACCCGCGCCGCACGACGGTGAACGGCCGGCCCCCCGAGAGAAGGGCCACGTCGACCGGCAGGCGCTGCGCCTGTGAGGCCGAGCCGGCGACGCTGCGCTCGTAGCGAAAAGGTCCCGGTGCCGGCTGTTGAGCCGAGACCACGACGCCGATCGCGAGCGCGACCGAGAGAAACACCGAGCGGATCATGCAACGCCTTTGGGGCGCGCCAGCACGTACTTCTGGAGCGCGAGGGCGACCAGGGCGAGGGACATCGCCAGGCCGACGAAGGATGCGACGCGATACAGGCCGTCGAGCGACCCGAGATCGTACAGGAAACACTTGAATGTCGTCAGCGCGATGAGCACGACGGCCGCGACCCGCGCGGCGCGAATCCGGAGCCAGATGCCCCCTCCAAGCAGGAGCATTCCGAAGCCGAGCCAGCCGATGGTGTACGTCAGATCCTGGGACAGCGTCACGCCGAACCTGAGCGTCAGCGAGGGTCCGACGGCGTAGAAATCGGCGATCTCGATGTTGAGCACGATGAACAACAGGATGACGGCGCACGTGGGCAGCCACTGAGACGGGAGAGGCAACCCCGGAAGCTTCTCGTCGGTGCGTTTGAGCCACCAGCCGGCGACGAACATCGCCGCCGCGCAGATCGCGTAGGTGTAGAGATACCAGTTCAGGATGCGGAGCGAGCCGCGCGGTTCGTAGACGAACACCATCGGGTTCAGCGCGAGCCGGGCCATGACGGTGGCGAGCAGCGCCGATGCGGTCCACAGCAGGCCGCGATGCGGAATCCGGGTGTAGAGCCAGGCGAGCGCCGCCCCCTCGATCGCCCAGCCAATCGTGATCCACTGGTGCTTGAGCTGCAGCGGGATCGCGACCGTGACGAAGGCCAGCGACGCACCGGCGACGAGCGCGAGGCGTCCAAGATCGCGCTGCCCGGGCTGCTCCAGCCGCAACAGGCTCCGAAGCAGCCACGCCATCACGCCGCCGGAGACGACCGGCACGACGCCGATGATGTTGGCGTAGCCGCCGGCGGTCAGCGCGGAGCGAGCGGTGAAGAAAAACATGGCGCTGGCGAGGACCGCCGCCACGTACGGATGACGCTCTCCGCGCGCGCGCGCGCCCAGGACGATCGGATACGCGACGAACACCGCGTAGAGCGCCGACCCGAGCACGAGCAGGCGTTGCCACTCGCCGGGGTGGCCGTACTGCCAACTGAGCGCCGCGATCCATGGCAGCACGACAGCCGCGAGCGCCAGATGCTCCCATCGTTTCGCCCAGGCGATCGCCAGCAGCGCCGACACGTAGATCACGTGCGACACGACGATCGCGGCAAACGGCGGCGGCACCTTGTTGGCGGACGCCAGGATGACCGTCACCTGCGAGAAGAGCAGGCAGGCGGTCGCCGCCCAGGCCGCCGGGCCGGGCGACCCGGCGCGCCTCGCGACAGCCATCCACGCCAGCGCGAATGCGCTCGAGGCCGCGGCGGCGCCGAGGGCCGTCGGGCCCCACTCGAACGAGACGGTTCCGGCCCACGCGGCCGTGACCACGGAGGCGGCGATCGCGCCCGCTGCGTGGAGGATCGGCTGACGCGTGCCGAGCGATGTCACGCTCACGGCGAGCGTCAGGACCGCCAGCGTGGCGAAAAGCGGCCAGGGCGGCATCGACCACTCCCGGTTCACCGCGACGAAGAGAAGGAAGAGATGTCCGCCGAGTCCGATGTACAGCCCCTGCCCGAAGCTGACCTCGGTCAGTTCCGAGGTGACCGGAGCCGGAGATCGCCGGTGCGACCAGGCGTAGCCGGCGAGCGTAATCAACGTCAGGCCGGCCATGACGGCGAGCGAGGGCAGGACGCCGACGACCGCGGCCGATTGCATCCACCAGATGCCGAGGATTCCGAACGAGGCCACGCTCCCGACGATGGAGATCGCCGGCAGCCCGGCCGAGCCCGCTTCGATGAACATCCCGGCGTTGATGACGGCGAGGAGGAACGCGAGCCCCCACAGCGCGTCCGCCGAGACGGATCCCGCGGCCAGAAACAGCAGCAGCCCGAGGCTCGCGAGGAGTACCGCGCCACCGCCCCAGACCGGCTCGAGCGGCTTCGACCACCGCCTGGCGGCCAGCGGAACGCCGAGCGAGACGGCGCCGAAGAGCGCGTACCAGGTGATCGCCGTTCCGAGCGACTCCACCGTGAGGTGCGTGACCGACCACGCCGCCTGCGCGGCGATCGCGAAGAACGCCGCGATGAAATACAGTCGGCCGTCGCGTTCGACCGCGGCCCGCCAGGCGACCAGCAGCACCAGCGCGATCACGGTCGCGAACAGCGGCATCGGCGATGCGAAGGCCGGCTCGATCCGCGCCAGCGCCGCCGGCAGGAAGAGCACGAGCGGCGCGACGAAGATGGCCTGGACGGCCGCTCCCGCAATGGGCCGGCCGAACCGCCTCGCGATCGCCGGCGCCAGGCCGAAGAACACCGCGAAGAGCGCGGTGAACGCGAGCGCGGTGAGGCGCGCCGATCCCGCGTACGAGACCGCGAGCCAGATTGCCGGCACGAGGACGCTGGCCAACGCCCCGGCGGCATGCGCGAGCTCCTGGCGCCGGGCCAGCGCGACGGCGAGCAGACCCGCGTCGATGATCAGCAGGAACCCGAAGAGGAGTCCCGGCCTCGCGCCGTAGCCCGGTACCGCGGCCAGGTACGCCGCGAACAGCAGCGGCAGGGCCGCCCCGGCAATCGCCGTCCCCTCGAACCCCGCGGCGGGATCCGACGAACCCTCGCGCGCGGCGCCGCGCCGGGCCAGCAGGAGGCCGGCGAATGACACGACCGGGAACACGAGGAAGATCCCCATCGCGAGCGTGAGGCTGCTCGCTTCCAGGTACTTGAGGACCCATCCCCACTGGTAGACGACGGTCAACACGAGCGTCAGCCACGTCAACACCGGCCAGGTGTTCCGGTACGCGACCCAGGCGAGGCCGACGTTGAGCAGCATGAGGTAGGCGAACAGCGGAATCGGCCGGTTCTCTCCGGTCGAGAGGAGGGCCGGCGTCGCGAAGCCGCCGAGCAGGCCGAGAACGGCGATGAACAGCGACTCCCGGCGGATCGACAGCAGCACGGCGAGCGCCGTCACGACGGCCAGCAGGCCGAACGCCGCGAGCGCGGGAATGAGATTCCAGAGCGCGTGCGCGGCGAAGAAAGTCGAGAACAGGATCGCGATGGCCGCCGCGTCGAGCGCGTTGGCCGTGACCGGATATTTCCGGGCGGCTTTCAGCTCGCACATGACGAGCAGCCCGACCGCCACGACGATGCCGATGATCACGCGGACCGGCGGCTGCAGCCATCCATGCTCCATCGAGTACCGCAGGAAGAAGATGGCCGCGAGCACGAGCGCGACCCCCGCGATCGCGGAGAACAACTTGACGCCGACGAGCGACTCCCAATCGATCGCCCGGCGCCAGTCCGGCGGCTCGGCGGGCGGGGCCGGCGGGGGCGGCGGCTGCGGTGGACGTCCTTCGGCTTTGCTCAGGACGAGCGGCCGGTCGGCCGCGGCGCCCGAATCGGTGACGCGAGCCGCGACGGGCGCGACGGATCGAGGCGGCGGCGCCGGCGTCGAGGGCGGCGGAGCGACGGTTTCGGCTTGTCCCGCCGAAGCCTTGGCGGAGGCGGACGGCGTCGGGGCAGCGGGCGGCGCAGGCGTTTCAGCGACAGGCTCCGGCTTGCGAGGCGCAGGCTCCGCGGGGCGCTCCGGCGCTCGCGCCGGCGCCGGCGGCTGAGGCGCCACAGCCGCCGACGGCTTTGGCGCCGCGGGCTGCGCAGTACCGATCTCGCGCTGCAGCGCTTTGACGCGATCGGATAGCCGATCGATGGTCGCTTGCTGGGCCTCGAGCGCGGTCTCGAGCTCGGCGACGCGCGCCCGCGTGCGGCGCGCGGACACCCACGCCACGATCGGCATGACGAACGGCACGAGCGCGAGCACGAGGCCGAACAGCAGGAACTCCACCAGTTCTCCTTAAAGGCCGAGTCACCAGTTCATTGTCCTGGGTCGACCTCACGCTGACAGTCTACGGAAGGCCGACGAGCCCATCCTGAGTCGGCGCTGAGGAAAGTGTGAAAAAGCGTGTCACACCGCTCGGCGCCGCCGAAGGTCCGCAGGGAGTCGCTGGGAAGCTCTCCAATTCTAGCAAACAGGGAACCGGGCGACGGCCGGCCGTGCCAGAATGACCGGAACTGCGCATGCCTTCACGCGTCCGTTTCGGCTTGTTCCAGTTCGACCCGGCGACCGGCGAGCTGTCGCGCGAGGGAACGCCGATACGCCTTCAGCCGCAGCCGGCGCGCGTGCTGGCGCTGCTCCTCGAGCGTCCGGGCGAGATCGTCTCGCGCGAGGATCTCCGTCGTCACGTGTGGGGGAACGAGACCTTCGTCGATTTCGAGCGGGGGCTCAACTTCTGCATCGCGCAGATCCGGTCGGCGCTTGGGGATTCGGCCGATTCGCCCCGCTACGTCGAGACGGTTCCCAAGCGCGGGTATCGCTTCATCGCGCCGGCGTCGTCGACCTCCTTCGAAACGCCCGACAACGGAGGGGCCGGTCTTGAGACCGGCCCCTCCAAAGAAAGGAAGCTCCAGGCGGCGACGCTGGCCGCCCTGGTGATCGCCCTTGCCGCCGGCGGGGCTGCCTTCCTCTTCGTCCGGCAGCAGGTCGCCGTGCCCGCCGCGACCGTCCCGATTGCCGTCGTCCCGTTCGACAATCAGACCGGCTCGATAGCGTTCGACGCCATAGCGGAAGGGCTCGCGGACGCGACCGTCGCCAGGCTGGCGCAGTCTGATCGGCCTCGTCTCGCGGTGGTCGGAAACGCGCAGCTCCTGCGCACGGCGAGGAGCTTTCGGGACGTCAAACGGATTGGCGCCGAGCTGGACGTCGACTACGTCGTACTCGGCCAGGTGCAGCGCGACGGGAGCGGCGTCCGGGTAGTCGCCCATCTCATACGCGTGAGCGACGAACGCCACGTCTGGGCGAACCGGTTCGATCGGCCGGAGCTCACGCTGGCGGTGCAGGGGGAGATCGCAGACCAGATCGCCCGGGACGTCGCACGCAAGCTGCAACCCTCTGAGTAAGCGTCGGATCGCCGCTCACATTTTTCTATGCTCGACCGTCGCGGGTTCTAGGTGGTAAACCGTGACGAACCGTCGTATCCGTTGGTTGAGGAGAACGCCTATGACTTCGCTCGGCGGGCCTGAGACGCCCGCCCTCCAGAATCCCGTTTCCCGCCGAACGTTTCTCGCCGCCGGCCCGGCGCTCGCGGCCGTTCCTTTTCAGACCCAGACGACGACCCAGCCCGCGGTCGCCGACCTGTTTCCGACGCAGCCCGTCGAGCTCGTGAAAGAAATGGTCACGGTCGCGCACGCCAAGTTCGATCGCGTGAAGGAGCTCGTGGAGGCGCGCCCGGCGCTGGCGAAAGCGGCCTGGGACTGGGGCTTCGGCGACTGGGAGAGCGCGATCGACGCCGCGTCGCACGTCGGCAACCGGCCGATCGCGGAATACCTGATCAGCAAGGGAGCGCGCCCCACGCTCTTTACCGCCACGATGATGGGGCAGCTCGACGTCGTGAAAGCGGCGATCGCCGCGACGCCCGGTATCCAGCGGACCCGTGGTCCGCATGGCATCACCCTCCTGGCGCATGCGCGTTTCGGAGGCGACAAGGCGGTCGAAGTGCGGAAGTACTTGGAATCGCTCGGCGATGCCGATCCGGTCTATGCGCCCGTGGCACTGACGGCGGCGGAGATGGCCGCGCTCCCGGGCATCTACGTTTTCGGCGCCGGGTCGAACGATCGCTTCGAAGTTGGAGAAGGTAAACAGGGTTTTCCGACCATCATTCGCCCGGGCGGGACCAGCCGCGGGCTGGTCCACGTCGGCTCGCTGCAGTTCCATCCGGTGGGCGCGGATGCGGTGCGCATCCGGTTCGAGGTGTCCGGTGGACGCGCCACCGCGCTCGCGGTGCACGATCCGGATGTGGTCGTGACGGCCAAACGGACCGTGACGTAGATGAGAATCTAGAATCTAGAATCTAGAATCTAGAATTCGGAAGGCGACGGCGTTCGGATCATCCAAGCTGTTCGACTTGGATCCTTCTAGATTCTAAATTCTGAATTCTAGATTCTGGAGTCTACTCAGCGGCCGCCAATCGCGACTAGATTCCCCTTCGTGCGGAAGAACAGCACGCCCTCGGAGATCGCCGGCGTCGCCATGGCGATCTCTCCGAGCGTGTTCTCCGCGAGCAACTCGAACGCGGGCCCGGCCTTGACGACGTAGACGCCGCCCTCTTCCGACGTGTAGTAGACCTTGTCGTTCGCGGCGATCGCCGACGCGGTGAACCCGGTCTTGCCGTCGGCGAGGCGCTGCTGGTACTTCCGCTCGCCGGTCCTGGCGTCGTAGACGCTCAGCACGCCGTTGTCGCGGCAGACATACAGGTAGTCGCCGTACACGAGCGGCGTCTGCATGTACGCCCCTTCTCGGTTCTGGCTCCAGACGATGTGTTCGTTCGTCCTGGCGTCGGCGGGGAGCGAGATGTCTCCCGTCGCGGTGGGCTTGATGGCGAAGACCGGCGACGCGGGGCCGTGCGCGTTGGTGATGTAGATGAGGCCATGGGCCACGATCGGCGTCGGCACCGGGATGTCTCCGCCGCCTGTCATCTTCCACAGCTCCTTGCCGGTTTTCAGGTCGTATCCGCCGATGTGTTTCCAGCCGTTGACGATGACCTGCGCCGGCCCCCTCGACTCCGCTCGGGGCAAGCCGGATCCCGTATAGACCGCGGGCGTGCTCCAGGTCGGCACGTCCGCACGCGCCGTGCGCCAGATCTCTTTCCCGGTTTTCGCGTCGAACGCCGCGACGAACGATCCCTTGAAGACGTCGGCCTGTACGATGACGCGCCCTTCGTGGATGATCGGCGAGCTGGCGAAACCCCATTGCGCGGCGGGGAACATGAAGTAGCCCGACTCGAGCACGCCGAAGTCCTTGCTCCAGAGCGGCCGGCCCTTCATGTCCAGGGCGTGGAGGCCTTCGGACCCGAGGAACGCGACGATGCGCTCGCCGTCGGTGGCGAGGGTGGAGTTCGCGTGCGTGGCCTTGGTGTGGCGCTTCACGGCCGGGACGCCGCGGCGCAGTTCCCGTTCCCATTTCTGCGCGCCGGTGTTCTTGTCGAGGCAGACGACCTTCCACGCTTTCTCGGTCGTGTCGTTCACCGGCGCGATGTCGCCGTAGAGCCCGACCTTCAGGCTCTGATCGCCCTCGCTCGTCGCGGTCGTCACGCAGACGAGATCGCCCCAGATGACCGGGCTGGAGTGGCCGAGGCCGGCGATCGCGGTCTTCCATTTCACGCCCGTTCCGGTCGACGCGTTCCAGGTAGTGGGGGTGGCCTTGCCGTCTCCGATGCCGCTGGCGGCGATGCCGCGGAAGGAGGGCCAGTCGACGCCGGGGCGCGGGGCGCTTGCGGCGGAGAGCGAGGTCAGGGCTATGACGACCGCGGCAGTCTGAACCAGGCGAAGTGGGGGCATGCCCGTAGTCTAGGTCAGGGCCGCTCTTGACAATTTTTCTAGTCTTGACAAAAATAACTGTCGGTAGCGGACGTGCAGCAAACCGCCGTCATAACCGGGGCCGATCAAGCGGTCGTCGCGCTGCAGCGCACGCGCCGGCAGCTCCTCGCCCACCTCGCCGAGCCCGATTCGGCGGCCGGCCTCGCCCGCCGGTTGGGCGTGCCGCGTCAGCGCCTCAACTACCACCTCCGCGAGCTCGAGCGCGAAGGGTTCGTCGAGCTCGTCGAGGAACGGCGCAAGGGGAACTGCGTCGAGCGCATCGTCCGTGCGACCGCGCGCTCCTTCGTGATCAGCCCGGACGCGCTCGGCGAGCTCGGCGCCACGCCTGAAGAGGCCGCCGACCGCTTCAGCTCGACCTATCTGGTGAGCGCCGCCGCGCGCGCCATGCGCGACGTCGCGGCGCTGCAGACGGGGGCGACGCGCGCCGGCAAGCGCCTGTCCACCTTCACGCTCGAGACCGACGTCCGGTTCGCCACCGCCGAGGCGCGCGCCGAGTTCGCCGAAGAGCTGGCGAAGGCGCTCGCGGCGCTCGCGGCCAGGTATCACGACGACCGAAACCCGCGAGGCCGGCGCTTCCGCGTCCTCGCCGCCATTCATCCTGTTCTGGAGAAGAAGCCATGGAAAGCATGAGCGATGGACCGCACGTCAAGATTACCGACGGCGCCGTGCGCGCCTTCGACATGACCCTCGACATCGCCGCCGATCCCGCGACCGTATGGAAAGCACTGACCGACGCCGGCGAGCTCGTGCGCTGGTTCCCGTTCCAGGCGAAGGTCGAGCCGGGTAGGGGCGGCACGATGTTCTGGGGCTGGGGTGAGTTCTTCGACTGGCGCCATCGCATCGACGCGTGGGAGCCTGGCCGGCTTCTGCGGCTCGTGGACGATCGCGCCGTGCCGTTCGACGTGCACGGCAAGCCGATGCCCGAGGGACAGACGCGGCCGGCGCGCGTGGCGATCGAACTGACCCTCGAATCGCGCGAGGGATCGACGAGGCTGCGGCTCGTCCATTCCGGGTTCGAGCGCGGCAAGGATTGGGACGATGAATTCGAAGGGATCGGCACCGGCTGGCAGTCGGAGCTTCGCAACCTGAAGTACTACATCGAACGCCATCGAGGCCGGGATCGGTTCGCCGCCATGGCGCGGCTGTCCACCTCCGAGGCGCGGGGCGCCGCCTGGCGCCGGGTGCTCGCCGACGCCTTCGCGCTCGATCCCTCGTCGCTGGCCGAGGGCGGCAGCTATTCGGCCCGCACGCCGGACGGCTCGAAGCTCTCCGGGACGATCCTGATGGCGCTTCCCGAGAAGGAGTTCTCGGGATCGGTCCGCGAGATGGATGACGGCGTGTTCCGCGTTGCCACGCATCGCGCGGGCGGCGAGACGGGCGTCATGGTCTGGTTCTCGAGCTACCGGCCGGAGGATCGAGCCCGCGTGGAAGAGCTGAGCCGCGTCGCGCAGACGGCCATCGATCGGCTGTTCACGACGAGCGCTACTATGTAGCGTGCCGTTCAGCCTGACGATTGTCGCGATCATCCTGTCGTATACCTGGATCTTTGAGCCCACCTGGACCGGTACCGCGCGCGCGGTGCCGGTCGTGCTGGTCGTCGCGCTGGCGATCGCCCATGCGATCAAGACCGGCGACTGGGGGCTCGAGCCGCGCGCGCTATGGCCGGCGTTCTGGCGTGTGCTCGTCGCGACCATCGTCGGCGTCGCGATCATCCTGCTCGTCGGCGAGGCACTCGACACGCTCCATAAACGGCGCGCCGTCGGCCGGAGCCTGCTCTACCTCTTTGTCTGGGGCGCGGGTCAGCAATTCGCGCTTCAAACCGTGCTGCTGCGCGAAGCCACGATGTGGATGTCCCGCGGCGCCGCGGTCATCGTGGCTGCCGCGGTCTTCGGCGCCATCCACCTGCCAAACCCGTTTCTCGCGCCGCTCACGTTTGCCGCAGGCCTCGTCTGGTGCTGGATCTACAGCCGCTATCCGAACATCATCCCGCTCGCGATCTCGCACGCGCTCGGCACCGAAGCGGTGCGCCACGCGTTCGACCCCGAGACGACCGGCCGGCTCAGGATCGGCTACTCGTATCTTCAGTTCGCGATGGGGGAGTAGGCTAGAATTCAGAATTCAGAATATAGAATTCAGAATGAAAACAGCGTTCGGATGGTTAGCAGCGTTCGAATGAGAGCCTTCTAAATTCTAGATTCTAAATTCTAGATTCTAAATTCTAGATTCTGAATTCTGGATTCTGAAACATGACCCGCGTCGCCTCGATCGAGCCGCTGGTCGCCGAGCTCCGCCAGCTTCTGTCCGATCGGGTATCGGTGGCGGCCGCCGTGCGCGACCATCACAGCCACGGCGAGTCGTACCACAAGTCTCACCCTCCGGACGCGGTGGTCTTCCCGGAATCGACAGACGACGTGGCGGGCATCGTGAAGGCGTGCGCCAGGCACGGCGCGCCGATCGTGCCGTTCGGCGCCGGGACCTCGCTCGAGGGGCACGTGGCGGCGCTGCACGGAGGCGTCTCGATCGACATGACGCGCATGAACCGCGTCGTGCGGCTCAGCGTGGAAGACCTCGACGTGACGGTCGAGGCGGGCATCACGCATCGTCAACTCAACACGCAGCTGCGTAAGCACGGGCTCGCGTTCTTCGTCGATCCCGGGGCCGACTGCACGATCGGCGGGATGACGGCGACGCGCGCGTCGGGCACGGCCGCGGTGCGGTACGGAACCATGCGCGAGGTGGTCCTGGGCCTCACCGTCGTCCTTGCGGATGGAAACGTCATTCGCACCGGGACGCGGGCGCGCAAGTCCGCATCCGGCTACGACCTGACGCGCCTCTTCGTCGGCTCGGAAGGCACGCTGGGCGTGATCACGGAGGTCACGCTGCGTCTCCACGGGCTGCCGGAGGCGGTCTCGGCCGCGGTCTGTCCCTTCGCGACGCTCGAGGGCGCGGTCGCGACCGTCGTCACGACGATCCAGTTCGGCATCCCGGTCGCGCGCATCGAGCTGCTCGACGAAGTGCAAATCGATGCCGTGAACCGGTTTTCGAAACTGGACTACGCGGTCGCCCCGACGCTGTTCTTCGAGTTCCACGCCGTGTCCGAGCGGGCGGTGATCGAACAGGCGGAGATGGTCAAGGAGATCGCCGCCGAACGGGGCGGCGGCGAGTTCCGATGGGCCGTTCGCGAAGAGGAACGCGCCAGGCTCTGGCGCGCGCGCCACGACGCGTACTACGCCTCGCTCGCGCTGCGCCCCGGCGCGAAGGGCTGGACGACCGACGTCTGCGTTCCGATCTCGGCGCTCGCGCAGTGCATCGCGGAGACCAAGGCCGACAACCAGGGCGCGTCGATGCCGATCGCCCTCGTCGGACACGCCGGGGACGGAAACTTCCACTTGATCTACATCATCGATCCCGAGAACGAGCAGGAGATGGCCGAAGCGCATCGCCTCAACGAGCGGATGGTGCGGCGCGCCCTGGCGCTGGGCGGGACGTGCACGGGGGAGCACGGCGTCGGCATCGGCAAGCTCGAGTACCTCGAGGCGGAGCACGGCGGCGCCCTGGACGTGATGCGCGCGATCAAGCGGACCCTGGATCCTCAGAACCTGATGAATCCGGGCAAGCTGCTGCCCCAGATATAATCGATCCTTTATGGACACGCCGACGACGGGCGCCGGGGCGCCGGCGCTCGACTTCATACGGGATATCGTTACGGAAGACGTCGCCGCCAGGAAGAACGGCGGCCGCGTCGCGACCCGCTTCCCCCCGAGCCGAACGGCTATCTGCACATCGGCCACGCGAAGTCGATCTGCCTGAACTTCGGCGTCGCGGGCGAGTTCGGCGGCACGTGCAACCTGCGCTTCGACGATACCAACCCGGAAAAGGAAGAAGTCGAGTACGTCGACTCGATCAAGGCGGACGTCCGCTGGCTGGGGTTCGAATGGAGCGGGTTGTACTTTGCCTCCGATTACTTCGAGCAGCTCTACGAGTACGCGGTTCATCTGATCAAGACCGGCCGGGCGTATGTCGACAGCCTGACGGCGGACGAGATCCGCGCGCATCGCGGGACGCTGACCGAGCCGGGCCAGGAGAGCCCCTACCGGAACCGATCCGTCGACGAGAACCTCGACCTGTTCGCGCGGATGCGCGCGGGAGAGTTCGCCGACGGCGCGCACGTCCTCCGTGCCAAGATCGACATGGCCTCGCCGAATATCAACATGCGGGACCCGGTGCTCTATCGGATCCGCCGCGCGCATCACCACCGGACCGGGGACGCGTGGTGCATCTACCCGATGTACGACTTCGCACACCCGCCGTCGGATGCCATCGAGCACGTCACGCACTCGCTCTGCACGCTGGAGTTCGAGGACCATCGCCCTCTCTATGACTGGCTGATCGACAACCTGCCCGTGCCGTCCAGGCCCCGCCAGATCGAGTTTGCCCGCCTCAACCTGACCTACACGGTGATGAGCAAGCGCCGGTTCATCCAGCTGGTCGAAGAAGGGCACGTGAACGGCTGGGACGATCCACGGATGCCGACGCTCGTCGGCATGCGGCGGCGGGGCTATACGCCGGAGGCGATCCGGGCGTTCTGCGATCGCATCGGCGTCGCCAAGCGCGAGAACGTGGTCGACGTGGCGCTGCTCGAGCACGCGGTGCGGGAGGATCTGAACCGCCGCGCGCCGCGCATCATGGGCGTGCTTCGCCCGCTGCGCGTCGTCCTCGAGAACTATCCGGAAGACCGCGTGGAGGAGATGGACGTCGTGAACAACCCGGAGGATCCATCCGCGGGCACCCGGAAGGTCCCGTTCTCACGAGTGCTCTACATCGAGCAGGACGACTTCCGCGAGGATCCGCCGAAGAAGTTCTTCAGGCTCGCGCCGGGCCGCGAGGTCCGGCTGCGCAACGCCTACTTCATCACGTGCACCGGCGTCGTGAAGGATCCGGGAACCGGCGAGATCGTCGAGCTCCGCTGCACGTACGATCCCGCGACGCGCGGCGGCGACACGCCCGACGGCCGGAAGGTCAAGGCGACGCTGCACTGGGTCTCGGCCGCGCACGCGGTTCCGGCGGAAGTGCGGCTCTACGATCGGCTGTTCAACACCGAGATGCCCGGGGCGGGCGATCGCGACTACCGGGCGGATCTGAATCCTTCGTCTCTCGAGGTCCTTCACGACTGCAAGATCGAGCCGAGCGCGGCCGGTTCGGCCCCCGGCACGCGGTATCAGTTCGAACGCCTCGGCTACTTCTCGGTCGACCCCGACTCGGGCGATGGCCGCCTCGTCTTCAACCGCACGGTCACGCTCAAGGACAGCTGGGCGAAGATCGTCGCCGCTGGTAGTACGACCCTCGCCCCTGGTGGTACGACCCTTTAGGGTCGTCAGCCCGGACGAGGCTAAAGCCTCGTACCACACTTTAAGGTCTACACGCCCGTCCATCCCTGTTCGACACGCGCACGATCGCGGCGGCGGCGTTGTCCGCCGGCGACGACTCCGAGGCGGCGGTAGCGACCGCGGCCGCGACGAGCGGCACGCCGTCCCGCAGGCGGCAATTGACGTCAACCGTGAGCTGAAGCCGCGCGGCGGTCAACGCGACGATCGAAGGCGCCGAACAGACCACGAGCCCGAACCTGCCGGGATTCGGCGTGGCGCACGTCCATCCGGCGGGCGCCTCGAGCGACGCGAACGTCGTGCCGAGCGGGACGATGGTGGCGAATCCGACGGCGGTTGCGGCATCCGGGCCCGCGTTCGTCACGTCGAACGTCAGCGTCAGCGGCGAGCCGGCCGGCACCGGCGACGGCGTTCCGGCGATGGCCACCTCCAGGTCCGCGACCGCGGGTGGCAGGCGGAAGTACGCAACCGGCATGTCGTGATCCGACACGCGTTCCGTCCGAGTGGTATCGGCCGCAAAGCTCTCCGGAAAGTCGGCGTTGTTCCGCGCGTAGACAAACCGGGTCAGCCGTCCCGCCACGTGCTGGTTCACGAGAACGTGGTCGAGCGTCTGCGCGTTGCCTTCGAACACGAACGAGTAGCGCTGGTCCGCAGGCAGCGTCTCGACGAGGACCGCGAGATTCGGATCGACCAGGTCCTCGCTCGCGAGGGTCACCCGATCGGCCGGCGCCGGCGCGCCGCGAATGGTGCCGATGACGTCGACGTAGCCGTCGTTGAACTGGAACGCGTTGAAGTCTCCGACGAGGATGAGGTTCTCGTTCTGTAGACTCTGTACGAGGTTGGCGACGAACTCCGCCTGGAGCTGCCGCTTCAGCCGCTGGCGCGGCCCGTCTCCGGGATCCTGGTCGACGTCGATCAGCGACTGCAGGTGGTTGACGACGATCGTGACCGGCAGGCCGGTGCCTGCGGCCGATCCCTCGCGCGCCATGAGGGCCCGCAGAACGAGCGGCGGGCGCTCGAACAGCAGGTCCTCGTCTCCCTCGGTCGGATCCGTGAACCTCAGTCCCAGCCCTTCCTGAGTGACGCTCGAGACGGTCACTCGACTCCTGACGAGGAGGCCGACGTCGATGTCGTCGCCGGGGAACTCGCTGCTGCCCTCGAGCAGGAACGCGCGGTATCCCGGATTCGAACCGCCGGCCGCGACCGCGTCGGCGTTGATCCGATCGGCCACCGCCGTCAGCGTCGCGATGTCGCCGACCTCTTCCAGGCCGATCACGTCAGGCAGCCGCAGCACGTCGCGCACGGCGAGAGAGATCTTCGCGAGCTTGGTTGGAAAGTTCCCCTGGCTGATGAAGAGGTTCAGGACGTTGAACGACGCCACCGTGAATTCATCGGCGCTGGCCGCCGCTACAGGCTGCGCTTGCAGACCGGTCGACACGGCTGGCGCCGATTCCGGGATGACCTTGTAGTCGCCGAACGTGAAGTCGAGCGGTCCGGCCACGCCGGTGAACGTGACGCTCGTGGTGACCGACACCGGGGTCGACCCCAACCGGCCGTCGGAATCGATCATCAGCCGCTCGGGATTCTCGTCGAAGCGCGGAACGCAGCAGGGCGCGCCCGGGGGGAGCGGCGACGAGGCCGGAATGCCCGGCTCGCGCAGCGGCCGCGGCACGCCCGCCAGCACGGTGAACGTCTCGCCGAACCCGTTGGTCGGCGCGATCGAGACGAGCTCCGCCGCCGATACGCGCATGCCTTCCACTCTTTCGAGTTGGGACGGTGTGCCCGCCGGATCGAGGATCGCAGGCGTCATGACCACCGCGGACGGCAGGGTCTGTCCGGTGAATTCGACCGTGATCTCGCGGGACGTCGTCGAGACCTGTGTCAGGCCGAAGAACTCGTCCACCTGTCCGATGACCGAGACCGCGTCTCCAACCAGTACCGTCGGCGAAATGGATGTGAACACGAACAGACCGTCTGAGGTTGCAGTGTCGGCGTCGGCATCCGCATCCGGAGTCTGCAGGAAGAAGCCGTTGAACTTGAGCAGCGTGACGATGCCGCTCGTCCGCACCTCGCGGTTCAAGAACGGCGACTCGAGCCCGTTGCCTTGGATCTCAGCGATCGTGAGCGGCAGCGGCGGCGCGGTGCAGTCCCTGGGCGGGGATGACGTGTTGCGCGGCGCGGGGCTGCCCGCCGCGAAGTCGAACGCGTTGTCGTTGGTGTCCCTGCAGCCGCCGCGCGCTCGCACTGCGGCGGTCGAGTTCGACAGCACCGGCGTCGGGCCCGTGCCCTCGAAACAATTGGCCGCGCCGTAGCCGACGAGGTCGATGGTGCCCAGCGGGCATGTGCCCGACAGGGGCGTCGTCGAACCGACGAGCGCGACCTTGCCCGAGCCTGCCGCCATGGCAATGCCGCCGGCCGCATCTGGCGCCGGGAGCGGCGGGGCCGTATTCGTGCCCGCTGCTTCCTGGACGAGATAGTAGCCGCCCGGGGCCAGCATGCCCGAGAGCGGCGTGACCTGCCAGGCCGTCCCGGCGCTCGTGGCGTACTGGACCGACCAGCCCGCCAGGTTCACCGTCGTGGCCCCGCGGTTGATGAGCTCGATGAAATCGTTCCGAAGCGGCGCGCCGCTGTTTCCCCCTCCGCCGTACACCTGGCTGATCGCGACGAAGACGGGCGCCGCGACGTCGAGCGTGATCGACGCCGTCGAGGAACGGCCCTGCGCGTCGGCGATTGCCACCGGAAGGCTCGTGACGCCAGCCGGCGTGCCGGCGGCGATCGTCGCCAGGAATGAGAAGACGTTGTCTCCCGGCGTCACGTCGCCGCTCGTGCCGTCGTCGGCAAACGACTGTGACGGCGCGCCGCCGATCGCCGTGAGGTCGCCGGTGACCGTCAGCCCCGTGCTGGCCGGGTTGGCGCCAGGTGTCACCGTCACCGTCAGCAGCGTGGATTCCCCTTCTCCCACACGGTTGGGGGATGCCGCGCCGGTTCCGGTCGGGTTCGTCGTCGTCGGCACGCCGCTGACGCTCAAGAAGAAGTCGTCAACCGCCAGGCCGTCGTCCGCGCCAGTTGCGTTGAAGTCGGTCCACCGGATGAAGAACATCGCGCCGGGCGGAATGGCGAGCCCTGTGATGTCGGCCGAAAGAATCACGCGGTTCAACGCGGCGTTGCCGTCGAGCGCGCCGACCGGTCCCGCGGCAGGCCCGGTGAAATCGAGCAGGTTCACGTCGATCCAGGTACCGGTGTCGAGGCTCGTGGCGGTCGTGCTGAACTGAAAGTCGAGCTGGTCGGTCCGTCCCGCGGTGCCGACCCGCCACTGCTCACCGGTGTACGCGATCGTCATCTCGGTGATCGAAGCGCCGGTGTTGTTGACGAACGCAGCGCCTACGAGCGGGGTCAACGAGCCGCTGAGCAGCCCGCCGAACGCGCGCTCGGCCGCGCCCGCCGATCCGAAGCTATAGGTGTCGCCGGTGTTGCTGCTGCCGGTGCCGGCGGTGTAGACGCCGTTCATGTTCGCGCCCGATTCCAGGAAGAGCCAGCCGACCGGGGTCACGGCGGACGTGCCGGTCGAGGCGAGCGTGTCGAAGTCCTGAACGTAAGGCGTATCCAGCGCCGTCAGGTTGACGACGGCAACCTGCGCGCCCGCCGACGGCATCAGCCGCCAGCCGACGGTGAGGACGGCTGCCGCAACGACTGCGGTCAACGACAGCTTGAAGAGATGGGTACGGCGCAGGAGAATCAGGGCCATGGGGTAGCCTCCAACCGGGCGGCGGGAGTCTACACGAATCCTGTAAAAACCATGCATTGAGGATTGGGGATTGGGGATTGTCGATTGATTGGGGATTGTCGATTGTGGATTGGCGATTATTGACGATTTGCGATTGGCGCAAACACGAGTCGGTCGCCCGCGGAGAAGTTCACCAGCGAGCAAATCAGCACGGCGATCGCGTTGGCGGCAACAGGATTGAGTTCTGCCAGAACCGCAACCATGACGACATTCCCGGCAATCGACACAAGCCCGTTGGTGAGGTGGAAGCGCAAAAGCCGCGAAAGGCGCTCGCTCCCCGCCGACGGGCGATCAGCCCACGTCCATCGCTCGTGCCAGAAGAAGTTGTGGAGAATCGCCGTTTCGACCGCCAGGACGGTCGCGATGAGGGGAAGGACGCCCCACGGCCCGGTCAGCATTGCGACGACGGCGAGCTGGAGGGCGAAGCCCGCCACACCGACCGCGTTGAAGCGCACGTATCGAGATAGCCCCACACCCGGGAATGCGACATTTCGCCGGAAAGGGGCTCACGGGCGGGCCTAAGAGGCCCGCCCTCCTCAGACATTAATGTTCGGTCAGCGCAATCAGCGGGTCGATCCGTGACGCCCTGCGCGCCGGCACCGCGCACGCGATCAATCCAACCGTCCCGAGGACGCCAGCGACGAGTGCGACCACCAGAGGATCCATCGGTTGGACCTCGTAGAGCTGGCTGGCGATCGACGCGCGCAACGCGAAGGCCCCGGCGAGCCCGATCGCGAATCCCGCGGCGACGAGTAGCGCTCCCTCCCGGATCACCAGCCTGAAGATGCCGCCGGCGTCGCTCCCGAGCGCCATCCGGATCCCCATCTCGCGCGTGCGCTGCGTGACCTGATAGCCGAGGACGCCATAGATGCCGACGGCGGCGAGGAAGAGCGCGACGGCGCCGAACGCGACCGCAAGGATCATCGGCGTCCGCCGATTGGTGAGCGAGAGACTCATCAGCTCGTTGATCGTTTGCACGCCGTAGAACGGCAATTCCGGATCGACGGCGGCGAATTCGCGGCGCATCGCGGCGGTCACCGACGTCGGATCGCCCGCGGTCCGGATCGCAAAGGTCATGAAGTTGCCGGGGTTCTGGGCGTACGGAAAGTAGTAAGCGCCATCCCGGGTGTCATCCACGCTTTCGACGAGGCTGCCGACGGTCACGCGCCGGACGACGCCGACGACCGTGAAGAAGCGCGCCTTCGGACCCGGGCCCGTCGTGAAGTCCTTGACGTCGTCCGGCTGCCACATCCGGCGGCCGAGCGGGCTCGTCCCGGGCCAGAACCGGTTGGCGAGCCGCTCATCCACGATGACGACGCGCAGCGACGTGTCGGTGTCCGCTTCGGTGAAGAAGCGTCCCGCGATGAGCGGCACCTGCAGCGTCTCGAAGTAGCCGGGCGTGACGTCGATCTGATGCGGAGAGATGAGCGACTCTCCGGGCTTCATCTGATAGCCCTCGGCGAGGATGACGCTATCGCTGTTGCCCCCGCCGAACGGGATCGTCGTCGTCGCGCCCGCCTGGACGACGCCCGGCACCGCGCGAACGCGCTCGAGGGCGCGCGTCATGAACGTCCGCAGCGCCGGATCGTCCTTGTAGCGCGCTGAGGGCATGTTCACGTTGCCGGTGAGAACGCGTTCAGTGTTGAAGCCAGGATCGACCGC
The DNA here is from genome assembly GCA_963847125.1 of uncultured Acidobacteriota bacterium. Lineage (GTDB taxonomy): Bacteria > Acidobacteriota > Vicinamibacteria > Vicinamibacterales > 2-12-FULL-66-21 > DATAEE01. Next base: position 813,944 of record CAWJYM010000004.1, read on the forward strand.
GAGCACCCGCTGGAAGCTCGCGAGCAGCAGCCCGGCGGCAATCAGGAGCATGAACGCGAACGCCACCTGGCTGGCGACGAGCACGCGGCGGACGATGCGGGCGCCACGGCCGGCGGTGCCCGAGCGGCCTTCCTCGCGGATCGCCTGGTTCAGGTTCATGCGCTGCACGCTGACGATCGGGATCAGGCTGATGGCGATACCGACGACGAACGCCAGTGCGATCGTGAAAGCGACGACCTGGCCGTCGAGGCCGATTTCCGCCGCGCGCGGCAGGCCGGCGAGCGGACCCGCGAGCAGGAGATCGATCGCCCAGAACGCCGCGCCCAGGCCGAGGATGGCGCCGACGAGCGTCAGGAGGATCGTTTCGGTGAGAAGCTGACGCGCGAGGCGGCCGCGCCCGGCGCCGAGCGCATGCCGGGTCGCGAGCTCCTTCAGCCGCGCGCTGGATCGGACGAGCATCAGACTGGTCATGTTGACGCAGCCGATGAGAAGCACGAACCCCACGCCGCCCCAGAGCAGGAACAGCGTCGCCCGCACGTCGCGGACCAGATCCGCCTGCATCGCGACAGCCTTCGTGTGGAAGCCGGCATTCGTGAGGATTTCCTTGAACTGCGGGAAGCGCTCCAGGTTGCGGGCGTTGAGCGCGTCGAGCTGCGCCTGCGACTGATCGACGGTCCGTCCCGGCTTCAGCCGCCCGATCATCTGCCAGTTGTTGCTGTGCCGCCGATCGTCTCCCTTGTCCTCAGGCCTGAAAGCGACCGGGATCCAGATCTCCGCCTCCCGGTTCAGGAAGAGAAAGTCTTTCGGCAACACGCCGACGACTGTGTGCGGGAGGCCATTCACCCTCAGGTCCTTCCCGATCGCATCGTCCCGTCCGCCCAAGAGGCGCTGCCAGAGCGCGTACGACAGAACGACCTTGCGCTCCTGGCCCTCCTCGCCGTCGGTGTCCGTCAGCAGACGCCCGCGGTGCGCTTCGGCCCGCAGCACCCTGAAGATCGTCGGCGTGGCCTGGAATCCCTGGACACGCTCCGGCTGATTCTCGGTCCCGATCGTCTGGCCTCGCTGGCGATAGAGCGCCTGTTCCTCGAACACGTCGGTCTCGCGCCGCCGGTCGAAGTAGTCCGGTACGCCGTTGCTCGCCCGCTCGACCCCGGCTTTGGGGTAGCTGTTCATGATCGTGACCAGCCGCTCCGCCTCGGGGAACGGAAGCGCCCGCAGCAGGACCGCGTTGACCACGCTGAAGATCGTCGCGTTCGCGCCGATGCAGGCGGCCAGGGTGAGGACCGCCGTCACGGCGAACCCCTTCTGTTTGAACAGCACACGCGCCGCGAAGCGCAGGTCTTGGAGCATCTGGGCCATACGTTGAAGTTACGACAGTTCTGAGTTTTGAGTTCTGAGTTTTGAGTTGTGAGTTCCCTCAAAACTCAAGACTCAAGACTCAGAACTGACTAGAATCCGTCGCAGTGCAGGACTTCGAGAAGCTGGGTCTCTTCTACCTCGGCCGGGAGTACGACCTCGAAAACCGCCGGCGGACCGAGGGGATGGTTCTGTACGATTCCCGCGATCTCGTGACCCACGCCGTCTGTCTCGGGATGACGGGCAGCGGCAAGACCGGGCTCTGTCTGTCGCTGCTGGAAGAAGCGGCGATAGACGGCGTTCCGGCGATTGCGATCGATCCGAAGGGTGACATCGCCAACCTGCTGCTGACGTTTCCGCGTCTGGCGCCAGACGAATTCCGTCCGTGGGTGGCCGAGGACGAGGCGAGGCGGAAAGGGCTCGATCTCGACGCGTTTGCGGCGGCCGAAGCGGCACGCTGGTCCAAGGGCCTCGCCGAGTGGGGACAGGACGCCGCCCGCATCGAGCGCCTGCGAGCGGCGGTCGAGTTTTCCATCTACACGCCGCGCAGCCGGTCGGGGCGCGGCCTCTCGATTCTGAAGTCTTTTGCCGCTCCTCCTTCCGCCGTGCGCGACGACGCCGACGCGCTTGGCGAGCGAATCCGCGCGGCTGCCACCAGCCTGCTGTCGCTCGTCGGCCTCGACGCCGATCCGCTCAACAGTCGCGAGCACGCGCTCATCTCGACGCTTCTGGGGAACGCGTGGCGCGCGGGGCGCGATCTGACGATTGAAGGGATCGTCGGCGAAGTCCAGCGGCCGCCGGTGTCGCGGATAGGCGCGCTCGACCTCGACTCGTTCTTCCCGGAGAAGGATCGGTTCGCGCTCGCGATGCGGCTGAACGGCCTGCTGGCGGCTCCCGGCTTCGACGCCTGGCTGCAGGGCGATCCGCTCGACGTCGGCGGCCTGCTCTTTACCGCCGAGGGGCGGCCGCGCGTCTCCATCATCTCGACGGCGCACCTCTCGGAGGCCGAGCGGATGTTCGTCACGGCGCTCGTGCTGTCCGAGGTCGTCACCTGGGTCCGCGCGCAGCGCGGCACGTCGAGCCTGCGCGCGATTCTCTACATGGACGAGGTGTTCGGCTATCTGCCGCCGGTTGCCAACCCGCCGTCCAAGCAGCCGCTGCTGACGCTGCTCAAGCAGGCGCGCGCCAGCGGGCTCGGGCTCGTCCTCGCCACTCAGAATCCGGTGGACCTGGACTACAAGGCGCTCTCGAACGCCGGGACCTGGTTCCTCGGGCGCCTGCAGACTGAGCGAGACAAGGCGAGGGTGCTCGACGGTCTGACGAGCGCCGCGGCCGGCGCGACGTTCGATCGCGCGCGCGCGGACAAAGTCCTGTCCGCGCTGACGACGCGGATCTTCCTCATGCACAACGTGCACGAGTCCGAGCCAGTCATATTCGAGACCCGATGGGCGATGTCGTACCTGCGGGGACCGCTGGGCCCTGACGAGATCTCGCGGCTCAGCCACGGATCTCCGCGGATCCCCGAAACAAGCCACGGATCACCGCGGATTCCCGCGGGGAAGGCCTCTGAACCCGCGCGCGCGGGTGGAGCGGCTCGTCCCGTCGTGCCATCGCAGGTTCGCGAGCTGTTCGGATCGGCGACGACCGCCGCGCCCCACTACGACCCGGCGCTCTACACATCGGCCCGGCTCGAGTTCCGTGACACGAAGCGAGGTGTCGACGTGTCGAAGACCATCAACTATCTGGTGCCGTTCGTCGCCCGCCCGGACGCGCTCGACTTCGACGCGGTGCGGGAAACGCCTCTCACGCCAGACGGCTTCGCAAACGAGCCTGCGCCGGACGCCACGTTCGGCGAGCTGCCGCCAGATGCCCTGAAGGTGAAGAGCTACGCCACCTGGAAGCAGCAGGTGCTCAAGCGCCTCCTGCAGCGCGAGCGTCTCGAGCTCTTTCGGAGCGACGCCTTCGATCTGGTCTCGGAGCCGGGAGAGTCCGAGCGCGACTTTCGCGCGCGCCTCCAGGCGCGGGCACGCGAGACGCGCGACGAGCTGACGGCGAAGCTCCGCCAGAAGTACGCGGGACGGACCGCCGCGCTGACCGAGCGTATCCGGCGCGCGGAGCAGGCGGTCGCGCGGGAGTCGGAGCAGATGAAGTCTGCCGGCTGGCAGACCGCCGTCTCCCTGGGCGCTACCGTGCTCGGCGCGTTGCTCGGCAGGAAGACCGTCAGCGCTTCGACCGTCGGGCGGGCCACGACGACGGCGCGTGGCGGGGTGCGGTCGATGAAGGAGCGCGAGGACGTCCAGCGCGCCGAGGAGAACGTTCAGGCCCTCAAGGAGCAGCTCGCCGCGATCGAAGCTGAAGCGGCGGCGGCGATCGAGGCCGAGAGCGCGGCGGCGGATCCTCGAGGACCGCTCGGACGCATCGCGCTCGAGCCGAAGCCGTCGAAGAGCGGCGTGGAGGCGATCGCGCTCGCCTGGATCCCGATGCTGCTCGTGCTCATGATCGCGACGACGGCAGGGCGCAGACCGAGCCTCGCGCGCGCGACCTCGGGATCCCGTTCGACGGGACGCCCGGTCCCTTGAACGCCATTACCGATGTGGGCGGCGTCGAGGTCGGCCTGACGACGCTGACCGCCGGCCCCGCGAGGACCGGCGTCACGGCCATTCTGCCGCGAGGAAAAAGCTCCGCGGATCCGGCGTTCGCCGGCTGGTTCTCCTTGAACGGCAACGGAGAGATGACCGGCACCACCTGGATCGAGGAAGCAGGCTTTCTCGAGGGCGCCGTCTTCATCACCAACACGCACAGCGTCGGCGTCGTGCGCGACGCGGCGATCGCATGGTCCACGAAGCACGGGAAGCTGTTTCAACCCTGGTCGCTTCCAGTCGTCGCGGAGACCTACGACGGCGGGTTGAACGACATCAACGGCTTCCACGTCAAGCCGGAGCACGTGTTCGCGGCGCTCGACGGCGCGCGCGGCGGGCCGGTCGCGGAGGGGAACGTCGGCGGCGGCACCGGCATGACCTGCTACGGCTTCAAGTGCGGAACGGGCACGGCGTCGCGAAGATCGGCGCGACGCCGGCGGCTACACGGTCGGCGTCCTGGTGCAGGCGAACATGGGGCTGCGACAGCAGTTGATGGTTGCGGGGGTGCCCGTGGGGAAGGAGTTGGCTGAACGATCCGCCCCGGGTCAGGTCCGCCTAAAGGCGGACGCTACGACGACGAGAAGCGAGGATGAAGAGCAGGGCTCCATCATTATTGTTGTGGCCACCGACGCACCCATGCTCCCGCACCAGTTGAAGCGGGTCGCGCGCCGCGCATCCCACGGCCTCGCCCGCACGGGCGCAACATCCGGCAACGGCTCGGGCGACATTTTCATCGCCTTCTCGACCGCGAACGCAGGCGCCGCCTCGTCCAAGGATGCGGCGCGGGTCGCGATGATCTCGAACGACCGGATCAGTGCCGTGTTCGAGGCAACCGTCCAGGCGACCGAAGAGGCGATCATCAACGCGCTCGTCGCGGCCGAGACGATGACCGGCGCGGACGGACGGTCCGTCCAGGCGATCTCGCACGACCGGCTGCGCGACGCGCTCCGCAAGTACAATCGACTGCAGGTGAAATAGCGTGTCAATTGTCCGAGACGCAATCCTGGCGGGCTCGACCAACGTCTGGCTGCGCGAGAAGGCCATGCGCGCGCCATTCGTGCGCCGATCCGTGTCCCGGTTCATGCCCGGGGAGCGGATCGAGGACGCGATCGAGGCGGCGCGTGAGCTGCAGATCTCCAGGATCACGACGATCCTGACCCGGCTCGGCGAGAACCTGGAGAAGGCCTCCGAGGCGGACGAGGTGGCGGCGCACTACGTGGACGTCATGAACCGCGTGAAGGCGGCGGGGCTCGACGCCCAGATCTCGATCAAGCCGACCCAGCTCGGCCTGGATTTCGACGAAGGGCTCTGCCGCCGGCATCTGTTCGCGCTCCTCGACACGTCGGACGCGCTCGGCAACTTCGTCTGGATCGACATGGAGAGCACGCCGTACGTGGATCGCACGCTCGCGCTGTTCCGCGCGGCGCGCGAGCGGTCGAAGCGGGTGGGCGTCGCGATTCAGGCCTACCTGTACCGGTCCGCAAAGGATGTCGACGAGCTCGCCGCGCTCGGCTCCGCTCTCCGCATCGTCAAGGGCGCCTACAAGGAGCCGCCGAATCTCGCGTACCCGAAGAAGGCGGACGTGGACGAGAACTACTTCAGGCTCGTCGCGCGCCTGCTGCAGCCGGACGCGGTCAAGGCGGGCTGCCTGGTGCACGTCGGCACGCACGACGATGCGCTCATCGAGCGGCTGCGTGCGCTCATCAAAGCGAACAACGTTCCGCGGGATGCGTACGAGATCGCGATGCTCTACGGCATCCGCCGTCAGCTCCAGCAGCGGCTGGTCGCGGAGGGCGAGAAGATGCGCGTGCTGATCAGCTACGGCGAGTACTGGTTCCCGTGGTACATGCGCCGGCTGGCCGAGCGTCCGGCCAACGTGATGTTCGTTTTGAAGAGCATGTTCCAGTCGTAGGTTCGAGGAACTTTGTATGGCTCTCCGTCGTCTGAAATCGCTCGACAGTGTCGGTGCGCGACCTCCTTTACGCGTGTCGCTCGTTCCGCCGGGCGCCCATGGTCGCCCTGACGATTGTGACGACGGTGGCGCTCGGCCTCGGGCTGGTGGCCGTCGTGTTCACGTTCCTCAACGCGGTGATCTTTCGCGTGGACGAGGTGCGCAAGCCGCACGAGCTGTTCGCGGTCGAACGTCAGCGATCGGCCACCGCGGAGCCCGAGAGTTTCACGCGCCCGCAGTATGACGCGCTCGTCCGCGAGACGGGCGTGTTCTCCGATGCCTTCGCGATGACGGACGTCGACAGCCGGATCGATGACCGGAGGCTCGAGGGCTCGCTCGTGACGGGGAACTTCTTCCACGTCCTCGGCGTCGGCGCCGCGCGCGGGCGCACGCTGACGCCTTCGGACGACGAGCTCGGCGGCCGTCCGGCCCTTGTCCTCAGCCATCGCGGCTGGTCCCGGCACTTCGCGAGCGATCCCGGCGTGCTCAGCCGCGTGGTCCTGGTCAACGGAGTGCCGTTCCAGGTTGTCGGCGTGATGCCGGAAGGCTTTCGAGGACTCGTGGTCGCCGCGCCGGACTTCTGGGCGCCGCTCTCGCTCCTCGGGCAGTTCCGCCGCATGTATGCCGGGCGCGAAGACTCCGTCGGCATCACCATCGTCGGGCGGCTGAAGCCCGGTCTGTCGCGCGGCCAGGCACTCGCCGAGCTGCGCGTGTGGGACTCGCGGCGTGCGGCTGAGAGTGGTGTCGAGCGGCCCGCCGCGAACCTCGTGCTCGAACCGAAGCAGGGCACGGTCCCGCTGTCGGCCGAGACGTTGATGCTGTTCACGCCGCTCTTTCTTGCGTTCGGCCTCATCCTGATGATCGGATGCGCCAACGTCGCCAACCTGCTGCTCGCGCGCGGGCTCGCACGCCAGCGCGAAATTGGCATCCGGCTGGCGATTGGCGCGTCGCGGCGCCGCATCATCTGGCAGTTGCTCACGGAAAACCTGCTGCTCGCGCTCGTGTCCGCTGCGATCGCTTTCGGCATTTCGCGGCTCGTGCTCGAGGCAGTCGTCTATGCCGTGACAAGCACGCTGCCGCCCGACTTCGGCGACATCCGTCTCGCCGCGCCGCCACCCGACTGGCGCGTCGCGGTGTTCCTGGTTGCCGGCGCGATGGTATCGACCATGTTCTTCGCGCTCGCGCCTGCGCTTCAGGCCACGCGCTTCGAGCTGGTGCGGGCGGTTCGCGGTGAAGTGGTGCGTGATGGGCGTCCTGGCCGCGCCCGGAATGTGCTCGTCGGCCTTCAGGTGACCGCATCCGTGCTGCTCCTCATCTGCGCGGCCGTTTTCCTGCGCAGCGCGCTGGCGGCAGCGACCATCGATCCCGGGATCCGCGCAGCGGACACCGTCATCGTGAGCATCGCGAACGAACAGATGCGCGGCGCGACGCTCGAAGCCGTGACGAACGACCCGTCGGTCGCCCTGGTTGCGGCCTCGTGGCCGGACGCGCTCGGCAGGCCGCGCGCCGCCCTTGCCGACGGCGCGAGCGGCAAGTCGACGATCGGCTACAGGTTCGTCTCGCCGGAATACTTCAGCGTCCTCGGCATCGACATCGTGCGCGGACGCGGCTTCGCGCAGAGCGAGCGGAGCGCAGACGTCGCGGTGGCAGTCGTGTCGGAAAGCGTCGCGCGCCAGCTGTGGCCGGGTCTCGACGCCGTCGGGCAGATCCTGCGGCTCGAGCCCGACCCGAATAGCGAGATGCGGCGGGTCGATGAACCGCCGCTTCTCTCGCGCACCGGCGTCGTCGTCGGCATCGCCCGTGACGTGGCTGGCTTCCGGTTCACCGGCAGGAGGGCGGCGGAGGCGGTTGTCTACCTGCCGATCAGCGCCGACGCTGCCAAGACGTCGCTCACGTTGCGTGTGCACGGCGATCCCGAACGCGCGCGGGGGGCGCTCGCCGAGCGGCTGACGGCGATCGACCCGAACATGGGCGAGGTCGTCACGCTGCGGCTTCTGACGCGCATAGCGGCCTATTTTCTGCAGCTGGCGTTCTGGCTGACGCTTGGGCTTGGCGCGCTGGCGCTTCTTCTGACGTTGTCGGGGCTGTTCAGCGTGCTCTCGTATCTCGTCGAGCAACGCACGAGGGAAATCGGCGTGCGGATGGCACTCGGCGCGACCAGCCGAAGCATCGGCACGCTCGTGCTGGCCCAGTCGGCCGGTCCGGTCGGCGTCGGGATGCTCCTCGGCGGCAGCCTCACGGCCGCGCTCGGCGCCGTGCTCCTCGCGACGCTCGGGGCAGAGACCATCGGGTCGATCGTGCGTCTGTTCGATCCGGTCGCCTACGCCGCAAGCCTGCTCTGCATCGTCACGGCGTGCGCATGTGCGGCGCTGATTCCCGCGCTGCGCGCAGGACGGATCGATCCGGTCGCCGCGCTCAGGCAGGATTGATCAGAGCTTTGCCGCGATGAGGTACAACCGGTTCGCGGTGGCCAGATAAAGCGCATCGCCGACGAGCGCCGGAGACGAATAGAGCGGCGCATCCATCTCGATCTGCCCCAGCAATTGCTGTCGCCGTCCGGCACGAAGAACGGTCATGCTGCCTTCAACGTTCCCAACGTAAAGCCGGTCGCCGGCCAGCAGGAGGCTTCCCCAGATGGCCTCGTTCGTCTCGTGCTTCCAGACGTGGGCGCCGGTCGCCGCGTCCAGACAATGAATCGTTCCGCCCAGGTCCCCAACGTACAGGAGACCGTCTTTCGCAATGGGCGTTCCCACCACGCGACCGACCTCGCGAGAAGTCCAGAGGAGCCTGCTCTCGGTGACGTCTCCCTGGCCGTTGGGACTGATCGCGTGAATCAATGAGGGTCCGTTGCCGTGCCCGGGACTCTGTCCCATCGCAACGAAGACGCGGCCGTCGGCGAAGACCGGTGAAGCAATGATAGAGCTGCGCGAACGGACTCCCGGTCGCGGAAGCCAGCGGGCGTCCTGCGGATTGCCGTCAAATCGCCAGACTTCGTGACCCGACGCCGCGTCGTAGGAGCGCAGCCAACCATCTCCTCCGCCGAAGAGCACCTGTATGCGCCCATTGACATTGGCCGCCACAGGGCTGGACCACTGCCCGTGCAGCACCTGCTCGCCCGGGCCGCTGGCGCGCCAGACCACGTCGCCCGAACGCTTGTCCACCGCGATCAGACTTGGGGCGCGCGGCGATGGGACGCGCGTGTGGCCTTCATTCTGCCCGTTGGAGGTAGAGACCATCAGCCGATCACCCACGGGCAACACTTCGCTATTGGTGGCTTCATGCGGAAAGACACCCAGGCGGCCACACATGTCCAACTCCCAGACGATGTCGGCCGCAGCGTTGTCCTGGAAGAGCTCATCCCGATACGGACCATCGTTCTCGCCATCACGGAAACCCTGTGTGTCGAGGCAACGGAGTTGGCACTCGGCGGTGACGTAGTACAACCGGTTCCCTTCCACATACGGCGCACTTGTCGTCGAAGGCAACAGGAACTCTCGCAGACCTCGCTCTACTCGCGGGGCCACGTCCTGCCAGAGGAATGTGCCATCCTTCGCGTGAAATGCCATGAGCACGCCGGCTTCTTCCTGGATGGCGGGGTTCATGTGCCTTGCGTTGTCGGTGCCCACGTAGACCGCATCGCCCACAACGACGGGACGTCCAAACGTTTCGTTTCCCAACTCGACACTCCAGACGATGTTCCGACCGGTGGTCCTGTTCCAGTCAACCGGAGGATTGCCCGTCTGGACGGTTTTAACCGAGGGGCTTCGCCCCTCGGACTCCCCGACTGGCTCGCTCGCGTGGTTCGGCGAGCTCACCACGCCCTGAGCTTGCCGAAGGGCGGGGGCCCCACGCCCCGCTCCGCTCGCCAGGCTCTCTCGCTGCCGCTCGTTCGCGCCGTTTATGGGATGACTTCCAGCGATTCGACTCAACGCCCACTCTGCTTCGTTACGCAAGATGGGATCGTTTGCTGCCGCCCTCAGCGCCTCTCGGGCCGACTGTGCCTTCGGTCCGATGCTTCCCAGAGCTCCGGCCGCGAAGATACGCACATAGAGAAATTCATCCTTCAGAGCTTCGATGAGCTGCGGCACTGCGGGCTGCGCAGCCGGGCCGATGCTGGCGAGGGCCTCACACGCCGCCCATCGCACGCCGGGAATGGGATCGCCCAGGGCTTCTGCCAGGGCGTTTGTCGCTTTAGCCGCGTTCGGACCGATGGACGCCAACGCCTCCGCCGCGTAGATGCGGACGTATGGATCCTCGTGCGAAAGAGTATTGACGAGAGCGTCTACCGAAGGGCTGGCACTCTTGCCCAAAGCGCCAAGGGCGCGTGCGGCATCGCCCGCGACTATCGAATCCTCGTCTCTCAGCGCCCGCCTCAACGCCGGTTGAATCGATTCTGTATGCGGCGCCAGGTCAATCAATTCATTGACGGCGCTGCGCCTGATGGAGTCCCACTCATGCCGCAGCAGGTCCACCAGCAGCGGAATGGCAGGAGGACCGATCCGCTGGATGATTTCAAACGTCACCACGTGCAGGTCTTCATGCCCAGGGTCGAGGAATCGTCTCAGCAAAGGCAGCGAACGTCGCGCCCCCTGGACCAGGGCGGCTTCGGCGGTTGCGCGGACCTTCGGGTCGTTGGCCTGCAGGCGATTTGCCCAGTCACGCACCAGGGCCGGGTTTCTGGAAAGACTCGATTCCGTCGGGGGCAGCGGCGATTGGGACAGCTCGACCGCCTGGCTGAGGCCAGCAGCAAATATTATTGCGAGAGCATGTTTCTTTCTGAATGACATCTACTCGAACCCGGTTTTAGCGAGAACGTTCCCCTTGCGCCTCGTCAACTCGACCTCGATTCGGTACGCTCGCTTGCCCGCCGGAGCCTTGGCGGAGGCGGGGACGTCGGCGTCCGGTTTCTCCACGAGCAGCACGTAGTAGCCGGCGAGCGCCCCGCGCAGCTTTCTCATCGCGACTTCGGGAAAGAGGTGCGTCCGCTCGTAGAAGCCTCCGGTCTCCTCGGAAATCAGTTGCAGGCCCAGTTCGAGCGAGTGGTAGTCCGCCCTGGTGACGTCCAGCGAAAACACCGAGGCTCTCGACGCGACCAGTGCCCGGACCGTCTCCTCGTAGCCGTTCTCCATCGTAACGGTCGATGTGTCGACCGGCGCGCTCGAGATGCCTGGATTGAACCGGCCGAAGCCGTGGCCCAGGAGCACGATTGACTTCGATCCGGGCAGAGGCTCGAGCGCTTCGGCGATGAGACGGAGGCCCTTCTCGACGTTGTAGGTCTTCTGGCCGCGGCTCTGGGGAAGGCGGCCGACAAGCGAGATCGCGCCGTCCTGTTGCAGGGCCGGCGGACGCTCCATGAGAATGCCTCGCTTCAACACGTGCCGCAGGCCCTCCAGATCGTTCGTGAAGTCGATCCAGATCTTGAGGTGGGAATCGAAGGAGAGAATGGCGACGCGATCAGCCGGGGCCAGCGTGTCGAGGAAGCCCAGCGCCTCGCGCAGCATCTGCATGAGGCCCTGGATGCGGTTCCCCTCGAAGCTTTTCTGGATGAGAAAGACGATGAGACGCCCCGGCGACGATGGATCGGGAGGTAGCGCCGGACGCTCGACGCGCGCCTTGGCGACCGCCTGAGGCTCGTTACCGCCGACCCAGCGCGCCGATTCGACACGGGCGGACTTGCCATCGATCTTGACGGCGAAGTCGTCGGCAACCAGATCGACGATCGGACCGCCTCGATTGTCGATGACGCGAACGTCGACGATCACGCGCGAGACGTCGACCCGCTCGGCGAAGCGCGGCTGTTGCGCTTCCTGGCTCGCGCCCGCGCCCCCGCCGCAGAGCGCGACCGCCGCCAGGATCACGCCAATCACGCCGATCACCGCTTGACGCGGTATCGAACGTACACGCAGCCGTTCTTGAACGGAGTGCATTCCAGGAGCTCCAGATTCATCCGGCGGCCCATCGGATGGAACAGCGGGATTCCCGACCCCAGCATGACCGGGTGAATATTCAGGCCCACCTCGTCTATCACCCCGGCCTCGAAGAGCGAGTGGGCCAGCAGCGCTCCTCCCATCACGCAGATGCCCTTGCCCTTTTGCTTCTTCAGCTTCTTGACGAACGCGGCGGCATCGCTCGACACGATCTCGACCCGCTCGTCCGGGCTGTTCCGCATCGTCTTCGAGAAGACGTAGTTCTTCACACCGGGGTACGCGGTCGTGCCGTTCTTGACGGCCACGTCATAAGTTCGGCGCCCCATCACGACGGTATCGATGGTCTTCCAGTAGGCGGAGGTGATCGACGCCACCTCCTTTCCCCAGAGCAGCCAGTCCATTGCGTCATCCTGGCCCGCGAAGAAGCTGTCGAGGGTGGCCGCGCCGCCGAACGTCACGAGCCGCATATCGCACCGCCTCGAAGCTCAGGCCGGCGTCGCGCTGATGCGGCACCTGAACCGCACCAGGCCCGCTTCGGAGACCGCGGTGATCCGGTCGCCGGTGCCGGCCCCTTGCTTGATAGTGTCCTGCAGGACCATTCGAACGCCCAGTCCGCCTTTTGCGACCAGGTCATCGTCGATGAACAGGCGCTCGCCGCGAAGAGGGTCGTTCTCGAATCGGATGACGTGTCCCTTGTAGGGGACCGTCCATCGCTGCTTGATGAAAAACGCGATGAGGAGGCTCACAAGGCCGGCAGTCAACACGAGGCCACCGGGAAGCATGAGATTGTCGGTTGTCTTGATGAGCGCCCCGGCGACCAGGAGGAGGAGGATGCCGTCGAGGATCAACGCGTGCTGGAGGATCCGGCGCCTCGTGTCCGTCTCGTCGAGCAGCACCAGGCTGTCATGCGGCACGGAGCCCCGGTCTCGTACAGCCGGCGCCATCAGTGCACCGATTCGCCGCCCGCCATCTGCTTGACGAGATCGCCCACGACCGCCTTTGCGTCCCCGAAGAGCATCAGCGTGTTGTCGGCGAAGTACAGCTCGTTCTCGATGCCGGCGAACCCCGGGTTCATCGAGCGCTTGATCGCCATCACCGTCTTGGCCTTGTCGGCGTCGATGATCGGCATCCCGAAGATCGGGCTCTTGCTGTCGTGCCGCGCCGCCGGGTTGACGACGTCGTTGGCGCCGACGACGAGCGCGACGTCCACCTGCGGCATGTCCGGATTGATGTCGTCCATTTCGACGAGGCGGTCGTAGGGAATCTCCGCTTCCGCGAGGAGCACGTTCATGTGCCCGGGCATCCGTCCCGCGACCGGGTGGATCGCGAACTTCACGTCCACGCCGCGCTTCGCGAGGTGCTCGTAGAGATCGCGGATCCGGTGCTGCGCCTGCGCGACCGCCATGCCGTAGCCGGGGATGATGACGACGGAGCTCGCGTTCTCGAGGATCTGCGCCGCATCCTCCGCGGTCGCGCTCTTCGCGGTCCGCTGCTCCGTGGCGGCGCTGCCCGCCTGGACCTGCCCGAAGGCGCCGAACAGGACGTTCGTGAACGACCGGTTCATCGCGCGGCACATGATGATCGACAGGATGAGGCCGGACGAGCCGTCGAGCGCGCCCGCGGTGATGAGCAGCTTGTTCTCCATCACGAAGCCCATCGCCACGGCCGCGAGGCCCGCGTACGCGTTGAGCAGCGAGATGACCGTCGGCATGTCCGCGCCGCCGATCGGCAGGACCAGCAGCACGCCGAACGAGAGCGCGAGCCCGATGAGAATCGGGAACAGGAACGATCTCGACGGATCGACGACGAGCCAGCCGGCGATGACCACCGCGAGGCCGAAGAGCCCGAAGTTGATGAAGTTCTGGTTGCGGTAGGTGATCGGCCGCGTCGGCAGCACTTCCTGCAGCTTGCCGGCGGCCATCAGGCTGCCCGTGCACGTCAGGTAGCCGAGGACGATCTCGACCGCGATCGCCGCCATGCGGAAGGTCGTGAGCTCTCCCGTCGGGAGCCAGAGATAGTACTTCGCGGTTCCGACGAGCCCCGCCGCGAGGCCGCCGAACGCGTGCGACAGCGCGGTCCGCTGCGGCACCGCCGTCAGCGGCACCCACGACAGCGGGACGCCGACGATCGTCCCCAGCACGAACGCGATCGCGATCCCGCGATAGGTGACGATCTCGTGATGGATCAGCGTCCCGCCGACGGCCAGCGCCATCGCGACGACGCCCGCGAAGACGCCGCGGCGCGCGGTCTTCGGGTCGCTCATCCACTTGAGCGAGAAGATGAAAAGCGCCGTCGAGACGAGGTAGGTGAGCTCGGTGGCGGCCGACATCACGGACCTCGGCTCGCGCCGCTTGAACATCTTCAGCATCCGGTCCGTGATCAGGAACCCGCTGACGATGTTCGTCGTCGAGGCGAAGACGGCGATGAGGCCGAGCGCGGTGCTGAACGGCGTCTCCGCCTCGCCCGCCAGCAGGATGGCGCCGACGACGGCGATCGCGGAGATGGCGTTGGTGAGCGACATCAGCGGCGTGTGCAGCAGCCGGGACACCCGCCGGATGACGTCGAGCCCCACGAACGTCGCCAGCATGAACACGAAGAGCAGCGCGATGAACTCGACTGACATAGCTGTGTGGAACCACCCTTCAGGGTGGTTGTGGTACGACGCTTCAGCGTCGTTCGGACCAGGCTGAAGCCTGGTGCCACAGGAGTTATACACTATCGACCCGCAGGGCCTGAGAGGCCCTGCGCTCCAGCCATGGTTTTTGACGTCGTCGGGGTCGGCGCCAACTCGATCGACTTCGTGTACCGGCTTCCGTCCTGGCCGCGGCCGGAGGCGGGCCTGTCCAAGCTGCCGGTGCGCGAGCGAAGCGAGCGCTGCGGCGGGCAGACCGCCACGGCGACCGCCGCCTGCGCGCGGCTGGGCCTGCGCGTGAAGTACGTCGGGGTCGTCGGCGCCGACGTCTACGGCGCGCGCATCGTCGAGCGGCTCGCCGGCCTGGGGGTCGACGTGTCGGACGTCATCCGGCGCGAGGGCGCCATGAACGCCTCCGCGGCGATTCTGATCGACGAAGGGTCGGGCGAGCGCATCGTGCTGTGGGAGCGGAGCCGCACGCTGGCGCTGCACACGAGCGAGCTGCCGCGCGAAGCGATTGAGACCGCCCGCGCGGTGCATGTAGACGACGTCGACGACCCCGCCGCCGTCGCGACGGCGCGCATCGCCCGGCAGGCCGGCGTGCCGATCACGACCGACCTCGATCGCGTCACGGAACGCACGCGGGAGCTCGTGTCGCTCGCCAGCCACCCGATCTTCGCCGAGCAGGTGCCGACCGAGCTGACGGGCGAGGCCGATCCCGAGCGCGCGCTGCGGGCGCTCCGCCGCACCCATCAGGGGCTGCTGACGGTGACGCTCGGCGCGAAGGGGGCGGCGGCGCTCGACGGCGACCGGTTCATCACGATTCCGGGCCACCAGGTGCGCGCGGTCGACACGACCGGAGCGGGCGACGTCTTTCGCGGCGGGTTCCTGTACGGCCTGGTCCGCGGCTGGAGCGCCGATCGGATCCTCCAGTTCGCCAACGGGGCGGCCGCGGTGAGCTGCACCAAGCCGGGGGCGATCGACGGCGCGCCGGCGTTGAACGACGTGAAGCTGCTGCTGGAAGGGTTTGATTAAGGGGAATAACCGTATGGCGAGGATAAGGCGCTGGCTTGACGACGCGGGTCGCGATCTCCGGTATGCCGGCCGCATGCTGGCGCGCAGTCCGGGCTTCACGGTCACCGCCCTGCTCTCGCTCGCGCTGGGCATCGGCGGGAACGCCGCGATCTTTTCTCTGTTGGACCAGGTCCTTCTGCGGTCCCTGCCGGTGAAGGAGGCCGAACGTCTCGTTCATCTGGCCTGGAGGGGGGACTCCCTCTCCAGCGCGTGGGGCGACGGCCGTGTGATGTCCTATCCGCTTTGCCGCGATCTGCAGGAGGAGGGGCGGTTCTTCGACGGCGTCTTCTGTCGCCACCCGGCGAACGTGAACTTCTCGACCGGAAAACAGCACGAGCCCGTTCGTGCCGAGATCGTGTCCGGTTCGTACTTTTCAGGTACTCGGCGTGCGTCCCGAACTGGGTCGGCTCATCGATCCGTCGGACGACCTCCACCTTGGGGCCCATCCGGTCGTGGTGCTCTCTCACAACTTCTGGAAGAACCGTCTCGGCGGGGAGCAGGACGTCGTCGGGCGCAAAGTCCTGGTCAACAACTATCCCATGACGGTGATCGGTGTCGCACCGGCGAGCTTCCCCGGCGTCGACCCGCTCGCAGTTCCAGCACTCTGGCTCCCGGCCGTGATGACGCGGGAGGCGGCGAACCTCGATCCGGGTTGGGACCGTCTGCTCGATCGGCGAGCGGCGTGGATGCACGTCTTCGGGCGTCTCAAGCCAGGCATGACTGCCGAAGAAGTCCATGCTGGCCTCCAGCCCTGGTTCAAGTCGATGCTCGAGGCCGATACGCGCCGCGAGGGCTTTCCGAGCGTGACCGCACAGCAGCGCCGGAACTTTCTCGCGTCGACTATCGACGTGCTCCCCGCCGCCCGGGGGTTGTCGATCCTGCGCGGCGCCATCGAGCGGCCGATCTGGGTGTTGATGGGCGGAACCGTGCTCTTGCTCCTGCTGGCGTCCCTGAACGTCGCCGGCCTGTTCCTGGCGCGCGGGGCGGCGCGACGCCACGAGTTGACGACCCGCATGGCGCTCGGAGCGACGCGGGCTCGCATCATGAGCCAGCTGCTGGTCGAGAGCCTGTTGATCACCCTGAGCGGAGTCGTGCTCGGTCTCGTGGCTGCGCCGGCCCTGTCTCAGGTTCTGCTCGTGTTCCTCTCGCAGGGCGATGATCTGAGCTTTCGAATGGACCACCGGGTCTTTCTGTTCGCCTTCCTTGCCAGCGTCGCTACGGGTGGACTGTGCGGTCTTGCGCCGGCCCTTCAGGCTGGCCGGATTTCGCTCGTCGCCTCGCTGACGGAGCGATCCCGTGTCGCGACGGGCGGCGGAGTCCGACTCCGAAAGCTGCTGGTGGTCGGTCAGATGGCCTTCACATTGGTTCTGTTGATTGGCGCGGGCTTGTTCGTTCAGACGTTGTCCCGCCTGCACGAGAGGGTTGGATTCGCCGCCAGCCGACTCGTCATGCTTTCAGTCGATCCGCCGTCGCTCGGGTACTCGGAGTCGGCCGCCGAGCAGGCCATGCGCGAGCTGTTTCGAAGACTGCAGGACGAACCCGGGGTCGAACGCGCCGCCGTCGCGAACACCGGCCTGCTGAGCGGCGGCTGGTCGACCACCAGCCTCACAATCCAGCTCGATGAACGCATCGTCACCAATCGCGCCGTGTCTCGCATGCGCGTTGGTCCAGGCTTCTTTTCAACGCTGGGAACGCCGATCGTTGCCGGCCGCGACTTCGACGAGCGCGACGTTCGTGCTCCAGGGAGCAAGCCAACGGCGTATCGGTTGGCCATCGTCAATGAGAGCTTCGCACGTCGATACTTCAAAGACACGAGCCCGGTCGGACACCGTCTCGGGTTGGGGCGGCGGCCCGATGTGGTCACCGACATCGAGATCATCGGCGTGGTCAGGGACTTCAGCCGTCGCACCCTTCGCGACGGAGAAATTGAACAGGTGTTCTTCAATTTCTGGGACCAGAATTCGGGTGACGGGACGTTCTATCTGAGGATGCGAGGAAGCGCGGACTCCGCGTTCGCCTCGCTTCGCGAGACGGTCGCGCAGGTCGATCCCGCCCTCCCTGTCTCGCTCAGGACCTTCGAGGAACAGATCGACCGGTCATTGCGTACCGAGCGGATGCTGGCGACATTGTCGAGCGGTTTCGGAGCAATAGCCCTCCTCCTCTCGGTCGTTGGCCTGTACGGAGTGATGTCGTTCGTCGTCACGCAGCGCACCCGGGAGATCGGCGTTCGCCTGGCGCTCGGCGCCACGCGCGCCGCCGCAGTCTGGCTCATCATGCGGGACGCGGCGATCATGATAGGCGCCGGGACCATGATTGCCCTCCCCTCTGCATGGGCTCTCCGGCGTCTGGTCGAGGCGGAGCTCTACGGCGTTCGCGCATTCGATGGACCGACGATTGCGCTCGCGAGCTGTCTGCTGGCACTGGTGGCGTCTGGCGCGGCGATGCTTCCCGCGTGGCGGGCCGCGTCGGTCAGCCCGACAGAGGCGTTGCGCTTTGAATGACACGTTGGACTCCGGAGGTCTTCCATGCGTTTCCTGACGCTCGTCGCCTTGCTGACCGTCGTTCCATCCGCTCCCCAGGCACCGGGCCCCGCGAAGGACGAGGGGGCCGTTCGCGAGATCGTCAAACGGTACGTCGACGCACGGGAGCGGCGCGACCCGAAGGCGATCGAAGCGCTGTTCACCGAGGATGCGGATCAGCTCACCTCCTCCGGCCAGTGGCGGCGCGGGCGCGGTGAGGTCGTCAAGGGCACGCTGGCGTCGTCTCAGCAGACCGGCGGCACGCGTACGATCACGATTGAAACCGTCAGGTTTCCCGCGCCCGGCGTGGCTCTTGCGGACGGCCGCTACGAGATCAGCGGCCTGCCGGGCGGCGCGACGCGGCGGATGTGGACGAGCTTCGTGCTGACCGGCAAGGAAGGCGGCTGGCGCATCGCTGCCATCCGCAACATGCTGCCCGCCCAACCATGAGGGCGGGGAGGGAACAGAGGGCGCAGAGACGGATCAAACGCAGAGGCCGCAGAGGACGCGGAGGCCTTTGCTGGAAGCAGGATCGGCCGGGGCCCGACCTTCGGTCGGGCCTGGCGTTGCACGAACGAGCCCGCACGTAAGAGCCGGGCAAGTAATGTTTCTCGAATGGCTCTTACGTGCGGGCTCGTTCGCGCAACGCACGCGCCGAAGGCGCGCCGGCCGATCCTGCTTCCAGCCTCTGCGTTCTCTGCGGCCTTTGCGTTGAAACCGTCTCAGGAGCTCCCATCTCAGGGCGCGGTAGCGGAGGGCGCCTGGGCCGCGACTCGCGCCCCGAGCTCGCGATCGAGGTCTATCGTCGCAGCCGGGTCGCCGCCAATCAGCTTGAACTTCGCGACGATTTCGCGGGCCGTCTTCTCTTCTTCGACCTGCTCGGTCAGGAACCACTGCAGCTCGGCGACCGCGGCGAACGCCTTTTCACGAAACGCGAGCTCGTAGAGCGAATCGATCTCGCGGCTGACCCCCTGCTCCTGCGCGAGCGCCTTGACGAAGACGTCGGCCAGCGACTCGAACGTCAGGCGCGGCTGGTCGATCGCCTTGAGCTGGACGCTTCCGCCGCGCGCCAGCACGAAGTCGAAGAGCTTCATCGCGTGCATGTACTCTTCCTGGCTCTGCAGCCGCAGCCATCGGGACGCGCCGGTGAAGTTCTGCGCCTCGCACCACGCGGACATCGCGAGGTACGAATAGGACGCGCTCAGCTCGGAGTTGATCTGACCGTTGATCGCATCAGTGACGTTCTTGTTGGCCACGCGCTCGTCCCCCTATCCTTTTCGTGCAATCCGTGAAATCCGTGGCTAAGCTTGATCCGCGAAATCCGTGGCTACGTTCAGCCTGAGCATACACGCGGACTATCGGTGCCGTCACGCCGGCGCCTGCTGCACGGCCGGCTGGGAGATCCCGGTCGAAGTGCACCGGCAGCCGCTCGTCGGCGCCGCCACGCTGGCGACGGCGGGCGGCTGTCGGTTTTTCGACGCCGCCGGCCTCCGTCTGTGCGCGCTCCACCGCGACCACGGCCACGACGCCCTGCCGATGGCCTGCCAGCAGTTCCCTCGCCGGGCCCTCATCGACGACCGTGGCACGCACATCGCCCTGTCGCATTTCTGCCCGACCGCCGCGTCGATGCTCTTCCGGGACGACGTGCCGCTCGAGATCGTGGCGAACCCGCCGGCCTTTCCCGGTGATGCCCGTTACGAAGGCCTGGACGCCCGCGCCTCCCTGCCCCCGCTCCTCGCGCCAGAGGTCCTGATGGATCTCGACAGCTACACGGCCTGGGAGCGAGAGGCCGTGCGGTTGTTTTCGCGCGACGACTGGACCGCCGACCAGGCGCTCGCCGCGCTGGCGTCGGCCACCGCGACGCTGTCGAAGTGGCGCCCGGGCGGCGAGCCGCTGCTCGACGCGGTCGGCCATGCCTTCGCGCGCCATCGATCGGCGCCCGGAGCGGCTCGGGCCGACCAGCGTCTGTCCCGACCGCTGCGACGCTACGCCGCTGGGAAGGTCTTCGCCAGCTGGATGGCATATCAGTCCGATCGACTGAGCGAGGTCATCGCCTTTGCGCGGAAGGCGCTCAAAGTGCTCGCGACCGAGTCGGAACGAATCTGTAAGGAATCGGGACGAGCCGTTGACGAATCGGTTCTGCACGAGGCTGCACAAACCGCGGACTACCGGCTGCTCCATCGGGTCAAGGAAGAGCGGCCGATCGGTTCCTGACGTCCGCCGCTGCGCGGGTCGGCCATCGCCAGATCTCCGGTGTCCAACTACCACAGAGCACCCTGCGAAGGCGCTACGTTGCAGCCCGGAAGAGCCAAGGGGCAGCCCTAAAGGGCTGCGCTACAGGGCTCACTACAGGGCTGCGCTACACGGGCTGCGCCGCGTTGCAGCCCTAAGGGCTGCGCTACACTAATAGAGCTCCCGCACAAACCTATGCGCTACTACCCTGCCCGCTTGGCCCTGGCCGTCGTGTGTCTGCTCGCTGCCGCTCACGCAGCGTTCGCTCAATCGAGCTTGACAGTGGTGTCCGCCGGGCCCACCGGCGAGATGGCGCAACTCGATCAGGTGAACGAGATACGGATCGTGTTTTCCGAGCCGATGGTCGAGCTCGGCAAGATCCCGCAGCCGGTCCGCGTACCGTTCGTGCGGATTCGCCCGGCGATCGCGGGTGAGTTCCGCTGGTCCGGCACGACCGTCCTGATTTTCACGCCCGACCGGTCGAAGCCGCTGCCGTATGCGACGAAGTTCGAGGTGACCGTCGACGCGGGGGCCACCGCCGTGAGCGGCCGCAAGCTGGCGGCGCCGTATCGCTTCACATTCACGACGCCGACGGTGAAGCTGCTCGAGACGCATTGGTACCGTCAGAACAAACGGATGGGTGAACCGATCGTCATCGTCCTGCGCTTCAACCAGCGCGTCCAGGCCGCGGACGCTCTCGAGCACCTGACGCTCGCGTACGAGCCGCACGAGTTCACGCCGCCAGCGATCTCGGCCGCGGCGCGCGAACGGATGAAGACCCTCGACCCCGCTTCGCTGCAGCGCTTCGACGCGAAGGTGGCGATGGCGGCGTCGGCGGCAAAGGCGACGATGACGGTGGCCGGCACGCTCGCAGCCGACTGGGACAAGGGACTTTTTCCGCGGGCGCCCGAGCGCGTCGTCCTGCAGGTGCCGGCGATGCCGCCCGACAGCTGGCTGCGCGTCACCGTCCGGCCGGACGTGCCCTCGCCGGCCGGCCCCGAAACGCCCGGCGTCGAACAGGTCTTCACGATCAAGCTCGAACGGACCTTCTTCGTCGACGGCTTCAACTGCACGGCGGGATGCGATCCCGAGCGCTGGAATCCCGCCCGGGTGCGTACCTATGTGGCGCCCGACAGCTGGCGCAAGGCCGTGTCCGTGATCGACGTGACCGATCCCAAGCGCGAGCGGCCGGTGCCGCAATCCTCGAAGGCCCCGCGCCGCCATCCGAACGACTATGTCGACTGGCTCGCGCTCGAGGACGCAGGCTTCGAGCGCCAGCCGCCCGCACGGACCTTCGCGGTCCGCGTCGACAGCAGCCTCCAGGCGACCGACGGACAGACGCTCGGCCACAACTGGATCGGGATCATCGAGAACTGGCACCAGCGCGCGTTCACGAGCTTCGGCGACGGCCACGGCGTGTGGGAATCGTCCGGCGGCCTGCTGCTGCCGTTCTACTCGCGCAACTTCCGGAACGTCACGCAGTGGGCCGTGCCATTGGCGCTCTCCGAGCTGATGCCGAAAGTGCTCGAGCTGCAAGGGCAGAATTTCCTCGCGACCCCACCCGGACCGGGCGAGCGCCGCTCACTGCCCGTCAAAGCGGACACCATCCAATCCCACGGCCTCAACCTCAAGCCGGCGGTGAACCCAGGCGGGACCGGACTCGTCTGGGCGGGCGTGCGCGAGGGGCAAGTCATCCCCCGCGCGACGATTTACTCCGAGAACCGCGCGCGGTCGACGATCGTTCAAGTCACCAACCTCGGGATCAACGTCAAGGACAGTCCTGAGAACACGCTGGTATTCGTCACGCGCCTCGACACGGGGGCACCGGTCGCCGGCGCGAGCGTCTCGATCATCACACCGGACAACGCCACGTTCTGGAAGGGGACGACGGGGCCTGACGGGCTCGTGCTCGCGCCGAACACGCCGTTGCGCTCGGCCAGGGAGTGGTGGCGCTTCTCGTTTCTCGTCCTGGCCGAAAAGGACGGCGACGTCGCGTACTCGGCCAGCGACTGGAACGAAGGGATCTCCCCCTGGGACTTCGGACAATCGTTCAGCCTCTATGAGGCGAGTCCGGTCCTGCGCGGGACGGTGTTCACCGATCGGGGCGTCTATCGGCTCGGCGAAGAGGTCCACGTCAAGGCGATCCTCCGCAGCGACACGACCGCCGGCATCAAGATGATCTCGAGCGGCACGCCGATCCATGTCAGCGTCCGCGACAGCCGCGACAAGGAGATCGACAAGCGCACGATCAACATGAACGCCTGGAGCAGCGCCGAATGGACGATGACGCTGCCCGCCGACGGCGCGCTCGGAAACTACTCCATCATCGCGAGCACGGGCGACCAGAAGGAGCCGGCCGACCAGGACGAGCGCAACGAGATGCGCTGGGATCCCGCCAGAACCCAGGAGCGCGTGCACGGCGGCTTCCTGGTCGCCGCGTATCGGAGACCGGACTTTCGCGTGGACGCGACGCTGACCGCGGGGTCCCCGCTCGCCGGCGCCACGCTCGAGGGCGTCATCACGGCGCGATACCTGTTCGGCGCGGCGATGACGGGCCGGCCGGTCACGTGGAAGTTCTTCAAGACGCCGGACGCCGGCGTGACCGAGCAGATCCGCGATCGATTCCCGGGAGACCGGTTCACGTTCGAGGAGTGTTGCTCCTGGTCGCGAAGCGAACCCGAGCAGGTCAGCGGGGCCGAGGGAGAGCTGAACGCGCGCGGGGAGATCGCGGTGACGTTCGCCACGCCGGCGACCGCCGGCCGCCCGTACCGCTACACGGTCGACGGCGACGTCGAAGACGTCTCCCGCCAGCACATCGCCAACCGCGCGAGCATCGTCGTCCATCCGGCGCCGTGGTACATCGGCCTGAAGCGCGTCGAGTACTTCATCGAGCAGAAGCGCGGCGCCGACACGGCGATCGTCGCGGTGACGCCCGACGGGCGCGTGACGTCCGGCGTGCCCGTCAAGGTCACGCTCACGCAGATCCAGTGGAACAGCGTCAGACGGGCGGAAGGCAACGGCTTCTACACCTGGGAAACGCACCGCAACGAGGTGGAGCAGGGCACGTGGACCGTCACGACGGCGGAGGAGCCCGTGCCGCTGTCAATCCCCCTCCCGAGCGGCGGCTCGTTCGTGCTGAAGGCCACGGCAACCGACGCCGAGGGGCGTCATACGACGACCTCGCAGTCCTTCTACGTGCTCGGCGAGGGCTATACCGCGTGGCAGCGGTTCGACCACAACCGGATCGAGCTCGTCGCCGATCGCGCGCGCTACAAGCCGGGCGACACCGCCAGGATCATGATTCAGTCGCCCTGGGAGCAGGCGACCGCGCTCGTAACGACCGAGCGTGAGGGGATCCGCTCGCACCGGCAGTTCGCGCTCACGTCCACGCAGCAGTCGATCACGGTGCCGGTGACCGACGCGGACATTCCCAATGTCTACGTCTCCGTGCTGCTCGTGAAGGGTCGCACGGTCGCGGACACGGCAGCGGCCGAGCCGTCGAAGCCCGAGGTGGGCAAACGATACTCGGAGTCCGGGGTCCGGGACGCCGTCGTCGAAGACGCGAGTGATCCAGGCAAGCCCACGTTCCGCCTCGGCTACGTCGAGCTCATGGTCGAAGACGCCTCGAAGCGGCTCACCGTGAACGTGAAGTCGAACCGCGTCGAGTATCGGCCCGCGGGCATGGCGAAGGTGGACCTCGAGGTCAGGGACGTGCTGGGGAAGCCGGCGTCGAGCGAGATCACGCTCTGGGCCGTCGACTACGGCGTGTTGTCGCTCACCGCTTTCCGAACGCCGGACGTGCTCGGCTCGGTCTACGTCCAGAAGGCGCTTCAGGTGCTGAACACGGACAACCGCCAGCGCATCATCAGCCGGCGCGTCCTGACGCCGAAGGGCACCGACGAAGGAGGCGGAGGCGGTGACGACAGCGGGGCCGGCGTTCGTAAGGATTTTCGGGTGCTCGCATTCTGGCTCGGGTCGGTGACGACCGATGCCAGCGGGCGCGCGTCGGTGGACGTCAAGCTGCCGGAGTCGCTGACGACGTATCGCATCATGGCGGTCGGCGGCGACCGGGCGTCACGCTTCGGATCGGGAGAAAGCGAGATCCGGATCAACAAGCCGGTCCTGCTCCGGCCGACGTTCCCGCGATTCCTCGCCGTCGGCGATCGCGTGCACTTCGGCTCGGTGGTGACCAGCCAGCTCTCGGACCCGGGAACGGCGGTCGTGACCATCAAGAGCCTCGATCCAGGGGTCCTCGAGTTCCGCGGCGACAGCCGGCAGGACGTGCGGGTCGGCGCGAAAGGGCAGAGCGAGGTCCGGTTCGAGGCCATCGCGAAAACCGTCGGCCGGGCGCGCGTCTCGATGAGCGTGCGGCTGAACAGCGAAGCGGATGCCTTCGAGGACACGATTCCGGTCGAGATCCTCTCGTCGAAAGAGACCGTCGCGGCGTACGGCGAGGCCTCGACGGCGACCGCGACGGAAAAGATCACTGTTCCTGAAGGGGTCGTTCCGGGCGTCGGCGGCCTGCACGTCGAGCTGTCATCGACGGCGATGGTCGGCCTCGGCGAAGGCGCGCGCTATCTCGTGGAGTACCCGTACGGCTGTGCGGAGCAGCGTTCGTCGCGGACGCTCGCCCTGCTGCTCGCGGCCGATCTCGGAGATGCGTTCGCGTTGCCGGGGATCGATCCGAAAAAGCTGCGGCCGGCCGTCCAGACCTCGCTCGTGGAGCTGGAGAAGTTCCAGTGCCCGAGCGGCGCCTTCGCGTACTGGCCGGGAGGCTGCTCCGGAGATCTGTCGTATCTGACGAGCTACGTGCTGCACGTCATGCAGAGCGCGAAGACGTTGAAGTACGACGTGACGACGGACGTGATGTCGCGCGCGGCGAGCTACCTCGAAGAGTCACTCGCCCAGCCTCCTCCGACGAACGAGGCCTGGATGCCGTCCTTCACCGCCTGGAAGGCGTTCGCGGTCAAGGTGCTCGACGACGTCGGAAAGCCGCAGGACAGCCATGTCAACCGTCTGTACCAGTACCGCGACCGGATGCCGGTCTTCGGGCTCGCGCACTTGTACGACGCGATCGCGTCGAAGAACGCCGTCCGATCCCACGGCTCGAGGAGCTGCGGCGCCGGATGACGAACGCCATCCTCCCCGAAGGAGGGAGCGCGCACGTCGAGGAGCTGGACGATCCGTATCTCTCCTGGCTGTGGAGCTCGAATGTGCGATCGACGGCGATCGTGCTCGATTCGCTCGTGCGCCGCGGCGGCGCAGAGCCGCTCATCCGAAGCGTCGTCCGGTGGATGATGAACGCGCGCGAGAACGGCCGGTGGGGCAACACGCAGGAGAACGCGTGGGCCATGCAGGGGCTCGTGAACTACTACCGCCGGTTCGAGTCGGAGATCCCCGACTTCACCGCCTTCGTGAAGGTCGGCGAGACCGAGCTGGCGCGCGACACGTTCAAGGGGCGTTCGGCCGAAGCGCTGTCGCGCGACCTCCGAATGCCGGAGCTGCTGGCGAAGGTCGGCGCGGGCGAGACGAAGCCGCTCACCTTCTCGAAGCAGGGGACCGGCACGCTCTTCTACGTGGCGCGTCTTCAGTACGCTTCGGATCGGATCTTCCACGACAGCCTCGACAAGGGCTTCGCGATCTCACGCCGCTACGCTCCGATTGCGGACGCGCTGGCGGAACCACAGGCGCCAGGGACGACGTTCAAGGCCGGTGATCTGATCAAGGTGACCCTGACGCTGGAGATTCCGAAGGAGCGACGGTGGGTGGCGCTCGTCGATCCGATTCCCGCCGGCTTCGAGCCGGTCGAGTCCTGGTTCCAGACGACCGCGGCGGATCTGGCGAAGAAGCAGCGCGACGTGGACGAAGGGGCGTCGCGCGACTGGCGGAACTGGTGGGAGCGCGGCGGGTTCGATCACGTAGAGCGCCACGACGATCGCGTCATGCTGTTCGCGACGCGGCTGAGCGAAGGCACCCACGAGTTCTCCTACATCGTCCGGGCGACGACGGCCGGGACGTTCAAGACCGCGCCTGCGCACGTCGAGGAGATGTACGAGCCCGAAGTGTTCGGGCGGACTGGGACCGTCATCGTCGAGGTGAAGCGGTGAGGCTGGGGCTTGGGGGTTGGGGCTTGGGGCTTAAGCGGATTCTCGTAGCGCAGCCCCTCAGGGCTGCCGTGGCACGACCCTTCAGGGTCGTTGTGGTACGACCCTTTAGGGTCGTCATTGCGGCTTGCCTCGCGATCGTCCTCGCCCTCACTGCCTGGATCCGCTTCGGCCCTCTGCCTGACGACCTTCTCGACCTGTCGTCAGTGGATTCCACGGTCGTGGTCGATCGGAACGGCGTGCCGCTCTATGAGGCGAGGGGCGGCGGAGGACTGCGCGGGGAGACGCTGGCGGCGGAGGCGCTTCCTCAAACACTCGTCGACGCGACGCTCGCCGCCGAGGACCATCGGTTCTTCCTCCATCCGGGCGTTGACCCGATCGCGCTGGCTCGAGCGATGAAGACCAACGTCGCCGAGGGACGCGTCGTCCAGGGCGGGTCGACGCTCACGCAGCAGGTAGTGAAGCTCCTGTGCGCGCGAGCGGCCGAGCGGGCCGGCCGTCAGGCGCCGAGTCGCCGGGCCCGCACCAAGCTGCACGAGGCGATTCTCGCGCTGCGGCTCGAGCACCGCCTGTCGAAGCGCGAGGTCCTCGCGCTCTATCTCAACATCGCGCCGTACGGGAATCAGATCGCCGGCGCGGAACGGGCGAGCCGCGCGTACTTCGGCGTGCCCGCCTCGATGCTGACGCCGGCGCAGGCGGCCTATCTGGCCGCGCTGCCGCAGCAGCCGTCGCGCTTCAACCCGTGGCAGCATCCGGACCGCGCCGCGCGGCGCGGTCGCCGCGTGCTCGAGCGGATGCGAGCGCTCGGGCTCATCGACGAGCCTCGCGCCGCCGAAGCATTCGCCGAGCGCCTGAATCTCCGCCGCGAGGCGCCGGCGTTCGCGGCTCCGCACTTCGTGGAGCGAGTACTGAGCGGTGTGTGGCCAGCCTCAGCCTTCAGGTCCCGTGCAGCCCGGCTGCCGGCAGCGAACGACGCATCGTCACCACCCTCGACGCGGTCCTGCAGGCGGATGTGGCCGGGATCATCCGCAGCCAACGGCGCGATCTCGATCGCCACGGCGCGCACAACGTGGCGGTCGTCGTCCTCGACAACCGCCGGAGCGAGTGGCTGGCGTGGGAAGGATCGGGAGACTACTTCGACGCCGCGCACGGCGGAGCGATCGATGGCGCCGTCGCGCCGCGACAGCCGGGCTCCGCGCTCAAGCCGTTCACCTACGCCGTGGCATTCGATACCGGCTACGGTCCGTCGAGCGTGCTGCCGGACGTGCCGTCGCACTTTCCGACCGCCGAAGCGGGCGTCGTGTACAGCCCGCGCAACTACGACGGCCGCTTCCGCGGCCCGATGCGCGCGCGGCTCGCGCTCGCGGGATCGGAGAACGTGCCTGCCGTCGCGCTGCTCTCGGAGCTGGGGCCGCCGACGCTCGTCCGCTTTCTCCGCCGGGCCGGTCTGACGACGTTCGACAAGACCGTTGCACACTACGGATTGGGCGTCACGCTCGGCAACGCCGAGGTGCGGCTCGACGAGCTGGTCGCGGCGTATGCGTCGTTCGCGCGCGGCGGCGTCTTCGTGGCCCCGGCCGGCCTGCGAGGGGCAGGCGTCAGGACGGAAACGCGGCTCGTGAGCGAGCGCGCGGCGTTCTGGATCACGGACGTGCTCTCGGACGCGGATGCGCGCGAGTTCGTCTTCGGGCGGGGCGGGAGCCTGGAGTTTCCGTTTCCGGTCGCCGCGAAGACCGGGACGTCGCAGGGCTATCGCGACAACTGGGCGATCGGGTATACGCGCGACGTGACGGTCGGCGTCTGGGTGGGGAACTTCGATCGCGCGCCGCTGCGCAATTCGTCAGGCGTCACCGGCGCGGGGCCGATCTTCCACGCCGTCATGCTGGCTGCGGGGCGGCGGTACAGCGCTGAAACAGAACCAATGGAGGGGCCCGCCTTCGCGGCAACGGCCTCGAGCCGCTTCGGCGAGGCAGGCCGTACAGAGCGTTCGAACGGGGTCGTCAAAGGGACCATCTGCGCACTGTCCGGCATGCACGCGAACGCGTGGTGCCCCTCGCGTATAACGGAGTGGGTGGCGGCCGAGCAGGATCGCCTGCCCTGCAGCTGGCATCACCAGACGGACGAGGGCCTTCTCGTCGTCTGGCCGCCCGAGTACCGCGCGTGGGCGGCGGATCGGGGGCTTGTGGGCAGCCCTGAAGGGCTGCGCTACAAGACCACAGTACCCGTAGCGCAGGCCTTCAGGCCTGCTGATGGCGTCGCGGCGGCCGCCGTCGCAACGGCACCCGTAGCGCAGGCCTTTAGGCCTGCCCTGGAAATCATCAGCCCACCGGACGGCGCAACCTATCTGATCGATCCGACGCTGCGTCGCCAATTTCAGACGCTCCCGCTCCGCGCATCGACCGCCGGCGGAGGATCGATCGAGTGGCGGATCGACGGTAAGTCCGCCGGTCGATCCGCGGCGGACGAGCCGCTGATGTGGCCCCTCCGGCCCGGCGAGCACGTCGTATCGGCGCGTGATGCGCGCGGCCGGACGGCCGAGGCGACGATCTTGGTGAAGTAGGCCCGACCTTCAGGTCGGGCGTCTCCGGACAAGACTGAAGCCCGGAGGAGGCCAGAGGCCGCAGAGAAAGGCGGGGACGATGAGACTAGGTCGGGTGTCTCCTGATAAGCCGAGCGCCTGGCAGTGAGTGGCAACAGCAGCTAGGACTTGCCCGCCCGATCAGCATATTCCCAGTCGTAAGGGACGCCGGTTTCGCCGAGCACGAAGCGCACCAGATCGGCGAAGCGTGCCTCAGCCCGAACATCGTTGGCGAGAAGCAGCACGCAACGGCGACCGCGCTCCAGGCAGACGAAGCTGTTGGCGGTCTGCGCGTCGTGGCCGCCTTTGTAGAATCCGCGGCCCTGGGGCCCTTCGAACACGATCACCCCCAAACCGGCCGCGAGGTCCGGCCGCTGTTCGGCCTTCGGTAGATACGGCGCGAAGTTGGGAAACTGGTGGGCCGTACCAATGTGCAGCGATGGCTTGACCATTTCGGCGCGCGCGGCCATCGACAGGCCGTCGCCCCGCACCAGCGCAGCGATGAACTTCGCCAGGTCGCTGATCGTGGTGTCCATCGAACCGGCGACGCGGACATTGGAGCGTTCGTCATGCTCCAGCGGTTCGCCCTTGTCGTTCCACCCGTCGGCCAGATTCGGCCGGAAGTCAGGGCGCCATTGCAGGCTGGTGCGGGTCATGCCCAGCCGCACGAAGATGGCGTCGGTCAGCTCCTTGACGTCGAGGCCGAGCCGCTTGGTCCTGGCTCCTTGCTCAATCGTGAATTGCAGCAGGCTGAAGCCTTCGCCGGAGTAGCTGTACCGTGAGCCTGGGTCGAAGTGGATGCGCAGTTTCTTGTCCGGCTCGATGAACCAGAAGTTATGGAAACCCGTGGAGTGGGTCAGCGCCATGCGCGCCGTGATCCTGCGCCAGCGTGCGTCGCCAGCCAGATCGCGATAGGGGCCGTACTTGGCCAGATGCGTCTGGCCCTCGCCGTAACTTATAAGAGGTTGCTCGAGGTAGTCGCCGAGCGGCACGTCGAGGTCCAGCCTGCCCTGGTCCACCAACGTCAGCGTCGTGTAGGCCATCACCGTCTTGGTCAGCGATGCGCCATACATCACCGTGTCGGTCTGGAGCGGATCGCCCTTGGCGTTGCGTGCGCCGTATGCCTGCACGTAGGCCACTCGGCCATCATCGATCACGGCGATCGCCATGCCGTTGGCGCGTGTCTCGACCATGGCGGCGCGCACACGTGCGTCGATCGCGGCAGCGCCGGGAAGGCTGGCAAGCGACGCGGTGCCCGAGAGCAGCAGCACCAGGCACACGGCGCGCTTCTCCAACATCGTCATGTCGCGATCCTAATGCGTAGCGCCGGCTATCTCAATGCGCGAGAGCGGCTACAATCAATCCTTATGTCCTCCACAGCGCCGGTGCCCGATCGTATCGGTCGCTACAAGATCGAAAGGAAGATCGGTGAAGGTGGCATGGGCGTCGTGTACGCGGCTCGCGATGAGCGGCTCAACCGTACAGTCGCGCTGAAGACGATTCGCGGCCAGACCGACGACACGTCGCGCCAACGCTTGTGGCGTGAAGCCCGGGCCGCCGCCGGCGTCTCGCATCCCAACATCTGCCAGCTCTACGAGGTCGAGGAAACCGACGGCGGGCTGGTCCTGGCGATGGAACTGCTTGCCGGCGAACCGCTCGGCGCGCGCGTGATGCGCGGGCCGCTATCGCCGGCCGATACCTCCACCATCGCGCTGCAGGTTCTCGACGCCCTCGACGCGCTGCACGCGCGCGGCGTGATCCATCGCGATCTGAAGCCGTCAAACCTGTTCCTGACGCCGCACGGCGTAAAGCTGCTCGACTTCGGTCTGGCCAGGCCGATCGCCGGCAGCCTCGGCGCCGACAGCGCGACCCGCCTCACCGAGGTCGGCACCATCGTCGGGACACCGAACTACATGGCGCCAGAGCAGGTGCGCGGGGAGGCGCTCGACGCGCGGTCCGATCTCTTCCCGCTGGCGGCGATGCTCTTCGAGATGCTGTCGGGCAAGGTCGCGTTCGACGGTGCCACGATGTTCGACGTGCTCCATGCCGTGCTGCACGAGCAGCCCCCGGCGCTGTCCGGCGGCGGCACGGTGGCGGGGCTCGATCGCGTGATCCACAAAGCGCTGCAGAAGCAGGCCGCCGATCGCTACGACTCGGCGGTTGCGATGGCCGCCGCCATTCGCGAAGCGATTGCGGATCGCGATTCGGGGGAGCTCTCGGCGGTGGCGGCGCGTACGATGACGCGATTCATTGCTCTGCCGTTCCGCGTGCTGCGCCCGGACGCCGAGACCGACTTTCTGGCATTCAGCCTGCCCGACGCGGTCACGATGTCGCTGACCGGCACCCGCAACCTGCTGGTGCGCTCCAGCGCTGCGGCGGCCCGCTTCGACCCGCAGGCGCCCGACCTGCGCAAGCTCGCCGCCGACGCCGACGTGGACGTGGCGCTCATCGGCACCATTCTTCGCGCCGGCAACCAGCTTCGCGCGACGACGCAGCTGGTCGAAGCCCCGGCCGGTACCGTCGTCTGGTCGCACTCGTCGCAGCATTCGTTGGCAGACGTGCTGGCGATGCAGGACGAGCTGGTGGCGGGGATTGTCCGCTCGTTGTCACAGTCGCTCGGCGAGCCCGAGAGCCGCGTCGTCCGGCCCGACGCGCCACGCAGCCCGGGCGTCTACGAGCTCTATCTGCGTGCCAACGAGCTGGCGCGCGATTGGGATCACATCGCCGAGGCACGCGATGTTTACCAGAGGTGTGTGGGGCTCGATTCGCAGTTCGCGCCGGCCTGGGCCGGACTCGGCCGCTGCCAGCGCGTGCTGGGGAAGTATTTCGACGATACGGTCAGTGCCGTCGAGGCCGAGCGCTCGTTTCAGCGCGCCCTCGTGCTCAATCCCGACCTGCCTGTCCTGCACAAGTACTACGCTCAACTCGAGTGCGATGCCGGGCGAGCGGTGGACGCGATGCGCCGGCTGTTGCAGCGGGCGCGGCGGGCCGTCGATCCCGAGCACTTCGCCGGGCTGGTCCATGCCTGTCGCTACGCCGGGCTCCTCCACGCCTCTGTGGCGGCGCACGAGGAGGCCCGGCGGCTCGATCCCGGGATTCCGACCAGCGTGATCAATTCCTATCTGATGCTCGGCGATTACGAACGCATCCTCCGCATCGAGGACGACGATCCCGATAGCAAGGTGATGGCTCTCTACCGCCTCGGCCGCCGCGACGAAGCGTTGGCCGCCTGGAAACGCCCGCCCGCCGACGCTCCGGCCACCTACAAGGCGTGGGACGAGATGATCGTCGCCTGCTTGACCGACGGGCCCGGCGCGCGCGAGGCGGCCGAGCGTGCGGTGGGCGAAATGACCTGGGGCGATCCGGAAGGGTTCATGACCGGCGGGATCATGGTGTGCAAACTGGGGAGCTACGATCTGGCGCTGCAGGCCTTCGCCACGGCGGTTGACGGTGGTTACACGGTCGTTGACCCACTGCTCCACGACCCCTGGTTGGCGCCCCTCCGCGAGAATCCGCGCTTCACCGAGATCCTTCAGCGCGCACAGGCTCGCCGTGACGAGGCGCTGGCGGTGTTCCGTGCCGAGGGCGGCGAGGCGCTGCTCGGGCTGCGCTCGGCGGCCTGACGTCCACACCCCCTCCGTAGCCTCAGTACCTCCAGCTCTTCGTATCCGCCCCCGCCGGCGCCGTCTTGAGAATCCGCTCCTGAATCTTCGGCAGGTACATCTGGTGATACCGCAGCCGCGAGATCGCGTTCGGGCGCGTGGGATCGCCGTTCCAGCAGTGCTCCGCACGATCGCCGTACATGATCTCTCCCTCGAACGGCGGGTTCTTCGTCGTCTTCAGGAACTCTTCGACGAGGTAGACGGCGTTGTTCAGGTAGTAGTTGTCCATGTCGCCGACGTAGATGTTGATCTTGCCCCGCAGCTTCGCGCCGAGGCCCTTGTCCCAGTCGCGTCGGAGGATGTGTGAGAGGTCGTAGTTCTCGCGCCAGTGCTCCGCGACTGACTTGTCGATGACGCCGGTGCGCTTGTCGAAGATGCGCTTCGGGTATCCATCGGGACCGACGGGGGAGTAGACCGCTTCCCAGATATCCCACTGGCCGCCCGAGCGGCTCTTCGTCCCGACGACCAGCTCGTGCCGGTTCATGTCGGCGACCGTCGTACTGACGTGGCCGAGGTAGTTGCGATTGCCCGGCCGCAGGAGCCGCTTCCACGGGCCTTCGATGTAGTACGCGTTCGTATCCTTATAGATGTCGATCGTCGTGTAGGCGCGGAAGTCGATCGGATCCGGGCAGGCGATATACGCGCCGTTGTACTGATCCGGATACAGGACCTGCGCGCCCATCGCCTCCCAGCCGCCGGTCGATCCACCGTACATGAACCGTGACCACGGCTGGCCCAGGCCGCGGAACGTCTTCTCGATGTGCGGAAGGAGCTCGTAGGTGATCGCATCGCCGTATGGCCCGAGATTCGCGGAGTTCACCGCGTACGAGTCGTCGTAGTACGGGTTCGCGTGCTGGATCTCGATGATGAGCATCCGCGGGAAGCCCGGTCCCGTCCAGTCCTTGAAGAGCTGATACGCCTGCTCCTGCTGAATGCGGTTGTAGCAATCCAGCTTGAAGCGGTCGCTGTACTCACACTTCACGGTCGCATCAGCAGGCTCCTCCTGGAAGCCGCCGAAGGTGTACGGGAAGTGGCCGTGGTTGATGACGAGCGGGTATCGCGCGTTCGGATGCTCGTCGAAGCCGTGGGGCAGCAGGATGTGCGCGCCGAGGTGCATCGGCCGGCCCCAGAACTTCGTCAGCCGCTCGCTCTGGATGCGGACGTGCTTGATGTACTTGGTCGTCGGCGGATCCGGGATCGGCGGGATGACCTTGTCGAGCGCGATCGTGATCGTCCCGCCCTTCCGCGGGTCGATGACAATCTGCTGCGGCGTGCTGTAGAGATTGCCTGGAGCTCGCGTCCACTGCTGTCCCTCTCCGCGGTCCATCGGCAGCTTGACTGTGTGCCCATCGGATCGGCGGAACGTCTCGTACTTGTGGAGCAGCGCCTGCACGTAGTACTTACCCGGCGCGATCTGCGCGATGCTGTCGATGGGATAACCGAGCGCCGCCGCATCGACGATCGCCTCGCCTCCCGGCTTCAAGCCATCGACGTCGATGCCGAAGATGGCCTGCGTGCCGGGCCCGTCCGAGATCTGGAACCGTGGCTCCGCCGCCTCGCTCGTCGAGACCATCAACAGCAGGCGGCCGTCGAGCGGCGTCGCGCTCTGCGCGCTCGAGAAGGTGACCGCGAACCGTAGCTCGGGCGCGCTTTCGACGAACGCGATCGTCGAGCCGAGAATGAACGCGCTGATGAACGGGACGAACAGGCGAAGTCGCATCTTCACTCTCCAACCAGGCTAAAGCCTGGTGCCACAACCAGGCTAAAGCCTGGTTCTACAGCGACAAGTCAAAACAGACGGCCCGGGGCAGGCGGCGGTGATGGATCTGCGCTGGTTGCCACTGGCTTTCCCGGCATCGCAAACGCAGACGGCTCGACGTCGAAGACGCTGGTCACCGGTCCGTGGTCGCTCGTGCCGAACTCGCGCGCGACCGTGCACGACATCGCCTTGTCCGCAATCCGCTGGCTGGCGAGAACGTAGTCGAGCCGCCAGCCGATGTTGCGCTGACGCATGTTGCGCCAGGGCGCCCACCAGGTGAACAGGTCGTCGTTATCCGGGTCGAGCGCACGCCCGACATCCACCAGACCCCGGCTGATGAGGCGCTCGATGAGGGCGCGCTCTTCCGGCAGCTGCCCGACGGCGCGCGGCTTGCGCTCCTTTGGATGGACGTCGCGCTCGGTCCGCGCCACGTTCAAATCGCCGCACAGAACCACGGGCGCCTCCGCCGCGCGGAAGCCCTCCGCGAACGCGTCGAGCGCCTCGAGGAACTTCATCTTCGCCGGAAAATCCTTGCCGCCGTTCGGGACATAAATCGACGCCACGGTCAGCCCTCCCACGCGCGCCGCGACGATCCGCGTTTCGAGGTCGAAGGGCGGATGCGAGAACTCGGGAGGCTGCGGAAAGCTCCCCTTCCGCACGTGCAGCCCAACCCCGGAATAGCCCCCTTCGCCGTGCCAGTAGCACCAGTAGCCCTCGATCTCGCAGAGCGCGGGCGGGATCTGCGACGCCGGCGCCTTGATCTCCTGAAGGCAGGCGACGTCCGGCTGCTCGCGCTCGAGCCATTGCTGGACCTCGGTCTGCCGCTTGCGGATGCCGTTGACGTTCCAGGTGGCGATTTTGAGAGGCACTGTTCGGTGTCGAACGGTCGGTGGCGGATTCGGACAACTCGGCGGTGCCGCCCGCCGCTAACAACCTGACATCATACGTCTTTCGGTCGCCCGGTCTGGCACGCGCCTCGCAGCACTCAGCATTCAACACTCAGCATTCAGCATTGAACATCATGGACTCACTCCGCCAAGACATCCTCTACGCCCTTCGCTGGCTCGGCCGCAGCCGGCACTTCACGCTCGTCGCCGTCCTCACGCTTGCGATCGGCATCGGCGGCACGACGACGATGTTCAGCGTGATCCATTCGGTGTTGCTGAAGCCGCTGCCGTTCGAGCAGCCGGATCGGCTGGTCGCGATCTCTCAAGTGTGGGAAGGGGCGCCCACAACGATGTCGGCTCCCAATTTCCACGACGCCCGCGACCAGAGCCAGGCGATCGAGTCCGCCGCGGCGTACCGCGAAGGGGAAGTGACGTTGACCGGACGGGGAGAGCCGGTCCGTCTGCAAGGCGTCCGGGTCAGCGCCAGCTTTTTCGACGTCCTTCGCGCGCAGCCTGCGCTCGGCCGCGTCTTCCGTTCTGATGAGAACGCTCCTGGCAAAGAGAAGGTCGCCATCATCAGTCAGGCGCTCTGGCAGCAGCGCTTCGGGGGTCGCCGCGACGTGCTCGACAGCTTCGATCACTCTCGACGGCGTCCCGTACACCGTCGTCGGCATCATGCCGACAGGGTTCTCGTTTCCGTTCGGACGCGAGATCTGGGTGCCGTACGCGCGTGAAAACATGTACGGCGACGGGAATCGAGGCGCCTGGTTTCTCCGCGCGATCGGACGGCTGCGC
Organism: uncultured Acidobacteriota bacterium; assembly: GCA_963847125.1. Taxonomy (GTDB): domain Bacteria; phylum Acidobacteriota; class Vicinamibacteria; order Vicinamibacterales; family 2-12-FULL-66-21; genus DATAEE01. The sequence goes on from CAWJYM010000004.1 coordinate 850,059, forward strand.
GACGGCGCGACCCTCGATCAGGCGCGTACGGAGCTCGCGACGATCGCCCGACGGCTCGAGCAGCAGTATCCGGAACCCAATACCGCCGTGGGCCTGACGGCGCGGCCGCTGCACGAAGCGATCGTGGGCAACGTGAGGACCGCGCTCTTCGTGCTGATGGGCGCCGTGTCGTTCGTCCTGCTGATCACGTGCACGAACCTCGCGAACCTGCTGCTTGCGCGCGCGGCATCCCGCGAATCGGAGATGGCGGTGCGCTCCGCGCTCGGCGCCCCCCGTCGGCGGCTCGTCCGCCAGATGCTCACCGAGAGCGTCGTGCTCGGCGCCGCCGGCGGCACGGCCGGCGTGCTCCTGGCCATGTGGGCGCTCGACTCGCTCGTGACGCTCAACCCGGAAGGCATCCAGCGGCTCGACACGGTCCGGATCGACCGCGTCGTCCTGGCGTTCGCGGCGGGCGTATCGATGCTGACCGCAATCGTCTTCGGCATCCTGCCGGCGCTCCAGACGACGGGCGCGTCGCTCGCAACGACGTTGAAAGAAGGAGGCCGCGGGCTGGCGCACGCCGGCCGCCGCACCCGCGGGGCGCTCATCGTCGCCGAAGTGGCGCTCGCCGTGACGCTGCTCGCCGGCGCCGGGCTCCTCATCAAGAGCTTCATGCGGCTGCAGGCGGTCGATCCCGGCTTCAAGCCCGAGCAGGTCCTCACGTTCGAGCTCGACGTGCCGGACAGCCGCTACAAAGAGGACGACCAGAAGACACGGTTCTTCCGGACCGCCATCGAGCGGTTCGAAGCGCTGCCCGGAGTTCGCCATGCCGGCGGGGTCATCGTGCTGCCGCTGCGCGGAAGCTTCAATCTGTCCTTCACCGTCAACGGATGGCCGCCACCGAAGCCCGGGCAGGAGCCGACGCTCGAGACGCGCGTGGCGACGCCTGGCTATTTCCAGAGCGTGGGCATCCCGCTCCTCAAGGGTCGCCTCTTCACCGCCCGGGACGACGAGAGGGCGCCGCAGGTGGCGCTCATCAGCGAGGCCGCCGCGAAGAAGTTCTTTCCGAACGAGGATCCGATCGGCCGGAAGATCCGGCTCGGCTGGGGACGCGGCAAGGACAAGCCGAACGTCGGCGGCGAGGTGATCGGGATCGTCGGCGACGTCCGGCAGCTCGGGCTCGACGTGCCGTTCGAGCCCGAGATCTACGTGCCGCACGCGCAGGTGGCGAACAGTTCGCTCGAAATCGTGCTCCGCACCGACGTGCCGCCCGCGACGCTCGCCTCCGCGGTCCGGCGCGAGGTGCGGCAGCTCGACGCGGAGCTGCCGATCGCGACGATCGAGACGCTCGAAGAGGTCGTCGCCGAGTCGATCTCCCGGCCGCGGTTCTACATGCTGCTCGTCGCGATCTTCGCGGGCGTCGCGCTGCTGCTGGCGGCGGTGGGCATCTTCGGCGTGATGTCGTACTCGGTGGCGCAGCGGACGCGCGAGCTGGGCATCCGGATCGCGCTCGGCGCCGGCGTCGGCGCCGTCCGGCGCCTCGTCGTCGGCCAGGCGATGACGCTCGCGACCGTCGGTCTCGCGATCGGCCTGATCGCGGCCTTCCTGCTGTCCTCTACGCTGGAGAAGATGCTGTTCAACCTCAGCGCGACCGACCCGTCGACGTTCGCCGCGGTCGCCGGCGTGCTCTTCGTGGTCGCGCTGGTCGCGAGCTGGCTGCCGGCGAGGCGGGCGTCGAAGGTGGATCCGGTGGTGGCGCTTCGCGCTGAGTAAACTGAGGCAAGGGAGTTCACGGAGAAGGATCACCACGGAGACACGGAGAACACGGAGTTTTTCCGGTTTATCCTCCGTTTACTCCGTGTCTCCGTGCTGATCTTTTGCCCGTGAGCTCCTTTGTTTCCGTGTCCTCCACGCGGTCGTTTATTTGCCCCCGAACTCCACGTTCACTTCCGGCTGCACTTCCATTGACAGTCCCGTGGTCGCTTTCAGTTTCTCGCGGAACTCCGGCGGCAGACGGCCGTCGATGGCGGTCCCGAACATCCCGAAGTCCGCGCCGCTCGACATCATCTGGTTGAAATCCACCATCAGGATCATGACCTTCGAGCCCGAGACGTAGGCCGCGTTCGTGTTGACGATCGGCCCGCCGACGTCGACCGCAACCGACGCCCGGAACCCGTCCAGAATCGGCCTGAACTGCGCGATCGGGGCCGTGAGGGTTGGCCGCGAGCCGTCCGTCTCCGACGGTGAGCCGCTCGTGCGCTCGTCCAACGCCCTGTCAGGCGGCATCACGATGGTCAGCCTCGCGGGGGCGGCGGCGGCCGGCGCGAACCGGAACGTCATCGCTTCGGCCGCCGGTGCAGGCTCTGTCAGCGATATCACGGACGGGAAGCCCATCTTGAGCGTCAGCTTCGAGATGTCGCTGAAGAAATACACGACTTTCACGCCCTCCCAGCCGCGCTTCTTCAGAGGCTGCAGAGACTGAAACGTGACGCCCTCGCCCATGGTCGCGCTGGCCTCGCGCCATTTCGCCTCGCTGAAGAAGTCCTTCCAGCCCCCCGCATCGTTCCTGTTCTCTTTTGTCGTCGCGAACTTCTTGAGCGACTCTATCGTGGTCGATTTGAGGAAAAGCGTATGCGTGAGGGTGCCAGTGCCATCGGCCTGAACGGCGATCACCGAATCGATGGTGAGGCAGCCGGTCGACAGGACCGCGGCGGCGATGGCGATGAATATTCGGGTCATTCGGGCACGCCCGACCTCGAGGTCGGGCCTACAGTTATTTCTTCCCGAACTCCACGTTCACTTCGGGCTGCAGCTGCAGGGACAGGCCTTTGGTGGCCTTCAGCTTCTCGCGGGCTTCCGCGAGCGGCATGGTGCCGTCGCTGATGGCGCCGAACATCTCGAAGTCCGCGCCGCTCGCCATCATCTGGTTGAAGTCGATCGCCAGGAGCGTGACCTTCGAGCCCGAGACGTAGTCCGCGTTCGTCTTGACGATCGGCCCGCCCACTTCCACGGCGACCGACGCCTTGAGGCCCTCGAACATCGACTTGAACTGCTCCAGCATCGCCTTGTTCATCGCCGAGTCGTCCATCTTGGGCATCGGGCCGCTCGACTTGCGCTCTTTCAGCGCCTTGTCGAGCGGCATCACGATCGTCAGCTTCGCGGGCGCGGTGGCGGCGGCCGGCGCGAAGCGGAACGTCATCAGCTCGGGGGTGGACTCGGTCATCGCCATCGTGGACTCGGAGCGCATGTTGTACTTCAGCTTCGAGATGTCCTTGAAGGCATACGTGACCTTCACGCCTTCCCAGCCGTCCTTTTTCATCGGCTGCATGGACTGGAACGTGACGCCCTCGCCCATGTGCGCGGTGGCCTCGCGCATCTTCGCCTCGGTGAAGAGCTCCTTCGCGGGCGCGGCGCCTTCGGATTTCTCCTTCCCGGCCTCGGCGGAGGGCTGGAAGTTCTTCAGCAGCTCCATCGTGGCCGACTTGAGGAGGATCGTGTTCGTGACCGTGCCGCTGCCATCCGACTGAACGACGATGACCGAATCGGAGGTGAAGCAGCCGGCTGAAAGGACCGCACAAACCACAGCCAGCAGTCGCGCGAGGCGCATAGGACCAGTCTCCGGGGGAACTGAGGCATTATCGCATACTTGAGCATGGCTCCCCTGGCTCCCCTTGACCGCTTCCTCCGCTACGTCACGATCGATACGCGCTCGGACGAGCGTTCGTCGGCCGTACCCAGCACGCCCGGGCAGCTCGATTTGCAGCGCCTGCTCGTCAGCGAGTTGAACGCGATCGGATTGACCGACGTCGAGCTGGACGCCAACGGCTACGTGACGGCGACGGTGCCGGCGACGAGCGCGAAAGCCGGCGTGCCCGTGGTTGGCTTCATCGCGCACGTCGACACGTCGCCCGAGATGCCGGGCGCCGGCGTGAAGCCGATCGTCCACCGTGCGTACGACGGCCGGGATCTCGTCCTCCCGGACGATCCCTCGCTGGTCCTGCGGCTGTCCGAGCAGCCCGATCTCTCAGACCAGATGGGACACGACATCGTCACGGCGTCGGGGACGACCCTGCTGGGAGCGGATGACAAGGCAGGCGTGGCGGAGATCGTCGCGGCAGCCGAGCATCTGATACGCCATCCCGACATCCGGCATGGGAAGATTCGGATCGCCTTCACGCCGGACGAAGAGGTCGGCCGGGGCGCCGATCGTTTCGACGTCGAGCGGTTCGGCGCCGCGTGCGCGTACACGCTCGACGGGGGCTCCCGTGGGGAGCTGGAGATCGAAAGCTTTTCGGCCGACGCGATGACCGTCAGCTTCCACGGGTTCAACACGCATCCCGGCTACGCGAAGGGCCGGATGGTCAACGCGGTGCGGATCGCCGGCGAGTTCATCGCGGCGCTGCCGGCCGACCGGCTGTCGCCCGAAACCACCGACGGCTACGACGGGTACCTGCACCCGTACGTCGTCGACGCCTCGGTCGAGCGCACCAGCGTCCGGGTGCTCGTGCGGGACTTTCAGACCAAGGGGCTGAAGGAAAAGGAAACCCTCGTCGAGGATCTGGCCCGCGCCGTCGTCGCCCGTCATCCGGGCGCGAGGCTCGACATCGCGATTGCCGAGTCCTACCGGAACATGCGCGAAGTGCTCGACCAGCACCCGGACGTCGTCGACCGCGCGAAAGAGGCCATCCGCCTCGCCGGGCTCGAGGTGCGGATGAAGCCGATTCGCGGCGGGACCGACGGATCGCGCCTCTCCTTCATGGGCCTTCCAACGCCGAACCTGTTTGCCGGCGAGCACAACTTCCACTCGCGGCTCGAGTGGGTGTCGGCTCAGGACATGGACAAGGCGGTGGAGGTCATCGTGAATCTGTGTCGGCTCTGGCATGACAGGAGTGGCTAGATTCAGGCATGGAGGGGGCGGAGGGGGCAGAGGGCGCGGAGACAGGTTTTAACGCCGAGTTCGCAGAGAACGCAGAGACCGAGCGGCGGCCGACCGGGGCCCGACCTCCGGTCGGGCCTAGGGTTGTACGAGAGACCGCGGACGTAAGAGCCAATAGAACGCCGATCTCTCTTACGTCCGCGGTCTCTCGTACAACCCACGCGCCGCAGGCGCGCCGGTCGGCCGCCGCTTTGGGTGTCCTCGTACCTTTGCCTCCTCCGCCTCCTCTGCGTCCTCGGCGTTAGAAAACGTCTTTGTGCCCTGGGCCTCCTCGGTGTCTTCCAGGGCCCGGGTAATGAAACGCCGCGCGACACTCTTCCCGCGGGACCTCACGCCAGTGCCCCGGCTGAAGGTCCCCCAGCTCGAGGCTGCCAAACGCGATCCGTTTCAGGCGCGTGACCTCGTGGCCGATCGCCTCGAACATCCGGCGGATCTCGCGGTTCTTCCCCTCGGTCAGCTCGACAATCAGGTGCGTCTCACGCTTCGAACGCTTCAGGATTCTGAGCGTCGCGCCGGGCTTGCCCCGCCGAAGCTCCGCGAAGGCGGGCATGCTCGTCTGCGCGTCGGGGCGAAGGTCGCCGCGAATCGTCACCACGTATCTCCGGACGATCGCGTTGCGGGGATCGGTGAGCCAATCGGCCAGCCGCGTGTCGCTCGTCAGGAGCAGCAAGCCTGTAGAGGCGAGGTCGAGTCGGCCGACCGGGACGAGGCGATCGAGCCAATCCTCGCCGAAGCCTGGCGGAGGCGGGCCGGCGGCGCGGAGCGTGTCGTACACGGTCTGACGCCTTTCGGGATCGCGCTTCGTCGTGACGACGCCGCGCGGTTTGTGCAGGAGCACGAGCCGCCAGGCCGTTCGATCGACGGTCCGTCCATCGATCGAGATCTGCACACGTTCCGGTACGACGAGCGCACGCGGATCCGCGGCGCGGCGGCCATCGATCTCCACCCGTCCAGCCTGGATCAGCGCACGGGCCTCGGTCCTTGACGCCAGTCCCAGCTTCGACAGCGCGCGTTCGAGCGCCACATGGGCCGGCCTTCGCCTGCGGCTTCGGCGAGCCAGGCCTTTGATACGGGGCGGAGGAGACATCCTGTTGCCAATCCTCAATCGACAATCGACAATAGTCGTCGATCGTCAATCGACAATCGACAATGAATCCAGCAATCCCCAATCCCCAATCCGACAATGCTGGATTGCAGATTGGCCTTCCCTTCGGCCGTCCTGCCTCGGTCGGCGCATCACAGACGCTCAGAATCGGCGCCCGGACGCTGGTCGTCTACCTCGTGCGCGACGCGCGCGCGCGGCGGTACGTCCTGCGGGTCAACACCGATGGCACGCTGCGGCTGACGCTTCCGCGCTGGGGCTCGCTCGAGGCGGCGCGCCGGTTTGCGCGCGCGGAACGCGGCTGGATCGAGCGCGAGCGTGCGCGGTTGTTGCGTCGGGCGGCCCTCTCGACTTCGTCTCCCGAACGCGCCTCGCTCGAGCGACGGGCGTCGATCGAGCTGCCGGCCAGGCTGCGCGAGCTGGCGGCGCGCCACGGGTTCGAGGCCGGCCGGGTCACCGTCCGCGATCAGCGCAGCCGCTGGGGATCGTGCTCGCCGCGCGGGGACATCTCGCTGAACTGGCGGCTGGTCACGATGCCCGACGCGGTGCGCGACTACGTGATCCTCCACGAGCTCGCGCACCTCCGCGAGCCCAATCACTCGAGACGCTTCTGGCGGGTGATGTCCCGGATCTGCCCCGACTGGCGCGAGGCCAGACAGTGGCTCCGGGATCACGCTGGGGCTTAGGGCTCGGGGCTTAGGGCTTAAACTCCCGCGGTCGCTGAGCCCCGGGCCCCAGGCCCCACGCCCCAGGCCCTGACCCCTACTGTCCCGTGCCGTTGATCGCAGTAGCACGCACCGTCGGAGCGGCCGGCCGCGCGGGGGCTGGACTGACAATCGGCGGTGGCGCGAGAACCGGCGACGGCACGCTTTCCGTGCCCAGCGGCAGATCGGGGAGGAGCGCCACGCGCGCGCGCGCGACCTGCAGGTCGCGTCCCGACAGCGCACGGTTTGCCCCGGCCAGCTCCAGCGCGAGCCTCGAGTCGCTCAGCTCGAGCTGCGTCGAGATTCCCTGCTTGTACCGGACTTCGGCGATCTGGTAAGCGCGCTCCGCCTGCGTGACGGTGCCGGCGCTCGCTTCCCACGCGGCCAACGCCGACCGGAGCTCCTCGTACGCCGCCCGGGTATCGAGCTCCGCGAGCTCGCGCGTCTGCTTGAGGCGGAGCTCCGCGACCTCCTTGTCCGCCAGGGCGACTGCGTGTTCGGCCTTCAGCCGCCCGCCGGTGAGAATCGGGACCTGGACTCCCACGCCGATCGTCCAGTTGGTCCGGAACTCGCTGGTGTCCGGAAAGAACCCGCCCGGATAGTTCACGTTGCCGTAGCTCGAGCTGACGTTGACGTTCGGAAGGCGAGCCGAACGCGCGAGGTTTACCGCCGCGTCACTCGCCTGGATCGCGCTCTCTGCCTGCCGGACCGGCGCCCGCAGGAGCGTTTCCGGCTGATCGGCCGCCGCGGCCTTCTCCGCCAGGGACACAGCCGTCGCAAACCGCTCCGGCACGGGCAGGGTCAGCCCGTCGAGCGCCGCCGTGAGCTGCACCCTCGCCGACGCGGGCAGCTCGAGCAGCTGCTTCAATCGAAGGTAGGCCAGGTCGCGATCCGATTTGCGACGGATGAGGATCGGCCGCTGGTTGTCGCGCTCCACCTGCGAGCGGAGCTGCTCGAACTCAGGCTGCGTGCCCGCCTTGAACCCCAGCGTCGTCTGCTGGTAGGCGGCGTCCGCCTGCGCGAGCGCCGCCTCGGCGATTGCCACCAGGCGATCGCTCAGGGCCGCGTCGTAGTACGCGCGGATCACGTCGAGCGCGAGCCGGGCCCTCGCCGACGCCACCTCCACTGAGGCCACCGACTTTCCCGCCTCGGCCATCATCTCGAGCGCCGAGATGCGGCCGCCGGTATAGAGGGCCTGCGAAAACAGCAGGCCCACCCGCCAGATGTTCTTGCGTCCGAACGGCAGATCCTCGAAGCCCGACCCTTCCCCCTCGCCGCCGGCATCCTCGAACAGATTGTCGAACTCCGACGCGAGCGTGCGATCGTACGACGCCTGCACGCCGAGCTGCGGAAACCGTTCGCTGCGCGCCCGCTTCTTTTCCGCGTCTGCGCGGGTGACGCCCGCCCGTGCGATTGCCACCTGCTCGCTTTTCGCTTCCGCGATGGTCAGCGCATCCTCGAGCGTGAGCGGAGTGGCTTGCGGAGAACCGCCGGCCTGCGCGAGCGGCTGCGCGACGGCGCTGACGGCAAACAACAGCATGGCAATCGATTGACAAGCAGGTTTCACGGCTGTGGACCTCGTAGGAAGTTGAACATCAAAGCGTACTACAGGCGGGCCTGAGAGGCCCGCCCTCCGCGACGTGGGCCTGAGAGGCCCGCGCTCCGATATTTGAACCGGGCCGAACGCCGAAACGTCTAACAGACCTGAGCCATCCATGCTGATGCAGGACCTGCGGTATGCCTTCCGGGCGCTCTTCCGGACGCCCGTGTTCACCGCCATCGCCGTCCTGTGCCTCTCGCTCGCGATCGGCGTCAACACGATGATCTTCGGCGTGGTGGACGGCGTCCTCGTCCAGTCCCTGCCGTATCAGGACGCCGAGCGCCTGGTCGTCCTCCAGGAAACCTTCCATCGCGGCAACATCCGCGAGAGCAACCTGTCCTATAAGGACATGCTCGACTGGAAGGAGCGGAACACGGTTTTCACGACCATCGCCGGCGTGCAGTACCGCAGCCTCGTGCTCGCGGACGGCGGCGGCGAGCCGGATCGCTATTCGGGTGCCTCGATCTCGTGGGATCTCTTTGCGATGCTCGGATGGCCTGCGGCGCACGGCCGGACCTTCACGGCAGAGGACGATCGTCCGGGAGCCGAGCCCGTCGTCATTCTCGGCGACGAAATCTTTCAGCGGCGCTACCGTGGCGACGCCTCGATCGTCGGACAGCGCGTCCTCGTCAACGCCCGGCCGCACACGGTCGTCGGCGTCATGCCGCCGAACTTCGAGTTCCCCGAGAATCAGAAACTGTACATACCGCTCGCGCCGCTCGCGCACGACCGGCCGCGGGTCGAGCGCGGGCTGTTCACGCTCGCCCGGCTCAAGGATGGCGTGACGGTCGAGCGCGCGGGCAGCGAGCTCACCGCGATTGCCGCGCAGCTCGCGAAAGAGTATCCCGTCGAGAACGACGGCTGGAGCGCCCTCGTGCTGCCGCTCCACGAGGAGTTCATCCCCGACGACGTCGAGCTCATCATCTGGACGATGATGGGCGCGGTCACGCTCGTGCTGCTCATCGCGTGCGCCAACATCGCGAACCTGCTCATCGCGCGCGCGTCGGTGCGGCAGCGGGAGATCTCGATCCGCGCCGCGCTGGGCGCCGGGCGCTGGCGCATCGTCCGTCAGCTTCTGACCGAGGCCATCCTGCTCGGGCTGATGGCCGCGCCGATCGGCATGGCGCTCGCGGTGGTCGGCCTCCGCTGGCTCGACGGCGCGATGCCCCCCGACGACATTCCGTACTTCATCCATTGGGCGGTCGATCGCCGCGCGATGACCTACACGATCATCGTGGCGATCGTGACCGGCATTATCTTCGGCCTCGCTCCGGCGTTTCAGGCGACCCGCGTGAACCTCCACGAATCGCTCAAGGAAAGAAGCGGGACGGGAGGGCAGGGGCGCCGCGCGTGGCTTCGGAACACGCTCGTCATCGTCGAAGTGGCGGCGTCGCTGGTGCTGCTGGTGGGCGCGTCGCTGTTCGTCAGGAGCTTCCAGACCCTTCAGAAGCGCGACGCCGGCTTCGAAGCCGCGCCGCTGATGACGATGCGGTTCTTTCTGACCGGAGACGCGTATCAGACGCAGGAGGCGCGCGCCCTGCGCATCGCCGACATCGTCCGGCGTGTCGAATCGCTGCCGGGCGTGCGCGCCGCGTTCGCGTCCAACCTCATCCCGCTCGACGGCGGCGGCGGCGGCGGACGCGCGACCGTCGAGGGCCGGACCTACGAGAAGGGCGAAGAGCCGAACATCGGGCTGACCGCGGTGACGCCGCACCTCTACCGCACGCTCGACGTTCGCATCCTGCGCGGCCGGGATTTCACCGATGCCGAAGCAGACGCGAAGCGGCTGCTGGCGATCGTCAACGAGACGATGGCGAAGCAGCTGTGGCCGAATCAGGATGCGCTCGGCCGGCGCTTCAAGGTGGCCGGCACGGATACGGGCGACGAGTGGTTCACGGTCATCGGCGTCGCTGCCGATTTCTTCCACAGCGAAATGGACGACCAGGATCCGCTGTTCCCGTGCGCCTACGTGCCGCTTGGCTGGATGGCGACGGCGAACACCGGGCTCACGATCCGCGTGGACGGCGACCCCGCGACGATCACGGCGGCCGTGCGAGCCGCCATCCGCGAGGCCGACCCGAACATCCCGCTCTTCCAGATCCGGACGATGGAGGAGGTGAGGCAGCTGGGTTACTGGCAGTACGGCCTGTTCGGCGTCATGTTCTCGATGTTCGGGATTGTCGCGCTCTTCCTGGCGTCGATCGGAGTTTACGGGGTGCTGTCGTATGCGGTGTCCCAACGAACGCAGGAGATCGGCGTACGCGTTGCGCTCGGCGCGGACCGCGCCGCGGTGCTGCGGCTGGTCGTCGGGCAGGGCCTCAGGCTGGCCGGCATCGGGGTCCTCGCGGGGCTCGCCCTCTCCGTGCCCACGAACTTCATCGTCCAATCGCTCCTGTTCGTGAAGCCGACCGATCCCATCAGCTTCATCTGGGTCTCGATCTTCCTGATCCTCGTCGCGGCGTTTGCGAGCTATCTGCCCGCCCGCCGCGCGACCGCGGTGGATCCGCTGATTGCGCTTAGGACCGAGTAATATGCTCGGATGCGGCGCATCGCGCTGGTCATAGTGCTGGCGGTCGCTCCCGTTTCGGCCGATGGGCCGCCTTCGCGGCCGAGAAACTCACCGGCCGCTTCGGCGAGCCCAGCCGAAGCTCGCTCGCAAGCCGAAGCGAGCGAAGGCTGGCCTCAGTGGCGCGGGCCGGGCGGGCTCGGGATCTCCACTGCCAACGGCTTTCCAACCGAGTGGGCCCCCGACAAGAACATCGCGTGGAAGACCGAGATCCCTGGACGGGGGCATTCGTCGCCCGCGGTCTGGGGCGACCGCATCTTCCTCACGACCTCCGTCGAGGGCGATCTCGTCCCGGGAAACAAAGCCCCGGTGCACCTCGGCTTCGATCGAAAGCCGGGCTACCTCCATCCCGACAGCGTCGGCGCCGACCGCGCCAACGCCCTGAAGGTCATCGCGGTCGACGCGCGCTCCGGAAAGATCCTCTGGGAGCGCACCGCCTACGACGGCGCGATGTACGACGACCGCCATCGCAAGAACACGTATGCCTCCTCCACCATCGCGACCGACGGCAGGCTGCTGTACGCGTTCTTCGAGTCGGCCGGGCTGTTCTGCTACGACATGGACGGCGGGTTGAAGTGGAAGGTGTCGTTCGGCGGGCTGGCGAAGGCCGGGCTGGGCCCCGGGACCTCACCCGTCCTCGTCGGCGACCTCGTCATCGTCCAGTGCGACGTCGAGATGGGAGACGGGTCCTTCATCGCCGCCCTCGATCGCAAGACGGGGAAGGAAGTGTGGCGCACGCCTCGCACCAACCGGAGAAGCTGGGCGACGCCGCTGATTGTCCAGGCGGCCGGACGGACGGAGCTCATCGCGTCCGGCGCGGAGTCGGTCATCGCGTACGATGCGAAGACCGGCCGCGAGCTGTGGCGGGCGGAAGGCGTCGTGAGCCATCCCATCCCCAGCGCGGTCGCCGGTCAGGGGCTCGTCGTGGTGACGGCGGGCAGCCAGCAGAAGCGCGCGCTCGCGATCCGTCCCGGCGGCTCCGGCGATCTCGCGAACACCGAGGCGATCGCCTGGCGGTACACGAAAGGAACGGCGTACGTCCCGTCGCCGATTCTTTACGATGAGTTCGTCTACCTGATGACCGACAAAGGCCTGCTGACGTGCCTCGACGTGAAAACGGGGGCGCTGCAGTACGAAGGGGGACGCGTGCCGGTGCCTGCGACGTTCACCGCGTCGCCGGTCGCGTTCGGCGGCCTGCTCCTCCTCACGAGCGAGGACGGCGAGACGTTCGTCGTCCGCGCGGGCCCCAAACACGAAGTGATTCGCACGAATTCGATAGGCGAGCCGGTGTACGCATCGGCGGCGCTCGCGAACAAAACGATTTACATCCGCGGCGAGAAGCATCTGTTTGCGATCCGTAGCGCAGGCCTTTAGGCCTGCCTGGAAGCATCCGTAGCGCAGGCCTTCAGGCCTGCTTCAGGAAACGACGTGAAAAACAGACACTGGCTTGTGATAGCGGCGGCGGCCGTCCTCCCAGCGGCGATTGGCGCGCAGAGCGGCCGGCCGATGACGATCGACGACCTGCTCGTGGCGATTCGCGTGAGCGATCCTCAGGTCACGCCGGATGGCCGCCAGGTTGCGTACGTGCGCGCGACGACCGATCTGCAGGCCGGGCGGCGCAACGGCGACATCTGGATCGTGCCGTCCGACGGCTCGGCGGCGCCGAGGCTGCTCGCCGGAGGAGACAAAGGGGAGAGCGCGCCACGTTTCTCGGGCGACGGGAAGAAACTGGCGTTCATCTCCACCAGAGCCGGCGCGCCGCAGGTCTTCGTGATGGATACCGACGGAGGCCGGGGGATAGGAGCCCCCGGATCTGGCGATGCCGCCCGCCAGGTGACGAAGCTCGAGGCCGGAGTCCAGCCGCCGCTCGTGTTTTCGGCGGACGGATCCAAAGTGGCGTTCGTCTCGGACGTGAACGTCGGTGACGACGGGAAGACGGGGATCAAGGCGCGAAGGCTCAGGCGGCTGATGTTCCGCCACTGGGACGAGTGGCGCGTCGGCGTGCGCCATCACGTCTTCGTCGCCGACGCGTCGGGCCGCGGCGAGCCCGTGGACGTGACGCCGGGCGACTTCGACTCGCCGCCGCACTTCTACGAGGACGGCGGCGTCGCGTTCTCGCCCGACGCGGGCGAGCTCGCATTCGTCTCGAATCGCGAAGGGGGCGACCGGGAGGCCTGGACCACCAACAAGGACGTCTGGATCGTGCCGGTCGCCGGCGGCCAGGCGGTGAAGCTGACCTCCAACCCCGCGGCGGACGAAACGCCCGTCTTCTCGCCCGACGGCAAGTCGATCGCCGTCCGCGCCCAGCGACGCGCTGGATTCGAGTCCGATCGCTGGTACATCGATGTCTACGATCGATCCACTGGCGCAAAGCGCACCGTCTTCGAGGCGCCTGATCTGTCAGTGGGGGAGTACGCGTTCTCGCGGGACGGCAAGTCGATCTGGTTCACGGCCGCGGAAAAAGGCACGGAGAACCTCTTCGTCGTCTCGTCCGGCGGCGGCACGCCGCAGCGGATCGCGAAGGGCGGCGCCATCAACTCGCTGCGTGTCGGCCGCGACACCGTGGTCTACGCGAAGTCTACGCTGACGTCGCCCAACGATCTGTTCGCGCTGTCCACCGGCGGCCAGGGCGCCTCAAGGCAGCTCACGCGCGAAAACGCGTCATTGTTGAAAGAGGTGGCGTGGCCCACCCCTGAGACCCTGACGGCCCGCGGGGCCGGCGGGACGCCGATCCAGTACTGGCTGTTGAAGCCGCCCGGATTCGATCCCGCCAGGAAATACCCAGTCGTCTTCCTCATCCACGGCGGGCCGCAGGGCGCGTGGGAGGATGCGTGGTCGTCGCGCTGGAACCCGTCGCTGTGGGCGGCGCAAGGCTGGATCATCGCCGCGCCGAACCCGCGCGGCTCGACCGGGTTCGGTCAGACGTTCGTGGACGAGATCTCGCAGGACTGGGGCGGCAAGGTGATGACCGACCTCGACGGCGTCTTCGACGCGGTGGCCGGTATGCCGTTCGTCGACAACAAGAGAATGGGAATCGCTGGCGCGAGCTACGGCGGGTATGCGGTGAACTGGATCGTCGGCCACACCGACCGCTTCCGCGTCGCGGTGTCGCACGACGGTGTCTTCAACCTGGAGTCGATGGCGCTCGCGACCGAAGAGCTCTGGTTCACCGAATGGGAGTTCGGCGGCCCGGCGTGGAGCGATCAGGCGCGCGCCAACTTCGCGAAGTGGTCGCCGCATCTGCATGCTTCCAAGATCAAGACCCCGATGCTCATCGTCACCAACGAGCTGGACTACCGCGTCCCGGTGGATCAGGGTCTCCAGTTGTTCACGGCGCTGCGCAGGAACGGCGTTCCGTCGGAAGCGCTCGTGTTCCCGGACGAGGGACATTGGGTGCTGCAGCCGGTGAACAGCCGGCACTGGCACGAGGCGGTCTTCGGGTGGCTGAAGAAGTACTTGAGCGACGATGGGACTGCGACGCGCAGATAGAGAGTGACAGAGTTGGGGGAAAGGCCGGAGACGATTTCAACGCAGAGGCCGCAGAGGTAGCTGAGGGTGAACTGGAAGCAGGATCGGCCGGGGCCCGACCTCCGGTCGGGCCTAGCGTTGCACGAACGAGCCCGCACGTAAGACGCTCGTGCTTTTCAACTGGCTCTTACGTGCTGGCTCGTTCGCGCAACGCACGCGCCGAAGGCGCGCCGGCCAATCCTGCTTCCAGCCTCCGCGTTCTCTGCGAACTCTGCGTTGAGATCGTATCTGCGACCTCCCGTTCACGTCGCGCACTCGGATCGCAAAGTAGAATCGACTAGGAGGCTTGCTTCATGGCAAAACGGAAACCCCGCCGCGCGACGCGCGCGGCCCGCCCGGCGCGGTCCGGGCGTCCCAAGAGTGCTCGACGCGCCACCCCCGCCGCCCGCTCGGTTGGCCGGATAGAGGTTCTGCGCCGGGAACCTGAAACGCTCCGGCTGCGCGCGATCGAGCCCTCGCTGACGGTCGACAACATCGATCAGAGTCTCAAGTACTACACCGACGTCCTCGGCTTCATCGTCGGCGGCCGCCACACCGACAAGAGCGGCGCGCTGCGCGGCGTGATGCTGAAAGCCGGCGCGTGCGGGCTGGGTTTGTCGCAGGACGACTTCTCGAAGGGGCGCGACCGGAAGAAGGGCCTGGGGATGAGCCTGTGGTTCCAGACCGCGCAGGACATCGACGCCCTTGCGGGAAGGATCACGGCGGCCGGCGGACGTCTCGTCGAGGGGCCCACGAACCAGGAGTGGGGCGGGCGGAGCCTGACCGTCGACGATCCAGACGGGTTCCGGCTGAGGATTTACGCGGAGAAGTAGCGGTCGGACTCTGGTCGTGGCGGGCGTCCTCCTCGTGCTCGCCACGGCATTCCTGACCAGGAGCGCACCGCCCTCGCCGACACGGATTCCCGCGGGAGCGTTCGCGTTCGCGGTCCTCGGCGACGCTCCGTACTTCATGTGGGAAGACCTTCAGTTTCGACTCGTCCTGAAGGCGCTCGACGCCCACGAGCTCCGGTCGGTCGTTCACGTGGGCGACATGTTCTGGCGGCCCTGCACAGACGCCTACTACCGGCGAAGCCTCGACTGGTTCAACGGTCTGCGGCATCCGGTGATCTACACGCCAGGTGACAACGAGTGGTTCGATTGCTGGGAAGCCGGATCCGGCCGCTTCGCGCCCCAGGACCGGCTCGATCGCATCCGGAAGATGTTCTTCACCAATCCAGCCCGGAGCCTGGGTCAGCGCCCGCGAACGGTCGTCAGCCAGGGCGGCCGGGGCTCATTTCCCGAGTTCGTCGAGAACGTTCGCTGGGTGGAAGAGGCGTTCGTCTTCGCAACGATCCATCTGATAGGCAGCATGAACGGCATGAGGGAGTTTCCGGGGCGTGCCGCGTCGGAAGACGCGGCGGCGAAGCGCCGGACCGAGGCGGCCGCGGCGTGGGTGCGCGAGACGTTCGCGGAAGCGGCGGCCTCGAACGCCCCGGGCGTCGTCCTGGCGTTCCACGCGAGCCCGGACTTCGACGAACGTCCTCCGACGTCGAGGAACCGCGCGGTGTTCGAGCCATTCCTCGCGGCGCTCGAGGAGGAGGTGGAGCGGTTTCGAAAGCCGGTCCTCGCCATGCACGGGGACGATCACATCTACATCGTGGATCGCCCGCTCGCCAGACGCGGAACGGGCCGGCGGCTGGAGAATTTCGTTCGGCTCCAGGTGCCCGGCTCGCCGGAGGTCGGTTGGGTGAGGGTGACCGTGCAGCCGGGCGCCGCAGATCCGTTCACGTTCGAGAATCACGTCCTGCCGCGGTGGAAGTACTGGTAGGCATTCTGACTTTCGTGACTTCACGTGGCTTCGCGCGACACGCCCGAACGGAATTTGAAAGGGAGGTCGGGGAGGTGGGGAAGATGACTTCGCCTGTCAAGACTGGCCGTCACGCGGACGCCGCGCGCAGCGCGGCGCTGGAGTATGAAACGCCGCGGGCGTGAGCAACCCGTCGCTTCAACGTGCTCACGCCTGCGGCGTTTCATACTCCAGCAAGGCCCGGCTTCGCCGGGCCGTCCGCGTGACGGCACCGCCGCCCTAAAAGGCGGCATCCGTGCAATCCGTGTAATCCGCGTAATCCGTGGCCCGTGATCGGTGATCCGTGAAATCCGTGGCTAAGCCAGGAACGAACGGACAGCGTCTGCAAACGCCGCCGGCATCTGCAGGGGCAGCCAGTGCCATCCGCCGTCGATGATCGTGACCTTGGACCCTCGGACCTGCTCGCCGAGTCGAACCGCGTGAACCGGCGGGAAGTGAGCGTCCGCCTCTCCCCACAGCGCGAGCGTGGGCACCTCTATACGGCGGTACTCATCGCCGAGACGCGGAAGCACGCCCTGGTATCCCGCGCACATGCGGATGATGAACCGGCGCACGTCGTCGCGCCGGAAGCCGTTCCAGAAGTCGTCGAGGACCGCCTTGTCGACATGGTGAACGCGAGGGAGGAAGGTCCTCAGGGCGCGACGGAAGACGAGTCCCGGGGTGCGTCCTAGGAAGAACTGATTGAGCTTGAAGCGCCGGAGCAGGCCGATCTCCCACGACGTGCGCGCGTCGAACTGCAGCAGCGAGCCGGTCACCACGACGTGCGAGACTCGCCGGGGATATCGCGCCGCGGCCACGAGCGCCGGCTGCCCGCCCATGTCCGCGCCGACGATCGCCGCGCGATCGATCTTCCAGTGGTCCAGGAGCGCGATCAGCCGCGCCGCCATGTCGAACGGCGTCGCGCCGCCGGGCCAGGCCTCGCTGTCCCCCATGCCGGGCCAGTCGAGCGCGATCACGTCGAAGCGATCGGCGAGCAAAGGGCCGACCTCGCTCCAGAGCTGCAGGTTGTCGGGATAGCCGTGGAGGAAGACGATCGGATGTCCCTTCCCGAGCCGCGCATACCGCAGCGTCCGGCCGTCGACCTGACCGTACAGAACGGGCATCAGCGGCGCGGCGCGTCCCGGTGCAGGGCCTCGGCCGCGAGCACACCGGAGATCGCGCAGAAGCTCACCCACTGGCCGGGATGTGTCGAGGCGCCGGCCAGATAGAGGCCGCGAATCCACGGGCTCCGGTGCCGCATGCGGCCGCCGAGGAAGAGCCGCCGGTTCATCGACGGATTCATGCTGTCGCGGTAGAGGTTCATCTCCGTTCCCCACTGCCGCGACGTGCGGCTCGCCACGATCTTGACGTCCGTCAGGCCGTCCTTCCACCAGCTCTGGTCCACCATCTGCCGGAGCGCTTCCGACTGACCCTGCTCGCCCAGCTCGCTGGCCGTTCGATGATCGATCGGAGCGATCAGCCGCATCGGGAACGGGCTTTCGCCGCCGGCTGGATGACCGGCCGCCGTCGGCGCAACCGCCAGCGTGACGTTGCCGTTTCCGCCGAGCATGAACCGCAAGTACGAGCGCGGTGCCCGGCCGCGGGCGCCGAGATAGGCGCACATGCCGGGCGATTGGAGAGGGATCTCCCGCAGCCGCCGGCGGACTGACGCGGGCACGCCGTCCACCAGCTCGTCGTACGTGCCGATCCCGTGGTAGTTGGAGACCGCGGCGTCGCACGGGATGACCTCGCCCTGCTCGAGCTCGACGCCCCTCACGCGCCGACCGTCGGCTCTGATGCGCCGTGCGCGCGTGTTGACGCGGATCTCCACGCCGATCTCTTTCGCATGTTCTACCAGGACCTTCGGGATCGCCCGCATGCCGCCGCCCGGCACGTAAGCTCCGATGCTGTGGATCAGCGCAGGCACGAACGCCATGACGCTCGGCGCATCGTCGGGCGACTGGCCGGCGATGCGGGTCCAGATGACGATCGCGTCGACGACCTCGTCGGGCAGCCCAGTCCGTCGCAGCACGCTTCTCAGGGATCTCAACAGGAAGGGGGCCGCGCCGAGGGCTCCCTGACGCGCCAGCTCGAACACGGTCGGACGCGAGACGACGAGAAGCGGCGCGAGCTTACGGCGGAACGCCTCCATCTCGGCGACGAAGCGTTCATACGCACGCCCGGCGCCCGCCCACGCCGCCTCCAGCTCGCTCGCCGTTCGTTCCAGATCGAGAAAGATCCGAACCGGCTGCCGCGCGGGAGCGTGGACCTCGTACAACTGCTGCACCGGCTGCAGGCCGAGCGCGGCGATGTCGATCCCGAGCCTGTCGAACGCCCACTCGAGGCCGGGCTTGTCCAGGAGAATGTAGGGCCCGCCGTCGAACGACAGGCCGCCCGCGGTGATGCCCGACGCGAGGCCGCCTGCCTCCGCGCGCGCCTCGCACAGCAGCACGCGATGGCCGAGCGCCGCCAATCGTGCGGCGGCGGTCAGGCCGCCGACCCCGGCGCCGATCACGACGACCCTCACTGGGGCCGCGGACCTCTTAGGTCCGGGGTTCGGGGATGTCTGAGCCCGATCATGGCCCGCACCGCGCTTCGCGCGGCGCGCAGGGGAAGCGAAGGAGTGTACTTCAGTGGAAATGCCTGCTCATCCATCTCCGGTACGAACAACGCCCCGCGGCCGCTCCCCAGCACGTAGACGGGGTAGGAGACAAGACTGAGGAGGGCGGAAAACTCGTTGTGGTACGGACTCTTCCACTCTCCAATCGGATCGTCCGGGCCGGCGACCTCCGGCGACAGGTCGCCCGCGCCGAACCAGTGATGGGCGGCGCGCAGCATGCTCGACTCGCGCGGGTTGCGCATCCCCATGTGGCGGGCCGCGACGATGTCGACCGCCAGGCCGTCGATGCCGGCGTAGAACCGCAGCGGAGTCTTCGGCCGGGGACAGCCCATCACGCCGACGAGCCCGTCCGCGACCTCGTCCCACGCTTCCAGAAGGGCAAAGTGCGGAGGGCAGGCGTCGAGGAGCATCATGACCGCGGTCTCGCGCTGCGCCTGCCGCTCGCAGAACAGGAACTGATCGCACCGCGCCCCGAGCCACTCGACGTTTCCCACGGTCAGGTACGCGATCTCGACTGGATGGCTGCGCATCTTGCCGAGCGAGATGCGGAAGTCGGCCTCTTTCCAGGTCCGGCTGACCGTGTACTGCGCCATCCCGCGGCTGAATCGATGCTCGGCCTGGTCGTTCGACGTGTCGACGAGCCGATACCAGGGCGAGGAGAATCCGAAGTACTCGGCCACCGCGCGCACGTCGCGGTTCGTGTAGAACTCGTCGTAGATGTTCGGGCCCTCGAGGGCCACGACCGCGCCGCATCCCTGCTCGGTGAGATAGCGCGCGAGCTGCTCGAGCACGGCGGGGTCGGTGATGTTGGACCTGTCCTTGCGGTGATAGCCCAGCATGAAGGTCGGCTTGATCGCGACGGTCAGGTCGCCGCGGCGCTTGCCGAGCCTGGCCGCGCGCGCATCGAGCGCCGGCAACAGCTCCGAGGTCTCGAGCAGCCGGCGCAAGGCGGCGAGCTTCTCCGACGGTTCGTCGCCTCTGACGACGTCCACGCGGCTGCCGCTCCCGAGCGGATTGTCCAGGGAGGCACGATGGCGCAGGCTCCGCGGGAGGAACTCCTCGCCGATCGTCGCGATCTCGGCTGCGAGCGTCGTCGCATCGTGTCCCCCCACGAGGCGGTCCTCATCGTCGAACGCGGCGGAGAACAACTCGAAGAGCGCGCCGTGGCGCTGCTCGTCCATTTCAATGCGGGAGAAGTCGCCGACGAGCGTCGATGGAAGGGCGGCGTCGTTCTCGGCCAGCGATCGGATGCGGTGCCAGCAGAGCCAGGCGGTCTTCTCCGCGTCGATGTTGAACTCGCAGAAGCGCCGGAACGGCCCGTACTCGAGGGCCGACCGCACCTCTTCGGGCACGCTGCCGACGAGCCCCCCGACGGTCGTGACCGCGCGCGCGAGCGTTCGAGAGAGGGGTGCGTCGCGCCATTGCGCGTGCATCAGCACCGAGCTCGCCCACCCGCCGACGCCGCCGGCGAGCTGGCGGGTGTAGGCCTTCATCCGCAGAAACGGCCCGCCCAGGCGCAGGATCGCCCCGCGGATGTAGATCGCGTGCATCTCTTCGTCCTTCCACGCCCAGATGAGCGCGTGGCGAAGGATCTCCCGCACGTCGGACGGGATCGGCATCGCGGCCAGCCGGCGCGTGATCGCGTTTTCGCGGTAGCCGATGGCGACGATCTCCTCGCGCTCGAGCGCGAGCAGAAACAGGTCGAGCATTTCCTCTCGGGGACGGTCGGCCCACCGTTGCTTCCCTTCGGCGAGCCGCTTTTCGAATTCCTGGTAGATGGAGCCCACGCGCGCCTACGTCTTGCTCACCACAATCACCATCAAGACGATCTGCAGCCCCGAGGCGATGGCGTTGGGCAGCCAAATCCCCCGGCGCGCGAACCGAAGCCCGTACAGGAACCAGAACAGGTAGACGAGGAGGAAACCGACGACGAACCAGAGCGACACCGACGACTGCTCGGGGATCCTCCATTCATGAACGACCTGCCGTGCGATCGCGCTACACGCGATGAACCCGAACACCACGCCCAGGTTGTCCCACGTTCGATCCGAGATCCCCGCAAGGGCCATACGCGTCACTCCAGTCCATCCTTCTTTCCCTTCCTCCTCTCGCAGACCGCGAAGTCGAGGAAGAATCCAGGCTTCTGTGAGTCTGACTCGAGGAGACTCCGAAGCGCCGTCGAAGAGGCGACCTTCAGCGGCTTGTCGTAGTTCAGCGTCTGAATGCGGAGCTTGTCGCCCGAGAGCGTCGCGCGCACGAAGACCCACTCCACAGGTTCCAGTGGCAACGTACCTTTCGCCGCTTTGACGTTGAACAGCGTGCTTCCCCCCACGCTGCTGGCGTAGGCCTCGTATTGCTGTGGCTCCTGATCCGGCTCCGTGACCACGACGAGGATCCTCGAGGCGTCCGCGGCGGTGATGTCGAGCTCGCTCTTCTCGGTTTCAGGCTCGGCCAGCGGGGCCCGGCAGTTCCAGTTGCCGAGCAGTGATGGGTCCACCTTGATGGCCGGCGCCGTGTCGATCGGGACCGCGGACAGGCAGCCGCCGGCCGCGAGGACCGCGATGAGAATCGCGGCGCTCGCGTCCATGGCATCTCGCCGTGTGCCAGGCACGGCGGCAATCGTAGCACGCCAGACTTTTCTGAGTGCCCGTGACTTCACCCGTACGATTTTTTAGGAGAGGTTTCGGAGGTCGGGGGAGGATGACTTCACGGATCACGGCTTGCCGCGCCGAAGCCTTGGCGTAGGCGGGAACCACGGATTACGCGGATTTCGCGGATGCGGCGTGATCCCAGATTCCTCAGGCCGGTACGCCGACGGCCCGGCGCGCGTTGCGCGGCGTCGGCGTGACGGCCGATCTGCGTGACGTCCTCCCTTGACCTCCCAGACCTCCCCGTTAAATTCCGTCCGGGCGTGTCACGCGAAGTCACGTGAAGGCGCGAGACTACAGAATCGATGTTCATCTGCGTTAATCTGCGGCTGTGCGTGTGATCGATGCCGCCAACGATCCGCGTCTCGCGTTGTATCGCGACGTTCGCGACCCCGAGCTGCTGCGCGCGCACGGTGTCTTCGTCGCCGAGGGCCGGCTGGTCGTGCGGCGGCTCATCGAGTCGTCACGCTTCCGCACGCGGTCTCTCCTCGTCACGCCGACCGCCCGCGCGGAGCTGTCCGATGCTGCTGGAACGGCTCGATGACGTCGACGCCCGATCTACGAGGCGGACATCGATCTCTTCCGCCAACTCACCGGATTCCATGTGCACCGCGGATGTCTCGCGATCGGCGAGCGCCCGGCCCCGACACTGTGGCGCGAGGTCGTGCGCCACGCGCGAACAATTATCGTGCTGGAAGATGTGGGCAACCCGGACAACGTGGGCGGCCTGTTCCGCGCGGGGGCGGCGCTCGGCGCGGACGCCGTGCTGCTCTCGCCAGGCTGCGCCGATCCGCTCTACCGCAAGTCGATCAGGACGTCGATGGCGGCGACGCTGACGCTTCCGTTCGCGGAAGCGGCGCCATGGCCGGAGATGCTCGACGCTCTCCGCCGCGACGGCGTCGAGGTCGTCGCGCTGATGCCGTCAGGGTCCCGGACCCTCGAGGAGATTCCGCGCGCGCCACGAATGGCGCTGCTCGCTGGCCACGAAGGTCGCGGTCTGAGCGAGGGCGCGCTCGCACACGCCGATCGTCACGTGCGCATCCCGATGACGCCGGGCGCCGATTCGCTCAACGTGGTGACGGCCGTGGCGATCGCGCTGCACACTATGCAGCCCTAAAGAGCTGCGCTACTCTTCTCTTAGTACAACGATCGGATCGACGCGCGTGGCGCGGCGAGCCGGGACGTAGCACGCGATGAGCGCGATCGCTGCGATAAAAACCATGACCGCCGCCATCGTCGCCGGATCGGTCGGCCTCACGTTGAAGAGCAGCGTGCCGAGCACTCGGGACAGGAGCAGCGCGCCGACGATCCCCACGACGAGGCCGATACCGGTGAGCCTCGCGCCCTGCCGGAGGACCATGCCGAGCACGCTCGAGCGGCTGGCGCCGAGCGCCATGCGGATGCCGATCTCCTGGTGCCGCTCCGACACGCTGTACGACAGGATGCCGTAGGTGCCGATCGCCGCGAGCAGCAGCGCGAGCGCCGCGAACGCGCCGAGGAGCTGCGCGATGAACCGCGGCCGCGCCACCGACTCCCCGAACACGTCGCGCATCGTCCGGAGCTTCACCATCGGAAGCGCCGGGTCGGCCTCGCGCACGACCTGCCGAAGGCTCGGCGCGAGCGCGTCGAGCTCGAGGTCGGAGCGCACGACGACGTTCATGTTGGTGGGCACGAAGAGACCATCGCCCACCCGTGGAAGCTGTTCGTAGAGGAAATACAGCTCGCTGCCGACCGGTTGAGCGAGTCCTCCCTGCTTCACGTCCTTCAGGATGCCGACGACATTGAACCAGGGCGTGTTCGGCCCTCCCGGCTTGATCCGCCGGCCGACGGGGCTGGAGTCGGGATAGAACCTCTTCGCCAGCGCTTCGTTGACCAGCATGACGGGCGGGCCGCCCGCGTCCGCCTCCGTGAAGGTCCGCCCCTCGACGACCGGGATTCCCATGGTCTCCACGTATTGCGACGTGACCGTCTGGTAGTAATCGACATTGGGGATCGGCCCGTCGGGTGGCGGCTTGGCCGTCGATCCCTCGAACTGCGTGTCGTTCGCGTTGACGAGGCGCAACGGCGGAAGGCCGCTCATCGCAGCCGCGCTTTTTACGCCAGGAACACTGACGATACGCTCGATCGCGCGCGCGAAGAACGCCGGGCGCGTCGCCGTTTCGCGATATTGCGCCGCCGGCAGGACGAGGCCGAAGGTCGAGAGCCGCGCGCGGTTGAAGCCGGCATCCACGTTCATCAGGTTCCAGAAGCTGCGGAGCAGCAGTCCCGCCCCCGCGACGAGGACGACGGCGAGCGCGACTTCGGCCATGACGAGCGCGTTGCGCGTGCGAGCGCGTGCCTTCCCGCCGGTCGTCCGCGTCCCTCCCTCCTTCAGCGCGCCGTGCAGCAGCGTCTCGCGGACGTGCAGGAGCGGCGCCAATCCGAACAGCAGCCCCGTAAAGACGGCGACGACCAGCGTGAAGATCAGGACGGGCGGATCGATCGTGATTTGCGCGGCGCGGGGGACGCTGTCGGGATTGGCGGCAAGCAGCAGCCGCAGGCCCGCGTAGGCCAGGCCGACGCCGACGACCGCGCCCATGATCGCGAGCACGACGCCCTCGGTCAGGAACTGGCGCAGCAGCCGCGCCCGGCTCGCCCCGAGCGCCGTGCGGACCGCGAACTCGCGGTGCCGCGATTCCGACCGCGCCAGCAGCAGGTTCGCGAGGTTGGCACACGCGATGAGGAGCACGAAGCCGACCGCTCCCTGCAGCACCCAGAGCGCCGTTCTCACGCCGCCGATCATGTCCTCGTGGAGGCTGTCGATCCGGAACCGGTGGTTCTTCGGATCCGGCACGTGCGTGTTCGGCGCGATCGTCGCCCACTGCTTGAGCAGCGTCTCGAGGTCGGCGCGCGCCTGGCCGATCGACACGCCAGGCTTCGTCCGGCCGACGAGATACAGAAAATGTCCGCCCCGTCCGCCCGGATTCTTCGGATCGATCGTCAGCGGCAGCCAGAGCTCGACCTTCGCGTCGTGCACGTCGAACCCGGGCGGCATGATGCCGACGATCCGCGTCGGCAGGCCGTTGACGGGGACGACGCGGCCGACGGCGCCGCGATCCGAGCCGAACTCCCGCTGCCACAGCTCGTAGGAGAGGATGCGCGACGTCCTCGGCCTCCGGCAGCGTGTCCTCGCGCGTGAACTTCCTGCCGACCAGTGGATTGACCCCGAGCACCTCGAGGAGCTCGTGCGTCGTGACGACGCTGTTGACGCGGCTCGGCTGCTCGGTGCCCAGATTGGACGGCTCCCGCCCGGTATCCGCCCACGTTCTCGAACGCCTGGTTGTGATCGCGGAACTCGAGGAACTCCGGCGCCGAGATCCAGAACTGATCGAAGCCGAGCGCCGGAAACTGGCTGGTGATGAACATCAGCCGCTCCGGCTCGGGATACGGCAGGGGGCGCAGGACGACGCCGTTGACCACGCTGAAGATGGCGGTGTTGGCGCCGATGCCGAGCGCAAGGGTGAGCACCGTGATCGCCGCGAACCCGGGCGACTTCACCAGGTTGCGCAGGGCGTAGCGGATGTCCTGGACCAGCGTCTCCATAGGCTAGATTAGACGTCCTATTGCCAAAGAAAGGTTGGCCAATGTCGAGATATCTGATCGTCCTGCTCCTGACTGTGTTGCCGGCGCTCGGACCTGACCTGAACGCCGCCCCCGACAGCCTGCTTGCCCTGAGCGAAGTCGTCCTTCGGCAAGCTCAGGACGACCCTGGCGTCGAAGGGTCGAAGGGGTGGCGACTTCTCGATCCTCGGCTTCGACCCAGCCACGGGCGAGATCGGTGGAGTCGTCCAATCCCGCGTGTTCTCGGTCGGCAACGGCGTCCTCTGGGCCGAGGCCGAAGTCGGCGTCGTCGCCACGCAGGCGATCGTGGACATCAGTTACGGTCCTCAAGCCATCGCGATGCTTCGTACCAACCGAACGCCCGCGGAGATCGTCAAGGAGATCTGGGAGAAGGATCCGGATCCACGACCCCAGGACTGGACGAAGCAGGGCCGCCAGTTCGCCGTGATGAACGCGAAAGGGGAGTACGCGGCGTTTACGGGTCCGAAGGCGAGCTCGTGGGCGGGCCACAAAGGGGGGAAGTTCTGCACGGCCCAGGGAAACATCCTGGCGGGCGAGGCGGTCGTCGCGAACATGGTCAAGGCGTTCGAGGAGACGACGGGCCATCTGTCGCTCCGCCTGCAGGCGGCGCTGGAGGCGGGGCAGGCGGCCGGCGGCGACACGCGCGGGATGCAGTCGGCCGCGATGCTGATCGTCAAGAAGGGCGGCGGCGTCTGGCTCAACAACGATACGGTCCTGCGGCTGCAGGTGGACGACAGCCCGGAGCCAATCAAGGAGCTGCGGCGGCTCGTCGAGATCGCCGCGAAGCAGCGGGAGCGGCGAATCAAAAGATAGCGCCTGCGGCCCGCGCGAGCGGCCGGAGGGAAGTCGGGCCGGAGGCCCGACCCGCGAGCGCGCGCGAGCGGGGGTGGGGCCCCGCGAGCACGAAAAAATGATTGCGCCTGCGCACATGAAAATGGAGAACCTATGCCGGACAGACGATCGCTCATCGGCGCGGGGCTCGCGGCGGGGATTGGCGCGGCGGCGGGCGTCGAGGCGGCGCCGCAGCAGTCGCAGGAGAGGATTCTCGGCGAGATCGTGACCGCGCTGGGTCAAATCCGAAGAGAGATGCAGACGTCACGCGAGCAGGCAAATCCGGGCCACGGGATCCTGGAGACGATCCGCCAGCACCAGCGGACGTTCTTGAAGGCCTCGCAGAAGTACCCGGACTACATGGACGTCGGCATTCGCGCCTGGGATGCGATCTCCGACTGGCACGCGCGGTTCGGCGTGGTAGTGGAACGTGACGCGCCAGCCGGAGGGCCGGTATGCGACGAATTTCATGTTGACGACCTTCATCCTGCGGCCGGAGCAGGGCGAGGAATACATCGGGCTGCCGTATGACAGTAAGTGACCTCGCAGCCCAGGTCACCGCGACGTGAGATCGGCCGAGGCGCGAAACCTCGGCGCCCGCCGATGCTTCGTCGCCTGCTCGTACGCGTACGCGAGCTTGAGCAGCGTCGGCTCGGACCAGGCGCGGCCGACGAACGACATCCCGACCGGCAGGCCGTGCGCGAAGCCGGCTGGAACGGTGATACTCGGATAGCCCGCGACCGCCGCCGGCGTCGAGCTGCCGCCGAGGAAATGATCGCCGTTGACGAGATCGGTCGGCCACGCCGGGTTCACCGTCGGCATGACGATCGCGTCGAGCCGGTGCTTGACCATGACGGCGTCGATGCCGAGGCGGCCGCTCAAGCGGCGGTTTCTGGCGAGCGCGTTCAGATAGGCCTTGTCGGTCAGCGGTCCCTTCTTCTCCGCCATCTCGAACAGTTCCTGCCCGAAGAACGGCATCTCCCGGTCGCGCTCACGCTCGTTGAACGCGATCAGATCCTTCAGCGTGCGAACCGGCAGGTCCTTGCGCGTCGCGAGATAGGCGTTGAGGTCCGCCTTGAACTCGTAGAGCAGCACTTCGAGCTCGCCCTCCTCGTACGCGCCGGCATTCGGCACGTCGGCCGGATCGACGATGATCGCCCCGGCTGCCTTCAGGTCGCCGATCGCGGTCTCGATGAGCCGGTCGGTGACCGGGCTGTAGCCGAAGAACCGCTTGCGCGCGACGCCGATGCGCGCCTCCTTCAGCCCGTTGGCGTCCAGGACCGCCGTGTAATCTGCGCGCGCGTGACGCGGCTGGCCAACGTGTCCTTGTCGCGCGGATCGACGCCGGTCGTCGCACCGAGCAGGATCGCCGCATCTCGCACGGTCCGTGCCATCGGCCCCGCGGTGTCCTGGCTGTGCGCAACCGGTACGATGCCCGGATCGGCTGACGAGGCCGAGAGTGGGCTTCACGCCGACGAGCCCGGTGATCGACGACGGGCAGACGATGGAGCCGTCGGTTTCGGTGCCGACGCCGGCGACGGCGAGGTTGGCGGAGATCGCGGTGCCGGTTCCGGAGCTGGAGCCGCAGGCGTTGCGGTCGAGCGCGTACGGGTTGCGCACGAGCCCCCCGCGCGCGCTCCAGCCGCTCGCGGACTTCGTCGAGCGGAAGTTCGCCCACTCGCTCAGGTTCGTCTTGCCGAGGATGACCGCGCCGGCCGCGCGCAGCCGCTCGACGAGAAACGCGTCGCGCTCCGGCGCCGGGCCGACGAGCGCGAGTGATCCGGCGGTCGTCATCATCCGATCCGCCGTGTCGATGTTGTCCTTCAGCAGGATGGGGATGCCGTGGAGCGCTCCGCGCGGGCCTTTCTCGCGCCGCTCGCGGTCGAGCGCGTCGGCGATGTCCAGCGCGTCCGGATTGGTCTCGATGACGCTCCGGAGCGTCGGGCCGCTCCGGTCGATCGCTTCGATCCGGGCAAGATAGCCCTCGGCAATCTGACGCGCCGTGTGGCGGCCGGCGGCCATCCCCGCCTGCAACTGATCGATCGTGGCCTCTTCCAGCTCGAGAGGGACGGCTTGTGGGACAAGCAGAGTGGCGCCAAGAACGAGCGCGATCAGACTGGGACGCATGCGTTATGTTAATCCCATGAAAAAGCTGCTGCTGAGTCTGGTCCTGGGAGCGGCCGTCTACGCCGCGCAGCCGGCCGATAGCATCGTCGCCTTCGTGCAACGTCAATGTGATTCCAATGGATCGGGAGACCGTCCTCAGCGATCAGACCGTCGTCGTCAGCGGCGGGAAGATCGCGTCAATCGGTCCGGCGGCGAAAGCGCAGGTGCCGGCCGGCGCGACGACAGTGGACGCAAAGGGCAAGTACCTCATGCCCGCGCTCGCCGAGATGCACGCGCACGTGCCCGGCGGTCAGGCGCCAGACGCCGCCGTCGAGCGGGTGATCTTTCTGTATGCCGCGAACGGCATCGGCACGATCCGCAGCATGCTCGGCCATCCGCGTCACGTCCCGCTGCGCGAGCGGCTCGCGAAAGGTGAGCTGTTCGGGCCGCGGATGTGGAGCTCCGGCCCGTCGTTCAACGGCAACAGCGTGACGAGTCCAGAGGTCGCCACGCAGATGGTCAAGGATCAGAAGGCGGCGGGGTACGACTTCCTGAAGATCCATCCCGGCGTGTCGCGTGCGTCCTTCGACGCGATGGACGCCACGGCCGACAGCCTCGGCGTGACGTATTCCGGACACGTGCCGCTCGACGTCGGCCTGCACCGGGCGCTCGAGGCGAAGTACGCGACGATCGACCACCTCGACGGCTATGTCGAGGCGCTCGCGCCCGCCGGATCGCCGGCGTCTCAGACCTTCGGGCTGAATCTGACCTCCGTCGTCGACGAATCGAAGATTCCGGACCTGGTGGCGAAGACGAAGGCGTCGGGCGTCGCGCAGGTCCCGACCGAGATCCTGCTCGAGAACTGGCTGGGTCCGCAGTCGGCCGAGACCATGGCCGCCTGGCCCGAGATGAAGTACGCGCAGCCGGGCGAAGTGCAGAAGTGGACCGAGGTGAAGAAAAAGTACGAGCAGGTTCCGGCCGAGGCGCGCCAGAAGCTCCTCACGATCCGGCGGCGCCTGATCAAGGACCTGCACGCGGCGGGGGTCACGATCCTCCTCGGGTCCGACGGCCCGCAGATCTGGAACGTGCCCGGCTTTTCCGTGCACCGCGAGCTGGGCACCTACGTCGCCTCGGGGCTGACGCCGTATCAGGCGCTCGTCACCGGCACGCGCAACGTCGCCGCGTTCTTCAAGGTCGAAAAGGAGGCGGGCACGGTGACCGCCGGCAAACGCGCGGATCTCATCCTGCTCGACGCCAACCCGCTCGCCGACATCGCGAACACGATGAAGATCGCCGGCGTGGTGATGGGCGGCAAGTGGATGGCAAAGGACGACATTCAGAAAAAGCTGGACGCGGGGACGTAGTCCACGGAGACAACGGAGAGCGCGGAGAAGGATCAACACGGAGGCACGGAGTTCACGGAGCGACAACCTTTTTTGGCTCCGTGCTCGCCGTGTCTCCGTGTTTGTCTTTCTCCGTGTCCTCCTTTGCCTCCGTGCCCCACGCCCTACTCAGTGCGCAGCGCGAGCATCGGATCCAGCGCGCTGGCGCGGCGCGCTGGGAGGTAGCCGGCGAGGAACGCGACGAGCGCGATCGTCGCGGCGGCGATCGCAAGCGTTGCGGGATCAGTCGGCGACAGTCCAAAGAGCTGCGCCTTCACGAAGCGCGTCGCGTAGAGCGAGATCGCCAGGCCGCCGGCGATCCCGACGATCGACAGCAGCGCGACCTCGCGCAGCACGAGCCACAGCACTGCCCGCCGCTCGGCGCCGAGCGCCATGCGGATGCCGATCTCGCGCGTGCGCCGCGCGACGGCGTAGGACATCACGCCGTAGAGGCCGATTGCGGCAAGCAGCGTGGCGAGCCCGCCGAACGCCGCCGACAGCCACGCCACCATCCGCTCGACGAACAGCGACTCGCTCGCCTGCCCCTCCATCGTCTTCACGCCGTAGATCGGGAGCGCCGGGTCGAGCGCGCGGATGGCGTCGCGGACCGCCGCAGTGACGCCGGCGGCGTCCGCCTGTGTCCGCACGAAGAAGTTCATCTCGGTGAGATCGGGCTCCTGTTGATAGGACGAGTACATGAATCGCGGGATCTCGTCGCGCAGGCTCGTGTCCTTCGAATCCTTCACGACGCCGACGACCTCGAGCGGGAAGTCACCCTTGTCCCGGCCGTAGCCGAGGCGCTTGCCGATCGCGTTCCGCTCGTTCTGCCAGTAGTACCGCGCCATCGCTTCGTTGATCACGACGGCCTGCGGGGTGCCCTGGACGTCGCGTTCGGTGATCTCCCGCCCGGCGATGAGCGGGATCCCCAGCGTGGCGAAGAATCCCGGCCCCACGCTGTTGATGCTGATGTTCATGTTCTCGTCCTGCTTCGCCGTGTACCCGTCCACCCGCATCGTCGCCTGCCAGCCGTTCCCGCTGAGCGGTGCAATCGAGCTCATCGAGACGGATCGCACTCCGGGCAGCGCTGCCAGCCGCTCCTGCGCGCTCTTGTAGAGCGCCTTGGCGCGCGTCTGGTCGTAGCCGCTGAGCGAGGGATCGACCCCGAAGCTCAGGAGCTGATCGACCTTGAAGCCCGGGTCGAGCGAGCGGAGATTGTAGAGGCTGCGCGCGAAGAGCGCCGCGCCGGCGAGCAGCATGACGGACAGCGCGACCTGCGCGACGACGAGCCCTTTGCGCACCCGCGCGTGGCCCGTGCCGCCGACGACGCCGCCCGCTTCGTCTTTCAGCGTTCCAGCGACGCCGGACCGCGTCGACTGGATGGCGGGCGCGATGCCGAAGAGCAGCGCGGTCGCAATCGACAGGCCGAGCGCGAAGAACATCACGCGCAGATCCGGGTCGGACGAGAGCGTGACCGACCCGTCGCTGGCGCCTGGCAGGGAGCCGATCAGCAGCGCGCCGGTCCACGACGCGACGATCAGCCCGAGCGCTCCGCCCGCGAGTGCCAGCACGAGGCTCTCGGCGAACTGCTGGCGGACGATCCGCATCCGGCCGGCGCCGAGCGCGAGACGGATCGCGACCTCCTTGTAGCGCGACGTCGCGCGCGCGAGCAGCAGGTTCGCCACGTTCGCGCAGGCGATCACGAGCAGCAGACCGACCATGGCCATCAGGACGATCAGCGAGTCGGAGAACCGGCGGCGGATGTCGGACTCACCCTTCTGGCCCGGCATCAGCACGAGCGTCTTGGCGAGGAAGCGCGTGCGGAACCGTTCGGTGGCGTCGGTGTATTCCGTGATGTCGTGCTCGAGGATCTGCTTGAAGAGCACCTGCATGCCGGCGTCCGCCTGCTCCATCGTGACGCCCGGCTTCAGCCGCGCGAAGATGTTCACCCAGCGGCTCCGCCGGTTGTCGAGGTCGTTCCAGGTCGGCGTCATCTGCGCCTTCATCATGATCGGCACGTAGACGTCCGACGCGCCGCCGATGTCGACGCCGGTGAACCCTGGCGCGGCGACACCGACGATCGTCATGGGGTGGCCGTTGAGCGTGATCGACTCGTTGAGGACGGTCGGATCGCTCCCGAAGCGCCGCGTCCAGTAGCCGTGGCCGAGGATGGCGACGGCGTGCGCCCCCGGGGTCGCGTCGTCCGACTGCGTGAACAGCCGCCCGAGGTGCGGCCGCGTGCCGAGGACGTCGAAGAAATTGCCCGAGACGAGCTCGCCCGTCACGCGCTCCGCCCGCCCCTTCCACGAGATGGTCGCCGCGACCGGCGCGCGCGCGAGCACGCCGCTGAAGACTTCGTTCCGGTCGCGGAAGTCCTGATACATCGGATACGAGAACGTCCGGTTGTTCATCGTCCGGCCCCGGAACGGGCCCGGGTCGTCGAGCTGGATGAGCTGCTCGGGGTCTTTCACGGGCAGGCGTCTCAGGAGGACCTGATCCAGCAGCGAGAAGATGGCGGTGTTCGCGCCGATGCCGAGCGCCAGCGTGCAGACGATGATGGCCGTGAACCCGGGCGCCCTGGCCAGGGTGCGAACGGCGTAGCGGACGTCGCGCCAGAATGAGGGCATAGATCTATGGATACAGGCAGATCCCGTGCCGCGGGAGATCCGGCGTTATCTCGTTGAATTTCCTTGGGATCGCGGTGCCCGTCGGGTTCGGACGGCTGTCCGGCTCCGGGACCGGTCGTCCGGAAGCGGGATGGGCCGTTGACCGCAGCCAGTCAGCGCAGCGGTTCGACTACCGTTTCGATCTTCGGCGGGTTCTGATACCGGAGGCGATCGCCTTGCGCTTCGGTTTAGGGTTGCTTCCGACTCTTGCCCTCAGTCTCGCCTTCAGCATTCGCGCTGGTTGCAGATCTTCAAAGGCAACCACCAGGCGCTTGCCAAACACGCGGGCAGCCGCTTCGAGTTGATCCAGATGGGATATATGGTGCATGTCCAGCAATCGATCGACCTGCGGCAGATGCCAGTTCAGCCGCCGAGCCAGGTCCGTCTTTCTCAGGTGCTGAGCGCGCAGCAGGCAGTAGAGATCGACTTTCGCCGAGACGAGTGCCGGCAACTCTACGCTGGGTTCTCTGACGACCAATGGCGGGGCTGGAATGGAACGGCGATCAGCCACGTATGCGTCGATGACGGTCGCCAGGGCATCCTTGGCGCGCTCCAAGGCTTCGTCCGGCGTGTCCCCAAACGTGTGGGCCTCCGGAAAGTCCGGAAAGTCCACGAGCCAGGTATCGTTGTCGTCCTGTGTGAGAGTGACCGGATAGATCAACATGTTCCCTCCCCGCTGAAGCAAGGGGCCGAGCGAGGATTACTTCAGCCCGAGGTCCTTCTTGATACGCTGGACAAGTCCGGTGCCGAGCTCCTTCCCGCTGCCATGCATCGGGAGCACCGACATGCGGTTGCCAAGCCGAACGATCAGGTGTCCTCCGTGGCCGGGTTCGAAAGAAGACCGAAGATCGCGAACGCCATGAGCCCAAATACGACCAGGCCGCCGAGGATTCCTTCGACGGGTCTCCCTATTTGGCGGCCGCCCTGATCTGCGCGAGCTCCTTCATCACATCATCGAACCGGGTCTGCGCTTCCTTCCCGATCTTCTGATCGGCCTGGCCGACCATCCGCGCGATGTTCGACAGTTGATCGATCAGCATCGGCTGGGGATACGTCACCTCGGCGGTGACGAGCTTGTCGTAGAGATCCTTGCGGGACTCGCGGACCATTGCCGCCAGGGCACGCGCCTCGGACATCGCATCGCGCACCTTGAGCAGGAACGCCATCTGCTCTTCGAGGTCCGCCTGCGTCACCCCATCCGCGGTGACGCGTGGATCGATCTTCACCTCGAGCGGCTTGGTGTCGCTCCAGCTCCCGGCGGTGAGCCGGACCTGGTACTTGCCGGGCGCCACCATCGGGCCATCCGCGCCGCTGTGGCGCAAATCCCAGACGTACCGGTTGTGGCCGTCCTTCGTGCCGAGCGCCGCGACCGGTCCGCCGCGGCGGGACCCGCGCATGCCCTGTCCGGCGCCCTGCGGCGTGGCGGACGGCGGCTGGATGGTCCGGACGACGGTTCCCTTCACGTCGAGGATCTCGAGCCTCGCGTCTCCCGGCGTGCCCGCGAAGAGGTAGTCGATACGGGCGCCCGGTCCCGGATATTCGGGCACGTCGGGCGAGCCACCCGACGCCGCGTGGCGCGTTCGCCAGGCGATGGCGGGGGTGAAGAGACGATTGACCGATCCGCCAGCCTGAAGGCTGGCGCCACCAGATCCATTTGCGCCGCCAGCTCCATTGCCGCCACGAGATCCATTTCCATTCGGCTCCGAGGTGAATGACGTCGCACCGGCCAGCTGCTGCAGCGGCGTCACGTTGTCCATGATCCAGAACGATCGCCCCATCGTTGCGACGACGAGATCCTTGCGGTGGACGCGGATGTCGGTGACCGGCGTCGCCGGCAGGTTCTGCTGGAGCGACTGCCAGCGGCGGCCGTTGTCGAACGACACGAAGAATCCGAACTCGGTGCCGGCATAGAGCAGACCCTGCCGGTCCGGATCTTCGCGGACGACGCGCGTGGGATGGTCGATCGGGATCCCGTTGGCGCCGTCGGTCAGCTTCGACCAGGTCTTGCCGTAGTCGTTCGTGACGTAGATGTACGGCTTGAGGTCGTGCTCGCGCAGAAAACGGTAGACCGCGATGTACGCGGAGCCCTTGCGGTGCGGCGAGTCCTCGATGTTCTGGACGCGGCCGCCGGGCGGGAGATCCTTCGGCGTGACGTTCGCCCAGTTCTTGCCGCCATCGCGCGAGACGTGGACGGGCCCGTCGTTCGCTCCGACCCACAGCACGCCGCGCTCGAGCCGCGACTCGACCATCGAATAGATCGAGCTGTAGACCTCTTCGCCCGTGATGTCGCGCGTGATCGGCGAGCCGGGCACGATCTGCTTGTCCGGCTCCCGCGCCGTGAGGTCCGGGCTGATCGTCGTCCAGGTCACACCCTCATCTGTCGTTCGGTGCAGGACGTGCGACGCCTGATAGACCGTCTTCGGATCGTGCGGCGAGACGTGGATGACGGTCTGGCGCGGGAAGCGGTACTTGATGTCGTCCGGATCGTGGCCGTAGCGATTCTGCGGATAGATCCAGGTGTGTTTCTCCTGGCCGGTCGCGACGTTATAGCGTCCGACCTCGCCCTTGCACGCGCCCCAGATCACCGAGCCGTCCGGACGCGGATGGATCTGCCCGGTCTCACAGCCGGGGCCCTGCGACCAGGACTGCGCCGGGTTGTCGTAGCCCCACGAGTGCGGCGGCAGGCTGGGGACGATGACGGTCGAGTTGTCCTGCTGCGGCGCGTAGAGCCGGTACGGGAACTGCTCGTCCACCGAGACCATGTAGAGCTCCGCCGTCGCCTGATTCAGGATCGACGACCAGGAGCGCCCGCCGTCGAGCGTGACGTTCGCGCCGCCGTCGTTGCACTGAAGCGCGATGCTCGGGTTGTCCGGGTTGAACCAGATGCCGTGGTTGTCGCCGTGCGGCGTCGCCACTTGCGTGAAGGTTTTGCCGCCGTCGGTCGACTTGTGCAGCGCCAGCTCGTTGACCCACACCTCGTTCTCGTTCTTCGGATTGACGTCGACGTAGTGGAAGTAGAACGGGCGCGCTCGAAGGCGCGGGTTGTTGTTGATGTTGCGCCACGTGGCGCCGGCATCATCTGACTTGTAAAGGCCACCCTCGGGTCCGGGCGCCTCGACCATCGCGTACACGACTCGAGGATTGCTGCGCGCCACGTCGAGGTCGATCTTGCCGATCAGCTTCTGAGGCAGGCCGGCCGACAGCTTGTTCCAGGTCTCACCGCCGTCGGTTGATTTGTAGATGCCACCTTCGGTCGCCGGTCCGCCGCTGACGATGTCCCAGCCCAGACGGAGGCCGCGATACATGCCGGCGTACAGCTCGTTCGGGTTCGAGTAGTTGATCGCGAGCACGCGGCCGCCCGTCTGATCGTTCACGAAGAGCGTCTTCTTCCAGGTCTTGCCGCCGTCGGTCGTCTTGAAGATGCCGCGCTCGGCGTTCGGGCCGAACGGGGATCCGAGGGCGGAGATCCAGACGATGTCCGGATTCGAGGGATGGACGATCACGGAACCGATCTGGCCCGCGTCCTTCAGGCCGATGAACCGCCAGGTTCGGCCGGCATCCGTGGACTTGTACATGCCGCGCCCGATGATCACATTGCTGCGAATCGCGGCGCTGCCGGTGCCGACGTAGACGACGTCGGGATTCGATTCGGAGACGTCGATCGCGCCGATGGACCCCGTATCGATCTGGCCGTCGCTGATGGGCGTCCAGAGGTTGCCGCAGGTCTCGGTCTTCCAGACGCCGCCGCCCGTCGGCCCCATGTAGAAGGTGCAGGGCTTCGAGCGGACACCGGCGATCGCCGTCACGCGCCCTCCACGGTGCGGCCCGACGGTGCGCCACTTCAGATCCTGGTAGAGCTTCGGCTCGACCGTGACACTCGTTTGCGCCTCTGGTCGAAGCGGCAGGATGACGGCCGCCAGAACGATCACGGAAAGGAGCGGGCGGTGCATGGTGGAACCTCTCATAAAGGGCAGATTCTGCCACAAGCCGCAGATGAACGCGTGACCAGCAGAGCTTGCAGCAAGAGAATCCGCCGGGGAAGATGGCGCCGGAGGCGATCATGCCGTTCGCCGTCAGTTCTCCTGCGTTCAGCAATGGAGCCGAGATCCCGCGCCGCCATACGTGCGACGGGGAGAATCGTTCGCCGGTGCTGGTCTGGCGCGACACACCCACCGGCACGCGCTCGTTCGTCCTCATCGTGGACGACCCGGACGCCCCGTCCGGAACGTTCACGCACTGGGTGGTGTTCGATATTCCTGCTGGCCTGACGGAGCTGTCAGAGGCGGCGAGCAGTGCCGGGCGCAGCGGGCGGAACGATTTCGGGAAGGACGGATACGGCGGGCCCTGTCCTCCAAAGGGCCACGGTCCTCACCGGTACTTCTTCAAGCTGTCGGCGCTCGATGTCGAGACGCTCGGTCTGCCCGACGGCGCCTCTCGATCGCGCGTCGAAGCCGCGATGAAAGGGCACACGCTCGCCACGGCGCAGCTCGCCGGGCGGTACGAACGGTAGCCCGGCGGGCCGCAGATGACTTCACGTGAACTCGCGTGACACGTCCGGACGAAATTTAAGGGGGAGGTCTGGAGGTCAAGGGAGGACGTCACGCAGACGGGCCGTCACGCCGACCCGCGCAACGCGCGGCGCTGGGCCGTGAGAGGCGATGCGCGTGAGCCGCTTACGCCGGTCCTCTTAGGCTCACGTGCATCGCCTCTCACGACCCAGCAAGGCCCGGCTCCGCCGGGCCGTCGGCGTGCCGGCCTGGAGAATCTGGGATCACGCTGCATCCGGAAATCCGTGTAATCCGTGGCCCGTGACTTTCGGGATCCGAGAAGTCATCCTCCCCACCTCCCAAACCTCCCTTTTTGATTTTTCGTTCGGGTGTGTCACGTGCAGTCATGAAAGTCACGCGCAGTCAGTGAGGATTCAGCTCAGTCGACGCTCAAACAGAACGACGGCGTGTGGAACCAGCACCGATCGCCGGCATCGTGAGGATCGCGGCGGAGCGTGCGCACCTTCTCCCAACCGCCGCGCGAAAAGGTCTTCATGAGAGCTTCGTTCAGCTCAGGATCGCGACCGCCGATGCAGGAATAGACCTGGACCATCGACACGACGCGCGAGAAGAATGCGTCCCGGTCCCGCGTAATCAGGACCACGCATCCCTTGCCCGCCACGCCGGGCGCGGGCTCGAAGATTGCACACCGCGAGGAGCTCTTCCGCGTAGAACCGCCTGATCGCGTCCGCTGAGGCCGTCATCTCATTTCTGTTTCTATTTCTTCGGAAGCGTTTTTTCCAGGTAGCCGCGAATCGCCGTCAGCGTCTCGGCGGATGACCACGCCGCCATGAGCGCCTCGCGATCGGCGTCCATCATGCGGCGCGCCCGGTCCAGGCAGGGCAGGCGCATCGCGCGCTTCGTCAGCGTGAAGCTCGCGGCCGGCGTCGCCGCGAGCTCAGCGGCCAACGCCTGCGCGCGTGAGGCGAGGTCCTCCGGCGCTGAGAGCTCGTCCACGATTCCCCGCGCCAGCGCGTCGGAGGGCTCGTAGGTCCGGCCCACGTACATGAGCTCGTTGAAATAGGGGGGCGCGACCGCCGCGCGCATGATTTCGACGACGAGCGGCGGGAAGGGAACGCCGACTTTCAGCTCGGGCACACCGATGCGTGCGGCGCCGGTCGTCATCAGCCGGCGATCGCACGCGCAGGCCAGGATGCAGCCGCCGGCGATCGCGTGCCCGTTCACCGCCGCGACCACCGGGGCGGGAAACATGAACAACGCCTCGAACATGTAGTCGAGCGACGGCAGGAAGTGGGCGACATAGTCCGGTCCGCCCTTGACGAGCTTGAACAGATCCACGCCGGCCGAAAAAATCCCGGCGGTGCCCGTGAGCACGATCCCACGCGCCCGCGTTCCTGCGAGCGTCTCGAGCGCGGCCGCCAGCGCGTCGGT
Organism: uncultured Acidobacteriota bacterium; assembly: GCA_963847125.1. Classification (GTDB taxonomy): domain Bacteria; phylum Acidobacteriota; class Vicinamibacteria; order Vicinamibacterales; family 2-12-FULL-66-21; genus DATAEE01. The sequence goes on from CAWJYM010000004.1 coordinate 888,108, forward strand.
CAGGTCGAGGTCGAGCGCGCTCGCTTTCCCGTGCGCCAGCCTGAGGGTGACGATCCCGTCCGCGTGGGATTCGTGAATCACGGCTGGCAGCTTATCCCACGTTCACGGAGGCCAGGGAGGTCACGGAGATTGACAAACACGGAGACACGGAGAACACGGAGAGTTGTTTTTGTTGTTACCCAAAGATCCTCCGTGCTCTCCGTGTCTCCGTGTTGATCATTCTCCGTGTCCTCCTTTGCCTCCGTGCCCCCGTAAACCATTTCCCCTACACTGTCGTCTAAACCTGGCATGGCCGACTTCCTCGGCGAGTTCGAGCAGCTCATCCTCTTTGCGGTCCTGCAGTTAGGAGACGACGCGTACGGCGCGACGGTGCGCGACGAGATCGAGGCGCGCACGGGCCGCGCCATCAGCGCCGGCGCCGTCTATACCGCGCTCGAACGCCTCGAAGGCCGCGGGTTCGTGTCCTCCTGGTTCGGCGATCCCACGCCGGCGCGCGGAGGACGCCGGAAGCGCCACTTCCGGGTCGAGCCGGACGGCCAGCGCGCGCTCCGGCGCGCGTACGACAGCCTGCAGCGCATGGCGCAAGGCGTGGTTGTGAAACTGGAGCCCTCGCGATGAAACCTCCAATCGTTCCACGGGCCCTCCTGTCCATGCTGCTTCGCGAACCGATCCGCGAAGCCCTCGCCGGCGATCTTGCCGAAGGCTTCAACGCTCGCGTAGCGCAGCACGGACGCTGGCGCGCAAGCCGGTGGTACTGGAGTCAGGCGCTGCGGTCGATCGCCGCGCGCTGGACTCCGGCGGCCCCCCTCGCTTCGCGCACATGGAGCGGCGGCGTCTGGAAAGACCTTCGCTACGGCGCGCGGACGCTGCGCCGCGCGCCCGGCTTCTCTGTCGTCGCAATCGCAACGCTCGGCCTCGGAATCGGCGGGACGACGGCCGCCTTCAGCGTGCTGGACGCGGTGCTGCTGCGCCCGCTTCCGTACGTCGAGCCCGACCGCCTGGTGGCGATCGGCCATCCGGACGCCGACACGGGCTATCCCACGAACCTCGGTTTCCTGACGTTCCGTGACTGGCGCGATCGCACGAAGGCGATCGAGGACGCCGCCTTGATGCGTTCCTGGCTGGCCACGATCACTGGAGGCCCGGATAGTCCGGCTAAAGCCGGACACTACGCGGGTCAGGTGGAGCCCGAGCGCGTGCCCGCCGTGCGCGTGTCGTGGAACTTCTTCAGGCTGCTCGGCGTTGCGCCGGCGCTCGGGCGCGACTTCCGCCCGGAAGAGGACCGGCCGGAAGCGTGGCGTGTCGTCCTTCTGAGCGACGGGCTCTGGCGGCGCCGGTTCGGCGCCGACCCGTCGATCGTCGGCCGAACGATCCGCATACACGATCGTCCGTACCTCGTCGCGGGAGTCATGCCGTCATCGCTGGAGCCGCTCATCTCGGCGCGCTATTACTCGCCCGCGGAGATCTGGGCGCCGATCGGATACGACGATGCGACGCGCGATGCGTGTCGGAGCTGCCAGCACCTGAACGCGATCGCGCGCGTCCGGGCGGGGGTCTCGATTGACGCCGCCCGCGCCGAGCTGGTGAGCGTCCAGGAAGCGATGCGCCGCGAGTTCCCGGCCGACTATGGCTCGACAACGGCGACGCTGAGGCCGCTGCGCGATCAGCTGCTCGGCGATGTGCGCCCGATGCTGTTCGTGCTCTTCGGCGCCGTGTCAGCGGTCCTGCTGATCGGGTGCGCGAACCTGGCCGGCCTGCTGCTCGCGCGCGGCGCCGGCCGGGAGCGCGAGCTCGCGGTGCGTACCGCGTTGGGCGCTACGAGGGCACGTCTGATCCGTCAGCTCCTGACGGAGGCCGCGCTGCTGTCGGCGCTCGGCGGCGGCGTCGGATCGCTGCTCGCGGCGACCGGCGCGCGCGCGCTCACGCTCGCCGCTCCCGTGGACGTGCCGCGGATCGCCGCGGCCGGGTTCGACGTAAGGGTTCTTGCGTTCTCCCTGGCCGTGACCGTACTCGCCGGGCTGGCGTTCGGCCTCGTTCCCGCGCTGCGCGCGTGGTCCGGCAACCCGAGAGAGTCGCTGCACTCGGGGCAGCGCTCGACGCAGGATGCGACGCGGTGGAGCCGCCGCGCGCTGGTCGCGGGAGAAGTGGCCGTCGCGATCGTTCTTCTGGCCGGCGCCGGCCTGATGATCAGGACGATGGGCAACCTGTTGAGCGTGGATCCGGGATTCGATCCGCGGCGGGTGCTCACGGTCGATCTGGCATTCGTCGGGCCGCCGTACGCCGAGGATCCGGCCGTCTTCGCCACGCAACAGCGCATCCTCGAGGCCGTGCGTGCGCTGCCCGGCGTGGAGGCGGCGGCGTTCGCGAGCCAGATTCCGCTCGGCGGCAACATGGATACGTGGGGCCTGCACGCCGAGGGGCATCCACTGTACGGCACCGCCGATGCGCCGTCCGTCGAGCGCTACGGCGTCACCCCAGACTACTTCAAGGTGATGCGCGTTCCGCTCAAGCGCGGCCGTCTCCTGACCGAGGCCGACCGGGCCGACGCGCCGCGCGTCATCGTCGTCGGCGAGACGGCGGCCCGGCAGATTTGGCCGGGCCAGGATCCCATCGGCAAACGCGGGCGCATGCCCAGCGTCAAAGGCGAGTGGTACACCGTCGTCGGCATCGTCGGCGACGTGCGCCACTACGAGCTCGCGGCGCCGCCGACGATGCAGATGTACGTCGGACAGCCACATATCACCGATTCATTCGTGACGCTGACGGTCCGGACGGCGGGCGATCCGCCCGGCATCGCCGCGGCCGTGAGGGCGATCGTGTTTCGCGAAGCGCCGGGCGTGGCGCCGGCGGCGGCCACGACGCTGGAGCAGCTCGTGTCGAAGTCGGTGGAGCAGCGCCGCTTTGCGATGCTCGTGCTTGCGGCCTTCGCGGCGATCGCGCTGACGCTGGCGGCGCTCGGCCTCTACGGGACGATCTCTTACATGGTGGCGCGCCGCGGCCGCGAGTTCGGCGTGCGGATGGCGCTCGGCGCGCGCCGCGCCGATATCGCCCGGCTCGTGTTGTCCGAAGGGACGCAGCTCGTCGCCGCCGGCCTGGTCGTCGGCGGCCTCGGGGCCGTCGTGCTCACGCGACTGATGGACAGCCTGCTCTACGGCGTGCGGCCGTCCGACCCGGCGACGTTGGGCGCCATCCTCGTGATCGTCGCCGCGGCGTCGATCGCCGCGCAGATTGTTCCGCTCATCCGCGCGACGTCGACGGATCCGGCGACGGCGCTGCATGCGGAGTGAGCGGCTCGCTCTTGTGGTACGAGGCTTTAGCCTCGTCTGCAGCGACGACCCTAAAGGGTCGTACCACAACGACCGCTAGAGCGTCGTACACGAGTCACCCGACATGCAGCGCCTGGGTCGGGTCGACGCCCGCCGCGCGCCGCGCGGGTGTGACCGCCGCGACGATGGCGGTGACCAGGAGCGCGAGGACGACCGCCGCGAGCGTGAGCGGATCGCCGCGCTGGATGCCGACGAGCTGCGCCGACAGTACCCGCGTCGCGGCCAGCGACGCGAGCAGGCCGACCGCGACGCCAATCGTGACGGGTTTGGCGGCCTGACGCAGCACGAGACGTATGACGTCGGCGCGCGTCGCGCCGAGCGCCATGCGCACGCCGATCTCGGGCGTCCGCTCGGTCACGAAGTACGCGATGACTCCATAGATCCCGATCGCCGACAGCACGAGACCGATCGCGCCGAGCAGCGTCAGCAGCAGCGTGTTGAAACGCGCGGCCGCGAGCGATCCAGCCAGCCGCTCGTCCATCGTCTGGACGTTGAACAGCGGGACGTCCGGATCGATATTCGAAACAATCGTTCGCAGCCCGGGGAGGAGCGACGCGGGGTCGCCCGCATCCGCCCGCGCCACCACGTACATCGAGCGCTGAATCCAGCTCCATGCCTCGCGCGGTATCTGCGCCATCGGGAGATAGAACTCGGCGATCGCGGGCCGGGCGGGGCCGCGCGAGCGGACGTCCCCAGCGACGCCAATGACCATCTTGTAGTCCGGACCCTTTCCATCCGGTCCGGGCTCGCAGCAGGAGACGCGGCGCCCGATCGGATCCAGGCCCGGGAACAACGCGGCGGCGGCCGCCTCGCTGAGGATCATGACTTTCGGCGCGCCCCGCCGATCGCGCGCGTCGAACTCCCGGCCCCGTCGCAGAGTGATGCCCATGGCGCGGAAATAGTCCGCGCTGATGATGCGGAGCCGCGTGTCGACCACGTTGTCGGGATGGAATTCCTTGCCCTCGGGAATGAGACCGTTCGAGCCGCCGCCGGGGGACATCGGCGTGCCGGACGTGAGCGCCGCGGCGCGGACGCCCGGCAGCCGGCCGGCCTCCTCCGCGAGCCGAACGAACGTCGACTCGGCGCGGGCTGTGTCGGAGTATTCCGACTCCGGCAGCGAGAGCCTCGCCGTGATGACACGTTCGGGATCGAAGCCGAGCCGCACCCGGCCCGCCTCGATCCCGCTCCGAATCAGCAGCCCCGCGCCAATCAGCAGCAGAACCGCCAGCGCCACCTCGCCCGCGACCAGCGCCGACCGGATCCAGTCCCGGCCTGACGCAACCTGCCCGCGGCCTCCTTCCTTCAACCGGTCGCTCACGCCCGAGCGCACCGCGCGCAGCGCCGGCGCGAGGCCGAAGATGAGACTGCTCGCCATCGCGAGACCCAGAGCGAACGCCAGCACTTTGCCGTCCACGGCGGCCTGTTCCAGCCGCGGGACGCCCGGCGGCGTCAGTGCGATCAACGATTGCGTGCCCCAGGCGGCAATGGCGAGTCCCGCGGCCGCCGCCGTGAGCGCGAGAACCAGGCTCTCGGTCAGAAGCTGCCGCACGATCCGCCCGCGGCCGGCGCCGAGCGCCGCCCGGATCGCGAGCTCGCGCGCGCGAACGGCGCCGCGCGCGAGCAGCAGATTCGCCACGTTGCCGCACGCGATCAGCAGCACGAGGCCGACGGCGCCGAGCAGCGTCAGCAGACGCCCCCGATCGGGGCCCACATACTGCGCGACGAACGGCTCGACCCGCATCACGAGCGCCGCATCCTCGAGTGGATAGCGCTTTCGAAGGTCCTGGACGATGGTGTCGACGTTCTGCTGCGCCTGGGACCGCGAGACGCCGCCGCGCAGGCGCGCGACGACGGTGAGGTAGTGTTCGTCGTGCATGGCCTTCCTCGCCGGCGTGAAGGCGATGGGCACGAGCAGCTCTTCGGTGTTGGCGATGACGTCGAACTCGGCCGGCATGACGCCGACGACCTCGTAGGGAAGGCCGTTCATGCGGATTTCGCGACCCACGATCTTCGGATCGGCGCCGAACCGCCGAGCCCACAGGCGGTGGCTCAACACGACGACCTGCTCGCGACCCGGTTGATCCTCGTCGGGGCGGAACACGCGACCGAGCGCAGGACGCACGCCGAAGACGTCAAAGTAGCTGGCCGTGGCGCGCGCGCCGACGATCCGTTCTGCCGATGTGCCGTCCGAGAGGTTGAAGCTCGAGTACTCCATTGCCGTCAGGCTGTCGAACCCGCGCTGCTCGGCGGCGACGTCTGTGAAGTTGCCCGCGGACACGCTGCCGAGGTTTCCCTTCCACTCGTTGAACACGAACACGAGCCGTTCCGGATCCGCAATCGGCAGCGGGCGGAGCACGACGGCGTTCACCGCGCTGAAGATCGCCGTCGTCGCGCCGATGCCGAGCGCGAGCGTGACGATGGCGACGAGCGAGAAGCCCGGGTTGGCGACGAGCTGCCGGAGCGCGAAGCCGATGTCCTGACGCAGCTCGCCAACGTACTCACGCCGACGCATGTCCTCATCCTTTCTTCGACCGATGTCGCGGCAGGTCTTCCGGACGTGTGCGAGGTCGCCGAACCGCGCCAGCGCGCGGTCGCGCGCCTCGGCGGGGCTCATCCCGCGCGCGATGTACTCGCGCGTGCGCATCTCGAGGTGGAACTCGAGCTCGTCACTGACTTCGTCGGCAATTTCCCGTTTTCGCGCCGAGCTGTGCGGGCGGCCGTAGGTCGAGTCGGACATCTTCTATACGCAATCGCCGATACCAATCAGCCGTAGTGTCCGGCTAGACGACGCTGAACCTTCGTTAGCCGGACCCTTATCACGCCGGCAACAGGACCTTCGACACGGCGGCGGCGAACCGGGCCCAGTGCTCGGTCTCCGCCACGAGCTGCTTGCGTCCTTTCGGCGTGAGGCGGTACAGCTTCGCGCGGCGGTTGAGCTCGGACATGCCCCACTCGGCCTCGATCCAGGCCTTTCGTTCCATCCGGTAGAGGGCGGGGTACAGCGACCCTTCCTCAATCGTGAGCATCTCGTCGGTCGCTTCCTCGAGCCACCGGGCGATCGCGTAGCCGTGCCGCGGGCCGGTGACGAGCGTCCGGAGGATGAGCGCGTCGAGCGTGCCGTGCATCATGCCGGGGGCTTCGTGTGCCATGGGCTGCATTCTGGAGCCTGTTACCTAGACTGTCAAGGTAATGAGACGGGCGACACGACAGAAAGGTTGCAGAAGTGAAATTGGTTGTAGCGCAGCCCTTCAGGGCTGCCGTAGGATGTCCGCGTGTCAGCAGAGCTGATGACACTCAGATCCCCGCTCGGAGTACTGACCGTCGCCGCGGATGCCGGGGTCCTGCGGGGAATACGCTTCAGCTCGACAGACTTCGGCCGCCGGCCCGCCGCGCCCTCCCTTCAGAGCCTTGCCGATCGCCTGCACGCGTACTTCCACGGAGACCTCCGCGCGCTCGACACGATTTCCGTCGATCCTGAAGGCACGCCGTTCCAGCGGGAGGTGTGGCGGGCGCTGCAGCAGATTCCGGCGGGGCGCACGTGCTCGTACGCGGAGCTGGCGCGCGCGGTCGGGCGGCCGGACGCGGTCCGCGCCGTCGGCGCCGCCAACGGCGCGAACCCCATCCCGATTGTGATCCCGTGCCACCGCGTGATCGGCGCCGACGGGCAGCTCGTCGGCTACGGCGGCGGCCTCGAGCGCAAGCGATGGCTGCTCGCGCACGAGGGGGTGAGGCTCGCTAAAAACATTCAGAATCTAGAATTCAGAATCTAGAATTCAGAAGTCTTTCGTCGAACGCCGATAGCCATCCGAGCGCCGCTTTCCTTCTAGATTCTGTCAAGGATTCGTCGACGTAATCGGCTTCTTGATCGCCGGTAGAGTCGGCGCTCCTTTCCTGACCGGCGGCTCCAGATCCCACCAGTACTGGCGCGGCAGCTTCTTCTGCTCCGGCCAGATCTGATCGAGCGTCTCGCCGTCGTACAGCTCGCCGTTCTTCATCACCATCCGGACCGAGTTCGTGTTGCGGATGTTCTCGAGCGGGTTGCGATCCAGGACGATGAGGTCGGCGAGCTTCCCTTTTTCGAGCGAGCCGAGCTGCTTCCCGAAGCCGATCGCTTCCGCGCCGAAGATCGTCGCGACCTTCAGCGCGTCATGGTTCGACAGGCCGCCCGACTGGATCGCCCACAGCTCCCAGTGGCATTGGATGCCCTGCCGCTGGCCGTGCCCTCCCAGCCCGACGCGCCCGCCCGCCTTGATCACGTCGGCGAGGACCTTCGCCGCCTGCGGGAAGGAATACTCCTGTTCGTGGAACCACGGACGCCGAAGGACCGTGCTGTCGAGATCGGTGTGAGGCGTGAAGCGACGCAGCTTCGTGTCGGTGTGGAGATCGTGGCCGTTCTCGTAGAAGTAGTTCTCCGCCCACGGGCCGCCGTACTGCACGAGCAGCGTCGGCGTATACACGATGCCTGACTGCGCCGCGAGCTGGACGACATCCTTATAAAGCGGCGTGATGGGCAGCGTGTGCTCGAGCCCCGGGTAGCCGTCGATCATCTGCGTGAGGTTCAACTTCAGATCGAGGCCGCCCTCGAGCGTCGGCATCAGCTTCTGTTCCTTCGCCGCCATGATGATCCACTGCCGCTGCTGGCGGTTGCCGGCCATGTACTGCTTGATCGTCTTCGTATCCCAGTACTTGCTGTAGCGCCGCAGCACGTCCTGCGCGTCTTCGAGGCTCTGGACGTTGTCTGCGGAGAAGACGCCCGGCCCCGTGCCGTACACGCGCGGTCCGAGCATCTGCCCGGTCTCGACGAGGTCCCGGTACGCGAGGATGTCGGTCGTCGCCGTCTGCGGATCGCGCGTCGTCGTCACGCCGTACGCGAGATTCGCGAGGTACTCCCAGACCTGCGTCTTGTGGATGTCCCACGCGGGCCAGATGTGCGCGTGGATGTCGACGATCCCCGGCATGATCGTCTTGCCGGACGCGTCGATCGTCCTCGCGCCCGGTGGAACCTTCACCTGGCCGCTCGGACCGACCTCGACGATGCGATTGTCCTTGATGACGATGACGCCGTTCTCGATGACGCCATTCTTGGCGGCCGCTCGCGCGGGCTCAGGGCTGGCCATCGTGATGATGCGCGCGCCGCGCAGCACGACGGTGCCGGTGGGCTTCGCGCGCGGGACCTCGACGATCACTTCCGTCTCGGCGGCTTCGTAGGCGGGCTTCTTGTTCTCCTCTTTCTTCTCCTCGTCCTTCGCGCTGCCGGCGTCGGCCTTCTTTTCGCTCTCGCCCTTTTTCTTCGCTTCCTCTTCTTTCTTCTTCTCTTCAGCTTTCTGCTTCTCTTCGGCGGCCTTCGCCGTCTCGAGGTCGTAGCGGAAAAAGGTGTGGCCGAGCGCGTAGGTCACCGCCTTGCCCTTCTCGGCCCACTCGACGAACTCGCCGCCGACGTTCGTCAGTTTTTTCACCGGAACGGCGGCGCCGTCCGGGCTGGACACGCTGATGGTCGGCGGGTTCTCGCCTCCGACCATGGGAATCGTGATCATGTAGACCCGCCGTTCGGCGTGGACGAGCGCGTGCTCGCCGTCGGGCCCGATGATCACCTCGCTCGCCGGGTTCGCCTGCTCGGCGTTCGGGTTCTTGTAGCCGGTCACCTTGATATGGACCTGGCGATCGGTACCGTCGAACCGGGACGACACCAGCCCGCGCCGCCCTTCCCACGTGTAGATCCGCGACGCGTCGCTCGAAAAGTGCGGCGCGCCCGGTCCCCGGTACGGCGCGACGAGCGTCGTGTCGCCGCCGCCGGCCGGCAGCCAGACGAGCTCGAGCGCCTGGCCGCCGCGGCCCGACGGACCGACGTCCTCCTGGCGCTCCATGCGCGGGCCGCGAACGACCACGATCCGCTGGCCGTCAGGCGAGTACACGGGATCCGAGTAGAACGACGGGATGCGCGTCAGCTTCTGCGGCGCGCCTGCCTCCGGCGTTCCCCGATAGATGTGCCCGCCCTCCGCGTCGGACCACGTCACGAAGGCAATCGATCGTCCGTCCGGGGACCAGGTCGGATGATGCTCCGCGACGTCGAGCGTGCTGACCCGCTTCGGCGTCCCCTTCGGGTAGTCCATGACGTACACGCGCTCGAGCGCCGTGAACGCCAGCTTCTTTCCGTCCGGGGAGAGGCGCGGGTACCGAATCTGCTGCGCGCGGACCGGCCCTTCGTCGATCGGGTAGTCGAACGCGACCTTCGGTCCGATCTTCAGATCGACGTTCGCCTTGAACGGGATCGGCGCCACCTCGCCGCTCGGAATCGACACACGCCAGATCTTGCCGTCGAAGGAGGTCACGAGCGCTTTGGAGTCCGGGGTGAAGGAGGCGCCAGGCATCAGGTCGCGCGTGCTCGCCGATTCCTGATCGTCGCGCTGCACCGGATAGAGCAGCCACGAGTCGTCTCCGCTCCGCATGTCGCGGACCCGCAGCCCGGTCTGCGCGTCCCACCGCGTCGCGTACACGAGCCAGTTGCCGTCTGGAGAGAGGACGGGCCGCATCGCCGCGCCGAGCTCGTCGCTCTGCCGGTAGTTCTGCCCGGTGTGGCGATCGTAGACCCCGAGCTGCCACCGGAACTCCATCTGGTTGTAGACGCTGCCCGTTGCCGTGCGCTCGGTGAAGTACACGTAGCGCGGATCCTTGCCGAAGGCCGGACCCAGCGCGTAGAGGTTCTTGTTCTCCTCGGAGTTGCCCGTCAGGCGCACGCCGCTGCCGCCGTCGACGTGATACAGGTACAGGCTCATCACCGGCGGCGTGCCGGCCGGCCGCGAGGCGACGATGTACTTTCCGTCGGGCGTCCAGTCGGGCGAGCGGAACGTCTGCGTCTTCTCTTTCGTCACCGCTTTGGGGTCCGATCCATCGGCGTTCGCGATCCAGATGTTGTCCGCCCCGCTGCGATCCGAGAGAAAGACGATCTTCGATCCGTCTGGCGCGTACCGCGGCTGGCTGTCGAACGCCATCCCGTCGGTAATCCGCCTGGCCTCGCCGCCGCCGATCGGCAGCGTATAGAGATCGCCGAGCAGCTCGAACAGGATCGACTTTCCGTCGGGCGAGACGTCGAGCGAGAGCCACGACCCTTCGTCTGTGGCGAACGCGATCGTCCGGGTGCCTTCGAGCGGGAGGTCCTTCTTCTCTTTCGTGTCCTTCCCAGCGGGAGCATCCTTCTTTTCCTGAAAGCCGCCTTCGCTGCCCTCGTTGTTCCGGGCAGCTTCGGCGAGCCAGGGGCCTCCGGGCTGAATGAGCACCGTCGCAAGCAACACCGTCGGGATCCAGCGTGCTCTCATGAGTGACTCCTCAAGCTGGATTCTACTCATGCCCCATCTGGGGAACGCAAATTAGTGACGAACCGCGTGATACTTAGCCGACCCAGGCAGGCCGATGCGGATCGGTATTGATCTCGGAGGGACCAAGATCGAGGGGATCGCGCTCGGCGACGACGGGCACGAGCTCGCGCGACGCCGGGTGTCCACCCCGCGCGACGACTATGAAGGGACGCTGACCGCTATCGCCGCGCTGGCGGCAGACCTCGAGCGCGCGGCAGGGCGTGAGCGGGCGAGCCCTTCGACTTCGCTCAGGGCAAGCAAAGTGACCGTAGGCGTCGGGATTCCGGGCGCCATGTCTCCCAAGACCGGCCTCGTCAAGAACGCCAACTCGACCTGGCTCAACGGCCGTCCGCTCGATCGCGATCTTCAGGCGCGGCTCGTTCGCCCCGTTCGCGTGGCCAACGACGCGAACTGCTTCGCGCTGTCGGAGGCGGTCGATGGCGCCGCCGCCGGCGCGCGCGTCGTGTTCGGCGTCATCATCGGCACCGGAACCGGAGGTGGCGTTGTCGTCGACGGCGCCGTACTGGAAGGTCCGAACCGGATAGCCGGGGAGTGGGGGCACAATCCGATGCCCTGGCCCGATGGCGCGGAGCGCCCCGGACCCGCGTGTTACTGCGGCCTCACCGGCTGCATCGAGACCTTCCTCTCCGGTCCCGGATTGGCGCGCGACCATGAGAGGGGCGCCGGCGCCCGGCTGAGCCCCGAAGAGATCGCGTCGCGCGCGGCCAGGGGAGAACCCGCGGCCACGACGACGCTCGCGCGCTATCACGCCCGGATGGCGCGGGCGCTCGCCTCCGTCATCAACGTGCTCGACCCCGACGTGATCGTCCTCGGCGGCGGGTTGTCCCACATCGAGAGTCTGTACACGCAGGTACCGATCATCTGGGGTGATTTCGTGTTCTCGGACGCCGTGCAGACCGCGCTCGTCAAGGCGCGCCACGGCGATTCGAGCGGTGTCCGTGGCGCGGCGTGGCTCTGGCCTGCGCGCTGACCAATTTGAAATCCGACCTACGCCCCTTGGCATGTAATTCCACGCTCAGTCACGTGATCACACCACGGTACAAGGATTTGCGAGCCGTGCACACCTGGATCCATGCGTGCACACCCGCGAGGCGCCAACCCCCCGGCTGCTTGCGGTCGAGTGCTGCGCTACATGCCTTCGACCAGACGGATTCGAACACTCCTCGCCGCGATTGCTTGCGTGCTCTGTGCGGTCGCCGCGCAGGCCCAGGTTACCCTGGACCCCCGGACCGCAGAGTTCGATCCGTCTCCAGACCATAGCAACCCCACGCTGGTCGTCCGCTACGACCTGGAGCTCTACTTCATCGGCGCGTCGGCGCCATTTCAGACAGTAAGCCTCGGGAAGCCCGCGCCCCAGGGGGACGGCAAGATCCGCGTGGATCTTTCGACGGTGCTGGGCGGCTTCCTGCCCGCGGGTCAGAACTACGAATCCCGCGTCACGGCGGTGAGCAACCAGAGCCAGGTCGGTCGCAGCACCGTCTCCAACCAGTTTGCCTTCACGGCCTCGTGCGCCGCCACCATCTCGCCCCTCAGCGCCTCGGTGGGCGGCGGGGCCGGAACAGGGACACTGACCGTCACCGCTGCGCCTGGATGCGCGTGGACGGCGTCGAGCATGGTGTCGTGGATCACGATCACCGGCGGCGCGACCGGCACCGGGAACGGCACGGTCACCTACTCGGTTGCGGCCAATCCAACGACGACGCCGCGAACCGGGACCGTGGCGGCCGCCGGCCAGACGTTCACGCTGAACCAGGCGGGAGCCTGCTCGTTCAACATCTCCCCGACCAGCGCCTCCTGGCCCGCGAGTCCGTCGACCGGAAGCGTGGCCGTGACGACGACCGCGGGCTGCGCGTGGACGACGACGAACCCGGTCACCTGGATCACGGTGACGGGCGGCGCCTCCGGAACCGGCAACGGCACCGTGAACTACAGCGTGGCGGCCAACACCAGCAGCACGGCACGGAACGCCACGCTGACGATTGCGGGCCGCGCGTTCACCGTGAACCAGGCTGGCGTGGCCTGCACGCCCAGCCTGTCCGCGACCGACGTCACCGTCGGCGCCGGCGGCGGACCTGGCACGGTGGGGGTCACGGCGGCGGCCGGCTGCACGTGGACGGCGTCGGGCGGAGCGTCATGGCTCACCGTCACCGGCGGGTCGCCCGGCAACGGCAACGGGACCGTGTCGTACAACGTCGCGCCGAACGGGTCGGCGTCGAGCCGGACCGGTACCCTGACGATCGCCGGCCAGACCTACACGGTGACGCAGGAAGGCGTCACCTGCAGCTTCAGCCTCTCCCCGACCAGCACCAGCGTCCCGGCGGCCTCGAGCACGGGGTCGGTTTCGGTCACCGCGCCCGGCGGGTGCACGTGGAACGCGGTCAGCGGCGCGTCCTGGATCACCGTGACGAGCGGCGGGAGCGGCAGCGGCAACGGCACCGTGGGGTACTCGGTCGCCGCGAACACCACCCTGAACCCGCGCAGCGGATCGATCACGATCGGCGGCCAGACATTCACGATCAACCAGGCGGCCGCGCCCTGCACCTTCTCGATCTCCCCGACGAGCGCGTCCGCTCCGTCGGGTGTCTCGAGCAGCACCATCACCGTGACGGTGGCGACCGGGTGCTCGTGGACGGCGGTGAGCAACGCGTCGTGGATCACGGTCACGGGAGGCGGGAGCGGGAACGGGAACGGGACGGTCAGCTACAGCGTCGCGGCAAACCCGAACACGACGGGACGCTCGGGAACGATCACGGTTGCGGGGCAGACCTACACGGTCAACCAGGCGGCCGTGCCGTGCGCGTTCTCGATTGCGCCAACCGGATCGTCGGTCGCGGCGGCGGCGACGTCGGGAACCGTGGGAGTGACGGCGCAGACGGGATGCGCGTGGACGGCGGTGAGCACCGCGACCTGGATCACGGTGACCGCGGGCGGCAGCGGGAGCGGGAACGGAAGCGTCAGCTACAACGTCGCGGCGAATACGAGCACCGCGGGCCGAAGCGGAACGATCACGATTGCCGGGCAGACCTTTACGGTGACCCAGGCGGGCGTGCCGTGTAGTTATTCGCTGTCGCCGACGACGGTCACGCTGTCCGCGACGGGCGGCAACCGGACCGTCGGCGTGACGGCGCAGGCCGGCTGCACATGGACGGCGACACCGAGCGCGTCGTGGATCACGATCACCGCCGGCGGCAGCGGATCGGGGAACGGGACCGTCAGCTACACGGTGGCGGCCAACCCGAGCACGACGGGGCGGAGCGGTTCGATCGCCGTCGGCGGGCAACTGCTGACGATCACGCAGTCGGGCGCGCCATGCGCGTTCACCATCAACCCCGGGTCGGTGTCCGTGGACGCGAGCGCGGCGACCGGGACGGTCGGGGTCACGGCGCTGGCGGGCTGCGCCTGGACGGCCGTCAGCAACGCGACCTGGATCACGGTCACGGGCGGACCGAGCGGGAACGGGAACGGGACGGTCAGCTACAGCATCGCGGCGAATACGACCATCACGGGACGCACGGGCACGATCACGATCGCCGGCCAGACGTTCACCGTGACACAGGCCGGAATCCCCTGCACGTTTACGATCGCGCCGACGGGCGCGTCGGTCGGAGCCGGAGCCAGCTCCAGCACGGTGGCCGTCACCGCGCCTGCCGGCTGCAACTGGACGGCGACGAGCAACCAGACGTGGGCCACGATCACCGGTGGCGCGAGCGGGAGCGGCAACGGAACCGTGTCGTACAACGTGGCCGCGAACGGAACCACCAGTCCCCGCGCGGCGACGCTGACGATCGCCGGGCACGCATTCGCGCTGACGCAGGCGGGCGGCGCGTGCAATTTCGCCGTCGCGCCGACCTCCGACAACGTGCCCGCCGCGGGCGGCACCGGCCGGACGGTCGCCGTCACGGTCCAGACCGGATGCGCCTGGACCGCAACGGAGAGCGCGTCCTGGATCACCATCACCGCCGGCGGCAGCGGGTCCGGCAACGGCACCGTGACCTATTCGGTCGCGGCCAATCCCAGCACGTCGCAGCGATCGTCCACGATCGCGATCGGCAGCCAGGTCGTCACCGTTACGCAGCAAGGGGCCGCCTGCAGCTATACCATCACGCCGGCGTCGGTTAAGGTCGGCTCCAATTCGTCAAGCGGAACCGCGGCGGTGACGGCACAAGCGGGCTGCGCGTGGACGGCTACGCCAGCCGTGTCCTGGATCAATATCACCGCGGGCGGCAGCGGGTCGGGCAACGGGAACATCAGCTACGACGTTGCGGCGAACCCAGGTACTGGCAAGCGGAACGGCGGGATAACGGTCAACGGCCAGAGCCAGGCGACGGCGTCGATGGCGGTGGAGCAGGACGGCGAGTCGTGCAGCTACAGTCTCTCGCCGACGACCGAGAACAACCTCCCGGCCGCAGGGGGCAACCGGACCGTCGCGATGACGGCTCAGGGGGGATGCGCGTGGACCGCGACGCCGAGCGCGTCCTGGATCACGATCACGGCCGGCGGCAGCGGATCGGGTAACGGAACCATCAGCTATACGGTCGCGGCCAACGCGAGCACGTCCGGGCGCACCGGCACAATTGCGGCCGGCGGGCAGCTGCTCACGATCACCCAGGTGGGAGCGGCCTGCGCGTTGAGCATCGCGCCCGGGTCGGTCTCGGTGAACGCGAATGGGACGACTGGAACGGTGGCGGTAACCGGGCAGACGGGCTGCGCGTGGACGGCGGTGAGCAACGCGACCTGGATCACGGTCACGGGAGGCGCGAGCGGCAGCGGAAACGGAACCGTCAGCTACAGCATCGCGGCGAACGCGGGGACCTCGGGCCGGACGGGCACGGTCACGATCGCCGGCCAGACGTTCACGGTCACACAGGCCGGCGTCCCCTGCACGTTTGCCATCTCGCCGACGGGCACGTCGGTCGGGGCCGCTGGCACTTCGAGCACGGTGGCTGTCACGGCGCCGGATGGCTGCGCGTGGTCGGCGGCCAGCAACGCGACATGGATCACCGTCACGGCAGGCGGGACCGGAAACGGGAACGGGACCGTCAGCTACAGCATCGCGGCGAATCCCAACACGACGGGCCGGACGGGTACGGTCACCATTGCCGGCCAGACCTTCACGGTGACGCAGGCGGGCGTCGTCTGCACCTTCAGCGTCTCGCCGACGACAGTCGCGCTCTCGCCGGCCGCCACGAGCCTCTCGATCGACGTGACGACGGGTGGAAGCTGCGCCTGGTCCGCGTCGAGCGCGGCAACGTGGATCACGTTCTCGGGCGGCGGCGGCCCGGGAAGCGGGGACGCCACGTTCAGCGTGTCGGCGAACACGACCGGCGCGCAGCGGACCGGCACCCTCACCGTGGCGGGGCAGACCGTCACGGTCACGCAGGTTGGCGGGACGTGCACCTACAGCATTTCGCCGAGCCTCGTGAACGTCGGGGCCGACGCCACGACGATTCCCGTGACGGTGACGACGCCCGGGAGCTGCCCGTGGAGCTCGTCGAGTCCGGTGTCGTGGGCGACGTTCCCCTCCGGCGGGAGCGGGGCCGGCACCGGCACCGTGACGGTCGCGGTCGCGTCGAACCCGGGCAGCGTCGGCCGCCTCACGAACCTGACGATCGCCGGCCGGACGCTGGTGGTCAACCAGGCGGGCAGACTCTGCGCTTACGCGCTTGCCCCGACCGCGGTCACGGTCGGCCCGCAGGGAGAGACGGGATCGTTCGCCGTGACCGCCAGCGATGGATGCACCTGGACGCCGACGACCGCCGCGACGTGGATCAGCGTGAGCGGCGCCGGCACCGGCAACGGCACCGTCACGTATACCGTGCAGCCGAACACGTCGGGTGGGCAGCGGAGCGCCAACATCCAGGTCGGCAACCGCACGTTCGCGATCACACAGGCCGGCGCGTGCGATTACAGCATCTCGCCGACCGACGTCACGCTGGGCGAGGCCGCCGGCTCGGGTACCGTTGCGGTCTCGACAGGCGCCGGGTGTTCGTGGACGGCCTCCAGCGGGGCGTCGTGGATCACGATCACCGCCGGGTCGAGCGGCACGGGTGGAGGCTCGGTCAGCTACTCCGTCGCCGCCAATCCGGCAGGGACGCCTCGCACCGGAGTCATGAATATCGCTGGAGAGGTGTTTACCGTCCTCCAGTCGTCGTGCGACTACGCAGTGACCCCCGGGAGCGTCAGCGAGGACTCCGCAGGGGGGACGAACTACGCGTTGGTGCGGACCGGCTCGAGCTGCCCGTGGAACGCGTCAACCTCGACCTCGTGGATTACGTTCACCGGCGCCACGAGCGGGTCGGGGACCGACTGGGTGCAGTTCCGAGTCGCGGCGAATGCCAGCCCGGGCGAACGAACGGGAAGCGTCACCGTGTCCGGCGAGACGGTCACCGTCGTTCAAAACGGGAGCTGCACGTTCACGGTGTCGCCGCAGACGTTGACGACCGGCGGCTCGGCCGATGTCCTGACGGTCGGTCTGACCACGGGAGGGGCCTGCAACTGGACCGCGAGCTCCCAGGCGAGCTGGATCACGATCAACGCCGGCAGCACGAGCGGCACCGGCAGCGCCACACCGGCATTCACGGTCGCGGCGAACACCGGCACGACCTCTCGAACCGGGACGATCAGGGTCGCAGGCGTGACCGTGACGATTGTTCAGGCAGCCAACGGCCCGCTCACGACTCCGGCAGGCCTGCGCATCGTCAAGTAGCGGGCGAGGCGTTCGCCCGGCCGGAGGATGATGCGGTCGGGGTCGTCTTGAGCGCCGCCAGCACCTTCCCGATGAACTCGTTCAGCGCGGGCCCGCCGCGTATCCAGCGGACGACCACGACCAGGTCGTTGTCCCAGTCGATATAGATGATGTTCGCGCCGTTGCCGCGGAACGTGACGCTCGACTCGGGCGCCGCGGGGAGCGGTTTGCGGCCGGTGTTGAGGAACCAGTTCATGTAGCCGTAGGTGTCGTTGGCGGGTCCCGGCGTCCGCGCCATCTGGATCCACTTTTCGGAAACGACCTGCCGGTCCTTCCATTTCCCCTGACGCAGGAACAGGTACCCGAAGCGCGCCATGTCGCGCGCGCTGATGAACATTCCGCCGCCCCAGTGTCCGCCGCCGGTCACCGACTGCACCCTGGCGCCGTCGAGATCGATCCAGGCGTTGTCGTAGCCCGTCCATCGCCAGGTGTTCGAGGCGCCGATCGGGACCATGACCTCTTCGCGCAGGACTTCGGGCAGCGGCCGCCGCCAGACGTGGAGCGCCGCGAGGGCGAGGACGTTCACGCGGACGTCGTTGTACTTGTAGCGCGTCCCGGGCGGGCTGAGCTTCCGATTCGGATAGTCGGCGGGACGCTCGCCTTCGGGCCTGTCCGCCCAGTCCGGTTTCCCCCAGAGCGTCCCCTGCCAGTCGCTCGTCTGCCGGAGCAGGTGATCCCACGTGATCGGCGCGTTGTGCTCCGACTCGAAAAGATCGGTGGTCGGCACGTACTCGCGCACGCGATCGTTGACATCCTTGATGAGGCCGCGCTGCCAGGCGAGGCCGACGACGGTGGAGAGAAAGGTCTTGGTCACGCTGAAGGTCATATCCGGCCGCGTGCTCTCGCCCCACTCGGCGACGACGAACCCGTTGCGCACGACGAGTCCGTTCAGCGCCGCGCGCGGGCGGGTCGGGCCGATGATCGCGTTGTGCGGCTCGCGGCTGAATGTCGTCGCGATGTCGACCGCGAGATCCTTGGTGGCAGGATTCTCGTTCGCGACCGCGTAGTCGATCGCCTCTTTGAGCCGCGCGGGATCGAAGCCGGCCTGCTCGGGCGTCCGCGTCTGCCAGTCGTGACGATCCGGAAAGTACGGCTGGCCGCGCTGCGCCCGCAGGGGCACGGCCAGAAACACAGCGAGCGCGACGGCGGTCAGCGCTATCCATCCGTGTAATCCGTGGCCCGCCTTCGCCAAGGCTTCGGCGCGGCAGGCTGGTGAGCCGTGAAATCCGTGGCGCATGAGGGCGTAAGGTATCATTTCAGCCCATGAAATCGCGCTATTTCTTTGCCGCAGCCGCTGTCGTCGGCGTGACCTCAGCGGTCTCCGGCGACCAGACGGTCGATCGCCACACCATGGCGCCGGCCGCGACGTACGTGCCGGAGGTGAAGCCGCTTCCGAGCCAGACCGACAGCGAGCTGCGGGATACCGTCGAGCGCCTGATCGTGGATCGCTCGGCGCTGGCGCGCCGCTACTCGGACGATCAGGCGGGCGAGCGGCGGGCGGCGCTCACGGAGTTCACGCGCGCCTGGCGCGCGCGCGTGGACCAGATTTCCTTCGAGCCGCTCGGCCAGGAAGGGCGGATCGACTACGTCCTCCTGCGAAGCAAGCTCGACTACCAGCTCAAGCTCTTCGAACGGGAGGGGGCGCGGCAGAAGGAAATGTCGGCGCTGCTTCCATTCTCCGCGACGATCAGCCGGCTGCACGAGTCCCGGCGGCGGATGGAGAACGTCGATCCGCGCGAGGCGGCCGCCACGCTGACCGCCATGGCCGCGGAGATCGACGCCGCACGGAAGAGCATCGAAGCGGGCCCTTCGAGTAGTGGTACGACCCTTCAGGGTCGTCCTTCTCGAATCGTCGCGCTCCGCGCCGCGAACGAAGCGGGCGATCTCAAGCGCCTGCTCGACAACTGGTTCAAGTTTCACGACGGGTACAACCCGCTTTTCTCGTGGTGGGTGCGCGAACCGTACAAGCGCGTCGACGGCGCGATGACGGCATACGTCAAGACCCTCCGCGAGCGCATCGTCGGCTACAAGGAGGGAGAGGACGAGCCGATCGTCGGCGATCCGATCGGCCGGAAGGGGATCCTCGAGGATCTCGAGGCGGAGATGATCCAGTACACGCCCGAGGAGCTCGTCGAGATCGCGAAGAAGGAGTACGCCTGGTGCGAGGCGGAGATGATCAAGGCCTCCCGCGAGATGGGGTTCGGTGATGACTGGCGGAAGGCGCTCGAAAAGGTCAAGAACCTCCACGTCGAGCCCGGGCAGCAGCCGGCGGTGATCCGCGAGCTGGCGCACGAGGCCATCGAGTTCATCGACAAGCGCGGCCTCGTGACGGTCCCGCCGCTCGCCAGGGACATCTGGCGCATCGAGATGATGACCCCCGCGCAGCAGAAGGTCTCGCCGTTCTTCCTCGGCGGGGAAGTGATCCTGGTGTCCTATCCGACCGACGCGATGGAGCACGGCGACAAGCTGATGAGCATGCGCGGGAACAACACGCACTTCTCGCGCGCGACCGTGCAGCACGAGCTCATACCGGGACATCACCTCCAGGGTTTCATGAACGCCCGCTACGCGACGCACCGGCGGCTGTTCGAGACGCCGTTCTGGACCGAGGGGTGGGCGCTCTACTGGGAGATGCAGCTCTGGGACCTCGAGTTTCCGCGGTCGCCCGAGGATCGCGTCGGCATGCTGTTCTGGCGGATGCACCGGACCGCGCGAATCATCTTCTCTCTCAGCTTTCACCTGGGGACGATGACGCCGCAGGAGTGCATCGACTTCCTCGTGGATCGCGTCGGGCACGAGCGCGCGAACGCGGAGGGCGAGGTGCGCCGGTCGTTCAACGGCTCGTACTCGCCGCTCTATCAGGTCGCGTACATGATCGGCGGCCTGCAGTTCCGCGCGCTGCACCGCGAGCTGGTCGCGACGAAGAAGATGACCGACCGCGAGTTCCACGACACGATCCTGAAGCGGGGCGAGATGCCGGTGGAGCTGGTCCGCGCATCGTTGGCGAAGACGCCGCTCACGCGAGCCTACAAGGCCGGGTGGAAGTTCTATTCGGAATCCAGAATTCAGAATACAGAATCTAGAATTCAGAATTAGCCCTGAACCTGCTTCTAGATTCTAGATTCTGGATTCTGAATTCTGAATTCTTCCCCTAATCCGGATTGATGAACCGGTACAGCACGCGAATCAACCGATACGCCTCCGGCATCGTGGTGGCCGTGAACTCGATGGTGTCCGGTTCGACACGTTTGATCGCGGGGAAGGCTTCGGCGATCTCCGGATAGGTGAAATTCCGATAGCGCAGCCGGACCCGGACCGATGACGGGCGCGTCGGCGCGGATTTCTTCGCTTCCGCGACGGCCATCCGCGCGGAGGCCTCGATTTCCCTCCTCGCCTCGCGCAGGGGCATCAGCTCGGCCGCTCGCACGTTGATCGCGCGCTTGACCACGACGCCGCGCGCCGCGGTCGCGACCTCCCGCACCTGCGCCACCGCCACGTCGTCTCCCGTGACGAGGACGACGGGCACGCCGTACCAGCCGGCCAGCAGGGTGTTCATCCCGCCCTCGCCGACCGACCGGCCGTCGATCTGCACATCGCGGACGACACCGGATCCCGTATGCGCGAACAGCCCGCCCGGCGTGTCCGCCTTGGCGTGATACCCGATGAAGAGGACGGCGTCGAACGTTTCGTCGAGCCCTTCCATCATCCCGTAGCGCTTGAAGCTGTGGGTGATCAGGCGGGCCGAGGGGTCGAGGTCCTCCGGCAGGATGTTGCGCTGTCCACCGTGGGAGTCGTTGACGACGACCTCGGTGGCGCCGCCCGCGATCGCCCCGCGGACCGCGGCGTTGACGTCTTCGGCCATCAGCTTGCGCGACCGGGCGTACTCCGCGCCGCCGGCCGAGACCTGGTCGTCGCCGACGATGCCGCTGATGCCCTCCATGTCGGCCGAGATGTACACTTTTTTCCCGGACTGCGCGCCGAGCGTGACCACGGACGCGAGGAACGCAACACCGAGTGCACGGGCGGTCTGGGTCAGTCGCATGTCTGGTATTATGTGCCCCCTTTGCAACCACGGATTGCACGGACAACACGGATGCATCAGTGGAAGGTCGAGTGAAGCGAGCCGCCGCGATCGCCGTCGTCTCGATACTGGCCATCGTTGTCTTCGCTTCGTGCCGGCCGGAGTACGACCTCATCATCCGCGGCGGAACCGTCATCGACGGAACCGGCGCCCCGGCGCGTCGCGCGGACGTCGGCGTCAAGCGCGAACGCATCGACCGGATCGGCAACCTCGAGGGGAAGCACGCGGCGAAGGAGATCGACGCCGCCGGCCTGACGGTCACGCCCGGCTTCATCGACGTTCAGGGACAGTCCGGCAACAGCCTGCTCGTGGACGGCAACGGCGAAAGCCACATCCGGCAGGGGATCACGTCGGAGATCATCGGCGAGGGGAGCACGCCGGCGCTGATGCGGCCCGACCCCGCGCTGGTCCTCGCGCCGGGCCAGCGCCCGCCCGAATGGCAGACCTTCGACGGGTACCTCCGGACGCTCGAGCGGTACGGCACCTCCATCAACGTCGGTTCCTTTGCGCCGATCGCGATGGTGCGGAGCGAGGTGGTGGGCCTCGTCAACCGCCCCGCGACCGGCGAGGAGCTCGCGAGCATGGAGGCGATCGTCGATCGCGCGATGCGCGACGGCGCGTTCGGCCTCGCGACGGCCCTGATCTACCCGCCCGCGGCGTTCGCGTCGACCGACGAGATCGTGTCGCTCGCGAAGGTGGCGGCCCGCTACGGCGGCATCTACATCACCCATGTCCGCGGCGAGAGCTTCCGCGTCAAGGAAGCGGTTGCCGAGGCCATCACGATCGGTGAGCAGGCGAAGCTGCCGGTCGTCATCTATCACCTCAAGGTCGCCGCACGGCCGCTCTGGGGGACGATGGGCGACGTCGGGAAGATCGTCGAGGAGGCCCGCGCGCGCGGCGTGAAGGTGTCGGCGTGCCAGTACCCGTACACCGCAGGAGGCACGGGCCTCGCGGCGTCGCTGCCCGGCTGGGTGCAGGAAGGCGGCCGCGAAGAAATGCTCGCGCGGCTGCGCGACGCCAGCCTCAGGCCGAAAATCCGCGCCGAGATCGAAACGACGCTGCCGGGCGAAGGCTTCGACGGCGCCGAGAACCTCGTCGCCGGCTCGACGTTCGAGGGCATCCAGATCGCGTCGGTCCCGCAGGATCGCGATCAGACCGTCGTCGGGAAGCGCATCAGCGAGATCGCGGCCGGACGCGGCGAGGATCCCTGGGACACGTACTTCAGGCTGCTCACCGACAACGACGGCCGCGTCGGCGCGCTCTATCACATGATGAGCGAGGAAGACGTCCGTACGGCGATGCGGTTTCCGTGGGTGAGCGTCGGCACCGACGCCGCGGCGATCAAGCCGGAAGGCGAGCTCGGACGCGGCCAGCCACACCCACGCGCGTACGGCACGTTCCCGCGCATCCTCGGCCGGTACGTCCGCGACGCCAGGCTGCTCCCCATGGAGGAGGCGGTCCGCAAGATGACGGGCCTCGCCGCCGCGCAGCTGCAGATCCGGGAGCGTGGCGAGCTGCACCCCGGCTGGTTCGCCGACCTCGTCGTCTTCGATCCCGCGACGGTCGTGGACAACGCGACCTTCGAGCGCCCGCATCAATACTCGACCGGCATCCGCCACGTCGTCGTCAACGGCATCGTGACGGTCGAGAACGAGCAGCACACCGGCGCCCGCGCCGGCCGCGCGCTGTACGGCCCGGGCTACCGCCGTGGGACATAGAGGTGGTACGACCCTTCAGGGTCGTCACGCTGACGAGGGCTAAAGCCTCGTACTACATCTATAGATGAGGTCACGCCCCTTGCATTTCCCCTCGGGCTGAGACGAGGAGGGTAGATCGATGGGCATTCTTGCGTGGATTCTGTTCGGCTTGATCGTCGGCATCATCGCCAAGCTCCTGATGCCGGGCCGCGACCCTGGCGGGTTCATCGTGACGATCGCGCTCGGCATCGTGGGCGCGCTGCTCGGTGGCTTCATGGGCCGCGCGATGGGATTCTACGGTACGAACGAAGGCGCCGGCTGGCTCGTGTCGATCCTCGGCGCGGTCATCCTGCTGGCGCTCTACCGGCTGATGGCGCGACCGCGCCAGGTCTAAGCGAAGCCTCGCCGTAGCTTTAGCGAAGGCGGGCGTTCGCGCCGGCGCATGGGCCCTGCTACAATTGCTGTTCTTTGCGTTTCCAGAGCACACGCCCAGGAGGGTTCATGCGCCGTTCTATTCGCCCGGTCGCGCTTGCGGCACTATATGCGGCGCTCAGCGCTTCCGGTGTCTCGGCTCAACCAACTCAGCCTGCTCCCCCTCAGCCCGCCGCCGCGCCGAGCCTTGATGCCCTCGTCGCCAAAAACCTCCAGGCCAAAGGGGGCGAGGCAAAGCTCAAAGCCGTTCAGAGCATGAAGATGCTCGGCAAGGTCACGATCCAGGGCATGGACCTGAGCATGTTGATCACCACCAAGCGGCCCAACATGATGCGGCAGGAGATGCAGTTCCAGGACAAGAAGATCGTGCAGGGGTTCGACGGCACGACGGCCTGGATGATCAACCCGCTGATGGGATCCGAGACCCCTCAGGAGATGACCGGCCCCCAGGCCGACCTGGCCAAGGACCAGGCGGACTTCGACGGACCGCTGCTGGACTGGAAGGGGAAAGGCCACACGCTCGAGTACGTCGGCACTGAAGAGGTGGGCGGCGCCAAAGCGCACAAGCTCAAGCTGACCAAGAAGAACGGTCAGACGCAGTTTCTGTTTCTCGATGCGGAAAGCGGCATCGACCTGAAGACGACGGTCCAGGTCCCGCAGGGAGCCACGACGATGACGGTCGAGACGGAAATGTCCGACTACCGGACCGTCGAGGGGATCATGATGCCGCACGCCCTGAAGACCTCGATCAACGGCATGCCGACGGGCTCGATCGTCGTCGAGAAAATCGAGCTGAACGTCCCGATCGACGAAGCCCAGTTCAAGATGCCGGCGCCCAAGCCGCCGGCGCCCAAGCCGTAGCCCGATCTCTGACATCGCCCCATGTGCGATCGGGTGATCTGGTCCAGTACACGGATCATCGGGGTCATCGCGGCGATCGCGCTGTCTATCGGGGCGATCGGCGGTATCGATCTATCCGGACAATCGACAGAGGCCCGCCGCGCCGAAGCTTCAGCGCAGGCGGGTCGCACCGCTCCCATCGACTCCACCACCTTCGGCGATCTCCGCCCGCGCGCGCTCGGGCCGGCGACGACCAGCGGCCGCATCAGCTCCCTCGACGTCGTTAACGACAACCCGCGGATCGTGTACGCCGGCACCGCCGGAGGGGGCGTCTGGAAGTCCACCAACGGCGGCGCGTCGTTCTCGGCGATCTTCGACGAGCACATCATGTCGATCGGCGCCGTGGCCGTCGATCAGTCGAAGCCAGACACCGTGTGGGTCGGGACGGGGGAAAGCTGGCCGCGCAACAGCGTCTCGGTGGGCCGGGGGGTGTTCAAGTCCACAGACGCGGGCCGCTCGTGGACGGCCGTGGGTCTCGAGAAAACCGAGCGCATCGCGCGGCTGGCGATCCATCCGAAGCAGTCGGACACCGTGTTCGCGTGCGCCCTCGGCCATCTGTGGAACGCGAACGAGGATCGCGGCGTGTTCCGCACGACGGACGGCGGCAAGACGTGGCAGAAAATTCACTACGTCGACGCCGACACCGGCTGCGGCGACCTCGCGATCGATCCGCAGGAGCCGGAGGTCATCTACGCGGCGATGTATCAGGTCCGTCGGCGGCCGGACTTCTTCGTCTCGGGCGGCCCCGGCAGCGGCCTGTACAAATCAAAGGATGGAGGAAAGACCTGGCGCAGGGTCACCGCGGGCCTGCCGACGGGCGATCTGGGCCGCATCGGCCTGGCGGTCGCGGCGTCGCGTCCCGGCACGCTCTACGCGATCGTCGAAGCGAAGGAGACCGCGCTCTATCGATCCGACGATGCGGGGGAAAGCTGGAAGAAGACGACGGAAGGGGAGGCATTCTTCGGTGTCCGCGCGCGCCCCTTCTATTTCGCGAACGTCAAGGTGGACCCGACGGACCACACGCGGGTCTACAACTTCTCGCTCTTCCTGACGGTCAGCTCGAACGCGGGCCGCAGCTTCGAGCTGAGCGGCTCCAACCCGTTCGGCGGGATGCACCCGGATCACCACGCGATGTGGATCAACCCGCGCGACCCGTATCACATGCTGATGGGGACAGACGGCGGCGTCTACGTCTCACGCGATCGCGGGACGACGTGGAGCTTCTCGGCGAGCCTGCCGGTCGCGCAGTTCTACCACGTCACGGTCGACGGGCAGCGGCCGTACCGCGTCTACGGCGGCCTGCAGGACAACGGCTCGTGGTCGGCTCCGTCGCAGCGTCCCGGGGGCATCCGCAACAGGGATTGGACCAACGTCGGCTTCGGCGACGGCTTCAACGTGTTTCCGGACCCGCGCGATACGTCGATCGTCTTTTCCGAGTTTCAGGGGGCGCAGATCCGCCGCCTCAACACGCGCACCGGCGAGATGAAGGATATCCGCCCGCGCGCGGCGGCCGGCGAGCCGAGCTATCGCTTCAACTGGAACGCCGCGTTCACACCGAGCCCCAACGACGCGTCGGTCCTGTACCTCGGCGGCCAGTACGTGTTTCGCTCGCGCGATCGCGGCGAGGCCTGGGAGCGCATCTCACCCGATCTGACGACGAACGATCCGGCGAAGCAGCGCCAGAGCGAGTCGGGCGGCCTCTCGCCCGACAACACGACCGCGGAGAATCACTGCACGATCGTCAGCATCGCCGAGTCGCCGCTCGAGCCGGGCGTCATCTGGGCCGGCACCGACGACGGCAACGTGCAGGTCACGCGCGACGGGGGCAAGAGCTGGACGAACGTCGTCAAGAACGTCCCGAAGCTGCCGGTCCACACCTGGGTCTCGATGGTGGAAGCGGGCCGGCACCGCCGCGGGACCGCGTTCGTCGCGTTCGACGGCCACCGCAGCGGCGATATGCAGAGTCACCTGTACGCCACCGACGACTACGGCAAGACGTGGCGCGCGATTGCGGAGGGCCTCGACGGCTACGTGTACTCGGTCCGCCAGGATCTCGTCCGGCCCGATCTGCTTTTCGCCGGCACCGAATTCGGCCTGTTCATCAGCGTGGACGCCGGCGCGACGTGGGCCCGCCTGACCACGCTGCCGCGCGTCGCGGTGCACGACATGCAGATCCATCCCCGCGAGCACGACCTCGTGCTGGCCACGCACGGCCGGGGCATCCAGATCGTCGACGACATCACGCCGCTCCGGCACCTGACGCCAGAGGTCACGGCGAAGAACGTCGCCGTGCTGCCGTCACGTCCCGCCGCCCAGGCTGTGTTCGCCACGCTGCAGGATTTCCCCGGCGACGGCGAGTTCTCGGCCGCGAACCCGCCCGACGGCGCGCTCGTCGTCTATTACCTGAAGGCGCGGCACATCTTCGGACGTCTCGCGGTCGACATCCTCGACTCGTCCGGCACAGTCGTCCAGACGCTGCCGGCGGGGGCGCGTCAGGGCCTGAACCGCCTCGTGTGGAACATGCGGCTGCCGGCGCCGAAGAGCGCGTCGGCGCCGGGCCTCGGCGCGCGCGCAATCGTAGGGCCGCCGGTGCCGGAGGGGCGGTACACGGTGCGCGTGACGAAGGGAGACGATGTCGCCACCGGGACGATCGACGTCGGCGTTGACCCGCTCACGCCGCATCCACCGGCCGACCGCCAGCGACGCCTCGCGCTGCTGATGCGTCTCTACGACATGCAGGCGCGGCTCGCGTACCTCGGCGATGCGTCGGCCGATTTGCGCGCGCAGGCACGGGCGCGAATCTCGGCGCTGGCAGAAGCGTCCGGCGGCGAGTCGGCGACGAAGGCCGTCGAGAGGTTCGCGTCGGATCTCGACCGGCTGCACAAGGGGCTGGTCGACTCAGGCGGGGCGTTCGCCGCGTCGAATCCGCAGCTCCGCGAGAACGTCATCGACGTCTACGGCGCGGTGCTGTCGTACGGCGGCGGGCCGACGGCCGCACAGGTCACGTACGCCGGCGCGCTCGAAGCGGAGTTGAAGAAGGCGACGGCGGAGTTCGACCGCCTGTCGACGACGCGCGTCGCCGAGGTGAACGCGCAGCTCCAGGCCGCGGGGCAGAAACCGCTGCGGGTGATGACGCCGGAAGAATTCGAGAAGAGGTAGCTTCATCCCCATCCGCGCTCGTAACAAAGCCGGAACGGCAATCGCCGCGGCAATCCCCAGCAGCGTCAGACCGATCATCACGATCGTCAGCACGCCGACGAACTTCCAGAACGCCCGCTGCGCGTCGAGCGCCAGCTCCAACTGGACGCCCTGCGGATTGGAGAGGTAGCCGCCGATGTGGCTGGCGTATCGCGTGAGGTAGATGCCGGGGAACAAGTACACCAGGCCCAGGATCGGGTAGACGAACATCAGGGCCGCCATCCCTGGCTCTCCCGAGAACAGCCCCATCGTGCCGACGGCCAGCCCGCACAACACCATGAAGGCGACCGAGATGAAGAGCATGATGGCTATGAGCCTGACCCAGGGTTGTGTGCGCCGCAGGATGTCCGCAACCCCGTCCGGACGGGCAGGATCAACCATCGCTCCTCCTCTGTTTGGGATTGATGCGCGAATACTAGCACACGGACAGAGGGGACGGTCGCGACCGCTCAATGTGGATTGTGGAATGCTGAGTGCTGAGTGAATGCTGAATGCTCGTTTCATTCAGCAATCAGCACTCAGCATTCCACATTGAGCTAGCGCTGTTCGACGCTGACCGGTCCGTTCGAGGTTGTGAGCTTGATGACCTGCGGCGCGCCGCCGAACTCGATCCGGCGCTGATCGTCGTCCCACGTCCGGCGCGCGTCGGGACAGCGCGAGCAGCGCATCGGCGAGTGGCCGTCTGACTCGACGAGCACGCCGGAGCGGTAGCCCTGCGGGACCGTCAGCGACAGCGGGCCGTTGCGGGTTTCACCGGTCAGCCCCGCCCCGTCCCAGGCCGCGCCGTCGAGCTTGATCGACAGCGGTCCGTTCTGCGCGCGCAGCGTGAACTCCCCCGCGCCCCCTTTCAGCGAGATCGGGCCGTTGACGGTCCGCGCGTCGATCGTGCCGCGCGAGTTCGAGATCGATACCGGTCCGTTGGACGCCTGCACCGTGAAGGTGCCCTCCGCGTCGCGCAGCGAGAGCGGGCCGTTGGTCGTGTCGGCGCTGATGGTCGATCCGCGCGGCGCGCGGACGATGAAGTACACGTGCCACCGGGATCCCGTGCCGCTCGCCGTGACGGCGCCCCCCTGCTGCTGTACGCGGATGCCGGCCAGGATCTCCTGCGCCCGGCTCTGCGAAGCGGCGACCGCGATCTTGCACGCTTCGATTTCGATCTGGGTTCCCTGCGAGCCGATGATCCAGACACCGCCGTTTCGCGCCGCGCTGAGCTTGGCCGGCCCCGCGGCTGGCAGCGCGAGGGACTCGTCGGCACGGGCGACCTCCTGGTCGGACCTGACCGAGAGATCGCCGCAACCCGTGACTTCGTCTCCCTCGACGTTGACGCTGAAATTCTGAGAGGCCGCGACCGTTCCGCCCGTCATGGGCGACCCGGACAGCCCGAGCACGGAACAAAGCATTGAAAACAGGACTGCCAGCAGGCGCATGGCTCCCTCCAAACATACCCTTGGACGGAATCCCGGGGGTGCGGGTTGGCCTCGGGATGGCCCGAGGGGGCCCGGAGGTGACGGAGCCAACGGAGAAACAACGGAGGAACGGAGTTACCGGAGACGGACGGAGGAAAATCTCCTAAAAAACGCATAATTCTCCGTTCGTCCCCGTTGCCTCCGTTCCTCCGTTTGTATCTCCGTTCGCTCCGACCCCTCCGTTGACCCCCGCCCAGGCGCTTCAGTAAAGTCCCCGCCATGAAATGCCTTTCCTGCCTCCTCCTGCTGCTTGGGCTCCAGGCACCCCCTCAACCCGCCGGCGACGCCGCGCTCTTCTCGTCGCTCCGCTGGCGGAGCATCGGACCTCCACGCGGCGGCCGGTCGATCGCGGTGGCGGGCGCCCCGAGCCGGCCGTTCGAGTTCTATTTCGGCGCCGTCGGCGGTGGGTTGTGGAAGACCACGGATGGCGGGCAGACCTGGAACCCCGTCACCGACGGGCAGATCAGAAGCTCGTCGGTCGGCGCCGTCGCGGTCGCCGAATCCAGCCCCGATGTCGTCTACATCGGGATGGGCGAGGCGTGCCTCCGCGGCAACATCATGCAGGGGGACGGGGTGTACAAGTCGACGGACGCCGGGAAGACGTGGAACCACGTGGGTCTGGCCGACACCCAGATCATCTCCCGCGTCCGCGTGCATCCGACGAATCCCAATCTCGTCTACGTCGCGGCGCTTGGCCATCCGGCGGCGGCGAACGCCGAGCGGGGGGTGTTCCGGTCGAAGGACGGCGGCGGCAGTTGGGAAAAGGTCCTGTTCCGGGACGCGAAGACCGGCGCGGTCGATCTCGTCATCGACCGCCGGAACCCCAACGTGATTTACGCGGCACTGTGGGAGGCGTACCGCCTCTCGTGGCAGATGTCCAGCGGCGGGCCGGGCAGCGGCCTCTTCAAGTCCACCGACGGCGGCGACACGTGGAAGGAGTTGACGCGCAACCCGGGGCTTCCGGGGGCAGGGGTCGTCGGGCGCATCGGCATCGACGTCTCAGGCGCGGACTCCAACCGGCTCTTCATGATGTTCGAGCACGCCGACGGCGGCCTTTTTCGCTCGGACGACGGCGGCGGAGCCTGGACGCGGGTCAGCGAGGACCGCCGTCTGCGCCAGCGCGCGTTCTATTACTCGCACGTCAACGCCGACACGAAGAACCGCGACACCGTGTACGTCCTCAACACGGCGTTCTTCAAGTCCACGGACGCCGGGAAGACGTTTTCGACGATCCGTGTGCCGCACGGCGACAACCACGATCTGTGGATCGACCCGAACGAGCCGAAGCGGATGGTGAACGCCAACGACGGCGGTGGAAACGTAACGATCAACGGCGGGGAGACGTGGACCGATCAGGACTTCGCGACCGCGCAGTTCTACCACGTCGCGACGACGAAGGATTTTCCGTACCACGTCTGCGGCGCGCAGCAGGACAACAGCACGGCATGCGTGTCGAGCCAGCCGGGAGGGGGCCGCGTCGCGCCGGTGTTCTACGCGGTCGGCGGCGGCGAGAGCGGCTACATCGCGCCACATCCCGTCGACCCGAACGTCTTTTACGCCGGGAACCAGGGGGCCCAGATCACGCGCTTCGACCGCCGCACGGGCCACATCCGTGACATCCAGCCATATCCGCGCTTCTTCTCGGGCGAGCCCGCATCATCGCTTCCGGAGCGCTGGCAGTGGACGTTCCCGATCGTCTTCTCGCCTCATGACGCGAACGTCGTCTACATCTGCTCGCAGCACGTCTGGCGGACCTCGAACGAAGGCCAGACCTGGGAGAAGATCAGCCCGGACCTGACGCGCGCCGATCCGAAGACGCTCGGACACTCCGGCGGACCGATTACGGGCGACATGAACGGGCCGGAGATCTTCGCGACGGTCTTCGCGCTCGCGCCGTCGAAGCTCGAGCGCGGCACGATCTGGGCGGGGTCGGACGACGGGCTGATCCATGTGACGCGCGACGGCGGCAAGAGCTGGCAGAACGTCACGCCGAAGGACCTGCCCGAGTTCGCGCGCGTCAGCATCATCGACGCCTCGCCGCACGACGCCGGCACCGCGTACGTCGCGGCGAAGCGGTATCTCGTCGATGATCGCGCGCCGTACATCTACCGGACGAACGATTTCGGCAAGACCTGGACGCGAATCGTCGCCGGCATCCGATCCGACGACTACGTCCACGTCGTCCGCGAGGATCCGAAGCGCGCCGGTCTCCTCTACGCCGGCGCCGAGCACGGCGCGTACGTCTCGTTCGACCACGGCGCCGGGTGGCAGTCGTTGTCGCTCAACCTTCCGGACACCCAGATTTCCGACCTCGTCGTCGAGGGGAACGACGTCGTCATCGGCACGCACGGCCGGTCGTTCTGGATTCTCGACGACGTGAGCCCGCTCAGACAGCTCACGCGAGAGACGACCGACGCGGCGTTTCACGTGTTCGAGCCGGCGGAAGCGACCCGCTCGGCCGGACCGGCGACGATCTACTACGCGCTCAAGAAGCCGGCGCAGAAGGTGACGGTTGAAATTCTCGACCCGAAGGGACAGATGATTCGGTCCTTCACCGGGGTGCGCGAGGAAGAGCTCAAGCCGGCAAAGCCTCCGGAGTCGGCCGGCGGCGAGGGCGGATTCGGGCCTCCGCAGCCGCGCACGCTCCTGACCAACGCGGGGCTGACGCGGTTTGCCTGGGACCTCCGCCACGCCAACCACTCGACGTTCCCGGGGATGATCCTCTGGAGCGCCGGCAACCAGGGACCGATGGCAGTGCCCGGGGCCTACCAGGTGCGCGTCACGGCGGACGGCACGAGCCAGACCCGTCCGTTGAAGATCCGGAAGCATCCCGGCTATGCGGAGGTGACGCAGTCGGATCTCGAGCAGCAGCTCGCGCTGGCGCTGGAAATACGGGATCGGACCAGCCAGGCGAACGAGGCGGTGGCCGAGATTCGCGACCTGAAACAACAGGTCCAGGACCGTTTGACGAAAGCTGGCAATCGGCAGAACGAGCTCGCGCCGGCGGCGCAGGCGGTGACCGCAAAGCTCACCGCCGTCGAAGAGGATCTCTACCAGGTGCGGAACAGGAGCGGCCAGGACCCGCTCAACTTCCCGATCAAATTAAACAACCGCCTGGCGTCGCTGCGGCGGGTCGTCGAGACGGGCGACAATCGCCCGACCGACGGTGCCCAGCAGATCTTCAAAGAGCTGTCAGCGGAGCTCGACCGGCAGTTGTCGTCGCTGCAATCGACGCTGGCGAACGAACTGGCGGTTTTTAACCGGCAGTTGTCGCGCGCCAAGATCGCGCCCGTCACTGTTGGATCGAAAAAGGTGACAGAGTAGGGGCGGTTCGCGAACCGCCCCTACCTATCTAGAACGCCTTTCCGAGACGTTCTTGCAATTTCTCCCGATAGCCGCGGCTCAGCGTGAGCCGCGTGCCGTTCCGCAGGATGACGACGTACTCGCCGTTGAACCAGGGCTGGAGCTCCTGGATGCGCTCCATGTTGACGATGCGCGAGCGGTGGATGCGGAAGAAGCGCTCGGCGTCGAGCCGGCTCTCGAGCGACTGCATCGTCTCGCGAATCAGGTGCGCTTCGGCGCCGACGTGGAGCCGGGCGTAGTTGCCCGCCGCTTCGACCCAGTCGATCTCATCGGTGCGCAGGAAGAACAGACGCCCGCCGGCCTTGACGACGAGCCGGTCGGTCTTCGGCGCCGACGGCCGGAGATCCTTGACGAGCGCCAGGAGCCGCCGCCCGAGGTCCCCGGTCTCCTGCTGCTCGACGTGGTGCCGCGCGCGGCCGAGCGCCTCGCGGAAGCGATCGCGGTCGAACGGCTTGAGCAGATAGTCGAGCGCGCGCACCTCGAACGCCTTGAGCGCGTGCTGGTCGTACGCCGTGACGAAGATGACCATCGGCATCTTCTCGGCGCCGATCGCCTGAATCACCTGGAAGCCGTCGGCGCCGGGCATCTGGACGTCGAGGAACACCAGGTCCGGATGCAGCTGCTGGATGGCGGCGATGGCTTCGAGGCCGTCGCGGCACTCTCCGAGGATCTCGATGGCCTCCTCGTTCTGCAGCAGTGTGGCCACGCGCTCGCGCGCGAGCGGCTCGTCATCCACGATGAGCGTCTTGAGCGTGCGCAGCTTGCGGGTCACGGACGGTTGGGTTTGCGGCTTGGTCGAGGCAAGGGTCAGAGTCATGCCACACTCGCTGGTTTGAGCTCGACGGCCGGCTCGGCCGACCGCCACGGAAGGACGACACGGACGGCGAGGCCGCGCGTCTGGCGAAGGAACTCGAACTGATAGTCGCGGCCGAACAGATGCTGGAGCCGGGCGCGGGTCGTCGACAGCCCGATGCCCGACTGGAGCGCGGTGAGCGCGTCCTGCGACAGGCCGGCGCCGTTGTCCTCGACCTCCATCAAGAGATGATGCTCGTCGCGCCACGCGCGGATCTCGATGTGGCCCGGCCCGGTCTTCGGCGCGATGCCGTGCTTGATCGCGTTCTCGACGAGGGGCTGCAGCAGCATACGGGGAACCAGACCGTCCAGCGCTTCGGGCTCGACGTCGAACGTAACGGTGAGACGGTCCTGAAAGCGCGTTTGTTCAATCTGGAGGTACTTCGCCAGGAAATCGACCTCCTCGCTGAGCGTGACTTCCTGCTGACCGACCTTGTGGAGGGTCAGCCGGAGCAGCTCGCTGAGCCGCGAGAGCATGCGATCGGCGGACTCGACGTCGCGGTGCATCAGCGTCGAAATCGCGTGCAGCGTGTTGAACAGGAAGTGCGGCTGGAGCTGGCGCTGCAGCGTCTGGAGCTGCGCCTCGACGAGCCGCGTCTCGAGCTTCGCGGTCCGGACCGCGCGCTCCTGCGACTCGCGATAGTACGCCGAGGCGAGCGCGAGCGCCGTGATGGCCCAGTAGGTCATCATCTCCCAGTCGAGATACTGGATGAAGTCGTTGCGGAAGAGCGCCCAGAACCCGAGCTTGAATTTGTCCCATCCGACGAGCGAGCGCCGCACCAGCTGCATGCCCGCCAGGTGCAGGCCGACGAACAACACGACGGCGGGGATGTGCACGGCGAGTGCGCGCGGCCATCGGCCGCCGTCGAAACGGAAGCGCATCGCCAACCGCATGATGATCGGCGTGAACAGCCCCCACATCACCCAGTACGCGGCGTTGAGCGCCGCCAGATTCATGATCGGCGACGGCCGTTCCCAATAGCGCGAGACCTGGTACGCCATCAGCGTCGAGAAGACGGCAAGACCGGTCGCCATGCAGACAACCGTGCGCAGGCGCACGGGAAGGTAGCGCTCGCTCATCAATCGAACTATACCCGCAGATGACGGCAGCGAAACGCAGATTCGGATGGCCTATACGGACGGTTGGAGATCTCGTCCCGCCGTTCGTCACGCCCGAGAAGTGATTCGTCCCTGATCTCTCGGGTCTCGCATCTCAATTCTGCCGGTTCATCCTTCTGACAATTCTGCCGGACACATGTGCGGTTGCGATCCAACCGGACGCTGCCATCGCGGTACCCCACTTGCTCAACGACGTCCGATCGAAGACAGGCTGCTTCGGCGAAGGAGATCCCATGAAGAATCTTCGTTGGTCGGCGCGCGCGGTTGCGGTGACGCTCGCGCTCGTCATTGGTCCCATGCTGACGGGCGTACATCCCGCGGCCGCACAGGTGTACACGGGCCGCATCGACATCAGCGTGAGCGACAGCACGGGCGCGCAACTGCCGGGCGTCTCCGTGTCGATCGCCGGGCCACAGAGTCACGAAGCGGTCACCGACGCGAAGGGGGAGGCGCACTTCCTCAACCTTGCCCCCGGCACCTATCAGGTGAAAGCGTCGCTCGCCGGCTTCGGCGAGTACCTGAATCAGACCGTTCCGGTCGCGACGGGATCCATCGTTCCGCTTCGCGTGACGCTGAGCGTCGCGGGCGTGGCCGAACAGGTCACCGTCCAGGCCGAGACGCCGGCGATCGATCCGAAGCGCATCTCGATCTCCACCAACGTGACCGTGGACGAGCTCGAGAAGGTTCCGAACTCCCGCGATCCCTGGGTCGTGCTGCAGACGGTCCCGGGCATCGTCGTGGATCGGGTCAACGTCGGCGGCTCCGAATCGGGGCAGCAATCCAACTACACCGCGAAAGGCGCGGACTTCGGCGACAACACGTGGTACCTCGACGGCATCCCGATCACCGACATGAACGCGCTCGGCAGCTCGCCGACCTACTACGACTTCGACATGTTCCAGGAAATCCAGGTGACGACGGGAGGCGCCGACCCGCAGGCGGCGACGGCCGGCGTCCAGCTGAACTTCGTGCTGCGCACCGGCACCAACGACCCGCACGGCTCCGCCCGTGTGTTCTTCGCCAACGAGTCGCTGCAGGCCAACAACATCGACGATGAGCTCGTGGCCGTCGCGGGCCCGAGCGGCAAGGGGAACCGCACCGATCAGTACTCCGACTACGGCTTCGAGCTGGGCGGGCCGCTCATGAAGAACAAGTGGTGGGCCTGGGGCTCGTGGGGGAAGACCGACGTTCGCATCAGGACGATCAACGATCTGATCGACAGGACGATTCTCGAGAACACCGCGTTCAAGACGAACGCGCAGATCTCGAACACGGTCCGCGCGAACTTCACCTTCTTCCAGGGCGAGAAGAAGAAGTTCGGCCGCGACGCGTCGCCGCTGGTGGCGCCGGAGTCGACGGTCGACCAGGATGGGCCGACGCGCACCTACAAAGGTGAGGCGAACTGGATCCCGTCGGGCAATCTGTTCCTGACGGCGCGCGCCGCCTACGTCAAGAACGAGTTCAACCTCGAGCCGAAGGGTGGCCGTTCGACGCAGGTCTTCCTCGACAGCAACGGTTTTCAGTCCGGATCGAGCTACTACCTCGCCACGGCGCGGCCCCAGAAGACGATCAACCTGGACGGCAACTGGTTCAGCGGCCGGCACGAGCTCCGGTTCGGCGGGGCCTGGCGGCGCGTGGACGACTTCACCGACTTCAGCTGGGGCGGCGGGGTGATCAACATCGAGGTCCCGAGCCTCGGGCCCGGCGGCTACATCATGGTGGTGTATCGCCCCTACATCCAGGAGAACCGCGCGAACTACGACAACCTGTACGTGACCGACACGTTCACGACGGACCGGCTGACGCTCAATCTCGGGCTTCGCTACGACCACACCACGAACTCGGTCAAGGAAGGTGACAATCCGGCTCACCAGCTGGTGCCCGACCTGATGCCGGCGTATACCTCATCCGCCCTCGACGATGTGGTGACCTGGAACACCCTGTCGCCGCGTGTGGGCGCCAGCTATGCCCTCGACGCGAACCGGAAGACCATCGTCCGCGCGAGCTACGCGTCGTTCGCGAGCCAGCTCCAGGTCGCGACGGCGGGCACGGTCGCGGCCAACTCTTACGGCTACGCCTATTACATCGGCATCGACGGGAACGGCACCGGCCGCATCGAGCGCGCGGAGATCGAGCCCGGCGCGATCGGCGCGGTCGGCATCGACCCGGACAATCCGACCGTGACCGTCAACGCGATCGACGCGGATCTGAAGGCGCCGCGCTCGCACGAGTTCGTGGTCGGCGTCGACCACGAGATCATGCGGAACGTCGCCATCAGCGGATCGTTCAGCTGGCGCCGCTTCAACGATCCGCTCTGGGGCGTTCCCGGCGGCGAGCCGCTGCCGATCATCGGCGTGACCACGGCCGACTATCTCCTCGACGGCAGGCTCACGGGCAATACGCCGCAGACCGGCGCGTACGACGTGCCTTACTACGCGCTCGATCCGGCGGTCGCGCCGGTCGGCGGCGGAACGATCACGCAAAACCGGCAGGGCTATCACCGCTCGTTCAGGGGCTTCGAGCTGTCGGGCACGAAGCGGTTGGCCGATCGCTGGATGGCGCGCCTCGGGTTCTCCTGGAACGACGAGCGCGAGCACTTCACCGACCCGTCATTGTCGATCCAGGACCCGACCCGCCGCCGGCAGGCGCCGCTCATCGACGATGGCGTCGTCAGCCGGCCGACGAGCGGAAGCGGCAAGTCGCAGGTGTACCTGATCGTGCCGAAGTACCAGTTCATCGCGAACGGCTTCTGGCAGGGACCGTGGGACACCGGCATCGGCGCGAACCTGGTGACGAGGCAGGGCTACGGGAAGCCGTACCACGCCAACGACGTCGTCACGAACGATCCGGTGAGGACGTTCAAGGACGTGCTCGTCATCGACGACCTCGACGCCAACCGGTTGCCGGCCGTGACGTCGTTCGACCTGCGATTCCAGAAAACGCTGCGGGTCGCGCGGTCGAATCTGGAGTTCGACCTGGACATCTTCAACGTGTTCAATGCCGCAACGGTGCTCGGGCGGCAGTACGACGTCGAAGCGACCGGAACCCGCGGCTTCGACGCCGTGCTCGAAATCATGAACCCGAGGATCGTGCGTTTGGGGTTGCGCGTGAAATTCTGACCCCTGTCCCCGGCCGCGCGCCAGTCGTCCCAAATCGATTGCCGCGGCCGGGGTTTTCCGCCGATTCTCCAGCAATGGGAGCCCGCGCCTCTGAGCGCCCCTGGTTCATCACCCAGTCGCGCGCGATGCGGCCCGTCGTGCGGCTGATCGAGCGCTCGGGCCCCTCCCACGCGAACGTCCTCATCAGCGGCGAACCGGGGACCGGCAAGTCGGTGGTTGCGCGGGCCCTGCACGAG
Source organism: uncultured Acidobacteriota bacterium (assembly GCA_963847125.1). Classification (GTDB taxonomy): domain Bacteria; phylum Acidobacteriota; class Vicinamibacteria; order Vicinamibacterales; family 2-12-FULL-66-21; genus DATAEE01. The sequence goes on from CAWJYM010000004.1 coordinate 926,015, forward strand.
GCCTCGCCCCGCAGCGGCCGTCCCCTCCTCACGATCAACGGCGGGCGGCCGGACGACCTGCTCGAGGCCGAGCTGTTCGGCGTGGCAGGCGTCCCGGAGGGTGAGGGTGTGGTGGAGCGGGCCGGGGTCTACGAGGTGGCGGACGGCGGCACGCTCCTTATAGATGAAGCGGCCAACCTGCCGGCGAGCGTCCAGGGCCGCCTGCTCGAGGCGCTCGAATCAGGGACCTTCTTCAGGACCGGCAGCTCGCAGGAGCGCCGCGCCGACGTTCGCATCCTGGCGGCGACGAGCGCCGCGCTGCCGGCCGAAGCGGCGGCGGGCCGATTCAGCCGCGAGCTGCTGCTGCGGCTCGGCACGATCGAGCTGGAGCTCCCCCCGCTGCGCGCGCGCCCGGAGGACATCCCGCCGCTGGCCGAGCGCTTTCTCGAGGAATTTACAGAACTGCACGGGAGCCCGGCGCGCGAGTTCGACGATGGCGCGATGGCGGCGATGATGCGGCATCTCTGGCCGGGAAACGTCCGGGAGCTCCGGCGCGCGATCGAGTCGGCCGTGCGCGCCGCGCGCCGCGCTCTCCTCACGACGCGGGAGCTCGGCCTTCGCGCGTGGATCGAGCGGTCGCCGCGGCTCGAGGACCTGACGCTCTTCGAAGCGGAGGCGGTCCTCATCCGCCGCGCGCTCGCGCGAGCGAACGGCGACTGGCGATGGGCAGCCGCGACGCTCGGTCTGACACCTTTCGACTTCCGCCAACGGGTTCGGCGACACGGTTTGGCGTAATCCGTCAGCATTTCTCTCTGCTCGCGGGGCCCCACCCCCGCTCGCTCGCGCTCGGCGACGCGCTTCGCGCGTTTCCCTCCGGCGCCTCGCGCGGGCCGCAGGCGCTTCGAGCGGGCCTCAAAGCGCTTTTTGTCCGATCACAATCGCTGAGATTCGTTTATCATGATCGCGTGAGTACGCAGACCACTCGGCTGCCGAGGCCCTGGCGCGTCGGTGAGCCCTGGACGGTCGCGGACGCGAACGAGCTGTACGAGGTCGCGCGCTGGGGCAAGAGCTACTTCTCCATCAGCCCGTCCGGCCACATGCTCGTCCACCCGACGAAGGATCCTCAGCAGGCGATCGATCTCAAGCAGCTCGTCGATCACCTGCAGCTCCGCGGCATCGACCTCCCGATCCTCGTCCGGTTCCGCGATATCCTCCGCCACCGCATGGCGGACATCCACGGCGCCTTCCAGTCGGCCATCTCGCAGCATTCGTACGAGGGGCGCTACGTCTGCGTCTATCCGATCAAGGTCAATCAACAGCGGCAGGTGGTCGAGGAAGTCCTCGACTTCGGCCGGCCCTACGGCTTCGGCCTCGAGGCCGGGTCGAAGCCCGAGCTGCTCGCGGTGTCGGCGCTGGCCTCGAACGACACGCCGATCATCTGCAACGGCTTCAAGGACGCCGAGTACATCGAGACGGCGATGCTCGCCCACAAGATGGGCCGCAACATCATCCCCGTCGTCGAGAAATATACCGAGCTGGGTCTGGTGCTCGAGTACGCCCGGAAGGTGGGGGTCCGGCCCCAGATCGGCATGCGGGTCAAGCTGGCGGCGCGGGGCGGCGGGCGGTGGCAGAGCTCGGGCGGCTACCGGTCCAAGTTCGGGCTGACCGTGGCCGAGGTGCTGCGCGGCCTCGAGGAGCTCAAGTCGCAGAACATGCAGGATTGCTTCAAGCTCCTGCACTTCCACCTCGGCAGCCAGATCCCCAACATCCGGATCGTGAAGGGGGCCCTGATCGAATCTGCACGCGTTTACGCAGAACTGGTCAAGTTGGGCGCCGGGCTCGAATACCTGGACGTCGGGGGCGGCCTCGGGGTGGACTACGACGGGTCGCAGACGAACTTCGAGTCGAGCGTCAACTACACGCTCGAGGAGTACGCCAACGACGTCGTCTATCACCTCCAGACCGTGTGCGAGGACGCCGGCGTCAAGCCGCCGACCATCGTGTCCGAGAGCGGCCGCGCGATCGTCGCGTATCACAGCGTGCTCATCTTCAACGTGCTGGGCGTGTCCGGGTTCGGCGACGAGCAGATCCCCGACGCGGCGTCTGTCGAGGAGAAAGAGCAGCCGGTCGTCGACTTGTTCGAGACCTATCAGAACGTCAACGCGCGGAACGCGCTCGAGAGCTACCACGACGCGCAGCAGGCGCTCGACATGGCCATGAACCTGTTCTCGGGCGGCTACCTGCCGCTCGATCAGCGGTGCCAGGCCGAGAGTCTGTTCTGGGCCATCTGCGTCAAGCTCCAGAAGATCGTCCAGCAGATGGACGAGGTGCCCGAGGACCTGCAGGGGCTGGACGAGACCCTCGCGGCCACGTATTTCGGCAACTTCTCGCTCTTCCAGTCGATCCCGGACAGCTGGGCGATCAAGCAGCTGTTCCCGGTGATGCCGATCCACAAGCTCCACGAGCCGCCGCAGGCGCATGCGGTGATCGGCGACATCACCTGCGATTCGGACGGCAAGCTCGACCGCTTCGTCGATCGCCGGGACGTCAAGCGCACGCTCCCGCTGCACGCGGTCAACGGCGAGCCGTACTACCTCGGCGTGTTCCTGGTCGGGGCGTACCAGGAGATCCTCGGCGACCTGCACAACCTGTTCGGCGACACACACGCGGTGCACGTCAGCCTGGACGAGAACGGAAGCGTTGTCCTCGATGCGGTCGTGAAGGGGGATACCGTCCGCGAGGTGCTCGACTACGTCGAGTTCGACGCGAACGCCCTCGTCGGTAAGCTCCGGACCGACGTGGAGCTGGCCGTCCGCGAGGGCCGGCTGGACTTCATCGAAGCGGGCCGCCTCCTCCAGTTCTACGAGGACGGCCTCCACGGCTACACCTACTTGGAAGATCCCAAGAAATAGAATCTAGAATCCAGAATCCAGAATCTAGAATTTAGAATTTAGAATCCAGAAGGCTCTCAGCCGAGCGCCGCTAGCCATCCAATCCCCGGTTTTCTTCTAGATTCTAGATTCTAGATTCTAGATTCTGAATTCTAGATTCTGCATGCCGAATTCAGAATAAGCTCTGAGCATGTCCGCCCGCGCTCTCGTCGAGCTTGTCCACGGCTGCACGTTCGACGATTTCCTGCTCGCCCCGCAGCACAGCGTCCTCGAGCGGCGCGACCCCGCGAAGATCGACCTGACCTCGCGCTTTTCCAAGCACCTGACCCTCAAGCGGCCCATCGTGTCGGCCAACATGGATACGGTCACGCGGGCGCCGATGGCGATCGTGCAGGCGGAAGAGGGCGGCCTCGGGATCGTCGACCGGGGCTTCCGTTCCGGCGAGATCGAGCCGCAGGTGCGCGAGATCGAGATCGTCAAGCGCACGCAGCACGGGATCATCCCCGATCCGTACACCATCGGGCCGGACGTGACGATCGAGCAGGCCGTGGCAGTCATGGAGCGCTCCGGCGTGCGCACGCTGGTCGTCGTCGACGACAAGCGCCGGCTGCGAGGATTGCTGACCGAGCGCGACATCCGCTTCGTGAGCGGCTCCGCGAAGGTCTCCGATCGAATGACGCCGGTCGACCGGCTCGTGGTCGTGCGCGGCACGACGCATCCGTCGCTCGACTCGGCCGAGCACCTGATGATCGAGCACAAGGTCAAGAAGCTGCCGCTCGTCGACGCCGAAGGCATTCTGACCGGGCTGATCACGGCGCGCGACATCATCAAGCAGCGCGGTCTGCCGTTCGCGACGCGGGACGCCCAGGGGCGCCTGCGCGTCGGCGCGGCGATCGGCGCGAAAGGGGACTACCTCGAGCGCGCCGCGGAGCTGATCAAGGCGGGCGTCGACGTCCTCGTCATCGACATCGCGCACGGGCACTCGGCGGTCATGTCCGAGGCCATCGAGCAGTTCCGCAAGCGGTTCGGCGACTTCGAGCTCATCGCGGGGAACGTCGGCACGGCCGAGGGGGCGAAGTTCCTCGCCGAGCGTGGCGTCGACGGCATCAAGGTCGGGATCGGGCCTGGCGGCGGCTGCACGACGCGCATCACGACCAGCTTCGGCGTGCCGCAGCTCCAGGCGCTCGTCGAATGCCGCGTGGCCGTGGGAGAGACCGTCCCGATCATCGCGGACGGGGGCGTCAAACGGGACGGCGCGCTGATCCAGGCGCTCGTCTGCGGCGGCGACACCGTGATGCTCGGCAGCGCCTTCGCCGGCACGCTCGAGACGCCGGGCGACGTCGTCCAGAAGCCGGTCGTGCTGCCGGAGCAACAGCGGACCGTCAAGGTCCCGTTCAAGGTGCTGCGCGGGATGGCCTCTCTGGGCGCGATCAAGGATCGGCTGGACGTCGAGGACGTCGATCAGGTCGATCTCGAAGCGATCGGCGCGGAGGGGCTGGAGATCAGCGTACCCGCGCGCGGCTCCGCGAGGCCGGTCATCCAGGACATGATCAAGCACCTCTGCTCGTCGATCAGCTACGCGGGCGGCAAGAGCCTCGACGATGCCCGAAAGATGTTCTGGAAGGATCCGTCGCGCTACCTGATCAAGTTGTCTGCTGCGTCCCGCCGCGAATCCTACGAAAGGTAGCGCAGGCCTTCAGGCCTGCCGGACCAGCGTGGCAGCCCTAAAGGGCTGCGCTACGAGTCGCGAAGCGCAACCAGGGGATCGATCCGTGACGCGCGTCTGGCAGGAAGCCACGCTGCCAGGAGCGTCACGGCGCAGAGCGTGAGCGCGACGGTGAGGAATACGACGGGATCGACGGACGAGACGTTGTAAAGCAGCCCGGAGAGCGCCCGACCGCCGGCGGCTGCCAGTGCCAGTCCGACGCTGATGCCGATCGTCGCGAGCATGGCCGCGCGTCCGAGAACGTGGCGCGCGATTGTCCCGCGGCTTGCGCCGAGCGCCACGCGCACTCCCAGCTCACGCGTGCGCTCGCCAACCAGGCAGGCGATGACGCCGTAGAGTCCCACCGCCCCCAGCGCCAGCGCGATGAGACCGGCCGCCGCCGACACCCATGACGCCAGCCGCGCGGGGACGAGCGCGACGCGCGTGTGCTCGACGAGCGTGCGCGTGAAGAACCCCTGAACGGCTGGATCGAGCGAGGCAATCGCGTCGTGCACCGCTGTCACGGGCGGCGATGCCGCGTCGCTGCGGACGATCAACGTCATACCGGGACCGTAGCGCTGGTCGAGCGGCAGGTACAGGTGCGGCTGGGGCGGCTCGCCGACGGTGCGGTACTTGGCGTCTCTGGCGATGCCCACGATCTCGACCTCGCCTGAGATCTCGCGGCGCCGCTCGGTCGCGGTGCCAGCGACGAGGCTGAACCGCCGGCCGAGGATAGTATTGATATCAATGGAGGGGCCGGTCTTTAGACCGGCCCGATCGTCGAAGAGCCGCCTGGCCAGCGTCTCGTTCACGATTACAGACTGTGTCGCGCCGAGCCGATCCCGCGCATCGAACGGCCGGCCGGCGGCGAGCGGCATCTTCACCGCTTCGAAGTAGGCGCCGCTGATGATGTGATACGTCGCTTCGAGCCCAGCTGTCGGATCCATGGTCGCCGCCATACCTGCCTCGCGGCTCACGCGGATCGTCGGCGTCGACATGTCGAGCGGCGCGCGGTTCGCGAGCGAGACCGCACGAACGCCCGGCAGCGCGGCGACGCGCGCGACGAGCTGCCGGTAGAACTCCAGCCCGCGCGGTTCAGTGTAGCCCGGCCCTTCCAGGTCGAGATCGGTTGCGAACGCGCCGGCGGTCTCGAAGCCCAGATCGATCGCCGCCGCGGCGCGCCCGCTCTTCGTCAGGAGTCCCGCCGCGACGAGCAGCGTCGCCGACACCGCGACCTGCGCGACAACGAGGGCCGCGCGCAGCCGCGTCGCCTGTCGAGTGCCTCCTGTCCCCGCCCCGTCCTTGAGCGCGGTCACCACGTCGCCCCGCGTGACCGAGAGGGCCGGGGCAAGCCCCGCCGTCATGCCCGCGACGAGGCTCAGCGCGGCCGTAAACCCGAGGACGCGGAGGTCGGGTGACAAATCGAGCCGCAACTCGAACCCTGGAATGAACGGCACCGATCCGAACGTTGCCGAGAGCCAGAGCGACAGGATCATCCCGGCGGTGCCGCCCAGCGCCGCCAGCAACAGGCTCTCCGCGACGAGCTGCCGGATGAGCCGTCCGCGCCCGGCGCCCAGCGCCGTCCGGACGGCCATCTCGCGCCGGCGCGACAGGGCGCGCGCCAGCAGCAGGTTGGCGACGTTCGCCGCCGCGACGAGCAGCACGAGGGCCACGAGCGCCATCACCACGCCCAGGAACACCGCCGCCATCGCGCGCCTGCCGCCATGCAGCAGCGTTCCCGGCCCGAGCTCGAGTCGGAGCTTCTCCTCCTTGCGAACCCGGGCCAGCTCTCGCGCAGCCGCGTCCAACTCGCCCTGCGCCTGCGGCGCGGGGGCGCCGGGCGCCAGGCGTCCGAGCAGGTTCAACACTCGCCGGGTCCGATCGTTCGCGGTGTCCGGTCCGAAGAGATCGAGCGACGGCTCGAGCGCGACCCAGACGTCGACCGGCGCGCCCAGGAAGCTTCCCGTGGCCCGGGCGTCGGCGACCCCTGCAATCGTGTAGGGACGGTTGTTGATCGAGATGGAACGTCCGACGACTGCGGGATCGCGGGCGAACCGCCAGGTCCAGTAGCGATGCGAGATCAGCGCGGCGGGCGGAGCGCCCCGGCGGTCATCGGCCGGGCCAAGCGTCCGTCCCGTCGCAGCCCGTATTCCGATGATCTCGAAGTAGCCGCCGGACGCGATCTCTCCGACGAGCTGATCCCTCTGACCGTCCGCCTCGAGCGCCATCGTCGCGAGGTTGACGGCCGCGAGCGGTGTCAGCGATGGCGCGCTCGCCGCGAGATCCGCGAATTCCGGATACGCGAAGCTGGAGCTGGCGCCCCCGGTCGGACCGCGCCAGTACAGGCGCAGCACGCGATCCGGCTCGTGCGCCGCAAGCGGACGGAGCAGGACGGCTTTGACGAGCGAGAAAACAGCGGCGTTCGCGCCGATGCCGACCGCGAGCGTCAGGACCGCCGTCAACGTGAAGGCCGGACGCCGTCCCATCTGACGGGCCGCGTCACGAAGATCGCGCGCGAGGTCGCGAGCGTGGTCGGCGAGATCCATGCGTCGATTCCTTCCTGCCGCGAGCGACCGGCACTCCCGCGCGATTCCGGAGAGGTCGCCGAAGCGCCGCCGCGCCTCGGCGCGTGCCGCCTCCGGCGTCAGCCCCTGGCGCTCGAGCTCACGCGCACGCATCTCGAGGTGAAAGCGGAGCTCGGCATCCACTTCCTCGCGGGGCGTGGGACGCCAGAAGCGGGAGCGCAGGCGGCGGCCGAACTCCAGGCGCGGCATCGTTACCTAGAATATCTTGGCATAGTATACGCCGCCCACATATAAAAGATGTAGCGCACCCCTTTCGGGCTGCATCAGCGAGGAACGGATGACCCTGATTGTCCTTGGCATTCTGGCGGTCGTGGTCGTGGCCGTCATCGGCATCTACAACGGCCTGGTGAAGCTGAAAGTCCAGGCGGACAACGCCTGGTCGGACATCGATGTTCAGCTCAAGCGCCGCCACGACCTCATCCCGAACGTCGTCGAGACCGTGAAGGGGTATGCCGGCCACGAGCGGCAGACGCTCGAAGCGGTGATCAACGCGAGGTCGAAGGCCGTCTCCGTCCAGGGCGCCGGCCCGGCGGAGCGCGGCCAGGCGGAGGGCGCGCTGACCAGCGCGCTGCGGGGTCTCTTCGCGCTCGCCGAGGCGTATCCGCAGCTCCGCGCCACGGAGAACTTCTCCGCACTCCAGAACACGCTCGCGCAGATCGAGGAAGCCGTCCAGAACGCGCGCCGCTACTACAACGCCGTCGTGCGCGACCTCAACACCAAGATCCAGGTCTTCCCGTCGAACATCGTCGCGGGGCTCTTCGGCTTCAAGAACCGGGAGTTCTTCGAGGTGCCGGACGCGGCGCAGCGCGAGGCGCCGCGGGTGAGTTTCTGATTCTCCCGTCGATCACGGAGGCTAGGGAGCACACGGAGATTGATCAACACGGAGACACGGAGAACACGGAGGTTTTCTTGGGTTTGTTGAAAAGCCTTCTCCGTGCCCTCCGTGTCTCCGTGTTTGTCTCTCTCCGTGATCTCCCTGGCCTCCGTGTGCAGCGGGCCACCCTGACGCTCGCTTTCCTCCTCTATGCCATCCCCGCCCTCGCGCAGCGCACCCTCGTCATCGACCGATTCGACGCGACGATCGCCGTCGCGGCCGACGGGTCGATCGCGGTCGAAGAGGTCATCCAGCCGACGTTCACCGGATCCTGGAACGGCATCTTTCGCACGATTCCGGTCGAGTACCGCACGCCGCAGGGCCTGAACTACACGCTGCGTCTCACGGTCGACTCAGTCACCGACGGGTCGGGGGACGCGCTCAAGTGGGAAAGCAGCCGCGAACGGCACTATCGGAAGCTGAAGATCTGGGTGCCGGGCGCGCGAGATACGACGAAGACCGTCGTCATCCGCTACCACGTCGCGAACGGCCTCCGCTTTTTCGACGAGCACGACGAGCTCTACTGGAACGTCACCGGCGACGAGTGGGACGTGCCCATCCAGTCCGCATCGGCCGAGATTCGGCTGCCGGCGGGCGCGACCGGGATCCGCGCGGCGGCGTTCACCGGCGGCTACGGCTCTACGGACAAGGACGCGACCGTCGCGATCGAGCCACCTTCAGTGCGCATCAAGACGACGACGGGGTTGTCCTTCAGAGAAGGGCTGACGGCGGTCGTCGGCTGGGACCCGGGGATCGTCCAGCGGCCGACGGCCGTCGACCGCGTGCGGGACACGGCGCTGAGCAACCTGCCGCTGCTGATTCCTCCCCTCGTCTTCGTCGGCATGTGGCGGCTCTGGAGCAGACGCGGACGCGATCCGGATCTGGCGCCCGTCCAGACGCGCTACGAGCCGCCGGACGGGATGTCGCCGGCCGAGCTCGGCACGCTCGTCGACGGAACGCCCGACATGCGCGACCTGACCTCCACGCTCGTCGATCTGGCCGTGCGGGGCTACCTGCGGATCGACGTTGCGGAGGACGAGGGCTTCTTCGGGCTGTTCAGCAGCAAAGACTACCTGTTCACGCTCAAGAAGCCCCGCACCGACTGGCAGGCGCTCAAACCGCACGAGTCCAGCATGCTCGCGGCGATGTTCTCCTGGAACCCCGAGCAGCCGGACATGGTTCGCCTGTCGGCCCTCAAGAACAAGTTCTACAAGCACCTGCCGGGCCTCAAGGAGATGCAGTACAAGCTGCTCGTCGACGGGGGGTACTACACGGGGCGGCCCGATCGCGTGCGGATGGGGTACATCTTCGGCGGCATCGCGTTCGGCGTCGTGATCGCATTCGCCGGGGTCGCCTTCATGAGCTGGCTCGGCATGCAGCCGGCGAGCGCGATCATCGCGGGGATCCTGTCAGCGCTGATCGTCGCGCTGTTCGGATACTACATGCCGTCGCGGACGATCCGCGGCACGCGCGAGCTCGAGAAGGTCATGGGCTTTCAGGAGTTCCTCTCGCGCGTCGAAGGCGATCGGTTGAACCGCATCGTCAAGACTCCCGAGATGTTCGAGAAGTTCCTGCCGTACGCGATGGCGCTCGGCGTCGAGGCGAGCTGGGCGAAAGCGTTCGAGGGGATCTACAACAAGCCGCCCGATTGGTACGGCGGTCCCGGCGGCGTGCACATGTTCCGGCCGGCCGCGCTCACGAGCGACCTGGGCCGCATGTCGGCCGTCGCGGCGACGACGATGGCTTCGGCGCCGCGCAGCTCGGGCGGATCCGGGTTCAGCGGCGGCGGGTCGAGCGGCGGAGGGTTCGGGGGTGGCGGCGGAGGGGGCTTCTAGTCCACTCGCAGCGCCGTGATCGGATCGACCCGCGCGGCCCGTCGCGCCGGAAAATAGCTCGCCGCCAGCGCGACGCCGGCGATGACGAGCGGCACGGTGATGAAGGTTGCCGGGTCGTGCGGCTGCGTGTTGTAGAGCAGCGTGCGCATGACCCTCGTTGCGGCGAACGCTGCCGCCAGCCCGATCGCCAAGCCGATCGCCGTCAGAATCAATCCCTGTCCCGCGACGAGCGCGACGACGTCTTTTCGCTTCGCTCCAAGCGCCATGCGTACGCCGATCTCGCGGGTACGCTGCGCAACTGAATAGGACAGGACTCCGTACAACCCGACCGACGCCATCAGCAGGGCCGCGGCCGCGAACACCGCGAGCAACGTGGTGCTCAGACGCTGGGGGGCCAGCGCGGCGTCGACTCGGCTGCGCATGGTCGAGACGTCGGCTATCGCGAGCGCCGGATCCAGCCGGCGGATCTGCTCCCGGATGGGCTGGGCCAGCGAGGCCGGGTCCATCGGCGTCCGAACGACGACCGACATCGTGTGATAGATCGCGATCCCCGCCATCGCTCCCGAGATGACCTCGTCGGGTCCAGCCTCAGGTAGGGGGAGTAGACGTGAATCATCGGCGCGGCATCGACGCGCTCTTCGGGCGCATCCGAGACGACACCGACGACGGTCATCCAGGGCGCCTCCGACGCCCGAATCCCCCACTTGAGACGTTTCCCAATCGGATCGATGCCCGGCCATACCTGCCGGGCGAACGCATCGTTGACGATGACGACCCGATCGGCGTCCAGCCGTTCGTCAGCCGGCCAGAAAAAGCGGCCCTGTTTCAGACCCATGCCAAGAGCACTGAAGAAATCCCCCATCACCCAGGTGACCGTCGCGGTCCGTGGGGCCTCATCGTCCGCGAGCGGAGAGTTCTCGGGTGAGAAGGCCCGGCGCTCCTGCCCCGCGAGCGGCAGGTCGTTGCCGAGGCCGGCGGATGCGACGCCGGGCAGCCCGCGCACCTTTTCGAACAGGTCGGAGTAGAAGCTCCTCACGCGCTCGCCCGTGTCGTACGAGCACGTCGGGAGCGACACGGTCGCCGTGAGGACGGACTCCGGCCTGAATCCGAGATCGGTTCGAAGGAGCGCGCCGAAGCTGCGGACGAGGAGTCCCGCGGCGACGAGCAGCACGACCGCGAGCGTGACCGTCGTGACGACGAGCAGCTTCTGCGTCAGCTGTCGCGCGCGCCCCAGTGTGACCGCGCCGCCCGAGTCGCGCAGGGATTGCTGGAGCGCCGATCGAAAACGCGTCGCGATCGGCGTCAGGCCGAACAGGAACGCCGTCAGGATCGAGATGGCCATCGTAAAGGTGAGCACCCGCGCGTCCGGCTGTGCCTGTCGAAGCTGCGCCAGCGCATCGGGCAGCACCGCCGGAAGCGCGCGCGTGCCCCACCAGGCGAGCAGATACCCGGCGGCGCCGCCGGCCAGCGCGAGCAGCAGGCTCTCGGTCAAAAGCATCTTCCGCAGCCGCCGTCGGCTCGCGCCGAGCGCCACGCGCACCGTCATCTCGTGGTCGCGCGCCGCCGCCCGGCCCACGAACAGGTTCGCGACGTTCGCGCACGCGATGAGCAGCACCAGGCCGACCGCCCCAAGCAGCACCAGCAGCGGCGTGCGGATGTTGCCGACGACCTCGTCGTGCACCGGCAGGACGTTCAGGTCGAGGCGGATGCCGGAGTTGCGGCAGCGCGGCCGGGTAGCCCGAGTTGATGCCCTCGAGGATCGCCGGCAACTCGCCGCGCGCCTGCTCGATCGCCACGCCTGGTTTCAAGCGCGCGACGATGCTGTTGTTGTACATCATGCCGCGCGACTGCAGCTCGATATCAGTGAAGGCGATCGGCAGGAAGATATCGGCGGGCGTGCCGTTGAAGATCGGACCGACCGGCGGAAACTCGAGTCCCTGCGGCATCACCCCGACGACGAGATGCGGACGTCTGTCGACCACGACCGTCGCGCCGATCACGTCGCGATTGGCCGCGAACTTTCGGCGCCAGAGCCGGTCGCTGATGATGATCACCTCCGCGCCAGGGCGATCTTCCGCCGCGGTGAACCCGCGGCCGAGCGCGGGCTGCACCCCGACGACGGAGAAGAGGTCGGCCGAGATGCGGGCGCCATCGATCCGCTCCGGTTCGGTGCCGGCGCCGCCGATCTCGAATTCACCCGTGCGATAGGTCCCGACGGCCTCGAACGAGCGCTGGATACGCTTGAAGTCGGCGATATCCGGCGCCGAGATGGTGAGCTTGCGGCAGCCCCGCGTTCGGGAACCCCTCGTACACGAACACGAGCCGGTCCGGGTCGTGGAAGGGCAGCGGCCGGAGCAGGGCAGCGTTGACGAGGCTGAAGACCGCGGTATTCGCGCCGATGCCGAGCGCCAGCGTCAGGATTGTCACGGCGGCAAAGCTCGGAGCTCTTGCGGATCCGTCGAAGGGCGAACTGCAGATCCTGCGCGAGCTCGTCGAACATGATGATCCGGCGCACGCGAGCCTCCTTGTGCTCGTCCTGCTCGATACAGTACTGCTTGGTGTAGCCGACGTCGCCGAATTGCCTCACCGCCAGGGCTGCGCATCGGGCGGCGAGCGCCCGTTCGATGAGCTCCCGCGACCGCATGTCGAGGTGGAAGCTGAATCTCTTCGTCTACGTCGGCGCGGACGTCCTGCCGGCCGCGCGCCACGAGAAGCGGAAACGGCGCGTGGCTGCCATCGCCGCGTCACGCCTCGAGCACGGCGAACACGGCGCGCGCGTAGCGCCGGAAGTCTGCTTCCTGCTCGCGCAGCCGGCGGCGCCCGTCTGGGTGAGCTGTAGTAGCGGGCGCGTCGGTTGTTTTCCGACGGACCCCACTCCGACGCGACGAGTTCGCTGACGGGCCGAGCCGTGGAGCGACTGATACAGCGCTGCATCGTCTATCGCGAGCGCACCGTCGGTGCGGTCGTGAATGGCGGTCGCGACGGCGTACCCGTGGAGCGGCGCGCGGGTGAGGGTCTTGAGGACGAGGAGGTCGAGGGTGCCCTGGATCAGCCCGAGCTATCGCGGCGGCATGGCGCCTCCCCTAAGATGCTACGGGGAAGATACGAGGGAGGTTCCGGGAAGTCAATGCCCAGCGAGCGTGGATTGCTGAATGCTGATTGCCGGGTCACGCAGCGAGCGATAGCTGGAGATGGCAAGCGTGGAGAGCATCAATCAGCATTGATCAGTGGGTGCGTCGTAACTGCTTTTCTCTTACCGCGCGGAACTCGTTGCCCGGCTTCCACTCTGGATACTTCGCGGCGTTCGCGACCCGATAGCCGACGACAAAGAAGAGCTGCGCGTCTTCGGCGGCGCCAGACAAGTCCCAGTCCGGTTTCACCTCGTCCGACGGCGCGTGGTAGTCCTCCTTGTTGTACCGCTCGCGCGCCTTCATGCCGAAGTCGGCCGGCTTGCCGATGAAGTCGGTTCCATCGTCGATGTAGAGCGCCGGCACGCCCTGCTTGGCGAAATTGAAATGGTCGGAGCGGTAGTAGAAGCCCTTCTCCGATTCCGGATCGGGTTTCAGCGTGCGTCCCTGCTCGGCGGCGGCCGCCTTGAGATAGTCGTCGAGGTCCGACGCCCCCATGCCGATGACGGTCACGTCCTTCGTCCGGCCGTGCAGGTTCATGCCGTCGATGTTCATGTTCGCGAGCGTCTTCGCAAGCGGGTAGATCGGCGCGACGGAGTAGTGCTGGGATCCGAGCAGGCCTTGTTCTTCTGCGGTGACCGCGAGAAAGAGGATGGACCGCTTCGGCGCCGGCTTCGCCTGCGTGAAGGCGCGCGCGATTTCGAGGAGGCCTCCCGTTCCCGAGGCGTTGTCGAGCGCGCCGTTGTAGATCGTGTCTCCCTTCACGTCGGGGCCTATGCCCAGGTGATCCCAGTGCGCCGTGTACACGACGTACTCGTCCTTGAGCTTCGGATCGGCGCCTTCCAGCTTCGCGACGACGTTGCGGGAGTCGAGCGTCCGGAGCTTGTTCTTGATCTGTACGCTGGCCGTGACGCCGAGCGGCACGGGCGTGAACTCGCGCGTCGCGGCCCGGGCCTTGAGCGCGTCGAAATCCTGGCCGGCCTTCGCGAAGAGCTGTTTCGCCCGGTCCAGCGAGATCCAACCCTCGACCGATGCCCGCCACATGTTCTTGTCCGGCGTCACGAGGTCGAACCGCTCGCCCGAGCTGCTCTGGATCACCGAGAAAGGATAGCCGGCGGGAATCGTCTCGTGCACGATCAGGATCCCGGCGGCCCCTTTCTTCGCGCCGGTCTCGAACTTGTAGGTCCAGCGGCCGTAGTAGGTCATCGCCTTGCCGCCGAACATCTTTTCGTCGGGGAGCGGCGGGTCGTTGATCAGCACGACCATCGTCTTGCCCTTGAGATCGACGCCTTTGTAGTCGTCCCACTTGAACTCGGGCGCCTCGATGCCGTAGCCGACGAACACGAGCTCGGAGTCGTCCAGGACGGCCGAGTCCGAGACCCGCTTGGTCCAGGCGACGAAGTCCTCCTTGAACTTCAGGGTGTCGGCTTGCGCCCCCTTCTTGAACGTCAGCGCCATCGACGGGTCGGGTGTGATGCCGACGAGGGGCACGTTCTGGATATAGGTTCCGTTCGTATTTCCCGGCTTCAGGCCCAGCTTCTGGAACTGGTCGATCAGGTATGTGACCGTCCGTTCCTCTCCCGGCGTCCCGGGCGCGCGCCCTTCGTACTCGTCGGACGCGAGGACCTTGATGTGGGCGAGGATCGCCGCCGCCTCGATTCGGGGCAGGGTCTGCGCCGAGACCCCGGCCGTCAGGGCGAGAACGGCCGGTGCGAGCAGGCAATTAATCCGCATCATTCGAACATTATCCTCCATTAAAATCCTTCTGCATTGTCACACCTGGTCAGGCAGTACTCGCTCCGGCAGGGGGCGCTCGAGATCCAGTACATCGAGGAGTTCTTCGGCGAGTTCCGGCGACGGAAAAGCGCTGAAGAAATCGTCGATCGTCTCAGCGGCCGCGCGCATCTGATCCTGATGGCGGTCGCGCCGCTGCCGGACGATCCGGACACCGTCGTCCCCGTCTCTTTCAAGGTGGCGCACGAGATCAAGCCGTACGAAACCGAACGGAAGCTGGCGGACCTGGTGGCGCGCCTGCGCGGCGGCGTGGCGTTTGACGGACGACGCGTGCTCTATCAGTGGATCGGGGGCACGCGCAGCGACTGGCGGGGGCAGGGCCACTTTCGCGCGCTGACGGAGGAGCAGGAGGCCTGGGCCGTCTCCTCCGGCTTCCACGAGTTCGTCGCGAAGACCAAGAACAAGTTCTACAACATGCGCGCGGTGCTCGACGCGCTCCGGTTCGACGTCATCAAGTACGAACCGCACGGGGATAATCGGGAGTCGAAGGTCTACATGAGCAAGCAGCTCAGCTCGGAGACGCTTGCGCTTCACCAGCTTCGAAGCGCCGTGGTCCGGCAAAAAGAGTAGCGCAGCCCTTCAGGGCTGCCGGGGCGTGAGTTCGTAGCCCTTCAGGGCTGCTGCGCGGGATTGGCGATTGGTTCGGGATTCGCGCCATCGTACGAGAACGTGAGGCTGTCGCCCTGGAGACCGATGTTGACGGTCCCGCCGTTCTCGAGTTGTCCGAACAGGATTTCTTCGGTCAGCTTGTCGCGGACTTCGGTCTGAATCACCCGCGCGAGTGGCCGTGCGCCGAAGATCGGGTCGTACCCTTTCGTCGCGAGCCAGGCGCGCGCCTCGGGCTCGAGCGAGATCGCCACTCGTCGTTCCGAGAGCTGCGCCTCGAGCTGCAGGATGAACTTCTCGACGATCGTCTCCATCACCTGCGGCGTCAGCGGTGAGAACGTCACGATCGCATCCAACCGGTTGCGGAACTCCGGGCTGAACACCCGCTCGACCGCGCTCTTCGACCGTCCGGCCGCCGTTTTCTGACGCGCGGCGTCGCCGCCGATGCCGAAACCGAACGCGCGCGCGCTCAGCTCCCTCGAGCCCGCGTTCGACGTCATGATCAGCACCGTTTGCCGGAAATCCGCCTTGCGCCCCGTGTTGTCGGTCAGCGTCGCGTGGTCCATGACCTGCAGCAGGATGTTGTACAGATCCGGATGCGCCTTCTCGATCTCGTCGAGCAGGACGACCGATACGGATGCTGGCGCACCGCGTCGACGAGCAGGCCGCCCTGCTCGAACCCGACGTAGCCGGGCGGCGCGCCGATCAGCCGCGCCACCGCGTGCTTCTCCATGTACTCGCTCATGTCGTAGCGGATGAACTCGTTGCCCAGATGGATCGCGAGCTGCTTGGCGAGCTCGGTCTTGCCGACGCCGGTCGGGCCCGTGAACAGGAAGCACCCGGCCGGTCTGTCCGGCTGACCCAACCCCGCGCGCGATCGTTTGATCGCGTTCGCGACCGAGCGCACGGGCTCTTCCTGGCCGAAGACCACGCGACCGAGCGCCTCCTCGAGCGACCGCAGCCGCTGGCGATCCGACGAGCTGGCCTGCTTCGCGGGAATCTTCGCCATCCGCGCGACCACCTGCTCGACGTCCGCGAGGGTCACCGAACGGGGCGGCGGCTTGCGTGCTTCGGTGCCTGCCGTCCCTCCCTGCTCGCCACCCTCGCCGGCCGCAGGCGCCCGCAAGCGCAGCATCGCGCCCGCCTCGTCGAGCACGTCGATCGCCGAATCGGGGAGGCGATAGTCTCGGAGGTGCCGCGCCGCGAGCTTGGCGGCCGCCTCCAGCGTCCCCTCCGCGAACGTCACGTCGTGGTGTCCTTCGTACCTCGACCGGAGGCCGTTCAGAATCCTGACCGTTTCCTCGATCGACGGCTCATCGATCTGGACCTTCTGGAGCCGCCGCGCGAGGGCGCGATCCTTCTCGATGTGCTTGAACTCCTCGATCGTCGTCGATCCGACGACGCGAAGATCGCCGGCGGTGAGGACCGGCTTGATCAGCGTTGCGAGGTCCATGGTCCCGCCGGTCGTGGCGCCGGCGCCGACGGTGGCGTGAATCTCGTCGATGAACAGGATCGGCCGCGGCCGCTTGGCGAGCGCGCCGATGACCGCCTTGAATCGCTCCTCGAAGTCGCCGCGGAACCGCGTGCCGGCGAGCAGGGCGCCGGTGTCGAGCGAGAACACCTCCGCCCCTTCCAGGATCGTCGGGACGTCCTCCTCGAGCAGGCGCATGGCGAGCCCCTCGGCGAGCGCGGTCTTGCCGACGCCCGCGTCCCCGACGAACACCGGGTTGTTCTTCCGCCGCCGGCAGAGGATCTCGAGCGTCCGCTGCAGCTCCACCGTGCGGCCGATGAGCGGGTCGAGCGCTCCGGCCTTCGCTCGCTCCGTCAGATTGAGCGCGTACGCGGCAAGCGGATCGCGCGAGGCCGCGGGGCCTTCCTGTCCTTCACCGGCCGCCGCGGGCTCCTCGCCGCCACCGCTGCCGCCGGCGCCCGACGGCGGCACCTTCGTGACGCCGTGCGAGATGTATTCGAGGATGTCGAGCCGGCTGATGCCGTGCCCTTCGAGCGCCTGCGCCGCGAACGACTTCGGCTGCTGCAGGATGGCTGCGAGCACGTCCCCCGACTGGACCTCCTGCCGTCCCGCGCTCTGCACGTGGAGCACCGCGGTCTGCAGCACCCGGCGGAACGCGAGCGTCTGATCCGGCTCGCGCTGCTGGCCGCGCCCGAACTGTTCGACCGACCGATGCAGGTATTCATCCAGCTCGCGGCGCAGTCGAGGCAGGTCGGCGCCGCACGCCGCGAGAATCCGTTCCCCATCGGGATCGTGCGCGAGGGCGTACAGGAGGTGCTCGAGCGTCAGATGGGCGTGACGCCGCGACGTCGCCTCGCGGAAGGCAATGGTGAGGACGATTTCCAGGGACGTACTGAACATTGTGGACTGCTGATTGCTGAGTGCTGAGTGAGTACCTAAGTTTTCTCCATCGTGGCCTTCAACGGAAAGCCATTAGCCCTTGCGCGCTCGTGCACCGTGTCCACCTTCGTTTCGGCGATCTCGAACGGGTAGACGCCGCACATGCCCTTCCCCTGAGTGTGCACGTGCATCATGATCCGGAACGCTTCGGCCGGCGGTTTGTTGAAGATCGATTCCAGCACCTCGATGACGAACTCCATGGTGGTGTAGTCGTCGTTGAGGAGCACCACCTGGAAAAGCTCCGGCTCCTTCGTCTTCTGCCGGGTGCGCTCGAGGATCTCCCCGCCTGTCTGCCGCTCCCCTTCGGGCATCCTCCAATAATGATACTGCCGAAGGCCCATTGAGGGGGCTGAGGCTGCAGACACGATCTAACGCAGAGGACGCAGAGGACGCGGAAGGTGAGCTGGAAGCAGGATCGGCCGGGGGCCCGACCTCGGTCGGGCCCTGGCGGTGCACGAACGAGGGCATCGGTAAGAGCCTTCGATGAGTTCGGCGGCAGGGCATCTTACCGATGCCCTCGTTCGCGCACCGCGCGCGCCGAAGGCGCGCCGGCCGATCCTGCTTCCAGCCTCTGCGTTCTTTGCGTCCTCTGCGTTACATTCCGTGTCTGCGCTCTCCGTCACCTCCTGCGCGCTCCAGCTCGCTCCAGCTCGCATCTGAGATAATCTGCGCCTCATGACGACGCTGGCGGCTGGCCTTGACTATGTCGACCTCAAGTTCCGCGGCAGGGCGCAGATCATCGCGACTGGCATCCTGCACGACGTGAGCGGCGTGGCGCTGGTCGATCCGGGGCCGGCGTCGACGCTTCCGGCGTTGACCGCGGAGCTGGAGCGGCGAGGGATATCGATCGGGGATATCCGAACCATCCTCCTGACCCACATCCATCTCGACCATGCCGGCGCCGCCGGATCCCTGCTCGCGCAGAACCCGTCGATCGAGGTCTACGTTCACGAGGTGGGCGCGCCGCACATGATCGATCCGTCGAAGCTGCTGGCCAGCGCGCGCCGCCTCTACGGCGATCTGATGGAGTCACTCTGGGGCGAGTTCCGGGCCGTGCCGGCCGACCGCGTGCGCACGCTCGAGGGTGGAGAGCGCATCTCGTGCGGCGGCCGGGAGCTGGAGGTGGCCTACACGCCCGGCCACGCCGTACATCACGTCAGCTACCTCGATCGCGCGAGCGGCGTCGCTTTCGCAGGCGACGTCGCCGGCATCCGCCGCGCGCCAGGCACCTACATCGTGCCGCCGACGCCGCCGCCGGATATCGACGTCGCGGCCTGGCGGCAGAGCGCCGATCAGATCCTCGAGTGGCGCCCGGCGACGCTCTTCCTGACGCACTTCGGGCCGTTCCAGGACGCCGCGGAGCACATGCGGGAGTTGATGGATCGTCTGGACGAGTGGGTCCGCATCGCTCGCGCGCTCGTCGCGCGGCCGACGCTCACCGACGACGAGCGCTGTGCGGAGTTCGTCCGGCTGATCCGCGTCGATCTCCGCCGGCACATGTCGGAGGCCGAGGCCGAGAACTACGAACGGGCCGGACGGTTCGACTACTCGTGGTACGGGCTGAAGCGATACGTGACGAAGGCGATGCAGCCCTGACCGCCCAAGCAGCCCTGAAGGGCTGCGCTACTCATTTCTCATGGTCAGCGCCGGATCCACGCGCGCCGCGCGCAACGCCGGAACCGCCGACGCGACGAGCGCGAGCAGGCCGAGCCCGATCGTGACCGCGCCGAGCGTCAACGGATCGGTTGGCGCGGTCGCGAAGAGCAGCGTCCGCATGCTGCGTCCCACCGCGAACGCGCCGATCAGGCCGAGCGCGGCGGATACACCGGCCAGGCCGAGTGCCTGCCGGACGATCATGCCGAGAATCGATCGGGGCGCGGCGCCGAGGGCCATCCGAATGCCGATCTCCCGCCGCCGGGAGGCGACCAGCCAGGCGAGCAGGCCGTAGGTGCCGACCGCGGCCAGCGCCGCGGCGAGCGCCGCGAGCGCCGACGCAAGCGTCATCGTGAAGCGCCGCGGCGCCACGGAACGCGCGACGACCTCCTCCATGGTCCGCACGCGTCCGACCGGCTGGTCCGGATCGATCTTCGCGACGGCCCCGCGCGCGGCGGACGCCAGCGACGCCGGGTCGCCCGCCGTCCTCACGGCGAGTGCCGCGGACTTCCAGAGCGGCTCGAAGTCCTGACGGTATGACAGGAACGCCTGCGGATCGGCCGGTCGGTGCAGTCCACGGTGGCGCACGTCGCCGATGATTCCGACGATCGTCCTCGGCGCGGCCAGGCCGAACCGGATCTGCTTCCCGATCGGATCTTCACCGGGCCAGAACCGCGACGCCATCGCGAGATTGATGACGACCACCGGCGCCGCCGTCCGCCCGTCGGCCGCCGTCAGTCCACGGCCGCGGACGATCGGCACGCCGAGGGTCTGGAAATAGTCGTCGCTCACGATCTGAAAATCCACGCTCAGGTTCTGCCCGGGCGGCGGATCGGGCCGGCCGACGATCCAGAAGCCGCGGTTGCGCGAGCCCTCGATCGGCAGCACCATGACCGAGCCCGCGGCCGAAACGCCCGGCAGCCCCCGCAGCTCCCGAAGCACGGCGTCGTAGAACTGCTCGCGCCGCGCCGGATCGCCGTACTTCTCCGCCGTGAGCGCGACCTGCATCGTCAAGAGCCCGCCGGGCGCGAATCCGGCGTCGGTCGCGGCAAGCCGCACGAAGCTGACGATGAGGAGGCCGGCCGCGCCGAGCAGAACCTGCGCGAGCGTCAGCTCCGAGACGACGAGGGCGCGGCGGAGACGGCTGCCGCGGCGCCCGCCCGCCACCGCGCGCGACGCGTCGTGCAACGCCGCCGCCGGCGGCGTGGACGCGCTGACCGCCGGGGCAAGGCCGAAGAGGAGACCGGTTCCAAGAGACGCCAGCGCGGTGAAGCCCAGCACCGCCGGGTCGAGGCCGATCTCCGCCGCGCGGGGCACGTCCTCCGGCGCCAGCCGCAGAAGCGCCGACAGCGCAAGGCGGGCGACGCCGAGGGCGAGCAACCCGCCGGCGATCGCGAGCGCGAGGCTCTCCGCGAAGAGCTGACGGGCGAGCCGTGCGCGGCCGGCGCCAAGCGCCACGCGTACGGCCAGCTCCCGCCGGCGCGCGGCAGATCGCGCGAGCAAGAGATTCGCGACGTTCGCGCACGCGATCAGCAGGAGGAGGCCTGCCGCCGAACTGAGCAGCAGGATGGCGGGGCGGGTATCGCCGACGACCGTCTCCCGCAGCGGAACGACGTTGACGCCCAGCCCCGTATTCGTCGC
This sequence comes from uncultured Acidobacteriota bacterium, assembly GCA_963847125.1. Lineage (GTDB taxonomy): Bacteria > Acidobacteriota > Vicinamibacteria > Vicinamibacterales > 2-12-FULL-66-21 > DATAEE01. The sequence continues at coordinate 947,116 of CAWJYM010000004.1, forward strand.
CGGATGCGCGGCCGCCAGGCGCGCGGCGATCGTCTGCAGCTCCGATTCAGCACGCTCGATCGTGACGTCCAGTTTCAACCGGCCGACGACCTCGATGATGTGGATGTCGCGGCCGCGCGCGACGTCGCGCGGCAGGCCGCCCAGCGTCGGCACGCCGCGGTCCGCGAGCCGCCACAGCTCGGCCGGCTCGTGAAAGCGGAAGTCGGCGACGCCGACGATCGTATAGGCGACGTCGTCAAGGCGGATGACGCGGCCCACGATTCCGGGATCCGCGCCGAACCGTCGCCGCCAGAATCCCGCGCTCAGTACGACAATCCGGTCCGACCCTTCATCGTCCGCCGCCGTGAAGAGCCGGCCCACCTCGGCGTCGACGCCGAGCATCTGAAAGAACTCCCCCGACACCGTCAGCCCTGGCACCCGCTCCGCTTCGCCCGCGCCGGCGACATTCACTTCCGTTCCGCTGTACGCCGCGAGCGCGGCGAACGACTTCGCTTCGGCGTGCCAGTCGAGGTAGTTCCCGGGCGCCACCAGCCGCGTATCGTTTCCCGGCATCGTCTCCCACACGGTGACGAGCCGATCGGCCTCCGGGTACGGGAGAGGCCGCACGAGCACGGCGTACGCGACGCTGAAGATCGCGCTGGTCGCGCCGATGCCGAGCGCCAGCGAGGCGAGCGACGTGATCAGGATGCCGGGCTGGCGAAGGAGGGAGCGCACGGAATGTTTCAAATCGAGGAAGACGGAGGTCATACTGCGGTTAGACGGCGAACGCGCCAAGAAGTTGGCACATCCCCGATCGTCAATCAATCCTCAATCAGCAATCCTCAATCGAAAATGCAGAAAGCGCCTAGTTCACCACCGAGCGTATCAGGCCTTTCAGGGCCTTCAGCCGATCCCCGCCGTCATCGGGATTGTGGTATCCGATCTTGCGCTCTGCTTCAGTCAGATCGTCCCAATTCTTCGCGGGCTCGAACGCGGTCCCTTCGTGCCACTCGTTGAACGTGCAGATGTAGGCGAGGAAGAAGCCCTTGCGCGCGTTCGAGAGTTGGCGGTCCGCCTGCAGCGTCACCGTCGTTTCGAACGACTCCGAGATGCGCTGGAGCGCGAGGGAGTGGGCGCGTCGGCGTCCGTCCCCGCGCCAGTCGAGCGAGTCAGCCGGCGGTTCGAATGTGGGCGGCTGATAGCAGGAGTCCGGCTCGATGGTGCGCGGCTCGATGCTGTCGAACCCCGGGTTGATGTTGAACGAGAACACGATGTTCCGGCGGGAGGCCGCGGCCGCCAGGTCTGGCCACGACGACGGCCTGATGTAGTTGTTGTAGATGGCAAGGCCGTCGAAGCCCGCCTCGGCCGTCTTGTCCGCGTCGGGAGAGTCGGAGAGGAGCGTGACGTGGTCGAAGCTCGAACGCAGCTCGCGCCGGATGATGTCGATCTGCTCGCGCCACGTCGACGGTGCCACGTGAAACCGGACCTCGCGCGTCACGCCCTTGCAGTCGGTCTCCTTCTCCGGAAGGATGGTGAAGAAGGTTTTGAAGACCGGCCCCTTCGAGTCGTCCGCCCGATCGAGGAACAGCAGCGCGTCCCACCGGCGGCGCTCGCCGTACTCCTTGACCAGGTACAGAACGTCGCGCGCGAAGTTCTTCGCGCGCCCGGGCTCGTACGGCTCCAGGTGGAACGCCACGTGGATGTCGTGGGCGCGCATGACGTCCATCAGGAGCGGCACGGCGCGGTCCGTCTGTTCGCCCGGACCCCACCAGCTCACGTTGATGGCGCCGACCCCCGCATCGGCCATCCACCGCGCATGCTGCTCGAGGACTCTCGCCGACCGCGAATCGTACGCGCCGAGCAGCGGGACGCTCGTCGCGGCGATGTCGGTCGGCGGATGGCGTTCCCACTGCTCCCAATGCACCCACGGCGACGTGCCGTACCACGGGTAGTACTCGAAGACGAAATGCCGGCGCAGATCCTGAAACCGGCTGCGGAGAAGGGCCGCGGCACGTCGGAACGGCGGTCGCGCCTGCACGAGCGGCGCAAGCGCGGCGGCCGCGGGTCCCGCGAACGTGCGGCGGACGAAGGCTCGTCTCGTGATCACTTGCGGGTCCTCATGCGTTCCAGGACCTCGCCGAGCTTCTTGATTTCGTCGCCGTAGAGCGCCCAGTTGCCGTCACGCTGCGCCTGCAGCGCACGCTGATAATGCTCCTGCGCGAGCGCGGCGAGCGCGTCGACGCTCTCGCGGGCCCCGGGCGGCGCGGCCGGAGCACCGTCGGTGACCGGCGACGGCGCCGCGGGCGCGCTCGATTGAGCGAGCGGGCCGGCGGGGGACCCCGTCGGACGCTCGACCCGCGCTGCGCCCGGGCCGAAGATCCGGTTCAGGGCGCCGGGCAGCGTGTCTTCCATCACGATCTGATTCTGATGCGCGACGATGACCCGCTTCAACTCCGGGATCCGGCCGCCGGAGGCGCGCAGGTAGAGCGGCCTGATGTACAGGAGCGACTGCTCGATCGGGATGACCAGCAGCGTTCCCTGGATCACCTGCGACCCCTGCTGGTTCCACAGGGTGATCTGCGGCGAGATGACCTGATCCTGGTTGATCCGGGCCACGATCTGCCGCGGGCCGAAGACGACCTTCTGCTTGGGGAACTGAAACACGAGCAGTTTGCCGTAGTGGTCGCTGTCGCTTCGCGCCACCATCCAGGCGGCGAGGTTGTCCTTCCGGCGCGGCGTGAACGGCAGCATCTGGATGAACTCCGCGCGCTTCTCACCCGGCAGCTTCATGATCGTGTAGTACGGCTGCATCAGCACCGGATTCCCCTCGCTCTCGATCGCCGGCACCTCCCACTGGTCCTCCTTGTTGTAGAACACGCCCGGGTTCGTCATGTGGAAGGTCGAGAACACCGCCGTCTGAATCGCGAAGATGTCCTCCGGATAGCGAACGTGGCGCCGGAGGACCGCCGGCATCTCGGCGATCGGGCGAAACAGGGTCGGGAACACACGCGCCAGCGTCTGCACCAGCGGATCCTGTTCGTCCGCCAGGTAGTACGTTGTCGTGCCGTCGTAGGCGTCGACGACGACCTTCACCGAGTTGCGGATGTAGTTGAGTCCCGGCCTGGCGGGCGTCGAGTACGGATACAGACCGGTCATGGTGTAGGCGTCGCAGATCCAGAACAGCCGTCCGTCGGCAATGACGAGGTACGGATCGTCGTCGTAGGCGATGAACGGCGCGATCTCGCCGAGCCGGTCCCTGATCCGGCGATGGAACAGCACGCGGCTGTCAGGCGTGAGGACGTCGGTCAGCAGGATGTCGGTGGATCTGAACCGCAGGCCGAAGAGCAGCCGCCGCCAGAAGCCGCCGAGCGGCACGCCGCCGCGCCCGGAATACTCGGTATAGACGTTGTCGTCCCCCTTCGGGTGGTGGAACTCCTTCGTGCGGGTGCCGACGAGGACGTAGTCGCTGGCCAGCTCGCCGAAATACAGCGACGGCTCGCGCACCTCGAAGTCGGGCGTCGACACCGGCGGGATGTCCTTGATGAACAGGACGGGCAGCCCCTCGCTCGTCACCTGATTGACCGGTCCCAGCGTGAGACCGTAGCCGTGGGTGAAGGTCAGCCGCTCGTTGACCCAGCTCCGGTTCTGCAGCGTGTCGGAGTTGAGCTCGCGCCCCGACAGCATGATCTGCCGGTACTTGCCGTCGACGACGTAGCGGTCGTTGTCCACAGAGACGAAGTCGTAGTAGCTGCGAATCTCCTGGATCTGGCCGAACGTGTCGAGGAGCGGCTGGTGATCCCAGAGCCGTACGTTCTCGAGCGTCTCGGCGTTGGCGGCGACGTCCGCGCGGGTCAGCTGCGTGTCGCCGGGCAGCTCGCGCTCTTCGACCGCGTCGAGGGCGAACGCACGCCGCGTCGCCGCGATGTTCCGCTCGATGAAGGGGAGCTCGCGTACCTGCTCGTTCGGCGCGACGAACACGCGCTGGACGATCGCCGCGTACAACGCGCCCGTCGTCGCCACGATGAGATAGAGGCCGATGGCCGCCGGAATCGGCCACACCCGCCGCGAGAACGCGTGCACGACGGCGAGGACTGCCCCGATCCCGAGGGCGGCGACGGTCGTATACAGAAACGGCAACCTCGCGTGCACGTCCACGTACGAGCCGCCGTGCACGATGCCGGAGGGGGAGACGAGGATCCGCGATGTGTCGAGCCACGCGCCGACCGCCATCACGACGAAGAGCGCGGCCCCGAGCAGCGACAGGTGGATTCGGGACCGCCGCGTCGTGTCCACGCGATTCCGCGCGTTGATCCCGACCGCGCCGGCGAGGATGTAGATTCCGGCCGCGAAGACGAGCGACAGGACGACGATCGCGAGCGCGAGCCCGCGCACGAACTCGTACACCGGCAGCTGGAACACGTAGAACGCCACGTCGCGGTTGAAGATCGGGTCCCGCTGCCCGAACGGGACGGCGTACCGATACTCCAGCAGATCGAGCCACCGGCTCGACGCGGGGAGCGCCATGGCGAGCGCCGCGACCGTCGCGATGATCGTCGCGGCGCGTCGCACCTGGGGGCGGTTGAAGAGGATCGGCTGACCCTGCGCCGATGATGCGATGACGACGTACGGTTGAGTCAGTACCGAGAGCGCGAGGCGCGCGTTCGCCCAGAGCGCCGCGAACGCCGCCGCGAACACGACGCCTCCGGTGAGGAACGACATCCGCAGCCGCTTGGCGAAGACCGCCTCGAAGCCCACTTCCTTGAACCACAGCCAATCCGTGTAGAATGCCGCCACCGACGGGAGGAGGAAGACGAGAGACAGGCCGGCCAGGAGGATGGCCGGACGGAAGAGCCGGGAACGTTCCTTGGCCATTTCAGCTTTGTCTATTCTGGCACGCGGTTTGGACAAATAACGAACCGGGGGAACATCGTGACTCAAAAAATCGCTCAGTTGGCGCCCATCATTCTCTTCGCCACGCTCTGCGCCACTTTCGTCTCCGGTTTCGCCACGGCGCAGGTCATGTACGTCGCGACCCCGCCACCCGAGGTGGTTGCCGACGCCGAGGACTGGTATCGGGCGGGTGAGCCCGTTCCATTTGCCGACGCTGTCTACTATCCGGTGGGCGCGATCCAGCATTTCGACGGGAACCGGATGGTGCGCTCCGGCTCATACCGCGGCGTGCCGTTCTACACCGACAAGTTCCTCGATCTTTACGGCAAGATCTTCGTTCCGTTGTCTGGCGGCCGGCTGCAGCCATACGAGCGCCGCCGCGACGGACAGCTGTCAGGGACGACCGGCAGCCAGGCCCCCTCTTTTCCCGTTGGGAGCTCCGCCGAAGCTGCCCGTGCCGCGGTCGTGGGCCCCGTCGTCCCGCTTTTCGAGACCGAGGAATCCCAGCCGCCGATTGCCCCGCCCCTCGTCGGAACCGCCGGCACGGCTGGTGCCGGAGACGCCGTGGCGCCGCCGGGCGTGATCTCGCTGCAGCGGCCGACGGGCCTCAACGCAATCTTCATCACTTATCGGGGCGTGCGCTGGCGCCCGGCCGGCGCGCCCGTGGAATTCGACGAAGCCCGCTTCCGCGCGGTCGAGGACTATAACGGCTTTCCCGTCTTCGTCGCGCGCGATGGAGAAGCCCAGACCATTTATCTGCCGTCCCGGGCCGGAATGCTGACGCCGTACGAGGCTATCTCAGCGCCATCGCCGCGACCTTCACCCGATCGTCGGCAACCCAGGCAAACGTAACGACATCGCCGGAGCGCGCGAGCCGCGGGTACCCGCTCGCGCGGTCCGGCGTCACGCGCGCGACGGTGATCGCTTCGCCCCGCGCGTCACCGGGGCCGACGCGCCTCACGCGAAACTCCGCCCGGGCCGCCGCGTTTCCCGCGGGATCCTTCACGTACTCGAGCCAGCCCACCAGCACCGACGCGTCGGAGAGGGCCGTCATCGCGACGCGCCCGAGAGGCAGACCATCGTCGACGCGAATCTGGCGTCCGAATGTGACGCCTGCATCGTTCGAGAAGGCGACGCTCACGCGCGCGCTGTTCTCTGGCGCCGCAAACCACGCGAGCGCGACGCGCGATCCCGACGTCGCGAGCGCCGGGCCGTTCACGGGACAGCCCGGAATCTGCCAGTTGTCGGCGTGGACGATCTTGCCATCGGTCCAGCGTCCATTTTCGAAGCGGGCAACCGCAATGTCGCGGACTTCGCCCGCGCTCCGATCGCGGTACGCGACGACGACGCCGCGGCTCGTGCGCGCGGCGGCGGTGGGGCAGCATTCGCAGACGCGTGAATCGACGAGCATCTCCTTGCTCTGCGTCCAGGCCGCGACGGGTGGGGAGACGACACCACTCCCGCTGACCGTGCCTCCGATCATCTGCGACGGCACCGTCGCGCGCAGCGACATCTCGGCTTTCATCCCGGCTTCCCCGTGGCCGCCCCGATTCGCGAAGTCCCGCCCGTCGAGCCAGATCACTCCGAAGGTGCTGCCGAACGGGTTGCCCGGCCAGGGGACGATCGACACGAACCCGTGCTCCGTCTCCGTTCCGTCGCGATGCGGCATCAACGGCGCGGACCATGTGCGGCCGTTGTCCGGCGAGTGTCGGAGCATCACGTCGTAGGAGTACTTTCCAGGCCCGCTCGTCTGGAGCCAGTGGGCCACGATCGAGCCGTCAGGCAGGCGGACGACCGATGGGACATCCGCCCAGTTGGCAAAGAACCGATCGCCCTCGGCGATCGTCACGGGCCCGGTCCACCGATTGTCGCGCCGGGTCGCGAAGCGGAACCGGTGACCGGATGCGGTGCGCTCGAGCCAGCTCAGGATGACCGCGCCGTCAAAGGCATCCGCGAGGTGCGGTTGCGCCGAGCCGGCGGGCGCTGGGCTTTCGATCTCGACGACCTTGAGAGATTGCGTAGTGTCCGGCTTTAGCCGGACCTCGCTGGACGCCGCAAGGATCAGAAGGACGGCCGCCACGGCCGCGAGCTTCATATCCGTATTGTAGGGCGGCAGCCGCCTCCGGTCCGCGCCTTCATGGGCTATCATCCCTGCCCGGAGGATGCCGATGAACAACCGGAACCCCGCGCTCGCAGAGTTCCTGGGGACCTTCTTCCTGTGCTTCGCTGGGATTGCCGCGATTCTCAGCGCGACGCCGACGGTCGGCGGCGGCGGCGGACTGGTGGCCATCGCACTCGCCCACGGGCTGGCGCTCTCGGTCGCCGTCAACGCGTTCGGCGGGATCTCGGGCGCGCACTTCAACCCTGCGGTGACCGCCGGCATGTTCGCGACCGGCCGCATCGCGGGCGGCCTGGCCGGCGTGTACGTGGCCGCGCAGCTCGCGGGCGCGACCGTGGCCGCCGCGCTCTGCAAAGCGATCTTTCCGGCGGCCGCCGTGAGCGAGGCGACGCTCGGCATCCCGCTCCCGGCCGCCTGGGCTTCGACTGGAACGGTGCTCACCGTCGAGTTCATCCTCACGTTTCTCCTCGTCGTCGCGATTTTCGGAACCGCGGTGGACGAGCGCGGGAAAGCGGTGAAGATCGGCGGGTTCGGCATCGGCCTGACGGTGGCGTTCGACATCCTCGCCGGAGGCCCGGTGACGGGCGCGTCGATGAATCCGGCGCGATCGTTCGGCCCCGCGCTCGTGGCCGGTCACTGGGCCTGGCACTGGGCGTACTGGGTTGCGCCGATCCTGGGCGGCGTCGCGGGCGCCCTCGTCTACCACCATCTGCTGCTCGACGCGCCACCCAGCCGCAGCCGCAAATAGTGGCGCCGGAAGGCTGGCAGCGCGTTTTCGTAGGCCGGCGCCCGTCGCGGACGCTGGCGCGGGCCGCCGTCATCGTGGCCGTCAGCGTGGTCACGTTCGGCTGGGTGCTTCGGCCAATCCGAGCGTACGGACCGAGCATGCTGCCGACGTATCGCGACGGCGGCTTGTACTTCGTCAACCGGCTTGCGTATCTCGTCCGCGAACCGCGGCGCGGCGACGTCGTCGCCATCCGGCTCGCCGGCCCGCACGTGCTGTTCGTGAAGCGGATTCTCGGCCTGCCCGGCGAGTGCGTGCGCATCGACGGCGGCATCGTCCACGTCGATGAGAAGCCGATCGACGAGCCCTACGTCATCCACCGGGCGGTGTGGATCATGCGCGAGAGAAGGCTGGGAGACCGCGAGTATTTCGTCGTGGGGGACAACCGCGGGATGAGGATCGAACAGCACGAGCTCGGGGCCGTCGACCGCGACCGAATCGTCGGGCGGATGTTGTGGTGAAGGTGACGCGGGGCTCGAACCTCCTCTGGCTCCTGCTCGCCCTGCTGGCCGTCGTCGGCGCCTGGCTCGTCTGGAAGACGATGTTTCCGAGCGACGAAGAGCGGATCCGCGCCAGGCTGGACCAGATTGTGGACACGGTCAACGCGCAGTCGACGGACGGCCTGGGAAAGCTCGCGGATGCGGCCCGGCTTGCCTCGTTCTTTACCGAGGACGTGACGATCGATCCGGGACAGCCCTATCCGCCGATGCGCGGGCGCGACGCGGTGGTCGCCGCGGCCGCGACCGCGGGACGATCCGCCGGCGGCTTCGAGCTGTCCTTCGTGGATGTCCAGGTCTCGGTCGGCGCGGATGCCACCGCCACGGCGCACCTGACTGTGACGCTGACCTGGACGAACGCGCAGACCGGCGCGCCGACCATGGACGCGCGCGAGGTCGAGGTCGCACTCCGCAAGGAAGAGGGGGAGTGGCGCGTCGCGGGAGCGACCCCAATAGAGACACTCCGGCGTCCCTAAGCCCTAAGCCCCAAGCCCTGATGTAGTCTGAAAGGCATGAAAGTCAAAGTCGGGGAGGAAGCGCCGGACTTCGAGCTGGCAAGCCATCGCGGCGGCAAGATCAAGCTGTCGGAGCTCCGCGGCCGGAAGAACGTCGTCGTCGCGTTCCATCCGTTCGCGTGGACGCCCGTGTGCGAGCGCCAGATGACGGGGTACGAGGTTGAACAGCCCCGTCTCACCAGCCACGACGCCCACGTCCTCGGGATCAGCGCCGACGCGGTTCCTCCCAAAGCAGCCTGGGCGAAGAGCCTCGGCGGGTTGTCCTACGATCTCCTCAGCGACTTCTTTCCGCACGGGGCGGTCGCCGAGCGCTACGGGGTGCTTCGTCCGGAGGGCTTTCCGGAACGCGCGGTCTTCGTCGTCGACAAGAACGGGACGGTCGTCTTCGCGAAACGGTACGACCTTGGAGAATTGCCGGACATGACGGACCTACTGGCGGTTCTCGAAGGGATCGATTCTTAGGGAGCTGAGGCTTCGTCGAAGGTTGAAGCCAGTCGCTTCAACCCTCGACGGTCCGGGTGGCCGCGGGCAACTCTGTTACCCGGGATCAGGGGCTAAGGCCGGCGCTCTTATTGGCCCGCGAGGCAGGAGCGGGCCAGCCGGCTTGGTGGGAGAACTCACATCATCAGGCGACCGACTCCATCCGGCCTCCCGGCCGGCGCGGCCTGAACGGGGTGGCGGGCGCCGTGTCAAATCTGATGTACGCGCCGTCCCGAGTCTGTCTCAGGAAATTGGCGTCGACGAGCGCCGCGAGGAGCGAGGAGCAGGTCTCACGGTCCAGACCCCAGAGCCGCTCGGCCTGGGCGGCCGTCAATCGGAGGCCTGGCATTTCCAGAAACTCTCCCCGAATCCGCTGAAGCACTTGTTCGACCCGCATACACGCTCCGCCTGACGCTAATTCGAAACTTTCTGAGATCAACGTGTATCAAGCAACGCGCGTGCCCGTGCCTTCGACTCTTCAATTCGTGACGGACAACTTCTTTGGGGCAGTTTCAAAAGCTGGACAGGCAGACGATTAGGATCGGTCGGTACAACGAGTACAGAAAAGCATCGTCGCCGAGGCCGACGGATCCGCGTAAAGCTGGACTACGGAATGTGTTGGGAAAGACTTCAGTGCTCCGAGGACGCTCTGATAAAGGCGGGGACCGAGGAGCCTCCCCGTCCCCGGCCGTCTAATCTAGAGCTCTCGCAGCGCCGTGACGATCGGCAGCCGTGCGGCTCGAATCGCCGGGAAAAGGCCGCCGAGGAGCCCCATGACGGCTGCCGAAGCGATCCCCTGGATGAGGAGCGCGGGCGTGACGGCAAAGGCAAAGGCCACCTGGCTGAAGCTCTGCCAGTTCATGGTCGCGGTCGTGAACCCATCGAACGCCAGATAGGCGAGCGCGCCGCCGACCACGCCGCCGATCAGGCTGAGCAGCATCGCCTCCACCAGCACCGACACCATCACCGCGCTCGCCCCGAAGCCGAGCGCCCGCAGCGTGGCGATCTCGCGTGTGCGGGTCGCGACAGCGGAGTACATCGTGTTGATGGCGCCGAAGACCGCGCCGATGCCCATCAGAATGGCGATCCCGTAGCCGATCCGCGTGACGATCATGTGGAGGATGGTCGACTGCTGGGCGTAGTAGTCGGTCTCCCGGACGACTTTCACTTTGAGCCTGGGGTCCGTCGTCAGCGCATCCTTGAACGTGTCGAACGCGTCGACCGACTCCAGCTTGGCGTGGACGGACTGGAACGAGTTCCCACGGCGGTAGGCGGGCTGAAGCACGCGCGCGTCGGTCCAGATCTCGGACTCTGAAGCGCTCCCGTCCGCTTCGAACACGCCCACGATGTCCCACCTGTTTTCGCCCCACTGAACGGAGGACCCGAGGTCGAGATCGAACTCGCGCCTCGCCGCCCGCCCGATGATGATCTCGTTGCGGCCCGGCTCGAAGCGGCGTCCCTCGACGATCGAGAGATCGGGCCGGACCTCGAACGCCTCGGGAAGCACGCCGCGGAGCGGGACGTTGGCGTCGGTGCCCGTCGAGCGCTTCGGCACGTCCGCGATGACCAGCAGCTCGGGTGACGCCGCGGCGCCGTTCCCGTTCCCGCGCCGTACGATGGCCGGCGCCTCCGCAATCAGCTTGGCCTGCTCCCCTGAGAGCCCGCTCGTCATCTCCGTGTCCGCTCCGCCGCGGAGAACGATGACCGTGTCGGGCGACCCCGCCTCGATCATCACTTTCCGGAAGCCTTCGCCGATCGAGAGGACCGCGATGAACACGATGACCACGCCCGCGATGCCGACGACAGCCACGGCGGACGAGCCCAGCCGCTGCCGGATCGTCCGGATGTTGAGCGCGGTGACCGCGACGATCTGTGAGATCCAGTTCACGTCAGTTCCTCCGGAGCGCGTCCACGATCCTGAGCCGGTTCGCCTTGAGCGCCGGCAGGATGCCGGCCGCGATCCCCAGGCTGATCACGATCGCCGCGCCGATGACCAGGTGACGCGCCGGATAGTAGAAGGCCGGCAGGAACCCGCCGGTCGGGTCCCCCGCCGACACGAGGAGCCACCCGACGAGCAGCCCGGCGCCGCCGCCAAGGAGGGCGATGAACACCGACTCGAGAAGGACGAGCCCAAGAACCTTTCCGTCGCTGAACCCGAGCGTCTTGAGGACCGCCAGCTCGCTGATTCGCTCGCGGATCGACTGCGCCATCGTATTGCCGACGACAAGCAGGATCGTGAACAGCACGGCGGCGGTGATCGCCGTGACGATGCTGCCGATATCGCCGATCTGCTTCGCGAAGTTCTGAACGAACTGCGCCTCGGTAGACGTCTTCGTCTCGTTCGGCGAGTTTGCGAAGAGCGCGTCGATGTTCTGGGCGACCTGATCGGCGTTGGGCGGATCGCTGACCCGGATGATGAACCAGCCGACGTTGCCTTCGATGAACTCGACCCCCCGGAACGTCTCCGCCATGTACCGTCGGTCGAAGAAGAACTGCGTGTCGTCGACGCCCTTCCGTGCCGCCGTGTAGATGCCGCGGATCGTAAAGGTCCACGGGCCGCCGTCCGGCCGGTTGAAGATCGGGCTGATGAGCGGGACGCGGTCGCCGATCTTCCAGCCGAACCGCTCGGCCGTCGGCCGCCCCACGACCGCGCCGGTCCGGTCCTCGAACCAGGCCTTCTTCTGGTCCTCCGGCACGATGAATTCCGGGTACATCCGGAGGAACGGCTCGGGGTCGACCGCCATGTTCGCAAAGAAGTTCGTCTCGGTCTGGTAGGTACGCGCCGAACCAGGTCGAGTGGGTCACGTCGGTGACGCCCTTCACCGTCTGCATGCGCGGACCGTAGCTTTCCGGCACGAACATCATGAAGCCGACCTTGTGCAGCATGACCAGCCGGTCGGCCCCGGCGACCTCGACGCCGAGCGTGAACGCCGCGCGAATCCCGACGAGCACGCCGAAGAGGATGAACGCCACGAAGATCGACAGCAGCGTGAACGTCGTCCGGATCTTGCGCCGGAGCAGGTTGCGCCAGACCAGGTGCAGGTATTTCATCACGGACTCCAGCAGCCCTAAAGGGCTGCGCTACCGACCGCCGCCTGTTCCATCAGCTTGCCCTTTTCGAGGTGCAGCGTGCGGCGCGCGCGCTCGGCGGCGTGCGGGTCGTGCGTCACCATGACGATCGTCTTCCCGTGCTCGCGGTTGAGCGTCTGCAGCAGGTTGAGGATCTCGTCGCCGGACTTCCGGTCGAGGTCGCCGGTCGGCTCGTCGCAGAGCAGGAGCGTGGGATCGGTCACGATCGCCCGCGCGATGCCGACGCGCTGTTCCTGGCCGCCGGAGAGCTGACGCGGAAAATGCTTCGCGCGCTCGGTGAGGCCGACGACGTTCAGCGCCACTCCCACGCGCCGCTTGCGATCGGCGCGCGAGAGCTTCGTGAGCAGGAGCGGCAGCTCGACGTTGCGTTCGGCCGTGAGGACGGGAAGCAGGTTGTACAGCTGAAAGATGAACCCGACGTGGCGCGCGCGCCACTGCGACAGCTTGCCGCCGGACAACTTGTCGATCCGATCGCCGCCCACTTCGATCGATCCCTCGGTCGGCGTGTCCAGACCGCCGATCAGGTTGAGCAGCGTCGTCTTGCCCGATCCGGACGGCCCCATGAGCGCGAGGAAGTCCCCTGGCGCGATGTCGAGGTGGACGCCCTGGAGCACGTCGATGCGCTCCCCGCCGCGGCGGAAGATCTTGTGAAGGTCGCGAATCTTGACTAGAGCGTCAGCCATCTTTGTTTCTCGCAGTTTGTCTCTCGTTAACGGAGGAGGGCGGAGATCACGGAGATCACCACGGAGGAACGGAGTCAACAGAGACGCACGGAGCGTATCGTCCGCGTGCCGGACCCCCTGTGTGCGACGGGTCCGGCGCGCGGACGATAACCTCCGTTCGTCCTCCGTTTCTCCGTGTCTCCGTGGTGATCTCCGCGAACTCCGTCATCTCCGCTAACTCCTAAGACTGCACTCTTACCCTCGATCCATCCGTCAGTTCCGGTGGTCCTTCGACGACCACGTGCTCGCCGGCGCTGACGCCCGAGACGATCTCCACGCGATCGCCCTCCGCGGTGCCGACCCGTACGGCGCGGCGCTCGACGCGGTCTTCCCTGAGGACGAAGACGACATCGCGTCCCTCCGCTTTGCGGACCGCGGCCTTCGGCACGAGCAGGCGCGCCTGAGTGGGCGCCGCAGCGGCGGCCGTTTCGCTTGCCGCCGGCCTGGCCGAATGGAACGCGACCTTGACGCCCATGTCCGGCAGGATGCGCGGGTCGAGCCTCTCGAACGCGATACGTACCAACACCGTCGCTTTCTGGCGATCGGCGGTCGGCACCGTCGTGATGACGCGCGCCGGAATCCGCCAGTCGGGATACGCGTCCAACACCGCCGTCACCGGCTGGCGATCGCTGACGCGGTTGATGTACGCCTCGCTGACGTCGACCTCGATTTCGAGCGACGACATGTCCACGATCGTCGAGATGCCGGTCCGCGTGAAGCCGCCGCCGGCAGAGATGGGCGATACCATCTCCCCGGGCTGCGCATCCTTGGAGATCGCCACGCCGTCGAACGGGGCGCGGACGACCATGTCGTTCAGGTCGGTCTGGCGGATCGTGACCATCCGCTCCGCTACTTCAATCTCCTGGGTCGACACCGCCAGCCGCGCGCGCAGCGAATCGAACTGCGCTTCGGCGGCGTCGAGATCGGCCTGACCGATGATGCCTTCCTTGGCGAGCTGCCGCTGCCGCTTGAGCGTGAGATCCGCCTCCCGGATGCGAACCTCGATCTCGGCGCCGGCGCGGCGCGCCGAAGCGAGCTGCGATTCGGCCAGCGCGAGCTCCGCGCGCGTCTGCGAGTCGTCGAGCCGGGCGAGGACCTGCCCGCGCTTGACCGCCATGCCTTCCTCGACGTTGATCTCGACGACCTTGCCCGTCACCTTCGACGAGACGGTGGCCCGCCGGCGCGCCGTGACGTACCCGGACGCGTTGAGCACGGCGCCGGGGATCCCCGCCGCGCCCTCCGACCGCGCCTCGACCGCGACCGTCCGTACCGTCGCCGCCTGCGCGCGGGTCGCCCACCACCATCCGCCGCCCGCGACCGCAAGGACCGCAATGCCGATCGCGATCCACAGACCTCCGCGGCCGCTCCCGCCGCGGGAATCCCGATCGATCTTGAGCGATGCGAGTTCAGTTTTCAGGTCGGCCACGAAACCTCGATCTTACCGCTTCCAGATCAATGTTACGTAACCGGTCGGCTGGGGGTCGAGGCTATCGGTGAGCGGCGGGGAAACGTCGGTGAACGGTGGCGGCCATTACCTCGGCGTAGAGGGGAACGTCGAGAGCGCGCGCTCGGCCTCTCGCGCTTCGGGTCGGAAGTGAGGCTCGTCCCGCAGGCGCGCCTGACCGGCGGTCAACAGCGTCAGGGCTTCCTCCCGCTGGCCGAGCGCCGCGAGACAGGCGCCCAGCCTGACCTGCGCCTCGGCCGTGCGGGGGTGGTTCTCACCAAGGCGCTGTAATCGTGTGCTCAGCGCACGGCGAAGCAACGGTTCCGCCTGGCCGGCCCCGCCTCCGATGGTCAGGTGTTGGCCCAGACCAATCAGAACGGGCTCGAGGGTCGGATTCGTCGGCGCCAGCGACCGTTCCAGCCGCGCCAACGCCTCGCGGTACAGCGCCTCGGCCCCGGCGTCGCGTCGCGCGCTGAGCACTCCGGCGATCGCACCCTGGACCATGCCGATACGCCAGTTGTCGTCGCCGTACACTCGACGAAACATCGCAAGCGCTTCCCGCGAGCGGCGCTCGGATTCGTCGTAGTCCCCCTTGGCCGAGAGCACGCTGGCCAGGTTGTTGAGCACCGTGGCCACGTTGGGATGCTCGCGCCCGTACAGCCGATAGTCGATGTCCAGCGCGGAGCGGAAGAGCCGCTCGGCCTCGTCGTACTGCCCGCGATCCCGCAGCACGAACGCGAGGTTGTTCGACACGGTCGCCGTGTAGGGATGCACCTCGCCGAGCCGCCGGAGATCGAAGGCCAGGACTTCCCGGTACAGCCGCTCCGCTTCCGCCAGCTCCCATCGCTCGCGATGCAGGATCGCCAGGTTGTTCATGGCGGTGGCGGTCTCGAGGTGGTCGGGACCGAGCACCTTCTGGCGGATGACGAGCACCTGCCGCGCCGCGACGACCGCAGGCTCCGACTGGCCGCGGGCGCGGAGAATCGATTGCAGGCCCTCGAGATCGCTGGCGACCTCCGCGTGTTCGGGACCGAACTCGCGCTCGTTCAGCGCCAGCGCCTCGCGTTGAAGCGTCTCGGCCTCGTCATATTTACCCCGGCTGTTCAACACCGTCGCCAGGTCGCGCAGCGTCTTGCCGACGTCCGGATGATTCGGCCCGAGCAGGCGGCGGCGCAGCGCCAGCGTCTCGCGGTGCAGCCGTTCGGCATCCTCGGGACGCCCCATGTCGAGCCAGAGACGCCCGAGCTCCGCCATCACGTCGGCCGCCTGGACATCTTCGGGTCCGGATCTGGTTCGTCGCAGATCGAGCGATCGCTCGAGCAGAGGCCGCGCGCGGTCGTAGACGCCGAGCTCGCGATAGATCCGGCCGAGGAGGAGCATCATCTCGGCCTGGACCTCTGGCTGGCCGGCCAGATCGGTTTCGATGCGGGTCGCACCGCGGTCGAGCAGTTCCCGCGCGGTGATCTGCTCAGCGTTGGTCCGCGCCGGATCCGCCACCGCGAACAACCCTGCGAGGAAGCGGCTCACCTCGTTCGCCTTGGCCGCCTCCCTGGACGCGACACCCGCCTGCCAGGCCGTTCCAATCAATCCCGCGACGAGCGCCGCGAGCACGAGTCCGGTCGCCGCGACGCCGATCGCGTGCCGCCGCACGAACTTGCCCGCCCGGTACCGCACGGAGTCCCGGCGGGCGGCGATCGGTCGACCGTCGCGGTACCTGCGCACGTCCTCGACGAGGGCTCCGGCGGACGGGTAGCGGCGCGCCGGTTCCTTCTGGAGTGCCTGCATCACGATGGTATCGAGATCGCCCCGGAGCTTTCGGCGCAGGCGCGCCGGTTCCGTCCCGCGCGCCTTCGCGACCGCATCGGCCGCCCCGACGACCGTCCCGCCTCCGTTCCGCGACACGACCGACGACGGCCGCGCGACGTCACGCTCGGCGATGGCGCGCTCGACCTCGGCCGCCGTCCGCCGCGACAGCTCGTGCGGCCCGCGGCCGGTCAGGAGCTCATAGGCCAGCGCCCCGAGCGCGTAGACGTCGGTCGCGGTCGTCACCGGCTCGCCGCGCACCTGCTCTGGCGCCGCGTACTCCGGCGTCATCGGCCCGCTGCCGAGCCGCGTCAGCGTGGCGAACGGCGCCTCATCGTCTTCGTGCAGGACCTTCGCGATGCCGAAGTCGAGCAGCTTGACCTGCCCGTCCGGCGTGACGAGCGTGTTCGACGGTTTCAGGTCGCGGTGAACGACGAGGTTCTGGTGGGCGTACTGCACGGCGTCGCAGACGAGGGCGAAGAGATCGAGCCGCGCGTTGACGTCGAGCGTACGCGCATCGCAGTAGCGCGTGATCGGCTCGCCGGACACGTACTCCATCGCGAAGAACGGCCGGCGGTCCGGCGTCATGCCGCCGTCGAGGAGACGGGCGATGTTCGGATGATGCAGCCGCGCGAGGATCTGTCGTTCCCGCAGGAACCGCTGGCGAATCTCATTGCCGGCGTATCCGCTGCCTACCAGCTTGAGCGCGACCTGCTGTTCGAACTCGCCGTCCGCCCTGTCGGCCAGAAAGACATGGCCCATGCCCCCGCGGCCGATTTCCCGGATGATACGGTAAGGCCCGATCCGATCGCCCGGTTGCGCTTCGTCTCCGAGTCCCTCACCGGCGTCGGACGCCGCCCGGACGATCCCGGCGGCGTATTCGACGGCCGGCGCGTCGAGCAGCGCCTCCCCGCCCGCGTCGGCGGCCACCAGCGATTCGACCTGCGCGCGCAGCCTGTCGTCGCCGGCGCACGCACGCGCGATCGCCGCCGCGCGCGCCGGCGGGTCGAGCTCCAGCACGTCGTCGAGAATCACCTCGATGCGGGCCCATTCCGCCGGCGTGAACCTCGTTGGCATAGAACGTCGTGGGAACGCTCAGGCGGAATTGTCCATCGCCTGCAGCAGGAAGGCCCGCGCCTTGCGCCATTCCCGCTTGATCTGGTGTGGCGGTGCGCCCAGCGCCGCTCCGATTTCCTCGACCGAGAGGCCGGCGAAGAACCTCAGCTCCACGACGCGAGCGAGTCGATCGCTGAACGACTCGAGCCTCGTGAGCGCCGCGTCGAGCTCCACCAGCTCGCCGGCGCGCTGCTCGTCGGCGACGTCGATGCCGTCGAGCGTCGTTCGGTGAATGCCGCCGCCGCGCTTCTTTCGAGACGCCCAGCGCGCGTAGTCGATGATGATTTGCCGCATGGCCTTCGCGGCCACGGCGAGGAAATGGCCTCGGTCCGTCCAGTCGGCATGAGCGGCGCCGACCAGTTTGAGATACGCCTCGTGGACGAGGGCGGTCGTGTTCAGCGTCTGCCCCGGGCGGGCGCGCGCGAGCTGCCGGCGTGCCGCCGTGTGCAGCTCTCCATAGACCATGTTGAAAACAAGATCGAGCGCGGCCTGGTCGCCGTCGCGGACCGCCGATAGAAGGCGAGTGATCTGACCGGAGTCCGCCCCCGGACCCCGGTCGCTCTCCGACGGACTCATGGGCAGCTCGGCCGTAGCGAGAACTGAAGCTACGGGATTATAGCTGCCGATCGCGTGCTTCAAACGGTCGGGCGTACCGCCAACTCTCGAACGGCCTTGTTCGCGCGGGCGAGCTGGTGCTCGTAGAGCCAGAGCCAGAACTCCGCGGATGCGCGCAGGTCTTCGTTCTCGTCGGCGAGGCGCTCCCGCTCCCGCCGCAGTCGGTCGGTTTCCGCAAGCGCACTTCCAAGCGCCTGCTGAAAGTCGATCTTCATGGACTTCTGGCCCTCAGCCGCTGCCGGAGCCCACAACACGGACCTCATGGGGACCCTCACATCGAAGCGCACGCCTGGGGGCGTTGGGGTACTTGCGCGCTCCGTACTTGGATAACGTCAAATGAGGGGGGAACGGAACACTGACCTCGGTCGGACACGGCTGAGGTAAGTTTCGAACGAAGCGATCCGATCGTACCATCGCCGAGGCACGCACATCTGTCGACGGTACGGCCTGCCTCGCCGTAGCCTTGGCGGAGGCGGGCCGGTCAGCGCACCTGCTTGATCGTGATCGGCTCCCGCAGCACGAAGGTCAGTTCGGTCTCGGCAGGAATCGTGGCGGCCGCGCCGCGCGTCGCGAGCGTGTGCGCCGTACCGGCGCCGCCGCCGACCGCGGCGCCTATGGCGGCCCCGCTGCCGCCGCCGGCGATCGCGCCGATCGCCGCGCCGACGCCCGTCGCGATCCCGATCTTCTTGGCGTCCTTGCCTTTGGTCGACTTCGCCGCCTGGCCGGCCGAATCCACCGCGAGCTTGACTGTTCTCCCGTCGGCCAACGTCAGGCTGTTGATGGTGACCGAGAGCGAGGCCGTTCCTTTCACGCGACCGCCCTCATCGGATTCGACGATGACCCCGCGCACGGGAGCGCCTTTCTTCGCGATCACCCAGCCGTCGTGAACGATCGGCTCGGCGAGCGTCGCGGTGAACGTCTCGCCCGTCTTGTTGCTCTTCGTCGACAGCGTCGAGGTCGTCCATACGCTCAGCGGTGTGCCGGCCTTCAACGTGTAGACCTTCGGGGGCGGCGGTGGCGGCGGCGCAGGTTTGGCCTCGGGCTGCGGAGCCGGCGCCGCAGCGGGCGCGGTCGCAGGCGCCGAGGGCGCCGCGGCTGGCGACGCAGCCGGAGTGCTCGCCCCGGGCGCCGGTGCGGCGGGTTCCGATCCCGGAGGCGCCGCAGGCTGAGCCGCCGGTTGCGCGGGCGCCGCCGCTGGTGCGGCAGCAGGTGCGGCCGCGTTGTCAGAGGCCGGCTTGTTGCAAGCCACTGTCACGCACATCGAGCCGGCGAAGGCAACGATCGCAGCGAGGGCGGTTGAAGACTTGCGCATGACGTTCCTCCTGAGCTGGGGGTCCCTACGCACGGAGCATAGGTCCTACCCACCGCATGCGCAAGCTGGCCTTACGTCCTAGAGGGTGACTCTCCTGACTGCGAGTCCCTTCGCGTGACACGCCCGGACGGAATTCAAGGGGAGGTCTTGGAGGTCAAGGGAGGACGTCACGCTGACGGGCGTCACGCCGAGCGGCCCGGCGAAGGCCGGGCCGGAGCCTTGATGTCGCGGGTTGCGCGCGAACGTGCGCCTCATTCCGCTTGGCCGTGATCAGACACGCTCGCGCACGACCCGCGGCATCAAGGCCGCCGCCCTTCGCGCGGCCTCGGCGTGGCGGCCCGCAGCATCTCCATCACGCTGCATCCGGAAATCCGTTGTAATCCGTGGCCCGTGACTTTCGTGATCCGAGAAGTCATCCTCCCTAGCCTCCCAAACCTCCCTTTGATTTTCGTTCGGGCGTGTCGCGTGTAGTTCAGTGAGTCGCGTGAAATCCGCATTCGGACGCGGACAAAAATACCCTCGCGATGAGAGATTCGTGCGAGCCAAAGAACGCCTAGAGCGCCATACAGGCACTCAGTACAAGGATCGCGGAGACAACGTACAACGCGATTGTTCCTACGAGGAGATCGCCCACGGGAACTGTTCCGGCCCGAATTCGCCGGTGGCATAGCAATCCGAGGCGCCAGGCGATCATCCCCAAGGCTACGAGAACGGTCGCCAGGACCCAATTGGGCTCGTGGATGTCGCTAATGAGGTCCATGGATCGAATACGCGCGGACGCGGCACGTCTCAGAACTTAGACACCACCGCGCGCCGGCTGGCACGGAACCTTCGAACCCTTGAACCCTTGAACCCTTGAACCCTTGAACCCGAACCCCAAGAACCCGAAGAACCCGAAGAACCCCAAGAACCTAAATCCTCGGAACCCCCGGCTGCGCAATCCAACCCCGCGACAGGTAGTCGCTCAAGCCGAGCACGAACAGGATCCCCAGCCAGATGAAACCGGATGCGACGACGACCCACGTCAGCCGCGAGCTGTACTTGACGTGCATGAAATACAGGATCACGAGCGTCGCCTTTGTCACGGCGATGCCCATCGCGACCGCGGTGTTGGCGAAGCCCAGATCGAGAAACGCAACCCAGACGGTAGCGGCCGTTCCGACCATCAGGGCCAGGAACACCAGGTAGTAGACGCGCGTGGGGACGATATGGTCAGACATGCCTGACGTGCGCTCCGATCAGGTACAGCAGCGGGAAGAGGAAGATCCAGACGATGTCGACGAAGTGCCAGTACAGCCCTGAGACCTCGACGGGCGAGTAGTACTCGGCGCTGAAACGGCCGCGGCGCGCCATCCAGAGCAGCCACAGCATGATCCCGATGCCGACGATCATGTGGAGCGCGTGCAGGCCGGTCAGCGCGAAGTACAGCGAATAGAACATCTGGACCGGCGCTCGAAGCTTCTCGTCGGGCCACTCGAAGTGCGGGCCGGGCACGAGGTGGTGCGTGAACTTGTCCGCGTACTCGAATCCTTTGATGACGAGGAACGTCGTCCCGAGCGCGATGGTCAGGATGATGAACACGATCTGCCCGCGCCGCCAGCTCGTCTGCGCCGCGTGCACCGCCAGCGCCATCGTCAGGGAGCTGAAGATCAACACCGCCGTGTTGATCGCGCCGAGCGGGATGTCGAGGTGCGAGCTGCCCGCGGCGAACGCATCGGGATGCCATGTCCGGTAGACGAGGTAGGCCATGAGCAGGCCGCCGAAGAACATCACCTCGTTGGCCAGGAACACCCACATGCCGAGCGTCGAGGCTTCCTGCTGCTGCTCGAGCGAATCGAAGTGATGCGCCTGCGCCGGATGGTGCGCGTGGGCAGCCGCTTGCCCCGAGCGAAGTCGAGGGGGGGTTCCGGTTTGCCCGCTAGACAACGTCCATCCTCCCGTGCGTGTAGGCGTACGCCCCTTCAGTCACGACCGGCGTCTCGACGAAATTCTCGGTGATGGGCGGCGACGCGACTTCCCATTCGAGGCCTTTGGCCCCCCATGGATTCGCGGTCGCCCTGCGACCGTACCGCATCGACCAGAAGAAGTAGACGAGCGGAATCAGATAGCCGACGCCGAGGATCGAGGCGCCGGCCGACGACATGACGTTGAGGACCTGGAACTCCTCCGGGTACGCGTGATAGCGCCGCGGCATCCCGAGGTAGCCGACGACGAACTGCGGGAAGAACGTCAGGTTGAACCCGATGAACACGACGAGCGCCGCGAACTTGGCCCATCCCTCGGGGTAGAGGCGCCCGGTGATCTTCGGCCACCAGTAGTGCAGCCCGCCGAGATACGCCATGATCGTCCCGCCGACCATGATGTAGTGGAAGTGCGCGACGATGAAGTACGTGTCGTGCACGTGGACGTCGAGGCCGAGCGTCGCGAGGAAGAGGCCCGTCAGCCCGCCGATCGTGAACAGGCCGATGAAGCCGAACGCGTACAGCATCGGCGCCTCCCACGAGACCGATCCCTTGTAGAGCGTCGCGGTCCAGTTGAAGACCTTGACCGCCGACGGGATCGCCACCATGAAGCTCAGGATCGAGAAGATCATCCCGGCGTACACCGACTGGCTGCTCACGAACATGTGGTGGCCCCAGACGAGGAACCCGAGCACGGCGATCGCCAGGCTCGCGAACGCGACGAAGCTGTAGCCGAACACGTTCTTGCGCGAGAACGCGGCGACGAGCTCGCTGATCACGCCCATGCCGGGCAGCACCATGATGTAGACCGCCGGGTGCGAGTAGAACCAGAACAGGTGCTGGAAGAGCACCGGATCGCCGCCGCAGGCGGCGTCGAAGATGCCGAGCTTGAGCACGCGCTCGGCGAACACCAGGAGGACCGTGATCGCGATGACCGGCGTGCCGAGCACCATGATCAGGCTGGTCGCGTAGTGCGACCAGACGAAGAGCGGCATCCGGAACCAGGTCATGCCTGGCGCGCGCATCCGGTGGATCGTGACGATGAAGTTGAGGCCGGTGAGGATCGACGAGAAGCCCGTAATGAACACGCCGAGCGCCGTCGCGACGACGTGCGTGTTGGAGACGGCGGAGCTGTAGGGCGTGTAGAACGTCCAGCCGGTGTCCACGCCGCCGCTGATCACGGCCCACATCGTGAACGTGCCGCCGATCATGTAGATGTACCAGCTCAGAAGATTGAGCTTGGGGAACGCGAGGTCCTTGGCCCCGATCATGATCGGGATCAGGAAATTGCCGAGCGTCGCGGGGATCGACGGGATCAGGAAGAAGAACACCATGATCACGCCGTGCATCGTGAACAGCTTGTTGTACGTCTCCGACTGGACCAGATCGCCGGCCGGTGTGAGCAGCTCGAGCCGGATCGCGACCGCGAACAGCCCGCCGAGCGCGAAGAACGTCGTGATCGAGCCGAGGTACAGGAGCGCGATGCGCTTGTGGTCGCGCGTGAGCAGCCACGACATGACGCCGTACTCGGCGTTGATGTAGTTGCGGGATCTGCCGTATCCGACGTGTCAGCCTGCTTGTTATTCCCGCTCGCGGGGCCCACGCCCGCTGCGCTCTCGCTCGGCGGTCCGGCCTTCGGCCGGACTGCCGTCCGGCGCCTCGCTCGGCGCCGGGCCTTCGGCCCCAGCGTCTTTATGTACGCGATGAGCTGGAGCAGTCCTTCCTCGCTGATCAGCCCCTGGAACGTCGGCATGAGCGGCTGATAGCCGGCCACGATCTTCGACTGGGGAAGCACGATCGATTCACGGAGATAGTTCTCGTCGGCCGTGACGATCCGGCCGTCCTGGAGCTGCACGCTCTTGCCGAACAGGCCGTCGAGGACCGGTCCGCGTCCCTGCGAGTCCGGCATGTGGCAGGTATGGCAGGCGAGATCCTGGAACAGCCTCTCGCCGCGCGACGCGAGCGATCCTTCGACCGCGCCGCCGCTGAGCCAGGCCTGGAACGCCGCCGGTTCCATCACTTCGATCCAGCCGGTCATCGCCGAGTGCTTCGTGCCGCAGTACTCCGCGCAGAACAGGTGATAGCGCCCCGGCTTCGTCGCCTCGAACCACAGCGTCGTGAGCTTGCCGGGGACGACGTCGAACTTCGTGCGAAACGCCGGGATGAAGAAGCTGTGGATGACGTCCTCGGTTCCCATCAGCAGCTTGACGGGCCGGCCGACCGGGACGTGAAGCTCGTTGATCTCGCGCTGGCCGTCGGGATGCTGGACTTTCCACATCCACTGCTTGCCGACGACGTAGATCTCCATCGCGGCCCGCGGGGGACGACTGAGCGTGAAGTAGACCCACGCGCCCCAGACGAACATCACCATCGTGATGCCGAACGGGACGATCGTCCACAGCAGCTCGAGTTGCAGCGAACCGGTGATCCCCGCGCCGACCTCGTCGGGCGCCCGGCGGCGGTAGCGGATGGCAAAGACGATGACCAGGAGCGCGATGAGCAGCGAGAAGAACGCGCTGACGGCGATCAGGAAGAAATACAGCGCATCGACCTGACCCGCAAAGCCGGATGCCTGCGCCGGGAAGAGTGGCAGATTCTCGATCATCTATTTGTTTGCGCCGGGGCCTTGGCGGAGGCGGCCCCCCCGGCGGCAGCTATCTTTACTTTGTGCTCGCGGGGCCCCACCCCCGCTCGCTCGCGCTCACCGGCTTCGCGGTTCGCGCGGGCTGAAGGCTCCTCGCTTCGCTCGGCGCGCTGACTCCTACGTCTTTCAAACCAGAGAAACAACCCGAACGCCACGACTGTCAGAACCCCGCCGATCCGGACCAGCGTCAGCGCGACGAAGCCGTATCGGCCGGTCGACGGGTCGTAGTGATAGCAGAGCAGCAGAATCTGGTCGGCGATGGATCCCACGCGGTTCGCGGACGCTTCCACGAGGCCGAGCCGCACGTCGCGCGGGGCGTACTCGATGCCGTAGAAGTACCTGGAGATGACCCCCGACGGCGTGAGGATCGTGATCGCGGCGCCGTGCGCGAACTGGTCCCGTTTCCGGTCGTACACGTAGCGAAACCCGACGGCTTTCGTCAGCCGTTCGATCGATGCCTGCTCGCCGGTCAGGAAGTGCCAGCCCGCGTCGGTCCCGGGACGCCCGTAGCGTTCGAGGTACGACTGCTTCTTCGCCATCGCCAAACCGGGTCCCTCGGCGGGATCGAAGCTCACCGCAACGACATCGAACTCGCGGCCGGCGTTGAACGACAGCACGCCCAGGGCGCTGACGAGCCCGTTCAAGACCTGCGTGCAGAGCATCGGGCACTCGTAGTACACGAGCGCGAGCACGACCGGACGCGCGCCGAAGTACTCACCGAGCCGGACCTGGCGCCCGTGTTCGTCCCGAAACGGAAGGTCGAGCGGCACGCGCTCGTCGAGCCGTTGATCGATGCCGACCTCGCGGAGGATCGCCGGCTTCTCAGCGGCGGGCGGGCCGGCCGGCTCCCTCGAGATTGGCTGCGCGGAGGCTGAGGCGGCGCAGAGCGCGATCGTCATCGCGGACACCCAGCTAACGCCGCCACGCCCGACCTGAAGGTCGGGCCTACATTCGATCATGGCTGGCCTCGCACCGGCACTCCTCGCTCGAGGATCAACTGCTTGGCGCGCTCGATTGGGATCCGGTACACGCCTGGCTGTTCGCCGGCCTGTCCCTCGCCGTGGAGCAGCGCCTCTTCCTCCGCGCGCAGGGCCTTCAGGTCGTTGACGGGCCGCGTCTGGAGCCGCGGGCTCGGCGGAAGCTGGCCGGCCGGCTGCGCGAGCGGCGCCGGGGCCGGGTCGGCCGCGGCCGTCCGGCGCTCGAACGCGACGAAGAGCAGCCAGACCGCGACGTGGATCACGGCGGCGATCGCGATCAGCCCCACGCAGAACCACAGAATGCTCCGCACGTCGACGTCGCTCTGCTCGTGCGCGACGGGGTCGTGGACGCTGCGATCAGTGATGGCCATGCGCGAACACTTCCTCGAAGTAGGGATCGTTGACCGCCAGCAGCCGGCGGCGCGTCAGCTCGCGCGCGAACAATGCGAGCCACAGTCCGCCGAGCCCCAGCGGGAGCGTGACGTCCAGCCAGTGAACGGGGAACCCGTGATGACCCGCACGCGGAGCGATCAGCCAGACCAGATCCACCAGCCGGATGATCAACACGCCCGCCGCGATGGTCGCGAGCACGGGCCGGTTCCGCTTGAGGTCGCGTGACAGGAGCAGTAAGAACGGCAGCAGGAACGATCCGATGAGCACGATGAGCGCGACCGCTCCCCACCCCCCGTGCAGCCGCTCGAGGTACCACGGAATCTCTTCCGGCAGGTTCCCCGACCAGATGATCAGGAACTGCGAGAACGAGAAGTACGCCCAGAGCATCACGAACGCGAAGAGCAGCTTGCCGAGGTCGTGGAAGTGCGACGGATCGACGACGTCGGCGAGCGGCTCGTAGCGCGAGGTGGCGGCGAGCGCCACGATCGCGAACGCCATCGCCGACAGCGCCTGCGCGCCCATGAACAGCACGCCGAAGATCGTCGAGAACCAGTGCGGGTCGAGCGACATGACCCAGTCGACCGACGCGAACGTAATCGTCAGGCCGTACGCCATCAGGCCCGGCGCGCTCAACTGGCGGAACTTCCGTTCGGAGCCGATCGGCTGGCGTCCGCCCGCATCCTGTTCGAGGGACCAGCGGTTGATGACGTAGGCGAGGAAGTTCCAGACGGCAAAGTAGAACACCGCGCGGCCGAGGAAGAACGGCGCATTCAGGTAGAGCTGCTTGGCCTGGAGGACAGGATCCGCGGCGACTACATCGGGGCGCGCCCAGATGTAGAGCGCGCGGAGTCCGATCGCGAGCGGCAGGAACGCGAGCGTCAGGAGCGGGAGCGTCCTGGTCGCCGCCTCGAGATGGCGCCGGACCACCAACCCCCACGCGCCGCCGGTCAGATGGTGCAGCATGAGAATCGCCAGCGACCCCAGCGCGATGCCCAGCCAGAACATGAACCCGATCAGGTACGAGCGGAAAAACTGCTCGGCGCCAGCCCCCGTCAGGACCGCGAGGAGGACGGAGAGCGCGAGCAGCGCGCCGCCGCCGACCGCGGCGTTCCGCCGGACCCGGGCGAGGGCGTGTTCGGGCAGCGTCATCGCTTCGTGTCCGGCTCGCTGGCGTGCTGGCTGAGCTGCAGCGCGCGGATGTACGCCACGACCGCCCACCGATCCTCCGGCTGGATCTGCGCGCGGAAGTCGGGCATCGCCCCGAAGCCGTTCGTGATCGCGTCGAAGAAGTGCCCGGGCGGCGCGTCGCGCAGCCGATCGATGTGAAAGGACTGCGGCTGCCGGTAGCCGCGCTTGACGATCATCCCCTCGCCCCGGCCGACGCGGTCGTGGCACGGCGCGCAGTAGATGTCGTAGCGCTGCTGTCCACGGTCCATCATCTCCGGCGTGATCGGCGCCGGGAACGTCGTCGCCGGCTGGCCGTTGACCTTGCCGGTGTAGAAATGCTCGTCTTCACGGAGCTGACCCCGCGCCACCGTTCCCTCCACGAGCGGACGCGACGCCTGGCCGTCCCGGAAGAACGCGCTCGCTTCGAGCGGCTCGTACTTCGGCTGGTCGTGCATGTCCTGACGGCACGCGGCCGCGAACAGCAGCAGGAGACCAATCAGTTGGAGCGCGGGCCTCTCAGGCCCGCGGCGTCGAAGGTTAATGCGCAACTTCCACCACCTCGCGGGGCCGCAGGCTCCGCAGGAACCGCGCCGTTTCGTCGCGGTCGAATTTCCCGTCGCGCGCCTCGACCAGCAGGAAGAACCGGTCGCGGCTCGCCAGCGCGAATCCCGGAGCGTTGAACACCGGGTGGTACGGCATCGGCAACCCGTTGAGCGCGAGCATGCCGAGCACCGCGGTGAACGCCGCGAAGAGAATCGTCATCTCGAACGTGACGGGGATGAACGACGGCCAGCTGTTGTACGGCCGCCCCCCGACGTTCAGCGGATAGGCGATGACCGACGTCCAGTACCTGCAACCCGAAGCCCGTGATCGCTCCGACGATGCCGCCGACCAGTACGAGCAGCGGCAGCTTCATCTCGCGGAAGCCGATCACTTCTGCGAGCCCCTCGACCGGAAACGGCGTGAACGCGTCCAGCCGCCGATATCCGGCCTCGTACGCCCGCGACGCCGCGACGACGAGGTCGTTCGCATCATGGAATTCGGCGAGCAGGCCGTAGATGGGCGTTTTTGGTTTCATCGCAGCACCATGAGCACCATGAGCACCTTGAGCACCTAGAGCACCCGGAGGTCCTCGACCTCCTTGACCTGCGCTTCCGGCAGCAGCGTTCGCATCTCGAAAATCGAGATCATCGGAAGCACGCGCAGGAACAGGAACATCAGCATCAGGAACAGACCGATCGTCCCGAAGAACGTCGAGAAATCCCACACCGTCGGGTAGTACATGCCCCACGACGAAGGCAGGAAGTCACGGTGCAGGCTCGTCACGATGATGACGAACCGCTCGAGCCACATGCCGACGCTCACGACCAGCGCCACGATGAACAGCACGGCGAGGTTCGTCCGCATCTTCTTGATCCAGAGAATCTGCGGTACGAGCCCGTTGCAGAGGATGAGCGCCCAGTACGACCAGCCATACGGGCCCGTCATCCGGTTCACCAGCATGAACCGCTCGTACTGGTTGGCGCTGTACCAGCCGAAGAACGCCTCCATCGCATAGCCGTAGACGACGATCAACCCGGTCACGAGCGTGATCTTCGCCATGTTCTCGAGGTGACGGTTCGTGATGAAGTCCTCGAGGCCGTACATCGCGCGGAGCGGGATCGCCAGCGTGAGCACCATCGCGAACCCGGCGTAGATCGCGCCGGCGACGAAGTACGGCGGAAAGATCGTGGCGTGCCATCCGGGCAGGATGCCGACCGCGAAGTCGAGGCTGACGACGGTGTGGACCGAGAGCACGAGCGGCGTCGCGAGGCCGGCGAGGAGCAGGTACGCCGTCTCGTACCGATACCAGTGCACCGCGGATCCGCGCCAGCCCATCGCGAGCATGCCGTAGATCATCTGGGTCCAGCGGTTGCGCGAGCGGTCGCGCAGCGTCGCCAGGTCCGGGATGAGGCCGACGAACCAGAAGGCCAGCGAGACCAGCCCGTAGGTCGAGATCGCGAAGACGTCCCAGATGAGCGGGCTCCGGAACTGCGGCCAGAGGCCCATCGTGTTGGGGTACGGGAACAGCCAGTACGCGGCGAGCCAGGGACGCCCGGTGTGGAACAGCGGAAAGATGACCGCGCACGAGACTGCGAAGAGCGTCATCGCCTCCGCGAACCGGTTGATCGACGTCCGCCAGCTCTGGCGGAGGAGCAGCAGGATCGCGGAGATGAGCGTGCCCGCGTGGCCGATCCCGATCCACCAGACGAGGTTGATGATGTCGAAGGCCCAGCCGACCGGGACGTTGTTGCCCCAGATCCCGACGCCCGTGAACAGGAGCTTCGTCAGCGACACGAACAGCATCAGCGTCAACGCGGCGCTGATCGCGGCGCCGACGTACCACATCTTCGGCGTCTTCCGCGTCAGGACGATCGCGCTGATCTTGTCGGTCAGCGAACCGAACGTGTGTCCGGGCTCGATGACCGGCGCGGTCTCGTACTCCGCCGCCTCGGCGAGCTGTTTGTGGGGAGAGTCAGTCACTCGTACTCTCAGTCCTCGTGGTGTCCGGCTTTAGCCGGACCGGATTGCCCCAACGCCGGGTTCGGGTTTCTCAGCGCCGCCAAATACGTCGTCCGCGGCCGCGTATTGAGGTCTTCGAGCAGCCCGTAGTTGCGCTGTTCGGCCTTCAGCTTCACGACGCGGCTGTTCTGGTCGTTGAGGTTGCCGAAGACGATGGCGTCGGCCGGACAGGTCTGCTGGCACGCGGTCTTGATCTCGCCGTCCCGGATCTCGCGTCCCTCTTTCTTGGCCGTGATTCGCGACTCGTTGATCCTCTGCACGCAGTAGGTGCACTTCTCCATGACGCCGCGGCTCCGGACCGTGACGTCCGGGTTGCGCATCAGTTGCAGGGACGGCGTCGTGAAATCCTGGTACAGGAGGAAGTTGAACCGGCGCACCTTGTAGGGACAGTTGTTCGAGCAGTACCTCGTCCCGACACACCGGTTGTAGACCATGTCGTTCAGTCCCTCCGCGCTGTGCGCCGTCGCCGCGACGGGGCACACGACCTCGCACGGCGCGTTCTCGCATTGCATGCAGGGGACGGGCTGGTGGTACGTTTCCGGATTGTCGAGATCGCCGCGATAGTACGTGTCCACGCGCAGCCAGTGCATCTCGCGGTTCACCATCACCTGGCTCTTGCCGACCACCGGGACGTTGTTCTCGGCCTGGCAGGCGACCACGCACGCGTTGCAGCCGGTGCACGCGTCGAGGTCGATCGCCATTCCCCAGCGGTTGCCTGTGTATTCGTACTCCGGGTAGAGCGTCAGCGTTTTAGGCGGCGTGTGGCCCATGTGGCCGATGATCTCCGGCTCGCGCTTGTACTCCTCCACCGTCGCTACGCGCACGACGTTGCGGTTCTCCATCAGGAAGTGGTTCTGCGTCGTGGCGAGGTCGTAGCGCTCGCCGGTCTTCACGATCTCGCCGCGGGTGGTCCAGGGCGCGTCGGATGTCCGGAGCGGATACGCGTCGAAGCCGACGCCGGTGCCCACGCGGCCGGCGCGTCGGCGCCCGTATCCGAGGTGGACGGTCACGGAGTCCGCGGCGTGTCCGGGCACGATCAGGATCGGCGTACGGATCGATCGAGCGTTGGCGCGCAACTCGACGACATCGCCGGTCGCAACGCCGATCCGTCCGGCGGTGGTGGGGCTGATGTACGCAGCGGCGTCCCACGTCAGCTTCGTCAGCGGCTTGGGGAGCTCTTGCAGCCAGCCGTTGTTCGCGAATCGCCCGTCGCCGATGGTTGGATCGGGACGGAACTGGATCTCGATGCCAGCTGACGAGGCGGGTGGCCGGTTATGCCATGTAGCCCACGGCTGTCTGGCCTCTGGCCTCCGGCCTCCTGCTCCCTGCGTGTTCGCCGAACCCGCAATAAAGCCGTCGTGCAGCGCGCGGCGCCAGCTGTTTTTCGTCCAGGCCCCGCGTCTTGAGCCAGTACTCGCGCACGATCTCGTACGACGTGCGCTCCGGGCGCGGCGTCAGCGACGCGACGATCTCGTGTTCCGTCCGGCTGCCATAGA
The DNA here is from genome assembly GCA_963847125.1 of uncultured Acidobacteriota bacterium. Lineage (GTDB taxonomy): Bacteria > Acidobacteriota > Vicinamibacteria > Vicinamibacterales > 2-12-FULL-66-21 > DATAEE01. The sequence continues at coordinate 977,682 of CAWJYM010000004.1, forward strand.
GCGGGGCGATGAGCGGCTGGACGATCGACACCGTGCCGTCGTACGCGCGCGCGTCGCTCCACGACTCGAGCGCGTGCGACAGCGGGATGTTCCAGTGGCACAGCTCGGACGTCTCGTCCTCGGAGAGCGAGACGTGGACGGCCAGCCCGACCTTCTTCAGCGCCTCCGCGAACTTCAGGTCCGCCGGCGCGTCGAACACCGGGTTGCCGCCGACGATTACGAGAACATCGACGGCGCCGCCCGCCATCTCCGCGGTCAGGTCCCGGATCGAAGCCATGTGATCGATCGGACGTGGCTCGATCGAGGGGACAGGGATGACCGTCGAGCCCATGTTGCCGAGCTCCTGGTTCATGCGTGCAAAGATCGCCTGAACGTCCGGCGCCATGGTTTCCCCGGCGATCACAATCGACCGGCCGGCGTGGGAGCGGAGATCCGCAAGCGCTGCGTTCAGGAACTCTGCGGCGGAGGGGCCGGTCTTAAGACCGGCCCCTCCAAGGAACGCCGCCATTTCCGATGCCTTGAGCGGCAACCGATGATCCGCTTTCGCCCCGGTGATCGTCGGGCAGCTCTCGACGGCGTAAAGCCGCAGCGGTGGGCGGTCACCGCCAACCTTCCGCCGAAGCGCGAAGTCGCGCGCGTATCGAACGTGCCCCGGACCGCAGCCGAGAAAATCAGCGTCGAGCGACAGAACGACGTCTGCCTTGTCGAAGTGGTAGAGAAACTCCTCGCGTGGCGTCACGCGGCCCGCAGGCTCCCATTGGTGCCACTTCGCACCCGGCAGCTCGCGGAGGAGCGCCGAAAGCTGATCGGCAAGCGTCGGGGACGTGATCGTCCCGGTCAGGATCCGCAGCCCGGCCCCTTGCTTCGCGCGCTGCGCAGTCATCGCGAGCTGCATCGCGCCGAGGAATCCGCCCCAGGGCCGGACGTCGCCGCGGTACGTGATCGTCTGGGCGCGATCCGGATCGTAGAGCGTGAGGATCGCCGCCTGCGTGCGCGCGTCCGTCGCGCCGAGGCTCGCGGGGTGCTCGGGATTCCCCTCGATCTTCGTGGGCCGGCCCATGTGGCTCTCGACGATGACCGGCATCGCGACGCCCGCTTCCGGGATCGCCGTCGCGAAGTACAGCGGACGGCCTGGGATAATCTCCTCCGGCTGGCGGACGTACGGGACGATGCGCTCGTCCGGCTGGCGCGTGCAGGCGCCGGCCCCGGCGAGCGCGAGCGACGCTCCCATCAGCTGCAGGAAGCGGCGGCGGCCGACCGGATCGGTGAACTCGGACGCGAGCGCCGGGAACTCTCGATGGACGAGCTCCTCGACCTCCTTGGAGGCCGCGTACTCCTCTACGCTCCGCCAGAATTCAGCTTTCATGTTCTTCCGCTTCGGCAGGCCTGAAGGCCTGCGCTACGGCGCGGGTGAATTTAAGCCCCAAGCCCCATGCCCCATTACCGATGGCACGTCGAGCAGCTCGTCAGGTGCTCGACGCTCCCGATCCGGTACTCCTTGACGAGCCTCGCGCCCAGGTCCGGATCGTCCGCGGGCGGCTCCCATTCCATGTTGAAGACCTGGTCGCGCGGGCGGATGAACCGCTCCGGCGCCCGATGACACTCGAGGCACCACTCCATCGTCAGCGACGCGTGCTGCGACATGAGCGGCATGCGGTTGACCTCGCCGTGGCAGGTCACGCAGCCGATGCCCTGTTTCACGTGGATCGAATGGTTGAAATAGGCGAAGTCGGGCAGGTCATGGACGCGGGTCCACTCCATCGGCTGGCCGGTGCGGAAGCTGCTGCGCACGGGCTCGAGCATCGGGCTCTGCGCCCAGATCTGCGAGTGGCAGCTCATGCAGGTCTTGGTCGGCGGCACGTTGGCGAAGGGAGAGTCCTCGACCGACGAATGGCAATAGCGGCAATCGATGCCCATGCCCCCGACGTGGTGGGCGTGGCTGAACTGGATCGGCTGCTCGCGGGCGATCCCGGCCTGGGTGACGTAGCCGGATCGGCTGACGACGACGGTGATCCAGAGGAGGAGGCCGAGGATGATGAGCGAGCCGAAGATGCTCAGCCGGGAGATGCTGTTGGTGCTTCGGTGGAAGATTTGACTCATCGGGACGGAGGACGGCGCGCGCCGGCGGGCCTGTCCGACATAATGTGAAACATTTCACAAACTGTCAACCGGCCGGGTGCAGCATACAATGTCGGCGCTCTTCAACCCGTAGACCTTTGGTCCAAGATCCACCGTGACAACCGATCAGGCCATTCGCATCCGCGACGTCACCAAACGCTTCGGCGCGGTCGTCGCCGTCAACCGGCTCTCGCTCGAGGTCCCGGCCGGCTCGATCTACGGGTTCATCGGACCCAACGGCTCCGGCAAGACGACGACGATCCGGATGATTCTCAATATTCTCCTGCCGGACGAGGGAGCGATCGAGGTGCTCGGCAGCCGCGAGACCCGCGCCGCGCGCGATCGCGTGGGCTACCTGCCGGAAGAGCGCGGACTCTACAAGAAGATGACGGTCCGGCGACTGCTCCGTTACTACGGACGGCTGAAGGGACGCGCGACGGCGGACGTGGACCGCGCAGCCGAGCGCTGGCTGCGCGCGCTCGGACTCGAAGCCTGGGCCGACAAGAAGATCGAGGCGCTCTCGAAAGGCATGGCGCAGAAGGTCCAGTTCATCGCGAGCGTGGTCGCCGACCCCGAGCTCGTGATCCTCGACGAGCCGTTCAGCGGGCTGGACCCGGTGAACGCCGAAGCGCTCAAGGACGCGGTGCTCCAGTTGCGGCGGGAGGGAAAAACCATCGTGTTCAGCACGCACGACATGGCGACCGCCGAGCGGATGTGCGACCGGATCTTCATGATCTTCAAAGGGCGGAAGGTGCTCGACGGATCGCTCGAGGACATCCAGGCGCGCTACGGGTCCGACACCGTTCGCGTGCGAATCGACGGCGGTGTGTCGGTGCTCGAGCGGATGCCGGACGTCGAATCGGTGAACGACCACGGCCGGCTGCAGGAGGTGCGGCTGCGCGGCAACCCGCAGCAGTTCCTCTCGCGTCTGTCGGCGCTGACCGCCGTGCACCACTTCGAGGTGTGCCGTCCCTCGCTGCACGACATTTTCGTCCGCATCGCGAAGCCCGAACCCGAGGCCGTCGCCGTCTAGGGAGGGCGGGCCTCTCAGGCCCGCCGACGCGAATGTCCAGAACCTTCATCGTCGCCTCGTCCGAGTTCCTCACGCTCATCCGCACAAAGGCGTTCCTCATCGGCGTCTTTCTGATGCCCGCCTTCATGGGCGGCGCCATCGTGATGCAGAAGACGATGATGGAGCGGCCGGACACCCAGCGGCGCGAGTTCGCGGTCGTCGATCACACCGGTGTGCTCTACGAGCCGCTGGCGCGCGCGGCGGAGGCGCGCAACCGGGCGGTGACCTCGGATGACGGGACGGTACGAGCCGGCGCGTTCGTGCCCTCGCAGGTCGAGACGTCCGGCCGCCGCGTCGAAGACCTCCGTCTGGAGCTGTCCGATCGGATCCGGCGGGAAGAGCTGTTTGCCTTCGTCGAGATTCCGGCCGCGGCGCTCGAGATGGGATCCACCGCCCGGCTGCGCTACCACTCCAACCACCCGGCGCACAACGACCTGCCCACGCTGGCTGGAGGCCACGCTCGGCCGCGAGATCGTTCAGCGCCGGTTCGAGGCGGCGTCGCTCGACCGGAAGATGGTCGATGCCCTGACCCGCACGCCCGACGTCGATGCGCTCGGGCTGCTGGAGCGGAACGATCGGGGGGAGATCACGGAGGCGACCGAGGTCGATCGCACGCGGACGTTCGCGATCCCCGTCGCCTTCATGATGATGATGTTCCTGCTGGTGATGACCAGCTCGCCGCAGCTCCTCAACAGCGTGATCGAGGAGAAGATGAGCCGCATCAGCGAGGTGCTGGTCGCGTCGGTGACGCCGTTCCAGTTGATGATGGGGAAGCTGCTGGGCAGCGTCGGTGTCTCGCTCGTCCTCGCCACGATCTATCTCGCCGGCGGCTACGTCCTCGCGTCATATTGGGGCTACGGGACCGTGCTCACGCCGGGCCTCATCGCGGCGTTTTTCTTCTATCTCGTTCTGGCCGTCCTGCTCTTCGGCTCGATGTTCATCGCCATCGGCGCCGCCTGCACGGACCTCAAGGACGCGCAGAACATGATGACGCCGGCGATGCTGCTCGCCATGTTTCCGATCTTCACCTGGACGGCGGTGATCCGCGCGCCCGAGAGCGGCCTGGCGATCGCCGCCTCGCTCCTGCCGTTCGCCACGCCGTTCATCATGCTGCTGCGGATCACGCTGCAGCCGGCGCCGCCGATCTGGCAGATCGTGCTGTCCACCGTGCTCGTCGGCGCGACGGTCGTGTTCGCGGTCTGGGCCGCCGGACGCATTTTCCGCGCCGGCCTTCTCATGCACGGCAAGGCGGCTACACCGCGGGAGATGTTGCGGTGGATCTTCGTCAGTTCTGAGTCCTGAGTCTTGCGTTCTGAGTAATACTCAGAACGATGGACCATCCCCGTCCGAGAGAATCGTTCAAATCCCCGCGGTTCGCGCAGCCCGCGACCTTCATGCGCCTGCCGCACGTGACCGACGCGAGCGGCCTCGACGTCGCCATCGTCGGCGTCGCCGTTCGACGGCGGCACGTCGTACCGGACCGGCGCGCGGCTCGGACCGCGCGAGATCCGCGCGCAGTCGTCGCTCATCCGGCCCTACAGCTACTTTCAGAAGGTGGCGCCGTTCGACCGGCTCAAGGTGGCCGACGTCGGCGACGTGGATGCGCCGCCGACCAGCATCGAGAAAGCCTACGCCGCGATCGAGCAGTCAATGGACCGAATCCTCGGCGCCGGCGCGGTTCCACTCGTCGTCGGCGGGGATCATTCGATCTCGCTGCCCGTCCTCCGCGCGGTCGCGCGCAAGCACGGCCCGGTCGCCCTCGTCCAGTTCGACGCCCACATCGACACCTGGGACGAGTACTTCGGCGGCAAGTACTTCCACGGCACGCCGTTCCGCCGCGCCATCGAAGAGGGGCTCATCGCGGCCGGGCGGTTCGTCCAGGTCGGGATCCGCGGGCCGATGTACGGCGAGGAGGACTTCGACTTCCACCGCGAGCACCGCATCACGATGATCGACATCGATCGCGTCAAGGCCGAGGGCGTCGATCGGACGATCGCGGCCATGCGGCAGGTGCTCGACGGGTCTGCGTCCGTGTACGTCACGTTCGACATCGACGGGATCGATCCCGCGTACGCGCCGGGCACCGGCACGCCGGAAGTCGGCGGCCTCACGAGCCACGAAGCGCAGCGCCTCATCCGCGGGCTCGCAGGCCTGCCGATCGTCGGCTGCGACGTCGTCGAAGTCGCGCCGCCCTACGACGGACCGGGACACATCACGTCGCTGCTCGCCGCCAACCTGATGTTCGAGCTGCTCGGCGTCATCGCGGGCAGTCGAGCCTGATGGACACGTTGTCGCACGCCGGCTGGGGGTACGCGACCCTGCACGCGAAGCGCGGGCTGGCGTGGTGGGGCGCGCTGGCGGGCGCGGCGCCCGATCTGCTGTTCTTCATCCCGTCGCGGATCGAAGCCGTCATCGAGCGTGGATGGGCGTCCTTCAGCGTCGGCGGCGATCCGGGCATCTGGCGCGCCGACGGCCCACCGCTGCCGCCGGAACTCGTCGAGGCGTACTCGCGTTACTACGTCAAGACACACAGCCTCGTCTTCCTCGGCCTCGCCGTCCTGGTGCTGATTCTGTCGGGGAGGCGGCGCTGGGCATGGCTCGGTGTGCCGTACGGACTGCACATCCTGATGGACATCCCGACGCACGAGCGATACCAGACGCAGCCGTTCTATCCGCTCTCGTCGTGGAGCATTCAGGGGCTGACGTGGGGCGATCCCCGGATCTTCTGGCCGAACCTCATCGCGCTCGTCGTCACGCTGACGTGGCTCGCGTATCGCCGGCGGCAAACGGAGAAGGCTGAATGAATCGTGTGCTGGTCGGCGCACTTGTCATCTTTTCTTGGTCTGCGCTGGGGCCCCACCCCCAGCGCCTACCACGCCTCGCTTCGCTCGGCGCGCTGATTCCAGCGCCTAGCTTGAATGCGGACGCCTCGCCGCCCCTCTCGCAATCTGAGCAGGCGTCGGAGATTGCGTATCGGCTGACCTTTCCGGAGCCCGAGCATCGCTGGATGGAAGTCGAGGTGACGTTTCCCGACGTGCCGCGCGACCGGCCGCTCGAGCTCCGCATGAGCCGCTCGTCGCCCGGACGGTACGCGGTCCACGAGTTCGGGAAGAACGTGTTCGAGCTGCGCGCGTACGACTCGAAGGGAACCGAGCTGGCCACGACGAGGCCGAACCCGTATCAGTGGGACGTCCCGGTCCACGACGGCGCGGTCCGCGTGCGGTACCGCATCTACGGCGATCACGCCGACGGGACCTACTTCGCCGTCGACACGACGCACGCGCACCTGAACATGCCCGCGGCGCTCCTCTGGGCAAGGGGCTTCGACGACCGGCCGGCGCGCGTCAGGTTCGAGCCGCCTCGCAACTCCCGCTGGCGCGTCGCGACGCAGCTCTATCCCACCGCCGACGCCCTGACCTTCACCGCGCCGAACCTGCAGTACCTGCTCGACAGCCCCGCCGAGCTCGCGGCGCTGACGCTGCGCGAGTTCAGCGTCACGGGGCCCGACGGCCGCGCCGCGCGCTTCCGCATCGCGCTGCACCACACCGGCTCGGATGCCGACGCGGACGCGCTGGCGGCGGACGTGCAGAAAGTCGCGCGCGAGCAGGGCGCCGTCTACGGCGAGTTTCCGGACTACGAGCCGGGCACGTACACGTTCCTGCTCGACTATCTGCCGTGGGTCGCTGGCGACGGCATGGAGCACCGGAACAGCACGGTCATCACCAGCCGGCTCTCGACGGCGAACGCCACGCAGCGGCAGGCGGCGCTCGGGACGATCTCGCACGAGCTGTTCCACGGCTGGAACGTCGAGCGCATCAGGCCGCGATCGCTCGAGCCGTTCGACTTCACGCAAGCCAACATGTCGTCCGAGCTCTGGTTCGCCGAAGGCGTCACCAGCTACTACGGGCCGCTGGTGATTCAGCGCGCCGGCCTCTCGGCGCTGGACGACACGCTGCACAGCTTCGGATTCGGGATCGACGCGGTCGTCAACGGCCCGGGCCGCCGGTTCCGGTCCGCCGCCGAGGCGAGCCGGATGGCGCCGTTCGTGGACTCGGCGCGGTCGGTGGACCGGACGAACTTCGGCAACACCTACATCTCCTACTACACGTTCGGCGCCGTGATCGGGCTCGGCCTCGATCTCTCGCTTCGCGATCGGACCGACAGCCGCATCTCACTCGACGACTACATGCGCGCGCTCTGGCGCAAGTTCGGCAAGCCGGGCGGACCGGCGCCGGGGCTCGTCGCGCGTCCGTACACGATGCAGGACCTGCGCGACACGCTCGCGGAAGTCTCGGAGGACAAGGCCTTCGCCGACCGCTTCTTCGATCGATTCATCGAAGGGCGGGACGTCGTCGACTACGCGACGCTGTTGGCGCGGGCGGGAGCCGTCCTGCGCCGGCGGCATCCGGGCCGCGGTTGGATCGGCAACCTCGGGCTGGATCGCGACGGCGATGGCGTGAAGATCGGCCGCCTCGTCGCGCCGGGCACGCCCGCGTACACGGCCGGCCTCGAACAGGACGACGTCATCAGCGCGGTGAACGGCAAGCCGGTGGCGTCGACGGCGGACGTCGAGTTCGCGCTCCGCGACCTGCGACCCGGAGAGCGCGCGGCGGTCGCGTTCCTCCGGCGGGGGACGGCCTCCCGCGCGACGGTGACCATCGCGGAGGATCCCGCGCTCGATCTCGTCAGCGTCGAGGCGGCCGGCGGGAAGCTGACGCCGGCGCAGCAGACCTTTCGCGACAAATGGCTGGGGAGTAAAGTTAAGTAGACAGGATCGGGAGCGCAACAGATGTGTCGGAATATCAAGACTCTTGCGAATTTTGAGCCGCCGGCGACCGGGGATGAGATCCGCGCGTCGGCGCTGCAGTTCGTCCGGAAATTGAGCGGGGCCAACAAACCGTCGCGCGCCAACGAGGCGGCGTTCAACCAGGCGGTCGACGATGTGACCGCGGTCGCGGAGCGGCTGATCCATTCGCTCAAGACGACGGCGCCGCCGCGGAACCGCGACGAAGAGGCGCGCAAGGCGCACGAGCGCGGGGTAAAACGGTTCGCCTGACAATGGTCAAACGATTACTGCGACCGTTCGTCCTTCTGATCGAGGTACTGCTCCTCGCATGGGCGGTGCTGTTCCTGTCGGAGTACTTCGGCTGGAGTTTCGTTCGGGAGGCAGGCCCTTCGACTCCGCTCAGGGCAAGCGGCGTGGCGGTCGCTGCCAACGATTGTGGTACGACCCTTTAGGGTCGTCCTGCTGATGCTTCTGTACTCATAATGCTCCGCGCCGTCGGCGTCGTCGCGCTTGCCGCCGGTGTCGGCGCCACGACCGTCGTCAATCGCGAATCGGGCATTCGCACGCTGGAGGTCGGATCCGGGCGTGCGCCGCTGGTTCTCCTGCACGGGTACGGTTCAGCGCCGCAGGAATGGCTGCCGTTCACTCAGACCATTCGCGTCTCCACACACACGCGTTTCGTGTTCCCCGAGGCACCGGGAGTAACCGTTCCGCCAGACGGGCCCGAGGGCGGACGTGCATGGTGGCGGCTCGACCTCGCGTCGTATCGTCGGCGCGGGGAGTCGATTCCCGATCTGTCTGACGCGCACCCCGCCGGCCTCGATCAGGCGGCTGGAACGATGCGAATCCTGCTGAGGGAGGTTCGCCGCCGCCTGAACTCTGACGAGGCGATTCTCGGCGGGTTCTCGCAAGGCGCCATGATCGCCGCCGACATCGCGTTTCGGACGGACGAGCCGCTCGCGGCCCTCGTGATCCTGTCAGGCACGCTGGTGGACGAGCAGGCGTGGGTGGCGGGCATGCCTCGCAGGAAAAACCTGCCGGTCTTCATCGCGCACGGGCGAAAGGATCCCGTTCTCAAGTTCGACGTGGCCGCGCGCCTGGAACAACACATGCGGCGGTCCGGCCTGCAGGTGACATGGGCGCCGTTCGATGGCGGTCACGACCTGCCCGTCGCAGTGGTGACAGCGCTGAACGGTTTTCTCACGGGCATCGGCGCCGGCCCTGGAGGTTGAAAAACCGCATCGATGTTTCTCGGACACGTGGCTCTCGGCCTGGCGGCGAAGCGGGTGACACCTCACATCTCGCTGGGCCTGCTCGTTCTCGCGTGCCAGCTCGCCGACGTCCTGTGGCCCGTGTTCCTCGCGCTCGGGCTCGAGGAAGTCCGGATAGATCCCGGCAACACGGCTTTCACGCCGCTGGATTTCGTGAGCTATCCCTACACGCATTCGTTGCTGTTGCTCTTCGGGTGGGGCGTAGCGTTCGCGTTGGCGTGCCGGTTCCTGGTGGGTGGGCGCGGAGTCGTCGCGACCATCACGGCGCTGGTGGTGAGCCACTGGGTTCTGGATGTCGTGACTCATCGGCCGGATCTGCCGTTGTATCCGGGAGGGCCGAAGGTGGGCTATGGGTTGTGGAACTCGATCCGCTGGACGCTCGTCGTCGAGCTGTCGATGTATGCCACCGGGATCTGGGTTTACCTGCGGGCGACGCGGGCGCGAGACTCGATCGGCCGTTGGGCGTTCACGTCTCTTGCCGCGTTTCTTCTCGTTGCCTACCTCGCGAACCTCGCCGGCGCTCCGCCGTCAGTGCCGGCCTTGTACATCACAGCGATCGTCGCAAGCGTGGTTCTAACGTTCTGGAGCTGGTGGGCTGACCGGCATCGAGATCCCCGCATTGTCGATTGACGACAATCCCCAATCCCCAATCGCCAATCGAAAATGTCACGGATCATGAGGCCGCGTCATCGTGGCGTTCCACATCCGGCCCGCCGGCGCCGGCAGCCGTGTGCGCAGGAAGAGATGGAACGATACGGGATTTGACGAGTGCGTCGGCACCAGCGAGTCCGGCACGCCGTAGAAGGTGACGTCGCCTCCAGCCGCGAAGTCGAATCCACCCCAGCGCCAGAGGTCGCGTGTGGCGCCGAGGGTCAGCGCGATGACCGGGTCATGTGGCACGACGTGCGGCGGCTCTGGACCGCCGTGCGTGTGCGGCAATGGGTGCACGCCGAAGCGCAGGATGTCGGTCTCGACTTCCGTCACTTCGAACCGCGAGTAACCCGCGTATTTCCCAAAGCGGTGCGTGCCTTCGATCAGAAACGCGTCCGACTGGCCATGATGGCCATCGTTTCTGCCGTACGCCGCCGTCACGGCGGTGAAGCCGCTCGCCCGCTCTGCCTCCCACGAGACCGACGCCGTCGTCCGATACAGGTCGCCGGCGACGAGCGCCTCCGGCTCGTTGAGCCAGCCGCGTGAGAGCTGGAACGTCCAGCGCTCGTCCGGCCGGAACCAGATACGCGCGGCCCACGAATCGAGCGGGCCGAGATCCGCGAGGTCCCAGCGGTTCTCATCCGGCTCGCGGCCGTGAAAGGCCGAGGCCTCGACGAACCACGGCCCGCGCTCGAAGCCGCCGGTGATCACGCCCATCGCGACGTGGGTCGCGTCGAAGGTGTGGTGGCCGATCGGCGCCGACGGATTCTCGGCGGCCGATCGGCGATGCATGAACGCCACCGGTCCGAGCGCCGGTTCGCCGACCGGCGCGCCCGCGAGCACCACGCTCGATCGATCGCCAATCGGCACCTTCCACACCGCCGAGAGCTGCATCAGGAAATCGTGCGGATGCTGCCGATCGACGATCGGCCGGCCGTCCCAGGTCTCGCCGACCTGAAAGATGTGGCTGTAGCCGCGCTCCGTGATGGGCTCGAGGCTGAACATCGAAGAGAGCGTCAGCCGGCCGGGTCCCACCTGACGGCCCAGCATGCCCATCCACCAGTTCTGGCTCGTGAACTCGGTTTCGCCGAGCGGTCCGCCCTGGTGGTTGAACGTCAGGAACACGACGCCGTCCTGCATGAAGCGCCATCCCGACGGTGGCGTCGCCGAAGGGGCATGCTCGTGTTGAGCGAATGCGGACGACGCGAATGAAACCGAGACTGCGAGCAATAAAAACGTACGACCCATGAGGTCCTCTCGGGCCGGTCTACAGACCGGCCCCTCCAAATTCTTGAGAATGATGGAGCGGCCGGTCTTCAGACCGGCCGACGAGGGTCTTCAGACTCGCAGGATCGTGCGAGGGCTCGCGCGTGGGGCGAGCGGCCTGCCATCGCCCGTTGCGTAAACGGTCAAGGTCAGCGGTGCGGTGACGGGCAGCACGACTGCGGGAAGAATCGCCGCGTGCTGCTCGATCGATGGTGACGCGAGCCGCGCGACGATGCGATCGTGATCGTGCGAGCACGCGCCGTCGTTCGAGGGCTCGTCCGGCGCCGCGCCGTGGCACGGCGGCGGCGCTGGCTCGGAGATGTGGAGGCAGTTCACATCGCACATGGCGCGCACGACCGGCGCGACCATGACGGCGACGAGAACGATGCGAGCGAACGCCGTGCGAACCACAGATGCCCACTATAGCGCGGCCGTGCGGCACACGCCAGCGCTCGTCTCCACGGATGCCTCGGAAAGCACGACCACGGATGACGCGGATAACACGGATGCGGTCTGAAAAATCAAATCCGTTGAATCCGTAAAATCCGTGGTTCGTCGGACATGGATCCGTCCGATCCGTGGTAACCGCCGGGAACTTCGGCGGCGCTTCACGAGTCCTAGTACAAGGATATGATCGCGGCTGTGACCGGTCAGGTCGTGTCGCACTATCGCGTCGGCGAGCGGCTGGGCGGCGGTGGGATGGGCGAAGTCTACCTGGCCGAGGACACACGCCTCGGCCGGCAGGTGGCGCTCAAGTTCCTGGCGCCGTCGCTCGCCTCGGATCCGGACAGCCGCAGCCGACTCCTCAACGAGGCGCGCGCCGCCTCCGCGTTACGCTCTCCTGCCATTGCCGTTACATACGACATCGGCGAGCACCAGGGGGCCGCGTTCATCGTCATGGAGTACGTCTCGGGCGAGCTGCTGTCGGCGCGGCTCGGCAAGGGACCGCTCGATCCGCCGGCGGCGCTCGATATCGCCGCGCAGGTCGCCGAGGCGCTGGAGGAGGCGCACCGCGCCGGCATCGTCCATCGGGACATCAAGAGCGCGAACCTCATGCTCGACGATCGCGGGCGCGTGAAGGTGCTCGACTTCGGTCTCGCCCGCTTCCTCGAATCCCGCGACGCCTCGAAAGCCACGACGATGGCGAGGGTGACGTCGCCGGGGGTCGTGCTCGGGACCGTGTCGTACATGGCGCCGGAGCAGGCGCTGGGACGGCCGGTTGATCACCGCGCCGATCTGTTCTCGCTCGGCGTCGTGCTCTACGAGATGCTCACGGGCAACCTGCCGTTCCAGGGGACGTCGATCACCGAGATCGTTGATCGTGTGCTGCACTTCGATCCTCCCGCACCGTCTCGGGTCGCCGCGCCGGTGACCGGCGACATCGACGCGATCGTCAAGCGCGCGCTCGAGAAAGACCCGGCGATGCGCTATCAGTCCGCCCGCTCGCTCGCGGAAGACGCGCGCGCGGCGCTCGACCGCGCGCGTCTGCCGCTGTCGCCCGGCCGGATCGGGTCGGGCGCTCTTCGCGGGCTGGCGCGGCCGGCGGCCGGCCGGGTCGAGCAGGCGGTTGCGGTGATGACGTTCTCGAACATCACCCGCGAGGGGTCGGACGACTGGATCGGCACCGGCATCGCCGAGACCGTGACGGCCGACCTGAAGAAGATTCAGGGGCTCTCGGTGATCGGCCGCGCGCGGGTCTTCGAAGCGCTGAAAAACCTGTCGAGCGGCGAGCTGGCCTCGCTCGACGACCGGCTCGCGATCGACGTCGGCCGCCGCCTCGGCGCGACGTGGGTCGTCGCCGGCGGCTACCAGCGGCTCGGCGACATGGTGCGGATCACGGCGCAGTTCATGGACGTCGGGACGGGCGCGCTCGTCCGCACGGTCAAGGTGGACGGGAAGATCGGCGAGCTCTTCGACCTCCAGGATCGCATCGTCTACGAGCTGAGCCAGAACCTGAACCTGACCCTCGGCATCGGCGAGATCGAGGGCATCGGCCGGGACGAAACGCCGTCGATGGAGGCCTACGAGGCGTACTCCCGCGGCCTGATGAACCTCCGCATGGCCGGCCGCGACTCGCTCGACCGCGCCATCGCGTTCTTCGAGCGCGCGCTGAAGCACGATCCGAACTACGCCTCCGCGTACGCGGGTCTCGGGGCGGCGTACAATCTCAAGGGATCCTTCCTCACGCTCCCCGACCTGCTCGAGAAGTCGATCGAATCCCTCGGACGAGCCATCGAGCTGAACCCGAAGCACGCGAACGCCTATTCCTGGCTCGGGTCGTCGCTGGCGGACGTCAGTCGCTTCGACGAGGCGATCGCGTCCTACCAGGCCGCGCTCCGCCTCGAGCCGGACGACGACGCCGCGAGATCGGGGCTGGCAAGGCTGTATTGGCTGGGCCTCGGGAAAATCGACGAGGCCATCACGGAGTTCGAGCGGGTCATCGATCTCAACCCCGAGTCCGGGTATTCGTACCTGCAGCTCGCGTTCCTTTACGCCCTGCGCGGCCGGCGCGCCGACGCCGAGCGTATCGCGCGCCAGGCGGTCGATCTCCAGGAGCGGTACGTGTCCGGCAGCGAGGGACTGCAGGTGGTCGGCGCCCACACCCGGCTCGGCTACATCCTGTACCTGGATGGCCGGTACGACGATGCGATTCGGGAGTACGAGCGGGAGCTCGCGTTCATCGGGTCGAGCGACCATGCCCTTCGCGAGCGCGCGACGATCGAAGTGTCGCAGAAGCTCGGCGCCGCGTGGCTGCGAAAGGGAAACCGGGCCGAAGCGGATCGCTTTTTCGATTCGTCGCTCAAGGGATTCAAGAGCCGCCTCGCCAGGGGCGCCGACGATCCCTTCACGCGCTACTACATCGCCTGCCTCCACGCGTTGCTCGGCAACACCGACAAGGCGCTCGACAGCCTCGAGCTCTCGTTCAAATCGCTCGCCCCGATCAACCGCGTGCGCGCGCCGATCGACCCGGATCTCGAGAGCCTGCGAGAGAACCCGCGGTTCCGCGCGCTGATGGCATAGAGCAGAATCTAGAATTCAGAATATAGAATTCAGAAGGATGGTTTCTGGTTCTGGCAGCTCGGGTCATCCGGCCGCGGTCGTCTTCCGCCTTCTAGATTCTATAGATTCTGGATTCTGAATTCTGAATTCTTGTGAAACGCTACGACGTCATCATCGTCGGAGGCGGACCCGCGGGGCTGAGCGCCGCGCTCGTGCTGGCGCGCGCCTGCCGCCGGGTTCTGGTCTGCGACGGCGGGCGCCCGCGCAACGCCGCGTCGCAGGCGCTGCACGGCTTTCTCACCCGGGACGGCACGCCGCCGCTCGAGCTGCGGCGCCTCGCCCGCGACGAGCTGGCGCGGTACGACACGGTCGAGTTTCGCGACGTCGACGTGCACGACGCCTCGTGCGAGGCGGACGGCTTCAGCGTCACGCTCGCGACCGGAGACGTCTGCCGATCCCGCAAGCTGATGCTCGCCACCGGCGTCCTCGACCACGTTCCGGACATCGACGGGATGCGCGGCCTGTACGGACGCAGCGTCTTTCATTGCCCGTACTGTGACGGCTGGGAGCTTCGCGGCCAGCCGATCGCGATCTACGGGAAAGGGGACAAGGGCTGCGGGTTGTCGCTCGAGCTGACGGGCTGGTCGCGCGATCTGGTACTCGTGACCGACGGGCCGTCGGAGCTGGAGGACGCGCAGCGGGAACGTCTGCGGGCGCACGGCATCGCGGTCGAGGAGCGCCGCGTGGCGTGCCTCGTCGGGACCGACGGCCGGCTCGAGCGGATCGTCTTTCTCGCGGGCCCGCCGCTCGAACGACGCGCGTTGTTCTTCACGCTCGGCCAGTCGCAGCACTCCGAGCTGATCCAACGCCTCGGCTGCGAGTTCAACGACAAGGGCACCGTGCGGACGGGGCCGTACGAGACGACGCACGTTCCCGGACTCTACGTGGCGGGTGACGCGTCTCGCGCGGTGCAGTGGGCGGTCGTGGCCGCCGCCGAAGGGGCCGAAGCGGCGTACGCGATCAATCAGTCGCTGCTCAAGGAGGATCTCGCGGCGGAGGCGGGCCGCGGATCTCGCTGATCACGACGACGAGCCACGGATTTCGCGGATGACACGGATCAAATGCCAATCATGAAGAACGTCCTCACTTTTGTGGCCGTTCTCGGGTTCGCGACGAACGCTTCGGCGGCCGGTCCGACTTTTTCGAGGACCCTCACTCTTCCACTCGGCACCCCAATCTCAATCGACAGCACGGTCGGCGACGTCGATATCCGCGGCTGGGACAAACCGGAGCTGACGATCGACATCGACGCGCCGGCAGGCGTCGAGCCCCGCGTGGACGAGGGCCCGGCAGCCATCCGGATCTCGGCGATCCAGCCTGGAGGTGCGATGGACCGGACCGTTCGGACGCGAATCGCGATTCGCGCTCCCGCGAACGCGACGTTCGAGGCTGTCAGACTGCTCGACGGACGTCTCACGATCGACGGGCTGTCCGGGTCGATTACCGCTGACGTCCGGCAAGGCGGCATCGGGGCATCGCGGGTCGGCGGGCGGGTCCGCCTCGAGACCGGCTTCGGCGACGTGACCGTCGAGTCGGCGACGCTCGACCCGGCCGGGCTGCTGCGGCTGCGCGCCTTCAACGGCAGCGTGCGGCTGACGTTCGCGCGCCCGCCGGCGGACGCCCGGATACTCGCGCTGACCTTCAACGGCAGGATTCAGTCGGAGATTCCGCTCGCTCGCCGGGAGGCGTTCGGCCCCCGCTTCGGCGAGGCGACGCTGGGGAAAGGGGAGCCGGTGGTCTCGATCGACGTCATCACCGGCGACATCGTCATTGCTTCCGCCGGCGCGCCTCCTCGATGAGGAGATCGATCCGCGGGTTCGACGGGTCCAGCTTCTTCGCCTCCGTCCACTCGCGAATCGCGTCGTCCAGCTTGTCCTGACGGGCGAGGAGCACGCCCCGCAGCAGCCGCGCGCGGGCATCCGACGGGTTCAGATCGATCGCCGTGCGGATCGCGCGCTCGGCGTCCGCATCGCGTCCCCGCGACATCTCGAGCCAGCCGAGCGACGTGTGGTTGTCCGATGCGTCGGGGAAGGCGCGGAGGCTCTCGGCGTACTCGTCCTGCGCGCGGACGAGCGACACACCCGGCTGACCCTCGAGCGTCGCGACGCCCAGGCCAAGAAGCGCCGACGCGGCGATCACGCGAACGACCCGTACCGGGTCGCGCAATCGAGCGGTGATGGCCGGGACCGCGCGGCGCTCTCCCGCGAAGCCCAGCGCCCTGATCGCCGTCGCGCGGACCATGGGCTCGCGATCGGCGGTCGCTTTCAGCAGCGCGTTTGCCGCCTCGATCGGCAGGCCGCCTTCAGCGCTCAATCGTCCGATGAAATCGGCGGCGCTCGCGCGAACGACGACGCCCTGGGCGGGTTCGCGAGACGACCGAGGCGAGCGCGGGAATCGCTGTGCGGTCGCCCGCGCCGGCGCGGTACATCGCGTCGGCGCGACGCATGACGCCGGACCGGCGCGCGCGATCGGCTTCGCCGTACCACCCGTCCATTGTCTTGACGGCCCACTCGGGCGTCTTGTCGTCGTGGCAGGTCGTGCAGGCGTTCGGGACGCCGTACTGCGCGGTCATCTCCGGCACCGGAGGCGCGAACGTGTGATCGCGCCGGCGCGTGAGCAGCCGCCAGTTGACGTCGCTCATGTGGCACTCGACGCAGCGGCTGCCGGCCGAATCGGCCGCGTGCCGCGTGTGGGCCGCGAGCTTCGGCCCGGCGAAGCTCGAGTGGCACTGCGTGCACAGGCCGTTGCTCTGCTCGGCGGGAAGCTTCAGCGCGTGGTCGTTCCGCGCGGCGTGGCCGACGTGACAGCTCGTGCAGGTCACCTTTCCTTTCAGAAAGCAGCCGGTCGAGGTGATCGCCTGCGGGCGGTTGAAGCGGTTCGGCCGTCCGTCGGGCCAGAAATCGCCCTGGGGATCCTCGGGCGGGATCGGCTGGCTGATCAGGAACGGGAGCGCGAAGTCCTCGTAGCGATCCCCCGCGCGAAAACCGGGAAAGTAGTTCGTCTTGTTGCCGTGGCAGTAGCCGCAGGTGTCGAAGATCTGGCGCGGCGCCGCCGTCCGCGGCGAGATGACCTTCAGCGCCGCCGGCTTGTGCGTCTCGCCCGCCTTCCACGCCCGCATGGCGGCCGAGTGCTCGCGGCCCGGACCGTGGCAGGCCTCGCAACCGATCCCCATCTCCGTCCACGTCGTGCCGTAGGTCTTCGTCTTCGTGTCGAAGTTCTGCGCGAGGTTCGTGGCGTGGCAGTTGAAGCAGTTGACGTTCCAGATCTGCCGGAAGTCGTGCGCCGCCTCGCTCCCTTTGATCGGAAGCGGCGTGATCTCCTGGAAATCGATCCACTGGCCGGTCTCGACGTGCCAGAACACGGGCAGCACGTAGATGCCGCCGTTGGGCAGCCGCGACAGGTAGCCCTGGAACCGCCGCGCGCCGAGGGTGTAGTGGACTTCGAACTCTTCATCCTCGAGGCTTGCCCGCCCGCGGATGCTCGCCGTTTGAGTCGCGCTGGGGACTCCGGCGCCTCGTCCTTCGACAGGCTCAGGACGACCCTGAGCAGGGTCCGAGGGTCGCTCGGGCCGCAGTCGCTTCACAAATCGCCGGCCGGCGCGCGTGTCCATCGTGTACGCGCGGCCGTACTTCTCCAGCCGCGTGCCGGGGCGGAAGTCCCCCAGGACGCGCGCCTCCTCGACCGGACGCGTCATCTGCACGTGCAGCGACTTCTTCCAGGACGCGTACTGATCCTCGTGGCAGGACTTGCAGGATTCGGAGCCGAGGAAGTCGGAGGTCGGGCCGGGAGCCGGTTGCTACACGGTTGTCGGCCGAACCGGCCGCGGGCTCAGTGGCGGTCTGAGCGAGCGCGGAAAGGTACAGACTCGCGACGACGCCGATCAACAGGGGCGTCCGCCTCATCATCCAGTCCTGGGATTGAATTATAGGGCGACGTCCGGATCGTCCGCCGAGGCAGCGCCGGCTCGCACCCAGCCGAAACGGGTCAGAAGCGCCCCCGCAACGGCGCACAATCCCGCCGCGCGCCGCCAGCCGAACGACCGCCCGCCGAGGAGCCGCAGGACGAGCGGGACCGGTCCGGAGAGTAGGCCGCCGGCGCGGATGAGCGCGCCGCTTTCCCCCTCGCGCAGCGGGGCGCTCGTCCGGTCGGTGCGCCGCTCGAGATCGAAGGCCACGGCCGTCTCGACCGCGGCCGAGGCCAGCGCGAGCAGGTGCAGCCCACGATGGCGATGCCCGGCGATCTCGAGGAGCGAGGCCGCGCCGCCGAGCGACCCGGCCGCGAAGTGAATCGGGAGGAGGCGCACGTTCGCGGACCAGACCGGAATCGACGTGGCGCCGATGAGCACGCCCGTGTAGGTCGACATGGCGATGCCGGTCGACGCGGCCATCAGCTCGGAGGCGTTGCGCACCGTCCGCACCGGCGTCGACGCCGGCAGCAGCCGCGACGCGACGTCCGCGAACGCCGCCGTCGCGCTCGCGGTCGAAAAGGCGACGAGCGTCCACACCCCGACCGACATCGGGCTCTGCACCTTGAAGACGCGCAGCATGTTGAGGAAACGGTCCGGCCGGCCGAGATCGGAGATCAATAGAGGAGGGGAGGCGGCGGCGCCGGCCGCGGCGATCCAGCGCGCGTCGCGCGCGAGCGTGGGATGCCCGCTCATGCTGGCGGCCGCGCCGATGAGCGCCGCCGCGCCAGCCGTCCCGCCGACGAACAGGTAGGCCGGGACTTCCCACGTCCACGTCGGACGCTTCAGCAGCGGCAGGCCGTAGTAGCCGTGATCGGCGTCGGCGACCGGGAACGGCGCGCCGGCAGGACGGACGCCGGGCGCCTGGACCGTTCCGGTCTCTTTCGCTTCGCGCCGCAGATCATCAAGCCTTGATTCGCGGTCCATTCGCGGACCTCCGGAGGGCGGGCCTCTCAGGCCCGCCAAGGAACGCAAGAGCCGTCAGGACAACCATCGCGCCGGCCGCGATCGCCGCCGAGCGCCAGCCTTCCTGCGCGTGCGCGGCGGGCGCTTCGGGCGCGGCCGGAAGATTGTAGGTCCGAGGGTCGCCGCGGACGATGAACATCGCGTGCGTGCCGCCGACACCCGTGTCACGCCCGTCGTAGAGCGTCGCGTCCTCCACGCCGCGCGCGTGCAGCTCCTCGACCCTCGCCGCCGCGCGCGTCCGAAGCGCATCGATCTCGCCGAACAGAATCGACTCCGTCGGACACGCCTTCGCGCAGGCCGGAACGAGATCCGCTTTCTGACGGTCGTAGCAGAACGTGCACTTGAACGCCCGGCCGTCCGACGGATGACGATCGACGACGCCGAACGGGCAGGAGACGACGCAGTATCCGCATCCGTTGCAGACGTCAGGCTGGATGAACACGCCGCCGAACTCGGTCCGGACGATCGAGCCGGTCGGGCAGGCATCCAGGCAGCCGGCATGCTCGCAGTGCTTGCAGACGTCGCTGGAGAAGTTCCACGTTGGGGCTTGGGGCTTAGGGCCCGCCTCCGCGGTCGAATCGTCGGACCGCTTCGGCGAGGCAGGCTCTGGGGCTTGAAAGCCCTCGACGAACTTCACGTGGCGCCAGGTGGAGTGTCCGAGCGAGCCTGTATGGTCGTACGAGAGCCCGCGCCACTCGATGCCGTCGTCCGGCAGGCGATTCCATTCCTTGCAAGCCACCTCGCAAGCCTTGCAACCGATGCAGAGGGTGGAGTCGGTGAGGAAAGCGGTGACGGCCATCTAACGTCCGGGTGATTCGCGCACGCCCGACCTGAAGGTCGGGCCTACTCTGTTGCTGACCTCTACGCGGCAAAGCAACGCCTTCGATTCCATTATCTTGACGTTCGGCTCCTGCGAGATCGGGATCAGATCGTTGACGACGTCCCCCTTCGCGTGGCCGTGACGGCCGTAGTGGAACGGCAGCGCGACCTGATGGACCGTCCGGCCCTCGATCGTGAGCGGCCTGATCCGCACCGTCACCATCGCGCGCGCGTTGATGGATCCGCGCGGCGTCGAGATCGTGACCTGCTCGCCGTGCCGCACGCCAATCTCGCGCGCGAGCTCGGGCGAGAGCTCGCAGAAGAGCTCCGGCTGCAGTTCCGCCAGCCGGCGCAGCGTCCGCGTCATGCCTCCCGCCGCATGGTGCTCCGTCAACCGATACGTCGTCAGCACGTGGGGGTAGCGGCTGTCGGGCGAGGTCGCGTACACGTTGTCCGGACGCTCCTTCGGATCGGCCGCCGGGTTGCGCTGCTGCCGGTAGAGCGGATTCGCGATCGGCGACTCCAGCGGCTCGTAGTGCGCCGGCAGCGGCCCGTCCTTCAGCCCGCTCGCGACCCAGATCCAGCCGAGGCCGTCGGGATGCATGATGAACGGCGCGTCGCCCGGGAGGCCGGCGTCCGCGAGCGCGCCTTGCGGCGGGCGATAGTCCGGCGGCTTCGTGCGGTTGAAGTCGGGCGTGTCGAGGCCGGTCCACTCGCCGCGGGTGTCGTCCCACCACACGAGTTTCTTGCGATCGCTCCACGGCTTGCCGTCGGGCCGCGCCGACGCGCGGTTGTACAGGATTCGGCGGTCGGCCGGCCAGGTGAATCCCCATCCGTGCCCGTACGGACCGCGCGCCTCGCGCTCGCGGGCGCGATTGCGATCCGGCGCCGGATGGACGCCCGAGTAGATCCAGCAGCCGCACGCGGTGCTGCCGTCGTTCTTCAGCGCGGCGAAGCCATCCACCAGCGTCGGTTTGCCATTCGACAGGCTCCACCCGTTGATCTCCCTCAGGACTTCTTCGTTCGACGGTTCGCCGTGAGGACCCGCCGTGGAGTAATCCCAGGTCAGCGCCGCGAGGCCGGCGTGGCGGGCCCGCGGTTCCCTGGCCGCCATGGCTTTCAGCCGGCGCCCCAGGTGGTACACGAACCAGGCGTCGCTCCGCGCGTGGCCTGGCGGATCGACCGCCTTTTCGCGCCATTGAATCAACCGCTGGGTGTTCGTGAAGCAGCCGCTCTTCTCGGCATGGCCGGCGGCCGGGAACAGGAATACTTCGGTCGCGATATCCTCCGTCCGCAGCTCGCCGCGCTCGACCTCGGGCGAGTCGTACCAGAAGCTGGCGGTCTCGGTCTCGACCATGTCGCGGACGACGAGCCAGCGGAGGTTGGCGAGCGCGCGCCGCTCGAGCCGGGCGTTCGGCGCGCCGACGGCCGGGTTCTGCCCCATCACGAACAGGCCCTCGAGCTTGCCGTCCGCCATGTCGAGCCAGTACGCGAGATGCGAGTGATCGCCGGTGAGCCGCGGCAGCCAGTCGAAGCCGAAGTCGTTCGCGCGCGTCGCCGCCTCGCCGTACCACGCCTTGAGCAGCGAGACGAGGAAGGCGTCGGTCGCCGCCCAGACGCCGGTCGGCGGCCGGTGCATCAGCAGGTACTCGGCGAGCGTCCGTCCGCCGCGCGGCTCGAGCTTCGGCATCGGCAGATAGCCCGGGAGCATGTCGAAGAGCGTCGG
This sequence comes from uncultured Acidobacteriota bacterium, assembly GCA_963847125.1. GTDB lineage: Bacteria > Acidobacteriota > Vicinamibacteria > Vicinamibacterales > 2-12-FULL-66-21 > DATAEE01. Next base: position 999,381 of record CAWJYM010000004.1, read on the forward strand.
GATGTCGGTCGATCCCTGGATCGACGCGTGGCCGCGCAGCGCGAGCACGCCGCCACCGGGCCGCCCCACGTTGCCGAGCAGGAGCTGAAGGATAGCCGCCGCGCGGATGATCTGCACGCCGACCGAATGCTGCGTCAGGCCGACCGCGTAGCAGATCGTCGCGGTCCGATCCGGACCCGACGCCGCCGTGAACAGGCGCGCGACCTCGAGGAACGCGTCTCGTGGCACGCCGCAGGCGCGCTCGACCATCTCGGGCGTGTACCGCGCGAAGTGGCGCTTCAGGACCTGGAACACGCATCTCGGATGCTTCAGCGCCGGATCCCGTTCGGCGCCGCAGCTCCAGCTTTTCGCGTCGTAGCGTCCGGCCGTGTTGTCCCAGCCGGAGAACATCCCGCCGAGCTCGTCGGTCCCTTCGAACGTGTCGTCCACGATGGCGGACGCGTTCGTGTACGCGACGACGTAGTCACGGAACTCGAGGCCGCGCTCGATCACGTAGTTGATGAGCCCTCCAAAAAAGATGATGTCGCTGCCGGCGCGAAGCGGGACCCAGCGATCCGCCATCGCCGACGTGCGCGAGAACCGCGGGTCGACGTGGATGACCGTCGCGCCACGCTCGCGCGCGCGCACGACCCACTGGAAGCCCACCGGGTGTGCCTCGGCCATCGACGAGCCGATGATGAGGATCGCGTCGGCGTTGACCAGGTCCTGCTGCGCGGTCGTCGCGCCGCCTCGTCCGAACGTGGTGCCCAGACCGGGCACCGTCGAGCTGTGTCATATCCGGGCCTGGTTGCTGAGGCACACCATGCCCAGCCCGCCCGTGAACAGCTTCTTGATCAGGTAGTTCTCTTCGTTGTCGAGCGTCGCGCCGCCGAGGTGCGCGATCGACGGGCACTGCATGACCGGCCGGCCGTCGACCGTCTCGACGAAGTGCCGCTCGCGCGACTGCCAGACGCGCTCCGCGATTCTGTCGAGCGCCTGTTCCGGATCGATCTCCGTCCAGGCTCTGGCATGCGGCGCGCGATATTTCACCCTCGTCAATCGTTCGGGATGTGTCAGCAGCTCGAAACTGGCGGCGCCCTTGGGGCAGAGATGTCCTTCGGACACGGGCGAACCGGGATCGCCCTCGATCGAAATCAGCTTGTTGTTCCGGTGGAAGACGAGCTGGCCGCACCCGACGGCGCAGAAAGGGCAGACAGATCGTGCGACCGACGCTCCTTCATGGCGGGGCCGCAGCGCGATCGTCCGCGGCGACATCGCCTCGACGCCGGTGCCGTCGCCGCCGGAAATGAGTTGGCGAAGAAGCGGCCACTCTGCGAGGAGATCCAGCATGGGCATCATCATAGTCCCGGACAGCCGGGTCTTCCCGGCACGCCCGACCTGAAGGTCGGGCCTACGGCGAAAAGATCACCCCCGGCGCGAGCTTCCACTCAGGGTCCAGCGCCCGCTTGATGGCGCGCATCTCGTCGATTCCCTGCGCGCCGTACATGTCCAGGAGCTGTGCCTGCTTGACCGCGCTCCGGCCGACGCCATGTTCCGCAAGCGGGCAGCCGCCGAGCCGCGTGACCTCGCGGCCGATCTCGAGGATCGCCTCTCGACCCGCCTTCACATCGTCGAGGCTCCGCGGGATGACGTTTGGATGCATGTTGCCATCCGAGATGTGGCCCCAGACGGCGTAGTCCAGGCTGCGGCGCTCGAAGGCTGCCCGGATGATCGCGAGCATCTCCCGCAGCGAGTCGAACGGGACGATCATGTCTCCCGGCGTTTTCTCGATCGCCGCGTCGATCGTGCGCTTCGCGACGCCGACGCGTTCGTTCACGCCGGTTGGCACCGCCTCGCGGAGGGCGAGGAGCGCTTGCGCCCGCCGGCGATCTCCGGGCGGCGTGAGCTCGGTCGCCTCCAGGACGCCGTGCCGATCGAGCAGCCGGCAGAACCGGACGATTGGCGTGTCCGGCGCACCCGGCTCGCGCGCCTGTCCCACCTCCTCGAAGAGGCGCTCGGCGTCGATCGGTGCAGGGAGCTCGAGCTGCACGAGCAGCGCCGCGCCGGTCGACGCGGGCCACGACACGCCGAGCTGTCGATCGGCGCCGTCCTCACGGATCACGGCGAGCGACCGGCCGTCCATGTGCTCGATCGCCGCGACGTCGATGCCGCGCGGATCGCGGGCGCGCCAGGTCGTCTGCGACGCCGCGCGCAGCTCGCCGACGAGCGCTATCGCCGCCGGCTCTGACGCGACGGGCACGAACGCCAGCGCGACCGCGGGCGGCGTCCGCTCGACGCGAAACGTGACGTCGACGATGACGCCCAGCGTCCCTTCCGAGCCGATCAGCAGATCGATCAGGTCCATGCCCGGCGCCGCGAAGTACCCGGCCGACCGCTTCGGCACGTCCGGCATTCGATAGGACGGCATCGTGATCGGCGTGACGCGGCCGTCGACGCCCTTGATCTCGACCCGGCGGTCGTCGTCGGCCACACACTCACCGCGTGAGAGCTCGAGGACGTCGCCCGAGGCGAGCACGATCGTCAGCGCCTCGACCCAGTCGCGCGTGCTGCCGTACTTGAACGTCGCGGCGCCCGCGGCGTTGGTCGCGACGACGCCGCCGGCGAAGGCGCCGGTGAAGGTCGGGACCGGCGGATACCAGCGCGATCGCGTCGACAGCTCGGCCTGCAGCGCGGAGAGCGGCACGCCCGCGCCGACGCGGGCGTGGTCGCCATAGAGCTGGATGCCGGTCAGCTTCGCGGTGGAGATGATGAGTCCGCCCGCGGGCGTCGCGCCTCCGGTGACCGAGGATTGCGCGCCAATCGCGAGGACCTGCGACGCGTTGCGGATCAATGCGGCGACGGCCGCTTCGCTGCGCGGCCATGCCACCGCGTCGGCCTGTCCGCCTCGAACGTGCGCGGCGTCTTCACGATGTGCCGCGATGGTGTCGGCGTCACCTGTCAGACGAAGGTCGGTCGCATCGCCCCTCGGAGGCCTGGCGCGCATCCGATGAGCTGCCACGGCCCATGATAGGGGGATCCGGAGAACCGGAGGCGCCGATCCGTGAAATACGCGGAATCCGCGGCCTTTTGTCCCTCTCTGAGGCACGGGCCTGTAATCGGATGCTCAAAACCGAAACACGGAATTCATGACGGTCCCCAGGGGCGCTCGAAGGCCAGGATTGGCATGTTCGACGGTCTTGTCAGTCGGCTGCCCCGAGCTGAACGGCGCGGGAATTGCTGTGTCCGCGGGCGGTGAGCGACCAGCACAGCTTCGGCGCCCGGCTCCGGCGCGAACGTGAGCGGCGTCATCTCAGTCTCGAGCAACTCGCTCAGGAAACGAAGGTTGCGGCCGATCTCTGGGGTGGCCTGGAACGCGGAGATCTGTCCAAGTGGCCGGCCGGCATCTTCGCGCGGTCGTTCGTCCGGGCGTATGCCATGCGTGTCGGCCTCAACGCGTCCGAAATCGTGGACGAGTTCTGCCGCCTTTATCCGCTGGCGGATCGCCGGTCCGAGACGATCATCAAAGCTCAGGCGGAGGTCATCGGCGTGACGTCGGAGTTCGACGACGATCGCTCGCGCGTGCCGCGGACGGGCGATCGCCGGTTGCCGCCCCCGCCGCCGGAGCCAGACGCGCCGGGCCAGCAGTTCGCGCAGCGCACCGTCGTTGCCAGCCTCGATCTCTCAGCGGTCGTGCTCGTCTCCCTCGTCGTCGCGCGCATCGTGCACCGCGACGTGTGGAGCACGCTCGGCTTCATGTCGGCCGCCTACTACACGATCGGCTACATCGCCGGCGGGAACACGCCGGCCGGCCTCATCGTCGACGCGGTCCGCAACCGCGTGAGCGGCGCCGGGGCGCGCGTGTCGGGCGCCGAGAAGGCGCGCGTCTCCCACGGCTAGAGCGAATCCTTCCATTCTCCAAGAGGATCTGGTGTCACGTATCGGCCGGCGGACAATTCTGCTGTTCGTCGTGTCTCTGATGTTGGCTGTTGGCTCTCGAGGCCAGGAACTTCCGGGTCAGGCCTTCCCGAACCTGATCCGAGCCAACGAGCGATTCGGCCGAACGCTGCTCAGTCGCGTTCATGCCGACACACCCGACCGCAACGTCGCGCTTTCTCCGATTTCTGTGTCGCTCGTACTGGCCGCGCTCCAGAGCGCCACGGTCAGTGCCAAAACGCGCGAGGAAATACGCAACGCGTTCGGATGGGATTCCTCCCTGGATCTACGCGTCCCGTCCCGGATGCTTCTGGTTGCTTTCGAGAAACCTGCACCGCCGTCTCCTCCTCCGCGTGTCGAGATTGGAGCCCCCAGACCGCCGCCTGTTTTGCGGCCCGAAGCCGCCTGGATCTCGAACACCGTGCTCTACCGGTCCCCGAATGTGTTCTCGGCCCGGTTCATGGACAACGCGGAGAAGTACTTCGGGATGAAGTTCGCCAGCACGGGTGGGGTCAAGCCGAGACCGGAGGACCTGCGTCAGGCGAGGGAAGATGCCTCGGCGCTGCCGAAAACGTCGCCCTGGAATGACGTCTGGATCAATTCAGGCACGCATCTCCAGACTCGGTGGGGAGGCAACATGTCCGAGCCGTTTGATGGTGCATTCAAGACGCGCAGCGGCCGCCGGATCGTCGTCCCAATGCTCGCTACCGAGCTCTCGACGTATCACTATGCGAAGACCGACGGGTTTGAGGCGGTTGCTCTCCGGTGCAACCGCGCGTACTTCGTCGCCGTCCTTCCGGCGCCCGGTCGGGACGTCCTCGAACTGGAACGCGAGTTGGCAGCCTCTCCCGACGCGGTGTCGGCGGCGTTGAGGCCACGCCCGGGCATCGTCGAACTGCCGCCGTTCCGGATTCAATTCGAAACGGACCTCCGGCCGCAGCTGGAAGCGCTGGGCATCAAGCAGATCTTCGAGGATTTGAGCGACATCATCGAAATCCCGAAGTCTCGCCTGACCGAGATTACACAGAAGACCGATATCGAGGTGGATCGAGGGGGGATCAGGGCGGATGCCGAGACCATCGTCGGAGGTGTCTACGGCGGCATCATGCAGGCGCCGAAACCGTTCAGGATGAAACTCAACCGACCGTTTGTCTTCTTTGTTCGAGATTCAAAGACCGACGCGTTGCTGTTCCTGGGCGCCGTCGTGGACCCTGGTTCCTAATCAGCAATCCACCCTCAGCAATCCACACTGCGCTTCCTCATTTCGAGCCGGCCGGTTTTTTCCACGGCTCCTTGACCACACGCTCGATCGGCACCCTGCGCTCGGTGGGACGCTCGGCTTCGCGCGTCTTCAGGTCGTACCGGTCGCCCGGCGCCAGGAAGTAGAACTCGCCGCCCGAGTCCAGCCGCCGCGTGTGGTCGTAAATCAGGACGTAGCTGTCGCCGACGACCTCGAACGAGTCGCCGCGGACGACGATCGCCGTGTTCTCGTCGATGCCGATCCCGAGCAGCTCCGGCCGCGCGCGGATGACCTCCACGAGATCGAACTGGCGGTTGCGCCGGAGGACGTGCTGGTCGATCGTCACGCCCCTCAGGAACCCGAAGCCCTCGACATGGTCGCCGACCATGAGCGTGTTGCCCTTGGTGTCGCCTCGCACCATGAAGGATCCCTGAATCGTCGCGCCGGCGGACGTTCCGCCGACGACCCCGCCGCGGTCGAGCAGCGCCGCCAGCTCCTTGTGCGTCCGCGTGTTCAGGTAGGCATCGGCGATCCGCCAGTGCCGGCCGCCGGAAAGCCAGACGCCGCCGGCCTCGCGGATCGGCTTCACGAAGTCCTCGGTGTCGGCGACCTTCCGATCGTTCGTATGGACGACGGTCACGTGCTTCGCGCCCGCGTCGCGCAATCCGCGCAGCCCCGTCCAGAACTGATCGTAGGTATCGTCGTCTCCGGCCGTCGGGATGACGACGATCGGCGCCTCGACGCCGCCCGCCAGCTCGAGAAACCGCTTCCAGATGCCGGCATTCCCGAGGCCGGTGCCTCCTCCGACGACCATCAGCGTCCCCCGCTTCGGACCCACATCCTGCGCCGCCGCGCGCGTCGCGCAAAGCACCAAGAGCACCGTGAGCACCCTGAGCACCCTGAGCACCTTGAGCACCCCAGGATTCATGATGCCTTTCTCCCGATCTCCCAATAGGGCCCGCCCCGGCGTTGCGCCGGTGTGTTCGCCGTCCTTCAGAACCTGGACGCCGTTGACGAAGACGTGCTTCATGCCGACCGAATACTGGTGCGGCTTCTCGAACGTCGCGCGGTCGGCGACGGCCGCCGGATCGAACACTGCGATGTCGGCGAAATGGCCGGACTGTAGCAGCCCTCGCCCATCCAGCTCGAGGTTCGACGCCGGGAGGCTGGTCAGCCGCCGGATCGCCTCCGGCAGCGTCGTGACCTTCTCCTCGCGGACGTACTTGCCGAGGAGCCGCGCGAAGTTGCCGTAGGCGCGAGGATGCGTGGCCGACTCGAGGAACAATCCCTCGGTGGCCATCGACGCCGCGTCGGATCCGAACGAGACCCACGGCAGCCGGATCTGCTTCCGGATGTTCTCTTCCGACATCATGAAGTACACCGTGCCGACGCGGGACTGATCTTCCAGGACGAGATTCAGGATCGTCTCGATCGGTTCCTCTTTGCGGATGCGGGCCGCCTCGGCGAGCGTCTTGCCCGTGAGGTGCCTGAGCGACTCGTTCCGGAACTCGACGAGCAGCACCCGGTCGGGCGAGCCGGCGGCGAGATACAGGTTTTCCCAGTCGTCGCTCGGCGTGGCGATCGCGCTCGCGAGCTTCTTTCGCGTCGCCGGATCGCGCAGGCGCTTGTAGAGCGCGTCGTACCCGCCGTCGAGAGCCCAGGGCGGCATCGCCGCGTCGAGGCCCGTCGATCCGGCCGGGTAGGTGTACATGTCGGCCGTGATCTTCAGGCCTTCCCGGCGCGCGGCCTCGACCGCCGCGATGACCTTGTCCATCTTGGCCCAGTTGCGCTCGCCGGCCGCCTTGAGGTGATAGATCTCTGCCGGGATCTTCGCTTCACGCGCAATCCGGAGCAGCTCCTCGACCCCTTCGACGAGGCGGTTCCCCTCGCTCCGCATGTGCGAGATGTACTTGCCGCGATACTGCGCCGCGACCTTGCACAGCTCGATCAGCTCCTCGGTCGTCGCGTAGAACGCCGGGGCGTAAATGAGCGACGAGCCGACGCCGAGCGCGCCCGCCTCCATTTCCTGCCGCACGAGCGCCCGCATGCGATCGAGCTCGTCTGCGGTCGGCTTCCGATCGTCGAGCCCGATGACGTGCTCGCGAATCGTCGTGGCGCCGACGAACGACGCGACGTTCTGCGCCACGCCGCGCCGCTGCAGCTCCTGGAGGTACTCGCTCAAGGTCGTCCAGGTGATGGGGTACTTGAAATCGCCCTGCGACTCGATGCGCCGCTGCTTCATCTCGGCGGTGAGGGGCCCCATCGAGTCTCCCTCGCCCATGATCTGCGTCGTCACGCCCTGCCGGATCTCTCCCTGCGAGCGTCCGTCCGCGAGGAGCGACTCGGTGGACCACGACAGCATGTTGATGAAGCCGGGGGCGACGGCGAGGCCGCTCGCGTCGATCGTCGCGCGCGCAGTGGCGCTCGAGAGGTCGCCGACGGCGGCGATCCGGTCGCCGCGGAGCCCGACGTCCGAACGCCGTCCCGCGGCGCCGGTGCCGTCGTACACCGTACCGTCGCGCAGGATCACGTCGAAGGATTCCGGCTCGCCCCGCCGAAGCGCCGCGCTCTGGGGCGCGAAGGCGGGCGATTGAAAGGCGGCTGCGATTCCAGCGATCGCGAGAAACGCGGCGCAGAGAGCGAAGAGAGAAGTGTGAGCGGGTTCGGGGATGCATACCGGGCGGCACTTGTAACACGGTTCCGCCCCGTTTTCAGCATTCGTACTTCGACCTTCGAAGTTGAAGGTGACACGGCCGCCGCATCGGCGTAAGTCGTTGAATTACCGAGAGGCGCGCGCCAGCACCGACCTTGCACCTCCCCTGCTCTATGTCCAGCACTACCAGCAGCATCCGTGGTTGGTTGATCCGTGGAATCTGTGGGCTGCTGGTCAGCGGTCTCGCGGCGTCCTGCAGCAAGGACAGCGGTGGCGGATCCCCCACCCAGCCTGGCGAGCAACGGACCCTTTCCGGCCGCACCCTGAACGCGATCGACGACGGCCAGACCGGGAACGTGGCGATCCGGATCGGTCAGGTCACCGTCCAATCCGATCCATCCGGTTTCTTCCAGACCGAGGTTCCGTACCCGGGATGGCATCCGGCGACGCTGCAGGCCAGCGGATACGTCGAGCGGCTGACCGGCGTCGATGCCCCGGCGAGCGGGCTGCGGCTCTCGCTCATCCCCGCCTCCTTCGACATGAACCCGTTCAACGAGATGCTTCGGCACGATGCGCGGCTGCAGCGGTGGACGACCCGTCCGCGGCTGGTCGTGCTCACGTCGGTCATGCGCTTCTCGGCGATGAGGGACGACACCTTCTTCGGGACCGACGAGAAGATCTCGGGCTCTGATGTCGAATCGATCGTCAACGACATGCGGAACGCGCTCGTGCTGCTCACGGCCGGCGCCTTCACCGACTTCAGCGTGGTCGATCGTGAAGCGGTCGGGCCCGCTGAATCGGTGTCGACGACCCGGACGGGCGCGATCGTCGTCGGACGCTACTCGGGAATTCAGGCCGGGGCCAACACGATCGGCTACGGGCGCTGGGCCTCGCAGTCGGACGGCACGATCGTCGGCGGCTCGGTGTATCTCGACCGGGACTACGACGTCACGAACATCCAGCGCGTCAAGCTACGCACGCACGAGCTCGGGCACGCGCTCGGCTACATGCACGTGACGTCGACGACGTCGATCATGAACCCCGTGATCGGCCCCGATCCGACCAGCTTCGATCGCCAGGCGGTCCGGATCGCGTTCGATCGTCAGCCGGGCAATCGCGCGCCGGACCAGGATCCGGCGTATACCACGCCACGGACGTCCATTACGGATGGCTGGGTGCGCTGGTCCGTGCCCATTCCGTAATAGTCTTTATTTTTCCTGCTCGCGGGGCCCCACCCCCGCTCGCCCGCGCTCGGCGGCTTCGCGCCTCGCGCGGGCCGCAGGCGCTCGTCAGCCCGGGAATCGCGCGCCGGATCAGGATCCGGCTTACACGACGCCGCGGACGTCCATCACGGATGGCGGGGTGCGTTGGAGCCAGCCGATTCCGTAGGACGGGAAAGTCAAGTACGCGTCAGATTAGAAGATTCGTAAGTGGGTGGATGTAACCCTGGAATCTGTGTCCAGGCAGACCACAGTCATCGCGGCCACGGTAGGGCGGCCAAACCACCTCCGAACCGGACCGGTCACGGAATCCTCAGGTACATGGTATTCAAGGGCACGCACGTTACGTTTGTCATCGGCACAGCGATCAGCCGAATTATCTCTCTCTATCCCACGCTCGACGGTTGGCGGGCCAGCTTTGCTAATAAGCACGGCTACAGGTGTTCCGGCTTCCGTTGTGCGAGCCTTCTCCGATCGTTCCTTTGCCGCGCCGGAACACGCGAACAGCACCGACGTCCACGCGACGATTGCTACGAGGCTTTACGAGATCTCGGCAGACGTGACTTTGGAACCATCGGCGTAAAAGCCATTCCGACGAAATTTCGCCGAATACCGTCAACCGCGCTGTCTAGTCGACGCTTGGCGCCGAAGAACGGCGGCGTTGCTGGATTCTCCGTATTGCAGTGAGAGCCTCGGTTTGTAGCGAGTGTTTCTCGTACCACCGCTCTTCTGGTTGATCCGCCACTTGGGCTAGAGTTGGAATTGCTTCCGGATCACCAATCTCTCCGAGCGCGAAGATACACCAATAGCTCACCTGTGGGTCCGTATTCAGTGCATGCCGCAACAGCACGTCAATCGATTCGCTCGACTGAAGGTATGCGAGCGCTTCAGCGGCATAGCCCCTAACGCTCGCAGGCTCATCGTCATTATCGAGCGTCGCCTGTAGCGGAATTCGGGCCGATGCAAACCGTCCGAACCCGAGAACGTACGCAGCCGCACCCCGTGACGCTGGGCGCCTCGCTTCCGCGAGCAATCGGAGAAGGGCAAGCGTGATCTCAGTGCTCTCTGCGCTGAGTGTCTGCGCTGCCTCCCAGACGTCCTCCTCGCTGCCATCTTCGATCGCTTTTAGAAGCTGTGACACGTGCTCGTTCATCGCTGTGTGCAGTTATGACTACAGTGCCGTTCGAGGGTTGTTCGGTCTCAGGGAGCGAGTGGAAAATCCTGTGCACGTCGCCGCTCGGCCATTCAGCACTCAGCAATCCACAATCAGCATTGATTCTTCTACTTCAGCCTTCGTACTTCTGACTTCGTACTTGAATGTGCGGCTATGCCTCAAGTACGAAGGTCGAAGGTCGACGTACGAACTCCGGAACCTACTGACGCTGTCTACTTCTTACTTTGTCCTTCACAGTTATTCACAGGGAATAAAACCGAACGCTTCCCTCCACTCGCGATCTCTATCCTTCGCACGCGAATATTCGAACGAACGTTTGGGCGCAGTCCTTAATGCTACGACTACTGCGGTACTCGACCTGCAGCCTGCCCTCGACCACATCACTGAGACCTACGTCCTTGGCCACTCGACCTTCGCGAAGTGGAACGTCGGCTCGATCTTCGGTTGGCTGAGTGCAGCTTACCAGCCAGACGAGTACGCATGACACACCTAGGATCAGCCTGATCCAGATTTCTTTGGACATTGTGAGGAACACCTGTGTCGCGCGGTGCGTCGAGTCGCTGGCATCACTCCGAGCGCGGTTCGCAATCTCGACGGCGCGAGGCTTCAGTTGCTACTGGCGACCGTTGATCGGTCTGAGGGGCCGAGTGGAAAATCCTGTGCAGGTCGCCGCTCGGTCATTCAGCATTCAGCAATCCACAATCAGCATTGATCCTTCTACTTCAGCCTTCGTACTTCAGAGTTCGTACTTGAGTTCGCTCTTCGTACCTCTTCCTCGACCTCCCGAAGGAGCGCCGGCGCGTCGAAGACGATGCCGGCCTTGATCGTCCACCGGACGCCTCCCTGCCCTGAGCCTGTCGAAGGGTGTCCTTCACGGTGGCCGTACATCACCTTGAAGTTGTCGAGCGGGTTGCCGTTCACGACGGCCAGATCGGCCACGCATCCGATGCGGACGCCGCAGTGGTTCTTCAGCCCGAGCGCCTTCGTCGCGTTCCAGGTCGCGATCTTGATGACGTCGATCGGGTGGATTCCCGCCTGCTGCAGCACTTCGAGCTCGCGGATTGTCGAGAAGCCGTACAGCCCGTAGGCGGCGCCGGCGTCCGAGCCGACCGTCAGCGTGCCTCCGCGGTCGAAGAACGCCTTCACGTACTTCATCCAGATCTGGAAGTTCTCCGTCCACGCGATCTCGTCCGACGTCTTCCAGTCGTGGTGATACGAGCCGTGGTTCGAGGCATTCGGCGCCCAGTGCTCGAGGAGCGACGGGTGCGAGTACCGCGCGTGCCACGGCATGCCCTGGATGCGCGCCAGGTCTCGATTGGCCTCGTAGATCACCATCGTCGGGTCCCAGATGGTGCCGTTCTTGATCATCAGATCCAGGACCTTGAGGATTTCCTCGGGGCGCTGCTCGGCCTGCTTCCAGAGATGGCCGGCCTCGCGGAAGCGATCGTCCTCGTCCCAGTAGTTGTAGTCGGAAGGGAAGTGCTGCGTGCCGGGAATCGCCGCGTCCGGGACGCCGTACCAGTGCTCGATCGTCGACACGCCGGCGTTCGACGCGATGACGGCGTCGGTCTCGCTCACCTTGAGGTCAACGGCGACGCCGTTCATGCCGAGCTTTTTGACCTCGTCGCAGATCGCGGCGATGACGTCCGGAAAGTGGCCGGGCCCTTTGCTGACCTTCACGCCGTCGGCGCCCATCTCCTTGAACTTGCGCACGAGCGCGCGCGCCGTTTCCGGCGAGTGGCCGTCGACGCGCTGCCGCGAGACGTTGGGCCAGCGCTGATAGAGGATGAGGCGCGGCACCGTCATCTTGTTCTCTTCGCCAAGCCGCCTGTGCTCTCGGAGGTTCTCGATGCCCGCACCGTTCCCGGCGTCGCGCAGCGTCGTGACGCCGTGCCCGAGCCAGAGCTTGTAGGCGTAGTCCCAGCCGGCGCCGCCTCTCGTGCCGCCGCCCGGAATGTGGGCGTGCATGTCGACGAGGCCCGGCAGGACGTACATGCCCTTGGCGTCGATGACTCGATCGCCGCCGGGCCGCTTCCAGTCCTTCCCGTAGTTCGCGATCGAGACCGCGTCGACCGGGATGATGTCCTGGATGACGTCCTTGTCGATGACGATGTCGACGGGACCTTCGGCTGGAGTGCCGCGGCCGTTGACGAGCGTCGCGTCGCGGATGACGAGACGGCCGTACTGCTGGCCACCGGTTTGTGTGGAGGTGGCTTGTGAAGAGGTGGTACGACCCTTCAGGGTCGTCCCAGCGGACCAGGCTGAAGCCTCGTACCACGTGTCGCCAGACCAGGCTAAAGCCTGGTGCCACAACACCGCGAGGGTCGCGACGACGATGATGATCGGTCGGCGCATGACGGATCCTTTCGGCGGGCTTCGGCGGGCCTGAGAGGCCCGCCCTCCGAGATTACTTTACGTACTCTTTCACCAACTTGTACAGGAACTCCCGCCCCTGATGGAACTCCTTTACGCCGATCCGCTCATCCCGTCCGTGGGCGCGGACGTCATCGACATCCTCGAAGAGCCCTGACACGCCGTAGGTCGGAATGCCGGCGTTGCGAAGATACAAGCCGTCGGTCGCCCCTGTGGACATCGACGGCACGACCGGCACGCCGGGCCACATCTCGTTCGTCAGCTTCTCGATCGGCCCGACGATCTCGGGGCGCAACGGCGAGGGTGCGCTCGGTCGGGGCGTTCCCACGGGCGCGATCGTGATCTTCTCGTCCGCCAGTGCCTGGGCGAGCGTTTTCCTCACGTCGACCGGATCCTCTCCCGGCAGGATGCGGCAATTGACGTTCGCGCGCGCCATCTGCGGCAATGCGTTCGGCGCGTGCCCGCCGTTCAGCATCGTCGCGACGCAGGTCGTGCGCAGCATCGAGTTGTAGACCGCCGACGCGGCGGAAAGCCGCGCCGCGGCCTGAGGGTCTGGCGTGGCGGCAGCGACGGCCTTCATGTCGGCCGCGGTCTGTCCCTTTTCGAACGCCGCCGACTTGCTGAAGAAGGCGCGCGTGACCTCGTTGAGCTTGACCGGAAACTCGAAACTGTCCGAGACGCGTCAGGCCCTGCGCCAGCCGATAGATCGCGTTCTCTTTCACGGGCAGCGAGCTGTGGCCGCCGGGGTTCGTCACCTCGAGCGTGAAATCGAGGTAGACCTTCTCGCTCGCCTGGACTTCGTTGAGGAGGGGGCGCCCCTCCTTCAGATGGCCGCCGCCTCCTTCGTTGATCGTGAACTCGGCCTCGATGAGCGCGCGATGGTTCTGGAGCAGCCAGTCCACGCCGTTGTGGTCGCCACCCTCTTCGTCAGCCGTGAGCGCGACGATGATGTCGCGCTGCGGGACGAACCCCTCCTGCTTGAGGCGGATCAGGTTGGCGACGAAGATCGCCGCCATCGCCTTGTCGTCGCTCGTGCCGCGGCCGTAGAAGTAGCCGTCCTTCTCGTTGAACGCGAACGGATCCATCGACCAGTCCTCGCGCCGCGCCTCGACGACGTCGAGGTGGGCGAGGAGGAGGATCGGCTTCTGCTTGCCGGCGCCGCGGAACCGCGCGACGAGATTGCCCTTGCGGTCGGCGGGCGCGAGGACCTTCAGGTCCTCGGCCGGGAATCCGGCGGCGCGCAGGCGCGCGGCCATCGCCTCCGCCGCCTTCGTGTTGTCGCCGACCGAGTCGGTCGTGTTGATCTCGATCAGCTCTTTGAAGATATCCCTGGCGAGCTGGCCGTGGTCCGGTTGCGACTGGAGCAGTGCGAGGAGAAGGGCGACACGCAACATTTATGGTTGCGGGCCGTTCTCCGCCAGGAACTTCTTGAACTCCTCGTCCGACCCGATCGTGATGAACCCGCGCATGCGGTAGTGGCCGAGCCCGCACAGCTGCGAACAGGCGATCTCGTAGTCCCCGGCGCGGTTGGGCGTGAACCAGACGGGCGTCATCAGGCCGGGAATCGAGTCCTGCTTCACCCTGAAGTTTGGCAGGCCGAAGCTGTGAATGACGTCCTTGCTCCCAAGATGGATAATCGCCGGCTTGTTGATCGGCAGATGCAGCAGGTTGACCGTCGTGATGTCGTCCGCGGCGTGCATCGACTTGCGATCGAGCCCGAGCGGATTGTCCGGGGTGATGAGCTTGATGTCGGTCGACCCGAATTCGCCGTCCGGACCGGGGTAGTGGACGTTCCACGCGAACTGCTCGCCGATCACGCGGACGACCGTGGCCTCGGACTCGGGCGGGAAGTCGGCGACGCGGAGCGCCCAGGCCGGGATCGCGAACGCAACCAGCAGGACGACTTCCGCCACGCCGACCGCTATCTCACTCCAGGTCGAAAAATGGCTGCGCACCCCGTGGTAGTCCGCCTTCGGGTTGCGGCGCCGCCGGAACCGGACCAGCGTGTACAGGAAGAACGCGCCCCATCCGACGAACAGGACGAGCATCATCCAGTGCACGACCTCGTTCATGAAGTCGAGCTGCGGCGCGTGTTCCGCCGCCGAGACCGGCAGTCCGAGCCAACGGGCCATCAAGGCATTTCCTCCTGGTTCGCGGACAACTTCATCAGATGCCGGATGAACGCGGCGAACCCGCCGAGCACCGCCACCGTGACGGCGAGCAGCACGACCACGCCGAGAAGTGCCGCGTCCACGAGCGGCGACCCGCCGGCGCCCTGGCTGAAACAGACCGGGCAGGCCATCGCGATCCCTTCGACTGCGCTCAGGGCAAGGATCACAGCGCCCTGGCCTTCCGGAAGAACCGCCGCGCGTACTCCGCTTCGATCACGCTGACGGCGAACCCGGCGATGGCCAGCGGGACCGACGACTGGAGCGCCCAGAGCGCGAACATGACGGTCACCACGATGGCGGCCGACATGAAAACAAGGTGAATGTACTTCAAGGACATGTTCGTCAGTGAGACGAATTTAACGCAGAGCACGCAAAGGACGCTGAGGACGCAGAAACAAAGCGGCGGCCGAGCGGGGCCCGACCTTCGGTCGGGCCCAGGGTTGTGCGAGAGGCCGCGGACGTAAGAGCCCTGAACTGCACGCGGCTCTTACGTCCACGGTCTCTCGCGCAACCCGCGCGCCGCAGGCGCGCCGCTCGGCCGCCGCTGTGTATCTTCTCTGCGATCTCTGCGACCTCTGCGTTGAGTACGTCTCCGCGCTCTCTACCCATCGCGTCCTCTTAGTGCGCGTGCTCCGCCGCCGGGGGCGCCTTGTGCTCGATCGGGGTGCCGAACTGGTCGTTCTCCGTGAACTTCGGGATGGCCATCAGGAAGATGAAGAAGGCGACGGTCAACGCGAGCGTCGCGTAGATGGCCCTTCGCTCGTTGCTGAGGTGCATGAAGAACAGCGCGACGAGCGATCCCTTGATGATCGCCACGAAGAGCGCCACCGTAATGGCCAGCGGGACCGACAAGTGCAGCTGCGCCACCCCGACGGTGACGATGGTCAGCACCATCAGGGCGACGAACACGCCGATGTAGACCCGAACGTGCTTGCGGATGTCTTCGTGGCCGTGGGCCATTAATCCCTCACGGCAGGCCTGAAGGCCTGCGCTACATGTTTCCTGTAGCGCAGCCCTTTAGGGCTGCTAAAGCAGATACAGAACCGGGAACAGGAAGATCCACACCAGGTCGACGAAGTGCCAGTACAGGCCGGCCGCCTCGACGCGGTTGGTGAACCGTTCGCGCTGGGTCTTCCACATCTTCGCGCCCGGCAGCAGCAGGTACGTGTTGACGACGATCCCGCCGATCACGTGCAGGCCGTGCAGCCCGGTCATCGTGAAGTAAATCGCCAGGAACGTGTTCGTCCGCGGCCACAGGCCGTGCTCGAACTTCGCCGTGTACTCGAAGTACTTCACGATGAGGAACACGAACGCCAGCGCGACGGTGGCGCCCATGTACAGGCGGTACTTCGAGAAGTCGTCCATCTTCAGCGACGCCCACGACATCACCATCGTGACCGACGAGCCGATCAGCACGACCGTGTTGAGCGTCGCGAGCGGCACGTTCAGGATCGTCGCGCCGAGCGGCCACGTGTCGGCGCCGGTGCGCAGGATGATGTAGGACGAGAAGAGCGCCCCGAAGAGCATGACTTCGGACGCGAGAAACAGCCAGATGCCGAGCTTGACGTTGTTGAGGCCGGTGTCGGGCCTGATTTCTACTGTGTAGGGAATCTCTTCCATCGTTGGGGTTTCTCCGCCACGCCCGACCTGAAGGTCGGGCCTACATCTATTTCTCTAATATCTTGAACTTGTCGTGCGCCAGCGTCTCCGCGTGGAAGTCGCGCACCGCGTTGGGCCCGGTGTCGGGCTGGTTCTGCGGCGTGAAGTCGGTCGGCGCGCCCGGGACGCTGTATTCGTAGGGCCCGCGATAGACGCGCGGCGGCGTCGGGAAGTTGCCGTGTCCGGGGGGCGACGGCGCCGCGACCCACTCGAGCGTGGTCGCGTCCCACGCGTTGGCCGTGACCGGCCTGCCGCGCTTCATGCTCCAGAAGAAATTGATGATGAAGAAGATCTGAAACGCCCCGAGCCCCCACGCCGCCCATCCCTGGATGACGTTCCAGTGCTGCAGCGGCGCGGCGTGCTGATACTGGATCCCGCCGTCGTACAACCGCCGGTTGATCCCCGCCAGCCCCTGGATGAACATCGGGAAGAACACGAGGTTGATGCAGATGAACGAGCCCCAGAAGTGCAGGACGCCGAGCATGCGGTTCATCTGCCGCCCCGTCGCCTTCGGGAACCAGTAGTAGATGCCCGCGAAGAGGGCGAAGATCGTTCCGGGCGCGACGACGTAGTGGAAGTGGCCGATGACGTAGTACGTGTCGTGCAGGTGGATGTCGGTGGCCGACAGGCCGAGCGGCAGCCCCGTCAGCCCGCCGATGCCGAACATCGGCAGGAAGGCGATCGCGAAGAGCGCCGGCGTCGTGAACCGGATCGACCCGCCATACAGCGACACGAAGAACGCCGACAGGATGACCACCGACGGGATCGAGATGATCATCGTCGTCGTCTGGAAGAACGCGCTCATCGTCGTCCCCATGCCCGTCATGAACATGTGGTGCGCCCAGACCACGAACGACATGAACCCGAGGAACACGATCGAGTACACGAGCAGGCGGTAGCCCCAGAGCGGCTTGCGGATCGCGTTCGGAAGGATCTCCGCGACGATGCCCATCGCCGGCAGAATCAGGACGTACACCTCGGGGTGCGCCAGGAACCAGAAGAGATGCTGCCAGAGCAGCGGGCTCCCGCCGCCGGTGTTCGTAAGCGCCTGTCCGCTGATCACAAGTCCGGACGGGAGAAAGAAGCTCGTGCCGGCAAGCCGGTCCATGACCTGCAGCACCGCCGCCGCTTCGAGCGGCGGGAACGCGAGCAGCAGCAGGAACGCGGTCACGAGCTGCGCCCACACGAAGAACGGAAGCCGCAGCCAGGTCATCCCGGGTGCGCGCAGCTGCACGATCGTCGTGATGAAGTTGACCGACCCGAGCAGCGACGAGGTGATCAGGAAGACCATCCCGAACAGCCACCAGGTCTGCCCGGTCGTCGCGATGGCGGCGAGCGGCACGTAGGAGGTCCAGCCCGAGTTGGCCGCGCCGCCGGGGACGAAGAAGCTCGCCAGCATGACGACGCCGCCGATGAAGAACACCCAGTAGCTCGCCATGTTGAGCTTGGGGAACGCCATGTCGGGAGCGCCGATCTGCAGCGGGACCACGTAGTTGCCGAAGCCGCCGACGGCGAGCGGCACGACGCCAAGGAAGACCATGATCGTGCCGTGCATGGCGCCGAGCTGGTTGTAGAACTCCGGCAGCATGATGCCGCCCGGCGCGTTCGCCATGCCCAGCAGGTTGCCGATGAGCGGGATCGGCTGGCCCGGATAGGCCAACTGCCACCGCATCAGCATCATCAGGCTGAAACCGAAGAACAGGAACAGCAGCGCCGTGATCGCGTACTGGATCCCGATGACTTTGTGGTCGACCGAGAAGATGTACCTACGCCAGAACGGAAGGTCGTGCGCGTGCTCGTGTGGCTTGTGGCCGTGGTCCACATGGTGGACCGTCGACGGGTGATCCAACGGTCAAACCCTCCGCGGGTGCGACACCCGCTCACCGAAGGGAACGAGATTCGTCCAACTTTCGAGGGATTCTATCGGGACCGTTGCAGAATGCGCAAGTCGGGGCGCTGATGAACGACTGGGATGCGGGCGCGTATCACCGGCTGTCCGAGCCGCAGCTCGCCTGGGGCCTGGACGTGCTCGCGCGCCTCGAGCTGCGCGGGGATGAGACGGCCGCGGACGTCGGCTGCGGTACCGGACGGCTGACGGCCGAGCTCGCGGAGCGGCTGCCAGGCGGTCGCGTGATCGCCATCGACTCGTCGGAGGCGATGCTCGACCAGGCTCGGGCGTATCTTCGAGATGGCAGTGGTACGAGGCTTCAGCCTCGTCCTGAGACCAGGCTAAAGCCTGGTGCCACACAGACGAGGCTAAAGCCTGGTGCCACACCCCTGATCCGCGCCGATGCGGCCGCCCTGCCGTTCAGCCGTGCGCTGGACCTCATCTTCAGCACCGCCACCTTCCACTGGGTCCACGATCACGACCGGCTGTTCGCGAGCGTGCACCGTGCGCTCAAGCCAGGCGGACGGCTCGTCGCCCAATGCGGAGGAGGGCCCAACCTCCAGCGGCTGCTCGAGCGCGCCGACGCGCTGATGCGTCGTCGTGACTTCGCGCCGTACTTCGCCGGCTGGCGCGCGCCCTGGAACTTCGCCGACGCCGACACGACGGGGCGGCGGCTGGAGACAGCCGGGTTCGTCGGCGTCGTGACGGCGCTCTACCCAAGCCCGGTCTCGTTCGATTCGGCCGAGACGTACCGCGCCTTTCTGAAAACGGTCTGCGTCCGCCATCACATCGCCCGGCTCCCGCCTGAGCTCGAGGCCGTTTTCACGGCGCAGCTCTCGGCCGAGGCCGTCCGCGATGATCCACCGCTGACCCTCGATTACTGGCGGCTCGACATGACCGCGTCGGTCCCATTCTTGCAATCTCGTTCTCCGGCATGAGAGCGCGGCTGTTATTCGCCCTTTGCGCGGCGGTGATGGCGACGACGTGCCACACAACTGCGCCGCAGGGTGCGCAGAAGCGGACGGTCGGGCCTATTCCGGACCGTCCGGCCGGCCGACAAATGCGACATGTTTCCCCGCCGCGGCCGCTGTCCTGGCGTCCCGCCGCGCCGCGGGTCGTGGGTCTCGGGTCGCCGATTGCGTAGGCGAGAATGACTGAGGATCTCTATACTTCGGGGATGCGCAAGGTTTTCCTGCGCGTCATCTCTGTTCCAGGGTGTTGTGCTCAGCGCGCTCTGGGCGTTCGAGCGGGTACTACTCGTAAAGCCGCTGACGACCATCCCGACAGACGAACACGACGACCGCGCCGACGACGTTGTGCCAGAGGAAGGCGATGTCCGGCCGGCCGAAGGCGACGAGCGCGACGGCACTCATTCCCGCAGCCAGCCCGATGCTCGCGCCGGTGCCCGTCGCCCGCCGCGTCAGAATCGCGAGCATGAACACGCCCAGGATCGATCCGTAGAAGAACGACCCGAAGCGATTGACCACTTCAATCAGCGAGCCGAGCGTGCTGGCATAGACGGCGACGATGCACGCGAAGGCGCCCCAGCCGGCGGTCGCGAACTTGGACACCCGTACATAGTGTTCGTCCGACGCGGCCGGCTTGAACAGCCGCTTGTAGAAGTCGATGACCGTCGCCGTCGCCAGCGAGTTCAGCTCCGCGGCGATGGAATCGGTCGCGGCCGTGATGATCGCGACGATCCACAGACCCACGAGGCCGATCGGCAGCGCCGTGCGGATGAACGTCGGAAAGACGTAGTTGACGTCGGTGTAACCGGCGTCCCCGGTGGCGGTCCGCACGAGAGCCGTTGCGCGCGCGCGGATCTCCCGCATCGAGGCGTCGTGCCGCCTCAGCTCCATCGCGGCGGTCGCGCGCCCCGCTTCGTCGCCGGCCTTGCGGGTCTCCGCGATGGCTCGGGCCTCCCGTTGCCGCGCCTCGAACGCCGTCTTGTACTCCCCCTCGAGTGCCAGATACTGCGGCGCCTGTCCGCTCGCGCGGACCCGCGCGTCGTGGACCGGGTTGAAGAGCATCGGAGGAGGAACGAACAGGTAGAAGACGAACGTGAGCACGCCGACAATCAGCACGAGGAACTGCAGCGGGATCTTCCAGTACGCGCTCATGAGCAGCGAGGAGCGCCCCTCCTCGACCGATTTCGCCGACAGATATCGCTGCACCTGGCTCTGATCGCAGCCGAAGTAGGAGAGCATCAGGAACAGCCCGCCGATCATTCCGGACCAGAAGGTGTACGTATTGGTGAGCGTCAGGTCAAAGTTGAATGCGTCGAGCCGCCCCGCCGCCCCCGCGATCCCGAGCGCGTCGTCCAGCGACACGTTGTCCGGAAAGCTCGTGACGAGCACGACGACCGCGGCGACGAGGACGAAAACCGTGAGGGCCATGACCTTCACGTCGGTCCACGTCACGGCCTGGACGCCGCCGAGAATCGTGTACACGACGGCCGGTCCCGCGATGGCGAGCGTCGTGAGCGTGATGTCCCAGCCCAGCATGACGGACAGCACGACGGCAGGCGCGGCGACGATCGTCGCGCACGACAGCCCGCGCGACACCAGGAAGAGCAGGCTGGTCAGCGTGCGCGTTTTCACGTCGAACCGGCGCTCGAGATACTCGTACGCGGTGTACACGCGCGCGCGGTAGAAGAAGGGGACGACCGTGACCGACAGGATGATCATGGCCAGCGGCAGGCCGAAGTAGAACTGGATGAAGCGCAGGCCGTCGGCGTAGCCCTGTCCGGTCGTCCCGACGAGCGTGATGGCGCTCAACTGGGTCGCCATCACGGAGAGCCCGACGGCCCACCACGGCAGGCTGCGGTTCGCCAGGAAGTAGGACTCGGTCGTGCGTTGGAGACGGGTACGTTTGACGCCGTCCCAGATCAGCCAGCCGACGAAGCCAATCGCAAGCGTCCAGTCGAGAGGGTGCATGTAGGCCTAACGACTATACGGCAGGTGCTCGGCGTGTCACCGTGCAACCGTTTCCGGGTGTGTAGCCATTGCGGATATCACAACATTTGTGATATCATGCCGCCATGACGGGAGACACGCTGCGGGCGGCACGGCTCGGGGCGCGGCTGACTCAGGTGGAGGCCGCGAAACGGCTGAGGGTGTCACAGAGTTATCTGTCGATGCTCGAATCCGGTTCGCGCCCCGTGAGCCGCCGGCTCCTGACGCGCGTCCTCCGCGTGTATGAGCTCGGGCCGACGGCTCGGCCAGTCTCAGACGAGAAGCCGCTCGATTTCCAGCGCCTGGCGGTCGCGTTGGGAAGCCTGGGATATCCGGGATATCGATACCTGTCGGCTGACAAGCCGACGCTGAATCCTGCGGTCGTGCTCCTGGCCGGTCTGAAACAGGATCTCGAGCCCCGCCTTGCCGCCGCGTTGCCGTGGCTGGCCCTGCGGTACCCGGACATGCCGTGGGACTGGGTCATGGAACAGGCCAAGCTCCAGGACCTCCAGAATCGTCTCGGGTTTGTCGTCTCGCTGGCCCGAGAGGTTGCGGAGCGGCGGAAGGACGACGCGGGCGCCGCAAGGCTCGCAGATGTCGAGCGCCAGCTCGAGCGAGCGCGCCTCGTGCGCGAAGATGTCTTCGGCCGCACGTCGCTGACGGCGACCGAGCGTCGATGGCTGCAGGAGAGTCGTCCGCCGGCCGCCCGGCACTGGAACCTGCTGACCCGCCTGTCGTCGGACCAGGTGCCGGATGCCGCCTGATGCGGTCCCGGAACCGTGGCGGTCTTTTCTCAAAGATCTGAACGCGCAGCTCACCGCGCCGATGGACTTGCATTGCATCGGGGGGTTCACGGTCGCAATGTGCTACGGCCTGGCACGGCCGACCGGCGACATCGACGTTCTCGATGTTGTTCCCGGAGCGCGTCTTGGTGAGCTCCTCGATCTTGCGCAGGAGGGTGGCTCGCTCGCGCGGAAGTACCGCGTGCACATCCAGAAGGTATCGGTCGCCCACCTTCCGGAAGACTACGTCAGCAGGCTGGGTGAGATGTTTCCTGGAGCCTACTCCCGTCTCAGGCTCCTGGCGCCCGATCCTTACGACCTTGCCCTCAGCAAACTGGAACGCAACAGCGACCAGGATTTCGAGGATGTGAAGCACCTCGCGCGCGCGGCGTCGCTGGATCTCGAGCGCCTGCGGCACCGGTACGAGTCCGAGCAGCGGGCGCTCGTGCTCCGGCCGGAGCGGGAAGACCTGACGCTGCAGTTGTGGATCGACGCCATCGCAGAGGAGCGAAACCTGACGAAGCGCTGAGGTCGGTCCGGTTCACTTCCGCGCGTCTACGACCTCTCGTCTCTCCAGGTTGGCTTCGATGTCCTTCCGCACCCTCCACGCCGGTTTCAGCTTCTTCTCGGCGAACAGCGCGAGCTGATCGGCGGCGTGCGGCGACCCGGTCTGCGACCAGTTGCCGGGCGCGACGCTCGTCATGGCGCGCACCGGCGTGGCGAACTCGGCGACGAACATGAAGGAGTCGCCGCCGGCCGCCTCGTACTTGCCGTCCTGCGCCTTGCGATAGCCGACGACCCGGAAGATGCCGAGGTCGCCGGGCCCGCCGTTGCCTGGCAGATCGACGCCAGAACGCCGCAAGCGATACACGTCGCCCCACGGGACGTCGAGCGCGAGGCCATCTTTTTCGAGCGAAGCGGCTGCGCGCTCGAGCGCCGCGACCGCCGCAGCCGGATCGGCAAACCCGTCCGGCGTCGTCCGGGGATCGCGCTCGCTCCACTTCACGCTGAACGGCCCGCTCCGGCCGCTCGCCTTCGTCAGCTCGCCGTTGAACCGCTCGAAGAGCACGGCTCCACGGCTGGACGCGTCCGCCGAGCGGTCCCACGCGTCGAGGATTGCCGCGGCGCGCGCGGCGGCGCCGCCGGCCTGCTTCGCGGCCGGGAGCAGATCGTCGAGGACGCGGTCCGCCAGCTCCATGCGGGTGGAATGTTTGTAAGCGACGGCCTCGTCGAACGTGACCCGATCGTCTTCTGCGAGCATCCGCGCCGAACGCTGCGCGCGAAAGTGCATGAACCGCGGCGCCATGTAGCGCGGATACGCGTTCGCGTCGATCGCCGGGGGGAACGTCGTCGTCCACGGCGGATCGTTGGCGTTCTGGAGCCAGCCGCTCGGCGGATCGACGACGCGCGGGAGATCGGTGTAGGCGTGCGTCGCGGTCCAGAGCGTCGCGCTCGACTCGCCCGGGACGATCCCGGACCAGTCGTAGCTGCCGGCCGGGCGCACCGGCGTCCGTCCGCCGAACAGATGCATGATGCGCCCGGCGCGATCGGCGTACATCACGGTGTAGAACGGATTCTGCAGGCGGCGTACCGCTCCCTCGAACTCCGCGAACGTCGTCGCGCGGGCCATGTCCCAATACTGATCTCCGATGTGCGGCTGATCGAGCCCGACGATCCGGAGCGCGATCGCCTTCCCCTGTCTCTCCGCCACGACGGGACCGTGAATCGACCGCTTGATGACGAGCGGCTCCTCGCGGGTCGTGCCGTCGCGCTTCCTCACCTTGATCGTCTGCGTTTCGACGTCGAACGCTCGCACGTCGCCATTCCAGACATACCCCTCGTTCTTGAGCGTCAGGTCGTAGAGGTCGAAGCCGTCGAGCGTGTTGTTGGTGTGCGTCCAGCCGAGCCGATCGTTGAACGCAATCCCGACGAGAGGGTTGCCGACGAGCGCGGCGCCGGTGACGTCGACACCAGGAGCAACGAGCTGCGCCTCGAACCAGCGGAAAAAGCCGGACCAGGGCAGGTGCGGGTTCGCGACGAGGATCGCGTGGCCGGAAGCGGAGCGCGACGGAGCGATTGCCCACGCGTTGGACCCCCCGAGCCCCGTGGGGGACGGCTCGCTCCAGGCTTTCGTCGCCTGGGTGACCGCGTTACGCGACGTGACGAACTCGAAGAGAATGACGCGCTGGCCGTGCGCGATGACGTCGGTCGGCGTGACCGGCAGGACGATCTCGACGTCATCCGCGATCCGATCCGCGTGGGCGCGCGCGTACGCGTTGACGCCCGCGACGAACGCTTCGAGCCGGCCGCGCTCGGCCGGGGTCTGCGCGGCGAGCCAGTCTCGCGCGCGCGCCGGGACGCCCATTCGGCGCACCCACTTGTCGATCTCGAGGTTGCTGTCGACGGCCCAGTATTCCGCGCTCCGGCCCCTCGCCTCGCCGTAGAGCCGCAGGATCAGATCGCCGTGCGCCTCCATCTGCGCCCAGCCGAAGGCGTAGAAGAGGGAATCGGTATCCGCGGCGAAGATGTGCGGGACGCCGAACTTGTCCCAGAGGATCTCGGTGCTCGACGGCGCCGCGGGGCCTGAGAGGCCCCGCGCTCCGGAAATAGACAGGCCCGACCACCCGATCCCGATCACGACCGCCATGACGCAGACTATGCGACGCATGTATGGCATTCTATGCCGGCCATGTTGAGGTTGTGCGTCATCACGTTCATGGTCCTCGCCTTGAGCCCAGCGCCATCTCGGAGCCCCGGGCCTCTCAGGCCCGGCGAACCGGAGATCTTCGCGCAATCCTCATCCTTCGATCTGGTCATCAAAGGCGGCCTCGTCGTCGACGGGACCGGCGCCGCGCCGCGGCGCGCCGACATCGGCATCCGCGAGGGCCTCATCGCGGCGATCGGGAAGGTGAACGCCCTCGCGGGCAAGGAAACGATCGAGGCGGCCGGGCTCATCGTCGCGCCCGGTTTCGTCGACGTCCACACGCACGCCGACGATCTGGCCGAGCATCCGCTCGCGGAGAACTTCATCCGGATGGGCGTCACGTCGATCGTGGCGGGCAACTGCGGCAGCTCGTCGCTCGACATCGGCGAAGCGCTCGCACGCGTCCGGCTGGTCGGGGCGTCGGTGAACTTCGCGACGCTCATCGGCCACAACACGGTCCGACGAGTCGTCCTGGGCGCCGAGCGCCGCCCCCCGACGACGGGCGAGCTCACCAAGATGCGCTCGCTCGTCTGGAAGGGCATGGCCGACGGCGCCGTGGGGCTGTCGACGGGTCTTCAGTACGTGCCCGGGGCCTACGCGGCGGCGCCCGAGATCATCGAGCTCGCGAAGGTCGCCGGCTCGGCGGGCGGCATCTACGCCTCGCACATGCGAAACGAGGGGACGGCGCTGGAAGAGGCAGTGACGGAGACGATCCGCGTCGGCGAAGGCAGCCTCTGCCGCGTGCAGATCTCCCATCTCAAGGTCGACGCCCCGAGCCGATGGGGCTCGAGCGCTCGGGCGCTCGTCCTGATCGACGAGGCGCGAAAGCGGGGCGTGGACGTCCGGGCGGATCAGTACGCTTACACGGCCGCCTCGTCGAACCTCGGGATTCGCTTTCCATCATGGGTGCTCGAAGGTGGCCCGGAAAAAACCCGCGACCGATTGCAGAACGAGGCGGCCTGGACCCGCGTGCGCGGGGAGATGAAGCAGCTGCTCGCGGATCGCGGTCTGAGCGATCTGTCCTTCGCGACGATCGCCTCGCACGCCGCCGATCCGTCGTTGAACGGCCTCACGATCAAGCAGGCGGCCGCGAAGAAAAAAGGGCGTGACGACCTGGACGCGCAGCTCGAGCAGGCGCGCGACATGCTGATCGCCGGCAACGCCACGATGGTCTATCACTTCATGTCCGACGACGACGTCGATCGGATCATGAAGCATCCGGAGGTCGCGATCGCCTCGGACGCATCGGTGCTGACGCCGGGCGACGGCGTGCCGCACCCGCGCGGCTACGGCAACAACGTCCGGGTCCTGAGCCGCTACGTGCGCGAGCGGAAGCTCGTGAAGCTCGAAGAGGCGGTTCGTAAAATGACGTCGCTTCCCGCGTCGCATTTCCGGCTGGGACGGCGCGGCGTCATCCGCGAGGGATGGGCGGCGGACCTCGTGCTGTTCGATCCCGCGCGCGTCGGCGAGACCGCCACCTTCGAGCGCCCGCACGCCTACGCCGCCGGCGTGCCGCACGTCATCGTCAACGGCGTCGCGGTCGTGAAGAACGGCGAGCACACCGGCGCCAGGCCCGGCCAGATTCTGATGCTCGCGCCCAGCCCGTGAAACGCCGGACGTTCCTGCACCTGACGGCCGCAACGCCGCTCCTCGCGATCAGGAAACAGCCTCGCCCCAGGGTCGCGGTCGTCGGGGCGGGCGCGTTCGGCGGATGGACCGCGCTCGCGCTGCTGCGGCGCGGGTGCCGCGTCACGCTCGTCGATGCCTGGGGACCGGGACATGCCCGCGCGAGCTCCGGCGGCGAGACGCGCGTGATCCGCGGCGTCTACGGCGACAACCGGCTCTACGTCGAGCTGGCTGTCCGGGCGTTCGAGCTGTGGAAGGAGCACGAGGCGAAGATCGGCCAGCGCCTCTACTATCAGACCGGAGCGCTCTGGATGGTGGCGGGCGCCGATGACAGCCTCGAGCGCGCATCGATCCCGCTTCTGCGCGAGGCGCGCCTGCCTGTGGAGGAGTTGACACCGGAAGCCGCCGCGAAGCGCTATCCGCAGATCGCCTTCGACGGAATCCGCTGGGCGCTCTTCGAAGCCACCGCGGGGTACCTTCTGGCGCGCCGCGCCTGCGAGACGGTCCTCGATCGCTTCCGCATGGAAGGTGGGACCTACGTCCAGGACCGCGCGACGCCCGGCCCGTCGCCGGGCGGGTCCCTGCGCTCGCTGACACTGGCGGAAGCGGCAGCGATCGAGGCTGACGCGTTCGTCTTCGCGTGCGGTCCCTGGCTCGGCCAGCTGTTTCCCGATCTGCTCGAGACGAAGATCCGGCCGACCCGCCAGGAAGTGTTCTTCTTCGGCACGCCACCCGGAGATCGATTCGCCGACGCCCGTTTTCCCGTCTGGATCGAGCACGGCGCGCGGCTGTTCTATGGCATCCCCGGCAATCAGTGGCGCGGCTTCAAAGTCGCCGACGATACGCATGGCGCCGCCGTCGATCCGACGACGATCGAGACGATGGACCGGATGCCGTCGGCCAAAGGCCTGGCGGATGCCAGGGCGCTCCTTGCGCGCAGGTTTCCGGAATTGAAGGGCGCGCCGATCGTCGAGGCGCGAGTCTGTCAGTACGAGAACTCGCCTGACTCGAACTTCATCATCGACAAGCATCCGTCGCTGTCGAACGTCTGGATTGCCGGCGGCGGTTCTGGCCACGGGTTCAAGTTCGGCCCGGCGCTCGGCGAGCGAATCGCGGCGATCGTCCTCGGCGAGCGCGCGCCCGATCCTCTGTTCGGGCTGGCGCGGTTCAGCGCCCGCGGCCTGCGCGAGCGGGGGTGGGCCCGCGAGCTGAAATGATTCGACTGCTGCTGCTCGTCACCGTCTCGATCCTGATCGCCGGTCAGGCCGGGCCTGCCCTGAGCGTAGCCGAAGGGTCGCCTGTCGCGACGCTCGCCGACGAGCTCGCGACGTTCCGGCTCGAGCGCAGTCCGATGCTGCGGCTGCGGCAGGGGCTGCCAGTCGAGCGGCTACCCGACCTGTCGCTGGCGCAGGCGCAGCGCGACGCGGCGTTTGGCCGGTCGTTTCTCGGTCGGCTCCGGCGCATCGATCCGAAGGGCCTGTCGCACGAGGACTGGCTGACGCGGGAGATCCTGCGCTGGGAGGCCGAGGAGTTGATGGAAACGCGGTTCGATGCGCTTCCGTTCCTCGTGCTGCCTGTACTCCACGCCGATCCGGGGCCTGCAGCAGGTGTTCGCGCTGCTGCCGGTCCGCCAGCCGGCCGAGCGCGAGCGGTACCTGTCGCTGCTCAAGCAGTATGCGGAGGCCATCGGGCAGATCCGTGCGCGCACCGCGGATCAGGTTCGGTCGGGCATCCGCATCCCGCAGGCGTCGCTCGATCTCGCGTCCGCGTTCTTTGCCGCCGACCTCGAAGCGCTCGATCGCACCTTCGACGTTGACGAGACGCGTCTGGCAGGGGTCTCCAAGGCGGATGCGGATTCGTTCCGGGCGGCGATCCGGATTCTCCTGACCGGCCAGATCCGGCCGGCGGCCAAGGCGCTCGCAGACGACTACGGCGCGGCGTACCGCTCGAAGGCGCCGTCAGCGGTCGGTCTCTCGCAGTATTCCGGCGGCGACCAGTACTACGCCTGGCTGGTGAAGCGTCACACGACGTTCGACGTGACGCCGGAGGAGGTGCACGACGATCGGCCTCGCCGAAGTTGAACGCATCAACGCGGCGATGGCAAAGGTCCGCGAACGGCTGGCGTTCACCGGCACCAAGGCGGAGTTCCACGCGTTTCTCCGGACCGACCCGAGGTTCTTCCCGAAGACGCCCGACGAGATCGGCGACAAGCTGATGGCTGCGATGCGTGAGATGGAGCCGAAGCTCGACGGGCTGTTTCTTCGGCGGCCGAAAGCGCCGTACGGCGTCAAGCGGCTGGACCCGCGCCTCGAAGGGTCGATGACGTACGGCTACTACCAGGTCCCGACGCCGCGCGACCCGAAGGGGTATTACAACTACAACGGGTCGAAGCTCGAGTCGCGGAGCCTGCTCAACGTCCGCGCGCTCGCGTTTCACGAGCTGGCGCCCGGCCATCACTTCCAGATCAACCTGCAGACCGAGAACGGCTCGCTGCCGCCGATTCGGCGGGAGACGAGGCACACGGCGTACACAGAAGGCTGGGGCGAGTACGCGTCGAGCCTCGGCGACGAAGCCGGTTTGTTCGCGGATCCGTACGACCAGTACGGCCGGCTGATGATGGACATGTTTCTCTCGGTCCGCCTGGTCGTCGACACCGGGATGAACGCGCTCGGCTGGAGCCGGGAACGGGCGATGGACGTACATGCGCGAGCACACGCTCGAATCCGAGGAGCAGATCCGCACCGAGTCGCTCCGCTACGGCGTCGACATGCCGGGGCAGGCGCTCGCGTACAAGATGGGCAGCCGCGGGTTCAGAGAGCTGCGCGGGAAGGCGGAGAAAGCCCTCGGGTCGAAGTTCGACGTGCGCCAGTTCCATGAAGCGGTGCTGATGAGCGGGTCGATGCCGATGCGTACCCTCGAGACGCATGTCGATCGGTGGCTCGAGACGCAGAGGACGCAGAGGTAGCAGAGCGCAGAGGTGTGTCCGTAGCGCAGCCCTTTAGGGCTGCTTCATGTTTCGTCGACGATCTTGCCGCGGCGGCGTTTGGACTCGGACCGGTGGCGCTTCGCTGTAAAGCGCCGCTCTTTTGACGCCTTGGTCGGACGCGTCTTCCGCCTCTTCTTCGGTCTGACCAGCGCTTCACGAATCAACGCGACGAGCCGGTGCCGCGCGTCCTCGCGGTTCTGATGCTGGGTCCGGTGCCGCCGCGCGTCGATGACGACCACCCCTTCATCGGTCATCCGTGCGCCCGCGATCGCGCGCAGCCGTTGAAGGACTTCTGGACTCAAGGCGGGTGAGCGCGCGGCATCGAATCGCAGCTGTACCGCTGACGCCACCTTGTTGACGTTCTGCCCGCCTGGCCCGGAGGCGCGAACGAACTGCTCTTCGAGCTCGTTGTCTTCTATTGCAAACGTTGACGTGATTCGGAGCATCGACGCTCTACGTCCAGTCCGGCTTCGGCCTGCCGAACCAGATCCAGGCGATGTAGTCGACGAGCGGCGGCTCTCCTCCGAGCTCGCGCAGCCGGACGTTCACCTGGCCGCGGTGATAGGTGGAGTGGCTGACGACCTGGAAGATCGTTTCTGACAGCGTCGGCGTCCCGAACGTGCGCCCTTCCCGGGCCTGGTACTCCTCGATCCACGGCATCGTCACCGGCCGGACGAGCGCGGCCGCATCGAGCGACGCCAGAAACCGCCGGGCCTCGGCGTAGTACGGACGGGCCCAGTCCCGCATGCCGCCGAGCGACGGGAACTCGTCGGGCTCGGGGAAGGTCAGCGGCCCGTCCGTCCAGACCGCGAGGAACGCGCGCTGGACGACGTGGACGTGGAGCAGCAGCCCGCGAATCTTCGCGTCCCCCTCCGTCGCGGGCTGCGCGAGCGTCGCGCGCCAGACCGCGCCGTCCGCCCACTCCATCCAGTCGTACAACTCTCGAAGGGCTTCGACTGAAAACATTCTCGGGTTCGAACAGGTTCGAACCTATCGCGACGCCGTCGTTTCGCGCGGCCGCGCCTCCTTGACGTACTTGTTCATCCAGTTGAGCATCTCGGTGACCGTGTGGAGCACCGACTCGCGGCCCGAGTAACCGTGCGACTCGAGCGGCAGCGTGACGTAGCGCACCGTCGCGCCGTGCCCCTTGAGCGCCATGTAGAGCCGGTCGGTCTGGATCGGATAGGTGCCCGAATTGTTGTCCGCTTCGCCATGGATCAGGAGGATCGGCTCGTTGATCTTGTCTGCGAAGAAGAACGGCGACATCTTCGCGTACACGTCACGCGCCTCCCAGAACGTCCGGCGCTCGTTCTGGAACCCGAACGGCGTCAACGTCCGGTTGTACGCGCCGCTTCGCGCGATGCCGGCGCGGAACAGATCGGAGTGCGCCAGCAGGTTGGCCGTCATGAACGCCCCGTAGCTGTGGCCGCCCACGCCGACGCGGCCGGGATCCGCGACTCCCATCGCGGCCGCCTTGTCGATCGCCGCCTTCGCGCTCGACACGAGCTGCTCGACATAGTGATCGTTGGCCGTCTCCCCCTCGCCCACGATCGGCATCGTGGGGCCGTCGAAGATCGCGTAGCCCTGCGTCAGCAGCAGCAGATGGGACGCGCCGCCGATCGAGGTGAACCGGTTCGGCGATCCGACGACCTGGCTCGCCGCGTCGGCCGTCGTGAACTCGCGCGGGTACGCCCAGACCACCATCGGCAGCCGCTGCCCCGGCTTGTGATCGGCCGGCACGTACAGCGTCCCCGAGAGCTGTACCCCGTCATCCCGCTTGTAGGTGACGAACTGCCGGTTCATCGTCGAGGGCGTGATCTGCGGATGGGGATCCTTGAACGCCGTCAGCGCCTGACGCGTGCCGGCGGTCAGGTCGCGCACGCAGTAGTTGGACGGCTCCGACTTCGTCTGGTACTGGGTGAGGATCCGCTTGCCGTCGTCGCCGAGAATCGCTTCGACCGTCTCGTAGCTCTGATTGTCGGATCGGAACAGCCGCTCGCTCGCGCCGGTCTTGAGGCTGACGCGATCGAGGAAGGGCCGGTCTCCCTCGGGCGACGCCCCTTCGCCGGTCGTGTAAATCCAGTCTCCCGACTGAATGATCCGCCCGAGCCCCGCACGGACCATCGGCTCGCCCGGATCGCCGTAGCGATCCTCCGAGCTGCGGTCCCACAGCTTGCGCAGCTGGCTGGACCCTGGCTCGAGGATGGAGGTACGCGTACGCCGGCCGCGGCGTTCGAACTCGGAGACAAGCCCGACGCCCGTGTCGGTCCAGGCGATGGTCTGAAACCGCATCTCCGTCTTGACCATTTCCGTGGGCGTCCCGGTGAACGGCGCCTTCACCGAGAAGATCGCGTCGCGGTTCGGGACCCGCTTCCTCGGATCGCCTTCGTCCAGCGCTTCGGCCCAGACAACCGTGGCGGGCTCGGCGGCGTTCCAGCGATAGCTGCGCGGTCCTTTTTCCACGCCGTTGATCGGGATGTCCTCGGCCAGCGGCAGGTCGCCGATCTTCTTGACGAGTTGCCCGGCCCGGTTCCAGACCTCGACGTCCTTCGCGAACGCGCTCGACGGCCGCAGCCGGGAGAAGGGCCGCTTCAGGCGCGCGACGAGCACGTACTGCCCGTCGGGCGACGGCGAGGCGCGATACATGATGCCGGGCCGCCCGACGTTCGTCCGGCGTCCCGTCGCGGCGTCGATGTATGCAAGCTGGCTCGTGAAGTAGTACTCGAAGAGCTTCTCGTCGTGATCGGTCTCGAGCAGATCCTGGAACGTCGCCGCGGGGGCCGGCTTGCCGCTGTACTCCTGGACGTTCGGCCCCGGCGGGACCGCCGGAGCCGTCGGCGCGGGGCCGCGCCCCGCAGGCACGAACGAGCAGAGCAGCTCGGCGCTCGAATCGAGCCAATCGCACCCGCCGCCGCCGAACCCGGGTCCGCCGCCGCTGAACGTCGCGTTCAGGATCGGTCCGGTCAGCGCCTTTGCCTGTCCGGTCGCGGCGTCGACGGCCCACACTTCGATCCCGGCCGGACGGACGACGCCGACGGCGAGACGTTTGCCGTCGGGAGAAAAGCCCATCGAGAGAAGGTTGGCGCCCGCGGGCAGGGCAACCGCTCGATCGGCGCCGCCGGCGACCGGCTTGAGCGCGAGCGACGTCGTCACGCGCAGCAGATGCGGGCCGTTGATCTTCGGGTTGATTCGATGCCCGCCGAGCCGGAGCATCGGCTCGGCGACCTCGGCGATCGTCGGCATCGATCGCCGACGGAAGATGGCGAGCGTCCGATGGTCGGGGCTTACCGTGACGGTCGGAACGGGTTCGGCGTCGAGGATGTCCACGATCGCCTTCGGCGGCGTCAGGTAGCCGTCAGCCCGGGGAGCGTCGGTTCCGGCGAGCGCGACCGCGCAGAGCGCAACGACGAAGATGAGCTTTCTCATTCATCCACCTCGAGGGGGTGAATTCTAGCAGTTCTGAGTTATGAGTTATGAGTTCTGAGTCATGAGTTACGGGCTCCCGGTGCTGGCGTTCGTGCTGACGGCTCAGGTGGCGCCGGTTTTTCCGGTCGCGGTGCGCTACGCGGCTGAGGAAGGCGCCCCCTGGAATCAGGATTTGGTCGCGATTCGCGCGCTCGGATTCACCGCCATCGTCGTGCCGGACGATCGCGTCGAACGGATCCGCGCCGCCGCGGCCGAAGCCGAGCTGCAGGTCATCGCAAAAGGTGTCGAAGACAAGCCGCCGATGGTCCTGCTCGACGGGTCGGGCCCTCCGTCGGCTCTGCGGTATCGCGGCTGGACGGCGATCCGCCACGGCGCGCGCGCGATCGCGTTCGCGGTCGACGCGCCCACACCGACCGCTCGGGCCCCGGCGGGA
Source organism: uncultured Acidobacteriota bacterium (assembly GCA_963847125.1). GTDB lineage: Bacteria > Acidobacteriota > Vicinamibacteria > Vicinamibacterales > 2-12-FULL-66-21 > DATAEE01. The sequence continues at coordinate 1,032,582 of CAWJYM010000004.1, forward strand.
GGGATCGCGCCGCACCTTCGCGCCGCGGGCGATTTCGCGAGCAGAGTGGCGGGCAGCTCCGCGCTGTTCCTGACGATCAAGCCGATCGAGGGGGCGCGCGCGGACCTTGTTGATGCCAGGCTCTTCGAGTCGCGTCAGGCGCTCGTGCTCATTGCGATGAACCATCGGGACGTGCCGCAAGAGGCGACGATCACGCTGCCGCCGGCGACGCCGCTCGCCGAGTGGGTCAACCTCGAGACGGGCGACGTCGCGTACTTCGACCGCGTCGCCGATGGCGTCGCGCACCGGCACCGCTTTGCGGCGAGAGATGCGCTGGTGTTGGTGATTCGACGGGACATTCAGTAAGGAGTCGACGGAGTAACCGGAGCGCACGGAGAAGGCTAACCACGGAGACACGGAGTCACGGAGAACGCACGGAGTTTCTTCGCTTGGGCTTCAAACCCAAGATCTCCGTGAACCCCGTGTCTCCGTGTTTGTCACTCTCCGTGCCCTCGATTGCCTCCGCGGTCCGGAACATCCCGTCTCACCCGGTGTCGAACAGACCATGCTCGAAGCCCTCCGTCTGACCAAGTACTACGGCGCCCTCCCCGCCATACGCGACGTCAGCTTCGCGATCCAGCCCGGGCGGATTCTCGGGCTGCTCGGCCGCAACGGCTCGGGCAAGTCGACGACCGTGAAGATCGTCACGGGGTTGATTCAACCGTCGGGAGGAAGCGTCCGCGTCGACGGGGCGCCGATCGACGCCGATCCGATCGCCTATAAGGCCCAGGTCGGCTACGTCCCGGAGGAAGCGCATCTTTATCAGTACCTGACCGGGCCCGAGTATCTGTCCCTGGTCGGCCGGTTGCGCGGCCTCCCGGCCGGCCGGCTCGACGAGAAGATCGAGGCCTTCCTGAAACTGTGGGGAATCGAGGACGCGCGCTACGCGCCGATGTCCGCCTACTCGAAAGGCATGCGGCAGAAGGTCCTGCTGTCGGCGGCGCTGCTGCACGATCCGCGCGTCGTCGTGTTCGACGAGCCCAACTCGGGCCTCGACGTCACGGCGTCGCTCGTGCTGCGGTCGCTCGTCAAGGCGCTGGCGCGGGAAGGCAAGCTCGTGATCTACAGCTCGCACTTGCTCGAGACGGTGGAGGCCGTCTGCACCAACGTCGTCATTCTTCACGAAGGCCGGGTCGTGGCGCACGATGACGTGTCGCGGCTGCGCGACCTCATGAAGATGCCATCGCTCGAGGGAGTGTTCCGCGCGCTCGTGATCGAGACCGACGTCGATCGGACCGCCGAGGATCTCGTCGGCGCGATGAGGATGTGATGACCGACGGCCGCGGCGCGCTGCTCGTGCGCACGTTCTTCTCGCGCCTCTTCGAGAGCGAGCTGATGCCGCCCGGCCTCCCGCAGGTGCGCCTGCTGATCTGGGGCGCCGCCCTCATCTACGGCCCCGGCCTGTACCTGCCAGTCAACATGTGGGGAGCCTATGTCTACCTGGCGAGGTGGCGGCCCGAGATGCTGCAACCCACCATCTGGGGCGACAAGCTCCAGCTGCTGCTGCTGGCGATGGTCCCGGCGGGGCTGATCTCTCTGGTGATCTGGGACGGCGTCTTTCCGGATCGACGGGACGCGCACATCATGTCGGTGCTGCCGATCACCAACCGCCTGATCGTGGTCGCGCGGCTGGCGGCGCTCGGCCTCGTGCTCGGGGTGATGACTCTGCTCGTAGGCGTTCCCGTGGGAATGCTCTACGGGACGGTCGTGGGCCAGTATCAGGGCGGCGTGCTCCTGGCGGTCGCCGGCAATTTCCTCAGCGCCGGCCTCGCGACAACATTCGTCTTCTGCGCGGTGCTGGCGGTGCAGAGCGTGCTGCTCGCGCTCGCTCGCGGCCGGTGGGTCCACCGGTTGATCGTGTGGGGTCAGTTCACGGCGGTGATTCTCCTGCTGCAGATGGTGATTTTCCGGGGCGTGATGGTTCGCGGGCTCCGGAGCCTGCTCGACACGAGCATCGTGCAGCCGGACGCGCTTGTGACGTGGGCGCCGCCGCTCTGGTTCCTCGGACTCTCCGAGGTCATCGCCGGTTCGCCTGGCGACGTGTTCCGGCTCCTCGCCTGGCGTGGTGTCTGGGTGACGGCGTCTGTCGCGGCGGTCGCGATCCTGCTGTATGTCGTCACCTATCACCGGCTCGTGCATCGCGCGCTCGAGACGCAGGACGTGCCGCTCGCCGCCGCGCCCAGCCTCATCGGCCGGCTCGGCGGTCAGCTCGCGCGTCCGCTCGCGGCTGCCCGCCCGATTGCCTACGGTGTGTTCGCCTTCGTCATGGCGAGCTTTGCGCGCAGCCGTCAGCACCGGCTTCTGTACGGCATCTACATCGGCGTCGGCTGCGCCATCGCGCTTGCCGGCCTGCTGGGCGTCGCGGCGAAGGGCTGGACGGCAGCCACGTCGCCGACCGCGCCGCTCCTCTCCGTTTCGCTCGTGCTCACGTTCCTCGCCGCCGTGGGCGCGAGGGTACTGTTCGCGCTTCCAATGGAGCCGGCCGCGAACTGGGTGTTCCGCCTCACCGAGCGCGCAACCGTCCGATCGCACCTCGCGGGGGCCCGGCTTGCGCTCCTGCTGATCGCCGCCGGGCCGCCGATCGCGCTGCTCCTCCCGGTCTCCATCGCGCTGTGGGGACCCGGCGTCGCGGTTGCACATGCGGTGTACGTCCTGGCGCTGGCCTGGCTGCTCGTCGAAGCGCTCATGTGGCGATTCGGCCGCGTGCCGTTCACCTGCCCGTACGTGCCGGGGAAAGCAAACGTCCGGCTGTTCTGGCCGTTGTACCTGACGTTGTTCACGACCTACGCGTACACGATGGCGGAGCTGGAGCTCTGGCTGCTGTCCCGACCGGGGATGTTCGCGGCATCGATCGCATTCATCGGCGCAGCCGCGTTCGTCGTCTCGTTGGCGTCGGCGCGGGCGGGACGCGCCGATCTGCTGGTCTTCGAGCCAGAGCCGGATGATGAAGCGACGACGCTCGCGTTGAGTAGTCCGTCGTGAGCCCTGGAGGTAACGGACGATACGGAGATCACGGAGAGTGATCACCACGGAGACACGGAGAGCACGGAGAAGACAGAAGGTTTTAAGACTCTGTGACCCGTACCGTCTCCGTTAACTCCGCGTCTCCGTGTTGATCACTTCTCCGTGTCCTCCATTGCGCTCCGTGCCCAGACGGTCTACGGGATGGCTTCCTCCACCTTCATGAAGCTCACCGGTCCAAGTTTGAGGGCCCGCACGGGCGCTTCGATGACCTTGCGATCGCCGACCACCACGACCGCCAGACGGCCGGGCTGCACGAGCATCTTCGCCACGCGCTGCACGTCGGCGGCGGTCACCTCCTGAATGCGATCCACGTACGTCGCGAAGTACGTGTCAGGCAGATCGTAGGTGACGACCTCCGCCAGCTGCGTGGCGATGTTCGCTGTCGTCTCGAACCGCTGCGGGAAACGCAGCGCGACATAATTCTTCGCCTTGGCCAGCTCGTCGGGCGGGACCGCTTGCGAGATGCCCTCGAGCTCCTTGAAGAACTCCACCAGCGCCTCCGAGGTCTTGTCGGTCTGCACGCCGGCGGTCGCGTAGAACGCTCCGGAGGTTCGCCGCATCTCGAACCTCGATACGGCGCCGTACGCGTACCCGTGCTGCTCGCGCAGGTTCTGATTGAGCCGCGACGTGAACGCCCCACCCAGAATCGTGTTCATGACCTGGATGGTGAAATAGTCCGGAGTCGACCGCGGCACGCCGACCCAACCGATCCGAATCTGCGACTGCGCCGCGCCCGGCTTGTCGACAATCACGACGCTACGCGTCTTCAGCTGCGCTGGAGTGCTCAGCGCAACCGGAGCCCGGGGCCTCTCAGGCCCCGGGACACCCTTCCAACCTCCGAACGCCGTTTCGAGCAGAGGCAGCACCGCTTCCGGTTTCACGTCACCGACGACGAGGAGCGCGGCGTTCGCGGGGATGAACTGCCGCCCATGAAACGCCCGCAGGTCGTCCACGCTGAACGTTTTCAGCGCCGCGCTCGTGCCGAGCATCGTCATGGCGTACCGGTGAGCGCCGAAGATGACGCGATTGAACGCGGCGGACACGATCGATGCCGGTTCGTCGCGCGCCTGCTGCACGGCCGTCAGGCGCTCCTCGCGCAGCCGGTCCAGTTCCTTCGCCGGGAAAGAGGGGCGCAACGCGACGTCCGCCATGAGCGGCAGCGCGTCGCCGAGCCGCGCGACCGGCACGTGCAGGCGGACGCTCGTCGAATCGAATCCGCTTCCCGTCGACACGTCGGCGCCGAGAAAATCGATGGCGTCCGCGAGCGCGAGCGCGTCCCGTGCGCCGGCTCCTTCGTCCAGCATCGCCGCCGTGAGGCTCGCAAGCCCTTCCTTTCCGACCGGATCGGCGGCGCTGCCGGCGCGGAGGACGAGATCGACCTGGGCGACCGGCACCTCGTGCAGCTCGACGATCCAGACCGGGAGGCCGTTTGCGAGCTGGCGTTTCTGGATCGTCGGGAGCTTCAGCGAAGGCACAGGCCCCGGCTTTGGCGGTGCCGACCGGTCGGGGACCTGGGCGAGCGCCGGCCCGGACCCGAGCGCCAACAGACAGAGACCAAGTGTGAGAGTCTTCATTTTCATCGCTCGCGGGGCCCCCGCCTCCGCCAAGGCTTCGGCGAGGCTCGCCGAAGCGCCTTCGGCGCGAAGGCGGCCACCCCCGCTCGCACGCGCTCGCGGGTCGGGGCTCGCGCCCCGACTTCCCTCCGATCGGCCACCCCAACGCGGCGGACCGCGTTGGGGGCCCCGGCTTTCGCGCGGGCCGCAGGCGCTTTCATTGCTCGCGGGGCGCGGGCGCTCATTGCGCGGACGCTTTCTTGGGAACGACAGTCAGCTCCACGCGTTTCCCGGCCGGCAGGAACCTCTGGATGGCCGCTTGGACGTCTTCTGCCCCCAGCGCGCGATACCGGGCCAGATCTTCGTTGAAGAAGTCCGGGTTACCCGTCGCGAAGTAGTAGTTGTTCAGCGCATCCGCTTTCCCGCCGAAGCCGCCGACCGCTTCCATCGCGTCGAGGAACGCGGACTCCATCTGGTTGACCGCCCGCTCGATCTCGCGGGTGGAGGCCGCTGTCACCCGCAGCTTCTCCAGCTCCTCGTCGATGACCTTCTGCACGTCGGCGATCGCGACCTTCGGCCTCGCCGTCGCGATGATCATGAACTGAGAGCCGAGCGCGGCGGAGCTCTGGAAGGCGCTGACGTCCTGCGCGATCTGCATCTCGTAGACGAGCCGCTTGTACAGCCGTGAGTTCTTGCCTCCGGTCAGGAGCTGTGCGGCGATGTCGAGCGCGGCGTCTCCAGGCGCGAACTGCGCCGGCGTCAGCCACGCGAGGTAGACCCGCGGCAGCTGGACCTGATCCTCGAGCGTCCGTTTCTTCACCTCCGTCAGGAGGGCCGGCGCAGCGGCGATCGGACGAACCGGCGCGCCCGACTTGACGTCGCCGAACCACTTCTCGACCGCCGCGCGCGTCTGCGCGGGATCGATATCTCCGGCGATGACGACGCTGGCGTTGTTCGGGCCGTAATACTGCTTGAAGAAATCGACGACGTCCTCATAGCTCGCCGCCGTGAGGTCTTCCATGTAGCCGATGGTCGGCCAGTGGTACGGGTGTTCGTCCGGGTAGAGCATTTCGCCGAGCACGATCGACGCCATCCCGTACGGCTCGTTCTCGTACGACTGGCGGCGCTCGTTCTTGACGACGTCGCGCTGACCGTCGACGCGCGCCGGGCTCATCGCGTCGAGCAGATACTCCATGCGGTCCGATTCGAGGAAGAGCGCCAGCTCCACCGCGTTCGACGGGACGTCGATCCAGTAGTTCGTGCGGTCGGTATCCGTCGAGCCGTTGTTGGTGCCGCCAGTCGCTTCGAGCAGCGTGTCGAACTCGCCTTCTTTCACGTGCTTCGAACCCTCGAACATCAGGTGCTCGAAGAGGTGCGCGAAGCCCGTCCGTTTCGGCTTCTCCCGCGCGGAGCCGACGTGATACCAGACGTTGACGCTCACGAGCGGGACGCTGTGGTCCTCGTGCAGGATCACATGCAGGCCGTTCGGCAGCGTGAAGTGGGTGTACGGGACGGCAAGCCGTGGCGCGGGTGGTGGAGGCTCCTGGGCCAGCACGAGCAGGGGGATTAGAGCGAGAAACATGATGCAAGTTAACCTGATCACCCTGCGTTAATCCAAGGATCTGCGTGAATCTGCGTTAATCTGCGGTTTATCTTCTCGCACCGTCTTCCCTCAGATCGGCGTCCCAATCGATTGCACCAGACGCTCGAGCGCCTTCGCGCCGCGGGGGAGCCGCTGATCGATCTGACGCTGTCGAACCCGACGACCGCCGGGATCGAATACCCCACGGACCTGCTGTCCAGCCTCGCGTCGAGCGACGGCCTCCGGTACGATCCTTCGCCGCTCGGCCTGCCTCCGGCCCGCGAGGCGGTCTCACGTCTGCTGCGCCTGCCGGCGGACCGCGTCGTCATCACCGCGAGCACGAGCGACGCGTACTCGCTGCTCTTCAAGCTTCTCTGCGATCCGGGCGACGATGTGCTGGTGCCGCAGCCGAGCTATCCGCTCTTCGAGCTGCTGGCGCCGCTCGACGCGATCGGCGCGGCGCCGTACGCGCTGGACGAGGCGGCCGGCTGGGCGATCGATCTGGATGGCGTGCGCGACGCCGCCACCCCGCGCACGCGCGCGATCCTCCTCGTCAACCCCAACAACCCGACCGGCTCGTACATCCGCCGCCGCGACCTCGAGGCGCTGGCGGCGTTCTCCGCCGAGCGCGGCATCGCGATCGTGGGGGACGAAGTGTTCTACGACTTTCCCCTCGGGCCGAACGGCGCTTTGCCGGCCGACACCGCGCGCGTCATCGACCAGGATGAGGCGCTCGCCTTCAGTCTTGGGGGTCTGTCGAAATCGGCCGGACTGCCGCAGCTCAAGCTCGGGTGGATGGCGCTGTCGGGGCCGAGAGGCCTCGTGTCCGAAGCGCTCGAGCGTCTCGAGATTATCTGCGACACATACCTGCCGGTCGCGACGCCGGTTCAGCTTGCCGCTCCGAGGCTCCTGTCGGCGGGGGAGGGGATTCGCGCGCAGATCCGCAGGCGGGTGCGCGAGAATCACGACCGGCTGGCGAGCGATGTGGCTCGCCACCCGTCGATTCGCGCGCTGCCCGTCGAGGGGGGCTGGTACGCGATCCTTCAGGTGCCGGCGCTCCGGTCGGAGGACGATCTGGCCCTGGACTTGCTCGAACGGGACCGCGTGGTCGTCCACCCGGGCTACTTCTTCGACTTCTCCCGTGAGGCGTTTCTCGTCGCCAGTCTGCTGCCGCCCCCCGACGTGTTCGCGGAGGGCGTGAGGCGCATCGTCGCGCGCGCGGCCACCGATTGAAACCACGGATTTCGCGGATGACGACGAGCCACGCGGATGACGCGGTTTAAGGAAGGCCGGCACGCCGGCGTGCTCGTCCCCCTCTTCTCAATCCCGTCGGGGCGCTCGTGGGGGATCGGAGAGATTGGCGACATCGCGCGCTTCGGGTCCTGGCTGCGCGGCGCGGGCCACGACTTCATCCAGTTGCTGCCGGTCACCGAAATCGCCGCCGACGAGACCTCGCCGTACTCGGCGATGACCGCGATGGCCATCGATCCCATCTACATCTCGCTGGCGGACGTGCCGGAATTCGAGGCGATCGGCGGGGAATCGATCGCGTCTCCGCCCGCGCGGTACGCGATCGATGCCGTCCGGCGCTCGCCGCGCGTCCGGTACGACGCGGTCCGCGCGCTCAAACGGGCCGCGCTCCACGCGGCGTTCGAGCAGATCGTCGAAAGCGGCCGGCTCGAGCCTCGCCGCGCCGAAGCGTTCGACGCCTTCGTCACGCGAGAGCGGTGGTGGCTCGAGGACTACGCGCGATTCCGGGCCATTCGACAGACGTCGGGTCGCTCCTGGATCGACTGGCCCACGCCGTTGCGGAACCGGGAGCCGGCCGCGCTGGCGGCTGCCGATCGAGAGCTCGAGCGCGAGATCCACTTCTATCGCTACGCGCAATGGATCGCCGACGAACAGTGGCGCGCGGCGCGCGAACAGGCGGGGGTCGGCCTGTTCGGCGACGTGCCGTTCACGGTCAGCGGCGACAGCGCGGACGTCTGGGCGCGCCAGGGCGAGTTCTGCGTGGACGTATCGGTCGGCACGCCGCCGGACGCGTTCAGCGAGACGGGGCAGAACTGGGGCCTGCCGGTGTACCGCTGGGACGTCGTCGAAGCCGGAGGGGACGAGTGGCCGCGGCAGCGGGCGCGCCGGGGCACCGCGCTCTACGACGCCTACCGCATCGATCACGTCGTGGGCTTCTACCGGACCTTCGTCCGGCCGCTGACGTCGGGTCCGCTCTACTCGCCGGAACGCGCGCGCGAGTTCGAGCCATATTTTTCGCCGGCCGACGAGCCGGCGCAGCGGGCGCAGGGCGAGCGCATCATCGCGGCGTTTCGATCCGAGGAGGCGCTGGTCGTCGCCGAGGATCTCGGCATCATCCCGGACTTCGTCCGCGAGTCGCTGGCGTCGCTCGGCGTGCCGGGCTTCCGCGTGCTGCGCTGGGATCGACACTGGCACGCGCCAGGCCGGCCGTTCGGCGACCCGCGGACCTGGCCGGCCTCTTCTGTCGCGGTGTCCGGCACGCACGACACCGCGTCGCTGGCGGAGTGGTGGGAGACGGCTGACGCCGAGGAACGGACCGCGTTTCTCGCGATTCCGGACCTCGCCACGCGAGGCCTGTCCCCGTCGAGCGGGTTCGGTCCGGAGCTCCGCGACGCCATTCTCGAGACGATCCTCGGAAGCGGATCCGACTTCGTGATCACGCCCATCCAGGACCTCTTTGGCTGGCGGGATCGCATCAACGTCCCGGCGACCACTGGTCCGCAGAACTGGACCTGGCGCCTTCCATGGCCGTCGGATCGAATGATGGACGTGCCGGAGCCGCGCGACCGCGCCGCCCAGCTGGCGGTGATGACGGAGCGGCACGGGCGGCGACCGCCGCCCCAACGTCGGGCGTAGCGCAGCCCTTTCCGCCTTCGCGTAAAGCTTCGGCGGACTGCTTCAGGCGAAGCGGCTGAGTGATAGCATCCGGCGCGAAGGGGGTGGCCCATGGGTCCGCTGTCGCGCCGGGAGTTCATCGGAGCTACGAGCGGTGCGGCCGCCGCTCCACTCGTCGGCGGCCTTGGCACGCGGCGTCAGGGCTCGACCTCGACAACCGCGCTCACCCTCGCCTGCGCCGACTACGTCAGGTTCATGCCCGTTGCGACAGGCGACGTGCGCCCGGATGCGCTGACGCTGACGTGGCTCCGCGGCGATCGCAACCAGATGCTCCGCCGCGCCACGACCGATCCGGCCGTCCACGGGGGCGAGACCTCGATGGCCCAGCACCTGATCCGCGTCGATCGCGGTGACCGTTCGCTCGTGGCCATCCCGGTCTTCCCGCTCCGCAACTTCACCGCGCGCGACATCTACACGTTGAGAAGCTCGACCCTCTCGCCGTCGAGCCTGAACGGCAAGCGCATCGGCATCTACAACTGGGCGGCAAGCGGCGCGATCTGGTATCGCCAGCTCGTCCGGTATCTGGGCCAGGATCCCGCGAAAGTGCAGTGGGTCGTCGGCAGCCCGGACTCGACGACCGCCGTTGCGGTCAACGTGACGCTGCCGTCGAACGTGACGCTCGCGCCGTCGGGATCGTCTCTGAGCGATCTGCTCCTCGCGGGGGACATCGTCGCGTTCTTCGCTCCGCTCCCGCCCTCGAAGTACGACGCCGCGAACGGACCGATCGTCCGTCTCATCCCGGACTTCCGCTCCGTGGAACAGCGCTACTTCCGCGAGACACGCTGCTACCCGCCGCAGCACGTGATCGTCCTTCGGCGCGACGTGTGGGAACGCGATCGATCGCTGGGCCGGCGGCTGGTCGAGACATTCGAACGCTCCGAGGCGTCGTTCACCGCGGCGCAGCGTCTCTATCCGTACAGCACGCCCTGGCTGGTTTCGGAGATCGAAGAAACCGAGCGGCTCATGGGCCGAGATTTCCACCCCCACGGGCTCGACAGGAATCGACAGGCGCTCGACGTGTTCTGCCGGTCGGGATTCGAGGACGGCCTGACGAAGCGGCGCGTGACCGTCGACGAGTTCTTTGCCGAGTTCGTGCAGAGCGGTCACGCGGGGTAAACTCACTCATCTATGCCCGTCTCAACCGACGCGGTCGCGAAGGCGCGCGCAGCGCTCGACCGCCACACCCGTGAAATCATCGAGTGGCACTTCGACCCGGTGACCGGCTGTCCGTTCTGGCTGGACTTCGCGAAGCGGCTGGACTGGGACCCGCGGGGCGAGGTCCGCCGCTACGAGGACCTCGCGAAGTTCGGCCCATTCCAGGACGAATGGCTGCGCGGGGGGCCCGTGCGGCGCTGGGTCCCGAAGGCCTACGCGCACCGCCCCGTCTCGATCTTCGAGACCGGCGGCAGCACCGGCGTGCCCAAGTCGCGGATCAACATCGACGACTTCCGCGTCGACTACGAGATGTTCAGCGACACGCTGCCGGACTGGGCGTTTCCGAAGGGCAGCGACTGGCTGGAGGTCGGGCCGTCCGGTCCGCGGCGGCTGCGGCTGGCGGTCGAGCACCTCGCCCAGCACCGCGGCGGCATCTGTTTCATGGTGGACCTCGACCCGCGCTGGGTCATCAAGCTGATCAAGCGGCGCCAGCTCGAGGAGGCGGAGCGCTACAAGCAGCACGTCGTCGAGCAGGCGCTCACGCTGCTGCGCGCGCACGACAACATCCGCTGTCTCTTCACCACGCCGAAGCTGCTGGAAGCGCTGGCCGAAAAGATCTCGCTCCGCAAGGCCGGGATCACCGGCGTGTTCTGCGGCGGCACGGAGATGACGCCGCAGTTTCACCGCTTCGCGGTCGAAGAGCTGCTCGACGGCGTCTACTTCGCCCCGACGTACGGCAACACGCTGATGGGGCTCGCGGTCCACAAGCCGCTGGACCCCGCCGACAACTACGCGGTCATCTACTACCCGCCCGTGCCGCGCGCGATGATCGAGGTCGTCGACCCCGACGATCCCGATCGCGTCGTCGAGTACGGCCAGACCGGCCGCGTCCGCCTGACGACGCTGACGAAGGAGTTCTTCATGCCGCGTTTCCTCGAGCGGGACGAAGCGGAGCGCGAGCCGCCGTGCGAGCCGTATCCCTGGGACGGCGTGCGCAACGTCCGGCCGTTCTCGCGGTTCGCGACGAGCGTCGTTGAGGGTGTTTACTAGCGGGACCCGGTCACGGAGGCAAGGGAGAACACGGAGAGTGACAAACACGGAGACACGGAGTGCACGGAGTCGGCAATTGGAACAAACACGAATAAGGCAAACCCTATTAACCTCCGTGTTCTCCGTGTCTCCGTGTTGATCTCTCTCCGTGCCCTCCCTGGCCTCCGCGTCCTGCTGACACTCTTCCTCACGCTCGCTCCAGTTATCGTCGGTGCAGAGACCCGCCTCCGAGTGGAATTCACCGACACAGGAGACTGCAGCGTCGTCACCGTCGGCGCGACCGGCCGGTCGGCCGTTCGCTACCCTCGTCAATCGGCGGAGTGGCGGTGCGCGGTCACGTCGGTTGGCGGCGCGGGCGCGGTCGAGCTCGAAGTCGTGGCGCCGCCCGGCGCGGAGCGTCCGGCGTCGAGCTTTCCGCAGCTGAAGTGGACGGAGGCGCAACGGCCGGTGGGAGGGCCGGGCGCGGCTGCCATCCGCGCCGTCGTTCGTGCGGCTCGTGCCGGCCGGCTCGGCGCGGGAACGGTGGCTCGACGTCAGCGTGCTGGCCGCGGCGGCAATCGCGACGATCTGGTCGCTCGCGTTTGCCCGGAGACACGCCTAAATGGGCGGCTTCGGCTGGAACTTCTACGGGTTCTTCCTCTTCTGCTTCATCTGGATTGCGGGCTACTTCCTCTGGGCGCGCGCGGCCGCTCGCCGCGACGAGCGTGAGCGCCTGCGGCCCGAGCGAGGCGCCGGAGGGGAGCCCGGCGGAGCCGGGCCGCCGAGCGAGAGCGAGCGGGGGTGGGGCCCCGCGAGCGCAAAGAGAAGATAGTGCCGACCGGCCCCTACCTCGCCATCGTCCTCGTCGCGTACTTCGCCGCCGTCATCACTCTTGCCATCGTCGGCTATCGCCGCACGCGGACGTCGGCCGATTTCATCGTCGCCGGCCGGTCGCTCGGGGCCCTGGTCGGCGGCGCGACGCTGGCGGCGACGCAGATCAGCGCCGGCACGTTCGTCGGGACGGTCGGCCTGCACTACATGGCGGGCGTCTGTTTCATCTGGGTCTGGCCCGGCGCCTGGCTGGGATGGCTCGTGTCGGCGGTGTTCGTGGCGCCGCGGCTGCGCGCGGCGGGGGTCCTGACGATCCCAGAGTACTGCGAGCGCCGGTTCGGCAGCCGCGAGGTGCGCGCGCTGGCGGCGGTCCTCATCGTCGTGGCCTACACGATCTTCCTGGTCGCGCAGTACAAGGCGAGCGGCATCATCGTATCGACGGTGCTCGGCTGGCCCGCCTGGACGGGCATCGCGCTCGTGCTCGTCAGCACCGTCGTGTACTCGCTGGCCGGCGGCCTCCATGGCGGCGCGCGGATCGACCTGCTCCAGAGCCTGGTGATGGTCGTCGGCCTGTTGGCGGCGGTGCCCTACCTGCTCGGCCATCTCGGCGGGGTCGAAGCGCTCGGCCGCGCGCTCGCCCAGATCGATCCGAGGCTGACCGGCTGGTTTTACGGCTGGCGCGAGCTGCTGGCGTTCGGCGCGGCCTTCGGCCTGTCTCTTGCCGCGACGCCGCTCGAGGCGACGCGCTTCATGGCGATGCGCGACGCGGCGACCGCGCGGTACGCGATCGGCGTGGCGTATATTTTCCAGGCCATCATCGGCTGCGCGATCATGATCGTCGGCCTGTCCATGCGGGCGCTCTTTCCGTCGCTGCCCTCGCCCGATCTCGCGAGCTCGGTGATGGCGGCGCACGTGCTGTCGCCGATCGCCGGGTCGCTGCTGCTCGTCGCCGCCTTCTCCGCGATCATGAGCACGGTCAACGCGATTCTGCTCGTCGGCGCCGCGAGCGTCGCGCACGATCTCTACGGGAGGTTTCTGAAGCCGGAGGCGGGGGAGCGCGAACGGCTCGCCGCCAATCGGATCGCGGTTCTGGCGCTCGCGCTGGCGCCGGTGTGGTTCGCCATCCGCGAGGTGACGCTCGTGCAGTTCATCGTGCTCACACAGGCGAACCTGATTGCGAGCGCATTCTTCGCGCCGCTGGTGCTGGGGCTGAACTGGCGGCGGGGCGGGAGGATGGCTGCGCTCGCGTCGATGCTCGGCGGCTCGACGGCCTGCATCATCTGGACGCTCGCGCGGCCACGGCCGCTGGGGATCGATCCGATCTTCGCGGGTGTGGGGATCAGCCTCGTCGCGTTCATAGTCGTTGCCGCGCTATCCAAAGGTGCTCAGGGTGCTCAAGGTGCTCAGCGTGCTCATGGTGCCAGCGCACCTTGAACCGAGCACCCTGAGCACCCTGAGCACTTTGAGCACCTTGAGCACCTATGTCATTCAAAGATCCCAACCTCGAACGCCGCGCCCACGAGCTGATCTCCCTCGACGAGCCGCTCGCGCTCATCCGCCGCTTTTCGACCCTCACCCGCGAATCGGGGACGGCGGACGAACGCGCCGCGGGTGAGTACATCGCCGAGCGGCTCCGTCGGCTCGGCGTGCCGGTCACGGTTCACGATCCGGAGCTGTATCTGAGCATCCCGGAGCGATCCGAGCTGCGGGTACTCGGATCCGGCGGAGCCGCCATTCGGTCGCGGCCCCCCGCGTTCGCCCGGTCGACCAGCGGCGAGGAGACGTCCGGTGAGCTCGTGTACGTCCCTTCGACGTATGCCGGAGGCACGGCGAGCCTGTTCGACACGCCGATGGCGGCCGTGGGCCCCTCGACTGCGCTCGGGGCAGGGGGTGACACGGTCGCGGGCAAGATCGTCTTGACCGAGGGCTACTCGATGCCCGGGACCGTTCACGCGTTCGAGCGGCGCGGCGCGATCGCGCAGGTCTTCATCCATCCCGGCGACAGCATCCACGAAGGGATCTGCACGCCCATCTGGGGTGCGCCCACACACGAGTCGATCGCGCGCAAGCCGCGTACGCCCGTCGTCTCCGTCTCGCGTCCCGACGGCGGGCGGTTGGCGGCGCTCGCGTCGGCGAACGGTCCGATCCGGGTCGGCGTGCGCACCTGGCTTCGCGAAGGCTGGTCACCCTGCCTTCTGCCGGTCGCCGAGATCCGCGGCGCGGCCGATCCGGACGAGTTCCTGCTCGTGCACGGCCACTACGATTCCTGGTACGTCGGCGTCGGCGACAACGCGACCGGGGACGCGGCGCTGCTGGAGCTCGCGCGCGTTCTGCACGCCCTGCGCGACGGGCTGAAGCGATCCGTTCGCATCGCCTGGTGGCCCGGCCATTCGACCGGCCGTTATGCCGGGTCGACGTGGTACGCGGACGCGTTCGCCGACGACATCGACGAGTGGTGCCTCGGCCACCTCAACATCGATTCACCGGGCTGCGCCGGCGCGACCGCGTACGAAGAGGTCATGTGGATGGCCGAGGCGGCGGAGCTCTGCATCGACGCGATTGGCGACGCGCTCGGCGAGCCGGCGCGCGGGATGCGCCCGCTTCGCGCCGGCGACTACTCGTTCAATCAGATTGGCCCATCGGCCTTCTACATGCTGCTCTCGAACATCCCGAAGGAGGAGCGCGCGGCCCGCGGGTACTACGCCGTCGGCGGGTGCGGCGGCAGCCCCGTCTGGCACACGCCGGCGGACGGGCCGGGGGTCGAGGACGGCGAGATCCTCCGGCGCGATCTGCAGGTGTACCTCACGACGATCGTCAGGGCGGTCAACGCGCCGCTCCATCCGTTCGACTACGGCGCGACGGCGACCGAGATCGCGTCGGCGGTCGGCAAGTATCAGGAGCAGGCGGGCGGAATCGTGGACTTCGCGCCCATCCTCGACGACCTGCGGTCGCTGCGGTCCGCCGTGACTGCCTGGACCGCCGAGGCCGTCCGACGCGTGCAGGGTGCGCCGGACGATGACGCGCTGCGCCGGCGATCGAACGCGACGCTGCGGCGGCTCGCGCGCATCCTGGTGCCGCTCAACTACGCGCGAGGGGAGCGCTTCGATCACGATCCGGCGATCAAGCTGCCGGCGGTGCCACGCCTCGAGGCGGCCGCTCTGGTGGCGAGCGCCGGGTCCGCGGTTCGCCCTTTCATCCGTACCGCGCTCGTGCGGGAGCGCAACAAAGTCCGGGCGATGCTCCGCCAGGCGCTCCGCGAAGTACAATCGTCCTGACGTTCGGAGGCTCAGGCCTGGCCGTGAGCCCTAAGCCCAAGCAATGATCCACATTCCGATCCTCCGTCACGGCGAGCCCTACACGAGCCTCGACATCGCGACCGCCCGGCATCACCGGACCGGCGCGCCGTTTGTCGAGATCAGTCAGGCCAACGTGGGCCTCATCCGCCGCGATCTGCTGCCCGACGCGCAGGCCGCGGCGCGCCGCGCGCTCGTCGACGTGCCGATGTCACGCTTGTTCGAGATCTGCCGCGAGACGGCCGACCGCTTCCTGAACGACGCCCTGCCGCTCGGGCGGGCGGAGCAGACCCGCGACGACTACATCGAACAGGTTTCAGCGACGACGGGGATGCCGTACGTGATGGTGCGGCGGAACATGGATCGCATCGCGGCGGTCCTGCGGGAGATGCCGGAAGTCATCGCCGGCCTGACGCGCGGTCTCGATCCCCGCGTCCTCGACGCCGGTGTCGGCGAAACGAACGGCCACACGGTCAGCTTTTTTCCCCGTGCGTCGACGTTCGGGGTCGTCCTGCCGAGCAACTCGCCCGGCGTCCACTCGCTCTGGACGCCGGCCATCCCGCTGAAGATGCCGCTCGCGCTCAAACCGGGGAGCGCGGAGCCGTGGTCGCCGTTTCGCATTGCCCAGGCCTACATCGCCTCGGGCGCGCCGAAGGCGGCGTTCGGCTATTACCCCGCGGATCACGCCGGCGCGGGAGAGATTCTCCGGCAGACGGGACGCGGAGCGTTCTTTGGGGACGCGACCTCGGTCGGCGCGGTTGCCGGCGACCCGAAGATTGAATTGCACGGTCCGGGCTACACCAAGATCCTCCTCGCGCCCGATTGCGTCGATCGCTGGCGGGACTATCTCGATGTGATGGCGAGCTCGATCGCCGAGAACGGCGGCCGCTCGTGCGTGAACGCGTCAGGCATCTGGACGCCGGGCCGCGGCCGCGAGATCGCCGATGCGCTCGCCGCGCGGCTTGCCGCCATCGGTCCGCGCGCGGCGGACGATGAGCAGGCGGCGATCGCGCCGTTCACGGACCCGCGCGTCGCGGAGTGGATCAACGGCCAGATCGAAGCCGGACTGCGCGAGCCTGGAGCGATCGATCTGACCGCGGCGCATCGCAAGGGCCCCCGGCTGGTCCGATGGGAAGGCTGCGCGTATCTCCTGCCGACGATCATCTACTGCGACAGCCCGTCGCACCCCCTTGCGAACCGCGAGTTCCTCTTTCCGTTTGCCGCCGTGGTCGAGATGAGCGCCGAGGACGTGGCGGCGGTCCCGACGCCGTTCGGGCCGACGCTCGTCGTCACCGCCCTGACCGGCGACAGGCGGCTGGTCGATCGGCTCATCGAATCGCCGCTCGTCGACCGCATCAACGTGGGGCCGATCAAGACAAACCAGATCGCGTGGGATCAGCCCCACGAGGGAAACCTGTTCGATCATCTGTACGCACGCCGTTCATACCAGCAGGCTGTATGAAGCTTCTCGCACTGACAGCCGGCGCCGGGCCGATGTATTGCGGGAGCTGCCTGCGCGACAACGCGCTGGCGGCGGAGCTCGTGCGGCGCGGCCACGACGTCATCCTCATGCCGCTCTACACGCCGACGCGGACCGACGAGCCGAACGTCAGCCGGAGCCGCGTGTTTCTCGGCGGCATCAGCGTCTACCTCAAGCACAAGCTGCCGATCTTCCGCCACACTCCGAAGCTGCTCGACCGGTTGTGGGACGCGCCCGCGGTCATCCGCGCGATGGCCAACCGGCCCGTCCAGACCAATCCGCGCATGCTGGGTGAGCTGACGGTGTCCACGCTTCGAGGCGAGCACGGCGCGCAGCGAAAAGAGGTCGAGAAGCTCTGCGACTGGCTCGCGACCGAGCCGCCGCCCGATCTCACGATCCTGCCCAACTCGCTGCTCATCAGCCTCGCGGCGCCCATACGGCGTGTCACCGGCCGTCCCGTCGCCGTGACGCTGCAAGGAGAGGATCTGTTCATCGCGGGCCTCGGCGAGCCCTGGCGCAGCGACACGATCGATTTGATCCGCAAGCAGATGCAGCACGTCGACGCGGTGTTTGCCGTCAGCGAGCAGTACTCGCGCTTCATGATGTCGTATCTGGCCATCCCCGCGGCGAAGATGCACGTGCTGCCGCTCGGAGTGAATATCGAAAGCCTCCAAAGCGACGCCCCGCCGACCGTCGAACCAGGACGAGGACGACGGGTCGGCTTCTTCGGCCGCATCGCGCCGGAGAAGGGGCTGCACGTGTTGTGCGAGGCGTACCGCCGCCTCAGAGAACGAAAGGACCTGGGGCCGCTGACGCTCGAAGCGGCCGGGTACCTCGCGCCCGAGTATCGAACCTACCTGAAAGACATCGAAGCGAAGATGCGCGGCTGGGGCCTCGAATCGGAGTTCCACTATCATGGCGAGCTCGATCGCTCCGCCAAAGGGACCTTCCTGCGCAGCCTCGACGTGTTCTCGCTGCCGGCCACCTACGACGAGCCGAAGGGGCTCTCGGTGCTCGAGGCGATGGCCTGCGGCGTGCCGGTCGTCCAGCCGCGGCGCGGCTCGTTCATCGAGATGCTCCAGAAGACGGGCGGCGGTCTCCTCGTGCCGCCGGACGATCCCGGCGCGCTCGCCGACGGGCTGGCCTCGATTCTCGCCGACCCCGCTCGACGCGCGGCGCTCGGCGCGACGGGCGCCGCGAACGTCGCCCGCCACTACACGGTCGCCCGGATGGCCGATCGCGCGATCGAAATCTACAGCGTGGTCGCGGGCCAGGCGGCGACCAAGACCGCATAGACGCCGGCGTGCTGAAGGCGACCAACGTTTCCAAGAGCTATCCCGGACCGCGAGGCGCGATCGAGGTGCTGTCGGGCGTCTCGCTGGCGCTCGAGCCCGGCGAGACGGCGTCGATCATGGGCCCGTCCGGGAGCGGGAAGAGCACCCTGCTCTACGTGCTGGGCGCGCTCGAGCCGCCGTCCGGCGGGGAGGTCGCGCTCGATGGCGTCAACCCGTTCGCGCTCGGCGAGCGTGAGCTGGCCGCCTTTCGCAATCGCCGCGTCGGGTTCGTCTTCCAGGATCATTTCCTGCTGCCCCAGTGCACGGTCCTCGAGAACGTCCTCGCGCCGACGCTCGTGGATTCGTCTGGTGGAAACGCCCGGGCCCGCGCCGAGTGGCTCCTGGCACAGGTCGGCCTGACCGACAGGCGCGACCATCGCCCCGCCGCGCTGTCGGGCGGCGAGCGGCAGCGCGCCGCGATCGCGCGCGCCCTCATCCGCCAGCCCCGGCTCGTGCTGTGCGACGAGCCGACGGGCAACCTCGATCGCCAGTCGGCCGACGCGGTCGCCGCGCTGCTGCTCGATCTGCAGACGCGCGAGCAGGCCATTCTCGTGGTCGTCACGCACAGTGCCCCGCTCGCCGATCGGTTCGCGAAGCGTTATACGCTGAACGATCGGACGTTAGTGACGAGGTAACTCAGCACTCAGCATTCAGCATTCAGCAATGACCCTCGCCTCCCTCGCGCTGCGCGGCGCCCGTCACTACTGGCGGACCAACCTGGCCGTCGTCGCGGGAATCGCCTGCGCGGTCGCCGTCCTCTCCGGCGCGCTCGTCGTCGGCGACTCTGTTCGTGCGAGTCTGCGCGAGCTGGCGATCGGGCGGCTCGGCCGAACCGATTTCGTCGTCGCGTCAACCGGTTTCGTTCGAGCATCCCTCGGCGCCGACGCCGCTGACCGCTCGGCCGGGCTCATCGTCGCCGACGGATCCGTCACGCGCGAGCAGGGGGGCGCGCGCGCGTCGGGCGTCACGGTTTACGGGGTGGACGACGGGTTCTTCACGTTCCACGGCGTGGATCTGCGGGCGCCGGACCGCGGGGACGCGTTTCTCAGCCCGACGTTGGCAGCCGAGCTGGGCGCCGGCGCCAACGACGTGCTGCTCGTGCGCACGCGCAAGCCGTCCGACATCCCCGCAGAGTTCCTCCACGGCCGGCGCGACGACGTGGGACGAACGATCCGGCTACGGGTCGCCGGGATTCTGCGGCGCGAGCAGGCAGGTGAATTCTCGCTTCGACCATCGCAAGAGGGCACGAAAGCGATCTTCGTCCGCCTCGATCGCCTTCAGCGCGACCTGGAACGGCCCGGAGCGATCAACACGATCCTCGTCTCCGGACATCCTCAGGCCGAGCTCGAGGAACGGATCCGCCAGCGGGCGACGCTCGCCGATATCGGTGTGCGCGTGCGCCCGCTTCCGGACCGTGACGCGATCGCCGTCGAGAGCGGAGCGGGTCTGCTCGAGGACGGCGTCGTCACGGCGGCGGCCGAAGTGGCGCGAGGCCTCGGCTGGCGGCCGGAGCCGATGCTCACGTACCTCGCGAACGCCATTCGCATCGGCGATCGCATGGTTCCGTACTCGCTCGTCAGCGCGATCGACGAGCTCGAGCCGGCCGAACCTCCCGCGATCGTCCTGAACGACTGGGCCGCCGCGCAGTTGAGCGCTAAACGCGGAGACACCGCGACGCTCGACTACTACCTCTGGGATACGAACGGCCGGTTGATAGAACGCACCGCGTCGTTCCGCGTCGCGAGCATCGTGTCAGTCGACGCCGCCGATCGCGACTTCGCTCCGGACTATCCGGGCATCACCGAATCCCAGAGCCTGTCCGACTGGGACCCGCCGTTTCCGCTCGACCTCTCTCGGATCCGTCCCGCCGACGAGCAGTATTGGGACAAGTACCGGGCGACGCCGAAGGCGTTCGTGTCGCTCGAAGTGGGTCAGGCACTGTGGCGCTCCCGATTCGGTCAAGTGACGTCGGTGCGGGTGGCTATCCCGGGCACCAACACCAGGCTTCTTGCCGATCAGGCGACGAAGTTCGAGTTCGCGCTGCGCCGCAAGCTCGATCCGCTCGGCTCGGGCCTGACCGTCGTCGCCACGCGGCGCGAGGCGCTCGAGGCGTCGGAGGGAGCGACCGACTTCGGCGAGTACTTCTCGTACTTCAGCTTCTTTCTGGTCGCCTCGGCGCTGCTGCTCGGCGCCCTGTTCTTCCGGCTCGGCATCGAGCAGCGCCTGCGGGAAGTCGGCGCCCTCCGCGCGGTCGGCTTCACGATCGCGCAGATCCAGCGGCTGTTCCTGTTCGAAGGAGTGGCGCTGGCGGTCGCAGGCGCCGCGCTGGGCGCCATGAGCGGCCTTGCGTATGCCGCGCTCATCATGCTGGGTCTTCGGACGTGGTGGGTCGGCGCGGTCGGAACGTCGGACCTGCGCGTGCATGCGTCCGCGATACCGCTCGCGATCGGCGCCGCCGCTGGCGTCGTGCTGGCTGCCGGCGTCATCTGGTGGACGCTGCGCGCGCTGCGCCTGGCCTCGCCGCGCGCGCTGCTCGCCGGCGATGTAGGCGCGGCGTTCTCCGTCGGCGCAGCCCCGAGCCCCCGCCGGCGGATGCTGACGGCGGCGGGTCTCGCGATCGCGGCCGGCCTCGCGGTCGGCGGCGGCGTGATCGACGCGATCCCGGATGCGGCCGCGTTCTTCCTCGGCGGTGCGCTGCTCCTCGCGGCGAGCGTCACCGCCATCGGCGCGCGGCTGACGTCCGCCTCGACAGGCGTGATTGCGGAGCCCGGCCTCGCCGGCGTTGCGCGGCTTGGCCTCCGCTACGCGACCTGGCGCCGCGGTCGAAGCGTGCTCGCCGTTGCGCTCATCGGCGCCGCGGTCTTTCTCATCGTGTCGATCGAGGCCTTCCGCAAGGACGACTCGGCCGGGATGCGCGATCGCCGCTCGGGAACCGGCGGGTTCGCGCTCGTCGCGGAAACCATGTTGCCGACCTTTCACGATCCGTCGACACCCGAAGGACGCGACGCCCTCAACCTGCAGGCGGATCAATCGGGTTCCGCCGGCGCGCCGTACGAGATCCACCGCCTCCGCCTCAGGCCCGGGGACGATGCGAGTTGCCTGAATCTGTATCGCCCGCAGCGCCCCCGCGTCGTCGGCGTGCCCCGCACGCTGGCGGACCAGAACCGGTTCGGGTTCGCCGGCTCGCTCGCCGCGACTGAAGAGGAAACAGCCAACCCGTGGCGTCTGCTCGATCGACAGGAACCGTCGGGCGCGATCCCGGCGATCGTGGATGCGACGTCGCTGCAGTACGTGCTGCACGCCTCGCTTGGCGACGAGATCTCGTTCGACGACGACGGCGCGCGCGGAACGACGTTCAAGATCGTCGGGACGCTGGCAGACAGCGTGCTCCAGGGGGAGCTGCTCGTGTCGGAGGCGCGGTTCGTCGAGTCGTTTCCCGACGAAGAGGGCTACCGGTTCTTTCTGATCGACGTGGACGGCGACCGCCAGGCGGCGGATCGCGTCGCAGCCTTTCTGGAAGCACGGCTGTCCGACGTCGGGTTCGACGCCGAGTCCGTCCCGGCGCGGCTCGCGGCCTATCACCGCGTCGAGAACACGTACCTCTCGACCTTCCAGGCGCTGGGCGGGCTCGGTCTGCTCGTGGGGACGATCGGCCTCGCGGCGATCGCCGTACGGAACGTGCTGGAGCGGCGCCGCGAGCTGGCGCTGCTGCGCGCCATCGGCTATTCGTCTCGCGACGTGCGCGTGATGATCCTCGCCGAGACGGGCCTGCTGCTCTTCCTCGGCCTCGTCTCGGGCATCGCCTGTGCAGTCGTGGCGATTGCGCCCACTCTCCTGGAACGCGGTGGCGCCGCGCGCGGGGGGTCGCTCGCGCTGCTCCTGATCGCCGTGCTCGCCTCCGGGCTGCTCTCATCGGTCGCCGCCGCCCGGGCCGCAGCCAGGGGATCGCTCGTCGAGGCGCTCAGGTCCGAATAGCGTGACTATCGCCATTAAGATGGGGCGTATATGCGCAACATGGCAGTCCCGGTCGTTTGCCTGACGCTTGTCGCACCACTGACCGCAGACTGGCCGCCTTCGCGACCCGGGCTGGGATGGGTCGCTTCGGCGAGCCCGGTCGAAGCTCGCGCGGAATCGGACGCGAGCGGAGACTGGTCCCAATGGCGCGGGCCGGGACGCGACGGCGCGGCCGACACCTTCAAGCCGCCGGCTGCCTGGCCGGCGTCGCTGACTCAGGTCTGGAAGCGCGACGTCGGCATCGGCCACTCGTCGCCGATCGTCGCCGCCGGCCGCGTCTTTCAGCACGCTCGCCTCGGCGAGGAGGAAGTCGTGCTGGCGATGGATCCGGCGACGGGAAAGGTCGTCTGGGAACAGAGAAACCCGGCCGCGTACACGATGAACCCGGCAGCGAGACAACACGGGAAGGGACCGAAGTCGACGCCGCTCTGGAGCGACGGCCGGCTGTTCACGCTCGGCATCAGCGGCGTGTTGAGCGCCTTCGACGGGACGACGGGCAAGGTGCTCTGGCGCCACGATTTCACGAAGGAGTTCCCGCAAACCTCACCGGAGTACGGCGTCGCGATGTCGCCGATTGCGATAGACGGAGCCGTCGTGGCGCACGTAGGAGGTCAGGGCCGCGGCGCGCTCTCGGCGTTCGACGCCGCAACCGGCACGCTGAAATGGGCATGGCGGGGGGACGGACCCGGATACGCCTCTCCGACAGTGATGTCGGGCGTGGGCGGAATCCGGCAGCTCATCACGCAGACCGAGTCGCACGTCATATCTGTGAACGCGGCCGACGGCAAGCTGCTGTGGCAGATGCCGTTCACGACGGAATACAATCAGAACGTCATCACGCCGATTGTGCGCGGCGATGTCGTCTTCAATTCTGGAATCGATCGCGGCATCGCGGCGCTGCGCGTCTCTTCGACCGCGGGCGCCTGGAAGGCCGAGCAGCTCTGGCGCGTCTCGGATCCGTCGAACTACATGAGCACGCCGGTGCTTCACGCCGGCGTGCTGTACGGCCTCGGCCACCGCGACAGCGGTCATTTCTATGCGGTGGACGCGGACACGGGCAAGGTGCTCTGGAGAACCGGCGGCCGGCAGGGGGATAACGCGGCGATGGTGCGCGTGGGCGACACGATTCTGGCGCTCACGACCGAGGCGCAGCTCGTCCTCTTTTCGGCGAGCCGCGACGCGTTCAAGGAGATCAGGAAGTACACCGTCGCCTCGAGCCCGACGTGGGCTCATCCGGCGTTGACCGCGGCTGGAATTCTCATCAAGGATGAGAACTCGCTCGCGTTGTGGCGTTTCTGAGATGCGCAAACTGGTCATCGCCATCGCGCTCTCGCTGACCGCCGTCAGCCTGCAGGCGGCCGGAGAATGGACGCAATGGGGCGGCCCGCGCCGCAACTTCACCAGCGACGCAAAGGGCCTCGCCACCTCCTGGCCGGCAAGTGGACCGAAACAGGTGTGGACGCGGGCGCTCGGCGAGGGGCACTCGTCGATTCTCGTCGATGGTCCACGGCTCTACACGATGTATCGCCCGCTCGGGTTGATATCCATGATCCGGCGCTCCCAGGAGGAGGTCATCATCTCGCTGGACGCCGCGACCGGGAAAACCCTCTGGGAGCACCGCTATCCCGCGCCGACAGACGGCATCGATTTCGAATACGGCGCCGGCCCGCACTCGACCCCCCTGATTGTCGGCTCGAAGCTGTTCGGCGCGAGCACGTTGAAAGAGCTCTTCGCGCTGGACAAGCAGTCGGGCAAGGTCCTCTGGTCCCACAACATGATCAAGGAGTACGACGCCGGCATGCCGGGACGGGGATTCTCGCCGAGTCCCATCGCGTACCGCGACAGCGTCATCCTGCCGGCGGGCGGTCCCCATGCCGTGATCGCGTTCGACCAGGCGACCGGCAAGGTCCTCTGGAAGAGCCCGGCGTTCGAGGCGTCTCCCGCCACCCCCCTCCTGATCACCGTGGACGGCGAGGATCAGCTCGTGATGTTCGGCGGCGCGGAAATCGTCGGCTTGAACCCGTCGAACGGCAAGATTCTCTGGCGGCACCCGCACAAGACCGACTGGGGGTTGAACATCAGCACGCCGGTCTGGGGCGAAGGCAATATCCTCTTCCTCTCGTCGGCCTACAACTCCGGGACCCGCGCGCTCCAGCTCTCCCAGGCGGGCGGCAAGACGACGGTGAAGGAGCTGTTCTTCACCAACCAGATGCGCGTGCACATCGGTACGGTCATCCGGATCGGGGACTACGCCTACGGCGCGAGCGGCGACTTCGGGCCTGCCTTCATCACCGCGATCAACGTGAAGACCGGAAAGATCGCCTGGCGCGACCGCAGCTTCTCGCGGTCGACGTTCCTTCACGCGGACGGGAAGCTCCTGATCCTCGACGAGGACGGCGCGCTCGGGCTGGCAACGGTCTCGCCGGAAGGGATCAAGGTCCTGGTCCGCGCCGACGTCATGACGAAGACTTCCTGGACCGTCCCGACGCTCGTCGGGACGAAGCTCTACATCAGAGACAGGAAGAACATGCTCGCGTTAGAGCTCGGGCAGTAGCGCCTGCGGCTGCCCGTTGAAACGGAAGCACATGACGGGCAGTATACGGAGGGCGGGCCTCTCAGGCCCGCCGATGCATCCGCCGAACCCAACCGGAAGGAGCTCTTCTGTGCGTTACACCTGGAGCGTAGCAGCCGCAGCCGTCCTCATCGCCGGGTCGACTCTGAGCGCCGAAAACTGGCCGCACTGGCGCGGACCCCAGGCCAACGGCCACAGCGGCGAGAAGGGACTTCCCGTCAAGTGGTCGCCCACGGAGAACGTCGCCTGGAAACTCGCGCTGCCGAGCCGGAGCGGGGCGACCCCCATCATCTGGGGCGATCGGATCTTCCTCAACGTGGCGCTCGCGGATGGCGAGGGGGACCTCGAGTTCTGGGTCGTCGATCGCGCGAAGGGGGACGTCGTCTGGAAGCGGCCGATGGGCGGCGGCAACATGCGCGCCCGGAAGCAGAACATGTCGTCGCCGTCGCCGGTGACCGACGGAAAGCACGTCTGGGTGATGACCGGCACGGGTGTCTTCAAGGCATTCGACTTCGCCGGCAAAGAACTCTGGGCGCGGGACATTCAGAAGGACTACGGTCCGTTCGGGCTCAACTGGGGATACGCATCGTCTCCGCTGCTTCACGGTGATTCGCTGTACGTGCAGGTGCTCCACGGGATGAAGACCGACGACCCGTCGTATCTGTTACGGATCGACAAGACGAGCGGCAAGACGCTGTGGAAGGTCGAGCGTCCCACGCAGGCGATCCGCGAGTCTCCCGATTCGTACACGACGCCGCTGGCCGTGAAGGTCGGTAGTGGCTTCGAGATCGTCACCGTCGGCGGCGACGTCGTCACCGGGACCGATCCGAAGGACGGCAAGGAGCTGTGGCGGCTGGGCGGGCTCAATCCGGAGAACAACCCGAACTATCGGATCGTGGCGTCGCCTTTCGTCGTCTCGGAGGGCATCATCGCCGCGCCGTCCCGCGTGAAGCCGCTCGTCGCGCTGAAGCCGGGCGGCCGCGGCGACGTCACCGAGTCGCATAAGGTGTGGGCTTTCGATCGCGGGCCGGATGTGCCGACGCCGATCAGCGACGGCAAGTACGTCTACGTCGTCGACGACCGCGGCGTCGTGCACTGCCTGGACGCGAAGACCGGAGCGATCGTGTACGGACCGGAGCGTCTCAAGCCCGGCACCTACAGCGCGTCTCCAGTCCTGGCGGACGGAAAGATCTACATCACGAACGAGGACGGGCTGACGAGCGTCTTCGCTCCGGGTCCGAAGTTCGAACTGATCGCCGAGAACGCGCTCGAGGACTACTGCCTCTCGTCGCCGGCGATATCGGACGGGCAGATCTTCATCCGAACGACGACGAATCTCTGGGCGATTGGAGATCGAAAGAAAAAATCGTAGCGCAGCCCTTTAGGGCTGCAAGCGGGTTCCAGGGTCTGCGAACCCTGGAACCCGAAGAACCCGAAGAACCTACGAACCTAGAAGTACGTCTTGAGCCCTCCCGTGATCGCGAGCCCGGACGGATCTTGTCCTCCGCGCACGTTCGCGATCGAGCGGTACCGCGCTTCTCCCTTCAGCGTCACGACGCGGTGCAGGAAGTATTCGATCCCGCCGCCCGCGTTGAGGCCGACCTTGGTTTCCGAGTCGCCGAACGACTCACCGTTGTTCTTGAACTGCATGAAGTACGCGCCGACGCCCGTGCCGACGAACGGATGCCACTTCCCGTATTCCCAGTTGTAGTTGACATCGACCCGCAGCGGCATCTGTCGAAGTGACTGAATCGACCCGCCGCCGAAGTTGGGGTCGGTCCAGCTGAAGGCCGTGCGAAGGCTCACGCGCGGCGTCACGTAGTACCTGTACAGCATGTTGACCAGCAGCGCGTCGTCGAAGAGGTCGTCGGAGGGGATGAAGAGTCCGACATCCAGTCCGACGGCCGTCGATCCTTCGTGCGGCACGCGTCCTTCCTGAGCGGTTGCCAGCACCGGCAAGGCTGCGAACCATCCAAGCGCGAGCGATGTGAAGACGAATCGTCTCAGCATCTTCTCGTACCTCCATTGCGAGCTGTGTCCAGCTCGACGGGTTACCGCCGTGTTGGTCCAACGCACCATGAGGGCAAGGCTGGTGCCACGGATTTGACCCCGGCGCACGGAGGTTTTCGCGGTTGAGTTTCGCGCCGTGATGCAACATTCAGGAGTTCTGTCGAGGATTCCGACAGAATTTTGGAAAGACGAAGCGGCCGGCTCAGCCGTGGACCGACGACCGGACGCCGCGAGCGCGGGTTCGAGCTAACCCTGCGGCTTGTAGTACAGCACCATGCCGGCGCCGAGCGATGCGAGCAGAAACCCCACGAACAGCATCGGGCTCGGCGCCGTCTTCGGCGGGTGAAGCGCCATGGTGACCAGCACGTTGACGAGCGGCGCGCCGCCGAAGACGAGCGGCATGACGTAGACAGGCAGCCCGCCGGCGCGGAAGGCGTAGATGATGCAGACCGCGCCGATCGCGCCGAGCGCCCCCGCGACCGTCGCCGCCGTCGTCCCCGGCCCGTTGAACCCTCGCAGGCCCTCGCCCTGCGCGCTCAGCCCCGCGATCGGCGCGAGCACGCCGATCAGGAAGTACGCGACGCCCACGCAGAGCAGCGCGCGCAGCGGGTTTCCAAGCTTCACCTGACCCTGATGGAGCAGCACGCCATACGATCCCCACGACAGGACGGCGCCCAGGACGAATACGAGCCAGTTCATTCGGTTCTCCACTGAAAAGGGGACGCCACCCTTTTACGAATCATGAACAAAGGTGACTGTCCCCTTATCATAAGCGGCCATGCCGACCACGTCCCGACTCACGCCAACTGAGTGGCTGATCTGCGCGATTGCCGCGATCGGCTTCGCGTTCGACATCTACGAGATCCTGATGCTCCCGCTCATCGTCCGGCCGGCGCTGCTGGAGCTCGTCGGCGCCGCACCTGGATCGCCCGAGTACCAGATGTGGGTCGGGCGGCTGTTCTACATTCCGGCGTTCGCCGGCGGGATCTTCGGGTTGCTCGGCGGGTATCTCACCGATCTGTTCGGGCGCCGGCGCATCCTGACGTTCAGCATCCTTCTGTATGCGTTCGCCGCGTTCCTGTCCGGGTTCTCGACGTCGATCGGGATGCTGCTGTTCTTCCGCTGCCTCGTGTTCATCGGCGTCTGCGTCGAGTTCGTCGCCGCCGTCGCCTGGGTCGCGGAGTTGTTCACCGATCCGAAGCGCCGCGAGGCGGCGCTCGGCTACACGCAGGCCTTTTCGTCGCTCGGCGGACTGCTCGTCGCGACCGTCAACGGCATCTGCGTGTCGCTGGCACCCTCGCTGCCGGCGCTGAGCGCGCTCCTCGGCGGCACGATTACCGAGCCACACGCCCCCTGGCGGTACACGGTGATGTCCGGCGTCATCCCCGCCATCCCGCTGATCATCATCCGCCCGTTCCTGCCGGAGTCGCCGGCCTGGGAGCGCAAGCGCGCCGCGGGGACCCTCAAGCGGCCCAGCATCATGGCGCTGTTCGCTCCCGAGCTGCGGCGCGTCACCATCGTGACGACGTTGATGTTCGCGATGTCGTACGGCGCGGCGTTCGGCGCGATCCAGCAGGTCCAGCAGATCGTGCCGGGCCTGCCGGAGGTCAAGGCTCAGACCGCGGGACGGCCGGCGCCGGAAGCGGGCCGCATCATCCAGGCCACCGCGTCGGACGTCACGAAGGTCCAGGAGATCGGCGGCCTCCTCGGCCGCACCGCGCTCGCCGTCCTGGCCGTCTACGTCGTGAGCCGCCGCCGGCTGCTGCGGATGTTCCAGGTCCCGGGCCTCATCGTGATGCCGATCGTCTTCGCGTGGGCGGCGACGACGAGCCTGTCGTGGCTGTACGTCGGCATGTTCTTCGCCGGGTTTTTCACGGTCGCCCAATTCAGCTTCTGGGGGAACTATCTGCCACGGGTGTATCCGACGTACCTCCGCGGGACGGGGGAGAGCTTCGCGGCGAACATCGGCGGGCGCCTCGTCGGGACGTCGTTCGCGTGGGTGACGGCGACGCTTGCCGTGACGCCCGATCGCGCGTACGCGCCGACGAAGCTGGCGTACGTCGCGGCCGCGGTCGGCTTCAGCGTGTACCTCGTCGGGGTCGTCGCGAGCTTTTTCCTGCCGGAGCCGAAGGGCGACGATTTGCCTGAGTGATGATCACGGAGGCAACGGAGGGCACGGAGAGTGATCAACACGGAGACACGGAGGGCACGGAGGGCCAGCTTGATCTCTTGTTCTTTCTGACAGTCCTTGCGGTACGTCTCCGTTTACTCCGTGCCTCCGTGTTTATCTTTTCTCCGTGTCCTCCTTTGCCTCCGTGCCCAGCTACGCGGGTCCGAGACAGAACACCGTGCCGTCCTGCGAGCCAATCACGAGGCGGCCGCCGGCGATCGCAGGGGACGCGGAGAGCGGGCCGCCGGCGTCGAACTCCCAGACGCTCTTGCCCGATGCCGCATCGAGCGCGTAGAGCCGGCCGTCATTCGACCCGACCCAGACGATGCCGCCCGCGATCGCGGGTGACGAATCGACCCGCGCGCGCGTCGTGAACGTCCAGATCGCCTTGCCGGTCGTCGCGTCGAGCGCGTGGACCATCTTGTCGCGGCCTCCGACGAAGACGCGCCCGTCGGCGACAGCCGCCGACGCGTAGAACGGAAAATTGCGCTCGGGATGCCGGTAGCGCCACAGGAGCTTCCGCGCCTCGAGATCGACGGCCAGCACCTCGCTTTCGAAGGTGCCGTAGTAGGCCCGGCTGCCGACGATCGCCGGCGAGGCGGCCGTATAGGAGCCGGACGACATCGTGAACAGCTCCCGGCCGTCGGCGATCCGGATGGCCCGCAGGATCTCGTCGCAGCCGGCGACGTAGGCGACGCCGTTGCGCACCGCCGGGGTCGCGTGGACCTGCGCCTTGGTCTCGACCTTCCAGACGAGCGCGCCATCGAGGTTCAGGCAGTAGAGGTGCGCGTCGTACGACCCGATCAGCACGCGGTCGCCGACGACGACCGGCGACGATTTGATCTCGGCTCCGGTCTTGAACGTCCACCGCGCCTTGCCGTCCGCCGCGCCCACGGCGTGCACCACGCCCCCCAGGTCGCCGACCAGGACGAGATCGCGCGCGACCGCGGGGGATGACTCGGCGAGGCCCGCGTCGGAGACTTTGTACTCCCACTTCGGCTTACCGCTGACCAGATCGAGCGCGACCAGCACCCCGGGCTGCGATCCGACGAATACCGTGCCGTTCACGATCGCGGCCGAGGACTCGACGGATTCGCCCGCCTCGTACGTCCATTGCACCTTGAGCGGTGCCTTGAGCGGGTCCGATGCGACGCCGGTCAGCAGGGAACTTCCCCGGAATTGCGGCCAGGCGGTCGGTGATTGGGCGTCGATCACGCTGAGGACGCAGAGGATGCAGAGGATGCAGAGAAAAGCATAAACGCAGAGGGCGCGGAGGGTGGGCTGGAAGCGGGATCGGCCGGCGCGCCTTCGGCGCGTGCGTTGCGCGAACGGGCGCATCGGCAAGAGCCTTGCCCTCAACTCCCTCGAATGGCTCTTGCCGATGCGCTCGTTCGTGCAACGCCAGGCCCGACCGAAGGTCGGGCCCCGGCCGATCCCGCTTCGAGCCTCTGCGATCTCTGCGTCTCTGCGTCCTCTGCGTTCATTCTTTTCTCTGCGCGCTCGACTGGGAGCGCTCGCCGATCGCAACGAGCTGCGTCCTCGTCCTCACGATGAGCATCCCATCGACGACGGCCGGCGTCGCCATGCAGACCTCATCCATCGTGTTCGTCGCGAGCAGCTTGAACACCGGGCCCGCCTGGACGACGAACACGTCGCCCTCTTCGCTCGTGAAGTACAGCTTGTCGGCGGCGACGACGGGTGAGGCGCTGAAGTTCGACGCCGCAGGCGAGATGCGCGTCTGATACAGCCGTTCGCCACTGGCGGTCCGATAGGCGCTCAGGATGCCGTTGTCGGTCACGGAGTAGAGGATCCGATCGTGGACGATCGGCGTCGTCGTATACGAGGCGCCGCGCTCGGTTTGCCACTCGAGCTCGCCGGGCGCGGCACCGACCGGCCGTATGGCATAGATCGGCCTCCCGGCGGGTGGATATCCACCGGAGACGATGACCAGATCGCCGGCACCGACCGGCGACGGCACTTTCACCTGCGTCGCCTGGTCCGCCATGCGCCACAGCTCTCGCCCCGTTTCCGGATCGTAGCCGCGGATGTGCTTGCCGGAGTTGGTCACGAGCTCCGTGCGGCCGCCGGACTGAAACACCAGCGGCGTCGCCCAGGAGGGGAATTCGTCGCGTGCTGCCTGCCACGCCGGCGTTCCCGTTCGCAGGTCGAACGCCGCCAGCGTCGAGCCTTGGTGTTTGTCGTTCTGGATGATGACGAGATTCTTGTAGATAACGGGGGAGCTGGCCGGGCCCCACTGGTACGACGGGTCGCCCACGAGTCCGACGTCCATCACGCCCAGGTCGCGCGTCCACAGGAGCTTTCCGGTGACGTCGTAGCAGAACAGCCCCTGAGATCCGGCGAGCAGCACGACGTGGGTGCCGTCGGTGGCGGGCGTTGCCGAAGCGTGGCTGGCTTTCACGTGCCGCTTCAGTCGCGGCATCCCTTCGTGCACGGTGCGTTCCCATCGCACCCGACCCGTCCGCCGCTCGAATGAATAGAGCTGCCACACATGCGGCACCAGGTCGTCGGCGGGGTCGACGCCCGATTCCCCGAGCTTGAGCGTCAGCTCGCGCGCTATCTTCGGCTGCGTGGTGAGGACGAAGACCTGGTCGCCCCAGACGATGGGGCTCGAGTGCGACAAACCAGGGATCGGCGTTTTCCACAGGATGTTGCGCCCCGCCTTCACGTCCCACACGGTCGGGACGGCGGTGGCGGTCGCGCCGGCGGCGTGCGGTCCCCGGAATTGCGGCCAGTTCGGGGGCGTCTGCGCACGGGCGATCGCGCTGAGAACGCAGAGGATGCAGAGGGCGCGGAGGGTGAGCTGGAAGCGGAATCGGCCGGGGCCCGACCTTCGGTCGGGCCTGGCGTTGCACGAACGCGCGTATCGGTAAGAGCCGTTCGAGGAGGTCGGGTGCAAGGCTCTTACCGATGCGCTCGTTCGCGCAACGCACGCGCCGAAGGCGCGCCGGCCGATCTCGCTTCCAGCCTCCGCGCTCTCTGCGAACTCTGCGTTCATGCTTTTTCGGCGACCTCTGCCTCCTCCGCGACCTCCAACTATTTCTTCGTTGAGAACGAGAAGAGCTGGTTGCGGTTGGCGATGAGGAGCGCGCCGTTTGCCGGGACCGCGGTCGCGTAGACCGAGCTGCCCATGTTCATCTCGCCGAGGACCTTCAGCGTCTTGCCCGCCTGCAGGATCGTGACGTCGCCGTCCTCGTCCCCGAGATAGACCTTCCCGTCCACGACGAGCGCCGAGCCCCAGACCGCGGCGAACATGTCGTGCGTCCAGTACGCCTTGCCGGTCTTTGCGTCCACCGCGTGGAGGAAGCCGCTGAAGTCGGGGAAGTACACGATGCCGTCGACGACCGCCGCGGTCGAGATCGAGCGGCGGATCTTGTCGTAGTGCCACACCAACCCGGTCTTCGTGATGTCGCCGCGCTTGGTGGGATCGATCGCGTAGAGGTGCCCGACGCCTTCACCGTGCTCGGGGTCCTGCCCGTTCGCGATGTACACCAGGCCGTCGTACACGACCGGCGTGCTGATCAGCTCGTTGCGGGTCTTCGGCCACACCGAGTCTTTCGGGTTCGTGTCGAATTCCCAGAGCTTCTTTCCGCTCGTGGCTTCGTAGCCCCGGAGCCAGCCGTCCCCCTGTCCGATCATCACCTGCGTCGTGTCGCCGATCCTGGCGACGGTCGGCGACGACCACTGGCCGTGAAGGATGCGGTCGCCGACCGAGTTGTCCTCCCACGCGAGCTTGCCGGTCTTCTTGTCGATCGCGATGATCGCCGGTGCCTTCGGCGACGGCACGTTGACGTGGCTCTCGTCCTGGCCGTTCGACGTGCTGACGTAGATCAGGTCGCCGAACATCACCGGCGACGAGTTCGCCATGTTGTGCGGGAAGGATCCGACCTCCTCCATCATGTCGAACTTCCAGAGGATGTCGCCGTCCTGCTGGCTCGTGAACTTCTCGTCCTTGAACGGCCCGTCGTTCTCGCCGTTGTCACGGAAGCCCTCCAGGTCCGCCGCGATCACCTCGGCGCGGTTCGACACGTAGTAGACGATGCCATCCTCGACGAGCGGCGACGAGCAGACCCCCTGATACGGCCAGTCGTTGACGCGGCCCGACGAGAGCTTCTCGTGCGTGATCTGCCACAGGAACTCGCCGTTCGATTCGCGGAACGCCACGACGACGCCGCGGTCGCCTCCCTGTTTCGGATCGCGCACCTTCTCGTTGTTGGTGCCGACGAGGACGACGCCCTTCGACACGACCGGGTTGCCGTAGGTCTGCGACCCCAGCTCCGCCATCCATTTCACGTTCGTCCCGGCCTTGACGTCCCACGACACCGGGAGCCCGGTCATCTTCGACACCATGTTCCGGTCCGGCGTGCCGCCCCACATGGGCCAGTCGCCGGTGCCGGGGTCGGAGAGCCCGAGGCTGCTCGATGACGAGACCGGCCAGAGCGGAAATGCGAACGACCTGCTGCATGCGATGCTTCCTGCCTTCGATTCTTGTATTGCCGTGGGGCCCCACCCCCACGGCCCGCCACGCCTCGTTCGCTCGGCGCGCTGATTCGATACGCCTTACTGATTCCGATACACCTTGATGTTGTCCACCGAGATATCCGATCCCGCGTCGGTGTAAATCCCCGGCGCGCCCTGGCGGTGCGGGATCGTGTCCACCTTCTCCACGAGCCAGGCGGCCGGCTCGGGCTCGGACGCCGGCCAGGCTTTGGCGCGCGCGATGGTCGTCCCGTTCGGCCGGTTCTCGACCCGGAGCTTCAGGCGGTACCAGGTATCCGCCTTCCACGCGAACGGCGCGCGGACTGTCATCTCGTCCGCGGCCTGCCACGGATGCAGCTCGGCGTGCTGGCTGTTGCCGAACAGCACGAGCGCATACCGCTGCGCGATGACGCCGACGTCGCCCATCTGCCTGCGCCGCTCGGCCGCGCGAAAGTCCGCTTCGACCGTGTAGTCGTGCAGATCGGAGGGGCCGATGAACGTCTTCACGCGCCGCGCGACGGAGCTGTCGGTCGGGCGGAACAGCCCTTTCGTGCCGCCGAGATCGCGCACCGTGTACCGGGTGTTCGCGTGAATCCAGTGCCGCGGCGGCGCTTCTCCCTTGGCGTCCTCGAAGTCGTAGGCGTTGGGCAGCGGCGGAATCACGCGGACGCGCCCGGTTCCCGTCAGCTCGCCGATCGTCGCCTTGACCATGCCCGCCTGGGCCGAGCCGGTGGTGGCGCGGTATTCCCCGTCGGGGCCGATCGTCCCGCCGAGCTGCTCGAGCGACCAGTCGGCGATCTCATCGCGGATGAACGTCCCGTTGGCATCGAAGAGCCGCGCGGCGAATTGCTGCCGCGTCCCGGGCGCAAGCACGACGTCGTTCGGAAAGACGAGGATTCTCGCGGGCGCGCCGGGTTTTGCGGGTTCGCCGTTGCCTGTGGCGCCAGCCTTCAGGCTGGCCTGACCTTCCGGACGAGGCTCAAGCCTCGTACCACCAGCCGCGCGCGTTTGCGCCGGGCGCCGCTTGCCGATCGCGTAGGTCGCGTTCATCGAGACGACGTAGACGCGGCCGTCGGCGACGGCAGGCGAGGCGACGATCGGTTCGGGATCCTGCTGCGAGCCGAGCCAGTCTTCGTCGAGCACGTCGACGCCGTCGGCCTTCGGCCGGAGGATGAAGAACTTGCCGTTCTCGGTGCCGAGATAGAGCTTGCCGTCGGCCAGGACGGGCGATCCCTTCTGGATGGTGCCCAGGTTCCGATTCCACAGCCGCTTGCCGGTTTCCAGATCGAACGCGCCAAGCACCGCGCCGTTGTCGACGTGGTAGAGCCGCTGGTCGTCGTGCACCGGCGAGGCGAAGCCGCCGAGGAACCCGCGCGTCACCCACTTGATCTGCGCGGGGCCGATCTCGCCTTTCCCGGCGGCGTCGATCGCGGCGACCATCCCCATCTCGCTCGTGTCATTGTTTTCTTCGCTGTGCGTGACGTAGGCCGTCGTGCCCCGCATCACCACGCTGTTGTTGATCGCGCGCTTGCTGACGTCCCACTGCCACACCGGCTCGCCGGTGCCGGCCATCATCGCGTGGATGACGCCGTCGGTGCCGCCGACGATGAGCAGTCGCACGCCGTTGGCCTCCGCGGTCACGGGCATCGCGTAGTTCGTGTCGTAGTGCCGCTTCTGCGGCGTGCTGATCCAGACCGACTGCCCCGTGCGCTTGTCGAACGCGAAGTACCGGTTGCTGGTCCGCGCCAGGTCGCCCCATCCGAAGTTGAGCGTGTTCACGATCACGTTCGCGCCATCGATGATGGGCGACACGGTGCGTCCGCCGTGCGTGGTGATCGCGCCGAAGTCCTCGACGAGCGATCGCGACCAGAGCACCTTTCCCTCGC
Source organism: uncultured Acidobacteriota bacterium (assembly GCA_963847125.1). Classification (GTDB taxonomy): domain Bacteria; phylum Acidobacteriota; class Vicinamibacteria; order Vicinamibacterales; family 2-12-FULL-66-21; genus DATAEE01. The sequence goes on from CAWJYM010000004.1 coordinate 1,067,976, forward strand.
GCGACACGGCGATGAGCTCCGCCCCCACCGTGAACACATAGATGTTCCCGGTCTCCGGGTCGGCGGCGGGCGACGCCCAGCCCGCGCGGTGCTGCGGCACGTCGCTGAGAAAGATGCTGAACCTGCGCTCCCAGATCGGCTTGCCGGTGTCGGCGTCGAGGCACATCAGCCGTTCCTGCGTCGTCTTCTCGTCGCCGACGAGGTTCTGCAGATACACACGGTTGCCGACGACGATCGGCCCGGAGCGGCCGCCGTAGGGCGCGCGCCAGGCGAGGTTCTCTCCAGATGACTTCGGTCGACCCGCACCGCCCGCGCCTGGAGGCGACCACTTTTCCGGCAGGCCGGTCTCGGTCGACCGTCCGTCGCGGGCGGGGCCGCGGTACTCCGGCCAGTCGGAGGCCGCGAGCAGCGCGGCAGATGCGAAGATCGCGAGCGCCGACGGGATCAGCTGAGAGCGCATCGTCGAGGTCTGTTTCGTCACTGCATTCATCCCACGCTTGAGTTTCATCATCATCCGCAATCCCCACCGAACCGCGCCCGAAAGACCATGATAATGTCCGGTCACGTATGAGCAAAACTCATGTAGTACGACCCTTCAGGGTCGTTCCCCTTCTGGTTTCGACGCTGGCGCTCTGCACCGTCGTTTCGGTGTCGGCCGAGAACTGGCCGCAGTTCCGGGGACCCAACGGCCGCGGCATCTCGACCGAGACCGTCCCGCTCGACTGGTCCTCCGACGCTAACAAGAACATCGCGTGGAAGGCCCCCATTCCCGGCCGCGGCCTCTCCGAGCCGATCGTCTGGGGAGATCGCATCTTTCTGACGACCGCCGTCGAAGGCGCGGCGGTGGCCGGAGCCTCAGCGGTCAAGCACATCGACGAGGGGAAGGAGTTCCTGCACCCCGACAGCGTCGGCGCCGACAAGCAGCATACCCTCAAGGTGTTCGCGCTCGAGGCCAGGAGCGGGAAAGTCCTCTGGGAGCAGACGGCCTGGGAAGGGACGCCCTGGGACAACCGTCACCGGCGCAGCAGCTTCGCGGCACCGACGCCGGTCACCGACGGCACGCTGGTATTCACCTGGTTCGGCCCCTCGGGGCTGTACGCGTACGACTTCTCCGGCAAGCTCGTGTGGAAGAAAACGCTCGAAGGGCCCGCCACTCTCGGCCTCGGCACAGGAACGTCCCCGGTTCTCCATGGCAACCTGCTGATCCTGCTCTGCGACGAAGACAGCGGCGAGAAGTCCTTCATCGTGGCGCTCGACAAGCGGGACGGCCGCGAGGTCTGGCGCACCGCGCGCAAGGTGCAGGTGAGCTGGGCGACGCCCGTGATCGTCAACGCGAACGGCCGCGACGAGCTCGTCACGAGCGGTTCCGAGCTGATCGTCGCCTACGATCCGGCGACCGGAAAGGAGCTCTGGCGGACCACCGGCGTGCAGAGCAACGCGATCCCGTCGCCGGTCGTCGGTCACGGGATGGTGTTTCTCTCGACGGGATTTCCGGCGAAGAAAGTGATCGCCGTCCGCCTCGGAGCGAACGGCGACCTCACCGGCACGCCCAACATCGTCTGGACGTATCACAAGGGAACGGCGTACGTGTCGTCGCCGATTCTCGTCGGCGACTACCTGTACATCATGAACGACCAGGGCGTGATCACGTGCCTGGACGCCAAGACCGGGAAGGTGCTCTACGAGGGCGGCCGGCCGCCCGAGCCGGCGCGCTTCATGGCGTCGATGGTCGCCGTCGGCGACAGGATCCTGCAGACGAGCGAGGAGGGGGACATCTTCGTGGTGCGGGCGGGCCCGAAACACGAGGTGCTCGGGAAGAATTCCATCGGTGAACCCGTCCAGGTGTCGCCGGCGATCGCGAACGGGCGGATCTACATACGCGGAGACAAACATCTCTTCGCGATCGGGGGAAGCTGATTCTCGCGACTGCATGCGCCTTACCTGACTTCACGTCACTTCGCGTGACACGCCCGGACGGAAGTTTGGGGGGAGGTTTGGAGGTTAGGGGAGGCTATCACGCTGACGGGCCGTCACGCCGAGCGGCCCGGCGCCGCCGGGCCGGAGCCTTGATGCCACGGGTCGTGCGCGAACGTGCGGCGTATCCTGACGAGGCGTGCATCAGCACGCTCGCGCCCGACCCGCGGCATCAAGGCTGCCGTGCTACGCGCGGCCTCGGCGTGACATCCCCGAGACCAACTTCATCCTGCATCCGCGAAATCCGTTTAATCCGTGGCCCCGCCTACGCCAAGGCTTCGGCGCGGCAAGCCGTGATCCGTGAAGTCATCCTCCCTAAAACCTCCAGAACCTCCTGCAAAAACTTCACGGGACCTGCCTCGCCGAAGCGGCTCGTAGGCTTGGGCCGCGAAGGCGGGACGGACGCGCGCAGTCACGCGGAGTCATGAAAGTCAGGCGAAGTCAGTAGAGAATCTTCGCCCCGATCTGAATCCTCCGCGGCGCTCCCGCCGACAGGATCGTGCCGAAGGTCGGCGAGAGAAGAAAGTTGTCCGGCAGATTGAAGTTGGCGCGGTTGAAGAGGTTGAACGCCTCGAGCCGGAGCTGCAGCCGTGGGGAGCTGCCGTCGCCGAACTCCCGCATCACGCCCAGGTTGACGCTCGAAAAGCCCGGGCCTTCGAGCGTGTTGCGTCCGACGTTGCCGAACGTCCCGAATGGCGGCATCGAGAACGCCGCCGGGTTGAACCACTGATCCGGCCCCGGGTCCGACACCTCGGGATTGCCCGTCTGGTTCGGCCGGTCGTTCGCGCCGAAGCCGAGGACGGTCCGTCCCGTGTTGCTGTTGTCCAACTCCATGGGAAGCGCGACGGTGAACGGCCGGCCGCTTTGCAGCGTGACGATGCCTTCGAGCTGGAGCGCCCATGGCAGCTCGTAGGAAAAGCTCGCCGCGAAGCGATGGCGGACGTCGAAGTTCGATCGCCCCCGCTCGGCCGCGAGGTTGTTGCTGTCCTGCGGGAAGTTGGGATCGCCCGCGCTCGCGAAAAACCCCGACGCGTCGTCGGTCGACTTCGCGAGCGTGTACGCGGCGACGAACGCCAGCCCCCGATCGAGCCGTTGGCTGAACGTCAGCTGCAGGCTGTCGTACTGCGATTCCGCGCGGGACTCGATCGACGTGATGTCGGCGAAGAACGGATTCGGCCGCAGGTTGAGCGGCTGCGGGCTCGGCGCCGGCTGATTGATGTCGCGCGCGGCGATGAGCTGCCGACCGCGCGTGCCGACGTAGGTCGCCTCGATCGCGCGGGTCCGCCCGAGCTGACGCTGCACGCCGGCCGAGAAGTGGTGCAGCTTGCCGGTCTGAAAGTCGCGCTGGATCGCGAGCGCGGAGTCCGGCGTGGGAATCGGGTAGTTCGCGGGCCACGGGTTGCTGATCAGGAGCGGGAAGGTCGGCAGCGGAAAGTAGAAGCTCAGATCGAAATAGGGCTGATTGAAATACAGCCCCTCCGACGTCGCGAGCGCCGACTGGTCGAAGTACAGGCCGTAGCCGGCGCGCACCGCGGTCCGGCCGTCGGCATCCGGGGTCCAGGCTGCGCCGACGCGCGGCCCGAAGTTGTTCCGGTCGGGATCGTAGCCGCCCCGCGGCAGGCCCGCGGTGCCGACCGCGACGAGGGTGCCGGTCGCCGGGTCGTAGAGCGTCGCGCGATCGTCTTCGTCCACGGGCGGCGAGTTGTAGTCCCAGCGCAGACCGCCGGTCAGCGTGAGGTTCGACGCCAGGCGGATGCTGTCGTTGACGAAGAAGTTCAGGCTGTGCGTGCGCAGCCGCTGCGGGTTGTCGAGCCGCGCACCGGTCGTGAACAGCGGCAGACCGAGCAGCAGATCGGCGAGCGCGTTGCCGGTGTACGCCGGCACGCTCAGGAAACTGATATTGCCCCTCGACTGCACGTCACGGAAGGCGTCCTGCCGGGTCGCGCGGAAGTCCACGCCGGCGCGGACCAGGTGCCGCCCCGGGGCCCACGACACCGTGTCGAGCGCCTGGATGAGGGTCGTCGTGCTGTCCTGCGGGTTGTTGTACTCGTGCCCGATCGGCGAGTAGCCCGTGATGGTGATGAAACTGAGCCCCCAGTCGCGCGGGTCCGACGACAGGTCCGGCAGGCCGACCTCGCGGTTGATGCTGCGCCCCTGGTTCTCCTGGAGGACGCTGCTCGACACGCGCGTCCAGGCGACGCGCGCCTCGTTCACGAACGCGGCCGCGAAAGGCCGAGTGTACCAGACGCCGAGGTTCTGAGCGCGCCGCGGAACGTCGTTCCCGTAGCCGGGCACTGCGGAGAACTGCGGCCCTGCAAACGGCTCGTACAGCCGCCGATCCGCGAAGCTGTAGCGCGCCGTCAGCGTCGCGCCGCCGGACACGTGGTCCACGCGCAGGTCGAACTGATCTCCGTCGTCCACCTGGGTCGGCGACGACACGAAGTTGCCCGCGCTCCCGTCGCGATTCGGCGCCGGGTACACGTTGGCGATCGCCTGCCCGGTCGGGTGCTGGAACGCGGGCGGAATCCGGCCGCCCGGGAAGGGAAACGGCGAGCCGGGAATGGTCGGCTGGATCGCGCTTCCGGAGAAGTCGCCGGTCCGCTCAGCGGCGGTGGGGACCGTGGTCACGCGGGTGATCCCCTCGTTCAGCCGGGTCCCTTCGTAATCGGCGAAGAAAAACAATCGGTTGGCCCGGATCGGCCCTCCGGCGGATCCCCCGAACTGATAGCGCTCGTACTCGGGCGCCTCTTCGTCGCGCGGCGCGAAGAAGTTCCGCGCGTCCATCGCGCCGTTCCGGAGGAAGAGATATCCGGTGCCGTTCAGCCGGTTCGCCCCGGACCGCGTGATGATGTTGACCTGCGCCCCCGCGTTGCGGCCGAACGACGCGTCGTAGCTGCTGGTCAGGACCTCGAACTCGCGAATGCCGTCGACCGGCGGCCGGACCGCGACGCCGTTCAGCTTCGGGTCGAGGTTGTAGACGCCGTCGAGCAGATACGAGTTCGCGTCCTCCCGGCCGCCGCTCGCACTGAACGCGAAGTCTCCGCGCACCGAGGTCGCTGACCCCTGGGCGGACGGCGCGATGCCCGGGGCGAGCAGCGTCAGCTCGAGGAAGTTCCGTCCGTCGAGCGGCAGCCGGGCGATCTGACCGGCGTCGATGACCGTGCCGATCGCCGGCGAATCCCGGTCGATCGGCGGCGCCTCCGCCGTGACGTCCACGGTCACCGGCGGGGCCGAGACCGACAGTGTGGCCGCCACCCACTCCGCCCGGTTGACGGTCAGCTCGAGGCGCCGCTCGAACGCTGCATACCCCTGGGCGCGAATCTCGAGGCGATGCTCGCCGGGCGCGAGCGGCACGAGGGTGAAGGCTCCATCGGGCCCGCTGGTCACCGTCCGGGTATCGCCGGTCTCGTCACGCGTCAGCGTGAGCGTCGCGCCTGAGATCGGGTCGCCCGTCGGTCCCGTCACGATCCCGCGCAGCGACGCGAGATGGGTCTGCGCGGCCGCGGCGGCCGGGACGAGCAGCGTGACAAGGGGAGCCAGGGGAGCCAGGGGAGCCAGGAGCGCCAGGAGCAGCAGTCGTGTTCTCACGGAAAATCCTCAAAAAAAGTCATTCGAGCGGGACGCCCACGCGAGTACGATGGCCCCGCCTTCGCGACCCGGACAATGCCGGTCGCGACGGCGGGCTGTTTATCTTACAAGGAGCCGATGACATGAAGGTTCTTGCGCTCGCAGGTCTTTTGACGCTCGTGACGGTCCCCACGTTCGCGCAGACGCCGCCGCCGGCGCAGCAGCCGCCTCCCCCGCAGCCGGCTCAGCCGCCGCCTCCGCTCGATCTGGCGACCGCCATCCGGAACGGCCACAACAACATCAAGGGGAACATCCTCAAGTCAGCCGAGAAGATGAGCGAAGCGGACTACGGCTTCAAGCCGGCCGGCATCATGCCCGAGGTCCGCACGTGGGGACAGTTCATCGGCCACATCGCGAACGCCAACTTCCTCCTCTGTTCCCGCGCGAAGGGGGAGCCGAATCCGAGCAAGGCCGACATCGAGAAAACCGTGACGGCGCGAGCGGATCTGATCAAAGCGCTGACCGAATCGCTCGCCTACTGCGACGCGGTGTACGCAGCGCTGACCGACGCGTCGGCCGTCGAGAAGATCTCGATGCCCGGGCCGAACGACACGACCCGGCAGGTCGCCCGCGCGGCCCCGCTGATGAACAACAACTCGCACAACAACGAGCACTACGGGAATCTCGTCACCTACATGCGCGTCAAGGGCATCGTCCCGCCGTCGTCCGAACCAAGGTAGGGAGGACACCGATCATTGCTGAATGTGGATTGCTGAGTGCTGAATTAATTCAGCATTCCACATTCAGCATTCAGCAATGAGTATCGTTCTCTTCGTTATCGGGTCTGTACTTTTCGCCCAGCCTTCCTTCGACTACGACCGAGGCCTGCCGATCGACGTGCAGGAAACCTCGCGGCGTGAGAGGGACGGTGTGTTTCTTCAGGACATCACGTACGCGACGCTCGACGGCCGACGAAACGGCGCCACGCTGGTAACGCTGGCTGGCAGAAATCGGCTGTTGGCCCCGCGGCCCGCGGTCCTCTTCGTGCACTGGTACGGCCCGCCCGAGCCGACGTCCAACCGGTCGCAGTTCGTCCCGGACGCGATCAAGCTGGCGCGGGCAGGCGTCGTGTCGCTGTTGATCGACACGCCCTGGTCGGACCCTGACTACTTTCCCAAACGCAGCCGAGACGACGACTACAATCGTTCGATCGCGCAAGTGAAGGACCTGCGCCGGGCGCTCGACGTGCTCCTCGCGCAGCCTGCGATCGATCCTGCGCGCGTCGCGTACGTCGGGCACGACTTCGGCGCGATGTACGGCGTGCTCGCGGCATCCGTCGATCGACGCATCCGGCAGTTCGTCTTCATGGCCGGCACGCGATCGTTCAGCGACTGGTTCCTGCTCGGAGAGCCCAAGCTGGAAGGGGAGGCGCGGAAGGCATTCGTCGACCGGCTCACGCCGCTCGATCCGATCGCCGCGCTGCCGAAGCTGACCGATACCCCGCTGCTCTTTCAGTTCGCCACCGACGATCGGTATGTGCCGAAGGCCACCGCGGACGCGCTCGTCGCCGCCGCGCCGGGCAAGCCGGAGGTCAGGACGTACAAGGCGGGACACGAGCTGAATGAGGAGGCCACTCGAGAGAGGATCGAGTGGTTGAAGAAGAGACTGAAGCAATGAGCTCAGTGCTGAATGTGGATTGCTGAATGCTGAATTCAGTTCATTCAGCATTCAGCATTCAGCAATCAGCATTGGGCTAGCGCGAAGCGGTCGTCGTGTCTCTCCTCGGCTGCGGCTTCGGCAGCGGCTTGCGCGGCAGTCTCTCGTCGCGGTTGGCCGTCTGATACACGAACGCAGCGACGATCACGGCGTTCTGTTTCATGTCCGGCTCCTGGATCCGCTCGTACACATCCATGTTCGAGTGATGCGTGCGCGTGTCGTACTCGACCGGATCCTGGACGAACTGAAAGCCGGGCAGCCCCACCGCGTCGAACGCGAGATGGTCGGTCCCGCCCGTGTCCTGGATACTGAGCGTCGTCATCCCGAGGTTGCGGAACGGCTCCATCCAGGCGCGGAAGACTGGCTCGACGGCCTCGTTTCCCTGCAGGTAAACGCCCCGGATCCTGCCCGTCCCGTTGTCCACGTTGAAGTAGCCCGAGAGCCTCGCGTGCTCCGGCTTGAGCTGCATGGTCTCGGGATCCGCGAAGTGGTTCTTCACGTACGCCCGCGACCCGAGGAGCCCGTTTTCCTCTCCGCTCCAGAGCGCCATCCGGATTGTGCGGCGCGGCTTCAGGCCGGCCACTCTCAGGATGCGCATCGCTTCCATCATCACGGCGGAACCCGCGGCGTTGTCGGTCGCTCCCGTCCCCGCGTGCCAGGAGTCGAAGTGCGCGCCGAGCATGACGAGCTCCGCCGCTTTGTCGGTCCCGGGGATCTCGGCGATGACGTTGAACGGCGGCTCTTCCGCGTGGAAGGTGTTCTTCACGTCCAGCTCGAGACGCACCGGTATCTTCTTCTGCAGCGTGCGGACGATGCGGCCGTAGTGTTCGACGGCCAGGCTGACCTCGGTGATGATCGACTCGCGCGAGGTCTGCGTTCCAGGCGCGCCTCGCACGCCGCCGCCCTGCACGAACACGGTGCCGCCGTCGCCCCGGCCGGCGTCGATGACGGCCAGCGCCCCCTCGTCCTTGTAGAACTGGAGCCGCTTACGCGCGAGCTCCGCGTTGCCCCGGTTGTACTGCCGGCCCCGACGCGGGCCCACATCGTCCTCGCTCGAGAGGTTCTCGAGATCCTCATCCGTATAGCGCTGCGACAGGGCGGTCGCGATCTCGCGCACTTCGCGCAGGGGCGCGCTCAGCACGAACTTGCCCGCCAGCTTTCCCTTGAGCTCCGCGAAGTCCGCTTCGGCGTCGATCGGCGCGAACACCGCTTCGGCCACCACCGGTCCGTTCGTGCCTGGCGACCATGCCTTCGGATATCCGATCACCGGGTACGCCTGAGGCGCGACCACGTGCGCGGTGAAGCGCTCGTTGGACCAGCCGCGGCCGAACGTGCCCCAGGGCTCGAGCGCGACGTTCGCGAGCCCCCATTCCTTCAGGGTCTTGTCGGCCCATCCCGCAGCCGCGCGGATGTTCGGCGAGCCGGTGAGCCGCGGGCCGTGGACGTCGGTCAGCCAGCTCGTAATCTCCATGATCTTCGAGCGCTGGAGGCCTTCATCTTTAATGCGGTACAGCGCGTCATAGTCGAGCTGGTCGCGCGCCGCGCTCGGCAGCGAGAACGCCGCGGCGAGCGCCATGACGAGGAGCACCTTCTTCATCACATCCCTCCCGGGCCCCACAGCATACCCCCGGCCTCCGAATCCGGCTAAATCCGTGATTACAACTTTCTCACGCGACTGGCCCTTCCTGTAACAGCGCGAATAACAGATTCGGCGGAGCCGTTTTTTGCCAACGCCCGCAACTCCCGCGCTGCGAAGGGGATCGAGGGCGAGCGGCGGTGTGGTGCGGCGGTTGCAACGCGCGAAGCGCAGAGGGTGTCCATGAACGCCGCCCAGGTACCACTCCGTCCACAAGACCGGCCCGGTTTCACCGACGGTCTTGGAACCCGATCGACCATTACTGACAGCGCCACCGGCGAGACGCTGGAGCTCCTGACGATCCGTCCCGAGCTCACACGCGTCGCCTCGTTCGAGTTCGCGTTGCGGGAACGGTCGGCCCGGCTGGCCAACTTCCGCCACGAGGACTTCGCCCGCGTGCGACGGATCGATCGGACGACGGACGGCGGCCTGGGCATCGTGTCCGACTACATCCCGGGCGCGCGGCTCTCCGACGTGCTGAACGTCTCGAGCCAGCGTCGTCTGCCGTTCGACGTCGGCGCCGCCTTCTGCCTCGTCCGGCAGCTCGTCCCGGCGATGGCGTTTCTTCACGACAACGCGCGCGACGTCGCGCACGGAGCGATCGCGCTCGAGCGTCTCGTCGTTACGCCGTTGGGCCGCCTGATGGTGGTCGAGCACGTTCTCGGATCCGCCCTCGAGCAGCTCCGGTTCTCGCGCGAGCACCTGTGGCGCGAAGTACGCGTCGCGATGCCTCCGTCGGCTGGCGCGCCGCGGTTCGACCATCACGCAGACGTCACGCAGATCGGCATCGTCGTCCTGCAGCTCGTGCTCGGGCGGCCGCTGCGGTCCGACGAGTACCCCGCGCGGCTCGCGTCGCTCGTCGACCAGGCGGCGATGACGACCGCTGGGGGCGAGCGACGGCCGCTGACGCTGGGATTGCACTCGTGGCTCGTGCGCGCCCTGCACATCGACCTGCGCCGCGCTTTCGCGTCGGCCCGGGAGGCCTGCCAGGCGCTCGAGCAGATGCTCGCCGCCGAGCCGGGCTACGTCGCGGCGCCCGTCTCGCTCGAGACATTCCTGACGCGCGTGCTGGAGGCCACCTCGGGCGGCGCCGCCCCGGCGGGCAACGTGCCGTCGGGCAGGGTCGATCCAGCGCCAGCCCCGCCGCCGCCGATGGCCGCGCAACCGGCGGCGCCGTCGTACGCAGAACCGCCGGCTCCGATCGTCATGGATCCTGTTCCGCCGCCCGCTCCGCCGCCGCCCGCTCCGCCGCCGCCTCCGCAGGCGTCGGCCCCGAACGTGACGGCCAGTTACCTGGACCCGCTGGTCTCCGTGTCGTCAGCGCCTCTGCAGACTCCGCCGCCGGTGCCGCCGGCTCCTGTCTCGCAGGTTGACGCGATCATCCCGGAGCCTCTCGTGGAGGCGGAAAGGCCGCAGCAACCGCAGGCGCCGCCGGTCGAGCTCTCATCGATCGATGCCCGCCCCTTCGAGCCGGATCTCAGGCAGATGCTCAAGCTCGGGACGGACCCGACGCCCGCCCGTGGGACGCCTCGCGTCGAGGTGACGCCCGCGCGTGGAATACCGCGCCTCGAGGTGCCGGCCTCCGTGACCACGACACCGAGCGTTCCGCTGAAGCGCACCGACCTTCCGGTCGAGCCCATCGGCGCGGGGATGTCCAGCACGCCCGACAGCCCCTTCGGCCGGCCGCAGACCGAGCCGATCACGATCAAGTCGGAGCCGCGGCGCTACACGGCGCCCGAGCCGCGTCACGCGCCCGAGCCGCCGCCGTATGTCGCGGACGAGCCGAGGAGACGGGGCGTCGGGGGCAAGCGCCGGCTGATCGCGGCGGTCATTGCCTGCGTCGCCGTCGTCGGCGTCGCGGGCGTCTATGCGTCGAGATGGTTGTTCACGGGAGCGTCCGAAACGGAAGTCCAGCTCGGCATCGTCCTGGTCGAGTCCAATCCGGCGGGCGTGCAGGTGTTCGTCGACGGTGAGGCGCGCGGTCTGACACCCGCCAAGGTCTCGCTGAAGCCCGGCGCGCACCTCGTCGAGCTGCGCGGACGCGGCACGCCCCGCGTGCGCAGCGTGATGGTCGAAGCGGGCGCCACGGTCTCGCACTACGTCGAGCTCGCGGAAGCGTCGGCGCCGGTGACGGGCCAGCTCGACGTGCGATCCGATCCACCGGGCGCCCGCGTCAAGGTCGACGGACACGATGCGGGCGTCGCGCCGATTCTCGTGTCGAATCTTCAGCCGGGCGAGCACACCGTCGTTCTGCAGAACGACCACGGGACCGTGCGACACACAGTGACGATCGAGCCCGGGCTGACGGCCGCCCTGGTGACGCCGATGGCTGCGGGGCCCCAGTCGGGATGGATCTCGATCACCGCGCCGTTCGCCATGCAGGTGTACGAGAGTGGCGATCTCATCGGCTCGACCGAGACGGACAAGATTCTCGTGACGGCCGGCTCGCATCGACTTGAAATCATCAACGACACGCTCGGGTTCAAAATTACACGGAACGTGAACGTCCCGGCTGGGAAGGTCGTGCCGATCGGCATCGAACTGCCGAACGGCGTGGTCAACATCAACGCCGTACCGTGGGCAGAAGTCTTCGTCGACGGCCGGGCGGTGGGGGAAACGCCGATCGGCAACCTCCAGCTGCCGATCGGACCGCACGAGGTCGTGTTCAGGAATCCCCAGTTCGGTGAGCGGCGTCAGGCCATATCGGTGACGCTCGGCGGGACGATCCGGGTGAGCGTGGACATGAACAAGCAATGACGATCAAATCCCTGATGCTCACCGGTATCCTGATCGCCTCCGCCGCCGGCGCGGCGGCAGGCCAGGGTCAAGACCCGCTGTCTTCGGCGCGCGAGTTGTACGCATCCGCTCGCTACGACGAAGCGCTGGCCACGCTCGACGGCCTCCGCGAGTCGACGGTCACGACAACGCTCGACCGCCGCGCGATCGAACAATACCGGTCGCTGTGCCTGCTCGCGCTCGGACGGAGCAACGAGGCCGACGCGGCGATCGCCGCCGTCGTCCGCACCGATCCGTTTTTCCAGCCCGGAGATGGGGATGCGTCGCCGCGCGTCCGTAACGCGTTTACCGACGTTCGGCGCCGCATGCTCCCGCAGATTGCGAGCGAGAAATACCAGGCGGCGAAGTCGACGTGGGACCGCAAGGACTATCCGGAGGCGGCCGATCTGTTCCGGGAGGCGGTCGCGCTCATCGATGATCCCGACATGCAGGGGCAGTTGAAGGACCTGCGGACGATTGCCGCCGGCTTCCTCGAGCTGGCCGCGACGCTGGCGAAGCCGCCGGATCCTCCGAAGGCGCCCGAGCCCGTGAAGGCGGCGCCGGAGCCGAACCGCCCGGTTCCCGCGCGTATCTACGTTGCCGAGGATCCGGACATCGTGCAGCCCGTGGTGCTCCGTCAGGACATGCCGAGAGTGCCGCCGGCGGTGCTCGCACAGGCGCGCGAGCGCGGCATCCTGGAAATCGTCGTCAGCGAGCAGGGCCGCGTCCAGGAAGCGTCCATTCGCCAATCGGTCCACCCCGTGTATGACTCGATGGTGATCGCCGCGGCGCGCGAGTGGCGATACCACCCGGCGATGGTCCACAACGTTCCGGTGAAGTTCCGCAAGCGGATTCAGATCGCCCTCGCCGCTCGTAACCCCAGGCAATAGCAGTCCGTGGCAAAGTTCGGGCTCCAAGGAAAAGGGGACAGTCCCCTTTTTCCAACCGGTCGTAACACTCGAGGAAAAAGGGGACTGTCCCCTTTTCCACACCCAGGCCCACGGACTGCTGCAGCCCGTCGCGACATCACGTCGGGCTGCTAGGTCGGTTCGAGCGGCGTTCAGAACATCCCACGGTAGAGCTCGCCTTGGCGCGGCTTTCGCAATGGCGCGACCTCGCCGTGGCGAGTCACGACCACACAGCCGCCCTCGAAGGCACTCGTCTCGATCCCACCGAAGCGGTAGCCATCGCGCTCGAGCTGGCTGAACAGATCGGGTCGGGAGACATTGCTGGCATCCCGGCGGATGCCGCGGCCGTTGAGCTGGCCGCTGGCGGCCGGGTGGTGGTGGATGCGAGCCGATTGGACGGAAACGATCCCGCGGCGCTCGCGCGACTGCTCCACGCGCTGCTGACCACGGGAGGCGAGGGTCCCGTGCCGGGCGCGCTGTTGCTCACGATCGCTCGAGCGAAGGGCACGATCGATCTCGCCGGCTTCGCAACCCTCCATGATTTTGAAGCGGCGCTTCGTCGATTCGCGCCGCCCGACCCGCGGCAGGCGCTTGCTGCGCTGTACGCCCGGTTGTCGCCGTCGCCCACGCCCGGAGAGGAAACCGGCGAAACCACGGCGGCCGCTTCGGTTCCCTCCGAGCCTGGTCCTCCTCCGGAGATTGTCGCTCCCACGGGATCGTCCGGCGTGTGGGCGCTCGCGATCTCCGGGCTGGTCGCGCTTTTTTTCGGCGCCGGATGGTTCGTTACGTCGACCTACTACGGATCACGTCCGCGCGGCGTTGAATCGCGTGCGGCTGAGCCCAGCGACACCCAGCGGGCGCCTGTCGAGGTGAGGGCCGCGCTTGACGGCGCCTACTCGCCCTCCTTCGCGCCGGCCGGGGAGGCGTTGTACTTTCCGCCTTCGATCGAACCTTCCGCCGCGGGGCGCGACACGCACCTGCTTCGCGTCGTGGACGAAGGCGCGAAGAGCTACCACCTGAGACCGTCGCCAGACGGCGCGTGGATCGCGTTCGATTCGGATCGCGACGGCGAACGCGGTGTGTACGTCGGCCGGGCCGACGGATCCGAGCTGAGGCGCGTCAGCGGTCCCGGCCATGCGGCGATGCCGAGCTGGTCTCCCGATAGTGGGACGCTCGCGTTCGTGAAAGCGGAGCCAGATCGTCCAGGCACATGGAACGTGTGGCTGCTCGATCGGTCTACTGATGAGCTGCGCCGCGTGACTGAGGTGTCGCGCGGCTTACCCTGGGGCGCGTCCTGGTTTCCTGACGGCAAGCGGATCGCCTACAGCCACGAGGATCGGTTGATCGTGCACGATCTCGGTACAGGGGCGACGCGTGAGTTCCAGTCGCCCGAGCCCGGCCGGCTGGTCCGGACGCCCACGGTATCGCCCGACGGCACGCGCGTCATCTACCAGGTGTATCGAGACGGTGTCTGGATCCTGGACGTGCGCGATGGATCGGCGCGGCGGGTCCTCGAGGATCCGACCGCGGAGGAATTTGCGTGGGATCCCCAGGGGCGGCGTGTCGCGTTCCACAGCCGGCAAGGCGGCGGCTGGAGCATCTTCGTCATGGCTTCGGGCAGCTAGGCCGGGGTAAAATCCTGCAAGCTCATGCAGCGAACGGGCTTGCTGACTGCGGCGGCTGCGGTGCTGTGCCTCGCCGGATGCCGGCAGGCCCCCGTCCCCGTGGCTCCTCCTCGAGCGGATATCGCCCTCGCGAACGACACCGAGACCATCGAGACGCGCGTCCCGCGGAACGCGACGCTCGACCGGCTCCTGCGCGACCACGCGGTCCGCGACGACCTGGTCGTCGCCATCGTCGAGGCCGCGCGCGGATCGTTCGACCCGCGGGATCTCCGTGCGAACAACAGCTACCGTCTCGTTCGCACGCTCGACGGGCTGCTGCGCCTCTTCGAGTACGAGATCGACGCCGACAAGTTCCTTCGAATCGTCAGCCCTGACCGCCGGACGCCTGCCGCGCTCGACGTCGAGGTCGTCCCGTACGAGAAGCGGACCGACGTGACAGCCATCCGCGGGGCGATCGACCGCGATCATCCTTCACTGGTCGCCGCGTTCGAATCGACGGGTGAGAACGTCCAGCTCGCGATAGCGCTGGCGGAGATCTTTTCCGGTGAGGTGGACTTCGAGAGCGATCTGCAACCGGGCGATCGCTTCGAGCTGCTCTTCGAGAAGGTCTACCGGGAAGGCTCGTTCGCCCACTACGGCCAGATTCTGGCGGCGCAGCTCGTGAACGAGGATCGCGACCTTCAGGCGTACCGGTTCTCGGTTGACGGCAAAGCGGGGTACTACGACGCGAAAGGGCGGTCGCTCAAGCGGTTCATGCTCGCGTCGCCGTTGCGCTTCGAGCCGCGCGTGACTTCGCGGTTCTCGTATCGGCGGCGACATCCGGTGCACGGCGGCTATCGTCCGCACCTCGGCGTGGATTACGGGGCGCCGTATGGCGCGGCGGTCGTCGCGGTGGCGAGCGGCACCGTCCTGTCCGCGGGCTGGAGCGGCGGATCCGGCCGGATGGTCCGCATCCGCCACGCCAGCGGGTACGAGAGCTACTATCTGCACCTCTCGTCGTTCGGGAAGGGGATTCGCGCCGGCGCGCACGTCGGCCAGGGTCAGCTGATCGGGCGCGTCGGCGCGACCGGCACGGCGACGGGCCCGCACCTCGACTACCGCCTGCGGAGGAACGGCGTCTTCGTCAACCCGCTCGCCGAGCACAAACGGCTGCCGCCGGGCGCTCCCATCTCTGCCGCCTACACCGAAGCCTTCACGGTGGCGCGTGAAGCCGCCAGGAGCGAGCTGTCGAAGGCGCGGCTCGCCTTCGGACCGCCCGCGCCTCTCACGAAGCCCGACGCCGTGCGCGCGGCGCCGTAATGGCCGCCATCCGCCCCTTCCGCGCGCTGCGACCGGCGCCGGACGCCGCGCCGCGCGTCGCCGCCGTCCCCTACGACGTCGTCTCGACCGACGAAGCGCGGGCGCTGGCCGACGGCAACGACCTCAGCTTTCTGCGCGTGACGCGCTCGGAGATCGATCTGCCGCGCCAGACCGATCCGTACGCACCGCAGGTCTACGCGCAGGCGCTCGCGAACCTCGAGCGGATCAAGCGCGAGGCGCCTCTCGTCTTCGAGGCCGAGCCGTCGCTCTATTTCTATCGCCTGCGGATGGGTGGGCACGAGCAGATCGGTCTGGCGGCGGCGTACTCGCTGGACGAGTACGATCGCGATCTGATCAAGAAACACGAGCGGACGCGCCCCGACAAGGAAGACGATCGCACGCGGCACATCACCGAGCTGCGCGCGCAGACCGGTGTCGTGTTCCTGACCTATCGCGCGTCACCTGACGTCGATGCCATCGCCAGACGCGTGATGGCCCTGGCGCCGCTGTACGACTTCACGGCGTCCGATGGCGTGGCGCATACGATCTGGAAGACCGACGGAGATCTTTCGCGTGCCCTGGTCGAGGCGTTCGCGCGAATTCCCGCGCTCTACATCGCCGACGGGCATCACCGCGCCGCCAGCGCCGCGCGCGCGCGGGAACGCGTCAACGGCAACGCCGCCCAATCGTTTCTGGCGGTCGCGTTCCCGGACGACCAGGTACTGATCCTTCCCTACAACCGGGTCGTGAAAGACCTCGCGGGTCTGGCCCCCGACGCATTCATTGCCAGGCTGCGAGAGACATTCACGGTCACGGAAGGCCCCGCGGCGCCGAACGCGAAGGGCAAGGTCGGGATGTACCTGGCCGGCCGGTGGTACACGATTGACTTGGGCCGGTCTAAAGACCGGCCCCTCCGGGACGATCGCATCGGCTCGCTCGACGTCAGCCTGCTTCAGCAGCACATTCTCGACCCGCTCCTCGGCATCAAGGACGTCCGAACCGACAAGCGGATAGACTTCGTGGGCGGGGCGCGTGGCACGGCGGAGCTGCAACGGATCGTGGACGGCGGCGCCGCTGCCGTCGCGTTCTCGCTCTATCCCGTGACGGTCGAAGATCTCCTGGCGATCGCGGATGCGGGCGGGATCATGCCGCCCAAGTCGACCTGGTTCGAGCCCAAGCTCCGCGACGGGCTCCTTGTCAACGTGATCTGAGCCACGGATTTCACAGATCGCGGGCCACGGATTTCGCGGATTACACGAATGCGGTTTTCTTCTAGATTCTAAATTCTCGATTCTGAATTCTCTCTCTAGACCACCGATGAAAGTTCTCGTCGCCGACAAGTTCGAGAAGTCCGGTCTGGACGGTCTGAAAGCCGCCGGCTGCGAGGTCGTGTACGACCCGGACCTCAAGGATGACCCCCTGGCGCAGGCCATCGCGAAAACGGGCGCCGACGTCCTCGTCGTGCGCAGCACGAAGGTGACCGAGCCGATGCTGGAGGCGGGCGGGCTCGCGCTCGTCGTGCGCGCCGGCGCCGGCTACAACACGATTGACGTGAAAGCCGCGTCGAAACGCGGCATCTACGTCTCGAACTGTCCCGGCAAGAACTCGATCGCCGTGGCGGAGCTCGCGTTCGGCTTGATCCTCGCGCTCGACCGCCGCATCCCGGACAACGTCGCGGAGCTGCGCGCCGGCAAGTGGAACAAGAAAGAGTATTCGAAGGCCGCGGGTCTGTACGGCCGCACGCTGGCGCTCATCGGCATCGGCAACATCGGCCAGGAAATGATCCGCCGCGCCGCCGGCTTCGGGATGAACGTCGTGATCTGGAGCCGCCGGTTCGACGCCGAAGACCGGCCGACGAGCGACGCCGAGGCGCGCGAGCTGGAGATCGATCCATTCCAGCATCACATCGACATTTCGCTCGCGCCGACGCCGGGCGAAGCGGTGGCGAGGGCCGACGTGATCAGCCTGCACGTCGCGCTCGCGCCGGGGACCCGCACGCTCGTCAACGCGGACCTGCTGGCGCGCATGAAGCCGGGGGCGATCCTGGTGAACACGGCGCGCGGCGAGGTCGTCGATCACGCGGCGCTCGCGGAGGCCGTGCGGAGCCGCGGCATCCGCGTGGCGCTGGACGTCTACGCCAACGAGCCCGCGTCCGCGACGGGGGACTTCGCTGACCCGCTCGTGCAGCTTCCGGGCGTGTACGGCACGCATCACATCGGCGCGTCGACGGACCAGGCGCAGGAGGCCATCGCCGCCGAGACGGTGCGCATCATCCGGTCGTACAAGGAGACGGGCGAGGTGCCGAACGTCGTGAACCTCTGCCGCCGGACGCCGGCGTCGCACATGCTGGTCGTCCGGCACCGCGACCGTCCCGGCGTGCTCGCGCACGTCTTCGATCATCTGCGCGAGGGGAACATCAACGTGCAGGAAACCGAGAACGTCGTCTTCGACGGCGCGGAGGCGGCGATCGCCCGGATCAACGTGGACGCGCCGCCGGACGCCGCGCTCCTCGAACGCATCCGGAACGGCCATCGGGACGTGCTCGATCTGCGGCTCGTCTCGCTCTGAGTATCTGGCCCGGGCCTCTGGCCCCGGCCTCCGAGGGAGTCTGCTATGACCACCGTCACGCGCGTGTTCAACTTTTCGGCGGGGCCGGCGATTCTGCCGCTGCCGGTTCTGGAAGAGGCGCAGCGCGACCTGCTGGCCCTGCCCGGCGTCGGCATGTCGGTTCTCGAGATCAGCCATCGCTCCAAGCCGTTCGACGAGATCATCCAGGGCTGCGAGGCCGACATCCGTAAGCTCGCGGGCGTGCCGGACAACTACAAGATCCTGTTCCTTCAAGGGGGCGCGAGCCTCCAGTTCTCCATGGTGCCGATGAACCTGATGCCGCCCGGCGGCTCCGCCGACTACATCGTCACGGGCTCGTGGTCCGAGAAGGCCGTCAAGGAAGCGAAGAAGGTCGGCAACGTGAACATCGCCGCGACGACCCAGGAAGGAAACTTCAAGCGCATCCCGAAACAGCACGAGATCGCCGTCGCGCCGGGAACGGCGTACGTCCACATGACCTCGAACAACACGATCTTCGGGACCGAGTGGAAGTACGTGCCGGAGGTCGGCGGCGCACCCCTCGTCTGCGACACCTCCTCCGACATGTTCAGCGGCCCGCTCGACATCAGGAAGTTCGGGCTCGTGTACGCGGGCGCTCAGAAGAACCTCGGCCCCGCCGGGCTCACGCTCGTCATCATCCGCGAGGATCTGCTCCAGCGCTCGCAGAAGTCGCTGCCGACGATGTTGAACTATGCGGTGCAGGCGGAGAACGCGTCGATGTACAACACGCCAGCGGTCTTCGCGATCTACATCACACGGCTCGTGATGAAGTGGCTGCTCGCGATGGGCGGCCTGGAGGCGGTCGCGCGCGCCAACGAGCGAAAGGCGGCGAAGCTGTACGCCGAGATCGACCGCAGCGGCTACTATCGCGGCCACGCCGATGCCGACAGCCGCTCGCTCATGAACGTGACGTTCCGGCTGCCCAGCGAGGAGCTCGAGAAGCTCTTCGTCAAGGAATCGACACCCGCCGGGCTCGACGGCCTCAAGGGCCACCGCTCCGTCGGCGGTCTGCGCGCGTCGATTTACAACGCGTTCCCCGAGGAAGGGGTCGACGCGCTCGTCCAGTTCATGAGGGATTTCGAGCGGAAGCACGGATGAGGCAGGCTCACGGAGCGTACGGAGCGCACGGAGAGTGATCACCACGGAGACACGGAGAAAACGAAGAAAAACCAGGAAACTCCGTTAACCCCGTGTCTCCGTGTTTAGCTCTCTCCGTGACCTCCCTCCCCCCTCCGTGTGCGCCCGTTTCCGTGCTAAGATCACTAGGTTTCCCAGCCTTCGGTTTACCCTCAGTGAGGTCTATGTGCTCGTTTCGCTTCTTCTCGCCCTAGTCGCGTCCACCGTTGTCACGCAGATCTCGGTCTACAGCACGACCATCTATCTCCACCGAACTGCAACGCATCGCGCGATCGTTCTACACCCCGCCGTCGAGTGGGTGTTCCGGTTCTGCATCTGGATGACCACGGGCATCGTGCCGCGTGAGTGGGTCGCCGTGCATCGCAAGCACCACGCGTTCACGGACGAAGAAGGCGATCCGCACAGCCCCAAGATCAACGGGTTCTGGAAAGTTCAGCTGGGCAACGTCTTCTACTACCTCCGCGAGCTGAAGGATCCGCAGATCGTCAGTAAGTACGCACGCGACATCAAAGAGGATCGCTGGGACAAGGCGCTGTTCAACCACGGCACCGTCGGTCTCGGCGTCGGCATTGCGCTCCTGTGTGTGGCCCTGGGGTTGTGGTGGGGGCTCCTCGCCGCCGGCATCCACACGTTCATGTACGTGTTCGTGCTGTCATCCTCAATCAACGGGCTCTGCCATTACACGGGCTACAAGAACTTCGCCAATACCGCGACGAACATCCGGCTGATCGCGTACCTCACTGGCGGCGAGGGACTGCACAACAACCATCACGGGTTCCCGCGCAGCCCGAAGTTCAGCTTCCGCCGCGGCGAGTTCGATCCCGCGTGGCCGCTGATTCGCCTGCTGACCAAGCTGCGCCTCGCGCGGCCGTACAAGACGATTGAGGACGCCCACCTGCGGCCGCAGGAGTCGGGCGCTTAGCTTCGCTCTGGGGCCTGGGCCCTGGGCCTAGTTCTTAAGGGATTAAACTCGCGCTCGTCGGTCGCGCTAGATATTCATCAGACAGCGGCATCCGATAAGACTCCGCCTACCTCTGTAGAAAACCGCTCCACTGTCTCGCGAGGGATTGCTTTCGAAACGAGCATTGGATCATCGAACGCGTCGAACCAGTGCAAAAGGGGCTCGCCTTCCCGATAGAAATGCAGGTGATCGCAAATCTCCGGTTCAACGTGGCGCGCCGCCGCCTCGGACAGGCCGGCGAACAGGGCAGGTGACACTCGCAGCGTCAACCGTCGATTCCGCCGGGGCCATGACCAAATAGTTCCCACCGGCGCTCGATACTCGCCCTCCTCGATATGAGGCTGCAGGAGAGCCACAACGGCGGGATAAGGACCTTCCAGAAACAAGTGGGTCGCGTCGTGGACTAGCTGTGGGATCGCCTGAAAGAACTTCTCCGCACTTCTGACTCGGGAAATGGACCAGCAGTTCTTTTCATCGATGGTACGGGGTGCCGTCATGCTTGGTGTGGCTTGAGCCGACGCGGACGAGGCTGAAGCCTCGTGCCACGACCCACTACATCTGCGGCTGCCGATTCCGGCCGCGGCCGCCGCGCCGCCTGCGGCGCCGGCGGCGCGGGCGTTGATCGTCGCCGGTGGCCTGGGCCTGCGGCTGCGGCTGACCGGGCGCGCCTTCCTCCGGCGCATGATGCACGCGCGGCGCCTGCGTCAGCAGCGTCCGCCAGTGCTCGACCGCGTCCGGCCGGTCGCCGTGAATCTCCAGCCACGTCACCGCCTCGGGCAGGATGTGCCGGTGGAGCAGCCCGCGCTGCGCGCGCGGCGGGGCGTTCAGCTCCAGCAGGCGGCGCTGCACCGCCATCAGGTGCCGCAGGCGTTCGACGTCACGCTTCGGGACCGGCAGAAGGCCCAGCGTGATCCCGCGGGGCCGATCTTCTTCCCCGTCGGGTCGGCGCGGGCGCGGTGCGAGCGCGCCGATCGGGTGCAGCACGCTCCCGACGAGGACCGCGTTCGTCAGCGAGTCGGGGATCGCCGGAAAGCGCCGGCGGTACGCGTCCAGCCGGCGGAGCGACGACCAGAACGCGTCGGACGCCTGCGTCAGCGGCGGCGCGATGTGCTGCAGCAGCCCGACGTCGCCGAGCATCTTGAACACCCGTTCTGACGCGCCGGAGCGGAGGATCTTGAAGTGCTCCTCCATCAGCCGCGCCGGCGCGCTCAATCCGATCGCTTCGCGATGCCTGTCGATGGCGTCGAGGATCGGCGGGTCGATCGTGAAGTCCAGCCGCGCGGCGAGGACGACCGCGCGCAGCATGCGCACGGGGTCCTCGAGAAACCGGACGTTCGGGTCGCCGATCGATCGAATGACCCGCTCGTGCAGATCCTGGAGCCCGCCGACGTAATCGATGACCGAAAAGGTCGCGATGTCGTAGAAGAGCGCGTTGACCGTGAAGTCGCGCCGGAACGCGTCCTCTTCGGGAGTGCCGAAGGTGTTGTCGCCGGCATGCGGCGCCGCCTCCGCCTCGGGCGACTGCGGCTCGGGCGGCATCTGGCGACGGAACGTCGCGACCTCGATCGTCTTCGGCCCGAACCGGACGTGCGCCAGCCGGAAGCGCCGGCCGATGATCCAGCAGTTCCGGAACTGCTTCTTGATCTGCCCGGGGTGCGCGTCGGTCCCGATGTCGAAGTCCTTCGGGCGCAGCCCCAGCAGCAGATCCCGCACACCTCCCCCGACCAGATACGCCGCGTGCCCGCTCTGATGGAGCCGATAGAGAACCTTGAGGGCGTCAGGGTCGATGCTGCGGCGGGAGATCTGGTGTCCGGCCCGCGGGACGATGGTTGGAGCCACCATCGAGTGGGATTATAGCGTGCCGGCGTGGTACCATCGGCCGGAATGAGGGAGGGACGGAGCCTGGGGCGGTGGCGCGCCACACTGGTGGTGGTCTGCCTGACGGTCGCGGCGGCCCCGCTCGGGGCGGCGCGCGATCCGCTGGCCGTCGCCCGGCAGCTCTATAACACGGGCGATTACGCCGGCGCGATCGCGGCGGCCGAAGAGATCACGCAACCCCAGCTCGTCCACGCCGCGAAACTCGTCGTGGGACGGGCACGGCTCGAGCGGTTCCGCCGGGAGCGCGCGGAGAACGACCTCGTCGGCGGCCGGGCGGCGCTGGTGTCGATCGAGCCGACCGCCCTCGCCCCCCGGGAGCGGCACGAGCTGGTCATCGGCTTCGCCGAGTCGCTCTTTCTCGAGGGATCCTTCGGCGCGTCGGCCGAGCTCTTCGCGAGCGTCGTCGATCAGGCCGCCGCCTGGCCGGCGGCGGGGCCCGGCGGCCGCGACCGCCTGCTCGAGTGGTGGGCCGGCGCGATGGATCGCGAGGCGCAGATGGCGCGCGGCGCCGCGCGCGACGAGATCTTCGGCCGGCTGCGCGATCGGATGGCGCGCGAGCTCGAGCGCGAGCCCGCGTCGCCGGTGGCAGCGTACTGGCTGGCGGCCGGCGCGCGGGGCGCCGGAGACATGGATCGCGCGTGGGATGCGGCCGTCGCCGGCTGGCTGCGCGCGCGCCTCGCCGGCCCCCGTTCGCGCGGGCTCTCGAACGACCTCGATCGGCTCGTCCGGGAATCGATCATCCCGGCCCGGGCGAAGCGGCGCGCCGACGCGCTCCGCGACGCGACCCAGCTCGAAGCGGAAATGCTGGAGGAGTGGAACGAGCTGAAGACGAAGTGGCCGCTGGATTCGGTGGTCACAACCAAGTAGCGCCGTTGCCGATCCGCGCGTACGCCGTCAACTACCCCTTCGCATCCTTCCAACTCTCCCCGATCCCGATGTCCACAGTGGTCGGGACACGCAGCGGCACCGCCTGTTCCATCCGCTCGCGCACGAGCGCCGCGACCTCTTCGGCCGCGTCTTTCCGGGCTTCGAAGAGCAGCTCGTCGTGCACCGTCAGGATCATCCGTGCCTGTGTCGACGGCAGCGCCGCGTGGACGTCGATCATCGCGCGCTTCAGGATGTCGGCCGCCGATCCCTGGATCGGGAAGTTGGTCGCCGCCCGCTCGGCCGCCGCGCGGATCTGCCCGTTGCGGCTGTTCAGATCGGGCACGAGCCGCCGGCGCCCCATCATGGTTTTCACGCTGCCTGTTTCGCGCGCGCGGGCGAGCGTCTCGTCGATGAACCGCCGGACGCCGGGGAAGCCGGCGAAGTAGGCGTCGATGAACTCCTGCGCCGCCTGCTGCGGGACGCTGATGTCCTTGGCCAGCGTGAACGCGGTCTTTCCGTAGAGCACCGCGTAGTTGATCATCTTCGCGCGGCTCCGAAGCTCGTGCCGGCCCAGGCCGCTCGCGGCACCGAAGACCTTGAGCGCCGTGCGATCGTGGATGTCCTCGCCGCGCTCGAACGCGTCGATGAGCGCCTCGTCGCCCGACATGTGGGCCAGCACCCGCAGCTCGATCTGCGAGTAGTCGGCCGAGATCAGGACGAAGCCCGGCTCGGCGACGAACGCCCGCCTGATGTCGCGCCCGAGCTCGGTCCGGATCGGGATGTTCTGCAGGTTCGGGTCGCTGCTCGACAGCCGCCCCGTCGCGGCGACCGCCTGGTTGAAACAGGTGTGCACGCGCCCCGTCGCCGGGTTGACGAGCACCGGCAGCGCGTCGATGTAGGTCCCCTTCAGCTTCTGCAGCGTGCGCCACTCCAGGATGAGCCGGGGCAGATCGTGCGCGAGCGCGAGCTCTTCGAGCACCTCGACGGCGGTCGAGGGCGTCTTGGTCTTCACGTTGCGCTTGAGGACCGGCAGGCTCAGCTTCTCGAAGAGGATCAGGGACAGCTGGGGCGGCGAGTTGATGTTGAACTCTTCGCCGGCGATCTCGAAGATCTGGCGGCTGCGCGACGCCAGCTCCTGATCGATCCGCTGCGACTGCGACAGGAGCGCCGCCGCGTCGATGCGCACGCCCGCGCGCTCGATCGCGACGAGGACGGGCACCAGCGGCAGCTCGAGCGACTGATAGAGATCCTGGAGCGCTTCCTGTGCGACCAGATCGCGCAGGGGGCCGGCCACTCGGAGCGCCACGTCAGCCCGCTCGCCGGCATAGTCGAGGAGGCCATCGGCCGGCAGCTCCGCGAACGGCAACGCCTTGGCGCCGCGGCCGCAGACCTCCTCCTCGGTGAGCGCCTTGTACCCGGCATGCTCGAGCGCAAGATCCTCGAGCCGGTGCGCCGAGCGCGTGGCATCCAGGAGATAGCTCAGGATCAACGTGTCGGTCTCGAGCCCGTTCAGCGCGAGGCCGTGGCGCTCGAGCAGGATCGCGTCGAACTTGAGGTCGTGGCCGACCTTTTTCACGGCCGGGTCGGCCAGCACTGGCCCCAGCGCCGCCGCGACGCGCTCGAGCGAGACGTTGCCGATTGGCCCGAGGGCGTGGTGGCCGATCGGCACGTATCGGGCCTGGCGCTCCGCCGTCGAGAACGCGATCCCGACGATGTGCGCGCGCATCGCGTCCGTGTCGCCGGGAATCACGCGCAACGCCACGCGTCCCGCCTCCTTCAGCGCCGCCGCGAGCGCCGGCAGCTCGAAGGCGGTCACGAGGCGATAGTCCCTGTCGCTCGTCTCCGCCGTCGGCGCGTACTCAGCGACGAGCGATCGGAAGACGAGCCGCGAGAACAGCTCGAACGCGCGCTGCCGCGACGCCCCGCGGTAGCGCACCGCGTCGACGCTGAACGTGACGGGCACGTCCGTCCTGATGCGTGCGAGCTCCCGGCTCTGCCTGGCAGATTCCTGATGCGCCAGGAGCGGCTCGCGGTAGCGTTTTTGAGGAATGTCGGCGGCGCGCGCGAGCAGCGCCTCGAGCGAGCCGTACTCCGCGATGAGATCCCGAGCGCCTTTCTCCCCGATGCCGGGCACGCCCTTGATGTTGTCGATCGTGTCGCCCATGAGCGCGAGGACGTCCACAACCTGCTCCGGGGCGACGCCGAACTTCTCCTTCACCGCGTTCGCGTCGAACCAGGCGCCGTCTTCCTTCGGGTTGAACACTTTGATGCCGTTGCCGACGAGCTGGAAGAAGTCCTTGTCTCCGGTGACGATCGCGACCTCGAACCCCGCGGCCGCCGCCTGCTCGGCCAGCGTGCCGATCACATCGTCCGCCTCGTACCGCTCGGATGTGAGAATCGGCACGCCGAGCGCTTCGCATGCGTCGTGGACGAGCGGGATCTGCTGCGCCAGATCCTCGGGCATCGGCCTGCGGTTCGCTTTGTAGTCGGCGGCGAGGTCGTCGCGGAACGTGCGGCCGGGCAGGTCGAATGAGGCGGCGATGAACTCAGGCTGATGCTCCTTCAGCAGCTTGCGGAGCATCGTGACGAAGATGTAGACGGCGTTGGTAGGCCGGCCCTGCGCATCCCGGAGCGGAGTGCCTTCGGTCGTACGAATGGGCGCGTGGAACGCCCGGTACATCTGCGATGACCCGTCAATCAGATAAACGCGTGCCACAAATAACAGAGGATATCATTGGGGACCGATGCGCTCTCGCGTCCCGGCGGCGACCCTGAGCCTGCCGAAGGGTCGAAGGGCTCTCCTCCTGGCCGTCATCATCTGCCTCAGTGTGGCCTGCCGCGGAGGCGGGCTCATTCGTCAGTACGAATACGAAGAGGACGTCTACCTCGACCTCGACGGCTCCGCGACGGTCGTCGTCAATGCGTCGGTACCGGCGCTCATCGCGCTCGCCGGCCTCGACCTGCCGGCGGACGCCGGGGCGCGCCTGGATCGCGACCGCGTCCGCGCCGCGTACGAGTCGGAGGCGACCGACGTCAGGCGCGTGAGCCGCCCGTGGCGCCGCGCCGGACGACGGTTCGTGCAGATTCGGATGGCGGTGCGCGACATCCGGAAGCTGCCGTCGGCGCAGCCCTTCGCGTCGTCGGAATACTCTCTGACTGAAACGCCCGACACGCACGTGTTCAAGCAGGTCGTTCGCGGGGATGCGCGCCAGGCTCCGGCCGGCGCCGGATGGGATGGCCGTGAGCTCGTCGCGTTCAGACTGCACCTGCCGAGCCGCATCCACTATCACAACGTGCGGGACGTCGAGACCAACGAGACCCTCGACGTCGAGCGGGGAAACATCCTCACCTGGGAGCAGCGGCTGACCGATCGGCTGGCCGGCAAGGCGCTGGAGATGGAGGTCCGGATGGATCGGCAATCCATCCTGTATCGCACGCTCTGGCTCTTCGCCGCGGCGTTCGGCGCCGCGGTGCTGGTCCTCGGCGCGATCATCTGGTGGACGGCGCGCCGGGGGAAAGCGGCTAAGGGATCGTCGTCAGCGTGAGGTCCTTCGTCTCGCGCGACCCTTCGTTGAGCGCGACGCGCGCCGCGCCGCCGGAGATCGCCTGCAGGAACGCCGGATCGAACCACTCGCCCTGCTCGACGTCCTCGATCGCTGCGATCAGATACTCACCGGCAGACAACCCGTCGATGGTGTACCGCCCATCGCGATCGACCTGTGCGGTCAGGATGCTCCGCGACTGGGGCACCCAGCGCGCAGAGTCGGCCGGGAAGACGATGACGGTCGTTCCCGTCGCATCGCCGTCGGCTTTGACAACGCCGGCTATCTGGGCGGCGCGGCCGGAGAGGACGATCTCGACGCCCGCGATGGTCTGCGCTCCTTTCAGATCGAAGACTTCGTCGCCAACGTCGCGCCCATCGAGCGTCGCCGCCTTGACGGTCCATCCCTTCGGCGTCCGCACCCGCAGGGCATGGCGGCCGGGCGGAATGTTGCCGAGGCGGAACGTCCCATCCGGGTTGACGCGCGCGTTTTCCGTGCCGGCCATCGACTGATCGAACGCCAGGAGACCGACGCTGACGGTCTGGGTCGACTCTACCGGCGCGCCAACCCCCTCGAAGCGGACGACTCCGCTCAGGGTCGCACCGGCGGTGAGCGTCAGTACCAGGCCCTCGATGTCGGTCCCGGACACCGTGACGCTCTGCCTGGCGAAGAGCGGAGCAGCGTCCCGTCCGCCGCCGCCGTTTGCCACCGCTACGTAACGACCCGGAGGGACCGTTTCTATCGTGAACGTCATGTCGGCGTCGGTCCCGGCTCGGTAGCCGGGTGCGCGCAGCGCGCCACCAGCCTCGTCGGGGAGGAGCATGACTCTCGCCCGGACCGCGGCCCCCGCGCCCGGCGCCGCCACCACGCCTCGTACTCGCGCCGTCGGCACGAGCACCAGCGAGAAGTCGATCCCCGTTTGCTCCTGCCCGGCACCCACCGCCACGCGCCCCGCCTCGGTGACCGCGGTGACGCCGGGGTAATACGTCGGCGCGTAGTTCAGTGGCTCATCCGACTCGGGTGGAAGCGCCTCGCCGGCGCTGGTTCGCACGGAGCGCTCGAACGCGCCGACGACGGCCGTGACCACGTACTCACCCGGCGGCAGGCCGAAGACGCGGTACTCGCCGCGGTCGTCGGTCTGATCGCTCCCGGCAGGGACGAGCCGCCGCTCGCCCCGTTGGTATTGGAACCGCATGACGCGCACCGTCGCGCGGGCGAGCGGTTCGTCCTCCTCGTCACGGATGCGTCCGGTGATCACCCCGCCGCGCGGCAGCCTCAGGTCGATGTTGGTGATCGCCTGTCCGTCCCCGAGCTCGATCGGTATCCCGGGTCGCAGCGTGCGCCGCTGGCCGGCCGCCATCGTCACGTATCCGGTTTTGGTGGCGCTGACCGAATACTTTCCCGCGGGCAGGCTGGGAACGGTGAATCGTCCGTTCTCGTCGGTGACCGCCGCTTTCGTCAGCCGACCTTCCGTGAGTTGAATGGAAACACGGGCCCGCTTCAAGGGGCGCCCCGTGTCTGCCGCGATCACCCGTCCGGCGAGTCGCGCCGTTCCTGTCGCTACTGTCGCCGCCGCAGGGTCGCGCCGCGGCCGAAGCGGCGCGTTTGGCCGAGGTTGCTGCGCGGCCGCCAGATCCAGCGAGAGCAACGCGGCAGCGGCCAGGAGTGTCAGGGTGCGAACCATCTCGAGTACTTAGACTGTTCTCGCGGTGCGGACGTTTATCCCGACGGCAACGAGCCGCCGGCGTCGATCAATCTGGTAAAGTACCCCGTTTATGTCCAGGCGGGGATTCGGCGCAAAGCCGGTGGTGCTGCGCTGCTCGCGGTGCGGCCGTTTCGTCGATTGGGAGGAGGCGCGGCTGCAGGTCGCGTGCGGCTGCAGGACGAAGCTGCAGTTGCCTCCCGTCCTCGTCCGCGACGCCACCGACGCCGACCGCGCGGCGGCGTTGGCGCTCATCCGGCGGGATTTCGGCCAGACCACCATCGTGGCCTTCGGCGAGCCGGTCGTCCTCGACGGCGCGCCCATGCTCGCCGCGTCGATGAAAGGTGAGCTTGCCGGGGCGCTCGCCTATCAGTTACTGCCCGACGCGCTTCAGGTTCTCGCGCTCGCGACCGATCCGATGTGGCAGCGCACCGGCGTCGGCGGTCATCTCGTGGCGGAAGCGGAGGCCGCAGCCCGCAGCCGCGGCCTCGGTCGCATCGTGGTCGCAACGACGAACGACAATCTGCCGGCGCTCTACTTCTACCAGCGCCGCGACTATGTCGTCACGACGCTGGTTCCCGGCGCCGTCCTGCCGCATCTGAAGGTCGTTCCCGCCGCCGGCTTCGGCGGGATCCCGATCCGGGATGAGATACGGCTGGAGAAGAAGCTCTAGGCCCGACCTTCAGGTCGGCGTGCCCGGAGCCGATGGGTTGCTCGCCTACCTGCGAGCAATCTTCTCGAGTTCAGCCTGCACCTCAGCCTCGGTGCGGAGCTCGTTCGTGACCGAGAACGCTCCGGACCCCGTCGCGATCGACCGCGCGAGCATCTTCTCGACCTCGCTCATCACGACACCGGTCAGCGTCACCCTGCCGCGATCCACGACGATGTGGATAGGCGGATTGGCCATCGCCGCGTAGTGCCAGAACGAGGGGTTGCTGTAGATCTGTCGCGCGATCCGATGCCGAAGCTCGTCGTCGAAAATCGAAACAGGAAGCACGTCGATTCGGTTCACCACCTGGCGCACGCCATCCACGCGCGCGATCCGCCTCTCGATGTCGTTCCGCTTGTACGGCATGGTGACCTTGCCGGTGAGCGTGACGACGCCCTCGTCCACCGACGCGCGCACGTCATCGAAAATCGTGAATTGCGTATAGGTGGACACGCGCGAGGCGGCGGCCTTGAAGATGCGGTGATCGGTATCCGGATCGACGCCCTGCGCGAGGACGGGCGAGCTGGCCAGGAATCCGACGAACGAGAGAGCCGTGAAGCAACGACGATAAAGCGGCAGCATGACCTCCATCTCCTTCTTGGGGGGTAGCTGCGGGAGCTGGCTGACACCCGCGTAAAGGCAAAGGCGGTACCAACGGACTCAGCCGAAAAGCCTTGAAACCAGGGCGATCGGCCGCGCAGCTGGTCCTTAAAGCAGGACGATCGTGGCGACGCCCGCGCCGATGAGGACAGTCTGCAGAAGGCCGCTGCCGTTTGTGGCGGCGTGGCCCGGGCCGCCGCGGTGGAGGCTGGGGATCAGATCCGCCATGGCGACGTAGAGGAAGTTCCCCGCCGCGAACGCCAGGACCCACGGCAAGAGCCGGGGCGCTGACGCGGCGAAAAGGAGCATCAGACCCGCGCCGCCGATTGCGGCGAGGCCGGAGATCAGGTTGAGGGTGAACGCGCGGCCGCGCGCGTATCCCGCCCCGATCAGGATCGCGACGTCCCCCACCTCCTGCGGAATTTCGTGCGCGGCGATCGCGAGTGCGGTCGTGATCCCAAGCGGGAGCGACGTCATCACCGCCGCGGCGATCAGCGCCCCGTCCACGAACGCGTGGAAGGCGTCGCCGACGATCACGAGCGGTACCGTCGTTCTGTGGACGAGGCAGTCCTCAGTGTCGTGGCAGTGCCGCCACAGCACGAGCTTCTCGAGGATGAAAAACGTGAAGATGCCGGCGAGCAGCGTGCCGAACGCCGCCGGCGGCGCGAGCGTCTTGAGCGATTCCGGCAGGAGTCCGAGGAGCGCGGCGCCGAGCAGCGTGCCGACCGCGTAGCTGATCAGCGACGGAACGAGCTGCGTCCGAAGACGATCGCCGACGAGCAGGAAGGCCGAGGCCGTCAGCAGCCCGCCCAGGCTGCCGACGATGCTCAGCCCGAGCGCGGCGAACGTCTGCACGAAACCGATCTTAGCTCATGAGGCTATATAGCCCTTTCGTGACCGTACCAGATAGCCATTCCCGCGCCGGACCTCGACGCGGATGGTGTGGAACCGGCCATCCTTGTGGCCCGGCGCCGGATACGCGAGGAAGTATTGCTTGCTCAGCTCGTCTGCGACGCTCGCCGTCGCCGGATGGAGATCGGCCGCCGAGCGGACGATCTCGGTGCGGCCGCCGCTGTCGTCCGTCAAATCGCGCAGCGCGGCGATGTCGACCGCTTCGCTGCCGGAGCCTCCCGACCGGTATGGTCCGCGTGGCTGCGGTGGAAACGGCTGTTGCGGCGGCCGTGACGTCGGCGGCGGCCTCCGGCCGGGGAACGGAAACGGAATCGGGATGGGCAACCGGGGCGGCGGCTGGTTCGACGCGGTCGTCGTATCGCCGCGTCCGTCGATGCCGATGGCGTAGACGAGGACCTCGGTCTCGCGAATGAGCTGCTGCACCTCGCGCAGGCTCGTGCGGCTGCTCGTGTCGTTGCCGTCCGAGATGACGACGAGCGCCTTCTTCCGCCGCGTGCCCGATTGCGCGAGCGGAACGGCCTCGGCGACGGCGTCGTACAACGCCGTGCCGCCTCCAGGGTCCACACGGCCGAGCGCGCGGACGATCCGCTGGCGATCGGTGGTCCAGTTTTCCACCAGTTCAGGTGTGGCGTCGAAGGTGTAGAGGAAGATCTCGTCGTCGCGGTCGAGCAGATCGAACAGGAAGCGATCCAGCGCGCGCCGGGCCGCCGCGAATTTCTCTCCCTCCATGCTGCCGCTCGTGTCCAGCACGATCCCGAGGCTCACCGGCACGCGCTCGCTGCTGAAATGCGAGATGGTCTGCTGGTCGTTGTCCTCGTAGACCTCGAAGTCTTCCTTCCGCAGCCCGGGCACGAACCGGCCGTTTCGATCGGTGACGGTCGCCGTGACGTTGATGAGCTCCACTCCCGTCCTGAAGCGGAACCGGTCTCTCTCTTGCTGCTGACCAGACGGTCGCCCGCTGGCGAGGACGAGCGCGCACGCGACGATGGCGAGGCGTTTCATGATCATGTCCCCGAGCGCCGGTCGACGTGGCTCACGACGGCGCCGTCCTGGCCGCGGAACCCGACGCGGTACTTGCCGATTTTTCCCGGCGCGATGACGGTCACGACAAACGGCGACTGGTCGCCCGGATCGAGCCTGGTGTAGTCGATGAGAGCGCGTCCGCTCGCGACGAAGGTCCCGGCCTCATTGAATACGAACACGACGGCGCTCGTGCGCTCGACGCGCGCGCCGTGCCGCGGGTTGATGACGAGGCCGGTAATCGTCAAATTCTCCCCCTCGCGATCGTGCCGAAGGGACATGAGCTCGAGCGGAACGCCAGCGGTGCCGACCGCCGCGGGATCCGCCGGAGCGGCCCCGCTCGATATGGCCTGAGTTGCCGAACCGGCGGCTGGTTCGGACCGCGCGACCATCAGCGCTCCGACTCCGATCGCCATGACGGCCGCGACCGTGACGACTGCGAGGAGCCGACGACCGGCGGGTGACTCGCGCTCGCCCGCGGCAAACAGGCCCGATCCGGTTTCATCCGGCGGGACCTGAGAGGTCCCGCCCTCCACGTGGCCCATCCGGAGATCATCATCCTCCCTCGCAAGATCCACGAGCGCCGCGACGCGCGCCGACTCGCGCCGGCGGTCGAGCGCCACCATCCGCCACGTGAGCAGCGACATCGCGGACGCGAGCGCGAGCGAAACGAGCGTAATGACGACCAGCGTGGTCTCCATAATGGTTCCTAACGGAGTTTGAACTCCACCGCCACTTCGACTTCGACGTCCACGGCCGAACCGCGAAGCCGCGCGGGCGCGAATCGCCACTGCCGGACGGCGGCGACCGCGCGCTGGTCGAGGCCCGCGTCGAGCCGTTCGACGATGCGGACGTCTCCGACCGTTCCATCGCGCCGGACGACGATCTCGAGCACGACGTCCCCTTCGATGCCGCGCCGCCGCGCGTCTTCGGTGTAGTCAGGCCGCACTTCGCGCAGCAATCGCGGCGGCTCGACGCCGCTGCCCGGACGATACGGGCCGCCGCCGGTTCCGCCTCCGCTGCCCGCGCCGACCCCGGGACCGTCTCCCTCACCGATGCCGGTGCCGCGGCCGCTGCCGACGCCGCCGTGGGTGCCGCTTCCGGCGCTCTCGGTTTTCGCGGTCGTCTCCTCGAGCACGCCCCGGCGATCCTGCGTGTCCGCGGGGACCGACGCGATCGGCGCGACGACAGGTTCCGCCTTCGGGGGTGGCGGCGGCGGCGCCGGACGCTCCACCGGCCGCTCGGCGACGACGAGCGGCGGCGGTGGCGGGCGACGCGGCGGCATGGGACTCGAGATTCGTTTCGGCTTCGGCGCCTTGCGTTGCGCGCGCGGTGGTGGCGCGAGCTGGAGCTTGCCCCCACCTCCTCCGCCGCCGCCCGGCCCGGGCTGGACGAGGTACACCACGCGGATTGGCTCGGATGGAGCAGGCCGAACCTGGTTTGCCTCCGGATCGCCGAGGCCCAACGAGGTGGCCGCGACGAGCGCGGCGACGATCGCGGCGTGCAATGTCCCTGAGCATGCCAGCGACGGGACGAACCGCCTCGTTCGCGCGACCGGAGCGTCGGCGATGCCGAGGGTTTCGGTTGCCTTCCCTTTCCGCGTCAGCCACCGCACGGCGCGAACGGCCTCGGCTTCGCCGACAAACGCGAGGCCCGGGCCGATCGCTCGAATCCCGCCGCTGTTGACGAGGGCGACGACCTCTGCAGTTCGGACGCCGGCCGCGAGCGCGATCTCGCGCGCCGTGAACACCGCAGGTGGAGCGAAGTGTCGCCCGAGAATCATGGTCTTGCCGTCAGTTCTGAGATCGCACGATACGGCCGTCCCGCTCAAAAGTCTCGAGCGTTCGCTGAAGAACTGTAAGGACAGCCTTCCCGGAGCGGCCTGCATGCGGTCTGGGCGCCTTCAGGGGCAAATCCCTTGCCGCGACCGCCCGGAGAATCCCTTAACGTATTTCGGCAGTTTTCGCGTGGACCTTGCCGTGGGGCTGTAGCGGCGGCTGGACAGCTGTCGTCCCTAAGTGACAGAGTGGCCCGAATATGCGGGCGATTGTGACCGGAGCCACGAGTGGAATCGGGAAGGCGGTCGCGCGTCGGTTTGCGCGTGAGGGCGCGGCCCTCGCACTCGTGGGACGGGACGCGGGCGCGCTCGACGCCGTCGTGGACGAGCTGGCCGGCGCGGGTTGCCAGGCGCGCGCCGTGGTCACCGACGTCACCGCCGCCGACGCCCCCGCGGGCATCGTGGGCGCCGCGGTCGAGGCGTTCGGCGGGATAGACGCGCTCGTCAACGCGGCGGGCGTAATCGCGGGCGGAACCGTGCAGTCGACCGACGACCGGTCGTGGGACGCGATGCTCGACGTGAACGTGCGCGCCCCGTTTCGACTGATGCGCGAGGCGGCGCCGCACCTGGCCGCGTCACGCGGCGCAGTCGTCAACATCTCGAGCGTCACCGGGCTGCGCGCGTTCCCGGGGGTGCTCGCGTACTGCGTCAGCAAGGCGGCGCTCGACCAGCTCACGCGCTGTGCCGCGCTCGAGCTCGCGCCGCAGCAGGTGCGCGTCAACGCCGTCAACCCGGGCGTCGTCGTCACCAACCTGCACCGGCGATCGGGGATGACCGAAGAGGCGTACGCCGCCTTCCTCGATCGGGCAAAAGAGACACACCCGCTCGGACGCCCCGGCTCACCGGAGGAAATCGCGGAGCTGATCTACTTTCTGTCCTCGGAGAAATCGGGCTGGATCACCGGCGAGACGATCTCGATCGATGGCGGACGGCACCTGACCTGTCTGCGGTAGCGGTCATCCGCGCACGCCTTCGACGAAACGCTGTCCGTCTCGCTCGGCGACCACGCGCACGGCTTTGAGACCAGCGCTTCGCAGCCACTCTTCCGCGGAGTAGTGCGGATCGCGTCGCGGCCCGACGAGCGCGGCGAGACCGCTTCGCGCCGCCGGTTCGACCATGACCGCGCGTCCGCCGGCACGAAGGATCCGGGACATTTCGGCAAGCGCAGCCGTGCGCGCCTCCGGCGTCAGCGGCCGCAGGGCGTCGAGCAGCACGACGACGTCGAAGGCATCGTTCTCGAAGGGAAGCCGCGACAGCGGCGCGGAGGAGATCTCGACGAGCACGCCCTCGCGCTCCGCGACGCGCGTTGCTCGCGCGACCGCGTCTTCCGACGGATCGATCGCCGCGGCGCGTCCGGTCAGGCCTGTCTTCGAGGCGAGCGCCGCGAAGAGCCCGCCGTCGCCGCACCCGATCTGCAGCAGTCGGTCGCCGAGCTTGAGGCCGACCATCGAGACGGCGAGGTCGTGCGGTCCGGGTCCCTGTCGGAAGAACTTCATGCCGTTTCGAAATGATATAGTTTCCGGCCGTGACGGAACCACTCGACATTCGGCCGGCTGACGGCCGTCTCGGCGTGCTGCTCGCGGGGCTCGGCGCGGTCAGCACGACGTTCATCGCCGGCGTCCTCGCCGTGCGAAAAGGCATCGCGAAACCGATCGGCTCGCTCACGCAGATGGGGACGGTACGACTCGGGAAACGTACCGACGGACGCTCGCCGGGCATCGACGAGCTCGTTCCGCTCGCGCCGCTCGACAATCTCGTGTTTGGCGGCTGGGACATCTTCGAGGACGATTGCTACGACGCGGCGCGGACCGCCGGCGTGCTCGACCGGTCGCTCCTCGAGCAAGTCAAGCCCGAGCTCGAGGCGATCAAACCGTGGCCCGCGGTCTTCGATCGCCGCTACGTCAAGCGGCTCGACGGGCCGAACGTCAAAGGCCCGAGGAACAAGCGGGATCTGGCCGAGGCACTGATCGACGACATCCGCCGCTTCAAGGAATCGCAGAAGCTCGATCGGCTCGTGTTGATCTGGTGCGGTTCGACGGAGGTCTTCCTGAAGGAGACCGACGTGCACCGAAGCGTCGCGGCGTTCGAGAAGGGGCTGGCGTCGAACGACGACGGCATCCCGTCGAGCATGATCTACGCCTACGCGGCGATCAGGGAAGGCATCCCGTACGCCAACGCGGCGCCCAACTTGAGCGCCGACGTGCCGGCCCTCGTCGACCTCGCGGTGAAGACGGGCGCACCGGTCGCCGGCAAGGATCTGAAGACCGGGCAGACGCTCATCAAGACGATCATCGCGCCCGGCCTGAAGGCGCGCCTGCTCGGCGTGAGCGGGTGGTACTCGACGAACATCCTCGGCAATCGGGACGGCGAAGTGCTGGACGACCCCGAGTCGTTCAAGACGAAGGAAGAGAGCAAGAAATCCGTCCTCGACTACATCCTCCAGCCGACTCTCTATCCCGAGCTGTACGAGCATCTCTGTCACGTCGTCCGGATCAACTATTATCCGCCGCGCGGCGACAACAAAGAGGGCTGGGACAACATCGACCTGTTCGGGTGGCTCGGCTATCCGATGCAGCTCAAGATCAACTTCCTGTGCCGCGACAGCATCCTGGCGGCGCCGATCGTCCTGGATCTGGTCCTGTTCCTCGACCTCGCGAAGCGCGCGGGGATGTCGGGCATTCAGGAGTGGCTCTCCTTCTACTTCAAGAGCCCGATGCACGCCCCCGAGCTGTATCCGGAGCACGATCTGTTCATTCAGCTGATGAAGCTGAAGAACACTCTTCGATACATGAAGGGTGAGGACCTGATCACCCATTTGGGCAGGGAGTACTACGACTGATGCCACCAGCGAAGCTCCAGCCGGCGCTCTACGGCGGCGCCTTCATCGGCGTGCTGTCGGCCCTGCCGTTCGTCAGTGCGGGCAATGCCTGCTGCTGTATGTGGTACATCGTGGGCGGCGTCATTGCTGCGTATGTAATGCAGCAGAACTATGCATTGCCGATCACCGTCGCTGATGGCGCGCTGGTCGGCATGCTGGCCGGGGTCTTCGGCGCGGTGATCATGACGGTCCTCTCAATTCCAATCGAGCTTGCGTTCGGTGACGTCCAGCGCCGGATGTTCCAGTCGTTGTTCGAACGATTGGGCAACCTGCCTCCTGAGGCACAGGACATGTTCGAACAAATGGAGCGCGGCGGCGGGGCGATGCTGCTCAGCAGCCTGTTAGGGCTCATGTTCTTCCTGGTGGCCGGAACAATATTCGGCCTCCTCGGCGGCGTCCTCGGGGCGGCCATGTTCCGCAAGGATCAGCCGCCCGCGCAGACCCAGCCGCCGGCGCCGACCGA
This sequence comes from uncultured Acidobacteriota bacterium, assembly GCA_963847125.1. Lineage (GTDB taxonomy): Bacteria > Acidobacteriota > Vicinamibacteria > Vicinamibacterales > 2-12-FULL-66-21 > DATAEE01. Next base: position 1,104,589 of record CAWJYM010000004.1, read on the forward strand.
TCCGCTGACGCCGACCGAGCCGCCGGCTCCGATGATGTAGCCGGGATGTCTCATCAGCCCGAAATCGACGCGCTCCTTCAGGAGGATCGCCGCTTCCCGCCGTCGGACGGCTGGCGGCGCTCCGCGCACATCACCGATCCAGACACGTACCGGGCGGCGGACGCGGACCCCGAAGCGTTCTGGGCGCGGTTCGCGTCCGAGCTGGAGTGGATGCGGCCGTGGGATCGCGTCCTCGAGTGGAAGTCGCCGGACGCCAGGTGGTTCATCGGCGGCAAGATCAACGCGAGCGTCAACTGCGTCGATCGCCACGCGCGCACCGCGCGGCGCAACAAGGCCGCCATCGTGTGGGAAGGCGAGCCGGGCGACCGGCGCACGCTGACCTACTTCGATCTCTTCCGCGAGGTCGGCTGCTTCGCGAACGTCCTCAAGTCGCTCGGCGTGAAGCGCGGCGACCGGGTCGCCATATACCTTCCCCTCATCCCGGAGCTCGCGATCGCGATGCTCGCGTGCGCGCGCATCGGCGCCATCCACAGCGTCGTGTTCGGAGGCTTCAGCGCAGAGTCGCTCCGCGACCGCATCAACGACCAGCAGGCTACGCTCTTGATTACGGCGGACGGCGGCTGGCGCCGCGGTCAGATCGTGCCGCTGAAGCAGACGTCCGACGAGGCGCTGAGCGCGACGCCGTCGATCAAGAACGTCATCGTCATCCAGCGCCAGGCTGGCGCGCCGTTCCCGGTCCACATCCAGCAGGGCCGGGACCACTGGTATCACCGTCTCGCGCAGGACGCCCCCGCCGCCTGTCCGCCCGAAGCGATGGACGCCGAGGACATGCTCTACATCCTCTACACGTCCGGAACGACCGGGAAACCGAAAGGGATCGTGCACACCACTGGCGGGTACCTCGTCGGAACCTACGCGACCTCGAAGTGGGTCTTCGATCTTCGGGACGACGATGTGTACTGGTGCACGGCGGACATCGGGTGGGTGACCGGCCACAGCTACGTCGTGTACGGACCGCTCGCCAACGGCGCCACGGTCGTCATGTACGAGGGGGCTCCTGATTGGCCCGCGAAGGATCGCTTCTGGAGCATCGTCGAGCGGCATGGCGTGACGATCCTCTACACGGCCCCGACCGCGGTTCGCGCGTTCATGCGGTGGGGGACCGACTGGCCGGCGAAGCGGGACCTCACGACGTTGCGGCTGCTCGGATCGGTCGGGGAGCCGATCAACCCTGAAGCCTGGATGTGGTACCACACGCACATCGGCGGCTCCCGCTGCCCCGTCGTCGACACCTGGTGGCAGACCGAGACCGGCGCGATCATGATTACGCCGCTCCCCGGCATCACCAGCCTCAAGCCTGGATCCGCGACGACCCCGTTCCCCGGTGTGACGGCCGAGATCCGGAACGCGGCTGGAGCGCGCGTCGAGACCGGCGGCGGCCTGCTGGCGCTCACGAAGCCGTGGCCTTCGATGCTGCGCGGGATTTACGGCGACCGCGAGCGCTTCGTGCAGCAGTACCTGGTCGAAGTGGCCCGACGGCGTGTACTTCACCGGCGACGGCGCGCGGCGGGACGAGGACGGCTTCTACTGGCTGCTGGGCCGCGTGGACGATGTGCTCAACGTCGCGGGTCACCGGCTCGGGACGATGGAGGTCGAGAGCGCGCTGGTCGACCACCCGAACGTGGCGGAAGCGGCGGTCGTGGGCCGCTCGCACGACATCAAGGGACAGGCCGTGGCGGCGTTTGTCACGGTGAAGGAAGGCGTGAACGCCTCACCGGGGCTGGCCGACGAGCTCAAGGATCACGTCGTCAAGAAGATCGGCGCGATTGCGCGACCCGATCAGATCCTGTTCGCCGCGGACCTGCCAAAGACACGGTCCGGCAAGATCATGCGCCGTCTGCTGCGCGACATCGCGGAGGGGAAGGCGCTCGGCGATACGACCACGCTCGCCGACCCAACCGTCGTGGCCAGGTTGAAGTCTGAATACGAGGATAAGGAAGGGTAGGACCCATAGGATTGCCTGCGTGGCCGAAGCCTTGGCGAAGGCCCGTGGAGTGCTGATTGCTGAGTGCCGGTGTCTAATCCTCGGAACCTCGGCAGTGCTGGATTCGTCCACAGAATTCAGCACTGAGCAGTCCACATTCAGCATTGAGGAGGGTCGCCGTTGTCTCTGATTGAGACCCAGGATCTGTGGAAAACCTACGTGATGGGCTCCGAGGAGATTCACGCGCTCCGCGGGGTGTCGATTCAGATCGAGCGAGGCGAGTACGTCGCCATCATGGGCCCGTCCGGCTCCGGGAAGTCGACGCTGATGAACCTGATCGGCTGTCTCGACACCCCCTCGAAGGGGAGCTACCTGTTGAACGCCAAACAGGTCAGCGAGATGAACGACGACGAGCTGGCGCGGATCCGGAACGAAGAGATCGGGTTCGTCTTTCAAACGTTCAACCTGCTGCCCCGCGCGACCGCGCTCCACAACGTGGAGCTGCCGCTCATCTATGCCGGCATGCCGTCGAAGGACCGGCAGCAGCGGGCGCTCGAGGCGCTCGGCAAGGTCGAGCTGACCGACCGCAAGACGCACCGGCCCAACGAGCTGTCGGGCGGCCAGCGCCAGCGTGTCGCCATCGCGCGCGCCCTCGTCAACAATCCGTCGATTCTGCTGGCGGACGAGCCAACCGGGAACCTCGACTCGAAGACGGGCGAGGAGATCATGGCGCTCTTCTCGCGCCTTCACGAGACCGGGAACACCATCGTGCTCGTCACGCACGAGGCGGACATCGCCGCCCGCGCGCACCGGACGATTCACATCAGGGACGGAAACGTCGAGCGAGACGTTCGAACGGGTTCGAAGAAGTTCGAACAGGTTCGATAGGGTTCGGTACCAAGCGCGCCGAAGGCGCGCCCGCCGGAGCGGAGCGGGGTGTAGGGGTCCCCGCGAGCGACGGCGTTGGGGGGTCCGGCGGGGCGGAGCCCCCCGGACTAGATCGCCGCGAAGTGCCCGCCTGAGATTTCCTTCAGCGGCGCGTTCCGGTTGAATGACGACGGATCCAGGTCGATCCGCTGGCGGATCGCCGCGGGATCGAGCGACGGGATGGCCGAGAGCAGCGCGCGAGTGTAAGGATGCGCGGGCGCCGCGAAGAGACGGTCGGTCGGTCCGGTCTCCACGATTCTCCCGACATACATGACCGCGACGCGGTCGCAGATGTGCCGCACGAGACGAAGATCGTGCGCGATGAAAAGATAGGTCAGCTTCAGTTTCGTCTGCAGCTCCATCAGCAGGTTGACCACCTGGGCCTGCACCGAGACGTCGAGGGACGAGACGGGCTCGTCCGCGATCACGAGCGACGGGTTGAGCGCGAGCGCGCGCGCGAGGCCGATGCGCTGTCGCTGTCCGCCGCTGAACTCGTGAGGGTAGCGCGAGAGATGCGACGGATCGAGACCGACGAGCGAGAAGAGCTCGCGGACCCGCGCCTGACGCTCCGGCTTTTTCCCGATCTTGTGGATGACGAGCGGCTCCTCCACGATCGTTCCGGCCCGCATCCGGGGGTTCAGCGACGAGTACGGATCCTGAAAGACGATCTGCATGTCGCGGCGCGCGCGGCGCAGACGCGCGCGTGAAAACGCGAGCACGTTCTCGCCGCGGTAGAGCACTTCGCCCGACGTGGGCTCGATGAGCCGCAGGATGCACCGCCCCGTTGTCGTCTTGCCGCTGCCCGATTCCCCGACGAGCCCGAACGTTTCCCCCTCCGCGATCGAAAAGCTGACGTCGTCCACCGCATGGACGACCGTCTTCTTCGCGAGCAGCCCATGCCCGCGGGTGAAGTGCTTGGTGAGGTGCCGGACTTCCAGCAGCGGCCTGGGCACGGCGCTTATCGAGGCGCTCCCCCGTCGTACAGGAAGCAGCGGACCGCGCGGCCGCGCCCGAGATCGGTGACGCCTGGCACGAGCGTGTCGCAGTGCTCGAGCCGCGCCGGGCACCGCGGCGCGAAGGCGCAGCCGGGAGGCACGTGACCGAGCGCCGGAACCGTTCCCTGGATCGCCTTCAGCCGAGCGCCGGGCGTTCCGCCCGGAATCGACGTCAGCAGGCCCTGCGTATAGGGATGTTTGGGGTCGCTGAACAACTCGGCCGCCGTCGCCTCCTCGACGATCCGTCCGGCGTACATGACGGCGACGCGGTCCGCCGTCTCCGCGACGACGCCGAGATCGTGCGTGATCAGGAGGAGCGACAGCTTGAACTCGCGCTTCATGTCGCGCAAGAGTTCCAGGATCTGCGCCTGGATGGTGACGTCGAGCGCCGTCGTCGGCTCGTCGGCGATGAGCAGCGCCGGCCGGCACGCGAGCGCCATCGCGATGAGCGCGCGCTGCCGGAGCCCGCCGGAGAGCTGGTGCGGATACTCGTCCACGCGTCGGGCCGGCTCGGGCACGCGCACGGCGCCGAGCAAATCGACCGCACGGTCCCGCGCCTCGCGCCGCTTCGCGCGCCCGTGGACCACGAGCGTTTCAGAAATCTGATCCCCGATCGTGAACACCGGGTTCAGCGCCGTCATCGGTTCCTGGAACACCAGGCCGATCTGGGCCCCTCGGACTTCGCGCATCCTGCGCTCGTCAAGTGTCAATAAGTCCTGTCCGTTGAACAAGATACGCCCTGCGGCGATCCGGCCGGGCGGCTGGATGAGTCGCAGGATCGAGAACGCCGTGACCGACTTTCCGCTGCCCGACTCGCCGACCAGGCACAGGGTTTCGCCCGCGCGCACGTCGAAGCTGACGTCGTCGACGGCGCGCGCGTGACCCACGGGAAGATCGAAGACGGTCGTGAGGTGCTCGACCCGGAGGAGGTCAGCCACAGCGCGCGGGCCTCGTTCGCGCCAGGCCCCAAGCCCCCGCCTTCGCCCGGCTTCGGCGAGGCTCGCCGGAGCGACCCGGGGGATCTTCAGGGTCGCGGAGGCGGCCAGGCCCCAGGCCCCGCGTCACGTATCAATCTCCGTGTGCTCTCCGAAGACGCCGCGGAGCGTGTCGGCGATCTCGCCGATCGTGGCGCGCACCTCGATCGCGGCGATGATGGGCGGCACGAGATTGTCGCGACCGCGGGCGGCGGCTGCCACCGCGTCGAGCGATGAGCGCCACGCGGCGGCGTTGCGCGCCGCGCGGAGCGCCCTGACGCGCCCGACCTGGCGCCGTTCGAGCTCCGGGTCGATGTGGAGCAGGGCGATCGGGGCACCGTCCGCGGTCGTGAAGCGATTGACGCCGACGACGATCTGGTCGCCGCCGTCGACGGCCTGCTGCGCCCGGTAGGCCGACTCCTGGATCTCCCGCTGAATCGCGCCCGCCTCGATCGCCGCGAGCGTTCCGCCGAGCGCCTCGATGCGCTCGAGCATGGCGCGGGCTTCGGCTTCGATCGCGGTCGTCCGCGCTTCGAGCGCCCATGCGCCGCCCAGCGGGTCGACGGTGTTGGTTGCGCCGGTCTCGCTCGAGATGATCTGCTGCGTCCTGAGCGCGATGCGCGCCGACTCTTCCGTGGGGAGCGCGAGCGCTTCGTCCCGGCCGTTGCAGTGGAGCGACTGGGTCCCGCCCATGACCGCCGCCATCGCCTGGATAGCCACCCGGACGATGTTGTTGTCGGGCTGCTGGGCGGTGAGCGTGCTCCCCGCCGTCTGGGTGTGGAAGCGAAGCTGCTCCGCCCGCGGATCGGTCGCCCCGAACTTCTCGCGCATGAGCCGGGCCCAGAGCCGCCGCGCGGCGCGGAATTTGGCGACCTCCTCCAGGAAGTCGTTGTGCGCGGCGAAAAAGAACGAGAGGCGCCGGCCGAGCCGGTTGACGTCGAGCCCCGCCGCGACCGCCGCCTCGACGTAGGCGATCGCGTTCGCAAACGTGAACGCGACCTCCTGCGCGGCGGTCGACCCCGCCTCGCGGATGTGGTAGCCGCTGATCGAGATCGTGTTCCAGTTCGGCAGCTCGCGCTCGCACCACGCGAAGATGTCCGTGACGATGCGCAGAGAGGCCCGGGGCGGGAAGATGTAGGTGCCCCGCGCGACGTACTCCTTGAGGATGTCGTTCTGAACAGTGCCGGAGAGCTTCGCCAGATCGGCGCCCTGGCGCCTGGCGACCGCGACATACAGGGCGAGGAGCACGATCGCCGTCGCGTTGATCGTCATGGAGGTCGACACGCGATCCAGCGGGATGCCGTCGAAGAGGTCCGCCATGTCCTCGATCGAGTCGATCGCGACCCCGACGCGCCCGACTTCGCCCTCGGCGAGCGGATGATCGGAGTCGTAGCCGATCTGCGTGGGAAGATCGAAGGCGACGCTGAGGCCGCTCACGCCTTGAGCGAGGAGGTACCGGTAGCGTGCGTTGGATTCCGCCGCCGTCCCGAAGCCGGCGTACTGCCGCATCGTCCAGAGACGGCCGCGGTACATGGTCGGCTGGATTCCGCGCGTGTACGGAAAGGCACCCGGTTGCCCGAGATCGCGCACCGGATCCCAGCCGCCCAGGTCGTCCGGTGTGACGAACGGCGGCCGCGACATCGGCCCGATTGTGCCACGGATCCGTTGACACCCGTGAAGTCGGGTCTTACAATGACTTCAGCTCCACCGACCCACTCCCCATGAGCAACATTAGGCGGCCGATCTCTGCTCGCGCATCCTCAGCCGACAGTGTTCGATCGGCTATTCCCCCGGTTTCCCAGCGCCGGCGGCTGTGAGGAGGTCCCGCATGGATGACGCCGTGAACCGGTTGGCCCGTGAGCTGGCCGACGCGATTGCCGCCGCGGTCGCCGAAGATCCCCGCGTCGAGGCTTGCCGCGAGCGCGCGCGCGCGGCCGGCTACGAGATGAAAGTGTCGCTCGAAGCGACCGTTGGATTCGCGAGCCGCTCGACGCCCGGCGCGCTGCAACAGGTGGGACCGAATGCCCGCGCGCTCGCGCCGCGCCGCGCGCTCGAAATGAGCGCGACGGATCGGCGCTTCCTTCGTTCGCTTCGCATCGCAGCCGATGAGTCGGCTGAAAAAAAGGAAGTCGAATAACGCTCATTCTGGAGGGGCCGGTCGTACGACCGGCCCCTCCTAATCAATGAGTGAGCGTCCCGTCATCTCCTTCGCCAGCTCCAAGCCCAGCAACGTCAGCATCGTCGGCGCCACGTCGCGGAGCGATCCGCCGCGCAGCCGCCGGCCGCGCGCCTGTTCGTCCACGAGGATGACCGGGACGGGGTTCGACGTGTGGGCCGTGTGCGGCGCGTTCAACTCGTCGTCCCACATCTGCTCGGCGTTGCCGTGGTCCGCGGTCACGATCAGGACGCCGCCCGCCTGCCTCACGGCCGTGACGATCCGCCCGAGGCACGCGTCGAGCGTCTGGACCGCGGCGACCGCGGCGTCCAGCCGTCCGGTGTGCCCCACCATGTCGGCGTTGGCGTAGTTGCAGATGACCGCCGAGTGGCGGCGCCCCTCGAGATCCGACACGAGCGCGTCGGTGATCCCGAGCGCGCTCATCTCCGGCTTGAGGTCGTAGGTCGCCACCTTCGGGGACGGCACCAGCAGCCGTTCCTCGCCGCGGTACGGCCGCTCCTCGCCGCAGTTGAAGAAATAGGTCACGTGCGCGTACTTTTCCGTTTCCGCCAGCCTGAGGTTCGCGACGCCGTGCGCCTGCAGCACCTCGGCGAGGCTGCCGCTGAACTGATCCGTCGTGAACGCGACCGGGAGACCGTACGTCTGGTCGTATTCGGTCATCGTCGTGCAGGCGACGTCCGGATGTTCGACCCGGTCGAAGCCGTCGAAGGCGTCGAAGGCGACGGCGCGCGTGATCTGCCGCATCCGGTCCGCCCGGAAATTGAAAAAGATGACCGAGTCGCCCGTCGCCAGCGGCCCGACGGCCCGGTCGTCGGCGTCGGTGATGACGGCCGGTTTGATGAATTCGTCGGTGATGCCGGCCGCGTACGCCCGCTCGATGATCTCGCTGGACGAACGCCCCCGCTCGGCATCCCGCCCGCGAACGATCGCGTCGTACGCAAGCTTCGTGCGCTCCCACCGCTTGTCGCGATCCATCGCGTAGTAGCGGCCGGACACGCTGGCGATCCGGCCCGCGCCGGCGCGTCGGAGCTCGTCCTCCAGCGCTCCGGCGTAGCCGCGGCCCCCGGTTGGCGAGGTGTCCCGGCCGTCGGTGATGGCATGCACGAACACGCGTTCGAGCTTCCGCCGGGCCGCCAGTTGGACGAGCGCGTACAGATGCCGGGTGTGGCTGTGGACGCCGCCGTCGGACAGAAGGCCGATCAGATGGAGGGCGTGCCGCCCGCCGCCGCAGCGGTCCATCGCGGCCACCAGCGCAGGGTTGGAGAAGAAGTCACCGTCCGTGATGCTCTTGTCGATCCGGGTGAGATCCTGATAGACCACTCGGCCCGCGCCCATGTTCATGTGGCCGACCTCGGAGTTCCCCATCTGTCCGGCGGGCAGCCCGACCGCCTCGCCGGAGGCGACGAGCTCGGCGTGTGGGTAGCCGGCGACGAGCGCGTCGTAGACCGGTTTTCTGGCCAGGGCGATGGCGTTGTTCTCGCGTTCCGGACGAAGCCCCCATCCGTCGAGGACCACGAGCACGAGCGGGCTACGCATTGAGCTGTGTGATCGAGCTTCGGCCGGCGTAGGTCGCGCGCGAACCCAGCTCTTCTTCGATGCGCAGGAGCTGGTTGTATTTCGCGACGCGGTCACTGCGGCTGGCAGAACCGGTCTTGATCTGGCCGACTCCGGTCGCCACGGCGAGATCCGCGATCGTGGTGTCCTCGGTCTCGCCCGACCGGTGGGACATCACGCTCGCGTACCCGGCCGCGCGGGCCATCGCGATCGCATCGAGCGTTTCGGTGACGGTACCGATCTGATTGAGCTTCACGAGCAGGGCGTTCCCGACGTTCTCGCGGATCCCGCGCTCGAGGATCGACGGGTTCGTGACGAACACGTCGTCGCCGACGAGCTGCACGCGTGAACCGAGCGCCCGGGTCAGCGCCTGCCAGCCCGGCCAGTCTCCTTCCGCCACGCCGTCTTCGATCGAGATGATGGGATACTCCCGGGTCCAGTCCTCGTACATCCTGACCATCTCGTCCGATCCGCGGGTCGCGTCGCCGGACTTCTTGAACACGTACTTCCCGTTCTCGTAGAACTCGCTCGAGGCGACGTCGAGCGCGAGGTAGACCGTCTCGCCCGCGGTGTGGCCGGCCTGACGCACGGCTTCGAGGACGATCTCGACCGCCTCGCGGTTCGATTTCAGATTGGGGGCGAAGCCCCCCTCGTCGCCGACACCGGTCGCGAGGCCCCGTTTTTTCAGGATTCCGCGCAACGTGTGGAAGATCTCGACTCCAGCCCGCAGGGCTTCCGAAAACGACGGGAAGCCGACCGGCATGACCATGAACTCCTGAAAGTCCACGTTCGTATCGGCGTGCGCGCCGCCGTTGAGGATGTTGAACATGGGGGTGGGCAACAAATACCTGGAGAGACCGGCCCCTCCAGAAAACGACTCGTACAGCGGTTTCTTCTGCGCCGCCGCGAGCGCCTTCGCCAGAGCCATGGAGACGGCGAGGATGGCATTCGCTCCAAGCCGTCCCTTCGCCGGCGAGCCGTCGAGCGCGATGAGCGTTCCGTCAATCGCGCGCTGGTCCGCCTCCTGGCCCGCCATCGCTCGCGCGATCTCGCCGTTGACGTTGGCGACCGCCTTCCGCACGCCTTTGCCCAGGTATCGTTGCGTGTCGCCGTCTCGGAGCTCGAGCGCCTCACGCTCCCCCGTAGAGGCGCCGGACGGGACGGCTGCTCGGCCCGTGGCGCCGCCGTTCAGGGTGACATCCGCCTCGACGGTCGGATTTCCGCGGGAATCCAGGATTTCCCGTCCGTGTACGCGCTCGATTCTCATCAACCCTCAGCGGGGGCAGTGTCGCATTCGTCGACCGGCGCGCCCATCACGTCGTGGCGCCTCGCGCGTCCGCGACCTGCTCCAGCCTGAGCTGATCGTCCGGCACCGGGCCGATGAGCGGCTCCTCGTCTTTGGTGACGATGACGACGCCCTTCTCGGTGACCGTGTGCCGACGCCGGTCTTCCTCCGCGTTGACGCCTATGAGCGCCGCGCGCGGGATGACGACGTCGCGGTCGATGATGGCCCGGTTGACCCGGGCGTGCCGCCCCACGCGGACGCCGGGCATCAGGATGCTCTGCTCGATCTGGCAGAAGCTGTGGACGCGCACGTTGGGGCACAAGACGCTGCCGGCGATGCGGCTTCCCGAGATGATGCAGCCGGACGAGATCATCGAATCGAGCGCGCGCCCGCACCGATCGTCGTCGGCGAACACGAACTTCGCGGGGGGCGCCTGCACCTGCCACGTCCGCAGCGGCCACTCGGGATCGTACAGGTTGAACTCCGGCGCGACCTGGCAGAGGTCCATGTTGGCCTCGTAGTACGCGTCGAGCGTTCCGATGTCGCGCCAGTACTTGGCCGCTTTCTTGTTCTCGTCGTAGAAGCGGTACGCGACGACCCGCGCCGATCCTTCGACCATCGCCGGAATGATGTCGCGGCCGAAGTCGTGCGACGTCGCGCGGGCGGCGTCGGCCTCGAGCTCGTCCTGCAGGATGTCCATGTTGAAGATGTAGATGCCCATCGACGCGAGCACCTGATCGTCTGCCGGGCCCAGTTCCTCGGGCCTCGGTTTCTCCAGGAAACCGACGACGCAATCTCTGGGGTCGGTGCGGATGACGCCGAAGCGTCCCGCCTCCTCGCGCGAGACTTCGATCGTCGCGATCGTCGCCGCCGCCTTCTGCTCCTGATGGAACCGCAGCATCTTGCCGTAGTCCATCTTGTAGACGTGATCGCCCGAGAGCACGATCAGGTAGCGCGGCTCCTCGCGCAGGATCGAGTACAGGTTCTGATACACGGCGTCCGCCGTCCCGAGATACCAGTGCTCGCCGACGCGCTTCTGCGGGTGCAGGATCTCGATGAACTCTCCCAGCTCCTCCGCGACGATGTTCCAGCCCATGCGGATGTGCCGGCTGAGCGAGAGCGACTTGTACTGCATCGCGATGAACATCCGCCGGAGGCCGGAGTTGAGACAGTTGCTGAGCGTGAAGTCGATGATGCGATACGGCCCGCCGAAGTAGACCGCCGGCTTCGCCCGCTCCTTCGTCAACGGATACAGGCGCTCGCCGACGCCGCCTGCCAGCACGATCACGAGCGCGTCGTCGACCATCAGGCTTTTACTAGGGCTCCCGCCTGAGAATCACGCGCGCCGGCCCGCCGTCGGCGCCAGTCACGCGGAGGGGAAGGCACATCACATCGTACGGTCCCGGTTCGGCCGACGTCAGATTCAGTCCTTCGACGACGACGATGCCGGCGGAGAGGAGCGCCTTGTGGGCCGGGGCGCCCGGTTTTCGGAATTCCTCAATGGACAGGTAGTCGATTCCGACCAGCCGCACCCCCGCGTCGACGAGCGCGCGCGCCGCTTCCTCGCTCAGGAAGACGAAATCGGTCCGGAACTCCGGCGATCCCCAGAACGTCGAGTTCCGCGTCTTGAAGAGGATGCGAGTGGATCCCTGCAGGGCGTCCCCGTCGACGTGCCGCGCCTCGATCGCGCGGTCGGTCTCGATGGCGACCACCCTTCCAGGACCCACCAGGGCGTCGAGCGGAAGCTGGTCGAGCGTCGGAGCGCCATCGATCATGTGCCGGGGTGCGTCGATGTGGGTACCCGTATGCGTCCCGAGGGTGAGGCGGGACACATTCGAGCTGGCCCCGTCCGCAATCCGCTTGACGGGGGTCACCTCGAAGGGCGGATTCGCCGGCCAGATCGGCAGGCTGGTATCGAGCGGGAGACTTACGTCCAGAAGTGGCATCGCCCAACCAAAAGCGGACCCCGGATGTTATCAGAAACCGCCCACTGTCAATGGTTTGACTTGATTACACGGCTCGCCTATGATCGGCCAGATACTCGACCGGAGCGCCTGATGAACCCCTCCCTCAGCAGACGCCGGGCCCTTGTGGTCGTCGCGGCTGCCCTCATGTGCGGCACGGCGGATGCCGGCGCACAGAAAAAAGACGACAAGAAGCAGCAGGAAGCGCAGCAGCGCGACGTCCAGGCCCTCGTCAAAGCCGTGGAAACGGCCGCGGCGGGGCAGCCTGCTCCTGCAGATTTTCCGATCCAGTTCCAGAACGATTTCCTCAAGGCGCAGGACGGGATGATCTACATCCCGTTTACCTTGACCATCGACCCGTCGAAGCTGCCGCCTCAACCGGTCGCGATGTACATCCGGGCGATGTCCCGCGGCGGCGCCGCTGCGCCACCGGCGCCGGCGCCGGCGAAGAAGGACGAGAAGAAAAAGGACGGAAAGGAACCGTCGCCGTTCCCGTTCGAAGGGCTGCACGTGATCGACATGAAGGCCCCGCCGGAGGGACAGCCGATCCGTCTGAGCCGGGCGCTCTCCGTCCCCGGCGGCGAGTACGACCTCTACATCGCCATCAAGGAGCGCGGTCCACTGGAGGCGAAGGACGCGAAGAACACGCCGCCGCCAGAAGACGTCGGTCCTCAAGCAGCCGATTACGGTTCCGAACTTCTGGAACGGAGAGCTCACGACGAGCACCGTGATTCTGGCGGACAAGGCGGAACAGCTGTCGAAGCAGTTGAGCCCTGAGGAGCAGACGGAGCGGCCCTACGCGCTCGGATCGTTCGAGATTACCCCTGCCGCGGACACGCGGTTCGGGAAAAAGGAAGAACTGCTCATTTTCCTGCAGATTTACAACGCCGGCGTGACCGACGCGGGCAAGCCGAACCTCGAAGTAGAGTACAATTTCCACCAGAAGACCGGCGACGCCGAGAAGTATTTCAACAAGACGCCGATGCAGTCGCTGAACGCGGAGACGCTGCCCCCCGCCTTCGACATCAAGGCCGGGCATCAGGTCGTGGCGGCGCAGGGTATTCCGCTGCAGATTTTCCCGGAGGGGGAATTCCGGGTCGAGGTCAAGATCACGGACAAGATTTCAGGGAAGTCGATTACTCGCTCCGCGGCGTTCACTGTCGTCGGATCCTGATCTTTCGGCTCCCTGCGGGTCCCTGACCTGCGCGACGGAGAGGATATGAACCGGCTCGACAGGCTGCTCTCGGCGGCGTTGGCGATGCTGGCGACGGCGCACGTGGCGGCCGCTCAACCACTGGTGGGCGGCCTCGAGCCCTCCGTGTCTCCGCGCCCGGAAGCGGTCACCGCCCGCGCCGCAATTGGATCGCTCTCCGGCTTCGTGAGCGACGACCGTGGCGTGCCGCTCACGGGCGTGATGGTCTCCGCGACGGGCACCACCGTCGCGTTCGCCGTCACCGATCCGGTCGGCAAGTACACCTTCGACAAGCTTCCATCCGGCGGCTATCTCCTGCGTGCGCATCTCTCCGGATTCGTCACGTCGCGGCGCGAATTCGTCGAGATCCGCGCGAGCGCGGAGACGGTCAGGCTGATTCAGCTGCGGCGTGCGGCCGACGCGGTCGGGACCACCGGCGTCCCCACCAGGTCGATCATGACGGCCGGCCTGTCGGCGCCCGGTTCGTCGCAGGTCGGGCCACCCGAGCCGGATTCCACGGCCGGGACCCATCCGCACGACGAGCGCGCCTGGCGGCTGCGTCATCTCCGGCGCAACGTGCTGAAGGAAGAATCGGGTGCGATCGTCACGGACGCCGCGCCCGATGAAGCCGCGCCGGTCGAGGCCGTCGCGTCGTTCTTTTCCGGCTTCCCGTTCAGCGGTGAGCTGAACCTGCTGACGACCGGCGTGTTCGACAGCGCCGCCGAGTTGTTCACGGGCGAGCGCGCGCCGAGCGGCGTGGCGTATCTGGCGATCGGCGCGCCTGCGGGCGTAGGGGACTGGAACGTCCGCGCGGCGCTCACCCAGGGTGACGTCGCCTCGTGGATTGTCTCCGGCGCATACATCGCGCGCGGCACGCCGACCCACGCCTTCGACGTCGGCATGTCCTACGGATCGCAGCAGTACCGGGGCGTCAGCCCGACAGGCTTCACCCTCGCCTCCGAGGGCGACCGGCACGTCGGCGCGCTCCACGGGTTCGATCAGTGGACGGTGTCACGCCGGGTTCAGGTCGCGTACGGCGCCCGCTTGTCCTACTACGACTACCTCGATCGGAACGGCCTCCTGAGCCCGCGCGTTGCGTTCAGCGTGATGCCCGTCGAGCGCACGCGGGTCCGCGCCGTCGTGTCGCAGCGGCTGCTCGCGCCGGGCGCCGAAGAGTTCCTGCCGCCGCCGAGCCAGACGATGTGGCTCCCGCCGGAGCGGACGTTCGCTCCCCTCGTCGGCGACACGTTCCTCGTCGAGCGCGTCCGGCACGTCGAGATCGGCGTCGAGCGCGAGATGGACGATCAGTACGTCGTGGGCCTGCGCCGCTTCTATCAGTCCGTGGATGACCAGCTCGTCACGCTCTTCGGCCTCCACACCCAGAGCCCGCGCTCGGAGTTGAGCCACTATTTCGTCGCGAACGCCGGCGGCTTCGACGCACACGGCTGGGGTCTCCGCTTCGCGAGCCCGCTCGCGCAGCGGGTGCGCGGCTCGGTCGACTACACCCTGACGCGGGCCCGCTGGTCGACCGCGGGCGACGCCGATGCGATCGAGCGGTGGTCGCCGTCTGCGCGGCGCGAGCGCGAGGACTTCCACGACATCACGACCGCGGTCGAGACCGAGATCCCGGAGACGGCGACGCGCGTGTTCGTGCTCTACCGCATCAACACTGCGTATGCGCGCGCGGACAGCGAATCCATCCACCCCGGGCTCGACGGCCGCTTCGACGTGCAGGTCAAGCAGGCGCTGCCGTTCCTCCCCTTCGGGAGTCAGTGGGAAGTGCTCGTCGGCGTTCGCAACATGTTCCGCGAACCGATGGATGTGGCATCGGTCTACGACGAGCTGCTCGTCGTCCGACCGCCGAAGCGGTTGGTGGGCGGGGTCCAGGTCAAGTTCTAGGGGGGCGGCATGCCCGACGTGAAGTCGGGCCTATGGGTATCCAGGGCGGGCGCGAGAACGTGCCCGCCATTTTTTTGGCTTGGTTCGACTCTCCGGTTTTTTGAATACCCCTTCCGGTAGATTGAAGGTGTGCGGCTGCCCGCGTATGGGCGCTGCTCGGAAGTTTTGAGGAAAGAGTCACTTACGTTGTATACACCGGGGCCAATTGGGGAACGTCCTTTGCTTTGCCGAGAGGAGCTTCAACCCCGGCTGAGGCCGGGTCCCTCGATACAGATGACCTCGACTGACGGGCGGCGTGGCTGGCTGGTGTGGCGTGTGGTGCTGCCCGTGGGCATCTGTGCGCTGCTCCTCTGCCTTGCGGCCGTCAACGTCCTGTTGCGGGCGGGCTGGCGCGAGGTGGAGGACGGGGTCCTGTGGGGGGCAAGGGACGGGGACGTCGTGGCGCAGGAGATCGCGCCGCGTTCACCGGCGGCGATTGCGGGCCTCGGCGCGGGCGACGTGCTCCTGGCGATTGACGGCCGCCCGGTGGAATCGGTGAGCGACGTGCTCGCGGCGCTCCACGCCGGGCGCAATGGACAGGCGCTCACCTACACGACGCTGCGGCTGCGCGGCCAGGAGCTGCGCCAGATCACGCTCGCGCCAATCCCGGACGGCGACCGCGTGCTGTATTTCATGCTCGCGGGCGTCGGCGTGTTCACGCTGCTCGTCGGCGCGTCGGTACGGCTGCGGCGCCCGACCGATCCCTCCACGCTGCATTTCTTCTGGCTCTCGGTCGCTTTTTTCGGCCTGCTCACGTTCTCGTTCAGCGGCCGCCTCGACGCGCTCGATCGATTCTTCTACTGGGCCGACGTCGTCGCGCGGCTGCTCCTGCCGCCGCTCTTCGTGCACTTTGCGCTCGTGTTCCCCGAGCGGCCGCAGGCCTGGGTGAAGAGTGATTCGGGACGGGCGATGCTTCCCGCGCTGTACCTGCCCGCCTTTCTGATCGGCGGCGCGCAGGTGGCGGCGTTCGCGGGGCGCGCGGTCTCCGGAACGTTCTTCACTTCTATCCTGAGCACGGTCGATCGCCTCGAGCTGACGTATCTGGCGGTGTGTCTCGTGGGCGGGCTTGCCGTGCTCGTCCGAGCGCTCAGACGGGTGCGATCGGTGACCGCGCGCCGTCAGCTCCGCTGGATCGTGTGGGGGACGGCGATCGGCGCGCTGCCCTTCGTCGTGCTGTACATCGTGCCGTTCGTGCTCGGCGCGACGCCGTCGCGCCCCCTGCAGTTCACGGCGCTTCTGCTCGGGCTCGTGCCGCTCGCGTTCGCGTCGGCGATCGTCCGGTACCGGTTGTGGGACGTCGAGGTCATCATCAAGCGCGGCGTCGTCTATGCCACGGCGATCGCGGCGATCGCGATCATCTACGCCGTGCTGCTGCGGGTCGCCGAGGCGATCTTCCTCGACGGCAGGGACGAGCACAACACGGTGATCGCGATGCTCGCGACGTTGTCGGTCGTGCTGCTGGCGCGGCCCGTCAAGGACGCGATCCAGACCGCGCTGGACCGCGCGTACTATCGCGACCGTTACGACTACCGGCGGGCGCTCGTCGCGTTCGCGCGCGATCTCAACAGCGATCTCGACCTGCACCGGCTCAGCGAGCGGCTCGTCGCGCGGGTGGTCGAGACGCTGCTCGTGGACCGGATGGCGCTCCTGCTCGCGCCACCCTCCGGCGCGGGGGATTTCCTGCCGATCGGGGCCGTGGGGTTCACGGACATTCCTCCGCGCATCGGCCGCGAGTCGGAGCTCGCGGCCCGGCTGCGGGGCGGCCACCTCGTCAGCCTGGATGACGCGCACGCGGCGCGCCGGCTGCCGCCGGACGAAGCGGCCGTCTGGAAAGACGCGGGCGCGCACGCGTTCGTGCCGTGCGTCTCCAAGGAAGGGACGATCGCGATCATGGTGCTCGGCCGGCGCGGCGACGGCGAGCCGTTGAGCAGCGAGGACACGGCACTGCTGACGGCGGTCGCGAGCCAGGCGGCCACGGCGCTCGAAAACGCCCGGCTCTACCGGCAGCTCCGCCTCAAGGCGGACGAGGTCGAGCGGATGCGCGAGTTCAGCGAGAACGTGCTCGAGTCGCTGAACGACGGCCTCGTGGTCATCGACCTCGACGAGCGGGTCGTGCGGTGGAATCGCAGGCTCGAGGAGCTGTCGGGCGTCGCCCGTCCGGACGCGGTCGGCGCGAGAATCGACGCGCTCGTCGACGCCGCCTTCCTCGACGCGCTGCGCGCCGCGCGGCGGGAAACGCCGTCCGGCGCGACGCTCTTCCGCGTGCCGCTCGGGCTGGGGACGACGGAGGCGCGAAAGCGACTGCTCGTCAACGTCGCGACCGCCCCGCTGCGGACGCCCGAAGGGGCGACCGCCGGCTCGATCATCGTCATCGAGGACATCACCTCGCGCGTCGCGCTCGAGGAACAGCTTCAGATCTCGGAGAAGATGGCGTCGATCGGCCTGCTCGCGGCGGGCGTCGCGCACGAGGTCAACACGCCGCTCACCGGCATTTCGAGCTTCACGCAGATGCTGCTCGAGCACGCGGATCCGGACGATCCCAAGACCAAAGTGCTCGAGAAGATCGAGCGGCAGACGTTCCGGGCGGCGAAGATCGTCAACGGCCTCCTCAATCTCGCGCGCCCGGCGCGCGTCGAGACCGGCCCCGTGGATCTCAACGTCGTGGTCAACGACGTGCTCGCGCTGCTCGAGCACCAGTTCAGGAGCGGCCGGATACAGGTCCGGAAAGAGCTGACGACGGCGACGACGCCCATCGTGGACGGGATCGAGTACAAGCTGCAGCAGGTCCTGCTGAACCTGTTTCTGAACGCACGCGATTCGATGCCCAAGGGCGGCTGGCTGTCGATCGGGACGCGGCTGGAGAACGGCTCGGCGCTGGTCGAAGTCTCGGACACGGGGTCGGGGATCCCGGCCGAACATCTGTCGCGCATCTACGATCCGTTCTTCACGACCAAGGTGCTCGGGAAGGGGACCGGCCTGGGGCTGTCGATCACCTACGGCATCGTCCAGGAGCACGGCGGGTCGATCGCGTGCGAGAGCGCCGCCGGGCAGGGAACGCGGTTCACGCTCACGTTGCCGCTGGCCGCGGCCGCCGCGCGCCACGGGGATGCCGGCTGACGTGTCCACCCGAGGCACGATCCTCGTCATCGACGACGAGGAAATCATGCGCGAGATCCTCGACGCGTTGCTGACGCGCGAGGGGTACACGGTCCGCCTCGCGACGACCGCCTCGGAGGGGCTCGAGCTCGCGCGGACCGTTCCGTTCGACGCCGCCATCATCGACGTCATGCTGCCCGACTCGGACGGGATCACCGTCCTCGAGGAACTGCGGCGCATCGACGAAGAGCTGCCCGCGCTGATGATCACCGCCTTCGCGTCGGTCGAGAACGCGATCCAGGCGATGAAGCGCGGCGCGTTCGACTACATCACCAAGCCGTTCAAGAACGACGAAGTGCTCGTCGTTCTGAAGAACGCGACCGAGCGGCGGCGGCTCGTCGCCGAGAACCGGGCGCTCCGCCAGAACCTCCAGGCCCGTCAGCACAAGTTCGCCGACATCATCGGCCGCAGCGGCCGGATGCGGCAGGTCTTCGACCTGATCATCCAGGCGGCGCCGAGCCGGACGACGATCCTCATTCAGGGGGAGAGCGGCACGGGGAAAGAGCTCGTGGCGCGGGCGCTGCACGCCAACTCGTCGCGGTCGGACCGCGCGTTCATCACCGTCAACTCGGGCAACCTCCCGCCCGACCTGCTGGAATCGAACCTCTTCGGACACGTCAAGGGCGCGTTTACCGGCGCGGTTTACCCGAAGAAGGGGCTGTTCGAGCTCGCGGACAAAGGGACGATCTTCTTCGACGAGATCGGCAACATTCCGGTCGAGACGCAGGCCAAGCTGCTCCGCGTGATCCAGGAGCGCGAGTTCATGCGGCTCGGCGGCGTCGAGACGATCAAAGTGGACGTCCGGATCATCGCCGCGACGAACGTCGATCTCAGACGGATGATGGACGAGGGACGCTTCCGCGAGGACTTGTACTATCGCCTCCACGTCATCGCGGTCCCGCTCCCGCCGCTGCGCGAGCGGAAGGAGGACATTCCCATTCTCGTCCAGCACTTCCTCGAGAAGTACGGCGCGGAGAACAACAAACCCGGGCACGAGTTGACCGCCGACGCGCTCGACCTCCTGCTCGAGCACGACTGGCCGGGCAACGTCCGCGAGCTGGAGAACGTCATCGAGCGCGCGGTGGTCCTGTCGTCGTCGGCGAGGATAGACGCCGGGCTCGTGCCCGATCACGTTCGCTCGACGCGCCGGTTCGCGGTGCCGCATTTCGTCGTCCCGCCCGAAGGGATCAACTACCACGAGGTCGTGAACGACTTTCAGCGGCGGCTGATCGAGTCGACGCTGGAAGCGGCCGGTGGCGTGCAGAAGCGAGCCGCCGAGCTGCTCCACATCAAGCCCACCACCTTGAACGAGATGATCAAGCGCCACGACATCCGGCCGCGGCGTCCGAGACGGCCGGGTGCGCCTGCCGACGCGGATGTCGAGAACGGCTTCGAGGATGCGAGGCTCGCCCCGGTCGACGAAGACATTTAGTCCAGGGTTGTGGTACGACCCTTTAGGGTCGTCCGCCCCGACGTGCCGTTGATCACCGACACGGATGAGCAGTAGGCCGAGTCTCGGAATCCGCCGTCCCCGGGCGTATAATTCCTCCACCTGAGGGCCGATGGGAAGCCGCCGATTCGCCGTCGGTGTCGGACTCGCGCTGCTGTCAGCCGGAGCCTCGCTTCCCGATGCCGCGCAGCTGCCGCTCGCCTCCGTCAAGTCATCGGGCCAGACGGTGACGCCGGTGTTCGAAGGGTGGTACCGCAACCCGGACGGCACGTTCAGCCTCTCGTTCGGCTACTTCAACCGGAACGCGGACGAAGTCCTGCGAAATCCCGATTGGACCGGACAACTTCATCGAGCCCGGGCAATCAGAATCAGGGACAGCCGACGCGAGTTTCATCCGCGCCGGCACTGGGGCGTGTTCGCGGTGAAGGTACCGGCCGACTTCGGTCTCAAGGAGGTCGTCTGGACGCTGAAGTCCCGCGGCCGAACGTTTGCCATTCCCGGCTCACTCCAACCGAACTGGCAGATCGACGCACTCGAAGGTGAGGCCGGCTCGGGGAACACACCGCCGCTGCTCAAGTTCAGCGATAGCGGACTCGAAGGCGGCGGTCCGTTCGGCGTGACGGGAGGGCTGCTCACGACGACGGTCGCGGCACCGCTCTCGATCGTCGTCTGGGCGCGCGACGATGGGAGAGCGTCTGGCAGCGTCGGGACCGCCGGGAAAAGCGCGGCGCCGGTCACGCTGACATGGTTCAAGCATCAGGGGCCTGGCAAGGTCACGTTCAGCCCGCCGTCGTCGAAAGTCGACGCGGCCGGCGGGCAGGCGACGACGAGCGCGTCGTTCAGCGAGGCTGGAGACTACATCGTGCGCGTGCGGGCGAACGACGCCTCGGGCGTGGCCAACGCGGGGCACGCGCAGTGTTGTTGGACGAACGGGTTCGTCAGGATCACGGTCACTCGCTAGGTCTGGAGGAACGACATGGCTGGCGCGAGAATGTTCCGCCGCTTCGGTGCGATCGCCACGATTGTCTCCGGTGTGTTGGCGCTTGCCGGGCTTTCGGCGTTCGGAGGTGACGCGCCTTCCGCGAACGTCCCGGAACCGGTGACGTTCACGAAGCACGTCGCGCCGATCCTCCAGCAGAAGTGCCAGGTCTGCCATCAGCCGAATTCGATCGCGCCGATGTCGCTCCTCACCTACGAGGATGCGCGCGAAGTTCGCGACGCCGATCAAGACGAGAGTCGCCGCGCGCGTCATGCCGCCGTGGCACATCGACAAGAACCATCGGCATCCACGAGTTCAAGAACGATCGGGGCCTGACCGACGCGGAGATCGACACGATCGTGCAGCTGGGTGGACGCCGGCGACGCCGCGCGGCGACGCCGAAGGATCTGCCGCCGCCCATCGAAGTTCCCGGACCCGACCGGCTGGCAGCTCGCCGAAGCATTTCGGCCCGCCGGATCTCGTCATCAAGTCGCCGCCGTACACGCTCGCCCCGCGAACGCAGGACAAGTGGTTCCGGCCGGTCAGCGAGACCGGCCTGACCGAGCCGCGCTGGGTGCGCGCGATCGAGATCAAGCCCGTCATTTCCGGATGGCCGCCGAATCGTCCACCACGTGCTGACGACGCTCGAGCAGCGCGGAAGAGGGCGATCACGGGCCTCGCGCACAGCGCGCACGACGTCCAGCGCGATCGCCGGACTGTTCATGGAGTGGGCGGTCGGCAAGGTCGGCGAGGTCTTCCCCGCGGACGCCGGCAAGCTGATGCTGCCCGGCTCGAGGATCCGCTGGGAAATCCACATGTTCGCGATCGGCGAGGAGATCAAGGACAACCAGGTCGAGCTCGGCATCTACTTCTATCCGAAGGGCGTCGTGCCGAAGCACCGCACGGTGCTGCGGATGTTCGACGTCAGCCGCGGATCCGAGCTCGACATTCCGCCCGGCGAAGTCGCGATGACGCAGAACTTCTACGTGATGCAGGCGCCGGCGCGGATCGAGAACTTCCAGCCGCACATGCACATGCGCGGCAAGGCGATGTCGATGGAAGCGATCTATCCGGACGGCCGCAAGGAAGTGCTGAGCGCGGTCAACAACTTCCAGTGGAACTGGCACGTCAACTACATCTACGCCGACCACGCCGCGCCGCTGCTGCCGAAGGGCACCGTGCTCGTCTTCACCGCGTGGCACGACAACACGGCGGCGAACCCGAACAACCCGGATCCGAAGCAGTGGGTCGGCTGGGGCGATCGCACGGTCGACGAGATGGCGCACGCGTGGGTCGACGTCACGTATCTCGAGCAGGAGGAGTTCGAGAGGCTGGTCGCGGAGCGGAAGGCGCGAACGACGAGCACGCGCCCCTGAGAGCGGCCGACACTGCGGTGAGGTTCCAATCATGCAGGAACTGATTCTTCCCGCGATGGTCTTTCTGGCGACTTTCGGCTCTCAGGCTGAAGCGCCGGAGACGAACGTGCGCTGCGAGTTCAATGTCGTTCAGCAGGCCGGCGAACCGCTGATCGCCGGGCCACCGGAGCTGGTGTCTCGCATTCGTGTGTTGGGGCAGCCCGGTTCGCCGGTTGCGATTCTGATGGTTGACATAACAGGAACCCAGATAACCGTCGACAAAGACCGGTCGAAGCACGAGTCAAACTTCCTCATGGAAGTCCAAAACGTCTCCGATCGACCACTGTCAAACGTTCTTGTTCATCTGAACGTTGAGATCGGAAACAGTGGAGGTGGCGGTGGTGGATCCACCGGGACGGAGCTGCTCCCTGGCCAGACCGTCCGCATTACGAGCCGTGGAGGCGGAAGCTCGCAGGGAATTCAACGGACCGGCGCGGATGATATCCGCATATTGGCTTTCGTCGGCTCGGTCGAGTTCGACGGCTGCGAGTACAAGCCGGCACAGGTGCGCCCGGCACGGCGGCGGTGATGCAAGTCTCGTTCGCGACTAGCGCCGACCGACCGACGCCCCGCGCAGCTTGGTGAACAGGCGTTCGTACTTCGAGATGACCAGGTCCCACCGGTAGTTCCGCCGGACGTATTCCTTGCCGTTGCGCCCCATCGCACGGCGCAGCCGGTCGTCCGACATCATCAACTTCAGACACTCGACGAACTCGTCCCGGTCCGCGTAGTACAGGCCCGCGTTGCTCCGGCGACAGTGCTCGACGAGCACCTCGCTCCGGGCGTTGACGAGAACGGGTGTGCCGACCGCGAACGCCTCGAGCGCGAGGATCGACAGGCTCTCGTACGGTGAGGGCACCACGACGACGGTGGCCGCCTCGAGGGCGGCGAACCGCTCCTGCTCGGAGAGCTGTCCTGCGAAGCGGACCCATGGCTCTTCGGGCAGCGCCATCAGCTTGACGCCCATCAGCACGAGCGACCCCTCGTTCCGGTCCGCGACGTAACTGCTGAAGTATTCGATCAGTTCCTCGCAGCCCTTGCCCGGGTCGATGCGGCCGCCGTAGAGCGCGACCGGACCGTGCAGGCGGTGTCGGCGGCGGAACCGCTCGCCCCGCGTCGCCTGATGCGACCGGAAGGTGGGGGAGTCGATGTTCGCGCCGGGCGTGATGGTCGTGTCGTCGATGTCCAGAAACCGGGAGGCTTTGCGATCGGCGGGATCCGCGATGTCCGCATCCGTGGAGTCCGCAGTCGTGTGCCCGGAGGCATCCGTTGAATCCGTGGTCGTGCCCGAATCCGTGGTCTCCGGTGGCTCGACGCCGATGCCGATGACATCCTCGTCGATCGCGCGAAGCGCGAAGGTGTCGTGCACGAACCGCCGCTCGGCCTCGGTGTTGTACGCGAGTCCGGCCGGCGCGGTGAAGACCTCCTTGAAGATGCCCAGCCGGATGGCCGGCTCGTCGTGCGCGGTCGGCACGAGGATGCTCTTCGAGGGATCGACCCGGAGCCCGAGGACGGTCGGGGCGTAGAGGTACGTGAAAAACACGAGGATGTCGAACTGGTGATGTTGCCGCTGCAGGTAGTCGACGAGCGCCGGACACCAGGGTCCCTGCTGCCGAATCCACTCCATCTCGTCGTCGCGCGTGTGCGGGTGGCTGTAAATCCAGTCGGAGTATTTGTTGAAAGCCGCGAGATCGCGGGTCCGCGCGTTCGCGAAGCGGCGGACCGTCACACCCCGGATCCGATCGTGCCCCTCGGGATACTCGTTCTTCCAGGTGATGTAGTCGCGGGCGCAGGTCGTGAGCACTTCGACCTGGTGCCGAGGGGCCAGGCGCTCGGCGATCACCCGGCACAGATACTCGGATCCACCGAGGACCTCCGCGCCGTAACGCTGGACGATGAAGGCGATCCTCATCTCGAGGCGTTTCTCAATGCGTCCTCGGCCCGTCGACAATGCGGCTCAACAAGATATCGACCTCCCGCTCGATCCGTTCCGGGCCGAACGCCGCGACACGGCGGCGCTGACCGTCGATCACGCGCGCGCGAACCGCGTCATCGTACACCAGCATCCCCAGCAGCTCGGCGGCGTATTCGAGGTCTTTCGGGGCGAACTGCACCCCGGCGCCGCCGAGCGTTTCCGGGATCACCGTCGACGCGTACGCGAGCACGGGAACGTCCGCCGCCATGGCCTCGACCAGCGGCACGCAGAACCCCTCGTGCTCGCTCAGCGAGACGTACGCGTCCGCCATCCGGTAATAGGTTGCCAGGTCGTCATCCGGCACCGGCCCCGTGAACACGAACCGTTCCGGCAGCATGCGATAGCGGACGATGAGCGCACGCACCATGGCGTGGTACCGGGGCACGAGGTCGTAGCGCCCGACGAAGATGAACCGGCACTCGGCGTCCACGTAGCGCTTGTAGTGCTCGGCCAGCCGGACGTGGTCTTCGAGCCGCTTGTTCGGCGCCACACGGCCGACGAACAGGACGTTCGTCAGCTCGTCGTCGAGCGCCTCCTCGAGCGCCACGCGCCGCGGCGCGTCCGTGATCCGCCCGAGGTCGACCGCGATCGGCATGACGCCCGTCCGCTCGAAGCCGAGCGCCTCGAGCTCCTGCCGGTTGAAATCGGAGTCCCCGAGCGCGAGGTCGACGTGCCCGGCGAGCGAAGACAGCTCCGCGCGCCCGAGCGACGCCAGCCGCGCGAGCGCCCGATCGTAGGGCGCGAAGAAGTGCGACGGCGTGATGTTGTGGTACTGCAGGATCCGCATCCCCCGCAGCTCGGCGAACGGCCGCGTCATCGGCGAGGGGAGCGCGAAATGGAAGATGGTCGCGTCGGCCGGCGGCGCGGCGTCGCCGAACGGCAGGACGTCGCCGCGCAGCTCCTCGTCGATCGTCAACGCGTACAGATCGGAGGCGAGACCCCGATCGCGCAGCGCGGCGCGGACCCGCCGCGCGCTGTCGCCGATCGCGTCTCCGGCGTGGGCCGCCGGGACCCACTGATCGATCCTCACCTGATTGCCGGTCCCTGGGCGCCGGGCGCCGCCGGCAGCGCTTCATACAACGCGGGCCGCAGCCGCTTGAGCGCCCAGAGCCTTTCGTGCGCGTCGAACTGTCGCCAGAAGTCGAACGCCACGCGGTGCGTCGCCAGACGCGGTCCCCGCAGCGTGCGCTCGACGAAACCCCGAACGGTGCCGTCGAAATCGTGGGCCAGCAGCCGATCCAGCGCCGCGTCCTGCGAGTCGAGCACGCGTTCGCGCAGATCGGCATCGCGCATGATCCCGTCGATGAGCGCCCCGACCTCGAAGGGATCCTGCGAGTCGTACAGCACGCCGCCGCCGTCCATCGTGCCCGGCACGGCGGTGGCGGCGTAGGCCAGCACGGGCACGCCCATGTAGAAGGCTTCGACGATCGGCACGCAGAAGCCCTCGTGCTCGCTCGCGCTCAGGAAGAGGTCCGCGACCTCGTAGAACGCGGCCAACTGCCCGTTGGTGACCTGCCCGGTCAGGTGCACGTCGGGCGTCCCGAGCCGCGCGGCGAGCGCGAGGAGCAGCGTGCGGTGCTCCTCGAAACCGGCTGTCGATCCCACGAGGAGCAGCCGCGAACGCGGGTTGAAGCGCGTGCGGTACACGTGAAAGCTGCGGATGAGCGCGTCGAATCGCTTGTTGGGGATCACGCGGCCGACAAACAGGATGTTCGTCCACCCATCGTCGAAGGGCGCCGCGAGCATCGGATCCCGTTCGACGTCGAGGTGCGAGAAATCGGGGACGACGGGGAGCACCCCGGTGCGAGGGAAGCCGAGCGATTCGAGCTCCTGACGGTTGAACTCCGAATCGCCGAGCGCGAGCTCGCACCGGCCGACGTACGCGCGCAGCTCGCGGCGGCCGAGATAGCAGCGACGGACCAGCTCGTCGTTCACACCCAGGAAGTAATGTGGGGGCGTGATGTTGTGGTAGACGAGGATCATCTTCGCGGGCGTGGCATACGCGACGCGCGACGCCTTCGACCCGATCGAAAAGTGATGGATGAGAAGATCGTCGGGTCCGACCGAGTCTTTCAGCTCGCGATAGTCGCGCGTCAGCGGTTCGAGCTTCGGGTGCGCGGTCTCCACGAAGATCTCGGACGCGTGGCCGGCCGCCAGCAGCGCGCGCTGGATGCCCAGCACCTCGTGGCCGATCGCGTCGCCGTAGCTCAGCGTCGCGAGGACCTGGTGGACCTGTGCCATCGTCGTCCCTGGGGCCTCGCGCCGCGTCCCTCGTGCGGGCGCCGCGCCTCGTTCGCGACCCGTGCCTCGTTCGAGCCTCGGACTTCGTGCGCTCGTGGTTCGTGCGCGCGTGACTCGCGCGGCGGTTGGGCGTCGTCCTGCGCCCCCCGGGTCTCGAGGATGCCCCGCGCCACGGCGGCAGGCCCTGACGGCAGCGCGGCGAGGATCTCCCGGGCGGGCCGGAGGTCCTGGCGCCGCCGCGCCAGCCATCCAGGCAGAGGCTCGATCCGTCTGGCGACGCCCGTCTTGTTTTCGTGGGTCAGCCGCTCGAACATCTCGAGATACTTCCGTTCGATGACCGGCCAGGAATAGTGCTGCCGGAAGTACTCGCGGCCGTTCGCTCCGAGGACCGAGTTGAGCGGCCCGCTGGCTTCGAGCGCGTACATGGCCTCGGAGAACTCGGCGTACGACTCATAGTAGAGGCCGGCGCTGCTGCGGATGCATTGGCCGCGCAGAACGTCGCACTTCCCGTTGGCGAGCACGGGCTTCCCGAGCGCCCACGCTTCCAGCGCCACCATGGAGAGGCTCTCGTAGTACGACGGCATGACCAGCAGGTCGGCTGCCGCCATGGCGTCGAACTTGTCGTCGTCGGGAAGGAAGCCCAGATGCCGAATCCGAGGATGTGACGGCACCGGCAGCAGGGCGTTGCCGATGAGCACCAGCGACAGCCCGTCGGTGAACGTCCGCGCATACTGTTGGAAATGCGAGAAGAGCTCGACGCAGCCCTTGTTCTCGTCGATGCGGCCCACGTAGATGGCGAACGGCCCGCCGATGTTGTGCTTCTGGCGGAAGCGCCGCGGCACCGGCCGTTCCGGCACCTCCGATCCCACGCCGACGACGACGCCGGGGACGTCGGCGTTCGAGCTCGCAGCCTGAATCAGCGCGCGTTCCTCGAACGAGTTGTACATGATGCCGCGGACGCCCCTGAAGACCGGTCCGAACATCGGCAGCGCGACGGCCGGATCGCGCTCCGCCGTCGGGACGAGGATGGCCTTCGAGGCCACGGCGCGCGCTCCGTGCCAGGCGTGATAGTAGCGATAGCTGAAAAAGAGAACGAAGTCCCAGTCGTCAGCGCGGCGCGACAGATACCTGACGAGCGCGGGGCTCGTCGGGCCCTCGCTGCGGAGCCACGCGAGCTCGTCGGCGAGCGAGTGAGCCCGTTCGAAGACCTGCGCGGACCTGCGTCCGAACTCGAGCGGGCTCCGCTCGCTCGAGACGCGGAACCTCCGGACGCGGATGCCGTTCACCGTCTCCTCGCCCGCCGGCAACGAGTTCTTCCAGGTGACGTAGTCGGTCGCGCAGGTCGTCAGGACCTCGACCTGGGCGTGCCGCGCCAGCCGTTCGGCGATGTATCGGGCGTGGAGCTCGGCGCCACCGTTGATGTCCGCGCCGTAGCGCTGGACGACGATCGCGAGCTTCACTGATCGTCGTTCTCGGGGGACTCAGGGGACCCCGGGTGCTCATCGTGCTCGACGTGCTCATCGTGCTCAGGGTGCGGCTCGGTCCCTGGACTTTGGGCTTGAGCACCCGCACCCTGGGCAGCTGGGGCACCCTGTGCACCTTGAGCACCCAGAGGCGCCCCATGACCCCGGCGTCGTCCCCGGCGCCGTCGTCGTCGCGAGCGTCGCTCCGCGAGCCCGGCGTCGGCGGCCTGGCCGGGCGGTTGTCCCTGACCCGGCTGTGCCTGAGCGGGAGGCTGAGGCGCCGGCGCAGGCGCTTGCTGCTGCGAGGCCGCAGCGATCACGCCTGGACGGTACTGCACGACGCCCTCGAGCGCGCGCGCCCGGCGCTCATCGAAGTCGAGCCGGCTGGAGATCGACTCGAGCCGCATTCTCAGGTTCGTGACCTCGATGCCGAGCCGCGTGGTCTCGAGCACCAGGTTGTGCATGACCTCGTAGTACAGCGCGTCGAGGGTCTTTCGACGGGCTTCGTAGCCGTGCATCTGCGTGTTGGCGATCACCTGCTGATGCAGCACGTGCGAGAGGCGGTTGTAATTGAAGAACAGCCTGAGCACGGGCTTGAGCAGGTTCCGGATGAAACGAAGCGCCGGCCGCGGCGACTCGAAGAGCGTCGTGTCCTCGAACACGTAGTTCATCGGCGGGTCGGACGTCTGCTGCGCCGCGTGCGCGCGCCGGAAGTGCTCCAGCAGATCGGATCGGACCCCCGAAGGATCGAGGAACTTCTCGAGCTTCGCCGTCGCCAGCTCGCGAATCTCCTGCTCGGTGTAGTCGGCGCCGCGCTTCTCGCGGATCCGGGAGCGGATCTGACGCATGATCTGCTCGACGTCGACGCCATCGGAACGAATCTGAAAATCAGACATGCTTGTGCCGTTTCCGCATCTCGAACTCCGGCGCTTCCCTGATGCAGGTGCCGAGAATGCCGATCGAACTGGCAAAGGCGCGGAACCCGCTCCGCGAGATCTCCGCTTTCGCCTCGCCGACATCCGGGTAGCCGCCGGCGTCCGGCGCGACGGTCTCCCAGTTCCGGAACAGCCGGCCCCACGGGCTGTCCAGGACGGTCTCCATCATCTGCCGGCCCTTGACGGGATACCAGAACGAATCGTGGTAGATCACGCTCGCGATGTAGGCCCATGGCGCCAGCACCGTCTTGAGGGACCACTCGACCGGCTTGCGAAGCGGGCCCCAGTAGATCTGATGCTGCATCCGGGAGGCAAACGTCATCTTCTTGAACGGGCCGACGAACCGCCAGTTCTCGTTCGCCGCGTCCAGGTCGCCGACCATCTCGATCTCGCGCGGATCGCCGCAGCCGAGGCCCCGATCGTGCGCGAGCCGGATGTACTTGATCGAGAGGGGATCGAAGCCCATCAACTTCGCGGCCACGGCGTCGATCGCCACTTGATCGGCGCTCGCGAGGAGCACGTTCTTCACGTGCGGAACCATGCACCGCGGCCCGGGACCGTCCCCCGCGAAGGTGCCGTCCATCACCGCGAACACGCCGCGATGGATCTTTTTCTGGATCATCAGCAGATCGACGAGCGTTTCGTGGATCACCGGGTGCGTCCAGTGGCGCCGCTCGTTCAGCAGTCCTCCGAACGCGTTCTTCATCGCGCCGGTCGTCGTGGTGAAGACGTGCGTCTTGATCGTCGGGAGATGGATGATGTTCTCGCCGATGAACCGGCGGGGGATCATGAATCCGTCCGGGTAGACATCGTTCAGGACGATGAACTTGTCCGCCAGGTCTCCGACCGCGTCGCGGACGTGGATCCACGGCTCGTTCTCGTACACGTGGATGTTTCGAAGCCCGTGCGCCTCGACGACGTTGACCTGCTTGTTCTCGCGCTCGCCGAGGCGCGCGTCGATCACGACCGTCCGGTTGTGGCAGGCGTGCAGCAGGGACGGGTCGTAGCCGTCCTGCTTCATCGCGCGGATCACGCCTTCGAGCTGCCACGGCGTCGTCGAACTGCCGGGGAAGAAGAAGTGCCAGGAGATGTTGACTTTCAGCGCGGTGTCCGCGTCGCGGGCGATGACGTCCTGGTATCCCGCCAGGTTGAGCAGGCGGTGGTAATCGCTCAGGACGGTCGCGGGAGCGGTCCGCAGCACAGCGACTCTTGCGCGGGCCATGGCTTTACTTTAGGGCACCCCGTAAATCAGGGCAACGACCGAGGCCGCCCAGAGCGCGACGCAGACGAGCAGCGGTCGATCCGTGATCAAGAGCTCAGCGGGACTGCCTCCTCCCTCTTTCTGGTGCACCAGATACAGGTAACGGAAGATCCCGTAGAGGGGAAATGGCAACGTCAGGCCGAGCATGTTCGTCCCGAACTTGTGAATCGTGTCCGGGCTCACCGTGTAGAACGCGTATGCGACGATCGTCGACGCAGACACGACGGCGATCATCTGGTCCAGCAGGTAGGGGCTGTACTCCTCCAGGCTTCGACGGTGCCCCGAGGCGTCGTCCGCGAGCAGCACCAGCTCGTGGCGGCGCTTCGATAGCCCCAGGAACAGCGCGCCGAGGATCGTGACGATGAGCAACCATGGGCTGATCGGCACGGGAATCACCACCGCCCCCGCCACGGCGCGCAGCACGAAGCCGGCCGCGATCGTCAGCACGTCGATGATGACCACGTGCTTGAGCGACCCGGTGTACAGCGTGAAGAGCCCCAGATAGGCGGCCGCCACGATCCCAAACCATCCTCCCAGCAGGAACGCCGCGGTCAGCGCGGCCGCTCCCAACACGGCGGCGGTCGTCGCCGCCAGCGTCGGCGAGACCACGCCGGCGGCGATCGCGCGGTGCTGCTTCAGGGGGTGCAGCCGGTCCGCCTCCCGATCCGCGAGATCGTTGAGCAGATAGACAACGCTGGACAGCGCGCAGAAGATGGCGAACGCGGCCGCCGCGCGGGCGACCGCGTCCGGATCGAGCAGCTTCTGGCCGAAGATCAGCCCCGCGAAGACGATCAGGTTCTTCGTCCACTGGTGCGGACGAAGCGCGGCAACGAGCCCGCTACGCCTTGAAGCTCTTGACGGCCTCGGGGACCGACTCGAAGGTTTCAAAGACAGTCAGCAGTTTCGTGATCGACAGCAGATCGGTAATCCGTTTCGTCAGGTTGACGAGCTTCAACTTGCCGCCCTGCCGGCTCACCGTGGTGTAGGTCCGCACGATCTCTCCGAGACCCGCCGAGTCGATGTAGGGCACGCCCTCGAGGTTGAGCAGCAGCTGCTTCTTGTCCTGCTGCAGCAGACTGTTGATCTTGTCCTTGAGGAGTTCGTCTCCTTCCCCCAAGGTCATCTTCCCCTTCAGGTCGAGTATCGTCACGTTGTCGACGACCCGTTCCTCGATCTGCATGGTCCCCGTTCCTCCACAAACGATCGACAAATTGTCAGGAAAGAGCCGCCGCCCGGCGGCCTGGCTCTTCGTATGCGCGTGTCAGATGGAGTGCCGCTCCGCTCAGACGCCGCCGGCTCCAGCGAATTTCCGCTGCTGGAAGCACTCCCGGCAGAACACCGGCCGACCCTGCGTGGGTCGGAAGGGCACTGTGGTTTCCTTCCCGCAGTTCGAACAGTTCGTCGTCGTCTCGACTCGTTCGCGCCCCATCGATGCGCCAGCCGAGGGACGCGCGGCTCGCTTCGCCTTGCACGCCTTGCAGCGCTTCGGCTCGTTCTTGAAGTTCTTGTCGGCGAAGAAAAGCTGCTCCCCTGCCGTCCAGATGAACTCCGTGCCGCAGTCCACGCACCGAAGGGATTTGTCCTGGAACTCCATCGCTCCTCGCCCTTTCGCTTGCTCGTCCGTCCGGCGTTACGGCATTACTCCGATTCGCGGCGTTGCTTCTTGCGTGTCCGTTTGCGGGCGAGCGCCTGCTTCGCGCGCTTCTTGTCGCCAGGCTTCAGATAGAAGGAATGTTTCTTGATATCTTTGATGATATCTTCCTGCTGAACCTTGCGTTTGAAGCGACGCAGCGCGCTTTCGATCGACTCGCCTTCCTGGACCTTGACCTCAGCCAACCGTGACTCAACCCCTTTCACCGTGGTGTGCGGCAGCCCCAGCAGAGCTGCTCGTGCGAGCGCAAAACCCGCGAAACATGCGTCGGGCGGACCGTCGAGGTCCGCCCGAATGTGATAGGCTATCACAGGTAAACGCGGATTCTAGGCGCAAAACTCCGCGCACGTCAAACCCCGCTAACTCCTTTCTGCCGTTGGGCATATCCGGCCGCTGGTTTCACCGTTTTCGCAGACCGCCGATGTCCCGCCGTTCGACCGCCGCGCCTGTATGAGAGTGCTGATCGTCGGCGCCGGCGCACGCGAACACGCGCTGGCCTGGACGCTCGCGCGTGAGTCGGGCGTGGCCGAGGTCGTCGTCACGCCTGGCAACGCGGGCCTCGCGCGCGTGGCCCGGACGGTTGACCGAACGGCCGCAGATCCTGCGTCGCTCCTCGCCGTCGCCGATCGGGAACGCATCGACCTCACGATCGTCGGTCCGGAACAGCCACTCGAACGGGGTGTCGTCGATCTGTTCGCGTCGCGCGGACGGCGGATCTTCGGACCGTCCCGCGACGCCGCGCGCCTCGAAACGAGCAAGGTATTCGCGAAACAGTTCATGGAGCGGCATCGTGTGCCGACGGCGCGCTGTCGCGTCGCTGACAATGCCGGCGACGCGCTTGCGATCGCCGCGAGCGGCGAGCTCGGCTGGCCGCTCGTCGTCAAGGCGGACGGCCTCGCCGCCGGCAAGGGCGTCGTGATCGCCGACGACCGGACGAGCGCCGAGGGCGCTATCCGCGCCGCCATGATCGATCGGCGCTTCGGCGCCGCGGGCGCCAGGCTCGTCCTCGAAGAGTGCATGCGCGGGCCCGAGGCTTCGTTCTTTGCCATCTGCGACGGCCGCCGCGCGCTGCCCCTCATTTCCGCGCAAGATCACAAGCGCGCCTACGACGACGACCGCGGGCCGAACACTGGAGGCATGGGGGCGTTCGCGCCGAGCCCGCTGGTGACGCAGCGGACGGCCGACCGTGTCATGCGCGAGATCGTCGTGCCGGTCGTGGACGGGATGCGCGAGGAGGGGCACGACTATCGCGGCCTGCTCTACGCCGGCCTGATGCTGACCGACGATGGGCCGAAGGTCGTCGAGTTCAACGTCCGTTTCGGCGATCCGGAAACGCAGGTCGTGTTGCCGCTCCTCGAGAGCGAGTTGGCGCCGGTGCTCGCAGCGGCGGCTGACGGGGATCTCGGCGGATCGACCTGCCGATTCTCGGACGGCGTCGCCGTCGGCGTCGTTCTGGCCTCGGGCGGCTACCCGGGTGAGATCCAGACCGGCTGCCCGATCGAGGGGCTGGACGCCGCGGACGCGCTCCCGGGCGTCGTCGTCTTTCATGCCGGTACGGCGGATCGGGACGGACGGCTCGTCACGAGCGGTGGGCGGGTGCTGACCGTGGTTGGACGCGGCGCGACCTACGCTGACGCGATCGCCCGCGCCTATGAGGGCGTGTCCCGTATTTCGTTCGAGAACCTGGAGTATCGCTCCGATATAGGCCGGCGGGCGCTGGCGTTTGACGAGAATCCAGAATTCAGAATCCAGAATTCAGAAGGCAAGGTGCGGGCGTAGTGCGCTGCCTGAGGAGACCGGATGCCGATTGACGTCCTCATCCTGATGGGCTCGGACTCGGACGCTCCCGTCATGCAGGCGGCAGTCGATATCCTTCGCGAACTGGGGATATCGTGCGAGATGACCGTCGCGTCGGCTCATCGATCGCCCGACCGCGTCATGCGGCTCGTCCGCGAAGCGCCCGACCGCGGCGTCAAGGTCTTCATCGTCGGCGCCGGCGCCGCCGCACACCTGGCGGGGGTCGTCGCGGCCCATACGACCGGGCCGGTCATCGGCGTTCCGATCGATTCATCGGCGCTGAAGGGGCTCGATGCGCTGCTCTCGACGGTGCAGATGCCCCCCGGCGTGCCGGTCGCGACCGTGTCGATCGGCAAGCCCGGCGCGACGAATGCGGGCGTCCTCGCGGCGCAGATCCTCGCCGTCGGCGACAAGGACCTGCGTGCCCGGCTGGAAGGATACAAGAAGAAATTGGCGGACAAGGTCGAGGAAGCGGCAAAGAAGTTGTCGTCGTAGCGGCAATGAAATACTCGGTGATCACCTTCGGCTGTCGCGTCAACCAGGCCGACTCGTTGAGGCTCGAGTCGGAGTTGTGCGAACGCGGCGCCGAGCCGGCGGCGACACCGGAAGCCGCCGATCTCGTCATCGTCAATACCTGTTCGGTGACGGCGTCAGCCGATCAGGGGGCACGGCAGACGATTCGGCGGGTGGCGCGCGCGAATCCCGCGGCAAGAATCGTTGCGACCGGGTGCTACGCCTCCCGATGTCCGGAGGATCTGGCGTCGCTGCCCAACGTCCTGCAGGTCGTTCGCAACGATGACAAGGAACGGCTCGTCGCGCTCCTCGGGCTTGACCTCGGGGATGGACCCTGCGGCGCGCCGATCGCGCCTGGCATCGCCGGGCGCACCGCCTGGACGCTGCGCGTTCAGACCGGCTGCGACGAGGCGTGCAGCTACTGCATCATCCCGACGACGCGCGGCCCTGGCAGGAGCGCCCCGCGTGCGCAGATTCTGAAGGAAATCGAACGGGCCGCCGCGGCCGGGTTCAGAGAGATCACGATCACCGGTGTGCACCTCGGCTCGTATGGCCGCGATCTGACTCCAGCCTCGAGCCTTTTCGAGTTACTGCGTGCGATTGGCGCGTTGTCAGAGGACGTGCTGTTCCGCGTGAGCTCGCTCGAGCCGATGGACTGCTCGCCGGAGATCGTCGAGCTCGTCGCGTCGTCGCCGAGGCTGGCCCCCCACTTCCATCTGCCGCTGCAGCACGCGAGCGATCGGATGCTGTCGGCGATGCGCCGGCCGTACACGGCATCGTTCTACGCCCGGTTGGCGGAGTCGATTCGCCGGCGGATGCCCCACGCGGCGATTGGCTCTGACGTGATCGTCGGGTTCCCGGGTGAGACGGATGACGATTTCACGGCGCTGGTGCGGTATCTCGAGTCGTCTCCGTTGACGTACGTTCACGTGTTTCCATATTCGGATCGGCCAGGAACCGACGCCGCACGGATCCGGGAGAAGGTCGCCGGTCCCGTCGTCCGGGGGCGCGGCCAGCGTGTCCGGGAGATCGCGTCCGCCCTCGCATCGCGTTTCCGAGCCTCCCAGGCGGGCACCGTACGGCGTGGCCTGACGCTCGAGGATGGCACGCTCGTGGTGACCGACAATTACCTGAAGGTGAGAATCCCACCCGGACTACCCCGCAACAGCTGGACGACGGTGGTTCTTCAAAGAAGTCCCGCCGCCCTCTGACCCGTCGACGGCGCGGCTCCCTCGACGATCAGCTGACCGCAGGCCGCCCGAATGTCCCGCCCGCGGCTCTTGCGGACCGACACCGTGAGCCCGCGATCGGCGAGCGCCTTCGCGAAGGCGTTGACGCGTTCGTCCGACGGCCGGTCGAACGGGATGCCGGCCGCCTCGTTCAACGGGATCAGGTTGACCTTGGCCTTGATGCCGTGCAGCAGCGTCACGAGACGACGCGCGTCTGCCGGCGTATCGTTCACGCCCCCGAGCAGAACGTACTCGAAGGTGATCCGACGGCGGCGCTTCAGCGGAAACGCCCGGCATGCGTCGACGAGATCCTGGAGACCGTACTTCCGGTTGACCGGGACGAGCGCATCCCGCTGGTCCTCGGTCGTCGAGTGGAGCGATATCGCCAGGTTGGGCATCAGCGCCTCGTGGCCGAGCCGCTCCAGCGCGGGGAGCACTCCAACCGTCGAGAGCGTGATCCGACGCTCCGGCAGCGCGAGGCCGTGCTCGTCGTGCAGAATCCTGAGCGCCTTCATCGTCTCGTCGTAGTTGTGCAGCGGTTCCCCCATGCCCATCAGGACGATGTTGAAGGGCTTGCCGAGGAGCCCCGTCTCGGCGAGGAGCGCGCGTACCTGGCCGGCGATTTCGCCGGCGCTGAGATTGCGCGTGAGGCCCATCTTCCCGGTCAGACAGAACGCGCATTTCATCGCGCATCCGACCTGGGTCGAAATACAGAACGTGTCGGCGGGCGTGTCGGGAATGTAGACCGACTCGATGAACCGGCCGTCCGCCAGCTTCAGCAGAAACTTCGTCGTGCCGTCGCGCGAGAGGTCCTTCTGCGCGACGATCGGCGTCGACACGACCGCCGAGCGTCCCAGCTCGTCGCGCAGCGGTTTCGGGAGATCGGACATGCGCGCGAAGTCGCTGACGCCGCGCCGGTAGAGCCATGCGAAGATTTGACGGGCGTGGTACGCCGGGTATCCTCGCGCGGTCAGCGCGGCTTCCAGGTCGGAGCGCTCGAGCTCGACGAGATTCATGGCGCGTTTTCATTGTACGGTGCCGATTGAACTCGTCGGGGACGCGTGGTATCATGCAGTCTTCCACGCCGCTCGCTAAGCCCTTCTGAGACAATAAGTTGCGCGGCGCTCAACCGTAAAGATGGTCACACGAGAGGTTCTGGACGGAGGCCTTCGTCTCATCACCGAGTCGATGCCGCATGTCCGGTCGGTGACGATCGGCGTATGGCTGAGCCGAGGATCCCGCCACGAAAGCGACCCGCAGGCCGGCATCGCGCACTTCGTCGAGCACATGCTCTTCAAGGGGACGGAGCGCCGCAGCGCCGAAGACATCGCGCAGGAGATCGATTCGATCGGCGGCCAACTCGACGCATTCACCGCCAAGGAGTACGCGAGCTACTACATCAAGGTCCTCGACGATCATCTCCCGATCGCGGTCGATCTGCTGTCGGATATCGTCCGCCGGCCGAAGTTCGAGGCGGAGGAGATCGAACGCGAGAAGAAGGTCATCCTCGAAGAGATCAAGATGGTCGAGGACACGCCCGACGATCTCGTGCACGAGGTGTTCTCGCAGCATTTCTGGGAGGGGCACCCGCTGGGGCGGCCGATCCTCGGCACCGCCGAGACGGTGCAGTCGTTTACCGCCGACACGCTGCGCCGGTATTTCGCGACC
The DNA here is from genome assembly GCA_963847125.1 of uncultured Acidobacteriota bacterium. Taxonomy (GTDB): domain Bacteria; phylum Acidobacteriota; class Vicinamibacteria; order Vicinamibacterales; family 2-12-FULL-66-21; genus DATAEE01. The sequence continues at coordinate 1,141,311 of CAWJYM010000004.1, forward strand.
TCTTACGTAGCGCCGCATCTCATCATTGCCGCGGCTGGCAACGTGGAGCACGGGCGCGTCCGAGAACTGATCACCGGCGCGTTCCACGACATTCCTCACCAGGGCGATTCCCTCGTGGATCAACCCCCGCGCGTCGTGCCGCCGCTCGTCGTTCGTACGAAGGAACTGGAGCAGAGCCACATCTGCATGGGGACGACCGGCTACCCGCAGAAGCACGACGACCGGTACGTGAGCTACATCCTGAACACGCTGCTCGGCGGCTCCATGAGCTCCCGGCTCTTTCAGAATGTCCGGGAGAAGCGCGGCCTGGCCTACGCGGTGTTCAGCGGGCTCAGCGCGTATCGCGACGCGGGATCGCTGACGGTCTATGCCGGCTGCGGCAACGAGGCGGTCGGCGAGGTGACCGACCTCGTCGTAGAGGAACTGCGCGGTCTGAAGCGGACGCCGGTCTCGGAGACCGAGCTTCGGCGTTCGAAGGACCACCTGAAGGGCAGCCTGATGCTGTCGCTCGAAAACACCGCGAGCCGCATGTCGCATCTGGCGCGGCAGGAAATCTACTTCGATCGGCATTTCGGGCTCGACGAGACGCTGGCGGGCGTGGAGCGGGTGACGTCCGCGGATATCCAGCGCGTCGCGCGAGACCTGTTCTCGAACGGCGCGCTCGGCGCGACCGTGCTCGGCCCGCAGAACGGGCAGATGCTGACCCGCGAACGGCTCGACCTGGGATGATTGCTCGCTACACGAACCCCGAAATGGGCGCCATCTGGAGCGACGCCCGTCGCTACGGGACCTGGCTTGCCGTCGAGATTGCCGCCGCGGAAGCGACGGCCGAAGCCGGGATCGTGCCGGCCGAGGCCGCCCGGGACATCCGCGATCGCGCCCGGGTGATCGACATCGCGCAGCTCGTTCCGAGAATCGACGAGATCGAGCGGACCACGCAGCACGACGTGATCGCCTTCACGACCGCGGTCGCGGAGGTCGTCGGTCCATCGGCGCGTTGGCTCCACTTCGGCCTGACGTCGTCCGACGTCCTGGACACCGCGCTCGCGCTGCAGATGCGCGACGCGTGCGATCTCGTCCTGAGGCTGCTCGACGGGCTCGCCTCCGCAATCCGGGTGCGCGCCGACGAGCACCGGAGAACACCCATGATCGGCCGCACGCACGGTGTGCATGCGGAGCCGATGACGTTTGGCCTGAAGCTCGCCCTCTGGTACGCCGAGGTCCAACGGGATATCGTTCGCGTCCGCCGGGCGCGCGAGATCACGAGCGTCGGCAAGATCTCCGGTGCCGTCGGGACGTTCGCGCACCTCGATCCGTCGATCGAAGCGCGTGTCTGCGCCCGTCTCGGGCTCGACCCGGCGCCGGTGTCGTCGCAGGTCGTCCAACGCGACCGCCACGCGGAGCTGATGGCCTCGCTCGCGATCGTCGCCGCGTCGCTGGAGAAATTCGCGCTGGAAATCCGGGGACTGCAGAAGACCGAGATCGGGGAGGTCGAAGAGCCGTTCGGCAAGGGACAGAAAGGCTCGTCGGCGATGCCGCACAAGCGCAACCCGATCGGGTGCGAGCAGATCTGCGGCCTCGCGCGCCTGCTGCGGGCGAACGCGATGGCGGCGATGGAGAACATCGCGCTCTGGCACGAGCGGGACATCTCGCATTCCTCGGTCGAGCGCGTCATCCTGCCCGACAGCTTCATCGCGCTGGACCATATGCTGCGCCGCTTCACCCGGATCGTGTCGGGCATGGTCGTGTATCCGGAACGGATGCGCGAGAATCTGGAGCGGTCACGCGGCGTCGTATTCTCCGGCACGGTGCTGCTCGAGCTGGCGCGCCGGGGCGTGTCGCGCGAGCAGGCGTACGAATGGGTCCAGCGGAACGCGATGCGGTCGTTTCACGAGAAGATCGACTTCATGCGGCTGCTCCTCGCGGACCCGGATGTCGCCGGCGTGCTGACGCCGTCGGAGATCGAGCGCGCGTTCAATCTCGAGGAGCAGCTCCGGAACGTGGACGTTATCTTCGAGCGGGTGTTTCAAGAGGATCGGCGCCTGCAAGGCGTCGGAGCCAGCGCGCCGAGCGAGAGCGAGGCGTGGCAGGCGCTGGGGGTGGGGCCCCAGCGCAAAGGAAAAAAAGCCTAATGCGCGCGCGCGTGTTCGTCACGTTGAAGCCGTCGGTGTTCGACCCCCAGGGGCGCACGATCGCCGATGCGCTCCATTCGCTCGGCTACGGCGGCGTCACCGACGTCCGGCAGGGCAAGTACTTCGAGCTGGATCTGCAGGCGGAATCGGCCGACGAAGCGAAGTCGCTCGCGGCGGACGTTGCAGACAAACTGCTGGCGAATCCTGTGATCGAGAGCTATCGCATCGAAGTGGGGTAATCGACAGCCACCATGCCCACATTCGGCGTCGTCGTTTTCCCCGGTTCGAACTGCGACCGCGACGCGCACGACGCGGTCACCCATGTGCTCGGGCAGCGCGCGGAGTACCTCTGGCACAAGGACACCAGCCTGCGCGGCGCGGACGTGCTGATCCTTCCTGGCGGGTTCGCCCACGGCGACTACCTTCGTACCGGGGCTATCGCGCGGTTCTCTCCAATCATGTCCGCCGTCAACGCGTTCGCGGCGGCAGGCGGGCCGGTGCTCGGCATCTGCAACGGCTTTCAGATCCTGCTCGAGGCGGGACTGCTGCCAGGCGCGATGCTGAGAAACCGTGGCCTGAAGTTCGTCTGCGCGGACGTGCACCTTCGCGTCGAGCAGAACGACACACCTTTCACGGTGAACTGCGCCGCGGGGCAGATCCTCCGCGTCCCGATCAACCACGGTGAGGGAAACTACTACGCCGATCCGGCGCTGCTCGCGCGCCTGGAAGCGGAGCGGCGCGTCGTGTTCCGATACTGCTCGGCGCGCGGCGATGTCACCGACGCGGCCAACCCCAATGGATCGGCGAACGCGATCGCCGGCATCTGCAGCGAGGGCCGGAACGTCGTCGGCATGATGCCCCACCCCGAGCGCGCCTGCGAGACGCCCCTCGGGAGCGAGGACGGCCGCGTCCTGTTCGAATCGGTCCTGAGGGCGCTCGCGGCCGATGCGCAGGTCGCGCGAGCGGCCGAACCCGTTCGATGATCACGCCAGAGACGATCCAGCGCCACGGCCTCACCACAGAGGAATACGACCGCATCGTGAAGACGCTCGGGCGCGAACCGAGCCTGACCGAGCTGGGCATTTTCTCGGTCATGTGGTCCGAGCACTGCAGCTACAAGAGCTCGAGGGTCCACCTGAAGAAACTGCCGACGAAGGGACGCCGGGTCCTGCAGGGTCCCGGCGAGAACGCCGGCGCCGTGGACATCGGTGACGGCCTCGCCGCCGTCTTCAAAATCGAATCGCACAACCATCCATCCTTCATCGAGCCATATCAGGGTGCGGCGACCGGGGTCGGCGGAATCATCCGCGACATCTTCACCATGGGGGCCCGGCCGATCGCGCTGATGAACTCGCTGCGGTTTGGATCGCTCGACGGCCCGCGGGGCGCGCTGACCCGTCGGCTCGTCGAGGGGGTCGTGGCAGGCATCTCGGGCTACGGCAACAGCATCGGCATCGCAACGGTCGGCGGCGAGGTCGCGTTCGACGAGTGTTACGCGGGCAACCCGCTCGTCAACGTGTTTTGTCTGGGCCTGTCGCGCGCCGACGGCCTCGTCAAGGGCCGCGCCGGCGGCGAGGGCAACGCGGTGTACTACGTAGGCGCCAAGACGGGCCGCGACGGGATTCATGGCGCGACGATGGCTTCGGCTGAGTTCGACGAGTCGTCGGCCGAAAAGCGTCCAGCCGTGCAGGTCGGCGACCCGTTCATGGAGAAGCTGCTCCTCGAGGCCTGCCTCGAGCTGATGGCCACCGACTCGCTGGTCGGCGTGCAGGACATGGGTGCGGCAGGGTTGACCTGTTCGACCTCCGAGATGGGCGCGCGCGGCGGCGTCGGCGTGGAGATCGACGTCACGCTCGTCCCGCAGCGCGAGACCGGCATGACGCCGTACGAGATCATGCTCTCCGAATCGCAGGAACGCATGCTCCTCGTCGTCAAGCGCGGGCGCGAGGAAGAGGTCGAGCGGATCTTCGAGAAGTGGGATCTGCACGCCGTCCGGATCGGACAGGTCACCGGCGACGGCCTGCTGCGCGTCAGAGAGCGCGGCGCGATCGTCGCCGAGATCCCGAACCGCGCGCTCGTGGACGACGCGCCGACCTACGACCGGCCGATGAAGCAGCCGCCGTATCTGGATGACGTCCGGCAACTCGACGTGGACGGGCTCACGCTCGCGGCGCCTCGGGCGGCGTTCGCCGCGCTGCTCGGATCGCCGACGATCGCGAGCAAGCGCTGGGTCTATCGGCAGTACGATCACATGATCGGGACGAGCAGCATCGTACGCGACGGGTTCGGCGCCGGAGTTTTACGGGTGAAGGGAACGGCGCGCGCGCTCGCGCTTTCGGTGGACGGCAACGGACGATACGGCTACCTCGATCCGCGCCGCGGCGCCGCGCTCGCGGTCGCCGAGGCTGCCCGCAACGTCGCGTGCGCCGGCGCCACGCCCATCGGCGCGACCAACTGCCTGAACTTCGGCAATCCCGAGCGGCCGGAGATCATGTGGCAGTTCGCCGAAGCGGTCGAGGGGATCCGTGAGGCGTGCGTCGCGCTGGAGCTCCCCATTACGGGCGGCAACGTCAGCCTGTACAACGAGACCGACGGCCAGGCGATCTACCCGACCCCGATCATCGGCGTCGTCGGATTGATCGAACACGCCGATCGTGCGCTCGGCCGGACCTTCCGCGACGCCGGTGCCGACATCGTGCTCCTCGGGGACAATCTCGGTGAGCTCGGCGGAAGCGAGTATCTCAAGACGCTTCACGGGTTGACGCGCGGGGTCCCGCCCGCGCTGGACCTCAGCCGCGAGCGCGCGCTGCATCGCCTGCTCGCGCGGGCCGCCGAGGAGGGACTCCTGCACTCGGCGCAGGACTGCTCGGACGGCGGGTTCGCCGTCGCGTTGGCCGAGTGCGCCTTCGACACCGGCGGTATCGGGGCCGACGTAGACGTGCCAGCCGCGGGCGGCGAGATCGCGACGCTCTTCGGCGAGTCCGCCTCCCGTGCGATCGTGTCGGCGGCGCCGGGCTCGAGCGCGGCCCTTCTCGAGATGGCGCGCGCGGCTGGCGTGCCGGCGCGTATCATCGGGAAAACTGGCGGAAGTCGCTTGAGGATTACCATAGACGGTCAGCAGGCGCTCGACATCGCTGTCGCCGAAGCTGAGCAGATCTGGACGAGCGGGCTGGAGAAGTATTTCAAGGCCCGCGCAGCGTAGCGAATCGCGGAAGCGGCAAAAAAACATGGACAAGTTCCGCGACGAGTGCGGCGTCTTCGGCATCTACAACCATGCCGAAGCGGCCAACCTCACCTATCTCGGGCTGTATGCCCTCCAGCACCGCGGGCAGGAGAGCGCCGGCATCGTCTCGAGCGACGGCCAGCAGCTGCGCGCCGCGCGCGAGATGGGCCACGTCGCGGACGCGTTCAACGAGCGGTCCCTCGCCGGGCTGCTCGGGACGGCTGCGATCGGGCACGTCCGCTACTCGACCACCGGAGAGAGCAAGCTCGAGAACGCGCAGCCCTTCCTGATCGACTGCGCGCACGGCGAGATCGCCATCTGCCACAACGGCAACCTCGTGAACGCGCAGGAGCTGCGCGACGAACTCGTCGGCCAGGGATCCATTTTCAGGACGACCAGCGACACCGAGGTCCTGCTGCATCTGTACGCGAGATCCAGGGCCGCGACCGTCGAGGAGGCGCTCATCGAGTCGCTCGCGCAGGCGCGCGGCGCCTTCTCCCTCGCGCTCCTCACGAAGGATCGGTTGATCGCGGTGCGCGACCCGCACGGCTTCCGGCCGCTGTGCATCGGGCGGCTCGGGGACGCGGTCATCGTCTGCTCTGAAACCTGCGCGCTCGACCTGATCGGCGCCACCTACGTGCGCGACGTCGAGCCGGGCGAAGTGTTCATCGTGAGCCCCGCCGGGATCAGGTCGGTGCATCCGTTCGGCGCCGCGCGGCTGTCCCAGTGCGTATTCGAGCACGTGTACTTCTCGCGCCCCGACAGCTACGTATTCGGCGAGAGCGTCAACGAGGTGCGGACCAACCTCGGGCGCCGGCTCGCGCGGGAAGCGCCCGTCGAGGCGGACGTCGTGGTGCCGGTTCCGGACTCGGGCGTGTGCGCCGCGATCGGCTTCGCCGAGGAAGCCCGCCTGCCGCTGCAGATGGGGCTCATCCGCAATCACTACGTCGGCCGGACGTTCATCCAGCCGGCGCAGTCGATTCGCCATTTCAACGTCAAGGTAAAGCTGAACCCGGTGCGCAGCATCCTCGACGGCAAGCGCGTCGTCCTCGTGGACGACTCGATCGTGCGCGGAACGACGAGCCGCAAGATCGTCCGCATGGTGCGAAGCGCCGGCGCGCGCGAGGTGCACATGCGGATCAGTTGCCCGCCGACGATTTCTCCGTGCTTTTACGGTGTGGATACGCCGCGCCGGTCGGAGCTGATTGCCGCGACGCATACACTCGACGAGATCCGCACCTACATCAGCGCCGACAGCCTTTCGTATCTCAGCCTCGACGGTCTGTTGGGCGCGGTCGGCCAGAAGCGTGGGTCGTACTGTTCCTCCTGTTACACCGGCGAGTACCCGGTCGAGTTCCCTCGCGATGAGAAGGCGTATCTGCAGCTCGCGCTGAAGCTGGCCGACTGACGTCTCGCCCGCCTGCACATGCCGTTGAGTGTCGTTCTCGCCGTCGCCATGTCCGCGCTCGCGGCCCAGGAGCCCAGGGCCGAAGCGATCTCAGCCGCGCAGGTGCGCAGCGCGATTGATCGCCTGGGCGATCTCGACTTCTCGTCCCGGATGAAAGCGGCTCAAACCGTTCGCCGCGCGCCGCCGGCGGTGGCCTCGCCGGCGCTCATCGAGGCGGTGTCCTCCCACGCCGACGGCTACGTCCGATTCAAGGCGCTCGTGCTGCTCGCCGGCTTCAACGACCCGCGGGCGAAGTCGCTGATGCTCGCGGCGCTCAAAGACCCGAACGACCGGTTGCGGTCGACGGCGTATTCGTACTTCGAGGATCATCCGTCGCCGGAGTCCCTCGGCGTCATGCTGCCGGCATTCGAACGCGAGCCCTCCGAGTTCGTTCGGCCCGCGCTGACCCGGGCGCTCGCCGCGGCCTCTGTGGCGGCAGCCGACCCGGCGTCCGGTTTCAACCGGACCACGCTGGAGGGCGTCCGGGGCGTCATGCGTCGGGCCGTGACCCGCGGACAGGACTTTTTCAGGAGCATCGCCATCGAGGCCCTCGGCGACCACAAAGCCGCGTATGCGCTCTCCGAGATCGTCACGGTGGCCACCGTCGAGGGTCCCCTCCAGGACGATGCGGCGGTGGCGATCGGGAAGATCGGAGAGAAGAAGGGCCTGGAGACGCTCGCGGGTCTCCAGCGAACGGCGCCGCGTAACGTGCAGCCGACGATCGCCGCCGCGATCTGCCTTCTCGGCGTGAACTGCGGATCGCACGTGGGGTACTTGATTCAGACTCTGCACTTTTCGGTCAAGGAGGTCGGGTACCAGGAATTGTTGAGGAGCGCGGCGAACGGACTGGCCGCCGTCGCGGTGGCCGGAAACAAGGATGCTCTCGCCGCGCTTTTCGATGCCGCGATTCCATCCCGCGATCCCGCACGCGCGCCGATGGCGCTGGCGATCGGCACGGTCGCCATTCGCAATCCGACGCTCATGCTCGAGTGGCTCGAGTCGCGCTCCGACCTGGCGGAAGCCTCCGGACTTCTGGCGGAAGCGTTCGACATGCTCGAGGAGCACTACGAAGAGGAGCGATTCTTCGTGACCGTCCGACGCGCCTACTGGCGCGCGGCTGAGGGTTCACCGACACGGCGCGTCACGGGGGCGCTCATCGGCAAGCTGGAGTTTTAGTGCGCGGTCCAGCCAATCGTTGGAATCAGCGCGCCGAGCGAGAGCGACCCGCCTCCGCTCTTCGAGCTTCGGCGAGGCCTCGCCGGAGCCTTGGCGAAGGCGGGGGCGTGGCAGGCCGTGGGGGTGGGGCCCCACGGCAAAACAAGTGATGGACTACAAGCAGTCCGGCGTCGACATCGAGGCCGGCAACGAAGTCGTCCGGCGCATCCGCGCGCTCGCGCGGAGCACCTTCACGCCCGCCGTGCTGTCCGAGATCGGGTCCTTCGGCGGTCTATTCCGCGCGCCGCGTGACGTGACGGACCCGGTGCTCGTCGCGAGCGCCGACGGCGTCGGCACGAAGCTGAAGGTGGCTTTTCTCGCCGGCTCGCACGGGACCGTAGGAGTCGATCTCGTCAACCACTGCGTCAATGACATCCTCGTCCAGGGGGCGTCCCCGCTCTTTTTCCTCGACTACCTGGCCACCGGACGCCTGCGTCCAGACGTCGCCGAGCGGATCATCGAGGGGATGGCCCGGGCCTGCCGCGACAACGGCTGCGCCCTGCTCGGAGGCGAGACCGCCGAGATGCCGGGCTTCTATCAGGATGGGGAGTACGACCTGGCGGGGTTCATCGTTGGGATCGTGGAGCGCGCACGGCTGGTGGACGGTTCACGGATCGCCGCGGGTGATGCGCTCATCGCGTTGCCGTCGGCCGGGCTGCACACGAACGGCTATTCGCTTGCCCGCCGCATCGTGTTCGACAGACTCGCGCTGACGGTGGACGCGTATGTGGCCGAGATCGGGCGGACACTGGGTGAAGCATTGCTCGAGCCGCACCGGTCATATCTGCGCGCGATCACACCGCTCCTGCACGCGGGACTCGCCAAAGGGATGGCGCACATCACCGGTGGCGGGATGACCGACAACCTGCCTCGCGTCCTTCCTCCAGATCTGGCGGCACACATCGACACACGTTCGTGGTCCGTACCGCCGCTCTTCGAGTGGCTTCAGCGATCGGGTCAGATTCCGCTGGACGACATGCGGCGGACGTTCAACATGGGCGTGGGCCTGATCGTTGTTTGCGCGACCCAGGATGCCGGGCCCGCGCTCGATCTCTTGAAGCAGTCGGGCGAGCAGGCGTGGGTGATTGGCGAGATCGGCGCCGGCGATCGCGAGGTCCGGTACGCGTGAGGAGCAGGCCCCGGGCCCTGCTCGGCATCCTCATCTCGGGCCGCGGGAGCAACATGCAGGCGATCATCGACGCCGTCAGGGACGGGCGCCTCGATGCGCGAATCGCCGTTGTCATCTCGAATCGATCCGACGCGCCGGGACTCCAGCGCGCCCGTGAGGCCGGAATCGAGACGCTGGTCTGCGACCACCGCCTGCACCGGACGCGCGACGACTACGACAGATCGCTCGTCGACGAGCTGAAGAGTCGGGGCGTCACGCTCGTTTGCCTCGCGGGCTTCATGCGGCTTCTCGGTGGTGCGTTTCTCTCCGCGTTCCCGAATGCCGTTCTGAACGTGCATCCGTCGCTGCTGCCGGCGTTTCCCGGCGTGGATGCCCAGCGTCAGGCGCTCGCGCATGGCGTCAAAGTGACCGGCGCAACGGTCCACCTCGTGACACCGGAGCTCGACGGCGGGCCCATCATCCTGCAGGCGCAGGTCCCGGTCCTCGAACACGACACCGTGGAATCGCTCTCTGCCCGGATCCTGGTCGAGGAGCATCGAATCTACGCGGAAGCGATCAAGATCGCGATTGCAGGTGACTGGACGCTGGACGGTCGCCGCTTCCTTACCAGACGCCCGGAACGAGTCTGAATCGAACCCGCTCCGAGTACTCTCGGTAGCCTTCCAGGTTCTGCTTCAGGAACGCGTCCTCGAAAAGGACCCGGCGCAGCACGAGACCCGCGTAGATCAACGCGGGAACGAGCGCGACGAACGATCCAAGCAGCAGCGCAGCGCCGACCGCCAGGATGGTCATGCCCGCGTACCCCGGGTGCCGGATGACCGCGTACGGACCTCGATCGACGAGCGTGTGTCCCCGTTCACGCTGCACACGGACAACCGGCGAGAAGAACCGATTGACCGACATCGAGCGCATCGGGAGCCAGGCCCCCAGCGCGAACAGGATGAGCCCGACGATGTGCCAGGCGCGCGGGACGTTATCGCTCCAGTGAAAGCGGCCCACGTCGAGCAGCGCGATGATCATCGTGGCCAGAGCCGACAGCCGCATGAAGGCGAGCGCAATCGGGTCCGCGCTGGGACCGCCCGGCCGGAAACGCTCGCGCCGCAGGTCAGGGTCGAGGACGAAGAAGGCGTACGTCAGGATGCCGGCCCAGACGATGAGAAAGGCCCACATCCACGGCAAGTCCGTCCGGCCGGTGGCCAGGACGAAACCGCCGACGAAAAGGACGTTGACGGCGGCCCACCGCCAGAGACGCGGCCAGAGCTGGAACCCAGACATCACACAACCGAAATGGCGCGGGATTCGAGCGCCACGATCGCGATTTCTGGCGGGCAGTTGAAACGGACGGGAAGGTAGACCGTGCCGACGCCGCGACTGACGAAGATGGATGTGTTCTCGCGCTGACCGACGCCGGCGACGACTGGAAACCGGCGCGCGGCTATCGCGCCGACGCCCGGCACCACGACCTGCCCGCCGTGGGTGTGGCCCGAGAAGACCGCGCCGACATTCAGCGCCGCCGCCTCGAAGAGCCGCCGCGGGTCGTGCGCGAGGAGCACCGTCGTTGCCGTCGCCCCGCGCAGGACGCGCGCGATGTGCTCGACGCGGCGCGTCCAGAAGCGGATCCCCGCGATCTCGAGCGGCTCCCCACGAATCGTCACGCGCGTTCGGGCGTCCCTGAGCACCGTGAATCCTTTGGCCGTCAGCGCCTCGGGCATGTCGCGGTCGTCGTCGTGATTGCCGAGGATGGCAAACACGCCGTGCGGCGCCGTCAAGGGCGCGAGCAGATCCGCCGCACCGCTGACGTAGCCGCGGTCGCCTTTCGTGTCGGAGTCGCCGCCCCACGTCACGTAGTCGCCGCCGAGAATAATGAGGTCCGGGCGTTCCTGGAGCGTGAGGCGGACCGCGGCTTCGATGTCCTCTGCGGGAACCGAACGGCTGAAGTGTGTGTCGGTGACGAGCGCGACGCGCAGGCCGTTGAGCGCCTCGGGAAGGCCGGAAACCGGAAGCGAGGCCCGCGTCACGTGCACGCGATGCCGCTCGTAGAAGTAGCCGTATCCCGCGCTCCCGACCACGAGGCCCACGCTCGTGCCGATGGCTCCCTTGAGCAGCAGGCGACGGGACACTTTACCTTCCTGGTGCATGACCGGCCGACCGTATGGTAGCAGGTCAGTCGTGATACTTTCTGATTCCGAACGCTATGGACCTCTATCGAGAGCTCGAGTGGCGCGAGATGATCTACGACGCGACCGAAGGGCTGCGCGACGCGCTCGCGGCCGGATCCGTCTCCGGTTACATCGGCTTCGATCCGACCGCGTCGAGCCTCCACGTCGGGAATCTCCTCCCCGTCATGGCGCTGGCTCGCATGCAGCGGGCCGGACACGCGCCGATCGCGGTCGTCGGCGGAGGCACCGGGCTCATCGGCGATCCGAGCGGCAAGACACAGGAGCGCTTGTTGCTGTCGGTCGAACAGGTTCGTGAGAACCTCGAAGGCATCAAAGCTCAGCTCGCGCGCTTCCTCGATTTCGAGCGGTCGGACAACCCCGCACGCATCGTCGACAACGCAGAGTGGTTGGCGTCGATCGACATGATGACCTTCCTTCGCGACGTCGGGAAACATTTCACCGTCAACTACATGCTCCAGAAAGAGTCGGTGAAGCGGCGGCTCGAGCAGGAAGAAGGCATCTCCTACACCGAATTCAGCTACCTGCTGTTGCAGGCGTACGATTTCGTGATGCTCTACGATCGCTTTCGGTGCACGCTGCAGCTTGGCGGCAGCGATCAATGGGGCAATATCACAGCCGGCATCGACCTGATTCGCAAGCTCAGGGGCGCGAAGGCCCATGGCCTCGTACTGCCGCTCGTGACGACCGCCGGCGGGGTCAAGTTCGGCAAGACCGAGACCGGAACCGTGTGGCTGGACGCGGCGCGGACGTCACCCTTTCGCCTTTATCAGTTCTGGCTGAACACTGACGATCGCGACGTCGTGCGCTACCTGAAGTTCTTTACCTTCAAGTCGCGCGAGGAGATCGACGCGCTCGCCGCCGCCGTCGAGCGGGCGCCCGAGACACGCGAGGCGCAACGCGCGCTGGCTCGTGACGCAACGACCCTCGTGCACGGCGAAGCGCAGGCGGCGCGCGCCGAGCGCGCGTCGGGCATCCTGTTCGGCGGCGACATCACCCAGGCCAACCTGGATGACGCGCTGACGGTCTTCGAGGATGCCCCTTCAACCGAACTGCGCTGGCCCGCAGAAGGGCTGACCGTCATCCAGGCGCTCGTGACGACAGGCCTGGCCCCGTCGAAAAGCGAGGCGATGCGCCTGATCAAGAGCGGCGGGGTGTACGTGAACAACCAGCGCGTCTCTGACGAGCGCGCCGCGCTGAGCCGCAGCCAGGCGATCGGAGGAAAGCTGTTCGTCCTGCGGAAGGGGCAGCGCCAGAACCATCTCGTGAAGCTCATGGAGGCATAGCGTGAATCTCCGGCCAGGTCTTGCGACTCTGATCCTCGTGCTCGTTCCCCTCTACGTCCAGCAGCGGCCGCCGTCGCCGCAGCAGGATCCCGAAGGTTACGCGAAGTTTCTCGAGGGGGCGGAGCGGGTTTCACGGATGCAGGTGCCGCGCGTCATCGAGACGCTCGGCGTGAAGCCGGGGATGAAGGTGGCGGACCTCGGATCCGGTTCGGGCCTGTTCACGCGCCCCATTGCGAAAGCAGCGGCGCCGGCCGGCGTCGTCTACGCGATCGACATCAACGACGCTCTTCTGAAGATCGTCGACCGCTCGGCGAAGGATCAGAAGATTGACAACGTTCGAACGGTGCTCGCCGGACCGGACGACCCGAAACTGCCCGAACCGGTGGACATCATCTTCATCTGCGACACGCTGCACCACATCCAGGGTCAGCCACAGTATTTGAAGGGACTGGCGAAGTACCTCCGCCCGGGCGGTCGAGTGGCGATCATCGATTTTTCGAAGGACTGGCCCGTTGGCCACGAGTCGATGGCCTACACGCTCGAGGCACTCGAAGGCTGGATGCGTGACGCCGGATTCACGCGCGTTTCGGCGCACGACTATCTCGACAACAGCTTCTTCGTGATCTGGCGATGAACACTCAGACGCTGGGGTTCCTCTGGCTAGGCCGCCCGCCTCCGCATCACGTAGATCGTTCTCGCGGCATCACGCACACGGGTGACCTCCTCAATCGCAAAGCACGTCGAGAATGCGCGCTCGAACCCCTCCTGTGTGTAGTCGTCGAAGATGTCCGCGCGTGACGCGAGCATGCGTTGCACCTGCGAGTCTTCTTTCGGCACGAACTCTACGACGAGCCCGCGCGCGAGCCGCGCCAGGTATTCGGCGATCCGCGGCAGCGGCACGTTATGTGCGATCGCGAGATGGTGCACTAACGCCAATACGAGGGCGAGATCCGCGGGGCCGCGGTCGGCCAAGGCGTCGCGCTCTTCGCTCGCCCACCCGGACCCGGCGCTGGGGTTGGTCAGGTCGAGCAGCAGCGGCAGAATTGTCCGCTCGGCAGCCTGTTTTGCCCGGCGGTAGTTTTTCTCGACCGCGAGCGGGTCGACGTCGAACGCGACGGTCGGGATTCCCCGCGTGCTGGCGAGGCGGCTAAAGGTGCCATCGTTGGCGCCAAGGTCCCACACGCTCCCGGGCGCGAGCCGTTCGATGGCGGCTTCGACGATGTCGCGCTTGTGCGCGAAAGCGGTGTCGGAGTAGTTGGTCCGATCGTAGTAGTCGCCCCATTCGGTGGCCGCCTGCCGCCACTCGAGTCGCTTGATCGTACGTTCCAGGCTCTCGACGATCCCGGCTAGCGCGTTCCGGCTCAACGGTTTTGCTGTGGTCTTCAGTGCGCGCCCCTGCATGCGCCGCTGCGCCGCAGCGTGCAGGTGAATGTGCATCAGCAGCCCCGGCCGCAACCGTGACGAGGCCGGCAACAATGTGCTCGCCAGATCCAGCGGCACACCATCCAGATTCGACCTGAGGAGGCCCAGCAATCGGACGTCCACCAGACTCATCAGCGCCAGCGGCGCGAGAAACATCTCACAAAATTGACGATACGCCACCCACGCCGCTCCCGGCCGGGCGGCCTCGAACGACAGCGTGTCGATCCAGACGGCCCGGCCCTGCCAGAACGCCACGTTGTAAGGTGTCGCATCCTTGAGACCCATACCGTGCTCAACCGCCAGGGCCTGAAGGCGCAGGGTCAGCAGCGCGGCATCCTTGAGCTGACTGAAGCACCACTCGTAGGGATACGAGACGAAGCTCACCAGTTCGGGACGGATGACCCGAAAAGCCAGGCCGTCCGGCGACAGGCCGGCGTCCGATTCCTCGTGCGACACCAAATCTCCGGATTTCACGAGGCGGTCGTACAGCCCGGAGTCGACAAGGCGCTCGTAGTCGGCGCGGGCGACAGGGTTGATTTGCCGGTAGAGGGCTCCGTCGTGGGTAAACACGAAGCCCGCCCGGTCTCGAAACGAGGCCCGATGAACGAGGCCGGCCACGACGGTGATTGTAGTACCGCTTCCACTGGTACTTCCCTGATTTCGCAGAATGGTCCATCGGCTTTCCGATACATCCGTAAATGCCGTGTATCAGCCAGGCGACATTCTTGCAACCGGCGAGCAGTCGTCATCAGGAAGGGTTGCCATGCATCCCATCAGCGCGGCGTTGTTCTTGGCCGTCTGGTTCTTCATCTCCTACAGTTCTGGGGATCTTCACGCCTACCTCGACCCTGGCACCGGCAGCATCGCTCTGCAGTTGATCATTGGAGCAGTAGTCGGTACGCTCGCAACACTCCGGCTGTATTGGGCGCGACTCAGGTCCCTCGTGCGGAAAGAGCGCGTGCGCGACGAGTCGACCATTCGAGCTGAACCGTAGGCAACAGCATGCCGGGCGTCCCGCCCTCTGGCTCGACCCGCGTCCTTTCGGCGGCGGTTGCGCCCTTCATTCTCCTGCTCACGCCGTTCGCCATCTTCGTGCAGTACCAGCGATACGGCTGGTCGCACCCGGAGATGATGCTCTTCGTGTTGGCGCTGGCCGGTACCGCACTCCTCCTGGGCGCCGCCGCGGCATGGTCCCGGGTGCTCGAGGTCGCGATCATCGCCGCGCTCCTGACGCTCTTCGCGGACCTTCAGCTCGACGAACCGGGAGAAAAGAAACTCGCTCTGGGCTTCGTCGCGATAGGCGCCGTCGTATGGCTGATCCGGCAGCACGCGGCCAGAATCATCGTGCTTACGGTCGGAACCGTACTCGTGCTGTCGCTCGTACCTCCCCGGTTGGAGACCAGCGCGACGGGCAGTCCCGCTCGGCCGTCGCGCGCCGATCTCCCCCTCCTTATTCATCTCGTGCTGGACGAACACATCGGCATCGAGGGTCTTCCCAAAGAACTCACACCGCCCCCCTTCAGGAGTGAGCTCGAGTCGTTCTTCACCGACCGCCGGTTCATGCTGTTCGGAAGGGCCTACAGTGAATATCCGAGCACGTTGTGGTCGCTGAGCCACTTGTTGAATCTTTCGCCGGGGGGCTACGTTCGCGACCTTTCGCGCCGGGATGCGGCCGCCGCTACGTTTCGACTGAATCGCAACGCGTACTTCGCCCGCCTCGTCCGGCAAGGCTATGCGATCCATGTTTTCCAGCCTGAGTACCTCGACGTCTGCACGAGCGAGGTTTCACCGTCGGCGTGTTACACGTACCGCGCGAATGGCCTTGGGGCGCTTGACCACCTCGACGCGCCGCCGCGCGAGAAGTTGTCGGTCGTCGCCGGAACGTTTCTCGCGCGATCCGAGGGGTACGGCCGCTTGAAGCGCCTGTACCGACAGACACGGCGGTGGCTCCTCGACGTTGGGATCCCGGTGCCGGCCTGGGACTGGGAGCGGAGCTCGTCGGCTCCTGTGGGGACGATGCCGGTGATCGAACGCGTGGCCGCCGAAATTTCCAAAGCCGGGGGCGGCCAGCTTATGTACGCCCATCTGCTGCTGCCGCACTATCCCTACGTATACGACGCCGACTGCCGCGCGCGGCCACCGAGCCAGTGGCTGATGCGAGGCGATTCATCCGACGCCGGCGTTCCCGGAGAGATCATCAACAGCCATGTGAGCCGAGCCGCGCGCTACACGCTCTACTTGGAGCAGCTCCTGTGCGCCCAGCGAAAAATCGAGCGCATCATTGATTCGATTCCGCCCGTGTTGCGAGACGACGCCATCCTGATCGTTCAGGGCGACCACGGCTCGCGGATCAGTCTGGTCGACCCAATCACCACGACCAACGCGAGCATGGGGCCGGCCGATTACACCGATCATTTTTCCACGCTGTTTGCGGTGCGGTCGCCGCATCTGGCGGCCGCGTATGACGGACGCCTGACGCCGATCACCTGCCTGCTTCGCACGCTGGTAGAGAGTGACTTCCGATCGGCGTCAGGGACGGAGACTTGCTCGACGAACAAGGTCGTCTACTTTTTCGGTGGCGTCACACCAAGCGCGCGGCCGTTTCCGGAACATGCCACGTGGCTCGCAGGTTCGCCGGCCACGGCGTCGCCGGCCGGCCTCAAATCGAGCGCCAACCGCCTCGGCGCCGGGGGCGTCAGTCCGTTCTGAGTGCGACGGACGGATCGACGCGCGCAGCGCGGCGCGCCGGCAGGAGGTTCGCGAGCGTTGCCGCCCCCAGCAGCGCCGCAAGGGCGGTAGTCCACGCGATAGGATCCGCGAGGCTGACGCCGTACAGCATCCCCGCGAGCGCTCGGGTCGCGGCGATCGCCAGGAGGCCGCCGAGCACCAGCCCGGCCGCTGCGACCGTCAGCCCTTGACGCATGACGAGCGACAGCACGGCAGCCGGGCGCGCGCCGAGCGCCATCCTGATGCCGATCTCGCGCGTTCGCCGCGACACGGAATACGCTATTACGCCGTAGAGGCCGACCGCCGCCAGCAGCAGCGCGACCGCTCCCACCGCCGACACGACCCACAGACCGACGCGGACCGGCAGCAGGGTCGCCGCCACCTGCGCCTCCATCGTCTGGCTGTCGATGATCGGAACGCTCGGCTCGAGCGCCGCGAGCTCGCGGCGGATGTCCTCGACAAGACGCCGCGCATCGCCGCTCGTTCGGGCCAGGATTATCTGGAAGAAATTCATCTGCTGCGACGCGGCGAAATGCACGTAAGGCTCTGGCGGCTCGCCGACCGTCCGTATGCGGTGATCCGCTGAGATGCCGACAATCTCGAACGCCGGCCCGTCGGCGTTCCTCAAACGGATCCGCTCTCCGAGAGGACTCCGGTCCTTCCAGAACCGCTTGGCCATCGTTTCGTTGATCACGATCACGTTCTGCGATTTCGGCGTATCGGATTCGTTGAAGCCTCGTCCCTGCAGGATCGGCACACCGATCGCCCGGAAGTAGTCTGCCGACACCCGCGTATTCTGGAGTGAGAACCCGAGGTCGTTCGGCGATGCGTGTCCGGGAATATGGAACTGCTGGACGTTGAAGTTGATCGAAAACGGCAGCCGCGCCGCCAGCGCCGCGGCTTCGACGCCGGGGAGCGCGGCCACGCGCTCGAGCGCTCGCCGCCAGTACTGCTCGGCGCGCGGCTGATCGTACCGGGCCAGGTCGAGGTCGGCGGAGACGACCGCGAGCCCCTCGGCGCGGAAGCCAACGTCTGCGCTTCGGGCGGCGAGGACGCTGCGCGACAGCAGGCCCGCGGTCACGAGCAGGACGGCGGTCGCCGCAATCTGACCGGCGACGAGCGCGTCACGAAGCGTCCAGCGGCGGCCCGGCCGGGCGCCGCCCGCGGCGCCGCGCAGCGCGTCGACGAGGTTCGCGCGCGACGCACGGAACGCCGGCGCGAGCCCCGCCGCCAGCCCGGCGATCGTCGTCAGCAGCAGCGTGAAGCCCAGCACCCGCCCGTCCATCCGGAGGTCGAGAACGACTGGGATGGGAATGGGCAGATTCGGCGTGGAGATGAGTCGTGTGAGCCACGCAGACACGAGGATTCCGGCTGCCGCGCCGGCAAGCGCGAGCACGAGGCTTTCGATGGTGAGTTGACGAATCAGCCGCCAGCGACCGGCGCCAATCGCGAGGCGGATCGCGATCTCGCGCTGTCTGGCTGAGGCGCGCGCGAGCAGCATGCTCGCGACGTTCGCGCATGCAATGAGCAGAACCAGTCCGACCGCGACCATGAGACCGACGCCGATGAAGAGGACCAGCTGGTCCCCTGCGGGGTGAATCCGAACCTCGGAAGATTTCTTGAGCGCGGGCCTGCGGTCCTTGTTCGTCTGGGGATAGGCTGCCATCAGCTGCCCCATGACCACATCAAGGTTCGCCTGCGCCTGCGCGACCGTGACGCCCGGCTTCAGCCGGCCCTTCGCGAAGAGCCAGCGCTGACCTCGGCGATCGAGCCGGCTCGTGCCGGTCGGCGACGGCACGACGTCCTGGATTCCCGCCGGCTCCACCTCGGTCGCTTCGCGCACCGTGACCCACATGTCGGGCGACAGCATCGGGACCATGCCGGTAAAGCTCGCGTCGACGACGCCGACGATCGTGTACGTCTGTCCTCGCA
>CAWJYM010000004.1:1165000-3658216 GCA_963847125.1 uncultured Acidobacteriota bacterium
GGTACCCGTACCGCAAACCGACACAGGTAGGCGAGGAGAAAATCCTCAGGCGCGAGTGAGAACCCTCGTTTAGGAACTCGGCAAAATAGCCCCGTAACTTCGGAAGAAGGGGTGCTCTATCAGCGTGCGTCATCCTCGCGATGGCGTGCGTGAAAGAGTTGCAGTGAAATGGCCCAGGCGACTGTTTACTAAAAACACAGGACTCTGCGAAGTCGAACACGACGTATAGGGTCTGACGCCTGCCCGGTGCCGGAAGGTTAAAGAGAGAGGTCAGCCGCAAGGCGAAGCTTTGAACTGAAGCCCCGGTAAACGGCGGCCGTAACTATAACGGTCCTAAGGTAGCGAAATTCCTTGTCGGGTAAGTTCCGACCTGCACGAATGGCGTAACGATCTGGGCGCTGTCTCAACGAGGGGCACTGCGAATTTGTGGTACCGGTGAAGACGCCGGTTGCCCGTGACAAGACGGAAAGACCCCGTGCACCTTTACTACATCCTAGTAGTGAATGCTGGCGCGTTATGCGCAGGATAGGTGGGAGACTTTGAACCCGGGCTCTTGGGCTCGGGGGAGTCAACGGTGAGATACCACCCTTAACGCTCCGGCGTTCTAACCTCGATCTGTCATCCAGATCAGGGACACTGCTAGGTGGGTAGTTTGACTGGGGCGGTCGCCTCCTAAACGGTAACGGAGGCGCGCGAAGGTTCGCTCAGGCTGTTTGGAAATCAGCCTTAGAGTGCAAAGGCAAAAGCGAGCTTGACTGCGAGATCTACAAATCGAGCAGGTGGGAAACCAGGCCTTAGTGATCCGGTGGTCCCGCATGGAAGGGCCATCGCTCAACGGATAAAAGGTACGCCGGGGATAACAGGCTGATCTGAGCCAAGAGTTCACATCGACGCTCAGGTTTGGCACCTCGATGTCGGCTCATCGCATCCTGGAGCTGTAGCAGGTTCCAAGGGTCCGGCTGTTCGCCGGTTAAAGCGGTACGTGAGCTGGGTTTAGAACGTCGCGAGACAGTTCGGTCCCTATCTGTCATGGGCGCAGGAGATTTGAGTGGGGTTGACCTTAGTACGAGAGGACCGGGTTGAACGAACCTCTGGTGTACCGGTTGTCGCGCCAGCGGCAGCGCCGGGTAGCTATGTTCGGAAGGGAGAAACGCTGAAAGCATCTAAGCGTGAAACCCTCCACGAGATGAGATCTCCCAGCCCGTAAGGGCTCTGAAGGCTCCTGGAAGATGACCAGGCAATAGGTCGGGTGTGGACACGCGGCGACGCGTGAAGCTAACCGATACTAATCAGCCGTGCGGCTTGACCATAAGATTTGTTTCTGCGTGCTGGTCGCGAAAACTACCGTTTGCAGGGTATTCAGTTGTCACCGGTTTCCGGTGGACGCGAGCCGTAAGGCTCGCGCGTCACCGGCGGGCGCAGCCGAGCGTATGTCTCGGCTTCGTCTATTGTTCTTTGACAAGTTTCCCGGTGGTCATAGGAGCAGGGTCACACCCGTTCCCATTCCGAACACGGAAGTTAAGCCTGCTACCGCCGATGGTACTGTGCGGGATAACTGCATGGGAGAGTAGGTCGCTGCCGGGGATATCTCAACGAGCCCGCTGCCTGATTTCAGGCAGCGGGCTTTTTCATTGTGGATTGCTGATTGTGGACTGCTGATTGAAGGGCCTGCCATCGGCGGTATCCGCCAGCGCCTGCGGCCCGCGCCGAGCGCAAAGCGCGAGGCGCGAGCGAGCGGGGGTGGGGCCCCGCGAGCGCTAAAGAATGCCACTGTGCGGGATAACTGCATGGGAAAGTAGGTCGCTGCCGGGGATATCTCAACGAGCCCGCTGCCTGATTTCAGGCAGCGGGCTTTTTCATTGTGGATTGCTGATTGTGGACTGCTGATTGAAGGGCCTGCCATCGGCGGTATCCGCCAGCGCCTGCGGCCCGCGCCGAGCGCAAAGCGCGAGGCGCGAGCGAGCGGGGGTGGGGCCCCGCGAGCGCTAAGAATGCCACTGTGCGGGATAACTGCATGGGAGAGTAGGTCGCTGCCGGGGATATTCTTCACGAGCCCGCTGTCTGATTCAGACAGCGGGCTTTTTCATTTTGGATTGGGGATTGTGGATTGCTGATTGGGACGGGCCAGGTCGTCCCGATAGATCTGTCCGTCCTTCATCACGAAGCCGACCTTCTCCATGACGGTGAGGTCCGCCAGCGGATCGCCGGGGACGGCAATGATGTCCGCCAACTTGCCGGGCTCGAGCGTGCCGATCCGATCCATCCAGCCGATGATCTCGGCGTTCAGCCTCGTCGCAGAGCTCATCGCCGAGATCGGCGACTCGCCGAGCTTGACGCGAACGAGCAGCTCGCGCGCATTGCGCCCGTGCGGAATCACCGCCGCGTCGGTCGCGAAGCCGATCGGCAGGCCGCCAGCGAGGGCGCGCCGGAAGCCCGCCTCTTCGATCCCGCGAATCTGGCGTAGCCGTTCGATCTGCGCGGCTGGCGCCGACCCGGACGCTCCGTCCTCAAGCACCGCCGCGCTCGTGTAGAGCGTGGGGACGTAGAACGTCGCGCGCGTGCCCTTCAGCATCGCGACCGCCTCGTCGTCCAGGTACGACCCGTGATCGATCGTTCGCACGCCCGCGCGGATCGCCGCCTTGATGCCGTCGGCACCGTGCGCGTGCGCGGCGACCCAGCGGCCCCACCGCTTCGCTTCGACCGTCGCCGCCTGGATCTCCTCGTCGGAATACTGCTGTGCGCCGGGCGGAATGCCGCGCGAGAAGACCGCGCCGGTCGCCAGGATCTTGATGAAGTCGGCGCCGTGCTTGAAGTTGGTCCGCACGGCTTTCGTGACCTCAGCCGGGCCGTCGGCGAGATTCGTGACGGTGGGGACGTCCACGAAGATCGAGAACTGCTTCGCGTCGCCTGCGCCGCCTGTCGAGGACACGTAATTGCCGGCGACGATCAGCCGTGGCCCGGGCACGGCCCCCTGCTCGATCGCATTCCGCAGGTCGACGTCGACGTACGGCCAGGTCGGCCCCATGTCGCGGCAGGTCGTAAAGCCGGCCATCAGGGTGACCCGAGCGTTCCGGGCGCCCCACAGCGCCGCCTGGCTCGGCGTCGTCGTGACGAGCGCTTCCTCCCAGTGGACGCCTTCGCGGTCGGTCAGATGCGTGTGAAGGTCGATGAGCCCGGGCAACAGCGTCGCGTCACCGAGATCGATGACCCGCGCGTCGGACGGTGCCTGGGCGTCCGCGCCGACCGCGCTGATGCGGTTCTGCTGCACCAATACCACGCCGGGCGACACGAGGCGCGCCGATCGGCCGTCGTAGAGACGCGCGGCGCGGATCAGAATCGGCGGCTCCGCTGCGGCGCCGGGGAACAGGAGCAGGCACGCGAATGCCAGAGCGCAGCGCCGCATGTGAGGCCGCCGCATTATACGGCGGAGCTCGTCGGCCCCTACGCCTGAGCTAGACGTCCAGCTCAGGCTCGCGCTACAGT
The DNA here is from genome assembly GCA_963847125.1 of uncultured Acidobacteriota bacterium. Lineage (GTDB taxonomy): Bacteria > Acidobacteriota > Vicinamibacteria > Vicinamibacterales > 2-12-FULL-66-21 > DATAEE01. The sequence continues at coordinate 1,168,484 of CAWJYM010000004.1, forward strand.
GCCAAGGCCGCCAAGACAGAACGGTGGCAGCTCTTCCATCCCCGAGGGCGGTCGCTGAAACACCTGGAGGAAGCGCCCAATGTGGAAACGAGATGAGGCTGTCAAACCCCCGAGCCCGAGCCGTGGCTCGTCGGTAGAAGGGCCGCCGGCCAAAAAGCCCGTGGAGAATGTAGTGATGGATCTTGGAAAATCCGTGATGATCAAGGGCGAGCTCAGTGCCTCCGAAGACCTCACGCTCTACGGCCAGATGGAAGGCAGCGTCACGCTGCCCAACCACACGCTGACCATCGGCCCTCATGCCGATATCAAGGCGGCCATCGCCGCGAAATCAGTCGTCATCATGGGCGCCGTCACCGGCAACGTCACAGCCGGAGAGAGAATCGAGATTCAAAACACCGGGTCCATACAGGGCGATGTGGTCTCGCCGCGACTGGCGATCGCCGACGGCGGATGCCTCCGGGGCAAGGTCCAGATGCCCAAATCGGCCCAGCCGGCAAGACCCGCCGTCTGAGCTCCCGCTCAGACGAACACGAACGACGTCAGAACCGCTCGAGCCCGTGGTGTGTACGGTTCACCTCGAGTACCATACCGTGTAATCTCTCTCGTGTAATTCTTCTCGTGTAATTTCTCGCCCTTTTTCCGATTTCTCTAAGCTCCACTCCTGCAACGAGGACTGGCGCTCGTAGAACGTCCGCGTCGAAAGTTGCTGAGGCTCGGTGCCTCGCAACACTACGCGAGAGAAGACGATCAACTTCAAAAATCCTTCCTCGGTGGAAGCGTGCGCAGTGGCATCCGAGTTGCGAACTTTGGCGGCATCCACCGCCAGGGCGCTCGTACCGCAATCTGCGGCGCCGCAACCCTGCCGTTACTCAAAGGGAGGACTACTCATGAACTGGTTCGACTATGGATTCGCTCCTGGACAGTTTTCTTCTGTGGCCCAGGGATCCCTCGATCCCCGGACGGCGGGCATTCCTCAGCTGGGGCACTTCGCAGGAGTGAACGTTCCGCAGACGATGTTGATGGTCCCGACCGCCTACGCGCTCCAGCCTGCGCAGGGGCAGGCGATCGCCGCGTACGGCCGTCAGCCGTTCGGCTCGATCGCCTCGGCCGGGAATGGTTACGCGGTCCCTTACGGCCCATTCCCAGTGGTTCAGGACCCGCAGGGTCTACAGACGACTGCGTGGCCGGGCCTCCAGGAGTCCTCGCCTCTGCGGGCTATCGGATTTCAGCCTTCCATCCCCACGACCGGCGTGCCTCAGTTTCAGCAGGTGTTCCCGCGCATCCCCAACGACGATGAAATCGAAGACCTCATCGGCGACGCGGTCGAGGCATATCCGTTTCTTTCGGCCAACTCCGAGGTCGAGGTGCGGTGCGAGGCAGGCCAGGTGACCCTGACGGGGAGCGCCCAGCACAAGCGGGTCAAGCACGCGATCGGCGAGATTGCGTGGAGCGTGCCCGGCATTCTCGACGTGCAGAACAACATCGAGCTGGCCCATCGTCGGCGCCGCGCGGGGCTGCGGAGGGAGAACCCGACGGCCGCCGTTCAACAACCTCGGAAGTAAGTTGTGGCCCGCGCCGTCTCCCTGACGGCGCGGGCTGCCCGCTCGGGCCGGTCACTTCCAGAGCCGCTGCCACCACTTCGGCTCGGGCAGCGGCTCCGCCGTCAGCCCGGGCATCCGCTTGCGGATGCTTTCCATGTCCCAACCGGTCAGCGACGCCAGCGTCTGCGCTTCCCGGTCGTTGCGCTGCCTCAGATCGAGCCGATACTGCTCGGCTGCGCTGCAGGAGTCGCCTCCGGTCCAGGGGTGACGCAACACGTACCGGCCCTGGAAATTCTCGCGATCGGCCGTCTGCTGGAGCACCAGGTCATCCGGAAAGTGGGCGTTGTCGTATCGCGCGTGCAGCCTCGTCAGGAACACGTTCTGGGCCCTTCCTTCGTCGAGCCAGAACACGCCGAGCTTCCTCAGTTCGTCGTTCGTCAGCGGATCGGCAGCACACGGATCGCACCAGGTCATGTCCCAGGCGTACTCCACGAACACCGTTCTCATGTCCTGTCGACGAACCTGCTCGCCGAACATCGCGCCGTAGAACTTGCCGAACTCGGTCTTGACGAACGTGGGAAGCTCCATCCCGGTCGGCAGCTTGACGGTCCGGTAGTTGGTCGTCTCGACGCGCCCCTTGCGAGTGAGCGTGTACAGGTAGAGATCCTGCGGGCCGTCGGCGTTCAGCATTCCGAGCCGGATCGGCAGCATGAACTTCGGCGATTCGTACGCGACCTGAATAGGGCGCAGGTACGAGAACCCGAGCTTCGCCTGTTCCTTCAGATTCACCCTGGCCACGAAGAAACGCATGTTCTGCTTGATGTAGCTCCCGAGCACCGCCGCGGCTCCCTGCGGGACCCGATAGGCGTTCTCCCTCAACCAGGTTTCCAGGCCAGTGCTCTGCGTCGCGGACAAGATCAGGATGTCGTACTCGCCGACGGTGTATTGGGCTTCGATCGTGACGCCAAGGCTTCGGGCCCGGGCACGACCGGCTGACATCTTCACCGACGGCGACGACTCCGGTATGGCTCGCGATTCATCAAACGAGCGACGCATGCACGGATTCTCGTCGAAGTACTCGACAAGCCTCGGCGCCGAGTAGGCGTCGAGATGATCGATGATCAACTTGTCTCCCACGTTGATCTGGTCGCGCTGAATCGACGTCGGCACCGGGATGACGATCGCGAATTCCTTGAGCTCTCCCTTGAAATCGTTGGCCATCGTCATCACGGTTCGATCGCCGTCGCGGACGAGCACGACTTGCGAGGCCCGGTTGAAGAGCTTCGAGTCAGCCTTCGCCACGTAGAAGCCGCAGAACGCGGCCGCGGGATGCGCGGCGACCATGGCGACCATGACGAGAAGGAAGATTGAGGCGACGCGTTTGAATGAGGTCATGCGGATGCTCCCTTGTGACTGAATGTGAAGCCAGTCGTAGCGGCCTCCAGGGACGAGTCGATCGATCACGGGCACGAGCAGCGAACAGGCGGCGAGCGACCACAGCAGGCCGTTGGTTCGGAAGAGCTTGAATTGGACGTAGTAGGCGCCCAGCGCCACCAGCGCCGCGAACAGGATTCGTCCTGCTCGCGAATCGGGGGTCGTCTTGGGATCGGAGATCATGAAAAACGCGAAGAGCAGCAGCGACCCGCTGGCGAGCCGGTGAAACGGCACGGTCAACGGATCGCCCAGCCAGATTGACCGACCCATCACGAGGAGCCCCCACGCCAGGAGAAAGGCGAACGTCACGTCGCTTCTGGCCGCCCGGTTGACCACCAGTCCGCCGAGGCAGGCCATCAGGAACGCCAGCAACGCCGTGTTGCCCCACTGCCCGGGCGAGACCCACACTTCCCCGGTCGTCGCAAGGAGGGCCACGATGCCGAAGTTGGTCGGGTTGAAGATGTGCTTCCCGCGCAGCCGTACCAGGAACTTGCTCGCGATCGTGACGACGGCCGCAAGCACGGCGAGCCACGCGCTGTTGGTGCGGAGCATCAGGCACAACGAAAGGCCGGAGATCAGGGCGCTTCTGGGATCGAACACCGGCAGCTTCCATAGCCGGGAGCAGCCGTACTGCGTCAGGAGCACGCTGCCGATGACGATCGCCGCCCGGCCGATCGTGACCTCGAACTCCAGGCGGAAGAGGCCGTAGATCAGCAGCGAGCCGAGGACGGCTATCTGATACAGCCGTGGGTCGTTTCTAGCCCGTCGATCGCTCACCGCCGCACCTCCAGCCGTGCCGTTCTCCCGTAGAACGCAGACAGAGAGGTTTCTTGCGGGGCCGTGAGAAGGCGGACTTCAGGCGGTGTGTCCGGAGTTCAGGACGGTTCGGTAGAACTCCTCGTAAAGGGGAACGACCCGCTCAGTGCAGAAGCGCTCGCGAACGGTCCGGATGGCCCTGTCGGCGATTCGGTCGCGCAGGTTGCGGTCGGTGAGCGCCGCCACGCCAACGTCCACCATGCCATCGATGTCATCGACGGGCCTCAGGAAGCCGTCGATCCCATCGGTGATGACCTCGGACAGTCCGCCGACCCGGGAGGCCACCACGGGCACGCCGCACGCCATGGCTTCAAGCGCGGCGAGTCCGAAGCTCTCCTGCGCCGAGGGCAGCAGGAACAGGTCCGAGATCGACAGGATGGGCACCATGTCCTGCTGCTCGCCGAGTACGACGACGTCGCGATCCAGGCCCTCGGCTGACGCTGTCCGCATCGCCTCCTCGAGGTCCGGCCCGTCACCGACGAGCGCGAGCCGCGCTCGTACGCGCTTGCGGAGGCTTCTGAAGATCTCGATGACCGCGCCCACTCGTTTGACCGGCCTGAAGTTGGACGCGTGGATCACGAGCGCGTCGTAGCGGTCTGGCGGACACAGACGCGCCCGCAGCGCCGGGTCTGGATCGCGGCGGTATGTGCCGCAGTCGAGGAAATTCGGAATGACAGCGATCGGCGACCGTACTTGCAGCGCGCGATACGTTTCCGCTTTGAGGCTTTCGGAGACTGCGGTCACGCCGTCCGAGCAGTCGATGGAGAACGCCACCGACGCCGTATAGGACGGGTCGCTGCCGACCAGGGTGATGTCGGTTCCGTGAAGCGTCGTGACGATACGTGGCATCGGCTCGACGCCGGTGCTGATCAGGATCTGCCGGGCGAGGTACGCGGCGGTCGCGTGCGGCACGGCGTAGTGAGCGTGCACGACGTCGAGTCGCTCGCGCCGCACGAGATGCACGAGGCTCGTCGAGAGCGCGAGCAGGTACTGCGATTCGCGAAACAGAGGGTAGCCCGGCGTATCCACGCGGTGGAAGGTCACGCCGGCGGCGGCCGACGGCAGCCGGAACGGCGGGTCGCTGCTGACCAGGTGCGCCGAGTGGCCGCGCGCGGCGAGCGCCAGGGCCAGCTCGGTCGCGACGATACCGCTCCCACCCAGAGACGCGTAGCAGACGATGCCGATTTTCATGGGGTCAGCCTGACCCCTTATCAACGGAAGAGGTCCGCGCGCACCACGGGCTCGCGGACGACGATACCCTCGGCGAAGGCGACCCCCGCGAGGGCGCCCCAGTGCGCGTCGCGGCTTTCGATGAGCTGCTGGAACCGGGGCGACGTGAGCCGCGTCGGCCGGGCGTCGCGGTCAGCCGGCTGGAATTGGCTGCGGTGGCAGGCGAGCGCCCGTCGCTTCACGTCGTACTGTTCAGACACGTCGATCAGAAACGACGCTCTTCCGTCGTCGTTGATGAAGTCGTCGTTGATGAAGTAGTAGCAGACCCACTCTCCCTCCCACGGATCGCCCTCGGCCGCGTACCGGCGCAGACGGCTCTTGAAGGCGGCCTCCGTCAGGACGCGGCTGGCTGCCAGGTGATCCGGATGGCGATCGCGCCAGTGCGGGGCGGCGATCACGCGCGGTCGCGCCGCCCGGATCAGCTCGACCGCCGCGCGGAGCTGGGCTGGTCCGCCGTCGATGCCGCCGTCCGGCCAACCGAGATTGCGGCGCCAGGCCGCGCCGAGCACCCGTCCCGCTTCTTCCGCTTCGCGGAGCCGTTCCTCGGGCGTCCCGTTCGTCGCGAGCTCGCCACGTGTGAGGTCGCACAGGCCCACGCGAGAGCCTCGAGCGCTGTGCCGCGCGACAGTTCCGCCGAGGCCGATCTCGAGGTCGTCGGGATGCGGACCGAATACGAGAAGATCGACGGCTGAGACTGGATCGGATACGCCCACGAATCACTCCGGCGCTATTCTAGAACGCGCGGGCATGAGACAGGTCATCATCCAACCGACCTTCGACGACTGGCGACGAACGGCGCGGACGCTTCTCGCGGCCGGTGTCAGCCCCGATGCCGTGGCATGGGTCGAAGCGCGTGGGGCCGTCGGCACTTCGGGACCTTCCGAGGAAGTCACGACCGCTCCCGCGTTCACGGTGCCACGCGACTTCGTCGGCCTCGCCTCGCGCGTCGCCAGACACTCCGATCCGTCTCGCTGGGCTCTGCTGTATCGCGTGCTGTGGCGCATCGTTCACGAAGATCGTCACCTGCTTCAGCGCGATCTCGATTCCGACATGGCCGCGCTCCGCAAGATGGAGGTAGAGCCGGTTGCCACGCCTCCGGTCTCACAGGGCGGTCTGCTCGACGAGCTCAATCCAAAACCGGCGACCGCTTTCTTCCCGGAGCAGCGGACGATCGCGTCGCTCCGGAACGCTGCGACCGTGTGCACGGCATGTCCCCTCTACAAGAACGCGACCCAGACGGTCTTCGGAGAGGGCCCGACGGAGGCACGCGCGATGTTCGTCGGCGAGCAGCCTGGCGACCAGGAAGATCTCATGGGGAAACCGTTTGTCGGGCCGGCGGGCGACGTCCTGACCCGCGCCCTGGCGGACGCCGGCATCGCGCGCGAGGATGTGTACATCACCAACGCGGTGAAGCACTTCAAATGGGAGCCGCGGGGCAAGCGTCGGATCCATCAGACCCCGCGCGCACCCGAGCTCGAGGCGTGCCGGCCCTGGCTCGAGGCTGAGATCGAAGCGCTCAGGCCCGCAGTTCTGGTCTGTCTGGGTGCCACGGCCGCCCAGGCATTGATGGGGCCGCAAGTGCGGATCATGCGCGATCGGGGAGTCGTGTTCCCGAGCCGGTGGGCGCCGTGGCTCATGGCCACGGTGCATCCATCTTCGATCTTGCGCGCCGACCCAGGGGCGGCACAGGAGCGCGCCTACGCAGAATTGGTCGCGGACCTGCGCAAAGTGGCCGCGCGCCTCAACGAGGTACGCGCGGGCTGATCCGGCTCCCGTATCTGAAGCAGTCGACGATGTGATCGTTGACCATGCCGGTCGCCTGCATGAACGCGTAACAGATAGTGGACCCGACGAACGAGAAGCCTCGCTTCCGAAGGTCCTTGCTCATCGCGTCGGACTCCTCGGTGCGCGCCGGAATCTCCTTCAAGCGTCGCCAGCCGTTCCGGCGGGGCCGCCCGCCGACGAACCGCCAGATGTAGGCGTCGAAGCTGCCGTGCTCGTCGACGACGTCGAGAAACGCGCGGGCGTTCTTGATCGCGCTCTGGACCTTGAGCCGATTGCGAACGATGCCTGAGTCTGCGAGCAGCGAGCGGACCTTGCGGGCGTCGTATCGCGCGACCTTCCGGGGATCGAAACGGTCGAACGCCCGCCGATAGGCTTCACGTTTGCGGAGGATCGTGATCCAGCTCAGCCCGGCCTGCGCTCCCTCGAGCACGAGCATCTCGAAGAGCCTCCGGTCGTCGTGCAGTGGAACACCCCACTCCCGGTCGTGATACTCGATGTACAGCGGATCGGATCCGGCCCATTCACACCGGCGCATGGGTCTATACTTGATCGAACCTATGAGTACGTGGCGGCTCGCGCTCGCGGTGCCGCTCCTGGCGGCTGCCGCGACTTGTACCACCGCTCGTCACACTCAAGGCCCGCCCGCTCCGGCCGCTGAACGGCTTCCCGAGCGTCAGGCGGCCAGGGCGCCTGAGCCGGGCGCCCCTCCTGCGCCCGACTTCGATCGGGACGTCAAGCCGATCCTCGAGAAACAGTGCCGTCCCTGTCATTTTACGGGCGGCGTCATGTACGAGAAGCTCCCGTTCGATCGCGGCGAGACGATCAGACACCTTGGAGAGAAACTGTTCACGCGAATCAAGGCGCCTCAGGAGCAGGCGGCCATCCGGGCATTCCTGAAGTCGGCGTCACCCGCACCGCAATAGCCCTTGCCGCGCCGAAGCCTTGGCGCAGGCAGGCGGGCCAAGTCGGCATCAGGTCGTCCCCTCATCCAATCCGGGCCGGATGAACGCCCTGGCGTCAGGGAAACGCCGCTCGACTTCCGCTCCAAGGCGCTCGAGGCGTCCCATCAGACGCTCGATCCGGGCATCGTGCATCTTGCTCTGGAGCTGGCGCAGCGCCTTACGGGATCGGTCGATTCCCAGCAGCGCCACCTTCGCCGACCCCTGGGCATCGTCTATCAGCCCGGGCTTTCCCTGCCGCGACATCGCGGCGCTGGCGAGCGCACGGTAGACCTTGACGGCGATGAGGGCGTGGTACCAGACGATCACCTCGATCGGGGCGGGCGTGCCGCCGGGGCGGGCCTTCGGCGAGGGGAGCGTGGGCGCCACCGACATGAGGAAACGCGCCGTCTCCATCGCATACTCGCGCCCCCGCCGCTCCAGGGGGTCGTCGATGTGCGGGAGATCGACTGACGTGCCGATCGTAGGCAACACCGCGATGTCTGCGAGCGGCGTCGCGCCCCCTTCCGCCTGCACGACATCACGAGAGAAGGAAATCATCTCGTTCACGCTGGCGGCCAGATCTTCGAAGATGTCGCCCGGTCTGCGCTGCTCCTGATCTCGGAGGCACTTGAACGCAAGACAGCGCTCGGTGTGGGGACAATAGGCGCACCACTGATCGCAGTAGTTGTAGATACCGCGAACGAGCGACGGGTCGGCGGCGAGTTCGACGAAGCGGGGATTCATGCGCGCGGCTCCCATGCGTCGCCAGAGGAGCAACGATGGTGCCGCGTCCAATTTCCGCAGATTTCAAGGATCGACGTCCGCGACGTGGCAGAATCTGCCCGATACGGCCGTCAGGAGCGTTGAAAAAATCTCCCATCGGCATGGCGCGGGAATTGCCCGGAGAGGAAGCATGCGCAAGATCGATGTCTTCAACCACATCTACCCCGAAGCGTACTTCCGCCGGATGATGGAGGTCGCGCCCGACTACAAGGACATCGGCAAACGGATGCGGAACATCCCGATGCTGATCGACCTGGAAGTCCGCTTCCGGGTCATGGACCGCTTCGACGGGTACGAGCAGGTCCTGTCGATCGCGACGCCGCCGATCGAAGCGTTCGCGGACCGTGCGGCCGCGATCGACCTGGCCCGTGTGGCCAATGACGGGATGGCGGAGCTGGTGGGCCGCTTTCCGGAGCGCTTTCCCGCCTTCGTCGCTTCGCTTCCACTCAACGATCCTGAGGCTGCCGCGGCGGAGACGCGGCGGGCCGTCGAGGAGCTTGGCGCGCGGGGCATTCAGCTCTTCACGAACGCGCTGGGCAGGCCGATCGCCGCGCCGGAGTTCATGCCGCTCTTCGACGCGATGGCGCGGTACGACCTGCCGATCTGGCTCCATCCCTACCGGGGCGCCGACGTCGCGGACTTCCGCTCCGAGTCACGCTCGGAGTACGAGATCTGGTGGACATTCGGCTGGCCGTACGAAACGAGCGCCGCCATGTCCCGCATCGTCTTTGCGGGTCTGTTCGATCGATATCCGAACCTGAAGATCATCACGCACCACATGGGGGCGATGGCGCCGTACTTCGAAGGGCGAATCGGCCCGGGCTGGGATCAGCTGGGCGCGCGCACGTCGGACGTCGACTACTCCGGCGTCCTCGCGTCGCTGAAACGCCGGCCCCTGGACTACTTCCGCATGTTCTACGCGGATACGGCGCTGTTCGGCGCGTTCGACGCGACCGTCTGCGGCTTCCGCTTCTTCGGCGCGGACCACGTGCTCTTTGCGTCGGATGCGCCGTTCGATCCCGAAAAGGGGCCGATGTATATCCGTGAGACGATAAGCATCATCGATCGGCTGCCGATCGGTGGGGCGGAGCGCGAGAAAGTCTACTGGCGGAACGCGGCGGCGATGCTTCGTTTGTAATCGGCCCGTGGTGCTATCCTCCTGCGGATGCCGAAGCGTTCCGTTTCCCCGGGCCTAAGAGGCCCGGGGCTCCTCGTTCTCGGTCTGGCCCTGGCGGGCGCCAGCCTGCTCGCGCAGTCGTCCGTGCCCGCGCCGGAATCGGTGCTCGGCTTTCGCGTGGGGGCCGACTTCAAGCTCGCGACCTACGAAGAATCGATCGCCTACTTCAGGAAGCTGGACGCGGCGAGCGATCGGATCACGCTCGTCGAGATCGGCCGGACGACGCTGGGGCGGCCGTGGCAGGTCGCGCTCGTATCGAGCCCGGCCAACCTCGCGGCAGTCGACACATACCGCGAAATCGCGCTGCGCCTCGCCAGCCCCGAGGGGTTGACCGACGAAGACGCCCGCCGGTTGTCGCGCGAGGGCAAGGCGATCGTTCACATCGACGGCGGCCTGCACGCGAGCGAGGTGGCCGGGGCTCAACACACGATTCAGCTGGCCTACGACCTCGTGAGCGGCGCCGCGGATCCGAAGACCGCCGCCATCCTGGACAACGTCATCCTGATGCTCTGGCCGTCGATTAACCCGGACGGACAGACGCTCGTCGCGGATTGGTACAAGTCGAACGTCGGCACGCCCTACGAGGTCGCTCCGCAGCCGGAGCTGTACCAGCGGTACATCGGCCACGACAACAATCGCGACGCGTACATGCTCAATATGATCGAGTCGCGCGAGATTGGCCGGGTCTGGCGGCGGTGGGAGCCTCAGATCATCTACGTGCATCACCAGTCGTCACCCTTTCCGACCCGCATCTGGCTGCCGCCGTTCGCCGAGCCGATCGCGACGCAGGTTCCGCCGATCATGTCGCGGACGGTGAACATGATCGGGATGGCGATCGCGCGGAGCCTCGAGGAGCGCGGGCAGGTCGGGGCCACACACATGGGCACCGGGTTCGACGCCTGGTATCCGGGCTACATCGACTATCTGCCGATGCTTCAGAACATCAACGCGTTCTGGACCGAGACGGCGCTCTATCGGTACGCGACGCCGCATCTCTACACGATTGCCGACTACCCGCGCGACATGCGCGACCTGCGTCCGCAGGCGCTGTATGCGAGCCCGTGGCGCGGCGGGTGGTGGCGGCTCCGCGACGCGGTGGACTACATGCTCACGGCGTCGATGTCGGTGCTCGACTTCGCGGCGAAGTATCGGGAAGAGCTGCTCTACAACCGCTATCAGGCGGGGCGCGATCAGATCCGGAAGTACGACCGCGAGCCGCCGTTCGCGTACGTCGTGCCGAGGCAGCAGCGCGATCCTGTCGCGGCCGTGGAACTGCTCCGGCGCCTGGCGTTCAACGGCCTTCGCGTCCACCAGTTGTCGTCGGCCGCCGCGCACGACGGCGTGTCGTACCCCGCCGGCTCATGGGTGATCGCCATGAACCAGCCGTTCGGGGAACTGGCACGGCAGGTGCTCGACGTGCAGGTGTATCCCGATCTTCGCGAGTTTCCCGAGGGACCGCCTGAGCAGCCGTACGACGCGGCCGGCTGGACGCTGCCGCTGCAGATGGGTGTCCGGGTGATCGAGGCGCGCGCGCCGTTGACCCCCGAATTCCGTCGCGCGATGCAGCCGCTTGGAGCCGTGAAGAGCAACCAAACCAACGGCAACGGATCGCAGCCTCCGGCCGAGCGGCCAGTGGACAGCGCGCCCTTCGACAGCGTCCCCGGAATCGGTTTCGATTCGCATCCGGTCGCGGCCGCGATCGTGCCTCCGCCCGGCGAGATCTCCGGAACGGGCGCCGCGCTCGCGTTGGATCCGTCTCAGAACAACGCGTTCCGCGCGTTGAACGCCGCCTGGAGGGCCGGCGCCACAGTGCGCATGGACACCCGCCGTCCGTCGGGGGCGCGCTACATCGTCGCGGGCGCGAGCTCGTCCACGATCGACGGCTGGGTCCGGGATCTCGCGCTGAAAGCCGAGCGAACAGCCGCCGCCGGCGTGGAAGTAGGACGCCCGCGCCTCGGGTTGTACCAACCGTGGATGGCGAGCATGGACGCGGGCTGGACCGAGTGGCTGCTCGAGCGCTACGGTTTCGACTTCGCCAACGTGCGCAACGGAGATATCCAGGGAGGCAACCTTCGCGAGCGATTCGATGTCTTGATTCTCGCCGACGAGCGGCCAGCGGCGATCGTGGACGGCTTCGCGCCGGGATCGGTACCGCCTCGCTACGAAGGGGGCATCGCCACGCGCGGTGTCCGCGCGCTCGACGAGTTCGTCCAGGCCGGCGGCACCCTCGTCTGCCTCAACCGGAGCAGCGAGTTCGCGATCGAACGGCTGCAGCTCCCGGTCAAGAACGTGACCGCCGGCCTCAAGCGCCAGGAGTTCTTCGCGAGCGGATCGATCCTCCACGTCACCACAGACCCGGCTCACCCGGTCATGGCCGGAATGCCGCAGCAGGCGGCCGTGTTCTTCGACGACAGCGCCGCGTTTCAGCCGCAGGACGGGTTTCGCGGCGACGTGCTCGCGCGGTATCAGCCGAGAGGCTCGCCGCTGCTCTCCGGGTATCTGCTCGGGGAGCGTTTCCTGCACGGCCATGCGGCGGCGCTCGACGTGCGGCACGGCGAAGGACATGTCATCCTGATCGGGTTCCGGCCGCAATGGCGCGGCCAGCCCTTCGGGACGTTCCGCGTGCTGTTCAATGCCGCGCTGTTTCACGGCGCTTCGGCCGCCGCGGCGAAAGGCACGCCCGGATTCTGGGCGCCGCCGCCCGCCAAGTAGCGCAGGCCTTCAGGCCTGCCTCGGCGAGAGGGCGTAGCGCAGCCCTTCAGGGCTGCAGGGACAAAACGGTTGCCTGTCTATCAGAATCTGAGCCGGTCCGACCTGCACGATCGAGCCACGACGGCACTCGCCGCGCTCGAAGACTGCACGGCCTGCCCGCGCGACTGCCACGTCAATCGGCTGGAGAACCGATGGTCCGCTTGCAAGACGGGGCGGTATGCGCTCGTGTCCAGCGCCTTCGCGCACTTCGGCGAGGAGGACTGTCTCCGGGGCCGGCGCGGATCCGGGACGATCTTCTTCTCGCACTGCAATCTACGCTGCGTGTTCTGCCAGAACTACGACATCAGCCAGGCGATCAAGGCGGGCGAGAGCCGCCTTCGCGCCGAAGGCGCTTCGGCGAGCCCCGCCGGAGCCTTGGCGGAGGCGGGCCTAGAAGAAACCGTGTCACCCGGCGGCCTCGCGGCGATCATGCTGGCGCTTCAGGATCAGGGTTGTCACAACGTCAACTTCGTCACGCCTGAGCACGTCGTCCCTCAGATCGTGGAAGCGCTCGCGCTCGCCATCCCAGCCGGGCTTCGCCTTCCGCTCGTGTACAACACGAGCGCGTACGACTCGCTCGAGAGCCTGGAGCTCATGAACGGTCTGGTGGACATCTATATGCCGGACTTCAAGTACTGGTCGGGCGAGGCCAGCCGCCGTTATCTCAAGGCGGCGGACTATCCGGACGTGGCGCGCCGGACGATCCGGACGATGCACGAGCAGGTCGGTCCGCTGCGGTTCGACGACGATGGCCTCGCGACGACGGGGGTGCTCATTCGCCATCTCGTGATGCCCGGCGGGCTCGACGAGACGCGCGCCATCCTCGACTGGATTGCCGTGGGAGCTCGGACGGACGCGTACGTCAATCTCATGGACCAGTACTATCCCGCCGGGCGCGTCGGCCGTGAGAACTTCCCCGAAATCAACCGACGGCTGAGCGCCATCGGAGTTCGACGAGGCGCGCCGCTACGCGATGCGACTGGGCATCCGGCTGGACGAGCGCCGGCCGCACGCGGATGCGACGACGCCGTATCTGATGCCCGTGTAAACAGGGACGGTCGAACATGATCAAAGGGATTCACGGGCTCTTCTACTCATCGAAGCCAGAGGACTTGCGCGCGTTCCTTCGCGACAAGCTGCAGTTGCCGTTCACCGACGTCGGAGGCGGCTGGCTCATTTTCGATTTCAAAGAGGGAGATCTCGGCGTGCATCCGACCGAGGGAGCCGGCGGCGCGCCTTCCGGGCAGCACGACATCTCCTTCTTCACCGACGATGTCGGCGAAGACGGTGGCGGAGCTGAAGCGTCGCGGCGTGAGGTTCGACGATGAGATCGCCGACCACGGCTATGGCCTGGTGACGCACCTGACGATGCCCGGCGGCGTGCGGGTGCAGCTGTATCAGCCGAAGTACACTAAGCGTCGAAGTCGGCCTCTACGCCGCACGGCCCGGCGGAGCCGATCGACGAAGGCATCGCGGCGTCGCTGAAGTCCGGCGCGCCACAGGCGCGCCCGCCGGAGCGGAGCGGGGCATTAGGGGCCCCCGCTCTTCGACTTCGCTCAGGGCGCCCCGAGCGCAGTCGAGGGGCGCGAGCCACGGCGTTGGAGGGTCCGGCGGGGCGAAGCCCCCCGGTCTAGCAGGAGGTAAGTGACATGGTCCTGTCAGCGCGGCGTCTCACGTCTGTGTCGTTGTGTGTCTCCTGCGTAGCCGCGCTGGCGTTCGCGCAGTCGGCCGTCCAGCCGCAAACTCAGCCCGCGCGCCAGCGGCCGGCGATCCAAATGGACGAGGAGAGGGCGCTCAGGCTCTACGTCAGCGACGACCCGAAGGACCACTCGCCGGGCTACGACTTTCAACGGGATATCGATCTGAAAGCCGAGATGGACAAGCGGTACGCCGACGCGAGCCGCGGCGTCATGGCCTTCAAGAAGATCAGCTACCGCAGCAGCGTCGGTGGCTTCGAGGTCCCGGCGTACCTCTTCCAGCCGCTCACGACTCGCGGAGCGCGCGGCCACGCGGCGATGGTGTGGGTCCACGGCGGCGTCCACGGCAACTGGGGCATCAGCATGTTCCCGTTCGTGAAGGACGCGGTCGACCGCGGCTACGTCATCATCTGCCCCGAGTACAGAGGCAGCACCGGATACGGTGAAAAGCACCACAACGCGATCGATTACGGCGGGTACGAAGTCGACGACGTGATGAGCGCCGTGGACTACCTCAAGACGCTGCCGCACGTCGATCCGTCGCGGCTCGGCATCATGGGCTGGAGCCACGGCGGCTACATCACGCTGTTCTCCGTGTTTCGCGACGCGACGCCGTTCAAAGCGGCGGCCGCGATGGTCCCGGTGACGAATCTCGTGTTCCGCCTGTCCTACAAGGGTCCGCGCTATCAGCACAGCTTCTCGACCCAGGAACGCATCAAGGGCCTGCCGTTCGAGAAGCGCGATCTGTATATCGAGCGCTCGCCGCTGTATCACGTGGACAAGCTGCGCGTGCCGCTGCTCGTCCACGTCGCGACCAACGACACGGACGTCGACTTCGTCGAGGATCAGCAGATCGTCGACGCGCTCCGCTCGCGGAAGCCGGATCTGGCCGAGACGAAGGTGTACGTGGATCCGACCCCGGGGCCGGCCAGCGGCGGCCACACGTTCAACCGGCGGGTGAATGTGAAGACGCTCGAGCGAGATGACTCACCCGAGCAGCGCGATTCCTGGAACCGTACCTGGACGTTCTTCGAGTGGCATCTCCGGCCATACCAGGACAAACCGGCCGCCACGACGTCGAACGGGGCAAAGTGAAGGGTGTGAAGGGTCTCGCGCTCGGGGCGGCGCTTCTCGCCCTTGCCGGTCTGACCGCGAGACAGCAACGGATTCCTGAGCCCGCCCGGGCGCTACTCATCGTCGGGGGCACCTTGATCGACGGCACGGGTGCACCGCCGCGCCGAAATGACGGCATTTTCATCGAGAACGGGCGCTTCAGGACCGTCGGCTCCGAGGCGCTCCGACGCATTCCTCGCGAGGCGAAGACCATCGAGGTGGCCGACAAGTGGATCGTCCCTGGCTTCATCGACGGCCACGTCCACTTCTTCCAGACCGGCGGGCTGGATGCCCGTCCGGACCTCGTGCCCCATCCCGCTGGAACGCCTTACCGTGAAGTCGTCGGCGAGATCCGGCGCGCGCCGCAGAAATATCTCCGCTCCTACATCTGCGCCGGCGTCACTGGCGTGGTCGATCCGGGCGGCCCGATGTGGACGTTCGACCTGCGTGAGAGCCGGGAAGACGATCGGCTCTCTCCCCGGATCGCGCTGAGTGGTCCCTTGCTGGCCACGTACGATCCGGCGCCGCTCGAGCTCGAAGACGACGACCCGATCTGGCTGATGAAAGACGAGGCGCAGATCGGCGGCCTCGTGGAACGGCTGGCCGCGCGGCGCCCGGACATGGTGAAGATCTGGTTCGTCTCGAGGCGCGGCGACGACCTGGAAAAGCAGGCCGCGCTCGTGCGCGCGGCGATTGCCGCGATCCACGCGCGGAAGCTCCGCGCCGCGGTTCACGCCACGTCGCTCGAGACCGCGCGCATCGCGGTCAAGGCCGGCGCGGACATTCTCGTGCACTCTGTCGGGGACCGCGATGTGGACGACGACTTCGTGACGGAGGTCGTCCGGCGCCAGGTGATCTACGTTCCTACGATCATCGTCGGTCGATCGTACCGGGAGGTCAGGACCCGCAGCGTCGCGATCGACGCGTTCGAGCGCGATTGCGCGCCGGCGGGCACGGTCGAGTCGTTCGACGGGCTGAAGGGTCTGTCAGAATCGCTGCTCCCGCGACCGCAGACGCCGCCGCCCGACTCCACCCCCGTGCTCCAGCGAAACCTGAAGCGGCTCGCCGACGCGGGCGCCGTGATCGCCGCGGGCACCGACGCCGGCAACACGCGCACGCTGCACGGGCCGTCGCTGCATCGCGAGTTCGTGCTGATGGCCGAGGCAGGTCTGTCGCCGATGCAGATCATCGTTTCCGCCACGTCCAACGGCGCCCGCCTCATGGGGCGAGACGACGTCGGACGCATCGCCGACGGCCTGCACGCGGACTTCCTGATTCTGGACGCCGATCCGCTGACGGACATCCGCAACACCCGGCGCATCCACGCCATTTTCAGAGGCGGAAGCCTCTACGAAAAGTAGCGCGTGGCACGAGGCTTCAGCCTCGTCCGGAGCTCAGCGCTGTGCCGTATTCGTCTCACCCCGCCCGAGGATCCAGCGATCGAACCATTCGAGGTTGCGATCCATCGTGTCCTTGATCAGCTTCGGCTCCTGGATCCCGTGCGGCTGGCGGGGATAGACGATCATCTTGACCGGCACGCGCTGACGCAGCAGGGCGTTGTAGAGCTCGTAGCCCTGTGAGACCGGCACGCGCCGGTCCTCTTCGCCGTGCTGGATGAGCGTCGGGGTGCTCACGCCCTTGACGTTGAACATCGCCGATCGCGCGCGCCATTTGTCGAGCACATCCCAGTACTCGCCGCCGAAGTAGTCCGGAATGAATCCGGGGATGTCGGCCGTCCCGGTGAAGCTCATGAGGTTCGTGACGCCCGCCCCGACCGACGCGGCCTTGAAGCGCTTGGTTTGCGTGATGACCCACGAGGTCATGTAGCCGCCGTAGCTCCAGCCCATGATGCCGAGCCGATCCGCATCGGCGACGCCCATGCCTATCACGTGATCGACGCCGGACATGATGTCGCGGTAGTCGCCGCCGCCCCAGTCCTGGTAGTTCGCGTAGCGGAACTTGCGGCCGTAGCCGCTGCTCCCGCGGACGTTGCATCGCAGGACCGCGTAGCCGCGCGCGGCGAACGCGGCGATCGGATACGGGATCGGGCGCGCCGATGAACGACTGCGTGAACACGCCCGTCGGCCCGCCGTGGACGATGACGAGCAGCGGGACGCGTTTTCCCTGCGTGTAGCCGGCGGGATAGGTGAGGAGGCCTTCGATGGCGAGACCGTCCGGAGCTTTCCAGCGGATGACTTCGGTGCGGCCGAGCGGCGCCTGGACGGCCTGCGCGACGGTCTGCACGCGGCTCACCTGCGTGGCGGCGAACGGCTGGAGGCGTGCGACGTACGCCTCTGGCGCTTTGTCGGACGAGGCAACCGCGAACCCGAACGCCGTCGCGTCGCGGTTGAGCGTCGCGCCGCTCGGATTGAGGTCGGGCGGAGTGACGAAGGCCGACGGCCCGCCGTCCACGGGCAGCGTCGAAATGCGCGCCATCGTCCCGTGAACCTCCTGAACGTACAGCGCGCGGCCGTCCGCTGCCCAACCGAGAATCGCTGGCTGCTCATCGAACGTCTTGGCCAGCGTCTTGGACGGCCCCCCATCCTTCGGGATAACCCGCGCCCAGGCGGTAAAGGCCCACGTCGGCGGATCGTCGCTGGTGGTATACGCGATCGATCGGCCGTCGGGCGAAAAGACCGGTGCTCCCTCGTTCGCGGCGGTCGTCACGAGCGGCTTCGGATCGCCACCCGATACGGCCACGGTCGAGATGTCGTTCTGCTCAAACACCTTCGTCGTCTTCTGGTGCGAGAACACGATGGTCGAACTGTCGGGCGACCAGTCGAGGCCGGTCACGTGCATCGGGCCATCCGTCAGCCGCTTCGGCGGGCGCTTCCCGTCTGTGTTTTTCTCGACGGAAACGACGTAGAGCCGCGCGAGCTTCTCATCCGCATCAATGACGCGCGCGTCGCGCTTCTCCTTTGAGTCTTTTTCTTCCTCTTCGCTCTTCGGATCCGCCATGACGAACGCCAGCGACTTGCCGTCCGGCGCCCACTCGAAGGCGGTGATGTTCGACTTCTCGCTCGTCAGCGCCTCCGCCTCGCCGCCGCCGATCCGAATCCGGAAAAGATTGATCTTGTCCTTGTCTTTCTCGCTGCCCCGTGGCGAGAGAAAGGCGATCCAGCGGCCATCGGGGGACCACCGCGGCTGCGTGGCGGACTTGTCGCCCTGCGTCAGCTGGAATGTCTCCTTGCCATCGGCGCTGGCCACGTGGATATGGGAGAGCCATTCGCTCTTCTCTCCCTCCATCACCGCCTGCGACACGACGAATGCGGCGCGAGATCCGTCGGGGGACGGGACGACAGGGCCAACGCGCTTTACCGTGAGCAGGAGGTCCGGAGTCCAGCCCTGCTCGGCATTCCGGACGCCACTCCCGAATACAGCGACGATGAAGAAGACGACGATCGGAGCGATGCGGGAGGAATGGCGGGACATCTGGACCTCCTGGACGGTTTCAACCGCGAAGTCTACACCCGGACGACCCTAAAGGGTCGTACCACACAGAGTGGTACCACGAGCGGTATATAGTGGGTGGGCTACCCCGCTATGTCATGGCTCCGTTGTAGTGTTTCTGTCGTCGCCGTCCGTGCTCTGGGTCCGGCGATTCTCGCGCTCATCACCGCCGGCTGCGGCGGGGGTGGGGAAGCCGCGCCTGGCGCGGGGGGCTTTCCGGCGATGGGCGTCAAGGTCGTCACGCTCGCCGAAAAACCGATCGCGCAGAGCTCCGAGTACATCGCCACGCTTCGATCGATGCGGTCGACGACCATCATGCCGCTCGCGGATGGTCTCGTCACCCGCATCTTCGTCGTCTCAGGCGCCCGCGTGAAGCCGGGGCAGCCGATCCTCCAACTCGAAGCGGACAAGGAGCAGGCCGCGCTGCGGAGCCTCGAGGCGCGCCGCGCGGCGCTCGTCGCGGAGGTGGCCTTCTCCCGCCAGCAGGCCGAGCGCGCGACCGCGCTCGTCAGCCAGGGGGCGGTCAGCAAGCAGGAGGCGGAGGAGGCGCAAACTCGCCTCGAGACGGGCGAGGCGCAGATCAAGGCGCTCGACGCGCAGATCCGCGAGCAGCGCGTCCAGGTTGGATACTTCCAGGTCACGGCACCCGTGGCGGGAGTGATTGGCGACGTCGCCGTGCGCGTCGGCGAACGCGTCACGACCTCGACGGAGATCACGACGATCGATCAATCGTCCGGGCCGACCGGATCCGCGGGACGGGGCAGCGACCTCGAGGCGCACATCCCCGTGCCGCTCGAGCGCGCGACGGACCTTCGGCTCGGCCTGCCCGCGCTGTTCGTCGACGGGGCCGGAACCGTCGTCGCGACAAACGCGATTACCTTCGTGGCGCCGCGCGTGGACGAGGCGACGCAGACGGTGCTCGTCAAGAGCCGGCTGAAAGACGTGCCGCCCGCGATGCGCGTCCAGCAGTACGTCCGCGTGCGTATCGTCTGGCAGACGTCGCCGGGATTGTCGGTTCCCGTTGTCGCTGTCACGCGCCTCAGCGGCCAGCACTTTGCCTTCGTCGCCGAGCCCAAAGACGACGGCTTCGTCGCCCGTCAGCGCCCGATCAAGGTCGGCGACATCGTGGGCGACGACTACATCGTCCTCGGCGGGATCAAACCAGGCGAGCGGCTGATCGTCTCCGGGATTCAGAAGCTCGGCGACGGAGTGCCGGTCAAACCCGAAGCGTAGCCGGAACCCATGTTTGTCGACACCTTCATCCGCCGGCCGATTCTTGCGTCGGTGTGCTCGCTCGTCATCATCCTCGCCGGCGCCGTTGCGATTCCGACGATGCCCGTGGCGCAGTATCCGGAGCTGGCGCCGCCGTCGGTAAGCGTACCTGCGGTCTACACGGGCGCCAACGCGCAAGCGGTCGAGACCGGCGTCACGACCCCGCTCGAGCAGGCGATCAACGGCGTCGAAGGCATGCTCTACATGTCGTCGTCCAGCACGAACAGCGGGGTGTGTCAGATCAACGTGACGTTCGACGTCACGCGCAATATCGACATTGCCGCCGTCGACGTCCAGAACCGCGTCAACCAGACGCTCGGCCGGCTGCCGCTCGAGGTGCGGACGACCGGCGTCACCGTCCAGAAGGCCTTTACCAACTTCGTGCTCGGGGCCGGCGTGTTCTCGCGGACCGGCCAGTACGACTCGCTGTTCCTGAGCAACTACATCGACGTCTACATGAAGGACGCGCTCAAGCGCCTCCCGGGCGTCGGCGACGTCATCATCTTCGGCGAGCGCAAGTACTCGATGCGGCTGTGGCTCGACCCGGGAAAGCTCGCGGCCCGCCAGATTACGGCCGGCGACGTCGTCAACGCGCTGCGCGAGCAGAACGTGCAGGTGGCGGCGGGGAGCATCGGCGAGGCGCCCGCGCGCGAGAACCAGACCTATCAGATCAGCGTCCGCGCCGCCGGCCGGCTCCAGGAAGCGCGCGAGTTCGAGAACATCGTCGTCAAGGCCGGCGCTGAGGGTTCGCTCGTCAGGCTCAAGGACGTCGCACGGACGGAGCTTGGAGCGGAGGCCTACGTGTCGCAGCTCCGCTTTCAGGGTATCGACGCCGTCGGTCTTGCGGTCATCCAGCTCCCGACTGCGAACGCGCTCGACGTCGAGGCGGCGGTCATCGCCGAGCTTGCGCGGCTGTCCGAGCGCTTTCCGCCGGGGGTGGAATACCGGGTCGCCTTCAACACGACGACGGTCGTCCGTGAGTCGATCCGCGAGGTGCTGAAGACCCTCGCCGAAGCGATCGCCCTCGTCGTGCTCGTGATGTTCCTGTTCCTTCAGAGCTGGCGCAGCACGCTCATCCCGACGATTACGATCCCGGTCTCGCTCGTCGGGGCGTTCGCGTTCGTGAAGCTGATGGGCTTCTCGATCAACACGCTGACGCTCTTCGGGATCATCCTCGCGACCGGCATCGTCGTGGACGACGCGATCGTCGTCATCGAGAACATCGAGCGGCACATCCAGGAGTACGGGAAGAACGCGAAACAGGCGGCGTCCGACGCGATGGGAGAAGTGTTCGGCGCCGTCATCGCGACGGCGCTCGTGCTGGTCGCGGTCTTCGTGCCGGTCGCGTTCTTTCCGGGAACGACCGGTCGCCTTTACGCGCAATTCTCGCTGACGATCGCCTTTTCGGTGGCGCTGTCGGCGTTCAACGCTCTCACGTTGACGCCGGCGCTGTCGGCGCTGCTTCTGAAAGGCGGCGCCGCGCACGGGAAGGGGGCGTTCTTCCGCCGCGTGGAGGGCGCCATTACCGGCGGCACGCGCGCCTATGTCGCGGTGGTGGGGCGCCTGATGCGCGTCCGCTGGGCCGTAGTAGTGGCGTTCGTCGCTGCGCTGGGACTCACGGCGTGGGTCTACGCGAAAGTGCCGCGAGCGTTCGTCCCCGAGCAGGACCTCGGCTACTTCATCACGCTCGTGCAGGCGCCGGCGGGCGCGTCGCTCGAATACACGTCCGGCATCGCGCGGCAGGCCGAAGCGATTCTGCTCAAGACGGAGGAAGTCCAGGGCGTGTTCTCGGTCATGGGGTTCAGCTTCTCCGGGGCGGCGTCGAACCAGGGGCTCATCTTCTCGGCGTTCAAGCCGTACGACGAGCGGAGGGGGGAGGAGCACTCCGCGCAGGCGATCATCAACAGGCTGCGCGGGCCGCTCTTCAGCATCCCCGGCGCCATCGTGGTGGCCTTCGCGCCGGCGCCCATTCCTGGCCTCGGCGAGTTCGGCGGCTTTCAGTTCGAGGTGCTCGACCAGAGCGGCGGGCGCATCGAAGATCTGGCCGGCGCCGTCCACGGGATGGTCGGAGCGGGAAACCAGACCGCGTCTCTGCAGCGGCCTGTTCAGCAGCTTTACCGCGAACGATCCCGCTGCTCCAGGTGGATCTCGATCGCGAAAAGGCACGCAGCCTGCGCGTCCCGCTCCGCGAGGTCACCGACGCCCTGCAGGTGTTTCTCGGATCGCAGTACGTCAACGACTTCGAGCTGAACAATCGCGCGTACCGCGTCTACGTTCAGGCCGACCGGCAATTCCGGTCCGATCCCAGGTCTCTCGCCGAGTACTACGTGCGGACCGAGGACGGCCGCATGCTCCCGCTGCAGAACGTCGTCCGCGTCAGCGAGACGACGGCGCCGCAGGTCATCAGCCACTTCAACCTGTTCCGGTCGGCGTCGATCACGGGATCGGCGGCGCCGGGCGTGAGCTCGGGGCAGGCGCTCCAGGAAATGGAGCGGCTGGCCGAGACGACGCTGCCGCAGGGAATGGGCTTCGCCTGGTCGGGCCTCTCGGCCGAAGAAATCAAGGCGGGCCGTCAGTCGCTGCTGATCTTCGCCCTGGCGATCCTGCTCGTGTATCTGACGCTCGCGGCGCAGTACGAGAGCCTGATCCTCCCCTTCATTATTCTTCTCGGCGTGCCGCTGGCGGTCCTTGGCGCGCTCAGCGCGCAGTGGATGCGCGGGCTGGCCAACGACGTCTACTGTCAGGTCGGGCTCGTCATGCTCGTCGGTCTCGCGGCGAAGAACTCGATCCTGATCGTCGAGTTCGCGGAGCAGCTCCGGGGGCGCGGCATGACGATCGTCGACGCGGCGATCGAAGCGGCGCGGATCCGGCTGCGGCCGATCCTGATGACGTCGCTGGCGTTCATCCTGGGCGTTCTCCCGCTCGTGTTCGCCACGGGCGCCGGCCACGAGGCGCGGCATTCGGTCGGGACCGCGGTGGCAGGCGGGATGTTCTTCGCCACCTTCCTCAACATCCTTCTCATCCCGGTGCTGTACGTCGTCGTGCAGACGCTGCGCGGCGGGGTGATCGCGCGCCGGCGCGGGCTTGAGATCACGGTCAACGGGAGGGGTCGATGAGAATAGTCATCGGAGCGTCGATCGCCCTCGTGGTATTCCTGCTCGTTACCCTCGTTGTCGTCGACGTCGCCACGACCCCGACCGCCACCCGCGGTCAGTGCCTGCTCTCGAGGCGCACTGTGCTGCCCGACATCTGCGTGAACAGCTGTCCGTCGGCCTTCGATTGCACGCTGACGACGCGGCCGTACGCGGTGTTCTTTACACAAGCCGCATCGTGTATGGATGGCGTCATCTGCTGAGGCAAAAACATGAACAAGACTCTGTGGCGGCGTGTCTCTGTGACGCGATGGCTGAAGAACCTGTGCGTCATCGTCGTCGCGACGGGACTTCACGGGTGCAATGGTGTGGGAGTCGTCAAGGAGGTCAAGCCTTCGAATCCGCCCGGCCCTGTTGTTCTTGGGACGAATCACGTGTTCACCGTCACTGGAACGGGCACGTGCGGGATGCTGACCGTCGACTTCAGCGACGGCACCGAGGAGAACAGGACCAACGTCGATCTGGCGAGCAATCCCACGTTCTCACATACATTCACCGGCTGGGCGGGGGGAAAGACCATCACGGCCTCGGGGACGCAGAACTGCACAGGCAGAGTGAATACGAGGTTTACGATCGACCCGCCCGATGTACAAGCTCGGCTACAGCTCAGCCGGACGCGACCACGGCGTGCAACGCGATTCCGAATCGCCCGCCGCTGCCCGTCGAGATCGCTGGTGCACGTGACAACGGACGCATCACCCCTCATCAGTTTCGGCTGTCAGCCTGGCGGATGCTCCTATGGCGCCAACGGCAGGACCAGGCTCGTCTGCGGGAAACAGCTTTCCCTTTCCGGGACTTCGCGAGTATTCGCTGGTGTTGAGGGTGGGCTCACAGGTCGTTCAGGGCGGCACCGACGTGCGGTTTACGACGACCGGAACGGGCCGACTTGAAGTGTGCCAGAACGACGACAGGATCTCGGACAACAACGGAGGGCTGGGGGATCAACATCGCGGTCGACATGCTGGGCCCACCTTGATGGGCGCTCGGCGGCTCACCAGGCCGGCCTGCGCTTGACGCCGCCAGGCCAGGATCCCTGCGCACGCACAGGAGGCCAACATGCCGTCGGACTCGCTCAAGACCTGGACGCAGGCGATTTACGCGCTTCACGCGTTCAGCCTGCTCACGGGCATCCTCGGAGCCGCGACGGTGGTCGGCGCGTTCCTCACCGGTTGGCCGTCGATCATCGCGGTCATTCTGAACTACGTGAAACGGGGGGAAGCGCGCGGCACCTGGCTGGAGTCGCACTTTCGATGGCAGATCCGAACGTTCTGGTTCGGGTTGCTGTGGATCTCGCTCTGCGTGCTGTTCATCGTCGTGACGCTGGGCATCGGCATCCTCATCGCCTGGCTGCCGATAGTCCTCGTGGGACTCTGGTTCATTTATCGCGTTGTTCGGGGCTGGGTGGCGCTGAGCAACGGCCAGCCGATGTACGTCTAGGGCCCCCTTGCGCAGCCGGCGTCCGGCTGTGGCAGACTAGCCGATTGCTGACGCCGATCTCCTTACAGTTGGGTCGGCGCATGACAGGATTTCCGCACGTTGGGAGGTTTCTATGACCGTTGCCGTTTCAACCCTGCTGGGACGCCCCCTTTGGTACGAACTGATGACGACCGACATGAAAGCGGCCGAGACGTTCTACAAGAACGTGGTCGGCTGGACGTCGGCGCCGTTCGAGGGCTCGCCACAGCCGTACACCATGTTCAATCGCGCCGGACAGATTCCGGTCGCCGGCGTCCTGACGACGCCAGAGGGGATCAACGCCCCGCCATTCTGGGCGATGTATGTCGGCGTGCCGAAACTCGAAGAGGCCGCGGCGCACATCAAGCGTCTCGGCGGCGGCGAGCTGTTCGCCAGTGATCGAGGTCCCCACCGTCGGGCGCATGCAGATGATGAAGGATCCGCAGGGCGCCGCCTTCTACATCTACGAGCCGTCGACCGAACAGCAGCCGGAGGCCGCGGCAGAAGTAGGCGAGGCGTCGTGGCTCGAGCTGATGACCACCGACGCAGCCGCGGCGCTGAAGTTCTATAGCGAGGTGTTCGGCTGGCAGCCGAGCGAGACGATGGACATGGGGGAGATGGGCAAGTACTACATGTTCAACCGTCCTCACGGGATGATCGGCGGCATGATGAACAAGCCGCCCCAGATGGCACAGGTGCCGCCGAACTGGCAGATCTACTTCCGCGTGCCCGACATCACCGCCGCCACCGAGCGCATCAAGGCAAACGGCGGCAAGATCCTCAACGGGCCGATGGAAGTTCCCGGCGGCGACTGGATTGTGAACGCGATGGATCCGCAAGGCGCTGCCTTCGCGCTTCACGCGAAGAAGGTGCAGTAAGCGCCGACTGTCCCCCCGAACCGTAGGGCGCTGCGCGGCCATTGGGCCCGCAGCGCCGCTCCGCTCGAGCGATCGCAAGTGACGCCGGGGTCTTGAAACGACATCTCGCGGCTGCATTCGTCCTGCTGACGGCCGTCGTGCTGATCGACCAGCCAGCGCGCGGCAACCCCTGGAACGGGAAAGTCGTACTCCAGGCGTTCTGGTGGGACGCCTGGACGGAGCGCCACGCGCAGGACTGGTACACCTACCTCGCAAAGCTCGCCCCGCGTCTGCGCGATCTGGGCTTCGACGCCATCTGGATTCCTTCGCCCCTCAAAGGCAACGCCGGCGCGAACAGCATGGGCTACGACCCGTTCGACCACTACGACCTTGGCGACAAGAATCAGAAGGGGACGGTCGCAACGCGGTTCGGCACGAAAGACAGCCTGCTTCGCCTCGTCGCTGTCGCGCACGCCAACGGGCTCGAGGTCTATCCGGACATCGTCCTGAACCACGTCATCGGCGCCGAGGCGGATCCGTCAGCGCCCGGCGACCGATTCAAGAAGTTCCGGTACGTCGGCTTCGGTGGTCCGGCGGCCGGTCGATGGCCCAAGGATCACTGGAATTTCCACCCGAATCCGGATCACTCGTGCACGACCGGCGACATCTGCGGTCAGCTCTTCGGGCCCGATATCTGTTATCTCGACGCGCCGCACGGTGGAGGGGGCAATGGCCGCTACATGCTGGATCAGGCGCGCAGCTGGATGCGGTGGCTGACACGGCAGATCGGCGCGGATGGATTCCGGTTCGACGCCGTCAAGCACTTCGAGGCGTATGTCGTCGAGGACCTGCTGTTCAACGCCATGGGAGATCGAGTCGACTACTTCGCGGTGGGGGAGTTCGTGGGCGGTCGGCAGCAGCTCGACTCGTGGGCCGAGGAGACGCGCAATCGTTCCGGTACCTTCGACTTTTCCCTCCGCGATGCGCTGGCGAACATCGTCGAGGCGGGCGGCGCCTTCGACATGGGCAGCCTGCCGAACTACCAGCAGCAGAACCGGCTGAAGACGGCGCCGTTCGTGAACAACCACGATACGTGGCGCGGTTCGCACTGGGATTCGCTGCCGGGATCGGTCGAGCATGACGATCGCTCGGGCGACTGGCGTCTCAATGATGCGGAGCTGGCGCCGACGATCGACCCCGACAACCCTCGCGCCGACGTCGCGTACGCGGCGGCGTTCGCCGTGGACGGCAGTCCAGTCGTCTACTACGAGGATCTTTTCCTCAATAACACTGAGAGTCGCTTCAAGGCGGCCGCCGATGCGATCCAGACGCGCTCGTATCTCGTGAATCTCGTCTGGGCGCATCAGAAGCTGAACGTCAAGGACGGGGTCTACAAGGTCCGTTATCAGGAATCGCCCGATCTGATCGTGATCGAGCGCGGCGGCCGTGCGCTGGTCGGATTGAACGATCACGGCTCGGAGGCCCGCGAGGCGTGGGTCGAGACCGACTTCGGGCGCCGGGTTCGACTCCACGACTACAGCGGCTCGAACGCCCAGGACCTGGAAACCGACGACAACGGTCGAGTCAGGGTGAGCGTGCCACCGATGTCCTATGCGGTGTGGGCGCCGGCCGGGATCGGCGGCGGCTTTGCCCCTGCGTCACGCCGGACGACGCAGGAGTTTCAGCTCGACGACGATCTCGGGGATTCGCGGCCGTCGGCCCCCGGCTCTGGCGGGAAGATCGCGTCAGGAACGTTCCGCACCGCCGGCGCCATCTGGAGCGCCCGCGGTGCGCCCGTGCGGGTATCGCTTTACGCCGACGCGCCCGCGCGGATCGAGCTCGTCGTGTTCCGTCCCGATCCGGCCGGCCGGAAGAGTCGGGCGCATGGCCGGCGCACGCGCACGGGTAGAGCCGACCGAACCGCTCCACTCGTGCTGGACTTCACCGCCCGCGAGGAAGGTTATCATCAGCTCGCGGCGCGGCTGGCCGCCGGCACGGCGCCCGTGCGCGGCTACGTGAAGGTGGAGTATCAGGCCCCGCGCGTCTCAGACAAGTTCTAAGGTGCACGCGACGCTCCGAGAGAGGTGAGCGATGGAATGAACATTCGGGCCTGGAAGCAGGTAATTGGCGGGCTCGTGACGATCGTGCTCGTGTCCGCCTGGCCGTCGGCGCGGGCCGACATGCCAGCCTGGCGCCAGTGGGGCGGCCCGAACCGCAACTTCATCGTCGAGGCCACGGGGCTTTCCAGCAAGTGGCCCGACGCCGGGCCGCGCGTAATCTGGAGCCGTCCGCTCGGCACCGGCCATTCGGCGATCGTCGCCGACGATGGCCGGTTGTTCACCATGTACAGAGTCGGCAACGGCCGTACACGCGGCGGACCGTTCGAGCCTGAAGAATCGGTCATCGCGCTCGATGCGGCCACGAGCAAGACGATCTGGGAGCATAAATACCCCTCCAAGCTCGAGGATTTCAGCTTCGGAGCGGGACCGCACTCGACCCCGCTCGTCGTGGGCGAACGGCTCTTCACGAGCGGCACCAACAAGCAGATCTTCGCGTTCGACAAGAAGACCGGCAACGTCCTGTGGTCGCACGATTTGATCGCCGACTTCAACGCCCCGCCGCTCCTCATCCGTCCCGTTGTCAAGGTGGGCTACGGATGCAGCTTCATCGCCTACCGCGACACCGTCATCTGCAGCGTCGGCGGCCCGGGGCAGTCGGTGATGGCCTTCCGGCAGAGCGATGGCGCGGTCGTGTGGAAGAGCGGCGACTTTCTGATCTCCGACGCCGCTCCGATCCTGATCACGGTCGGCGGGAGAGATCAGGTGGTCTTCCTCGGTGGTGGCACGGTCACCGGACTGGACCCGGCGAACGGGACCGTCCTCTGGTCTCATCCGCACGATCCGGGGAACGACCTCAATTGCGGGACACCGTTGTGGGGAAACGACAACATTCTGTTCGTCTCCTCGGCGTACAAGGCCGGCAGCCGCGCGATCCGGCTGACCCGACAGGGGAATGTCACGCACGCCGAAGAGCTCTGGTTCACGAACCGCGTCCGCTTCATGTTTCTCAGCGCCATCCGGCTGGGCGACTACGTGTACGGCACGACCGGTGATTTCGGTCCCGCGTTTCTGACCGCGCTCGACGTCAAGACGGGGCAGGCGGCGTGGCAGCATCGTGGGTTCGGACGGGCGAGCCTGATCTACGCGGACGGAAAAGCCATCATCATGGATGAGGACGGCGATCTGGCACTTGCCACGTTGACCCCTGAAGGTGTGACGATCCTGTCCCAGGCCAAGGTGTTCGACACCACGTCGTGGACGGTGCCCACGCTCGTTGGCACGACGCTTTACGCGCGCGACCGCGAGAAGATCGTCTCGCTCGATCTGGGGGCCCAATGAGGCGCGCGGTCACGGCAGTGGTGTTCGCGACGGCTCACGTCGCTCTCGCGATTGCGCAGGCTCCGGACTTCTCGGGCACCTGGCGGCTCGACACCGAGCGAAGCCGCATCGCGCCAACGGCCGGTCTGGCGGGTCTTGCGGCCGCCGGCGCACCGGCCGCGCTTCACGTGACGCAGCCGGCGAATGGCACGCTCGTGATCGAAAGCCAGATCAACGAAGGACACGCGCGACTCTACAAGGCAGGCACCAGGATTGTGACGCCCGTCACCGTTGGACCGGGAGGAAGCGTCGCGATGACGTCGAAGTGGGACGGCCGCACGCTCGTGAGCGAAGGGACTCGGGAGTCCTCCTCCGGAACGTCTCCGAGCGTGCAGGTCAAGGAGGTCATCGGGATCGCGGCGGATGGTCAGACGCTGACGATCGAGATCACGACCACGGGTCCGGACGGGCCCAGCACAAGTACGTTGATCTATACGCGGATGGTCGACGTGGGACCGTGCACGACATGGCCGACGCCATGCAAGAGTCCACCCTCGTCACCCGGACGACCCTAAAGGGTCGTACCACACGCGCTGTGGGGGTCGTGCCACATGCGTTTTGTCAGAACGGCATCAAGACCCCAACCTGCGCACCGATCGCTTCGATGTCCGGATTGCGATCGCGTCCGGCCAGGCCGTTGTTCGAGAAGTGAATCCACCGCAACGCGGCGAGCGCGTGAAATCCGTGCGCGAGGCGCACCGTCACGCCGCCGCCACCTTGCGCGATGTAATTGAACGTCGTGCCGCGCGGCGGAATTGACGTGTCGGCGTCGGAAACGCCGACACCGAACTCCCAGTAGACCGACACGCGCGCGCGGCGATACACGCGGCCGCGCACGCCGATCGTCCCCCCGAGGACCAGTCCGTCGACGCCGCGCTGAGAGACGTACGAGAACGGCCACGCGACCGTGAGGACCACGCCTTTGCCCAGACCGTACGTGAAGCCGGTCGACACCCCGTAAATCTCTTCGTGATTCAGGTTGTAGTTCCAGGCTTCCAGCTCCACCTGCCCGCCGAGTTCAACAGCCCACACGCGCCGCGCGAAC
Organism: uncultured Acidobacteriota bacterium; assembly: GCA_963847125.1. GTDB lineage: Bacteria > Acidobacteriota > Vicinamibacteria > Vicinamibacterales > 2-12-FULL-66-21 > DATAEE01. The sequence goes on from CAWJYM010000004.1 coordinate 1,198,420, forward strand.
GGGTCGTCGTGACGAGCAGGGTCCGCCGTCTGCGCCGATACGGCCTTCGTGGTCCCAACGAAGATGATCAGAAGTATCGTTAGGCCGATGCCGCGCCGGCGGACGGGTCTGGCTGGAGCCATGCTCGCGCTCGTAGTCGCCTCTGGGCCGGCGTGGGCGCAGGAGCGCGTCACGGGTGGCACCAGGCTTCAGCCTGGTCCGGAGCGCCTGACGCTTCGTAGTGACGTTCTGTTTTACGGCGACAACACCGAGTTCCGCAACCCGTTTCGAGAAGGGGAGACCATTTTCGGCGCCGCGGCGCGCGTAGCGTTCGTTGCGCGACATCACCGACCGCGTGCGGCTGTCGCTGGGCGCCTTCGGCAACATCAGGTTCGGCGGGGACGACGCCTTCGAGCTCGCGCGGCCGATCCTCGCGCTCGAGGTGCACGGCCGGCGGTCGTCGTTCCTCTTCGGCACGCTCCCGGGGCCCCACGTCGGCGATCCTCCGGGCCCCGACCGCACTGGCCCTCACGGTCTGCTGCCGCCCCTCCAGCGCGAGACCCTCGCCTTCGATCGACCGTACGAGGCCGGCCTGCAGTGGAACCTTCCGTGGATCCAGGCTGCGGCACGAGATGTGGCTGAACTGGCAGCGGGTCAACACGCCCGAGCACCGCGAGCGCCTCGACGCCGGCGTCGCGGGCGACGTCGGCGTGACGGGTCCGTTCGCGATCCCCTTTCAGTTTCACGTCGTGCACGAAGGAGGGCAGTTGTTCGCGTCCGGCCCCGTGAACGACAGCCTCGCGCTCGCGACCGGGGTCGTCGTGCGCGGCCGCGCGGGCCCGCTCGACGTGGCGTCGATCGAGATCTACGGCCTGTTGTCGCGGTTCGTGCCGGATCGCAGCACGCCGGTTCGAAGCCGGGATGGCGGCGCGTTTTTCGGCCGCGTTTCAGCGGAAGATCGCGGCTGGCGCGGCCACATTCTCTTCTGGCGCGGAGACGACTTCATCAAGGCCGAAGGCGATCCAAACTATCAGTCCATCCGTCGGGATGGATCCCGGTACCGCGGTGTTCGTGACTACGCGGAGACCGGGCTGACCCGCACGTTCCGGCTTGCACCAGAGGTGCTCATCGAGGCGTCCGCCCGCATACATCGCGTCGAAAAGGATTACGGGTATACCTATCGCGTCGTCGCCGTGGCCGGAGTGGGTTGGCGCCTGCGTTAACGTGGTACGAGCCTTCAGGCTCGTTTCGTGAACGTGGTACGAGCCTTCAGGCTCGTCGGGGATGGAGGATGTCGATGCGGATTCGAATCGTCGCCGCCGCGCTCGCCGCGGTCGGCGCCCTCGTCGCGATGGTAACGATCGAGGGGCAGGGGCAGGCGAAACCCGTCAAAGCGCTCGTCGGCGGCACGCTCATCGACGGCTTCGGCGGCCGTCCGCTCCGGAACAGCGTGGTTCTGATCGAGGGAGAGCGCATCATCGCGGTCGGCCAGGTCGGGTCGCTGGCGGTGCCCCCCGCCGCAGAGGTCATCTCGACCGAAGCGATGAGCGTGCTGCCCGGGCTCTGGGACATGCACGTCCACCTCATGATCAACGGCCACAGCGACTACACCCACTGGGACAAGACATACCCCGCGCAGTTCGAGCCGGTCATCATGCCCGCCTCCGCGAAGCAGCTGCTGATGGCGGGTGTGACCAGCGCGCGCGATCTGGGTGCGCCGCTCGAGGCCTCCGTCAACGTCCGCAACCGCATCCACGCAGGCAAGATACCGGGCCCGACGATGTACATGTCCGGGCCCTTCATTCAGCACGAGCCGCACCCCGGCACCGAGCTGTTTCGCTGGGGCGTGAAAGGGCCGGACGACGCCCGCGCGAAAGTGCGGAAGCTGGCCGACGGCGGCGTCGACGTGATCAAGCTGATCGATCAGGATCAGATGACGCTCGACGAGGTCCAGGCAATCGTGGACGAGGCGCATCGCCGCGGCAAGCCGGTCGTCGCGCACGCGCACCGGCCGGAGGAGATCCGGCGGGGACTCGCGGCCGGCGTCGACTGCTTCGAGCACACGGGGCTGGCCAGCTCTCCCGAGTATCCGGAGGACATCATCGCGATGCTGCGCGAGCGGACGGCGAACATGGCGCGCGGGCCCCTTTTCTGGACGCCGACGATCGAGGGCCTCTTCAACTACGAGTACGTCCGCGACAACCCCGAGCACCTGGACGACCCGGCGTGGCGGGAGGGCCTCCCGCCTGACATCGTGGCCGACATCAAGCAATCGATCCAGCATCCGGGTCAGCTGCCGTACTTCCAGGCCACGCCGGCGCGGCGTCCGACGCTGCCGCGCAAGTTCAAGCAGCTTCAGGAATCGGGCGTCACGCTGCTCGTCGGCACCGACAGCGGGATCCCGATGAAGTTCCACAGCTCGTCGACCTGGCGCGAGCTGGACGCCTGGGTGAACCTGCTCGGCGTGGACGCGATGACGGCGATTCGAGGCGCGACGTACTGGCCGTCGGTGGCGATGAAGGTGGACCGCGAGGTCGGGACGATCAGCCCGGGCAAGTATGCCGACGTGATTGCCGTGAAGGGGGACGTGCTGCGCTACATCGCGCTCCTGCAGCGCGTGGACATCGTCATCAAGCACGGGAGGCGGTATCGGTAGGAGGGCGCGGAGTTTGAGAGAGGGCGCAGAAACGGATTCAACGCAGAGGGCGCTGAGAACGCAGAGGCTGGAAGCAGGAGCGGCCGGCGCGCCTTCGGCGCGTCCGTTGCGCGAACGAGCCCGCACGTAAGAGCCAGTTCGAGACGGCTTGCAGGCTCTTACGTGTGGGCTCGTTCGTGCAACGGTAGGCCCGACCATTGGTCTGGCCCCGGCCGCTCCTGCTTCCAGCTCACTCTCTGCGATCTCTGCGAACTTCGCGTTTAACCCGTCTCTGTCCTCTCTACGTTCTCCCACCTACGCCCGTTCCACTCCCAGCTCGCCCAGCTTCGCAGCGATGTCCTCAGCCGTCGTCCCGGGCTTGATCGACTTGTCGATCTCGAGGATCCGGCCGTCCTTGCCGATGTAGTAGGTCCAGCGATTCGCGAAGCCGACGAGCCCGAGCACGCCGTACGCCCTGGCGACCTCCTTCGTCGGATCGCTCAGGATGGGAAAGTCCGCGTGCTCCCGTGTCGCGAAGCCCGAATTGTCCTCGAGCGGGTCGGTGCTGGCCATGAAGTACGCGACGTTGTGCTTCTTGATCAGGTTGCCCTTCTCCGCGAGCGACTTGCACTCGATCGTGCAGCCGCGCGTGAACGCCTTCGGAAACCAGGCAATGACAACCGCCTGCCGGCCCTTGAAGTCGGACAACGTATACGTCCTGCCGTCCGACGCCTGGAGCGTGAAGTCGGGCGCGTGATCGCCGGCCTTGAGCTCGACGCGCTTCCCTAGCAATCCCATATCACCCCTACAGCCAGCCGGACCGCTTGAAGCCGGCATACAACGCGCCGCAGGCGCCGATCATCGTCGCCAGCGCGAGGAAGTATCCGTACTTCCACCTGAGCTCCGGCATCGCCTCGAAGTTCATGCCCCAGATGCCCGCGATCGCGGTCGGTACCGCGATGATGGCAGCCCACGCCGCCAGGCGTTTCGTATGCTCGTTCTGTTCGGAGGAGATCAGCGACAGGTTGGCCTCGAGCGCCATCGTCAGCAGCTCGCGCTGCGTGTCGATCATTTCGTTGATGCGGACGACGTGATCGTACACGTCCCGGAAGTACGGGCGCGTGTCGGCCGGGATGAGGTTGTGCTCGAACCGGACGAGTCGATTGCAGACGTCGACGAGCGGCGAGACCGCGCGCTTCAGGCGGAGCAGGTCGCGCTTCAGCGCGTAGATGCGGGCGGTGGCGGCCCGGCCCGGGCGCTCAGAGAAGATCTCGTCTTCGATCTCCTCCAGATCATCCTCGAGCCGCGCCGCGATCGGAAAGTACTGGTCCACGATGAAGTCCATGAGCGCGTAGAGCACGTACCCGGGACCTTTCACGAGGAGCTGAGGGGTCGCCTCGCACCGGGCGCGGAGGCCGACGTGCGACTGCAACGAGCCGTGGCGGACCGAGACCACGTAGCGCGGGCCGACGAAGACATGGGTCTCGCCGAACTCGAGCCCGGCCTGGCTCGCAGTCAACTGCGCCGTCCTGAGCACGACGAACAACGAGTTGTCGTACTGCTCGATCTTGGGCCGCTGGTGCGCCGTGTGCGCGTCCTCGACCGCGAGATCATGGAGGCCGAACTGCCGCTGCACGCGGGCCAGCACGTCCGCGCTCGGCTCGTACAGGCCGATCCAGACGAACCTGTCCTCCTGCCGCAGCGCGTCGCTGATCTTGTCGATCGACAGGTCGGCCACGCGGCATCCGCCAGAGTAGGCGGCGCAGTTGATGACGCCGGGCTCGATCGGTTCGGGCGGACGCGCGGCCGGGATGGCCATGTGGTCTGGATTCTATACTGGCATTCAGCAATGCCTGAACTTCCGGATCTCTCGGCCTATCTCACGGCGCTCGAGCCACGGGTCGTCGGCCAGCCGCTTCAGGCCGTGACGCTCGCGCGGCCGTTCTTTCTGCGCAGCGTCGAGCCGCCGCTCGAGGCGGCGATCGGCCGCCGCGTGAAAGGGCTGCAGCTGCTCGGCAAGCGGATCGTCTTCGCGCTCGAAGACGATCTCCATCTCGTCCTCCACCTGATGATCGCCGGCCGGCTCCGATGGCGCGACCCCGGCGCGCGGCCGAAGAGCAAGGTCGATCAGGCGACGTTCGATTTTCCCGATGGGACGCTGCTCGTCACCGAGGCGGGCTCGCGCAAGCAGGCCTCGCTGCACGTCGTCGTCGGCGCGTCGCTCGCCGATCACGATCCCGGCGGCATCGACGTGCTCCGGGCCGATCTCCCGGCGTTCGCGGACGCCTTGCGGCGCGAGACCCACACGGTCAAACGGACGCTGACGGATCCCACCGTGTTCAGCGGGATCGGTAATGCCTACTCGGACGAGATCCTGCACGCCGCGCGGCTGTCGCCGCTCAAGCTGACCGACGCGCTGACCGACCGTGAGATCCGCGTGCTGCACGAGGCGACGACGACAACGCTGCGCGCGTGGATCGACCGGCTCACCGCGGAGGCGCGGGAAGCGTTTCCGGAGAAAGTCACGGCGTTCCGCCCGGACATGGCCGTCCACGGACGGTTCGGCAAGCCATGTCCGACCTGCGGCACGCCGATTCAGCGCGTCGTCTTCGCGCGCAACGAGATGAACTATTGCCCGTCGTGCCAGACCGGCGGCCGGCTCCTCGCGGACCGCGCCCTCTCGCGATTGCTGGCGAAGGACTGGCCGCGCACGCTGGAGGAACTGGAGGCCCGGCGAAAGTCGAAGGGCGCAGGCTGAGCGACGCTTTTCGTCCCGGCATTACACGTCTGTCGGCGGTCAGCGGAAACCGCGCGATTTCCGGCCTGAAATCGCTCCTTCCGCGGCATGCGGCTTGCGCACTCTGGAACACTCCAGAGGTATCCCATGAAGCGACTGCTGGCGGTCGTCGTTGCCCTGCTGGTCGCGTTTCCGGCAACGCTCTACGCCCAGGTTGTGATGCGCGTCGAGGCGGGCGCGGTCGGCGGCGCCGAGCGTGAGCTCACGATTACCCGAGCTGAGTACGCGGCGCTGCTCAACGGCCGAGACATCGCCGGGCTGTCGTCCCTGTACACCAAGGATGCCCTCGTGGTCCTCTCGGACGGCGAGCGGTTGAGCGGCGCAGAGGAGGTCTCGCGCCATTTCACGAAGCTGCTGCAGTCCGGCGTCCGCCCCGCGAGCGTCAGGCTGTCGCCGCAGCGATTCGAGATCGTCGGCTCCGGCGAGCTGGGCGCCGAGTCCGGGACGTTCGAGGAAGCGGCCGATGGCGGCCCGGTGGTGAGCGGCGCGTACGTCACGATCTACACGCGCGGCGCCGACGGGCAGTGGCGGATCTCGATCGACGTCCGGACGACCGGCGCGCAGCCGCCCGCGCTTATCTGGTAGGGCGGGCCCGATAAGGCGGGCCTGAGAGGCCCGCCCTCCGCTGTCTACAACGACGATCGCCCTCCATCCTTCACGTATCGCGCGATCTCTTCGTGCGTCGCGAACCACACGCCCGGCTTCGACTTCATGTACGTCACAAGCCGATCGAGCATCGCGATCCGGCCGCGATGGCCGATCACATGCGGATGCATGGTCAGGATGAACATGCCGCGCTCTTCCCAGGCTCCGTCGAACTCTCCCTTCCAGATGGAGAAGACCTCGTCCGGCGTCATCGTCGGGCGGATCGTCGCGAAGCGATCCATCCAGAAGTACGGATAGTCGTCCAGGATCCATTCGACCGGCAGCTCCACGATGCCCGTGGGCTGGCCGCGAAACACCACTTCGTACGGGCGGTCGTCCGCCATGAGGCTGCTGTCATAGAGGAGCTTGAGCTCCTGCGCGATGGCAATCGTGTACGGACTGTAGTCCCAGGACGGCGTTCGCATGCCGACGGGGCGCTTCCCCGTCGCGGAGGTCAGCGTCTCGGCCGCCTTGCGCAGCAGATCCCGTTCGGTCGCCTCGTCGAGCGTCGAGTTCCGCTCGTGAATCCATCCGTGCAGGCCGACCTCGTGCCGCCCGCTCTTCACGATGGCCTTCATGGAGTCCGGATACAGGATGGCGCTCACGGCAGGGACGAAAAAGGACGCGGGAATCGCGTGCTTCTCGAGCAGCGCCAGCACGCGCGGCAGTCCCGCGCGGGACCCGTACTCGCCCTGCGACAGGAGCGACGGGCTGTCGCGCCCGTCACGCAGCGAGCCGGTCTCGTTGTCGAGGTCGAACGAGAGGCCGACCGCGACGCGCGCCCCGCCGGGCCATGCCTTCGGCGAGAGATCGCGCCCCGCGCGGACGCGCTCGACGGTGTCCCGAATCTGCTTTTCTGACTGGGTCCAGGGCTGCGGATTCGCGGGTTGCGTCTGTTGTGCGAGGCCCGCGGCCAGCGCGGCGACGAACACAAATCGGATCATGCCAGGAGCCTCTTCGCTTTCTTGGGATCGTCGGCGACGATGGCCAGCTCGACGAGGTTGTCGACCAGGCCGGTGACGTACATGGCGCGCAGATTGACCTTGCCTTCGGCCAGCTTGGCGGCGATCTTCGCGACCTCTCCGGCCCGATTCTCGAGCAGCACCGTCACCACCTCGCCTTCCGCGAAGCGGACGTTCGCCTGCTCGAGCGCCGTGCGCGCCGGCTCGATGTCATCCGGGATGATCCGGACGATGGCGTGTTGATCGATCTCGAGCGCAGCCAGCGACTTGATGTTCACGCCGTAGCGGGACAGCGCTTCCGCCACGCGCGCCAGCTCGCCGGGGCGATGGGTCAGATGAATCTCGAAGTCCCTCATGGCAGCTTCTCCTGCGGCGCGCTATTCTAACGCCGACACCAGGAGCGCTCATGCCACGAATCGTCCTCGCTGCCTCAGCTGTGATTGGCATCGCCGCGGTCGCCGCGGCGGGCCCCAAGTTCATCTCGAAATGGTCCTCGCCGGAGGCGCGCACCGTGACCTTCGCCGGCAAGAAGGTGGCGGCGGTCGTCATGACCCAGGACGATTCGCTGCGCGTCTCGGGCGAAGAGGCGCTGTCGCAGGAGCTTACGGCCCGGGGGATGCAGGGGGTCGCCGCGTACCGCATGATCCCGAAGGAAGAGCTCCAGAATCCCGATAAGGCGAAAGGCTGGTTCGAGCGCGCCTCGGTGGACGGCGTCGTCGTGCTGCGGCCCGTCAGCGCGGAGAAGGAGCGCACGTACACCGAGCCGACGGTCTGGGCGGCGCCGTACTACGGCACGCTCTGGGGCTACTACGGATACGGTTGGGGCGCGGTCTACACGCCCGGCTCGGTCCGCGAGGACACGATCATCGTCGTCGAGACGCTGATCTACAGCGTGCCGATGAACAAGCTGCTCTGGGCCGCCGCGAGCGAGACGAAGAACCCCAAGACGCTGCAGAAGTTCGTCACCGATCTCGCCAAAGAGGTGGCGAAGGAGATCAACAAGCTTCGTGGCTCGAAGACGTGACCCCTGCGCCGCCGCATGTGGCACCAGCCTTCAGGCCGATGTGGCACCAGCCTTCAGGCTGGTCGGGGCGCGCTGCATGTGGCACCAGCCTTCAGGCTGGTTGTGGTACCAGCCTTTAGGCTGGTCACATCGACTGGATCACCGTGAACCACCCTTCGGCGCTCCGCCGTCGGCCTCCGTCGTGAACTGCCACTTGCGCTCCTTCATCATCCGGAGCGCTTCGTCCACGGCGGTCTTCAGTTCGCGGTCGAAGCCGTTCAGCTCGTCCTCGGGCGTGTTCTCGACCCAGACGTCCGGCGCGACACCGTAATTCTCCAGGTTGATGCCGTAGTTGTTCGGCTTCGTCGGGTCGTACGTCACGACGAGCGAGCCTGGCGTCCGGATCGTCCCGCCGTTGATGAGACGGAATGACCCGGTCGCGATCACGCCTCCGGCCGTCGGATTGCCGACGATGCGGCCGAGGCCGAGGTCGCGGAAGCCCATCGGCGTGACCTCGCTGTCGGAGCCGGATCGGTGGTTGATGAGCATCACCTTCGGCCCGGCGATCGCCTGACGCGGCCGGCGGCCCCAGGTCCGCGCGCCCCACCGGTTGTTCCAGGTACCTGGTACGGCCGGCGCTCGAGAATGTCGAGCAGCTCCTGATCGATGTTGCCGCCGCCGTTGAACCGGATGTCGACGACGACGCCTTTCTTGTTCCAGAACTGGTTGATCTCGTTCTGGAACTTCCGGAGCGACGGCTGGTTCATCGCGCGGATGTGCAGGTACGCGATCTGGCCCTTCGATTCGCGGTCCACGAACTCCCGGTTCTTCGCGACCCACTCGTCGTACTTGATGTCAGTGAGAGAGGGCACGGTCTTGATGCGAACCTTCCGCTCCGGCGCGGCGCCGGCGCCGGCGACCGTGATCGTGACGTACTCGTTCAGCGTGTGGTTCAGCGCGCGCCAGTAATTGTCGCCCGCCTTGAGCGGCGTTCCGTCGATGGCGGTGACGACGTCGCCAACCTTGAGCTCGACCCACTCCTTGTCGGCCGGGCCGTCGCGATAGATGTGACTGATTCGGTACGCTCCGCCGGCGGCCTCCAGCTCGAACCCGGGGTGCCGCGCGGTGTATGCGGCCGGCATCTCGCGGGTCGGCGGCCCGTTCACGCCCGTGTGCGAGGCGTTCAGCTCCCCGATCATCTCGTTGGCGAGATCGTAGACGTCCTGGTTCTCGCCCACGTGCTTCAGCAGGGGCTCGTAGCGGGCGCGGATCGCGGCCCAGTCGCGGCCGTGCATCTTCTCGTCGTAGAAGCGGTACTTCATGACCCGCCAGCACTCGTCGAAGATCTGCTGCCATTCGGCGCGGTGATCGACCTTCACGGTCACGTTGAAGGCGACCTTCGACTTGCGCTTGTCGCCGGTCAGCTCCATCTGCTGGATCTCGCCATCCTGCGTGAAGAAGACTTTCTTGCGATCCCCCGACGCGAGGAGGCCAGGGAACTGCCCGTCCGCGACGCGCTTGCGATCCTTGCCGTCGACGCCGATGGAAAAGAGTCCTGGCCCCTTGTCGTCCCTGGACAGGAAGTACACGAGCTTCCCGTCCGCCGAGAGGAAGTAGCCCGTGACCGGGTCCTCACCCTTCGTGAGCTGAGTGGCGCGACGGTCGATCCCGTCCACCTCGACGCGCAGCGCAGGCGGGGGTCCCGATGGAGGCGTCTGCGCGCCGGACGCGTTCTCTTTCGCCGCCGGCTTCGCCTTCTTCAGCCTCTCACGAACGATCGGATCGTTCGGATCCTCTTTCTGGCGCTCGAGCGGGACGACGAACAGGTGGACGATTCCCCCGTCCCGGTCGGACAGGAACACCACCTGCTTCCCGTCGGCCGTGATCGCGCCGCGCGTGTCGTTGAACGGATTGGCGGTCACGTTGTGCTCGCGCCGCGCGGTCAGGTCGAGCACGTGCACGTCCGCGTTCATCTCCTCGTCGCGCCGGCCGTAGACGAGCCACTTGCCGTCGGGGGCAAACGACAGGTTCTGGTAGCCGCCGGCCTCGTTGTAGGCGACTTCCGACGACGAGCCTGCCGCAACGTCGGCGACGAACAGTCGATTGGCGCCGACGTATGCGACCAGCTTGGAATCGGGAGACCAGGCGCCGATCTCCTTGAAGGAAGGATGCGTGCTGAGCTTCTTTCGCTGGCCGGACGCGCGATCGAACACCCAGACTTCGGATTCCTTCGATTCGTCCGACACGTAGGCCACCGACCGTCCGTCTGGCGCGATCAGAGCGTTCTGATCGCGCCAGCCAGACGCGGTGACCTGGCTTTTCTCGCCCACGTCCGGGTCGGTCGGCACGAGGAAGACCTCTCCGCGAAAGTCGAGCGCGAGGTAATCCCCTTCGTGCGACGGGCTGAAGGTGTCTGCCTTGTTCGCAGTCGACACGTACGACGTCAGGTTTTCCTTCGGATCGAAATCGAGGTTGAGCCGGACGCGGGTGGGCGTCCCGCTCGGCACCACCAGCGTCCAGACGTCGAACTCGTTCTCGTAGACGATCGTTTTCCCATCCGGGCTGATCGACGGGAACTGGACGCCGTCCTCTTTGTGGAACGTGACCTGCTGCGGCTGGCTCGCGCCGCTTGCGGCGATCTTCCAGATGTTGAAGATGCCGTCGCGCTCGGAGGCGAAGTAGATCATGCCGTCGGCGCCCCACATCGGATACACGTCGGTTGTATGGCCGCGGAACTCCTGCAGGTTCATGTCCGTAAGCTGGCTGATCTTCCTGCTCTTGATGTCCTGGATCCAGATGTCGTCCGCGCGGTTGCCGCGGTAGCCCTTTCGCCAGTACGAGCCGCCCATGCGGTTGAACGCGACGAGCGAGCCATCCTGTTTCATCATCCCGGTCGTCGCGGCATCCATCGCGAGCGGCTCCGGCAGGCCGCCATCCACCGAAACGCCGTACAGCGGACTGCCCCACGGGCGAGTGCCGCGCTGCGTCGCGAAAATCACGCGGCGCCCGTCCGGCGTCCAATACAGCACGGTGTCGTTGACCGTATTGAACGTGAGCTGCCGCGGCTCACCGCCGCCGACCGGCACGACGAACACGTCGTCGTTTCCCATGCGGTTGCTCGTGAACGCGACGAGCGTGCCGTCGGGTGAGAAGCGCGGAAACGCGTCGCGCCCGATGTGCGCCGTGAGGCGCGCGGGCTGACTGCCGTCGCCGTTCGCGATCCAGATGTCGCCGTGGTACGAAAACACGAGGCGCCCGTTCGCCGCGTGGGGATACCGCGCGAACTTGATCGGCTCGGCCGACGCGTCGCCCGGCGCGAGCGCCGGACCGGTGACCAGGAACGCGAACGTCAGGATGCTGCGGAGACGGAGCGTGATCATAGCGGGCTCCTCAGTGAAACGGTCGTCAGAAGAGGTGGGGATTATATGACAGGCGGATGGGCTATCATCCGGCCGCCAGGTAGTGGTAACGAGGCTTTAGCCTCGTCCGGCCGGCGGACGACCTGAAGGGTTGTGCCACTACCCAAGTGGAGGCTGACATGCGTCGTGTCGTCCTGATCGTCGGCCTGGCCGGCGCCGCCGTTGCCGGACCCCTCATCGCTCAGCGTGCCGCGCCGGCCGATGTGCCTGCGAAGTACGCCAGGCCCGAGCTGCTCGTCGATACGGCGTGGCTCGCGGCGCACCTGCAGGATCCTGCCGTTCGCATCGTGGACCTGCGGCCACGCGGATACGAAGACGGTCACATCCCGGGCGCGGTCCATCTCCAGAACGCCGCAACCCGCGATCCCGGCCAGGCGCCAGGATTCGTGCCGTCGCCCGCGGACTTCGAGCGGTCGATGGCGAGCGCCGGCATCACGAACGCGACCCGCGTCGTCGCATACGACGACCGCGGCGGCGTCTACGCCGCGCGGTTGTGGTGGCTGCTGAACTACTACGGGCACTCCAACGTCGCGCTCCTCGACGGCGGCTGGACCAAGTGGACGCTGGACGGACGGCCGATCGACAAGTCCCAAGCCGCAGGCCCCATGCCCCAGGCCCGTGGATTCACCGCCCGCCCCCAGCCCCGGTGGCTCGCGACCGCGTCGGACGTCGTCGCGGCGATCGGAAAACCGGGTGTGAAGATCGTCGATGCGCGTACGACCGGCGAGATCGAAGGCCGCGAGCTGCGCGGCGCGCGTCGCGGCGGCATCGTCCCGTCCGCGATCCCGGTGTACTGGGAAGATGCCCTCAACCCCGACACGCGGGCGTTCAAACCGGCGCCGGCGCTCGCGCGGCTCTACCGGGATCGGGGCGTCCTGCCGGAGCATGACGTCATCGCGTACTGCCAGGTCGGCATGCGCGCCTCGCACGATCTGTTCGTGCTGCACCTGCTCGGGTACGACAAGCTGAAGACCTACCTGGGCTCGTGGGATGAGTGGGGGAATCGCGAGGACCTGCCGATCGCCGCCGCCAACACGGCGAAGGCTTTCGTCGGAGCGCGGGTCATCAACGGACGCGGCACCCCGCCGCTCGACAACGCGACGCTCGTTGTCGAGAACGGCCGTCTGGCGGCGGTTGGTCCCGCGGCATCGACGCGCGTGCCGGCCGGCGCGGAGCGGATCGACGTCACGGGGCGGACGATCGTCCCTGGATTCATCAACGCGCACGGGCACGTCGGCGATACCCGCGGGTTGAAGTCGGCCGCCGAGTTCTACACGGAGGAGAACCTCCGAGCCCAGCTCGGGCTCTACGCCAGGTACGGCGTCACGACCGTCGCGAGCCTTGGCGGCGATCGCGAAGCAGGGTTCGCGCTCCGCGATGCGCAGCGAACGGCGTCCTTCGATCTTTCACGCCTGCTCGTCGCGGGGCCGGTCATCAGCGCGACGACGCCGGAGGAGGCCCGCGCGGAAGTCGACAAGGTCGCGGCGACCAAGCCGGACATCATCAAGATCCGTGTGGACGACAACCTCGGCACGGCGCAGAAGATGCCGATGGCTGCGGCGATCGCCGTGGTCGAGCAGGCGCACAAGCACGGCCTGCGGGCCGCCGCGCACATCTTCTATCTGGACGACGCGAAGGCGCTGGCGCGCGCGGGCGTCGACATGCTCGCCCACAGCGTGCGGGACAAGCCGGTCGACGACGAGCTCATCGGGCTTTTGAAGGCCCGGGACGCCTGCGTCTGTCCGACGCTGATGCGGGAAGTCTCGACCTTCGTCTACGGCAGCACGCCCGACTTCTTCTCCGATCCGTTCTTCCTGCGGTCGGCCGACCCGAAGATCCTCGAGGAGCTGCGCGACCCGAAGCGGCAGGAGACCGTGCGCACGAGCCGCGCGGCCCAGGGATACCTCAAGGCGCTGGACGTGGCAGCCGCCAACCTGAAACGGCTCGCGGACGCCGGGGTGCGGATTGCGTTCGGGACCGACACCGGCCCGCCGGCGCGGTTCCAGGGGTTCTTCGAGCACGAAGAGCTGAAGCTGATGGTGGAGAAGGCCGGCCTCACGCCGATGCAGACGATCAAGGCGGCGACGTCCGACGCGGCCGCGTGCCTGCAGGCGAAGGGCATCGGTGTGCTCGAGCCGGGTGCATGGGCGGACTTCATCGTGCTCGAGAAGAATCCCGCCGAGAACATCGCCAACACGAGATCGATCGAGTCGGTGTGGATAGCGGGGCGGCGGATCGCGCGGTGATGGGATCACGGAGGCAAGGGAGGACACGGAGAGAGATAAACACGGAGACACGGGGAGCACGGAGAAAGTCTCAGTTTCCTTTAAGAAGGCTGTATCAAAGCTCCGGTGGCGGGCACCGACCGTCAGGGCCCCTTCCGTGAGAGGCTTGCCTTCCCAGCCCTGACCTCAATCTCATCGCCGGAATGGAGTTCGAAAACGAACCTGTCGCCCTCTTGCCGCTGGGTATTGACGTAGCTCTCCGCCTGCTTGCCCCAAGGCTCCTGGATCGGGATCCGCAGGTCGCTCACATCATCGAAACGAATGTGGTAAAGCTCAGCGTCTTGATCGAGACCCCTGACGAAGGCCTCAAGGGTGACAACACACCGCCGTTCCTTCCAGTTGAACGAAAGTTCGTGCAGCACAGCATCGTGGAGTGGCCACTCGCCGAAACCAGTGTCATCGGTCATTGCCTGCTCACGCCGTCATGGTCTGCCGGACTACTATTCAGTAGACCGCTTCAAACCTGCCGAGTGATCCATCAAGTCGGCGAGCCGCCCCAACGGCTTTGATCTCGTTTCAGGGCGCGGATGATAACACGACCGTTGAGCTGCACCGGTTCATGCCGGTCAGGGTTTGGCGGTCCGTGTCTCCGCTGTTGATCACTCTCCGTGTTCTCCGCCGCCTCCGTGATCCTGAGGTAGGATCCCCCGCGCATGGATCTCGTCCCGCGCGTTAGCCAGCTTGACGAAAACGGAGGCAAGGGAGGACACGGAGAAAGATAAACACGGAGACACGGGGAGCACGGAGAAAGTCTAAGTATTTCCTTTAAGAGGCTGAGGAAGAACTGAAAGGCCATCCACGAGGCTTCGCCGGCTGCAAGCGGATGTTAGGCATCGCCCGCACGGGCGTCGAGGAAATTCAGCTTCTCCGCCCGTCTGGATAGCGCCAGCGAACCGCCGGCCGAGACTGCACTCAGCAGGGTGATGGGACCAATGATAGCGAGCATCAGCAGCCACGTCGGGAGATTGGTGGAGTTCGAGCCTGCAACAAACGGAACCATTCCCACCAACAGACCAGCCACCGCCCCCAACGCGCCCACTCGCGTAAACGACAACTCATCGAATCGGCGGCGGCGCTCTGCAATCCAGATCACAACGGAAAAGACCACAGCGCTGAGGAAACCCGGGTACGCTCCCGCCAATATCCACGGTTCATCCATGGACCCATCCGGATCCACGATCATCGATATCAGTAACGCAACCGGCACCCATACGACGGCCCAGGTCACGCCCATCAAGACTGCACCGCGGATGCGTCTCTGCCACTTCTTCATCGCTACCATCCTTGTGCGACAGGACCCTCTAACAGCAAAAAGTGGTGTCAGCTCTGCATAACAAAGTACTCTCGACATACGTGCCTGTCAAGATGACTCACCGTGGCTAGCACGATGTTGGATGACATTCTGGCGAGGTATGAGTGGTACGACCATCCAGCCACAGGTGAGCGATGCGATTACCGCGAATCGAGATTCAGGAGGGTTCAGGGCTGCTGTGGAAGCTGGCGTGTGTACTGCTGCCTCGAGGCTTCCGCTTCGATCTCTACAGCGATGCTGCGAGGGAAGCAATGCGTCTAGCTCGCGTTGCGGTGTCGGAATCCCGCAGTCAAGTTCTGTCCCCTCCTCATTTGCTGATCGGGATTCTCCGTGCCAGCCCAGGCACTGTTGAGCGGTTCATGTCACCCGACGCTTCGGCATCAGCGCTGGCAACAGAACTTCTGGAAGGAATGGCGGGCCACGAGCCAGTTGCCATGAGCAGAGAAGTGCCTTTTTCGCGTGAGACGCGGCGCGTGCTCCGCACCGCGGGCGTGGAAGCCGCCAGCTACGGTAATGCTGTCGGGCCCGAACACTTGCTCCTCGGATTGCTGGGCCACGCAGGCGGTGTCACGGGTGACCTCCTCCGGACCCACGGTGTACGCGATCAGATTGTCCGCAGTTATTTACAAACATCGAAGGACACAGCAAGATAACCCTCGACGGACGTGAGGTAGGATCCCCCCGCGCATGGATCTCGTCACGGGCGTTAGCCGGGTTCAGGACACGGAGGCAAGGGAGGGCACGGAGAGAGACAAACACGGAGACGCGGAGGTCACGGAGAATCTATTGGCGGCGATGGCCTGTTCGCTGCCATGCACGTCGCCAGCTTCTGGATACCTTTTTCCAAACCTCGCGGTTCTGGCGGGCCTGCCCTTGCCGTAACCAGCCGAGGAACAGCAGGACAGGGACAAGGGCGGCGACCAACACCACAATCTCCGTCGTCGTCACTTTCCTAAACCCTCCGTGACCTCCGTGCCTCCGTGTTGATCATTCTCCGTGTTCTCCCTAGCCTCCGTGCGCGAAAGCCATTATCAGCCACCCGTTGATATAGGATCGCTCGGCGATGGATCTCGTCACCGGTCTGCTCTGGTTCCTCGCGTTCCTCTTCTCCACGACCGTGCATGAAGCGATGCACGCGTGGGCGGCGTATCGCGGCGGCGATCCGACCGCCTATCACGGCGGTCAGGTCTCGCTCTCGCCGATTCCCCACGTTCGTCGCGAGCCGATCGGCATGCTCGTCGTGCCGCTGATCACGGCCTTGACGCAGGGATGGGCCCTTGGATGGGCGAGCACGCCCTACGATCCGTCCTGGGCAGCCAGATACCCGAACCGCGCGGCGATCATGGCACTGGCCGGGCCCGTGGGGAATCTGCTGATCGCGATCGCCGCGCTCATCCTGCTGAAGCTCGGCCTGGCGGTCGGCTGGTTCGTGCCGGCGCCGATCCTCAACCTGCAGCGGCTCGTGATCGCGCCGGGCGGCCTCGAAACGCTGTTCGGGACGCTGCTGTCGATCCTGCTCGTGCTGAACGTGCTCCTGGCCGCGTTCAACCTGATTCCGCTGCCGCCGCTCGACGGCGCGTCGGTCGCCGGCCTGTTTCTGCCCGGTTTCGCCAGGCAGATGCGCGAGTTCAGTCAGAACCCGATGTTCTCGTTGATCGGGCTGCTCGTCGCCTGGCGCGTGTTCCCGTTCATCGTCCAGCCCCTTTTTTCCTTCGTGGTCTGGCTCGTGCACCCTGGCGTGCGCTACGGCTAGGGCCGCGCGCGGCGATCCTCACCGCCCCCTCCGCCCAGCGCGTCAGCTCGCCCGCGCTTTCGACGATGCCGAGCGGGACCTGGTAGTACTGAAACGTTCCTCCGCGCCCCGGGTAGGGATTGAACGGTTTCATCCCTGCCGCCTCGTACGCGGGCCGTGTCGTCCCATCGACCTTCAGAAACAGGATGTCGTTCCAGACGAGGCCGAAAAAATGCGCGCCGGAGTACAGGCCCAGGCCTCCGAACATGGAGCGAGACGTGATGTCCGCGACGCCGCTCAACTGATCGAGGATGAATTCGCGGAACGCGCGGCTGACGGGCATTCAACCTCCGACGCGGGCGCCAGTCTAATCCAGATGACGCTCCCTGGAGGGACAGGCCATGCTCAGGACGGCAACGATAGCGTTTCTGTCGATGACACTTCTGGCGGCGCCGGCAGCCGCAAGCGGGGACGCGCCCGAGCGGCGCGTGACGCGCGATCGGCTCGAAGACGTGCGCGATCGCCGCGAAAACAGGCGCGACCGCCGCGAGGACCTGCGCGATCGCAGGGAGAACCGTTGGGATGCGCGCCACCAGGGCGGACGCCGCGATCGGCGAGAGGATTTACGGGATCGCCGGGAGAACCGCCGCGATCACCGTGAAGACGTGCGCGATCGGCGGGAGGACCGCCGCGATCGCCGGCGGTGAGCGCCGTTGCAGCCCTGAAGGGCTGCGCTACTTCCCCGCGATTTCGCTCCGGCGCTTGACGCGCGCGGCGATGAGCTCGACGAGCGCGTCTTGCGACAGGCGATCGAGGTCGTTGCGATCGGGGGCCAGGTCGTAGGCCTCCACGATGTTCAACAGATGCCATGCGGAGAGCGCCCTGAGCTGACCTCGGAGCAGCGCTTCTCCTTTCTGGTAGACGGAGAACGGATTCAGCACGCTCTCCCGCGGACGCAGGGCGGGCGCCTCGATGAAGTCCGGGGCCGGCCCGTCGTACGCCGGCTCGGGCTTCGGCGCGGGTGTCCGTACTTGCAGCGGGTTCAGCGCCCGGCGCAGGGCTCCCTCGAGATACACCGGCGTCAATCCGGTCGCCCAATACTCGGTGTCGACACGGTTCGGCTGGGTCGTTTCCCGCGGTGACCGTAGCACGCCCCTCTCGCCTTCGAGTGGGACGAACTCAATCCATCCCTGCCACAGACCATTGTTCCCTTCCGCGCCGCAGACTCGCGCGACGTACAGAATCCCATTGCCTCCCTCGATGGGAGCCGGATACTCAGCGAGAACCTCTGCCACGCCTTTCCACTCCTCAGAAACGGAACGCATAATTCTAGGTCCATGAACAAGCAAGATCTCCACCAACTGGCTATTTTTTCGGTCGAGGTAGGAACGGATCCGCGCTTGCAGCGTAGGAGCGGACGGGGCCGCTGAGCCCCAGGAGGTGAGACGTGCTCTGGACACTTCTGCTGGTCCTGCTCGTGCTGTGGGCGCTCGGACTCGTCGCGAACGTCGGCGGCGGGCTGATCCACCTGCTGCTCATCGTGGCGGCCGTCGTCCTGATCGTGAACCTCGTGTCTGGGCGTCGACCGGTCGTGTAGGAATCGCGCGGGGGAGGCGAGTGGCCTCCCCCGCGCAAAGAACACCTCCGGGCCGGATGGTATGATCGCGCCTCCGTGCCCTCGTCCGGTCCATCACCTCCACCAGCGCCGCCCGTCACCGTGCCAGCCGAGCCTGGCACCGCGGCCGTTCTAGCGCCGCCGCCTGGACCGCAGCGACGCGCGTTCGACCGGACGATCGTCGACGGACCGATCTCGAAGGCCGTCTGGAAGATCGCGTGGCCGACCGTACTGCAGAACGCGATCGGCGGGCTGCAGGGAATCATCGACCACATAATGGTCGGGCACTTCGTGGGGTTCGAAGCCAACGCCGCGATCGGCGTGAGCTGGCAGATTTTCCTCGTCGTCATCGTCTTCATTGCCTCGCTGTACACCGGAATGGGCGTGCTCGTCGCGCGCTACGCCGGCGCGAACCAGCCGGAGAAGGTCAACCGGGCCGTCTACCAGGCATTCCTCGCGACGCTCTTCCTCGCGCTGGTCATCATGGCGCCGCTCGGGTACGTGCTCGCGCCTCGCCTGCTGGAGCTCGTCCACGCCACGCCCGCGGTGCAGGCGCAGGCGCTGCCGTTCCTGCGGACCATGTTTGTGTTCAGCATCGGGCTGTTGCTCTTCTTCATGCTCGGCGGCGCGATGCGCGCGGCGGGCGACGCGCGGACGCCGCTCAGGCTCGGCATCTGGCTGACGGTGCTCAACATCGCTTTCAACATGATCCTGATTCCGGGCCTGGGACCGATCCCGCAGCTCGGCGCGTTCGGCGCCGCCATCGGGACGTCGCTCGCGAGCGCCATCGTCTCGCTGGCCGGACTCTGGCTCATCCTCACGAACCGGGTCGTGATCCACTTCCCGCGTTCGATGAGCTGGGCACCCGACTGGACCATCCTGCGGGCGCTCTTCCGGTTCGGCCTGCCTGCAGGCATGCAGGGCGTGGCGATGAACGTCGCGGGCGTGATGCTGCTCCGCTTCATCGGCTCGCTCGAGCACAGCGCCGAAGCCCAGGCGGCATACGCGGTCGGTTACACGGAGCTCTTCGCGCTGATCACCTGGACGTCGGTCGGCCTGATGGGAGCGGCGGCGGCGGTCGCGGGCCAGAACCTCGGCGCGGGCCATCCGGATCGCGCCGAGCGCAGCGTGCATGTGGCGGCCCGCTACGGCCTGATGATGGCCGCCGCGGTCGGTATCCTCTTCGTCACGATCCCCGACGTATTGCTGGGTCTGTTCGGTCTCGATGACCCGACCGTTGTGGCCCTCGGCACGCAGCTGCTTCGATTTCTGAGCGTGTCAGGGTTCTTCATCACAGTCGCGCTGACGTATACCGGCGGCTTGCAGGGGACCGGGGACACGCGGAGCCCGCTCGCGATCACATTGATCTCGCAGATCGGTGTGCCCCTCGGACTGTGCTTCGCGCTGCAGGCGGCCGGCCGCCTCACTGCCACCGGCGTCTGGACGGCCATCGTGTTCGGACACTTCACCCGCTGCGTGCTGTCAGTTATTCGATTCCATCAAGGACGCTGGAAGAGCATCCGAGTGGATCATTGATCCATGAGTTACGAGTCTGATCTGTGGTTGAAAGGTCCGGTGGCTGGTGTGCCGGCGGCGCTGCAGCCCGCCGCGCACGCGCTGCTGCAGACGGTCGAGGACGTCAGACATGCGCTCGAGGGCTTCGCCGAGGATGACGTCTGGGTGACGCCCGGCGGCGCGGCGTCGATCGGCTTCCACCTCGTTCACCTCGTGGGCGCGACCGATCGCCTCTGTACTGCCGCGCGCGGCGAGCGCCTGAACGACGCGCAGAAGGCGGCGCGCGACGCGGAGAAAACGCCGCCGTCACCCCGCCCGCCGCTTGCCACGCTCATCGACCGTGCGGCCGCCGCCCTTCACGCCGCCGTCGACCAGCTGCGGGCCACGGATCCCGCGACGCTCGCTGATCCGCGGCCGATGGGCCGCGCCGGGCTCCCGACGACCGTCGGAGGATTGCTGTTCCACGTGGGGGAGCACGCCCAACGGCACGCGGGACAAATCGTCACGACCGCCAAGATCCTGCGATCCGGATTCGTGCCTCAGGCCGGCGTCTGACGCCTGAGTCGCCCTCCCAGCAACACGCCGGCCGCGCCGATGACCGGGTTGAGAAGCGCGATCCAGGCCGGCGTGTACGCCTTCGTCATGGCTTCCATGTTCGGGACGTTCCCGAGTCTTGGTTCCATCGTTGGCGTCCTTCTCAACGCCGGCAGTGCCAACGCGAGCCCCAGTACCAGCACGACGAACGCGAGGATCCATGGGGCGTTGCCATCACGGGCGACGGCGGCGCAGACCCAGCCGCCAGCGACCGCGGCCGCGAAGCCGAGAATGAAACTGACGACGATCCAGAGGTTCGACGGTTCGTACGTCAGCGGGCGGAACGCGGCCTCGGTGCCCATGGCGAGATAGGCTCCCGTAAACGTCGCGAAAATGAGCGCCGCCATCACGACGTAGCCGAGGACCACACCGCCGATCATTCGAGCCACGAAAGCACCCAGTCAGCAATCAGCAATCCACAATCCACATTGATCGGTTGATTATTTGAGCTCCGAATAGATCTTCGTGACGTTGTCCTTTGCGCGCGTCATGCCGTAGTCCTTCCACCGCTCCCCGAGTTGAAGCCCGGCAGCCGCTTCGTCCGCCGTCTTGCCTGCTTTCTTGGCGGCCTCCACCGCGGCCAGGAAGTCCTTGTTGAACTCCGCGAATTCCTGGAAAGTCTTCCAATCCGTCACCGGGCTGTGCCCAGGGATCACGGTCTCCACATCCTTGATCCCCGCCACCGCCTTGCCGAGCGTCTCCGGATACTCGACCCCGCTGCCGCCGTTGTTCATGTCGATGAGCGGCGTCGCCCTCGCGGCGAAGAGATCCCCCGTGTGCATCGTACGGTGGAACGGAAAGACGATGAACGTGTCGCCGTCGGTGTGCCCGCGCCCGAAGTAGTACAGGTCCACGCGATCGTTTCCGGCGAGAAGGCTGAGGCGGTCCTTGTACGTCTGTTTCGGGAGGAAGGCCTGCTTCTCGCCCGCGAACGCCGGCATCCGTACCATGTTTGCCTTCGTGTTCTCGTGCGCCACGAACTCGACGGTCGGCGAAAATGCTTCGTTGCTGCCGTTGTGGTCGCCGTGCGTGTGCGTGTTGATGATCATGGTCACAGGTTTCTCGGTCAGCGATCTGACTTTTTCGAGAATTCTCGGCCCCCATCCAGGGTTCTTCGTATCGACCAGGACCACGCCCTTCTCCGTGATGAACACGGCGGTGTTGCCCCCGCCGTTGCGCAACACGAAGAGGTTGTCTTTGACCTTGTCGACCTCGAGCTCCTGGGGCTGGGCGGGTTGTTGCACCCAGGCGATGCCTGCGCCGCCAGCGGCCAGGATGATTGCGAGCACCACGAGTCGCTTCATGAAGTCCTCCAAATCCTCTCGACGAACCAGAACGCGCCTGCGACGATGACGACCGCCGAGCCGGCGACCGCGACCAGTTCTGCCGCCCGACGGCTGCGCGATCGCAGAAGCGCCAGCGCCGACGCGGCGGCGGCGACGATGAGCATCTGACCGACCTCGACCCCGACGTTGAACGCGAACAGCGACCAGCCCAGCGCGGCCGCCGGCAGGCCCATCTCGCGCAGAACGCCCGCGAAGCCAAAGCCGTGCACGAAGCCGAATCCGAACGCGATCCAGGCGCGCACGTCCCGGCCTCCACGGCCGAGCAGGTTATCGGCGCCGACATAGATGATGCTGAGCGCGATCGCCGGCTCGACCACCTGCGACGGCGGGTTGACGATGTTCAGCGCGGCCAGCGACAGCGTCACCGAGTGCGCGAACGTGAAGGCCGTCACGATGAGCAGCAGGCGGCGGAAGGTTCCGCCGAGCAGGATGAGGCCCAGCAGAAAGAGGATGTGATCCGGGCCGATCAGGATGTGATGGACACCGGCGGGCAGGAACCGCCTCATGACCTCGAGCGTCCCTTGCCGCGTGCCCGCGAAATACTCGATCGTCCGCGCCGTCCGATCCAGGATCGCCTGCTGACGGAGCTCGCCTCCCTCGTAAACGTTCACGAACGTCTGATGGATCGGGTCGTAAGGGAAGAGGGCAGCGCCGGTCACGCGAAGCACCCCCGTGGGCGCATCGAGCGGATAGCGGAGCCGGACGCGGAGCGCGGCGCGCTCGATGAGCGGCTCGGCGCCGCGCCACTCGGGCTGGAGCCGGTCGGCCGTCCCGGTGCCGATCGCCAGCCGCTCCGCGATCAGGGCACGGATTGGTTCGCGCGCCGCCTCGACCATCGCCGGGTTGTACACGAAGAGCGGTTCGAGCCCGAGGTCGTGCGCGAGGTCAATCATGTGGATCGTGACTGACGCGTCGATCCCGTCCCTGGCAAACGACAGATCCACATAGCTGAACGGCGCGGGATGCGCGAGAGCCGGGCGCGGCGCGGCGAGGAGCAGAAGGAGAGCTAGAGCAGGTAGGGGCGGTCGGCGAACCGCCCCTACCCGTAAAATCCACATTCGCTCAGATCTCCATCAGGTCCGCGCCGACGACGACACGGCCTTTGAAGTGGCTTCGCGCGCCGGCCGTCCACTCGTCGTCCGGGAGGTCGACGTCGCCCGGGACGAAGTGAGACAGCACCAGCGTCTTGACCTTCGCGGCCGCCGCCACGCGGCCGACGTCCTCGACGGTCGTGTGGCTGGCGAACATGTGCTCACGAAGCCGCGACGCCACCTTTTGCCGTTCGAGCGTTTCGCGTGATGCTCGGAACGTGCATGACCTCGTGCACGAGTACGTCGGCGCCCGCCGCCAGCCTGATGAGATTCTTCGAGACGTTCGTGTCGCCGGAGATGACGATCGAACGGTCTGCCGTGTCGAAGCGGAACGCGAACGACGGCACGACGGGCGGGTGCTCGTTCAGGGCCGCCGTGACCTTCACGTGGCCGTCGTCGAGACTCACGCCGTCACGGCTGATCTCGTGTGCGCGGATGAAGGGCGCAAGCGGCGGGCGCCCCTCGTCTTTCTGCCTGATCTCCAGATCGTAGGCATTCATCTCGAGGTAGAGCCGTGTCATCTTTTCCAGCGGTGGAGGTCCGTACGTGTCAATCGGCGCCGTGAGCCCCACGATCCACGCGAACATCAGGAGATTGCCGTAATCGGCGTTGTGATCCGAGTGCTGGTGCGTGATGAACACACCGCGGATCGACGGCAGCGGGATGCCGGCGAGTGCAAGCTGCCGGGCGACGCCATCGCCGCAGTCGATGATGTAGGTTCGGTCCCCGACGACGATCGCCTGAGCTGGCGCGGATCGTCTGCGTTTCGGGGTGGGACCGCCAGCCGTGCCGAGCAGGACGAGCCGTGTGCCGGACTTCGGCGGCGCGGCCCTGGGGCTCGGGGGCTGCGGCAGCGGGATTGGCGTCTGGCGTGTCGGGGCTGCCGCGAGCGAGCCGGCGAGCGCGGCGACGAACTGGCGTCGACTGGGTGACATGGCGAGACAGCTTATCTGAAGTGCTGTAGAGTGTCGCGATGGCCTACACCTACCACGACCTGAAGCTGAAGAGCGTGGCCGAGCTGCGCGAGATCTCGAAAACGATCGATCATGAAGACTTGAAGGGCGCGATGCAGATGAACAAGGAACATCTGCTGCCCGTCCTGTGCAAGGCGCTCGGCATCGACACGCACGAGCACCACGAGGCGAAGGGGATCGACAAGGCGGGGATCAAGACGAAGATGAAGGAGCTGAGAGCGGAGCGCGCGAAGGCGCTCGAAGCGCACGACGCCGGGAAACTGAAAGCGGTTCGCCGCACGCTGCACCGGTTGAATCACCAGATTCGCAGGGCGTCCGCCTAAGGTGGGGCTCCGCCCCACACCCCGGCTCGGTCGCTTGCGGGGGCCCCTGCGCCCCGCGCCGCTCCCTCGCAGGCGCGCTTTGCGCGCCTAGGCCGTAGGGATGCCGCTCTCAGTACCGACGGCCGGCGCCAGCGGTGGACGGCGAGCGCCAGGCTTCCGAACACCAGAATCTCAATCGCCACGACCTTCAGATTGTGGCTCCAGAAGTTCGGCAACCAGTACCGCCGCGACACCGGCGTGATGAGCGGCACGGGCGACATGTAGTGCTCGGTGCTGAAGGGCCACAGCACCATGATGCCCAGCGGCGGGGACGTGTCGCGTCCGAGCCAGTCGAGCAGCGGGTGCGACGCGTACGCGAGCGTGCCGGCGAGGACGAGCCTGCCGCGAGCGGAGCCGAGGGGTCCCCACGGTCGAAGCACGAGCGCCAGCGCGGCCGCGACGATCATGATCGCGCCGATGCTGTGCGTGTACGTGGCGTGCGTGCCGAACAGGAAGTCGATGTCCGGCAGGCAGGCGAGCGCGGCAAACAGAAGAGCCCCGAGCCGCGCGAACGCCGGACCGGCGGTCGACGCGCCGACGACGTATCCGGCCAGCGCGTGTCCGACCGGGCTGGGCATGACGGCCGACGCTATCAGACGGCTGCGGCGCGCTTCAAGTCGTCGAAAGGTCCGGGACGGGTTACGGCGCGGGGTGCGATAGAATCGCGGACATGATGCGCGTGCTCGGAGTCCTGGCGCTCGCTTGTGTACTTATCTCGAGCGGCGCTGTGGCCGGCGCCAGGGGACTTGTCCCGAGCGAAGTCGAGGGACTTGCCCTGAGCGACGTCGAAGGGCAGCCCGTGTCCCCGGACCGCGCGGAGATCGACCGCGCCGTCGATCGCGTCCGTCCCAGCCTCGTCCGCATCCACGTCGTCGCGGTCGAACACGATCAGGGGCGCGAGATCAAGCGCGAAGGGGCTGGCAGCGGCACCATCATCACGCCCGAAGGGCACGTGCTGACCAACCATCACGTCGCCGGCCGGACGCGGCGCGTCGTCTGCACGCTCCCCGACAAGGAAGAAATCGACGCGGACGTCGTCGGCACCGATCCGTTGTCCGACATCACGGTCCTCAAGCTGCGGCCGGCGAAGCCGCGCGTGTTTCCAGTGGCGACCTTCGGCGACTCGTCCACGCTCAGGGTCGGCGATCGCGTGCTCGCGCTCGGCAGCCCGTTCGCGCTCTCGCAATCGGTCACGCTCGGGATCATCAGCAACACCGAGATGATCATGCCGGCGCTCTTCTGGCCGTTCAACCGCCTGAGGCTCGAGGGAGAAGACGTCGGCTCGATCGTCCGCTGGATCGCCCACGACGCGGCGATCTACGGCGGCAATTCCGGCGGCCCGCTGATCAACTTGAAAGGGGAGATCATCGGCGTCAACGAGATCAGCCTCGGCCTGGCGGGCGCGATTCCGGGCAACCTCGCGCGCGAGGTGGGCCAGGCGATCATCCGCGACGGCCGGGTCACGCGCAGCTGGATCGGGCTGGAGGCGCAGCCGCTGATGCGGTCGGCCGCGCGGGATCGCGGCGTGCTCGTCAGCGGCACGATCGCCGGCTCGCCCGCGGCGGCCGCCGGCTTTCAACCCGGCGATATCCTGGTCCGCCTCGGCGGGGAGGATGTCATGGTCCGCTTCGCCGAGGAGCTCCCGCTCTTCAACCAGCTCGTGATGCGTCTGCCGCGGGGGAAGAACGTCGAGGCGGTCGTTCTGCGCGGCGGCGAGACGAAAACCCTCTCGGTCGTGCCGGCCGATCGCGAAAGCATCGAGTCGCGCCCGCGCGAAATCGGGGAGTGGGGCATCACCGCGTCGGATCTGACGACGTGGTCGATGAAGACCATGCGGCGCACGAGCCGCGATGGCGTCCGGGTCCGCGGCATCCGGCCGGGTGGTCCCGCCGACGATGCGAAGCCGCCGCTGGAGGAAGATGACGTCGTCGTCAAAATGGACGACACAGACGTGCGTCGTGTGGACGATCTGATCGCGGCAACCGACAAGCTCAAGCTGGGCGAAGACCCGCGCGAGGTGCTGGTCACGTTCGACCGGGGCCGCGATCGTTTCCTGACGGTCGTCGAGCTGGGCCGGCCGGGGCTCGAGGATCCAGGGGCCGAGGCGCGCAAGGCCTGGGTACCGGTCTCCACGCAGGTGCTCACGCGCGAGCTGGCGGTGAAGCTCGGGCTCGAAGGGAAGAGCGGCGTCCGCATCACGCGCGTGGAGCGCGAGAGCGCGCGCAAGGCGGGCCTGGAGGTGGGCGACGTGATCGTCGCCGTCGACGGCGAGCCCGTGCGCGCGACGCAGCCGGCCGACATCGAGGTCTTTCCGGCGATGATCCGGCAATACAAAATCGGCGGGACGGCGGATTTGACGGTCGTCCGCGGCCGCGAGGAGCGGAAGATCCCGGTTACGCTCGAGATGTCGCCGCGCCTTTCGCGCGAGATGCGGAAGTATCAGGATGACAATTTCGAGTTCCGCATCCGCGATCTGGCGCCGGACGATCGGGAAGAGACGGGGGTCGACGAGAAAGACGGCGGCGTGCTCGTCGATGCGGTCAGCGAAGGCGGTTGGGCGGCGCTGGCGCGCCTCGCGGTCGGCGACGTCATCCTCACGATCGACGGAAATCCTGTGCGCGACGTCCTCGACGTGCAGGCGAAGATGCTGGACGTCACCAAGCGCAAGGCGCCGGTGACGATCTTTCACGTGCGGCGCGGGATCCGCACGCTGTTCGTCGAAGTCCAGCCATCCTGGAGCCGATAATACAGATGACCTCACATAAACGCCGGTTGGTCCTGTCCCTTCTCGTCATGATCGCTTCGATTGAACCGGCGGTTGTCGCCCAGTCGCCGGAAGAGCGCGCCGCCGCGCGCGATGTCCTGAAGAAGTGGCAGGACACGGTCGTCAACGTGCGCGTCGTGCTCAAGACGCGAATGGCGATGGGCGGACGCGAGATGCAGGCGACCGAGGAGACCGTGGATGCGGTCGCGACCGTCATCGAGCCGGACGGCCTCGCGGTGATGTCGCTCACGACGCTCAACCCCGCCGGCATGATGAATCGCATCATGGGGCAGGCGGGCGGCGGCGGGGAAGAGAAGTTCCAGATGACGAGCGAGCCGACGGATCTGAAGATCCGCCTCTCGGACGGCCGCGAGATCGCCGCAAAGATCGTCCTGCGCGACGAAGATCTCGACCTCGCGTTCATCCGGCCGACCGTGAAGGCGGAGAAGGCGTTCACGTCGCTGGCGCTCGGCGACGAAGGCCGGCCGCAGCCGCTCGAGCCGGTGGTGTCGATTTCGCGGCTGGGTCGAGTGGGCGGATGGGTTCCGGCCGCCTCGCTCCAGTCGGTCAACGCGATCATCGATCGTCCGCGGACCATGTACGTCATCTCGGGGTCGGACAGCTTCGGCGGGGGCATCGGCACGCCGGTGTTCCTGCTCAACGGCAAGCTGGCCGGGCTGCTCGTCCTGCGCAGCATCACCGGCAGCCGGCCCGGGATGTACTCGATGATGGGTGGCTCCGAAGGGCTCGGGCTGCTGCCGGTCATCCTTCCGGCCGCCGACATCCGCGAGGTCGCGAAGCAGGCTGTCGAGAAATAGGTTCTGGGTTCCGGGGCTGTCGTCATCACCGGCGCCTCCGGGTTCATCGGGAGCGCCGTGACCGAGCGGCTGCTGCCGCGCCACGCCGTCCGCTCGCTGACGTCTCACCCGCAGAAGAACCGGTTCGGCGAGCGGGTCCGAAGCATCCTCTACGATTTCGAGCGGCCGGAGCGCATGGACGAGGCCTTCGAGGGGGCCGACGCGTTCGTCCACTCGTACTACATCCGTTTTCCTCACGCGGGAGACACGTTCGAGCGCGCCGTGGCGCGCGCCGGCGTCCTCTTCGACCGCGCGCGGCGCGCGGGCGTGCGCCGGATCGTCCACGTCAGCGTGAGCAACGCGAACGAGGCGTCCGACCTGCCGTACTATCGCAACAAGGGCCGTCTCGAGCGCCTCGTGCGCGAGTCGGGCCTCGAGTTCGCGATTCTCCGGCCGGCGCTCGTCTTCGGTCCCGGCGACATCCTCCTCAACAACATCGCGTGGTTTCTCCGGCGCGCGCCGGTATTCGGCATCTTCGGCGACGGCGCGTACCGCGTGCAGCCGGTCGCGCTCGACGGGTTCGGCGCGCTGATCGCGGAGGCGGTCGACTCGCCCGGCGGGGGCGCGATCACCGATGTCGCGGGTCCGGCCGATTACACGTATCTCGAGATGGTCCGCCGGATCCGCGCGGCCGTCGGCAGCCGCGCCGCGCTCATCCGGATGCCGGCCCCGCTCGCGCTCGCGGCTTCATGGGCCACTGGATTCCTCGTCCGCGACGTCATCCTGACGCGGGATGAGGCCAAGGGGCTGACCGAGGAGTATCTGTACTCGCCGAATCCGCGTCGGGTCGGAGAGAGCCTCGAGAACTGGCTGGAGCGGCGTGACGTGCGCGACTCCCTCGGACGCTCGTACGTCAGCGAGCTCGAGCGGCACTTCAAGTAGTCACGGAGGGCGGACCTCTTAGGTCCGCCCGGGTCTCGTGGTCCTAACCAATGAGCAGAATCCGGTTGTTGACCGGATAGAGCCACTCGACCCCGCGCTCGGTGACGATCGCATCGTCTTCGAGCGGGATGCGGACCTTCTTTCCGCCCCACTCCGGCGCCGGCGTCCAGGCGAAGAACTCGATCGAGAACATGTTCGTCGGCTTGATCTCGAAGGTGAGCCGTTGCGGGTTGAACCACGCGATCGAGGGCCCGATGTCGTGCCCGAGGTTACCCACCGAATGGCAGCCGATGATGACTTCGGTCTTCGGCGTGTCGGTCGTCTTGTTGAAGGTCTCCATGATGGAGAATCCGGCCTCGGCGACCTTCTGGTTCAGGATCTTCAGCGTCTCGTCCGCGCGGCGGCCGGGCTTGATCGTGCGGCGGATGATCTCGCGGACCTTGACCGCCTGATCGAACGCGTTCTGGATGCCCTTGGGCGGGCCGGCCTCGCCCGGCTTCAGCACGTACGCCATCCGCTTGACGTCGGTGCAGAAGTTCATCAGACAGACGCCCCAGTCGATGACGAGCAGATCGCCCGGCTGGATCACGCGGCGCGTCGAGACGGCCTCGATGCCGCCGGGCCCCGTGATGTAGACCGACGGCATGTCGAACGACGACCCGACCCCGCGCTCGAGCAGGCGGTCCTGCATCCACCACGCGACGTCCTCGAGCGTCGTGGCGCCCGGCTTGACGACCTCGTTCGAGAGGGCGCGCTCCGCGATGAGCCGCGACAGGTGCGCCGCCTCGGCAAAGGCGGTCACCTCGGACGCTACGCGCCGCGACCGGAAGTCCGAGACCAGCTTCTCCGCGGACACGAGGCGGCCGGCCCACGGCTCTCCGAGGGTCTTCGTCAGCTCGAGATACGCGGCGTGCGAGAGGCCGTCGGCCGCGCCGATCTCGTCCGACATGTTCACGCCGATCCGCTTCGGCGCCCGTTCGGTGACGAACTTCTTCACGTCGACGTCGCCACCGACGATGTCGTAGGCGCCGCAGGCTTCGAGCATGTAGCCGTCCACGCCGAGCGCGGCACGCTCGATGCGGGCGTGGTTCTCTCCGGGGGCCTCTCCCCCCCGGTCGCCGCGGTCAGTAAAGATGTAGAACCCCACCCGGCCCGGATACCCGCGTCCGAGGTCGTCGTAGAGCGGATCGTAGTGGCCCTCCTTCATCATCACGAGCCACATGTCGATGCCGTTCTCCCGCATCGCCTGCGGGAGGATGTAGTCGAACTTGTCCTTGCGGATCTGGCACATCTGCTCCCACCGGCGGCGCGCTTCCTGCGCCGACGCGGGCGCTGCGACGAGGAGGACGAGAACGCTCAGGAATACGGAGCGAAGGGCGTGGCGCATGCCGCATTAGACCACGCCGGTACGTGGTACGGGGCTTTAGCCCCGTCCGCTTAACGAGGCCAAAGCCTCGTACCACGGCCGTAGCTGACAGCTACTCGAAGAAGGAACGAGCCTGCTGTCGCAGGCGTGGGAGGACCGTCGACCGGACAACCTGGGATCCCGCATACCGACGGCGCGCGGCGGACCGGTCTGGCGCCTCGAACGAGACAACTTCCACGGTGGTCGCGAGAGGATCCACGATCCAGCATTCGCGAACCCCATACCGGCCGTACCACGACAGTTTTTCGCCGCGATCGTACCGCGCCGATCCGCGCGACAGAACTTCGACCACGAGGTCCGGCGGGCCCCAGACCTGACCCCGGATGATGTGCGTGCGATCGGTGGCGACGAACGCGACATCGGGTTGCAGCACCAGCGCTTCCGCCTTGTCCAGCACGACATCCAAAGGGGCGACCGCAACCACTCCGAGATGGTGACGGCGCACGTGGCGCGCGAGGCGGGTGGCCACGCCGAGCAGGAGCGCCTGGTGGTTGTACAAGGGGGCGGGCGGCTCGCGCACGACGCCCCACACCAGCTCCCGGCGCTGGACCGTCTCCTCACCGCGAAGATAGGTGACCGTAGAGAGGCGCTCCGTCATAACGGTACTCCTCGACGACGTTGCCATCGTCGCCGGTCGGAGATCAAGCCCCCAGCGAGCAACAGCCCTGCGCGAGCGGTTCGGGCCTATAATCGCGGGTCAGGAGCACATCATGGCGACACTGGGCGGGCGTCCAATGGAGGAATGGGTCGAGCGCTACGGGCAGAGCCACACACACCCCTTCAATCGCCTCTGTCACACGTTCGGCATCCCGCTGATCGCCGTCTCGCTGCCGCTCTTCGTCGTCGCGCTGTTCGTGGACGGATTCTGGAAGATCCCTTTGGGGATCTTCATTATCGGCTGGGCCCTGCAGTTCGCCGGGCACGCGGTCGAGGGCAAGCCGCCCGAGTTCTTTCACGACTGGCGGTTTCTTCTGGTTGGACTGCGCTGGTGGGTCGCAAAGGTGCTTCGCTGAGGCGACCCTACAGCGCGAACGCCATGAGGCTCGCGTCGCGCCCCGATCCCACGGCGATGACGACGAACTGACGCCCCGCGCGGGATCGGTACGTCATCGGCGTCGCGCCCGTGCGACGTCCGACCGGCGCGCTCCACAGCTCTCGGCCAGACGCCTTGTCGATCGCGTGAAACGCCACGTCCCCACCGCCGACGAAGACGAGGCCGCCGCCGGTCACGATGGCGCCCGGCGGGCCTGACGCCCCGAGGCGTTCGGGCAGCCGCACGCCCTTGAGGGCGGCATGGGCGCGAAGCCCCGGCGTATCTCCGAAGGGAATCCGCCACACGATCTCACCCCGGTTGAGATCGATAGCCGTCAGATGGCCGTACGGCGGCTTGTTCAGCGGCAGACCCTCCATGAACTCGGCGTTGGTCTCGCCTTCCCTCACGTAGTCGGCATCGACTTCCGCCGCGCGCGGATCCGACTCAGGGCGGTCCGGCTCGCCGCGCCGACTTGTCCCGCCGTAGCGCATGCGCGAAGGCGGAAGCGGCTCGCGGGCTGCGGCCGCGACGGCGGGCCTGCCCAGACGGGCGACGTGCGGGAGGTTCGACGTCTTTACGTAGAGCACGCCGGTTTCGACGTCGAACGCACCGCCACCCCAGTTGGCGCCGCCGATCAGCCCCGGACGCATCAGCGTTCCCTGGAACGTCGGCGGCGTGTACAGCGGTCCGAGTCTGAACTTCTTCATCTCCGCCTCGGCTGCGGCCTTCAGCTCCGGCGTCAGATCGAACGCATCGTCGAGCGTCATGCCCTGCTCAGTGAACGCGGGCGGTCTCGTCGGCACCGGCTGCGTCTTCCACGCCTGCTCGCCGGGCACATCGCTTGCCGGCACCGGTCGCTCCTCGATCGGCCAGACCGGATCGCCGGACACGCGATCGAAGACGAACGCCCAGCCCATCTTGGTGAGCTGGGCGACCGCATCGATCCGGCGGCCGGCAACGGTGATCGACACGAGGTTCGGCGGAGAGGGCAGGTCGTAGTCCCAGAGCCCGTGGTGGACGATCTGGTAGTGCCACTTGCGCCGGCCCGTGGCGGCATCCAGGCAGACGAGCGATTCGGCGAACAGGTTGGCGCCCGGGCGGCGGCCTCCGTAGAAGTCGTTGCTGGGAGTGCTCACCGGCAGGTAGAGCAGCCCACGCGCGGCATCGAGCGTCATCGGCGCCCAGACGTTCGTGTGCCCGGTGAACTTCCAGGAGCCGTTGCCCCACGTGTCGTTGCCGAACTCGCCCTGCTGAGGAATCGGTACGAAAGCTCCAGACCTGCCGGCCGGTGCGCGCGTCGAACGCGCGCACGTCGCCCGGGGGATCGTTGCGATACACCAGCCGATCGGCGACGCCGTTGCCGACTATCACGAGGTCGTTGTAGACGATCGGCGGCGACGTATTCGTGTAGTGCTTCTTGTTGATCTCCCACACGAGGCCGCGGCTCAGATCGACGGCTCCGCTTTCGCCGAACGTCGTCACGGGTTTGCCGGTGGCCGCGTCGAGACAGAACAGTCGATACCGGCTGTTCAGGAAGATGCGAAGCGATGCTCCATCGCGCCACGCAGCCACGCCCCGGTGGACGAACCCGGTCCCGTTGGGCGGCTGGCCGTCTTCGTACGCCTTCGGATCGAAGCTCCAGATCTCTGAACCGGTCTCCGCATCGAGCGCGACCACGCGGTTGTACGGCGTGCTGACGTACAGGACGTTGCCGATCATCAGGGGAGTGTTCTGAAACGTGCCCGGGCGGGTTCCGTACTCGGCCATCGGCGCTTCGTTGGTCTTCCAC
The DNA here is from genome assembly GCA_963847125.1 of uncultured Acidobacteriota bacterium. Classification (GTDB taxonomy): domain Bacteria; phylum Acidobacteriota; class Vicinamibacteria; order Vicinamibacterales; family 2-12-FULL-66-21; genus DATAEE01. Next base: position 1,231,437 of record CAWJYM010000004.1, read on the forward strand.
TCCCAGGCGAGCTTCAGACGGCCGACGTTGTCCCGGCTGATGTCGGTGAGCGGAGAGTATTTGGTGCCGGCTTGATCGGCCCCGTAGAACGGCCACTCCTGCGCGGGTGACGTCGCCGGCGCCGCCGACGCGAACGCCAGGCAACAGGCCACCGATATCGATGCTGCCGTTCGTGCCATCGGCGTCCGCTAGACCGACCGCAGCCGCTCCGCCGCTTTTTCCAGCGTCTCGTCCTTCTTGGCGAAGCAGAACCGCAACACGTGGGGCGCCGAAGATTTCGAGAGGAACGGGGACGTCGGGATTGACGCGACGCCATGCTCCTCGAGCAGGCGGATGGCGAATGCCGCGTCAGGCTCGCGCGTGATCTCCGAATAGTCCATCAGCTGAAAGTACGATCCGAGGCACGGCAGCGGGCGGAAGCGAGAGCCTTGCATCAAGCGAAGGAAAAGGTCCCGCTTCGCCTGATAAAACCCCGCGAGCTCGGGATACCCTGCCTGACGGGCGAGAAATTCCGCGAACGCGTGCTGAACCGGCGTGCTGGACGAGAAGGTCACGAACTGGTGGACCTTGCGGAACTCGGCCGAGAGCGGCGCCGGCGCCGCGCAGTAGCCGATCTTCCAGCCGGTCGTGTGATACATCTTCCCGAACGATCCGACGATGAAGCTCCGCGAGGCGAGCGCCTCACGCCGCGCCATGCTCTCGTGCCGCCGGCCGTCGAAGATGATGTGCTCGTAGACCTCGTCGCTGAGGACCAGCAGATCCGTCCCGTCGATGAGCGCTTCGAGGCGCCGCACGTCCTGCTCGCCGAGGATCGAGCCCGACGGGTTGTGCGGCGAGTTGAGGATGAGCATGCGCGTGCGGGGGGTGACCGCCCGGCCGACCTCGTCCCAGTCGATTGCGTAGTCGGGAAAGCTCAGCGTGATGACCACGGGGACGCCGCCGTTGATCTGGATCGCGGGAATGTACGAGTCGTAGCAGGGCTCGAAGACGATGACCTCGTCGCCGGGACGCACGACCGCGGCGACCGCGTCGAAGATCGCCTCGGTTCCGCCCGAGGTCACCGTGATCTCCGACTCGGGATCGTAACGGCGGCCGTGCAGCGCCGCGAACTTGGCGGCGATCGCCTCGCGCAGGGCGGGCACGCCCTGCATCGGGGCGTACTGATTCCGCCCTTCCTGCATATGGCGGGTCACCGTCTCGACGAGCGCGGGATCGCAGTCGAAGTCCGGAAAACCCTGTGACAGGTTGATCGCGCCCCGCTCGAGCGCGAGCCGCGACATGACCGTGAAGATCGTCGTCCCGACGTCGGGAAGCTTGGAGTCGAGCCTGGGGACCGTGCGCTCGGACATCGGTATAGTTTAAGACCTGTTGGTCCGGCTAAAGCCGGACACTACGGGTTTCTGCATTCATGGACCGTCCGCCCCTTCCCATCGATCCGTTCCTCCCGGACATCGTGGCGGCTGTCCGGCGCGATCGGGCGCTCGTCCTCTCGGCGCCGCCGGGCGCGGGCAAGACGACGCGCGTGCCGCCGGCGCTGGCGGCGGACGGGCCGGTCATCGTTCTGCAGCCGCGCCGCATCGCGGCGCGATCGATCGCGCGGCGGATCGCGGCGGAGCAGGGCTGGACGATCGGGCGCGAGGTCGGCTGGCACGTCAGGTTCGAACGGCAGTTCGGCGATCGCACCCGTGTTCTCGTCGCGACCGAGGGCATACTCACGGCGCGGCTGCAGCAGGACCCACTCCTGTCGGGCTTCAGAACGATCGTCCTCGACGAGTTCCACGAGCGGAGCATTCATGCCGATCTCGGGCTCGCACTGGGCCGGCAGGCATGGCTGGCGAACCCCGACCTGCGACTCGTCGTGATGTCGGCGACGCTCGATACCGCGCGCGTCGCGTCGTTCCTCGGCGGATGTCCGATCATCGAAGTGTCCGGGCGTCTCCATCCGATCGACCTTGGATATCAACCGGGCGAGGGGCTCGCCGCGGCGGTTGCGGCGGCGCTGACGGCGACCTCAGGGCAGGTGCTTTCGTTTCTGCCGGGCGCGCCGGAGATCAGACGCGCGCTCCCTGACGTCCGCGCCCGGGTCGGACCAGACGTCGACGTCATCGAGCTGCACGGCTCCCTCGACTCCACGGAACAGGACGCGGCGATCCAACCGTCGGATCGACGCCGCGTGATCCTGGCGACGAACATCGCCGAGACCTCGCTCACGGTCCCCGGCGTGACCGCCGTCGTGGACACCGGCCTCCACAAGGTGGCGCGGTACGATCCCGAGCGGGCGATCGACAGCCTCGAGACCGAGCGCATCACGGCCGATGCCGCCGAGCAGCGGGCTGGACGCGCGGCGCGGCTCGGGCCGGGCATCGTGCGGCGCTTGTGGGACGCGCGCGATCGCCTGCGGCCCCACAGGGAACCCGAGATCGCCCGCGTGGACCTCGCGCCCACCATCCTCGATCTCATCGCCTGGGGTGGCGACCCGCGCGCGTTCGAGTGGTACGAGGCCCCGCCGGAGGGCGCGATCGATGCAGCCATCACGCTGCTGGAGCGCCTGGGTGCGATTCAAAGTGGAACCAGGCTTCAGCCTGGTCAGACGAGGCTGAAGCCTCGTACCACACCGCTTGGAGACGAGCTCCGCAGTTTGCCGCTGCATCCGAGGCTCGCGCGCATCCTTGTCGAGGCGCGCGGCTCGCGCGAAGCCGTCGCCGCGTGCGCGTTGATCTCGGAGCGCCACTACCTCGCGCCGCGGACGGCCTCGACGACATCCGATCTGTTGTCGGCAGTCGACGATTGGGCGCAGGCTCCACCGCACGTCAAGCGGGCTGCGGATCACATCGCACGCCTGCTCGAACCTTCTCGAACCTCTTCGAACCCGCTCGAACCTCCTCGAACCCCTTCGAAGCGGGTTGACGAGAGTGAGTTCAGAAGGTGGATCCTGGCAGGATACGCCGATCGCGTGGCCCAGCGGCGCGCACCGAACTCGCCGCGGGTGCTCCTCGCGAGCGGCCACGGTGCGGTCGTCGGTCCCGAAAGCGGCGTCCGGGACGGCGAGTTCCTCGTCGCGATCGACGTCACCGCAGGGCGGCGGGGCGAGCAGTCCGAAGCGCGCATCCGCGTCGCGAGCCGCGTCGAGCGGGAGTGGCTCGAGCCTGATGCGCAGGAGGTCGAGCACAGATTCGACGAACAGCACGGGACCGTTCGCGCCGCGCGCATCGACCGGTACGGCGCGCTCGTGCTCGGCGAGCGCCCATGGAAGCGAGATCCGGCGACCGCCGCTCGCCTCCTGACCGAGGCGTATTTCGCGCGTCCGCTGCCGCCAGACGCGGAGCGCCTCGTCAGGCGCCTGCGATTCGCAGCGCTCGATGCCGATCTGGCGCCGCTTGTCCACGAAGCCGCCTCGCGCGCGACGCGGCTCGACGAGATCGACCCGTTCGATGCGCTCCCGCAGCGGGTACGCGGCGAGCTGGTCCGACTCGCGCCCGACGGGATCCTCGTTCCGAGCGGATCCACCATCCGTCTCGACTATCGGGACGACGGGACGGTCAGCGCGGCCGTGAAACTGCAGGAGCTGTTCGGCCTCGCGGCGACGCCCCGGCTGGGGCCGCGGCACGAGCCGGTGGTGTTCGAGCTGCTCGCCCCGAACGGCCGTCCCGTCCAGATCACCCGGGACCTTCGGAGTTTCTGGGAGCGCACCTATCCGGAGGTCCGAAAAGAGCTGCGCGCGCGCTATCCGAAGCACCCCTGGCCCGAGGATCCCTGGACCGCGACCCCTACCAAGCGGACCGTCCGGCGGGTTCAGAAGTGAAAGCAGGCTTACGACTTTGGTGTCTATCGGCTGTTCCGGCGGCCCGGGGGCGTGGCGGTAACACATTGGTGAGCGGCCACTTGGCTGGAAAAACGCCTTTGCGGCACGTGGGTTGCGCCCACCCTGCCTTCGGGGAGGCAGAATGTTTTACGTAATCGCTGCTATGACCATCGGTGTCGGGTTCGTCTACTGGAAGAAGCGCCGGGAGCGCAAGGGTTCCACCCGCTAGGCTCCACTTGGACCTGACGAGCGGCCCTGAGCCTGCGCCCGCGGCAGGCCGGCCGCTCGTCCCTTTCCTACCGTCATAATCGGTCGTGGCCGATCACGCGGATCTCGCGCTCGCGCGCGCGTGCGCGGAGGGTTCGCCCGAGGCGTGGGATCGGTTCGTCGCGGACTACCGACCTCGTCTCTATGCGGCCGCGCGCGCGATCGCCGGTCCCGACCTGGGCCGCGAGCTCGCCGATTCGCTGTACGCCGACCTCTACGGCCTCGAGACGCGCGACGGCCAGCGCCGATCGCTTTTCACGTACTATCAAGGACGCAGCAGCCTGATCACGTGGCTGCGCGCCGTGCTCGCCCAGCGGCACGTGGACGCGCTCCGGGCGGGCTCGCGCCGTGCCTTCGCGCGCATCGGCACCGATCCGGCGCCGCCGGGAGAACACGACGAGGTCGTCGATCCGCCCGCCCCCCCGGCCGAACCGGATCCCGACGCGCCCCGGCAGATCGCCGCGCTGAGGGTTGCCGTGCGCGACGCGATCGACGCGCTCGAGCCTGGCGATCGCCTGCGTCTCGCGTGGTACTACGCGCACGACTTGACGCTCGCCGAGATCGCCCGGATGGGCGGCGAGCACGAGGCCACCGTCTCGCGCAAGCTCGCGCGTACCCGGCGACGGCTGCGCGAGGCCATCGAGCGCACCTTGCGGGAGCGCTTCAAGCTGACTGAAGTCGAGCTGCGCGAGTGCCTCGGCCGCGTGCAAGACATCGACGCCGGCGCGTTCCTTGAGAGAGGGTCAGAGTGAGACCAGATCGGAACGATCCGCTCGCTCCCGCCATCCGGCGGACGCTGCAGGGCAGAGGGACCGATTGCCCGGAGGCCGAAACGATCGCCGCGTACGCCGAGCGTTCGCTCGCGGACGCCGAGCGGCGCGGCGTCGAATTGCACCTCAGCACCTGCGCGCGTTGCCGCGAGACGCTGCTCCTGATGAGCCGCGCAGCGGAGGCGGACACGCCAGCGTCATCCCCGCGATTTCTGTTGTACCGCTGGCCGTGGCTCGCGGGCGCGGCGGCCGCGGGGCTCGCGGTCGTAGTCTGGCTGGCGCTGCCCCCGTCGGCGGTGCGCACGCCTGAAGCCGATCGGTTCGCGCAGGTTGCCAGCCGCGCCGACGCGGAGAAGCCGCCGGTCGAGCGCGAACAGTCCGAAGCGAACAAGGCGCCTGTCGCGGCCGACCAGGATAGTGCGAAAGCGCAGCCCACTCCTCCCGGGCCAGTAGCTCCCGCGGCACCGGCGCCGCCGCCGCAAGATCGGCAGGCGTTCGACGAAAAGAAGCGGAGTCTCGACGACAGCAGAACCGATCGCAAGCTCGAAGAAACTGGCGAGCGGCGCGCCCCGGTTCAGAAAATGCCGGTTGCCGCTCCTGAAGCGCTGCCGCCCGTCGCGCCACCGCCCGCGCGCGTCGCCGCGGAGTCCGCCACGGCGCAGGCCCCCCCGGCCGCGGCGCAGAAGCCGGATGCAAGCGCCCGCGACACGGCATCACCGCAGCTCATGTCGCGGGCCCGGCAAAACCGGGAGTACCTGATTGCCTCGGGGCCGCCAGCCAATGCACTGGCGGCGTCTGCGATCCCCGCGATCACATGGCGAGTCTGGGCGTCCGGCGTGGTTGAACGATCCGCCGACGGTGGAGCGACCTGGACGCGAGAGCCGGGCGTCGACGCGCCGGCGGCGCGCGCGATCCTCGCGCCGTCCCGCGATGTCTGCTGGATCGTCGGCGATTCCGGCTTGATTCTGCGCTTCGAAACAGGCCGCGGCTGGACCCGCCTGTCCCCGCCCGCGCAGATCGGCTTCATCGCCGTCGAGGCGACAGACGCGCTCCGCGCGACGATCACCTCGGCCGACGGACGCCGCTTCACCACGACCGACGGCGGGCAAACCTGGAAATAGACATGTAGATGGACGTCGGAGGGCGGGCCTCTTAGGCCCGCCTCTTAAAGCCCGCCTGTAAGCCCGCCCTGCAAGAAACCGTGGGGTCCCCGTTCAACGCCTGAAGGGAGAACCTCATGGTCCGTTACATTTCTGCGCTTGCCCTGGCCGCGAGCGTTGGCGTCGTGATGGCCGGAAACCGCGTCGACGCGCCCCGCGCCAACGGCAACGATTCTGAGCCATCGACGTCGACGACACAGCCCCAGGGTCCCGCATCGACCGCTGGCGACCAGACCGATCTCGGCATCACCATCTACAACTCCAACGTCGCGCTCGTCCGCGACGTTCGTCAGCTGTCGCTGCCGACCGGCGCCTTCGATCTCAAGATGAGCGACATCGCCGCGACCGTCAACCCGGCGACTGTGCACCTGCGCTCGCTGACCGACCCGGCGCGGCTCGGCATCCTCGAGCAGAACTATCAGTACGACCTTCTCAACCCGATGAAGCTCCTGCAGAAATACGTCGGCCGCGACGTCCGGCTGGTGCGGCGGCGGACCGAGAACGGCACAACCCGCACCGAAGAGGTCACGGCCACGTTGCTCGCGTTCAACGAAGGGCCGGTGTGGAAGATCGGGAACGAAATCGTCACCGGCCTGCAGGCGGACGAGTACCGCTTTCCGCAGATTCCCGAGAACCTCCACAGCCGGCCGACGCTCGTCATGACGCTGGACAACGGCGGGCCCGCCAAACAGCAGGTCGAGACGTCGTACCTCGCGAACTCGATGAACTGGGTGGCTGACTACGTCCTCACCGTCGGCCGCGACGATCGCGCCGCCGATCTCGACGGCTGGGTCACCGTGACAAACAGCAGCGGGACGAGCTTCAAGCAGGCGTCGCTGAAGCTCGTTGCCGGGGACCTCCACCGCGTCCGCGGCGATCGCGTCGCGCTCGAACAGGCGGCCGACATGGCGGCCAAGGCGCCCGCCGCACGCCAGTCGTTCCAGCAGGAGGCGTTCTCCGAGTACCACCTCTACACGCTCGGCCGCAAGACCACGATTCTGGACAAGGAAACGAAGCAGATCGCGTTTCTCTCCGGAACCGGCGTGCCGGTCGCGAAGCGGTTCGTCGTGCACGGACAGCAGTTCTACTACCGCAACCGCCAGCATCCGGGCTCGCCGCTGAAGGATGCCGTGCAGGTGTTCTACGTGTTCAAGAACGGGGAGAAGAGCAACCTCGGTCGGCCGATGCCGGCGGGAACCGTCCGCGTGTATCAATCGGACGCCTCAGGCGGCGTGCAGTTCGTCGGCGAGGACCGCATCGGCCATACACCCGTGGACGAGGAGCTCTCCCTCCAGATCGGCAACGCCTTCGACGTCGTCTGCGAGCGGAAGCAGACCGACTATTCGGTGATCGGCGGATCGACCTACGAGATGGCGTTCGAGATCACGCTGCGCAATCACAAGAAGACGCCGATCACGGTCCAGGTCAACGAGCCGATCGCGGGCGACTGGCAGATGCTGCAGACCAGCCACAACGCGACGAAGACCGAGGCATGGGCGGCCCGCTTCGACGTGCCGGTCCCGGCCGGAGGGACATCGGTCCTGCGCTACCGCGTGCGCGTGCGGTTTTGACGGCGTATAGTGTGGCCTGCAAGGAGGCCGCATGTCCGGGATCAACAACGCCAAGGTCATCGTCGGCGGGCTTGTAGCGGGCGTCGTGGTGAACGCGGTCAATTTCGTCGTCAACGGCGTCATGCTCGGACCGCAGTGGCAGGCCGCCACGGTCGCCCGCGGTGTCGACCCGGCCGCCATCGAAAACTCGATGCTGGCCGGGTGGATCACGAGCGGCTTCCTGCTGGGGATCGCGATCGTGTGGATCTATGCCGCGATCCGGCCGCGCTTCGGCCCCGGGCCGTCGACCGCCGTCTGCGCGGGCCTGGTCGCGTGGGCGATCTCGTACATCGCGTATTTCTCGCTGGCGTTCACCGGGATGTATCCGACGAGCGTCGTGGTGATGTCAACCCTGGGCGGTCTCGTCGGTTCGGTCGCGGCGGCGTATGTCGGCGGCCGGATTTACACCGAAGCGCCGAGCGGCCGCCGCGTGGCGGCGTAGGCCATGGACACGAGCCAGGTCGAACACCTCGACGGCATCACCGTCATCCGTGCGAGCGGCGACTGCCGGCAGTGGAACGGGATTCGCTACAAGCTCGGGATGTCGGGAAAAAACGTCGGCGCGAAGGCGCTGTCGATGAACGTCGCGACGATCCCGCCCGGCGGGGTCGCCGCGGCGCACATCCACGACGGCTTCGAGGTCATGCTGTACATCCTCGAAGGCCGGGTCCGCCACGAGTACGGGGATGGTTTACGGCAGTCCGTGGAGAACGCCGCCGGCGACTTCATCTTCATCGAGCCGGGCGTGCCGCACGAAGTCTTCAACCTCAGCGACACCGAACCGGTCGTCGCCGTCGTCGCCAGGTCTGACGCGAGCGAGTGGGATCGAATAATCCCTTACGCTCGTCCTACTCGAGCCTGAGCGCCGCGAGCGGATCGAGCCGGGTCGCGCGCCGCGCGGGGATGAGGCACGCGGCCGCGACGACGACGAACAGCACCAGCGTGATCCCGACGAAGGTCACCGGATCGGCCGACGACACCTGAACGAGCTGCGTGCTGGCCAGCAGTTTCCCGGTTCCGAACGCGCCCGCCAGGCCCAGCACCACGCCTACCGCCAGCTGCACCACCCCCTGCCGGAGGATGAGCCACGACACCTGTTTCGCCTGCGCGCCGAGCGCCATGCGCACGCCGATCTCCTGGGTCCGCTGCGTCACGGTGTAGGCCGTCACCGCGTAGACCCCCACGGCCGCGAGCACGAGCGCGATGATCGCGAAGACGACGAACAGCGTCCCGAAGATCGTGTACGGCCAGCGCTGCCGCGCGAGGTACTGATCCATCGTCCAGACGTTGAAGACCGGCTGGTCCGGGTCGATCGCGCGCACCTCCTGACGCAGTTGTGTGCCGATCGCTCCTGGGTCTCCGGTTGCGCTGCGCGCGATGAGCGCCACGCCGCGCCACGCGTCGAAGCGGTACGGCACGTACGCGACGGAGTCGGTCTCGACATCCTGAGGGGGACGTTGGCGGACCGACGGGACCACTCCCACGATCGTCAGCCAGGGGGGTGGATTGATCGTGCCGTCGTTGTCCGGATCGCGGCGCTCGTCGAGCAACTTGATGCGCTTGCCGAGAGGATCCTCGTTGGGGAAGAAGCGGGCCACGAACCGCTCGTTCACGATGGCCGTCTCCGCACCGGGCAGCCCGTCGGCCTCCGTGAACAGCCGCCCGCGGCGCAGCGGAAGCTCGAGCGTCTCGAAATAGCGCGGGCTGACGGCGACCAGCGTCGCCCGTGGGGCGTTCTGCCCCTGTTCGGGCGCCGGACGGCCCTCGACGTGCAGGGGGTAGGCCGGGCCGCCGCCGAGCGGGACCGCGCTCGCGACCGCCGCCGCGGCGACGCCCGGAGACGACGCCAGCCGCGCCGCCAGGCGTTCGTGGAACTGCCGGCGGTCGTCCTGGGTCTTGTACTTCCGCTCGGCCAGCATCATCCGCACCGTGACCAGGCGATCGGTCTTGATGCCCAGGTCCAGCGAATACATCGTCATGAAACTGCGAATCATCAGCCCGGCGCCCGCGAGCAGCACGATCGTGAGCGTGAGCTGGACGACCACCATCGTCGAGGAGAACTTCCGGGCGCGCACGCCGGCGCCGCCGCTGCGTCCTGTTTCGTTGAGCGTCGAGCTGACGTTGGTCTTGGAGATCTGCAGCGCGGGGGCCAGACCGAAGATGATTCCGGTCAGGATGCACAATCCAGCCAGGAACAGGAACACGCGGGTGTCCATCGTGAACAGAATCCAGTACGGCTTGCCGACGTCCTGTGTTGCCCTGTCGAACATCCGCACACCGATGATGGACAGGCCGAGGCCCAGCACCCCGCCCAGCAATCCGAGGAGCACCGCCTCCACGAGCAGCTGACGGACGATGCGCCAGCGCGAGGCGCCCAGCGCGAGCCGGACGGCGATCTCGCGGGCACGGTGCGCCGAGCGCGAGAGCAGCAGGTTCGCGACGTTCGCGCACGCGATGAGCAGGACGAAGCCGACCGCCCCCATCAGCGTGAGGAACATGATCCGGATGGGGCCGCCGTTGAAGCGATCGTTGATCGCCATCACTTCGACGCCGATGTCCTTGTTCGTATCCGGATACTGCGTGCTGAGGTGGCCCGCGATCCCCGTCATTTCGGCCCGGGCCTCGGTGATGCTCACGCCCGGCTTGAGCCGCCCGAACGCGTTCATCGGCCGGTTGTCTCTCCGCCGCTCCGGGTCGGCCGGAGCCATCGCCTGCCAGAGGTCGGCGTTCGTCGGAAATTTCACGCCCTGCTGCATCACCCCGATGATCGTCGAGGGGACCTCATTGACCTTCACGTGGCGGCCGAGGATGTTCGGGTCGCCGCCGTACCGCGTCTGCCACATGCCATACCCGATGATGACCACCGGCTCCGCCCCGGGACGTCCATCTTCCGGCCGGAAGTCGCGGCCGATGTGCATCGGCTGGCCGAGGATGCCGAAGGCGTTCGGCGTGACAAACGTGCCGAAGAACTGCTCGGGCACGTGATCGGCATCGCTCACGTTCATCGTACTGCCGCGGTAGCCCGCCAGGTCCTGAACCGTGCGCGCCTGCGCCTTCAGATCCTCGTAGTCGGGGAAGGAGACCCCCATGCCGCGGTCTTCCTTGAGGTGGCGGCCGTTGACGTTCAGGATCCGCTCCGACTCCGCGTATGGCAGGCCGCGGAGGATCACCGCGTTCACGAAGGTGAAGACGGTGTTGTTCACCCCGATGCCGAGGCCGAGCGCGACGACGGCCAGGAGGGTGAACCATCGGTCCTTGACCAGCATGCGCACGGCGAAGCGGAGGTCCTGCAGGAAGGTCATACGGGGGTAATACGAAGGCAGACGTAGAACGGTTCGCCCATTGCTGACTGTGGAATGCTGATTGCTGAATTCATTCAGCAATCCACAATCAGCAATCAGCATTGGGCATCAGGAACGCGTCCGTCCGTACAAAGCCTGGTCTCTGATCCGTCCGTCCTTGACCGCGCTCGTGCGGAGGATCGCCTCGAGCGTGTAGCCGGCTTTTTCAAGCACCCGCCGGGAGGCGTGGTTTTCGGCGAAGGGGAGCGCGAACATTCGATGGAGGTCGAAGTTCGCGAATGCGAAGTCGGTGAGCGCGCCGACCGCCGCCGTCGCGATCCCACGGCCCCAGTAGGACTCGCCGAGCCAGTAGCCGACCTCCGCCGAGATCCGCTCGACGTCCCGGCCCGGGATGAAGCCTATCCCGCCCACCGCCGCGCGCTCGACCTCGATCGCGAAGTTGGTTTCGGGCGAGGCGGTCGTCGCGTGCGCGAGCCACAAGCGTCCCGCCTCATCGGTGTACGGCGACGGGAACATGTCGCGAAGATTCAGCCAGATGCGCCGGTTGTTCGCGTGGCGCACGAGGCTGGCGAGATCGCTCTGCCGCCACGAGCGAAGACGGCAGATGCCCAGGTCGATTTCCATGGAGCCGCGGGCCTCTCGGGTCACACGTGGAGCGCGGGCCTCTTAGGCCCGCGGAGAGTATATTCAATCGCATGACCGACGTGACCCCGCGGTCGGGAACGCTGGCCTCCAGGTTCGGCGCCTTCGTCGCCGAGCGCTATCCGTTTGCGCTGATGACGGCGCTCGCCGCGCTCGAAGCGTGCGCGACGCAGCGGTTCGGCCCCGAGGCCACCGACACCGACCGCATCGAGGCGCTGCGGGTCGCCATCAAGCGCGAGCTCCAGGCGCGCCTCGCCCGGGCGGAGGAAATCCCGGATCTCGGCGAGACCACGCCGCGCATCACGGCCGGCCGGCGGCTCGCCCAGGCGAAGGACGAGCTCGTCGAGGCCTGCGACGGGTTCCTGCGGCGCGAGATCATCAAGGCCTCGCTGACGCGCGAGGAGCGTCGCGAGATTCTGCGCGGCATGATGCTCACGCGCGCGACCGACAACCGGCTCAAGCAGTTCTTCAGCGGAAGCGACGTTCGCTACGACGGGACCGCCTTTCAGGGAAAGGGATTCCGATCCCTCGGTCAGGAGGCGATCTTCGCCGCGGCGATCCGCCTGCGGCGGGGCGAGGCGTTCCGCGCGCCCGACGGCACGTGGAACGGGGACGTCGTCGCGCCGGTCATCCGCGACCTGGGAGTTGCGCTCGCGATGCGTCCAGGCGAGGGCATCGCGGACATGATCAGGCAGACGCTGTCCGCCCAGATGGCGAAGGCCGGCCCGCCGATGGAGGGGAAGGATTTCCACGTCGGCGACTTCGCCTGGGGCGTTCTGCCCGCAACCGCGCCGCTGTCCATCGGCTCGCTGAGCATCGCCGGCCTCGCGCTGTCGTTCGCCCGGCAGCGAACAGAACGCGTCGCGCTGTCGTTCATCGGCGAGGGAGCCTCGTCGCTCGGCGAGTGGCACGAGGCGATCAACGCCTGCGCCGCCAGGCGGCTGCCGGCGATCTTCTGCGTCGAGAACAACCAGACGGCGCTCTCGACGCCGCCCGCCGACCAGTCCGCCGCACGGGTCTTCGCCGACAAGGCATCCGGCTACGGCATCCCGGGCATCACGATCGACGGCACGGACCCCGACGAGATCGCGGCGGCGTTCACGTGGGCCGCCGAACGGGCCCGCGAGGGGCACGGCCCCACGCTCGTCGAGCTCGTCAGCATGCGCATGTGCGGACACGCGCATCACGACGACATGCTCTACCTCGGCAAGGAGCCGCCGCTCGGCTGGGACTACGCCCCGACGCCCGATCAGGGGTACGCGAACCGGGAGCTCTACGCGTACTGGGCCGCGCGGGATCCGATCGCGACCTACGCCGGACGGCTCGAGCGTGACGGGGTGCTCGAGCGCGGCGCCCTGGACGCGCTGAAGCGCGAAGCGGACGCGATCGTCGAGAGCGAAGCGCAGCGGGTGATAGACGCCCCATGGCCGGGGCGGGAACAGGCGGGGATCGGCGTGTTCGCGGACGAGCCGCCCCGTGCCCGTGTCGAGGTGCTCGACCCCGGCTCGCGCTCGAAGGGCGACCCGCTCCCGGCGCTCGACGCGGGTCTCCCCTTCGACAAGACGGGACAGACGTTCCTCGAGGCGATCACCCTCGGCCTTCGCGACGCGCTCGCGGCCGACCCGCGCGTCTTCATCTACGGACAGGATGTCGGCGGCGCCTACGGCAATGCGTTCCTGCTGCTGAAGCCGCTCCTCGCCGAGTTCGGCGCCCGCATCCTCAATTCACCGCTGGCCGAAGGGGCGGTGCTCGGCGTGGCGGTCGGGGCGGCGCTCGCCGGCGATCGGCCCATCGTCGAGATGCAGTTCAACGATTTCGTCGCGACCGGCTTCAACCAGCTCGTCAACAACGCCGCGAAGATTCGATACCGCTGGGGCGGGTCGGTCCCGATGGTCGTGCGGATGCCGTGGGGCGGGCTGCGCCACGCCGGGCCCTATCACAGCCAGAACACCGAGCCCTGGTTCTACCGCACGCCAGGCCTCAAGATCGTCGTCCCGTCGACGCCGGCCGACGCGCGCGCGCTGATGGCCGCGGCCGTCGCCGATCCGGACCCCGTCCTTTACTACGAGCACATCGCGCTGTATCGGGATCCCCGCATCAAGCAGGCGCTGACGGCAGAGGCGCCCACGCCGCTGCCGCTGGGCCGCGCCGCGTTGCGCCGCCAGGGCGGCGATCTTGCAATCATTTCCTATGGCGCGTACGTGCACGTGGCGCTGCGGGTCGCCGAACGGCTCGCGGCCGACGGGATCAAGGCGAGCGTACTCGATCTGCGGACGCTCGCGCCGCTCGACCGCGCGGCGGTCCTCGCCGTGGCGCGGGACTGCGGCCGGGTGTTGATCGTTCACGAGGACTCGCGCACCGGCGGCGTCGGCGAGAGCCTCGCCGCCGTCATCCAGGAGGAAGCGTTCGAGTGGCTCGATGCGCCGATCCGCGTCGTCGGCGCGCTCGACACACCCGTGCCTTACTCACCGCCGCTCGAAGCGTTTTTCCTGCCGAGCGAGGAGGAGATTGAGCAGACGGCCAGGCTGTTATGCCGATACTAACGCTCACGGACTGGAACTGGGTAAGGGGCTCAATGCTGATTGCTGAATGCTGATTGCTGACTGAATTCAGCATTCAGCATTCCACATTCAGCAATGTACAGATTGATGCCCACTCCCGCGCCGCTCCAGGAGCCCGGAACGTTTCTTCTCATCGTCCTTGGCATCCTCGTCATCGTCGCGGCCATCGCGGTCGTCGGGTACTTCGTCCTGCGCGCGGTCCTGACGCGCGCGGCCGATCGCGTGGCCGATCAGCTCGCGCGCGGGATGCTCAAGGCGGGGAATCGCGTCCCGGCGTTCGGCCGGGGCGGTCCTGACGCGCCGGTCATCGACCCGCGCGAGCTGGCGCGCCTCGAGCGTCTCTCGAAGCTCCTCGACAACGCGATCAAGCTGCCGATCGTCGGCGGCGTCGGTCTCGACGCGCTGCTCGGGTTGGTGCCGGTCGCGGGAGACCTGACGTCGGCCGCGATCGGCATCGACCTTATCGTCCGAGCGGTCCGCCTCGGCGCGCCGCGCGCGATCGTCGCGCAAATGGTCGCGAACGTCTGCGTCGATCTCGCGCTCGGTGCGCTTCCGGTGGTGGGAGATATCGGCGACGTGTTCTTCCGCGCGAACCAGAAGAACATGCAGCTGCTGCGCGACCATCTCGCGTCGGGGCGGCCGCCCGGACCGGCCGCGCCTTGACACCCCAAGAGCTTACCGGCGTCTCAAGTCGCTGGCGCGCGCGGCGGGCCGGCCGCCGGCGGCGCTCGTCCGCGAGGCGGTCGCCGAATACGTCGCCGCGCGCGGAGCCGGCGCGGGCCGCGCCCGGAGCGTCGGCGCGTTCTCGATCGAGCCTCAGAAAATATGGCTCAGCGCAAACGCCGTGACGTGGTTCGCTGGTTGAATCCTCTGTTCGACCTGGAGCCGCAGCGCCTGCCTGAAGGCAGCCGGGCCGAAGGGTAAGTCGCCGTTCGCGTACAACAGGATGGCGGGATCGCGTCCCTGTCCGGTCTGGTGATCGACACGCGCGCCGCCGACCAGGCGTCGTGTCACTGTCGCTTCAGCACCGAAGCTGAAGCGGGTGTTCGTCGCGCCCGCGGAGTGAAACGCGCCGATCCCGCCCAGGAGCGCGAAACGGCCTCCGACATCGTGCGTGACGACCGCAGTTGCCACCCGTCTGTCCGCATCGCCAATGAACGCATGCCCCCCGATCGACGTCAGACCCGACCGCCGGAAGGCTTCCAGAAACACTCCCTTGGGGATGCCTTCGAATTCGAAGCTGGCGGCTTCTGTAAATGGGATCGTGAGCTCGCCGGTGAGGGGAAGCGTCGCGGCAGCAAACCATCCGTCGGCAGGCGATTGGGCCCGGGTGATCTGATACTCGGCTCGAACGGCCGGCTGGCGCCCCGATGCTGAAAAGGCACGAAGGCCCGTCAGCCTCGCGTAAGAAGCGGGTCGGCCCGGCACGCTCGAACTGAACACCAGCGGCTCCGAGAGGGAGAGGCGTAGCGACACATCGACCTGGGTCAAAGCGCGGAACTGACCAGCGGTCACCGAGAACGTCCCGCTGCGTGTCAACGGCGTGCGCAGAAAGAGATCCTCGAATCGGCCGGATCGGTTCACCAGACGTCCGTTGCCTCCCACGCTCTGGCTGAGCGCTCGCCACTCCACGAAGTAGACGGCCCGGCTCCCTCCGACGGGCCCGGCGGAGATCAGCTCGACGCGACTCGGGTACCCTTTCACGAGGTCGGTCGAGTGCCGCCACTCGAGATCCACGGTGTTCCAGACGGCCAGCGGTATGGTGCGCGACCGCTCGTTTCCCTCCAGTCGATAGCCTGCTGCGATGAATCTCAGACCCCGCTCGTTGAGCCGAGGCGGCGCCGAGTGGCAATGGCTGCAATCAACACGGTAGGTGCGGGCGAACTGAGGCGTGGCCTCAGATATTGCCGGTGCAAGCGAGACCAGCGTCACGCAGACGAGCCCAGCTTGTTTGAGTCGCCTTAACATGCGTTAAGAATGCCCAAATAAAAGGTTTTGAGCAATAAAAACCAGAGGCCTCTTTCAGCCTCACCTGGCGAGGGCACTGTGTCTGAAAAGATGCGCAATCTGTATCTCTATTGACACACACCCGGTTGGGCTGGCACTATTAGCTCTGTCTCCCCACCAAAACTCCTGATTTCAGGACGCTTGCGGCGTCCTGCCCACACACGGCTCCTGTAACTGAGAGGGCGGAGCTCCACCTGCGTGCGCGGCGAAGGCTCGCCCCCCTCGCTCCCCGTCGCTTCCAGGAAATCCAAGGAAATCCATATGCCTGCAACATCAGCTTCGTCTCCCGCTCTGGCCCCGTCGCCGCGCGGGTGGCCCGCCGATCTCGCTGGGTCATCGGATGCCATCCGGCTCGCGCGCGATCGTGTCGGGAAGGCGGCGTCGCGAGAAGGGGGCGTCCTCGTCGTGGCCGACCGGGGCTTCGACGTCGACGCGGTCGCCCGCGAAGTGCATGCGCGCGGGCCCGGCGATCGCGGCCCCTTCGCGACGCTCGACTGCGCCGTGCCCGAGACGGCCGAAGTCGAGCGAGCCCTCTTCGCGAGCGCGACCGTTCCCGGTGGCCGACGCGCTCGAGCCGAGGCGCTCGAGACGCTTGGGGCAGGCGCGCTCGTCGCTTCCACGAGCGGTGGGACGTTGCTCCTGACGTCGATCGCCGAGCTTCCCGCCTCGGCGCAGGCGCGCCTCGCCCGTATTCTGCGCGACCGCGAGGCGCGCATCGACGGGCCTGACGGACCGCAGGCGAGCCGCCTCTCGCTGCGCGTCATTGCGACCACGCGGCCGCCGGTCGAGGCCGACCTGGACGAAGGGCGACTCCGTCCCGAGCTGTATCGCCGCCTGTCGGCCGTGCGGATCGATCTGCCCGCGCTGGCCCGGCGCCGCGAGGACATCCCGGCAATTGCCCGTCAGATCGTCCGCGAAGTGTCGGACGCGAGGGGCATCGCCGCCCGTCCCTTCACACAGGCCGCGTTCGCGCTCCTGGCGGCGCTCCCGTGGGACGGCAACGTGAACGAGCTGCGCGGGGCGATCGAGGGTCTGTGTGCAACATCACCCGGACCGGCGATTCGGGTCGAAGACGTGCTCGGCCAGGTCCGGCTCGACGCGCGTCACGGCGCGCTCGGGCCGCAGGCGAGCCTGCGCGAGGCGCGCCGGCAGTTCGAGCGGGAATACATCGCGGCGGTGCTCCGACACTACGAAGGCCGGATGGGGCCGGCGGCGCGCGTCCTCGGGATTCAGCGGACGAATCTCTATCGCAAGGCGCGGCAGCTCGGCATCCCACGCAGGAAGGCGGCCGAATGACGCGCGCAATCCTTGCGATGCTGGCGCTTACGCTCGCGGCGCCCGCCTCGGCCCAGGACCCGGCGCGTCAGCCTCCGGCGGGAGCCGAAATGCACGTCGGTCCGGTCACGCTTCGGCCGAAGCTCGAGATCCGCGACGCGGGCTTCGACTCCAACGTCTTCAACGACGCCACCGATCCAAAGGAAGACTTCACGGTGGATTTCACGCCGAGGCTCGACGTGCTGATCGAGCCGAGCTGGGCGCACATCCGCTACACGACGTACGCCGACTTCGTCTATTTCCACGAGTTCACCGACGAGCGGTCGATCAACGCGGGGAACGAAGGTCGGTTCGAGTTTCTGCTCAATCGCGTCCGACCCTACGTCTTCGGCTCGGTCGTGAACACCAGCGACCGCCTGAACGCCGAGGTTGACGCGCGCGCGGAGCGGCGCGACTGGCGCGTCGAGGCTGGCACGCTCGTCGCGCTCACCCCTCGCGCCTCCATCGTCTTCGCCGCCAGGCGCGGCTCGCTCGCGTTCGAGGAGGACGAATTCTTCAACGGCGTCCCGCTCGCCGCCACGATGAACCACGACTACGACGCCTACGAGGGCGGATTGCGCTTCACCCTGACGCCCTTGACGACGCTGCAGGTCACGGGTTCGTACCAGCGCGACCGGTTCGACACGGCGTCAGGTCGCGACACCGGGATCTGGCGGCTGACGCCGACGCTCGACTTCGATCCCAACGCGCTCATCTCCGGCCGTCTGACGGTGGGCTTCACCAGCTTCGAGCCCGACAGCTCTTCGATCGAGCCGTACCAGGGCCTCACCGCGGCCGGCCAGCTGACGTGGCGCCTCAACACGACGAAGCTCGAAGGGCTGATCGAGCGGGACGTCCGCTACTCGTACGAACTGCTGCAGCCGTACTACGTGACGACGCTCGGCCGGCTCACGCTCACGCAGATCATCACCGGCCCGCTCGACGTACAGCTCGTCGCGGGACGTCAGCGGCTGGAGTATCGCGACGAGGTGCCGCTCGACGTGGATGTCGATCGCCGCGCCGACACGGTCACGACCTGGGGCGGCGGCATCGGCTTCCGCGTCGGCGACACGGCGAGAATCGGGCTCAACTACGAGGACGCGTCGCGCGATTCGCGGCGCCCGGAGCGTAACTTCGATCGGCAGCGCGTATACGGATCGCTCGTGTACGGGTTTTAGCCCGAGGTCCGGGGCGGAGCCCCGGTTTAGTTATGACGACGATACTGGCCTTCGTGTCCATTCTCGCCCTGCAACCTGTCCAGCAGCCGGCCGCGCCCAAGGCGCCTTCGTCGTCCGAGTACATCGTCGGCCGTCAGGACGTGCTGACCATCACGGTCTTCGGCGAGGCGGAGATTTCGAAGCGATACACGGTCGACGCTGACGGGACGATCGATTTTCCGTTCATCGGTCGTGTGCGGGCGGCAGGCCAGACCCTCCGCCAGGTCGAGGATCTGCTCGTCAAGCGGCTCGGCGCGGGCTTTCTCGTCAATCCTCAGGTCACCGTCGAGATCGCGGAGTTTCGCAGTCAGAGCATCTTCGTCACCGGGGAAGTCCGGGCGCCGGGCGCGTACCCGATCAAAGGCAACATGACGATCGTCGAGGCGCTGGCGCTGGCCGGACCGACGCAGACCGCGAGCAATGAGATCGTCATCGTCCGGCCGAAGAAGGCGGGTGAGTCGTCCGGGCCGCTCCTGCCGGGAGACGCCGATTCGGCGGAGACGACCAAGATCAACTTCCGCGATCTCCAGAGCGGCAAGCTGTCCCTGAACGTCGTGTTGCAGCCGGGCGACACGGTCTTCGTGCCGCGGGCGGAAACCTTCTTCGTGACGGGTTACGTGCGCAGCCCGGGTTCCTTCCTCTACGAGCCGGGAATGCAGGTCCTGCAGGCGATCGCGCTCGCCGGCGGCCTCTCCGAGCGCGGGTCGAATCGGGGGATGAGAATCCTGCGCGTCGTGGACGGCAAGCAGGAAAGCGTCGAGGTGAAGATGACCGACCTCGTCAAGCCGGGCGACACGATTGTCGTTAGACAGAGATTCTTCTAGGCAGCTGCCCGGATCTAGCCCCGTTGCGTCGAATCAGCGCGCCGAGCGAGAGCGAGGCGTGGCAGGCGCTGGGGGTGGGGCCCCAGCGCAATGAAAGAAAAGATGACAGAGCGCTCGGCATGCGGATTGTCTATCTGACGACCTCGGGACAGCTCGGCGGCGCCGAGACGAGCCTGCTCGAGATCCTTGCCAGCGTGCGGGCGGCGGAGCCGGGGTGGCGGTTGTCGGTGGTGGCGCCGGCCGAGGGCCCGTTCGTCGACCGCGTGCGCGGGCTTGGCGTGGACGCGCGGGTCCTGCCCTTCCCACGGGCGCTGGCGCGCGTCGGCGAAGGTGAGGCAGCTCATCGCGGCGGCCGACTGCGCTTCCTGCGGGCCGGGCTGTCGGTCGCAGGGCACGCGCGGGCGTTGGGCAGACTCCTCGGCGCGGAAAACCCGGACGTCGTGCATTCGAATGGGTTCAAGGCCCACGTGCTCGGCGCGCTGGCGCGGCCGACAGGTGCGGCGCTCGTCTGGCACGTCCACGATTACGTCAGCGGCCGCACGCGAACCGCTCAAGCGCTGGGCCGCGTCGCCGGCCGCGCCTCGGCCATCGTCACGAACTCAGAGAGCGTAGCGCGCGACGTCACGTCGACGCTTCGGCCACGCGCGCCGGTGCACGTCCTGTATAACGCGGTCGATCTCGCGCGGTTCGCGCCTGAAGGTCCTCGAACGGACCTGGATGCGGCGGCGGGTCTGCCGCCCGCTGCTCCGGGGACGGTTCGCGTCGGTCTGGTCGCGACGTTCGGCCGCTGGAAAGGGCACGAGACGTTCTTCGAGGCGATCGCGCGGCTGCCACGAGCGGTGCCGATTCGCGCGTTCGTCATCGGCGACTCGCTGTACGAGACCGACAGCAGCCAGTTCCGGCGCGCGGATCTCGAGGCGCGGGTGTCCGCGCTCGGTCTCGCCGATCGAATTGGTTTCACCGGCTTCGCCGTCGATGCGGCCGCGGCGATGCGCTCGCTGGACGTCGTCGTCCACGCGAGCGTCCAGCCGGAGCCGTTCGGGATGGTGATCGCCGAAGCCATGGCCTGCGGCCGGCCGGTCGTCGTGAGCCTGGCCGGCGGCGCGGCGGAGATCGTGCGCGACGGCGTGGATGCGCTCGGCCACGCGCCGGGCGATGCCGCCGCGCTTGCGGATCAGGTGTCGGCGCTCGTCGAGGATCCCGCCTTGCGCGCGCGAGTGGGCCGCGCCGCGCGGACCGCGGCGGAATCGCGGTTCGACCGCGCCCGGCTGGCGCGTGAGCTCGGACCGCTCTACACGAGGCTCGCGCCAGACGCGAAGCCGGAAGCGCCTGAGGCGCGAAGGCGCGCGTGATGCGCCTGCTTCACGTCTCGAGCGGCAATCTCTATGGCGGCGTCGAGCGCGCGCTCGTGGCGTTCGCTCGCGCGGCGAGTCCGGCGACGACGGACCTCCGACAGAGCTTTGCACTCGGATACAACGGCCGGCTCCGCGGCGAGCTCGAGGCCGCCGGGGCGGACGTTGTCACTTTCGGTGCAGCGCGTGCCCGCAAGCCGTGGACCATCTGGCGTGCCCGCCGCGAGCTCGCGAGCGTGATCGCCGGGCTGGGGAGTCCCCTCGCGGTCATCGCACATTCGCCGTGGGCGCTCGCTGTTCTGGGCCAGGCCCCCCGAGACGCGGGGGCGCTGACGGTGCTGTACCTCCACAATCCGCCGGCACAGGCGCTGTGGCCCGATGGCTGGGCGCGCCGGACGGCGGTCGATCTCGTCATCGCGAACAGCCAGTACACCGCCGGCGCCTCGCGGCCCTTCCTGCCGGCGGTGCCGATCGTGTGCCTCCATCCCCCCGTCGAGCTGCCGGCAATCTCGCCCGACGATCGACTGCGCGTGCGCCGCGAACTGGGCACTGGCGAGGACGATGTCGTCATTCTGCAGGCGAGTCGGATGGAGGCCTGGAAAGGACATACGGCGCTCGTCGAAGCGCTTGCGGCACTGGGCCACGTGCCGGGCTGGACCGCGTGGATCGCGGGCGGCGCACAGCGTCCATCAGAGCGCGTGTACGTCCTCTCGGTCCGCCGCGCGGTCACGGCCGCCGGACTCGAGCCGCGCGTGCGGTTCACCGGCGAGCGCGCCGACATCGCGCGCCTGGCGGCCGCGGCGGACATCTACTGTCAGGTGAATCGCGATCCCGAACCGTTCGGTGTCGCGTTCATCGAGGCGCTTGGCGCCGGCCTGCCGGTCGTGACCACGGCCGCGGGCGGCGCTCCTGAGATCGTCGCGACTGACTGCGGCCGGCTGGTCGCTCCGGGGGACGCGACGGCGCTGACGACGGCGCTCAGCGAGCTGATTCGCTCGGCGCCGCTCCGGCGGACGCTGGGCGCGCGGGGTCCCGCGCGTGCGCGCGCGCTCTGCGATGGGCCCACGCAGCTGGCGCGGTTGATCGAGCTTCTCGACGAGGTTCCGGTACGGGTAGCCGCGCGATGAGTGACCTCGAGTCGCGCGCCCGGCAGAGCCGCGGCGAGAGCCACCCCGCGATCGTCGAGGCGGCCGCCGCGATTCTGAAGGAGCGGGGCGCCGCGGGCGGCGTGGTCGTGGACGTCGGGTGCGGCGCGGGGCGCCTTCGCGCGGCGCTCGGGGATCGGCCATCGCGGTACGTCGGCGTGGATGCCGTGCGCTACGACGAGTTTCCATCCGGCGCCGAGTTCCTCGTCGCGGATTTCGACCGGGACGTGGTGCCGCTCGACGACGGCACGGCCGACACCGTGGTCGCGCTCGAGACGATTGAGCACCTCGAAAATCCGCGGCGCCTCATGCGCGAGCTGACGAGAATCGCGCGGCCGGGAGGCACCGTGCTGGTGTCGACGCCGAACCAGGTGAGCCTGCTGAGTCTCTTGACCGTCGTGACGAAGCACCGCTTCAACGCGTTTCAGGATCGCGACTATCCGGCGCATCGCACGGCGCTGCTCGAGATCGATCTTCGCCGGATGGCGGAGGAGTGCCGGCTCGTGCGAATCGAGACCCGGTTCACGACGCGGGGCCGTGTGCCGCTCCTCGCGGCGCACTATCCGCGCTGGCTTTCGCGCAGGTTTCCGCGGGCGTTGTCCGACAACGTCCTGCTGGTTGGTCAGAAAGCGTGACGAAGTACCCGCCGCTCTGGGTGCGCGCGATCCGGCCGGTCGTCCGACGGCTGCCTGTGGGCCGGTACCGCGCGATTCATTGGCTCTGTCGCGGGCGTCGAGACCGGTTCATCGCCCCGTTCACCGCCGGCAGGTCCGCGCTGAGCTTCGTGTGCGACCTGCGTGACGGGATCGCGCGCGAGGTCTGTTTCATCGGCGGCTACGGCCCGCAGGAGACGCGCCTGTTCGGCGCGCTGCTCGGGCCCGGAATGACCGTCATCGACATCGGCGCCAACTGGGGGTACTTCACGCTGCTCGCAGCGTCGATCGTCGGGCCGCGGGGCCGGGTGCTTGCCATGGAGCCCGAGCCGCGGTTGTTCGAACTCCTGGAGCAGAACCTGCGCCTCAATTCTCTCTCGCACGCGAGCGCCCTGCGCGAGGCGGCGAGTGATCGCGCATCGACGATGGCCCTTCACACGTTCGACGAGGGCGACGGCAACTGGGGTGTGTCGTCCGTCGTGCTTCCTCCGTCGGGCGCCGAAGCGACGACCGTGACCGGCCGTCCCCTCGATGCGGTCGTGCGCGATGCAGGACTCACATCGATCCATCTCGTAAAGATCGACGTGGAGGGCCACGAACTGGAAGTGCTGGCGGGCATGGCGGGCGGGCTTCGGGCGGGACGATACCGCCGGTTGATCGTCGAGTGGCATCCCGCCGCGTTTCGCTCGGCGCCGAGCGCGCTCGAAGCGGGCTTTACCGGGCTGAGCGAATTCGGCTATCGCGGCTGGTGGATCGACCACACGCAGGCCGCGACGCAGTCCGCGGCCTACGGCGGTCCTCTCCGACTCTATCCCGTCCATACCCGGGGATTCGACGACGCGTGGCCGCACACGATCTGGGTTGCTCCCGGAGAAGCAGATCCGTGACGACGACGGCCGCTCCGCGCGCGTCACACTGGGTTGAGCCGGCCAGCGAGCTGCGCGCCTCGACTGATCTGCTCGCCGCCCCGCGCTGGGGCTTCGCGGAGTTCTTCGTGATCTCGCAGACGGCGCTGCCGGCGCTGCTCTATCTGCCCGGCACGCAGGCCTTCCGGTTGCCGATTCGCGTGAGCTCTTTCGCCATCAGCCTTTTCGCGCTGATCTGGTGGCGTCTGCGTCGGTCGCACGAGACGGACCTTCCGCGTCACTCCGCCGGACCTTGGCTCTTTGCCGTAGTCGCCACGGTGTCGCTGATGGTGTTCCATCCGCACACGAACTCGTTTCGCGCGGGGGCGGCACAGGTCGGTCTCTACGTCTGCATTCTTGCGCCGCTCTTCTGGGCGCCAGCCCTCGTGCAATCGCCGGGTCACCTTCGAAGGATTCTCGCGCTGCTGCTCATCTGCAACGGGGTCAACGCCATCGTCGGAGTGCTGCAGGTCTACGATCCGGCTCGATGGCTGCCGCAGCAGTTCTCGCGGCTGGTGACGGACTCGGACATGGGGCTCGGGCCCGTGTCGTACACGGGACCGAACGGTGAAATCATCATCCGTCCGCCCGGACTCTTCGATACCCCCGGGGCTGTCGCCGGCGTCGGGATGCTTTCCGCGTTGCTGGGAGTGATCTTCGCCGTCGAGCCCGATCCCGATGTGGCAGCGCGCGGGCTCGCTCGCGCTGGCCTTCGCGAGTGTTGCCGCTATTTATCTGAGCCAGGTCCGCGTCAGCCTCGTGGTACTCGCCGGCATGATGCTCGCCTATGCGCTCCTGCTCGTCCGGCAGCGCCGGTGACGGAGCTGTCGGGATTCGCGACGCTCTCCGGGCTCATGCTGGTCGGCGCGTTCGGGTATGCCGCCACGCTCGGCGGCGAGAGCATCGTCGAGCGCGTGTTCACGTTGTTCGCCGACAATCCCATGACGGTCTACTACGCGTCGCGCGGCGGCCAGCTCGTGTACGCGCTCAACGAGTTCTTCTTCGACTTTCCGTTCGGCGCCGGCCTCGGACGCTGGGGTATGACCGCGGCGTATTTCGGCGATCTCTCGAACCTGGGTTCGCAGTCGATCTGGGCCGAGATTCAAATCGCGGGCTGGTTGATCGACGGCGGGTTCCTTCTGCTGATTCTGTATTGCGGCGCGCTCGTGGCGACGAGCCTGTCTCAGTGGAAGCTTGCGACCAGAGCTCCGCATCCTCTGATTCGCATCTCGGCCGCGGTCATCCTCGCCGCCAACGCCGGAACGTTCGCCCTCATCCTGAGCTTTACTCCCTTCATGACGCAGATCGGCCTGCAGTACTGGTTTCTCGCGGGCGCTCTGCACGGCGCGGTGAGAGGGAGTCGGCCCGAATGACGTGGCTGCTCGTCTCCGGCGACTTCACGCCGCTCGGCGGCATGGATCGGGCGAACCACGCGCTGGCGACGCACCTCGCGGCGCGCGGAGAGGATGTTCATCTGGTCGCGCATCGCGCGTGGAACGATCTGAGCGCTGTTCCGAACGTCACGGTGCACAGGGTCTGGCGGCCGCTCGGTTCGCATACGCTCGGGAAGCCGTTCCTCGCAGCGGCCGGCAGACGGCGTGCCCGTGCGCTCGCGCCGCGGGGCGCGCGCGTCGTTGTCAACGGCGGCAACTGCGTCTGGCCGGATCTCAACTGGGTGCACTACGTCCACGCGGTGTGCGGCGCGGCGGGCGACCGAGATGCCGAACGCCGCGCCGTGCAGGCCGCCCGGGTCGTCGTCTGCAACAGCCGCCGCACGCGCGACGATGTGGTCGCTCGGATCGGTGTCGATCCGTCGCGTGCGCACGTCGTCTACTACGGCGCCGATGAACGGTTCCGTCCGGCGGATGCGGCCGCGCGCGCGCGCGCGAAGGCGGCGCTCGGGCTGCCGGCCGATCGTCCGGCGGCGCTCTTCGTCGGCGCGCTCGGCGATCGCCGGAAGGGATTCGACACGCTGTTCGCGGCGTGGGCCGCCCTCTGCCGCGACCGCGGGTGGGACGTCGATCTCGTTGTCGCGGGCACGGGACGGGCGCTGCCGCGATGGCGCCAGCTCGCGCGGGCCGCCGGGCTCGACGGCCGCATCCGGTTTCTCGGTTTCCGCGAGGATGTGCCCACCCTCGCCGCCGCGGCGGACGTCGTCATCCATCCTGCCCGCTACGAGGCGTATGGCCTCGGCGTGCACGAGGCGCTGACGGCTGGCGTGCCGGCGCTCGTGTCGGCCGCGGCGGGCGTGGCCGAGCGGTATCCGGCCGATTTGGCGCCGCTGGTCATCCGCGATCCGGAAGACGCACCGGCGTTGGCCGATCAACTGCGCGGCTGGCGCCGCGATCTCGAGGCGTGGCGCGCGCGTGTCCTGCCGTTCGCGGCGACGCTCGGCGCGCGGAGCTGGTCGGACATGTCGAAGGAGATCGTGACGCTGGCGGAGCAGGCCGCATGAGCGCCACCGCGGCGATCCCCTCGGTTGCAGCCTTCACGCCCGTGCGCACCTGCTGGATCTGCACGGCGGACCGTCTGCACCCGATTCACGAATGTCTCTTCGATTTGCGCGAGTACGAGCGACAGGATCCGGAACTGGCGGCGTACACCGGGGCGCGCGTCGAGATCGCCCGGTGCGATGCCTGTGAGTTCGGTCAACCGCTCGCGCTGCCGTCCCTTCCGAGGTTTTTCGAACGGATGTACGACCAGCGCTGGTCGGACGACTGGCTCGCGAGCGAGTTTCGATCGGGAGCCAAGACGCGAATCTTCACGGACGTACTCGATGGGATCGAGCGCCGTGTGCCGCCGGAACGCCGGACGCTCGTCGACGTCGGCGCCCACGTCGGCCGCTTTCTGCACATGGCCTCGGCGCGCGGCTGGGTGGCTGAGGGGAACGAACTGAACCCGCAGTCGGCGGCATTCGCACGACGGATGGGGGCGACCATCCATCAGATGGACCTGCGTTCGCTTTCCAGGCTCGGGCGACGGTTCGACGCGGTCACGCTGACCGACGTCCTGGAGCATATTCCCGACCCGCGCGCGGCGCTCGAAACGATCGCGAGGCTCGTCGCGCCCGGCGGGTGTGTCGCCGTCAAGGTGCCGTGCGGCCCGAATCAACTTCGCAAGGAGCGGATGCGTGCGGCCGCAGGACGAGCGTCGCGGGTGTCGATTGCCGACAATCTCGTTCACGTCAATCACTTCTCGCCCTTCTCACTGCAACTGGCGCTCGAGATTGCCGGGTTCACCGACGTCGAGCTACGCGTCGCCGCGCCCGAGCTCCCGGGCGGCTGGACGTCGAACACCATCAGGCTCGGGATCGCCGCCGCCGCACGCGCGACGGGCGGCGCGCGGTCGCCGCTCGCGTTCAACCTGCAGGCGTACGGGCGCCTGGCCTCGTGAATCCGACACTCCGCGCGGGCCTTCGGCTGGGCCGCGACGCCGCGGCCGGGTCCATTTCAGCGCTCATCGTACGTGTGCCGCCGCTCGAGCCGATCTGGGCCTGGATGGGACCCGCCTGTCTGCGGGTCGGCGGGATCGATTCGCTGTACTGTGCGGTCGTCGATCGCGTCCTTGCCTCGCATCGGCGGGCCGGGCGATCGACCTACCGCACGATCGCGTTTCCTCACGCCGCCGTCTGCATCGACGTCGCCGATTTCACGGCGACGTGGCTGTATTTCGGACGGCGGACGTACGAGCCCGAGACCACGCGGTTCATCCTGTCTGCGCTCTCGCCCGGGGACACGTTCGTCGACGTCGGCGCACATCACGGCTACTACACGGTGCTGGCGGCCAGCCTGGTCGGCGATCGCGGCCGCGTCGTCGCCTTCGAGCCGATGCCGTCGGCGCGAGACGCCTTGCGCCGCGTGTGCGCGGAAAACGGCTTCGAGCCGCGCGTCGAGATCGTCGACGCGGCCGCCGCCGGCACGCCGGGCAACGCGACGCTCTTCGTCTACCCGGCGCACGACGCCTTCACGTCGCTGGTTCCTCCGCAGGCGATTCCCGCGCCGTTTCTCGGCGCTCCGGAGCCGATCACCGTCCGTGTCGACTCTCTCGACCATTGGAGACGGCAGTCGAACGCGCCAGCGATCCGCGGCGTCAAGATCGACGTCGAGAAGGCCGAGATGGGCGTGCTCGAAGGGATGCGCGACCTGTTGGAGGACGGTGCACCCGACTGGATTGTTTGTGAAACCGACCACGACGGTCCGGCGTACCGTCGCCTCATGTCGGCCGGCTACGATGCCCGTCTCCTCGACCCCTGGGGACCGGGATACGGCAACTTCCTGTTCGAGCGGCGCGCTGTCGCGAATCGACGCCAGCCGGTGATGGTGGCCCGTTCATGACGCGAGCCCGGAAGGCAGCGGTCACGTCGGCGTTCGGGTACCTCCAGTTCGCTGCGGCGATCGTCCTTGGGCTGGTCGTCACGCCAATGGTGCTCCGGCAGGTCGATCCGCGTGCGTACGGCTTGTGGCTCGCCGTCGGAGAGCTGCTCGGCTATCTGGCGCTCGCCGACATCGGAGTGTTCGCCGTTCTACCCTGGACGATTGCCGAGGCTGAAGGACGACGCGACAGGGAGGAGATTCGGGTCTTCATGTCGAACGGCGTTGCCCTCGGCGTCGCGCTCGCGGTTGTCACCCCGGCCTGCGTCGCCGCCGTGTGGTTCCTGGCGCCCTCCCTTCTGGGCTTGACGCCCGCGGACCGCGCGCTCATCGCGGGCCCGCTCACAATCCTGGTGGTCGCGACGATTGTCGGCGCGCCGCTCGCCGTCTTCAATGCCGTCCTGCTCGGTCTCCAGGACGTGACGTTCGTCGGGGGAGCGGCCGTGGCGCGATCGGTGCTGATGGCGACCCTGACCCTGATCCTCCTCGTGCGGGGATGGGGGCTGTATGCGCTCGCGGTCGGCGCCGCCGTCCCGACGGTGCTCTTCGCGTGCCTCAACGTCTTTCGCGTGGCCCGGTCCGAGCCTGCGCTGCTCGGCGGCTGGCCGCGGCCGTCGGCGGGGCAAATCCAGCGGCTCGTGTCTGAGGGGTTCGGCGGCTGGCTGGGCGGATTCGGATGGCGGTTGTCGGCGATGAGCGCCAGCCTCGTGCTCGCGGCGACGGGGCGACCCGAGTTGATCGCCATCTACGCATGCACGTCGAAAACAAGTCAGCTGCTCCTGCAATTGTGTTGGATTGTGCCCGACAGCGCACTCGTCGGGCTGGTGCAGATTCACGGCGAAGGCCGCGCCGAGCGGCGGCGCGAACTCACGGACGCGCTTCTGAAGCTCTACCTCGTCTTCGCCGGCGGCGTCGCGATTCTGGTGCTTGCCGTCAACCCGTCGTTCGTCCGCTGGTGGGTCGGCGCCGAGTTCTTCGGCGGCACGGTGCTCAACGTGCTGCTCGCCGTGAGCCTTATCGTGAGCTCGTTCGCTCACGCCGTCGCGGCGCTCGGCTCCGCCCTCGGACGCCGGCTGCCACTCGGCGCCGCCAGTCTGCTGCAGGGCGGAGCACACGTGCTCCTCGCCGTCGGGCTTTCGCTCTGGTTCGGGCTGGAAGGCCTGGTGGCGGCGGGTATCGCCAGCACGGGCCTCACGATGATCCCGATAGGGCTCCGCACGCTCAGCCTCGTGGCGGACCTCGCGCTGAACCGCGTCGGCCGCGACGTCGCAGCCTGGTCCTGGCGCGCGATGCCGGTGCTCGCGGCGGCGGCGGCGATCGGTGCCGCCGCTACCGGGCTCTGGGCGGCGGCTGGCGCGTCAGTGGTTCTCGGGACCGCGTACCTCTGGCTCACGCGTTCGCTCTATTCCGAACTGCCGATCGATCCACGCTACCGCCGGCTGCTCGCGGCCGTTCGCCTCGCATGATCTCGATAGTCATTCCGACGCACAACAACGCCGATGTGCTCGAGGAGTGCCTCGCCCGATGGCAGCGGCTGGCGGGCGGGGCATCCGTCGAGATCCTGGTCATCGAGGACGGATGCACGGACCGCACGCCCGCTCTGCTCGGGCGGATCGCCGACACGTCATGGGGTCGCGCCCATGTGCGATGGTTCCATGAACCAGACGTCCACGAACTGCGTTGCACGAATCGCGGGCTCCAAGAGGCACGAGGCGATCTGCTGCTCGTGTGGCAGGACGACATGTTCGTCGAGCGCGCGTGGTTTCTCCCGGAGCTGGCGCGCACGTTCCGCGCGTTTCCGGAGATCGGCCTGCTCAGCCTGAGCCGCGGTCTCAACTACAACCCGCTCGACGAGCCGATCGACCGGCCGGAGGATCTGGTGGACTGGCGGCGGCTCGAGAGCACGATCGGACCCTCGCCGTTCAACTGGCTGCACCTCCGGGAGGTCGACGGGGTGATTCGGCCGTGGATGGTGCGGCGCGCCGCGATCGAACGGGTCGGGCCGCTCGATCCAGCGTTCCGCCTCAGCGAGTGGGACGAAGCCGATCTCGCGTTCCGGATTCGCCAGGCGGGATGGACCGTCGCCACCCATGGATTCGAACGGCTCGGCGCGTACCGTCACCTCGGCAGCACGACGATCCAGACGCCATCCGAGGCCTATCGGCGTCAGGTCCTCGCCAACGGCCGCTTGTTCCATGAGCGCTGGGACGCCACGATCCGCGCCGGGCAGGGACGCGTGCGACGGAGGTGGTGGCGCCGCGCGTCGGCCGCCGGCTGGCTGCACACGATCGTGCAATCCGGCCGTTATGGGCTGGGACGAGCCGGACTCGTGCGACGGCCGCACGTCGCGGGCGAACGGCATGCGGGCTGAACGATCGCGCGCGGAACGGCTCGGCGCTGGCCGCGCGGCGTCTGCCGCGCGCGGTCTCTACCTTCGCTGGCTGGAGCTCCGGCACGGGCGGCGCGGTATCCCATGGTCGCTCCACGACGAGCCGTTCAGGATCGATCCGCGCGTTCGGCACCTTCTGCCTTCATCCTCCGAGCCCGCGCTCTTCGCGTACCTGCGGCGCACGATCCGGACTGGCGACGTCATCGTCGACGCGGGCGGGTTTCTCGGCGCCTACGCGATCGTCATGGCGCGATGGGCCGGGCCATCGGGGCGGGTCGTCACGTTCGAGCCGTCGGCTTCGAGCGCGGCCATCGCGCGCGCGCATTTCGAGATGAATCCGGAGGGGTCGCGGATCACGTTGATCGAAGCCGGGGTCAACGATCGCACTGGACGCGCGCGGCTGGCACGGTGTGAGGAGCCATACAGGAATCAGATTCTTCGAGACGGCTCGGACGAGCCTGAAGGCTCGTACCACACGGAAGGGTCGGACCACACTGTCACCGTCGTCACGATCGACGATGTGTGCAGGGAAATGCGGATCACGCCGACGCTGATTCGAATGGACGTGCAGGGCGCCGAGTTCGCGGCGCTCGAGGGAGCGCGCGACACGATACGCGCGGGACGCGGCGCGCTCCGGATCGTCGTGGAAATGCATTCGCAGCTCTGGCCATCGTTCGGGGTCACGGCGGACGTCGCGCGCCGGCGCCTCGACGCGCTTGGCCTGCGGGCGCTGCCGCTCGACGGGGACGATCCGTTCGCGGCCGACGGTCACGCGATCCTGGAATACACATGAGTCGCCGCGAACGTTACGCCGTCGGGGTAGCCACGCCAGGCCGGAAACCGACTGCGCTGGAGCGCGTCGGACGGGCGCTTGCCGCGCCGCTCCGTCAGGGCCCTCTCAGATCGGCCGCCGCCCGGTTCCTCGAGGCTGCGCTCGACCTGGGCAGCGCCGGTCGCGGATTGGAATGCCGTCTGCCGGGTGGGGAGATCGTCCGGGTCCTCCCGAAGTACCGCGGCGCGACGTGGAACCTGGACGAGTACCGGGCGTTCCGGAGCGCCGTGCGATCCGGCGCCGTCGTGCTCGATGTCGGCGCGAGCGTCGGGAGCTACGCGATGCTGTTCGGTCAGTGGACGGGCCCGAACGGCCGCGTCTACGCGTTCGAGCCGGCGCCCGACATCCGAGCCGTGCTCGAACGGCACGTGGCGATCAACGATCTCGACGGCATCGTGGTGCCGGTTGCCGCCGCGGCGTCGGACGCGAACGGCCGCTCGCCGTTCGTGACGCCGGGTCCGCACGGCATCAGCCGGCTCGCCGCGGCGGGCGAGTCCTCTCCGCTCCAGGTGGAGACGATCACCATCGACGAGTTCTGCAAGCGCGAGGCAGTGAAGCCGGACCTGATCAAGATTGATGTCGAGGGAGCGGAGCTGGCGGTGCTGCGGGGCGCCCGCGACACGCTTCGCGGCCGCCGTGATATCGCGGTGTTCGTCGAGCTGCACCCGACACTCTGGCCGGCCCTCGGCGTCACGCGCGAGCAGATCGAAGCGGAGCTGGCGCGGCTCGGGCTCGTCCTCGAGCCGAACGCGGCCGGCGGCGACCCCTGGCGCCTCGAAGGGGTTGCGCTGCGTCTTCGTTGTTCATGACGATGCGGATCCTTCTGGCCACCGACGGAATCGAAGAAGCGGGGGGAGTCGATACGTATCTCGCCTCGGTGGCCTGTGGCCTCGGCTCGCGCGGGCACGCGATCGCGGTGCTTCATCAGAACGCACCCGCCCGCAAACCGGGCGTTCCGTGGCCGGCGGTCGATCGATTCGGCCTCCGCGAGCTGGGAACGGTTCAGGCCTTCAGCGCGGCCGGGGCGTGGCGGCCGGACCTCTGTTTCTCCCACAACATGAGCGCGCTCGAGATCGAACAGGAACTCGTGGAGCGCTGGCCGGTCGTCAAGATGATGCACGGGTATCTCGGCACGTGCGTCAGCGGCCAGAAGTCGTTCGGGTTCCCCCGGCGCGAGCCGTGCGATCGCCAGTTCGGCGCCGGGTGCCTCGCGATGTATCTGCCGCGGCGCTGCGGCCGCCGGAGTCCCGCCGTGATGATGCGCGAATACAAGTGGGCACGCGCCCAGCGCGCGCTCTTCGGCCGGTATGCGGCCGTGGTCGTCGCGAGCGAGCACATGCGGCGCGAGTTCGCCCGGAACGGTCTGCCCGGCCGCGGGCTCCACGTTGTTCCCTTGTTCGCGCCATCGAGCAGAGGCTTCGCCGATCCGCGGCTCGAGCGCGCCGATCACATCCTCTTCCTGGGGCGCATGACGCCGCTCAAGGGCGGCGACCTCCTGATTGAGGCGGTCGCCGACGCGTCGAGACGGCTGGGACGCCCGCTGGCGCTGACGATGGCAGGAGACGGGCCCGAGCGCGACGCGTGGCAGGCGCGTGCGGGCCGTCTCGGCGTAGCCGCGGCGTTTCCCGGCTGGCTCGAGCCGGCGGCGCGCGACCAGGCCATCCGTCAGGCATCGCTTCTCGCCGTGCCCAGTGTCTGGCCTGAGCCGTTCGGGTTGACAGGTCTGGAGGCGGCTGCGTGCGGCGTGCCGGCGGTCGCGTTCGACGTCGGCGGCATCCGCGAGTGGCTGACCGACAATGAGAACGGGCTGCTGGCGCGCGGCAATCGACCCGAGGCTTCCGCCCTCGCGGAGGTGATCGCGCGGGCGCTGTCGGACGCGACAACGCTTGCGCGCCTCGGCGAAGGCGCGCGGCGCAAGGCCGCCGCGATGACGCTGGAGCGTCATGTCGATCGTCTGGAGCCCGTACTTCGCCAGGCACTAGGCACCAGGCACTAGGCACTACGTGATGACCCGCACCTGGCACATCGTCACCGGTGAGTACCCGCCGCAGCCGGGCGGCATCGCCGATTACACCGGCCGGCTCGTCGCGGCGCTCCGCGCGCGCGGCGAAGAGGTCCACGTCTGGACGCCGCCCTTCGGGCTGACGGGACTGCGCGCGATTGGCCGTGGCGTCGACGCGTCCCGCTCCTCGGGTGCGAGGCCGATTCTGCTGGTCCAATACGCGCCCAACGCATTCGGGATGCGCGGGGCCAACGTTCCGTTCTGCGTGTGGCTCCTTCTGCGCGCGTGGCGCCACGAAGACGACATCCGGGTGATGTTTCACGAGCCTTTTTTCTATTTCGCCCGTCAGCCCCTCCGCCGCAACCTGCTGGCGCTCGTGCAGCGCGTGATGGCGGCATTGCTGTTGGCATCGAGCCGCATCGCGTACGTGTCCACCAGTTCGTGGGAGAGCCTGTTGTCGCGCTACGCTCCCGCGCGGCGCGCGTTCGTCTGTCTGCCGATTCCGGCGACCGTTCATCCCCCGGCCTCGGACCACAACGAGGCTAAAGCCTCGTACCACAGGCGCGAGGGGGCCCGGACGCTCGTCGTCGGGCACTTCGGCAGCTATCCGGACGATGTGGCCCTGGAGCTCGAGCGCGTGCTCGGCGCGATGCTTCCGGCGATTCCCGACGCGACGGCGCTCCTCATCGGCCGGAACAGCGAGCGATTCAAGCAGCGCTATTCACAGGCTTACCCTGAGCACGCAGGCCGCGTCGCGGCCACCGGCGAGATCGCGACGGGCGACGTCGGAGACCAGCTGCGCGCGTGCGACTTCGTCGTGCAGCCGTACCCGGACGGTGCGACCACGCGCCGCACGTCGCTCATGGCATCGCTTGCCTGCGGCGTGCCGACGGTCACGACGCTCGGGGTCTGGTCGGAGCCGGTGTGGCGCGCCGCGCGCGACGCGATCGAGCTCGCGCCTGCCGGCGACGCTTCCGCGATTGTCGATCGGTGTCAGAAGCTCGCGAGCGACCCGGCGCGGCGAGCGGCGCTGGGCGTAGCGGGACGCGAGTTCTACGAGCGCAACTTCACCATCGAGCGGACGGTCAGAACGCTGTGCGGCGCCGAGGATACCGATCTGTCCGTGCTGGTCGGCGTGTCGACGAAGAACGGGTGATGCGCATCCTGCTGGTCGGCGACTTTCCCGACGATCCGACGCTGGGATCCTCGAAGGTGCCGCACGAGCTGCGGAAGGCGTTCACGCGCCTCGGTCACCACTGCGACGCGTTGTTCACCAACGATCTGGGAGACAGGCCGCGGCAGCGTCATGCGCGCGACCTGCTCGGGCCATCGCTGGCCGCGCGCGCGATCGCGCGCGCATTCCAGGCGCGGGGTCCGTACGATGTCGTCGACGTCGCCGGCGCCGAAGGGGCCGCCTTCCGTTCGCTCCGCAGCCGCGGCATCGCCCGTGGTGCCGCGCTGGTCAGCCGCTCGAACGGCCTGGAGCACCTCAACTACGCGCGCCTCCTCGAGGACGCGCGGGCCGGCCTCGGATCGAAGCCGTGGCCCCGGCGCGTCTGGTATCCGGCCGTCAGGCTTCGGCAGGTCCGGCGCGCGATCGCCGAGTGCGATCGCCTCATCCTCATCAACGATCAGGATCGCGCGTACGTCGCCGCGCGCGGATGGAAGGCGCCGGACGCGGTCGACGTCATCGGCCACGGCCTCCCCGAGCGATTCCTCGAGCCGCCTCCGTCGGATGCGCCGCGCGGGGCGGGCGTGCTCTTCTGTGGAACATGGGATCCTGTGAAGGGCGGACCGTACCTGGCGGCGGCGTGGCGTGCCCTCGCGGCGGACGGTGGTGCGCCTCCGCTCACGATTCTCGGCGGCGGCCGGCCGGCGGGGCTCATCCTCGAGGCCTTCGCCCCTTCCTGCCGCCACGCCATCACCGTTCTCGATCGTGCCGCGGAAGACGAAGTGCTGCGCCAGTACCGCAGGCACGACGTGCTCGTGATGTGCTCGACTTACGAAGGATACGGCCTCGTCGTGCCCGAGGCGATGAGCCAGCGCCTGCCGGTCGTCGCCACGCCGGTCGGTGTGGCGCTCGCGCTCGTCCGCGACGGCGACACCGGGTTGATCGTCCCACCGCGGGATCCGAATGCAATTGCCCGGGCGGTGCGCCGCCTCCTCGACGATGCGTCCGCGCGCGCCCGTCTTTCAGACGCGGCGCTCCGAGCGGTCGGCGCGCTCTCCTGGTCCGCGGCCGCGCAACGCACGCTCGACGCCTACGAAAAGGCTGCCCCCACGGGGGAGACGACCCTGAAGGGTCGTGCCACGAGATCGGAACGTCCGGTGTCGGTCGGCATCACCACGCGGAACCGGCCGGAGTCGCTGAACACGTGCGTCCGGTCGCTCGCGATCGTCGCCGATCTGATCGATGAGGTTGTCGTGTTCGACGATGCCTCTGAGCCCGCGGCAGCCGTCTCGGTTCCCGCGGCGCTCGCGGGGCGCGTCACCATCGTGCGAGATACAGCGGCGCCCGGCTACATCGTCGGGCGCAACCGTCTGCTCCGACAGGCTTCTGCGCCATTCGTCCTGTTGTTGGACGACGACGCGCGGATTCTCGATCGTGAAAGCATCGCCGCGGCCCTCGACGTGATGCGGGACGCGTCGATTGCAGCCGTCGGGTTCGCCCAGGCAGATGCCGACGGCCGGCCCTGGCCGGTCTCGATGCAGCCGGCCGCTGCCGGATATCCCTGCCTCGTGCCGTCGTTCATCGGGTTCGCGCATCTGCTCCGCCGGGATGCGTCGCTCGCGATCGGCGGGTATCGGGCCAGCTTCCGTTTCTATGGCGAAGAGAAAGAGTTCTGTCTTCGTCTGCTCGATGCCGGCTACCGCGTCGCGTACTTGCCGGGCGCGCGCGTGGGCCATCTCGCGGATCCCGCCGGCAGGGACCAGACGCAGTGGCTGCGCTACGTGATTCGCAACGACTGCCTCAACGCGCTCTACAACGAGCCGCTGACCCGGCTCCTGTGGCTCGTGCCGGCGCGCCTCGGGCTGTACTTCCGCATGCGTCGCGCGGGGGGAATCTCCGACCGGGGCGGCCTGTTCTGGATTCTCCGCGAGCTGGCGGCTCAGCTCGGCGACGTGCGGCGCCACCGCCGCCCCGTCCAGCGTTCGACTCTCCGCCGGTGGCGTGCGCTCCGAACGTCGGCGCCGCCACTGCCCGACGTTCAAATCGCAGATGCCGGCTAGCAGCCCGTGGTGAAACGGCAGGCGGGCTGCGGCAGTCCGTGGCGCTGGTGTGGAAAAAGGGGACAGTCCCCTTTTTCCTTGAGTCTTTGGCTGGCAGAAAAAGGGGACAGTCCCCTTTTTCTGGGGTCTCGCATTGCCACGGACTGCTAGCACCCTCGTCCGCGCCGGCCTGAACGACTGGAAACGGCGATGGCCCGCGAGCTTCTGGAGAGCGCGCAACGGCGCGGCGCTGGCGGGCTGGTTCTGGAGCCGTCTGCAGCGCCGGGTTGGCGCCGGCGCTCAACCGTACGACGACGCGTTCTGGGCCCGGCAGGAAACAGGAGACTGGGATCGCGTTGCCGAGCTTTTGGAGACGCTGGTGAATCCCGGGTCGATCGTGGACGTTGGATGCGGCCATGGCCTGCTCCTGGAAGCGATGGCGCGGCGGCTGCCGGCCGCCCGTCTCGTCGGCCTGGAGGATTCGGAAGCGGCGATCGCGCGCGCGCGGGCCCGCGGGCTGACCATCGTTCATGCCGACATTGCCGGCGCGTCCCACGCCGAGATCGAGCGGCTGGCCGGGACGCT
Source organism: uncultured Acidobacteriota bacterium (assembly GCA_963847125.1). Taxonomy (GTDB): domain Bacteria; phylum Acidobacteriota; class Vicinamibacteria; order Vicinamibacterales; family 2-12-FULL-66-21; genus DATAEE01. The sequence goes on from CAWJYM010000004.1 coordinate 1,268,356, forward strand.
CGGGACGCCCGATTTGGCGGTTTGTCTCGAAGTGGCCGAACACCTGCCGAGCTGGCACAGCGCGAAGCTGCTTCGGTTGTTGTCGATCGCGCCCGTCGTCCTTTTCTCTGCGGCGCATCCGAATCAGGGGGGAGTGCTGCACGTCAACGAGCGCCCGGCCGAGTACTGGCAGGCGAGGTTTGCGGCGCTCGGGTACACGTTGAGCGTCCGGGACCAGGAGCTGCGCGCGCGGCTGCGAACGATTGACCTTCCTCCGTGGTACGCCGAAAACGCGCATCTCTTGGAACGCACGACTACTGGAGGCCTGTGGCGCGCCCCCGGCTGCTGACGATTGCCCACTCGTATGTCGTCGGGCTCAACCGGCGTCTCGCCGATGAGATGGCGCGGGGCGGCGCGTGGGAAGTGGTCGCCGCCGCGCCCAGGTCGTACGTGGGCGATCACGGCCCGATTGCGCTCGAGCAAACGAAAGACGGCTGCCGCGTCGTTCCCGTCGGCGTGCGCCGCTCCCGGTGGCCGCACGTCATGAGCTACGGCCCGGAGCTTCGGGAGCTGCTCGCCGAACGCTGGGATGTCGTCCACTGCTGGGAAGAGCCATACGTCCTGGCCGCCGCTCAGATCGCACGCTGGGCCCCTCGGTCCGCCACGCTCGTCTTCGCGACGTTCCAGAACATCCCGAAGCGCTATCCCTTTCCGCTCCGCTGGTTCGAAGGCCTGGCGATGCATCGGGCGAACGGGTGGATCGCGTTCGGCGCTACGGTCCGCGCGGCGCTCGAGGCGAGACCGGGTTATTCCGGGCGGCCGCATCGCGTGATTCCGCCCGGAGTGGACCTCGAGGCCTTCCGGCCCGATGCGGCTGCGCGGCGGTCGATTCGGGGAGCGCTTGGCTGGCCGGCGGACGACGGCATCCCGGTCGTGGGGTACCTCGGCCGGTTCGTTCCGGAGAAGGGGCTGAGACTTCTGACTGCCGCGCTCGACGGCGTGCGCCGGCCCTGGCGTGCGCTCCTCGTGGGCGTGGGCCCGCTCGAACCGGAGCTGCGAGCGTGGGCGACCCGACATGGCGACCGCGTGCGGATCGCCAGCGGTGTCCGCCACGCCGACGTGCCGGCACATCTGAACGCCATGGACCTGCTCTGCGCGCCGAGCCAGACGACCGCGCGCTGGCGCGAGCAGTTCGGACGGATGCTCGTGGAAGCGTTCGCATGCGGCGTGCCGGTGCTTGCGAGCGACAGCGGCGAGATACCGCACGTGGTCGACGGGTGCGGCATCCTGTTGCCCGAGACCGACGTCTCCGCGTGGTCGTCGGCGATCGCCGCGCTGCTGGAGGACCCTTCGCGCCGCGCGGCGTTGTCGGTCGCCGGGCGCACGCGCGCGGAACGCTACGCCTGGCCGCGGATTGCGGCCGAGCACCTCGTCTTTTTTGAAGGGCTCAGAAACGGTGACCTGGCGCAGCCTGCGTAAACGGGCGCGGATCGCCGCGGCGTGCGTCGCCGGCGGGTTCGCCGACTACCAGCTCGCGCGAGAGGCCATCGTCCGGCATCGGGCGCTTCAGCGCTCGTTCGAGCTGATGACGCTCGCGAGCCGGGTCCGCCGGCTGCGACCGCGCGTCATCCTCGAGATCGGGACCCACTGCGGCGGCACGCTGTTCTGCTGGTCGAAGCTGGCCGCTCCTGACGCGGTGCTCATCAGCGTGGACTTGCCCGGGGGGTCCCGCGAATGCGATGAGACCGCGGGCGAGGCGGCTTTCCAGCGGTTTCTCTCGCCGAACCAGCGGCTCGTCTGTGTCCGGAAAGATTCCGGCGCCCCGGAGACCCTCGCCGAAGTCGGCGCGCTCCTGCGCGGGCGCCCGATCGACTTCCTGTTCATCGACGGCGACCATCGATACGCCGCCGTGCGCACCGACTACGAACGGTACGGAGCGCTGGTTGGCCGGGGCGGGCTGATTGCGCTCCACGACATCGTTTCCGATCGGAGCCGTCCGAGCTCGGAAGTCCACCGACTCTGGGCGGAGCTCGGGGCGGCCGCGCGGACCGAGTCCATTCTGGATGTGGACAGTCGAGACGGATCCGGCATGGGGATCGGGCTGATCTGGGTATGACCGGCCAGACCCTTCGCGTCGGCGTCGTGTGCGATCTCGCAGAAGAGCAGTGGCCGAGCATGGATCTGGTCGCCGAGATGCTCGTCGAGCGCCTCGGTCGGCAGGGGCGCGACGTCGAGGCGGTCCGGCTTCAGGCGCCGTTCCGCCGCCGGGCGACGGCGGTGCCGCTTGCCGGCCGCGCGCGGGCCGCCTTCACGCTCGATCGGTTCACGAACAGGCTGCTCGACTATCCGCGGTGGCTCCGCGAGACGCGCGACAACATTGACGTGTTTCACGTCGTCGACCACAGCTACGCGCATCTGGTGCGCGAGCTGCCGCCGGAGCGGACCGTCGTCACCTGCCACGACGTCGATACGTTTCGCAGCGTGCTCCACCCAGCGGTCGAGCGGCGCTCCGCGGCGTTCCGCGCGATGACGCGGCGGATTCTCGACGGCCTTCGGCGCGCGGCGCGGGTGACGTGCGACAGCGTGGCGACGCGCGATGCGATCCTCGCGCACGGCCTGGCCGACGGCGATCGGCTGGCCGTCGTGCCGAACGGCGTGCATCCCGATTTCTCGCCCCTGCCCGACGAGCAGGCGGCGGCAGTCGTCTCGGCGGGACTCGGTCCACCCGACGCCGACACGATCGACCTGCTCCACGTCGGCAGCACCATCCCGCGCAAGAACATCGGGTTACTGCTGCACGTCGTGGCGGGAGTGCGCAGCCGGCAGCCCGTGCGCCTCATTCGCGTGGGCGGTCCTTTGACGCCGGCTCAGCGCGCGCTGGCGGTGCGGCTCGGGATCGAGGATGCCATCGTCGAGGTCCCCTTCCAGCCGCGTCCGGTCCTGGCCGAGCTGTACCGGCGCGCGCGGCTCGTTCTGCTGCCGTCGCTCCGCGAGGGGTTCGGGCTGCCGATCGTCGAGGCGATGGCCTGCGGCGCCGTCGTCGTGGCGAGCGACCTGCCGGTGCTCCGCGAGTCGGGGGGGCTTGCTGCGACGTATTGCGCCCTTGGCAACGATCACGAATGGGTGGACACGGTGATGGTGCTCGCGGCCGAGAAAGCGCGGGCGCCGGAGACGTGGGCGGCGCGGAAAACGGCCGGGCTCGCGCGAGCGGCCGGTTTTACGTGGGACGCCTACGCGCAGCGGATGATAGATATCTATGACCAGCTCGCCTGCCGCGTGCCCGCAGGCGCCGGAGGGTACGCATGAAGGTCCTGCACGTCGGGAAGTTCTACCCGCCTGTCAGCGGGGGGATGGAGCGTATGCTCCAGCTGCTCTGCGAGGGGGAGCGTGCGATCGCCGACAGCCAGGTGCTCGTCGCGCACACGGCCAGCGCGCGCACGGCGCACGAATCGCTGAACGGCGTGCCCATCACGCGCGTGGGAAGCATCGGGCGAGTTGGCGCGGTGCAGGTCTGCCCGACGTTCCCGGTGTGGCTGGCGCGTGCGAAGAAAGACGTCATCGTCATCCACGAGCCGAATCCGATTGCGCTCGTCTCGTACTTTCTCGTCCGGCCGCGCGCCCCGCTGCTGGTCTGGTTCCACAGCGAGGTGGTCCGGCCGAAGTGGCGCTACAACCTTTTCTATCGCCCGTTCCTGCGGTTCGCGCTCAAGCGCGCCGCGCAAATCATCGTCTCGTCGCCGTCGCTGGCGAACCAGGCGGCCGCGCTCAGGGAGTTCCGCGAGAAGTGCGTGGTCATTCCCTTCGGTCTGGACGCCGCACGGCTGGAGCCGGCGCCGGATACCGCGCCCGAGGCCGAGGCGATCCGCCAGCGCTACCCGGGCCCGCTCGTCCTCTTCGTCGGCCGCATGGTGGACTACAAAGGCGTCGACGTCCTGCTGCGCGCCCTCGTCGGCGTCGAAGGCACGACGCTTCTCGTCGGAGACGGCCCCCGGCGCGCGGCGCTCGAGGAGCTGGCCGCGGACCTCGGTCTGGCCGGGCGCGCGGTGTTCCTCGGCGACGTGGACGATCGCCGGATGAGCGCGCTCTATCAGGCCTGCGATCTCTTCGTGCTGCCGTCGGTGACGCGCGCCGAGGCGTTCGGGCTCGTCCAGCTCGAGGCGATGGCGGCGGGGAAGCCGGTCGTGAGCACGTCGGTGCCGACGGGCGTGCCATGGGTCAATCAGCACGGCCGCACCGGGCTCGTCGTGCGCCCCGGCGAGGTGCCGGCGCTGCGCGACGCGATCGTCCGGCTGCTCGGAGACCCGGAGCTGAGGAGTAGAATGGGGCGCGAAGGACGCGCGCGCGTCTCGACCGACTTCACGATCGCGCGGATGGTGGCGCAGACGACCGCCCTCTATACGCACGTCGAGTCCAGGGTCCCCGCTCTAGATGAAGCGCGCGTTTGACATCCTTCTGGCCGGTCTCGGCCTCGTGGCCTCGGCGCCGCTGTGGGCGGTGATTGCGGCCGCTATCAAAGTCGAGGATCGCGGCCCGGTCTTTTTCGCGCAGGACCGCGTCGGTCTGGGCGGGCGTCGATTCCGCGCGCTGAAGTTTCGGTCGATGATTCCGGACGCCGAAGCGACGACCGGCGCCGTGCAGGCCGTCCCGGACGATCCGCGCGCGACGTCGGTGGGCCGCGCCCTGCGCGCAACCGCGATGGACGAGTTGCCACAGCTCTGGAACATCTTCCGCGGCGACATGAGCTTCGTCGGCCCGCGTGCGCTCAGGCCTGGCGAGCTCGAACGGGCCGGGAACGGACGGATAGAGCCGCTGCACGCGGTTCCGGGCTACGGCGAGCGCGCGAGCGTGCGCCCCGGGCTCACGGGGCTCGCGCAGATTTACGCGCCGCGCGACGTGGCCCGCCGCCACAAGTTCCGGTACGACCGGATCTACGTGCGCCGGCGATCGCTCTGGCTCGACCTGCGGCTCATCGCGCTGTCGTTCTGGATCAGCGCCAGAGGAACGTGGGAACACGAAGGAAAAAAATGGTAGGCCCGACCTTCAGGTCGGGCGTGCTCGAATCATCCGGATGCAGAGTTACGACGTTCTCGTAGTGGGCGCCGGCCCGGCCGGCCTGATGGCTGCCCGGGCGCTGGCGCGCGCGGGCCATGGCGTCGTGGTTCTCGAGGAGCACGCCGAGATCGGCTATCCGGTGCACTGCACGGGGCTCCTCGGGGTCGACGCCTTCGGCGAGCTCGGGCTGTCGTCTCAGACGATTCTCTCGATCGCGCGGTCGGCGTCGTTTCGTGCCGCCTCGGGGCGGACCGTCCTGATTGCCGTCGATGACGTCAGCGCGGCGGTCATCGATCGCGGCGCCTTCGACGCCACGCTGGCTCGTGAGGCGCGGACGGCCGGGGCGGTGGTGCGGGCCGGCACACGGGTCACGAAGATTGAAGCGGACGATCGCGCCGTGCGGGCCACGCTCGCGTCCTCCGAGACGATCGAGGCCCGCGCCGTCGTCGTCGCCTGCGGCGCCAGCTACCGGTTCAACCGCCAGCTCGGCCTCGGCGTCCCGCGCGCGTTCGTGCAGACCGCGCAAATCGAGACCGGCTTTCCGGCGGCCGAGCACGTCGAGGTGCGGCTTGGCCGAGACGTCGCGCCGAAGGGGTTCGCGTGGATCGTCCCGTTCGCCCGCGATGGACGCTCCCACGCGCGCGTCGGCTTGATGTGTGACACGCGCGCGGCGGCGCGCTTCGCGGCGTTCGCGGCCGCGGTCCGCGCCGAGCGCGGCATCGACGCCGGCTGGACGGCGCCGCGCCTGAAGATTCTTCCGCTCGGTCCCGTGGCGCGCACGTTCGCGCCGCGCGTCGTCGCCGTCGGCGACGCCGCGGGGCTGGTCAAGCCGACGACCGGCGGCGGAATCTACTACGGGCTGCTCAGCGGGTGCCTCGCCGCCGAGGTCCTCGATGACTGCCTGCGGCGCGATGCACTCGGCGCCGACGCGCTGGCCGCGTACGAAGCTCGATGGAAGGCGCGGCTCGGGCCGGAAATCCGCGCAGGGTTCGCGTTCCGCTCCGTCGTCAGCCGGCTCAACGACCGCGCCATCGACGCCATCCTGGAGCTCGCGAGCGTGGACGGCCTCGTGCCGCTGCTCCGGCAGACGGCGAACTTCAACTGGCACCGCGACACGGCGCTCGCGCTCCTGCGCCACGCGCCGTTCAGGAGAATCGTGCTGTCGTCGTTGTGGGGGTGAGCACTATCCAACCCGGCGCCTACGCCAAAAAACAGATTCTCTCCCCCAGCCGACTTGTCCGCTGGAGCCACGGGAGCCGGTTCGAGCTCGGACGGGCGCTCATCGCTCCGCGCGCCGGCGGTCGGCTCCTCGACTACGGCTGCGGCGACGGCACCTTTCTCGCGCTCGTCCACGACCTCTTCCCCGGCGCGGTCGGCGTCGATCCCGCCGCCCTCCAGACGGCAGACTGCGCGCGACGGCTGCGCGATCTACCGCTTACCTTCACGACTCCCGACTCGCTCGGCACGTCACACACCGGCGCATATGACGTCGTGACCTGCATGGAGGTGCTGGAGCATTGCCTCGACGATGAGCGACGGCGCGTGGTCGGCGAGCTGGCGCGGCTCGCGCGGCCCGGCGGTCTCGTGGTCGTGAGCGTGCCGATCGAAGTGGGTCCGAGCCTGGTCGGCAAGCAGGTCGCGCGTGCGCTGGCCGCGTGGCGAGGGCTCGGGGACTACGAGCATCGCGAGACGTACCGGCCGGTCGAACTGGTCCGGATGGTCTTCGCCCGCGCGGGGACATCGGTCGATCGCCCGTGGTACGAATCCACCGGACCCGATGGATCGTCGCTCCGATACTACGGGCACAAGGGTTTCGATTGGCGCGTCGTGCGCGACGAGCTTCGTCGCCGGTTCACGATCGATCGGATGACTTTCTCGCCGATGCCGCGGCTCGGGTCGTGGCTGAACTCGCAGGCGTGGTTCATCTGCCGGCGCTAGGTGTCAGCGAGGGTGGCGTTGCTGCGGTCTCAGGATGATCGCGTCCGCGTAGCCGGGAATCTGGTGGATCTGGGCGAGAGCGAGCTCCGCCTCTCGAAATGTCCCGTAGGGACCGACGATGACCTGATGGAGACGGCCAGCAGTAGCGCCATCGACGACGCTGGACTGAGCGGCGTAGCCAGCGTGCTTGAGATCCTCGACGAGGGCGGATGCTCGACGCTCGCTTTCAAATGACGCCACCTGGATCTGATACGCGTGCACGGTCGCGACGCCAGGTGAATCCAACGTTTCCGTCGAAGCCGCTTCCGGCAGTCGGGCTCCCTGAGGCGCGTCTGGCGGCAAACGGGTCTCGAGGCTCGGAGTCGTCAGCACGAGTGGAGCGGGCGGCGGATCTGCAACACGTTCGGCCTGGTGCCCTTCGAGATACCTCAGTTGTATCGTCGTCCCGATGGCCCCCGCGGCAACCGCCAACAGCAGGGCGGCACCGATCCACCACGCACGCCGAGACCGGCCCGCCGCAGGAACCGGACTGCTTTCCGGCCCGGTGTTTCTGCCCGTCTTCGCAGGCTCGGCGGCAAAAAACAAGAGAGGGTCGGCGTGCTCGAGGTCAGTCGCGGGCTGCTCTGGTCGTCGCGGCGTCTCCTCCTGCAACAGACCATGAGGCATCGCGGCAGAGAGTCCGAGTGGCCCCGGCGCTTCTGACACGCTCAAATCGAGATCGGCCATCGCGCCCGAGATAATCTCGGGTTCGATTCTGGCCGTCCGCCGGATGTGACCCTTGTGCAAGGCCCGATCGCAAATGAGATTCACGAGACGCGGCACGCCGCCGGACCCTCGGTAGACGGCATCCAGGGCGGAGGCGGAGAATTCGACCCGGCAGTTGCCACTGCCTGCCACGTCCAACCGATGCCTGACGTAGCCGGTCACGCCATCACGACTGAGCGGCTTCAGCTCGCACCGCACCGAGACCCGTTGATCGACCTGCCGCATCTCTGGCAGCTTCAAGTGCGACCGAAGCTCGCACTGTCCGACGAGAACCACCTGAAGCAGTTTTCCGTGGTCTTCGAGATCCGAAAGAATGCGTATCTCCTCGAGCAGCGGGAGCGACAGGTTCTGCGCTTCGTCGATGATGAGGACCGCAAATGCCTGAAGGGGCGCAAGGGAGACGAGAAACTCGTTGAGCACGTAATTCAGGTCCGCCCGCGATGCTCCCTTCAGACGGCCCAACTTCAGATCTTCGACAGACATCACGCCGAAGTCCACGAGGAGCATCTTGAGAAGGTCTTCACGTGACAGGAACGGATCGGGAACGAACGTCGTGAACGTCTTGCGATCCAGGTGCTTCAACGCCGCCCGGCACAAGGTCGTCTTGCCCGTCCCGATGTCACCCGTCAGAACGATAAGGCCTTCTCGTCGGCGAATCGCAGCGAGCAACTCGTCGAACGCTGGCCCATGCGATCGGCTCTTGTAGAGAAACTTCGGGTCCGCGAAGAGACTGAACGGTTTCTCCTTGAGGCCGTAGTAGGGTTCGTAGACCAGCGATCCGTCCTGAGACCTTTCAACCTCGATCGGAAGGCCATCGAGGCCAAGCAGGGGAGTCTTCGCGGGACGCTGGTCCGCGGAGCGGATGATCAGCGGCCGATTGCTCGGGAACGGATTCGGTGACTTGGTCATCGAACTGGATAGCGACGCTGTTCCAAGTTAGTGCAAGAGTTACACTTCTCGCTGCCGGAGTGGCGCAGGAACGCGCACTTACTCCGATACCAGTCACGATAAACAATCGGGCTGCCAGCTGGGGTGACGCCGCGGATCCCGCTGAACCACGGATTCCGGTCTTGCCGACCACGGATTCCACGGATGCATGTCCGTATTAACCACGGATTTGACGGATACGGACCTATTCGTCAATCAGGGATCGGGCAGATGCTCCTCGGTGCCGACTAATGCGTGTGGTGTCTCTAACGCTTCTTTACAATGACGCGCGTTCCGGAGGATCGTGGCCGCGGTGGCTCGCTACACTCTGACATTCGCCCTGTCTGGAGGAAGCTCATGTATAAACGTGTCGCATGGTTGATCGGGTGTTTCGCCGCGGCGAACTTGTCGCTCGTTGCTCAGGAGCCCGCGAAACCCGCCTCGGAGCATCAGGCCGCGAAAAACAAGGCCATGTCGTCAGACGCGAAGATTAAGCTCGCGCTGAGCGCAGGGCCTGCTGACCTGACCAAGGACGCCGCCGTGGTCGAACCGGGCGCCGATGGGAAAATGATGCAACTGCGCGCCGGGACCAACGGGTGGGTGTGTATGGCCCATCCCGAAGTGATGTGCCTCGATAAGGAGTGGCAAGGCTGGGCCGACGCCTGGATGAACAAGAAGGATCCGCAGATCAAGAGCGTGGGTATCGCCTACATGCTGAAGGGTGACAAAGGCGCGAGCAATACCGACCCGTTTGCGACGGCTCCTACTGCGACGAACCAGTGGGTCGTCAGCCCTGCCCACCTGATGGTGCTGACGCCCGACACGAATCAATTGGAGGCCTTGCCAACCGATCCGCACAACGGTGGGCCTTGGGTGATGTGGAAGGGTACTGAGTACGCGCACATCATGGTACCCACGGTTCCGATGCCAGCGAAGGCGGCGGCGCCGAAGTAACGCATTCGACGAACGCGTTCGGACGCTCAGATACGGTCTTCAGCGCCTCGTGTGCTGTTTTCCGACGCTTCTTTACAGTGACGCACCTTGCGCAGGATCGTCGCCGCGGTGGCGGTCCAGATGAAGGGTCCGGCGTGACGGTTGTGATGCGCGACGTACTCCTCAATCGCACGAATCAGGTCGGCAAGGCTCCGAAATGTGCCGCGACGAATCCGCTTGCGTGTGATGTCGGCAAACCAGCGTTCCACCAGATTTAGCCACGACGCGCTCGTGTGAATCAGTGGTTACAGCCACCCCAGCAGACGCGAGTGGATGAACCCCCACGCGACCATGCATCCCAGGAACGCGGTCACGAGGATGAACCCGTACTGCCATTCGCTGGCGGGAATGAGATGGTTGAAGTTCATCCCGTAGATGCTGGCCACGAAGTTCGGCACCGCCGCATCGTGAGCGGCGCCGCGCGTTGGTTGACCACGGATCGCCGCGGATAACGCCCACCACGGATTCCGTTCAAGCTGGACCAACCACGGACTTCACGGATCCCGATCCGTCTTAACCACGGATGTCACGGATGCTTGTCTGTTTTAAGGACGGATTTCACGGATACGCAGAGGCCGCCCCACGGATCTTGGAAGCTGACCACGGATTCCGCGAATATTTGTTAGGATCGCCAGACTCTTAATCTGCGGATTGAAGGTTCGATTCCTTCCGGGCTCACCACTCTTTCATCAGCACTCTCAGACGGCACCAAGTAGTTGAAAAGTGGTGCCGTTACGGCGGTTCGATTGAATCGATTTCCGTCGAACGCGATTCCTTCCGGGAAGAACAGCTGCTGGAGCCGCTGCTTGTAATCGAGCGACGCCTGCACCCAGAGATCTGATGCGCGCGGCAGAATGCGTTCTGCGAAGGCAAGGATGCCCTCTACGTCGAGTTCATCGACGGCCTCGGCGTGATGGTCGATCTTGGCGAGCGTCAGTTCCTCGCGCAGCTTGTCACGTTGGCGGCCGTAGGTCGTGACGTCGATCGCCTCCGAGTAAAGGAACGCCTCGTCCAGCTTGTCCAGCTTCTGCTGGATGGCACTCACTCGTCGTTGCTGTTCCGTCGTCCGGTCCTTCGCTTCAGCCCGACGCTGCTCCCACACGCAGAGGACTCGATCCCTGACCAGCCGCATGTAGCCAGGCGTTGGCTGCAGCAAGGCGAGCTGATCGACGAAGGCGCCTTCCAGCGTCGCCTTGTTGATGTTGACCGCCCGGCACTGCCGCTGGCAGTGGTAGTACGCGTAGTGGCCGTTCCGGCCCTTGGACCAGCTGCCCGTCAGCGGACGGCCGCACGTCTCGCAACGCACGAATCCCCTGAGCGGAAAATCTGGATGATGCCGCGGTCGTGGCCCTGCGACGACGACGCGGCCGTCGAGAACCGCCTGAACGCGATAGAACGTGGCCTCGTCGATCAGCGGCTCGAAATCGCCGCGGGTTGACACGCCATAGTCCGGGCTCTCGACCCTACCAACGTAAATCGAGTTCCGCACCATCTGGCCGAAGCTTTGCGGCGAGACCACCAATCCACGCCGCGTGCGCAAGCCAGCCTCGGTCATCCGGGCAATGATTTCTTGTTTCGTAAATCGGCCCGTTGCGAGTTCCTCGAACGCACGCGCGATGAGCGGCGCGCGTTCCGGGTCTGGCACCAGGCTCTTGCCAGACCATTTCGGCGCGTTCAGATACCCGATCGGCGCAGGAAAGGTCCATCGGCCGAGTTCCAGTGCGGCGCGCATGCCGGCGCGCGTGCGGTCAGAGCGCACGTCGTTGTCGAACTGCGCGAAGGACGCCAGTACCCCTTCCATCAACTTGCCGGTGGATGTGTCGTCGATCGGTTCCGTCGCCGACCGCAGCGAGATGCCAAGCGATTTCAGGTGGGCGCGCAGCGCGAAGTGGTCGTACTTCTCGCGCGCGAAGCGGGTGAGGTTGTACACGACCACGAAGTGGACCTTGCCCTTGTGCGTGCGGCAGTACTTCAGCAGCGCCTGGAGCTGACTGCGTTCCGTGGTCTTGGCGCTTTCGCCTTCTTCGTGAAACCGTTCGAGGATTTCGTAGCCCTGGCGGCGGCAATACTCTTCGCAGGCGCGCAACTGCGTTGGCAGGCTGAGGTTCTCAGTCTGCTCCTTCGTGCTGACGCGAACGTAGATCACCGCGCCGACCATCGGCGGCAGATTAGACCCAATCGCGGACGCGGGCAAGGTGTGTCGAGGAGGCACGGTGATTACCCAGGAATCCGACGGCTCTCCACGAACATCTCGACCACGACCTGCGCCATCGTCTCGGCGTGCCGACGAATCAGTTCGATGTCTTGATCAGTCAGCGGGTCGGCCTGATCGCCGAGCAGCTCGCGGCACCGCGCAATCGAGATCGGTTCCGGCCGGTCATCCTCACGATCAACGAAATCCATGGAACTCCCCCAGAACGGGCGATTCAATGACGATTCGTGTTGTGCTGGACTGCGCGCTCCAACGCGCTGACTTTGAAGTCGGCGCGTCGATCTCCGTGGAGCGCGGATGCGGGCGTGACGCCGACAACAATACGCTTGACGTGAGGTCAGGCGCGGTGGTCGCACGAACCGGCGACCGGGCGAACGATCAGTTGGTTATTGAAGGGGCTGCAGCGTAGCTCTGAGAGCGATGGTTGCAGCGCTCCGCGTCTTATGCGACTGCGGAGAGGGTGCGTGATGGCACCGACGAGATCTTCACCATACGTCTGTCGGCTGCTCGGGTCAATATGGAAAAGTGCAAAACGAGCTTCCTCGGCCATCACATAGGTGCTACGTTCGAGTTGCGCGCAGGCGTCGTCAAGGCCCGCAGGCCCGCGGCAGCGGGTCGCAGCGAAGCGAAGAGCCTTGACGACGCCGAGCACAACTCGACGCTCTCGATGTGATGGCCGAAGCAGCGCGCGTACTTTCGCAGATGTGTCTTGAAAGTGCAGTGCGATCCCCGTGTGATCTTCAGCGTGTACGCACGTGACAACGCACGTGCAAACGGCGAACATTCGGCGAGTGATCGCGACACCGACACCGGGGCGTGAGCAACCCTCCGGGACGGCCTCGGGGCGGCTGTCGCGATAAACCCGGGGGGTTGCTCACGCCCCCGCTCAATCAGCAACGCGGTCTAAGTGCGTCCGGTGCGCGGCACAGAACGCCGCGCTTACTGTGGAGCTCTCAGCTTGCAAGTCGTCGGCGTGGAGAGACTTGCGAGAGAAGACTTCGCGGACACCGCTTCATCGACGATCGTTTTCGCCTGACAGCTTAGCGTTCTCGAACCGCGCCAACCACCGCGGATCGTCGCGGCCCCCCTCGCGGCGTCAACCGTTCGCAGATCCGCGAGTCGCCGACCAGGGGAAGGAGAGAAGATTTCCCCAGCGGGCAGCCGCCCTCGTTCAGGTCTAAGTCGGGCCTTGTGATTGGCCAATACAGACCTCGGACAGGCCGATGGTCTGGACGGAATCGCTCCTGGGGTGACGCCCCAGGACGATCTGGCCAGGCCATCAGGATTCCTAGACACTTCGCGACCAGTAAGGACTAACGATTCGGTCCGCCGAGATTGATCTGGGCGCCTCTGAACGCCCGGACGCCTTGAATGCCGACCAACTCGCTAAGTGCCTCAAACTGGCCGGGCTGAACTTTCGCCGCCGCGGCGCGTCTCTTCCAGTTACTGCGATGGGCCTACGGAGGGAACCGATGCGCAATCCGATATTGCTGGCTGCTTGGGTGCTCGGCGCGGTTCAATCGCCGTCCAGCGGGCCGGCGGGGCTGCTTGCACTTGGTCAGGTAAGCAGCGGCGCGAGGGAAGAGTCCTTCGAGTATTACCAAGACGGACAGATAGGGCGCGGCCAGCGCCGAGTGCTGGTGTTGGATCTGGGCGATGGCGTCACGATGGAGTTCGTCCGAGTCCAAGCAGGGACATTCCAGATGGGCTCGCCGCTGGGCGAGAAGGACCGTCGCCCTGACGAAGAACAGCACTCTGTCGAGATCACGCGCGATTTCTATTTGAGCAAATATGAAGTGACGCGCGGCCAGTTCCGAGCGTTCGTGACTGACACCGGCTACCGCACCGAACCGGAGAGCGATGGCCAAGGAGGCTGGGGCTACGACGCCGATACCGGGAAGGTTGAAGGCCGCAAGCCGAACTACACCTGGCACTCCACCGGGTTCGCGCAGACCGACGAGCATCCCGTGGTGAATGTGACCTGGAACGACGCGTACGCCTTCTGCCGCTGGCTCGCGCTGCGGAGCAAACAGGCGATACAGTTGCCGACCGAGGCCGAGTGGGAGTACGCCGCTCGGGCCGGATCGGCAGCGCGGTTTTACAGCGGCAACGACGAGGAGACGCTGGCCAAGGTGGGCAATGTGGCCGACAGGACCGGGAAGAAGCAATTCCAGGACTGGCAGACCACTATCGCCGCGGATGACGGCTACCTGTTCACGGCACCAGTCGGCCGATTTCCGGCGAATCGGTTCGGGCTCCATGACATGCTCGGCAATGCCTGGGAGTGGTGCCGAGACTGGTTGGGGCCATACGGCAACCTTATCGCCAAGGATCCCCTCGGAGACCCCACAGACAAACAAGTTCGTATTATGCGTGGCGGATCTTGGGGAAAGCGCGTCCCGCGCATTTCCAGCGCCGCCCTCCGCTTCTCGGGCGCGCCACCGAGCCGGGACATGGACGTGGGGTTCCGTGTCTCCTTCCGTCCGGACTGAATTGCGTGGTGTGGCCGCTTGATTGCGTGAGGTGCCTCGGTCAAGTAATGAGCAACGCCGCAGTGTTCAGCAACCGGCTCGCCCGCACCGAAGACCTAGCCCGACTCAGCTGGAAGTGATTCGTAAACTCCTGCCCGCTTGACTATGCGGCTCCTTGGAGCCCCTGGAGCTGGGTTAGCCAGCTCGACATCTGGTTCCAACTGGTGAAAATCTGGCTCACCAGCCTTCGCTCACGCGCCCTTACGTCGACGCGTGAGCTTCGGCTCGGCAAGCCACGAGCCTCCTCTGCGCGAAGGCTGCGCGCCGAAGCGCCAATGGCGCGAAGCCAGGCTACGCTCCACAAGCGCGGCATGCCTTCGCCCGCCGAAAGAAATCACTCGGAACGCGGGCGGGGGCCGAACCCCTCCCGATAACCGACCCGGAAGGCCTCGCGATACCCCGCCTGGTAGTCCGCCCGCGAGCCCATCCGCGCCTCGTACCCCGAATCCGCTTGCTCCAGTTCGCGCTGCCCCTCGAGGTCCCATCCCTGATTCCGCTCGCGATCCTCGCGGCCCGCTGCACGGCCCTCGATCAGGCCACGATCGTGGCCGGCCTGAGAGGCCTGGCTCCGCGTCGCGCCCGGCACCGTGCCTAAGAATTCCTCGCGCGTCAGCCGTCCGTCGCGATTCTTATCCAGGCGATCGAACGTGCCTGGCGACCAATGCCACTCGTCGCGCGCGATCGTTCCGTTGCGATTGACATCCAGGCTGGTGAAGAGATCCGGCGGCGGCTCGGTCCCAAACACTTCGGTGCGCGTCAGCACGCCATCGCGGTTGTCGTCCAGGAGGTCGAAATTTGCGCGCGAGCCATGCCATTCGTCGCGGGAGATCCGGTTGTCCCGGTTCACGTCGAGATAGGCAAACCGGTCTTCCCGGTCGTCGTCCTGATCCTCCGCGTCCTCGCTGAGGAACTCGCTTCGCGAAATCACGCCGTCCCGATTATGGTCGGCGCGGCGGAAGCTCTCGCGGTCGAAATGCCACTCGTCGGCTGTGATCCGGTTGTCGCGGTTGTGGTCGATACCGTTGAAGCCGCGCACGGTCCAGTCATCGAACTGGTATTCGCGGTCTGGCGTATCGAAATCCCGCTCGCGGTCCTGGCGCTCCTCGCGGCGGGCGCCCGGACGCACTTCGTCGCCCGACAGCACACCGTCGCCGTTCCAGTCGTGTACCTTGAACGACTGATCGCTGCCCTTCCACTCCGCACGCGTGATCCTGCCGTCGTTGTTACGATCCAGCCCTTGAAAACGCATCGCGCGCCCGCTTTGCGCTGCGGCGGTCTGACCGCCGACAACCGCCAACACGAGCGCGACGGCCAGCACATTGGAAGACATTTGGTTGACTCCTTCTGCTGAGTCCTGATGACCTCAGGAACCCTTCGCTGCGAGAGCCGTGCCACGCGCCCTCGCTGGCCAACGGACTAGGTGGCGCACGAGCGCGTTACTGGACCGGGACTTCTACAGCTTGCATCTTGCTATCTAACGAGCTGCGCTGAACGGAGGAACGGGAGCGGATGCTTTGGCGAGAGCGCGGGCCAGAAACGCAGCGGGCGCTCGGGAAAGCCTGACCAGCTTAACGACCGGACTCCGGAGCAGTCTGTACCGCATTGCACAATCCCGGTATGCATGCACCGGCGCGGGACAAACCCGCTCGCTTGGCGGTGCAGTTCCGGCCGATGTTTGCGTGCGCGTTTGAGGCTTAGGATCCGAGTTGGCCCCGACGAAAAGCGTTTCTACACGATCCCCGCACCTTCACGCTGACGCAGCTCAGGCTGACCTCCCCATCCCAGCGGTCGAGAATCGGACTCAATCCAGGAGCCGCGATGACTCTCGACGACGCCAAGCGGATTGCCAGCCTCGAGTCCGAGAACACTCAGCTTCGCCAGCTTGTTGCCGACGAGCGCCGGCATCTCGCTGCGCTACGCAAGACAGTGCGGAGACTGCGTGATGAACTCGACTGGGTCTGCCAGCGCCGCGATACTGTGGCCGAGGAAAACGCCCGACGTCTGTCGGGCACGCAGAGGGGCTACACCTGGCCCTTGATCGGCGCGGTTGGCGTCGCCCTTGCCGGCACAGGGCTCATCATGTCCAGGCGTGCGCGGCCTGCACGTACCTCGTGACCCTCACGGCAATCGGGGTGTTTGGCGGGAGGCGATGGCTGCGGTCTTGGACCACGCGCCGTAGGGTTAAACCCGTGGTCGTCTACCAAGAACGAGCATCCGTCGAATCGGTGGTCACAGCCACCCGAGCAATCGCGAGTGGATGAACCCCCACGCGACCATGCATCCCAGGAACGCGGTCACGAGGATGAACCCGTACTGCCACTCGCTGGCGGGAATGAGATGGTTGAAGTTCATCCCGTAGATGCTGGCCACGAAGTTCGGCACCATGATGATGACCGTGACGGCGGTCAGGCGCTTCATGATGAGACCCAGCCGGTTGAACGCGTGAAACACGTGGACGTCGAGCGCGGCGCTGAGCAGGTCGCGGTACGTGTCCAGCTCGGCGAGCACGTGCAGCGCGTGATCCTGCACGTCGGCGAAATAGGGCCGTAGCCCGTCGGGGATGGCGCGCTCGCGGCGGAGAACTTCGGCCAGCACGTGGCTCGTCGGCGCCAGCAGCCGCGGGATACGAAGCAGTTCTTTTCGAAGACGGAAGAGGTCGGTCGCCGCCCCCTCGGCTCCGGTGAAGATGAGCTCCTCGATGCCTTCCATTCGCTCGCGCACGCGATCCTGCACCGCGAAGTACCCGTCCACGAGGCTCTCGAACAGCGTGTAGGCCAGGCAGGCCACGCCGTACGCCTTGCGCCCCTCGTGCAGCTCCCAGCGTCTCCGCGCCTCGTCCAGCACCGCGAGGACCGACTGCGGCCGGCGGTGGATCGTCACCAGGTAGTTCTCTCCCCAGAACAGATTCAGCTCCCGCGGGATGAAGCTCTTGTCGGTGTGCTCGGCGGCGTACACCACGACGAAATAGTAGTTGCCGTATGCGTCGCAGCGCGTGCGCTCGTGGGGTTTGGTCACGTCTTCGAGCGCCAGCTCGTGGAAGCCGAACTCGCGTTTGAGCAGCGCGACCTCCGCCTGACCCGGGTCGCTGATGTCGAGCCACAACCGGTTCTTGCGGTCTGCCAGCAGCTCGCCGAGCCGGTCGAGGCTCGACTTCCACCGGCGGCCCCGGGTCCGGTCCGTCAACCACCAGTCGCATCGTTCCCATAACACTCCTAGCCCGTGAAATCCGTGAAATCCGTGGCCCCGCCTACGCCAAGGCTTCGGCGCGGCAGGCCTTAGTCCGGCAGCGGCCGCGTCTCCCGCGGGTTGAGCGGCAGCGGCTCGTCCTTGCGCCGGACCGACGGAAACCAGTCGGTCAACCGCATCAGCCGGCCGCGCCGCTGCGGGATCACGTCCTGCAGTTTCTCAAAGATCGTCAGCGTCTCCTCGAGGCTCGCCACGACCCCGATTCCACGGCCCATGGCCTGGTCGCGGCGCTTCGTGAGCGACACGTCCCGCAGCATGAGGAGCGCCTTCGCCCCCGACGAACTGATCACCTCCACGCAATGGAGCTCCTGATCGTCGATCACGAAGTCGAGCCGCAGCGCGTTGGCCAGCTCGCCCCGTGAGCCCGGCACCGTGACGACCGCGGGCAGATAGAAGCCGTGCTGCTCGAGCCACCACTGCGTCTGCACCTGTACCGTGTCGCCGCGTGTGACCGGCCGCCTCGTGAGGAAAAAGACTTCCCACTTGTGTTGGCGTGTCAACGCGTACAGGCGCGCGATCTGCGCGGGCTCGAACGCCGACAGCGTCGTCCACCAGTTGTGCGCCTCGCTGACCTGTTTCCAGGCGCGCTTGATGGCGGACTCCGACAGCACGCTGTCCGCCTCGTCGGCATCGCCGACTTGCGTGGGCGGGTATGCGAGGCCGAAGCCGCTCGCGGCGGCGTGAAACGCCGTGCGGAAATCCGCAAGCACGCCGTCGATGTCGATGCCGACACGGAGCGACATCTCAGGGGCGCGGCGTCTGGTGGTGGTGCGGCTGGTGCACGAGGATCGCGGCGAGGATCGCCGCCAGCAGGGCGTTGGCGGGAATCCGGAGGCCGTTCTCCCACACGGACTGCAGCGCAACCGCGGTCAGCCCGGCCGCGGCGCCCGCGCGGACCCAGAACATGCCGGTCATGTCTTCACGAAGGCGCGAAGCGGCCAGACGGACGAACGCGACAGCCACCCCGGCGGCGGCGAGGATCAGTGGAACGCCACCTTCCACCGCGAGCTGCAGGTATTCGCTGTGCGCCTGATTGAAGAACACGGACCGATCCGCCTGCTGATAGAAGGCCATCGCTGATTCGAACGTCCCAAGGCCCGCTCCGGTCGTCCAGAAGTCTCGAATGATTGGGAGCGTCTCCCGCCAGATGATCACCCGATCCGCGTAGCCAACCCCGGTCCGCGCGAAGCGGCCCGCCAGCGCGGGCGCGTTCCAGAGCACGACCGCTCCCGCCGTGGCGATCGCCGCCGCGACGGCGACCCGCCGCCCCGTCCGGCCGCTGCGGCGCCGGGTCAGCCACCAGGCGGCCCCGAGCGCCGCGCCGAGCGCGGCGATCCCTGACCGCGACAGCGTGAGCGCCAGCGCGGCCGTCAGCGCGACGACGGCCGCCAGGAGCCACATCGCGCGCCCGTCAATCGCGTGCGCGATCCGCGTGCGGAGCGGACGCAGCGGGTCTTTGTGGTCGCGCCCGAACGAGCGTGCCGCAAGATACCCCAGACAGACCGGGATCGCCAGCACCGCCCAGGTGGCGAAGTGGTTGCGGTTCACGAAAGGGCCGAAGGGCTCGGGTCCCTCGTAGGTCGGCCGCCATCTCCAATACATCAACCCGCGGGCCGTCGCGCTTTGCGCGAGCGCGACGAGCGACACGACGAATCCGATGAACGCGATGGCCCGCGCGGAAGTGCGCACGCCGCCCATCCGATACGTGTCGCGCGCCATCCAGAACACCGCCAGCGCCGTCGCGAGGACGATCAGCGCATACAGCGTGTCCACGGGTCGGATCGAAATGGTCGCGAGCGTCGTGCCTGAGTCGAGCGTCAGCTCGCCTCCGAGGCGGACCGACGCCGGAGCGATCGCGCGTGCGATCGACGCGGGGATGGGCACGACCTGGAGCGCGGCGAGGACCAGAAAGAAGAGGAGCGATGCGTCGAGCGCCCGCGTGTTTCCCCCCAACACGGAGGGGCGGATGAGCGTGGCGAGCAGGGCGGTGACAGCGGCGAGGGAAATCGTGGTCTTGAGGTAGACGCCGCCGAAGGCAAACAGCGCCCACGCCGCGAGCGCGCACAGGACTCCGGCGGTCCAAACCGTCCTTTGCGGAGCGTGTCTGGTCTCAGGCCGTGGCGGCAGGCTGACCGTAATAGCTCTTGTACTGGTAGCCGTAGTAACGCGAGTAGTAATACTTATTGCCGTCGAAGTCCACGCGATTCAGGACGACGCCGATGATGTTGGGTCGGCTGGTCCGCAGCGTCTCGAGCGCGCGCTCGGCGTGGACCCGGCGGGTCATCTGGGATCCGATCACGAACACGAGCCCGGTGACCAGGGGCCCGACGATGACGGCGTCGGTGACGGCGAGGACCGGGGGCGTGTCCAGCACGACCCAGTCGAACGGCCCTGACGCCAGATTCTGCAGGAACGCCTTCATCCGATCCGAAGCCAGCAGCTCCGACGGGTTGGGCGGCGTCCGCCCGGCCGTAATCACGAAGAGGTTCGGCTCGCTGGTGCGCTGCACGGCATCGCGGACGCGGGCCTGACCGACGAGCAGGTGCGACAGTCCAATCGCGTTCTGCAGCCCCATCGTCTTGTGCAGGCTCGGGCGCCGCATGTCGCCGTCGATCAGCAGCACCCGGGCGCCGCCCAGCGCGAGCGCCGCCCCGAGGTTGCAGGCCGTCGTCGTCTTGCCCTCGAGCGGCTGGCTGCTCGTGACGCCGATGATCCGCGTCGTCTCGCTGCCGCTCGCGAACACGAGCGACGTGCGCAGCGACCGGAACGCCTCGCCGAAGTCGTGCGGCACCGTCCCGGTGAGCAGCGGCACCTCCTTGCCGCGCGCCGCCGGGACGAGCCCGAGCAGCGGCAATTTCAGTCGCCGCGTGACGTCGTCAGGGGTCTTGACCGTGTCGTCCAGGTACTCGACCCCGAACGCCAGGCCGATCGCGAGGCCGAGGCCGAGCAGCAGCGCCATCATCCAGTCGCGGCGCAGATCCGGCGTGAACGGCGCGCCCGGCACCTCGGCGGTGTCCATCATCTGGACGTTGTTGGCCCGGCTGTTCCGAACGACGCTGAGCTCCTTCTGCTGCTGGAGAAGCGACTCGTACACCTTCCGATCGCTCTCCGCCTGGCGCTCCAGGATCGAGTAGGCCGTGCTCTTCTTGTCCAGGTCCAGCGCCGCAGTCTTCTGCTCCTCGAGCGAGCTCGTGAGGCTGCGCTCCTGCGCCGCGGCCGCGAGGTACTCGCTCCGGAGCTGCTCGATCGCCTTTGCGGCTTCGACGCGGATCTGCCGCCTGGCGTTCTCGATTTGCGTCTCGAGTTTCAGCATCTCCGGATGCTGGGGTCCGTAGCGCCCGGTCAGACTCGCCTTCTGCTGCTCCAGCGTCGAGAGCCGGCCGCGCGCGTCGAGCACTGCCGAGCTCTGGGCGACGGCGGGAAAGCTGTCCACGTTCGCGCTCTTGGGATCGAGCTTCTCCACCTGGCGGAAGAGCGATTCCTTCTGCACGCGGTTCGTGCGCGCGTTCGTCACGGCGTCGTTCAGCTGGTTCAGCCTCGCGACGACAATGTTCTGGCGGCTGTCGAGCGACGGCGCATTCTGCTGGCTGCGATAGTCGGTGAGCGCGCGTCTCGCTCAGGGTGATCTTCTGCTGCTGCCGCTTCAGCTCCTCCTCGAGCCAGCCCAGCGACTTCTGCACGTTGCCGAGCTTCAGCTCCAGGTTCTGCTGGACGTACTCCTCGGCGAGCGTATCGGCCGCCCTCGCGGCGAACGCGGCGTCCACCGCCTCGAAATAAATGTCGACGAGGCGCGTCCCTCGAACCGGCTCGACGCGAACGCGTGACAGAAAGCCGCCGACGAGCGCCGCTTCCTGCTCGCTCTCGTCCGCTTCAGGGGCCGCCACTTGCTGCTCCCCACCTCCCGTGACCGCTTTGAAGGCGCGCCGCGCCAGGCCTCCGGCCGTCGATCGGATCGACCGCACGAAGGCCAGCGGACCGCCCGACGACTGCATCGTCCCGTTGAACTCGGGGACGTTCTGCAGATCGAGCCGCTTGACGACGCGCCGGGCCAACCCGCGGCTCTGCAGGATGCGGTACTGCGTGTTGTAGTACGGCTCGGGATCCTGCCAGAAGCTCGGGTCGGACGCGTTGAGGCTGGAGATCGCGGTCGAGCGCTCGTCCTGGATGAGAATCTGCGACTTCGCCCGGTACATCGGGATCGTCGAGTACGCCTGCGCCATCATCACGCCGACCGTGACGACAAACAGGGCTCCCGCCAGGCGCCGGTGTTTGGAGAGAATGCTCAGCCAATCGAGGAGGTGCGCGGCCTGGGGGGGCACGTGAGCCGGCGGCGGCGCTGCGGCAGCCTGAGGGCCGCTCGCCTCCGGCGTGAACTGCTTGGGGTCGAACATTACCGGTTCGGGGAAATCGGCCGTCCCGGTGTACCGATTGCCGTGACCCCTACGCCGGCGGCGGCGGAAACCACCGACGCGGCGATGCTGCGGAAGAAACCAGCGGTCCCGCGGTTCTGCGAACCGAGCCGCACGAAGGTTGCGATTGTCTCCCCGGGCGCCACGCTGAACCGGACGCCGGCGGCGATGACCGTGCCGCGCTCGTCGAGGCACTCAACGACGTAGGTGCTTCCCGAGACGTTCTCGAATCTGAACTCCCCCCCCTCACTCGACGACGTCGTGGACTCGACCTGTCCGGAGACGATGTCGCGCAGGCGGAGCGCGAGATTCGAGACCGGCCGGCCGTCGGCCCCCCATACGTTCCCAAGTACGGTCGCGGCTGAATTCGGATCGGCGAGTGACGGGCTCGCGTTGGCTGCAGCCGCGCCGGTCGCGGGTGCGGCGGGCTGGCCGGTGCCGGCCGAGACGCCCTGGACCGCCGCCGTCAGCAGCCACACGACGGCTGCCATCCGACAGACGGGCGCAGTACTGGCAGGGATCACCCTTCGGGAAGTGCAAGCCGGCTGCCCAGTTAGAGGCAACATTCCGGCCGAATTGGCGCGATCCACTATGCCTCCAGACTGGGTGTGTCCCACGAGTGTCCCACACCTGAACAGCAGATCTCAATTTTGACAGCGGCTGGCCCGGCGATGTGCGCGCGCCGGACGGGGACGGCCTCATTTTCCGGGCCCGGAGTGCGTGGCGTGCCCATTGCTTGGATCCGCCTGGATTCCCACGTCTCGGCGCTCCCACCGAGTTGCGACTGCGCAAGCCGACACGACGCAAGTCGTCACGGGGACCGAAGGAACAACACCCAGGTGACAACGCTCCAGGCCGGAGAACGTCTGGCTGGTCCCGGCGCTCTCGGGTCAGCCTTGCCCGCCACGCGGACGAGCGCGTCGGCGGGACTGCGTTTCGTGCTGACGGGGGCGGCGTTCTTCAAGCGCGATCTGCTCACGGACGTCAGCTATCGGCTGTCGTTCGCGCTGCACGCGCTGAATGTGCTCTTTGGCGTCGCAGCTTACTACTACCTGGCGCAGGTTGTCGACCGCACGGCCCTCGACGGCGCGGCCCCCTTTCCGTTTCTGCTGGTCGGTCTCGCGCTGAACGCGTTCATGTCGACGTGGCTGGTCTGCTTTACGGAGGCGATCCGGACCGGGCAGTCCACGGGAACGGCCACGCTGGTTTTCGCGAGCCCGATCTCGTCGATCGAGTTCCTCTTTTTCTCTGCTTTGTATCCGACCGTCCGCGCGACGGTCGACGCGCTCGTGTACGTGATCTGCGGGCTGGCATTCGGCGCATCGATCGCGCAGGCCGACCTCGCCGCGACGGCCGCCATTCTCCTCGTCTCGGCGCTGGCGTTCGCGGCGATCGGAATCGCATCGGCCGCGTTCGCGCTCGTCTTCCGCCGGGGAGATCCGCTGCTGTGGCTCGCGACGACCGTGTCCTGGACGCTCGGGGGTATCCTCTTTCCGATCGAGCTGCTGCCCGAGCTGTTGCAGCGGGTCGCGCGATGGCTGCCCGTGACGCACGCCGTCACCGGGGCCCGATCGGCGCTGCTGGATGGTGGGTCCGTCGCGGGGCCGGCGGCGTCGCTGGCGTTGTTCGCGCTCGTGGCGCTGCCCGTCAGCGTGGCGGCTTTTCGGCTGGCCTTGCGGCGTGCGCGTATCATGGGGAGCCTGAGCCATGTGTGAGGTGAGCTGATGGCGAAGGCGGAGAGCCAGGTCCTGACGTCGAATCGATACGTGAGTCGCGCGATCGACGGCAAGACCGTCGTGACCCGCCGCATTGCGGGGGAGACCATCCTCGTGCCCGTGGCGGGCCGCGTCGGCGATCTGGACGCCGTCTACACGCTCAACGACGTCGGCTCCTTTATCTGGGAGCTCGTCGACGGGCGGCGGTCGGTGCAGGAGATCGCGGAGGAGGTCGGCTCCGTCTACGAGGTGTCGGTCCAGCAGGCTGCGACGGACGTCGACGAACTGCTGCGCGCGCTCGAGTCCAAGGGGCTGGTGCGGCTCTCCGCGGAGCCCGAGGCCCGATGAACACCGACACCTACGGCGCGTTCAGCGATCGACTGCACCGGGCGGCGCTCCCGCTGCAGCTTCCGCTGAACGGCACCGTCGAGCTCACGCATCGCTGTCCGCTGACCTGCTCGCATTGCTACAACAACCTGCCGATGCGGGACGCAGACGCGCGGCGGCGCGAGCTGACCCGCGACGAGCATTTCCGCATCCTCGACGAGCTCGCGGACGCCGGCTGCTTCTGGGTGCTCTACACGGGCGGAGAGATCTTCGCGCGGCCGGACTTTCTCGAGATTTACACGCGCGCGAAACAGCGCGGGTTTCTCCTGACGCTCTTCACCAACGGCACGCTCATCACCCCTCGGGTCGCCGACTACCTCGCCGAATGGCGTCCGTGGGGCATCGAAATCACGCTGTACGGCCGCACGCCCGAAACCTACGAGCGGCTGACGGGGATCCCGGGGTCGTTCGCGAAGTGCATGCGCGGCATCGACCTGCTGCTCGAGCGCGGCCTGCCGCTGTCGCTCAAGACCGTCGCCGTGTCGATCAACGTCCACGAAGTGTGGGACATCCAGCGCTTCGCGGAGGATCTGGGCGTCGAGTTCAAGTTCGACTCGATGATGAACCCCCGAATCGACTGCTCGCAGAGCCCGCTCGCCGTCCGCCTCACGCCCGAGGAGATCGTCGCGTTCGACATCCAGGACTCGAAGCGGGTGAACGAATGGGCGATCTATGCGGAGAAGTATTTCCGGCCGGCGAACCCGCCGGAACGCCACGATGAGCTGTACCACTGCGGCGGCGGCATCAGCTCGTTCGCGATCGATCCCTACGGCGGGATGAGCATCTGCACGCTCTCACAACGGGACAAGTTCGACCTGCGGACGGGCTCGGTGCGGGAGGCGTGGGAAGGATTCCTGAGGGGCGTCCGCGCGAAGAAGATTGCCAGGCCGACCAAGTGCACCGACTGCGAGCTCAAGAGCATGTGCGGCATGTGCCCGGCGAACGGCGAGCTCGAGAACGGCGATCCCGAGGCGCCCGTTGATTTCCTCTGCCGCGTGGCGCACCTGCGCGCGGTCGCCTTCGATCTGCCGTTCGGACGCCACGGCGACTGCGAGTATTGCGATGGGGGCGTCGGACACGAGGAGATCGTGCGCTCGGCCGCGCGGCTCAAGCAGCTGACGCCGGGCGTCAGACAGCCGCTGACGCGGCGCGTCCTGCCGTTGCTCGACCAGTCGTCAGGGTGCGCGACCGGAGGCTGCTCCAGCTGCAGCTGCCATTAGAGAAAGAAACGCTTGAAGGAAGCACAATGACCAACAAACCGAACACGGGCGCGACGCCCAAGCGGCCTTACCGGAAACCGGAGCTGACGCAGGTCTCGCTGCGGCCGGAGGAAGCGGTCCTCGGCGCGTGCAAGACGGCGAGGCGGTCCGGGCCCGGCCAGCCGCGCTGCACGTCGCCCGCCCCCTGCAGCTCCAGCGGCTCGTAGCATCCGCATGGCGTTCACGCTGCGTGTCGCCGACATCGCGACGAGGGTGACGTGCGACGAGCCGGGCGTTGCGCTCACGGTGCCCGAGCCTGGCACACGGTTCCTGGTCGCCGGATCCCGCCCGGACGTCACGATCCGCGTCGAGCGGGCGCCGCGCCTGGCGGACCCCGACCTCGAGACGCTGTTCGATTCAGGTGTCGTCTGGCGGCTCTATCGCGATCGCGGCGAGTTCGTCTTCGCGTTCGGTTCCGCCTCCCTGGGATCGGCTCCGTACCGGCTCGCCCGGTTCAACGCCTCCTTCACGCGCGGTACGATCTCGCTCAGCCGAGCGTGTCTCCGGGACGATGCGGCGGCGCTCGAGCCGCTCGAGTATCCGCTCGACGAGCTGTTGATGATCAACCTGCTCGCTCGTGGACGCGGCGTCGAGATCCATGGCTGCGGCGTGATCGATCGAGACGGCGCCGCGTATCTCTTTGCGGGACAGTCCGGGGCCGGCAAGAGCACGATCGCGCGCGTGTGGCAGGAGGAGGGCGCTACCATCTTGAGCGACGATCGCGTCGTCCTGCGCGTCCGCGACGATCGCGTGTGGGTCTACGGGACGCCGTGGCACGGCGAGTCGGACTTCGCGTCGCCAGCGTCAGCGCCGCTCGGCCGGCTGTTCTTTCTCGAACACGGGGCGACGAACGGTGCCCGCCCGATGCGGGCCGCGGCGGCGGCCGCCCGGCTCCTCACGTGCTCGTTTCCGCCGTTCTACGACGAAGCGGGCCTGGACTTCACGCTCCGGCTCCTCGCGGACGTCGTCGAGCGCATCCCGTGTGTCGAGCTGACGTTCACCCCGGACGCCGGCGTCGTCGATTTCGTGCGAGGCGCCGCGTGACGCTCATCGTGGACTCGCCCCGGTTCGTCCAGGCGCTCGAGGACGTGCTGCGCCAGGGGCACTCGGCGCGGTTCCGCGCAACGGGCTGGAGCATGCACCCGGCGATCCGGAACGGCGAGACCATCACGGTCGAGCCGCTCGGCGAATCGCCGCCCCGGGTCGGAGATGTTCTGCTGTACCGGCAAGGCAGCGGAGCCATCGCGCACCGCGTCGTGCGGGTGGAGGCTTCGGCCGTTCGGCCCACGCAACTCGTGCTCCGTGGAGACACGGCCGACGACTGCGACGCGCCTATCGCGATCGATCAGGTGCTGGGTCGCGTCGTCGAGGCCGGCCCCGTCGCGCGTCCTGTCTGGCGCGGCCCTATCGGCAGAGCCTGGCTGGCGCTCCGAGCGGCCGTCCTGAAGTCCGTGCGGATCGCCCGCTCGTCTGGAGCGCAGACGTGATCTCCATCGAGGGCCTGACGAAGAGTTATCAGGCGAGCGGCCTCTTCGGGCGCGCGGTCGATGTGCTGCGGGGCGTGGACCTGGAGGTCGCGGCCGGGGAAATCCTCGGCATCATGGGGCCCAACGGCGCCGGCAAGACAACCCTGCTCGAGATTCTCGCGACCACCGTGCTGCCTGATGGCGGCCGGGCGTCTCTTGGCGGCTTCGATGTCGTCGCCGAGGCGGGCGAGGTCCGGCGGCTGGCCGCGTACTGCCCGGCCGCGGGGCACGCGTTCTATCCGCGCCTGACCGGTGCCCAGAACCTCAGTTTCTTCGCGGCGCTGCACGGCGTGGTCGGCCCGGAGGCGGACGAGGCCGTCCGCGGGACGCTCGACCTCGTCGGCATCGACGGCGCCGCGCACGCGCCGGTGCAAACGTATTCCGACGGCATGCGGCAGCGGCTCGGGCTCGGGCGGGCGCTGATGACCGGCTGCCGCGTGCTGCTCCTCGATGAGCCGACGAAGAGCCTCGATCCGGCGGCGCGGGCGGCGACGCACCGACTGTTCCGGCGCGCGCAGATCGATCGACGCCTGACCATCGTCCTGGTGACGCATAGCGCCGACGAGGCTGCGTCGGTCTGCGATCGCGTCGCGCTCCTCGAGCAAGGTGGCGTGACCGAGGTCGGACCGGCCGACCGCGTCGTCAAGGAGGCGAAGGAGGCGCGATGGACCTCCTGCTGAGCGCGCTCCTGCGCGGCGAGCAGACCCGGTGGCCTTTCGCCGACGAGGCGGACGCCGAGCGCTTCCTCGACGCGGCCCGTCATCATCTCGTGCAACCCCTCGTCGCCCGGCTGATCCGACGGGGCGTCCTGACGGATGCGCCGCCCATCGTGTGCGAACGATTGGCGCGCGCCGCGGTGCAGCAGGCGGCGATCCACGAGTGTCTCGCGGCCGAGACCCGACGCGTCGTCGAGGCACTCGCGCGGGCCGGTGTCCCCTCCCTGGTGATGAAAGGCGCGGCGCTCGCCTATACCCACTATCCGCATCCGTGCCTGCGGCCGCGTACGGACACCGACCTGCTGATCCGCGCCCGGGACGCCGATCGCGCATTCCGTGTCCTGGCGTCGCTCCGCTACGACGCCCTCGACATGACACGGGGGGATCTCATCCTGCATCAGCGCACGTACGCGAAGGAGGATTCGCTCGGGATCCGCCACGTGTACGACGTGCACTGGAAAGTGGCGGCACCGCAGATCGTCGCGGACGTCGTCCAATGGGACGACCTCTACTGGGACGCGCAGCGGATCCCGGCGCTCGGCGACCGCGCGCGCGCCCTCGGAGACGCGCACGCCCTGCTGCTCGCGTGCGTGCACCGGATGGCGCACCACTACGACTCCGCGAGCCTGATCTGGCTCTACGACATCCACCTGCTGGCTTCGCGGCTCGATGACGACGCGCTTCGGGAATTCATGCGGCTCGCGGAGCACCGGGCCGCCGGTGCCATGTGCGCGCGCGGCCTGGGGCTCGCGTACGAGCGCTTCGGCACGGCGCTCCCGGCCGGCGTGCTCGAGGCGCTGCACGGCCGCCGCGACGAGTCCGCGACCGCCTTCGGCGCGGAGGCCCGTCCGGTCGACGTGCTCCTCTCGGATCTGAAGGCGCTGCCCGGCTGGCCCGAGCGGCTGCAGCTCCTTCAGCAGCATCTCATCCCGCCGGCCGACTACATCCGTCGTCGTTACGGGGTCTCCGGCTCTTTCGTCCTGCCGATTCTTTACGCGCACCGATGCGTGACCGGCGTGCGCAAGTGGCTGTCGCCAGCCGCGAGAGACACGCATCTGACGTCGTGACGCTTTCTTGTCATCTGCGTTGTGGTGTGTGCGCGTACTGAAATCCTACGCACGCTCTTGATTCGTGACGCGGTCCGGGAACGGCGCTCCACTGACATCCGCGGATCCCTTTAGAAATCGCGTACGACGTTCGACGAACGCGTGGCACTCCGGTTGCTCAGCCGTTCCGCAAGCAATCACGCGTCACGGTTTTCGCCATCCGGAGGGTCTCGCGATTGCCTCGTCGGTCCGATCGCCGCTCTGCGATCCGACGCGATCTGATGAGGAGGTCACCGTGGACACGAGACTCCGTCGGACTACGTGGGGCTGCGTGGTGCTGGTCGTCGTTCTCCTGAGCGAATTGAGCTGGGTCGGTGTGACGAAGCACGCCCGGCAGGCTCGCGACGCCGAGGCGGGCGACGCGCGGGCAGGCCAGCGCCAACCGCGACTCGCCGAGGCCACCGGCAAGATTCCGCTGCACTTCGAAGCCAACACCGGTCAAACCGACGACCGCGTCAAGTTCGTCACGCGCGGCCGCGGCTACACGATGTTCCTCACGAGCAACGAGGCGGTGCTGGCGCTGAGGCGTCCTGAGGCGCGCGAGGACAAGGCTCGGTCGGCGCGACGTCGTGCCGAGCTGCCAGGCACGGTGAGTCAGAGCGTGCTTCGGATGACGTACGCCGGCGCGAACCCTGCGCCGCGCATCGTCGGACAGGAAGAGCTGCCCGGAAAGGCCAACTACTTCAAGGGCAACGATCCCGCGAAGTGGCGTGCGAACGTGCCGACGTTCGCGCGGGTGCGATACGAAAACCTCTATCCCGGTATCGACCTCGTGTACTACGGCAATCAGCGCGCGCTGGAGTACGACTTCATGGTGCAGCCGGGCGCGGATCCCGGCCGCATCGCGCTCAGCTTCGCAGGACAGGAGGCGCTCGAGATCGACGCCGAGGGCGATCTCCTGGTGCACACGGCGCACGGTGCGATTCGCCAGCCCAAGCCGTTCGTCTATCAGACGGTTGACGGCGCCCGCCGGCAGATTGCCGGCCGCTACGTACTCGCGGACGGCGACAGCGTTCGCTTCGACGTCGGCGCCTACGACACGGCGCAGACACTCGTCATTGATCCAGAGCTGTTCTATTCGACCTTCCTCGGCGGCAGCGCGGATGAGGAAAGCGTTGCGATCGCCGTGGATTCGTCCGGGAGCGCCTACGTCACGGGCAGCGTCACGTCGGTGGACTTTCCGACGGTCGGTGCGGCGGATCCCACGTTCAACGGCATCGGAGATGTCTTCGTCACGAGGCTGGATCCCACCGGCTCCGGCCTGGTGTACTCGACGTATTTCGGCGGCGGCAGCGGAGAAGTTGGAACTGCAATCGCCCTCGACGCGACCGGCGGCGCGTTCGTGACGGGGAACACGACGTCGACTGACTTGCCAGTGACACTGCTGGCCTCCGACAGCACCTTCAATGGAGGCAATGACGCGTTCGTCTTCCGGCTCGACGCCAGCGGGTCGATGCTCGTCTATGCGACGTATCTGGGCGGATCGGACCTGGATCTCGCTAGCGGCATCGCCGTGGACGCCGGCGGAAACGCCTACGTGAGCGGCCTTACCGTGTCAGCCGATTTCCCGACGACGCCGCTGGCATTCGATCAGACGTTGAGCGGCGACAACGACGCGTTCGTGACCAAGCTGAACGCCACGGGCACGGCGCTGGTCTATTCCACGTACCTCGGCGGCAGCGTCGCCGGCCCGGTCACCGAGTTCGCGTCCGGAATCGCGCTTGACGCTGCCGGCAACGCGTACGTCGCCGGCTCGACGTCGTCGTCTGATTTTCCGACGACTCCCGGCGCGTTTCAGACCATTTCCGTCAGCCGTGACGGGTTCGTCACCAAACTCGACGCGACGGGGATGACGTTGCTGTACTCGACCTACCTTGGCGGCACTGACGCGGACGAGGCGCGCGGGCTCAGCGTGGACGCCGCGGGCAGCGCCTACGTGATCGGGACCGCGGTGTCGGCTGATTTCCCGCTTATGAATCCCTTTCAGAACCAACTGGGAGGCGGCGCCGACGCATTCATCACGAAGCTGAACGCCGCCGGCTCGGCTCTCGCGTACTCCACGTACCTCGGGGGGAGCGACGTCGAGGAGGGTTATGGCATCGCCGTCGATGCGAACGGCAACGCGCACGTGATCGGCCGCACGTTATCGATCGACTTTCCGATAACCGCCGGCGCGTTCCAGCCGACCTTCGGCGGCGGAGAGGATGCGTTCGTCACGAAGCTCAATCCGGCCGGGTCAGCGCTCGTCTACTCGTCATATCTTGGCGGGAACGACACAGACACCAACACCGGCGCCATCGCTCTGGACGATCTCGCCGAGCCGAACGCGTACGTCACGGGGACCGCCCAATCCCCCGACTTCCCGACGACGCCCGGCGCCTTCGACACGACGCTGGATGGCGTCCGGGACGGCTACATCGCCCAGATCGTAGACGTCGATCTTCCGCCGGGGCCGGCGACCGCCGAGGTCAGAGGGCAGGGGACGGTGCTCGCGGACGGCGACGAGGCGCGATTTCACATCCTCGTCCGGCAGACGAACGGGACCATCAGTGGAAGGGTCCAGTACCGCAAGAAGGCGACCGATCTGAAGATGAAGAGCGAGACGATCACGTCGCTGGTGATTGCCGGGAACACGGCGGAAATCGACGGGACGTGCGGCACGCTCTGCAGCTTCCATGTCGAAGTCGAGGACGTCGACGACAGCGGCACGAATGACACGTTCACTATCTCGATCAACGGTGGGCCGCCCGAGGGCGGGACGCTCCA
Organism: uncultured Acidobacteriota bacterium; assembly: GCA_963847125.1. GTDB lineage: Bacteria > Acidobacteriota > Vicinamibacteria > Vicinamibacterales > 2-12-FULL-66-21 > DATAEE01. Next base: position 1,299,883 of record CAWJYM010000004.1, read on the forward strand.
GAAGGGCGACATCAAGATTCAACAGTGACGTGAGTGGCGAACGGTGGTGATCGGGGCAGCGGGTCGCCCCGATCACATTCCTGTGAGCGTTGATACAGAATCGTCCGCGCTGTCCCACTGAGCGACACGCGCGTGGGGCGACGTCCTTTCGATAAAGCCGAGATCTTCGACGCCAAGTCTTTGATTCGCCGTCATTTCCGCGCGATCCCGGATACGGCAGTGGTTTTGCCCTATCCGGGACGCTACGCATGGCAACGCTCTCGAAGTCTGTCGCGCTCAAGCTGTCCGTCGCGGCCGTGGTCTGGACGCTCGCCGCTCCAGAGGCGGGCGCCGCCACGGCACAGATGGTTCAGTCCGGCACTGTAGCCAACGCCGCCAACGGCACGCAGTCGGTGACCATTTCCGGCGTCGATCCGTCGAACGTCCTTTCTGATTTTCAACACGCGCCACAGCAGCAATCGGCCGGTCGGCTCGCTGATCCGCGGGCGCATTCCGACGGCGTGCGCGAATCCCTGCACGACGATCGAGTTCGTGCGCGTCACCGACGAAGTCACGCCCGCGACGATCACCATCCAGTGGTACGTCGTGTCGTTCGCGTCAGGGGTGAGAGTGCAGCGGGGCGAGACGGCGCAGGATGCGCTGACCAAGAACGTGACGCTTCCTCTCACGCTGTCCTCGGTGAATCAGGCGTTCGTGACCTGGTCCAAGACGCCGACGAACACGGACACTACGTGGGACGGCAACGACTACGTGCTCGCCGACATCACGAGCACGACGAACCTCCAGTTCCGCACCGACGGCATCGCGGCCACCCACACCATCGCGTGGCAGGTGATCGAGTTCACGGATGCGGCCGACATCGGCGTGCAGAGGGGCTCGGTCGCGATGACCACGGCGCAGACGTCCGTGACCGCCACGCTCGGCACCGCGGTCGACGAGAACAAGACCTTCGTGCTCGTCGGGCTCCGCACCGGCGCCAGCGCCGCCGCGAACGTCGGCGCGATGCTGCTCCGGGCGCAGCTGACGAACTCCACGACCGTGACGATCGATCGGAGCACGGTCGGCGGGCCTGCCGTCGCCATCACGGAGATCGCCTGGCAGGCGATAGAGCTGAGGGACGCATCCTTCGTGTGGAGCGGCAACAGCAGTTTCGCCGCCGGCGTCGCCCAGTCGGCCGTCCCGCTCGTCCCGCAGGTGAACGTGCCGCGGGCGATCGCGTTCGGATCGGTCCAGGGCGGCAGCGGGCAGAACATGGGTCGGTCGCCATACGTCGGGGACGACCTCCCCGGCGTGGCCGCCGCCACGGCGACGCTGTCCTCGACACAGCTCACACTGGACCGGACGAATACGGCGGCTGCTGCGGACGTCGGCTGGTTCGTGGTGGAATTCGACCAGGGAGCGGCGAACGTCGTCTCCGGTGCCTACACGGGCAACGGCGTCGACAACCGGACGATCGAGGTGGGCTTCGTCCCCGATTTCGTGTTCGTCAAGAGCAACACGACCGACGTCGGCGTGTTCCGGTCGTCGACGATGAGCGGTGACAACGCGAAGGACAGCACCGGCGCGACCGCGCTCACTGCGGATCTCATTCAGTCGTTCACGAGCGCCGGGCTCGGTGGCTTTACCGTGGGCACTGACGCCCAGGTGAACGCGAACGGCACCGTCTATACCTGGACCGCCTTCAAGACCGGCCCGGGCAAGATGGCCGTGGGCTCGTACGTCGGCACGGGCGCGGCGAGCCCTCCACCGGTTACGGGGCTCGGGTTCTCGCCGGAGCTGGTCTACATCATGTCTGCCGGCGCCCACGAACCCATCAACCGCTCTTCAGCCGGCGGGACGTTCGATTTCGACGTGAGCGCCGACCTCGCCTCGGTGACCTCGCTCAACGCCGACGGATTCACCGTGGCGAATCAGGCTCGCGTGAATGCCGCGAGCACGACCTACCACTGGGTTGCCTGGAACGAAGCGGCGGGCTATCTGGACGTCGGCAGCTATACGGGCAACGGCGCGGCGTCACAGGACATCACGACCGTCGGTTTCGAGCCCGAGTTCCTCTACGTCAAGAAGGACGAGGCGACCTTCTTCGCCTATCAGCGGTCCTCGGCGCTGGCGGCGGGCGGCACCGACCTGACCGGCGTGTACGACAATTTCGCCCCGGTCGCCGCCCGGATCGTCGCGCTGCTCTCCAACGGGTTCCGGGTGAGCAACTCCGTCAACGTCAACGAGACCGGGGACACGTTCCTGTACCACGCGTTCAAGCGCGAGGCTCAGCCGATCCTCGTCACCGGCGACTACGACGGCACTGGTGCCAACCAGACGATCAATCAGCTGGGCTTCGTGCCGGACGTCGTCATCGTGAAGCAGCGCAACGGCGCCACGCAGCGAATCGCGTTCATCCGCACCAGTACGATGGCCGCCACCCAGTCCAAGCCGATGACAGGCGCGACAGGCATGGTCACGACCGCGATCACGTCATTCGTCGCAAATGGATTCACGATCGGCACGAACGCGGCCATCAATACGAACCTTGTCATCCACGACTTCATCGCGTTCAAGGCGGCGCCGAGCACGATGAAGGTCGGTACCTACACCGGGACGGGTGGCGCAAACACCATCACCGGCGTCGGCTTCCAGCCGGAGCTCGTTTTCGTCATGCGGGACGGCCTCATCGAGGCGATTCACCAAAACAATCTAACGGCCGAAGCGCACAACTTTCTGAACAGCGCCGGCACAGCGGGCCTGTTCACAGCAGGCAACCCGGACGGCTTCGCGGTGGCCACGACCGATGCGCGCGTGAATCAGAGCGGCGTGACGTACCACTACATCGCGTGGAACGAAATCCCGGGCTTCATGGACGTAGGCAGCTACGCGACCGGCGGGGCTCCGGTAGACAATACCAACATCACCGGCGTCGGGTTCGAGCCCGAGTACGTGATCGTCAAACAGACTGACGGGCAGAACGCCGTCCACCATCCCGGATCGCTCGGCCGAAGCGTCGACTCGACGCTGTTCTTCGGCGCGACCGCCGCCGCGGGCAATCTCGTCCAGGCTCTTCAGCCGGATGGATTCCAGATCGGTCTCGGGGCTCAGGTAAACGCCGCCAGCACGACGTATTTCTATTACGCCTGGAAGCGTCCCTTCGTCTCGGCGCTCACGGCGGTACGACTCACGTCGATCGACGCGACCTGCTACGACCGCGGCGTGCTCCTGCAATGGCGGACCGGCTACGAGATCGACAACCTCGGATTCCACGTCTACCGCGAGGTTGGCGGCCAGCGCACGCGCGTGACCCGCTCGCTCGTGGCTGGCTCGGGGTTGATGGCCGGCCAGGGGACTCCTGTCACCGGCGAGCGGCGCTATGCCGTCTGGGATCTCGACGGCGCCTCGACCGATCCGTCTGCCGTGTACTGGCTCCGAGACGTCGATTTCCACGGCTCGAGCACGTGGCACGGACCGATCGCGCCTGTGCACCAAGGGCGGCGGGCGGCGCCGGACGTCGCTCAGTCCGAGGCCCTGCACCAGGTCTTCGGCGGTACGCGCGACGGCGCCAAGCGCGCCGGCACCGTGTTCCTGTCGCAGGGCGCCGCGCTCGAGGACGCGCGAAACGGACCGCCGCAGGGGCCGATGCCCGGGGTTGATGCGCGGTGGGAGCTCGCGGCGGGCCCGGCCGTCAAGATCGGCATCAGCCGGCCCGGCTGGTACCGCGTACCGCAGCCCGCGCTGGTGGCGGCCGGTCTCGACCCGACGGTCAACCCGCGCATGCTGCGGCTGTTCATCGAAGGCGTCGAGCAGGCGATGATCGTGACCGGCGACGCCGACGGACGTTTCGATGCGGCCGACGCGATCGAGTTTTACGGGAGTGGCACCGACACGCCGTCCACCGATACCCGCGTGTACTGGCTGACGGCCGGCTCGCAGCCCGGACGCCGCGTGCAGGGTCAGATCCAGGGGCAGCCGGGCCGCAGCCTGGTGGAGCCGACGCCCGGCAGCTTCGCCTTCACGGTGCAGCGGAAAGAGCGCAGCGTGTACTTTGCCGCGCTGCGTAACGGCGATGCGGAGAACTGGTTCGGGCCGCTCGTCTCCGAAGATCCGATCGACGTCGCGATCGACGTCACCAACCTCGATGCCGCGGCCGGTGCCGAACTCGAAGTCACGCTGCAGGGCGTGACGGTGGATCCAGACCTGACCCCCAACCATCTGGTCGGGATCCTCGTGAACGGCGTCGAAGTGGGCGAGCTCAGCTTCGACGGCCAGGCGAACAGCGTCCAGACCCTCCAGGTTGCTTCGGGCATCCTCGTCGAAGGTGAGAACACGATACGGCTCGTCGCACGCGCGGGCGCGGCGGACATGAGCCTGCTCGACGTCATCCGCCTTCGCTATGCGCATACGTATCGCGCCGACGCGGATCTTCTGCGGCTCACGGTCGATGGGCCCGCCACGATCAGCGTTGCAGGTTTTACAGGATCCGCCATCCGCGTGCTCGACGTGACTGAGCCGCTCTCGCCCGAGGAGCTTCGCGTGACGACGGGTCAGAGCGGTGGGCTCTGGACCGCAACCGCCCGAGCGCTGGCCGGCGGACCGCGAACGCTCATGGCGTTCACCGGGTCTGCCGTCCTGACGCCGGCCTACGTGCGACGGAACCAGCCGTCGAGCTGGCATTCGAGCCACAACTCGGCCGACTACGTGGCGATCTCGCACGCATCGTTCATGGACTGGATCGCCCCGCTTGCGGACCGGCGTTGGCAGCAGGGTCACGCTCCGGCTCGGATCGACGTCGAGGACATCTACGACGAGTTCAGCTTCGGAGAGAAGAATCCGCAGGCCCTGAAGGATTTCATGCGCCGCGCGCTCGCCGCCTGGACGCGCCCCCCGCGTTTCCTCGTGCTCGTCGGTGACGCCACCATCGACCCGCGCGACTACGCCGCCTTCGGCGACGCCGACTTCGTCCCGACGAAACAGATCTCGCTCGACCACGTCGCGCTCGAGACCGCCTCCGACGAGTGGTTTGCAGATGTCGACGACGACGGGCTGCCGGAGCTGGCGGTCGGCCGCCTCTCGGTCCGCAACTCGGCGCAGGCGGAGCGGATGGTCGCGAAGATTCTCGACTACGAGACCGAGGCGGGCGCCGCCTGGATCGAGGACGTGCTCTTCGTGGCCGATGAGAACGAGCCGACCGACGACTACGAGCGGTCGAGCAGGCAGCTGACCGCGCTGGTGCCGCAGGGCTACGCCGTCCAGCAGGTGTTCGCCGGGACTGCGGGACCCGACGCCGCGCGAACCGCGCTCATCGACGCCGTCAACGAGGGTCGGCTCATCGTCAATTACACGGGCCACGGCTCGGTGAGCGTCTGGGGCAAGACCGGCACGCTGCTGACCGCCCAGGACGTGAACGATGCGTGGCAGAACAGTACCCGCCTGCCGCTCGTCGTCGCGATGAACTGTCTCAACGGGTTCTTCAACGGGATCTACGACGAGGAAAGCCTGGGTGAGACGCTCCTCCGCGCGCCGAACGGCGGCGCGGTCGCCGCCTGGGCGTCCTCGGGCCTGACGGAGTCGGCGACGCAGACCCTCGTCAACAAAGAGCTGCTCCGGCTGCTCTTTGCGGACCCGGCGATGACCGTCGGCGAAGCGGTCACCGCAGCGAAGCGCGCCGTCAGGGATCCGGACGTGCGCCGCACCTGGATCTTCTTCGGCGATCCCGCGCTCAGGCTCCATCGCCCTCCGCCGCCGCCTTCGACGGAGGAGGACAGCGTCGTCGAGCCGCCGGTGGAAGACGGCGGACCGGGCGGCGATCCGGCCGTCGACGAACCCGAACCAACACCCGACGGAGCCGAGCGGGCGGCGGAACCGGTGCGCCTCGCCGATTTCAACGGCGACGCGCGTGCCGACGTCCTGCTCTACGAAGCGGAGACCGGTCGCTGGTCGCTGACGTCGAGCGGGAGTGACGGCCCGCGCGTCACCGACGGCGTCTGGCTCGCCGGCGCGCAGGTGCTCGCCGGCCGTCTCGACGCGGACCGCTTCGACGACGTCTTTCTCTATGCGCCAGCCAGCGGCGAGTGGATGCAGGCGCTCGGCAATGGCGATGGCACGTTCAGGACCACGGCCGGCTCCTGGCCCGCCGGCTGGAGCGTCCGGATCTCCAACTTCATCGGAGACGGCCGCGGTGATGTGCTGCTGTATCAGCCGCTCACAGGGGAGTGGTGCCTGAGCGACAGCCTTCGGCGATTCACGTTCCGCCGCTGCGGCCTGCTTGCCGCGGGCGACCTCTCGGTCGCGGACTACAACCGCGACTCGCTCGCCGATCTCTTCATCGCGGATCGTGCCGGGAGCGGACGCGTGGCGCTCAGCGACGGGTTCGGCGGGTTCACGGTCGACGCGGAGCAGTGGTCCACCGCGTCGCCTGGCCGCGCCGCGAACCTTGCCGGCGACTCGGCCGTCGATCTGGTCCTGTACGATCCGTTGCTCGGGACGTCGGCCGAGCGACTCGGGCGGGCCGGCCAGTCCGCCTTCCGTACCGACGCCTGGCCGCGCGCGCTCACCATTGCGCCGCTGGACGTGACCGGCGACGGCGCCGACGATCTTCTGCTCTACGATCCGCGCGCCGGGTCCTGGTCCGTCATGACGAACACGCCGTCCGGCCTGGTGGCCTCCAGCGACGGCGTGTGGAGTCCCGGGCTGACGATCGCGACCGGCGACCTCGACGGCGACGGCCGACCCGACGTCCTGCTCCACGATCGCGAGGGCCGGACGTGGACCGTGTGCACGAATCAGGACCCTGGAACGCTCGCCTGCAGCGCGTCAGGCGTCTGGGATCGCGGCTGGGCCATCGTCGGCCGGTAACCGTCTCGAACCTTTCGAACCTTCTCGAACCTTTCGAACCTTCTCGAACCCTTCGAACCTTCTCGAACCCAATCGAACCTGTTAGAGTAACGGGCTCGAACATGCCGCGGAATATCGATGCGCTGGGCTCGCCGACCCTCAAACACCTCCGCGACAACTGGTGGAACGAATCGTTCACGACGTTCCTCAAGGACACGCTCCAACCGCGAGCCGGGTCGCGCATCCTGGACGTGGGATGCGGCACCGGCACGCCTGAAGTCCAGCTCTCGCGGCTTCGCATCTCGCAGGTCGCGTTGTTCGGCGTCGACGTCCTCCCGGCGCGCGTGATCCAGGCCGTCAATGCGGCGAAGGCGCACAACATCCGCGCGCGCTACGCCGCCGCCGACGGCTGCAAGCTGCCGTTCGGAGAGGGCACGTTCGACAGCACGTTCTGCATCGCTGTGCTGCAGCACGTTCGCGACGTCGAGACGGCGGTTGCGGAGCTTGCGCGCGTGACGAAGCCCGGCGGGCGAGTGCTGGCCGTCGAGCCGGACAACCGCGCCCGCTATTGGTACAGCTCGGTCCCGGCCGGCATGGAGGCGTTCGAGCTCGCCAACCGCCTGTTCTCGGCGTTGGCCGAGGCGCGCGGTGACGCCACGGACCCCGTGGTCGGCCCGCGGCTGCCGGCGATCTTCGCGGCGAAAGGGATCGAGCCGAGCGACGTGCAGCTGTTCCCGGTCACCGTGTCGCAGCTCGGCAAGCCGCCCCGCGCGATCTGGACGGCGCGCCGCGAAGCGATCGCCGCGCTCATGACCGACGCACCGGACGGACCGGTACGACGCCTCGCCGAGGACTTCCAGAAGGTCGTCACCCGCTATTCGGAGCAGGCGACGAAGGCGGGCGGCGCGTTCGTCGAGATCCAGAACACGCTGCTGTTCGCGACCGCCGGGATCCGGGCCGAGAGCTGAAATGCCCGACGGCGCCCAAGGCTGGGACGCCTACGCGCCCTTCTACGACTGGGAGAACGCCCGCACGCTGGGGCGGCGCGACGTCGCGTTCTGGCGGCGCCTCGCCGATGAGGCCGGCGGTCCGGTGCTCGAGCTCGGCTGCGGCACCGGCCGCGTGCTCGTGCCGGTGGCCCGCGCCGGCATCCCCGTCGTCGGCGTCGATCGGTCCGCGCCGATGCTCGATCGAGCGCGGCGCCGGATCCGCCGCGCTCGCGGGATCCGCGCGGCGCTGGTTCGAGCGGACATCCGTCAGCTCCCGTTCGCAGAGCGCTTCTCGCTCGTCATCGCGCCGTACGGCATCCTGCAATCGCTGACACGCGATCAGGATCTCGAGCGTGCGCTGGCGGCGATCGCGCGCGTGACGCGTCCGGGCGGCCGGCTCGGCCTCGATCTGGTGCCGGATCTGACCCGCTGGAAGGAATACCGGCGGCGCGTGACCCTCCGCGGGACCATCGGCGGAGCCGAGATCGCGCTCGTCGAGTCCGTGCGCCAGGACCGGCGGCGGGGCCTCACGCTGTTCGACGAGGAGTACATCGAGCGACGCCAACGCACGCGGCGCGTCCACCGGTTCTCGCTCGCGTTCAGAACGGTGTCGGTCAAGCAGATGACCCGGCGTGTCGAGCGCGCCGGCTTTCACGTGGATGCCGTCTTCGGCGACTACTCCGGCGGTCCGTGGGATTCACGGGCGGAAACCTGGCTCATTCTCGCCACGCGAATCCGCACGCGGAACGACGGCGCGCCGTGATACCATTTCCGGTCGAATTCCAGGGGAGTTTTCCTCATGTCCGGCCATTCCAAGTGGCACAGCATCAAGCACAAGAAGGCGGCCGTTGACGCCAGGCGCGGCAAGGCCTTCACCCGCATCATCAAGGAACTGACCGTCGCCGCCCGGCACGGCGGCGGGGATCCGAGCGCGAACCCGCGCCTCCGCACGGTTCTCGAGCAGGCCAAGGCGGTCAACATGCCCGCCGACAACATCAAGCGGGCCATCCGCCGCGGGACAGGGGAAGAGCCGGGCGTTTCGTACGACGAGGCCACCTACGAGGGCTACGGCCCGGGCGGCGTGGCACTCATGATCGACGTGCTGACCGACAACAAGAACCGGACGGTCGGCGAGATCCGTCACACGCTCACGAAGTACGGCGGCAACCTCGGCGAAACGAACAGCGTCGCCTGGATGTTCGAGAAGAAGGGCTCCATCGTCGTCGACAAGTCGAAAGCGGAAGAAGAGGCGCTGATGTCGGCGGCCATCGACGCCGGCGCCGACGACATGCGCGACGACGAGAGCAACTGGGAGATCGTGAGCGCGCCCGACGCGCATCACAAGGTCCTCGAGGCCGTCAAAGGACTGGGAATCGAGCCGATCTCCGCCGAGGTCGCGATGCTGCCGCAGAACTACGTCAAGCTCGAAGGGAAGAGCGCCCAGCAGATGCTCAAGCTGATGGAGGCGCTCGAGGAGCACGACGACGTGCGGAACGTGTGGTCGAACTTCGACATCGAGGAGAAGGAGATCGAGGCCTCCCTCGCGTGAAGGTCTTCGGGATCGATCCCGGGTCCGCCCGTACCGGTTATGGCTGCGTCGAGAGCGACGGCAGCCGCCATCACCTTCTCATCTGCGGCGCGGTAACGTCTCCCGCGCGCGCGCCATTTCCCGAACGACTGGTGAGGATCTACGACGGCCTCGCCCTGCTGCTCGACCGCCATCGTCCGGACTGTGTCGCGATCGAGGACATCTTCCACGCGCGCAACGTGCGGAGCGCGCTGACGCTCGGCCACGCGCGCGGCGTGGCGCTCGTCGCCGCCACGCGCGCAGGCGTGCCGGTCGCGGCGTACGCCCCGGCCGAGATCAAACGCGCCGTCGCCGGCTACGGCCGCGCCGACAAGCAGCAGATCCAGCGCATGATCGGACTGCTGCTCGGCCTCGACGCGCCGCCGACGCCTCACGACGCGGCCGACGCGCTCGCCGTGGCGATCTGCCATCTGCACAAGATCGCGGGAGGGGCGCGAGCTTTCGGAGGGGCCGGCCTCGAGACCGGCCGCTCCAGGTCCTCGAATCTCCCACGCCGCTGGCGCGACTACCGGCCCCAGCCGTGATCGCGCGGATCACTGGTCGCCTCCTGGAAAAGCACCCGTCGCGCGCGATCGTCGATGTGAACGGCGTCGGGTACGATGTGCAGATCCCGCTCTCGACGTTCTACAATCTGGGCGAGCCGGGGAGTGACGTGATGCTGCGCGTTCACACGCACGTGCGCGAGGACGCTCTGGCGCTCTACGGCTTCGGGACGCCGCTCGAGCTGCAGCTGTTCGAGCGGCTGATCGGGGTCAACGGCGTCGGCCCGAAGCTCGCCCTCGCGGTGCTGTCCGGCATCGAGCCGCCGGACCTGGTGGGGGCCATCCGGGCGCAGGACATCGCGCGGCTGACGAGGATTCCGGGCATCGGCAAGAAGACGGCCGAGCGGATCAGCTTCGAGCTGCGCGACAAGCTGCCCGCGTCGATTGCGCTGGCCGAGGCGACGTCTCCGGCGGCGGCCGGCGACGGGTTGCGTGACGATTTGATCTCGGCGCTGCTCAATCTCGGATACCAGCAGGCCGCGGCGGAGAAAGCCGTCGGCGCGGTGATGAAAGATGGCGCCGATGCGTTCGAGCCGGCGTTGAAGAAGACGCTGAACTGATAGCGCTCTGGTCAGAAGATGAACGGACATTGACTGAGTCGCGGATCATCACACCGGCCCGTGCGGACGAAGACACGCAGTACGAAGCGGGCCTGCGCCCGCGCACGCTGGACGACTACGTCGGTCAGGACCGCGTGCGCGAGAACCTGCAGGTCGCCATCGCCGCGGCCCGTCAGCGTCAGGAAGCGCTCGACCACGTCCTGCTGTACGGACCGCCAGGGCTCGGCAAGACGACGCTCGCGCACGTCATCGGCAACGAGCTCGGCGTGCCGGTCCGCGCCACGGCCGGCCCGGTGATCGAGAAGCCGGGCGATCTCGCCGCGATGCTGACCAGCCTGCAGGAGCGGGACGTGCTCTTCATCGACGAGGTTCATCGCATGAGCCCGGTGATCGAGGAGATCCTCTATCCCGCGATGGAGGACTACGAGCTGGACATTCTGATCGGGACCGGTCCGGGCGCGCGCTCGGTCAAGGTGCCCCTGCCGCGCTTCACGCTGGTCGGCGCCACCACGCGGGCGGGGCTGCTGACCTCGCCGCTCCGCGCGCGGTTCGGCATCGTGCATCGGCTGGACTTCTACACCGAAGAGGACATCCGGCTGATCGCCCGGCGCTCGGCGGGGATCCTCGGCGTTCCCATCGACGGGCCCGCGATCGACGAGATCGCGCGGCGCTCGCGCGGGACGCCGCGGGTGGCCAACCGGCTGCTGCGGCGGCTCCGGGACTTCGCCGAGGTGCGCGCCGACGGCCGGATCACGTCCGGGGTCGCGCTCGACGCGCTGAAGCTGCTGGAAGTGGACGAGCGCGGGTTCGACGAGATCGATCGGCGGATGCTGCGGACGATCATCGACAAGTTCGGCGGCGGGCCGGTCGGCCTCAACGCCCTGGCGGCCGCCACGAGCGAGGACAAGGACGCGATCGAGGACATCTACGAGCCGTTCCTGATGCAGATCGGCTTCCTCGACCGGACGCCGCGGGGGCGCGTCGCGACCGCCCGCGCCTACGAGTATTTCGGGCTGCCCGCCCCTGGAAAGGATTCGAGATTGTGGTGAGACCCGTCAAGATCGCCTCGCTGGCCACGTACGTCCCGCCGCGGGTGCTGACGAACGCCGACCTCGAGAAGATGGTCGAGACCAGCAACGAGTGGATCCTGCAGCGCACGGGCATCCAGGAGCGCCACATCGCCGATTCCGGCGTCGGCACGTCCGATCTGGCGAAGGAGGCGGCGCTGTGCGCGATCAAACAGGCCGGCCTGACGCCCGCGGACATCGGCTTCATCGTGGTCGGCACGACCACCCCCGACATGATCTTCCCGAGCACGGCGTGCCTGCTGCAGCACAAGATCGGCGCGAACCACGCGTGGGGGTTCGATCTCGGCGCCGCCTGCTCGGGCTTCACCTACGCGCTGACGACCGGCCACCAGATGGTCGCCACCGGCGCCCACGACCACGCGCTCGTGGTCGGCGCCGACGTGATGTCGAGCATCATCGACTACACGGACCGCGCGACCTGCGTGCTGTTCGGCGACGGCGCGGGCGCCGCAGTGCTGTCGGTCGCGAAGGAAGGCGAGCCCGCCATCATCGACTTCCTGCACGAAGTGGACGGGGGCGGCGGCCCCGCGCTCTGCATGCCGGCGGGCGGCAGCCTGCGTCCCGCGTCGCACGAGACCGTGGACCAGCGGCTCCACTACGTCAAGCAGGACGGGCAGGCGGTCTTCAGGTTCGCCGTGCGCAAGACAGAGGAGATCAGCCGCCGGCTGCTCGAAAAGACCGGCACCGACCCGAAGGACGTGGACCTGTTCGTGTCGCACCAGGCGAACGCGCGCATCATCTCGGCCGCGGCCGACCGCCTCGGGTTCGACTCGAACAAAGTCGTCATCAACCTCTCGCACTACGGCAACACGACCGCCGGGACCATCCCGCTCGCGCTCGCCGACGCGGTCGCGCAGGGGCGCGTCAAGCGTGGCGATCTCGTGCTGCTGGCGTCGGTCGGCGCCGGCTTCACGGTCGGCGCGGTCCTCTTGAGATGGGCGTTTTGAGACAATGCTCGTAGTGTCCGGCTTCCCGCCTCCGCCGAAGGCTCCGGCGAGGCTAGCCGAAGCGCGCTTCGCGCGCGAAGGCTGCAGCCGGACCAGACGTACGTGAACAGAATCTTCCTGTTATCACCCGCGAACTGTTCGGGCCGGCGCGCCCAGCAGATCGTCTCGCCCGGCGCCTCTTTCGATCTCGCGGTCCGTCTGAGGCGGGGCGACGCCCCGATTGGCGAGGTGTTCAGCTTCGTCAGCGGGCTGTACTTCCGCGGCAAGCTCACCTACGCGAGCGCGTTCGCGCGGATGACAGAAGCAGCGGCGGACGATTCGCTCGCCGGGCGAGGCGTGCTCATCATCACGTCGAGCGCCGGCTTGCGCGCGCCGGATACTCCGGTGACGATCGACGCGCTCCGGCGGTTCGCGAGCGAGAACGTGGATGCCGCCAACGCGATGTACCGCGCCCCGCTCGTCCGGAGCGCCGAGGCGCTCGCGCGCGAGATTGGGACGGACTGCGACGTCGTGCTGCTCGGGAGCATCGCGTCGCCGAAGTACGTCGACGTGCTCCTGGGCGTCTTCGGGCAGCGTCTGCTCTTCCCGTCCGAGTTCGTCGGGCGGGGCGACATGAGCCGCGGCGGACTGCTGCTCCGCGCGGTCGCGGCCGGGCGCGAGCTCGACTACCAGCCGGTCGCGGGCGCCGTGAGGCACGGACCGCGGCCCCCGAGGCTCGAGCCTCTGCGTCCCGGAGGGCGCTGAGGGCGCAGAGGTGGCGGAGGACGCGGAGACGATCTCAACGCAGAGGTCGCAGAGGTCGCAGAGGGTGAGCTGGAGGCAGGATCGGCCGGGGCCCGACCGAAGGTCGGGCCTGGCGTTGCACGAACGAGCGCATCGGTAAGAGCCCTGCTCGAATTCATTGAATGGCTCTTACCGATGCGCTCGTTCGCGCAACGCACGCGCCGCAGGCGCGCCGGCCGATCCTGGTTCCAGCCTCAGCGTCCTCTGCGTTCTCAGCGTCCTCTGCGTTTAAACCGTGTCGACCTCCTCACTTTAAATGGCTCACGTCCAGATCCCACGAAACACCGACAACGTTCTCCTCGAGATCGGCAATCGCAAGGTCCAGCTCACGAATCTCCGAAAACCCTTCTGGCCGGATCTGAAGATCACGAAGGGCGATCTGCTCCAGTACTACGCGGACGTGGCGCCGTACCTGCTGCCGCACCTGAAGGACCGCGCGATGGTCATGAAGCGCTACCCGAACGGCGCGTACGGGGAGTTCTTCTTCATGAAGCGCGCGCCCTCGCCGCGTCCAGACTGGATCCAGCTCTGCACGATCGTGCACTCGTCTGGCAACGTGATTCACTTTCCGATGATCCAGGACCTCGCCGCGCTCCTCTGGGTCATCAACCTCGGCTGCATCGATCTGAACCAGTGGTACGCGCGCTGTGACGACGTCGATCGGCCGGACTACCTGCACCTCGATCTCGATCCGGGCGAGGGGGCGACGTTCGCGATGGTCCGCGAGACGGCGCTCATCGTGCGCGAGGCGCTCGAGGGGCTCAAGATGAAGCCGCTCGTGAAGACGACCGGCTCGCGCGGCATGCACGTCTACGTGCCGATCGTGAGGGGTCCCTCGCAGAAGGAGGTCTGGACGATCGCGAAGACGCTGGCGATCGAGCTGGCCTCCCGGCACCGGCGCGTGATGACGGCGGTGTACGCGGTCGCGAAGCGTCCGAAGGATCGCGTGCTCGCGGACTACAACCAGAACGCATGGGGCCGGACGCTGGCGTCGATCTACTCGGTGCGTCCGCGCGCGCGCGCGCCCGTGTCGACGCCGGTCTCGTGGAAGGAAGTCGAGCGGGGCGTCGACATCGAGGACTGGCGCTTCGACAACGTACGCGCGCGGCTCGCGAAGGTCGGCGACCTCTGGAAGCCGCTTCTTGCCAAAACAGGCCGGACGAACCTCGGTCGATACCTGGGTTCGTAGGCCGCCATTTCTGAGATCGGACGAACAATCCTGGAACGACGGCCCTCTCCGTCACGGTCGGAGAGGGCCGAAGGAGCCCCACTTCCGGGGCACAGGGCTTGCTCGGTCGGGGGTAGATGGGTCGGCCCTTCAGCCCGATTGTCCTGATTGTCGCTCTGACCGCGTGCCTGCTGGCCGGCGGCTCGTACCCTGCCGCCACCGGCGGTTTTTCGCTGCGCTTCCATGGCAACGGCGTCAACGACATCGACAGGGTCAAGATCCTGCTGGTGCCGGGGTACCCGGTCAACGTCGGCGGCACGGATTTCACGGTCGAGTGGTGGATGAAAGCGAACCCGGGCGAGAACTCGGCCGGCGCGATTACGCCCAGCGGCAATAACTGGATCTTCGGCAACATCGTCGTCGATCGGGACGTGTTCGGCGCCGGTGACCACGGCGACTACGGCATCTCGCTCGGCGCGGGCCGGCTGGCGTTCGGCGTGGGGACCTCCGGCGGAGGCGACCATACGATCGTCGGCTCCCGCATCGTCGACGACGGGACGTGGCATCACGTCGCCGTGACGCGGCGCCGATTGGATGGCCGTATGCAGCTCTACGTCGACGGCGTCCTCGACGCGAGCGCCATCGGGCCGGGCGGCCACGCCAGCTATCGCTCCAGCCGTACGACGGCCTGGCCCGGGAGCGATCCTTACCTCGTCATCGGCGCCGAAAAACATGACGCCGGACCGCAATACCCGTCGTACCGCGGCTGGTTCGACGAGCTGCGGGTGTCGCCGGCCATTCGCTACAGCAGCGCGTTCATCCCCCCAACCGAGCCGTTCGTGACCGATGCCAGCACGGCGGCGTTGTATCACTTCGACGAAGGGGACGGTAACGTGGTCGCCGACACCTCCATGGCGCCATTCGGCCCGAGCCATGGCGCGCGTCGCTTCGGCGGCTCGCCGGCCGGCCCGGAGTGGTCGACCGATACGCCGTGGGGTCCGAGGCTGACGGTTCCACAGAACCTGCGCGTCATTCGCTGAGCCGCGAGCCGCCGACGAGAACGCCGACCGGCAGGACGCGCAGCGCCTCCCCCACGAAAATCCAGCTCTGGGTCGCGGTCCGCGTCGGCTCGATGGACTCCCCCGTCAGAACGTTGCGGTAGCGGCGCGACCCGAGCTCGGGCGGCAGCAGGATCCTCGACGTCTTCCAGCAGTCCGGCCCGACCGGAAACGGATGCTCGGGCGAGCACACCGATGCGCTCAAGCGTGGGACGATCGTGATGAGTGCCCGCTCGTCCAGCACGCGTGCGAACGCCACGGCGCCAGCGGTCACGGTCACTTCCGCGTCGAGCGGCACATACGTTCCCTGCAGGAACAGGTCGGGATCCGAGCGTCTCAGTCTCAGGCCGCAGGCCGTCAGGAACAGCTTGACGCGGCCGTCCGGCCATGCCGCAAGCAGCTCGGCCACACGGGCCGCATGATCCGTGGAATCCGTGGTTTCGTGAATCGGTAGCGGGCCCAGCAGATCCTCGAGGCCGTGCAGCAAACGCGCGCGATGCTCGAAGTCCACGGGCCGCCGGTTGTCCGGATCGACCAGAGACAGGTCCCACAGCTCGGTGCCCTGATAGAAGTCCGGAACGCCGGGCGACGTGAGTTTGAGCGCGACCTGCGCGAGCGAGTTCACGATCCCGAGCCGCGCCACGCGCTGGGTGAGCGGCAGCAGCAGCGGGAGGAACCGGGCGCCGCCCGCGCCCGTCAGCGAGCGCTCGACGAAGCGCGCGGTCGCCGCGTCGTAGGCGCGGTTCTCGTTGATCCAGGTCGTATGGACCTTTGCCTCCTTGATCGACTTGTGCATGTATTCGCGCAATCGGGCGACGAACTCGTCGGTCGGCTGCCTGGTCACGGGCTTGCCCTGAGCGAGGGCTGTAGCGCTGTCCGAGTCGAAGGGCTTGCCCTGAGCGAGGGCTGTAGCGCCGTCCGAGTCGAAGGGCCAGACGCCCACGAGCGCCTGGTAGAAGCGATACTCGTCGTTGCGGTCGGGAGCGGGCACGCCGTCGACGACGGTCCGGTGCGCCTGGTTGGCGCGTCGCCACCGCGACACGCTGCGCGACCATTCCTCCGGCAGCTCGGACAGGACGGCCAGCCGCGCGCGCACGTCCTCGCCGAGCTTCGCGTCGTGCGTCGCGGTCGCCAGCATCTCGCGCGGAAACCGCTCGCGCCTGACGTGATTCGCGGTGTGGAAGGCGCCCGGCGAAACCTCCGGCCGCGCCGGATCGCCCCCGACTTCGTTGGCCGCGAGCAGCACGTTGTAACGGTAGAACGCCGTGTCCTCGATCCCCTTGGCCTGGACCGGCGCGGTGTACTGCTGGAATTTCATCGCGACCCGGAGCCGCTCCTGACGCTCGGCTTCGGAGGCAGGCGGGTAGCCGCTGCGCCGGTCGTCCAGCTCCATCTCCGGCTGCGCCTCCGGCGGCTCGTCGACGCCGCGTGGCAGCAGGACTTCACGCAGGAACTCGAAGCCGGAGGCTTCGAGCGCCGGGCTCCGCCAGCGCGCCAGCCGGACGGCGGTATCGATCGTCTGACGATCGGCCAGGCTCCAGCCCTCGAGCGTGACGTACGTGCGATAGACCGGAAAGCACGCGACGACCTCGGCAATCGCATCGCGGAGGCTGTTCAGCGTGAAGTCGCGCGCTTTCCGGTTCCGCTCGCCGATCCCGTCGATCGCATGCGCGAGCACGTTGAGCTCGCTGGCCAGAGAGGTATCCATGATCAACCGTTTGCTCTCGTAGGCCACGTCATGGAACGCGGCGTTGAGGCCCGTGAAGCGGGTGTAGATCCGGCGCAGCCGGCGCGCCCCCGCCTCGTCCACGAAGAGCCCGTTGACGAACCGGAGGAACGTGTAGCCTGTCGTGCCGTCGACCCGCCACGAGTCCGGGAGCGATTCACCGCCCGACAGGATCTTCTCGACGACGACGAAAAACGGATGGTCGGCCGCGGGCTCCGGCTGCCGCGCGCGCGCCGCCAGGTCCTGCAGCATCCCGGTATATCGGCTTGGGTCGAACAGTCCGTCGGGATGGTCGACCCGAACGCCCCTCACCTGACCGCGCTGGAGCAGCTCGAACAGGAGACTGTGTGTGGCCTCGAACACCTCCGGATCCTCGACTCGCAGCGCCGCCAGATCGTTGACGTCGAAGAACCGCCGGTAGTTGATCTCGTGGGCCGCCGTCCGCCAGTACGCCAGCCGGTACGACTGCGCTTCGAGGAGCTCGTGCAGCGCGTCGAAGCTCGAGGGCCGGCCGGCCTCGCCGTTGACCGCGGCGATCGCCTCCTCCACGTGGCGCCGCAGGCGCTCGGAGGTGTCGACGACTCGAGACAGCCGCTCGCGCGCGATGTCCCGTTCGCGCCGCCGCTCGGCGGCCGCTTCCGGGGACGGATCGTCGGATCCGGGCATGTTGCCGAGCGCCGAGAGAATGCTCAGAAACTCGCCGAGCGCCGGATCGTCGCCGAGCTCGGTTTTGAGCGCGTCGAGCCCGTGCCGAAGCACGATCGGAAACTGCTTGGGGTTGAGCGGGAGCCGGCGATCGCCGTAGTGCAGCTCGAGCCGGCCCTCGCTGTACGCGACGCGGAGCTCGCCGCGCTCGAGCACCAGGCCGTACTGATCCCCGAGGATCGGCAGCAGCACCCGGCCGTGCAGCTCGGCTTTGACGGGGGTCCAATCGATGTCGAAGAATCGCGCGCCGACCGAGCAGCGTCCGCTCTCGAGCAGGTCGCGCCACCAGGGGTTCGTCGCCGCTTCGACGCCCATGTGATTCGGGACGATGTCGAGGAGCTGTCCCATCCCGGCGCCGGCGATCGCGGCCGAGAGGCGCTCGTACCCGTCGGCCCCTCCGAGCTCGTCGTTGATCCGGTTGTGATCGGTGACGTCGTAGCCGTGCGTGCTGCCCGGGGTCGCCGCGAAGATCGGCGACAGGTAGCAGTCGGTCACGCCGAGCCGCGCCAGATACGGCACGGCGGACCGCGCCGCCGCAAACGGAAATCCGCCGTGGAGCTGCAGCCGGTACGTGCTCAGCGGCATACCCCTGCTACGGCAGTCGTCTGAACGCGGCGATCGCGCGGCCCGCGAGCGGAAACCGATCCCCGGCGGCGATGGTGCGGGACGCGCGGTCCGGGTCTTCCGTCTCGAGCAGGCTTTCCCACGCGGGGTTGTTCCCCCGCGCCCCATCGGCAGGCAGGACGAACGTGACCGGCGCCGGCGCGGCGTTGTAGAGGACGAGCAGCGTGTCGCCCGACACGCGGCGGCCGCGCTCGTCCACCTCGTCGATCGCGTCTCCGGCCAGCAGGACGCCGAGCGACCGCGCTTCGGGCGCCGCCCAGCCCGTGTCGGTCATCTCGCGCCCCGACGAGTCGAGCCACATGATGTCCTTGATCCCCTCGCCCCGGATGCCGCGGCCCTGAAAGAAGTTGCGCCGATGGAGCGCGGGCTGCGCCTTCCGGAGCGCGATGAGGCGCCGCGTGAACGCGAGCAGCGCCTCCGCCTCGGGCGACCGCGTCCACGGCGTCCAGCTGATTTCGTTGTCCTGGCAGTAGGCGTTGTTGTTTCCCCGCTGCGTCCGGCCGACCTCGTCCCCCCCGCTGATCATCGGCACGCCCTGCGACAGGAGGAGCGACGCCAGGTAGTTGCGGCGCTGCCGGGCCCGGACCGCGTTCACGGCGGCGTCGCCGGTCGGTCCTTCGATCCCGCAGTTCCAGCTCAGATTGTTCGGCTCGCCGTCCCGGTTGGCCTCGCCGTTGGCCTCGTTGTGCTTCTGGTCGTAGCTCACGAGATCCGCCAGCGTGAAGCCGTCGTGCGCCGTGATGAAGTTGATGCTCGCGTAGGGACGCCGGCCGCTCCGCTCGTACAGATCGCTGCTGCCGGCGAGCCTCGTGGCCAGCTCGGAGACGACGCGGCCCTCGCCGCGCCAGAAGCGCCGCAGCGTATCGCGGTACTTGCCGTTCCACTCCGTCCACTTCGTCGGGAAGTTGCCGACCTGATAGCCGCCTTCGCCCAGATCCCACGGCTCGGCGATCAACTTGACCTGCGACAGAATCGGATCCTGATGAATGATATCGAAGAACGCGCCGAGCTTGTCGACCGCGTGTAATTCACGAGCCAGCGCGCTCGCGAGATCGAAACGAAACCCGTCGACGTGCATCTCCAGCACCCAGTACCGAAGGCTGTCCATGATGAGCTGGAGGACCCGGGGGCTGCGCATGTTCAGCGTGTTGCCGCACCCGGTGAAGTCCTCGTAGCGCCGGAGATCCGTCGGGTCCAGCCGGTAGTACGTGAGGTTGTCGATCCCGCGCAGCGACAGCGTCGGGCCGCGCTCGCTGCCCTCGGCGGTGTGGTTGTAGACGACGTCGAGAATGACCTCGAGGCCCGCGGCGTGCAGCGCGCGCACCATCATCTTGAACTCGCGCACCGCTTCGATCGGCGACGGCGAGGTCGCGTAGCGCACGTCGGGCGCGAAGTACGCGAGCGTGTTGTAGCCCCAGTAGTTCGAGAGGCCGCGCTCGACGAGCTGCAGATCGTCGAGATGGAAGTGAACGGGCATCAGCTCCACGGCCGTGACGCCGAGATCGTGCAGGTACTGAATGGCTTCGTCGGAGGCGAGCCCGAGATACGTCCCCCTCCGGGCTTCGGCGATCGCGCCGTTCAGCTTGGTGAATCCCTTGACGTGCAGCTCGTAGATGATCGTGTGATGCCACGGCGTCCGGGGCGGGCGATCGTCCCCCCAGGTGAACGCCGGATCGACGACGGCGGCGAGCGGCGCGTAGGGTGCGTTGTCTTTCTCGTCCGGACCGCCGTCCGGATCAGCCGAGCGGTACCCGAAGAGCGATTCGTTCCAGCGCGTCGTCCGCCCCACCACCTTGGCATAGGGATCCAGCAGCACCTTGAGCGGATTGAAACGGTGGCCAGCCGCCGGTTCGTACGGGCCGTGCACGCGGTACCCGTAGAGCTGTCCGGGGCTCACGTCGGGCAGGTAACCGTGCCAGACCATGTCCGTGTGTTCGGGCAGCGGAATCGTCGCGCTCTCGGCGGTCGAAAAGGGCGAGTCGAAAAGACAGAGATCGACCCGCGTGGCGTGCTCTGAGAAGATCGCGAAGTTGACGCCGATCCCGTCCCACGTGGCCCCCAGCGGGTAGGGGGAGCCCGGCCAGACGCGCATCACCAATCGTGCCCCGGGCTTCGGGCCTCGTGCCTCGTGAGTTCCTCGTGCCCCGGATCTCGGGGGTGCCTCGTGCCTCGGGCCTCGAGCGTGCCGGGTGTGTCGCTCGGCACGCCGGCGTGCGGCAGCAGCGCGAGGGCGACCATGTACAGCATCAGCGTGAAGAACGCGACGTAGCCCGTGACCGCGCGGTAGACCGGCTGCGTGAGCGATCCGAGCGTGACGCCTTCGAGCAGAATCTGAAGCGCCCGACCCAGCCGGCCCTGCACGGGATCTGACAGCGCCGCGAGGACGACGAACTTCAGGACGAACGCCGCGCCGAAGATGACCAGCAGGCTCCTGAGCAATCGCACGCGGTCGGGCGACGCCGCGTGGGTGTTCAGCAGGAGCACGAGCAGAAAGGTGCTCGCGGCGATGCGGGGCAGGCCCCAGTCGGGCGTGACGAGCGCGAGCGCCTGCGCCGACGCCGCCAGCAGCGCCGCCAGGACTGCGACGCCGTTGAGATTCGCCAGCGCACCACGGGTCGCGTGCATCAGCCGATCGGGCGCCAGCGCGCCGCTGCGAACGAGGGCGCCGGCCAGCACCATGGCGAGCACGAGCGAGAACAGCGAGGGCGGCACCAGATCGACGCGGTCGCCGACGCGCAAGCCCCCGAGGAGCGCGACGCTGAGCAGCAGCAGCGGGAGGGTGAAGGCTTCGCGCGCGACGGTCATGGGCGCTGCCGGAACACCCGCAGCGGGTTGAGGTCCGACGCCTCCCGTCGCATCCCCGCCTCCAGCTCCGCCTTCAGCTCGTCGGCCGAACGCAGCCCGAGCGTGGCATCTTCGACGACGAGCCGGCCCGAGGGCGCCAGGGCTATCGCCAGGTTCACCCGTTCGAGGCCGCGGGCATACAGCACGTCGTCGTGGTAGACGCGGCCCCAGCCCTGCCTCAGGTAGGTGTAGGCAAGGTAGAACTGCGTGCGCGCATCGCGTTCCGCAGGATCGGCGCGCGCGAACGCGGCGCGGGCCTCCTCGAACCGATCGCTTCGGAAAAACCGCAGCCCGTCATCGAAGGCCTGCGGGTCGATGCGATACGCGCCGACTTCGGCGGCCAGCCCGCCGGTCACCTGCGCGATGGTCTGTGGCTGGCGCGCGTAAGCCCATCCGATCAGGAAGGCGTAGGCAATGGTCGCCGCGAGGCCGGCGGTGCGGACGGTCGGCTCGCTCACGAGGGGATTGTAAGAGAGGATCTACTCGTTCTTGACGAGCGAAGCGCGGTCCGGCATTCGGCCTTCGTCATTCGGCGTTGACGGCGAAACAGTCCAGATCGGATCGCCGGCGATTCGTTGAACCGGCTCGCTGTTGCGCGCGCGGCGGACGCGCTCGGCGCGGGTGTCCACGAATCCCCACTCCTGCGTGTCGATCGCGAAGCTGAACTTCGAGATGAGCGGTCCATTGGTGATCGCTTCGTCCGGGTCGTCTTTCCCCGCGCGATCGCGGGCCCGGTCGAGCAGCGTCTCCATTATGTGCCGGGTACTCGGCTCCGAAAACCGGGATACGCATAGGAGAACACCTGAAGCTGTGCGAGGAGCAGCGGCCAGTGCGGGCCGACGCGCTTCAGCAGGCGCTCCCAGTCCAGGGCGTCCCCCACGGTGAGGACCAGGTGCAGGATGTCCGACATGTCATGCCGGTGGCGCTCGTGGATGAAGAGCCGATGCCAGAGCAGCTCCTCGGCTGGCGCGATCATCACGGGCGTGCCCGCCAGCGTTCCGGAGCGTGCGAAGGCGTGCCAGACGTTGTCGATGAACGCGACACCATTGCCCATCCCGTAGATCAGGTCGACCCAGGTCGGGCCGCGAAATGCCTTCGCCAGCCAGTGCTCATCTTCGAATTCGAGGCGCAAATCGAAGCCGGCGTCTCGAAGCGCGTAGGCCGCCGGCAGCAGATCGTGCGGCTCGAAGAACACGTCCAGATCCTTGGTCTGCCGGTAGATGCCGGTGTACTCGTAGATGGCGAACGCGCCCGCGACGACATACGGCGTCCCGGCCTGATTGAGCGTCTGGAGCGCGAGACGGTAGACTTGCCGCGCCTCCTCGGGAATCCAGAAGTCGCCGTGGGTGACCGACTTCCGTTCCTCCTCGGAGAGGCGGTCGAGCGAAGCCCCGCGGCGGAGGCGTTGCGGGCGCACCATAGGACCGGGCCGGAATGCAACTCATGCGCCACCATCAACCTCATCCACGCAACTCCCCGCGGCTCTCATCCGTATTGACGGACATGGAGGCGCCTGCAATGCGAACCGTCGGTGTCCTGTTGGCACTGGTCGCGGCGGCGGGGCTCCCGGCTCCGGCGCAAACGCCGGCCGGCGACCCCTCACGAGTCGAACGTCCGTTTGCCGCCGGCGGCAAGGTCCGGTTGGACCTGTCGGCCGGGTCCTATCGCGTGGAAGGACGGCCGGCGGACACCATCGTCGTCCGGTGGACGACGAAATACGCGGATCAGAAGGTGGACGCAAAAGTCGAAACGCGCGGCAAAGAGGCGTTCATCGAGATCGACGGTCCGCACGACAATTTCCGCGTCGACATCCAGCTGCCTGCGCTGAGCGACCTCGATCTGGAGCTGAGCGCGGGCGAGTTGACGATTCGCGAAATCACCGGCAGCAAGAGCGTGAGCGCGTGGGCGGGAGAAATCTCGATCGAGGTCGGCGACTCGGCCAAGTATCGCCGCGTCGACGCGTCGGTCAGGTTCGGCGAGATCGACGCGCGCCCCTTCAACATTACGAAGGGCGGCATCTTCCGCTCGTTCAAATGGGACGGGCAGGGCGGCTACAACCTGCGCGCGAGGCTGTTCGCGGGAGAGTTGAGGCTGCTGCGCTGATCGATCACGGAGGCAAGGGAGATCACGAAGAAGAGCTAAACACGGAGACACGGAGAGCGCGGAGGGAATGTCTTTTTTCTCCGTTTTCTCCGTGTCTCCGTGTTGATCATTCTCCGTGTCCTCCTTAGCCTCCGTGGCCCATAAGAGTTAGCGCCTCAGCACGACGTTGTCCACGTAGACTCCTTCGTGAGCGGGCGATGAAAACAACTGGTCCGAGACGAGTCGAAACCGCACGTACACCGTTCCCACTGCCGCCTTGAACGCGCCAATCTCGCGGGCGAAACCGGGATGCCCAGTGTTTTTCCCGTCGAAGCTCTTGTCGTTCCGCCACGAGCTCGAACCCGCGTCCCAGAACCACGGAACAAGGGACCAGCTCTGGCCGTCGCTCGAGTATTCGAGGTACATGTAGTCAAAACCCGGCTCGAGATCGCGGCGGCCGCTCCACTCGACGAACGTCCAGCCGCCTGGATGCGCGATCGCAGGAGAAACGAGCGAGGTGACCGACTCGTCGAAATACGGGGCGACGTTAAAGCTGCTTGCCGACGCGTCGCCCGGTGCCCCGCGGTCCCACGTCATCAGCGGGTTCGTGCTGTTGGTCTCCACTCGCCAGCCTTCAGCGTCGAGCTCGAACCCGAATGGACCTGCCAGGAGGCTGCCCAGGGGGGCCGGCGGCATCTCTAGATCCGGGCCGCCGCCTCCGCCGCCCGGCAGCCGCTTCGAGAACTGGAACGTCCAGACTCCGCGCCCGTAGGTGGCCACCACGAGCAGATTCGGATCGCCCGGCTTGAGCTGCATGGTGCTGATCGGGACGACCGGGAGACCGCGGAGCGGCGTATACACCGCGCCGCCCTGAAGCGCCGACGCGAAGACCCCGACGTCGGTGCCGATGAGAAGCTGGCGCTCGCGAAGCGTTACCCAGGTCGCGGGAACGTCGGGCAGATTCCCTGAGATATCCACAAAGGTCTCGCCCGCGTCCGTCGACACGAACAGGTGGCCCTCGCCGATGTCTGGATTCTGATCCTGCAGCGTTCCCGGCGGCACCCACCGACGGCTGTAGCCGCCGAGCGTGACGTACACCGTTCGAGGGTTGAGAGGGTCGATCGCGATCGACGTGACGTAGCGGCTGGGCAGTCCCTGCGCGCGCGCGATGTGCCAGCCATCGGACGTCATCCGCTTCGGCGGCAGGGTGCCGCCGATATTGGTGGCGATGCCGCGCGTGAAGGGTGCGGTGGCATTCAGGATATCGCACGGGCCGCAGAAGCCGACGTAGACTGCGCTGCCGCGGACCGCGATCGCCGACATGCCGTTGGCTGGATCGGTCGCCGAGGGAGCGGCGCCCGCATCTCCCGGCCGGCTCGGCGTGCCCAAGTCGTATACGAGGGCCCACTCTTTGGCGGTGCTGCTCCCGGTCTCCGGTCCGTGAACGGTCTCGACGACTTCGTTGCCGGCCGTCACGAGGTGCTTCGCGTCGGTCGGATCCATCTCGAACGGGTTGATGAACCGGGTGTTCGTGAGTGACGGTCCTATTCCGGTCCACGACCGGCCGCCGTCGACGCTGACGCGCATGTCGCCCCCGGCGTCTGGCGAGAGGAACGGCGTCGCCTCGTAGGCGACATTGCTGTTGTCCGGATCGACCTCTGCGAACGTGCCGTCGCCACCGAAGGTCATGAACTGCTCGCGCGCGGGCGTGATCTTCAGGTGACCGTTGTCCTGTAGTCCCGCCCAGGCCGTGCCATCCTTGGCCATCGCGACGTCGTACGGCAGGAGCGTGTTGAATCCAGCCTGGTGCCCGTTCCCCCAGCCGCCGTTGTCGAGCTCCTGATTCGGGCCGACGTGGTTCTTGTAGAAGCCGCCGTCGTTCCCGACCGCGAGCGTGACGCCGCCCAGGCCGTCAGGTACCCAGACGGCCGCGTGCTGATCGGGATGTGTGGTCGTGCTCGTCGTCGGCGGACGGTTGGTCGGACACTCAGGCAGGCCGAGCGTCAGCAGGAGGCACGCGTTGTCGCTGAAATACCGCCCGATCACTTTGAACGTCGCGGGCCCGTTCATGGGAAGCGGAAGCTCGTTCTGCCACACTTCTTCAAGGCCGAAGGCCAGCCGCGTCGGGATGCCCTCCGCTGTCTGTCGGGTCGGATCAGGCAGGATCCATTCGTTGTACCAGGCCTGAACTCCGGGTTCGAACCCTGTCGCCTGTCCGGCGCCGACCAGCGCGGATCCGGTCGCCGGATTCTTCGCGATCGCGTTGTCGTCGGCCATCCGCGTCCACGTGGCCCCGAAATCGGCCGAGACATAGATCCCATTGAGGTTCGTTCCGCCCCCGCGTGGATCGCGCAGCCCTTCCGGGGCGTCGATCACATCGAGTCCGCCGTTCAGCACGACGGCGTCCTGAACGATGGCGTACACGTAGTCGTGATCCTGCAAGGGTCCCGACGTCGGCCCGAACTCGACGCGGCCGATACGCTCCTGCGGCGCGAAGCCCGAAGCCGGCAGCTTCACGAACGTGCCGGGCGCGCCGTTCCACGAACGGTAGATGCCGTTGCCGGGCGATTGCACCGTGCCGTCCGCATTCGCACGGGCGCCCGCGCGCCAGCCGACGGCGGCGAGCACGGTCCCTGGCGGCACGTCCTCATCCAGGCCGCCTGGAGCCCGGACGATGACATCAGTGACGACGTTGGCCAGCTGACATTCAGGCCGACCCGCGGTCCCGCCTTCGACGCCGGCGCAGCCGCCCGTTGGAAGGAAGACGTTCGCGTACGCCTTGCCGCCGTTCGTGGAGCGAAAGAGACCGACCGAGGTACCGGCATAGACGATCAGAGGATTGGTCGGATCGACCTCGATGGCGAAGCCGAGCGCGCCGTCAGGCACACCGGACGCACGTTTCCACGATCCACCCATGTTGGTGCTGTAGAAGGCGCCGTACCCGGTGTAACCCCCGCCGCCGAACGTCGGGTCGCCGCTGATCGCCACGACCGTTCCCTCGGATGACCCGGCGGAGGTCCATGCGACCGCGCCGACAATCTGGCTCGGGAGCTTGTCGCCGATCGACCGCCACGAGTCGCCGAGATCGTCAGACACCCAGATGCCGCCGGTCCCCTTGGCCGCAAAGAGCCGACGACTCACTTGATCGTAGGAGAGGTGATCGATGCGGCCCATCAGGTTCACGAGGCCGAGACCGTTCACCGAACCGTACTGGGGTCCGTTCGACACGAGCGGGCCGCTGCCATAGGACTCCCATCGGCCGCCGGTGCCGTCGAGCCTCGGCCACTTCGTGGGATGGCTCCGGTCGGCGACGGCCGCTCCGAACGCGCCCGGCGCAACGCTCGCGAACGGGGCGCTGCGAACCGCGCCGAGTTGAGCCTGTCTGATAAGGAGCTCGTAAGGCGGTTCGGGATGTTTGGCGGTGACGCAGACCCCTGTGTCCCGTCCCTCGCGCTCGGATTCCTCGTAGAGCACGTAGCCGGGCGGGCACTCAGCGGCTGAGTCGCCCGTCCATGTCAGCGCGGCCCCCAGGCCGACGCCGGCCACCAACACGCCTGATCCGATCCGCAGGAATTTGCCCGTGGCGTTCGTCTGCATGTTCCAGCTCTTCCGTGTGGACATTGAGAAACAGCTCGAGCTTCCACACTAGGAAAAGGGACCAGCTGCCGCGAAGCTGATAGCGAATTTTTGTGCGGATGAGCCGGATAGGCCGCTATCTCATCTGCTCGAAGAACCGCCGGTGTCCCTCGACGATCCGCTTCTCGATCTCCGGATCCGGTTCGAGCGACCAGTTGCCGCGCTCGAACGTGCCGCCGAGCAGGATGCCGTCGCTTCGAGGAAACATGTACAGCGGTCCGTCGAGCAGCGTGATGTAGTCGATCTCCGGCTGGGGCAGGAGGAACGTCAGCTGGCCCTTGACGGGCGTCAGTTCATCGTCCGCGAACAGAGCCTTCGCTCCGAGGCCCGTGCAGTTGAAGATGACGGGCTCGTCGAGCGCGATCAGCTCGTCGCGCGAGCCGAGGTCGCGGACGACGAGGCGGCCGCCCGCGACGAGAAAATCGCGGAGCATGGCCGTCAGGTAGATCGGCGGCTCGATCAGCATCGTGGTGAAGCGGCGGACGTAGCGCGCGGGGAACGGGTGCTCGTCGGGGCGGAGATCGACGCCGTTCACGTAGAACGGACTGTCGAGCGGCCCCTCGGCCGGCGTATCCCCCATGCTGTAGTTCTCGATCCAGCGGATGCCGTACGTCGATCCCGGCAGCTCCTGGAACATCCGCCACGCCAGGCGTGCGGCGCGGCCGAACTGTTCGTCGAAGGCCGCCGTGGTTTTCCCGCGCTCGAAGACGCTGAACGGTCCCCACTGCGCTCCGGCGATGTTCGACGTCGTGTTCGGCGGGACGTCCCTGGCGTAGATGGTGACCGCGGCGCCACGGCGCTGGAGGAGCCGGGCGGTCGCGAGGCCGACGGCGCCGCAGCCGACGACCGCGACGCGATCGGCCGGTCCGGTCCAGCCGCTCATCTCATCGACCGCGAGACGCGCGGTGCCCCATGAGAGCGTCACGCCGCCGCCGCCGTGCCCGTAGTCGTGCACCAGCAGCTTCTCGCCGACCCGCTCCGCGCGGAGTACGAAGCCGGTCGGCCGGTATGGCCTCAGGCCGGCGATCGTGCGGATGATGCGGTGGGGCTCGACGATGACGCGCGCGAAGTGCCGTCTGGCGCGCGCGAGGGTAAACGGCCGCGGCGCGCAGCCGGACGCGACCCCAAGACCAGCCGCGCCGGCGATCTTCAGAAAGGAGCGCCGGTCAATCGTTGTCGGCATCTGACCAGATCACGCGACGAGGCTAAAGCCTCGTACCACAATCCCAAGGGATCAGTTCGTCGTCGTGGTTCGCTTGGGGACGACGATCATCCCCAGCCCTCGTTCCTTCAGCGTCGCGTTGAACGCTCCGACGTCGTTCGCGAACAACGAGCCCAGCGCCCCGCGATGGCCGGCGATCTGCTCCGTGTACATCTTGTGGACCTCAATCTGCTGGCTGGTCGGCGGGAAGTCGCCGATCTCGAGGTCCCCGGCGAAGTGCATGATCTTCTCGAGCAGCATATTCGGGTAGCGCACGCCGTCCTGGCCGGTGCCCGTCGTCCTCATCTGGTGCAGCTTTTCCTCGAACGCGACGAGCTTCGCGTCGAGGGTCTTCGATGCGGCGCGAACCTGCGCGGCCGCCGCCGGGTCTCCGTCCGCGATCGCAGTGACATCCGCCAACTGCTTCCGAACCAGCTCCACGTCATTGATCATCGACGCGACGGCGTTCAGGTGTGTGCGCACGTCCTGCATCAACCGGAACTGCGCGGCGATGTCGGCGTCGCTGCCGGTCGAGTTCGGATCCTTCCTTACGATGAGTTTCTGCGTGTAGTCGCGTCCGCCCGCCGTCAGCTTCACGGTGTAGGTGCCTGGAGGCGCCAGCAGCGACAGGCGCGACCCGCCTGGATACGCCCGCGTGCCCTCTGACCCGACGCGAACCCACGGCGCATAGAGAGGACTCGTGCGCAGCTTGATCTCGGTCGACGGATCGTGCCGGAGGTCCCAGTACACCCTGTTGAGCCCGCTCGCGGCCGGCCCGCGCAGCGCGCGCACGGTCTGACCCTGCGCGTCGAGAATAATCAGCTCAGTCGTGGCGCCGGGCTTCAGCCCGGCGGAACCTATCCAATAATTGATGCTCGCTCCGTACTGCGGATTCTCACCCGTGATCGGATCGTCCGACACCGCCGCCGGCGCGTTCGCGATCGGCCGGAAGCGGTACGCCGGGCGCGGCTCGAAGAGGTGCACCGGCGCGCCCGTGACCTCGGCGCTCAACTGCCTGAGCGGCGTGATGTCGTCGAGGATCCAGAATCCACGGCCGTAGGTCGCGATCACCAGATCGTTGAAGTGTTCCTGCACGGTTATCCAGTACACCGGAGCGCGCGGCAGGTTGTTCTGGAGGGGCTGCCACGTGTCGCCATCGTTCCACGAGACGTAGATGGCGTTCTCCGTTCCGAGGTAGAGCAGGCCCGGCTTCACCGGATCCTCTTTGATCGCGTGCGCGTAACTGAGCATGCTCTTCGGGACCGTTCCGCTGAGGTTCTTCCACGTTTTCCCGTAGTCGCTCGTCCTGTAGACGAACGGATCGCGGTTGTTCATCTGGTGGAAATCGAACACAACATACGCGCCGCCGTCACGGTGCCGTGAGGGCTCGATGTTGTAGACCGTGCCCCACGGCGGCAGGTTCGGGATCGCCGCCGTCACGTTCGACCAGGACTTCCCCCCATCGCGAGTCACCTGCACGAGGCCGTCGTTCGAGCCCGCCCAGATGACGGCTTTTTCGCGCGGCGACTCGGCGATGGCGAGGACGGTTCCCGCGTACTCCACGCCGATGTTGTCGCCGGTCAGACCGCCTGAGAAGCCCATTCGGCTCTTGTCGTTCAACGTCAGGTCCGGACTGATGACGTCCCAGCTCTGCCCGCCGTTCGTCGTCCTGTGCACGTGTTGGCTGCCCGCGTAGATCGTGTTGCGATCGTGAGGCGAGATGTGGAGCGGGAACGTCCAGTTGAACCGGTATTTCGTGTCCGCCGCCGGGCCGCCGAGGGGACTGTCGGGCCAGACCTCGACGCGCCGGAACTGTCCCGTGCGCTCGTCGAAGCGATCGACCGAGCCGCCGATGCCGCCCGATCCGGTGCCGCTGGCCCAGATGATCTTGCTGTCCTGCGGATCCGGGATCGCCCAGCCGCTCTCGCCGCCGGCCACAGGATGCCACATGCCGCGCGGAATCCCGCCTCCGCCGAACCCGCCCGTGCGGCTGTAGCTCGGCCCCTTGAACGACGGTCCGTCCTGCCGGTTGCCGAGCACGTTGTACGGGATCTCGTTGTCCACCGTGACGTGATACATCTGCGCGATCGGGAGGTTGATGCGGGTCCAGGTGCGGCCGCGCGTGACCGACAGGCTCACGCCGCCGTCGTTCGCGATCGCCATTCGCGACGGGTCGGTGGGGTCGATCCAGAGATCATGGTTGTCGCCCCCCGGGCTCGAGCGAAACTGCTGACCGGCGATCGTCTGACCGCCATCGATCGACTTCGCGAACGCCGCGGTCAGGAAGTACACCTCGTTCTCGTTGTCCGGCGCCGTGTAGACGTGGAAGTAGTAGTGCGTGCGGCCGCCGGCATTGCGGTCGTGCGACACGAGACGCCAGGTCTCGCCGCCGTCGTCCGATCGCCAGAGCTTGCCGCTTTCCTGGTCCTTTCCCGCCAACGGCACGCCGTCCCCGGTTTCGATCAGCGCGTACAGGCGGCTCGGATTGCTCCTGGCGATCGCCAGCGAGACTTTCCCGTGCGGCAGCTTGGGCAACTCGCTGCCGGTAATCTTCTTCCAGGTCCCGCCGCCGTCGCGCGACGTGTAGAGTCCGCTCGACGGCCCGCCGCTCTCGCGTCCCCACGTGTGAATCTCGAACTGCCACATTCCCGCGAACAGGACGCGTGGATTCGATGGATCCATCTCCAGGTCGGAGCAGCCGCTCTTCTCGTCGACGAACAGCACGCGGTCCCACGTCTTGCCGCCGTCGGTCGTGCGGAACACGCCGCGCTCGGGTTGTGGACCGTAGGCGTGGCCGATCGAGCAGGCGAAGACGGTGTCCGGATCCCGGGGGTGCACGATGATGCGGCCGATGCGCCCGGTCTTCTCGAGCCCCATTCGCGTCCACGTCCGGCCGGCATCCGTCGATTTGTAGATGCCGTCGCCGAGCGAGATATGGCTGCGGATGCACTGCTCGCCGGTGCCGGCCCAGACGATCGACGGGTCCGACGGCGCGATCGCGAGCGCTCCAATCGATTGCGCCGACTGCGCGTCGAAGATCGGGTCCCAGTGCGCCCCGGCGTCGGTCGTCTTCCACACGCCGCCCGATGCGGCGCCGATGTAATAGATGTCGGGCTCGCCCGGAATGCCGACCACCGACGTGACGCGGTTGCCGACCGGACCGATGTGGCGCCATCGGAGCGACCCGTACGTGTCGGGGGCCGGTGCGTTGACCCCCTGCGCCAACGCGGCTGCATCACGACTCGTCGCATCCGGCTTGATCCGGACCTCGCCGAAGAGTGAGGCGAACGACACGACAACGACACAGGCGGCGGTGAAGATGGGCAGGCGGCGCGGCATTGGCGTCCTCCTGAGGACAAGCTGAAGAGGCAGGATTCTACACCCAGTCGAATCCGGGACGAATGGCGTGACGAACCTGGCGCGTGTGGTACGACGCTTTAGCGTCGTCCGGACGAGGCTAAAGCCTCGTGCCACGAGCCCGCGAGATCGAGTACAGTCGGCAGCTTCGAAGGAGAGATTCCATGGCTCAAGTCCAACCGGTCCCCGAGGGTTACCACTCCGTCACCCCGTATCTCGTCGTCGACGGCGCCAGCAAGGCGATCGATTTCTACCGCCGCGCGTTCGGCGCGGTCGAGCGGTTCCGGATGCCCGCGCCCGACGACAAGGTCGGCCACGCCGAGATTCAGATCGGCGACTCGGTCGTCATGCTGTCCGATCCGTTCCCCGAGATGGGCTCGCCCGCACCGTCCGGCGCCGCCGGATCGTCGTTCGGCCTGATGATCTACGTGGCCGACGTGGACGCGCTCTTCAAGCAGGCTGTCGATGCCGGCGCGACCGTGACGATGCCGCTCGACAATCAGTTCTGGGGCGATCGCTACGGAAAGCTGCGCGATCCCTTCGGCCACTCCTGGCACCTCGCGACGCACATCGAGGATGTCTCTCCGGAGGAGATGAGCAAGCGCGCGGAGGCGGCGTTCGCGGGTACCCCGCAGGCGTAGGACGGTACCCGAGCAGGTGTAGGGGCGGTTCGCGAACCGCCCCTACCTGGTCAGGTTGTCGATGATCGTGATCACCTGCGGCGGCGTATCGGGGGCGACGTTCGTGATGACGAAGCGCTGCCCATCAGCCGTGACGGCGTAACCCCCGCGGAACGGCGCCAGCATCGGAGGCGTGCGCGTCTGGAATAACCGCTTCGGCGGGCCCGCGATCGCGAGGCTCGGGCCGACCGACCGCAGCGGCACCGCGACGAGCATGCCGTCCGGAGCGATGTAGAAAAGCTCTTGCGAGTCGCCTCGCCAGCGTGGCTGGGTGCCCCCTCCCGTCGAGATCTGCCACTTGCCTCCGTTCACGAGCCCGTGGACCAGAACTTCCCAGGTACCAGATTCATCCGATGAGTAGGCGAGCCACCGGCCATCGGGCGAGAGCTGCCCCTGCACCTGATGGCCTGGACCGGTGATCACGAGTTGCGCCCCTCCGGAGGCAACCTGAACCATGCCCAGATCCCAACCACTCTTGGGGACCGTTGCCTGGTAGACGAGGTGGTCGCCCCGCCAAGCCGTAGGCATCATGGCCCAGTACGTGTCCGATTCGAGGATGACCGTCTCTTCTGTAGGGGCACTGATCGATTGTCGACTGATTCGAGCCCCCTTCGGTTGCGGAGATCTGAACGCCGCAGCGGTCGAATCGGGAGACCAGACAGCCTGCCGGGCGGGGCCGGGTGGTAGCGGAAGACGGGTGGGAACTCCAGTTCCAAGGTCGATGACCCACAGGGTCCTGGACGTAGCGCCCGGCTCATCGGTACTCGAACAGCAACGAGCGGCCGTCGGGCGACAGCTCGGGACTGTCGATGAGCGCGCGCGGCATGGCCCGGCCCACCTGACGACCGCTCCGGTCGAACCACTCCAGGTCGGCCCACGTCCGATCGCCGATCCAGTAAGCGACGCGGCCGGTCGCGCTCGCTGACAGCGGCACCAGACTGGGTCCGCCGAGTACCGACACTTGATCGGGGAGCGCCGCTGGCTCGCCGATGAGAGTCGCCCTGTCCACATCGAACGTCTGCCGAGTGAGTCTTCCCGACTGGCTGAAGAAGAGCTCCCCGGCTGCATAGAGCGCATTGGTAGGCGACTCGAACAGAAGGCGGCGGTCGGGCGAGCCCAGCTCGCCGAGATAGACACCGCTCAATCCAGGTTGGTAGCTGCGGACGTAGACGATGTAGCGGCGACCTCCGTCGAGGAATTGCGGCCATCGATGGCCGACTTCCTTGCGGTCGGCGTCGAGGGTGCTCTCCGGCACGGCCGTCCCGCCCTGCGCGGAAACACGGAACAGCCCGTCACCCGGTCCCGCACCGAACAGGATCGTACCGTCTCGGTTCCACGTGCCGCCGTTCACGTCGATTGACGCGGCCGCAAGGTCCCGCGGCGACGAGGCATTGTCGACGTCGATCGTCTTCAGCCGGCCTCGAGCGAAGTAGGCCAGGCTCGCGCCGTCGGGAGACCAGAATGGCATCGACGCCTCTTCGGTGCCTTGCAGCGGCTGGGCCGCTGGAGCCTCGAATCGGCGGACCCAGAGCCGCTGTCGCTCGCCGGGAGCTCCCGCGATAAACGCAATCCGAGCGCCGTCGGGAGAGATCGCGAACTGAGGCGCGCCTGCGACGTCGATCGGCATGAACGTGGTGCCGGGCGGCGCCACGACCGAGAGTCGAAGCGATTCCCGTCGGGTGGACGGACGCGTCGCCAGGAGCACCAGCGGGGCGATCGCGACGGCTGCCGCGGCCCCTGCCGCGATCCAGCCGATCGCGGGCGATCGTCGGCCGCGCTGACCAACCGGCTCGTCCCCTCGGACCCATTCGAGCGCCGCGGCGACGTCCTCCGCAGCCTGCCAGCGATCGTCGGGCCGCTTCGCAAGGCACTTCGAGACGATGCGTTGCAGGAGCGGCGGCGCGGACGGGATCGTCTGCGAGATTTCGGGCGGGTGGCGCTCCATGATGGATGCGATGAGCGACGGCCCGGAGTCGGCCGGAAACGCGCGCTTGCCGGTTACCATCTCGTACAGAACCGCGCCAAGCGCGAACACGTCGGTGCGCGCGTCGGCAGGATGCCCTTCGATCTGCTCGGGCGCCATGTAGGGCAGCGTCCCGAGGATCGTGCCGGGAGCCGTCGCAGGCGTCGTCTGAGTCATCGCGCTCGCGACGACGGCGCCGGCGTGTGGCTTGAGTTGAGCGAGCCCGAAGTCGACAAGCTTCGCGCCGGGTGCCGTCAGCATGATGTTGCCGGGCTTGAGATCGCGATGCACGATTCCGGCGCGATGCGCCGCGCCAAGCCCTCGGGCAACTTCTATCCCGATGCGCAGCGCCTCGTCGAGGTTCAGCGATCCACGCGCGAGCCGGTCTGCGAGCGATTCTCCCTCGAGGTGCTCCATGACGATGAAGTCGGTGCTCGATTCGCGCCCGATGTCATGGAGCACGCAGATGTTCGGATGGTGCAGCGCCGCCACCGCTTCGGCCTCGCGTTTGAACCGCGCGACGGCGGATGAATCGGCCGCTGTGTTCTCGGGCAGGACCTTGACCGCGACGACGCGGTTGAGGCGAGTATCCCTGGCGCGATAGACCTCGCCCATGCCACCCGCGCCGATGGAGGCGACGATCTCGTACGGGCCGAGGCGAGCGCCCGACGCCAGCACCGGCACGATTATAGACGTGGGCCGAGGCGCTATACTTCCGCTACCGCAAACATGACTCTCGCCCCGGGCGCCCGCCTCGGCCCGTACGAAGTCTCGTCGCTCGTCGGCAGCGGCGGCATGGGTGAGGTCTATCGCGCCCGGGATCCACGGCTCGGCCGTGATGTCGCTATCAAAGTGCTGCCCGCCGGTTTCTCGACGGATTCCGATCGCCTCCGCCGTTTCGAGCTGGAGGCACGTGCGGCTGCCGCGCTCAGCCACACGAACATCCTCGCCGTCCACGACATCGGGACGCACAATGGCTCCCCGTACATCGTGTCGGAGCTCCTCGAGGGGGAGACTCTGCGGGAGCGGGTGAACAGAGGGCTGCTGCCAGTACGAAAGACGGTCGAGTACGCCGTCCAGATCGCGCACGGCCTCGCCGCCGCCCATGACAAGGGCATCGTCCATCGCGATCTGAAGCCCGAGAACGTGTTTCTCGCCGTGGACGGCCGGGTGAAGATCCTCGACTTCGGCCTGGCCAAGCTGACCGAAGCCCGGACGGCCGACTCCGGCGCGACCGCGGCGCCGACCGTGGCGGCCCACACGGAGCCCGGTATCGTGCTCGGCACGGTCGGCTACATGTCGCCGGAGCAGGTGCGCGGCCAGCCAACCGACCATCGCACGGACGTGTTCGCGTTTGGTGCGATGCTGTACGAGATGCTCAGCGGCCGGCGCGCGTTCCACGCCGAGACGGTGGCCGACACGATGACCGCGATCCTCAAAGAGGATCCGCCCGACCTGCCCGCATCCGAGCGACACATCCCTCCAGCGCTCGGTCGCATCGTCGATCGGTGTCTGGAGAAGAATCCGCAGGCGCGATTTCAGTCGTCCGGCGACCTCGCGTTCGCGCTCGAAGCGCTCTCGGCGCAGTCGGGCGTCTCGGAAGCGGTTGCGTCCGGCACGGGTCGGTCCAGGTCGCACGCGCGACTCCCGTG
This sequence comes from uncultured Acidobacteriota bacterium, assembly GCA_963847125.1. Taxonomy (GTDB): domain Bacteria; phylum Acidobacteriota; class Vicinamibacteria; order Vicinamibacterales; family 2-12-FULL-66-21; genus DATAEE01. The sequence goes on from CAWJYM010000004.1 coordinate 1,335,895, forward strand.
GATGCTCGCCGCCCTGTTCGGTCTTGGACTGGTCGCCGCGGCATCGTTCGCGGCGGTCCTCTATCTTCGACCCGTTTCGGACGCGGCGCCGATGATGCGATTCACCCTGGACCCGCCGGACGGGTGGAATCTGGCCCTCGGGACCGCGCCGGCGGGGAGCGGGAACGTCGCCATGGGGCCCCTCGCGGTCTCGCCCGACGGTCGCCGTATTGCCTTCATCGCGAGGAACAGACAGGGCCACGCGTTGATCTGGATCCGTGCGCTCGACGCGCCAGCCGCGGCGCCTCTCGTGGGAACCGACAGGGCTTCTTCGCCATTCTGGTCGCCGGACAGCCGCTTCCTGGGTTTCTTCGCCGACGGCAAGCTCAAGAGAATTGAGGTGGCTGGCGGCCCTCCCACCGTTGTGTGCGACGTCAATGGCGGCGCCGGCGGTACCTGGAACCGCGATGGCATCATCGTTTTTGCGGCTATCCAGTCGCCGCTGCAGAAGGTGCACGCATCGGGGGGGATCCCGGCGCCCGCCTTGTTCCTCCAGGAGGCGGAGACGGCGCATACGCGGCCGGTGTTCCTGCCCGATGGCCGGCATTTTCTTTTCCGCGCGCTCGAATCCACCACCGCCGGCGGCCAGGGCAGGAAAATCTATCTGGCGTCGCTCGATTCAGGCACGCGGACGGAGCTCCTGCTGTCGGATTCGACGAACGTGTCCTACTCGCAGCAGCATCTGCTGTTTCTGCGCGGGACGACGCTCATGGCGCAGGCATTCGACCCGGACCGGCTCGCGTTGACGGGCGAACCGGTACCTATCGCAGATGAGATTCAGACTCTCGGCAGCCCGCAATCCGGGGTCTTCTCGGTGTCGCAGAACGGCGTGCTGGCGTACCAGACGGGTTCGGCAACCCACCGGGGCCAACCCGCATGGCTGGATCGCACCGGCAAGTCACTGGAGACGATCGGCGATCCAGGGATACAGTGGGAGTTGAGTCTCTCACCGGACGGGAAACGCGCAGCCGTTACCATCTTCGATCAATCGCAATCGACCGATATCTGGCTGCTGGACCTGACGCGGGGTCTGCGAACCCGCTTCACGTTCGATCCCGGCAACGATCGAGGTCCTGTCTGGGCGCCGGATGGCAGCCGTCTCATCTTCAGCTCTAACCGCACCGGGATCTACGACATCTATCAACGGAACGCCAGCGGCACCGGCGCCGACGAACTGCTGTACGCGGATCGTTCCAACAAGGAACCCCTGAGCTGGTCGCCAGATGGCCGGCACGTTCTCTATACCGGTTTCTCGAAGGGCGACGATATCCTGGTCCTTCCGCTCACCGGCGACCGCAAACCGATTCCATTCGCCGAGACGCCGTTCAGCGAGGTGTCGGGCCAGTTCTCCCCTGACGGCCGGTGGATCGCGTACGCGTCGAACGAATCCGGTCGATACGACATCTACGTCGCGCCATTTCCCCCGACGGGCGGCAAGTGGATGGTTTCGAGGAGCGGCGGTCTCGTGCCGCGCTGGCGCCGCGATGGCGCTGAGATCTTCTATTTCGACGGCGCTCGCCTCATAGCCGTGACGGTCGACGGCCGGACGTCTGCATTCGAAGTTGGCACCGCGCGGCCGTTATTCGAACCGGTCTCTCCCGTCCGCGTTGGCGAGACGCGGGCGTTCTACGATGTCTCGCCTGACGGCCAGCGGTTTCTCATCAACATGTCGATGTCGACCGAACAGACATCGGGACCGCCCGTCGCGGTCGTCCTCAACTGGACCGCGGGCATGAGGAAATAAAGGGGACAGTCACCTTTTTACGATGGCCGTAAAAAGGTGACTGTCCCCTTTTCTCAGTGCGTGCCCGCCCTCGACGGCGACAGCTGATAATCCGCGTCCTTCCAGACTTTCTCGAACCGCTTCTTGATGAGCACCGCGTCATCCTTCTTGCTCTGCGCCTCGAGCGCGAGCATCAGGCCGTGGAGCGACCAGCCGTTCTCGGCGTTGATCTTCAGGTCCTGCCAGTAGACCGCTTCCGCCTCGTCCGGGCGGCCGGCTTTCAGCAGGACCGCGCCGAGCGAGTGGCGCACGGGCGAGTGCCAGTCCGCGGGCTCCTGATAGATCAATGAGTCCTCGTACCGCACGCCGCGCTCGAGATGGAGAAGCGCCGCGTCCCACTGCCGGCGTCTGGCTGCGAGCTCGCCGGCGATGACTTCCGGCGCGATCCGCAGGATCGCGTACCCGGTGTTGTTCGAGAACGTGACCTGCGATTTGAGCGACGGGTCGGCCACGATCTTCTTGAGCAGCGCGAGCTCCTTGTCCGCTTCTGCCAGCCGGTTCTTGCCGATGAGCGCCATGGCGCGCGCGTAGCGCCACGCGCCGCGAGTGAACGGCGTCGCGTGCGCCGGCCCCTTGTCCGCGAGAATCTCGTCCCACTTGCTGAACTGCACGAGCGCCCAGTAGGGCACGACAACGAAGCCCTGCAGGATCGGCACCTGGCCCAGCGCGTCCTTCGGGATCACGCTGGCCACCTTTTTCGCCGACTCGATCGCGAGCTGGCTCTGTCCCGTCGCCGTCGCCCCCATCCAGATGAAGTGCACGTTGTGCGGGTAGTAGCCGAGCGGGTAGATCCCCTGCGCCTTGCACTGCGTGATGTAGTCCTCGTCAGCCAGGGCGGCCATCTGGTTCGACTTGACGACGTCGGCATGACGGCCGACGCGCATGTAGATGTGCGCCGGCATGTGGACCATGTGGCCGACGCCAGGCATCGCCGGCAGCAGCCGGTCGGCTTCCGCCTCGGCGCGTTCCGGTGTGTCGGTCGGTTCCCAGACGTGCACCCAGTAGTGCAGCGCGCCAGGATGATTCGGGCTCTTCGCGAGGACCTCCTTCAGGGCGCTCAGAATCTCATGAGTCTCCGCGTACGGCGCGCCGTCCCGCGTCCAGTAGTTCCACGGCCGCAGATCCATCAGCGACTCGGCGAAGATGGTCCTGGCGTCGAGATCGTCGGGGAAGGCCTTCGTCATCTGACGCATCGCCTCGGCGAACGCGCGGTCTCGCTGCTTGCGTTCGTCTGCCTTTCCCGTATAGCGGGCCGCGATGGCATCGATGTAGGCCTGCTCGCGCGGCGTTGCCTTCGCTTTCAACGAGACCGCCTTCTGCGCGAGCTCGTACGCCTTCTTCTCGTCATCGGGGTTCATCGGCGCGTTGATGTTCGGGCCGAGCACGAGCGCGTGCCCCGCGTACGCGATGGCGAGATCGGGATCGAGCCGTGCCGCTTCGGCGAAGGCGCGCCCCGCCTCGGCGTGGTTGAAGCCGTACGCGAGATTCAGACCCTGGCTGACGAACAGCTGTGCCTGCTCGTTGCTTCGTCGACACCTTGAACGTGTGGGGTCCGAGGTTCAGGAGCCGCGGCGCGATGGGCATGCCCGGCGCCGGCGGGCGCGTCGTAGCCGGACGGTTTTTCGTAATGCTGATGGGTCGGCGGCGGCGTCTGCGCGAGCGCAGGGACGACAAACGACCAGAGTCAGAACGAGTGTCAACCATCTCATGGGGCCTCCGTGCTGGCGAGTCAAACCGGGATTCTACCGCCGCCGGTATCGAATCGCCTGACGGGAGGTTGACGAAGCGCTGACGAAAAGACGTGGCACGACGCTTTAGCGTCGTCTCCGCGGACGACCCTAAAGGGTCGTGCCACAACGTCAGTTGACGGTCTGGGTGACCGCGGCCGTGCTGCCCCTGTACGTGCTGTTACCGAGATAGGTTGCTGTGACCTTGTGACGGCCGCCCGCGAAGCCTGACAGCGTCACGACCGCACGGGCGGTCGAGCCCGAGACGGGCGACACGGCCACGGCCGCCGTCACCTCTCCGTTCACCATGAAGAGCATCGTCCCTCCCGGCATGGTGCTCGTCGATCCCGTCACGTTGGCCGTGAGCGTCACGTCGCCGCCCAGCGCCGACGGGTTCGGCGACGCCGTCAGGGCGACCGTCGACGTGCGGTTCTTCCACGTGCTCGGCCCGACGGCCTGCACGAAAACGCCGGAGCGCACCGGCGGCGCCGATCCGCTCCCGAGATACCGAACCGTGATGGCGTGCGAGCCGGCGGCGAACGCGGTCGTCGTGAACGTGACGCGCCCGGACGCGATCGTCCCGCCACCCAGAAGCGTCGCGCCATCGTAGAACTGCAGCGTGCCGGTGACGGGACCGGCAGACATGCTGATGTTGGCCGTCAACGTCACGGATTGTCCGGTCGTCGCCGGGTTGCGGTTCGACGAGATCGTGATCGCAGGCGTACCGCTCGCGGAGTTGATTGTGTGCGACGTCGAGCCGGTGCCGGTCTCGAACGATGCGTCGCCATCGTAGCGCGCCTCGATGGTGTGCGCGCCGGCCGACAGCCCCGCGGTCGTGAGCGACGCGCTTCCGGACGACACGGCCGAGCTGCCGAGAAGCGTCGTCCCGTCGAAGAACCTGACGGTCCCGCTCGGCGCACCCGCCGCGGGCGGCGCGGCCGCGACCGTCGCGGTGAACGTCATCAACTGATCCAGGCCCGACGGCGCAGGGCTGGTCGCGACCGAGACCGTGACCCCACCCTTGACGACCGTCAGCGCGCCAGGCACGAACGCGATCACGTAGTTCGCGCCCGCCAGGCCGGACGGGACGATCGGATACGATCCCACGACGCTCTGCGCGGTCGCCGTTGTCGAAAAGCCGAGCGTCCCGCTCAGCGATGCCAGCGAGTCACCGTTGACGAAGCCGACCGCGAAGATGCCGAAAGCCGGCAGCGGCGCGCCGAACGGCTTGACCGCGTCATTGGCGCGGATCGTCAGCGGCGCCGGCGCCACCGAGATTGCCCGGCCGATCGATCCCCCGCTGTAGTTCGTTGTGTCCGCCGGCGTGAACGTTGCCGTCAGCGCGTGTGCCGGCCCCGCCGGCAGCACGACCCCGGCGGCCGGCGAATAGACGAACGTGCCGGCCACACTCGCCGTCGCATTCAGCTGTCCTGCGCCCAGCGGCGTTCCATAAGTGATTCCGGCGGGTTGATTCCAGTTCAGCGCCGCAGCGGCCTTGCCGATCGTGATCGTGGCGTTCGCCGACGCCGGCTGGTACGTGGCGTTTCCGGGGAACGTCGCCACGACCGAATAGGATCCGGCGTTGACGGGCACCTGGCTGCTGCCGTTGTAGGTAAACACCAGCGGCGCGAGCGTCGCTCCGCCGACGCCGGTGACGGTGCCGGTCGCCGCGTGCGGCTGACCGTCGTACGTAAACGATCCACCCGTGGCCGTTACCGTTGGCGTCGCCCTGCCGATCACGAGCGTGGTCGTCGCCGCCCTCGGGATGTAGTTGGCGGATCCCGGGAAGTGCGCGGTCACTTCGTAGATACCGACGTCGATCGGAACCTCGATCGGACCGAAGCCGTCTCGCCAGTAGCTGATATTGACCGGCGACAGCGCCTCGCCGGACAGGCCCGTGGCCGTGCCCGTCGCCGGATGCGGCAGGCCGTCATACGCGAACTCGCCCCCCGTCGCCGACACCGTCGGCGAGGCCGGGTTGATCGTGATCGTCGCCGTGCTCGTCCCGGCCGCGTAGTTCGCCGAGCCGGTGAACGACGCGGAAACCGCGTACGTTCCGCCATTCACAGGCGGGGCAGGCGAGCCGTTGTAGGTGACGAGAACCGGCGAGACCGGCTCTCCGCCCACGCCCGTCGCGGTGACGGTTGCCGCGTGCGGCTGCGCATCGTACGTAAACGTTCCGCCCGTGACCGTGAGCGTGACCGTCGCCGGCTGAATGGTCTGCGTTCCAGTCGCGGTCGCCGCCTCATAGTTGTCGGCGCCCGCGTAGGTCGCTTCGACGGCATAGGTGCCGGCATTGACGGGCGGATCGGAAGAGCCGTTGTACGTCACGGTGTACGGCCCGAGCGTGTCCCCGTAGTGGCCAGCCAGGATGATGCCCGCGGGATGAGGCTGTCCGTCGTAGGTCGCGGTCCCGCCCGCGACGATGAACGTCGGCGTCGCTTTGCGCACCGTCAACGTCCCGGACCCCGTCGCCGCGGTGTAGTTCGCCGAACCGGCGTAGGTCGCGACGACGTTGTAGGTGCCCGCGGTGAACGGCAACGATGTCGTGCCGTTATAGGTGAATCCGAGCGGACCCAGCACCTCGCCGCCCGCGCCCGTAACCGTGGCCGGGGCCTGGAACGGCCCGCTGCCGTACGTGAAGGTGGAGTCTGTCACCGTCACGACCGGCGTCGCCTTGTTGATGACGAGCGTGCCGCTGCCGCCTGCCGCCGCGTAGTTGCTCGACCCGGCGAACGAGGCGCTGACCGCGTACGTGCCGGCGTTGACCGGCAGCTCCGGAGCGTTGTTGTATGTGACGACGGCGGCGCCGAGATTCTGGCCGCCGACGCCGGTCACGGTCACGGTAGCGGCGTGAGGCTGCCGGTCGTACGTGAACGGCCCTCCGCTTACCGTCACTGTCGGAGTCGCCTGGTTGATTCTCACGGTGAACGTGATCGATCGCGCCGCGTAGTTCGTGTTGCCCTCGAACGAGGCGACCGTCGTGTACGTTCCCGCATCGACGGGCGGATTGGGCGAGCCGTTGTAGGTGATAGCCGCTTGACCCAGCAGCGCGCCGCCAATTCCGTGCACGTTCGACGTCACGCCGTGAGGCTGTCCGTCATAGGTGAACACAGTCGGGGACGGAGTGGTGACCGACGGCGTGGCCTTCGCAATCGTGATCGTCGCCGACGCCGAGCGCGGCACGTGATTCGCGTCTCCCGCATACGATGCCGTCGCTGTGTAGACGCCGGCGTTGATTGGCGCATCCGGCGATCCGTCGTAGGTGATGGTGACGGGTGTCAGCGGACGTCCGAGATAGTCGGTGGCCGCGGCCGTCGCGCCGTGGGCCTGGGCGTCGTAAGTGAACGTCCCGCCGGAAACGCTCAGCGAGGGTATTGCCTGGGCAACCTCGAGGGTCACCGACGCCGTAGCGTTCTGGTAGTTCTGATGGTTGCTCGGGAAGAACGTCACGTTCAGCGTGCGGGTGCCGGCGGCCGGCACCGAGCCGGATCCGGGGTTGTAGCTGAAGGAGCCCGGAACATTGGCCGTGGCATTCAACTGTGCGAAGTGGCTCAGCGCCGTTCCGTACGTGATCGGCGCGGGCGCGGCCCACGTGATCTGCGGCATCGCCTTCTGGACGACGACGGTCGCTGACACGAACGTCGAATGCGCGTGCTGCGAATCTCCTTCGAAGAACGCCCTGAAACCGGAGGGATAGGTGCCTGCCGGCGCGGTGAACGGTGCGTCCCAACGGACCGTGCCCTCCGCGTCGGTCACCATGGTCGTGGTGGGTGTCGGGTCACCCACGACTCCGAACACGCTTTGAGTCAGCCTGAGCGTCTTCCCTGCGAGCGGCGCGCCGTTCGCGTCTCTCAGAATCGCGACGCCCGGGTACGTTCCGGCGCCGTAGGTGGCCTGAATCGGCGAAGGAACCTCGAGCGTGACCGGCGCGGGCGCGCACACCCCGGACGCGCCGGCGAAAAAGATGCCTTCCACTTCGCTGGCCGTGAGCGGGCGATTGAACAGCTGCACTTCGTCCAGCGCTCCGACGTACGTCCAGCCGCCCCACTCGTCGGGTCCGCCGATTCGGATCCGGTTCCAGGTCGTCGATCGAAGCGTGGGGTCCGACGAGTTCCAGGTCCGGTCGGGCTGTCCGTTGACGTAAACGTTGACCTCGCCTGCGTTGTACGTGAACACGACGTGGGTCCACACGCCCATCGGGACCTTGTTGGGGCTGGATGTCCCGAAGCTCGTCGCGATCCCGGGGTGGGCGAGCGTCCAGTTGATGGCACCCGCGTTGGTGCGTTCGATCCGGTATTGGTCCCGGTTCTTGACGAGCGTCCCGAGCGTGTTGCTCGCCGGGTTCAGCCAGAGCGCGATGGACATGGCCGATCCGAAGTTGTCGCGGCCGTCGTGCCAGTGTTCGATCGCGTTCCCGCTGCGGGTGACGAACCTGTACGCCTGACCCGACTTCCCGGGAACGTACGTGTCTGGCGGCATGCCCGTGTTCAGCGAGCTGGCCGTGCTCATCACGTCGCTGAGATTGCCGTCGAACTTCATCCAGGTGCGGAGGCCGTCCGGCATCGGCGAGCAGACGCCCGTGCTCACGGCGTATTCGGTCATGGCGGCGCCGAAGTTGCCGGCGATGTCACGGCCGTCGGCCCAGAACGGAAATCGTCCCGTCGTGGACGTGTCCACCGGTGCTCCGTGCGGTGCGCTGACGCCGCAGGCCGCCACGCCCGACAGGCTATCGGCGCAGGTGAACGCCGAGGGTACCATCGCCCCGCGCTCGAGGAGCTGCCCGTTGTGGGGAGTGGTGATGGTGACGCCGGGTCCGGTCGCGTCGCGTTTCACGATGGCGGACGACGACGTGGTGCCTCCTTCGCTCGCGACCGTGCACGTGAACGTCGTTCCTGGTGTATCGGTGGTGACGGTCGTCATCTCGCATCCCGAGACGACGGTTACCGTGGATTCCGGATCCATCCAGGCCCACTGGACGGAAACGTCGCTCGTGTACCATCCGCCCGGGCCCTCGGTTCCGGCGAATCCATTCCAGATGATCGGTGGGCTCGTGTCGGTGTACCTGAATGCCGCGTCGATCCAGGCGACGCGGCCGTCGGGAGCCGGGCTGAACACGGCGATCCAGACCGTCCCCGGAACATGCGAAGGCGTCGTGGCGACGATCGTCGTGGACGTAATCGATTCGATGACCGCATCGAAGCCGTCGAACGTCAAACGCATGCCAGGCTCGAACCCCGTGCCCGTGACTGTGACAAGAGTGCCGCCGGTGTCGGGTCCTTCTGCCGGTGAGATGCCCGTCAGGGAGAGGCCTTCGAGCTGCGTGAACTGGACGCTGCGATCGAAGAAGCGAATCGTGGCGCTGCGCGGCGTCGGGTCCGGGTTGGGGTCGGCCGCCCGGAAACTCACGGTGCCGCTGCCGGTACCCCACGGCATGCTGTCGACGTAGAGCCACTGCGGCCAGTTCGTGGACCAGTCGACCCACCACTGCGTGTGCTGCTGCGTCGTAATCGTGAAGGTTTCGACGCCGCCAGCACCCGGGACGAAAACCTCTGGCGGCGTGACCTCGAAGTGGACCGCGGCATAAATGCGATCGGATTCGGTATAGACGTTTGGTGTCAGGTTGAAGGCCTGCGACACGAACGTCACGAGCGTGCCGTCGGCGGCGATTGACGGTCGGATGCAGTCGCGATCGGGTTCCGTGCCGTCCGGCTTGATGCTGATCCGTGTCGCGGTTCGGGCGACGCGATCGACCACGTAGGTATGCGTGGCACCGGAAGCCGGCGGCGTCTCGACGTTGGTCGCCGCAGACTGCAGCGACACGTAGCGTCCGTCGGCGCTCAGCGTCGGCCACTCGGTCGGGCCGTTGCCAGGCACGAGGCCCATGGCAACCGGCGGTCCCCAGCCGATGTCAAGGCGTTCGAGTTGTGGAATCTGCGCGTCGAAGACGAACACGTCGTTCACGTTGTTGGTGTCGTCGATCGCGGCGGGCGACAGCTGACCGTCGGCCGATGCGAACGCGACGTACCGCCCGTCCGGCGTCATCGAGATCGCGGCCGAATCGATCGAGTTCGGCGACTCGTTCGCTCCCTCGGGCCAGGGCCGGACGTTGAGCCGCCGGGTCTGCTGCGTCAGGCGGTCGCGACGGAAGACGTCCCATCCGCCGTTCGTGTCGCCGGGCACGAGATCGGTGGCGGCCGACCGGAACGCGACGTAGCGTCCATCGTCGCTGACTTCGGCCGTGTCGCTCGCGCCGTTGCCGCCGCCGATCGTTCCGGGCGCGCCGTCCGGCGCGCTGACGATCTCGAGTTCCGCCGTCCCGGGCTCGTCGAAGACGCCGTCGAGATCCGGATCGCGGTCGCGCAGGACGATCTGCTGCAGGCCCGCAGGATTCGGCAGGCCCAGATTCGTGGCCTTCGTGTGGAACGCGACGAATCGGCCGTCACTGGCTCAGGACCGGTTCGCCGCTGTCGGCGTCGCCGTGGACGCCTGCCGGCGTCGCGCTCATGACGCTGCCACGCCCACGTGCGCAGGTCGAGCGACCAGACGTCGCAGATCGGCGCGTTGTCCGGACGCATGTACGGCTCGCAGACTCGAAACGCCACGTGATTGCCGTCTCCGCTGATCACCGGATCGAGCGCGGGACCGGCGAGGAGGACTCGTGTGTCGTTGCTGCGCCGATCGCGGAGGTACAGCGACGTCTCGGGGTAGCCGAGGCTGGGCGCGACGGCGGTGAAGACGATGTAGCGCCCATCGCCGCTGATGGCGTGCCGCGACATCTGACTCGGACCGTCCGCCGGCGTCGGCGGCATCGTCGTCGGCGGCGGATAGTCGTGGCGGCCGCTTATGAGCTCGATGAGGCCGTCCCAGCGGAGCGCCGGCTCCTGCGCGAGCACGCGCGGGTCGTGTCCACTCAGCATCGAAACGGCAATCCACCCGGCGAGAAGCAGTGCTTTCCTGTGTCGCAGGCGCAGGTCGGCGCGCATCGAGTCCTCCACGGACGTCGGGGGAGCGCTTCGTGTTGCAGGGGTTCAATAATTATCGGGGAAAATCGACGCGCGCCGCGGGTAAAGTTTGTAACCGTTCGCCGATTTCAGTTGTCGTCGGTCGGTGTCTCGTTGTGTGGCGCGCGGTGTCTCGTTGGCGGACATGTGAAGCGCCGCGCAGGCCCGTGCGTCAATCCGTCGGCCGGCGCCGCCGAACTATAATTCCGCACGTGCCGCGTGTCGTGCTCATCCACTGGAACGCCGCCGAAGGACGCGAACGCGCCGACGCGCTGCGCAAGGCCGGCCTCGACGTGGCCTTCGAGCGCACGACGCCAGCCGCGATGCGGCGCGCCGCCGAGCGGCCGCCCGACGCGTTCCTCATCGACCTGTCGCGGCTGCCGTCGCAGGGGCGCGAGCTCGGGAAATGGTTGCGCGAACGAAAGACGACGCGAGCCGTCCCGCTCGTGTTCGTGGACGGCGACAAAGAAAAAGTGGAAAGGGCCCGCCAGGCGCTGCCGGACGCGGCGTTCACCACGTGGGCGCGCGTCGCCGGCGCCGTGAAGCGCGCGATCGCGCGGCCGCCTGCGAAGCCGATTCTCCCGAGTCAGCCGGCCGGCTACTCCGGCACGCCGCTGCCGCAGAAACTCGGCATCAAGCCGGACTCGACCGCCGGCCTCATCGGGGCGCCCGACGATTTTCAGAAGACGCTCGGCGCGCTGCCATCTGGCGCGAAGCTGGTTCGCGCGCCGAAGGCGGCCGTCGACCTCGTCGTCTGGTTCACGACGTCGCGGCAGGCGCTCGCGGGCGACCTGCCCCGGATCGCGAAGCTCGCGGGGGCCGGCGGATTGTGGATCGCGTGGCCCAAGAAGACGTCGGGCGTTCCGAGCGATCTCACGGAAGACGTGCTGCGCGAGGTCATCCTTCCCACCGGCCTCGTCGACGTGAAAGTCTGCGCGATCGATCGGACCTGGTCCGGGCTGAAGTTCCTGCGGCGCCGCGGATAGCGCGGATCACTTCGCCGCGAGCAGACTCTTCACCGCCGCTTCGACCTGAGAGGTCGGCCCGACGTCCGCCCCCTGGATGATCCCGTACAGTTGCAGGAGCTGACCGCGTCGCTGGTCCTGTCCTTCGTCCAGCGCGCTGATCGTGTCGTAGAGCTGTTTCGACAGCGTGAACTGGCGACCGAGATCGACGGCGGATGTCTTGACGCGCGGATCCATCTTCACCAGGAGCGGTCGCGTCTGCGCGGCGCCGTCGACGGTCAGGCGAACCGTGTACGAACCTGGCGGCGCCCACGGGCCCTGAGGCTGCCGTGGCGTGTTTCCGTGGATGGCGGCGATCGGGTACGAGGACTGCGATATCCGCAGCGGCGGATAGTGCACGTCCCACACGAATCGGTGAAAACCGCTTGCCGCGGAAAGCTTCTGCGGCGGTCGAATCCAGTACCGCGGAAAGTTGACGCGCTCCGCGTTTGGATCGAAGAGCGCGTCGCTCGAGGCGTACCTGCGCACGACCGATCCACTCGCATCGACGATCTCGAGCGTCACGTCGCGCGCATCCGCCGGCAGCCAGTAGTTGAGGATCGCTCCGTCGGGCGGGTTCTGACCGGCCGGCTCGTCGGGCGGCAGCGGCGTGTCGGTGTTCTTGTTCCAGCGCACGCGCCAGGCCTGTGCGGGAGTGTAGAGAAATGGGCCCGTCCCCTTGGCCCTTCCCATGTCGCGGAGCGGGCTGATGTCGTCCAGAATCCAGAACGATCGGCCGTGCGTGCCGACCACGAGATCATCGTCTTTGATCACGAGGTCGCGGATGGAGGTCGCGGGCATGTTCAGCCGCAGCGACTGCCAGTGCTCCCCGTCGTCGAACGACACGTAGACCGCCTGTTCGGTGCCGGCGTAGAGCAGCCCGCGCCGTTTCGGATCCTCACGGACGGCGTTGACGATCCCTCCGTCCGGAATCCCGTTGGTGATGTGCGTCCAGCTCTCTCCGCCGTCACGCGTCCGGTAGATGTGCGGCTTGAGATCGTCGAGCCGGAGGGTGTTGATCGCCGCGTACGCCGTGCGCGCGTCGAAGCGCGACGCGTCCATCAGCGAGACCTTCGCCCAGGGCTTCAGCTCCGGCGGGGTCACGTCGCTCCATGTCTTGCCTCCGTCAGTCGTGACGTGAATGAGCCCATCGTCGGTTCCCGCCCAGATGCGATTGATGTCGAGCGGCGACGGGGCGATTGTATAGACGACGCCGCGCTGGGTCGGCTTGGCGGCTTCGGTCCTGGCGTACTTGCCGACGTTCGGCGGCACGTCCCAGGTCGTGCGCGTGAGGTCGGGGCTGATCTGCGTCCAGCTCTTCCCGCCGGTCGTCGTTTTCCACACGACGTTCGACGCGAAGTACAGCGTTTTCGGATCGATCGGCGAGAACAGCACAGGCATCGTGCGGACGACGCGATATGGAACCGATTCGTGCAGAGGCCGCGCTGAGCCGGACCTTGCAGCACCTGGCGCGGAGCCGGGCGGCCACGGTCCGATGCTCTGAACCTGGCCCGTGCGGCGGTCGTACCGCGAGACCTTGCCGCCGTACACGATGTCGGGATCGAGCGGATCCGCGGCGACGTAGCCGTATTCTTCGACGCCGACCGGGTGCCATTCGCGGAACGTCACCTGCCCGTCGTCGCCGCGGCTCGAGACGCACGCTGAGCCGCTTTCCTGCTGGCCGCCGCAGACGCGATAAGGAAAAGCGTTGTCGGTGCTGACGTGGTAGAACTGCGCGGTCGGCTGGTTGTACCACGAGCTCCACGTCTCGCCGCCGTTCACCGTGATGACGGCGCCCTGGTCGGCGATCATGATGATGATGTCGGTGTTCTTCGGGTTGATCCAGATGCGCTGATAGTCGTCTCCACCAGGCGCGCCGCGGAAATCCGTGAACGTCTTTCCGCCGTCGGTCGACTTCCATGACGCGATATTCGCGACGTACAGGACGTCGCAGTTCGTCGGGTCCGGCTTGATCTCGTGAAAGTCTCCTTCGCGTCCCCACAGCCGGCTGTCGTCGTTGACCCGCCGCCAGTGTCTCTCCGCCATCGTCCGATCGATACACGCCGCCGAGCTTCGGGGGCGACGCGATGATGGCGTAGATGCGCGACGGCTGCGCGTCGCACATGCCGAGGCCGATGCGGCCGAGGCCGTCCGTTCCCGCCGGCAGGCCGTTGCCGATCGGCCGCCAGGTGGTTCCGCCGTCGATCGACTTGTAGAGACCGCTGCCCGGGCCGGTGAAGACGCCGTTCTCCCACGGCGCCTGGCGGGATTCCCACAGGGTCGCATAGACGACGTCGGGGTCCTTCGGGTCGAACGCGACGTCCGCCGCGCCGGTGTTCTCGTCCTTGTAGAGGACCTTCCCGAACGAGCGGCCGCCGTCGGTCGAGCGGAAGATGCCGCGCTCCGGGTTCGCGCCGTAAGGATGGCCGAGCGCCGCCACGAAGATCCGATCCGGGTTGCGCGGATCGACGATGATCTGAGGTATCTGCTGCGCGTCGCGGAGGCCGTGATGTGTCCACGTCTTGCCGCCGTCGCTCGAGCGATAGATGCCGTCTCCCGTCGCGAGATCGGGCCGCTGGTTCCCCTCACCGCTCCCTACATAGATGATGTCCGGGTTCGACGGCGCGATCGCGATCGCTCCGATGGATCCGGTCGGTTGATCGTCGAAGATCGGGACCCACGTCCGCCCGTAGTCGGTCGTCTTCCAGACGCCGCCGTTATGGAAACCGATGAAGAACACGTTGGGCCGATCTGGAATCCCGACGGCCGCCTTGCCCCGGCCGGCGCGATGCGGGCCGATCATCCGCCAGCGCATGTCCTTCAACTCTGATGTCGCTACGACCGGTCCCGCGGAGGCCGGACCCGGACGCTGACTTCGGGCGTCAGGGACGGAGGCTGGGACGAGCGCGACGAGAACCACGACAGCGCCCGCGGCCCGCGCGAGGCGCCGGAGGGAAGCGCGGCGAAGCCGCGCCGCCGACCCTTCGACAAGCTCAGGGTCGCCCTGAGCTCCGCCGAAGGGCGAGCGCGCGCGAGCGGGGGTGGGGCCCCGCGAGCCTCGAGAAATGATGATGGATCGCTTCAAAGTCAGAACCTCGCTGTTGGTGTCGTCGTGTAGTCTAAACCGCGTGCGAGGCTTTCTCGCTGGCGTGCTCCTTGCGGTCGTCGCCTGCGCGACGCCGGCATCGACGCCGGAGCCGCGGGCGCGGCCAGCCTGGTTGGAGCCGTGTGAGCTGAACGGCGCGGCTGGCGGCGCGCTCTGCGGCGGATTCGAGGTGTTCGAGGATCGCGACGCGCGGCAGGGACGGCGGATCCGCCTTCGCGTCGCTGTGCTGCCCGCGACCCTTCGAGAGCCTCAGGGTCGTCCCGAGCATGGTCGAGGGACGACAGGTCGGGCCGAGCCCGATCCGATCGTGTTCTTCGCGGGAGGGCCCGGCGATTCTGCGGTCGGCAACGCCTCGTACATCTCGGGCGCGTTCGCGGGGTCGCGGCGATTGCGCGACATCGTCCTCATCGATCAGCGCGGCACCGGCGCATCGCATCAGCTGACGTGCGACCTGTATTCCGGCAGCGGCCCGAAACGCTTCACCGGCGCGTTCATGCCCATCGCAGCGGTCGAAGCCTGTCGGGAGCGCCTTTCGGAAAAGGCCAACCTCGCGCTGTACACGACGACGATCGCCGTGGACGATTTCGCCGAGGTGTTGAGCGAGCTGGGCTACGACCGCGTCAACCTTGTCGGCGGGTCGTACGGCACGCGCGTCGCGCAGGTGTTCCTGCGCCGCCATCCCCGGCGCGTGCGATCGGTCGTCCTCAATGGCGTCTCGCCCGTGGCCGATCGCATCACGCGTACGTTCCCGCGAGACGCGCAGGCCGCGCTTGACGGGCTGATGGCCGAGTGCGAGAAGTCGTCCGAGTGCCGTAGTGCGTTTCCGAACGCGCGGGCCGAGGCGTCGGCTGTTTTCGAGCGGACGAGGCGGGGACCCATCGACGTCGCCGTCCACGATCCCGAATCGGGCACGGCCGTCAACGTCTCGCTGCCCGGCGAGATGGTCGGCGAAGTCGTGCGCTGGCTGCTCTACTCGCCTGTGACGGCGCGGCGGATTCCGGATCTGTTCCATCGCGCCGCGTCGGGCGACTGGGCCCCGCTCGCGGAGGCGGCGATCGCGCGCCGGCGGCAGACCATGACGCCGGGGAGCATCGGGCTCTACCTGAGCGTCACGTGCGCCGAGGATCTGCCCGGGATCGATCCCGAGGAGGCATCCCGCGGGGCACGAGGGACGTTTCTCGGCGACTACCGGTACCGCGAGCAGCGCGCCGCCTGCGGACGCTGGGTGGCAGGCGCCGTGCCGGAAGGATTTCACGAGCCGGTCGCGTCGGACGCGCCGGTTCTGCTTCTCTCCGGCGCGCTCGATCCCGTGACGCCGCCGGACGCCGGCGCACAGGTGGCGGCTCGACTGAAGAACAGTCTGCACGTCGTCGTCCCGGCCGGCGCGCATGGCTTCGGCGGGCTGCGCGGAGAGGATTGCCTGAGACGCCTTCAGGCCGATTTCATCGAACGCGGCGCGGTTGCGGGTCTCGATACCTCATGCGTCGCCGACGTACGGCCGCCGCCATTTGTGCACTAGCTGCCAGTGTGGTACGACCCTTCAGGGTCGTCCTCGGACGAGGCTGAAGCCTCGTACTACAGAGGCCACGGTATACTCGACGCATGCGCTGTAGCAGCTTTGCCCTCATCCTGCTGATAGCCTCCCCTGCCTTCGCCCAGCACGACTCACACTCAACATCCTCCGATCTCGTCGGCCACTTCGTGCCGAAGGAGATCATCGAGCGTCCGGTGCCGTTGCGCACCGGAATCGGGAAGGTCACGCACAAGACCAGCTCGAAGTCGCCCGAGGCGCAGGCGTACTACGATCAGGGACTCGCGTACCTTCACTCGTACGTCTGGATCGAAGCCGCGCGATCGTTCAACCAGGCCTTGCGGATCGATCCGTCGCTGGCGCTCGCGTGGGTTGGTCTGAGCCGCGCGTACTCGGGCCTCGACGACTCCAAGGCGGCGGGGCAGGCGCAGGACCGCGCGAAGGCGCTCGAGAACAAGGTCACCGATCGCGAGCGGCGGTGGATTGAGGCGCGCACGCTGCAGCTCGACGCGATGTCCGACCTGGAGAATCCCGCGAAGCGGCTGGCGTACGTCGCGGCGCTGGATCAGGCGCTCGAGCACGACGCGGACGATGCGGAGCTGTGGACGCTGCGGGGCAATGCGGACGAGGTCCACCTCGGAGCGGCCGGTCGAGGCCAGCGGGGCACTTGGTCATCCATCGTCTTCTACGAGGAGGCCATCCGGCGCGTGCCGGGTCACTTCCCCGCGCATCATTATCTGATCCACTCGTACGAGAACGTCGGCCGGTTCGACCAGGCGCTGAAGCACGGCGAGGTGTACGCGGCGGCGGCCCCGCAGGTGCCGCACGCGCTGCACATGTACGGGCATGACCTGATGAAGCTGGGCCGGATGCAGGAGGCGATCGACATCTTCCTGCGTGCCCGGCGCCTCGAGCACGACTATTACGCAAGCGACAAGATTCAGCGCGATTTCGACTGGCATCACGCGCACAACACGGCGCTGCTCGCGCTGTCGTACCGCCATACCGGCCAGCTCGATGAGACCGAACGGATGCTCCGGGACGCGGCCAGCATCAAGCAGGCGTCGCCCGTTCGAGCCGGCTACTACCGCGGGTTGCTCACGAGCCTCCTCATCGCGCGCGGCCGCAACGAGGAAGCGCTCCGCGAAGCCGTCGCCATGACCGGCTCCTCGACCAAGATGGTGAGCATCGTCGGGCACGCGCTCGCCGGCCGGTCGCTGATGGCCATGGGGCGGATGAAGGAGGCGAAGACGCACCTCACGCCGCTCGTTGCCGCAGAGGCCGAGGCTGACGGCTTCATGTATGGCTCCTACGCGGGTCTCGAAGTGGACCTCGCGAAGGGGGAGTGGTTTCTGCGGAACGGCGAGCCGGCGAAAGGGGAGACGCTCTTGCGCGACGCGATGGCGCGCGCCCGGCGCCAGCGCACTCCGGACGGCTGGATCGAAGGTCTCTTCTTCCTGGAGTCGATCTTCAGCGTCGCGCGCGACGCCGAAGACTGGGACCTGGCGCGCGACGCGGCCGCGAAGCTCGCCGAGCACGATCCGACGTATCGCGGCACGAAAGACGCGCAGCAGGCGCTCACCTCGAGCACGAAAGACAGCGGCAGGTAGCGCAGCCCTTTAGGGGCTGCCATCAATATCCGCAGCTGTGCTAAAAAATTGACATACTCTCATTTTGAGAGTACCGTCACGGACATGCCGGCCCGCGGCCGCGTCGATCGCCCCCTCAAGCCGCTCGTTTTCGAGATCCTCCTTGCGCTCGCCGATGGCCCGAGACACGGCTGGACCATCGTCCGCGCGCTTCAGGACCGGTCGCCCGGCACGCGCATTCTCCCCGGTCACTTCTACCGGACCCTGTCGCGCACGCTCGACGATGGCCTCACCGAAGAGGCGAGAGCGCCGACGCGTGGTGCGATCGATGAACGGCGGCGCTACTTCCGGCTGACCACGCTGGGTCAGCGCGTCGCGGCGGCCGAGGCCCGCCGTCTCGAGGCGCTCGTCGCCGAGTCGCGCGCCAAACGCCTGTTGTCGTCGAGGTCGCGGAGCTGACCCGTGGGCGATCAACTTGCGGATCTCGCGTACCGCGCGCTGCTGCTCGCATTTCCCGCCCGCGTACGCGCCGAGTTCGGCGCCGACATGCGGGCGCTCTTCCACGAACATCGCCGCCAGGCGCGGCATCAGCTCTTGGGCCTGACGAGGCTCTGGGTCGCCGTCATCGCCGACTCGCTCGTCCACGGCTTTGCCGCACGCCTCGACAATTCATTCAGCAATCCACAATCCACATTCAGCATTGAGCGGAGAGCTCCCATGTCCGCGTTCCGTCACGACCTCAGACATGCCGTTCGGCTTCTCGTCCGGCAGCCGGGCATCACCGTCATCGCCGTCGTGACGCTCGCGCTCGGCATCGGCGCGAACGCGGCGATCTTCTCCGCGGTGGACGCGGTCCTCTTGCGGCCGCTGCCGTGGACCGAGCCCGATCGCATGGTGATGATCTGGGAGAAGCGTCCGCAGGAAGGCGTGATGAACAATAACGCGTCGCCGGCGGACTACGTCGACTGGTCGAAGTCCGCGACGTCGTTCACGGCGATGTCCGGTTATACGACGGCGGCCGCCGACCTGACGGGGCAAGGAGAGCCCGTACGGCTGAACGCCGGGGCGGTCTCTGCGGGGTTCACGGACGTGTTCGGCGTAAAGCCCGTGCTCGGCCGTTTCTTCCGCAAGGATGAGGAACTGGTTGGCCGTCACCGCGTCGTCGTCCTGAACCACGGCCTCTGGGCCGAGCGGTTCGGCGCCGACCCCGGCATCGTCGGCCGGACGATCATGCTGAACGCCGTCCCGCACGAGATTATCGGCGTCCTGGAACCGTTCGAGTTCATCGACAAGGAGATCGAACTGTGGACACCCCTGGCGCTCGAAGGCGGGCCGGAGCCCCCAGGGCGCGCGAACCATTTTCTGAACGTGTACGCGCGGCTCCGGCCTGGCGTGACGCTCGAGCAGGCCCGCGCGGAGATGCACACGATCGGCGAGCGGCTCTCCCAGACCTATCCCGATACGAACCGCCGCCACGGATCTCACGTGGTCCCGCTTCGGGGCGAGCTCGTCGAGCCTGTCCGGGCCGGTCTGTTCCTCCTCCTTGCGGCCGTCGGCTTCGTCCTGCTGATTGCCTGCGTCAACGTGGCGAATCTGCTTCTCGCGCGCGCTGTGTCACGGCGCCGCGAGATAGCGGTCCGCGCGGCGCTCGGCGCTGGCCGCCTTCGGCTCGCCCTCCAGGGTTTGACCGAAAGCGTCGTGCTGGCGCTCTGCGGCGGCTTCGCCGGGCTGCTCGTGGCGTATTGGGGCGTCGCCGCGCTGCCGCGCCTCGCGCCGGAAGCCGGAACGGTCGTCGGCCTCGATCGCGTGGGGATCGACGCCCGCGTGCTCGGCTTCACGCTCCTGCTGTCGCTCGCCACCGGGGCGCTCTTCGGCCTGCTCCCCGCCTGGCAGCTCACCAGGCAAGCCGTGAACGACTCGCTACGGGATGGAGGCCGGTCGATCGTTGGTGGCCGCCACCGGCTGCGCCTCGGTCTTGTTGTCGCGGAAGTCGCGCTGGCCTCGCTGCTCCTCGTGGGCGCCGGCCTTGCGCTGCGCAGCTTCCGGATGATCCTCGCGACCGATTCCGGGTTGCGCGCCAACAGTGTCATGACCGCGCTCGTCACGCTGCCGCGCGCGAAGTATCCGGAGACGGATCGACAGGTCGCGACCTTCCTGGCCATCGAGGAGCGGCTCACCGCGATTCCAGGTGCACGCTCGGCCGGAGCGACGAGCCACCTGCCGATGAGCGGCATGAACGCGCGGTCGGGCATCGCGATTCAAGGGTACGAGCCGGCGCCGGACTCGCCGACACGGGCGCACATCCGAGTCGTGACGCCGGGCTACTTGCAAACGATGGGCATCGGCGTCGTGCGGGGTCGTGGCTTTACGCCGCGGGATGACGCTCGAGCGCCGTTGGTCGCCCTCGTGAACGAAGAGGCCGTGCGGCGCTACTGGCCAGGCGCATCCGCAATCGGCGGTCGCGTTCGGCTTGGCGGGACCGAAGAATGGCGCGAGGTCGTCGGCGTCGTCCGCGACGTCCGTCACTGGGGATTGACCAGCCCCGTCCAGCCCGAGCTCTACATGCCCGTGCCTCAATTTCCGTGGGGCGGCCTCGTATTCGTCGTCGCCGGCTCCGGCGATGCGGTCCCGCTTGCGGCCGGCATCCGCTCGGCGGTCCACGCCGTCGACCCGGAGCTCGTCGTTGCGCGCGCGCGAACGATGGAGCGCGTGCAGCAACTGTCGGTCGAAGGCCAACGCGTGACGATGCTCTTGCTCGCGACGTTCGCCGCGGTCGCGTTGCTGCTCGCGGCGGCCGGCATCTACGGCGTGATGGCGCACCTCGTGAGCCTGCGGACCTCGGAGATCGGCATCCGCATGACGCTCGGCGCGCGCCCGCGCGACGTCTTGCGACAGATCATGAAGGAGGCGGTCGTCCAGACGGCGATCGGCCTGGCCATCGGCCTCGCCGGCGCCGTCGTCCTGATGCGCGCGTTTCGGACGATGCTCTATGAGGTCAGCCCGTCCGATCCAATGACGCTGGCGGGCGTCGCGCTGGTCCTGCTCGCGAGCTCGCTCGTGGCGTGCTATGTACCGGCGCGGCGCGCGATGCGCGTGGATCCTGTTACGGCGTTACGGGCTGAATAACTTTCAGAATCCAGAATCCAGAATCCAGAATTCAGAAACCGCCGGTCCGCGTCACGAACGAGGGTCCCAGCACGACGGCGTTGAAGAACATCCGAAGCGTTGAGAGCTGCGAGGCGCGGAAGTTCGGATCCTCCGCGAAGAAGATGGCCTGTCCGCGGCCGATGGGCTCGACCCACGCGAACAGCGACTTCGCGAGCGCCTTACGAGCCTCCGGCCAGACGAACCCTCCGAGCTCGAGCTGGTCCTCGCCGGGGAACGCGGCGACGTGGAGCGCCGTGCGCGACAGCGTGAACGCGTAGTTCGACTGAACGGTCGCCGCCGTGTCGCGGTCGTAGCCGAACCCGAGCCAGTGCTCGGGATCGACCTTCACGCGCAGGATCGCGCCGGGGGTTCGAACGAGATCCATCTCGCGCGTGAGCGGCTTGTCGGCTTCGGCCTTCTGATCCGCCGTGGCGCTTTTCTGGTCGGCCGGGGCTGAGAGCCCCGGCCCTCCACGCGGCGACGGTGGAGCCCCGGGTTTCTCCGGCGGAGGAGCGCCGGGCCTCTCAGGCCCGGCGTCTTCAAAAAACAAACGGATCGTCGCTTCGTGGCGCTTGAGCGTGGACGCCGTCCACTCGACGCCTTTGCGCGTGCCGAGCGCGGCCGCGCCCTTGAGAAGCACGATCGTTCCCCCGTCCTGAATCCATCGGCGAAGCTTGGCGATGCCCGCCTCGCCGAGCAGATCCTGATACGGTCCGGGCGCTCCGTGCGGTAGGACGATCACGTTGTAGCGCGCCAGATCGGCGTTTCGGACCTGCTCCGTCTTCAGCGCGGTGAATGGAAGGCCCAGCCGCTGCTCGAGCGTGAACCACGTGGCGCCGTACGACCGATCGTCGGTCGGCTCGTCGGTGATGACGGCTATCCGCGGCCGGCGGAGCTCGACGATCGGATCCTCGCCGAAGTCCTTCCCCTGATCGACGCGAGCGCTTTGCAGCGGCCACGCCTCGACGTCGGTTTCTTTCGCGAGGGTGCGAACGCGCTCCTGCATCGCCTCGGGGTTACGCTCGATGCGTGCGATGACCGACCCGCGCGGGAATTCACGCTTCAGCAAGGTGAACGGTTCCGTGGCGACCGCGACGTTGAAGCCTTCTCGCAGTAGCTGTGCAGTGAGACGCATCGCCCCGAAGGACTCCCCGCTGTAGAGGTACCCGTAGCGAGCGGTGACGTGTCGGCTGCCGCTGCCGCTCCCGCACCCGGTCCGCAGGATCTCCTCCGGCACCGCGTCCTCTCCCCAGAACGCTTCCACGCCGAAGAGAAGCGGCAGCGACCAGGCGGTCGTGTCGTAGAAGCCGTCGCGCGGGCGCTGACCGACCAGCTCGGCCCGTCGCTTCTTCCGCTCTTCTTCTTTCAGGAATTCCTCTTTGAAGCCCGGCTCGATTTCGAGCAGCGCCTTCGCCAGCCGCTTTTGCGGCTGCGCCATCGAAATCGTGTAGGCGCCGACGGGGACGTCGCGTGCCGCGACCGCTTCGCCGAAATAGCCGTGTGCCTTCGCGACGCGGTACTGTCTGCAGACCGTCGCCACCTCGATGCGCTGCGTGCGCAGATTGTCGACGAGAACCTTTGCCCGCGCCGCATCCTTGCCGGGCAGCAACACGACCTGCCTCATCGCCTCGCGCTGACCTTCGTCTATCGCGCTCTTCTTGTACTGATACAGGTCGCGCAGCCGCTGGTCCTTGCCTTCCGCCGTGATCTTCAGCGACGCCATCGTCCCCGTGTGATGGTGGACGACGCCGTCCCGCAGCGTCAGGATCGTGCCGTCCTCCCGCTCCCACGCGAGGCCCTTCGAGCCGCCGCCGTCGGTCTCGAACGTCAGGCCGACCGACCCGTTGAGCGTCGGCCACGAGTCCCAGAAGCCGGCGAAGAACAGATCGAAGCGCCCGCGCCGGTAGTAGCTCCAGCCCTGGCGATCGAACGCGTCGCCGATCGCGTTGCCATAACGTTCCATCCAGTCCGTCTGGTTTTTCGTGACGTTGAGGTTGATCGCCTCGGCCGGCGGCGGAAAGAACATGTTCTTGGTCTGCCCGTGATGGTCGATGAAGAGGACGGGATTCCATTCGCCGAACGCTTTCACGAGCGCCGCGGTCTCCGGCTGAGAGATCAGGAACGCATCGCGGTTCAGATCGATCTGGTAGTGGTTGTTGTTGGTGCTCATTCCCCAGGGCGCGTGGTGCTCGGCGGCGTGCGGGTCCGCCGTGCCCTCGCGTCCGACCTGCGCGGCGTTGTACCACGCCACGAACCGCTCGTGGCTTTCCGGGTTGTGCGCGGGGTTGACGATCGTCACAAGGCGGTCGAGGATCAGGCGCGTCGTCTCGTCTGTGCCCGCGGCGAGCTGATAGCTGGTCTGGATTGCCGACTCGAACGCTGCCGACTCGTTGCCGTCGTTCGCATGGTTCATCCACGCGACCGCGGGCATCGACGTGGCAATCGCTTCCGCTTCAGCGTCGTTCGTCGTCCTCGGGTCGGCGAGCTTGTTCATCGCCGCCCTGATCTGATCGAGGCGCGCGATGTTCGCCGGTGATGAAACGATGACGAGGTAGAGAGGGCGCTTCTCGACCGACTGGCCGTACCGGACGATCCGGACGCGCTCGTTCCCGGCGAGCGCGGCGAGCCATCGCTCGAGCCCGGAATAGTTCGTGTGGTAGGTCCCGACCGGGTAGCCCAGCACCGATTCCGGTGTAGGGACTTTCGGATCGTACGTCCCGCCGGGGAAGAACTCGAACCGCTGCGCCGATCCCGCCACGCCGGCGAGCGCCAGCATGCACGCCACCGCACACCGCTTCATCATCCTCGACCCCAAGCCTCGAGGCCCTCACTCGCCGATCAGCTCCGCGACCGGTTGGAGATCCTCGACGCGGTCGCAGATCGCCTTGAACATCATCATCATCGGGACCGCGAGGATGACGCCCCAGGCGCCCCAGACCCAGCTCCAGAACAGCAACCCCACGAAGATCGCGACGGGATTCATGCGGGCGGCGCGGCCCATGAGCACCGGCGTCAGCAGCCAGCCTTCGAGCGAGGTAATAGCCAGCGCCGCGGCCGTGATGGCGAAGGTGGGACCGAGCGCCTGGAACTGGAGGTACCCGACGACGAACAGCGCGCCGCTGACGATGACCGGCCCGAAGTACGGGATGGTGTTCAGCACGCCCGCCACGATGCCCCAGAAGAGCCACTCGCGGAGCCCGAGCCACCACAGCGCGACCGCTGTGAGCGCGGCGACGAGCATGCTCGTCGCGAAGAGCGTCACGAGGAAGTTTTCGATCTGCTTGTTGATGTCATCGAGAATCTGGACCGTGACCTTCTTGCGGCTGAGCGTGGTCCCGCCGATCTTGACGAACTTCCGCTTGTAGAGGTCGCCCGTGGCCAGCAGGAAGTACACGAGAAAGAGAATCATGGTCAGCTCGCTGGCGAACCCCACGGCCCCTATCGAGCCCCACCAGAGATAGTCCGCGCGGAACGCCGGCTCGACGACCTGTACTCGCTGCACCCCGCTCGGCGCCGTCGGGGTCGGTGATGCCGCCGCCGCCGCCTTTTCCAGCTCCTTCGCCGCTTCCTGGACTTTCTCGAGCGGCGTGTCCCCACGCCCCAGCCGCTGCTGACGGATCGTCGCCCGCACCTGACGCGCGGCCCGCGGAAGGTCTTCGACGATGCGGATGGCATCGTCCGAGACCGACCAGATCGCGGCGCCGAGCACCGCGAGGAGCATCGCGACCGCGAAGGCGGCGCCCACGAACCGGGGGATCCACAGCCGCTGCAGCCACGTCACGATCGGCGTCAGCATGTAGCTGATGAGGACGGCCAGCACGAACGGGATCAGCACCGGTTGCGCGTACTGCAGAAGGAAGATTGTCGCGAGCACGAGAATCGCGGTGAGCGCCGCGCTGCGGATGTTGACGGGCGCTTCGATCGTGACCTGCGACGACTCTGACTCCTGCGGCGACGGCGTCTTCGACTCGGGCATGCTAAGGTGCGTGATTGTACTTCAGAGGTTGTGAAGGTCTCTGACTTCGACTTCGACCTGCCGGCCGAGCTCATCGCGCAGGAGCCGGCACCGCGCGGCGGCTCACGTCTGCTCGTGGTGGATCGCGCGAGCGGCGCGAGAACGCACGCTTCCGTGGCCGACCTGCCCGGACTGCTCCGACCCGGCGACGCGCTCGTCGTCAACGACACGCGCGTGTTCCCGGCGCGGTTGTTGGGGCAACGCGTTCCCAGCGGTGGAGCGGTCGAGTGCCTGCTGATCGGCCGACTCGAGGGGGATCGTTGGGACGCGCTGATGCATCCCGGCCAGAAGCTGCGCGAGGGAGCGCGCGTCACGTTCGGCGCCGCGCCGCGCGGGCTCCACGCCGAGGTCCTCGAGCGACGATTTCACGGACGGCGGACGATCCGCCTCTGGACCGACGACGGCGCCGGAATCGACGAGCGGGTGGACGAGCTCGGGCACGTCCCGCTGCCGCCGTACATCAAGCGCGCGGATCGCGCGGAGGATCGCGAGCGGTATCAGACCGTCTACGCACAGGCTCGCGGATCGGTGGCCGCGCCGACCGCCGGCCTTCATTTCACGGCCGACCTGCTCGATCGTCTCGCCGCGCGCGGCGTGGAGCGGATCGCGATCACCTTGCACGTGGGGTACGGAACCTTCAAGCCGGTGCGAACCGACGAGGTCGAGGAGCACCAGGTGGATCCGGAAGCGTACGACATCTCGCCGGTCGCCGCGGAAGCGCTCAATCGAGCGTTGGACGAGGGGCGACGTGTCATCGCGGTCGGCACGACGACGACGCGCGCGCTCGAGTCAGCCGCCCTTTCCAATTCTCGTAGTGTCCGGCTTCCCGCCTCCGCCGAAGGCTCCGGCGAGGCTAGCCGAAGCGCGCTTCGCGCGCGAAGGCTGCAGCCGGACCGTGGCACCGCCGACCTGTTCATCTATCCCGGCTACACCTTCAAGGTCGTGGCTGGGCTGCTGACGAACTTTCACCTTCCCCGATCGTCGCTGCTGATGCTGGTGTCGGCGTTTGCGGGTCGCGAGCTGATTCTCGAGGCGTATCGTGAGGCGATCGAGCATCGGTACCGCTTTTACAGCTACGGCGACGCGATGCTCATTCTCTGAGGTATCCTCCGTCCACGCCCATGCCCTTCCCCTACGACGAGTTCGATCTCTCAGACGTCCGGACCTATCCGTTGGCCTCCCGAACCAGCAAGGCGCGCGTGGAGGACTTCGCCAAGCCCTACGCGCCGGGCGCCGGTATGCGCTCATGGATCGCATCGCTGCCGCGAATGCTCGCTGCTCAGGACTTCCGCGCGGTCGTCGACGCGCTGACGCTCGCGAGGAAGAATGATGGTGGCATCGTCTGGGGGCTGGGCGCCCACGTCATCAAGACCGGGCTCGCGCCCATCATCATCGATCTGATGGAACGAGGGTTCGTGTCCGCGATCGCGCTCAACGGAGCGGGGGTCATCCACGACTTCGAGGTGGCGATCGCCGGAGGAACCTCCGAGAACGTGGACGAATCGCTGGGTCCCGGCCGATTCGGGATGGCGGAGGAAACGGGCCGCGGCCTGAACGAGGCGATCGCGCGCGGCGTCCAGGCGGGGCTCGGGATCGGCCGGGCGGTCGCGCGGCACCTGGCGGACGCGAAGCCGCCCTTCGCCGACCGCAGCCTGCTCGCCTCCGCCGCGCGCCTCAGCGTGCCGGTCACCGTGCACGTCGCCCTCGGCACCGACGTCATTCACATGCACGCGTCCGCCTCGGGCGCCGCGATCGGCGAGGGGAGCCTCCGGGACTTCCGCCACTTCGTCGCGAACGTGGCCCGGCTCGAACGTGGCGTCTACCTGAACTGCGGATCCGCGGTCGTGCTGCCGGAAGTCTTTCTCAAGGCGGTCGCGCTGGCGCGCAACCGCGGCATTCCGCTCGCGAACCTGACGACCGTCAACCTCGACTTCGTCCGGCTCTATCGACCCCAGACCAACGTCGTGACGCGGCCGGTTGCCGGGACGGGGCGCGGGTTCTCGCTCACCGGTCACCACGAGATCATGCTGCCCCTGCTCGCGGCGGCGCTCGTGGAGGAGGTGTCGAAGTGACGACGAGCCGCGACGCGGAGCGCCGCGCGATCGCACGCCGTCGCTTTCTCCGCTTCATGGTCGCCAGCCCGCTGGCCGCGTGGGCGGCCCGCGCGAGCGGACTCCCGTCGCTGGTCGACCCGCCGAGCGTCGCCGTCGCTTCACTCCAGCAGGCCGATGCCGTCATTGCATCGCTGGACCAGGCCCTCAACGTCCTGGACTTCGAGGCTGTGGCGCGGCAGAAACTTCCGCCCGCGCATTTCGGTTACCTCGCGACGGGTACAGACGATGACGGGACCCTGCGGGCGAACCGTGAATCGTTCGGCAGATACCAGTTGCGCGTCCGCCGGCTCGTCGATGTGGGTCAGGTGGACACGTCGGTCACGCTATTCGGCGTCAAGTACGACACGCCGATTGTTCTCGCGCCGGTCAGCAGCCAGAAGGCCTTTCATCCCGACGGCGAGCTGGCGGTGGCGCGCGCCGCACGGGCCACACGGCATCTTCAGATCCTCTCGACGGTCGCCTCGACGGCAGTCGAGCCTGTCAATGAAGCTCGTGGCGAGCCGGTCTGGTACCAGCTGTATCCCACCGACGACTGGGCCGTCACCGAAGCGCTCGTGGCCCGAGCCGAGAAGGCCGGCTGCCCGGTCCTGGTCCTCACCGTGGACAACGTCGGAACCAACCGCGAAGCGTTGCAGCGGTACATGCGACGAGACACCCGGCCCTGCAAGGTCTGCCACACCGTTCCGTGGGAGCGCTCCCAGCTTCAGAGGCCGATGTTCGCCGGACTCGATCTGTCAAAGACGACGAGGCTGACGCCGTACGTGTGGAATTGGGACTTCGTCAACCGAATCAAAGATCGCACGCGAATGAAGCTGATTCTCAAGGGCCTGGTGACGGGTGAGGACGCTCAGATGGCCGTCGAACGCGGCGTCGACGGCATCGTGGTGTCCAACCACGGCGGGCGCAGCGAGAACAGTCAGCGGGGGTCGATTGAATGTCTGCGCGAGGTCGTCGAGGCCGCGGGCGGCAAGGTGCCCGTGCTGGTCGACAGCGGATTCAGGCGCGGGACGGACATCTTCAAGGCGCTCGCGCTCGGCGCCACAGCCGTCTGCATCGGCCGTCCCTACGTCTGGGGGCTCGCGGGGTTCGGTCAGCCCGGCGTCGAGAAAGTGCTCGAGATCCTGCACCGCGAGCTCGTCCTGGTCATGCGCCAGGCGGGCACGCCGGCGATTGCGCGCATCGGGTCCGGCTACGTCGTTGATCGGGGCCGGTGGTAGCTTGTGGTACGACCCTTTAGGGTCGTCCGCCGGACGAGGCTGAAGCCTCGTACCACATGACGAGGCTGAAGCCTCGTGCCACATGTCTCCTACAAACTGGTCTTGCCCTTCCTCCCGATCTCCAGCAGCGCTCGGATACCGTAGTAGAAGCACTGCTTCTGATAGGCGACCTCCCACTCGCGAAGCAGGGCGCGCAGTTCCGTCTCCGCGTTGCGGATCGCGGCGCGGGCGTTCGGCCGGCGGCGGCGGAGGCGTGAAGCCTTCTGCATGGCCTTCGCGACCTCCGGTTCCCGCGACTTGCGCGCCTTCCTCGCCCGCGCGATCCAGCTCGGCGGGATGTTCGCGACCCGCTTCAGCGCGCGCGTGGGGGAGCCGCCGGTGATCCGGAACAGATTGGCTTCTCTCGGCATGCCGCTCGCCTCCAGTGTGAAGAGATTGCCGCTATAATAAGTGGTTCCTGCCGGTGTAGCTCAGTGGTTAGAGCATGCGGCTCATATCCGCAGTGTCCGGGGTTCAAGTCCCTGCACCGGCACCAATCTTTCGGCGAGCTGCGATGGGCGATCGGGTGATGTGGTGCTTACGGACCGCGTCCTGCGGACGATTCGGCGTCACGATCTGATCCCGCGCGGGAGCCGGGTCGCCGTGGCGGTCTCGGGCGGGCCCGACTCGATGGCCCTCGCGCACGTCCTGAACGATCTGCAGCGCGCCGGCGGGTATGCGCTCGCCGGCCTCGCGCACTTCAACCATCAGCTCCGCGGCGCGGCGGCCGAGGCAGACGAGCGGTTCTGCCGCGGCGCCGCGGCGGCGATCGGCCTTCCGATTGACGTCGAATCAGCTGACGTCGCTGCGCTGGCCGCCGAATGGGGCGTGTCGATCGAGGCTGCCGGCAGGCGCGCGCGCTACGAGTTTCTCGAACGGGCGGCGAGGCGCCTCGCGGCCGACCGCGTCGCGGTCGGCCACACACGGAACGACCAGGCTGAAACGTTCCTGCTCCGGCTCCTCCGTGGCGCCGGGCCGCGCGGCCTCGGGGGCATTCACCCGCGGGCCGGCGCCATCGTGCGGCCGCTGCTCGAGGCGACCCGCGCCGAAGTCATGGCGTTTCTCGCCGAGCGCCGCCTCGAGTGGCGCGACGACGAGTCGAACGCCGACGTCGCCGTTCCGCGCAACCGCGTCCGGCACGAGCTCATCCCTTTTCTCACCGAGCGTTTCTCACCCGGCGTCGTCGACGTCCTGGCGCGTGAAGCGGCCCTCGCCCGCGACGAGGACGCCTGGCTCGAAACTGTTGCAATCGAAATGGCTTCCTCCGTCGTCTTAGATAAAGAGGGCACACACATCCGGCTCGACGCGGCGGCGCTCCGGGCGGTCCCGGTGCCGCTGGCCCGGCGCATCGTGCGTGGGGCGCTTGCCGAGGTCGAGGGCGCCGGGTTCGCCGGGTTCGAGCACGTCGACGCTGTGCTCGGGCTCGAGCCTGATCAGGCGCTGGATCTGCCGGGCGTGCACGTCGCGCGCCTCGGAGCCGAAATCATCATCAGACCCGCGTCGGCCCGGCAGGCGGGAGAACCGAACGGTTTTGCGTATTCGTTGTCTATTCCTGGTGAGGTCGAGATCGTTGAAGCCGGCTGGTTGATCTCGGCGGCGCGGGGCGCAGGGGCGTCGGGCAAGCTGGATTCACGTGGACACGATGTTGCAGTCCAGGCGCCAGGACTGGGACCTGAGCTGACCGTGCGCAGCCGGCGGCCCGGGGATGCGCTTCGGCCTCTGGGGCTCGGCGGGCGCAAAAAGCTCCAGGATCTGCTGGTCGACCGGAAAGTCGCACGATCTGAACGGGATCGGCTGCCGCTCGTCGTCGATCGGAACGACAGAATTGTGTGGGTCGTGGGTCACACCGTGGCCGAGGATTTTCGGGTCACGGAGCCTGCGGCAAGCGTGATACTCTTGAAAGCAAGGCGGTTAGGAGGCCTCGGGTGAGTTCGACCCTGAAAAGTTTGCTCTTTTGGATGGTCCTGGTCGTGGTCGCGGTCCTGATCTGGAATTTTTCGACCGGGCTGCAGGGGTCTGAACAGCCGATCTCGTTCAGCGATTTCCTCACCAAAGTCAGGAACGGGGAAGTCGAGGAAGTGACGATCACCGGACCCGAGATCGTCGGGACCCTCAAGATCGGCGTGGACAGCAAGTTCCGGACGTACGCCCCGTCGCAGTTCGAGGGTCTTGGCAACGAGCTCGACAACAAGGCCGTGCGCATGACGGCCAAGCCGCAGACCACGAGCCCCTGGGCCAACCTCTTGTACTCCTGGGCCCCGATCCTGCTGATGATCGGGTTCTGGATCTTCATCATGCGGCAGATGCAGAGCGGGGGGAACAAAGCCCTCTCGTTCGGCAAGAGCCGCGCGAAATTGTCGTCCAGCTCGCAGAAAAAGGTCACCTTCAAGGATGTGGCCGGCGTGGACGAGGCGAAGGAAGAGCTCCAGGAGATCATCGAGTTCCTCAAGGAACCGCAGAAGTTCCAGAAGCTCGGCGGGCGGATCCCGAAGGGCGTGCTCCTGATGGGCCCTCCGGGAACCGGCAAGACCCTGCTCGCGCGCGCCGTGGCGGGTGAGGCGAACGTCCCGTTTTTCTCGATCAGCGGCTCGGACTTCGTGGAGATGTTCGTCGGCGTCGGCGCGTCCCGCGTCCGCGACCTGTTCGAGCAGGGGAAGAAAAACGCGCCGTGCATCGTCTTCATCGACGAGATCGACGCGGTCGGCCGCCATCGCGGCGCCGGGCTCGGGGGCGGGCACGACGAGCGCGAACAGACGCTGAACCAGCTCCTCGTCGAGATGGACGGGTTCGAGTCGAACGAGGGCGTCATCCTCGTGGCGGCGACCAACCGCCCCGATGTGCTCGATCCGGCGCTCCTCCGGCCGGGCCGCTTCGACCGGCGCATCGTCGTCAACCGGCCCGACGTCAAGGGCCGCGAGGGCATCCTCGCGGTACATACCAAGAAGATTCCGCTGTCGGACGACGTGGACATCCACGTGCTCGCGCGCGGGACGTCCGGCTTCTCCGGCGCCGATCTCGCGAATCTCGTCAACGAGGCGGCGCTGAACGCGGCGCGCTACAACCAGCGCACCGTCCGCATGGCGGACTTCGAGTTCGCGAAGGACAAGGTGCTCATGGGCGCCGAACGGCGGTCCATGATCATCAGCGAGGCGGAGAAGAAGGTCACCGCGGTCCACGAGGCGGGGCACGCCCTGCTGGCCGTGCTGCTGCCGCACGCCGATCCGATCCACAAGGTCACGATTATTCCTCGCGGGATGGCGCTCGGTGTGACGATGCAGCTGCCCGAGGACGACAAGCACAACTACTCGAGCGAGTACCTAAACGACATGCTCGCGATCCTGCTCGGCGGCCGCATCGCCGAGGAGATCACGCTGGGTGGGATCACGACCGGCGCCGGCAACGACCTCGAGCGCTCGACCGAGCTGGCGCGCAAGATGGTGTGCGAGTGGGGGATGAGCGACCAGATGGGCCCGCTCACCTACGGCAAAAAGGAGGAGCAGATCTTCCTCGGCCGCGAGATCGCCCAGCATCAGGACTACAGCGAGGACACGGCGGTCCGGATCGACCACGAAGTGAAGCGGATAGTCACGGAGAACTACTTCCGCGCCCGCGTGGTCCTCCTGGAACATCAGCAGAAGCTCGAGCGCGTCGCCGAGGAGCTCCTCATCCGCGAGGTGCTCGACGCCGATCAGGTGCGTCGGATCGTCATGGGCGAGCCGCTCGAGGAGCTGGTGCGTCCCGCCGCGCAGACTCCTGCCGCGCCGGCCGACGACGCGAGCCGCCGCCCGTCGCGCGAGCGCCCGGCGATGGTTCCAACGATCACGAAGCCGGTTACACAGGAATGATCAGTAGCCCGGCCTTTAGGCCGGGCGTGCCGGGATCATCCGAACGGTGGGGTGATCCGCCCACGCCCGACCTGAAGGTCGGGCCTACACCGTCCCTGCTCGGATCCGGTCGGCGGTCCTCACAACATCCATCATCTCTCTGACATCGTGCACGCGGACGATGTGTGCGCCGTTGAGGACCGCCGCCGTGACGGCCGCGGCGGTGGCCCAGAGGCGCTCCGCGGCTGGCCTGTCGCCGATGGCCTCGCGCAGGAACGACTTGCGCGAGGCGCCGACGAGGATCGGCCGGTCGAGCGCGGCGAGCCGGTCGAGGTTGGCCAGCGCCCCGTAGGTGTGCTCCGGGCGCTTGCCGAAGCCGAGCCCCGGATCGATGACGATGCGGTCCCTCGCGACCCCTGCGGCGAGGGCGGCGTCGATCCGCGCGGAAAGCTCCGCGGCGACATCGCCAGCCACGTCGCCGTACACGGCCTCGCGGTACATGTCGGCGGAGCGGCCGCGATGGTGCATCAGCACGAGCGCCGCGCCGCGGCGCGCGGCGACCTGTCCCAGTTCGGGCTCGTACAGCAAGCCGCTGATGTCGTTGACGATCGACGCGCCGCGGTCGAGCGCCGCCTCCGCGACGCGCGCCTTGTAGGTGTCGATCGAGATGGGCACCCGAGCGCGTCCGGCGAGCCCGTCGAGGACCGGCAGGACTCGCCGCAGTTCTTCGTCCGCTGAAACCGGTTCTGCGCCGGGACGCGTGGATTCTCCGCCGACGTCCAGGATGTCGGCCCCTTGCTCGACCATCCGCAGCGCGTCGTCAACCGCGCGCGCGGGCTCCATCCGGGCGCCCCCGCCCGCGAACGAATCGGGCGTGATGTTGAGGATCGCCATCACGAGCGTCCGCTCGCCCAGCTCCAGGCGAGCGCCACCCGGCATTGGAATGTCGTACCGCTTCCGCGATTTCACAGCGCTTATTGTGCCTTGCGCACCCAGCACCAGCACGTGGCACTTCGAGCACCCGCACCCAGGGCACCCAGCGCACCCGCACCAAGTGCACCCAGGGCACCCAGTGCACCTTCCGTAATGTAAGCTAACCCCCGTGTTGGAGTGGCTGACCACCGCGATTCGCCGCCCGCCGATGACCTGGTGGGACATCCTCGACATCGCCATCGTCGCGCTGGTGATCTACGAGTCGCTGAAGCTGATCCGAGGCACGCGCGCCGTGCAGATGGCGGCCGGCTCGCTTCTCGTCCTGCTCCTGCTGTTTGTCTCGCGGCTCGCGCCGCTCCAGACCGTCAACTGGCTCATTCGCAACCTGCTCATCTACGTCGGGTTCGCCGCGATCGTCATCTTTCAGTCCGACATCCGCCGCGCCCTGGCGCACCTGGGCCGGGCGCCGTTCTTCCGCTGGTTCGCCCGGGGAGACACCGGCGACGAGGCGATCGAGGAGATCGTCAGCGCTTCGGCGATGCTTGCCGCCCACAAGACGGGCGCGATTATCGCGATCGAGCGCGAGATCGGACTGCGGAACTACATCGAGAGCGGGATACCGATCGACGGTGAAGTGACGCACGACCTGCTGGTGACGGTCTTCCAGCTTGGCGCGCCGCTCCACGACGGAGCGGTGATGATTCAGGAAGGCCGCGTCGCGGCCGCCGCCTGCTTCCTGCCTCTGACCGTCAATCCCGTGTTCGGCCGCGAGCTCGGCACGCGCCACCGCGCCGCGATCGGCCTCACCGAGGAGAGCGACGCGATCGCCGTCGTCGTGTCGGAGGAAACGGGGAAGATCTCGGTAGCTCTCGACGGACAGCTCGAACGCGATCTGACCGCCGACCAGCTCCGCGCCAGGCTGGCCGCGCTCGTGTTGCAGCGACGCGCTCCGGCCAGGGCGCCGCGCGCCGCCTACGAGATCTGATGGCCTACAACCCCCTCAGAAATCTCTGGCTCAAGGTGCTGGCCGTCACGCTCGCCGCGCTGTTGTGGCTGACGGTCGCCGGCGAGCACATCGTCGAGCGCAGTTTGCGCGTGCCCCTCGAGTTCAGAAACATCCCCACCGGGCTCGAGATCGTCGGCGATCCTCCGGCGACGGTGGACGTCCGGATGCGGGGGTCGTCGGGCATGTTGAGCCGTCTCGATCCCGGCGAAGTGATCGTCGTCCTCGATCTTCGTGCCGCGCGCGCGGGATCCCGGCTGTTTCACCTTCGGAACGACGAAGTGCAGGCGCCGTACGGCGTGGAAGTCGCGCAGGTCGTGCCGGCCACCCTGTCTCTCGAGCTGGAGAAGACCAACCTCCGCACGGTTCCGGTCGTGCCTGCCGTCGAGGGGGACCCGGCTCCCGGTTTCGTCGTCGGACGGATTACCGCCGAGCCGTCGACCGTACAGATCGAGGGGCCCGAGAGCCGGCTGAACGAAGTCGCGGAGGCGACGACCGAGCCGTTGATCGTGTCTGGCGCCACGGGCCCCATCATCGACACCGTGACGGTCGGCGTCGCCGACTCCGCGGTGCGGCTGCGCGAGGCGCAGAATGCCTTTGTAACGATCGACGTCGTGCCGGCGCCGGTCGAGCGCGTCGTGACCGGCGTGCCTGTGCGGCTGCGAAACCTGACGGCCGGGCAGCGCGCCTCGGTGGCCTCCGAAACCGTGCGCGTGACCATCCGCGGCGGGAAAGAAGCGCTCGACGCGGTCGGGAGCGACGGGATCGAAGCCTTCGTCGACCTTGCCGGCCTCGGACCCGGCCGGTACAATCTTCGAGTGCGCACCGAGCCCGCCCAGGCATTCGGAGTGGTCCGGATCGATCCGGGCGTAGCCACGGTCGTCATCCGCTAGCAGATGTCACGTCTCTTCGGAACCGACGGCGTGCGCGGGACGGCAGGCAAGTACCCGCTCGATGCCGAGACCGTCGCACGGCTCGGCGCGGCGCTCGTCCGCGCTCTGCCGCGAGGCGGCCACGACGGCCAGCAGCTCCGGCTGGTCGTCGGCCGCGATACGCGCGAGTCGGGCGAATCGCTGGAGCGCGCGCTGGCGCGCGGGATCCGATCCCAGGGGGCGACGCTCGTGTCGGGAGGCGTGCTGCCCACGCCCGCGATTGCGTACGTGACGCGCGCGCATTTCGACGCCGGTCTCGTGATCTCCGCGTCGCACAATCCTTATCAGGACAACGGAATCAAAGTGTTCTCCGGCGCCGGCGAGAAGTTCGGCGAGGCGCTCGAGGCGAAGATCGAGGGGATCGTCGCCGACACTTCCTGGACGGTGGCCGACGGCGCCGACTCGCCGGTGGAGCGCGTCGATGTCGTCGACGAGTACGTCGCCCATGCGCGCGAGGCCCTGCCCGATCCGGGCCGGCTCGGGTCGATGAGCATCGCCCTCGATCTCGCCAACGGCGCGACGACGACGGTCGCGCCGCGGCTGTTCGGGGCGCTGGGCTTCCGCACGACGGTCACCGGCAACGCGCCGGATGGACGCAACATCAACCTGGAGTGCGGGTCGACGCATCCCGGCCGGCTCGTTGACCTCGTCCGCAAGGGAGGCCACCGTCTCGGTGTCGCGTTCGACGGAGATGGCGACCGTGCGATCTTCGTCTCGGCCGAGGGCCGGATCGTGGACGGCGACGCGGTTCTGCTCATGTGCGCGAAGCAGATGAAGCGCACGGGCGCGCTTGCCGGCGACGCCATCGTCGCGACCGTGATGAGCAACATCGGCCTCGAGATCGCGCTCCGCGATCACGGGATCACGCTGGTCCGGTGCGCCGTGGGCGACAAGTACGTCATGGAAGAGATGGTCAAACGCGGCCTGCGGCTCGGCGGCGAGCAGTCGGGGCACGTCATCTTTTCCGACCATCTGTTCACCGGCGACGGCATCGTGACCGCGCTGCGTGTGCTGCGCGTGATGGCCGAGACCGGCCGCGAGCTGGCGGCCCTGGCCGCCGAGCTGAAAACGTACCCGCAGGTGCTCGTCAACGTGCAGGTGCGCGAGAAGCGCGACCTGCATGGTGTGCCGGCGATCGCCGACGCGATGCGGAAGGTCGAAGATCGGCTCGCGGGCCAGGGGCGACTGCTGGTGCGCTACTCGGGCACCGAGCCGCTGCTGCGCATCATGATCGAGGGGCGCGACCAGAGCGAGATACAGTCCTGGGCCTCCGAGCTCG
The DNA here is from genome assembly GCA_963847125.1 of uncultured Acidobacteriota bacterium. GTDB lineage: Bacteria > Acidobacteriota > Vicinamibacteria > Vicinamibacterales > 2-12-FULL-66-21 > DATAEE01. The sequence goes on from CAWJYM010000004.1 coordinate 1,372,181, forward strand.
CCGGGATGGTCAAGGCCCACCTCGGCTGACGGACAAACAGTGATCACCGTACATCTGCGTTCATCTGCGTGCATCTGCGGCCTTGATTAAGCTCTCCGTCAACGTCAACAAGATCGCGACGCTGCGTAACTCGCGCGGCGGCGATCTGCCGGATCCGCTCGCGGCGGCGCGGACGGTCGTCGAGGCGGGTGCGCCAGGCGTGACCGTGCATCCCCGGCACGACCAGCGGCACATTCGCCCTGGCGACGTGCGCGCCATCGCCGCCCTGCTCGGACCGCTCAAAGGAACGATCGAGTTCAATATCGAGGGCGATCCGCGGCCGGATCTCATCGCGCTCGTCCACGAGGTGAAACCGGATCAGTGCACGCTGGTGCCCGTGCGGCCCGGCGAGATCACGAGCCAGGCGGGCTGGGGCCCCGACACGCCGCGCGATCGACTCGGCGGCACGGTGAGGGATCTGCGCGACCGGGGCGTCCGCGTCAGCCTGTTCGTCGATCCCGAACCGGATTCCATCCGCTGGGCGGCCGATGTCGGCGCGGACCGCGTCGAGCTCTACACCGAGCCGTACGCCCGGGCGTGGGAGCGGGGAGAGCGCGAGGCGGAGGACAGCTTCCGCCGCTACGAGGCGGCTGCGCGTCTCGCGCACGATCGCGGGCTCGGGATCAACGCCGGCCACGACCTGGACCTCGAGAATCTCACGCTCTTCCGACGGCTCCCGCACCTGGCCGAGGTCTCGATCGGCCACGCCATCATCAGCCGCGCGGTGTTCGTCGGACTGAGCACGGTCGTCCGCGAATACCTCGCGGTCCTGGCGGAGCCCTGACCCGCTCGTGCGCACGCGATTCACACTTCGATTGGGCGCCGTCCTCGTGTTCGTGTCCCTGTGCGTGGGCTCCGCGTTCGCGCTCGCCCGCCAGGATCGCACCAGCCGCGTGACGTTTCAGACGCCGGACGGTCAGATGATCGTCGCGACGATGATGGAACCGTCGCGGCGCCCGGCGCCGGCGATCATCCTCGTCCACATGCTGGGCCGATCGCGAAAGGACTGGGAGACCGCCGGCGCGCGGCTCGCCGGCGAGGGCTTCACGACGTTGGCCATCGACCTCCGCGGGCACGGCGAGTCTTCCCCCGGCGGCGGCGGCGACGAGCGCGCGACGCTCGGCGCGATGGTCGCCGACGTCAGAACCGCGAAACGCTTCCTGGACACGCGCGCGGACGTGCTGCCGGGCCGTGTCGGGCTCATGGGCGCGTCCCTCGGCGCGACGCTCGTGGCGCTCGCGGCCGGCGACGACGGGACGATCCGGTCGGTTGCGCTGTTGTCGCCGTCGATGGATTATCGCGGGGTGCGGATCGAGGCGGCGATGAAGAAGTACGGCAAGCGTCGGGCGCTGCTCGTCGCCAGCCGCGACGATCCGTACGCGTGGCGCTCGGTGCGTGAGCTCTCGAAGGACGCGACGGGGCGGGAGATGCTCGTGCTGGAGCGCGCCGGCCACGGCACGGCGATGTTCGAGCAGGACGACTCGCTCATCCGTACGCTGGTGGACTGGTTTCGGCGCACGCTGTTATGATCCTTGCATTTCCGATTTACGATTGGCGATTGAGGATTGATTGGCGATTGAGGATTGGTGGTTGAGGATTGATTGGCGATTGAGGACTCATTGTTGATCGTCGATTGAGCACCGGTTGCTTGATCGGCCAATCAGCAATCAATCGACCATCGGCAATCCTCAATCGTCAATCAATCCCCAATCCCCAATCCACAATCGCCAATCGACAATACTGAGATGTCCAAAGAATCCGTAGTCTTCGCGGTTGCGGGAGCCTTCTTCGGGCTCATCGTGGGCTGGATCCTCGGGAGTCAGCAGGCGGCGCCGCGCGCGGCGCCAGCCGCCGCACGGGCCGAGGCGCCGCCCCCAGGTCAGCCGCAGGCGGGCGCGCAGCCGCAGTTCGACGAGACACGCGCGAAGGCCCTTGAAGTTCGGGCGCAGCAGGAGCCGAGCGATCCCGCGGTGCGCGCCGAGCTGGGCAACATGTACTTCGACGTCGAACGGTACGATCAGGCCATCCGCTGGTACGAGGACTCGCTCAAGCTCGACCCGCGCAACGTCGACGTGAGCACCGATCTCGGCGTCAGCTACTACTACACGAATCAGCCGGATCGGGCGCTCGCGCAGTTCGACCGATCGCTCGCCATCAATCCCAAACACACGAAGACGATCCTGAACCAGGGGATCGTGCGCGCATTCGGCAAGCAGGATCTCGCCGGCGCCGCGGAGGCCTGGCAGAAGGTGATCGCGATCGCCCCCGACAGCCCGGAGGCGCGCGCCGCGAAACAGGCGCTCGAGAGCATGAAGGCGGCCCATCCCGGAGTGTCGTGAACTGGGTCTTCCGCCTGCTCCTGGTGCTGGTGCTCATCCGGGTGCTGTCGCGCCTTATCGGCGGCGTGATTGCGGGCATCGCGGAAAAGAAAGGGCGTCAGGGAGACGGTCCGGTCCAGCTCGTGCGCGACCCGGTGTGCGGCACCTACGTCGTTCCGGCCCGAGCGCTGCCGCTGACCGCCGCCGGGGTCACGCAGTATTTCTGCTCCGAACGGTGTCGGGAACAGTTTCTTACCAGGGCCCGGAGGCTGACGATGAAGTCCGAGGATGCACTCCGCGCGGACATCGTCGAGGTGGGGCGACGGCTCCACGCGCGCGAGTACGTCGCCTCCAACGACGGGAACGTCAGCGTCCGCCTCGCTGCCGATCGAATCCTGACGACGCCCAAGAGCGTGTCGAAGGGCTTCATGACGCCCGAGATGATGGTCGTGACCGACATGTCCGGCCGCAAGATCGCCGGCGATCGCGATCCGTCGACCGAGCTCCTCATGCATCTCGCGGTCTACCGGCGCCGCCCGGACATCCAGGCCGTCGTGCACGCGCACCCGCCGGTCGCGACCGGCTTCGCGGTCGCCGGGATCCCCCTGGACCGCGCCGTACTCGCCGAGGTGGTGACGACGCTCGGCGCCATCCCGATCGCCGCGTATGGAACGCCGTCGACCAGCGAGCTGGCGGACGCGGTCGAGCGGTACATCGGCGTCCACGATGGCCTGCTCCTCGCGAACCACGGCGCGCTCACTGCCTGCCGCGAGCTGTTCTCGGCGTACTACAAGATGGAGACGGTCGAGCACTTCGCCCGCATCAGCCTCGCGGCGCGGCTGCTCGGCCGCGAGCACCTCCTGTCGCGCGAGGAGGTCGAGCGGCTCCAAGGGCTCCGCGGGATGTACGGGATTGCGTCGCCGGCGCCGATTTGCGCCGACGGTCCAGACGCGGACGATCCGACCTGTCAGGTCGTACAGGCGCCGCGGTCGGTAGGCGGCGCGCGCCTGATTCCGGATACGGCGCTAGGATCGGATCAGGAAATTCGGCTAACATACCGCGAGCTTACGGCCCTCATCGAAGACGCGATAAAGAAACTGACGTAGGCCCGGCCTTTTAGGCCGGGCGTGTGGGGATGGCCCGGACGTATCGGGCCTGGAGGCATTCAATGGGCGAGGCACTGGGGATGGTCGAGACCAAGGGGCTCGTCGCGATGATCGAAGCGGCGGACGCCATGGTCAAGGCGGCCAAGGTCACCCTGGTCGGCTGGGAAAAAATCGGTGCGGGCTACGTGACCGCGATCGTGCGCGGCGACGTGGCGGCGGTGAAGGCGGCGACCGACGCCGGGGCGGCGGCGGCGCGCCGCGTCGGCGAGCTCGTGTCGGTCCACGTCATCCCGCGCCCGCACGCGAACCTCGAAGACACCCTGCCGATCGGGAAAGCCGCCACCGTTGCGAAGGCTTAAAGATTAGACACGTGTCTGGTGCGTCCTACCGCGGGGCTCGGGCGCGTCCGAGCTCCGATCGACCGTCATGATCCTGGCCAAGATCGTCGGCACCGTCGTCGCCACGCGGAAGGACGAGCGCCTGGTGAGCAACAAGCTGCTCGTCGCGCGCGCCATCGATCCGCAGGGCCGCATGGACGGCGGCTATCTGGTCGCCGTCGATACGGTCGACGCCGGCGTCGGGGAAACGGTGCTCATCGTCTCTGGCAGCTCCGCGCGCATGGCGGCCGGCATGAAGGACTGTCCGGTCGATGCCGCGATCGTCGGCATCGTGGACGCCATCGAAGTGCAGGATTAGTAGCCAGGCCCATGCAGCTCGCCCGCGTAATCGGTGACGTCGTCGCGACACGGAAGGACGCCAACCTGACGGGCATCACGCTTCTCCTGATTCAGCCGATCGCCGCGGATGGAACATCGGCGGGACGCACGCTGGTCGCGTGCGACTCGATCGGCGCCGGCGTCGGCGAGAACGTGTTTTTCGTCCGCGGCCGGGAAGCGGCGTATCCGTTCCATCCCGTCGAGGCGCCATCTGACGCAACGATCGTCGGGATCGTCGATCAGTGGACGAACGAGGCGTAGGCCTGCGGCAAGACGCCGCGAATCAGCGCGCCGAGCGAGAGCGAGGCGTGGTAGGCCGTGGGGGTGGGGCCCCACGGCATACAAGAAAAGATGACATGCTGCTCGCCCGAGTCGTCGGTACCGTCGTCGCCACGCAGAAGAACCGGAAGCTCGAAGGCGCGAAGCTTCTGCTCGTCCAGCCGCTGACGCTCGACGACGCGCCGCGCGGGACCGCGCTGCTGGCGATCGATTCGGTCGGCGCCGGCGTCGGCGAGAAGGTCCTGGTCGTCTTCGAGGGCCGCGCGGCCGGGGAGGCGCTCGGCCGCAAGGCGGCGGCCGTCGATGCTGCCATAATGGGGATCGTCGATCGGGTCGACCTGAGCTGAGCAATGGACGAGCAAGCCCTGCGTGCGCTGATTCGGGAAACAGTTAGCCGTCACCTTGGAACCCCTGGAACCGTTGGAACCCCTGGAACCTTTGGAACCCTTCATTCGAGCCACGCCCGGTTCAATCTGCTGAGTGGCGGCGATATCGAAGGTCCCTGCCTGATCGAGCCGGCGGTGAGCTGCAATCACTGCGGGTACTGCCTGTCGCACGGCCATTGACGGTACTGGTCACCCGGCGCCTGCCCTCCAGGGTCATCGCGCGGCTTCAGGAGCGCTTCGAGGTCGACGTGCACGACAGCGAGGGGCTCACGCCGGACGAGCTGCGCGACCGGGTTCGCGAGGCGGACGCTCTCATCTGCGTCCTCACCGACCGCGTCGACGCCTCCGTGATCGACGCCGCACACCGCCTGAAGATCATCGCGGACGTCGCCGTGGGGTACGACAACATCGACGTTGCGCACGCGCGGTCGCGAGGGATCGTCGTCACCAACACGCCGGACGTGCTCACCGAAGCGGTCGCCGAGTTCACGTGGGGCCTGATTCTCTCGGTCACGCGGCGGATCACGGAAGGCGATCGGCTGGTTCGCGCGGGCGGCTGGAAGCGCTGGGGGCTCGACTTCATGCTCGGCGCCGAGCTGGGCGGCAAGCAGCTCGGGATTCTCGGGCTCGGGCGGATCGGCCGCGCGGTCGCCGCTCGTGCCCCCGCTTTCGGCATGTCGGTGGCGTATCACCGCGGGGCGAATGGGCGTAGCGCAGGCCTTCAGGCCTGCCGGGCGGTCAGTTTCGACGAGCTGCTCGTGACCTCCGACGTCATCTCGATCCACACGCCGCTCACGTCGGAGTCGCGGCACGTGATCGATCAGCGCGCGCTGGCGCGGATGAAGCGCACCGCATACCTCATCAACACCTCGCGCGGGCCCGTCGTGGACGAGGCGGCGCTGGCCTGGGCGCTGCGCGAACGGCTGATCGCCGGGGCCGCGCTCGACGTGTACGAAAAGGAGCCGATGGTTCATCCGGATCTGCCCGGCTTCGACAACGTGGTCCTCGCGCCGCACCTCGGCAGCGCCACGCGCGAGACGCGCACGGCGATGGCGGATCTCGCGGTCAGCAACGTGCTTGCGGTGCTGGGCGGCCAGCCACCCCTCACTCCTGTATGACAACCGTGGAATCCAGAATCCAGAATTCAGAATCCAGAAGGCGTCTGCCCGTTTTCGCCGCTCCGGTGGCGGACGTCATGCGCCGGCTGGCGAAGGCGATCGACGGGCTCGACGAGCCGGCCGTCGAGAAGATCGCCGAGGAAGAGCAGGAGGACCCCTTCCACGTCCTCATCGCGACGATGCTGTCGGCGCAGACGCGGGATCCCGTGACGGCCGCGGCCTCCGCGCGCCTCTTCCGCGTCGCCCGCACGCCACGGACGATGGCGCGATTGAAAACGAACGAGATTCAGAAACTGATCTATCCGGTGAGCTTCTACCGGAACAAGGCCAGGCACGTGAAAGCGGCATGCGAGCAGATCATGACGCGGTTCGGCGGCCGCGTCCCGTCGACGATGGAGGATCTGCTGACGCTGCCCGGTGTGGGCCGGAAGACCGCGAACCTCGTCTTGATTCTCGCGCACGCGAGCCGGGACAACATCTGTGTAGACACACACGTCCACCGCATCGCGAACCGCATGGGATGGGTCTTGACGAAGACGCCGGAGCAGACCGAACAGGCGCTCTACAAAGTTGCGTCGCGCCGCTGGTGGCCGCTCATCAACCTCTATCTCGTGACGTGGGGCCAGAACGTCTGCCGTCCCGTCTACCCGCGATGTCAGGCCTGCGTTCTGGTCGACATCTGTCCGAAGATTGGCGTGACGAAGACCGGACGTTAGCCACGGATTACGCTGATCACGATACTCAATCAGGGAACTTCATCCGCCGAATCAGTTCCTGGAAGCGCGGGTGGCTTCGAATCTCGTCGTATAAGGGATGCACCTTAAGCCAAAACATCCAAGGGTCGCGCTGAGCGAATGCCCGTTCGAATTCATCCAGGGCGTCTTCTCGGCGATTCAAGCCGACGTAGACATTCCCGATCGAACTGGGGGGCACATAATCCGTCGCTGATCGTTTACGGAGCTCGCTGACTGCGCGAAGAGCCTCGGTGCGGTGACCCGTCTTTCCATACAGGTAGCCCAGGTACCCCAGGCGGTGTGGCGGCCCGCCGTCGCCGACCAACGTGCGAAGTGCGTCGAGGCCATTGATCACATCTGTCGTCTTTCCTACCCGGAGATATAGAACGGCCCGAAGGAAGTGAGAGGACCTGATCTCCGGATCCAACTCCAAGGCCCTTCGGTACATCTCGAGAGCTTCGTCGTATCGTCCGGCTGCGTGGTACGCCTGTCCCAGCTCCTGGTGTGCCAGCGGAAGGAGGGGATCGAGCTCGACCGTCCGCGTACCGATCGCGATCGACTCCTCGAATCGTCCAACGGCTGTAAGGTAGTTTGCATACTGGAGGCGAGCCAGCGAGGAACTCGGGCCGAGCTGTATACCCTGCCTGAACGCGGCGTCGGCCGCAGCCCAATCCCATTCGAGCAGTGACTTTATGCGCCCGAGCGCGATGTGGCCTTCGGCCAGCGAGGGATCCAGAGCCAGCGCCTTTTGGACTGCAGTTGTTGCCGGCGCATGAACCGCGCCGGCAGGTAAGAAGCCGTCCATAGTCGCAAGTTGGACGAGCACGCCCGCGAGGCCGGCGTGCGGTGGGGCGTACTGCGGGTCGTGCTCAATGGCCTGCTCGAAATACTCCTGGGCCTTCTCGTATGCCGCGGGCGTCCCCTTCGCGAGGAGGTAGTTTCCTTGAAGGTACGCCTGGTAGGCCGCCGGGTTCACCCGAGAGGATCGGCCTAGAGTAGCGGGCCTCTTCCGCCGTGAGCGGCCACCCGGATTTGCGCGGCGATTGCTCGCGCCACTTCTGTTTGGAGAGCCAGAACGTCCTCCAGCGACCGCTCGTAGCTGTCCCCCCACAATTGCCGATCGCTGGCGCCATGAATGAGCTTGACGGTAACGCGTACGCGGTTGCCAGCCATCAGCACAGAACCCTCGATCAACCCATCCACGTTGAGCGCCCGCGCGATTTCCGGTAGAGATTTCGCCAGGTGCTGATGGCGCAGTGTGGATGTCCGCGGGACTACCCGCAGGGCCCGAATGCGCGAAAGCTCCGCCGTCAGAGCCTCCTGCATACCGTCGACGAAGTAGGCCTGCTCCGGATCGCCGGAGAGATTCTCGAGCGGGAGCACTCCCAGAGATGCAATTCGTGGCGAGGCGCCGCCAGTCACGGGTTCTCGCAGCGAGCCTGACCACAACCAGATCACTGTAACCGCGACGCCCGCGATCAGCGCTGCCACCGCCGTTCTCAGACGGCGCGTGTGCCGCGCACGTGGTTCGGGTGCGGCAACCGCTTCCGGAAGTGCCACGGATTCCTTGAACCGATAGCCGCGCTTCGGGACGGTCTCGATGTATCGATACGGCTCGCGGTCGTCACCAATCGCCTTCCGCACAAGCGACACCGTGTAGGAGAGGTTCGCCTCCTCGACGAACGTGCCTGGCCACACCTCCCTGAGCAAGTCCTCCTTTGTTACGAGATGTCCGGCGTGAGCGACGAGGGTCACGAGCAGGTCGTAGGCCTTCGGCGGGAGCAGAACCGGCTGGCCGTCCCGCAGGAGCAGCCGCTCCACAGGCTCTAGCCGGAACGGTCCGAAGTCATATAACCGCTGCGGACTCAATGACATTCGGGCCTCAGGATTCCCAAAGACTGCCCTCGACGACTCCTTAGAACAGCCTTCGCCCCGCCAAAGGACGGCAGACCCACGCGGCGCCTATCTACGCGTGTGCAGCCCCACGGCTGCTTCGCAAGGGAGGCGTCATGCGCGGGCAAACTGCAGCCACCTGTCTCACGTGTTGGCTCGTCATTGCCATGTCGTCCGCCACCGCGGACGCCCAGTCGCCAGGCAGTCCGGCGTCGGAGGCGCTCCGATTCTTCGACATTGTCCCTCCAGGAGAGGTCAGCGCGACTCTGCGCTCACTGCGCCCGTCGCCCATCAGCGCAGCCGAACGCGCCCGGGCGCTGGCGGTCCTCCCCGCGGAAGGGGAGCTATCGCCGGACGCGAAGGAACGGGCGAAACTGTCGGCGCTCGAAGTGGTTCTGGTTTACCACGAACGCCAGCGGTTGTTCGACATCAAAGTGATCGACGTCCCGCAGGGAGTCGTGGGGTTACACCAACGAGCCGTGCTGCTCATCTCGCGGCCGGCGCTTCGACTCTTGTCCGCATCCGACTTGCAGGCGCTCGTGGCGCACGAAATCGGTCATGAATACTTCTGGAGGGATTATGAGAGGGCGCGCGAGCGGCACGACAGCCGGGGCCGTCAGGAGTTGGAGCTGAAGTGCGACGGCATCGCGGTGCTGACGCTGATCTCCTTGGGACTCGATCCTGCCCCGCTCGCAGACGGCATCCGGAAGATGACCGAATTCAACGAGATCCTGGGAGCCACCGCCAATGCGGACGAGTATCCCCGGATGCAGGACCGCCTGCGGTTCGCAGGCGCGCTGCTCCGGAAGACTCGGCCGTGACGCAGCCAACGCTGCGGGCTTCTTTTGATTCGTGAAATCAGCGGCTCAGCGAGCCTCGACCACCAGCTGGTTGACGACGGCTTTCACGCCCGCCGTTTCGCGCGCAAGCTGCAGCGCGCGCTGACGCTCCGCATCCGTCCGGACGCGGCCCTTGACGGTCACGACGCCATCCTTCGTGTCCACGTTTATCGTTCGCGCCTGGACCAGGTCGTCGAGCGTCATCTTCGACTTGATCTTCGCCGTCAACTGGCCGTCCTCGATCAGCTCGCCGGCGGCGTTCGCCGCGGTCGCGACCTGCTCGCCGATCTTGGCGCCGGTCTCGCGCGCCTTCGACGGATCGACGGGCGCGTCGCGTCCGACCGTACCGACGGGTCCCGAGCCCGGCCGTACGACCGAGCCGTTGCTCCACCGGTACCCGAGGAAAAACGCGGCCGCCGCCACCACGATGACGACGACGAGCAGCAGGCGAATCAGTGATCCGATCATGACGAACCCCCCGACGTACGGCTGAGCAAACTGCATGCCTTTGCGCGTTCCGGGCTATATTTCAACCATGCTCATCAGCTTCGTGCTTGCGGTCGGGCTTTGCTCATCCGTAGCCGCTCAGCAGACGTCGCCGGGCGCCGGCCCGGTCGTCGTCATCGAGACGGCGAAGGGCAGCATCGAGTTCGAGACCTTTCCGGAAGACGCGCCGAAGACCGTCGCGCACATCCTCAACCTCGTGCGGCGCGGCTTCTACAACGGCCAGCGGTTTCACCGCGTCGAGCCGAACTTCGTGATCCAGATGGGCGACCCGCAGTCGCGCGACATGACGAAGCGCGAGCTCTGGGGCCGCGGCCCTGATTCAGGCAGCGGCAAGGTCGTCGGCGTCGCCGAGTTTTCGAAGAAGCGGACGCACAAGAAGGGGGCGGTCGGGCTGGCCTATGCCGGCAACCCGGCGTCGGGCGACAGCCAGTTTTACATCACGCTGACGGCGACCCCGAGGCTCGACGGCCGGTACGCGGTCTTCGGCCAGGTCATCGCCGGCTCGGACATCGTCGAGAAGATCGAAATTGGCGACGTCGTCAGGAGGATCTACGTAAAAGGGGAGAAGAAACCCTGACGATGCCCGCCAGCGCGGGGTAGCGATCGACGAGGCCGGGCGGGTACTCGCCCGGAAGGTCCTGTCCGAGCTGATGTTTCAGAATCGCCGCGTTGGCCACCGCCTTCGCGGCGAAGTGATTGTTCATGTAGACGTACGCCTTCTTCGCCGTGCGTCCCGCGTCGCGGACCGCGGCCGCAATCGGCTTCAGTTCATCTTCTGAATACAGGTAGTCGTACCGATCGTCGCGGTCCTTGTGCGTCCACCAGTTCGCGGCATTCCGGCCGTGCAGCCGCATGTAGAAAAAATCGGACACGTTCGGCTTGAACGTCTGCCGGATCGAGTCGCGGAACTTGGGTTCGTCGATCTGCACGAGAGCCGCGCCGGCGGTGGTCAACAACTCATCCGTGGCCTCGCGCTCGTCGCTCCAGCTCTTGTGACGGAGCTCAACGGCGAGCGCGTAGTCGCGAAAGGCCTCGAGCAGCCACGCGAGGTACTCGCGCGACGCGGCGTCGGCGCGGAAGCTGGCGGGGAACTGCGCGACGAGCGGTCCCAGCTTGCCGGCATCGGCGAGCGGCCCGATCCCGCGGCGGAACTCGTCGACGTCGGCCTGGCTGAGGTCGAAGGCGTCCTTGCCGGTTGCCTTCGCGAACATCTCGGGATGGGTGAACTTCTGATACAGCTTGAGCGCGAATTCGAACCGGGCGGGCGTGCGCTCGGCCCACTTCTTGGCGGTCGCCGCGGTGGGGGGCCCGTAGAAGCTCGAGTTCACCTCGACGGTGTCGAAGTGCTCGGCGTAGAACGCCAGCTCATCCCCCCGCTTCTTCGGGTAGAAGATGCCCTTCCACGTCCCTTTGCCCGACGGATAGCTCCAGCCCGATGTGCCGATGCGGACCTTCATTCGAAGTCGCCGTACTTCTCCTTGTCGAAACCGAACACCGCTTTCGATCCCTTGACGAGGATCGGCCGCCGGATCAGGTTCGGCTGCACCATCATCAGGTCGATGGCTTCCTTCCTCGATCGCGGCAGCGGGCGAGCCTTGAAGATCGGGCTCCGCGTGCTGACGAAGGCCAGGAAGTCGTCCTTGTCGATGTGCTGCTCGAGGAACTCGCGCGTCGGCGGACTGCGGTTGATGTCCCGCTCCTCGACCTGCACGCCTTTCGTTTCCAGAAACCTTCTGGCATTTCGGCAGGTCGTTCAGGTCGGCTTCCAGTAGAGGGTGGGCTTCGCCATTCCGGTAGGGTTATTCTACTCGTGATGCCCGGAGCCGTCGTGCTCCTCAGCGGCGGCCTCGATTCCTACACCGCCGCGGCCGTCGTGGCCGCGCGTGGTTACGAGCTGTCCGCTCTCACGTTCCGTTACGGGCAGGTTCATCGACGCGAGCTGGAAGCGGCGCGACGCGTGGCGGCGGCGCTCGCCGTGTCCCGGCATCTCGTGCTCGACGTCGATCTTGCGGCGATCGGAGGATCGTCGCTCACCGGCAGCGGTGAGATTCCGAAGGATCGTCCGCTCGATACGCCGGGCATTCCCTCGACGTACGTGCCGGCGCGGAACACGATCTTTCTCGCGATTGCCCTCGGCTGGGCCGAGGCGATCGGCGCCGACACGATCGTGCTCGGCATCAACGCGATCGACTACTCCGGGTACCCGGACTGCCGGCCCGAGTTCCTGACTGCGTTCGAGGCGCTCGCCGCGCTCGCCACGCGCGCCGGCGTCGAGGGACGTCCGATTCGGATCGAGGCGCCGCTCGTCCGCTCCAGCAAGGCGGCGATCATCCGCGCCGGGCTCGACCTCGGGCTCGACTACGGCCTCACGCACAGCTGCTACGACCCGCTGCCAGACGGCGCCCCGTGTAGCCGCTGCGACAGCTGCCGCCTGCGCGCGGCCGGTTTCGCGGAAGCGGGCGCGGCCGACCCGCTGACAAGAAAGGATCATGTAGCGTCTGGCTTCAGCCGGACCAATCCCCTGTGACAAAGGACTCCGTAGTGTCCGGCTTCCCGCCTCCGCCGAAGGCTACGGCGCGGCTCGCCGAAGCGCGCAAAGCGCGCGAAGGCGGCAGCCGGACCAACCCATGACTGAGCGTCTCTACTACACCGATCCCTACGCGCGCGTGTTCGACGCCGCGCTCCTGTCGATGACGACGATGGAGGGCCGCCCGGCGGCGCGGCTCGATCGGACGGCGTTCTATCCGACGTCCGGCGGCCAGCCGTTCGACACCGGCACGCTCAACGGCGTTCGCGTCGTTCAGGTCGAAGAAGACGAGGCGGGCGACGTCCTCCACGTCCTCGAGCGAGCGGTCGAGCCGGGGCCCGCGCATGGCGAGATCGAGTGGGATCGCCGTTTCGACCACATGCAACAGCACACGGGGCAGCACGTGCTGTCGGCCGCTTTCGACCGGGGCTGCAGGGCGCCGACCGTCAGCTTTCACCTCGGCGCGGAGCGCAGCACGATCGATCTGTCGAGGGAGCCGTCGGCGGCGGAGATCGCGGCGGCCGAGGAGGCGGCGAATCGCGTCGTGTGGGAGAACCGTCCGGTCTCGATCCGCTTTGCGAGCGCAGAGGAAGCGGCGCGTATGGCGCTCCGGAAGGAAAGCCGCCGTGGCGGCGAATTGCGCCTGATCGAGGTCGAGGGCTTCGATCTCTCGGCGTGCGGCGGGACGCACGTCGCGCGCACCGGCGAAATCGGGATCATCGCCGTCGCAGGCTGGGAACGGTTCAAGGGCGGCCTCCGTGTGGAACTGGTCTGCGGCCGGCGCGCGTTGGCGACGTTCCGATCGCTGCGGGACATCGTGTCTGCCGGCGCGCGGGCGCTCACCGTGCATCCGTCAGAGCTGCCCGCGTCGGTCGAGCGCCTTCAGGCGGATGCGAAGGAACACGCGCGCACGATCAAGCGGCTGCAGGAGCGGCTCGCCACGCACGAGGCAGAATCGCTCGCCGGATCGGCCGAACCAATCGGCGCCGGTCGTATCGTCGTCGCCGCGCTCGAGGGATGGGAGGCCGCCGGGCTCAAGGCCATCGCGTCATCCATCTCCGCCCGCGCCGGTCACACCGCGGTCCTGCTTGGCGCTTCGGCCGCGGGCTCGCCGCTCGTCGTCGCGCGCGCCGCCGATGTGACGCTCGATGCCTCGGCGCTGCTGCGCGCCATCGTGGCGCGATTCGGCGGCAGGGGAGGGGGCAAGGCCGATCTGGCGCAGGGCGGCGGCGTGACGGCGTCGCAGGAAGACCTCAGCCGGCTCGTCAAACAATTCGTCACCTCTTCGCCCGCGCCATCGCCTCCACCGCGCGATCCGTGATCTCGTCGATCTGCGCGCCGCGCAGCGTGAAGTTGTTCGCGAGCATGGCGAACGCGAGCGTGTCGCCGGTCGCGGTCCTCACGTACCCCGAGAGCGACCGGGCGTTCGCGATCGAGCCGGTCTTCGCGAGCAGGTTCCCCTGGGCCTTCGTGCCGCGCATCCGCCGCTCGAGCGTGCCATCGACGCCGGCGATCGGCAGCGTCGCCATGAAGCGTTCCTGGTGGCGGCGATCCCGATGCATCTGCTCGAGGATCGCGACGAGCATCTCGGCCGTCACATAGTTGTAGCGCGACAGTCCCGATCCGTCCGCGATGACGAAGCTCTGCGGCTCGATCTTCCAGGAGGTCATCAGTTCGGTGACCGTTTTACGGCCGCCCTCGATGGTGCCGCCTCCAATCACGCGAAGCAGCATCTCCGCGTAAAGGTTCTGGCTGGCCTTCATCATCACCGTCGCGATCTCCCACAAGGGAGGGGAGAGCACGCGAGCCAGGGTTCGATTGGGTTCGAGGGGGTTCGAGGGGGTTCGAGAGGGTTCGAGGGGGTTCGAGGAGGTTCCCGGCGCTTCGACCGCGTCGCCGCGGACGTCGATGCCATGGCGGATGAGGGCCTCCCGCGTCGCTCGCGCGAAGCACAGCCCGGGATTCTCGACGGCGGCGGGGCGGCGCACGGCCTCGCTCCCGAGTGGAATGGTCCCGATGACCTCGAGCGCGGGCGAGCCTCGCTCACGGGCAACGTCGATGGCCGGGGTCGTCCCGGCCGCGAGCGTCGTCGCGTGATTCAGGACCGCGAGGTCGGACGTCGCAGGCGTCACCGTCAGTCTCGCCGCCTCGCCCGCCACTGCGCCCGGCTCGACGAGGACCGTCACGAAATTCTCGGCGTACGCCAGCGCGTTGATCGGCGCGGCGTACCAGGCCTCGAGGTAGTCCCAGGACCATCCGCCGCCGATTTCTGCGCCGCTGAAAAGACGATCGTCGGCGACGATCCGGCCGCCGATCGTGCGGATCCCCGCCTCGCGGAGCTGCCACGCCACGTCCTCGAGGAGCTTTTCCGCGCGGTCGTGCCGCTCGTTCATCGACGGATCCCCCGAGCCGATGGCGACGAGATCGCCCTGGAGAACGCCGTCGGCCACCACCGCGTCGGACACGAACCGCGTCTCGAATCGGTAATCCCAGCCGAGCCGCTCCGCAACGGCCGCGAGCGTCACGACCTTCATGTTCGATGCCGGCATCATCAGCTTGCCCGCATTCCGCGCGAAGATCGTTTCGCCTGTGCTGAGCGAGCGGACGACGACAGACAGGTAGGCTCGTTCGAGGGTGGGCGCGTCGAAGATTTGGGTCAGCTGACGCGAGAGCGCCAGGTATCGCGTGCTGCGGGTTTGAGGCCCGCCTTCGCGGTTGAGGCCGGTCGGCCGCTTCGGCGCGGCAGGCTTTCCGCCTGGGGCCTGGGGCTTCGGAGGTGGGGCCTGGCTGGCGGCGGCCGAGAGCGCGATGCCTGCGGCGAGCGTGAGAGCACGCTGCCAAGCCCTGCGCCTCAGCCCTGCCTCGCCGAAGCGGTTCACCGGTTTCGTCCGCGAAGGCGGGTCACTTCAACTCGTTCAGCGCCTTGACCGCGCCCTCGTAGTCGCCTTTCTCTATCTTCATGGCGCCGGGCTCGCCGCTGCGCGCGGCATGAAAGTCGTCACCCTTCACGCCAAAGGTCACGCGGTCTTCTTTCTTGCCGTCGTCGTATCGGACGACCACCGTCATCGCGGGCGTCTCCAGGCCGGTTCCGCTGGTCGTTGTCGCGAACGAAGTCGCGCGCAGGTTCGAGAACGCCGACAGCATCGAGTCCATCTTCGCCATGTCGGCATCCTTCTTCGCCGGTGCGGACTGGATCCATTTATCGGTCGACGGCGCCTTCGGGTCCTTGTTCTCGACGCGCTCGAAGACCGTCGTCTGGCCGTCGCGCGTAATCTCGACCCGTTTCGCGTTGAACGGACGGAACTCGAACACGTCCTTCCGTCGGAAGTCGTCCGCCCCTTTCTTCAGCTCGTCGGCGATCGCCGACTCGAGCGTGAACACTGCGGGACGCGACACGTCGCGGGCGTACACGTTGCCGTCGCCCGCGTCGCCGCCGAGCGCGAGCGCTGCCTGCGCGCTGCCCGCGCCAATCCGCACGGTGACGGCGGGCGTCGCGAGGCCGTATTTTTTCACTTCCGCCTCGGAAGGGGCCGGCGACACGATCGTCTTCATCTGCGCGCCGGACAACCGTCCGAGGAGCCCTTCGACGACTCCGAAGTCCGCCCGCGCCGCGAGCGGCTCGGCGAGCATCCACTCGTCCGCGTCCTTCTTGACCCGCACCGTCTTGCCGCCAGCGAGAATCGCGAGACCGTCGACCTTGTCGCGCTCGAACTTCAGCGCGGTCTTGTCGCGCATCTCGAACGTCGTGCGGACGAACGTGGACTCGAGGTAGCCGGGAATCAGAATGACCCGCTTCTCCGGTCCGACCTTGGCGTAGACGTCTCCTCCGGTGGCGGTCTTGTTGCCGATGAGCAGACGCTTCGGCTCCTTCTCGCCGGCCAGCCGGAAGGAGACCTCGGACCGCGGCTCGGCGAGCCCGAACTCCTTCACGTCTCCGGGGTTCTCGTCGACGACGTGCTGCACTTCCAGCGACGAGAGGTTCGTCGCCAGCCCGGAGGCCTCGGTCTGGTCCGCCGCCGTTTTCAGGGGCGCGACGATCTGCCAGTCGCTTCCGGTCTTCGTGAGCGTCGTGCGGTCGCCGTCCTTGATCGCGATCGTGATCTCCTCGATTTTGTCAGCCTCGATGCCGGCGAAGACCTTCGCCTTGGCATCCGGCTCCGAGCTGGGGCTCCGCTCGGCCTCGACGAAGTAGATGTAGGCGCCGAGTCCGACGCCGACGACGAGCAAGGCGATGAAGGACTGTACCCGGCCCATTTATCGCCTCTGCCACCAGGTGTACACCCCGGCGATGAGGATCGCGCCCGGGATGATGAAGATCGTCAGCAGCTGCACGAACCACTTCTGGTCGTCCGTCATCGAGAGCCGCCGATCCTGTGCCTCGCGCGGGCGGATCGCGATCAGGTTTTCCTGCCCGGCGAGCCAGTTCGTGACGTTCATGAACAGATCGCGGCTGCCCGCGGTGCCGAGGAACCCGTTCGACGCGAAGTCGGAGTCGCCGATCGCGACGACGCGCGTCTCCGGCTTCTTCGGCTCCTCCTCCTTCGCCGCCTCGACCTGGTTCTCGGGCTTTGGTGGAGCAGGCGCCTCGGGCGCCGTCGCGGAGACGGCGGCGCCGAGAGGAATCGGACCCGTCTTGTCTCCCTTTGACGCGTCGGATGTGAGCCGGCCGGTGGTCAGCAGCGACTTGATGTCGGTTTCCGCCCAGCTGCGCGGGCTCGTTTCGATGATCGGCTGAGCGGTCCGTCCGTTGACGCCGCCCGACACCGGCGTCATGGACCGGACGATCGGGTACACCGTGAGCAGCTCGAACCGGTCGACCGCCGGGTGCGAGGGATACGGCGGCATCGCGACCGGCAGCGACGGCTCGTTGCTGCGGCCGCTGACGTCCACCACGATGTCGTTGCCTGCGTCGATCCCCCAGTCGTGCAGCAACGCGACGAGGTTCGTGAGCGGCGCTGCGTCCGGGCGCGTCGGCGGATCGAGCAGGAACAGCACGCGCCCGCCGCGCTGCAGATAGTCGCGGATCATGGCGGTCTCGTCCGGCGTGAAGTCGACCTGCGGTCCCGCGATCACCACGACCGTGGCTTCAGCCGGGACCGACTTCTGCTGCAGCAGGCCGAGCTTTTCGACCTTGAAGTTGTCGATCTGGAGCACCTGCGCGATGCCGGAGTAGCCGGTCCGGCGATCGCTTCCGGCCGTGTCACGCTCGCCGTGCCCCTGGACGAAGTACACGGACTTTTCCTTGCCCTGCACGGCCTTGATGAGCGCGTTGGTCAGGTCCTGTTCGGCATCGGTCGTCGCGCGCTCGACGCGCGTGCCGTACTCGAACACGACCGTGCCTTCCTGCTGAATCTTGTACTGGTCGGCGAGGCCCGGCCGCTTGTACACGTCGACGTATTCGACGTTGACCTTCTTCGAGGCGTACTGGAACTGATCGAGGCGATCGCGAAACCGGTCGAAGTCGTCCCCCTTCGCGAAGACCTTGATGGTGATGGGACTGGGAAGCGTCTCGAGGATCTTTCTGGTCTGATCCGCCAGCGTGAACGTCCCGCCCGCGGTGAAATCCTTCCGCCAGTTCTGGCGGTTCGAAATCCAGTTGACGGCGACCAGGATCGCGAGCACGACGGCGACGCTCGCGACGGAGAGCGTGCCGTAGCGCGCCTGGCGCCCGGAGAACGAGCGCCCGATGTCCCGCCACTGGCTCAGCATGTAGAGCAGCACCAGCACGAGGCCGGTCAGCGCGAGCCAGCGCTGCCATCTGGGCCAGTCCACGCCGATCGGCAGCGCCGTGTCGGGGATAATCCAGATCGCGAAGGCGGCGAAGACGACCGCCGCGCCCGCCCAGCCGAGGATGTTCAGCAACTGTCGAATCACAAAATCACCAATCAATCAGCAATCGCCAATCAACAATCGACAATCAGTCGACAATCGTCAATCGAGAATCCGCAATGCCTGTTTCAGCCACGCCACCGTTCGGTGTCGACCGACTTGGCGGTGAGGAACAACCCGAACGTGATGAAGCTCAGGTAGTACACGAGGTGCTTCGTGTCGAGCACGCCCTTCGAGAAGTCGTCGAAGTGACCGGTGATCGACAGGTACCGCAGCACCGAGCCCGAGCGTCCGCTCGAGTCGGCTGCCATCCAGTCGATCACCCACAGCATCAGGAACGTCACGAAGGTCGCGACCGCGGCGACGATCTGGTTCTTGGTCAGGCTCGAGATGAACAGGCCGACCGACAGGAACACGCCGCCGAGCAGCAGCAGTCCCAGGTAGCCGACGACGATCGGCTTCCACTCCGGATCGCCGAACCAGAACAGCAGCGCGACGTAGAGGACCGTGACGAGCAGCATCGTCGCGTACAGCGAGAGTACGCCCAGGAACTTGCCAAGGATGATCTGGAGATCGGTCACGGGAGAGGTCAGCAGCAGCTCGATCGTTCCGGACCGTTTCTCCTCCGCGTAGGTCCCCATAGTGATCGCCGGCAGCAGGAAGAGGATGACCACGCTCGAGTTCGTCAGGACGTACCGGATCATGTCCTGGTTGATGTTGACCGTCTGCGGCCCCATCCCGGGCATTCCCTGGCTGCGCTGCAGGAAGAAGTGCAGCATGACGTAGAAGAACCAGCCGAAGGCGAGGGCCCAGAAGCCCGTGACGATGTAGGCAATCGGCGACGCGAACAGGACGCGGAATTCCTTCCGGGCAATCGCGAGAACGTTACCCACCGAGCACCTCTCCGTCTGTCCGGTCCGCCGCCTCTGCTCCCGCTGCAACCGGAACCCCGGCCTCTTCCGTCTCCGCAGCCCGCCGGCCCGGAGTCGCCCCGTCGTCCTGTCGTTCCTCGGTCGTGAGGTGCAGGAAGATCTCCTCGAGGCTCATGCGCATCGGCCGGAGCTCGAGCAGCCCCCATCCCTTGGTGACGATGGCGCGCGCCAGATCGCGCCGCACGTCGCTTCCGCGGTCGCTCTCCACCTCGAACCCGACGATCGCCTCGCGCTGATCCGCGAGCGCGACCCGCGTGACGCCCGCGACCTGCTCCAACGCTCCCTTCGGATCCGCGGTCCCGGCGTCGAGCTGCACGTACATCGTCTCCGAGCCGCGCAGCCGGGCGGTCAGGTTCTCCGGCGTGTCGACCGCCACGACGCGGCCCCGGTTGATGATGACGACCCGCTGACAGGTCTGCGAGACCTCCGGCAGGATGTGCGTGCTCAGGACGATCGTGTGGTCGCCCCCGAGATTCCTGATGAGCCGCCGGGTGTCGATGATCTGCTTCGGATCCAGGCCGGCCGTCGGTTCGTCGAGGATGAGCACCTCGGGATTGTGGATGATCGCCTGCGCGAGCCCGACGCGCTGCCGGTACCCCTTCGACAGCTTCGAGCAGTGGCGGGCCGCCATGTCGGTGACCTGGGTCTTTTCCATGACCTCGCCGACGCGTGTCTTGCGCTGTGCCGACGGGATCCCTTTGAGGCGCGCGACGAACGTCAGGTACTCGCGCACGGTCATCTCGGGGTAAAGAGGCGGCGTTTCGGGCAGGTAGCCCGTCCGGCGCTTCGCGTCGATCGGCTTGTCGAAGACGTCGTATCCGGCCACCACGGCGCGCCCTTCGGTGGCCGGAATGTAGCCGGTGAGGATACGCATCGTGGTCGTCTTGCCGGCGCCGTTTGGCCCCAGGAAGCCGAGGATTTCCCCCTTCTCGACCTTGAAGCTGACGTCGTCGACGGCGGTCACCCGCCCGTAACGCTTCGTGAGGTGTTGCACCTCAATCACGGCACACTCCCTAAATAGCGGTAGCGAAAACGATTAGGACCAACCCAACATGCTAATCAGTCTGTGAAAAACGTGTCAAGATGGATGGTAATGGCCCGCACAGTCTGCGCCGTCTGCGAGATCCACGCGGAGTCCATCTTCAAGGTGGAAGGGATGGATTGCCACGAGGAAGTGGCCATCCTCGAGCGCCGGCTCAAGGTCCTGCCGGGTCTCGAGGACCTGGCCGCGGACGTCATCGGCCAGCGGCTGCGGGTCAAATACGACGCCGCGAAGCTGACCGCGTCGGCCATTGCCGAGGCGGTGGCCCAGACCGGGATGCGGGCCTGGCTGGAGCACGAGGAACCGGTGCGGGCCACGGGGTCGGTACGGGCCCGCCGGATCCTCGTCTTAGTATCCGGCCTGACGCTCGCCGCGGGGCTGCTCACTCGTCTCTTTGACGCTTCCCGGGCCCTCGAGGTCGCCCTGCTGGCCGTTTCGGTCGTCACCGGCGGGCTGTACACGGTCCGCCGCGCCCTGTCGGCCGCGCGGACGTTCTCGCTCGACATCAACGTGCTGATGCTCGTCGCGGTCCTCGGGGCCGTGCTCATCGGCGAATGGTTCGAGGCGGCCACGGTGGTGTTCCTCTTCGCGCTTGCCCAGTTCCTGGAGGCGCGGAGCATGGACCGCGCGCGCGGCGCGATTCGGGCGCTGATGGACGTGACGCCCGTCGAGGCGCTCGTGCGGCGCGACGGCGCGGAGCGGCGGGTGAGCGTGGACGACGTGGCGGTCGGCGACACGATCATCGTGAAGCCGGGCGAGAAGATCCCGCTCGACGGCCGCGTCGCCGCCGGAGAGAGCCACGTCAACCAGGCGCCGGTGACCGGGGAGTCGCTCCCGATCGACAAGGGCCCGGGCGACGACGTCTTCGCGGGGACGATCAACGGGCGCGGCGCGATCGAGGTCATCGTCACGCGGCCGCGGCGCGACACGACGCTCGCGCGGATTATCCACCTCGTCGAGCGCGCGCAGGCGCAGCGGGCGCCGAGCCAGGCGTTCGTCGATCGCTTCGCGCGCTGGTACACGCCTGCCGTGCTCGTGCTGGCGCTCGGGATCGCCACGGTGCCGCCGCTCGCCGCCGGAGAGCCGGCGGGTCCCTGGCTGTACCGGGCGCTCGTGCTGCTCGTGATCTCGTGCCCGTGCGCGCTCGTGATCTCGACGCCGGTCTCGATCGTGTCGGCGCTCGCCGCGGCGGCGCGCAAGGGCGTCCTCATCAAAGGCGGCGTGCATCTCGAGCGGACCGGCGCCGTGCGCTGCGTCGCGTTCGACAAGACCGGCACGTTGACGAAGGGGCGGGTCCACGTGACCGAGATCGAAGCGCTCGACGGCGCGTCGGCCGATGCCGTGCTCGGGCTCGCGGCCTCGCTGGAGCTTCGGTCCGAGCATCCGATCGGGCGCGCGATCGTCCGGCGCGCCGAGGCGGCCGGGATCGCGCTCACGGCGGGAGATTCGTTCCAGGCCCTGCCGGGGCGCGGCGCCCAGGCGCGCATCGCGGGGACGACCGCCGTCGTCGGGAATCACCGGCTGTTCGAGGAGCGCGGGCTGTGCTCGCCGAAAATCCACGATCGGCTGGACGCGCTCGCGGCGCGCGGACGGACCGCCGTCCTCGTCGCGCGCGGCAGCGAGGCGATTGGCGTCATCGGCGTCGCCGACGAGCTGCGCGAGTCGGGCCGGGACGCCATCGACCTGCTGCGTCAGCAGGGCGTGTCGCGCGTCGCGCTGTTGACGGGCGACAACGCCGAGACCGCGAATGCGATCGCGCGCGAGATCGGTGTGGACGAGGTGCGCGCCGAGCTGCTGCCCGAAGACAAGGTGTCGGCGATCGAAGACCTGCGGCGGCGGTACGGCACGGTCGTCATGGTCGGCGACGGAGTGAACGACGCCCCGGCGCTGGCCACGGCCGACGTCGGCATCGCGATGGGCGCGGCCGGCAGCGACGCCGCGCTGGAGACGGCGGACGTCGCGTTGATGGCCGACGAGCTGCTGAAGATTCCTTACGCGGTTCGCCTGAGCCGCGCGACCGTCCGCAACATCCGCATGAACATCGCTTTCTCGCTCGGCCTCAAGGCCATCTTCCTCGGGCTCGCCGTCGTCGGCGCCGCCTCGCTCTGGATGGCGGTGGTCGCCGACATGGGCGCGTCCCTCATCGTGATCGCCAACGGATTGCGGCTGCTGCGCGCCGACTAGGAAGGCGCGCTCTTCGAGAAGAAATGCTGATCGACGAATTCGTCGATGGCTGTCTGCGCGGGGGCGTCGACCTTCTCGAACTGGAGCCCCATGCCGACCCTCCGATCGCTCCAGGCGACGCGCGATTCGGCCTCGATATCGTCGCTCGACCCCGGCAGCCGGAAGCGCGCGCGCACCTTCGACCCCGGCGGCAGCGGGCTCATCGTGCGGATGCCGAGTCCTCCTTTGCTGAGATTGAGCGTCAGCGCCGCCGCGATCGTCGCGCCGAAGTGATAGGCGACCGGAATACCGAGCACGACGCGCTGGCTGCCGCGGCGGTTGAAGTTGTCCGGAAACAAATGCGGCGCGATCGAGGGCAGGATGTGCTGCATCGCGCTGTACTCGTTGACATAGCCGGCGACGCCGAGCGACGCGAGCGTGCGGACTTCGTCTGCGTTCGCGATCGTCCCGCTGAAGACGAGAATCGGCAATCGGCCCTCGTCGAGCCGTCTCACCGATCGCACGATCTCGACGCCGCCGGCGTTCGGCAGGCGAAGATCGATCAGGACAAGGTCGATCTGCTTCAAATCTGCGCGGACGCGCGCGAGGAGTTCGACGGCCGTCTTGACCGAGATCGCGCGGTGTCCCGCCGCGAGCACGGCGTTGGCGAAACGGTCGCGGACGAACGCGCTGTCGTCGGCGATGATGACGGTTTTCTGGTCGCTCACGGTCCCTGTTGCATTGCAGAATTTATCAGGATCTCGCTATAATCCGAACTTCCGGTGATCGACGCGATCGCCATGGAGCCTTGGATGGCCGTGACCTGTCCAGAGTGTGACGCCGAGCTCGACGTCGACGAATTCGACGTCGAGGAAGACGAGGAAGTGAGCTGCCCGGAGTGCGGCTCCACGCTCCGTGTCGTGACGACGTCCCCGCTCGAGCTTGAATCGCTCGACGACGACGACGAGGACGACGACGACGACGACGACGATAAAGACGAGGACAAAGACGAGGACGAAGACGACGACGCCGAGGACGTGGACGACGAAGACGAAACCGGCGACGAGGACGACAAAGAGGACTGGGACAAGTGACGAGCGAAGTGAGCGCCGCGAAGGCCCGGGCGCTTCACGATCTCCTGGCGGGCCTCGATTCGTTGATCGTCGCGTACAGCGGCGGAGTCGACAGCGCCTATCTCGCCTGGGCCGCCACCGAAGCGATCGGATCCCGCGCCCTGTGCGTGACCGCCGACAGCGACAGCTATCCCGACCGCCACCGCCGGCTCGCGCTCGATCTCGCCCGCGACTTCGGCCTTCGCCACGAAATCATCCAGACGCGGGAAATCGACAACCCCGCGTATCGCGCCAACCCTGCGGATCGCTGTTACCACTGCAAGCACGAACTCTACACCCAGTTGTCGGCGATCGCCCGATCCCGCGGCTTCGCCGTCATCGTCGACGGCACCAACGCGGACGACCGCGGCGACTATCGCCCGGGCCGGAAGGCCGCGCGTGAGTTCGGCGTGCGCAGTCCGCTCGACGAGGTCGACCTCACGAAGGACGAGATTCGCGAGCTCTCGCACGCGGCCGGCCTGCCGACGTGGGACGAGCCGGCGTCGGCGTGTCTGTCCTCGCGGATTCCGTATCACAACGAAGTCACGCCGGCAAAGCTGCGGATGATCGATCAGGCCGAGGGCGCGCTGCGCCGGCTCGGCTTCCGCGTCTGCCGCGTGCGCCACCATGATCGCGTCGCGCGGCTGGAAATCGGGCAGGACGAGCTCC
Organism: uncultured Acidobacteriota bacterium; assembly: GCA_963847125.1. Classification (GTDB taxonomy): domain Bacteria; phylum Acidobacteriota; class Vicinamibacteria; order Vicinamibacterales; family 2-12-FULL-66-21; genus DATAEE01. Next base: position 1,396,390 of record CAWJYM010000004.1, read on the forward strand.
CGCGCGCGCTCGAGCCCGGGATGCGCGGTGTCATCGATCGCGAGCTGCGCGCCATCGGATACGCCGAGGTGACCATCGACCCGCGCGGCTACCGGCGCGGCAGCCTCAACGAGGCCCTTCTGCTCAAGGTCGTCTGAGCGTGGCCGGCCTTCGCCCGGCCATTGTCCTTTTCTTCATCGTGACGTTCGGGTTGGCGGCGCGGGCGGCGACGCTGCGCATCCCGATCTTCGACCACCACAGCTGGCGCCAGGCGGACACCGCCGCGATCGCGCGCAACTTCGTGCGCGAGCGGTTCAATCCGTTGTACCCCCAGGTCGACTGGCGCGGCAGCCGTCCCCATGGCTACGTCGAGACGGGCCTCGAGCTGCAGGCGTTCCTCGTCGCAGGGGTCTGGCGCGCCGGCGGGATTCATGTCGAGACCGGTCGCGCGCTGGCCGCGGCGATGTACGTGACCACGGCGCTTCTGCTCTATCGGTTCGTGCGGCGCCGGTACGACGAGCCGACCGCCCTCGCCAGCGTCTACGCGCACGCTTTCGCGTTTCCTCTCGGACTGTTCGCCGACCGCGCGTACTTGAACGAGCCGTTGCTCGTCATGCTTTCCGCGGCCGCCCTCGTCGCGGCCCAGTCGTGGCTCGCCCGTCCACGGGTGGTGTGGCTCGCGGCTCTCGTCGGCACGACGGCGATCATCGGGATGGTCAAGCTGCCGTATCTCCTCGTCTATGCTCCGATCGCGGCGCTCTTCGTCGAGCGGTTCGGCTGGCGCGGGCTGCTCCGTCCCGAGCTCGCGTTCGCGGTCATCGCGAGCGCAGCCTGCGCCGGCATGTGGTACGGGCACGCGCGCACCCTGTTTTCGGAGACCGGCCTGACATTCGGCCTGACCGACAAGACATTCGATTCTTCCCTCGTGTTCTCCACGCGGTTCCCGCTGCGGATCGCGCGACGTCTCGTGCGCGACATCATCGGGCCGATCGGCCTGGTGATGCTCGTCTGGGGCGCCGTGTCGGCTGTCGGCCGGCGGCGCTGGGCGGAGCCTGCCGGCCTGGGCGCCTTTGGCGTGTATCTGATCGCCGTGGCCCGCGGCAACTATCACCACGACTACTATCAGCTCGCGATTCTCCCGCTCGGCGCCGTGCTCGTGGGGCTGGGCGTGGTCGCGACCGTCGAGGCGGCCGCGGGGCGCGGATGGTCGGCAGCGCGGCGGCAGACGCTCGCGGCCGGCCTGCTCTGGGTCCTCGCGGTCACGACGGCGGTGCGGAGTTTGAGCGCCCACTCCTGGTATGAGGTCGAGGGGGGACGTCTCGAGCTCTGTCGCGCGATCGCCCGGCAGGTGGAACCGCGCGATCGGCTCTTGTTCGTCAACTATCTGAGCCCCGATGTGATGTTCTGCGTGGATCGGCCGGGGTGGATCCTCGACTGGCCGGCCCGGGCGTCGGAAATCGAGCAGGCGAAGCGCGACGGAGCGTCCATCGCGCTCGTGCCGCCGGCCGACGCCGGAAGGCTCGACGGCCTGCTCGCCGGCGCGAAGATCCTGGCGGCATCCCCCGAGCTCGTGGCCTACCGGCTGAACGACGCTGCCCCTTGAAGGGGCCGTTGTGCTATCGTGGCGCGCGCCAGCGCTCCATGAGGCCCCTCCGCAGCGCTGCGGCGCTGCTCGGCTATGCTCTTGCCGCCGTGGTGTTCCTGTGGCCGCTGCCTCACGACATCACGGGATCGTTGACAGGATCCGTGTCGGGCGACACGGGCGTCTACATCTGGAACAACTGGGTCTTCCGGCACGAGATCGTCGCTCACGGTCACCTGCCGCTGTTCACGTCGAAGATCCTCGCGCTGACGCCGCCGATCGATCTCAGCCTGCACAACTACACGATCTTCCAGGACGTGATCGCGTTTCCTCTGATCCCGCTCGTCGGCGTGGTCGCCGCGTTCAACCTCGTCCAGCTGGCGATGATCACGTTGACCGGGTTTGCGACGTACCTGCTGGCGCGGCGGGTGACGGGACGGGAGGCCGAGGCCTGGCTGGCCGGCCTGCTCTTCGCCTGCTCGCCGACGATGATCGCGAAGAGCACGGCGCACTTCAGCCTGCTCGCCGCGGCTCCGCTGGCCATCTTTCTGCTCCTCCTGCTGCGCGTCGAAGAAACAGGACGGCTTCGCGACGCGGCGCTGGCCGGCCTGGTCGTCGCGTGGGCCGCGCTGTGCGACGCGTACTACGGCATCTACTGCGTCCTGCTGTTCTGCGTGTTCGCCGGCGCGCTGCTGGTGCGGATGGAGCGCCATCGGTCGCCGATGCCGCTCGCGCGCGTCCTCGACGTGCTGATGCTGTGCCTCGCCGGCCTCGTGTTCGGCATTCTGGCGAGCGGCGGACGCCGCGTGCAGCTCCTCGGGATCACAGTGAGCATGCGATCCGCGTACACGCCGATGCTGCTGCTGACGCTGACGGCGCTGGCGCGGCTTGCGCTCGTGGCGCGGCCGCGCCTCGCGACCCAGGGCTTCGAACCCAAGCGGGTCGTCGGCATGCTGCTCGCGGGCGGTCTCGTGTGCGCGACCATGCTGTCTCCCGTTCTCTACGCGTTGGGCCACCGCATGGCGGAAGGCGGGCGACTTCAGGAAGAGATCTTCTGGCGCAGCAGCCCGGCGGGCATCGACCTCGTCGCCTGGCTTTTGCCGAATCCGAATCACCCGCTCGCTGGACCGGGCTGGCGCGAGTGGCTGACCCGCGAGCGGCTCGACGCGTTTCCCGAGCAGGTCGCGTCGCTCACCTTCGTGGCGATTGCCGTCATCGGCATCGTCCTCTGGAAACGGCGGGAGCCGCTGCCCCGCAGGTGGCTGGCGATGACCGTGTCGTTCGCGCTGCTGGCGCTCGGGCCGTTCATCCGCGTCGCCGGCATCGAGACGTATGTTCCAGGTCCGTGGGCGCTCCTGCGGTACGTGCCCATCGTCGGCGGCGCGCGCATGCCGACGCGGTTCGTCGTGCCGGCGATGCTGGCGTTCGCCGTGCTGTTCGCGGTGTGCCTCTCGCGGCTGGCGAGCGGGCCCCGGCGGCGGATCATCCTCGCGGCCGTCGCCGCGGGGCTCGTCTTCGAGCTCTGGCCGGCGCCGCGCCCGCTGCATACGGCGGCGGTGCCGGCGATCTACGGTCAGATCAGGGAGGATCCGCGGAACATCCGCGTTCTCGAGCTGCCGTTCGGCATTCGCGACGGCGTGATGTCGGAGGGGGACTTCAGCGCGTCCAGTCAGTTCTACCAGACGTACCACGAGAAGGCGTTGATTGGCGGTTACCTGTCCCGAATCCCGGTGACCGAGGTGGCGAAGTATCGGCGATTCCCGCTGCTGTCGGCGCTCCTTGATCTGAGCGAGCGGCTGCCGCTCGATCCCGCCATGGAGCGGGTGGCGCGGGAGGACGCGCAGCCGCTCGTCGAACGCACGCGGATGGGATATGTCGTGATCGACACCCGGCGCGCCTCTCCTGCCCTGCGCGAGTTCGCGATCGGCGCCTTCGGCCTCGTCAGGATCTCGGAAGAGGACGGTCGGGAGCTGTACCGGACGGAGCCCGGGCCCTCGTTCAACGACCCGGGCGACCACGGATCGCCACGGTTTTTCTGATTCGTCAGTTGTTTGGGGAAACGACCAATTCCGAAGGACCCTTCGTCCGAGCAAGCGCCGCCAAAGAGCTGCCGAAGGGCATCGGCACCGTCCGAACGACCCGCGCTTCGAGGCTCAACAGACCGCCGAGCAGCGCGTTGATCGGTGCCGGGGGGATGGAGATTTCTTGCGCCGCGGCGGCATCGGCGTCGGAAGCGGCCAGGCCGGACAGCCGCTGCACGGCGCGGAGCGGGGCGATGAGGGGGAAAAGCGTCGCGTGGGTGTAGGTCACGGCCAGCAGATCGAAGCCGGCCGCCTCGAGCAACCGCCGTAGATTCTTCCGGCTGTACCGCCGGACTTCGCGCGAGAGGACCGAGTGGTTCCCTCGCAACAGCTCGAGAGCGGCGACGGTGACGACAAGGTGGCCCCCGGGGCGGAGGACCCGGCGCATTTCCCGGACGGCCATTTCCTCGGCCTCGTCAGGAATGCACTGTAGAACATCGAAGGAAGTGACGAGATCAAAGGAAGCGCGGCCAAAGGGGAGCGCGGCGGCACTGGCGCGCGCCAGACGGGTGCGGCCGGCCGCGCGCGCGTAGGCGAGGCCGCTCCAGGTCAGGTCGATGCCGGTGGCGCGTCCGAACCTCGAAAGCCACTGGAGATTGTGACCGGTGCCGGCGCCGCAGTCGAGGATCTCCGCCGGGCGGCTGTCGACCGCGCGCTCGACGAGCGGCGTCACGAACGCGCGGAACCCGCGGAACCAGAAGTGGTGGCGCTCGGCGCGCGCGGTGGCCTCGAGCAGCCGGTCCATGTGCGTATGTTAAGCTCGTTCAGTTTTCAGGAGAGGCTTTCTATGAATCGCGCGAGTCGTGCGTGTCTGGCGATGGGACTGGCCGCGCTGCTTACCGTAGTCGCGTGTGGAAAGCCGAAGCCTGCGACGACGCCCGCGCCGCCGCCGCCGCCACCGCCGCCTGCGTCCGATCCGACGCCGCCGCCGCCTCCGCCGCCGCCGCCCCCGCCGACCGCGCCGGCGCCGACGCCGCTGACCGAGGACGAAGTCTTCGCCCGCAAATCACTCGAGGAGCTCAACGCGGAGCAGCCGCTGGCCGACGTGTTCTTCAACTACGACAGCGCCGATCTCAGCGAAACCGCGCGGGCCGGCGCTTCAGAAGAACTCCGCGTGGCTCAAGCGCTGGTCAACGATCAAGGCAACCGTCGAAGGGCACGCGGACACCCGGGGCACCAACGAGTACAACCTCGCCCTCGGCGAGCGCCGCGCAGCGGCCGTCCGCGACTATCTCAACGGACTCGGCCTGACCGGCGACCGCATCGCGATCGTGAGCAAGGGAGAGGAGCAGCAGGTCTGCGCGGAGCTCACCGAGGCCTGCTGGTCGCGGAACCGTAGAGGGCGTTTCATCATCACGGGCAAGTAGGGGCGGTTCGCGAACCGCCCCTACACGGTCCTGCTGATAGCCCTCCGCAGCGTCTCCGGGTCGATTCGGAATTTCGCGATCTTCTTTCCGTCCAGTTCGAGCACCGGGATTTCCTGCCCGTAGCGCCGTTCGAGCTCCAAATCCCCGCTGATATCCACTTCGTACAGCTCGATCGGATGCTCGCGTCGGACCCGCTCGACGACAGCCTTCATTTCTTCGCAGAGATGGCAGCCGGGGCGGGAATAGAGGGTAAGGATCATGAATGCGTAGGGGCGGTTCGCGCCTGCCTCGCCGTAGCGCGAAGCGCGAAGGCGGGAACCGCCCCTACTGCCCAGTGCCTAGTGCCTGAACGATCCTCTCCGCCGCGGCGCGCGGATCGGGCGCGCCGATGATCGGCCGGCCGACAACGATGAAGCTGGCGCCTGCCGCGATCGCCTCCGCCGGCCCCATCGTCCGGGCCTGATCGTCGCCGGCGCCCGCCCTGGCGGTCTCGCCGCGGATGCCGGGGGCGACGATGACGAACCGATCGCCGCAGCGCCTCCGGACGGCGTCGATTTCGAGGGGCGAGGCGACCACGCCGTCCAGCCCTGCTTCCATGGTCAGCGACGCGAGCTTGGTGACCTGATCGATCGGCGGCAGCAGAACGCCAACTTCGTCGAGCGTTGCCTGAGTCATGCTCGTGAGGACGGTCACGGCGATCACGAGCGGCGGCTCTCGTCGAGAGGCGGCCGCCGTCCGTGTGGCCGCCTCGCGCGCCGCGCGCATCATCGCGGCGCCCCCCGCCGCGTGGACGTTCAGCATCCAGACGCCCAGCGCGGTGGCCGACTCGACGGCGCCCGCGACTGTGTTGGGGATGTCATGGAACTTGAGGTCCAGGAAGACGCGGTCGCCCCGCTCGGCGAGCGCGCGGACGATACCCGGGCCTTCAGCCGTGAACAGCCGGCTGCCGATCTTGAAGCCGCCCGCGAGCCCTCTCAGGGAGGCGGCCAGCTCCAGCGCGCGCCGGCCGTCGTCCACGTCGAGGGCGACTAGGAGCTGATCCACGCCTGCTCGCGTGCGCGCGTGTCGAGCGTGCCGACGAGATCCGCGATCCGCGCGACGTCATGACGGGCGACGTAGTCCCGCAGGCCGTCGACGAGCTTCGACCAGACGAACGGGTCCACGAAGTTCGCAGTGCCGACCTGTACGGCGGCCGCGCCGGCGATCAGGAACTCGAGTGCATCGGTGGCCGTGGCGATGCCGCCCATGCCGATGATCGGCACCTTGACGGCCTGCCGGCACTCGTAGACCATGCGGACCGCGATCGGCCGAATCGCCGGGCCGCTCAACCCGCCGACGATGTTCGACAGCTTGGGCCGGCGCGTCTCGACGTCGATCGCCATCGCGAGGAACGTGTTCACGAGCGAGACGGCGTCAGCGCCCCCCTGCTCGGCCGCTCGCGCGAAGGACGCGACGTCGGTGACGTTCGGCGTCAGCTTGGGGACGACCGGCAGCGTCGTCACCTTGCGCACGGCGCTGACGACGTCGAACGTGCCAGTCAGGCTGCAGCCGAAGGTGATCCCGCCTTCCTTGATGTTGGGGCATGAGATGTTCAGCTCGAGCGCGGCGACGCCTTCCGCGTCAGAGAGGATCCGCGCGAGCTCGACGTACTCGTCGAGGGTCGTGCCGCAGATGTTGACGAGGACGACCGCTCGACGGTCCCGCAGCTCGGGCAGTTTCTCGCGGATGAAGCGGTGGACGCCGATGCCCTGCAGGCCGATCGCGTTCAGCATGCCGGAGGGCGTCTCGACGATTCGCGGCGGCGGGTGGCCCTCACGCTCCTCGAGGAAGAGCCCTTTGACCGCGACGCCGCCCAGCGTCGACAGATCGACGACGTCGGCGTACTCGACGCCGTAGCCGAAGCACCCGCTCGCGGCGATGATCGGATTCGCCAGCTTGAGCGGGCCGATCTGGACGGAGAGGTCAGGTGTCATCATTCTTTTGCGCTCGTGGGGCCCCACCCCCACTCGCTCGCGCTCGGCGGCGCGGGCTTCGCCCGCGCTTCCCTCCGGCGCCTCGCGCGGGCCGCGGGCGCTGGCCCGCCTACCGCGTGAGCTCCTCCCAGACGACGTGGCTCGCATCGAACACAGGTCCGTCGAGGCACGACCGCACGAAGTGCGCCGACCCGTTTCTTCGGACGGGGACCACACAGCTGTAGCAGCCGCCGAGGCCGCAGCCCATCGTCTGCTCGAGGGAGACGACGACGGGAAGGCGGTGCGTGCGGCCCAGAGAGGCGACGGCCGCCATCATCGGCGTCGGTCCGCACGCATAGAGCGTCAGAATGCGACCGGTCGTGGCAGTCGCAAGCGCGCGCGCGAGTGGCGCCGTCACGAAGCCTCGTTCGCCGCGGCTTCCGTCTTCAGTCGTGAGGACCACGCGTACGCCGAGGCGCTCGAACCACTCGACGTAGAACAGGTCCGACGCGCGTCGGCCGCCGTAGAAGAGCGTCGCCGGCACGCGGCGCGCGACCAGGATCTCGGCGAGGGTCGCGAACGGCGCGAGCCCCACGCCGCCGGCAATCATCCACGCTTCGGATGGAAGTGCATCCGGGGTCTGGGGCGTCCCTCCGACGGTGAACGGCAGACCGAGCGGACCGAGGCACGCGACGCGCGAGCCGGGCCCGACGTCGAAGAGCAGCCGCGTGCCCACGCCCACGCGTTTGTTGAGGATCGACAGGCCTGTCGGGCGCCCGCCGCCGTCGCGCAGAATCTCGAAGATCGAGAACGGGCGCCGCAGCAGCGGGTCCGTGCCGGGCGCCGGCTTCAACATCACGAATTGTCCCGGCAGCGCGTCGCGCGCGATCGCAGGCGCGTCGAGCGCGACGACGTTGTACTCGTCGGACAGTCGCGTGTTCGCGACGACCGCGGCATCGACGTCGATGGGCATAAACGCGCGCATCTTCGGCAGTATACCTACATCGCGGGTTGATCCGCGTTCATCCGCGTGGAATCTGCGCTAATCTGCGGCTGTGCGGTTCCTCCGGATGTTCACCAACTCGCTCGCGGGCGGACTGCTCGGCGCCGCGTACCTCGCGGTGCTCCTCCTGCAGTTGAATCCGCACGTGCCGATGATGTCGGAGACGACCTGGCACTGGGCCCGAACGCTGGCCGTTTTCTACGGCGCGCACCTCGTCGTCTTTTTCTATCTCGCGCTCGCGGTGCGTGAGCTCGTGGCGACGCCGGTGTCGCCCGGCTGGATCAGCGTCCAGCTCCTGGCCTGGATGGCGTCGTTCGCCTCGGTCGGCGCGGCCGTGCTGATGTGGGTCAACCTCCGAGGCTTTGCGCTGACGCTCGGAGAGCCCGCCGTCCGACGCATGACAATCGGCGCCGTCGCGATGTCGGGGGCCGCCGCGGCCATCCTCCTGACCGCGCTGGCGCGCTATTCCTTCGGGCGGCGCGGGAGCCCGGCCGCGGGGGCGATGCTCCTGCTCGCCGTGGCGACGTCGATCGCGGCGCCGCTCGCCGCGCGCGGGCTGGGACAGCCGGATCCGCTGGGCGCGCGCCGTCTCGATCTGCCGAGCGTTGCCTCCGCGCAGGTCGCGGGACGCGTCGTCCTCATACTGCTCGACGGCGCGTCGCTCGAATACCTCTGGCCCCGGGCGGCTGAGGGACGTCTCCCGAACTTCGACCGCCTGCTGACGCGCGGGGCGACGATCGACCTGGCGACGATTCGTCCGACGCAGCCGGAGCCGGTGTGGGCGGCTGTCGCCACCGGCAAGTACCCGCCCTCGAATGGCGTGCGCTCGCGCGCGATGTATCGCGTGCAGCCGTCCGACGCGCCGGTCGATCTGCTGCCGGACTACACGTTCTCGCATCTCCTCGTGCGCCTGGAGCTGGTCTCGAGCGATCCGACGACGTCCGCCGCATTACGCGCCCGTCCGATCTGGCACATCCTCAACGGCTTCGGTCTGGCGACGGGCATCGTCCGATGGCCCGCGACGCTGCCCGCGCGCCCGGTGCGCGGCTTTCTCGTCAGCGATCGGTTCCATCAGATCTCGAGTCCGCTCTTGAGGCTCGACGACGAGGAGGTCGCGTATCCGCCCGAGATCCTGCCGGCAACCCGCGGAATCTTCACGGAAGCGGCGGAGCGGCCGGACGTCGTTCCCGCCGGCCTGGAAGGTGCGGAGGCCGCCGGCGGGGACGATTCGGAAGCGCGCTGGGACCCGGTGTACGCGCGTGCCGCGCGGGAGCTTGCGGCGGCGAGCGGGCCTCTCACCCTGACCGCCGTCCGGTACGCCGGGCTCGACGACGTCGGACATGTGTATCTGCGCTACGCGCAGCCCCGCGCATTCGGCGACGTGACCGAGGCGGAGCGCCAGCGGCACGGCGAGGTGCTCGACCGTTACTACGGCTACATCGACGCCGAGATCGGCTCGGTCGTCGAGACGCTCGGCCCGGAGGACCTGCTCCTGGTCGTGTCCGGCTTCGGCATGCAGCCGGTCAGCCCCGCGAAGCGCCTCGTGGCCCGCGCGATGCGCGAGGGGCACATCACCGGCACGCACGACCGCGCCCCCGACGGGTTCCTCATCGCCTATGGCGCCCATGTCACGACCGGCAAGCTGCCAGAGCGGGGATCGATCGTCGACGTGGCGCCGACGGTGCTCTACTTCCTGGGGCTGCCCGTTGGACGCGACATGGACGGCTTCGCCCGCGCGGATCTGTTCCAGCGATCGTTCACCGCGGATCGCCCGATTACCTTCATCGCGACACACGATCGGTAGAGTTCAGAATCCAGTCAATACCGCTGACGTTGACGCGGTCCCGTCGTAAGAGTAGTGTCCGCCCCGAAGCCGAATAGGCCCGAGCCCAGGGCTCCTCAAGCGCACCGTCTCTGGCGACCGTTCGGTGTCCTATCGGTGCGCTCGTTCTTCCCCGGACGACGGGGCCGCTAACCGTGTCGAGATTTCCTATCGTTTCGTCACGGGCCTCAGCATCTGCTTCCCGACAGGAGGAGTGGCCATGTCTATAGGTACCCGCGCGGTCCTCGCACTCGTCACCATCGGTGTCATCGCGGCGGCGGGAAACAGCCTCGCAATCGTCGGGTCGTCGCCGCTGGTGCTCACTCACGGCATCGCGAGCGGCGACGTTACAGCATCGAGCGCGGTCATCTGGGCGCGTGCGAGTGGGAGGGCGCAGATGCACGTCGAGGTTGCCGCCAATCCGTCGTTTCGGCGTGTGAAGTCGAGCAGAAGCGCGAAAGCTTCGGAGGCCACCGATTTTACAGCTCAACTGAGGCTGCGGGGCCTCGACCCGGACACGCGCTATTGGTATCGCGTGTGGTTCGCGGGGGCGGGTGGGCGAGGTCGTTCGGAGGTCTCGGAGAGTCGCGTTGGAACCTTCAAGACCGCACCGTCCCCTTCGCACGGCAGATCGGTCAGCTTCGTCGTCGGCGCCGACTTGGGCGGCCAGCAGTTCTGCCGAAACGCCCAACAGGGTGGCTACACGATTTTTGCCAGGATGGAAGCGCTTGCTCCGGATTTCTTCATCGCCAACGGCGACATGATCTATGCCGACGGCGACTGCCCGGCCGCAGGCCCCGGCGGATGGCAGAACATCCCTGGAGATTTCCCGAACATCGGCGACCCATCTGTTGACTGGACGAACACCGAGCAAGTCCGCGACGTCTTATTCCGGCATTACCGATATAACCGCGCGGATCCCTTCTACCAGAGCTTTCTCCAGCGCACTCCCGTGATCTCGCAGTGGGACGATCACGAAGTCATCAACGACTTCGGTGCGCCGTGGACGTACTGGAACTCCGCCACGATCGATCGGCCTGGCTATCCGAACCTTGTCGCGCAGGGTCTCGACGCGTTCTTCCTGTACTCTCCGATCGAGCGGCAGGCCGCGGATCCAACCCGCATCTATCGGTCGTTCCGCTGGGGCCAGGACGTGGAAGTGTTCGTCCTCGATGCCCGCTCGTATCGCGATCGCAACGATCTTCCGGATACCGCCGCCAACGACAAGGACATGCTCGGTAAGGAGCAGATCGCGTGGCTCGTCGAAGGAATCCGCGCCTCGACAGCAACATGGAAGATCGTCTCGAGTGACGTGCCGATGTCAATCACGACTGGCAGCGTAGCGTTCGGCCGCGATGCCTGGGCGAACCTCGGCGCGGAGCCAACCGGGTTCGAGCTGGAGCTGCTCCGCATGCTGTCAGAACTCGATCGGATCAACGCCGGTAACGTCGTCTTCGTGACGACGGACGTCCATTTTGCGCAGACGATCGCATACAACATGGACGCCGACGGCGACGGAGACCGTCTTGTCTTGCATGAGCTCGTCTCGGGACCGCTCAACGCCGTGCGCGCCGTGCCGCGGCCGCTGGATCCGGCCGCCAACCCGACATCGCTCTACGCGGAAGGCGGGATCTTCAATTTCAGCTACGTCCGCATCGAGCGGCAGGCGGATGGCAACGCTCATTTGATCGCCGACGTTCGTGGCACAGATGGCGCGCCGCGTCCCGGCTCGCATCTCGTCCTGATTCCGCAGTAGGCACACACCGTTAATCTGGGTCGGGAAAGAGAGGGACGAGCGGCGTTCGACTGAGCACCTTCTGAATTCTGGATTCTGGATTCTGAATTCTGCTAGAATGAGTGCCACTCTTTAACTGCGGTCCTGAGAGGCCGCGAAGAGGTATGCCGTGACCCTCTCTCTCCTTCGTCCAAATCCAGCTTTGATCATGTGGGGCTTCGCCCCACACCCCGGCTCGGTCGCTTGCGGGGGCCCTACGCCCCGCGCCGCTCCCTCGCGGCCGCGGCTTCTCTCTGTTGCGTGTGAAGCGCGAACATGTCTGTCGTGATGGACGAGGCGCAGATCGGTCGTGCGTTGACGCGGATCGCGCACGAGATCGTGGAGCGCAATCGCGGTGTCGCCGAGCTGGCGTTCGTCGGGGTCCGCACGCGGGGCGTCACGCTGGCCCGGCGCATCGTCAAGACGGTGTCCGAGATCGCCGGCGAGCCGGTTCCGGCCGGGGCGCTCGACATCACGCTCTACCGCGACGACCTGATGCGGCAGCCGGTCGGCCCGCAGCCGCTCGTCCGCAGCACCGACATCCCGTTCTCGATTGACGACCGCCGGATCCTCCTCGTGGACGATGTTCTGTACACGGGGCGAACGGTGCGGGCGGCGCTCGACGCGCTCATCGATTTCGGGCGGCCTCGAGCCATCCAGCTCGTGGTGCTCGTGGACCGCGGCCATCGCGAGCTGCCCATCAAAGCGGACTACGTCGGGAAGAACGTGCCGACCTCGCTCAAACAGAGCGTCCAGGTGCGTCTGGCGGAGGACGACGGCCACGACCTGGTGTCGATCGAGGAGCACGCGCCATGACCAAACCCGCCCCGGAAACCGTCGTCCCGGCGCATGTTCTGGACCCGCACCCGCCGGCGGCCGCATCGCTTCGAGGACGCCATCTGCTCGGCATCGCGGAGCTGACAGCCGAGGAGATCGGTCTCGTCCTCGACACGGCCGAGGCGATGAAGGAAGTCGGCAAGCGCACGATCAAGAAAGTCCCGACGCTGCGCGGCCGCACGGTGGTCAACCTGTTTTTCGAGCCGAGCACCCGCACCCGGACGTCGTTCGAGATCGCCGAGAAACGCCTGAGCGCCGACACGTTGAGCGTCGCGGTCGTGGGGTCGAGCGTGGCGAAAGGGGAGACGCTCGCCGACACCGCCCGCAACCTCGAGGCGATGTCGCCGGATATCACGGTGATGCGCCACGGCTCGTCCGGCGCCTGCCATCTGCTCGCTCGAATCTGCCGGTCGCGCATCGTCAACGCCGGCGATGGCATGCACGAGCACCCGACGCAGGCGCTGCTCGACGCGTTCACGATTCGCGAGCGGAAGGGCAGGATCGCGGGGCTCAAGGTGGCGATCATCGGCGACCTGCTGCACAGCCGCGTGCTGCGGTCCAACCTGCTGCTTCTGCAGAAGCTCGGCGCCGACGTCTGGGTGTCGGGCCCGGCGACGCTCATCCCGCCCGGCATCGACCAGTTCGGCCCGCGGGCGACGACGAACGTCGACGAAGCGGTCGAAGGGGCCGACGTCGTCATGATGCTCCGCATCCAGCGCGAGCGGATGCAGGGACACTTCTTTCCGTCCACGCGCGAGTACTTCACGCTGTTCGGCATCACGACCGAGCGGCTGCGGCGCGCCGCGCCCGACGTGATCATCATGCACCCCGGTCCGATGAACCGCGGTGTGGAGATCGCATCGGACGTCGCCGACGGACCGTTCTCGGTGATCCTCGATCAGGTCGCAAACGGAGTGGCGGTACGGATGGCCGTGTTGTATCTCATGGCAGGTGGAACGGCTGATGATACTCATTAGAGGAGGCCTGGTCGTCGACCCGGCGTCCGGCGTGTCCGGCGCCCGCGACGTGCTGATCGAGAATGGCCGCATCGCGCGGGTGGAGCCGTCGCTTCCTGCGGACGGCGCGCAGGTCGTGGAGGTGCCAAAGGGCTGGATCGTGTGCCCCGGCCTCATCGACATGCACGTGCATCTGCGGGAGCCGGGTCAGGAACACAAGGAGACGGTGGCGACCGGCTGTGCCGCGGCGGTGGCGGGCGGCTTTACCGCCGTCGCCTGCATGCCGAACACGGATCCGATCAACGACCAGGCGAGCGTCACGGAGCTGATCCTGCGCCGGGCGGCCGAGGCGGGGCTCGCGCGCGTCTACCCGATCGGCGCCGTCTCGCGCGGGTCGCGGGGCGAGCAGATGGCCGATATCGGTGAGCTGCACGCCGCCGGCTGCGTGGCGGTGTCCGACGACGGGCGTCCGGTGGCGACCGCGCTCCTGATGCGCCGGGCGCTCGAGTACGCGGGCATGTTCGGCATGCCGGTCATCGACCACTGCGAGGATCCCTCCCTGAAGGCGGATGGCGTCGCGCACGAAGGGCCTCACGCGTCGCTGCTCGGCCTGAAAGGCATTCCCGCGGCGGCCGAGGCGATCATGGTCGAACGCGATGTCACGCTGGCGGAGCTGACGCGGAGCGCCGTGCACATTGCGCACATGAGCGTCCGTGGATCGCTCCGGGCGGTCCGCGACGGCAAGACCCGCGGAGCCCCCGTGACCTGCGAGGTGGCGCCGCACCATTTCACGCTGACCGACGAGGCGCTCGCCGGCGCCGGCGGCCCTGGCGGCCGGGCCACGGCCTACGACACCAACGTCAAGATGAACCCGCCGCTGCGTGAGGCGGCGGACCGCGACGCGATGATTCAGGGGCTGGCCGACGGCAGCATCGACGCCATCGCGACCGATCACGCGCCCCATCACTACGATGAGAAGGAAGTCGAGTTCGACCTGGCGCCGTTCGGCATCGTCGGACTCGAGACCGCGGTGCCGCTCGTGTTCGACCGCCTGGTCCACGCGGGCCACATCGGCGTCTCGAGGATGATCGAGCTGCTGTCGCTCAACCCCGCGCGCATCCTGCGGCTGGAGGGGGGGACGCTCGCGCCGGGCGCCCGGGCGGACGTCACGCTGCTCGCGCCGGATCTTCCAGTCATCGTCTCGGCCGCACGTTTCCGGTCGAAGTCGAAGAACACGCCGTTCGACGGCTGGAACCTGCGCGGCGGCGTCGGGGCCACGATCGTCGGCGGACGGATCGTGTACGTGAACGCCGACGCGCCGGGCGCCGCGAATCTCGTTCAGGAAGCCGGTCAGCCGGCTCAAGGAGGGCGGGCCTCTTAGGCCCGCCGGCGAATGAATAGACTCGAAGAAGTCCGAACCAACGCGTTTCAGAAGCTCCGCGACTCCGAGGTGCTCATGCTCGACGGGCACTTCGACTACGGAAACGGCTATCACGGCCGGACGTACCTCAACGCGCACCAGCTCTTCCGCTCTCCGTCGACGATCTGGCAGCTCGCGCAGGACCTTCTCGACATCCTTCCGTCGCAGATCACGACCTCCGCGCAGGTGATCGCCGGGCCGGCCACCGGCGGCGCGTTGCTCGCGCACACGCTGGCCGGTCTTCTCGACGGCCGCCGCGCCCTGACGCATCCGCCCTGCACGTTCGCCCCGTTCTCAGCCGACCCGTCGGGCGGCTTCATCCTGCGTCCGTTCTACGCGAAGCAGATGGCCGGGAAGCGCGTTCTGCTCGCCGACGACGTGCGGAACACGGGCAAGACGTTCGAACGGTGCGCCTCGCTCGTTCGCGTCGTCGGAGGCACCGTGATCGCGACGGTCGAAATCTACGATCGGCTCGAGGCGGTCGTGGACCTCGGCGTCCCCAACATCTCGCTCGCGAGCTATCGGGCGTCGGAGAACTTCCCGGCAGCCGAGTGCCCGATGTGCAGGGCGGGTGAGCCGATCACGACGTTCTGATCAGCCCACGGAGACCAGGGAGATCACGGAGAAGTGATCACCACGGAGACACGGAGTTCACGGAGGGACCTAATGCCTTTTTGCTCCGTTCTCTCCGTGTCTCCGTGGTAGTCATTTCTCCGTGTCCTCCCTTGCCTCCGTGACCACGCTGCGGGCCGAACTGGACCGCCACTACCACGCCTTCAACCGCGAGGCGGCCGCGGCGGATCCGGTCGAGCTCGTGCGGCCGTTCGCCGATCCGGCGGACCGTGAGATCGCCGGATTCTGCGCCGCGGCGCTCGCCTTCGGGCGGGTCGCGAGCGTCCTCCAGTCGATCAAGGCGCTCTTCAGGCTGATGGGTCCGCACCCCGCCGCGTTCACCCGGCGCTTCGACCCGTCCCGCGACGGCCGGGCGTTCGACGGCCTGGTGCATCGCTGGACGCGCGGCCGGGATCTCGCCGCGCTCATCTGGATTCTGCGCACGATGCTCGAACGGAGCGGGTCCATCGAGGCCTACTTTCTCGAAGGGTTCGAAGGGGATCACGTCGACGTCGGGCCCGCGCTCGATTCGTTCTCTCGGCGCGCGCGCGCCGTGGATCTGAGGCCTGTGTACGCGCGGTCCTCCGGATCGCGTGGACGCGTCCCGAAGCGTCCGGGGGTGCACTACTTCTTTCCCTGCCCGTCGGGGGGCAGCGGGTGCAAGCGGCTGAACCTGTTCGTGCGGTGGATGGTCCGGAGCGACCAGGTCGATCTCGGCGTCTGGACGCGCGTGCCGGCGGCAAAGCTGATCGTGCCGCTCGACACGCACGTCATCCGGCTCGGCCGCTGCCTGCGATTGACGCGATACGCGAGCCCGGGCTGGAAGATGGCGGCCGAGATCACCGCGTCGCTCCGCGCGATCGATCCGGCCGATCCGGTGAAGTTCGACTTCTCTCTCTGCCACCTCGGCATGATGAACGCGTGCGGGTACGGCCGGCCGCAGCGCGATTCACAATGCCCGCTGCGCGGCATCTGCAGGCCTGGTTCACGGAGACAAGGGAGCCCACGGAGACTGACAAACACGGAGACACGGAGATAACGGAGAAAACTAGGTTTCGGCCCCGTGTCCTCCG
Organism: uncultured Acidobacteriota bacterium; assembly: GCA_963847125.1. GTDB lineage: Bacteria > Acidobacteriota > Vicinamibacteria > Vicinamibacterales > 2-12-FULL-66-21 > DATAEE01. Next base: position 1,412,848 of record CAWJYM010000004.1, read on the forward strand.
TGTCTCCGTGTTGATCCCTCTCCGTGCCCTCCCTGGCCTCCGTGAACCGTCTCAGCTCGCACACGTGAGTACACGCCGAGCGTCTCCTGCACCATCCGCTCCGCGCTGAACAGCCGGCGCACGCGTTCGAATCCGGCGCGTCCCATCGCGGCCCGCCGGGCGGGATCCTTCAAGAGCGCCACGATCGCGGCCGCCAGGGCGGCATCATCGCGCGGCGGCACGAGCAGCCCTGTCTCGCCGTCCACGACCACCTCGGGAATGCCTCCCGCGCTCGTCGCCACGATCGCCTTGCCGCAGGCCATCGCGTCGAGGAGCGACGTGCCGAGCCCTTCGGTGACCGACGACATCGCGAACAGATCGAAGCCCTTGTGGAGCGACAGCACGTCGGGACGGAAGCCGGCGAGCAGCACGTGTTTCTCGAGCCGCAGATCGTGGATCTGGCGCTCGAGCGCCGGCCGGAGCTCCCCTTCGCCCGCGATGACGAATCTGGCGTCGGGCACCTCGCGCAGGGCGAGGGCGGCCGCCGCGATGAGGTGGCGCTGTCCCTTGTGCGCCACGAGCGCCGCGACATTGCCGACAACGGGCGCGCCGTGAGGGAGCCAGAACTCGGCATGCGGATCGATCGGCGGTGTGGCCGCAATGCGCTCGAGGTCGATCCCCTCGTGGACCGTGACCGTCCGATCCTCCGGGATGCCATCCCCGACGAGCATCCGGCGGATCAGGTCTGAGGCGCAGACGAAGCAGTCCACCTGACGGTACTTCCATCTCGAGAACGCGTTTCCCTTGATGTGAAAGTCCACGCGGCGGGACGCGACGAGCGGCGGCTGCGGTCCCGTCCCCATCGACAGCCCCAGCGCCGCCATCGCGACGGCGTGCGGGTCGTGGGCGTGCACGACGTCCGGCTTGAGCTGCTTCACGACGCGCGCCAGGCGAAAGGCGGCGCTGAGGTCCATCTCGGTCACCGGCGCCAGCGGCACCAGCTCGAGCCCCTCCGCCGCGCGCTGCCGCAGCTCGCCCGCCGGATGCGCGACGAGCGCGGCGCGGTGCCCCGCCGCCCGCATCCCGAGCACGGTGACGAGGACCTGGTTCTGGCCGCCCCGCCAGGTACGAGCCGTGTCTATGTGAAGGGAGAACACCAGGGCGTCATCTTATGTTGTGAGCGCGGTGAGGTGTGTCGAGATCGTTGAGAAAAGCTGCAACGCAGAGAACGCAAAGGGGCGCAGAGTGGAGCTGGAAGCAGGATCGGCCGGGCCCAACCTTCGGTCGGGCCCTAGCGTTGCACGAACGAGCGCGTGGGTAAGAGCCATTTGATCGATGCGTTCGTGACAGGGCTCTTACTCACGCGCTCGTTCAGGCAACGCACGCGCCGAAGGCGCGCCGGCCGATCCTGCTTCCAGCCTCTGCATCCTCTGCGTCCTCTGCGCTCTCAGCGTTAAAGGCTCTTCTCCGTGACCTCAAGATCCTCCGCGTCCTCCACGGGCGAGCCCCCTCGCCTTCGCAAACTTCAGATACACGTAGTACGCGTTGAGCGCCGAAATCTTCAGCCCGGCGGCGCCGTCGAGCAGGCCGCGGCGGAGAACGTAGTTCCGGAGGAACGCCAGCGGGGGATGGACCGCCATTGATATGAGGCCGGGCCGCCCGCCATCCCTGTACATCTGCTCCGCGGCGAGCGTCGTGTAGCGGTCGATTGTCTCGAGGTGCGCGGCGAGATCCCGGTAGGGGAAGTGCTGCAGCTCCCCCTGCAGGTATCCCGGCTTGCCCTCGAGCTGCACCGACTCGTGCACGAGCCGTTCCGACCACCGCGCCGCGCGGCGGTCGTACAGGCGAAGCTGGAAGTCGGGATACCAGTCGGTCGTGCGGATCCATCGGCCGAGGTGGAAGGTCACGCGCGGCATCCGGTAGCCGCGCGTCGGCGGCTCCGCGCCCAGCAGCGCCTTGATCTCCTCGGAGAGCGCCGGCGACACGCGCTCGTCGGCGTCGAGCGAGAGGATCCAGTCGTGGCGCGCGAGGGAGGCGGCGTGGTTCTTCTGCTCGCCGTAGCCACGGAACTCGCGCTCGATGACTCGTGGCGTGAAGTGCTTCGCGATCGAGGTCGTTTCGTCGCTGCTGCCCGAATCGACGACGACGATTTCATCCGCCCAGGCAACCGAACCCAGAGCGGCCGACAGGTTGTGTGCTTCGTTCTTGGTGATGACCGTGACGGTCAGGCCGGGCACGGGCCGGAGTGTACCACCCGGGCCGCGGGGCTTAGGGCATGGGCGTTAGGGCTTGGGGCTTGGGAATCAACCCCAGGCCCCAGGCCCCGAGCCCTGGGCCCTAACGGATTGCGCCGCCGGCAACCGGAGCTTTCTGAATGGCGTCGAAGTCGTTGAGCGTCCGGTTGTAGTCGAGGACCGCGCGCAGCAGGTTGTTGCGCGCGATCGCCAGGTCGCGCTGCGCCTGCAGGACGCGGAACGTGTCGGACATGCCGACCGAGAACTTCTTCTGCTCCGCCGAGAGCCGCTGCTCGGCGAAGTTCTGCGCCTTCCGAGTGGCTTCGACGCGCTGAAAGTTCGTTGCGACACGCCGGCCGATGTCGCGCACGGCGGTCACGATCTGCATCTCGGTGTTCCGCAGGGTCGTGAGCGACTGGGTGCGCTGCAGCTGCGTCCGCGCGAGGTCCGCCTCCGCGGTGCTGCGACCGATCGGGTACCCGAAGACCAGCTGGAGCGACCAGGTCGGGAAGTCGTTGCTGAAGACGTTCCCAAACGTCGAGAAGAAGCTCCGCTGGGCGACGACAGGACGCGCGACGAAGTCACCAGACTCCGGGAAGGACTCAAACTGCTCGAACAACGTGCCGCCGAGCGCCGTGGCACTGTAATTGAACTGCACGTTGACATCCGGCAGCCGCTGGTTGCCGAAAAACTTCACGTCGATTTCGTCGGCCTCGACCTGTTTTCGTGCCGACAGCAGGTCGGTGCGATCCGCCAGCGCGGTGCGCACCGCCGCCTCCACGTCGATCGTCCGCGGCTGCAGCACCGGCTCCTCGGTCGCTTCGATCCGGAGCTGCCAGAAGTCCGGCCGCTCCGGGTTGAGCACGAGCGCCCGCAGAACGTCCTCGGCGGTCTTGATGTTCGCTTCGGCGACGATCACCGATTCTTCGTTGCGCGCGACCTCCGCATCCGCCTCGATGATGTCGATCGGGGCGAGCGTGCCGACCTCGACTCGCACCCTGTTGTTCCTCAGCTGCTCCTGGGCGAGCTCGAGCGACTGCACCTGCACGCGGTGGCTGGCCACCGCGAAGACCAGGTCCCAGTACGCATTCCGGACGTTGCGTTCCGTCGTCACCATCGTCTGACGGAGCGTGAGGTCCGCCACCTCCCGCCGGTTGTTCGCCTGCAGGAACTGCTGGCGGAAGCCATCAATTTTGAAGTTGCGCAGCAAGGGCTGCACGACCTGCACGTTCAAGTTCGAATCCAGCCGTGGATTGCGGTCGTCGAAGAAACTGTTCGTCTCGCGACGCGCTCCGTCGACGCCGACGAAATAGTTGCCTCCAAACCACTTGAGGTTCTGCGAGATGCCCACGGTTGTAAAAACCCGATCGGACTGCGCCGCGTCAGCCGCGGTGCCAGACAGAAAGCTGTCGGTCGGGCTCGTGACGCTCTGGGACTGGAATCGCGTGTTGAAATTGGGGGTCCACGCGGACGCGGCGCTGGCGACGCCCATGTCCGCGATCTGCGGCGTGAGTCGGTCGGCCCGGATTCCAAGGTTCTGCTCGAGCGACAGCGTGACCGCTTCCTCGACCGAGAGTCTCAGGACCGGCCCGGTTCCATCCTGACTTGGCGGCAACTTCGGCACCGCCAACGGCGGCTGCGGCGGCGGCGGCGCCTGCGTCGCCGGAGCCGGCTGCGGAGTCGCAGCCGACTGCTCGGAGGCGAACAGGGACTGGTCGTACCCGGACAGGGCCCCCAGGAGGGCGGCGGCGCCGGCGAGGCGAGCGCAGGCCGTAAACGATGGCTTCAATCGCATTGCGAATCTCTCCACTTACAGTCTGGTCAAGAACTGATGCCGGTTGACTAGCAAGAACCGTGGCACCGAGGCGGGGCCTCGTCTGATGTTAGACGGGCCGCGGCCTTCCTCGGTTTCTCTCGATTGTATACTACGGCCCTATGCGTAAACAGGCTCGCATCAATACCTTAGTCGGCGGCGCCTTCGCTGTCGCCGTCGCCGGGCTCTCGGCGCAGGCCCCGCTGCCGGCTTCCCCGCCAACGTCGGGCGCGACGCAGAAACTCGCGCTGACCGTCGACAGCATCATGCGAGGCCCCGACCTCATCGGGTACCCCCCGACCGGGCTTCGTTGGTCGGGCGACTCGGAGCGCCTGTACTTCGAGTGGCGGAAGCCCGGCGAGGATGAGGCGTCCACCTACATGGTCCAGAAGGCTGGCGGAACGCCTCGCAAACTCACCGATGAGGAGCGCAAGCTCGCCCCGCCGGTCAACGGACGCTGGGATCGCGCGCACCGCCGCGCGCTCGCCGTCGACAACGGCGACGTCGTGCTCATCGACTCGATCGCCGGCACGCGGCGCTGGATCGCCCGGACGACGGGCAACGAAGCCAATCCGCGCTGGGCGCGCAACGACACGCACGTGACCTTCACGCGCGACGGCAACCTGTTCATCATCCCGGTGGCGGATGGTGGACTCGTTCAGCTCACCGACGTCGCGGTCAAGAAGCCGGACCCGCGGATGACCGACAGCCAGAAGTTCCTCAAAGAGGAAGAGCAAAAGCTGATCGAGTACGTCAAAGAACAGGCGGAGCAAAAGAAGAAGGACGAGGATCGCCGTCTGCGTGAGGGGCTACCGAAGGTCGATTTGAAGGATAACCAGACCGCGACGGATCTTTCACTGTCGCCGGACGAGGAGCACGTCTTCATCATCGTCTCGGAACGCGCGCAGGGCGCCAAGATCGCCGACGTCCCGAACTACGTGACCGAGTCGTCGTACTCGGAGATGATCCAGACCCGTACCAACGTCGGCGATGCGCAGGAGAAGCGGCTCCTGGCGATCCTGAACCTGAAGACCCGTAAGACCGCCTGGGCCGACTCGAGCTTTGCGGGCGAGGGCGACCGGCGGCAGACGACGGCGGGGAATGGGAACGGAGCGCCGGGCCTCTCAGGCCCGGCGTCGGCTCCCGAGAGCCAGGAGAAACCTGACGACAAGAAGCCATCGCGAGAGGTCAGATGGTCGATGCCTGCGGCCTCGAGGGACGGCAAGTCGGTCGTCGGCGCCGCGCGATCGACCGACAACAAAGATCGCTGGATCCTGCTGGTCGATCCGGAGAGCGGAAACACGCGCGTCCTGGATCGCCTGACCGACGAGGCCTGGATCCGCGAACTGGGCCAGGGAGGCGGAGGCTTCGGCGGGCCGACCGTCGAGTTCCTCCCGGACAACCGGACGATCTGGTTCCTCTCCGAGCGCGACGGCTGGATGCATCTCTACACGCTCGACGTCACCGGCGATCGTCCCGCGCCGAAGCAGCTGACCTCCGGTAAGTGGGAAATCACCGCAGCCGAGCTCTCGGCGGATCAATCGAGGTTCTACGTCACGTCCACGGAGGTCCATCCCGGTGAACGGCATCTGTTCTCGATGCCCATCGCCGGCGGCGCCCGCGCGCGGGTCACGACGATGACGGGATCGAATCAAGCCGAGGTCTCGCCCGACGACTCTATTCTTGGTGTCGTCCACTCGTACAGCACCAGGCCGCCCGAAGTGTATGTGATGCCCAACCGCGCGGGGGCGCCCGCCACGCAGATCACGACGACGCCGACCGAGGAGTGGCGGTCGTTCAAGTGGGCCGATCCGCAGGTCGTGACGTTCAAGGCACGCGACGGCGTCGACGTGTACGCGCGGCTGTTCACGCCGGAGATGATGGGGGCGAAACGAGACAGCTCGCGTCCAGGCGTCGTGTTCGTGCATGGCGCCGGCTACGCGCAGAACGCGCATCGCTACTGGGCGAGCTACTTCCGCGAGTACATGTTTCACAACCTGCTTGCCTCGCGCGGCTACGTCGTCCTCGATGTGGACTACCGCGCCAGCTCGGGATACGGACGCGACTGGCGCACCGCCATCTACCGGCACATGGGCGGCAAGGATCTGGAGGACATCGTCGACGGCGCGAAGTACCTCTCGTCGGCGCACGGCGTGAATCCGAAGCGCATCGGCGTTTACGGCGGGAGCTACGGCGGGTTCATCACGCTGATGGCGATGTTCACGACGCCGGACGTCTTCGCGGCCGGCGCGGCGCTCAGACCGGTCACCGACTGGGCCCACTACAACCACGGCTACACCTCGAACATCCTGAACGAGCCGCACAGAGACGCCGAGGCCTACCGGCGATCGTCACCAATCTACTTCGCGCAGAACCTCAAGGGAGCGCTGCTCATCTGCCACGGGATGGTGGACACCAACGTGCATTTCCAGGACTCCGTGCGGCTCACGCAGCGGCTCATCGAGCTCCGCAAGGAGAAGTGGGAACTGGCGGTGTACCCGGTCGAAAATCACGGGTTCACGGAGGAGACGAGCTGGGCGGACGAGTACAAGAGGATCCTCAAGCTGTTCGAGGACAATCTGCGGCAGGGACGCTGACGCGGTAGGGCTCACGGAGGCAATAGAGGACACGGGGAGGGATAACCACGGAGACACGGAGAACACGGAGACGAAACCCTATTTCTCCGTTATCTCCGTGTCTCCGTGTTTGTCTCTCTCTGTGCCCTCCTTGGCCTCCGTTAACACCATGAATTCAGAAGAAGTTCTGAGACTCTTCCGCGATTCCGGCGCTCTTCTCGAAGGCCATTTCCGTCTCTCGTCCGGGCTTCACAGCGGCGGTTATCTGCAGTGCGCGCTGGTGCTGCAGCACCCGCAACATGCGGAGGCACTTGGGCGGCGCGATCGCGGATCGCGTGCGCGGCCTCTACGCCGCAGGCGGTGCTTTCGCCCGCGCTCGGCGGCATCGTCATCGGCCACGAGGCGGGGCGGGCGCTCGGCGTTCGCGCGCTTTTCGCCGAACGACAGGACGGAACGCTGACTCTCCGCCGCGGCTTCACGCTCGCGCCCGGCGAACGCGTCCTCGTCGTCGAGGATGTCGTGACCACGGCGGGCTCGACGCGGGAGACCGTCGGCGTCGCGCGCGCGGCGGGCGCGACGGTCGTCGGCGCCGCGTCAATCATCGACCGCGGCGCCGAGGCGAACCGCCTGGACGTTCCCTTCGAGCCGCTCGTCCGCTACGCGCTGCCGACCTGGGACGCCGCGGTGTGCCCGCTCTGCCAGCAGGGCATCCCGGTCGTCAAACCCGGATCGCGCGTGTAGGCCCGACCTTCAGGTCGGGCGTGCCCGGATCACCATGCGCACGCTCAAACTCACCCTCCAATACGACGGCACCGATTACGTCGGCTGGCAGCGCCAGCCGAACGGCGTTTCGATCCAGGAGCTGGTCGAGCGCGCGATCGAGCCGATCGAAGGGCGGCCGGTGACGATCGTCGGAGCGGGACGGACCGACGCCGGCGTGCACGCCCTCGGGCAGGTGGCCAGCGTGCAGCTCCAGTCAGCCATCGACGCGGCGACGCTCATGCGCGCGCTGAACGCCACGCTGCCGGAAGACGTGCGCGTCGCGTCGGCCGAAGAGGCCGCGCCGGACTTCAATGCCCGTTTCTCGGCCATCGGGAAGGTCTACGCCTACCGGATCTGGCGGGGAGCCTTCCTGCCGCCGTTCGAGCGCCGCTACGTCTGGCACGTGCCGCCGCCGCTCGACGTGGAGCGCATGCGCGAAGCGGCGCGGCCGCTGACCGGCAGTCACGACTTTTCAGCCTTCCGTGCGGCCGGCAGCGACGCGGCGACGTCCGAGCGGACGATCCGCGATCTGCGGGTCGACGCCGAGGACGAGCGCATGACGCTCACGATCGCCGGCGACGGATTCCTGCGCTACATGGTGCGCGCGATTACGGGAACGCTCGTGGAGGTCGGACAGGGACGCCGTCCGGTAGAAAGCGTGGCGGCGGCGCTCGCCTCGCGCGATCGTGCCCAGGCCGGACCGACCGCGCCGGCGAAGGGATTGGTGCTGTTGAAGGTGGATTATTAACGCGGCAAGGTAGGGGCGTTTCGCGAAACGCCCCTACTGGGCGGACGTTGCGCCGGTGCCGCCCTGGGTGCTGCCCCAGACCACGGTCTCGCGCGAGAGGCCATCGGAGCTGCCCCACACGACCGTCTCGCCATCGCTGACGCCGATCGAGTCGCTGCCCCAGACGACCGTGCTGCCCCAGACGAAGGTATTGTCCCAGACGAGGTCGTTGCTCCCCCAGACGAAGGTGCTTCCCCAGACGAACGTGCTGCCCCACACGAACGTGGTCGCCCAGGCTTCTTGGTGGATGGCGACCGTGCTGCCCCAGACGAAGGTGCTGCCCCAGACGACCGTCTGGGCCCACGGCCACTGCTCGCCGGCAATCACCGTGTACGAATTCACAGGCGCCAGTGACGGCACGAGCCAGGGCGATCCCTCAGGGCTTCTGGTATCGATCGCGCGGGCGTACCTGACAGCGCCATCTCCGTTGAGAGCACCCGCGCCGCGCGTCAGCGGATCGTACTCGACGCCCAGATCGTCGCGCACGGCCGTTGCCGTGTAGTGCAGCACGGCCTTGACCGCGTTGGGCGTCAGATCCGGGGCGCCCGGCCCGCCGGTCGAGCGGTTGGCCTCGACCATCAGCGCGATGACGCCGCTCGCGACCGCGGTCGCCATGCTCGTCCCGCTCAGCGACATGTAGTCGGCGTCGCTGGCGTCGCGGATTTGCGGATAGTCCTGATACAGCGTGCTGTTCCGCGCGGCCGCCGCCACGATGCCGTGGCCCGGCGCGACGACGTCCGGCTTGACGTACGCGTCGTACCAGGTCGGCCCGCGCGAGCTGTACGTCGCCATCCGGTCGTCGCTGCGCTTGACGGTCGCCTGCGTGTCGACGGCGCCGACCGTAATCGCCGACGGCGCGTTGCCAGGAGAGATGACCCCGGCATACCCGGGGAGCCCCGTCTGGGGATTCTTGCCGACGTTTCCGGCCGCGGCCACGACGATGAGGCCCGCGCGCGATGCGCGCTCGACGGCCTGCACGAGCGGATCGACCGCCGCGGGCTCGAGAATCGGATGGCCGAGCGACAGGTTGATGATGTCGATGCCGAGCGACGCGCGGTGGTCCACCGCGAAGTCGATCGCCTCGATGACGTCGCTCGTCATGCCCGCGCCGTCCGCGTCGAGCACCTTGAGCGACACGATGCGCGCGTTCGAGGCGATGCCGCGCCACGACGACGTGCTCGATGACCGCCTGCCGGACTGCGCGATGGTCCCCGCGACGTGCGTCCCATGGCCGTAATCATCGCGGCCGGACATCGACACGGGCCACATCCCGCTCGTGAAATCGTACGAGGCGGTGAGGCGATCGCCGAACTCGGTCGACGCTTCCACCCCGGAGTCGATCACGGCGATGCCGACGCCGCGCCCGGTCCACGTCCCGTCCACACCCAACGTGTCGCGCAGAGCCTTCGGCCGCAGCGGAGTCGCGGGGGACGGAGTGAGGTCGGGGTTCAGGACTTGGCCGACAACCCCCAGAAGCCCGCCGACGGTCTTGAGCAAGTCCGCCGACGAGGCCACCGAGCAGTCCGGATGATCGCACCCGAGCGTCGGCCGAGATTGAGAGAACGCCGCTGTCCTCGACGAGCACGGACAGGTCGTGGTCATGGAGAGCGACGGAGAACGCGCGAAGCGATCCGTGCTCGGCGGTGATTCGATCGCCGTGCGCGCGGAGGGCTTTGCGAAGCCGCTCCTCGGAGCCTTCGCGAACCCGTACGATGACGCGCGGGCGCTCGCCGCGCGGCGCGCGAGACAGGAGCTCTGCGACGGCGAGGTCGACACGTGCCCGCGAGCGAGGTCTGGTGGACCCGGCGGCCGCGCCGACACTACTCGTGATCGACGCTAGAGCGATTACGACTGAAATGCGGAGAGCGGTTCGCATTGATCGGCTTGGACACCAGGGTCCGGCCCAGCTAAGGCAACAGTTCAGCCAACCTGCAGTCCGCCGCGAAAATTCTTGGAACTCTTTCATCTGCATCCAGTTAGGGTCGAATCGAACCGCCAGTGCGTAGTGTCGCTCTTGCAACGGATTGTTCCGTTTTGAAACCGATCCGGCGCTCGGAACGCCTTAAGTTGCTGATTAATGACTATTTGTGCACATTTGTGCCGCAACGAGACAGCGTTGAACTGAGACGGAACACCTGAGTTAGGCCTCAGTCAGCGCGCAAGCGCGATCGCGAGCCGCTCGCCGAACGCCTGAGCGACCGCCGTGACCAGGCGGAGATCGGCGTCGGTGAAGGCGGACGGCGCCACGCTGTAGAGCGCCAGGACGCCGCAGGCCTGCGTGCCGGAGATGACGGGGACGGCCAGCATGCTCTGTGGCTGTTCGCCGGATCCTGCGACGCGCCCCTGGAGATCCAACCGCGGATCGGCGTTCATCATCGGCCGGCGGTTGGCCGCGACCCAGCCGCTGACGCCTTCGCCGATGCGCAGCGTCAGCCCGCGAAGCGCCGCGGCGTTCACGCCGGCGGCGGCGGCCGTGCAGAGCGAGTCGGCGCCGTTCACGCGCAGGAGCGCGGCATCAGTGACGCGGATGCGCTCGCGCAGCGACGAGAGCAGCGCGGCGATCGCCGCATCGGTTCCACCGCCGGATTCGAGCGCACGGCCCACGGCCAGCGCCGTCCGCAGCCGCTCTGTATCGTCATCCCCATCCCCGCGGCGATCGGCGTCCGCGACAGAGTGGATCGATCCGCTGATGACGGCCATCCGGTCTTCCTGTGGCTCCGCCTCGTGGCGGTTCTCCTCGACGACGAACTCGTCCGCCAGCCTGAGAAAGGTGTCGATGACCTCCGGGTCGTACATCCAGCCCCGCCGTTCCCGCAGGATCTCGAGCGCTGCCGCCGTCGACAGACGCGGACGATACGGGCGGTCCGACGTCAGCGCGTCGAAGCAGTCCACCACCGACAGAATGCGCGCGCCCACCGGAATCTGTTCGCCGCGCAGGCGATCCGGGTACCCGCTCCCGTCCCAGTTCTCGTGATGGTGTCGGACGATCGGCACGACCGGATACGGGAAGTCGATCGTCGAGAGAATCTCGGCGCCGATCGGCGCGTGGCGCTTCATGATGTCGAACTCGGCCGGCGTCAGGCGTCCCGGCTTGTTCAGGATGTGCTCCGGGATCGCGAGCTTGCCGGTGTCATGCAGCAGCGAGGCCGCCTCGATCGCCTTGATCTGGCCCTCGTCTGTCACGCCAATCTCGCGGGCGAGCCGGACGGCCTGGCGCTGGACGCGTCGAATGTGGCCGTGCGTCACTTGGTCCTTGGCGTCGATCGCCTGCGCCAGCGTTTCAATCGTCGCCAGGTACTGCTGGTTGATCGCCGCAAGGTGCACCAGGTGATCCTGCGTGCGTCCGAGCGCGTTCTTGAACGCGAAATAGACCAGGGCGGGCAGCGGCAGGACCATCGCAATAACGGCCAGTTCGAGCCGCTGCGTGACGAACGTCACGATCAGCCCGGCCATCGACGCCGCCGACAGGTAGGTCAGGCCGAGTGGGAGGAAGTGCTCGCGCCAGATGCGAAACGTCGCCGCTTTTTGCTCCAACGCCACCGCCCTCGCGACGAGCCCGGTTGTCAGGGCGAAGCAGAGCGCCGTGAACAGCACGAGAGGTCCAATGAGGGCCCGCGGCGGCACCGAATTCTCGAGCAACCCGCCGGCCGGAACGAACAGAAAGAACACCGTCGACGAGATCCACATCGCGAGCGCCGGAGCCGCCGCGTTGAACAGCATCCGGTCGCGCGTCCGCGCCGTGTTTCGGAAGCCGTACGACAGGACGATGCCGTCGAGCGCGGCGGCGATCGTTCCGCCGGGCGTGCCGACGAGCAGCGCCGTCGCGATCGAGAAGGTGTCTGCGATCGAGAAGGTGATCGGCATTGCCGGTATCCGCAGCCGTGCGGCCGCGCCGGCGAACGTCAACCCGAGCAGCACGAAAAGATAGAGGCCGGGAGGGTCCTGGACGAGGGCCCAGACCGAGTGCGCGAGGAGGGCGAGCCCCACGCAGACGACCATCCACACGTAGCGCCCAGAGGCGCTCTTCGACTGTTGCATCCGGGGGGTGAGAGCTGGGGTCCTTCTATTCTACGCTACCGAGGAAGCGTGTTGCCTTGAACGTGCCGCTAAGACCCTGTATCATCGGCGTTTACCCTTGAAGAACGACCGGTACGACCCGGACGTCACGATGTCTGCTCTCGACGACATGCTCGCCACATGCCCGCCCGGTTCCGCCGAGGAGGGGCTCGTCCGGCAGATCGACTTCGAACGGTTGCCCCGCCACGTCGCCATCATCATGGACGGGAACGGCCGGTGGGCGGCCGAGCGGCACCTCCCGCGCGTCGAGGGGCACCGCGCCGGCATCGACTCGGTGCGCGACGTGGTCGAGTCCTCCGCGCGCCTCGGGATCGAAGTGCTGACGCTCTATGCCTTCTCGGTCGAGAACTGGAAGCGGCCGCAGGCGGAGGTGTCGACGCTCATGACGCTGCTCAAGCGCTACCTGCGTCTCGAGCTGAACACGCTCGTCCGCAACAACATCCGCTTCCGCGTCATCGGCCGGCCCGACGCGCTCGCCACCGACGTCCGCCGCGAGCTGGCCGACGGCGAGGCGAAAACCGCCGGCTCGACCGGCATGCTCTTCAACATCGCGCTCAACTACAGCGGCCGCGCCGAGATCGTCGATGCGGCGCGCCGGCTGCTCGAGCGCGGCGTCCGCCCCGAAGATCTGGATGAACGCGCCTTCGCCGACTGTCTCTACACCGCCGGCCAGCCGGACCCCGATCTGCTGATTCGGACGAGCGGAGAGATGCGCATCAGCAATTTCCTGCTCTGGCAGATCGCTTACGCCGAGATCTGGGTCACGCAGACGCGATGGCCCGATTTCCGCAAGCGGGATCTGCTGGAAGCGATCGTCGCCTACCAGAAGCGCGACCGCCGCTACGGCGGCATCAATCAGCCGGCCGTCGCTGGACGCTGATTGACTCGGATCCTCAGCGCCCTCGTCCTGCTGCCCATCGTCCTGGCCGCGATCTGGTACTGGTACTGGTCGACGCTCGCCCTCGGCGCGATCGGCGCGGCGTTGGCGTTCGTCGAGTACGCCGCGATCGCCGAGAGGCTCGGCGCGAGAATCGATCGGATTGTCGCCGGCGTCGCGACGGTCGCCTCCGTCGCTGCGTTCGGCTGGCCCGGCAATCCGCTCGACGCGGTGCTGCTGACCTCTCTCGTGACAATCGGAGCGCTGTCGGTCGCCGCGGCGCGGCCCGGGCCTTCGATGCTCGCGGCGGTGGCCGTCTCGGCGTTTCCGGTGCTCTACATCGGTCTGCCGATCGGGGCCATCGTCGCGTTACGGCAGACGGCGGATGCGGGACCGCTGCTCCTGCTCCTGGCGATCGTCGTTGTCAGCGATACGGCGCAGTACTACACTGGTCGCCTGTTCGGCCGCCGTCGGCTGGCGCCGGCGATCAGCCCGAAGAAAACGCGCGAAGGAGCGATGGGCGGTCTCGTTGCGGGCAGCGTGATCGCCGTGCTGCTCGGACGCTGGTGGCTGCCCGAGGCGTCGCCGGTCGCGGCCGCGGCGCTCGGCCTCATCGTCGCAGCCGCCGGCATCGTCGGAGACCTCTTCGAGTCACAGCTGAAGCGCAGCGCGGGCGTCAAGGACAGCTCGGCGCGCATCCCGGGCCACGGCGGCATCCTGGATCGGATCGACAGCTGGCTCTTCGCGGGGCCGGTCTTCTACGTGTTCGTGAGATACGTGTTGTGAAACGTGTTGCGATCCTCGGATCGACCGGCTCCATCGGCTGCAGCGCGCTCGCCGTCGTCGATGCGCACCCGGACAAGCTGCAGGTCGTCGGGCTCGCCGCGGGCGAGAACACGGCGCGCTTCGTCGAGCAGGTCACGCGCTACCGCCCGCGCGCGATCGCGATGGCCTCGGGCGACGCCCTCGCCGAGGCGCGCAGCGCGCTCGGCTCCGCGGCGCCGGACTCGGTCGGTTGCGGCGCGGAGGGGCTCGTCGACGTCGCCACGCACCCGGACGCCGACGTCGTCCTCTTCGCCTCCTCCGGCACGGCGGGCCTGGAGGCGGTGCTGGCGGCGATCGACGCGGGAAAAACGATCGCGCTGGCGAACAAGGAAGTGCTCGTGATGGCGGGCGCGCTCGTGATCGCGGCGGCCCGCCGGCGCGGCGTCACCATCCTTCCGGTCGACAGCGAGCACAACGCGATCCACCAGTGCCTGCACGGGCGGCGGTCCGAGGAGGTGCGGCGGCTGGTCCTGACGGCGTCTGGCGGGCCGTTTCGCGATCTCCCGCGCGACGATCTGGCGCGCGTGACCCCCGATGCCGCGCTGAAGCACCCGACCTGGAAGATGGGTCAGAAGATCTCGATCGACTCCGCGACGCTGATGAACAAGGGGCTCGAGGTCATCGAGGCCCGCTGGCTCTTCGACGTTCCGCCCGACCGCATCGACGTCGTCGTGCATCCCCAGTCGATCGTGCATTCGATGGTGGAGCTCGTGGACGGATCGGTCATCGCGCAGCTGAGCGTGACGGACATGCGGCTGCCGATCCAATACGCGTTCTCCTACCCCGAACGATGGGATACGCCGATCGCGCGGCTCGACCTCGCGCAACTCGGCCGGCTGGATTTCCTCCCGCCGGACCCCGGGCGGTTCCCATGCCTCGGCCTGGCGGCGCGCGCGCTCGCCGACGGCCGCGCGCTCCCCGTCGTCCTCAACGCCGCCAACGAGGTGGCGGTCGCCGCCTTCCTCGACCGGCGGCTTCGGTTCACCGGCATCGCGCACGTCATCGAGCGCGCGATGGATGAATTCGAGCGCCACAGCCCGGATGTGGGATCGCTGCGCCAAATCCGCCATCTGGATCGCCAGGCGCGCGGACGGGCCGGGGAATTGGTAAGATCAGAAGCGTGACGACCAATCTCTGGGCGTTCCTCTTCGTCCTGGGCGTGCTCATCTTCGTCCACGAGCTCGGCCACTTCCTGATGGCGCGTCGATTGGGCGTCCGCGTCCTCACGTTCTCGCTGGGCTTCGGTCCGAAGCTTCTCAAGTTCACGCGGGGCGACACGGAGTACGCGATCAGCGCGATTCCGCTCGGCGGCTACGTCAAGATGGCGGGCGAGAACCCGGACGAGGTGCGCTCCGGCCGTCCCGACGAGTTCCTCTCGAAGACGAAGTGGGAGCGGTTCCTCGTCTACATCATGGGTCCGGCGATGAACCTGCTCCTCGCGTTCATCGTCACCGCGGCCGTGTTGTACCAGGGCGCGGAGACGCCGGCCTACGAGCAGGAGCCGCCGGTCATCGGCACGGTCACCGAGAACTCGCCGGGGGCGCGCGCCGGCCTCCAGCCCGGCGACCGCGTGCTGAGCGTGGCCGGCCGGGAGATGAGGACCTGGGATCAGTTCTTCATCGAAATCGGCTCGAGAGCAGACCGCGACACCGAGATCGTCATCGAGCGAGGAGGGCGGCGCGAAACCGTTCACGTGACGCCGGCGCCGCAGACGAAGTACGAGGTCGGCGAGATTGGCGTCCTGCCCAAGACCCGGATGCAGATCGGGGAGGTCACGCCGGGGATGCCGGCCGAGCGGTCGGGCTTCCGCCGTGGCGACGTCATCCTGGCGGTGGACGGCAAACCCGAGCCCCAGTATCAGCCGCTCATCGCCTACATCAAGTCCAGTCCGAACAAGCCTCTGCGGTTCTCGATCGTGCGCGACGGCACTCCGATGGAGATCACCGTGACTCCGGAGGGTGAGCCAGGTTCGGCGCTGATAGGCATCCGGTTCAGCCCGTTCGAGTTCCGCGTGATCCAGCCCGGTTTCGTCGAGGCGCTTCGCATGAGCCTGACGAAGAACTGGGAATGGACGCGGCTGATCTTCCGCACGCTCGGCGGCCTGTTCACGCGCGAGACGTCGGTCCGTCAGTTGATGGGACCCGTCGGGATCGCCGAGCTGTCTGGCGGCGCCGCGCAGCTCGGCTGGACGCATCTCTTCAACCTGATGGCGATGATCAGCCTGAACCTCGGGCTGCTCAACCTGATGCCGATCCCCGTCCTCGACGGCGGCCACATCTTCATCATGCTGCTCGAAGGGATCGCGCGACGCGATTTCAGCGTGCGCATGAAAGAGAAGATGCTGCTCGCCGGCTTCGTCGTCCTGATGATGCTGATGGTGACGGTGATCTACAACGATCTCATGCGGGTTCAGTGGATCGAGCGGATGATTCCGTGGAGATGATTCCCGGCAGCGCGTGAATGCGCCGCCACCACACGCACATCAGCACGATCGCCACGACGATCAGTCCGATCGAGAGCCCCGTCCAGAGCCCGACGACTCCGAACCCCAGCCCGAAGCAGAGCGTGTAGCCGACGGGCAGACCGAAGAGCCAGTGACCGGCCAGGTTCCAGATCATCGGCGATCGCGTGTCGCCGAGGCCGCGCAGGATCCCCGTGGCGACCCCTTGCACGCCGTCGAAGATCTGAAAGACCGCCGCGACTCCCAGCACACCCACGCCGATCTCGATGACCGTGCGGTCCGCGGTGAACGCGCCCAGGAGCGTCCGTGGCAACGCCAGAAACGCCGCCGCGGCGGTCACCATGAAGCCCACGCCCAGGGCGAGCGCCGTCCAACCCGCATCGCTGACACCCTCGGGATCGCGGCGTCCGACGGCCTGACCGACTCGAACCGCACCGGCCGACGACACGCCGTACGGCACCATGAACGTCGCGGCGGCGAGGTTGAGCGAGATCTGATGAGCCGCGAGGGAGGCCGGCGCCAGGCGTCCTGCCAGCGCGGTCGCCGTCGCGAAGACTCCGACTTCGAGCGTGATCTGCGACGCCGCTGGAAAGCCGAGCGCGATCAGGCGTCTGAGGCGCCCCGCCTCGATACGGAGCGGCAGCCAGCCGGCCGCGTGCCGCTCGCGGTAGACGATCGTGCCGAGCAGGAACACGGTCATGTACGCGCGGGCAGCGACCGTGGCCCACGCCGCGCCTCGAACGCCCATCGCCGGCGCGCCCAGCTTGCCGAAGATCAGGATCCAGTTCACCAGCGCGTTGACCAGATTCGCGCTCACGAGGGCAAACATGACCGGCCGCACCACGTTCATTGCCTGCAGATAGCGTCGGAAGCTCGCAAAGAGCAGCAGGGGGGCGACGCTCCAGCCGACGACCCCCAGATAGTCGCGCGTGAGCGGCAGGACGCGATGATCGAGCCCCCACACATCGAGTGACCACACGAGAAGCCACACGACGACCGTGATCGGAATGGTCAGGATGAGCGCGAGCGCGACACCGTGCACGAGCCAGCGATGGCACTCCTCGATCCTGCGCGCGCCGAACGCCTGCGACACCAGCGTGTCGAGACCGAGGAGGAGGCCCATCCCGAATACCGCGACGGCGATGAACGTGTTGCTGCCGATACCGGCCGCGCCGATCGCTTCAGCCCCGAGCGGTCCGACCATGAGCGTGTCGACGATCCCCATCGAGATCCAGCCCAGCTCGGCGAGAACCACGGGACCCGCCAGCGCGAGCATCGGCCGAAGCTCGCGCGCGATTCCCTGGCGGGAAGGTCGCATTGAGGAGATTGTCCCTTATAAAGGCGGACCTGAGAGGTCCGCCCTCCCTGAACCGGAGCGCGGGCCTCTTTAGGCCCGCGGCTTTTGATCGCTTTACCACCCAGCTCCACGGCCTTTTTGCGGCAGCTTCATTCGGCGCGTCGGATCGAACATCGTCGCGAGCACATGCTGCACGCGGCGCTGGTAGTCGGTCGGGCCGACGGCGATGCCGCGCAGGTTCTCCGCCTCGCCGTAATGGCCGACGTTGTAGTAGAAGGTCAGATCGCCCGTCTGACCGTGCAGGTTCATCTTCAGCTCGCGGATGGTGCGGCTCTCGCCTCGATCAGACGCGATGCGCGCCGGCGTCCGGAACTTGATCCAGATCACCCAGTTCCCCGACTTGATTTCCTGGACGTCCGACCAGGGGATCTCTGCTTCGAATGCCGCGGTCGGTTCGACGCAGCCGCCCATCGCGCGCCAGAAACGCTCGTTCGTGGCCGCCGGAAACACAGGGATTCCCTTCACCTGTTTTTCGAAGGCGCCAGCCAGCGCCCCGAACCGGTAGATGCGCAGCGCGGTGCGGTCGAACGCGAGGACGAAGAAGCTGTAGGCGTCCACGTCGTAGAGCGTCGCGGTCCAGGTGACGGCGCCGCCGCCGTCGAGCGTGCGCCTCCAGGCCTGGATCGCCTTGTCTGCGTCCTCGCCGAGGATGACGGAGTTGCGCGCGTGCACAGCGTCGATTCGTTCGGGATCGCAGGTGGCAAGCTCGGCGGACGCGCTTTCAGCAAAGACGACCACGATGACCCAAGCGGAGGAGTGACCGCATGGCGAGCCTCCGGTTTTGACGAACACCTGTTGACGAGGCAACCGGGGTGCCAGACGTTAAACGTTTTGTTTCAATTGGTTACAACTTTGGAGGCCCGGCCGATGCCCACAGGACAGGACGCAGGCGGATTTCAGAGAATGTGGTACGAGGCTTTAGCCTCGTCCAAAGGCGGACGACCCTAAAGGGTCGTGCCACGTGTCAGGCCCGCGGGTTCTTCGCGTACCGCGTGGCGACGTACTGATCAATGAGGGCGCGGAACGCGGTGGACAGCTCTTCATACGTTCCGCGCAGCGTCGTGTAGTGCTTGCCGTCGATGAAGATGGGGCAGTTCGGCGCCTCGCCCGTGCCGGGAAGGCTGATCCCGATGTTCGCGGCCTTCGATTCGCCCGGTCCGTTCACGACGCAGCCCATGACCGCGAGCGTCATCGTCTCGACCCCGTCGTACTGCCGTTTCCATTCCGGCATCATCTCGCGGATGTAGTCCTGAATCCGCTCGGCCAGTTCCTGGAACGTCGTGCTCGTCGTCCGGCCGCAGCCGGGGCACGCGGTGACGCTCGGCGAGTACGACCGGATGCCGAGCGCCTGAAGCAACTCCCACGCGGCATACACCTCGTCACGCCTATCGCCGCCAGGGCGCGGCGTCAGCGAGACGCGGATCGTGTCGCCGATGCCTTCGTTGAGCAGGACGCCCATCGCGGCCGCCGACCACATCATCCCCTTCATCCCCATGCCCGCCTCGGTGAGCCCGAGGTGGAGCGGCTGGTCCGTCTTCCTGGCCAGCACGCGGTAGATGGCGATGAGGTCGCGCGGGCGCGACACCTTGCAGGAAATGATGATCTGGTCTTTGCGGAGCCCTGACTCCAGCGCGAGCTCGGTCGATTGGAGAGCAGACAGCACCATGCACTCGTTGATGATCTCTTCCGAAGTTCGCCCGAAATCCCGGTCCGTGTTCTCCTGCATCTTCGCCATGACGAGCTCCTGATTGAGGGAGCCGCCGTTGACGCCGATGCGTACCGGCTTGCCATGGTCGCGCGCCACCTGGCAGATCGTGGCGAACTGCTCATCGCGCCGGCGGCCGGTGCCCACGTTGCCCGGATTGATTCGGTATTTGTCGAGCGCTCGAGCGCAGTCGGGGTACCGGGTGAGCAGGAGATGTCCGTTGTAGTGAAAGTCACCGATGAGCGGCGCCGCGCAGCCCGCGTCGAGCATCCGTTGCTTGATTGCCGGCACGGCAGCGGCCGCTTCGGGAACGTTCACCGTGATGCGCACCAGCTCCGAGCCCGCCTCCGCCAGCTCGACAACCTGGCGGGCCGTGGCCTCGATGTCCGTCGTGTCGGTCATCGTCATGGACTGAACCACGACGGGTGCGCCGCCACCGACCTGCACAGAGCCCACTTTGACCCCGACCGTTCGGTGCAACCTCACTGAATGCATGAAACCCCTTGATCATAGCACTCGCGCAAGCGGCCTCGCTTTTGCACAACCCCTTCTGAACTCGAGCCGCCGGGGCGGTGAGCGTCCCCGGGAGATGCCACGGCGTTCGCGGTGAACGACTGAAGAAGGGCGAGACATTCTCCAGACGTTCGTCGTCAAGCGATGTGGCGGGACCGGGGTCCCTCTCCCGTCCCAGCGACCGAGCCGGGGCTCGGGGCAGAGCCCCGTTCAAGTTGAAAGGATCCTTGGACATGATCCGCATTGCTTCATCGACCATCGCCGCGCTGGCGTTGACGGTCACGGTCGCGCAGGCGCAGACGTCGGTTTCGACCGCCGATATTCAACGGCTCCAGGATCGCATCTACGACGCGAGCTCCGACGTGTCACGCATCCGTTCACAGGATGCCGAGCTGGCGTCACAGCTGCAAGGCGACCTCGACGAGCTGCGTGAAGAGGTCATCTACCTCAAAGTGAAGCTCCGCAAGGAAGGCAGCGTGCCGCGCGCCGAGTACACCGCGCTGCGCGATCGGATCGACAGCATCTCGAGCCGCGCGCGCGGTGAGATCACGTTGAACGCCGGCCGCAACGCGGCGGGAACCGCCGCGAGCCGCGGGAGTGCATCGGGCGACAGGTACGAGAACACCACGTCAGGGCGCCGGGCGGGACGCCGCGAGATTCCGGTCGGGCAGGAGCTCGACGTAAGGCTGCAGAAGGAGCTGGACTCGGATACGGCGCAGGTCGAGGATCGCTTCGAGGCGACGACCGCTGTCGATCTCATCCTGGACGGCGACGTCCTCATTCCTGCAGGCTCGAGCCTCCGTGGGATCGTCACGGCGGTGGATGACGCGGACCGGCTCGATCGGAAGGGCCGTCTGAGCCTGTCGTTCGATCAGATCGTCGTCAACGGCCGCAGCTACCCGATTCGCGCGAGCGTCGTCGAGGCGCTCGAGAGCGGCGGCTACAAGGAAGATGCCGCGAAGATCGGCGCCGGGGCGGGCGTGGGCGCGATCATCGGCGGGATTCTCGGCGGCGCGAAGGGCGCGCTCGCCGGCATTCTGATCGGCGGCGGCGGCGTGGTCGCGGCCACCGAGGGGAAGGACGTCGTGCTGCCGGCCGGCAGCATCCTTCGCATCCGGCTGGATTCGCCGTTGGCGCTTCGATAGCTGGTTCACGGAGGATTCGGAGCTCACGGAGAAGGGATCAACACGGAGACACGGAGGTCACGGAGCTGGATTGGTTATGTTCTCAACCTGAATTCCCTCCGTGGTCTCCGTGTCTCCGTGTTTGTCACTCTCCGTGATCTCCCTTGCCTCCGTGCCCATCACGCCAATCCCTCCCTCCGACTCATCTCCTTAAACGCCCCCCGCGCGGCCTCGATTGTGTGGTCGACGTCTTTTGCGGTGTGGGCTCCTGACAGAAACCAGGCCTCGAACTGGGAGGGCGGCGGATAGATGCCGCGCGCGAGCATTCCGTGGAAAAACGCCGCATACTGCGCCGTGTTCGCTGAGCCGGCGGTGCGAACGTCCCCGACTGGTGAGCTCGTGAAGAAGGGTGTGAGCAGCGAGCCCGAGGCGTTCACCTGAAGCGAGATGCCGAACTCGCGGGCGGCCCATGCCAGTCCTCCGGCGAGCCGCTCGCCCAGCGAGGCCAGCCGCGTGTAGAGCCCGGACGACAGCCCATCGAGCGTCCAGAGCCCGGCCGCCATCGCCAGCGGGTTCCCTGACAGCGTTCCCGCCTGATACACGGGCCCTTTCGGCGCGACCAGGTCCATCAGATCCGTGCGTCCTCCGTACGCGCCCACCGGCAGGCCGCCTCCGATGATCTTCCCAAGACACGTGAGATCGGGACGAACGCCGTACAACCGCTGGGCGCCGCCCGACGACGCACGGAAGCCGGAAATGACTTCGTCGAAGATCAGCACGGCTCCTTCCTGCGTGCAGAGCGTGCGCAGGTCGGCGAGAAATCCTGGTGCGGGCGCGACGACGCCCATATTGCCCGCGATCGGCTCGACGATGACGGCGGCGACCTGCCGGGAATTGCCGGCGAACAGCCGCTCGACCGACCGGATGTTGTTGTAGCCGGCGACGAGGGTGTCCTGGGTCGCGGCGGCGGTGACGCCGGGGCTCGTCGGCACGCCGAGCGTCATCGCGCCAGACCCGGCCTTGA
Source organism: uncultured Acidobacteriota bacterium (assembly GCA_963847125.1). GTDB lineage: Bacteria > Acidobacteriota > Vicinamibacteria > Vicinamibacterales > 2-12-FULL-66-21 > DATAEE01. Next base: position 1,434,962 of record CAWJYM010000004.1, read on the forward strand.
CGAGGAACGGATCGGCGTGGCCGTGATAGCAGCCGTCGAACTTGATGATGCGATCGCGGCCGGTCGCGGCTCGGGCGACGCGGATCGCGCTCATGGCGGCTTCCGTGCCCGAGTTCACGAACCTGATGCGCTCGATCGAGGGCATGAGCGTGCGAACCCGCTCGGCGAGGGCGATCTCCAGCTCGTGCGGCGCGCCGAAGCTCGTGCCGTTGACGGCAGCCGACGCCAGCGCGCGCCGGAGACCGCGCGGCGCGTGGCCGTGGATGAGGGGGCCCCACGACATCACGTAGTCGATGTACCGATTGCGGTCGGCATCCTGAATGTACGCGCCGGCCGCGCGCCGGATGAAGAGCGGATTTCCGCCGACCGCCGCGTACGCCCGGACCGGGCTGTTCACCCCGCCCACGAGCACACGCGACGCGCGGGCGAACAGGCGATCGGAGCGTTTCGTTCGGTGGGCCATTCTGGCAAAATACCACGCCTGAACGATGAAAGGCCGACCATGAAACGCGCGCTCGTTGCCGTCTGCCTTGTCGCCGGACTCGCACTGACGTCACAGGCCCCGGAGTTCGACCTCGTCCTTTCCGGCGGGCGGGTGCTGGATGGCACGGGTAACCCGTGGTACGTCGCGGACGTCGCCGTGAAAGACGGCCGCGTCGCGGCGATCGGACACGGCCTCGCGGCGCGCGCCGCGCGAACCATCGATGTGTCAGGCAGGTTCGTCTCGCCAGGCTTCATCGACATTCACTCGCACAGCGACCGCGGCCTCGCCGACCCGGCGCTCAAGCAGAACGTCAACATGATCGCGCAGGGCATCACGCTCTCGGTCGTGAATCAGGACGGCCGCTCGCCCGACTGGCCGATTCGGGGACAGCGCGCGAAATACGAGAAGCAGGGAATCGGCAACAACGTCGCGCTGATGGTCGGCCACGGCACCGTCCGGCAGCGCGTGATGGGGCCACGGTCGCGGGAACTCGCGACGGATGCTGACATCGGAGCGATGCGCGCGCTCGTCGAGGACGGGATGCGCGACGGCGGGTTCGGCCTGAGCGCCGGCCTCGAGTACGTGCCGGGCCGTTTCAGCGAGACCCGCGAGGTCGTCGAGCTCGCGAAAGTCATCCGGCCGTTCGGCGGCTTCTACATCAGCCACGAGCGGAGCGAAGGCAAAGACCCGATGTGGAAGGTCGCCTCGGATCCCACGCCGGCGGTCGACCTGCTTGCCGCGGTCGAGGAAACGATCGCCGTGGGGCGCGACGCGGGCGTACCGGCCGTCGCGTCGCATTTGAAGGCGAAGGGTGCGAACTACTGGGGCACCAGCCACGCGGCCACGCGCCTGATCCACGACGCGCGCGCCGCGGGGATCGAAGTGTACGCCGACCAGTATCCGTACGACACGTCCGGCAGCGACGGGTCGACGGTCCTCATTCCGATGTGGGCGCTCGCGCCGGCCGGGACCGACGTCGGCGGTCAGCTCGGCGAAGGGGAAGGCCGCTCCCGCGGGGACGTGAAGAAGAATCTTTCGGCGCGGCTTGCCGCTCCCTCCGACGCGGCGAAGATCCGCGGCGATATCGATCACGAGATCGCGCGCCGTGGCGGCGCCTCGCGCGTGGTCGTCTACGACCATCCGGACAAGAGATACGTCGAGAAGAGCCTGGCCGATGTTGCGGCCGACCTCAAGACATCGGCGGCCGACGCGGCGATCCATCTGCAGATGACCGGCTACGATCGCCCCGGCGGCGGCAGGATGCGCGGGTACTCGCTCTCGGAGGTCGACATCGAGCACATCATGCAGCAGGATTTCACGGCGACGTGCACCGACGGCGACACGGTCGCGTTCGGCGAGGGCGTGCCGCACGCGCGGTTCTACGGCACCATGCCCCGCAAGATCCGGCGCTACGTTGTCGAACGTGGCGTCATCGGCCTGCCGTTCGCGATCCGATCGATGACCTCGCTCGCGGCGCAGATCATGGGGCTGAGAGACCGCGGCGTCATCCGCGCCGGCGCCTGGGCCGACCTCGTGGTGTTCGATCTCGCGGCGATCGCCGACAGGGCGACGTTCACCAAACCGCATCAATACCCGACCGGTCTGCCGTACGTGTTCGTGAACGGCGTGGCGGTCGTGGACGACGGAAAGTTCACTCGGGCGACGCCGGGGAGGGTCCTGACGCCCGCGGGCGATGGGTGGAGGGCCGGGACCGCCAAGGTCAGCCGCAGGTAGTAAATCCTACCGGGGCCGTATCCACGCCTGACGTCCAGGAATGGAATACAGATGGGTCATGGGGGCTAAGTTCCCTCTCACCATCAAGATCCGGAGGACCGTGGCCCGAAAGCCGCCGGCAGGGCACTTGCGCCCTCACCTGCGTGGCCCAGGTCCAGCGCGTCCTCATTGTCGAAGATGACGACGACCAGCGCGATGCGTTGGCGGCCCTGGTCGCCTCGTGTGGCTTTCGGGTCGTGGCCTGTCGATCGGCCGACGAGGCGTCCGCGTTTCTCGCATCCGAGCATCCATCCGTGATGATCACGGACGTTCGACTGTCCGGGCGCAGCGGCCTGCATCTCATCAGTCTCGTCGCGCGGAAGTACCCGGACGTGGTCCGGATCCTGTTGACCGGCTACGACGACATCGAGCTGCGAAAGGAAGCCGCGCGCGCCGGCACGCGTTTTCTCCTCAAGCCCCTCAAGTTCGCCGAGCTCGAAGCGATCCTCGACGCCGCGAAACGCCCGACGAACTTTGCGAGCCAATAGGCAGACCCTCTTTGCTACTATCCAGGCTGCCCGTCACCTGGCGAGGGACTCCACTCGATGCGCGCGTACTCCGATGTATGTCTGGGAGGCAGCCTTGCGCTGATCGTCGCGCTCGTCGCCGCAGTCGACGGACCAGCGCAGACATTGACGGGCGCGCTTCCCTTACGGCCGGAGCCGGCCTCGCTCGAGCGCGCCTCGCCTGAACTGCTGGAGCGGCTCCACGCCGACGAGCTCGCATATTTTCGATTCGTGAACCGGGCCTGGACCGCGAGGGTCTGCGAGCAACTTGCGCCCGTCCTCCCGGATGTACCCATCGTCCAGCTCCACGGTGACGCCCACGTCGAGCAGTACGCGGTCACCAATCAGGCGTGGGGTCTCGACGACTTCGACGATTCAGCGCGGGGACCATCGCTCATCGACGTCGTGCGGTTTCTGGGGTCGGTGGATCTCGTCGCCCGGCGCCGCGGCTGGTCGCGCGACCTCGACGATCTGTTCGACCGCTTCTTCGACGGATACCGGCGCGGCCTCGAAGCCCCCGGCTCGCAGCCACCGGAACCAGAGTTCGTACGACGCCTTCGAGCGGCGCCCGCGCGCACTCGCGCGGCGCATCTCGCGTGGGGCGAACAGAGGATGAAACCGCTGCCCGACGACGTGAAGGCGAACGCGGTTGCGGGTCTCGCCTTGTTCGCGCGACTCGTGCATAAGGAGCGTCCCGACCTGGCGCCAGGGTATTTCTCGATCCGGCGCATCGGCTGGCTTCTTATCGGAGTCGGGAGCGCGGCCACCAACAAGATGCTCCTCCGTGTGGAGGGCCCATCGTCCAATCCCGATGACGACGTGTTGCTCGAGGCGAAGGAGCCAAGTCGTCTCGAGGGGCTCGGCTGCCTCCAGCTGCCTGCGTCCACCGAGGCGCTGCGGGTGATCGACGGCTCCAAACAACTGGGACGGATCCGCCACGACATCCTCGGAGTCGTGCCCGAGCACGAGCGCAAATGGGGGGTCCGGAAGTGGTGGATCCGGAGCTGGGAGCCGTCCTATCGCGAGGTACGGCTAGACGATCTCGACTCGGTCAAGGACCTGTCGGCGCTCGTGTACGACTCGGCGTTCCAGCTCGGCGCGGGCAGAGTGTATGGCGCGTCACCGGACAAGGCGGCGGCGCTCCGGCGGACCGAGCTCGCCGCCGTCGGCGGCCTCGAAGGACGGCTTCGGCAGTCGGTCAGAGACCTGATTGGCGAGTTGCTGGCCGCCTGGCAGGCGTTCCGCGATAGCATACGACTCGAGCGGAGACATCTATGATCCAGCCCCGGGCCGTGAAACGCGTATTGATTGTCTCGGCGACCGTGATCGCGGCCGCTTGCGCGCCGGCGCCGCGCCAGCGGCCCGTGGAACTGGGACCGGTCGGCACGGGCGCCGGTTCGCTCACCGAAGCGAGGAAATATCTCGAGGGCTTGTGGACGCTGGAGTCGTTCGAGGTCTACCCGCCCGGGAAGGGGCCGGTGGCTCTGAAAGGCACCGGCACGCTCGTCTACGATGACTTCGGGAACCTCAAGATGGATATCCGCGCGGACGAGGCGTCGGCCGACGTCCTGCGCGCCTCCGGGATCGACATCGCGGATGGCATGATCAGATCGGAAGGCCGCACCGTCGTCGACCTCCAGCACAAGACGCTGACCTACGTGATCAAAGGGCAGCCGGCGGCCGGCGCAGCGGGACCGCTGGGGTTGGGCCGCCCGCGTCACTGGCAGGTCGAGGGGGACGTGCTGACGCTGACGACGAAAGATGACGCGGGCAATCCTTTGTCGGTCGGACGCTGGCGGAAGGCGAAAAAATAGGATGATTCTCAATCTGCTCTTGACGTTCATGGCGGCCGTTGCTGCGCAGGCGACGGGCACCGCCACCACGCCGGAAACGTTCACCGCGACCGCGCAGGCAAAGGGCGCCACGGCGTCCGTGACGGCGACGGTCGAGATTCATATTCGTCGTTACACGCCGGAGTTCGATCGGACGGCGGTGGAAACGGGGTTGAAGCAGGGCGGCTACAGCGGGTTTCTGACGGCGCTGCGAAAAGCGCCTGTCGTCGGTCACGTGACGCTCGCGCAGCGGGAGACGCCCATCCGCTGGGCCAGGGAACGGAAAACGGACACAGGCCGGGTCATCACTGTGGTCACGGACAAGCCGCTGTTCTTCATCGGAGGCGGCGCTGCGACACCGGAATCCCGTGCGGGATTCGAGGTCGGCGTGATCCAGATCACCGTCGATGCGAAGAATACGGGCGATGGCCTGATGGCGGCGGCGGCGCGCGTCAAACCGGGCCCCGAAGATGGCATCGTGATCGACGACTACGCCGAGACGCCGATTACCCTCTCGAAGGTCCAGCGCAAATAGGAGACGTTAGAGCAGCCGGGCAGCCTGCCGCGCGAAGTAGGTCAGGATGATGTCGGCACCAGCCCGGGAAATCGACGTCAGCGTCTCCAGCATCGCGCGCTCCTCGTCGATCCAGCCACGCTCGGCGGCCGCCTTGATCATCGCGTACTCGCCGCTGACGTGATACGCCGCGGTCGGGACGCCGAACTCCGCCTTCACCCGGGAGATGACGTCGAGATAGGGAAGCGCCGGCTTCACCATGACGATGTCCGCCCCCTCCTCGAGATCGAGCCGGACCTCGCGCAGCGCCTCGTCGGCGTTCGCCGGATCCATCTGGTGCGAGCGCCTGTCGCCGAACGCCGGCGCCGAGTCGGCCGCCTCGCGGAAGGGGCCGTAGAACGCCGAGCAGTACTTGGCGGCGTAGGACATGATCGCGACGTTCGTGAAGCCGCGCTCGTCGAGCGCTCGCCGGATCGCTCCGACGCGGCCGTCCATCATGTCGGACGGCGCCACGATGTCCGCCCCGGCGACGGCGTGGGAGACGGCGGCCTTGACGAGCTCCTCGACGCTGGCGTCGTTGGCGATCTCCGTCTCGCCCGTCGCGTCGTCCTTGACGAGCAGCCCGCAGTGCCCGTGTGAGGTGTACTCGCAGAGGCAGACGTCGGTCACGACGACGAAGTCCCGGATGTCCCGCTTGATCGCGCGGACCGCTTCCTGGACCGGCGCGTCCGGATCGGAGGCGCCCGAGCCAACCGCGTCCTTCTGCGACGGCAAGCCAAAGAGGATGACGCCCCCCACGCCTTCTTTTTTGGCGGCGGCCGCCTCACGCACCGCCTCGTCGACCGAAAGCTGGAAGACCCCGGGCATCGAGGCGACCGGACGGCGCTCGCCCATCCCCTCGCGGATGAACAGCGGATAAATGAAATGCTCCGGCGCGAGCTTCGTTTCGCGGATGAGCGCGCGGAGGGAGGGCGTACGTCGCAGTCGCCTCGGACGATGGGTCAGGGTCAGCTGCGCGACGCGCGTGGTCGTCATGCTGACGCTTCCTGACCTCTGACACGTGCGCCCGGTCCGCCCGCTTCGGGCGGCTGACTCTCGAAATAGTCGACGAGCGACTGGACGAGCGCTGGAATCGTGTACGTCGTCGGCATGACCGTTGTGTGGATCCCGAGCTGCTGCGCGGCTTCCGCCGTCACCGGCCCAATCGACGCGACGACCGTCGTCCGCAGCAGGTCAGCCGCCGGCTCCTCGCCGAGCATCTTCACGAAGTTGCGCACGGTGGAGGCGCTCGTGAAGGTGATGGCGTCCACCTGTCGATCGAGCAGCATCCGGTAGACGTCGCGATCCCCTTCGCGCTCGCCCCCTCCGTCGGCCGGCAGCGTTCGGTACGCCGCGACCTCGGTGACCTCGGCGCCGGCGTGCCGCAACTCTTCCGCCAGCAGCTCGCGCGCGATGTCGGCGCGAGGCAGCAGGAATCGCTGGCCCTTCAGATCGCCGCGGGCCTTGAGCGCTTCGATGATCGCCTCCGCGCGGTACTCCCCGGGCGTCAGGTCGACCTTGATGCCGAACCGCGCGAGCCGTCCGGCGGTCGACGGTCCGATCGTGCAGATCCGGACGCCGCCCAGGGCCCGGACGTCACTGGGTCCCGCGAGCAGCCGCGCCATGAACTGGTCGACGCCGTTCGCGCTCGTGAAGACGATCCAGTCGTACGACGATGCCTCTGCCGCGGCGCGGTCCAGGTCCGAGGTGTCGTCGGGGGGCGCGATCCGGATTGCCGGCGCCTCGATCGCGTCGGCGCCGAGATCCTCCAAGCAGGTCGATGAGCTCTCCCGCCTGCTCTCTCGACCGCGTGACGATGATGCGTCGGCCGAACAAGAGGCCGTTCGTCGAACCAGCGCAGATGCTCCCGAAGCGCTGCGACCGTACCGACGACGAGGATCGCCGGCGTCTTGAGTTGCCCGACGGATCCATTTGCCACGATCGACTCGAGTGTCCCGTCGACGGTCTTCTGGTCCGGTGTCGTGCCGTTGTAGATGATCGCCGCCGGCTCGTCTGCGGCGCGGCCGTGGGCGATGAGCTTGCGAACGATGCCTGCCAGCTGCCGCGCGCTCGCGTAGCAGACGATCGTGCCGCCGAGCCCGGCCAGACGGGCCCAGTCGACCTCGGGCGGCTCGTCGGTCTCCGCCTCGTGGCCGCGCACGAATACGAGCGCGTCGCCGGCGCCGGGATAGGTCACCGGGACTCCGGCGTAGCTTGGCGCGCCAACGGCCGCGGGGATGCCGGGGATGACTTCGAAGGCCACGCCCTGCTCGTGCAGGAACATCGCCTCGCGTCCGCCGCTGTCGAACACGTACGGATCGCCCCACTTGAGCCGCACGACCGATTTGCCCTCTCGCGCTTTTTCCGCCAGGAGGAAGCAGATCGCGTCCTGCTGCATCGGCTCCGGCGCGGCCGGGCCGACATCGATCCGTTCCGCTTCCGCCCGCGCGGAGCGCAGCAGGCGTGCGTGGACGAGATGGTCGTAGACGACGACGTCAGCCGCCTGGAGCGCGCGCAAACCACGCACGCTGATGAGGCCGGGGTCGCCAGGTCCGGCACCGACGATGGAAACTTTCGTACTCATTGCTGAGTGCTGATTGCTGGGTGTCGAATGTCGAGTCGCTAGCCTACCGCCGAATGCCCAGGCCGTCGAGGATTTCGCGTCCACCGGCCGCCGCCAGCTCGTCCGCGGCGCGGCGGCCGAGGGCTCGGAACTGCGAGGCGGGCCCTCGCACCGTCGCACGTGCGACACGCGAACCGTCCGGGCTGGCGACGACCGCGAGCAGCTCGAGCGTGCCGTCAGCGATGGTGGCCACGGCGCCGAGGGGGACCTGACAGCCGCCGCCGATCTCATCGACGACGATCCGTTCCGTTTCGAGCGCAACAGCCGTATCCGCGTGTGACACGGCAGCCACGGCTTGACCGGTCTTCGAGTCGTCCGCCCGGACTTCGATCGCGATCGCGCCCTGGCCGGGCGCCGGAACGCAGCGGTCGAGCGGAATCAGCGCCGAGATGCGATCGCCGAACCCGAGACGCCGAAGCCCCGCGGCGGCGAGCACGAGCGCGTCGAACTGGCCCTCGTCCAGCTTGCGCAACCGCGTGTCCACGTTGCCTCGTACCGGCTCGAAGCGCGCGTCCGGCCAGGCCGGGCGCAGCTGGGCGACGCGGCGGATGGAGCCGGTGGCGATTTTTCCCGAGGGTGCGCTGGAGTTGACCGAGCTGTTCGCGGCAAGAACGAGCGCGTCCCGCGGATCCTCGCGTGCCAGCACTCCACCGATGGCGAGCCCCGCCGGCAGGTCTGACGGCAGGTCCTTCGCGCTGTGGACGGCGACGTCGACCGCGCGACCGAGGAGCGCTTCTTCGATTTCCCTGACGAACAGACGCTTGCCCCCCTCTTCCGACAGGGGCCGGTCCTGAAGCTGATCGCCGCTCGTCCTGAAGATCACGATCTCGCAGGGACCGTGTCCGGCGGTCGTCAGGGCATGAGCGACCGTCTGCGCCTGCCAGAGCGCGAGGCGGCTACCGCGGGTACCAATCTTGACTGGCATTGTGCGGGGCCTATCGTCCTTCGTCCTCGCGCTCGAGCTCGCCCGTCAACGCGAACAGGCGAGCCAGCGCGTCGGCCCAGGCCTCGATCGTCCGTTGATCGGGCGCTGACTTCAGCTGCTCAGTCGGCGTCAGCAGCAGTTTCTCGACGATGAGCCGCGTGACGTCATCCACGCGCGCGCGCGCCTCGGGGGTCATCCCGCTCAGCTTCGGCTCGAGGCGTTTCAGCTCGGCGCGCCGGATGTCCTCGAACCGCTGGCGCAGCGCGACCACGGTCGGCACGGCGTTGCGGGAGCGCAGCCAGGCGATGAACTTGTCGACCTCGTCGGCGACGATCGCGTCGGCGCGATCGATCTGATGGGTGCGCCGCGTCAGGCTCTCGCTGACGATCCCCTGCAGGTCGTCGATGTTGTACAGGAAGACCTGCTCGAGCTCGCCCGCCGACGCCTCCACGTCGCGCGGCACCCCGAGATCGATGATGAACAGCGGGCGATTCCGCCGGGTCCGCATGACGGCCTGCACGCGGTCGCGGGTGAGCACCGGCTCCGACGCGCCCGTCGCCGTCACCACGACGTCGGCGCGTTCGAGCACGCGCCCGATCTCCGACCAGGGCACCGCCGATCCCTGGACGCGGCCGGCGAGCGTCTCCGCCGAGGCCAGCCTCCGGCTCGCGACGGCGATCTCACCGACGTGCTGAGACCGCAGGTGGGTCGCGGTGAGCTTCGCCATGTCGCCGGCGCCGACGATGAGCGCGGTGAGGCCGGTCAGCTCGCCGAAGATCTTGCGCGCCATCGACAGCGCGGCGTAGCTGACCGACACCGCCCCTTCGCCGATCCCGGTTTCGGCGCGGACGCGCTTGCCGGCGGCGAGGGCGCAGGTGAACAGGCGGTTGAGCAGCGGCCCGGTCGCGTGCGCGTCGGCCGCCACCTGGTAGGCCTGTTTCACCTGGCCGAGAATCTGCGGCTCTCCGACGACCATCGACTCGAGGCCTCCCGCCACGCGGAACAGGTGCCGCGTCGCCGCCGCGTCGAGCTGCAGGTAGAGATGCGGGTCGAGGCGATCGACCGGCAGGCCGTGATAATCGGCGACGAAGCGGCCGATGGCGGGGCGCGCCGCACCCGGGTCGGCGACGGCGTAGATCTCGACACGGTTGCACGTGGACAGGATCACGAACTCATCGGTCGCGCGCCGCGTCGCGAGCTCGCGCACCGCGCGCGTGACGTCGCGCGTCGAGAAGTCGACCTGTTCACGCAGCTCGATCGGGGCCGTTCGGTGGCTCAGGCCTACGAGGATCAGGGACATAGCTCTGGGAATGCAGAATTGTAGAATGCTAGAATGCTGATTGAACGATAACCCGAGCCTTCTGAATTCTAGATTCTGAATTCTGCAATTCTAGAAATTGTGACTCCGCGTCAGAAAATACCCGACCGGGACGAAGTTCAGGAGCACGATCGCGAACCCGACGGCCGACAGGAGCGCCGCGCGCCGGCCGGTAAAGCCGAAGCGGCGCGCCACGAGCTGGAACGAATAGACCGCCCAGCAGATGAGCGCGACGAGGATCTTCGGGTCCACGATCGTCATCGCCTGGACGCGGGGGTCGGTGAACTCCGGCCGCGCCCGGATCGCCCAGACCGCGCCGATCGCGACGCCGACGGTCAGGAACAGCCAGCCGATCCGCACCGCACGGTCGTTCATGACGTCGAGCCGCGCGAGCGGCGGGAGCCGTCGATAGAAGAATCCGACGTCCTTCCCCTTGATTTCCTTGAACAGCAGCACATACGTGATGCCGATCACGCAGGCGAGCGCGAAGCTGGCGTACGCGAAGAGCATCGACGCGACGTGGAGCGTGAAGAGCGGGGTCCTCAGGACGTCGGATCGCACCTCGGTCGCGCCGGGCGTCAGCGCCGGAATGAGCTGCAGCGCCGCGACGAGCGGCGCGATGAACGCGCCGATCGTCCGCTCGTCGGTCGTGATTTCGATGTACAGATAGGCGAGCGCGAGCAGCCACACGAACGCCGAGACGGCCGCCGTCGTGCCGGCGATCGGCGCGTAGCCGAGCGCCATCGTCTTCATCCCGATCGCGAACGTGTGTGTGAGGGCGCCTCCGGCGAGGAGCGCCGTCGCGAGCCGGCCGGTCTGCCGGTCGCCGCGCAGGAAATGGGCTGCGTAGGCGATCGCCGCCGCGATGTAGAGCGCGAGCGGCAGGAGGTTCATGGCGACGTTCCGCTCGGCGCGTAGTATCCCTGCTTGGTTCGCGCCGTCACGTTCGCGCGCTTCACGCGCACGACGATCCGGCGCCACGCGCCGTCCCGCCGCGAGTTCTTCGAGGCGTATCCAAGCGTGTACTGACTCGCGAGCTCGGAGGCGATCTGTTCGTACACGCCGGCGAGCTGGCCGACGTGCTCCGGAAACCATGCCCGCCCGCCGGTCTCGAACGCGAGCTGCTTGAGGACGAACTCCGCTTCCTTGAATCCGCGCGAGCCGTTGTCCTTGGGTCGCAGCCCGATCGTATAGATCGCCGTCTCGGACCGCTTCGCCTGATCGAGCACGTCCTCGTAGCTCAGGATGCTGGACGTGTCCTCGCCGTCGGACAGCACGACGATCGCCTGGCGGCGGATCTCCTCCGCCGACGCCGCGCGGATCTTCCGCAGCTCCTTGAGGGAGATGTAGATCGCGTGGTGGAGCGCCGTCGAGCCGCCAGCCGCCGTGTCCCTGATGGCCTTCTCGAGCGCCGCCTTGTCGTTCGTGAAGGTCTGGCGAATCTCGACGCGGCTGTCGAAGTCGACGACCTCCGCGACGTCCTCGGGTCGCAGCCGCTGGACGAATCCGGCCGCGGCGTCCTGCGCCGTCTGGAGGCGATCCTCCATGCTCGCGCTCGAGTCGATGAGGAGCGCGAGCGCTATCGGCGACTGCGTCTTCGAGAAGAAGCTGACCTCCTGGTTCGAGCCATCCTCGAACACCTCGAAGTCCGACTGCTCGAGGTCGCGGATGAGCCGGTTCGCGCCGTCGAGGACCGTCACGTTGAGCGATACCACCTCGACGCCGGCGCGGAACCGCTGCTCCTTCTGTCCGGCGGCGGGCGCGGCCGCCACCACGGCGAGGAGGCCAACGGTCAGCAGCGCGCGTCGAGAAGGGACAACCGGCGTGAAGGGTGATGTCGGCACGTTATTTCTCCGCCGCCCGCGTCTTGGAACGAACGGTGACGCCCGGCCGCGTGGCGCGGATCGAAAGCTTTTCGGGCGGGATCAGTATGTCGGGCCTGGAATACACGACGTTGTACTGCGTCAGCAGCTCGCGCGCGAGAGAGCTCATGGCCCCTTCGACGGACGACTCGGCGAGCAGCGTGTCGCGCCGGCCGCCTGTCGTGCGCGTTCCGACGTCGAGGACCCGGTTCCGGGTGCGGACTTCCTCGGTCTCGTTCGACGCCGTGACCGTCGTCAGCACGAGCGCGTGCATCGTCGCATCCGCCTTGCGGATCGCCTCGACGACCGTCAGGTCGTGCACGGTGCTGAACTCGACCCCTTCGGTCATCAACACGACGATGTTCTTGCGCGCGGTGTCTTCCCGCTTGGCGAGCCCCTTCGAGGCGTCGATGACCGCGTCGAGCATCTGCATGCCGGTCGATGTACGGTGGAAGATCCGGTCGATCGAGGAGGCGAGCGCCGCCGCGTCCGACGTGTAATCGCGCACGAGCGTCGATCGCTCACCGAAGGTGATGAGCGCGATTTGATTCCTGCCGGCCGCCGCAATCGTGTTGACGAACCCCTTCGCCCCGTCACGGAACTCGCGGACCGCGTTTTCGGAAGCGGCGCTGTCGTCGATGAGGAGCGCGATCATCAGCGGATCGGTGGCGCGCTCGACCCGCAGCACCTCGCGCACGACGCCGTCCTCCCGCACCTCGAGATCCTTGATGGTCACGTCCTCGATTGGTTTCCCTTTCTCGTCGAGGACCGTGACGATGACCGAACGATCGACCGCGGCGAGGCCCGGCGTGCCGTTTCCGAGGACGATGAGCCCGCCCAGAATGGCGGCCATCGGGCGAATGCGAGCGATCGCGAGCATGGAGTGTCCTTGGTTCGCAGTATAGGTCTCGCGCGCGAAGGGCGTCAAGGAGGGCGTCGGCGCGAAAGTGATTGAAAATATTGGAGTTGCGCGACAGAGGCGGGGCGCCCCGTTTCTTGACAGCCACCGGCGGTCGCGTGTTATAAGTCACCGGCCGGCGATGCTCGAGGCCTACGTCCCGATTTTCCTCTTCATTCTGATTGCTGTCGGCTTCGCGATATTCACTATCGTGTTCTCGAAGCTGCTGCATCCGAAGAAGTTCAACGTCGTCAAGCTGGAGCCGTACGAGTGCGGCATCGAGCCGGCGACCGACGCGCGCGACCGCTACAGCGTGCGCTACTACCTCGTCGCGATGCTGTTCGTCATCTTCGACGTGGAGACGGTCTTCCTGTTTCCGTGGGCCGTCATCATGGACCGGCTGATGCTGTTCGGCTTCATCGAGATGCTCGTCTTCCTGTTCATCCTCGTCGTCGGCTACGTCTACGCCTGGAGGAAAGGCGCGCTCGAGTGGGCGTGACGGTCGATGTCTGACGAAAAACAGACTCCGCCCCCTTCGCCGTCCGACGAGCCGGCGGCCGCTTCCGCGCCGAAACCGGCGGGTCCGGCCGCAGCCGCGCCCGCGCCCGCGAAGGCGGCGGCCCCGGCTGCGGCGCCCGGCCACGGCCCGGCTCCTCCGTCCGGTCCAACGGATCCTCCGCCGCCCGCGGGCACCCAGGTGCCCGCGTTCATCGAGGCGCTTCGGGCCGCGTTTCCCGGCGCGATCGAGCACGTCAGCTTCTGGGTTGGCGACTGGACCGTGATCGTCTCGGCTGATCGACTCATCGACATCGCGGTCCACCTGCGCGACACGCCTGGGGCGAAGTTCGACTACCTGTCGGACGTCACGGCGTCGGACTGGCCGCCGCGGGCGAAGCGCTTCGACGTCGTGTACTGCTTGTTTTCGACGACGCGCCGCGAGCGCGTCCGCGTGAAGGTGCGGGCCGGAGAGGGCGATCCCGTCCCGTCGGTCTCGGGCGTCTGGCCGGCGGCGAACTGGCTGGAACGCGAGGTCTGGGATCTCTTCGGCGTCAACTTCACGGGCCATCCCGATCGCCGGCGCATTCTGATGCCCGACGAGTGGCAGGGACATCCGCAGCGGAAGGATTATCCGCTCGAGGGTCCGGGCGAACTGCTCATGGAGAACCCGCTCGACTGGCTCCGGCTTCGAGTGGCGCACGACACGGCGGATATCGAATGACGACCACACCCCAGCCCATGTTCGACACCGACGAACTGGTGATCAACATGGGTCCGCAGCACCCGAGCACGCACGGCGTGCTTCGGGTCGTACTGCGCCTCGACGGCGAGCGGGTCGTCGGCTCCGACGTGGTGATCGGCTACCTGCACCGCGGGATCGAGAAGCTGTGCGAGAGCCGCGACTGGACGCAGATCATCCTGATCACCGACCGGATGGACTACGTCGCGGCGGCAACCAACAACCTCGGCTACTGCGAGACCGTCGAGAAGTTGATGCAGCTCGAGGTCCCTCGCCGCGCCCATTACGTCCGGACGATTCTCGCCGAGTTGCAGCGGATCGCCAGCCATTGCCTCTGGCTCGGGACGCACGCGATGGACATCGGCGCGATGACCGTGTTCCTCTACGCGTTCCGCGAGCGCGAGCTGATCCTGGACCTCTTCGAGGAGTACTGCGGCGCGCGGCTGACCTACAACTCGATGCGCATCGGCGGGCTGCCGCTCGACATCCCGCCCGGCTGGGACAGGAAGGTCCTCGAGTTCTGCGGACTCATGGAGGAGAAGGTCGGCGAGTACGAGGAGCTGCTGACGCACAACCGCATCTGGCTCGAGCGGACGAAGGGCGTTGGCGTGATTTCGGGTCCAGAGGCGGTCGCGATCGGTCTGTCCGGTCCGGCGCTGCGCGGTTCCGGGGTGGCGAAGGACTGCCGCAAGGACGAGCCGTACGCGGCGTACCGCGAGTTCGAGTTCGACGTGGCGGTCGGCCTCGCGGGCGACACGTACGACCGCTACCTGTGCAGGCTCGAGGAGTTCCGGCAGTCGCTGCGGATCATCCGGCAGGCGGTGGATGGTCTTCCCGAAGGGCCGATTATCGGGAAGGTGCCGCGGCTCATCAAGCCGCCGGCCGGCGAGACGTATCACGCCATCGAGTCCCCGAAAGGGGAGATCGGCTACTTCATCGTCGCCGACGGAAAGACCTCGGCGCCGTATCGGTTCCGCGTCCGTCCGCCGTCGTTCTGCAACCTGCAGGCGCTGCCGCGGCTGATCAAGGGTCATTTCGTCGCCGACGTCGTGGCGCTCATCGGTTCGATCGACATCGTCCTCGGGGAAGTGGACCGATGATCGGGTTCAGGCACCGACGATGATCGACTCCATCGTCATCCCACTCCTGAAGATCGTCATCCTGCTGAACGCCGTCCTGCTGACGGTGACCTACATGACCTTGCTCGAGCGCAAGGTGATCGCGTGGGTGCAGTCGCGTCTCGGGCCGATGCGGGTCGGGCCGTACGGCGCTCTGCAGCCGATCGCCGACGCGGTGAAGCTGATGATCAAGGAGGACATCACGCCCACGCGCGCAGACAAGTGGGTGTTCACCGCCGCGCCCATCATCACGCTCGTGCCGGCGCTGATCGTGTTCGCGGTCATCCCGTTCGGTCCGGCGGCGAACCTCTTCGGCAAGTCGATTCCGCTGTACATCGCCGACATCAACGTCGGCCTCCTGTATATCGTGTCGGTCGCCTCGATCGGCGTCTACGGCCTCATCCTCGCGGGCTACGCGTCGAACAGCAAGTATCCGCTGCTCGCGAGCCTGCGGGCCTCGGCGCAGCTCATCAGCTACGAAGTCGCGATTACGATGACGCTGGTCAGCCTCATCCTGATGGCCGGCACGCTGAGCATGGTCGGGATCATCGAAGCGCAGCGCGAGGCGCACCTCTGGTTCATCTTTGTGCAGCCGGTGGCCTTCGTCATCTTCTTTATTGGTGGGCTCGCGGAGACGAACCGCGCGCCGTTCGACATGCCCGAAGCGGAACAGGAGCTGACGGGCGGCTTTCACACGGAATACAGCGGCATGCGCTTCGCGCTGTTCTTCCTCGCCGAGTACGCGAACATGATCGTCGTCTCGTCGGTCGCGACGACGCTGTTCCTCGGCGGGTGGCTGCGCCCGTTCCCGAACGTCGCGGCGCTGTCGTTCCTCGACTTCATTCCAGCCTGGATCTGGTTCCTGTTGAAGACGTTCGGCTTCCTGTATCTGTTCCTCTGGATCCGCGCGACGCTGCCGCGCTACCGGTACGACCAGCTCATGCGGCTCGGGTGGAAGGTGCTGATCCCGCTCGCGATCGCGAACGTGATCGTGACGGCGGCGGCGAAGGTGTTTCTGTGAAGCGCCTGCGGCCCGCGCGAGCGGCCGGAGGGGAGTCCGGACCGAAGGTCCGGACCCGCGAGCGCGAGCGAGCGGGGGTGGGGCCCCGCGAGCGTCAAAAAAAATGGCTGAAGCGATAGCGTTTTACGTTTTGTCGGCCTTCATCCTCGGGTTCGCCGTGCTGGTGATCACGGCGCGGAACACCGTGCACAGCGTGCTGTTCCTGGTCGCGAACTTTCTGTTCGTGGCGATGCTGTACGTCGTGCTCGCGGCGGAGTTCCTCGCGGCGATTCAGGTGCTCGTGTACGCGGGCGGCATCGTCGTCCTGTACCTGTTCGTCGTCATGCTCGTGAATCTGAAGCGCCCGCCCGAGGTGCATGCGGATCCGCGGCGCCGGACGCGGCTGGGGTTCGTGCTGTCCGGCGTGGTGCTGGCGGAGCTCGCGGGGATCGTGTTCTACGGCGTCGCGCGGGGCGAGCCGGCCGCGGCGGCGATCGGCGACGCTCCGGCGGGACTCCTCGGCAACACCGAACAGGTCGGGTGGCTGCTGTACACCGACTACCTGATTCCATTCGAGGTCGCGTCGATGCTGCTGCTCGTCGCGATGGTCGGCGCAATCATTCTCGCGAAGCGGGAGCTCTGAGGCGACACGGTATTTTGGATTGGGGATTGGGGATTGCGGATTGATTGATGATTGGTGATTGTCGGATTGGCGAACTATTGACGATTTACGATTGGCGCGGCCGCCGCGCTAGTCGGCGATCATCAATAGTCGTCAATCGTCAATCACCGATCGACGATAAATCGCCAATCGTCAATCACAAATCGACAATGGTGTATGACTGAGATCACCCAGGCCCACTACGCGATCCTATCGGCCTCTCTGTTCATGATCGGCGTGATCGGCGTGCTCGTGCGCCGGAACATCATCATCATCTTCATGTCGATCGAGTTGATCCTCAACGCGGTCAACATCAACCTCGTCGCGTTCTCGCGCGAACTGCAGCACGTGACCGGACAGGTGTTCGCGGTGTTCGTGATCGCGGTCGCCGCGGCGGAGGCGGCGGTCGGCCTCGGCATCATCCTCGCGTTCTACCGGAACAAGGAAACGGTGAACATCGACGAGATGAATGTGATGAGGTGGTAGTTACCCATTGCTGAATGTGGATTGCTGAATGCTGAATTCCGCATTCGGCATCACTCAGCAATCAGCATTCAGCAATCAGCATCGGACATGAATGAGATCTGGTTAATTCCCCTGCTGCCGGCCGCCGGCGCGCTCGTCAACGGCGTCGTGGGTATCAAGTACTTCAGCCGGCGTGTGTCCGGGCTGCTCGCCTGCGCGACGATGGCGGGCGCGCTCGGCCTGTCGATCTACGCGTTCTTCGCGCTGCTCGCGCGGCCGGCCGCCGAGCGCGTGCTCGAGACGATCCCGATCCACTGGATCCCGTCGATCGCGCTCGAGACCGCGTCGGGGCTGGGCGCCTTCGACGTCCCCTGGCTGCTCCGGGTCGACCCGCTGTCCGGGATCATGATCCTCGTCGTCACCGGAATCGGCTTCCTCATCCATATTTACTCGACGGCGTACATGCACGACGAGCCGCGCGGCGGGTACGCGCGGTTCTTCTGCTACCTCAACCTGTTCTGCTTCTTCATGCTCATGCTCGTGCTCGGCGCGAACTTCCTCGTGATGTTCGTCGGCTGGGAGGGCGTGGGCCTCTGCTCGTACCTGCTCATCGGCTATTGGTACGAGAAGAAGAGCGCGAGCGACGCCGGCAAGAAAGCGTTCATCGTCAACCGCATCGGCGACTGGGGCTTCATCCTCGGCATGTTCCTCGTGTTCTACACGTTCGGGACGCTCGATTTCAGAGAAGTCGCGGCGGCCGCGGCGACCAGGCCGGTCGAGGCCACGACGTTCGGCGTGCTGTCGGCGATCTGCCTCCTGCTGTTCGTCGGCGCCACCGGCAAGAGCGCGCAGATTCCGTTGTACGTGTGGCTGCCGGACGCGATGGAAGGCCCCACGCCCGTGTCCGCGCTGATCCACGCCGCGACGATGGTGACGGCGGGGGTCTACATGGTCGGCCGGAACGCCGTGCTCTTCGAACACGCGCCGCAGGTCATGATGATCGTGGCGATCGTCGGCGTGCTGACGGCCCTGATGGCGGCGTCGATCGGCCTCGTCCAGACCGACATCAAGCGGGTGCTGGCGTACTCGACGGTGTCGCAGCTCGGGTACATGTTCCTGGCGATGGGAGTCGGCGCGTTCGCGGCGGGCATCTTCCAGCTGATGACTCATGCCTTCTTCAAGGCGCTGCTGTTCCTCGGGAGCGGCTCGGTCATCCACGCGATGGCGGGCGAGCAGGACATGCGGCGCATGGGAGCGCTCCGCACGTTCATGCCGGTCACCTTCATCACGATGATGATCGGTACCGCCGCGATTGCCGGCGTTCCGGGACTCTCCGGTTTTTTCAGCAAGGACGAAATCCTGCTGAAGACGTTCATGGCCAACCGCCTGTTGTGGGCGCTGGCCGTCGCGACGGCGCTCATGACGGCGTTCTACATGTTCCGCCTCATGGCCATGACGTTCTACGGGGCGTACCGCGGACCGTCCTGGACGCCGGGGCATGGACATGGACATGCGTCGCACGGTCACGGCCATGCCTGGCACGGTCCGCACGAGTCGCCCACCGCGATGACCCTGCCGCTGATGGCGCTGGCGGTCGGGGCGATCGTCTCGGGCTACGCCGGCCTCCCGGCCGCGCTCGGCGGCAACAACGCCATCGATCACTTCCTCGAGCCGAGCTTCTCGGTCGAGGCAGCCGCGCCCGCGCCGCACGCGGACGCTGCCCACGAACCGGGTCCCGTCGACACATCAGCCACCCAGGAGGCCCACGCAGCGAACGAGGCCCACCTCTCGACGCTGGCCGAACTGGGGCTGATGGGAATCTCGGTCCTGCTCGCCGGCATCGGCATCGTCACGGCGTGGCAGTTCTACGTGACGAAGCCGGACATCTCGGCCCGGCTGGCGCGCGACTGGTCCGGCGCGCACCGGACGCTGACGAACAAGTACTACGTGGACGAGTTGTACGACGCGAGCATCGTCCGCGGCACGCTCGGCGGCGGCCGCAACCTCTGGGCTTTCGATCGGACGGTGATCGACGGTGGGGTCGACGGTTCCGGCTGGGTCACGCGCGTGGCGTCCTGGATCTCCCACCTCTTCGACAAGTGGGTCGTCGACGGCCTCGTCAACCTGGTGGGCTGGGGGACGGGCGAATCGAGCTTCGCGTTCCGGAAGGTCCAGACCGGTCTCATCCAGAACTACGCGCTGCTGATGCTCGTGGGGGTGTTTGTGTTCCTGAGCGTGTATTTGTTGGCGATATAGGCATATGAACTTTTTCCGAACGCATCTCCTCTCCATCATCCTCTTCACGCCGCTCGTGGGCGCGCTGCTGCTGGTGCTGGTGAACAAACACAAAGAGGACGCCATCCGCTGGATTGCGAACCTGTTCGCGCTGGCGGGCTTCCTCGTGTCGGTCCCGCTCTGGTTCTGGTTCGACCCAGCGGAGGACGCCTGGCAGTTCACCGAGCGCATGGACTGGATCCCCTCGATCGGTGCGAGTTACTTCCTGGGCGTCGACGGCTTCGCCGTGCTTCTCATCCTGCTCACGACGTTGATGGGCTGCATCGCGATCCTGTCCGCGTGGTCCGCGATCACCGAGCGCGTCAAGGAGTTCTACATCTTCATGCTGGTCCTGCAGACCGGCATGATTGGCGCGTTCGTCTCGCTCGACTTCCTGCTGTTCTTCCTGTTCTGGGAAGTCATGCTCGTGCCGATGTATTTCCTGATCGGCATCTGGGGCGGAGGCCGCCGGCTCTACTCGGCGATCAAGTTCTTCCTGTACACCCTGGTCGGCTCGGTCGTGATGCTGCTCGGGATCCTGGCGCTCTACTTCCACTATTACGCCGTCACCGGACGGTACTCCTTCGACGTCACGCTGTACCAACAGATGAGCGTGCCGATCGAGATGCAGCGGTGGGTGTTCCTCTCGTTCTTCCTGGGCTTCGCCATCAAGGTCCCGATGTTCCCATTCCATACCTGGCTGCCCGACGCGCACACCGACGCGCCGACGGCCGGGTCGGTGATCCTGGCCGCCGTGCTGCTGAAGATGGGGACGTACGGCTTCATCCGCTTCAGCCTGCCGATTCTGCCCGAGGCGACCCACTACTTCGTGCCGATGGTCGCCGGGCTCTCGATCATCGGCATCGTGTACGGCGCCCTCGTGGCGCTCGCGCAGAGCGACTGGAAGCGGCTCGTCGCGTACTCGAGCGTCAGCCACATGGGCATGGTGATGCTCGGGATGTTCTCGCTGAACCCGGTCGGCATAGTCGGGTCGATCGTTCAGCAGATCAACCACGGCATCTCGACCGGCGCTCTCTTCCTGATCGTCGGCAACGTCTACGAGCGCCGGCACACCCGCGAGATTTCGGAGTACGGCGGGCTGTCGAAGGTCATGCCGGTCTTCGCCGCCGTGTTCCTGATCATGACGATGTCGTCGATCGGGCTGCCCGCGCTGAACGGCTTCATCGGCGAGCTCCTGATCCTGCAGGGCGTCTTCGTGCACAGCAAGATGTGGGCGGCGTTCGCGGCGAGCGGCATCGTCCTCGGCGCGGCCTACATGCTCTGGCTCT
Source organism: uncultured Acidobacteriota bacterium (assembly GCA_963847125.1). Classification (GTDB taxonomy): domain Bacteria; phylum Acidobacteriota; class Vicinamibacteria; order Vicinamibacterales; family 2-12-FULL-66-21; genus DATAEE01. The sequence goes on from CAWJYM010000004.1 coordinate 1,455,780, forward strand.
ACCAGCGGACGATGTTCGGGAAGATCGAGAACCCCAAGAACGAAAAGCTGGCCGACCTGAACTGGCGGGAGTTCGCGACCTACGCGCCTCTCCTCGTGCTCGCGGTCTGGATTGGAATCTATCCCGCCCCGTTCATCCGGCGGCTCGACACCTCGGTCAATCGGGTCATGGCGCGTGTGAACCCGGCGTACGCGCGGCAGAACGCGAACAGCGCCGACTGCATCTCGGGAACGGGACAGCTGGTTGCCGGCGGTACCACTGGCGCAGGTGGCACAGGTGGTCCCGGATCACCTTTCGTGCAGCCGCCGTGCGAGACGCCGTCGGGCGCGCCCCCGCCACCCTCGGATCATCCGCAGGCCCCAGTCCCCAAGCCCCAGGCCCCGGAAGCGGAAGCCCCAAGCCCCAAGCCCCAAGCCCCAACGGGGGGAGGCCACTAGATGCCTCCGGGCTTCAGCCTGCAGGATTTCTGGTTCCTCCTGCCCGAGCTCGTGCTCACGGGCGGGGCGCTGCTGCTCCTCGGCGTGGATCTCATGACGCCCCGCGACCGGCAGGGCGTCCTCGCCTGGGTCGCCGTCGGCGTGCTCGCCGCCACGGCGGCGGCGATGGCGCCGATCGCGTCGGCGAACGTCACGGTCTCGCGCGGCCTCATCGCCGTGGACGGCTTCGCCTTCTTCTTCAAGGCGGTGTTCCTCCTCTCGGCGGCGATCACGATCCTGATGTCGGCGCGCTACCTCACGGTGGAAGGGGCGCGCGCCGGCGAGTACTACTTCCTGATCCTGTGCGCGACGCTGGGCATGATGTTCATGGCCGGCGGGATCGACCTCATCACGATCTTCATCGGCCTCGAGACCATGGCGGTGTCGTTCTACATCCTGGCGGGCTACATCAAGCCGGACCGGCGATCGAACGAAGCCGCGGTGAAATATTTCCTGCTGGGGGCGTTCTCGCTGGGGATTCTGCTGTACGGCATGTCGCTCCTGTACGGTCTGACGGGCAGCACGCACCTGCGGACGATCGCGACCGAGCTCGCGACCGGCGGCGGCGGGGTGATGCTCGTCCTCGCGGTCGTCCTCGTCGTCGCCGGGGTCGGGTTCAAGATCGCGGCGGTGCCGTTCCACATGTGGGCGCCGGACGTCTACGAAGGTGCGCCCACGCCGGTCACGGCGTTCCTGTCGGTGGGATCGAAGGCGGCCTCGTTCGCGATGCTGCTCAGAATCTTCTTCGAGGGGCTGCCGGCGTTCGGGACCTCGGGGCTCGGCGTGATGTTCGGCGCGCCGCTCGGGTGGACCACGTTCTTCTACGTCCTCGCCGTGGTCACGATGACGGTGGGGAACGTGGCGGCGCTGACGCAGAGCAACATGAAGCGGCTGCTGGCGTACTCGTCGATTGCGCACGCTGGATACCTGCTGATCGGCATCGTCGCGGCGACGCCGCGCGGGGTGGTCGCCACGCTGATCTACCTCTTCGTGTATGCCTTCATGCAGCTCGGCGCCTTCGCGATCGTCGTCATGCTGCGCCGCGACGACCAGGTCGGGGACGAGCTGAAGGATCTGAGCGGGCTGTACTTCCGGCGGCCGGGCGTCGCGTTCGCCATGCTGGTCTTCATGCTGTCGCTCGGCGGCATTCCGCCGACCGCGGGGTTCATGGGCAAGTTCTGGCTCTTCGGCGCGGCCATCGAATCGGGTTACGTCTGGCTCGCGGTCATCGGCGTCCTCAACAGCGCCATCTCGCTCTACTACTACGTCCGGGTGGTCGTCTTCATGTGGATCAAGGAGGAGACGGTTGGCTCGGCGATCACCCTGGCGCCCGGCATCGCCGTGGCGCTGGCGATCGCGGTTGCGGGGACGCTCCTGCTCGGCATCTATCCGGCGCCGCTCTTCACGTTCGCCGAGGAGTCGGCCGCCGCGCTCGGGCGTGCCGGCGCGGCATTCGTGTCCTTCCGCTGACAGTCCTTCGGCATTTGGCATTCGGCCTTTGGCATTGTTATGATTGGCTGTTTGTGGCCGAGCCTGAACGCGGATTCTTGTCGGCTCGATCGCTGAAGTACCTACAGGAGAATCTGCGGCGCGCGGGGCCGGTGGCGGGCGCCGGCTACACGTTGATCGGGTCCATCCTCCTCCTGGGCGGTCTCGGATACGCGATCGACTACTGGCAGGGCACGTCTCCGTGGTTCCTGCTCGGCGGATTGCTTCTCGGGATCGTCGTCGGGTTCTACGAGCTGGCCAAGATCATCTGGCGCCGATGAAGCCGGTCTCGTGGATGGTGGGTCTCAGCCTGATCTCCTGGCTGGGGATCGCAGGTCTCGTCGGCCGCCAGACCGCCGTCGCGGCGCTGGCGGGCATGCTGGCGCCGCTCGCCGTGGCGTCCGGCACCTGGATCCTGATGGAGCGGACCTACCGGCGGAGCCCGGAAGGGCTGACGCGGCTGATCCTCAAGGCGTTCGTGGGCAAGATGATATTCTTCGGAGCGTACGTGGCGGTCGTGCTGAGCGCGTTGTCGATTCGTCCGATTCCGTTCATCGTCAGCTTCACCGCGTATTTCATCGGTCTGCATGTAATGGAAGCGCTGTGTCTGCGGCGGCTCCTCGCGGGGGGCCTGCAATCATGATGGCGATGTTCGCCGCCCTCGCGCAGGCGCACGCCCAGCCGCACCCTGACCCGCACGCCCCGGTCGAGGCCGTCGCGGAAGGTTTCAACCCGGGCAAGACGATCATCGAGCACGTGGCGAACAGCGGGATCGACCATCCCCTCGTCCACTTTCCGAAGGTCTTCGGGATCGATTTCTCGGTGACGAAGCACGTCTTCATGCTGTGGGTCGTCGCGGCGATCGTGTTTGTGGTCGTCACCGTGACGGTTCGCCGGTACCTGCGGCAGGAGCGTCACGTCCCTTCCGGCTTCATGAACGGGCTCGAGGCGATCGTCGAGTTCATCCGCGACTCGATCGTCCAGCCGAACGTCGGACGCAAGTGGACGAACACCTGGACGCCGCTCGTCCTGACGTTCTTCGTGTTCATCCTGTGCGCCAACGCGGTCGGCCTCATCCCGATCTTCGAGATCGTCGGCCTGATCGACCACTACGTGCTGCACAGCGCCGAGGAATCGTTCCTCAAGCGCGTGCTCCACGGCGGCACGACCGCGACGGCAAACTTCAACGTGACCGCCGCGCTTGCGACGATTGCGTTCGCCTCGATCATCGTGGCGGGCTCAAAGGCGCATGGCTTCATCCAGCACTGGAAAAACCTGGTGCCGCACGGCCTCGCGTGGCCGATCTACATCCTCCTGATCCCCATCGAGATCCTGGGGATGTTCGTCCGGCCCTTCGCGCTGACGATGCGGTTGGCCGGCAACATGACGGGCGGCCACATCGCGATTCTGGCGATCCTGTCGTTCGTGTTCATCTTCGCCGAGCTCTTCGGCCACGCGATCGCCGGCGTCGGCGTCGGCCTGGTGGTCTCGGTGCCGCTGGCCGCGGCCGTCTCCGGGCTCGAGATCATCGTGGTCCTCGTCCAGGCGTACGTGTTCACCCTTCTTACGGCCCTGTTCATCGGCATGGCCATTCACGCACATCACTGAAAGGACACAGAGAGAATGAGCAGAGTAGGCTTTTTCCGCAGGGCGACGGTGGTCGCAATGCTGACCGTCGCAGTGGCGGTCGTCGGCAGCCAGACCGTGTGGGCCCAGGCGCAACCCGCTGGCGAAGCGGCCGGCCAGCCTGTGCTGCATCTGTTCGGTGTGGCGATCGGCCTCGGCCTCGTCGTCATCGGGGCGGGCCTGGGCATCGGGCGGCTGGCGGCGGCCGCGGCGGACGGCATCGCGCGCCAGCCGGCGGCAGCCGACAAGATTACGGCCGCGGTGAACCTGCCGTTGTTCCTGCTCGAAGGCGTCGCGATTCTGGCCGAGGTCTTCGCGCTGCTGGTGCTGTTCCTGGCCAATCCGATCGGATAGCGTCCGCCATGGAGAACCTGGTCCGGCCCGATCCCGGCCTGTTCATCTGGACGATCGTCGTCTTTCTGGTCCTCGTGACGCTGCTCCGGAAGTTCGCGTGGGGGCCGCTGTTGCAGGCGCTCGAGGCGCGTCAGCAGACGATCCGGCAGTCGTTGGACGACGCCGACAAGGCGAAGCAGGAGCTGCAGCGGCTGCAGCAGGAGTCGGCGCAGATCGTTCGCGAGGCGCGCGTCGAGGCGGAGTCGATCATCTCCCGCAGCCGGTCCGACGCGGAGCGGCTGAAGGAGGAGATCCGCCAGAAAGCGCGGGCGGACGCCGAGTCGATCGTCCGGACGGCGGAGCGGCAGATCCAGCTTGAAACGCAGCAGGCGCTCCGCCAGATCCGCAACGAGGCGGCCGACATGTCGGTGGCCATCGCCTCGAAGCTCATTCAACGCAACCTCTCCAAGGAAGACAACCAGCGGTTGATCGACGACGCGCTCAGGCAGATTGAGAGTCGGGTCGAGCCAATCGAAGGCTGACGAATGCTCAATGCTGAATGTGGAATGCTGAATGCTGATTGTTCACTCCGACGGTGCATTCAGCACTCAGCACTCAGCACTCAGCATTGAGCCATGATCGACGCGGCGCTCCTCCTGATGGCCTTCATCTGGGGCAGCAACTACAGCATCGTCAAGTCCGCGTTCGAGGAGCTGCCCGAACACCCCTTCAACGCCGCCCGCCTCGGCATCGCGTCGGCCATCTTTCTCGTGTTGATCGTCGTCGCGCGCCGTGTCCGCGTACCCGACGGTGTTCTACACGCCCGCACCGATTACCCGCGCCGACTGGCTGCAGCTCGTCGGGCTCGGCTTCGTGGGTCACTTTCTCTATCAGATGCTGTTCATCGGCGGCCTGGCCCGGACGAGCGTCGCGAACAGCTCGCTGCTGCTCGCGACCACCCCGGTCGTGATCGCCATCGCGAGCGCCGCGCTGGGGCGCGAGACGATCGGGCGGTGGCACTGGATCGGCGGCGCGATCTCGCTGACGGGGATCTATCTCGTGGTGGGCCGCGGCGCCGGCCTGTCGTCCGACACGCTGATCGGTGACCTGATGGTCGCCGGCGGCGTCGTCTGCTGGACGGTGTACACGCTCGGGGCGGGGCGGCTCATGGAGCGGCACTCGCCGCTCGGCGTCACCGGGCTGTCGATGATCATCGGGACGGCGTTCTACCTGCCCGTCATGGCGCCCCGGATCGCGGCCGTCGACTGGTCCGGGCTGAGCGCCGCCGCGTGGATCAAGATCCTGTACTCGGCGGTGTTCGCGCTCGTCGTGGCGTACATGATCTGGTACGCGGCGGTCCAGCGCATCGGGAACGCGCGCACGTCGGTCTACTCGAACACGATCCCGATCTTCGCGCTCGCGGTCGCCGCCATCTGGCTGGGAGAGCCGCTCGGCGCCGGGAAGCTCGTCGGGGCCGCGCTCGTCCTGGCCGGTGTGGGGCTGATGCGGATCGGGCCTCGCCTCCTCATCCACCGCGCCTCGTAGGCCCGACCTTCAGGTCGGGCGTGCTGGCGTTCGTTGGGGTGTATCCTAAGAAGACCCGTGAAGGACCACTACTACAGCAAGCACGCCGGGGCGCTTCGCGCCGAGCTGGGCCGCACGGTACCCCGCGACCTCTTGAGGGATCTGCACGAGAAAGTGCCGGGGCGCCATTTTCTCGTGGCCGCGCGGCAGTTTCTGATCCTCGGCGTGACGACCTGGGCGCTCGTCAGGTTCTCGAACCCGCTCGTCTGGATTCCACTGGCGCTCGTGCAGGGGTTCACGGTCTTCAATTTCACGGTGCTGCTCCACGAGGTCCTGCACGACCTGGTGTTCGCCGAGCGCCGGCCGATCGCCGAGCGCGCGCTCGCCCTGCTGTACGCGGTGCCCAGCGGAATATCGGCGAGCCAGTTCACGCGCTGGCACCTGGATCACCACGCCGAGCTCGGGTCGGACGAGGACGATCCCGAAGCGCCACCATCTGTCGCCGAAGCGGAACGCGCGATGGTACAAGCTGCTGTATTGCACGCCGGCGCTCTTCCCCATCTACTTCCGTGCGGCGAGGCGTGAGTCGTCCACGTATCCGATCGACCTTCAGCGGAAGATTGCGGGCGAGCGGCGGCTGGCGATGGGGTTTCACCTGACGGCGATTGCCGCGCTCTGGTACTTCTTCGGCCTCCCCGCTGCGCTCCGCGCGCACGTCGTGCCGGTCTTCTTCATATTTCCGATCGCCTTCACGCTGAACCGGCTCGGGCAGCATTACGACATCGACCCGTCCGACCCGGCGAAGTGGGGCACTCTGATCAAGGGCCACTGGTTCTGGGACTTCGCGTACCTCAACTCGAACTACCACCTCGAGCATCACTACTTTCCGGGCGTCCCGTTCTACCGGTTGCCCGAACTGCAGCGCGCGCTTCTCCCGTTCTACCAAACGAAAAGGATGCGCTGGCAGACGTACGGCCGGCTCGTCTACGGCTGGCTCGTCGAGAACCACGCGCCGCATACGGACTGGACACCGGAAGAGCTGCGGCCACGCCAGAATCTAGAATCCAGAATCTAGAATTCAGAAGGGAAACAGGCGTCCGGATGACTTGCGGCGTTCGGACCATCTAGTTTCCTGACCCGCGGAGCTGAGGATCCAGACGAACACGTGATCGAGTTGTCACAAACGAAGGCCGTCCGCGTTATACGGTCGGAACGCCAGATGGCCACCTCAATTCTGCCCCCCGGACAATTCGAGATCGACGAGTTCCCGCCCTTCGGGCTGGAGCGGTTCGCCCGCCGACTCCCAATGGAGACGGCGCGCATCAGACTCGCCATTCAGGGCGACGTCGAGCGGTCCATCACCGTCGATGATGAGTTCGGCGATCTGCATCGCGTCGATCAAACGTCCGACATCCACTGCGTGACCACGTGGACGCGGCGTGGGCTCACCTGGAGCGGCGTTCGATTCGCAGACTTCTATGAACGGATCGTCGTCCCCCGAGCGCGTCCTCGGCTCGACGCCACGATCGTCATCCTTCGCGGTCAGGACGGGTATGCGCCGAGTCTGCCACTGTCTGACCTCCTGGCGCCCGACGTGCTTCTCGCCGACAGGCTGCAAGGACGGCCGCTCTCAATCGAGCACGGCGCACCGCTGCGCCTGGTGGCGCCGGCCCACTATGGGTACAAGAATGCGAAACATCTGTGCGCCGTGGAGTTCTGGCGGGATCGCCGAGCGTACCGCAGCGCGACCTACTGGTTCATGGATCATCCAAGGGCGCGTGTCGCGTTCGAGGAGCGCGGCCGAATCGTTCCGGGGTGGATTCTACGGTATCTGTATCGGCCGGTGATCCCCCGCACCATTCGTGAGTTTCGACGCGCTCTCGATGCACGAAAGACGAAGAGCCCAGATGACGCGCCTGCTTGAACGTCGCTTCAAGGTTCGCGTCCCGTTCGATCCGGGGCACGTCGTGACAGACCCAGGTACACGATTCCAGCGACCGCGAACCCCACGAACCACGCATAGTCGTAGAGCGGCCGCAGCGCGTCGATGACGAGGCCTCCCCAGGCGAGCGCGCAGCCGGCCAGCGTGGCGACGGTTGCCGGCACGTGCCACCCGCCGGTGTAGCGGTACGCGCCGTCCGTGAGGTAGAGGTCCTCGAGCGCGAGCGTGCGCCGCCGGACGATCCAGTAGTCCGCGATGAGCACGCCGGCGATCGATCCGAGGCCGCCCGAATAGCCGAGCAGCCACCGGTGAAGATGTAGCCCGACGGATCGTCGAGCAGCTTCCACGGCTGGATCGCGATGCCGAGCAGCCCGGTGATCAGCCCGCCCGTGCGGAAGCTGATGAGCCGCGGAAACGCGTTCGCGAAGTCGTTGGCCGGCGAGACCACGTTGGCGGCGATGTTGACCGAGAGCGTGGCGACGACCGCCGTGAACATCGAGATGGCGACGACGACCGGCGAGCTGAAGCGGCCAATCAGTTTGATCGGATCCCAGATCATCTCGCCGTAGATGATCGTCGTCGCGCTCGTGATGAGCACGCCCATCGCCGCGAACACGAACATCGTCGTCGGCAGCGCCACGACCTGGCCGACGACCTGCTCCCGCTGGCTGCGGCCGAAGCGGGTGAAGTCCGGCATGTTGAGCGAGAGGGTCGCCCAGAAGCCGATCATCGCCGTCAGCGACGGGATGAAAACGGGGAAGAACTCGCGGAACGTCGTGAACTTGCCGGGTTCCGCGAGGAGCGGCCCGAGCCCGTCGGCGCGCCAGATCGCCCAGGCCAGCAGCGCCGCCGTCATGACGAGCACGAACGGCGCCGCCCAGTTCTCGACCATGCGCAGCAGGTCCATGCCGCGGTAGATGATGTAGATGTTCAACGACCAGAACAGCAGGAACGACAGCCACTCGGTCGTCGTGTGGCCGCCGACGCCGGCGCCCAGCAGCGTCGGCCAGCCGGGGATGACGCTCGCGAAGAACGTGTGGAGCGCCTCGCCGCCGATCCAGGCCTGGATGCCGAACCAGCCGCACGCGACGAGCGCGCGCAGCAGCGCCGGCAGGTTCGAGCCGATGGTGCCGTACGCCGCGCGCGCGAAGACCGGAAACGGAATGCCGTACTTCGTGCCCGGGTGCGAGTTGAGCAGGATCGGGACGAGCACGATGGTGTTGCCGAGCAGGATGGTGACGAGCGCCTGCCACCAGTTCATGCCCGCTGCCATCAGCGCCGACGCGAGCATGTAGGTCGGGATGCAGTGCGCCATGCTGATCCACAGCGCGGCGTAGTTGTAGGTCGTCCAGGTGCGCCTCGCGATCGGCACCGGCGCGAGGTCGTGGTTGTAGAGCGGGCTCGCTTCGATGCGGCGGGTGTCGGTCAGCTCGACGCGGCCGTCCGCGCGTTCGACTTGAGTGGTGGTCACAGGGAAGATGCGAGCGACGGCCCGCGCTTCAGGAATCGGCCATCGCCTTTCTTCCCGACGAACGTCCCGTCCTCGATGATGACCTTCCCGTTCGCGATGACGATGGACGGCGATCCGTGGACCGTCGTCCCTTCGTACGGGTTGTAGTCCACCTTCATGTGCAGCGTCTTGACGCCGAGCGTCTGCTTCCGGTTCGGATCGAACAGCACGATGTCGGCGTCGCTGCCGACGGCGATCGTCCCCTTGCGCGGGAACAGGCCGAACATCTTCGCCGGCGTCGTCGAGCACAGCTCGACGAAGCGGTTCAGGTTCATGCGGCCGCTGCCGCACGCCGCCGTTGTGGACGAGCGTCAGGCGCGTCTCGATGCCGGGCGCGCCGTTGGGGATCTTGCTGAAGTCGTCCTTGCCGAGCGTCTTCTGCTCGGCCATGCAGAACGGACAGTGGTCGGTCGAGATGACCTGCAGATCGTTCTTGGCGAGCCCCTTCCACAGCACGTCCTGGTGCCATTTCTCGCGCAGCGGCGGCGACATGACGTACTTCGCGCCGTCGAACCCGGGCTCTTCGTAGTTGTCGTACGACAGGAACAGATACTGCGGGCAGGTCTCCGCGTACGCGGGCAGCCCCATGTCCCGCGCCTGCTTCACCTTCTCGAGCGCGTCGGCCGCCGACAGGTGGACGATGTAGATGGGAACGCCGGCCATCTCGGCGAGCGCGATCGCGCGGCCCGTCGCCTCGCCCTCCGCGCGGGACGGCCGCGTCAGCGCGTGGTACTTCGGCGCCGTCTGGCCTTTGCGCAGCGCTTCCTTGACGAGCTCGTCGATGACCCCGCCGTTCTCGGCGTGCATGCACACCAGGCCGCCGTTCGCGCCGGTCCGCTGCAGCGCCCGGAAGATCGTCGCATCGTCCACCATGAACACGCCGGGGTAGGCCATGAAGAGCTTGAAGCTGGTGATGCCCTCGTCGCGGACGAGCCGGTCCATCTCGTCGAGGCCGGCATCCGGCAGCTCGGTGACGATCATGTGGAAGCCGTAGTCGATCGCCGCCTTGCCGTCGGCCTTGCCGCGCCAGTCGTCCAGCGCGTGCCGCATCGTCTGGCCGCGGTACTGGATCGCGAAGTCGACGAGGCTGGTCGTCCCGCCGTGCGCCGCGGCGATCGTGCCGCTCTCGAAGTCGTCCGCGGACGTCGTGCCGCCGAACGGCATGTCGAGGTGCGTGTGCACGTCGATGCCGCCGGGCATGACGTACTGCCCGCTCGCGTCGATCGTCCGGTCCGCCTGGAATCTGTTCGCGGGGCAGATTGGCGCCGATCGCCGCCACCTTGCCGTTCGTCGCAGTACACGTCCGCGACGTAGTCGTCGGACGCGGTGATGATCCGGCCGTTGCGAATGAGAAGCGTCATCTTTTCTTTGTTTGCGCTGGGGCCCCACCCCCAGCGCCAACCATCCGCCTTCGCAAGGCTCCGGCGAGACCTCGCCGAAGCTCGAAGAGCGTAGGCGGGCGCCTCGCTCACGCTCGGCGCGCTGTCTCGCAACACCGGGGCTCAATACAGATTGCCCGATCTCTTCGTCCCGGTGTAATCCACGTACACGACCTTCAGCTCGGTGTAGAAGTCGATCGCGACGCGGCCCATCTCGCGCAGGCCGACGCCCGTGGCTTTCATGCCGCCGAACGGGATGTGCGCCTCGCCGCCGACCGTCGGCGAGTTGACGTGGATGATGCCCGCCTCGAGCTTGTCGACGAACCGGAACATCGAGGCCACGTCGCTCGTGTAAACCGAGGCCGACAGGCCGTACTTCACGCCGTTCGCGATCGTCATCGCGGAGGCGGCATCCTTCGCGCGGATGACCGACAGGACGGGCCCGAAGATTTCGTCCTGGGCGATCGCCATGTTCGGCTCGACGCGATCGAAGATGGCCGGCGCGACGAAATAGCCCCGCGCGTGCCCGTCGTCTTTCAGACGCTCGCCTCCTCTCACGAGGCGTGCCCCTTCCTTCCGCCCGGTCTCGATGTATTTGAGCACCGTGCCGAGCTGGGACTCGTCCACCGAAGGACCGACGTTCGTCTTCGGGTCGAGGCCGTTGCCGACGACGAGCGTCGCGGTTCGCGCCTCCAGGCGCTCGACGAACTCGTTCGCGATCGAGTCGACGACGACCGCACGGCTGGTCGCCGTGCACCGTTGCCCGGTCGATCCGAACGCCCCCTGGACGGTGCTTTCGACCGCGAGGTCGAGGTCGGCGTCGCCGAGGATGACGATGGGGTTCTTTCCGCCCATCTCGCACTGGCACTTGATCCCGCGCGCCGCCGCGGCGGCGTAGAGCGCCGTTCCGACGTCGTTCGAGCCCGTGAACGACACCGCGCGGATCGCCGGGTGCTTGACGATCGTGTCGCCGACCTCGCGGCCGCTGCCGTACACGACGTTCAGAACGCCGGGTGGGACCCCTGCTTCGAGAAACATGTCGGCGAGGAGTGCGGCGGTCAGTGGAGTCAGCGATGCCGGCTTGAAGACGACCGTGTCACCCGACACGAGCGCGGGCGCGATCTTCCAGATCGGAATCGCCACCGGGAAGTTCCAGGGCGTGATGACGGCGACCGGGCCGACCGGCTCTTTCACCGTGTAGCAGAAGTTGTAGGGGAGCTCGGACGGGATCGTCTCGCCGGTCAGCCGGCGTGCCTCGCCCGCGAAAAACTCCAGGACGTTGATGGCGCGCTGGATCTCGCCCCGGGACTCGGCGAGCGTCTTGCCCTCCTCCCGCGTCAACGCGTCCGCCAGCTCCTCGCGGCGCGTCTCCATCAGCCGCTGCGCCTTGAACAGAATCTGCCCGCGTTTCGGCGCCGGCGTGTCGCGCCAGCCCGCCGCCGCGCGCGCCGCCGACTCCACGGCCGCCGTCGCTTCGTCGGCCGTCGATGCGGGCGCCTCGGCCAGGACTTCCGCCGTGTCGGCCGGATTCAGATCCTTGACGCGGCGTCCACTCTTCGATGGACGCCATTCACCATCTATAAGGTTGTTGAGCTGACGCATCTGGAGCTACACCATTTTCGATTGTGGATTGGCGATTGACTCGCGCAATCAATCCTCAATCCCCAATCGCAAATCCACAATTCACAACGTCGAGATGGGTCCATACGTCTCCGGCCGTCTATCCCTGAAGAACTGCCACGTGTTCCGCACCTGCTGGATCATCCCCAGGTCGAGGTCGGCGACGACGAGCTCGTCTTTGTCTCGGCTGGCCTGCGCGACGAACTGGCCGCGCGGATCGCAGAAGTAGCTCTGGCCGTAGAACTCGCCGATGTTCCACGGCGGCTCGAACCCGACGCGGTTGATCGCGCCGACGAAGTAGCCATTCGCCACCGCGTGCGCGGGCTGCTCGAGCTTCCAGAGATACTCGGACAGTCCGGCCACCGTCGCCGACGGGTTCAGGACGATCTCCGCGCCGTTCAACCCGAGGATCCGCGCCCCTTCAGGAAAGTGACGGTCGTAGCAGATGTAGACGCCGACGCGGCCCGCCGCCGTGTCGAACACCGGATATCCCAGATTCCCCGGCCGGAAATAGAACTTCTCCCAGAAGCCGGGCGCCACGTGCGGGATGTGGTGCTTGCGGTACTTGCCGAGGTACTTCCCGTCGGCGTCGATGACCGCCGCGGAGTTGTAATACACGCCGGTCATCTCTTCTTCGTAGATCGGCAGGACGATGACCATGCCGAGCGCTTCGGCGACCTCCTGCATCATCTTCGTCGTCGGCCCGTCGGGGATCCGCTCGGTCAGGTCGTACCAGCGCTTTTCCTGCTCCGCGCAGAAGTACGGTCCGTAGAACAGCTCCTGCAGACACAGGAGCTGTACGCGCTGCCGGCCCGCGTCTTCTATGAGCGGCATGTGCTTCTCGATCATCCGCCGCTTGACGTCGTCGGTCGACCCGTCGAGCGGGACGTCCGCCTTGACCTGAATCAGGCCGCCGCGCACGGTGCGCGCCATAGGGCTCCTTCCTACGAAACAGAGATTCTACCTTGCCAGCACCGTTACACCGCCGTAAGATGGCGCCGACTCTTATCCCCACACATCGCCGTTTCTCGCGCGGTTGACGCCGGCCCGCCCGGGCCGGGTCGGCCATTCACCTTGGAGGGTGGTATGCGAAGGAGCGCGGCGTTCGCCGTCGTCGTCGGAGCGGTTCTCATCTGGGCCGGCGCAGGAGACTGCCGGCGCTCAAACGTTCACAGCCAGCGTTCGCGGTGAGGTCAAAGACGCGAACGGCATCCTGCCGGGCGCGACCGTTACGCTCGTCAACGAGGAGACGAACGTCGCGCGCGACACGACCACGAACGACGTCGGCCAGTACGGGTTTCCGGCGGTGACGCCCGGGACCTATACGGTCAAGGTGGCGTTGACCGGGTACAAGACCCACGAGCGGAAAGGCCTGATCGTCGGGACGCAGCAGGCGCTCGCCCAGGACATCACGCTCGAGCTCGGGACCATCCAGGAATCGATTACGGTCACGGGCGAGTCGCCGCTCATCGAGACGTCGACCGCGTCGACCGGGGCGGTGCTCGACAGTAAGGCGCTCGAACTGCTGCCGGCGCCCGGCCGTGCGGCGTTCCTCATGGGCGTCACCGTGCCCACGGTGGTCGCGACCGGCGACACCCAGTTCAACCGCCAGCAGGATCAGACCAACGCGTCGCTGCTGTCGCTCGGCGGCGGCCCGCGGCGCGGCAACAACTACCTCGTCGACGGCCTGCCGATCACCGACATGCGCAACCGCGCGGTCGTGAACCCGATCATCGAGTCGGTGGACGAAGTCAAGGTCCAGGTGCACACCTACGACACCGAGATGGGGCGCACCGGCGGCGGCATCCTCAACGTCGCGATGAAGTCAGGCACGAACAGCTACCGCGGCACCGGGTTCTTCCAGACCCGGCCCGAAGGGCTGCTCGAGCAGAATTTCTTCCTCAAACGGCGGAACGTCGAGAAGGCCGACCAATACTATCGTCTCTACGGCGGCGGCATCGGCGGTCCGGTTGTCAAAGATCGAACCTTCTTCTGGGCTGCGGCCGAGGGCTACCGCTCGTCTGACGACGCGGAACGGCGAGAATCGCTTTCCGACGACGCTCGAGCGTGCTGGCAATTTTTCCCAGTCGCGCGACGCGAACGGAAACCTGATCGTTATCTACGATCCGACTCAACCGTGGACGCGAACGGCAACCGGCTCCCGTTCCCCGGCAACATCATTCCGGCGAACCGCATCGACCCCGTCGCGGCCGCGATCCTCGGCTACGTCCCGCAGCCGGACTCGAACGTGAGCAACGGCCAGCCGAACCATTCGCGCCAGACCAGCATCACCGACGTCGCCGACCAGTTCACGGGCAAGGTCGACCACAAGTTCACCGACAAGGTCTCGCTGAGCGGCAGCTACATCTACAACAAGACCGACGAGCCGCACTCGGTGTTCTGGGACGACAATCTCTTCGGAAGCCCGAGCTGGCTGCTGAAGCGCCGGATCCACATGGTCGTCGTGAACAACACGTGGGTGCAGAACGACACCACGGTCTTCACATTCCGCGGCGGCATGAACACCTTCGACGACAGCTGCAGCGTCCCGCACGAGTTCGATCCCGGAACGCTGGGCTTCAATCAGGCCTTCGTGAGCTCGATGGCGCCGGAAGGGCAGGAAGTTCCCGCGCATCAACGTCACGGACTGGGGCGGGCCGGACGGGTTTGCGGGATACTGCCCGCGCGTCGATCGCCAGTGGTACACCTGGGCGTTCAACGGCACGGTCACGAAGCTGATCGGACGCCACAGCTGGAAGGCGGGCGCCGAGATGCAGCGCAAGGGGCTGGACTTCTTCCGACCGGGCCAGGGAAGCGGCACGTTCGCGTTCAACCGCGGCTTCACCGCCGGACCGAATCCGTTCAACCCGGCCACCCTCAGCGGCAGCAGCATCGCCAGCCTGATGCTGGGGTACCCGGCCACCGGTGAGGCGGTCATCGCGACGCCCGCGGAGATCTTCTTCAATTACTACGGCGCGTTCATCCAGGACGACTTCCGCGTCAACAACAAGCTCACGATGACCTACGGCCTGCGCCTCGAGCACGAACAGGGGACGCAGGAGAAAAGCGATCAGATCATCGTCGCATTCGACGAGGCGGCGGTCAGCCCGCTCGACGCCCGCGTCAACAAGGCCAACACGCTGCTGCAGGGCCGTACGATCAATGGAGGGCTCGTGTATGCGGGCCAGGATGGATTCCCCAACTACCAGGGCGATCCGCCGGCGATCAAGCTCGCCCCACGCGTCGGCGTGGTCTACGCGATGAGTCCAGATACAGTCATCCGAGGCGGCTATGGCCTGTTCTACGCGCCGTGGAATTACCCTGCGCCCGGCGACACGAGCTACGGCAATCGCGGCTTCACGCAGGTCTCGACGATGGCAGCAGTCGTCGCCCGTGCCGATCACGCGGTTGAACAACCCGTACCCGAACGGGCTGCAGCAGCCGTCGGGCAACACGCTCGGGCCTTCTGACCGGCACCGGCGGGAACATCGACTTCGTGAGCCAGCACAAGGGCGCGCCCTACGTGCAGCAGTGGTCGATCGACCTTCAGCGCGAGCTGCCGGGCAACATGGCGGTGACGATCGGCTACACGGGCAGCAAGGGCACGAACCTGGGCCTCGGCGGCACGAACGACACCGCGGTCAACATCAACCAGCTCGATCCGGCTCACATGGCGCTGGGCGCCGCGCTCACGCAACTGGTGCCGAATCCGTTCTTCGGCGTGGCGGGCGCCGGCGGCTTCGGCACGCGGGCGACGATCGAGCGCGGCCAGCTGCTGCGGCCGTACCCGCAGTTCCGAGACGTGCTGGCCAGGCAGGTGACGGAAGGGCGATCGGTCTACAACGCGCTGATCTTCCAGCTCGACAAACGCGTGTCGAGCGGCTGGGGCGGACGCTTCGCCTACACGTTCAGCCGGCTCGAAGGACAACCAGTTCGGCGAGACCAACTTCTACACGAACACGCCGGCGCTGCCGCTGAACAACTACGACCTCGACGCGGAGTACTCGCTCGGGCTCGTCGACACGCCGCACAGGCTCACGCTGGCGCCGATCGTCGAACTGCCGTTCGGCCAGGGCCGACCGTATCTCAACGATTCCGGCGCGTTGGACTGGATCGTCGGGGGCTGGTCGTTCTCGGCAATCGTGACGTTCGAGAGCGGGTTCCCCATCGCGATCGGACAAACGCCGAACACCGTGTTCGGGTCGACCGACATCAGCGGGAACATCCAGCAGCGGCCGAACGCCGGCTCGGGCAACGCGGTGAACCCGGGCAACATCACGGACCGGCTGGACGCCAATCTCGCCGACAACCAGTACTTGAACCCCGCGGCGTTTACACAGGCGCCCGCGTTCACGTTCGGCAATCTGCCGCGGACCGACGGCGACATCCGCTCGCCGTTCCGGACGAACTGGGACGTCGTGTTCAACAAGTCGTTCCGGACCGGCGGCACGACACGCGCGGATCTCCGCCTCGAGATCCTCAACGCGTTCAACCAGCCGAAGTTCGCCGGGTTCGCGTCGTCGACCTTCGGAACCCAGACCTTCGGGCAGGTGACGACGCAGGCGGGGTTCATGCGGATCTGGCAGATCAGCTTCCGGTTCGCGTTCTAGAGCCACGGATTGCGCGGATGGGCCGGATTAGCGGCACGGATGACGAGCGGCGGCCTTCGGGCGTTGCGCGCGATGTGAGGTCGTTAAGGGCGGACGCTGCGCCGTCGCTTCAGTCGCTAAGGCGGACTGACTAATCGCTTGCGCGGTCCGTTACACGGCCGTAAGATGCCCCCGATTCAAGCAATAGCAGGCGAGTCGGCGGTTCGTCGGTAACCCTTTGGAGGTCGTATGCGTAGGAGCGCGGCGTTCGTCGTGATTGGGGCCTTGCTTCTCTTAGCCGGCAGAGTAGACGCCGGTGCTCAGACCTTTACCGGTAGCGTTCGCGGCGAGGTCAAGGATGCCAACGGCATCCTGCCGGGCGCGACCGTCACGCTCGTCAACGAGGCGACCAACGTCTCGCGTGACACCGTAACGAATGAAGTCGGCCAGTACGCCTTCCCGGCCGTAACACCCGGCACCTACACGGTCAAAGTGAGCCTGACCGGATACAAGGTTCACGAGCGGAAGGGGCTCACGATCGCCACGCAGCAGCAGGTCGCGCTGGACGTGGCGCTCGAGCTCGGGACGATCCAGGAGTCGATCACCGTGACCGGCGAGTCTCCCCTGATCGAGACCGCCACCGCGTCCACAGGCGCCGTCATTGACGAGAAGGCGCTGGCGATGCTGCCCGCGCCGGGCCGCGCGGCCTACCTCATGGCCGTCACCGTGCCGACGGTCGTCGCGACCGGCGACGCGCAGTTCAACCGGCAGCAGGATCAGACCAACGCCTCCCTGATCTCGATGGGAGGCGGCCCGCGCCGCGGCAACAACTACCTGCTCGACGGCCTGCCGATCACCGACATGCGGAATCGCTCCGTCGTGAACCCGATCATCGAGGCGGTGGACGAGGTCAAGGTGCAGGTCCACACCTACGACACCGAGATGGGCCGAACCGGCGGCGGCATCTTCAACGTCGCGATGAAGTCCGGCACGAACAGCTACAGAGGCAGCGGATTCTTCCAGACACGGCCCTCTGGCCTGCTCACGCAGAACTTCTTCCGGAGCGGCGCGGCGACGAGAACCCGCCGCAGTACTATCGCCTCTACGGCGGCGGCATCGGCGGTCCGATCGTGCAGAGACCGGACGTTCTTCTGGGGCGCGCTCGAGGGGTACCGCTCGTCGACGACGCGCAACGGCGAGATCCGGTTCCCGACGTCGCTCGAGCGCGCGGGGAATTTCTCACGCAGCCCCGTCATCATTTACGACCCGCTGACGACCGACGCGAACGGCAACCGCCAGCCGTTCCCCGGCAACACCATTCCGGCAAACCGTATCAGCCCGGTCGCGCGCAACATCCTCGGCTACGTGCCGCTTCCCGACAGCGAAGTCAACGACGGTAACCCGAACTACTCCCGAACGGCGCAGATCGTCGACGCCGCCGATCAGTTCACGGGCAAGGTGGAGCACAAGTTCTCCGACAAGGTCTCGTTGAGCGGCGTCTACGTCTACAACAAGACCGACGAGCCGCACTCGGTCTTCTGGGACGACAACCTGTTCGGCAGCCCGAGCTGGCTGCTGAACCGGCGCATCCACGTGCTGGCCGTGAACAACACGTGGATTCCCAGCGACTCGACGGTCGTCACGTTCCGCGGCGGGTGGAACAGGTTCGACGACAACTGCTCGGTGCCGAACGACTTCGATCCCGGGACGCTGGGGTTCAACAACGCGTTCGTGAGCGACATCCAGTTCGACAAGTTTCCCCGGATCGATCCCGAGGGATACGGCGGTGACGATGGATTCGCCGGCTGGTGTCCCCGGAATGACATCCAGTGGTACACCTATGCGTTCAACGGAACGATCACGAAGCTCGTCGGCCGCCACAGCCTGAAGGCGGGTGCCGAGTTCCAGCACAAAGGCCTGAATACGCAGATCTTTGGTCAGTCGAGCGGCCGCTTCGAATTCACGCAGTCGATGACCGGCGGCCCGAACGCCTTCAACCCGGGCGGCTCCACCGGCGACGCCATCGCCAGCATGCTGCTGGGGTATCCGCTGGATTACAACGAGGGGAACTTTGCCGTCATCAGCAACCCGACCGAGGTGTTCTTCCGGTACTTCGGCGGGTTCGTCCAGGATGACTTCCGCCTCAGCAACAAGCTCACGCTGACCTATGGTCTGCGCTTCGAGCACGAGCAGGGGCTTCAGGAGGCGGAGAACAGGATGGTGGTTGCGTTCGACGAGAACGCGACCAGCCCGCTCGACGGTCTGGTCAACAAGGCCGGAACGCCGCTGGCGGGGCGGACGCTGAGGGGCGGCCTCGTCTACGCGGGGCAGAACGGCGCCCCGAACCATCAGGGCGATCCGGCCGCGCTCAAAGTCGCGCCCCGGCTCGGCGTCGTCTATGCGATAAGCCCCAGAACGGTCATCCGCGGGGGCTACGGCCTGTTCTACGCGCCGTGGAACTATCCGTTCCCGAGCGAGGAGAACTACGGCCAGCGCGGCTACACGCAGGTCACGTCGCTGCAGCAGACCTTCCCACGGCCGATCACGACGCTGGACAACCCGTTCCCGAACGGGCTCGATCCGGTGACCGGCAACTCCGCGGGGCTGCTGACCGGCGTCGGGGGCACGGTTCGCTACATCGATCAGAACAAGCAGGACCCGCGCGTCCAGCAGTGGTCGTTCGACGTGCAGCGTGAGCTGCCGGGCAACATGGCCCTCACGATCGGATATCTCGGGCAGCCGCGGCGACAAGCTCGGCCTCGGCGGGGTGAACGACGCCGCGATCAACATCAACCAGCTCGATCCGGCCCTGCAGTCGATGGGGTCCGCATTGCTCGAAGAGGTCCCCAATCCCTTCTTCGGCGTGGCCGCGGCGGGCGGTCTGGCGTCGCTGCCGACAATCGAGCGCGGACAGCTGCTGCGGCCGTTCCCGCAGTTCCGCGACGTGCTGGCGCTCCAGTCCACGCTGGGCAAGTCCCGTTACAACGCGCTGACGTTCCAGCTCGACAAGCGCGTCTCGAGCGGATGGGGCGGCCGGTTCGCGTACACCTTCAGCCAGCTGAAGGACAACCAGTTCGGCGAGACGAACTTCTACACGGACCCGGCAGGCTCGGCGCCGCAGAACAACTACAACATCGACGGGGAGTACTCGCTCGGGATCCTCGACGTGCCGCACAAGATCAGCGTGGCGCCGATCGTCGAGCTCCCGTTCGGACAGGGCAAGAAGTACCTGAACAGCCCCGGGGTTGCCGACGCGATTCTGGGCGGCTGGTCCATCTCGGGGATCGTCACGTTCGAAAGCGGGTTCCCGGTGGGCATCGGCCAGACCCCGAACAACGCGTTCGGCGCGACGTCGATCAGCGGCAACGTGCAGCAGCGGCCGAACGGTGGTTCCGGCGATGCGGTCAATCCGGGCAATATTACCGACCGGCTGGACGAGGACCTGAACGACAACCAGTACCTTAATCCGAACGCGTTCACGCAGGCGGCGGCCTTTACGTTCGGCAACCTGCCCCGCACCGACGGCGACATCCGGTCGCCGTTCCGGACGAACTGGGACATCGTGTTCAACAAGTCGTTCCGGACGGGCGGCACGAGCCGCGCCGACGTACGGATCGAGATCCTGAACTTCTTCAACCAGCCGAAGTTCGCCGGCTTCAACAGCTCGACGTTCGGCAACTCCGGGTTCGGGCGCGTCTCGACGCAGGCCGGGTTCATGCGAATCTGGCAGCTCAGCTTCCGGTTCGCGTTTTAGGCCACGGAGCGAGCTCATTGTGGAATGTTGAATGCTGATTGCTGAGTGGAAGCCATTCACTCAGCATTCAGCATTCGGCGATCCACATTGAGCGCCAACCTATGATCCACTCGGGCGCAGCGGCATTCGCCGCCGTCCTCCTGCTGCTCTCGCAGAAGGAGCGGCTGAACCAGGCGGAGCTCGCCGAAATCCGTGTGCTCGTCACCGCCGTCGACCACGCGATGAAGGGGGACCCGGTCGCCGGCGACGCGAGCGTGCGGTGGCTTCCGCACTACATGCGCGCGCCGGACGGTCGAACCTACGTGCCGTACACGGTCGCCATCGAAGACGTGCCGGAGGACACCTTCTCGACCGTGGCGCTCTACGTGCGCGTGGCCACGCGCGGCGACCGGACGATCAGCACCGACCGCGACAAGCGCATCGGACCGACCGGGGTCGACGTGCCGTCGTTTGCCTACGATGCGGCGGCCGCGGCGTCGAACCGGCTGCGGTTCCTCGACCGGCCGGATCAGAAGCAGAGCGGACCGTACCCGTTCGAAGCGGCGCACTTCGCGCCGGTGTGGTGGGAAGGACGCCGCGGGACGGGGCTCGTGCAGCGCGCGCTCGTCCTGCCGCCGGGCAGCTACGATCTCTATGTAGCCGTCCGCGAGCGCGCGGATTCAATCGGGCGCGGCCGGACACCGCAGTCCAGCGTCCTGAAGCGCGAGCTGGACGTGCCGGATTTCTCGACGAAGGCCTTCTCGATCAGCAGCCCGATCCTCGCGGCGCGGATCGATCCGGTCGGAAGATCCCTCGATGCCAGGGAACAGATGATGCGGCCCTACGCGCTCGGGGGGACCGAGATCACGCCCGTCCAGACCAAGATGTTCGCGCCCTCGGACACGCTGACGGCCCTGTTCTTCGTGTACAACGCCGGCATGGACAAGAACGGCAAGCCGGACGTCTCGGCCGAGTTCCAGTTCTTCCTGCTCCAGCCCGACGGAACGGGCGCCGCCGTCGGCCCGCCGGTCACCCAGCGCTTCGATTCGACGGTGCTGCCGCGCGAGTTCGATCTGCGCGCCGGGCATCCGCTCGTGCCGATGCAGTCGCTGCCGCTCGCGTCGATCCCGCCGGGTCAGTACCGCCTCGAGATACGCGTCACCGACCGGATCGCTTCCGCGACCGCGTCGCGCGAGCTGCAGGTCGCGGTGCGGTAGCTGGCGCTCGGCGCCGCCTGGCAAGAACGACGAGAACGACCAGCACGACGACCACGACAAAGGGGACAGTCACCTTTTTCCATGAGAACGCCCCGAAAAAGGTGACAGTCCGCTTCTCAGCGCCCTCTCGTGCCTCAGCGAGCTCTGCGACGTCGCCGTCCGCCTCTTTCCAGTTCGCGAGCAGCGTCGTGAAGTGGCGCCCGGCGAGCGTTCGATCGCCGCTCGCGGCGACGGCGCGCGCCAGACCCAGAACCGAAGCCGATCGATTGGGATGGCGCCGCAGCGCCGCTTCGAACGCGTCGCGGGCCTCGGCCGCGCGGCCCGTTTCGAGGAGCACCTCTCCGAGCAACTCCTGCGCGGGTTTGATCGGCCGAGGCGGTCCCATGCCGGTTGGCAGGGCTCGCTCGGCCTCCGCGGCCGCGCGAAGCGCATCGATCGCGTCGGTCGGACGCCCCGCGCCGAGGTGCACGAGCGCCGCCACCTCGCGCTCCATCACGGTCAGCGCCGGCCCGACCGGCCCCGCCGCGCCGCCGGATGCGAGGCGGCCGAAGAGCTCGCGGACCTGATCGGCGCGCTCGGCATTTCCGGCTCTCGCGGCGCTGATGCCGATCGCCACGAGCTCGTCGAGGTTGCCGAAGTCGTCGGCATCGCGCAGCAGGTCCCACCGGCGCGCCTCGAGCGCGTACCGCGCGCGCATCGACGCGGCGTGGTTCTTGAGAAGATCCGAGCCGGTGCGGGCGGCGGCCGCCAGCATGGCGTCGGCCATCTCACGCGCGCGGTTGAACTGCCCGAGCTGCAACCGCTCGTACTGCAGCCACGTGAGCGGATGGTAGTCGGTCCGCGATTCATCCAGGCCGCGCCGCGCGGTCCAGGCCTCGGCCGCGCGCGACGCCGCCTCGTCCGATGCGGCCGCCTCCTGCCAGAGCCCGAGCTGGACGAAGATGTGCGCCGGCATGTGGCGCGCGTGGCTCGACTCCGGCGCGATCCGGGCGTAGACGCGCGCCACGTCCAGCGCCCTCGCCGCGTGATCGGCGTCGTCATAGTTATGGAGCAGATAGTGAGCGGCGCCCGGATGCTCCGGGTTGCGGCCGAGGACCTGCCGCAGGATCTCTCCCGTGCGCCGCTGCGTGTCGCTCCCGGCCAACCGCGCGTGCCGGTGTCCCTCGGCCGGCGCGCGGCTCAGCCCGTAGGTCGCTCGGATCGCGGCGTCGAGCAGCGCGAGCGCGTAGAAGCTCGCGACCTCGTTGTCGTCCGGGTATCGCGCGTGCATCCGCTCCATCGTCGCGACGTACGCGCCCTGCCGGGCCGTCTCGTCCCCGTCGCCGAACAGCGCCTCGACCGCCTCGATGAAGCCGCGTTCCTTGTCGGTGCGGGCGCGCGCGAGCCTCGCGTCGCGCGTCGGCGCAAGCCGGCGGAGCACTCCGCGCCCGCCGGTGACGTCGCTCGAGCCAGACAGCACGGAATAGTGCGCGAGTGCCTCGCCCCAGTACGCCATCGCGAACCGCGGATCGAGCTCGCGCGCACGGCGGAACGCCTCGACCGCGTCGTCGTACTCGAAGTTGTGGAGCAGGGCGACGCCGCGAAGAAAATGGGGCTGCGCATCGGCGGCGCCGGAGGTGGGGAAGTCAATGCGTCCGAGCCCCTGGGCCGATGCAGCCCTACAGGGCTGCGCTATGGCTGCCAACAACGCGACGGCGATCCCCGCCAGCACCACGCCACGGATTCTCGTAGCGCAGGCCTTCAGGCCTGCCGTAATCTCACACCTCATCGATCCGCACGCTGCGCGTGTAGAAATACAGATCGAGCCTCCGCGACGCGATCCCCTCCTCCGGCTTCAGAACAATCTGATACAGGCCGGGCGCCGCCGGCTGCCACGCGTACGACCACACTCCCCACATGATCGGCGACGCGGGCACCGGACAGACGTCGAACAGGTGGAAGGGCTCCGACGCGCGAAACCTGATCCGCATGCGGCTTGGCACGCGCGCGCCGCCCCAGACGATGCCGATCACCTGATACCGCAGGCGGCCTCCGACGAGCCACTTCTCGATGCGGACCGGCAGGGCGGCCAGGTCCATCGCGGCCGGCGCGAACGCGGCTGCTCTCCGCGGCGTCCCCTCCTGATGCGTCCGTGCCGCGAATTCCCGCATCTGCGCCGTTGCAAGCTCCTCGTCATCCACGAATGCGATCTCGTTGACCCACTTGATGCAGGTGCAGCCGTACCAACCTGGAACCACCAGGCGTATCGGCCAGCCATGATCCCGCGGGAGCGGCTCGCCGTTCATCTCTGTGGCGAGCAAGGCGCCGGCGGAGGCGAGCTGGTCGAGGGTGAAGACCCACGACGCTCCCGGCAGCGAGCTGTTCGCACGGGACGAATGGCCGTCGAAGCCGGAGATGCGGACGCGCGTGGCGCCTGCCGCCGGCTGAAGCCGCTCGAGAAGCTTGGCGAGCGGCGCCCCGCCCCATGACGCGGCGCTCATGAGCCCGTAATTTGTCGGATCGTTGTTGCCGGAGCACTCCATGACGAACGGCCCCGCGCGCTCGGTCAGCGGCTCGAGGTCCTTCAGCGAAATCGTCGTCGGCTTCCGGACGAGGCCGTTCACCTCGATCGACCACGGGCGAGACACGTCGAGCTGGTCCGGAAACGCGGTGCGGACGAAGAACTTGTCGTTCGGCGTGACGAGCGCGTCCGGCCGGAGCGCCGACAGGTCGGTGTAGAGACGCGCGTCGAGCCCTGCATCCATGAGCGTGTGGAACGGGGGGTTCTGGTCGGCGTCGGCGAAAGGAACGGGCCCGAGATGGCGGCCGCCTTCGAACGGGTTCTGGCAGAGGGCCGCCGCCAGCAGGTCCAGAAACTCGCGGCGCGTTACCACTTTCTCGCCTCTACGAGCTCCGGCCGGCCGGGGTCTGCCCGGCGCCAGTTGGAGGCGAATCGCTTGTATTGCGCGCGCGCGCCGTCGCGCGCGCCCGCGGCGGCGAGCGCCCGCGCCAGGCCGAGCAGCGACGCGGATCGGTTTGGATACCGCTTCAGCGCGCCTTCGAACGCGGCCGCGGCTTCGCGCGGGCGGCCGATCTGGGCCAGCACCTCGCCGAGCAGCTCCTGGCTCGGCTTGATGACCACGGGCGGTCCGGCGGGCGCAGGTAGCTGCACTTCCGCCGCCGCGGCCTTTTCCAGCAGCGAAACGGCGGACGCCGGATCACCCGCGGCGAGTCGGAGCATCGCGGCGATCTCGCGCTCGAGGATGGCGACGATCGGTCGACGATCGCCGGTGCGCGCCGCACCCGCGCGCCGCGCCAGCTCCTGCCGGCCCATCTCGGCCGTCGCGGTATCGCCGGCGCGCGCTCCTGCGAGAGCGATCGCGAACAGCTCGTCATGATTGTCGAACTGCACCCGCCCGCGCACCCGCTCCCAGCGCGAGGTGTCGACGACGGCGCGGGCGCGCATGGAGGCGGCAATCCCCATGAGCTCGGGATCTCGCGATCCGCTGGCGACCGGCTCGATCTCGCCGAGCGTCTTGTCGGCGGCGCCGTATCGTCCCTGCTGAAGATAGGCGTACTGCAGCCATGACAGGCTGTGGTAGCTCCGCATCGACGGCGGGAGGCCCTTGCGTGTGGTGAGCGCGACCGAGGCCTCCCACGCGGACTGGTCCGAAGCCGACGCCGCGTCCCACAGCCCGAGGTGGAAGAACACATGTGAGGGCATGTGACGCGCGTGGCTCGCTGCCGGCGCAATCCGCGCGTACGTTGTGGCGATCGGCAGGGCGAGCGCGGCGTGCTCGGGATCGTCCCAGACGTGAATCAGGTAATGCGCGGCGCCCGGGTGCTCGGGGTTGGCTTTCAGGACTTTTTGCAGGATCGCAGCCACCTCGCGCTGAGCCTCGCTTCCCGCGAGCGCGTGGCGGTGCCCGTCCTCGGCCGCGATCCCTTCGATCCCGCGCTGCATGGTGGCCAGCTTTGCCAGGGCGTAGAACGTCGCCGCCTCGTGGTCGCCGGGATACTTTGCAGCCAGTCGCGCCATCGCCTCCGCATACTGCGCGTCGCGCGCCGCTTTCTCCCCCTCGCCGAACAGGATCTCGACCGCCCCCAGGTACGACTGCTCGCGCGTTGTCGGGGCGCGCGCCGCGCGGGCGGCAGGCGCGGCTCCAAGCCGCGCCAGCGCGCTCTTCGCGGCCTCCCGATCCTGCCGGCCCCAGAGCGTCCGGTTGTGGCTCATGGCCTCGCCCCAATGGGCCATGGCGAAACCGGCGTCCGCGGCTCGCGCCTGGCGGAAGGCGTCGAGCGCTTCTTCGTACTCGAAGCTATGGAGCGCGGCGACGCCCCGGAGGAAGTGCGGCTGGGCGACTGCGGCGCCGGAAGTAGGGAAGTGAATCCGGCCAAAGCCGATCGCCTGATCCTGGCAGAGCAGGGAGGGAGCGGAGAACACAGAGAAAAGCGTGAACGCAGCGACGCAGAGACACAGAGAAGCACGGAGCGGGCTCATTTCTTGTCCCGCTCTCGCAGTGCCGCCGCCAGGTTCTGCTGCGCGAGCGTGTACGACGGACTCAGCCGCAGCGCTTCCTGGAAATGAGTGATGGCATCGTCCAGCTTTCCCCGCGCCTGGAGCATCACGCCGAGATTGTTGTGCGCCTCGGCGTAGGCCGGCTTAATCTCCAACGCCTTGCGGTACAACCCCATGGCTTCGTCCAGCCGTCCGTCGGCCTGACGCATGACGCCGAGGTTGTTGTACGCCTCGGCGAAGCCGGGCCGCAGCTCGATAGCCTTGGCGAAGTGGCCGGCCGCCTCGGAGCGGTTTCCTGAGGCCGCCTCCGCATTGCCGAGGTTGTAGTGCACGAGCGCCAGGTCCTCCGGATCGCCGGCGCCGACACGCGCCGCCTCGCGAAGATGCCGCTGCGCGTCGTCGATCTGCCCGGCCCGGAGGTACGCGAAGCCGAGAGGCGCGTGGAGCGCGCTCCTCTCCGGGTTCGCCGCGAGCATCGCCAGATACCCTGCCACGTAGCGGCTCGCGGCCTTGCGCCCGTAGTCTTCCTTCAGCAGCGCAAGATCGCCCTGGGCCTTTGGCACGACCTGCATCCAGGTATTGGCCATCTCATCGGAGGACTGCCCGCCGTACACGATGCGCCTGGGGGGAGTGTGCGGGTTCCTTCCGTTGCCTGCGGAGTTGTCGTAGGTATACCGCATCGCGATCGTCGTTCCCTTCGGAAGAGAGACGGGAACGGCGTAGCGATACTCTCCCTGCCAGTAGAAATCCCAATCCTTTATCCAGATGAGCGGCTTCGTCGTGCCGTCGGGCAGCGTCGCCGAGACCCGGACGTCCTTGCCGAGATAATGCGCGTGCGGGTAGATCGCGTGCACCTCGACGTCGACCGGCAGCCGGTAACTGTCTTCGACCGTGTAGGCGGAATCGCCCGGCGGGATGTCGATCGTGTACGTACCGAGCTGGAGGCCCAGCCCCGTCCGCGTCGGCGGCGTCGCGGTGAAAAAGAATCCCACGGAGGCCTGGATGCTCTCGGGCTTGCCGGTCGGCAGCAGGTGGAGCTGCAGCAGGAGATCGGTTCCAGGCTCGATGCGCCACGCCGAGATCGTCTGGCGCGACGGTCGGCATCACCCCCGGCGACCATCCCAGGAAGTGGCCCTCGGGGCTGATGCCCTCGGTGAAAAGCATCCCGCCGATCCCCGGCTCGCGGTCCGCTCCGTCGAGCCGTCTGGCTTCGCCGGTCGGATCGAGATGCATGATGGCATGGTGCAACACCCGCGGATTGCCCGGCCGGAACTCTATCGCGCGCACGTATCTCGTCCCCTGTCCGGGAACCGGCACGACGAACTTCCTGAAGACATCCGGGCCGTCGGCGGGCACGTCGAACGGCTCGCTCATGCGCACCACGAGGTCCGGCTCGCCGAGCTGCCACCCCCGCTTCCAGTCGGGCGCCGGCGGAAGATCGGCGCGATTCCCGCGAGGCGCGCCGCTCGCCACCCACCGCTGGATTGTGGCAGTCTCGGCGTCGGTGAGACGGCGATCGCCTGCAAACGTGCCGTGGCCCGGCTCCGGCGGCCACGGCGGCATCGCGCGCGCGGCGGTGACGTCGGCGATCTGGCGCGCGCGCCGCTTCACGTCTTCATAGGTGATCAAACTGAACGGCCCGACTTCCCCCGGCCGATGACAGGGCGCGCAGCGGGAAAACACGATCGGCGCGACGTCGCGGGTGAACGTGACCTCCGGGGCCGCGTTCGTCGGGCGGGCGTGCGTAACGGCCGCGGCAATTGCGGCAATGCCGAGCGCGTACACGCTCACGCAGGCTCGCAGCATGGGGTTGGCCAAATTATATGCGACGGCCGCTGACGCTCGCCGCGCTCGCGCTCGTGCCGCTGGCGCTCTACGCGCGCGTCGTGACGTTCGACTACGTCCAGGCGGACGACACCGACCTCATCCGAGGCAACATCTCGTTTCTCCAGGACCCTCGAAACATCCCGGACGCCTTCGCGCGCGGCTATTTCGACGTCGAAGGGCAACCCTCCGGTCGCAAGACGTACTACCGTCCGCTCGTCATCGTGTCGTTCATGGTGGACGCGCAGGTCCGCGGCGCCGATCCGCGCGTGTATCACGTCACGAACGTGGTGATTCACATCGCGAGCGTGATGCTGCTCTTCATGCTGTTGAGGAGACTCGGCAGCGGCGAGATTCCCTCACTCGCGCTCGCGTTGCTGTTCGCCGTCCATCCCGCCAACGTCCAGGCGGTCGCCTGGATTCCAGGGCGCAACGACACGTTGATGGCCGCGCTGGCGCTCGTCTCCGTGATCGCCTTTCTTCAGCATCGTCGGACGACGGACGCCTGGTGGCTCGCACTACATGTCGCGGCGTACGCAGCTGCGCTGTTCACCAAAGAATCCGCGGTGGCAATACCGATCGTCGTCCCGCTTCTGGCGAAGGCTTGCCCTGAGCCCCTCGACTTTCGCTCGGGGCTCCCTGAGCGGAGTCGAAGGGAGCGAGCGAAGCGAGTCGAAGGGCCAGAGAAGCCGCGCGACTCCGGCCGCCTGGGTCCCGTGCTCCTCGCCGACGGCGTCGTCGTCGCGGTCTGGTTCGTGATGCGGCGCGCGGTGCTGATGGACGGCGGCGACGCGCCGGATGCGCAGGCGCTGTTGGCCGCGTTCGTCGGAAACGCGAAGGACCTCCTCCTCTACGCTGGAAAGATGATGCTGCCGGCACACCTCAGCATCATGCCCGGGCTGACTCGCGTGGACGTGGCGCTGGGCGCGATCTCGCTGGCGCTTCTCGGGTGGCTTCTCGCGCGGCTGGCGCCGCGCTGGCGCCGGGTCGTCATCGCCTGGATCCTCCTCTTCCTGATCCCGGCGCTCCTGATTCCCGGCCTCCCCGCGTACGAGCATCGGTTGTACTTCCCGCTGATGGCCGTCATCGTCGGGATCTCCAGGCTCCCCGCATGGTCGACCGATCCGCGCCGCTCGATCGGTGTCGCGACCGCGGTCGCCGCCGTCTTTGCCACGCTCTCGTTCGTACACACGGATGTCTTCCGCGATCGCTACACCTACTGGCAGAGCGCGACGACGGGGACGCCGTATGCGGGTCTTGCGCACGTAAACCTCGGCCAGATCGCCGAGAGCGATGGGAATCCGGAGCGAGCGGCCGAACACTATCGGGCCGCGCTCGCCGCGGATCCGTCCACGCCGGGGGCGCACAACAACCTGGGCGTGCTGGCGGCGCGCCGGGGGGATGCCAACGAGGCGAGGGCCGAGTTCCACCGGGAAGTGGAACGGCATCCGGCGAACGCCGACGCGTATTTCAACCTTGGCCTCGTGGAAAAGTTCTCGAACAGGATCGATGACGCGGCACCCTGGTGGGAGCGCGCCGTCGCCGCCGATCCTGGACACACCGCGGCGCACGAGGAGCTGGCCGCGTACTATGCGGCGAAGGGGGACGCGGCGCGCGCGGCGAGACACCGCGAGGCTGCGGTTCCGCGGTGACGGGCGCGGCGATGCCGTAAAATGGCCAGAATGGATTCAGCCGCCGACAAGGCGTTGCGCGCGATTGACGCAGCCGTCGCGGAGGTTGCCCGTCTCTCGGGACCCGTGGCGCTGGACGACGCGTACCTGCGCGCAATAGAGCGCGTCGAGGCCCTGCCCGCGAATCAGTCCGGATCGGACAAGACCTGGGTCTGGGAGGCCATCGAGCGCGATCGCAATCATTTTGCCCGCGCCCGCCGACGTTGACGTTCGTGGATCCCTTCAGTGCATTGGCTCGGGGTTTGCTCGAACGCCGCGCCCGGTTCGTCGTCATCGGCGCCTGGGGAGCCAACTATTACGCTCACGGCGGATCGGTCGTCTTCGAGACCCGCGATCGCGATCTCTTCCTTCCTCCGGATCCCGACAACCTGCTGAACGTATGGAGCGCATGCGAAGCCGCTGGTCTGTCGCTCTGGGCCGAGTCTGAACCGCTCGACATGCTGCGCACTCTTCTCGGCCGTGACGAGCCCTCGTCAGGCTAGTCCCGCAGATCCGCGATCAGACAACCGACCGCCGGCGTTCTGTCGGGCGCGACCAACCGGCCCGAGAGGAGTGCCTCGAGCGCCTCCTCGAGATCGTGGCGTGTGGCCGAGGGTCGCATGCGCCCGGCGCTGATGTAGCGATCGTCGATGCGTCCGAGGTAGCGCAGCGTCCCGCGCGCGTCGAAGACGGCCGCCTCTGGCGTGACCGTCGCGCTCGCGCGATCGACGAATGCAAACTCCGGATCGCGCAGCGCGGCGAAAGGGTATCCGTACTCGCGAACGTGCCGCCGGATCGTGTCGGGCGGCTGATCGCCCGGATAGACGAGCGTGAATTGCACGCCTCGGGGCGCGAAGTCTCGGTACAGACGCGCCAACTCGGGTGCGTATCGGTTCGAGACGGGGCAGTCGATCCGGGCGAAGACGAAGACGAAGGCGCGCGAGCCGCCGCGATCGAACGGATCGACCGTTCGGCCGTCGAGATCGAGAAGGGGGACCGAATCCTGCCCGCGTCCGGCCGAGCTCAGCGCGGTCGTCGCCACGAGAACGGCACACGCAATCGCGGGCCACCTGAGCATCGTCCCGATTCTAGCGTGGTATTCTCGTCGCCTTCCTATGCCCCGGCAGCCGACAGAACGCCGCCGCAGCGGCGGCGGGGACCGGTCCGCCGGCGAGTCACTTCGAGGCTGGCGCCGCTGGGGGTTCCCGCTTCTGGCCGTTCTGCTTCCGTTTGCGTTCGTCGGCGCGCTCGAAGCGGCGCTGCGCGTCGCGGGAGTCGGCCGCCCATCGTCGTTCTTCCTGCGCGACGGCGATCGCTACGTCAGCAACCCGCGCTTCGGGTGGCGGTTCTTCCCGGTGGCGCTCGCACGCACGCCGCTGCCGCTCGCGTTTCCGGCGCGCAAGCCTCCGGGCACGTTCCGCGTGTTCGTCTTCGGCGAATCCGCGGCGATGGGCATCCCGGAGCCAGCGTTCGGATTCAGCCGCATGACCGAGGTGCTGGTCGAAGCGTCGTATCCAGACGTCGACGTCGAGATGATCAATACGGCGATGACGGCGATCAACTCGCACGTCGTCGCCGAGATCGCGCGCGAGTGCGTCCGGTACGAGCCCGATGCCTTCGTCGTCTACATGGGAAACAACGAAGTCGTCGGACCGTTCGGTCCGGGGACGATCTTCACGAGCGGCGCGCCGCCGCAACCCCTCGTCCGCACACGTCTGATTGCGCAGCGCACGCGGATCGGTCAGCTCTTCGAACGGGCCGCGTCCTCGGCGGTTGCGCCGCGGACGTCGCAAGGTACGCGATGGCGCGGCATGGAAATGCTGACGGGGCAGCAGATCGCGGCTGACGATCCAAGGCTGGACCGGACTTACGCATCCTTCCGCGCAAACCTCGAAGCCATCCTCGATGTCGCGAAGAAAGCCCGCGTACCGGCGTTCGTCGGGACGGTCGCCGTCAACTTGCGGGACAATCCGCCGTTTGCCTCGCTGCACACGCGGGACGCGAACGACGCGGACATGCAGTATCAGCTTGGGATCGGATCGTTCGAACTGGGATTCCGCAGCGACGCGGCGCGGTCCTTCGCGCGCGCGCGCGATCTCGACCTGCTCCGGTTCCGCGCGGATTCGCGCATCAACGAAGCGATACGCGACATCGCCGCACGACGCGCCCAGGACGTCGTTACCTTCGCCGATCTCGAAAAAGTGTTCGCATCCGCGAGACAGGGCGCGCCCGGAGACGACGTGTTCTGGGAGCACGTCCACCTGAACGAGATCGGAAACGACCTGATCGCGCGGGCCATCGCGGCATTTCTCACCCAGAAGATTGCATCGGCTCGCGGACGCGAACCGGCAGTGACGTTCGTGCCGCCCGAGCAGGTGGCCGAACGCCTTGCGCTGACCGCCTGGGATCGACATCGCATGGGGACGGCGATCCTGGAGATGATGCGGCGACCGCCGTTCACGAATCAGGCGGGACACGAGGCGCGCCTCGAGCGCCGCCGGCGGGAAGTTACTGCGGCGCGAGCCACGGCCCGGGCAGGACTTGCGCAGGCCGACGCGATCTATCGCGCGGCGATTGCGCGTCGGCCCGACGACGCGATGCTCCGCGTGGGCTTCGCGGCGCTCGTCCGCGACCGCGGGTCGTTCCGCGAAGCGGTCGCGCAATGGCGCGCTGCGCTCCAGACTGTCCCGGGCGTCGTGGAGTGGCGCTCTCAGCTCGCATTTGCACTGGCGGACGAGGCGGGCACGACTCAGCCGCCTGACGGGACGAAGCTCGCCGAGGCGGAGCGGTTGCTGCGCGACGTCGCTCGCGAGGAACCCGAGCTCCCCGCGGCGCACGTCAACCTCGGCAACGTGCTCGAACGTCTCGGCCGTCAGGCGGAGGCCATCGCCGCGTATCGCGAGGCGCTGCGGCTCGACCCGCACCACGACGTTGCCCTGATCAATCTCGCTGCGCTGCACGTGGCGCAAGGCGCGGTGCGCGAGGCCGAAGGCGTGTATCTCAGTGCGATCAATGCGGACCCACAGGCGGCCGAGCCCCACGCCCGGCTGGCGGCGCTGCTCGAGCGCCGTTCGGATCTCGATAGCGCGGTCGAGGAATACCGCCGGGCCGTCGCGCTCGATCCCGACCTGGCGTGGGCCCGCAACAATCTCGGCTACCTCCTCGAGCGGCGCGGCGATGCGGACGGGGCGATGGAGCAGTATCGTGCGGCGGCGGCGAGCGATCCCGACTATGCGGTCGCGCGCCTCAACCTCGCGAATCTGCTGCTGTCGCGCGGGCAGGTCGCCGAAGCCGCCAGCGCGTTCGAGGAAGTCCTCGCGCTTGCCCGCGCGCGCCAGGATGCGAAGCTCATTGCCGGGATGGAGGATCAGCTGCGTCGGCTCCGCGCACGCTAGCTGCCTTCAGCCTTCAGCAATCAGCCTTCGGCATTGAGAGTGTGCTATCTTCGCGCAGTCTGCGCTCAGTGATGACACTCACGGTCGTGTGGCTCGCCGCGGTTGCGGTTATCGCGGACGCGCCCGCGTCTCGCTCCACGCGGGATGGCGTGTACTCGGCCGCCCAGGCCGAACGCGGTGAGAAAACGTACAAGGCAAAATGCGGCACGTGTCATATGCCCGAGCAGTACAGCGGCTACGTGTTCATGCAGAGCTGGACCGGGCAGACGGTCTTCGCGCTCTATACCAACCTGCGAACGACGATGCCGAAAGACAACCCAGGCAGCATGAAGCCGCAGGAGTACGCCGACGTCATCGCGTATCTGCTGAAGATCAACCGTCTGCCGTCCGGCGACGCCGATTTGAAGGGCGCGAAGCCGGCCATGGAGGACGTGGTGATAGAGGCGGCGGAGAAATAGCGCCTGCGGCCCGCGCGAGGCGCCGGAGGGAAGCGCCGAGTAGCGGCGCCGCCGAGCGCGAGCGACCCTTCGACGTTGCTCAGGGTCGTCCTGAGCTGGTCGAAGGACGAGCGGGGGTGGGGCCCCGCGAGCATTAAAGATGATGACGCATCGCAAGCCTTCAGGCCTTGCCTCGGAAGGAGAACGGGGATGACGCGTCGAGTTCTTTCGGGCCTGCTCGTCGTGATGGCTATTGTCGCGCTGGTCGCACTCCCCCGCGCCAACGGGCGCGGCACCCAGGCGGGCGAGTGGCGGTACTGGGGCGGCGACGAAGGCAGCACGCGCTATTCGCCGCTCGATCAAATCAACGCCGCCAACGTCGCGAAGCTCGAGATCGCGTGGCGTTGGAGCGCCGCGAACTTCGGTCCCGAAGTCGACCACATCTATCGCGCGACGCCGCTCTATGTGAAGGGCAAGCTCTACACCGTCGCGGGCCAGCGCCGGACCGCGGTCTGCATCGACCCCGCGACCGGCGAGACGCTGTGGATGTACCGCGAAAAGGACAACCCGCGGTGGGAAGCCTCGACGCGCAAGAACTACGGCAAAGGGGTCGCGTACGCCGAGGTGGACGGCCGCGGCATCATCTATCTCGTCACGCCCGGCTACTACATGCACGCGCTCGACGCCGAGACCGGTCAGCCGATTTCCTATTTCGGGATGAACGGCGTCGTCGATCTGCATGTCGGCCTCGGCGACTATCCGGTCGAGGCGGACATCGGCACGCTGAAAAGCGGCGACATCACCTCCTCGTCTCCGCCGATCGTCGTCAACGGCGTCGTCGTCGTCGGCAACTCGCACGACCGCGGCTACTATCCGGAAAACAAGGAGAACATTCCCGGCCATGTCCGCGGCTACGACGCGAAGACCGGCCGGATGGTCTGGCGGTTCCACGTGGTCCCGCGTCCGGGCGAACCCGGCCACGATACCTGGGAAAACGATTCGTGGAAGTACTCCGGCAACGTATCTGCGTGGGCGCCGCTTTCCGCCGATTCCGAGCTCGGGCTCGTGTACGTTCCAACCGACACGCCGACCAACGACTATTACGGCGGCCATCGTCACGGCCAGAACCTGTACGGGACGAGCCTGATCGCGATCGACGTGAAGACCGGCAAGAAGGCGTGGCACTTCCAGATGGTCCACCACGACATCTGGAACTACGACACGCCGGACGCGCCCAAGGTGCTCGACATCACCGTCGGCGGCCGCCGGATTCCGGCGATCGCGCAGGCCACGAAGCAGGGGTTTCTCTACGTGTTGAACCGGGAAACGGGGCAGCCGGTCTGGCCGATCGAAGAGCGCGCGGTGCTCCAGTCGGACGTCCCGGGCGAGAAGACGTGGCCGACGCAGCCGTTCCCGACCAAGCCGCCGCCGTTCGAGCTGCAGGGAATTACCGAGAACGATTTGATTGATTTCACGCCGGAGCTGCGGGAGCAGGCGCTCAAACTCGCGCGTCAGTACCGGATGGGACCGCTCTTCCTCCCACCCTCGCTCGCCAAGGCGCCCGACGGTACGAAGGGCGCATTCAACGTGCCCGGCGCGAACGGCGGCGCGAACATTCCCGGCGGGGCGGCGGCGGATCCTGAGACGGGCCTGGTCTACATCGCCAGCGAGCGCGGGCACAGCGTGCTCTCGATGGTGCGCGGCGACGAGAAGTTCAAGGGCGGCACGTCCGCATACGTGTCGATGGGGCCGGGAGGGATCCGGGGCCCGCAGGGGCTGCCACTCCTGAAACCTCCGTACGGAACGATCGTCGCGTTGAACCTCAACACCGGCGACCACGCGTGGACGATCCCCGATGGGGACACACCGGATGAGATCAAGCACCACCCGGCGCTGAAGGGTGTGAAGCTGCCGGTCACCGGTAAGCCGACGCAGGCGAACCTGCTCGTGACGAAGACGCTGCTCTTCTACGGCGAAGGGCGAGGCGGTTCGCCGCTCTTTCACGCGGTCGACAAGAAGACGGGCAAAGCGATCGCCGCCGTCGAAATTCCGGCGACGACCAACACCGCGCCGATGACGTTCATGCACGCCGGGCGGCAGTACATCCTGGCGGCGGTCGCCAACCCGGACGTCTCCGCGGAGCTCGTCGCGCTGGCCCTCCCGAAGCCGTAGCGCAGCCCGTAGCGCAGCCCTTTAGGGCTGCCGTGGATCAAACATGCGACATCTCCATCTCATCCTCGTTCTCGCCGCCGTGACGACGGCAACTGCGCAGACGCCTCTGGCCTACAAGCTCGGGACGTTCGAGGCTGCCGGCGCGCGCTTCGTGGGCCTCGTCGTGGGCGACGCCGTCGCGCGGCTGGACCAGGCGCTCGACCGCCCACCGCGCGAGATGGGTGAGCTGATGGCGCGGTACGACGAGCTGAAGCCAAAGCTGGCGGAGATCGCGGCGGCCGCCGCCGGTCAGGGCACGCCTCCGAAATATGTCCTCAGGCTGGCGTCGGTCAAGGTCTTGCCGCCGGTGTTGCCGGGGACGATGTTGAACGCGGCGGTCAACTACGTCGAGCACGAGAAGGAGATGGCGGGCGCCGGAGCGCTGGGCGCGCCGCCGCCGAAGCCGCCGGACGCGATTCCCGGGATCTGGCCGCGGCAGCCGGGCGACACGCGGCAGAACCCGTACCTCTTCCCGAAGCTGCGGTCGGCGGTCGTCGCGGATGGTGAGGCGATTCGCATCCCGGCGGGGCGCGATCGGATCGACTGGGAGTGCGAGCTGACGATCGTCGTGGGCCGGGTGGCGAGCCGCGTGCCGGTCGAGCGCGCGGCCGACTACATCTTCGGCTACACGCTCGAGAACGACGTGTCCGATCGCGGCGGCCGCGGAGACGGGCGCCACGGATCCGACTGGCTGCTCGGCAAGAGCCACGACACCTTCGCGCCGCTGGGGCCGTTCGTCGTGCCGCGCGAGTTCGTGCCCGATCCGCAGAAGCTCGCGATCACGTTCACCCTGAACGGGAAGGTCATGCAGGACTCGAACACGTCCCGCATGACGCACACGGTCTTCGAGCTCCTGAGCTACGCGTCGCACATCCTCACGCTGCATCCTGGCGATGCCATCGCCACCGGCTCGCCCGCGGGCGTGGGCACCGCTCGCGCGACGCCGATCTATTTCAAAGCGGGAGATCGATCGGTCTGCACGATCGAGAGCATCGGGACACTCTCGAATCCGGTGCAGTAGGTTGGCGACTGCACGTGACTTCACATGACACGCCCGGACGGAATTTAGGGGGAGGTCTGGGAGGTTTTGGGGAGGTTGACTTCGCGGATCACGGGCTGGACGTCACGCGGACGGCCCGGCGGAGCCGGGCCGGGCTGGAGCGAGAGCACGGCGGACGTGAGCCCGTTGAAAAGGGGATGTGCGGCTCACGGCCGCCGTGCTCTCGCTCCAGCCGCCGCGCTGCGCGCGGCGTCCGCGTGACGGCAGACGCCTCGGGTCGCAGCATCCGCGTAATCCGCGAAATCCGTGGCTTCCCGCCTACGCCAAGGCTTCGGCGCGGCAAGCGTGATCAGTGAAGTCATCCTCCCTATCCTCCGAAACCTCCCCTTAAAATCGTGTGGAGCAGATGATGAGACGAACGCTCTTTCTGGCCGCCGGCCTCTTATCCGTGGCCATCCCGGTCGCGGTCGCGATGCAGCAGCAGGCCACGACCCGGCGCGTTCCCCAGTTCGAGAACGACCACGTCCGCGTCTGGAAGAGCATCATCCTTCCCGACCAGCCGCTCAGCATGCACCGCCACGAGCATGGGCGGACGATCGTCGCGCTCGTGGGGGGCACGCTCAAGATCGTCGAGGAAAAGGGCGGGTCGCGTGAGGTGACCTGGGAAACCGGCAAGGCCTACTGGCTGGACGCGGACCCTCCCGGCACGCGCCACGCCGACGTCAACGAGTCCGGCCAGCCCATCGAGGTTATCGTGGTCGAGCTCCGGAAATAGGCTTAGATAGGCTAGAATTGCCCGTTACGCGTCCCGTGGTCCGCAAGGAGGCCGCCATGTCGTTGTCGCGCCGTGCCTTCGTCCGAACGCTGGGAGCTCCCGCGATTGCTCTCCCGAGCGCCCCACACCTGGCCGCCCGCGGGCGCGAGGCGCTCGTCGCCGAGCGCTGGCCCGGCGGATTCGACTCTTCGCAGCCCGTGCCGCCGCAGCCCCTGGGCGATATCCAGATCAACAGCAACGAGAATCCGCTCGGCCCCGGCCCGGCGGCGCTCAAGGCGATCGAGAGCTCCTTCACGAACGCGGGGCGCTACCCGATGAACGCGAAGCCGGCGCTGTCGGATTTGCGCGCGCTGCTCGCGACCTCGTTCAAGGTCAAGCCGGACAGCGTGACCCTCGGCGCCGGGTCGGGCGAGCTGCTCATCGCCGCGGTCCGCGCCTTCACGAGCCCCACCAGGGCGCTCGTCACCGCCGCGCCGTCCTTCGAGTCGCCGCAGCGGACCGCCGAGGCGATGCAGCATCCGGTCAAGGCCATCCCGGTGACGGCCGCCGGCAAGCTCGATCTCGATCAGATGGCGGCCGCCGCGCGCGGCGCGGGGCTCGTCTTCTTCTGCAACCCGAACAACCCGACGGCGACCGTGCACTCGGCGGCGGCGGTCAAGGAATTCGTCGCGAAGGTCCGCAAAGATTCGCCCGACACGGCCATCCTCCTCGACGAGGCCTATCACGAGTACGTGACCGATCCGGCCTATGCCACCGGCGCGCCGCTCGCGCTGGAGCCCGGCTCGCGCGTGTTCGTGACGCGCACGTTCTCGAAGTGCTTCGGGATGGCCGGCCTGCGCGCCGGCTACGCCATCGGCGCGCCGGAGATCATCAAGGCGATGGCGCCGTTCCTGATGCCGTATAACGTGAGCGTGCCGGCGCTGGCCGCCACGCACGTCGCGTTCCAGGACACGGCGCACATCGAGCAGGAGCGGGCGCGCAATACCGCCGTGCGGAAGTACACGCTCGACTTTTTCAAGAGCGCCGGCCTGACGGCGACCGATTCGCAGGCGAACTTCCTGTTCGTCGACATCCGGCGCACGCCGCGCGAGTTCCGTGAGGCGTGCCGCAAGCACGGCGTCCACGTCGGCCGCGACTTCCCGCCGCTCGACCGCACGCACTGCCGCATCTCCATCGGGACCATGGACGAGATGAAGCGTGCGACGGAAGTGTTCGCGAAGGTCCTCGGCACGCCAACCACGACAGCGAACCGATAATCTGGAGGGCGGGCCTCTGAGGGCCGCCAGGAGTACGAATCATGAATTCGCGCCGTGCGTTCATTCGGACCCTCGGAGCCGGGACGGCTGGTGCGTTCGCGGCATCGTATCTCCCGCGTGCCGACGCGGAGACCGCGCGCTGGATGGAGGTCTTCCAGCAGTCCGGGGTGAGGCCGCTTCTTTTGCACAACAACGAGAACCCGCTCGGGCCAGGCACGAAGGTGCTGACCGCGGCGCGCTCGTTCCTGAGGGATGGCGCCCCGGCCGGGCGCTATCCGGACAACCCGCAGACGCTGCGCGAGGCGATCGCGGCGAAGTACAAGATCGGCACCGACCACGTGCTCGTCGGCTGCGGATCGACGCAGATCCTCCGGACGGCGACACACTGCTTCACATCCCCTTCGCGCGGCCTCGTGTCCGGGGCGCCCGCGTACGAGGAGTGCGCCGACTACGCCGGCCTCGTCAAGGCGCCCGTCAAGGCCCTTCCGCTCGACGCGCAGCTCCGGGACGACCTCGACGCCATCGTCGCGGCCTCCAAGGGCGCCGGGATGGTGTACCTGAACAACCCGAACAATCCGACGGCGACGGTGCATTCCGGCAAGGCGGTGGCGAATCTCATCGACCGCGTCCTGCAGGTCTCGCCCGAGACGACGCTCCTCATCGACGAGGCCTACTTCGATTACGTCACCGACCCGAGCTACTCATCGCAGATCCCGATCGCGCTCAAGAACCCGCGCGTGATCGTGGCGCGGACGTTCTCGAAGGCGCACGGCATGGCCGGCTTCCGCGTCGGCTACGCGATCGGCCGTCCAGAGACCCTGAGGACGATGCAGGAGCATTCGTACGGGACGAGCATGAACTCGCTGGGCGTCGCGGCGGCGATCGCCTCGATCGGCGACGACGACCGCATCGTCCAGGAGCGGAACCGGAACACCGAGGCGCGCGATTTCACGATGGGATGGTTCCAGCGCGCCGGCTTCAAGGCGAGCGATTCGCAGGCGAACTTCCTCTTCGTGGATCTCAAGCGTCCGCTCGCCGAGTTCCGCGATCCGTGCCGCGAGCGCGGCGTCCTCGTCGGCCGCCCGTTCCCGCCGATGACCAGCCACTGCCGCATCTCGATCGGGACGATCGATGAGATGCGGAAGGCGGTCGGGGTCTTCGGAGACGTCCTGGGGGTCAAAGCGACGGCGGCTGCGTAAATCGATTCCGTTTGGGCACTGGGCTGAAGCCTCTCTGGGCCGGGGGCTGAAGCCTGGCCCCTCCACACGTTTCGCAACCTCCAGGTACTCGTGCCTGGAGGGGGCCGGCCGCGAAGCCGGCCCATCGGCGCGTCAGGTTGGCCCACCGGAGCGGCTAATTCCACGGTATGAACGCTGACCTTTCGACCGTCTTCACCGGCATTCGTTTCGACAGCCCCTTCCTGCTCGCGTCCGCCCCGCCCACCGAGTCGGACAGCAACATCATGCGCGCCTTCGACGCGGGATGGGCGGGCGTCGTCACGAAGACGATCGGCCTCCATCCCGTCGTCAACGTCAAAGGGCCCAAGACCAAGTTCCTGCGCGCCGCCTCCGGCACGTACCGGCTGTCGATGGAGAAGCGCCCCGACACGACGCTGCACTCCTCGTGGAACTGGGAGCTCATCTCCGACAAGCCGCTCGATTGGTGGGTCCCGCGGATCGGGAAGATCAAGAAGGCGTTCCCGCACAAAGTGCTCGTGGCGTCGATCATGGCCGGGTCGGGGAGCGACCGCGAGATGGCCAACTGGCAGACGCTCGCGAAGGCCTGCCAGGACGAGGGAGCGGACGCGTTCGAGCTGAACCTGTCCTGCCCGCACATGGACCGGCAGGACATGGGCTCGAACATCGGCCGCGACGAGGGGCTGATTTCGGTCGTGACGCAGGCGGTGAAAGAGGTGGCCCGCGTGCCCATCTGGTGCAAGCTGACGCCGTCGACCACCGACATCGTCGCCGAGGCGCGCGGGTCGTTCGCCGGCGGCGCCGACGCCATCACGTCGTCGAACACGTTCCCGTCGATTCCGCTCGTCGATCCCGAGACGCTCGAGTTCGAAATCAACGTGGACGGCTACGTGTCGAGCGGTGGACTCGGCGGCCCGGCGATTCTTCCGCTGTCGCTGGCGAAGATCTCGCAGCTCACGCAGGCGTTCACCGACCGGGCGTTCTCGGGGATTGGGGGCATCGCGGAGTTTCCGCACGCGCTGAATTACATGCTGCTCGGCTGCGGTACCGTGCAGGTCTGCACCGCCGCCATGCTCGACCACGCGATCGGGCCCAACGTCATCAAGCGCCTGAGAGACGGGATGGCCGAGTTCATGGCGCGGAAAGGCTACGACTCCCTCGAGGCGTTCCGCGGCCTCCTCCGTGAACGCGTCGTCTCGCACTCGCGGATCCGCCGGCCGGACGAGAAGGACTACCACGGCGGGTACGAGCAGGAGGGGTACGCCAAGCCGGAGCAGGTTGCGACGACGAAGACCGTAGCGCAGGCCTTCAGGCCTGCTTGGGCAAAGGAAGACCACCGTGTACACCGAAACCATCCGCGGACTGACCGGGGAAGAAATCGTCGCGCTGACGAAGAGACACACGATCTTCGAGTGGTCCGCGCAGAGCAAGGTGGACCCGATTCCGGTCGCCGGCGCCAAGGGCTGCTGGTTCTGGACGCCCGAGGAGAAGCGCTACCTCGACTTCAACAGCCAGTTGATGTGCGTGAACATCGGCCACGGCGACGAGCGTGTGGTCCGCGCGATCCAGGAGCAGGCCGCGAAGCTCGCCTACATCAGCCCGTTCATGGCCACCGAGCCGCGGGCGCGTCTCGGCGAGACGCTCGCGCGGATCGCTCCCGGTGACATCGACACGTTCTTCTTCACGAACGGCGGCGCCGACGCGAACGAGAACGCGCTCAAGATCGCCCGGCTCTACACCGGCCGCCACAAAGTCCTCGCGCGCTACCGCTCGTATCACGGCGGCACCATGGGAGCGGCGAGCCTGACGGGCGATCCGCGCCGGCTCTTCGCCGAGCCCGGTATTCCGGGCGTCGTCCACGTCCTCGACCCGTATCACGGGATCGAGCGAGGGTGGGACACCTCCGAGCAGGCGTTGACCCAGCTCGAAGAGATCGTCCAGCTCGAGGGGCCGCAGTCGATCGC
Source organism: uncultured Acidobacteriota bacterium (assembly GCA_963847125.1). Taxonomy (GTDB): domain Bacteria; phylum Acidobacteriota; class Vicinamibacteria; order Vicinamibacterales; family 2-12-FULL-66-21; genus DATAEE01. The sequence continues at coordinate 1,497,443 of CAWJYM010000004.1, forward strand.
CGCGTTCTTCCTCGAGACCGTGACGGGCACCAACGGCGTCCTCATCCCGCCCGACGGGTACCTCCAGGGCGTGCGCGAGCTCTGCACGAAGCACGGGATTCTGATGATCTGCGACGAAGTGATGTCAGGCTTCGGCCGCACCGGCGAGTGGTTCGCGGTCAATCACTGGAAGGTCGTCCCGGACATCATCACGATGGCCAAAGGCCTGACGAGCGCCTACGTGCAGCTCGGCGCGGTCGGCATGCGGCCGCAGATCGCCGCGCACTTCAGGGACCGCATGTTCCCGAGCGGCCTGACCTACAACAGCCATCCGCTGGCGTGCGCCGCCGCGCTCGCGACGATCGCCGTCTACGAAGAGGACGATCTGCTCGCCAACGCCCGCCGCATGGGGGCGATCATGAAGGACCTGCTCGCCGATCTCGAGCGTCGCCATCCGACGGTCGGCGCCACGCGGTCGATCGGGCTCTTCGGGATCGCGGAGCTGGTCAAGGACAGGAAGACTCGCCAGCCGCTTGCGCCGTTCGGCGGAACGTCCGACGAGATGGCGCGCTTCGCGAAGGCGCTGCGCGACGAGGGCCTTTACACCTTCGTCCGCTGGCACACCTTCTTCACGAACCCCCCGCTCTGCATCACCGAGGGGGAGCTGAGGGAGGGCTTTGCGATGATTGATAGGGCGTTGACGAAGCTGGAGAGCTAGGCGCTCATTGCTGAATGTGGAATGTGGAATGCTGAATGACGTTCACTCAGCAATCCACATTCAGCAATCCACATTGATCAGAATCTAAACCTCACCCCGATCTGCGCCTGCCTCGGATCTCCCACCCCGCTGCGGAGCGTCCCGTTGAAATCGAACAGCAGGCCGCCGCTGATCTGCGACACGATGTTGTTCTCGCTGTTGGTCAGGTTGAAGACCTCGAACATCGCCTCAAGCGAGCGATCGCCCTGGAGCCGGAACACTTTCGACACGCGCAGGTCGAGCGTGAAGAACTGGTTGTCCTTCTCCTGCTGGTTGCGTCCGACGTCCTGGCCGTTGACGAAACGCCGGTCGTTCGCGTAGCCGTCGAGGTTGAGGTCCTGACCGATCAGATCCGTGCCGGTCGTCGGCTGCGCCGAGCGGTACTGGACGAGCGCGCTGAGCTGGACGTCGGCCGGAAAGTCGTACAGCCCGAAGATGTTGATCCGGTTGCGGCTGTGCCGGTCCGACAGGCTGTACTCGGCGTCGAGGTTGAGCAGGTCGGCGTACCGCACCGTGAACGGATCGCGCTCGTTGTCGTCGTCCGACTTGTCGTCGGAGATCGTCCAGTTGGCCTGCATCTGCCAGCGGTCGCTGTACCGCTTGTTGAGCGTCAGGATGAAGCCGTGATACTGGCTGCGTGACGTGCTCTCTGTGCTGAGGACCTGACCGAGCGTCGGGAACGGGCGGCCGGGCGAGGTGTTCCCGCCCGCGTAGATCGGACGGCCCTCGGCGTTCGGCGCATACGCGCCCGGATCGACGTTCGGATCGGTGAAGCGGCTCAGGTACCGCGTCTTGGCGTAGTTGTACGCGGCGCCGACCGCGAGATTCGCCACGACCTCGCGCTCGACGCTGAACCCGATCTGCCGGCTTTCCGGGTTCTTGAAGTCCTTGTCCACGACGGCGATGCCCGGCGTCGGGTTGACGAACCCTTCCGTCGGGACCAGATTCGGGAACGTCGGTACGCCGAAGTTGAAGTTGCCGCCGGGCGTCTGGACGATCACACCGGTGTAGGTCTCGAAGATGACCCCGTTCGCCGTCCGCGGGTTCGCCCAGATGAGCGACGGCGTGCGCGCCTTGAAGAGGCCCGCATTGGCGCGGACGACGGTCTTGCCGTCGTTCGTCGGATCCCACGTCACGCCGACGCGCGGCTGCCAGCCGGACCAGTCGTCCGGGATCTCGCCGGTGTCGGTCGGAAACCGCGGATCGCTGAAATATCGCGCGTATGGCGTCTCGTCGGGCGGCGTCAGCATGCCGGGCGCGTTGTAGCCCTCCCAGCGCAGCCCGAGGTTGAGCGTCACGTTCGGCCGCAGGCTCCACTTGTCCTGGATGAAGAACGCCGGCTCCCAGACCGGGATATCCTGCCGGCCCGAGTCGTCGATCGAGCGGCCGCCGAGCGGCACCCTCTGCAGGTAGAGGACGAACGACGACAGCGCGGCTGCGGACGTCGGGTTGTTCAGGTACGCCTCGAACTGGTCCATGCCGCCGGTAAAGATGTAACGCCCGCGCGCGAACCCCCGGAACACCTGGGTCATCGACGTCCAGTTCACTTCGCCGCCGACCTTGAACAGGTGCGGCCCGCGGACGAGCGAGACGCCGTCGGCCACCTGGAAACGCTTGTCCGTCGCCGGATCGACCGGCAGGAAGAACGGCCGGCCGAAGCGGAACGACCGATCCACGCCGCCAGGGAAGTTGCCGATCGCGGTGTCGGGAAGATCCGGACCTGTATACGGACGCGGCCGCGGCTCCTGAGCGTACTGAACGCGCAATTCGTTCAGCATGGATGGTCCGAGCGTGCTGTTCACCTGCCCCACGATTGAATGGCTGCGGTCGCGCTCGATGCCGTTCGCGCTGTTGGCCCAGGTCGGCACGTCGAACGTCCCGTTGATCTGCTGCGACCAGGAGTACGCGTACCGCGCGCTCACCTGGTGCTGGGTCGTGAGGTTCGCGTCCACCTTGCCGAGCAGCACCAGCGCGTCGTTGGTCTGCGGCATCGGGTTCGCCGCGCCTCCCTCGGCCGTCAGCCCGAACCTCGTCGCGAGAATGTTGAGCAGCCGCGTCCCCTCGTTGTTCGGGTTGATCGCCGGGTCTTCGAACGCCGCCTTCGACTTCAGCCGCTGCTCCTCGTTCTGGTCGTACGACACGAAGAAGAACGTCCGGTCGCGCTTGATCGGGCCGCCGAGCGACCCCCCGAACTGGTGCTGGCTGAAATCGTCGTCTTTGGTGCCGTCCGAGTTCTCGGAGAGCAGCGCGCCGTAGCGGCCGAAGTAGAACCCGGTGCCGCGGAGGCGGTTCGAGCCGCTCTTGGTGACCATGTTCACGAACCCGCCGGCCGACCGGCCGAACTCCGCCGACGCTCCGTCGGACACGACCTGGAACTCCTTCACGGCCTCGAGGCTGATGATGTATTTCGGCCGCTGCCCGCCGCGCTGCTCGCCGAAGAACGGGTTGTTCGCGTCGGCGCCGTCGATCATGACGTTGTTGTAGATGCCGCGCTGCCCGTTGATGCTGATCTCCGCGCCGTCCGGCCCCTGCACGATGCCGACCGTGGGCGCGAGCTTCACGAAGTCGATGAAGTTGCGCCCGTTGATCGGCAGCCCCTCGACCGACCTCTCGTCGATGAGCGACGACTGCTCCGACCGGGTCGTTTCGACGACCGGCGAGCCGCCCAGGACGCTGACCTCCTGGGCTAAGCCGGCCACGCCGAGCGTGAAGTCGATCCGGTGCGTCTGGCCGACGGCGAGCGGCACGTTCTCCCGCTGCGCCTTGCCGAAGCCGGTCAGGTCGACCGCGATCGTGTAGGTGCCGAGCGGCAGCGCCAGTCCGCGATACCGGCCGTCGGCATCGGTGACCACCTCACGCGTAAACCCGGTGCCGGTGTTCGTGAAGGTGACCGTCGCGCCCGGCAGGACCGCACCGGTCGTGTCTGAGACGATGCCCTCGATCGTGCCTGTGGTCGCCTGGGACTGCGCGAACGCGGGGGCGGCGATCGCGAGGCAGAGACCTACCATCAACAACTGAGCTAACCGGGGCATGACGACGCCTCCTGATGAAAGTGCGGTCCGCCTTCGCCTGCGGCTTCGGCGAGGCAGGCTGTGACCTGGTGAATTCCGTGAACGCTGTGTGGTTGTGTTGAATCCGTGGCCCAGAATCGTAACACGTCGTACCGGTGTAGAAAGTTCCCGTCCTGTCGCGTTACCTGCGCTTCTGTGATCCAGGCTGTGGTCGACGACTGTAAGTGCTTGAGTCCTCAACGATAAGTCCCGCACGCTGCCGGCACCAACCTTGCGACTAGACGACTCCTTTGGGGAGGTACCCATGCGACGCACTACTGTGTGGCTCTCAATCGTTGTGCTGGCTCTCGCGACGAGTGCAAGCCCCGCGTTCGCCATTAAACCGTCCGCCAAGCCGCCGAAACCGGCGGTGGCAAAAACGCAGGCGCCGAAGTCCACGGTGAAGGCGCCGAAGGCGACGACCGTGTCGACTCCGAAAGCGGCCAAGGCTCCGAAGGCCGCGAACGCGTCGGCTCCGAAGGCCGCGAAGGCGTCGGCGCCCAAGTCTGCGAAGCACTCGACGACGACACCGACGTCGACGTCGCCGAATACGCCGAACCGGCCGTCCCCGACTCCGCCGCTTGAGGGCTCTGGGTCCCCGATCACGCTGAACCCGGTGGCGCAGAAGCTACAAGGCAAGCCGAATCAGCTGGCGAGGCTCGAGTCAGCGCTCGGCCTCGGCACACTCACGCCGCAGCAACTCAACGGCGCCACATCTGGCTTCAAGAACTTCGGGCAGGTGAACGCCGCCGCAAATACCGTGTTGAACCACCCCACGGTCAAGTTCGGGGACTTGAAGGCGCTGATGACTGGCCTCGATATGAAGGGTCAGCCGGTGCCCGGACAGACCGCGACCTACAGCCTCGGGCAGGCCAAGCAGCGGTTGGGTATCTCCGACGGGACCCAGTAACATGCGCGGCCGTCGGCGCGTCATCTCGGCTGTCATTCTGGCCGGCGGCGCCCTCCTGTGGGCGTCGTCGGCTTCCGCGCAAGGGAACGGGAACGGCCACGCGAGAGGCCTCTCGAAGGGGCGCGGTCCGGCGCCGTCGGCCGCGGCGCCGGCTTCTGCCGCCGCGACCGGCACCCCGCTCTACGGTATCCGGCAGTTCGGGTCGTGGCTCGACGACGCCTCGCTCGCCGAGCCTGGCGGCGGCTGGGCGGCTGCGTCGCTCGGGCTCGTTCGATCCGCGGGCGGTCGGCAGATGGACTTTCCGATCGCCGACGTTGGCCTCGGGTTGACGCCGCGGGTGCAGGTCGGCGTCACCGTTCCGTACTATCGGCTGACGCTGACCGATGGCACCCAGGCCGCCGGCCTGGGGGACGTGTATCTCAACGCCAAGATAGGGTTGATCGATCCAGCCAAGACAAAGAGCGGCTTCGGCATGGCGGTTATTCCGCTGGTCGAGATCCTGAACGGCCTGGATCCAGAGGGAGGGCGGAGCTTCCATCTAGGAATCCCAGTAAGCGTCGAGTGGCGTCAACCGAAGTATCGCGTGTACGGCGCGAGCGGCTGGTTCTCGCGTGGCTCGTTCTTCGGGAGCGGGGCCGTCGAAGTGCCGCTGAACCAGCGCGTCATCGTCACCGGCGTGCTCAGCCACACACGCGCGTTGAACGACGATCCGAACGCCGACGTTCTGGGGTTGTCGAGAGCGCGGACGGATCTCACCGGTGGAGCGGCATTCATCGCGACCTCGTCCATCGCGCTGTACGGGAGCATCGGCAGGACGATCTCGACGCAGGATGCGAACGCGGCATCGCTCATGCTGAGCGGCGGCGTCTCGGTCAGTTTTGCGCGGACGCCGACGGGAAGGCGTTGAGCCGCGTCTGGACATGGAGGCAATTGAGCTCACGGAGGAGGGCCAAACACGGAGACACGGAGATCACGGAGCTTACAAGGCCTTCTCCGTTTACTCCGTGTCTCCGTGTTGATCAATCTCCGCGATCTCCTTGGCCTCCACGATCGTCGCTAACTACTTACACGTCGCCCCGATGTACGTGACCGACCGCGCATGGAGCGTGTTGCCGTCGCGCTCACCGGTGATGCGAACCGTCGTCCCGACATGCGGCTGCAGGTCGGTTCGACCGGATGCCATCACGTCCAGCACGCGCATCTTCGTCAGATACATCGTGCGCCAGTTGCGGGTTTCCGGAACGTCCGGCCCGCCGACCTCGGTCAACTCGAAGGATCCGTACTCGCCGCGCAGGCAGCCCACATAACTCGACGGTTTCCCTTGATCCGAAACCGCCCTCTGCCCCGAGGAAGCGGCAATCATTACTGAACCGCTCAGCGCCAGAACCGCCGCGGTCGTCGCGCACACGTTCCAGGCACGCTTCATTTCATTCCTCCTGCTCGCTCCACCCCATCCGTGGGTGGCGTCTCTGAAAGACTCGCAAGTCGGATACCGTCCCCAAGCCCGGCCGTGGCCTTCGGTAGCATGGCCGACGCTCGCGAAGGGCGATGGTGGAAAACTGCGTTTTCACGTACGAAAGTTGTGATCCGACGGTGCCAGCCTGAACCGTAACTGCTTTGTTTCCAGCAGTTCACTGCCATTGCCCAGCCGGCAGGCCGGTTGCCTCCAGTTCAGGTTGTGGAGGTGGCCATCATGCGAAGCATGACCATCCGGCTCGCCATCGTCGCTGCGCTCATCGCGCTCGCGGGCGCGAAGGTCGCGGCCCGGCAGCCGGCGGCGTCCGCCCCGACCGCAACGACGACGACCGCCGCCAAGACGTCGGCGCAGACCACGCAACCGGCCATCGTGAAAACGAAGGCGGGCGCTGCGAAGACGACGGCGACGAAAACGAACGCGACGAAGACGAAGTCCGCGAAGTCGAAGGCGACGAAAAAGAAGACGGCCGGGAAAGCGGGGAAGACGACGGCTGCCAAGGCGCCGACAAAGCCGTCGCCTGTTTCCATGGCTGCCGGCGCGCCGGCGCCGACGAACCCGGGACCGTGGAAACCGAACAACCCGATTGCGCAGGAGCTTTCGTCGAAACCGGCGGAAGTCGCTCGGGCGCGGCGGGTGCTGCCTGCGGGAACCGACCTGAACGCGGCGACGGCCGGATTCAGGAATTACAGCCAGTTCGCCGCGGCGATGAACGCGACCGAGAGCAAGGGTCTCGACTACGGGAAGCTGAAGGCGCTGATGACGGGCGTCACGATGGACGGCACTCGGACGAAGCAGCCGACCATGAGCCTCAGCCAGGCGACGCAGGCGCTGCACGGGACGGCGACGACGCCGCCAGGCGGTGGGCTTAGTCGCTCAATGCTGATTGCTGAATGTGGAATGCTGATTGACTCCACATTCAGCAATCCAGACTCAGCATTGAGCTTCTAACGTGGCTTGTCTGCTGAACATTCCGCTTGATCACGCCCGAGTCGATCGTCCGGCCGTTCTCATCGATCGTCTGGAAGTGCATCTGGTCGCCGTCGATCTCGACCAGCATGAACGTGTAGCCCTGATCGTAGCCCTTCGCGGTGAGGCCGCCGGCGCCGATGTTGCCCCGCCGCAGCTTCGCCGAGCTGCCGCAGATGAAGTAGTGGATTCCCTTCTGCGGCTTGAGCCGCTCGTAGAAGTGTTCGTGTCCGGTGAACACGACGTCGACGCCGTGCTCGAGGAAGATCGGCTCCAGCCTCTGGCGCAGCAGCTCGTCTGAGCCGTGCTTCTCACCCGAGGAATAGAGCGGATGATGGAAGAACATGATCTTCCAGTCCGATCCGCTCGCGGCGAGCTCCTTCTTGATGAACGCCAGCTGCGCATCGTCCATGTAGTTGCTGTCGAGCGCGAAGAAGCGCGCGCTCGCGCTGTCCGGCTTCAGCAGCCTGCCCGTCTTGAACGTGTAGAAGCGCTCGCCGTTCATGTTGAACGGCTTGTACATCCGCTGGCTCGGATCGTCATGGTTCCCGAGCGCCGCGTAGAACTTCACGCCCGCGTCGAGCAGCGGCTTGTACGGGATCTCGAACTTCTCCTTATAGTCGTTGGGCCGCTCGCTGCCGTACAGGTTGTCGCCGAGCATGATCGCGAAGTCGAACGGAAATGCCGACCGGAAGCTCGCCAGCTGCTTCGCCACCAGGAGCTGGGCGCTCCCGCCCGTGCCGGCATCGCCGATGACCGCGAACCGCACGGACTCGTTCTTGTTCGGCAGCTTCACCTTTGCGTCGGGCGCGGGCTGTGCGGCAGGCGGCGACGCAGGTTGCGACGGAGCCTGTTCCGCCAGCGGAGCGGCGCACGCCAACGCGAGCGCTGCGGCAAGGCCGAGGCCGCTGATGAGTCGTTGCATCCCGTGGATCCTCCTCGTGTCTGACGAGGCTGAAGCCTCGTACCACATGTCACAGAACATTTCAGCGAATCGCATTCAGCATGTAATCGACGATGATGTTGGCGTCGATATCGCGGAGAATCATGTGCTTCCCGACGATGCGGTACTCGAGCTGTTCGGGCAGCTTCGGGAGCCTCGCCGAGCAGGTCCGGCGGGACCGTTGGCAGCGGCTGATTTTCCGGATAGGCGGCGTTCACCTTGAAGGGAATAGACGTCGGCGCCGGCGCATCATCTTTAATGGCTTTCTTCGTCTCCGCGGCGTCCGGGCCCTTCAGCTCCGGATACATGAGCCGGCGGAAGAGCTTCTGGACCTCCGGAGTGAAAACGTCGCCGTGCTTCGCGGATGCGCGCGCTGTCTGGACCCGCGTCCTGAGCGTATCCTGCGCAATTTTGATCTTGGCGGGGTCAGACGTTTCTTTCATCTTGGGCGCGCCGTTGTCTGCATCCCCACGAAGGTCCATGTAGGCGTCGATCCGGCGTTGATAGTCCTGCAGGATCGCGGCGTCGGGATTGACCTTCTCCTGTCGAGCTTCGCCAGCCCCGCAGCCGAGGCTGACTATCGTTGAAAGCGCTCCGAGCCCGGCCATTCGTTTGAGATTCGTCACATCTCCATGACGTTCACGATCTGTGCCCGCCTTGTCAGGAGCCGCACGGTCGACGACCGACGTTGACCCGCCCAGACGGCCCCGCATACGATGAGCCGGCCCTGCCGTGGTCGGAACCCAAGTCTCGCGCTATCAGGTCTTGTCCCGCATCGGAGAGGGTGGGATGGGCGAGGTCTACCTCGCTGAGGATCCCTCGCTCGGCCGGAAGGTCGCGCTCAAGTTTCTGTCGCCCCGCCAGGCCGCGGACGAGTCCGCGCGGCGCCGGCTGCTCCATGAGGCGTACGCCGCCGCCCGGCTCGACCACCCGTTCGTCTGCAAGGTCTACGAGGTCGGCGATGCCGGCGACCGGCCGTTCATCGCGATGGAATACGTCGAGGGAGAGACGCTCCGCGATCGACTCCTGGGCGGTCCCATTCCGATCAGGGACGCCATCCGGCTCGCGTCGGAAATTGCCGAGGCGCTCGACTCCGCCCACAAGCGCGGCATCATCCATCGCGACCTGAAGCCGTCGAACGTCATGGTGGCCGCCGACGGCCACGTGAAGGTGATGGACTTCGGCGTCGCGAAGCACATCTCCGGCCCTTCGGTCTCGACGATGATCACGCTGACCGGCGAGATCGTCGGCACGATGAACTACATGTCGCCGGAGCAGATCAACGGTGCGCCGGTGGACGCACGGTCTGATGTCTTCGCGTTCGGCCTGCTTCTCTACGAGATGGTGACCGGCGCCCATCCGTTCCAGCGCTCGTCGCCGATCACGACGGCGAACGCGATTCTCAGCGATACCGAGCCGCCGCTCGAAGAGAAACGCCCGGACGCGCCGCCGCTCCTGGCGCACGTCGTGTCCCGTTGCCTGGAGAAAGAAGCAGACCGTCGGTACCAGTCGCTCCGCGACGTTCAGATCGAGCTCAGCACGCTCGCCGATGGCACGGGCTCGTCATCCGCGCGGCGTCCGCCCTCGAAAGCGAAACGGAGCTGGAAGTGGCCGATCGCGGCGGCCGCCATCGTGGCCGTCCTCGGCGGCGCGAGCGGCCGGTCTGTGGATCTGGGGGCCGTTTTCGGCGAGCCCGCGCTCGCGTTCAACGAACGCGACTGGATTCTGATCAGCGACTTCGAGAACCTGACCGGCGACCCGGTCTTCGACGGCCCGCTGAGGGTGGCGCTCGAAGTGGGCGTCGCGCAGTCGCGCTACGTGAACGTGCTGCCCCCGCAGCGCCTGCAGGCCGCGCTCCAACGGATGAAGCGGACGGCCGGCGAGCGGCTCGACGAGACGCTCGCATCGGAGGTCGCGGTGCGCGAGGGGGCCAGGGCCGTGCTCGCGTGCAGCATTTCGCAGGTCGGCGATGTCTACGCGCTCACCGCGCGGCTGGTCGACCCGCAGTCGCGCGCCGCGGTGCTGATCGAGTCGGTGCAGGCTCGCGGCAAGGCGCAAATCCTCGGCGCGCTCGACGAGCTTTCCACGAAGGTGCGGCGCGAGCTCGGAGAGTCGCTCTCGACAACCTCGCAGACGGCGGTCGCATTGCCGAAAGCGACGACGGCGTCGCTGGAGGCGCTGAAGCTGTACGCCGACAGCATCAAAGAGAAGAACGACGCGGCCAGCAACAGGCTGCTGAAGCAGGCGCTCACCGTCGATCCGGAGTTCGCCATGGCCCATGCGGAGATGGGGCGCCGGTACTACTTACAGCCGAATCGCGAGACGCGGCTCGAAGCAGAAAAGCACGTGGCCAGGGCGCTCGACTTGGTGGACCGTCTCACGCCCCGCGAGCGCCTGTGGATCCAGGCCAGCGCCGACGACGCGAGGGGCCTCCGGGCCCGCGCCGTGGACGGCTATCGAACATATCTGGCGCAATACCCGGACGATGCGCGGGCGTGGTTCCGCATGGGCTGGGCCTACATGGCCGGGCTCGGCCAGTACGAACATGCGGTGGAGGCGTTCAACAAGGTCATCGCGATCAATCCAAAAGATGCCGCCGCGCACGTCAATCTCGCCACGTGTTACAGGGGTCAGCGGAAGTACGAACAGGCCGTCGAGACGTACCGGAAAGCGTTCGAACTGGATCCCGCGATGTTGACGGGACAGTTCGTCAACCATGAGTACGGGTTCACCCTCGTTCACCTGGGACGACTGGACGACGCGGCTGCCGTGTTCATGAAGATGCGGGCGCAGACCGATGCGGCGAGCAAAGCTCGCTCGTATCGTTCGATGGCGTTCCTGGAGATGTACCGCGGCCGCTACGACGCGGCGATCAAAGAGCTGAGCCAGGCGGTCCTGATCGACGAGACCAACAAACTCGGTGTCAGCGAGTACCGTGATCGGCTGATTCTCGCACGCGCGCTCGAGCGCGAAGGACATGCCCGCGGCCGCCGCGGCCGAGCTCGATGCCGCGATGCGGCTGCGGACGACGCTGTCGCTTGGTCCCGAGTGGCTGAGGATGCTCGCGAAGCTCGAGGCGCGTCGCGGGCGCGTCCGCGAAGCCCGCCGGCTTGTCGACGAGATGTCGAAGCGCGCATGGGACGCCACGGCCGCGTCTTCGACGAATCGGTCGATGGACGAGGATCAAACCCACATCAACCAGGCCCAGGGGGAAGTGGCGCTCGCCGAAGGACGCCTGGACGAGGCCACCCGGCTGCTCGACGCGGCCAGCCTCGCCGACGACGATATGGACCTCGTCGAGTCGGCCGCCGCCGCGCACGCCGCCGCGGGCCATCTGGATGTCGCCGCGAAGCGGTACGAGGACGTGCTCGCTGCGCCGCGCTTCGGCAACGAGAGCCAGGAGCTCTATTTCCGCTCGCACGTCACGCTGGGCGAAATCTACGAGCGGCTCGGCCGGCCCGACGACGCGCGCCGGAAGTACGAGGCGCTGCTGAAGCTGTGGAAGGACGGGGACGCGGACCTGGTCGCGCTCAAGACCGCGCGCGCGAAGCTCGCGAAGGCGGGGTGACGTCCCCCGCAGCGATCCGACGGGCGCTCCTCGTCCTGTTCGCCGCGGGCGCGGTCGGCACCGGGACCGAGCTCCTCCTGCTGGGGCACACCGAAGACCCCTGGCAGTGGGTGCCGGTCGTGCTGACGCTCTCCGCCCCGCTCGTCGCGATCTGGTACGGGTTGCGCCGCGGTCGAGCCAGCCGGCGCCTGTTTCAAGGTACGATGATCCTCTTCGTCGCCAGCGCAGGCGTAGGCCTGACGCTCCACTACCGCAGCAACGAGGAGTTCGCGCTGGAGATGGAGCCCGGAACGCGCGGGCTCGCGCTCGCGGGTGAGGCGCTCACCGGCGCGATCCCGGCGCTGGCGCCTGGAACCATGATGCTGCTCGGCGCGATCGGCCTGATCGCGTCGGCAATCCCGGAGGACTGAGGACCATGACCAAAGCCACGTCGTTCGGCTGTGCGGCGATCGTCGCCGCCGCGGCCTGGATCGGTTCGTCGGCGTCCGCGCAGGAAGCCACGGCCGAGCCGTTGATCAACCCGAATACCGCGACGGAAGCGCAGCTCGCGAAAGTGCCGGGCCTCACGCCCGCGACCGCGGCGGAGATAACGAAGCGGCGGCCGCTGAAAAGCATCACTGACGTCACCGCGATCCTGAAACAGCAGGGGCTCACACAGGAGCAGATCACCGAGGTCTACCGGAAGGTGTTCATCCCGATCAACCTGAACACGGCGACCGACGAGGAGATCCTCAGCATCCCCGGCATCGGCAAACGGATGCTCCACGAGTTCAAGGAGTATCGGCCGTACAAGGCGATCGAGCAGTTCCGGCGGGAGATCGGGAAGTACGTGGACAAACAGGAGGTCGCGCGCCTCGAGAAGTACGTCACGCTCCAGGGCACCTGATCCGCTGCGGATCACGGAGGGTAAGGAGCACACGGAGAGTGATCAACACGGAGACACGGAGGACACGGAGGAGAAGCGATGTCGACTGGCGCGCCTTCGGCCCGACCGAAGGTCGGGCCCCAGTCGACATCGCTCGTCATATCTTTTCTTTGCGTTCTCTGCGTCCTCAGCGTTAACCGTCCGTCTCCGTGCTCCCCGTGCCTCCGTGTTTGATCACTCCGTGACCTCCGTAATCTCCGTGGCCCTCGTACCGTTGGAGGCTTCGCTGAGTCTCCACCGCGATCTCACCAACCAGCCTGGCCGGCTTCACCACCCGCGCCGCGCTCCCGAAACCCAGAATCCACCGCCGCAGCGCCCAGTCATCTGAAACGTCGAGCGTGAGGCGGACCGAGCCGTCGGGCCGCTCGTCGAGCGCCTGGGAGGGGTGCCACAGGCGTTCGGCGATATAGCGCGCGACCGGCGGGCTGAACTCGATTTCGACCCGCTCCGGTTTCCCCTGGTTGATGCCGAGCGAGTGCTGGAACACCTCGTCGGCTAACGCTTCCTGCGGCTCGAACGTCTCTTCCAGCAGCGACAAGGACTCGATCCGCTCGATCGCGAACGTCCTGAGACCCGCGTACTCGGGAACCAGCGCGATGAGGTACAGCCCTCCATCCGCATACACGAGGCGATACGGCTCGACGAGGTACTCCTTCGTCCGCCCGCTGGAGAACGAGTGGTAGCGCATCGTGGCGCGGCGCCGGGCGAGGGTCGCCTCGATCAGGCGCGCGATGATGTCGCGCTCGCGGGCGGAATGGGGGCGTCGCTGCGGCTCCGGCTTCGCCTGCAGGATGTTCGGCAGCCGGTCGAGGAACTGGCGCATCTTCGGGGAGAGCGCGCGCTCGAACTTGGCGAACGCCGAGGCGAGGTCGTCGCGGAACGGCGTTCCCCCGAGAACATCGAGCAGCGTCCGGCTGAAATAGAGGGCGCACAGCTCCGAAAGGGTGAAGCCCGTGTCGGCGAGCGCCTTGAAAGGCCGGGTGTCGATCCGCCAGTAGCGTTTCCCGTCCTCGACCTCGTCGAAGAGCGGGAACCCGGCCGCCTGAAGCGCCTCGAGGTCACGCCGGATCGTACGCGTCGTCACGCCCTGCGCGTCGGCCAGACCGTCGATCGTGACCCTTCGAGACGCTTCAATCGCCCGCAGGATGTTCCACTGACGGATGACCTCTGCGTTCCGGGGCATGGAGAGACCCTGACAGAAACGGGCCGGGCCGTGCAAACCCGCCGGGCTCGGGTTCCGTCTAAGCAAGCGTTCATGAAACCGGCTGTATTCCTCTGCATCTTCGGTTGCGCGTTAAACGCCGCCCCGAGCGCCAAATCCATGACAACGGCCGCCACTGTCGTGGCAGCGGCTGTAGCCGTTCCAGTCACGGAGGCGTCCGCGCTCAAGCTCGACGGTGACCTCACCGACGAAGTCTGGGAGCGCGCGCCCAAGATCGAGGGTTTCCTCCAGCGCGATCCGAAGGAAGGGGCGCCGCCGACGTATCAGACCGAGGCGCGCGTCGCCTACGACGCGGCGAACATCTACGTCGCCGTCACGGCGCACGACCCCGAGCCGGAGAAGATCGTCGGCCACCTCACGCGCCGCGACACGCATTCGCCGTCGGACTGGATCCGCGTCGCCATCGATTCCTACTTCGACAAACGAACCGCCTATGAGTTCTCGGTCAACCCGGTTGGCGTGAAACAGGACAAGTACTACTTCAACGACGGCAACGAGGATCAAAGCTGGGACGCCGTCTGGGACGTCGTCGTGTCCCGCCATGCCTCGGGGTGGCGCGCCGAGTTTCGCATTCCGCTGTCTCAGCTCCGGTTCCCCACGACCGACAAGCCGACGTTCGGCCTTGCGTTCGTGCGGGAGATCGGCCGGCTGAACGAGACCTCGACCTGGCCGCTCGTCGCGAAGAGCGTCAACGGCATCGTGTCGCAGTTCGGCGAGCTGCGCGGCCTGACGCTCACGCAGTCGCCGAAGCGGCTCGAACTGGTGCCATATACGGTCGCCGAGCTCAAGACGGCGCCGGATACGGACAACCCGCTCGTCGATACGATGAACCCCGGCGCGTCGCTCGGACTCGACATGAAGTACGCCATCACGCCGGCGCTGACGCTCACGGCGACCGTCAACCCGGACTTCGGTCAGGTGGAGGCGGATCCCGCGGTCGTCAATCTTTCGGCGTTCGAGACGTTCTTCCCCGAGCGCCGGCCCTTCTTCGTCGAGGGCTCGGGTGTGTTCCGCTTCGACATGGACTGCAACGACGGGTCGTGCACCGGCCTGTTTTACACGCGCCGCATCGGCCGTCCGCCGCAGCTCGATCCGGACGACCCGGAAGGTGGATTCGTCAGCTCGCCGGTCAACACGACGATCGTCGGCGCGACGAAGGTCGCGGGCCGCATCGGCGGATTCTCGGTCGGCATCCTCAACGCGCTGACGGCCGAAGAGGAAGCGCAGGTTGCCGTTGGCGCGCTGCGCACCACGTCTCCGATCGAGCCGTTCGCGAGTTACACCGTCGGCCGCGCGCGCAGGGAGTTCGCGAACCAGTCGTCGCTCGGTTTCATGATGACCGCGACCAACCGTAATCTCGGCGACGACGTGAGCCCGCTGCGCCTGTTGTCCAATTCGGCGTACGCCGGGGGCGTGGACTGGGACCTGCGCCTGCGGAAGAACCGGTACGCGCTGGCGGGCTACTGGGCCGGCAGCGCCATCCGGGGCAGCCAGGCGGCGATCGCGCGGCTGCAGGAGAACAACGTCCACAGCTACCAGCGGCCGGACGCGGAGCACGTCGATTTCGATCCGACCCGGACGTCGCTCGCCGGGCAGGCCGGCTTCCTCGCGGCGCGGAAGATCTCGGGCGAGCGGATCCGCTTCGAGTCGAACCTCGGCTTCAAGGCGCCCGGCTTCGACAGCAACGACCTCGGCTTCATCCGCCGGGCCGACACGATCAACCAGAGCAACTGGGTCCAGTGGCGGCACGACAAGCCGGGCAAGTACATCCGCAGCTACCGGTTCAACGTCAACCAGTGGAGCGGGCACAATTTCGACGGCGACCGGCTCTTCCTCGGCGGCAACATCAACATGCACTGGACCTGGAAGAACAACTGGGCCAACGGGTTCGGGATCAACCACGAGACGACGGGGTTCGACGATCGCGCGACGCGCGGCGGCCCTGGCGCGAACTACGACGGCAACTGGAATTTCTGGGGGTATCTCGATACCGACAACCGCAAGAAGGTGTCGCTCGGCATGTTCAGCGGAGCGGGCACGTCCGAGTTCGGCCCGCACTGGTTCGACTTCGAGCCGTACGGCACTTACCGTCCGACGCCGGCGCTGTCGATCACTGGCGGCGTGCGCTTCGGCGTGTTCGACCGCGATGCTCAGTGGGTCGAGAACGTGGACGGCTCCGATGGCCTGACGCACTACGTCTTCGCGCGGCTCGATCAACAGACCGTGGCGCTGACGACCCGCGTCAACTACACGATGACGCCGAACCTGTCGCTCCAGGTGTACGCCGAGCCGTTCGTGTCGGCCGGCGAGTACACCGACTACAAGGAGCTCGTCGACGGCCGCGCGAAGAATTGGCAGGACCGCTATGCGCCGTACCCGTACGAGGGGAACGCGGACTTCAACTACCGCTCGTTCCGGACGACCAACGTCCTCAGGTGGGAGTACAAGCCCGGCTCGGCGCTCTTCGTCGTCTGGCAGCAGGGACGCGAGGAGACGGAATCGTTTGGAAACTTCCGATACCGCCGCGATTTCGGCGGCGTGTTCGGGATCCCCGCCTCGAACGTCTTCCTGGTGAAGCTGTCTTACTGGTTGAATTATTAGGCGGGACCTGAGAGGTCCCGCCCTCCGAGATCGGTGTAGCGCAGGCCTTCAGGCCTGCCTACGCGTGCGCGGCCGCTCTCTCCTTGGGATCGATCGCCATCAGATCCGGATGCGCGGCGACGTGGGCCGCGACGATCGCTTCCCCCTTGGCCATGGCATCGGCGTCGCCGTTCCGGTAGATGTCGTTGGCCGGGATGAGATCCTTCTGATTGGCGGGCGTGGAGTCGTGGCTGTCGTAGATGGCGGCCACCGGGCACGCCGGCACGCAGGCGCCGCAGTCGATGCACTCTTCCGGATGGATGTAGAGCATCGTCATGCTGGCGAACTCGGGCTCGTCCTTCTTGGGATGAATGCAGTCGACTGGACAGACGTCCACGCAGGCAGTGTCCTTCGTGCCGATGCACGGGTCCGTGATCACGAATGGCATGAGCGCTCCCTCGGTCAGGCGGCGCCCGTCGTCGGGGCCGCAATCGCCCTGATCCTACTTTGATACCGCGGCAATCTCCAAGGCGAAGCGCACGTTTTCCACAGAGTGGAATGGCAGGTGGTACGAGGCTTCAGCCTCGTCGGAGTTTACCGAGGGGACAGAGGGCGCAGAGACGGTCGAAACGCAGAGGACGCAAAGAACGCAGAGGACGTTGGAGGAGTGTCGGCCTGCGCGCGCCTGCGGCGCGCGTGCTGTGCGTCGAAACGCAGGCGTAAGAGCCGGGCGCGATGTGATGTGGGCTCTTGCGCCTGCGTTTCGACGCACAGCAACGGGCCCGACCAGAGGTCGGGCCCAGGCCGACACTCCGACTCTTCCTCCGCGTCCTCTGCGCCCTTTGCGTTGACCGTCGTCTCTCCTTCCTCCGCCATCTCGGCAAGCTCAATACGACACCTTCTCGAGAAACAACCCGGAGGCAGGGGCCGTGAGCCGCGCCGGCGTACCGGAGCCCTCCCTGAGCATCTTTCTGATCTCCTCGAGCGTCAGCGCGCCGCGGCCCGCCTCGACCAGCACGCCGACGATCCGCCGCACCATCTTCCACAGGAAGTGCGAGCCGTCGATCCTGATCAGGATGAGATCGTCGCGCTCGCTGACGTCGATGCTGCCGACGTGCACCTTGGTCGACTTGTCGTCCGGCTCGTCGTCGGTGAAGGATCGGAAGTCCTGCAGGCCGGTGAAGAGCGCCGCGGCGTCTCGCATGCGTGAGAGGTCGAGGTCGTCACGGACCCACCAGACGAACGGCTTGTGGAACGCCGTCCGACGCTTCGAGATCTGATAGAGATACCGGCGTCCAATGGCATCGTGCCGCGCGTGAAAGCGGTGGCTGACGATCTCGGCGGCGAGGAGGTTGATGTCGGCCGGCAGCTCGTCGTTCACGCGGCGGCGCAGCGTCTCGGGCGGGAGCGTCGTGGCGACGTCGAGATGGGCGACCTGGGCGATCGCGTGCACGCCGGCGTCGGTCCGCCCGGAGCCGTACAGCTCGAGCTTCTTCGCTTTGGTGATCGTCCGAATCGCGCGCTCGAGCTCGCCGGCCACGGTCCGCGCGTTCTTCTGGATTTGCCAGCCGCTGTAACGCGTGCCGTTGTACTCAATCGTCAGCTTGAAGCGCGGCATCTCGAAGTGCTCAAGGTGCTCAGGGTGCTCTAGGTGCTCATGGTGCGGCCGTGCTCAGTGCCGAATCGCACTCTGAGCACCTTGAGCACCCTGAGCACTTTGAGCACCGTGAGCACCTAGTAACCCATTTCCCGTTCGATTCCTCGAACAATTCGATCCAGCTCCTCGACGAGCGGTCCGCCGCCCGCGGCTCGGAACGACTGCACGAGCGACTTGTAGTACCAGATGATGTCGTCCGGCGTGGCGCTGAAGCGGTCCCACACGCGCTCGCCGATCGTTCGCAGGTCGCGCAGGATGGCGTAGGCGTTGTGGACTTTGTCCGCCGCCGAAACGCGCAGCGCGGCCGCGTCGAGGCGCGTCGCGTGCGAGACGTACCTCCGCTTCCGCTCGATCCACGGCTCCTTCGGCGTCGTCCACGAGTCGGTGCAGGCTTCCACGATGCGCGCGACGACGTCGCCGAAGTGCTGGCGGATGTCCTCCAACCGCTCCCGTCCGCCCTGGTCCTCTGCCGCGTCGTGCAGCAGCGCGGCGATCGCTTCGTCTTCGTTCCCTCCGTCCCCGAGGACGATCGACGCGACCCCCAACAGGTGGGACAAGTACGGGACCGTCGTCCCCTTGCGGGTCTGGCCTTGATGAGCCGCTGCGGCGTAACGGACGGCCTCGAGAAACCGGTCGCTCAGCATGGTTCAGGGGCTGGAATGGCGCCGTGACCTAGTCTGTCACGCCCGGCAGCTACTGTGAGCATATGCCACTGATATTCGCCCGCACCGCCCGCGAGCGCCGCCGAATCGGCGCCGCCGGCCGCACGGCGCTCGAGGTTGGTCCGCAGCGGAGCCTCTTCGACCCGACGGTCGCCGGCCGATCGTTCGAGCGCGGCGCCACACGGTTTCAGATGACCGACGAGATGCTGCAGCAGCGGCTGGCCGAGCTCGATCTCCGCCGCCGCCGCGCGCAGATCCGTGCGCGCAAAGCGCTCGACGCTCCGGAACCTGCGACGATGGGGTTGCCCTTCGCTGTCTGAAGTGGTCTGGGTGCTCAAGGTGCTCAGGGTGCTCAAGGTGCTCAAGGTGCCCGGGCGCCAGGGGAGAATTTTTGCACCGCTCCAGCGTGGCCGACAGTGCAGAATTTCACTGTCGGACGCCGTAAGTCATTGAGTCGTCGTTCAACGACCCTCGGCATGGCCGCTGCTTGCCCGGTCGCAGGGTGCGGATAACGGATCACACGCAGTTAGTTGCCTGGCATCTGGCCAACGAACTGCGGAAGCGAATAATCGCGTTTACCGAGCGGCCGCCGGCCGCACGGGACTTCGAATTCAGGGACCAGATTCGCGACTCGAGTCGATCCGTCTGTCGGAACATCTGCGAGGGCTTCTATCGCTACAAACACAAGGAATTCGCCAATTTCGTCAGCATCGCGAAGGGATCGCTCGGCGAAACCCAAGATGGGCTGCAGGACGCACTTCAGTCAGGGTTTGTAAGCAAGTCAGAGTTCGATGAGATGTGGCGGCTTTCGAAACGTTGCATGGCGGCGGTAAACGGCCTTCATCTATATCTCCGAACTACGAAGGAACCGGAGAACCGAAACTTGGGCTGAGCACTCTCAGCACTCTCAGCACCCTGAGCACCCTGAGCACCCTGAGCACCCTGAGCACCTTGAGCACCCTGAGCACCCCGATGGTGCTAAGAAACCCGTCGTGCCGGTCGAAGGATGACGTCCACGAGATCCGTGCGCCGGCCGTCGGCGAAGCGGACGGCGCCGCGGCCGACCGCGGCGATGAGGAATCCATCCCCAGGCTCGTGCGCGTAACGAAGGCCGACGATCGCGTGCCCCTCGATCGGCCGTACCTCGCCGGTGTCGGACACGCCGTTGCCGTTGCGATCGTGCCAGAGCGCGAGGCCGCGGAGCTCCGCGCCCCGGAGCTCCCCGTCCCGATCGTCGTCGAGGGCGCCGAGCGGCTCGAAGCCGTTCCGCCAGAACAGCCAGAAGGTGACGTTGCCGAAGAGCTGCAGGGCCGACTCGATCTTGCCGGAGCGGGACGGATCGTGCACGAGCCAGGCGGCGTCGCGCGAGATCCACGTCCACCGGCGGGGCAGGGCCGTGCCGTCGCCGTCGAAGAGGACGCCCGCGGTCATGTCGACGAGCTCGTGCGGCGCGGCTGCGGCGCCCAGCGGGATGACGAGCGGCGTGACCGCGCGCGGGAGGCGCCCGACCGTGTCGATTCGCGCCTGCAGCTCGGTGATCTCCGCGCGATCCTTATCTGCGTCGAGCAGCGGGATGAGGTAGCCGGCCGCTTCGACCGTATAGAAGTTCTGGCCGAGCCCTATCTGGTCGACCTTCTGCTCTTTCGGCCACGCCTCTTCGATCACACGGCGGTATGCCGCAATCGCCTCGGCCGGACGCTTCTTCTGATCGAGGCTCCACCCGAGGCCCAGGCGAGCGGTGAGGTTCGACGGATCGATCGCCAGCGCCGCTTCATACCAGCGGATAGCCTCGTTCAAGTGTTTCGCGGCGACGGACGCGCGCTCCTTGGGCTCCGCGACGTACGGGACGATCTTCGGCTCCATGCCGTACCAGGCGTCGTCGCTCGGGCCGCTTGCCTTGACCGGCGCCGACTCGGTGTCGAGCGCGTAGGCCATCCCGTGCAACCGGCCGAGGTTCACGCGCATGCCCGCATCGTCCGGCCGCGCTTGCGCGCGCGTTTCCAGGTTCCGCACGAGCCGCGCTACGGGTACGGTCTTGATCTCCGGTTGTACCCATCTGGCGCCTGCCGCCGTGGAAGCGGCCAGAATCGCGATGATCGCCAGGCGGCCGGGGGTCCTCATGCGCGCGATTCTACTCGAAGGGCCGTGTGGTACGAGGCTTCAGCCTCGTCGGGGCCGGCGTAAGATCGGAGCATGGTGCCATCCCCGCCGGGGCGGATGATCGATGTCGGAGGGTTCCGGCTTCACCTCAACGGCACCGGGTCCGGCCGTCCCACGGTCATCCTCGACGCGGCGCTCGGAGGGTCGTCGGTGAGCTGGGCGCTGGTGCAGCCGGAGGTCGCCCGGTTCACGCGCGTCTGCAGCTACGACCGCGCCGGGTTCGGCTGGAGCGACGCCGGGCCGTTGCCGCGGACCGTGGGCCGCATCGCCGGCGAGCTGCGGGCGCTGCTCGATCGCGCGGGCGAACCTCCGCCCTACGTCCTGGTCGGTCATTCGTTCGGCGGGCTGGTCCTGCGGGTGTTCGCGTCGCGCTACCCGGCCGACGTCGCCGGGCTCGTGCTGGTGGACACGGCTCACGCCGAGGACTGGGTCCACCCCGCGTCGAAGGAACAGATGAAGATCGACCGCGGCGTGCGTTTGTGCCGCCAGGGGTCGAGGGCGGCGCGACTGGGCATCGCGCGCGTCGTGGGGTGGCTGGTCGGGTGGGGCGCCATCGGGCCGGCGCGCGCCCTGACGAGGGTCGTGAGCCGCGGCGGCCTGTCGCGCGCGGACGAAGGAATCCTCGCGCCGATCTGGAAGCTGCCGCGCGAGGCGCGGAAACCGCTCCGGCACTTCTGGACGCGGCCGCAGTTCTTCGACGCGCTGGGCAGCCAGATCGAATCGATCTGCGCCAGCGCCGCCGAGGTGATGGAGGCGGACGCCCGCGGCTACGGCGACCTGCCGCTGGTGACGATTTCCCAGACGGATCCGGGCGACTATCGGCTTCGCCAGCAGGAGGCGCTCGCTCGCCGCTCCACGCGCGGGCGGCACATCATCGCGAAGGCGAGCGGCCACTGGATTCCCCTCGAGGAGCCGGAGCTCGTCGTCTCGGCCGTTCGGGAACTGTGCTATCGTTTCGAGCACGACGGCGAGCGCCGTCGTACCCGGGAACCCGGCATGGCGTCCGGAGACCAAGGAGTCGATTATCACCACCACCCCTCGTTCATTTCCTCTGATTGAATCCTCGTCGGCCGCGGTGCGTCTGCGCGCCGCGCGCGAGTTCCTCGCGCAGGCGCCGCCGATGGCCGAGGTGCTGCTGGTCGGCGCGTCGCGCGGATCGGTCGACGATCTGGCGCGCGCGATCGCGACGACCCGAAAGGACGGCGTCGCGGCCGGGCTCCATCGATTCAGCTTCACGCAGCTCGCGGCGCGGCTGTCGGCCGTCGCGCTGGCCGAGCGCGGCCTGACGCCCGGCACGCTCCTCGGCACCGAAGCCGTGGCCGCGCGTGCCGCGTTCGAGGCGCGGACCGGCGGTGCGCTCGAGTACTTCGGACCGGTCGCCGGCTGTCCCGGGTTCCCGCGCGCGCTCGCGCGCACGCTCGTCGAGATCCGCATGGCCGAGGTGAGCGCCGCCGCGCTGGCGGAGCTTCCGCTCGGTGGATCCGACCTGGCCGACCTGTACGGGCGGTTCGACGAGCAGTTCGCCGCCGCGTCGGCGACCGATCGCGCGGCGCTCTTTCAAACGGCCGCCGGCCGGCTCCGTGCCGGACGCACTCCCTGGTCCGGACACCGGCTGCTCCTCCTCGACGTGCCGATCGAGTCCGCGGTCGAGCGCGACTTCGTCGCGGCTCTGCTCGAGGCGTCTCCGGTTGCGCTCGCGACGGTGCCCTTCGGCGACCGTGTGTCGCTCGACGCGCTGCGGACGCTCGGCGGCGCGCTCGAAGTGCTCGAGGAGGAAGGCTCGACCGATCTGGCCGCGCTCAGGCAACGGCTCTTCGCGCCCATGCCGCCGGCTCCGCGCGAGCCGACCGGCG
Organism: uncultured Acidobacteriota bacterium; assembly: GCA_963847125.1. Classification (GTDB taxonomy): domain Bacteria; phylum Acidobacteriota; class Vicinamibacteria; order Vicinamibacterales; family 2-12-FULL-66-21; genus DATAEE01. The sequence continues at coordinate 1,520,152 of CAWJYM010000004.1, forward strand.
AGCTGACATTCTTCTCGGCGCCCGGCGAGGCGCGCGAAGCCACCGAAATCGCCCGCCGCATCGTCGAGGAATCGCGCCGCGGCGTGCGCTTCGACGAGATGGCGATCTTCGTCCGCTCCCCGAAGGACTACATGGGCCTGCTCGAGCACGCGCTTCGACGGGCGCAGCCACCGCGGCCGCCGATGAATCCGCAGGTCGGCACAGAGCCGCGCAGATTCGAAGACGAGGGCATCCCCGCGTACTTCGACCGCGGCACCCGCCGTCCCCATCCCTCAGGCCGGGCGTTTCTCGCGATCCTCGCCTGCGCGGCCGAGAAGCTGTCCGCCCGCCGGTTCGCGGAGTACTTGTCGCTCGGACAAGTCCCGCAGCTCGACCCGCAGGGCAGACCGCAATCAGAGAAGGTGGAGCTCGTCCTTCCCGTCGACGACGAACTGTCGATCGTGCAGGCTAGCGGAGCAGACTCCGGCGCCGGACCCTCCAGCGAGCCGAAGGCGAGCGCCATAAATGACCGGGAGCGAGCGGAAGGGTGGGGCCCCGCGAGCGTTGAGAATGAAGACAGTGACGACGCCGCCGTCGTCGAAGGCACGCTGCGAGCGCCCTGGAAGTGGGAGTACTTGATCGTCGAGTCCTCCGTGATCGGCGGGGATGCCGATCGCTGGCGCAGGCGTCTGGACGGGCTGGCCAGGACGTTCCAGCACCAGATAAGGGAACTGAAAAAGGAGGAGCCGGAATCGCCGAGGCTTCGCCGAATCGAGCGCGATCTGCGAAACCTCGGGCACCTCCGGAAGTTTGCGCTGCCGATCGTCACGCGTCTGGCGGGCTGGCCGCAGTCGGCCACCTGGGGAGAGTGGATCGAGCGGTTCGACGAGATTGCTCCTCTCGTCCTGCGCAAGCCGGGGCGCGTGCAGCGCGTGCTCGCCGGCCTGAGGCCGATGGCAGCCATCGGCCCGATCTCTCTGGCGGAAGCGCGCGGGGTCCTGGCCGATCGTCTGCTGTCGCTGGAGATCGATCCGCCGGCGCGCCGCTACGGCCGCGTGTTCGTCGGCAGCCCGCATCAGGCCCGCGGCCGCGCGTTCCGCGTCGTCTTTGTGCCGGGCCTCGCCGAGCGGATGTTCCCGCAGAAGCCGCGCGAAGACCCGATGCTCCTCGACGATGAACGACGGACGCTGGGTGGCCTCGCCGTTCAGGAGCACCGCGATACGACCGAGCGTCTCCTGCTTCGCCTCGCCATCGGCGCGGCGACCGAGCGGCTCCACCTGTCGTATCCGCGCCTCGAGATCGCGGAAGGGCGTCCGCGCGTGCCGTCGTTCTACGCGCTGGACGTCATGCGGGCGATCACGGGACGGCTTCCCAACCACGAGGATCTCCAGCGCGCGGCGTACGAGGAAGGCGGGGCGCGGCTCGCGTGGCCGGCGCCCTCCGATCCGTCGCGCGCGCTCGACGATGTCGAGCACGATCTGGCGGTCCTGCGGGCGCTCCTGGACGAGCCGGTGCGGGACAAGGTCCGCGGACATGCGCACTACATCCTGCGGCTGAACGACAACCTGAAGCGCGCCGTCACGACGCGCTGGAAGCGGGCGCAGTCCTCCTGGTCGCCGTACGACGGCATCGTCCGCGTGACCGGTCAGACGCGCGCGGCGCTCGACGGCCAACGGCTCGGCACGCGGCCCTATTCGCTGTCAGCGCTGCAGAAGTTCACGAACTGCCCGTATCAGTTCATGCTGTCGGCCATCTACCGGTTCCAGCCTGCCGAGGAGCCGGAGCCGCTCCAGCAGCTCGATCCGCTCCTGCGGGGCAGCATCTTCCACGCGATCCAATCCGAGTTTTTTCGGGCGGTGGAGCGGGAACCCTCTCGAATCCCCTCGAACCTCCTCGAACAGACGATCGAAGGGGTGTCGAACCAGTACAAGGAGGAGCTGGCCCCGGCGATCGAGCGAGTCTGGGAGGCCGAGATCGCCGACATCGCGAAGGACCTGCGCGTCTGGGCGGGGCGGATGCCGGACAAGGACGGCTGGCGGCCGCATCGCTTCGAGTTCAGCTTCGGACTCTCGGACGAGGGGCGTGATCCGCGCAGCCTTCCGGAGCCTGTAAAGGTGGACGGACGGTTCCTGCTGCGCGGGTCGATCGATCTGCTCGAGGAGCGCGGCGGCGGCAAGGAGCTGCGGGTCACCGATCACAAGACCGGCAAGGCGCGCGTGTCCGACAAGTCGATCGTCGACGGCGGCCGCGCGCTCCAGCCCGTGTTATACGGCCTCGCGATGGAAGCGGGGCTGGAGCTGCCGGTGGTATCCGGGCGGCTCTACTACTGCACCAGCGCGGGCGGCTTCACGGAGCACGAGATTCCGATCAACGAGAGGACGCGGCGGGCCGGACTCGAGGTGCTCGAGATCGTCGATCGAGCGATCGAGCTTGGATTCCTGCCGCCGGCGCCGGCTGGCCGCGCCTGCGGGTGGTGCGATTTCCGGCCGATTTGCGGCCCGAACGAGGAGAAGCGCCTCCGGCACAAGTCGGCCGACAAGCTGGGCGATCTGATCGCGCTCCGGGAGATGCCATGAGCCCGCGTCGACCTGCCAGGCCGAAGGTGGCCAGGTCGCAGCGCCTGGCCGATCAGGATGCCCGCGATCTCATCGCGAACGACCTCGACTCGACGCTCGTCGTCGAAGCGGCCGCGGGCACCGGCAAGACGACGGCGCTCGTCGGACGGATCCTGCGCGTCATCGAGGCGGGAGACGAGCGCGACACGATCGACCGTATCGTCGCCGTCACCTTCACGGAGAAAGCGGCGGGAGAGCTGAAGCTCCGTCTGCGCGAGACGCTGGAGGAAGCGCGCGGAAACGCGCAGGTGCCCGACCGTCTTGACGCGGCCCTGGCCAGGCTCGAAGAGGCGCACATCGGGACGATCCATGCGTTCTGCGCCGATCTGCTGCGCGAGCGTCCGGTGGAAGCCCGCGTCGATCCGTTGTTCACGGTTCTGACCGATCCACAGGCCGACCGATTGTACGCGGAGGCGTTTCACGCCTGGCTTCAGGAGCAGCTCGCGGATCCGCCGGAAGGCGTTCGCCGCGCCCTCCGCCGCTCGGGCTATGCCGGGTTCCGGGCAGGGCCCGGTCTTCCCATTTCGGGCGAGGGCCCGATCGATCGTCTCCGGTCGGCCGGCCGCGCGCTGGTCGAGTGGCGCGACTTTCCGCATCCCTGGACGCGAGACGCGTCCTTCGATCGCGCACGCGAGATCGAGAAACTCGTCGAGGAGCTGCACCGCTTCGCCGAGCTGACCGAGAACCCATCGTACGCGCGCGATTTCCTCTATCTGGACACCGCCCCCGCGCGCACGACGAGCGCCGAGATCAGGCGAGCCCTCGGGTTCCAAGCCCCCGCCTTCGCGGCTGCTGAAGGGACCGCTTCGGCGAGGCAGGCTCCAGGCCCCATGCCCCAAGCCCCAGGGGTCCTTGATGAAGTGGAGTCCCGCCTGGTCGATCTCGCGCGCGATCGCAGATTCCAGAATGCCAAACACGGGCGCGGGCCGGACTATCGACGAGGGGTGCTGCGCTCGTCGGTCGTCGCGGCGCTCGACGCGCTGAAGGTCTCGCTCGATCAGTTTCGAGTGGCGGCCGACGCGGATCTGGCGGCGCTCCTCCAGCAGGAGCTGCAGGGCAGCATCGATCGCTACGAGAAGCTCAAGGCGCAGGTTGGAGCGCTCGATTTTCTCGACCTGCTGATCAAGACGCGCGATCTCGTCTACGGGAACGCGGAGGTCCTGCGCGCGTTCCGGAAGCGTTTCTCCCGCATCTTCGTGGACGAGTTCCAGGACACGGACCCGCTGCAGGCTGACATCCTTCTGATCCTGGCGGGTGAAGAGACCACACCCACAGCGACACCCGTAGTGTCCGGCTTTAGCCGGACCACCGCCGGCTTTAGCCGGACCCTCAGCCGGACCGAACCAGGCAAACTCTTCATCGTCGGCGATCCCAAGCAGTCCATCTACCGTTTCCGGCGAGCGGACGTGGCGGTCTATCGCCGCGTCTGTGAAGATCTGATCGCACAAGGGGCAAAGGCGGTCACGCTCACGACGAGCTTCCGATCGACACCGCAGATCCAGGCCGTCGTGAATGCGGCGTTCGCTCCCGAGATGACGGGCGACGAGGCGACGCTGCAGGCGGGCTACGTCCCGCTCTCGCCGTACCGTGCTCAGCCCGCGGACCGGCCATCGGTCGTGGTGCTGCCGGTTCCCGAGCCGTACGGCGTGCGGAACCTGTCCGCCGTCGCGATGGAGAAATCGCTGCCCGACGCCGTCGGCGCGTTCATCGAGTGGCTGATCGACAAGAGCGGCTGGACGATCGAGCCGCGTGACATCTGCATCCTCTTCCGCCGCTTCCTTTCCTTCGGCGAGGACGTTACGCGTCCGTACGTCGACGCGCTCGACGCGCGGAGCATCCCGCACGTGCTCGTCGGCGGAAAGACGTTTTATGGCCGGGAGGAAGTCGAATCCATCCGCGCCGCGCTGGCCGCGGTGGAGTGGCCCGACGACGAACTGTCGGTCTTTGCGACCCTCCGCGGCGCGCTGTTCGCCATCGGAGACGAGGATCTTCTCGAGTGGCACCACATGTACAAGGGCTTCCATCCGTTCCGGGTGCCGCAGGAGTTCGTCGATCTCGTGCACGAGCCTGCCGCGCCGAAGCGGCCGGACGTCGCACCTTCGGCCGCGAAGGCGGGACATCTTGCGCCGATTGCGGACGCGCTTCTTCTGCTGCAGCGCCTCCATCGACGCCGGAACTACCGGCTCGTGTCGGACACGATTGGCGACCTTCTCGACGCGACCCGGGCGCACGTCGGCTTCGTGCTGCGGGCCGGCGGGGAGCAGGCGCTCGCAAACGTCCTGCACCTGGCCGAGCTGGCCCGACGATACGAGCTCGAGGGCGGCATTTCCTTCCGCGGTTTCGTCGAGGCGCTGAGCGAGGCGGCGGAGGGGTCGCAATCGGCCGAAGCGCCGATCCTCGAGGAAGGGAGCGAAGGCGTCCGCCTGATGACGGTCCACAAGGCGAAGGGGCTGGAGTTTCCCGTCGTCATCCTCGCGGATCTGACGTGCAAGCTGTCCCGCGCGGACGCGGGCCGCTGGATCGATCCCGAACGAAGGCTCTGCGCGCTGCGGCTCGGCGGCTGGTCGCCGCACGATCTGCTTCGGCAGGGCAGCATCGAGGTCGCGCGAGATCAGGCCGAGGCCGTACGGCTGGCGTACGTCGCCGCGACGAGGGCGAGGGATCTGCTCGTGGTGCCGGCGGTCGGCGACGAGGTGTACGACGGAGGCTGGGTCGATCCGCTCAACAAGGCGATCTATCCTCCCGCCGCCGCGCGGCGCGCACCGGGGAAGGCTCCAGGCTGTCCCGCGTTCGCATCGAAGGACTCGGTGCTGACCCGTCCCGGCGCCGATCCGGCACGCCCGACGACAGTCGCGCCAGGCCTGCACGCCATCTCCAATCTCCAATCCCCAATCGACAATCCTCAATCGCCAGCGTCAGTAGTGTGGTGGGATCCAAGGGCGCTCATACTGAACGCCGAGCCGTCACTCGGTCTCCGGCGCGACGATCTCATCGTCAAAGACGTCGACATGTTCACCGTCGATCAGAAAATGCACGACTACGAGCGCTGGCGCGCGTCTCGTGACGATGCGATCGCCTCCGGCGCGCGTCCGACGCTCAACGTCCGCACGGTCACCGAGATCGCGCAATCGTTGGAGGACGGGTCCCTGGAGGGCGGGCCTCTCAGGCCCGCCACCCCCGCCATCGAAATCGTCGATGTAACCAAAGCCGAGGGGTCCCATGATCGGCCGTCGGGCCCCCGATTCGGCACGCTCGTTCACTCGGTCCTCTCCCTGGTCCCGCTCGACGCGGCGCCGGATACAATCCGGGCGCTCGCGGAGACTCAAGCGCGGATCATCGGCGCTTCGGCGGACGAAACCACCGCGGGCATCGGATCGGTCACGGCCGTTCTCGCGCACCCTCTCCTCGAGCGGGCCAGAGAAGCCGAGCGGAGAGGAACGCTGCGCCGCGAGTTTCCGGTCGCCGCTGGGTCCGGCGACACGCTCGTCGAGGGAGCGGTCGATCTCTTCATAGACGACGAGGAAGGTCTGGTGATTGATTTCAAGACGGACCGGGATCCGGAGCGGGACTTCGGCCAGTACGAGCGCCAGGTGACGTTCTACTGCGAGGCGCTCGGACGCCTGCGCGGCTCCGCGCCGCGCGGCGTGCTGATGCGGATCTAGAATCCCTTGTGCTCGAACTCGTAACCGACCTTCGCCTCCGGGGCTTCGCCGACCTGGCGGGCAGCCGTGCCGCCGTCGATCTCGCCATTCCGCAGGCGCTCATAAACCAGGCAGTGGCCGGAGCGCTGACGGGATCCGAGGGACGCCTGCGCGGCGTGACGGTGACGATTCATCCCAGTGACAGGTTCCATCTCGACCTCCAGGTGTCCCTCGGTTTCATTCGCTCGATTCCCGTCGAAGCGGTCATTGCCCGCCAGCCGGAGCTCCCCGAATCGCCGGTGATCGTGTTCCGCTTTCGCCTGCTGCTTCGAGGCCTCGCGGCGCTGGCCGGGTCCGCAGCCTCCTTCTTCAAGGTGTTGCCCGCGGGTGTGCGGATGGAAGGGGATAACCTGTTCCTGGACCTCCGGCCGATCCTCGACCGCGCCGGCGCGTCGGATCTGTTGCCGCTGCTCTCGGAATTGAGCATCTCGACGCGTGAGGGTCTCCTCGACGTCCACCTCGTCGCGCGTGTTCCCGAACAGCCGTGAACGTCCATCTCATCGACGGCACCTACGAGCTCTTCCGCCATTTCTACGCGCTGCCGTCGGCAAAAGACGCCGACGGCCACGAGATCGCGGCCGTCCGCGGCGTCGTCAATTCCGTCCTCGGCATGATCCAGCGCGGGACGACCCACGTCGGCGTCGCGACCGACCACGTCATCGAGTCGTTCCGCAACCGGCTCTGGCGGGGATACAAGACCGGCGCGGGCGTCGATCCCAATCTGCTCGCGCAGTTCGAGCCCCTCGAGGTGGCCCTCTACGCCGCCGGGATCGTCGTCTGGCCCATGGTGGAGTATGAAGCGGACGATGCGCTGGCGTCGGCGGCCGAGAAGGCGTCGGCTGACACGCGGGTGGAGCGCGTGATCATCTGCACGCCAGACAAGGACCTCGCTCAATCTGTCCGCGGCGATCGCGTCGTTCAGTTGAACAGGCGGACCGGCGACGTACGAACCGAGCCGGACGTCGTCAAGAAATTCGGCGTGGAGCCGGGCTCGATCCCGGACTGGCTCGCGCTCGTCGGCGATTCGTCCGACGGCTACCCCGGGCTGGCTGGATGGGGGCAGAAATCGGCGTCCGAGGTGCTGGCGAGATTCAAGCGGCTCGAGGATATCCCGCGCGACTATCGCGAGTGGCACGCGAACGTCCGGAACGCCGGCGCGCTGGCGCGGGTGCTCGAGGAGCAGCGGGATCTGGCGTTTCTGTTTCGGGATCTCGCGACGCTCAGGACGGACGTGCCTGTCTTCGCGTCGGTGGACGACCTGCGGTGGACCGGCGCCCGGCCGGAGTTCGAGGCGCTCGCGGCGAGGATGGAGAGTGCAACATGAGCCACGGATTTCGCGGATCACGTACGAACCACGGATTCCACGGATTACACGGATGGTTCTTTTTGCTTGTCGGCTTCGCCGTAGTCGGCGGCGTCGTGTGGCACGACGCTTTAGCGTCGTCCTCCCCGCAGGCCGTCGACCTCACCGGTCGAAAAATGGTCGACCTGACGCACGAGTACGGTCCGCGGACGCTGTACTGGCCGACCTCGCCGACGAAATTTCAGCACGAGAAGCTCGCCTACGGCCCGACGCCGGGCGGCTGGTTCTACGCGGCATACAGCCTCTGCACGCCCGAGCACGGCGGGACGCACCTGGACGCGCCGGTCCACTTCGGAGAAGGGAAGTGGGCGGCCGACCAGATCCCGCTCGACCGTCTTATCGCGCCGGCGGCCGTCATCGACGTGACGTCGGCCGCGGCGAAGGATCGCGACTATCGGCTCACGCGCGCCGACGTGGAGGGGTTCGAAAAGCAGCACGGACGGATCGCGGCCGGGACGATCGTCCTGATGCGCACCGGCTGGAGCCGGCACTGGCCTGACGCGAAGGCGTATCTCGGCGATGACACCCCGGGGGACGCCTCGAAGCTCAGTTTCCCCGGTTATGGCGAGGAGGCGGGACGCCTCCTCGTCGAGGGCCGTCAGGTCGCAGGGCTCGGCATCGACACCGCCTCGATCGACTACGGCCGCTCGCAGGACTACGTCGTCCATCGGATCGCCGCCGCGCGGAACGTCTTCAACCTCGAGAACCTGACGAATCTCGACCGGCTCCCCGCCCGGGGAGCGACGGTCATCGCCCTGCCCATGAAGATCGAGAACGGCTCGGGAGGCCCGCTCCGGGCGGTCGCCGTGTTCTAGTCTTGGGAGATCGGCTGAGATGAGAGAGGACAGGAGAAGAGCGGGTACGGGGAGACGCCGAGACGCAGAGACACAGAGAATGTCGTGACCCGACCCAGGGCCGTCACGCCGAGGCCGCGCTAAGCGCGGCTGCCTGGATGCGACGGACCGCCCGCGAGCGTGCTCCAAATGCATCATCGGGCCGATAACGCACGTTCGCGGGCGGTCCCGTCGCATCCAGGCTACGGCCCGGCGGGCCGGGCCGCTCGGCGTGACGGCCCCAGACTGCGGCTCGCCAGAGCCGTCAAATCACGCCCTTCGACTCCCTCTGCGTCTCGGTGTCTCTGTGCCTCATCGTCCCCGCCTTTTCTCTGTGACCTCCCCTCCCTCCGAGCCTCCAAGAACCGTAATCCACTGCCGCGATCTGTGACGCGCGCCGCGCGTGGTCCGGGCCCCGGCCTGCTCGCTTCTGCACATTTCCTTCGGGATTTTCGGCGATCGTGTTGCGGCGCGGGCCGGAACCGGATATGCCATACCAGCCCACCCACACGGAGCCAGTTCATGAATCTGTTTTCGGGTTTTGCCTCGGACGTCGCCGTCGACCTCGGGACCGCCAATACCTGCATCTTCACCCGGGGAGAGATCGTCCTCGACGAGCCGTCCATCGTCGCCTTCAACACCCAGCGCGGCTGCGTCGAAGCGGTTGGGACTGAAGCGCGCGACATGCTCGGGCGGACGCCCCCCAACATCACGCCGATCCGGCCGATGAAGGGTGGGGTGATCGCCGACTTCGAGGCCGTCGAGAAGATGCTCGCGCACTTCATCAAGAAGGTGAATAAAGGCCGTGCCCTCGTGCGGCCGCGGCTCGTGATCGGCGTGCCGCCCGAAATCACCCCGGTGGAGCGCCGCGCGGTGAAGGAAGGGGCGGTCCGGCTCAAGGCGAGCGAGGTTCACCTGGTGGACGAACCGATGGCGGCGGCGATCGGCGCCGGTCTGCCCGTGACCGACCCGACCGGAAACATGGTCATCGACATCGGCGGCGGGACGACGGACATCGCGATCATCTCGATGGCGGGCGTGGTCTATGGCCGGTCGCTGCGGGTGGCGGGCGACGATCTCGACGCGGCCATCATTCAGTACATGAAGAAGAAGCACAACCTCCTGATCGGCGAGCGCACGGCCGAGCAGATCAAGTTCGAGATCGGATCCGCCGCGCCGCTCGAGGCGCCGCTGAAGATGGACGTGAAGGGCCGCCACCTGTCGGAAGGCGTGCCGCGCACCGTGACGATCACCGACTCCGAAATCCGCGAGGCGCTGTGCGAGCCCGTCCGCGTCATCGTGAAAGCCGTTCGCGAGGCGCTCGAGCGCGTTCCGCCCGAGCTGTGCGGCGATATCTTCGACCGCGGCGTCGTGCTGACCGGAGGAGGCGCGCTCATCCGGAACCTCGATCGCCGTCTGCGCGATGAAACGGGGTTGCCCGTCCTGCTCGCGGAGAACCCGCTCGCGACCGTCGTGCTCGGCGCGGGCAAGCTGCTGACCGACCGCGCGCTGCTCAAGCGGGTGGCCGTGGAGTAAGGCGCGAGGCACGCTCGAGAGCCCGGACGATCTCCGGGTTCTTCATGAACCACGCCCAGACTTTTCCACTGCGCAGATTCTCGGCGCTGAGGAGGGTGATCCCGACGTCGATGCCGATCACGTCGGGATTGACCCAGCCGGTCGTCGGGTTGAACGCGTCCGTGAAACCGTAGCGCGCGTAGATGCGGTCGCCGAAGCGGCGGTGCATCTCGCGGAGCGCCGGCAGCGTGATGTCTGGCGCGAACATCAGCGAGCCGCCGGGAGCGGCCGGGACGACCGTGCCGTCGATGGCCTCGTGACGTGGCGGCCCGCCCCAGGCGATATAACCCTTCGGCGCGTCCGACGCCGTGAGGCCCCACATGTCCGGGCCGTATCCCGGGAACTCCTTGCGCAGATCGAGAAAGAACTGACGCTGCGCCTGTGTCGCCACGATCGAGTTCGCGAACCAGTCGGGCTGCGGCGGGACGGGGTCGCGCCACTTCCGGAAATCGACCCACGCGTGTGAGTACTGGTGCAGGAACAACGGCGGCACGGTGTGGACGTAGGAGTAGCTGCCGTAGGTAAGCACCGGCCGTCCCCAGGCTGCCCACGATGCCGCGGGCAGCGGATGCGTCGGTGACCCCAGCCCGAGGAAGTACAGAATCATCGCTTCGCTGAACTCCTGCCAGCGGTTCACGATGAACCCGCGCTCCGGATACCAACCGTGGGACAGAAGAGCAGGGTGGCCATTCAGCATCCACCGGAAGTCCATCCGCCTGTAGATCCTGTCTGCGTCTTCAACGATCTCGGCGTCATCGGCAAAGCACTGCTTCACGGTCAGAACGCCCCCCATGAAGAGCGCCGTGTCGATCGACGAGACTTCGCTCTTCCAGAGGCGGTCGCCGGTGCGGATGTCGATGAAGTGATGGAACCAGCCGTGGTTGTTGTACAGCCGGTCCGCGAAGGTTGACAGCGTGGCGCGCGCCCGCTGCCGCGCCTGCGCGGGCTGGCTCCACCCGCGATCCGCCGCGATGCAGAGGGCGGTCAGGCCGAAGCCGGTCGACGCGATGCTCCCGACCCAGCGCCGATCCTCCACGTGCGCGGATCCGTCGGTGCGCGCCCGATCGCGGACGATGCCGGTCTGGGGGTCGGCGTTCTCCCAGAAGAACTGGAACGACCGCCGGGACAGATCGTTCAGGAACCGGTCGTCTTCCTTGCTCAGCGTGTAGCGGACCGGCGCGGGCCGCGTCAGCGTCGTGCCGGGCACGACCGGCTGGGTCGTGGTGGCGCTGACCGAGAACGTCGCTTCGAGGCCGCCGGCGGAGCTGTTCGAGACGCGCACCCGGAACTCGCCAGGCTCGACCACCCACGTCATGTCGCGGCCGTAGAACCCCAGCTCCTCCCGTCCAATCCAGAACTCCACGCGCCGCCGTTCGCCCGCGTTCAGCGTGATCCGCTGGAATCCCTTCAGCTCCTGCACGGGACGCGTCATGCTCGCGACGACATCCTGCACGTAGAGCTGCACGACTTCGTCCCCCGCGCGCTCGCCGACGTTCGCGACGTCCACCGAGACCCTGAGCCGCCGGGATTCAGGAATCGACGGAGCGCTCAGCTCGAGATTCGAGAGCGTGAACGTCGAGTAGCCGAGGCCATGGCCGAACGGAAAGAGCGGTGTCCAGGCCACGTCCAGGTACTTCGACGTGTACTTGTTCTTCTCGTCCGGCGGCCGTCCGGTGCTCAGATGGTTGTAGTAGAGCGGAACCTGTCCGACGGCTCGAGGGAAGGTGACCGGCAGCTTTCCGCCGGGGTTGACCTTGCCGAAGAGGACGTCGGCGACGGCGTGGCCGGCTTCTGTGCCGGGGAACCAGGCTTCGAGGATCGCCGGCGCCGACTCGGCGAGCTTCGGGATCGCGAGCGGACGGCCGTTGAAGAGCACGACGGCGACCGGCCGTCCCGCGGCGAGGACCGCGTCGGCGAGCGCCTGCTGATGGCCCGGCAGTCCCAGATCCGCGCGCGACGCCGCTTCGCCGCTCATACCGGCCGACTCGCCGAGCGCCAGGATCACGGCATCGGCGTCACGCGCGGCGGCCACGGCGTCGGAAAAATCCGGAGCACCGGGCCTCTTAGGCCCGGTGTCCCGGGGCTCGTCGATCTCGGCGCCCTTCACGTAGGAGACGCGTGTCGACGGAGAGACCGCCGCTTTGATGCCGGCGAGGAGCGACACGGCATCCTCCCGCTTGCCGTCGCCGGTCCACGAGCCCAGCATTTCGGATGCCGCGTCGGCCAGCGGGCCGATGACGGCCAGCCGCGACAGTTGCGGCGACAACGGAAGCACCCGCCGGTCGTTTTTCAGCAGCACCATCGACCGCGCCGCGATCTCGCGCGCCGCTTTTCGGTGGTCTGGTGTGACGAGCGTTCGTCGCTCGAGCTCTGCGTCCGCATACGGGCGCTCGAACAATCCCGCGCGCAGCTTGATTCGCAGTACGCGGCGCACGGCTTGATCGATGGCCGCAGGCGACAGGCGTCCCGATTTGACCAGCTCGGCGCCATGCGCGACGTAGGAGCGGCTCACCATCTCGACGTCCACGCCCGCGGCGAGCGCCTGCCGCGCGGCGTCCGCCTCGTCTGCCGCGACGCGGTGTTTGATCAGTTCGACGACGGAGGTGTAGTCGGAGACGACGATGCCGTCGAAGCGCCATTCGTCGCGCAATACCGTCGTGAGCGTGAACGGATTTGCGGAGGCGGGCACGCCGTTGACGTCGTTGAACGCGCTCATCACGGTGCCGGCGCCAGCGTCCACGGCCGCCTTGAAGGGCGGGAAGAAGATGGTCCGGAGCGAGCGTTCGGACAGGTCGACCGTGTTGTAGTCGCGGCCTCCCTCCGCCGCGCCGTACGCAACCCAGTGCTTCGCGCAGGCCACGACCTTGTCGGGCCGGCTGTAGTCGGTCCCCTGGAAGCCGCGGACCCGTGCCGCGGCAAAGGCGGAGCCGAGGAACGGATCTTCGCCCGCGCCTTCCGCGACGCGGCCCCACCGCGCGTCGCGGGCGACGTCCACCATCGGCGCGAACGTCCAGTGGACGCCCGCGGCCCTGGCCTCGGCCGCGGCGATCGCCGCCGACCGCTCCGCGTCCGCGGGGCTCCAGGTCGCGGCCTCGCCGAGCGGAATCGGGAAGATCGTGCGGTAGCCGTGGATCACGTCGAAGGCGAAGATCAGGGGGATTTTCAGCCGCGACTCTTCGACGGCCGCGCGCTGCAGGGCGTTCACGTTCGCGGCGCCCCGGACGTTCAGCGTCGAGCCGAGCAGCCCGCGCCGGGCCAGATCGAGATGCTCGGGCCGGTAGCCCCCCTCCGCGTGACCGTCGAGCTGCTGGAGTTGCCCGAGCTTCTCCTCGAGCGTCATCTTGCCGAGCAGCTCCTCGATGCGCTCGTCGATGTTCGGAGCGCGCTGGAGCGACAACGACAGCACGATCCACGGCAGGGTGAAGACCGCTGCTATTAACCGCTGATTACGCTGCATGACCGTTTATAACCGTGCATTGCCGCGACATGCCTAGACGGTTTTAGGGGGGAGTCAGTGAGGATCTGGGAGGATGACTTCACGTATCACGGGCCACGGATTACACGGATTGCACGGATGCCTCATTTAAGCTGGCGTGACGGCCCACGCCTGTGATCCGCGAAGTCAACCTCCCTAAACCTCCAAACCTCCTGCTAGAGTCTCCGCGTCCTCTGCCTCCTCAGCGTCCTCTGCGTTTAAAGCTCTTCAAAACGCGTATCGCAACCCGAACTGCAGCCTCCTCCCCGGATCGATTAACCGCGACGGCCGTCCGAAGTTCTGGTTCGTCGCCGGCAGCGTCGGCTTGAACCCTTCGTAGCCGTCGAAGTTGTCGTAGCTGAAGATGTTGAACGCCTCGAATGCGACCGATGCCAGCTGCGACGTCCCGAACCGGAAGATCTTTTCCAGCCGCAGATCGACGCTCCGGTAGGCCCACGCATCCGGGAAGATGAACCAGAACTGCTCGGGCCGCCCGCCGTTTCGGAGCAACACCCGCTGGTTCGGGCCGCCGCCGAGAGATTCATCGTTGATCGTGTACGGCGTGCCCGAGCCGAGCGTGATGAACGTGCTCAGGATGAAATCGTAGGGCAGTCCGACGATGCCGGTGGCCACGACGCGGTGTCGCTCGTCGGTGTTGGTCGGATACCGACCGTATCCTTCCACGGTAGGGAAGTCGAGGCTGAACAAGTCGCCGCCGTTCTGCTCCGCCGAGGCGAGCGTGTACGTGAAGCTGAACCCCCAGCGCCCGCCGGCGCCGTACGGCTTCTCCGCCTGGACGTAGAGCGCGTCGTACCACGAACGCTTGTCGTCGGTCGAGATGAAGAGGTTGGCGAAGCCGGTGATCGGCAGACAGCAGGTGCCGTCGGGACGCCGGTTTCCGCGCAGCCACGTGAACTCGTTCGTGCTGCGCATGCCGGCGTAGCTCGCCGACGTCAGGACGGGCCCGAAGCTGTGACGGACGCCGACGGTGAACTGATCCGAGAGCGGCGGCCGCTGCTCGTTGTCGATGAGGAACACCTCGGCCGTCGGCGCCTGGCCGCTGGCAATGATCCCGTCGAGCCCCGCCTGGCTCAGATACGAAGGATTCCAGACGATCGTCGGCTGACCGTCGCGCGGGAGGCCGTCGGTCGAGAAGCGGAACGTGCGCACCGCGTACTGGAGCCGGAAGCGCTCGTCCAGCGTGTGGTTGTACAGCACGCGGTCGTAGTAGCGGCCGTAGCCGCCGAAGAGGATCGTCTTCGCGGCGCCGGTGACGTCGTACGAGAAGCCCAGGCGTGGCTGCCAGGCGCCGTAGAAGGGCACCCGGTCATCGCCGTCCGTGAAATACCGGTTGGGATCGATGAACGGCGCCGCCGCGGCGCGCACGTCAGCCGGCGTGACGTAGTCGTTGTTCAGCATGTCCGACTCGTAGTCCCACCGCAGCCCCGCGTTCAGCGTGAAGCGCGGGCCTACCGCCCAGTCGTCCTGCACGTAGAACCCGAACTGGCGGTTGCTGGCGCTCAGATCGGGATTGCCCGTGCCATAGCTGGCTTCGTGAGGAAAGAGAAACGCAAACTCCGAGCGGAATCTGAACAGCGGGTTTCCGAAGAACTCCTTGCGGACGTTGTAGTCGAGGAAGCTGATGACGCCGCCGGCGCGCACCGAGTGGCTCCCGTTCCACGACAGGAACCGGCTGAAGTCGTCGCGCAGCGAGATGCGCTCCTGCACGAAGAGCTGCGTCGTGTCCCTGCCGCCGACGCGCATCAGACCCTCGAAGTCCTCTCCCACCAGATCAGCGGTTTCCGGCACAGGGTTCCAGCGATAACGCTGGTACGAGAGGTGCGCCTCGTTGAGCCACTTGCCGCCGGCGATCTGGTATTTGCCGAGCACCGAGTCCACGCGGTTGCGCACGTTCTCCGCCGCCTGGAAGCTCGTCCGCGGCGCGTTGACCAGGTTGCCGAAGCCTCGGATATCGGTTTCGTTGCGCCAGTTGTACGTCACTTCGGCCGCCTGACCGGGGGCCGGCTGATACGTGCCCTTCGCGAACAGCAGCCGCTCGCGGAATGGGCTGGTGAAGCTACCTTCGAAGGGCCGAAGTGCATCGAGCAGCGCCGGGGGCGCGTTCGAGACCGAGCCCAGAATCACCTGGCTCCCGCGATCCTGCCGGTTCTCCTCGTACGCGCCGAAGAACTGCGCTTTGTCTCTGACGATCGGTCCGCCCACCGAGGCGCCCCACTGCCATCGCTCGTAGACCGGCTTCGGCTCGGTCTTGCCTTTCACGAGCAGGTCGTTCGCGTCGCGCACGATCGCCTCGTTCTCGACGAGGTGCTTGTCCTGATAGAGGTTGAAGAAGTCGCCGGAGAACCGGTTGCCGCCGCTCTTGGTCACCGCGCTGATGATCGCGCTCGAAGCCTTTTCGTACTCCGCCTTGTAGTTCTGCGTGACGACCTGGAACTCCTGCACCGCGTTCTGCGGGAACGGATTCCCCCGGCTGGCGTCCTGGCCGATGACCCCTCCTTCGATGACGTCGTTCTTGTAGCTGACGCCGTCGATGAAGACGTTCGTGTTCCGCGAGGCGAGCGAACCGCCGCTGACTTCCTGTCGAAACTCGTCGGTCGAGACCCGCACGCCCGGCGCGAGGGCCGCGAAGTTGAGGAAGTTCCGGTTGTTCTGGGGCAGGTATCGCACCTGCTCTTCAGTGACGTTCGTCGTGATTTCAGGCGTCCGCGTGTCGACGAGCCGCTGGCCGACGACCGTGACCTCCTCGACGTGCACGACGTCCGGGCTCACCTTGAAGTTGGCGGTCACCGTCTGACCGACGAGAACCTGGACCGTTCGGGTCTGTGGCTTGTACTGGCCGACGGCAACCGTGATTTCGTACGTGCCCGGGCGCAAGCCGGCGAGCGCGAAGCCGCCGTCCGCACCGGTCACCGCCTCGAACTGGAAGCCGCCCTGCGTCTCACGAGCCGTCACCGTCGCGCCGGGCAGAACGCCCGTCTCGTCCGAGACGGTGCCTTGTATGGTTGCGCTGGTGGTCTGCGCCGCCGTTGGAGCAGCAGGCAGAGCACCAATGATGATCAGAAAACAAATGATGAGCAGCGCCACGCGTCCCATCGGAACCTCCCTGTAGGGATTCAAGACGTCTGGGCAGTTACGATGGCGCAAGACGCAAACGGCAGGCCGATGTGAACGCTTGTGGCACGACCCTGAAGGGTCGTACCACGGTCCACGGACGAAAGATGGCCGAGTTAGGAAGTAGATTGCCCGGAGCGGATTTTTTCGAGCTTTGCGTCCCGTTCGGTGACCAGGCGCTCGCGATCGTGGCGGTACTCTTCCTCGAGGACCGCGCGGGCCTCGGGATCCATCAGCTTCCGGATCGCCGATTGGTGCAGCAGCTCCTGCTCCGCGAGCTTCGCCTCGTAGAAGCGCCGGAGCTCGGCGATGGAGGCCTTCTGCTCATCGGTCAGGCGGCGCGGCTCGACGCCCGCGTCGGCGTCCCCTTTCTTCAGCCGTTCCATCGCGAGCTCGAACGCGGATTTCAAAGGCTTCTCGTCGGTCATTTCAGAGAATCCAGAATATAGAATCTAGAATCTAGAATTCAGAACAGCTGTAACACGCGCACGTAGTCCACTTCCAACCGCTGCGGCCAGATGGACTCGTCCACGCCCTGCTGACCGCCCCAGTTCCCGCCGACGGCGATGTTGATCAGGACGCGAAAGCTCTTGTCGAACGGCCAGTGCCGGTAGTCCGCCTGCGGCGTCGCGAGTCGCTCGTTGGCGAAGCTGAAGTAGGGCCGGTCGTCAACCAGCGCTCTGATCTCGCGGTCCGTCCATTCGACGACGAAGACGTGAAACGAGTCACGCGCGCCGGGCACGCCGATCTTCGCCGACTTCTGCGTGCCGGCGACGTGGTTGTACGCCTGCGTGTGAATGGAGGCATGGATGACGTCGGGGTCGAAGCCGACGTGCTCCATGATGTCGATCTCGCCGTTGTCCGGCCAGCCGCGGTTGCCGTAGGTCCAGTCGACCGGCAGCATCCAGATCGCGGGCCACGTGCCGCGCCCCGACGGTAGCTTCGCCCGCACCTCGATCCGGCCGTACGTCCAGCCGGAACGTGAGTTCAGGCGGACCGACGTGTAGTCGCGCTCCTGCCAGCGCTCGCGGCGCGCCTCGACGATCAGGCGTCCACCCTCGACGCGGGCGTTCTCGAGCCGGCGCTCCGTGTAGAACTGCAGCTCGTTGTTGCCCCAGCCGTGGCCGCCGGTGTCGTAGTGCCACTTCGCCGGATCGGGCAGGCCGGCTGTGTCGAATTCGTCCGACCAGACGAGACGCCACGGCGGCTCCGTCTGAGACGGAGCGCCGCTGTCGCGCGCAGCATTGCTGCCGCAGGCGACAGCGGCGATGACGGCTAGCGGAACGAGAAGAGCAGGTGGAACTCCGTGCCGTCTTTCAGCTTCACGATTAGCCTCCGGCACGTGCCCGCCCACGACCTGTCGGTCTTCCACACGTAATGATACTGCCCCGTCCCCGGGTCGAACGTGAGTCCCGAGCTCCCCGGCGTCGCGATCGGCTCGAGGGCGCCGGTGGGCACAATCGGGTCCTCCAGGTCAGTCGGGCATTCGATCTGCTGAGACGCCGGATACCCGGCGGCGAAGATATCCAGGCCCTCGTTCCCCCCTTCCAGCGTGAACTTCAGCGGTATCGCGCTCCCGGCGTTGCGGCTCGTCACGCCCTCTGGATTCACCGGATTGGAAAAGGCGTTACACGCGCGCGGCATGTCGAACGCCTCCACGCCATCAGTGCGGCTCGTGCTGAGTCCCTGGCTTGCGCTGAACCCGAGACCGCGCCTCGCGAACGCGCGCCAGATCGAGCACTCGTTGTCGCCGCCGGTCAGCGCCACGTCGGCAGCCAGAATGGCGTCGCGCCCATCGACGAACCCGGGCCTGCAGACCTGCAGCTTCATGCCGTCCATCACGAGCTGAATGGCGAGATTGTTGCCGCCCGTCGTCCAGCTCTCATACACGTTCGGGTTGTAGCCGTGTTTCTCCGCGAGGTTCCAGTACATGTCCCAGAGCATCGTCGCCCAGACATAGCCGATGCCGTGAGGCTGAGAAATGTTCGCGGTATCCGCGACCGAAGCGTAAGTGCTCGGGTTGATCGTCTTGTCCGGAGAGTACTGCGTCGGCCGGATGCCGTCGCCGCTGTTCGGCTCGAAGATGAGGTAAGTGCCGATCCCGCGCGGGATCACCCGCGTGTCGCCCGGCTTCGCCGTGATCGCCAGGGCCAGCCAGTCGCTCCAGCCCTCGCCCATCTGTTCCGCATTGTTCAAACAGGTGACGATGGATGGGCCGCCGGTGAGCCGGTTGCTGATGCCGTGCCCGTACTCGTGCGCGATGACGCCGGCGTCGAGGTCGCTGTCTCGCGTGATCGAGCGCGTCGGGCTGGCGCGCAGGGTCGCGTTGAGCGGCAGGTTGTTCTTGAAGAGCGTTCCGTTGTCCAGGCTGACCATCACGGAGGGAATCGTGATGACCGGGATCGGTGGCGTAAAACCCATCGTGATGGGATTGCCCGCCACGTTGTTCGCCACGAGGACGGCTACGGCGCCGGCCGTCTGCGCGTTGAACGCCTTCACGGCGAAAGTGCAGAAGCCGCGATCGAGCAACGCGATCGTCCCGGCAGGAATGACAAATGGCTCGCAGCCGTCGTTGAGTGTTCCCGGCGGTGTGCCGGCTCCGACGACCCCGTCGTTGACGAGGACGACGTTCGCCGTGATCGGCCCCGTCGTCGCCAGTGTTGGGCCAAAGGTCGCGCCCGTCGCCTCGTAGGTGCCCGCGGCGCCGCCGCCGTTCACGACGACGTCGTTCGGACGCGGGTGCGTCCAGATGAACATCTGCATGCGGGGCCGCGCGCCGTCGACCGGCGTGCCGAAGTTCGCGTTGTTGGTCCCGCTGCCGTCCTGGGCCTCCGCCCGCACGTCGTCGTTGCCCAGCCCGCCTTTGCCGTAGGTGTTGACCTGGAAATTGCCGGCGGCTTCGTCGAACCCGTACTGGTAGAAGACGTCGTGGATGATGTTGTTCCAGTAGAACAGATTCGTGACCGCTGCCGGCCGATACGTCGACGCGTTCTGCGCCAGATCGAGCATGAAGTCGAAGGTGAGGTTGACCCCTCCGTCCGGGTCGCTGCCCGGGTCGGCGACGTTGTTAAAGTCGATGTCGGTGTACGCATGAACGTTGTTGCCGCGCGTCACCGTGAACTCGGCCCCCGCGACACCGTTCGTATCGTGCCAGCCGAACGGCGACGCGGTCGGGTTCGACGGATCGACGACCAGTGTCCGCCCGCCGTCGTTGGGGCTTTCCTTCGGCTGCTCGAAGACGCGGTACGATGCGCCGTCGCCATTCGGCGCGCGGGCTCGCCGCGCCGCGCGCAACACTCCTCGCGAAGAACTCGCGGGTGCGTGTCGCGGCGTCGGCCGTCGGCCCGGCCGCCCCCAGAAATCGCGCACGACGTAGTCGTCCTGGCCGAGCACTTCGCCGTTTTCGGCGTCGACCGTCATGCTCCACCAGTGCGCGCCGCTCAGCTCTTCGATTTCGATCTGCCACGCAAGGCGCACCTCGCGCGGGCCCGTCGGCTGATAGACGAGGCGGGCTGTAATCGGCTGGCTGGACACGCCGCCCCTCGTCAGGACGGTCGCCTGGTCCGGCCCGGATCGAACTTCCTGGACCGTGAGCGAATCCTTGACCTCCAGACCCGCGCTCCGAGCTGCCGCAAGCGCGGCGTCGGCCGCGCTGCGCGCCGGCGGTCCGGTCTTCACGGCGCCGGCGAGGTCACCGAAGAAACTGCTCCCCGCGCTGACGATGCTGCCGTCACGCAAGACGTTGACGTTGGCCTCCGCGGCGTAGACGTCAATCCCCTCATAGCGCTGGCGCAGATACACGTGCGTCACGCCGTTGTGCGCGCTCGTGTACGAGCTCGTGATGGTGACGTCCTTCAGGTCGGCTTCGGTGAGGCCGAAGTCCGCTCTCTGAGCACGCAGGTACGTCAACGCGATGTCGGCCGGCGCGCCCGCGGAGGGACCCTTGAGGGGCTGGCCCGGGCGGCCACGGGAAATGGTGTCCGGTCGATACGCACGGCGGCCCTTTCCAGGATTCTCCTGAGCGGACGCGCTCAGGCTGACGAGGGAGCAGACGACGAGAACGGTCGCAGTCCGAGTGAACGCCATTCTTCTTCCTCCCGGCGAGAGCGGGGCGGGAGGATAACACAGCCCGGGGCGTTCATCCCCGGATTCTTGAAGCTCATCACTGGACTTAAGGTCTACATCACCTTGCGACGGAGCTCAGGAAAGACCTTCGAGACTTTCCCGAGGATGTAATCGCCGTACGTCCCGCTGAACTCGTGGACGCTCGTCTGGTCCCAGCGGTCCGCCTTGTCGTCGGCGACAGAGGCAGCCGGGGAGATCGGCCGGATGTTGGCGTCGAAGCCCGGATCGAAGAAGAACGGAAATGACAGCCGCGCGCGGCCGCTCGGGTTGTGCACGCGGTGCGGCGTCGAGCGATAGAACCCGCCGGTCATCCGGTCGAGCATGTCGCCGATGTTGCAGACGAAGGAACCGGGAATCGGCGGCGCGTCGATCCAGCCCGACGGTCCTTTCACCTGCAGCCCGCCGACGTCGTCCTGCTTCAGGATCGTGAGCAGGCCGTAGTCGGTGTGCTCCCCGACCCCCCACTCCGGCTCCGAGGTCGTGGGGGCGCTCGCCGGGTAATTGAAGATGCGGAAGAGGACCAGCGGGTCGCGGGTGTACCGGTCGTCGAAGTACGACGCGTCGAGGCCGAGGCTCAGCCCGAAACCCTGCATGATCGCGTGGCCGAGCCGCGTCATCGCGCCGATGTAGTCGAGAACCGTCTCGCGGAAGCCGGGAATATCCGGGAAGAGATTGCGGCCGTGCAGCGGCGTGCCGGCGGCGACGCGCGGGTGGTCGTCCGGCAGCTCCGCGCCGAAGTACAACCCTTCCTTGAGATCCGGCCTCCCCCTGGTCAGCTCTCCACGCACCGGAAAGTAGCCGCGCCACGCCAGGCCGCCCAGCTCCATGCGGATCGCCAGCTTCGCCTCGAGCGGCTGTGCGAAGAAGCGCCGGCTGAGCGCTTCGAGCCTCGCCTGCAGCCCCTCGTCGACGCCATGACCGACGATGTAGAAGAAGCCGGCGCTACGGCAGGCGTCGCGGATACTTTCGGCGGCGCGTAATCGATCGCCGCTCCCGGAAACGAAGGGCGCGACATCGATCACCGGAAGGGAGGTCACGATGGCGTTTGACCCGCGTGCAGCGGGAGTGACAGGTCGAAGGTGGATCCCTGCCCCGGCCCGGCGCTGGCCGCCTGCACGGCGCCGCCGTGCAGCTCGACGAAGTGCCGGACGAGCGCGAGCCCGAGCCCAAGGCCCGCGAACTCCCGGTCGAGGCGCTGATTGCCCTGGCGGAACCGCTGGAACAGGTACGGAAGGAAGTCGGGTGAGATGCCGGCGCCGGTGTCGGAGACCGAGACGTGGACGGTCCCCGCGTGCTTCCGGAGCCGCACCGTGATACGGCCCCCCTCGGGCGTAAACTTCACCGCGTTGGCGAGCAGGTTCCAGAACACCTGCTGCAGCCGACCTGCATCACCCAGGACCGTCGCCGGGCCCGGCTCGAGGTCGCGCACGAGCGACAACCGTTTCGCCTCCAGGGCCGGCCGGACGACATCGATCGCGGCTTCCAGGACCGGTATCAGATCGCACGGTTCGAGCTTCAGCCGCGCCTTGCCGGCGACGATCGTGGAGATGTCGAACACGTCGCTCACCAGCCGCACCAGGGCTCGTGCGTTCCGGTCGATCATCTCGAGCGCCCGGCCCTGACCCTGCTCGCCGATCTTCCCTTCGCGGAGCATCTGCGCGTACCCCATGACCGCGTTCAGCGGCGTGCGCAGCTCGTGCGACAGCGTGGCGAGGAATTCGTCCTTCAACCGGTTCGATTGCTCGAGCTCCGCCAGCAGGCGTTTCCGCTCGCTGATATCGCGCGCGATCTTCGAGACGCCGATGACGTGGCCGTCCTTTCCCTTGATCGGCGATACGGTCAGCGAGATGTCGATGAACGAGCCGTCCTTGCGCTGCCGCACGGTCTCGAAATGCTCGATCGGGATGGCCTTGCGCACCTGCGAGAGGACGAAGTCCTCTTCGGGCAGCCGGTCCTTCGGGATGATGGTCGTGATCGACTTCCCCACGATCTCGTCGGCCGTGTATCCGAACATGCGCTCGGCGGCGCGGTTCCACGACGTGACGATCCCCTGGAGGTCCTTGCTGACGATCGCATCGTCGGAGGAATCGACGATCGCCGCCAGACGAAGCGCTTCGCGCTCGACGTGCTTCCGTTCCGTGATGTCGCGCACGATTCTCGACACGCCGATGAGCTCCCCGCCGGGTCCATGGACGGGCGACAGCGAGAGCGAGATCTCGATCCTTCGTCCATCTTTCCGAATGCGGGCGGTCTCATGGGGCTCGACGCGTTCGCCCTGTCGAACCCGTTGCAACAACTCGTTTTCCAAGGATTGGTGATCCGAAGGGATGATGACAGAGATCGAGCGGCCGAGGACCTCTTCAGCCGGGTAGCCGAATATCCGTTCGGCCGACCGATTCCACGATTCGATCGTGCCATCGAGATTCGTGCTGATGATGCCGTCCTCGAAGGAGTCGACGAACCCCGCGAGCCGGAGAGCGCCGGCGTCGACCGACATGACCTGGAGGATACCTAGAAACTCCAGCCTTCGTCTACGGCGCTTCCAGTCGCGCTCGCGTATTCACGCCACGACGTGCCGGGCGAGCTCGTCGTGGGAGCCGGCGTTCGAGGCGGCTGAGGCTCCGACGATCAGGAGCGCAGGCGACGGCGGTTCAGGCAGGTCGATCAATTGCTCTACCGTCGTGCTGAGCGAACGCTGCCCCGGGAGCGTCGCGCGCGAGATGACCACGCAAGCCGTCGCCGGGTCGAGGCCGGCGGACGTCAACTGGTACGCCAGCTCGCCGTAGCGCCCGCCCGGCATGTACACGGCGATCGTCGCGTGCAGCCGGACGAGCGCACGCCAGTCCGGCGCCGTCCCCGCCGCGCACCGATGGCCGGCCAGCAGGACCAGCGCCGATCCGTGACGCCGATCGGTCAGCGCCACGCCCGCTGCGGCCGCGGCGGCCGCCGCGGCGGTGATCCCGGGGACGATCTCGACGTCGATGCCGGCCGCGCGAAGCGCCTCGATCTCTTCCGCCGCGCGCCCGAAGATCAGCGGATCGCCCCCCTTCAGCCGGACGACGGCCAGCCCCTGACGGGCGTAACGAATCATCACATCGTTGATCGCCTCCTGACTGAGGGTCTCCGCGCCATGGCGCTTCCCGACGCTCTGCACGCGCGCGCCCCGCGGAGCGAGCGCGAGGATCCCGGGTGACACGAGGTCGTCGTGGAGAATGACATCGGCGTCGCGCAGGACGCGCAGCGCTTTGAGCGTCAGCAGCTCGGGATCCCCGGGACCGGCACCGACCAAAAAGATCCTAGTCCGCATTCTTTTATGCTCGCGGGGCCCCACCCCCGCTCGCTCGCGCTCGCGGGTCCGGACCTTCGGTCCGGACTTCCCTCCGATCGGCCACCCCAACGCGGCGGACCGCGTTGGGGGCCCCGGCGTTCGCGCGGGCCGCAGGCGCTTTTGCGTCAGCTGTCTGTTCGAGGAACCGCCCGAAGGCGTGCGCGCTGGCGTCGCGATGCAGCAGGCGCCGGCGCGCTTCGGGGTTCATCGAGCGGGCGAACAACGTGGCGCGCGAACGTCCGAGGTGATCGAGCCACGCCTCGTACTCTGGCCCGAACTGGGCTTCCAACTCCCGCCGGAGCCGTTGCGCGAGGGCCGGGCTTCGGCCGCCGGTCGAGACGGCTATCTGCAGATCTCCGCGGCGAACGACCGCCGGATAGTAGAAATCGCATCGCGTCGGCTCATCGACCGCGTTGCACAGCACGCCGCGGCGGCGAGCTTCGCGGAACACGGCGCGATGCACTCTGACGGACGGGGTGGCCGCGATGACCAGGAAAGCCCTGTCGAGATCCGCCGGCTCGAAGACACGCTGGCTCCACAGAATCCGCCGGTTGCGTGCCCATGTGGCGATCGCGGCGGTCGCCTGCGGCGCAACGACCCGCACGCGCGCTCCGGCGTCGAGCAGGCTCGCGATCTTGCCTTCAGCGATCTTCCCGGCGCCGACGACGAGACATCGGCGTCGCGCCAACTTCAGAAACATCGGAAACAGGGTCATCTGATGCTTGTCCATTGTGGAATGTGGATTTTGGATTGCTGAATTCAGCAATCAGCATTCAGCATTCAGCAATGAGCGTTAGACTGCGCACTCCCCCTCCATCACCTCGGGCGTGAACTCACGCTCCTCGCCGAGATCCACGAAATCCGAAGCGACGGCATCCGCGGCGGTCAGCCGCTCGAGATCCGCGAGCGCCGCCTTGACCCGGGCGACGTCGATCCGGCAGAAGAACGCCGTCGCCGTCTCGCCAGGGGACCGTTCCGCCTGATACAGCGCCACGAGGCGGGCGACGACCTCCGGCATGCGGCGGACGGGAACCTTCGCCGCGAGCCGGGCGAAGCTCGCGCCCGCCCCGTGCAGGGCGCCGCCGACCATCACGAAGTACTGCGGCACCGCCTTGTCTCCGAGCTTCCGCACGCTGCCCTGGAACCCGAGCCCGGCAATGTGGTGCTGGCCGCAGCCGTTCGGACAGCCGCTGATCTTGATCTTCAGATCCGGCGCGGCGGCGACGAGCGATGGATGCGCGCGAAGATGGTCGCCCAGCAGCCGTCCGAGGCCGCGCGACTGCGTGACCGCCAGCCGGCACGACTCCGCGCCCGGGCAGCTCGTGACGTCGGCGATCGTCCCGCCATCCGGCAGGCCGAGGCCGGCTGCGGCCAGGCGGCTGTAGAGATCGGTGACGATGGCGCGCGGGATCCAGCGGAACGCGGCGTTCTGCTCGTGCGTGAACCGCACGGTGCCATCGCCGTACGCGAGCGACAGATCGGCCAGCGTGCGGAGCTGGACGCTCGTCACGTCGCCGAGCGGCAACGTGACGGTCGCGGTGACGTACCCGTCCTGTTTCTGCGCGCGCACGTTCGTCTCGAGCCAGCGCGTGCGTGACGTGCTCCTGGACCGGCCGGTCTTGAGACGCGAGCCGACGGGCTCCGACCTCAGGGTGCAGCCCGGGACCGCCCAGCCGGGTCGACGCGGCGCGACGTGCGATGTCTTCGATCGATGGTGGCGACATTCGCGGCCAGTCCGGCGCAGCCTCGACCGGCGGGCGGTCGGGATCGAACGGCAGGCGCGCGCCACCGGCGGCCTGGACTTCGGCCAGGGCGCGGTCGACCTCGGCGCGCCAGCGATCCCAGCCGAGCGCCTTGATGAGGAACTTCATCCGGTTGCGCTGCCGGTGCTCGCGGTCGCCCAGCCGGTGAAACACGCGCAGGATCGCCTCGGCGACGTTCAGGATTTCGCCGGCCGGCAGGAACGCGAACAGGACCTGGCCCGACCGGCAGTCGATCGCGGTGCCGCCGCCGGCGGTGACGCGGAAGCCGCGCTCGACCACCTCGCCGTGGCGTCCGGCTTCAGCCGGACCTCGTCCCGTGTTCCGCGTGCGGACCGCGGCGCGCCAGCCGAGATCGTTAATCGCGGTCGCGACGTGATCCTCGGCGCAGCCTTCGAAGGCGATCTTGAACTTGCGCGGGAGCGTCGCGCTGAGCGGATGCCGCAGCAGGAAGCGCGTGAGCGCCTCGGCATACGGCGTCACATCGAACGTCTCGTCACGGGCGACGCCGGCGTACGCGCAGGTGGTGATGTTGCGCACCGAGTTGCCGCACGCTTCCCGCGTCGTCAGGCCAGCCTCGGCGAGCGTGCGCATCGCCGGCTCGACCTCGTGCAGCCTGACGAAATGAAACTGCATGTTCTCGCGAGTGGTGACGTGGCCGAAGCCGCGGGAGTACGTCTCTCCGGCTTCCGCCAGCGCAAGGAGCTGTTCCGCGGTAGCGATGCCCTGAGGGATCTTGACGCGCAGCATCTGCGCGTCGCCGGCCTGACGCTGTCCGTAGGTGCCCCGGATCAGCCGGAACGCGCGCCACTCGTCGGGCGTCAGCTCTCCGCGCTCGAATCGCTCGAGCGTGGCCACGAACTCGTCGATTTCCGGCTCGCTCGCGAACGTCAGCCGCGCTCGGCCGAGAGTCTTGGGATCGTCGACAGCCGCCATAAGGGTCTCCAGACTGGACATGAACCCCCATCATGGTGGCGCACCGAGCCGCACGCCTGAAGGCGTGCGCCACCATGAAGGGAACTAACTAACTGATTGACTTGGGGGCCGCGGTTCCGGCGGTCAGACCGCCACGTTACCGCGGCAGGCTACAACCGCATCCGAAGGGGCGACAGGAGGGGTGGACCGGACGAACGTGGAACACCCGGTTACCGTACTACTCCCGGGCGAGGAGGTCAAATTCGCGTGGATTGGCTCCCTCTCCTCCCTCCTATTGACATTCTATACGAGCTGTCGTATCTCATATAGACAGTCGATATGGCAAAGCCGTCGAACGCACAGGCGAATCTCCTCCAGGGCACTCTCGATCTCCTCATCCTCAGGGTCCTCGCGCTCGGCGAGCTGCACGGCCTCGGGATCTCCCGCCGGATCGAGCAGATCACGAACGGCACCTTTCAGGTGAAGCCCGGCTCTCTCTTCCCGGCGGTTCACCGTATGGAAGAGATGGGCTGGCTCATCTCCTCGTGGGGAGAGTCGGAGAACAACCGTCGCGCGAAGTACTACCGCCTCAGCGCGTCGGGCCGCCGGCGGCTCGGCGTCGAGACCGAGGAGTGGGAGCGCATCGCGGTGGCGATCGCCAACGCGCTCAAAGCGACCTGAGGAACTCAGCCATGACAGCCATCTCCTGGCTCGTGAGTCTCTTTCGGAACTGGTTTCTCCGAAGCCGCGTCGAGCGCGATCTGAACGAGGAACTGGAAAGCTACACACACCTCGTCGCCGATGAGCAGATGCAGCGCGGGCGGTCCGCCGCCGACGCGCGCCGTGCCGCGCTCCTCGAGCTCGAGGGCGCCGATCAGGTCAAGGAGCGGGTCCGCGACGTTCGCGCCGGCGTGGTTCTGGAAACCGCGTGGCGCGACGTGCGCTTTGCCGGCCGGCTGCTTGTCAGAACGCCAGGCTTCACCGTCGCTGCGTTGCTCTCGCTCGGCCTGGGGATCGGCGCCAACACCGCGTTCTTCCAGCTCCTCAACGCCTTGAGCTTCCGCGGCCTGCCGGTCGAGCGGCCCGAGCAGCTCGTGGAGATCCGTGGGGTAGGGGAAGGACGGTCGGGTCGCCAGACAGGGCGCAACCGTCAGTTCAGCGCGCCCGTGTGGCAGCAGATTCGCGACCACCAGCTGGTCTTCGCCGACGTCTTCGCGTTCGGCGACACCCGTTTCAACCTCGCGCCTCGAGGAGAAGTGAAATACGTCGAAGGGCTGTGGGTGTCCGGCAATTTCTTCCAGGCACTGGGAGTGAACCCGGCTATCGGCCGGCTCTTCACCCGGGAGGACGATCGGCCTGGATGCGGATACTTCGGCGTGGTGATCAGTCATAGCTTGTGGCAGCGGGCATTCGCGGGAAGACCCGATGTCGTCGGGCAAACGATCACGATAGGTGAGGAGCGCGCGCCGGTCATCGGCGTGACGCCGGCGAGCTTCTTCGGAGTCGAGGTGGGGCGCCGGTTCGACGTCGCGCTGCCGCTCTGCTCTTCGGGGTTCGACCGGCCCGATCACTTCTGGCTCGCGGTGCTGGGCCGCCTGAAACCCGGCGGATCGCTGGATGAAGCGAACGATCATCTCGCAGCTCTGGGCCCCGGCATTCTCAGAGCAACGGTACCTCCCACCTATCGACCGCACATGGTCGAGAAGTACCTGAAGATGGGCTTCGAAGCGGCGAGCGCCAGCGCGGGCGTATCGCCGCTGCGAGCGAACTAC
Source organism: uncultured Acidobacteriota bacterium (assembly GCA_963847125.1). GTDB lineage: Bacteria > Acidobacteriota > Vicinamibacteria > Vicinamibacterales > 2-12-FULL-66-21 > DATAEE01. Next base: position 1,548,725 of record CAWJYM010000004.1, read on the forward strand.
TCGCAGCCGCTCTGGGCCCTGATGGCGATCGCAGGCATGGTGCTCCTGATTGCCGCCACCAACCTCGCCAACCTGATGCTGGCTCGCGCGACCGCGCGCGAGCACGAGTTCGCCATCCGTCTCGCGATCGGCGGCTCGCGCACCAGGATCGTCCGGCAAGTGCTGGTAGAAGGTCTTTTGCTGGCGGGTGCCGGCGCCGTGGTGGGATTGCTCCTGGCGCAGTGGTCGGCCCGGGCGCTCGTCGCGTCGATCGGGACGACGATGGATCCGATCTACCTCGATCTCGCGCTCGACTGGCATGTGCTGGGTCTCACGACGCTCGTCGCCGGCGTGAGCTGCGTGCTGTTCGCGCTCGCGCCGGCGCTGCGCGCCGCGGGCGCACCGGTGACGCTCCCGCTCGCGGGGCGCGGCTCAGCCGCCAGCGGCCGACACCGGTTGTCGAGCACGCTCGTCGCGATTCAGGTGGGAGCCTCGTTCATCCTCGTCTTCGGCGCCGGGTTGTTCGGCCGGAGCTTCCAGAACCTGGCGACCGTCGAGCCAGGCTTCCGGACCGACGACCTGCTCATGGCGCATGTCTTCTATCGTGAGAACGACATGTCCATGGAACGCCGGGCGGTCTTCAATCGGCAGCTCCTCGAGAAATTCCGCGGAATCCCGGGCGTGTCGGGTGCGGCTTCCACATCCAGTCCTCCGCTCAGCGGATCCTTCTGGGATACGGAGGTCAAGATCGACGGCAAAGTCGCATCCTCGAACGTCAATCAGGTGACGCCCGGCTACTTCCGCGTGATGGGCATGCCGCTCGTCGCCGGTCGCGACTTCGACGTTCGGGACACGCTGGGCGCGCCGAGAGTCGGCATCGTCAGTGAGGCGTTCGCTCAGAAGCTGCTCGGTGGCGGTGAGGTGCTGGGACGGACGGTGGCGATGCCGAACGCGCCCGGCGAACCGGACACGGTGTTCCAGATCGTCGGACTCGTCGCCGACTCGAAGTATCACAACATCAAGCAGGTCTTCCAACCGATCCTGTTCATCGCCGAGGCGCAGGACGATGCGCCACGGGGGACGCGACGGTTTGCCATACACTCGACGCGTCCGCCGGCCGACCTGATGGCCGACGTCACCCGGGTCGTCGCTGAAGCCAATCCGGACGCCAGTCTTCGCTTCGACGTGTTCAGCGGTCAGATCAGCCGGTCGTTGTTCCGCGAGCGCCTGATTGCGGCGCTGTCGACGGCGTTCGGCCTGCTCGCCGTCGTGCTGGCCACGGTCGGAGTCTTCGGGGTCGTGTCGTACGGCGTCTCCCGGCGGAAGGGGGAGATCGGCGTGCGCATGGCGCTCGGGGCGCGGCGCGCGCAAATCGTGACGATGATTCTCGGCGAGCTGATGCGCGTCGTGGCGATCGGGCTGGCAGCCGGCGCCGCGATCGCCCTGCTGGTCTCTCAGTACGTGGCGTCGCTTCTCTTCGGGCTCGAGCCGAACGACGCGCTGACGCTCGGTTCCGCGGCCGTCGTGCTCGTCCTGACCGGCCTCGCCGCCGCGCTGGTCCCGGCCTGTCACGCGGCCCGGTTGTCGCCGATGATTGCGCTACGAAATCAGTAGCGTCGCAACCGCGGAGTAATCCTCCTCGCCGCGTCCTGCCGCGACGAAGGCATCCACGAGCTGCTTCATCGTCGTCGTGATAGGCGCCTGGGCGCGATGCTCGGCGAGCGTCTCTGCGGCGATCCGCATGTCCTTCTGATAGAGGACGGCACGGAACCCCGGCTTGTAGTTCTCCTGCAGGATCCGCTCGCCGTGGACTTCGAGCACGCGGCTGGCGGCGAATCCGCCGAGCAGCGCCGCCCGCACTTTCGCGGGATCGACGCCGGCTCTCCGCGCGAGGCCGAACGCCTCGCCGACCGCCGCCAGCGCGCCGCCGATGACGAGCTGGTTGCACACCTTGCAGATCTGACCCGAGCCTGACGGTCCGATATGGACGATCCGCTCGGAGTTCCCCATCGCCTCTAAGATCGGCCGGGCCTGCTCGAAGGCATCAGCCTCGCCGCCCACCATGATCGACAACGACGCGTTGATCGCGCCGATCTCGCCGCCGCTGACCGGCGCGTCGAGCATCGACGACCCCAGCGACGCCGCCCGCTCGGCGAGCCGCCGCGCCGTCGCGGGCGCGATGCTGCTGCAGTCGATGAGCAGGGTCTCAGGTTGCAGCGCGCCAAGCACGCCATCGGGTCCTTCCAGAACCTTCGAGACATCCGGCGAATCCGGCAACATGGTGACGATCCGGCGCGCGCGGCGGGCGATCTCGGCCGGAGACGCGGCTGCCTCCGCTCCTGCCGCGACCAGCTCGTCGACCGGCCCGCGGCTGCGGCTGTGGACGACGAGCCGGAAGCCGCGCTTCAGGAGATTGCGCGCCATGGGACGGCCCATGAGGCCGAGGCCGATGAAACCTACTGTTCCTGTCTCATCCATTGTCGGTTGGGGATTGGCGATTGACGATTGATTGGTGATTGCTGATTGGCGATTGGTGATTCATTGACGATTGGTGATTGCCTAGCGCTAAGTCGTGGCTTTCTTGCGCGCGACGAGGATGCGTTTGGGGCCGCTTGCCCGCTCGAACTGGATGTTCGCGATCACCTTGCGGCTGGCGACATCGATCGCCGAGACGACGTCCGAGTACCACAGGCTGACGAAGATGACCTTGCCGTCGGGCCGCATCGTGAACCAGTGCGGGAAGTGAGCGACCTGGATCTTCGCCACCTCGCTCATGTCGGAGAGCCGTACAACACGAACCAGATCGTTGATGCAGTCGGTGACCCAGAGCTCCTGCTCGTCCGCCGTCAGTTGCAGGGCGTGGGTGTAGGTCTCGAGATACGGCTTCGGCACGCCCTCCGGCAGCTTGCCCAGCTCGACGCGCCGCGTGACCTTCCGTGTCGCCGGGTCGACGACCACGAACCCGAGGAGGTTCGACAACGCGACGTACAACGTCCGGCCGTCGCGCGTCGGCTCGATGGGGCGGACGCCGTCCTCGGTCGGAATCCTCGGCAGCGCGGTCTGCGTCGCCGGATCGATGACCTCGATCGACCTGCCGAACTGCGCGCCCACGTAGACCCGCGAGCCGTCGGCGGTCGTGTAGGCGTCGTGCGGCCCCTTGTCGGACGGGAACGACTTCACCAGCTTCAACGGGTCGAGCTGGACGAGGTCGATCCGGTTTTCGCCGCGCATCGGCACGTACGCGTGACGCCCGTCCTTCGTCAGCGTCATCTGGTTCGGATCCTTGCCGAGCGGAAGCCGCGCCGTGATCGTTCCAGTGCCGACGTCCACGACCTGGAAATTTCCGACGCGGTCGCTGGTGAGGTACACCTTCGACCCGTCGGCGGACGCGGTCAGCCCGTGCGGCTTCGGATCGACCTTGATGCGCCGGATCTCCTTGAACGTGTAGGCGTCCACTTCCGCGAGGATGTCGCTGTCGCCGAGCGTGACCCAGAGCGTGACGTCATTTGTCTGCTGTGACGACCCTGAAGGGTCGTGCCACAAGCTCAACGCGATCGCTGCTGCCACTACCAATCGACCAATCATCGATAGTCCTCAATCATCAATCAGCAATCGGCGGGCCTTCGCCAAGGCTTCGGCCGCGCAAGCAATAAATCCACATTCAGCAATCCACAATCCACAATGTGGCACACCTAGGTACCGAGCGCTTCGATCAAGAGTCGTAATGCCTCGTTCGTCGCCTTGCGCGCGGGTCCAGCCCCCCGAAAGTGTCCCATCCGAACGACGACGAGCTGGTGCGACGGGACGACGAAGGTGTTCTGGCCGCCCGCGCCCGCCATGATGTACGCCTCTTTCGGCAGGTTCCAGGCGCCGTCGCTGTTGATCCAGAAAAAGCCGCCGTAGACGGGCCGCTTCCACGCCGGCGCGGGCGTGCTGACGAACTTCGACCAGCCTTCGGGCAGGATGCGCGTCCCCTGCCACACGCCGTCATGGAGGTAGAGCAGTCCCAGCCGCGCCCAGTTGCGCGCGGTGCCGTAGTCGTAGCCGCTCAGGAGGAAATTGCCGTACGGGTCGGTCTCGAGCACCTGACGGCGGATGCCGATCCGATCGAAGAGCGCTCGCTGCGGCCAGGTCAGGTACGCCTCGCCGCGTTTTTCCACGGCCTGCTTGATGAGGTACCCAATCGTCAGCGGGTCCGAGTTTCGATAGCGCCCCTCGGTGTTCGGCGGGAACTGCAGCGGCCGGTTGACCGAATAGGCGAAGGCGTCCACCGCGCCCGTGTAGATGAACATGTGGTCGGGGTAGCCCTTGTCCTCGGTGTAATCCGGATCCTGGCCGGCGATGAAGCGCAGCCCGCTGCTCATGCGCAGGAGATCGATGTTTCGGATCTTCCCGCGCGGGTCGTCCGGCGATCGCCACTCCGGCACCGGCGCCGGCTGTTCGAGCGTGTAGGTGCCATCTTTCACGAGCAGAGCGAACAGCGTTGCCGTGATGCTCTTTCCCATCGACCAGCTTTCGAGCTGCGTGTCCTGCGTGATGCCCGGCATGTACCGTTCGGCCACGATGCGTCCCTTGTGCAGGACGAGGAAGGCCGCCGTGAGAGCGGCGGGGTCGGCGAACGCCGCCTGGACGGCGGCGTCGATCCGGGCAGGATCGACTTCCGGCAGCGGCGGTGCGGCCGCGTCCGCGTCACCCATCGGCCACGGCTGACCGGCCGCATCCGGCAGCGTCGTCTTGACCGGCACAGGAGTGAAGAAGATGCCGGGCTTTTTCTGCTGGTGAATGATGCAGCCTTGATCGCCGTAGAACTTTGCCTCGCGCGTGACGCCGTCGAGCGTCATCCGGACGATCCTGGCCTCGCGGTCGACCGTCCAGGTCACTTTCTCGGCCTGGCCGGCGGGCATCAGGAAGAAGCCGCTGTTCTTCACCGCCTCGTTCGCGTCGCGGCCCGAGACGAAGATCGCCGAGCAGAGCACCTTGGCGTATCCGGCCAGGCCCAACTCGACGGGCGTTCCGTTTGGCGCGTAGGCCGACGGCTGACGCGCCGGCTGCGCGGCGCACAGAACTCCCGCGATGAGCCACGTGATGAATCGCATCGTGCCTCCCGATCCCGGTCACGGAGGCCGCCTCCGTGACCGCAGGGGCAGGGTAACACGGCCCGTGCCTCAGCCGCCCCCTCCTGCCGCCCCCTCTTCTTGTTTTTCTCGTCCGACGATGGCATCGTCGTCGTCGTCGTGAAATCGCGGACCGTTGATCTCAGGGTTACGTACAAGCGCAGACGCGGCGTCAGGAGGGGACTAATGACGACGGCGGAATATTTCCAGACTCCGGAGACCGTGCTGCCGTGCGAGCTGGCGTACGGCGTGCTGGAGGTGGCTGAGTCGCCGACCGCCTCCCATCAGCGAGCAGTCAGGGATCTGCTTCTGGCCATGGTCCAGTTCTCACGCGGGGGTCACCTCGGTGAGGTCCTGGTTGCTCCCATGGACGTCGTGCTTGACTACGACGCCGCGCTCGTCGTGCAGCCGGACCTTCTGTTCGTGTCAGCCGGCCGGCAGATCATCAGCGACAAGGTGTACGGCGCACCGGATCTGGTCGTCGAGATCCTGTCCCCGCGCCCGCGCGTGGGGCAGCTCGACCGCCGTCTTGGCTGGTTCGCGCGGTACGGTGTTCGCGAATGCTGGCTCGTCGATCTTGGGGCTCGACGGTTCGACGTGCTGAAGCTCGGGCTGAGCGGCGTACGAAGCCGCGCGTCGTTCAACCCGGGAGAGTCGATCGACTCGGTCGTGCTGCCGGGATTGCTGGTACCGACGGAAATCTTCGGCCTGTAACTCGCGCACGCCCGACCTAAAGGTCGGGCCTGCTCCGTCTGAGCACCGCCAGGTGATCGCGCACATCGGTGCGCGCCCGCACGAAATCACCGTGCTCGATCTTCAGCTCGCGGCTGATCTGGCGGATCTCGTTGTCCTCCCGGACCTGTACCGAAAGGTCGGCGGCCGAGACGGCGAAAAGGCAGCGAAGCAGCGCCAGGCGCTCATCGTGCGTGGCGATCGAGGCGAACTCGCGCGCGACGATGAGGTTGTGCGTCCCGCCGAAGCGCCGGAACTCCTCGAGCCCCAGCGTGACGACGGCCGACGCCTCGTTGACCGGCAGCCCGGATTCCTCGGACACCAGCTGGATCATCAGCCGTTTCTCTTCGTCGCCGACCTCGTGATCCGCGGCGGCGACGCGTCCGAGAAGATAGGCAAAGGCCGCAATGTACCGCGCGCGGCGTTCGTCGAGGCGATCCAGCACCCCGCTGATCGCGTCGAGCACTTCCGGGTCCCTGGGCGGCTGTTCAACGCCCAGCCAACGGAGCAGATCGAGTCCTCGCGCCATGCGCGATTATGGACTCGATCCGCCCCGGTTGTGTTGCGGCTAAACCGGCTCCCCGCGGATCAGCCGGATGAGCAGGAACACCACCGCGATGACCAGCAGGATGTGCAGCCAGCCTCCGAATGTGGCGGTCGTTACCATACCGAGCAGCCACAACGCCGCGAGCAGGACGACTATGAACATCACCATGGGCTTCTCGAGCCTCCGAGCCCGTCCGTTAGCACGCTCGATGCCAGCGTAACCCTACGGACGAGGCTAAAGCCTCGTACCACAGGCGAGGCTAAAGCCTCGTGCCACAACATCAATCTCGATCGTCGTCGTCTTCTCTCTCCCGAACGCGGAAGACCTCGTAGATGGCTCCGTGGTTGAGGGACACGACAAACAGGTTGCCGTTCGGCCCGGTCTTGATGTCCGTGCCCACGCCGAAGTTGCGCCCGAACAGGAGGCTTTCGCTCTCGGTGATGTCGTGCTTCGTCGTGTTGTCCGCCACGCGATCGCGCAGCGCCCCCGTAAGGTTGAGATCGCGCCGATCCCGGCTCACGTTGAACCGGAAGAGATATCCGCCTTCGAGCACGGGCAGTGAGGCGCCGACGAAGAGGTCCCCGGCGTAGCGCGCTCCGAGCCCGAACCCCCGCATGAAGCCGATCCCGGCTGGGGCCACGGCAAAGCGCCAGCTGAACTGCGGGTCGCGATACCGGGCGCCCGGCAGCATGAACAGGCGTTGGCGGGCATCCTCCGGGCTGTCGGCGATGTTCGAGGGCGACCAGCGCAGTTGCTGGAGGCTCGGGGTTGCGGGTGGCGTGGCGAACGTGGTTTCAATCCTCTTGAACTGGTTCACGCGCGCGATCGGGCCGATCGTCTGGATCCAGCCGGAGTTCAGCCCGGGCGTCACCCGCTCAATCTCGTCGAACGAATCGTCGCCGTTGACCTGGATCCAGAGCCCTCCGCTGAACGGATCGACCGCCATCCCGAACGAGTTGCGGATCCCGTAGGCGAAGATCTTCTGGATGTTCTGACCGACCTCGCCGCCGATCCTGGCGCCGTGCTGGAAGAACGGGTTGTCGCGCGGCGTCGAGCCATCCTCGTTCAGGCGGAGGATGACGCCGGTCAGGTGAGCGTTATCCGGCTCCGGTCCGCCGAACTGATCGTCGTCGGTCGGCGGCGTCGGGCCGAACTCGAGGTTCTGAAGCTGTCCACGGCGTCCCACGTCGCCGATGATCACGTAGAGTTTGCGATCGAAGCCAAACCGGATCACTCCTCCATCATGGTTGCCGCGCGGGGGCTGGCCTTCCTCTTCCTGGCCGGGGGGCTGTGGCCCTGCGTCGTTCTGGAAGGAGCGGAGCATGATCAGGTTTCGATCGAAGACCAACGCCGAGCCGTTCCACTCGAAGCGGTCGACGCGGTTGCCGAGAAGCGGCACGTTCAGGAGCTCGCTCGAATCGTCGCCCGGCGTCGGAGCGTCGTCGCAACGTTCCTGCGACGGCATGAACGGATCGGTCGGGGCCGGGGCGGTGCAGCTCCAATACAGATACACGCCTCGATTGAACGGGAAGAACGGATGCAGCGCGATGCCGAGCAGCCCGCGCTCCGAAGCGTTGTTGACCGCGAGGTCGAGCACAGGACCCTGGACCACGCCGTTGGTCACGCGCACGACGCGGCCGGTGTTCTTTTCCAGCACCAGCATGTCGTTCCGGCCGATGAACGTGAAGCCGATCGGGAGGTCGAGGCCCGAGACGACCGTCCTGACCCCGAGGTCCCGGTCGACCATGGTTGGTGTTGGCGGCGGCTCGGTCTGCGCGTCGAGCGGGTCGATGGGTTGAACGAATGTCAGAGTGGCCGCGGCCGCTGCCGCGGCGAGCGCGAAACGGTTCAGCCGCCGCGCTCTGCCGGAATACATGAGGATGCTCCTTTGTGCCCGCAGGGTGCGCGGTCCACAAGGGCAAATTCGCTGCCGGAAACTGTGATGGAAACCTCACGACGTCGGACGGGCGACCGTTCGATCTCCGTACGCGTTTCGAAAAACGTTTACTCTAAGCAGGACTCATCAAGGAGGGTGCGTGTCGGTTCGCGTTCTTACGGCAATCCTCGCAGCCGACCTCATCCTGACGTCGCTTCCTCCACAAACGGACGAGGCTGAAGCCTCGTACCACAGCGTCGTTGTGGTACGACCCTTCAGGGTCGTCGCTGCGGACGAGGCTAAGGCATCGGAACAGACGACACGTTCGATAGCGCTCACGTTCGACGACCTCCCCGCTTCGCAGGCCGCGGATGACGTCGCACACGTCACGAGGTTGAACTCGACGATTGTGTCAGCGCTGCAGTCCGCGCGGGCGCCGGCCGTCGGGTTCGTCAACGAAGGCAAGCTCACGACGGACGAGCGCCGCCAGGGGCAGATCGACGCGCTGAGCGCGTGGACGCGCGCCGGCATGACGCTCGGCAACCACACGCGCTCGCACTGGGACGTGAACGACACGCCCATCGAGAAATACGAGCGCGACATCCTCGACGGCGAGCCGGTGACCGCCGGCTTGAGGGTTCGCGCGAGCCTGACGGAGAAGTGGTTCCGCCATCCGTTCACGCACACCGGGCCCACGAAGGAGATAAAGGACCGGCTGAACACGTTCCTCGCGCGTCATGGCTACACCGTCGCGCCATTCACGGTCGAGCACGTCGACTACCTGTTCAGCGCTCGGTACCGCTCCGCCAGGCTTGGAAAAGAGGACGCGCTTGCGAAAAAGATCGGCCAGGCCTATCTCGCGCACCTGGATACGATGCTGGAGTTCTTCGAGAGGCTTTCACGCGAGACGTTCGGCCGGGAGATCGCGCAGATCCTGCTCATCCACGTCAACGACATCAACGCGGACTATCTGCCGGCGATGCTGGACGGGATGAAGGCGCGCGGTTACGAGTTCGTCAGCCTGAGGGAGGCGATGCAGGACGCGGCATATCGCACGGCGGACGACTACGTCGGAACCGCAGGCCCGTCATGGCTTCATCGCTGGCGGATCGCGAAGGGCCTCCCGTCACGCCTGGCGGCGGAGCCCGACCCCCCGAAATGGATTATTGAGCGAGAGGCACGTTGACCGCCGACTTTCTGATGCGGTGATCCGCGACGCGCGCGGCGATGTCGGCGTGATGCGTGTCGATCGACCCGTGGAAGTGCGCGCCTTCGCTGATCCCGATGACGGAGGCGACCAGCCGTCCCTCGACGCGCGCGGTGTCCCGGATGTCGGCCGTGCCCGCGACGACGAGGCGCCCCGTCAGCCGCCCGAAGACCACGAGATCGCCGACGTAGCCGTCGTCGGCATGGACGTGCGCGTCCGGTCCGACGATGAGGCAATGGTTCCGGATGTCGATCCGCCCTTCGAACCGGCTGTCGATGGTCAGATCGTCGTCGGCCTTGAGGTCGCCCTTGACGGTGAGGTGCGCGAGACGCTGGGGCATGACGAGAGCATAGCAGTTATCGGGTCATGTGTGATCGGAGATCGGGGCATCGTATCGGGCGATCTGGCTGTCGGGTATCGGGTTAAGGAGATCGGTCCATCGCTCTATCGGTATAATCGCGCCGCCAGTGATCGGCGAGACCGTCGGCCCGTATCGCATTACCGCCGAGCTGGGCGGCGGCGGGATGGGTGTCGTCTCAGTCAAGTGATATTGGCCTATGAATCGATTAGCGATGAAGCGATTGGGCGCGTGTGGCGTCGCGGTGAGCGCGATCGTCAGCGTGTGGGGCCTGTGGTACGAGCCTTTAGGCTCGTCTCAGGACGGCGCGATGGCTGACGTGCGTCTGATGACGGTCGATCCAGGCCACTTTCATGCCGGGCTGATCCAGAAGGAAATGTATCCGGGCGTGGCGCGCGCGGGTGGATGTCTTCGCCCCGCTCGGACCGGATCTCGTCGAGCACCTGAAGCGCATCGCGTCGTTCAACGGCCGCAGCGAGCGTCCGACCGCGTGGCAGATGGAAGTTCACACGAGCCCCGACTTCTTCGAGCGGATGCTTCGCGAGCGACCGGGGAACGTCGTGGTCCTTTCGGGCCGCAACCGCGGCAAGATCGGCCGGATCGCCGGGTCGATCCGCGGTGGCCTGAGCGTCCTCGCGGACAAACCGTGGATCCTCTCGTCGAAGGATCTTCTAGAGCTCGAGGCGGCCCTGGCCGATGCGGATGCGAAGAAGCTCGTCGCGTACGACATCATGACCGAGCGCTTCGAGATCACGACGATCCTCCAGCGCGCGCTCGTAAACGATCCCGCGGTGTTCGGCGAGGTCGTGCGCGGCACACAGGCGGATCCTGGCGTCTACATGGAGAGCGTCCACCACCTGATGAAAGTGGTCGCCGGCGCGCCGAACATCCGTCCCGCCTGGTTCTTCGACACCGCGGAGCAAGGCGAGGGGCTCAGCGACATCGGCACGCACCTCGTGGACCTCGTGCAGTGGACGCTCTTCCCGGATCAGTCGATCGACTATCGGACCGACATACGCCTGGCGGCGGCGCAGCGCTGGCCGACCGTCATCCCGGAAGCGGACTTCCGGCGGGTGACGGGCGAACCGCGCTTCCCGGACAGCCTGGCGCCGGCGGTCAAGGACGGAAAGCTCGAGTACTACTGCAACACGCTCGTCTCGTACACGCTTCGCGGTATCCACACGAAGCTGAACGTGATCTGGGACTGGGAAGCGCCCGAGGGAGCGGGCGACACGCACTTCGCGTTCTACCGAGGGACTCGCGCCCGCGTCGAAGCGCGACAGACGCGCGCGGACCGCTTCCGCCCGGAGCTTTACGTCGTTCCCGCCGACGGAATGAAGCCGCAAGTCCTGGCAGCCGTGCAAGCCAGGATCAAGGCGCTGCAGGGAAGTTATCCCGGCGTGGGGGTGGAGGATCGCGGAACCGAGATCCGCATCACGATTCCCGACTCGTTCCGTGTCGGCCACGAGGCGCACTTCGCCGAGGTGACGACGAACTTCCTCAAGTACCTCAGGAACCGGAGCGCGCTCCCATCGTGGGAACGTCCGAACATGCTCGCGAAGTACTTCGTGACGACGACGGGGACGGAGTTGAGCCGCGAGGGTCCCCCGCGTCCCGCCCCGCGGATCGCACCGTAGCGTCCGCCTTTAGGCGGACCCACCCCCTTCTGGATTCTGAATTCTGAATTCTGTATTCTAGAATTAACACCGTTAAGTCACGTGACGCCGTACTGACACCGTGGCACGAGCCTTTAGGCTCGTCGGATGTGAGGGGCTTCGTGGGTGTTCGTGAGCGCAGGGCCCGTCAGAAAAGTCTGCTCAAGCAGGAGATCCTCGACGCGGCCCGCGACATTCTCGTCCGGGAAGGCTACGACGGTCTGTCGATGCGAAAGGTCGCGCGGAAGATCGACTACTCGCCGACGGCCATTTATCTGCATTTCAAAGATCGCGACGATCTGGTCTTCTCTGTTTCTGAGCAGACGTTCGCGGGGCTCGTGCGCGAGCTGGAGGATGTGGCCGCGAAGCACCCCGACCCGCTCGTCGCGCTGCGAAAGGGATTGCGGCGGTACATCGACTTCGGGCTCGCCCATCCCGAGCACTATCTCGTCGCGTTCGTCGTGCCGCGCGGCCAGAATCCGGACGCCGCCAAGCGTTATATGCAGCCGGAAGCGATGAGCATGCGAGCGTTTGGGCATCTGCCCCGGCTGGTCGCGGAGTGCGTGCGTCAGAAAAAGATCCCGAAAGTGGACGTGGACACCGCGAGCCGCGCGCTCTGGGCCGGAATCCACGGGATCACCTCGCTCCTGATCGTGAAGCCAGCCTTCGACTGGGGCGACCGCGACCGTGTAATCAACCAGCTCATCACGATGCTGATCGACGGGCTGCGGTAGCGCCTGCGAGCGCCGAGAAAGATAGCGCGTGACCGAACGCCCGCCGGGAACATTAGTTAACACTGTTACGTCACAAGACAATGTAAAGTCAGTTACATCAGAAGAGCCTGGAAAAGACCATGCTGGCCTGGCGCAACCTCGTCCACGACAAAGTCCGGCTCGCGGTCACGGTGACCGGCATCATCTTCGCGGTCGTCCTCATCGTCGTCCAGCTCGGCCTATTCCTCGGCTTTACCACCGCAACCTCGAATCTGATCGATCACTCGGGCGCCGATCTGTGGATCACGTCGCGAAACGTTCCCTACATCGAGCAGGGCGTGCCGTTCACGGACCGGAAGCTGGCGACCGTGCTCGCGACGCCGGGTGTAGCGGCGGCCGGCAAGTACATCGTCCGCTTCGCACAATGGAAGCGGCCGGACGGTCGCCAGGAGAGCGTGCAGATTGTCGGCGTCGATCTACAGTCCGGGCTGGGCGCACCGTGGAATCTCGTCGCCGGCACGATCGGTGACCTCCGCAAGCCGGACGCTATCCTCGTCGACGAGATCTACCGCAGCAAGCTGGGCGTCGATCGCGTCGGCCAGGTCGTCGAGATCCGCGGCCGCCGCGCGCGCGTGGCCGGCTTCACCCGCGGCATCCGCGCGTTCACCACGTCGCCGTACGTGTTCACGACGTTCAAGAACGCGCTGGATTATGCCGGCCTGCGCGAGGATCAGACCCTGTATCTCCTGGTCAGGGCGATGCCGGGCGTGAACATCGAAGCTCTGCGTCAGTCGCTGGCGTCCCGCCTGACCGACGTCGACGTCGTGACCAACGCGAGGTTCAGCCGGATGACGCAGTTCTACTGGATGTTCACCACCGGCGCCGGCATTGCCGTCCTGATCGCCGCGCTGCTCGGTCTCGTCGTCGGAGTGGTTGTCGTCGCCCAGACCATTTATGCGACGACGGTCGATCACATCCGGGAGTACGGCACGCTGAAGGCGATGGGGGCGACGAACCGGTACCTGTATGGCGTCATCGTTCAGCAGGCGGTGATCAGCGCCGTCATCGGCTACGTCTTTGGGATGTTCGTCAGCGTGTTCGTCGTGCGCGGGAGCCAGCAGGGAGGCGCGGCGATTCTGCTGCCCGGCTGGATGGTCGCACTGATGTTCGGCCTGACGCTCGCGATGTGCATCAGCGCGGCGGTCGTCTCGATCCGCAAGGTCACGACGCTCGATCCGGCGATGGTCTTCAAGGGGTGATGTCGTGGACGACGCTGCCATCGGGGTCAGGGGAATCTCGAAAACCTACGCGCAGGGCGAGGCGGCGATGCGTGCCCTCGACAACGTCGATCTCGACGTGCGCCGTGGAGAGCTGACGCTGCTGATGGGGCCATCGGGCAGCGGCAAAACGACGCTGCTCTCGATCATGGGATGCATCCTGAGGCCGAGCGGCGGGACGATCAGCGTGCTCGGGCGGGACGTAACCGGGCTCAGCGAGCGCGAGCTGCCGCGCGTGCGCCTCGATCACGTCGGGTTCGTCTTTCAGGGGTTCAATCTCTTTCCAGCGCTGACCGCCGCCGGGAACGTCGCGCTGGCGCTCGACCTGAAGGGCGTTCCCCGGCGCGAGGCGTTCGGCCGGGCCGCGATGCTGTTGGACCAGGTCGGCCTCGGCGCCAAGCGAGACGCCTACCCGGCCGATCTCAGCGGCGGCCAGAAACAGCGCGTCGCCATCGCGCGCGCGATCGCCGGCGATCCGCCCATCGTCCTTGCGGACGAGCCGACCGCCGCGCTCGATACACACAGCGGCCACGCCGTGATGCAGCTGCTTACCCGCCTGGCGCACGAGCGCGACCGCGCGGTCGTCATCGTCACCCACGACAGCCGCATGCTCGGCTACGCCGACCGCATCGTCAACATCGAGGACGGCCGGATTGTCGAAGACCAGGCCGCTGCCGCCGAGGAGGCGCGGGCCTCCTAGGAGAACCATCATGAAGCGCTCCACTATCGTCACCGGCATCGGGCTCGCGGCGATGACCGCCGTCAACGTGAACATGCTGCGCGATCGCCCGGGCGTTTCGGCGACGGCGAGCGCCGCCGAGGCCTCAGCGACGACGGGGCCTGCGGCCGCGCGCGACGTGGCGGCCGGGCCCGGACTGGTCGAGGCGAGGTCGGAAGAGATCCGCCTGAGCGCTCAGATCGGTGGCAGGCTCGAGCGCGTCCTCGTCGACGAAGGGGATCGTGTCACGGCCGGCCAGGTGGTCGCCGTCATCGACAATCACGACTACCGCGCTCGTGTGGCGTCCGCCGAGTCGGAGCTTGGCCTCCGCCAGGCGGAGCTGCGCCGAGTCGTCAATGGCGCGCGGACGCAGGAGCGCCAGGAGGCGGCCGCGGTGCTCCTGGAGGCGGAAGCCGTGTTGCAGAACGCCCGGCTCGAACAAGAGCGACGTCAGAACCTGGTCGGCGAGGGGGCGATCTCGCGGGCGGAGGCGGACGACGCCGAACGCGCCGAGCGTGTCGCGCGGGCGCGGGTCGAGGCGGCGCGGCAGCGACACGATCTCATCAATGCCGACGCGCGCGAGGAGGACCGGGCGCGAGCGGAATCACAGGTCAGCCTCGCACGAGCCCAGCTCGAGGAAGCGCGCGCGTTATACGAGAAGACCTTCATCCGCGCGCCGATCGACGGCGTCATCCTGCGTCGGCACCGGAAGGCCGGCGAGAGCGTGTCCACGCAGTTCGACTCGCCGGTGGTCACCCTCGCGGACGACCGGGTCCGCCGTGTCAGAGTCGACGTCGACGAGGCCGACGTGGCAAGCATCGCCGTCGGGCAAAAGGCGTACGTCACAGCCGATGCGTACGGGGACCGCCGCTTTTTCGGGCGCGTGATCCGCGTGGGCGGGCTCCTGGGACGCAAGAACGTCCGCACTGACGAGCCGACCGAGCGCGTCGACACGAAGGTGCTCGAGACGCTCGTCGAGCTCGAGGACGGGCGGGAATTGCCGCTGGGGTTGCGCGTCCAGGCATTCGTGATTGTTCGTTGAGCGAATTCGTAGCGCAGGCCTTCAGGCCTGCCGTGGAGACGGAGATCGTCATGAAGGCGTTTGTGACGGGAGCAACGGGACTGTTGGGCAACAACCTCGTGCGGGCGCTCGTGGCAGAGGGCCACGCCGTGCGGGCGCTGGTGCGCTCGGAGACGAAGGCGCGGCGCCTCCTCGGTGATACGGGCGCAGACCTGATCCAGGGCGATATGGAAAACGTCGCCGCATTTGCCGACGCAATGGCGGGCCACGACGTGGTGTTCCACACGGCTGCGTACTTCCGCGAGTACGACGGCGCGGGCGATCACTGGCCGAAACTCGAAGCGATCAACGTGCGCGGCACGCTGGCGCTCGCCGAGGCCGCGCACGCCCGGGGCGTCCGGCGGCTGATCAACACGAATTCGTCCGGCACGATTGGCCTGCGTCCCGACGGCCGTCCGGGTGACGAGAACACGCCGCCTGCTCCTATCGCGGAAGAGAATCTGTACTTCAAGAGCAAAGTGGTCGGCGCCGAACGGCTTCTCGCGCTGGCCGCGCATATCGGGCTCGACGTCGTGCAGGTGCTGCCTGGATGGATGTTCGGCCCATGGGACGCGGCCCCGACGGCGAGCGGACGGCTGGTGCTCGATTTCCTGGCTGGCACCCTGACGGCGATCCCGCCCGGCGGCATGAACGCGGTCGACGCCCGAGATGTCGCGATCGGGATGATCCGGGCGGCCGAGCGCGGTCGCACGGGCGAGAAGTACATCCTGGCCGGTGACTTCGTGACGCTGGGTGACCTCGCCGATATCCTCGCGCGGGTCACCGGCCTGCCGAACCGCCCACGGCAGATCCCGTATCCGATCGCGTGGACCTACGCCGCCCTTGCCCAGACGTGGGCGCGGATGACGGGCGGCCAGACGCTCGTGACAATCGCGGGCGTCCGCATGCTGCAGGCGCAACTGCGCGTGACCGCTGACAAGGCCGAGCGGGAGTTCGGGTGGCGCCATCGCCCGCTCGATGTGACCCTGCGCAACGAGGTTGACTGGTTCCGATCGCACGGCATGAGCCCGAATCGTACGTTGGCCGCTTGACTTGGAGATCGGATCTGCGCGGATCTGCGGTTAGAATCACGGACCGGAGAGCTCCATGGATACTCCGTTCCGCGTGAAATCCGCCGGTATCACTCTGGCAATCGCCGTCGCCGCCGTTCTGGCTGCGGCGCCCGCCCACGCGCAGGTCGGACAGTTCGAGAGCTGGAAGGAGACGGCGAAAGGACGCGCGGCGAAGACGCCCTGCGACCATCTGCGCGCGCTCACCAACTACGACTTCTCGATCGACACGGCGGTCGTCGTCCCTGCGCAGGGAGACACGCCGGAGTTCTGCCTCGTCCAGGGCCTGATCGCGCCGGAGGTCCGCTTCGAGGTCGGCCTGCCGAAGGACTGGAACGGCCGGCTGTACATGTTCGGGAACGGCGGGTTCGCGGGAGAGTCGCTCGCGAGCGGCGGCCGCGTCGCCATTCGAAACGCCGCCCTCAGGCGCGGCTTTGCGACCGCTCAGACCAACACGGGCCACGACGCGGCACGGGAGCCGGGCGCGACCTTCGCGTCGAATCCTCAGAAGCTCGTCGACTACGCCTACCGCGCCGTCCACGTGACGGCGATGACTGCCAAGGCCGTCGCGCGCGCGTACTACGACGCGTCCGTCGCGCGCTCGTACTTCGTGGGCTGTTCGACCGGTGGCCGCCAGGGGCTGATTTCGGCGCAGCGATTCCCGGACGACTTCGACGGCATCGTCGTCGGCGCGCCCGTGGTCGATTTCACGGGCACCATGGTGCACTACACGGCCATCAATCGCGCGCTGTCGGCAGCGCCGATCTCTTCGGGCAGGGTCCGAGTCGTCGCCGAGAAAGTGTACCAGACGTGCGACGCGGCTGACGGGCTCGCGGACGGGTTGATCGACGATCCCCGCCGATGTCAGTTCGACGTCGAGAAGGCCGTGCCGCGCTGCGCCGCCGCCGGCGATACGGACGCGTGCCTGACCGAGGCGCAGGTGAAGTCGCTCGTGGCCGTGTACGGTGACGTGACGTCGAAAGGCACAAGAGTCGCGCCAGGGTTTCCGGTCGGCGCCGAGGCGCTGGTTCCGACGCCGTCCGGGCGCCGCAGCGGCTGGGTGCCTTGGATCATCAGCGAGGGACAGGCGACGATCGCGTTCCAGTTCATGGACACCTTTTTCAAGGAGATGGCCACGCCGGGCACGCCGATCGACTGGCGCCAGTTCGAACCGGATCGCGACATGGAGAAGCTCGCGCCGATCGCCACGCTGCTGAACGCGACCAACCCGGATCTCACGCGCTTTCGCGGGCGCGGCGGCAAGATCCTGATGTACTTCGGCTGGGCCGATCCCGCGCTGAACCCGATGATGGGCGTCAACTACTACGAGCAGATGCGCCAGACGATGGGCGCGGGCACCGGCGAGTTCTTCCGGCTGTTCATGATGCCGGGCGTGCTGCATTGCACCGGAGGACTCGGGCCGTCCGTGTTCGATTCGATCACGCCGCTCGTCGACTGGGTCGAGCGCGGGACCGCGCCGGATCGATTGATCGCGACGCTCAGGCAGGAGGGCAAGACCATCCGATCGAGACCGCTCTGCGCGTACCCGACGGTGGCGAAGCTCACCGACGGCGGCAACAAGGATGACGCCGGGAGCTTCGTTTGCTCGGCTCCGCCTACGCAAACATCTTCGGTTAACCGATAGAATTCAGAATCTAGAATATAGAATCTAGAAGAAAGAGCGTTGGGATCGTTACCAGCGTTCGAATGAGAGCCTTCTGGATTCTAAATTCTAGATTCTAAATTCTGATCGTCCATCCCGTGGTGCGCCTCGTGCGCCCGGCGCGCCGCGTCGAGCGCCGCTTTCTTCAGGAATTCCTTGCCGGTCAGTTCCCGGTAGACCTTCGCGACCTGATTCTCGAAGCCCGACACGAACTTCGGATCCGTATCGATGTACGTCGCGTGCCGTTTGAGCAGCGCCTCGCGCATCGCGGAAACCTCCGCCTGCACGCGGTCGGGCGCCAGTCCTTTCCGCTTCTCCACCTCGGCCCTCAGCGCCATGAAGTACTGCCGCTGCGCTTCGAGCACGCCGGCGTCGCCGGACGGTCCGTGTCCCGGCGCGATGACGGCGGCGCCGAGCATCTGCGCCTTGCCGAGCGTTTCGATCCACGCCGCGCTGTCGCCGTCGCCCATGTAGTTGAACGGGCCGTTGACGGCCGCGTCGCCCGTAAAGAGGATGCGCTCCTTCGGGAGCCAGGCGAAGCCGTCGCCGTGCGTGTGACCGACGCCGAAGTATCTGAGCTCCACGCGATGCTTCCCGTCGTCGAAGATCATCAGGTCCCGGTAGAGCAGTGACGGCGGCTTCAGCTTGGACACCTGGAGATCCGCGCGCTCCTTCGCCTCCCCCTCCCAACGGCCGGGCTTTCCGCCGAAGAAGCCGGTCTCGTACTTCCGCATCTCGGAGATGACGTTCTCGTGAGCGACGGGAACGGCGCCGTTGTCGACCCAGACCTGGTTGGCGTACGCGTGGTCGCCGTGGTGGTGCGTGTCGAACGCGAAGCGGATGGGCTTGTCCGTTTGCGCCTTGATCTTCGGGATGATCTCCTGCGCCCCCGAGGGGTAGTTGGCGTCGAGCACGAGCACGTAGTCTTCGAAGATGACCCAGCCGTTGTTGCAGTGTCCCTTCCCGCGCAGATCGCCTTCGTGAAAGTACACGCCTGGCGCGAGCTCCTTGACCGTGTTGATCTGGCTGGCGACGTGACGTTGATACAGGACGCCGATCAGAACAACTGTCGTCAGAACATACACCGTCAGGCGCGTCATCGCGTTCTCCTTGAAAAGGGGACAGTCACCTTTTTTCAAAAACCGTAAAAAGGTGACTGTCCCCTTTTTCAGCGGCGTTTATATCACCGAACAGGGAACGGTCCCATTCCTAGAGGAGGTACTGATGCGACTCGTACCGTTCCTGGTCGTCGCCGCGTCCATCGTCGCTGCTCAGCCGGCGTCGGCACAAGTGGCCACCATACGGCCGAGGATCGATCTGACGGCGATGGTGAACCGGACGAGGGTCATTCCGGCGCACCTCGTGACACCCGCGATGGCGCAGAATATCGGTCCCGGCTCACATCTTTTGATGGTGATTCCCGGCGAAGGCACGTTCGGCTGCACGGCGAACTTCGTGTGGGAGGACGGGGCTACGCTATTCCTCGGCGCGGCCGGTCACTGTTTCGTACCCGCAGGCCTGAGCGCCACGCACGGTCCCGGCGCGGACTACGACGCATCGGGGGTCGTGGTGAGCGTCTGCGTGAGCAACTGCTCGTTCGGCGGCCAGCTCGGATTCAGCTTCACCGGGGATCTGGTCGAGCTGGGATCCGTTGCCTACGCGCGCCAGACGGCCGACGGTGTAGACCTCGGAAACGACTTCGGTGTCGTGACCATTCCCCCCGCCCTCGCATCCTTGATTCGCCCGTCGATGCCTGTCTTCGGAGGACCGACCGGAACCGACACGATCGGCCAGGGCGAGCTCGTCTGTCACTACGGAAACGGTGTCGTCGTCGGCGAGACGTTCCTGACGATGGCGCGCGTTGGCGTCGGCGGGGGCGCGGACTCGGCGGTGTGGATGGGCGATCTCGCGGCGGCGCCTGGCGATTCGGGATCCGCGGTCGTGACCTGCGACAGCGACGGCACGGGCTTCCACGGTCGAGGCGCCGCGGGAATTCTGACGCACCTGAGCGTGCAGGTCTGCCCGTGCGACGTCGGCACGCTGACGTTCCAGCAGGGAGTCGTCTTTGGCACGACCACTGCACGCGCGATCGAGATGGCGAGGGAAGCAGGGCTCTCGCTGAGCGTGGTTCTGCCGTGACTGCCCTGGCCCGCCGAAGCGCGGAGGCGGCCCTGCTTGACGATTCGATCCAGAAGGGACTTCAATCAACGTTATGACTCGCATGCTCTGGCCTTCTGCACTCTGCGTCCTGTTCGTCGTGTCTCTCTTTCCGGCGGCCGCGGCGGCCGACACGCCTGAACGGCTGACGGCTGCCGCCGAGACGCTGGCTACGCTCACCGCCGCGGCCGATAAGGACATCCCGGTTTCGCTCATCACCAAGGCGAAGTGCATCGTCGTGGTTCCGTCGCTGAAGTCCGGCGCCTTCATCGTCGGCGCCGACTACGGCCGCGGGTTCGTGTCGTGCCGGAAGGGCTCTGGATGGTCGGCGCCCGCGGGCGTGAAGGTCGAAGGCGGCAGCTTCGGATTCCAGATCGGCGGCAAGGAGACCGAGGTCGTGATGCTCGTGATGAACGACAAGGGCATGGCGCGCCTGCTGACCAACAAGTTCACGCTGGGCGGCGACGCGTCGATCGCGGCCGGCCCGGTGGGACGCAGCGCCACCGCGAAAACCGACGCGGCGCTCACCGCCGAGATTCTGTCGTATTCCCGCGCGCGGGGCGTGTTCGCCGGCGTTTCCCTCGCCGGCGCGACGCTGCGCGAGGACGACAGCGCCAACAAGGACATGTACGGGAAGGAATTGAAGAACGCCGAGGTCCTGAAGGGTGACGTCGCGCCGCCCCCGTCCGCTTCAGCCTTCACCGCGGCGCTGAAAAAGTACCTGAGATAACGGAGGATACGGAGGGCACGGAGAAAGAGATAAACACGGAGGCACGGAGTTCACGGAGTTAAGTTAATCGTTTGTTCTCCGTGTCCTCCGTGTCTCCGTGTTGATCACTCTCCGTGCTCTCCCTAGCCTCCGTGACCTCTACGCCGCGTACTGCAGTACAGCCTTCAGCAGCTCCTCCCAGTCGATCGGCTTGTGGACGCACACGTCGATCTTGAGCTGCTTGGCGTCGTATTCGAGCGACGGAACGGCCGTGACGCAGATCACCGGGATCCGCCTGAGCAGCGGGTCCTCGAGCTGACGCGCCCTGAACTCGTAGCCGTCCATGACGGGCATCATCAGATCCAGCAGGATCACGGACGGGCGGACGGTTCTCGCCGTCTCGAGCGCTTCCAGTCCGTTGACGGCCGTGACGGTTCTGATTCCGGCGTGCGCCAGGACCGTCTCGGTCATGTGGCGCATATCCGCATCGTCGTCTACGACCAGAACCGGTCGCTCTCCCATAACGGCCGCGCCGAAGCTCGAGAGCGGCGGCTGGCGCGCGGCGGAGTGCAAAACGCGGACCCGGGTCTGACGATTTGCGTTGCGCGAAAATGCATGTCGCTGCGCCCGTCCGGGCGCCTCGCCCGCCAGCAATTACACGGCGCTCGACTTCGCTCGAGCAGCCCTAAAGGGCTGCGCTACGCCAATTCGCAAGGCTGCGCTACGGTTTAATTTTTTCTGGCAGCTTGCTGCGCAGCTTCTCGACCTTCGGCGCGGCGACCATGGCGACGTACGGCTGCGCGGGATTCAACGCGGCGTAGTTCTGGTGGTAGGTCTCAGCTTCGTAGAACGCCTCGAGCGGCTCGAGCGTCGTCACGATCCGCTCGGGGAATACGCGCGCCTCGTCGAGCTGGCGGATATAGGCGGCCGCGACATCTCGCTGCCGCTCGTCGGCGTAGAAGATCGCCGAGCGGTACTGGCGTCCGCGGTCGTTGCCTTGCTGGTTCAGTTGCGTCGGGTCGTGCGCGATCCAGAAGAAGACCTTCAGGATCTGTCCGAACGTGATCCGCGACGGATCGTAGGCGATCCGCACGGCCTCGGCGTGATTCGTCGCGCCGCTGCACACGGCGCGGTAGTTCGCCGTGTCGGCGGTCCCACCCGCATAACCCGAGACGACCGACTTGACGCCGTCGAGCTGCAGATAGACGGCCTCGACGCACCAGAAACACCCGCCGGCCAGGATTGCGACCGCCTCGCGTCCTGTTGTTGAGGGATCCGATCTGCGCGGATCTGCCTGGATCTGCGGCTCGAGGTCGACGATGGGGTCGGGGAATGTGTCCATGGCGTGCATCGTGTATAGTACCTCCAGTCATCCAGCTGAGCCTGCCCGCGTTTCGAGTAGTGCCCACTCGAGTTCACTTCGCGACGCACGAGAGTGACACATGTCCACACCAGCCGATCGCGTCGTCGTCGTGCCCTTCGCCACGTTCGTCGAACGCCAGGAACGGCTCGGTCGCATCGCCGAGGCATTGAAGAGTCCCGATCCGGCTGAATCCGGTGTCGGAAGCGCTCCGCCGGCTGAAGGAGACGCCGCCGCCGATCCGGCCGTGACGAAAGCGACAAAACGACTTGGCGACCCCTCATCCCACTGAACCGCACGCCGAAGCGCTGAGTCGGGTGCGGTCCGATCTTCAGCGGTACGCCGGGTGGCTGGCCAAGGACCGCGCGTCGGTGGCGGTGCGCGCCTCCGTCCGGGCGCTGGATGAAGCAATGGACGCGGGACACGAAACCTCCCAGGTGCTGCTGGCGCTCCACGGAGAGATCGAGCGGCTCCCCGGTGGAGGAGTACGGACGATGCTGCGGCAGGCTATGGCAGAGCTTCGGACCCTCCTCGAGGCTCGCGCACGCTGAGATCACAGGATTGTAATTCGATCACAATTTTGTCTTCGTTCCGGCCCTCCTGACGGTCACCTTCGGGTCTGTTCTCGACTCATCGATCTCATTGTCCAACGGGCGCTTTTGGGCATCAGGCCAACGCGTAACGGGCGCGCGCCCGTGAGTCGCGCCACGCCGTCGCGCGATCCTGTCGGTCTGGTACGTCTGTTGTAACTGGTCGAGATACGCCGAGCGCAGCGCCCGGAGTGGCGCCGGGCGATGCGCCGTCGGGGCTCCTACAACATTAATAAGGAAGCACGAACCGGAAACCGCGGTTGAACGGTCGACGTGTGCCCGCGAGGTTGGAGACGAAGATGACGCGCCCGAACGATGTCGCCCGCCGTATGTCGATCGCGCCGGAACCCACGCCCGTGGAGGCCCCGCCCGATCGCCCGACCGAGAATCTGTCGATCTTTTCCGGCCCCGGCCTCGAAGTCGTCTTTCAGTGGTGGTTCGAGAGCAACCGCCGCTGGACCGAGCGCGACCGCGCGAAGATTCACGCCTAAGGTTCTGCCATAACTCGTGGTACGACCCTTTAGGGTCGTCCGAGTACCTGGACGAGGCTAAAGCCTCGTACCACATTTCAGAGGCTAAAGCCTCGTGCCACAATCTCAGGGCTCGACACGGACGTCGAACACGCCGGTCTGCACGGCGCCAGCCCGTTTCACCTGCACGAAGATTCGATAGTCGCCCGCTTCTGGAAAGCCGTAAGGAAACGTGACGGTCGCGGGAAGCGCCGCGATCATCGCGTGCGCCGCGTGCTGGTCGCCCGGCAGCGTGGCGGCCGCGAGCGTCAGCGACGCCATCGCGGCGGTGCCGGATGGATGCACGTGCGCGAACACCCGCGCATCCCGCTTGATGACGATGGCGTGGCCCGGCATTCCCATGTAGAGCTCGAGATCCGTCGCGGGCCGCCCGCTCTCGTCTTCGGCGCGGAACGCGAGGAGCTGCGGCTGCTTGACGCGGAGCGGCGCGTTGTCTGCGCGCACGATTCTGGTGGACGCGGGCGGCGACATCGTCGAGGCCGTTGAGTCATCCGGCCCCGGCTCGCCGCCGTCGAGCGCGGGAATCTCGATCTCGGCGACCATCGTTTCGGAGAGACCGGTTGCATGCACGATGTCAGCGAACAGTCGATACCGGCCCGCCTCCGTCCTGGGCAGCGCGTGCGCGAATCGATCCTCGCTCATCTGGCGCGGGTGGACGTGGAGCAGCCGATCGAGATCCGGCATTCGGACGAGGAACAGGTGCATGACGTGCCCGTGGTCCGGCAGAAAGTCGCCGACGACACGGGACCGGATCCAACCGGGATCTCGCAGGCGAAGGTCGAGCGTGCCGTCAGGGTCGAGCGTCGCGTTCATCTCGAGCGGCTTGTAGATGTATCGGGCGTACGCGTCCGCCTCGGCCGCCCACCACCAGTTCCCGAAGCCGAGCGCGAAGGCGACAAGCGCCAGCGCGGCCGCGCCCGCCACCCGCGCCCGTCGCGCGCGGGTTCGATCGATCGCGGCTCCCGGCGCGACCTGCGCCTGCCCCGCGCTCGCGCTGACGATCGCGACGAAGCCCAGGATGAGAAAAAGAGAGAAGGGGAGCAGCGCGAGCGTGATGCCCGTGCTCATCGTCAGCGTCCGAGTCGCGAGCGCCTCGATTGGAATGGCGACCTGGGCGCGGCCCTCGTCGCCGTCGACGCTCACCCGGACCTGCCAGGCGCCGGCCGCCATCATCCACAGGCTCGCGGTGTAAAAGCGCGGATCGTCAGTTGATTGTCTGGCGTCGTCTGGAACGGGCGCGAACTTCGCGCCGGGCCCCGTGACGCGGAGCGGCACGACCTTGACCTCGCGCGGACGGCCTTCGAGCACGCGGATTTCGATTTGCGCCACGCCGGGGACGACGGGCGGCGTGCGGACCGCGACGAGGAGCCGGTACGGGCCGGCGCGGCCCTCCCAGAAGACATCCGGGCTGCCGACGTGCGCGGCGATGTCCGCCGGCGCCGCCAGGGCGAGCGTCAGCAGCGCCGCGCAGGCGGCAATTCTCATCGCTGCAGCCGTTGAAGCCACGCCCCGAGCGCCAGGCCCGCGCGCGCGCTGAGCGGCGCGAACGCGAAGGCCATGGCCATCCGCGTCCAGAACGCGGCTTCTGCCGGCGCGTACTGAAACTGCGCCGCGTGATGGGTCGACGGCATCGACGCGCCGAAGTAGTGCGACCCGAAGACCCAGTTCCGGGCGATTGGCAAATGCAGGAAGTCCGCGAATGGCCATTGCGCGGCGAGGAGCACGGCGACATACGTGACGCCGGCGGCGGCCGCCAGCAGCCAGCGGTTGCGGTCACGCCAGCGTTGGAACAACAGGTCGAGCGCAAACGCCGGCGCGATGATCAACAGCGGGAAGCCGTTTGGAATGAAGTGCGTGATTTCCCGGTAGACCGGGCCGAGCTTCGGCTCGGCAGGGAAGAGCGGGAGGATCCACTCGAGCGCCAGGAGAAACACGGTATAGATCGCCGCGACGATCGTGCACGCCCATCGATGCCGGGAGCCGAGCGCGACGGTCGCCAGCAGGGCGGGGACCAGCACCGCGAGCGCGCGGTACATCGCGGCGGTGTGTTGAAGGCTGAGCCAGGTCCACTCCATCTGCAGCAGCAGCAGATCGACCAACGCCAGGCCGGCGACGAGAAAGTACGGGACGAGCAGCGCCTTCCGGGCGGCCGCGCTGTCCGAGCGGTTCAGACGCGTCTGGATCAGCACGATCGTGCCGAGGATCACGCCGAACCCGCCCATGATGAGCAGCACGTGCGGCGGGCTGACGATCTTCACGTCCAGCCCGTACGCCTCGTGCCACCAGTTGTCGAACGGCGCGGACGTGATCATTGCGATGCCGCCCCACGCCGCGATGAACGCGCCGAGCGGCCCCCGGAGCCCCCAGATGCTGACGAGATCTTCCCGCTGGCGCCCGGCGATCGTGTTCCGCAGGATCAGGTACCCGAACGTGATGCCCGCGAGGACCCCCATCATGTAGATCGCAATGTGAGGCGCCGACCAGAAGCTGTCGCGACCGATGGAGTTGTGCCAGGAAATGTCCCAGTGCCCGCCTAGCACGCCCGAAAAAACGCCGACGACCGCGGTCCAGACGTACCAAGGCGCGCTCGCGGCGGACGCGCGTGCCTGGTTCGTGGCTACGCCCAGCTCGCTCGGAGTCGCCGTCAGCGTCGGTGTGGCCATGGGGTCGCGCCCGTCGAACCACGATACAACGGGCTCCAGCTATCCAGAAACCAGGTTCCAGGGAACTCAGGATCTGAACCCTGAGAACCCTGAGAACCCTGAGAACCTGAGAACCCTCGTTACTTCAACTCTGATCGTGCGCGACGGTCACGTTGACGGTTCTCGTAGAGCTGTTGCCTGAACCGTCCGTGCACGTGACTTCGATCGTGTAGATCCGGCCGTTCCCGGGCCCGGCGCGTTCGGATCTCAGCTGCAGCGTCAGGGGACCCGTCACAACCCAGTCGGGCGCCGTGTTTCCGTCGCCCTGTCCGTTGACCGGCTCGTTGGAGGTGACCGACGTGATCTGACAGCTCGCGGCCGCGTCGCACACGTCGGTGACCGAAACGGCCAGCGTGACGTTTCGCATCTTGTGATTCGGCGGCCAGAGCGCGTTCGGCGAGGCCGACACGCTGTTGATCGTCGGCGGCGTCGTGTCCTGGACCGTCACGTTCGCGCTGCACATCGCGTCGTTGCCCGAATCGTCCTCGGTCGAGAACTCGACGGGCGTCACGCCCAGACCGAAGAGGCCGGGAGCGTCGTTCGTGATCGGGAGAAGCGCATCGCAGGTATCTGAGGCCGTTGCGCCGGCCAGAAACGCCGCGATGGCCGGGTGGCTGGCCGGCGTGCCGCCGGTGGCCGTGCACTCGACCGTGATGTCGCTCGGACAGCCGATGCCCGGATCGGTCGTGTCCTCGACGGTCACGTTCACCGTGTCGGCATCCGCCGGGCATGCGGCGGTGTCCGTCAGATCGAGCCGGCAGGCCACCGTTTGATCGAGGGCGAAGAAGCCGCTCGGCGTCGCCGTGTTGGCGTTCGACAGGCCGACGGCCCCGCACGACCAGCTGAACGTGAGCGGGTTGTTCTCCGGGTCCGTCGACATGTTCCCGTTGAGCATCACGTTCGAGCCGCCGATCGCGTTGCACTCCGACACGACGTCCGCGCCGGCGTTCACCGTCGGCGGCAGGTTGACCGCATCGTTGTGAGCGAACGCGAACATGTTCAGATCGCTGATCGACTGCGTCTCACGTACGCCCGTCGCGGCGAATCCAATCATCAGATCGCCCGTGACGCCGGGGTGGCTCAGCTCGTTGACGACGCTCGATCCGGAACCGCCGAGCCCGTCGCCGCGCAGCGAGACGTTGTAGGCGCCGGCACCGGCCTGCAGGAGGACGCATCCGGGAAGGGCGGCCTGACCGGCCAGCGGAAACGGCGCCGTGCACGCAGGGCCCGCCACGAACGCCCCCGGCGCCGGATTCATCAGCGCGTCGAAGTTCGGGTTGGCGTTGCCGCACGACACGCCGCAGAGCCAGCCGAGCGCGTGGCCGGTTTCGTGGCTCAAGGATCGAAAGAGATCGAAGCCCGCCGGCCCGCCCGTGATGCGCCACTGGCTTTGCGGATCGGGCGTCAGGAACTCGGTCGAGACGAGCGGCGTCGGATCGACGAACCACGGCGTGCTGCCGTCGTTGTCCATCGTCAGCGCGCCGGCGGTCGGAACGCCCGCGCCGTCCACGGCTGTCGTCGCGCCCTGTCCCAGCGTCCCGCCGGCGAGCGGGCCGCCCGCGATGGTCAGCGTGAACGGTCGATTGGTGAGGATGCGCGCCGACCAGCAGGCGACCACCGCCGCGGCGACGTTGGCCTCGCCCGCGCCGCCGTCGCCGTTGCCGTCGAGATCGCCGACCGCGCCGAGGAGCGTGATTGGAAGCTGCGCACGGGCTGGCCGCGCATCACCGAAAAGCACGGCGACCGAGAGGAGAGCAATGACACCGACTCGGTGGGACGTCATAGGGCACCTCCCTCACCGGGCCGCGGTTTGTCGGCGATCTTGAGAATCGCCTGGACGATCCGCTGGTAGCGTTTGTCGGACAGCGAATCGACGCCGTAAGCGGCGAACCCTCCGGTCTTCTCCTTCACGCGAAACCGCACGGTGAAGTGCGACTGGTCGGGGAGCATCTTTCCGGGCGGCGGTGCGCCCATCGTTTCGAGGCCCCCGCCGAGCAGCTCGCGCCAGAGCGCGAGCGCCTCCTCCTCGGGAATCTCGACCGCGGTCGTCACGCCGTCCTTGTCGGTCGAGAGGCGCGCGGCCCCCTGGCTCATCGTGAGCCGGATGGAGAAGCGCTGGTACGCGCCGGAGTCGTTCCGCTCGAGCAGCGTCAGCTCGGAATCCTGAACGATGTCGCTCTCGAGCGCCTGGGCCGCAAGCGGAGTGCTCTCAATCGTCGCCATCGCGGCGACGAGCAGAGATGCGACTCCGACGGCCCGAATCGAACGAGACACACTTGTCCTGAGCATCGTGCACCGCCTTATTCAACTGAGAGCGGGACCTGTAGCCGCAACCCGGAGGGGGAAGTTGCGTTCTTTTTGGGGGGAGTCGGATACTACGCCCGGTCGAACCGTGGCGTCAAGTCGGGTCATAACCACGGATTCTTCGTTCACGACCACGGATTTGACGGATTCCCCTCTTTTACGACCACGGATTGACGGACGGCCCTCGGATCGAATTCATTTACTGAGTGGTTGATAAGAGGCCGGAATCCGTTTGATCCGTGGTTGGAAAGAAGATCGGGATCCGTTCAATCAGTGGTGGAAGGCGACCACGGCAGCTCGTCCTGCGCATCGAGCTCTTCGAGCAGGACGATCGGGAGCTCGAGGTCCATCCGTGGCGCGTACTTCCTGCGCGTCGCGTCCAGCTCCTCGATGATCCGCTCGGCCAGCGTCGTCGGAGAGACGACGCGCGCGAGCGGGCCGAAGCTGAGGATCCAGCGCCTGAGCATCCGATCGGGACAGAGGTCGACCGTCAGGCGGACGGAACCATCGACGTCGGTACGAAGCTGCTGCGTCGGATGCCAGTCGCGCGATTGGATGTGGCGGGCGATCTGGACGTCGAATTCGATCTCGATCCGCTGCGGCCGCTCGGCGCCGGCGTCCGCGCCGTCAGGCGTGCGCAGGATTTCCCATTGGCGCATCGGCTCGGAATTGCGCGTCATCGCAGCGTCTCGTCCCCCCTACTTTCCGTATCGGCGGGACACCGAGAACCTTGAGCACCTTGAGCACCCTGAGCACCTTGAGCACCTTGAGCACCCCGAGTAGTAACATGACGCCATGACGTCCAAGCTCCTCGTCACCATCCTTGCGGCCGTCCAGACCTCGGCCCTGGCTGCCTCCCAGGCACCGGTGCCTCCCCAGCCGGCGGCGCCCGCGCGCCAGATCGACGTCCAGCCGCCGGCGCTCAAGATCGAGCAGGCCGCGCTCGACAACGGCCTGAAGATCGTCGTCGCGGAAGACCACGCCAGGCCGATCCTCAACATGCAGGTCTGGTATCACGTCGGGTCGAAGAACGAGCGCGAGGGGCGGACCGGATTCGCGCACCTGTTCGAGCACATGATGTTCCGCGGCTCGAAGAACGTCGGGCCCGAGGACCACATGCGGCTCGTCCGCGAAGCGGGCGGCGTCGTCAACGCCTACACGTCGTTCGATCAGACCGTGTACTGGCAGACGGTGCCGTCGAACAATCTCGAGCGCGTCATCTGGCTCGAGGCGGACCGCATGGCGTCGCTCGTCGTCAACGAGGAGAACTTCAAGAAGGAGCGCGAGGTCGTCAAGGAAGAGCGGCGGCTGCGGTTCGAGAACCCGCCGTACGGACTGCTGGTCGAGGTGCTGATCGACGCGACGTTCCAGGTCTATCCCTACAAGCACATGCCGATCGGCAGCATGGAGGACCTCAACAAAGCCACGGTCGCCGACGTTCAGGAGTTCTTCGACACGTTCTACGTGCCGGACAACGCGACGCTCGTCATCGTCGGCGACGTGGACGCGAAGCAGGCGATCGCGCTCGCGCGGAAACACTTCGGGCCGCTGCCGCGATCGAAGAAACCGATCCCGCGGGTGACGGTCACCGAGCCGCCTCAGACCGAGCCGCGCGAGCTGACGCGCGCGTTCAACAACGTTCCGCTGCCGGCCGTCGCCAGCGCGTACGAGCTGCCGCCGCTCGGCCACCCTGACACCTACGCGCTGCAGATCGCGTCCGACATCCTGTCGTCCGGCCAGAGCTCACGCCTCTATCGCAGGCTCGTCTACGAAGAGCAGGTCGCCGTTGGCGCCTCCGGGCAGGGCATCTTCCTCGAAGGGCCGTCGATCTTCTTCGCGTTCGGGGTCGCGAACCAGGGGAAGGACGTCAAGCAGGTGGCCGCGAGCCTGTACGACGTCATCGACGGGATGAAGAAGACGCCGGTCACCGCCGAGGAGCTGGCGAAGGCGAAGAACCAGATCATCTCGCGGTTCGTGGTGGGGCGTCAGACGGCGCAGGAGAAGGCGGACGCGCTCGGCGCCGCGGCGGTGCTGCGCGGCAATCCGGAGTTCTATAACACCGAGCTGGCCAACTACCAGAAAGTGACCGCCGCCGACGTGCAGCGCGTGTGCGCGAAGTACCTCGCCAACACGAACGAAACGAGGCTGTGGGTTCAGCCAGAAAAGAAGTAGCGCAGCCCTTTAGGGCTGCCGGAGATAGCGATGCGATTTCGAGTTCGGACTCATACCCGGATCACAGCGGTTCTCGCGCTGGTGTTCGTGTCGATCGTCGGGGCGCAGCAGAAACAGGAACCTCCCGCAGCCGGTCCCCCGATCCAGTTCTCCTTCCCAGCGTACAAGACCCACAAGCTGGCGAACGGCCTGACGATCTTCGTCATCGAGGACCATCGTCAGCCTCTCGTCTGGTACACGCTGATGCTCGACGCCGGCGGCATCGCGCACCCGCCCGCCAAGGCGGGGCTGGCGTCGATGACGGCCGAGCTCCTCACGCAGGGGACCGCGACGCGCAGCGCGCAGGACATCGCCCGCGCGATCGACGGCGTCGGCGGCTCGCTCGGCGCCGGAGCGGACGATGACACGGTGCAGGTGAGGGCGATGGTCGCGAAGAGCGCGGCGGATTTGGCGATCGACCTGCTCGCCGACGTCGTGCTGCATCCGGCGTTCAAGCAGGAAGAGATCGATCGCGTGCGCCGGCAGCGGCTCTCGGGGCTGCAGATTCAGTACACCGACCCGGAATACATCGCCCCGTTCGTCGCGGCGCGCCTGACGCTCGGCGAGCATCCCTACGCCTATCCCGTCGAGGGGACGCCCGACAGCCTCCGCGCCCTCACGCGCGACGAGATCGTCGCCTTCCACAAGCAGCGCTACGGACCGGGGGGCGCCTTCATGGCGATCTCCGGGGACATCACGCCCGAGGCGGCGATCGCGCAGATCGAGAAGCGGTTCGGATCGTGGTCGGCGCCGGCCCCGCCCCGCCCGTCCACGCCCGCGCCGCCGCCCCCGGCGCGGACGGTCTTCATCGTGGACAAGCCGGACGCCGTGCAGACGCAGATCGTCCTCTCCACGATGGGCATCAGGCGCAACGATCCCTCGTATTTCCCGCTCGTCGTCGCCAACCAGATTTTCGGTGGCGCCTTCACCAGCCGTCTGAACATGGCGCTGCGCGCAAAAGAGGGGCTGACCTACGGCGCCAGAAGCTCGTTCGACGCCGAGCGCGAAGCCGGTATGTTCCGCGTCAGCACGTTCACGCGCACCGAGGAAACGGGCAAGGCCATCTCGATGGTCCTCGACCTCCTGCGCGAGTTCCGGAAGAACCCGGCGACCGACGCGGAGCTGAAGGAGGCCAAGGCCTACCTGGTCGGCTCCTTCGCCGTGGGGACCGAGACGCCGGAGCAGGTGGCGGGGCGCGTGCTCACCGCGGCGAAACACGCGCTGCCGGCCGATTACTGGGACAAGTACCGCGACAACATCCAGGCGGTCACCGCGGAGCGAATCGCCGAGGCGGTCGGGCGCTACGTCGACGCCGATCGGATGAAGATCGTCGCCGTCGGCAACGCGAAAGGCTTCGCGCCGTCGCTCTCCTCGCTCGGCGACGCGCGGACGATCTCCTTCGCGGAGCTCGACCTGATGCGGCCGGACCTCAAGCGCCAGGCGGACTCGACCGCCGCGAAGAGCCCCGAATCGGCCGCGCGCGCGAAGGCGCTGATCAAAGGCGTGGCGGATGCCATGGGAGGCGCGCCGAAGCTCGCGGGCATCAACGACAGCGTCGCCCGCGCCAAAGTGTCGCTCGAGACGCCGCAGGGATCGATGCAGGGAGATCTCACCAACGAGATCGCGTATCCGGACAAGATCAAGTCGACCGTCTCGATGCCGATGGGGCAGATGGTGCAGGCCTTCGACAGCAAGGAGGGCTGGATGGCGATGGGCGAGCAGGCGATGCCGATGCCGCCTGTCGTGCACGACGAGATGAGGCGGGCGATCCTGATGGGCAGCGGCGCCATCGCCGCGATCCGCGACGCGCTCGCGGGCAAGGCGGAGGTGCAGGCGCTCGAGCCCGCGGAGGTCGAGGGCAAGAAGGTCGAGGTCGTCCAGTGGAGCGCGCCGGGACAGAACATCAGGTTCTTCATCGACCCGGCCGCGCACCGCATCGTGAAGGCGGCGTTCCGTTCCACCACGCAGCAGGGAACGGTCGACGTCGAGGCGTTCTGGAGCGACTACCGCGAGTTCGGCGGCCTGATGGTGCCGGGCAAGCTCGTCACCTTCCGCGACGGACAGAAGTACTCGGAGTTGATCCTCACCGACCTGAAGTTCAACGTCGGGCTCGATCCGAAGACGTTCGCGAAGTAGAGCCACGGATTTCGCGGATCACGGGCCACGGATTTCACGGATTACACGGATCTAATGACCGTGTCGCGCCGAAGCGTTGGCGTAGGCGGGCTGATCGTCGCGCTCCTGGCCGCCGGAGGCTGGTACTCGATGTGGACGCCGGGTCGATCGTACCGCGGCCCGCTTCCGCCGCTGACCACCGAGGAGGCCGCGGTTGTCCCCCGGCTCGAGCGTCACGTCCAGCGGCTGGCGGGGGAGATCGGCGAGCGGAACGTCGAACGGCACGCCGCGCTGCAGGAGGCCGCGAGCTACATCGAGAGCGAGCTCGAAGTGGCGGTCGGCGGACGCTACGCGGTCGGGTCGCAGACCTTCAACGTCCAGCGCCGGCCGGTGCGAAACGTCGAGGCGGAGATCAAGGGAGCCTCCCGGCCGAACGAGATCGTCGTCATCGGCGCGCACTACGATTCAGTCACGGGCTGTCCCGGCGCCGACGACAACGCGACCGGGGTCGCGGCCCTCATCGAGCTCGCGCGCGCGATGCTGACGCCGTGGCACGAGGCTTCAGCCTCGTCCGCTGCTCAGACGACCCTGAAGGGTCGTACCACACCCGCCCGCACCGTTCGCTTCGTCGGGTTCGTCAACGAGGAGCTGCCCTTCTTCCAGACGACCCAGATGGGCAGCTTGCGGTACGCCGCGACGTCGCGCGAGCGGGGCGAGCAGATCGTGGCGATGATCTCGGTCGAGTCCGTCGGCTACTACGCCGACGCGCCCGGCAGTCAGCGGTATCCGTTTCCGTTCAATCTCTTCTATCCGTCCACCGGCGACTTCATCGCGTTCGTGGCGAACATCGGCTCGCGCCCCCTGCTGCATCAGGCGATGCGATCGTTCCGCGATCACGCGCGTCTCCCATCGGAGGGGGCGGCGGCGCCGGCCTGGATGGAAGGCATCGGCTGGTCCGATCAGTGGGCGTTCTGGCAGCACGGCTATCGCGCGATCATGGTCACCGACACGGCGCCGTTCAGAAACCCGCACTACCATACGGCGGGGGATACGCCTGGCACGATCGATTACCCGCGCATGGCGCGGCTGGTCGCCGGACTCTCGCGCGTCGTCGAGGACCTCGCGAAATAGACCGAGAGCTCGATCGGTCATACGTCCTATAATCTGGCCGTTGCCGACCTCACGCACGGACAAGGCCACGCCGGCTGACGGGGCCGGGTTCGTCGTCTGACTCCCAGGTCGAGGCTTCCAACTAAGTCCGACTGGTACATGGCTTGACGGGGTGCCGCCCCGTAACTCTCGTGGACAAGGGCCTCAGAGCTCTGCCGTTTGTCCTCCTTGTGGCTGTCGGCCCCCGGCCCGCCGCCGCTCAGGACCTCGTGTGCCATCCGGTCAGGCCGGGCGGCACGGCCGCGGAGTACGCCTTGCGGTTGACCGGCAGCGCAGACAGCATGTACGCGCCGTCGTTCCGGATCGTTGACGCGCGAGCCAGGAGCATCCCCAAGTCTCAGTACGCACAGATCCGTCCAGGCTGGCGGGTGTGCGTCACCCGAGCGTACGCGGCTGCGCGACCGGCTGCGATCGGTGTCGCGCAGTCCTTCGACTTCGCTCAGGGCACGCATCGACCGCCGATCGCTCCTGTTGCGATCGCTGTCGTTCAGCATCGACCGCCGATCGATCCTCTGTTTCTGCGGTACGGGGCGGCCGTCCTGATCCTGGCCGCGGCGCTGCTCGCCTTCCTCGTCACCATGCAGAACCTGAGCGAGAGGGAGGCGATCCTGAACCGCATGAGATGGTTCGGCGACCGGTTCGTGAGCGAGTTCGAACGGCCGCTGTTCCGGTATCCGGTCGCGCGCCTGGGCGATCGGCGGGGCTGCGGTCGTCCCGTCCGATCGCGGCTGCGCTTCGCCCCGCGCCGCGATCGGCTGGAGGTACTCCTGGCCCCGCACGACGGACGGACGTACCCCAATTTGTCGGACCACAGAAAAAACGTGGAGTACGACATCGAACGCGTGCTGCATCGTCTGGACTATCCGCCGTTCACGAGCGGACGGTTGTATTCGGAAGGGCGATGGGTGGTCATTCCATTTCAGCTCAGGGGTGGTGTCAAGTGAACATTCTTCTACTCAGCTCGGGCGGTGGCGGCGGCAACATCCTGCGCTCGCTGAAGGCGATGTTCCGCCGGGACCTGCTCGTCACGCAGAAAGCCGATTCGAAATACGCGGAACGGCTCCGGCGAGCCGTGACCACTCGTTTTCTCGACACGAATGAATTCTCGCTGTCCGACGTGCCAGAGGAGGAACGGCTGGTGGTCGGCGCCGCCACCACGCGGCGCATCGGATCGCGGCACAACCCGGAGCTCGCGCGCCAGGCGTTCGACGAGTCGAAAGAGGAGGTCGAGGCCGTGATGCGCGGCCATTCGGTCGTCATCATCATCGCGACCGGCGGGAAGGGAACGGGGGCGGGGACGATCTTCCCGCTCGCGGAGATGGCGCGGCGCCAGAAGAAGCTCGTCATCCCGATCTTCGTCCGCCCGTCGTTCGAGCGGCACGAAGTAGAGAAGCGCCGCTACGATCACGCGCTGAATGTGACAGAGCGGTTCGACGCGGCCGGGATCAGGCTCATCGAGGTCCTCAACGACCGCGGGTACTCCGATAGCGCTCCGGAGCCGCAGACGCTCGTGTGGGAGCGGATGAACCTTCCGATCGCCCGAGGACTGCGCGGCCTGCTCTACGTGCTCTGGGATCTGTCGCAGGTCGACCCGTCGGATTTGTCCATCCTGTTCGCGGGCGACGGCCGATTGCGGGTCGGCTTTTCCGAAATCGATCCGCCGGATGGCCAGGAGCCGAGCGACGCCCAGATTGAGAAGGCGGTGCGGGGCTGCTGGGACAATCCGTACTACGCCTTCCGCGAGCCGGTCGGAACATCTCTCGTCTGCATCCAGGGCGACTGGTCGAACGTCGTCGACGGCAAGATCAAGGGTCGATTGGCGGCGCTGGCCCTCGGCGGTGCCGCCGACAATCCTTACAACCCGTTGTACGCCCGGGCGATTCACGCCCCCCGGCCGTGGGGCGTGACGGCGCTGTTCGCCGAGCACACCGGCACCCACGCGCCCCTGGAGATCGAGTGGACCGCGGATCGAAGGGCTGTCCCACGTGGAGCCGTTCACACCGAGGTGCGGGAAATCGCGTTCGCCCCTCTGGCGGCCAGCACCGTCGATCCGTCCGGGGACGCTGCACCGGCGTCCGCCGGCCCGGTGACGCCCCCGATCGCGTTCCCGACGTTCTGGGAGTTTGCGCTGGCGCTCAACCGCCTCGATCCCACGGCGCTCAAGCTGGCCGGCAACGGGGCCGATTCCGCGATTCGGATTGACCCGGTGGAGCTCAGAAAGCTTCTCGGCACCTTCTGGTTCCGTTCCGTGTTCCCGCGGCTCTCTCAAGAATGGCGCGACCGCCTCTTTCAGGTGCTGGTGGAGAACGTCGTCTTCCAGGATCACGTCTTGAAGAGCGGCCGGCGCCCCGTGCGCATCAGCGAGCTGAGTCATGACCGGCTCAGGCAGATCGCGGGCGACGCGATTCTTCCCGAGGCGGTCCGGTCGGATCTTCACCTGATGATCGCGGTGGGGGCGTTCTGGGGCTCCGAGGCGCTGAAGCGATTCACGTTCAAGCCCGTCAGCGACGTCGTGAAGCCCTCACGAATGGAAAGCCTGCTGTCTCGTGGCACCAGGCTTTAGCCTGGTCCGCTATTTCGTGAGCCAGTTGAGGACCAGCGAAATCGGCCTCACCGCATCTGCGGCGTCGATGACAACAAACCGCTGGCCGTCGGGGGTGAACGCGTACTGAGAGCCTTGCGCGTTGCGCTCCCATCCGGTGATGCGCGTCTCGGCGACGACGGTTTGCCGTCCCGGCACGAACGACGCGCCCGACACGGTCACGCTCACCGCGATGATGCGCCGGTCTGGAGTGACGTAGAAGAGCTCGCGGCCGTCGCGGCTCCACTGCGGCTGGTGGCCGCCCGACTGTGAGATCTGCCACTTCGCGCCTGTCGGCGGGAACGGCTGGACGAAGACCTCGAAGCGGTTGGTCTCGTTCGACGCGTACGCGAGCCAGCGCACGTCGGGTGACAGGCGTCCGCCTCGATCG
This sequence comes from uncultured Acidobacteriota bacterium, assembly GCA_963847125.1. GTDB lineage: Bacteria > Acidobacteriota > Vicinamibacteria > Vicinamibacterales > 2-12-FULL-66-21 > DATAEE01. The sequence goes on from CAWJYM010000004.1 coordinate 1,585,514, forward strand.
TCGGCGGGCGACGCTATCACCCGGCGCGGCGCCTCCCCCGACAGCGGCAGGATCCAGACATCGCGCTGAGTCTTCGGATCCGCCGTCATGAAGACCAGATACCGTCCGTCGCGGGACCAGTCGGACGGAACTTTCGCCTGGGGCGTATCCAACAGCAGCTTCTCGCCGCCGGGCGCGCCGAGCGACTGCCGGTACAGGTCCGGGGGACCCTGACGCAGCGACGCGAACACGATCTCATCGCCTTTCGGTGAGCAGACCGGGTAGAAATCCACCGCCTCTTCGTAGGTCAACCGGGACGATGTGCCCGTGGCGAGCTCCACGAGCCAGATGTCCACGGCCCCTGTCGCAGGGTCGGCCACATCGTAGAGCAGCCGCGTTCCATCCGAAGACAGACACAGACTGTTGTGATCCGCGGGGGGGCCGACGGTGCCGACCCGCCTGCCGCTGCGATCCATCCATGTGAGCTGCGACGCGGCGGCCGCGCGGGCATAGGCCAGCGCGCCGGTCTCCGACGTCGAAAACAGTCCCTGCATTGTGATCGCGTTGAAACCGGCGTCCTCGGCGAGCGGCACCGCCGATCCGCTCAACTGGAGACGATCCGCGTCGAACGGCTGCGCGACGAGCGTCGTCTCGCGCCTGAAGACGAGAAACCCAGCCTCCGCAGCGCTTCGGCTAGGCTCGCCGAAGCGACCCAGAAATCCGAGGTCGCGAAGGCGGCCTGGCGCCGCGTACGTCGCGCTGGCCCGCGACGGCACGAGCTCGCGGCTCTCCGCCGAGTCGATCGAACCGACGCTGATGCCGGAGCCGCTGCGGTTCGGGCCGACCGCCAGATAGAGATAGTGCCGGCCATCGGGCAGGAAAGTCGGGAAGAACCGGAAATTTGGCGCATCTCCCGGCATGGGCAACTGCGCCACAGTGCCGCCAGACGCGGACACCCGTCGTATCGCCGTCGGCGGATCGGGCACGAACACGATCACGTCGTCTCGGCTCCACGAGCCGCCCCGTGGGACGGCCGCCGTCGCGAGTCTCTGTGGGGAGCCGCCCGCGATCGCAACCGTCTTGAGCGCGCCGTCGGCGAAGAATCCCAGCCGGCGGCTGTCGGGCGCCCAGAACGGCTGCGTGACGCCGTCGGTCCCCGACAGCGCCGTGGCATCGGACCGATCGAGCTCGCGCACGTACAACAGGATGCGGCCGGATTTGTCGGTCGCGACGAAAGCCACGCGGCGCCCGTCGGGGAGATGATCGGCGCCTCGCCAGGAGTGAGCATCGTGTTTTCGGACGTCAGGATGGACAGAAGGTTGCGCTGGGGTTCGGGCGGGGCTCCGCGGGTGAAGATCCCCGACGCGATCAATCCGAGGACCGCGAAAGTCGCCACAGTCCAGGCCGCGCGCTCTCGCCATCGAGACGCGGCTGGTGAATCGGCGACCGAATCCGGCGCCGCGGAGATCTCGCGCAGTTGGAGACCGACGTCGTGCGCCGAGGACCATCGTGCCTGCGGCTCCTTCGCCAGGCAGATCTTCACGAGGCGATCGAGCGATGCTGGTACGGGTGCGCTGACCTTCGTCAGCGGAGGCGGATCGGCGGCGAGGATCGAGGCGATGAGGCTCGCCTGGCTCTTTCCTTCGAACGCGCGGCGCCCCGACGCCATCTCGTAGAGGATCGCGCCGAGCGCGAAGATGTCGGTCCGCGCGTCGGTCTCGCCTCCTTCGAGCTGCTCGGGCGCCATGTATTGCAGCGTGCCGACGATCATCCCTTCGCCGGTGAGCGGGGCGCTCCTCGTCATGCCCTCGACGAGCGGCGTTCCCTGCGGCCGGAGCTTGGCCAGCCCGAAGTCGAGCAGCTTCGTGCCCGATGAGGTCAGCATGATGTTCGCCGGCTTCAGATCGCGATGGACGATACCGCGGCTGTGGGCGCGGTCGAGGGCGTCGGCGATCTGGATGCCGAACGCGAGCGCCTCTTCCAGCTTCAGCGGTCCCCGCGCGAGTCGATCCGCGAGCGTCTGCCCCTCGAGCCGCTCCATCACGAGGAACTGGACGCCGTTGTGATCGCCCACGTCGTGGAGCGTGCAGATGTGCGGATGGTTCAGCGCCGCGATCGCCTTCGCCTCGCGCTCGAGGCGGCTGCGCCGTTCCGGGTCGTTGGCGATTTCCGCCGGCAGGACCTTGATGCGCGACGGTTCGATCGAGGCGGGTATCGCGTGCGTCGTAGACCTCGCCCATACCGCCGGCGCCTATCGGCGCGAGGATTTCGTACGGACCGAGGCGGGTGCCGCTGGTCATGGACACCGAGGCTCAAGACTATACGCGAACAGTTACAATGGCCGCCCAACCCAACGTATGGCTCTGTCACCGGGGAGCCGCATCGGCCGGCTCGAGATCGTTTCCGCACTCGGCGCGGGCGGGATGGGCGAGGTCTATCGCGCGCGGGACGGAGACCTCGGCCGCGACGTCGCGCTGAAGGTCCTGCCGGACCTTTTTGCCGGCGACGCAGAGCGCATGGCGCGGTTCGCGCGCGAAGCCAAGGTCCTCGCGTCACTGAACCACCCGAACGTTGGCGCGATCTACGGTCTCGAGCAGACGGGCAGCGTTCGTGCGCTCGTGCTGGAGCTCGTCGAAGGCCCGACGCTGGCGGATCGCATCGCGCAGGGTCCGATGCCTCTCGAAGAGGCTCTCCCGGTGGCGAAGCAGATCGCAGACGCGCTCGAGGCGGCGCACGCGCAGGGCGTCATCCATCGCGACCTGAAACCGGCCAACATCAAGCTGCGTCCCGACGGCACCGTCAAGGTGCTCGACTTCGGCCTCGCGAAGGCGATGGCCAGCGACTCGGGTCCGGTCGATCCCGCGGTGTCGCCGACCATCACCGCCGCGACGCACCTGGGCGTCATCCTCGGCACGGCCGCCTACATGAGTCCGGAACAGGCGCGTGGAAAGGCGCTCGACAAGCGCACGGACGTCTGGTCGTTCGGCTGCGTGCTCTACGAAATGCTCACCGGCGAACGGGTGTTCGGCAGAGATGACGTCACTGACTCGATCGCCGCCATCGTCCGGGCCGAGCCCGACTGGCGGAAACTGCCTGCGGACACGCCGGAGGCGATCCGTCGGCTGCTGCGCCGTTGTCTCGAAAAGGATCCAAGAGAGCGGCTGCCGGACATCGGCCTGGCGCGGTTCGAGATCAAGGACGCGGTCGCGGCGCCTCCCTCCGAGGTCAAAGCCGCGCCGCCGGCGCGTCGCCCGGCTCTCGGTCGGTGGCTCTTGATCGCGTCAGCTCTATCCGCTGTGATCGCGCTGACGATGGCGGCATGGGCACTTCGTCAAGATCAAGTCGAGCAGATCCCGATCCGGCTCGAGATCCAGCCGCCTCCGGGATTCGCTCCCGACTCGATCTCGCTCTCCCAGGATGGACGGCAGATCGCGTTCGTGGCCCCGGTGGAGGGCGTGCGCAAGATTTGGGTCCGCCGGCTCGATCAGGAAACCGCACAGCCGCTGCATGGAACAGACGACGCGAGCTTCCCGTTCTGGTCGCCGGACGGACGGGCGCTCGGGTTTTTTGCCGGCGGCAAGCTGCAGCGGATCGATCTCGCGGGCGGCTCGCCGCAGGTCCTGGCGGACGTCGCCGTCGGCCGCGGCGGCGCGTGGAACGGCCAGGGCATCATTCTGTTTGCGCCGACGCTCAACGGCGGCTTGATGCGCGTCGCGGCCACTGGCGGGCGCGCGGAAGAGGCGACGAAGCTCAGGGCAGAGGAGCGGGGACATCGGTGGCCGCATTTCCTGCCGGACGGCCGCCGGTTTCTCTTCGGTTCGCTCGGAGAAGGCGAAAGCCGGGGTCTGTTTCTCGGGTCGCTCGATGGAGATCCGCCGGTGCGGCTCATGGATGCAAGCGCGGCGGCCTGGTACTCGTCCGGCCACCTCGTCGTCGGCATGGGAAGTTCGTTGAGCGCCGTCCCGTTCGATCCGGAACGTGGAAGGATGACGGGCGATCCGGTTCCGATCGTACAGGACTTGTTCAGGTACCCGGCCGGCCGGGCGTCGGCATCGCTGTCGGCGACCGGCCTCTGCGCCTACGTGCGCGGCACGTTCGGTCACAGGCGACTGGTCTGGCTGGACCGCGCCGGCGCCATCGTCGGCACCGTGGGGCCACCGGACACGGCCGGTCTGGCCAATCCGGAACTGTCGCCCGACGGGCGCCGCGTCGCGGTCACTCGAATAACAGACGGTCTTGCCGTCTGGCTCATCGACATCGCGCGCGGTGTGCCGACTCGGTTGACCCTCGAGGCAGGCACTGACACCGCACCCTTCTGGTCTCCTGATGGAGAACGCATTCTCTACAGGCACCAGGTTGGCAGTGCGTCGAAGATGTTCGTGACGACGGCGAATGCTCTTGGTCAGGCGAGGGTCCTTGAGGGCCGTATAAGCGCGACGCCGTCCGGCTGGTCGCCCGACGGCCGCCTGGTGCTGTACGTGTTACCGGGCGACGATCTGATGGCGATGGACCTCGAGCGGCAGCAGTCGTTTCCCGTGGCGCAGACCCAGGCAAACGAAGGCTGGGGCGAGTTCTCTCCCGACGGACGCTTCGTGGCTTACCAGTCGAACGAATCGGGACGATTCGAGATCTACGTCCGGACGTTTCCGGGTGCCGAAGGCAAGTGGATGGTGTCGGTCGCCGGCGGCACGCAGCCGCGGTGGCGTCGCGACGGAAGAGAGCTCTATTACCTGGCGCCGGACGACCGCCTGATGGCCGTTCCGCTCGAGCCGGGCAAGACCGCGCAGACGTTGGGGATCGGCGATGCCGTGCCGCTCTTCCGGACGAACATGGTGTCGGGCGCGGCGAACGGCGTGCTGTCGATCGCGGCCGGAGCGAAGCAGCAGTATGACGTCGCGGCAGACGGTCGCTTTCTCATGATCGTCCCCGTCGTCGAGTCGGCCGTGCAGGCGCCGATCTCCGTCATCGTCAACTGGCCCGCCACGCTCAGGCGCTGACGCAGCTCCCCGAACCACGGATTCCGCGGATCCAGACCCAACGAGCCACGGATGGTGAAGCGCACGATTACGCAGGCATCAACCTTTGAGGCGCCTGGTCACGGCGGGACTCGTGAGTTCCCGGAGCGCGTCCTTCCCCACCCACCGTGCCGTAGCGTCCTTCGAATTCGCCAGACGCCGCGCCACCATCATGGCCGCGGAATTGAGTGCGCGATTGCGTTTGCCGATCGCGCGCAAGGCCATGTTCGTGGCCTTCTTGACAAAATTGCGTTCGTCGCTAGCTTCGCGTTCGATGAGAGCGAGGCCCTGTTCGAACCGTTCGTCGCCAGCGGACTTGTCGTGCACCGTGAGACTCCACAGCAGCGCAAACGCCGTGCGCTTCTCGAACTCGTTGCGCCTGGCGCTCCACTGCGCGACCTTGGCCCACGCGTGCGGCGTGCGGTCGAAGAGGTTGAAGCTCATCGCATCGCAGAATGCCCAGTTGTCAAAGTCCTTGCACCAGCGATCCATTTGAGCGGACGTGAGCTGCTCTGGATCGCCGACGAAGGACGCGAGCATCCGCGCCTCGTACACGCCCGTGGCCCAGAGGGCGACGGCGAGCGGCTGGTTGCGCCCGAGCGTCTTGCCAAGCGCCTTGATGTCCTTCATCGCAACGCCGTACGCGCGGTCCGAAGGGATCGCATAGCGCGCCATACCTTCGCGGGTGGCTCTGGTGCTATGACGTTTCAACCAGGTGAGCGCGAACTGGACTTGCTCTGCGAGTCGCCGCTTAGGAGTGGCAGGCGTGGCCAAGCCTCTCATCATATCCGTGCAATCGGTGGTTGTGTCCGTGGTACCGTGGCCCATGCTTTTCAAGGATTTGCCTTTCGCGTTCAGGACGCTTCGCCGGAGCCCCGTCTTCACGATCGCCGCCGCCCTGACGATCGCGCTCGGCATCGGCGCGAGCACCGCGATCTTCAGCGTCGTGAACGCGGTCCTGCTGCGCCCGCTCCCGTATCGGGAGCCCGATCGCCTGGTCGTCATGTACATGGACCTGCGCGCGCGGAACAGTCTCGCGATGCCGCTCTCGAACGAGAACTTCGTCGACATCCGTGACGGCTCGAAGGGCTCGTTCGAGGACATGGCCGCCGTGCGGACGGGCCGTCAGGTGATTCCCGGAAAGGACGGGACGCCGGAGCAGGTCCGATTCGGTGTCGTCACCACCAACTTCTTCAGGTTGATGGGCGCCGGCATTGCGCTCGGGCGCGATTTCACGGAGGACGATGGCCGGCCGCAGCCGCAGCAGCCCGTGCCACAGGCGGGCGGCGCACCGGCCGCGCCGGGTCCGCCGCCGCTGCCGGTCGTCGCGATCATCAGCTACGAGTACTGGCAGCGACGCTACGGAGGCGATGCCAACGTGCTCGGGCAGCGGATTCAGGGCGGCCCCCGTCCGGAGATCGTCGGCGTACTGGCGCCGGGGTTCGAGCTGTTCTTCCCGCCCGGGACCAACGTGGAGCAGCGGCCCGACTTCTGGATCGCCAACCGTCTCAACTACAACAACGCCAACCGCAACACGTTCGGCCTCCGGCCGATCGGACGCTTGAAGCCGGGCGCCTCGCTCGCGCGCGCGCAGGAAGAAGTCGAAGCGGTCTCGGCGAAGATTCGCAACGACTTTCCGGTCTCCAAAGGGCTCCGGCTTCTACGCCCGGCTCGAGCCGATGCACAAGACGCTCGTCGAGGAGGTCCGGCCCGCCATCATCGCGTTGATGGGCGCGGTGATCTTCCTGCTCCTCATCGCGTGCGCGAACGTGGCGAACCTGCTGCTCGTGCGTGCGTCGCTGCGCGGGCCGGAGCTCGCCGTCCGCGCCGCGCTCGGCGCCGGCCGCTGGCGCGTCGTCCGGCAGATGCTCGCGGAGGCCGCCGTGCTCACCTCGCTCGGGACGGTCGCCGGCATCGCGCTCGCGTGGGCCGGCATCCGGCAGCTGCAGGCGATCGCGCCGGCGAATCTTCCGCGCCTCGAGATGATTCGCATCGACCCGATCGTCCTGCTGTTCACGGCCGGCAGCGCGCTGGCGGCCGCGTTCATCTTCGGGATGGTGCCGGCCTGGAGCGCGTTCCGGATGGACGTGATGAGCGCGCTCGGCGGCGGCGCGCGGACCGCCGGGTTGCGCGGCGGCGGCCGCCTGTTCCGCAACGCGATCGTCGTCCTCGAAGTCGCGCTGTGCTTCGTGCTCCTCGTCGGGTCGGGGCTGATGTTCCGCAGCTTCCTCGAGCTGCAGCGAATCGATCCAGGGTTCGATCCGCGCGGCCTCCTGACGTTTCAGCTGCTGGGAGGACGTCCCGGCCCGCCGGAGCAGCGCCAGGCGGCCGGCAACCAGCTCGCGGATCGGTTTCGCGCGATCCCGGGCGTCGAGAGCGTGACCGCGTCGTTCCCGTTCCCGCTCAGCGGCAACTTCAGCACCATCCGCTGGGGCCTGGAAGAGGCGCTCGCCGACAACTCGAAGTATCAGGCGGTGGACTGGCAGCTCGTGCGCCCGGGCTACTTCGAGGCGATGAAGCACGCCGCTCCTCTTCGGCCGCACGTTCACCGAAGCGGACAACGATCCCAAACGCAACCTCGTGGTCGTCGATCCGATCCTCGCGGCGAAGGCGTTTCCGAATCAGCCGGCGGTCGGCAAGCGCATCCTCATCCGGATTCGCACGGCGGAGCCGGAGTGGGTGGAGATCATCGGCGTCGTCGGCCACCAGCGCGTCACGTCGCTCGCCGATCCCGGACGCGAGCAGGTGTATTTCGCCGAGGGCTTCCTGGGTTTCGGCGCGAACCGATGGGCGATCCGGACTTCCGGCGACCCCTCGCAGATCGCGGGCGCGGTCCGCGCGGCGGTCGCGTCGGTCGACCCGCACGTACCTCGTCACCGAGGTCGAGCCGATGAATGCGCTCGTCTGGAAGGCGCAGGCGGGCACGCGCTTCTCGCTCATGCTCATCGGCGTGTTCGCCGTCATGGCGGCGCTGCTCGTGTCGGTTGGACTCTACGGCGTGCTGTCGACCGTCGTGCGCCAGCGCACGGCCGAAATCGGCGTCCGCATGGCGCTCGGCGCCTCGCCCGGCCGCATCCTCCGCTTCGTCGTCGGCCACGGCCTGCGCCTCAGCGCGGCCGGCATCGTGCTCGGCTTCTTCGGCGCCCTCGCGCTCACGCGCGGGATGACGACGATGCTGGTCGGCGTGAGGCCGAGCGATCCGCTGACGTTCGTCGTGATGAGCGCGGTGTTCTTTGCGATCGCGGCTCTCTCATCCTGGCTGCCCGCGCGCCGCGCCGCGGCGCTCGATCCGACGACGGCTCTCCGCGAGGGATAGCGGGTCGAACCGAAGACCCGCGCCGACGGTCAATGAATCACGGTGTGGGGTGACGGGGGGCGGAGAGCAGGGTGTGTTTTCGCGACTTTGTCCTGTTCCAGCTTCTTCCGCAGATCGCGAATGCGCGTCCGATGGAGAACCTTGCGCTTGCGTTCACGCTGAAACCTGGCTTTGTCGCCGTTTCGTTCCGACATGCTGCCCTCCGTGATGAACCCGATCCGATTAGCCCTTGTCGCTGTCCAACCGTATCAGGTCCTGTACGTCTGTCGAACCGACCGGGTTGACCCGTCGCAGCGCTCGCGACCTGCGCCCGTCAAAGAGGTGCCATCGTGGGAGCCGCCGCGCCAGACCCCCGGCCGAATCAAGCGATCGAGCCAGACGAACGCGCCGCCCGGATCGGTGGACGATCGGTCTCTGGTCGGTCAGTTTCATGGGCCCGCAACCTCTAACAGCCACTCTATCCGTCCTACGGTTCGCAGACTGTGCACAACGAGACAGCCGCGCCGCGGCCTCACATGGCGCTTGACATGCGGCGCTAATTAACCGACACTAGTTAACAGGATTGAGTTCTAACCCCTCCGTCTTCGGACATCTGAACTAAGTCAGGTTATCCGGTTCCTACCTCTTAGCCGCGTCAACTGAGGAGATCTCGAGCCGTACCAGGTCGCGAACGCGACCGTCGACGAGATCGCCGCAGGACAGGAGATCATCATGACTATGGTTCGTTTGGATTCGCTACGTGACGTGGCCGGGCTCCAGGACCGGCTGAGCCGAGTGTTCGAGGGCTTCTACGGCCGTCCACAGGAAGACCTCACCCGCGGCGCGTGGGTGCCGGCGGTCGACATCTACAGCAACGGTCAGCACGAGCTCGTGCTGAAGGCTGAGCTGCCCGACATGAAGGAGGAGGAGATCGAGGTAGCGGTCGAGGGGAACACGCTCACCCTCCGGGGCGAGAAGAAGGTCGACACGGAAATTGCGGAAGACCAGTTCCATCGCATCGAGCGCAGTTATGGCTCGTTCGCGCGGACGTTCGGGCTGCCGCCGACGGTCGACGGCGACAAGGTCAAGGCCGAGTACAAGGCTGGCGTGCTGACGGTCCGCCTGCCGCTCCGCGAGGAAGCCAAGCCCAAGCAGATCAAGGTCGCCGCCGCCGCGTAAATCACTTCAACGAGGCGGGGTCGAGTCATCCCGCCTCGTTGTTCGCCTAGCACACGAAAGAGAGGCCACCATGTCGATGTTCATCCGCCGCAAGGCTGTCATTCCGGTGTGGATCGTCCTGTTCGGGTTGTTGGCCCTGTACATGTCGCCCCTGACGGTCGGCACGGGCGCGATCCTGCTCCTCACGGCGATCTTGATTCCGACGATCGTGCTCATCCTGTGGCAGGAACCCATTCCCACGAAGCGATGACCGAGTTCGGCAGCCCCCGCGAGAGGGCGCAGGCGTCTACGGAGCACAACCATGTCAAACCAGATCACATACGGAGACGACTCGCGCACGGCCATCCTCCGCGGCATCAACAGTCTCGCCAATGCGGTTAGAGTGACGCTGGGACCCAGGGGTCGCAATGTCATCCTGGGCCGACCGTTCGGCGCGCCGACGATCACGAAAGACGGCGTCACGGTGGCGAAGGAGATCAGCCTGAAGGACCCGATCGAGAACCTGGGCGCGCAGATGATCCGCGAAGTGGCCAGCAAGACGTCGGACGTGGCCGGCGACGGCACGACCACGGCCACCGTGCTGGCTCAGGCGATCTACCGCGAAGGCGTGAAGAACGTGGTCGCGGGAGCCAGCCCGCGGGAGCTGAAGGTCGGCATCGAGACCGCCGTCGACGCGATCGTCGCGTCGCTCAAAGCCCAGTCGAAGCCGGTGGCCGGCAACATGATCGCCCAGGTCGGCACGATTTCGGCCAACCACGACGAGTCGATCGGCACCATCATCGCCGAGGCGATGGAGAAGGTGGGCAAGGACGGCGTCATCACCGTCGAAGAAGGCCGCACGCTCGAGACCTCGCTGGAACTGGTCGACGGCATGCAGTTCGATCGCGGCTATCTGTCGCCCTATTTCGTGACCAATCCCGAACGGATGGAAGTCGTACTCGAGAATCCGCTGATTCTGATCCATGAGACGAAGATTCGTTCGTTGACGGATCTGGTGCCCCTGCTCGAGCGGGTCGTGAAGATCGGGCAGCCGCTCCTCATCATCGCGGAGGACCTGGAAGGGGACGCGCTGGCAACGCTCGTCGTCAACAAGCTGCGGGGCACGCTGCAGGTGGCGGCCGTGAAGGCGCCGGGCTACGGCGATCGACGCAAGGCCATGCTCGAGGACATCGCCATCCTGACAGGCGGGAGGTCCATCTCGGACGATCTCGGAATCAAGCTTGAAAGTCTCGATGTGGCGGACCTCGGGAAGGCGAAGAAGGTAACCATCGACAAGGACACGACGACGATCATCGAAGGCGCCGGCACGCGGCAGAGTATCGAGGGGCGTGTGAAGCAGCTGCGCGCGCAGATCGAGGATACAACCTCGGACTACGATCGCGAGAAGCTGCAGGAGCGGTTGGCCAGGCTGGTCGGCGGCGTCGCGATCATCAAGGTTGGCGCGGCCACCGAGTCTGAGATGAAGGAGAAGAAAGCCCGCGTCGAGGATGCCATGCACGCAACGAAGGCGGCCGTCGAGGAAGGTGTCGTCGCGGGCGGCGGCGTGGCGCTGCTCCGGGCGTCGACGGCGCTCCGTGCGCTGACGCTCGAAGGCGACCAGCAGGTCGGGGTCAACATCATCGCCCGCGCCATCGAGGAGCCGATACGCTGGATCGCCGCCAACGCCGGTCACGAAGGCTCGATCGTCGTCCAGCGCGTGAGGGAGATGACCGGCGACGAGGGCTTCAACGCGCAGACGGAGACGTTCGAGAATCTCGTGCAGGCGGGCGTGATTGATCCGGCCAAGGTGGTTCGCTCCGCCCTCCAGAACGCCGCGTCGATCGCGTCGCTCCTGCTGACGGTCCAGGCGGTCATCTCGCGCAGTCTCGAGACTCCGGCCGCATAAGCCGGCCGTCGTCGGCCACTGGAGGAATGCGATCAGGAGACCGGCAGATTCATCAACGCCGCGATCTTGGGCCACCGTGGGTGCTGCCGCAACGGCTCTGTGAGCGGTGAGCGCGCGAACAAGACGGCAAACGGCTCGCGATGCTCGATCATCTTCTCGTACCAGTCCGCGGCCGCGTCGAGCTCCGACGCAAGCAAGTGGTACAGCACGCGTCCCCAGACGGGCAGCGGCGTGTCTCCCATCTCGCGAATCAGCTCGGCCGCGCGCTCCTTCTCCCCGAGTTGGAAGAGCGTTCCGGCGAGGATGCCGCGGGGGGCGGCGTTCCACGGCGCCGCCTGATGGGCCCTTTTGAACGCGGTGACGGCCTGCCGCGGGCGTCCGCTCGCCAGATACGCTTGTCCCAGGATGAAATGCGGCGTGAAGTGGTTCTCATCGAGCTCGATCGCCTTCTGCGCTTCTTCGATCGCGCGATCGAACAGCGCCACGCCGATCAGGTTGGCGGACCAGACCGCCCGCCAGGCGGCGTTCAACGGATCCTGCTCGACGGCGCGGCCCATTTCCGCCGCCGCTTCCTCGAAGCGGCCCAACGCGCTCAGGTACACGCTGGAGTAGGCCCAGCGCGCGTCGGCTGACACATTCGGGGCTGCCATCGCGAGGTCGAATCGCTCTTTCGCCTCGCCCCAGTCGTAGTCGTGCGCTGCCGCGAGCGCTCCGAGGAGGAAGTGCGGCTGCGGGTCGGACGGGTTCAGCGCGAGCGCCCGCTGCGCTTCGGCGCGCACGGATGGCGCCATATCCCGCAGCGCCCGGATGCCGATGAAGCCCATCAGGAAGTAGCCCAGGCCCATGGCCATGTGCGGCTCCGGGTACTCGGGGTCCAGCGCGATCGCCCGGTCGAGCCAGTCCTTCGCGCGCGACCATCCGTCGGGCGTGAACTTGAACAGGAGATGCCGTCCGCGAAGAAACGCCTCGTATGCGGGCAGCGCCGGTGTGTGGGCGCGCAGGGGCGCCGCCTTCGCCGCCATCTTCATCTGAAGCGCCTTCACGATGGCCTGCGCGATCTCGTCCTGAATCGCGAAGACATCCGCCATCGAGCGGTCGTACCGTTCCGACCACACGTGCGTGCCGTCGGCCGCCGAGATCAGCTGGGCGGTGACGCGGATTCTGTCGCCCGAGCGGCGCACGCTGCCTTCCAGGACTTTCGTGACGCCGAGGGCTTCGGCGATGCGGCGGATATCCTCGTTCTTGCCCTTGAACGCGAACGCCGACGTCCGTGCGATGACTTTCAGTCCCGGAACCTGCGTCAGCTCGTTGATGATCTCCTCCGCGAGGCCGTCGCTGAAGTACTCGTTTTCCTTGTCCCCGCTCAGGTTGGCGAACGGCAGGACCGCGATCGACGGCTGGCGGCGCGCCGGCGCAGGAGAGGCCGCGTCGAGCGCCCCCTTCACCTCGGCCATCGTCTGATACCGGTCGGAGGGCCGTTTCGTGAGGCAGCGCCGGATGATCCGCTCCAGCTCGGGCGGCGCCGCGAACGGCAGCGGGTCGTCGCGGAGGATGGCCGCAATCACCTGAGACGTCGTCTGCCCGCTGAACGCGCGATGGCCCGCGAGCATTTCGTAGAGGACCGCGCCGAAGCCGAACACGTCGGACCGGACGTCCAGCGGCTGTCCTTCGATCTGTTCCGGTGACATGTAGGCGGGGCTGCCGACGAGCGCCCCTTCCCTGGTCACGGTCGCGTCCGGAGAGGCTTTCAGGACCTTGGCCACACCGAAGTCGAGGAGCTTCGCCGTGCCGCCGGCCGTGACGATGATGTTGGCCGGCTTCAGATCGCGGTGCAGGATGCCCCGCTCGTGCGCCGCCAGGAGCGCGCCGGCGATCTGGCGCGCCAGCCGGAGCGCCTCATCCGCGGGCATGGGGCCGCGCACCGGTTGGCCCTCGAGGTACTCGAGGACCAGGTAGTCGGCGCCGACGTCGTACACCTGGCAGATATTGGGATGGTTGAGCGCCGCGATCGCGCGCGCCTCGCGCTCGAATCGCTCGAGGTGCTCCGGCGTCAGCTGCTTGATCGCCACGGCCCGGTCGAGCCGCGTGTCGCGCGCTCGATACACGTTCCCCATGCCGCCCGCGCCGATGACGGACTCGATTTCGTACGGGCCGAGGCGGGTGCCGGTGGCGAGGGGCAAGGACTCAGTTTATCGGTTCGAGCTGGTTGTGGCACCAGCCTTCAGGCTGGTCTGGGTTGTCGATCTCGACAGGCCGCCGATCGACTATATGGGAGCGTGGGCCTCGGAGGGCCGGCCTCTTAGGCCGGCCGGAGCCCCGCGAAGGATTAAAGATGAGCAGCGTCCGCGTACTCGTCGGCACCCGTAAAGGCGCCTTCGTCCTGACCTCCGACGGCAAGCGCGACAAGTGGGACGTCAGCGGTCCTCACTTCGCGGGCTGGGAGATCTATCACGTCAAAGGATCGCCCGCCGACCCGAATCGCCTGTTCGCGTCGCAGAGCACGGGCTGGTTCGGACAGATGATCCAGCGCTCCTACGACGGCGGAAAGACCTGGGAGCCGGTGGACAACAAGTTCGTCTACGACGGCGTCCCGGGCACGCATCAGTGGTACGACGGCACGCCGCACCCCTGGGAGTTCGCGCGGGTCTGGCATCTCGAGCCGTCGCTTACCGATCCCGACACCGTCTACGCCGGCATTCAGGACGCGGCGTTGTTCAAGACGACCGACGGCGGCCAGACGTGGAACGAGCTCTCCGGGCTGCGCGGCCACGGATCGGGTCCGAACTGGCAGCCGGGCGCCGGCGGCTTGTGCCTGCACACCATCCTTCTGGATCCGAAGAACCCGAATCGGATCTTCGTCGCCATTTCGGCCGCGGGCGCGTTCCGCTCGGACGATGGCGGGAAGACGTGGCAGCCAATCAACAAAGGATTGAAATCCGAGGGCATCCCGAACCCGACCGCCGAGGTCGGGCACTGCGTCCACCGGATCGCCATGCACCGCTCGCGCCCCGGCGTCCTGTTCATGCAGAAGCACTGGGACGTCATGCGGAGCGACGATGGCGGGGATTCGTGGAAGGATGTCGGCGGGAACCTGCCGACCGACTTCGGGTTTCCGATCGACGTCCACGCCCACGAGCCCGAAACGATCTACGTCGTGCCGATCAAGAGCGACTCGGAGCACTTTCCGCCGGACGGCAAGCTGCGCGTCTACCGCAGCCGGTCGGGCGGAAACGAGTGGGAGGCGCTCACGAAAGGGCTGCCGCAGCGCGATTGCTACGTGAACGTGCTGCGCGAGGCGATGGCGGTTGACTCGCTGGACAAGTGCGGCGTGTACTTTGGAACGACCGGCGGTCAGGTTTATGGGTCGGCTGACGCGGGGGATTCGTGGACGCCGATCGTCCGCGATTTGCCCGCGGTACTATCAGTCGAGGTTCAAACGCTGAAATGATCCGTATCGAACTGCCAACGCATCTGCGCATGCTGGCCAAGGTCGGCAGCGAAGTGACGATCGACGTCCAGGGCCGCGTGACGCAGCGCTCGGTCCTCGACGCGCTCGAAGCGTCGTATCCCGTCCTGCGCGGGACGATCCGCGACCACGTCACGCAGAAACGCCGGCCGTTCGTTCGCTTCTACGCCTGCCAGGAGGATCTGTCGCACGAGCTGCCGGACGCGCCGCTCCCTGATGCGGTCGCGACGGGTGACGAGCCGTTCCTGGTTGTTGGAGCGATGGCGGGTGGGTAGCTCTTAGTGGTCACGGAGGCTATTGAGATCACGGAGAGAGACAAACACGGAGACACGGAGATCACGGAGCTTTAAGGGTCCAAAAGCTTTCTCCGTGCCCTCCGTGTCTCCGTGTTGATCAATCTCCGTGATCTCCCTGGCCTCCGTGAACCCGGCTACCGGACAGGCCCCTGGTACTTATCGAACCAGTCGAGCACCTCGCGGATCAGGCTCCGCCAGTCGTTCGGCGCGTGGCCTCCCTCGAGCGCCACGTGGCGCTTGTGTTCGGCGGGTGTGCCCAGCAGGTCGAACAGCCGGCGCTGCGCCTCCAGCGGTGTCTGGAAATCATCCTTGCCGTTGACCAGGAGGATCGGCACCTTCACGCGCGGCGCGAAGTTCGCGGGCTGGATTTCGGGGGGATAATTGTAGCGCAGGCCGCCGGAGGCGAACACCGCCACCTTGATTCGAGGTTCGAGCGAGACCGGGATAGGGCCGAAGTAGGCGCCCATGCTCAGGCTGTAGTACCCGAGCTTCTGCAGATTGATGTCCTGCCGCGTCTCCAGGTAGTCGACCGCTCTGAAGAAGTCCTTCGCCCACTGCACGTGCAGATCGCGCCTGACGGTGCCGGTCGGACTCGGGGTGCCGGGTTTGCGCCGCTCGAAGGTCCCCTGATAGATCGGATAGAGCAGTGCGCGGCCGCTGCGGATGATGAAATCGAACGTGAAGAAATCGAGGTTCTCGCTCGGCGCGCCGCTGACGGCGTACGCGTTCGGAAAGAGCACGATCGTCTGGTACGGGGGCGCGGCGTTCTTCGGCAGGAAGAGGAAGGCAGGAATCCGCTCTCCTCCGTAAGCCGCGTCGAAGCTGACCGTTTCCTTGCGCCAGTGAGGCGCGCTGTCGTCCACCCTGTCGACGCGCGCGTTGAGCGGGGTGCGGTCGTACTCGTAAAAGCGCCGGTACACATCGAGCAGCTCGTCGGAGACCGGCACGATGCTCTTCGGATCGGGGTAAACCCGTGCGACCGGAGCGGCCGTGCGCTCGTCGACCGGACCGAGGTTCTTCACGAGGCGCACGCCGAACGTCGGCAGCCGGTCCCACGGATTCCGCGCGTCGGTCTCGCGGTAGCGGTAGCTCGGTTCGTTCCAGCCGCCCCCGAGGATGTAGCGCAGATCCGTTCCCTGCGGCACGTTCGAGCACCACTCCTTGACGTTGCCCGCCATGTCGAGCGTGCCCCACGGTCCGAGGCCCTGGCGTTCTCCCGCTCTGGTGGGACCCTTCCCGTCGAAATTGCTGAGGGCCAGAATGTCCGAGAAGAACTCCTGTGGCGGGGCGGCTCGATACCAGTGATACAGCGTCGGGAGGTTCTTGCCCGCGAACGCCGCGTAGGCTGCCGCCTCGAACCAGCTGATCCCGCCGACTGGATATTCCGCCCGTCCTTCCGGATAAATCCCGAGCTCCCACGTCGCCGGACCGGTCCTGCCGGTCGAATCGCGGAAGCGCGCCATCGCCTCGTCGAACGTCAGCACGCGGCCGCCCTCGCGAAACGGTTCCTTCCAGTACTTCGCGTCGCGGTAGCCGCCGGCATCGACGAATTTCCCGAACTCGGAGTTCGTGACCTCGAGCCTGTCGATCCAGTAGTCGGGGAGAGGAACGGTTTCCGAAACGCCGACGCCGTATGGTCCGCCCTGCACGGGCATCATTCCAGACATGGTCGGCGTATCAGGCGTGAGGGGAATCGGAGGCCGGTTCACTGAGCCGCTCGCGATCTCGAGCGGCAGGAACCCCGGTTTGGCGATGCGCAGGCGGTAATAGCCGAAGGGCAGACGCTGGTCGCGGAGCGGCGTGCGTCCGAGCGGCTCCCACGGTACGTCCGGCGTTTTGTAGTTTTTGATCTCTACATCTGCCCCCTCGGGCGTCGTGGTCAGACCCAGCGAGCTCCACGTCTGTCGCACGCGAGCGATCTCCGCCGGCGCGTACGTTTCCGCCTGCCGGGCGAGCCGCACGGCATCGAGCGAGCGATCGGTCACCTGCAGCCGCTCGATCTCGGGGATGGCCTGCTGTTGAACCCATCGCGCGCGCCTGAACTGCACGGTCTGCCAGACACCGAACGCGGCGGCGGCCGTGAGCGCGATCGCTGCGGGAACCAGGACGGCCGGCCTCCGCCAGGTCGCCTCGGCCGGGCGGGT
The DNA here is from genome assembly GCA_963847125.1 of uncultured Acidobacteriota bacterium. GTDB lineage: Bacteria > Acidobacteriota > Vicinamibacteria > Vicinamibacterales > 2-12-FULL-66-21 > DATAEE01. The sequence continues at coordinate 1,602,773 of CAWJYM010000004.1, forward strand.
GATCTTTGCGTGGCTCGCGTCGAGCTCCGAGCGAAGCGCCCCGGCATCCGGGTAGCGCGCCGCCGGATCCTTCGCGAGGCATCGATCCACGATCGTCTGCACGTCCGCCTGAATGTCCGGCCGCACGCTGCGAAGCAGCGGCGGCTGGTCGCGCAGGATCGCCGTGATGGTGCCCAGCTCTGTCGTGCCGACGAACGGCCGGCGGCCGGTCAGCATCTCGTAGAGGACGGCGCCGAAGGAGAAAATGTCGGACCGCGCGTCGACAACGCGCCCTTCGGCCTGTTCTGGAGACATGTACGACGCCGTGCCCATGATCACGCCCGGCCGTGTGCCCAGCGCCGACATGGTCTCCTCGGTCGGCGCCCGCTCGACGAGCTTCGCGATGCCGAAGTCGAGGACCTTCGCGCGGCCGTCGCGCGTGATCATGATGTTGGCCGGCTTGATGTCGCGGTGGACGATGCCGTTGGCGTGCGCCGCCGCCAGCGCGGCGGCGACCTGTCCACCGTACTCGAGCGCCGTCGGCACGGGCAGCGCGCCCTGCGCGAGGATCCGATCGAGCGGCGTGCCCTCGACGAGCTCCATGGCGATGAAGGTCGTGCCAGCCTCCTCGTCGATGTCGTGGATCGTGACGATGTGCGGGTGGTTGAGGGCGGAGGCCGAGCGCGCCTCCTGCACGAACCGCTTGTGGCGATCGGGATCGGCCGTCGCCTCCGGCGGCAGCGTCTTGATGGCGACGGTCCGGCCGAGGCGCGTATCGACGGCGCGGTAGACCACGCCCATCCCGCCGCGCCCGATTTCGGATTCGAGACGGTAGTGCGAAAGCGTGCGGGGCATCGATACCGACCGGCATTATATCCAGTGAACCCCGTCGCGCGGCTTGACGGCCAATCCACAATCCACACTCAGCAATCCACAATGGACCAACCCACCTCCCCTTCTCCCCGTCAAAGGGTCCATGAGTCCCGTTTCACAAGCAGTGCGTCTCCTCGCGCGGCGTCCGCTGTTCCTGTCGGCCGCGGTGCTGACGATAGGCGCGGGCGTCGCCATCACGACGGCACTCTTCTCCGTCGTCGACCGCGTGCTGCTCCAGCCGCTGCCGTTCCCCGACGGCGGTCAGCTCGTCAGCGTCTATGAGGCGAGCGCCACGGGGCAGGAGCGGACCAGCCTGATCGCGCCCGTTCGGCTGGAAGACTGGAATCGGCTGAACCGGACCTTCGACGCGATCTCCGCCAGCTACTCGGAGAACGTGACTGATACGAGCGGCGGCGAGCCTGAGCGGCTCGAAGGTCGCCGCGTCTCGCCGCGTTTCTTCAAGGTGTTCGGGATGACGCCCCTCCTCGGCCGGACGTTCACGGACGATGAGGAGCGATTCGGTGGACCGACGACCGCGGTCGTCAGCGAGTCGTTCTGGACGCGGCGGTTCGGCCGCGACCCCGCGGCGGTCGGGAAGACGCTGACCATCGGCGGCCGCGGCTACGCGATCGTCGGCGTCATGCCGCGGGCGTTCACGAGCGCGGCGACCGACGTCTGGATTCCGGCCCAGCTCAACGAGTGGCTGATGACCGCGCTCGACGCGCGTGGCGCACGCTTTCTGGGCGGCGTGGGCCGGATGTCACGCGGCGTCACGCTCGAGCAGGCGCGCGAGGATCTCGCGCGTGTCCAGCAGGCGCTTGGCGAGCAATATCCGAAGACGGACAAGGACATGGGCGTCGAGATTCGCGACCTGAAGGAAGTCCGGGTCGGCGATTACCGGCGGGCGCTGGTGCTTCTTTTCGGCGCCGTCGCGCTCCTCTTCGTCATCGCCATCGCCAACGTGGCGGGGCTGATGCTCGTGCAGCTCCACCGGCGCGCCGGCGAGTTCGCGATTCGGCGCGCCATCGGCGCTTCGGATCGACGGATCGTGAGCGTCGTGCTGCTCGAGGCGCTCGTCATCGCGGTCGCGGGCGCCGCGGTGGGCGCGGCCGCGTCCGTCTGGCTCACGCGGCTGATCGCGACGAACTTCTCGACCGTTCCGCGGATGGCCGAAGTCGCGCTCGATGGCCGGGCGCTCGGCTTCGCGGCAGCCGCCAGCCTCCTCGCGGTCGGCGCGTTCGGCCTCCTTCCCGCGTTGTTCACCACCAGACACGAGATCCTGCCGCTCCTCACGCCCGCGGGGCGCAGCGTCAGCGGGGGCCGTCACCGTCTGCAGGGCGCGCTCGTCGTGTCGCAGATCGCGCTCAGCATGCTCCTCGCGGGATCGGCGGCTCTGCTCGTGCGCAGCTACGGCGCGATGACCAGGGCGCCGCTCGGGTTCGAGACCGACGACGTCTTCACGTTTCACGTCGGCGCCGCGTGGGACGAGGATCGCAAGCGCGTGGGTCAGCTTCAGGAGCAGATCCTTACCGGCCTGCAGCAGCTTCCGGGCGTGAGAGCGGCCGGCTTCACGAATTTTCTGCCGGCCGTGGGCGCGACGCTCCGCTATCAGGTGCGCGTCGACGGCCTCGCGGGTCCGGACCAGAGCGGCAACCTCACCGTCGGCACGCGCGGCGTCAGCCCGGGATACCTGCAGGCGCTGCGGGCTCGACTCGTCGCCGGTGAATCGTGTCCCGAGCTTCGGATCGGCATCACTTTCGGGCGAGCCGTCATCGTGAACCGCCGGTTCGTCGACCTGTACGGCGGCGGCGCCTCGTTGATCGGACGTGAGATGCGAGTGCCTGACCAGAAGGAGTCGGCGCGCATCGTCGGCGTCATCGGCAACATGCTCGACGACGGCGCGGCGGCGCCGGTCATGCCCTACATCTATACGTGCATGGGCGCCGGATGGTGGCCCGATCCCTCGTACGTCGTGCGAACCGAAGGGGACCCGCGCGCCGTCATGGCCGCCGTCAGACAGCTCGTGCGCTCGCTCGATCCCGGGCGCCCCGTGTTCGGCGTGAAGCCGCTGGATGATGTCATCGGCGACTCGCTGGACCAGCCGCGGATCAACGCGCGGCTGCTCGCGCTTTTTGCCGCCGCCGCGCTCGCGCTTGCCGGCGCTCGGGATGTACGGGCTGCTGATGCTCCTGGTCGCCGAGCGGCGGCGCGAGCTCGGCGTCCGCATGGCGCTCGGCGCGGCGCCGATCGATCTCATCCGGCTGGTGCTCTCTGGCGCGGGCCGTCTCGTCATCTCCGGCATGGCGGTCGGCCTCGTCCTGACGTTCGCGGCCGGCCACGCCTTCCGCGCGATGCTGTTCGGCGTCGCGCCGCACGATCCGCGCGCCCTGTTTGCTGGCGTTCTCGCGCTGGCGCTCGTGTCAGCCGCGGCGATCCTGATCCCGGCCCGAAAAGCGGCGTCGGTCAGCCCGACCGAAGCGATGCGCGGGGAGTAATGGCGCGCAGCGATCGACGTGGCGCGGGTCTGGAAGAGCATCGCGGGCCTTCGCCTCGCCGAAGCGGCTCGGAGGCTTCGGCCGCGCAGGCGGGGCCGGAACACGCGGCTCCGCTCGGTACTCTGTCGCACCGCGGCGGTCCAGGTATTTGCAACTCCCCACTTTCTGAACGGGTGGCACCGATAACCGTCGGGACGCCGGACGCCCCTTTCGCGGCAGACCGCCGCGGAATCCTCGCTCCGCCGCCGTGTTCCCTCTGACGCTCATCCGGCCCCGCTTCACAGACCCGCGCCACGTCGATTCGCTGCGCGCTTTGGTACGGGTGCGCGCTAACGACTGGATAGGCGAAAAGGTCGGGGCTGGGCCATCGCCAGAACGCGCCCAGGCGGAAAGGGATTCGCGGAGGACCGCGTGAGGTGGCGCGATGCGGATCGGGTAAAACGCGCTCGAAGCGTGACTGCCGCGCAGGTTACGAACCTGCGCGGGGCGCAGAAGCGTTGCGGAGAGCGCGTTTTTCCGCGCCACCGTTAGCGGGCCGGAGCGAATCCCTTGCCGCCAGCGCGGTCTTAGTGCCGCGTTACTTTGCCTCCACGACGCTTAGAGGCGACTGCGTCGGGACGATGCGCGAGAGCTCGAACCCCGCGCGGCGGAAGAGCGACGCCCACTCCGCTTCGGTGCGCTCGCGGCCGCCGGGAATCAGCAGCATCTCGATGTCGATCAGCTTGCCGAAGTCGGGCGCGTTGCCCGGCTGCAGGACCGATTCGAGCAGGATGACTCGTCCGCCCGGCTTCATCGCCTTCTTGATGTTCCGGAGAATCGTGAGCGCCCGATCGTCATCCCAGTCGTGGATGATGTGCTTCATGATGTAGGCGTCGCCCCCTTCGGGCACCGCCTTGAAGAAGTCGATGACCTCCGTCTTCATGCGGCCCTCGAGCCCCGCCTCGCGGATGCGCGGAATGGCGCCGGCGATCACGTGGTCCACGTCCGAGAGCACGCCGCGCATCGAGGGATACTTCTTCAGGATCGAGATCAGCACCTGGCCGTGGCCGCCGGCGACGTCGACGAGCGTGCCGATTCCGCTGAAGTCGTACACTTCCAGCGCCGCCGGAACGACCATGGCGCTGAACATCGTCATCGCGTTGTTGAAGACTTTCGACTCCTCCTGGTCCTTCGCGAAGTACTCGAAGGCGGGCATCCCGACGGTCTTCTCGATGGCCGGCTGGCCGGTCGTCACGGAGTGCATCGCGTCGGCATACACGCGGAAGTGCAACGGATCGGCCATGAACAGCGCCATGTCGTGCACCGACCCGTGGATACCGGCGCGCATCGTCGACGACGGCGCGGTGTTGGCGAACTGGCGCGGCGAGCTTTCCTCGAAGATGCCGAGGCTGGCGAGCAGGCGCAGCACGCGATAGAGCGCATCCTCGTTGGCGCCCGTCGCGCGCGCCAGGTCCGCGACCGGCCGCGGGCCGGAGGCGAGCTGGTCGGCGATCTCGAGCTTCACGGCGGCGTAGAGCGCGGTCGAGGCGATGTAGCCGAGGGCAATCTGAAAGACACGTTGCGACGCCTCGATGTCGGGCGGCGCGGTTGGGGTCGACACGGCGTGATCCAAGGAGTCCTCCTCTTAAACGGCTCTGGTCGTTGGGTTCGATCAGAAAAGATTACCCTAAATGAGCAAGGTGCACTGGGTGCACCGGGCCCTTAGGGCCCTTGGGTGCTGGTGCAAAGGGCTCAGTGCAAGGCTCACGCTTGCGGCCCCTAGCGCTAGGCCGTCGATTGTCGGTTGATGACGCGCGCTTCTTGCCTTCGTGCAAGAGGTCCTGCGTCTCGCCAAGCGAAGCTGGCGAGGGGCGAAGCGTACCGGCGGAGGACCTCGGGAATCCGCGATAACTGTCAGGGGATGTGGCAATTATTTCAGCAGCCTGGAGACCTCGCCGGGGCAGTTTCCGTCTGACCTCATTCGGGGTCACCCACCGCACCGAGCACCCCAGTGCACCCGCACCCAGGGCACCTAGAGCACCCCAGTGCCACCCTAAACCCGTCCGGCCAAAAATTCGGGGCTCGCCCGCACATGGTGTATACTGCTTGGTCCTGAGCCTGCCTGCGTTCGAGCAATGCCTCTTTTCCCTGTCATCGACAGCGGGGCGCGCCGACCGGCCAACGTGGCTCCGTGCCGAGCGTGAATCGCGCCACACACACTCGACACTTACGCGTCTCCTGTGGCGACAGAGGTTCTTTCTATGAACGGTACGATCAAGCGGCTCGTCAGTGACAAGGGGTTCGGGTTCATCGCGACCAGCGACGGGACGGAGTACTTCTTCCACCAGTCGGCCTGCACGCAGACCCCCTTCGATCAACTGCGCGAAGGGCAGTCCGTAACTTTCGACAAGGGGCAGGGCCCGAAGGGCCCGCGCGGCGAGAACGTCCGGCCGGCCTAGGCCGTCCAATGAACAACGGCGAGGTGACGGCAATCCTGCGGGACGTAATCGTCCACTACGGGTTGCCGTTCACCGTGCTCTCCGTCATCGCCTCCGGGCGCCGGTGGGACATCCAGGTGCGCACGGAGTCTGGACGAACCATCCCGCTCAGCGTCCACGATGGGCGGCCCTCCGACATCCGGCAATCCATTCAGGACAAGCTGGAAGCCGCGATCTAGCCTGTCGATCAGACGTACTGCATCGCCGGCAGCCCCGCGTGCTTCCTGAGGAGCGCGAGCTGCCCGATGTGGTAGCTGTCGTGCTGTACGAAGAACGCCAGCAGGCCCAGCGCCGTCGGGTCGGATACGGGGAGCGGGAACGGGGACGCGATCGACGCATCCAGCTCCGCGGCCGTGATCGTGTCCAGCCGGTCGCGAAGCGCGTGCGACGCCGTGGTCCACGCGCGCTGAATCTCGGTCACCGGCGGAAACTGTTTCACGTCGTCGATGCCGCGCGCCCCTTTCAGATAGTTGGCGAGCGGACTTGGCTGTTCGGCGCCCAGCATGCCGAGCAGGAAGAAGCGTGATTCGGCCACGTGCGTCGCGATGTAGGCGGCGCTGTTGGTAGAGGCCGATGGCCGCATCGCCGCCTTCTCGTCGGTGACGCCGTCGAGACAGTTGCGGAACAGCTTCGTGTTGAGCCGAAGAATCTCCGTCAACGGCGCGATACGAGGATCCATAGCAACTCTCCGCCGGCATCTTAGCATCGTGCAAGAATGACCTGTGGACGAACCCCGTCCAGGTGAACCGGCGGAAGCACAGACCGCCACATTCCTCCCGACTTCGTCCAAGCCGGCGCGTGCGGGCGATGCCGCGGCCGGCGACATGGTCGGCCCCTATCGCTTGATCTCCGAGCTCGGCCGGGGCGGCATGGGCGCCGTATGGCTGGCCGAGCGCCCGGACGGACAGCTCAAACGGCAGGTCGCGCTGAAGCTGCCGCACCTCTCTTGGGGCGGCGCCCTCGCCGAGCGGCTGGACCGCGAACGCGACATCCTCGCATCGCTCGAGCACGCGCACATCGCGCGTCTGTACGACGCCGGACTTGACCATCAGGGCCGCCCCTATCTTGCGATGGAGTACGTCGAGGGCCAGGCCATCGACGTGTACTGCCGCGAGCGAGCGCTGCCGCTCCGCGAGCGGCTCGATCTGCTGCTGCAGGTGGCCGCCGCGGTGGCGCACGCGCACGCGCGGCTGGTGGTGCATCGCGACCTGAAGCCGGGCAACATCCTCGTCACCGCCGACGGCCAGGTTCAGCTGCTGGATTTCGGCATCGCCAAGCTGATGGAAGGGGACCGCACCCAGGACACCCTGTTGACCGAGCTGTCGGGACGCGCGCTGACGCCGGACTACGCCAGCCCGGAGCAGATCCGCGGCGAGCCGCTGGGCACGGCGAGCGACGTCTACAGCCTTGGCGCGGTGGCCTACGAGCTGCTGACGGGCGCCCGGCCCTACCGCCTCAAGCGCGCGACCACGGCGGCGCTCGAAGAAGCGATCACGACGATCGATGCGCCGCTGGCCAGCGAGGCGGCGCGAGAGCCCGCGTTGCGCAAGCAGCTGAAAGGGGACCTCGACGCAATCCTGAACAAGGCGCTGAAGAAGGACAGCACCCAGCGCTACGCGACCGTCGAAGCCCTGGCGCAGGACCTGCGTCGTCATCTGGATCACCAGCCAGTCGTCGCGCAGCCCGACCGACTGAGTTACCGGGCCGGCAAATTCATCAGCCGCCACCGGCTCCAGGTCGCGGCCGCCGTCGTCGTCGCGCTGGCCCTGCTGGCGGGTGCCGGCGTTGCGCTGTGGCAGGCGCAGCGCGCGCGGGCGCAGGCGGCGCGCGCGGAAGAGGTCAAGCGCTTCGTGTTGTCGATCTTCGAGGACGCGGACACCGCCGGCGGCGGGAGCCGCAAGACGAGCGCCGTCGATCTGCTGGAACAGGCGCGCGCACGCCTCGCCGCGATGTCGGTCAGTGATCCGGCGATCCGCGCCGAGCTCCTGACATCTGTTGGTATCAGCCTGATCGGCCTGGGTGAATACCAGCAGGCGGAGCCGGTGCTGGGAGAAGCGACCGAGGTCGCTATGAAAGAGCTCGGTGCGGACGACGGCGTCACGATTGCCGCCGAGCTTGCGTTCGCCGAGGCGCTGATCGAGACCGGTGACTTCAAGCGGGCGGGCGCGCACCTCGACGCCGCGGAGCGAGGGATGCGCCGCACCGGCGACATCGCCGGGCTGGTGAACGCCCTCCGCTGGAAAGCGAACCTGCGTGTCCAGGAATCCCGCTTCGACGAGGCGATCGCGGCGGCGACCGAAGCCGTGCAACTCGCCGAATCACGGCTGCTGGCAACCAACAAGCGCAGCGTGATGCTGGCAAACCACACGCTGGCGGGCACGCGGATGGACGCCGGTCAGAGCGGCCGACTGGAGCCGGCGCGCCGTACTTACGAATTGGCGCGCGAGATCGATGGCGGGCGGGTAACCGTCGATCTGCTGAATGGACGTTCGTTGTACGCGTACGCGCTCGTCCTCGAAGGCGATCTGCAAAAGGGCGTGTCCGAGCTGAAACCGCTTGTCCACCAGCAGATCGAGCTCCTCGGTCCCGATCACTTCGACGTCGTAAGAACTCTGGGGCGCCTCGGCAACGCGTCGCTGGCCCTCGGGGACCCGTTGACCGCCATCGACAGTTTCCGGGGTGGACTGCGCACCGCCACGGCTTCGGGGGGAGAGTCGAAGGTGGACGCGGGGCGCTGGCATTTTGCCGTCGGTCGCGGGCTCGCCAGTGCCCGCCGCTACGACGAGGCCGAGAAAGAACTGAGCGAGGCCAATCGGATTCTGACGGCCACTCTCGGGGCCAACGATCTCGACGTCCGCGGGGCCGCGGGCGTCACGGGGTTCGTATTGACCCGGAACGGGCGGTTGGCCGAGGCGGATGCGGTCTTCGCGCCGTTGCTCTCGCGTCCCTTCAGCACACCTCTGGAGGAGGCCTACACGAAGCTGCGTCTGGGCATCCTCCGAAGCGCACAGGGACGACATGCCGAGGCGCAGGCGCTCTTTCGAGAATCGGCGGCGTTCTTCTCCAAGCAGCCGCTGGCGACGAATCACGCGGTGACACTCGCGGCGCTCGGCGAGTCTCAAATCGAGGCGGGGCAGACGGCGGATGCTCTCGACAGCTTGACCCGGGCCAGAACCCTGTTCGAGAAGGTGCAGCCCGCCGTGTCTCCCGATCGCGCCGATCTGCTCGTCAACCTCGCCCGCGCGCAGCTTGCTGCTGGTCGTACCGCGGATGCCGTCGCGTCAGCCAATCAGGCCGCGACGTTCTGGCGCGGCTTCGATCCGGCCAACCGCAGCACCGGGGTCGCGCTTCTGTGGCACGCGCGCGCGTTGCACGCAGCCGGCCAGGTGCAGCAGGCGGCCGAGCCACTGCGTCAGGCGGGCGCGATTCTCAGGACGAGGGGATTGCCGGCCGAGCGCGCGCTGCTCGAGCGGACCGAACGCGAGATGCGGGCCTCGCCGCGGCCGACGCGCCCGTGACGCCGATGACCTCGATGGCGATGATGACCGGCTATCTCGAAATCGTGTATCGCGGCAGCTTTGCCCGTTCCAACATCGCGTTGAACCGCGGATGTCCGCGAATCGGATCGAAGACCGGATCCATCGGGACGAACGGCAACATCGCTCCTGGCTCGCGGCGGAAGTGCGCTTCGACGCCCTGTTCGAGCGCAGCAATAGCTTCGTCGGCGCGTCCGAGCTGCGCGTAGATTGCGGCGTAAGCAACGGCTTGATCACCCGCTGTGCTGTCGCGCTTGATCCGTTCGATTTCGGCGAGCGCTTCGGATGTCCGGCCCATCGCCGCGTAGATCCGGCCTCTCAAACGCGCCGGAGCGAGGCCAATCTTCTCGAGACGGTCTGCGAACGAGAGCGCCTCCTGATATTTGCCGAGCTCAATGTAGGCTTCGGCGATGCGGCTGAGCGACGGCCGATCCTCCGGATCGATCTCGAGCGCGCGCTTGTAGCGGGCAAGGGCGTCCTCGTAGCGGCGGGCACGATAGAGCGCCCGGCCGTACGACCCGACGAGAACGGGGGACAATGGGTCCAGCTCCGCGGCGCGCCTCGCGTTCGCAATCGACTCGTCGAAGCGCCCCATCGCGGTGAGATAGTAGGCGTACCCCGAATACGCGTCGGCGAGGCTGGGGTTCAGTTCGATCGCTTTGAGGTAGCTGGCCTCCGTTCCGGGCCAGTCCCAATCGGTACTGGAACTTGACGGCCGCGAGCGAGCGGTGCGCGTCGGCGAGGTCCGGCTCGAGCCGGATGGCCTCGAGCGCTGCCGTCCGCGCGGCGTCGGCGTGCCGACCCACGCCGAGTCCCCCCAGACGTCGCGCTCGATATACGCGCCGGAAAGACCCGCCCAGCCGAGCGCGAACGTTGGATCGAGTTCGGTCGCTTTCTGAAACGATTCGAACGCGCGCTCGAGCGATTCCGGGTTCCGCCTGGCGATGTGATGCAAACCAAGGAGATAGGCTTCATAGGCCTCGGGTTTCACCGTCCGCGCGTTCTGCAGGCGCGCCGTCTCCTCGGGACTGACGCGCGCCCGAACCTGCGTCGCGATGGCGCGGGCGACCTCTGACTGCAGCGCCAGGACGTCCTGGGACGACCGATCGTAGCTGTCGGCCCAGAGGTGGCGATCGGACGCTGCGTCGATGAGCTGCGCCGTGATGCGGATGCGATCCTTCGATCGCTGAACAGATCCCTCGATGACGGCGTCGACTCCCAGTTCGCGCGCGATCTCTGGCAGCGGCCGCGTCGTCCCGCGGTACCGCATGACCGACGTGCGTGAGATCACCTTGAGCGACGAGATCTTCGCGAGGTCGGCGATGAGCGCTTCGGTCATCCCGTCCGCGAAGTACTCCTGCGCCGGATCGCCGGAGAGGTTGGCGAGCGGAAGGACGGCGATGGACTCGACGCGCGGAACGGCTGCGGAACTTGTCGACGGCCTGAGGCCACGCCATGAGAACGCGATCACCGCCGCCGTCAGCACCAGCAGTCCGATGCCGACAAGCACCGCGTTGCGGCGCGTGGTGCCCACGCGCGTCGGGCCTGCCCCGAGCGCAGTCGAGGGGGGTGTGGTTCCGCGCTCGGACCATGCGGACTGCGCTGTCTCCAGGCCTGCCCGCACCTCTCCCGCGCGCTGGTACCGGCGGGCCGGATCCTTCTCCAGGCACTTCATGACGACGCCGCGGAGCGCGGCCGGCACGCCCGCGGGCAGCGCCGGTGTCGGATCGCGCAGGATCGCCGAGGACACTTCGAACGACGTCGCTCCCTCGAACGGCCGGTGGCCGGTCATCAGCTCGTAGAGAACGATCCCGAACGCCCAAATGTCGGCGCGGCCGTCGGGGACGCCGCCCTGAAGCAGTTCCGGGGCCAGATAGGACAGGGTGCCGGCGGTTGTCCGGGCGTCGGCTTCCAGGGTTGCGGCGGATCGCGTCTGGTCGGCGCCCGCGGCCGCCGTTCGCGACGCGACGCCGAAGTCGAGGATCTTCGCGTCCCCCTGCGGCGTGACCATGATGTTCGACGGTTTCAGATCGCGATGGATGATGCCGCGGTCGTGGGCGTGCTCGAGCGCGTCAGCGAGCTGGACGCCGAGGCGGAGCACGCGGGGGAGCGCCGACGGGTCGCGGCCGAGGTCGGCCGTGAGCAGCCGGCCCTGCACCAGTTCCATCGCGATGTAGACCTGTCCGTCCGCTTCGCCCACGTCGTAGATGGCGCAGATGTTCGGATGATTCAGCGCGGAGGCGGTCTTGGCCTCCTGCAGCAGTCTGCGGCGCGCGCTGTCGTCACCGATGGCCGAGGCCGGAAGGACCTTGAGCGCGACGTCACGGTCGAGGCGCGTATCGCGCGCGCGGAACACGACGCCCATTGCGCCCGCGCCAATCTGTTCCAGCACACGATACGGTCCGAGTGCGTGCCCAATCATTTGTAGTACGAGGCTTTAGCCTCGTCTTGCGCGGTGTGGTACCAGGCTTTAGCCTCGTCGCTCTCAGCCGCCGATGGTATGGCTCGGGGAGGGTGGGGTCAACACGGTCTATCAAGTTTTCTCTGTGTCTCTGCGCCTCTGTGCCTCATCGTCCCCGCCTTTCTCTGTGCCTCCTCATCTCTCTGTGTCGCGGCGAAAGCGTAAACTGGGGCAGTGCTGCCTCCCTGTGACCTCCTCCTCACCAACGCGCACGTCCTGACGATGGACGAGCGGTTCACGGCGTTCGCGCCGGGATGGGTGGCCATCGGCGGCGGCAGGATTCTCGCCGTCGGCGGCGCCGGCGTCGGACTACGAAGCGCGCGAGACCGATCGACTGCCGAGGACGCATCGTCATGCCCGGCTTCGTGAACGCCCACACGCATGCGCCGATGACGCTCCTGCGCGGGCTCGCCGACGATCTGCGCCTCGACGTCTGGCTGATGGGATACATGATGCCGGTCGAGCGGGAGTTCGTCCGGCCCGAGTTCGTCTCGCTTGGAACGAAGCTCGCCTGCGCGGAGATGATCCGGTCGGGGACGACGTGCTTCGCCGACATGTACTACTTCGAGGATTCGGTCGCGAAGGCCGCCGCGGCGGCCGGCCTGCGCGCGCTCTGCGCGCAGACCGTGCTCAAGTTTCCCGCGCCGGACGCCGCGAGCTTCGAGGACTCGCTGGCCTCGGCGCGCGAGTTCATCGTCCGGTGGAAAGGGGACGCGCTCATCGCCCCCGCGGTGGCGCCGCACGCGCCCTACACGTGCACCGTCGAGATTCTCCGGGCGTGCGCGGAGCTCGCCGTCGAGCTCGACGTGCCGCTTCACATCCACCTGTCCGAGACCGCGTTCGAGGTGGAGCAGTCCCGGCGCGAGCACGGCATGCCGGTCGTCCCGTGGGTGAAGAAGCAGCGGCTGTTCGACGCGCGCGTCCTGGCCGCCCACTGCGTGCACGTGGACGAAGGAGAAATCCGCGCGCTGAGCGATGCGAAGGCCGGCGTGGCGCACAACCCGACGAGCAACCTGAAGCTCGGCTCCGGCGTCGCGCCGGTCGCGAAGATGCTCGACCTCGGCGTCGCCGTCGGCATCGGGACCGACGGGCCCGCGTCGAACAACGACCTCGACATGCTCGAGGAAACCCGGCTGGCCGCGCTCGTGGCGAAGGGGACGAGCGGCGATCCGACCGCGCTTCCGGCGCGGCTGGCGCTGGCCATGGCGACGCGCATCGGCGCGCGCGCGATTCACCTTGGCGACGTCACCGGCTCGCTCGAGCCCGGCAAGCGCGCCGATCTCATCGTCTTCGACCTCGATCGGACACACATCGCCCCGCGGTTCGAGCGGGATCCGAATGCCGTCTACTCTCAACTGGTGTACTCGGCGAAATCGACCGACATCGTCGACGTCATGTGCGACGGCCGGTGGCTGATGCGGGATCGCCGGCTGCTCACGCTCGACGAGGAGGATCTCCAGTCGGCCGCCCGCGACGTGGCCCGGCGCATCGACGCGTTCCTCGTGCGGCGCGAGCAGAGCGTCCTGCAGAAGCTCATCGCGATCGGCGGGGCGGCGGAGCAGGAGAGCTTCGAGGTCCAGGTCAAGGCGCGCGTCCGTTCCACCGACACGGTGGTGAAGGCGCTGGCGTCCGAGGACCTGACGGTCATCCGCGCCGTCCACTATCACCAGTACGACACCTATTTCTTCTTCGACGACCCGAGCCAGGGACGGCTGCGGTACCGGGAGGACGAGTTTCTCGACGAGCAGGGCGCAGTCGTGAGCGCCCGCGCCCGGCTGACGCTGACGGGGCCGTCGCGCGAGGCGGCGTTCGGATCGGTGCTGCTGTTCCGCTCGCGCTACTTCGCGCCCGCGACGCACTCGCCCCGTTTCTACCGCGAGTACTTCAAGCCGTCGCGCGAGCGCGCAAATCGAGAAGGACCGTCTCCGCTGGCGCGTCGCGTATCGCGGCGCCCGGTTCTACGTGCACGTCGATCGGCTGCTGAATCCGCCGACCGACGGCTACTTCATCGAGGTGAAGTCCCGGACCTGGTCGCGGCGCGACGCGCAGGACAAGGCGGCGATCATCACGGAGCTGCTCGAGCGGCTCGGCGCGCGCCCGGACGAGACGATCGATGTGGATTACGTCGAGCTGTGAAGCGCCGAGGTGCTTGGTGGTACGACCCTTCAGGGTCGTTGGGTGCGGCGCACCGGCACGAGCCCTTGTGCACCTGCACTCAGGGCACCGAGCCCTGGTGCACCCGGGTCGCCTGAAGCGAAAGCTGAAAGAAATGTTCGTCATCGAGCTGATCTACAAGGCCGACCTCACTCAGATCGACAAGCACATGACGGCGCACATGGCGTTCCTCAAGAAGTACTACGCGTCCGGCAATTTCGTGGTGTCGGGCAGGAAGATCCCCAGAGACGGCGGGATCATCCTGGCGGTGGGGAAGAGTCGAGCGCAGATCCAGGCGATCGTCGAAGCGGATCCGTTCGTCGAGCGCGGCCTCGCCGACTTCCGCATCATCGAGTTCCGAGTCAGTCAGCGCGCGGACGACATTCAGAAGCTGATCAAGGGCTGAGGTTCGGGTTCGCCCGTCCCGAGAGTGAGAGCGCCAGCAGCCCCGCGCCGGCGACGGCCAGCGTTCGCAGGCGCCGCACGAACGCAAACGCGAATCCTGCCGCGGGCGCGAGCCCCAGCGCGTCGAACGCGACGACGTAGGTCCCTTCGGCGGCGCCGATCTGGCCGGGGACGAAGAAGAATGCGAGGCTGATGAACTTCGTCGCCGCTTCGAGGAGGGCCGCGGTGAAGAGTCCGGCGTCAACCTTCAGCGCTTGCAGGATCCACCAGGCCTCGATGATGAGCAGCGCCTGCGCGAGCGCGTCGACGAGCGCCGTCCGCAGGAATCGCGACGGCCGATCGCAAAGCACGAGCAGCAGGCGATCCTCCATCCGCCGCATGTCGGCCGGATCGATGCGCAGCCGGCGTCCGACGAGCGGCATCCGCCCGGCGGCGGCGACGATCGCGCCGAGCAGATGGATGCGGAACACGATCGCGACGGCCGACGTCGCGAGGAACGCCGCCATGCCGATGATGAGGATCCGCGCGGCCGTGTCGACGGGTGCCGGGAGCGGAACATGGGCGCGGAGCCAGACGAGTCCGGCGATCGACAGCGCCGCGGACAGGAACGTGTTCACGAGATACTCGGCGATGACGCCCGCGAACGCGTCGCCCGTCGCCACGCCGCGGCGTGTGAGCTGCCACGCCCGCGTGGGCTCGCCGAGAAACGGGCCCGTGAAGGTGAGCGTCTGGACCGCCTGACCCGACAGCTGCGTCCAGAGGAGCGATCGGAGCGGGACGGCCCCGGCGGGGACCATCTGGGCGAGCGCCGCGGCGCGCGTGAGCTGGTACGTGCCGTAGAGCGCGAGCAGCGGCAGATAGCCCCAGCCGATGCTCCTGAGACTGTCCAGGAGATCCGCGAAGCCCAGACGGATGGTCAGGTAGACGAGCAGTGCGAGCCCGAGGATGAGAAAGAGAGCGCGCACGACTCATTGAAGCACTAAACCGTTCGAGGGCTGAGGGCATCTTCTAGATGCACCAGGGTGCCTTGGTGCACTAAGGTGCCCTAAAGTGCGGGTGCACTTCGGTGCTCGGTGCTGGTGCGGTGCTTGCACAGAGCACGTAGCACCTTAGTGCACCTGCACCCAGGGCGCACATGGCGTTCCTGAAGAAGGACTACGCCTCCGGCAATGCGCCGTATCGGGCAGAAAGATCCCCAGGGACGGCGGGATCATCTTGGCGGTGGGCAGGAGTCGAGCGCAGATCCAGGCGATCGTCGAAGCGGATCCGTTCGTGGCGCGCGGCCCTCGCCGACTTCCGTATCATCGAGCTCCGAGTCAGTCAGCGCGCGGACGATATTCCGAGGCTTCAGCCTCGTTGGCAATCGCCGGAGGCAACGTGTGGACGACGACGCCGTGCGACGCAATCATCCGTGCCTTCCTCGTGGTGAACAACAAGCACACCGATCTGGATTCAATCCCGATTGAGGAGCTGCCTGCTCCGATCGACGTCCTCAAGGCCGCAATCCGCGAATCAGCCCGCGCCCGGTTTCGTGAAAAAGATCTGACGGAAGACGTCCGGGACATGCTCCGCTCCTGCTACGTCCGTCTCGGCTTTGTTGCCACGGCAGAAGAACGCCGGGCCATCGAGAGTTTCCGCGCGGGTCTGGCAGCCTTCTCAAAGGCGTTGGGCGAAGCCAGGAGTTCCGGCGCAGAACTGCCTCAATCCATGCCAGAGTATGGCGTTATGGAGGTCCGTTGGAAGCAGTTCGCGCGGATGGCGGACCTGGAAGTCGAGTTCGAGCAATTTCTCTCTCAGTTCCCTCTGCAGGAAGTGATGGTCGCGCCGCCCGCCCGACATTGGTGGTCCGCCGCACGCAGCCTCCTACGGCGGTTTCGGAATAAGCAGGCGACCAGAGAGTGACGCGATCCAATCGAACCTAATTCGTGGCTCGCTCCTCCAGCGTCGACACGACAATTCTCACGAGCGCGTGGGGCTCCACGGGCTTCGCGACGTGCCGCTGAAAACCGGCGGCCAGGGCGCGATCTTTGTCTTCAGCCCGCGCGTACGCGGTCAAGGCGATCGCGGGGATCCGGCCGCCGTGGTCTGGATCCAGGCGCCGGATTCGACGAATGAGCGCGTAGCCGTCCTCCTCCGGCAACCCGATGTCGGCGATCAGCACGTCGGGCGCCGACCGCGAGAGGGCGTCGAAGGCTTCGCGGCTCGAGGCGGTACTGACAACCGAGGCGCCCGATGCCTCGAGAATTCCGGCAATGAGCTGGCGGGCGTCGGCATGATCGTCGACAACCAGAACACGGCGGCCCTGGAGCAGCGGCTCCCACGTGGCTGCCACGGCGTCTTGGTCCACCATGGGCCGGCCTTCCGTGCCGCCAGGGACCCAGGCGTCGCGGACCGGCAGCTCGAGCCTGAAGGTCGCCCCTTTTCCCTCACCGGCGCTGTCGGCTTCGACCGTTCCGCCGTGCAGCTCGACGACGTGGCGGACGATGGCCAGCCCCAGCCCCAGGCCGCCATGCGAACGCGTCGTCGACGAATCCGCCTGGCGGAACCGATCGAACACGAACGGAAGGACCTCTCGCCGAATCCCGGCTCCCGTATCGCTCACCGTCACCTCGACCCTGGTCTGGGATCCCTGGAGCGCGATCGTGACGGTGCCACCCGGCTGGGTGAACTTGATGGCGTTGGACAGCAGATTCCAGATCACCTGCTGAAGACGGTGGGCGTCTCCTTGAATCGGGCTGGTCGAGGGGTCGACATGCTCGACCAGCTGGATGTTCCTTGCCTGAGCGGCGGGTCGCACGGAATCGAGCGCGGCGCCGATGACCGTCGCCAGGTCGATTGTCTCCAGATTGAAGGTGAGCTTCCCGGTGACGATGCGGGAGACGTCGAGCATGTCTTCGATCAATCGTGTCTGTGCCTTGGCGTTTCGCTCGATCACTTCGACGGCCTGGAGAATGCCGCCTTCGAGCGGACGTGTCCGAAGAATTCGAGCCCAGCCCAGAATGGCGTTTACCGGCGTGCGCAGCTCGTGCGACAGCGTCGCCAGAAACTCCTCCTTCAGGCGATTGGCGTCCTGGGCCTCTCTGTACAGTTGAACGCGATCGATGGCAGCCTGAAACCGCCGCACCAGGTCTTCGATCACGGCGACGTCTGACGGCGGGAATCGCTGCGGCTCGGAGGATACGAGCGACAACGTCCCTCTCTTGCCTTCCATCAGGAAGGGGACGATGACGAGGCTGCCAAGCCCGAGCTCAGATGCCAGCTCCGAGTGCGGTCCCGGCCCCAGAAAGGAACCAGGCTCCGTGGCGGCGTCGGAGATCACTTCCCTTTGGGCCGTTGCCATCACGCGCGCAACCCAGCACGTCGCAGGGAGCCGGACATCGCGCGTGGCCGCCAGCTGCCGCAGCACAGGCTCGAGGCCGGCGTCGGCGTGCCTGCCGGTCATCGACCGGAAGGTGCCGTCCTGGCTGGCGAGGTGTATCACGGTCCAATCCGCCAGCAGCGGGACTGGCAGCGAGGCCAGGCCGTTGAGTGTCGAGTCGTAGTCCAGGGCCCGCGTCAGCTGCTCGCTTGCCGTGGCAAGAAACGCCAGCATGTCGTTCGCGTGCCGCAATTCCGCGGTGCGCTCCTGGACGCGGGCGTCCAGCTCGGCGTACGCGCGCTTCAACGCGTGCTGGCTCTGCCGCAGTTCCTTTTCGATACGAATGCGGTCGGTGATATCGAGGCCGTGGCCGAGGATGTATGGAGGCGCGCCTGGCTCCTCGTACCGAATGTTCTGATAGAGCCACACCCGCTCGGAGCCGTCCTTCGCGACCACGCGCATCAAACCGCTGTCGGTGCCCTTGTCTCGAATTCGCAGCAGGTAGCCGTCGAAGAGGTGACGCGTCTCCGGCGCCAGGTAGTCCCGGAGATTCCTTCCGGTGCCTTCGTGAGCTTCGTATCCGAGCGAGCGGGCGGCCGCAGGGTTCACCGACAGGAGCCGGCCGTCGAGATCATGGACGCAGATCAGTCCCAGGCTGTGCTCGACGAGTTGGCGATAGCGCCGCTCGCTCTGATCTCGCGCGACCTCGGCCCGGCGCTGCGCCGACTCCGCTGAATCGATGCGCGATTCGACTGTCACAGCGGCTCCAGCTTACTGCCGCCCGTCGGGATTGCAGCTCAGCTGTGACGCGTCTTGTGGTACGAGGCTTTAGCCTCGTTGTTGTACGACCCGTTAGCCTCGTTGTGGTACGACCCTTTAGGGTCGTCCCTCCGCGCGTCTTTACGGTGCACCTTAGTGCACCGATGAGGTCGTTTTTAGATGTGCTACCTCCAGGTTGCACATGCCCGGTTGGTGTGGTACGGTGAAACGCAACTGTGAGGTTGCGTAATGGCTGAGGATACCGATCGCATCAGGAAGACAGCACTTCTTCGCGCTCCGTTGGAGCGCGTCTGGGACGCCATCAGCGACGCGCGGCAGTTCGGCGCGTGGTTCGGTGCCGCGTTCGACGGTCCGTTCGTCGCTGGCGCGCGGCTGTCGGGGAAGATTGTTCCTACTCAGGTCGACCCCGACGTCGCGAAGATGCAGGAGCCGCACGCCGGGATGGCGTTCGTCGTGTTCGTCGAGCGGATCGAGCCCATGCGCCGGTTCTCGTTCCGATGGCACCCGTACGCCGTCGACGCGAAGGACTACAGCTCCGAGCCCACGACGCTGGTCGAATTCGAGCTGGCCCGCGTCCCGGAGGGCACGCAGCTGACGATCACCGAATCGGGTTTCGACGGCATCCCGCTCGAACGGCGGGCTCAGGCGTTCAAGTCCAACGCGGAGGGCTGGGACCATCAGCTCGTCCTCGTCGGAAAGTACCTGGCGCGTGCCGCGTAGCGCTGATATGCCTGCCCCGCCGAAGCGCCTGCGCGAAGGCGGGCCTGCCTCGCCGAAGCGCCTGCGCGAAGGCGGGCCTGCCGCGCCGAAGCGCCTGCGCGAAGGCGGATCCCGATCAGCGCTCACGCCGGCCAGGCTCGCTCACGCCGCCCCGGTCTTCACGGCGCTCGGCGACGAGACCCGTCTCTACATCGTCTCGCGCCTGTGTCGCGAAGGCCCGCTGTCGATTTCTCGACTCGCCGCGGGCACGCAGCTGTCGCGCCAGGCGGTCACGAAGCATCTGCGGGTGCTGTCGGACGCGGGTCTCGCGCGGAGCGGCCGCAGCGGCCGTGAGCAGCTCTGGCAGATTCAGGCGCGGCGACTCGGCGAGGTGAGACGCCTCCTGGTCCAGATCTCGGCGCAGTGGGACGAGGCTCTGAGCCGCCTGAGCGCGTTTGTTGAACGCGATCCTAGTTGAGCTTGTGGTACGACCCTTTAGGGTCGTCCGGGCCGCGCGGCTGCGGTCGTCCGGCCTCGCGAGGAAAGAGCGACTGGACCGGCGCGTCCAGTTCAGGCATGAGTGGAGATCGGATAGGGAACGGCCCTGTTGCCACCTGCGCGAGCTCGTACCCGCCGGGCGTCAACGTGTGAACCTCGAGTCGTTCTTCGACGGGATCGATGATCCAGTATTCGCGCACACCATACCGCGCGAACATCTGCATCTTCCGCCCCCGATCGGTGGCTGCCGTCGAGGGAGAGAGGACCTCGACCGCCAGATCAGGGGCGTGGCGGATAGGAGCATCCAGCGGGACGAGATGCTTCCGGTCCTGGACGAAGAAGACGAGATCGGGCATGAGCACGTCGTACTCGGAGAACACGATGTCGATCGGCGTCACCAAATACGTCCCACCGTGCGCTGCGACGTATGACTCCAAGAGCGACGCGACCCTCTGGGAGACAAACTGATGCCGGGGTAACGGAGCTGCGACCACAAGGACCTCGCCGTCGTAGAGCTCGTAACGGCGGCCGTCCTCGGGTGCGTTCACCAGATCGGTGTAGCCGACCCGCGGCTTCAGCGTGTTCACGGGCGCCATTTTACATCGTCGACTGCGAGGAACGTGCCGCGAGGGAGACGCGTGGATTTTCGAGGATTTCGCGCGGTCGGAGCCGCGAGCATGGCAAGAATTGCAGTGGTCTCGAGCATCGATCGAGGCAGAATCTCTCCGTCGGCTCTTTCTGCACCCTGAGCACCCTGAGCACCCTGAGCACCTTGAGCACCCGCGGCAAGCCTGCGGGAGATCAATTGGATGCAAGGACATCGGAGATGCGATAACGTGCGGCCCAATGATTTGGCCCGATCGCCCGATAGTCAGGAGATTGCAATGATGCAAGTACTCGCTCAGCCCGCACGGGAAGAAACACTCGAAAGCGCCGGCGGCCTCAAGATCTTCATCCGGTCGTGGCGTCCAGACGACACGCCGCGCGCTGTCGTCGTCATCTGTCACGGCGTGAACTCGCACGGCGGGCAGTACGTCTGGCCGGCGGACCAGTTCGTGAAGGCCGGCTGCGCCGCGTACGCGCTCGATCTGCGCGGCCGCGGGAGATCGGACGGGGAGCGTTTCTACGTCGAGGACGTCGCGGATTACGTCAGCGACGTTGCGGCGGTCGTCAAGCTTGCGAAATCGCGGGACGCCGGGGCTGCCCGTCTTCCTGCTCGGTCACAGCGCCGGCGGCGTCGTCTCCTCCGTCTACACGCTCGAGAACCAGGCCGAGCTCGCCGGGTTCATCTGCGAGAGCTTCGCGTTCCAGGTGCCGGCGCCCGGCTTTGCCCTTGCCGCCATCAAGGGGCTGAGCCACATCGCGCCGCGGCTCCCGGTGCTCAAGCTCAAGAACGAGGATTTCTCACGCGATCCGAAGGCGGTCGAGGCGCTCAACAACGACCCGCTGACCGCGCACGAGGTGCAGCCGGCGGCGACCGTCGCGGCGCTCGTTCGCGCCGACGAGCGGCTCCGGGAGGAGTTCCCCCTCATCACGCTGCCGGTGCTCATCATGCACGGCACCGACGACAAGGCGACCGTCTGCCACGGCAGCGAGTTCTTCCACGAGACGGTCGGCTCGAAGGACAAGACGCTCAAGCTCTATAAGGGGCACTACCACGACCTCCTCAACGACATCGGCAAGGAGCAGGTCATGGCGGACATCCAGGGCTGGATCGATGCGCGCGTTCCCGCGGTTCGCCCAGGAGCCATCGCATGAACCTTGGAAGGCGGACGTCTGTTGCCAGTCTCGCAAGTCTGATCCTGATAGTCGGCGTCGTCGCGCCGGTCGAGGCGCAGCAGCGGATCTCGATCGAAGAACGAACGGCCGACGTCAACGGCGTCCGCCTTCACTATCTCGTCGCGGGGAAGGGCGATCCCGTGTTCCTTCTCCACGGCTATGCCCAGAGCAGCCACATGTGGCGGCCGCTCATCGCGGAGCTGGCGAAGACGCGTCTCGTCGTCGCGCCGGACCTGCGCGGCTTCGACCAGTCGTCCAAGCCGGAGGGCGGCTACGACAAGAAGACGATGGCGCAGGATGTCCATGCGCTCGCCTCGTCGCTGGGCATCAAGAGACTGAGCGTTGTCGGCCATGACATCGGGCTGATGGTCGCCTACGCGTACGCCGCGCAGTACCCCTCGGAGGTGGATCGCATCGTCCTGATGGATGCGTTCCTCCCGGGGGTCGGCGATTGGGAGACTGTCTGGCTCCTGCGCGACCTGTGGCATTTCCACTTTTACGGTGAGGTGCCGCTCAAGCTCGTGGCCGGCCGCGAGCGGATCTACTTCGAGCATTTCTGGAACGACTTCGCTGCCGATCCAAAACATTCGGTGCCCGAGGCGGACCGTCAGTTCTACGCGGCTGCCTACGCGCGCCCTGGCGGCATGCGCGCCGGCTTCGAAGTCTTCCGAGCGTTCGAGCAGGATGCCAAGGACTTCGCGCAGTTTGCGCAGGTCAAATTGACGATGCCGATGCTGGTGCTGAGTGGAGAGAAGGCGTCAGGCGAGTTCCTGATTCAGCAGGGCCGGCTCGTCGCCGGCAACGTGGAGGGCGTGATCGTCAAGGGTTCGGGGCACTGGCTCATGGAGGAGGCGCCGGACCAGGTCATCCCGAAGCTCGTTGGCTTTCTTGCTCAAACAAGTCGAGCCGGCTCTGAAAGACGGTTGACGCCGCGCGAGATCGCCGATCTCGCTCAGGCCGGGCCCGGCGCGGGGACGTCGGGCGTTGCCGGCATTCGAACCACTGTCCTCGAGGGCGATCCGACGAAGCCCGGGCTCTACACCATCCGGCTCCACGTTCCGGCACACACACGAATCGAGGCGCACAGTCATCGAGACGACCGCTCGGCGACCGTCGTGTCGGGCACGTGGTATCTCGGATACGGGGACCGCTTCGATGCGAAGGCTCTCAAAGCCCTGCCGCCGGGGAGCTTCTATACCGAGCCGCCGGGCCTTGTGCACTTCGCGCAGACGGCCAACGAACCCGTCGTGATGCACATCACGGGCTACGGACCGACGGACACGATTTATGCCCAGAAAGTCCCGCCGGCGGGAAGGTGAGCGGCGACCTCCCGATGGCTCGATGACGTCGATCTCTAGCGTGGGCTCTCCCGCGATCAGTCCGTCAGATTCATCATCCCCGCCAGCTTGCGCCAGCGCGGGCTGTCTCGCAATGGTTTCATGATGGGCGAACGCACGTAGACGACCGCAAACGGCTCGCGGTGCTCGAGCATCGTTTCGAACCAGTCGGCGGCGGCGTCGACCTCCGAGCACACCAGGTGATAGAGCACTCGTCCCCAGATCGGGACGGGCGGGTCTCCCATCTGGCGGATCAGCTCCGCCGCCCGGTCCGTGTCGCCAGTCCGGACGAGCGATCCGGCGAGCAGCCCCAGCGGAAACGCGTGCCACGGCGTCAGGCGATGCGCCCGTTCGAAGGCGGCGACCGCCTGCTCGAGTCGTCCGCTCGCGAGATACGCCAGACCAAGAACAGTGTGAGGCGCGAAGTGGCTCTCGTCGAGCTCGATGGCGTTCAGCGCTTCGGCGACCGCGCGGTCGTAATTGCCGGCGTTGGTGAACTGGTCTGCCCAGACGCCGCGCCAGACGGCGTTCAGCGGATCCTGCTCGACGGCGCGTTCCATTTCGGCCGCCGACTCTTCGAAGCGGCCGAACGCGCACAGGTACAGAGTGGCGTAGGCCCAACGCGTGTCTGCCGACACGTGCGTGGCCGTCACCGCTTCTTGGAAGCGATCGGCTGCTTCGTGCCAGTCATAGTCCCGCGCGGCCGCGACGGCGCCGAGCAGCATGTGCGGTGCGGAATCTGACGGATTGAGCGCCAGCGCCTGCTGGGCCTCCGCCCGGATGAGCGGCGCCAGCTCGCGCAGCGGACGGGTGCCGGTAAACGCCTCCACGAAATAGCCCAGGCCGAGCACGACGTGCGGGTCCGGGTACGCCGGGTCGAGCGCGATCGCCTGCTCGAGCCATCCCTTCGCGCGTGGACCCGAGTCCCGCGTGAACTTGAAGAGCAGGTGCCGGCCCTTCAGGAACGCCTCGTAGGCGGGGATCGCCGGCGTGTACACGCGAGGGCCCGTCTTCTTCGCGGCCATCTTCATCCGAAACGCCGTCGCGATCGCCCCCGCAATCTCGCTCTGGATGGCGAAGACGTCGGCCATCGAGCGGTCGTAGCGCTCGGACCACAGGTGCGTGCCGTCGGCCGCCGAGATCAACTGGGCCGTCACGCGGATTCGATCCCCCGCGCGCCGGACGCTGCCTTCCAGCACTTTCGTGACGCCCAGCGCCTCGGCAATGCGGCGCACGTCCTCGTTTCTGCCCTTGAAGGCGAAGGCGGACGTGCGCGCGATCACTTTCAGGCCCGGAACGTGCGCCAGCTCGTTGATGATCTCCTCCGAGAGACCGTCGCTGAAGTACTCGTTTTCCTTGTCCCCGCTCAGATTCGCGAACGGCAGGACCGCGATGGACGGCTGGCGAGTCGCCGGATTCTGAGACGACTCCCCGATCGCCGTCCTCACCTCGGCCATCGTCTGATACCGATCGGCACGCTGCTTCGCCAGGCAGCGCATCACGACCCGCTCGAGCGCGGGCGGCGCGCCAAGCGGCGGCGGATCGTCGCGCAGGATGGCGGAGATCACCTGGGAGGTCGTCTGTCCGCCGAAGGGGCGGCGTCCGGCAAGGATCTCGTAGAAGACGGCGCCGAAGCTGAAGATGTCGGCTCGCGCGTCGATCGGCTGTCCTTCGATCTGCTCCGGCGACATGTACGCGGGGGTCCCGATGAGCGCCCCCGGCGTCGTCTCGGTGACGTCGAGCGCGCGCTCCAGGCGTTTCGCGATCCCGAAGTCGAGGAGCTTCGCGGTTCCGTCCGGAGTGACCATGATGTTCGCCGGTTTCAGATCGCGGTGCAGGATGCCTCGCTCGTGCGCGGCCTGCAGCGCGCCGGCGATTTGGATAGCGATGCGCGCCGCCTCGTCTGACGGCAGCGGCCCATGCACGGGCTGACCTTCGAGGTACTCGAGCACCAGGTAGTCCGGTCCTACGTCGTACACCTGGCAGATGTGGGGATGGTTGAGCGCCGCGATCGCGCGCGCCTCGCGCTCGAACCGCTCGCGGTGCTCCGGCGTCAGCTGCTTGATCGCGACGATGCGGTCGAGCCGGGTGTCGAGGGCTTTGTAGACTTCGCCCATGCCGCCCGTCCCAATCAGGGACTGGATTTCGTACGGACCGAGGTGGGCTCCGGCCGTCAACGCCATATACGCACGCGAAGCCAGTCTATCGCGAACGCTTTTGGGACGCCTGCCGCTTTACGCCGCGGCCTGCTAGGGTCGTCCGACGTCGCTAGGAAAGAGCGACTCGACCGGCGCGTCCAGGTCAGGCATGAGTGGAGATCGGATAGGGAACGGCCCCGTTGCTACTTGCGCGAGCTCGTACCCGCGGGGCGTCAACGTGTGGATCTCGAGCCGTTCGTCGACGGGGTCGATGATCCAGTATTCACGAACGCCGTAGCGCGCGAACGTCTGTATCTTGCGGCCGCGATCGGTGGCCGCGGTCGAGGGGGAGAGAATCTCAACCGTCAGGTCGGGTGGGTGACGGATGGGCGCAGCCAGCTGGACGAGATGCTTCCGGGCCTCGACGAAGAACACGAGGTCCGGCATGAGCACGTCGTACTCGGAGAACACGATGTCGATCGGCGCCGTCAGAAAGGTGCCTCCATGGGCCGCGACGAGTGCCTCGAAAAGCGCGGCCAGCCTGCGGGAGACCAATTGATGCAGGGGCATCGGAGATGCGACCACAAGGACCTCGCCGTCGTACAGCTCGTAACGGCGGCCGTCCTCGGGGGCATGCACCAGATCGGTGTAGCCCACCCGCGGCTTCAGCGTGTTCACGGGCGCCATTTTACATCGTCGATTGCGAGGACCGTGCCGTGAGCGAGACGCGTGGATTTTCGAGGATTCCGCGCGGCGGGCCGCCCTAACGGGGCAAGAATTGCAGCGGTCTCGCGCATCGATCGAGGCAGAATCTCACCGAGCACCCTGAGCACCCTGAGCACCCTGAGCACCCTGAGCACCCTGAGCACCTTGAGCACCGTGAGCACCCTGAGCACCTCTAGAATCAAGCATGGAACCGCTCATAACGGCGCACCTCTTCCCCGCGCTCGACGCTCGGCTGATCGATCTGCTGCGATCGCTGACGCCCGATGACTGGGAGCGGCAGACGATCGCGCCCGGGTGGAAGGTCAAGGACGTCGCCGCGCACCTGCTCGACACACAGCTGCGCAAGCTCTCGTTCGGCCGCGACGGCTACACGCCGTCGCCGCCCCCGGCGATCGCGAGCGGCCGCGACCTCGTCTCGTTCATCGACCGGCTGAACGCCGAAGGCGTGACGGTCTATCGCCGGCTCAGTCCGCCTGTGCTGATCGCCTGGATGGAACAGTCATCCCGCGAGGCCGCGAGCTACTACGCGTCGCTCGACCCGTTCGCGCCTGCGCGCTTCGGCGTCAGCTGGGCGGGCGAGTCGGTCTCCGCGAACTGGTTCGATGTCGCGCGCGAGCTGACCGAGCGCTGGCACCATCAACAGCAGATTCGCCTCGCGGTGGGCGAGCCGGCGGACGCCGCGCCAGCCCCGTCCGCGACCGCCGCACGAAGCCTGCGCGCGATCATGACGCCGGAGCTGTATCACCCGGTGCTGGACTGCTTCATGCGCGCGCTGCCGTTTCACTATCGCTCGATGTCCGCGCCGCCGGGCACCGCCATCAGGATCTATGTCACCGGCGATTGCGGCGGCGACTGGCATCTCTACCGCGGCGACGCGTGGCTGCTGGCCAGTAAGCCCGCCGGCACGATCGCCGCCACCGTCACCATCCCGCAGGATCTCGCGTGGCGCATCTTCACGAAGGGCATCGCGCGCGAAACCGCCCGCGAGCACGTTGGCGTGACTGGCGACGCGGCGCTGGGCTACCACGTCCTCGACATGCTGGCGATTGTGGGATGAGCCTGAGCATCCTGAGCATCCTGAGCATCCTGAGCACCCTGAGCACCTTGAGCACCGTGAGCACCGTGAGCACCCTGAGCACCTTGAGCACCTTGAGCACCTTGAGCACCAACATCCCGTCGGGTTTTGCCGTCTAACGTCCCATGACGATCTGGCAGGACATCCGCTACGGCCTGAGGGGACTCATCCGTGAGCGCGGCTTCACGACCCTGGCGGTCATCACCCTCGCCCTGGGCATCGGGGCGGCGACGACCATCTTCAGCGTCATCCAGAACGTCCTGCTGGACCCCTTTCCTTATAAGGATGCGGACCGGGTCGTCGCGATCCAGATTCGGGACACGACGAACCCCCGGCCGGGCGGCCGGACGGCCTTCCAGGTCCCCGAGTTCCTCGATTTTCAGGAGCAGAGCACCGTCTTCGAGGACGTGATCGGCGGCACGCCGGAGGACGTGCTGCAGGCGACCAACGAAGGAACCGAGCAGTTCGTCGGCGGCGCCGTGACGGCGAACAACTTCACGTTCCTCGGCGTGCCGATGCACCTCGGGCGCGGGCTCGTGATGGACGATGCGAAGCCGGGCGCGCCGCCGGTGTTCGTCATGTCCTACAAGATGTGGGTCACCCGCTACAACATGGACCCGTCGGTCGTCGGGCGGACGTTCGTGTTGAACGGCGTCCAGACGACGTGCGTCGGCGTGACGCCGCAGCGGTTCTTCAAGCTCGCGGCGGATCTGTATCGGCCGGTCGTGCTGAACCGCGGCGATCCGGAGGTCAATCGCAGGTTCTTCATGTTCCAGGCGAAGCTGAAGCCGGGCGTGACGTTTGCGAAGGCGGAGGCGGAGCTCGACGTCATCGCGCGCCGGCTGGCCAAGGAGTATCCGGACCGCTATCCCAAGCAGTTCGTCGTCAAGGTCGTCGGCTGGGCCGACAGCATCGTCGGGGGATTCAAGACGACGCTGTATACGCTCGCGGCGGCGGTGGGGCTGCTGCTGCTCATCGCGTGCAGCAACGTGGCGAACATGCTGCTGGCGCGCGGCGCGACGCGGGAGCGCGAGATGGCGATCCGGCTCTCGCTCGGCGCGAGCCGGCTGCGCGTCGTCCGGCAGCTCCTGATCGAGAGCGGGATGCTCGCGGCGCTCGGGGCCATCTTCGGGTGTCTCGTCGCGTACGCCGGCATGAAGGCGCTCGTGCTGTTGATTCCTGAAGGGCTCATCCCGCGCGAGTCGCAGATCGTGCTGGACCTGCCGGCGCTCGCGTTCAGCGTGGCCATTGCGATGTGCACGGCGCTGCTCTTCGGACTCGCGCCGGCGATTCAGACCGCGAAGCGCGACATGGTGGAGCCGCTCCGGACGGCGGGCAAGGGCGTCGGTGGGGGATTCCGGCGCGGCAAGCTGCGGAGTGCTTTCGTTGTTCTCGAGGTGGCGCTGTCGCTGGTGCTCCTCGCGGGCGCGGGGCTGCTGATGCGCAGCTTCATCCAGCTCCAGCGGACGGATCTCGGGCTGAACCCGGAGAACATTCTCAGCGCGCGGCTGCCGCTCCCGCGCGGGGTCTACGACACGGCGGAGGCGAAGCAGCGGTTCTTCGAGGCGCTCCTGCCGCGGCTCCAGGCGCTGCCGGGCGTCGTCGCGGCGACCGAGACGTCGACGCTGCCGCCGTACGGCGGCATCCGGACCGAGGCGGACATCATCGGCAAGCCGCAGACGGAAAAACAGTTCGCGCTGTTCCAGCTGGTCAGCGAGGGGTACTTCCCGACGCTGGAGCTGAAGCTCATTCGCGGCCGCACGCTCACGAGGGACGACGTGATCGGCGTCCGCCGCGTCGCGGTCGTCAATCAGATGTTGCTGAGCAAGTACTTTACGGCCGGGGAGGATCCTATCGGCCAGCGCATCGATCTCAAGATGCTCCGGACGATGCCGGGCGCGGGTCGCGTCGAGGATCCCGTGTTCGAGATCGTGGGCGTCATCTCGGACGCCAAGAACCAGGGCATCCAGGATCCGGTGATGCCGGAGGCTTTCATTCCTTATACGACGACGGGCGCCTTCATGCGGGGAGTGCTCATCCGGACGGCGACCAGGCCCGAGGCGCTGCTCGACCCCGTGCGGCGCGAGATCTGGGCGGTGGATCGGAACGTCGCGCTGACGAATGCGGGGACGCTGACGAATTTCCTGAAGCAGTTCTCGTATGCGCAGCCGCGCTTCGGGCTCGTGGTGCTCGGGATCTTCGCGGGCGTGGGGCTGGTGCTCGTGGCGGTCGGCGTCTACAGCGTGATGGCGTACACCGTGTCGCGCCAGACGCAGGAGATCGGGATTCGGATGGCGCTCGGGGCGCGGCGTGCTGATGTGCTGGGGATGGTTGTGCGGATGGGGCTGGGCTTGGTTGCGATTGGAGTGGTGCTCGGGTTCCTCGCGAGCCTGGCGGCGACGCGAGTGATCGCGTCGCAGTTGTCGGGTGTTTCTCCTCGCGATCCGCTGGCGCTCGTTGCGGCTGTTGGCGTGATGATTCTTGCGGGGGTGGCGGCGTGCTACTTTCCCGGCGCGCAGAGCCACGCGTGTGGATCCGATGGTGGCGCTGAGGTACGAATAACCGCGCGTTGTGGTACGAGGCTTTAGCCTCGTCCGCCGGGCTGCCGTAGCGCAGCCCTTTAGGGCTGCTCAGGGACACGCGTAGCGCAGCCCTTGGAGCTGCCGAAGAGCTGAAAACCGCCCTCGCAAAGAGATCGGCGCGCGGACCGCGGATCGTGTAGACTGGTGTGTCGTCGAACTAAGCCTGCCTGCTTCCCTCTAGTCGTCAATAGCGGGGCGCGCCGACCGGCCTAACTTTGGCTTCGTGCGAGCGTGCATCGCGCCACTCACTCTCGAAACTCCTTCTTCTCCAGTGGCGACTGAGGTTATTGCCATGAACGGAACGATCAAACGGCTCGTCAGCGACAAGGGATTCGGCTTCATCGCGACCAGCGACGGGACCGAGTACTTCTTCCACCAGTCGGGGTGCGTGCAGCCCGCCTTCGACGAGCTGCGCGAAGGGCAGTCGGTGACCTTCGACAAGGGTCAGGGTCCGAAGGGCCCGCGCGGCGAGAACGTCCGAGCGGACTAGGCCCCATGAACACCATCGAGGTGACGGCAATCGTGAAGGACGTCATCGTCCATTACGCGTTGCCGTTCACCCTCGTCTCTGTGAGCAGCTCCGAGCGCCGGTGGGAGATTCTGGTGCGCGCGGAGTCGGGGCGAACCATCCCGCTCAGCGTGGCCGATGGGCGGCCCCATTACGTGCGGGAAACCGTTCAGGAAAAGCTGGAAGCCCAGCGCTAGAAGTCCCTGGCAGAAATAGACACACCCGGAAAAGGGGACAGCCCCCTTTTTCCGCGAGTAAGGATCTTGAGGAAAAAGGGGACTGTCCCCTTTTCCGTTCTCCTCCACCACGGACTGCTGCAGCCCGTTGCGACTTTCACCACGGGCTGCTAGGCCTCGATCTGGCCAGAGGCAATCGGGAGATCGAGCCGTCTCATCGGCTCGATCCCATCACGCGTACTGCATAGCCGCCTTCCGTCGCTGACGCCGTCCAGACACTTCCGGAACAGTTTCCTGTTGAGCCGGAGAATCTCCATTACCCCGATGAGACGATGACATCGCCCGATGACCCGATCGCGGCGTGTTGACGTGCTGGGGATGGTCGTGCGGATGGGACTGGGCTTGGTCGCGATCGGTGTTGTGCCGGGTTCCTTGCGAGCCTGGCGGCGACGCGGGTCATTGCGTCGCGGTTGTCGGGTGTTTCTCCGCGCGATCCGCTGGCGTTTGGTTACGGCTGTTGGCGTGATGATTCTTGCTGGCGTGGCGGCGTGTTATTTCCCGGCGCGCAGGGCTACGCGGTTGGATCCACCGCCGCAACCGGTGGCGGCGGCTTCGAACCCACACTCCCGCCAGGCCGCCGCCCAGGAGTACCAGCGTGGCTGGCTCAGGTACGACCGCTGGCGGAGCTGAGAAGTCATACCGCCCAGCCTGGAACACGTAAGCGTCAGGGAAGTCGTCACGGCGGACGAATGTCATCGACGCACGCCCTCGCCCCGTGAGGCTCACCTGATAGAGCGGATCGCCGATCGGCTCGCCGCCGGGAGGCTGTCTGGCGAAACCGGTAACTCGTCCGGTGAACGTGAACGGATTGTCCCGACGGCCGGCCTCCACTCTATGATCCGACCGCTGTTGACGACGAGAGTCGCTTAATGCCGTGGCGGTCACGCGATGGCGGTTGGGGGTTCGACCTCCCATGCGACGACGAGGAGCTGCTGGTGTACCGGGTGCACGAGCCCAGTGCGTCGGGTCTGAATACGATCGCCAAGGCGAATATCGCAGACGTGTGCCGCGATTGCTTCGAATGCAGCCATCAGGGGCTCAAGGCGAATGCGCGGTGGCGTGTGCTCGTAACCGATCACTACAACAGCTTTCCTCTCGCCGACGCCCAACCCGCGAAGCTTTATGCAATCGCCAACGACGCTGATGTTCCCCTCGTACGGATGCAGGAGATTGACCGACCAATTCTCTGCCTCCTTCCCGTTGTCCCCGAACGGCCTAGCTAACTTGATTTCAAGCGCCCATGCGCCGTCGATAAGCAAGTCGGGACAACGTTTGGTCTTTGTTCGTCCAGCATAGACCGTCGTTTGATTTAGTCTGTCGACGATCGCTCGAACGAGTTGCGGTTCGCCGTATGGACCTGCGCCAGGCTGAAACTGCTTGAATGGTGTTCTTGACCGATCGACCGCCACGATGGAATTGGCGATGTCGTCGACGACGGTCGGTAGTTGAATGGATGACGCTGGGTCGCACGTCATCTGGTCTCGCATGGCCACCCTCTACTCGAGAGTCCCCTGGCCGAGATCCACTTCAAAAGCCGTCCTCGATAGGTAGTGACCGAATTTTGTGAGCATGTCAGCCGAATACGGTGCCAACACCCGCTGCACGCGCTGACATCCGACCTCGATGGCTAGTGGGGACATACGAGCCGACGCGAGCACAAATGGATGGCCCAATACTCGGTCGACTATGGGAACGAGCGGTGCTTCATTAGCGTTTCCGCCCTTCTTCGGCTGCTGAGCCTGCTGCGGTGCGATCCTCTTTAGCGACTTCTCAGCGTCCGTCTTGAGCAACCCCGCTCGCTTCACCCACGCTGCCGTTAGCCCAGGCACGCTCCCCGCGTCATCCCGAAACTTTGCGCGGCCATCATCGTTGTACACACAAAGGTCTAGCACCCAAACTGGCACTGTGTAGTGGTTAGCGAACTTGACCCACGCGTCCTTGCCGCCCTCTTGGTAGTACTGAAGTGTGAACGAAGCGAGCGACTCTCCGTCGGCCTTAGCCGGAGCGTTGCGACTAATCTTGGCGACTAACACATGTTCGGCTCGACGCTTACCATCCTTCGTTCTGATCATGAGATCGCACGGCTGGCCAAGCACGATGTATTCGATAGGAGAGCCGTCACGCCCATCGCACGCGAATACGTCACCTAATTCAACAGGCAGGTGGAGCCTGTTAAGGTCTCTCGGATCATCGTAGATTTCACGCCGCTGAAGCTCCCATGTCTTTCTGTCGGTCGGCTTCGAAGCGGATGGCGCGAGAACACTGACGCCACGCAGTTCGGCCGCGATCTTTGCAAGATGCTCGCTTGAGTGCGCGTGGCGGCGCAGCTCGTCCTTGTAGAACACGTCATGCAGTCTGAAGAACGTGTCGAAATCCCGAACACCCTCCTCGTCAGATCGAGTGATGACAGCGTGGACGACGTCGTAAATCTCAAGCTGCTTCAGTTTCTCAGTGGCGGCAGCATGTGAGGTTGCGATGATTTCGCTAGCTTTCTCACGGAGTCGCATAACGTGAGGAGCAAGCAAGGAACGTTTGACCCCGTAGACAAACTGATTCGGCCTTTCCGGAAGATCGCCCTTTGAAATCCGAACAACTCGTTCATGATCAAAGCCGTCCGGCGCGTCGGCTAATGCAGCTCCTTCATCATCCGCGCGTACCAAACTGCTGACGATCCCGCATAAAATATCGACTCCTTTGTGCTTCGCAATCACTTCTAGAACGAGTGTGGCGCCACCATTCTTCCCAAGACCAGCCTTGTGGAGGTCAAGGTCGAACAGCAGAAGCGTAGTGCACCACTTTGCGCCATTCTTATCTAGGATCGCGTCCTTGACGAACTCATCCTCCCTTTTCTTCCACTGATCCGGTTGGAGAACGATGCACGGAACTGGGAGGAATTCGCGGATGTTTGACGCAAAACGCGCGTGTGTACGCGTCACCTCGCCATCGATGGCTGCAAGGCGACCGTAGAGCGCGATCTTCTCCTCGCGTGGGAGGCGATTCCACTCCGTCTCTAGCGGCCCCCGCCACAGTTCAGTGGCCTCGAAATTTAGTTCGGCGCCGGCGGCACCTAGCGCTTCGCGAGCGGCTTCCGTGTGTATCGAGACAAGGGCGTACACATCGGAGAATTCAATCTCGTACGCCTCATCGTCGACAATGACGGCCTTGTTTATGCCGTACCGGTCCAGGAGCTCCTTCAACGCGGACTTTTCCGTATCCGCTTGCGAGGCGTTCTTGTGCTGGTCGATAGTCTCCGGTTCAGCGGACGGCGGCGCCGGCGGTGCGGCCGCGGCAGGAGTCACGGCCTGGCCACTCGCTTGGTTCACACGGGGACCGTCGCTCGCAGCTGCTCCGCCCTGAAGTGTGGACTGTACGGTCTCTCCACGCGAAGCGCCATCGGATGAAGCGATATCCTCCGGCGCTCCGTGCAGTGACACCTGCGAAGCATCTGCAGGCATTGACGCGGCCGGAGTAGCGGCCTCGTCGCCTCCTGGACGCGAGGAGTGACCCTTGTCATCCGGTGTTGGGGTACCTTCTAGCGACTCAGGCTTCGTCATACCTAGCGCCACTGAGATCAAGATCGAAAATGTAGCGTCGACCAAACTGGTTGCGTTCGTGCAACAACCCGATGGCGCAGTCATCTGCATCCAGAAGCTGAGCAACGATAAACAACCCGAGACCGCGTCCCCGACTACGGCCTTTTCCAGTCACAAACGGCTCAAAGATCGTCCCCTCGAGCTCGGGGATTACTCCGCGACCGGTATCTGAAATATGCACATGGGGCGCATTGAGGTCGACACTGATGGCGGCCATAGAAATGTGGCCGGCTTCAAGATCCGACGAGAGCCAGTACTCACTGTTCAGGATGATGTTGTCGACAACCTGCACCAGTCGGCCACGACTCATACGAACGGCGAAAGTCCCGCCAACCGGTTCAGAAAGCGCGTATGAAATACCCTTTGCTGCTAGACGTTCCTTGTAGAAGGATCCAACTCCATCGAAGAATGTTCGAAGATCAATCACCTCGCGCTTATCTCTTGCGAATCGCAATGACGGATCGAGGTGGCCCAGTTGCTTTCTCAGCGCAGTTACAGCACTGGAGACGGAGTCCACGAAGCTGATAAGCTCGGCATCACGAGACTGTTTACGACGCAGGTACGATTGCGCTTGATTCGTACGTCCCTTGAGGTGCTCGGCGATGTTCGATATTTCGTGCGTCAGAGCTTCAGTCGTTAAACCCAAGCTCGCGAGCTCATAGACTTCTTCGAGTTGCTCTCGAAAGCTTATGACGCGGTTTGCCAAAAGATTACTGGTCGGCACAAGCTTGGACATCGCTTCGAGCAGTTCATCGACTTGTTCCAGCGTCTGTCGCGCCGTCAGAGCGGTGCGCGACATCGACGTCCAATGGGAGGCCAGCTGATCAACGAGACGCCGAGCATCATCCTGTAAAGTCGTCTTTGCTAATTGACGTAGTGCCGGCGGTTCTGCACCGATTCCTTCAAGCACCTGCGCAATGCGGTTGACGAGAACATCTCCTTTTGTCGCTGACGCTAGGCCAGTTCGGATCTGAGCGACGAGTTGTTCTGGAGTGGCGTCATGTACAACGTTGGCGACTTCTGCCTGGTGGAGGTTTCGGAAAGATATGTACTCGCGCCTAAGGAAGTCCTGCACGACAGCCGTAAACCCGACGACTTCATCCATCAAAAGCCTGAAGTTATCGTACGGGGGCGTCTGCTTAAACCCCTCGCGATCTGTCTTCTCTTCCAGCTGTGGGTTGTGCCTCGCGGTCAAAGCGACGTAGCCGATCGTGTTCGCCGGTCTTAAGCCGTAGTACGACGATCCAGATGTCGATGCTTTGGATAATCCGAGCCAGTCCTTGTCGACTCGGATACCGAATCCGTCACGATAGACACGCACTCCGCTCAAAGACTGCAGGTACTTCTTGTACTCCGCAGCCTTCGAGAAAGCGTGCTGCTCACGCGTAGCTTCTGCGCCGAAGTCGAACGAATCGATCTCTGCCCTGAATGGGCCAGGGCTTGCCGGATTGTTACCTTGCTTGGCAAGCTTCGGAATGTCCTCGAATCGACGCGTCGTTCCGAAAGCTATGTACCAGTTCGCGCCTTCCGCCAGACGCAGTGCATAACTGTCGCCGAGCTGATTCAGTCGACTTTTGAGATGTTGAAAGAAACGCGCTCCATTGTCCCGCTCAAGCAACTCAGCAAACTGCTGACGTTCCTCGCCGCCTGGCGGGCGAAAGAACGTCAGCTTGGCCTTGCCGTTCACCACCAGCACGGTGCCATCAAAAGTTACGTCATAGTGCACGCGAGCAGTGTCCCGGACCCCCTTTGTAATCTCCGCGAGGTCGACTTGGCTGCCGTTTATGGTGACAACCGCACGGAAGTTAGAAATCTCCGCGTACGGCGAGATCATCTGCGAGAGTTCATCTTGCAGACGCTGCTGTGCGGCCTTATCGCGCCATGTCGCAGCGTCAAGCAATTCAATGACGACGATCCTCGTGCCGGAACGCGGGCGCGTCGGTGGTTCGTTCGCGCGAACCAGTACGTCGACCTGCTCAACCTTCGAGACGCGGAGGAAGTCACCCCAAGCAAACGAAACGACGTGCTCGTCCGCTGGCTGGCCGTCGTCGCCGACTGCGCGAGTGATGATCTGAACCCTATTGCCGAGCCGCTGTACGCCCAGGCGACCGAGGCCTTTATCGCCAAGCGGTGTCCGACCTTTGCGAGTGACGCGCAGCTCACGTTTGAAGGTCCGCTTTGGCGAGCGCGAAATTGTCAACCATCCTTGTCGGATGGTTGAACGCGTCATGCCGGTACCGTCGTCCTCAATCAGGATGTAGCCGGGCTGTTGTGCTTGAGTGTCAGTTTCAGTATCGATTCGAAGATCGGCGGGTAGCGGATTTTCGGTATCAACGACGATGCGGACGAAGCTTGCGTCCGCGTCGTACGCGTTCTTCACCAGTTCTACTAACGCCTGAACGACGTCGCTGACGAGGCTCTCGCCGAGCTGAAAAACTACGGAGGCGTCTACGTGGAAGCGGTCGTCGGCAGGAGTGTCGTCGGCAGGCGCGCTGGCAGAGGCGGGCTGCAAGTTCGACGATGCTGAGACAGCGTCCGGGTCGTCGGTCTGTCTTGGTCCGCTGGCGGGACCGGATGGAGTTTGGGCCATCTGCTAGTGGCTCATCCGTTGTTGCGACAGGGCCGTGCGTCCTTCCACGGGTTCCGTCGCGAAGAATCGAATCGACCGATTCTAGAGCACGGGCGCCGATCCGCCGAAAAAGACCACAGGCATGGACAAGGCGTGACCTACGCTGTCCCTTCGCCATGGCAAAATACTCGCGCTAACATAGCGTATATACAGTTCTTCGTACACACATTCGAGACGTATTGCTGTAAAATTGCGCCGTGCCTGGGCAAACGACCAGGAAGACTCCTGGCAAGGTGAAGCTGACCGTGAGTCTGTCGCGTTCCGCTGTGGCGTCCCTTGACCGAATTGCCGCCAAGCGTTTGGAAGCGGGCGCTGCTCGTCGAGAGATTCAGCAGAGCGCTTTGATCGAGGAAGCGATTCAGGCCTTACGGCAGAAAGAGGAGGTCTGAGGTGATGGCGAACGCAACTTTCGAGGTCGGTGTCGCGGGTGTCGCCGCCTTCGAGGAGCTTCGCCGGGCAGCGCTTGACGTTAGGCCCGTATCAGGACTGACGCATCGATTCTATCGGTACCCGGCGAGGTTCTCGCCCACATTTGCCGCAACGGCAATAGAACAGTTTTCGAAACCGGGAGATCTGATCCTCGATCCGCAGATGGGCGGGGCGACGGCGATCGTCGAAGCCATCAGACTCGGCAGACGTGCTGTCGGGTGCGATGTGAACTCGCTCGCTGTGTTCATTGCTCGGGTGAAGACGACCGCTGTAACTGCCATTGAACGCGCAGCCCTGCAGCGTTGGGGCAACGAAGTAGTACCTTCATTGCTGGACTCGCACACCCCTGAGGATCTTGATCGAGTAATCTGTGTCCGTCGCACAAAGAATCTAACGATGCCGTTTGCACGCCCACTGAAGAAGGTAATGGCGTTGGCGCTATTCACCTTGGAAGACACTCTTCCGACTGCGACGGCAAGAGACTTCGCACGGTGCGCGTTACTGAATGTTGGGCAGTGGGCTCTGAACGGACGTAAGCGGCGAACGTCGGCGGGCGAATTTCGCAGCAGGCTCTCTACAACGCTTCAGGAGATGCTTGATGGGGTGCGCGAATTCGAAGAACAGCTCGCGACTCCAGAGTGCTACGTTCGGCCGATTCTGATTAACGACTCCGCCGAGAATGTACGTGCGTACGCGCCATTTTTGACGGAAAAGGCAGCGTGCGCGGTCAGCAGCCCGCCCTATCCCGGCATTCACATGCTTTATCACCGGTGGCAGGTCGATGGTCGACGCGAAAGTCCCGCGCCGTACTGGGTCGCCGATTGCCAAGACGGGCAAGGCGCCGCGTACTACAACTTCGCCGATCGACGAGAGCAAGCTATTGATGCGTACTTCCAGACGTCTTTGCGCATCCTCAAAGGAATCCGGAGAGTGATGCGGGATGGTGCTCCATTCATTCAAATGATTGCGTTTAGTGAGCCAGCCAATCATTTGCCACGCTATCTTCAAAACATGCGCGACGCTGGGTTCGAAGAGGCACTTCCATCAGCGCGGGGCCGAATTCAGCGACGGGTCCCCAGCCGACGGTGGCATGCCACGCTCAAAGGCCAGCTTAATGGAGCCCGAGAAATGGTGCTCCTGCATCACGCATCCTGATCGCCGGCTAACGCGAAATCTGCATTAGGTTCAGCAGCGTCATCGACACACGGTGAATCTCGGTCCGTTGTTCGGGTGGCGAGGGTGCACGCCCTTGCGAATCGTCTTCCTGGCCTGGGGCCTGAGTTTGATCAGCGAAGGTCTGCGCGTACTGGTACATCTGGTAAAGATGGTACGCGATGTGCGACGTGTACTTAAGGAGCCGCGTCTGAATCTCGTTCTCGGACAGCTTCCTTGCGACGAGATGGTTGCGGAACGATTCGAGCGCGGCCATGTCTTTGTTAATCAAGAGTGTTAAGGGCTGCTTATCAGTAGGCTCCTGATAAGCGCCGGCATCTTCCGCGGTCCAGTCTTCGCCACCAAAACACGTTCCGTTGTCCCAGTTCTCGCGCTCGACATATTTCAGATCATACGGCGGGCGCCGAGAAGCGCCCGTCGGAACTTTGCCGCTGATTAGCCGCGGTTCGGGCTTTGGCCGCTCCTGCTTCTCCGCAACAACCGCGTCAAAAGTGGTTGTGAGACTCTTACCTTCCGGACCCGTCGCGACGATTTCAAACCGCGGCTCTTCACCGACATGGGCATCTGGCATCAGCGACACGAGCAACGAGAACCGGCCCTTATGCGGTTGCGAGAACGTCGTGGGAGTGCCCGCGCGAGAAGGCGTAATGCACTTCGCCTTGAACGTCCATTTCGGTGAGGGCGCGAGAGCGAGGTCGTCTTTTCCGTTCCATCGGACGCGCACATGCGTGTCGGCGCCGCCGGTCCACAGTCGTACCGGCTGTCTACTGCTGACCCTGATGTACGTCGGCTCATCGAACAATACCGGTTCTACGGGCTCTGACGGTGGTTTCATCGTCAACGCCACTGCAAGCTCGCGCGGCTCCTTGAACCCATTGAACCGCGCGAACACCCGCAGCGTTGTTCGGACCGGATACTCGTCCTCATCAAAATCATTGGGAGGATCAAATCGCAGCTTAAGAACAAGCGCAGACGCGGAACGGTCTTCAGCGATATGCAGCTCAGGCACCTTTGAGTCGAGCGCGTGCGCGATGCTAGCCAGAGCCGGCCACGCGTTCACCGGTTGCGCAGTAACGGTCAGAGTCCGTTCAGTGCCGGGCTTGAGCCACAACGAGGTTGTGTCCGGAGTCGACACGAGGACCGGATAGTCGGATGGCTTGCCCTCGTCCGGATTAAGAAGCGCTACGAGCGATTCAGAGACAGGAGGCGCGGTGCCGAGCAGCGCTTCGACGTCTTGATTGCCCGGGTCCAACCCTGAGCCCTTCGTGACGTGGTCGGCGTATTGATGATGCGCTTCGATGAGTGTGTCGAGGGCTTCTTTGACCTTCTGATCCCCCGCCTCGAGCTCCGCGACTTCGGCCTCGGCTTCCTCTTCAAATTTCTGTAGCTCGGGATCGCCCTTCAGCGTTGCGATCAAGCGACTGGAAATTGCCTCCCAGACCCGGCCTTGATAGAAGTGCTGCCGTGACCCTTGCATCAGTTCGCCGAGGTATTCCGGACGCAGGCCGTCGACATCGACGATGATCATCATCCGTTTGCGCAGATACTTGAATCCGAGCTGTTGCACGATGAAGGTGTTATCCAATCCTTCGTGCCGTTGTCCGTTGACCAGGAACACGCAGCATAGCTTTCCAGTCTTCGGCCGTTCCAGATAGCTCCCGATAGGCGAAGGTCCGACTTCGAACAGCACCTCGTCGGGAGAGAGGTCGGACGGCTCGTCGGTGTCTGCGATCATGTCTTGCGCTTCCGCTTTTCGCGGAAGCACCACGACGCGCACTCCGATCGTGCCGAGGTTCTCCTCGCCGACATCGATCAACGATGCTTGGGTGTCAGGCGCCATTCTTCTTGCCTCCTACAGCACGGCCTGCGGCAAAAATGGTTTGTCGAGATGCGACTTGTCGCCCTTGTTGGCCAGCTGCGCCGTTTGACGCGCAAGCCGGTAGGCGGTCCCGTGCATAGGGTCAGGCTTGTCCTTCAACGCGTACAGGTCGTAGGGCAGCACGGGATTGAAGAGCACGTGATTGAGCGCGTAAAACAGGGTGCGCGCCACTGCGCTGCCCTGTCGGCCGAAGTCGTACTCGATGTGGCGGAACAGCGTGCCATGCTCGAACTTCGTTGCGCTGTTGTCGTTCATCGCTATCGATGGTACGCGCCCGTCCGGTAGCGACGCGAGGTAGGCATGGTACGGATCGCGACGCCCCTTCGGGATGATCTTCTTGACGATCGTCCAGCCGATGCCGTTAAGCTTGCCGTCGAGAAACTCCGGTGCACAACGGCTCACGACCAATGAATACTGACTCGCGGCATAAGTCGATGAACCACCCTGGCCGAACACGCCGATGAGAGTACGGTTTGTCGGCCTTATCGGTGCGCCCCAAGGACAACAACGTCTCGTGAATGCGCTCGGGGGCCTGGCCGATGCCGCGATCACGGATTTCGACGGCGAACTCCTTTAGCTTCTTGTCGAATTCCAGGCGCATCAGAAGCTGGCGACGAACGGCGCGCAATTTGTCCTCGAGCGCACGCCGAATGTCCCTGTCTTCCGTTCGCGGAATCATGTCGAGACGTGGAAGCCCGAAATAACGCTCGACTGCCTCGCGCGGCGACTGAGGCATCGGCGCGGCAGAATCTTCGGCGACCTCGCGGCGGCGCATGAGCTCGATGATGGCTTCCATGCCGTTGATTAACCGCTCTGCCGATGGGTTATAGGGATCCCCGGCAAGCTGAATACGGCCGGCATTCCCGCGGTCGCGTCCGACGGGGATCCAATGCAGCCTTCCGACCTGCCAGTTTTTGGCAGGATCCGTGTCCACCCAGACGTACGCAGTCTGGTCAGTCACAGGGAGTTCGGCGAGGAGCTTGTCGACTGCGGCAGTTGTCTTGAGCGACAGCAGCGTCGCCAGCAGATGCGGGGATTCCAGCAGTGTACTTGCGTCGACTCTCGCCATCTCGGATAGCCCTTCAAGGTGTGTTGCCAGCTCAGTCAATCCCTGGACGGCAGTGCTTCCCACAATTCAGTCAGATGCTCCGGCGTCGCCGCCGTAGGTTTCAGCGAGTACCCGTCGCGACCGTGTTTTGCGATGACGCCTTCATGGCGAAGCCATGCGAGCGCCAAGTACGATTGGTAGGATGGGATTTCTCGACGTGTCTTTGACTCTCTGAGAGGCAACACATCGGGTGCCTCGAACTTCGCACCGTCGCCCCTACGCGACCTGATTGCCTCGATCAACATGTCCACAACCTGACGCGGCGACTTGTGTTCATATTCGGCACGGTCCTTCTTCGACCATGCGATCTTCACGAGCTTGTCGCCGTGGCGTTCGAACCGGGGGAATGCCCGTGCCGAGCGACCGCGGCGTTGGGGGGCATCTGACGCGGGCGAAGAAGCTAATTGCGGCGGAGTCGGCGACTTTGGCGAGTCGCCCCCCGCAGTAATCGCTTGGTCCCCGGCCACGAGCCGTCCGACACCGTCAGCGATTCTTGCGATCTCAGCCACATCTCTGTAGCGACCCTCCCCCAATGCCTGCTGGATCAGCTGGCGCAAATCGGCCTGGGTTTTAGTGAGGATTTCATAGGCCGTGGCGACGACGGACATACAGAGACAATAGCGTTAATGTCTCTGTACGTCAATGTACCGCTCAATACACGTCTGTACGTCCCTGTATGGCGATGTCGCAGCGAGATTTGCAGGGCGAATCGGGCGACGGACCGCATGGGCGGTTCGCGCTTTCCCCTGATGGCTTAAACCCGGAGATTGCGTGCGCGCTCATGGACGCCCGGAGGTGCCCGGAAGACGTCGCGGAGCACCCTGAACCGTCCGTCTGGTGACCGTGCTAGGCTCGGCTGTGCCGCTAAATCGATCGGTCGCCGCGTTCCAGCACTTCTGCGGCCCTGATCTCACTGCGACGCTTGCTCGAATCGAATCCTCGATTCGAGGCGTGTCAGCAGAGGGACTTCACGATTCCCTGTTGTCATACGGCGCGTTGGAGGAAACGCTCAACAGCGCGGGTCAGCTCAAGCGGCTCGTCGGGCAGTTGAACGTCGTGATTCATGCGTTGGGCATTCTGTTGTGCCTACCAAAGATTCTCGAGGCCGGAGAGACAATCGAATCAGTATCGCTCGGGGCCGGCAACACTGGCCGGCCGTTCGATCTCGAGACAAATCTCCGAATCGCGGAGTTCAAGTTCATCAGATGGCAGGGTGGCGCAGAGACGATTCGACAGAACGGCCTGTTCAAGGACTTCTACCTTCTTGCAGAGCACGACACGCCGAAGAAGAAGTGCTTGTACGTGCTTGAAACACATCACCCAGTGAAGTTCTTAAACGGCGGTCGAGCGCTTGACAGCGTGCTGAGCAAGAACGTCACATTAAATCGGCAGTTTCACAGTAAATACGCCGACAGCTACCGCACCGTCCGCGACTACTACCAGCCGCGTGAGTCTTTGGTGCTCATCGAGGACGTCTCGCCATGGTTAGCCGGGCTGCTGGACGCCGATGAAGAGACAGAAGCCGCCCTCTGACGTCGGGGATCGGAAGGACCACTACGTTCCACAGGGCTACCTCCGCGGCTTCATCCATCCTGAACGCACGCGACATCCAAGGCCGCTCCAAGTCTTGGACATAAAGCGCCACAAATGGGTTCAGCGAGCGCCATCTCAGATTGCCTGGGCGCGCGGATTCTATGACTACTCAACGGACAGTGAACCGGGCGCGACCGCGGAAGATGCGTTCAGGCGTCTGGAAAATCAGCTCCCCTTAGTCCGAGAGCGAGTTCGAGCGAAAGGGTATGCGAGCTGGGATGAACACCGGGAGCTATTAGTGTCATTCGCCGCGATGATGGCGGCTCGAAGCCCCCTGTTCAGGACCCAAAGCGTCGCCCAGATTCTTCCATCGTTGGCGACTCATCCCAATGGCGAGGCGCTCGCGAAGAACTTCGCAATCACGCAGATGCGCAACGAGATTCAGCGACGACCAAAGGAATGGGAGCAATACCATTGGGTGCTGGGGTTCACGAAAAATCCCGAGCATCCCTTTATCGCCAGCGACCAAGGGGTTGGCATGTGGGGCAATGGGGCGACTCCAGCGGAAGCGTATGCGACCAACGACTTCTGGATGTGGTGCCCGCTGTCTTGGGACATGTGCCTGATTGCGTCATCACGACCGCTGACCGCGGACAGTACCTTCTGAACTTCGTCCAGAGCACGTGACCGAAATCCAGACGCTCACTCGCCGACAAGCCGCGGCCTTTGTCGTCTCGCCGGTTCCGTTATCGCATCTCACATGCCCAAGCGGATTGATCTGCGTGTGTTGAAGACCTCAGGAAATGGTAAGCGTTCGACGATTCAGGTCTTGACGGAGTGACGGCCCGCAGAGGGAGTGTGCGAGGAGTGGAGCGTATCAGATGGAGTCGCCGGGCCGGAAGGTGGCTGTCCCTCTCATCTGCCGGCCCGCTTCGACCACACATAGACAGGCACGCCGAGCAGCAGCAGCCCCAGGCCCATCAGCGAGCTTCGCGCCGACTCCATCAGCGTGTTGACGACGAACGCGGACGACACAATCACAAACACCAGAACCGTAAACGGATACCCAGTCGCTCGATACGGCCGCGGCCAGTCGGGATGCTTGCGCCGCAGCACCACGACCGACAGCACGACCATCGTGAAGAAGATCCAGTTGGCGAACATCGCCATCGTGATGAGGTGCTCGTAGCCGCCGGTCAGCGTCAGCACCGCCGCCCAGCCCGCCAGCGCCCAGATGGCGTTGGCCGGCGTCTCGTAGCGCGGATGCACGTCGGCCAGCCGCCTGAAGAACGTTCCGTCCCGCGCCATCGCGAAGAACACCCGCGGCCCGGCGAGCACGTTGGCCGAAATGGCGCCGAACGTGGAGCAGAGGATCGCCAGCGTGATGAAGCTCGCGCCGATCGGACCGATCATGGTCGACA
Organism: uncultured Acidobacteriota bacterium; assembly: GCA_963847125.1. Taxonomy (GTDB): domain Bacteria; phylum Acidobacteriota; class Vicinamibacteria; order Vicinamibacterales; family 2-12-FULL-66-21; genus DATAEE01. Next base: position 1,646,634 of record CAWJYM010000004.1, read on the forward strand.
TGGTGTCGGCCGCGACCCGCTCGGAGGCCGCGATGTTCTGCTGTCCAAGGACGAAGATGTAGGCGATGTTGGTGGAGACGTAGACGACGATCACGATGGCGACGCCGGCGAAGATGCTGCGCGGCACCGTCCGCGCCGGATCCTGCATCTCGCCCGCCACGAAGCCGACGAAGTGCCAGGCGTCGTACGCGAAGAGCGTCGAGATCATCGCGACCCCGACGCCCGCGAGCAGCGCCGGCGTGAAGCGGTCCGGAAACGCGGGCTTGAAGTGCCACACGGTCCCGTTCTGGGTAAGCAGGGCCAGCGCAACCAGGCTGACGAGGCCGCCCACCTTGAGCAGCGTGAAGACGTTCTGCACGCGCGCGCCCAGCTTCACCCCGCGCGCGTTGACGAGCGCGAGGCCGAGGAGCAGCGCGATCCCCAGCGTCTTTTCCGCTCCGATCCCGAGCGGCACGAAGTGTTTGAGATAGAGAAGAAACGCAGCGGTCAGCGCCGCCAGCGATCCCGGGATGACGACCAGCATGATCGTCCATCCGTAGAGAAACGCCCAGAACGGCCCGTACGCCTCGCGCATGTAGACGTAGAGCCCGCCCGACTGCGGCAGCATGGCGCCGAGCTCCGCCAGCGCGAGCGCCCCGCAGAGCACGAGCAGCCCCGAGAACACCCAGATCGCGATGACGAGCCCGGGCTCGGGCACCCGCTGCGCGATCAGGCTCGGGACGACGAAGATGCCCGAGCCGATCACCGAGCCCACGAGCAGCGCGGCGCCGTCGAATAGTGTCAGCTTGCGAGGCAGGTCCGAAGGAGGGGCGACGGTCGTGGTCAACGCCGCCGAATCTTAGCATCGCCGGCCCGCGGACGAGGCTAAAGCCTCGTACAACCAACCAGCCTAAAGGCTGGTTCCACAGTTAAAGCCTCGTACAACACAACCAGCCTAAAGGCTGGTTCCACAGCTAAAGCCGGACATTCGTCCTATCGTGCCGACCGCTGACGTTTCAGCGCCTCGAACTCCTCCTGTAAGCGATCGAGATCGTCGTCCGACATCTCCTCGAGTCGGACCAGGCGGTCGCGGGCACCGGCCGTACTGCGAATAAGTTCGTCGAGCTTCAGTTGCAGCGCCCTGGTGTCACGGTTCTGCGTGTTCTGAAGAAGAAACGCGACAGGAAACGTCGCCTGGGAGGCCAGGGTATTCATCGTCAGCTGCCAGGTGTCGGAGAATCCGAACACCGGTCCCAGAATGAGCCACAGGGCGGTCAGCACCACGGAAGCCACAAACGTCCAGGGCGATCCGATGATGTCGGCGGTGCGGTCGGCGATGTTACCGAAGCGGTCCTGCATATCGAGTGGCTCCTGATTGAGCGCCGGACTCCCCGGCGGTGCAGGCATCGCATTGCAACGGGCGTACCTCTGGTCAGCGATGGGGTGCCGGCCGCAGAACCCAATGGACGCCGGCGACGACCATCGCGGCATTGACGCCGAGGTTCTCGCCGCGGGTGCCGGCGTTCGAGATGTGGTGGTTGCGGAACTCCAGCATCAGCCCCGGCCCGCGACGGGTGATGCGCTTGACGCCCACGCCCCACACGACCTGGAAGTTGAAGATTCGGTCCACCTCTGGCACGTCGAGCGACGTCCAGGCCAGGCCGCCGCTGAGCGTGTAGTACGGCGTCCACCGCCGGTCTCTGAGAAAGTAATGCCGGCCGCCGATGCCGACGACGCCGCCGAGAACGGCGGTGTTGGGGCGGTAGTACACATGCACCGTCCCCTCGCCGTACAACTCGAGCCAGTTCGTAACGAACCAGCCCATCTGCGGATAGAAGCCGACGTACTGGATATCGCTGATGGCCTCGCCGTAGCCTGGCCAGCCGTGCAGCCACGAATGGCCCCAACCGCCCGCCAGCGCGCGGGTTCGGTAGCCACGGGCCAACGGGGCAGGGTCGGCGATCGGATTGGTCTCCTGCGGGGGCAGGGCCAGTAGCAGCAGCCACAACACGGTGTTGACGCTCGCTCAGCCGCGTGGAAAGTGCGAGTCGACCCACGACGAGGCTAAAGCCTCGTACCACAATCAGCCTAAAGGCTGGTTCCACAGCGAACTCAATCAATCAAATCGAACATCCGCGAGAACTTGACGACGAACGACCGGTCGGTCCGCTGCGGCGTCGGACGGAGGTCGTACAGGCCGCGCGTGTCCGTGTACACGACGAAGAGGCCGGTGTTGGCGGCCTGCAGCCAGCCGAAGCGGAGGTTGATGGACCAGAGATCGGCGCGATCGTTGTACTGGACGAGCGCCTGCACGAACCGGCGCGTATCGAACGAGTAGGACGCGCGGGCGCGCAGGAGGTTCGTCGTAAACTCGCCCCAGGGCAGGTCGACGTCGTTGCGCTGGTACGCGAGCTCCGTCGTGAACGTGTCGCCCGCGCGCATCCGCAGCGTGGGCGTGATCGTCACCCGATCCCCGCCGAAGAAGCCTCCGATGATGGTCTGCACGTCCAGGCTCACCGGGGCGCCCTGATTCGTCATGGCCACGAGCTGCGCTTCGGCCTCCTCGTACGACCCGGGCGGAACGAAGATGCCCGGATAGATCTCGAAGGGTGTCCGGACGCCTTCCTCGGTGATGTTCACGCCCGTGTGGACTTCGGCGCTGTTCTTGAACTGCCAGTGGTTGTCGATGTGCCAGAAGCTGCTCTCGAGCAGGCCGTCGAACCCGATGAACGCGCGGTACGAGGTGTGCGGACGGATCTCCTGCAGCGACAGAAAATCCTGGGGACGCCAGCGCGTCGCCAGCCGCGCGTCCGGTTTCCGGTACCCGCGGCGGCTCAGGAAGCCGACCTCGGGGTTGAACTGCTCGCCCACCTCCTGATAGCCGAGCTCGAGATCGAAGCGCGGCACGCTCGTGCGCGAGCGGATGTTGTAGGCGTAGTCGTCTTTCCCGATCCCGGCGTGTCGGTCCCCGCCAGGAAGCCGGACACGACCGTGGCCTGCCGGATGCCGAGCTTGCCGTCGAGGGAGAACGTGCGGTTGTAGTCGCTGTCGGGCGCGAGGTCGCCGACGCCCTGCCGGTTGACGAACAAAACGCCGAGCGACGATCGATTCGGCAGATCGCGGCTCACGCGCGCGACGGTGAAGTTGTCGCCGGCGAGGCGGTCCTTGAAGTCGTCTGTCTGCATGTTGAGCAGCCCGACGTTGAACTTGCCCGCCTTCCCCGAGAGGCGGCCGCCCGCGAGGATCGGCACCTGCTGGCCGTCGAACTCGGCGTCCCCGGTGCGGTCGCCGTCGATGATCCCGATCCGGCGGCTGAAGAAGAGCTCGATCTCGCCCTGATTGCCGACGGTGAAGAAGCCGGCGTTCTCGAGGAAGAACGGCCGCTTCTCGGGGAAGAACAGGTTGAAGCGGTCGAGGTTCACCTGCTGATCGTCGACCTCGACCTGCGCGAAGTCGGTGTTGATCGTGCCGTCGAGCGCCAGGCTCGGCGTCACGTTGTACTTGACGTCGATGCCCGCATCGCCGAGCAGGTCGGCGTCGGCCGGGTCGACGCCGGACTCGATCGCGTTGCCGAGGACGTAGGGCGTCGCCGTGAAGTTGCGGATCGTGGGCATCTGCAGGCCGGACATGGTCCCGGCGAGCGCGAGGCGATACAAGGTGTACTGGCGCGGGATGGGCGACCAGAACGCGCGCTCGTTGCGGCGGCGGATGTTCCGCTGGAAGTTCACGCCCCAGACCTGATCGGCGCCGCCAGGGAAGCGCAGCGTCCGGAGAGGAATCGCGAACTCCGCCGACCAGCCGTTGCCGTTGATCGCCGTGCGCACTTCCCACGCCGCGTCCCAGTTCAGGTTGAAGCCGGCGCCCGCGCCCGACACTTGCGTCTGGCCCGGCCCGAGGCCGCCGCCGCCCTGTCCCTCGTTCGTGACCTGACCGTCGTACTCGATGCCGGCCGGGTTCGTGCCGAAGACGAACCCGTTCAGGCCGTCGCGGTACGTGTCGAAGATCATCCGGAAGCTGTCGGTCTCGTCGAGCGACGCGTCGCGCCGCGAGTCCGACACGATGATCGCGTCGGGCTGGCGGTCGTAGCACATCACCCCGACGTAGAGCGTGTCGGCCGTGTAGACGATGCGCACCTCCGTCCGCTCCGTCGACGGCTGCCCCTCGTCCGGCTGCTCCTGCCAGAAATCGGACACGGGCGTCGCCGGCTGCCAGGCGGCGTCGCCGATCACCTCGCCGTCGACGACGGGCGCCTCCGTCACGCGCGTCGCGACGACGGTCGCCCGCACGGCGGGGCCTTCCTGGATCTGTGGAGCGGGCCGGACTCTGGGACCATGCCTCCCCGACCGGCGATATCGTCGCGATCGCGAGGACAGCCAGGTATCGCAACAGGGAGAAGGTTCGCGTGAGCATCGGTGATCGCGTCCGTTAGGATACGACACGCTGAAGCGCTATCGCATGCGGATGCCGCGCGCGGAACTACAAATGAATGCGCAAAAACGGGGGCCCGCCGGCCCCTCCTCGACAGGTCTCAAGCAGACTTGACAACATTCGCGCGGTAACGATAATTGGCGCCTTCCACCGACGCGGGCTGATCCGCCCCTCGGTTTCCAGGCTTCGTGAGGCTCCTATGGCACGCAGTTCTCGCATCGGGCTTTCCCTGACCGCATCGCTGCTCCTCGCAGGCTTTGCGGCGGCCGATCCGAAGGGCATTCCGCAGCTCGTCCTGCGGGCAACCTACGACACAGGGCTCGGTGCAGACGGCGCTGAAATCATCAGCATCCGGCACACCGACGGCATCGCCGCCCTGACCAACATCGCCGGCAGCGTCGACGTGCTGGACCTGTCGAATCCATTGCAGCCGCAGCGGCTGTACCGATTGGAGATCGACACGGCGGCCGGGACACCGAACTCGGTCGCAATCCATCCCCACCATGACTACTTTCTCGTCGTGGTGGGGGCGGCGGGCGTCACCGGCGTGGTCGCCGCGTACCGTCTTTCGGACGGCGCCTTACTCGCGTCGGCGGCAGCAGGCATCCAGCCAGACTCGATCGCCATTGCCCCCAACGGCCAGCACGCGGTCATCGCCAACGAGGCTGAAGCGGTCGGCGTCGGCCTGCACGGAGGGCCGGGATCAATCTCGATTGTCGATCTCACCGGGTTCAACGGCGTGCAGCCGGCCGACCTGACCGTCGAAACAATCACGCTGCCGTCACTGGCCGGCACCCCGGGTTTCAGCACGGGACGAACGGATGACATCGCGCGGTTGCCCGTCGACAACACGCCGAACACGCTCGAACCCGAGAGCGTGGCGTTCAGCCGCGACAGCCGCTTCGCCTACGTCACGCTCCAGGAGAACAACGGTGTCGTGCGCGTCGACGTGCTGACGGGAGAGCTCACGTTCCTCGGCCTGGGCCAGACCACACATGCCGCGGACCTGACGGTGAACGGGCTGTACCAGCCGGTCGAGATGCTGACCGCATTCCGCGAGCCGGATGGCATTGCCGTCGATCGCACAGGGCGGTTCTTCATCACCGCAGACGAAGGAGATACGCGGAACGCGGCCGGCAGCTCCGGCCCGCGAGGAGGCCGTACGGTGAGCGTGTTCGATTCGGAGACCGCCATCTTGTTGGGTGACACCGGCTCGCAAATCGACGATGTGGCAGCAGCGGCTGGTTTCTATCCGGATGGCCGCAGCAACCGAGGCAGCTCCGAGCCCGAGGTGCTCGACCTGACGCACTACCGCGGGCGCAACCTGGTTGCGGTGGGACTCGAGCGCGCGAACGCGGTGGCCCTGATCGATGTGACCGATCCCTCGTCGCCTGTTGTCGTCGATATCGCGGCTGCGGGCGTCGGGCCGGAGGGCATCAAGTTCTTCCGCGTGGGCAGCAGGCTGTTCGTCGCGGCTGCAAACGAGGTGTCAGGAACAGTGTCGCTTCTCGAAGTGGTCTTCTGAGTACTACCTGCGAGTCCGGTTACCGCAACACCCAATGAACACCGACGACCACCATTGCGGCGTTGACGCCGAGGTTCTCGCCGCGCGTGCCGGCGTTGGAGACGTGGTGGTTGCGGAACTCCAGCATCAGCCCAGGCCCGCGGCGGGTGATGCGCTTGACATCCACGCCCCACACCACCTGGAAGTTCCAGATGCGGTCCACCTCTGGCACGTCGAGTGACGTCCAGGCCATGCCGGACCCCCCAGGGTGTAGTCCGGCGTCATGCCGGTCCCTCATGAAGTAGTGCCGGCCGCCGATGCCGACGACGCCGCCGAGAACGGCGGCTGTGGCGCGCCTAGCACGTTACGCCGTCCCCTCGCCGTAGCAGCCGCGACGCCAGTTCGTGACGAACCAGCCCATCTGCGGGTAGTAGCCGATGTACTGGAGTCGCTGATGGCGCTGCCATGGCCGGGCCAGCCGTGCGAGCCACGAATGCCCCCAGCCGCCGGCCAGCGCGCGGGTGCGGTAGCCGCAGGACAGCGGGGCGGGCTCGGCGGTCGGGTCGGCCTGCAGCGCGACGACCTCCGGGGCCAGTAGCAGGAGCCACAGACACGGCCGGGGCTGATCGCAGCTCGCCTCATGCCGTCACGCATCAGAGCCGCCGGTCAGGGCTGCTGCGCGAGCGGGTTGTTCACATGCCCAGCAGCGGGCGAAGTCGCTCGCGCACATCGTCAACCACGGCGTCGGGCACCCGCTCGACAAGCTGCACGCCGCGCGCGCCAGTCGACGCTCTTCACGTGGTCCGCGAGCACGACGCCGCCAATCGTTCCGCCCGCAGGCAGCGCCACCTCGAATGGATACCCTTTCGCGTGGCTGGTGACCGGGCACGCAATCGCGAGGCCGGCACGTGTGTTATAGATGCGAGGAGACAGGACGAGCGCGGGCCGGCGGCCGCGCTGCTCGTGGCCGGCCTGCGGGTCAAACGTGAGCCAGACGAGATCCCCGGCGTCCGGGACGTACGCGCGCGCTACCACAGCTCGTTCCCGACGGCCTGGCCCCAGTCGGTTTCGCGGTGCCGGTTGCGCGGGGTGATGCGCTCGATCAGCTCTTCGAGAGAGTAGCGACTGCGGGCGGGCCGGACGACGATGGCACCGTCGTGAGCGGAAACTTCGACCGTGTCCCCCTCGTCGAGGCGAGCCTCACGGGCGACGGACTTCGGAATACGGACTCCCAGGCTGTGGCCCCATCTCGAAATCTGCGTCGGCATGGCTGTATCTACATTGAATATACACGTCCAGACTGCGCCCCCGTCCAGGTCCACTGCGCGACCGGATGCAAACGTCGAACCTAACAGTCCCCTAACATCTTTTTACCCGCCCTTGACATCGAAGAGAGTCAGTTTTGCGAGGAAGATCGCTCGATCGGGCCATGGCTGATCGCGTCATCGGGTCATGTCATCGGCCCATCAGGGAATCTTTGTGTCGGGGTAAATGAACTGACTATCGAGATATCGCGATATCGCAGATATCTGGATATCCCGTTATCTCGATATCGTCGATACACAGATAGTTCGATCACTTATCTCGATGGTTCGATCGCCGATGGCGCGATGAGATGGCCCGATCGGCCGATCAGCCATGGTTCGATCGAGTGATCGGCCGCCGCGCGGCCGGTCAGGACGGGCGTCACCGTTTCTTGGCTGGCGCGATTCGTAGTTGAACGTCTTGAGTTCCGCCGGCCGTGATCACCGTCTCGGCGCTGGCGTTCCCGCCGCGGTGCTCGGCGGTCACGAAGTAGTGACCGGCCGGGAGCGGCGAGCCGGGGGGGACCGGAGTACTGATTGCTGTAGGTGACGCGCTGCCGGTTGCCTTCGGCGTCCCGCGCGGCGGTATAGACCGTATAGGCCACACCCTCCGCGAGCGGTTTGCCACCGTCGGCCAGGACCGCCGTCAGCCGGAGAATGCCCGCGCGAAGGTTCAAGATCTGCTGGGTCACCCCGGCCGGCGTGATCTCGACTTCCACGTTTGCAGACGCGCTCCCGTGCTCGGCCGTCACGAAATAGCGCCCGGCCGGGAGCGGGAACCGTGGGGGGCCGGAGTACTGATTGCTCCCGGTGACGCGCTTCCGGTTGCCTTCGGCGTCCCGCGCGGCGGTATAGACCGTATAGGCCACGCCCTCCTCGAGCGGTTTGCCACCGTCGGCCAGGACCGCCGTCAGCCGGAGGATGCCCGCGCGAAGGTTCAAGATCTGCTGGGTGACCTCGGCGGGCGTGACCTCGACCTCCACGTCAGCCGACGCGCTCCCGTACTCGGCCGTCACGAAGTAGCGCCCGGCCGGGAGCGGGAACCGTGGAGGGCCGGAGTACTGATTGCTCCCGGTGACGCGCTTCCGGTTGCCTTCGGCGTCCCGCGCGGCGGTATAGACCGTAAAGGCCACGCCCTCCTCGAGCGGTTTGCCACCGTCGGCCAGGACCGCCGTCAGCCGGAGGATGCCCGCGCGAAGGTTCAAGATCTGCTGGGTGACCTTGGCGGGCGTGACCTCGACCTCCACGTTAGCCCGACGCGCTCCCGTACTCGGCCGTCACGAAGTAGCGTCCGGCCGGGAGCGGGAGCCGTGGAGGGCCGGAATACTGATTACTCCCGGTGACGCGCTTCCGGTTGCCTTCGGCGTCCCGCGCGGCGGTATAGACCGTAAAGGCCACGCCCTCCTCGAGCGGTTCGCCACCGTCGGCCAGGACCGCCGTCAGCCGGAGGACAGTTTCGCCGGCGGGTGCAGAAGTTGCGGGAGGCTGTGAGGGGCCAACGCCACTGGGGTCCGTTCGATAAACGGCGATCGCAAGATACACGGCGATCGCAAGAAGAGCGACCACGAGTGCGCCCGCCAACGCCAGCCTCACCGTCCGTCTGTGGACTGAGGTACGTGGGGCGCCGCCGACCTCGGAGCTTCGCGGTGACCGCCTGTGCAGCAACGGCCACATGCTCTGGTGCCTTCGGCGCGGCGGTTTCGGGCGCCGAGTCCCGGGCAGATGGGTCACCGATGACCGCGGTGACGTCGGCGGCCAGCTTCTGGAACGCCTCCGACTCCGGGGCCCCGTCCCACCCGATCATCAGAGCGGCCTGAATCCGCCCGAAACCGAGCGGCGGGCTGACCTCATCGATCAGCACGGGGATCAGCACGCCGCGCTTGCGGCCCTCGTCGGCCTCCTCGCGCACCCAACTCGAGGCCACCGACTCCCGGGACCACACGACCACCACACACCGCGCGCTGGCGAGCGCCTCGGCGATCTCCTGGTCGAACGTCTCGCCAGCCCGGATCTGTCGATCCCACCACACGGACCAGCCGTGACCGGACAGAGCGTCAGCCAGCGGTCGGACTCGGGACCGATCCTCACTGGCGTAGCTGATGAAGATGTCGCCCACAGGCGCGTCGAGGTCCTTGCAGAATCCTCGCAAGGTCCTGGTTTACCTGGCGCAGTAATCTCATTATCGTCCGAGGCGAGTGCCGGGAGTGAGCCAACCGCTGTGGGCTGTGGTCCAGTGGTGCGGACGAGCTGCCCGTTCTCATCACACTGGACAACCGTGGTCGGAGGCGTAGATTAGGAACGTACGCGGAGGGCCCTATGCCTATCTACGAGTTCCACTGCCGCGACTGCCAGAAGACGTTCGAGCTTGCGCAATCGGTCGCCGATCACGAGACCTCCGTCGTCCACTGCCCGCACTGCGACGGCACCAATGTGGATCGGCTCGTGAGCCACGTGCACGCGGTCACATCGAAAAAGAGCTGAAAGGCTGAAGTCAGAGGAGGGGGCCATGAAGATTACGGCCTTCTCGTTCGGATCGATCGAGATCGACGGCGTCCCCTACGAGCACGACGTCGTCATCGATCGCGGTGAGGTCCACAAGCGGAAGAAGGGAGCCTCCAAGAAGTTTCGAGAGGCGTTCGGCCACACGCCGCTGTCGGTCGAGGAGGAGATCCCCTGGAAGTGCCGCCGGCTGGTCGTCGGCACCGGCGCGGTCGGCGCGCTGCCGGTGATGAGCGAGCTGCAGCGCGAAGCGCGACGCCGGAAGGTCGAGCTGATTGCCCTGCCGACGCCCGAGGCGATCGGCGTGCTGAACAAGAGCATGAAGCACACGAACGCGGTGCTGCACGTCACGTGCTGATCCGGCGTCGGGACAACCACACGGATTGGGCTGCGACGGGTGCCACCTTCGGCGTCTACTGCTTAGAGCGCTTGGGCACCACATGCACTCAGGAAGTCTGCAGTTCTATCCAGGAACTCAGGGGCTCGCGTAGCGTCCTCCGAATTACCTGTCGGAATCCAGATCAGCAGTCCCTCACGAGCACGCGTGAGCAGAACGCGGTAGGAATTCATCAAGTGCGACCGTCGTTCGACATCTTTCACCACCTGCCATCGCGGGCCGTTGAGACGCCTGGACAACCACAGCGTGTTCGGGCCGTTTCGGACGAGATCGCCTCCCCAGCAGATGCACGCAAAATCCAGTTCCAAGCCCTGACTGCTGTACTCGTTAGCTGGCACCTCATGTGCAAGCGACGCACGAATGTCCCCTGGCTCATTGAGGTACCAATGGGCGATCTGTTCCCGATCCGTGGCGTTGAGGATCTCCCCTAGTCCATCTGCCCGCAGTCGGCGCGCACCACTGCTTGCCAATAATCCCGATCTGCGTTGCCCTCTAGCACTGGTCTTCAGCCAGATCTTGGCGTCCGCTAGAGAACGCGTGAGCAGGAGCGGGTAGGCGGCAAGCTCCCGGACGATGGTTCGCGCACCATCAGCGTTGCCGTCAAGGACATGAGACACCCATTTGCTTACCGCTGGCGATCGGAAGCTTCTAAGTGGCACCTCAAGTTGCAATGCTTGATCTTCCATCACAGGGGTGTCACCCATCGCGCCGAGCGTCGCTCCACCCGTTGATGGTCCCCCGTGAATCGCATCAGGCGCGGCGATGACAATCCATCCCGACTCTCGGGAGTGGCGCAGCGCATCTCCCCAACCGCGTATGCCCTGCTCTCCGGTATTGATCTCCTGGCCGCCACCGACGAGGCACACCAACGTCGCCCAGCTCTGATGGCGGGACATGATCTCCAACAGAAGCTCAGGCTCAGACGCCGTACGACCGAATTTTTTAAGTCCCTGCTTCGCGTCCCACGCCCGCTGCGCTTCGTCAAAGATGATCGCGTGCTCATGGGGAGGTCCGTCTCGCGATACGTTATCTTTCAGAAAATCGTTTATATGCTGGATGCGGGTACGAACATCTCGCCGAATCTCTCTCAATGTGCGATCAGGCTGTCGCTCATGGCGATCCCGCGCGAGCGCCTCCCTTAGAACGGTAACCAAAGGCGTGTTACCAGATAAATAAACGACGTCACCGTGACCCCGGCCTGAAGTCGACGTATGCACGGCATTCAATCCAGCCAGCGTCTTTCCAGCCCCAGGAACGCCGGTGACGAAGGCCAGGATTTTCTGTGACCCTATGCGAGCCTCTTCAATCAAAGAGACCACACGTCGCGATGTTTCAGCCAAGTTCGATGCATCGGCGTTCGCAATCGCGCGGACGTCATGGCCAGCAAAGATCGTTGTAGCGGCCTCCACTACCGTCGGAACGGGCCGATACGCGGCGTGGTCCCAACGCTCCGCGACAAGTGGCGGCCCACTGACAGCCGCAACGTGGATAAGCAGAGAGCCTAAGCCAACCTTGCCGGCCTTGGTCACCGACGCCACCCGGTCAGAACCCAGGTCACAATACTCGACCGGAGAGGCAGCTTCGGTGGCCCACAGAACGGGCACCAGGCGACATATTCGACTCTCACTATGGAAGTCTCTCAGGTCGAGCGCGTACTCCTCGACCTGTCGCAAGTCGGACGCGCGAAACTTGGTTTCGCCGCATTTCGTTTCGATCACCACCGCGGCGGAGCCAGCTAGGATCACCGCATCAATGCGCTTGCGGAGGCGGTACCAGGGGTACTCAAGGAGAACGCCCCAGTCGGCGGCGTCTGGCACGACGGCAGCAACTTTCCTCAATTCTCGCTGTAGCAGTGGGACTACCTGGTCCCACGCTCGTGTTTGGGATGTGTATTGGGATGCATACCCGTCGCTCGCGTACGCGGCACTCAAGCCACCAGCAACTACCGCGACCGGCATATCAACGAATTCACGAACCGCTGCTCGAAAGTAAGCCGGCATCGTCAACGTGGTCCGACCGGTTTGCGCGGAAAGCTCGATGAAGAGGCTCGCGTCTGGAGATGGCTGATCGCGCGATCGCGACAAGTCATCAGGGAATCGTCGTGGCGCCCAGCAGCCGCTCCATTTTTTCCCGCGTTCCCGTTCCCGGCGTTGGCAGATAGGAGACGAGCTGCAGCGAGGCGAAGCGCTCGTCGGCGACGTCGAGAACGGTGTAGTCGAAGCTGAGCCGGCCGGCCTCGGGGTGGTCGTAGTGCTTGGTTCCGTCGCGCGGCAGCTGGACCAGCTGCTCGTCCCACCACGCCGCGAACTCCACGCTCCGCTCGTGCAGCAGGCGAACGATCTCGTTGAACCAGGGATCCTCTACGTGGCGCGCGTGAACCAGCCGCACCTTCGCCACGATGTCCCGCGCGTGCGCTTCCCAGTCCACCAGCGTGCTCCGCATCCGCGGCCCCAGGAACATGATGGAGAGCGCGTTGCGCTCCAGACCCTGCATGGCGGCCAGGTCGCCCAGGATCACCGTCGCGGCGCGGTTCCATGCGAGGACGTCCCAGCGCTCGCCCAGCACCCAGGAGGGACGGTACTCGAGTTGCTCGACCAGACGCTGGAGGTGCGGGGTGATGATCTCGGCGGCCGATGAGGCGTCGTCGCCATCCCAGGCATAGCCGCTGAGGGCGAGCAGATGCCGGGTCTCGCCCGGCTCGAGTCGCAGCGCGCCGGCAATGCGGCGCAGCGCATCCGCCGAAGCGCGCACGCTGCGCGCCTGCTCCAGCCACTTGTACCACTCGGAGCTCACGCCGGCGAGCGCGGCCACTTCCTCACGCCTGAGTCCCGGCGTGCGCCGCCGCGACCCGCTGGGCAGACCGACGCGCTCCGGTTGCAACCGCGCCCGGCGGGCGCGCAGGAAGGTCGCGATCTCCGCCCGGCGCTCGTCACTCAACATGAGCCGCAGATACACGCAGATTACGCAGATGCATGGGGATGGTGGTAGTGCGTATACCGGGATAAGTCATTCCTTATCCCCACTGAGAAGCCACGATAACGTACCTTGGGGCTGGGGGCTTGGGGCTTGGGGACAACGAGACCCCAACGGAGATTCAACACAATTTTCACGCCTTCTGTTTGGCGGTCCTCGTAATCTGACAAGAGTCTAATCGTCCGGGGGATTGTTGGCGTAATGAGTTGAGAAAGGAAAGACATCATGTCCATATTCGAGTTCCCGATGGTGTTTCCGGCCGGCGGCGCGTCGCTCGTGGGGCGCGTCTATCGCAACGTGGACGATCTGGTCACGCCTCAGCCGGCGGTGGTCGTCACCGGAGCGTGGCTGACAGTAAAGGAACAGATGCCCCGCACGTACGCGCTGCGTCTGGCGGAGCAGGGGATAACGGCCTTCACGTTCGACTTCACCGGCTTCGGACAGAGCGGGGGCGCGCCGCGCCAGCTCGAGCTGCCGGCGCGGAAGATCGCCGACATCGCGGCGGCGGCCGACTTCCTGTCCACGATGTCCTTCGTGAGGGGCGGCGGCGTGGGGTACGTCGGAATCTGCGGCAGCGCTCAGTACGCGCTGGCCGCGATCGCACGCGGCGCGCGGATCCGCTCGTTCGCGAGCATCGCCGGCTGGTATCACGATGCGGAATCCGTCGCCCCCTTCTATGGAGGCGCGGAAGGCGCCAAGCTCCGGCTGGATCGCGCGCGCCAGGCGCTCGAGACCTGGGCGAAGTCCGGCGACGTGACCATGGTACCCGCGTATCGAGCCGGCGACGACCGGGCGGGAATGTTCTTCGAGCTCGACTACTACGCCAATCCACGCCGCGGCGCGGTGCCGGAGTGGAAGAACGAGATGGCGGAGATGTCGTGGCTCTTCTGGCTGACGTTCGACGGAGTGCGCTCGGCTGGTGAAGTCAGCGTTCCCACCATCATGGTGCACAGCGACGGATGCGTGTTTCCAGACCATGCGAAGGCCGTCCACGCCGCGCTCCGGGGCCCCAAGCGGCTCGAGTGGTTCGAGGGGACCCAGATCGACTTCTACGACCAGGAGCCCTACGTCACCAACGCGGTCGCCATTGCAGCGCCTCATTTCCGACAGACACTCGGTTCCGACGCGCCGGCAAGGGCGGAATTGACGCGGGCCTGAGAGGGCCCGCGCTCCAGAGGGAGGCCAACCTGGAACACGAGATCACGAAGCGCATCGCGACGATGCTGAATGCGATAGACGAGCTCGATTGGAGCACCGTGCGGGCGTCGTTCGCGTCCAAAGTCGCGGTCGACTACACGTCGCTCTTCGGCGGCAGCGCCGAGACGCTCGCGGCCGACACGCTCGTCGACCGCTGGCGCGGACTGCTGCCGGGGTTCGACGCCACGCAGCACCTGATCGGGCCGGTGATCGTCACCGAGAACGGCGGTGCGATGGCGACGGCGGAGACGCAGGCGCGCGGCTATCACCATCTCTCCGGCGCGGAGGGTGGCGCGGTGTGGATGGCGGCGGGACGGTACCGGTTCGCGATGGAACAGCGGGACGACGAGTGGAAGATCGGCGGGATCACGTTCCAGCTCGCCTACCAGGAGGGGAACCTCGGGCTGGCGGGGATCGCGCGGGCGAGGGCGGACGGGGGGACAGCCCGACCTGGCCATGGATGATCGGGTCATCGGGCCATGTCATCGGGTCATCGGGGCATCCTCGTAATCGATCCGCCGATGGCCCGATTGAGCGAATGCCACCTCAGGGCAGCTTGATGACCTGTGCCGCGCCGGGGATCAGCGCATTGATGGTGACGTAAACGTCGCCGGTTCGGCGATCGACGGCAGCGCCGATTGGTATCGAAAGGCCCGTCGCTACCGGCGAGCACGTCCAGGTGGTCGGGTTGCACGCGTTGACAGTACCGCCCACTCCCATCCCGAACTCCACTGCAAACCAGCTCGCCTCATCGATCTCCACGACGTAGAGCGTCCCATCCGACCCGAACGTCAGATCGACGATCGACGTGAAGCCGGTGGCCACGATCGAGCAGTCGGGGCTCGTCGCGCAGTCGGCATGACGAGCGCCAGGCTCGACCCGCCAGATGCGCGAACTGTTCGTCGGCGCCGGAAATCCTTTCAGCTCACTCACGTAGTACGCGCCGTCAGGGCCAACGGCCACACTTGTGGAGACTGGCTGCGCAGGAAGGCTCGGCGGCAGCCCGCAGGCGAACGCCAGCTCCGGGACCGGCGTAGGACACCCCGCGAGGCTCTTGATGTTGGCGGTGGACACGATCTCGTTCGGGAACACGGCAATCCAGTCCACGTTCCCGTTTTGATCGACGATCAGCAGATCGTTTCCGCCGGCGTCGGCGACGAGCACATCGCCGCCGTTCAGCACCTCGACATCGAACGGGTTCGAATCGACGGCCGCGGGGTGCGGATTCTCGTCCGCTTCGAACTGGTAGAGATCGGCGACGAGCCGCGTCGACCCTCGTGAGACGCGGAAGAGAGCGCCGGTCGTCAGGCCCGGACCGCCGCCTCGAACCGCGAACATGCTGCCCCGGCCGATCGGGCCTACGTCGGTCACACCCTCCAGCTCGGCGACCAGGCTCCCGACGCCCTTTCGAAGCTCGACGATGCCTGCACCTGCGTCAGCCACGAGAAGGCTGCCGTCGGGAGCCACCGCCAGCTTGAATATCGGCGTGGCGAACTCATACGACGTAAGGGCGTGCATCCCGGCAGCAGTCACCATGGCAAGCACGATTGCGGTGACGGTGATCTTCAGCGGGCGCGAAGAGCGCGTTCGAGAATTCATGATGGTCCTCCGATCGTTGAAGACTGAGGCCCGATGGCGTTTCAGCCAACGAGGGGGCAGATTGAACCTGTGGGACGTTGCAGTCAAGCACTAAGCTGACGGCCCGGGCGCACTGCCACAGATCAGCTGAGGTTGATTTCCTGAGCTTCGACGCTTGTCGGGTGCATTATCGTGCCGGCTCATCAAGCAGCCCCATTTCCGAGCAGCGCTAACGCCGGGATTACAATGTCGGCTCGGAAAGCGGCTCCCCGTTCGACTGCAACGCCGATCGCAAGGAGGTTCCGACCATGCGCTCGATCTGCCGCTCCTTCGCGGGAATTCTGTTAGCAGCCTCCGTCGTCCTCGTGGCCGCGCCACGCGTAAAAGCAATCGTGTACGGCTTCGTCGACGCGAACAACACGTTCGCGAACACGGGCGCGTTCATCGTCCGGTCGCCGACGACCGAATCAGATCTTCCCGATCTGTTCGGGGTCACTGATCTCACCCATGGTGTTCCTGACGGCCAGCCACTGCACGGCGTTCTTCGAAGCCGCCCTCGCTCCGCAAGGCTTCACGGCGTTTGTGAGCTTCGACGGCTCGATCCCCTTTGGCGCTCGCACGAGCGCGTCGACGACGCTGATTCCGGTGACAGAAGTGGTCACGAACCCGGCCTTCAACCAGAGCCAGAGCGACCCCGGCGACATCGCCGTGCTGATCGTGGACGAGGCTGACACCGACGGCATCACGCCTGCCTCACTCCCTCCGGCGGGCCTGCTGGATGAACTCGGTGCGAAGAACGGACTGCGCGATGCCGTGTTCACGCCGGTCGGCTATGGTGTGCAGAATCGCGTCGTGGGTGGGGGGCCGCCCTTCTTCCAGGACCGCAATCCGGTGCCCCGCATGTTCGCGTTCTCGAGCTTCAATGCCCTGAACAAAGCGTGGCTCCGTCTGTCACAGAACGTGGCCACGGGCGATGGCGGCGCGTGCTTCGGCGACTCCGGCGGCCCGAACTTTTTCACCCACGACGGAACGCCGCTGGTTGTCGCCATCACCATCACGGGCGATGCCGTCTGCCGTGCGACCAACGTCGTCTACCGCCTCGACACGGAGTCGGCGCGCCAGTTCCTCGCGCCTTTCGTGACGCTGCCGTGAGCGTGCGTTCTCATTGCTGGCGATGTTCGCGCCGGAAGACAGCGGGCGTCGCGCCGATCAGGCGCTTGAACACACGCGTGAAATGGCTTTGATCCGTAAAGCCCGCGTCGAGGGCGATCTCGGCCAGCGACAGCGACGAATCGCGAAGCTGCTCACACGCCAGGCGAACGCGCAACCGGCGCTGATACGAACCGAGTGACTCGCCGAATGCTCGACGGAACGCGCGCGACAGGCGGACAGCCGACACTCCCAGATCCGCGGCCACCGACTCCACCGACAGCGTGCGCGTCACATCGTCGTGCACGCGTTCGCGAGCGCGCTCGAGCCAGCGAGGATGGCGTGCGTCTGTTCGAGGCCTCGAACGGAGGAGCGCGCCGAGGATCTCGAGCGAGAGGCCCTCGATTGCCAGGGCCGACGCCGTGTCCGTCTGGCGGAATTCGCGGTACAAGCTCAGGGACAGCGTCACCAATGGCCCGGCCGTCAGAACGGTGCTGTCGCCAGGCACGCATCCTTCATCGCGCAGCACCGCCATACACCGCGGCGCGATCTCGACGTGAAACAGACGCGCGCCGGCGTCGCACAGGCGGCCGTGTCGCACTTCATGCGACGGATGGAAGACGAACGACTGCGGCGCACACGTGACGGTCTGGCGTCCGAGATATTCCTGATAACCACCCGCCAGCAGAAACGCGTAGTAGGGCAGCTCGTGCACATGAGGCGGCACGAGGAGCCCACCTCGATAGTGCGTCTCCGACAGGAGAAAGCCGGCCACGCGCCGCTCGAGCCGGTTCACGCCGAAGAAATGTCCGGGGTCAAGGCATGTGGGCTCCACGGGTTCAACCTGCTCTTCTCATTTGCGTCCAGGCCGGCCGTCGGGTCTTGCACGGATCGGACGTTTGGCACAACCCTGAGCCTTCCGCTTGGCGTCTTTCAGGGCTCAGAGATGGAGAAGGTCACCTCCACCGACGTCTTGTTCCTGCTCTCGGTGACCACGAACACGCCGAACAGGTGATCGCCCGCCGCTAGCAAAGCGGCCGGGATCTCGAGGCTCGTGGTGGGCGCCAGGATCTCGAAGGTGTACCTGTACTCGCTTCCCTCGCTCTCATTTTCCAGCTCGACGATGTAGCGCACGGCCCTCGGGACCGCGTCCCAAGAGAGAGTCAACGGTCCCAGGGGATGTCCGCGTCCTGCAGTGGAGACCTGAGAATTGTCTTCGGCGCGAACCCGTGGGAAAGGTCGGCCCTGCCCGCGAGGCACTGGCCGCTCACCGTCCTGCCGCTGATCGTGTAGGTGCCCTCGGGGAACGAGCCTAGAACCGCACCGAAATCCGGCGGCTCCGCTGACTCCAGGGAGAACTCCCGGAGTCCCACTCCCCGATGGTCGCCTTGCACATTTGCCACGATCCGCCCGTCGGGGGCGATGATCCTGAGTTTCTTGAGACCCTCGTCACCTCCTTTGGCAAAGAGCACGACCTCGGCATCGCCATCCGTGGCGTTCTGGCCTACATCCCAACAATCCCCGACGATTAGGCTCATTTAGGATTACGAGGACCGCCAGACAGAAGGTCGTGAAAGTTCTGTTGAATCTCAGTTGGGGTGCGTGAGGGCGTCGCGGAGGCCGTCGACGAGCGCCTCGAGCTCATCTATGCCGGTCTGAAAATGCGTGATGCACGCGCGGAGCGCGGGCGTGCGCCGCGGCAGCAGCGTTCGGGAGATCCACGCGATCTGACGCTCACCGAGGCTGGCGCATATCCGATCATGCGCCGCCGCGTCTCCGGCGATCGTGCGGTGCGTGAAACAGACCACTGGCAGGGGCGTGTCGTTGAGCAGGACGAAGCCCGCCTCGAGCAGGCGCGTGCGCAGGGCGTCGCCCATCGCCGTCTGATGCTCGAGCCGCGCGGCCAGGCCAGGCTGCCCGCGCTCTGCGAGCAGCATGAACAGCTTGAGTCCGTTGAACCGGCGCGACCACTGCAGGCTCGTCACGAACGGATACACGCGACCATCAGCCGCCTGCTCGGGCACGTACGCGGTCTCGGTGGCGAACGCGGTCTCGACGCTGCGGCGAGTGCGGCAGAAGAACATCCCGGCGGCCACGGGCACCGACAGCCATTTGTGCGCGTCGCACGTGATCGAATCTGCGTGCTCGATGCCGGCGAGGAGCGTCCGCAAGCGGTCCGACACGATCGCGGCACCACCCCATGCCGCGTCGACGTGATACCAGAGGCCGTGCGCGCGCGCCACCTCGGCAAGCTCGGGCAACGGATCGATGACGCCGGCGCTGGTCGTGCCGGCTGTGCCAACAATCAGGAACGGAAGACAGCCGCGGGACCGATCGCCGGCAATCTGCCGCGCGAGCGCACCTGTGTCCATGCGCAGGCGTGTGTCCACCGGCACCAGTCGCAGCGCCTCGCGGCCGAGACCGGTCGCGTGCGCGACCTTCTCAAACGAATGGTGCCCTTCCGCGGACAGATAGAACACGGGATTGCCACCAAGCGCACGAAGCCCCTGTCGGCCCATCTCCGGGAATGCACGTGTCAATGCGGCGATCACGGCCGTATGGTTCGATTCCTGACCGCCGGACGTGAAGTGCGCGATGCCACTCTCGGGATCGAGCCCGAAGCGCCGCATCAGGAAGCCGAGCGTGTGCCGCTCGATCTCGTTCGCGGCGGGGGCGAAGTCCCACGTCGCAAGGTTCGCGTCATACGCCGCCGCAAGGGTTTCGGCGATGACGCACGTGGGGTCGACGCCAGGTTGGAACAGGCCGAAATGCCGCGGATTGCTCTTGTGCTGGGTCCATCTCCAAAGCATCGCGGACACGTCTTCAAACACGGCCTCGAGGTCGCGCCCTTCCGTGAACTGATAGCCGTCGTGTAGATGCGCGCGGATCTCTTCAGGGCTCACACGAATGGCGATGGGTGCTTCGCGCGTCCTCTGCAAGTGATCGGCCACGTGGCGGGCGACCCGTTGGAAGTCCATGGGGTTGGCGGCTTCTGCTTCGGAGCGTACGGCGAGCCGCGCGAGAGCGTCTTGGACGGCGAGGAATGATCCGTGCTGGCTGACGCGTGCCCGGCGGACCAAACGTCCGATTCATGCAGGGAATGGGGCAGCCGTGGGGGCCTGGCTGCGCAATCCAACAAATCCTTAACATCTTTTTGCCTACCCTTCACACCCCTTGGACCCGCATTGACGTAACCTTCCTCTGTAAGCCGAGGGGTGACATGCAGTCGAAAAACGGCGAAAACGGCCGGATCGTGGACCGGGTGAAGAGATTCTGGAGCGGCAGCCACCGCGCCCGGCTCATGCTGACGCTGGCCCTGGCGGTCATGCTCCCGGCGGTGGCGCTCATCGTCGTCAACGCCTCGCACCTGAAATCGATCGAGCGCGACAAGGTGATCGAAGCTGCGATCCACCGTGAGTTCCAGTACATGCTCGCCACCTCCGAGAAGCAGATCAATCAAAAGGCCTACAAGGTCACGGAAGAGGTTCGGAGTGTCTTCCCGCCCCTGGACACTGACAGGGCCGAGAGGGCGAGGCAGCTCGACGACATCCTGTCAAAACGTCCGTGGCTGGCGCACGCGTTTCTCTACGACACGGACAAAGGGCTTGTGTTCCGTTCACAGCCCGAGCGGCTGAGCGAGCCGGAGTTTCTCGAGGAGCATAAACGCATCGGCAAGGCGTTCGCCGGGTGGTTCTCGATTGAAACGAAGATGATTCTGGAAGGGATCGAGCATTCGGCTCGGTCGATCACGTGGTATCCCGAACGCGCGAAAAGGGGCGACGGCTACGCCTACATGCCAAACGCCTTCTTCTTGCACCCGCAAGCCCCGAAACACCGTGTCGTCCTCGCCGGGGTCAGCTTCGAACCGGACTACCTGAAGCAGACCTTCTTTCCGAAAATGCTCGAGGAGCTGATCGCCTACAAGCTGGGTGAGAAGGGCCCAAACCCGCTTGCGATGATCGTCTATCCCGCGCAGTCCGAGAGCGAGGCGGGATGGTCGGCTTCAATGGGCGGGCAACCGAAGGATCTCCTCGCCGCTTCGGCCGGGTGGACGGAAGGCAAGCCCGAGGTATCCCGCAATCTCGACGATGTGTTCCGCGGCCTGGCGCTGGGCATCAAGTTCCAGGGCACGAGCGTGGAGGCTCTCGGGCAAAGCTGGGTCCACAACAGCTTTCGCATTCTCGGGGTTCTCTCGCTGCTGCTCGTCGGCGGCCTGGTGCTGACCTACCGCAGCGTCAGCAAGGAAGTCGCGCTGGCCCGCCTGAAGTCCGACTTCGTCTCCAACGTCTCGCACGAACTGCGCACTCCGCTGGCGCTCATCCGGCTGTACTCCGAAACGCTCGAACTGGGACGCATCAATGCCCAGGACAAAGTCCAGGAGTACTACCGGATCATCCGCACGGAAAGCGAGCGGCTGACCGCGCTCATCAACAACATCCTCGACTTCTCCCGCATCGAGGCGGGACGCAAGGAGTACGAGTTCCGCACGACCGACATGGCGGAACTGGTGACCAACACGCTGGACACTTATCGCGGCCAGATCGACGAACAGGGATTCAAGTTTGAACAGAACATCGACCCTGGCATCCCGCCCGTCAGTGTGGATCGTGAAGCCATCGCTCGCTCGCTCGTCAACCTGGTCAACAACGCGCTGAAATACTCGGATCAGGAAAAAGTCCTGAAGGTGAAGCTGTATCGGACGGACAGCGTCCTGAAGCTCGAGGTGGCGGACCGCGGCATCGGGATCTCCCGAAGCGAGCAGTCGAAGATCTTCGAGAAGTTCTACCGGGCCGGCGACCCGCTGGTCCACAACACGAAGGGAAGCGGGCTCGGCCTGTCGCTCGTCCGCCACATCGCGCACGCGCACGGCGGTGAGGTCGAGGTGGAAAGCTCGCCGGGGAACGGCAGCAAGTTCACGCTCTGGCTGCCACTGGCGGGGGACGTCAAGCAGGCGGGCAATGGTTCAGCACGAAGGATGGCGGGATGAACCGCAGATGAACGCAGATGAACGCAGATTTGAGGCTAGGGGGATGACGAAAACGCGAACGGACGTCAACGGGCAGCGGCGCGTTGCGACCCCGTCCGACCGGGGCAGCGCCGACAGGCGCGCGGGTGGCAAGACGCGCATCCTCATCATCGAAGACGAACCGGCCATGGTCGCCGGCCTCCGCGACAACTTCGAGTACGAGGGATACGACGTCATCAGCGCGGACGATGGAGTGGCGGGCCTCGAGCGGGTCTTCGCCGACGAACCGGATCTCGTGGTGCTGGACGTCATGATGCCGCGGATGAGCGGCCTCGAAGTCTGCAAGCAGGTGAAGGCCAGGAAGCCCTCGGTCCCGATCATCATGCTGACCGCCCGCGGCCAGGAGATCGACAAGGTCGTCGGCTTGGAGCTGGGCGCAGACGACTACGTCACCAAGCCGTTCTCGATCCGCGAGCTGATGGCGCGCGTCAAGGCGGTGCTGCGGCGGGTGTCCGTGCAGGCCAGCGTCCCTCCCGTCTACCGGTTCGGCGACGTCGAGGTCAACATCCGCGGCAACGAGGTGCGGCGCGCCGGCAAGCCCGTCGAGCTCTCGACGAAGGAGTTCGCGCTGCTCGCCTACTTCATCGCCCATCCCGCGGAAACGCTCAGCCGCGACCGCCTGCTGGATACGGTGTGGGGCTACGAGAACTACCCGAACACGCGGACGGTCGACACCCACATCGTGCATCTCAGGCAGAAGCTCGAACCGAACCCCGAGGAGCCGCAGTTCATCGTCACCGTGCACGGCATTGGTTACAAGTTCGTCGAATAAGAGACACAGAGACACAGTGACACAGAGCTACGTTGTGAGCGAGGTCGCGTCGTGAATCAGTCAACCCTTTCGCGCGAAGCCCCCTGGACGTACAGTCCTACTCTTCCGTCGACCCTCAGCTCGCGTCTGCGGGCACAGCACCGCGAGCTGAAGCTGAAGCACGCGGCGCTCGAGAAGGATTACGCGGATCTCCATAAGGCGCTCTTCGAGGCGTCGCAGGTGCACCGGCGCCTGTGCGCGCCGCGCCTCGTGCGGCACGGGGACGTCGAGATTGCCAGCGAGATCTTCGCCGTCCGCTACCTGCCCGGCGATTTCTTCACCATCGAGGAGGCCGGCGCCGGCGTGATCATCGCGCTGGGCGACGTCTGCGGCAAAGGCCTTCCAGCGGGCATGTGGACGCCGTGTCTGGTGGGGCTGGTGCGCGCGCATGCGGCGGCGAGCTCGGATCCGGAGGCGATCGTGACGGGCGTCAACCGCGAGTTCTGCCGGATGGGCGCGCCGATGACGAGCCTGTTCATCGCACGCCTCGATCCCGCCACCGGGAGGCTGGACTACTGCAGGGCCGGGCATCCGCCCGCGATGCTCCTGCGGGCGGACGGTCGACTCGAGTTGCTGTCCGACGGAGGAATGCTGCTCGGCATGGCTCCCGAAGCGTCCTTCACGACAGGATCTGTGGACCTGAGGGCCGGCGACGTCCTGCTGGCTTACACCGACGGCGTCCTCGAGTCGCACGACAACGCCGACCAGGAGTTCGGGCTCGAGCGCCTCGAGGCGCAGCTGCGCCTCGCGCGATCAGGTTCGGCGTCGGAGGTCTTGTTTTCAGTTCTGGGCGCGGTTCAGGATTTTGCCGCGCCCCACGCGCTCATCGACGACACGTCGCTCGTCGTCGTGCGACATGTGTAGCGCAGCCCTTCAGGGCTGCCCGGCGAGTCGAGCCTCGCGGGCCAGATCCACGCACGGCGGCCCCAGGTTGTACTTCTCGGCGAGCTCACGCAGCCTGCCGATGCCGGGCCGGCCGCGGAGCGCCTCCGTGAACATCTCGCGCCCCGCGTGCTGCGCGAACGGCGTCTCGACGGCGAGGCCCTTCGCGTTGGCCACCGGCCGGCCGCGGCGAAGCATCTGACCGACGAGGCCATCAATCTCGATCGCGCGAGGCAGGCACGCGACCTCGACCGCGTGAGCCATCTCGTGGGCGACCGATTCAATCTGCTCGATCGGTCTGGCGAACGCGCTGTCGAATTGCAGCAGCACGATCACGCGCGCGTCCCCGCGCCAGAATCGGCCTGCCGCCTTGCGGCCGGTTTCGCGCCACAGCATCGGATTCGCGCGAAGGCGCACCGAGATGGCGGGGGTCCTCTCGAGAACCTCCAATACCTGTTTCATCGTCGCGGACCCGGCAGCCAGGTAGGCGAGACGCCTGCCGGCAAGCTCGTCCATGGCATGGACGCGGACCGGCGCTGGGATGGGGACCGGGCGCGAAGGCAGCGACACGGCGGCAAAGACCAGCGCGAGCGCGAGGAACGATGGCGGCATGAAAGCCCTCCGGTCGTTCCAACGTCCCATCCGGCTGACACCGCGCAAAGATCCGCGCCGGAGATTCCCGGCAGACCAGCCGGTCTACCGCCGCGATTTGAAAGTGGACCTGTTGATGAACCGGCCGGTAAGCTAGCCTGAGTAGGGGACGCGACATGCGCGGGTGGGATTTTCCCGTCTCGATCGATCCGCAGGTGTCAGTGCCGATCTTCGTGCAGATCGCGCGCGCGGTCTCCGGCGACATCCGGCGCGGGCGGCTCCGGCCCGGGGACGTCATGCCCGGCACGCGGACGCTGGCGCGCACGCTCAGCGTCCATCGCAACACGGTGATTGCCGCGTATGCGGAGCTGGTCGCGGAAGGGTGGATCACGACCGAGAACGGGCGCGGCACGTTCGTCGCGAAGACGCTGCCGGATCCGCGGCCGCGCCGCTTCACCGCGGCGCCTGAGCCGAGCGCCGCCGACGCTTCGGTTGCGTTCGAGCTGGGCCCGGGCATCGTCGTCGCCCGGTGTTCGACCGATCTCCCGGTTGCGTATAACTTGAGCGGCTGGCCCGACCTGCGGCTGGTCCCGACGAAGGCGCTGGCGCGGGCCTGGCGGCGATCCATCGAGCGGCGGAGCCGCGAAGTGCTGGCGTACGGCCATCCCGAAGGGCATCCACGTCTTCGCGCGGCGCTGGCGTCCATGCTGAGCGCGACGCGCGGGCTCGTCATCGACGAGTCACGCCTGTTGATTACGCGCGGCACGCAGGGCGCGCTCGCCGTCATCGCGCATGGTCTCCTCAGGCCCGGCGACGTCGTCGCGGTCGAGGATCCAGGCTACCGGCGCGGGTGGCAGGTGCTGTCGCTGACGGGCGCGCGGCTCGTTCCGATTCCGGTGGACGCGCATGGCCTCTCGGTCGATCATCTCGCCGCCCTTGCCGAGGAGCGGCGGATCCGCGCGGTGCTCGTGACGCCCCATCATCAGTTTCCGACGACGGTCACGCTCTCGGCGGCGCGCCGGGTCCGGCTGCTGGAGCTTGCGCGGCGGCATCGCTTCGCCGTCATCGAGGACGACTACGATCACGAGTTCCATTACGAGGGGCGGCCGATCCTTCCGCTCGCGAGCGCCGACGCGGGACGGACCGTCATCTACGTCGGGAGCCTTTCGAAGACGCTCGCGCCCGGCCTGCGGCTCGGGTACATCGCGGCGGCGCCAGAGCTGATCGCTCATCTCACCGAGTACCGCACGCTCCTCGACACCCAGGGCGATCACGTCCTCGAGTCGGCGATCGCCGAGCTCGTCGAGGACGGCGAAGTGCAGCGGCACGTGCGCCGGATGCAGCGGATCTATCGCGCGCGGCGGGACGCGATGGCGGCGCTCCTGGCGCGCGAGCTCGGCGGGGCAGTGACCGTCACGCCTCCCGCCGGAGGAACCGCGTTCTGGCTGCGGGTCGCTCCCGACATCGACATCGATCGATGGAGCCGGATGGCGACCGCGCAGGATGTGATTTTCGACGCGGGCGATCGCTTCTCGTTCGACGGCGCGCCGCTCCCGTATATCCGCGTGGGCTTCCCCGGCCATCGCGAGCCGGAGCTTGCCGAGGCCGTCCGCCGCATGGCCGCTGCGCTCGCCCTCGCTCGACGTCCGAAGACGGCCGCTTCGTAGAGATCGCACGCATCGCGACGGCAGTACGTTGTGGAACCAAGCTTCAGCTTGGTTGTGCTCTTTCCGATTCCTGCCCACCGCACACGCGCGCGATCCTGTCGGCGGTCACCTGCAGAACCCGCTCGAGCTCCGGTCGCGGAAGTGCGGCGGGCGCGTACACGACCACGAGCGCGTCCGTCGTCGCGGTCGTGACCATCGTGCGGGCCGAGTCGGACGACGGATTCCCGAAGGGTCCTTCGTCGTCCGCCACGGTGATCCGCCCGGCGACGTGTACCGTGTCCTTGCGAATGCCGGCGTATTCCTCGCCCGTGCGACCGAGGCGCAAGGTCGGCACACCGCGGACGAACGCGAAATCGTAGAGCCCGTACGGCAACTGGAACTCCACCGAGCACCAGTTGATGACGTCCACCATCGTGTTGATTCGCGGGATGGCGCCGCCTTTGAGGATGCGCCGCAGCAGCGCCTCGCTCGAGGGCCTCGTTTTCGTCGGATCGAGGCCGACGCGTTTGTACATAGCGCGCACCATCGCGGTGTCGGCGGGCGGCCGCGCCCTCAGTGCCGCTTCGGCCTCGGCGAGCAGCGTGTCGAGCGCAGCCAGATGCTCGGTCACGGTGGCGCTCCGCCACCACAGCACTCCGGGGCGCACGATCGCGGCGAGCTCCGGAGAGACGGTGAACGGGCCGCCGACCGACACGCCGCGTATTGTAGCGGTGGGTCCTGGTGCTGAGGTCTCTCCATTTGCATGACGTCGGAGTTGGCGCTCTTAGTTTGGAGGACGCCGAACGAGGATCACCAATCGTGAGAAAACGACTAGCCTGTCTGAGCTTCGGACTCCTCTTCGTGCTAGGCGTCAGTTCGCAGAACGTCTCTGCCGACCCTATTACCGTGACCTTCGGCGTCGATGTGACTTTCGCTCTCGGACCCTTTGAGGAAATCTTTGGAGTGCCGATCGAAGTGGGCGATCGGCTGAGCGGACACTTCACGTTTGACCCCGGCGCACCCGATAGCAACCCGTTCCCAAACGTTGGAATTTACCAGGCGTCGGGTCAGACCTTGACTGTCGATTGGGGCACCGGTTTGACGGTGCCGATAGGGGCTTTCGCCGTTTTCGATAATAGGAGGTGCGCTCCCCCGCTCGGAGTATGTGACGAGTTCGGGGCCAGCACGCCGCTCGGATTGGACTTCCTGGTCACTGCCAACTTCCAGGCGCCCGCTGCTTCTCGGCAGGGGGACGCGCTGCCGCGAGACTTTGCCGAGATTGCCGCGATTTACCCCACTGGCAGGTTTACGCTTCAGGCGTTTGGGGAGTCCGGAGTCTCACATAGTCTCTTCGGAACGCTGAGTCCGCAACCCGAGGCGGTGGTTCCCGAGCCTGGAACGCTCCTGCTCGTTGGAACTGGCGCCTTCGGCATCCTCGGTCGAGCCTTGAGGAAGCGCCGGACTTCCGCAGAGCCGCATTAATTCCGCAGGGCCGACTCAGCCGGAACGACGATCAGCCCGCTCACTCCGCACAGAAAACGGTTCGGTCATTGCAGATGCAGTGCAATAACGCTAACCACGCAAGGGGAGTGAAACGTATGAAGTCACTAGCTACCGGAATGTGCACGGCAGCGGCGCTCGCGCTGAGCTTGACTGCGTTCGCGCAGCAGCCTCAGCCGCAGCCCGCGCCATCTCAGCCACCAGCAGCTCAGCAGCCGGCGGCCCAGCCTACGATGTCGGCGGAGATACAGGTCACGCTGACGGGTTGCGTACAGTCCGAAGAGGACTATCGAAAAGCAAAGGGCATGGGCAAAGGCGGCGCCGTCGGCACCGGAGCCGGCGTCGGCAACGAGTTCGTGATCATCAACGCGAAACCAGCGGGTGCTGCGGCGAGCGCGTCGGAAACGGCCGGCACGACCGGCGCGTTACCCATCGCGTACGAGGTGACCGGGTCGAAGGAAGGGGATCTGAAGCAGTTCGTCGGCAAGCGCGTGGAGATCATGGGCAAGGCCAAGGCCGCCGAGCGCTCGGCGAGCGGAGCACCGACCGGCGGCGTCGATCCCGCGGGCCAGGACCTGAAGTTGGCGGAAATCGAGATCGCAGAAGTGAAGGAAGTTCCCGGGGACTGCAAGCCGATGTAACGTCGTCGCATTCCAACTGATCAGACGACCGAGCCCGATCGAAAGGCACTCGGTGTGCCTTTCGACTCGGGCTCTCTTGCTGTTTGAGCGAGCGAGGCCCGGCTAAAGCCGGGCACCACACGTAGAGAGCTGGTCACCACAACCCGGCTAAAGCCGGGTGCCACAACTCCAGTACCTAGCTGACGCGCAGCGCTTCGACCGGATCGGTCTTCAGCGCCCGCCGCGCCGGGATCCAGCAGGCGAGCAGCGCGACGACCGAGAGGCCGATGACGACGGCGACGTAGGTGATCGGATCGGTCGGGCTGATTCCAAAGAGAAGAGCGCGCATCAACCGCGTGACGAACACGGCCAGGACCACGCCGGCAGCGACCCCGATGCCGATCAGCCGGCTGCCCTGACCGTATATCAGCCGCAGCACGTCGGACGGCTGCGCGCCGAGCGTCATGCGGATGCCAATCTCGTGCGTCCGGCTCGACACCGAGTACGACATCACGCCGTAGAGTCCTATCGCCGAGAGGACCAGCGCCAGCGCGCCGAAGCCGGCGAGCGCGAGGGCGGTCACCCGCGCCGGCAGGAGCGGCACCGACAGCCGCTCCTCGAACGAGCGCGCGAACGCGATCGGCATGTTCGGATCGATCTCGCGCACGGCGCCACGAACGGCCGCAATCGCCGCTCCGATGTCGCCGTCCGTTCTCGCGACGACGGTGGTCGAGCCCGAATAGGCCTGGAAGAGCGGCCGGAAAACCGCGTACGCGCCGTCGTCGTTGAAGCCGCCGTACTTGCCGTCCTCCACGACGCCCACGACCTGGAAGATGTCGGGACGGACCGCCTGCGAGCCCGGGGTACCGAACCC
The DNA here is from genome assembly GCA_963847125.1 of uncultured Acidobacteriota bacterium. GTDB lineage: Bacteria > Acidobacteriota > Vicinamibacteria > Vicinamibacterales > 2-12-FULL-66-21 > DATAEE01. The sequence continues at coordinate 1,675,592 of CAWJYM010000004.1, forward strand.
CATCACTCGGCCGAGTCCCAGCCGGCGGCCGAGCGCGCTCTCGCCGGGCCAGAGCCGCGACGCGAGCGAGCGGTTGATGATCGCCACCAGGGGGCTGTCCGCATCGTCGAAATCCGTGAAATCGCGTCCTTCCTCGAGCCGCGTCCCCATGGCCCGGAAATAGCCGGGCGTGACGCGGCTCGAGTACGTCACCGGCGTCCGGACCTCGCGCTCCGCCGCCGACTCCTCGGCGTACACGCGCCCCCGCCCGAAATGCAGGTCGATCGGGACGACGTCGGCGAGCCCGGCGTGAGCGATGCCGGGCAGAAGGCGGACAGAATCGATCAGGCGCCGCTGAATCTCCCGGCCATTCGCGGGGGCATACCCTTGCATCCGAAGGTCGAACGACACCTCCAGCGCCCCCTTCGTCGAAAATCCGAGCGCCATCGTCTGCGTCCGCCCGAGCGCGCGCCACATCAGCCCGGCGCCGGTGAGCAGGACGAGCGACACCGCCACCTGCACGACGATCAGCGCGTTGCGCCACTTCACGCTCCGGCGGTGGCTCGCCGAAGCCGAGTCTTTGAGGACGCCCGCGAGGTCCACCTTCGTGGCCTGCAGCGCGGGCACCAGGCCGAACATCACGGCCGTCACGAGCGAGAGCGCGACGCTGAAGAGCAGGACGCGTCCGTCGAGCGGGAGGTCGAGCACGATCGGGATGTCGACGGGCAGCCTCATCGCGCTCGCCGAGCGCATCAGCCACCACGCAAGCGTCAGACCCGCGACACCCGCGGCACTGGAGAGCATGAGGCTCTCGATGAGCAGCTGCCGGACCAGCGCGATGCGGCCGGCGCCGATCGACAGCCGGATCGCGACCTCGTGACGCCGATCGACGGCGCGCGCCAGCAGCAGGTTCGCCAGGTTGACGCAGGCGAGCAGCAGCACGAGGCCCGCGATGACGAGCAGGAGCCCGGTGAAGCCGAGCACCGGGCCGCGCATCATGCCGCCGAAAAGTCCCGGGCGCGACAGCTTGACCCGCATCGCCTCGTTGATGTCCGGAAACTCGCGCGAGAGTCCCGCCGCGACGCCGTCCAGCGCGGCCGCCGCCTGCGGCCGGCCGACGCCGGGCGCGAGCCGGCCGAGGACGAAGACCGTGTCCGCGCGGCGGTCCTCGATTTTCGGTGAGCCGTTCTCGACGACCGGCTGCATCGCAAGCGGAAACCAGAAGTCCGGGGCCGCGGCGACCTCCGTCCCGAAGAAGCCGCGCGGCGCCACTCCGATGATCGTATAGGTGCGGCCGTTGACGACGACCGGCCGCCCGATCGCGCCGGCGTCGCCGCCGAAGCGCTGCTGCCAGTAGCGGAAGCTGATCACGGCCACCGGCGACGCGCCGCGCTGCGCATCGTCTTCTTCCGAGATCGCGCGCCCGATCGCTGGCCGCACGCCCAGCACGCCGAAGTAGTTGCCCGAGACGAGGTACGCCCAGAGCCGCTCGTTGACGCCGTTGGCGCTGGCGGCGATCGGCGTGAAGCGGTAGGCCACGAGGCCTGCGAACACGCCGGCACGATCGCGCAGGTCTTCATAGTTGGGATACGAGAACAGGTTCAGCATCCCGCGCGAGGTGCCGTTGTCGAGGGAGACGATTTCGTGCTGTCGATCGACCGGCAGCGGCTGAAACAGCGCGCGATTGACGAGGCTGAACACGGCGGTCGTCGCGCCGATGCCGATTCCGAGCGTGAGGAGCGCCATCAGCGTGAAGCCGGGGCTGCGGCGGAAGAAGCGCGCGCTGTAACGGACGTCGCGGAGGATGGCCTCGACGGAGGGAAACACGCGGCGGTCGCGATAGACGTTCTTCATCGGCTCGAGGGGACCGAAGCGCTCCAGGGCGGCGGCGCGGGCGGCCTCGGGCGTCATCCCGCTGCGTTCGAGCTCCTGCGCCTGCATCTCGAGGTGCGCGCGAACCTCCTCTTCGAGATTCACGCCGCGGTCGATGCCGAGGGTGGCGAGAAGGCGAGCGGCGAACGCGCGGAGAGCCGTCATGATGCACCTCTATCGCCGGGAGCGAGGAACTTCAGGATCGTCTCGGAGGCGACGCGCCAGCGATCTTCTTCGACCGCCAGCCGCCGCTTGCCGGCGCGCGTGATCGCGTAGAAGCGGGCGCGCCGGTTGTTCTCGGACACGCCCCACGATCCTTTGATCCACCCGTTCTGCTCGAGCTGAAGGAGCGCCGGGTAAATCGTGCCCTGATTGAGCTGAAGCCGGTCGCCGCTGACCTGTTCGATGCGCCGCGCGATGCCGAACCCGTGCATCGCTCCCATCTGGTCCAGCGTGCGGAGCACCATGAGCGTCAGCGTGCCCGCCGGGACGTCGGATTGACCCATCTGTTCTTCCTGCTCGCGGGGCCCCACCCCCGCTCGCGCGCGCTCGGCGGCGCGGCGTTGCTTATCGCTCGCCGAGTCGCGGCTCGCTTGGGGCCGCGCTTCCCTCCGGCGAGCCACCCCAACGCGCAGGCGTGCGCGTTGGGGGCCCCGGCGCCTCGCGCGGGCCGCAGGCGCCCTCCTGTTGGTAGCCAACAGAGAATAGCTCGTCTCGTGTTGGTAATCAACAGGGGCCCCGAATTTCACAGAGGCCGGGATCGGGCGTAGAATGGCCTTCCGCTCGACCCGGGTATCCAGATGGCGACCGACATCTTCGCGAAAATTGGGGACATCAAGGGCGAATCGACCGACGCGAAGCACAAGGACGAAATCGAGGTCCTCTCGTTCTCGTGGGGCGTGACGAATTCCGCCGGTATTGCCGTCGGCGGCGGCGCCGGCGCGGGCAAAGCGACCTTCCAGGACCTGACCATCGTTCACCATATCGACAAGGCGTCGCCGGCCCTCCTGAGAGCGTGCGCCACCGGCAAGCACCTGAAGGAAGCGACGATCACGCATCGAAAAGCAGGCAAGGAACAGCAGGAGTACTTCATCGTCAAGATGAACGACGTCATCGTCACCGGCGTCTCGCAGGGCGGCATCACCGGCCAGCCGTACTCGGAGAGCGTGAGCCTGGCGTTTGCCAAAGTAGACCTGGAATACAAGCCGCAGAAGGCAGACGGGTCGCTCGACGTCGGGGTTCATTTCAAGTACGACATCAAAGCCAACAAGGAAGGCTAGAAAAAGGGGACTGTCACCTTTTCTGCCAGCCGGAATCTCGAAGAAAAAGGTGACTGTCCCCTTTTTCGAGGAGTCTGAAACACCGCCGCGCGAGCTGACGCTCGAGGAGGCGGTCGCGCTCGCCATCCTGCTTCAGAAGAGTGGCCAACTCGTCGAGGCCCAGGAGATGTATCGCCGGGTGCTCGAGACCGCCCCCGATCACCCGTCCGCGCTGCACTACGCCGGCGTCCTCGCGCATCAACAGGGACGGAGCGACGACGGGCTCGCGCTCGTCGAGCGGAGCCTCGCGCTCGTACCGGATCGGGCGGACTGGCACAACAACCTCGGCATCCTCCTTCAATCCGTCGGCAGGCTGGATGCAGCGATCGACGCATATGAACGAGCGATCGCCATCGATCCGAGCCACGCGAACGCCTACAGCAACCTCGGCGTGCTGTTCAGGGCGACCGGAAAACCTTCTGAGGCGGAAGCCGCCTATCGCACAGCCATTCAGCTGGATCCGGATCACATCGACGCGTACACGAACCTCGGCATCCTGCTCGGCGGGCTGAAGCGAACCGAGGAAGCGGCGGCGTGCTACAGCAAGGTGATCACGCTCCGGCCGAAGCACAAGGAGGCACGGAAGCTCCTGGCGCTCGCGCATTGCTCGCTGGGCGAGATCGACGAGGCGGTCACGATCTTCAAGGAATGGCTCGAAGAAGAGCCGGAGAGCCCGATCGCGCTGCACATGCTGGCTGCCTGCACTGGCCGGGAGGTTCCCGCGCGCGCCTCGAACGGGTTCGTCGAGACGACATTCGACTCATTTGCCGCGAGCTTCGAAGCGAAGCTCGAGAGGTTGTCGTACCGCGCGCCGGCGCTCATAGCCGCAGCGCTGCAGGAGTCTGGCGTCGAGCCGGCGAAGCGCCTCGATGTGCTCGACGCCGGCTGCGGAACGGGACTCTGCGGCGCGCTCGTGGCACCGTATGCGCGCCGATTGACAGGCGTTGATCTTTCAGAGGGGATGCTGGCCCAGGCGAGGGAGAAGAATGTCTACGACGAGCTGGCAAAAACCGAGTTGACGGACTACCTGCGCACCACCCGCGAAGCCTTCGACCTGATCGTATCGGCCGACGCGCTCGTCTATTTCGGCGACCTCGAAAACGTTGTCGTTGCCGCCGCAGGAGCGCTCCGCCGGAACGGGCTCTTCATCTTCACGCTCGAGCACGCTGTCACAGCCGGTGCGGGCGTCGACTACCGCCTGGAGTGGCACGGCCGCTACAGCCACACCAGCTCCTACGTCGAACGGCTCCTCGCTCTTGCCGGGTTGCAGGCGGAGATCACCCACGCCGACCTGCGGACGGAGTCAGGGACGCCGGTTGCCGGACTAGTCGTTCGCGCCCGATTGTGTTGGTGACAGCCCACAGCAATTCTGAGACGCACCTGTGCCGTCGTGGTTTAGGATGCGGCATGACCGGCTTTGGCGAAGGCGAGCGGCACGAAGAAGGCGCGCTCGTTCTCTCGGATGGCTTCGACCAACCGACAAAGGAAGATGCTGTCCGGTTCTACTCCGGCAAGACCTGGGCGGACGTTCTGGCACACTTGCGAACGCTGAAAGATGAACCAGTCTTTCGCGGCGCATACTTCCTCGACGAGTGGTCCGTCCTGAGCGCACCGGCGCTCGCGTACTACGCCCGAGCCCACCTCGAGTTTCTGCAGGAGACGCTCGCCAGCGCGCAGCCCAACGAGGAGTTCATCTTCCAGTTCCTCGGGCAGCTGTCCCAGGTGTTCCACATGCACAAGGGAAGCCCATTCAGTCCGGCTCAGACGCGTTCTCTACGCGACGTCGTCGAGCGGATCGGCGCGAAGGCCGCGGCACCCGGCTCATTCGAATACTTCGGGGACGACATCAGACTTCAAGCTGAAAAGGTCTTCGCCGGGTTGGCGGCGCCTGACAGCTGATTCACTCGGCGCATGGTTGGGAGGAGAACGTGATGATGCCAAATGGCGTGGTGTCCCGCACAAACGACCGATGTCGCGTCGCGCTGGCGGTGGCCGCGTTGACCCTGCTCGCGGCGCACCCGTTGGCGCAAAGCACCAATGGGAAGAACCCGGCAACGGACCCGGATGTCCTCGGTGCCCAGCGATTGTTCACGGCGTGGGCCGAAGGCCAGCTTCGCTCAAAGGGCTATCCGGGTATGGCCGTCGGCGTCGTCTCCGATCAGCGGGTCGTCTGGGCGAACGGTTTCGGTCTTGCCAACGTGGCCGGCAAAGTGGCGATGACGCCGCAGACGAAGATCAGGATGGCCTCTCACAGCAAGCTGTTCACGGCGACCGCCATCATGCAGTTGCGCGAGCAGGGGAAGCTCCATCTGGACGATCCCGTCTCGAAGCACTTGCCGTGGTTCGCCGTGACCTCCACGCGGCCGGACGATCCGCCCATTACCATCGAGGAACTGCTGACACACAGCTCCGGTCTGCCGCGCGAGGCAGCGGATCACTGGACGACGTACGACTTCCCGACGCGCGAAGAGCTGAAGGAACTCGTGCCGAAGCGGCAGGCCGCTTTTCCTGCCGAGACCCGCTGGAAATACTCGAACCTCGCCTACACCCTGGCAGGGCTCGTCGTCGAGCAGGTGAGCGGCGAGACGTGGGCGGACTACGTCACCCGCCACATCTATCAACCGCTCGGGATGGTGAATTCCAGCGTCGACAAGGACGTTCCCGGGCTCGCGACCGGCTACGGCCGCCGGATGCCGGACGGGTCGCGCGCGACGATGCCCTTCGTCGATGCACGCGGGATGGCCGCGGCGACGGGCATCACCTCGACGGTCGAAGACATGGCGCGCTTTGTGTCGGCTCAGTTTCGGCAAGGAGCCGCGGGCGGCGACCGCATCCTGAATACCGCAAGCCTGCGCGAGATGCACCGGGTCCGGATGCTCGAGAACAACTGGACGCGCGGCAACGGCATCGGCTTCTCGGTCACGCGCAACCGCGACAAGCTCTACGTCGGCCATGGCGGCAGTTATCCCGGCTACATCACGAACACGCTGATCGATCTGAAAGGCAAAGTCGGCGTCATCGTCCTCACCAACGCGCAGGACGGCGATGCGGGCGGCATCGCCACGCAGCTGATGAACACCGTGGGCGAGGCCGTCGCGAAGGCGGCTGCCGCTGCGGCCCAGAAGGTGAAGTGGAATCCTGCGTGGTCACGGTTCGCCGGTTTGTACCGCGGTCGCGGCGGCGACTCGCATGTGGTCGAGCTCAACGAGAAGCTCGTGATCATCAACCCGGAGGGGGCGAATCTGGACAACCCGATCGAGCTCGAACCGCTCGGCGATGGAACGTTCCGCTACATGGCGCCGGTCGGCGGTGGTCCCGTCGGCGAAGTCGTGCGCTTCGTCGAAGAGAACGGGCAAGTGGTTCGGATGATCACCGGCGATAGTTACGTGGAGCGCGTCAGACAGTGATCGACGGCGCGTGCAGTGGCGAAAATGCGGCTCGGATTAAGGCTGTAAGCCTATTGAGGCTCTCTTGGAGCGAGACGTTTGAGCTCGTCAGCCCAGTTCTGGATCAGAATCAATTGCGAGGCAGGCTCCGTTCCTTCCGCGACGCTATCGCTCACCAGGAACAGGAAACGCTCGCCGTCCGCAGTGACATCCCAGCCACGATCCAGGCCAGAGTTTTCACCGGGTCCGACTTTGAACAGTGGCTCTGGCTTTGAGAAATCGAACTCCGTTGCGCGTCGCTTCGCACCGCAACCGCCATCATGCGGCCCTGGCTGTCCACGTAGACAATCTCGCGCCCACCGCGGGTCCACACTGGACCTGCGCCGCCGTCGGTGGAGATTTGCCACTTTCGGGAGCCGGCATTCGGGAACGGGCGCACGTACACTTCGGTACGGCCCGATTCGTCCGAGTTGTAAGCGATGAAACGACCGCTCGGAGCGATCGCGGGGTTCCGCTCGACACCTGCAGCCTGAAACAAGGCTTCCAAGCGTCTCTCTTTATTCAACGGAACGAACAGGAGATCCTCGACCGTCGTCCCGGGAGCCAGGCCGGTCATGATCAAGCCGCTGCCGTCCGGCAGCATCACCGGGTGAGTGCGTTCGAACGAGCGCATGCCAACGCCCTTGACGAGTTCCTCGACCGGCCCGCTTCCGTCCGCGTGTAACCAGCCGAGCCCTACGTCGCCATCGAACCAGGTGGCGAAGACCACGCGGCTTCCGTCTGGGGTCCAGGCCGGAGCGGAAAAAGCGATGATGCGGTCCGAGGTCAACCTGGTCAGCGTGCCTCGGCCGAAATGATAGGTCCAGAGGTCCCTGGCTGGCACCGATCTGAACGACGAGTCGATCTCCCGCGGGCGACAACCTGGGGAGCATAAAGTTGTTGGCCTTCGAGGGGCAGGGGGTTCTTCCGCCCGTGGCGGTCCACCCAAGTCAGGACGCGGTTCCCCAGGTGGCTGGAAGCCTGACTTGTGCGCACGTAGGCCAGCAGGCCGGCGTCCACGGCGAACTGCGGATAGCCTGTCCTGCCGACCAGAGGACGTCGTCACGTACGGGGCGAGCGGCTCCAAGCGTCTGGAGGGAGTCCGGATCGAAGCCGACCGCCCAGAGTCTCTCCTGCCGGCCAAACACGACGTGGCCGGAACCGACGAAGCGAGCGCCCATGCCTTCAAACAGAGAGCGTGTCTCGCCGCTCCCAAGAAGGTGCACGGCAGCTCGCGGCGGTTTATCGATCGGCAGGATCGTGAACAGCACGGCGCGACCGCCCGGCAGCATCTGGGGAAGCTCGTGCCGCTCTCCCTGCTTGGGGGCCGTGAGCTGGCGAGGCTCGCCTCCGGTGGCGGAAGCCGTCCACAGCCCCGAGCCCACGCGACCGACGACGATTCTGTCGCCCTCTCCCCAGGTTCCTCCGCGCAGCGGTTGGTTGGGAAGCAACCTCTGCGGAGTGCCGCCATCGAGAGAGACCGTCCATAACTCGCTGCGCTTCTCGAAGGCGAGCCACCGGCCATCGTGAGAGAAGAAAACGTCGCTTCCACCTTCGGTGCCCACGATGAGGCTCTGGATCGATTCGGTCGAGATCGCGCCGATAGATGCACCCGGCTGCCTCCGTAGTTGCCGACAAAGACCACGGTTCTGCCACTCGGCGCCACAGCGAAATGGACTCCTGGCCCTCCCTCCGAAAGCGCGCGCGTCAACCAACACAGAGGTGGCCGCCAACGGCCCCGGCAGCTCCGTCGGACGCGCCCGGCCCGCAGCCATCGTCGTCACGAGCACGGCGACTCCCGCTCCGGCCGCGGCCCACGCAATCGGTTGCCACACCGCGCGACGTCGTGCGCCTGCCGTCTCGGCGACAGGTGTCCGCCCGCTCCCGGCCTCGTCGATCTCCATACGGGCGACCGCCGCCGAATCGAGTCGCCGCCTTGGGTCCTTTTCGAGACAACGACGCAGCAACCTGTGGATCGACGCCGGGATCCGTGCGGGCAGCGCCTGCCAATCGGGTTCGTGCTCGATGACTTTCACCAGGACATCCGAGAACGTTTCGCCCGCGAACGCCTGTCGTCCGGTGAGCATCTCGAACAGCACGCACCCCAAGGCCCAGATGTCGGCCCGCCGGTCGGCAGGCTTCCCCTTGGCCTGCTCCGGTGCCATGTAAGCCGCGGTGCCGAGAATCACACCCGCTCGAGTGCCAGCCGCCGTCGCAGCAGTCGATGCAGAGCACCTGATCTTTCGAGGGCCTTCGCGAGCCCGAAATCGAGCACTTTGACGGTGCCGTCTGGTGTGATTTTGATGTTCGCGGGCTTGAGATCGCGATGAACGATGGCTTGCTCGTGGGCGGTCTCGAGGGCTTCGGCAATCTGGCGCGCGATCGGCAGCGCCTCATCGAGCGCCAGCGGCCCGCGGGCGATCTTTTCCGCGAGGGTTTCACCCTCTACCAACTCCATTACCAGCGCGCGCACCCGCCCAGACTCTTCACGGCCATGGATGTGCGCGATGTGTGGGTGGTTGAGCGAGGCGAGAACTTGTGCCTCCCGATCGAATCGAGCGAGGCGCTCCGGATCGTCCGCGAAGAGATCAGGGAGGACCTTGACGGCGACGTCGCGATTCAGACCCGTGTCACGGGCACGATAGACCTCTCCCATCCCGCCCGCGCCAATCAGCGCGAGGATCTCGTACGGACCCAGCCGCGTGCCCATGCTGAGGCTCACCGGGAGGTGCCGCTCCTGCGCGGAGTATACGCCCGCCGGCCAAGGACCTGGTCTTTTTGGCCGGGCGTACCGATGGTATGGTCAGCGACATGATCCGCCAGATTGCGCCCCAATGCTTCACGGAGCGCTCGTGGCCTAAGTGAGGGACATGCCGTGAGTGAAAAGAAAGTGTGGCTCATCACAGGCGCTGGTAGAGGCCTGGGCGTCGACATCGCCAAGGCCGCCCTGACCGCCGGCCACGCCGTTGTCGCCACTGGCCGCGATGCGACGAAGGTCGCGGCCGCAGTGGGCGACCACGACAACTTGCTGGCCATCAAGCTCGACGTGACTCGCCCGCAGGATGCGGAGGCGGCCGTTGAGGCCGCCGTCGCGAAGTTCGGCCGAATCGACATTCTTGTGAACAACGCGGGCAATTTCTTCGCCGGCTTCTTCGAGGAGCTCAGCCCGGAACAGGTCCGCAATCAGATCGAGACGCTCCTGTTCGGTCCGATGAATGTCACTCGCGCCGTACTGCCAGTGATGCGCAAGCAGCGCTCTGGCCTGCTCGTCGCCATCTCTTCGACCGCCGGCATCGCCGGCCAGATGTTCTGCACCGCGTATGCCGCCGCGAAGTTCGGCATCGAGGGGTGGATGGAGTCGCTGACGCCAGAGATCGCCGCCTTCGGAATCCGCACGATGCTGGTCGAGCCTGGATTCTTCCGCACCGAGCTACTCAGCAACGACTCGACCACCTACGCTCAGCCCACCGTTGACGGCTATGCCGAACGGACCAGGGAGATCGTCGCCGCCTGGAAAAGTATGGATGGGAAACAAGGTGGCGACCCCGCCAAGCTCGCCAGGGCCCTCGTAACGCTCGTCGGGCTCGAGGAGCCGCCGGCCCGGTTTGCTGCCGGCGCCGATGCAGTGCAGACGTTCGAGGCCAAGGCCAACACGCTGCTCGCACAGGCCCAGGCCCACCGCGAGCTGTCCGCCTCCCTCGCTCACGATGACGCCTGAGCGCGACTGGCATGCCGCACTGAACGACCGATTGCGCTCGGCAGGTCGCTCAGAAGATGGTCGTTCAGAATTGCATGCCGGCGACGACGGCGACGAGGCGGCTCTTGACGCTGCCCGCCTCATCGGTGAGGTTCGTCAACCCCTGCGAGTAGCGTCCTTCGAGCAGGAAAGCCCCGAGCCGGAGTCCCGCGCCCGCAACGACGCTGAGCTCGAATCGTCTCGCCAGACTGATGTCCCGCTCGGTCGTCAGGCTGAGGGCCTCGATCCGCTCGGTCGCGCTGAGTAAGCGGCCCAGCACGGGACCGCCGAGGCCGTAGACCCTGCGAGAGCCGGGAATCACGAACCTCGCCAGGATCGGAACCTCCAGACACTCGAACTGCAGCGTGAGACTCGCGCTGAGGTCGGCGGCCGAGCCGGTCAGAGTCGCACGCTTTCTCGTGAAGAGCACCTCCGGCTGGATCGCGAGCGCCTCAGTGATCGGAATCGCAACGAACGGCCCCCCCATCAAGTCGCGCCCGTAGCCAGCATCTAGCCCGCCGACAGGCCCCTCGAAACCCGACACCGTGGACGCGTTCAGGCCGACCTTGGCGCCGAAATCCACGCCCTGGGCGGCGCACGGCGCCGCAAATGCGCCTATCAAGAGCGCCACCACTGCTCGCGCCAGTCTCATGTGAGGAAGATCCGCAGGAAGGCGATCGCAAAGCTGGAGGCAGTCACGTCCCCCTCTTCCATTGGAAATGGTGCACTGAGGCCGCCGCTGTTGGCCAACAGGATGAGGGTCAGGCGCCGCGCCGGCACCTTGAGGATCAGCGACGAATAGGACTCGGGCCAGCTCCCGAAATGCCAGACGAGGCGCTCACCCCCATACGTTTGCACGAACCAGCCGAGTCCGTACGGCAGCGTTTGACCGCTCGTCGAAACGGCAGGCGTCCACGCCAGCTCCTGGGTGAGCTCGTTGATCAGCACGTGCCGATCAAGCGCCGCATCGTAGCTGGCGAGATCCCGAACGGTCGACACGAGCCCCGCGGCCGCATTGATCGCCTTCGGGGGGAACTCAGACGGCCTGACGCTAAAGGGATCCGCGCGCGCGTACGGCAAGGCCAGGCGCAGCAGAACACCGCCGTACCGCTCGAGCGTGCCCGCATCAAACATCTGCCGGAGCGACGGCGTTGGGCTGTCCAGATCCTGCCCGGGCACCGAGTCGCGCATGGCCAGGCGATCCAGAACCCGCCTCGCCAGGGCAAGCCGGAAGGGCTCTCCGGTGCACCGCTCCACGACCGGGGTAAGCTCGGCGTAACGATTCCCGTTGTAGTGAAAGCGCGAACCGGGGCCGCCTTCCGACGTGTGTGTGAGGACGTGCCGAACCGTGGCGCCTGGCTCGGGAATTCCCGCTGTGTACTGGCGAATTGGCTCATCCAGGCTCAGGGTCCCCTGCTCGACGCACTGCATCAGGAGTGCTGACGTGAACGTCTTGGTCAGCGACGCCGTTCGATACGGCGTATCAGGTCGTGCCGAGAGCCGGCGGGCGATGTCCTGGAACCCGAAGCCTTTTTCCCAGATGATCCGCTGCTCGAAGACGACGGCCGCCGACAGGCTCGGGATTGAATAGACTCGTCTGAGAACGTCCAGCGACGCGTCCAGTCGGGCGATCCGGCTGTCCATCTCGCTCGGCGACTGGCCGAATAGGGCGGCCGGACCGATGACACACGCGAGGGCGAGCAGAAAGTGGCTCCGCCTTGGTATCCATCCCACCACGCGAGATGTCCGGGCCGGGCGCTGCTTAGACGACAACGGAGCCTTACAGCAAGATACACACCATGAGGTTCGCACCAATGATGGCGAGCCGGCCCTGTCCCTTGGCTCGCGCAGCGCCTTTCGGAAGGCGAAATGGCTTTTCGGCGGACGAAACCACTTCGGGCCGGAGTAGACAAGCATGGTCGGTCATCGTCAGACTGATTTGAGAGCGGCCGTAGACAGCAACGGGAGGAGAACGTGACGATGCCAAATGGCGTGGTGTTCCGCACAAACCACCGATGTCGCGTCGCGCTGGCGGTGGCCGCGCTGACCCTGCTGGCGGCGCACCCGTTGGCGCAAAGCACCAATGGGAAGAACCCGGCAACGGACCCGGATGTCCTCGGTGCCCAGCGATTGTTCACGGCGTGGGCCGAAGGCCAGCTTCGCTCAAAGGGCTATCCGGGTATGGCCGTCGGCGTCGTCTCCGATCAGCGGGTCGTCTGGGCGAACGGTTTCGGTCTTGCCAACGTGGCCGGCAAAGTGGCGATGACGCCGCAGACGAAGATCAGGATGGCCTCTCACAGCAAGCTGTTCACGGCGACCGCGATCATGCAGTTGCGCGAGCAGGGGAAGCTTCATCTGGACGATCCGGTGTCGAAGCACTTGCCGTGGTTCGCCGTGACCTCCACGCGGCCGGACGATCCGCCCATTACCATCGAGGAGCTGCTGACACACAGCTCCGGTCTGCCGCGCGAGGCAGCGGATCACTGGACGACGTACGACTTCCCGACGCGCGAAGAGCTGAAGGAACTCGTGCCGAAGCGGCAGGCCGCTTTTCCTGCCGAGACCCGCTGGAAATACTCGAACCTCGCCTACACCCTGGCAGGGCTCGTCGTCGAGCAGGTGAGCGGCGAGACGTGGGCGGACTACGTCACCCGCCACATCTATCAACCGCTCGGGATGGTGAACTCCAGCGTCGACAAGGACGTTCCCGGGCTCGCGACCGGCTACGGCCGCCGGATGCCGGACGGGTCGCGCGCGACGATGCCCTTCGTCGATGCACGCGGGATGGCCGCGGCGACGGGCATCACCTCGACGGTCGAAGACATGGCGCGCTTTGTGTCGGCTCAGTTTCGGCAAGGCGCCGCGGGCGGCGACCGCATCCTGAATACCGCAAGCCTGCGCGAGATGCACCGGGTCCGGATGCTCGAGAACAACTGGACGCGCGGCAACGGCATCGGCTTCTCGGTCACGCGCAACCGCGACAAGCTCTACGTCGGCCATGGCGGCAGTTATCCCGGCTACATCACGAACACGCTGATCGATCTGAAAGGCAAAGTCGGCGTCATCGTCCTCACCAACGCGCAGGACGGCGATGCGGGCGGCATCGCCACGCAGCTGATGAACACCGTGGGCGAGGCCGTCGCGAAGGCGGCTGCCGCTGCGGCCCAGAAGGTGAAGTGGAATCCTGCGTGGTCACGGTTCGCCGGTTTGTACCGCGGTCGCGGCGGCGACTCGCATGTGGTCGAGCTCAACGAGAAGCTCGTGATCATCAACCCGGAGGGGGCGAATCTGGACAACCCGATCGAGCTCGAACCGCTCGGCGATGGAACGTTCCGCTACATGGCGCCGGTCGGCGGTGGTCCCGTCGGCGAAGTCGTGCGCTTCGTCGAAGAGAACGGGCAAGTGGTTCGGATGATCACCGGCGATAGTTACGTGGAGCGCGTCAGACAGTGATCGACGGCGCGTGCAGTTCGCGTCCGGACGCACGCGTCCCATGCCCGGACAGACCGTGGCGGGGGACCCTGGTCGTAACTCATAGTCCCTCCGCCCGTTAGGCTCTAACGCCCCATGGCATGCATGCTGCGATGCTGCGATCGGAGTAGCGACGGGGAGGAATCATGAGGAGAGTTACCGGCATCTTCTTCATGGCCATTGCGGTGACAAACGCCGTGGTGGTCGCGATTCCCCCCACCGATGGCAACGAGTACTGGCCGCAGTGGCGCGGGCCGCTGGCCACCGGCGTAGCGCCGGAGGGCGACCCGCCCGTCGAGTGGGCGGCCGACAAGAACATCAAGTGGAAGGTGGAGATTCCCGGCAAGGGTTCGGCCACGCCCGTCGTCTGGGGCGACAGGATCTTCGTGCTCACCGCCGTGCCTACCGACAAACGCGCGCCGGCGAAGGAACAGCCGCCGGCGGAAGCCGCTCCGGCGGCGGGCGCGCAGGCCCGCCGGCAGCGCGACGTGCAGCCCGAGTTCATCCAGCAGTTCGTCGTCATCGCCATCAACCGCAAGGATGGAAAGACGCTTTGGCAGAAGGATCGTCCGCGAAGAGCTGCCGCATGAAGGCAACAACCCCAATGCCACCATCACCTGGGCTTCGAGCTCCCCCGTGACCGACGGCCAGATGATCGTATGCCTACTTCGGCTCGCGCGGTCTCTACGCGCTGGACATGAAGGGCAACCTGAAGTGGGAGCGCGACCTCGGCGACATGAACACCGGTGGTTTCGGCGAGGGCAGCTCGCCAGCCCTCGATGGCGACCGCCTGGTGGTCAATTGGGATCACCTGGGCGAATCCTTCATCGTGGCGCTGGACAAGAGAACCGGCAAGGAACTGTGGCGTACCGACGCGCGATGAGAAGACCACGTACAGCACGCCGCTCATCGTCGAGCACGGCGGCAAGAAGCAGGTCATCACCCGCGGGCACCGGAAAGGTCCGCAGCTACGATCTTGCGGATGGCACACTGCTGTGGGAAGGCCCCGGTCTGACGAACAGCTGCGTTCCCTCGCCGGTTCATTCGAACGGCGTGGTCTACGTGATGTGTGGCTACGGCGGCAATGCGCTCCATGCGATTCAGCTGGCGGCAGCAAAGGGCGACATCACCGCGGCGCCTCAGGCCACTCGTCTGGAAGTACGACCGCGACACTCGCCTGGGTCCCTTCGCCGCTGCTCTACGGCGACGAGCTCTATTTCCTCAAGGGCAACACGGGCATTCTGAGCCGTCTTTAACGCCAAGACCGGAGAGAAGCTCTACGGCCCGCAGCGCCTCGAGGGCGTCGCCCAACGTGTACGCATCACCCGTAGGCGCCGCCGGACGCATATACATTGCCGGACGCGACGGCGGCGTCGCCGTTATCGCGCGCGGCCGGGAGTTCAAGCTGCTGGCCCTGAACCAGCTCGACGACGGCTTCGACGCTATCCCCAGCCGTGGTCGGCAACGAACTCTACCTCCGCGGTAGAAAACACCTCTATCGCATCTCGAAGGACTAAAGCCCTTTCATATGCGCATAGCGAGGGACCCAGGTTGAAACACGGGGCTCACTGAGACCACGGGGCCGGAAGCCAAGCGACATCGGCTGTCACGCCGACGCCGCGCAACGCGCGGCGCTGGCATGTGAAGGACGGCCGGCGTGAGCCACTCATCTGTCTCCTGCTCACGCCGGCCGCCCTTCACATGCCAGCGAGGCCCGGCTTCGTCCGGCTTCGCCGGGCCGTCGGCGTGACAGCCCGTGATCCCCGTGAGCTCCGTGTTTAGTTTTCTCACCGACGGCGTTGCCGCTGGTCGCGAGATAGGATCACGCGATTGGAGGTTCAATGAGACGAATGTGCATGTCTTCGCACTTGGAATGGCCATGTGCGTCATCCTCACTTGGGACCACACGCTTGCATCACCCAGTAGCGGTCAGGAGCCTCCGCAACAGGCAAGGCCGTCAGTCGCGACTCCTCCGAACTCCCAGCAGAATCGGGACGTGAACGAACGTCTTCTGAAGCAGTTGACCGAGCGGATCAAAGGTCGCGAAAACGACCCGGCCGAACAGGTTTTCAGGAACGTTCAAATCCCGTGGCTGAAGACAGTTCCGGCAGCGACGCTTCTTGGCATCATGAACGAGGGATACAGCCGCGCCCTCGGCGTGAGCTGCACGCATTGCCACGTCGAGGAGGACTTCGCGAGCGACGACAAGCGGCAGAAGCGCGCGGCCCGCGAGATGGCAAGAATGCACCGCACGATCAACGAGCAACTGGGAAAGATGGAACACCTCGAAACGCCGGCGACTGAACGGTCGATCAACTGCGCCACCTGTCATCGCGGCGCGGTCAGTCCGCTGGCGGCGGATCGCTAGAGCGTGACCGATGGTAAATTGAGCGGCATGATCCGCCAGATCGCGCCCCAATTCTTCACCACGGACATGCCTGCGACCCTCGCCTACTACAGGGACAAGCTTGGCTTCGAGTGTCTCGGCACCTGGCAGGACCCGCCGGTCTACGCCATCGTTGCGCGCGATCGGCACAGAATCCACTTCCGCTGCGCCGAATCGCCTGCGAGCCCGGACAAATACGCCGACGAGCTCCTCGACGCCTACCTGTTCATCGAGGATGCGGACGCGCTCTACGCCGAGTATGCCGCTCGCGGTGTTGAATTCACGCGAGGTCTTGCCAACACGCCCTGGCACGCGCGCGAATTCGTCGTGAAGGACTGTGACGGCCGCCTGCTCGCCTTCGGTGCGAATGAGGAATAGCGATGAACCCGTGGATCGCGAAAGCCGTGATCCTTGCAGCTAGCGTCGCGATGGTCGCGATTCGTGCGCCACACGGCCAGCGCAGTCGGGGCGTCACGGTCGTGACTGACCGCAAGGGGCGGTTGGAAGTGATCCTGCTCGTTCTCGCGATGCTCGGGTTCTCTGTGCCTCTAGTCTGGATCGTCTCCCCGTTGTTCTCGCGTGCGGAGTACCCGCTGCGCATGGGTCCACTCTTGGCCGGGGTTGCGTGCTTCGTGGTCGGGCTCTGGCTCTTCTACCGGTCACACGCGGATCTCGGGACAAACTGGTCCATCACGCTCCAGGTGCGGGAGAACCACCGACTCGTCGTAGACGGCGTCTACCGGCGCATCCGGCATCCAATGTACGCAGCGCTCTTCCTCTATTCGATCGGGCAGACGCTCGTGCTGCCAAACTGGGTGGCGGGTCCGTCTTACTTGGTCACCTTCGGGATCCTCTTCGCGCTTCGCGTTCATGCGGAGGAGGACTTGATGCTTGAAGAGTTTGGCGCGGACTACGCGGCGTACATGGCAAGAACGCAGAGGCTGATGCCCGGGGTCTGGTGATGCGAAAATTGAGCGAGCTTCCCAGAGTTCGGCCGAAATCTCGCAAGGCCTGGCGGGACTGGCTCGAGAAGCATCACGCATCGTCCAAGGGCGTGTGGCTCGTCTATGCGAAGAAGCACTCCGGACTCCCGTCGCTGACCTACAACGACGCCGTCGAGGAGGCGCTCTGCTTCGGATGGATCGACAACAAGATCAATCCGATTGACGATGACTTCTACATGCAGGTGTTCACACCACGGAAGCTGAAGAGCGCCTGGTCCGCGTTGAACAAGGCCCGTGTCGAACGGGTGCTGGCTGCGGGGCTGATGACCGCTGCCGGCCTCGCGGCGATCAAGGCGGCGAAGGACTCGGGCGCCTGGGACGCGAACAAACATGTCGAGGAACTGACCATCCCGCCCGATCTGAAGAAAGCGATCAAGGCGAATCCCGACGCAGCCCGCTTCTGGGTGACTTACAGTCCAAGCCGGCGGAAAGGCGTTCTCTACCGCCTGGCCGGAGCCAAGCGGCCCGAGACGCGAGCCAGGTACCTTCGCGACATTATTGAGAACATGGCCCGCAATCTCTCCCACGCGGAGCGCATGGAAATGGCAGGCTTCAGACGGAAGCCGAAGTCCTCACGACGGGCGAACTGACGCTCAATTGCGCTCGGCAGGTCGCTCGCCAGAAGGCGACTCGTTCTGACGCTCTCTCGCACTGCTTGTTCGGCTTCATTCCGAGCGTCTTGGTAATCGGAATCGCTGACTGCTTCCATCCACCAAGAGTCCCCACCGAGATTCAACGCAAGATGCTGCATGAGATCATCCGTCGCCCCATGCCAATGTCGCATGTCTGACGGAATTGAAGCCGATTGACCGGTCGCCAAACACATCGCCGGCTTCCAAAGCACCTAAGTAGGCAGGTTCCAAGGATAACCACGAGGACCTGCTCAGCCGAATGCATGTGCCAGTGCGTCCGTGCCTTCGGTAAGAACTCTACCTTCTGGACGCGCACGTCACGACCATCGTGTGACCGGACGACTTCTCCCAATTGCACGGCGCCGGCCCTGTTGCTCAATCCCATAATCCTCCACTGCGAACCGGGTTGGAAGGAATAGACGCCACCTCACGCTCATCGGCCGCTCGAGCTTCGAAGGGCTGTCCATCTTTGGCTTTGAAGAACTTGTGGTGCCCGAGTAGCATGCGTACGCAAATCGGCAGGTCGAGCGCCTGGCGCCAGCAAAGGGAGCCACCTTGGACGCTGCGAAGAAGAAGAAGCTGATCGACAGCCTCTCCATCGCGAAGAACTTCGACGAGAACCTCGGCGAAGCGAGCCGCACGTGGTTCGTCGGCAAATTGATCGCAGGCTTCGAGGCGGTCGCTGGTACCACCGACACGCAGATCACGCAGAAGACCACCGACCTCGTCACGCTCGCCAAGACCCGCGTGACGGCCGAGCGCGACTTCGCGATGAATCTCACGGCCGACGGCAACAAGCGCTTCAACGCCAAGGCGATCAAGACGACACAGCGCCACCGCGTCGAGATCCTCTACGGCGCCATCGCCCACGAGCCGAAGCTTGCCGAAACCGGGCAGAAGGACTATCTGCTGTTCGTCGCCCGGCGCCGCTTCCGCCTCGTCTGCCGCATCTATTTCTGGGTGAACCCGAACAGCCAGGGCTATTTCCGATACCCGCACAAGTGTGCCGCCGACCAGCGCTGGCGCGTCAACGAAGACGCGGCGGCCGCTTTCTGGGAGCGCGAGGACCCGGCGCGCGACTGGCCGATCAAGATGAAAGGAGCCGGCGTCGCCGATCCGGTCGCCGCCGTGCAAGAGCTGTTCGTGCCGAAAACGGACGCCTGCAAGGGCAATCTGTTCGACTGCGCCGTGGTGACGGACATCGCCTTCATCGATTCGCTGCTCGAGGCCAAGACGCCGGACACCTTCCTGAAGGCCCTGCCGTCCGAGTACCTCAAGATCAAGCACATGGACCATAGCGAATTCGCGAAGCAGCCGGCGGACACCAAGAACCCGGCGAAAAAGGTTCCGGTGCCGATGCCGCCACGCGACCTGCAGGTCGGCGATCACTGCTATATCTACAACCACCCGCTCTACAAGGCGTTTCGCCCCACCGGCTCGTGGACGGGGGAATTCTCGTTCGTGTTCATTTCGGGGGATCGCGATCATCGCTCGCAGAAGGGGTTCGTGTTCGGCGGGCACGGCATGAACGGCACGCTGTTCCAGTTTTACAACGCGTTCGTGAAAGAGCTCTCCACGTATCTGACACTGGCGCGGCGGCTCGCGCAGGTGCATCTGGTGTTCATGGCTGGTGGCGCGGCGGCCATCGCGCCCAGCACGGCGACTGAAGTCGAGGACGACGTGCAGATTTACGACCCGATCGCGGACTCCTTCAAGGCCGCTGCGCGCCATCGCCTCATTGCCTACGACGCCACGGTTCTCGCGCGCGACTTCAGCAAGGTGCCGAGCAAGGTGAAGCCCAAGCCGAAAAGCGTGCAGCCCGGCTTTCTCATCGTGCAGGCGAAGGCGGCGAACACCTTCTACCTCGTCAAAGTGGACAACCCCGACGAAGACAAGTCGCTCATGGCGAATCTGAAGAAGACGATCGCCGAGGTCCCGGGGCCGGGGCGCAAGGTGCAACACCCGATCAAAATCCAGCGACTCACCGCTCCGCCCGTTGGCGCCACGCCCACGCAAATCTATGCCATCGAAGCCTGGGGCGTGGCCTTCGTGGACCGCGGCACCGGCACCGAGAAATTCTGGCCGTTTTTCGAGACCGTGGCCGGGGTGCTGAAGCGCAAGGAGCTCACGACCGACACGGGTGAGCCTTCGCCCGACCTGTTCAACGCGCCGTTCCACCCGTTCAACAGTCCGTCCACCGACATCGAGGTGTACCTGCCCCGCATCGACTTCGGCGCGCATCGTACCTTCCTCTCCGGCAACGGGGCGTTCTAGCAGGCATCAGCAATGGCGGACGAATTCCTGCCGTACGTCGCGCTCGTCGAGGAGCTGCTGCAGCCGCTGGTGGAGGCGACCAGCGATCCGGTGCGCGCCGAAACGCTGCTGCGCGACCTCGGTTACGCGCCGCCGAGCGAGGTGCTGGCCTTCAATGAACTGATGGCGGCCGTCGATGCCGTCACGGATCTGGTGGCCGCGCTGCGCAGCGCGATCGCGACCGACGACAAGGAAGAGACGATCAAGCAGCTCCTGAAGTTCGTCGTCGAGGCCGGCCGCGCCGTCAAAGACCTGAATGATTTCAGCGCGAAGATCCAGGCGAATTTCGCCGGCTCGCCGCTGCTCACGCTGACCGACATTGTCGCCGAGCTCCCCGCCAAACTCGTCGACTATCTGATCGTCAAGTTCCTCGAGGACTACCATCCGACGGTCTTCGGCGGCCTGCTCGTCGCCGGCGTGGTGGATCTCGAGGACATCGACGACGCGCCGACGCCGTTTCATGTGGCGTATCGCAAGCGGTCGGTCAACTGGAACCAGATTCCGGACCTGTTTACCGATCCGCTCGGTACGATCAAGGCGAACTTCGACGGCGGCGACGAGCTGCTGTACGAGCGCTTCCTGTGGCTGCTGCGCGAACTGGGTCTCGGCCTCGGCATGCTCCCGAGCTTCGACTCGCCGAAGCCGAACATGCTGCGGGCGATGAATCGCGGCACGGATCTGTCGGCCCTCGATGCGGCCGAAGAACTGCCGACGCTGTACTTCCCGATCATCGCCGATCCCGCCGTCGGCGCCGGCTTCGACGTCTACCCGATGGTCAATGTGGCGGACGGGAAGTACACGGGACTCGCGCTCGGCCTGCGCGCCGCCGCGCAGCTCTCGTTCCCCCTGTCCGATGACTACAAGCTCGAGATCAAAGTCAGCGCGAACGTCCAGGACGGCCTCGGCGTCCGCATGGAACGCGGAGCGGATCCGAGCTTCGTCTCGAGCCTGAGCGGGACGCCCGCCGAGATCGCGAACGCCGTGCAATTCGGCATGAAGTTTTCGATCGTGCCGGCCACCACCGAGCCGTCCCACAAACTGCTGCAGCTCGGCGCGCCCGGCGGGGTGCTCTTCGAAATCGGCTCGGGGAGCCTCGCCTTCGGCATCGAGAAGCTGGACGCGCTGAACCTCTTCATCGAGGGGGACCTCAAGAACGGCCTGCTGGAGCTGAAGGCCGCCGAAGGCGACGGTTTCATTGCGATGCTGCTGCCGGAAGAGGGCATTCAGTCGACCTTCAACCTGGGTATCGGCATCTCCAATCGTACCGGGCTCTACTTCAAGGGCTCGTCGTCACTGCTGATCCGCCTGCCGGTGCACATCGAGCTCGGCCCGATCAGCGTCGACTACCTCAGCTTCGAGCTGGCGTTCGGGAACGGCGAGTTCCCGCTGACGATCAGCAGCGGCCTGGCGGCGAAGCTCGGGCCGATCGCGGCCGTGGTCGAAGACATCGGCGTACGGGCCGTGTTCAAGATCAGCGGCAACCGCAGCGGCAATCTCGGCCCGCTGGACGTGTCGTTCGGCTTCAAGCCGCCGAAGGGCGTGGGCCTGTCGATCGATGCCGGCGTCGTCAAGGGCGGCGGCTATCTGTTCTTCGATTTCGACAACGAGGAATACGCCGGCGCGCTGGAGCTGACCATCAGCGACTTCCTGAGCCTGAAGGCCATCGGGCTCATTACCACCCGCATGCCGGACGGCAGCCGCGGCTTCTCGATGATCATCATCATCACCGCGGAATTCAGCCCGGGCCTGCAGCTCGGGTACGGCTTCACCCTGATTGGCGTCGGCGGTCTGCTCGGCCTGAATCGCACCGTCGTCCTCGAAGCGCTCGCGCTCGGCGTCCGCACCGGGGCGGTGAACGGCATCATGTTCCCGGTGGACCCGGTGGCGAACGCGCCGCGCATCATCAGCGATCTGCGCACGATCTTTCCGGTCTATCAGAACCGCTTCCTGATCGGGCCGATGGCCAAGATCGGCTGGGGCAGCCCCACGCTCATCAGCCTCGCGCTCGGCGTCATCATCGAGATTCCGGGGAACGTCGCGATCCTCGGCATCCTGAAGGCCATCCTGCCGGACGAGGACGCCGCGCTCCTCAAGCTGCAGGTCAATTTCATCGGCGCGATCGAATTCGACAAGAAGCGCGGCTGGTTCTTCGCGGCGCTGTTCGAGTCGCGGCTCGTCTTCATCACCATCGAAGGCGAGATGGGCCTGCTGATCGCGGTGGGGGCGGATGCGAACTTCGTGCTGTCGGTCGGCGGGTTCCATCCGCGCTTCTCGCCGCCGCCGCTGCCGTTCCCGAGCCCGAAGCGTATCGCCTTCGACATCATCAACACCGCCGTCGCGCGCATCCGCGTCGAAGGCTACTTCGCCGTCACGACCAACACCGTGCAGGCCGGCGCGCGCGCCGAGTTGTTCTTCGGCTTCGACTCCTTCAGCGTCCAGGGCCACATGGTCTTCGACGCGCTGCTGCGATTTTCGCCGTTCTATCTGATCGTCGAGATCAGCGCGGGCGCGTCGCTCAAGGCGTTCGGCGTCGGCGTGTTCAGCATCGACCTCCGCTTCACGCTGGAGGGACCGACGCCGTGGCGCGCCCGCGGCCGCGGCTCCGTCAGCCTGCTGTTCTTCGAGATCTCGGCGAACTTCGACCGCACGTTCGGCGAATCGCGCGATACGACGCTGCCGCCGATCTTCGTGCTGCCGCTGCTCGAGATCGAGATCGCCAAGGCGGCCAACTGGCGGGCGCTGCCGCCGCCGAGCACCAATCTGCTCGTCTCGCTGCGCAAGCTCGAGCTGCCAGGCGACGAGCTGGTCCTGCATCCCCTCGGGACGCTCGAGGTCAGCCAGAATCTCGTGCCGCTCGGATTCACACTCGAGAAGGTCGGCGCGCAGAAGCCGGCCGATGCCAACCGCTTCACGGTCGGCGTCGCCGCCGGTGGACTGTCGAAGAAGGGCGATGCCCGGCGTGGCTTCGCGCCGGCGCAGTTCAAGCAGATGAGCGATGCGCAGAAGCTGTCGGCGCCGGCGTTCCAGGACGAAGTGAGCGGCCTGCAGCTCGGCGTCGCCGGCGCGGACCTGCGCACCGGACGGGCCGTGAAGCGCTCGCTGCGCTACGAAGTCACGACCATCGACACGTTGTACCGCCGCTTCGTGCGCCGCTTCAAAGGGCTCGGCGCGGGCCTGTTCGGCCACCTGATCCGCGGCAACGCCATCAGCAAGAGCGCGCTGTCGCGCAAGCAGGGCAGGGCGCTGCGGCCGTTCGACGACCGGATCGAAGTGCTGGGCGATCGGTATGCCGTCGTCTTTACCGGCAACAATCGCGCGGCAGCCGCAGAGAGCGTGAGTTTCGCGAGCGAGAACGCGGCGCAGGAGTGGCTGCGCGCACAGGCGGCCGCCGATCCGAATCTGGGCGCGTCGCTGCAGGTCGTGCCGGTGACCGAGATGAGCGAGGCGGCATGAGCGCCAGCTACACGTTCCTGCCGTGGGCGCGGCAAGGGCTGGCCAATCGCATCGCCGCCGCGGCGCCGGCGGGCCAGCTGCGAAGTTCGGTCGACCTCAGACTGACGCTCACATCGCGCGGTCTCGACGGCGTGGAGGCGACGAAGGAGTTTCCGCGCACCGTTCAACTCTATGGCCCCGGCGACGTCATCGGAGTGGACCGACGCGCCGTTATTCGCACGGAGCCGCGCGATTGGGTGACGAACTTCGAGCCGAATTATCTGGCGGCGATCGAGTTCTACGACGAGGACTTTCCGTGGCGCTACACCCCCGCGCCGACCGATGCCGCGGGGGCGCGGCTCTCCCCCTGGCTCGTGCTCGCTGTGTTCGCGGAAGGTGAGTGCCCCGAGACGGCCGGCGCGCCAGGCCGGCCGCTGCCGTCCGTCACGCTGACGGACGCCGCGCTCGCCGGCGCGCTGCCGGACCCCGCGACCTTGTGGGCATGGGCGCACATTCACGTCAATCGTGGTCTGACGGCGAACGAGGCCGAAGTCGTCGCCGCCGATCGCGATGTGGTGGCCGCACGCCTCGACGCGACAGTGAGGGAAGACGCGGATCTCGCCTATTCGCGCATCGTGTGTCCGCGCCGGCTCGAAGCGAACAAGATGTATCACGCGTTGCTGCTGCCGGCGTATGAGACCGGCCGGCTGGCGGGTCTCGGGCTCGATCCCAACACGGCTCCATCGGCCACGGCCTGTTCGTGGACGAGCAACGGCGCAAGCAAGAACGAGTTCCCCGTCTACTTCCGCTGGCAGTTCCGCACCGGTGCGCTGGGCGACTTCGAGTATCTGGTCCGGCTGCTGCAGCCGCGTCCGGTGGACAAGCGCGTCGGGTCGCGACCGCTGGACGTGCAGAAACCGGGCATGAACCTGCCGGGCATCACTGACCCGCGCTTCAATGGCGCGCTGCCGCTGGGCGGCGCGTTGCGTGTGCCGCGATTGAGCCTGTCGGCCGGGGATCGCGCGGACGTGGAAGCGCAGGAGCGCTGGTTCGAGCCACCGCCGCATCCGTTCCAGCAGAAGCTCAGTGCCCTGATCAATCTGGCCGACGACTACGCCGCGCAGCCCGCGGCGCAGGCGAACGCCAACGGGGCCGCGAGCGGCCTGGCCCAGGGCGTCGACCCGATCATCACGCCGCCCATGTACGGCCGCTGGCACGCGATGGCCACGCGCCTCAGCACGGAGCGCAACGGCGCGGCCGTGCCCAACACAAGCAACTGGCTGCATGAGCTGAATCTGGATCCGCGCTTCCGCGTACCCGCCGGTTTCGGCACGCGGGTCGTTCAGGCACGGCAGGAAGATCTGATGGCCGCGGCGTGGGATCAGCTCGGCGACGTGCTCGCCGCGAACCAACGCCTGCGCCGGCTGCGCTTCTCGCAGCAGGCCGCATTCGTCTGGTATAGCGCGCATCTGCAACCGCTGGCGGGCACGAACGCCGGGGCCGCGCTGGCCCTGACGGCGCCGGTACACGCCCGTGTCATGTCGAGCACGGTGACGCTGCGAGCGCACGTCGCCGCCAGCAAGGTGCCGCCGGTGCTGCTGGCGCCGACGCTGCGGCGCCTGGTGCGCCCGCGCAGCCGGTTGATGCGTGCGTTGCCGTTCGATGAACAGCGGCCGGCCAAAGCGCTGATCGAGCGCGTGAACCGCGACGAAGTGAAGACCGCTCCGCCCAAGGTCACGCCGCCCGGAGCGGTCACGGTCAAACAGGTCGCCGACGGTGCACTCCCCGACGCAGTGCCAGCCTGGTTGATCGAGCTCCTGCGCCGCGCCCCCTGGCTCGTGTACGTCCCAATCCTTCTGGCGATCATCATCGCGGTGATCCTGTGGCTGAGCGGGTCTGCCGCCAGTGCGATCGTCACCCTGTTGATTGGGGCAGCCGTCACGGCGTTGCTGTTGAGTGTCCTGCGCCGCGTGCGCCGGGCCGACACATTGACGGAAGAGGGGCAGACTCCCGAATCCGTCGCCTCCCTGCCGGCCAGTCCCGACTTCGCCCTGACACCGCCGGCCGCGTCGAGCCCTGCAATCGCGCTTGGCAGCGGCGGTGACAACGCACTGGCCGTGCGATTCAAACGGGCGCTCGTGGATCTGAACACGGTCGTGCGCGCGACTGCCGCCGCGGACACAGTGGGCGAGAACGGCCCGGAGCGGGCCACGCTGGATCTGAGCGGTGCCGTCCGGACGACGCTGCAGGCGGTGGATCCCGCGCTGACGATCGCGCGGCTTGCCGGTCAGCAGATCCGGATCCCGGCCCGCATCGCCGCCGAGCAGCCCGAGGCCTTCGTCGAAGCCATGGCCTATCCGGTGTTCGACATGCCGATGTATGCGCCGCTGCGCGATCTGTCGGACGAGTTGCTGATTCCCAATGTCAACCTGATCGAGAACAACACCGTGACGCTGCTCGAGACGAACCAGAAGTTCATCGAGGCGTACATGGTCGGGCTCAATCACGAGTTCGCGCGCGAGCTGCTGTGGCGCGAGTATCCGACGGATCAGCGCGGCAGCTGCTTCCGGCAGTTCTGGGACGTGTCGAGCTTCTTCGCCGGCGCCGCGGCGGACGAGGCGGCGCTGCGCGAGCAACTGCGCGACATTCCGCCGCTGCATCGCTGGTCCGCGGCGTCGAAGCTGGGTGACCATGACGCGCGCGAGCGGCCGGGCGACAACGAGGAGGAGGTTGTGCTCGTGATCCGGGGCGAGCTCCTGAAGCGCTATCCGAACGCGGTGATCTACGCGCAGGCCGCGGACTGGGAGCGCCTGCCCAACGGTGACATCGACCGCGCGAAAGAGAGACAGCTGGTCGAGCTGACGGCCGCGGAGGAGGCGGATCCGCCGCGCGCGAAAGTGCGCACGCCGCTGTATCAGGCGAAGATCGAGCCGGACATCTATTTCTTCGGCTTCGATCTCGGCGTGCTCGCGGCGCGCGGCGGCAGCGGCGAACAGCCGACCGATCCGGCGGGGTGGTTCTTCGTCATCAAGGAACGGCCGGGAGAGCCGCGCTTCGGTTTCGACGAGACCTCCGATGCCGAGATCGTCGTCTACAACGATGTCGGATGGGATCGCGTGCCGATGCAGGGCGCCTTCATTCGCGCCGTCGGCGGTGCGGTGCCGGCCATCCCGAACGCCGCGCCGCCAGGGCAGGCCGAGAAGGAGCCGCAGCGCCTCGAAGACGTGAAAGTGCGCTGGGATAATGACGCGAGCGCGGCCGAGATCGCCTACGTCCTGTATCAGGCGCCGGTCATGGTGGCGGTGCACGCCGCCGAAATGTTGCCGCCGGCATAGCAGACATCACAATGGCCGACTTCGACACCGCACGTGCCGCACTCGACGCTTCGCGCCGTCAGGAAGCGACTGCGCAAGATCTGCTCGCCGCGGCACAGCGTGCGGCATCGCGTGCGCAGGCCAGATACGAGGCGGCGCGCCGCACCGCCCGGAGAGGGAGTGCCGGCGAGCTCGAGGCGGCGCTCGCGCGCGCGCGCGAGGAGGAGGCCCGTTTACGCGAGTCGTCGATCGGCGCCCAAGCCGACGCGCGCCGCAAGCTCGGCGAGTTCGTCAGGCTCGCGGATCCGCGCACGACGATTGCGTCGTGGCCGGACGACACACCGGTGCTGCTGTTTCCAGTGCGGCTGGAGACTCGCTTCAAGCGCATCGACGCCGACCGCGTGACCCGCGACGAGCTGTGGGTGCGAATCTATCCGGACACCTGCGCGGTCGACACGTTCGAAGCCGCCCTGTCCGACGTCGAGGTGGCGAGCGGCCGCCAGTTCTGGATCGAGACGTGGGCGGCTGGCGGCATCGACGCGCAGCGGCGGGCGGCCTGGCGCAATCTCGTCGCGAGCCACGGCATCGGACGCGCGGCGTGGATCGTGAAGCAGTTCGCGCCGGTCAATCCGGATGCGCTGGTGCCGAAGGGCGATGCGCAGGACCTCGTGCTCGTGATCGCCGCAGAAGGCCTGCCCTCTGATCAGGAGCGATCGGCGCTCGCGGACTACTGGAAAGCGATCTGGGCCGCGCCCACCAGCGCGGCGGCCCGGACCGCGGCGGCGCAGGCGCTCGCAGCCGCTCCGGGCGTCAGCAACCCCGGCCAGCTCATCGACCGCTTCGTACCGGCAAATCTCGCGGCGGCGCCGACGCCCCCGAAGCGCCGGACCGACGTGACGGTGAGCATCGCCTGGTTGCAGCTGCCAGCGGCCGCCGACGTGAAGACGCGTTCGTGGACCGCGCCGGCGCGCGTGAAGGTCTTGCCGGACCGATTCGTCATCCTTGGCTATCAGGACGGCAAGCTGGTGTTCGAAGAGCTGGGCGGCGCGATCCCGGCGCCGCTCGTCGCCGGCCCCAACCCGTCCGCACCGGCCGCCGAGCAGTTGCAGCACGATGCGCAGGGCGATCTCGTCGTCCCGGCCGAGATGAAGTGGATGGTCGACTTCGACGCGGCGGTCCAGGTCGGCATGGGGATCCGGATCCCGCTCGACCCGGCGCGCGTCGATCTGACGCGGCCCGTCGAGCGTGTCATCGCACTGGGCGTGCGGCTTGCCGATAAGGCGGACGGCGGCCGCGAGCTGCTGGAGGAATTACTCACGCATCACCGCTACGGCAGCGTGGGCCTGGCGCTCGTGCCGCAGGGCACGCCAACGAACAACACCGACGCCGCGGGGGCTGGCTACAGCAGCGCTGAGAACTCAGACGCGGCGTTCGATGCACTGTTCACGCCGGGCGGCGCGCTCACGCTGAGCGATGATTGGTGGTTGCGGCAGGATGGCCAGTGGCTCGCCGACGCGCTCGGGATCGATCCAGCCATCATCGATCGTGTTCCGCATGCCAACGGCACGGACGGCCTCGAGGCGCGCGCGCTGAATCGCGCGTTGTGGCCCGCCACCTTCGGCTACGCGATGGAAACGATGATGCACCCGGTGTTCGACCAGGATCAGGTCGATGCCACGCGCTGGTTCCAGACGCATTTCGTGTCCGGCCGTGGGCTCGTGCCGGCGCTGCGTATCGGCCCTCAGCCGTATGGGGTGCTCGTGACGAGTGCGCTCTCTGCAGCGGCATGGCTCGACAACGATCGCATCGCCCATGTCGGCGGGCTCAGCCTGCCGCCGACCTTTCTCCAGTACCGGCGCGGCCTCGCCGTGGTGCTCGCCGCCATGCGCAGCGACTGGCGGCAGCTGGCCGCGGCCGTCAGCGTCGTCGGCCAGTCGGGCGATCCGCACCAGATTCTGCTGGACGTGCTCGGGCTGCATCCCGCGTCGGTGGAGTTTCATCAGCGCAACGCCGAGAGTCTAGAGCACATTTTCAATCGTGCGAAGTTCGAGGGCGTTGCGGGGCAGATCCTGCGGTACATCGATACGGCGCGACTGCAGGAGCCGGCGCGCGAGCTGCTGCGCACGCTCGGCTATCAGGGGGCAGTCGATCCAGATGCACTGGCGCGCTTTTTCTTCACGAAATCGAACCGGCTGAGCGGACCGATCGTCGACGATCGGCCGCTTTCCGAACAGGCCCGCGTGCGCGGCTATACCGACGACGGCCGCAACTACCTGCGGTGGCTGGCCGATGCCGTGCGCGCGTCGTTCGAAGATCTGCGCCTGGAACGCGGCTTCACGGGCGACCGGGCGCCGGACGCCTTGCTGTACGTGATGCTGCGGCACGCACTCCTCCTCGGATACTGGGACAGCAGTCTGCGGCTGCACGTCGAAGCCGCGGCGCTCTCTGCCGAGCAGGCCACGCTGGCGCGACGCGAGTCAGCATTTGTGCACGTTGCCGGGGAACAGGAGCCGTCCGAGAGCCGCTTCCAGACGCTCTACAGCGCGGACCAGCGCGTGACGCAGGGCGCGAACACCGTGATCGAGCGCATCCGGACCGTGATCGGCGCCGCGGCGGGGACACAGGCCCTGGCGGACCAGCTGGCCGCACTTGATCTACTGCAGGACGCGCCCACCGCTCGGCTGGAGCGTTGTCTCGCGGAGCACATCGATTGTGCGAGTGTTCGCCTCGATGCCTGGCTGCTCGGGCTGGTCAACTATCAGCTCGCGGCGCTCCGCTATCGCACGGCGCCCGCCGGGCGGACGGTGGAAACCCGCCGGGGGATTCATCTCGGTAGCTATGGCTGGCTCGAAAATCTCGAGCGCAAGAGTGCGCCGCTGTCACCGGTACAGCTCGAGGGCGACCTGGCCGACGTGTTTGCCGCGAAGCCGGGCGAGCCGCCTTTGATGAAGGATCCGACCAACGGCGGCTATGTGTTTGCGCCGTCGCTCAACCAGGCGACGACGGCGGCGATTCTGCGTGCCGGGTATCTGAGCAACGCGTCGCGGCAGTTGCCGGGGACGCTTGCCGTCAACCTGTCCTCCTCGCGCGTGCGCATCGCGCTCGGGCTCATCGAAGGGATTCGCAACGGCCAGCCGCTCGGCGCGCTGCTCGGCTATCGCCTGCAGCGCGGTCTACACGAAGGACACGCGCCGCTCGAGCTCGATCGTTTCATCTATCCGCTCCGCAAGCGCTTCCCCCTGGTGGCAGATCAGTTGGCGTCGACGCGTACGCCGGAGGGCGTCTCGATCGCGACGATCGAAGCCAACAACGTTGTCGACGGCTTGAAGCTGGTGGAGCACGTGCGCAAGAGCGGCAATCGCAACTATCCGTTCGGCCTCGACCTGCCGGCGGCCAATGGCGACGAGAGTACCGCCATTGACAAGGAAGTGAGCATCCTGCTCGACGCGCACGATGCCCTGGCCGACCTGGCGCTCGCCGAAGGTGTGCACCAGGCGGTGCTCGGCAACTACGACCGAGTCGCCGCGACGATGGATGCCTATGCCAAAGGAACGTTTCCGCCGGAACCGGAGATCGTGCGCACGCCGCGCAGCGGGTTGTCGCTGACGCATCGATTCGGTCTTCACTTCAAGGCGGGCGTCGATCCGGACGTCTCTCCGATCAACGGGATGGGAGTCAGCCCACGCTCGCGGGCGCAGGCGATGGTGAACCGGTGGCTGTCCGACGTCCTGCCGGACCCCGGCGAGATCGGCTGCCGCGTCGAGTGGTTCGATCCGGTTGCGAACCAGCTGAAAAGCGAGACGGTGACGCAGCGCGCGCTGGGGCTGCAGCCGATCGACCTCTTGTACATCGTTGCTGTCGATGGCGACAATGCCATGAGTGAGCTGGACGACCGCATCGCGCGCTACATCGTAGACACCGAGACGCCGCGGCCGGATGCGCCGATTACGATTCGCCATACGGCCCGGCTCGCCGCGCCCCTCAAGAGCTTCTTCGAAGTTTCGCCGCTCGTTCGTCACCTGCGCTCGCTGCTGCTGCGCTCGCGGCCGCTCGTGCCGACCGATCTCGCGCTGTCGGGCGAAGCGAGGCACGAGCTCGACTCGACGGTGCGCATCGATGCCCAGCGCGTCACCAAGGTGCGCGCCGAGCTGAATCAGCTGGCTCTCGACCTGGGCACTGCCGTCATCAATGCTCCGGTGGACGACGCGATCGACGATGTTGTGGCGCTGTTTGCGCGGGCCGCGCGGTTTGGTATTCAGCAGGTCGGGTGGGGATTCATCTACGAATGGCGCCGGCGCGCGTTCAGCGATGCGCTGGGGCGCGTGCGCGCCGTCGTCGATCGCTGGAACGGACGCCTGGCCGAGTTCGATGCCGGGCTGGTGGCCTACGACGCCCTGCCAGCAGCGACAGCGGATGACGAGCGCTACGCCACGCTCGGGCGGCTCGATCTGCGGGTCGCCGCGGCCGCCGTCACGCCGCGGCCGGCGACACCGGCGTTGTATCGCGTCGCGCTGCCGGCACGCCGTGCCGCCTTCGAGGCGAAACGCGTTCGACTGCAGGGGGTGCTGGCGACCGCCGAGGTCCGCCTCGCCGGGCTCCTGCCGCTGGTCGCGGCGGAGTTGCCGCTGACGCAGTTCGACCTCACACCGATCGCGATCGACGACCTGGCCGCGGACTCAGTGAAGCTCATCGACGATCTGCGCGCGCGCGTAAAGGCGCTGCAGGCCGAAGTGGCGAAGCGATTGAAGAGCTGCGACCAGCACGTGCAGACGGCGGCCACGGCCGCTGATCCGGCGGCTGCGGTCGCTGCGCTGCAGCTCGCCGGCAGCGCGCTGCTGGGCGAGGACGTCAAGCTGATTCCCGAGCTCACGATCAACGCAACTGCCGCGGCGGAGCTGGCGAATGCGTATGCCGCAAGTTCGGACGGTTCGTTGACCCGGTACCTGGTCGACGAGATCGAGTACGCGTTCCCGGCCGAGGACTGGCTGCACGGCATCGCCCGCGTCCGCGAAAAGATGCGTGCCTGGGAGCAGGCGGCGGCACTGGCAGGCACGCTCGGAGGCAGCGAACCGGAGATCGCGCCGATTCAGTTGCCGTATCGGCCGGGCGAAGGGTGGCTGGCGCTCGAATTCGATCCGGCCAAGCCGCCGGATGGCGAGCGGCTGCTCTACACCGCCCACTATCCCGCCGGCTTCGTCAGTGGCTTCGACCCGGCGGCCGCGATCTGTGGCCTGCTGCTCGACGAATGGACCGAGGTGGTGCCGGCGCGCGATGAGACCGCGGGGTTGAGCTTTCACTTCGACCGTCCGGGGTCCGAGCCTCCGCAAAGCTGGTTGCTGGTGACGCCGGCACAGATGCAAGGGCAATGGACGTGGAACGATCTGCTCGGCGCGCTGCACGAGACGCTCGATCTGGCGCAGTTGCGAGCCGTCGAGCCTGCGCACGTCGATACGCGGGCGTACGCACGTTTCCTGCCCGCGACCACGAGCGCCGTCACGCTGTACGGCGTGTCGATCGCCGCGAACTTTGCGCGGGTGAACAATGTCGCGCAATTCCTGAGGAGCTCGACCGATGGCTGATCGTTTTGCCGTCCTCGACATGCCGCAGGCGCTGAACGCCAGGGGCTTCCCGACGGTGACGCTCTGGAATCGCGTCGAGGGCCGTCCGCGTACGGTGAACTTCGAGCGGGCGTTGCGCGCCGAGGTTCGCGATGCGCTTTGGATGATTTCCCGCCAGTGGCAGATCGGCGAGTACGCCGGCGAGGATGCTGGCTCGCCGGTCAGCGCGAAAGTACATCTGGCGACGACCAGGCTGACCCGACTCCGCCCCGGCGACGCCGCGCCGCAACCGCTCGATGCGAACATGCCGCTGGAGGCGCAGGTGGAGAGTCAGCCAGTGGCCTTCCGCATCGGATCGACACGGCTCGCGCTCGACTTGCGGCTGATGATGGGACGGCGCTGGCTGAAGCTCATCGGCGGCATCGGCAACTACTCGGCAGCCTTCATCGACAAATACCGCTTCGCGCTGCCGAACCCGGCGGCGGCTGCCGACGCCGCTGTCTGCGCCGATGCCGAGGCGTGGCAGAGCGTCGCCGCGGTTGCCGAGCGCGCGCTGGACGGTGGCGCCCTGTATGAGTATTTGACCGGTGCGAGCGGACGCCACGCGTACGACGGCATCCCCGTTCTGAACGGCCACAAGCTCGCCATCGACGGGGTGGCGGAGAAGTTCGTGCGCTGGATGAACCGGACCATCATGGGTTCCAGCGGTGAGCCAAATCCAGCCTGGCAGCCGCGGCGGCTCGAGTATCGCTTTGGTTGCGAGGCACGCACCGACAGCAGCGATAAGGTCTATACCGCGGAGGAGTACTGTAACGGGACGCTGGACTGGCACAGCTTCGACATCGATCCGACTGTGCCGGCTCGTGAGCGTGCGGCGGGCGAGAGCGATCCGCGCAAACCGCTGACGCGTACGATGATCCCGGTGCCGCTCACGTATGCGGGCATGCCGCATCCGCGGTGGTGGACGATCGAGGACAGCCGGACGAACTTCGGAGAGATCCGCCCCGACACCACGGACCTCGCGAAGCTGCTCTTCATTGAGTTCGGGCTCGTGTATTCGAACGACTGGTTCATCGTGCCGCACACGCTGGAAGGCGGGTCGATTGCCGCGGTCGCCGGGCTGGCGGTGACCAACGTCTTTGGCGATCGGCTGTGGCTCGAGGCAGCGGGACGCGGGCTCGACGACGACTGGCAACGCTGGAGCATGTTTACCGTCAGCGTGCGCGGCGAGGACAGGTCCGCCGCGGACACGAGCCTGCTGTTCCTGCCGGTCGTGCCGAAGGTCCAGGAGAGCGCGCCGCTCGAGGAGATCGTGCTGATGCGCGACGAGATGGCGAACATGGTCTGGGCCATCGAGAAGGCCATCACCGCGCCGGACGGACGCGGCCGGTCCGGCGGCACCGCGGCCCGCGAGACGCGCGCGTTTTTCGAGCGCCTGGTGGCGGCGGGAGGCGGTGCGTCAAGCGCCATCCTCCTGAAAAATGACGCAAAGATTCGCTACGACGTGATGAGCACCGTGCCGGAACACTGGATACCGTTCGTGCCGGTGCGCGCCGACGGCAGCAACCGCGCGATCAGCCTGCAACGCGCGGCGCTGCTGCGCGTGATCGACGGCGATCCGGCTGCGCCGATTCCCGTGCGCCCGCGAACATCCCTGTTGCGCGTCGGTCTGGATGATGCGACCCCGGCGTCATATGTCGTGCCGGAGGAAGAGGTGCCGCGCGCTGGCGCCGACATCACCGTGTCTTACCAGCGCACGCGTTGGCTCGACGGCCGCGTGTTCGTGTGGAGCGGCATGAGAAAACGCACGGGTCGGGGCGAAGGGTCCAGCGGGCTTGCGTTCGATCGGTTGACTGTAAAGCCAGCCGAATAGACGCCGGCAGACCGAACACGAGCCGTTATACACGCTCGTGCTGAACGAATCCCAAGCCGATCTCCTGGGCGATGCAGGGGTTCAGCCGACTTGAACTCATTGCTGCCTTACGCGGGCCACGATCCCCTGGCTACTGGAGGTGAGCCGTGAGAGAGCGATGGGGCACCTTCTCGGTACGGGACCACATGAGCGACGCCCCTTTCGTAAGCGACACGTTGCTATTCGATCGGCTCGTCGTCCCTGTCCCGGATCCCGCGGACAAATCGTCAGACGCTTTCTGGAACAAATATGAACCAGAGCGCCTCCACGCCTGTCTCGAGATCCTTAAGGTGAAAACTGACGACAAGGATGGTTTGGCGCTCACCGTACCTTGGGACACCCAGAAGCGGGAGCGCTTCAAGAACCGCATGAGCACCGCCGCAAGCGTGCAGCATTTTACACCTGGCAAGAGGGAATTGTTGAAGGAGAGATAACCGACGAAAAGGCCATCGAGGAGCTCGAACAGCTCCTGAAAAAATACAATATGGCAACTCGCAAGGCTTTCAAGAACGTCGTATCACGATACGCGTTCACGGTGATCCCGATCGCGTTGAGCATGACCGGCGCCTTGATAGCAGGCGCGACTACGGGTGTCGTCCTTGCCGGAACAGGTGGGCTTGTTCAGCTGGCTCGGTTTTGGAAGTTCGATCGGAAGCCGGTCATCGAGGCGGGTGACCTTGATGCCGCGGCGATGATCCACGATGCGATGGAGAAGTTAAGCTTGGATTGAGTGGCTCACTGAGTGGGGCCCGTTGGCAGGAGGCGACCACACAGGTGTGATCCTGCCGGGCCCTCGCCCCGAAAGATACCGATATCCCACCACGACGGCGACCGCGAGGACCGCGCCGGTGAGCGTGTCGTCGTGATAGTCAGCGTCTTCCCATCGGCGGAGACGACAAGGGCGGAGCGAACAATATCCTTCGCCAATCGTTCGAGTGTATAACGGCACAAAGGAGTACGCATATGCCGTCGCTGCGTCCCGACCCCACCTTCTATCCTTCACCCGGCATGGCCATGCAGGCCCCGCCGGAACGCCTGGCCTACGTGACACTCCTCAATGTCGGCACCAACGGACAGCCGGACGGCATGGGCGTAGTGGATCTCAACCCAGCGTCAGCCACCTACGGCCAGCTCGTGGGCGGGGTGGATTTCCCCAATGGCGACAACGAACTGCACCACTTCGGCTGGAACGCCTGCAGCGCCTGCCTGTGCCCGCAGTCGCCGCACCCCCACATGGAACGGCGCTACCTGGTGGTTCCGGGCATCGCCTCGTCCCGGATTCACATCCTGGATACGAAGCCCGACCCGAAGCACCCGAAGCTCGTCAAGATCATTGAGCCCGACGAGTTCATCAAGAAGACCGGCTACACCGCGCCGCACACACTGCATTGCGGTCCCGACGCGATCTACGGGAGCGCACTCGGCTCGGCCAGCGGCGACGGTCCGGGCGGCATGTTTCTCATGGACGCCGACACCTTCGAGCTGAAGGGGCCGTGGGAGAAGGACCGCGGCCCCCAACAGTTGGCCTACGACTTCTGGTGGCATCTGGGCCACGACACGCTGGTCACCTCCGAATGGGGGACGCCAAACATGGTGAAAGACGGCGTGAACCCCGAACTGCTGTTGGCCGGCAAGTACGGTCACAGCCTTCACATCTGGGATCTGGACAAGGGCCGCCATCTGCAGGCCCTGGACCTGGGCGCCGAGCAGCAGATGGTGCTCGAGCTGCGGCCGTCCCACGATCCCACGAAGACGTACGGCTTCGTCGGCGTCGTCGTCTCGCTCAAGGACCTCTCGGCGTCGATCTGGATGTGGCATCGAGAAAGCGGCACGAACGGCAAGTGGGCCGTCCGGAAGGTGATTGAAATCCCGGCGGAGCCGGCTGACCCGGCGGACTTGCCGCCGTTGCTGCAGGGATTCAAGGCCGTGCCGCCGCTCGTGACCGACATCAACCTCTCGCTCGACGACCGCTTCCTCTACGTGTCGTGCTGGGGAACGGGCGAGTTCATCCAGTACGACGTCTCCGATCCCGTCAACCCGAAGAAGACCGGTTCGGTCCACCTCGGGGGCATCGTGCGCCGCGCAGCGCACCCGGCCAAGCCCAAGCAGGCGCTCACCGGTGGCCCGCAGATGGTGGAGATCAGCCGCGACGGCAGGCGCGTCTACTTCACAAATTCGCTCTACAGTCCCTGGGACGCGCAGTTCTACCCGGATGGCATCAAGAGCTGGATGGTGAAGCTCGACGCTGGCCCGAAGGGTGGCATGCAGATCGACGGGAAGTTCTTCCTCGAACTGGACGGCCGCCGCGCGCATCAGGTGCGGCTCGAGGGCGGCGACGCCTCGTCGGACTCCTACTGCTATCCCGAGGCGCGTTGATCGCCCGGACGCGATGACCGGCGAAATCGGACCGGCGACGCTCTGGCTGATGCTGCTGCTGGGCGCGTACCACGGTGTCAACCCGGGCATGGGGTGGCTGTTCGCGGTGGCGCTCGGCATGCAGCAGAGGAATGGTGGTGCGGTGGCCAGGTCGCTCGTGCCGCTGGCCACCGGTCACACGCTGGCCATCGGCAGCGTCGTGCTGGCCGCAGCCCTGCTCGGTTTCGCGGTTCCCCCGGCCGCCCTCCGGTATCCGATCGCCGCGATCTTGATCACACTCGGCCTTTACCGTCTGGTGCGCCACCGCCATCCGCGATGGGTGCGCATGCGGGTGGACTTCCGCGATCTCACCATCTGGTCATTCCTCATGGCCTCGGCCCACGGCGCAGGCCTGATGGTGTTGCCGGTGCTGATGGGCAGCCACGCTGTGGAAGCAGCGGACCACGCCGCGGGCCACGATGCCATGATCGATACCGCGAGCCCGCTCGCAATGCTGGTCGCGACCGTGGCCCACACCGTGGGGTATCTCGCGGTCACCGGGCTCGTGGCCTGGATCGTCTACTGGAAGCTCGGTCTCGCGCTTCTTCGGAAGGCATGGTTCAATCTCGACCTGATCTGGGCGGTCGCGCTCGTGGGGACCGGCGTCGCCACCGTGCTGATGTAGTCGAACGCCCCTCGCGATTCACGTTCTCAGAAACTCCTGCATCTGGTGCAACGCCTCGTCCAGCGCCAGACGAAAGGCGCTGCCGCGTGGCCGCGGGCCGGCGAAGCCCAGCTCGTGCCGCAGCCGGCCATCGACCACCTTCAGATTGGCCCAGCCCGGTATGTGCTCGCGCCAGAGCACGGGCATCGCGTAATGGCCCATGCGGCGCTTGTGGGCCGGCACGTAGGCCTCGAGCTTGTATTCCCATCCCCAGAACAACTGGAAGCGCCGTCGATCCCACACCACGGGGTCGAAGGGCGCGAGGAAGCGTAGCCTGTCGTCGACCTGGTGCCGCGCCGCCACCGGGTTCTCGCCCTGCGGCCAGAACCACGGCAGGCCGTCGACCTGAGCGTGGGCATAGCGGGACTTGGCGTGCTGCTGGACCTGCCGCACCTCGGCGGCCAGGTGCGGCACTCCATAGCGCAGCAGCCCGCACAGATAACCCAGGCTGGCCGCGGGCAGCGGCGCGTAGAGCCGCACCACCGTATCCAGCAGCTGGCCGGCGCGCGCGAGCCTGGCCTCGGGGCTCTCGTCCGGCGGCGCGTGATCGATCGCCTGGTAGATCCGGGCGCCGCCCTCGCGCCGCGCCACGCGCAGCAGCCCGCGATAGTGCAGGCCCTCCAGCAGATGCGTACTGACATTCAGGTCGGCGCCCCAGCGCTTGATGCGGCCATGGTCGAAATGCGCCTGCACGTCCCTGGGGTGGGTGCAACCATGCTGCCGCACGAAGGCCAGCACGTCCTGCGCGCGCGCCTGCATCTTCGCGTCCCAGGCGCGCGGCGCCTCGCGCGGATACAGCAGGGCCAGGGTCTCGCGAGGCAGGAAACCGTAGTTGACGAAGTAGGCCTCTTCGATCGCCAGACGCGGGTAGCGGCGTTCCAGATCACCGGTGCGATAGCCCTTGACGCGCTGCGCGAGGATCAGATCCTGGGCGCGAGCGGGCGCCCGCATCGGGTCGGCCTGGACAAAGCCCAGGCGCGCAATGGCGCGCGGCAGGCTTGTGGCCTTGAAAAGGCTGCGCGCGATCGCGTAGCGGCCAAGCTGCCGGAGACTGGGGCTATGCCGCAATAGAACCTGGCCGGGGCTCCGACAGCAGCAACCTCACGGTGCGCAGCGGATGCCGCGCGTCGTCGCGAACCGTTGCCCAGCCGATTTCCCGCAGGTAATACGCCAGGACTGCGAAGAGCAGAACGGTCGTGATGTAAAGCACCGACCCGAGGCGGAACACATCCGGAGCCGCGGCGTAGAGCGCGAGGCCGATGGATGCGGCGATGTTGCGCGGCCCCCGCTTGTCCGGCACCAGGAGCACGATCAGCAGGTGCCGGGCGACCCGCATCTTGATGCCGACGAACATCGCGAACGGAACGAGCGACCACCCGATCCGATCCTCCATGTCGAACCCGAGCCGCGTCTCGACGTACCACAGCGCAATCGTGAAGGGCACGACCAGCGCGACCGCCGCGACCGTGTCGTAGATGTTGCCTTTGTTCTGGTCGTGGAACGTGAAGATGCTCAGGTAGTTGTCCCAGATGAAATAGGGGAGCACGAGACCGGCGAACAGGATGGCGGCAAAGATCGTCGCGATGCCACGCCGCATGGTCAGCATCTGCCACGCGTACGCCGCGGGCGAGAGCTTCATCGTGATGGCGAGCGCCATCAGGATGTGATTGACTTCGCGCCTCGAGCGGGCGAGGACGAGCGCGATCATGACCACGACGAGCATGGCGAGGTACGAGTCGTCTTGCACGTAGACGAACCGATGTCCGAAGTACGCGAAGTTCAGGTACAGGAGGGGAAAGAGGTACCACCGTGTCTTCAGGAAATACCAGAGGGACAGCGCGACGAACAGCGCGGCGAGCAGAAGGACCATGCCGTAGAACCCGATTCCGGTCGCCTCCCCCATGGCATACAGCCCCGCCGCCGTGAGTAAGGCGGCCGGCGGATAGGGAGCTGTTTCCTGCTTGGTCCACGTAGCTTTCTCGAGCGGTGTCGGTTCGAGGCGCGCCTTGGTGTACATGTCGAGCGGATCGTTCAACACGACCTTGGCGATGTACATATTGCCGATCGTGTCCGTGCCGTAGGTGTCGTACTGGTGAACGCCGCTGAGCAGCGGGAAACCGGCGTAATCGACGTACGCGCGCGGGACGTTCGGAATCGCCACGGCGATCATGTGCAGGATCGTTGCGGCGATCACCGTGTACTGGACCGGTCGGTTCACCCGTAACAGGAACCTGTCGACCGCCGCCGCCGCTTCGAGAAAAGTCACCTGCCTCCTGGGTTCCTGGCCGAATCATCTAGGGTAGCATCCACATCGCCAGAGGCAATGAAGGCCATCGTCCAGGAGCGGTACGGATCCTTTGAAGATCTGAACCTCCGCGAAGTCGACACGCCCGTGCCGGGCGACGAGGACGTCCTGGTTCGGGTGCGCGCGGCCTCCGTCCATCCGGACGTCTGGCACGGCGTGACCGGGCGGCCTTACGTCCTTCGCGTGATGGGAAACGGATTCCTCAAGCCCAGGAACCCCATCCCCGGGACCGACATGGCGGGAATCGTCGAGTCGGTCGGCAAGAACGTGACCCGGTTCCGGCCCGGCGACGCGGTCTTCGGCGAGACCATCGTCACTCACCAATGGACGAGCGGCGGAGCCTACGCCGAGTACGTCTCCGTTCGACAAGAGTGGCTGGAGCTGAAGCCTGACAACGTCACGTTCGAGCAGGCCGCCTCGATCCCCACATCCGGCTTCATCGCCCTGCTGAACCTGCGGGGAGGAAGCGTCGTCCGGCCAGGGCACAGGGTATTGGTCAATGGCGCCGGGGGCGGCGTGGGTGCCGTCGCCCTGCAAATCGCGAAAGCCCGCGGCGCGCACGTGACGGCTGTGGACAGCACGCGCAAGCTCGACCTGCTTCGGTCGCTCGGGGCCGATGAAGTGATCGATTTCACCCGGGAGGACTTCACGCGCGGCGAGGCCCGTTACGATCTCATCTTCGATGTTCCGGGGAACTATCCATTCGCCGCGTGCCGGCGCGCGCTCACACCCGATGGAAAATACATCCTCATCGGGCACGAGAGATTCGGGCCGTCTGGCAACCGGCTCCTGGGACTCTTCCCTCGCATCATCACGCTGGTCTTTCTCTCATTCTTTACGAACCAACTGCGGCTGGGAAAGTCCTCGGTGCCCGGCAGGACCGACACGATGTCCACCCTGAAGGAACTCCTCCAGGCCGGGAAGCTCACGCCGATCATCGACAGCGCCTATCCACTGAGCGGGGCGCGCGAGGCGCTCCGGCACATGGTTGAAGACGAGACGCTGGGGAAGGTAATCATTGCTGTGGACGGTTGAGGGATCGGCCATGGAGATTCCAAATGGGACTGCCAATGAAACGAGCTTTGTGGATCACTCTTCTGGTAACCGTCGTTCTGTCGAGCTTGGGCTCCCCGGCGGCAAACGACGCCAAGGCGTGGTGGCCTCAGTTTAGAGGACCGAATTCCTCTGGACTCGGCGAGGGTAGAGCGCCGGTTCACTTTGGCCCCGACCAGAACGTCCTTTGGAAGACGCCGGTGGGGCCTGGACTGTCGTCGCCCATCATCTGGGAAGGCCGTATCTTCCTCACGGAATTTGATTCGGCGACCAGGCAGTTCGCCACGCTGTGCATCGATCGGCGCACGGGCAAGATCCTGTGGCGGCGCACTGTTGCGTCGGAGCAGATCGAGAAGGTCCACGAACTGAGCAGCCCGGCCGGCGCCACGCCTGCTACGGACGGAGAGCGGGTCTATGTCTACTTCGGATCCTACGGGTTGGTGTGTTACGACCTGAGCGGAAATCTGAAGTGGGAACGGCGGCTCCCCTTGCCGGAAAACCCGTATGGCGCGGTCGCGTCACCGATCGTCGCGGGTGAATTGCTGGTGCTCAATCATCAAGGGAAAGATGCCTACCTGCTCGGAGTCAATCGCCGCGACGGCCGAACGGTCTGGAAGACGGACCGCTCGCAGTTTCAGTACGGATGGTCGACTCCCGTGTACTGGCGTCACGATGGCCTCGACGAGATTGTCGTGCTGGGCGGTGACTTCAAGCCGAACCAGCGTCTCATGGCATACAACCTTTCAGACGGGACGGAGCGATGGTGGGTAGGAGGCTTGCCGCCATGCGGGAAAAGTACGCCAGTCATTGGCGACGGTCTGCTGTTTCTGGCCGCGCCGGACATTATCATGGAGCCGGTGGCTGAACAAAGGAACCCCGAACGCGCCGCTCAGTTATATGCCAACAACGCGGCTCGCGTAATGGCTGTTCGTCCCGGCACAAATGGTGAAATCAGTCAGGCGAATATCGCCTGGTCGGAGAGAAGGGGAGTGCCCGGTGTCCCCTCACCGTTGTACTACGACGGACGCCTCTATACTTTCCAGAATGGCGGTATCGTTTTCAGTCGAGTGGCGAAGACAGGCGAGTTGGTGTACAGCGGACGGCTGGGAGCGCTGGGTTACTACTACTCCTCGCCGGTGGCCGCCGACCGAAAGATCTATATTGCATCCGCCGAGGGCGTGGTGGTTGTCCTGGATGCCGGTGATACGCTGAAAATACTGGCGACAAACAAGCTTGACGGTGCGATCCTCGCCACGCCGGCCTTGTCCGATGAGAACATTTACGTGAGAACCGACAGTCACCTGTACGCTTTTGGAAAGTGAAAGCCGCCAGCCATCTTCGACAACAAAGGCCGGCCGGTTTCTCCGATTGAACATGTAGAAAGAGGAGTAGTTGACCAACGTATTCGTCCTCTCACTCCTGATCGGCATCGTCGCCGGGCTCCGCTCCATGATGGCGCCGGCGGCCGTGAGCTGGGCGGCGCGGCTCGGCTGGCTCGACCTGGCCCAGACTCCTCTTGCATTTCTTGGCTACGCGTTCACGCCGTGGATCCTGACTGTGTTCGCCCTTGGTGAGCTCGTCGCCGACAAACTGCCGACCACGCCAAGCCGCAAGGAGCCGATGGGCTTTGGCGGGCGAATCGTCACTGGTGGCCTGTCGGGCGCGGCAATCGGGGCCGCAAGCGGCGCCCTCCTTTTAGGTGCGATTGCGGGCATCATCGGCGCCGTCATCGGCACGCTGGGCGGTCACGCGTTTCGCGCGCGGCTGGCGAAGGCGTTCGGCAAGGATCGTCCCGCGGCGCTCATCGAGGACGCGGCGGCGATCGGCCTAGCGTTACTAGCCGTGCTTGCACGGCCTTAGTTGTATGGATGTGACACGTTCAGCGGTGCAAGCACGGCTTAGGCGCGCACGGCGCGCCTGCGAGGGAGCGGCGCGGGGCGTAGGGGCCCCCGCGAGCGACCGAGCCGGGGTGTGGGGCGGAGCCCCAGTAATAATGATGGCGTTTCGATGACGAACTTCGACGCCATCATCGTCGGAGCGGGGCAGGCCGGCCCATCCCTCGCAGGACGCCTGACGAAGGCCGGCATGACGGTCGCGCTCGTCGAGCGCCACTTGTTTGGCGGCACCTGCGTCAACACGGGCTGCATGCCGACCAAGACGCTCGTGGCGAGCGCGTATGCGGCGCATCTCGCCCGGCGGGCCGGCGACTACGGCGTCATGCTCAACAGCGGATTCCACGTCGACATGGCCAGGATCAAGGCGCGGGCCGATGCCGTGGTGAATAGCGCGCGGGCGAGCGTCGAGAAGCGTCTGCGCAGCATGGATGCCTGCAAAGTGTTCCTGGGACACGCCCGGTTCGAGTCGGCGAAGACCATCCGGATCGGAGAGGAACTGCTGGAGGCGCCGCGCATCTTCATTAACGTCGGCGGACGCGCGCTGGTGCCCGACATGCCGGGCATCAAGGACGTGCCCTTCCTCACCAACACCTCCATCCTCGCGCTGGACCGCCTCCCCCGGCACCTGGTCGTCGTCGGCGGCAGCTACGTCGGCCTCGAGTTCGCGCAGATGTATCGGAGGTTCGGCGCGGAGGTGACCGTCGTCGAGATGGCGCCGCGCCTGATCGCCCGCGAAGACGAGGATGTCTCCGAAGCGGTCAGGGGCATCTTCGAAGGCGAAGGCATCTCGATTCGCACCAACGCGAAGTGCATCAGCCTTGCGCGGCACGATCAGGGGGTCGCGGTCAAACTCGACTGCGCCGATGGTCCGCCGGAGACGATCGGATCGCACGTGCTGCTCGCGGTCGGCCGGCGTCCGAACACCGAGGATCTTGGACTCGACAAGGCAGGCGTGGCGACCGACGCCCGCGGCTACGTCACCGTGGACGAGAGACTCGCCACGAACGTCCCGGGCATCTGGGCGCTCGGCGACTGCAACGGCCGCGGCGCCTTCACGCACACCGCGTACAACGATTTCGAGATCGTGGCAGCCAACCTGCTGGACGGCGCGCACCGTGAGCTGCGACAGCGGATCACGGCGTACGCGCTCTACATCGATCCGCCGCTCGGCCGCGTCGGCATGACGGAGGCGCAGGCGCGCGCCAGCGGCCGTCCTCTTCTGACGGCCACGCGACCCATGACGAAGGTCGGCCGCGCCATCGAGAAGGGCGAAACGCTGGGTCTCATGAAAGTCGTCGTCGATGCCGAGACGAAGAAGATTCTCGGCGCCGGGATCCTCGGCACGGGCGGCGACGAGGCCATCCACGGCGTGCTCGACATCATGAACGCCGGCGTGACCTACGACGTGCTGCAGTGGGCCGTGCCGATTCATCCGACCGTCTCGGAGCTCATCCCGACGCTTCTCGGCGACATGCAGCCGAGGCGATAGTGCGAGTCGGGCTCTTTGGATCAGCTCTGGTCCAAGTCAACCACGGTCCAAGGAACGAGAACGCCTTCGTCCGCCAGCTCGAAGAGACGTTCCTTTCGAGGCGTCGCCGCGCGGTTTAACGGCCGACAGAGCCGTCGACGCCGCTTCTCCATCGTCCCCCGCTACTGCTCCATCGTCAGCACCACGCGAAAGCGCGCCTTGCCGCTCATCATGCGGTCATAGGCTTCGGCCGTGCGCTCCAGGGGGAAGGTTTCACTCTTCGACCGGACGCCGCTGCGCGCGCTGAAGGCGAGCGTATCCTCGGAGTCGATCGACGTCCCGGAATACGCTCCCTTGATCGAGCGGCGCCCCGCGATCAGCAGATGGGGAGATACTTGCAGCGAGTTGGGCGCGCCGACGACCAGCAGCGTGCCGTTGACCGCCAGGCCGCCCTGCACGGCGCTCATGGCCTCGC
Organism: uncultured Acidobacteriota bacterium; assembly: GCA_963847125.1. GTDB lineage: Bacteria > Acidobacteriota > Vicinamibacteria > Vicinamibacterales > 2-12-FULL-66-21 > DATAEE01. Next base: position 1,720,220 of record CAWJYM010000004.1, read on the forward strand.
CGATGATCGCCGTCGCCAGGATGACTGTGGCGCCGCCAAGCTTCTGGAGCTCCGCTGCGGGATCCTGAGCCTGACTGTCGATGTACACCGACGCTCCCAACTGGCGAGCGAGCGGTTCCTTGTCCTCGCCGCGTGCGATGCCGACCGTGAAACAGCCCATCTTCGCGGCGTACTGCACTCCGAGGTGGCCGAGCCCACCCAGGCCGAGCACCGCGACGACGTCGCCTGGCCGCGCGCCGCTCGTCCGCAATGCGTTGAAGGTGGTGAGGCCAGCACACATCAGGGGGGCCGCCTCGACGGGTGAAAGCTCGGCCGGCATCAGCGCGACCGCGCTAGCGGCGGCGATCACGTACTCGCCGTAGCCGCCGTCGGAGGTGATGCCGGTGACCTGACCGGTTACGCAGGCGAAGAAGTCTCCACGGCGGCAGTGATCGCACTGCCCGCAGTATCCGCCGTTCCAGCCAACGCCCACGCGCTGGCCCGGCTGCCATCTGCCGCTGCCGGGACCGACCGCATCGATCACGCCGGCGACCTCATGCCCGGGTACTCGCGGGAACTGAATTCCCGGCCAGAGTCCCTCTTTAGTGAGCGAATCGCTGTGGCAGATGCCGCAGGCCTGCACCTTGATCCGCACCGATGCGGCGCCCGGCTCAGGTATCTGGCGCTCGACAATTTCGAAGGGCCCGTTAGGGCTCGAGACCTGCGCCACCCGCATCGTCGCCATGATTCCTCCCAGCATCGTTCCGCCGGCCGTTTCCCAGTCTAACGTTATGTCAGTTTGGTTACTCTGTAGCGATGGCTAACCGCTACGCCCCCATCGAGGATTACGGCATCATCGGCGACCTCCACACGGTCGCGCTGGTGGGCAAGGACGGATCGATCGACTTTCTGTGCCTTCCGTCCTTCGACTCACCGTCGGTCTTCGCGGCGCTCCTCGACGCCGATCGCGGCGGCCGCTTCCAGATCGCTCCCCGGCTCGACGACGCGGTGCACAAGCAGCTGTACCTGCCCGACACCAACGTTCTGCTGACAAGGTTCCTGTCCGACGACGGTGTGGCCGAGGTGTCCGACTTCACCCCGGTGGGGAAGGCCGGCGTCGCGCCCAACCTCGTGCGCCGCGCCAAGACGGTCCGCGGCGAACTGCGTTTCGTCATGCGCTGCGACCCGCGCTTCGACTACGCGCGCGCCACGCACACGGTGGACCGGCGCAGCGACACGGAAGTACTGTTCGTCGCCCGTTCCGGCGCGGGAGAGCTGGCGCTGCGGCTGCGTTCGTCGGTCCCGATGCAGATCGCGGATGGGGCAGCCGTGGCCCAGTTCACCCTCGGCGCCGACGAGTCGGCGTGGTTCGTCCTCGAGCTGGCGACCGACGAGCCGTCGCCCAGCGCGAGGCCGGATTACGTAAGCGATGCGTTCAAGGAGACCGTGAACTACTGGCGGCGCTGGATCGCGCGCAGCACGTACAAGAACCGCTGGCGGGAGTTCGTGAACCGTTCAGCGCTCACGCTCAAGCTGCTCACTTCCAGGGACCACGGCTCGATCGTCGCCGCGCCCACCTTCGGGCTGCCCGAGCAGATCGGCGGCGCGCGCAACTGGGACTACCGCTACTCGTGGATCCGCGACTCGTCCTTCACCCTCTACGGGCTCATGCGGCTCGGCTTCACGGACGAGGCCGCGGCGTTCATGCGCTGGTTGATGGCGCGCTGCGAGGTGCTGGAGCCGGACGGCTCCCTCGCAATCATGTACGGGATCGACGGCCGTCACGCGCTCGACGAAGAAACGCTGCCGCACCTCGAGGGCTACATGGGCTCGCGGCCGGTCCGCATCGGCAACGCCGCCCACACCCACCTCCAGCTCGACATCTACGGCGCGTTGATGGACTCGGTGTATCTGTACGACAAGTACGGCTCGCCGATCGGCCATGACGCGTGGATGAACATCGCCCGGCTGATCGACTGGGTGTCGGAGCACTGGCGGGAGAGAGACGAGAGCATCTGGGAGGTGCGCGGCGGGCGCCAGGAGTTCCTCCACTCGCGGGTGATGTGCTGGGTGGCGATCGACCGCGCCATCCGCCTCGCGACCAAGCGCTCGTTCCCGGCTCCGTTCTCACGCTGGTACGACGTGCGTGACACCATCTACCGCGACATTTACCAGCGCTTCTGGGACCCGGCCCGCCGCGGCTTCATGCAGCACCCCGGCGCTGCCACCTTCGACGCCGCGGCGCTGCTCATGCCCCTCGTGCGTTTCATATCGCCGACCGACCCGCGCTGGATCTCCACGCTCGAGGGCATCGAGCGGGAGCTGGTGAGCGATTCGCTGGTCTATCGCTATCGTCTCGATGGCGGGTTCTCCGACGGCCTCACCGGTCAGGAGGGCACGTTCTCGATGTGCTCCTTCTGGTACGTCGAGTGCCTGTCCCGCATGGGCGATCTCCAGAAGGCGCGGTTCATCTTCGAGAAGATGCTCGGCTACGCCAATCACCTGGGGCTGTACGGCGAGGAGCTGGGCCCGCGCGCCCAGCACCTCGGCAACTTCCCTCAGGCCTTCACGCACCTCGCGCTCATCAGTGCGGCCTACGATCTCGACCGGCGGCTGTCGGCCGCCGGACACGATGGATAGGTTCTTGACTAAATAAAGGGGACAGTCACCTTTTTACAAGATTCGAAAGGTGACTGTCGCCTTTACGCGTCATCGCGCTAGCGTGTGGCTCCGATCTGGGCGCGCAGCCGCTCTTCCTGTGCCCGCAGGTCCGGCGTGAGCTCCTCGCCGAAGTCGTCGGCCTCGAACACCGGTCGAATCTCGATTTCGGTCCCGCCGCCGAAAGGCGCCTTCTTCAGCCACTCAACCGCGTCGTCCATCGATCTCACCTGCCAGAGCCAATAGCCGGCGACGAGTTCCTTCGCCTCGGAAAACGGGCCGTCGATCACTGTCCGCTGCGCGCCAGAAAACTTCACCCGCTTGCCTCTCGAGCTGGGGTGCAGGCCCTCGCCGGCAAGCATCACACCCGCTTTCACCAGCTCCTCGTTGAACTTGCCCATGTCCGCCAGGATTTGCCGGCTCGGCATCTGGCCCGCTTCCGACTCCCTGCTTGCCTTGACGATCACCATCACTCGCATGTCCGCTTCCTTTCGATTCAAAGCCTTCTACTCACTCGTCGATTGAGAAGTCCTCCAATCGACAACTCGCTGCCAGCGGTCCGACGGGCGTCAGTCCTAAGCCCAGCTACGGGAATATCGCCCAGTTCACGGAGGCATCGGACGGTAGTGCGTGAGCAGCAGTCGGAACACCACGCCATGGGTGATGATCAGCAGCGGCACCAGCACCGTGGGGATGAAGTAGGCGGCCCCCTGCAGCCCGGGCGCGAGCCCGAGGCCCGTGCGATCGCCTTGATAGAACGCGTTGAGGAGATCCACGGTGCCGAGAACGTTGAACGCCCACACCAGGACGATGCCTAGTGGGCTCCGCAGAGTCGCCAACGCCAGCAACGCCACGGTGGCCGTCGCAAGGTCGCCATACGCGGCAGGCGCTGCATACGCGATTGACAAGTCAGGCGACACAACACCCGGGACCAGAAACGCCAAACCCACGAAGCGAAAGGCGTGCAAGAGGAGGATGGGCCGCAGCGCGTCCGCTCGTGGCAGGCTGCCAAGCGCCGGCCAGATGTACTGGTACGTGATGATTCCCCAGACGACAAAGCTGAACGCGACGCTGACTCCAAATATCAATTGCGGAGACACACTCGAATCCTCCTGGATGAGTGCTACGGCTTATCCAGGGAGAAGGTCCGCCGCATTCCCTGCTCGAACAGTCCTGCCGGAAGAAACCGCCGCAGACGGGCGACGGACTTCGCCTGCGGCCCGATCAGATACCGCAGCCGAGGCCTATCGCTCGAGATGATTTCGAACAACGTGTCGGCCACCAGGTCCGGGCCGGGCGCCTTCTCTTCGGAAGCACGAATGGCGTTGAGCGCGCGTTCCCGCCACGGGTCATAGTCGGCCAGCCGATTCGCTGCGACTTGCCGGTTGTTCATCATCGGCGTTTTGAGAAAGCCCGCCTCTGTCATCGACACGTGAATATTGAATGGCTTGACTTCGTACCGTAAGGCTTCTGTGTACCCTTCCAGGGCAAACTTGCTGGCGCAATAGATGCCCAGGAACGGAATCGATGATATGCCGGCGAGCGAACTGACATTGACAACGTGCCCACGCTTCTGTCGACGCATCAACGGCAGAACCGCATCGACCATCCTGACGACGCCGAAGAAATTGGTCTCGAACTGAGCCCTGGCTTCCTCTCCCGTGAGCTCTTCCACCGCGCCGGCCAGCTCGTAACCGGCATTGTTGATGAGCACGTCGATGCGGCCGCCTCGACTCGAAACGGCCTCGACGCACGCCCGTGCCGAATCATCCGCGCGAACATCCAGGGGCAGCAACTCCACGGCCGGGATGGTTTCGGCGCCGGCCGGATTTCGGCTTGTTCCAAAGACCTTGTAGCCCTTCTGAGAAAACAATCGAGCCGTGGATTGCCCCACGCCTGAAGATGCTCCCGTGATGAGCACGACTTTCTGATCAAGCATGGCGGACCTCGCTGCGCGCGATCGTAGGGACGCGCGCCCAGGAACCTCGGACAAGCTGCCACAGGGACGCTACGTGAAGCGTCCAGGCGAGGGGCACGAGAAACGTCGGCACCAGCGCGAGGGGAAAGCGCGTCGCGAGTTCGGCCGTTGGCGTCGTCTGAAAGACCTGAGCCGGGCCCGGGCTGGTCATGATGCCCAGTCCCACGGCAACAACCAGATCGGCCATGCCGAAAAGATTGAAGATGATCGCGGCTCGTCTGCCCTGAGGCGTGTCGACGTGGCCGGCGATCCACGGCGCCATCGCACCAACGATCATGTCGCCAATCCCCGCCGGCAGTGCCCACAGCGCGGGCATCTGCCGATTGGCCGCGAGCATCAGAAAGACGATGCCTACCAGTCGCCAGAGGTTGAGAAGGATCAGGTTTCTTTGATTCGTGAGGAGGCCACGCAACGACTGAGAGAAGACGAGGGAAACACCCAGCGCGACGAGCACCAGAGCGAGAGTGATCCCGATAGGTGGCGGGCTGGTGAGGTCGGGCGGCTCGTAGAACCCGCGCCTGGCCAAGAGCGTTGTGACGACGGCCCAGACGGTTAATACCACTCCGCTGATGACCGCGATCCGCGACTCGCGGGCGGAGGTCCTCTCACGCCACATGACAAGGAAAATCCCGATGACGACGGCAGCTGTCAGAGCGAGGATGAGCGCCGCGAGAAGATTCGTCGACATGACTGACCTGCCAATCGCTTCTACGGCGTGCCAAGGCCCGCAGCTCGCGCGATCAGAAGCAACCCTGCCCCGACGCCGACGGTCCCGATAGCTCGCGCGACGCGCTCACCGGCCGGTGCGAGACGTTCGGAAGTGATGGCTGCCCCCACGACAGTCATCGCGAGAAGGTCCATGACCCCGATCACCAGGAGGATCACCACCAGACCGGCACAGCAGTAGCTGCAGTGCAGGCCGAGGCGCAGGCCGTGCCGCCAGGCCGTGCCGGCGTCGGCCGGCAGCGTACGCCCGTGCCCTGGCAATTCCCGGCAGCAGGCAAGGTGACGTGCCTTCCACGCGCTGAACTGAAGCGCCCCGGCGATCAGGACGACCACACCGGCGGCGATCGGTACGGCGCGCGCCAGCGCCGGCTGCTGCATCTCGATCGCCGCCAGCGCGGCGCCCAGTGGAAAGACGGCCATTCCGAACACGGTCCAGACGAAAAAGTAGCCCGCGGCCACGATGGCCGTCAGCAGGCCCAGGCGCGTCTCGCCTGTCCTGCCGACGGCCTGGCGGTAGCGCCGCAGCATGGGCACCAGGGACGGCAGCATCATCGCCACCATCATCACGACCCACATGCCGAGGAACGAGGCCGCCGCGCCGGGCCACGTCTGTCCCGGCATCCGCATCCACGCCATCGACATCGTCCAGCCGCCGGGCATCGGCATTGCGCCCATCGCCGACATGGACGTGCTCCAGGCGATCGTCAACGTCGCGCTGCCTGCGAAGAGCAACGCGGAGACGCCAACGAAGGCTGCCTCCGAGGGTCGATCGGACGGGCATGCTCCGACGCGAGCGATCACCTGACCTCGCTCTCCTCGCGCTTTCGGAAGGCGGCTTCTCCAGCGTCGGACACCTCGACCCACTTCGGGTCAGGCGAGGCCTTGGCGTCGTAGTTGTCGTGCCAGTTCCACCACTTGTACGGCGGGGTCTGGGGGTAACCCTCTGGCGAGTCCTCCCAAGTCTCCTGACGGCCGAGCGGCGTGATGTCGAGGTAGCTCCAGGTGGTCCCCATCGCCTCGTCGCCGCGGTTGTTGATGAAGTAGGTGCGGAACACCTGGTCGCCGTTGCGGAAGAACACGTTGTGGCCGTGCCATTCATCGACCCCGAAGTCTTTGTCGAAGCTGTCGGTGATGGTGTACCAAGGCATCTCCCAGCCCATCCGCGCCTTCACGCGCGCGATGTCTGCCTGCGGCGCGCGTGAGGCGTAAACGAGGGTGGTATCGCGAGCGTTCAGATGGGCCAGGTGGGCGACCTGATCGGCGCCCAGGGAGCAGCCGCGGCAGGCGTGCTCGGGCCAGCCGAACACCCCGGGCTCGAAGAAGGCGCGGTAGACGATCAGCTGAGGGCGGCCGTCGAACAGGTCGAGCAGGCTCACCTTACCCTTCGGCCCGTTGAACTGGTACGCCTTCTCCACGGCCAGCCACGGCATCCGGCGACGCTCAGCGGCCAGCGCGTCACGGGCGCGGGTCAACGACTTCTCCTTCACAAGGAGCTGCTGGCGCGCAGCCTCCCACTCCTGCGCCGACACGACCGGGGGTGTGTTCATCGGAAGACGGGCGTTCTTATCCATGTCTCTCTCCTCGTTCTTTTCAACGGTAGGGCAATCGCCAACGGCCGGCGTGAAAGTGTCGTTGAACTTCCCGTGAAATTCCTGTTGGAACCGAGCAGGCTCTCTCAGAGTGTTGGTCATGAGCTCTACGGTTGAGTTTGGCCATGCGCCTTCCCTCACTTAAGTGATACGAGTTTTCCCTCACTCAAGTGATACGAGTCTCGAACGACGGTGCCAAAATGGCGATATCACGGAGCGCGCTGTTCTGCTTGAAGCGGTCCGCCGGAAATGCGAGTGGGCCGTTGGAGCCGCTGCTGGAAGAGTGGCGGCTGAAAAGGTGACTGTCCCTTTTATTCACTCCGGCCGTACGTTGCCGTCATGACGGCGAGCCTCTGAAGGATCGCCGGCGTCAGCTGTCCGGGACGCAGGCGCCATCGCCAGTTGCCCCCGGTTGTGCCGGGGCGGTTCATCCGCGCCTCGCGTCCCAGGCCGAGAAGATCCTGCGCCGGCACGATCGCGGTGTCCGCGACCGAGGCCAGCACCGCCCGGATGAAGTCCCAGTGCACCTCGCGACCATCCATGCCGAGGTAGCGGCACGCATGCTCGCGCTCGCGCTCGATGTCGGCCTTCGACCGCGTGCTGTGCCCGGCTTCAGCGGTCCACCAGCCGACCGTGGTGTCGTTGTCGTGGGTTCCCGTGTAGACGACGCGGTTCCTCGGATAGTTGTGCGGCTTGAAATCGGGGGCCTGCGGGTCGTTGCCGAACGCAAACTGGAGGATCGCCATGCCTGGAAAGCCGAGCCGCTCGCGGAGCGCTTCGACCTCCGGCGTAATCACGCCGAGGTTCTCGGCCACGAACGGCAGCGCGTCGGTACCGAGCGCCGACCGCACGGCGTCGAAGAGCGCCGCGCCCGGTCCTTCGACCCACTCGCCTCGTATCGCTGTCGTGGCCTCGGCGGGGACTTCCCACGATGCCACAAAACCTCTGAAGTGATCGATGCGGACCCGATCGACGACGGCGAGGAGCGCGCGGAAGCGCTCGATCCACCAGGCGTACCCGGTCCGCGCGAGGACATCCCACCGGTAGTGCGGGTTGCCCCACAGCTGCCCCGTCGCGCTGAAGTAATCCGGCGGCACGCCGGCGACCACGGTCGGACGCCCATCGGCGTCGAGCCGGAACAGCTCGCGGCGGGCCCAGACGTCGGCGCTGTCATGCGCGACGAAGATAGGCAGATCGCCCAGGATCGCGATGGATCGCGCGCGACACGCGTCGCGCAGGCGGCGCCACTGCTCGAAGAAGAAGAACTGCGTCAGCTTGTGGACGCGGATCTCGCGGGCGCAGTCGGCCGACCATCGCGCGACCGCCGCCGGATCGCGCTGCGCGATGCCGGGGTCCCACCGCGTCCAGGCGGAGTCATCGTGCGCCGCCTTGACCGCCATGAAGAGCGCGAAATCGTCCAACCAGCCTGCGTTCTCGCTGCAGAAGCGATCGAAGCGTTCGCGCGTCGCCGCGGGAGCCGCCGCATCGAACCGATCGAGCACGCGCGGCCACAGCGCCCGGCGGTGAGCCAGCACGAGGGGGAAGTCGACGTCGCCGGCGGTGAAGGGCTGTTGGCCGGCTGCCTCTGACGGCGTGAGCAGCCCCTGCTGGATCAAGTCATCAAGGCTGATGAGCAGCGGGTTGCCCGCGAACGCGGAGAAACACTGATACGGGGAATCGCCGAAACCGGTGGGGCCGAGCGGCAGCACCTGCCAGACGCGCTGGCCGGCGGCCGCGAGCGCCTCGATGAAATCGAAGGCGGCGGCGCCCAGATCCCCGATGCCGAAGCGCCCTGGCAGGGAGGTCGGATGAAGGAGCACGCCGCTGGTCCTGTCGCGCCGAAGCGTAGCGGAGGCGGAGCGGGGGAACGACATCGACGGATCAGAGATGGGGTGCGGCGTCCGCTTCGCGCCCTTCCCGCGCCGTGAGCTGCTGCTCGAGCAGCAGCCTGGCGGCATCGCGCCCGCCCAGCCCGAACGCGATGGCCAATCCCAGCATCAGCGCGCCGAACGCGATGGCGAATGCCGTCAGCACGACGGCGGTCGCGAGCCCCAGCTGCTCGAGCGACATGACGACGCCGATCGCGATGACCAGGAGGCGCAGCGTGCCGGCCAGCAGCCGCGCCCCCGGCAGGCCGGCGTTGACCGACGCGAGCAGCGTCGCGCGCCAGACGAAGTTGCCGGCGAGGAAGCCCAGCGCGAGCACCAGGAACGCGACCAGGGCACGGGGCACGAACCGGAAGAATTCCTGGACCAGGCCCTGGAACGTCGCGAACTGCAGCGTGTCGACCGCCGACAGGATGAAACCGATCCAGACGATCCAGAACACGATCTTCGCGACGAGGAGCTCGGCGCTCGGCATGTCGGCGACGCGCAGCATCTCGCTGGCGCCGGTGCGCAGCGCGATGCGGTCGAAGCGCAGCCCCACGAGCAGCCGATGGACGATCCGCCGGGCGATGATGGCGGCGACGAAGCCTCCTGCGAAGATGATGGTCGCGGCGACGAGCCGCGGCACGAACAGCACGAACGCCGCCGCAAAGTTGCGCCAGGATTGGGCGAGCGCATCCGCAATTTCTTGAATCATCGCGACCTCACACCTCGGCCCTTCGACCCTGCTCAGGGCTAGCCGACCAGCGGCTGACGAGCACCGGTTTGAGCCGTTCGAATGTCTCACAGAGCGAATCGAGTCGTGCCTGCACCGCCGGGTCGGCTTCATGCGCCGCATGCGCCATGAATGCCGCCGCACGCCACAAGTAGAGAGGAACGAACGTCCCAGCCAGGTGCTCGATGCCGCCCGGCCCCCTCCGCGTGGCCGCCGCGAACGCGTAGACAATCCTGACCCAGAGCTCGTCGTCGAGGCGCAAGGTCGGGGCCGAGATCTCCCCGACCACCCCCGCAAGAACGTCCCCCTCGAGCACCTCCCCGAGCAGCGGGCTGATCTCGACGATGTCGTGACGGGCCTGCTCGGCCAGCGCCTCGTAGTCCCAGGTTGGGGCGTCGGGTGTCTCTTTCGGATCGTCACCCCACGTGCGCAGCTCGACCACGCCGTTTGTCGCCTTCCAGAAGAAGTCGTGTGCACGAAGGCTCTCGACCAGAGCGAGGACGACCTGCTGCACGGCCTCGCGGAGCTTGGTCCGCGCGCCGGTGGTCGCTATCGCTGGGCGCCAGATCTGACCCACGGCGAATCCATCGGCCACGGCCTCGGTGCGCAGCCACAGGTCGATGGCAAACCTCGCCACTTCATGGTCCCAGATGTCCTGCTCGAGACAGTGAGACGCGAACCGGCCGGAGCACGAGAACTCGGCGCCGAGCGGTTCGTCGAGCGCGACGCCGTACAGGGCGCGCACCAGCGGACGCACGAGTTGGGTGATGAGCACGCCATCGCGCGGATGCCGCCGATGACAGGGCGCCAGGAACTCGACCTCGCCGCGAGTGATGGGCGTGATGAGCTCGGTCACGCGGTCAGGGCTCGTCGCCGGACCGCTCGGGTCCAGTACGACAAGGACGCTGGCCTGCGTCAGCTCCACCGCCGCAAAGAGGTTGCGGAGAACCGTGTGCTTCCCGGGAAGGCCATGGTACGGCGCCACCACGCGATGGAGCGTCCGCAGCGAGTGCGACGTCTGCACGACGTCGGCCTCCGTGAACGACGCCGCGCGAATCAGCTCAGGGGTTCCATCGGTCGAGCCGCCGTCGGAGTTGATCATGACGGTGCGCAGGCGCGGGAAATCCCGCGTGAACGACAGGTGCACGGCGCGAACGACATCGACGACGGTCGCCGCATTGTTCAGCGTCGGCAGGCCCACCAGGACATCCACCTGGCCCACGGCCATCAGGTGCCGGAGAAACGCGTCCGACAGGGTGCTCTGGTGCTCCACTGGCAGTCCCGTCAGAGCCAGCGCAGCCGGAACCAGTAGAAGTTGTACGGGCCCATCATCATCGTGTACGGCTCGCGCCCGATGCGCGGAAAGATGCTGCCGCCGAACATCTCGATCGGGATGGCGCCCGCCAGCCTGGACAGATCGAGCTCCACGGCCTGCGCGGTCCCCGCGAGGTTGTTGACCGCCAGCACCGTTTCACGCCCCAGCGTCCGGGTGAACGCCAGCACGCGGTGATTGGCAGGCTTCAGGACCTCGATCGACCCGCGGCCGAAGACGCGCGTCGATCGCCGAACCTCGATGAGCCGCCGCGTCCAGTTCAGCAGCGACGTCGGATTCCGCTGCTGAGACTCGACGTTTACGGCCTGATAACCGTAGAGGGCGTTCTGGACGAGCGGCAGCCAGAGCCGCTCGGGATCGGCGGTCGAAAAGCCGGCGTTGACGCCGCCGCTCCATTGCATCGGCGTGCGCACGCTGTTGCGATCGCCCAGATAGACGTTGTCGCCCATCCCGATCTCGTCGCCGTAATACAGAATCGGGCTGCCCGGCAGGGACATGAGCAGCCCGCTCATCAGCTCGACGCGGCGACGGTCGCCTTCCATCAGCGGCGCGAGCCGCCGGCGGATGCCGAGGTTGATCCGCGCCCGCGGATCCTTGGCGTACTCATCCCACATGTACTCCCGTTCCACCGCCGTCACCATCTCCAGCGTCAGCTCATCGTGGTTGCGCAGGAAGATGCCCCACTGGCAGGACTCGGGGATGCTCGGCGTACGCTCGATGATGTCGATGAGCGGCTTGCGATCCTCGAGCCGGAGCGCCATGAACATCCGGGGCATGACGGGGAAGTGGAACGACATGTGGAATTCGTCGCCCGCGCCGAAATAGGGGCTGACGTCCTCCGGCCACATGTTGGCCTCGGCCAGCAGCACTTTGCCCGTGAAGTGCGCGTCCAGCCGCGCGCGCAGCTCTTTCAGCACCGCGTGCGTCTCTGGCAGGTTCTCGCAGGAGGTGCCCTCGCGCTCGATGAGATAGGGGACCGCATCCGCACGGAACCCGTCCACACCGAGGTCGAGCCAGAACTTCATCACGTTCCAGATCTCTTCCCGGACGGCCGGGTTGTCGTAGTTCAGGTCCGGCTGGTGGCTGAAGAACCGGTGCCAGTAATAGGTCTTGGAGACGGGGTCCCAGGCCCAGTTCGAGAGCTCGGTATCGATGAAGATGATGCGAACACCGCGATAGCGGTCGTCGGTGTCGCTCCACACGTACCAATCGCGGCGCGGATTGTCCGTCGAGCTTCGCGCTTCGACGAACCAGGCGTGCTGATCGGACGTGTGATTCAGGACGAGCTCGACTATCACCCGCAGCCCGCGGGCGTGCGCTTCGTGCAGGAACGTCTGGAAGTGCTGAAGGGTGCCGTAGCTCGGATGGATGGCCGTGTAGTCGGCGATGTCATACCCGTCGTCGCGGAACGGCGAGGGATACATGGGCTGGATCCAGAGACAGTCCACGCCGAGCGATGCGAGATGGTCCAGCTTCGAGGTGAGGCCGACGAAATCGCCGATCCCGTCGCCGTTGCTGTCGGCAAACGACTTCACGTGGAGCTGGTAGAAGACGGCATCCTTGTACCAGAGCGGATCATCAGATCTGGAGGTGGCATCGTGCTTCAACAGAGGAGCGAACGAAGCTGGTGCATGCGGCCGCACACCAGTGTAATTCGGTTCGTGGCGCCGAGCTCATCCATGACTGATTGAGGCGTGAAGGGCGTCCCCGCCCGTGCCTTGACTCCCACGGCGCAATCAGCACATTGTTGACGGGCTTCTCGTGACCCCCCATCCAGCTGACGCTTCGCGGCCGGAAGCCGGCTCCGCCGCGCATCTGTTCGTGTTGTTGTGGGACACGCTCTCCAACATCCTCGGCACCGCCGCAACCGCCACGCTCATCGCCCGGGCCATCAAACGCGCGCTGCCGTCGACGCCCGCGCTCGCGGAATTGTCAATCACCACCCGGAAGTTCACCTATGAGTACCGGCTGCCCGATTGCTGGCCCGCGGCGGATAATGCCGCCGCCACGGCGGCGTTCGATCGCCTGCTGGAGGAGCTCGTCCCCTTGTTGACCGCCCTCACCGGACACGTGGTCGTGCGGCACATGGCTCGCCTCGAGCCGTTCTCAGCCAAGGGACTGCTGATCGAAGAGGAACCGCCATTGTGAGCACCGACCGTGCCATCGGCGAACTCCCCCGCCTCGGTACAGGCATTGCCGCGCTCGACACCGTGCTGGGCGGTGGCTTTCCGGCGCAGTCGACGACGATCGTGAGCGGCGAACCGGGGACCGGAAAAACGGTCCTGATGCTGCAGATCCTGTTTCACCTCGCCCGGCAGGGGAAGAAGTGCCTCTACTTCACCACCGTTTCTGAACCGGGGGTCAAGTTGATCCGGCACATGCAGCTCTTCTCGTTCTTCGATCCGGCGCTCCTCGATGACGCCATCATCCTTGGTGATCTGGGGTCGGTCATTCGTACCGAAGGATTCGAAGCCGGTCTGGCACGAGTCGCCGAGCGCTGCGAACAGACCGAGGCGGACGTCGTCGTGATCGACAGCTTCAAGGCCATTCACGATCTGGTCCCCCAGTCGGCAGAAAGCCGGCAACTCATGTACGACCTGGCCGTGCAACTGACGAGTTGGGGCGCGACGACCTTCCTGGTGGGCGAGTACAGCCTGGAAGATGTCACGAGGTTGCCGGAGTTTGCGATCGCCGATGGCATCATGTTCCTCCGCAATGAAGCGGAGGAGTTGGCGAGAGTTCGGGAGCTTGAAATCCTGAAGCTGCGCGGGACGGCCTACGTGGCCGGCCGTCACTTTTTTGAAATCGCGGCTTCCGGCATGCTCTTTTATCCGCGCGTCACCGTACCGACCTCGGCCACGGAATCGGCGTCCACCAATGATCGTGTCGCGTTCGGGGTGGCGGGGCTCGACGAGATGCTCGGGGGTGGCCTACCGCGAACCAGCACGACGCTGCTCGAGGGAGGAACAGGCACCGGAAAAACCCTCCTCGGACTGCATTTCCTGGCAACGGGCGCGGCGCACGGCGACGTCGGACTCTTCCTCACGCTGGAGGAATCGCCGGGACAATTGCGGGGCATCGCGCACAACTTCGGCCTCCCCTTCGGAGAATACGAGCAGCGGGGCTTGCTGCACGTGCGGTACACCTCGCCGGTCGAGCTCTCTCCCGACCGCTTTCTCCACGTGGCTCGCGGGCTGGCCGAGCAGGTGGGAGCGCGCCGAGTATTACTGGACGGGTTGACGGGGCTGTCGCTCGGCGTCTCGTCGGCGCGGCGCTTCAAACAACTCGTCTACGCCGTCAGCCGCCATTTCAGGGAGGCCGGCATCACGCTTGCGATGACGATGGAGGTTCCCGAAGTCCTTGGAGGCGGCATGTTGACTGGTCACGGCCTATCATCCATCGCCGACAACGTGATTCTCCTGCGGTATCTCGAAGTCGAAGGCCATCTCGAGCGCGCCATTTCCATCCTGAAGGCCCGCGCCATCTCGCACTCGACGGAACTGAGAAGCTTCGCGATCACCGACCGGGGGGCGTCGGTCGGTGGACCGTTGAAGCAGTTGCGCGGCGTCCTGACGGGAGTTCCCGTTCCCGTCTCCAGCGATCCCAAATCCCGCAAGAGAGGTCCGGCATGAGCTCTCCGACAGCCTCGATTGAGATCACCTCCGGCGCGTTTGCGCGACCGCTGGCTGACATTGCGTATGTGCTCGCATTTGCGGACGATCCGGATGCGCGCATTCAGCGCGCGCTGGAGCTGCTCGGGGACGTGGTGGCGTATGAACACAGCGCCGTGCTGATCGAGGCTGCGCCGGAGCGGCGATTTGCGACCGTCCCCGCATCGAACCCGGACGCCGACCGCTTGCGCGAGCGCCTGCACGGGCTCCTGCAGAGGGTGAGTGAGCGCCCCTTTCAGGGAACCGGCGGCGAGCCGACCCGCGTACCGGACGCGTCCTCGACCGGATGGTCGCTGGCCGTCCCGCTCATTACCGTCGACGCGACCGTCGGGATACTCCATGTCGAACGACGCACCGAGGAATACTCGGTCCACGAGCTTCGCCTTCTGTCGCTCGTGGCGAGCCAGCTCGCGGCGTACGCGCGCGGCCTGCAATTCCTCGATCAGGCCGGAGAGGCGCGCCTCCAGGCGGAGGAGACGAGCCGGGCGAAGGACCGGTTTCTGGCGACGCTCTCTCACGAGCTCCGAACACCGCTCAACGTCGTCCAGGGATGGCTCCAGGTGCTCAGAAGCGCCCCGGCGGGTGCGGCGGCGACGAAGAAGGTGACGAAGAAAGCGTTCGACGTTATCGAACGCAACGTCGCCGTGCAGGTCCAGCTGGTGGATCAGCTGCTGGATGCCGCACGAATCGCGACCGGGAAGTTCCACATGGAGGTCCAGTCCCTGGAGATTCTTCCCGTCGTCGGCGCCAGCGTCGATGGTGTGCGACCGAGGGCGACTCTGAAGGGTGTCGAGCTCGAGTACCCTCGTACCGTTGCCGCGCGCCTGGAGGATTGAGGGCGATCCGGCGCGGCTGCAGCAGGCATTCTCCAATCTACTCGTCAACGCCGTCAAATTCACACCGCAGGGCGGGTTCGTGCGCGTCAGCGTGGAAGAGCACGGATCGCAGGTCACGATTGCCTTTCGCGACACCGGAATCGGCATCGCCACCGAGCACCTGCCGAAACTCTTCGAACCACTCTGGCAGGCTGAGAGGCCGTGGACACGCGAGGAGAGCGGCCTGGGGCTGGGATTGGGCATCGTGCGCCACATCGTGCAACTCCACGGCGGAGACGTGAGTATCGAAAGCGAAGGACCGGATCGAGGAACGCACGTCACGGTTCGTCTTCCATTGAACCGGTGACTGTCCCCGCTCACATTCGGCGCCGGATCACCTCGACGAACGCGAGCAGGTCGTCGAGCCGGCGCTCGACGCGGCGGCTTTCCGGCGCAGTCGACGACGATCGTGAGCGGCGAGTAGCGGGCGGACTGTGGAGCAAACATGGGGCGATTGCTTGAACAATGCCCAAGCCTGAGGGAGATGCTCGACAGCCAGTCTGCCTATTCACAATCTGGCGAGCAAATCCCGATCCATTCGAACATCCCCACCGCTTATGCCGAAGCCCTCTACGAGACCGTCCTCCGAGAGGACCCCGCGGTGGTTCTGGAAGTGGGGATGGCCTTTGGTGTGGCGTCGCTCGCGATCCTTTCGGCGTTACGTGACGGCAATCGAGACGGGAGGCTGATCTCCATCGACCCGCATCAATCGTCCGAATGGAAGGGCTGTGGTCTTGCAGCGATTGCACATGCAGGCTTTGTGGAGAGACACGAGCTAATCGAAGACTATGACTATAACGTGCTTCCCCGATTGTTAGCAGCTGGTCTCAACATTGACTTCGCCTATATCGATGGTTGGCATACTTTTGACTATGCCTTGGTTGATTGGTGGTATGTAGACAAAATGTTAACAGTGGATGGGATCGTCGGATTCAATGATTGCGGCTGGCCCGCGGTCGCCAAGGTCATTGGTTTTGTCTTGAGTCATCGGAAGTACTCCGAAATCGATGTTGGGCTTTCCCCCACCTTTGCGCGCTACAACCGCACACGGGAGTGGCTCCGGCGATTGACCTTTGGTCGCAAGGCAGAGTGGTATCGGAGAGAAGAAGACCGATATCTCAAGAAGACTGCGAATTGGGAGCCTCGATGGGATTTCTTCGCCCAATTCTGATCGCGTGGTGGCCTCACCGGCTCCTTGGCCGCTCTCTGCCGAACCTCTTCGAACCACTCTGGCAGGCGGAGAGGCCACGGACCGGATCGAGGAACACACGTCACGGTTCGTCTTCCCTTGAACCGGTGACTGTCCCCGCTCACAATCGGCGCCTGACCACCTCGACGAACGCAAGAAGGTCGTCGAGCCGGCGCTCGACGATGTCCCGCACGATCGCCAGGTCCACCGCCTGGTATCCGTGGACGAGCACGTTGCGGAAGCCGGTCATCCTCTTCATCGTTTCCGCCAGCTCGCTCGAGAGCCAGCCGCCCCGCATGAGGAGATCGAAGAGCTGCCGGTTGGTGTCGGGTTCACCCAGGCGCTCGTCCGAAACGATGTGGGAGGCGATGTCGATCGCCGCCTGAATGGCGATCTGCAGCGTGTGCTCGACGAAGCGCTGCTCGCGTACATCGTGCGCCAGGGCGTCGGGCCGCGCCAGGCGCCGCAGGTCGGCGACCGAGGTCTCGATGACGGCGAGCTTCTTGGCGACGAGCGCTGGATCGGTCACGAACGCCCGCCGGCCGCCCCGGTTCGGCGGTATGCGCGCCGGATCGACTCGAGATCGAAATACTCGTTTCTGACCTGGACCTCGAAGCGGAGGCGCCGCGATCGGTCGCGGTCGAGAACGAGAACGCCGTCCCTCAGGACGCGGTGCGTGAGATCCGGCGCCGCGCCATTGAGCACGACGAGATCCACGGTCCGCCGGGCGGCGCGCTCCAGGCTGTCCAACAGCACTTCGGTCGCCGGAGACGGGCCCCGGGCTGCGGGCTCGCGCAAGAGGACGGCAACGTCCACGTCGCTCTGCGATGTGCCAGTCCCGCGGGCGAGGCTCCCAAAGACATAGACGGCCACGACGTCGGCCGGAGCTTCGCGGCAGGCCTCGGTGAGCAGCGCCGTCAGGTCGGAGTCGGCCACGGCGCGATTGTACGACAGGCGTCCCGCCTCCCCGACCGAGGCCGCATTAAGAAAGGGGACAGTCACCTTTTTACGAAGCGCGAAAAAAGGTGACTGTCCCCGTTAATAAATCGATCCGCCGGGCTGCGTCGAGCTGATGGCGCCCGCGTTCACGTTCAGCGTGTAGGAGGTGAGACCCGTGCCCCTCCACCTCACCACGTCGAACGTGCTGCCGGGCTGCGCGCGCTGCACGTCGAGATTCAGATACGTGAGCGGTGTCTTTGGCGCGACGACCTGGGGCTCGCCGCCGCGGATGAAATACGCGAACGGAGTCGGATGATCCGCGTTCGCGACGATCGTCGCTCGTCCGGAAGCCTCGACGAGAACCGCGGTCTCGCGATCGATGGCGATCGCCTTGCTCTCGGGCGCCCAGCCGTCGGCGACGATGCGCGCCATGAACGTCAGCGTGCGCCCGATGCGGTCGCGCTCGATGAGATGCTGATCGGTGATGATGCCCGGCATGAGCGGCAGCAGCAGGAACTCCCGATCGAGCGTGATGTTGTGGTTGAACGGATCGGCGAGGGCCTGCGACGACGTCACCGATTGTCGTAAGGCGGCGTAGATGAACTCGCTGAGGATGGCGGTTCCGGCGCTCGTCCCGCCGATGGGGATTCCTTTCGCCGCGAGCTCGTGGATGGCGACCTCGACCGGCGTTCCTTTCCAGTTGTCCACGTAGTCCGACTGGTCCCCCCCGGCGATGAACAGCGCCTCGGCGTTGTTGATCGTCCGCAGGACGTCGGGATCCGAAGATGCCGCGCGATTCTTCAGCACGAGCGTCTCGACGGAGTCGAAGTCCCCAAGATCAAAGACGTACTGGTTATAGCCGTCGGCGCCGGAGGCTCGAATGACCACGAAGTCCCCGCCGCCGGCGTGATCGCTCATCCACGTGAAGAGCGCGTCCACGTCGGTGCCGCCCCCCATCAGTCCGAGGGCGAAGCTCGTGTCGCCGGATACGTTGGCTCCGCTGCCCGTCAGGTAATAGTCGAATTGCGCACGCGGCGCGCCGACTAGCGGCGCGACCAGCAGAGCGGAAACCATCGTCAAAAACGCGAAACGCTTCATGGACCCTCCCAGGCGAAAGATGCACATTCTACGTCGGCTCCGATCGCCCATCGACCGATGTCGCGTTACTATGACGTCATGGCCTTCGACGAACGCGCCTTTTTCAACGAGAAACCGGAAACCCGGCCCGGAAAGTATCAGTGCCCCAAGTGCAAGCGGACCAACGAATACAGCATCCGCTGGGTCCGGCGCTCGAGGAAGGACCGGCCGCCATCCGGGGCCGGCGACGAGGACCGCGCCAAGTTCAACAAGCTGCGCGACCATCTGCTCAGATTAGACGACGAGGTCACGTGCAAGACGTGCGGGAAGAAGTTCGAGATCCCGTCGCAGCAATCGATGATGTTCCTGGACCAGCTCGCGGGCCTGCCGAACGACGACGAGCTCGAGAAAGAGATCGACGCCGCATCGGGAGAGCCGGAGGCTCCAGCTTCCGGCAAGCCAGAGCTGCCCGCGCGGTTCACGCGCAAACCGACAGGGTGGAAGTAAGCCGCTGATGAACGCCGATCTCTGAACCAGGCGACCTTGAAGCGACGACAATTTCTCCTCTCGAGCGGCCAGGCCGCGTTGAGCGCCTCGCTTCTCCCGCTCGTGGCATGCTCGCGGGAGACTGCGCCCCCCGCAAAACCCCCGGCCGCCCCACCCTGGGAAAGCCTGATCGCCTACCTGCACGCGCAGATCCCGGAGCTGATGGACAGGCGCATCGTGCCGGGGCTGTCGATCGCCATCATCAAGGATGGGGCGGTCGCCTGGCGTCAGGCGTACGGCTACAAGGACAACACGTCGCGGGAGCGTGTCGACGACGACACGATCTTCGAGGCCGCGTCGATGAGCAAGCCGGTGTTCGCCTATGCCGTGATGAAGCTGTGCGAGAAGGGCGTCATGAACCTCGATACGCCTATGACCAAGTACACCTCTCAACGATTTCTGCAGGGCGATCCGCTGCTGGACCTCATCACGGCCCGTCATGTGCTTTCGCACACCAGCGGTTTTCAGAACTGGCGATCGGAACAGGAGCCGCTGAGGATTCACTTCGCGCCTGGCGCGCAGTATCGATACTCCGGCGAGGGTTACAGCTACCTGCAGGCGGTCGTGACGCAGCTGACGGGTAAAATCGACCCGAACGACTGCTCCACGTACGAAGCAGGCCTCGAGGTCTGCGCGACCGACATCGAGCGGCACATGAGAGCCAATCTGCTGGCTCCGTTCGGCATGACGTCCAGCGGCTATCTCTGGACCGACGCGCTCGAACGCCGCGCCGCGCGGCCCCACGATCGCGAAGGGAGGCCGCTGACGAAAGGAAGGCCGAAGCCGAGCGACGTCGCGCGGTACGGCGCGGCGGGCGGCCTGCACGCCACGCCGACCGACTACGCGAAGTTCGTCATCGAAGTGATCGATCCGAAATCGAGCGACGCGTTTCGACTCACGAAGGCCAGCGTCGACGAAATGATCCGGCCGCACGTGAAAGTCCCCGCCGATCCGCATCCGAGCTCGTGGGCGCTGGGATGGCAGGTGCAGCCGACGGGCGCGATCAATCATGGAGGCGGCAACGACGGGTTTCACTGCCACGCGGTTGCCTCGCCGAAAACGAAATCGGGTTTCGTCATCATGACCAACGGCGACGGCGGCGCCGAGCTCATCAGAGACCTGCTGCTCGGGGATCTGATGCAGCGATTTCTCTAGGTTCGAGCAGGTTCGGCGCGCATGAAACCAAGGCCAGAGATTCCCGCCGACGTCGAAGAGTACCGCGACGAACGCTGGTGCCGGGAAGCCACGCGGCAGGTCGAGACCGCCCTCGACGCGGAACGCTTCATCGAACAGGTCGGCTTCGCGGCGTGCCTGACCGACTGCCGGCGGCCGGGCCCGTCGCTCTACGTCGCGGTCTGCGGGCGCCGCGACGCCGTCATGCCACGGCACGTCCAGAAAGATCCCGAGGCCTCGCTCACGTGGGGGCTGAAGGACGAGCTCGTCGGACGCGGCAAGGTGTACTACGCCAAGCTCACGCGCGCCAAAGCCATGTTCCTCGCGCCGCGCATGATCCCCCACTTCCACGCCATCTGGGGCGTGCGCCGATCGGAAGAGAAGCGCCGGCTCAGCAGACACGCGCGCGCCATCCTGCGCGTCCTCCGCCGGGAATGGGAGATGGCCACCTCGGACCTGCGCGCTGAGTCCGGCGTGAAGGATCGCACGGCCTTCACGAAAGCGCTCGACGAGCTCCAGGCGGCCATGATCGTCGTCCCCAGCGAGATCGTCTATCTGCCGAAGTTCACATACATCTGGACGCTCGGCGTTGGACGCTTTCCCGACGCGCTCCTCAAACGCGTGAGCCGCGAGACCGCCTTGCGCGAGATCGCGCGCGCCTTTCTGGCCGGGGCGGGGATGACGATTCCGGGCGAGCTGGCGCGCGTGACAGGGCTGTCACGGCCGGACGCGGGGCTCGGCAACCGCGCGCTGGTCGCCGAAGGCTACGCGACGATGCTTGCGCCGGGGGTCTATCAGGTTCGAGCAGGTTCGAAAGGCTCAGAGTATGAATCGAGCGTTCATCGTGTTGAGCATGTGGGTCATGGGGGTCATGGGGGTCATGGGCGCCACCGGAGTGTGGGCGCAAGATCAGGGAACGAAAGTCTACAAGCTCGAGGAGCTCACCTGGCCTCAGATCGACGCCCTCGCCCGTGATCGGACGCTGTTCATTCTTCCGGTGGGAGTGATTGAAGAACACGGGCCTCATCTGCCTGTCGGCGCCGACACGTTTGGCGTCGTCTACGAGGCAGACGCCGCCGCGAAGCGCGTGAGTCAGGCGCTCCCCGATTGGAACGTCGTCCTGATGCCGCCGCTTCATTACGGCCAGGGCGGCGCCAACCAGCTGGGAGACATCCAGGTCCATCCCGGCACGTACGGCATCCGGGTGTCGACGCTGAGATCGCTGCTGGCGGACCTGGGCGGGCAGCTCGCACAGAACCGATTCAAATGGATTTTCGTCGCGAACGGGCATGGCGGACCGCCGCACAATATCGCGATCAACGAGGCGTGCGATTTCGTCAGCGAATCGTTTGGCGTGACGATGCTTCATCTCACGGGTCTGTTCCGGGCCGATGCGGCGGTTCAGGCGATGGGAAAGAAGATGCAGGCCGCGCACTTTTCGGCCGCGGAGCTCGCTTCATTCGGCATGGATGTTCATGCCGGAGTGGGCGAAACATCGGGTATGCTCGCCATCCGGCCTGATCTGGTTCGTCCGGACTACAAGACGCTGCCGAGTCGATCAGGGCGATCCATGGAGGAGCTGCGACAGATAGCGCTCGTGCCCGGCTGGGAGGGCTATCTCTCGTCACCCGCGAAGGCGACGGCCGCCTACGGCCGCGCGGTCGAGCAATGGTGGATCGACGGCTTCACGGACCTGATCCTCCGCGCCGTGCGGGGCGAGAACATGTTCGTCCACGCCCGCAATCCCGAGACGGTGCCTGCCGACGTCGTGCCGGTTATCGAGAAGGGCGTCGCACACGAAGCGGCATTCGAAGCGAAGCTCGACAAGTGGCTGGCGCAACGCCGGACGCGCAAGGAGCGTCCTTAGAGATAGCGACGTGAACAGAGACTGCGACGATGAACGCTTAGTCGCCAGGAGAGAAGCATGGTTCAAAAGATCGTCTACTGGGCCAGCACCGGGATCGTCGGGCTGATGCTGCTGATGTCGCTGACCTACCTCACGGGCAGCGAGCAGGTGGTCTCCGGGTTCGCCAAAGCGGGCTACCCGCAGCACCTGCGCATCATTCTTGGACTGGCCAAGCCCGCGGCCGCCATCGTCCTGCTGCTGCCCGGGTTGGCGCTGCTGAAAGAGTGGGCGTACTTTGGAGCCGGGTTCACGTGGATCATGGCGTTCATCGCACACTACTCGGCGGGAGACGGCATGCAGGTCGCGGGCATACCGCTGGTGCTCTTCATCCTGCTGGTCGTGTCCTACGTGACCAGGCCTCCCAGCCGGCGGCTGCTTCTCGGCCTGGGTCGAGCGGCGATGACGCCGCGTTAGTCACGCTATCTCCGTGCCCGACGCCCACGCACGAGCAGCGCGATGCCGATCGCGAGAAAGGCCACACCGATCGCCCGGAAGTTGTTCTGACCGGAAGCGGCTATCGCGAGAAACGCGATGCCGATGACGATGAAAGAAATACTCGCTGCGGGTGGCACGGTGCGTGGCATCTCGATCGCTCCAGCTTGCCACGCCGAAGCCTTGGCGTAGGCGGGCCTGCCTCGCCGAAGCCTTGGCGTAGGCGGGCCTGCCTCGCCGAAGCCTTGGCGTAGGCGGGGACTGCCTCGCCGAAGCGTTGGCGTAGGCGGGTCTAGTCTACTCCCACCGGAACACCCTCGCTGACACGGCGGTGCACGCCAGGAACATCAGCGTCAGGATCGCGACGTCGCCGACATGCCCGGACCAGCCGTCGCCGTGCCAGATTCCCCGCATCAGCGACACGGCATACGTCGGCGGCAGCGCGCGGGCGACCGGCTGCAGCATCGGCGGCAGCGAGTCGACCGGCACGAACAGCCCGCACAGAACGATCATGGGGTAGAGGATGAGCGTGCCGATCGGCTGCGCGAAGCGCGCCGTGGGAACGATGCTGGCGATGAGAAACCCGAGAGACAAGATGCTGAGCGTGCTGAAGAGCAGCGCCAGCGTGAACGACACGAGCGGGACGCCGGCGTTCACCGAGAAGTAGCGCCGGCCCGCCAGGATCATCAACGCAAGCGTGACCGCGGTGAACAGCAGCTTGACGATCACGTGCGCCGCCAGGATGGTCTGGGGGCGGAGCGGCGTCGCCCTCAATCGTTTCAGGATGCCCCCTTCGCGGTAGATGGCGATGATCGTGGTCAGGGACAGCACGGCGTTCACGGCCATCAGAAGGGACACGAAGATCGGGAGATCCACCGAGACGAAGCGCGGCACGTCGGCCGACGCCGTGCGCACCCGCGGCCCCAGCAGCCGGTTCATCAGGATGAACACCCCGACCGGCAGACCCAACGTGCCGAGCACGCCCAACGGCTCACGCACGAAGATCTTGACCTCGAGCCAGGTGAGTTTCCAGAGTCCGCGCAGCATGTATCTCCCGCCTCAGTCGCGAATCGAGTGCCCGGTCACCTTCAGAAAGACGTCCTCGAGCGTCGGCAGCTCCGTCTGGAAATCGGAGACCCGCATCCGATGCTCCGCCAGGCAATGGATCACCTCCGTGACCAGATCGTCTCCGCGGCCGCGAATCGTCAGGCGCGGGCCCTCGCTGCTCACGGAGTCGACCTGCGGGATCGCTCGAAATCGCTCTTGCGCGTTGGAATCATCGGTCGCGACGATCACGGTCCGCTCGGGGCAGTGCCGCCGCACGAGCTCCGCCGGCGTCCCGATGTCGATGATGCGTCCGTGGTCGAGGATGGCCACGCGGTCGCACAGCCGCTCGGCCTCCTCCATGAGGTGCGTCGTCAGAAAGACGGTCTTGCCGCGCTGCCGGATGCCGCGCACCAGATCCCAGATCGCCCGCCGCGCCTGCGGGTCGAGCCCTGTCGTCAACTCGTCGAGGAAGACCAGCTCGGGGTCGTTGATGAGCGCGAGGGCGATGAACAGGCGCTGCTTCTGGCCGCCGGACAGCGTCATGAACCAGGCGTTCCGCTTGTCGCCCAGGCCGAGCTGCTCGATCAGACGGTTGCCGTCGACAGGCTTCCGGTACAGCGACGCCCAGAATTCGACCGCTTCCCGGACCTTGATCCGCTTCTGGAGCTGCGCCTGCTGCAGCTGCACGCCGATGCGCTCCTGCAGCGCGTACACGTGTCGCGCAGGATCCAGCCCCAGCACGGAGATGGCGCCCCGGTCGGGCGCGCGCAGACCTTCGACGCACTCCATCGTCGTGGTCTTGCCGGCGCCGTTCGGCCCGATCAGACCGAATATCTCACCTGGCTGAACGTCGAACGAGACTTCGTCGACGGCCACCGTCCGGCCGTACGTCTTCCGGATTCCAGCAACGTGAACGACGGGCTGACGCGTCATGCGGGCGCGCTACTTCGGCCTGAGATTCAGGTTGGTCGCCGCGCAGCGGCACCGGAGCGCTTCCGGATCGCCTCTGCGCGGGGTTGCGTACAGCCAGGAGTCGCACTCCGGCTTCGTGCACCGGAACTGAAGCAGCAGGGTCCTGAAGGTGTCCACGACCGCCTTGAATTCGGCTTTCGTGAAATCCGCCCAGGCCGTGTAATGGACGGCCTTGTTCACGACCCAGTTCTCGCCGCCATACTTCGTCATCGCGGCCGCGCGCGCCTCCTTCAGCTCTTCGACCTTTGCTTTGGCGGCGTCATCCTTCCAGTCCTGCGCCGATCGCGCCGCGAGCTTGAGCAGCTCGCCCTGCCGCCCGATCACGGCGGGCAGCAGATCCCCGACGTCATACGAGAAATCGCCGCGGAAGGCGGGCCGGGCGCCGAGCAGATCGGCGAGCTCCCCCGAGACGAATTCCAGGTGCTGGCGAAGGCGCACGGCGGCAGCCGGCACGTCGTTCTTCGTCAGGTCCTTGTCGATCAGGCTCCAGACATCCGCTATCTGGTCGTAGATCGGGCCGGTCTGGACGCTCCAGCGTTGAAACGCGATGCTGCCCCTGGAATCCACGAGGCCTTCGCTCTGCATCTGCTTCGCCCAGACCTTGTCGTGCGTCGTGATGATGAACTGCGTGTCCGGAAACCGCGTCTTCAGCAACGTGCAGAACTGTTTGCGGTGGCCCTGGTCGACCGACATCACGACATCGTCCAGGACGGCGAACCGGAAGCGCGCCCCGAGCACCCGCTTCATCAGCGCGAGATACAGGCACACGCCCATGCCATCCTGATGCCCCTCGCTGTGGTACGCCGCGGGCGGGAACATACCCTTGTCGTAGAAGGCGACTTCCAGATCGAGCTTGCCCTCCGAAGGCTCGAGCTTCGCCTTGAACGCGGCTTCGTCGTCGGCGTTGATGTCGCGGTAGTAGGCCGAGAAGTCGCCTTCGACCGCCGAGTAGAGCGCGACGAGTTGCTCTTCCATCGCGTCGCAGTAGGCCTTGTAGACATCCTGCGCGCGGGTCGAAGCGGCCTCCGCCTGCTTTTCGGCACGCTGCGCGCCCCGCCAGGAATTCACACGATCCTGTGCGAGCGTCAAAAAGGTCTGTGCCGTGACCGACGCGCTCTGATCGGGCATTGCCTTCACGCCATCGATCAGCGCCGCCAGCTTCGACCCGAGCGACGATGGCGCGGCAACCCAGCCCGTTTCGAAATCCGCCTTGTGCGCCATCAGGTCCTCGATCGTGCCCGATGACTTTTCGAGCGCGCTCAGGCGCTCGGACCAGGCGGTGAGATCGCCTGTGAGGCCCGCCGGCCCGCCCGCCTTGGCGAGGAGCCGCACCGGCGCGATCAGGGTCGCCAGCCCGCGAGCGTGATTGGCGACGCCGGCGCCATTCTCGAGAAGCCGCTGCTGCAGCGCTTCCGCTTTTTTCGATCTCGCGAGCTTGGCCTGCAGGTGCCGTTTCAGGTGCTGCTCGTCGTCCCACTCCGTATCGCACAGGGGGCATTCAGGACCGTCGACCAGCGCCAGGCCGCGCTCGACGAAGGCGCGGCGCGTGACGGCCTGGAGCAGCGCGGGGTCGGATTCGAGAGCCCCGATGTCCTTCAGAATCTGAGCGACGTCCTTCTTTGCAAGCGAGCCGATGCCGCCTTCGGCCTCAGCCAGCGCCGCCACGTCGCGCAGCGCGGACTGTTTGTTGAAAGCGGGCTGGGAACCGCCTTCCAGGGCGCCCGCGTTCAGGATCGTGTCGGCCGCGAGCTCCTTGATCGCCGGAAGCCCGAGAAGCTTTCGCTGAGGATTGACGGCCGCGAGGATGTCCTCCTTCGACAGTTTCTGCACGTCGAGATGGCGCCGCAGCGCATCCTCCGCATTCGCGACATCTTTTTGCGCCGTCGAGTACGCCGAAGACAGCTTGTTCTTCGCTGTCTGGAGGATGCTCCGGATGTTCCCCACGTCATCCAGCTTCATCAGCGCCTGGATTTCCTTCGACCGCTCGCCGGCCTCGACGAGGATGTACTTGATGATCTCGCGCCGCGACAGCGTCAGCTCCGGGTGCTGCGCGACCTCTTCGAGGGTCGCCCTGACGTTCGGATCGTCGGGCGTCAGCGTGAAGACCCTGGGGGATTTCATGTTGCGCGTGAGGACGACGGTCTTGCCGGGGTCCGGCACGAACAGCTTGAGCGAGACTTCCGCCGCCTCGGGGTCATCGCGCCTGTCGACGTGCGGCCCGTGCCGCTGCACCGTCAGCCCGCCCGTGCCCTTGCCCGACAGGCGCGAGACGTCCCCGGTCAGGCCGAACTGGATCGCGTCCACCACGCCGCTCTTGCCGGACCCGTTCGGTCCCGAGATCACGAAGCTCCTGCGGCTCGGCGAGATGTCGAGCGTCCGGATTCCGCGCATCTCGCGGATATCGACCGATTCGATCTGGATCATGCGGCGCCCGCCGTTCCCTTCTTCCTGGCGAGGATTTCGACGAAATCGTCAGCCTTCAGCTTCTTGCCCGACGCCAGCGCCTTGCGCAGCGCGTCGACGGTCGCCGCATCGATCGACTCGGACTTCGAGAGCTTTTCGTAGAACGCGTTCAGGATCTCGACCTGCACTGGCGGCATCGCATCATTCCCCCCAGAAACTTGACGCCAACCGGCCGGTGCGTCAAGGCCCATTGTTGCAGGGGCTGATAAAATCATCTGCTTGTCAACCCTTCCCCGGGAGCTCGAGTTCTTCAAGTTCGCCGACGCGCTGTCCCGCCGGCTGAGGCCGATGCGGGAGCCTCGCAAGGCGCTGGAGACCGCGCTCCGGGAGACCCGCGAGTTTTTTCAGGCGACGCGGGGCTGCATCGCCGTCGCCGACGGCAGCCAGACGACGGCCACCCTGCTGTTCACCCTGCCCAGGGAGGGCCGCTGGGACCTTCAGCACCTCGGCGACTTCATCCGGCACAGCCGTCCACCGGCCCGCGCCGACGTGATGATGGCGCCGGTGCGGCGCCGCGGCGCCGCGTGGGGCGCGCTGGCGCTGATACGGCCGGACCCGATCTTCGACCACAACGATCGGCGGCTTCTGGTCCGCATCGCGGCCGGCTTGTCCGAAGCGATTCAATTCATCGACCGCGAGCGGATGCTGGGGGTGCGCGATCGCATCGACCGGAAGATCATGGAGCAGATCGATCCGAAGGATCTCTTCTACCAGATCCTGGACGGCCTGCGCTCGCTGACGCACTACGATCACTCGTCCGCCCTGCTGATCCGCGAGAACAGCGAGGACGAGCTTCGCGTGGTCGCTGAGAAGATCGTCTGGACGAAGGCGAAGAGCGACCGGATCGGCCTGACGCTGCCGCTCGACGCCGACGTGCGGCCGATCCTGGAATCGGCCGAGATCTACGGCGTCGATCGCCACGGGGAATCCTGGACCGAGTGGTCCGGGAAACCGGTGACGCGGCTCGCGGAGCTGCTGGACTACAACCGCGACAGACCGGACGCGCGCGAGGGGAGCATGCTCTGCGCTCCGCTGGTCACGCGCGACGGCATCTTCGGCGTCCTCAAGGTGGCCGCGCGCCACCCGGGACGGCTGCGGCCGTACGACGCCGAGCTCGTCGATCGCTTCCGGTCGCAGGCGGCGGTCGCCATCCAGAACCTGACCCGCACCGAAACGCTTCGCGCCCGGCTGCTGACCGCCGAGCGCAGGCACGCGATGGCGGAGCTCGCCCGGACCGTTTCGCACGACGTGAACAACGCGCTGGGCTCGATGCTCCCGCTCGTCCAGCAGATGCAGGAAGATCTCCAGAGCGGGAAGCTGGAGCCGGCCGTCTACCTGCAGGACCTCGAGCAGGTGCAGAAGTCTCTGCAGGTGTGCCGCCGTATCTTCGGCGGCATGCTCTCGTTCGCGCGCGGCGGCGCCCGCCGGACGCGGCCCGGGCACGTCAGGCCCGCGCTCGAGACCTCGCTGGCGGTCCTGAAGGATGGCATGGCGCGGCGCGGAATCGACCTGGCCGTCGAAGCGCCGGACGATCTGCCTGCCGTCGCATGCGGCCAGAGCGACCTCGAACAGGTGTTCCTCAACCTCCTCACGAACGCGCGAGAGGCCAGCGCCGAGGGAGGCGCGATCTCGGTCCGCATTCAGCCGGACGAGGCCGGCGTCGCCATCACGGTCGCCGACACCGGCAGCGGGATCGCGCCCGAAGATCTCCCCAGGATCTTCGAGCCGTTCTTCACGACGAAGGCCACCGGGAACGGGCTGGGCCTGTCCATCTGCCGGTCGATCCTCTGGGAGGTTCGCGGAACACTCGACATCCAGAGCGAGCCGGCCAGAGGGACCCGCGTCCTCGTCACCGTGCCCTGGGCTTCATTACCGAGCCCCTCGACTTCGCTCGGGGCAGGCCCCTCGGCTTCGCTCGGGGCGAGCTCTTCGACCGCGCTCAGTGCAACGCGCGACGCGGAATGAGAAAAGCGTCCCGCATCCTGGTCGTGGACGATGAGGTCGGCATGCTTCGCGCCGTCGAGCGCGTGCTTGGCGGGATCCACAAGGTCGTGGGCAGCCAGTCGTCGGCTCAAGCGGTGGCGGTGGCGGCGGAGTTCAAGCCGCACCTGGTCATCCTCGATATCCGCATGCCCGAGCTGGACGGCTTCGAGCTGATGGCGCGGCTCAAGGCGGACCATCCAGACCTTGAAATCATCCTGATGACCGGCAGCATCGACGACATGGACCAGAAGTTGATTCGCGCCATCCGCGGCCGCGCGTTCTATTTCATCCAGAAGCCGTTCGATCGGGAGGTGCTGCAGGCGCTCGTCGAGCGCTGCCTCGAGCTGCGCTGGCGCCGCGACGAGAATCGCCGGCACGTCACGCGGCTCGAGCGGGAGCTGGCGGAGGCGCGCACGTTCCAGCACGGCCTCCTGCCGGCGGGCGACGTCGTCACCGACCATCTCGCGATCTGCTGCCGCTACGTGCCGTGCACGGAGCTCGGCGGCGATCTGTACGACTACGTCTCGATCGCGTCCGGACGCACGGCGCTCATCGTCGCCGACGTCGTCGGTCACGGCGTCTCGGCCGCGATGCTGACCGGGATCGTCAAATCCGCGTTCCGCGCGTCGGATGCGGACGGCTACGACCCCACGGCCGTCGTCCAGCGGATCCGGCGCAATCTGGCGCCGTTCGGCGCCGAGCGGTTCGTGACGCTCGTCGCCGCCGTCGTGGATGGCGGCAACGTGTCGTACGTCAACGCCGGCCATCCCGCCGGACTGCTGTGGGCCGATGACGGCAGGATCGAGCGGCTCGAGACCACCGGGCCGATGGTGTCTCCGGCGTTTGCCGAGTGGACCTGGGAGCGCCGGACGGTTCCGGCGGAGGCGGGCAGCCGCATCCTTTTATATACGGACGGGGTCTCGGATGCTCTTTCCGGCGAATACGATCTCGGAGAAGAGCAGATGATGGCGCTCGTCGAGCGACACAGAGTGGGCGGCGTGACGCTCGTCGACGCCATTCTGGCTGACGTCAAGACGCACTTCGGCGGCCGGCCACAGCCGGATGACCTGACGCTGCTGACGGTGCGGCGCGTGTGAGGCCACGGATTTCGCGGATTGACAGCGAAACGTTGCGGGCGTAGCGTGGCCAAATTGGAGGTTTGTCATGGCCGTGTACATGGTCGAACGCAACCTGCCGGGGATCAAAATGGATCAGCTCGCGGCCGCTCAGAAAGCGGCGATCACCACGAGCGAGCAGTCGACGCGCGAAGGGAAGCAGGTCCGCTACATCCGCAGCACGTTCGTCCCCGGCGACGCGCGCTGCATGTGCCTCTTCGAGGCGTCCAGCGCCAAAGACGTCGAAGAGGTGAACAAGAAGGCGAACATTCCGTTCACGAAGATCACCGAGGCGATGGATCTCACGCCTCAGAGCTGATCGCGCGCGCGCGTCACGCCTAAAAGCTAAACGCAGAGGACGCAAAGGACGCCGAGGACGCCGGAGAGAGGCTGGAAACGGGATCGGCCGGCGCGCCTTCGGCGCGTGGTTGCGCGAACGAACGCATCGGCAAGAGCCAGCCAGACGTCAGATCGAGTGGCTCTTACCGATGCGTTCGTTCGTGCAACCTCAGGCCCGACCGAAGGTCGGGCCCCGGCCGATCCCGCTCCGAGCTCTCTGCGATCTCTGCGGTCTCTGCGTTTCAGGCTTTTGTCGGGAGCAGATACCGCGCGTTGCACTTTTGTTATTCTCGCCACACCCGCTCGGGCAGAGTTTATGCTCTGCTTGGTCATGCTCCCTCGGAAGGCGTCTCGATCCGCTACACGAGCTCGCGTGATTGCAGTCTTGGCGTCGTCTTCTTGAACGACGTCTCGGGACACGAAAGCGTCGCTCGTCGCGGTCCGGGCGCGTACAGATATGACCCGACTTCGGCTGCTGTTGATCGAAGATTCGGACGATGATGCCACGCTGCTCGTGCGCGAGTTGGCGCGGGCCGGCTACGAGGTGACGTCGGAGCGTGTCGACACGCCCGAGGGGCTGACGGCCGCCCTGGAGCGGCAGCGATGGGACATCGCCATCGCCGACTACACGATGCCGCGGTTCAGCGGTACATCGGCCCTTACCCTGCTCCGCAAATACGATGCGGAGCTGCCGTTCATCTTCGTGTCCGGCACGATCGGCGAGGATGTAGCCGTCGGCGCCATGCGGACGGGGGCCCACGACTACATCATGAAGGGCAGCCTCAAACGGCTGGTCCCGGCCGTTGAACGCGAGCTGCGCGAAGCGGCGAGCCGCCTCTCACGCAAACAGGCCGAAGCGCGGCTCCTGCACCTCGCGTATCACGACCCCCTGACCGATCTGCCGAATCGCTTTCTGCTGCGCGACAGGCTCGAACAGGTCATTCTGGCCGCCGAGCAGGCGAGCACGCCGCTCGGCCTGCTCGTTCTCGACCTCGACGGGTTCAAAGCGATCAACGACTCGCTCGGGCACCAGGCGGGCGACCGCGTGCTGCAGGAGCTCGCCGCGCGGCTCCGGGCCGTCCTGCGTGACGGAGACACCGTGGCGCGGCTTGGCGGCGACGAATTCGCGTTCGTGCTGCCGCGGACCGACAGCGATGGCGCGGCGCTCGCGGCCCGCGAAGTTCTGCGGACGTTTGACCGGCCCCTCGTGCTCGACGGCCGTCCGCTCGAGCTCCGCGGCAGCGTCGGGATCGCCTGGTTTCCGGAACACGGCTCGACCGCCGACCTGCTCTTGCAGAAGGCCGACATTGCGATGTACGTGGCCAAGAGCGGCGGGCTGGGCTACGCGTGTTATGCGCCCGATCGCGATCGCCACGCGCACCGGCGGCTCACGCTGATGACCGAGCTCAGAGAGGGCATCGCGCACGGCCAGCTCTCGTTCGACTATCAGCCGATCGTCAGCCTCCAGTCCGGCGCGGTCTGGTCGGTCGAGGCGCTCGCGCGCTGGGACCATCCGCGCCAGGGGCGCCTGCTGCCGGGGGAGTTCATCGAGCTCGCCGAGCAGACCGGCCTGATAGAACCGCTGACGCTCGTGCTGCTCGACAAGGCGCTCGCAGAGTGGTCCGACTCGAACCGCGGGCTATCGGTCCCGGTTGCGGTGAACCTTTCGCCGCGGAGCCTGCGCGTTCCCGGGTTCCCGGATCAGGTCGCCGATGTGCTTCGTCGCCGCCAGGCGTCCCCCGCCGCGCTCGTCTTCGAGATTACAGAGAACCTCGTGCTGTCCGACGCGGCCCGGTCGCTGACCTGTCTGTCGCGGCTGCACGAGATGGGAGTGAAGCTCGCGATAGACGACTACGGGATCGGCTATTCCTCCCTCAGCTACCTGCAGCGCCTGCCGGTCGACTGCCTGAAGATCGACCGGTCGTTCGTGAGCGGGCTCATGGCGGGCGATGACGCCATCGTCCGGTCGACGATCGATCTCGCGCATAACCTCGGCCTGACCGTGGTGGCCGAAGGCGTCGAATCGGCCGAGGCGCGGGATCGCCTGCAGGTGCTCGGCTGCGACGCCGCGCAGGGCAACTTCATCGCGACACCCGGGCCGGCGGCCGACATCCGCCGCTGGATGGAGCGGCCGGAGGGGACAGGTCGACCGTGACGCCGAACGCGCTCTCGAGCGCCGACGGCTTCCGGCTCATCTTCGAATCGGCGCTCGACTGCGTCATCACGATGGATGTGGAGGGCCGCGTCGTCGAGTTCAACCCGGCCGCCGAGCGCACGTTCGGCTATCGCCGATGCGACGCGGTCGGCCGGCCGCTCGCGGACCTGATCATCCCGCCCGATCTCCGGGAACGGCATCGCGCCGGTCTCGCCCGGCATCGCGAGACCGGTCACGACACCGTTCTGGGCCGGCGGCTCGAGATGCGGGCCATGCGCGCCGACGGCGCGCAGTTCCCCGTGGAGCTGACGATCACGCACATTCATGGGACCGACGGCAAGACGCTGTACATCGGCTTCATTCGCGACATCAGCGATCGCAAACAGGCCGAGGAGGACCTGCGCCGGCTGAACGCCGAGCTGGAGGAGCGCGTGCGGCTGCGGACGGATCAATTGCAGGCGGCGGTGCACGAGTTGGAAGCGTTCAGCTACTCGGTCTCTCACGATCTCCGCGCCCCGCTGAGAAGCATCGACGGATTCAGCCAGGCGCTCCTCGACGACGCCGGGCCGTCGCTGCCGGGCGAGGCGAAGGGTCACCTCGATCGAATCCGAGCCGCGACGCAGCGGATGGCGCATCTCATCGACGACCTTCTGGCCTTGTCCAAGGTCGCCAGGTCGGAGATGACGCGCGAGCCGGTGGACGTCACCGATCTCGCCGGACGCATCCTTGCCGACCTCGGCCGCCAGTCGCCCGGTCGCTCGGTGAGGCTGTCGATCGCGCCGGCGATGACCGCCTCGGGCGATCCGCGTTTGCTGCGGGTGGCGCTCGAGAACCTCCTCGCCAACGCCTGGAAATTCACCACGGGTCGAGAGGATCCGCACATCGAGGTCGGCCGGACCGAGGACGGCCAGGCCGACACGTTCTTTGTCCGGGACAACGGCGCCGGCTTCGACCCGACGTACGCCGACAAATTGTTCGCGCCGTTTCAGCGGCTGCACGCCTCGTCTGAGTTTCCCGGCACCGGCATCGGACTCGCCACGGTGCAGCGAATCGTGAGCCGGCACGGCGGGCGGGTCTGGGCCGAAGGCCAGCCGGGCCGGGGCGCCTGCTTCTCCTTCACGCTGGAGTGAGGCACTCAGGAAACCCTGTGCACGAGATTCTCCTCGTCGAAGACAATCCGGACGACGTCGAGCTGACGCTACGGGCTCTTCGCAGAAACAAGATTGCCAACGACGTCATCGTGGTTCACGACGGCGTCGAAGCGATCGATTATCTTTTTGCGACCGGCCAGTACGCCGGCCGCGACCCGGCCGCGCTGCCCCAGCTCGTGCTTCTGGATCTGAAGCTGCCCCGGCTCGACGGCCTTCAGGTCCTGGAGCGGGTCCGCGCCAACCCGAAGACTCGATTGCTCCCGGTCGTCATCCTGACCTCGTCGACTGAGCAACGCGATCTCGTGAGCGGATACACGCTGGGCGCCAACAGCTATATCCGGAAGCCTGTCGATTTCCAGCAGTTCGTCGAGGCGGTGCACCAGCTCGGGCTCTACTGGCTGGTGCTGAACGAGCGCCCGCCGGTGTTGTAAAAGCCTCAACGCAGAGGACGCAGAGGACCCTGGAGGAGGGCTGGAGCGGGACCGGCCGGCGCGCCTTCGGCGCGTGTGCGTTGCGCGAACGAGCGCATCGGCAAGAGCCCCATCCCCCCAAATTCTTGAATGGCTTTTGCCGATGCGCTCGTGCGTTCTCTGCGTTTAAGGTTTCTGAGGCCCCCAGATGCCTCGCACGTCGCGGCCGCTCATGCCCGTGTTGTAAGAACGGGTGCCCGGCTCGAATTCCTTTCCGCGAGCCAGCGCACCGACTTGAACGGGGTCGAAGCCCGCGTCGCGCGCGAGCGCGGCCACGACCTCCATCGCGTCACGATCGTCGCTGGACAGGGGAATGCCGATCCGGTCACCATCACGGTGCGCTTCGCTTTCGAGCGTCTTGAAATTGACCGTGTTGAACGCCTTCACCCATCGCGCCTTCGGGAACATCGCGGCTGCCCATCCCGCCGAGCCTTGCGCATGCCCAGTCGCCTCGCGCGCGGCGTTACCATCGCGCTGCTCGTACGCGTTCCCCGTGTCGATCACGATCTTGCCCGCGAGGAGCGGCGCGAGATCTTTTGCGAGGTCGGGTATCGCTTTCAGCGGGACCGTCAGCATCACGACGTCACCGAACGTCGCCGCTTCCGCAGGCGTCCCGGCGGATGCGTGCGTCCCGAGTCTTTCGACGAGAGGTGTCAAGTCATCGGGGTGGCGTGAGGCGAGGCGCACGTCGTGCCCCGCGTCGGCCCAGAGTTTCGCCACGGTCGATCCGATGTTCCCCGCACCGACGATGCCTACGCGCACTGGATCCTCCCCAGAAGGAGATCGATGAGCGACGCGGCCGGCCTCCAGTCGTCCGGCGCATGCCGCACCGACGCTGGATCGAGATCGAGCAGGCCGACCAGCACCTCGCCGACGATCCGCCCGCCGACCGGGCCGAGGCGGTTACCGCCGCAGCATACGTCCGCCTCGCGGAGGATGTAGAACCAGAGCGGGGTCTCGTCCCGCCATCCGGCCGCCCGCGCGCCCACCTCGTCCGGTGTGAGCGGCGTCACGCCGAGATGACGCGCAACGGCTTCGCCGGAGGGCAGGCCGACGTTCTGACCGCGCACCAAATCACGGACGGCAAGCGACTGAAATTCGGCGACCTCGTTTTCACCCGTCAGCGTAACGGGCAGACCAATCAGCGCGCCGACGAGCCTG
This sequence comes from uncultured Acidobacteriota bacterium, assembly GCA_963847125.1. GTDB lineage: Bacteria > Acidobacteriota > Vicinamibacteria > Vicinamibacterales > 2-12-FULL-66-21 > DATAEE01. Next base: position 1,755,748 of record CAWJYM010000004.1, read on the forward strand.
CCGTCGATCTTCTTCGCCCGATCGGCCGGCGGAGAGCCGTCGGCGTCGAACAGGCGCGGCCACTCCACTCGGTGTTTCGGAGACACAGGACGGAACCCGATCAAATCCGGAAAGAGCGGCATCGGCTCGCTGTCGCCGTTCACGCGATACCGGTGGCGAATCTGCGAGTGGCCGTAGCGGTACGCCGCGTCCGCGAACTCCAACGGGATGTAGGCATCCCCCGACGGCCGGAAAAACCGGAGATCACCCTTCAGTAACGAGCGCGTCAGGTCGGAGCCCACGAGCCGCGGCAGGAACTCGCGCAGCACCGCCGTCTGGTAATGCCAGCGGAGCTCGCGTGCCGCATCCTCGAAGACCGCCGGCGGCGGGGTTCCCGCGGCCCGGGCGCGATCGACGAACGCGTTGTGCGCGCGGACGAACGCGAGATGCATCTGTGACATCACCACGTGCGAGTCGTTGCGCGGGTCTCCGATCACGGCCGTGCCTTCGCCGTTGCGCTGCACGTCGCAGCCGCCGGGCCCCGTCAGGAGTTTTGCCGGATCGTCACGCCGGAACAGGTACGGATGGCCGACGGGTCCGTCCCCGTAGAGACACTCCAGGTTCAACTGCGGCGATCGCGCATTCCGGAGTCGTGCCGGATCCGTAACCCCCCTGAGCGACGAGCGGTCGGCGGTGATGTCGTGCGCGACGAACTGGCCGAAGAACGGCCAGCCCCCAGCTTCCGATCCCAGAGACGCCGCATCATCCTCCGCGTCTGCGCAGTCGCACAGGCCGCCGGCGCGTCCGAGCGCGAAGAGAAAGGCTTCGTCCGCCTTGAACGCCGGCAGATCGGCGAAGAGCCGTCCATAGGACGCCGGTCCGATCGAGACGCCGCTTCGTGCCCCCGCACGAGCCGGCGCGAGACAATTCGGGTGATGCACTAGAAAATCCTAGCAGTTGATCGGCGCTCGAACACCGCCCGTTTGGGGAGGATGCACTTCACTGATTATTCCCTCCGCATGAGCTGAGTCAGGCCGACACGCTCATCACACGGAAAAGCCAAACGCCTGCGTTCAAGTATCATCGATCTCATGTTGAAGAACGCTCCGATCGTCCCGTATATCCCCGCCGCTGACGTCAAGCGCGCTCGGAAGTTCTACGAAGAGAAGGTCGGCCTCGTCCCACGCGAGGAGACCGCCGGAGGCGTCGTCTACGAGTGCGGCAACCGCTCGTGGATCTTCCTGTACCCGACAAAGAACGCAGGGACGTCGAAGGCCAGCCAGGCCTTCTGGCAGGTGGATGACGTGGAGGCGGAAGTCGCCGAGCTGAAGTCCAGAGGGGTGGTCTTCGAGGAGTACGACATGCCGGGCCTCAAGACCGTGAACGGCATTCTCAGCTCCGAAGGGAACAAGGCCGCCTGGTTCAAGGACACCGAGGGGAACATCATGGCCCTGATTCAGGGCGCGTAGTCAGTCCCTGCTGGTGGGAGCTTCGGTTGGGGGCCGAACAGTGTCGGAGAAGCTGCTCGTACATCCGGATCCAGACGCGCGCCGATCCCCGGAGATCCTCGTTATCCTCGGCTAGACGCTGCACTTCCGTCCTCAGCCAACTCTCTTCCTGCACTTGCGACACTTTCATCGTCATCGACGCCGGGTCACTCCTGGGGACCAGTCTGTTCAGGTGATGTCACACGCGGATGACTTCCGCGCGACAAGGGAGAAAGATTTTAACACGATAACGCAGAGGGCGCAGAGGAAGCAGAGGACGCAGAGGACGCAGAGGGAGCAAAGGGCGCAGAGGATCTACTCGGCCCCCACGAAGTCGGTCAGGAGCGTGTTGCCCTTGTATTTCATCTCGTCGTGGATGCCGATCTTCGAAGTGTAGTAAGCGTGGACCGTCCGCTCTTTCAGCTCCCGGAAGAACAGCTCCTCCGGCGCCTTCGGGTCTGACTCGCGCGCGCTCATGCGGGTGAGGACCGCCTCCCGCTGAGGGCGCGCGGCTTTCATGAAGCCGACGCCGTGCATCTCCTGCGAGAGCGCCTCGACCCGCTTGAGGCCGTCGCGCCACGTCTCGCGGGGCGCCGGCTCGATCGATTCCGCCAGGCGGGCATCGATGAACGCCGCCACCCGTGCCGCGCGGGCGCCGGGCGAGTGATCGTCGGCCGGAATGATCAGCTCCGTGAGCTCGTCGACGAGCGCGAACTCCGCCGGCGTGAAGAACAGCGGCCTGGCTTGCGCGGCGTCGAGCGCCCCCGAGATCGCGACGACCGTGCCCGCCGTGATCTTGAGCATGTCCCGTCGGGTGACTTCGCTGCTCGGCAGATTGTCCGCGCGTTCTTGGTTGTCCATCATTTAAGCCCCAAGCCCCAAGCCCCTCTGACTCAGACATTTCCTTTGGAGAGCTCGTCCGCGAGGTACTCGCACGACCGCCAGGCGAGCGCCATGATCGTCCACGTCGGATTCTGGCAGGCGGCGCTCACGTGGCTGCTTCCGTCGACGACGAAGAGGTTCTTCACGTCGTGCGATTGCTGAAATTGATTGAGGACGGAGGTCTTCGGGTCGGCGCCCATTCGCGCGGTGCCGAGCTCGTGGATCGACCAGCCCTCCGTGAGCAGACCCTTGCGGACCGAGAGGACCTCGATGCCTGCCGCCTCGAACATCTCCTGCGCGGCGGCCGCCATGTCCTCGGCCATCTTCTTTTCGTTGTCCCCGAACCTGTAGCTGAAGCGCACGACCGGCACTCCCCACCGATCCTTCAGCACCGGATCGAGATCGATGGCGTGCTCGTACCGCGGCAGCACTTCGCCGAAACCGCCCATGTTGATGAAGGCGCCGGCGCGGTCGCGCACCTCTTTCTTGAAGCTCGAGCCGAAGCCGGGCGTCGACGTGGCGTTCTCGGGGAAGATGCCGAGGCCGCTGCCACCCTCGAAGCCGTAGCCTCGTACGAACGACGGATGCCGGTCGCTCAGGTTGCGAAAGCGCGGGATGTAGAACCCGCCGGGCCGTCCGTCATCGAGCGTGCGGGGCTTGCCGGCGAGGTCCTTCACGAACCCGTTCACGCTCGGGCCCATCAGGTGCTCGCAGAGGTTGTGCCCGACGTGGCCGCTCGAATTGCCGATGCCGTTCGGGTGCGCGCTCGATTTCGACAGCAGCATCAGGCGCGCCGACTCGAGCGTCGAGGCCGCGAGCACCACGACCTTCCCGTTCGCCTCGTACGACCGTCCGGTGTCCGTGTCGATGAACAGAACGCCGCGAGCCTTGCCGGTTTTCGGATCGACCAGCACCTCGCGCGCGGTCGCGTTCGTCCTCAGCGTGAGATTCCCCGTGTCGAGGGCCGGGTAGATCAGCCCGGTGGGCGAGTCGAACGCGGCATGGATGTCGCAGCCGCCCACGCGCCGGCCGCACGCCCCGCGGCCGAAGCACTTGCTCCGATACTTGTTGTGCTTCAAGCCATCCGTGGTCACGCCGGCGCGGTAGGGTGTGACCACCCGGTTCATGCGTGCCAGCGCGCTCCGTAACCGGACTTCCGCCGCGTTCAGCCTGGTCGGGCGCTGGAAGAGGCTGTCGGGCACATGGGGCAGATTCTCTTTCTGTCCCGAGATTCCCAGGTAGAGATCGACCTTGTCGTAGTACGGCTCGATGTCCGCGTAGGAGATCGGCCAGTCGTCGCCGTGGCCGTCGCGCGACTTCGCCTTGAAGTCGATGTCCGACAGCCGCAGGGCGAGGCGGCCCCAGATGTTGGTCTTGCCGCCGAGGCAGCGCGCCCGCACCCACGCGTAGTTCGTTCCGGTATACGGATGGTCCTTTTCGTCGACGACGATGTTCTTGCTGTAGTCGGAGCCGCCCCAGCCCTGCACGTACGAGTACACGTGTTTGTGCGGGCTGTTCGGCTGCGCGTACGGGGGCTGGCGGATCGTGTATTCGTTGAGCGAGAGGGCGTGCGATCCCGGCGGCATCTCGCCGCGGCGCGGGTGATCGTACGGCCACTGCATCGATTTGAGCTCGGCGTTGATCTCGAGCTTCTTTCCCGCCTCGAGCAGGAGCACCTTCAGCCCGCGTGACGTGAGCACGTGCGCCGCCATCCCGCCGGCGGCGCCGGAGCCGACGACGACGGCGTCGTAGACGGTCGTGAGGTCGACCTCTTTCGCTGGAGGTTTGCGGATCTGGAGGAGACTCACGCCACGAGTCTACCTCGAACAGGTTCGGCCTAAAGCTCCAGGCGCTCGGACATCAGGCAGAGGCTCGCCATCCACATCAGCAGCGCATCGGCGCGGCCGCGGCCGGCCGGGTCCATCGACGGAATCGCGTCGAGCATCGCGGTCACCTTCCTGCGATCGTAGATGCCAGGACCGTCGAGGGCCGAGCTGCGCAGCGTGTCCTGGAGAAACGTGAACAGCCTGCCGTCCTGCTGAATCGTGGCCGGCGGCGACATGAAGGGATGCTTCTGCCGGGCGTAGACCGGCTCGATCAGCACGGCGCGCGCGGCTTCGCGCAGCACGTACTTCTCGGTCATGCCCCGGATTTTCATCGAGACGGGCATGCGGGCCGCTTCTTCGAACACGTGGTGGTCGAGGAAGGGGAGCCGGCCCTCGACCGAGTGCGCCATCTCCATCCGATCGCCCAGATTGCTCAGGATGTAATTGGGCAGCATCGTTCTGCCCCAGATGTAGAGCGATTGGTTCACGGGATGGCGACCCGCCAGCTGACGCTCGACGTCCAGGCAGCCGAGCATGACGCGAAAGGTGTCCCGATCCGCGAAGCCGTTGCGGAACTCGTCGTTCGTCACGTCCAGCATGCGCGTGCCGATCTGGAAAAAGGACTCGAGGACGGAGGGAACGAACCCGAGGACGCGCTGCACGCTGTCGACCGGCGTCGATCCCTGAGGCAGGAGCGTGCCGGCCGACACGCGATTCGCGGCGTCGAGCTCGGCGAGCAGCCGCGCCTTGGCGGCCGGGTCGTCGTCCAGGCCGTGGCCGTTGCTGCCGTACAGGACGAGGTCGCGACGGAAGTGCGGATAGCCGGCGAAGATCTCGTCGCTGCCTTCGCCCGTCATCACGACCTTGATGCCGGAATCGCGGACGGCGCGGCTCAGGAGGTACTTGGCGATCGCGTGCGCGTTCACGAACGGCCGCTCGGCGTGGTAGATCGCGTCGCTGAAGTGATCCGCCATGTGCTCGGAGCGGATGTCGACGCGGCAGAACTCGGCACCGGAGTGCTTCGCCTGATCGCGCGCGAGGTCGCCCTCGTCATAGTCCGCGTGGTCGAACGAGAGCGTGTACGCGCGGATCGGCCGCGTCGAGTGGCGCGCCGCGAAGCCCAGCACAGAACACGAATCGATGCCTCCGCTCAGGTAGCAGGCGACCGGCACGTCCGCGCGGAGACGCAGGCGGACCGCTTCGTCGAACGAGTGCTGGAGCCGCTCCACCCACTCGCGCCCGTCACCATTCGCGTGCGTCGCGTCGGCGGACGGGTAGTTCCAATCCCAATACGGCATGACGCTGACGTGCTCGCCGTCGGTCAGCAGATAGCTCGCAGGCGGGAGCTGATAGACGCCCTTGAAGAGCGTTCGATCGGGAGGGTGCGCGACGAAGTGGATGTCGTACAGGTTTTCGTGATCCCAGCGGAGCGGCACGCCGAGCTCGAGGAGCGCCTTGGCCTCGGACGAGAGATAAAACGTCCCCTCGTGGACCGTGTAGTAGAGCGGCTTGATGCCGAAGCGGTCGCGCGCGGCGAAGAGCTGGCCGTCGCGCGCGTCCCAGATCGCGAACGCGAACTCGCCTCGCAGCGAATGGAGCGCCCGCGGGCCGCGATCCTCGAAGAGGTGCAGCGCGATCTCGCTGTCCGAGCGCGTCCGGAAGACGTGGCCCTCCCGTTCGAGCTCTCCCCGAATCCGCTCGAAGTCGTAGAACTCGCCGTTGACGACTGTCCGAAGGCGGCCGTCTTCGTTCGCGATCGGCTGATCGCCGGTCGTCAGATCGATGATGCTCAGCCGCGCGTGACCGAGCGCGACGCGGCCATCCTGAGCGACCCAGATCCGCTGCGCGTCAGGCCCGCGATGCCGGAGCCGCTGCGCCGCCCGACAGACCGCCTCGCCGCTGATGCCGCCCTGCTTCGATACCGCTGCGACTATTCCGCACATTTTCTTCTTCCCTGGGCTTGGGGGCCATGGGCCCGGGGCTCGACTAGAACGAGACCCAGACCAGATATGGATCGTCAGCGCGCAGCACCGATTCCTGCTGGTGCCGCCGCATGTATTCCCGCCGGATGAGATCGATGTTCGCGCTGCTGGCCTTGAGTCCTTCGACCGGATAGAGCAGGACCAGCACGTACGAGTCTTCCTTGATGGTGACGCCGCCTTCACCTCTGAACCGTCCGTCCACCCTGGTAACGGTCAATCCATCCGGGAAGAGCGGCGTCACCACGTCGTCAAGGAACCGGTTGAAGTCGTCCGGCGTCACCGCGCCGTCGCGCTTCGCGGTGCCGAAGAAAAGCTCCGTCCGCGCGAAGGCCAGGCCTGCTCGCCGTTGACCCGTCGGCGCGCGGCGCCGGACGATGGGGAGATCCTGCGTGTCGAGCTGCTGGACGGCGTAGGCGGGCGCGGCCATCAGCACGCTGCCGGTCGCCGCGAGGCCCTTGAGGAACAGTCGTCCTACGCCTCTTCGTTCCCTGGTCTCCCGGGCTTCGCCAAGGCTGACGTCAGCTTCCGGCCGCTCCACGCGTCGAGGCTCAAGTCGGCCGTCCTGGTCGTGCGGTGACAACGCGATCGGCTGCGAACTGACGTGGTTCAGCGTCAGGCAGCCTGTCGCGAACGACGCGAGGAGACCAAGAAAAGCCGGGACGAGGAGACGGGGAGCCATAGAGATACAAAAGCTCTTTAGATTGGTATTTCTCAGTGCCTCTGTGTCGCTGTGTCTCATCGTCCCGGGTCGTTCTCCGTGTCTCATCGCCCTCTGTCTCTCCTGGAAACGAGCAGGCTACGCCCCTCGAACATGGAAGTGGTTAGAGAACGGTGAAAGTGCGGTCAGATCAATGGGTTCGAGGGGGTTCGAGAGGGATCGAGAGGGTTCGATAAGGTTCAGCTCGTGGCACGACCCTTCAGGGTCGTCCGCGGTCCCAGACGAGGCTAAAGCCTCGTGCCACCTGACGCGAACGGCCATCGCGCGCTGCGCCACGACCAGGCAAGGAAGCAGACCACGCCCAACGCCAGCGATCCTAGTCCGAGCAGGATGACGCGCCAGTCGGATGTGATGAACACGAAGATCCAGCCGACGAGCGCCACGAGGGCCGGGACGGGATAGAGCCAGATCTTGAACGGCCGCGGCATGTCGGGCCGCAGGCGCCGCAGCAGGATGACGGCGAAGATCTGGCCGATGAACTGCACCAGAATCCTCGTCGTGATGAGCGCGTCGATGACCATCCCGAGCGACAGGAAGCTGCACGCGATCGCGATGAGGCCGATCACCACCAGCGAGACGTGCGGGAAGCGCTTGGTCGCGTGCACGCGGCCGAAGACCTCGAAGAAATAGCCGTCGCGCGCCGCCGCGTACGGGATCCGGGAATAGCCGAGGAGCAGCGCGAACACCGACCCGAACGCCGTCCAGAGAATCAGCGCGGTGAACGCCGTCGCGACGCCCGATCCGTAGATGCGTTCCATGAAGACCGACACGATGAACGACGCGCCCGGGTGAGCGTCGGCGGGGACGAACTCCCGCCAGGGCACCACGCCGATGACTGAGAGGTTGATGGCGACGTAGATCAGGGCGACCGCGATGATGCTGATGATGATCGATCGCGGGATCGTCCGGCCCGGGTCTTTGACTTCGTCGCCGATGTAGCAGATGTCGTAGTAGCCGAGGTAGTCGTAGACACCCACGCGCGCCGCGGCGCCGAGGCCCAGCAGGAAGCCGATCGAAAAGTTGAACGCCCCGGGCGGGAAGTCGAACGCGACCGTCGGATCGAAGTGCACGGCACCCGTCGCGATGACCGCCAGCGTCGTGATGAGCGTGCCGACCCACAGCGTCACCGTGAGCGCGCCGATCGAGGTGATCTGCCGGTAGAGCAGCGCGATATTGAGGAGGCCGACGGTGATGGCGACCATCATCGTGCCGGCAGGCGTCAAACCGGGCCACATGTATCGCGCGTAGCTGGCGAACCCGATGTAGCCGGACGCGATCTCGAGCGGGCCGCTCAGGATGAACTGCCAGATGAAGAGGAAGGCCATGAGCCGGCCGAACGTCTCGCGGCCGAACCCTTCCCGCAAGTACACGTAGGTTCCGCCCGATCCCGGCATCGCGGCGCCCAGCTCGCTCCACACGAGGCCGTCGGGAATGACGATGAGCGCGGCGACGAGCCAGCCGAGCATCGCCTGCGGCCCGCCGAGCGCCGACATCAGGAGCGGGATCGTGATGAAGGGGCCGACGCCAATCATGTTCGACATGTTGAGCGCCGTCGCCTGCAGCGGCCCGAATCGTCTCAGGAGCTGTCCGCCGGGTTCGTCGGTGGTCGTAGACACGCGCGCTATTGTAGGCTGGTCAGAGAAGCAGCGATGATTTCAGCGCGAGAGGCCCTCGAACGCTTGCGAGAAGGGAACCGTCGCTTCGCGTCTGGCGTTCGGAGCAGTGACATGCTCGCGAGCCAGACGCGACGCAGCGAGTTGGCGGCAGGTCAGGAGCCATTCGCCATCATTCTCGGGTGCTCCGATTCACGGGTACCGGCAGAAATCATCTTCGACCAGGGCCTGGGCGACCTGTTCGTCATCCGCGTTGCCGGCAACATCGTCGCCGCCTCTCAAATCGGCAGCGTCGAGTTCGCCGCAGACCGGTTCGGCACACCGCTCGTGGTGGTGCTGGGCCACTCTCGATGTGGGGCTGTGCTGGCCACACTGGAAGAGCTCATGCGGCCGAGGGAGAAGCAGTCGCGGAACCTTCGGTCGATCGTCGACCGCATCCGGCCATCAGTGGAAGCGTTGCTGGCGACAGAGCTCAGGCACGACTCGGAGGCTCTCGTGCAACACGCCGTTCGCAGCAATGTCCGCGTGTCCGCAAACCATCTGCGACACGGATCGGAAATCCTCGAGCAGCGAATCCAGGACGAAGGGCTCCTCGTCGTGGGCGCCGAGTATTCTCTGGAGACCGGCGTCGTTGATTTCTTCGATGGTGTGGTCGAAACGTGATCGTCAGGTCCGCGGGCTCGTCGCAGCTGCTCATCACGCAACCGGATCACGCGGCGCTGTCGGCCCGTATCATGCGGGAATGGCGCGCCGGCGGCTTTCCGGATACGCCGAGGCGATCATCAATTCTTCTGGCCATCGAGGAGCACGACAACGGGTGGCGCGAGGTGGATGCCGCGCCGGTCGTGGACGAGGCGACGGGGCGCATCCACGATTTCGTCACCGCGCCCGATGCCATCAAGCGGGAGCTCTGGCCGCGCGGCGTCGAGCGGCTGGCTGGAACACCGTATTCGGCCGCGTTGGTGGCACACCACGCCGTGCACGTCTACCGGCACAAGCGGGGCGAACCGGAGTGGGCGGCGTTCTTCACCGAGATGGAAGGGTTGCGGGATCGGCATCTGCAGGCGGCCAGGCTCGAGATGGAAAGTCTGCTGAGCGACTACGTCTTTGTCCGAATCGGCGACCTGGCCTCGCTCACATTCTGCAACGGCTGGAGCGAGCAGCAGGTCGACGACGTTCGCTATGCGATCCGCTTTGACGGGAAACGCCTGACGATCGCGCCGGATCCATTCGAAGGACGCGAGATCGCGATCGAGGTGAACGCCAGAGAGCTGCCGAACCGGCCCTTCCGCTCCTCGTCGGAAGCGCAGACGGCGTTTGTCGCTGCGCCAGCGGTGACGGTGAAAGCGACTGCCAGCGGCGGTTAGAACCTCCTCGAACCTTCTCGGACCTATCGAACCTCCTACTCCGTCCTGAGCGCTTCGACGGGATCGACCCGCATCGCGCGCCGCGCGGGCATCCACGCCGCGACCGCCGCGATCGCGAGCAGCAGCGTCGCCATCGCGACGAACGTGGCCGCGTCCGTCGGCTCGACGCCGAACAGCAGCGTCTCGAGGAACCGTGTCAGGCCGAAGGCCGAGAGCACGCCAAGCACGGCTCCAACCGAGGCAAGGCCGAGGGCGCCGCGGACAATCTGCCGCGCGACGGCCCGTGGCTGAGCGCCGAGCGCGAGCCGAATGCCGATCTCCCGCCGCCGCTGCGCGACGGAGTACGCGACGACGGCGTAGATGCCGATCGCGCCGAGGAGGAGCGCCAGCCCGGCGAAGCCGGCCGTCAACTGCATCGCGAAACGCCGGCGCGCGGCGTTTTCGGCATACAGCTGGGTGACCGTCCTGACGGTCTGCAGAGGCAGTGTTGGATCGAGCTCGCGCAGCGCGCCGCGGATGGATGGAAGAAGATCCGACGGCTCCTGTCCCGGCTGCGCGCGTACGACCAGGGTCTGGAACGTGAGCCATGCCCACTCTTCCCGCCTCTGCGCATACGGCACGTAGACTGCGGCCGGGGCCGGCCGATCGAGCCCGTCATCCCGCGTATCCCCGACGACGCCCGCGATCTCGTACCACGGTCCGCCGGGTCCGACGAAGCTCATGCGCCGGCCGACCGCTTCGTCCCCGCTCTTCCAGAATCGCTTCGCGAGCGCCTCGTTGAACAACACGATAGGCGGTGCATCTTCCCTGTCGGTCGTCTCAATCGTTCTGCCGCGAATGATTGGAATGCCGAGCGTGCGGAAGTAGTCCGGCATCACGGCGCGCAAGGGCACGGGATCCTCGCGGCCGCTTGGATTGGTCACCGGCCGGCCTTCGATCGCGAAGCTGAACGTCATCGCGCTTCTCGACGCCGGTGCTCCGCTCGTCGTCGAGGCGGCCGCGACACCGGGCAGAGCGCGAACGCGATCGAGCACGCGCTCGTAGAACCGCGACTGCGCGCTCCGATCGGAGTATCTGACGCGCGGGATGTCGAGGCTGATCGCGACGAGGCCATCGGGTCGGAAGCCGTGGTCGATCGTGTTCAGCCTGATGAAGCTGCGGACGAGCAGTCCCGCGCCGACCAGAAGGACAAGCGCGAGCGCCACCTGCGCAACCACCAGCGCGCCGCGGATGCGGGAGGCACGGGCGCCCCCGGATGACCCTCGGGACGAGGCTAAAGCCTCGTACCACGGACCGCCAGCGCGCAGAGCCGGAAGCAGGCCGACGAGCACCGCGCTCAGCACGGTGATTCCGGTCGCGAACATGAGGACGACCGGATCGAGCCGCACCTCGTCGAGGAGCGGGATCTCGTCCGGCACCGCGGCGATGAGCGTTTTGAGCGTGAGCGCGACGACGACGAGACCGGCTGCTCCGCCGATCCCGGCGAGCACCAGGCTCTCGGTGAGAAGTTGTGCGGCGATGCGCGCCCGGCTGGCGCCAAGGGCCGATCGGACCGCGATTTCATGCAGGCGGCTCGTCGCGCGCGCGAGCGTCAGGTTGGCGAGATTGGCGCACGCGACGAGGAGGACGCCGATCACCACGCCGAAGAGCACGACGATGAGCGGCCGGGCATCGTCGACGATGTCGGCGTGGAGAGGAACGACGTTCACGCCCCATCCGGTCATGAACGCCGGCTGCTCGGCCGTAATCTGCTGCGCGACGGTCCGCATCTCGGCTGCCGCGCCGTCAATCGACAGGCCCTGCTTCAATCGGGCGACAACGCCGTAGTTGTGCGAGCGCCGCTCGGCGCGATCGTTCTCGCCGAACTGCTGCGCGATCCACGTCTCGATATCGGGGGCGGGAAAGCGGAAATCGGGCCGCATGACGCCGACGACGGTGAACGGCTCGCCGCTCAACACGATGGCTCGACCGACGATGCCGGGATCGGCTCCGAAGCGGTGGCGCCACAGCGCATCGCTGAGCAGAGCGGCCGGCGGCGCGCCGTCCTTCCCTTCGTCGTCGCTGAACAGCCGACCCGCCTGAGGCTCGACGCCAAGCGCGGCGAGTGCCGACGGGGTCATCCTCGATACGGTGACGCTGAGCGGGTCGCCGTCGCCCGTCAGCGCCATCGGGTAGGTCCCGCTGTATGCGCCGACGGCCTCGAACGTGCGGGCGCGGTCGCGCCAGTCCAGGTAGTTCCCGGCCGACACGACGTTCCGTTCGCTGCCGCGCGGCCTTACCTCCCACACGCGCACCAGCCGATCCGGCTCGCGGTAGGGCAGCGGGCGCAGCAGCACGCCATGCACGACGCTGAAGATGGCGGTGGTCGCGCCGATCGCCAGGGCCAGCGTGCTCACGGTCGCAAGCGCGAAGCTCGGGCTCTTTCGCAGAACGCGGAGGGCGTAACGGACATCATTCATGAGGGTGCTCAAGGTGCTCAGGGTGCCCAAGGTGCTCTGGGTGCGGGTGCGCAGGTCGGACGCTTCACGCAGGGCTGCGGACCCGGCGGCGGCCGCGTCGAGCTCCGCCATGGCTCGATCGAAGGCCTCGCGGTCGGTCAGGCCGGATTCGACGAGCGCGTCGTACGTGTCGGCAAGATGGTGGGCGAGCTCGTCGAGGATCTCGGCGTTCCGCTCGGGATCGGACGCGAGGCTCGGGCCAGCCTTCGCTCCCCTCCGGCCAAAGAGCTTCGGCGGGCCAAGCACCGCCGAGCGGACGAGCGCGCGCCAATCATGCATGGCGGAGCTTGACGACCCGGTCGAGGGCGCGGACGAATTGCTGCCAGACGGTGCGCTCGTCGGTCAGCATGCGGCGGCCCTCGGCGGTGATCCGGTATTGGCGCCGGCGGCGCCCCGCCGCTTTCACGGTCCAGCGCCCCTCGACCCAGCCGCGGGCCTCGAGGCGATAGAGCAGCGGGTAGAGCGACGCCATCTGGAACCGGATCGCGCCGCTCGAGCGCACCTCGATGAGCTTGCCGATCTCGTAGCCGTGCCGCGGGCTCTCCTCGAGCAGCCCGAGGACGAGCAGCGAGGCGCTGCCGCGCTTCAATTCACGCTCGGTAAGGGTCCAGGCCATATATAGCGAGGCAATATATCACGGCCCAATGCTGATTGTGGATTGCTGAGTGCTGAATTATCGTCACGTCATGCGCACAGCAGCCGCGGTCGCCGCCATGGCCTGGCTCGCCGCCGGGGGACTCCAATCGCCGGCGGCCGTCACCGAGCGGGATCGGCAGCGGCTCCTGTCCCATCTGGACATGACCGCCGCATGGCTCAGCGACGAAGTCGCCGGCCTCGGCGCCGCCCAGACCGCGTTCCGCCGCGCGCCCGACACCTGGTCGATCGCGGAGGTCGTCGAACATCTCGTGCTCGTGTCCGAGATCTACTGGCAGAACCTGCAGGACGCCTTGAAAACCAGGCTCAAGCCTGGTTCCACAGAGAAGAGCCGCATGACCGACGCGGACGTGCTGTGGTACGGCATCGACCGCACCTGGCGCGAACCGGCAATCCCCACGGAACGCGCCGCGGGGAAGCTTCAGGACGTGCGCGCCGCGATGGAGACGTACCGCAGGAACCACGATCGTCTCCGCCGGTTCATCGCCACGACCGGGGAGGACCTCCGCGCGCACATCGTGCAGCGGCAGGGATCCGACGCGTATCAGTGGGCGCTGCTCATCTCGACGCACGAGCAGCGGCACATCCTGCAGATCCGTGAGATCAAGAAGGACCCGAAGTTTCCCAAAAAATAGGGCTTGTGGCTTGGGGCTCAGGGCTTGGGGCCTGGGCGGGTCTATAATCGCGCCATGAAGACACTGCTGGTGATGATCGCCGCGGCGCTCCTGCTGGCTCAGCCCGCCGCGCCTCCGCAGACCCGCCAGTTGAGCGCCAACGGCGTCAATCTCACATACGTCGACGAAGGGAAGGGCACGCCGGTCGTGTTCGTCCACGGCGCGCTCAGTGACCTGCGTTTCTGGGAGCCTCAACGACAGGCTTTCGCGAGCACATACCGGTTCATCGCGTACACGTATCGCTACCACGGCACGGAGCCGTGGCCCGATGTGGGGACGAGCTACAGCGGAGCGACGCATCTCGCGGATCTGGTCGCGTTCCTGAAGGGCATGAAGGCGGAACCCGTGCATCTGGTGGGCCTGTCGTACGGCGGCTCGCTGGCGGCGCTGGCCGCGGCCAGCCATCCCGAGCTCCTCCGCAGCGTGACCCTTGCGGAGCCGGGACTCTTCTCGCTCATCGTGGAGAAGCCGGAGGCGAAGCCCGCGCTCGATGCGTTCGTCAAAGGATTCCAGGAGGTCGCCACCGTGCTGAAGGCCGGCGATCACAAGGGAGCCCTCAGGCAGTTCTACGCGCTCGTCACCGGCACGGGCCCGGACGCGTACGACAAGCTGCCGCCGGCCGGCCAGCAGATGTTCGAAGAGAACTCCAGGACGCTCCCGCTGCTCTTCTCCGGCCAGCTGCCGCCGATCACGTGTGAGGCGCTCGGCAAGGTGAAGGTCCCGACGCTCGTCGTCGAAGGCGCGCGCACGCCGGTTTTCTTCAGGGAGGTCGACAAGGCCGTCGTCTCCTGCATCCCCGGAAGCCGGCTCGTGATGATCCCCGACGCGAGCCACCCGATGTCCGCCGAGAATCCGGCAGCCTTCAACGAGGCGGTCCTGGAGTTCCTGGCGAAGCGGTAAGCGCTCCATGCTCGCCGCGGGCGAACGCCTCGGCACCTACGAGATTCACTCCCTCCTCGGATCGGGCGGGATGGGCGAGGTCTACCGCGCGCGGGATACCCGGCTCGGGCGCGATGTCGCGATCAAAGTCCTCCCGCCGAGCCTTCGACACGATCCCGATCGGATGGCGCGGCTCGAGCGCGAGGCGCGGCTCCTCGCGGCGCTCAATCACGCGAACATCGGCGCGATCTACGGCGTCACCGACGCGAACGGCGTGCCCGCGCTCATCCTCGAATTGATCGACGGGCCGACGCTGGCGGATGTCATCACGCCCGCCGGGTTACCCGTCACGCAGGCCCTTCAGATCGCCCGCCAGATCGCCGACGCGCTCGACACCGCGCACGAACAGGGCATCGTCCATCGCGACCTCAAGCCGGCCAACATCAAGATTCGCCCTGACGGCACCGCGAAGGTTGTCGACTTCGGCCTCGCGAAAGAGTGGGGATCCGGCGCGAATGAGGCGGCCTCGACGGTGATGGCGACGCGCGACGGCATCGTGCTGGGCACCGCGCCGTACATGAGCCCGGAGCAGGCGCGCGGGAAGCCCGTCGACAAGCGCACCGACGTCTGGGCGTTCGGCTGCGTCCTGTATGAGATGCTGACAGGCCGTCGCGCGTTCGGCGGCGAGACCGCCTCGGACGCGATGTCCGCCGTCCTCGAGCGCGATCCCGACTGGCACCGGCTGCCCGACGCCACGCCGGCCCACGTCCGCCGTCTGCTCCGTCGTTGTTTGCAGAAAGACCCGCGCCGCCGGCTTCGGGATATCGGCGACGCGCGCGCCGAGCTCGAGCCACCGATTGACACGGATAAAGACGAGCCACGGATCGACGCGGACAAACGCTGGCGCGCCGTCGCGATCGCCAGCCTGGTTCTCCTCGCCGCCGCGATCGCATTCGGCATTGTCGCCATGGTCGACCGCGCGGGCCGCGGGCGATCGGAGGCTCAGTACTCGACGGGGCAGGCGATCGCCACGCAGCTCACCAACCACGGCAGAACCGAAGCCGAGGCCGCCATCTCGCCGGACGGCAAGTCGTTCGTCTTCGTATCGACGCACGGGGGCACGCCGGACATCTGGCTGCGGCAGGTCTCGGGCGGCGAGCCGGTCCGGCTCACGAACGACGCCGCCGATGAAAGCGAGCTCGTGTACGCGCCCGACGGCGACACGGTGTATTTCACGCGTCGCGACGCTGATGGCGCGGCGGTCTGGCGCATGGGCGCGCTCGGCGGTCAGCCCCGGCGCATCGTCAACGGTGCCACCTTTCCGGCGCCTTCTCCGGACGGACGCAGCCTCGCGTACATCGAGGGCAACGCCGACCTGATCGTACGGGCGCTCGATGGCAGCGGGACGCGAGCGGTCGCGAAAGGCATCATCGGCGGCATACCGGGTCCGAAGTGGTCACCCGACGGCGGCCGCCTGAGCTACGTCCGGGCAGGACTGCTGGCGCCCGCCAACCTTTTCGTCATCGATGTCGCGACCGGCAGCACGCGACAAATGACGCCGTTCGTCAGAAGCGGCGAAGGCGTTCAATCGCACGTGTGGCTGCCCGACAACCAGCATGTCGCGGTCGCGTACGTCGACGGACCCTCGCTCTTTCACGCCGACATCGGAATCCTGGACGTCCGCGACGGTTCGACATCGCGGCTGACGTACAACATCGCGCACCGCTTCGAAGACCTGAGCGTGTCGGCCGACGGCCAGCGTCTGACCGCGACGGCCAGCCAGATACAGCGTGAGCTCTGGAAAATCCCGATGGGGCCCGATGCCGATGCCAACGGCCGAGCGGCCGTCCGGCTGATCGATAGAGCCGTCGATCCTATGTGGATCTTCGTCTCGCGGGATGGGCGCACGCTGCTCTTCAACAGCTCGCTGACCGGCGGCCGCAATCTCTGGACGATGCCGCTGGACCGGTCCGCGCCGCCGCGTCAGATCACCGCGACCGCCGGCAACGCCGTGACGCATTCTTCGCTGTCGCCCGACGGATCGCGCGTGGCCTTCGCCTCCAGCGTGACGGGATACTCCGACATCTGGGTCCAGAACATCGACGGCTCCGACCCGCGTCAACTGACGAACGACGAAGCCGCGGACTCCTGGCCGGTCTGGTCGCCGGACGGCCGCTGGATCGCGTTCACGTCGACTCGCGAGTCTCGAAGGGAGACCTGGCGCGTCCCTTCCGCCGGCGGCTCCCCGGAGAAAATCATCGACGGTTTCTTCCGGGGTGATTGGGTTCCGCAGCCCACCGGATCGGGCACGTGGATCGTGACCTCGGACGGCGTCGACGGGATCCGGCTCCTGGACGTCGAGCGGCGATCGATCGTCTGGCAGACAAGGCTCGGGCAGGCCCGCTACTCGTTGCCGCTGTTCAGCCCCGACCGGAAGTCGATAAGCATTCCGATTCCGGAAACGCGCGACCGCGATGTCGTGTTGATTGTGGACGCCGCGACCGGGAAGCCGCGCGTCGGCGCCCGGTTCTCGGAGCCCTTCTCGATCTTCTTTCGCGCGAGCTGGGTGGACGATGGGAAGGCGGTGGTCGTGAATCGCTACGAGACGACGTCGCACGTCGTGTTGTTCGATCGATTCTGGATGGCTACTTCACCGTCTCGCTCGTCGACACGCTGAACACACGCAGATTCGAGTACGTGGCCATCGCCTCGACATAGATCGGCGTGCCGTCGTACATGGGGTCCGGTAGAACGTACCACTCCCACATGCGGCCAGGTACGAGGACGTCCATCCGGTCGTGGGGCACGTAGGTGACTTCCATCGCGCCACGCAGGGTGTACCGCTCTGGAAGATCAATCCGCGTGCTCGACACGTTCCCGGCCGCGTCGACGCACACGTGACCCGTCAGCGGAACGTCGTATCCCCGGACCGAGCGCACGAGGGTCGGCTTCGACTTCTCTTCGAATCTCACGGTGCGGCATCGGCCGCCGCCGGCATCCCGGGAAGGACCGGCGCGGTATGAAATCCGCTGCTGGTGCTTTGGATGTATCAGAAGCAGGCCGGTCGTCGGCAGGTTGATCTCGCGGTAGAACCCGAGGTTCCAGTCGGCGCTCGCCTGGTTGATGCGCCGGAGCTGGCGGCGGCTGTTCTCGGTCTGCTCGAGAAAGAGGTCGCGCAGCCGGTCATCCCGGTCGCGCCGCTTTCTCCCATTCACCTCGAAGGTGTCGCGGAAGGCCGTCCACGTCCGGTCGGGAAGCTGCACCAGCAGCATGTCAGACCTGGTCTGGCGGCGCTGCTTCACGACGACGTCCGAACGCACCTTCGACTGATCCTCGAACCACACCAGGCGCGGGAGGTCCGGCGTATCGGGTGGCTCCCCCCAGACCTTGACGAGTTGGACGTAGCGCTCTTCGAGGACGACGGTCGCCATCGACTTCTCGAAGCGGCTGGCGTAGTCGCCCGCGCGGGCGAGAAGGGTCTCTGTCGAAAGAGCGTCGAGCGAATCGCTTTGCGACCCGGCGGCCGGGGCGATGGCCGCAAGCATCAGCGCGCACAGGGCCCAGCGATTCATGGACGTCCTGACTCCCTCGCGTGATCTTACTCTCAGGCGAGTTTTGCGGCCGCGTGTTTCGGAGCTGTTCGAACGGTCCCTCATCAGCGTTTACGTTGGTGAGGAGTGTCATGGCCAAGAAACACAGAACCAAGACCGCGGGGAACGCCGTCGCCGTCTGTCTGCCAAAGTATCTCCCTCCCACACAACGGGTCGCAGCCGCGAAGCGGGCCGCGGCGATCAATCCGGTGAATCAGCCGGCCGCCGCCCTCGTCGCGCGCAACTTCTCGCTCCGACCCGAGTTCATCGCCGTTCTGACGACGAAGTACTGGGGGCCGGCCGGCGTCAGCCTGTCGGTGAGCTTCATGGATGGTCCCTCCGGGGCTCTGCGCAACCGGATTCTGAGTCACATGAACGCCTGGGGCAGGAAAGCAAACGTCAGGTTCAGGTACACGGCCGGCCAGGGCCAGGTGCGCATCGCGCGCGTACCGGGAGATGGCTACTGGTCTTACGTCGGGACGGACATCCTCAGCATCCCGTTCCACCGGCCCACGCTGAATCTGGAGTCGTTTACGATGAACACGCCGGAGTCCGAGTTCAGGCGCGTCGTCAGGCACGAAGCGGGTCATACGCTTGGCTACCCGCACGAACACATGCGAAAGGCCCTCGTGAACCTGATCGACCGCCAGAAAGCGATCCAGCACTTCCGCGCGACGCAGGGCTGGACGGAAGCCGAAGTGATCAGACAGGTCCTCACGCCGTTGGAGGAGGTCTCGCTGATCGCGACCGGCAAGGCGGATCCGAACTCCATCATGTGCTACCAGATTCCCGGATTCCTGACCAGGAGCGGAGACCCGATCGTCGGTGGAAGGGACATCGTCACGACGGATCACACGTTCACGGGCAGGATTTATCCGAAGAGAAGGAACGCCTAGAGGTGCCAGAATGGGCGCGCGATGCACCCCACACGCAAGCTGACCATCATCGGCCAGGATCCGTCCGTACGGACCAAGGGCCGGATCGTCACGGCGGAGATTGAAGTCCCGGTCGAACGGCTCGGCGAGGGTCCTCGAGGCTACCGCGTCTACGTCGTGGACTACGACGCCAGCGCCGGCCGGATGTACAGGCCGTTGCCCGTCGGCGCGATGGGATCGGCGGCCGAGCCGCGCGACCCGTTCGCCGGGCGCGGACGCAAGGCCACATCCGCCGGCTTCAACAAGCGGCTGCTGACCGACCCGCAGTTTCACGCCCAGAACGTCTACGCGATCATCATGCGAACGCTCGCGCACTTCGAGAGGGCGCTCGGACGGCGGCTGACCTGGAGCTTCGGCGGCCATCAGCTCAAGGTCGCCCCGCACGCGTTCGCGGAACCGAACGCCTTTTACTCGCGGTCCGCTGAGGGTCTGTTCTTCGGGTACTTTGCCGGTCCCGACGGACCGATCTACACGTGCCTGTCGCACGACATCATCGTCCACGAAACGACGCACGCGCTGGTCGACGGGCTTCGCCCGCGGCTGATGGAGCCGTCGAGCCCCGACCAGGCGGCGTTCCACGAGGCATTCGCCGACGTCGTCGCGCTGCTGTCCGTCTTCTCGATTCCCGAGGTGCTCAAGGAAGCCGTTCGCCAGGTCAGCACGCCGGTCAGGAAGGGAGTCCTGGATGTCAGTCGGCTCACGGCGAAGGCGCTTCAGGACGGCGTGCTCTTCGGTCTGGGCGAGCAATACGGCGACGTGTTGTCCGGCATGCATGGTTCATCGCTCCGGCGATCGGTGAAGCTGAAGCCTGATCCAGGCCTCCGCGAACGTCCCGAGTACCAGGAAGAGCACAGACGCGGCGAGATACTCGTGGCGGCCATGCTGCACGCGTTTCTGCAGGTGTACGGCAACCGGCTCAGGACGCTCGGGCAAGAGGCGGACGGAACGCTACCGGCCGTCAGGGTGGCCGAGGAAGGAGCCGATGTCGCGTCGCGCATGTTGACGATGTCGATTCGCGCGCTCGACTACCTGCCGCCGACGGATCTGGAGTTTGGCGACGTCCTGAGCGCGCTGATTACATCCGATCTCGAGCTCAGGTCCGACGACAGCCGCTATCGCGTTCGTGATGCTCTCAGGACGTCGTTCGAGAGTTTCGGGATCCGGCCGACGTCGGCCCACAGCGCTGACGGGGAGTTCGGGTGCTGGGAGCCGCCGCAGATTCTGCGTGCGAAAGGCGCGAAGCAGAAGCCGCCTCTGAAAATCGACTACGAAGGAGTTCATCGGGAATCGCTCCAGAGGGATCCGGACGAGGTCTTCCGCTTCCTGTGGGAAAACCGCAAGGTGCTGGGCCTCTGCGAGGAAGCCTACACGAGAGTCGCGGCCGTACGGCCCGTTCTCCGTGTGGATGAAGATGGATTCTGGCTGCGGGAGACGGTCGCCGACTACGTCCAGATTCTCACGCTTCCGGCCGGAGAACTGGAAGGCCTCAGGATTCCAGGCAAGAAGCAGCGTATCCGGCCGCCGAAGGGTCTTTCGAAGCGCACCGAGGTGCGCCTGCTGGGTGGCGGGGCGCTGCTGTTCGACGAGTTCGGGAAACTCAAGTACCACATCAGAAACGCGTTGCTGAACCCGACGCGGCAGACCAGACGCCTCGAACATCTTCATGCCTCCGGCTTTTACGATGCCACGCCGCGCGAACGAGGCTTCGCGGCGCTGCACCTGAAGGGCATGCTGCCGGAGCTCCGGCCAGTCACACGCGAGACCGAGCGATGGTAGCGAAGCCGACTGGTCTGACCATTCGAGCCTACGGAGTGGGATTCGGAGACTGTTTCCTGCTCACGTTCCACTATTCGGGCGCGACGGCCGACCGCCACATGCTGATCGACTTCGGGTCCACGCAGAAGCCGCCCAACGCGCGCAAGGACCCGCTGATGGCCATCGCCAAGGACATCGCCAGCGTTGTCGGGGACCAATTGCACGTGCTCGTCGCCACGCACAGGCATGCGGATCACATCAATGGGTTTACGCCCGCAACAAAGGGTAAGGGGGGCAAGGGTCCGGACACCGGCGACATCATCGCGGGTCTGAAACCCGGCCTTGTGATTCAGCCCTGGACGGAGAAGCCCGACGCGCCGGTCAACTGGGACGGACATCAAACGCCCGCCGCAAGAGACGCCGCGTTCACGACGTCTCTTGCCCGGATGCAGCGTGCCGCTGAAATCAGCGCGCGCGAAGCGGCTCATCTCGGCCTGGCCATTGGCGAGGAGATCGAATTCGTTGGAGACAGGGAGCTGTCGAACAAGGCAGCGGTCGAGAATCTGGCGCGGATGGGAAAAAAGACGAAAGCGGTCTACGTGCGCTACGGCAGCAGGCTGCCGACGGCGCGGCTGCTGCCGGGCGTCACGATCAAAGTCCTTGGTCCGCCGACGCTCCACCAGAAGTCCGACGTCAAAACGCAGAATCCAGAAAACAAGGCAGAGTACTGGCACTTCCATTCGTTCTGGCAGTTGCGCAAGGCCACAGCGGACCTTCACGCTCGCGGGACGGCCTTGTTCCCCAGGGCCGCAACCTATTCCTCGGTGACCCCACCGCAGAGCCGGTGGTTCATCGGGCAAACCAAAGAGGTCCGCGGCAACCAGCTCCTTCGGATCGTCCGGGCGATGGACGATGCCCTCAACAACACGAGCGTCATCCTGTTGATCAAGGCCGGGAAGAAGCGGTTGCTCTTCCCCGGCGATGCTCAATGGGAAAACTGGGAGCACGCCCTGGGCAAGCAGGCGGCCGCGCTGCGCAGGGTCGATTTGTACAAAGTCGGCCACCACGGGAGCCTCAACGCGACCCCGAAGACATTGTGGAAGCTTCTCACAGGCACCAGGAGGTCAACCGCGAAGCCTCTTCATACGCTGCTCTCGACGCGCTCCGACAGCAAACACGGCGATCGCGACCGGAAGACCGAAGTTCCTCGGGAAACGCTGCTCGCCGCGCTCAGGGAGAGCAGCACGCTTCGAACGACTCAGGAGCTCGAGGGCGGAACCGCCCTGGCGCTGAAGCTGAGCTTCGATCTCTAGCCACGGATTTCGCGGATTCTCACGAGCCGTCAAGCGCCCAGGTGCTTCGCCAGGAACGCAAGAACATCGCGTCGCCAGATCGGCACACCCTCCTCGTTGAACAGGTGATGCCCGGGCGCGACCCCCCCGGGGTCGCCTGTGGGAGTGAACGGCGGATACACGATGAGATCCGCGGCGATTCCGTTTGCTTTCACCGCCTCGCAGACACTGCGATCGCTCTCGGTCGTCGTGTCGTTGACCGCTGCCATGCACAGCGTCGGAACACGGATACGCCGCGCGGCGGCGGGCAGCTCTTTCTGAAGCTCTGGGCTCTGGGGCCAGCTGAATGCTCCCGCAGCCTGCGTAATCACGGCACCGAAACGCTCGTTGCGTGCGGCGCCGAAGACGGTCACGACGCCACCGGCGGAAAAGCCCATGATCGCGACCTTCCGTGCGTGGAGCCGCGACGGGTGGCGGCGCAGAAGATCGTCCACGGCCGCGATCGCGTCGCCCGCCTCTTCCTGCAGACGAGCGACATACGCCGCGCGGCGGCTCGTGCCCACCACGTCCCTGAACGTCGGGCCATCCGACTTCCCGTAACCCCGCCGCTCGGGAACCAGCACCGCGTACCCGGCATCGCGGAGCAGCCGCCCGATGAACGGATACGGCTGCTCCGTGCGAGCCAGCGTTCCCCTCGATCCGTGGTTATAGACCACGAGCGGAACGGACCCTGATCCCGAAGGCCAATACACGTAGGCCTGCAGACGCAGCTTCTCGTGCGTGTAGAAAAAGGTGTCGTACGGCCGGCCGGCCGTCTGGCTCGCGGGTGCCCACGCGCCCGCGGCGAGTGCGACGACCACCGGGACGAGTGGGATGATCCGCATGGGGTTCTCCTCGAGGAGCCAGTTAACACGATAGGTCGCGGGGCCGTCTATAGATCAGGCACCAGCAGGACAGGGGGCCCTCATGAACCGCCGCGCCGCGCGAATCGCCATCGTTCTGACGCTCGTGCCGCTCTCTGTGTCTCCAACCCCCGCGGATCCTGGCGCGGTTCCGCCGTTTACCGTCCATGAATGGGGCACCTTCACGTCCATCGCCAGTGACGACGGGATGGCGGTCGAATGGAGGCCCCAGGCGGGACCGGACGATTTGCCCTGCTTCGTCGATCGGCTGCGCTTCAGCGTCAAGGGATTGATCCCTGGCACGGTCCGGATGGAAACGCCGGTGCTGTACTTTTACGCGCCGCGGGATCTGACCGTGAGCGTGACCGTCCGGTTCCGGCAGGGCCCTCCTGCAGAGGACTCACGCCCCCTGGATGCCGCCAGCTTCGTGCGAGTGAGTGCCGGACGGATGCTGTCCAGAAGCGCAGGCGGGCCGGCGTGGGATCGCCGCCGCGCGGACCCAATCGTCAATCGCCAATCTCCAATCCCCAATCGTCAATGGTCGATCTCGAGAGAGTTATATACTGACCAGCGTGTTCCTAGGACTGAGAACCGTGATTTATCACGCGCCGGATCTTCCGAAGACGAAGGCCTGGTACGCCGCGGCGTTCGGCGTCGCCCCGTACTTCGACGAGCCCTTTTACGTGGGGTTCGACATCGGCGGGTTCGAGCTCGGACTCGATCCTGATGTGAGCCGCGTGAACGTCGGCAACAACGCCGTCGCGTACTGGGGCGTCGCCGACATCGAGGCGGCGTATCGGCATCTGGTCGATCGGGGCGCCATCCCGCGCCAGCCTGCGAAGGACGTGGGTGGCGACATCAGGGTGGCCACGGTCGCAGACCCGTTCGGGAACGTGATCGGCTTGATTCAAAACCCCCACTTCAAGCTCAAGGGGTGAGCGCGCCCACGGATCACCGGAAGAACCCACGCCACACCGCATCGATCGACGCATGGACCAGGGCGGCGGCCATCAGGCTGCCGCCCTGCACGTACGCGCGGCCGTAGAAAAGACCGGCAACCGACGCCAGCAGCGCGTAGCGCCAGTCCGGGTTCGGGCCGTTGTTCAGGTGGGCGAGCCCGAACACGACCGACGTGACGACGAGCGCGACGGTGGCGCGTTTCAAGGTCTTCTGCAGGAAGTTCTGGATCAAGCCTCGGAAGAGCAGCTC
The DNA here is from genome assembly GCA_963847125.1 of uncultured Acidobacteriota bacterium. GTDB lineage: Bacteria > Acidobacteriota > Vicinamibacteria > Vicinamibacterales > 2-12-FULL-66-21 > DATAEE01. The sequence continues at coordinate 1,779,990 of CAWJYM010000004.1, forward strand.
TTCGGGGAGCGCGATGGTCAGGAAGATCGCCAGAAACGATCCGGCGAAGCCGAGCGGCTCGGCGTCGGGGTTGAACCGTACGAATCCCGTCGCGATGCCGAGCGGGACGACGAGGGCCAGACACATCGCGAGGTTGACGCCAAACGCCGCGAGATCCTTCCGCCCGATCTGAAAACGATAGCCGACGCCGTCGAGCCCCCGGAACGCGACGAAGAGCAGCAGCGCGAGATCGACCGCAAGGATGACGTTCATCGTGTACGCGGCACCGCCTTCCGGCCATGCCCAGACTTCCCGGAACACGCGAAAGTCGAGCGGCAGCCAGAGCGCCAGGATCGTCAGCGCATCCGGCCACGTCAGCCGGGAGGGCGCGCGCGCGGCCAGAGCGAGAATGCACGCCGGCCCCAGGACGAGGACCGCGAGCTTGACCATCCGCTCCGGCGTGAATGTACCCGTTCCGACCGCGTAGCCCAGGTAGGGAACGAGCAGCAGCGACGCGGCTGCCAGCAGACGGCCGGGACGGTGATCGAGCCAGTGCGCGAGCCGACGCGGAAGGTCGGTCAGCCCGAAGAAAAAGTACGGCAGGAGCAGCAGAAAAAGACTGAATAGCGTGGCGGCGAGCGGGAGGCCGACGTGACCTCGCTCAACGAGAAGGGATCCAGCGAAGGCCGCCGCAGCCGCGGCGAGTACCGCGCCGAGAATCCAGCGGGCAGGCGAGTCGGGTCTCGAGAACGACCTCACGCCCGCCGGCGGCGTTTCCGGCGCTCTAGAGCTGTGATCCGCACCTCGTGATCGTCCAGGCGGCCGTCGTAGCGGGCCCGATCGGCTGCGATCTCATTCCGAAAATCGTTGAGAGTATTGGTTTGAGCCGCTACGCCGTCGGCAACCTTATGAATGTCGTCCCGCAAGCTCTCGAAGAGGGCCGACGTTTGCGCCTGGAGTGTGTCGAAGCGCTTGTCGACTTGTTTGAAGGCTTCATCGACGTGCGTCTTCAGCTGTCCGACCGTCATCTCGGACACGTTGGTTTCATCCTCGCCGGGGATCTTACCATCGTCCATCCGTGTCTCCAGTGCGAGCATCGTGCCGGGGATGGTTGCGAGGAATCTCTGGGATTCTTGAAACATGCATTCAAAGAGTATGGAAAAAATCGCGTCCTTCGCAGATGACGAAGTACGAACTTTCTGGTCACCCGGCGTCTCGGGTCCTGGCCCTAACGAGGCCGACGATGGCATTGTTGGTCAAGCCTATCGGAGGAGGTTCGAGACCATGCAAAGCGATCCACGTGCAGCCATTCAAGCGACCCTTGAGACCCTTCTCGCCCAGACAGACGAAGCGACCGCGCGTGCAAACGCGGCGGTCGACGGTGCACTCAAGCGCCGCGACGTCGTGGCCGCGCGTGAGGCGCTGAATGCTGTCCACGAATGTGCAGAGTTCCGGGAGAGGGTGCTCTACGTAACCCGCGGTTGGAAGGCTGTTCATTTGCCTGCTTGCGAGAGCACCGTCTCGAGAGTCGCACGTACTCAGAAGCCTGACGCTCGATGACGAAGGCCAACAAGCGATTCGGGATGGTCCAGTAGGCCCGACCTTTTAGGTCGGGCGTGCCCCGGATCAGACGAAATCGACCTCAGCAGCAGAACGGTAATACCGCTAACCAGATCGAAACACTTCAGCCCGCGCCGGGGAACGCACAACGGGTTAGCGCGATCCAGCCCTTCAATTTAAGTAGTTGACTTACATCGCTGTTAGATGCACAGCTCTGCCGTATTTGGCAAAGTCGCGCTTCGGCTTGGCAATTGCCTGGGCGCCGGCATGCTCCTCAGCACGACTCGGTACGTCGTCGCGGCGCTCCTGCTCGCAGGCTCCCCGTCCCTGGTCGACACGGCGTGGGCCCAAACGAACATCGTTGCGCTTCCGAAGCTCGATGAGTCCCTCACCGCCAGCGTGAAAAACGGCGACTCGGACTGGAAGCGGGTGATCATCCAGACGACCGGCGACGAGGTGCCCGCGATGGCGGCCCTCCTCTATATGAAGGGCAACATCGTCGGGCGCGTGCACCCGTCGATCAACGCGGTGACGGCGTTAGTGCCGGTGGGCGATCTCGAGGCCCTGGCCCGACTTTCATCCGTCAAGTCCATCTCGGTCGACGCGGTCGTCACGGCTGATCAGACGCCAGCGCTGACGCCTGAGTCCACACCGTTCACGCTTCGCTCAACGTTGGGTCTCCCGGTCAACAGCCCGAGGGCTCATGGCTTCGGTGTCGCCGTGATCGACTCGGGAATCGAACGCGGGCCCGAATTCCAGGATCGGATCCTCGCCTTCTACGATTTCACGCAGGGCGGCCTCGCGGCCCCGCCGACGGACGCCTACGGACATGGAACGCATGTCGCGGGGTTGATAGCGGGCGACGGCGACGCGTCCCTGAAGCGGTACCGAGGCGTCGCGCACAAGGCCCGGCTGATCGTCCTGAAAGTCCTGGATCAGAACGGCGCAGGCCTCACCAGCGACGTGATCAGCGCAATCGAGTTCGTGACCGAGAACAACGCAAGCCTGCGGGTCGACGTCATCAACCTGTCTCTGGGACATCCGATTTTCGAGCCGGCCGCCACCGATCCACTCGTTCAGGCGGTCGAAGCGGCCGTGCGTGCGGGCATCGTCGTCGTGGTCGCCGCGGGCAATCACGGGATCGCGTCGGCAACTGGAGAGCCCGGGTACTCCGGCATCCTGTCACCCGCCAACGCCCCTTCCGCGATCGCGGTTGGCGCGGCCAAGACGTTCGATTCGAACGCGCGCAGCGACGATCGCCTGGCCGCGTACAGTTCGCGAGGGCCTTCCTGGTACGACGGATTCGCCAAACCGGATCTCGTCGCCCCCGGTCACGGGCTGGTCTCGGTGGCCGCGCTCGAGAGCACGCTCTTTCTCGACAATCCGGGCTTGAGAGTGGAGGAGTCTTATCTGCGGTTGAGCGGGACCAGCATGGCTGCCGCCGTGGTGAGCGGCACCGTTGCGTTGGTCCTGGAGGCGAACCCCCACCTGACGCCCAACGCCGTAAAGGCCATCCTCCAGGTCAGCGCGTTTCGCATGCGCGATGACGCCGGCGTCGAATACGACTACCTCACGCAGGGCGCCGGTGTCCTGAACTCCGCAGGAGCCATAGAGCTGGCATCGAAGATCGACACGTCGCAGCCGGTGCCGGCGTCGTGGCTGATCGGCCCCGTCAGCGCGTCGACCACGATCGAGGGCGAGACGCTGCCCTGGGCCCAGAACATCGTCTGGGGCAACACGGCGGGCTTCGGTCTCGTCATCGACGCCAACCAACCGGCGTGGGCGGCGAACATCGTGTGGGGCAACAACATCGTGTGGGGGAACAACATCGTCTGGGGGAACAACATCGTCTGGGGCAACAACATCGTCTGGGGCAACAACATTGTCTGGGGCAACACCCTGGTTGGCGCGGTCGACGGCGCCGCAATCGTGTGGGGAACGGCTGGAAACGGTCCTGAGCAGACGGCGTGGGAAAGCCTCGAGGGCCTTACGGCGTCCACGGGCTTCATCCTGGCGTCGCTCAATTACTGATCCGCTTGGTGCGAGGTATTCCAGTGATGCGCCTTCCCATCGTCGCTCGGCTTTATGTGAGCGTGGTCATCGCTCTGGGGGCAGCGGTCGCCGGGGCCGCGCTGATGTCCGTCGATTTCCCGCGTCCGGGCCTTTTCGCGGCCCTGCTGGCGCTGTCGATCATCAGCTCTGCGCTCAAGGTGGACCTGCCGCTCGGGGTCGGTAGTTCCTGCATTTCACTGTCTTACGCCGTGGACTTCACGGCGCTCCTGATGCTCGGTCCGGCGCCGACGATGCTCATCTCGATGACGAGCGCGTGGTTCCAGTGCACGTTCCGCATGCACGCGCCGAATCCGGCGTACAAGACGCTCTTCAGCATGGCCACGCTGACGCTGACGGTCGCGGCCACCGGCGCGACCTACACGTGGCTCGGCGGTACCTATGGCGCGCCGACGGCTGCGCCGCTGCCGCCGTTGATGGCGGCGGCGATGACCTATTTCCTCGTCAACTCGCTCGCGGTCGCGACGGCATTCGCGCTGGCGACGCGCCGCCGCATCTTCAGCGTGTGGCACGACAACTTCCTGTGGAGCATCGCGAGCTACGTGGTCGGGGGCGTCGCTGCCGGCATTGCCGTCGAGGTGCTGCACCAGGCGGGGCACTGGCAGACGACCCTGGCGTTCATCCCTCTCTGCCTGACGTACCGGACCTACCGGATCTATCTCGGCCGCATCGCCGAAGAACGGCGGCGTGTCGCGGAGTGGACGCAGCTCCACCTGGAGAGCACCGAGGTGCTCGCGCGCGCCATTCAGGCCAAGGACAGCGACGGCAGCTCTCATGTCGAGCGGGTCCAGCACTACACCGCCACGCTGGCGAGGCAGCTCGAGCTCTCGGAGCTGGACACGCAAGCGGTCGAGATCGCGGCGCTGCTCCACGATATCGGCAAGCTGGCCGTTCCCGAGCACATCCTGTCCAAGCCCGGCCCGCTCACGCCGAACGAGCGGAGGAAGATGCAGATCCACGCGCAGGTGGGCGCGGAGATCGTGAGCGCGGTGCCGTTCCCCTGTCCGGTAGCGCCGCTCATCCGCAGCCATCACGAGCGCTGGGACGGGATGGGCTATCCGGCCGGCCTGCGCGGAGAAGAGATCCCGATTGGCGCGAGAATACTGGCTGTCGTCGACTGTTTCGACGCGCTCACGTCCGAGCGTCCGTACCGGCCCGCTGTCACGCGAGACGCGGCGCTCGTGATCCTTCATGAGGAGGCGGGCAAGGCGTTCGACCCGGCCGTCGTCGCGCAGTTCATCAGGCTGGCGCCGTACCTGACCCCGACCTCGACCGATCGCTTCTCGGAGAGGATCGGTCTGTCGAAGGACGCCGGGGACCGCGCGGAGATCGACGCGGCGGCCGGCACGAGAGGTCACGATGCGTTTGCGAAGATCGCCTCCGCGAACCGTGAGAGCTACACGCTGTACGAGATTGCGCAGGCGATGGGCCAGAGCATGAGCCTCGCGGAGACGATGACGCTCGTCAGCTCGAAGCTCAGCCACCTCGTGCCGTTCTCGTCCTGCGCGTTGTTCGTCCGAAACGGGAACGAGCCTCTCCGCTGCCGCTTCGCCACGGGACTGCACGCGGAGCTTCTGGAAAACGCCACGATCAAGGAAGGCACCGGACTGAGCGGCTGGGTGGCTCATCATGGGCGGCCCTTGATCAACGGTCTGCCGCGCGCGGAGTTCAGCGCCGCCGGCATCTCGCCCGCGGTCACGGGGCTCGAATCGGCGCTGGTGTGCCCGTTGAGCGTGAACGGTCAGGTGATCGCGATGATCGAGGTTTTCCACGAGGAAGCGGGGTCGTACACGGAGGATCACCTGCGCGTGCTCGACGAGATCTCCGAGCACGCGGCGGCCGTCGTGCACAACGCGCTCGTGTTCGAGCAGGCGCAGGAGCAGGCGTTCAAGGACGGCCTCACGGGGCTCGCGAATCCGCGCGCGCTCCAGTTCCAGGTCGCGCGCGAGCTCGGGCGCGCACGGCGCGCGGGCTCGCATTTCTCGCTGGTCCTGCTGGACCTCGACGATTTCAAGTCCATTAACGACGAGCACGGCCACCTCTCGGGCGACCGCGCGCTCCAGGCGGTGGCCCGAGTGCTGCAGAACACCACGCGTCCGTATGACACGTGCATCCGGTACGGCGGCGACGAGTTCGTCGTGCTCCTCGCCGGGTGCGGCCGTGCGGAGGCCGACGAGCGCCGCCGCAGTTTCCAGGACGCCGTGGGAGCGATCACGCTGGAGTCAGAAGACGGCCGGTCGATTCCGCTGGGCGTGAGCGCCGGCGCCAGCGTGTTCCCGGAGGACGGCGAAACGTACGAACGTCTGCTCGCCCGAGCCGATCGCCGGATGTATCGCGACAAGGCGCAGCGAAAGGGAATTCTGGCGCCGCCCCTCGCCGAGGCGAAGCCGGTCGCGCGCAAGGTGGGTCACGCCGTACCAGCGCTCGTGCGATCGGCCCGGTGAAGCGTAGGCCCGACCTTCAGGTCGGGCGTGCCCGGATAACCCGAACGTAGTAGCATCCGTGTCCGTATGGACGACGTCAACCGGCGCGAGTTTCTCCAGCTCGCCGGTACGGTCGCAGCCATCAGCACAGCGATGCCAGTCGTCCCCGCCAGCGCCGCCGACCTCTGCTTCACGAGCGCGAGAGATCTGGCCAGCCTGATTCGCACACGCAAGCTGTCCGCGCGCGAGGTGATGGCGGCCCACGTCGCCCAGATCAATCGTCTCAATCCGAAGGTCAACGCGATCGTCGCGAAGCTGCCAGACGATCGTTGTCTGGCGCTCGCCGAGGAGGCGGACCGCCACGCGGAAAAGGGTGGGACGCTGCCGCCGCTGCATGGCCTGCCGATCGCGTTCAAGGACGCTCAGCCGGCCGTCGGGTTTCCCTTTACGCGAGGATCGCCGATCTATAAGGACTACATGCCGCCGGCGGACTCGGTGCTCGTCGAACGGCTGCGGCAGGCGGGCGCGATCCCCGTCGGGAAGACGAACACGCCGGAGTTCGCCATGGGCTCGCACACCTACAACAAGGTGTACGGCACGACGTACAACCCGTACGATCTCACCAAAAGCGCGGGCGGCTCGAGCGGCGGCGCTGCCGCGTCGCTGGCGACGGGGATGCTGCCCATCGCGGACGGCAGCGATCTCGGCGGCTCGCTCCGGAACCCGGCCAACTTCAACAACATCGTGGCGCTGCGCCCGACCGTGGGACTCGTGCCGACGGCCCCGAACATGTTTCCGCTGCTCGGGTTCGCGGTCAATGGCCCGATGGCGCGATCGGTCGCCGACACGGCGTTTCTCCTGAGCGTCATGGCGGGACCCGATCCGCGCGATCCGGGCTGCGGCGAATCGAATCCGTCGGCGTTCGCGAAGCCGCTGGATCGACGTCTTCGCGGCACGCGCGTCGCCTGGTGTCCCGATCTCGGCGGCCTCCCGTTGGACCCGCGCGTGCGTGCCGTTCTGGACGGCCAGCGCAAGACGTTCGAGTCGCTCGGCTGCGTGGTCGAGGAGGCGTGCCCGGATCTCACGTGGGCCGACTGGATCTTTCTGACGCTCCGCCGCTGGCGAACCGCCGCGACGCTTGGTCCGCTCCTGTCGACGGACCGCGATCGGCTGAAGCCCGAAGCGATCGGGGAGATCGAGGCCGGTCTCAAGGTCACCGGCGCGGACGTCGCGCGCGCGATGATTCTGCACGGTGAGTTGATGGAACGCGTGCGGCGCTTCGAGGAAAAGTACGAGTTCACGATCTGCGCCGTCAATCAGCTCCCGCCGTTCGACGCCGCGCTGGACTGGCCCAAGACGATCGACGGCGTGGCGATGGAGCACTACGTGTCCTGGATGAAGTCGGCGTACTGGATCAGCACGACGTTCCGTCCCGCCATCTCGGTGCCCGCCGGATTCACGCCGGATGGCCTGCCTGTCGGCGTTCAAATCGTCGGCCGGTATCGCGACGACTTCGGCGTGCTGCAGATTGGCCATGCGTTCGAACAGGCGACGGGGGTTGGAAAGAAGCGGCCGCCCGTCGCCGAGATGTAGGGGCGGTTCGCGAACCGCCCCTACACTTTCATAACTGGGACGAATCGAGTGATAAGCGGTTGAAACGCATCACAGACTGATCAGTCCCCTCTCTTGCGTGACGGATGTAAGATACGCCGCAACGCATGGAGGGACGAATGAAGCACGCGATCGGGGCGTTTGCCATCGCACTGCTGCTGCCCGCCGGCGCCGCGGCACAATCGGCGGACGCGACGCTGACCGGCACCATCAAGGATCCGTCGGGGGCAATCGTACCCGGCGTGACCATCACCGCCCGAAACACCGGGACCAACGAGACCCGCACGGCCGTCACGAGCGCGGAAGGGCTCTACCGCGTGACGAACCTGCCGCGCGGCACGTACGAGGTCAAGGCGGAGCTCGAAGGGTTCAAGACCGTCGCGCAGTCCGACGTCGTCCTCACCGTCGGCGAGACGGTCCGCCTCGACTTCACGATGGCGGTCGGCGCGCTCAGCGAAACGGTGAGCGTCACCTCGCAGGCGTCGCTCGTGAACACCGAGGAAGGGCGCATCTCGAACCTCGTGGACGAGAAGCGCGTCGCCGAGCTGCCGCTCAACGGCCGGAACGTCATGCAGCTGATCGAGCTGCAGCCGGGCGCGGTCGGCAACCCGGGGAACGCGGTGCTCGGCGGATCGGCCGGCGGTAACTCCGCGTTCGTCAACGGCCAGCGCAACCGCGCGAACAACTTCCTGCTCGACGGCACCGACAACAACGATCAGTTCACGGCCGGCCGCGTCGCGGTCAACCCGAACGTGGACCTCATCCAGGAGTTCCGCGTCTCCGCGAACAACTTCTCCGCGGAGTTCGGCCGAAACAGCGCAGCCGTCGTCAACGTCGTCACGAAGTCCGGCACGAACACGGTGCACGGGACCGTCTACGAGTTCCTCCGCAACGACGCGCTCGACGCGCGCACGGTCTTCGCCGCCGAGGTCGATCCGCTCAAGTTCAACCAGTTCGGCGGCACCGCCGGCGGGCCGATCAAGCGGGATCGGACGTTCTTCTTCGCGTCGTACGAGGGCCTGCGGGTCACGCGCGGCGTGACGCTCGTGCGCACGGTGGAGACGCCCGAGTACCGCCAGCTCGTCGCGCAGCGCTTCCCGAACTCGATCGCGAACTTCCTGTTCCAGAACTTCCCGTCGCCGAATCCCACGAGCAACATCCGCGACACCGGCCAGCCGGTCGCGGGGCTCTCGACCGACAGCGCGACGAACACGCCCGGGATTGCGAACAACCCCAACTACACGCGCGCGGGCGCGCTGTTCACCAACAGCGCGCAGGCGCGGCCCGACGGGATTCCCGACATCGGCACGGCGAACATCCCGCTCACCGAGACGATCGATGGCGATCAGATCAGCTTCCGCATCGACCAGGAGCTGACGGGGCAGCAGCGGCTGCTCGCCCGCTACCTGTGGGACGACCGCCTCTCTGACGACAGGCAGACGATCGTCCGCGACGGCTTCAACCAGCCGATCACGGAAAAAGGGCAGAACTTCACCGCCGCGCACACGTGGATCCTGAGCAGCTCGACGGTCAACGAGGCGCGCTTCGGCATCTCGTGGCGCGAGCGCGGCCTGACGGCGATCAACGAAGGCGCCCCGAACGTTGCCTTCGACGATGGGATTATCGGGTTCGGGAACCTGCCGACGAACCCCGCGGTGTTCGCGCAGTACACGTTCCACTGGGTGGACACGGTGTCGATGAACAAGGGGAACCACGGGATCAAGTTCGGCGGGGAGGTGCGGCACATCCGCGACAACTCCGACTTCGCCGTGCGGCGCCCGGGCATCCGCTTCTTCAGCATCCACGACTTCGCGATGGACGAGGTCCAGTCGGTCGACATCCTCGGCATCCATCCCTCGACCGGCCTGATCGAGCCGAACATGCGCAACTTCCGCTTCTTGGAAAGCGGCGCGTTCTTCCAGGACGACTGGAAGATCCGGTCGAACATCACGCTCAACCTCGGGCTCCGGCACGAATGGTACGGCCGGCCGACCGAGAAGAACGACCTGTTGACCAACCTGATCTTCGGACCGGGGAACGACATCTTCGAGAAGATCGCGACGGCGACCGTCGGCCGCGTCGACCAGGTGGTGCCGGACGACTACAACAACTTCGCGCCGCGGCTCGGCATCTCGTGGGATCCGAAGGGGGACGGCCGTTACGTCCTCCGCGGCGGCTGGGGCATCGCGTACGAGCGGTTGTTCAACAACTCGATCACGAACATCCGGTTCAACCCGCCCGACTATTCGTTCACGGTCGCGTCGCCGGTCTTCGTGGCGGCGCACGGCGGGCTCCCGATCGCGTACGGTCCGCGGAACCCGGATGGAACGGTGCGAAACGAGCCCATCACGATCACGGGCCCGAACCAGAACATCGGCGTCCAGGACGGCCTGGGGATCGTCGGCAACATCATCGGGTGGAACCCGCGGTTCGGGACCTCGCAGCAGTCGCTGCGCGTGCCGGATCCGGAGACGAAGGACGCGTTCACGTACAACTGGTTCGTCGGCGGCCAGACCGAGCTCGTGGGGAACATGGTCCTCGAGGCGAACTACGTTGGGAACATCGGCCGCAACTTCGGGCGGCTGGTCGACTACAACACCGTCCGCGGCGATTTGTTCGACGGCCGGCTCGATCGCCTCAACAGCGGGTTCGGCGGCATCAACTTCCGCGCGATGCTTGCACACACCGAGTATCACGGCGCGCAGTTTCAGCTGAACAAACGCTTCTCGAAGGGGTACACCTGGCAGGTCTGGTACACGGTCGGCAAGTCGATGGACAACGGCTCGGACGTCCAGGTCGCCGGCGGGCCCGTCGACGCGCGCGACCTCGAGCTCGAGTGGGCGGCGTCGGACTTCGACGTCCGGCACCGGTTCGCGGCGAACTGGCTCTGGGAGCTGCCGTTCTTCCGGAACGCGACCGGCGCGAAGGGCGCGCTGCTCGGCGGCTGGCAGCTCAACGGCATCACGGCCCTGCAGAGCGGTTTCCCGTTCAGCGTGACGACCAACCGCGCGTTCGGCGCGCGCGGCGACTTCAACGGCGACGGCGTGCGGAACGACCGGCCGAATCAACCGTCGTTCGGCACCGAGATCGACGCCGACACGCAGGCCTACATCGACGGCGTCTTCGTCGAGTCCGATTTCCCGATCACCGGGTTCATCATCGGCGACCTGCCGCGCAACGCGTATCGAGGGCCGGGCTTCGCGAGCACGGACCTGTCGCTCTTCAAGAACTTCGCGTTGCCGCATCCCGGCATGAAGCTGCAGTTCCGCGCGGAGGTGTTCAACGTGTTCAACCGCGTGAACCTGCGGCTGCCGCAGGGCAACCTCGCGTCGGCGCAGTTCGGCCGCTCGACGCAGGCGTTCCCGGCGAGGGAGATGCAATTCGCGCTTAAGCTCATCTTCTAGCCACTCGGGGTGCTCACGGTGCTCACGGTGCTCATCGTGCTCATGGTGCGGGTGCCTTGAGCACCTTGAGCACCTTGAGCACCCTGAGCACTTTGAGCACCTTGAGCACCTTCCGACGTAGTGTCGTCGTCCTCCTTCTGACGATCGCGGCGTGTGCGAAGGGGTCGCCGCCCGTACCGCCGCGCTCGATCGTGCTCGTGACGATCGACACGCTCCGCGCGGACGCGATTGGCGCCGGCACGCCCGCGCTGGAGCGGCTCCGCGCGGAATCGATCGACTTCACGCAGGCGATCACCGTTGCACCGCTCACGCTTCCGGCGCACGCGTCGCTCTTCACGGGGCTGTTTCCGCCCGCGCACGGCGTGCGCGACAACCATATCTTCGCGCTCGCCGCAGATGTTCAGACCTTCACCGAAAAGCTGAAGTCGGCCGGGTATGCGACGGGCGCGTTCGTCGGCTCGATCGTGCTCGCGAAGCGCTACGGGCTCGCGCGCGGGTTCGACGAGTACGACGATCAGGTGACGGGCCCGGAGCGTTCGGGCGCCGACACCGTGGCCCGGGCGTCAACGTGGCTCGCGCGCGCCCGCGAGCCGTTCTTCCTGTGGGTCCACCTCTTCGAGCCGCACGCACCGTACACCAACGGCAGTTACGCCGCGGATGTGACCGAAGCGGATCGACACGTCGGACAGCTCCTCGACGCGGTGCGCGCGCGCGGCGCATGGGATCGCACCGTCGTCAGCATCACGTCGGATCATGGCGAAGCGCTCGGCGATCACGGCGAGGCGACGCACGGATTCTTCATCTACGATTCGACGCTGCGGATTCCCTGGCTGCTCCGGGCGCCGGACCTCGCCCCGAGTCGGTATCCGCATCAGGTTCGCATCATCGACGTCCTGCCGACCACGATGGGCGTCGCGGGGGCGACGGGTGGGAACCCCGCCTCCGCCGAAGGCTTCGGCGCGGCAGGCTCTGGCGGCCAGGTCATCGCGGTCACTGCCGTGGACGCCGTCGACGTCAGACTGCACGTCGCGAGTCAGAGCGATCCCAGGCTCGAGGCATACGCCGAAACGCTGCTGCCGAAGCATCAGTTCAACTGGAGCAGTCTGCGTGCGCTGAGGACAGCGCAGTTCAAGTACATCGAAGCGCCACGGCCCGAGCTGTACGACCTGGTGAAAGATTCAGCCGAGCGAACGAGCGACATCGCGGCTGCGCCGGGCCGTGTCACGGCAGGCAAGCTCGTGCTGGGTGCGATCGACAGGCGCAGCCGGCGGGCGACGCGCGGTCCCGCCGCCGATCCCGTGCTCTCGGACGCGTTTCTTTCGCTGGGCTACATCGGCTATTCGCCCCCGTCCGACGGCGGAGATGCCAACCTGGCCGACCCGAAGGACAGGCTTGACGTGTACCTGCTCGTGATGCGCGCGATCGAAGAGTCGGAGCGCGGCGATCGCCGGCGCGCGCTCGCGACGTTGATGGACGCGGCAAAACAGGATCCGGACGTCGCGCAGACGCACTTTCTCGCCGGCACGATCCTCGGGCAGGAAGGCCGCTTCCGGGAGGCGGCCGCCGCGCTCGAGCGGACGCTCGCGATCAATCCGCGCTACACTGCCGCGCGATTCAAGCTCGCGCTCGCACGGCTGCGGCTCGGCGATCACGCCGCCGCCGAGCGCGAGTTGAACGTCGTCCTGAAGGAGGATCCGAACGACGTCCGCGCGATTCACAATCTCGCGAGCGTCGCGTACTCGCGCGGCGACCTGGCGCGCGCCGAGACGCTCGAGCGCCGCGCCATCCAGCTCGACGCCGGCTACTTTGCCGCCTGGAACACGCTCGGCGCGATCCACATTGTCCGGCGCGAAGCGGGTCCGGCGCTCGACGCGCTCAAGCGGGCCACGGCGCTCGACCCGAAGAACGGCCAGGCGTTCGCCAACCTGGCGCTGGCGCATCGCCTGGCCGGCGACGAACGGAGCGCGGCGGCCGCCGCGGCGCACGCGTGCACGCTGGATCGGAGGTACTGCGCGAAATAACACGCGTGGCACCAGCCTTCAGGCTGGTCAAGGGCGGACGAGGCTAAAGCCTCGTACCACGCGGTACGAGCCTTCAGGCTCGTTTGAGCAGACGATGCGAAAGCCTGGTTCCACGAGTCATGTCAATGAAAACGGCGGATACTCGTCCACCATCAGCAGCAGGTAGGCTTCGACGCGGAGCCGCCACTGGAGGACGCCCACGCCGAATTCATACAGACCCTGGGGATAGTTCCCGGTGAAGAGGATGCTGAACCACGCCACGACCGTCGTGACGCACCATCCCAGCATCACGAACAGGAGGACGATGACGTGGGGGATCACGAGGAGGAGCCGCAGGCCGACGGTCAACCGATCGCGCGGCCCCGCGGGATCGACGATCTCGATCGACGCGGGATACGGCGCGTCGCCGAACGGCGGATACGGATCCTCGAGCAGCGTGAGATACGCGAGCGCGCGCACGCGCCAGCGCATGTAGAACGACGTGAACTGTCGGATGCCGATAATGTGCGTCCCGGCGAAGAGGATCGTGAACCAGCTCACGATCGCGAGAAAAACGGCCACGGCCCCCAGCAGGCCGCCCTCCACGCCGACCGAGGTGCTGTCGCCGCTGCTGACCGCCACGCCTGCGCTGAAGCCGCCGACCAGGATGAGGTGCGGAATCGCCAGGATTATCCGGAAGGCGGTCGTCAGGCGGTTCCGGTTCGTGAGCGCCGGCTCGATCGTGATCGATACGGGATACGGCATCGAGAGACTATACAAGAGCGGTGTGGTATGAGCCTTTAGGCTCGTCAAAGGGGACGAGGCTAAAGCCTCGTACCACAACCTTAGAGGAACGCCATGCCACGCCTGTTGTCAGCACTCGCCCTTCTCCTGGCCGCTGCCGGCCCCGCTGCCGCGCCGAACGACCGTCCCGTGTCGCCGCTCGACGGCCTCGAATGGCGGCACATCGGCCCCGCGGCGTTCGGCGGCCGGATAGACGACGTGGAGGCGGTCGCGTCGAACCCGAAGATCATCTTCATAGGGGCGGCGTCCGGCGGGATCTTCAAGACCGTCAACGGCGGCACGACGTGGAAGCCGGTGTTCGATCGCGACGGCGGCTCGCTCTCGATAGGCGACCTCGCGATCGCGCCGTCGGACCCGAACATCATCTGGGCCGGAACGGGCGAGCCGAACAACCGCCAGAGCTCGTCGTGGGGGGACGGCGTCTACCGATCGCTCGACGGCGGCGAAACGTGGACGAACGTCGGCCTGCGCGACAGTCACCATATCGGCCGCGTCGTGATACACCCGCGCGATCCATCGACCGTGTACGTGGCGGCGCTCGGCCACCTGTGGGGGCCGAACGACGAGCGCGGCCTGTACCGCACGCGCGACGCAGGCCGCACCTGGCAGCAGGTGCTCAAGATCGACGCCGACACGGGCGTCGTCGACGTCGCGCTCGATCGGGACGGCCGGACGCTCTTCGCGGCCGCATATCAGCGACGCCGGCGGGGCTGGGGTTTCATCGGGGGCGGGACCGGCAGCGGCCTCTATCAGTCGCTCGACGGCGGCGATACGTGGCGCCGGCTGGAAGAAGGCCTGCCGAAGGGCGTCATCGGCCGCATCGGCGTCGAGATCTCCCGCAGCCATCCAGACGTCGTGTACGCCGTGATCGAGCATAAAGAAGGGGGCGTCTTTCGATCCGAGGATCGCGGCACGACATGGACCAAGCAGAGCTCGACGAACCAGCGCCCGAGCTACTACAGCCAGATCCGGATCGATCCGCGGAACCCCAACAAGGTCTGGATGCTCGCGTCGCCACTGTTCCTGTCGATCGACGCCGGCAAGACGTTCACGACCAAGGGCACCGGCGATCGCATCCACGTCGATCATCACGGGTTGTGGATCAACCCGGCGGATCCGGATCATTTGATCCTCGGGAACGACGGCGGGCTCTTCGTCTCGCAGGACGGCAGCAAGACCTGGCACTTCGTCGACAACCTACCGCTCGGCCAGTACTACGACATCAGCATCGACTCGCGCGATCCGTATTGGGTCTACGGCGGCACGCAGGACAACGGTACGTGGGCGCTGCCGAGCCGGACCACGAGCGTCCTCGGGATCACGAACGCGGACGTCGTCAACCTCGCGTACGGCGACGGCTTCTACACGGAGCCGGATCCGAGGGATCACCGCGTCGTGTATGCGAACTCGCAGAGCGGCCGCACCTACCTCGTGGACGTCGACACCCGAGAGGAGAAGGGGATTAGACCGGTCCCGGCCGACGCGAAGGAAACGTACCGATTCAACTGGAGCACGCCGATGCTCCTCTCACCGCACAACCCCGACGTCGTCTTTTATGGCGGCAACAAGCTGTTCCGGACCGCCGATCGCGGCCACCGATGGGAGGTCATCAGCCCCGACCTGACCCGCGACCAGGAGTGGAAGAAGCTCATGGGCTTCTTCACACGCGGTGGGGAGCGACACGACGACACGCCGTCGAGAGACGACGGCGTGAGCGACTTCGGCACGATCACCACGATTGCCGAGTCGCCGATGAAAGCGGGAGTCCTCTACGTCGGGACCGACGATGGGAACGTGCAGCTGTCGGCGAACGGCGGCACGTCGTGGCAGAACCTGACGTCGAAGTTCCGGCTCCCGGGCCCGCGGTGGGTCAGCCGCGTCCTGGCGTCACGGCACGGCGCCGGCACGGCCTACGTCGCGTTCGACGGCCATCAGGACGATGATTTCAAGCCGTACATCTTCCGGACGACCAACGGCGGCGATTCCTGGTCGTCGATCGCGGGCGACCTGCCCGACGGCGTCGTCGTCAACGCGCTGGAAGAACATCCCCGCCGTCCTGACCTGCTGTTTGCGGGGACCGAGTTCGGCCTGTACTTCACGCTCGACGGCGGACGCCGCTGGACGCGCGCCGCGGGCAACCTGCCGCGCGTGCCCGTGGACGACATCGTGCTGAGCGCGCGCGATAACGACCTGATCCTGGGGACGCACGGCCGCAGCATCATCATCCTGGACGACATCACGCCGCTCGAGCGGACGACGCAGGACATCCTGTCTTCGGACGCGCATCTCTTCGCGCCGCGGCCCGCGATCCAGCACTACGAGATGCGGATGCTGCCGACACCCGGCGCATCGGAGTTCAGCGGGCCGAACCCGCCGTACGGCGCGGTCCTCACGTACTACCTTCGCGACGATCCGCCGCCTCCGCCACCGGCGCCGAAGCCGACGACGGACGGGAACAGCGCCGGGTCCGGATCGCCCGAGCCTCCACCGCCGCCGCCTCCGCCGCCAACCGTGAAGCTCACGATCGCGGCACCGGACGGATCGATCGTCCGCGAGCTGGAGGGACCGGATCGCAAGGGGATGAACCGCGTCGCCTGGGACCTCCGGCACCCTCTCGGCATCAAAGTGGAGGAGAGCGACGAGGGCTGGTTCGGGATGCCGAAGGGTCCGCTGGTGATGCCGGGCGTGTATACCGTCAAGATGCGGACGCGCGGACGGGAGCTGACCGAGCGCGTGGAGGTGAAGGCCGATCCGCGCGTGAAGACGACGACCGAGGCCCTGCGGGCGAGATACAACGCGGCGCGGGCGACGGCGGAGCTGCAGCGCGCGTTCGTCGAAGGGGCGGCGCTGCTGCAGGACGCCGGGAAGCGGTTCGACGATCTGGAACGCCGCGTGAAGGAGAGCGATCAGAAGGATGCCGCGGCGGCCGTTGCCGACGTGAAGAAGTCGGTCGTGGAGCTTCGGGAGAAGTTCAAGCCCGGATGGGGCGGGCCGCGCTTCAGAATCTTCGACCTCGCGGGACAGCTCCAGGCGGTGAGCTCGGCGCCGACCGAGGCGCAGTTGAGGACTCTTGATCAGCTCACGCCCGAAGTGACCGCGAATGTCGAGCGGCTCAACGCGTTCGTTTCGCGCGAGCTGCCGGAGCTCGAGAAGAAGCTGGCGTCCACGGGACTCGATCGGCCGGCGCTCAAGCCGGTCGCCGCGCCGCGACGGCCCTAGGGCTCGTACCGCTGAACGAATCGAAGACGGCTCATGCGCTCGAAATCCGCGTCGACCGACCAGACCAGCGCTCCCAACTCGTTCGCCAGCGCGGCGATGAGGAGATCGCCAAACCCGAAGCGCTGACCCGATCGGCCCGCGCGATCGATCCAGTCGTCGATGATCGGCCACGTCGCCTCGGTCGGATAGACGACCGGCAGCGCCGACAGCGCGCGACGCAGCCGGGGCCGATCGGCCGAGGACGCGCCGCACAAGAGCTCGATCCGCACCGGAATGGCCAGCGCGACTTCGTCGTCGTCCAAAAGCCGCCGGAGGACCGGCGCAAGCGGGCTCGACGCGGAGCGCAGGGCCTCGACCCAGATCGACGTGTCGACGACAATCACGCTCGTCGCCGGCGGCTGCGGGGAACGTCGACGTCGAGACGGACGCGGCCCATCAGGCTCTTGAGCTCGTCGAGCCGGCGCCGTCTCACGAGCTCGCGCAAGGCGAGGACGACGGTGTCGGTCTTGGACTTGAAGCCCAGCGCAGCCCGGGCTTCTTCCAGGAGCTCGCCTGGCAGGTCGAGAGTGGTGCGCATACGAATGATGGTCTTTTGTATGCGTACAGATGTCAAGAGGCGGCCAGTTCTGGTGCCGTGGCGACCGGACATGCGTGTAGACTGTTGACCGTTGAGGCCCACCGTATGCGCATGAGATTCCTTGCCTGTGTGCTCGTTCTGATCGGGGGTTCGCCTGCTGGCCGGCAGAACGGAGACTGGGTCGCCTACGGCCGCGACGCCGGCGGCGAGCGCTTCTCGCCGCTCGACGCCATCCGCCGCGAGAACGTCGCGTCGCTCGAGGTCGCCTGGACGTACCGCACCGGCGACGCCTACACGCCGGAGCGCGGCCGGCCGACCGCGTTCGAGGCGACGCCGCTTCACGTCGACGGCACGCTGTATCTGAGCACGCCGCTGGGGCGCGTCATCGCGCTGGACCCGGTGACGGGGCTAGCAGCGGTGGGCGTTCGATGGGAAGGTGCCTCGCGACAAGGGTTACGGCGATTTCGCGAGCCGCGGCGTCTCGACCTGGAATCGCGGCAGCGAACGCCGGATCTTCATCGCGACCATCGACGCGCGCCTCATCGCGCTCGACGCGAAGACCGGAGAGCCGATTCAAGGCTTTGGCGAGCGGGGTACCGTGGATCTTCGCAAAGGCCTGCGCATCGCTCCACCACCGGACGGCTTCGCGGACTACCAGGTGACGTCGCCGCCCGCCGTGATCGGCAACACGATCGTCGTCGGCTCCGCCATCCAGGACAATGCACCGGACCGGCCGAACCGAGCGGCGAGGTGCGCGCCTTCGACGCGCTGACCGGAAAGCTGAAATGGAGCTGGGATCCGATTCCGCAGGATCCGACAGCACTGGGCGCCGATACCTGGAAGAACAAGAGCGCCGGCCGCACCGGCGCCGCCAACGCGTGGTCCATCATCGTCGCCGATCCGGCGCGGAACCTGGTCTTCGTGCCGACCAGCAGCCCGAGCCCCGACTACTACGGCGGGGAGCGGCTCGGCGACAACCTGTTTGCCGACTCGGTCGTCGCGCTGCGCGCCGACACCGGCGCGCGCGTCTGGCACTTCCAGACCGTCCACCACGACCTCTGGGACTACGACGTGGCGTCGCCGCCGATCCTCTTCGACTGGCGCAAGGATGGACGCACGATTCCCGCGGTTGGAGTCGCCTCGAAGACCGGCCACCTCTTCGTCTTGAATCGCGAAACCGGCGCACCGCTCATTCCTGTCGAAGAGCGGCCGGTGCCGAAGAGCGACGTGCCGGGAGAAGCCGCGTCACCGACGCAGCCGTTTCCGACGGCGCCACGCTCGCTCGCGCGCACGTCGCTGACGGCGGACGAGGCGTGGGGAGCGACCGACGAGGATCGCGCATGGTGCCGCGACAGGATAGCGACGCTGCGGTCCGACGGCTTCTTCACGCCTCCGTCGCTCAGAGGCACGATCGTCGTTCCCGGCAACGTTGGCGGCATGGCCTGGGGCGGCATCGCACACGATCGAGGGAACAACCTGTTGATCATGCCGGTCAACAACCTCGCGGCCGAGGTCCGGCTCATCGCGCGCGAAAGCGTCGAGGGCGAACGAAAAGCCGGCCGTCTCAGCGGCGACTTCGAGTACGCCCCGCAGCGCGGCACGCCCTACGCCCTCGTGCGGCGGCTCCTGCTCGCGCCCAACACGTCGCTGCCGTGCACGCCGCCGCCATGGGGCACGCTCGCGGCGGTCAGAGCCGCGACCGGCGAGATCGCCTGGCAGGTGCCGCTCGGTCAATTCCCGGGAACCGAGAAGATCCCTGACGCCGTGAACTGGGGCTCGATCGCGCTCGGCGGCCCGATCGCCACGGCGGGTGGACTGGTGTTTACGGCCGGTACGCTGGAAGCGGCGATCTATGCGTTCGACGTGAAGACCGGCAAACAACTCTGGAAAGGCACGCTGCCGACGAGCGCGCGCGCGACGCCGATGACCTATCTGGGCCACGACGGCCGGCAATACATCGTCATTTCCGCCGGCGGCCACGGCGCGCAGATCGGTCCGCCGCTCGGCGATCACGTCGTCGCGTTCGCATTACGAAAGGGTTCCTAGGGTTCCAAGGGTTCCTAGGTTCAGGCGGCACGACGTTCGAGCGAGCCGGCGAGCGCGTGCATGTGCGTGAGGACATCGCGCCACTTCTCGGGTTCGAAGCGACCCGGGAAGATGAAGAATCCGATCGGCATCCACAGTACTTTCAAGCTGTACGGTTCGTGCCTCAGCTTCACGTCGTGCTGTGTTTCGAGCGCGAACAGCGCCAGCTCGGCATCACGGTCGTGCCCGGACGCCGAGAAGGCGTGTGATTCGATGGTCACCGGCGCGCTCGTCTGCATCGTTACGACGAGATAACCGAGGCTGTGGCGCCCCCGCTTGCGCTTCAGCGAGACGTCCACGTTCCGCCCGCGGAATTCGCCCGTCAGCGTCGAGCGGCCCGTGAGGTAGCCCGTCAGCCCTTCGACAATCTGCGGCCGATCGAGCAGCTTCGCGAACTGCGGCAGAAAATCGGCGCCGCCGATCTTGTGGAGGAGCCACGCGAGCAGCCCGACGAGAACGACCGTGGGAAAAAAGATCATTCGGTGGAGCTGAGCAAGGGGAGATCACAATTGTGCGGAGTACAAACTCACGAGGTCAAGGGACATTTCTGTCATTGCGGATTGAAGGACGTGGACGATGAATCAAGCGTTTACCGACGCAGGTCTTTCGGCCTGATTCATGCGTCCCCGGGGCCGATGCGCCTCTCCCTCCCCGGGCACGCTGCGATTGCCCTTCTCCTCGTCGCGCTCTCGGCTTCCGCAGCGGTGGCGCAGCCCGTAAACATCCCGGCCGCCGTGCAGATCTACAGCGGCGCAGGCGCGAACGGTCCCGCGAACCTCGTGAGCAATGCCGTGCCGTTCAGGCCCGGAGTCGTGTCGAGCGCCGCCAACGTGCGCGTGCTCGACGGGGCGACCGAAGTGCCGATCGCCGTCCGTGCGCTGGCGACGTGGCCGTCCGACGGTTCGATCCGATCGCTCCTCCTGCAGTTCGAGGCGCCGATCGCGAAGACCTACACGATTCAAGTCGGCACCGCCCGGACCACGACCGATCGGGCGTTCGTGCCGGTGACCTGGGACGTGCCGACGCGGATTTTCACGCTGACGGCCGCGCACCTCAGCGACTCGCTGATTTTCTGGGAGCAGAAACCGCTCGGCCAGACCGGGTTCCCGGCGTGGGATCAGAAGCAGCTGAACAACTACAGCCGGATCGCGACGGTCGGCGCGGCCGAGTGCGCTCGCGACGATCACTACTACGACGCGATCACGACGACGTATCAGTTGTACGCGAGGACGGGGACGCTGACGCACCTGGTCAACGCGCGGCGCTGGGCCCTTCACCATCGGCGCGATCAGGTCCACCTTTCCGGTCCCAGCGTCGGGCACGGGCGGTGCCCCGGCGGGTACCTGAACAACACGCGCTACACGTTCCCGCAGGGCCTGATTCAGGATTTCTTCATGTTCGGCGACGAGGAGGCGCGCAACGTCTCCGCCCTCATCGTCGACAACTTCTACATGCCGCACGAGGCCAGTTGGTACTACAAGGCGCCGAACACGCGGGGATTCTGGACCGAGCGCGAGGCGGCGTTTTCCCTGATCGGGATCCTGGCGCACTACGAGGGCACGGGGAATGTCGCGTACCTGAACCGCGTCCGCGACCGTGTCGCGTCGCTGCATCGGATGCAGGTCGACAACGGCCGGCGCGCCTGGGTGCACAACCTGTACGACCACGATCCCTCGGAGGGATGCGCGATGTCGGACTACGGCAGCTCTCCCTGGATGTCCGGGCTGCTGCTCGAAGCGATCGTGAAGTACCACAAGATCACGAACGACCCCGTCGCGCGGGAATCCATCCTGATGGCGCTGGACGACCTGCGCGCGCGCTACCTGGCCACGGGCGATTTCGCCGGCGTGTCCTTCATCTATCTTGGCTGCTCCGCGTACGTGGACGGCGCGCCCGACCTCGACAACCTCATCTCGCATGGGTTCGGGTATGGTTACAGGCTGACCGGCGATCAGGTGTACCGCACGATCGGGACGAACCTCTTCAACACGTCGGTCCAGCACGGGGCGACCCCGACGCACAAGCACTACGACCAGCACTTCCGCAGCAGCGGTCACTTTCCTGCGTACCTGTCGGGCCCGGTCACGTTCCCTCCGACGCCTCCCACGAATCTCAGAGTCGTTCGCTGAGCGGTAGTCGCGCGGCAGGGTGACTACCTTCCCCATACAAGCAGACGCTGCGGCGGCGGTCGGCCTGCATTGGCGGAGTTTTCAGTCGGAACCGTGTTGGCCGGGTTCTTGCGAATTGCGCCGGCAGGAGTGGTGCTCCCCATGCAACCACCTCGTCAGGCGAGCTCGCCTCTCGAGATCCTGATCGGCCGATCGCTGGCGGCGATCGCTCACCCGGTCGCCGCCTGGCGAGTTTTCTCGACGAAACGCCGGTTCCTGCTGGCGCTCGGCTATTCCGCCGTCGCCTACGTCACGACCCTTTCGGCCCTCCTCGCTCTGTGACAGTCCCAATCACCAATCGTCCATAAGTCGCCAATCCCAAATCCGCAATCGCCGATAAATCGACAATCCCCAATCCTCAATCCGCAATGCTAGAGTTATTTCCATGGCCTTGCTGGATGACGTCCCGCTGGACAAGCCTGACGAGATGCCGCCGGACGGTGGGCCCCGGCGGGGATCCGCGATCATCGCGATTGCCGCCGCAGTGCTGGTCACGGCGGCGGCTGCCGCCATCTATGTGCTGTTCGGGCGGAACCCGGGGCCGGCGCAGGCTCCTCCTCAAACCCAGCCGGCCAGCCCCTCGGGCGATGCGGCTACCGCCGCGGAAGCCGGAGAGAACATCCCGCTGCCGCCGCTCGACGCGACCGATCCAGTCGTCCGGAAACTGGTGACCCAGCTCTCCGAGCACCCGACCGTCGCCGCCTGGCTGGCGACCGATCGGCTGCTCAGGAATTTCGTCGTCGTCACGATCAACGTGTCCGAGGGGAAGACGCCGACCCGGCACCTGAAGGCCGTGACGCCCCAGGGGAAGTTCCGCGTGAAGAGCGCGGCCACGGGGGCGTACATCGATCCGGGGAGCTACGCGCGCTACGATTCCTACGCCGACGCCGTGGACGCGCTCGACGCGCGGGGCACCGCGCGGCTCTACGCGACGCTCAAGCCCCGCCTCGTCGAAGCGTACGCCGAGCAGGGCATTCCGGAAGACAAGGTGGACGCCGTCCTCGAGCGCGCCATCATCCATCTGCTCGAGACGCCGCTGGTCGACGGCGAGGTTCCGCTCCGGTCGAAAACGATCTCGTACGCGTTCTCGGACGAGCGCCTCGAGTCGCTCTCGCCGGCGCAGAAACAGTTCCTCAGGATGGGACCGCGCAACGTGCGGCTCATTCAGGCCAAGCTTCGCGATCTCGCGCTCTATCTGGGAATCCCCTCCGCCAGGTTGCCGGCACCCAAGTAACGGGCGCTGCATGGAGGGTTTTGATCTCCTCGGGCCCTTCCTCCAGTACGGCGCCGTGCTGCAGGTGCTCGCGATCGTGCACTTCATACAGCGCCGGCCCGACGGCTACTGGCTCTGGATCATCATCATCGGGGGCGGCCTGGGTGCGCTGGCGTACTTCATCGCCGAGGTCATTCCGGACGCCGGCCTGCTCCGCGGGACGTTTCAGGGCTTCCCGCGCCGGAAGCGCATCAAGGAGCTGCGGACCGCCCTCCTCGACAATCCGTCAATCGCCAACTACGAGGAGCTCGGCCACCTGTATCTGGACGACCAGCAGTTCGCGCAGGCTCGCGAGTGCTTCGACCGCGTCATCTCGGCGCGAACCGACTCGCCGGATCCGTTCTACCGGCGCGCGCTGGCGGCGATGGCCATGAACGATTATCAGCCCGCCGCAGCAGATCTCGAGAAGGTGGTCACGCGGGACCCGAAGTTCGACTTGTGGCGCGCGGCGGGCTTCTACGCCCACGCGCTCGGGAAGATCGGCCAGGCGAAGGCGGCCGAGAAGCTCTTCGCCGACGTGACGCAGACGGCGACGCTGTCGGAGATTCAGTACAACTACGCGAGCTTTCTCGCCGCGGAAGGACGGACCGCCGAGGCGCGCGAATGGGCCGAGCGCATCCTGACCAAGAAGCCCACGATGCCGGCGTACGCCCGGCGTCGGGAGCGCCCGTGGTTCCGGAAGGCGGCCGCGCTCCTCAAATCGCTGAAGTGAACCCCAGGCCACTAGAGCCTGATTTTCTCGAGCGTCTGACGCGCAGCCGTTTCGACGCCTTCCGCCTGCCGGAGCTTCGCCAGGCTGGACTTGCGGATGGCTTCGGTCCGCATGGTGAAGCTGTCCTGGCGGAGCTTGAAGTACTCCAGCGCGTTGGCGACGAGCGGTCGATGCTGCGCCGGCACGCCCCGGATCGCCTCGAGCCGGGCGCGCGCCTTCACGAGGTCGGGCATGATGTCCTTCTCGATGAACTTCGCCAGCGCCTCCGGCTGCATCCGGCCCTTCCGGAAGCGATCGATGGCGACCTCGTAGCTGCTCATCACCTTGTCCTCGAGCGCCGCGATCCGCGCGATCTCCGGCCGGACGTCGGCGATGCCGCGGAGCGGGTACCCGAGGAAGACGATGACGGCGGCCGCGGCCGCGCCCACGAGGGCGACCCGGCCCGGCGCGGGCTTGCCGAGGCTGATGCCGATCGCCAGCACGCTGCCGCACGCGAACCCCATGCTCAGCCCGGCGAGAAGCTGCCCGCCGGACACCAGGCTGTACAGAACGAAGATGCCCGCGGCCGGCGCGAGCGGCTTGAGCGCGTGCAGCGGGATGCTTGCGGGTGTGGGGCGAATGAGGCCGCCGACGAACGACGCGAGGAGAAGGCCGTAGATGCCGAAGACCGCGGCCGAGGAGCCGCTGCTGATGGCGAGCGGCTGTTCCGAGATGGTCAGAAGCACGCCCACCATCCCGGCGGCGAGATAGGTCGTCACCACCGCGACGCGTCCGACAAGGCGCTCGACGAGCAGGCCGGCCTGTGCCAGGCCGGCCATGTGCACCACGAGCTGGATGAGGCCCGTGTGGATGAAGATCGACGTGACGATCCGCCACCATTCGCCGTTCGTCGTGCGCGGCCCGAAGCTGCCGCCCCACTCCAGGACGGTCTTCGGATCGGCCATCGGACCGTCGGCCCGGAAGGCCATCATGAAAAAGACGGCCACGTTGACGGCGATGAGCGCAGGCGTCGCGATCGCCCGGGCCGTCCGCTCGCGCAGGGCGTCCTGGAACGTGTTGTCGGCCGGTGGAAGCTCCGCATGTTTCTGCGCGCGGTCGCCCACCATCCGCTCTGCGTCGGCGACGAGCCGCTCGGCGCCGGTGAGCAGGCGCTCGGCCATGTCGTTCAAGTTCATGTTTTGCGGGGCTTGCATAGACACTCCTGCCGAAATCCGGTGCAATCGGTTGAATCCGTGGTCCGTGATCCGTTAACTCCGTGGTGGACGCGAGGTTCGTGCCATGAACCGACCGAAATCACGGGGCTTTCGAGCGTAGATCGGGGCTTCCGGCAGGCCGGGATTTCAAGAAGCGCCGGAGGAGGCCACTTCTGTAACCGCGTCACGGCTGCGCGATCAGGACCGCGAGGCCGAACAGAATCTCCTGCGTCGTGAAATTGCAGTGACCGTACCGAAAAACAGGAAGCGGAATGAATCGCCCCCGGCCGCTGGGCCTGACCTTCGCGAGGTAGAGCAGCTCGTGCGCGAACGGCACGTCGTCGTCCCCCGTCGTGTGAAGAGTCACCAGCGGGATTCGAAGGGCGCCCGACGTGTTGTAGTTTCGGAGCGCCCGCACGGCGCGCCCATCGGCCGCGAAACGCGGAACCGAGAAGTTCAGAAGCAGATCGTTCGACGACCCGAAGTACCAGTGCAGCCGGTTGTCGAACGGCTGCCCCCGAGCTTCGCCACCGCGTCTTCGAAGCCCAGGATGGTGTACTGCAGCACGCTCGTGGTCGTCTGGAATATGGTGTTGACGTCGGCCGGGTCGAACGCGGCGCGCGCCGTCTTCATCAGCTCCAGCGCCTTCGCAGGCTCCGCGGCAAGACGCCGGGCAATGTCGAGCTGAGTCGTGCCGCCGAGCCATCGCTGCAGGTCGAGCGGGTGGATGTCGATGGGCGTGCCGACGAACACGCCAGGGAAGAAGTAGTCGAACAACACCCGGAAATGGCCGAAGTAGTCGACCTGGGAGCGGAAGTTCCCGATCGGCCCGCATGCGGCGAATGCGCCCGTGAAGAGCTCGGGCGACCGCTCGGCGAGCAGCGCCGCGACCAGCCCGCCTTCCGACACCCCCGTCATGAAGGTGCGCCCGGGCGGTTCGACCAGCGATGTGAACTGCCCGACGAGCTCCCGCACGTCGTCTGCACCCTCGAGGATGGCGAGGCCATTCTGCCGATAGCTGGTCGTTGCGTACGCGAAGCCGAGACTCTGGACGAGCGTCGAGACCGGGGTGCCGTCCGGCAGGGTATCGAAGAAGTCGAGCCCGACGCCAGGCAGGTTCGGCACATAGCCGTGCGCGAAGATGACGAGATCTCCGTTCCAGCCTTGGGCCGGAACGCAGATTTTCCATCGGGCGTGCGAGTCGAGGAGCCCCTCGTCACATGGGCCGGGGACGGGTTGAGCCGACGCGCTTGGTGCAACGAGGGCCCAGATAACCAGCGCTGCGGAGAACGTTCTCAAAGCTGTGCGCACGTCCGCCTCCGGTCGCCATCCTACACCGGTCCGTGACGCCCAAGGCCGTTCAAGAAAGTAAGCGGCCCGCGCAATCCGTGATAGTGCGCTTTGGCGCACACGGTCCCCAACCCGCTGACCCGCCTGAAAATCTAGGGATTTTCCGCAAATGACGGCGGGATGGTCGAACGGAACCGAATATGCGTCCCTTACCCCATCCGCGCGAGCGGTTTATGGGCTTTTTCTCGAACTCGGACATCGCCATCGACGTCGGCACGGCCAACACCTGCATCTTCACGCGGGGCGCGGTCGTGCTCAACGAGCCGTCGATCGTCGCCTACAACACCGTGCGCGGCACGATCGAGGCGATCGGGACCGAGGCGCGCGACATGCTCGGGCGCACCCCGGGGAGCATCACCGCCGTCCGGCCGATGAAGGGTGGCGTCATCGCCGACTTCGAGGCGGTCGAGAAGATGCTGAGGCACTTCGTCCGCAAGGTGAACCACGGCCGCGCGCTCGTGAGGCCCCGCCTCGTGATCGGCGTGCCGCCGGAGATCACGCCGGTCGAGCGGCGCGCGGTGCGGGAGAGCGCGGCCAAGATGAAGGCCAGCGAAGTGCACCTGGTCGACGAGCCGATGGCGGCGGCGATCGGCGCCGGCCTGCCGATCGCGAACGCGACGGGGAACATGATCATCGACATCGGCGGCGGCACGACGAACATCGCCGTGATCTCGATGGCGGGGGTGGTGTACGGACGATCGCTGCGCACGGCGGGCGACGACCTCGACGCGGCGATCCTTCAGTACATGAAGCGGAAGCACAACCTCCTGATCGGCGAGCGCACCGCCGAGCAGATCAAGATCGACATCGGGTCGGCCGCGCCGCTCGAGAAGACGCTCTTCATGGACGTCAAGGGGCGCCACGTGGCGGACGGCGTGCCGCGCACCGTCGTCATCACGGACGTCGAGGTCCGCGACGCGCTCTCCGAGCCGGTCAGGGCGATCGTGAAGGCGGTGCGTGAGGCGCTCGAGCGGATCCCGCCGGAGCTGTGCGGCGACATCGTCGATCGCGGCATCGTGCTCACCGGCGGCGGCGCGCTCCTACGCAACCTCGACAAGCGTCTGACCCAGGAGACGGAACTGCCGGTGGTCGTCGCAGACAATCCGCTCGCGACCGTGGTCATGGGCGCGGGCAAGCTGCTCACCGAAGACGAGCTCTTGAAAAAAGTCGCCGGAGACTGACCTTTCTTCGTCCCCTCCAAGGAGAGTGACCATGTCCGTAGATCAACGTCGTCGTTCCAGGTTTGTCTGCTCGCTCTTGGCCGGCTGCTCTCTTGCGGTCGCAACCGCGTACGCCGTGAGCGGCGCGGGGTTCACGACCGTCAACGAAGCAGTCGATGGTCCTGATCACTGCGAAAACGGCAATCCCCAGGTCAATTGCAACCTCTATGATGGCAAGCAGTTCGTGTGGCTGAACGGCGGGCCCGCCGCGAACGGGCTCGGGCCCGACGGCCAGTACTTCTTCGCCGTGCTCGAGCCGGGTGGCCAACCGAGCCCGAACGACGGCGGGGCCAAGAACCTGTCGGACGACTTCGACGCCCGTACGAACCGGACGTTCACGGTGACCGGAGGCGAGGTGAGCGCGTACACCGGCACGCATGGCTTCAACGCGCCGTTCATTCGGTTGTTCCCGTACGCTGACACGACCAATCCGGGCGGCGTCTACATCATGGCGATCTGTTCGCTCGGCAGGGGCTACCCGGTCAATCCGCGCGACTGCAAGTACGACGCGTTCAAGGTGCGGGCGGGAGCCGCACGGGTCCAGTCGCACCTCAGCGGCATGAAGTACGAGGACCTGAACCGCGACGGTGACTTCGATGCGGGCGAGCCGGGCCTCGAAGGATGGGAGATCACGATCAGCTGTACGGATGGGTCGAACGGGATCGCCACGACGGGTGCAACCGGCACGTGGACGTTCGCGACGCAGCTGCATGACCCGGTGTCCGGCACAACGGAGTGCACGGTCAGCGAGGTCCAGCAGGGCGGTTTCATACAGAGCGGCAACACGGTCGATCAATCCACTGCGTCCGCCGGCGCGAGTGTCCAGCTGTTCGAATTGGTCTACACGGTGACGATTCCGAACGACGCAGCCTCCACCGTCGACGGGCTGCTCTTCGGTAACTTCGTAGACACGGGCGGCGACAACTAGCCACGACGGAAAAGGGGACAGTCACCTTTTTACAGTTTGCGAAAAAAGGTGACTGTCCCCATTATTCAGCGAAGCTCGGTCGTCGTCGTCGGCTTCGCAGGCCTTTTGTGCTTCTCGAACCACGCCATCAGATAGAGCTGCTGTAGGAGCCGGTGCGACGGACGGCGCCAGCCGTGGAACTCGTCCGGCATCCGCACGAGCAGCGTCTCTTTCTTCAGCATCTTCAGCGCGCGGTAGTACTCCTCGCTCTGGGCCATCGGCGTCCGTAGATCCGCCTCTCCCGTCATCACCATTGTCGGCGTCGTGACGTTGCCGACGTAGTGGAGCGGCGAGCGGACGGCGTACTCCATCGGATCCTCCCACGGGTACTTCTTGAACTGGCGGTACCAGTTCGGGCCGTCGGTGGTCCCCACGAACGAGTGCCAGTTGATGACCGGGCGCATCGAGACGGCGCCGGCGAAGCGGTTGGTGTGGCCGACGATCCACGCGGTCAACACGCCGCCGCCGCTGCCGCCGCAGACGAAGAGATTCTGATCGTCGATGAACCCCTTCGCGATCGCCGCGTCGACGCCCGCCATCAGGTCGTCGTAGTCGCCGCCCGGATACGAGTGCTGGATGCCGTTGACGAACTGCTGGCCGTAGCCGGTCGAGCCCCGCGGGTTGGTGTAGAGGACCGCGTAGCCGCTGGCGGCGAAGTTCTGGAAGGACCAGTTGAAGCCGACGTCATACATCGACCACGGGCCCCCGTGGATCCAGAGGACCAGCGGGTACTTCTTGCCGGACTCGAAGTTGGCCGGCTTGATCAGCCACCCCTGCGCCTTGACGCCATCCTTCGCCGTGAACCACAGCTCCTCCATCTCCCCGAGTTTCACGCCGGTCAGAACGTCCTCGTTGACGTCGACGAGTTTCCTGATGTCCGCGCCGCTGAAGCGCTGGGCCGACTTCCCGGTGCCATCGATCTTGAACGTGATCAGCTGATCCGGCTGCGTCGGAGTCGAGCGGACGATCGCGGCCTGGCCGTTGTCGGCGATCGACAAGCCGCCCAGCGTCTGGACGCCCTCGGTGAGCTTGCGGGGGGCCCCCTGCAGCGGCGCGAAATAAATCGTCGTCGATCCCTTCTCGCCGACCGAGAAGAAGACGCCCGACCCGTCCTTCGCCCAGGCAATCTCGCCGGGCGAGTTGTTGAGACCGCCCGCCCAGAGCCGCTTCGCGCCGCCGTTTCTGTCCATCACGTAGAGGTGCGACAGCGTGTTCGTGAAGTTCTGATCGTCGTAGCCGGTGTAGGCGATGAGTTGACCGTCGGGCGAGACCGTCGGATTCGCATCGGGACCCTTACGGTCGGTCAGCGTGCGGATCTCGCCGGTCGCGAGATCGATCGCGTAGATCTCGCTGTCGCCGCGCAGGTACTCCGCGTCGGGTTTCCGGATGCCCGAGACGTAGATCGCCTTCCCGTCGGACGACCACGCCGGGTCGCCGTGGTTGAACTTGCCGTCGCTGATCTGGCGGGGCGTGCCGCCGAGGACCGCATCCACCACGAAGACCTGGGTGTAGCCTTTCTCGACCGGCCCGGTCCCGTCCCGTGCCCACGTCAGCCGGTCCACGATCACGGCAGGCTTGGCCCACTCCGCCCCACGCGGCCGCTTCGGCAGCTCCACCTTGAGGATCGGATCCTCGTCCGGCAGCAGCTGCGTGAACGCGATCTGCTTGCCGTCCGGCGACCAGATGATGCCCTGGAGCGACCGCGTGAGATGCGTGAGCTGCGCGACCTCTCCGGTGTCGACATACATGACGTGCAGCTGAGAGGTCCCGTCGCGGTCCGACGTGAACGCGATGCGCGTCCCGTCCGGCGACCAGGAGGGCGAGCTATCGCGCCAACCGCCGCGCGTCAGCTCGCGCACGCGCGAGCCGTCGGCATCGACGATCCAGAGATTGCTGCGCTGCTGGTCCTTGACTTTGTCGACCCAGCTTCGCGAGAACACGATCCGCTTGCCGTCCGGAGAGATAGAGGGGCTGCCGACGCCCTCCATCTCGAAGAAGGTCTCCTTGTCGAGGAGCCTGGGCCCGTCGGCCCGCATCCCGGCGGTCGCCGCGATTGCGATGGCGGCCGCCACCAACGTCATGCGCACTTTCATGGACATCCTCCAGTCCACAATCCGAAATCAGCAATCCACAATGATCGAGCGTTAGAACGAATACCTCGCCCCCAACTGAACCCGCCTCGGGTTGTATTCGTTAGCGGTCGTCACGAACTGGAGGAAGCGCGCCGAGTTCTGCCGGTTCTCCGGCGTGCTGAACCCCGGTCGATTCGTGACGTTGAACGCCTCTCCGATCAGCTCGACCCTGTGCCGCCCGAACTGGAAGTACTTCGACACCCGCGCGTCGATGACCCAGAACCAGGGGCCTTCGTGCGCCTTCCGCGCCTCACCGGGCGGCCGATCGGTGACGAACGTGTCGCGGTTGTCGTCGCGTCCGGTCTCGATTGAGTAGTACGTGCCGGAGCGCGCGCGGAAGAGGCCGCCGACCTGGAATCCGTGCGGCAGCTGGTAGATCCCGCTGGCGTTGATGACGTGACGGTTGCCGTCGCGCGCCAGCGATTCCGTCCAGTCCAGCTGGCTGATCGGCACGCTCAGATCGTTCTCCGCGTAGGAGATGGTGTAGGCGAGGCTGAACTGCAGATTCCTGTGGAGCTGCTGTTCCAGTTCGGTCTCGAGGCCGTAGTAGAAGGTGTTCCCCTGCGCCTCCTGCTGGCTGATGACGCCAAACGCGGGGTCAGGACGCCGGCCGGTCGCCGGATCCGCATAGTTGATGTCGCGATTGCGGAGCACTTTGATGCCGCGCACGTACACGAAGTCGGACGACAGACGCGTTGTGCCGGTGAGCGCCTTGACGACCCCCAACGACGATCGATAGCTCGTCGTGATCTGCTTGTCCGGCTCGATCACCGTCCTCGTCGGCGTCGGTAGAGAGCCTGAGCCTGAGCCGTTCGGGTTGGGCCCGTACGGATCGGGATAGCCGGGGTTGAGTATCCGGATCTGGGTGAAGTTGCGCTCCGACTGCAGCGCGAAGAGCGCCAGCTCCAGCCGGTTCTGGTCGTAGAACACGCCGCCGCCCGCCCGAATGATGAACGAGCCCTCTCCTTTGGGATCCCAGGTGGCCGACAACCGGGGGCCGATGTTGTTCCTGTCGCCGGACACCCCGTGCTGGCCCTGCCAGTCGTAGCGCAGCCCCGCGTTCACGGTGAAGCGCGACGAGACCCGCCAGCTGTCCTGCACGAAGAGCGACAGCAGCTTGTCCGGGATGTCCATCAGCGGATCGCCGGAGATGATGTCGTACTGCACCGGGTAGGTCCGCGGATCGGCCGCGTCGAACGGCAGGTCGGTCTCGAAGCGGAACGAGCCGTCGCGCGTGTTCGGGAAGAACACGTCCGTCCAGATGTGGCTGTAGTTCACGCCGAACTTGAGGTGGTGCACGCCGCCCGTCCAGGACAGGTAGTCGACGAACTGCAGCCGGCGCTCGTCCCACCACTGCGGCATGTTCGTCGCCTTCCCGAAGTTGCCGCTCGGCCGCGCAAGCGCGGGGCAGGTCGTGCACTTCCCCTCGATGCTGTTGTAGTCCCTGGCATACTGCACGCGCAGCTCGTTCAGCCATTGCGGCCCGAGGATGGAGTTGGCCGTGACCTGCGTGTCCCACATGCTCCGATCGGCCTTCTGCGCGCGCTCGATGGTGTTCAGGCCGCCGACGCCGTTGTTGTCGTTCGCGTTCCAGTCCCGGTTGAACCGCCCGCTCACATGGTGGGCCGAGCCGACCTGGTAGTCTCCCTTGATGAGCGTTTTCGTCTGCCTGAAGGTCGTCGGAAACTCCCCCGGCGCCAGCGGCGACGTGACGACGACGGTCTGGTCGGTCTTGATCCCCTCGAAGGCGCCGAAGTAGTGCGCCTTGTCGCGGATGATGGGGCCGCCGACGTTGGCCGAGTACCACTGCTGACTGTACGGAGCCTCGCCGGTGGCGAAGTAGTCGCGCGCGTCCAGCTCGTTGAGCCGCGTGAACGCGCCGACGCGTCCGTGCAGCGCGTTCGTCCCGGATCGCGTCAGGATGTTGACGATCGGGCCCGGAGGCCTGGCCGTACTCGGCGCTGAACATGTTCGTCAGGATCTGGAACTCCTGCACCGAGTCCGGCGAGAGGCTCCCGCGCGCGGATGGAAAGACGTTGCGCTCCTGGCTGACGCCGTCGACGACGTAGCCGGTGCGGCCGGAGTTGCGGCCGGCCGACGCCATGCCGCCCGCGCCCCCCTGCGAGGTGACGCCCGCCGCGAGGGTCAGCAGCGACAGGTAGTTCCGCCCGGCCATCGGCAGTTCTTCGAGCTTCTTGGCGTTGATCGTCGTGCCCAGCGTCGTCTTCGACACCTCGACGAGCGGCGATTCGCCCGTGACCGTGATCGACTCCTGCACCGTCACGAGCTGCAGCTGAAAGTTGATCGCGGCTTCCTGGCCGATGGTGAGTGGGATGCTCGTCTTGTCGACGGTCGCGAAGCCGGTAAGCTCGGCCGTAATCTTATACGTGCCGGGCGGCAGCGCGATGATGCGGTAGTACCCGCGCGCGTCGGATACCGCGGTCCGGGCGAAGCCTGTTTCCTCGTTGCGGGCCGTCACGGTTGCGCCCGGAAGCACGGCTTTCGTCTCGTCGGTGATCTCTCCCTGGACGAGCGCCGTGGAGACCTGGGCGTGAAGGACAGGAGCCGCGAAGGCGATCGCGAGCGCGGCGGGACCCACGAGGCGGACTAGAGCCATGTCAACCTCCTCCCTCCGGTGCGGCGATACTACTGCTTTTTTCGCCGAATGCATCGGGTAATATCTCCCATCCCGCAGGAGGCTCCGATGTTCAGCGCTTTTCGGTCCACCGTCGGCCTCGCCACTCTCGCGCTTGTCACCGCCGTAACGCTCTTCGGACAGTCGCCGTCCGATGAAGAAAAGGACAAGAAGCGCGAGCCGCCGTGGGATACCACGAAGGCGCGCGGCAACACGCGCGAGATCGAGTTCACGACGTCCGAAGGGACTTGGATGTCGGTCGATCTGTCGCCCGACGGCAAGTGGATCGTGTTCGACCTGCTCGCGCACGTCTATCGCGTCCCGGCCGAGGGGGGCGACGCCCAGTGCCTGACGCAGGACACCGGTGCTGCGCTCAATTTCCACCCGCGCATTTCGCCCGACGGCAAATCGATCGCTTTCATCTCGGATCGCAAGGGACAGAACAACCTGTGGGTCATGGACGCCGATGGATCGAACGCGAAGCAGGTCCAGACCGATCGCGAGGCGCGCGCGTTCGAGCCGACGTGGACGCCCGACGGCCAGTTCATCGTCGTTCGACGCACGAACCTCAGACCGAACGCGGGTCCAGGCGGTGCGGGTCTCTGGATGTTCCACCGCGACGGCGGCGAGGGGGTCGAGCTGACGGGGCGCGATCAACAGGGCGCGGCGTCACCCGCGGTCTCGCAGGACGGCAAGTTCCTGTACTTCCACGCGAGCGACGGCCAGCAGGCCTGGTCGGGACGCCGCGACATGGTTGCCGGCGCGTATCAGATCCGACGGCTCGAGCGGAAGACCGGGGAGGTTGCGGAAGTCACCGACGGGTCGAACGCGCAGCAGAGCCGCGGCTCGAGCGGCGGCGCGATCGCTCCAGAGCCGTCGCCCGACGGCCGCTATCTCGCGTTCGCGCGCCGGATCCCTGATGGAACCATTTCCTACAAAGGCCACAAGTTCGGACCGCGCACGGCGCTCTGGCTGCGCGACACGGCGACGGGACGCGATCGGCTGCTGATGGACCCCATCGAAGTGGACATGGGCGAAGGCATGAAGACCTGGCGCGTGCTGCCGGGCTACGCGTGGGCCCGAGACAGCAAGTCGATCGTGATCGCGCAGGGCGGAAAGATCCGGCGCGTGGATGTCGCCTCCGGGACGGTTAACACGATTCCTTTCACCGCCCGAGTGAAGCGGACGCTATCGGAGATGGCGTACAAGACGATCGAGGTTCCCGACGGCTCGTTCGACGTGAAGTTCGCGCGGTGGCAGACCGCGTCGCCCGATGGAAAACGGATCGCGTTTCAGGCCGTCGGACGCATCTGGATTATGGACCTTCGTGGCGCCAGCCTTCAGGCTGGCCAGGGCGGAAGTTCCCCCCGCCGTCTCACCCCCGAGGCCTTCGGCCGGCCGGCAGGCTTCGCGACGGATCGCTTCGAATTCGCGCCCGCCTGGTCGCCCGACGGCCGCTCGATCGCCTTCACGACGTGGAACGAAAAGGAATACGGCCACCTCTGGAAGGTCAGTGTGGGCGACTCCTCATCGACTGGTGGCGCCAACCTTCAGGTTGGCCAACCCCAGCAGCTCACGCCCACGTCAGGCGAATACGTCAACCCCGTGTGGAGCCCCGACGGTGCGTCGATAGTCGTCTCACGCGGCGCGGGTGAGACATTTCGCGGCCGCACCATCACGCGCAATCCGTGGTTCGAGCTGGTACGGGTGAAGGCGAGCGGCGGCGAGCCCGAGCCGATCACGCGCGTGGAAGGAACGGCGGGCCGGCGTCAGATCGTCCGCGCGTCGTTCGGGCCGGAGGGACGAATCTTCTTCCCCGAACAGAAGGAAGAGCGACCGGCCACGCCGGGACAGGGCGGCAGTCAGCAGGTCACGCATCTCGTGTCGGTCAGGCCCGATGGCAGCGATCGACGCACCCATCTCATCTTCGAATACTCGGACGAGCTCGTGCCGTCTCCAGACGGCAAGTGGGTCGCGTTCGACGAAGGGGACAACATCTATCTCACGCCGCTTCCGCTCGAGGGGACGGGGACGACGCCCGTGAAGATGGACAAGCGGAAGGGCAAGCTCCCCGTCACGCAGGTCAGCAAGGAGGGCGGACTCTTCCCGCGCTGGCGCGACAACGACACCATCGAGTTCGGCAGCGGGCCGCGCCATTTCATCTATCACGTCGGCACGAAGAAAACCGACGAGACCGCGATCTCGCTCTCCATTCCGCGCCGAATTCCCAAAGGATCGATTGCCCTGACGAACGCGCGCATTGTCACGCTGGAAAACAAGCAGGTCATCGAGAGCGGAACGATCGTCGTCTCAAATGGCCGCATCGCGTGCGTGGGGCAGTGCTCCACGTCCGGGATCGAGCGGATCGTCGACGCGAAAGGGAAGACGATCATCCCGGGCTTCGTGGACATGCACGCGCACCACTACCGGGAGCACGCCGGGATCATCCCGTCGCGCAGCTCGGAGACGGCCATCTACCTTGCCTACGGCGTGACGACGAACCTCGACAACTCGATGTGGTCGCAGAACATCTTCCCGGCGGCGGAGCTGATCGAGGCCGGTTTGATGATCGGCCCTCGGACCTACAGCACCGGAGACCCGCTGTATCGCGGCGACGGGCCGCGGCAGAACGAGATCTCCAGCTACGAGGTCGCCGAGCAGAACATCGCGCGGCTTCAATCCTGGGGGGCGGTGTCGATCAAACAGTACCTGCAGCCGCGACGCGACCAGCGGCAGTGGATCTCCGACATCGCGCGGAAGAAGGGGTTGATGGTCACCGCCGAGGGGGACTCCGTCGAGTACAACCTCAGCATGATCGTCGACGGCCAGACCGGTTGGGAACATCCAATGAGCTACATGCCGCTCTACCAGGATGCGGCGAAGTTCTTCGGCCAGGCGAAGGCGGTCTACTCACCGACGTTCATCGTCGGGGGGTCGGCCGCGTGGAACGAGGAGTACTTCTGGCAGGAGAGCGACACGTGGAAGGACGAGAAGATGCGGCGGTGGATGCCGTGGCGGCAGCTCATCCCGCACGCCCGGCGCCATATGGTGCGCCCGGCGAGCGACTACAGCTTCCCGCTCCTGGCGCA
The DNA here is from genome assembly GCA_963847125.1 of uncultured Acidobacteriota bacterium. GTDB lineage: Bacteria > Acidobacteriota > Vicinamibacteria > Vicinamibacterales > 2-12-FULL-66-21 > DATAEE01. The sequence goes on from CAWJYM010000004.1 coordinate 1,816,461, forward strand.
GGGGCTCGCGGACATCATCGCCAACGGCGGCTACGGCGCGATCGGTTCACACGGCCAGCAGCACGGCATCGGGTCGCACTGGGAGGTGTGGATGGCGGCGTCGGCGATGGGGCCGATGGGGGCGCTCGAGCTCGCGAGCGTGCACGGCGCGCATTTCCTCGGGGCGTCGAAGGACCTCGGGTCGATCGCGACCGGCAAGCTCGGCGATCTGATGGTCCTCAACTCGAACCCGCTGCAGAACATCCGGAATACGACGGACATCCAGTACGTGATGAAGGGCGGGATCCTGTACGACGCCGGCGACGCTCGACGAGATCTGGCCGGAGAAGCGGCCGTTCGGCGACTACTACTGGATCGATCCGGACTCGCTCAAGACCGACGATCGGCCGATTGATTATCACGAGCAGCGACGGAAGACGACGACGTCGGCATCAGGAGGTAGGAGGTAGGAGGTAGGAGGCAGGAGGTCTCGCGTGCCCGCCGCCGTTCTCGACGGGCTGGTGTGACGGAACGCCGCGATTCGCTATGCCGAGGTTCCTACCAATGGCAGTTCTTGTGTCCCTTCTCGGGATGCTCGGATGCAAGAGCGTTCAGCCCAGCGATCTGCGGGAACGTGGGTGATGAAGGACGCCTCCAGAAAGATTCTGCCGGCTGAGTTGCAGAAGGCATCCGGGAAAATAGTTCTGGATGCAAACGGAACTTTCGTTGCTTCTGATATGCCGGGACTCTTTTACTGGCCCGGGCGTCGCGCTGCCCAATTGGAAAGTGGAAGTGGTCTCTGGAAACTTGTTTCTCGCCAAGGTAGGCAAGAAGTGCAGCTCGACTTTCAGACCATCGCGGACTGGAAGGATGCCCTTCCATATGGCACACAGCTCGATGTCTCGAGCGAGAGCCTGCTTTTGGGCGATCAGACGAGGGCGAGGAGTCGACCAATCGAGAACCGGGTCGATGACGAGCGGCTTCGAGGCGTCGTACCGCCCGACGGTGAATCCGATCTCGCGCCGGCCGGTGAGCCTGTAACTGCCGGCCACGTCGCGCCGGACGCCGTCGACCTCCTGATAGATGCGCGGGCGTGACAACACGACGGTGCCGGTCGGTGTTGCGATTCGGGCGTCACCACTCTCGTCGATCGAGATGTCGCCGCCCTCGACCCGCAGTCTGATCTTGCCGGGCCGTGCGCGAGGCGAGACGACGAAGTCGTATTCCAGATGTCGTCCGGCGCCGTACAACACGAGATCGATTCCAGGATAGAGACTGGTGTATTTCACTCGGCCGTACCCGGGAATGCCGGAGCGCCAGCCGGCCGGGCTCGGACCGATCAGGTAGTTTGAGCGCCCGGTCACGCCGCCCAACCCCTCGATCTTCGCGTCCGTGGCGGCGCCGGCGAACTCGATCCGGACCGTCCTTCGATCCGGCCTGCCCTGAGCTCCGTCGAAGGGCCCCATCGACAGTACGAGCTCGCGCTGCGTGAGAAAGAGCGTCCCGCCGCTTCCCTGCGCCAGAAATTTGACGCGTGGATCGGTCTGGCCGTCGTTGCGTTCGAATCGAACCGGCAGCGTCGCCGAGGTGACGCTGGGCGCGGCGGCGCCGCTGCGCGGCTCGTTCGTTCGACGTGCTTCCAGCGATGAGCCGAACGCCAACGTTACACACATCAAGAACAGACACGCGCGCGAGCTCATGAGGCCTCCTCGCCGGCTCAATCCGTGATCGTCTTACGTTTGTGGAAGCTTGACGAGCGGCGGAGAGAGCAAAAGGTGGGGGCCGCCCGACGCGCGCAGCGTCGGAGCAAGGGAGATGCCGCCGCGTCGCGGCGTTTGCCTCCGTCAGCGGAGCGTGGGTGGCGAGGCGGACACAGCCGTAGAGCTCGTGCAATGATGGACCCTGTCATGTCGACGGGCCGAACGTATCGAGCTGGCGAATCCATCGAGGACTCCTGCCATGCGTGCAAGATGGATCGCATGCACACGGTGGTTGCGGCCGATCCAGCCGGCCGGCCGCTGCGCGTCGTCTGCGGGTACTGTCGCAGCGAGCACAACTATCGCGGAGGGCCCCGGGTTGCGACGTCCAGGACGCCCGGCCCGTCGTCTGCCGTTCGCGAGCGCCGTTCGTCCCCCGCATTCTCGATCGTGAGCGATCGCGAAAGGAGCGCGCCACCTGTCATGCTCCCCCAGGATTCCACCACCGATCTCGAGCTGCTGCTGCGGCGGATCATCCGTGAGGAGACCGGCATCACGCCCGTCGCCCCGGCGGAGAAATGGCGCGGCGGCACGTTTGTCCTGCGTCCGGGTACGCCCGGCCTGCAGGAGAAGAGCTGGCCCATCGAGACGTTCTTTCATAAGGTCGTGATGCTGCGGAATCGGCTGCGGACGCTCGAGCAGCACGTGAACGCGTCGGATCTGCCGGACGATGTGAAGGTCAAGCTGCAGGGGTACGTCAGCGGCTGCTACGGGACGCTCACGAGCTTCAACATCCTCTTCGCGGATGAAGACGATCAGTTCAAGGGGAGTGGCGAGTAAGTGCCTTCTGAATGGCCGCCTCCGCGAGCGGCCCCATGATCGCGTAGCCCTTCGCGTTCGGATGGAGATCGTCCTCGCTCAGCTCAGCGCGCAACAGGCCTGACGCGTCGGTCGTCGCGGAGAAGTAGTCCAGGTACTCGTGGCCGTTCGAGGCGGCGTACTTCTTCAGCCATTCGTTGAGCGCGCGGATCCGCTCCATCGGCCGGCGCGTCGTCTGCGGCGGGGCAGGAGCCTGGACGTGGTACGCGCTGACCGGCAGGATGCTCGCGAGGATGACGCGGATGCCGTTCGCGCGCGCCAGCTCGCTCATCGACGCGAAGTTGGCCTGGATCTCCTCGTTCGTCATCGGCCCGGTGTTGCCTGCGATGTCGTTCGTCCCGGCCAGGATGACGACCGCCTTCGGCTTCAAGTCGATCACGTCGGGGCGGAACCGGATCAACATCTGCGGCGTCGTCTGCGCGCTGATGCCGCGATCCACATAGGGCTTCCCCGGAAAAAAGCCGCCGAACTGCGGCTGCTGCCAGAGGTCGGTGATCGAGTCCCCCATGAACACGACGCGCGCGTCGCTCGCGGCCGGCGGCGGCAGCTGCCGGTTGGCGTCGCGGTAGCGGCCGAGCTGCGGCCAGTCGCGCAGCCGCGCGTCCTGCCGCGACATATCGGTAATCGCGCGGCTCAGCTCCGGACAACTCGGAAGATCGCCGGCGATTGGCGGCGCCTGAAGTAAGGAAACCATCAGGAAAATGAACATAGGACGGGCAGTATACTCGGCCGGACGATGCTTCAGACGGGCGACCGTGTGCGGCAGTACGAGATACAGAACCTCCTCGGGGCGGGGGGCATGGGCTCCGTCTATCTCGCGTTCGACGGCCGCCTGCAGCGGTCGGTCGCGATCAAGCTCATACACGCCGAGAACGAGCGAGAGGCGCCGGCGCGGGTTCTCGCGGAAGCGCGTTCGGCCTCGGCCCTCAACCATCCGAACATCTGCACGGTCTACGAAGTCGCCGAGGACCGCGACCGGACCTTTATCGTGATGGAGTACGTCGAGGGTCAACCGCTCAGCGAGCTGATCGCGGCCGAGCGCGCGCCGCGCGAGCGGACGCTCGACATCGCGATGCAGATCGTCGGCGCCGTCGCGCACGCCCACGAGCGCGGCATCGTCCACGGCGATCTGAAATCGGCGAACGTGCTCCTGACGACGAGCGGCCGGATCAAGGTCGTGGATTTCGGGCTGGCGCGGCGCCCGGCCGGCGGCGACTCGGCGATGACCGAAACCGGATACGCGCGGGGGACGCCGCATGCCATGTCGCCCGAGCAGCTCCGCGGCGCGCCAGCCGACACGCGGAGCGACGTCTGGTCGCTCGGCGTCCTGCTGCAGGAACTGATTGGCGGCTCGAAGCCGTTCGATCGGCCGAGCGTTCCCGAGCTCCTGGCCGCCATCCTGAAGGAACCGCCGGCGCCGCCGCCCCCCCACGTCGATCCCGCGGTCCGGCGTGTGATCGAACGCTGCCTTTCGCGCGATCCGGCGAACCGCTATCAACGCGCGGGGGAAGCGCTGGCCGCGCTCGAGGCGATCTCGGGCGAGCGGCGGTCGCTCCATGGCATCGGCGCCATCGATGCGTCGCAGATCGTCATCGCGCCCCCGCCTGCGTTCGCGCCGGCGGCTGAGGGCCACACCGCGCTCGTCGGCCGGGACGCGGAGCTCGGCGCGATGCGCGCCGCCTGGGATAAGGCCAGCGCAGGACGCCGCCAGCTCGTGCTCGTTGGCGGCGAGCCTGGAATCGGCAAGACGCGCTTCGTCTCCGATTTCGCGCGCTCGATCGCCGACGGCGGGATCGCGCTGCTCGGCCGGTCGGACCAGGAAGCGCTCGTGCCGTACCAGCCGTTCGTCGAGGCGATCGAGTGGTACGCGCGCGAGTGCCCGCTCGGGCTGCTCGAAGCGCAGCTGGCCAACGTGGACGGCGTCCGCGAGCTCGCGCATCTCGTCCCGGCGCTGCGCCGGCGCGCCCTGCTCCCCGCGGAACAGATCGAGTCGAACCCCGAAGGCCAGCGATACCGGCTCTTCGAAGCGGCGGCCGGGCTGCTGTCGGCCATTGCCCATTCACGGCCGCTCCTGATCGTCCTCGAGGATCTGCACTGGGCCGATCGTCCGACGCTGCTCATGCTCCGGCATCTGGTCCGATCGTCGCACCAGGCGCCGCTGTGCCTGGTGGCGACATACCGCGAAACCGAGCTGGGCCGCACGCATCCACTCGCCGAGATCCTTGCGGATTTGCGGCGCGACGAGGGGGTCGTACGGATCGCTCTGCGCGGATTGAGCGAGGCGCATGTCGAGGAGCTCATCACCGGCTGGATCGGCCGCGAGAGCCCGGCCGCGCTGACACGCGCGGTGGCCGGGAACACCGAAGGCAATCCGTTCTTCATCGGTGAAGTGCTGCGCCATCTCGCCGAGACCGGCGCGCTGACACGCTTCGACCAGCCGCAGGACGTGCGAGGAGCGAAGGAGCTCGGCGTCCCGGAGGGCGTCCGCGAGGTCATCGGCCGCCGGCTTGCGCGCCTGAGCGAGCCGTGCAACCGCGTCCTCGGCCTCGCGGCGGTCGTGGGCCGCGAATTCAACCTTCCGGTCCTTCAAGCGCTTGCCGATCTTCCTGAGGATCGGCTCCTCGACGTCCTGGACGAGGCGCTCGCCGCACGGCTCGTGCAGGAGGCGCCCGGTGTGGCGGGCCGCTATGCCTTCACGCACGCGCTCGTCCGCGAGACGCTGTACGCGGAGCCGACCGCCGCCCGCCGCGCGCGACTGCACCGCCAGGTCGCCGAGACCATCGAGCGGCTCGCGGCGCCTGGCGAGGAACCGTGGGCCGATCTCGCGTACCACTACTCGCAGGCGGCATCCGCGGTGGACGCCGAACGCGCGATCACCTACGCGGTGCGCGCCGCCGAACGCGCCGCCGCGGCGTTCGCGCTGGAGGAGGCCGCGCGCTTTTACAACCTCGCGCTCCAGGCGCTCGATCTGCTCCCGTCCGACGCGGCGTCACGCGAGCGGAGGCTCGACCTGCACTCCCGCCGCGGCCGAGCCTTCGGCGACCTCGGCATGTGGGCGCCGGCCCGCCAGGAGCTCGAGCTCGCGCTCGGGCTGCTGGATCCGGGGACCACGGCGCAACGCGCCGAGGTGCTCGCGCAGCTCGCAAAGTGCGCCTTCTGGATGCTCGACGTCGCGGCCGTCCGCCGCTACGCGGGTGAACAACTGACCGTCGGCGAGTCACTCGGTCGCGACGATGTCGTCGCCGACGCGATGTCCTGGATCGCCGGCGGGCTGGCCGCCGACGGCGACGTCGTCGGGTCGGCCGACATGGACCGCAAAGCGATGGACCGGATCGGGGGAGCGAAGACGTTCGGCCTCGCCAGGGCGGTCATCACGCTCTATCACCTCGGTCGCGTCGACGAAGCGGTCGAACGCGCCGTCGAGGCGATGGAGAGCTCCCGGACCGCGCCGGATCCGAACTTCCGTGTGTACGCGCTCCAGCACCTCGGGATCAGCCTGGCGGGCGTGGGCCGATACGCAGAGGCGCGCCGGGCGTTCGACGAGCTGCGCACCTTCGGCCGTCAATACGGCGTCCTCCCGATGCTCGCGCGCGGAATCGCGATGTCCGCCGGCGTCCACATCACGCTCGGGGACTACGCGCGCGGAGAGGAGCTCGCCAAGGAGGCGCGCGAGCTCGCACGCCGCGTGAGCTTCGCGCCGCCGCTCGTCAGCTCGGGGATCGATCTCCTGTTCGTCTTCGCCCGCACCCGCAATCCCGGCCGCGCCGACGCGATCATCGATGACGTGGCGGCGGCGGCGTCGTCCGCGGGCGGCTGGCACGGGTGGCTGTGGCGGCTCCGCATGAGCGAAGCCCGCGCGGAGCTCGCGCTCGCACGCGGCCAATGGCACGACGCCATCGTCGCCGCGTCGGAGTGCATCGACGACAGCCGGGCGCGGGCGCGACGGAAATACGAGATCCTCGGGCTGACCACTCGCGCCCGGGCGCGCCACGCTCTCGATCAGATTCCCGAGGCGCGCGAGGATGCATCGGGCGCCGTCAGCCTGGCGCGGACGCTCGGCGATCCCGTCGTGCTGCTGTCGGCGCTCAATGCAATGCTCGCGGTCGACGGCACTGACGCGCTCGCTGAGGAAGCCCGCGCCTCGGTCGCCCGCATCGTCGCGCAGCTCGACGATCCGCAGCAGCGCGACAGCTTCCTGGCGAGCGAGCTGGCTGCCTTGGCGAGGTCCGGCTGAAGCCGGACGCTACGAAAGGCAGGGGGAAAGAAAAAGGGCCGGTCTTTCGACCGGCCCCCTAGCGTCGATGAACTCCGGTTGAGCCTAGTTACCGCAGATCGAGCCGACGACCTTCAACGAGCGGGCCGCGAACGTTTTTTCGTTCCGCTTGCCCGTGATCTGAACGGTCTGGTCGACGTGCCGCGACAGCCGCAGCGTGCCCGAGGAGGTCACCTCGAGCTTCCCGGCCTTCTTCGTCACGAACATCGTCTTCCAGTTCCGCGACTGGGGCGCGTCCGGGCCGCCGATCTCCGTCAACACGAACCTGCCATTGTCCTCGCGCAGGCAGCCCACGTAGGTCGAGTCGGGAACCGGCTTCGTGCCGGCCGTCGCCGTCGGTCTGTCTTCAATCGGCGCCACTGTCCCCAACGACGAGAGCGACGCTACGACAGCCGCGGAGCTCTTCGCCGTGGACTGATCCGAAGCGTCCACCACGATGGCCATGACCGCCATGAACACGAGCGCCGCCGCCGACAGCAGCCGAATCCTCGCATACGTCTTCTTCGAGACCTGCTTGGACTTTTTCCTCTTAGCCATTTTTACAGCCTTCGCCTTCCTGGTTCTTTTCGCAGTCATATAAAAGGACTCCGGATCTCCACACCACCACCGACGCACAAAGAATCCAGAACCAGGGTTGAGGGATACAGGAGCGGTGCCGGGGCCGGCGGACGGGGTGAACCCTCACGCTCACACGCGGTTACGGGCAAAGCTCAAAATGTGGATCGGGCGTCTAACCGACTATTTGCGTGGACCGGATTGCACGACTGTGATCTGGCGTGAAGCGCACACTATCCGCTGACCGCACACGATCCGAAAGAATCGGGTGCCATGTACTACTTCTTTCGCCGCGGAGCGGTGAGCATCCGGTGCGAAGTGCGGCCGGATGCCGGAGGTGAGGGGTACGAGCTCGTCATCGATCGGCCGGATTCAGCGATCCGGGTCGAGCGGTTCAACGGCCCTCGAGAGCTGAACCAGCGGTGGGCGGATCTCCAGCGCGCGCTCTTCCGTGAAGGCTGGGGCGGTCCGCACGCGCGCGGCGTCTGACTTTGACTGGGGCTCCGGCCTAGCCGTTCGTCTGGCTGCGGTCTGATCGCCGGCGGCCGAACCCGGCGATCCGGCGTCGATCGGATCGTGAGGGATCGCGTCTGTCCGGGAAGGGGAGGATCGGCCCGCTCGGCGGCCGTGCGACCGGCACACCGCGCAGGTCCCCGATGACCGCACGCACGCAGTTGCGTCCTTCGTTCTTGGCGCGATAGAGCGCCGCATCCACCCGCAACAGCAGATTCTGCGTGTCGATCTCGCCCGGGCGGGTGACGGTCACGCCGACGCTGACGGTGACGCGCACCTCCTCGTTGCCGTAGATGACGCGCGCGTCCGCGATTCGGTGGCACACCGAATCGGCTACGCGCTTGGCCGCCTCGAGACCGGTTTCCGGGAGCACGAGGAGAAACTCCTCGCCTCCCCATCGGCACCGGATGTCGCTCGCCCGCAGCGACTGCATCATCGTCTTCCCGACCTGCGCGAGCACGGCGTCGCCGCAGGGATGCCCGTATCGATCGTTCACAGCCTTGAAGTGATCGAGGTCGAGGAGCAGCACGGCGGCCTGCTTCCCCGACCGCTGCGCCCGCCGCAACTCGATCTCCAGCCGGTGGAGGCCGTGGGCGCGGGTCGAGCAGCCGGTCAACGGATCGACCGTGCTCGTTTCGCGCATGCGCTCGAAGGCTTCCGACGTCTTGAGCGCCTGCGCGAGGAGCATGGCGACCTCTTTGACGACCTCGCGCCGGCGTTCGCTCATGCGCTCCTGACCGACACCGACGCCGAGCAGGCCGAACGTCGTCCCGTCCGCGGCCAGCGGAAACGTCACCCATTGCTGGACCGACTTGAGCGTTTCGGTCCCCGAGCGCGCGCCCTCGGGCAGGATCACCCGCTGGAGCGATCCGAAGCGCGTCACGATCCAGACGTCCTGAAAGCCGAGGAGCGGCGCGAGGCCCCGGCTGATGGCGGCATGCAGCCGGTCGATCTCGGGCGAGGCGTTCAGGTCGCGGGCGAACCGCAGGACATCGTCCAGCTTCGGCGCTTCCTCCACCGTCCGCGGCGTGGCCGACGGCGCTCGAGGCTCGGAGGCGGCGGGCGCCCGGATCGCCACCGGAGGCGCAGGCGCGACCAGCGGGATCGGCCGCTCGGAGTTGGCCCGCTCCTCCTCGGCCGGCGACGTCAGCGCCCGGACGAGGATCATCACTCCTGCGGCGACGATGGGGAGGCTGATGAGGAGGGCGCGATCCCACGGGTCCACGCGTGGGACGACCTGCATCGCCCTGAGGACGCTGTAGACCGCCAGCGTCATGAGGCCGAACAGGACCGGACCGACGAGAGAGCGTTCGGAGGGGCTGGTGGGCATCCAGCAGCGATTTCGCTCAGCGCATCTTATGCGATTCCTGGGCCGTGTTTGGCGGCCGCGCAGAAGAGAATTTCTCCGTGTTTGTTCGCGCGTTAGTTCGACTTTAGTCTTCCCGCAGCGCGTCCGCGGGTTACGAAGTTGTCGTTGTGGCGCGAGGCTGTTAACCCATCGGTCCGATCCGCGTATCAGCCGTCATGACAGTTCTGATCGTTGCCTAGCTCCCGATGAACCCCAACCACCGCTCCTCGGCTTCCTCGAGCGTCATCCCGAACACGTCGAGAAAGGCCGCACGTGATGCTGCCGCAGAGTCCTGGAACGCGACGCGGCCGAAGAGCGCCTTGACCTTCGCCAGGCCCTGCGTGTCGATCAACCAGCGCATGAAGGAGCCCGATTGGGGATAGGTGATTTCCGCGTCGAAGCTTCGGAACGCGTTCGACTCGATCATCTGGCCGAGCCGGCCCAGCCGGCCTGTCCGCCGGAACGTCCGGGCGAGGTCGTGCAGCGGCGTACCGTTCCACTTGGCCACGAAGTCGTTCCGCGCCGGGTTCGTCTGGTGGGCGACCGCGATGCCCTCATTGAAGAGCGCGACGGGAAAGCCGAAGGTGGACGTGAACAGGTGCACGACTTCGTGATTGTCCATCGACCAGATCGTGTGGATTTCGAACGTTGCATTGGTCGCGAAGCCGTTCGTGCTGGAGTTGCCCGTGATCGAGCCCATGTGTTGCCGGCTCAGATACTTGTTGTAGATGACCCGTCGCGCGAGTGACACCTCGAGCGCTGCAACCGCCCAGTCGTGGTAGGTCTGCTGCCAGGCGGTGTCGATCGGATCGCCGGGCGCGGCGCGGTATGTATACGCCGCGGTTTCCTCCTGCACGGCGAGCGCCGGCAGGTTGCCGGGCGAGGTCGGCGACTCGCCGCACGCGGCGAGCGGGGCGACGAAAAGCAGAGCACTGGTCCAGCGGAGGCTCTTCATGCCCGTTAGACAACCGAGTGGGTGGAATCCTTCTCGGACAGCGAGCCCGTCGAGGGAAGAGCTTAAACGCAGAGAACGCAGAGAACCCAGAGGTGTCGACCGGGGCCCGACCTTCGGTCGGGCCCAGGGTTGTGCGAGAGACCGCCGACGTAAGAGCCCTGAACCACGCGCGGCTCTTACGTCCGCGGTCTCTCGCGCAACCCACGCGCCGCAGGCGCGCCGGTCGACACCTCTTCGTCCTCTGCGCCCTCGGCGTTAGAAGCTTTTGCGGGCTATCCGACCGTGAACGGCACGCTCGCGCTCGCCGTGCCCCACTCGACGCGGAGCACGCCGCCCGCCGGCGTGTCGTCGATGGAGATCGTGAGCTGCTCGACCGGCCCGGCGGTCTTGGCGGCCTTCATCGGCACTCGTCCCAGGTCCTGACCGGTTGGGTACGGAACGCCCCACTGGCCGGTGCGCTTGCTCACCACGAGCTGCCACTCCTTGTCGCCCGGCACCGTGTATAGCGTGACCGCGCCCGCCGGCACGGTGAGCGTTCCGAACTTCAACGGCTTGTCGGTCTTGAGCGTCGTGGCTTCATCCGCGCCCGTGCGCCACTCCTGGCCCGGTGGCATCACCTGTGCCTCGGGACGGCCCTTCAGGGACGGACGGCCGTACTCGATCGAGATGTTGGCGCCGTCGATGGTCCAGTCGGTCTTGACGTGCGGGCTTCCTCCCTTGCCCGGGTGCACCGGCGTTGTTTTCTGCGCGCTGGCCAGGCCGACCGCTGTCGTCAACAGGGCGGCTGCAATCGGAAGAGCTGTTCGTCGCATGTGATGATCCTCGCAAAAAGAGATCGCATGATATAACACGCGCGTTCAGATGACTGGCAAGCTCGAGCATTGATATGGCTCACTCGAGACGACGCTTTCTCACCACGACCGCGCTGGCGGCCGGCGTGCCCGCGCTCGAACGGCTCGAGCGGCCCGGCCTTCTTCCACAGTCGCCGGCGGCGCGGCGACGCGGCCCCCGCATCGGCACTGTCACCTATAACATCGCGAAGGACTGGGACATTCCCGCGATCATCAAGAACCTCACCGAGGCCGGACTCCACGGCGTGGAGCTGCGGACGACGCACGCCCACGGCGTCGAGATCGCGCTGTCCGCGGCGGGACGAGCGGAGGTACGGAAGCGGTTCGAGGATTCGCCGATTGCGCTCGCGGGTCTGGGGACGATCTGCGAGTACCAATCGCCCGACCCGGCGGTCCTGACGAAGAACATCGAAGAGACCAAGGCGTGGGTGCAGCTCGCGCACGACGTCGGCTCGCCGGGCGTGAAGGTGCGGCCGAACGGGCTCCCCTCCGGCGTGCCCGAGGCGAAGACGCTCGAGCAAATCGGGAAGGCGTTGAAGGTCTGCGGCGCTGCGGCGGCCGACCAGGGCGTCAGGATTCAGCTCGAGGTCCATGGCGAGGGCACCGCGCGGGTGCCGCGCATCCGTAAGATCCTGGACCACGCGGACAATCATCCGGCCGTTCGGGTCTGCTGGAACTCCAACCAGGACGATCTCCTCGACGGCGGGCTGGAGGCCAACTTCCGGCTCGTGCAGGCGGCGATCGGCCAGGTGCACATGCGCGACCTCTTTCTGGAGGAGTATCCGTGGAGGAGCCTGATCCGGCTGCTGAACGAGATCGGGTTCGAGGGCTACTGCTTCGCCGAAATCCCGCCGTCTGCCGATCCGCTCCGGGTGCTGAAGTACTTCAGGGCGACGTTTCAGGCCCACCAGGCTGCGTTCACGTCGTAAGGGACCTGGGGGCGGCCGAAAGCCCTTGACAACGGGGCGGCCCTTTTCTAGCGTAGCGGCCAACCAGGGGGGCTCCGCTCAGACCCTCGCCTGCCCCTGGATTCACGGCCGGACGCATTTTCCACCCGGCGTTGCGCACGGAGGACTTCGTCCTCTAAGGGAGAGTCAAGATGACATCGGGAACCGCTTCCCCCGGCGGGCATCGGCCGATCGCGATTCACCTCGCGGTCGCCTTGGCGTTGATCTGTGCGCTGGCCGCGCCACGTGCAGCGGCGGCGCAGGTTCTGTACGGGTCCGTCGTCGGCAGCGTGCACGATCCGAGCGGCGCCGCGATACCGGGCGCTACCGTGACGATCACGCACCTCGAGACGAAGGCCGCGCGCGAAGGTATCTCCGACGACACCGGCGCCTATCGGTTTCCGGCCCTACAGACCGGCACCTATACGGTCACCGTCACGCTGAGCGGGTTCAAGACGTTCTCGCGGGACGTTCCGGTCACGATCAACAGCATCACGCGCGTCGACGCGACGCTCGAGGTGGGCGCCCTGTCCGAGACGGTCCTGGTCGAGGCGGCCAGCCCCGTCCTGCAGACCGACCGGGCCGAAGTCCGTTCGGAGCTGAAGGCGGTCGAGCTCGTGAACCTGCCCGTGTCGATCAACCGGAACTACCAGTACATGTTCCGCGTGCTGCCGGGCTTTACGCCGCCCGCGGAAGCGCACTCCGTGCCGTCCAATCCGTCGCGCGCGCTCGTCTTCAACGTCAACGGCGCGAGCCGCAGCTCCAACAACGTCCGCATCGACGGCGTCAGCACGACGAACATCTGGCTGCCGCACGTCGCGGCCTACGTCCCGGCGCTCGAGTCGCTGGACACCGTCAACATCGTGACCAGCAGCTTCGACGCCGAGCAGGGGCTCGCGGGCGGCTCGGCCATCAACGTGCAGATCAAGAGCGGCACGAACCTGGTGCGCGGGTCGCTGTTCGAGTACTTCTCGAACGAGCAGCTGCGGACGAAGCCGTATTTCCAGCCGGCCGCGCAGCCGAAAGGGGATTGGAACTACAACCAGTACGGCGGCACGGTCGGCGGCCCGATCATGCGCGACAAGCTGTTCTACTTCGCGAGCTATGAGGGGACGCGCGATAAACAGGCGCTGACCCGGACGGTCTCGGTCCCGACCGCGGCGGTGCGCAGCGGCGATCTGCGCGCGTCGGCCAACCCCATCTACAATCCGTTCACCGGCAACGCGAACGGCTCCGGCCGGACGGCGTTCCCGAACAACACCATCCCGGCGAACATGATCGATCCGACGGCGCGGACGCTTCTCGCGCTGCTGCCGCTGCCCAATCTGCCCGGTGAAACCGACAACTACTTCGTGTCGGCTCCCTTCGTGCTGAACCGCTCGACGCTCGACACGAAGCTGAATTGGAACGCTTCAACGAACGTCAACGTGTTCGGCCGGTTCAGCGTGCTCGACTTCTTCACCGAGAACGGGACCAACTTCGGCGATCAGCTGCAGGGGCAGCCGCTCGGCAGCAGCAATCCGGGGACAGGCGAGGGGAACACCTACAACGTCTCGGCCGGCGCGACCTACACGATGACGTCCACGCTCTTGTTCGACGCGCACGTGGGGTTTGTGCGTATGAACACGGGCGTCGCGCAATCGGACATCGGCGAGAACAAAGGCCTGGACTGGCTCGGACTCCCGGGCACCAATGGCATCCATCCCTATGAAGGCGGCACACCGTTCTTCGACCTCGACACGTACGCCGACTTGGGCACCGTCGACACGTTCATGCCGTACTACCGCAGCGACGATCAGTACCAGATGGTGATGAACGCCAACTGGTTGAAGGGCAACCACAACATCCGGTTCGGCACCGACATCTACTATCAGGCGCTGAATCACACGCAGCCCGAGATCAGCGGCGGAGACAGCGTCGGCGCGCGCGGCGGGTTCCGCTACCAGGGCGGCCCGACGCAGATCCTCGGTGGTCCGAGCGGCAACCTGTACAACGCCTTCGCCTCCTTTCTGCTCGGTGTGCCGAACCGGATCGGCCGGCTGGGGCTGAACGAGCCCTACACCACGCGCAACTGGCAATACAGCCTCTACGTTCGCGATCAATGGCAGGTGTCATCGCGCATGACGATCTCGTTTGGCACGCGCTGGGAGTACTTTCCAGTTCCCACGCGCGCTGAACGCGGTCTCGAGCGCTACAACGTGAATACCAACCAGATGATGATCGGGGGCGTCGGGTCGGTGCCGATGGACCTCGGGGTCAGCGTCAGCAAGGCGTTGTTCGCGCCGCGCGTGGGGGTGACGTATCGCCCGACGGACGGTACGGTGCTTCGCGCAGGGTTCGGCATCACCAACGATCCGTACGCGCTGGCGCGCCCGCTGCGGACGAACCATCCGGCGGTGCTGAACCTGCTCGTCAATGCCCCCAATTCGCTCGCCTACGTCAGCCGGACGAGTGAGGGGATCCCCGCGATTCCAGCCGCGGACGTGGGCAACGGAATCATCCCGGTGCCGAGCCCGATCACGGTCTTCACGCTCGAAGACGAGTTCCAGCGCGGCCACGTCAAGTCGTGGAACGTCGCCTTCGAGAAAGAGCTCCAATGGGGCTTCGTCGGCGAAGTGGCGTACGTAGGCACGCGTCAGATCGATCAGCTCGGCTTCAGGGAGCTGAACTGGTCTCCGATCAATGGCGGCCAGGCGGGGCGCCAGTTGAACCAGCAATTCGGCCGGGCGGGTCAGACCCGGTTGATCGCGCCCGTCGGCGACAGCGACTACAACGCGCTGCAGACCCGGCTCGAGCGGCGTTTCAACAACGGGTTCCAGCTCGGCTTCTTCTACACGCTGTCCAAGTCGACCGGGATTGCCGGCAACGCGAACAGCGACAGCGCGCTGCGCGTCAACATCCCCGAGTACTACGACCGGAACGAGTCGCTGAGCGACTTCGACCGCACGCACAACCTGTCGATCACGAGCATCGTCGAGCTGCCGTTCGGCCCCGGCCGCCGCTGGGTGAACGATGGCGACCTCGTCTCGCAGATCGTCGGAGGCTGGCAGGTCAACAACATCCTCAGCTTCTACAGCGGGACCCCGTTCAGCGTGACCGCGAATGGGACCTCGCTGAACGCACCCGAGAACGACCAGACCGCGGACCAGGTGAAATCCGACGTGAACGTCCTCGGCGGGATCGGTCCGACCAATCCCTACTTCGATCCGCTGGCGTTCGTCCCGGTGACCGCAGTGCGCTTCGGCACGGCGCCGTTCAACGTCCTGCGCGGACCGGGCGTCAAATCATGGGACCTCGGCATCTTCCGGCAGTTCGACCTGCCGCGCCAGATGAACCTGCAGGTGCGGATGGAAGTGTTCAACGTCACCGACACGCCCCGGTTCCAGAATCCTGGAAACGGGAACACGAACGTCTCCAACCTGCGGTTGAATCCGGATGGGACGGTGAACAACCTGAACGGCTACGCGGTCGTGACGGCGGTCAACGACGGCAGCGAGCGGCAGATCCGGTTCGGCGTCAGGCTTGCTTTCTGAACGGCGACTGATCTCGAGTGCGGTCCTCCTGGCCCTCGCGCTCGCGGGGGCCGGGCGGCCGCACCTGCACGCGCAGGCGACAACAGCCTCCGCGAATCCCTATCGAACGCTCGACGACCGTTTCACCGTCCGTCCGTACGCCTCGCTCCAGGAATGGCAGCCGCGCGCCGCCTATCTCAGGGAGCACATCCTCGCGTCGGCCGGACTCCTCCCGACGCCGATCAAGACGCCGCTCCGGGCCCAGGTGTTTGGCGAGCGGCGGCACAAGGACTATTCCGTCTCCAAGGTCTACTTCGAGAGCCTGCCCGGCTTTTTCGTGACGGGCAACCTGTTCAGGCCCGCAGGCTCCGGTCCGTTTCCGGCGATCGTCTCGCCCCACGGCCACTGGTCGTACGGCCGGCTCGAAAACACGGCGCTCGCGTCGGTCCCCGGCCGGGCGATCAACCTCGCGCGCCAGGGGTTCGTCGTCTTCACCTACGACATGATTGGCTACAACGACAGCCGGCAGCTGCCGCACCGCGAGTTCGGGGGCAAGCGGGAGTCTCTGTGGGGGCTGAGCGTTGCCGGGCTGCAGCTCTGGAACAGCATTCGGAGCGTGGATTTCCTGCAGTCGCTCCCCGACGTGGACGACGACCGGATCGGCGCGACCGGCGCGTCGGGAGGCGGCACGCAGACGTTCCTCCTGGCCGCCGTTGACGACCGCATCAAGGCGGCGGCCCCGGTCAACATGATCTCGCTGCACATGCAGGGCGGCTGCCTGTGCGAGAACCAGCCGGGGCTGCGCCTCGACACCAACAACGTGGAGCTGGCGGCGACGATCGCGCCGCGCCCGCTGCTCATGGTGTCGGCCACGGGCGACTGGACCAAAGAGACGATGCAGCTCGAGTTCCCCGAGATGCAGAAGTTCTACGCGCTGTTCGACGCGCGCGATCGCGTCCATGCCGTCCAGGAGCAGGCGGACCACAACTACAACCGGCAGAGCCGTGAGCACGTCTACGCGTGGATGGCGCGCTGGCTGCGGAACGCCCCGGCCGAGACGAAGATCGCCGAGCAGTCGTTCCAGGCCGACGCGCCGGCCGACGTGCTCGTCTTTCACGGCCGGCCGCTGCCGAGCGAAGCCGTGACCGCGCAGCAGCTCACCGAGGACTGGATCGCGGCGGCGAAGAACCAGATGGGCGAGCCGGATCGCCCGTCGCTCCGCGCGGGACTCCTCCACGCGCTGGGCGTCCCGGCGCGCGAGCCGCTGGTCCCTCAGCTGGGGGCCGATCGGACGGTCGTGCTCGCCGCAGGCGATCCCGCGCTGCAGCGCGAGCTCACGCGGCTGCGTTTCAAGGTCCAGCCGGTCAGCTTCACGCCGTTCGACGAAGCCGCGGCGTCCAGGGTCAACCACTTCGACACGTACAACCGGACGGCCGCGGCTCAGCGCGTCGCCGACATCGTTCGCGCGCTCAGCGGGGTGCCTGGCGCCATCCTCATCGCCGACGGCGCCGCCGCGCTCCCCGCCCTCTTGGCCGGCGCCATCGTCCCCGTCTCGCGCAGCGTGCTCGACGTCGGCGAGTTCGACACCTCCAGTGATGCCGCCTTCGTCGAGCGGCTGTACATCCCCGGCCTGCGGCGCGCCGGCGACCTCGACACCGCGATGTCGATGAACGGCGGCCGCGTCGTGATTCACAACGCCGGCACCCGGTTCACGCTCTCGCGCGCTGAGGTCGAACCCCGCAAGCTGACTGTCAAGGAAATCATCGACCGGATCAGGCCCGCCGGTGTGCGGTGAAGCGCCGGGAGTTTCTGCAGTCCGCCCCGCTCATCGCGCTGCCGCTCGCGTGGCGGCAGGATCCCGTTCGCCGGCCGTGGCCTGCCAGCCGTAGCCCTGGCGAAGGCTGGAGCGCCAGGTGGATCGCGGTTCCTGGCGCGTCCGCCTTCGACTACGGTGTCTATCACTTCCGCCGCGCGTTCGATCTGCCGGACAGGCCTTCGTCCTTCGTCGTGCACGTGACGGCGGATAACCGCTATCAGCTTTTCGTGAACGGGGAGCGGGTCGTCTGGGGGTCGGCGCGGAGCGACCTGAACCACTGGTGCTTCGAAACCGTGGATCTCGCGCCGCGGCTCAAGCCGGGCCGGAACGTGCTCGCGGCGCTCGTCTGGAATTTCGGCGAGTACGCGCCCGAAGCGCAGGTCACGCACCGGACGGCCTTTCTGGTGCAGGGCGACTCCGCGCGCGAGCGTGTCGTGGACACCAACGCGCAGTGGAAGTGCGCAGCGAATCGAGCCTACGGGCCGCTCCACTACACGCACGCGCAGATGCGCGGATACTTCGTCGCCGGCCCCTGCGACAGCGTCGACGGCGCGAGCCATCCCTGGGGCTGGGAACTGCCGGACTTCGACGACGGGGCGTGGGCGGCGGGGCAGAGCGATCCACGCTGGGGCGCGGCGCCGCGCGAGTCCATCGACGCCCCGAACCGCTGGCTGCTCGTGCCCCGGGACATCCCGCTGATGGAAGAGCGGCCCGAGCGGCTGGCGGCGGCGCGCCGGTCGACCGGCGTGACCGTCCCGGCGGCGTTTCCGCAGCAGCCGGCGCCGTTCACGGTGCCCGCGAACAGCCGGGCGAATCTCCTGCTCGACCAGGGGCGGCTCACGACCGCGTACCCGGAGCTCGTCGTGAGCGGCGGCGCGGGCGCGGTCGTTCGAGTCGGCTACGCCGAGGCCCTCTTCGTCGACGCCGCCAAGGGGCTCGAGAAGGGCAACCGCAACGAGGTCGAGGGCAAGACGTTCGTCGGGTACTACGACCGCTTCACGACCGGCGGCGGCAGGAACCGTGTGTATCGCCCGCTCTGGTGGCGCACATACCGCTACGTCGATATCGACATCGAAACCAGGGCCGAGCCGCTCACGATCGAAGATCTCCGTGGCGTCTACACAGGCTATCCCTTCGAGCGGAAAGCGAGATTCGACGCCGGGTCCGAGCGAATCGCGAAAATGCTCGACGTCGGCTGGCTGACCGCGCGGCTCTGCGCGCACGAGACCTACATGGACTGCCCGTACTACGAGCAGCTGCAGTACGCCGGTGACACGCGCATCCAGGCGCTCGTCTCGTACTACAACGCGGGCGACGCGCGCCTCGCGAAGAACGCGATCGCCCAGCTGGACCGCTCGCGCACCGCCGAGGGAGCGACGATGAGCCGCGCGCCGACGCGGCAGCAGCAGTACATCCCGCCGTTCTCGCTCTGGTGGATCGGCATGGTCCACGACTACTGGCGCTACGTGGACGACCCGGGCTTCGTCCGCGACATGCTGCCGGGCGTCCGCGCCGTGTTGGGCTTCTTCGCGCGCTACCAGAAGCCGAACGGCGGGCTCGGCCGTCTGCCGTGGTGGAACTTCGTCGACTGGGCGTGGACGAACCGCGGGATCCCGCCGATGGCGGCAGACGGATCGTCTGCGTGCTTCGATCTCCAGCTCCTCCTGGCGCTCGACTGGGCCGCGGAGCTCGAGGAGGCGCTCGGCTCGAAGGCACGCGCCATGGAGCTTCGCGCGTCGGCCGGCGTGCTGCGCAACGCCATCAAAGAACGGTACTGGGACGCGTCCCGTTCGTTGTTTTCCGATACGCCCGATCGGAAGGCGTTCTCCCAACACGCCAACGCGCTCGCAGTTCTCGCGCGGGTCGTGCAGGGTGAGGAGGCGCGCGCGCTGGTGAACCGTACGCTCGTCGATTCGCCGCTCACGCCGTGCACGCTCTATTTCCGGCACTACCTCCACTCGGCGGTGAACCAGGTCGGTGAGGGAGACAGGTATCTGGACTTGCTCGGCGAGTGGGACAGGATGCTCGAGCGCGGGCTCACGACGTGGGCCGAGAAGCCGGAGCCGACGCGCTCGGACTGCCACGCCTGGAGCGCGAGCCCGAACTACGAGATGTTCCGGACGATTCTCGGGATCGACTCCGCGGCAGCCGGGTTCAAGCGGGTCGTGATTCGTCCGTACCTCGGGAGGCTCACGCGCGCATCCGGCGCGATCCCGCACCCGGCAGGGGAGCTCTCGGTCAGTCTCAGGTTGGAGTCAGGCAGCAAGCTATCGGCGGAGGTGACGCTGCCCGAGGGAGTGACCGGTCAGTTCGACTGGCGCGGATGGCGCCGACCTCTCCCATCGGGCAGGTCGACGTTCTCCGCGCCAATCGTCAATCGCCAATAGTCGTCAATCGTCAATCAGCAATCATCAATGAATCGTCAATCTCCAATCCTCAATCGACAATACGCGATCTAGAACAGGAATCGGAGACTGAGTTGAATATCGCGCCGGTCGTCGGTCTTGGTCGTAATGCGGCCGAAGTTCGCGTTGCCCGGATCGGCGAAGCCGAGGCCGCCGGCGAGCGCGTTCTGCTGCGCCCCTGTCTGGTTTCCTCCTCCACCCAGGTTGGGGTGGTTGGGGAAGTTGAAGAACTCCGCGCGGAACTGCAGCCGGCGGTCGCCGCCGACCCGGAAGTTCTTGAAGAGCGCGATGTCCCACTGGACCTGACCGGGGTTGTAGATCAGGTTGCGCGGCGCGTTCCCGAACGTGCCGGCCGCCGGCGCCGTGAACGCGTCCGGATTGAACCAGAAGTTGTTGTCCCGTCCGACGCCGTCGGAGAGCTGCCCGTTCGCGCCCGCTTTGGGATCGCCGGTGACGTTGTACGGCTGGCCGAAGCCGCCGTCGCCGACGCCCGCGATGTCGTTCGTGCGGACGACCGAGAACGGCGTGCCCGACCGCATGAAGGTCGCGCCAGAGATCTGCCAGCCGCCCAGCAGGTTCTTCATCAGCGTCTCCTGCCCGCTCCACCAGGGCAGGTCGTAGATGTAGTAGAAGTTGAGCGAGTGCCGCCGGTCGAAGTTCGACGGCCCCCAGAAGTCGGTGTCGTCGTAGGTGTTCCACAGGACGTTCCGTTTGTCGCTGCCGTTGTCTTCCGACTTGCCGAGGGTATACGCCACGCCCACTTTCAGGCCGTTGCTGTACCGGCGGTCGGCGCTGAGCTGGAGGCTGTTGTAGATCGATCGGGCCGCATTCTCAGAGATCCGGATGACGTTGTATCCACGGAACGGCCGTAGCGCCGCGATGTTCACGCCCGGGTTGGCCTGCAGCGTGCCTGGTAGCAATTGATTGATATTGCGCTCACGCTGCTGATACAGGCCGCGCCTTCCGACGTAGGTCACATCCAGGACGAACCCGAAGGGGACTTCGCGCCCGAAACCCACGGCCCACATGTAGGACGTGGGGTGCTTGAAGGCGACATCCTGGGCCTGCATGGCGAACGGCAGGTCCGTCGCGCCGCTCGATCCGCCGCTCGGATTGTCGGCGATGCCGTTCGCGACGGCGACCATCGGCTGGAACGGCGGGTTGCCGCCGAGGATCGTCGAATCGTTGAGCGTCGTGCGGTTGTGAAAGACGCCGGCGCTGGCGCGGATGGTCGTCTTGTCGTTGAGCGAGTAGGCGGCGCCGACGCGCGGCTCGATCACGTTGTAGTGCATGTCGGAGAAGCCGCGCGGCTCGCCCCGGAACAGCGCCTGGACGCGCGGATCGCCCGCCACGACCAGGTCGTTGCCCTCGCCTTCGAAGCCGTCGCCCGGCAGGACGATGCCGTTGTAGCGATCCCCGCCGGTTAACCGGCCGTTCGACGGGTTGATGGTCGCCGCCCTCGCCGGGTCGTAGAACCGCTCGTCGAAGTTGGCGATGTTGTTCGTCGTCGAGTACCAGGGTGGCCAGAACACCCAACGGAACCCGCCCTCGAGGGTCAGTTTGCCCGTCGGCCTCCACGAGTCCTGGAAGAAGATGTCGGTCGCGAGCGCCCGCCACTTGGTGAAGGCGCGCTCGCCGAGCTCGGCATAGCTGCTGAACAGTCCCATCGCGGCGTTCGCGACCCCGACGCCCGTGCCGCCGGCGCTCGCGGTGCGGCCGTCGAGGAACTCGAACCGGCCGTTCTGATTGTTGGTGCCGCCCGGGATGGCCAGCACGTTGATCTGATCGAAGTCGTCCTCGCCCGAATACTCCATCACGATCCCCGCCTTGAACGTATGGCGACCTTTGACGAGCGTCGTGACGTTCGACCAGGTGTGGATCGGACCCTGCGACGACGCCGGGTATGGCCCGCCGTCGATCTCGCTGAAGTTCGCGATCGAGATGGTCGGGATCTTGTCCTCGATCTCCTTTCCCTGGTCAGCGAAGATGTAGCGGTAGTTGATGCCGTAGCTGCTCCGCTTGTAGAGGTCCGACTCGAAGACGTTGATGAACACCTCGTCCAGCGAGTGCGTATAGCTCGCCTCGTTGACGAGGTTCGTTCCCCAGGTGCTCGTCCAGTTCAGGATCTGCGTGTTGTTCGGCCGGTCCCAGTCGGTCCGCGCGAAGGGGAACGTCCCGCGGAACGCGTCGACCGCGACCCAGTTCTGGCTCGAGTACCGGTACGTCAGCTGATGGCTGTCGTTGACGCGGTAATCCAGCCGGATCGTGTCCTTGCGCTGGTCCTGCGGGTTCTCGCTCGTCTGAATCCGATTCGCGGAGCCCTGCCTGAAGCCGGGCGTCGGCAGCGGATACGCGTTCAGCATCGCCAACCCGTTCGGCGAGAGCCGGTTCGAGGGAATGACGTTGCCCGGAAACGGCTGTCCCGTTAGCGGATCCCTGACGATCTGGGCGCCGGTGGAGAAGCCATTGTTCGGGTCGAGGAGCTCGCCGAAGTCGCCGCGGCGCATCCGCTCGGTCGGCACGATCGCCGTGTTGGTCTGGACCTGGAAGAAGTCGACCCACTCCTGCGCGCCGAAGAAGAAGAACTTGTCCTTGAATATGGCTCCCGGAACCGGCCCGCCGACCGAGAACCCGTACTGCTTGAAGTCGAACGGTGCGGGGCCAGCGCTCTCTACCGGATTGCTGCTCCGATTGCGCGACCACGTGTTCGACTGCAGCGACTCGTCGCGGAAAAAGATGGACGCGCTGCCCGTGTACTGGTTGCTGCCGCTCTTGGTCACGAACCGGATCTGTCCACCGCTCGCACGCCCGAACTCCGGCATGTAGTTGGCGGTCAGGACCTGTACTTCCTGGACGGTCTCGACGTCCGGGATCCCGATGATGGTCCCCGACGATCGCGTGCGGATCGCGATGGCCCCGTCGTTGTAGATCGTATTCTCGTCGGGCCGGCTGCCGTTGATACTGAACCCGCCGTTGCTGAAGGCGGCGAAGCCAAGGTTGTTGAAACTGCCGCCGACCACGCCCGCCTTGAGCCCGGCCACGCCGAGCGGGTTGCGGCCCTGGAACGACAGCAGCTCGATGTCCTTGGCTTCCACGGTCTTGCGAATCGTTGAGTCGGTCTGGAGCGGCGTCGCTTCCGCGGTAACGGTTACCGCCTCGCTGATTGCTCCGGTCTCGAGGGTGAAATCGACCGTCACGCCGGCGGAGGCGTCGAGCCTGACGCCGGTCTGAACACCCTTCTTGAACCCTTCGAGCTCGACCTCGACGTCGTACGCGCCCGGCGCGAGCGCCGGGAACACGTAATAGCCCGTCGCATCGCTGACGACGCTGCGCTTGAGACGCGTTTCCACGTTGACGGCGGTGACCGTCGCGCCCGGCACGATGGCCCCCGATTGATCTCGTACGAAGCCCGCGATCCGTCCGCGTTCGAGCTGAGCCGACGCTGGCGTCGCGAGCGCAATGAGGAGTAGAACGACAACTCCGGCGGTCAAACCCCGCATCTGGCACCTCCCTGGAGTCCGCCTGGGCGGCCAGGCGCTCCCCGGTTAGCGGATGCTAGTGCGTTCCTATGACAACTGCAAGAAGGCGTGGACGATCCGCACCCCTGAAGGGGTGCGCCACCCTTGCGGGGGTGCGACTAGAATGGCAACGGGATGAGCCTGCAGGTTATTCGAAGCCGCAAGACCTGGGACGTCGTGATCGTCGGGTCGGGGGCGGGCGGCGGGATGGCGGCCAAGGTCCTCACCGAAGCAGGGGCCGACGTGCTGATGCTCGAGGCCGGCGCGATGTTCGACACCGCCCGGGACTCGAAGATGTTCGCGTGGCCCTACGACTCACCCCGGCGCGGCATGGCGGTTCCAGCCCGGCAATTCGGCGAGTTCGACGCGGGATGGGGAGGCTGGACGCTCGATGGTGAGCCCTACACCAGCGCGCCCGGCAGCCAGTTCGACTGGTTCCGCACTCGAATGCTCGGCGGGCGCACCAACCATTGGGGACGGATTTCTCTCAGGTTTGGCCCGGACGACTTCCGCCGGAAGAGCCTCGACGGACTCGGAGACGACTGGCCCATTACCTACGACGACCTCAAGCCGTACTACGACGAGGTGGACAAGCTCGTCGGGATCTTCGGATCCGTCGAGAACCTGCCGAACGAGCCGGACGGCATCTACCAGCCGCCGCCGCGCCCGCGGTGCTACGAGCTGCTCGTCAAGCAGGCGGCGGATCGGCTGAAGATCACCTGCATTCCCAATCGTCTGTCGATCCTCACGCGGCCGCTGAACGGGCGGCCGGCGTGCCACTACTGCGGGCAGTGCGGCCGGGGCTGCGCCACCCACTCGAACTTCTCGTCGCCCTCCGTGCTCCTGCCGCCGGCGCTCAAGACCGGCCGCCTGACGATCGTCACCGACGCGATGGCGCGCGAGGTCACGACCGGCGCGACGGGTCTCGCCACCGGCGTCAGCTACGTGGACAAGAAAACCGGACGCGATACCCACGTGCAGGCGCGGGTCGTCGTGCTGGCGGCCAGCGCGTGCGAGTCGGCGCGGATCCTCCTGAACTCGAAGTCCTCGAAGTTTCCGCGAGGGCTGGCCAACGGAAGCGGCACGGTCGGCAAGTACCTGACCGACACCACCGGCACCGCCGTCGTCGGCTTCATCCCGAAGCTGATGTCGGGCGTCGCGCACAACGAGGACGGCGCGGGCGGCGCCCACCTCTACATGCCGTGGTGGCTCGACAACCGCACGCTCGGTTTCCCGCGCGGGTATCACATCGAGTTCTACGGCGGGCGGGGTCTGCCGCACTTCGGTTTCCTCGGCGGCATCCAGCAGTTCACCGGCATCGAAGGATCCGGCCGGCCCCCGGGTGCGGCGGGCTACGGTAAGCAGCTGAAAGAGGACTATCGCCGCTACTACGGCGCCACGATCGGCTTCTCCGGCCGCGGCGAGATGGTCCCGAACGAAGACACCTTCTGCGAGATCGACCCGGGTGTCGTCGATCGCTGGGGAATCCCGGTGCTGCGGTTTCACTTCAAGTGGACCGACCACGAATACAACCAGGTCAGGCACATGCAGGAGACCTTCCGCGGGCTCATCCAGGAGCTGGGGGGCACGCCGCTCAGCCCGATGCCGCCGAAGGAGCAGGGGTACGGCATCGAAGCGGGCGGACGCATCATCCACGAGCTGGGCGTGACGCGGATGGGCAACGATCCCGGCTCGTCGGTGCTGAACAAGAACTGCCAGGCGCACGAGGTCAGGAACCTGTTCGTCACCGACGGCGGCCCGTTCGTCTCGCAGGCGGACAAGAACCCGACGTGGACGATCCTCGCCCTGTCGATGAAAACGAGTCAGTACATCGTGGAACAAAGGAACGCTGGGACGGTGTAGGCCCGACCTTGAGGTCGGGCGTGGTGGAATAGATGAAACGCCGCGAAATATTGAAGCTGCTCGGTTCGGCTCCGGTGGCCGCCGGATTCGTCTGGACGGACGCGGAAGCGCAGGAGGCGCATCATCAGGCGCAGGCGGCGCGGCAGGCGGCGAAGAAGACCGGGACGGCGTTCAAGCCGAAGTTCTTCACCGCGCACGAATACGCGACCGTCGTGATCCTCGTCGATGTGATCATCCCGAAGGACGAGCGGTCCGGAAGCGCGACCGATGCGGGCGTCCCGGAGTTCATGGATTTCATCGTCGGGGACGAGCCGGCGCGTCAGACCGCGATGCGAGGCGGCCTCGCGTGGCTCGACCGTGAATGCGAGCGCCGCTTCGACAAGCGGTTCGTCGCGTGCGACGACGCTCAGCGGCGCGATGTCCTGGATGATATCTCCGGCCTGGAACCCCGTACGGTCACGCTGACGCAGGGCGTGGCGTTCTTCCGGATGTTCAGGGACCTGACCGCCAGCGGCTTCTGGACGAGCAAGATGGGGATCGCCGACCTGCAGTACATCGGCAACACGTTCGTCGCCGAGTGGAAAGGATGTCCGGACGAGCAGCTCAGGAAACTTGGTCTTGCCTGATCGCTCTCAATCCGCCAATGCGCTTCGTGCGTTCCTGGCGTCGTTTCTCGTCCTGTTCCTCGAAGTCGCCCTGATCCGTTGGATGCCGGCCTACATCCGGCTGCTCGCGTTCTTCTCCAACTTCATCCTCCTCGCGAGCTTCCTCGGCATCGGCGTCGGGTGCCTGCTCGCGCCGGCGCGCCGGAACCTGTTCGTGTGGTTCCCGGCGATCCAGGCGATTGTCGTCGCGTCGGTCTACTTCTTCCGGCTCGAGGTCGCGGTGCCGACCTCGGGCAGCATCTACTTCTCGAGCGGGACGGCCGAAGAGGTCGTCGCGGTCGAAACGACGCTGTTGCTGCCGCTGCTCTTCGTCATCGTCGCCGCGCTGTTCATCGCGCTCGCGCAGCGGATGGCGCGCGAGATGTCGGCGCTGCCGCCGCTCCGCGGCTACATGGTCAACCTGCTCGGGAGCCTCGCAGGCGTGGCGGCGTTCGGGATCTGCTCGTGGGCCGAGCTCTCGCCGACCTTGTGGTTCGGGCTCGCCTTCGCCTCGGCGGTGCCGCTCTTGTGGCGCGAGGCTTCAGCCTCGGCCACCAGCAGCGACCCTAAAGGGTCGTACCACAACCCAGACGACCCTAAAGGGTCGTACCACAACTGTCGGGAACCTCGCCCTTCTCGGGGTCTCGCTCGTGCTTGTCCATCTCATGGCGCGCGAAGCGATCTGGTCGCCGGACTACAAGATCACCGTCCGCCAGGAAGGGCCCGACACCGTCGTCGAGGTCAACAACATCTTCC
The DNA here is from genome assembly GCA_963847125.1 of uncultured Acidobacteriota bacterium. Classification (GTDB taxonomy): domain Bacteria; phylum Acidobacteriota; class Vicinamibacteria; order Vicinamibacterales; family 2-12-FULL-66-21; genus DATAEE01. The sequence continues at coordinate 1,842,972 of CAWJYM010000004.1, forward strand.
ACCAGTCGATGGCGCCGGTCGCCCACAAGGAATATTTCTACGAATGGCCCTACACGGTGTTCGGCGACACGTTCAAGGACGTGCTGATTCTCGGCGCGGGCTCGGGAACCGATGTTGCCGCCGCGCTGAAGCACGGCGCCGCGCGGGTGGACGCGGTCGAGATCGACCCGGTGATCCTCCGCCTCGGCCTCGAGCGGCATCCCGATCGGCCGTACGCGGATCCGCGGGTCACCCGGGTCACGGACGACGCGCGGCATTTTCTGCGGACGACGGAGGCGCAGTACGACCTGGTGGTGTTCGCGCTCATCGATTCGCTGACGCTGCAATCCAGCTTCGCAGGCGTGCGGCTCGAGAGCTACATGTTCACCGAGGAGTCCTTCCGGGCCGTGCGCGATCGCCTGAAGCCGGACGGGCTGCTGGTCATCTATAACTACTTCCGGGAGCCGTGGCTGGTGGATCGGCTCGCGAACACCGCGGCGGAGGCGTTTGGCGAGGAGCCGCGCGTGCACGTGCACGAGGCGCGCGCCTATCTCGGCGTGCTCATGGCCGGGCCGCGGCTGCGGACGCTCACATCAGAGCCACGCCCGCCGGATCGCGTCACGGCCTTCGGTCAGTCGCACGAGCCCAGCCCCGCGCGCGTACACCACCGCGACGCGGCGATCGAGCCGGCACGCGACGACTGGCCGTTCCTGTACCTCCGCGACCGTCACGTGCCGCGGCATTATCTCGTTGCGCTCGCGCTGATCCTCGTTGTCTCCGTCGCGGCGGTCATCCCGGCGCTCCGGATCAGCAGCATCCAGACGCAGAGCACGCAAAGGATGCCGAGCGCGCTGAGCAGTCTGAACACCGCACGATTGGCTCAGATGTTCTTCCTGGGTGCGGGATTCATGATGTTGGAGACGAAGTCGATCATTCAGTTTGCGCTGCTCTGGGGCTCGACCTGGGTCGTCGCGTCGCTCGCCATCGCGTCGGTGCTCGTCATGGCGCTGGCCGCGACGCTCATCGTCTCGACGCGGGAGATCCGCCGCCCCTGGGTCGTCGGAGGCGTGCTCCTCGCGCTGCTCGGCGTGAGCTTCCTGATTCCGATCGGCACGATCGGCTTCGCGAGCCGCGTCGCGGAGTCGGTCTTCTATGCCGTGCTCGTGTTCAGTCCGATCCTGTGCGCCGGGTTGCTGTTCGGGTCGGCGATCAAGCGGTCGCCGTCGCTCTCGCGCGACTACGGCGTCAACCTCCTGGGGGCGATGGCGGGCGGGGTGGGGGAGTATCTGTCGCTCGTGACGGGCTTCCGCGTGCTGCTGGTGGTAATTGCGGCGTGTTATGTGGGGGCGCTGCTGACGCGTGACCGGTGACCACGGATCTCGATTACCACGGATACTGTTCTTGGCCGAACCACGGATTACACGGATTCCGATCTCTTTCAGACCACGGATTCAACGGATCCCCCTCCTAGTCAACCACGGATTGGACGGATGCAGCCCTGGTTGACCGCGGATTGAACGGATGCCATTCGTATAACCACGGATTACACGGATGCCGCTCTTCCAACCACGAATCCAACGAATCGCATGACAACCACCGATTCGGCGGATTCGGCTGTGTGGGTTCCTGCCGGCAGTAAAGAACTGCAACGTCGAGCCCACAGAACCATTGAAAAAATTTGCCACGCTTCGCCGGCCTAATGCCGGATTTCCGAGGAATTTGATTCGGCAGCCTTTTTGAACTCATAGACGCTCATGATTGAAATTGAGCGTCTACCTTGCTGGGAGATAACCGACAAGATCCTCGCGGCTTTTTACGAGGTCTACAACAAGCTCGGATCCGGCTTCCTCGAGTCCGTTTATCGCGCAGCGCTGGTCATCGTGATGACCAGGCTGGGCCTTCGCGTGGAAACCCGTGCTGTGCTTCCGGTGCGGTTCGACTCCCGCATCATCGCCGAGTTTCGTCCGGACCTGGTGATCAACGAGAAGGTCATTGTCGAGATCAAGGTCGCCCGCGCGCTCGACCCGGCGCATAGCGCTCAGGTGCTCAACTACCTCCGGGCCTCGGAGGTGGAAGTCGGCCTGCTGCTGAATTTCGGCGCTAAGGCGCAGTTCGAACGGCTCTACTACGACAACCAGCGGAAGGCCCGACGTGAACCGCCGGAAGAGGTTCGGCTGAGTGAAACGAGTTAGGTTTCAGACCCGGCATCTGGATCGAGATCCGGATGCATCCGTTAATCGTGGGCGCCGGAAATCCGTTGAATCCGTGGTCGTGAAAGAAAGATCCGTTGAATCCGTGGTCATCAACCCAGAATATCCGCGGAATCCGTGGTCGTGAGACCCGGGAATCCGCGGAATCCGTGGCGAAGAGAATCCGTGGTCAGCTGACCCGGATTACACATCAGTGACGTGCGGCGTGATCATCCCGCGTGCCCTCCGACAATCGCCGTCAATCTCACAGGGCCGCTTACTCTCACCGTCGTCCCTACCGCATTCCGCAGCACCACGTTGCTCAACGTCACGGTCGCACGACGCAGGTGCGGAGCGCGCGCCCGGATGCCCTCGGGCGACAGTTGGATTGTGATGGCACCGGCGACGGCGCGCCACGTCTCGGGCTCGATCGCCTCCTGCACCCGCACATCGGAACAGAAATCGAACTGCCGCTGAGGAGAGGCGTACACGTAGGTCTCGACGGAGATGTTTGAGGACTCACGCGAGAGGTCGAACGTCGCCGGTTGCGTTGAGAGGCTCAGCACCGGGCCGGACGCACGCACCAGGACGGCCTCGGCGCGGTCCGCCGACCATCCGTACACGTGGACGTAACTGCATCCGTCGGAGTCGACGTACGACATCGTAGGCTGCCGGCTCACATCGTACCGCCGCGACCAATCCACGCGCTTCATTACCGCGTCGCGCGCGAGCGTCGCCTCGCGGACCTCGCGCCGTTCGGCCTCGGATTCAATCCGTTGCGTCATGGGACGGGATCCCTTCAGGACAGCCCACTCGGCATTCCCCTCGTCATCCACGCGCACGCCGGCATACTCGCGGACATCGAGCGCCTTCCCGGACGGGGGCCGATCACTGGCGGAAGTGACGAGCGGCTCTGAGATGGTGTCGATCATGATGATCTCGTCGGCGACAACTTCAAAGAGCTGCCACGTCAGTCTCCACGGCCCCGACCGTGACAAGGGGTGCCATGCAAACATTTCGATGAAGTGCCGTGACAGAGAGCGGGTCGGGCCCGTGGCAAGCTCGGTATGCCGCAGCGGCAGAAATCGCAAGCCTGGCGACGGGAAGCCCATCGGCACGCGTTTGGTCCGATCGTTGTACGTCACGGTCGCCGTCGCCAGCGTCCACTCGACGAAGTGTCCGGGCCCGATGTGGAAGGTAACGGGCTCGAACCCATGATCGAACCCGAGGTTGGCGAGCAACTGACATTCCTCGTTGAACTCCCCGTCGCTTGCGATCTTCGCTCGAATCAGCGCGAAAGCCTTCCGGCCGAATGGACTGTCGTCGTTGTTCGAGGCGCGCATGTACAACGCGCACGCGCGTAGCGGGTCCAGGGGCACGCCGCGTCCCGCCTCGTAGAGGCCCGCCATGAAGAACTGCGCGGCCGTATCGGCCGTTCGCCAGTCTTCGGCGATCGGCTTGAGGATCTCGACGGCGCGCTGATAGTCGCCGCGGGCGAGGGCCGCCACGCCGTCGGCCGTGGTCGTCTGGGCGGACACGGTACAGACCGTCGACGCGATCACGGCCGCGGTGAGAACGACACGCGACCACATCAACGGTTCTCCCGCCAGGGGATCACTTCAGTGCGCGTCACGATCCCGCCTGCGATTGTGAACTCCGCTTCACCGCTGGCGTTGACCCGCAGGCGGACGACATCGCCCAAGGGGTACGACGCCGGCGGTGTGCGGCCGCTGACCAGGACGAGGCTCTTCTCGCCCGTGATCGTGATCCATCTGTCGCCTACGACTTCACTTAATATCCAGCCCAGTGTCCATGACGCCGGATTCGGCGACCTGTCCGGCTTCCATCCGAACCACTGAAAGAAGTGACGGCGAGCGGCGACGGGCCGTGTGACATCGAGCGTTGTGTACTGGAATGGCAGGCAAACGATGGAGGCCGGCACCTGGAACGTGACGCGCTGCTCCTGGTCACCATAGATGACTCTGATGCTCGTGTCCGCAAAAACGACCCTATGGTCCGGTCCGAGGACGAACGACTGCGCCGGTGCGTTCTGCCACTTCTCGCCCGGAACACACAACACGGACGTCAGCTCACCGAGTTGCTCGCGCATGATGGCGGCCATCGCCGCGGATTGCTCCGAGAACGGATGCGCCTGCGCGGCGGACTGCAGCGAACAGTCCGCAGCCGCGCGGCTGGTTGGCTCCCCCACCGTGGCCTGTGTCAAACAGGATGGCCAGGAAGAATTGGGCGACAGGGTCCGGCCGCGTCGCGTCGTCAGCGAGCGGCTGCAGGATCCGGATGGCGACTTGGTACTCGCCGCGCAGCATCGCGCGAATGCCATCCTCGGTTGTCGACTGCGCCGCAGCCGACGTGGCGAGCATCGTAAACACGCAGACAAGCCAGGCACACGCACGCATCAGTACCTCGGAGAGTCAGAGCAAATGACGAGCCGATAATGACCGGCCCAAATCCGGTGCGTTTTGCGTCGGTAACGGATGACCCGAGCACGCACCCCTTCGCGGCGGTTACAAATCTGACCGCCGTCGCCCTAGCCGGACGCGGCCGATGGATTTTCGACCAACACAATCGAATTAGACACGGGCTTCAATGAAATGGTCTTGAGTCCGAGACCAGCTCGACCAGATCGGACTCGTGGAATCCGTGTCATCCGTGGTCGTGAAGAAGGGGAGGAATCCGTGAAATTCGTGGTCGTGAAGAACGAGAGGAATCCGCGGAATCCGTGGTCGTGAGACCCAGGAATCCGCGGAATTCGTAGTGAAGAGTATCCGTGGTCAGCTCGTCGTGATCGGCCGAATCCTGATGTTCCGGAACGACACCACGTTGCCGTGTTCCTGCAGGCTGATCTTGCCCTTCCGCGTCTTGCCGAACTCCGGGTACGGCTTGAACTTGCTCGCCGCAAAGCGCTCGTTCCAGCTGGGGCTTCCGATCTCGAACTCGAGCAGCTTCGTGCCGTTCAGCCAGTGCTCGACGTGGTTGCCGCGGGCGATGATGCGCGTCTCGTTCCACTCGCCGATCGGCTTCGTCACGTCTCGGACGGGCTCGTACATGTCGTACGCGGCGCCGGTGGATCTCTTCTGATTCTTCCCATCGTTGTGCGCGGCGTTGTCGAGGAGCTGATACTCGATGGCGTGATGCCAGATGACCGCCGCCTCTTCCGGCGCACGATAGAAGATGCCGGAATTTCCGCCCGCGGGCAGCTTCCACTCGAGCGAGAGCTCGAAGTCGCCGAACTCCTCGTCCGAGACCAGGTCCCCGCCTTTGCTCTGACGCACGAGCGCGCCGTCCACGACTTCCCACCCCTGAACGGGGCCCGTCTGCTTGTAGTTGTGCCAGCCCTTCGTCGTCTTGCCGTCGAACAGGGATTTCCAGCCCGCCCCCGTCTGGGTGGTCGAGCCCGCGGCAGGCCGCGGAGAGTCCGCGGCGGCCGCGAGCACGGCGAGTCCGATTGCGCAGAGCGGGAGCGTCAAAGAAGTCGTCATGCTGATGGCTCCTGAAAGTCGTTACAATCCCTCGTCCCCCGTTGGGGGGCTCATTATGACTCGGATCGCCCCGCAATGACTCGCTGGCTCGAACCCGCGGTGCGCGACGTCCGGTTCGGCATCAGGACGCTCGCGAAGAGCCCGGGGTTCACGTCCGTAGCTCTGCTGTCGCTCTCGCTGGGGATCATGGCGTCCACGGCGATCTACAGCGTGCTCCACGCCGTGGTCCTCGACCCGTTCCCGTACAAGGACGTCGACAGCCTGATGAGCGTCCGCGTCTGGAGTCCCGATCAGCGCGGCTTCCGGACGGGTTATTCCACCGATCAGTTCCTCGAGATTGCCGAGCGGAGCACCATCTTCGACGGCGTCATCGCATCCACGATCACCGACGTCCTCTGGACCGGAAACGGCGATCCGCAGCGGCTCCGCGGCAACTACGGCACGCCGAACACCTTCCAGGTCATGGGCGTCGCGCCGCTCGTGGGCCGGACGTATACGCCGGACGATGGGAGGCCGGACGCGGCGCCGGTCGTCGTGCTCGGGTACCGATTCTGGCAGCGTCAGTTCGGCGGAGATCCCGCGGTCGTGGGCCGCGAGCTGTCGTTGAACGGGAAGGTCCGCACCGTGGTCGGCGTGATGCCAGAGCGGTTCATGTGGCGGGGAGCGGACGTGTATCTCCCGATCGTGTTCGCGCGCGGCGCCGTGATCGAGGGTGTCCGTGGCGTGCACCTCCTCGGCCGGCTCAAGCCGGGGGTCACCGAAGCGCAGGCGGAGGCGGACCTGCGTCCCATCATCGCGGACCTGAAGCAGCGGGAACCGGCACAGTTCCCAGACAACTGGCGCGTCGGACTGCTGCCGTTCAAGGAAACCTTCCCGAGCAGCATCCGCGACGATTTGTGGATCCTGTTCGGCGCCGTCGGCCTGCTCCTGCTGATTGCGTGCGCGAACGTGTCGAACCTCCTGTTGGCGAGGGCCGGCGCCAGGCAGAGGGAAATGGCGGTGCGCGCGGCGTTGGGGGCTCACCGGCTCCGGCTGGTGCGTCAACTGCTGACGGAGAGCCTCGTCCTCGCGGTGGCGGCCGCGGCGCTCGGCACCGTGCTGGCGTTCGGAGCGCTGCGCCTCATCCTTGCCATCGTGCCGCCGAACACGATCCCCGACGAATCGAAGATCGTCATCAACGTTCCGGTCCTGCTGTTCACGCTCGCGGTGTCGGCGGCGACCGCGCTCATCTTCGGCCTCGCGCCCGCCGTGCATGCCTGCCGCCGGGACGTCGTGCGTGCCTTGCACGCGACGAGCCGCGGTCTCGGCGGCGGCGCGGGGCAGGCGCTCCTTCGCTCGGGGCTCGTCGTCGCAGAAGTCGCGCTCTCGCTCGTGCTGCTCGCCGGCGCCAGCCTGATGATTCGCGCGCTCGTTGCCGTCGGGCGCGCCGACATCGGATTTCCGACGGAGCGGGTGCTGACGATGCGCGTGCCGTTGCCGGAGTCCCGATATCCGGATCCCGCGAAGCGCGCGGCGTTCTTTCAGGAGCTGCTTGCGCGTGTGAGCGCGCTGCCAGGCGTTACGGCGGCAGGCGTCAATACGGGCCTGCACCCGCTCGGCAATTTCGCCGCGCCGGTGGAAGTCGCCGGGGCTGCGCCCGAGGGCGCTCCGCCGGTCGTGATTCACCAGGTCAGCGTGGGGTATCTGAGCGCGTTCGGCATTGCGCTCGCCGCCGGTCGTGCGCTCGATGACGCCGACGTGCGCGCGGCGCGGCAGGTCGCGCTCGTCAACGAGACCTTCGCGAGGACGCGGCTCTCGAACCTCGCCCTCGAGCGCATCGTCCGCATCCCGCGTTTGACGCAGCCCCCGTTCGCCATCACCGACGATCGGTTCCAGATCGTCGGCGTCGTGAAGGACAGGCTGAACCGCGGCCTGACGGAGCCGGTCGCGCCGGAGATCTATCTGCCGTTCACGCTGCTCGGTCGAGCCGATCGGCTGATGGCGCTGACCGCCGGCGATCCCGCCGGCGTCACGCGGACGGTCGTCAGCCAGGTGTACGAGATCGACCGCAACCAGCCCGTCACCGATGTGCGGACGGTCGAGACGATCCTCCAGGACGGCGCGTTCGCGGGCCCACGATTCAACCTCGCGCTGTTCGCGGTCTTCGCGGTGCTCGGTCTGACGCTGGCCGTCGTCGGCGTCTACGGCGTCATGTCCCATGCCGTGGCGCGGCAGGCGCACGAGATCGGCGTGCGGATCGCGCTCGGGGCGGAACCCCTCCGAATCGCCGGCATGGTCGTGGCACACGGCTCGCGCCTGCTGGTGCTGGGGATCGCGATCGGGCTGGGCGCGAGCGTCATCGCGGGCCGGTTGCTCGGCGGGCGGTTCGTCAACGTGCCTGCGTTCGACCCCGTCTCGTTTCTCGCCGTGTCGGCGCTGCTGCTCGCGGCCGGGTTGCAGGCCTGCGTCTGGCCCGCGCGCCGGGCGTCGCGCATCGATCCACTGCTGGCGTTGCGCCAGGAATAGCATCTACAATCACGGCGAGCTCAAAAAAAAGAGGATTGAATGGGTTCGATGACCAGGCGCGAGTGGCATCAGATGACAATCGGCACGCTGGTCGCGACAGCGGCCGGGACGCTCGGCGCGCAGAAGAAGATCGACTCCAGAATCGCGGGCGTGCAGATCGGCGCGCAGAGCTACAGCTTCCGCGATCGGCCGCTCGATGGGGTGATCGCGGGCCTCGCCGCGGCGGGGCTGGGGAGCTGCGAGCTGTGGCAGGACCACGTCGAGCGCGATGTGACGGCGGGCGTGTCGGGCGATGCCGCCAAGCGCGAGGCGCTGCGCAAGTGGAGACTCACGGTGCCGCTGGAGACGTTCACGGAGGTCCGGCGGAAGTTCGACGCCGCCGGCATCCTGCTCACCGCTTACAACCTGAGCTTCCGCGATGACTACACGGATGAAGAAATCGTCCGCGGCTTCGAGATGGCGCGCGCGTTGGGTGTGAAGGTCATAACCGCCTCCTCCACCGTGTCGGTGGCCAAACGCCTCGACCTTGTCGCGCAGCAGTTCGGGATCCGCGTCGGATTCCACAACCACTCGGACATCAAAGCGAACGAGTTCGCGACACCCGATGATTTCGCCACAGCGCTCAAGGAAGCGTCCGACTTCCTGACGATCAACCTCGACATCGGCCACTTTACGGCCGCCAACTTCGACGCTGTGGATTTCCTGGACAAGCACTCCCACCGCATCGTCTCGCTCCACATCAAGGATCGGAAGCGGAACCAGGGGCCGAACGTCCTGTTCGGCACCGGCGACTCCCCGATCGCGGCGGTGCTCACGCGCCTGCGCGACAAGGAGTGGCCGATTCCGGCCAACATCGAATACGAATACGAAGGTACCGACACGGTCGCCGAAGTCCGGCGATGCTTCGAGTACCTGCAAGAAAGCGCTCGGGCAGGCGTGATCGGCGCCGGGTTGTCGATCGAGAGCCAATCTGCGGCGTGATCTGCGGTTGAAGGGAGCCTGTTGATGGGGACGCGCGCGAAGCTCTCCGTGATGATGTTCCTGCAGTACTTCGTCTGGGGGACGTGGTACGTCGCGATGGGGACGTACCTGAACGAGACGCTGCGCTTCGACGGCCAGCAGATCGGCCTGGCCTACGGGTCGACGGCGCTGGCGGCGATGATCTCGCCGTTCTTCGTCGGCATGGTGGCCGATCGCTTTTTCGCCACGGAGCGGATCCTCGCGGCGCTGCACATGGTCGGCGGCCTGCTGCTGTTCTACGTGTCGACGCTCACGTCGTTCGGCGTCTTCTACTTCGTGCTCATCCTCTACACGCTCTGCTACATGCCGACGCTCGCGCTCACGAACTCCATCTCGTTTCACAACATGCGGGATTCCGCGCGCGAGTTCCCGAAGGTCCGCGTGCTCGGGACGATCGGGTGGATCGTCGCCGGCTACGTCATCGACTCGCTGGGCTACGGCAAGTCGGCGGGCATGTTTCAGGCCGCCGGCGTGGCGTCGATCGTCCTCGGGGCGTACAGCCTGATGCTGCCGCACACGCCGCCCAGCAAGCTCGGCCACGCCATCAGCGCGCGCGACGTCCTCGGCCTGGACGCGCTCAAGCTGATGAAGGAGCGGTCGTTCGCCATCTTCGTGATCGGCTCGTTCCTGATCTGCATCCCGCTCCAGTTCTATTACGCCTTCACGAATCCGTTCCTGAGCGAGATCGGCGTGTCGAACCCGACCAGCAAGATGACGCTCGGCCAGTGGTCGGAAATCGGCTTCATGCTCGTGATGCCGTGGTTCTTCGTCCGGCTCGGCGTGAAGAAGATGCTCATCGTCGGGATGCTGGCGTGGACGCTGCGCTACTTCCTGTTCGCGCACGGCGACAACGACACGTTCGTGTGGATGCTGTACGCCGGCATCCTCCTGCACGGCATCTGCTACGACTTTTTCTTCGTGACCGGTCAGATCTACGTCGACCAGCAGGCGGACGTCCGGATTCGCGCGGCGGCGCAGGGCTTCATCGCCTTCGTCACGCTGGGCTTCGGCATGCTCATCGGATCCTGGCTGTCGGGACGCGTTGTCGACGCGTACACGTCGGAAGGCGTGCACGACTGGATGCGTATCTGGTTCGTGCCGGCGTTCGGCGCCCTCGCCGTGCTGATCCTCTTCGCGGTCGCGTTCCGGCCGCGTCCGGCGGCCGCGAACGCGGTGGCGGCGTCCCGGTAGGGGCGGTTCGCGCTTGCCTCGCCGTAGCGCGACAGCGCGAAGGCGGGAACCGCCCCTACGCCCAGTACGCCTCGCCAGCCGGCTCGGCGATGACGACACCCTTGAGGAAGGCGATGGCCTTCTTGAGGCCCTCGGCGCCCGACATCACGCTGTCCTCGTGCTCGATGCTCAGCACGTGGTCGTAGCCGACCAGGCGCAGGTTCGACACGATGTCCTTCCAGACCGACGCGGGGTTGCCGTAGCCGACCGTTCGGAAGATCCAGGAGCGCTCCAGCTCGCGCGTGTACTTCTTCGCGTCGAGGACGCCGTTGACGGCGGTGTTGTGCCGATCGATCCGGCAGTCCTTCGCATGGCAGTGATAGATGCAGTCGCCGAGCGCGCGGATCGCCGCGACGACGTCGACGCCCTGCCAGAACATGTGGCTGGGATCGAAGTTGCAGCCGATGACCTTCGGCGCGATGTCCCGCAGCCGCAGCATCGTCTCGGGATTGTAAGCGACGAAGTTCGGGTGCATCTCGATCGCGACGCGGACGCCCGCCTTGCGGCAGGCGCGCGCCGTCGCCGTCCAGTACGGCGTGACGCGCTCCTTCCACTGCCACTGGAGCATCGCCGCGAACTCCGGAGGCCAGGGTGCGACGATCCAGTTCGGCTGCACGCCCTTCGCGTCGCCGGCGGGGCACCCGCTGAACGTGATGACCGTGCGGACGTCGAGCTTCTTCGCGAGCTCGACGGTCTGCAGGAACACCTCGTGGTGCTCTCGCGCGATCTTCTCCTGCGGATGGAGCGGGTTGCCGTGGCAGCTGAGCGCGCTGACGACGAGCTTGCGGCGGTCGATCGCCTTCTTGAACGCCTGCAGCTTCTTCGCGTTCGCCAGCAACTCTGCCGGGTTGCAGTGGGCGTTGCCCGGATACGCGCCGGTCCCGATTTCCACCGCCTCCACGCCCAGCTCGACGAGGTAGTCGAGCGTCTCCTCGAAGGGCTTGTTGCCGAAGAGCACTGCAAACACGCCGATCTTCATATGCTCCAATCAGCAGCCCTGAAGGGCTGCGCTACACCTTCGTCCAGCGGCGCGTCTTCGCCGACTGCTCAATCGCGTGCAGGACCTTCTGATTCCGGACGCCGTCGACGAAGCTGGGCGACGGCTGCTTCTGGTCCGCCATCGCCTCGAGGAGGTCGAACACGGTGTGCGTGAAGGTGTGCTCGTACCCGATGATGTGTCCGGGCGGCCACCAGGCCTTCACGTACGGATGCTCGGGGTCGGTCGCGAGGACGCGGTGGAATCCGCGCACGCCGCGCGCATCGGACTCGAGGTAGACCTCGAGCTCGTTCATCCGCTCGAGGTCGAACGCCACGGTTCCGCGGCTGCCGTTGATCTCGAAGCGGTTGTAGTTCTTGCGCCCGGGCGCCATCCGCGTCGCCTCGATCGTCCCGATCGCGCCGTTCTCGAACCGGACGAGCGCCGCCGCCGCATCGTCGACGGTGACCCGTCCTTTCTTGCGCGGGTTGCCGGGCAGCGGCCGCTCGGTGATGAAGGTCTTGAGGTCGCCGGACACCTCGACGATCTCGCCCACGAGAAACCTCGCCAGATCGATTGAGTGCGCCGCGATGTCTCCGAGCGCTCCCGAACCGGCCTTGTCTTTGTCGAGCCGCCAGACGAGCGGAAACGCCGGATCGGCGATCCAGTCCTGCAGATAGGTGCCGCGATAGTGCCAGATCTCTCCGAGCTGCCCGGCCTCGATGAGGCGCCTGGCGAGCATGACCGCCGGCGCCCGGCGGTAGTTGTGGCAGATCATGTGGAGCACGCGCGCCTTCTCGACCGCGCCGAGCATCTTCTCCGCGTCAGCCACGGTGTTGGCGAGCGGCTTCTCGCAGAAGACGACCTTGCCGGCGCGCGCGGCGGCGATCGCGATCGGCGCGTGCAGGTCGCCCGGGGTGCTGACGTCCACGAGGTCGATGTCCTTCCGGCGCACGACCGCTTCCCAGTCGGTCGCGGCTTCCTCCCAGCCGTACTGGCTGGCCGCGGCCTGCACCTTCTCCTTCGTCCGGCCGCAGAGCACTTTCAGCCGGGGCCGCAGCCGCGGCGAGAAGAAGGGGGCCACCTGGCGGTACGCGTTGCTGTGCGCCTTGCCCATGAAGGCGTAGCCAATCAGCGCGACATTGACGTCAGGCACGGACAGTCCCTTCCGGCTTTCGGCCTTCGGCAGCGAGCATTATGGCTTGACCGGCTTCTTGGCGGCAGGCTTCTTCGCCGCGAGCGACTTGTCGAACGACCGCACCAGCTTCGCGATCGCGAGGATTTCTTCTTTCGTCAGCTTCTCCTTGAAGGGAAGCATCGGCGTGCTGTCGACGCCTTCAGTGACGATCTTCACGATGTCCTGCAGGCTGCTGCCGTGCTTCCAGGCGTCGTCGACGAAGCTGAGCGGCTCGAGCGGCGACTCGCCGTCCGGGCCGTGGCACGCCAGGCAATTGGTTTTGTAGAGCTCGGGGGCGTCGATCTTGGCTGCCTTCTGTTCAATCGGCGGCGCCGCGGATGCGGCAGAGCCGCGGACGGCGAGAACGGGCAGAGCGGCGAACGATCCGAGAGCGATGAGGGCGAAGACGCGCATAGGAACCATGGATTCTGCCACATCAGGGACGTTTGGACCACGGATTGAACGGATCCTTCTCGCACACGACCACCGATTTGACGGATTCTTTTGGCCCACAACCACGGATATAACGGATGCTCTTGTTTGACAACCACGGATTTAACGGATGGCTCCCGGTTTCACAACCACGGATTTCACGGATACTTCATGGCTTTGACAACCACGGATTCAACCGATGCTCGTGATTTCACGGCCACGGATTTCAACGGATGCAGACCGACGATTCCAGAGGGAAATCATCCGTGAATATCCGGATCTGGGCCCGGACGCCGGCTCTGAAAGCTAAGTCGTTTCATTGAGCCAAACCTCCTCCGGCGGTTCACGTCGGGCCTTCCGCTCGTTGTCGTAGTAGAGCCGTTCGAACTGCGCCTTGGCGCCGAAATTCAGCAGCAGGCCGACCTCCATGTCCGACGCTCGGAGATAGTTCAGTACTTGAGCGCTATGCGCCGGGTCGAGCGCGCGGGCAACCTTGATCTCGACAATCACCTTCTCGTTGATCACCAGGTCCGGACGGAACTCGGCGATGATGCGGGAGTCGAACCGAACCGGGAGCACGGCACGGGTTTCCACGCGAAGCCCCAGCCTGGTCATCACGATGACCAGTGCCGCGCGATAGACAGACTCGAGGAAGCCGGATGCCGAATCAAATTCCTCGGAAATCCGGCAATAGACCGGCGAAGCGTGGCAAATTTTTCAACGGGTCTGCGGGCTCGACGTTGCAGTTCCTTACTGACGACAAGAACCCTCGCCGCCGGATCGGCGGGAATCGGTGGGTGTCATGCGATCCGTTGGATTCGTAGTCGGGAAAGCGGCACCCGCGGAATCCGTGGTTGGAAGAGGCGGCATCCGTTGGAATCCGTGGTTAGAAGAGGGGGCATCCGCGGAATCCGTGGTTTTGGAAGAGCCCGCATCCGTGAAATCCGTGGTTGGAAGAAGGCGGGTATCCGTTGAATCCGTGGTTGAAGGAAGTCGTGGTCGAGCAAATCAGTGGTCCGAATGTGATCACATTCAACGGAATCGGTGGCCGAAAAAGGAACGTCGCCTGACAGATCCGTGGTGATGTGCGCACTTTGGCTCGTTGCTTGACAGCGCCTGCCAGAGCCCGCATCATGATTGTCTCCCCCGCAAATCACATTTTCTCGTCCCGCCCAGGCGGGCGAGGCGAGGTCCTTCTATGCAGCGCAGGATCGTGGCGTGCGTCGTGGGAGCGGCGGCGGTGCTATCTGCGGCCGTTGGCGTGCGAGCGCAGGAACAGACACCCGACATTCGTTGGCAGGCGGGCCCCAGCGTGGGAAGCCTTGGCGATATCGCGCAGATCACGGTGCCGGAGGGATTCCGCTTCACCGGTCAGGCCGGGACGCGCACGTTCCTCGAGCTCACGCAGAATCCGACGAACGGCAGCGAGCTCGGCATCCTGCTGCCCGAGTCGGCCGAGGCGGGCCGGTGGTTCGTCGTCTTCGATTTCAATTCGATCGGCTACGTCAAAGACGACGAGAAGGACAAGCTCGACGCCGACGACATGATCTCGAGCATCCGGGAAGGCACCGAGGCGGCCAACGAAGAGCGCAAACGCCGCGGCTGGGCCACCATGAGCATCGTCGGCTGGCGCACGCCGCCGTTCTATGACACCCGCACCAACAACCTGACCTGGGCGATCACCGGCTCGGGGCAGGATGGCAACGTCGTCAACTATTCGGTGCGTCTGCTCGGGCGCCGCGGCGTGATGAACGTGGACCTCGTGCTGTCACCCGAAGAAGTGGACGCGGTGGTGCCGGCCTTCGAGAAGGTCCTCGGCGGCTTCACGTTCAAGCCGGGCAGCCGGTACGCCGAATTCGTCCAGGGGGACAAGGTCGCGGCGTATGGGCTGACGGCGCTCGTCGCCGGCGGGGCCGGCGCCGCGCTCGCAAAGAGCGGCCTGCTCGGCAAGCTCTGGAAGGCCATCGTCCTGGGCGTCGTCGCGCTCCTGGCGGCCATCAAGAAGCTGTTCTCCCGCGGCGGCGACGAGCCGCAGCCGGCGAACACGTAACCAACGACGGGTTCAACGATTCGAGGCGCGGGCTCGGACAGTGCTGACGTTCTTTGCGATCGTCCTCATCGTGTACGCCGCGGAGTGCGTGTATCGAGTCGGAAACGGCGCGATCGTTCTGGCGGGCGCACGGCGGGGGCGGTGGCGTGCACACGTCGGGCCGATGCTGGCATTAGGGGGAAAGGGAGGGGCGTCGATGGCGTCCCTCCTTCCTCCGCTGGCGACCGCGGCAGCCTGCCAACTTCCGGGATCCCTCAACGACTCTGCCGACGTTCTGTCGAAGGGCGCGCAGAAAGCCGCCGCGGCCCGAATCGACAAGTTCTTTGAAGCGGCCGACCCCGTCTGGATCAGCTGCAACACGCTCTGGGTGTTCGTCTGGGTCCTGGCGCCGGCGATCGTGTACTTCCGCGGGCTCGCGGGAACCTGGTTCGGACTCCTCGCCACGGGGCTGGGGATCCTCGGGTTCATCCTCTGGACGTACTGGCGGGCGCATCGCGCGCTGTATCCGGATGGACTCGCCGAGCGCCGTTCGCACACGATTCTGATGGGCGTGTCACCGCTCGGCGCGATCCGGGCGGTGGACCATCTCTCGCACCGGTTGCTGGCCCACACCCACCCGGTCGTCGCGGCGATGGCGCTCTGCCCGCGCGCCGAGAGCGTGCGGCTGGCGCGATTGCTGTACTTCGGGCCGGCCGATCGCGACGATGCCCTCAGGCGGTTTCTGGAGGCGGGCGACCTGTGGTCCGACGTCATCGCCCCTCCCGACGCGGGCGAGGCGGGCGCAACGGCGTTCTGCCCGCGCTGCCACGCGCAGTACGTTCGCTCGGACGGGACGTGCTCGGATTGTTCGGGGGTAGCGCTGGTGAGGTGGGCGCCAGGGGCGCCCACCTCGGTTGTCAATGCCTGATGCCGAATGCCTGGTCCTAGTCCCTAGTCCCCAGTCCCTACTTCTTAATCGTCCAGTAATAAATCCGGCGCCCGTTGATCTCCTCGGTCTTCTCTGGCGGCCATTCGGCGCCCATGTCGAAGCTGTGCGAGACGATCCGCGTGCCGGCGCGCAGCTCCTTCTGGAGCTTCGGCATCAGCTTGATGTTCAGCGACGGCAACAGGTACAGCGTGACGACGGTCGCCTCGCTGATGTTGGTCTCGAACAGGTCCGCGTTCATGAACTTGACCTTGTCGCTGACGCCGGCCGTCTTCAGGTTCTCGGAGGCTTCCTTGATCCGCTGCGGATCGATGTCGATCCCGACGCCTCGCGCGCCGAAGTTCTTCGCCGCGGTGATCGGGATTCGTCCGTCCCCGCACCCGAGGTCGTACACGACGTCCTTCGCGGAAACGTTCGCGAGCTTGAGCATCGCGTCGACGACTTCCTGCGGTGTCGGAACGTAAATGACGTCGGGCTGCCGCAGGGTGCCGGCGGGCTGTTGGGCGAGCGTCGGCGCCGTGGCTACGGCCAGGAGGATGGCGACAATCAGGGCCACACGATTCAGTCTCATCTGAGAAGCTCCTTAGGAACAGGCGGCATCCTTTATATCACTTTGGACCCTGTCGATGGCTGGCCCGGCCGGATCGCCGGTCACGCCAGCCGTCACAGCCGCGGGTCCTCCGCGTCGGTCGCGCGTCGACCGGCGGCACGCCGATCTCTGCCGTAGGGGCGGTTCGCGCCTGCCTCGCCATAGCGCGAAGCGCGAAGGCGGGAACCGCCCCTACAACGCCTCAGCTCGATTTCACGCGCCGGATCTGCGACAAGGGAATGTGCAGAAACTTCTGATCGCGGCGGCATTGTGCCTGGTCCTTTTCGTGCCGATTCGGACGTCGCTCCCGGTCGTCGCGGTGGCGGCCGCCGGCGGCGATCCCGTCGTCAAGACGATCGTGGGCTGGGCGAGTTACTACGGCCCGGGCTTCCACGGCCGGCGGACGGCGAGCGGCGAGATCTTCGATATGCACCAGCCCGTGGCGGCGCATCGCACGCTGCCGCTCGGTACCGTCGCGCGCGTCACCAACCTCTCGAACGGTCGCTCCGTGGTCGTGCGGATCACCGACCGGGGGCCGTACATCAAAGGCCGGATCCTCGACGTCTCGAAAGGCGCCGCGAGGTCGCTCGCGTTCGTTCGGGACGGGCTTGCGCGCGTCCGCGTTGAGGTTCTGGCTGTAGAATGGCGCGATGCGACGACCGGCGCTTCTCGCGCTTTTCGCACTGCTCGCCTCCTCGAGCGGACGGGCCGCTGACGGAAAGGGGACGGCGCTCGGCTGGATCGACGACAACGCCGATACCTTGAGGCGCGTCAACCGCGCCATCTGGACCTACGCCGAGACCGGCCTCGAAGAAAGCAAGTCGGCGAAAGAGCTGATGGACCTGCTCCGCGCGAACGGGTTCGCCATCGAGGCCGGCGTCTCCGGCATGCCAACCGCGTTCGTCGCGAGCTACGGGTCCGGCCGGCCGATCATCGGCATCCTGGCGGAATACGACGCGCTGCCGGGGCTCTCGCAGGATGCGGTCGCCGAGCGCAAGGAGCGCGCGGGCGCGGCGGCCGGCCATGGCTGCGGCCATAGCGTGTTCGGGACCGCCAGTACCGCGGCCGCGATCGCCGTCAGGAAGGCGATGGAATCGGGCGGCGCCAGGGGGACCATCCGTCTGTATGGAACGCCGGCCGAGGAAACCGGCATCGGCAAGACCTACATGCTGCGCGACGGTCTGTTCAGGGATGCGGACGTCATCCTCGCATGGCACGCCGCCGATCGCACCGCGTCGAGCTACTCGTACACGAAGGCGAACGTCTCGGTGAAGTTCAGGTTCTCGGGCCTGCCGGCGCACGCCTCCGCGTCGCCGCACCAGGGGCGCAGCGCGCTCGACGCGGTCGAGCTCATGAGCAGCGGTGTCAACTTCATGCGCGAGCACGTCAAGCAGGACGCGCGGATTCACTACGTCATCACGAACGGCGGCGGCCAGCCCAACGTCGTCCCGCCCGAGGCGGAGGTCTGGTACTACATTCGAGCGGACAAGCACTTGGATGTCGAGGAGTACTACGAGTGGGTGAAGGAGATCGCTGACGGGGCGGCGAGGATGACCCGCACGAAGCTGACCGCCGTTCAGGTGGACGCCGACATGCACGAAGTGCTGCCGAACCGGACCTTGTCGGAGGTCATCCAGCGCAACCTCGAGCAGGTCGGCGCGCCGAAGTTCACGGAAGAAGAGAAAGCGTTCGCGCGCAAGACGCAGGCGCCGCTCGGCCGCCCGCTCGACCGCGCGCTGTCGGAGACCGTCGAGCCGCTTGGAGACATGCCCGATCAAGGCGTCGCCTCCACCGACGTCGGCGATATCTCGTGGTTCGTGCCGGTCGGTCAGCTCACCGCGGCGACGCACACATTCGGCGCGCCCGGGCACAGCTGGCAGATCGTCGCCTGCACGGGCACGACGATCGGCGAAAAGGGAATGATGGTCGCGGCCAAGGCGCTCGCCGGGACCGCGATCGATCTGTACGGCGCGCCGGACCTCATCGCGGGCGCGAAGCGCGATTTCAAGTCGGTCCGGGATCCGCTGAAGTACGTCACGTTGATTCCGGAGGGGCAGAAGGCGCCGAAGAGTATCCGTTGATACATTGGGGATTGTGGATTGGTGATTGAGGATTTATTGTCGATTGAGGATTGGTGTTCGATTGAGGTCCCCAATCCCCAATCGGCAATGCTTGAAACATGCATAATCCCGAAGTACCCGAAACCTTAGAAGGCTGGAGCATCCTGCATCAGATGTTCCGGCTGGACTGGGCGGCGCTGCGAACGCTCGAATCGGGCGCGCGGCACTCGCTGGCACGGGACGCCGCTTCACGGGTGGTCGCGTCCGGTCAGTGGGAAGGTGGTGGGAGCGCGCTCGTTCAGCTCCTCGGTCACAAGGGCGATCTGATGTTCGTCCACTTCCGCCGGAGCTTCGAGGAGCTCTCCTGCGCGCAGCTCGCGCTGGCCGGGTCGGAGTTGAACGACTACCTCGAGCCGACCACGTCGTACGTGTCGGTCGTCGAGCTCGGCATGTACGACATGACGGCGAAGATTCACCGCGATCTGGCGGCGCGCGGGCTCGCCCAGGGGTCGGACGACTACGAGCGCGCCTTCGACGGGGAGATGAAGACGCAGCGCGAGCGCGTGATGAGCCGGCTCTTCACCGAGATCCCCCGCCGGCGCCACGTGTGTTTCTATCCAATGAACAAGCGGCGCGGGGAGGACAAGAACTGGTATCGCGTCCCGTTTCAGGAGCGGGCCGAGATGATGCGCGAGCACGGCATCATCGGCCGCCACTACTCCGGCCGCGTCACGCAGATCATCTCCGGGTCGATCGGCTTCGACGACTGGGAGTGGGGCGTGGACCTGTTCGCCGACGATCCGCTCGTCTTCAAGAAGCTGATCTACGAGATGCGCTTCGATCGAGCCAGCGCCGAGTACGCGGAGTTCGGACCGTTCTACGTCGGCCTGCAATTCGACGCCGCGGAGCTTCCCACGCTGCTGGACGGACGGACGCCTGGCTTCTCCACGGGAGCCTGAGCCGTCTCGTCTATTCCTGTCGCAGGGCGATCATCGGATCCACGGCGCTTGCGCGGCGGGCGGGCACGTAGCACGCCAGCAGCGCCGACGCCAGCAGCACCGCGCCGACGATCAGCAATACCGGCACGTTCATCGCGCCGGTGCCGAACAGCGTGCTTTGCATCGCCCGGCCCAGCGCGTAGGCCCCGACGACGCCCAGCGCGAGACCGCCGGCGGCGAGCATCAGGCCTTCGCGCAGGATCTGACGGCGCACGGTCCCCTGTCCGGCGCCGAGCGCCATCCGCAAGCCGATCTCCGGCGTGCGCTGGGCGACGCTGAAGGCCATCACTCCATAAACGCCGAGCGCCGCGAGCAGTAGCGCCACGGCCGCGAGTCCGCCGTAGAGCACAACGCTGCGCCGGTCCGATGCAAAGCGCTCGCGAACGACCTCAGCCATCGTACGGACGTTCACCAGCGGCAGATCCGGATCGATCGTGCGCACCGCGGCCGCCACGTCGTTCCGCACGGCTTCGGGGTTTCCTTTCGTGCGCACCGCCACCGCCGCGTCCGTGAAGGGACTCTGCCAGAACGAGAAGACGATTTCCGGCCGACTGACGTCTCCGAGCTGCTGGCTGTTGTTTATCGTGTGGAAGACGCCCACGATCTGGCTCTCGAAGAGCGGACCCGCCCCCGGCGCGCTGGTGCCCGGCTCGAACAGCTCGATGCGCTGGCGCAGCGGATCGACATCCCGCAGGTACTGATCCGCGAACTGCCGGTTCACCAGCGCAACCCGGGCGCCGCCTGCCCTGTCGTCGTCCGTGAAGCCGCGGCCGCGCACGATCGTTCCGCCGAACGTCTGGAAGAAGTCGGGCGTCACCATCCGCACGACCGCGTCCGGGCAGGACGTCACATCACAGGCGGACGTGCCGGCAACGCGGAACGGCGCGCCGAACGCCGCACCCTGGAGCGGCAAGCCGGTGCTGACGCTCGCGTGCGTCACGCCGGGCACCGTGCGCAGTCGCTCGAGCAGTTGCCGATAGAAGGCGGCGGTCCGATCGTCGGTACTCAACTGCTGCCGCGTGACCGGCAGCGAGAACGTCAGGATATGGTCCGTCCGAACACCAAGATCGATCTGCGCACGATTCCAGAAGCTGTGGATCGCAAGGCCGGCGCCCGCGAGCGAGGTGACGGCGAGCGCAAGCTCGACGAGCACGAGGCCCTGGCGCAGCCGCTGACGGCTGGCGGTCGACGTGCGGCCGCTCTTCTTCAGCATCTCGTTGAGATCGACACGGCTCGTCTGCCACGCCGGCGCCGATCCGAACAACAGCCCGCAGGCAGTCGTCGTGAGAAGCGCGAACAGGAGCACCGGCAGGTTCAGGGCCGGATCGGCCTCGGCCGGCAGCGTCCCGCGCGGGAACAGCGCGAGCAGTACATCGAGGAGCCACGCCGCCGACAAGATGCCCAGGGTCCCACCCGCGGCGGCGAGCACCAGACTCTGGATCAGGACCTGGCGCATCAGCCGGCCGCGGCTGGCGCCGAGCGATGCGCGAATGGCCATCTCGCGCGCCTGTACCTGTCCCGCGCGCGAGGAGCAGGTTCGCGACGTTCACGCACGCGATCGCGACCACGAATCCCACTCCTGCCAGCAGGAGCCACAGCGTTGTCCGCGTAGCCTCGCTCAAGAAGTTGTTCTGCAGCGGTTCTACGGAGACGCTCCAACCCTTGTTCGAGGTCGGCACGCGGCGCGCGAGCTCGGCGGCAATGCTGGTCATCTCGTGTTGTGCCTGCTCGATGCTGACGCCCGGCTTCAAGCGCCCCTTGACCAGCAGCCCGCGGGAGGAGTGATTCGCCTCGGCGTCGGGCGGGAACGTCAGGGGAATCCAGAGATCAGCAGGAAGGCGATCCGATGTGCCCGCCGGCAGCACGCCGACGACGGTGTACGGCCGTCCGTCCATACGGATTTCGCGGCCGATGATGCCGGGATCGGCGCCGTAGCGCTCGCGCCAGAGCCGGTTGCTGAGGAGCACGACCTGGTTCCTGCCCGGGTCATCATCTTCCGGCAGGAAGTCGCGACCGAGCGCGATACCCTCGCCGAGCATTGAATGGCCAACGGGTGTGACCAGACGCGCACGCACGCGCAGCGGCTCGTCGGCGGCCGCCAGGTTGAAGAAACGGGACGTAAACGGCTCCAGATACTGGAAAGACGTCGCCGCCTCCCTCCACGCGAGCGCGTCTCCGGGCGAGACGGGGTTCCGGCCGCCTGACGGCGTTTTCGACCACACCATCACAAGCTGATCCGGATCGGCGAAGGGCAGCGGCGCGAGCAGCGTCGCGTACACCACGCTGAAGATGGCCGTGTTGGGGCCGATGCCGAGCGCCAGCGCGCCGATGGCGGCGAGGAAGAAGCCGGGCGCTTTTATCAGGCCTCGGACAGCCAATCGCAGATCGAACCCCAGCGCGTTCATGGCGCCCTCCGTCGAAAAAGTCATGCGGCAAATCGCAAGTACGCGGCCAACGGAAAGTCCGCGGAATCGCTGTGAGTTGCTGCCCATTGCGGGGCCGGGACCGTTGCGTCATGTTCGACGCCGGGACTGGTACGTCCGGCCTCGAACAAATCCGGCTCTGCCGTGGTGCGGCAGGCCCCGCCTCCGCCAAGGCCTCGGCGCGGCAGGCCTAAAACGTAACCCGTTGACCGGTTTTCGGCCGGCTGGCGCCGGAATCCGGGCCGTGGCCGCCCAAACCAGGCGGCATGCGTTGTGCCCTCGGATCGCCGGACCCCATGTCCCCAATGTCGCGCAAGTTCTCGCTCGCTCTCACGCTGGCCGCCCTCGCGCTCGCAGCCGCGCGTCCTCTCGCGCAGTCCGGAGTGGTGCTGAACGAGTCGCTGGTGGGCCGCCAGGTCTTCCCGGTCGACAACTGGTGGAACCAGGACATCAGCAGCGCGCCGGTGGCCGCGCAGTCGCAGGCGCTCATCGATTGGATCAGCGGGAAGACGGCGGCGAATCCCACGGCGCGTCGTCAGATGCATCCGGACTTCGGCCCGCCGCCGTACGGCATTCCTTACGTGGTCGTGTCGGGATCGCAGCCGCTCGTACCGGTCACGTTTATTCTTTACGGCAACCAGAGCGACCCGGGCGCGCCCGGCGCGCCCGGCTATCCGATTCCCGACGAGGCGCGGACGCAGCCGAATTACATCGAAGGCGCGGTTCCCGGCGGCGGCTCGAGCGGGGATCGCCATCTCCTGATCATCGACCGCGATCGCTGGCGGCTGTTCGAGCTCTTTGCGACGCGCTGGAACGCGGCGGCGAGCCGATGGGAAGCGGACTCGGGCGCGTACTTCAACCTCGCGACCAACGACCGGCGGCCCGAGACCTGGACGTCGGCCGACGCGGCGGGCCTGGCGATTCTTCCAGGGCTCGTGAAGTACGACGAGGCCTACGGCACCGCGGAGATCCGTCACGCGTTCCGGTTCTCCACGCGAAACACGAACGGCTACGTCTGGCCGGCGTCGCATCAGGCCGGCTCCGCGAGCGGCGCGCCGCCGCTCGGCACGCGCCTCCGCCTCAAGGCGTCGAAGAACATCTCGACGTACCCGGCGCCGCTCCAGCGCATCTTTCAAGCGATGAAAACCTACGGGCTCATCCTCGCCGACAACGGCTCGGACATGTACGTCCAGGGGACGATGGATGGACGGTGGAACAACGACATCCTCAACCCCGCTTTCCACAGCCTGTACGCGGACGACTTCGAGGTGATCGAGCTGGGATGGCGGGGCCCGGGCGTGACGACGCCGCGAAATCTCCGGCTCGTGCGCTAGGCGCGCGCCTCTTTCAGCGCCTCGAGCAGGTCCTTCCGGCTGGCAAACACGCGACATCCATTCGCGATCATGGCGTTGAAGTCGTGCGGCGCGCTGACGCGGATGTCTTCGTACAGACCGAGAACCGGCAGATTCCGAGCGACGGCATATCCGATCTCGAACGCGGTTCCCGAGTCGACGTCCGTGCCGTTCAGGACCGCGACGACGACGCGGCATGCGCCGAGCGCGCGGATGTCCGCGTCATAGAACGCACGGGTGTCGCGCCGGTCGGCGGACGCGAGGCCGCCGTCGCGGTGAGGCAGATAGGTGGGGAAGCCCGCGGCCTCGACCTCCGCCGTCAGCTCTTCGAGATATCGCCGCTCGGCCGGGGTGAACAACGGCCCGGCGATGTAAACAGGTTTCACCGGCGGGCGAGCCACTTGAAGACGTTGCGGATGAACCGGGCGTTGTCCCCTTCGCTGATGCCGCGATGGGCGTTCCCGTCGGCGCTCCCGAATGCCGACACCACACCGCCGTCCCCGATCACCACGACGCGCCCTTTCCCGTGCTCGAAGGCCAGGATGAGCGGCCGGCCTGCAGCCGGCGGACCGTCTGCCGCCTGCGCCGTCGGTCCACTGTAGACGCCGTCCGGGGCGCGCAGCATCACCCCCGGGCCGTCTACAGACTCGCCGACGACGTAGACGATGGTGAGGACGCGATCGAAGAGGGGATGACTGCGTTCGCCATACTTGTTGACGTCGATGGTCAGCTCGCCGGTCGGTTTCCCGTCGGCGCCTGTTCGCAGGATCGTGTTGTTGTCGGTCGTGACGCCGAGCGCCTTCGCGAGCGGCCGCACGGGCGCGCCGAAGGGCGCGCGGTCGGCGACGAGCAGCAGCGCGCCGCCGTCGCGAACCCATCCTTCGATCGCGATCACCTCGTGCTCGTTGAACGCAGATCCATCGGGCGGCGAGCCGTCGGGCGCCTGCGCGTTGGCGATGACCAGCACCGTCCGGTCGGCCGTCGCCTGCAGAATGTCGTCGGCCTTCCCCCGCGCGGGACGCACGAGATAGCCCAGCTTTTCGAGCCAGCGGCCGACGGGTCCGAGATAGGTCTGAAGCGAGATGACGTTCCGGTGCGCCTCGTCTACGAATACGATCGGCCTCTCGCCCGGCTTGAAATCGGGCGCATCGAAGGCGGGTCCGAACGAGGCGTCGACGGTCAACTGGCCTGGCGGCGTCGGTTGCGCCTGTGCCTGAGCCAGGACTCCCAGCAGCACGAGGATGGTCACGCGCAGGATTATAATTCCGCCTCCAATGAAGATCTCGCGGCGGGCGTTCGTCACCTCCTCGCCGCTCCTGCCGCTGGCACTTGGAGCCGAGCACGCCTCGTTCGACCCGTGGGTCGAGCTGAACGCGGCCAACGTGCGGCACAACGTGCAGGAGATCGCGCGGCTCACCCGGCGTCCGATCCTGGCGGTCATCAAGAACAACGGGTACGGCGCCGGGGTCGTCGAAATCGCGCGCGCGCTGGAGCCGATTGCGGAGGTTTCCGGCTTCGCGGTGGTGAAGATCGACGAGGCGTTCCGCGTCCGGGACGCCGGTCTCCGCAAACCCGTCCTTCTGATGGGACCGTTCGACGGCCGCCACGTGCGCGACCTCGCCGCGCGCGACATCCTGCCGATGGTGTACACGCCGCCAGGGCCGGAGTTCGAAGCGGCTGCCGCGGCGCTCGACCGCCCGGTCCGCGTGCACGTCTGCGTGGACACGGGGCTCGGCCGCGTCGGCGTCCCCTTCCGCCAGGCGGCGGATTTCCTGCGTGCCGTCGGGCGGCGGGCGCCGGCGATCGCGGTCGACGGCGTGATGATGACGTTCACCGAGGATGCCGCCTTCGATCGCGAGCAGCTCGGGCGCTTCGGATCGTTGTGCGACACGCTGGGCCGAGAGGCCATCCCGGTTGGCCGTCGTCACGCCGCCTCGAGCTACACGCTGTTCCAGGGACCGGCCCAGCCCGCCGGCCTCACGCCGTTTCTTCTCGACATGGTCCGGCCCGGGATGGCGATCTTCGGCGTCTATCCGGAAACGGGGTTCCGGACCTCGGGCGTGATCGACTTGAGGCCCGCCGTCGCGCTCCGCGCCCGCGTCGCGTACGTGAAACGCATCCTGAAAGGCGAAAGCGCCGGCTACAACCGCGCGTACGTCGCGCCTCGTGACGTCTGGATCGCGACGCTGCCGGTCGGTCACGCCGACGGCATCCCGCGCGCCGCGGCCAAGGGCGCGAAGGTCCGGATTGGGGACGTGCTCTCTCCGATCGTCGCGTCGGTGTCCGCCAGCCACGTTATTGTCGAGCTGGCCCATGACGCGCATGACGCGAATGCCGCGCGCGTCCAGATCGGTGACATCGCCACGATCTTCGACTGGCAGCAAGGATCGCGGCCCGAGGATATCTCCGCCGCCTGCGGCGCATCGGTATACGATCTGCTGATGCACCTCAACCCGTCTTTGCAGCGACGAGTCCTGTAGCGCAAAGTCGGGATCGGCCTCGTCGGTTCCCACGGGAGGACGCCATGCACCTCCGTCGCCCCTACCTCAACATCCGGGCACTCACGGTTTTTCTCATCGCGGCCGTGCCGCTGCTGGCGCTCGGCCTGATGCTCGTCCTGTCGAACGCGCAGGCGCAGCTCCGCGAATCGTTCGGCCGGCAGCTCGAGCAGGCGGCCGAGCGAACGGCGGCGGCGGTCGACGCGTACGTCTACCGGCGAATCATCGACGCCTCGCTGCTCGCGCGGCTTCCCGAGCTGCGCGAGGCGGCCGGCGCCTCGAGTCGCGCGCCGTACGACGCGCGCAGGGTGGCCGAACTCGATCGCGCGTGGAGCGCGAGCCGCGCGGTGCCGCCCGCGCTCGCCGCGATGCTGCAGGGCTCCGCGTCGCGCCTTCTGCGCGACATCGTCGGGCAGGATCCGGTGTACCGCGAGATTCTCCTGACCGACCGGTCGGGACGGCTTGCGGCGGTGTCCGGCGTGTCCACCGACTACGACCAGTCGGACGAGGACTGGTGGCGCGCGGCGTTCGACGAGAGCGCGCAGGGCCGCGTCACGGTCAGCGACGTGCGGTGGGACGAGAGCGCCAGGGTGTACGCGCTCGAGATCTCGGCGCCGGTGCCGGAAACGTCGGGCGCGGGCACCGCGGGCATTCTGAAGGTGGTCGCAGACGTCCGCGAGCTGCTCGCAGCCGTCGCCGGCGGCTCGGGCGATGCGATGCTGATCCGGAAGGACGGCTCGATCGTGTTCAGCCGGCGGGCTCCTGCTCCCGGCGGGCGTTTCTTCGCCAACGACGGGTTGCAGGCGCATCTGGCGCGCGCGTCCGACGGCGACCCCAGGCTGCACTTCGTCGCCCCGCACCCGGATGGTCGTCAGCTCGTCGGGATCGCGCCGAGCCAGCTCGGGCTGAGCTATCCGAACCTGACGTGGTTCGTCGCCGTCTGGCAGGCCGAGGAGGAGCTGCTCGCCCCGCTCCGGACGCAGCTGTGGCAGTGGCTCTTCCTGCTGGCGTTGACCGGCGCGATCGTGCTCGCGCTGGCGTTGTGGTTTTCGATGCGGCTGGTCGCGCCGGCGACCGACACCGAGATGCAGCTGGTCGAGCACGCGAAGATTCCACGGTTCGAAGAGCGCGAAGAGGAACAGATCGTCGCCACGACAGGCGGCAAAACACGTCGTGCAGGATAGCGCCTGCCTCGCCGAAGCGCCCTTCGACTGCGCTCAGGGCGCCCCGAGCAAGGTCGAGGGGCGCGAAGGCGGGAACCGCCCTACGACTCCGTCCGTTTGGGTCGGAAATTCGCCGCGAGGACTTTCTTTCGAAGGCGGATGCTCTTCGGCGTGACCTCGACCAGCTCGTCGTCGTTGATGAACTCGATCGCCTGCTCGAGCCCGAGCTTCCGCGGGGGAATGAGACGGACCGCCTCGTCCGCGGTCGACGCGCGCATGTTGGTCTGCTTCTTCTCCTTCGTGACGTTCACGTCGAGGTCGTTCGCGCGCGCGTTCTCGCCGATGATCATGCCCTCGTAGACCTGCGTGGTCGGCTCGATGAAGATTTCGCCGCGCTCCTGGAGGTTCGCGATCGCGTAGGCGGTCGCGGGCCCGGTCCGGTCGGCGACGAGCGCGCCGGTCGGCCGTGAAGGAATCGCGCCATGCCACGGCTCCCATTCCGAGAAGACGTGGTGCATGATGCCGGTCCCTTTCGTGTCAGTCAGGAACTGCGACCGGAAGCCAATCAGCCCGCGCGCGGGGATCCGGAAGTCGAGCCGCACCCGTCCGCTGCCGTGGTTGACCATCTTCGTCATCGTCCCCCGGCGCTGTCCCACCTGCGCGATGACCATCCCCTGGAAGTCTTCCGCGACATCGATCACCAGTTCTTCCACCGGCTCAACGACCTGGCCGCCGAGCTCCTTGGTGACGATCTCGGGGCGCGACACCTGGAGCTCGAAGCCTTCGCGCCGCATCATCTCGATGAGGATCGAGAGCTGCAGCTCGCCCCGACCGAGGACCTTCATCTGCTCCGGCGAGTCGGTCTCCTCCACGCGGATCGACACGTTGCCCAGCAGCTCGCGGTCGAGCCGGTCCCGCAGGTTGCGCGACGTGACGTACTGCCCCTCGCGGCCGGCGACCGGCGACGTGTTCACACCGAAGACCATCGAGACCGTCGGCTCATCCACCGCGATCGGCGGGATCGCCACGGGTTGCTCCGCGTCGGCGATCGTGTCGCCGATCGTGATGTTCTCGATCCCCGCCAGGCAGACGATGTCCCCGGCGGCCGCCTCGTCGATGTCCACCCGCTTGAGCCCGTCGAACGCGTACAGCTTCGTGACCTTCGTGCGGTCGACGCTGCCGTCGACCCGGCAGACCGCGATCGGGTCGCCGATCTTCACGCGGCCGTTGACCACGCGTCCGATCGCGATCCGGCCCAGGTAGTCGCTGGCGTCGAGGTTGGCGACGAGCATCTGGAGCGGCGCCTCGCGGTCGCCGCGCGGCGCCGGGATGCGCTGGGCGATCGCCTCGAAGAGCGGCCGGAGGTCACGCCCGGGGGTGACCGCGTCCATGGAGGCCGTGCCGGCGCGCGAGCTCGCGTAGAGCACCGGGAAGTCGAGCTGATCCTCGGTCGCGTCGAGGTCGATGAAGAGGTCGTAGATCTCGTTGAGCACCTGCTGCGGCCGCGCGTCGGGCCGGTCGATCTTGTTGATGACGACGATCGGCGGGAGGCGGCGCTCGAGCGCCTTGCGCAGGACGAATCGGGTCTGCGGCAGGGGCCCCTCCGACGCGTCGACGAGCAGCATGACGCCGTCCACCATCACCAGCGTGCGCTCGACCTCGCCGCCGAAATCGGCGTGGCCCGGCGTGTCGACGATGTTGATGAGGATCTCGTCGCTCGAGTCCGGCGCGACGTAGTGGACCGCCGTATTCTTGGCGAGGATCGTGATCCCGCGCTCGCGCTCGAGGTCCGTATTGTCGAGCGCGCGCTCGGCCACGCGCTCGTTCGCGCGGAACACGCCGCTCTGATGCAGCATCGCGTCCACCAGCGTCGTCTTGCCGTGGTCGACGTGCGCGATGATCGCGATGTTCCGCCGGAGAGGGTTGGCGATCGGCGCCGCAGCCGTACCCGTCTGCGCCGTTCGCGTCGAGAAAGGCATCCAGACAGTATACGCCGCAGGTCCTCCGGGACCTACGGGAATAACGGCGGCGCCGCGCGTTTTCTTGTGGCCTGCTCGAACGCATACGCGATCTCGAGCAGGCGAGGCTCGCTGCACGCCGTGCCGGTGAAGCTGACGCCGAACGGGCCCGGCTTCGCGTCGAACCCGGCAGGGAACGGCGGCTGGTTCTGCGGCGCGTTCGGCACCATCCCGAACGGGACGATGACGGTCGGGTAGCCGGGCTTCGCCGCGAGCGCGGCGCCATTCGCGGCGGGGAAGAGGAGCGCGTCGAGCGTGCGCGCTTTCATGACTTCGTCGATGCCGTGCGCGCCGCCCAGCCTGACATCCTTCGCCCGATCGGCCTCGTACCGCGCGCGATCCTTCTCGACGTCCATCTCGTCGGAGATGTCGAGCTGCGACTGGCCGTACTTGAGCGTGCCGGCGTTCTTGTGGGCGGTGTTCCACGCGCGCAGGTCCGCGAGGGTCTTCACGGGCGCGGCCGGTCCAAGCGATGTCAGCCACGCGTTGAAATCACGCTTCATCCCGTACTTGAAGCTGACGGAGCACTCCTCGTCCTTCCCCTTCGCGTTGTTCGCGCCGGAGCAGACGTTCCACAGGAGGAAGTTGTTCTTCGCGTCCGCGTCCACCACGCTCGGGATGTCCGCGGGGTCGACGACGACGGCGCCCTGTTTGACGAGGATGCCGATCGCTTCGGTCATGACCTTCGTCTGTTCGGGGTTCAATCCGCCTCTCGGCTCCTTGGCGCCGGGAGGCGTCGCCCGGTCGTAGTAGAACGCGCGCGGAATCCCGATGCGCGCCCCTTTCAAGCCACCGGCCCTCAGGAACCTGGTGTAATCGCGGCCCGGCTGCGGCGCGCACGTTTTCGTCGCGGCGTCGTTCGGATCGGGAGACGCCGACTCGAGCACGCCCAGCAGGATCGCGACGTCGGTCACGGTGCGGGCCATCGGTCCGGGCGTGTCCTGGTCGGCCGTGATGGGGATCACCCCGTATCGGCTGATCCGGCCGACCGTCGGCTTCACCGCGGCCAGCATGTTCTGATTGGCCGGGCTGAGAATCGACCCGGACGTTTCCGTCCCGACGTTCCCCGCCCAGAAGCTGGCAGCGGTTCCGATGCCCGAGCTGGAGCCGCCGGTGCCGAGCGCCGGCCGGCCGTCGAAGGTCGCCTCGCGCGGATCGCGGCGCGGATCGTACGGGTTGAGGCCGAATCCGGTGAGCGAGTTGTAGTTGCCCGGCATCGGCGTGGGAGCGCCCGCCACCCAGTTGGCGAGCTCCGTGAGGCCGGTCTTCGCGATGATGATCGCGCCCGCGTCGCGGAGATTCCGGGTGAGCGTCGCTTCGTACGGCGGCACGAGGCCGTCGAACGCGAGGGCCCCGCCCGTCGTCGGCATGTCGGTCGTGTGGACGTTGTCCTTGAGCGCGATCGGGATGCCGTGCAGGGGGGCTCTGGCCTTGCCCTGGGCGCGCTCGGCGTCGCGCGCGTCAGCTTCGGCCAGCGCCTTGGGATTCACGGCGATGACGGCGTTCAGCCGATCTTCATAGAACGCGATCCGCGCGAGCGACTGGAGAACGATCTCGCGGGAGGTCACCCGCCCGCGCTCCATCGCCTGCCGCATCTCCGGGATGGAGGCCTCGACCACGGTGAACGTGAGGGCAGGTGCCGTGCCTCGCTTGTTTTGCGCCGACAGCGCGACGGCGGCGGCAATCCCGAGGCAGCTGCAGAGGTAGATCGCACGCTGGGTCATGCGCCGCAGATTAACGCAGATTGAGATCAACCGTCCTCGCGCCCCTTACGTCATAGAGTTGACAGGTGGATGACGCTTCCCTGATCCCACGCGCCGCCGCCGGCGATCGGGCGGCCTTCCGGGCGCTGGTCGAGCGTCACCGGACCATGGTGTATCGCGTCGCCTTCCAGTATTCCGGCAACCACCACGACGCCGACGACATCGCTCAGGAGGTCTTCCTCAAGGTGTTTCGATCGCTCGGAGGCTTCCGCCAGGACGCGCAATTCACCTCCTGGCTTTATCGGATTGCCATGAATGCGTGCATCGATCATGCGCGGCGCGCCGCGCCGGCGCCGGCCGCGTCGCCGGCGGACGGAGACGATGGGAACCCGCTCGATGCGCTCCCCGCGGACGCACCCGGGCCGGAAGAATACGCCTATGCGGGCGAGCTGGGCGTCGTCCTGCGCCAGGCCGTCGAGCGGCTGCCGCCTCGACAGCGGCTCATCTTCTCGATGCGCCACTTCGAGGAGTTGAAGCTCACGGAGATTGCGGACGCCCTCGGACTGGCGGAAGGCACGGTCAAGCGGCAGCTCCATGCGGCCGTGCACCGCCTGCGCGCGACGCTGCGCGGGCTGCGAACCGGGGAATTGATATGAGCCACGACGTCGAGTTGTATTTCTACGACGAGCTGGAACCGCCGGAGCGCGCCGCGTTCGAGGCGCACGTGCCCGGCTGCCGCTCGTGCCGTGCCGCGCTCGCGGAGCTGGAAGAGATTCGGACGGCGCTGGCGCCGATGCGGGCGCAGGGGGTGCGATCCGAGTTCGAGTGGCGCGCGTTCATGCGCCGGCTCGACACGCGTCTCGACGCCGAGTCGGCGCCGCGGCGTCGAACCAGTCCGGGCGTGCTCGTCGCGGCGGGGATCGCGGCCACGCTGGCGATCGGCGTCGTGACGGGTGTGCTCTGGCAGCGTGAGCGGGCGCGGGAGCTCGCGGCGCCGCCACCCGTGATGGAGATCGACAACGAACGGCGCGGATCGCGAGACGCGGCGGCCGAGCATCTCGACAGGGCGAAGATCGTGCTGCTCGGTCTCGCGAACAAGGACGCCGGAGCGGTCTCCGTGGACGACTGGTCGTACGAGCGATCGCTCGCCGCCTCGCTGCTCCCCGACACACGGCTGCTTCGGCTGTCGGCGCTCGAGGAAGGTGACGGGGAAATGGCGTCGCTCCTGAGCGACCTGGAAGTGCTTCTGCTGCAGACGTCGTTCTCCGCGGAGCACGATCGCGCGACGCTCTCTCGGCTGCAGCGCTATATCAATCGGCGGGATCTCCTGGTCCGAACGGAGCTTGGTCTATGAAGGTGCTCAAGGTGCTCGCGGTGCTCATGGTGCTTGCGTTGTGCGGTGAGGTGGCAGGCGCGTCTCCCGCCGAGAGCGAGCGGCTCGGCCGCGCGAAGGACTTCATCGCCGACGAGCGCTGGACGCGCGCCATCGCCGAGCTGCGGGTCGCCGTAGCCGACCGAAAGGAACCGGCACGCGACGAAGCGGCGTACTGGCTCGCGCACAGCTTGTATCAGGCGGGCGAGCCGGGCGAGGCGCTGACCGTGATCGAAGCGCTGGAACGTGAGCGACCGCGAAGCCTGTGGGTCAAGCCGGCGCGGTCGCTACGGATCGAGATCGCGCACCGGCTGAACCGAAAAGACCTCCTGTGGAAGGTCGCGACGCCACCGCCGCCCCCGCCGGCTCCAGCGCCGGTCGCCGTCGGTCCGGGTGCGCCGCCGCCCCCGCCCCCTGCTCCTGTCGCGAAGCAGCCGAAGCCGCCCCGAGCCGTTGTCCGAGTGTCGCCGCCGGTGGTCGTCACGGCGCCGGAAATCGCGGTGCTGTGGGATACCGATCTGCGCATCCAGGCCCTCAGCAGCCTCATGAGCTCCGAAGCTGCGCGCGTGGTCCCGATCCTGCGCGAGATCGCGCTGAAGGCGGAGGACGAGGCGCAGGCGCGGCGCGCCATCTACGTGCTCGCGCAATCCAGCCGCGCGGACGCGCGGTCGACGATCGTCGAAGTCGCGCGCACGGGCGATGAGCCGCGGCAGGTGACGGCGGTGAAGGTGCTCGCGTATCAGGGGTGGCCGGAAGCGGAGAAGGTCCTGCTCGACGTGTACGGCGCCGCGACGCCGCACGTGAAGCGGCAGGTGATTCGCGTGTTTGGCAACGTCGGCTCGCGTCGACAGCTTCGCCAGTTGTTCGACACGTCAGAGGATGTCGAGCTGAAGCACGCCATCATCAACGCGCTCTTCGAGGCCGGCGCGAGCAGCGAGCTCCAGCGCATCGCGAAGCACGAGAAGAACGAGGACATCCGGCGCGCCGCCAGCTCCAAGCTCGAGCTCCTGGCTGCGACGAAATAGGAGCGCGGGCCTCTCAGGCCCCGCGTGGACCACGGCATTAATCCGACAGCGCGGCGATCAGGGCGAGAAAAACGCCGACCGCCGCGCCGGCGCCGACGGCCGCGCCGATCGCGATCGCACGCCCCATCCCGCCTTCCTGCTCCGTCTCGATCGTTGCGATCTGCGCCAACGGAAGAGTCTGTGCCGGTTCCGGCACACGCGTCCGCGGCCGGACGACGATCGCGTCCTCCTGCACCATCAAGAGCGTCCCCTTCATCCTCTTGCCGTCGGTCATGGTCACGGCGATCCGCGCCCCGGGAGCCATCGCTTTCACGTACGCAGCGGTTACGGCGGGAGGATCCTGCTTCGTCGCCGACGGCGTGAAGTGATCTCCGCTGACGTCGGGTCTCACCCGATAGGCGCCCGCACAGTTCGCGGTCAATGCTGAGGCGATGATTACGGCAAGCACGCGGCTCATGGTACGCCTCCTAAAAATCAACCCCGAATCCGAACCGGAGCGTCACGTCTTCCACACGATCTGTGAACATCACGTGGAGATCCGAGCGAAAGAATCCCCGCTCCACGAAGTACGCCTTGAAGCCGGTCGCGGCGAACGCCATCGTGCGAAGTTTCGTGTCAGGCCCCTCGGTGCGTCCCGGCTCGATCTGCCGAATCACAGGAATCTGACCGGGTCGGACCGGATCTCGCGCGAACACGGGCGGGAGCTCCCGCTCGGTCGTCTCCCACGTGAGCGCAACGCCACCGCCGACCGTCGGGTGAAAGAAGGCGTTGTGGAAGAACTGGTAGTGCTGGCCGAGCGCGAGACGCTTCGTCGAGAACTCGTGGCCGACCGGTCCACCCTGCAGGGTGGCCGTGGGATCGAAGGGAGTCGGGATCTCGTAGATCTCTCCTCGCGACGTGGCGCTGAATTCCACTTCGGTCTTGAGATGCTCCGTCCAGTAGTAGCCGGAGCTCAGGCCGCCGTGCCAGACACGCTTGTACCAATCGTCGTAGCCGTTGAGTTCGCTTTTGTTGGCGCCGAACCAGCCGACATACGCGGCGGTGTCGGCGCGCGGGACGCTGAAGGGGACGGCTTCCTGTCCAGCCGCGGGCTGGACGCCGGCTCCGAGCAGCAACGCGATGGCGGCCATCCGAATCACTGGCAGGGCCATTGCTCTCATACCCACTAATGCGAGAATGGCGGCCCCGGCGGCTCAGGGCCACGGATTTCGCGGGTCACGGCTTGCCGCGCCGAAGCCTTGGCGTAGGCGGGGCCACGGATTTCACGGATTACACGGACTTAAGAAGGCACCCGTTTCGCTGGTTGTAAAGCCCTTACGCGGAGAGAACGAGAGATGGACAACGAAGGTCGACGCCGCGCGCTGGGGACCTTCGTGGCGGTGGCGTTAGGCGCGCTTGGTACGGCGCTCGCGGCCCTCGCGGGTGCGTTCGTCACTCCGCGGCGCGCGAGCTCGACCGGCGGGGCCTGGCGTCGCGCCGCCGCGCTGACCGATCTCACCGCCGGCGTGCCGTTTGCGGCGACCGTTCTCGTTCCTGTTGACGATGGCTGGCGCCGCGCCCGCGTGCCGCAGACCGTGTTCCTGATCTGGGACGGGAAAGAGTCGGTCCGAGCGCTGTCATCGGCCTGCACGCACCTGGGGTGCCGCGTCGCGTTCGACGCCGAATCCAAACGCTTCGCCTGTCCGTGTCATGGCGGGTTCTACGACGTGCAGGGGCAGGTGGTCGCCGGCCCGCCGCCCGCGCCGCTCGCGGTTCTCGACGCCCGCGCCGTCGTCGAGCGCGACGAAGTGATGGTGCGCGTCTGATGCGGGCCACGGATCACCGCAGATCCTGGATGGTCCGGCTGCTCGACTGGCTCCACGCGAGGAGCGGCTACCGCACCGGGCTGTCGCACCTGCTGGACGAGCCGCTTCCTCCCGGGACGGGCTGGTGGTTCACGCTCGGATCGGGCCTGCTGTTCCTCATCGCCGTCCAGGTCGTCACCGGCGCGGTCCTCACCATGTACTACGCGCCCACGCCCGATCACGCGTGGGAGAGCGTGCGGTTCATCATGCGCGACGCGCGCCTCGGCTGGCTCGTGCGCGGCCTCCATTTCTTTGGCGCGAGCGCGATCGTGATCTTCATGGCGCTGCATCTCCTGCGCGTCATCTTCTTCGGCTCGTACAAGGCGCCGCGCGAGCTGACATGGCTGACCGGCGTGGCGCTCCTGCTGGTCCTGCTGGCGTTTGCGTTGACCGGCTACCTGCTGCCGTGGGATCAACGCGCGTACTGGGCGACGGTCGTGACGATCAACCTCGTCGCGCTCCCGCCCCTCATCGGTCCGGCGCTCGCGGCGCTCGTGCGGGGCGGGCCGGAAATCGGCGCGCTGACGTTGACGCGGTGGTACAGCGCGCACGTCATCCTGCTGCCGGGGCTGCTCCTGCTCCTCGTCGGCTTGCACCTGTTCCTCATGCGACGGCACGGCATCTCGGGCCCGGTGACAAAGGTGTCAGGTACCGTTTTCGACGGCGCGCCCCCGAAAACGGTAACTTTTTTCCCCTATCAGGCCGCGCGGGACGTGACCGTCACGCTGGTCGTCGCGGCCGTGCTGGTCGCGCTGGCCTGGCGCGGCATGCCGGCGCTCGAAGCGCCCGCGGATCCGGCCGACGCGACCTACACGCCGCGACCCGAGTGGTACTTCCTCGGCTTGTTTCAGCTGTTGAAGTACTTCCCGGGTCGCTGGGAAATCGTCGGCGCACTCGTCCTTCCGGGCCTCGCGCTGGGTGCGCTGGCGCTCCTCCCGTGGATCGACCGTGGTCCCGAGCGGGACCCGCGCCGGCGGCGCGGGATCCTCGCGGCCGTGACGGGGGCCGTCGCCGTCGTCGTCGCGCTGACGACGGCGGGGTGGAGGGATACGGGCCGCGAAACGGCCGGCAGCACGACGGATGGGGTCTGGACGCCGCGTCAGATTGCCGGAAGCGTGCTCATCACCAACGCCGGCTGCGAGCGATGTCACGGCGATGCCGCCATGGCGGATGCGATCGGCACCTCTCCGCTCGCGCGTCCGCCCGGCTGGCTCGCGTCGCACGTCGTCGATCCGGAGATGATCGCGCCAGGGCTGCGTCCCCCTCCGCGGGTCAATACGCGCGACGTCGATGCGCTCGTCGCCTACGTCGCCCGGTTGTCGCGCGGCGACACGCCGCCCGTCGTCCCGGACTCCACCCGCGCGGCGGCGATGACCTTCGCGCGCCACTGCGTCGGCTGCCACCGCATCGACGGCGACGGCGGAGGACAAGGGGATGACGATGGGCCCGATCTGTCGCGCATCGGCGCCAAGCAGAATCTGCTCACCCTCCGGCGTTGGATTGCGGATCCCGAATCGGTCGATCCAGACGCGACGATGCCGGCCTTCGAGAGCAAGCTGACGCCGGCCGAGCTCGACGGCATTGCGGCATACTTGGCGGGCCGGAGGTGACGCTTCGATGATTCCGCATCGCGCCACGACGCTGAACCTGTCCAGCGTGCTCGAACATCCCGCGCGGTTGCGCCCCGACAGGCCGTCCCTGGTGTGCGGCCCGAAGCGGCTCTCGTACGGCCAGCTCGACGCGATGGCCTCGCAGATTGCCGGAGGTCTCCAGGGACTTGGCATCGGACCGGGCGACCACGTCGCGCTCAGTTGTCCGAACGTTCCCTGGTTTCCCGCGGCGTACTTCGGCATCCTGAAGGCAGGCGCCGTCGTCGTGCCGTTCAACGTGCTCCTCAAGCCGCGCGAGATCGCGTACCACCTGCGCGACAGCGACGCGAAAGCCCTGCTGGTGTTCGAAGGCACGGCGGAGCTGCCGATGGCGGAGATGGCGCGCGCGGCGTGCGACGAGGTGCCGGCCTGCGATCGGCTGGTGGTGCTCACGCTCGACCCGAAAGCGGCAAGCCCGATCCGCGGCGCGCTGACGATCGGCCAGCTGATGTTCAACCAGCCTCCCACCTTCGCGACGTACCCGACCCAACCGGATGCGACCGCCGTCATTCTCTACACGTCCGGGACGACGGGCGAGCCAAAGGGCGCGGAGCTGACGCACATGAACATGCTCATGAACGCCATGATCACGGCCGATCTCTTCCGGCCGGCGTTCGACCCGTCCCCCGACGCGCTCAATACCGTGCTCATCACGCTCCCGCTGTTTCACTCGACGGGCCAGACCGCGCAGATGAACGCGAGCCTGTATCTCGGTGCACGGATCCTGCTGCTCCCGCGCTTCGAGCCGGCCGCGGTCCTGGAGGCCTTTCAGAAGGAGGCCGTGACCTGCTGGACGGCGGTGCCGACGATGTACTGGACGCTGCTCCAGCACGTGTCCACGCACGGCGTCGACGCGGCCGCGGCGGGGCGATCCCTCCGGCTCTGCGCGTCGGGCGGCGCGCCGATGCCGGTCACCGTGATGGAGCAGTTCGAGCGGACTTTCGGCGCGCGGATTCTCGAAGGGTACGGCCTGTCCGAGACGGCGCCGGTCGCCACCTTCAACCATACGCAGCGCCCCTCGAAGCCGGGCACGGTGGGGCAGCCGCTCTACGGCGTGGAAGTGGCGTGCCTCGACGATGACGATCGGCCGGTCGGCACGGGGGAGCGTGGCGAGGTGTGCATCCGCGGCCACAACATCATGAAGGGGTACTACAAGCGTCCTGATGCGACGGCAGAAGCGATGCGCAGCGGCTGGTTCCACTCCGGCGACATCGGGACGTTCGACGCGGAGGGCTACCTCGCGATCGTCGATCGGAAGAAGGACATGATCCTTCGCGGCGGCATGAACGTGTACCCACGCGAGCTGGAGGAGCTGCTGATGACGCACCCGGCGGTCTCCCTGGTCGCCGTCGTCGGCGTGCCGGACGAGCGTCTTGGCGAAGAAGTCAAAGCCTTCATCGTGAAGCGGCCCGGCGCGGACGCGACCGAGAGGGAGATCATCGACTGGTGCCGCGACAATTGTGCCGCCTATAAATACCCAAGGCTCCTGGAGTTCCGCGATTCGCTTCCGGTGGGCGCGACGGGTAAGATCCTCAAACGCGCGCTTCGTGTCTGATGAGCTTACACAGGGGCACTGTCGCGTCAGCGGGCTGACGGTCGAGCTGGGCGGACCGGCGACGATTGTGAGATTTCACTGGATCTTCGCGTGATGCCTGGGCTGGCCGGGCGCTTGCACCGGCCCACCCGCTCGAACCTCGGCACGCGCTGCCGAGGATTTGGCCGGGCCTGCGGGCCTGCGCTATAGTCTCCGCCTCATGCCATCGGATTTGCCCGCGATTCACTCGCGCTCGACCGGCCTTGTCGACGTGCTCGATCGAGTACTCGACAAGGGGCTTGTCATTGCCGGTGACATCCGGGTCTCGCTGGCCGAGGTGGAGCTGCTCACGATACGGATCCGCCTCCTGGTCTGCTCGCTCGACAAGGCGCAGGAGATCGGACTGGACTGGTGGCGGTACGACCGGGAGTTGTCCCCGGGAGCCGAACGCATAACCGCAGAGCGCGAGCTGCGCGAACAGATTCGCCGGCTCGAACGAAAGGTGGACGCGCTCACGGCCGGTGCGGAGGCTGGGAAGCGGAAGGTGAGGAGATCGCAAGATGCCCGTTGAACGAGCGGCTGGCGGCACCAGTCTCATCGACGTGCTCGATCGGGTGCTCGATAAGGGGATCGTCATCGACGCGTGGGTGCGGGTCTCTCTGGTCGGGATCGACCTGATTACCGTTGAGGCCCGCGTCGTGGTGGCGTCAATCGACACCTACCTGAAGTACTCGGAGGCTGTCGCCCAGGTCGCACCGATTTCGCGGCCGACGGGCGAAATCACCTCGCACGAGGACGTCCTGGCCGAGAACGCCGCCCTTCGCGCGGAGCTCGCGAGGCGGCCAGCGGCCCGGCGCCCGGAGAAGCGGACGCCACAGCGGACACCACCGCGGCCACACCGGACGCCACAGTCCTAAACGAGAGCCGGGATGTTCCAGACGGGATCATCCGCCGCCGCTCCGGCAGCCTTTGCCACCCTCGGCGAAGGGGACAGCAAGCTCGCGCTCGTCGAGTTCCTGCTGGCCAGCACCGACCTGCAGGCGTCGGCGCGCCGCACGCTCGACTGGCTGCTCTCGCACCTTCCCGTCCGCCACGCGTTCGTCGCCACGATCGATCCCGCGACGCGCCATCTCGCGATCCTCGCCGAACGGGGTCTCGCCGATACCGTCGCCTCCGATTTCGCCCTCAGCCTGGAAGATGATGCGCATCCGCTCATTCGCGCGATGCACGGAAGCGTCCCCGTGTACTTCGAGCGCGCGCCGCTGTTCTTCCGCGGCTCGCCCGAGAGCGCGGCGCACGTCGTTCCGCTCGGGGTCCACGCCGACGAAGGGATCGAGGCCTTCGGCGGGGTCCTGGTGGTGGGCACGACGTCGCCGGAGATCCATCCCGAAATCGTCTGGCTCTCCGACATTTTCAGCCGCCAGCTTCAACGGCTGCAGACGCGCCGCGCGCTGGCCGAGACCCGGCTCGGCCAGGAGCGGATGCTGCTCTACAGCATCATCAACGCCGTCACCGACCCGATTCTCCTGACCGACACCGAAGGGCGCCTCCTCATCGCCAACGCGCGCGCCGAGAAGTTGTTCTCCGCGCCTGACGACGCGAGCGAAGGCTGGCGGCGCGCGGTGTCCCTGAACAACATGCTGTTCTCGGCCGCCCTCTCCACGACCGCCGTCGAGGAGAAGACGCTGGAGCCGGCGCGCCGCGAACTGCTCCTGGTCGATCCGCTGGAAGGATCGGACCTCGTCTTCGAGCTGCTCAGCTCGCGCGCGAAGGACGAGCGGCAGGGCACCTACGTCGTGTCGGTTCTGCGCAACGTCACCGACCTGGCGAAAGCCAAGGAGGAGATCGAGGAGAGCTACCGCACGCTGCGGGTCGCGCAGGCCGAGGTGCGCGACGAGCGGCACCGGCTGGATCTCATCATCGACTCGGTCGCAGACCCCATTCTGGTGACCGACGAAGCGGGCGACATCGTCCTGATGAACACGCCGGCCGAGCGGCTGTTCACGGCGCCGCCCGAGAACCCTGAGGCGGTCATCCGGCGCGTGCGCACGAACGGCGCGCACCTGACGTCGTTCGTCTCGAGCCTGCTCGCCAGCGGCGAGGAGCAGCGGCATCGCGGCGAGATCAGCCTCATCGATCCGGCGACCGGCCAGCCGTCGCCGGTGGAAGCCGTCGCCGGGACGATCCTGTCGGAGCAGCGCGAGCTGACGTGGGTCGTGACGATTCTCCACGACCTTCGCGAAGCGCTCGAAAAGGCGAGGCTGTACCTGCAGCTCAAGGACGCCTCGGCGGCGCTCGAGGTCAAGGTCTCCGAGGCGACCGCCGAGCTGGCGCAGCAGAACGAGCTGCTCCGCCGGCAGGCGCTGGATCTCGAGCAGGCCTCCTCGCTCAAGACCCAGTTCCTGACCAACATGTCCCACGAGCTGCGGACGCCGCTCAACGCCATCCTGGGGTACACGCACATGCTGCTGCAGGGCGTGTCGGGTCAGGTGAGCGAGCCGCAGCGCCGCAGCCTGACGCGCATCGATTCGAATTCGCGCCACCTGCTCGTGCTCATCAACGACATTCTCGACATCACCCGCATCGAGGCGGGGCGGATGCCGATCAACGTGACCACGTTCCGCGTCCCGCAGCTCATCGACGAGGTCATGGCGGAGCTGGAGCCGATCGTCAGGCGGTCGAACCTGACGGTGAAATCGAAAATCCAGTCGAGCCTGCCGCAGCTTCGGAGCGACCGGCAGAAGGTCAAGCAGATCCTCGTCAACCTGTTGAGCAATGC
Source organism: uncultured Acidobacteriota bacterium (assembly GCA_963847125.1). GTDB lineage: Bacteria > Acidobacteriota > Vicinamibacteria > Vicinamibacterales > 2-12-FULL-66-21 > DATAEE01. The sequence continues at coordinate 1,883,962 of CAWJYM010000004.1, forward strand.
CCTCAAGTTCACGCATCAGGGGTCGGTGACGGTCACGGCCGGCTTTCAGCCGCCGGGCCGGACGATCACGATCGCGGTCAGCGATACGGGCATCGGGATCGCTGAGGCGGATCAGCTACGGATCTTCGAGGATTTCCGACAACTCGACAGCTCACCCGCGCGCGGCTACGGGGGAACGGGGCTGGGGTTGTCGATCTGTCGGCGTCTCGCGACCACGCTGGAGGGGACCATCGAGCTGCGGAGCGAGTCCGGCAAGGGGTCGACGTTCACGCTGAAACTTCCGGAGCGGCTGCGAAAACGATGACCGGATGAAAATAGAGGGTTTCATGCCTGCAGAAACGAAGGAACAGCCGCTCGTCCTAGTCGTCGAGGATTATCAGGACGCGCGCGAAATGTACAGCGAATACCTCCGGTACGCCGGTTTCCGTGTGGCCGAGGCGTCGAATGGCTACGAGGCGATCGAGCAGGCGTCGACGCTCGTCCCGGATATCATCCTCATGGATCTCGCGTTGCCCAGGATGGACGGTTGGGAAGCGACGCGTCGGTTGAAAGAGGACGAGCGGACGCGGCACATCCCCATCGTGGCGCTGACGGGCCATGCGTTGTCGGGACACGCGGAGAGCGCGACGAAGGCCGGGTGCGACGCGTTCGTCACCAAACCCTGTCTCCCCGACGCGCTGGTGGCCGAGATCACCAGGATGCTGGAAATGCGGCGGAAACTGCGGGCGGCGGCGGCCGGGCGCGGCCACACGCCGGTGCCGCGGTCGGCGTCCGGCAGGAATCGACGAGACTGATTGACCCATGCCGAAGCAGCGGAGGAGCCAGACCGGGGCCAGAAAGAAAACGCCGGGGAAGAACACGCCGGATCGATCGCCGCGCGGCCGGGAGGCCGTCACCGGGGCGGAGGCACCGTTGATGGGCAAACTCGAGCGCGTCAAGATCCCCGCGCGCGCCGCAGAGGCGGTCTCGCTCGAGGACAGACCCTCGGGTGAGGGCAAGTACGTCTACTGCATCGTCCAGTGCGAAAGGCAGCTCCTCTTCGGCCCGCTCGGCATCGGCTCGGAGCCGGCCGAGGTCCACACCGTCAACTACCGTGACCTTGCCGCGGTCGTGTCGAACACGCCGATGGTCGTGCAGGACCCGACGCGCGAAAACGTCCTGGCCCACCAGCGGGTCAACGAAACGGTCATGAAAAACCACACGGTGCTGCCGATGTCGTTCGGCACCGTGTTCAAGACGGGCGACGACATCGTCGAGCTGCTGCGCTCCGCGTACGACGCGTTCACCGACGTCCTCAGCAAGATGAAGGACAAGTTCGAGTTCGGGCTCAAGGTGCTCTGGGATCGCGAAGCGATCATCCGTGAGATCGAAGATGAGGACGAGGACATCCGCCGGCTGAAGGGAGAGATCTCGTCCCAGAAGGGGTCGACGTATTTTGCGCGCATGCAGTACGGCCGGTTGATCGACCAGGCGCTGCAGGCGCGATCGGAGCGGTACGTCGCCGAGATCTTCGGCGCGCTGCGCGACGTCTCCGTCGCCTCCCGGTCGAACCGGCCGATCGGCGATCGGATGATCATGAACGCCGCGTTCCTCGTCGCGCGCGACCGGGAGCTGGCGTTCGACGCGCGGGTCAAGGAGATCGGCCAGCGCTACGACAAGCTGACCTTCAAGTACACGGGCCCGTGGCCGCCGTACAACTTCGTCAATATCCGGCTGAAGCTGGAACGCGCCCACGGACAATCGTGACATGTTCCTCCTCGATACCCTGTTCATCGGCGGCATCCGTTTCGTCCTGGAGAAGGTCGCAGCGGCCGCCGAGCAGGAGCTGTACGACGTGGACCGGCTCCGGGAAGAGCTGCTGGCCGCGCAGATGCGCGTCGAGCTCGGGGAGATGAGCGAAGAGGACTTCGCCGACTTCGAGCGCGACATCCTGGCCCGCATGCGGGCGATCCGCGAGGCCCGGGAAGGGGAGACCGCCACTGGGGTCATCGGCAAGCGCGGCAAGGTGCGCGTGACCGGCGTCGAGGCCACCTTTGGCGGCGACGAGGACGAGACAAAGTAGACTCCGGCTTCCCACCTCCGCCGAAGGCTTCGGCGAGGCTCGCCGAAGCGCGCTTCGCGCGCGAAGGCGGCCGGACGCTTCATTCGAACTCCATCTGTACTGCGGCAAGGGGGGCGTGGGGAAAACCACCCTTGCGGTCGCGGCCGCCCGCCGCGCGGCGGCTCGCGGCCAGAGGGTCCTTGTCGTCTCGACCGACCCCGCGCATTCACTTGGGGACGTTCTGGGCGTGCGGCTGACCGACGTCCCGAGCCGCATCTCGTCCGCGGCCGCCTCCGCGCGGCGTCCCAGGGGATGGATCGAGGGTGCGGAGCTGGAGCCCGCGCGGGCGCTCGAGCGCTGGCTGGGGCCCCGCCGCGCCGCGTTCGAGCGGGCGCTTCTACGCGGGACCCTTCTCGATCGAGAGGATATCGCCCGGCTCCTTCGGCTCTCCCTTCCCGGGATCGACGAGCTCGTCGCGCTCGTCGAGATCGAGCGTCTCGCCGCGGAGCGCCGCCCCGATCTCGTCGTCATCGATACCGCGCCGACCGGCCACACCTGGCGGCTGCTCGAAGCCCCCGAGACGATCGCGGCGGTCGCCGGCGTCATCGATGTGATGCTCGCGCGCGACCGTGACGTGGCGGCCGCCGTAGGAGGGCGGGCGCCGCGCGACGCCGCCGACGCGCTGGTCGAAGAGCTCGCAGCCGATGCGCGCCGTCTCGCCGCCAGGCTCCGCGATCCGCGCGCGACGCGCATCGTGTGGATCACCCTGGCCGAGCCGGTCGCGGTCGCAGAGGCGCTGGACGGCGTCGCCTGGCTTCGCAAGCGCGGGCTGCCGCTCGCCGAGGTCGTCGTCAATCGCGCGGCGGTCGCGCGCCGGTCGTGCCCGACGTGCCGGGCCCGCGCGGCCGTCGCCCGCGCGTCGCTCGGACCTCTGCGCAAGGCTGCGCGCGGCGTCAGGCTGACGTTCGTGGGCGACCGGTCCGTCGTAGCCGCGACGGGTCGCCCCATGCCGAAGACCGGAGGCGCCAAGGCGGACGGGGCCGCGCTTGCGGCCGAGGGGCTGAAGCTGCTCGTCGTCGCCGGGAAAGGAGGCGTCGGCAAGACCACGGTTGCCTGCGGCCTCGCGCTCGAGGCGGCGGCGAAGCGGCCCGGGCGTCACGTCCTGCTCCTTTCAACCGATCCGGCGCACTCGCTTGGAGACGTGCTGCGTGTCCGGCTGGGCGATTCGCCACGAACTATCCCCGGCGTTCCCGGGCTCGACGCCCGCGAAATTGACGCACCCGGCGCGCTCGCCCGCGAACGCGAGAAGATTCGGCGCGGGATCGAGGAGGCATTCGAGCCCGCCGCCGACTCCCGCCGCTCGTCCCCGCCCGGGGCGAGCGTCCGAATCGATCTGGCCCACGATCGCGACGTCGCGCTGCGTCTGATCGACCTGTCACCGCCGGGCGTGGATGAGATCCTCGCGCTCATATCGGTCGTCACGGCGCTCGATCAGTACGACCTCGTCGTCGTCGATGCCGCACCGACGGGTCATGCGCTGAAGCTCCTGGCGATGCCGGAGCTTGCGGCCGCGTGGCTTTCGGAGCTGATGCGCATCCTGCTCAAATATCGCGACGTCGCGAGGATGGGCGCGCTGGGCGAGCAGATCGTGCAGCTGTCGCGCGCGGTGCGGCGCCTGCAGGCGCTTTTCAGGGACCCTGCGCGGACGCGGGTGGTCGCGGTGACCCGCGCGGCCCGGCTGCCCCGGCTGGAGACCATGCGACTCCTCGAGGCGCTCGATGGACTCGGAATCCGGACATCCGCCGTCGTCGTCAACGCGGTGACGCCGGTTCGGGCCACGTGCTCAGGCTGCCGCGCCGCGCGCCGGGCGGAGGGTAGCGAGATTGCAAAGCTCGTTCTCGCCTGCGGAGCAAAGGATGACGCACGGAGGCGCCGGCGCCCGCGCCCCGCGGAGGGCTGCGATATCATCGTCGCGCCGCTCACGCTGCCGCCGCCGCGCGGTCTGACGGGGTTGACGAGCTGGATGCGGCGTTGGGTTGCGGCCTGACATGCCGAAAGGGACATACGTTTACGGCCTCGTGGAGAGCCCGCGCGCGCCCTCGCTGTCGGCGGCGCCGGTCGGCCTGGCCGGCGCCGGTCCGCCACGCGCGCTGCCCCTGAAGCGCGGCCGCTGGGTCGTCGCCGCCGACGTGCCGCTCGAGCGCTACGGCGAGGAGGCGCTCGCCCGTGGGCTGCGCGATCTCGACTGGGTCGGGACCTGCGCCCTCGCGCACGAGAGGGTCGTGGAATACCTGGCGCGCCGCGGTTCCGTCGTGCCGATGAAGCTTTTTACGATATTTCACAGCGACGCGCGGGCGATCGAGGACGTCGCGCGCGCGCGCCGCACGCTCGACCGCGCGTTCCGGCGGATTGCCGGCGCCGCCGAGTGGAGCGTGCGGGTGTTTCGATCCGCATCGACGGCGGAACCGACCGCGGCGGGCCAACGCACCGAGGCCGGCTCGGGCGCCGAGTTCCTGCTCAAGAAAAAACAGGCGCGCGACGAGGCGCGCGCCGCCGCCACGGCGGCGGCAGCGGCCGCGAGGACGGCGCATCGGACGCTCGAGAAGATCGCCCGGGCATCGATGCTGAAACCGCCTGTCGACGGCGAGGCCGGAGCCCGACTCGTGCTCGACGCGGCGTATCTGGTGCCGAACGCACGCCGGGCGAAGTTTCGGAGCGAAGCGACGCGTCAGGTCAAGCGATGCCGGGAGGCGGGATGCACGCTGACGCTGACCGGCCCGTGGCCCGCCTACCATTTCATTTCATGAGACCGCCGCCGCGCACACCGCCGCTCCCGCGTACGCCCAGACCGTCTCCGCCGCCGTCGCGGCGCCCGGCCCGCGGCCCTCGGCACCCGGCGCCGCCTCACCTCAAACGTCCGAAGCACCCCAGCCCGCCACGCCCGCCTCACGCCGTGCATCGGACGACCGTGGCCCGCGTGCTGGATGAAGGGGAGCGCACGCTCCTCGACGTCGTCGACAGCCTCCTCAATCGCGGCGTCATCGTGAACGGCGACGTCTTTCTGGCGCTGGCCGGCGTCGATCTCGTCTATCTGCGGGTCTCGGTGCTGCTGTGTGCCGCCGACCGTCTGCTGGGGCGGCGCCGACCGAAATGAAGCCGGCACCCCAGGGCCGATACGTCTACGCCATCGTCGGCGGATCGGCCGTGGCGCCGCGTGCGCGCGGCCTCGGCGGACGCGGGCTGGTCCGGGTACGCGCCGGCCGCGTCGCCGCGATCGCCGAGCCGATGGATCGGCCGCTTGCGGTCGGCGTTGAGCGGCTCCAGGCGCAGGAGCGGCTGGTCCGTCGGCTGGCGGCGCGGCACGCGGCCATCCTGCCCGCGCGATTCGGCTCGCACACGAAAGACGAGCGGGAGCTGCGGTCGCTCTTACGGGCCCGCGGCGCGTCGCTGGCTCGCGGTCTGCGGCGCGTCCGCGGCGCCGAGCAGATGATTCTGCGGCTGTTCTTCTCGGAACCGCTCTCCGGCCCTTCGCGCGGACCGGCCGGGTCCGGATCGGGCACCGCGTATCTTCGCCGGCGGGCCGGCGCCGACATTCCGTCGCTGCAGGCCGTCCGCGCGGCGATCGCGCGGCTGCGCATCGTCCGCGACGAGCGGGTCGAGGTGCAGCACCAGGCGCTGACCGTCTTTCACCTCATCAGCCGAGGGGCCTCTCGCGGCTACGCGGCGGCGGTCTTCGAAGCGATCAGCCGCGAGTGCGGAGTGGCGGCAATCGTGAGCGGGCCGTGGCCCCCCTACGCCTTTGCGCCGGAGGTGATCGAGTGAGCCGCAGGCGGTCTCGACGCGCACCCGCCCGGCCGCGGCGAAAGCGGAAGCAGACTGGTGGTACGACCCTTAAGGGTCGTGCCACAAAGAGGGCTACGGCCGCGAGACGCAAGCCGGTCGACGTCTTCGAGCCCGACCTGGAGGCCATTCGCCGCGAGCTCGCGCGCGTGACGGATAGCAGCGGCCCGCCCCGCTGGAACGCAGATCCTGAAGACGTCCGGCGCTCGGTCGTGAAGCTCGTGCTCACGCTCGTCGAGCTGCTTCGACGGCTGATGGAGCGTCAGGCCATCCGGCGAATGGAGCAGGGCACGCTGACCGACGACGAAACGGAGAAGCTCGGCACGTCCCTCATGCGGCTGGAAGAAACCATCCGCGACATCGCGGCGCAGTTCGATCTTCGCCCGGAGGATCTCAATCTGGATCTGGGACCGGTGGGAAAGCTGATGTGATGGCGGACGCTCTGAGTTCTGAACTCGTAACATCCTGGCGTCACGAGCAGGCGGCCATTCGCCGTGAAGAAAAGACTCGTCGGCGACAGGACGCCCGCCGCGCTGAACTGCACCGTGCGCATCTTCTCGCCGTCGCTGTCATACACGTATGTGTACGGCACCGCGAGCGCGATCCACAGATTGCCCTCGCGATCGACGGCTGCCGTTCGGACCGTCGGCAAGATGAGCGGCAGCTCACCGCGGCGCGGCCACGACGCCGGCATCGCGGCCAGCAGGCCGTCGAGTTCAGGACCCTCCACGTGCCGCTGGTAGAGCAGCTTGCCCTGCGCGTCGTAGCGCCGGAACATCGGGGTGCCGGCCTGAAAGACGAAGTAGAAGCCGCCGTTCGGGTGTGCGAGCGGCATCCCCACGTTCAACGCGAGATGCACGTCCCGGTCCTGCTCGTGCCCCGTCTGACGAAGCACGCCGATGTTCCGCAGCGGGGTGCCCGACAGGCCGAACTCCATGAAGAGCGCGCCCGATTCCGGCTGGTTCATCAGGATCGACCGTCCCGTGAACTGCAGCGATCCGATGCCGTTGAGGACGACGCTCCCGAGCGTAATGCGCGGCGCCGCGCGCCCCGGGAGCGTGAATCCGCCGACGCGCGTCCCGTCCGGTCCGAAGAGCTGCACCCGCTCGACGTTGTTCGGGGCGTCGGCGACGACGAACACGCCGCCTGGATCGAGGTCGAAGGCGGTGGGCTCGATGATCCGTCCTTCTTCCTGGCCGATGTGCACGATCTTGGCGGCGGTGCTGCGCGACTCGTCGATTCGATAGACCGTGTGGGCCCGGCGGTCGAAGACGTAGTGCGTGCCGTCGCGCGCCTGCTGGAAATTGATCGGCTCCGAGAAAAGACCAGCGATGTGCGCGGGCAGGCCGCCGGAAGCCTTCAGAACTTCGACACGCGGAGGGCCGGCCGCCGCGAGGGCGAGCAGGAAGAAGACGACTGTCACCTTTTATCAGTACCGCGCGACTTCCAGAATGGCCGCGAGCACGTCCGAGGCCTGCGGAAGGATGGCTTCCTCCAGGTCGGGGGCATACGCGACCGGGCTGTCGAGCGCGGCGACCCGGCGCACCGGGGCGTCGAGGAACTCGAAGAGGTCGCCCGCGATGCGCGCCGCCAGCTCCGCACCGAAGCCGCACGTCAGCTGATCCTCGTGGGCGATGATGACGCGGTTGGTGTGCGCGGACGGCCTGCGCGATGCCGTCCCAGTCGAACGGCGCGATCGTGCGCAGGTCGATGATCATCGCGTTGACCCCGTCCTTCTCAGCCTGCTGGGCCGCCAGCAGCGAGCGCTGGACGAGCGCGCCCCAGGTCAGCACCACGACGTCGGTGCCTTCGCGCCGGATCGCGGATTTGCCGAACGGGATCATGAACTCGGATCCCTGGTACGCGCCCTTGTTGTAGGTCTGGCGGTACAGGTGCTTGTGCTCGAGGAAGAGCACCGGGTCGTCGCAGCGGACCGCCGTGCGCAGCAGCCCCGCCGCATCGATCGCGTTGGACGGGAACACGATCCGCAGCCCGGGACAATGCGCGAAGATGCTCTCGCCCGACTGGCTGTGATACGGCGCGCCGCCCCGCAGGTAGCCGCCGATCGCCACGCGTACGACCGCGGGGCAGGAGAACGCGTTGTTCGACCGATACCGCAGCATCGACATCTCGTCGCGGAGCTGCATCATCGCCGGCCAGATGTAGTCGAAGAACTGGATCTCGACGACCGGCTTCAGGCCGCGCGTCGCCATGCCGACGGCACGCCCGACGATGTTCGCCTCTGCGAGGGGTGAATTGAAGACGCGGTGGCCGCCGTAGGCGCGCTGCAGGCCGTGCGTCACCTTGAACACGCCTCCCTTGCCCGGGACGGACCCGAGCGCCCCTTCGCGAGAGCAATCGGCGACGTCCTGGCCAAACACGACGATACGTGGCTCGCGAGCCATCTCGTCCTTCAGCGTGCGGTTGATCGCCGCGACCATGGTGTCCGGCTTTCCCTCCGGCGACGCCGGGGTGTCGAACGCTTTCGACGTCGGATCGACGTCGGGCGAGTAAACGTACAGTGTGGCCGTGTCCCTGGTCGGCTTGGCGGCCGCGCGCGCCCGCTCGGTCGCGCGCGCGATCTCGGCTTCGACATCGGCCGCGATGGTCTCCAGGTCCGCGTCGGACGCCAGCCCCTCCCGCTTCAGGAGCGCCGCAAACGAGGGAATCGGGTCCCGCGTCGCTTCTTCCGCGCGCTCGTCGGACGTCTTGTACAGCTTTTCGTCATCGGACAACGAATGCGAGTACGGCCGGATGACCTTGGCATGGACGAGCGCCGGGCCTTTCCGCTCGCGGACGTGGCCGACCGCATCCCGCATCACCCGATAGCTGGCGATCGGATCGGTGCCGTCCACGCGGAGCACCTTGAGCCCCGGGAACGACTCGACGATCCGCGAGATGTCTCCGCCCGGCGTCTGCACCTCCACGGGGACGGATATCGCGTACCCGTTGTCCTCGACGAGATAGACGACGGGCAGCCTCCTGACGCAGGCCGTGCTCAGCGACTCCCAGAACTCTCCTTCGCTCGTCGTCCCTTCGCCGAGCGAGACGTACACGACGTCATCCTTGTGATACAGCCGCTGACGATCCGGGATCGCGTCGTTCCGCTCATAGAGCAGCGACGCATCGGCGCAGCCGACCGCCTGCAGGCACTGCGTGCCGGTCGGGCTCGACTGCGACACGATGTTGAGGCGTTTGTGCCCCCAGTGCGACGGCATCTGCCGGCCGCCGGATGCCGGATCGTCTTTCGCGCCCACGGCGGCCAGGAGCATTTCCTCCGCCGTCACGCCGAGCGCGAGGCAGAGCGCGCGATCGCGGTAGTACGGGTAGAACCAGTCGTAGCCGGGGCGCAGCACCTGGCCGGCCGCGACGAGCACGGCCTCGTGACCGGCACCGCTGATCTGAAAGAAGATCAGGCTCTGGTTCTTGAGCTGTATCTCTTTGTCGTCGAGGCGCCGCGAGAGCAGCATCGTGCGATAGAACCGTATCAGGTCCTCGCGCGTGAGCCCTTCGCGAGCCGCGCGCGGCGCGATCTCGGTTTTCATGGCCTCCAGAATTATAGCCCCGTCCGCGTGCACCCGCGTGCATCTGCGGCTATAATCTGCGGCCACTTCCTATGACTAATGCCGCCGCTACGCTGCACCGCTGGGACGAAATCGCGCTGGAAAAGGTGACCGAGATGATCTCGCGCAAGCTGGTGACCGGCGACCGCGAGATGATCGGCCAGATCTACCTGAAAAAAGGGGCGGTGGTCCCCATGCACTCGCACGAGAGCGAGCAGATGACGTACATCCTGCAAGGGGCGCTCAAGTTTCTCGTCGGCGGCGAGGAGATCATCGTTCGCGAAGGCGAAGTGCTGCACATCCCGTCGTGGGTCGAGCACCAGGCCGAGGCCCTCGACGACACGTTCGAGCTGGACCTCTTCAGCCCGATCCGGCAGGACTGGCTCGATCACACGGATGCGTACTTCCACACGAAGTAGCGCAGCCCTTCAGGCTGCCTGGGTAGCGCGGCCCTGATCGGATGACCCGCGATCGCGTCGCACTCGTGGCCGCCGGCAGCCGCGGCATCGGGCGCGCGGCGGCGACCGCGCTCGCGCGCGATGGCTGCCGCGTGGCGATCTGCGCACGAGACCGGGGCGCGCTCGACACGGCCGCCCGTGAGATTGCCGACGAAACACACGCGGAGATCCTGCCGATCGCCGCCGACGTGTCGAGACGAGCCGACGCGGACCGATTCGTCGACGAAGCGGCGGCGCACTTCGGAGGCGTCGACATCCTGGTCACCAATTCCGGCGGGCCGCGTTCGGCGGTCTTCGACGGGCTGACCGACGACGACTGGCGGGAAGCAGTCGATCTCCTCCTCATGAGCGTCGTGCGGCTGACGCGACGCGCCCTCCCGCACCTGCGCGCCCGACCCGCCGGACGAATCGTCTGCGTGACGTCGATCGCGGTGAAGCAGCCCGTTCCGGGACTGATGCTGTCCAACGCCGTCCGCGCCGGCGTGACCGGCTTCGCGAAGACGCTGGCCGCCGAGCTCGCCCCCGAGCGGATTACGGTCAACTGCGTCGCCCCCGGCTACACCCGAACGGATCGCGTCGTCGAGCTCGCGGACGCGACGGCGAAACGTGAGGGAATCCCGGCTGCCGAGGTCGATCGGCGGACGCTTGCAGCCGTGCCGATGGGAAGGATGGGCGATCCGCGTGAGCTGGGGGAGGCGATCGCGTTTCTGGCATCGGAGCGCGCCAGCTACATCACCGGGCAGACGCTCGTCGTTGACGGAGGATACGTACGGGCGTTGCTGTGAATCAGTGCACGCGTTTGTCCCAGGGCCCGCGCCCACCCGAATAGACGTCGAACTTCTTCCGCAGTCGGTTCATCCTCCACTTGACGTAACGGTATTTCAGCTCGGAGCTGATGCCCCCGCGCCCGGCTTTCAGGAAGATGTACGCCGCGACGAGCCCGCCGAGGTGCGCGCCGTGCGCCGTCCGGCTCGTCGAGGCCTCGGTCGTGAAGAGAAACGCGATGGCGCCGAAGATCATGACCGCATAGCGCGCCGGCACCGGAAAAAGAAAGAACATCAGAATTGGACGGTGCGGGAAGACGAGCCCATAGGCGAGCAGCAGACCGAAGAACGCGCCGGACGCGCCAACGGTCCGGTCGTCGTACATCGGCTCATTGATCAATCCCAGCAACAGCATGACCGCCGCTGCGCCAAGGCCGGAGACGGTGTAGAGCTTGACGAAGTAGGTCGTGCCCCACATGCGCTCGAGTTCGACGCCGAACATCCAGATCCCGAGCAGGTTGAACAGGATGTGGAACACGCCGGCGTGCATGAACATGTACGTGACCGGCTGCCACAGCCAGCCGCGCTCGAAGACATCCCTCGGGGACAGCGAGAGGTAGTCGACGATCACGGGAGCGAACCACGTCACGACGAACATCGCGATGTTCGCCCAGACGATCGCCTTGACGGCCGGGGTTATGCCGCCGGGGCCGAAGGAATACGTCACTCCGCTGTAGCCGGGATAGCGCGGCATCCGACCATTCTATTCCGCCGGCTCCGACATCGCGACCGCCGCCGGCTGGGGCGGGGTGTGAGCGATGCGGCCGGAGGGCAACGGCAGCGCGCAGAGCATGGCGGCGACAGGGCCGGCAGACAACGCAATCAGCGTGGGCTCGATCCCGAACCGATCCGCCGCCAGGCCGACGATGGGCACGCTCAAACCGCCGCTGCCCCACGCGAACCCCATCATCAGCGAGGAAACCGTCGCCGCGCTGACGGGCGCCAGCGCCTGTCCGAACGTGACGTTCACCGGAAGCGTCGACTGGAGAAAGAACCCGCCGATGGCCAGCGTGATCGCGAACGCCCAGCCATGGAGCAGCGGCGCCACCGCCAGGAACGGCGCCGCGGCGACGAGCGAGATCATGATCACGCGCCGCGCGCCCCAGCGATCGGCCGACGGGCCGCCGAGGAACCCGCCCAGGCCGCTCGCGAACAGGTACAGCGCCACCTGCGCGCCGGCGGCGCCGATGCTCACGCCGCGCCGCGTCAGCATGACAGGCACGAATGTCGCGAACCCCAGCGACGTCAGCGTGCGCAGGACGACGATCGAGTACAGGCAGGCGAGCGGCTTGAAGTACGGCCGGAGCGTCCGGAACCCGCCGTCGGACCGGTGGTCGGCAGGGTCGATCGGCGGGATACGGCTGGCGGTGACGGCGGCGAGCAGCAGCCCGGGCACCGCGACGAGCGGCGTCCAGTGCAGCCCGAACCGCTCGACGAACGGCGCGAAGAACAACGGACCCATCGCAAAGCCGAGCGACCCGCCGGTGATGTAGACCGACATCGCGAAACCGGGCCGCCCCTGGCCGAGGCGGTGGGTGAGCGCCGCTCCTGGTGGATGGAACATCGCGCACCCGAGGCCACCGGCGACCAGAATCATCGCGAGCGCGGGCACGGACCCGGCGAGGCCGATCAGGCTCAACAGCGCGATCGCAATGATGGGGCCCGCTCTGAGCAGAACCCGCGGGCGCCACCGATCGGCCAGGTGGCCGAAGGCGAGCTGGCAGACCGACGCCGCGATTTGGAAGAGCATCGCGAGCGTGCCGGCGGTCCGCAGGTCCATCGCGTGCCGGGGGATCAGCAACGGCAGCAACGGCGCGTACATGTTCCCGTAGCCATCGACCATGAAGTGCGTCGCAGCCAGCAGCAGGACGGTCGGATGGAGGGCGCGCCGTTTCAACGTGGCCGCTTCAGGCGCTGGAGTACGCGGCTGAAGGCTTCCTCGAACTCGCGGATTCTCAGCGCGCGCGCGGCGCCCGCCAGCACGACGAGCGCGACGGCGATCGCCGAGAACACGCGAATGCCCCGCGGGACCCACTGCGTACCGGGCACGATGGCCCAGAGCGCGCGCTCGACGCTCCACGCCGCGAGTCCCATGACGATCGACGCGAGCGCGATCTTGGCGAAGGCCACGGCGAGCCGCCGCTCGTCGAGCCCACCCAGCCGCCGGCGGAGCAGCACGAGCAGCACTCCGGCGTTCACCAGAGCGGCCAGGGCGGTGCCGAGCGCGAGGCCCAGGTAGCCGAGGATCTGCACGAGCCAGACGTTCAGCACGACGTTGGTCAGGATCGCGAGCACGCTCACCATGACCGGTGTGCGCGCGTCACGCAGCGCGTAGAAACTCGGCGTCATGATCTTCACCGCCGAATAGCCGAGCAGGCCCGGAGCGTAATACACGAGCGCGCCGGCGGTGGCGATTGTATCCGTCTGGGTGAAGGCACCGCTCTCCAGGATCAATCCGACGATGGGTGATGCGAGCACGACGAGCCCCACACAGGCGGGAACGTTCAGCATCATCATCATCCGGAGCCCGTACGAGACGGTCTGCCGGAACTCGTCCAGCGACTCCCGCGCGGCGTGACGCGAGAGGTCCGGCAGCGCCGCGGTCGCGATCGAGACGCCGAACAGGCCGATCGGGAGATACATCAGCCGGAAGGCGTAGTTGAGCCACGACACCGCGCTGGTCCCCTGTCCGGTCGCGAGGATGGTGCTCACGATCAGGTTGATCTGCGTGGCGGCCACGCCGACAGTCGCCGGTCCCATGAGCGTGAGGATCTCGCGGAGCGCCGGGTCGCGCGGGTCCAGCCGCCACGCATGACGAAATCCTTCGGCGCGCAGCGCGGGCACCTGCAGCGCGATCTGCCCGAGACCGCCCAGGAGCGTGCCGATCGCGACGCCGTAGATCGGATGGATCCCGAACCGCGCGGCCACCGGCGAGATCAGCAGCACGCTCAGCACGATCGCCACGTTGAACATCGCCGGCGAGAGCGCGGGGATGAAGAACCGGCCGAGGGAGTTCAACATCCCCATGAGCGCAACCGCGATCGCGACCAGCGTGAGGAACGGAAACATGACCCGCGTGAGCGACGCGGTCAGCTCGAGCTTTCCGGGGACGGCCTCGAAGCTGCCGGCGAAGAACGTCGACAGCGGCCACGCACAGACCATCCCGATGAGGACGATGATGCCCGTGACGATGGCGAGCGCGTTCAGCGTCTGGCTGCCGAGCCGCCACGCGTGCTCTTTCCCTTTCGCGGCGAGGTCGCGCGTGAACGTCGGCACGAAGGCGGCGCTCATCGCGCCCTCGGCGAAGAGGTCGCGTACGAGGTTCGGAAGGCGCGCGGCGACGTTGTACGCATCCATCGCGTCGCCCGCGCCGAAAAAGTGCGCGAGCACACGATCGCGAATCAGTCCGAGCACGCGGCTTGCAATCGTGGCGAGACCGATGAGGCCGGCGGAGCGGGCGAGACGGCTCGTCAAGGGAATCGAGCGTACCACAGCGGACAGCGTCCGCTTGCGAACACCGTCCGATCGTCGTCAATCAACGATCGGCGACGCGTGAATGGCTCGGGTCTTCGCGGGTCATGCGGCTGAAAGACGAAGGCCCCTGACGGCGTTGCGCGCGCCGTCAAGGGCCTCGCCTGGAGGATGGATGAGAGGCTCTTTCGTGCCTTTCACCTGATTAGACGGGGGACCCGGGAAAAAGTTTGCGGCCTTCGCAAAACTTTCTCGTCACGCGTTTCGTCACACCCGCTCGGTTCCAATCCGCGTGATCGGCGGTTGCTGCATTGGTGTTATCCGTGGTCCAGTTTGCGCCGCACGATCTCGTTCACGGCCCGGCCGTCGACGGCCGCGCCGGCGAGCTTCGGCATCACGGCCTTCATCACGCGTCCAAGATCCTTCTGGGACGCCGCCCCGGTCTCAGCGATCGCCTCGTCCACCGCGCGCTCGATCGCCGCCGCGTCGAGCGGAGGCGGCAGATACGTCTCCAGCAGCGCGATCTCGCGCAGCTCCCTGTCGGCGAGGTCCGTGCGTCCGCCTTTCTGAAACTGCTCGATCGAGTCCCGCCGCTGTTTGATCAGCGACGACACGACCTGCAGCGACTCGGCGCCGTCGAGCGCGCGCCCTTTCTCGACCTCTCGATTCATGAGCGCCGCTTTCAGCATCCGGAGGGGCGCGAGCCGGACCGGATCCTTCGCGCGCATCGCGTCGGCGATCTCCTTCGTGATGTGGTCCACGAGCGTCGGATTAGCGGTCAAGGTCCGAATCTCCAATCGTGACGTGCCACCCGTCGAGGTCCCGATAAAAATCGGCCGGCGGATCGAACGCGTTGATTCTCGCGACGAACCGCACCGTCGATCGTACCTGAAAAAAGCCGGACCGGCGCAGCAGCCGCCGGAACGAGGCGTGGAGCGCGAACGCCCGAATCTTGTCGGAATCGGCGGCGCGCGCCTCGCGATCGATCCAGCGCAGCAGGGTCTTGATCGCCGCGTCGTCGTCGGGGTCGGCGAGCGCGTCCACGAGAAGCGTGACGCGGCCTCGCGGCTCCTGGAGGTGCCGATACACCGCGTAGCCGTCCAGCCGCCCCTCGCGTTCGACCGCGACGATCGCGTATCGCACGTGGGGCGGCGAGACGAACTTCCAGTTGAGGTACCGCGCGTCGCGGCGGACGGCGAACGAGAGCTTGGGCGCGACGCGATCCCAGAGTCCCGTGACCCGGTCGTCGAGCCGCTGCACGAGCCGCGCTTCGGCCCGCAGCGGACGAGACCGCGCGACCACCTGGACGAACGGCGAGGCAAGCGCCGAGACGATCTTGTTCGCAGCTGTCGGCCAGGTGGGCCGCCGCAGCGCGCGGCGGGTCAGCGGCTTCACGAAGCACGGCAGGACGCCGATGTCCGGCCAATGCAGCTTGCGGAAGAGCTGCAGCGAGGACTCCGACGGGCCGAGCCCGAGCGCGGCGCCGACCGACCGATCCCACGTGCGAAAGAGCGTCTCGCCCAGCCCCTGCCGCTGGCGCTCCGGCGCCACCATCACGTCGGTCGCCCACGCCGCATCGGCCTCGCGCCCGGCGACCGTGACCCGCACGGGCATCGCGGCGCATTGACCGATCACAGCCGTGCCCTCCCGCGCGAGCCAGATCAGCGGGCCATCGATCGGGTTGAAGGGATTGCGCGCGTATTGCCAGTCCCAGCGGAGCCGGCTCGCATCGGCGGCATCGTGTCCAAAGACACGGCGGTACAGCGCGTCGACCGCACGGCGGTCGTCCGGCCGGTACCGATCAATCTGCGCCACTAACGCGGAATAGGCCTGTTCGGATCCTGAGGCGGCGGCTGCTGCGGCACTGGCACGGGACCCGGCCGCGGAGACGTGATTGGGGCCATCACCTGGCCCGGCATCGGCGCTTGCTGCGGCGGCGGCTGCCCGGGCACCATGCCTTGGTTCGGGATCATGGCTCCCGGAGTATTCGGAAGCATCCCACCCGGAGGCGGCACCTGCATCGGCATCCCGGGCTGGGGCTGGAACCCCGGCGGCAGCACCCGTCCCGGCGCCGTTTCGTCGTCCACTTCCTGGTCGTCCTCGTCCTCATCAACCGGCTGGATCATCGGCGGCGGCTGCTGGAACCGATTCAAGTTCTGAATGTTGGTGTTCGCCGGAGCCGGGCCGCCGGTGGGACGGCTGGAGGCGAGGATCACGACTCGATCGTACTGCGAGGAGCCGGCAATCCCGGCGGGCCGAGGCGCTGCCAGATACCCGCTGGCCGACCGCAGCACGATGTCGAGCGCCTGCGCCTCGGGGACGTCCAGGAGCCTCAACGTGAGCGGCGCCCCGGTCAGCTTCTCGGCGTTGACGATCCTCGTCTGCCCGATCCGCGCCCACTCCGACAGGATCGTCTTGAGCGGGACGTTATCGGCGACGAGCGTGACCCGCCCGTTGGCAATCGTCAGCTGCAGCCCCTCCGCAGCGACGATCGAAGCGCTCAGGAACAGGAGGGTGGCAGCCGTCAACGCGCAGAGAACGCAGCGCAACCTGGTCATATCAATGCCTTTGGTTAAGACCTCTATTATAGCCCCGCGGCCGCCTCCGCGAGCTGAACCACCCGAGCTCGCTACGGCGAGCCTCGCCGAAGCCCTTTGTGAGTGCTGTGAGGGCGGAGGCGGGTCGGCTCCGCGCGCGATTACCGCCTCATGTGGTCGATTACGGACTGCAGGATTTCGTCCAACTGGACCTTCGGCTCGTAACCGATGAGCTGATGGAGCTTCGTGAGATCCGGGACGCGCCGAGGCATGTCTTCGAATCCATGCTCGTACGCCTCGTCGTACGGGATCCTGACGATGCTCGACGCGCTGCCGGTAATCGCCTTGATTCTCTCCGCCAGTTCGAGAATGGTGATCTCGGCCCGGTTGCCGATGTTGAACACGTCGCCGACGGCGCGCGGCTCCTGCATCAGCAAGACGAGCGCGCCGACGACATCGCCGACGTGGGTGAAGCTCCGCGACTGCGACCCGTCTCCGAAGACCGTCATCGGCTCACCGGCAAGCGCCTGCTGGACGAACCTGGGGATGACCATCCCGTACCGACCGGTCTGCCGCGGTCCGACGGTGTTGAACAGGCGGGCGATCACGACCGGCAGCTTCTTCTCTTTCCAGTAGGCGAGCGCGAGGAACTCGTCGATGGCCTTGCTGCAGGCGTACGCCCAGCGATGCTTGGCCGTCGGGCCGAGCACCAGATCGGCATCCTCACGGAAGGGGATCGCCGAGTTCTTCCCGTAGACCTCCGACGTGGACGCGATCACCACGAGCTTTTTCTTCTTGTTCGCGTGCTTGAGCACCACCTCCGTGCCGTGCACGTTCGTCTCTATCGTGTGCACGGGCGCCTCGACGATCAGCTTGACGCCGACGGCGGCGGCGAGGTGGACGACCGTGTCGCACTGGTCGATGTGCTCGGCGAGGAGCGGCTCGTTGGTGACGTTGTCGATCGTGTAGCGAAACCGCGGGTGGCCCTTCAAGTGGACGATGTTGTCCATCGAGCCGGTGGACAGGTCGTCGAGCACGGACACGTCGTGCTCCGCGGCGAGCAGCGCTTCGGCGAGGTGCGAGCCGATGAACCCGGCCCCGCCGGTGATCAATACGCGCATAGCAGCTCGGCGGTCTCGTCCACGTGGCGGTCGGGGATCGACGGATAGAGCGGCAGCGACAACACGTCGGCGGCGGCCCGCTCGGCCTGCGGGCACGACGCAGGCGCCCAGTCGGCCATCGCGCGCTGCCGTGGAATCGCCACCGGGTAATGGACGAGCGTCTCGACGCCGGCCGAAGCGAGATGCGTCTGCAGGTGATCGCGTGTGCGGGTGGCGTCCGGCGTCCCGGGAGGGCACCTCACGACGAACAGATGATACACGTGCCCGCGGTCGTGTTCGGGCGGCACGGACACGTGCGGCGCGTCCGCGAGCGCCGCCCGGTAACGCGCCGCGAGCGCGCGCCGCCGATCGGTCCACCCGGACAGGAAGGGCAGCCGCGCACGGAGGACGGCGGCCTGCAGCTCGTCCAGGCGCGAGTTCACGCCCGGTTCCTGGTGGTGATACCGATCGCTCTGCCCGCCGTTCCGGAGCCGCCGGACGCGCGAGGCGAGCGCCGCGTCGCGGGTGATCACCATCCCGCCGTCGCCGATCGCGCCGAGGTTCTTCGTCGGGTAGAAACTGATCGCCCCGGCCGCGCCGAACGTCCCGACCGGCCGACCGTTCGCCGTCGCGAGATGCGACTGACAGCAGTCCTCCACGATCGCCAGGTTGTGCCGACCCGCGACGGCGGCAAGCGCCGGCATGTCCGCTGCCTGTCCGTACAGGTGCACGGGAACGATCGCCGCCGTGCGCGAGGTGACGGCCGCCGCAGCCGCCGCGGGATCCAGCGTGAGGCGCGACGGATCGATGTCGGCGAAGACCGGGCGCGCGCCCGCCATCACGATCGCGAGCGCCGAGTAGGCGGCCGACAGGGAAGAGGTGATGACCTCGTCCCCCGGACGGACGCCTGCGGCGCGCAGCGCGAGCGCGATCGCGTCCGTTCCGGTGCCGACGCCGACCGCCTCCCCCGCCCCGCTCGCGGCGGCAAACTCCCGCTCGAAGGCCTCGAGCTCCGGGCCCAGCACGAACCACCCGCTCGCGATCACGCGGTCGATCGCCTGCCGCACGGCCGGCCCGTCCTCGCCGGGTCTGAGCTGGAGGAAAGGGATACGAGCGTTCATTCCGCCCCGGCAGCGGCGTCGATGTAGCGGGCGAGGTGCTCGCGGTAGAAGGCGACAGATCGCGTGAGCCCTTCGCGCAGGCTGACCGACGGGCGCCACTCCGTGACGCGCGCGAACTTCGAGGAGTCGGCGTAGAAGCTGCCGATGTCGATCAGCTTCTTGTCGGGCGGCCACTCGACGAAGCGGACCGAACCCGAGCCGGCGACGTCGATCAGCAGCGCCACGAGATCGCGGTGGCTGACCGGCGTGTCACCGCCGACGTTGAACACTTCGCCGTTGCAGGCGTCGATCGCCCCGGCCCGAAGGAACGCATCGGCCGCATCGTCTACGTAGACGAAATCGCGGAGCTGGGACCCGTCGCCGAACACCTGAATCTCGCGCCCTTCGACCGCCAGCCGGATGAACCACCCGATGAAGCCCTGCCGGTTGTGACGGATGAGCTGCCGCGGGCCGAACACGTTCGTGAGGCGGAGCGAGCACGCGCGCACGCCGAACACATTGTTGTAGACGAGGTGATAGTACTCGCCCGCCGCCTTGTTGATGCCGTTGATGTCGGTCGGCCGGACCAGATGGCTTTCGTCGACCGGCAGCCGTTCGGGCCGGCCGTACACCTGGCGTGTTCCCGCAAAGACCATCTTCACCCGGCGATTGTGCCGCCGGCACGCCTCGAGCATCGTGAGCTGGCTGCGGCAGTTGATCTCGAGGTCGGTATGCGGGTCGGTCATGCTGTCGATGTGGCTGACCTGCCCCGCCAGGTTGAAGATCACCTCGCGGTCGCGCACGAGATAGTTCATCGTGCTCTCCTGGCGCACGTCCGCGACGTTCACCCGCACGCGGTGCTCGATGCCGGCGATGTTGAAGAGATTGCCGCCGTAGTCGGGGATGAGCGAATCGACGAGGAGGACGTCCGCGTCGAGCTCGACCAGCCGGCGCGCCAGGTTGCTGCCGATGAAGCCGAGGCCGCCGGTGACCAGCACGCGGCGCCCGCGGTAGAACCCGAGATGATCGATCACGGGGAGTGCTTGCGGTTGCTCGCGACGGCCGTGCGCGCCCCATCCGCGCCGTCGCGCAGGTGCTCGCGCCGCACGACGAGCGCGATCCAGAGCTTCAGCACGTCGATCGCCGTCCGCCCGATCCGCCGAAAGTTGAAGAACTGCGAGCGGCCGTACGCGCGATGGAAGTGGTGAACCGGCACCTCGGCCATCGTGAAGCCGGCGTCGTGGATCTTCTTCATCATCTCCAGGCAGATGACGCCGCTGTCCTTCTCGAGGTGGACCTTGTCGAAAATCGCGCGGCGCATGAGCCGGAAGTCGCAGTCGACGTCGCGCATCCGCAGGCCGAAGGCCAGCCTGACGGCGTGATGGTACAGCCGGCCGATCACGATGCGGTGCCACGGGTCGGACCGGCTGATCTTGTAGCCGTTGACGAGATCGACGTCCGGCGTCAGGCGGCGCCAGAGCAGCTCCAGCTCCGCCGCGTCGTATTGCGCGTCTCCGTCCGTGTAGAAAATGAGCTCCTTGCGCGCGGCGCCGAATCCGCTCCGCAGCGCGCCGCCGTACCCGCGGTTGCGCTCGTGCTGAACGATGCGCAGCTCCGGGTAGAGCCGCGCCAGCTCGTCGAGGATTGCGGCGGTCCTGTCCTTGCTGCCGTCGTTGACGACAATGACCTCGAAGTCTGGCGTCAGGCGGCGCGCCGTCTGAACGGCCGTGACGACCATGCTCGCGATGGTCCCGCTATCGTTGTACGCCGGAAAGAAGACGGACAGGCCCGCAGCCGCTGGCATCGCGCGGGTGTCCATGTCGAAGCGCTAAACGTTAGCACGCGGCGACTGGCCCGGCAAGGATCGCCAGCGCAGCCGCCAGGGCGCGACGAGCGACTCGACGAGGACCCTGCCCGACAGCTTCGACTGCCCCTCGCGCCGTTCGATGAAGATGATGGGCACCTCACCGATTCGGCATCCCCGCTGCGCGGCTTCGAAGAGCGTCTCGACGAGAAACGCGTACCCGTCCGAGATGACGTGGCGGAGGGGGATCCGCGCGAGAGCCTCGCGCCGCCAGGCCCTGAACCCGCTCGTGCAGTCACGCGCCGCGAGGCCCGTCACGGCGCGGATGTAGCCGTTGGCCATCGTGCTCAGCACGATCCGCCGGAGCGGCCAGTTCACCACGCTGATGCCGTTCAGATACCGCGACCCGATCACCAGGTCGTGGGCGGTGGTCGCCGCCACGAGCGCGGGGAGGTGGTCCGGGTTGTGGGAGAGGTCGGCGTCCATCTGGCAGATGACGTCCGCGGGTCCGGCGAGCGCGCGCTGCATCCCCTCCACGTACGACCGTCCGAGCCCGCGGGGCCCCTCGCGATGCACGACATCGATCCTTCCCGGCCACTGCCGCGCCAGCTCGTCGGCGACCTGGCCCGTGCCGTCCGGGGACCCATCGTCCACGATCATCAGGTGGTAGCCCTCGCGGGCGAGGATCGCCGGCACGAGCTGCGGAAGGTTCTCCCGCTCGTTGTACGTCGGAACGATCACCTGCACGTTCACGAACGGCCTTCGCGGAGCGCGGAAATCTGCTCCGACACGAGCGCGACCAGGAACACGACGACAGAAAAGAGGATGAGCAGCACCGATGAATTCGTGATGTGGCTCTGCGTGGCGATCGTCCACAACGCGTAGCCGGCGCCCAGGGCGAACGACACCCCGCTGATCGGCAGGAAGATCCGCATCGGGCTGAAGATCGTGATGACGCGGACGAGGATCAGGAAGAATTTCAGCCCGTCGCGGCTCGTGCGGATTTTCGACGATCCGACCCGCGTCGCCGCCTGGATCCGCACGAACGTCACGTTGTATCCCGCCTTCACGAACGCCAGCGTCGTCGTGGTCGGCGTGGAGAATCCGTTCGGCAGCAGGTGCAGGAACTCCCGCAGGAAGTCGCGGCGCGCCGCTCGAAGGCCCGACGTCAAATCCGGGATGTCCCGGCCGGTGAGATACGTCGCGACCCAGTTCAGGCCGGCGTTGCCGATCCTCCGGACGACGGTCGCGTGCGTCGACGGATCGCGCGCGCCGACGACGAGATCGTATTCGCCCAGGCTGGAGACCACGTCCAGCGCATCCTCGACGCGGTGCTGGCCGTCGGCGTCCATGATCAGCACGTACTCGCCCTCCGCCTGACGCACGCCGGTCTTCACGGCCGCCCCGTTCCCCTTGTTGTACGGGTGCCGGATGACGCGCGCGCCGGCCGCGGCGGCGCGCGGCCCCGTGTCGTCCGCCGACCCATCGTCGACGACGAGGATCTCGCGCCAGCCGCCCGCCCGCGCGAGCGTCGACACGACGTCCGCGATGACCGCGGCTTCGTTGTAGGCGGGGATGACGATCGTAACCGCGTCCGGGTGAGCCATCAGGTGGCGAATCGGAAGTTGATGACGTCGCCGTCCTGGACCACGTAGTCCTTTCCCTCGAGGCGGAGCTCGCCGCGGTCCCGGCAGGCGGCGATCGATCCGCGCGCGATGAGGTCGTCGTAGCGCGCCACTTCGGCGCGGATGAAGCCGCGCGCGATGTCGCTGTGAATCTCGCCCGCCGCGAGCTGCGCCGCCGTGCCGCGCGGAATCGACCAGGCCCGGCACTCGTCCTCACCGACCGTGAAGAACGAGATGTAGCCGAGCAAATCGTAGCTTGCGCGGATGACCCGATCCAGCCCCGACTCGGCGAGCCCGAGATCGGCGAGGAACGCCGCCGCGTCCGCGCCGTCGAGCTTGGCGATCTCCAGCTCGATCGCGGCGCACACGATCACCTCGGCGACGTTCGCGGTCCGGCCGTCCCCCAACGAAGACGCGTAGTGTCCGGCTTTAGCCGGACCCTGGCCGGCTTTCGCCGGACCCAGATCCGCTTCGTCGACGTTCAACACCAGCAGCAACGGCTTCGCTGAAAGGAACTGGAAGCCGCGCAGACGCTTCACGTCCGCCGGCGCGAGCTCCATGGCCCGCAGCGGACGCCCGGCCTCGAGCGTCTCGCGGCAGAGGACCAGGATTTCCTGCTCCTTCTTCAGTTCCGCAGACGCGCCCTTCTTCAGGTCTTTCTCGAGCCTCTCGAGCCGGCGCTCAGCGACGCCGAGGTCCGCGAGGATCATCTCGTCCTCCATCGCGCGCGCGTCCCGCGCCGCATCGATGGAGCCCTTGGAATGAGAGACCGCCTCCGCACGGAAAAGCCTGAGTACGTGCACGAGCGCATCGGCGTTGCGGAATTGCGCGACGTCGAGGAGCGATTCGGCGGTTCCGGCGCGCGCGGCCGCCGAGATCCGCGAATTCCACCGTCGCGGGCGTCCGCTTTTTCGGGTTGAACAGCGCGGTGAGGCGCTCCAGCCGCTCGTCCGGGACGCGCGACACGCCGACGTTCGCCTCCGCCTTCTGCCCCGGGCGTGGAGCGCCGTGGGTGCTGGTCAGAAGCTGGAAGAGGGTGGACTTGCCGACGGAGGGGAAACCTATCAGTCCTGCGCGAAGCATCGAACTGCGCATCGTAGCACGCGACGGCCAGACACCACGCCAGCTTCGCCTGTTTGTTCGCCCGGCGAAAATTCAGCGTAACTCACTGTAAAACTGGATTTTGCCGTTGACACGACCGAGAACCATCTTTAGACTCGCCGTGGTTTGATGTGGAGTGAAGTGGACTAAGACCCGTGCTTTGGGGCAGCTACACCGCCAGGATCGATGACAAGGGGAGGCTCAAGATCCCCAACGCCTTTCGTGCCCTCGTCCAGAAGGAGCATGGCTCCGATCTGTTCGTGACGAGTGTGACGGGGGAGTCGGTCCGGCTCTACCCCATGGCCGTCTGGAACGAGATCGAGGAGAAGCTCTCGCGGGTCCCGACCACCCACCCGGCACGGCAGAAGTTCTTCGATCGGGTCAGCTACTACGGCCAGACGGCCTCGTTCGACGGGCAAGGCCGCGTCCTGATTCACACCCGGCTCCGCGACTCGGCGGGGATGACGGGCGAGGTGGACGTGCTCGGTCACCAGAAGTACCTCGAGGTCTGGAACCACGAGCGGTTTGTCGCGAAGCTCCACCGCGACCCCTTCAGCGACGACGATGCGCGCGCGCTGTCGGATTTCGGGATCTAACTTTCTATGGCGTCGCTGCATGAGCCGGTCATGGTTGCCGAAGCGGTCGAGGCGCTCGCCCCGGGGCGCGGGGGTTTCTACGTCGACTGCACGGTCGGCCTGGGAGGCCATGCCCGGGCCATCCTGGATGCGGGCGCATCACGCCTGATGGGCATCGATCGCGATGCGGACGCGCTGGCGCACGCGGCGGCGGCGCTGATGCCGTTCGCCGACCGCGTCGAGCTGGTGCACGCGGACTATCGCGACACCGGGTCGATCCTGGCGGGACGCGGCATCGCCGCGGTCGACGGCGCGCTGGCCGACCTCGGGGTGTCGTCCATGCAGTTCGATGCGGCCGACCGCGGCTTCAGCTTCCGCCGCGACGAGCCGCTCGACATGCGGATGGATCGATCGCAGGGCCCGACGGCGGCCGATCTGCTCCACGAGGTTCGTGAGGAAGAACTGGCGGACGTCATTTTCCAGTTCGGCGAGGAGCGCTACTCGCGCCGGATCGCGCGCGCGATCGTCACCGCGCGCCGCGAGGCGCCGATCGTCCGGACGGGGCAGCTCGCGGCGATCGTCAGGCGATCGATTCCGTCCCGCGGACACCAGCGAATCGACCCGGCGACCCGGACGTTCCAGGCGCTGCGGATCTGGGTGAACCGCGAGCTGGACGGCCTCGATCTCTTCCTGACCGGCGTGGTGCGGCTCCTGTCCATCGGGGCGCGCCTGGTCGTGATCAGCTTTCATTCGCTCGAGGACCGGATCGTCAAGCAGACGTTCCGGGCGCTCGCGAGCGGCGCCGCGCTTCGGCTGCTCACCAAGCGGCCGCTGGCGCCGTCGGAGGCGGAAGTGGCCCGCAACCCGCGGGCGCGCAGCGCCAAGCTGCGCGCGATCGAGAGGTTCGCATGAGCGCGATCGATTTCGAATACGCCGTCCGCAAGGACGTTCGCAACAACCCCATCGTCCGGGAAGTGGACGAGGCGCGTCAGCGCGATCTCTGGCGCTCGGTCGGCATCGGCGTGCTGCTCGGAGGTCTCCTGCTCTTCTCGGCCTGGCAGCACTTCGAGCTGCTGCGTCACGGGTATCGCATCGAGCGGATGCAGCAGGAGCGCGCCGCCGAAGAGGAGATACGCCGCCACCTCACGGTGGAAATCGAGACGCTCCAGGATCCCAAGCGGATCGAGTCGCTGGCGATAAGGAAACTGCGGATGGTTCCGCCCGTCGAGGGCGAGGCCGTCATCATCGAGCGCGTTCCCGCGCCGGATCCGCCCGACAAGTCCATCGTCGCTACCAGGTGACACCACGGGGGCCGTTGTGAACGACGTCAAGCACCCACCGCCGGCGCCTCTTCCCTGGCGGACCACTCTTCGCGCGCGGATCGCGGTCGCGGCCGGCCTGTTCGGCGTGTGGGGTTTCGGAATCGAGGCCCGCCTTTTCTATCTGCAGGTCGCGCAGCACGACGAGCTGAAGGCGCGCGCCGAGCGGCAGCAGCTTCGAACGATCGAGGCCCCCGCCAAACGCGGGGAGATCGTCGATCGGGACGGCCACATCCTGGCCTACAGCGTCGACGCGGAATCGGTCTACGCGGTGCCCGCCGAGATCGGAACGCCCGACCAGACCGCCGCGCGGCTCTGTTCGGTGCTCGAAGAGTGCTCGCCGCGCGATCGCCGGGCGCTGGCCGATCGACTCTCCCGGCAGCGCGCGTTCGCGTTCGTCAAGCGGCAGGTGTCGCCGGACGAGGCCCGCAAAGTGGCGGGGCTCGGGCTCGAGGGCGTCGGATTCGTCAAGGAAACCCGCCGCTACTACCCCAAGCTGGACCTGGCCGCGCATCTGCTGGGGTATGTCGGCACGGATGGGCACGGACTTCACGGTGTCGAGGCGGCGTACGACGCGGTCATTCGCGGCCGTCCGGGACGGGTGCTGATTCAAACCGACGCGCGACGCCATGCGGTCACGAGCCGTGTCGAGCGTCCGCCTACGGCGGGCGCCACCCTCGAGCTCACGATCGATCAGTACATCCAGCACATCGTCGAGCGCGAGCTGCGCGCCGGCATCGAGGAACATCGCGCCTCGGGCGGCACCGTGATCGTCATGGAGCCCCGCACGGGGGAGGTGCTCGCGCTCGCGAACTGGCCGACGTTCAACCCGAACGCGTTCAATCGCTCGCCCGCGGCCCATCAGCGCAACCGCGCGATCCAGGAGGTGTACGAGCCGGGCTCGACGTTCAAGGTCGTCACGTCGGCCGCCGCGATCGAAGAGTCGGTGATGTCGCTCGACGCGCCGATTGACGTGAGCGCCGGCATGATCCGTTTCGGGGCGCGTCAGATCGACGACGTGCACACCTACGGGACCTTGTCGTTCACCGACGTCATCGTCAAGTCGAGCAACGTCGGAGCGATCAAGATCGGTCTCCGGCTGGGGCCCGAGCGACTGAGCCGCTACGTGCGGCGCTTCGGCTTCGGAGAGACGCTCGCCCCGGACTTTCGCGGCGAGAGCGCCGGCCTCGTCTGGCGTCCCGAGACCCTGAACGACAGCGCGCTTGCCTCGGTGTCGATGGGATACCAGATAGGCGTGACGGCGCTGCAGATGGCGTCGGCCGTGAGCGCGGTCGCGAACGGCGGCGAGCTCGTGCAACCCCGCATCGTCCGGGCGGTCATCCGCGATGGCCAACGCATCGCGACGCCTCGCCAGGTGCTTCGCCGAACGGTCAAGCCGGAAACCGCGGCGGCGCTCACGGGGATCATGGAGGCCGTGGTCGAGCGCGGCACCGGCGAAGCCGCTCAGCTCGCCGGATACCAGGTCGCCGGGAAGACCGGCACGGCCAGCATGCTCGTCAACGGCCGGTACTCCCACTCGGAGTTTCACGCGTCCTTCGTCGGCTTCGTGCCGTCCCGCCGCCCGGCGGTGACGATTCTCG
Source organism: uncultured Acidobacteriota bacterium (assembly GCA_963847125.1). GTDB lineage: Bacteria > Acidobacteriota > Vicinamibacteria > Vicinamibacterales > 2-12-FULL-66-21 > DATAEE01. Next base: position 1,910,921 of record CAWJYM010000004.1, read on the forward strand.
TCGTCATCGACCAGCCGCATGGCAAGGGGTACTACGGGGGCGTGGTGGCGGCGCCGATCTTCAAGCGGATCGCCGAAGCGACGCTTCGGCAACTCGGCGTGCCGCCGACCGTCGATCCGATGCCGGCCGTCATCGCGGCGCGCCGGCCGTCGACGCCGGAAGTGGCACGCCCGGCGTCGGCGCGGCCGTCGGCGCTCATCGAGGCCGGCCCGCGATCGGCATCGCACGGGCTGATGCCGGACCTGCGCGGCCTCAGCGCCCGGGAGGCGCTGCGCACGCTCGCCCAGATAGGCCTGGCCGCGAGCGTCACCGGCGACGGGTTCGTCGTCGATCAACGGCCGGCGCCGGGCGCTCCGCTCGAGCGGGGCGATACCTGCGCGCTCAAGCTCAACCGCCTCGCGCCCGAAGCGACTCCGGCCCGGGGAACCTCGCCGTGACCCTCGCCGAGCTCGTGCAAGCCGCTCGACTCGCCGACGATTCGTCTCTGACGGCGCCTGGATCCGCGGCCCTGGAGCAGACCGTCACGCGCGTGGCGTACGACTCCCGACAGGTCGTGGCGGGCGCGGTGTTCGTCGCGATGCGGGGCCTGAAGACCGACGGCGTGGCGTACGCGCGGGACGCGATCGGTCGCGGGGCCGTTGCCGTGGTGGCGGAGGCGCCAGCGCCACCGGACCTCGCGTCGCGAGACGTTCCGTGGATTCGAACGGGCGACGCTCGCCTTGCGCTGGCGGAGCTGGCGGCCGCGTTCTACGGCCACCCGTCCCGGGAGCTGCTGCTCATCGGGATCACCGGCACGAACGGCAAGACCACGACTTCTTATCTCGTCGCTTCGATTTTCGACCGCGCCGGCGTGCCGTGCGGCCGGATCGGCACGATCGGTTACCGCCTTCCCGGTCGGCCCGGTTCCGCGGCGGGCGAAGAACGCGAAGCGGCGCGGACGACGCCCGAAGCGCCGGATCTTCAGGCGATGCTGCGCGAGATGGCATCTCGCGGCGCGGGGGCGTGCGCGATGGAGGTCTCGTCGCATGCGCTCGTGCTCCGGCGCGCGGACGGCCTGCGTTTCTCGGCCGCGATTTTCACCAACCTGACGCGCGACCACCTCGATTTCCATCAGGACATGGAGTCGTACTTCGCGGCGAAGCGCCGTCTCTTCGAGCTGCTGCCCGAAGGGGCGCCGTCGGCGGTGAATCTCGACGACCCCCGGGGCGCGGCCGTCGCCGCTGCCGCGTCGCGGCCGGTCACATACGCGATCGACCGCCCGGCGGAAGTCACGCCAGGACCGCTCGCGCTGTCGCTCGAGGGCCTGACATTCGACGCGCGGACGCCCCGCGGGACGCTCCGTCTGCGATCCCGGCTGGTCGGGCGTCCGAACGCCTACAACATCCTCGCCGCGGTGACGACGGCAGTCGCGCTCGACGTGCCGCTCGGCGCGATCGAAGAGGGCATCGCGTCGCTCGAGCAGGTGCCGGGTCGGTTCCAGGTCGTGTCGGGCCCGGGCGATGACGTCCGGGTTGTCGTCGACTACGCGCACACCGACGACGCGTTGAAGAATCTGCTCGAGACGGCGCGCCCGCTCGCCGGCGGCCGGATGATCACGGTGTTCGGGTGCGGCGGCGATCGCGACACGACGAAGCGGCCGCTGATGGGCGCCGTGGCCGCGCGGCTGAGCGACCTCGTTGTCGTCACGTCGGACAATCCCCGATCCGAAGATCCCGGCAGAATCATCGAGGACATCAAGCGGGGGCTGGTGCCGGGGCGCGTGCCCTGGCTCGCGATCACCGACCGCGCCGAGGCGATCGAGCGCGCGGTCCGCGAGGCCCGGCCCGGCGATCTCGTGCTCGTCGCGGGGAAGGGGCACGAGACCACGCAGACGATCGGCAGCCGTGTCCTGCCGTTCGACGATGCTGATGTCGCCCGTGCGGCGCTCGTACGGCGGCGCACCGGCTCGCATGTCAGATGAGCCGGTTGCGGTAACCGCCGACGTGCTGGCACAGGCGGCGGAAGGACGGCTGGTTGGCGGAGACGGCGGACGCGTCATCGGCGGGATCTCAATCGATTCGAGGACGGTCGCGCCCGGCGATCTCTTCTTCGCCATTCGGGGAGAGCGGTTCGACGGACATGCCTACGTGGGAGCGGCGTTCGAGCGCGGCGCAACGGGGGTCGTCGTCAGCGACGGCGCCGCGGCGCGCGGAGCCGGCGATGCCGTTGTCGTCCTCGTGGACGACACGACGCGCGCCCTCCAGGCGCTCGCGCGGCACGTGCGCCGGGCGTCCGGGGCGAGGGTCGTCGCGATTACCGGCAGCGCAGGCAAGACGACGACGAAGGAGATCGCGGCCGAGTTTCTGGCGGCCCGGTATCGCGTGTTCCGGAACAAGGGGAACTTGAACAATCACATCGGCCTGCCGCTCTCGCTTCTCGAGCTGCGCGCCAGGCCGGAGGTCGCGGTCGTCGAGCTGGGGATGAACCACGTGGGGGAGATTCGGACGCTCGTCGGCATCGCCGAACCGGACGTGCGCGTCTGGACCAACGTCGGCGACGCTCACATGGGGTTCTTCGCGTCGCCCGATGCCATCGCCGACGCCAAGGCGGAGATTCTGGAGCTGGCTCGACCTTCCGATCTGCTCGTGGCCAACGCCGACGACGAGCGGGTGATGACGAGGGCCCGGCGATTTGCGGGCCGGGTCGTGACATTCGGCATCGAGCAGCACGCCGACGTGCGGGCGGCTGACGTCTCCGACCATGGCGTGGACGGAACGTCGGCGTGGCTCATGACGGATTGCGGCGAGGCGCGGATGGAAACGCCGCTCGTCGGACGTGGCAACCTCGAGAACATCCTGGCGGCCGCCGCCGTCGCGCTCGACGCGCAGGTGCCGCTCGCCGACATCGTCGCCCGCGCCGCGACTCTCGCGCCGGCGCCGCGGCGCGGCAGGGTGCTGCGCCTCGCCGGTGGCGTCACGATTCTCGACGACTCCTACAACTCCAGCCCGGCGGCGCTCCGGCGCGCTCTCGAGACGCTCGCGAGCACGACCGGGCGCGCGCGGAAGGGCGCCGTCCTCGGAGAGATGCTCGAGCTCGGCAGCCATGCCCTCAACCTGCACCGGGCGTGCGGAGAAGCGGCGGCTGCGGCCGGCCTCACCTGGCTGGTGACCGTCGGCGGCGCCCCCGCGAGCGCGCTGGGCGAGGCAGCGGTGGCGGCCGGATTGTCTCAGGCGTCCGTCCGGCACGCGGCGACGTCAGAGGAAGCAGGGGGGCTCGCGCTGTCGTTCGCCCGCCCCGGCGATCTCGTGCTCGTCAAGGGCTCGCGCGGCATCGGCGTGGATCGCGTCACCGATCGCCTCGAGGAGATGTTCGGCTGATGCTGTACCACCTCCTGTATCCGCTGCACACCGAGTTCTCGGTGCTGAACGTGACGCAGTACATCACGTTCCGGACGGCGGCGGCGAGCCTGACCGCGCTCCTCATCAGCTTCGTGATGGGGCCGTGGATGATCCGTCGGCTGCGGGACTTCCAGATTGGCCAGGTGATTCGTCACGACGGTCCGGCGACGCACCGCACGAAAGCCGGGACCCCGACGATGGGCGGCCTCCTGATCCTGAGCGCGGCGCTCATCCCGACGCTGCTCTGGGCGGATCTGACCAACCCATACGTCTGGATCGCCGTCGTCTCGACCGCGGCGTTCGGCGCGGTCGGCTTCATGGACGACTACTTGAAGGTCACGCGCCGGTCGCACCACGGCCTGTGGCCGCGTTACAAGATGCTCGGCCAGATCATCATCGCGATCGGGGTGGGGCTGATCCTGCTCGCGCTGGCGTCGGAGCAGCCGCCGCTCTACAACACGCGGTTGATCTTCCCGTTTTTCAAGCGCCTCATTCCCGACCTCGGCTGGCTCTACATCCCGTTCGCGGTCGTCGTGCTGGTCGGGGCCACGAACGCCGTCAACCTGACCGATGGGCTCGACGGGCTCGCGATCAGCGTGTTTGCGGTCGCGGCCGCCGCGTTCACCGCGCTCGCGTACGTCTCGACCCACCGCGTGTTCGCCGAATACCTGCTGCTGGTCCGCCTGCCGCTCCCCGCCGCCGATCTGACGATCTTCTGCGGCGCGCTGTTCGGCGCCAGCCTGGGCTTTCTCTGGTTCAACTCGTATCCGGCGGAGATCTTCATGGGAGACGTCGGGTCGCTCGCGCTCGGCGGGGCGCTCGGCACGGTCGCCATTCTGATCAAACAGGAACTGCTGCTCCTGTTCGTCGGCGGCGTGTTCGTCATCGAGGCGCTCTCCGTGATCATCCAGGTCGCGTCGTTCAAGCTCACGGGGCAGCGCGTCTTCAAGATGGCGCCGCTCCACCACCACTTCGAGCTCGTCGGCTGGAGCGAGCCGAAGGTGATTACGCGGTTCCTCATCGCCGCGATCATCTTCGCGCTCTTCAGCCTCACGACATTGAAGCTTCGATAAACGCCGATGAGCACAGGTCAGGGCTTCGACGTGAAAAAGCGGCATGTGGTCGTCGTCGGCGCGGCGCGGAGCGGCGTCGCGGTGGCCGATCTCCTCGTGTCGCGCGGCGCGCGCGTCACCCTCACCGACACGCGCCCGTCGATCGAGGACGAGGCGGCGCTCCGTTCGCGAGGCCTCACGCTCGAGCTGGGCGGGCACCGGACCGAGACGCTGACAGGGGCCGATCTGATCGTCCTCAGCCCGGGGGTGCCGCCGCGGCAGCCGGCGCTGGACGCGGCGCGCGCGGCCGGCGTACCGGTGACGGGCGAGCTGGAGCTGGCGTCGCGCTGGCTCCTCGGGCGGGTCGTCGCGATCACCGGGACGAAAGGGAAGTCGACGACCACGACGCTGACCGGGCGGATGCTCGAGGCGGCCGGCCGGCGTACACGCGTCGGCGGCAACATCGGCCTCGCCCTGAGCGCGCAGGTCGACGACTCGACGCCAGACACGATCCACGTCGTCGAGGTCAGCAGCTTCCAGCTCGAGATGACCGAGCGGTTCCACCCGTGGATTGCCGTGCTGCTGAACTTCTCGCCGGATCATCTCGACCGCCACGCCTCGGTCGAGGAGTACGCCGGCGCCAAGGCGCGCATCTTCGCCAATCAGACCCCGGCCGACTGGGCCGTCGTCAACGCCGACGACGCCCCGGCGCTCGAGCTGTCGGCGGCCGCCGCGGCGAAGCCGTTCCGGTTCAGCATGCTCGGCGACCTCGGCGGCCACCGCGAAGGGGTGGTGATCGCGGGCGACGTGATCGTCCACCGGACGAGCGAGGGTGACGTTCCGCTCGTGCCGCTCACCTCGGTGCGGCTCCTCGGGCGTCACCTGTTGAGCGACGTTCTCGCCGCGGCGTCAATCGCGCGCATCGCCGGCGTCACGCCGGAGGCGATGACGCGCGCCGTCGAAGGGTTCTCGGGCCTCGAACACGCGCTCGAGCCCGTCGGCGCCGCGGGCGGCGTGCGATTCGTGAACGACTCCAAGGCGACGAATATCGCGGCGGCGCGGCTGGCGATCGAGAGCTTCGATCGCGGGCTGGTCGTCATCCTCGGCGGAAAGTTCAAGGGCGGGGACTTCCGGGATCTCCGCGCGCCGCTGGCGGCGCGGGCCGACGCCGTCGTCGCGATCGGCGAGGCGGCCGGGCTCGTCATGGAGGCGCTCGAAGGGGCCGTGCCGGTGCGGCGCGCGGCGTCGATGTCTGACGCCGTGCGGAGCGCGTATGCCGCGGCGTCGCCAGGCGGCACCGTGCTGCTCGCGCCGGCGTGCGCGAGCTTCGACATGTTCCGCGACTACGCGGAGCGCGGGCGGGTGTTCAAGGGTGAAGTGGAACGGCTGACGCGGGAGGTGGAACGCACGCGCGAACAGTGAACAGCCATCAGGCGGGCTCCGGCGGGCAGGAGTGGGCCGCTGGGAACACAGGCTGCCCCGGTCTGTGAGGCTTGCGTCCTGGCCCCGGGGTCCGCTGATGGCTGCTCTCTGTTCGCGCGCGCAGGTCCCGGCCGGTCGGTGTTTCGGACGACACCGGCCGACCCTGTAGGAGCGCGGGCTCTTAGGCCCCCGGGAAGGCCGAGGGCGCCCAGGCGCGGCGGAGGCGACGGATTATGGCGCGGAAGCTGAAAGCGGACAAGGTGTTGTTCCTCGCGACGCTCCTCCTGGTGTGCGCGAGCGTCCTGATGGTGTACAGCGCCTCGGCGGTCCTGGCCATGGACCGCTACCAGCAGCCGTACTTCTTTCTCGGGAAGCAGCTGACGTGGGCGGTGCTCGGGGTGTTTCTCTTCTGGATCGTCATGCGCATCGACTACCGGACGTACCGGCAGCCGATCGTCATCTGGACGGGGCTTGGCGTGGTCGGCCTGGCGCTCGTGGCAGTCCTCTTCAGCGCTCCCATCCACGGCACGAGGCGCTGGTTCGGCGGCGGGTTCATCGGCGTGCAGCCGTCGGAGCTGGCGAAGCTCGCGCTGATCATCTTCACGGCCGCGATCCTCGAGCGCCGGATGGATCGCATCGGCGACGCGCCGTATGCCCTTCTGCCGATCGGGATCGTGGCCGGCTTGATGGCCGGCCTGATCGTGGCGCAGCCGGACTACGGCACCGCCGCCACCCTGCTGCTCATCGCCGGCGGGATGATCTTCGTCGCGGGGCTGCCGTATCGCTACATCGCCGGCCTGGCCCTGACGATGGCGCCGATTGCGTATCTCGTGCTGATCAGCGCCGGGTACCGGCGGCAGCGGCTTCTGGCGTTTCTCGACCCCTGGAGCGACCCGCTGGGTGGCGGCTTCCAGATCATTCAGTCGCTCATCGCGGTCGGGACCGGCGGTCTCTTCGGGCGCGGGCTGATGGCGGGGGTGCAGAAGCTCTTCTACCTGCCAGAGCCTCACACGGACTTCATCTACGCGGTGATTGCGGAGGAGCTGGGGTTCGTCGGCGCGACCGCGGTGCTCGCGTGCTTCTGCCTGATTGCGTGGCGCGGGCTGCGCACGGCCGCGCGCGCCCCGGACAGGTTCGGAGCGCTTCTGGCGATCGGGTTGACGCTGATGATCGCCGTGCAGGCGTTCATGAACATCAGCGTCGTGCTCGGGCTCATGCCGACCAAGGGGATCCCGCTGCCGCTCGTCAGCGCCGGCGGGTCGTCGCTGCTCATCACCCTGGTAGGCATGGGCATGCTGGTCAACGTCTCACAGCACGCGACGCTCCCTCCGGAAGCCGCGTGACAGAGAGCCGATCGTCGATGGCGAACGCCGAGATGCGAGAGGCCGAATGCGCAAGGAGCTCTTGAGAGTCGTGATCGCCGGTGGCGGCACGGGCGGGCACCTGTATCCGGGGATCGCCGTGGCGCGCGAGATTCTCGCGCGCGCGCCGGGCGGCACCGTGTCGTTCGCCGGCACGGCGCTCGGGATCGAAACGCGGGTCGTGCCGCGCGAGGGGTTCGAGCTGGACGTGATCCGCAGCGCCGGTCTCAAGGGCAAGTCGCTCCTCGCGCGCGCGAGAGGAGCGCTGCTGCTGCCGCTCGGCGGGCTCGACGCCTGGACGGTGTTGTCTCGGCGGCGACCGGATCTGGTCGTCGGGGTCGGCGGCTACAGCTCGGGCCCGGTCGTCGCGCTGGCGGCCGTCCGTGGCATCCGGACGATGGTGCTCGAGCAGAACGCCGCACCCGGACTCACGAACCGGTGGCTCGCACGCCTGGTGGACGCCGCGGCGGTGACGTGGCCGGACACATTGCCGTATTTCCGCGGCCGCGGGTTCGTGAGCGGCAACCCCGTGCGTGCGGAGTTCTTCACGGAATCAGGAGGCACGCGACGCGATGATCGGACGAGGATTCTGATCTTTGGCGGCTCCCAGGGCGCGCACGCGATCAACGTGGCCATGGTGGAGGCGGCGGCGGAGCTGGCCCGGCGCGGCGGCCGGCTGGCGATCACGCATCAGACAGGAGAGCGCGATCTGGCGTTCGTCGGCGATGGCTACCGGCGGGCCGGGCTCGAAGCCCGGGTGGAACCGTTCCTGTATGCCATGGATCGGGAGATGACCGCGGCGGATCTCGTCATCTCGCGCGCCGGTGCGACGACGCTCGCCGAGCTCGCGGCCGCGGGCCGGCCGGCGATCCTCGTGCCGCTGCCCACGGCGACCGACGACCACCAGCGGAAGAACGCCGACGCGACGGCGCGCGCCGGCGCCGCCGAAGTGATCGATCAGCGCGAGCTCACCGGCGATCGGCTGGCGGCGCGGATCCTCGCGCTGGCGGCCGACGCGCCGAGGCGGGGGGCGATGGCACACGCGGCGCGCGGGCTCGCGCGCCCGGACGCCGCGAAGATCATCGTGGACAAGGCGTTCGAGCTCATCGGACGCAGCTGATGCTCGGTCGGACGCGGCGCGTGCACTTCGTCGGCATCGGCGGGATCGGCATGAGCGGCATCGCGGAGCTGCTGGCGAACCTCGGCTACCAGGTGAGCGGCTCCGACGCAAAGCGCTCGGACGTGACGGCGCGGCTCGAGCGGCTCGGCGTGCGCGTCGACGAAGGACACGACGCGCGCCACGTCGGCGAGGCCGACGTCGTGGTCGTCTCGTCGGCGGTGGACGCGGCGAACCCGGAGATTACGGACGCCAGGCGCCGCGGGATCCCCGTGATCCCTCGCGCCGAGATGCTCGCAGAGCTGATGCGCCTCCGCTACGGCATCGCCGTCGCGGGTGCACACGGCAAGACGACGACGACGTCGATGATTGCGCTCGTGCTGGAGCAGGCGGGGCTGGATCCGACGGCGGTGATTGGCGGCCGGCTGTCCGCCTTCGGCAGCAACGCGCGCCTCGGCCGCGGCGAGTGCATGGTCGTCGAGGCGGACGAAAGCGATCGATCGTTTCTGAAGTTGTCGCCTTCGATCGCGGTGGTGACGAACCTGGATCGCGAGCATATGGAAGCGTACGGCAGCGTGGAGAATCTCGAGCAGGCGTTCGTCGATTTCGCCAACAAGGTGCCGTTCTACGGCGCGGTGGTGGCGTGCGCCGACGATCCCATGCTCGCGGCGCTCCTGCCCCGCATCACGCGGCGGCTGATCACCTACGGCTTCGGGACCGCCGATCTCGTGGCGCGAGACGTGACGCTCGGAGCGTTCGAGGCGCGCTGTCGCGTGGCCAGGGGCTCCGAAGCGCTCGGGACGATGACGCTCAAAGTGCCGGGACGCCACAACGTGCAGAACGCGCTCGCGGCGGTCGCCGTGGGGCTCGAGCTGGACGTGCCGTTCGCGAACATCGCCGCCGCGCTCGCGGAGTTCGGAGGCGCGGAGCGGCGCTTCCAGCGGCTCGGGGAGGCGGGCGGCGCCATCGTCGTCGACGACTACGGACACCACCCGACGGAGATTGCGGCGGTCATTGCCGCCGCGCGCGCCGGCATCGATCGCCGGGTCCTGGTGGTGTTTCAGCCGCACCGCTACTCGCGGACGCGTGATCTGATGGATGACTTCGGGCCGGCGCTGGGCGGCGCCGACGAAATCGTGCTGACCGACATCTACGCGGCGGGCGAACCGCCGCTCCCGGGGATCACGCTCGAGTCGTTCGCCGCACGGGTGCAGGCGGCGACGCGCGCTCCGGTCCACGCCGTGCCGGCGCTCGTGGACGTCCCCGCGTTCGTCGCGGGCCGCGCGCGACCCGGAGACTTGATCATCACCCTCGGCGCGGGATCGATCGGCGCGGTCGGCCCCAAGATCCTCGCGGCGCTCGGAAAGGGCGGAGGATGACCGTCCGGGCCACCGCCGACAGGCGCTTCAGGCGCGCCCGCGTGCGCCCGGTCCGCCGGCGCCGATGGCGCGGGCTGGTGACCTGGCGCAGGCTCGGTGTGGCGGCCGCGACGGCGCTCACGCTCTATGTCGGCTACCGCGCGGTCACGCTCATCGCCCGGTCCCCGCTTCTGCGGGTGACGAAGGTGGTCGTCCGGGGCAACGCCAGGCTGTCAACGGGCGAAGTGCTGGCGATGGTCAACGGCCTGCGGGGCCGCAGCATCCTGACGGTCGACCTGAACCGGGAGCGGAAACGGGTGCTCGCCTCCGCCTGGGTCGCCGCGGCGACGATGCGCCGGATCCTGCCGGCGACCGTCGAAATCACGCTGGTCGAACGGACGCCGATCGGGCTGTGCCGAATCGGAAGCCGGCTGTACCTGGTGGACGGCGCCGGCGCCGTGATCGACGAGCACGGGCCACAGTACGCGGATCTCGACCTGCCGATCATCGACGGTCTGGCCTCGGGGCCGCGGGGCGGCCAACCCCTCGTCGACGAGGCGCGCGCGGCGCTCGCCGCGCGGCTCCTGGCGTCCGTCGCGCCGCACCCGGATCTCGCGCGACGGGTGTCGCAGATCGACGTCAGGGACGCGCACGACGCCGTGGTGATTCTGGAGGGAGACGGCGCGCTGATTCACGTGGGCGAGGAGCGATTCGCCGAGCGGCTGCAGGCCTATCTCGAGCTGGCGCCGACGCTGCGCGCGCGCGTCCCCGAGATCGACTACGTCGACCTGCGCTTCGACGAGCGAGTGTACGTGCGCCCGGCCGCGACGAGCGGCCGCTCGCGGCCCTGAGAGACGTCTGGACCGGGGGGCGACCCTGTGGTGGGTCGCGCCACAAAGGCATGGAGGGCGACCCTCACGGGTCGCGCCACTGGCATGGTGGGTAAACGGGAGCGGTATCTGGTGGGGCTCGACGTCGGGACATCGAAGGTCGCCGCCGTCGTCGGCGAGATGACCGACGACGGCCGGCTCGACGTCATCGGCATCGGCCTCGCCGACGCGCGCGGGGTGCGCCGCGGCGTGGTCGTCAATCTGGAGGCGGCCGTGGAATCGATCAAGAAAGCGATCGAGGAAGCGGAGCTGACCGCCGGTCTCGAAATCGACACGGTTCACCTCGCGCTCTCGGGGGCGCACGTCAAAGCGTTCAACAGCCGCGGCGTCGTCGCCGTGGCGGGCAAGAACCGCGAGATTACGCGCGAAGACGTCAGGCGCGCCATCGAGGCCGCGAAGGCGGTCGCGCTGCCGACCGGCCGCGAGATTCTGCACGTGCTGCCGCAGGACTTCGTCGTCGACGAGCAGGACGGTATCGGCGCGCCGCTTGGCATGACCGGGTCGCGGCTCGAAGTGAACGTGCACGTGGTGACCGGCAGCATGTCGTCGACCCAGAACATCATCGCCTGCGTGAACCGCGCGGGCGTGACGGTCGCCGATACCGTGCTCGAGCAGCTCGCGGCGAGCGAGGCGGTCCTGACGTCGGACGAGAAAGAGCTCGGCGTGGCCGTCGTCGACATCGGCGGCGGGACCACTGATTTCGCGATCTTCGAGCGGGGCAGCCTCTGGCACACCGGGGTCGTCGCCGTCGGCGGCGATCACTTCACGAACGACATCGCGGTCGGGCTGCGGACGCCGATTCCCGACGCCGAGCGCATCAAGCGCCGGTCGGGCTGCGCCCTGTCGTCGATGGTCGGCGAAGAAGAGACGATGGAGGTCGCGAGCGTCGGCGGGCGCAAGCCGCGCGTCATGCCGCGCCGGATCCTGTCGGAGATCCTCCAGCCGCGCGCCGAAGAGATCTTTCACCTGCTCTGGGACGAGATCCACCGCGCCGGGTTCGACAAGGCGCTCAACGCCGGCATCGTCCTGTGCGGGGGCGGCGCGATGCTCGACGGCATCGCGGAGATCGCCGAGCAGATCTTCGATCTGCCGATCCGACGCGGCGCGCCGGCGGGTGCCGGCGGCCTCGCGGATCATGTCGGCAGCCCGGCGTTCGCGACGCCCGTCGGGCTGGTGATGTACGCGCATCGCAACCGCGCCGGCGAACCGGCGCGCACCGTGGCAGCCGGCGCTCTCGGACGCGTCGCCGGCCGGCTGCGCGGACTGTTCAAAGAGTTCTTTTAGCGGGGCCCGGGGCGGAGCCCCGGTCTAATCAGGAGGCCACATGTCAGACTCGCTTCGCCTGAAGCTGGACGAGGACAGGCGCACCGGTGCGCGGATCAAGGTGATCGGCGTCGGCGGAGGCGGCAGCAACGCCGTCAACCGCATGGTGCACTCAGGGCTCGAAGGAGTCGAGTTCATCGTCGCCAACACCGACGTGCAGGCGCTCAGGGGCAACGCCGCGCCGATGAAGATCCAGATCGGCAGCAAGCTCACGAAGGGGCTCGGAGCCGGCGCGGATCCGAACATCGGCCGGCAGGCGGCGCTCGAGGACACCGACAAGCTGATCGAAGCGCTCGACGGCGCCGACATGGTGTTCGTGACCACCGGCCTCGGCGGCGGCACCGGCACGGGCGCGGCGCCGGTGATCGCGAGCCTCGCGAGCGAGCTGGGGGCGCTCACGATCGCGGTCGTGACCAAGCCCTTCAGGTTCGAGGGCAACAAGCGGCGGATCCAGGCCGAGCGCGGGCTGGGCGAGCTGCGCGACGCGGTCGATACGGTCATCACGATCCCGAACGAGCGGCTTCTCGCCACGATTGCCCGGGCGACGGCGATGACCGACGCGTTCGCAACCGCCGACGACGTGCTGAGACAGGCGATTCAGGGGATCTCGGACCTGATCCTCGTTCCGGGGCTCATCAACCTCGACTACGCGGATGTGAAGACGATCATGTCCGGCATGGGCATGGCGATCATGGGCACCGGCCTCGGGAATGGCGAGTCGCGCGCCGTCGACGCCGCGAGAGCCGCCATCTCCAGCCCACTGCTCGAAGACGCCTCTGTCAGGGGCGCGCGCGGCGTGATCATCAACGTGACCGGAGGGCCGGATCTGTCGCTCGTCGAGGTGAGCGAAGCGTCGGCCATCATCCAGGAGGCCGCGCACGAAGAAGCGAACATCATCTTCGGCGCCGTCGTGGACCAGAAGATGAGCGGGAAGGTGAAGATCACGGTCATCGCGACCGGGTTCGATCGCGAGGGCGCGTTCGGGAAGAGCTCGCAGGCGGAAACGCCCGTGGACCTCGAGGCCTACACGACGTGGCGCGACGAGCAGGACGAGCGAACCGCCGCGGACCACGGGGGTGTCGCGATCGCGCGGCGAACCGCGATCGAGCTGCCGGCTCAGGCCGAGCTGAGGCTGGCGGAAGTCCCCGAGACGCCGGGACCCGAGTTCGAGCCGCTCGATGTGCCGGCGTTCCTGCGCCGGCAGACGGAGGCGTAACGGATTCCGGCCGTCCGTGCCCGGCCCGAGGGCGCGGCACGCGCGTGATACACTACGTAAATCCACGGGAGAGGCGAGCGCCTCCGCTTGAGCGTGAGCCTCCTTACCGGCGTACCGAACCACTCCTCATTCATGGACGCCTTGTCCGGCTAACATGGACGCCTGGTCCGGCTGAAGCCGGACACTACGAGTCGGACACTACGAGTCGGACACTACAGAAGCGATGAAAGCCTGGCAGCAGCGCGAACGCCTGCGCGACGTGCTCGCCCGTGAAACGGGCTACGTCGTCAAACCCCACGCCGGCCGCCTGCGTGTCGCGCTTGCGTTTCCCAACACCTACTTCGTCGGGATGTCGAACCTCGGGTTTCAGACGACCTACCGGCTGTTCAACGAGCTGGAGGGAGTCGTGTGCGAGCGCGTGTTCCTTCCCGCGAAGCAGGAGCTTGCCGCGGCGCTCGAATCGCGCGTGCCGCTCATGACGGTCGAGTCTCAGACGCCCGTCAACGAGTTCGACATCTTCGCCTTCTCGGTGTCGTTCGAGTGGGACTACACGAACGTCCTCACCATGCTTCGCCTGGCCGGGATGCCGGTGTACGCGGAAGACCGGTCTCAGGGTTCGCCGCTGGTCGTCATCGGGGGGGCCGTGACGTTCGTCAACCCGGAACCGCTGGCGCTGTTCGCCGACGTGATCGCCGCGGGCGAAGGCGAGGCGCTCGTTCCGGCCCTCGCCCGATGCGTGGCCGAAGCGGAGGACCGGACCGACCTCCTGCGCCGGCTGGCCCGAGAGCGTGGGTTCTACCTGCCGTCGCTGTACGACGTGCGGTACTCCGACGACGGACGGATTGCGGGCTGGGATCCGCGGGAAGCGAGCGGCGCCCCAGCCACCGTGCGCAAAGCGGCGGTCAAAACGACCGAGCAGATGGATCCACCTTCGACGGTGATCTTCACGCCGGACACCGAGTTCGGCTCGCGATTCCTCGTGGAAGTCGTCCGAGGCTGCGCCAACCTGTGCCGTTTCTGCTGGGCCGGCTACAACTACCTTCCGGTGCGGGCGTTTCCGGCCGAGCGCATCCTGGCGCTCGCCTCGCGCGCCAGAACGCACTCGAAGCGCGCCGGCCTCGTGTCCATCGCGCTCTGCGATCACCCGCAGATCGAGGAGATCCTGGCCCGCCTCGCCGCCATGGGCTACTCGATCAGTCCTGCCTCGCTGCGGCTCGACGATCTGACTCCAACGATCGTCAGGCAGCTTCGCGCGAGCGGTGAGCACACGCTGACGATCGCGCCCGAGACCGGATCCGATCGCCTTCGTCGCGTGATCAACAAGACGGTGACCAACGCCGAGATCCTGGAAAAGACCGACCTGATCTTCTCGAGCGGCATCGAGAACCTGAAGCTCTACTACATGATTGGCCTGCCGACCGAGACAGACGACGATTTGATCGCTATCCGGGATCTGACGCTGGAGATGCGCGACATCATGTTGACGCACGCTCGCGCGCGCGGCCGGATCGGCCGGATCGTCGCCAGCGTGAACCCGCTCGTGCCCAAACCGGGAACGGCGTATCAGTGGCTGCCGATGGAGCGCCGCGAAGCGATCGAAAGCAAGACGATGCGCCTGAGGGGGCTCGTCGCGGATATCGACAACGTCTACTTCACGATCAAGTCGGAACGGCATTCCTACTACCAGGCCCTGCTGTCGCTCGGCGATCGCCGCGTCGCGCCCGCGATCGTCGCCGCCGAGCGCAATGGGGGGAACTGGCGCGCGGCGGTGGCCGAGACGGGCGTCGACGCGGATGCCTACATCTTCCGGGACCGCAGCGCCGATCCCGTCCTCCCGTGGGACATCATCGACGGCGGCATGAAGGAGAGCTTCTTCCGCAACGAGTTCGAGAAGTCGCTCCGGGAAGAATGGACCCTGCCGCCCAAGCGCCAGGCGGACAACGCCAAGTACCTCCCGGTCCTCAGTTAACGTGGGGCTCCGCCCCACACCCCGGCTCCTCGCTCGCGGGGACCCCTGCGCCCCGCTCCGCTCGTCGCAGGCGCGCACGTGCGCGCCTAAACCCGTCGCATCGAGGTGCGCTTGGTGCCAGTGCCATGGTGCCGGCCATCTGTTCAGCCCCAGCTCTCCTGCAGCAGCCACCCAGGTTCGGCACCTACGGCACCAGCACCGAGCCCACCTCGTGCAACCGTCGAACGAACTAGACGGGGCTCCGCCCCGAACCCCGGCTCGGTCGCTCGCGCCCCTCGACTGCGCTCGGGGCGCCCTGAGCGAAAGTCGAAGGGCGGGGGCCCATCGCCCCGCTCCGCTTCCTCGCCCTTCGGCAGGCTCAGGGCGACCCTGAGCGGAGTCGAAGGGTCGCGGGCGCGCTGTGCGCGCCGCCGTTATGCGGCAACGAAGACGAAATTCTCGTTGTGAGCCGCATAACGGTTTAGGCGCTGACCGCCGTCTGCGCCTCGTGTTCGGCATAGGCCTGCAGCACCATCTCGCGGATTCGATCCTGCGCGGTGGTGTCGCCGATCGGCCGGAGCAGCGCGAAGCTGCGGCGCTCGCCGTTCACCGAGTACTGCCGGGCCGGGAAGGTGACGTTGCGGCCGACACCCGTGCGCCGCTCCCAAATCGAAAAGCCCATCAACTTCATCCCTTCCAGCGGGCCGCTCGTGAAATGCACCTCTGCGTCTGCCAGCTTCCCCGGGGGGCCCTTCTCGGTCACCTGAATCTTGACCACCATGTCGGTCTCCTTTGCGGCGGCGCGTGCGTTTGTCCGGAGAAAGGCAAAGGAAGTGCCCCCGTCGGCCGGCCGCGGCGTCGGCCGTAAGTGCGGCGATAGCGGGAGTTCGAGCGCAGCCGGACGGGTGGAGGCAGGCGTCGGCTCGGGAACGGCGCGCGGAAGGAAACCGGCGTTGCCCCCGCCTTCGCGCTGCGCGCTACGGCGCGGCAGGCCCGCCTTCGCGCTGCGCGCTACGGCGCGGCAGGCCCGCCTTCGCGCTACGGCCCTTCGACAAGCTCAGGGCCGTCCCGATCGCAGTCGAGGGACGGCGAGGTCAGTCTGACTGCAGCATCACCTGGGCGATGGCGAGCGTTTCGCAGTGCGTGATGGTCACGATGGCGCGCGTCACGCCGAGCCGTTCGGCGTGGCGGGCGGCGGCGCCATGTAACTTCAGTTGCGGTGCGCCACCGTGCCGCACGACTTCGATGTCTTTCCAGAGGACGCCCCGCCCGTGCCCCGTGCCGAGCGCTTTCATGGCCGCTTCCTTTGCCGCCCAACGTCCGGCAAAGTGCGGCGCGGCAGACCGGCGGCGTGTGCAATACTCGATCTCGCCGTTCGTGAACACGCGGCGCATGAAGCGGTCGCCGTAACGCCGAAGCGTTTCGTCGATCCGGGAGATCTCAGTGGCGTCGAGACCGATGCCGAGAATGGACATGCCGCGCCCTCAGCCTAGCGGCAGCTTCCGGTGGACGCAAGAGCCCTGGGGTGCCGCGCTTCAGTGCGCGCCGCTGGCCGCGGTCGCGCCGCACCTCTTCTCCAGCCGCGCGCTCATGCTTCGCGACCGTGACGAAGAGTGGACGGCGTTTGCCGCCTCGATGGGCGTAGCCCGGGACAATCTGCTCCTCGTGAAACAAGTGCATGGCGCCGAAGTGACGATGGCGTTGCGGACCCGCACGGGTCCGTGGTCCCGTCCCGATGCCGACGTGATCGTGACCGACGACCCCAACGTGGCGATCGGCGTCCGGGTAGCCGATTGCGTCCCGGTTCTTCTCGCCGAGGACACGGGAACCGCGGTTGCCGCCATCCACGCGGGCTGGCGGGGCACCGCGAAGCGGGCGGTGATCGCCGGGATCAACGCGCTGCAGGAGCACTTCGGCATCCGGCCCGAGAGGCTCGTCGCGGCGGTCGGTCCGAGCATCGGACCCTGCTGCTACGAGGTCGGCCAGGCGACGCGCGACCAGTTTCACGCGGCGGGCTATCACGATGCGCTGCTGGACCGGTGGTTCGTGGCACGCGGCGGGGGCACGTTCCACCTCGACCTCTGGGGGGCAACGCGCGACCAGCTCGAAGGAGCGGGAGTCCTTCCGGCAAACATCCACGTCGCAGAGCTGTGCACGAAGACCCACGCGGGCGCATTTCATTCCTATCGCGTGGATGGCGACGCTGCGGGTCGGATGCTCGCGGCGATTCGGCTCGGGGCCTGAGAGGCCCGCGCTCCTATGTCAATCCTTGGGCTTCGTCCATGCCGAGGTTGGCGAGGCGGTCCGCCTCGGCGTTCTTCTCCCGGGGCACGTGCTCGAACCTCACGCGACTGAACCGTCCGACGAGCGACTGCGCCTCGCGGTGCAACGGCTGCAGCCCTGGATTTTTCACCCGATACTCGCCGCGCATCTGCTTCACCAGCAGCTCCGAGTCCGACCTCACGAGCAGGTCCCGATGGCCCGCTTCCGCCGCGGAGCGCAGCGCGGCGAGCAGCCCGTTGTATTCGGCGACGTTGTTGGTGGCGATGCCGAGCGGGGCGTGCAGTTCGGTCAGTACCGTGCCGTCGGGCGTCTCGAGGCGGACTCCGTACCCGGCCGGTCCGGGGTTGCCGCGCGCGCCACCGTCTATGTAGGCGATGATCATTCAGAATTCAGAATTTAGAATACAGAATCTAGAATTCAGAAGGAAAGCAGCGTCGGGATGGTTAGCGACGTTCGCATGAAAGCCTTCTGGATTTCTGAATTCTAGATTCTGAATTCTAGGGCTTCGGAGTTGGCGCCTCGGGTTCGGCGAGCGCGGGCGTGCCGGCGAAATAGAGGATCCGCTGACAGCTTTCGCACTGAATCAGCTGGTTGTTACGACGGATCTCGTTGTACACCTGCGGCCGAAGCCGCACGTGGCAGAAGGTGCAGTGGCCCTCGCGGGCCTCGACGACCGCGGGTGGGCGGCGCGAGCGGCTGACATGATCGAAGAGCGCGAGGGCGGGAGACGGGATCTCGCCTACGACCGCCGCGCGTTCGGTGGACAGCCTGGCGGCGTTCGACTCGATGCCTTCGCGCTCCGTTTCGAGCATCCTGCGCGCGTCGGCGATGGCCGCCTGCTCCTTCTTCATGTCTCCCTCGGCGCGTTTGACCTCCGCCTGCAGCCCCTCGGCTTCCTCCATGTTGTCGAGGATCCGATCCTCGAACGAGCGCACTTCGCGCTCGGCCGTGGCGATCTCCTTCTGCATGGCCTGGTATTCCTTGTTCGTCTTCACCTCCATCAATTGATCTTTGAACTTGGACAGGCGAGTCTGGACCACGGCCAGCTCTTTTTCGATGTCGCGGCGCGCCGTCGCCGACGCCGTCAGGCGCGACTTCGCCTCGTCGAGCGCCGCCTGGCTGGCGGCGAGTCGCGAGTCGAGGGCCTGGTAGTCGGCTGGAAGGGATTCAAGCCGCCGCCGAGCGTGCTCGGCGGCGGTCTCGATCTGTTGAAGGCGGACTAATCGTTCGAGCTCGGGGAGCATGAAGAGATGGGCCCACCAGGATTCGAACCTGGGACGGGCCGGTTATGAGCCGGCGGCTCTAACCGCTGAGCTATGGGCCCGCGCAATTCTACGATCGCCCTTCGAGAAACGCACGAAGCTTCCGGCTCCGCGACGGGTGCCGCAGCTTCCGGAGCGCCTTGGCCTCTATCTGTCGGATGCGTTCGCGCGTGACGGCGAAGCTCTGACCCACTTCCTCGAGGGTGTGCTCCGACCCGTCGCCGACGCCGAACCGCATCTTGATGACCTTCTCCTCACGCGGGGTGAGCGTCTTCAGGACCTGATCCGTCTGTTCTTTCAGGTTCAGGTTGATCACCGCGTCGGCGGGCGACACCACGTTGCGGTCCTCGATGAAGTCGCCAAGATGCGAATCCTCTTCCTCTCCGATCGGGGTCTCGAGAGAGATCGGCTCCTGCGCGATCTTCAGCACCTTGCGGACCTTCGCGACGGGGATGTCCATCCGGCGCGCGATTTCCTCGGAGGTCGGCTCGCGCCCGAGCTCCTGCACGAGCGCGCGCGACGTGCGAATCAGCTTGTTGATCGTCTCGATCATGTGGACCGGGATCCGGATCGTCCGGGCCTGGTCCGCGATCGCGCGCGTGATCGCCTGCCGGATCCACCACGTCGCATAGGTCGAGAACTTGTAGCCGCGGCGGTACTCGAACTTGTCGACCGCCTTCATCAGCCCGATGTTCCCTTCCTGGATCAGATCGAGGAACTGCAGTCCGCGGTTCGTGTACTTCTTGGCGATCGACACGACCAGACGGAGGTTGGCCTCGACGAGCTCCTTCTTCGCCTGCTCGGCCTGTGCTTCGCCGCGATAGATCGTCTCGAGGGTCCGCAGCAGCTGCTCCGGCGTCTCCTGCAGCTCGTCGGCGAGCGCCTTGACACCCCCGCGCAGATCTTTCTGTTTCTTGAGGAGGTTCTTGCGATCGTCCTCCTTCATCCGGACCCTGCGGGCCTTGGGATTGAGCTGCCGCTCGATCGCGTCCACTTCCCGCTGGGCCCGCTGGACGGCCTCGACGCGCTCCTTGATCTGCTCGATCATCCGGCGCTTGACCGACTCGGTGAACTCGATCCGGCGGATGAGCCCGGACAACTCGACGCGCGCGCGAAGCGCCGCCCAGCGCACGCGCCGGTACTTCCGCCGCTCGCGGGTGGTGACGCCCCTGGGCGTGTCGGTGAGCTTCTCGTTCGCCTTCTCGACGACCTGCCAGGCGCGGCGCACGGCGTCGATCTGTTTGCCGACTTCCCTGGCGCGCTCTTCGATGCGCTCGTCGGTCAGCTCTTCGTCGTTGAAGATGACCAGCTCGCGGATGGTCCGCTCGCCGCTCTTGAGCTGGTCGCCCATGTGGATGACCAGCTTCGCGATCGTGGGGGTCCGCGAGATCGACTTGATGACCGCGAGCTTTCCGCGCTCGATGCGCTTCGCGATCTCGACTTCCCCCTCGCGCGTGAGGAGCGGGACGGTTCCCATCTCGCGCAGGTACATCCGGACCGGGTCGTTCGTCTTGTCGAGCGCGCCGGGCGTGAGGTCGAGCTCGAGCTCTTCGGCACCTTCGCCGGTGCGGTCGAGCAGCTTGTCCTCGCGATACTTCTGTTCGGAGTCGACGACCTCGATGCCGGCGCTCCCGAACGTGCTGAAGAGATCATCGAGCTCGTCCGACGACGTAATGTCGGCCGGAAGCAGCTCGTTTACCTCGTCATAGAGCAGGTAGCCCTTCTCCTTCCCGATGGAGATGAGCTGCCGGACCTCGTCGTATTTTTCCTCGATCGACAACGGCTTACCCTCCACTACAGATCACCATCATGCAAATTCACGCGCTCAATGCTTCGATGCGGGTCAGGAGGTCCTTCTTGCGCGTCCAGAGCGCGGTGATCTCGGCGTCGTGCGCCGCCGCCCCGAGCTCCTGCAGACGGTCAATCTCTCGCTGGACTTCCGCGCGCTCGCGTTCGTACCGGAGGCGCTTGATGGCCCTGACGCAATCGTCGGCTGGGGCTGCGGGGCCGGTCTGGGCACCGATCCGCTCGACGAGCTGGGCCTCCCCTGTACTTAGACGCTCCAAAAGGCTGTTAGGCAACGAGTCGGGCGGAAAACCTGCCAGGGACCGGGCTACCGTCAGGATCCCGCCCGTGGCGAGGCCGACCAGGTCCCGTGCCTCAAGCTCATCCATGGCGCCGAGCGCCGTCGCCGGTTGATGCAGGAGCGCCCAAATCAACGCTTTTTCGGCCGGCTTGACGTCACCGACGAACCGGAGGCCGCGGGCCGCCTCTGCCTCGCCGAGCGAAGCCCGCCGCTCCACCGCCGCCCGACGGATTTCGCTGCGAACGACCTCTTCGGTGATCCGGGCCCGGTGGGCGAGACGATCGGCGAACTGATCCCGGGCGGTCGGGTCCGGGATGCGGGCCGCAACCGCCAGCATGCTGTCCAGAAACCCGCGACGGCTTTCCCCGCTGGTCATGTCGTACCGGCTGGCCGCCCGGTCAAGAAGGTAGTCCAGATACGGCCGGGACGTGCGCAGTTTTTCTACGTATGCCTGCCCGCCCTGCTTTCGTATCAACGTATCGGGATCCTCGCCCGCCGGCAGCATGGCGACGTTGACCTGAAAGCCCTCGGCCACCAGCAGTTCCGAGGATCGCTCCGCGGCGCCCTGACCCGCGCTGTCGGGGTCGAAGCTGAGGACCACCTTGTCGGTGAACCGGCGGAGCAGGCGCGCCTGCGCCGTCGTCAGCGCGGTTCCCGACGAGGCGACGACGTTCTGGATGCCCGCCTGCCAGGGCTGCGCGACGTCGAAGTAGCCCTCGACGAGGACGGCATACCGCTGCTGCCTGATGGCGGACTTCGACAGGTGCAGTCCGTACAGCGTCCGTCCCTTCGTGTAGATTGCGGTCTCCGGCGAGTTCAGGTACTTCGGCTGCTGATCCTTCTCCATCGCCCGGCCGCCGAACGCGACGATCGCGCCACCATCGCGGCAGATCGGCACCATCAACCTGTTGCGAAATCTGTCGACGAGCGATCCATCGTCGCGCTGCGAGACCAGGCCGCCGCGGACGAGCAGGCCGGTCGCGATCTTCTGCTGTTCGAGGTGGCGGCGCAGTGCGTCGCGGGAACCGGGGGCGTAGCCGAAGCCGATCGTTTCGCACGTTGCGGGCGAGAGGCCGCGATCCTCGAGCATGCGGCGCGCCGCGCGTCCGGCAGGCGAAGCCAGCTGTTCGCGAAACCAGGCGGCGGCGACTTCGTGGATCTTCAGCAGCGTTTCGCGCTCGCGTTCCGCAGCTTCGTCCTTGGGCCCTTCCGCCGGATCCGGCACGGGAATGCCGAACCGCCCTGCAAGCACCCGGACCGCCTCCGGGAATGCGACCTTGTCGAACAGCTCGACGAACTTGAACACGTCGCCGCCGACCCCGCAGCCGAAGCAGTGGAAAAACCCCTTGTCCGGATTGACGTGAAATGACGGCGTCTTCTCGCCGTGGAACGGACACAGCCCCTTCCAGGTCGCGCCGCTCTTCCTGAGCGGCATGCGGTCCTGGACCACCTGCAGGATGTTCGCCTGCATCTTGAGGTCTTCGATGAAGGACTGGGGGAATAACGCCATCTACATTGCTGAATGCTGATTGCTGAGTGTGGAATGAAGAGCATTCAGCATTCCACAATCCACAATCCGCGCTGAGTACTTACTCCTTGAGTTCCACAACCGTTACACCCGAGCCTCCTTGCTCCGGCGGGGGATGACTGTGGCTCGCAACCAGCGGGTGCCGCGCGAGGAACTCGCCGATCGCGCGCCGAAGCTGGCCCGTGCCGTGGCCGTGGATGACCCGTACCGTCCGCTGCTCGCTCACGAGGGCGTCGTCCAGGAATTTTTCCGCGCGGGCCAGCGCTTCGTCGGTCGTGCACCCGATCACGTTCAGATCGCCCAGGATGCCCGGGCGCGGTTGGAGGTCTATGTTCACGCGGACCGCCGCCCGGCTCGGGGCTGACGCGCCGGCGAGCACCCGCAACTCGTCCAGGCGTACCCGGATACGCTTGCCGCGCACGTCCACTTCGGCTTCGCGGTCGTGAATGCTCTGAACAGTGCCCTCGACGCCGAACGGGCCAGCCATCACGCGGTCGCCGATCGATGCGACCGCGCCGGGGGGGCCTGCGGGTACCGCCGGCGGCTCGGAGGGCTGCCCGTCTGACCCGGCAACCCGCGTGGCAATCGCGTCGAGCGCCGCGCGGGCGTTCGAGCGCAACTCACCGGTTTCTCCGGTCGACGGCTGCTGGAGCCTGTCGGCACGCTCCCGTGCGGCACGGACGACATCGTCGATGTCGCGTCGGGCCTCGCGAAGCCGCTCGTCGAGCCGTTCGTCGAGCCGCCGCTTGAAGGTCTCCTCGCGGCGTCGGAGCTCGTCCTCGCGAGCCTGCATGCGCGTCGCGTCGGCCGCGATGGCCTCCCGCTCGCGTGCCGCCAGCCGGCGCTCATGATCCAACGCGTGCAGATCGTGGTCAACCTTCGCCAGGTGCTCGGCGAGCTGGCTCTCTCGCGCGGTGCGCTGCGCGCGCGCCGCCTCGATAATCGACGCGGGCATCCCGAGCCGCGCCGCAATCTCGAGCGCGAGGCTGCGTCCCGGCGAGCCATACATCAGGCGATACGTCGGCGCGAAGGTGTCGGGGTTGAAGCCGAAGGCGGCGCACGCCACACCGTCCGCCGTCGAGGCGTAGGTCTTCAGCGCGTCGTAATGCGTCGTCGCCACGACGAGCGCGCCGCGCGTCTTGAAATAGTCGACGATCGCCGCGCCGAGCGCGCCGCCGTCGGCCGGATCGGTGCCGCCGCCGACCTCGTCGAGGAGAATCAGGGACGGCGGCGCGAGGGTCCGATCCATCGACGCGATGTTGGTCATGTGCGCCGAGAACGTGCTCAGGCTCGCGGCGATCGACTGCTCGTCGCCGATGTCGGCGAAGACGGTCCGGAAGATCGGCACCCGCGTCCCGGCGGCCGCCGGGATGTGAAGGCCCGACTGCGCCATGAGCGGCAGCAGCCCCGCGGCCTTCAGCGCGACCGTCTTGCCGCCCGTGTTCGGACCGGAGATCACGAGCGCCTTGACCGGCGGGATGAGCAGGATGTCGACCGGAACCGGTCCGGCTCCTTCCGTGTCGGTGACCGCCGGAATCAGCAGCGGATGGCGCGCGCCGCGCAGCTCGAGTCGGCCGTCCGCGGACAGCGCCGGCTCGATCCCGTCGCAGTGGCCGGCGAGCCGAGCCTTCGCCTGCAGGACGTCGAGCTCGGTGGCGACGGCGAGCGTGCGATTGAGGTCCGCGCCGCGCCGCCGGAAGCCGTCTGAAATCGCGAGGAGGATGCGCCGGACCTCCTCCTGCTCCTGCTGCTCGAGCGCGACGACCTCGTTGTTGATCTCGACGGTGCTGAGCGGCTCGAGATAGAGGCTGGCGCCGCTCGCCGAGCTGCCGTGCACGATCCCGGGTATGGCGCCGCGGTGCTCGGATCGGACGACGAGCACGTACCGGCCGTTGCGATCGGTGACGATCTGTTCCTGCAGGTAGCGGGCGGTTTCGCGCCCGCGAAGGTAGGACTCGAGCGTCGATCGGAGCCGCGCGCGCTGCTTCCGCAGGCGGTCCCGAATGGCTTTCAGCTCCGGGCTCGCCTCGTCGACGACCTCGCCGGTCGGCGCGATCTTCGCCGCGATGTCGGCGCATTCCCCTTCGAACGTGGCGGCCGTATCAACGAGCGCCCGCAGGCCCGGAAGGGGATGACGCGCGCGCCGAACGGAGGCGCGCGCCGCTTCGATCGATCGCAGGAACCGTGCAAGGCCCGCGAGCTGCAGGGGTTCGAGGGGGCGTCCCTCCACGGCAAGCCCCGTGAGCACGGCGTCGATATCGGCGGGCGCATCGAGTGGAAGCGTCCCGCCATCGTCGAGCAGGCGGACCGCTTCGGACGTGGCCGCCAGAGCCAATCCGACCTGCCGCGGGTCGGTCTGCGGGCGCAGGTCGGCCAGGCGCTGCCGCCCGAGCGGCGTCAGCGCCAGCCGCGCGACGGCGTCCACAATACGGTGGTATTCGAGGGCCCTCAGGGCACCGGGTTGCATGTAGTAGAGAGCCGAGTGGCCGGCCGGAGGAAACGTCTAGTTTATTGGTTCAGGTCAGGCTGCGTCTATAACCTGTCAATATCGGGGCGCCGCACGGGATTGTCAAGATCTGACGACGGTGGCGTAAAAACATACGAGGTCCATCTAAAGTCAGACAGGACAGGCGGTTACTGACTTCAGAGGTGGTTGATGCTGCTGGCAATCGCCGCCGCTCCGAACCCGTTGTCGATGTTGACGACTGCCACGCCGGTCGCACAGCTGTTCAGCATCGCGAGGAGCGCCGTCAGGCCGCCGAAGCTCGCTCCATATCCCACGCTCGTCGGAACAGCGATGACGGGCACCGAGACGAGCCCGCCCACGACCGAGGGCAGCGCTCCTTCCATGCCGGCCACGACGATGACGACGCGGGCAGCCATCAGCCGGGACTGCTCCGCGAGCAGCCGGTGGATGCCTGCGACCCCGACGTCGTAGAGACGATCGATTGTGTTTCCCATCAGGTCGGCCGTGACCGCCGCCTCCTCGGCGACGGGCAGATCGGAGGTGCCGGCCGCCGCGATCACGAGGACGCCGCGCCCGGGTGAGACATCATCCTGTCTGAGCGTAATAGCGCGCGCCGTGTCGTGAAACACGGCGCTGGGCAGGCGCGCGTGCACCGCGTCGAACGCGGCGCGATCCGTGCGGGTGACGAGGAGGCTCTGTCCGCGGCCCACGATGCGGGCGGCGATTTCGGCAACCTGAGCGGGCGTTTTTCCCGGGCCGAAGATGACCTCGGGGAACCCCTGCCGGACGGCGCGATGGTGGTCGACGCGGGCGATGCCGACATCCTCGAAGAACGGCGCCTGGCGCAAGAATTGTAAGACCTGGTCGTGTGCTGCGGCCGGGCTGACGGCCCCGCGCCGTACATCCTCAAGCATGGCCTGCAGATCGGTCGTTTTCATGCGCCGCGTTCAAGCCGCCTGCATTGACTTGCAGCTGAGCGGCACTATACGATTTATCGGTTTGCCGTCTGACGGATACTCCTGCCTATGACGCCCGTCGAGACTCTCATTCTCGTCCTGTATTTCTTCGTCCTGAGCATCCTGGCGATCTACGGCTGGCATCGGTACTACCTTGTGTATCTTTACATGAAGCACAGGGACAACGTACCGCAGCGGCAGGTCCCGCCGCTCGATCCGCTGCCGCGCGTCACGGTCCAGCTCCCGATCTTCAACGAGATGTACGTGGCGGACCGGCTCATCCACGCCGTCTGCCAGATCGACTATCCGCGGCACCTGCTCGAAATCCAGGTGCTGGACGACTCGACCGACGAGACGCGCGACATCGCGGCGCGCTCGGTGGAGCGGCAGGCGGAGCGCGGATTCGACATCACGTACCTTCATCGCACCGACCGGCGCGGATTCAAGGCGGGCGCGCTCGAGGCGGGCCTGCGCGAGGCGAAGGGGGAGTACGTCGCGATCTTCGACGCCGATTTCATCCCGCCGCCGGACTTCCTGCGCCGGACGCTGCCGCACTTCGCCGACGACAAGGTCGGCATGGTGCAGGCGCGCTGGGGGCACATCAACCAGGACTACTCCCTGCTGACGAAGATTCAGGCCATCCTGCTCGACGCACACTTCGTGCTCGAGCACGGCGGCCGCAATCGCTCCGGCTGCTTCTTCAACTTCAACGGCACAGCGGGCATCTGGCGCCGGGCGGCGATCGAGGCCGCGGGGGGCTGGCAGCACGACACGCTCACCGAGGACCTGGACCTCAGTTATCGCGCGCAGCTCGCCGGCTGGCGTTTCGTGTTCCTGCCCGACCTCGTTGCGCCGGCCGAAGTGCCCGTCGAGATGAACTCCTTCAAGTCGCAGCAGCACCGGTGGGCGAAGGGCTCGATCCAGACCTGCCGCAAGCTGATGCCTCAGATCCTGCAGTCGGAGCTTCCACTCGCGGTGAAAGTCGAGGCCTTCTTCCATCTGTCGGCGAACTTCAACTACCTCCTGATGGCGGTGTTGAGCGTGCTGATGTTCCCGGCGATGTGGGTCCGCTACAACATGGGCTGGTACGAGATGCTGCTCATCGACGTGCCGCTCTTCCTGGCGGCGACCGCCTCCATCGCGAACTTCTACATCGTGAGCCAGCGCGAGATCTACGCCGACTGGAAGACGCGGCTCAAGTATCTGCCGTTCCTGATGTCGATCGGGATCGGTCTTGCGGTCAACAACACGCGCGCCGTGATCGAGGCGTTGATGGGCACCGAGACCGAGTTCACGCGGACGCCCAAGTACGGCATCGAGCAGACCGGCGACGAGTGGGTGGGCAAGAAATACCGGCAGTCGACGATCGTGCAGCCGATGATCGAGCTGGCGCTCGGGTTGTACTTCACCGCGACGGTCTTCTACGCGCTCGCGAACGAGATCTACGGCACGCTGCCGTTCCTGATGCTGTTCCAGGTCGGCTTTCTGTATACCGGGCTGGTCTCCCTGGTCCAGCAGTTCGCGGGCGACGACGTGATGCTGAAATCGCCTGAAATCGCCAAATGACGACGGAAGTCTCGCCGAAGGCCGGCCTCGAAGACGTTGTCGCCGCGACCTCGGCGATCTGTTATCTGGACGGCGAGCGCGGCGTGCTCGCCTACTGCGGGCACGACATCCACGATCTCGCGACGCGCGCGACCTTCGAAGAAGTCTGTTATCTCCTGTGGCACCGCCGCCTTCCGTCGCGGGCGGAGCTCGGAGACCTGTCATCGGCGTTGGCGGCGGCGCGTCCGCTGCCCGAGCCGATCCTGCGCCTCATGCGCGCGCTGCCGCCGTCGGATGGCATGGATGCGCTGCGCACCCTCGCATCGGCTCTGGGTCACTACGATCGCGACGCGTCGGACAACTCGGCGCAGGCAAACTACCGCAAGGCGGTCCGGCTGACGGGGCAGATCGCGAGCCTGGTCGCGACGTGGGGCCGGCTGGCCGCCGGGGGCGGGCCCGTGCAGCCGGATCCGGCGCTCGGCCACGCCGCGAACTTTCTCTACATGCTGACTGGCGAACGCCCGTCGGCGCTGGCCAGCCGGGCGTTCGACATTGCGCTCGTGCTGCACGCGGACCACGAGCTGAATGCGTCCACGTTCGCCGGACGCGTCGCCGCCGCCACCCTGACCGACATCCACTCCGCCATCGTCGCCGCCATCGGAACGCTGAAGGGGCCGCTCCACGGGGGCGCGAACGCCGACGTGATGCGGATGCTGATCGAGATCGGCGAGGACGCGCCCGCGGCGCGGGTCGAGGAGACCATCAAGGCCAAGCTCGCGCGGAAAGAGAAGATCCCGGGCTTCGGGCACCGGGTCTATCGCACGGAGGACCCGCGCGCGACCCACCTTCGCCGGATGTCACGCGAGCTGGGGGAGCGCGCGGGCAAGGCTCGCTGGTTCGAGATGTCGCAGCAGATCGAAACAGTCGTCAAAGCGGAAAAGAAGCTCAACGCGAACGTCGATTTCTACTCGGCCTCGACCTACTACGTTCTAGGAATTCCGATCGATCTCTTCACGCCCGTGTTCGCCGTCAGCCGCGTCTCGGGGTGGACGGCGCATATCCTCGAGCAGTACGCGAACAATCGCCTCATCCGCCCGCGCACCGACTACATCGGGCCGACGTACCCGCAGACGTTCGTGCCGCTGGATCAAAGGTGAGAATTCAGAATCCAGAATTCAGAATCTAGAATTCAGAATCTAGAAGGCCGAAGGCATCTGGCTTGCTCGATCTGCCGGCTTAACCCCGATGCGCTTTCTTCTGAATTCTGAATTCTAAATTCTAGATTCTGTCTTACCGTCCTATCCCATACACGTGCCCGAGCGTCCGGACGACGATCAGGCCGTCCGAGATGGCGGGCGTCGCCATGATCACTTCCTTCATCGCGTTCTTCGCGAGGGGCTCCAGCGCCGGCGTGGCCCGGATGACGTGAATGTCGCCATCTTCGTTGGCGAGGTAGAGCTTTCCATCCGCCGCGATCGGCGAGGCCGAGAATGCGCCCCCTTCGCCCACCCGGCTGCGGCCCACGCGCTCACCGGTGAAGGCATCGTACACACTGACGATGCCGTTGTTGCCGCAGGTGAAGAGATAGACCCCATAGAGGATCGGCGTCGGGATGTACGTTCCCTCGCGCGTGTTGCTCCAGGCGATCGCCTCGCTCGACTCCTTGCCGGTCGGCAGCGAGATGTCGCCGCGTCGCGCCGGCCCGGATGGCATAGATCGGCCTGACGGGCGGGTAGCCGCCCGTGACGTAAATCATCCCGTTCTTCGCGACAGGAGTGCCGACCGTGACTTCAGAGTTCGGCCCCAGCGTCCAGAGCAGCCTTCCGGTCGCCGGATCGTAGCCGCGAATCTTCGTTCCGTTGGTGACCAGCTCGGGGCGCTTGCCGTCGGTGACGAGCGTCGGCGTCCCCCACGTGGGGATCTCCTCCGCGCGCTCGGCCCTCCAGAGCCGCTTGCCGCTCGTCAGATCCCACGCGGCGATGTACGAGCCCTTCTGGATATCCGCCTGAACGATGACGGAGTTTCGGTAGATGACAGGCGAGCTCGAGTGGCCCCACTGATACGTCGGATCGAAAAACCACCCGCTGTCGAGGACGCCCAGGTCTGTCCGCCAGAGTTCTTTCCCTGAGACGTCGTACGCGACGAGGAGGCCCACCGATCCGAAGACCGCGACCACGCGTTTTCCATCCGTCGCCGGCGTGGCGTTCGCCTGGGTGGATTTCGTATGCCGCTTCACTTTCGGCGCGCCGGTGTGCGCCGTGCGATCCCAAAGGACCTTCCCGGTCTTCTTGTCGAGGCAATAGACCTTGAACGCGTGTTCCGAGAGATCGTCGACCGGTTTCACGTCGCCGTAGAGCCCGGTGCGGAACGAGCTGTCGCCCGCCTTGCTGACCGCCGTCGTGAGGAAGATTCGATCGCCCCAGACGATCGGGCTCGCCGTTGCGATCCCCGGGATCGCCGTTTTCCACTTCACGTTCTTTCCGGTCGATACATCCCAGTCGGCGACCGCACCCTGGCCGTCGCCGCGACCTGCCGCCTGTTCTCCGCGAAACGAGGGCCAGTTGCGTGCGGCGGTACGGGGCGCGGGGTCGAGGCTCGCGGGAGGGCCGCTCGAGGGCGTCGGCGCCGGAGTCGTCGACGGCAGGCGCCGCGTCCGTAAGGCGTGCGTACGACGAAACGCGACCCTGTTCGGTAACCGTCACCGATTCCACCATCCCGCCGCGCCCGTTGAACGCGATGGTCAAACCGTCCGTTTCACGGGCCCGAAACGTCGTCTCGCCGGTTGCGGTGAACGTAATGGGCGGTTGACCGGGCACCTCACCGACAAGCTGGCCATCTCGGACACTGATGGTGGCGGTTACGCCGGCCGCCTCGTTCCGATATCGACCGGCGTATCGCTGAAGCACCGCCGGGTCCAGCTTCACCGACGGCGCCGTCTCCACCGGCAGCGCGTCGAGTGCCGTCTTGATCGGGGTCGCGAGGTCGGTGCGCTTCTCCCGCTCCGCCAGTGCGAGCGCCGACTGAAGCGCCCGACGATCGATGTCGCTCGCCTTGAGCGCCGCGCCGACGAGCGCGGCGTTGTTCGACCGGACGCCGCTCATCAGCGCGAATCCGCCGCCCTTCGCCCCTTTCTCCAGGAGGAAGATGCCGACCTCGGCGTGTCCGTTCTGCAGGGCCAGGTCGATCGGCTTGAAGCGATAGAAGGTGTCCTCGATGTTGATCTCGGCGCCGCGCGCGACGAGCAGCTTGACCGTCTCGAGGCGTCCCTTGTCGGCGGCGAAGAACAACGCGGTGGCCCCGTAGCGTGCTTTTGCGTTGACGTCGGCGCCCTTGTCGAGAATCGCCGCCACGCGCGCGGTATCGCCCGAACGCGCCGCGTCCCACAGCGCCTCGTTCGCGTCGGCGGCCGGAGCCTGGGCTCCGAGTAGACAGGTCAGGATGAGGAGAATCACGAGGCTAGTATAGGATCGCGCGCATGAACCGTCGACGCCTGTTGGTCACGATCTTCGTCCCACCCACAGTTGCGCTCGTCATTGTTGCGGGGGCCGCGAGACCCACAGGCGTCTTGCCGCAGGCGCCGGCCGTCGCATCGCTCGAATCGCAGGCGGACGCAGCCGTGTCGGCTGCGATGAACGAGCAGAAGATCCCCGGCGTCTCGATCGCGGTCGCGCGCGGCGGACGCACGCTCCTCGCGAAGGGCTACGGCCTCGCGAACGTCGAGCTCGACGTCAAGGCCTCGCCGTCAACTGTCTACCGCATCGGATCGCTCACGAAACAGTTCACCGCGGCAGCCACCATGCGGCTTGTCGAAGCAGGAAGGATAGCGCTCGACGATCCAATCGAGAAGTATCTGCCTGACTATCCCGTAGCCGGCCGCCGCATCACGATTCGACATCTGCTCACGCACACGTCTGGCATCAAGAGCTACACGGGGCTTGGCCCGAGGTTCTGGGACAGCAGCCGGCTCGATCTCTCCCACGAGAAGCTCATTGCGCTCTTCAAAGATGAGCCCCCGGACTTTCAGCCGGGAGAAAAGTACCTTTACAACAATTCCGGTTACTACCTGCTGGGTGTGATTGTCGAGAAGGTCAACTTCGAATCCTATGGAAGCCACGTGAAGAAGACGCTGTTCGATCCTCTGGGCCTGTCCTCAACGGTGTATTGCGACAACGAGCCCGTCGTGCGGCAGCGGGCGGCGGGCTATCAGGTCACCCTCGGCGTCGTGCAGAACGCCGCTCAGTTGAGCATGAAGCCCCCGTTTTCGGCCGGCGCGCTCTGCTCCAGCGTGACCGATCTCGTCGCCTGGACGTCAGCGCTCATGAACGGCAAGGTGGTCAGCCGGGCGTCGCTGGATCAGATGATCACGCCGGCAAAGCTCAACGACGGCAAGCCGACCACATACGGGTTCGGCCTCGGTGTCGGCGATGGCGACAAGAGAGCGATCTCTCACGGTGGAGGAATAAACGGCTTTGCCTCCTTCATGACGTACCTGCCGGACCGTGAGATTGTCGTCGTCGTCCTGACCAACCTCGGCGGCGCCAAGCCGGGCGCCATCGCCGCGGAGATCCTGAAAGCGATCCCGGAGAGCCCTACTCCGCCCGCATGATGGCTACCGGATCGACTTTCGTCGCGCGGCGCGCCGGGACATAGCAGGCCAGCGCGGCGACCGTTCCCAGCAGGACGACCACGCCGACGAACGTCAGCGGATCGGTCGGCGTGACGCCGAAGAGCAGCGTCTGCATGAGCCGGGTGAGCGCGAACGCGCCCGCCAGTCCGATTCCAATCCCGATCGAGGCCTGACGCAGGCCCTCGGTTAGCATGAGCCGCCGAAGCCGGCGCGGCTCGGCGCCGAGCGCGAGCCGGATGCCCATCTCACGCTGCCGCTGACTGACCGTGTACGACAGCACACCGTAGACGCCGACGGCGGCCATGACCAGCGCGAGGCCCGCGAAGCAGGCCAGCAGGACCATCGACGATCGCGCGGGCACCATGGACTGGGCGATCACCTCGTCCGCCGTACGAACGACAGAGACTGGGAGCGACGGGTCGAGCGCGCGGATCCGGGCGCGCGCCGTCGGCATCACCGACTCGGGCTCGACCGAAGTCCGCAACAGGAACGCAAACGTCGGCCAGAAGGGCATCACGCGGTGCGGGACATACACCATCCCTGGCGGGTCGCTATCGAGGCCAAGCTGCCTGACGTCGCTGACGATGCCAACGATCGGACTTTTGGGGATCAGCGGATTGTCGGGCAGCGCGCCCAGAACGATCTCGCGGCCGAGAGGATCCTCGCCCGGCCACTGCCGCCGAGCCAGCGTTTCGTCGATGACCACGGCGGGCGTGTGTTCCCGCGTATCGGATTCAGTCAGCAGCCGTCCCCGGATCAGCCGCAGTCCGGCGGTCGCGAAGTAGCCTGGGGTGACGACGCGATACGGGACCGCGTTCGGATTGCTCCCGTCTGCAGGCGGGCGTCCGACGACGTTGAGCCATGCGCCGATCCCACGCCCGGCCACCGGCAGCATGTTGATCGCGGCAGACGACCGGACGCCTGGAATGGCGCCCAGCTCAGCGACAGCCCGCTCGAAGAAGGCGACGCGTTCGGCCGGCCGGTACCTGTCGGGGAGCTGCACGCGGAACGTCAGCAGCCGCTCCGGATTGAAACCCGGATCGACACGCTGCAGCAGGAGAAAGCTTCGAATCAGGAGCCCCGCCCCGACGAGCAGCACGACAGCAAGGGCAACCTCCGCCACGACCAACGCGCCGCGAACCCACGCCGCGCCGCTCGATCCCCGTTCTCCTTCCCGCAACGCGACGGCGGGACGGCCGGCCGAGAGCTGCCACGCCGGGAACAGCCCGAACAGCCCGCCCGCTACGATCGATACCACCCCCACGACCGCCGTCACGGTCCAGTCGAGCGCGATTTCTTCGACCCTTGGAAGGTCAGGCGGGAGCTGCGCGACGAGCAACGCGAGGGACCAGCGTCCGACCGCCAGGCCGGCCAGCCCCCCGAACAGGCTGAGCACGACGCTCTCGGTCAGGAGCTGCCGAACGACGCGGCGAGTCCCCGCGCCGAGCGCCTGACGCACCGCGACTTCTCGCTGCCGGCCGGAGGCACGGGCGAGGAGAAGGTTGGCCAGATTGGCACAGGCGATCAGCAGCACGAACGCGACCGCCCCCATGAGGATCATCAGCCGTGATTCCACCGACGAGACGACGAACCCCTTCAGCGGATCCACACGGGCGTCGGGATCCGCGACCTGTGGAAACGTCCGCCGCAGGTCTGCGCTGATCGCGGCCATGTCCTCGCGCGCCTGCTCGATCGTGCGGTCCCTGCGCAGCCGCCCCAGGCCCAACAAGGAGTACTCCGTACGGGAGGCGCGCATCCCCGCGTCAAACTGCGCCGGAATCCAGTAATCGCTGTCGCGGTCCGGGAAACGAAAGTCCGGCGGCATGATCCCGACGACCGTATGCACCCGGTCGCTGAGCGTGATGGTCTGTCCGAGCGCGCCGGCCGGGTCATCGAACAGCCGTCGAGACAGTGCGTCGCTGATGACGATGGCCGGTGGCGCTTCCAACCGATCATCCTCAGCCGTCAGGGTCCGGCCTCGGGCAGCCGGGGTCTGCAGCACCTCGAACAGAGCTCCCACCGCAACCGTGCCCTGCAGCCGCTCCGCTTCGCCCGGCGCGGTTTTCGAGAGCACCGTCGTGTCCCATCCGGCGAGCGCGTCGAACGACCGCTGACGGTCGATCCAGTCGTACAGATTGCCAGGCGATGTCGAATCGCCGAGCGTCGGATTCCCCGGGATCGACCGCTGGACTACCACCAGCCGGTCGTGGTCTCTGAAGGGGAGCGGCCTGAGCAGGACGCCGTTGACCACGCTGAAGATCGCGGCGTTGCCGCCGATGCCGAGCGCGAGCGTCAGCGTCGCGACGACGGTGAATCCGGGGGCGCGGCGAAGGAGCCGGAGCGCGTAGCGGACATCCTGAACAAGGGAGGACAGCATGTCGGTTAGACGAATCCCTGGTCCGGCACGGTTGCACCGGATCGGGGCTGCGCCGGCCCAGGGCTCGGCCCGCACGCGGCTTACGCTAAGTCACTGAACGCGAATGGTATAATCACCTGATTCCTCACGCATGGATCCCCGGTTCGTCCGCAACTTCTCGGTCATCGCCCACATCGATCACGGCAAGTCGACACTTGCCGACCGGTTTCTCGAGCTGACGGGCGCGCTGCAGGCGCGGGAGATGGAGGCGCAGGTTCTCGACAGCATGGACCTGGAGCGCGAGCGCGGCATCACGATCAAAGCGCATTCGGTCCGGCTGACCTACGAGGCGCTGGACGGGAACACCTACATCCTCAACCTGATCGACACGCCCGGGCACGTCGATTTCTCCTATGAAGTGACGCGCTCGCTCGCGGCGTGCGAGGGGGCGATCCTCCTGGTGGATGCGTCGCAGGGTGTCGAGGCGCAGACGCTGGCGAACGCGTACCTCGCGGTGGAGAACAACCTCGAGATCATCCCGGTCATCAACAAGATCGATCTGCCGAGTGCGCAGCCGGACGAAACGCGCCGGCAAATCGAGGAGATCATCGGCCTCGACGGGTCGGGTGCGATTCTCGCCAGCGCCAAGGAGGGGATTGGCACGCGCGAGATCCTCGAGGCGGTCGTGCACCGCCTGCCGCCGCCGGGAGGCGATCCCGCGGCGCCGCTCAAGGCGCTCATCTTCGATTCCTGGTACGACTCGTACCGCGGTGTGGTGATCCTCACGAGGGTCATCGACGGCGTCCTCCGGCCGAAGATGAAAGTGCGGCTGATGGCGGCGGGCCAGGACTACGAGATCGAGCAGGTCGGCGTGTTCTCCCCGAAGCCCGTGCCGGTCGAGGAGCTCGGGGTCGGGGAAGCGGGCTTCATCGTCGCGAACATCAAGACGGTCGCCGACGCCAAGATCGGCGACACGATCACCGAGACCGCGCGGCCGACTTCCGAGCCGTTTCCCGGCTTCAAGGTGATGAAGCCGATGGTGTTCGCGGGGTTGTACCCGGTCGAGGGTCACCAGTATCCCGAGCTTCGCGAGGCGCTCGAGAAGCTGCGGCTGAACGACGCCTCGTTCTTTTTCGAGCCGGAAACATCCGCGGCGCTCGGCTTCGGATTCCGCTGCGGATTCCTGGGGCTGCTCCACATGGAAATCGTCCAGGAGCGGCTCGAGCGCGAGTACGGCATGGATCTCGTCACGACCGCGCCCGGGGTTCTCTATCGGGTGACGACGACCGACGGCGAGGTGGTCGAGATCGACAGCCCGGCGAAGCTGCCCGACACGGGCCGGATAGAAAAAATCGAGGAGCCCGTCATCACGGCGATGGTCCTCACGCCGTCCGAGTTCGTCGGGCCGATCCTGACGCTCTGTCAGGAGAAGCGGGGCGTGCAGAAGACGCTCGAGTACCTGTCGTCGGACCGGGTGTTGATCACGTACGAGCTGCCGTTCAACGAGGTCGTCCTCGACTTCTACGACCGGCTGAAGACCATGTCGCGTGGCTACGCGTCGCTCGACTATCATGTGACCGGGTTCTGGGAGTCGCCCCTCGTCAAGCTGGACATCATGGTCAATGGCGAGCCCGTGGACGCGCTCTCAATCATCGTCCATCGGGACAACGCGTACGAGCGCGGCCGGGCGCTGGCGTCCAAGATGCGCGAGCTCATCCCGCGCCAGATGTTCGAAGTGGCGATTCAGGCGGCGATTGGCAGCCGGATCATCGCGCGCGAGTCCGTCAAGGCGCTGAGGAAGAACGTGCTCGCGAAGTGCTACGGCGGCGACATCTCGCGGAAGCGCAAGCTGCTCGAAAAGCAGAAGGAAGGCAAGAAGCGGATGAAGCGCGTCGGCCGCGTCGAGATTCCCCAGGAAGCCTTTCTCGCCGTGTTGAAGGTGGGACAGGAATAACTGGGCGTATGTGACCCCAGTGCCGGAATCAGCGCGCCGAGCGTGAGCGAGCACCCGCCTACGCTCTTCGAGCTTCGGCGAGGTCTCGCCGGAGCCTTGGCGAAGGCGGATGGCAGGCGCTTGGGGTGGGGCCCCAGCGCAAACAAAAAAAAGATGGCTGCCACCTTCAAGAAATCCACGCTCCGCGAGTACTTCGAGTCGATCGTCATCGCGGTCATTCTCGCGCTCTTCGTGCGGACGTGGGTCGTCCAGGCCTTCAAGATCCCGACGGGGTCGATGGAGAACAACCTCCTCATCGGCGATCATCTCCTCGTCAACAAATTCGTCTTCGGCCCGGCCGGCCCGGGCAGCGCGCTGCTGCCGGTCGGCGACGTCCGGCGCGGGGACATCGTGGTGTTCAAGTATCCCGAGGACCCGGAGCGCGACTTCATCAAGCGCGTGATCGGCCTGCCGGGAGAGACGCTCGAGGTGCGCGAGAAGAAGGTCTACATCAACGGCGCGCCGATCGAGGAGCCGTACGTGCACTATCTCGAGCCCGCCGGCGCCTTTGGCGAGGTGACGTCGTCTCACGTCCGGGATCGATACACCCCGGTCACCATCCCGGCAAATCACTATTTCGTGATGGGGGACAACCGCGACAACTCGCAGGACAGCCGGTACTGGGGCTTCCTGCCGCGCCACTACGTCAAGGGGAAAGCGCTGCTGATTTACTGGTCTGTACGATGCGGGGCCGGAGGCGGCGACCGGGGACGGTCCGGCCGAGTCCCTTTCCCGCATCGCCTCGGTCGTCACGCACTTCTTCACGCGAACGCGCTGGGAGCGGATGCTCCGGCAGATCCGCTGACGAGGACCGGATGCGGCTGATCAAAACACTGATCAAGGTGGCGATCTTCCTGGGCCTCGCGCACGCGGCCTACCGGGCCGTGCCGGCGTACTGGCACTACGTGCAGTTCCGGGACGAGGTGACAGAGGTCGCTCGATTCTCGGGCGGAAAGCCCGAGAAGGACATCCGCGAGAGGGTCGCGAAGCTGATCGCCCGCCACGATCTGCCGATCGACCCGTCCGAGGTCTCGATCGAGCCGGGCAAGGGATCGACGGCGATCGACGCCTCGTACGAGCAGCAGATCGAGCTGCTGCCAACGTACTTCTATCCCTGGAAGTTCGAGGTCAGGGTCGACGTCGTGCACGTTCGGCCGACGTCGGTGGAACAGATTCCGCGGTAGGACTCAATCGGTGGCGCACGCGGCGCGTGCCGTCGCCGCCTCGGCGCCAATCGCCTCGCGCAGCGTTCGGGCCTCTCGCGCGAGCCCGGACTCGGGCCCCTCCTCCTTCAGGCCACCCAGATTGATCGCAACGTTGGCGTACGCGCCGCTCGCCGCGGCGTCGAGCAGCGCCGCCGCCACGATCACGTCGCTCGCGGCGGACCGATTGCCGTGTCGCGCGACGGCGACCGCGGCGCGCGCGGCCGTATGAACCGCGCGGAGCATCGCGAGCGGCGTGTCGATGGCGCCGCGCATCCCTCGCTGGATCGCGTGCTGTCGCGCCGCCTTTTCCGGATCCGTCCCTTTCGGCAGCCGATAGGCGGCGACGACGAGGTCGTAGGCCTCGGCGTCGCGATCGACGAGCCCCGCGAGCTCGCGCGCCGCCGGGGACAACGCCTCCCGCGCGTCGGTGAGCGCCGAGCGATCCTCGACGGATCCCTGCCGCGTCTTCGGCAGCGAGGCCACCATCAACAGCAGCGACGCGCCGACCGCGCCCGCCAACGCGGAGGCCGACCCGCCGCCCGGCGTCGGCGCGGACGAGGCGAAGGCCTCGAGAAGCTGCGAAACGGACTTGTCGACGAGCTTATCTGGCATGTTCGATCAGCTGCCCGCGCTTGATGACCGCCCGGATCGCCGGAGCGCCGACCCGGATGAGGTCGATCGCGTCTCCGCCGACCAGAACGGCGTCCATCAGCTTACCCGCCTCGAGGCTGCCGACCGACTCGTGTCGATCGAGCGCATACGCGGCGTTCAGCGTCGCGCCGACGAGCGCTTCCTCGAAGGTCAGGCCCATCGCAAAGCAGGCGAGCGTCATCGCGAACGGCATCGACGGCGAAAAGCCGCCGCCGGGATTCACGTCGGTCGCGAGCGCGACCGGCACGCCCGCGTCGACGAACCCGCGCGCCGGCGCGAACCGGCCCAGCTTCAGGTAGAACGCCGCGCACGGGAGCAGCGTCGCGACGACGCCTGCGCGGGCCATCCGGGCCATGGCATCGGGCGGCGTGAAGATGAGGTGATCGGCCGAGCGCGCGCCGATGTCGGCCGCGACGGTCGATCCGCCGCTGTCGGCGAGCTCGTCGGCGTGCAGACGGGGCTTCAGGCCCGCGCGCTGGCCCGCCATCAGGATCGCCCGCGTCTCGTCCGGCGTGAACACGCCCGTTTCGCAGAAGACGTCGCACCACTCCGCGAGGCCGCTCGCCGCTACCGCGGGGATCATCTCCTCGACGATCAGCTTGACGTAGTCGCCGCGCCGCGTGCGGTGGGCCGGCGGGATCTCGTGGGCGCCCAGAAACGTCGGCACCAGATCGATCGCGTGGCCGAGATCGAGCGCGCGCACGGCGCGCAGCATCTTCAGCTCGCTCTCGGTGTCGAGCCCGTATCCGCTCTTCGCCTCCGCCGTCGTCGTGCCGCACGCGAGCATTTCGTCGAGGCGCACGCGCGTCTGGCGTGCGAGGTCTGCCTCGCTCGCCTCCCGCGTCGCGGCCACGGTCGAGAGAATGCCACCGCCGGCGACGGCGATCTCCGCGTAGGTCGCCCCGCTCAACCGGCGATGGAGTTCGTCCCGCCGGTCTCCGGCAAAGACGACGTGGGTGTGTGGATCGACAAAGCCCGGAACGAGCGTGCCGCCGGCGCCATCAATTTCGACGATATCGGGCCGGTCGGGCGCATCGGGCCGGTCTGAAGACCGGCCCCTCCAATCGTCGCTCGAGCCGACGTATGCGATCCGCCCGCCACGCGCGAGGACGACCGCATCCGCGATCGTCTGGACGCGGCCCTGCTGCGGGCCGCGGAGCGGTGCTGGTCCGGTGGGCGTTAGAACACGGACGTTTCGAACGAGCAGCTCACCGGCGCCGTCACGCCGCGGGCCTTCGGCATTCGGCATTGGGCCTTCGGCGCGGCCGGGCTACTGGCCGCCGGCCTTCCAGTCGGTGGAGGGCTGCGATGCGGGCGCCTGCGCGGGGGCCTCGGGTTGCCGGGGCCGGTGCAGCAGGATCTTGTCGTCGCGGTCTGCCTTGTCCTGATCGCGGATGAACTCGAGCGCGCTGTACAGCGCCTGTATCGACGCCTCGAGCGATCCTTCTACGTTTCGGCGGCGGAGACGGAGATCGTTGATCGAGCGCTCGAACTCCTCGAGGCGGCCGAGCGCCTGCTGCAGGACCAGATCGGCGCGCGATTCGGCCTCGCGCAGGATGACCTTGGCTTCGTGATGGGCCGTCTCTTTGATGTCGTCGGACAGCTTCTGGGCCGTCAACAGCGTGTTGCGCAGGTTTGCTTCGCGCTCGCGGTGCTCTGCGAGCAGCGCTTCCATCCGCGTGAGGTCGGTGCGCAGTCGGTCGATCTCGCGTAAGGCCTGTTCGTAGTCGTCCGCCGCCTCGGTTAGAAACTGGACGACCTCCGTGCGGTCGTACCCGTTCATTCGCTTGTTGAAATGGTGTTGGCGCATGTCGAGCGGCGTGATGCGCATCATCCGCTCTGGCGGGGTCGAGCCGTCGCCGGGGTTCTTCGGATCAAACATGTGGGGTTCTCCGTCCAAAGATCGCCGTGCCTACCCTGACCATC
Organism: uncultured Acidobacteriota bacterium; assembly: GCA_963847125.1. GTDB lineage: Bacteria > Acidobacteriota > Vicinamibacteria > Vicinamibacterales > 2-12-FULL-66-21 > DATAEE01. The sequence continues at coordinate 1,950,870 of CAWJYM010000004.1, forward strand.
GTCGCGCCTTCCTCGATGGCCACCTCGAAATCGTGACTCATGCCCATCGACAATTCACGGAGCGCGCCCGGGTCGACGCCGGACGCCAGCAGCTCGTCGCGGAACCCGCGCAGACGCGCGAAATAGGGGCGCACCTGCTGGGGATCCTCGAGCCAGGGCGGCAGCACCATCAGGCCGGTCAGCCGCGCCGCGCGGCAACCGAGCGCGGCGTCGACGATGCGCCGTGCTTCGTCCGGAGGCGCACCGTGCTTCGTGGCTTCGCCCGCAAGGTCGACCTGCACGAGGATCTCCGGGCGCGTCCCCAGCTCCGCCGCCGATTCATCCAGCCGTCGGAGCAGCTCGACGCTGTCGACGGAGTGAATCGCGGCGAACCCGTTCGCCGCCTTGCGGGCCTTGTTCGACTGGAGATGGCCGATGAGATGCCACCTCACTCTTAATTCGGCCGATGCGTCGATCTTCTGCAGGGCCTCCTGGACGCGGTTCTCGCCGAAGTCCACGTGACCGTGTGCGGCCGCTGCGCGCACGACGTCCAGGCCGAAGGTCTTCGAGACGGCGATCAGGCGGATGCTGCCTGGATCGCGACCGGCCGCGCGCGCCGCCTGTTCGAGCCGGGCGCGGACGGCCGCGAGGTTGCCGCCGATATCGTCAAGAGACACGCTGCGCGTGGGTCGAGCGTCCGACGCCCGACCTGAAGGTCGGGCCTACTTCTTTATGTACGTCTTCAGCGCGTCGAAGTTCGTCTGGGCTTCCTTGGCGTTCGGCCCCGACGGCGCCATTTTCAGGTACGTCTCGAACTCCGTCGCCGCTTCCGCGAGCTGCCCGAGATTGATCAAGACCTTCCCGAGCATGAAATGCGCCTCCGCGTGGTCCGGATTCGCCTTGATCGCCGCGCTGAACTGGTCCTTCGCTTCGGCGAACTTATTGGCGTTCCACTGGACGACGCCGCGGTTGTACGAGGCGTCCGCGCTCACGCCGCCGCCGGCCGTGCCGGCCGGAGCGCCCGCCGCCTCGGCCTTCTCCTGCGCGGCGGCGGCCGCTTCCGCCTCCGCGAACTTCCGCTGGGCGTTGTACACGTTGACGAGACCGGCGTAGGCCGGCGCGAAGTTCGGATCGACCGTCGTCGCCTGCTTGTAGGCTTCTTCGGCCTTGTCGTATTCCTTGGCGTTCAAGTGGATCGATCCGATGTTGCCGTAGCACGACGCGCACTTCGGCACGACCGCGATGATCTCGTTGAACTTGGCGATCGCCTCGGCGCTCTTCCCGGCCTGGTTCAGCGCGACAGCCTCGTCGAAGGACTTCCGGATTTCCGCTTCCTTCTTGGCCAGGTCCTCCTTCGACATACCGCCGCCGGCACCCCCGCCGGTCCCGGGCGCCAGCACGAAAGACATGTTCTGCGGATCGCCGAGGCGTACGCGAATGTCGAAGCTCTGGGAGAGCTTGTCTTTTTCGGCCGTGACCTTGTAGTTCCCGGGGGAGAGGCCGATCTGGAAGAACTCACCTTTCTTGTTCGACTTGGTCTCGTGCCGGCGTGCGGCGGAATCGGCGGATTGGATCGTGATTTTCGCGTTCTCGACCGGCTGGTTCTGCGCGTCGACGACCTTCCCCTTGATGGCGCCGGTCTGGGCCATTGCGGGGGCGGCGAGAACCACGAAGGCGAACGCAACCGCGGCGGCGACGAGGGCGCGGCCGATGTGCGCGCGGATCATGAGCAGGCCTCCAGAGATGTGTAGCGCAGGCCTTCAGGCCTGCGGTCGTGGCGCGCGGCGTTAGCCGTGCGTTTCGTTCATCTTACACGATATTGGTGATCACGAACTCCAGCACGGGCCCGCGCCGGGACGCGCGCGAGTTGATCGCCCGCCGCGCCGGCACCGTGAAGGCCCGGAGCCCGGCGTCGCGGGCGTGCCGGTCGTCCGCGTACAACCGCCGAATCGCGGGCGCCGTCGAGTTGCTGAGAAGCATCCGGCAGCCTTTTCGCGCCAGCCCGACCACGAGCGACTGCAGCCGCGCCTGATCGCCCGCGGCGAAGCCGCCCTGCGTGTACGACGTAAATGACGCGGTCCGGCTCGTAGGCGCGTAAGGAGGGTCGAGATAGACAAAGTCCCCGGGCCTCGCGTCCGCCAGCGCGACGTCGAAGCGGGCAGTCTCGATCTGCACACCGGGCTGGCGTAACGCCGTGGACACCAGCCGGAGGTTGTCGGCATCGCAGATAACCGGACGTTCGTACCGCCCCGCGGGCACGTTGAAGTCGCCACGAGCGTTCAGGCGGAACAGCCCGTTGTAACCCGTCCGGTTGAGGTAGATCAGCATCGCTGAGAGGATGGGCGGGTATGGCGACGCTGTTTCCGCAACCGCCCGGCGCATGGGATTGAAGCGGCCACGGATCTCATAGTAGTGAGCCGGGCCGCGATCGCGGTGGCCGTCGGCGAGCCGCTCGAGCTCCTCGATGACTTCATCGACGGCATCTCTGACGGCAACGTAGCAGCCGATCAGGTCGGCGCTGCTGTCCGACAGCCGGGCGCCGCGGCCCAGCCGGCACCGGTTGTACAGGTCGAAGAAGACGGCGGCGCTGCCCAGGAACGGCTCGAAATACGTCTGAAACTCGGGCGGGTAGTAGCCGCGAAGCGCCGGAAGGAGCTGACGTTTTCCGCCGGCCCACTTGAGGATCGGCCTGGCCAGGCCGCGCTCATCCGCGGTGATCCGTGGCCTCGTCGGATCCGTGGTGATCCGCGGCTTCATGGCATCCGTGGGGATCCGTTGTCCAGGAAGCGCCCGACATCCTCAATCGCATGCGTGACCGGCGAAGGAGGCAGCGCGTCCAGGAATCGCCGTCCGTAGGCCATCGTCTTCAACCGCGGATCGAGGATCGCGAGCACGCCGCGGTCGCGGCGGTGGCGAATCAGCCGTCCGAGCCCCTGCTTCAACGTGAGAATCGCCAGCGGCACCTGGTAGTCCTGGAAGGGCTCGCCACCGGCCTCGCGGATCGCTTCGACCCGCGCCGCCGTGATTGGATCGCCCGGCGAGGCGAACGGCAGCTTGTCGATGATCACGCAGCTGAGCGCCTCCCCGATGACGTCAACGCCCTGCCAGAAGCTCGACGTCGCCAGGAGCACGGCGTGCGGGGTCGTCCGGAACGCGTTGAGCAGGGTGGACCGCGGCGCAGTGCCCTGCACGAGCAGCGGGTACTCCAGCGCTCCCTCGAGTTGCCGCTGGACGTCCCGGAGGTTCGCGTAGCTCGTGAAGAGCACGAAGGCGCGGCCGCGCGTGCGCCGCAGGATGTCGAGGATCTCCCGGCCCGCCGCCCCCGGGAAGCCGGGAGAACGCGGATCCGGCATGGTACGCGGCAGATAGAGAATCGTCTGGGTTCGGAAGTCGAACTCGGACGCCAGCCGCAGCTCGTCCGCCTGGCGCAGGCCGAGCCGGCCGCGCACGTAGCCGAAGCCGCCATCGACCGCGAGCGTCGCGGAGGTCAGCACCGTGGCGTGCATCCGATCGAACAGCATTTCGCGGATGACGTTCGAGACGTCGATGGGCGCCGCACGCAGGAACACCCCGCGCCCCCGGGTCTCGAGGAAAAACACGAACGCCGGATCGTCGGCTCTCAGGATCCGCGCCAGCTCCGCTCGCAATTCCCCGGCGCGCCGGCCGACGGCGAGCAGGTCCTCGGGCGCTTCCTTCGTCAGCGCGACGCTTCCCTCCATCGCCTGCAGCGCCTCGACGAGGTCCCGGCCTTCCTCGGCGATCTTCTGCACGAACGACGGCGTCAGTCGCGTCCGCTCTTCCCCGCCGTAGCCGCCCGCGCCAGCCGGCCGCAGCATGAACCGCGCGGTCTCAATCGCCGAGAAAAACAGCTGGCTCCGCTCCTTCACGCGATGAACGTCGTCACGCAGCTCGCGCGCCCTCGCTCGATCCGGAAGGCCCTGCGCGCCGAGCGCGCGGTCGGCGTCGCGCGCGAGCTCGTCGAGTCGATAGTTGCTCACCGAGATCCCGAAGTACTGTGTCGCCACTTCCTCGAGCTGGTGCGCCTCGTCCACGATGGCGACGTGGCAATCCGGGATGACTTCGCCGAAGGTGCTCTGCCTGACGGCCGCATCCGCGCACAGCAGATGGTGGTTGACGATGACGACGTCCGCTTCGGCCGCCTGCTGGCGGAGCCGGGTGACGTAGCAGTCCTGATAGCGCGCGCAGCCGCTGCCCAGACATCGTTCGCTCGTCGCCGATAGATCGTTCCAGAACGACAGATCGTCCGGCAGATCCTCGAGCTCCGCCCGGTCGCCGGTCTCGGTCCGCTGCGCCCACTCGTCGATGACCGGGAGGTAGTCCCGGTCGTCGAGCAGTTTGAACGTAGGGTTCGCGCGGAACTCGTCCAGCTTGTGCAGGCAGAGGTAGTTCCCGCGTCCCTTCATGCACACGGCCTTGAAAGGAATGCCGAGCGCGTCGCGCAGGATCGGCAGATCCTTGAAGAAGATCTGCTCCTGGAGGTTTTTCGTCCCGGTGGAGACGATGACCCGCTTGCGGCTGAGGATCGCGGGGATGAGATAGGCGAGCGTTTTACCGGTGCCGGTTCCCGCCTCGGCGACGAGCACGCCGCCGTCGGCGATCACGCCCGCGACCGCGGCGGCCATGTCGCGCTGTGACGCGCGTGGCTCGAAGGCCTCGAGGGTGGAGGCGAGCCGTCCGCCGGGCGCGAACACGGCATCGAGGGTCGGCGCCGCGGCGGCGTTCATTCGGGATACAGCGGGAACGTCCGGCACAGCGCCTCGACCTCCGCGCGAACGGCGGCGATCGCGCGGTCATCGTCCGGCGTGGCGAGGACGCGCGCCATGAACTCCGCAATCTGGTCCATCTCGGGCTCGCGCATGCCGCGTGTCGTCACCGCCGGCGTTCCGACCCGAATACCGCTCGCCACCATCGGCGGATTCTGGTCGAACGGAATCGCGTTCTTGTTGACCGTGATGCCCGCTCGCCCGAGAGCCGCTTCCGCGACCTTGCCGGTGATGCCCTTGGAGAACACGTCGACGAGCATCAAGTGCGTATCCGTTCCGCCGCTGACGAGGCGGAAACCGGCCGCGGCCAGCGCGGCCGCGAGCCGCCTGGCGTTCGCGACGATCTGACGCTGGTAGTCGGCAAAGGCAGGCTCCATCGCCTCCTTGAGGCAGACCGCCTTGGCGGCGATCACGTGCATGAGCGGCCCACCCTGCACGCCGGGAAAGAGCGCCTTGTCCAGCTCCTTCGCGAACGTCGCCCGGCTCAACACGAGACCGCCGCGGGGTCCGCGCAGCGTCTTGTGGGTGGTCGTCGTCACGAAGTCCGAGTGCGGAACGGGGCTCGGATGCACGCCGGCCGCGACCAGCCCGGCGATGTGCGCCATGTCGGTCACGACGCGGGCACCGACCTCTTCCCCGATGGCGCGGATCGCCGGGAAGTCGATGACACGCGGGTAGGCGCTCGCCCCGACCATGATCATCTTCGGCCGGTGCTCGCGCGCAAGCCGGCCGAGCTCCTCATAGTCGATCCGCTCGTCCTCTTTTCGGACGCCGTACGGGACGATCGTGTAGAGCTTGCCGGAGAAATTCAGCGGATGACCGTGCGTGAGGTGCCCTCCGTGCGCCAGGTTCATGCCGAGCACGGTCTCGCCCGGCTTCAGGAGCGTCATGTACACGGCCATGTTCGCCTGCGCGCCGGAGTGCGGCTGCACGTTCGCGTGCTCGGCGCCGAAGAGCTGCGTCGCGCGCGAAATCGCGAGAGACTCGGCGACGTCGACGAACTCGCACCCGCCGTAGTACCGCCGGCCTGGATATCCCTCGGCGTATTTGTTCGTGAGAACCGAACCCACCGCCTCGAGGACCGCCCGGCTGACGAAGTTCTCCGACGCGATCAGCTCGAGCCCGTTGTTCTGACGGTGCACCTCATTCCGGATTGCCTGCGCGATCTCCGGATCGGTGTCTTTCAGCGCGCGCGCCCGCGTGGACAGGGACGTCTCGGTGGCCATATCGCCCTACTTCTGCCTTCGTACTTCAGACTTCGTGCTCAGGCTCGACTCGAGCTCGGTGATCTGATCGATCCGCCGCTGATGACGGCCACCCTCGAACGCCGTGTCGAGCCAGACGGATAGGATTTCGTCCGCAAGCGCCGGCGCGACAATCCGGCCACCCATCGAGAGTACGTTCGCGTCGTTGTGCTGACGCGCGAGGCGAGCCGTGAGCAGATCGTTGCACAGCGCCGCGCGGATCCCCGGGACCTTGTTCGCCGCGATCTGTTCACCCTGACCGCTGCCTCCGAGGATGACGCCGCGATCCACCCGCCCCTCGGACACCATCCGGCCGACCGCGGCGCAGATGGGCGGGTAGTCGACCGGTGCGTCGGAGTGGGTGCCGAGATCCTCGACCTGATGACCGAGGCGGCTCAACGTCTTCTTCAGATGTTCCTTCAGCGCGAAGCCCGCATGATCCGCGCCAATCGCGATGCGCATCGCGCGCGATTGTATCATTTGCGTAGCGTCCGGCTTCAGCCGGACCGGCGATGGAACCCACGGTCGTCATCTCTCATCGCGGCGAAGAGCGCATCCGCGCCGGCCACCTGTGGGTGTACCGGACCGACGTCGTGGACGTGCGCGCCGGGCCCGGGGACACCGTCCGGCTGCTCGGCCCGCGAGGACGGCGGATCGGGTCGGCGTTGTACAGCGATCGATCCGAAATAGCGATCCGCGTCCTGACGCGCGGCGACGAGCCAGCCGACGCCGGTCTGTGGCGGGCGCGGATCGAAGCGGCGGTCACGTATCGCGCGGCGCTTGGCATCGACGCGACAGCCTATCGGCTGATCCACGGCGAGGCGGACCTGCTGCCCTCGCTCATCGTCGATCGCTACGGCGACTACCTGGTCCTCCAGTCGCTCTCGCAGGGAACGGACCGGCTGCTGCCGGACCTCGTGAAGATGCTCGTCGAGATCCTGGAACCGATCGGTGTGCTCGCGCGCAACGATCCGCGCGTGCGTCAACTGGAGGGCCTCGAGCAGAAGGTCGAGGTCCTGTACGGCGACGTACCCGACCGGCTGACGATCCGTGAAGGCGCGATCGAGTACGAAATCGATCCCTGGCGCGGCCAGAAGACGGGGCTCTTCCTGGATCAACGTGAAAACCGGGTCGCGGCCGCGGCGTACGCGCGCGGCAGGGCGCTCGACTGCTTCAGCTATCAGGGCGGGTTCGCCCTCGCCATCGCGCGGCGCTGCGAACACGTCCTGGCGCTCGACATCTCCGCCGATGCCGTCGCGCGGATCGAGGCGAACGCCGCACGCAACGGCCTGACGAACGTGCGCGCGAAGACCGTCAACGTGTTCGACGAGCTTCATGAGATGGACCGGGCCGACGAGCGGTTCGACACGATCGTCCTCGACCCGCCCGCCTTCGCGAAGAGCAAGAGCGCCGTCACCCGCGCGCGGTCAGGCTATAAAGAGATCAACTTGCGCGCGCTCAAGCTGCTGAAGCCGGGCGGATACCTCGTGACGTGCAGCTGTTCGTACAACGTAGACGAGGCGGCGTTCGGTGAGATCGTCTGGGACGCCGCGCTCGATGCCCGCGCCTCGGTCGTCGTCGTCGAAAAGCGCATGCAGGGGCGCGATCACCCGGTCCTGATGGGTGTGCCCGAGACGTATTACCTGAAGTGCTTCGTCTTGAGAAAGCTTTCGTGAACGCTCGGGTTGTGCCCAATGCCGGAATCAGCGCGCCGAGCGAGAGCGAGGCGTGGTAGGTCGTGGGGGCCACGACAAAGAAAACAAAGAAAACAATGACGCCAGCGGCAGCCGCCAGGGCCGCCTTGCGGGACTTGAAGCGGGCCGGGACGCCGGCTCGCGCCCAGGGGGCGGCCGGCTACTTTCAGGCGTACGAACGGCTGGTATTTTTTGGCGTGGACAGCCCGACGGTGCGCCGGATGGCCTCCGCGATTCGCGCGGGCGCCGGCCGGGACTGGACGCTCGACGAAGCCCGACGCTTCGCGGACATCATGGTCGCGCGCCCGGAGCTCGAGGCAAAAGTGCTGGGCATCGTTCTGCTCGGCCGGTTCCGCAAGGAGTTCCACCGGTCGCTGCTGTCGGATGCGCGACAATGGCTCGAACGTTCCTGTCACGACTGGGCCAGCACGGATGGTCTTTGCGGGGAGGTGGTCGCTCCTTTGCTCGTCGATCAGCCCGAGCTTCGTCTGGTGCTTCGGCGATGGCGCCGGTCGCCGCACTTGTATGCGCGTCGGGCATCTGCCGTCGGCCTGATCGGTCTCGCACGGCGCGGCCGTCACCTCGATGAGGCCTACGGCGCGGCGCGCGCGCTCGCGAGCGAGGATCACCACCTGATACAGAAGGCTGTCGGCTGGCTGCTCCGCGAAGCGGGCAAAACCGATCCGGCGCGGCTGGAGCGGTTCCTGCGCGTGGACGGTCGCCGGCTCGGCCGGACGTCGGTGCGATACGCGATCGAGCGATTCGCCGAGCGGAAGCGACGTGAGCTGCTGGCCGCCACCAAGCCCAGCGGTACGGTGGCACAGCGGTTGCGATAGCCGCTGGGTGCACCGCGCCATCGCCCTGTTGATGGTGCTGCTGTCAGCGGCGTCGTGCAGCCGCGCGGCACCCGAAAAGCCGGATCGGTCGGCCCGAAAGCCGGAGCCCGCGCGACCGTCGGCCGCCGCCGAGCCGGAGCGGAGCGAGCCGGTCGGTTTTGAGATGCGCAACGTCCGGCTCCGTGCTGCGCCTGACATCGTCCTGCACGTCAGCTCGTTGCAGGGGCAGCTCATCAGCAAACACCGCGCGCCGCCGGTCTTCGACGACCAACGTTCCTTCTACATCGCCGTTGAAAGCGCCGAGCTGTCGATGGATTCGGCGAGCATGACGGCGCTCGTGAACGACGTCTTCGCGTACGAAGGTTCGCCGCTGAGCGATCTGAAGGTTGCGCTGCGCGAGGGGCGAATCAAACAGGATGGCAAGCTGAAGAGGGGAATCCCGGTACCGTTCTCCGTGGAGGCGGACGTCGATGCGAGCGGCGGCCAGGTGCGGCTGCATCCCGTTAAAGTCAAGACGCTCGGCGTCCCGACCACGAAGATCATGGACGTCTTTGGAATCGAGCTCGACGATCTGTTGCGCGTCCGGGCGGGCCGTGGCGTCGCGGTTCGGGACAACGATCTGTTCCTAGCGCCGTCCCAGATGCTGCCGTCGCCCGAGGTTCGCGGCAAGGTCTCGTCGGCCTCCGTCCGCGGCGACCGCCTCGTCCTCGTGCTCGGGACCCCGCCCGCCGCGTCAGCGAAGGGGCCGTCGGCTGGGCCGCGCAACTACGTCTGGTTCCGCGGCGGCCGGATCAGCTTCGGGCGGTTGACGATGACCGACGCCGATCTCCAGCTCATCGACGCCGACCCGCGCGACACGTTCGACTTCTTTTCCGAGCGTTACAACGAACAGCTCGTGGCGGGTTATTCGCGAAACACGCCATCGGGCGCGCTGCGGACCTACATGCCCGACTACGAAGATCTCGGCGCCGGCCAGCTCCGCCCGCCATCGATCCCGGGCGCTCCGGCTGGCCAACGGCGCGCGCGCCGCGCGAATGCGCTACGATAGCGCCGATGTCCACGCCGTTCTCTGAAGCGTATCCGAACTCCCACAAGGTGTTCGTCGACGGTCCGCAGGGCGTGCGCGTCCCGATGCGGGAAATCGCGCTCGCCGGCGGCGAGCCGCCGCTGCGCGTGTACGACACGAGCGGTCCGCAGGCGATCAGCGTCCACGACGGTCTCCCGAAACTTCGCGAGCCGTGGATCGCGGCCCGCCGGGGCGGCGACGGCGTGACGCAGCTCCACTTTGCGCGGCGCGGCGTCGTCACGCCGGAGATGGCGTTCGTCGCTCTGCGGGAAGGGCTGGACGCGGAGTTCGTGCGGAGCGAGGTCGCCCGCGGTCGCGCGATCATCCCCGCGAACGTGAAGCACCCCGAGCTCGAGCCGATGATCATCGGCCGCAACTTCCTCGTGAAGATCAACGCCAACATCGGGAACTCCGTCGTGACGTCGTCGATCGAGGAGGAAGTCGAGAAGCTGCGGTGGGCGACGCTCTGGGGCGCCGACACGGTCATGGATTTGTCGACCGGCCGGGACATCCACGAGACGCGCGAGTGGATCCTCCGCAACGCGCCCGTGCCGATCGGAACCGTGCCGATCTACGAGGCGCTCGAAAAGGTCGGAGGGCGGCCGGAGGATCTGACCTGGGAGATCTACCGGGACACGCTCGTCGAGCAGGCGGAGCAGGGCGTCGACTATTTCACGGTCCATGCGGGCGTGCTGCTGCGGTATATCCCGCTGACCGCGAACCGCGTGACCGGCATTGTCTCGCGGGGCGGATCGATCCTCGCGAAGTGGTGCCTCGCGCATCATCAGGAGAATTTCACGTATACGCACTTCCGTGAGATCTGCGAGATCATGCGCGCCTACGACGTGTCGTTCTCGCTCGGCGACGGCCTGCGCCCCGGATCGATCGCGGACGCGAACGACGCGGCGCAGTTCGGCGAGCTGCAGACGCAGGGAGAGCTGACGCGGATCGCCTGGGAACACGACGTGCAGGTCATGAATGAGGGTCCCGGGCACATCCCGATGCACCTCATCCGCGAGAACATGGAGAAGCAGCTCGCGTGGTGCGACGAGGCGCCGTTCTACACGCTCGGACCGCTCACGACCGACGTCGCGCCCGGCTACGACCACATCACCTCGGCGATCGGCGCGGCGATGATCGGCTGGTACGGCACCGCGATGCTGTGCTACGTCACGCCGAAAGAGCACCTCGGTCTGCCCAATCGGGATGACGTCAAAGCCGGCGTGATCGCATACAGGATTGCCGCGCACGCCGCAGATCTGGCGAAGGGCCACCCGCGCGCCCACGAGCGCGACGACGCGCTGTCGAAGGCGCGATTCGAGTTCCGGTGGGCCGACCAGTTCAACCTGTCGCTCGACCCGGTGACCGCCCGCGCGTTCCACGACGAGACCCTTCCGGCCGACGGCGCGAAGCTCTCCCACTTCTGCTCGATGTGCGGACCGAAATTCTGCAGCATGGAACTGACACAGCAGCTTCGCCAGGAGGCTGCGCGCGGGATGGAGGAGAAGTCGGCCGAGTTCCGGAAGAAGGGGAGCGAGCTCTACGTCAGCGCGGCGCCGGGACGATCTGAATGATGGTGATGAACCGGGCCGGGTTGGCGTTGGGCCTGGGGTTGAGCCAACCTTTCGAGCCTCCCCAGCCGTAATCCTTTACCGTAATGCCTGGCGGGTACGCCATCGTGTCCTCGCGGAAGCGTCCGACTTCCCAGAGGTGCACCGGAGGCTCGTCGTACACGCGTTCGCCGCCGTCCTTCAAGTAGGTCTTGTAGTACGCGACGATTTCCGCAAAGGTCGCATTCGTGCCGAACAGGTAGTACCGCTGACCCCGTCCGGCGTCGTACGAGATCAGGAACTGCGCGCCCGGATAGACGGGCAATCCGAGGGTCTCCTGCGTCGGCGCCAGTTCGTCGAGCGCGGCGACCGGCTTCTGACCTGTAGTCGGCGCGGGGCGGGGCGGCTGCGGCGGCGCCGGCTGCTGCGGCGCCGGCGTCTCGCCAGGTTTCGGAAACGGCCGCGGCACCGGCTGCTGGGTCAGCACCGCGACCGCGAGCGTTGCGACGAGAAGCACGACTCATTATGACAGACCTTTCCGCGTTGGCCGCGTGGTGCGAGAGCCAGACCGACTGGATCGTCGAGACCGCCGAAGCGCTCGCCCGGCTCGAGTCGCCGAGCACCGACAAAGCCGCGGTTGATCGCTGCGGGCGGGAGCTGGCCGCGCGGCTCGAAGCGCTGGGGAGCCGTGTCGAGCGGCTGCACCGCGAGCGGGCCGGCGATCACGTGCGCGCCGAGATCGGGCGCGGCGATCGGCAGGTGCTGCTGCTTGGCCATTTCGACACGGTCTGGCCGATCGGGCAGCTGGCACGAATGCCGATCCGGCGCGAGGAAGGCCGCCTTCACGGCCCCGGCCTCTTCGACATGAAGGCGGGCATCGCGCTCGGGATGGCTGCCGCGCGGGCGCTCGTCGAGCGCGGCGGCGATCCCGGCCGACGGATTGTCATGCTCTGGACGACCGACGAGGAGATCGGCAGTCAGACCTCCCGCGCCGCGATCGAGGAAGAGGCCAGACGAAGCGACGCCGTGCTCGTCCTCGAGCCGTCGCTTCCGGGAGGCGCGGTAAAGACCAGCCGCAAGGGCTGCGGCGAGTTCGAGATCGTCGTCTCGGGCGTCGCGGCGCACGCCGGAATCGATCCCGGCAAAGGCGCCAGCGCCATTCACGAGATCGCCCGGCAGATTGCGGCCGTGGAGCGCCTGCAGGATCCCGCCGGGGGCGTGTCGGTCAACGTCGGTCTGATCTCCGGCGGCTCGCGGCCGAACGTCGTCGCCGAAGAAGCGCGCGCGGTCGTGGACGTCCGCGCTCCGCGGATTGAAGATGCGAGGCGGATCGAGTCCGCGCTCGCGGCGCTCGCGCCGGTGGACCCGCGGACGCGCGTCGTCGTGCGCGGTGGATTCGATCGCCCTCCGCTCGAACGAGGGCCCGGCGTCGCGCGGCTGTACGAACGGGCCCGCGACATCGCGGGCCGGCTGGGCAGGACGCTGGGCGAAGGAGGCACCGGCGGCGGTTCGGACGGGAACTTCACCGCCGCGCTCGGCGTCCCAACACTAGATGGGCTCGGCGCGGTCGGCGACGGCGCCCACGCGCTTCATGAGCACGTCATCATCAAGGAGCTGCCGTGGCGCGCGGCGCTGCTGGCCGCTCTGATACAATTGGCGTGAGAGTTACTCCTATGCCAAACGGGCTGAAGACGGCTTTGCTGTTGGGTCTGCTGAGCGGGCTGCTCCTGATGATCGGGGAGTATTTCGGCGGCGCCAACGGGTTGGTTCTGTTCTTCTTCATCGCCGTCGTGATGAACTTCGTGTCGTACTGGTTCTCGGACAAGATCGTCCTGAGAATGTACAGCGCGAAGGAGGTGGGGCCGGAGCATCCGCTCCACCGGATGGTGGCCCGCCTCGCGCAGCGCGCCAGCCTGCCGATGCCTCGTGTTTACGTCATCCCCGACGCGTCCCCGAACGCGTTCGCGACCGGACGCAACCCGAGTCATGCGTCGGTGGCCGCCACCGAAGGCATCATTCGGATGCTGTCGGAGTCGGAGCTCGAAGGGGTCATGGCCCACGAGCTGGCGCACGTGAAGCATCGAGACATTCTCCTCAGCTCGGTCGCCGCGACGATTGCGGCGGCCATCATGATGGCCTCCCGTTCGCTCATGTTTTTCGGCGGCCGAAGCGACGACGACGAGGGCTCGAACCCGATAGCGATGCTGGCGATGGTTATCCTGGCGCCGATTGCGGCCATGCTGATCCAGATGTGGATCTCCAGAACGCGTGAGTTCAGCGCTGATGCCGGTGGCGCCGCGTTCACTGGCAACCCGCACGGCCTGGCCAGCGCGCTGCGGAAGATCGACGCGGCCTCGCGCCAGGTGCCGCTCCACGCCAACCCGGCCACGGCGCACATGTTCATCATGAAGCCGTTCTCCGGCGGCGGTCTGCGCTCATTGTTCAGCACACACCCTCCGACCGAGCAGCGGGTCGCTGCGCTCATCGGCGGGCAGGTGCGCTGACACCTCCGCGCCACACACGAACGCTCGTCACCCGTTTCGCGCACCGCTGGCTCAGCCGGAGGAGGATCCGGCCGTCCGCGCGCTTCGAGCTACCTCCAGACAGACAATCAGTTAGCCGACTGTCGCAACGCTGCAACACTGGACTGACGGACGGTTTCGGCTGGCGCAACATTTGCTGAAGACGCTCGCGGGAGCGGAGGTGCAGCGTGGAAGACCTCGATATCCCGCGGAATCGTCTGGGTGACAGCGCCGAGCGTGTCGTCGATCGTGCCGTCGATGAAGCGCGTCGGCACGGCCACGGCATCCTGACCAACGAGCACATCTGCCTCGGGTTCGCGCAGGTCGAGTGGGACCTGTTCGGCCAGGTGATGCGCGACAACAGCCTCAATCCCCATGATTTCCTGAGGGCGCTCGAGGACCATCTGCGGCTGCTTCCAGGCCAGTCGGTCCAGGACCTGCGGCTGTCGCCTTCTACGAAGCTGCTCTTCCGGCTGGCCCAGCTGCACGCGGGCCGCTCCGGGCGAAACGTGATCGAATCGAGCGATCTGTTCTCGGCGATCTTCGAAGAAACACAGGGGGTGCCGGTGTCAATCATCCGGCGCCAAGGGGTCGAGCCCGAGATGGTCGTCTCGCGCCTGGCTACCCGGATGCGGGATCACGAGCAGCAGGAAGAGCGCCTGAAGAAGCGGTTCGAGCTGCCTCCTTTCCTGAAGCACTTCGCGACGAACCTCAACCAGTTGGCGCGACAGGATCGAATTCCGCCGGTCTTCGGCCGCGACGCCGAGATGCAGCAGGTCCTGGAAGTCCTGTGCCATCGCGAGCGCGCCAACTCGGTGTTGCTCGTCGGCGAGCCCGGCGTGGGCAAGACCGCCATCGTCGAGGGTCTCGCGCGCCGGCTCGAGTTCGAGCCAGAGACCATCCCGCTTCGTCTGCGCGACTGCCATATCGTCAATCTGCAGATGAACTCCCTGGTCGCGGGGACGATGCTGCGCGGCATGTTCGAGGATCGGATCCAGAACGTCATCCGCGAAATCAAAGAGCGGCCGAATCTGATTCTCTTCATCGACGAAGTGCACACGATGATCGGCGCGGGCTCCGCGCTTGGCGCCCCGTCGGATGCGGCCAACATCTTCAAGTCGGTCCTGGCGCGTGGAGAGGTCCGGATCATCGGCTCGACGACGCTCGGGGAGTACAAGGAGTTCATCCAGGAGGATGAGGCGCTGGCGCGGCGTTTCCGCACTGTGCAGGTGGATGAGCCGACGCTCGAGGAGACGCGGCGGATTCTCTACAGCCTGCGGTCGCGGCTGGAGCGCAACTACTCGGTACGCATCCTGGACGAGGCGATCGACATGGCGCTGGAGATGGCGCCGCGCTACATGCGGCACCTGCAGCTTCCCGACAAGGTCATCGGCTGGCTCGATACCGCCTCGGTTCGCGCGGAGATCAGCAGGCGGTGGGAGGTCGGCGCCCCCGAGGTCGTCCAGGTCATTTCCACGGCTGCGCGGATTCCTCGCGACATGGTCTTCCGCGACGTGACCGAGCGCTTCAAGGATGTGGAAGCCGGGCTGGCGCAGCGCGTGGTGGGTCAGAAAGAGGCGATCCGCGCGGTCGCGCACCGCCTCGTGCTGAACAAGGGGCCGCTCAAGGACGGGTTCGATCGCCCCGACGGCGTCCTCCTGTTCCTCGGGCCGACGGGCGTCGGCAAGACGGAGCTCGCCAAGGCGGTGGCCGAGTTCCTGTTCGGCGACGAGAAGAAAATGATCCGCGTCGATATGTCCGAGTACCAGGACGGCGCGATCTCCGTGGACAAGATGATCGGCATGCCGCGCGGCATCGTCGGCTCGGAACGCGGCGGCGTGCTGACGAACCAGCTGAAGGACAATCCCTACTCGGTCGTGCTCCTCGACGAGATCGAGAAGGCCAGCCCGAACATGCTGAACCTGTTCCTGCAGGCGTTCGACGAGGGCTGGATCACGGATGGACGGGGCAAACGGGTGTATCTGAGCGACGCCATCGTCATCATGACGTCGAACCTTGGTTCCGAACACTTCAGGCGGCTGACGAGCCCGCTGGGGTTCCTGTCGAAGCAAGTCAGTGTGGAGCAGGTGAGGACCGAAGTCTTCCGCGAGCTCGAACGCCGTTTCCCGCCCGAGTTCCGGAACCGGATCGACGAGGTCATCCTCTTCGCGCCGCTGGCGCGGGACGAGGTCCGCTGGATCGCGGAGCACGAACTCAGGACGCTGGCGGCGACGCTGGAACGCTCCGGGCGCAGCCTCGAGGTCGCCTCAGAGGCGCTCGAACGGCTCGTGGACGAAGGCTACAGCCTGGCCTACGGCGCACGGTTCCTCAAGCGCCTCATCGAGGAGCGCGTCAAGCTGCCAATCAGCCAGCAGTGGCACGCGGGGCCCGTTTACAGGGTCGCGATCGAGGAAGGGAAGGTCGTCGTCATCGCCGCCACGAATTCATCGAGCGGCATCGCCAGCGCCGGGGTCGCCGCGCACTAGGTCACCACAGCATCCGCTGTTCCGGCCCCGGCGTGTCTTCCGGAGCGTCCTCTTTTTCGGCCTCCTCCCCGCGGCGCAGGAGTCCGTACTTGGCCTGGAGCGATCCGACGACGGTCCGCACCTCCGCGGCGTAGCGCTTGGGCGCGTACTTCTTCCCCGCATAGAGACGGTCGTACCCTTCAACCAGGTGGGGATACTCGGCCGCCAGGAACTTCATGAAGTGGTCCCGCGTGCCCCCCTCGAGGTGGAGAATGTTTGCGCCCACGAAGGCTGCGCCGTGATCCGCCACCGCTTTGATGGTGCGCTCGAGCTTCGCCGGCTGCGACGAGATGCCGGGCACGATGGGCGCCATGAGCACGCCGGCTCGGATTCCCGCGTCGCAAAGCTCGCGTACCGCGCGGAGGCGCTGAAGCGGATGAGCAGTTCCCGGCTCCATTTTTTCCCAGGCTTCTTCGTCGACGCTCGGCACGCTCATGCAGACCGTGCAGCGCGTGTGCTTCGCCACCTCCCTGAGGACATCGGCGTCGCGCACGACCATCGGCCCCTTCGTGACGAGGCCGACCGGCGTGCGCGCGCGGGCGAGCGCTTCGAGCGACCGGCGCGTCAGCTTGTACTGCCCCTCGATCGGCTGATAGGGATCCGTTGCGGTCCCGAGCGCCACGACCTCGCGGATCCACGATGGTTTATCCAGCTCGCGCGCCAGGACGTCTGCGAAGTTGACCTTCACGAAAATCACTGACGAGAACTCGTCGTCGGCTCCCAGCTCGAACTGCGTCTGGTAGCGCCGCGCGAAGCAGTAGTGGCACGCATGCGTGCAGCCCCGATAGGGGTTCAGCGTCCACTTGAAGCCCATCCCCTTCACCGGGTTCAGCGCGGAACGGCAGGTGACTTCCTGATACCGGGCGGCGTCGGCGCGGCGGATCGCGTTGGGGAGCGCGTCGGCCCCCCCGTCGCGGACGAGCAGCGCAATCGCTTTCGTGGTCGGTCTGCTCGGGCCGAGATCGAAGAGGGGAGTTGCGTCGGCCGCCAAGGTATTCGCCTTTTGTTCGCCCTGAGTCATCTTCACCGAAGCCCGACCAATAATCAAGTAAGGATGCGCATCCTCCTGACATGCTGGGGCTCCTACGGGGACCTGTTCCCGTATCTGGGCCTGGCTCGGCAGCTCGCGAAGCGAGGCCACACGCCGGTCCTGGCCACATCGCCCTATTACCGGACGCTGGTCGAGGGGGAGGGCATCGAATTTCATCCGGTCCGGCCGGACATCGATCCCACGGATTTCGCGCTCATTCGCCGCCTGATGGATCCGCGGCGGGGCACCGAAGTGATCCTTCGCGAGATCCTGGTGCCGGCCGTACGCGATGCGTTCGACGACATTCGGGCAGCTGCGGAGGGCGCCGACCTCCTCGTCAGCCACCCGGTGACGTTCGCCGGTCCACTTGTCGCGGAGGTCCTCAGGCTTCCCTGGGTCTCGACGGTGCTCGCGCCGATCTCGTTTTTCTCAGTCAACGATCCGCCGGCCTTTCCGATGATGCCGCTCGCGCTCCATCGTCAGCTGCACCGGCTCGGTCCGTTCGCCGCCCGTCCGCTCATTGGCCTCGCGAAACGAGTGACCAGGCCGTGGATGGCGCCCGTTGTGGCGTTCCGGAACGAACTGGGCCTCCCGATCTCTGGCGATCCGCTCTACGAAGGGCAGTTCTCGCCTCATCTGACCCTGGCGCTCTTCTCGCGTCTGCTGGGCGAGCCGCAGGCTGACTGGCCGCCGCACGCGCAAGTCACTGGGTTCGTTTTCTACAACGGCGCGCTCGCCATGCCGGACGAGCTGCTCACGTTTCTCGATCGCGGCGACCCGCCGATCGTATTCACGCTCGGCAGCTCGGCGGTAGGCGCCGCCGGAAACTTCTATCGAGAGAGCGTGGCGGCGGCCGCGTCACTCGGCGCTCGGGCGGTGCTGCTCGTCGGGCACGACCCGGCCAATCACCCGCGTGGTCCGCTTCCTCGCGGAGTCATCGCCATCGAGTCGGCGCCGCATCAGGAGCTTTTCCCGCGTGCCGCCGCAATCGTGCATCAAGGGGGCGTCGGGACGACGGGACAGGCGATGAGATCGGGTCGGCCGATGCTCGTGGTCCCGCATGCGCACGATCAGCCGGACAACGCGTTTCGCGTGACGCGGCTCGGCGCCGCCCGCGTGCTTCGGCCGGGGCGCTACACGGCGTCTCGGGCCGCGGCTCACATCCGCGCGCTCCTGACCGATCCGGAGTACGAGCGCCGGGCATCGCAGATTGGGGTTCTCGTCGGCGCGGAGAACGGGACCGAGCGGGCCGTCGCGGCGATCGAAGCTTGTGGAGATTCCTTGGTCCGGCCTAGACTCTCCGCCCGGGAGGCGTGATGAAGCCAATCTGTGTGGCGGTCCTGGCCGGTGCATTCTGGGCGGGCGTGTGGGCGAACGACACGCCCAGGGTCCTTTACCTCACCCACAGCGCCGGCTTCAAGCACGCGGTGCTCCCGACGAGCGAACAGGTCATGCGGGATCTCGGGAAGCGTTCGGGCGCGTTCGAGGCCACGGTCACGCAGGACTGCTCGCTCATCTCCGAGGCTTCGCTCAAGCCATATGCCGCCGTAATCTTCTACACGACCGGCGAGCTGCCGCTCGACGAGGCGCAGAAGAAGGCGCTCGTCGAGTTCGTCCGTTCGGGCCGCGGCTTCGTCGGCATCCACAGCGCGACGGACACGTTCTACAAGTGGCCGGAGTACCTGGAGCTCGTCGGCGGCTACTTCGACGGTCATCCATGGCACCAGGAAGTGACCGTCCGCGTCGAGGATAAAACACACCCCGCGACGGCGCACCTGCCTGCGAGTTTTACGATCAACGACGAGATCTATCAGTTCCGCGACTGGTCGCGGGATCGCGTGCGCGTGCTGCTCAGCCTGGATCCGGCCTCGGTCGATCTGACGAAGAAAGGGGTGAAGCGGGCGGACAAGGACTTCGCAGTGGCCTGGACGCGCGAGTTCGGCAAGGGTCGGATGTTTTACACCGCGCTCGGGCACGAAGAAGCCGTCTGGACCGATCCGCGCTTCCAGCAGCACCTCGTTGGCGGCATTCAGTGGGCTACAGGTTCCCCTTCTTCATCTCGCCCATGAGGTAGTCGGTCGACCGGACCGCGAGCGCCATGATCGTCAGCGTGGGGTTCTGGCACCCGCTCGACGTGAAGCACGCGCCATCCATGACGAACAGGTTCGAGACGTCGTGGGACTGCTGAAACTGGTTCAGCACTGACGTCTTCGGGTCGGCGCCCATGCGCGCCGTGCCCACTTCGTGGATCCCGAAGCCCGGGACGCGGTTCGGCACCGTCCATGGTTGGATGTTCTTCGCGCCGGCCGCCTCCAGCATCTGCGCGGCTGATTCGGCCATGTCCGGGATCATCGCCTTCTCGTTGTCGCTCCACGTCATCTGGATCCTGAGCGTCGGAATGCCGAAGACGTCGACCACGCCGGGATCGATCTCCACGAAGTTCTCCCGGCGGGGCAAGGTCTCGCCGAAGCCGGACAACCCCAGCGAAGTCACCGGTTCCTTGACGGCCTTCTTGAACGCGTCGCCGAACCCCGACGCGCGCAGATTGAAGTTGGCGCTCGAACGCCCCTGGAATCCATAGCCCCGCAGGAACTTCTTGTGCCGAGCCCCTTCCTTCGTGTTGCGGAACCGGATGACGTAGATCCCGTCCGGCCTGTGCGGGCCATCGAGCGTCGGCTTCTGCGGCAGGTCGGGGAAGTCGCCGTTCGCGCCACCCGCGACCCACAGGTGATCCTGGAGGTAGTGGCCGAGGACGCCGCTCGAATTGCCCAGCCCATTGGAGTAGCGCGTCGTGGCCGAGTTGAACAGGATCCGCGTCGATTCGAGCGCCTGCGCGCAGAGCACCACGACCCGTGCGTGCACTTCGCGCGGCTGCCTGGTCACGCGATCGATGTACAGGACGCCGGTCGCACGGTTCCGCTCCGGATCCATCAGGACCTTGTAGACCATCGCGTTCGTGATGAGCGTGCAGCGTCCGGTTGCCATCGCATCCGTGACGGTCGTGAACGCGGAGTTGAAGTACGACTTCGTCATGCAGCCACGCTCGCAGGGTCCGCAATAGTGGCATGCGGCGCGCCCGTTGATGGCCTTCGTCAGGTTGGCGGCACGGCCGAGCGTGACCGTCCATCCGAGCTTGTCTTTCGCGCGCGTGCGCAGCCGCATCTCGGCGCAGTTCATGCCCATCGGCGGCTGGAAGCGTCCGTCGGGCAGCTCGTAGACGCCTTCGCTCATTCCGGTGATGCCGACGTACTCCTCGACCTTGTCGTAGTACGGCGCGAGATCGGTGTATCCCAGCGGCCAGTCTTCGCCGTAGCCGTCGAATGACGCCGCCTTGAAATCCTGATCGCTCAGCCTGTAACTCTGCCGGCCCCACACGTTCGTGCGGCCGCCGACGATGCGCGTGCGGCCCTGCCAGCTGAAGGGTTTGTCCGCCGGCGTGCTGTACGGTTCCTCGAGATCGTTGGCGAACCAGTCGTAGTTGTATTCCGTGCAGGCGTAGCAGTCCTTCTGCCTCGGTCTCGTCCGACGCATCAGCTCGTTCGCCCGGTCGCGGTGCTTCAGATCGAACGGCCGCATGTGCTCGCGGTGATCCTTGGCGGTATGCGCGCGGCCCGCGTCGAGCAGCGCCACCTGCACGCCCGCCTCGGCGAGCTGCTTCGCGACCCAGCCGCCCGACGCGCCGGAGCCGATGACGAGCACTTCGAAACGTTTTCCCGCGTGGTCCTGCGTTGGCTGCACGATCCCCTCTTTCTCTATGGGGCGTGACCGTACCAGAGCGATTCCAGATCGTCAACAAATGATAGACTGACCCGTCGATTGAGACGCGTGGTGGCTGACGAAGAACTGCACGAAATCCGGCCGCAGTCGGCGTCGCTGATGGGACGTCGCGAGCTGCTTCAGGCTCTATTGGGCGCCGCGGTCGCGATCCCTGCGCTTGCAGCGGACCACCCTTTGCGCCGGCACGCCGAGAACGGCGAGGCGATTGCCCAGGCCGAAAAAAAGGCGCGCGCGGCGGACTGGAAGCCCGAGTTCCTCGACCGCCATCAGCTTGTGACGCTGCAGTCGCTCGCGGAACGGATCGTTCCGGGCTCGACGCGCGCAAAGGTCAGCGAGTTCGTCGATCAGCTCCTCGTCGTCGATTCGTCCGAGAATCAGCGGAAATTCCTCGGCGCGCTCGGGGCCTTCGATGGCCAGGCGCTCAGGCGCGCCAGCCGTCCCTGGGTGCAGCTCGCCGAAGGCGATCAGACCGCCATCCTGATCGAGGCCTCGACGCTCGAGGCGGGGACGAGCCTCCGCGATCAGTTCGATCTGCTCAAAGGCTGGATCGCCGGCGCGTACTACTCGTCAGAAATCGGCATGAAGGAGCTCGGCTGGACGGGCGTCAGCCTGTTCCAGTCGTATCCTGGCTGCGAGCATCCCGGCGGCCACTCGTAGGTTTGTGGTACGAGGCTTCAGCCTCGTCTCCCGCCTACTGTCGATCGTACTCGCCCAGCTCGCGAACCCAGATGTTCCGGTAGCGCACCGGATTCCCGTGATCCTGAAGGCGGATGGGTCCGCGCGGCGGGTGCGCCTCGTACTTGCCGACGACCTTGTGCGCAGTCGTACCAATCACCGCGGCGTGATTGTGCACGGCGACCCCGTTGTGGAAGACCGTCAGATAGGCGGGCGTCACGAGGTTGCCGTTCTCGAAGCGCGGCGCCGTGAACAGGATGTCGTACACCTGCCACTCGCCGGGCGGGCGCGACGCGTTCACGAGCGGCGGCCACTGACCGTAGATCGCCGCCGCCTGGCCATCGGGGTATGTGGGGCTGCCGAAGCTGTCGAGCACCTGGACCTCGTAGCGCCCCATCAGGAACACGCCGCTGTTTCCGCGATCCTGGCCATCCCCGACAACGACTGAGGGCGCGGCCCACTCCACGTGGAGCTGCACGTCGCCGAACTCGTCTTTGGTTTGAATGTCGCCTGCCTTCGCCGTCACGACGATTGCTCCCTGCTCGATCTTCCAGCCCGCTGGCTCGCCCTTCCGGTTCTGCCAGCGCGACAGGTCCGCTCCACCAAAAAGCACCTGCGCGTCGGCGGGCGGCGCTCCGGGGGCCGTCGCGGTCTTGACCGCAGCTGGCAGCGGACGCGTCCCGTCGTGCACCCTCCACTTGCTCCCGGGGAGCATCGGCGTGTCCTCGTAGCCGATCTTGCCTTTTGGGACCTGTCCACTCGTGGCGCGAGCGTTCAGGCTCGTGACCGCGACGAGCGCGGCAGCCGCGAGCGCGAAGACGGCAAGGAATCGTGTGACGAGGCGCATCAGTCCCTCCGTTTCAGAGAACATACGCGATCGCGAAGCCGATCTGCGCGACGAACATCATCCGGTACATGTGCGCCCAGGACACGTGGTTCGCGTCGATCGCGAGCTCTTCGGGACGCCTGAGCATCAGGTAGCAGACGTAGACGCCGTAGCCCGCCATGATCGCGCCGAGCGCGTGCAGGAGCAAGGGATTCCCTGTCAGAACGCCGGCGGCCACGCCGGCATTGATCATCAGAAACGGCAGAACGAACGAGGGTGAGATCATCCAGGCCGCGGTGCGCACTCCGTACAGAATCGGCAGCGTGCGACAGCCGCCCAGCCGGTCTCCCTCCATGTCCGCGAAATCCTTCGTCGTCGAGGCGCCGACCAGGAAGAGCCCGAAGATGGCTCCGATGAACCACGGCTCGGCGCCCATCATCGTCTTCACCGTCGTCCAGCCGGCGACCTTGAGGAGTACGCCGCGCGGCACCGCGATCGTGATGTTCGCCCAGATGCCGCGCTGCTTCGTGCGGAGCGGCGGCACGGAATAGATGTAGGTGCAGACGACCGCGATGACGACGATCCAGAAGCACTCGTGGCGGCCGCCGGGCGCGACGAGCCAGGCGAGCACGAGCGTGATGCTGTAGGTCACGATTGTGAAGATCCACGCGTCGCGAATCGTCAACGCGCCGCTCGGCAGCGGACGCGCCGGTTTGTTGATGCGATCGATCTCCAGGTCGTAGATCTGGTTGAGTGCGTTGTTGCCCGCGTTGAAGACCGCCGCCATGATCGCGCCGATTGCGGGATAGACGATGAGCGCGCTCGACCACGGCTCAGCGGGATGCGCGCCCGCCGCCGTGACCGCGCCGGACACCACCCCTAGCGCAGGTGCCACCAGCGTGAAGGGCCGGGCGAGGCCGACGTACGCCTGGGTCCGCCCGTGAGTCACGATAGCTGGACCACCAATAGAGCGATGACCGTTGCGCTCCACGTCGTCACGAAGTTCAGCAGGTCGTTGTTGAGGATGCCCTTCGGCTCGAGCTTTGCCCCAAGCGCGCTCTCGATCAATTGAGCGGCCGTAGCGGCTCCGGCGACAATGCCCACTCCTCGCATCTCAGGGGCCTCCAGGAGTCCCAGCCATGCGGCGACCAGGGCGAGCGCGAACGCGGAGGCGATGCCCGCAAGGGTCCCCTCGACCGAGATCGCTCCCGGTGTGCCTGGCGGCACGCGCTGGAGACTCGTCACGAGAAACGTCCGTCGCCCCCACGCCTTTCCAATCTCGCTCGCGACGGTGTCGCTGGCGCCGGCCACGAGCGAGGCTGTCAGGGCGAGGTAGCAGAAGCCATTGGAATAGACCTCTGAACCAAGGACGATGAGGGCGGCCCAGCAGGCCGCGATCCCGGTGTTGGCGATCGCGTTGCCGGCGCCCCGCCGCCCGCCCCGGCCCTCCGCAATACCGAGCGCGGTCTTGCGCCGAAGGCCCACGCGTGAAGCGACCGATGCCACGACGAAGCAGATCAATAACAGCAGCCAGCCTTGCCAGCCCGCGCCCACGAAGATCACCGTACCAATCAGGATCCCGGCTACGGCGCCGGACACCGACACGGTGCGCGCCAGCCAGCCTGCCAGGGCGACCGCTGCGTTCAGCGCGAGGCCGACGATCGCAACACCGGCGAGATTAGACAGCTCGCGCGTGTCCACGGATACGAGACTCGCGTACCAGAGTGTGAAGCCGGCGGCAAAGGGCACAGAAATATTGTCGTCGAGCCGAACAGGTACGGTCTCCACGAGTCCGGCAACGATGGCTGCGATGACTGGCGCAACCAGCGCGAAGAGGAGCGGCGGAAACGGATCGGCATCCGAGGCGAGGTTGTGGGTCGTCAGTACCTGAGAGATTCACCCACCACGCCAGGAAAACACCCGCCATGCTCCCAAAGACGACGAATGCCAGCGTGCCTTCGACGCTCTTGTTCGAATTCCAGGGGAGCCGCGTGCGTCCAAACCGGCGTCCGACGAGCGTCGCGAAGCCATCGCCCGCCGCCATGATGCCCCAGGCCGCCGCGACGATGTCCAGTCGATATGGGAAGACCAGGACGAGACCCAGCACGGCGAGGGGATACAGCAGGATGCCGATCGGCAGGCCGCGCGTGACATCCGATTCTCTGTACAGCCCGTGCCCGGCCACACGCGGCAGGACGAAGAGATTGAACGCGAGCGCCGCGATCGCGAGCGCCGCTGCTTGACGCCACGAGATCCAGTACAGCAGCAGCGCCCAGGCGCCCATCGTGATGTGCACGATCTGACGCCGCGTCTCGGAGAACGCTGATGGCGCGCCCCGCCGCGATCCGCGCGTCATGATCGACGCAGAGACTCTTCAGGCGCCCGCAGATCGTCCGCGGTGCGTTCGCGCCAGTACTCGAGCAGGTCACCGAGTGTCCGCTCGATCGGGATGGTCGGCCGCCAGCCGGTCTCCTGGATGATGCGTGATGGATCGCCAAGAACGATCGGGTTGTCGTTGGGCCGGAGGAGCGTCGGGTCGGGACGTACCTCGAGCCGGACGCGCCCGAGCGCGAGCAGACGCTCGAGCAGCTCCCGGACCGAGTACGCCTGGCCTCCACAGACGTTGTACACACGCCCAGGCACGCCGCGCAGCGCAAGCGCGCGGTACGCGCGGACGGTGTCCCGCACGTCGGTCAGATCCCGCCGCGCGTCGAGGTTGCCGACGACGATGACACCTGGACCGCGACCCGCCTCCGCCAGGGCAATCTGCCGCGCGAAGCTCGCCGTCACGTACGTGGGGTCCTGCCGCGGTCCGGCGTGGTTGAAGGGACGAGCCACGACGACCGGGATTCCGTCCTCCGCCTCCGCGCGGAGCGCAGCCATTTCCTGCGCCAGCTTGCTGATCCCGTACGGGTTCGATGGTCCAACCGGCGCATCCTCCGAAAGCGCCTCGGTCGAGACGCGGTACACGAGCGCCGATCCCGTGACGACCACCCGGGCCGGCCGGCCGGCGCGCCGCATCGCGTCGAACAGGAAATGGGTTCCAAGGACGTTGGTTTCGAGCGGCGTGAGGGAATCTCGCCAGGAGCTGCCGACGTGCGCCGACCCGGCGCAATGGAACACCACGTCTGGTTGGGTCGCGGCCAGCCCGCGCGCCACGGCGTCCCGATCGAGGATGTCGACGGGCGCCCAGCGGACCTTCGGCTGGGTTCCGGGGCGGCGGCCCGGTCGATGCCAACCAACGACGGTCGCGCCGTCCGCGAGGAGCGCGTCCACCAGATGGCTCCCGGCGAAGCCGGCGGCGCCGGTCACGAGCACGGAATCGGTCATTCGGCGCCGCGAGTGCCGTACTGCGCCTGATAGTACTCCCGGTAGGCGGGATCGCGCTCCTTGATCGGCCGCCACCACCACTCGTTCTCGCGATACCAGGCCACCGTCGACGCGAGCCCTTCGGGGAATGGCACCCTCGGCGTCCAGCCGAGCGATCCGATCTTCCCCGAGTCCAGCGCGTAGCGTCGATCGTGGCCCGGACGGTCGGCGACGCGCCGGATGAGCGACTCCGATCGTCCGGCCAGCGAGAGGATCCGCTCGGTCAGATCCCGATTGGGGACTTCGTTGCCGCCGCCGACGTTGTAGACCTCGCCCGGAACTCCACGATCGATCAACACATCAATCGCGCGGCAGTGGTCGCTCACGTGGAGCCAGTCGCGCACGTTGAGACCGTCGCCGTAGAGCGGCACCGGTTGGTCGTCGATGGCGTTCGTGATGAAGAGCGGGATGATCTTCTCGGGAAACTGGTTCGGGCCGTAGTTGTTCGACGCGCGGGAGATCACGACCGGTACCTGCCAGGTCGCCCAGAAGCTGTACGCCAGCCGGTCGGCGCCCGCCTTGCTCGCCGAGTACGGGTTGCGCGGCTTCAGTTCGTCGGTCTCGCGGCTCCGGCCCTCGGGCACGCTGCCGTACACTTCGTCGGTCGAGATCTGGATGAACCGGCGCAGCCGCGTGGATTGGCGCGCCGCCTCGAGCAGAACATACGTGCCCTGGATATCCGTCGTGATGAACTCACCCGCATCAAGAATCGATCGGTCGACGTGCGTCTCCGCGGCGAAGTGGACGACGATATCCGCCGCCGCAACGAGCGGGGCGGCGACCGTGGCGTCGACGATATCCCCTTTGACGAAACGGTGGCGGGGATGGTCCAGCACATCTTTCAGGTTTTCCATCCGCCCGGCGTAGGTCAGCTTATCGAGCGTCGTCACGCGCCAGTCCCCGTGCGCGGCGATCGCGTGACGGACGTAGTTGCTTCCGATGAAACCCGCGCCGCCGGTGACGAGCACGTCGACCATGGTGTCAGGCGCGTCCTTCATCGCGCGACCGTATCGCCGCCGAAGGCGCCCATCAGGTTCGAGAACGTTCCGATGCCCGCGAGCGTGAACGAGATGTTGAACCGGCGATCCTTCGGGAGCCCCGGCGCCGTCGCGCCGGCGAAATTGTACGTCTGGTACTCGAAGCCGATCCCGCAGCACTGCGCGTTGTAGTAGACGACGATCCGCTGCTCGAGGAGCGCCCAGTCCTCCAGGTCGAGATGGAAGCTGTAGCGCCCGCCGATCCGGTTCTGCGACGTGCGGACCGAGGTCGCGGTGTTCAAGTATTGATCCCGACGCAGTTCCGCGTTCGGGTCGGAGGTCAGGGGGGTCCGCCTCAGGCTCCAGTTAGCGATCACATCGACGTGCTGGCGGCGCCACGATCCTGAAGCATTGATCGATTTCAGGAGATGGATATCCGTATCGTACTCGGCCCGAAGCTCGCCGTTGATGTCGTCGCTGGGAGAGCCTCGCACGACCGCCGCAATCGGCGACAGCCGGCTTGGCGGGGCGGTGCCGAACGAGTTCTGATAGTCCTGATCGAAGCGGGCGGCCTGGGCGTCCGTGTAGTAGCTCTGCGCGAGGGCGAAGGTCAGGATCTCGCGCGCCGCGCCGGGGGCGCTTCCTTTGCGCCGCTTGGCATACAGCCGGTTGGTGAGACCGTACGCGATTCGGGTCACTTGTCCAACGACGGAATCGGTCCCGTCCAGTCGTACGATGCGATCGAACTCGTCGATCGCGGTCGTTCGCTGGATGCTGACCGACGGCTCGATCACATGCTTGAACTTGTCGGCGTATCCGCTGCCGGGCGTATTGAAGATCCTCGTGAACACCGGGCCCGTAATCGTCGACTGCAGATCGAAGTAGCTGCGGGTGAGCGACTCGTCGATCTGCACGGCGGACACCGGTGGAGTCTGATTGATCGTGTCGGGATCGAGGCTCTCGCTCCACCACGTCGTGCGCCAACCGGCTGAGGAGTTGATCGTCAAAAACGGCCATCTCGTGAACGGGAATCGCACCTGCGGCAGGACGTCGACCCGCTGCAGCCCCCGATCGATCACCTCCTGCTGCGGTTCGCCATCGACCAGTACCCGCTGCTGATCGCGGCGGACGTGGCTGACATACTCTCCCCCCAGACCGAAGTAGACAGGCGTCCCGCCGATCGGCCGTTCGCTGCGGTTGTAGTTGATGCGCGGAGCGTATCCAGTAAGGGTCGAGTTCCCTTCGTTGAAAAGGTAGAACGTCTCACGCCGGTCGTAGGTACCGCTCAGGCTGTGCGTGCCCCACACGCCGCTCACGTTGACGCCGAAGCTGCGCTGGCGGTCCGACGCCTGAGAGACATTCTGTTGGTAGAGCTGCTGCGTCTGGAGGCTCGAGAAGTAGTTCGCATTGGCGCGCGCGCGCAATCCCAGCGGGAGCCGCTGATTCGCGGCGGCGTCGACGCGATAGCTGCGCTGATCCGTCTGGGGCGAGACTCCGCTTCCGGGATCTGCCGCATGTTCGTTCAGGTACGACACGCGCGCGTTGCCTGTCGATTCCGGCCCGAGCACGTACCGATACTCGCTTCCCACCTGCTGCCCCGTCTTCGAAAACCAGTCGTGGAAGAAGGTTGCGTCGTGGCTCCGGCCGATGGCCCAGAAAAACGCGTTGCTGATGGTCTGGCCGCGGTATGTGGAGGCCCCGTACGTCGGTATCAGAAACCCGGTTGCGCGATCGTCCTCCTGAATCGGGTAATAGAACACAGGCAGATAGAGGAGCGGCACACCCTTCACCCGCAGGACCGAGTTGCGCAAGAGCGCGTACTCGTCGAGCGTCAGAGTCGCGGTGCCTGACGTGATCTCCCAGCGCGGCGTCGGCTGCACGCAGGTCGTGAAACCACCGCGCGTGATCCGGTACTTGCGCGGGCCGAGCTTCTCGATCTTCTCGCCGTAGAAGTACGCGTCCGGCTCCTGCGTGCCGAACAGGCTCCGATCGACGCGATCGCCGAGCGTTGCGGTCCCGGAGGCATTGAAGAACGTGCCCGTGCGGGTCTTCGTGTCGAACTCCATGCGATCGGCGCCGATGCGGCTGCCGCCCGACGAGAACACCACGTTGCCCGACGCGGTCAGCACGTTCTTGTCGGTGTGCAGATCCATCTCATCCGCGAAGAACGTCATATCGGCGCAGGTGACCTGCACGTTGCCCGTTCGTTTGTAGTGATGCTCGCCCACGCGGACGAATCCGGAGCTGAGCTGCTCCCATTGTTTTCCGCAGCCCTCCAGGGCCTGCGCCGAAGCGGATGGCGTGAACGCGATCGAACAGAAGAGCAAGGCGATGACGATGCGCATGCAGCGGACGGCGCGGCGGGAGTCAGCAAAGAATAGCACGCGCCTCTCCCACGAGAAAGATCGAGCCGGCGCAGAGGACGGTCGGCGATGCCGAGCGATCCATGGCTGCCTCGAGCGCCGCGCGCACGTTCGTGTGAACGTCGATCGGAACCTCCGCGGCTTCGCGCCGGGCAGCCTCGGCGAGCGGCTCGGGGTCCATCGCCCGCGTCGTCTGTGCCCGGGTGACGTGGAAGCGCGTCGCGTGCGGGGCCAGCGCGTGCAGCATCCCTCGAGCGTCTTTGTCGCGCATCGCGCCGAACACGACCGGCAGGCCCCCGGGGTGCCACTCGCCAAGATACGCGGCCAGCGCCCGGGCTCCGGCCGGATTGTGCGCGGCATCCAGCAAAACGGTCCGTCCAGGCCGGCCGATCCGCGCGGCGTCGATCGGCTCGAGCCGCGCGGGCCAGACGACGCGCTCGAGCCCCGCGACGATCGCATCTGGCGTGACGCGGGGCCCCGCGTCGGAGAGCGTCTCGAGCAGCCTGGTCGCGACGACGGCGTTGTCGATCTGGTGACGGCCGGCGAGCGCCAGGCGCACGCCGGAGTAGGTGCCGCGCGGCGTTCTCAAGTCGATAGTCGCGCGGCCGGCATCCAATCGGGCATCCAGGTCGATACCATCGAACGCGCCGATACACGGCGCGCGGCGGTCGGCCGACGCTGCCTCGATCACCGCTCGCGGTCCGGGCTTCCGTTCCCCGACCACGACCGGCACGTCGGGCTTGATGATGCCCGCCTTTTCCCGCGCGATCTCCTCGAGCGTCGGGCCGAGCAGGTCGGTATGGTCGAGATCGATCGACGTGATGGCTGAGACGGCCGGCGTCACGACGTTCGTCGCATCGAACCGTCCCCCCAGACCGACTTCCAGCACCGCCACCTCGACCCGCGCCCTTCTGAACATCTCGAATGCGACGGCCGTCGTCGCCTCGAAGAACGTCGGGGGGGCCGCCAGCGCTCGGCTCTTCACCAACTGTTCGGACGCCGCCTGGACCGCTTCGGCCGCTTCACGAAGCTGGTCCGGCGTCGCCGGCCGGCCGTCAATGACGAAACGCTCCCCGAGATAGGTCAAATGCGGCGAGGTATACAGCCCCGTTCGACGCCCGCCCGCGCCGAGCGCCGCCGCGGTCATCGCCGCCACCGACCCTTTCCCGTTGGTGCCGGCGACGATCGCCGATTGAAACGCTTCATGCGGAGCGCCCAGTGCCGCAGTCAGCCGGCGGATGTTCTCGAGACCGAGCTTGATGCCCAGCGTTTCGAGACTGAAGAGGTACGCGACCGCGTCCACAGCCGCAGATTACCGCAGATGAACGCGTTGGACAGATGGGCGAGGGCGAATCAGGTCTGCGTGATCGAGACGACGCTCGGCTCGGCTTCCGGAACGGGCGGAGCGGCCGCGATCGCGCCGCCGAAGCGCAGCGCCCGGCCGATCGTCGGCTTGAGCTCGCGGCGGTCGACGATCGCGTCGATCATCCCTTTTTCGAGGAGGAACTCGCTGCGCTGGAAACCCTCGGGCAGCTTCTGACGGATGGTCTGCTCGATCACGCGCGGCCCGGCGAAGCCGATGAGCGCCTTGGGCTCGGCAATGTTCACGTCGCCGAGCATCGCGAAGCTCGCCGTCACTCCGCCGGTCGTCGGATCGGTGAGGACCGAGACGTACGGCAGTTTGGCGCGGTCCAGCCGCGCCAGCGCCGCGCCGATCTTCGCCATCTGCATCAGCGAGAGCGTGCCTTCCATCATCCGCGCGCCACCCGAACAGGACACGATCACGATCGGGATCCGCCGTTCGATCGCCCGTTCGATCGCCCGCGTGATTTTTTCGCCGACGACGACGCCCATGCTGCCGCCGATGAAGCCATACTCCATGGCTGCCACGATCGTCTCGAGCCCCTCGATCCGGCCCGTGCCCACGATGATCGCGTCCTTCAGGCCGGTCGCGGCGATGCCGGCTTCGATCCGTGCGCGGTACGGCTTCGTGTCGACGAAGTCGAGCGGATCGATCGACACCAGCCCGGGGTCGTGCTCTTCCCACAGCTCATCGTCGAAGAGCGAGCGGAGGCGGTCGGTCGAGTTCAGCCGGAAATGGTGGGCGCAGTGGGGGCACACGCTCAGGCTTGCGGCCAGGTCCTTGTTGTAGATGATTTTCGAGCACGTCGGACACTTGACCCAGAGTCCCTCCGGCACCCGGCTGGGCTTGTCGCCCTGCGCCTCGATCGGCTTGCGGACCTTCTTGAACCAGGCCATTACGGAGAGATTCTAATCGTTTTCCCCGGCCTCGTGGACCGACTACCCGATTCTGGGCACGTAGTACCTCGTGCCTCGCCCCATCCCGCGGAGCTGCTTGACGAGATCGTCGAGCGCCTCTTCGCCCCACGACAAGTCGAACTGTGACGTCTCGATCACCAGCAGCGGCGTCGACTGGTAGTGGAAGAAAAAATGGTTGAACGCCTCGTTCAGCTCCCGGACGTACTCGTCGTCGAGGAGCGGCGCCTCCGGGTTCGCCCGCGCGCGTTCACGCAGCCGCCGGCGGAGCACGTCGGTCGGGGCCTGCAGGTAGATGACGAGATCGGGCGCGATGACGTCGCCGGCGACGAGGTCGTACAGGCGCTGATAGATGAAGAGCTCGTTGTCGTCGAGGTTGAGATGCGCGTAGATGCGATCTTTTTCGAAGAGGTAGTCGCTGATCGTGGTCTGCGCGAACAGATCGCCTTGTCTGAGCTCCGTCTGCTGGCGGTGCCGGTTCAGGAGCGAGAAGAGCTGCGCCTGGAAGGCGGCGCCGGCGCGTCCCATGTAAAAATCCTGGAGGAACGGATTCTCGGCGTCGTCGAGGACCACGTTCGCGTCGAGCCGCGCGCCGAGCCGTTCGGCGAGCGACGATTTGCCGACGCCGATCGGACCGTCGATGGCGATGTACCGGAAGTCCAAGCGCAAACTAAGGTAGCATGATCGCCGTGAGGATCGATCGGCTCGAGCTGCGGCTGCTGCGGCTTCCTCTCGTGCACTTCTTCGAGACGAGCTTCGGACGCGTGCACGATCGAACATGCATCCTCGTCACCGCATATGGGGACGGCGCGGCGGGAAACGGCGAGTGCGTGGCCGAAGGCAATCCGTTCTACAGCAGCGAGACGACCGAGACCGCGTGGCACATCATCACGTGCTTTATCGCGCCCCGCGTCCTCGGCGTGAACGTCGCGCATCCGCGGGAGATCTTTCCGGCGCTCCGCGGCATCCGCGGGCACAACATGGCGAAGGCGGCGGTGGAGATGGCGGCCTGGGACCTGTTCGCGCGGCAGCAGGGCGTCCCGCTGGCGCGCGCGCTCGGCGGCACCCGGACCGCGATCGAGTCCGGCGTCTCGATCGGCATCCAGGACTCGCTCGATCAGCTCGCCTCGAAGATCGAAACAGAGCTGGCCGCGGGCTACCGCCGGATCAAGATCAAGATAAAGCCCGGCTGGGACGTGGAGGCCGTCGAGATGACGCGGAAGCGCTTCGGATCCGTGGCGCTCATGGTGGATGCGAACGCCGCGTACACGATCGACGACGCAGACCATCTCGCGCGGCTCGATCCGTTCGACCTGATGATGATCGAGCAGCCGCTCGACTACGACGACGTGGCGGATCACGCCAGGCTGCAGCGCCGGATCCGGACGTCCATCTGCCTGGACGAGTCGATTCACACGGTGAAACAGGCCGAGGCCGCGATCGACGCCGGTGCGTGCCGCATCATCAACGTCAAGCCGGGTCGGATCGGGGGACATGGCGAGTCGATCCGACTGCACGATCTCTGCGCCTCCCGCGGCATCCCGGTCTGGCACGGCGGTATGCTCGAGACGGGCGTCGGCCGCGCGCACAACATCCATCTGTCGACCCTCGCCAACTTCACGCTTCCCGGCGACGTCGCAGCCAGCAAACGCTACTACGCGCCGGATCTCATCGAACCTCCAATCGACGTCCGACCGGATGGCACGATTCCCGTCCCCGAGGGCCCGGGCATCGGGGTCACGCTCGTGCAGGATCGGGTCGATCGTGCCACCGAGCGGCGCGCCGTTGTTGACGCCCATGATTCGAGATAGCCGACGACTGATCTGGCTGGCGCTCGCATGTCTCGCATCGGCGTGCGCGACCGTGCCCCCGCCAAAGCCCCCGACCGTTTCGGTCGAGCAGAAGCTCGGCTGGATCGTGAGCCTCGAGGATCGACGCGTTCTCCGTGACGAGGTGCCACCGGTCACGCCCGCGCCCGCGGCCGCGGCCAAGACGTCCAAGTCGTCCAAGTCGTCCAAGGTCCCGCCGCCTCCACCTCCACCGGTGGGAGACCTGCGGCAGCTGGTCTCGGACGCCGAGCCGAGGGTCCGGTACCGCGCCGCACTCGCCATCGGTCGCGTGGGCCTCGCGGAAGGGGCCGATCCGCTCATCGGTGCGCTCGCCGACGCGTTGCCCGATGTGCGTCAGATCGCCGCGTTCGGACTGGGCCTGCTGGGAGATCGCGCGGCGGTCGCGCCGCTCACGAAAGCCCTCGCCGATCCGGATTGGAACGTGCGAGGCCGCGCGGCCGAGGCGCTGGGCCTCATCGGCGACGCCTCGGCCGCGGCGGCGATCGGCGCGGTCGCCAAGGAGGCGGCCTCTGCAGGGCAGATTGCGGCGATCGGCCCGGACGTCGACGGCGCCGAGGTGCCGAATGCCCCGCCGCCGCCGCCGGAGGCGGAAGCCTTCCGGCTGTGTCTCTATGCCCTGGTGAGGCTGAAGGCGTACGAGCCGCTCGCGGCGGCCGTTCTCGGCCCGGACGGCCGGCCGATCGGCCGGTGGTGGCCGATCGCTTACGCGCTCCAGCGAATCGAAGATCCGCGCGCCGGCCAGGCGCTGATCGATCTGGCCCGCGGCCCGGGTCGGTACACGACCGCCTTCGCCGCGCGCGGGCTCGGTCTGGTCAAGCCTCCGGGCGGCGTCGAGGCGCTCTTGCCGCTCGTGGCTCCGGGAATGCTGGATGCGCTCGTTGCGCCGTCGGCCGTGCGCTCGCTGGGGCAGATCGGAGGGGAGGAGGCGGCAACCGCGCTCGCGGCGATCGTTCGCGCGCCCAACATCGATCCGAACGTCCGGCTGGAGGCGATAACCGCGCTCGGCCCGCTTCGTGCACCAGATGCGCGCGACGTCCTGTTCGATCAAATCGCCGATCCCTGGCCGTCGATTCGATCCGCCGCGATCCGGGCCATCGCGCAGCTTGACGCCGATGAATTTCTGCTGATGCTGTCCGGCCTCGACCCGGATCCCCATTGGAGCGTGCGGGCCGCCCTCGCGTCGGCCCTTGGCGGACTGCCGGCCGATCAGGCGGTGCCGAGACTCACGCCCATGCTCGCCGACGAGGATCGCCGCGTGATCCCGTCGGTCCTGACGGCGCTCGCCCGATTCACAGATGCCCCGGCGCTCGACACCACGCTGGTCGAGCATCTGAAAGATCCGGATGTGGTCGTCCGCATGACGGCGTCTCGGCTGCTGGGCGAGCTGAAGGCCGACCGCCACGCGGCAGCGCTGGCCGCCGCGTACCGGACGTGGAGCGCCGACACGACGTACCTTGCCCGCGCCGCCGCGCTGGGCGCCCTCGCGGCTCTTTCACGCCCGGAGGCGGTCCCGGTGCTCAAGGAGGCGCTCGCCGACCGCGAATGGGCGGTCCGTCTCCGCGCCCTGGAGCTTCTGCGCGGGATCGATGCCACGTCAGGGACGGCCGCGGCGATCCGTCCGGCGCCCGCGCAGTCGCCGCCGGTGCCCTACACCTCGAACGAGCTGATCTCGCCACCCTTCTCGCCGCATCTGTATCTCGAGACGGCGAAAGGAACCGTCGAGATCGAGCTGGCCGTCAACGACGCGCCGCTGACGGCTCAACAACTGATCGCGCTCGCGCGCCGCGATTTTTTCACGGGGCTGCCGTTCCACCGCGTCGTCCCGAACTTCGTCGCGCAGGGGGGCGATCCGCGCGGTGACGGCGAGGGGGGACCGGGGTTCACGATCCGCGA
Organism: uncultured Acidobacteriota bacterium; assembly: GCA_963847125.1. Taxonomy (GTDB): domain Bacteria; phylum Acidobacteriota; class Vicinamibacteria; order Vicinamibacterales; family 2-12-FULL-66-21; genus DATAEE01. The sequence goes on from CAWJYM010000004.1 coordinate 1,986,107, forward strand.
CGAGCTGACGCCGCGGCCGTACCTTCGCGGCACGGTAGGCATCGCGCTCGACTGGAGGGACACCGGCGGGAGTCAGTTCTTCATCACGCACTCGCCGCAGCCGCACCTCGACGGTCGATACCCGGTCGTGGGGTCCGTGGTGGCTGGTATGGATGTCGTGGATCGACTGCAGCAGTGGGACGTGATTCAGCGCGTGCGTGTGTGGGACGGAATCAAACTGACGCCTTGAAAAGGAAAAAGGGGGCGATTGCGCCCCCCTTTCCTCTTTCAGCGGGGTGACGGCTTACCGTTTCTTGCCGCCCTTTTTCTTCCCGCCGCCCTTCTTGGCCATTACTCGTATCCCCCCCTTCGTTCGGGTGTTCGATCGCGAGGGCCTCTACCGCACCGCTCGCCGCTGCCTCCTGGCACGCCAGGGAGCGCCTGCGGCGCCCTCACTTCGTTGGGTAACTCTCACACGCGCTGGGAACCAATCTCCGGCTCGCCGTTGACCGCAGGTAAGAGATCCGCACCTGAAAAAGTTTGGGGGTGTCGCTCGAGCTGACACCCCCCGATCGGTTGACGGGAAACCTAGCGCTTCTTGCCGCCCTTCTTCCCGCCTTTACCGCCCTTCTTCGCCATTCTTCCTCCTGGGATCTGACAGCTCAGCAAAGTTGCCGCGAACGAAAAATCCTACAGGTGGGCTGAGCGAACCACCGTCACACAAGATGTAGATTGTGCATGAGAAAAAATCACTGTCAAGCACAAAGTGCCCAAAAAGTCAAAATTTCGACGCGTGTCGATCGATTTTTCGGCGCGCGATGACGTCGATCGCGCGCGCGTCGATCGTGCGGCCTCACTGCGGGGGCGGTGTGAGTCGCGCGAGCGCGCGCACGGCGCTGTCGCGCGCGTCGGCGCCGGCGCCGAACAGCTGCGACGCGTGTCGATACATCGCGATGGCGGCCGTACGGCGTCCCGCGCGCTCGTGAATGGCGCCCGCATCGAGATACGCGGCGGCGACGAGGCTCGGCGGCGCGTCGCCGCGCGCGGCGAGCGCGCGTTCGATCTCTGCGAGGGCCGTCGCATCCTGGCCGCCCGCGGACAGCACGCGGCCGTAGCGGGATCGCGCGACGAAGTCACCCGGCGCGAGTCGCAGCGAGCGCGCGAGCGTCGCAGCCGCGGTCGCGGTGTCACCCCGCTCGAACGCTCGCCAGCCCTCGAGCGACAGGCGATACGCCTCGCCGGCGCGTGAAGGCGTTCGGCGCCCGAGCGCGGTGCCCGCTCGCTCGCGCACGCCATACGGATCGCTCGACGGGGTCGCGGCGAGCGCGGCCTTGAACGCCGCGACCGCCTGCGAATGCATCCCCATCCGCTCGTAGGACTGGCCGAGTCGGAGCTGTGCCTCCGAGACGACGCCGAACGGCGCCTCCGGCCTCGCGCCGACGACCGATTGCAGGTGCTCGATTGCCCCATCGGACTCCGACAACGTCTCGAGGTGCTTCGCGATTCCGAGACGGGCCTGGGCATCCGCCATCTGCGGCAGCATGACGCGCTCGTCGCGCGCGGCGGCGAGCAGCGTCCGATAGCCGGCGAGGCTGGCGGGCACGTCGTGGAAGTAGACCTCGTGAACCTCGGCGATCTGCGCTGGAAAGTGCGGATTCGCCGGGTACCGCCCCTGCAGCCCTTCCAGGAGGTCCAGCGCGAGGTCGGCGCGCTGCTCGTACCAGAGGTAGATGAGGTGGAGCTGGTAGTCCGCTTCTCCCTGCAGCAGCCCGCCGGCGTCGCGCGCGCGCAGCATCTCGGCCAGGCCTTCGTCCTTGTCACCGCCGGGCAGCAGCAGGAGCCAGCGGAGGACCTTCGCCACGGTGGGCGCGACGCCCGCGTAATACTTGTAAAGTCCCAGGCCGAAATAGGCGTCCGTCAGGTGCGGATCGAGCGCCAGCGCCCGATCGAGCGCCTCCTTGATTCGCTTGCCGTCGCGCGCCGCCGCCAGGCGCTCCTCACGCAGCACGCGCCACTGCGCGCGCGCCGCATACGCTCCGCCGAGATAGAACCACGCCTCCGCGTCAAACGGATCCCGTTCGGTCCAGGTTTCCGCGCCTTCAATCGCGTGGTCGACGAGGCCTTGAAACCGAGGATCGAGGGTGAGGTGGTGCGGATCGAGCTGGATGCGCCACCAGAGCGCCGTCGCGCGAAGCACGTCGCAGGCCTCGGCCGGCGCGGCGCTGTCGTTGAGCCCGACCGGCTCAGGCCGCGCCGCTGGCCCGGCTCGAGGCGGACCACAAGCGCGCTCCAACTCGTACGACGCGCGATCGAACCGCGCGTCGAGGATCGCGTCGTAGGCGCGAGCAAGACCCTCGGATCCACGGAGCCGGTGCGCGCTTGGCCCAGGAGCCGCCGCCGTCGCGGCGACGGCGATCGCCACGAGCGCGGCGGTGAGCGCGCGCGTGGCGCTCATGTCAGGCTGGTCCTGAGCTGCTGCTTCTCGGCGTGCCGCTCCATCGCCAGCTTGATCAGCCGGTCGAGCAGCGCCGTGTAGGGGACTCCGGTCGCGTCCCACATCTTGGAATACATGCTGATGGTCGTGAAGCCCGGAATCGTGTTGACTTCGTTGATGTAGATCCGGCCGTCGGCGCGGCCGACGAGAAAGTCCACGCGCGCCATGCCCGCGCAATCGATCGCGAGGAAGGCTTCGATCGACTGCCGGCGAATCGCCTCGGTCAGTGCGGGCTCGAGGTCAGCCGGGATGACCGACTGGGATCGCGAGTCCAGATACTTCGCCTCGTAGTCGTAGAACTCGCGGGACGGGATGATCTCGCCGGGCACCGACGCCTCGGGGGAGTCGTTGCCGATGACGGCGCACTCGATCTCCCGCGCGTCCGGTATCGCCGCCTCGACGACGATCCGTCGATCGAACTCGGCGGCGAGGTCCATCGCGGCCGCGAGCGCGGAGATCTCCTTCACTTTCGAGATGCCGACGCTCGATCCGAGGTTCGCCGGTTTCACGAACAGCGGCAGCCCCAGCCTCGTCACGAGTCTGTGACTGACGGCGGACGGATCGCGCATCCACTCACTGCGCAGGACGACCTCGTAGGGGCCAACCATCAGGCCGCGCGCCGCAAAGAGGACCTTCGCGATTCCCTTGTCCATTCCGGCGGCCGACGCCAGCACGCCCGCGCCCACATACGGGACGCCGGCCAGCTCGAGCAGCCCCTGAACGGTGCCGTCCTCTCCATAGGGACCGTGCAGCACTGGGAAGAGGACATCGAGCGACAGGCCGGTAATCGCCGCGCGGGGTCCGGCGCTCGTTTCCGTTCCACGATCGATCGCGATCATCGTTTCGTCGCCCGGACACGGCACGAGATGCACCTCGCGCCCGCCGCGTATCGGTCGCGCCGCTTCCGACCGAGCGTGCTCGATCACTTCGGCGGCCGAAGAGGCGAGCGGCGGCTTGTCGGCGAGCGTCCAGCGCCCATCCTTCTCGATCCGGATGGGAACCGGGTCGTATTGCGCGCGATCGAGGTTCGCGAAGACGGCTGCCGCCGAAGCGAGCGACACTTCGTGCTCTCCCGACCGGCCTCCGTACACCACTCCGATGCGCAGGCGCTTCACACGGCCCTTCTGGATGCTGAATTCTGGATTCTTGAGTCCACCACCATTATAAAAGAACGTGGCTCACGGCTTCTCCTTCGAGGTCACGCATCGCTCCGGGCTCGCCAGGCGAGGCCGCATGGTCACCGCTCACGGGCCCGTCGAGACTCCGGCGTTCATGCCGGTGGGTACGCAGGGCGCCGTGAAGGCGATGACCGAGCGCGATCTCGTCGACCTCGGAGCGGAGATCATCCTCGGCAACACCTACCATCTCTTCCTGCGTCCGGGCGACGCGCCGATCGCGCGCCTCGGCGGGCTCCACCGGTTTATCGGCTGGAATCGTCCCCTGCTCACCGACAGCGGCGGCTATCAGGTCTTCAGTCTGGCCGGCATCAGGCGCCTGAACGAGGAGGGTGTACGGTTTCGCTCGCACCTCGACGGGACGGAGCACCTGCTGACGCCCGAGCGCGCGGCGGACATTCAGGCGCAGCTCGGCTCCGACATCGCGATGGTGCTCGATGAGTGTGCGGCCTCGCCGGCGCCCACGGGCTCCGCGCGCGAGGCGATGGAGCGCACGCATCGCTGGGCGGCGCGCGGGCGGGCGCGGTTTCAGGCGATCCGGGGCGGCGAGGTCGACGGCCTTCTCGTGACGAACCCGGGCCAGGCGCAGTTCGGGATCGTGCAGGGCGGCATCGAGCCCGATCTACGCGCCGAAAGCGTGCAGCGCACGCTGGATGTCGGGTTCGACGCGTACGCCATCGGCGGACTCAGCGTTGGCGAGCCCGTCGACAGAATGTACGACATCGTGTCGCATACGGCGCCGCTCCTCCCCGAGGATCGCCCGCGGTATCTGATGGGAACCGGCATGCCGGACGACCTGGTCGAGGGCGTCGCGCGTGGGATAGACCTCTTCGACTGCGTGCTGCCGACGCGCAACGCTCGCAATGGCCAGCTGCTCACGCGCGAGGGACGCCTCGTCATCAAGCACGCGCGCTTCGCGGAGGATCCGCGGCCCCCCGATCCTCAGTGCGAGTGCTACACGTGCCGGGGCTTCTCGCGGGCGTACCTCCGGCACCTTTTTCTGGCCAACGAGATGACCGCCGCGACCCTTAACACGTTGCATAATCTCCACTTTTACCTTGACACCATGCGACGTGTAAGGGAGGCTATTATGTTTGGTACGTTTGAAATGTTCCGGCAGGAGTTCCATCGGACTTTTTCACGCACCCGCGCCGTCGAATGACCCCGAGTCCGTTCCTGAATCTCATCCCGGTCCTGGCCATTCTGGCCATTTTCTATTTCCTGGTGATGTTGCCGGCGAAGAAACGGCATCAGAAGATTCAGGAGTTCCAGTCCGGGCTCAAAGTGGGTGACCAGGTCGTGACCACCGGCGGCATACACGGCGAGATCACGCGCATCGACGACAAGGTGGTGCAGCTTCAGATCGCCGACAAGGTCCGCATCCGTATCGCGCGTGCGGCCGTCGGCGGCTATCAGGGCCAGGAGCCCATCGTCCCCGAATCGCAATGAACAAGAACCTTCGCTGGAAGCTCATCGTCATCGTCGCAATCACCGCGGTGGCGATCTACGCGTTTTACCCCCCGCAGGAAAAAATCCAGCTCGGCCTGGACCTCAAAGGGGGTGTTCACCTTGTCCTGGCCGCTCAAACCGACGACGCCCTGCGGCTCGAGACCGAGACCACGGCGGAGCGACTGCGACAGCAGCTGCGCGAGCGTGGAGTCTCTTTCACGTCGCTCCAGGTCGTCGACGCGTCGAGTTTCCGCGTCGACGGAGTCTCGTCGTCTCAGGACGCAGAGTTTCGGCGGATCGGCGATGACGAAACGGGCGCCGCGTTCACGCGCTCGTCCGACGTCGGGGCGTACACGTTCCGCCTGCGCGATCCGGTCACGGTACAGCTGCGGCGGGACGCCGTGCGGCAGGCGCTGCAGACGATCGAAAAGCGCGTCAACGCGTTGGGCGTTGCAGAGCCGATCGTCACGGAGTACGGCTCGGCCGGAAACCAGATTCTCGTTCAGCTGCCGGGCGTGACCGACGTGCAGCGCGCGAAGGAGATCATCCGCTCGACGGCGCAGCTCGAGTTGAAGATCGTCGAAGACGGTCCGGCCGCGACTCGTGAGGCGCTGCTCGCCACTCGCAATGGCCAGGTGCCAGCGGACATGGAAATCGTGCCGGGAACGAGCGACGTCAGCGCGCCGGGCGAGCGCCCCGAGACGGTGTTTTACCTCGTCCGCAAAGTCGCGGCGGTCCGGGGGACCGATTTACGCAACGCGCGGCCAACCCTCGATTCGAACAACCAGCCCGCGGTCGGCTTCTCGCTCAGCCGCGAGGGCGCGCGGAAGTTCGGGACGGTGACCGCCGAGAACATCGGCCGGCGCCTCGCGATCATCCTCGACGGCCGCGTCCAGTCGGCCCCCACGATCAACAACCGGATCGACAGCGAAGGCATCATCGAGGGCATGTTTTCGAACCAGGAAGTCACGGATCTCTCGCTCGTCTTGAAGTCGGGCGCGCTTCCGGTCTCGCTGACGTATATGGAGCAGCGCACGATCGGTCCGAGCCTGGGGGCGGACTCGATTCGGAGCGGGATCACCGCGTCGGTGGGTGGACTCCTGCTCGTCGCGCTCTTCATGCTCGTGTACTACAAGCTCTCCGGCGTGAACGCCATCGTCTCCGTCATCCTGAACCTCGTGATCCTGCTCGGGTTCATGGCGTACCTGGGTGCGACGATGACGCTGCCGGGTATCGCCGGCTTCGTCCTGACAATCGGCATGGGCGTGGACTCGAACGTGCTGATCTTCGAGCGCATCAAGGAGGAGCTCGGCACCGGCAAGAGCGTCCGGGCGGCCGTCGCGGCCGGATTCGACCGCGTGTTCCTCACCATTCTGGACACTCACGTGGCCTCGCTCATCGGCGCCGGGATCCTGTTCAACTTCGGCACGGGACCCATCCGAGGTTTTGCGACCACGCTGACGTTTGGCCTGCTGGCGAACGTCTTCACGGCCGTGTTCGTCTCGCGGACGCTCTTCGAGCTGATTCTGTCGCGCCGTCAGGCGGCGACCCTGAGTATCTAGGGCGAAACGGAAATGAAACTGTTTTCGAAGGTTCCGAATTTCAACTTCATCCGCTGGCGCTGGCACGCGTTGGCGCTGTCGACGGTCGTCATCATGGCGGGCGCCGCGCTCGTGCTGACGCGGGGGCTGCCGCTCGGCATCGACTTTTCGGGCGGGACGGCGATTGTGGTCCAGTTCGAGAAGCCGGTCACCGAGCAGGCCGTCCTCGACGCGCTGGCCTCTCTGCCGGGCGAGAAGATCGTGACGACGGCCGGCCCGAACGAGATGCTGATCCGGCTGCCCGAGCTGGTCACCGAGCAGGGGGCGAGCCTCGAGCAGGGCGCGCGCGGCGTCTTCGATCGTCTCAAGCAGGCCAACCTCGGGAACTTCGTCGAGCGGAGCACCGAGATCGTCGGGCCGGCGATCGGTCAGGACCTGCAACGCAAGGGGATCTACGCCACGCTCTTCTCGCTCGCCGCCATCACGGCCTATATCGCGGTCCGCTTCCGCGTGAGCTTCGCGCTCGGCTCGATCGTCGCGACGTTCCACGACATCCTCGTGACGCTCGCGTTTCTCGTGTTCTTCCAGTACGAGCTGTCGCTGAACATCATCGCCGCGATGCTCACGATGGTCGGCTATTCGGTCAACGATATGATCGTCATCTTCGACCGGGTCCGCGAGAACACACGCCTGGCCAGGCGTGAACCGCTCGAGAAAGTGATCAACGACAGCATCAACCAGACGCTCACGCGGACGGTGATCACCTCCGGAACGATTTTCCTGTCGGTGCTCGCGCTCTACCTCTTCGGCGGGGAGGTGCTCAAAGGGTTCGCGTTCACGATGCTGGTCGGCACGGTAGCGACAACGTATTCGGGCTGGTTCATCGCGCCATCGATCGCCATCATGCTGAGCAAGCCGTCGGCGGTGTCGGTGCGCAGCGCGCCGGCGCCCGCCGGCAGCAAGAAACGCGCTTAGCAGTGTGACCTTTCTGGGGGCGGTCGTCCTCGGGATCGTCCAGGGTCTGACCGAGTTCCTGCCGGTCTCGAGCTCCGCGCACCTGATTCTCGGCCGTGCATTCTTCGGTTGGGACGCCGGCGCGCTGGGGCTCGCATTCGACGTCGCCTGTCACCTGGGCACGCTCCTGGCCGTCGTGCTGTTTTTCCGCGCGGAGCTCGTGCAGATGGCGGCGGCGCTTCCGAGGGCCCTGACCGCATCCGATCCGACCGCGCGCATGGTCCGCCTCATCGTCGTCGGCACGCTGCCGATCGTCGCCGCCGGCCTGCTGTACACCCATGACGTGGAGGCGGCGCTGCGCACGCCTGTCGTGGCGGCCGTGATGCTCGTGGGTGGCGGCGTGCTGATGCTCGTGGCGGAGCGCGTCGGCCGCGGCGTCCAGACCGAGGAGGCGCTCGGGCCCCGAGGAGCGCTCGCCATCGGTGCAGGTCAGGCGGCGGCGCTGGTTCCCGGCATGTCGCGCTCCGGCACGACCATCAGCATCGGGCTGTTCCTGGGACTGCGGCGGGACGCCGCCGCGCGGTTCACCTTTCTCCTCAGCATCCCGGCGATTCTGGCGGCCGCCGCCAAGGAAAGCCTCGAGCTGGCCAGAACGGGCCTGTCTGGAGATGCCGCGGCGCTGTTTGCGGTGGGGATGATCGTCTCGGGTGTGGTGGGGTACCTCACGATCCGGTTTTTCCTGCGCTACCTCGCAGGGCATCGGCTGGACGTGTTCGCGTACTATCGCTTCGCGCTCGCGGCCGTCACGTTCGTCTGGCTGGGGTGGAGTTGATGCTGCAATGGCTCCGGCGCAGCTTCGTGACCGGCTTCTTCGTCATCGTGCCGCTCGGAATCAGCATCGTGGCGTTCGTCTGGATCTTCCGGTTCGTCGACGGCATTACGGGGCCGTATTACGCCCGATGGCTCGGACGCGAGATCCCGGGTCTCGGAATACTGACGACGGCCGTCGCGATCCTGGCGGTGGGCGCGGTTGCGACGAACGTTCTCGGCAAACGACTGCTGTCGCAAGCCGAAGGATGGCTTCTGCGCGTCCCGGTTTTCAGAACGGTCTACGCGCCGGTCAAGCAGCTCGTCGTCGCGTTTTCGCCCGACAACGAGTTTGGCTTCAAGCGTGTCGTGCTCATCGAGGACGCATCGGGACGGTTCCTGCTCGGGTTTCTGACGCGCGAGTTCACGGTCGATCGCGGTACCGGACCCGAGGCGATGATCGCGGTGTACGTGCCGACGAATCATCTGTATCTGGGCGACGTGGTGATTTGCGCGCGCGATCGCGCCGCGTTCCCGGACATCACGGTGGAGCAGGGGATTCGGGTGTTCCTGACGGGCGGGATGGCGCTGGCAGCGCGGCTCCGACTGCGGCGCGGCGACGATCGCGTCCACGACTTCCGCGTCTGATGATAGGATTACTGATTTCTGTGTGCCGAGAGGTGTCATGAAGGGGATACGTCACGTGTGCGCGGTGGCCGCGCTCGCGGTCATCGCAACCTTGAACGGACCGGCGCTCGCGCATGCGCACGCTCAACCGGCGCCCGAGCCGCCGACCGCGCACGCGCAGCCCGTCCACCACGGCAGCGAAGCGGATCTGATCCTGCCGGATTTCAGCCAGGTCTCGTTCCGCGGCGTCTCGTCGGAAACCTTGCTGCTGTCCGGTCTCGCCGTGTGCGTGCTGGGACTCGCCTTCGGGCTGGTCATCTTCACGCAGCTCAAGAACCTTCCGGTTCACCGGTCGATGCGGGAGATCTCGGAGCTGATCTACGAGACCTGCAAGACGTATCTGATCACCCAGGGCCGGTTCATCCTGATCCTCGAGCTCTTCATCGGCGCGATCATGGCGTTCTACTTCGGCGTGCTCCGCGATTTCTCGCTGGGCAAGGTCGCGATTATCCTCGTGTTCAGCCTGATCGGCATCGGCGGCAGCTACGGCGTGGCGTGGTTCGGCATCCGGATCAACACGTTTGCCAATTCCCGGACGGCGTTCGCGGGGCTGCGCGGCCGGCCGTTTCCGATCTACGAGATTCCGCTGAAGGCGGGGATGAGCATCGGGATGCTGCTCATCAGCGTCGAGCTGTTCATGATGCTGTGCATCCTGCTCTTCATCCCGCGCGACTATGCGGGCTCCTGCTTCATCGGCTTTGCGATAGGCGAATCGCTCGGCGCGGCGGCGTTGCGGATCGCCGGCGGCATCTTCACCAAGATCGCCGACATCGGCTCCGACCTGATGAAGATCGTCTTCAACATCAAGGAAGACGACGCGCGCAATCCGGGCGTCATCGCCGACTGCACCGGGGACAACGCGGGCGATTCGGTCGGCCCGACCGCCGACGGCTTCGAGACCTACGGCGTCACGGGCGTCGCGCTGATTTCGTTCATCGTGCTCGCCGTCAAGGACCCGGTCGTCCAGGTCCAGCTGCTGGTGTGGATCTTCATGATGCGCGTCATGATGATCATCGCGAGCGGGCTCTCGTACCTCCTGAACCACGCGATCGCGAAGGCGCGGTTCGCCGACGCGCCCAGATTCAACTTCGAAACGCCGCTGACCTGGCTGGTCTGGCTGACCTCCATCGTGTCCGTCGTGCTGACGTTCGTCGTGTCCTATTGGCTGATCCCGGATCTGGGCGACGGGACGTTGTGGTGGAAGCTCTCGATCGTCATCACGTGCGGGACCCTGGCCGGGGCGATCATCCCGGAGCTCGTGAAGATCTTCACCTCCACGGAATCGGCCCACGTCCGCGAGATTGTCGTCTCGTCGCGCGAAGGCGGGGCTTCGCTGAACATCCTCTCCGGCCTGGTCGCCGGCAACTTCAGCGCGTACTGGCTCGGCATGAGCATCGTCGCGCTGATGGGCGTCGCGTACGGGGTGAGCCAGCAGGGGTTCAGCGCCCTGATGATCGCCGAACCGGTCTTTGCGTTCGGGCTCGTGGCGTTCGGTTTCCTCGGGATGGGGCCCGTGACGATCGCCGTGGATTCGTATGGGCCGGTGACCGACAACGCACAGTCGATCTTCGAGCTGTCGGTCATCGAGACGCTGCCGGGTATCCGCGAGGAGCTCAAGCGCGAGTATCACTTCGACGTCGACTTCGCCCGCGCCAAGCATCTGCTCGAGGAGAACGACGGCGCCGGGAACACGTTCAAAGCGACGGCGAAGCCGGTCCTCATCGGCACCGCGGTCGTCGGCGCGACGACCATGATCTTCGCGATCATCATGCTCCTGACGTCCGGCCTGCAGCCGGAGCTGATGCGCAACCTGTCGATCCTGCACGCGCCGTTCCTGCTGGGCCTCATTTCCGGCGGCGCGATGATCTACTGGTTCACCGGCGCGTCGATGCAGGCTGTGACGACCGGCGCGTACCGCGCCGTCGAGTTCATCAAGCGCAACATCAAGCTGGATGGCGTCGAAAAGGCGTCGGTGGCGGACAGCAAGAAGGTCGTCGAGATCTGCACGCAGTACGCGCAGAAGGGGATGTTCAACATCTTCCTCACGGTGTTCTTCGCAACCCTGGCCTTCGCGTTCCTGGAGCCGTACTTTTTCATCGGCTACCTCATTTCCATCGCGCTCTTCGGCCTGTTCCAGGCGATCTTCATGGCCAACGGCGGCGGGGCGTGGGACAACGCGAAGAAGATTGTCGAGGTGGAGCTGAAGGAAAAAGGAACGCCCCTCCATGCCGCGACGGTGGTCGGAGACACCGTCGGTGACCCATTCAAGGACACGTCGTCAGTAGCCATGAACCCGGTCATTAAATTCACGACATTGTTCGGCTTGCTGGCCGTCGAATTGGCGGTCCAGCTTACGGAGGATGCGGGCCCCGGCATCAGTTACCTCCTGGCGGCGGTCTTTTTCGGCGCCTCGCTGGTGTTCGTGAGGCGGTCGTTTTACGGCATGCGAATTGGAACAGGGGGGACTGGGTCGCGGGCGTGAGAAACCGTCCAGATACCACGGTATCCGGGCTGAGGCCCTGGTCCGTTTTCCCGGAACCGGTGTCTAACCAGTGAAGTAGTTTCGTTGACACCGGTTTTTGGGTCTGATCTATACTTGGCGCTCTTTCGTGGGCGCAACGGGTGGCCGGGGGGATCACCTCCGGTTCGGGCCACCGCGGTGGGAGGAGAATCCCGTGCCGAAAGACATGTTCGGGGACGTTGTCGAACCCTCGATCAAAGTCGGAACGAAGCAGTGGTACACCGTTCCGCTGTCGATTGCGGTCCATACGCTCATCTTCGGCGGGATCATCATCATCCCGTTGATGGCTGCTGACGTGCTTCCGACGCCGCCCACGATGATGGCGTTCGTCGGCGCGCCGCCGCCGCCCCCGCCGCCGCCACCTCCGCCCCCGCCGCCGGCCGCCGCGATCCCGAAGGCGCCGCCGGTCGAGATGCCGAATCCTTCGGCTGCGCCCGTGGAGGCGCCGTCGGAGATCACGCCCGAGACCGGGGTGACCGGCACGGAAGGCGTGACGGGCGGCGTTGAAGGCGGAGTGCCTGGAGGCGTCGTCGGAGGCGTGGTGGGCGGACTGCCCGAAGCGCCACCGCCGCCCCCGCCCCCACCGACCGCGCCGATCCGCGTCGGCGGGAACATCAAGGCGCCGCAGAAGCGGAAGCACGTCAATCCGGTCTACCCGCCCATCGCGCAGTCGGCGCGCGTGCAGGGCGTCGTGATCATCGAGGCGACGATCGGCCCGGACGGCAAGGTCCGCGACGCCAAGGTGCTCCGATCCATTCCGCTGCTCGATCAGGCGGCGCTCGACGCCGTCAAGCAGTGGGAGTTCACGCCGACGCTGCTCAACGGAGTCCCCGTGCCGGTCATCATGACCGTCACGGTCAACTTCACCTTGCAATAGGTGTCATCCAGCGGGCCTGAGGGCCTGCGCCACGAGCTCGGAGGGTTACGATGGAAGGCGGAATGGATCTGATTGGCATGTGGAACCAGATGGGCTGGGTGGCGAAAGCTATCGGCGTCATCCTGATCATCATGTCCATGTGGTCGTTCGGCGTCGCGATCGAACGCATTTATACGTTCAACCAGGCGCGTAAGCAGTCCAAACAGTACGCGCCGCAGGTGGCCAAGCACCTCAAGGAAGGGCGCCTGAAGGATGCGATCGCGGTGTCCTCATCGAAGAACTACCGCTACAGCCACCTTGCGAAGGTCGTGCTCGCAGGCCTGCAGGAATACCAGTTCCAGCAGGAGTCGGGGTCGAACCTGAGCCGGGAAGACCTGGTCGACACCGTGCGCCGCGCCATCCAGCGCGCGTCGGCGCTCACGGCGAACGATCTCAAGAAGGGCGTCTCGGCGCTCGCGACGATCGGCTCGACCGCGCCGTTCGTCGGGCTCCTGGGAACCGTCGTCGGCATCATCACCGCGTTCCAGGGCATCGCGGCGACCGGGTCGGGCGGCATCGGCGCCGTGTCGGCCGGTATCGCCGAGGCGCTCGTCGAGACGGCGCTCGGGCTGCTCGTGGCGATTCCGGCGGTGTGGTTCTACAACTACCTCACCGGACGCATCGAGTACTTCAACGTCGAGATGGACAACTCGTCGTCGGAGCTGGTCGACTATTTCATCAAGAAGACCGCGTAGCACGCAGCGCTTCGAGGGCTGCCTGTCGCGGCCCTCGCAGCTGCCCCGTAGCGCAGCCCTTTAGGGCTGCCTTGGAGCTTTTCCAATGGCAATGGATGTTGGCGGCGCAAAAGGCGGGTTGAAAGCCGATATCAACGTGACGCCCCTCGTCGACGTCATGCTGGTGCTGCTCATTATCATGATGCTGGTCGCGCCCATGCTCCAGAAAGGCGTGGACGTCAGGCTGCCGGAGGCAGCCAACACGTCCGACAAGCCGGACACGCAGGAGCAGACGGTGATCCACGTCACCGCCCACAAGGAGTTCTACGTCAACGGCGTCAAGGTCCTCGAGCGCGATTTCCTCGACCGCGTGCAGGCGGTCCTCGAAGAGAAGAAAGAGAAGATCGTGCTGATCAAGGGGGACCAGGAGGCGCCGTACAGCTCCATCATGCAGGCGATGGACGAGCTCCGGAAGGCGGGCATCGAGGACATCGGCCTCATCACCGAGAAGAAGCTGCGGCCGGGTGAGAGCACGAGCGGAGGGAAGTGATGGCGCACGCACACAAGCACTTCGGCGCCGACCGCGTCGTCACGGCGGAAGTGCCGCACGCGACGGCCGACATGAACGTCACGCCGCTCATCGACGTGCTGCTCGTCCTGCTCATCATCTTCATGGCGGCCCTTCCGCTCACCCAGAAGGGGGTCGACATCAACCTGCCGCTAGAGACGCGCTCCGCGAGCCAGGCGCAGCCGGACGTCAGCCAGATCGTCGTCGAGTACACCGCGGACCGCCGGATCTCGGTCAACAAGTCCGACGTGACCATCGCCGAGCTCGAGGAGCGGCTGCGAAACATCTTCGAGCAGCGTAAGGAAAAGACGATGTTCATCGTCGGCGACGGTTCGCTGCGCTATGGCGAGATCGTCGCGGTCATCGACGCGGCGCGAGGCGCAGGGCGTCGAGAAGGTCGGCATCGTCACAACGGGTATGCGCCAGGCCGCCGGCGCTTCTCCGAGCACCAACTAGCCGCCCGCCTTCGCGCTGCGCGCTTCGGCGAGGCAGGCTCAGCTCACGTTCGAGGGCCGCACGACCATCACGTGCGGCCCTCGAGCTTTGTACCGAGGCTTCGCGACCTCCTCCGCCTCGGGCACGCTGAACTTCGCTCCTGAACGGGTGTCTAAGCGTTCAGGAGGTGGTCATGCGGCCCGCCAGCGTCCGCCCGACCGCGCTTCGTCCGAGCGCCGAGATGAATCTCACCCCGCTCATCGACATCCTTCTCGTCCTCCTGATCATCTTCATGGCGGCTCTGCCACTCACGCAGAAGGGCCTCGACGTGGCGGTGCCCGAAACCGTCAGCCCGGGTGCGGCGCCACCACAGATACCGCCCTCTCAGATCGTCCTGGAGTATTTCGTCGACGGAAACCTGCGCATCAACAGGACGCCGGTCGCGCGCGCGGAACTGGAGGACCGCCTGCGCGCGCTGTACTCGGGTCGAATGGATCGCACGCTGTATCTGATGGGAGATGGCGGACTCCGCTACGGTCAGGTAATTGACGTGATCGACATTGCGCGGGGAGCCGGCGTGAACCGAATCGGCGTTGTCACCGAACGAAGTCGCCAGTGACCGCACCGTCGAGCCGGTTGGCCGGCCGATGAATCCGGACCGCTGCTTGCAACAGCGTGAGGCAGCGATTGGAGGCGACGGTGCCCACTCATGCCTCTCCCGAAACTCTGGTTCGCGACCAGCTCGATGAGCTGAAAGCCCAGCTTCCCGCGGTCCGCGACGGCGACGACGATGCGATCCACGATGCGCGCGTGGCTACGCGCCGGCTGCGAGAGGCGCTGCCGCTGCTGGGGTCGTCGCCGCCCGCCGCTGAGAAAGCCCAACGATGGCTCAGGAAGACGGGTCGAGGGTTGGGCCGCATCCGCGATCTCGACGTCATGCTCGAGCTCGCCTTCGCCACGGTCCGGCGTCTGCCGGCTGCCGCCGTTCCGCTTCAAAATCTCATGGTCGAGCTGCGCGCGTCGCGCGATGCCCGCTTGCGCCGCGCGGTCAAGCGGCTCGAACGAGAGGACAATCGGGCGAAGCTCGGCACGCTTCGGTCCGGCCGTCGCGCGATGTGGTGGCCCGCTGCCGGCGGAGCGCCGTCATGGCGCGCCCTCCTCGCCGATCGGATCCTCCGGCGGGCGGACGAGCTCGAGAGAGCGATTGCCCGAGCGGGCCGTGTTCACTTCCCGAACCGCGTGCACGCCGTCCGGGTCGCGGCGAAGAAGCTGCGGTACGCGCTCGAGGCCGCAGAGGCCACCGGGACCGTCCGAGTGTCCGGAGCGCTGGCGCTGCTGAAGCGCGTCCAGGATGTGCTCGGCGACCTGCACGACCGCCATGTGTTCCTGCAGGCCGTGGCCGAGCGCGCCTCCCAGGCTGCGCCGGATCACGCCGCGGCCTTCGATGCCGTGCGCGCGTACCTCGAAGCGGGGTGCCACGATCTGCACGGGCGCTACCTCGAAGAACGCGACGATCTGATCGAGCTCTGCGGGACAGCCCGAGCCGCCGTGCGTCCGCGCCGGCGCGGATTGCTGGCGGCGGCCGGGGGGTCGGTCGCTCTCGCCGCCGCGGGAGCGCTCGCGGTCCGGCCGGCGGTTCGCCTGCTCAGGCGGGCGGGATGAGCTCGATCCTCTGCGCGTCCACGGCCGCGTGCCAGAGCGCGTCCGCCTCGAGCTCGAGTGCGGCGCGCGCCGCTGAATTCCGTTCCAGAGCGGCTTGCAGACGGAGGAGGAGTACTTTGTAGGTCAGCGCCTGAGGATGAGCAGGCGCGAGCGTCAGCGCTGCTATGAACGGCGCTCAAGCCATCGCGTACGAGCGCGGCCTTCTCGGCCTCGGCGATCGCATAGCCACGGAACGCGCGGTCCCAACAACTGGCGGCGTGCGCGCACAGCGCGCCCGGGTCGTCCTCGGTTCCAGGCGCGCGCACGTCCCCTTCCGGCACCGCGCCGGGACTCAGTTCGAGATTCCTGCGGTCTTCTTCTTCTGAAGCTCGACGGCGCGCTGCTGGAGGCGATTGGCCTCGGCGATGAGCGCGTCGTACTCCTTGCGGTCCTTGGTCAGCTTCGCCTTCTCGCGAAGCAGCAGGTTCTTGAAGGCCAGCGCTTCGAGATAGTCCCTGTTCAAGTCGAGCGCCTGGTCAGCCGCCTTGAGACCGTCATCGACGTACTTGCCCTTGTCCTTCGGGTTCAGGCGGAAATCCTTGTAGGCTTTTTCCCAGTAGAAGGCGGCGAGCACCTGATAGGCCTCGGGGTTCTTCGGCTCGCGCGTGGCGCGCTCGCGCAACGCCTCGACCGTCTTGTCGAATTCCCCCTGGCGGTTGTAGAAGCCGGCGATCGTGGCGTACACCTGCGGATCCTCCGGCCGCATTTCCTTGGCCTTCAGCAGCGCCGCCTCGGCCTCTTCGTACTTGCCGGCGTCCTCGTGGATCTTGGCCAGGGCGAAGTAGTTCTCGGGATCGCCGGGGGACAGCTCGATGATGCGGCGGTACGCGGCCTCGGCTTCATCAGGCTGCTGCAGCTTGTCCGGACCGAATGCCGCGGCCAGGTACTGAAGCGACAGCCGCTTCATCTTCGGGTTCTCTTCCTTGTCTGCCGAGATACGGTAATGCTTGACGGCA
This sequence comes from uncultured Acidobacteriota bacterium, assembly GCA_963847125.1. Taxonomy (GTDB): domain Bacteria; phylum Acidobacteriota; class Vicinamibacteria; order Vicinamibacterales; family 2-12-FULL-66-21; genus DATAEE01. The sequence continues at coordinate 2,002,964 of CAWJYM010000004.1, forward strand.
TTCTGCAGGTTGGCGTCGTTTTCCGCCTCCCCCTGGCGCGCGGGCTTGTACAGGTTGTCGTAGCTGTTGGCCAGGTAGAAGTGAGCCGCGGCAGAACAATCGCCACCTTCGCACGGGATCCTGATGTCCGGGCTGAGCGCTATCGTCTCCTCGTACTTGGAGGCCGCCTTCTTGTACTCCTGTTGCTGGTACAAGACGTTGGCATCCTTGAACACTTTTCTGGCTTTGAGCTCGTTCACCTTGCCGCAGCCGGCAGCCGCCACGGCGACGGAGAGCGCGATCGCAAACGGGCCGAGCATCGAATTCCGCATTGTTTCCCCCTGAATTGGAGCGGGATCCGCCGAGGACCGGTCAGTATAGTCAGCCCCAAAAGGCAGCGTCAAGCCGGCTTCGGGTATTCCGGTATCATGAACGTTAGACACCGGTTGCCATGATTCGGTTCGAGGACCTCGTCGAAAAAGTCCGGGCGAACATCCCGGACGCCGACATCGAGCTGCTCCGGCGCGCCTACGTGTTCTCGGCGTTCGAGCACAAGGGACAGGTGCGCCATTCCGGCGAGCCCTACCTCGTCCATCCTCTTGAAGTTGCGGACGTTCTCGCGGACATGCGCCTCGACGTCATCACGATCGTGGCCGGCCTGCTCCACGACGTGGTCGAGGACACGCGCACCCCGATTGAGCGCATCCAGGAGCTGTTCGGTCCGGAGGTCGCCCACCTCGTGGAGGGGGTCACCAAGCTCGGCGCGATCTCCGTTTTCGTCCAGCGAGGAACGGCAGGCGGAGAACTTCCGCAAGATGCTGCTCGCGATGGTCGACGACATCCGGGTCATCCTGGTGAAGCTCGCCGACCGGCTGCACAACATGCGGACGCTGCACCACCTGCCGGAGGAGCGGCGCCTCAAGATCGCGCAGGAAACGCGCGACATCTACGCCCCGATCGCGAACCGGCTCGGCATGAGCAAGGTGAAGAACGAGCTGGAGGAGCTGGCGTTCAAATACCTCGAGGCCAAGCCGTACGAGTCGCTCCGCGCGCGCGTCGATTCGCGCCGCCGCGCCGCCGAAGGCATGATTGAAGAGCTCAAGCGGACCATCTCCGCCAAGCTCACCGAGGCGCAGGTCCCGGTCATCGAGCTCGACGGGCGCATCAAGCGCCTGTTCAGCATCCACCAGAAGCTGAAGCGGCAGAAGATCGATCTCGATCAGGTGTACGACTTCGTCGCGCTGCGGCTCGTCACCGAGTCCGTGAAGGACTGCTACGCCGCGCTGGGGATCATTCACCAGACCTGGTCGCCCGTGCCTGGCCGCATCAAGGATTTCATCGGTATGTCCCGGCCCAACGGGTACCAGTCGCTGCACACGTCGGTCGTGAGCGAGCGCGGGTTCCCCTTCGAGGTGCAGATTCGGACGGCCGAGATGCATCGCGTGGCCGAAGAGGGGATCGCGGCACACTGGAAGTACAAGGAAGGCCGGGTCGGCGCCGATCGCGACGAGCAGTACTTCGTCTGGTTGCGCCAGCTTCTGGAGTGGCAGCAGGAGGTCCGCGATCCGCAGGAGTTCATCAACAACCTGAAGATCGAGCTCTATCCTGAGGAGGTCTACACCTTCACGCCCAAGGGAGAAGTGAAGGCGCTGCCTCGCGGCGCGACGCCGATCGATTTTGCCTACACGATTCACACCGACGTCGGCCACATGTGCGTCGGCGCGCGCGTCAACGGCAAGATGGTCCCCCTGCGCACGCGGCTGAAGAACGGCGACATCGTCGAAATCGTCACGGCGCCCGGCCACAAGCCGAGCCGTGACTGGCTCAACTTCGCCGCGACCTCTCGCGCGCGCAACAAGATCAAGCACTTCATCCACGGCGAGGAGAAGGCGCGGAGCATCGAGCTCGGGCGCCGGCTGTTCGAGAAGGAGGCGCGGCGGTTCGATGTGAACCTGAAGGCCGTGCTCGACCCGGAGGCGCTGGCCAAAGCGGCCAGCGAAAGCGGGCTGTCCAAGGCGGAGGAGCTGTTCGCCGCGATCGGGTACGGCAAGCTCGCCCCGCGGACGGTACTCTCGAAGGTGGTGCCGCAGGACCAGCTGCGCGAGAAGCCGCCGGAGACCGGCATCGCGTCGGTCGTGAAGCGCGTGCTCGGGACCGGCGACCAGAAAATCAAAGTCCGCGGGATCGACGACCTGATGGTGTTTCGCGCGCGCTGCTGCAACCCGATTCGCGGCGAGAAAATCGTCGGCTACATTACTCGCGGCAAAGGGGTCTCGGTGCATTCCGCGACGTGTCCCAACGTCATCAACCTTCTGTACGATCCGGAGCGCCGAATGGACGTCGAGTGGGACAAAGAGGGAGATCCCGCCAAATACATTGTCCGGTTGTCGATTCAGGTCGAGGACCGGAAGGGCATCCTCGCCGACATCAGCGCGAAGATCGCGGGGATCGACACGAACATCAAGAACGTCGACGCGACGTCGAACGGCGACAACCGCGGCAACATCCGGATGACCGTCGAAATCAGCGACATGAAACACCTCGATAAGGTGATCAAGTCGCTCAGAGCGATCAAAGGCGTCGTCGATGTGGAACGGGTGGGCCGATAGATGCCGCCCATTGCTGATTGTGGAGTGCTGAATGCTGAGTTTTCAATCAGCACTCACCAATCAGCAATCCTCACTGGGCAAGAATTGCGATTACGTCGATCTCGACCCGGGCGTCCTTCGGGAGCCGCGCGGCCTGTACGGTTGAACGCGCCGGCGCGGGCTGGCTGAAGTAGGTGGCATAGACCTCGTTCATCGCCGCAAAGTCGTTCATGTCCGCGAGGAACACCGTCGTCCGAACCACCTGATCGAGCGACGCGCCGGCAGCGGCCAGGATCTCCCGGATGTTGGCGAACACGCGGTGCGTCATCGCCGCGATGTCACCCGCGATCAGGTTGCCCGTCGCAGGGTCGATCGGGATCTGCCCGGAGATGAAAAGCAGCTGACCCGCGCGGACCGCCTGTGAGTACGGTCCAATCGCCTTCGGTGCCTTCTCGGTCGAGACCGCGGTCCGCATCGCCGTCAGGCGGCTTTGACGATCTTGTTCGAGCGCAGGCACCGCGTGCAGACGCGCACGCGGCGGACCGCGCCGTCGATGAGCGCCTTCACCCGCTGCAGGTTCGGCTCGAACCGGCGCGCCGTGACGTTATGCGCGTGGCTGATGTTTCGGCCCACGACCGGGCCCTTCCCGCAGAGTTCGCAACGCTTGGCCATGACCTGCTTCCTAGGTGCGCCCTGAACCGGCCGCACGAATCAGTTATTATACACAGGTTCCATGAGCGACCGGAAATACCGGCAACGCGGCTATCAGGACGATCCCCGCGACCGCGAGCGGGGCAGCGGATCGGGGAAGCCGCCGGCCGCCAAGCGCGAGTACACGCCGCGCGGTCAGCCGCCGCTCGCCCCGAAGTCTCCCAACATGCCTGGCTTCCGGGACGTGGTCCGCTGCGCCCGGTGCGGCCACGTGCTGTCGCCTCCCATCGGTTTCGAGACCCGCTGCGAGCGCTGTGGGGCGGAGTTGCACAGCTGCGCGCAGTGCGCGCATTTCGACACCGGGAGTCGGTTCGAATGCACGCAGCCGATCGAGGCCCGCGTCTCGCCCAAGGATGCCAGGAACGCCTGCACGTTCTTCGAAGCCCGCGTGACCCTCGAGCGCGAAACGAAGTCCCCCGCCGGTCCGCCGAGCGCGCGGAAAGCGTTCGACGACCTCTTCAAGTTCTAGTGGGGCGCTCTGCGCGCCCAGGCTGTCGTTCTCAGGGGACGATGAGCCGGGTCGTGTCGTCCGCCCTCGGTTCCTCGCTTGACGGTTTCATCACGCGATCGACCAGGTCCAGATAGCTGCGCTCACCATCGCCGAGCGCCGGGGCGGCGCCGTTGGCGAGCTTTTCGAGCATCCGGAGCGCGGCCGCGATGTCGCGATCCGGGACCGCACGTTCCGCGCGCGCGAGCTCCTGCAGCCCGCGTTTCAGATCTCCGGCGACGCGCTGGGCCGGGACCGATGTCGCGTGATGCTCGTAAAGAATTCCCTTTGCAGACGTCTCGAACGTGGATGCGAGCGACGCGGCGGCGTCGGCCACGTCGCGATCGACGAGCGGCGCGAGCCCGGTGATCGCGGTGGGAGACGGGGTTGCACACTGTTTCACGAGCGCCTGGAGATACAGCAGCACCCGCGCCTGCCGCTCGCTCAGATCGCTCAGAGCACCGTAAATGAACGCGCGATCACGTTCCTGTCGTCGCTGCGCGACGGCCGGCGGATGTGCAGCGGACGCGCGCAGCCAGCCGCAGTCCGCCGGACACGCGATTTCCACCAGGCGCTTCGTCCCGCAGCAAACGGCGCAGATCTCGCGGTTGAGCGCCGGACATGCGCGCCGAGCCTTCCGCGTACCGCACAGAGGACACCGTTCGGCCATCTCGAAATCCGTGAGGCATCAATTATAATGGGCGCGCCCACCACGACTTACAGGAACACGGCTTGCATGACCGTCAGCGCCGGCAGGGAATACCGGCGGGCGGCGGCAAAACGGAGGGAGTCGCACAAATGGGCGGTTCGCTCTTCGACGAAACGCCGGTAGAGTACTTCAAGGATCTGGTGGAGTCGGCCGTTGCCCGGCAGCGGCTCGAAGTCGGATCGTTGACGTCGTACTATCTCGTGAACTTGCTCTGCGGCTTCGTTCGCCTCGAGCGGAATGGGGCCGCGACACTGGACGATGAACCGCTCGCGCTGCGGCTTGCGCAGGCGCTGGAAAGCGGCGGCGTCGAGCAACGCGCGCGTCTTCGCAGCCTGGGCGATCTGTCACTGTTCGTTTCCGGGTTCTTTTCCGACAGCCTTAACAGAAAGCCGGTTGACGTCGACTACTACGTCAGCATGGGTGAATACGCCTACGGATCGCTGAGCCGGTTCGAGGAAGCCTCGCTCGCCTCCATCTTCGGGGAGCTCGCATCCAAATTCTGCAGCATGGCGGACGTGCTCGCCGACGTCAGCGAGCGCAGCGCGCTGACGTCCAATGCCGATCTTCTCCGCCTCTATGAACGCTGGCTCCGTACGGGGAGCCGCCGCGACAGTCAGCTCCTGGTCGAGCAGGGCATCGTGCCCAACGCCTCCATCGGCAGCCGCTTCGTCCAGTAGCTCCGGCCCCCCGTGGCCGCGAGCACTGCCGGCAGGAGTGCGTCAAAACAGCTGACCTGCCTGTGGCCACTTAACCACACATTTGTCGTCCTTTCAAAAGGACATATCGTCCGTAGACTAATAACGAACCGAACCAGGGGGGTCTGGCGTCTAATGTGGCAGTTGGACGACAGCCCCCAAGCGCTACCAGGACAGGTAAGGAATGTAAAGCACTTTTTATGAGTCAGTTAGCGGTGAACGTCGAGGGCGGGTAGCTGGGGTTCCGGAGCGGGAAGATACCTTCGGACACCCCCCAGAAACCTCAGAACCCTTCTCGACGGCAGCTTAGGCGTGGCGAATCCGGATGCGCGCTGGGAAGCGTGGCCCAGAGCAAGTCTGGCAACACGATTGCAGGCCGAGCGAGCAAGTTCGGGACTGTCGGCGGCGGAAAGGAGTCGCTGTCATCATGACCGTGGAACATAAGGACTCTAAGAAAGATCAGATGAGCAAAGACCGGTATGCCGAGCTCCAGCGCATTCTGGAGGAGCGGCGCCGTGAGATCGTGAGCAAGGTGCACGAGAAGATCCGGGACGTGCGGACCGAGGGGATGACCGGGCAGGAGCAGGGCGTGCTCGACTCAGCCGAAAGCTCCGAGGCGGACATCCAGGAGGAAATCGAGCTCGCGCTCATCCAGATGAAGACCGAGACCCTCAGCCGCATCAACGAGGCGCTCAACCGCCTCGAAGACGGCACCTACGGGTACTGCTTCGAATGCGGCGAGGAAATCGCGGAGCGCCGTCTGCGCGCGCTGCCGTTCGCGGTCCGGTGCAAGGACTGCGAGGAGGCGCGGGAAGTGGCAGAACAGCGCGAGCGCGTGATGGCGCAGCGCCGCGGCGCCGCGTCGCTCTTCCTGGACATGTCGTCGTAACCACCGGGGCATCCAGCTGTAAGCCGGATTCGAAGTCCAGCGACCCCGCCAAGCCGGAAAGGGGGGAACAGTTCCCCCTTTTCCCAACCGATACTTGCGACTAAGGTATCGTGCATGAGCGAGCGAGGTGAACGTCCGGGCGTCGACGACTCGTCTGCCGCCGAGCGTCCCCTCTCCATCCCGCCCGAGTTGCCGGTGCTCCCTCTGCGGGACACCGTCTTGTTCCCCAATTCCTTCATGCCGCTCGCGGTCGCCCGCGAGAGCTCCGTTCGCCTGATAGACGAAGCGGCCGCCTCCGGCCGGCTGATCGGCGTGTTCACCCAGCGTGACGCGTCGGTCGAGGAGCCCGCCGAGGACGATCTGTACCGCACGGGCACGGCGACCCACATTCACAAGATGTTCAAGCTGCCCGACGGCAGCCTGCGCCTCATCGTCCAGGGACTCGTGCGTCTGCGGCTCGATAAGGTCGTCGCCCTGAAGCCGTACATCCGCGCCGACGTCACGGCGACCGACGAAGAGCTTCGCGACCAGGACCGGCTGGAGATTGATGCGCTGCAGCGGAACATCAAGACGAACTTTCAGCAGGTCGTCTCGCTGTCCCCGCTGCTGTCGGACGACCTTCAAACCCTCGCGCTGAACATCGTCGATCCGGCCAAGCTCGCCGATTTCATCGCCTCGAGCCTCACGACGTTGTCGACCGGCGCGCGGCAGGAGGTCCTCGAGACGCTCGACGTTCGCGCGCGCATGGACCTGCTCAACCGCATCCTGATCAAGGAGCTGGAAGTCCTCGAGCTGGGTTCGAAGATTCAGTCCCAGGTGCAGTCGGAGGTCGGCAAGAACCAGCGGGAGTACTTCCTGCGCGAGCAGCTCAAGGCGATTCAGAAGGAGCTGGGCGAAGGGGACGAGCAGGCCAAAGAGATCGAGGAGCTGCGCCAGAAGATTGAAACGGTCGGCATGCCGGAGACGGTCAAGAAGGAGGCGCTTCGCGAGCTGGATCGCCTCTCGAAGATGCCGGTCGCGGCCGCCGAGTACACGGTGTCGCGCACCTATGTGGACTGGCTCGTGGCCCTGCCCTGGGCCAAACGGACCGAGGAAGTCATCGAGCTCAAGCGCACGAAGGCTGTTCTCGATGCCGACCATTCGGATCTGGAGAAGGCCAAGGACCGCATCCTCGAATACCTTGCCGTCCGCAAGCTGAATCCGGAAGTGAAGGGCCCGATTCTCTGCTTCCTTGGTCCTCCCGGCGTCGGGAAGACGTCACTGGCGCGGTCGATCGCGACGTCGCTCGATCGCAAGTTCGTCCGCGTCTCGCTTGGCGGCATGCGCGACGAGGCCGAGATCCGCGGCCACAGGCGGACGTACATCGGCGCCCTGCCGGGACAGGTCATCCAGGGACTCAGGCGGGCGGAGTCCAAGAACCCCGTGTTCATCCTCGACGAGATCGACAAGCTGGGCTCGGACTTCCGCGGCGATCCGGCGTCGGCGCTCCTCGAAGTGCTCGATCCGGAACAGAACAACTCGTTCCGCGATCACTACCTCGACGTGCCGTTCGATCTGTCGGAGGTCTTGTTCATCACGACCGCGAACGTGCTCGATACCATCCCGCCCCCTCTGCGCGACCGCATGGAGGTACTCGAGCTGCCCGGGTACACGGAGGAGGAAAAGCTGAAGATCGCTCAGGAGCACTTGATCGGGAAACAGGTCAAGAATCACGGTTTGTCGGCCGATCACATCGAGTTCGACGAGCCTGCCGTGCGGAACGTCATTCGCGGCTATACCCGTGAGGCGGGTGTCCGCAATCTGGAGCGCGAGATCGGAGCGCTGTGCCGCAAGGTCGCCCGGCGCCGGGCGGAGGGGGACCTCGCGAAGGTCGTCGTCACGCGCGAGGTGGTCACGGAGCTCCTGGGGGCGCCGCGATTCCTCGACGAGGAGCTCGAGGAACGGACGAAGGATCCCGGCGTGGCGGTCGGACTCGCCTGGACGCCTGCCGGTGGTGAGGTGCTCTTCGTCGAGGCCTCGCGCATGCAGGGCGGTGGCTCGCTCACGCTGACCGGGCATCTCGGGGACGTGATGAAAGAGTCGGCGCGGACCGCGCTCTCCTGGTTCCGCGCGCACGCGCCGCGGTACGGCGTCGATCCGTCCTTCTACAAGGACGCAGAGATCCATCTCCACGTGCCGTCGGGCGCGATCCCGAAGGACGGCCCCTCCGCGGGCGTCACGATGGTCACCGCGCTGGCGTCAGAGCTCACCGGCCGCCCCGTGCGTGGCGACATCGCCATGACCGGGGAGATCACGCTCTCGGGCCGTGTCCTGCCGGTGGGTGGTGTCAAGGAGAAAGTTCTCGCGGCCCGGCGGCACGGGATCCGCGAGATCATCCTGCCGCGGCAGAACGACAAGAACGTCAAGGAAGACCTCGGCGAGGAGCTGCGGCAGGATCTGAAGCTGCACCTGGTCTCCGCGATCGAAGAAGTTCTGGCGCTCGCTCTGCAGCCGGCGTCCGAGCAGACCACCACTCCGAAGCAGCCTCCCGACGTCGACAAGATAGTGGCACCGAGCCGCGGCCGGAAGCCGGCCGAACCCAGGCCACCCGCCTACTAATTCCGTGTGGGTCGTCGAGTCGCAGGCCTACGAGCTGGACATCGGTCCGCACGTCTGGCCCATCTCGAAATACCGGCTGATTCGCCAGGCCCTTGGTTCATCCGCGGATGTTCAGTTCGCTGAACCAGCCCCGGCTGCCTGGGATGACCTGGCCCTGGTCCATACGCCGGAGTACATCGAGAAGACCCGAACTGGGACGCTGACCCCCGATGAGATCGCTCAGCTCGAGATCCCGTGGTCGCACGACATCGCCGCCGGCTTCCGGCTGATGGTCGGGGGAACGATCCACGCGGCTCGACTCGCCTTGACCGATCGCATCGCGGTGCACCTCGGAGGCGGTCTGCACCACGCCTTCGCGAATCACGGCGAGGGATTCTGCATGTTCAACGACGTCGCGATTGCCATCCGCTGCGTCCAACGCGACGGCTCGATCCGCCGGGCTGCCATCGTCGACTGCGACGTGCACCATGGCAACGGCACGGCCCTGATCTTCGGGCGCGATCCGGAGATCTTCACGTTTTCCATTCATCAGCAGCACAACTATCCGATGTGGAAGCCGCCGAGCGACCTCGACATCGGGCTACCGGACGGCACGCGCGACGAGGGCTATCTGACGAAGCTGGAGGACGCGCTCGAGACGGTTCTCGCGCACCGGCCGGACCTCGTTGCCTACCTGGCGGGCGCCGATCCTTTCGACGAAGATCAGCTCGGAGGATTGTCCCTGACGAAGGAGGGGCTGCGCCGGCGAGACCGCCTCGTGTTTGACGTCTGCCGCCGCGCTGGCGTCCCGGTCTTCGTGACGCTGGCCGGCGGCTACGCGCGGCGCGTCCAGGACACGGTCGACATTCACGTGGGGACCGTCGGTGAGGCGTGCCGGTCCTGGGCCTAGGGACCGAGCAATGCCAGCCCCGCGACGGTTTTCATGTCGAGAATCTCGCGGCGCTGAATCATCGCGCGGACTTCGGCCAGCGCGAACGCTCGCGGCTCGAGTACCTCGTCTTCGTCGAGCTGGGCGGCCGTCGGCGGCTCGTCGAGTCCGTCGAGCCGGTAGAAGATCATCTCCTCATCACAATAGCCCGGGGTCGGGAAAAGCGATCCCACCCGCTCGAGGCTGCGGGGATCTTGCCGATCTCCTCATGACACTCCCTCCGCGCCGCGGCATCCGATGTCTCGCCCGGATCGACGCTGCCCGCTGGAAGCTCCCAGACCCATCGATCGATGGGGTAGCGGTACTGCCGGACCAGGACGACGTGATCGGCGTCGGGCAGCGGCAGCAGGACGACCGAGGCCGGATGCCGGACGATTTCGAGCGTCACCTCACGCCTCCCCGGCAGCTGGACGCGATCCACATGCACGGCGAAGATGCGTCCCTCAAATGCCACCCGGCTGCCACGCCGGATGATCCGCACGTCGGTCATGACGCATCTCTCCTCAGCTCGGCGATCAATTGCTGCAAGTCGGTCGGCAGTGGCGCGACGAACTCGACCCGCGACCCGTCGGACGGATGCGTAAAGGCTATCCGGGCCGCGTGAAGAAACGGCCGGTCCAGCCGCGCGAGCGCGCGCAGGTGTCCGTGCAGCTGCCGGCGGGAACCGCCATACGTCGGATCGCCGACGATCGGATGGCCGATCGCGCTCAGGTGCACGCGGATTTGATGAGTCCGTCCCGTGGCGATCGCCACATGCAGCAGCGACACGCCCGAAAGGTGCTCGGCGGCCGTCACGCGCGTGACCGCGGAGCGCGCGCGCCGCGCGCGCGTGGACATTTTCTGCCGATCGTACGGGTCACGGCCAATCGCGGCATCGATCCGGCGTCCGGCCTGTACCACGCCCCAGACGAGCGCAATGTACTCTTTCTCGACCTCGCGATCGTGAAACTGCCGCGCCAGTTCCTCGTGCGCCCGGTTGTTCTTCGCGATCACCATGACGCCCGACGTCCCACGGTCGAGCCGGTGGACGATTCCCGGACGCAGCTCGCCCCCAATCCCGCTCAGATCCTTGACGTGGTGCAGGAGCGCGTTGACCAGGGTGCCTTCCGAATGCCCGGCGGCTGGATGGACGACCATGCCCGGCGGTTTGTTGACCACGACGACGTCGGCGTCGTCGTAGAGGATCGGCAGCGGTAGTTCCTGAGGTTGCGGGGCCGCCGGGGCGGGAGCGGGAATCTCGACCGCAATACGATCGCCGGTTCGCACCGGCGTGCTGGGACGGGTGTGCCGGGCGTCGGTCTGCACGTGCCCATCGCGGATCAGCCGCTGGATCTGCGATCGGGACTGATGCGGCAGCACGTTCGCCAGGAACTGATCCAGGCGGAGGCCGTCGTGCTCGTCGCCGACCTCGACCTCGAGGTGCTCCGCGTCGGGGGCAGTCATGCGGCCAGCTTGCGGCGCTTCGATGTCGTGGGCGCGGGCGCGCGTCTTCCGAGCCAGACGAGCATCGCGACGCTCAGCGGGACCAGGAGAATCGAGATGAACTGTGAGGTGGAGAACGCGCCGATCATGCCGCGCGGGTCTCCGCGATAGAACTCGATGACGAACCGGGAGATTGCGTACAGGAGGATGTATCCCCAGAACGTCCGGCCCGGGAAGGGCCGGCCGCGGCGCTCGAACGCCACGAGCAGAACGAGGATCAACAGCTCGGCTCCGGCCTCGTAGAGCTGCGTCGGGTGCAGCGGCACTCCCAGCGGGGTACCGGCATTGTCCGTTGCCGCAGGGTTGGTAAACGTGATCGCCCAGGGGACCTCGGCCGGGCGTCCGTAGCAGCACCCGGCCATGAGGCACCCGAGCCGGCCGATGACATGGCCGAGAGCGATGCCGGGCGCGAACGCATCGCTCGTCGTCCAGATGGGCAGCCCCGCTCTGCGCGCGTACAGCAGCGCGACCGGGACCGCGAGCGCGAGGCCGCCGTAAAACACGCCGCCCGACCGCACGAGCGACAGCAGCTCGGACGGGTTCGCCCGGAAGCGGTCGAAGTCGACCGCGAGCAGGAGCAGCTTCGCTCCGACGAGCGCGGAGATGATGACCCAGATGCCGAGGTCCATGACCCGCGCGCCGTCGAGGCCACGCGCGCGGGCGCGCCGCACCGCGAGCTGGAGGCCGAGCAAGTACGCCGCGGCGAGCAGCAGGCCGTACGCGTAGATCGGGAACCGCCCGAGTTCAAACAGGACCGGGTACATGTCGTCGTCCCGCTAACAGGACGTCCAGAATCACGAGCGCCGCCCCGACGGTTATGGCGGCGTCCGCGACGTTGAACGCCCAGAAATGTGCGTCACCGTAGTACACGTCCACGAAATCGAGGACGTAACCCGTCGCCGCACGATCGATCAGGTTGCCGACGGCGCCGCCGAGCACGAGCGCGAGCCCGGCGCGAGCGAGCCGCTCGTCCGGCCGGAGCTGGGACGCGTACACCGCGATCGCCGCGAGCGCGAGGATCGCCATCCCGAGCATGATCGCCGGCTTCAGCGGAAAGTCGGCGGCGTTGAACAGGCCGAAGGCGGCGCCCGTGTTCCGGACGTGCGTCAGATCGATGAAGCCCGGAATGATGGTCGTGGTCTCGTATAGCGCCAGCGACTGGCGAATCAGCGCCTTCGTCAGCTGATCCGCTGCGACGATCACTACCCCCAGGGTGAGCTCGAACCTGCGCGCGACCACTCAAACCACCGTCTCTGCGAGGGCCTCGACGCAGCGGCCGCACAGCCCTTCCTCGTTCACCTGCGGGACGATGCGCCAGCAGCGGGTGCACTTCGCGCCGTCGGCGCGGCCGACGTTGATCGCCGTCGGTCGTCCGTCGCCTGGCGCCTCGCTCCGCAGATCGACCTGAGAGGCGATAAACACCATCGGCAGGTCGTCCCGGTACCGATCGAGCAGCGCCGCCTCGTCGCTCCCGGCCCGCAGCTCGACACGGGCGCTGAGCGAGTTGCCGATCGTCTTCTGCTGGCGCGCCTCTTCGAGCGAGGCGTTCACGCGGTCGCGGATCTCGATGAGGCGCGACCACCGCTCGACCAGCCCCGCGTCGAAGAGCCGATCGAGCTCGTCCGAGCCCGGGAACAGGGCGAGATGGACGGAGTCCTCGCGCGGGCCGGGCAGATGCCGCCAGACTTCGTCGGCCGTCATGGACAGGATCGGCGCGACCAGACGGGTCAGCCCGTCGGCGATGTGATACATCGCCGTCTGGCAGGACCTTCGGGCGCGGGAATTCGCGCCGAGCGTGTAGAGCCGATCCTTGGAGACATCCAGGTAGAATGCGCTCAGATCTACCGTCAGCAGCGTGTTCAGCGTCTGAAAGATCGTCTGGTAGTCGTAGCGGTCGTACGCGTCGACCATCCGCCTCGCAGCCTGCGCGTATCGCGCGAGCGCATAGCGGTCAACCTCCTGCAGGTCGGACGTCGCCACGCTATGGCGCGCCGGGTCGAAGTCGTACAGGTTCGAGATCAGATAGCGGAACGTGTTCCGGATCTTGCGGTACGCCTCGACCGCTCTCGCGAGGATCTCCTGGCTCAGCCGGATCTCCTGCGTGTAATCCGCCATCGACACCCAGAGGCGCAGCATGTCCGCGCCGTGCTGCTTGATGATGTCGTCAGGCTCGATCGAGTTGCCGAGCGACTTCGACATCTTCCGGCCGTCCTCCGCGACGACGAATCCGTTGGTGACGACCGCCCGGTACGGGGGCCGGCCCCGCGTGCCCAGGCCGACCAGCAACGAGCTCTGGAACCAGCCCCGATGCTGGTCGGTTCCCTCTAAATAGACATCGGCCGGCCACGTCAGCTCGGGCCGGACCGACAGCACCGCCTCGTGGCTGGATCCGGAATCGAACCACACGTCGAGGATGTTCATCTCGCGCTCGAATGACGCCTTCCCGCACGAGGGACAGCTGAATCCGGCGGGGATGAACTCATCGAGGGGCCGCTCGTACCAGGCGTCGGCGCCGAACTGCTCGAAAACGCCCGCCGCCTTTTCCACCAGCGCCGCCGTCACGATCGCCTGACCACAGCTCGTGCAGTCGACCGCCGGAATCGGGACGCCCCATGCCCGTTGGCGCGACACGCACCAATCCGGCCGGCTGGCGAGCATGCCCGCGATGCGATCCTGTCCCCACGGCGGGATCCACTGCACGTCGCGCTCGATGGCGTCGAGCGCCCGTCCTCGCAGTGTCGGTTCCGTGCTTCCCGCTTCGCCCAGCCGGATGAACCACTGGGATGTCGCGAGAAAGATAACCGGGTTGTGGCACCGCCAGCAGTGCGGATACTGGTGGGAAAACGTTTCTCGATGCCAGAGCCGCCCGCGCGCGTCGAGCGCGGCCTCGATTTTCGGATTCGCGTCGAACACACGCTGACCGCCGAAGAGCTCCACCGTTTCGAGGAAATGTCCGGCCGGCCCGACCGGTGCGAGCACCTCGAGGCCGTACTTCACTCCGGTGTGGAAGTCGTCCGCGCCGTGGCCCGGGGCCGTATGCACGGCCCCCGTGCCCTGCTCCAGCGTGACGTAGTCGCCGAGCACCGCCAGCGACTGGCGCGCGTACAGCGGGTGCTTGAAGCGCAGCTTCTCGAGGGCGCGCCCCTTGAACCGCGCGAGCGGCCGGCCGAGCGGCCGGCCAACCTTCTTCGCGACCGCGTCGCTCAACGCTTCCGCCACGATGACCGCGGTTCCGCTCGAATCGTAGGCGCCGTAGTCGAAATCCGGATGGAACGCGATCGCGAGGTTCGACGGGATCGTCCACGGCGTCGTCGTCCAGATGAGCACGGAGACCTGGCGGTCCCCAACCTCGGGAGCGAGCCGTCGAAAGGCGTCCGCGCTGGAAGAATCGAGCTGAAACTCGACATAGATCGACGGCGAAGAATGGTCTTCGTATTCGACCTCTGCCTCCGCCAGCGCCGTCCGGCAATGGATGCACCAGTGGACGGGCTTGAGTCCCTTGTACACGAGCCCCTGCTCCACGAATCGGCCGAACGCGCGAGCGATCGCCGCCTGGTACCGAAAGTTCATCGTCAGATAGGGATCGTCCCACGTGCCGAGGATGCCCAGCCGGCGGAACTGCTCGGTCATCCTGCCGACATACCGTTCCGCGTAGGCGCGGCATGCGCGGCAGAAATCGGCCACGGACATCTCGCGCTTCTTGGGACCGAGCTCGCGATCGACCTGCAGCTCAATCGGCAAGCCATGGCAGTCGTAGCCGACGACGTACGGCGCGTCGTAGCCAGCCATCGAATGCGACTTCACGACGAAGTCTTTGAGAATCTTGTTGAGTGCCGTCCCTATGTGAATATTGCCGTTGGCATAGGGGGGGCCATCGTGCAGGATGAACACCGGCCGGCCGGCTCGCGTTCGACGGATCCGCCCGTACAGATCCGTCTCCTCCCATCGCTTGATCGCCGCCGGCTCGGTCGCCGGCAGGTTCGCCTTCATGGGGAATTCGGTCCGGGGCAGATTGAGCGTGTCTTTCCAGTCCGGCATGGAGCGCGGGTCTCTCAGGCCCAGCGAAGCATGTAAACGTTCATTGTACAAAAAGAAAGGGCGGGTCCAAGAGGACCCGCCCTGTGACGCGAACGAATCGGGTTCCCGGCCTACCGGCGGCGGCTCCGACGCTGAATCGACACGTTGAACTGCCCGGCGTTGTCTCCCAGAGAATCGTCGTTCACCCCGAGGAACAGCTGGCCGGCCTCCGGCATCGTCACGACGGTGTTGTTGCCGACGGCGAACGGCTGGCCGTTCCCGATTCGGGCCACGAGCGCTCCCGCGAGCTCCTGCGACAGTGGCGCGCCGGCGCCCGGTCTGCGCTGGCTGTACGCGCCGGCGGAATGCGCCTTGTCGTTCCCATCGCCGCTCAGCTGAACCTCTCCGGTCGTCTGAAACGTCAGCGTTTCCCCGCGGCGGACGATCAAGCCGGTTGGCGTCCATGCCTGGTTGGCCACGACGACGACGCTGCCAGGCGCGCCGGGCTGGGCACCCGCGGTTCCGGCGCTGCCTCCGACGGGGGCCAGATAGATACGACCCACTTCGGAGGAATTGAAGTCGCGCCGCCCGCTGTCGGTATCGATCGTAATCCGAAGCGGTGTCGTGCCGCCGATGTCGTAGAAGTTTCCGGCGATCCCCTGGCCGTTCCTGAGGACGACGACATGCTGTCCGTTGTTCAACCGGGCGGCCATGTCGGCCGGCAGCGCCGTGCTTCCGCCAGAGAACTCGACGACGGCCACCTCGCCCGTCGGGATCGTGCGGTTCGCGCCGCCGACGCTAATCGTGAATCCGACGCCGCCATGGTCGATCAGCTGCCCGCTGACGCGCTCGCCAGATCGGAGAACGATCGTCGCGGCCTCTTGCGCGCTGGCGGCTGACGCGAGCCCGACGATCACCACCGCGGCGAGAAGAATGCGCTTGGTCATTTCCGTAGCCTCCTCAAACCTCATCAGATGCCCCTCAAATCTGATATCGGCTTGGTGCAAACAGAGGGCCAGCGTCGACCCGGCCGGCGCTATGCAACAAAACCTTTTAATTCAATGGGTTACATTATGAGCTGAGCCGGAATCCGGCTTGTATAATTAGGGGGTATGTCGCCCGGCGACGTCCTCCAATCCCCATCCGTTCGCCGGGCCACGCTCGACAATGGCCTGAAGGTCGTCGTCCAGGAGATCCACACGGCGCCGCTCGCATCGGTGTGGTGCTGGTACCGCGTTGGATCGAAGGATGAGGCGCCCGGGCTGACGGGCGCATCTCATTGGGTCGAGCACATGAATTTCAAGGGAACCACGAACATCCCCCGCGAAAGGATGAAGGGGATTGTCGAACGGTTCGGCGGCGCGTGGAACGGCTACACCTGGATCGACCAGACAACCTATTTCGAGACTGTGTCGAGCGTGGCGCTCGACGAGATGCTCTTTCTCGAAGCCGAGCGGCTGGCGAGCTGTACGTACGAGCCGGCGGAGGTGGAGGCGGAGCGAACGGTCATCATCTCCGAGCTGCAGGGAGGCGAGAACGACCCGGACCAGCTGCTCGAAATCGAGGTGACCGCGGCCGCGTTCCGCGCGCATCCCTACCGCCACCCGACGATCGGCTGGCGGGGCGATCTCGAAACGATGACCCGCGACGATCTCTACGGGCACTATCGCCGCTACTACCGACCCAACAACGCCTCGCTGGTCATCGTCGGGGATGTGGATGCGGATGAGGCGGTCCGGCTCGTCGAACGCCGGTTTGGCGCTCTCGAGGCGGGGCCCGATCCGAAACGCGTGCGGACTGCCGAGCCCGCACAACTGGGTGAGCGCCGCGTGAAGATTGAAAAAGAGGGAACGACGGCATACCTCAAGTTCGCCTGGCACGCCCCGGCTGTCGTCGAGGCGGATTTTGTGCCCATGCTGGTGCTCGACGCGATTCTGACCGGCGCGAAGGGCCTGAACATCTGGTGCAGCTTTCGGGGTGCCGCACCGCAGAGAAAGGCCCGCTTGTACCGTGCCCTGGTCGAGACCGGCCTTGCCTCGTCGGTCTCCGGCGCGATGCTGCCGACCGAGCATCCTTTCCTGTACGGGATCTCCGCGACGGCCAACGAAGGGGTGCCGTTGGCGGACGTCGAGGAGGCGCTCGCGGTCGAGATCGATCGGGTCGGGCGGCACGGCGTGACCCCCGAGGAGGTGGAGCGGGCGAAGCGCCAGCTGCGAGCGCGGACGGTGTTTGAAAACGACAGCGTCACGAACATCGCTCACCAGCTCGGCTACTTTCAGACAGTTGCGTCGATAGAGGTGTTTGCCTCACTCGGACGCGAGATCGCTGGCGTGACGGCGGACCAGGTGACCGAGACGGCGCGGCGCCGCCTCACTTCCAGCGCCCGGACGGTGGGCTGGTTCCAACCGGTCAAACCATGACGACGACCGTGGTGCGCGGGTTGTCTCCCGTTCGGCAGGTCCTGCCGAACGGCGCCGTCGCGCTCGCGCAGGAGTCGCCTGCGACGCCCGCCGTGACGATCAACGCGACGCTGCACACGGGCAGCGTTGCCGAGCCCACAGACCTTCCCGGTCTGGCGTACTTCACGTCGAGGGTCATCGATCGCGGCACGGAGCGGTCGACCGCGGAGGAGATAGCCGAGGCGCTCGACGACAGGGGCGTCACCCTGAACATTACGACCACCCGGCACACGCTCGGCGTCACCTGCTCCAGCCTGGCAGACGACTTCGGACCGATGCTCGACCTCGTCTCAGACGTGACGTGTCGACCGGTCTTTCCGGAGGATCAAATCGAGCTGCGGCGCGCGGAGATCGTGACGCAGCTTCGCCAGGACCAGGACAATCCGGCCGTCCGCGCCGTCGAGGCCATGTTCGCGCTGCTCTACGGCGAGGAGCATCCGTACGGCCGGCCGCCGAAGGGAACGATCGCATCGATCGAGCGGATCGATCGCCGGACGCTGGTCGAGTTTCACAGGACGCATTTCGTCCCGCGCTCGCTGGTCGTCTCGATTGTCGGCGCGGTCGGAGCGGAACAGGCCATAGCACGCGCCGCGCGCGCGTTTGGCTCCTGGCAGGGTTCCTCGGGCTCGGCGGCCGACTCGTCGTTGGAGGAGGTCCATTCCCGCCTGGCGCGCGTGGCCGGCCCCCCCGCGCGCCGCGTCTCGGTGACCTCGATGATGTCGAAGTCACAGGCCGACATTGCCTATGGTTTCGTCACCATCCGCCGGACCGATGCGGCGTATTACGCATGGTGGGTGATGAACACGATACTGGGGCAGTACGGGTTGGGTGGCCGGCTCGGCGACAACATCCGCGAACGGCAGGGGATGGCCTACTACGCCTACAGCGCATTCGATCCTCACGTCATCCCCGGGCCTCTGATGGTTCGTGCCGGAGTGGACGGCGCAAACGTAGCGCGGACGATCGCGGCGATCGACCAGGAAATCACCGCGTTTGCGGCCGGTGGGCCGACGCCGGACGAGCTCGAGGACACGAAGCGATACCTGATTGGATCCCTGCCTCGGATGCTCGAAACAAACGCTGGCATCGCGTCGTTTCTCCAGACATCCGAGCGTTTCGGGCTGGGCCTCGACCACGATCGCCGGTTGCCTGGACTCGTGTCGGAGGTGACCCTCGACGCGACGCGCGCGGCCGCCGCCTCCCTCACGCCGGATCACGCGGCGGTCGCCGTCGCAGGTCCCTATCAGCCGTGAAGCCGAAGGCCGTTTTCTTCGACGTCGATTTCACCCTCATCTACCCGGGGCCAATGTTCCAGGCCGAGGGGTATCGCGTCCTGTGCGCGCGCCACGGTGTCGAGGTGGATCCGGAAGCGTTCACCACAGCCGTAGCACGCGCGACGAAGCTCCTGGCCAACGACGCGCAGGAGTTCATCTACGACCCGCAGGTCTTCATCGACTTCACGAACGCGGTCATCCGGGGAATGGGCGGAACCGGCGAGGGGGTCGACGCCTGCTCGCGGCTGATCTACGACGAGTGGGCGGCCTGCCAGCACTTCTCGCTCTACGACGATGTGCCCGAGGCGCTCCACACGCTGCACGAGGCCGGTATTCTCATCGGCCTGATTTCGAACACGCACCGCTGCCTCGCGTCCTTTCAGAGCCACTTCGAGCTGGACGGGTTGATCGCCGCGGCGGTTTCCTCGTCGGAACACGGCTACATGAAGCCGCATCGAAGCATTTTCGAGGCCGGGCTGAAGCTCGTAGGCGTCGTGGACCCCGCAGAGGCCGTCATGGTCGGCGACAGCCTGCTGCACGACATCGAAGGCGCGCGGGCCGCCGGGATGCGCGCCGTTCTGGTCAGCCGGTCGGGTCTCGTCGACCCGCCGGCCGCCGATGTGCCGGTCATCACCACACTGAGTGACCTGCCGTCCCGGCTCGAGCTTTAGCGACTCCCCTCGCAAAGAGGTTCAAGCCGCCGGAACCATTCCATCGCAGGCTCCCCGATGGGGGCTCCGGGTGGAGGCTGGCGTGTGTCCATGCGCTGGGCCGGCGGCGATGGGCGATCGAGGAAGCGCTTGATGTCGTCCGCGAGGAGCTCGGCATGGGCCTGGCCCTGAGCCTTGCCCGCGTCGATCATCCGCAGGCGAAGGCGCTGTGAGGCGATGGCGCGTGCGTGCGGCATCTCGGCCGTGGCCGCCAGCCGCATCAAGGAATCCACATACACACGCTGCACGGCTCGGGCGATCTCCTGCTCGTACGGATTGGCGGTCGTCGCGTCGAACGTCGCGCCGTCGAGCACGTCGAGCACCTGCGTGAGCCCGGGCAGCGAAGGGTCGAGGGCGCGCTGTTCGACCAGGCGAGCGGCCCGCTCGGCGTCGAGGAGAAACGACAGCGTGAGCTCGGCGGCGACGACGGCAGGCGCGATCGCGTCGAACGTTTCGCCGGTAAAACGAGGGAACAGCTCGCGCGTGGCGCCGTACCCGGGGGGACGAGGTCCGATCTTCTTCAAGAGTGGCATCGGCAGCGCCAGCTCGGACGGCTTGAGGGTCGCCGCCAGCGCCTTGAGCGCCGCCGTCTGTTCGGCGGCCGACGCCGGCTTCTGCGGATCACGCGCGTCGCCGCGCATCGCGTAGATGTAATGCATCCCGCCGACGACATGCGACGCCGCTTCGACTTGATACCGATGGTGCAGGTACAGGGGCACGAGGACGTCCTCTATCTGGGCCATCGGCTGGCCGCGCCGGATCGCGGTCTCCCCGAACCGTGAGAGCGCCGCTCGGCGCACGTCCATCATGCGCGTGAGCTCGGCGGCCGCGTCGATTCCATTCGACCACTGATTGACGCGCGGATGTGACCCGAGATCCTGGTTCGTGAGGTACCGGATGTCGCGCTTCCAACCGTCGTTCAGGATTGCTTCGAGCGCGGCATCCTCGTTCGTGCCGTCAGGAAAGTCCTGATACCCGTACGCGACCGCGACTTTGTCCCACTCGCCGATTTCGTCGTCGTACACCTTGGAGAAGTCCATCGTGCCGTCCGGCTTGAGCGTCACCAGCGGATGCGGATAGTCCAGCACGGAGATCCGGCCCGCTTCGCTGTCGTAGTAGTTGTGCCCGAGCCCAAGGGTATGACCCACCTCGTGCGCGGAGAGCTGCCGCATGCGTGCGAGCGCCCACTCGCGCAGCTCCGGCGGGGTTTCATCGCCGGTCTTGTAGGGGGACAGCAGCCCCTCCGCGATCATGTAGTCCTGACGCACGCGGAGCGAGCCGAGCGTCACCAGTCCCTTGATGATCTCTCCCGTACGGGGATCGGTCACCGTCGCGCCGGAACTCCAGCCGCGCGTCGAACGGTGTACCCAGTTGATCACGTTGTACCGGACGTCCAGCGGGCTGACGTCCTCGGGCAGCATCTCGACGCGGAATGCGTTCCGGTATCCGGCCGCCTCGAACGCCTGGTTCCACCAGCGGGCGCCGTCAAGGAGCGCCGAGCGGATTGGCTCGGGTGTGCCCGGATCGAGGTAGTACACGATCGGCTTCACCGGGTCGCTGACCTTCGCCGATGGATTCTGCTTTTCGAGCCGGTGTCGCGAGATGAACCGCTTGACCATGGGTTGCCCGATCGGCGTCGCGTAGTCCGCGTACGTGATGCCGAAGTACCCTGACCGCGGGTCGAGCTTGCGCGGTTTGTAGTTGCCGTCGGGAAGCTCTACGAATGAGTGATGCACCCGGATGCTGGCCGCCTCCGGAGTGGCGGCGACGTTCCCGACGCCCTCGAAGAAACCGCCCGGCCCGCCACCGCCTCCCGGCGGACCGAAGCCCCCGCCGCCTCCGGCCGCCGGCTGACGGACGAACGTCAGCTCCGCCTCCGCTTCGCTGTTCTTCGGGAAGCCGAGCGTCATCGGGAGGTAGATCGAGCTGCGGCTCGGCTCGAACCGGTAGGATCCTGGTCGCAGCCGCGGCGCCATGTCGTGGCTGTCCCGCACGAGAAAGTCGGTGAGATCGACCAGCACGCGGGATCCGCTCGCCGCGGCGACGGGGAAACCCCAGAGCACCGATCGGGCGAACGCGTCGCGCACCGCGCGCACCTCTGCCGCGTTGTCGCTCGTCGCGCGGTACCGGTAGTTGGGTTGTGCCATCAGCACCCTCGGTCCAACGCGCTCGAATACGACGATGCGCGAGCCTGCGAGCTGTCCCCGATCGAGGCCGATATCGTTCGATCCGAGGCCGCTGCCGAGGCCGGTGCTGTAGAGCACCTCGGTGTTGAACCGGGAGATCTCCATCCAGAGGCGGCCCCCCGCTTCTTCCCAGTAGAGCGGGAAGTAGCCATCGATCCTCTTCATGCCGGCGACACGGTCTTCGATCGAGCCGATCTCGGCGCGCCGCGCTGGCGGCGGCGTGGGCGCGGCGGGCTGCGCCGCGGCGGACCCGGCGCCGATGAGCAGGACGGCAAGCAGTCTGATTGTCATGGGCGCAGTCTATAGCGTGAGCGTCGTGATACAACAGTGGCCGTGTCGAGCGAGTTCACGATTCGTCCGTTGACGACGATCGACGAGTGTCGTCAGGTTGTGGAGCTCGAGAAGCGCGTCTGGGGATACAGCGACGCCGAGGACGTCGTCCCGACGCCGGTGCTGATCGTCACCATCAAACGAGGCGGCATCCTCCTCGGCGCGTTCGATCGCGGCGGACGCATGATGGGGTTCGTCTATTCCCTGCCGGCCCTGAAGGACGGCCGGACGTCGCAATGGTCGCACATGCTCGGTGTCCTTCCCGAAGCGCGTGAAGCGGGCCTGGGCGTTCGCCTCAAGCTGGAGCAGCGGCGCGCGGCGCTCGGCATGGGCCTCAACCTGATCGAGTGGACCTACGACCCGATGCAGGCCGTGAACGCCCATCTGAACTTCTCCCGGCTCGGCGTCGTCGTGTCGGAGTACGAAGAGAACATCTACGGCGAGTCGAGCAGTCCGCTGCATCGGGGCTCGCCGACCGACCGCTTCGTGGCGGAGTGGTGGCTCGCGACCCATCGCGTCGAGTACCGGATCGCCCAGAGAGACGACGCCGCGCGCGAGGCCGTCTCGCACGGGCCCCTCATCAATCGAACCATCCGGAAAGGCGCCTGGCTGGAGTGCGGGGATCTCGACCTGCACGCTTCGGGCACCCAGCTCGCGGTCGAGATCCCGATGGGATTCGGCGAGATGCAGGAGAAGGACCCGGCGCGCGCGCTGGCCTGGCGCATGGCGACACGCCAGATATTCACGACGTACTTTCAGCGCGGCTATCGCGCCGTGGATTTTCTGATCGACAAACCGAACGGGCGGGGCCGGTACGTGCTCGAGCTATCCCGGCGGCCAGGTTAGGCGCCGTCCCGCGAGCAGATGCAAGTGAATGTGCCAGACCGTCTGGCCGGCGTCGGCATTGCAGTTGAAGACCGTGCGATAGCCGCGCGCATCGTAGCCATGTTCCGCGGCGATCGCGGCGGCCCGCCTCACCATCTCGCCGACCAACCCGTCGTCGCCCGGCTGCAGATCGTTCAACGTCGCGATGTGCCGCCGCGGGACGACGAGCACGTGCAGCGCGGCCTGCGGGTTGATGTCCTTGAAGACCACGAGGCGATCGTCCTGATGGACGAGTGTCGCCGGGATCTGTCCGTCGATGATCTTGCAGAACAGGCAGTCTTTCATCGCGTCAACACGACCACCCGCGGGATCCCTTGGAGATCCTCCCTGATCCGCAAGACCGTTAGACCTGCTTCGCGGGCGATATCGCACACGCGGTCTTCCTGGCCGTAGCCGAACTCGATCATCAGCCGTCCACCCTGGGCGAGGCGCGCCGGCGTTCGGGCGAACACCGCGCGGATCGCGTCGAGGCCGTCGGCCCCGCCGAAGAGCGCGAGCGCCGGCTCGTGATCGCGAACCTCGGGCGCCAATGCCGCCCGGGCGCCGGACTCCACGTACGGGGGATTCGACACGATGACGTCGAACGTTTCCGTGACCGCATCGAGCATGTCGGTGACCACGAAGCGGACGCGGTCTGTAACTCCGTGCTTCGCGGCGTTGCCCCGCGCGACCTCGAGCGCGAGCGGCGACAGGTCAGTGGCGACGATCCGGGCGTGGGGCAGCTCGTGAGCAAGCGCGACCGCCAGGCAGCCGCTGCCGGTACCGACGTCGGCCACCCGCGGTTCCTTCGTGCCCGCCAGCTCCCCGAGCGCTTCCTCGACAATCAGCTCTGTCTCGAAGCGGGGAATGAGGACGCCCGGCCTCGTGTCGAACTCGAGGCCCCAGAACTCTCGCGCACCGGTAATGAGGCTGACCGGCTCGCGCGCGGCGCGCCGGGCGACAAGGGCGGCATACTCCGAGATGAAAGGTCTCGGCGCCTGATCGCGCCGGGACGCCAGCCAGGCCGCGCGATCCCACCCGAGCGCGTGCCGCGCCAGCAGCTCGGCGTCGAGCCGCGCCGTGTCTTCGGGGATGCCGGCGGCGAGGAGCCGCTCGAGGCCGCGCGCGACTTCCTCGGCGAATGTGGTTTCGGACATGGCGCCTGGCGTCACCGCGAGTAGTGGCCGGTCCGGGCCGGCCGTCCCTCAGACCGGTTCCTTGAGCTTTTCGGACTGGTAGTGCGTGACGACCGTGTCGATCAACTCTCCGATGTTCCCGTCGAGCGCCTCGCTGAGCTGGTGCATCGAGTAGTTGATCCGATGGTCGGTAATGCGATTGTCGCGGAAGTTGTAGGTCCGGATCTTTTCGGACCGGTCGCCCGTCCCGACCTGCGTGCGGCGGTCTTTGGCGATGGCGTCCTGCTGCTTCCGAAGCTCCATCTCGTACAGCCGCGACCGGAGCACCTTCATGGCCTTCTGTCGATTCTTGATCTGCGACTTCTCGTCCTGCTGGGAGACGACGACGCCCGTCGGGATGTGCGTGATCCGCACGGCGGAGTACGTCGTGTTGACGCTCTGCCCGCCCGGACCGCTCGAGCAGAACGTGTCCACGCGCAGATCCTTCGCGTCGATCTGGATGTCGACCTCTTCCGCTTCCGGCAGCACCGCGACCGTGGCGGTCGAGGTGTGAATGCGGCCGCTCGCTTCGGTCGCCGGCACGCGCTGCACGCGATGGACCCCGCTCTCGTACTTCAACCTGCTATAGACGTTCCGTCCTTCGATCAGCGCGATCGCTTCCTTGATCCCGCCGACGCCGGTCTCGCTCGTCGACATCATGTCGACCTTCCAGCCCTGCCGCTCGGCGAATCGCGTGTACATCCGCAGCAGATCCGAGGCGAACAGCGCCGCCTCGCCGCCTCCCGTCCCCGCGCGGATCTCGACGACGACGTTCTTCGCGTCGTTCGGGTCCTTCGGCACGAGCAGCGTTTTGATCTCGGCCAGGAGCGCCTCGCGCCGCGCGGTGAGCGATTTGGCTTCCTGCTGCGCGAGCTCACGCATGTCGCTGTCGCCCGACGTCGCAAGCTCCTCGGTTTCCGCGAGCTCGCGGGCCACCGTCTTGTATTCCCGGAACCGCTCGACGAGCGGCTCGATTTCGGCGAGCGCCTTGGCCTGCGTACGGTATTCACCCGGGTCGGCCTGGACGGCCGGGTCGGCGATCCGCGTCAGCAGGTCGTTGTAGCGCGCCTCGACGGCGTTGAGCTTGTCGAACATCTGTTGTTCGCACGCCTAAAGGCGTGCGCCACCTCCGTCGTGCGCCACGTCCACCGCCGCTCCGCCGGAGACGGGCGGCAGAAACGCCACCTCGTCGCCATCCGCGACCGGGGCGTCCATGCGCGCGTACTCGGCGTTCACGGCGCCCGAAATCGACGACGTGTAGGGCGCCAGCGCCGGGAACTCGCGCACCAGATCGCCCCAGACCTCAGCGACGTTCGCGGCCGGATCGACCTGACGCGCGAGCTCGCCCGCGCCGACGAGATCCCTCAGCCGGGCAAACAAACGCACGGTCACGCGCATGCCCGCCGCAACGCGTCCTCTCTGGCGCTCGTATCGTCCGGGTCCGCCGTCGCGCCTTCGACCCAGACGTCTCCACCCTCGAAATGCTCGCGCTTCCAGATCGGCGCGATCTGTTTGACGCGCTCGATACCGTAGCGACACACCGCAAAGGCGTCGGTGCGATGCGGTGCCGCCGCCGCGATGACGACGCTTGCCTCGCCGACGTTCAATCGTCCGATACGGTGATGCACGGCCAGCGCACTCCCCGGCCACCGTTCCGCCGCTTCCGCGGCTATCCGTTCGAACGTCCGCACGGCGAGCGGCGCGTACGCCTCATACTCAAGACGCTCGACCCGGCGGCCGAGGTTCAACCGGCGGACCGTACCGATGAAAGTCGTGACGGCGCCACAGCCGGGATCGGCCACGAGTTCCGCGACTTCCGACGGGTTGAGCGGTCCATCGATGATCGCGAAACGGTTCACCTTCGAATTATACCCTTCGACTCGTCCGCCTTCGCTTCGCTACGGCGGGACTCGCTCCCTTCGACTACGCTCAGGGAGCCCCGAGCAACGTTCGAGGGGCTCAGGGCAGCCCCAACGGGCCATGGCCCTTGCCGAGCCCGGGCGCTCGACGTATGGCCTCGGTCAGGTACTTTTTCGCCCGCGCCACGGCCTCCGCCAGCGGCAGGCCCAACGCGAGGTTGGCGGCGATCGCGGACGAGAAGGTGCAGCCGGTGCCGTGCGTGTGCCGCGTGTCGATTCGCTCGGCCCTGAGGTCCATGAGATGCCGGCCATCGAAGAAGATATCGATGGCGTCAGCGGACTCGAGGTGCCCGCCCTTGACAATGACGGCGCCCGGTCCGAGCGCTGCGATCCGCTTCGCTGCCTCCCGGGCCTGATCCAGCGTTCGCACCGGCACGCCGGCGAGCGCCTCCGCCTCCGCCGCGTTCGGCGTCACCACGTACGCGCGAGGGATGAGCTCGGCGCGCATGGCTCCGACGGCGTCATCGTCCAGTAGCCGCGCGCCGCCCTTGGCGACCATCACGGGATCGACGACGACCCGAGGCAGCTCGAGGCTCTCGATCGCGGCGGCGACCGCTTCGACGATCGCGGCGGTCGCGAGCATGCCCGTCTTCACCCCATCGACCCCGATGTCGCCGACGACCGCCTCGATTTGCGCCGTGACCAGGTCGGCCGGGACGGCGCGCCAGGCTGTGACGCCGAGCGTGTTCTGCGCGGTGATGGCCGTGACCGCCGACGTGCCGAACACACCGTGCGCGGTGAAGGTCTTCAGGTCCGCCTGAATGCCGGCCCCGCCGCCCGAGTCGCTGCCGGCGATTGTCAGTGCGGTTTTCATACGCTAAGATCGCGCAATATGAACGCCGGAACGCTGGTCTCGACCCTCACGTCACGCGCCGAGTACGCCGTGCCGATTCGCTGGGCTTCCATGCTGTTTGTGACCGCCCTCACGGCCGCCGCAGCCCAGGTGAGCGTGCCGCTGCCGTTCACCGCGGTGCCGTTTACCCTTCAGCCGATGGTCGTGCTCATCGGCGGCGCCGCACTCGGATCGCGCCTGGGCTTCTCGAGCCAGGTCCTCTACATCCTCGCCGGTGTCGCGGGCTTGCCCGTGTTTGCGGCTTCTCCCATTCTGCCGCAGGGTGCGGCCCGTCTGATCGGCCCGACGGGCGGCTATCTGCTCGCGTTCCCCGTCGCGGCGTTCGTTGCGGGCGCGCTCGCCGAACGCGGCTTCGATCGTCGGTATCTGACGTCGGTCTTCGCGATGGCCGTCGGGCTCGCCGTGATCTTCGTGTTTGGCGTGACGTGGCTCACGCTCGTCACCCCGGTCGATTTCCGCGGCGCGATTGCGACCGGCCTCGTGCCGTTCCTGGCCGCCGACCTTCTCAAGATTGTCATCTCCGGCGCCGCCCTGCCAGCGGCGTGGAGAATCGTGGGATCTCCAAGCCCCAAACCCTAAGGGCCAGTCCCGAAAGGGACTGCCGCGCCGAAGCGGCTCGCAGGTCTGCCGCGAAGGCGGGCCTACCGGACGTACCCGAGACTTCTCAGGCGCTCCAGCATCTCCTTATCGAGCGGCTGACCGCTTTGCGCAGGCGGCGCCGCGACGCGTCTACCGTAGGTCTCGACCGTCCGAACGGGCACGCGATCGACGAAGCGCTCGTCGAACAGGCTCGTCAGCGGCTTGCCGGCGATCGCCCGGCTGGCCGGTATCCCAAGCGCGTACAACACAGTCGGCGCAAGATCCACGAGAGACGCCGTGACGCTCGCGGCACGCGCGGCATGTGGTCCGATCGTGGCGATGAGGCCCTGCGGCGTGGAGGCTCTTCGCCCCGGCTGCGTCACCAGTACCAGCAGCACATCGTCGCCGCCCGTCAGGCGCCCGAGCAAGCGATCGAGAAACAGGTAGTACAACACCACACCCATCGTGCGGGCCCGATAGGCCGTCGCACGTGCCGCAGGGTTCTGACTGAGCGCGTGATGCAGGATGTCGAGGCCGGGGAGGTACAACGCCAGCAGATCCGACCGACCCAGCACGGCGTCTGACGCGAGGAGCGCGACCGTCGCATCCAGCTTGGCCGACCGGAGGAGCAGAGTCCGGAGCTCGTCCTCGACCATGAGCTCGGCGTCCAGAAAAGCCTCCAGGGCGAGCGCGTCAGCCTGATGACTCAGACGGGGCCAGCGCGCCCGAAGCTGTTCGTACAGCGAGGCCGGGGCGATCTCGGCATTGAGCGCGCCCCCATGTTCCAGCCGCAGCACGGCGCGATCGCTCAAGATTGTTCCAGGCCCGGTGGCGGGCCAGGTCGCCCACCAGTTGACAACGGTGGTGACCAGGCCTTTCTCGGCAGCGACCTCCCAGAACGTTTTCTCGGTGCGCTCCAGACCACTCGCGATCGCGGGTTTCGTCAGCCGGAGCAAGTCGGTTGTCGCGGCGATCGTGGACGCGAGGTGCGATCGCGCGAGCGAACCTTCGAGGCCGGCCACGCGGCGCAGCTCGAGCTGGGAGATTCCATGCGCTTCCGGCGGAACTCCGGTCGCGATCGTCGTCCAGTCGCGCGCGGGATCTGCCTCGACCGGCGCGGCAACGGTCGCCGACGCACGAAGCGGGTTCAGCCGAGTGAACTCAACGTTCGATCGTTCGAGATAACTCACGTCCACGCCGTCGATGGCGACGACGACGACGCGCTGGCCGGTCGGGATCACGGCAAACGACGGCGCGAGGTCGGACGGGTCAGCGGGCCGGACGGTCGCCACGAGTAGGGCCGCGGCGGCGGCAAATGCGCCAACACGAAATGCGAAAGCCACGCGGCGAGGCCCTGCCGCTGGCGTCGGCGGGATCTCGGGTGATTCGCGCGTCAATAAAGCGCCGACGGTGACGGCCACCGCATGACCGATGACCAGGCTGATCGACACAGCCGCGGCGAGGGCCAGCGAGGTCACCACCGGCGCGCTCCATGCCGGTCCAGTATTAATGGCGCTCCACCAGAGCGCGAGATACGCGAGGCACGCGGCGGTGACAACGACGCCGGCCGCGGCAGGCGCCACACGGGCGAGACGAGGGCCCGACGCGCCGCTCAAGCGAACGGCACCCCGCGAGAGCCACGCTGCCGCGATCGTGATGGCCGCGCCCGCCAGCGTACACAGCAATGCCAGGTAGATTGCGACGACGATCGCGTCGCGAGTGCCAGTCACAAGCTGTGGCAGCCGGGCGGCGATCCCGATGGCGGCGGCCGGTCCCAGGAGTACGCCCGCGAGGAGGCCGACCCTCGCACCAGCGCCCAGCGCGATGCGCGCCGCGGATCGCTCCTGGCGGGCTGGTGCGAGCACGAACCGATCGACGCCGGTCCGGAGATACCCCAGCTGCTTCAGCTTCTCGCGCAGCTCGTCGACGGGAAGAGGGTCCGGGGACATTCGGCTAGCCACGTCTCGCGGCGACGAAGGCCGACAATTGCCGCAGCGGTTCGGCGCGAACGCCGAACGGCGCAAGCGCCGCATCCGCCGTGGCACACAGCTCACCGGCGAGCTGACGCGCGCCCTGTACCCCGCTGAACGAGACGAACGTCGTTTTCTTCAAATCCGTTCGGGTAGCCTTACCAGTCTCCGCCGGATCGCCCTCCACGTCGAGCAGGTCGTCCACGATCTGAAAGGCGAGGCCCAGGTTCTTGGCATAGGCTTCGAGTGCGGCAACCTGCGGCGGCGCTGCGCCGGAGGTCAGCGCACCCGCGACCGCCGCGGCGCTGAAGAGCGCGCCGGTCTTGCGCCGGTGGATTCGCTCGAGCGTCTCGAAAGAGATCTGCTGGTCGGTCGCAGCGAGATCCTCGGCCTGGCCGCCGATGAGGCCGTCGGAACCGACCGCGTCGCCGATGAGCGTCGCAACGCGCGCCGCCAGTGAAGCGTCCAGCGCGCGAGCGAGCGTCGAAAACGCCAGATTCAACAGGCCGAAGGCCGCGAGGAGGGCGACCGCTTCACCAAACGCGACATGGCAGGCGGGCTTCCCGCGCCTCAGCGGCGCGTTGTCCATCGACGGCAGGTCATCGAGAATGAGCGACGCCGAGTGGACGAGCTCCACCGCCGCCGCGGCGGCGATCGTTCCGTCGTTTGCGCGACCGCACAGCTCGGCGGCCAGCACCGTGACGGCGGCCCGCACGCGCTTCGAGGGAGCGAACGTCGTATAGCGCATCGCCCGGTGGACGGCGGACGGCTCCACGCCATCGCCAGGCAGAATGCGATCGATGGCGGCCGTGACGCGCGCCTGCTGCGCCGCGAGCGAGTCAGGCAGCCGCGGAGGCGTCATCTGGCAAAGACGAGAAGGTACTGGTACCGGAGGAAGTCTTCCCGCGCGATCAGCTTCAGCCCCGCCGCCTGAGCGTCCGTCACGATTCGCTGAGGGTTGACGCGTTCCTCCATCGGCGGTCCCGGCCCCAGGCCCTCCTGGGTGAAGTCGACGATGCCCAGTCGGCCCCGTGGCTTCAGGGCCACCGCGACGTTTTTCAGGAGGGCGACCGGATCCTCCATCTCGTTGTAGACGCCGACGATCAGCACGGCGTCCAGCGCGGCGTCCGGCAGCCGCGGGTTGGTCGGAGCGCCGAGCACGGGCTTCACGTTCGTCAACCCTTCACGTTCCACACGTCTGGTGATCGACTCAATCATCTCCGGCTGGACGTCTTCCGCGTACACGATGCCGTTCGGCCCGACCCGCCGGGCCAGGCGGATGGTGAACCAGCCCCCGCCGGCGCCAAGGTCCGCGACCGTCGCGCCGTCGGCGATGCCGAGCACGTCCATGACCTCGTCCGGCTTCTGCCAGGCGTCGCGGTCAGGACCCTCGAGCAGGCCCAGATCCTGTGGTGGAAACAGCCTCCCGTGCTCCTGCCCGGACCTGGGGGGCCGTTCCTGTCCCGGGAATCCGGCGCGATCTGAAGGCGCGGCCTCAGCGGCGACGGCCGCGAGCGCGAGCGCCGCGGCGACTTTTCCGAGTCGTTGCATTCGTTGTTTTCCCTGCTACTCCTGGGGTTGTCATCGCCTCAACCGAGAGGATGCGGTCGAGATCCGCCGCCGGAAGCAGTTCACGCTCCAGCACCAGATCGCGGATTGATTTGCCGCTCGCGATCGAAGCCTTGGCGATGTCGGCCGTCGCGGCGTAGCCGATGTAGGGGCTCAGCGCCGTCGCGACTGCGGTGCTGCGGTCGAGCAGCTCGCGCGAGCGTCGGGCGTCGGCGCGGATGCCTTGCACGGTTTTCAGGCGGAGCACGGTCATCGCGTTGGTCAGAATCCGCGAAGCGTGCAGCGCGTTCCAGGCGATCACCGGCATCATCACGTTCAGCTCGAGCTGACCAGCCTCCGCCGCGGCCTCGATCGTCGCGTCGCATCCGCGCACCTGATAGCAGACCTGATTCACCATCTCCGGGACGGACGGGTTCACTTTGCCTGGCATGATCGAAGAGCCCGGCTGCACCGCCGGCAGCGTGATCTCGGCCAACCCGGCCCGCGGCCCCATGCTGAGGAGCCGGAGGTCCGACGCGATCTTGCCTGCTTCAACCGCGAGGCGACGTACCGCGCCCGACCAGCCGAGCACATCTCCCATGCTCTGCGTGACGCGGAACAGGTTAGCCGCCGGGCGGAGCTGCAGTCCGGTATACGCGCGGAGCCGTTTGATTGCCCGTGCGACGTAGTCGTCGCCGGCATTCAGGCCGGTGCCGACGGCCGTGGCGCCGAGATTCAGCTCGTCGAGCGCGCGCGACGCCGCCTCGATCCCGTCGGCTGCCACACGCAGGCAGGCGGCGTAGCCGCCGAACTCCTGGCCGAGGGTCATCGGCACGGCATCCTGAAGATGCGTGCGGCCCGTCTTGAGCACCCGGGCAAACGTCCGGGCTTTCCGCTCGAGCGCATCCGCGAGCTGCCGCGTGGCATCGAGCAGCGCGGGCGTCGTCATCAGGAGCGCCAGCCGCGTCGCGGTCGGAAACACGTCGTTCGTGGACTGGCTCATGTTGACGTGGTCGTTCGGATGGACCCGATCGTACTCGCCGCGCGCGCCGCCGAGCATCTCGGCCGCGCGGTTCGCGATGACCTCGTTCACGTTCATGTTGTGCGACGTGCCGGCGCCCGCCTGATACACGTCGACGACGAACTGGTCGCGGTGTCGACCCGCCAGGATTTCATCCGCCGCGCGGATGACTGCGGCACCCACCTCCCGCGGCAGGCGCCGCAGGGACATGTTCGCCTCCGCCGCCGCCTTCTTCACGAGCACGGTCGCGACGACGAGGTCGTCGGGGGCGCGGAGGCCGCTGATGGGAAAATTTCTGGCCGCGCGCGCCGTCTGCGCGCCGTAGTACGCGTCGGCCGGCACGCGCACGTCCCCGAGAGAGTCTCGCTCGATGCGGTACGGCATGGGCAGGACCGCCGAGCCTCTCAGGCCCGGCGGTAGTAAACTCATCCCATGTTACCAGCCTTCTTCGACAGCCTGGTCGCGCTCATCACGCGCACCGCGACCGACCTGCCGCCGGACGTGCGCGCCGCGATGCGCACGGCGATGGACGCCGAGGCCGACGGCACGCGGTCCGCCCAGGCGCTGTCGATCATCGCGGAGAACATCGACGAGGCCGCTTCCTGCGAGGGGCCGATTTGCCAGGACACGGGCATGCCGACCTTCGAGGTCCGCGTGCCGGTCGGCGCAAATCAAATCTGGATGCGCGAGCAGATCCAGAACGCCGTCCGCGAAGCCACGAGGCGAGGCAAGCTGCGTCCGAACTCGGTCGATTCGATCACAGGCGAGAACTCGGGCGACAACCTGGGGCCGGGGACGCCGATCGTCCACTTCGAGCAGTGGGCGTCGGATGAGATCGAGGTAAAGCTGATCCTCAAAGGCGGCGGCTGCGAGAACACGAACGCGCAATACGCGCTGCCGACCGAGCTTGCGCATCTCGGCCGCGCCGACCGGACGCTGGACGGCGTGCGCAAGTGCATCCTTCACGCGGTGTGGCACGCCCAAGGCAAGGGCTGCGCGCCGGGGGCCGTTGGCGTGTGCATCGGTGGAGACCGGACGTCGGGGTACCTTCACGCGAAGGAACAGCTGTTCCGGACGCTCGACGACGTCAATCTGGATTCGCGGCTGGCCGCGCTCGAGGACTCGGTCATGGCGACCGTCAACAGCCTCGGCGTCGGCACCATGGGATTCGGCGGGAACGTGTCGCTCATCGGATGCAAAGTCGGCGCGCTCAACCGGCTGCCCGCCAGCTTCTTCGTGTCGGTCGCGTACGACTGCTGGGCGTTTCGACGGCTCGGCGTCCGGCTCGAGCCATCCACCGGAGCGATCCGCGAGTGGCTCTA
This sequence comes from uncultured Acidobacteriota bacterium, assembly GCA_963847125.1. Classification (GTDB taxonomy): domain Bacteria; phylum Acidobacteriota; class Vicinamibacteria; order Vicinamibacterales; family 2-12-FULL-66-21; genus DATAEE01. The sequence continues at coordinate 2,036,257 of CAWJYM010000004.1, forward strand.
CCGCGAGCCGCAAGGCGCACCGTCAACACCGATGCTCGCCGGCGGGCGAGAAGGCTTCCCGCGCACGGGCCGTGAGGTCGCTCTCGCGGCGCCGATCTCCGACGAACAGATCCGCGCGCTTCGCGTCGGAGACGTGGTCCTCGTCTCCGGTCTCATGCACACGGGGCGCGACGCCGTCCACGCGCATCTCATGAAGCACGAGCCCCCCGTCGACCTGCGCGGTGGCGTGCTCTACCACTGCGGGCCGGTGGTCGCCAAGAAGGGATCCGAGTGGACCGTGACCGCCGCGGGGCCGACGACGAGCATCCGCGAAGAGCCGTATCAGGGTGACATCATCCGCCGCTACGGAGTGCGGGCGGTGATTGGAAAGGGCGGCATGGGCGCCAAGACGCTGCAGGCGCTGCAGGAGACCGGCGCGGTGTACTTGAACGCCGTCGGCGGCGCCGCGCAGTTCTACGCGCGATGCATCGAGCGCGTCGATGGCGTGTCGCTGATGGAATTCGGCACTCCCGAGGCGATGTGGCATCTCAGCGTGCGCGACTTTCCGGCGATCGTCACGATGGACGCGCACGGCAACAGCCTGCACCGGGATCTGGAAAACGCGTCGGGCCAGCGGCTGGAGCTGCTGACTCAATCTAGTGGTACGAGGCTTTAGCCTCGTCTCGCGAGGACGACCCTAAAGGGTCGTACCTACAACCTCAAACTAGTGCCTGGCGCCCAGCGCCTCGGCAATCAGCGTCTCGAGCGATCGCGCGTGATCGGTGCCCGTGACGTGGACGCGCGCGACCCGCCGTCCGTGTGCGGCCAGCGCCTGATAGTCCCCCAGCGCCTGCGCCCGTTTCAGCGTCGAGAAAGCATACCCGGCGCCTGGGATCATGGTGTTCGTGCGATCCTCCGCCGTGATGATGAGAAACACCCCCGTGTCCGGGCCTCCCTTGTGATACTGGCCGGTCGAGTGAAGGTACCGGGGTCCGACGCCGAACGTCGTCGCATGTCCGCCGCGGGACCGGATCGCCGCGCGCAGTTCGTCGATGACGCCCAGGGTGGATGATTCCGGCGGCAGATACGACAAGACCGCAAAATAGTCACCCTCGCGCACCGATTCGACGAGCGCCCGCACATCGGCCGCGCCCGCGGTCTTCTCCTCCGGCAGGCGCCGATCCCGCTCGAACGCGGTCAGGAGGGCCTTCGTCCGGTCTTTGGCTTCGGTGACGTTCGGCTCGTCGAACGGGTTCAGCTGCAGCGCCGCTCCCGCGACGGCCGTTGCGAACTCCCATCGGAAGAACTCCGCGCCCAGGGCATCGCGGCGGGTGCGAATGTGAAAGACCGGATGCCCCGCCTCGCCGAGCGCGTCGAGCGCGGCACGGTCGAGGCGTTCATCCTCGGTCTCGATCGCCACGAAGGCCCGATCCTTCCCATACGCGGCGCCGAGCGGCTCGTCGACCACCGGGAGCAGGCCACGCCCACGCTTTCCCGTGCTCTCTGCTACGAGCTGTTCGATCCACAGGCCGAGCGACGCGAGCGAGTGGGGAAGCAGCACCGTCAGCTTGTCGCGGCCAGCCGACGCGGAGGCTCCCATGAACGCTCCAAGCTCGAGCCCCGCGTTCGTGCGGCGCGCTTCGCGGCAGCCGTCCGCCATCGCCGCCCCGGCAGCGAGCAGATCGGCAACCGGCGCGCCGATGATCGCGGCCGGCACGAGACCGAAGAGCGAGAGCGCCGAGAACCGCCCGCCGATGTCCGGCGGGTTGAGGAACGTCGCCCGATAGCCTCGCTCGCGCGCCAGCGCTTCCAGCGCGGTGCCCGGATCCGTCACGGCGACGAAGTGTCGTCCCGCCCGCTCGCCGAGAGCCTCCCGCATCACGTGCCAGAAGAACCGCTCCATCGAGCTGATCTCGATCGTGGTTCCGCTCTTGCTGGCGACGACGAACAGCGCCCGTTCGGGGTTGATGCGCGAGTGAACCGATGTGAGCGTTTCCTCGTCGGTTGTGTCGAGCACGACGAGATCGGGATGGGAATCGGCGACGCCGTAGGCCGTCCGCAAGACTTCGGCGCACAGGCTGCTTCCACCCATCCCGAGCAGGTAGGCCGTCTCGATCTTCGCGTCGCGCACGTCCTTGGCGAGCGTCTGGACGCGATCGACGTGACCGGCCATCGCGCGAGGCGCGTCAAGCCAGCCGAGGCGATTCCGGATGGACGAAACCGGGGCAGCATCCGTCGCGGCCCAGACGGTTGCGTCACGGTCCCAGATGCGTCGGACGACGTGATCCTTGAGGAATCTGTCGACGAGCGCGTTGACGTCGAGGCTACGCATTGGTTGACCGGCATCCGGCGGTCGGCACCGACAGCGCTGCCCCGAAGTCCGGGAGCGGGGGCCGCCCGTACCCACGATCCATGGCGACGATGTCGAGCGACGTCGTTTCCATGTCGTCCACGGCCAGGAGCGGGTAGCGAATCGGAGCGGCCGCCTCGATGGACTTGAGGTACCCGCCGCAGGCGGCGCACAGCTCGAGCCGCCATGCCGGCCGTTCCTCATCGGGCGCGGCGAGCGAGAAGGCGGCCCCCTCCTCGGCGCAGTAGACGCACCGGCAGACCGACGGCTGCCAGGCGGCAGCGCAGAACGAGCAGCGAAGTCGCCGCGCGCCACCAGACAGCTCGGCCAACGCCGGCCATGATCCGCAGGCGGGACAATAACCGCGGTCCCAGCCGTCGCGCGCCGCACGCGCCTCGTCGTTGTCGAACACGCTCGCCTGCGCAACGAACGCGAACGGCCCGGCGGCCAGCTCACCCACCAGCCAGAGGAGATCCGCGGAGAGAGACGCGTGGTTCGCGAACGTCCGGATGGCCGCCTGATCGCGGCGGAACGACGCTGCCAGCAGCGACGCCTGATCGATGCGGCCGCCGCGGAGCGCATCCGATATATGACGCGCGGGATCGCCGGCGCCGCCGTCGGCGAGCGCGTCGCAGAGCGGCGCCAGCTCCGGCGACAGGAGGCCGACCGGCATCTCCACGGCCTCGCCCCGCAGAGCCGGCAATCCCTGCTTCAAGCGGGTGACCGCTGTGACGGCCGACACGGCCGTCGGCGCGGGAGCACCTTCGCCGCGCAGGCGGTCGGTCGATGCGATCATCCGACCGAGCAACGACCGCTGAAGCGATGCCGCCGCCGCCAGGTCGGGCCGGGCCGCGGTCAACACATCGAGTCGAACGTCCAGATCGTCGGTCGTCGCGCTGATCACGGTGTCTGCCGGTTGATGACCAGCAGCTTCAGCTCGGTCATCTCCTCAATCGTGTAACGCGGGCCCTCACGGCCGAGCCCGGAATCCTTCACCCCACCGTACGGCATGTGATCGATGCGCCAGGTCGGCACCTCGTTGACCATGACGCCGCCGACCTCGAGCGCGTCGAAGGCTGCGAGCGTGTGCTCCAGGCTGGGTGTGAAGATGCCCGCCTGCAGGCCGTACGACGACGCGTTCACCAGGTCCAGCGCTCGCTGGAAGTCGGTGAAGCGGCCGAGCGCCACCAGCGGCGCGAAGACTTCCTCGGCGCAGACCTTGGCGTCGAGCGGGACGTCGACCAGCACGGTCGGCATGTACATCGCGCGGCCGCATCGGCGTCCGCCCGTCAGCGGACGCGCGCCCGCGGCCATCGCCTCCTTTACCCAGGCATCGATCCTCGCGGCCTCCTCCTCCTCGATCAGGGGGCCGAGATCCGTCGATTGATCGATCGGGTCGCCGAGCTTCAGACGCTCGACGTTCGCGACGAGCTTCGACGCGAACTCGTCGAAGACGCGATCGTGGACGAACACGCGCTGGACGGCGATGCAGCTCTGGCCCGCGAAGGCGAAGCCGCCAGTGGTCACGCGCGCCGCCGCGAAGTCGAGGTCTGCTCCTTCGTCGACGATGACGCCGGCGTTTCCGCCCAACTCGAGGATGACGCGTTTTTTTCCCGCCCGTGCCTTCATCTTCCAGCCGACTGCAGAGGAACCGGTGAAGGTCAGGAGCTTGTAGCGCTCGTCGGTCACGAGCCGGTCGCCGGTCTCGCGATCCATCGGCAGGACGCTGATCGCGCCCGGCGGCAGGCCGGCGGACTGGACGATTTCGCCCAGCAGGAGCGCGGAGATCGGTGTCTTGCTCGCCGGCTTCAACACGACCGGATTGCCGGCGGCGATCGCGGGGGCCACCTTGTGCGCCGCGAGGTTGAACGGGAAATTGAACGGAGAGATGGCGGCGACCGGACCGATCGGGAAGCGCCGCGTGATCGCCAGCCGGCCCTTGCCGTGCGGCGCGAGATCGACGGGGATAACCTCGCCTTCCAACCGCCGCGCCTCCTCGGCCGCGACCTGAAAGGTCATCGTCGCGCGGTCCGCTTCCGTGGTCGCGTCCTTGATCGGCTTGCCTGCCTCGAGCGCGATCGCGCGCGCGATTTCGTCGCGCCGTTTGCGGATTTCCACCGACGCGGCCGAGAGGATCGCCGACCGTTCGTAGGCGGCGAGCCCGCGCATGGCGGGCGCCGCGGCGATCGCCGCGGCGGTCGCACGATCGAACTCCGCCGGGCCCGCCAGCCACGTGCGCGCGACGGTCGCGCCGTCGAACGGATTGATGACGTCCAGAACTCGGCTCGACCGTTCGGCGCGCCCGCCGAGCCAGAACGGCTGTTCGCGGACCATTCGGGCAGTGTATACTGATCCGTATGATTACTGTGACCCAGACGGCCGCATCGAAGATCTCCGAGCTGCTGACCGAGGAGCACAAGCAGCAGGCCGCGCTGCGCGTGTTCGTGCAGGGAGGCGGGTGCTCCGGCTTCCAGTACGGGCTGATGATCGATGAAGGCGAAGGACAGGCCGACACCGATCAGCAGATCGAATCGAACGGCATCCGGTTGCTCGTCGATCCGATCAGCGCGCGGTACCTGAAAGGCGCGGAGGTCGATTTCATCGACAATCTCACGGGAGGCGGGTTCACGATCCGCAATCCGAACGCCAAGTCGACCTGCGGCTGCGGCCAGTCGTTCAACGTCTGACGCTTCTCCCCAGGAGGTCAGGGACCAGGGACGAGGGGCCAGAATCGCCGGCCTCTCATCCGCGGCCTCTGGCCTCTTGGTGTTTGTGCGGGAGCCCGCGATGGAACCGACCTCGGCCTACATCGACAGCCTCCGTCCCGCGGGCGGCAAGCGCTCGAGCAAGCGCGACTTCATCGTCAACGTCTTTCTCCGGCAGGAGGGGCACCTCAGCGCGGACGACCTGGTCGATCTGATTCGACGCGAAGACCACAAGATCAGCCGCGCCACCATCTACCGCACCCTGCAGTGGATGGTCGAGGCCGGAATCGCCCGCAAGGTCGATTTTGGAGAGGGGCGCTTCCGGTTCGAGCATTCGTACCGACACCCGCGGCACTTCCACCTGATCTGCAAGACCTGCAACCGCTCGTCCGAGTTCCTGAGCTCGGACATCGAGGCGCTGCTCGAAGAGGTCGCCGCCGCGCGCAACTTCACCGCGCGGCAGAGCGTGCTGCAGATCTACGGAACCTGTGAGGAGTGCAGGGCGGGCCGCCCGCCGCAGAAGGATCAGGTCACGACCGAGCTGCTGTTCGCGCGAGACGCCCTTCGGATCGCCATCGCGACCGAGCGGAGCGGGCTCGAGTTCTACACGAGGGCGGCTCGCATCGCCCGCGATCCCCGCGGCCGCGCCGTCTTCGAGAAGATGGCCGAAGAAGAGAAAGAGCACCTCCGCACGCTCGAAGCGCGCTACCGCACGCTGCTCGCGCGCGATCCCGAGCTCGAATCGCGGCCGACGTTCCTCTTCTTCAAGGGGGCCGCAAACGGTCTGTTCGCCGCCGGCGCCGAGGAGCTGAAGGGGAGAGGAGTCGACGACAAGCGCGCCCTGATGATCGGCATACGATGCGAGCGCGGGTCCCACAAGTTCTTCAAGCGTTACGGCGAGCGGTTCGAGGATTCCGACGGGAAGCAGATGTTCCTCGAGTTCGCCGACGAGGAGCGCGATCATCTGGATCTTCTCATCCGTGAATACCGCGCGCTCACGGACCGGCGGCGCCGGCGCCGGCCCGGCCGCAAGGGACGCCGCGCCGTCGCATCGGCGTGATCGATCTCCACCTCCACACCCGCGCGTCCGACGGCGCGCACGAGCCGGTCGAGCTCGTCCGGCGCGTCTGGCTGGCCGGCATCCGCACCTTCAGCGTCACCGACCACGACACCGTCGCCGGTCTCGCCGCCGCGCGCGATGCGGCGCGGCTGCACGGCCTCACGTGCATCCCCGGGATCGAAATGACGGCGCTCGAAGATGGCCTCGACGTCCATGTGCTCGGCTATTTCATCGACCCCGGGTCCACGCGCCTCGGCGCCGGTTTGACCGCGCAACGCGCAGATCGAGTCCGGCGTATCCGCGAGCTCGCCGCACGGCTGACGGATCTCGGCCTGCCGATCGAGGTGGAAACAATCATCGCAGGGACGCCGGAAGGGCGATCGGTCGGTCGGCCGCAGATCGCCGACGCACTGGTCCGCGCGGGCCATGTGTCGTCGATACGGCAGGCGTTCGATCTCTGGATCGGCGAGGGCCGACCGGCATTCGTGCCCCGCGCGGCTCCATCGGTGAACGAAGTGTGCGCGCTGATTCATGGCGCGGGCGGCCTCGCCGCCGTCGCCCACCCGGGCTGCCTCAGACGTGACGATCTCGTCGAACGAGTCGCGCGGTCGGCCGACGCGCTCGAGGTCTACCATCCCGATCACGACGAGGCGATGACCTCGCGGTACCGTGATATGGCGACACGGCTGGGGTTGCTCGTCACGGGTGGGTCCGATTTCCATCGCGACGAGGGGTACCACGAAGGCGCGCTCGGTCGCGTGACGCTTCCACAGGCGGATTTCGACCGTCTGCTGCTGAAGCGCGAAGAGTTCTCAATCAGCCAGTCGGCGCCACGCGCCAGGGACTCGGCAGGGGACTGAGGACACGAAGTGGCCTCCGCGCTCGTCACCGCCGCATTTCTGTCGATCGCCGGCCTGGTGGCGAGCCTTGTGCTCGGCATGACCGCAACCGATACGGCCGGTCTGCTCAGGCACACGACGACGAGTATCTTCGCGACGATGCTGACGCTGCTGACCCACTCGATGATGATGTTCTACTTCATCGGCAAGGGGAAGGCGGTACGCGAAGCCGTCTCCGAGGGAAACCTCTCGCGCGAATTCGTGGCCCAGATCTCTCGCGCGCGCAAGCCGGTCTTTTCGATCGGCACGCTCGCCATGATGGTGACGATCGCCGCGGCGATCGTCGGCGGCGGCGTGGACGTCGGGTCGATGCCCGCCGCGCTGCACCAGGTGCTGGCGTGGTCGGCGGTGCTGTCCAACCTGGCCGCCATCCGCGTCGAATTTCGCGCGATCGCCACGAGCGCCCGCGTCGTTCAGGATATCGACCGGCTCCTAGGCGCGCACGGCGTGCCTCCCATCCGAACATGACCGAGCCGCCCGCGCTCGAGCTGACGCGCGTGGTCAGGGACTACAAAGGGCTGCGGCCGCTGCGGATAGCGTCGCTCGTCGCCAGGCGCGGCGAGCGCCTCGCCCTGTCGGGGCTGGACCGGCCGGCGGCGGAAGCGCTGATCGGCCTGATCACCGGCGCCGCGCTGCCCGATGAGGGCGAGGTGCGCGTGCTCGGGCGCCCGACCTCCGCCATCGCGACCGGCGAGGACTGGCTCGCCTCGCTCGACCGCTTCGGGATCGTCACCGAGCGCGTCGCCCTGCTCGAGGGATCGACGCTCGCTCAGAACCTTGCGTTGTCGTTCACCATGGCCATCGATCCCGTCGGACCGGACGTGATGGGACAGGTGCTCGAGTTAGCTGAGGAAGTCGGGCTCTCAGGATCGAGCGTCCACGATCGGGCCGCGGACAGTCCGCCCCTCGCGCGGATGCGCGTTCTTCTGGGCCGCGCCCTCGCGCTCCAGCCGGCGATCCTGCTCATGGAACACCCGACCGCGTCCCTTCCGCCGGGCGCCGTTGCCGCGTTCGCGGAGGATGTGGCGCGCGTCGTCAAGGGCCGCGGCCTGACCGCCGTCGCCATCACCGAGGACGAGGGGTTCGCTGCCCGCGTCGCGGAACGGCGCGTCAAGCTGAACCCCGCGACCGGGGAGATGAGCGACGCGCGGAAGCGACGCTGGCCCTGGTGATTGCGCTACGGCAACGTCGGCCGCTCGACCTTCGGGTTCTTGGGCGAGAGGGCGTTCAGGAACCCGAGAAGATCCTTCCTCTGGGCCGCCGTGACCGGCCATTTCTGCAGCTTCTCGTCGAGGTGCGGGTTCTTGACGCCGCCGTTCACCATGAAGTCCACGGCCGCTTCGAGCGTCTTCGCGCTGCCGTCGTGGAAGTACGGTCCGGACAGCGCCACCCCGCGCAGGCTGGGCGTCTTGAAGGCCCCAGTCAGCTTTTCCGCGTCGGCCGGCGCCGGCTGGTTGTTCTTGGCGGCCGTGTCCAACAGGTGCTTGCCGCGTCCGAGGTCCGGGTTTGGCCTGGCGAAACCGACGCCCACGTTGTGGAAGAGCGTATCGGTGAACAGCGGAGGCAGATGGCACAGCGTGCACTTCGCGACCTCGGAGAACACGATGAATCCACGCCCCACGGCGGTCGTCTTCAGCGCCGCCTCGCCCTGCGGCGTCGAATCCCAGGCCGTGTCGCCCGCGTGGATCGTGCGCACGTAGGCCGCGAGCGCCTTCACGATGCGATCGCCGGTGACCGGACCTCCCATGTCCGCTTCGAACGACTTGGCATAGGCCGGGATTTCCTGCAGCTCCTTGGCGATCGCATCCGGATCGGCGCCCATCTGCGAGCGCCACGCGGCGAGGATCTGGGCTTCGAGGCCCTTCGCCCGCCCATCCCAATAGAGATCCGGGAAATAGGCGACCCCGTACAACGTCGGTGTGTGCCGGGTGTTCATCGACCCGTCGAACCGCGGTGACAGGGCCAGGCCGTCGGTCCAGCCCTTCTCGGGCACGTGACAGGTTTCGCACGACATTTTCTTCGTGCGGGACAACCGCATGTCGAAGAAGAGCTGCTTGCCCAGCGCGATGCGCGCGGCGGTCATCGGATTGTCCGCGGGCACGGGAATCGCCATGCTCTCCAGCCCGCGCGGCGGTGTGAAGGCGGCGCCCGCCTGACCGACGGCATCACTCCCGCGCTCGCTCGCGGTCACTACGATAGCCACTACCAGGCAGCCGCTCAGCGCCGCCGCGGCGCTCGTCGCACGCGTCATCGTCATCGGGTCGCTCCTCAGGACGCGAATTGTACAATACCGTGTCAAAGCCGCAGATTCTCGCAGATTGACGCAGAAATGAGCAAACTGATCCTTTTCGACATCGACGGCACGCTCGTGCTGACCGGTCGCGCCGGCGTCCGCGCAATGACGCGGGCGCTTGTCGACGTGTTCGGCATAGACGATGCGTTTGCGGATATCTCGATGGCCGGTCGAACAGATCGATACCTGCTCGGCGCCGCGCTCGCGCAGCACGGGAAAACGCTGGACACCGACGAGCTCGATCGCTTCCGGGCTGCATACGTGCGCCACCTCACACAAGAGGTGCCGAAGCGCGGCGAGGGTCGCAAGGGGATCATGCCGGGCATTACGGTGTTGCTCGACGCGCTCGAACGAAGAGACGACGTGTTCCTCGGGCTGCTGACCGGGAACTTCGCGGAGGCGGCGCGCATCAAGCTGGAGTACTTCGATCTATGGCGCTACTTCAGGTGCGGCGCGTACGGCGACGACTCGCACGACCGTAACAGCCTCGTGCCGGTGGCGCTGGAGCGCGCCCGGGATTGCGGTCACGTGGGTGGCTTCGAGCGCGTGTTCATCGTCGGCGATACGCCGCACGACGTGGCCTGCGCGGCGGCAGGGAACGCGATGTCGATCGCGGTCGCGACTGGAGGGTTCGACGTTCCCTCGCTCCGCGCCGCCGGCGCCGACGTCGTGTTCGAGGATTTGAGCGATGCCGGCGCGTTTCTGAGGGTGATCGAGTAGCTACGTCATCCGCCTTCGCGGCTTCGCCGCTTCGGCGCGACATCCTTCGCCTGAACGCAAGCTCGCTCGGCTGGGCTTGCCCAGCCGAAGCTCGCCGAAGGCGAGCGAAGGCTGGCGGAAGCGCCTGAGAGTCGAACTCAGCCCGCCCACTCAGCGCAGGCGGCAACCGATTTTGAAGACCGGGAGGGCCACCGGGCCCCGTTCGCTTCCCCAGAGCGCGATTATCCTCCGAGACCGAGCACGTAGGCGACGATAGCGGGCAACTCGTACATAACGCGCCGGGCCGTCCCGCGCCGCCGCCACCAGCGCGACGGATCGTCGTCATCGTAGCGGGTCGCGCGCATGACGATCCGAATCGGAGTGTCCGCGACCGCGCGCCGCATGGCGAACGCTGCGCGACGGGTATGGAGCTTCGACGTGACGACAATCACCGTCCGCCAGCGCCGGTCCAGCCCGTATTCACGCAGCGCCGACGCCTCGTCGGCCGTACTGAGGGGTCTGCCCGCGAGCACGACGACCTGCGCGGCCGGCACACCGAGCGCGACCAGAGCCTCCCGTGCGAGCTCCCCCTCGGAGCGAAGGGGCGCGCCTTGCTCAAGCGCCAGACGTTCGGCTTCCTCGCGATGACCGTCGCTGAGCAGCACAACCGGCGCGTAGCCCTCTTTGAAGAGATCTCTCGCTTCGAGCCATCGTGATGCCCGAGAGCCGGCGAGAACGAAGAGTGCGTCCGCCCGCTCCAGGGGATCTTCCGTGACGAGCAGCGAGCCGAGGAATGGAACGAAAAGGAGTGCCGTCACGAGTACCAGCGCCTGGGCTTGCAGCACGCGGCGAGCGACATTCGAACCGGTTCCAGACGGGGCGAACGCGGAGGGCATGTAATCGAGCGGGGATAGAGCGAACCGCGGAGTAACGCTCAGGCGCTCCGCCGCGGTCCGATCGGCTCAGGTGGTGTGCGACGACGGCCGAAGCCGTCCGGGCTCAACCTTCGATCAATCGAACGTCGCCGGCGCGGGGGCCCTTCGTCGAGTCCTCCGGGCTGAACTCCACGCGCTGACCCTCGCGAAGCAGCTCGAACACCGCGCCTCGCACCGCGCTTCGGTGGAAGAAGTGCTCGATGCCCCCTTCATCGCGGATAAACCCGAAACCCTTGTCAATGAGGAGCCGTGCGATTGTGCCCGTTGGCATACCGAATTCCTCCAGACCAAACCGCCCGGTCATCCGGGCGGCAGCGCGCGCACGCCGGCGCTGGGAGCGGGCCGGGAGGTTGAGCGGCCCGTATCCTGACAAAGGACGAGACGCCGACGACCGGCCGGACTGCCCTAAAACGCGGCAAGTTTAGGTGCTTCCCTACGTGAAGTCAAGAAATGCAAGAGTTAGGAGACGGGCGACTCCGTGGGCGGTTTGAGGGGCTCTTTCGCCGGTTCTTTCGCCGGTTCCGTTGCCGGTGGGGGGGTCGGGCGGGAGGCGTAGGCCGTCCAGAAGTGCCGGTGGCATTTCGGACAGACCCAGAATTGCTCAGGTCGCCAGGGCGCTCCAGGACCCGGGTCCTTCATCTCCATCTCTCCTCCGCAGCGCTGACAGCGGATGCGAAGGTCAGCCATCGTCATGGCCGTGGATTCTAATACAGTAGCGGCGATGCCGATGCCGGCCCTGGTGCTTGCCGCGGGCCGATCGACCCGGATGGGGAGGCCCAAGGCGTTGCTGTCGGTCACTCGCGTCGGCGAGACCTTCGTCGAGCGTCTCGTCGGCACGCTCGTGGCCGGCGGCATCGATGATGTCGTCGTCGTGGCGGGGGAGCAGGCGTCCGCCATCCGGGCGCGGCTCGGTTTTCGCGCGCGGGTTGTCGTCAACCCTGATGTCGATCAAGGACAGCTCTCGTCCATCGTGGTCGGGCTCGACGTGATTGATCGACCGGGCGTCTCCGCAGTGATGATCGCGCCAGTGGATCAGCCCTTGGTCAGCGAGACAACGGTCAGGGCGCTGGCGGAGGCCTGGCGCCGAACGCGCGCACCGATTGTCCGGCCGGTTCGTGAGGGGCGGCACGGGCATCCGGTGATCTTCGACCGGACGCTGTTCGATGAGCTTCGGGCGGCCGATCCTGCGCAGGGCGCGCGCGCCATCGTCCACGCGCACACCGAGAATCTCGCCGACATTGCGGTTGACGACGACGGTTGCTTCGCGGACATCGATACGCCAGCGGACTACGAACGATGGACGGGGCTGAAGCTGTAGGCTAAAATCAGAGATTCCCGGCCGCGCGACCGTCGCGGGTCGTGCGTCCATCAGTGGGCCAGTGGCGCAGCTGGGAGCGCGCGTGAATGGCATTCACGAGGTCACCGGTTCGATCCCGGTCTGGTCCACCAACCTTCGCTTCGCTCGGTCTGGTGGACTCAGACCGGGCTCAGGCAGATCGGCATCGCCTTCGGCTCGCCTAACCGGCACGATCCCGGTCTGGTCCACCAACCCTACGTCATTGATTCTAAACGGCTGAAATCACCAGCCCACTTCATTTATCGAACCGCCGGATGTTGCACTCCGCCGCAAGGTTGACATTTCTTGCGAACTTCGCGGGGATCGCGCCGGCAGCCACTTCGCTGCAGTAGCATTCGTTCCACCGTGCCCCAGGCTCCCGCATGAAGGCGACGACGCAGGTGCGGCCTTCGACCACCGTGAGCTACCGCGAGCGCATCGCACGGGCCGTCGTGGCGATCGAGTCCGACCCGGCGCTGAACCCGTCACTCGACACGCTAGCCGGGCACGCCTGCCTGTCGCCGTTCCACTTTCATCGCGTCTTCCGGGCCATCGTCGGCGAGAACCCGGCCGAGTACTTCCGGCGCCTGCGCCTCGAGCGGGCCGCGCACGAACTCTTGACGACCGATCGCACGGTCAGCGCAATCGGCGTCGAGGCCGGGTACCCGAGCGGCACATCGTTCACGCGGGCGTTTTCCGCGCGATTCGCGGCGCCGCCGGCGAAGTTTCGCCGGCGCCAACGGGCGCGTGCGGCGCCGGCATCGTCGCGACGGGACGACCTCGCGGGCCGCATCGAGCGCCTCGCGCCGCTGCGGGTGGGGTTCATTCGCCACGTCGGCCCATACGAAGACGTCCCCCCGACGTTCGCGCGGCTCGCTGCGTGGGCGGCAACCGGACGTCCTCGCGCCCAGGCCGGCAACGGGTTGCTGTTTCTTGGCATGGCCCACGACAATCCTGGCGTTACGCCAGCCGACAAGCTTCGCTTCGACTGTTGCGTCGAGCTGACCCACGCCGCCAGGCCCGCGAACGACATCGCGATACGAGAGCTGCCGGGCGGGATGTACGCCACCGCGTTGCACCGCGGGTCGTTCGACGGTCTCGCCGCCACCTACGCCTGGCTCGCGCGTGAATTCATTCCGCGGGAGGGGCGCACGATTCGCAAGGCTCCCGCGCTCGAGATGTATCTCACCCAGCCGGACCGGACGCCGCCGGCAGACCAATTGACTGAAGTGATGATTCCGGTGCGGTGAGTGAAACGCTCAGCGCTGACGTCAGGCCTTGAAGAAGAGGAGACCTGATGATGCTCGGTCGCTTGGCATGGCTGGTGGGCGTTGCGCTCTTGGTATTGGTTGTGAACGTCGCGCTCAGCATCTTGTACATGGTCGTTTACGGCCATTTGATCGACCCCGGCCACGAAGAGCAGTACTACCACGACCACATTAAGGTCGCCGCACCGTATTGCAGCATCGTTGCTGGCATTCCGCTGATGTTCTTGGCAGGCTGGTGGGTCGGCGGTTGGTGGGAGGGAGAGTTCGCGGTGAAGGCAGCCCTGGTGGTCTGGTTGACCTACGCCCTCATCGACATAGGCGTGCTGCTGGCAGCGGGACTGACTCCGAGGATCGCCGTTCTGTCCGCCGTTTCGCTCCTGACGAAGCTGGCGGCGGTCTACTTGGGAGCGTTGGTTGCAGGTCGTCGCGCCTAAAACCAAGTGAGGCGCAGCGGAGAAATTCAGCTCTAGAATTGAAAGCTGACGAATACCCTCGCACCCCTGCCTTTCACTGCGGCACCAACGTGGACGTTGGTCTGTTGTCGTGGCGATTCTTCGTAGATAACTCGATCCGTGGCGTTCAGCGTGTCAATGGCGATGCCGGTCCCGGTGCACACCGCGGTGAACCCGACAATGCTCTGCACCCAGTCCGCGCCGCTCAGATCGGTGCCGGCTTCGTGGTGAAGGATGGCGCTGACTGCGAGCACAGATGCCGCAACTCCGGCACCCCACAGTGCGCCGTTCATCAGCGAGTCACGGCGCGGCTGTCGAATCCGAACGATGTCGGCTTCCGCAAATGTCAGCAGGCGGCCGTCCACTCGCAGCGTCAGCGTTGACGGTGTCAGCTCAACGAGCTTGCCGTTCCTTTCGGAAAGACGACTGTCCATCACCGTAATCGTCGCGTCGGGCAGCACGACACCACGAAGTTCACTGAACGAGTGCGCCGGGTCCTGGGCGGCAACGGCCTGTGAAGAACCGAGCAGCATCGCGGTTGCCGCGCCGAACGCTCGAACGAATCTCGCCATCCCGCCCTCCACTATGTAACCGTGAAACGGCATCCGTCGCCTGACGGTCGCATAGCTGGCCTGAAAAAGTCGGACTGTCCCCGGTCGAGTCCGAACGGCCTGGTTGGCCGCAGCAAGAAACGGACCTCACTCACGTCATGAAGGCTTCGGGCAACGGCCGTCGCGACGTTCCGGGCTCGCCAAACAGCGCGCTACGCGCTCGATCACTTCGGGCAGGGCACTGGCGGCGCCGCGACGCACCATCCAACCCGGAATGCTTCCGCCAGGCCGCACGGCGATCTGGTACGTCACGCGCGAGCGCGAGGTATCGATCGGCTCGACCGTCCACGATCCACGCAGCAGCGGCATGCGCACGGCGCCGGATTGCGGCGGGACGCGCCCGGCGACCTCCGACCACGCGCAGCCGTTGGCCTCCCGTCGAACGTCGAGCACCACGTCGCGAGCCGACACCACCAGGTAGCGTGGTGCGTAGCGCAGATAGATCTCGTAGCGGCCGCCAGTCTCGCCGGAGAGAACGCGCGTTTCGCGCGTGTCGGGGTCGAGGACCTGCGTGAAGTCACACACGACCGGGATGATCTTGTCGGGCTCATGGGGCAACTCGGCGACTGCGCGCACGTGCCGCGCGTTCAACTGCGGATCATCACGAAACGCCAGAGTGACGCCGTTCTTGATTCCAGCTCCCGTCCAGCCCTGATCGGTTTGGGCCGCATGGATCGCCATCGAGGTGAGCAGAAACAGGATCCACAGGCGAGCGGCGATCATGTGCGCGCAAATTTTACGCTGTTACCATGACGCTGCGCGGCTAGCGATCGTGCGCGACAGCGGAAGGAACGAAGAGTACCGCGAGGCCCGGCGGGCGCCGCAGCTGGCAGGACTGAGGTCCTGATGAGGCCGGGGCCGGCAACGGCTACGTCGTGGGAAGCGCCTGCCGCGCCTGCCGATCGGGATCGTTCCTGACGTCGCACACGTCGTCGAGAACGAGCGTTTCGCCTTCCGCCGACGTGTACCTCGGCCACGGTGTGAGCCCAGGGCCGTTCGGGTCGCCTGTCCTCATGAACTGCACGAGCGAGCCCGCCATCTTCTCGGCGAGCTTGCGCGGCCTGGCGCCGCCACCGGTGTGACTGCAGCATGAGATCGGTGTTGTGGAACCAGAAGCAGATGTCCACGCAGTGGAACGCGCCGATGCGCCCGTCGAAGAGCGGCGGCTGCCAGGCGAACCAGCTGACGAACACCGGCGCCGGCTGACGCACCTTGGCGTCCGCGAGCGCCACGACGTTCTGCCGGTTGCTGCTGACGAACGACCAGATCTCCACCGGCTTCTTGTCGGGGAAGACCCTGGCATAGGCGTCCACGACGTTCTTGCGCCCTGTCGCCGAGACCCGGGCCGAAACCGGCGCGATCCTTGAGGCGCTCGGCGACCTGCGTGAGCGTGACGTTCAGCAACGTCGCGTCGGTCCAGGCGGGCGACTGCTCGTTCGCCGTCGAGCAGATGATCATCGGGACGTTCGCGGCCGTGGGTGCCGGCTCCGGCGCGTACGGATGATGCGGCAGGATCGTGCCGTCCACGAACGGGCTGAACCCGGCGCGCAAGCCTGACGCCGGGTTCCCGGCGGCTATCTCGGCCGCGAGCTTCGCTGCGCTCGGGTGGCGATCTCGTAGAAGGTCTTCCACGGCAGCTGCTGCAGCTTGTCGATCTCGGCAGCCGCGAGGCCGGACTCGGCGAGCACGTAGGCGCCGAGCTTCTCGGCTTGCGCCTTGTCTCTCGCCCGCACCGAGGCGCCGCTGAGCACGACGGCCTTGTGGAAGAGACCCTTTGCGGCCGGCATCGCGTGAGCGTGCAGACCTTCGCACCGCCCCCGGACTGGCCCATGATCGTCACGTTGCCGGCGTCGCCGCCGAAGTTGGCGATGTTGTCACGAACCCACTCGAGCGCGGCGACGATGTCGAGCTGCCGACGTTGCCGGAGGCGGCGTACTTCTCGCCGCCGATGCTGGCGAGGTTGCAGTAGCCGAGCGGGCCGAGGCGATGGTTGATCGAGCAGAAAACGATGTCGCCGGCGCGCGCGAGGTTCTCGCCGTTGTAGCCGTCGTGCTCGATCCCGTTGCCGTTGGTGTAGCCGCCGCCGTGGATCCAGAACAGCACCGGCCGCTTCCGCCCGTCCTTCAGCGCCGGCGTGAACACGTTGATCCGCAGGCAGTCCTCGCTGACGTCGTCGTAGTTCCAGTGATCGCGGAACGACGACGTACTTGTTGGCGTAGCGGTTCTCCATGTTCTGCGGCGCCGAGTTGCCCCACCAGAGCGCCGGGTAGACATCGGTCCACGGCTTTGGCTTCCGCGGCGGCATGAACCGGTTGGCACCCGAGGTGTCGGCGCCGTAGGGCATCGCCGACGAAGTAGTGAATGCCGCGCAGGACGTAGCCGCGCACCTTGCCCGAGGTCGTGTCGGTGACCGCGATGTCGTCGCCGATCAGGAGGGCCGGCCCGTCCTCCTCCGGCCTCGACGCGCGCGCCCGCGTCTGCGCTCGCCCGGCCGACGGCGCGACCGCGCCGCTGAGGGTCAATCCGGCCGCGCCGGATCCCATGCGCTCGAAAAAGGTCCGCCGGCTGGTCCGCATGAGCATGCCTCCTTCGCGACGCTGCGGCCCGTGACCGCCTCGCGTCGGCGCATCATACAGCAGCACTCACGCGGCACGCGCCTTGTCGCGCAACGACCCTCCACTGCTGGCACAGATCGCGCGCGGCGCTGCGCCAGTCCGGATACTTGAACGTGAAACCGTGCTCGAGCAATCGGGCTGGAACAACGCGGCGGCTCTTCAGAATGAGCTCGGTTTCCGTCCGCATGAAGACCGCACCAATCTCGAGCATCCACTTGCTGGCGGGCAGCCCGAACGATACGCCACCTGCCTCACGGAGCACCCGCATGAACTCTGCGTTCGGTAGCGGATTCGGCGCCGCGACGTTCACGATGCCCTCGACGTCATCGCGATCGATCAACCACCGAACCGCCGCTACGAAGTCCTCATAGTGGATCCACGAAATGAATTGCCGGCCGTGGCCGGCGCTGCCGCCGAAGCCATGGCGTGCCAGTCCGAAGAGCGTGTCGAAGATGCCGCCAGGGTCCGGGCTCAGCGTCATCGCTGATCGAAGCGCAACCTTTCGAGTTCCGTCGGTGACGGCCTCCTCGAAGGCACGTTCCCACGCACGCGCAACGTCGATGCTGAATCGCCAGGAATCGGGAGCGTTCGGTTCCTGGCCGCCGAGAATCCCCGAGTGTTCGTCGTTCGGGCTGTCGTATCGGTGCGCATAGATCGTGGCCGTGCTCGCCTGGAGCCACACTCGCGGTTTGTGCGCCGCCCGTGCGATCGCCTGTCCCACGACGCGGGTCGATAGCACTCGCGACTGCAGGATCTCTTCCCGATTGGCGGCGTTGTACCGGCAGTTGACGCTGCGGCCGGTCAGGTTGATCACTACGTCGGCGCCGTCGATCTCACTCTGCCAACCGCCGAGGGTCGCGCCGTCCCACCGAACGACGCGCCATGGCCGAACGGCGGGCCGACGGCTCAAGACGACCACATCATCGCCGGCTCCGCGGAATGCGCGGGCCAGCAGCGTCCCGACCTGTCCGGATCCTCCTGGAATGACGACCTTCATGCTGCCTCGCTGTTCGTTTAACGCATTTGCTCGGACGGACGATCCGTGCTCTAATATTAGTGAACATGTTCACTCAAAATGTCAAGCCGCGTGGACGGGGGCGTCCCCCGGGCCAAACGGCACAGGGCGCGGCAGCCAGGGAACGCCTGTACGGCATCGCCATCAGGCTGATGGCGAAGCGAGGCTACGAATCGACCACCTTACGCGAGGTAGCGAAGGAGGCGGGCGTCAGCGTGGGGCTGCTCTATCGATATTTCCCGAGCAAGCGAGCCATCATCATCGCGCTCTATGACGATCTGTCTGCCGACTACGCGCGGCAGGCGGTGACTATGCCTCGTGGTAGATGGCGCGACCGCTTCATCTTCGCGTTGAAGACGAGTCTCCAGGTGCTCGAACCGCACCGGGTTGCGCTCCGGGCGCTCGTTCCGGTCCTGGTTGGAGACCCGGAGGAAGGCGTGTTTGCCGAGAGCGCGGCGTTCTCCCGTCTCCGCGTACAGCGAGTATTCGAGGAGGCGGTCGTCGGATCCACCGATGCGCCGGCACCCGACCTCGCCGCAGCAGTCGGTCGCCTTCTCTACCTGGTGCATCTCGCCGTGCTTCTCTGGTGGCTGCTGGACCAGACCGCGAAGCAGCGCGCCACCGCCGCTCTCGTTCTTCTGACCCAGCAGATCCTGCCATCCACGGCGCTCACGCTCCGCCTCCCGCCGGTCCGACGGTTTGTGTTGTCTTCTGACGAATTGGTTCGCGAGGCTCTCTTTGGCTACGCAAACCCGAGCGGAGCATCCATGTGAGCACCTGCCAGCTCGTACCGCTCGAGTGGCCGCGCTGGGCGCAGATGTGGACTCTGGCGCTGGCCATCTACATCGGCTGCAAGTGGCTGACGTGGCAGCGAGCGCCTATTCGCAACGTACCGGTCTGGAAGCATGTCGCCTATCTGCTGGCCTGGCCGGGAATGGACGCGGCGAGTTTTCTCGGAGAAGGGCAAAGCTCGAATCGTTCGCGCTGTCGGTCCATCGAATGGCTCCCGGCTGCATGGAAGCTCATGCTCGGCGTGGCCCTTCTGTTCGGGGTTGCTCGAAGGATTCCGCCGCGACAGGAGTACGTCGCGGGGTGGATCGGAATGATCGGGATCGTGCTGATCCTTCATTTCGGTGTGTTTCATCTGCTTTCCTGTTTGTGGCGAGGTGTGGGTGTTGAGGCGCGTCCGCTGATGAACAGGCCATTGGCTTCGACGAGTCTCAGCGAATTCTGGGGCCGGCGTTGGAACACCGCGTTTCGCGACCTGACGTATCGGTTTCTCTTTCGTCCCTGTGCCTCGTGGTTCGGGCCACGGTGGGGCATCCTGGCCGGATTCCTGTTCAGCGGCGCGGTCCACGATCTCGTGATCTCCGTTCCAGCTCGGGGTGGATACGGGGGGCCGACCGTGTTCTTTGCGATTCAGGGAGCGGCGATGGTGGTCGAGCGCAGCGGATTCGGCTGCCGGACTGGATTGGGTTCCGGTTGGCCAGGACGGTTGTTTGCCATCGTCGTGCTGATCGCACCAGCAGGGCTCCTGTTCCATCGTCCGTTCGTCGTGGGGATCATCGTGCCGTTCATGCGGGTGGTGGGAGCGGTCTGATGGACACCATGCTCACGCGTCTGATTGTCGCCGCCGGTGTTGGGCAACTGGGCGTGCTGATTGCATCGGCGCTTGTTCCCGTCCGGCTGAACTGGCGCGACGAACTGCGGGGCTTATCACGGCTCAACCGTCAGATGCATTGGGTCTACGGCGGCTACGTCGTGCTGTCGATCGCCGCATTCGCGGCGCTGAGCATCTTCAACCCGCGTGAACTGGCGAGCGGGAGCGGCCTCGCACGCGGGTTCTGCGCATACGTCGCGGTGTTCTGGGGTATTCGCGTCGGGCTGCAGGCCATCTTCGATGTCAAAGAGCATCTGACGGCGTGGTGGCTCAAGGTTGGATACTTCGCGTTGACGGTGCTGTTCACGATGTTCACGGTCATTTACGCCTGGGCGGCCCTGCACCCTGTTCGGTAGTCCGGTCTCTGTCTGAGGGATTCATGTTCCTGGCCCGACGTCCGTCTCTGGCAACCATCGGCCGGTTCCTGGGTGAATCTGAGACCTTGCCGTTGTCGTACGGCCCGATCGGAATCGTCAGAGACCAGAACAGGTGCCGAAATCTCGACGAGGTGACAGCCGCCATCGGCCGCGGCGAGGCGGACTTCGCGCGAGCGCGAGCAGCGCTGATGGCGTGGCAGCAGTTCGACATCGGCTGGGTCGAAACGTTCCCGCGACACGCACCGATCGCCGTTGGCACCGTCGTGGCGGTTCTGATCCGCCACCTCGGGTTCTGGTCGTTGAACGGTTGTCGCGTTCTGTACCACCTCGACGGCTCGGATGTCGCCCGGTTTGGCTTCGCCTACGGAACGCTGACGAACCACGTGGAGAGCGGCGAAGAGCTCTTTGAGGTGTTCATCGATCCGCAGACCGACGAGGTCATCTATCGAATCCGCGCGATTTCCTGGCCACAAGCCACGCTCGCCCGAATCGGCCAGCCAATCGTGCGGGTGCTTCAAGAACGATTCCGAGATCATTCAGTCGCCGCGATGAAGCGCGTGACACGCACGTAAGGGAGGCCCCACGTCCTCCCGGCCAGGATTCAGTGGATCTATCGAGTTGACCGTTTTTGCTTGCCCGACATTCTGGCCGGGCAGACAATCTGACCCCGTTCAATGCTCACCTTCAGGAAGGCGAGGTCAGCCATGCGTTATTCCACAATGATCGTTCTTTCTTTGTGTCTTCTGGCCACGGCGCCAGCCTCCGGCAAACAGCCGCTCGATTGCAGCAGAAAATCTCTTGCCGCTGCCGTCGAGGATGCCCGTGAAAGGCATCCAGTCATCACGTTTACGGGCGTGTGCGCCGGTCCGATCGTGATCCGGAACGATGGCATCACGCTGCAGGGCGTCGGCACGGCAATCATCGATGGCGAGGGCCACGACGCCGTCACCATTGCGGGCGCCGGCCGCGTGACACTGGCCGACATGGAAATCCGCAACGGTCTGACCGGCATTCTCGCCGTAAACGGCGCCCATCTCTCGGTGACGACCGTGACCGTTCACGACCACCTCGCCTCCGGCATTTCCCTTCAGACCGGCTCGAGCGCCGTGCTCACCGACGTGACGATCGCTCGAAGCAGCCTGCACGGCCTCGACGTTCAGACAGGCTCCTCGGCAACGGTGAACGGCACGTTGAACGCCACCAGCAACCGCGTGTTCGGTATCAACATCAACGGCAGCTCGATCACCTTTTCACAGGCGACGGTATCGGCGACCGGCAATGCGCTCGGGATCCAGATCGCCACCAGCGCCGACGCATTTATCAGTGGTTCGGACAGCGTGATCAATGCGAACAACAATTTGTCGACGGGCCTGACCGTCGTGTCAGGCGCGCACCTGGTCTCCTTCGGCGGCACGATCAATGCCTCTGGAAACCCCGTCGCCGGCGTGTCGGTGAATTCGAAGTCCGGCCTGGATCTCGATGCGGCCTCGATGCTCGAGAGCTTCAACAACGGCGACGGGGTGCTGATTCAGCAGAACTCCGTGATGACCGTGTTCAACACGCCGCAGTTCTCCGGCGCGCCGGGGTTCAGCACGATCAACGCGCACGACAACACGCGAAGCGGCGTCAGCGTTCGGACCGACTCCGTGCTCACGCTCGTGAATCAGGCACGGGTCCTCAGCAATCGGAACGGCACGATCGGATTTGCCGCCGACAACGGCGCCGGTGTGACGCTCGTGAACTCGACAATCGCCGGCAACACGGCCAGCGACATTCAGCTGACGTTCGGCGTGCGCGCCGATCTTCGGACGCTGCTGTTCGGCACCTTCACGTGCGATGCAACTGTGCTCGTCCGCGGAACCAGCGGCATCATCTGTCCGAACTAGTCGTTGAGGCGGTTCCGCCACGAGCGCCGCGCTCGTTACATTGTTGTTCGGCGTGTCCGGACTCGATCCAGTCGCGCATCCTGGTGTGGCTGCCCGGCTCGCCGGCGTGTCGGCGATCGCGCGTGGACTCAGCGGAATGCCCCCTGGTTTTGGCCGACGGATTACAACTCTGAAAAGAAGGGGTCGGGGCGTCTCGGCTGGCATCAATCGTGATGCCGTCGTCCGATGGCATGAAGACTCCGACGCTCGCCGTCGTGGCGTTCGTGGTGTCGTTTTTCCTCGTCGTTCCCGGCCGTGCCGCGCAAAACGCCGGCGATGAACCCCGCTTCCATATCCGCATCCAGACCTCGAACGTCGCCGCGGTGAAGGCAGCGCTGGAAGGTGACGGATACGACGTCCTTGGCGTCGACGCCGGGGCGTCGACGATCGACGTGGCGGCTTCCCAGGTGGAGTGGGACGCGCTCGCGGCAACCGGCCACCAGGTGACGCTGGTCGACCGCGCGCGCCCACTGCACGAGGCTCATCGGGCAGGGGTGGGCGCGCGCGTCGTGCCCGCGACCTACCGCGATCTCGCGGGCGTTCTCGCGCGGATGCAGGAGATCGCCGCCGCGTACCCCGCAATCGCGCGCGTCGTTGACGTCACCGCTGACTACAACGCACCGCCCACGTTCGAGGGCCGCCACCTGTTCGCGTTGAAGATCTCCGACAACGTCGCGGTCGACGAGGACGAGCCGGCGATGCTGATCGTCAGCACTCACCACGCCCGTGAGATCGTGACGCCGGTCATTACCCTTGGGGCGGCCGAGCGTCTGACCGCCGGCTACCAGATCGACGCGCGGATTACATCGGCGGTCAACGGGCACGAAATCTGGATCGCTCCCGTGTGGAATCCCGACGGCTACAACTACGTGTTCACGACGGACAATCTCTGGAGGAAGAACCGCCGGGTCTTCGGGAGCGGCGTGGGCGTGGACCAGAACCGCAACTATTCACAGGGGTGGAGCGCGTCCTGCGCCGGCAGCACGAGCGTCAGCTCCGAAACATATAAAGGACCTTCGGCCGCGTCGGAGGCCGAGACCCAGACACTGATGATCTGGTCGCAGCGCGAGCGATTCGCCAAGGTCATCGACTATCACTCTTCCGGGCGGGAAGTCCTTTACGCCTACAGATGTCTCAGCCATCCGTTCACGACCTGGTGGCAGCAGCAGGCGACGGCTCTCTCGCAGGTTTCCGGTTATGGCGGGGCGGTGCGCGTGCCGTCCGCCGAAGGCGAACATCAGGAATGGCAGCTCGCTCAGATGGGCGCCTACGCGTTTCTGATTGAGACGCACACCGAGTTCCAGCCCTCGTTCGACAGCGCTGTCAGTGAAGCGACGCTCGTCTGGCCCGGAATCCTCTCGGTGCTCGAACGGCCCATCTCGATCTCTGGACACGTCACCGACGCCGTAACCGGATCGCCGCTGGCCGCCAAAATTGAGCTCTTGAACGTCGCGTTCTCGCAGGGAGAGTCGAACGCGAGCGGCGGTCCGCACGGCGGATACCACGTGTTCCTGCCGGCGGGGACGTATGACGTTCGTTTCTCGTTGAGCGGCTATGCGCCTCAGATCAGACAAGTTACCGTCACGGCGACCTCTGCCCAGACCATCGATGTTCAGCTGTCGCCGCTCGTGCCGACTCCGCCCTCGGGGTTGAGGATTGTCCGGTAGTGTCTCTGGACCCTTTCATGAACCGAGCCGATACTCCTCATTGAGCCACATGACTCATCGTGCCGTACACCGTACAGGGAGGTTTTTGAGATGAGCAGCAGCCCAGGGGTTCTTCACCGCGTTCGTCGCCTCGCGTTCGTCGTTGCCGTCGTCGGAGGCTTACCGGTTGCAGGCGCGACGGCGCAGGAAGTGGCGGTCGACTTCAGCGGCGACGGCCGGAGCGACTATCCCGTGGTTCGCAACACTGGCGGAGGGCCCTCGGGCGGCGTCACCTGGTTCGTCATGAACAGTGCCAACGGCTCGTTCACGACTCGGCTGTGGGGCATCGCAACGGACTTCTTCGTCCCGGGCGACTACGACGGTGACGGCAGGACGGATCACGCCATCTGGCGGCCCCTCGCCGGTGGCGTCAGCCAGTGGTGGATCGTGCGCAGCTCGAATGGAACGACGTACTCGGAAACCTTCGGAACGTTGGGCGACGATCCCACGGTCCAGGGCGACTACGACGGCGATGGCAAGACTGACATCGCGGTCTACCGCCCGGGAGCGTCGGCGGGTCAGCCCAGCTTCTGGATTTATAAGCGCAGCATCGACGGCGTCATCGTCAGCACGCTGTGGGGCCAGAACGGCGACTTCCCGGCGCCCGGCGATTACGACGGCGACGGCAGAGCCGACTTCGCCATCCAGCGCAACGGTGGCGGCGGCCAGGCGATCTTCTGGTTCAATAACTCGACAGCCGGCATCAGCAACCTGTTTTTCGGCACACCGACCGACGTCATCGTTCCGGGCGACTACGACGGCGACGGGAGGACCGATGTCGCCATCGTCCGAGGGCAAGGTGGTGCGATCATCTGGTGGGTAAGGCAGAGCTCCAACGGCATGGCGGTATCGCGCAACTTCGGGGTGGCGGCAACCGATTTTCCGACGCAGGGTGACTACGACGGCGATGGCAGAACCGACGCCGCCATCTGGCGGCCGAGCGCCACGCCAGGTGCATCGGCGTTCTGGGTCGCCGCCAGCGGTGGCGGGACACTCTTCCGGGCCTTCGGCCAGAACGGGGACTATCCGGTCGCGAACTTCAATAGCCACTAAAGTCGCCGGAGGGGTGGCGGAGACCGCCACCCCTCCGAGCATGATTCGGAAGGCCAGTGTGAATAATCCCGGACCTCAGGACGAACCCCGCAAACAGGCCAGACGCTCGCCTGTGATGAAGCTGATTCGCATTGCGGCACTGATCGCCGCGATCGCCTACAGCGCGTCGTTCATACGCGTGTTCACGCTGAACGCCGAACGCGAATGGTTCAAGACGACATACGGCCCTTCGCGCAACTCCGAGCACGCGGAGGAGTGGCTGATTCGTGATTTCTTCCGGGATCGGCGCGACGGGTTCTTCGTGGACGTCGGCTCGTCGGACTACAAGCGCTTCAGCAACACGTACTACCTCGAGGAGTCCCTGGGATGGTCGGGTCTGGCGATCGACGCTCAAGAGGAGTTTGCCGCCGATTACAAGAAGTTCCGCCCCCGCACGCGATTCTTCTCCTACTTCGTCAGCGATAGATCGGATGCCATCGAGTCACTCTTCGTTCCGGACCGCAACCGTCTCGTGGCGTCCTCGAGCAAGGAGTTTTCCGATCGGTACGATACCTCGGGCAAGGCGCGCGAGGTTCGCACCATCACGCTCAACGATCTTCTCGATCGAGAGCGCGTCACGCGCGTCGACTTCCTGACGATGGATATCGAGCTGGCTGAGCCGAAGGCGCTTGCCGGATTCGACATCGCGCGCTTCCGGCCGCGGCTGGTGTGCGTCGAGTCGCATCCCGAGATCCGCCAGCAGCTCATCGACTACTTCACGGATCGAAAGTATCGGCTGGTCGCCCGCTACCTGAGGGCCGACCTTCACAACCTCTGGTTCGCGCCCGCGGATGCGACGTTGCCGGACGGTGTTCCGGCGGCCGACCCGCACTAGGACCCCGAAGCGCGGACGTCTTCCTTAACGGCTGCGGCCGAGAGATGCCATCGGTCCAAGATCCGCCGCTCGATCCTGCGCGCTTCGGAATGCGCGTGAGTCACGCCGCCCGCTGGACATTTGTCGCGCCGAGCTGTCCAGCCGGGCGAGGCGGTCGGCCGGCGACGGGTGCGACGCGAAGAACAGTTCAACCGAGCCTGGATCGCGGCGTTGCTGAGCCTGAAGCAGCCGCATCAGTTCAGGCATGCCCCTCGGATCGAAGCCGGCGCGGCGCAAGTAGAGCATCCCTTTCTCGTCCGCCTCGCGCTCGTCATCGCGGCTGAACTTCGCCATCGTCGCGTTGGCCGCAACGGCGGCGCCTATCTCCGCGATTTGCGCGCGGCGGCTGTTGCCCAGCAGCGCATCGAGGAGGCTCAGGCCCACGCCCGTCGCGAGCCCCTTGCTCAGTCGATCGGCGGCGTGCCGATTCGCGATGTGGGCGATCTCGTGCGCCATGATGGCCGCCAGCTGGGATTCGTTCTGCGCCGCCAGGATCGCGCCGCGGTGAACCCAGACCGGTCCGCCAGGCAGCGCGAACGCGTTGATTTCGCGCGCATTCGCCACCGAAAAACTGTATGGATAGCGCGGCCCGTCGGCATGGGCCGCAATCGTCCGACCGAGGCTCTGGACGTACGCCGTCACCCCTCGATCCCGGACTTCCGGGATCTGCTGACGGATCTCAGCCTGGGCCTGGCGTCCGATCTGAACTTCCTGATCGACCGAGATCAGACTGAAGGCGCCAACGCCTGTCGCGCCGCCCGCGCAAAGCGCAAGCGCCAGAACGGACGCCGGCAGCCGTCGAAGAACGCGAGAGCGATGTGCGTGTCCCATGCCACGCTATCGGGCAAGGGGCGTGCCACACGGGAGGGCCTTGATTGCACCGGGTTTCGCGGGTTCTGAGCCGCTGAGGTGACCCCTGAGCGTTACGAAGCGGCCGAGCTGAGCATGCGCTGAGACAGAAATCGACCGGACTCCCCGTCCGGAGAGACCGATGTCCGACCGCACTCGTCGCATCGGAGGTAGATCACCGGAAGAGACTCGGATCGGCCGATGACGCGCGCGCCGTGCACACCGCACCGAGGACAGACGACGCCGGAAGTCGGTCGCTTGGCCACAGTTCCCCCTTTTCTCGTTAGACTACCGATTGGCCTCTGAGGATCCGCGGATGGGCTCGGGCCTTGAAACGACCTGGACTCAGTCCCGTAGTCCGACGATCTTGAGCAGGGCCAGGGCGTTGCCGCGTGTCGCGGCCCCCGGTCGCAGTCGATAGTCGAAGATCAGCTCGCCGCGCTCGAACCGATCCTCGAAGTGCACGTTCGCCGCGCGCCCGCCGAGGTCGTCGACGAGTCGGGTCAGTGCCAGGTCGTGGGTGGTGACGAGCCCGATCGCGCGCCGCTCCACAAACGTCCGCAGCACATCGGCCGCGGCCGCCGCGCGATCGTTCGAATTGGTGCCCTGGAAAAGCTCGTCGAACAGGAACAGAAGCGGCGCAGGCCCCCGCGCAAGATCGAGGGTTTCGCGGATTCTGGCGATCTCGGCATAGAACCGCGAGCGCCCGGCCCGCAGCGAATCCTCGATGCGGAGGGTGGCGCCGATTCGCAGATAGCTCAGCTCGAGACTTTGGGCCCGCACCGGCGCGCCGGCGAGCGCAAGCACCGCATTCGTCCCGACGGTTCGCAGCAGGGTGCTCTTGCCCGACATGTTCGACCCGCTCACCATGAGCAGCCGCACGTCGTCATCCAGCCGTACATCGTTGGGCACCGCCTGTGACGAAACGAGCGGGTGCGCGAGCGCGACGCCTCTGAGCAAGCCCCGTCCGTCGTCGACGAGCGTGGGAAATGGATCGGAGGGATGCTCGTAGGCATATGCCGCGATGGAGAGGAGTGCTTCATATTCGCCGAGCGTTCTGACCCAGACGGGGACGCTGGGTCCCCACTGACGGCGCCAGGCCTCCAGCGCCCAGGCGACGTGCATCGACCACATCAGCAGGAACGCAATCGGGGCGAAGAACTGGTTGTGCTGCCAATCGTGCAACTCGACGAGCTGATGCAGACGGGCGATTGCCGCAGACGCCGGCCGGCCGTGACCGCCGAGGCTGGACCTCAGGGTGACGAGCCGCTCCGACGTAACAGGTTCCTTCTCGATTCTGACCAGGGCGCCCGCGAGAACGTCCAGCGCTCGTGACGCGCCGTCTACGCCGTGGAGCACCTCCTCCACGCGGCGTTTGAACGCGGCCACGAACAGGGTCTCTACGGCAACCGTGGCCAGGAGAAGAATTCCCTGGCCGGTCAGAAACCACCAGATCGCCGACCCGACCGCGCAGGCGGCGAGCAGCAGCGCGACGGTCCGCGTCCAAGGGTGTCGGAGAATCGGCGGAGAGGTCGCCCACGTGGCCAACGATCCCGTGTCCACGCTTCGCACCGGGGCTCCGACGAGCGCGATGGCTTCGCGGAAGTCCACACGGAGTCGCAGTTCGTCGACCGCGCCGTGGCGGTTCCTGATTTCATCAGCTCGCGCCGGAGCCTTGAGCCACGCTGCCAGCGTGTCTTCGCCGGCGCCGGTTCGGGCCGAGGAAAGCAGCTCGAACAGCGATCCTGTTCCGAAGAGATCGAGATCCCGGGCGTAGAGGTGAGCATCCTCCAGAAAGCGAAGTCCCGGTTCGCCGCCGCCGGCCCAGCGCTCTTCGATCCGTGCGATTCCGCGCGAGTAGAACTCAGCGCTGCGGGCGCTCAAGTCGCGCGCTCGGATGACCCGATCGTGCCATATCGCCAATGCCAGGAACGTGGCGACTGGCAACGCGATCCACCAGGGTGACAGTCCTCGGGAATACGCGAGCCAGGCCAGAAGGGCAGTCGCGGCCGCGGTGCCGAGGCGGCTCCGACTCAACCGGGCGTCCAGTAGTACCCAGCGCTCGTGAGCGGCCGTGCGGGCGGAGAGGCGCGCGGTGTATTCCCGAAGAGGAGTCGACATCGGAAGGTCTATCGCGCGGACATCCTACAACGCTCCTCCGGCCGACCTCTTGACGTGCTACACACGTAGCAGTATGCTACGCCCGTAGCAAGAGCGAGGAGCCGGGATGCCGAACCCCCGACCGGAAAAGCTGACCAGGCGCGAGCGCGAGATCATGGACGCCCTTTTCGCGCTGGGCGATCGTGCCTCTGCCGAAGACATCCGCGCACGCTTGACCGACCCGCCCGGCTATTCCGCCGTGCGCGCCATGCTCGCCAGGCTCGAGGCCAAGGGCTTCATCCGGCATCGCGAGGAAGGTCTGCGCTACGTCTATACCCCTACGACACCCCGCGGAACCGCGCGGCGAGCGGCGCTTCAGCAACTCGTGCGCGTTTTCTTCGGCGGCTCGGCCGGCGACACGGTGACGGCGCTCTTGAAGCAGGAAACATGGACGACCGACGAGCTCGACGCGCTGACCGCCGAGATCGAGCGCGTCCGCTCAGAGAGGACACGGTCATGACCGGATTAGTGGAAGAGTCGATTGTCGCTCTCAGCCGATCGGTCGAGCTGATGATGCTGGCGAAAGTGACGGCAACGCTGCTTCTCGGCCTCATCGCCGTGGGGCTGGCGCGCCGCGCGCGCGCCGCGGTGCGCCACCTCCTGCTGTCCGCGACCTTCGGCGCCCTGGTCGCTTTGGTGTTCGTGGCAGATCTCCTGCCGCCGCTGACGATACAGGTTCCGGCCGCCAGTGCTCCCGCGGCGTTCGGCTCGTCAGGCTCGCCGTCAGGCAGGATCTCCGGTACGACGCTGCCGGCCATCCCCGATGCCCCTGCGCCGGCTGCCACGTCAACCTGGGACATCGGCCGGCGGATGCCGGCGTTCATATGGGCGGGCGGAGTAGTGCTGCTTCTGGGCTCTATCGCTGTCGCCCTGCTGCGCCTACGCGGCATTCGACGGCGCGGTCTGCCCTGGCCGGAGCGTGCCGCGCTCATTCAGGAGCTCATGGCTGACCTCAATATCCGGCGGCCAGTACGTCTGCTCCTTCACGAAAACGTTGCCACACCGCTCACGTGTGGCGTCCACCAGCCGACGATCCTTCTGCCGCTCGACGCGCGCGGCTGGGAAGAGGCCGACCTTCGTCGCGCGCTCGTCCACGAGCTCGAGCACGTCCGCCGCGGCGACTGGGCGATCCAGCTGATGGCCCGCGCGGTCTGCGCTGTGTACTGGTTTCACCCGCTCGTATGGACGGCCTGGCGGAAGCTCTGTCTCGAGGCGGAGCGCGCGTGCGACGACGCCGTGCTGCAAGTCGCCGAGCGCACCGAGTACGCCGGCCAGCTCGTCGCTCTTGCCCGGCGGCTGTCTGCCGCTCCCCAGCCTGCGCTCGGGATGGCGAATCGCAGCGACCTGGCGGCGAGGGTATCCGCTCTCCTGGACGTCAACCAGAGACGGGGCCGAGCCAGCGTGCGGTCAGCCGCGCTCACAATCGTCGTGGCCGCCGTCGCGGTGCTGACGATCGCGCCCCTCCGCGCCGTCCGGTCGCAGACGCCGCCGCAGGCGACCCTGACGGCCGCGCTTCAGCAGGCGGCGGATCAGGCGACCCTGGCGACGTCGCTCGAGCAAGCGGCGCAGCCGTGCCGGGCGACGCGAAGCGCCCGTTCGCTTTACCGCGCCGCCGAGCGAGGCGACATCGAGCGCATCACCGAGCTGCTCGATGCGGGCGCGAACGCGAACTGCGGACTCGACGGCGACGGCACGCCGCTCATCGGGGCCGCGCGCGAAGGCCGGTTGGCGGCCGTCCGGCTGCTGCTCGATCGCGGCGCCGATCCGAACGTGCCCCTGTCAGGCGACGGCAACCCGCTCATCATGGCCGCCCGCGCAGGACACGTGGACGTCGTCGAGCTGCTCCTCGACCGCGGGGCCGACATCGATCAGATCGTTCCCGGTGATGAGAACGCCCTGATCCAAGCCAGCGGGGAAGGACACCTGGAAGTCGTCAAGCTGCTCGTCGCGCGCCGTGCGAACGTGAACGCCCGGGCCTGGGCCGACTCGGCCTACGAGCGGCCGGGCGGTGAATGGCGGACGCCGTTGAGCATGGCCACGAAAGGACGTCACCGTGCCGTGATCGATTTCCTGCGGGCTTCCGGCGCGCGTGAGTGATTGCGTCGTCCCTGACTAGTAATCCAGAAAGACCCGCTGGATCTCAGCGGGCTCCTGTGTCTTTGTGAGCGCCAGCATCAGCAGGATGCGGGCCTTGAGCGGTGCGTGGTCGTCCGCGCCAATCCTGAAGGTCCGCGCGCCATCGTCCACGGATAGCCCTGGAGGCCCGCCGCCACGGCGGGGGGCAATACGGCCGGAACCGGTCCGGGTGCCGGTCACGACGAATACGTTCTTGCCGAGCGCGTATTGGATGCCCTCGTTCTGCGTCCCGCTCGTCGCGCCGGCGCCCGCCGACGCGATCACGATTCCGCGCGCTCCGTTGTCGACGGCCGCCTTGATCAGGTCGCCCGGCGCGCCCTGATACGTCATGACGACATCCACACGCGGGAGCGCTTCAATGGAGCTCACGTCGAACTCGCTCTTTGCGGTATGACGGTGCGTCACGTTCCGGCTGTACGCCACACGATCGCCGTCGACGGTTCCGAGAGCGCCGAACACCCGGGTCTGGAAGGTCTGAAGGCGCAGCGCGTCGGTCTTCGTCACGTCTCGCGCTGAGTTGATTTCGTCGTTGAGCACGACGAGCACGCCGCGGCCGCGTGACGCCGGATCGGCCGCCGTGCGGAACGCGGCGAGCAGGTTCGCCGGCCCTTCGTGGCCGACCATGCTCGGGTTGCGCATCGCTCCGGTCACGACGACGGGCCGATCGTGGCGGACCGTGAGGTGGAGGAAGTAGGCGGTCTCCTCCAACGTGTCGGTGCCGCTCGTCACGACCACACCCGCCAGTTCGGCGTCCTTACTGAAGATGTCGTTGATCCGGCGGGCCAGCTGCAGCCACTGATCGAGCGTCAACGAGCTGCTCGCGACGTTCGCGAACTGCTCGAAGTCCACACGAGCGTAGCGATCCAGACCCGGGACGGAGGCAACCAGCTCCTCGGCCGTCAACCGCCCCTCGTTGCGGTTCGAGATCGTGCCGCCGGTGGCCACCAGGCGCACCCGGGGCCGGTCGGCGGACGCGTTCGGAGCAGGTTGCGCGACCGCCCGAACGGCGCAGGCGGTGAGGCAGGCGAGAGCGAGGAGGCACGCGCGCCGACGCGCGGGGAGGGAGATCACGACGGCCTGATCGCGGCGCGGTGCGCGCGGCCGAGCCACTCGGTCAGCTGGCGCGCCGCTTCCTCGGGCGTCGTGCCGTAGAACGGCATCAGGGCGCACGATCCGCCGGGGACGCGCATGAGTTGGGCGCGAAACTGCCCGGTGGAGACCGCAGACACCTCGATGCGGTACTCACGGCCGTTGATAGTTTCTTCGAATCGGTAGATTGTCACGACAGGAATGCAACGCCAGTACGACGGAGGGGCAATTCTAGCGGCACGACGTGAGAGATCAAGCGAAAGCAGACGCGAAGGCGTCTCCACACTCGTACCGATCGCCGACGAGCGCCCGCGCAGGCTGAAAGAAAATTCGTCTTGTCGGAGCGTGCACAGCGGTTCCACCAGTGTTCCACATGATTTCCACAGGGCGCGAGCGGGTGAAGCGGCGAAGCGGCGGCCGCGAGCGCCAAAGAGCGAGCGGAACGGAGCGAGCCCGACGAGGCGCGAGCGAGTGAAGCGAGCCTAAGCGAGCGGCCGGAGGGGACCGCCGCGAAGCGGCGGCCGCGAGCGCCAAACCTTGAGCGGAGAGCCACCGACGTGTCACACTTAGGACCCGGCCATCTGATGTCTTGGGTCCAGACGCGGCGACGCGTCGCGCGCCTGGTCGTGCTGACGCTGGTGCTCTCGCTGGCCCCCGCTGGGGCGCGCGCCGACGAAGCCGTTCTCTACCGCATCTTCCTGACCGACGGCTCTGCGCTTGCGAGCTACGGCGAGTTCGCGCGCGTGGCCGATAAGGTCGTCTTCTCGATGCCGCTGGGCGGGACGCCGGCCGAGCCGCGCCTCGAGCTCGTAACCGTTCCGGCCGCGAAGGTCGACTGGCCCGCGACCGAGCGCTATGCCGACGCCGCGCGCGCGTCGCACTATGCTTCCACGCGCGGCGAGACGGACTACGCGCGGCTCACCGCGGAGGTTGCCGCCGCCCTGAACACGATTGCGGCGGCCAACGACGATCGGTCCCGGCTGCAGATCGCCGAGAACACGCGGCGGCACGTCGCCGACTGGGCGCGAGCCAGCTACGGCTACCGGACGTTCGATATCTCCCAGATTTCAGGGATGCTCGACGAGCTGGTGTCGGAGCTCCGGGTCGCCAACGGCCAGCCACGGTTCGAGCTCAACCTCGTGGCGACGGTAGGGCCGCCTCCGGCGGTGCCGCTTCTCCCAACCCCGACCTTCCGCGAAAGCGTTCAGCAGGCGCTCTCGGCCGCCAAACATGCGGAGGACCCCGCGGAGCGAACCACGCTGCTCGAGTCGATCGCCCGGGCGCTCGAGGCTCCCGCTCAGCCACCCGAGGCATGGCGAACCTCGATGCGCGCGCGCGTTTCGTCGGAGCTCGCAGTAGAACGGCAGTTCGACGCGCGCTACGCGGCCTTGACGCGAAGGTCTCTCATGCGCGCGGATGAGCGATCCTCGTTCGCGGACGTGCGCGGCGTCCAGGCCGTCATTGCGCAGGCCCTGAAGGAGGACGACCGCCTCGGCCGACGCCGTCCCGGCCAGATGGGCGCCCTGCTCGCCGCCCTGGACGATCGTCTCGAGGCGGCGCGGCGCCTCCGGCTGGCCCGCGACAAGTGGGCCGAACGGGAAAACGAGTATCGTGCCTACCGCGACGACGTTCGCGAACTGATGGCTTCGATCCACCGCTCGAAGCCCTGGCTCGAGGATATCCGTGCGCTCGCAGGTCCGGACGCACGTGCACTTGCGGCGCTCGAGTATCGAGTCGGGGTTGCCGCGGGCAAGCTTGGCGCGTTCAGGCCTCCGTCCGGCCTCGAGCCCGTCCACGCGCTGGCCGGCAGCGCGCTGCAGCTTGCCGGCAATGCGGTCCGCACCAGGCGCAGCGCGGTCTCGTCGGGTGACTTGAACACGGCCTGGGAGGCATCGTCGGCCGCCGCCGGCGCCCTGCTCCTCCTGGACCGCATCACGGAAGATCTCGAGCGCGCGCTCCAGCCTCCGTCACTTCGGTGATCAGCCCTCGCCAGACCACGCTTGTGCGCGCCGCGGAACTCAGATCGTTCCGGCAGGCGATTGCAGGCGCCGTATGCGCGGCCCCGTCCGAGGGGACGACCGTCCGCGCTGCGGTAATCGTTCCGACGAAGGCAGCCGGCGACTTGCTCCGCCCGGCCATCGACTGCGAGGCGGCGGTTCAGATCGTGACGCGCGACGAGTTCTACGAGCAGCTGTACGCCCATTTCGACGCGTTGCCGCTGACGGCGTTCGAGCGCGAAGTCCTGCTGCGGCAGGCGGCGCGGTCCGCCGCCGGGAGCGGGGCACCGCCGCCCTTCCGCCTTCGCCCGGGGCTCATCGTGCAGATGCTGGCCTTCTACGACGAACTGCATCGCCGCGGCCGCACCCTGGAGGCGTTCGAGAGGCTGATGGTGGACGCACTCGAACCGAGCGCCGAGGTCGACCATGGCGCGGCGAGGATGCTTGCCCAAACGCGATTCCTCGCCCGGGCATTCCAGGGCTACCAGACCAAGGCCGAGGGCACGGGCCGGCTCGACGAGCACGCCCTTCGCCGCGTTGCGCTCACGAGCGCAGGCCGTTCGTCGTTCGCTCAAGTGGTCGTGACGGTTGCGGATCGGGCCGCCGACCCGCACGGACTCTGGACCGCCGACTTCGATCTCCTGGCGAGGCTGCCGGGTCTCGAACGGCTGGACGTGGTCGCAACCGAACGAACGCTCGCCAGCGGCTTCCACGCGCGGCTGCACGATGTTCTCCCGGGGATCGAAGAGCGAGCCGAAGCCGCGGCGCCTGGAGTGCCGGTCCTTGGCATTCCTCACGACGGCACCCCGAGGTTTTTTGCCGCGCGCGATCGTGAGGAGGAGCTCGCTGACGTCGCTCGGCTCGTCAAGCGCCGCGTGCGCTCGGGCCTGCTCGCGTCGCCAGATCGGTTTGCCGTCGTTTTCCAGCGTCCGCTTCCTTATCTCTACCTGGCGCGTCACGTCTTCGCCGACGCGCGCCTCGCCTGGCAGGCGGCGGACGAGCTGCCCCTGGCGGCCGAGCCGTTCGCGGCCACACTCGATCTCGGTACTGACGTTCCTGACATCCGGTTTCACTCGTGCCGCCGGCATCGCGCTGCTCCGTTCTCCGCATCTCCGACTGGCCTCCGGTGAGGAGCTCTACGGTCTTCGCGATGTCGCGGAGCTCGACCAGGCGCTCCTGGACGGCCGGTTCGTCGGTGGAGTGGCCGCTCTCGAGGCATTCGCGTCCAGGCTGCGAAGCGGGCCTGCGCGCGCCGTTCGCGCGATGCTTGCCGCCGCGCGCGAGCTGGAGCCCATCCTCGAAGTTGATGCGGCGAGCCGCCAAATCGGCACCCTCGCGGCGTTTCTTCGCGCGCACGAGCCCACGTCTGACGCCGACGTTCATCGGGACCGTCAGGTTCGCGTCCGAGAGGCAATCATGCGCGCTCTCGACGCGCTGTCGGCAGCGCATGCGGCCCACGACGACACGCGGCTGGACCTCGAGGAACTGGGAGGGACGATCCGCCGGTGGATCGAGTCGCAGACGTTCCCGGCCGATGCCGGAACACGCGGCGTGCAGCTCGTCGACGCCTGGGCCGCGCGCTACGGCGACTTCGACGAGATCAGGCTGGTCGGTCTCGTCGAATCGGACTGGCCAGACCGCCCCGGTCGAAACATCTTTTATCCGCCGTCTCTGCTCAACCAGTTGGGGTGGGTGCCGGATTCCGAGCGACTTGCCGGCGCCCGCGCGGCGTTTCGCGATCTCATCCGCCTGCCGACGGCGCGTTTCTCGGCGTCAGCTTTCACGCTCGAGGACGATGCGGTCGTCCCGACGGCCTCTTTCGCCGAGGAGCTCGAGGCGCCGGACCTCCCGACGGAACTCGTCGATGCGAGTCCGCCGTACCGGATGTTCGTGCACGAGGCGCTCACGGAAGATCCTGTTGCGGAGAACGTCGTCGACGGTCCGGCGGCCGAGTGGCTCGTTGCCCGCCGATCGCGAACGCCGGCGTCTGACCCGCGCTTCCGCGGTTTCACGGGAGCGCGGACCTCCGACGGCTACGCCGTCAGCGCCGTCGAGCAGTATGTTGCCTGCCCGTTCAAGTATTTCGCCGCCACCGTACTCGATCTCGATGAGGAAAAAGAGGAAGAGCCCGGGCTGACGCAGCTCGAACGAGGGCGGTTCGTCCATGAGGTCTTGTGCGACTTCTTCTCTGAGTGGCAGAAAGCCGGCCGCGGAGCGATCACGCCCGACAATCGGAAGCTGGCGATCGATGAGTTCACGCGTATCGCCGAAGCGAGGCTCGCGACGCTGCCAGCGACCGAGCGCGCCCTCGAACGCACACACCTGCTGGGATCCGCGGCGACGTCCGGCCTCGCGGGGCGCGCGTTCGCGTTCGAGATGGAACGGCGGGTGCCTGTCGTCGAGCGTCTCCTCGAGCATCGATTCGAAGGAAGCTTTACATTTCGGAGCGGGGAGCGGCGCCGGAATCTTCGGCTTCGTGGCAAGGCCGATCGCATCGACATTCTGGCGGATCGATCGATTCGCGTGATCGATTACAAGCTGCGACGCGCGCCGAATCCAAAGCGCGCGCTGCAGCTGCCGATCTACGCGGTCGCCTCCACGCAGGCGTTGGCGGCAACGCGGGGCGGGGACTGGCGGCTCGCGGAAGCCGGATACGTGGCGTTCGCGGAACGGCAGGGGTTCGTGCGGCTGGGCGGCCGGCAGGGGGACGCTGGCAAGCTGGCCGACGCGGTGGATGCGGGACAGGCGCTGTTCCTCGACGCGATCGACGCGATCGAGCGCGGGGAATTCCCCGTGCGGCCGGAAGAACCCTACCGGTGTCGCTTCTGCGCGTACCCTTCCGTCTGTCGCAAGGACTACGTCGGAGATGAGTAGGCAACTGGATCTCTTCCCGCCGCCTTCTCCGGCCTCGGTGTCGCAACCGGCCCCAATCGAACCAGATGCCGCGGCCCGGACGGTTGCGGTCGATCCTTCGCGCAACATCGTCCTCGAGGCATCAGCCGGCACCGGCAAGACGTCGATCCTCGTGACGAGGTACGTGAACCTGCTGCGCGCGGGCGTCGATCCCGCGAACATCCTCGCCATCACGTTCACGCGCAAGGCGGCGACCGAGATGCGCGAACGCATCGTGCATGAGCTGAAAACGGCCGCGGGGACATCGCCGGAGGATCGACGACGCTGGCTGACCCTGCGCGATCGGATGACGGACATCTCCATCAACACCATCGACGCGTTCTGCCTGTCGCTGGTCCGCGAGTTCCCGCTGGAGGCGGACGTCGACCCCGGCTTCACGATGGCGGATGAGACCGAAGTGCCGCGGCTCATCGACGAGGCGATCGATCGCACGCTGCGGATCGTGGCCGGACGGGCGGCCGACGATCAGGATGTCTCCCTCGTGATGGCGCAGCTTGGTTCGACCCGGGCCCGCGAGGGGCTTGCGCACCTGCTGCAGCGGCGCCTCGTCGCCCGGGCGGCGCTCGCCAGGTTCCTCGCTGCAGACACCCCAGCCTCGAGGATGACCGCAGACGATGCGTGCCGCCTCGGCCTCGAGCGCCTTGGGGATGCGCTCGCAGGCCTGCCGGGCGGCCTCGAGCGCTTCCTCGCGGACGGGCCGGTCCGTCACGTGCGCTTCCAGCTGCTGGCCGCGGCGCTGCGCGCGCGGACGACCCTGGTTCCGGTCGACCACGTCGCGGTGCGCGAGCTGATGGATCGCGTGGGCGACTACTTCCTGACGCAGGACGGAGATGTAAGAAAACCGGGCGGGTCCATTCCTCCGTACTGCGCCGACGATTGCGCGTCGCCCGATGGCTGGCGGCGACACCGGGAGCAGATCGCGTCGGCAGGAGGCCTCGTGGCCGGGGCGCTGGACGCCTTCGCTCGCGACCTCAACGGCGTGCTCGCGCGCGGCGTGCGTCGGGTTTTCGCGATTGCCGAGGATCAGTACAGACGTGCGCTCGACGAGCGCTCGGCGCTGGACTTTACGGACGTCCTCGAACGTGCGCTCGAACTGCTGCGCCGGATGGACGAGTTCGCGCAAAGCCGGTTCCGGCTCGAGTCGCGTTATCACCACGTCCTCGTGGACGAATTCCAGGACACGAGCCGAGCGCAGTGGGAACTGGTTTCTCTGCTGATCCGGGCCTGGGGAGAGGGCTTCGGTCTGGTGGCGCACGACGCGCCCGTGCGGCCGTCCATCTTCATCGTCGGCGACCGGAAGCAGTCGATTTACCGGTTCCGCGACGCCGAGGTGGCGGTCATGGACGAGGCAGCGCGGTACATCGAAGGCCTCCGTCCGGATCGGGAGGTACGACGATCGATTACCAAGAGCTACCGGGCCCTGCCCGAGCTGCTGGCCTTCGTGAACGAGGTCTTCGCCGGAGTGATCCGGCGTCCTGAGCGCTCCGACGCGTTCCGCTATGACGAGCGTGACCGCTTTCCGATCGTGGAGGGCGCGCCTCTCACGCCTTCCGCGCGTGAGGCAACGGACGGTCACGCCCGCGGGCTGCTCCTGGGCATCGCCGCGGCGGATGAGACCGAGATGTGCGCCAACGCCGTTGCCGATGAAATCGTCCGCATCCTGAGCGAGGAGCATGTTCGGGATCGAGCGACCGGCGTGCCGCGTCACGCAACCCCCGGGGACATCGCCATTCTGTTCCGGTCGCGGCCAAGCCACCGGGAATTCGAGCAGGCCCTCGACAGACGGGCCGTGCCGTCATACGTCTACAAGGGCCTCGGGTTTTTCGACGCGGACGAAATCAAGGATGTTTCGGCGCTGCTGCGGTTCCTCGCGGAACCGGCGTCCGACCTGCGAGCCGCGGCGCTCCTTCGATCGCGGTTCATCAGGGTGTCCGACGCGGCGCTCGTCCGGCTCGCCCCGCGGCTGTCGGCCGCGCTCATCGATCAATCGCCGCCGCCGCTCGGTGCGCTCGAAGAAGAAGATCGCGCGATCCTGACTCTTGCCCGGGGACACATCTCGCGATGGCTGTCCCTCGTCGACCTGATACCGCCCGCCGAGTTGTTGGAGCTCGTCCTCGCCGAGTCGGCCTATGCGTTCGAGCTGCGGGGCTCGCGGCGCGCGCAGGCGCGCGAGAACCTGAAGAAGATGCGCAGTCTCATCCGCCGCATTCAGAACCGCGGCTACGCGACCCTCGGACGATTCGCGGACTATCTGGACGCGCTCACGGCGGGCGACGAGTCGAACGCCGTGGTCGACGCGCTCGACGCCGTAAACCTCATGACGGTCCACGCGTCGAAGGGGCTCGAGTTTCCGATCGTGTTCGTCGTGAACCTCGCGAAAGGCTCCGGCGGCCCGCGCCAACCGATCCGGGTCTCGGCGGCGGGCGATGACGAGCCAGCCTCCGTGTCGATCGGCGCGTTCGATTCGGAAACTGACGACGATGAGCGATCCCGCGAGCTCGAAGAGAGCAAGCGGCTGCTTTATGTCGCCCTGACGCGCGCGCGGGATCGCCTCTATGTTTCCTCCGCGCTCAAGAACGGCGAAATGAAGCCCGGGCCCGGCAGTCTCGCCGAAGTGCTTCCTCGCCGCTTTCTGCAGTTGTTCGAGCAGGCGGCGCGTGCGTCCGACGACCGTGTCGTCTGGCCCGATGGGGGGTTCGCGCTGCGGGTCTGCCGGCCGCCGGCGCCTGGCGCTCTCGCCGACAGCTGGCGGCAGCCGCCAATGGCGCGCGCCGCAGACGACTTCGATCCTCTGTAGCTCAGGATGCCGGCAGATCGGCTTCAGGTTTTCACAATCGGGCACTCCACGAGAACGCTCGACGTGTTCCGGCGCCTGCTGCACGCGCACGGTGTCGAGCAACTGGCCGACGTCCGGACCGTGGCCAGGTCGCGCCGAATGCCGCACTTCACCGGTGAGGCGCTGGCGGAAGCGATTCGCGGCTTCGGGGTCGACTACCGCCACTTTCCGTCACTCGGTGGTCTCCGGAAGCCACGTCCGGACTCCGCTAACACTGCATGGCGCAACGAGAGTTTCCGCGGGTACGCCGACCACATGCAGACCGCCGCGTTCGCAGAGGGCATTCTGGCCCTGCTGGAGTGGGCCCGAGCGGCTCCGACGGCCGTGATGTGCGCTGAAGCGGACTGGTGGCGCTGCCACCGCTCGCTCCTGGCCGATGCGCTCTTTGTACGTGCTGTTGCAGTCCTGCACATCGGGACCGAAGCCCACGCGGAGCCGCACAAACTCCACGAATTCGCTCGAACCTGCGGAATTACCGTGGCTTACCCGGGCCTGGTCTAGCCTGGGGCACTTCAGGCGGGTGACATTAAGTGCCCATCGGTGCCCATCTTTGCGGACGAAGGAACCTCGAATCTCGCCCAGTAGTCTAACAAAATACGATGGCCTCGTAGTTGCATCGTGGCGTGGACGTCGGGAGGTGCGAGATGTCGATGGCGACCCAGTCAGTCGCTTACGTGAAGCCGAGTGGCACCGTCTTCGAGCTTGAAGCGCTCGAGGGCATGCCCTGCGGCTGCGTCACCGCGGCGTATCGCGCGCGTCCCTGGGACGTGGCTGTGGTCTCGCTCGAGGCGAAGGGGCCCCACTGCATTCTCGCGGGCCACTTGGCTGGCCAGATTCTTCGGCTTGGGGACTTGGACGAAATTGGTCCGGACGAAGAGGATCAGCCGTAGCGTCCGGCTCGTAGGTCCGGCTTTAGCCCGGACCTGATGGCGCTAGCCAGTCCGCTTTTCCCATTCCCTCGCGTTCGCTTCCGCTTCCTCGCGCGTCTGTCCCACGATCACGACCGAACCACTGGGCTTTCCGGCCGAATCGGCAACCCATGCGATCCAGTGCGGTCCGCGCGCTTCGCTCTTGATTTCAGCCATCGTATCGAGCTCCCAAACCCTTAAGCCCAAAGCCCCAAGCTAGGGATAGTAGACGACTTCGCCGCGCTCGGCGGCGATCCTCTTCGCAAGCGCCAGCAGCCGGTCGCGTCGCTCGAGGAGCGCGTCGATCTGGAAAACCGAGATGTAGCGGCCCAACCGCTCGCGCAACTCGCTTTTTTCGAGCCGAGCCATGGACTCGAGCAGCGATCGCGAAAACCTCGCGAGCTGGTCCGGCTCGCGCAACGAAGTGGCTTTTCGGAAGGACCGGGAATGATCGATCAAGCGGAGCTGCCAGTCGTCGGTGATCAAAGAGTTGCCCAGGTTGCGGTCGATATTATGGATGAGGTTGTCAAACATCCGCATTTTGAATACTTGTCGACTCCACGCTTCGGGATCGGGCGGCAGCATGTTGCGGTCGCGCCGCTCCTGTTCCGTGACAACATTCTCGACCCAGATCGTCAGCGACCCGCGCTGTCCTGAAATGACTCGCTCGACGGTCGCGGGCACCATGCCGAGCCCGAGCAGCTTGTCGAGCTCGTATGCCGCGCAGTCCGTGCGCCACGTGTCTTCGAAATCGACTTCGCGCTCGCCGCTTCCCAGCTTCGTGACGCCACTTCGAGAATCGTCGATCACTCTCCAGGCGGCGTCGCGCCGGACACCGTCAAGCGTGAGGGTCACCCGCCGCGGCCTGGTGATGCCGCGCGGGATGGCCCGCATATCGGAGGCTGCCGCATGGCGCAGGAAGGACTCGAGGTCCGCCCCCTGGATTGGCGCGGTGTCGGACCCGAGCTGAGCCCGTGGCGCCGCGACGATCGTGAGGGCGCAGACAGCGACCGGGAACAGCGCCCGGCGCAAGAAGCGCTCGGCGGGCAGTCGCATGGAACCGCAGGCAGCGGCGAGGCAGAGCTTAAGTGGAGCGGGAGCGGGAGTCAACTAATACGTGGAGCCGGATCGATTTCGTCGTTGCACGCCGCGCAGCCGTTACATACAATTCGAAGGTTCGCCACGGATTGCGCGGATTTTGCGGATAGCCCGCCTGCTACAAGGAAGGACCGGGAACGAATGGCATTGACTTGTCCGAGCTGCGGGAACGACCGGAATTTTCTGGTCAAGACCCTGCAGATGCACGTTGTTCGGCTTGAAGACTCGCGCGTCGAGGTCGCGGAGGAGAGCCGCCCGGCGGTCTTCGAAGTACTGTGCGACGAGTGTGAGACGGCGCTCAAATTTGAAGAGGTCGAGGACACTCTCCGGAAGGAAATGCTGCTGACGCTCGGTGCCCGCTAGCTTCTTTCGTCTCCCTCATCCTGATCGTTCCACTCTTCGAAGTAGTCGCACTCGGGGCAGATCCATTCGCGGACGAGGCGGGGCTTCGGGTCGGTGATGCCCGGCACGTGCTCGCGACGCTCGACGGTTTTGAGCCGCATGGTCTCGGCGCACATGGGGCATTCCTTGACTTCGGGCACTGCGGAATCCTATCGGTACTGCTCGACATGGCAGACCGCTTCGAGGTGATCGGCGTGCCGATGCAGACCGACGGTGACGCGACCGGCGCGTCCGCCTGCCTCGCCGACGAGATCGCGATCGACTTTCC
This sequence comes from uncultured Acidobacteriota bacterium, assembly GCA_963847125.1. GTDB lineage: Bacteria > Acidobacteriota > Vicinamibacteria > Vicinamibacterales > 2-12-FULL-66-21 > DATAEE01. Next base: position 2,078,764 of record CAWJYM010000004.1, read on the forward strand.
GTCGCTGCACGCGATCCGCGATCGGATGCGCCGTGCGTTCTTCGGGGGCGAGCCGACGGCCGCAAACTACGTCGCCGAGATTCGGCTGACGACGCGCGAAGCGTTGTCGGGCGCCAAAGTACCGATCCACCTGCCGGTCTTTGCCGCCTGCGCCCCGTGCGGCGGGCGCGGTGAAATCTGGATGGATCCGTGCCGCGCGTGCGGCGAGACGGGCGTGTCGGCCGCGCAGCAGGCGGTACGCGTGAGCGTCCCGCCCGGCGTGCGCGACGGCGCTCGTTTTCGCTTCAGCGTCGCCCCGCCAGCCGCCTCGCCGATCTCCGTCGAAATCCGTATCGCCATCACGTGAGCAGACACGTCGAGCTCGTAGGGCTGTTGCACCTGATCTGGGGCGGCCTCGGCGTCCTCGTGGGGGTGTCGCTTGTCGTGCTCGCCGTGGGCGCCGGCGCGATCGCCGCGCTGCCCGCGCACGCAGACGCCAGCGTCGCTGCCGGGCTCACCGGCGTCCTGCTCGGCGGGGCCGGGCTGGCGCTCGTCGCGGGCGGTCTCCTGTGCGTGTGGGTTGGCCTGGGCTTGCGGCGTCATCGCGCCGCCGCACGGATCGCGGCGCTCGCGCTCGCGATCCTCAACCTGTTCGTGCTGCCGTTCGGAACCGCTCTGGGCATCTACACGCTGTGGACCCTCGTGCACCACGATGCACACGCGCTGTTCGAACCTGCTATCATTTGAGAATCAGGAGCCGAACAAGATGACGCCCAGCGACACGTCGACGACCGGTCTCGACACGAATCTCGCGGCTGCGCTGAGCTACTTCGGCGGGTTCATCACCGGGATCGTGTTCCTCGTGATCGAAAAGAACAGCAAGTTCGTCAGATTCCACGCCATGCAGTCCACGCTCGTCTTCGGCGGGCTCTGCGTGCTGTGGGTCGTGCTCCAGGTGTTGCCGATCATCGGGTGGCTGTTGTGGCTCTTTATCGTGTTTCCCCTCTCAATCGCGCTCTGGCTCATCCTGATGTTCAAAGCCTTTCAGGGTGAGAAATTCAAGCTGCCGTACTTCGGCGATCTTGCGGAAAGCAAGATCTAGATCAGAACCATGGCTATTGCGGAAGCCTCGGTGCTCGACGCGCTGAAGGCTGTCAAAGACCCCGATCTTCATCGCGACATCGTGAGCCTCGGGTTCGTCAAGAATCTGCGGATCGATGGCGGTCGTGTCGCGCTCACAATCGAGTTGACGACTCCGGCCTGCCCGGTCAAGGACCAGATGCGGGACCAGGCGCGCGCGGCCGTCGCGGCGCTGCCTGGCGTGACCGCCGTCGACATCGAGATGACGGCACAGGTGCGCGCCGCGGCCCCGGAGATGGGTCGCGCGGCCGTGGCCGGCGTCAAGAACGTCATCGCGGTCGGCGCGGGGAAGGGTGGCGTCGGCAAGACGACCGTCGCCGTGAATCTGGCGGTCGCCCTCGCGAAATGCGGGAGCCGCGTCGCCATGATCGACGGCGACATCTACGGCCCGAACGTCCCGATCATGCTCGGGTTGAAGACGCAACTGACGACCGACGGCCAGAAGATCGTGCCCGCCGAGCGTTATGGCGTTCACGTCGTGTCGATCGGTTTCCTCACACAGGACGACGCGCCGGTCATCTGGCGCGGTCCGATGCTCCACGGCGTCATCCAGCAATTCTTTCGCGAGGTCCGGTGGCCCGAGGTCGACTATCTCGTGGTCGACATGCCGCCGGGCACCGGCGACGTCGCGCTCAGCCTGAGCCAGACCGTGCCGGTCGCGGGCGCGATCGTCGTGACGACACCTCAGACCGTCGCGCTCGCCGACACCCGACGCGCCGTGCGGATGTATCAGAAGCTGAACGTCCCCACGCTCGGGTTGATCGAGAACATGAGCCATTTCGTCTGTCCGGACTGCGGACACGAAAGCGACATCTTCGGAAAGGGAGGCGGCGAGGGCCTGGCGTCGTCTCTGGAGGTGCCGTTCATCGGACGCGTTCCCCTGTACGAGCCGATCCGCATCGGCGGTGACGCCGGTGTGCCCATCGTCATCAGCGAGCCCGAGTCGCCGGCGGCGCGCGCCTTCTTCGCGGCGGCAGAGCAGGCCGCGGCGCAAGTGTCGATCGCCAGTTACAGGAAGCCGGTTCCGCTAGTCCCTGTCTCGTAGCCGATCCAGCTTCGTCATGGCGAGGGCGCCGAGGATCGGGCCCGGAGCCAGCAGCACGAACGTCCAGCGCCAGCCGATCGGCTCCGCAATCACGGGCATGAGGCGGATCGTCACCATCGTCAGCAGGAATCCCGCGCAGGTTTGGAGGGTCAGGGCCGTCCCCACGTGCTCAGGCGGACTGGCGTCGGCGACCAGCGCGGAAAACTGCGCCGAGTCGGCGACGACCGTCGCGCCCCAGACGACCGCCAGCAAGAGAATCCAACCCGCCGGCGCGGTGTAGAGCACCGGCGTCGCCAGCGCGCAGGCCGCGCTGCCGATCATGGCTCCGCGCGCGACGCGCGCCTTGCCGAGGCGGTCGCCCCACACGCCGGCGGCGACGCACGCCGGGGCGCCGCTCGCGACGGCGAGAAACGCCACGATCGATCCCCAGCGCGCGGCATCCGGCGCCTCCGCCCCTCGCGCGGCGAGACCGGCTGCGGCGAACGCGCCTACCCAGGCCCACATGGCGTACAGCTCCCACATGTGACCCAGATACCCGAGCGTGGCGAGCCGCGCCGCGGGCAGCTGAATGATTGTGCGCGCCGCCCGTGGATCGAAAGGGGCGGACACCGTCACGTACGGACCGTCGCGCACGAGGAGCAGGATGATCGCCGCGCCGACAACCGCGAGCACCGACGCCGCGGTGAGCACCGACCGCCACGCTGAAGGAGGCACGACCGTCGCGAGCAGGTGCGGCGCGGCGGACCCGAGCGTCAGTGCGCCGACGACGAGGCCGAGCGCCGTGCCGCGGCGCGCGATCGTCCACCCGGCGGCGATCTTCATTCCGGGCGGATAAACGCACGCGAGCGCGATGCCCGTCGCAAAGCGCCAGAGCACGGCCGAGAGCGCGCTCCCGGCTCCGGTGACGGCGAGATTCGCCCCCGCGCCGGTGAGCGCGCCGAGCGCAAACAGCACGCGCGCGTTGATTCGATCGGGGAGATTGAGCAAGCCGGAGGCGAGGCTACCGCAGACGAATCCGGCCTGAACCGCCATCGTGAGCCACGCGGCGCCTCTGCTCGAAAGATCGAACTCCGCTGCGATCGGTACGGCGACCGCGGTCGCCGAAAACCAGAGCGTCATGCCCAGCAGCTCGGCGAGAGCGACCAGGGCGAGCATGGTAGGATGCAAGCGGATGAATCATACCCGTTCGCGCGCGACGCTCTGCTTGCTGGCAATCGCGTGCGCGTTTGCCACGCCTGGGGCGCAAGCACCGCTGCGCCCGGAATTCCGCGGGCGCCACGGCGTCGTCGCGGCGGGACGCAGCTTTGCAGCCGACGCGGGCGCTCGAATCCTTGCGGCCGGCGGAAACGCGATCGACGCCGGCGTCGCCACCGTCTTCGCCGCCGCCGTGGTCGAGATTTCGCACTTCGGCCTCGGAGGGGAAGCGCCGATGATCATCTACTCGGCGCGAGATCGCGAAGTCGTGGTCATCAATGGCCAGGGCACGGCGCCGCGCGCGGCGAATCCCCAGATGTTCGCGGCTGACCGCGCCATTCCAGGCAACGGACCGCTCGGCGGCACGGTTCCGGCTGTCGTGGACGCCGCCGCGCTTGCGTTGGCACGGTACGGTACGCGTTCCTTGTCTGATGTCCTCGCCCCTGCCATCGAGCTGGCCGATGGCTTTCCGATGTACGAGTTCCTCCGCGGATATCTCGAGAGCGAGCGGAAAAGGTCGGAGCCGTACGCGTGGACGATGCGGACCTACTATCCGGACGGGCGGGTGACGCCGACCGGTGAAATGTTCCGGCAGCCCAACCTCGCCCGGACGCTCCGTGCCCTTGCCGACGCCGAGCGCACGGCAGCCGCCGGCGGGGCGAGCCGGGAACAGGCGATTCGAGCGGGGCGCGACGCGTTTTACAAGAGCGACCTTGCGCGTCGAATCGCGGCCGCCACGAAAGAGGCGGGCGGCGTTCTCACCGAGGAGGACCTGGCGTCCTACCAGGGGAAGATCGAGAAGCCGGTATCGGTCAGCTACCGAGGCCACCAGGTGTTCAAGGCCGGCCCGTGGAATCAGGGTCCGGTCCTGCTGCAGACGCTCGCGCTCCTCGAGGGTTTCAACCTGCGTGCGATGGGCGCCGGATCTCCCGACGCCGTCCATACGATTGTCGAAGCCGTCAAGCTCGCCTACGCCGATCGCGACAAGTACTACGGCGACCCGGACTTCGTCCAGGTGCCGATGGCCGGCCTTCTGTCCACGCCGTACACGACCTCACGCCGCGCATTGATCGACCCGGCGCGTGCCAGCCTCGAGCAACGGCCCGGGCGCCCGGAAGGAATAACCGGAACGGAACCGCTGGATTCGACCTCAGGCGTTCAGCCTTCGGTCTCGCCGGACGTGAGAGGTGAAGCATCAGAGGCCGATCGGGAGATTGGCGACACCACGTCGGTCCAGGCCGTCGACGCCGCGGGGAATCTGTTTTCAGCGACGCCCAGCTCGGGCTGGCTGCTTGGCGGCGCGTTCATCGCCGGCGACACCGGCGTGCCGATGAGCAACCGCATGCAGGCGTTTCGGCTGGACCCCGGAAGTCCCAACGTCCTCGCGGGGGGCAAGCGGCCGCGGACCACGCTCACGCCGACGGTCGTCATGAAGGACGGCCGGCCGTTTCTCGCGATCGGCACCCCCGGTGGTGACAGTCAGGACCAGCAGATCCTGCTCGTGCTCCTCCAGATGATCGACTTCGGCCGGGATCTGCAGGCGGCGATCGAGGCGCCGCGCGTCAACTCGCTGCATCCGGAGAGCTCATTCGACGAGCATCGCGCTCAGCCTGGCGTCCTCGAGGTCGAAGAGACGCTGGGCGCGCCGGTCATCGAAGAGCTGAAACGACGGGGGCACCAGATCCGCCTTCACCGCGCCTACGCCATCTCGACCGGGATCGTGGCGGTCGGCATCGACCCGGCGACCGGCATGTTGCGTGGCGGCGCCGACCCGCGCCGCGAGCGCTACGTCGTCGCCTGGTAGCCGCATGCACATCCCGTTCGTCAAGCGCACGCTCTCCAACGGTCTCGACGTCATCGTCCATGAAGATCGCGGCTGCCCGATCGTGGCGCTGAGCGTGTGGTATCACGTCGGATCGAAGAACGAAGTCCCGGGCCGCACCGGCTTCGCGCACCTGTTCGAGCACCTGATGTTCGAAGGGTCCGAGCACCATGACCACGGCTACTTCCAGCCGTTACAGGAGGCTGGGGCGTCGCTGAACGGTTCCACGAACGCGGATCGGACCAACTACTGGGAGGTCGTCCCGTCGAATGCCGTCGATCGCGCCCTCTGGATGGAGTCCGACCGCATGGGCTACCTCCTGCCGGCCCTGACCGATGCCAAGTTCGCGAACCAGCGCGACGTCGTGTTGAACGAGCGCCGGCAGAACTACGAGAACCGGCCGTACGGGCTGTCGGGGATGGCGATCGTCGCCGCCCTGTTTCCCGCGGATCATCCTTATCATTGGCTGACGATCGGGTCGGCTGACGATCTTCGCGCCGCGAGCATTGATGACGTGCGCGCGTTCTTCCGCACGTACTATCACCCTGGTAACGCCTCGGTCGCAATCGCCGGCGATATCGATTCCGACCGTGCAATGGAGATGGCGGAACACTACTTCGGAGACATCCGCGGAGGGAGTCCAGCCGCGAAGATCGCCGCCGGAATGCCCGGTCCGCTCGCTGGCGAGGTCAGGCTCCTTCTCGAGGATCGCGTGGAGTTGCCGCGCTTGTATCTGGCGTGGCACACGCCCGCCCTGTTCGCCGAGGGCGATGCCGAGATGGACCTGATCTCCGATCTCCTTACGCACGGGAAGACTTCGCGGCTGTATCGCTCGCTGGTGTACGAGAAGCGCATAGCGACCGAGGTCGCCGCATCCCAGAATTCGCGGGAGATGTCTTCTTTCTTCCAAGTCGTCGCGACAGCCGCCCCGGGCCGGACGCTCGGCGAGCTCGACCACACGATTACGGAAGAGATCAATCGGCTGGCCTCGACCCTGCCCGAGCCGGAAGAGATGGAGCGAGCGCTCGCGCAGTGCGAGGCGCTCTTCGTGCACCGGCTCCAGACCGTCGGAGGCTTCGGCGGCAAATCCGACCAGCTCAACGCCTACAACACCTTCCTGAACGATCCGGGTGGCTTTGGGCACGATCTGGCGCGCTACCGGCAGGCGGACGCTGCCAAGCTCCAGAATGCCGCGGAGCGCTATCTGAGTCAGGCACAGCGCGTCGCCCTGAGCGTCGTGCCGCATGGCCGTCGGACGCTCGCGCTCGCGGACTCGGGGCCCGTGGCGGTGTCCTGATGCCAGCAGACCGGACGCGCCTCCCGTCGCTCGGTCCCGACCCGCCGTTCACATTCCCCGCGATCCGAAAGGCGACGCTCGCCAGCGGCCTCCGGTTCTGGACCGTCGAGCACCATGACGTGCCGCTCGTGGCGTTTCTCCTGCTGGTGCCGACTGGCGCGGCAGCCGATCCTCCCGACCGTCCAGGGCTTGCCGCGATGACCGGGGACATGCTGGACGAAGGCTGCGGCGACCGATCCGCGCTGGACGTTCACGATGCGTTGGGACGGCTCGGCGCGCATTTCGACATCGAAGTCGGATCGGACGCGACCTTGCTGAGCCTCACGACCCTCACGCGGTTCGCGGGCCAGGGGCTTGCGCTCGTCGCGGACATGGTGCGACGTCCCCGGCTGGAACGGAAAGAGTTCGACCGCGTGCGCGAGCTGCGGCTCACGCGGCTGCTGCAGCTGCGCGATCTCGCGCCGGCCGTCGCCGATCGCGCCTTCGCACAGCTCGTGTATCGGGAACATCCTTACGGCCACCTTCCGATCGGCACGGAAACATCGTTGCGCGACATGGCGCTCGACGAGGTCGTTGGATTCCACGCACGCTCCTTCTTCCCGGCGCGCGCCACGCTCATCGCGGTCGGCGACGCCTTGCACGAGGAGCTGGTCGACCATGCCGAGCGGGCGTTCGGCGGCTGGGCCACGCTCGACGACGTCCGAAACGGAGAAGCGGATCCTGCGTCGGCGGAGCCTCCCGCGACGCCTCCGGATCGCCTGGCGCTCGTGCACCGACCGGGTTCCGCGCAATCGGAGCTGCGGATCGGACATGCCGCCGTTTCTCGCAGCACGCCCGACTACCACGCCCTCATCGTGCTGAACATGGTTCTCGGCGGCCAGTTCGTCAGCCGGATCAACCTCAACCTCCGCGAAGCCAAGGGCTTCACGTACGGCGCACGGACGGCGTTCGACTTCCGCCGCGGCCGCGGACCGTTCATCCTCCAGGTGAGCGTGCAAACCGACGCGACCGCAGAGGCCATCAGCGAATCGCTCGCGGAGCTCGCAGCGATCCGCGACGCCAGACCGGCCTCCGCTGAGGAACTGGCACTCGCGCGCGCCGCGCTGACCCGCGGCTACCCTCGCGGCTTCGAGACCGCAGAGCAGGTGGCGCGCGCCGCGGCGCAACTCGCCCTCTACGGCCTTCCGGACGACTACTTCTCGCAGTTCGTGGCGCGGGTGTCGGCGGTCGATTCCTCCGATGTGACCCGAGTGGCGCGCGAGCACCTCGATCCCGCGCGACTCCTCACCGTCGTCGTTGGCGACCGGGAGAAGATTGGCGCCTCGCTGGCGCGGCTGGACCTGGGCGCCTCGGAGCTGGCCGTCACCTAGCGCCGCCAGCGCGCCGCATGAAAGCGATCCGCTTCCACCAGCACGGGCCGATCGATGTGTTGCGCCATGAGGACGCACCAGATCCCTCACCCGGGCCCCGCGAAGCACTCGTGCGCGTGCGGGCCTGCGCGCTGAACCATCTCGATCTGTGGGAGCGCCGCGGGCTCGAAAAGGTCGAGCTGCCGCTGCCGCACATCTCGGGCAGCGACGTGGCGGGGGAAGTCGTGTCGTCTGGGGACCTGGGCCTCCAGCCCGGCACGCGCGTGATGGTCCACCCGGGGCTGAGCTGCGGCACGTGCGTCGAATGCCTGGCGGGCACGGACAACCGATGCGCCGCTTACGACGTGCTCGGCTATCGGTCGGACGGCGGGTACGCGGAATTGGTCAAAGTGCCGGCGGTCAATCTCATTCCGATTCCGGACAACATCCGGTTCGTCGAGGCGGCCGCGTTTCCGCTGACGTTCCTGACCGCCTGGCACATGCTGCTGGAAGTGGCGAGGCTTGCGCCCGGTGAGACCGTGCTCGTACTTGCCGCCGGGAGCGGCGTCGGGCAGGCGGCAATCCAGATCGCGAAGCTCGCCGGCGCCAGGGTTCTGGCCACTGCGGGCGCGCCTGCGAAGCTCGAGCGGGCCAGGTCGCTCGGCGCGGATGCCGTGATCGATCACAAACGCCAGGACATCGCCCGTGAAGTCAAGAATCTGACCGCTGGCCGAGGCGCCGACGTCGTCGTGGAACATGTCGGAGAGGCAACCTGGGAGGCGAGCGTGCGCAGCCTTGCGCGTGGCGGCCGACTTGTGACCTGTGGGGCGACATCGGGCCCGCGCGTCGGGCTCGATCTCCGTGTGCTGTTCGCTCGCCAGATATCGCTTCGTGGCTCCTACATGGGGACGAAGCGGGAGCTGCTCCAGGCGGCAGCCCTCTTCTTCGACGGCCGGCTGGCGCCCGCCTTGGACGAGGTGTTCCCGCTCGCCCGCGCGGCCGACGCGCAGCGGCGGCTCGAAGAGGGCCTCCATTTCGGCAAGATCGTCCTGGAGGTGTAACGGGCCGGCCTGCGCTACACTGTTCGCCATGGGCCTGGCGCGCCTGAGCCTGGGCTTGTTCGGCGTGGTCGGAGTGATCGCCGCGGCGCTCGCCGGGGCGACGATCTGGCTGCTGGTGACCGATCCCGTGACCGTGGCAGATGCCGTGGCTGAAGGAAGGGTCTCACCACTCGTTCGCGAGCTCGCCGGCGTCCTCTACGACGCGTTCCAGGGGCTGCTGAAATACCTGTAGGCAGTCGTCTTACAGGTTCCTCCGAAGAAACCGTATCAGCGCGAATCCGTCGATCCAGCTGAATGGCGCGATGCCGGTGCTGTAGTGTCCGCAAGGCAAGACGGTCAGGTTGTGGGGGATGCTGCGCTTCCGGAACTCGTCGACGAACATTCGCGACAGCGGAACCGGGAATGTGAGGTCGTAGCGCGCGTACACAAGAAGGATGCGGCGATCCCGCACGCGATCGAAGAACGGAAACGGGCTGATCGGCAGCCACGCGCGCCGCAGCCGCGCGAGGTCGATGCCGCCCTCCAGACCCTTTCGAACGTGCGTGGTCGAGAGTCCCTCCCAGACAACGTCGGCAAAGTAAGGCGAGATGTGGTTGAACGCCGCCGCGCGGATACGCGGCTCGTGCGCGGCCGTCAGCATTGCGAGGCAGGATCCGAGGCTGGTGCCGAGGATGCCGATTCGTTCGTAGCCGCGCGAGGCGAGCCACGCGACCGCGCGCCGCGCATCCACGACCGCCTGCCGGCAGGCCTGCAGCGTGCGGCCCACATTGGCGCTGACGATGTAATCGGCGCGGCGCAGCTCGGGCGGCATGCGCGCGTCGTGGTACGGGAGGCTCAATCGGAGCGCGCTGACACCGAACCGCGCCGCGAGGCGCGCCAACCCCACGTGCCCTTCCGCGTCGGCGTTCCACTGCGGGAGAATCACGACCGCCCGGCGCGCGGTTCCGCGCGGTGACGGGGCGGCGGGGAAGTACCGCGCGTGGACCACGTTGTTGACCTTGTATGGCGTGTCGATCACGCTGGGGAACGTAAGGCGATCGCCGCTCAGTTCGTAGTCGGATGTCGGCGGCGCAGCGTAGAACCGATCCGTATCGGTCATCACGCCATCCACCCAGCGGTCGATGGCGTCGTACGTCGCGCTGCCGGTCCGCCCGTTGGAGCCGGGTTCCTCGGCGGTCATCCGTAACTCCAGCCAATCGAGCCCCCACTCGAATGCCCGGACGGTCCGATCGTCGTTGGAGACCGCGGCAAGCCTCCGTTCCCAGCGGTGGAAGGTCCGGCGAATCACGAGGCGATCGGCTCCGCCGTGACGATGGGCTCCAGCAGCAGCGCCGACTCCAGCAACGCCGGCGTGTCCATGCCGACCAGCTGCATGCCACCTGGAAGACCGTCGGCCGTCGTGCCCATCGGGAGCGAGATAGCGGGGTGTCCCGTGAGATTGAAGAGTTGAGTGAGCCGCAGCATCGCCGAGCGGGTTGGCTCACGCGCGTCGCCCATCTGTACGGACTCGGCCCCGAGCGTCGGCGCGGGAATGGGCAGCGTCGGAAGCGCGAGCGCATCCACGCCGTCCAGCGCGCGGTCGACGCTCGCGCGCAGGCGGTCGCGTGCCAGCTGCGCACGCACGTAGTCCTCGGCGAGCACGTAGCGGCCCATTTCGAGCCGCAAGCGGACCGCCGGCGCGTAGTCCTGGCCACGGGAGTCCAGCAGGGGCGCGTGATAGGCCGCGGCATCTGCCAGGACGGTGTGGAGATACACGGTGGCGACGAGATCGGCGTGAGGGACGTCGACGTCACGCACGCGATGACCTCCGCGGCGCGCGCGCTCGATGGCCTCCGCGAAGAGCGCATCGATTTCGGGGTCGAGCCTGTCGAGGAAGTACCGGCGCGGCACGCCCAGCGTCAACGGCTCGGGGCGAGGCTGCCAGCCGTCCGGCTCTCGAGCAGCGCCGCGGAGCACGTCGAAGAGAATCCACGCGTCGCGGACCGATCGGACGAGTGGTCCGACGTGATCCAGCGTGCGACTGAGGGGCACGACCCCTTCGCACGGCACCTCCCCGAAACGCGGCTTGAGTCCGACGATCCCGCACGCGCCCGCGGGAATGCGGATGGAGCCTCCCGTATCGGTGCCGAGGGAGGCGAGCGCCATTCCAGCCGCGACCGAGATCGCCGACCCGCCGCTGGAGCCGCCCGGCGACCGGGATGGATCGTGAGGATTGCGCGAGGGGCCGAATGCGGAATCCTCACTGGTTGTGCCGAACGCGAACTCGTGCAGGTTGGTCTTGCCGACGATGATCGCGCCCGCGGCCTTGATGCGCGCGACCGCCGGCGCGTCGGTGGCGGCGACGTGGCCCGCGCGGACCTTGGATGCCGCGGTTGTCGGGAGGCCCGCAATGTCGAACAGATCTTTGACCGAGACGGGGATACCGTGGAGCGGGCCGCGCCACCGTCCGGCGGCGGCGTCGCGGTCGGCGGCGTCCGCTTCGGCGCGCGCCAGGTCCCGGGTCACGGTGATGAAGGCGTTCAGCTCACCGTCGCGCGCATCGATCGCGCGAAGGCAGGTCTCGACGAGATCCGACGCCCGCACGCGGCCACGCTTGACGAGCGGCGCGAGGTCAGCGATCGTCGCGGCGCCCGTCATTCGAGTCCATCGCCTTCACGCCAGCGCGGAGCGCCCGCGTTGCCGCCGCGAGCGCCGCCAGCATCGGTTTCAACTCGGGGAGGCCGCGTCGATCCGCATCGGCCTGCGCCGCGGCCAGCCACGCATCTATGTCCATACACTAATGACGGCCTAGAAGCTGACTTGGCCGCGCAACACGATCGGCAGCGTCAGAAAGGAGTGCGACACCGGCGCGTCCAGCTCGTTCCTGGCGATCTTCACGGCAAGCACGACGCCGATCGGCCCTGCGGTCAGTCCCCCGCCCCCCTCGGCGAAGTAGCGCGGGCCCCGGCCGAAGACGTCGCTCCTGATCCGGCCGAAGCCGCCGGCCACGAACGCGTAGCTGCCGAGACCCCAGCCCGGCGCGCGATCGGCGACGTAGACGCCGATCGAAAGATCGAGCGACCGCGCGTCTTCGAGCAGGTACGACGATACGAGGGCCGGGCCGTCGATCCTCAACTCGATGCGAGGAATGTCCTCGGCGCTCACGCGCACCCCGAGCGTGGCACCTGACGCCATGCCGAACGGATACACGGTCAGACCGAAGCCAGACCCGGGACGCCGGAACTCGATCACGTCAACTCTCGTGAGGCCGTCGCGGGATTCGTAATCGTATGCCTGGCGCTGCGCCTCTCCGACCTCGCGGCCGACCAGATCTTCGACGGGGTGGTCCCCGAAATGCAGCGGCTGCGTGCGCAGCCAGTCGAGGCTCACGGTCACCCATTGGCGCCTCACCGTCGGCTGAGGCTTCGGCGTTGGCGCCGGCTGCGCCTCCGCCTGCGCGGCCGGAGGCGCCAGGACGACCGCCGACAAGATCAAGATGAGGGAGCTGACACCTGAACCGCTGGGACGCATGCCGGGGTAAGCTCTGAGGTTACCACATGCCGGAAACCGTTCTGGCTGCCGTCCTGCCCGCGCCGCGGATGCCGCTCGAGCTGCGCGAGTATCCCGTTCCGGACCTGCCGCCAGGCGCGGCGCTGCTGCGCACCGCCTATTCCGAAGTGTGCGGCACGGACGTTCACCTCTGGCATGGACGCCTCACGGGAGTTCCGTATCCCATCATTCCGGGCCATGTGTCCGCGGGCGTACTCGATCGCGTCCGTGGTCCACTCGCCCCGCTCGACGGCTCGATTCCTCGCGAGGGTGATCGCGTCGTCTTCTTCGACGTGCACCGCACCTGCGGACGCTGTCGCGCGTGCACGGTCAGCCGTACGCCGACACGATGCGTCGCGCGCCGCGTCTACGGGATCACCGATTCGGCCGACGAGGGGTTGTTCGGCGGCTGGGCCGAAGCCATCTACCTCGAGCCCGGAGTCGCCATTGCCACGCTGCCAGACCGCGTAGGGTTCGAGGACTACATCGGCGCAGGGTGCGGCCTGATCACCGCCGTCCACATCCTCGATCGTGCGGCGCTCAAACACGGCGATCGCGTGGTGGTGCAGGGGACCGGCGCCGTCGGACTCAGCGTCATCGCGCTCGCGCGGCTGGCGGGCGCGTCGAGGGTTTTCGCGATCGGCGCTCCGGAAGATCGACTCGCGCTCGCGCGACGGATGGGCGCCGACGTGGTGATGAACCTGGAATCGTCGTCCGTCGAGGAGCGTCGGGCACAGGTCCTCGAATCGACCGACGGCGACGGCGTCGACGTGGTGGTCGAGGCCGCGGGCTCGGCACGGGCCGTCGAGGAGGGCCTGGGGCTCGTCCGTGACGGCGGCGCGTATGTCATCGCCGGCCACTACACGGACGCCGGCCCGAGCGCGATCAACGTGCATCACCAGATCAATCGCAAGCATCTCGACGTCAGGGGGTGCTGGGGCAGCGAGCCGGGACATTTCCTGCGGGCGGTCCGCATCCTCGAGCGGCATGCGGCGACCGTGCCCTGGCGAGAGATCGGGGCGCGAACCTACGGACTTGGACAGCTCAACGACGCCCTCGCAGACGCGGAGGGGATGAAGATCACCAAGGCGCTCGTCAAGCCAGGGCGCGGAGCCCCGGACTAGTTCGAGCCGGACAACAGGGCGTCGATTTCCTGCTTGAAGCGCGTGAAGGGGTGCGCCCCGCTGATGAAGCGCGCCACCTTGAGCGACTTCCCGTCGGCGTTCACGACACCGACGAAGAACGCCGGCGTGCCGCTCACGCCGGACGAGACCGCGTCATTGATCGACTGCTGGACCGTCTGGACATGCTTGCCCGACTCGACACACTGCTGGAACGCCCCGAGCTCGACGCCGACGGCCGCCGCGTGCGCCTTCAGCTCCTCGGGACCGAGCGGGTTCGGGTTCATGAAGAGTCGACTGTGCATCGGCCAGTACTTCTCCTGATCCGCGGCGCAGTTTGCCGCTTCGTGGGCCTTGACCGCCTGGCGGTGCAGCGACTCGATCGGGAAATCCTTGAAGGCGTACCGTATCTTGCCCGTCTCGATGTAGTCCTTCTCAATCTGCGGCATCGTCTCGCGGAAGTGACGCCCGCAGAAGGGGCACTGGTAGTCGGAGAACTCGAGGAGCATGACCTTCGCCGATGCGCTGCCGCGGATCTTCGCTCCCGACAGGCTGATGGGGCTGTCGGTCGACGGGGGTTTGGGAATCCCGAGCCGTGCCCGCATGTCCGCGAGCTCGCGTTCCAGCGCGGCCGTGCGCGTCTTCAGCGTCTCGAGCTCCTTCTTCAGCGCCTCCACGTCGGTCGACTGCCCGGGCAGGGCGGCGACGGTCAGCGCGATGGCGGCGCCCACGGCGGCGATGACGGCCAGTGCGGGTTTCATCGTCCGATTTTACACCGCTGAAAGGTGCGAAACCCGTGCAATCGATGGCTTTCGCTCATGGCGGCTTTCGCTCATGGCCGCTCCGATTGTAAGCTGAAGCCCGGATGCCGCGTCACACCAAGATCGTCGCAACTATCGGGCCGGCGAGCGCGACCGAGCCGGTGATCGACGGCCTGGTTGCGGCGGGGGTCGACCTCTTTCGGCTGAACTTTTCTCACGGGACCCACGAAGAGCACGCACGCGTGGCCGGACTGATCCGCGCGTCCGGCCGCCGCGCGCGCCGGACCGTGGCCATCCTGCAGGATCTCAGCGGACCGAAGATTCGCACCGGCCGGCTCGAGGGCGGCGGGCCGCTGTTGCTTGCCGATCGTGATCGGCTCCGCATCGAAACGGGAACCGAAGCAGGAGGCCCCGCCCGGATCTTCACCGCATTCGCTGGCCTTCCGCAATCCGTGAAGGCGGGGGATCGTCTTCTGCTCGATGACGGGCGGATCGAGCTGGAGGTCGTCGCCGTGGACCCGCGTGGCGTCGATACCGTGGTCGTGCACGGCGGCCCGCTCGGCCAGCACAAGGGCATCAACGCCCCAGGCGTGACGCTCGCAGCAGCGGCGCTGACCGCGAGGGATCGCGCCGATCTTGCGTTCGGGGTGACGCTCGGCGTCGACTTCGTCGCGCTCAGCTTCGTGCAGAACGAATCGGACATCGCCGACGCCCGTCGCGCGCTCGACGACGCAGGCGCGGCGACGCCCATCATCGCGAAGATCGAGCGGCCTGCTGCGGTTGAGCGGATCGATCAGATTCTCGCGGTCTCTGATGGTGTGATGGTCGCGCGCGGGGATCTTGGGCTCGAGGTGCCGCTCGAGCGCGTGCCGCGCATCCAGAAAGACATCACGCGGCGGGCGCGAATCATGGGACGGCCGGTGATCGTCGCGACACAGGTCCTCGAATCCATGCGCGAGGAGCCGCGGCCGACCCGCGCCGAGGTGAGCGACGCCGCGAACGCCGTCGACCAGGGCGTCGATGCGATCATGCTTGCCGGAGAAACCGCGATCGGCACCAACCCGATCCGCGCCGTGCGTACCCTCGATTTGATCATCAGGGAAGCCGAGACCATCCCCATCGTCGAGCCCCTGGAGCCGGCGGTCGATCCGACCGGGTCGGCGCACGGCCGCGCGATCTGTGAAGCCGCGATCACGCTGGCGGCCCGCGGTTCGGCAGATGCGATCGTGGCGGTCACCCGCCGCGGCAAGACCGCCCGATTGCTGTCCACGCTGCGGCCGGGCGCCACGATCTACGGCGCCACCGACGACGAGATCGTGGCCCGGCGGCTCGCGCTGTCGTGGGGTGTCGTGCCGTTCGTCTGCGCGATGGGAGACCTGGCGGACGCGTGGCGTGGTGGCACCGTGCACCAGCAGATCGCCGGCCTCCCCGACCTTCCGTCGGGCTCGGTCGTGGTGTTCGTGAGCGTCAGCCCCGATCTGTCGCGGAGCGACGCGAACTTCCTCAACCTGCAGCGGCTGTCATGAACCAGTGTGCACGGCTACGGGGCATTTCTCCGGTACAACAGGAACCCGACGCCGACCACGGCGAGCGCCTGCAGCAGCAGGCTGGCTTCGTAGTTGACGAGGCTCGTCGTCCCCGGCGGCGGGACGAACACGAGCGCCAGCGAAACCATCGTCGCCACCAGGCCGGTGAGCGCGACCGCCCACAAACCTGCCCAACCTCCTGGAATCCTCAGCTCTCCCGGGATCGGATCGCCGGCCGAGCGCCGCAAGCGGGGGAGCGATAGGAACAGATACACGTACGGAACGAAGTAGATCAGGATCGTCAGGTTGACCATGACGTCGTACGCGTCCTGAACGGTCGGGCGCGCGCCGGCAATGGCGAAGGACACGCTCGCGAGAAAGATGGCCGTGGCCACGACGCCCTGAACGAAGAGGGCGACGTGCGGCGTCCGCCAGCGCGGGTGCAGACGGCCGAGCGCCGCCGGCATGACGCGGTCGACGCCCGCGGCGAACGGCACGCGCGCGGCGCTCGCCATCCAGGAAAGCGTCCCGGCGATCGCCGACATCGCGATCAGCGCCCCGACCATCCCGGCAACCTGTGGCAGACCGACGCGGGCCCCTACGCGATCGATGGCGTCGGTGATGCCGCTCAGCTCACGAAGCGAGTCGGCGGGAAGCGCGACGAGCACCGATACCGACCCCGCGACATAGATCACGGCGGCCACGGCGCCGCCGATGAGGACACCCGCCGGAATCGTGCGTTCCGGCCGCCTGACCTCCTGACCGACGAGTGCGGTGATTTCAAACCCGGAGAACGCAAAACACATCGCGGACCAGAGGGAGACCGTGTCCAGGAATTCATCGTTGACCGGCGGGACGAGCGACGCCGGCGTGAACGCCGTCGCCGAACCGAACATGACGAACGCGAGGCCCCCCGCCGCGATCAACAACCCGGCGGGAAGCCAGATGCCCGCGCTGCCGATGTTCTGCAGCCACTTTCCAGTGTTGAGGCCGACCACGCCGATCCCGACCGCCGCCCAGATACCGGCGAGGACGAATACCGTCGCGTACACGCGGCTGTCGGCAAGCCCCGCCGCCGACGCACCGAACGGCGCAAGGGCGTTGGCCGCGCCGAACAGCAGCAGCGACGGGAAGTAGAAGAGATTGTTGACCCAGAGGCACCAGCCGCAGATGAAACCGTGCACCGGGCCGAACGCCCGTCGCGTCCACGCGTAGAGCCCGCCCTGTTCCGGCTGTCGGCTCGAGAGCTCCGACACGGCCGCCGCAAGAGGGACGAAAAACGCCAGGCAGGCGAGGATCCACAACGTCACCGACGCCGGACCGGTCCGGGCGCCGCGCGCGACCCAGCGCAGACCGACGACGGCGACGATGTTCATCAGGATGACGTCGCGCAGACCGAGCGCGCGAATGAACCGAAGATCGGTCACGTCCGCGGCGCCTCGAGCAGGTGCTTCAGCGCCGCGAGCGACGAGTGCCATCCGGCCCCGATGACCTCGTAATAGCGCCGCCAGCGCGCGCTGTCCTCGTAGCCATGTTGCTCGACGTGGAGACGGCACGCGGGGCCGTCCATCGTACAGTCGATTTCCAGCCCCATGGGTCCCACGGGCTCGCCTTCGGGCGGCAGCCACCAGGCATCGGCGACGAAGAAGGAACGACCCGGCTTTACGTCCACGACCGTCCCGTGAAAGACGCCTCCGAGATGGCCGAGGAGCTCGTCGCGAAACTCGCTCGGCGCCCACTCGATGGCGTACACGCCGAACGGCCGCGGCACCGTCACGGATCGGACCGCCTGCCACCAGATCGCGAGCGCCTGCGGATCAAAGAACGCCGCAATCACGCGGGACGGCGCCGCGCGGATGAGAAGTGAGGTGTCGAAACCGGGCGGCCGGTGTGCGCTTCCCCCTGGCATGGACGGCCGGTGGAATCCTACTTCGCTGGCTTCCTCAGCGTCTGAGCGAACGCGACGATCGACCAGGCCTGTTCCTTCGTCAGTTCTTCCTTGAATGCGGGCATCTTCGGCTTCTTGCGCCCGTTCCAGATCTTGTAAAACACGACGCCGTCGCTGTTGCGCTCCGCGCGCTTGGGATTGGTCAGGTCCATTTCCGCCATGTATTCGGGATCGGCGTCCGGCCCGTCTCCGATGCCTTCGGGTCCGTGACACCGCTCGCAGCTCTTCTTGAACAACGCCTTTCCGGCGTTCAGGACGACCGGCGTGACCGTCAGCGGGTTCTTCTCGTCGTCAGCGGTCGCGGGCAGCTCCCATCCTCCCGGCACGGGCTTCTCGCCCGCCTGCTCGGTCTTGTCACCGTTGAACCCGGCCGCGAGCGCAAGCGTGCCCCCGAACACCACCGCCGCAATTGCCATCCACATCGTGACCGCGCGAATTCGCATGCCTCGATCCCTCCTGCTTCCGAGCGTCTATGAGGATGATACAGTTTTAGCCACGGATTCCAATGTCCGAACATCAGCCGCTGGCGTACCATAGCCTCGAGTTTCTCGAAAGCGACGAGGCGCGCCCGATCCGCATCCTCGCCGAGTACCTGGAGCCCCTTCGTCGGTTCCAGGCCCAGAACATCCAGGACACCGTCGTCTTTTTCGGATCGGCGCGCGTCGACAGCCGGATAGACGCCGAGCGTGCGCTCGCGCGGCTGTCGCTCGAGCGGCCCGACCGTACACGCCGCGGAAAAAAAATAACGGTCTCTGACTCGCGCCGACGGGCGTTCGCCGACCGCCTGAAGCGGTCGCGCAAGGCGGTCGCGTGGTCACGGTACTACGAGGACGCGCGCGAGCTGGCGCGCCAGCTCACCGAATGGAGCCGGGCGCTCGATGCTCCACGTCATCGCTTCGTCGTCTGTTCGGGAGGTGGACCGGGCATCATGGAGGCGGCCAATCGCGGCGCCCATGAGGCGGGCGGGAAGACGATCGGGCTCAACATCCGGCTGCCGTTCGAACAAGGGCCCAATCGGTTCATCACGCCCGGGCTGCACTTCGAGTTCCACTACTTCTTCATGCGGAAGTTCTGGTTCGCGTACCTCGCCAAGGCGCTCGTGATCTTTCCGGGCGGTTTCGGCACGCTCGACGAGATGTTCGAGTTTCTCACGCTGGCTCAGACGCAGAAGCTCTCGAAGAAACTGGACGTGATCCTGTACGGCAGCGACTACTGGGATCCGATCCTGAACCTGCAGCCCATGGCGGAGTGGGGGGCAATCTCGGAGCAGGATCTGAACCTCCTTCATCGTTTCGATTCGCCGCGTGACGCGTTCGAGCACCTGCGACGCCACCTGGCTCAGCATCTTGTACCCGAGACCGCACAGGAAGATCGCGCGCCCGGCATCGCGAAGACTCGTGGATAAGGAGGCAGGAGGCAGGTCGTGACTGAACAGGAACGGAAGGCGCTCGTCAACAAGTACAAGGATGGCTACCGAGCCGTGGCGGAGGCGCTGGCCGGCGCGGCGGATCGCGAGCTCGATGCGCGGCCCGCGCCGAATAAATGGACCGTGCGTGAAATCATTCACCACCTCGCTGACAGCGAGATGACGTCAGCGATTCGCCTCCGACTGCTGCTGGCCGAGGAACGGCCGGCGATCAAGGGCTACGACCAGGAGATCTTCGCGAAGAAGCTCTTTTACGATCGGCCGTATCAGGCATCGCTCGAGGCGTTCAAGTACGCGCGGGAGACGACGGGGGAAATTCTGGACCGGATGACGCCCGCGGACTGGGGGCGTGAAGGAACGCACACTGAAGTCGGTCGGTACACCCCCGAGACGTGGCTGTCGATCTACGCCGAGCATGCGCACAACCATGCGGATCAGATCCGCAGGGCTCGGGCGGCCGGACGGTGACAGGGAGGGCGGGCCTCTCAGGCCCGCCTAATAGAGCACGTATTTCTTCCTGATCGGGAGGAACTCTCTGACCTCATCCTCCCAGGACGCCACGATCCGATCGGCCGAGTGGCCGGCCTCGAGCCCGCGCCTCAACTCATCCGACCCATACAGCAGGTCGATGGCCAGACGCTCGTGCTCATACTCATAGGGCGGTGGCTTCCAGCCGAAACGCGCTGGATCCTGCCGCCGGCACTCTTCGAGCAGGGTGACGCCGGTCGCGACTGGCTGAAACGCGGCCCGATCGGCGACGTGAATCTGGCAACCGCCGCAGGTGAGCTGCGCGTGCTTCTGGAACGTCGGCTCGAAGGAGACCGCGCGAAAACGGACGCCCGGAAGGTCGCGGCCGTTCAGCGCATCCGCGAGCCGCTCCCCGTCGATCCAGGGCGCGCCGATGAGCTCGAACGGACGCGTCGTTCCACGGCCTTCGGAAAGCGTCGTTCCTTCGACCAGCACCGCGCCGGGGAAGACGATGGCCGAGTCGAGCGTAGGCATGTTTGGAGAGGGCATGATCCACGGCAGCCCCGTTTGATCGAAGTACATCTCGCGCCGCCACCCTTCCATGGGCACGACTTCGAGATCCGCTCCAATCGCGAAGTGTTCGTTGAAGAGTCGGGCCAGCTCGCCAATGGTCATGCCGTGCCGCATGGGAATCGGGAATTGCCCGACGAATGACGTCCAGCCTTCCCGCAGCATCGGCCCCTCGATCCGGGTGCCGCCAATCGGATTGGGCCGATCGCACACGATCGCCTTGACGCCGTATCGTGCGCAGGCGCGCAGGCAGTTCGCCATCGTGTACACGAATGTATAGATGCGTGTGCCGATGTTCTGTAGATCGATTACGAGGAAGTCGAGCCCTTCCAGCATCGCGGCGGTCGGCTCGCGCGTCTCGCTGTAGAGCGAGTAGATCGGAATGCGTCGCGCGCGGTCCTTCGCGTGCGGCGTTTCGATCATGTTGTCCTGCAGATCGGACCGATAGCCGTGCTGAGGCCCGAAGAGCGCCGCGAGCGTCACGCCGGGCGTCGACGCCAGGCGATCGGCGGCGTGCGTCAGGGCGGAGTCGACCGAGGCGGGGTTGGACACCAGGCCGAGCCGTCCGTGGACCGCACCACGTCGGATGCGATCGAGGAGGCTCTCGAGGCCCGTGGTGACGCGGGCGGCGGCGACCGTCATCGTAGTCGCTCGGAGAGCCAGGCCGCGCGCATCGCGTCGGCGAACGTGTTCAACCGAAATTCGAGCCGGCGGCTCGCGCCGGACAACAGCAGATCCCGACCCGCACGGCCGACGTGCGCGATCCCCGGCCACGGCGCGCTCGTGACCGACGGGCCCAGGAAGACGGTGCGTCGATCAGTCAGAAACAGCCGGCCGGAGGTGCCGTCGCCGCCCCCCGCCTCGCCGAGGCGCGTCGCCGGCGCCGAGAAGCGGCATGGCTCGCCCGCGATCACGCGGTGCTGCGTCTCCACGAGCGGCAGACCGCCGCGCTCCACCAGCTGGACGAGCGTGGCGAGCTGTCGCAGGCCGTCGAGCATCTCCAGCTCGAGCGCGCCATCGTCCTCGGTGAGCCGCAGCTCGTCCGCGCGCAGCGTCAGACGTCCGACGAGACCATTCTGAAGACCGGGCCACGTTTTGGTTGCCGCATCGCGCCCGGCCGCCGCTTCAAGCTCTGCGCGAAAACTCGAAAGCTCGGCCTCACGCGCGCGGTCGGTTGACCTTCCGAACAGCCGCCACCTCATCGGCTGTTCAGCGTATCACGCGAGTCGGCTCGCCCGTCGGTCTGGTGCGCAAGGTCGAGCTTTGGACTAAACTACTGAACCGCTGTTGAATAGGCCCATCGAACCGAGACCAATTAGGGGTGGAATTCATCCGCGCGGCGGAGTGCCGCGCGGCGTCACGCAAACTACGCAATGAGCGCGCATCGCAAGCCGAGGACGACGAAGAAGACCGCTGCCGTTTCAGGCGCCGGTGAAAAAGTGCGTCGGCGAACGAGGCGCGGACCCGGGCGTCCTCCGATCCATGACGAAGCGTGGACGAAAGTTACCGTCGTTCTTTTCAACCGCCAGATCGTATTCCTCGATCGTCTCGCGGCGAACATCCGAGCGCAGAGCGGCGCCGCAATCAGCCGGGCCACGTTGTTGCGCTCGCTCGTCGACGCGCTCAGCGATGCCGACGTCGACCTGAACGCGGCGACCTCCGAAGCGGACCTGAAGGCCACGCTCCTGGCCCGTCTCGGACGCTACCGACTCGGGGTTTAGGCCGTCCGAGTTCGACACGTCCACGAGTGATCGCTACCATAGAGGCGTGATCGGCGCTGCGGTAGTCCTCCTCGTGACGGCCGCGACCACGCTCCGCATGCCCCCCATCCGCGAGACGGTGACGGTTGTGGCGAGCCGGATGCCGCAGCTCGCCAGCGACGCGCCCGCGCCCGTCCGCGTCTTCGACGCGCGTGAGCTCCTGCAAACCACGGTTCCCGCGCTGGACGGCGCTCTCGCCAGAGCCCCATCGTTCAGCCTGTTCCGCCGCTCCAGCAGTCTTGCGTCGCACCCGACGACGCACGGCGTGTCGCTGCGCGGCATCGGGGCTTCCGGGGCCAGCCGTACGCTCGTCCTGGTCGATGGCGTCCCGGAGAATGACGGGTTTGGAAACTGGGTGCACTGGAGCACGCTGCCTCTTCTGCAGATCGAGCGCGTTGAGCTGACCGGCAGCGGGCTCTCGACGCTCTATGGCAGCTCGGCGCTCGCGGGCGCGATTGCGGTCGTGACCCGGCACCCTCCCGGCGACGCCCTTGACGTCAGGGCGTCTGCTGGATCGCTCGACACCGGTGAGGTCGAAGGGTACGGCGGGCGCGAAAACGGTGGAGGCTGGCGGCTGTCCGGAGGGGGACGCGCGTTCCGGACCGGCGGATACGTTCAAGTCGCCCCCGAGGCGCGCGGCCCCGTCGACGAGGAGGTGCGAGCGCGGCACGCGACGCTGAATTGGCGTGTGGAGCGTGTGCTGAGCGATGCCGTCGTCTCACACACGGGTCGGCTGTTCTTCGACACGCGTCAGAACGGCACGCCGCTGCAGGACAACGACACCCGCGAAGCACTTTTCACGGGTGGCATCCGTGCCGAGGTGAAGGAAGGGGCGTTTCAGGCGGATGGCTTCGTGCGCGCCCAGCGATTCCGGAGCACGTTTACGGCGATCGCTGCGGGTCGCGCTGCCGAGTCGCTGACCCTCGCGCAGCGCGTGCCGTCCCTGGAAGGGGGCGGCGGCGCGCAGTGGTCGCGCGGCTGGTCCAGCCACTCGCTGACAGTCGGTGGAGACCTCCGCGCCGTCGGGGCGACCGACGAGGAGGAGGTGTTCGCGAACGGCATCCATACGCGCGACCGCGTCATCGAGGCGAATCAGCTCGTCGGCGGCGCCTTCGCGCAGGACGGCTGGCGGATTGGTGAGCGTCTGGACCTGACCCTGAGCGTCCGCGCCGACGGGTGGCGTAACTACGATGCTTCGAGGGTCGAGACCGTCCTCGCCACCGGTCAACGAATCGACATGCCGCTCGTGAGCCGCACGGAGTCGTCCGTGACGCCGCGAGCCGCCCTCGTCACGCGTGCCGGTCATGGGATCGTGCTGCGGGCGTCTGCCTACGGCGGGTTTCGCGCACCAAGCCTCAACGAGCTCTATCGTCCCTTTCGCGTCGGAAACGTTGCTCACCGAAGCCAACGACGTCCTCGGCGCCGAGCGGCTCAGCGGCGTCGAGGGAGGGGCGAATGGCAGGACGGAGCGGGTCAGCTGGCAAGCCACTGCCTTCTGGTCGCGCCTCGACGATCCGATCTCGAACGTCACCGTGACATCGACGCCGGCGCTCATCACTCGGCAACGCCGCAATCTCGGTCGCGCGCGCGTCGCCGGCGTCGAGCTCGATGCCGAATGGCGATCGAGCCCTCTGCGTCTGCGGACCGCCTGGTTTCTCGTCGACGCGACCGTACAAGAGTTCTCAGCCGATCCGTCGATCGTGGGATTGCGCCTGCCGCAAGTACCCCCCTATCGCGGCTCGATTCAGGCCTCCTGGCGTGCGCCCTGGCGTCTCGACGTCGACCTCCTCGCCCGGGTCGAAGGCGAGCGCTTCGACGACGATCAGAATCGGCTCCGGCTGGCGCCGTTCGGCGTCCTCGATGTGCGGGTTGCGCGGGAAGTAAACCGGCTGGAGTTTTTCGTGACCGCCGAGAATGCCCTGGATCGCCGCTACGCCGTGCAGGTGACGCCGGTCGAGATCCTCGGGACCCCTCGCACCGTCATGTTTGGTACGACGGTTCGCTTTCGGCGCTAGGGTAAATGGCGCGCCTGGACCGTCAGGCTCGCGGCGGACAGCGCCATCCAGAAGTCCATTCCTAGCAGGCTGGCGACGGCAGCGACCAGGACCCCAACGGCACACTCAGCCAGCCGCTTCGTCACCCCAGACCTCAGCAGTTTCCAGCGTTCGCTCGGCATCGGATCGAGCGTGAGCCGAAGCGGCGCCTCGGGGAGATCGTACTGGGTCAGATCGAGGGGGTTCTGGTGATGGTGAGGGTGGCAGACAGCCGTGTCGGCGTGGGCGAGTCCGGGCGGACCGTCCGGCCAGGCAACCGTGGGGAAGCGCTCGCAAAACTCTTCCGAGATCGCTTTGGGATCGAGGCCTACGGCCTGAGCGTAGCTTCGAACGTAGCCGCGGCTGTACACCCCGCCTGGCCATCGGGAACAATCGCCCCGCTCGAGGGATGCCAGCAGCGAGACGCCGATCTTCGTGCCTTGCGCGATCGCCTCGAGGCTGAGTCCGCTTCCCTCGCGGGCCAGGCGAAGCTTCTCACCGAAAGCGCGTTCAGGACTCACCAGACGTGGTCCTCACGGCTCGCCGCTTCAGCGAGCCACTGTTTCGTGACCGGCTCTATCTCGGGCGTGTCGCCTCGCCGGCGAATCCACCCGACGACGAGGGCGACTGACGCGAGTAGACCGGCGGCGAAAAACCAGGAACTCATCGCTCAGAATCGTGGGAACGCGCGGGCGGGCTGCAAGAATAATTCCCCGAAGCCTAGTGAGAAATGTTTCGAGAATCTCGCGATCTATAGCATCGCGATCGATCGCATGTCAAATTCCGCTACGGTAAAAAGTACAGCGGACTGACCAGGCGAGTCCATCTTGCGATTCGCTGGTCAGTCTGGGAGTGATGAGGGTTCTCAGGTGGTGGTGTGTCGTGCCTCGACCTGGTTCCCAAGCGCGTCGACGATATGGCGCCACGCGATGGCGAGCTGCTCGCCGCCTCTTATCGCCGCCCCGCATTCCTGGGTGCCGGTTGGGGCGAGCGTCCCCCAGACCGTGTGCGCGGTGATCGCGTTAGCCATGGAGGCAACCTTGATCTCCAGGGGCATACCGGCCGCAACGGGGAACGGCAGTTCGAGCCGCATCCCGCCGTAGCTGACGTCGAGGAGGCGGACGGGCCGGCCGTTGATGGTGACCGTCACGTTGCCCGACAGCTGTTTCCGCGGCCAACGGCGTTTGTTGCGCGCGGCGAGCGCTTCGGCAGCCTTGGTGAGCAGGGTCTTCGAGTCAACCGGCTTGACCAGGAAATCGTAGGCCCCGTGAAGCCTCGCCTCCCGCATGAGAACGGGATCCTCGAATCCGCTGATCACGAGGCTGGCCGGCTTGGGATGATTGGTCGGCGCGCGCACCAGGAGATACAGACCGTTGTATTCCCGGAGGCGAATATCGGTCACGAGCAAGTCCGGCCCGAACGATTCGAGGATCTGCCGAGCGCTCGGAAAAGTCGCTGCACCCCGCGCGACATACCCGGCGTGGCTGAAACTCTCGACGGCCGCGGCTAACCAGTCCGCGTCGTCGTCAACAATGAGGACTCGCTCATTCACCTTGGGCCAACGCTTTCCGAGAGCAGCGGAAGACTTGCAGCTTGAGGGCCAATTCCTAATTGAGCTTTAATAACCTCGTACGGCAACGTACGATGCCACTTTTGCAACCGAAAAATGGCCCGCAGGCCCTGGGGTTCTACTCGAGCGCGCCCCAAAAGACCTCCATTAGGGAGACTTAAGTACCTCAACATCAGTCTTGAGGAGCACCCGTGTCACGCGTCTGACCCGGCCCTGCTGGCCTGCGTAACGGGAGAAGTTCCACCCCTAAGCAGACTTAAGGCCCTCAACACGAATGTAACGGTGCATGGCGGTCCCCTTGCACAATGCTGCCGCACCGATTGCGTCTATGAACGTAAGTCGCGGGCCTCAGTGAGCTTGTTGGATCGGAAAGCCGGTCCGGGTCCTGAGGGGATGCGTGTGTTCTCCCATGAAAAGACACCTTGACGGGCAGCTTATCGGCGTCAGCGCGGCGATGCGCCTCGTACACGAGGAAATCGATCGCATTTCTGCGTCTGACGCGAAGGTTTTGGTCGTCGGCGAAACGGGCGTCGGCAAAGAGCTGGTGGCGCGGTCCATTCACCAGGGAAGCCGCCGCGCCGATCGTCCGTTCGTACCGGTCAACTGCGCCGGCCTTCCCGAGACGCTGCTCGAATCGGAGCTGTTCGGGCACGTCAAGGGGAGTTTCACGGGCGCGTTCCGAGACAAGCCGGGCAAGCTCGAAATCGCTGACCGCGGCACCATCTTCCTGGATGAAATCGGCGAGATGACGCTCCGGATGCAGGGTCTTCTGCTCCGATTCCTGGAAACCGGGGAGCTGCAGAAGGTCGGCGGAGGTCGAAACGACGGACGCGTCGATGTCCGGGTGGTGGCCGCGACCAACCGCGACCTTCGGGAAATGATCGCCCAGGGCACGTTCCGAGAGGACCTGTTCTACCGGCTCAATGTCATCCACCTGCGCGTCCCGGCGCTCCGGGAGCGTCGCGATGACATTCCCGGGCTCGTCGAGCACTTCCTGTCGATCTTCGGCGCGGCGGCGAACGGAAACGGCAATGGCCACGGCAACGGAAACGGCCGCGGGCCGACGGTGCGCAGCATCTCTCCCGAGGCGATGAAGCTCGTGACGGCGTACACCTGGCCGGGCAACGTCCGGGAGCTCGAGAACGTCATCGAGCGTCTCGTCGTGACCGGTCGAGCCGACACGATAATGCCGCAGGATCTCCCCCCGGAGATCCTGGCGCATCAGACGGCCACCTTCGCCCCTCGTCGCGAGCGGCGCCGCACGGTGGCGGACGATCTCTACAAGAAGCTGCGAGACGATCGCGAATCGTTCTGGACAGCGGTCTACCCGTTGTACATGCAGCGGGAGATCACGCGAGGCAACGTGCGCGATCTCGTCAGAAAGGGCCTCGAAGAGGCGCGAGGCAACTACAAGATAGTGGCGCGCCTGTTCAACATGGAGGCGACTGACTACAAGCGATTCCTCAATTTCCTGCGCAAACACGACTGTCAGGTCCCGTTCAGAGAGTACCGGTAAGGAAGAATCGATGTCGCTCAACGCCCACATTCGAAGCAAGGCGGTCTGGAGTTCGTTCACGCTGGCGGCCGTCATCGTCGGCGCATTTTCTGCGGAGGCGCGCGCACAGTCAGCCGCGACCCCGCCGGCAAACGGGGGTGCGGCGGTCGCGGCGACGCCGGCGGTAACCCCGCCGGACTATGTCGTCGGTCCTAACGACCTGCTGTCAGTTGTGTTCTGGCGCGAACCTGAGATGTCGGGGCAGGTTCGGGTGCGCCCTGACGGCCGGATCTCGGTTCCGTTGTTGAACGACGTCCCCGCGGTGGGATTCACGCCGGACCAACTTCGTCGTCAGCTCGAGCAGGCGGCCAAGAAGTTCATTGCCGAGCCCAACGCCACCGTCGTGGTGCTCGAAATCAACAGCCGCAGCGTATTCGTCGTCGGGCAGGTGACCACGCCAGGCGTGTATCCCTTGAACACGCCGATGAACGTTCTTCAGGCGATCGCCGCGGCGGGAGGGCTCCTCGAGTTCGCCGATGGCAAGAACATCGTTGTTGAACGAAATGAGGGAGCGCGCAAAGAACGGCTGCGCTTCAGCTATCCGGATGTCATCAAAGGCAAGCGGGTCGAGGAGAACATTGCGCTCAAGCCGGGCGACACGGTGATCGTGCCATGAAGTCCGCGTGGATTCTGGCTGCCGCACTCGCCGGCGTCTGCGTCGGAACGCTGCCCGTCCGGGCGCAGGTCCCGCAGCCGTCCAGCGAGATGCTGCCGCGGCCGTACAGCGGCGTCTACGGCGGAAACGCCGCGAATGCGGCGGGCCTTGCTCACCTGTTTGAAGGCACGTTCTCGGGGTGGGGCGGGACCGACGACAACTCCTTCCCTCAACAGTTCACCGAGGCTGCGCAGAGCATCGGTGGCCCGTATTCGGCTGCCGCCGCGGCGTTCTCGTACGCGTGGCGCAGCCGGACGCTTGCCATCGGCGCCAACGCCTCCTCGCAGACGCGCTACTACTCGGATCTCGGGGACTTCCTGGACGGGATCCACGCAGGCGGTGTTGGTTTTGAGGCGTCGCTTGGTTCGAGAACGCGGATCCAGGCCCAGCAGACGATCGGCTTTTCACCTTTGTTCGCGGTGAATCCTTTCCCGGTGCTCGGCACACCCGATCTTGGAGCGAGCGTGCCTCCGAACGCCGACCTCACGCTGGCTCAACGGGACTCTCGCCTTCTCGGGACGACGGCCGGCTTCTCGCACGTTCTCGATGGTCGCAGCTCGCTCGGCGCGGGCTACGGCTACAGCAGCTCAGCGTACTCGGGTGAGATCCCCGACCTCCGGTACCACACGGTGACGGCCACGTGGGATCGCCGGTTCGCCCGAACCGCACGTCTCGGCGCGCGCTACATTTTTCAGGACGCTCAGTACACGCTTGGGGCGATGGCCGCCCCGGTCAAGACCCAGGAGGCGACGTTCGAGATTGGTCGCCAGTGGGTGCATTCCCGAACGCGTCGGTCGGACCTGCGGGTCAGCCTCGGAGCCGTTTTCGTGAATACAGAGAACGTCAGTCCGACTCGCCCGGTAGGAAGCGTTCAGTTTTCCAGCCTCATTGGACAGAGCTGGGACGTCATCGCGGCGTATCGGCGAGGCACCGAGCTGACCGGGGGACTGACGGACGTCACCTACGTCGACACGCTTGGCGTCTCTATTCGTGGGCTGGTCACCAGGCGTCTGGACGCGAGCCTGTCCGCATCATACGCGTCGGGCGAGGTCGGTTTCGACCAACTCCGAAATCGCTACACCGCTTACACCGGCACGGCACGAGTCGGCTTCGCCGTGCATCGCGTGGCTGCCCTCTTTTGCGAGGGTTACTACTACTCAGAGGTGTTCGACTTTGCTCGGGACCCGGCGAACCCCAACCCTGGACGGGATCTCGAACGTATGGGCTTCCGCGCCGGAGTGAGCTGGTGGCTGCCGATTGTTCGGGAGAGGCAATCTAGTGGTACCCGGTAGAAACTATTCGCCCGACGAGATTCTCGCGATCGCCTGGCGGCGACGTTGGCAACTTCTGATTCCTTGCCTCGTCGCAGCGCTCGGTGCAGTCGCGGTCGCCTCCATGCTCCCCGATCGGTTCCGGTCGACGACGTTGATCATGATCGTGCCGCAGCGGATCCCGGAAGAGTACGTGCGGCCGACGGTGACGGCGAAGATCGAGGAACGCGTGCAGTCGATCCGCAACTTCGTGATGAGCCGGTCGACGCTCGAACGGACGATTCTGGAACTGGACCTGTACCAGGCGGACCGCAACGATCAGGTCATGGAGGATGTCGTCGCGCGGATGCGCGGCCACATCTTTCTGGACATCGACAGGGCAGATTCCTTCCGGCTGACGTACGAGGCCGACGATCCCGTCACGGCGCAGAAAGTCGCGGCGCGGCTGACCAACCTCATCATCGAGGCGAGCGCGAAGGATCGTCAGGGGTTGGCGGTCGACACCAGCGACTTTCTCGAAAGCGAGCTCGCTGCGGCCGAACTGAGACTCGCCGAACAGGAACGCAAGTTGGCGGCGTTCCGCCGCGAACACTCCGGCGAACTGCCCGAGCAGCTCGGCTCGATCATGCAGGCGATTCAGAATCGCCAGCTTCAGTTGCAGAACCTGAGCGACTCGTTGGCGCGGGACCGGAGCGAGAAGCTGCTCGCCGAGCGTCTTCGGGCCGACTTGTCAGCGCCGCCCACCGGTCAGGACGACGCGCAGGGCCCGCGAATGACACCGGGCATGCCGGATACGTTGTCTGCGGTTTCCCAGCTCGACGCCGCGCGTGCGGAGTTGCGACGGCTGGAGCTCACTCGAACTCCGGATCATCCCGACATCCGGGCGGCGAAGCGCCGCGTCGAAGCGCTGGAGAAGCAGGTGAAAGAAGAGGCCGCGCTGGCCTCCGGGTCGCGGCCAATCTCCGCCGCGGAGATGGCTCGCGTGAATCGACTGAAAGAAGTCGATGCCCAGATTCTGAATCTCGAGCGACAGATTTCGCACAAGGAAGCGACGGAAAAGCAGCTTCACGAAGAGATTCGAGGATACCAGGCGCGCTCGGAGGCGGTGCCTCTGAGGGAATCTCAGCTCATTGGCCTCAACCGGGGCTACGAGACGCTCCAGCAGACCTATCAAGGGCTCTTGAAGAAGAAAGAGGACTCGAAGATCGCCGAGAACCTCGAGCGTCGGAGGGCCGGGGAGCAATTCAACATCCTCGACCCGGCTGGCTTGCCGGAGCGGCCGTTTTCGCCCAATCGTCCCCTGATTCTGCTGGTGGGATTGGCGGCCGGGATGGCGCTCGGCGCGACGCTCGCGGCACTCCTCGAGTTCCGCGATCGATCTATCAGGAGCGAAACCGACGTTCACCTGACGCTTCAGTTGCCCGTCCTGGCCGTGCTGCCTGTGATGAAGACGGTCGAGGAAGAAGCGCGAACGCGGCGGCTTCGGCTGGCCGCCTCCATCGCCGCAGGGCTGATCCTGGTGATCGTCGGGGTCGTGGTTGCGCTCCGCCTGGAGAGCTAGGACACAAGAGCCTATGTATCTGAGCTACTACGGGCTGCGAGAGCGGCCGTTCGATCTGACGCCGAACCCGCGATTCGTGCTCCTGACGCCGCGGCACGACGAGGCGCTGAGCATGCTGCAGTACGGCGTCGAGTCGCGCAAAGGCATCGTGGTCCTGACCGGCGAGGCGGGTACCGGCAAGACGACGCTTCTGCGCGCCGCGATGTCGAACATCCAGGAGACCGGCTGGGTCATCTCCGTCAACAATCCCAAGCTGACGCGTGATGAGTTCCTGGAGTTTCTGGCGGAGGGGTTCGGCCTGTCACCGGAGGCCGCCGCGTCGAAGGCTCGGTTCGTCCGCGACCTGGAACAGGCTCTTCTCGAACGGCACGCGACCGGCACGGTTTGCGCGCTCGTGATCGACGAAGCGCAGTGCCTTTCCGACGAGCTTCTCGAGGAAGTACGGCTGCTGGCAAACATCGAGACTGAAGAGACGAAGCTTCTTTCGGTCGTGCTTGTCGGTCAGCCAGAGCTTTCGGACCGCCTGTCGGATTCGGACCTGAAGCCGCTCAAGCAGCGTGTCGCGCTGCGCTGCTCCCTGACGGCGCTCAGTCTTCGTGAGACAGCGGCGTACATCGCCGGCCGCATTCGGGTTGCCGGAGGCGAGGCCGCGCGGGTGTTTACTCGCGAGGCCGTTCAACTCATACACGACATGTCGGGTGGCATTCCCCGATCGATCAACGTGTTGTGTGACAACGCGCTCGTGTCGGGGTACGCGGCCGACGAACGGCCTGTCGGGGCGGCGCTGGTGCTCGAGGTTTCCGGCGATTTGGATCTCGGGCGTTCGAAGCACGCGCCGACCGACGCGCCCTCGCGTGGCAACGGCTCGGCGCCGCCGATTCAACAGAAGTCGCGGCCCGACCTGAAGGCTTCAGACGCGGCAGAGACCGCGGACGCCGCGCCGATGACGGCCGCGGGTGCGAGTGGCCAGGACCTGTTTGCGATGCCGGCCGCTCGTCGTCGTTTCCTCTTCTTTTCCTGAAGGACCTGCGACTTTCATGGGGCGGATATCGGACGCGCTCAAACGATCGAAGACTGGCGTTGTAGTTCGGCGCGGGCCCGGAAGTCCGTCCGACGCCGAAGAAGGGCTGCGGTTCCTGGGCGCCGAGCAGGCATCGGTCGTCGGGCCCTGGATCCTCGACGATGAGCCTGAACGGGCACGTCTCTCGGGCCCGCCCGCAGTTCCAGCGCCTGCGCCGACGGCCCCGGCGGAGCATGCGAGCGCGTCCGTGCTGCCCGATGTGCTGATCCAGAAGCGGCCCGCCCCGGCGTGGTCGCCTTCGTCGGCCGCTGCGGGCCGACTGATCCTCAGCGCGGGCCTCTCCGATGTCGCGCGCGAACAGTACCGTCGCCTGGCCGCCGCCCTTGAGGAGATTCAGGCCGACCGCGG
This sequence comes from uncultured Acidobacteriota bacterium, assembly GCA_963847125.1. Taxonomy (GTDB): domain Bacteria; phylum Acidobacteriota; class Vicinamibacteria; order Vicinamibacterales; family 2-12-FULL-66-21; genus DATAEE01. The sequence continues at coordinate 2,110,833 of CAWJYM010000004.1, forward strand.
AATCAAGGTCGTGATGATCACGTCCGCGGTGACGGCTGAGGGCAAGACACTGACGGCGGCGAACCTCGCGCTTACCCTCGCCGAATCTTTCAACCGGCAGGTTGCGCTGATTGAAGCAGACCTCAGACGTCCGAGCATCCACGCGCTGCTCGGTCTGAACGGCGGGTCGCAGTCGGTAGGCGAGCTGTTCGGCGAAGGGCCGGTGCCGCTCGTCCAGGTGCGCCCGACGCTCTCGGTCTTCGCGCCGGCGGACCGAATGGCGGATCCGATCACCGCTCTGTCGTCGGCCCGGATGCGGCAGATCGTAGAGGCCGCGCGCTCCAAGTTCGATTGGGTCGTCCTGGATACGCCGCCCGTCGGTCTGCTGCCTGATGCTCATGTCCTGTCCCCGCTGGTCGACGGCATTGTCCTGGTCGTCGCGGCGGGCCAGACGGCGTATCCGGCCGCTCAGCGTGTGTGTCAGGTCCTGGGTGTGCACAAACTCCTTGGCGTCGTTCTGAACCGCGCAGATCGCCGTGCGCTCGACTCGAACACTGCCTACGACGAGTACTACGCCGAGCCTCGGGCAACGTGACGATTTGGAAGGGCACCCGGGCGAGACTCAAAAGCCAGCCTGTTGTCTGCGTGCGGGGTGACTAGAGTCTGCGCTCCGAGGCCCAGGACAGGATGGCGAAGCGGTGAACGCGCTGAGAGTCAACTACTTAGGGGATAAACGGTAGGCAGGGACAAGAACAGGGGCTGGCGGCCGCTTTGCACAGTGATAGCGGACCCCAGTTTTGGGATCGACGCGGCGTTTTCTAACCCAGAGGCGTCAGGGAACCGCGACGGATCACCCCGGTGACACGCCCGGTTCCGGCGCCTCAGCACAGTCCGAATGGGAGTTTATGGGCGGTAGCCTGCCTTGGGAAGCACGCAACGTATCGAGCGAGGTGGAAGCCCACCCCTGGTACGCGCTTCGAGTTCGAGCCCGCCACGAGAAAACCGTGGCGTCTTTTCTCGAGGAGAAGGGGCTTGAGCCGTTCGTGCCGCTCTATCGCTGTCGCCGGCGCTGGTCCGACCGGATGAAGGAGATGGAGCTTCCGCTGTTTCCGGGGTACCTGTTCTGCCGGTTCGATATTCAGAGACGGCTCCCGATTCTCACGACGCCAGGTGTGCTCGACGTCGTTGGGTTCGGAAAGGCGTTCGTGCCCGTTGACGATGTCGAGATGGGCCACCTGCAGCGAGTCGTGGCTTCGCAGCGTCACGCCGAACCGTGGCCCTGGCTCGCAGTGGGCCAGCGAGTCCGGATCGATAGAGGCCCGCTGACGGGTGTCGAGGGACTCCTCGTCGGCATCAAGAGCGCGGCCCGATTGGTTCTGTCGGTCACCCTGCTGCAGCGATCGGTGGCCGTGGAAATCGAAGAATCGGCGGTCTGCCCGGTCGAACGGGTCACCAGTCTCGCTTCGCAATTTGTCCAATGAATCCCATGATTCGCACGCTCGATGAGAGAAGCCCGGCGTCGACGGCCAGGGCTGCGGCAGGCTTCGCAGGCGCGACGCCCTTCGTGTCGGTCGTCGTGCCCGCCTACAACGAAGCGGCGATCCTCGAGCAGAACCTGACGGCGCTCTGTCGACACCTGGCGTCGCTCGAGCGCGAGTACCGCTGGGAGATCCTCCTCATTGACGACGGCAGCTCCGACGGTACCGGACGCCTGGCGGAGTCGTTCGCCGAGCGCGAGCCGAACGTGCGCGTGCTGCACCATGTCACCAATTTCGGTATCGGCCGCGCGTTCCAGTCCGCATTCGACGAATGTCACGGCGATTACATCGTCGTCGTGGATCTCGATCTCAGCTATTCGCCAGACCACATCGAGAAATTGCTGACGCGCATTCGTTCGACCCACGCGGAAATCGTCGTCGCCTCGCCCTACATGGCCGGGGGTCGCGTCTCGAACGTGCCGTGGCTCCGGCGCACGCTGAGCGTGTGGGCGAACCGGTTTCTCTCGGTGACGGTCAAGGGCAGCTTGTCGACGCTGACCGGGATGGTTCGTGCGTACGATGCGCGGTTCGTCCGCGGAATCGATCTCTCGTCCAATGGGATGGAAGTCAACCCGGAGATCATCCACAAGGCGCTGCTGCTCAAGGCGCGCGTCGAGGAGGTCCCGGCGCACCTCGACTGGAAGCTCCAGAACGCGGTCGGCAAGAAACGTCGGTCGAGCATGCGGCTGGTGCGCCAGATCATGTCCGTGCTGCTCGCCGGATACCTCTTCCGGCCGGTCATGTTCTTCATCGTTCCCGGGCTGCTGCTCCTGTCGTTCTCGGCGTACGTGAACGCCTGGGTGTTCATTCACTTCGTCGAGGAGTTCAGGCAATACGCCGAGCTGGCGTGGTTTTTCTCGCGCGCCTCTGCAGCCGTGGCTGCCGCCTATCAGGCCGCTCCCCACACGTTCCTGGTCGGCATCGGCAGCCTGATGCTTGGAATACAGCTGATCAGCCTTGGGATCCTCGCGCTCCAGAGCCAGCGGTACTTCGAGGAGATGTTCCACCTGGGTACTGCGGTTTACGGTGCGGTTCGCAACGAAGGCTCCTCGAAGGCTCCTCGGAGCCAGCCGGCGCGCATATGAGAATCGCGATCGTCGGCGGGGGCGTCCTCGGGCTCAGCCTTGCGCACTATCTGCAGCGGGCCGGGCACCGGATCGACCTGTTCGAGCGCAGCCCGTACCTGGGCGGCCTCGCGAGTTCGTTCGATTACGAGAGCTTTGTGTGGGACCGCTTTTACCACGTCATCCTCGCGCAGGACACGGCCCTCGTCGAGCTCGTCGAAGAGCTCGGCCTCGGCGAGCACCTGCGGTGGCGAAGCACACGAACGGGGTACTACGCCGGCGGCCGGACGTACTCGATGAGCAACTCGCGGGAGCTGCTTCGCTTTCCGCTGCTCAAGTGGACGGACAAACTCCGGATGGGTATCGGGACCATCCACGCCGTGAGATTCGCCAATCGCGACGACCTGTATCGCATGACGGCCGCGGACTGGCTCGTCAAGGTGTTCGGGCGCGCGAACTACGAGACCTTCTGGCGGCCGCTCCTGCGCGCAAAGTTCGGAGCGTACGCGGGCCAGGTCGCCGCGCTGACCATTCAGGCAACGCTGGCGCGTCTGTTCGGTGCGCGTTCGTCAGTGGCGGGCCGCGAGGCGATGGGCTACGTCCACGGCGGCTACCATCGGATCCTGGGCGCGTTTCGGAGCTCCCTGGAGGCCGGCGGAGCGTCGATCTCCCTGGGCGTTCAGATTGAGCGCATCGGTCTCGCCGACGAATGGGACGACTACGCGGTCGGCGCACGGACGGCACGGCTGGAAGGTCGAGCCGAGGTGGGCGGACCGACTCGCACGATGACGTCCGCGACCGCAGTGTTGGACAGCGCGCCGGACGGCGCCTGCGGCGTGCGATTCAAGGCGGGGGACTCCCCGGCGCGGACGGAATGGTACGATCGCGTGGTCTTCACGGCCCCCATCGCCGCCGCGTTGCCGATTGTCACGCCTCGCGTGCGCCTCGCCCTCGAGGCCGAGCAGCAACAGCACGATCCATCCGCTCGCTACCTCGGGGTTGTGTGCCTCAACGTGGTTCTGCGACGGTCGCTGACACCCTTTTACGTGCTGAATATCGCCGACGAGAGCATTCCGCTCACGGGCGTGATCGAAATGACCAGCCTCATCTCGCGGGATGAGGAAACCAAGGGTCTCAGCCTGGTCTACCTGCCGCGCTACGTGGACAGCCGAGATCCCCTGCTCCAGGCCAGCGATTCGGACGTGTACAGCCAGCTGTTCGAGCGCGGATTGCAGCGCCTGATTCCCGATCTGAGCTCCGCCGATGTCGTGTCCTGGCACGTGCAGCGTGCTCCGTACGTGCAGCCCCTGCGGCTGGTCGGGCCGAACGTCCCGCCGCCGGGCAATCGTCGGCCCATCGAGTGCGGGCCGTTCGTGCTGGCCAACACCTCGTTGCTGGCATGTCCAACGTTGAACAACAACGAGGTCGTCGCCCTCGCAAAACAAGTGGCGGCTCGAGTAGGCGCATAACTTATGGGAACTGCTTCACGTCAAGTCCTGGTCACGGCGCTGCGAGTTTTTGACATGGGCGTCCTGTGCGCCGCGCTGCTCCTTGCCACCCTGCTGGATTCGAACCAGATGTCGGTGGTCGACGTGCTGTCGTACCGAGTCAAGCTCGTGAACTTCGTTCTCGTGGCCGTGTTTCTCGTGACCTGTCATTGGATGTTCAGACAGCAGGGTCTGTACCAGTCGAGACGCTTCTCCAAGCGCCGCGAGGAGATCTCGGAGATCTTCGTCGCCGTGTCGCTGGCCACCGTTGCCGTGGGCATCGGCGGAACGCTGTTCAAGGTAGACCTCGTGACGCAATTCTTCCTGACGGTCTTCTGGGCTTCGGCGTCGGTGGCCCTCGTCGGTAGTCGGCTGGCGCTCCGCCTGGCGCTGGGGCGGCTTCGGCGGCAAGGCCGGAACCTCCGGCACGTCCTGATCGTCGGCACCAACAAACGCGCGGTCAAGTTCGCGCGGAGCATCGAGGCGAAGCCGGACCTGGGGTACTCACTGATTGGATTCGCCGACGAGCCGTGGGTCGGAGCAGGCCGCATCGAACAGGCTCGCCCGCTGATTGCCGATTCGCGCTACCTGGAGGACTTCCTTCGCACGAGCGTCGTCGACGAAGTCATCATTACGCTGCCGCTCAAGTCGAAGTACCACTTGATTCATGGCATCCTCAAGGCCTGCGAGCGCCAGGGCATCCTGGTCCGTCTCGTCTCCGGTCTGTTCGATCTCAAGACGGCGCGGACGAAGGCCGAGCCGTTCGAGGACGAGACGGTCGTGTCGGTCTACACCGGGGGGATGGAAGGCTGGCCGGTTGTTTTCAAACAGACGCTGGACGTACTCTTCGCGGGGGTGCTGATCGTCCTGCTGTCCCCTGCGCTCATCGCTGCCGCGATTGCCATCAAGCTGACGTCGTCAGGTCCGGTATTCTTCGTCCAGGAACGCGTCGGGATGGCCAAGCGGCGCTTCCGGCTCTTCAAGTTCCGGACGATGGTCGTTGACGCCGAGAAGCGTATGGCAGAGCTCGAGAAGCTCAACGAGGTCAGCGGGCCGGTCTTCAAGCTCCGCAACGATCCCCGCATCACGCCCGTCGGACGGTTCCTTCGAAAGACGAGCATCGACGAGCTGCCGCAGCTGTTCAACGTCTTGAACGGCGAGATGAGCCTCGTGGGACCCCGCCCGCTGCCGGTGCGCGACTACAACGGCTTCGATGAGGACTGGCACCGCCGGCGCTTCAGTGTTCGACCCGGCATCACCTGCTTGTGGCAGGTAAAGGGGCGGAGCAACATCGGGTTCGACGAGTGGATGAAGCTCGACATGGAATACATCGATAAGTGGTCGTTCTGGCTGGACCTGAAGATCCTGTTCAAGACTGTGCCCGCCGTCCTGCGTGGTTCGGGCGCAGCGTAACCCGGGCGAGATGGAGATAGACCATGCCTAACGCAACAGTGTCGCTGCTGTCGGAATTCTGGACCTTCCTGAGCGTGCGCAAGAAGTGGTGGTTAGCGCCGATCGTGCTGATGCTCGTCCTGCTGGGCGCGCTCATCTTCTTCACCCAGGGCTCGGCGGTCGCGCCGTTCATCTACACAATCTTCTAGCCGGAAGGAACGACCAGGCCATGACGAACGTCTCGACTCCCCGTCACCTGCGCCGGTTCGCCTTTATCGTGGCGACCGGTCTCACCGCAGTGGCGGCGCTCAGCTGGTGGCGAGGGCACACGACCGTTCCGACAGGTACTCTGGGCAATCGCCGGCGTCCTGGCGCTGGCGGGGCTCGTGGCACCGCGGACGCTCGGGCCCGTGGAGCGCGCCTGGCTGGCAGTCGGCGCGGTCCTCGCCTGGGTGAACACGAGAATCATCCTGACGCTGCTCTTCTACGTCGTGGTCACTCCGGTTGCCCTCGTGATGCGGCTCTTCCGGGATCCGCTCGAGCGGCGACTCGATCGCGACTCGGCCAGCTACTGGGTGCGGCGGCCCGCCGCCGTGATCGACCCCAAACGCTACGAGCAACAGTTCTAGCGTTCGACTTTCATCGACGGAAGAGACTGGACGGAAATGAGCGTAACGATTCTGGGGATTTCGGCGTTCTACCATGACGCCGCCGCGTGCCTGATCAGGGATGGCGAGATCGTGGCGGCCGCGCAGGAAGAGCGCTTCACGAGAAAGCGTCACGATCCCGACTTTCCGAGGCGGGCGGTGGCGTACTGCCTCGAGGAAGCGGGCCTGACGGCGAAGGATCTCGACTACGTAGGCTTCTACGACAAGCCGCTGCTCAAGTTTGAACGCATCCTGGAGAACTACCTGGGCGTCGCCCCGCTCGGGTGGCGGTCGTTCATGACGGCCATGCCCGTGTGGGTGAAGGAGAAGCTGTTCACCCGCGAGGCCATCCGACGCGAGCTCGACGGCTACGCCGGGCCGATGCTTTTCTCCGAGCACCACGAATCACACGCCGCGAGCGCGTTCTACCCGTCACCGTTCGACGAAGCGGCCATTCTGACGATCGACGGCGTTGGCGAGTGGGCGACGTCATCGTACGGTGTGGGCCGGGGCAACGACATCGAGCTTCTCGCGGAGCTCCGGTATCCGCACTCCCTCGGGATGTTGTATTCGGCGTTCACCTACTACACGGGGTTCAAGGTGAACTCCGGCGAATACAAGGTGATGGGCCTTGCGCCCTACGGCGAGCCGAAGTACGCGAGCGCGATCCTCAACGAGCTGCTCGATCTCAAGGAGGACGGCTCTTTCAAGCTGAACACCTCCTACTTCAACTATCTGCACGGGCTGACCATGACCAACGGGCAGTTCGATCGCCTGTTCGGCGGGCCCGCACGAGAGCCGGAATCCAGGCTGACGCAACGCGAGATGGATCTGGCCGCGTCCGTTCAGCGTGTGACCGAGGAGATCATGCTGCGCATGGCGCGGCACCTGCACCGTGAGACCGGGCTTTCCAATCTCTGCCTCGCGGGCGGCGTCGCGCTCAACTGTGTCGGGAACGGCCGCGTGCTGCGCGAGGGCCCGTTCGAGCGGGTCTGGATTCAGCCGGCGGCGGGTGACGCCGGCGGCGCGCTCGGTGTCGCCCAGGTCATCTGGCACAAGGTTCTGGGGAAGGATCGGACGCCCGTTGCGGGCGATTCGATGAAAGGCAGTCTGCTGGGTCCCACCTTCTCGGACGATGCGATTCGACGGTATCTCGATTCGGTCGGCGCCGTGTATCAGGAGGTCCCGCGAGACGAGATGATCTGCCGGACGGCGCGCCTGCTCGCGGAGGAGAAGATCGTCGGCTGGCTTCAGGGGCGGATGGAGTTCGGTCCACGGGCCCTCGGGGCGCGGAGCATCCTGGGAGATCCGCGATCCACGAAGATGCAGTCCGCGATGAACCTCAAGATCAAATATCGGGAAAGCTTCCGGCCGTTCGCGCCGAGCGTGATTCGCGAGCGAGTGGCAGATTACTTCGACCTGGACACGGACTCCCCATACATGTTGCTGGTGGCGCCGGTGCGAGAGGAGCGTCGGGTCCAGATGACGGACGACCAGCAGCGCCTCTTCGGCATCGACAAGCTGAACGTCCCTCGCTCCGACATTCCGGCGGTCACGCACATCGACTATTCGGCCCGGATTCAGACCGTTCATCGTGAGACGAACCCCGCCTACTACGACCTGCTCCACAGTTTCGAACGACTCACCGGGTGTCCCGTCCTCGTCAACACGAGCTTCAACGTGCGCGGCGAGCCGATCGTCTGCACGCCGCACGACGCGTATCTGTGCTTCATGCGCACCGAGATGGACGCTCTGGTCATGGGTTCGTTCGTCCTCAGCAAGGCCGAGCAGCCGGCGCTTCGCGACGATATCGATTGGCGTCGCGTGTACGGGCTGGACTGACGTTCCCGATCGATTCCCACAACACAACCGTCGATGCAGACAGTAGAAATCTGCGGTCTGGCCTTCGCAGACCTCACGTATCCGGGTGCCCTCGCGTGGATGCGCGGCGCACATCGCGGCCGCGACGCACACCACGTCGTGCTGGCGAATGCGCATACGGTGAATTGCGCGTGTGACTCCGGCGAGTACAGGAAGCGGCTCCTGCAGGCGTCTCTCATGCTGCGCGACGGAAGTGGAGTGAAGATCGCGTCCTATCTCGCCCGGCGACCGCTGCGGGAGAACTTCTGCGGAACGGACTTCGTTCCGCGCCTGCTGAGCGATTTGGCCGCGGATGGCGCCCGCGTGTTTCTGTACGGCGGACAGCCGGGCGTCGCGGCGGCGGCCGCTGCGGCGCTTCAGCAGCAGGCGCCGGGGATCGTCGTCGCCGGCGTCTCGCACGGATACCGCTCGGAGCGAGAGCCCGCGACCGTGCTCATCGATGAGATCAACGCGGCTCGGCCAACGGTGTTGCTGGTGGCGCTCGGCAACCCGCGGCAGGAAGCCTGGATCGCCGAACACCTCGGCCGTCTCGACGTTCGCCTCGCGCTGGGCGTCGGCGCGCTGTTCGACTTTCTGGCGGGCAACGTGCCGAGGGCTCCGCGGTGGGTTCGCCGCGTGGGCTGCGAGTGGGCGTACCGACTGATGGTCGAGCCCCGACGGCTGTGGCGGCGATACGTCATGGGCAATCCGGTCTTCCTCTATCGCGTGCTCCGCCGGCACGTCCTGAAGAGCACGGCCGCCGGATCCACCGCGTTCGCGGAGGTCCAATCGCTCGAGGACAACGAGAGACGTCGACGATGAGTGTCATGCAGAAACGGGCGGTTCAGGCCGTGTCCGACGTCCCGGTCGTCGGGCGATCCGGGTCACTATCGACGGCCAATCTGCGGTGCGTCGCGTGCGACGCGCCGCTCGGAGCCACGACCGACGGGCTCCAGTGCCGCAGCTGCACGAGACCGGTTCCGCTGAGCGATCTCGGCCAGCCGGACTTCAGGCTGCGGCCCTCCGAGTCGGCGCGCCGTGAGATTACATACAAGCCCTGGCGGTATGACACCGCGCTGGCAACGATCGCGCGGCGCGAGCGTCGTTGCAGCCAGCAGCGGAACACGTTCGACGGGTCGGTCCCCAGCCACCTGACTCGTGATCAGATCTCCTATATCCCGCAGGCGAACGGCTCCGATGTGGCGCTCGACCTCGGATGCGGCGACGGCAGGCACAAACCCGTGCTCGAGGCGCTCGGTTATCGCTACCGCGGGGCGGACTACGACGGTGCGGCGGCGGACGATCTCGTGGACGCCCACTGTCTTCCGTATCGGGACGGGACGTTCGCGCTGGTGCTGTCGATCGCGGTCGCCGAGCATCTCGCGGAACCGCGCCTCGCGTTTCAAGAGGCGGCCCGTGTGCTGAAGGGCGGCGGCCGGTTCGTCGGGACCGTTTCGTTCCTCGAGCCGTTTCACGACAACTCTTTCTTTCATATGAGCGCCCTCGGGATCGCGCGCGTCGTCGAGTCCAGCGGGCTCGTGCTCGAGGATCTGATGCCCATCCAGGGCTGGAACGTGTGGCGCGCTCAAATCGCGATGGGCATGCAGGGCGCCCCCACGCCGGGCGTCGTCTCGCGGCTCTTGAGCTTCCCGATGGTCTGGGCGTTCGAGATCTACGCGTTGATCGGGAGACTCATCGCCCGCGATCGAGACCGACACTCGCGCGACGCGCTGTCGGCTCGACACGCCGGCGCGTTCTTCTTCGTCGCGCGGAAGGCCGGTCATCAGTGACGTCCCGTTTCTGGGAGAACTTCGGCCTGATTGCGGTGACCAACGTCGTGACGCCGCTGTTCGCCGTTGTCCTCGTCCTGGCGATCAGCCGTTTGAGCGGCCCGGAACTGCTCGGCAAGTACTCCTTGCTGATGGCCGTGCTCATTCTCGGTCAGACCTGCGCGTCTCTCGGCCTGGCCGTCATCGTGACGCGGGAAGTCGCCGTCGATCGCGATCGAGGTGGAGCGTACTTCGTGGCGGCCTCGCTCGTAGGCCTGGCCATCGTCGCGGTGGCGCTGTTGGTTGCCGTCCCGACGTTGTGGCTCTTACTCCGAGACGCCGAGCTCCGCCTGGCACTCGTCCTGATTCTCCTCTCGTTGCTGCCGTCGGTTGTCACGGGTCACGCGGAAGCCCTGCTCCTGGGCCTCGAGGAGTCGCGCCCGTTCGTCGGCGCCGCCCTGGCGGAGCGGATCCTCGGGACGGTGGCCAGCACGCTACTGGTGATTCTGGGCTACGGCGTCGTCGCGATCGCCGTGGTGGTTCTCGTTTTGCGCGTGCTTGCGGCGGTGGTGCTGGTCATGGCCGTGGTCCGTCGGACCCGGATCGTCCCGCGGACCCTGGAGAGGGATTTGTGCTGGCAGCTCGTCCGGCAGGTACCGGTCCTCGGACTGATTCCAGTGGTCAACGCCGTGTATTCCCGCCTCGACGTCCTGCTGCTGGGCGCTCTTCAGGGATTCACCGAGCTCGGCGTCTATAGCGCCGCAGCCCGGCTCGTCGATCTGGCGAAGGTCCTGCCGATGGCGTACTCGCGGGCGCTCTACCCGGTGATTTCGCGGCTGAGGACCGAGGGCGACGATCGGCTTCGCGACCTGTTGCGGGAGGCCATGCGGGGCCTGACCCTTCTCGCGTGCCTTGCGGTCCTTCTGATGTCCGCCACCGCGGATTGGGCGGTGCATCTTCTGTATGGACCGTCGTTCGCCGCGGCCGGTTGGATGCTGCGCGTGCTGGCGTGGAGTGTGGTGCCCTTTGCCGTCGCCTCCATCCTTGCGCAGGTACTCTTTGCAGCCAATCTGGCTGTCCTGGACCTGCGAGTGAATGTGACGGTTTTGATCTTCAACGCGGCGCTCAACGTGGTCGCGATTGAATACTGGGGAGCCGCGGGTGCGGCGGTGGCTGCGGTCGCCTCGGCCGTTCTCTACGCGATTCTCCAGTACGGCTATGTTGCGACGCGTGTCTTGAAACCAGCCTTTACCGGACTCCTGACGCGCATTTCGGCGGCCGCGGTCTTCGGTTGGGCGGCAGGCTTCTACGCCTTCTGGCTGTCGGGGACGGCCGTTGCAGGAGTGGCCTTGACGCTGTCGGCGTACACGGGTGCCCTGGTGTGGGCGGGTCTCATCGGCAGACGTGACGTCCTCGCCACGTACGGTCTTCTTTCCCTGTGGGTCGCTCCGAGACGATCGGACGCGTAATCCACCACCATTCGAATGCATCAAACGCACGCCACCGCGGCGGATAGTCAACGCAGCACCCGAGCTGTCTGTCACGGCCAGGACGGCCGGGATCTCGACACCGCACTCGCAGAACTCTGGCGCGACGTGAGTCGGCGTCAGTGGCTGCCCGATGTCGAGGGCGTGGTCGCGATTCAGGTGTGCGGCCGTCGTCGGTCTCCAGAATTTCGAGCGACGGTTCGTTCGCTGGCGCAGGCCCTTGCCGCGGCGTCGACAGGCCCGGTCGTCATTGTCGATCCTCAGCGCGACGGCTCCGCGTGGGCCTCCTGGCCGGTCCGGAATCCGTCGAGCGAGCCGGCCTATGAAGTGGCTTGTGGGGCGTGGCCCGGGGAACTGCGTGTGCCGGCTCTCTGGTTCGAGCCCTGTGCGATTGTCACGGTGTTTGAGATCGAGCCGAGCTCACGCGGACGCATCTCAGGCGCTCTCGAGGCACAGGCCTCGATTCTGCGGTCCGTCCAGGAGGGCTTCGTGTCGTACGGAGCTCTGGTGACGGAAGCCGATCGTCTCGCATCTTCGGACCTCGCGATCGGTGTGTCCTCGACGGTCGCTCACGGAGGGCGGGGCGGGTGGTGGGTGGCGTCGCCTTCGAGTGTTGCGGCGGACGAGGCGATCAATGCTGCGGCCGGACTGGATCCCATGCGGTTCCCTGCACGACGGTATCTGGAAGGGCACGTCAGACTTCAGCCGGCCGCGAGGACTCCAGACGAGACGCGCCCGTGTCTGACGCATCTGGCAGCGCCGAGGGCGCGAATGCTTCAGAGCGTGCTGACCGACAACGTCCGGACGCTGTTGACGATGGCCGGGCGTGACTACCGGAACGCGCGGCGCAATCTCCATAGAATCCCCGGCGCGCTCCGCCGGCGGCTCCCGGTGTTGTGGGGAGGGAAGCCGGCATGAAACGGGTTCGTCTTGGAGTCGTCGGATGCGGCGCGCACTCGGTGCTCTACCAGCTGCCCGCGTTCAGGCGGTGTCCTGATCTCGACCTTGTCGCGGTCGTCGATCGCGAGGCTGCGTGGGCTCGAAAGGTCGCGGCCAAGTTCAACGTGCCGAACGCGTATTCAGATCACCGCGCGCTGGTCGGGCAGGTCGATGCCGCGCTCGTCGCCACACCGAACAGCACGCACCGCGAGATCACCGAGTCCCTGCTCGAGGCCGGCGTTCACGTCCTCTGCGAGAAGCCGATCGCGACGACAACGCAGGATGTCCGGAGCATGTTCGAGGTTGCCGCTCGCCGCAACACGCGGTTGATGGCGGCGCACTGCCTGCGATTCAGCCCGGCATTCTCGATGCTCAAGCACGTCATCGACGCCGGCTGGCTCGGCGAGATTGAGTCGTTCGAGGCGGCCCTCGGCGGATCGTACGCCAGCGGAGCACGCCGAACCGACTTCCGCCGCCAGCGCGGAATGTCAGGCGGTGGCGTGCTGATGGACCTCGGCGTACATGTCATCGATCTGAGCCTCTGGCTCCTCGGGTCCGAGCCGACCGACGTCAGTTACCACTGCACGGTGGCTGACGGTTGGGAGGTCGAAACGGACGCAGACGTCCTGCTGCGGTTCCCTGGTGGCGCTCGAGCCATGCTCAGCTGCAGTTTCACCCGCTCACTCGCGAACTCGGTTGCCGTACCAGGCAGCGACGGGTGGGCTTCGGTGCCGGTGTACGGTCCAACCGAGCTCACGGTGTTCAGCCGGAAGGCGCGCGTCTGCCGCCGTGACGGAACGCAGCAGCTGCTCGTGCCCCCTGATTCGATGTTCGAACGGCAGGCGGCGCATTTCTGCCGGGCGCTCCAGGTCGGCGATCCCTTTCTCGTGACGCGCCGCCAGGTCGAAGCGGGTCTCGACGTCATCGAGCGGTGCTACGAAGGCGAGGTCGTCCGTGCCTAACTCCGGGCGAGTGCTCGTCACCGGCGCGACAGGTTTTCTGGGGTCCCGCCTCGTCCAGGTCCTGCTCGCCGACGACGTCCGGGTCCGCGCGCTCGTTCGCCGTCCGGCGCTGCTGTCTGAAAACCGGCCGAGAGGCCTCGAATCCGTCGGAGGCGACGTCACAGACGCCGAGTCGACGCGGAAGGCCGCCGCCGGCTGCGAAGTCATCTTCCACTGCGCATGGGGCGGAAGCAGTCTGAGCGATTCACGCCACATCAACGTCGAAGGTACCCGCAACGTCATGACGGCGGCCGCGGCGGCCGGCGTGCGCAGGGTCGTGCACGTGAGTTCGATGGCGGTGCACGGCCAGCGGCTGCCGGCCGTTCTCACCGAAGACTTCCCGCTGACAGAGTCAGGGGACGCCTATTCGGTCAGCAAGGCCGAAGGAGAGAAGCTCGCGTTCCAGTTGGGCGCCGCTCACGGCATCGAAGTCGTCGCCCTCCGCCCGACGCTCATCTACGGACCGAACTCGCCGCTCTGGCTGATGTCGTACTTCATGCGTGTGAAGCGCGGGCGAGTCGCCCTAATAAGCGGCGGAACCGGACTCGCGAACCTGGTCTACGTGGACGACGTGGTGACGGCGCTGCTCGCCTCCGCCAGCCGCTCCGGCGTCGCGGGCGAGGCCTTCATGGTCAACGGCAGCCAGGCCGTGACGTGGCGTGAGTACCTCGGCTACTACGCCGACATGTGCGGCAGGCCGCTGCCGCCGGCGATGTCGCCTCTGCGGGCACGAATCGAACTGGAGTGGACCCGAGCGTACGCGTTGATGACCCAACGTCCGCGCCGCCTCCAGGGAATGGATCTCACATTGATGACGCAGCGGACGACGGTGAGCATCGAGAAGGCCCGGCGCCTGCTGGCGTGGGAGCCGAAGGTGTCGCTCGAGGATGGAATGCGACGTTGTGAGGCCTGGCTGAGGGAACGAGGGGACCTCGCACCGGACGTGAGGCCTGCCGTGGTCGCCTCTTCGAGGATATAGGGCGATGGTCAGCGCACGACTTCGTTCCTGGACGGCGATCCGACGAACGGTCCTTGTGGTCGGCCTCCTGGCCGTTGCGGTGGCGTTGCTCGCGCGCGATGCGTGGTTGGCCGCCCTCCTCTCACCGGACGGCGAGATCACCGAGGTCGTCTACCTCTATGTGCTGAGGGCCGCGGTCGTCGCCGGTGGCGCTGCGCTGGCCGTGGCGGCGATGCGTGCCTCGCAGGCGACGCTTCAAAACGGTGCGTTGGCCGTCGCGGCGTTCTCGGTCGCGTTCGTGGGGTTTGAGATCGCGCTCCGCGTCGGCGCCTGGGTGACGTCGACGGCCCACGCGAACACTCCAACTGGCTTGCGAGCGAGCGCACACCCGGATCTCATCTACGAGAACAGCCCGAGCTTCGTCGAGAACGGAGAGCTCAAGTTCAACTCGCTCAGCATGCGTGATGACGAGAGGGCGTTCGACGCTTCGCTCCCCAAGATCGTCGTGGTCGGCGACTCGATCGAGGCCTGGCGGGACATCGCTCCGCGCGATTTGTATCCGCGGCGACTGGAGAGTCTTCTCAACGATCGACCGGGCCGCCCGCGCCTGCAGGTGGTGAACCTGGCCGTGACCGGCTACAGCCTGCATCAGAAGGTCCTGATGCTGAAGTACCGCGGTCTCGAGTGGAAGCCGCGGGCCATGGTGGTCGGGTATTGCCTCAACGATCCGATTCCAGCCGGCGAGCTGCTCGCGTACTTCCGCAACGACTCGCCGCGGCGATTCGAGCTGGCCAGCCTCAGCTTCGTCAACGCCCGGGTCCGGCTGTTGATGAATCGCGTCGGCCTCGATTTCTACCGCCAGATTCACCTGCCGGAGGGCGAGTCCTGGCGGGGCGTCCTCGCCGACTTGCGGCGCCTGTCCGAGCTGAAGCGCGAGCACGGAGTTCCGGTCGTCGTCGTCCTGTTTCCCTTGATGACCGACACGGCGCTGCAATATCCCTGGCTCGACATCCACACTCGCCTCGCGCAAGCGGCGCGGGGCGAGGGCCTCGACTTTATTGATCTCCTCGACGTCTACGCCGCCGCGGGCTTGAAGAACGTACGCGCTGACAACGTGCACCCGAACGAGCTTGGTCATGAGCTGGCTGCCCGCGAGCTCTTCAAAGCGATGACCAATGAAAAGTCCGACCTGGGTGCACCCTTGCGATTGCAGACTCACTGACATGAAGGACACTTACGTACTCGGCATCAACTACCGCCCGCTGTCGAATCACGACGTCGGGCACCATCCGTCCGCCGTCTTGTTGAAGAACGGCAACATCCTGGCGATGTGCGAAGAGGAGCGCTTCGTGCGCATCAAGGAAGCGCCAGGCCGCTTCCCGGTGCACGCCATCCAATTCTGCCTCAACAAGGCTGGCATTACCGCCCCGCAGCTGGACGGCATCGGATGGAACTGGGACCCGGTTCGCGCCTCGGAGCGCAGCAAGAGCCACCGCGGTCCCCTCGTGCGGACGACCGCCTCGGCGGTCCAGTTCAGTCTTCGCCATACGCCCCTTCGACGCTTCGCGCCGATGCTCGCCAACGGCTTCCTGCCCGAGCGCGTCGTCGGCGAACTGCAGTCGCAGCTGCTGTATTGGCTGGGCCTCGACGGTCGAGCCCCCCTGTTCTTCTTCGACCACCATCTGGCGCACGCGGCATCGGCGTACTACTGCAGCGGGTTCGACAAAGCGACGGTTCTGACCTGGGACTGCTGGGGCGATCACCTCTCCGGTCTCGTCGCTCGCGGCGAGGGCTCGAAGCTCGAGGTCGTCGACGAGCTGCCGTTCTCGCGCTTCTCCATCGGAAAGCTCAACGACTTCGTCTACGACTACCTCCGCACGAGCGAAAAGGGAAACCTGATGGGACTGGCGCCGTACGGAACGCCAGCCGGCCTGCTCGACGGCCTCGTCGACATGGACCAACTGACGATGCGGATGGACCTGCTGGCGCAGAAGGCGCCGTTTCCAGCGGAGTTCCTGGCCCGGGCGGGCGCACCCCGGCGGACCGGCGATCCGCTCGAGGATCGGCACAAGAATATCGCCGCCGATCTGCAGAAGGTCATCGAGACTTTCGGCATGAAGCTCGTGCAACGCGCGGTCGAATCGACAGGGCTGCGGAACATCTGCTTCGCGGGTGGATGCGCCCTGAACGCGACGTTCAACGGCAAGGTCGGGCGGTCGGGGCTCGTCGATGGCGTCTTCGTGCAGCCGGAAGCCGGAGATGCCGGCGGCGCGCTCGGCGCGGCCTATCTCGCGCACCTGAAGCTGGGGCAGCCGCTGCCCAGGACCGAGCTGACGCACGCGTATTGGGGTCCGTCCTTTACCACCGATGAAATCGTCGATCAGGTGAGGGTCACGAAAGTCCCGTTCGAGATCCTGCCCGAATCGGAGGTCGCGGACTGCATCAGCGAGATGCTGGTCAACCAGGAGATCGTCGGGTGGTTCCAGCTCGGGAGCGAGTGGGGGCCGCGGGCGCTCGGAGCGCGCTCTATCATCGCCGACCCGCGTCAGGAAGCGATCCGCGACCGCGTGAACGCAGCCGTGAAGTACCGCGACTGGTGGCGGCCGTTTGCCCCGAGCATGATCGCCGAGGCTGCGGACGACTACCTCGAAGGCGCCTTCTTCGCGCCGTTCATGATCGTGACGTTCCCCGTCAAGAAGTCGAAAGAGGACGAGGTCCTGGGAGTCAAGCACCTCGATGGGACCACACGGCCCCAGATGGTCAGGCGCGAGGCGAACCCGCTGTACTACGACATGATCAAGCGCTTCGGGGAGCGAACGGGCACGCCGATGGTGCTGAACACGTCGTTCAATCTGAAGGGCGAGCCCATGGTGAACACGCCTCGGGACGCCCTGCGGACGTTCTTCAGCAGCGGCCTGGACGCACTCATCATGAACAACGTCTTGGTTCGCAAGAAGAGCCGATGAAGGGTCCCGCCATCATCGACGCACCGGAGTTGGAGCGCCGGGTGTCCGCCGCCGCGTCACCCCGGACCCCGGCGATCTGCCGTCGTGCGTACATCATCAACCAGTTTCCGTCGTTCATCGAAACGATGATCTATCGGGAGGTTGGTGCGCTTCGCGCGCTGGGCGAGAACATCGCGACCTTCTCGATCCGACGCCCCCGCCTCAGCGACGTGCCGCACGAAGCGTTGCGGTTCGTCGACGACACGTACTACATCCTGCCGATCGGGACCGTTCGATTCATTCTCGCGCACCTCGCGGCCCTGGTCCGGTACCCCGTTCGTTACTGGTCCACGCTGTTCGAGGTCCTGACGGCGACGCACAGCAGCCACCGTGACCGGCTGCGGACGCTCGCGCATTTCGCCGAAGCGGTCACGCTCCTCGACGAAATGACGAGACGCCGGATCGACCACATCCACGCGCACTGGGCGGTCGGCTCGGCGACATGCGCGATGGTCGTGTCGCGCTTTCTCGGCATTCCATTCAGCTTCACCGCGCATGCCTACGACGTCTGGCGCGACAAGCTGCTGCTGCCCGAGAAAGTCCACGCGGCTTCGTTCGTCGTGACCTGCACCGACTACAACCGGCGGCACCTCGTGGAGACCTATGGCGTCTCCCCTGAAAAAGTCCGCGTCGTCTACCACGGAGTGGACGTCGCCCGCTTCGTGCCTGAGCCGCCCGCGAGGAACGGTGGTGAACCGACGCTCCTGGCGGTTGGACGGCTGGTCGAGCAGAAGGGCTTCGATCGATTCGTCAGCGCCTGCGCGAAGCTCGTTTCCGATGGATATCGATTCCGGTGTCAGATCGTCGGCGACGGGCCGCTCCGACACGCACTCGAGGAACAGACACGGCGCCTGGGCCTCGATTCACGAATCACGTTCGCCGGCCGCAAGCTTCAAGAGGAGCTCGTCTCCTACTACGCTTCAGCCGACGTGTTCGTCATGCCGTGCATCCCGGCGTCGGACAACGACCGTGACGGAATCCCGAATACCCTCATCGAAGCGATGGCGATGGAGGTTCCGGTCGTCTCCACGCGATTCTCCGGCATCCCTGAGCTCGTGGCCGACGGCGTCAACGGACGGCTCGTCGAACCGGGTGATGTGGACGGCCTGGCCGAGGCGCTGGCGCAGATGATCGGCCACCCGGACGAACGGCGCCGGATGGGCAAGGCGGGGCGACACCGGGTCCTCGATCGCTTCACGATCGAACGGTCCGCCGAGTGCATCAGGGACACTTTCGAGGCGTTCGGACACGCCGGACGTACGGATGCCGATGCGCGAGCGTGAAACGCGTCCCCGGATCGTCCCGGGCGACGATCCCGAGACGCCTCGAATATCCGTCATCGTTCCCGCGTACAACTCGGCGCGAACGATTGCCAGGTGCCTCGAGGCCCTGGCGCGCCAGCGGACGCGGTGCGCCTACGAGATCATCGTCGTCCACTCGGGCGCCGACAATACCTGCGAGGTCGCACAGAACACCGTCGCTGGCTGCCGGACGATCCAGTTGCCCGCCCGCGTCGTGCCTCCGGCCGCGCGGCACGCGGGTGTGATGCATGCTCGCGGCGACGTCCTGGCGTTCGTGGACAGCGACATCTACGTCGGTCACGACTGGATCGAGAACGTCGCGAAGGCCGCCGCGACCGGAAAGGACCTGATCTGCGGCCCGATCCGGAACGCGAATCCGGGCTCGTCGGTCAGCCGGGCCGAGCAGCTCATCATGTTCAACGAGTTTCTGCCCGACACGCCGGCGCGGCCGCTGTGGTTCGCCCTCTCAGGCAACATGGTCATCAGCAAGCGCGCATACGACCGTTTTGGTCCGTTCGTTCAGGTGCGCGCTGCGGAAGACATCGTGTTCTCCCGCAAACTCCTGAGCCAGGGTGGTACCATCTGGTTCGAACCGGGTCTGGACGTCGCGCATGAGAACCGGACCCGGCTGACGCCGTTCCTGAAAAACCAGTGGCGGCTCGGGCGTCACACGGCCACCGCCCGACGCCTCGTGTCCTTCCCCGACTCCCGCAGCCATCTGCTGTTCCTGGCCCTGCTGCCGATCTCGCCGGCGGTGAAGCTCGCGAAGATCGTGTCGCACGTGCTCCCGTGGGGCCCCCGCAACCTGGTGGCCGTCGTGAGGGACTTCCCGGTGCTGCTGGCGGGCGTGTGCGTTTACTGCGCCGGCATGGCGAGCACCGTTGTTGCGCCGGCCGTGCGGTCCGCAGAGCCGGTTGAACCGGTCGGCACCCTGGGCTCCTGAGAACAATGAAAGCGTTCCGTCACCTGGCGCAGGCGCCGCAGCGGGCGAGGGTGGAGCCGAAGTCCGCTCGTGCCCCGATCGCGAAGCCACTCGGGTTGTCTCGCGGATCACAGGCTGGAGTGGGCGCGCGGGGAGCTGACGTCACCGCGCCCGGGAGTCCCGATACGACGGCGTCCGCGGTGAAGATCCCTGTGTGGGCGGCGGCCTACCTCATGGCGGTCTTCATGTTCGTCGCGTTCAACGGGGACTACAGCATTCGATGGCGCGTGTATCTGGCAGCGACCGCGGCCGTGGCGCTCCTCGTCCTGCTCGGCTTCATCATCGGACGAGCGTGGGACGTCATGGTTCTGGTGTTCGTCGTCACGCTCTCGCTGAACGTGACGTACTGGCTGACCGAACCGCTTTCGGGCTCCTATTTCGGCAACTCCGGGCCGACAGGCATCCAGGTGCCCCTCCAGGTGCTGGTCGCCGTCTCCGTGGTGGCGTTCCAGGTCCTCTTCAGAGGCGAGAAGATTCTCTGGGGAGGCAGGGTCGGAGCGGCGGGGGTCGTGATGCTGATTCTCGCGGCGATGTCGGCATCGATCTCCAACGTCAGAACGTACGGCCTCTATGCGTTGACAGAGTACCTGTGGTTCTACGTGATCTTTTTCGCGACGACGAACATCCTGCGGACGAAACGCGATCTGAGGATCGCCATCAGCGGGTTGCTTCTCGTTCTCGCACTCCAGGCGATGGCCGCCTCCGTACAGGCGGGGCTGGGGTACTCAGTTGCGCCCGTCGGCTATCAGTTCATCTACGACAACTCCGCGTTCGTGCGTCCGACGGGGACCGTGTCGCCGACTCCGTCAGGTTTCGCGACGTTCATGGAGCCGCTCATCTTCATCGCGCTGTCCCTGTTTTTCGTGCCGAAGCAGGAGCGTGGCCTCGGGCGTTGGAGCGGTCTGTTGATGCTGGCCGGCCTCGTGGCGGTTGGTTTCACTCAGAATCGATCCTCGTGGTCCGGAATCCCGGCCGGATTCCTCATCTGGCAGTTCATGCGCCGGCGGTATGAACCGCCCGGGCGCAAGCCGAGTCTCGCATGGCTGGTCGGCGGGGTGCTGCTCCTGGTGGCCTTCGTGGCGGCGGCTCCTTACCTGAATCCGCGCATGGCTGGAGAGCAGGAGACCTCGTTCGACCAGCGGTTCGCCCTCCTTCGCCCGGCACTCGAGATGGCGGCGGATCATCCGGTCCTTGGCGTCGGGCCCGGCGCCTACAGCTACAACGTCCTGCAATACCTGGGCGGATTCCGAGGTCAGTGGCTGTACTTCGTGCACAACGAGTTCCTGCTCATGCTGGCAGAGCGCGGCGTACTCGGACTCCTGGCATGGTGCGCGTGGTTCCTGCTGGGGATGAGCGAGGCCAAGCGCGTGTCGCTGACCGCGCCGCAACCGTTCCGGGCCATTGGCCTGGGTTGCCGCGTGGCGTTCCTCGTGTTGCTGTGGGAGCTCTGCTGGAACAGCTATGAACCGTTCTGCGCGACAGCCATTATCTGGTTTCTGTTCGCGTTTCTGGCGGCTACCAATCGAATCTTCGCGACCGAGACCGCTGGAGCGAAGGCAAGCTCCGTCGGTGGTGCGCGTCCTCTCATTTTCGCGCGGGGCGTGGCCCCTGCGTTCACGCGGTAGGTCATGCGTCCCGATCGTCCTCGAATGAGATTCGCCTACTGGTTCGGTTTCGCCGCCTTTCTTCTCAGCGTTGTCGTGCTGACGCTCGAGATCCCGGGGCGGGCGATTTACGAGCGCAAGTTCCTGGAATCGGCGCCGCACTGGATGTTCCCCGGCGTCGATTCGGACGACTTCCGCGGGAAAATGGCGTTCGATTTCGTCGCGAAGGAGACGCGGATTGCGTACGACTTCGACATGTTCATGGGCTGGCGCGCCAAACCCAGCCAGCAGGGCAAGACCTACAGGCTGAACAGCGACGGCCGGCGGGATGACCACGACTACAAGAATCTGGCGCCTCGGGTCGTGTTTCTGACCGGAGGCAGCGCCGCGTGGTCTCTGGGCGCCAGTGACAACAGCCACACGATCGCGGCGCAGCTCGAGAAGCGGTTGAATGCCGCCAGACGAGGCTCCTCCAGGATCCAGGTCGTGAACCTGGCGGAGCAGGCGTTCGGATTGCGTCAGGAAGGCCTGCAGGTCCTCGACTACATTCACCTGAAGCCCGAGTTGGTGATCTTCTACGACGGCGTAAACGACCTGCACACGATCCGAATGGGCCGCGACCCGGAGCGCTTCAGAACCTGGGCGAACTTCGATGACATCCTCGAGGCGGCGCTGCTGCAGACGACGGACGCATCGTTTGCGGTGACCTCCCGCGACCTGCTGGAAGAGAGCATGTCCGTCCGTGTCGGGAGGTTTCTCCTGCGGGGCTTGAGCGGTCGTCTGACGCCCGCGCCCGAGCCCGAGCCGGTCTTCACGTCCGCACAGGCGGCGCAGACCCGGCAGTTCTTCGTCCATCAGATCAGGCATCAGCACCACGTCCTGCGGGCCCTCGGGGCCAAGACCATGTTCGTGCTGCAGCCCATCGGATACATTGGCCGCCCATCGAATGCCGACGGGGACTTTCTGACGGGCGGCGATTGGTGGCGAGCCGCGTATGGGGTCCTGGACGAGGAGTACAGACGTCTGGCGGACACCGACTCGCTGGCGACGGTGTCGCTGACCGGCGCTCTCAAGAACGTGCAGCGGCGCCTGTATATCGACCCTGTGCACATGAACGACGATGGCTACGAGGCCGTCAGCGACGCGCTGGCTGCCGAGGTTCTGCGGCTTCTGGAGCCGGACCGCGCGGCGACACGTTCCGACGCGCCGATTCGCGAGCGCGGGGCCAGCTAGTCGTGTCCCGTCCGAGGCTTGATGTGATGACCGGCTTTCTGCCAACCAACTCCCGAACGGTTGCGGGCGGTGCTCCAGTCGTGGAGACCGGGGTGCGCGACCTCGCCGTGGTGATCATCGCCAAGAACGAGGAAAAGTACATCGCCGGCTGCATCGAGTCGGTGCTGAAGTCCGCAGCCACGATCAGCGGCACCGACGTCGTGCTCATCGACTCCTGTTCGCGGGACCGGACGGTGACGATCGCTGAACAGCTCGACGTGCGGACGGTCGTGCTGCGGGACTCATCCGATCTCTCTCCTGCGCTCGCTCGTCTGGTCGGTCAGCAGCTGACCAGCAGCCGCTACATTCTCTTCGTCGATGGCGACACCGAGATCGAGGGTGGATGGTTGCAGGCCGCGCTCAGCGCGCTCGATCTCCACCCCGATGTGGCCGGCGTCGGCGGGAAGCTTCGCGAGGTGTACTACAGAAACGATCAGGTCGTGGGCGAGAACCCGGACTGTTTCAACTCCGGAGACGATGTGAGCGCTGTCGATCAGTTGGGCGGCAACGCCGTATACCGACGCTCCGCGCTTCAGGAGGTCGGCTCCTTCAATCCGTACGTGTTGTCGTACGAAGAGGCGGAGCTCGCCGAGCGGTTGAGGAGAGGGGGCTACAGGGTGGTCCGCCTGCCGATCCAGCTTGGCACGCATCGAACCGGGCTTCCCGGCTCACTCAGCGAACTGAGAAGGCGGTATCGAGAGCGGCTCATCACGGGCTATGGGCAGGTGCTTCGAATCGCGATCAACGACGGCCTCTTTCTGGCCCATGCCTCCCGAATGAAGCGTTACCTGCAGTTTCAGGTTTTTGTGCTCGCCGGGCTGCTGGCCGCGGTCGTCAGCCTCTTCATGCGGAACCCCGCGACGTTCGTCCTCTGGCTTGCGGGCGCCGCGATTCTCTTCGGAGCGCTCGCCGCGAAGAGCCGCAGCGTCGGCAAGCCTGCGCGCCTCGTCCTCGACTGGTCATTCTGGATGCTGCCCATGATTCGGGGTTTCCTACAGACTCCCCGGGATCCCAGGCAGTTCGAGCTCGCCAGAGTGGTCCGCGAAGCATGAGTCGCGGCACCGCGATCGGCCGAGCCCCGAGAGCTTCGCACGGCACGTAACGGATTCCACCAGTGTTCAAATTCGGTATCGTCACGACACGCGGCCTCGACCGGCCACGCACGCTGCTCGGGCGGGAGCGCCACGCGAGCCTCCTCTTGCTCCACGAGCTGGCGAAGGAAGAGTGCACGCGGCCGGAGCTGTACGACGAGGTCGTCCGCCGCGTCAAGCTCCCCAACGGCACCTGGCGGCAGACCGCGTCCGGCCGGCTCGCGCAGCTCGACGAGGCGTTGCTCACGCTCCTCGAGCGGCAGAAAACGCCCGGCACGCGCCTGTCGGTGCTCGATCTCGCGGTTTCCACGGGCGTCACGAGCGTCGAGCTGTTTCACAAGCTGCGCGCGCGGTACGACGTGGAGTTCACGGCCAGCGACCTGTTCCGCGATCTCTATGCCGTCTCGTCCCGCCGGTCACGGTGGGCGATCGTGATGGACGCGAACCTGCAGGAGCTCCAGTACGTCGTCGGGAGATTCGTCCTGCCGGCGCAGCTCTCCGAGTCGTCTCTGTATCCGGTCAATCGGATGATCAAAGGCCTGACGAGACGGCTGGCGCTGCCGGCCGCACGGGAGGCCTTGAGGAATGCGATTCCCGCCGCGGCCCGCTCGTCGTTTTTCGAGCCGTGCGTCGTCGGTGATTTCGAAGTCCGCCGCCTGCCGTTCATGTCCTTCGAGTGCCTCCGGCTCCGGCAGCAGTCGACGGGCTTCCAGTTTGAAGTCATCGACCTCTGCCAGCCGATTGCGGCTCGCGCCGACGTCGTTCGCGCGATGAACATCGTGACGCCGGAGAACTTCGACCCCGAATCTGCCCGGGCGGCGATCGCCAACTGTATCGGGGCCGTTCGATCCGGCGGGATGCTCTTGATGGGCCATTCGAAAGGGCTGGCGTCCGAAGATCTGCACGGGACGATCTATCAGGTCGTGAACGGGCGGGTGAACATCGTGCAGCGCCTGAACGGCGGATGTCCGTTCGAGAGTCTCACCGTCACGACTGGCGTTCACCAATAGGTTGACAGGGGATTATGAGCGAACAACTTGAGGGACGGTCACCGGAGTCGAGCGCGAGCAGCCTGGGGTCGCCAAAGATCGTGTTGCCGCTGATCCTCCTGGTCGCCGCGATTCTGCGGTTCTGGGCGATCGACTGGCACCTGCCGGCCACGCTTCACCCCGACGAACACAACGTCGTCAACACCTCGTTGCGATTCGGCACGGGGGATCTGAATCCTCACTTCTTCCAGTACGGCTCGCTCTACATGTACGTGACTTTCGTCGGCTACGGCATCTATTACGTGCTCGGTGCCGCCATCGGAACATTTCCAACGGTGGATGCCTTTGCGATCGAGTACTTCCGGGATCCAACCTGGTTCTTTCTCATTCCACGGATGATCTCGGCTGCGGCCGGCGTGGCAACGGTATGGTTCGTCTACCTGGCGGGGCGGCGCTTCTGGTCGGTGGACGCCGGTTTGATCGCGGCGGCTCTGGTGGCGGTACATCTGGACCATGTGATCCAGTCCCGGTACGCGCTGCCGGGTGCCCTGGGCGTGATGCTCATCGCCGCGACACTGTCCCGGTTGTTCGGGAAGGGAACGACGACCGTGGCGGCGACGTTTGCGACAGCTATAGTCGCGGGCCTTGCCATGAGCGCGCATGTGCTCGCGGTGGTCGCCCCGTTGACGCTCGGCCTGGTGATCCTGTTTCGAAACGACCAGAACCCGCTGAATCTGATTCGACTCGAGTTCGTAGCCGTTTTCGGCACGTTCGTCGGGTTGTTCATCGGTGAGCCCTACCTCTTTCTGGACTTCGACAACGCGTCCTACCAGCTGTTCGGCTGGACCGACGGGCTGTTTCAGAGTCTGTTCGCGAGTATCCCGTTGAGTTGGGTTGCTCGTGAGCAGACTGCGGCGTTCCCCCGAGGGCTCGGCCTGCTGGGCGTTGTCCTGATGGCGGTCGGCGTGCTGTTCGCCGTCGTCCGGCGACCTCGCGACACCGCGGCGATTTGCCTCGGCGTAGCCGCGTTCGGGGCGCTCCTGCTGAGCCGGCATGTCACTGAGGGACGGTACATCCTCATGGTCATGCCGCTGGCCTGCTTGTTGGCGGGCGTCGGTGCGGCATGTCTGATGCAGTACGCGACGCAACTGCGGCGCGAGGCGACCGGACTGATCTCACTCGCCGCGGTTCTCGCCGTCATTGCACAGCCGGCGATCGCGAGCGTGAAGCAGGTTGCCGATTTCGGTAAGCCCGATACCAGGGTCCTTGCCGCTCGATGGGTACACGAACATCTGCCGACAGACAGCAGACTGCTCCTGGACGGGGAGGACGCGACGTTGCCTCCTCTTCGAGAGAACCAGGCACGCGCGGAAGAGTTGCAGCGTCAGGTCGAGGCGCTCGACAGCGTGTCCAACCGGTTCACCGGGCTGGCCGACTACTTCCGCTTCAAGGCGTTGGCGGCCGCCGCCGCCGACGAGCCGACCTACTGGATCCTGCGCAGAAAGTCGCCCTGGTGGCTCGGCTCGGAAGACGAGCTCGCCTCATCGCCGTACAACAACGTGCCGCCCACGACCCACCTCGGTGTGAAGCTGAGGCTGGCCGACTACCGCCGGGACTATGACATCGACTACGTCATCAGTACAAGCGTGCAGCTGAGGGCCTACGACAACGATCGGTATCCATCGACCCACAGGTTTTTCGAGGACCTTCGGCGCGACGCCGACGTGGTGTACGTCCAGGAACCGGCCGAAGGCATCAAGGGGCCGCGCGTCATCATCTGGCGCGTGGGGGACGTGCGCCCGGCAGGCACTGACACGCCGCGCGTCGTCTCCGAACGCAGACCGGCGAAGTAGCGCCGTTTCCGGAATCGCGCGGTTCGGTTTCAGCGATTCGCGCGTTATGTCGATCGGGGGTTACCGCGTCATGAACAGAACTGTACTCTTCGCCTTGTACCTTGGCCTTGCTTGCTCACCGGCCGCGGAGGCCGCCGACTTTACGGTCAACAGCACGACCGATTCGGTCGACACGGTCCCCGGCGACGGCTTCTGCATGACCGCAGCTGGCGACTGCACGCTGCGTGCGGCTGTCCAGGAAACGAACGCGCTGTTCGGTCCCGATCGAATTCTTCTGCCGCCGGGCCTGTTCGTCCTGCAGATCGGCGGTCCCGGCGAGGATGTCGGGGCGACCGGCGATCTGGACGTCTTTGATGCCGTAGAAATCCAAGGTTCGGGCGCCACCAGGACAGTCATCGATGGCGGGGGTGGGGATCGTGTGTTCCACATTCTTGGCGCGGCTGTCATTAACGGCGTCGCCATCCAGAATGGACGAGCTGACGTTGGCGGCGGCGTATTGATTGGCCCCTTCAGAGCGCTCACATTGATCGAGTGCGTGGTCTGGTTCAACACCGCTGAGGGCAGCGGTGGCGGCATCCATGACTCGGGCAGGCTCGACATCGTCCGAAGCGTCATCTTCGGCAACCGTAGTGGCGCTTCGGGCGGCGGATTGACGGGCGGCGGGCGGAATGTCTCCACGATCACCGACTCGTGGATCGTCAACAACCAAGCCGCATTCGGCGGCGGGATCGCATTCAGCGGGGTCGCAGAAATCGTGGTCGAACGTTCGAGCATTGCGGGGAACAGAGCGACCGAATCCGGCGGAGGGATTTACTCGCTTCGGGTTACGACTGAATTCGAGCACGGTTTCGAACAATCAGACCGGCGGCTGCGGAGGGGGCATCACCCAGATTTTTGGCTTCTTTGAACTGTTCGTTGACAACAGCACGATCAGCGGCAATCGCGCGAACGGTGATGGCGGCGGAATCTGCGCCCCGGGACAGGTCCGAGTCACCACCAGCACGATCGCCGAGAACGTTGCTGACGCTGATGGAGACGGCACCGGTGACGGTGGCGGCATCTACGCCAATCCGCCTCCGGTTCTGCCCAATATCGTCGGCATTTCCGGCTCGCTGCTCGCGAGGAACCGCGATCGTGGGGGGCAGGCACTCGATTGCGGCGGAACCTTTGCGCTGGTGTCTGGCGGCTACAACCTGATCGAGGATCCGATGGGCTGCTCCGTCACGGGCAACCTCACGGGGAACATCGTCGGAGTGCCGTCGGGCATCAGATCGCTGGCGTATAACGGAGGCCAGACGCTGACACACGCGTTGCAGCGCCGGAGTCCTGCCGTCGATGCGAGCGACTGCTTCGGTCTGGTCCAGGATCAGCGAGGCGTTGCGCGGCCGCAAGGGGTCAGGTGCGACATCGGCGCATTCGAACTGGCTCCGACCTTCCTTTCCAGGTCCCAGACAGCAGTACCGACGCTCATACGACGATCGCAAGCAAGGTAACGGAGACGATGCCTGAATCAACTCACGCTCAGCAGAGTGGAAGACTGTGCCTCGAGGATGGCACCGAGTATCGGGGTACGGCGTTCGGCGCCCGGCGCTCGATCGCCGGCGAGGTCGTGTTCAACACCGGGATGGTCGGGTACCCGGAGGCGTTGACCGACCCCTCGTACAAGGGACAGATTCTCGTGTTGACCTATCCGTTGATAGGCAACTACGGCGTCACGTCCCGAAACGGAGGGGAGCGAACCCCGTTCGAATCGGATCGCATCCAGGTGTCCGGGGTCGTCGTCTCGGAAACATCCGAGCGCTACAGCCACTGGGACGCGGCCCGCAGCTTCGGCGCGTGGCTGCGCGAACATGAGATCCCGGGCCTGATGGGCGTCGACACCCGCGCCATCACGAAGAGGCTGCGTCAAAAAGGGAGCATGCTCGGGAAGATCGCGGTGAAGTCGACCGAGGACGTGCCCTTCCAGGACCCCAATCAGTCCAATCTCGTGGCGGACGTCAGCGTGCGCGAGCGCGTCGTCTACCCCGGCGGACGGCCTCGAATCGTGCTGGTCGACTGCGGGTGCAAGAACAACATCGTGCACTGTCTGCTCGATCGCGGCGCGACGGTCATCCGCGTGCCATGGAACTACGACTTCCTGCGCGAGGAGTTCGACGGGCTCATGCTCTCCAATGGCCCCGGCGATCCGGAAATGTGTGGCGTCACGGTCGAGCACGTCCGGCGCGCGCTCGACGCGGGTTATCCGACGCTCGGCGTCTGCCTGGGTAACCAGCTGTTGGCGCTGGCGGCGGGGGCCCGGACCTACAAGTTGAAGTTCGGCCACCGGGGCCAGAACCAGCCGTGCCGGGAGGTGGGGACCGACCGGTGCTTCATCACCTCCCAGAACCATGGCTTCGCGGTGGACGCCGCCAGCCTGCCGGCGGGATGGGAGCCGTGGTTCGTCAATGCGAACGACGGCACGAACGAGGGCATTCGACACAGTACCCGGCCGTGGATGAGCGTCCAGTTCCATCCGGAGGCCGCGCCGGGTCCGGTGGACACGGAAGGTCTGTTCGACCAGTTTCTGAGGCTACTTTCATGACAGCGGCGAAGCCCACGAAGGTCCTGGTTCTGGGGAGCGGTGCGCTCAAGATCGGCGAAGCGGGGGAGTTCGACTACTCCGGGTCGCAGGCGATCAAGGCGCTCAAGGAAGAGGGCATCGCGACCATCCTGGTCAACCCGAACATCGCCACGATTCAGACGTCCGATCACCTCGCGGATCAGGTCTATTTTCTGCCCGTGACGCCTGATTCCGTCGAGCGCGTCATCGAGAAAGAGCGGCCCGACGCGATCATGCTCAGCTTTGGAGGCCAGACGGCGCTCAATTGCGGCCTGGCTCTGTACGACAGCGGCGTGCTCGATCGCTACAACGTGAGCGTGCTCGGCACGCCCGTCCAGACCATCAAAGACACCGAGGACCGCGACAGCTTCGTTCGACGGCTCAACGAGATCGGCGTCAAGGTGCCGCGCAGCGCGGCCGCGGCCTCGGTGGACGATGCCGTGACGCTCGCGAGCCAGATCGGGTTCCCGGTGATGCTGCGCGCGGCGTTCGCGCTCGGCGGGCTGGGCTCCGGTATCTGCCGGGACGAGGCGGAGGTTCGGGAGCGCGCGGCCAAGGCGTTTGCGCACAGCCCCCAGGTGTTGGTGGAAGAGTACCTGACCGGGTGGAAGGAAATCGAGTACGAGGTCGTCCGTGATCGCTTCGACAACTGCATCACGGTCTGCAACATGGAGAACCTCGACCCGATGGGGATTCATACCGGCGAGAGCATCGTGGTGGCTCCCAGTCAAACGCTGACCAACCGGGAGTACCACGAGCTGCGACGCATCTCCATTCAGGTCGTACGCCATCTCGGCGTCGTCGGAGAGTGCAACATCCAGTTTGCGCTGAATCCGCGTTCCGAAGACTACCGGGTGATCGAGGTCAACGCGCGTCTGTCGAGGAGCTCGGCGCTCGCGTCCAAGGCGACCGGATATCCGCTGGCTTTGATCGCAGCCAAGCTGGGCCTCGGCTACAGTCTCGCCGAACTGCCCAATGCGGTCACCGGCGTCACGAGCGCCTGCTTCGAGCCGGCGCTCGACTACATCGTCGTCAAGGTCCCGCGCTGGGACCTCCTGAAGTTCCGTCAGGTGTCCACGCGTCTCGGCTCGGCCATGAAGTCGGTCGGTGAGGTGATGGCCATTGGCCGGAGCTTCGAGGAGGCGCTGCAGAAGGCGGTGCGGATGCTCGAGGACGGGGGCATCACGGGCTTCAGGGCCGTCCATGCGCTCACCGACGAAGAGATCGAGCGAGGCCTGCGCGAGCCGACCTCTGAACGCCTCTTCGTCGTGGCTGAAGCCATGCGCCGGAACCGTTCGATCGAGGAGATCCAGTCGCTCAGCAACATCGATCCGTGGTTCCTCTTCAAGATTCAGCACATCGTCGATCTCGAGCGTCAGGTCCAGACGGGCGGCGCCCGCGGGCTGGACGCGCAGCGGCTGCGCGATCTGAAGCGCGCGGGGTTCGCCGATCGCGAGATCGCGACGCTCGCGGGACTGCACGAGGCCGAAGTGCGCGGCATGCGCGAGGCGCACGGCATTATCCCTGCCATCAAGCAGATCGACACCCTGGCGGGAGAGTACCCCGCCCAGACGAACTACCTCTATCTCAGCTACCACGGTGACGAAGACGATGTCGTGACCGGATCGCAGGACCGGGCGATTCTCGTGCTGGGATCGGGGGCGTATCGAATCGGCAGCTCGGTCGAGTTCGACTGGTGCTGCGTCAACACGGTCCAGAGCCTCCGCCGACTGGGTCACCCGACGATCGTCATCAACCACAACCCCGAGACCGTCAGCACGGATTACAACGAGTCGGACCGGCTGTACTTCGAGGAGCTCAGCCTCGAAACGGTCCTCGAGATTTATCGACGGGAGCGCCCGCTGGGGGTCGTCGTGTCGGTGGGCGGCCAGGTACCCAACAACCTCGCGATGCCGCTCCTGCGGGCCGGCGTGCGCATCGTGGGCACCTCGCCGCAGAGCATCGACACCGCGGAGAATCGCCACAAGTTCTCGGCGCTCCTGGACCGCCTGGAGATCGAACAACCGGCCTGGGAGGAGCTGAGCACCGTCGAAGACGCCAAGGCCTTCGCGGGACGGGTCGGATACCCCGTGCTCGTCCGGCCGTCGTACGTGCTCAGCGGCGCGGCGATGAGCGTGGCGCTGACCGATGTCGAGCTCGAGCGATTCCTCGCGCGTGCGACGACGGTCTCGCCTGAACATCCCGTGGTCATCAGCAAGTTCATCGAGCACGCGAAAGAGCTCGAGATGGACGCGATCGCGTCGCGCGGCCGGCTCATCGTGAACGCAATTTCCGAACATGTCGAGAACGCCGGCGTGCACTCCGGCGATGCGACGCTCGTCCTGCCGCCCCAGCGGACGTACCTGGAAACGATGCGGCGGATCAAGAGAATCACCGAGCAGATC
This sequence comes from uncultured Acidobacteriota bacterium, assembly GCA_963847125.1. Taxonomy (GTDB): domain Bacteria; phylum Acidobacteriota; class Vicinamibacteria; order Vicinamibacterales; family 2-12-FULL-66-21; genus DATAEE01. The sequence continues at coordinate 2,142,055 of CAWJYM010000004.1, forward strand.
GCGGTGGCGCTTCAGATTCACGGCCCCTTCAACATCCAGTTCATCGCGAAGGGGAACGAGGTCAAGGTCATCGAGTGCAACCTGCGCGCGTCCAGGAGCTTTCCATTCGTCTCGAAGATTCTGAACGTGAATTTCATCGACGCCGCGACGCGCGTGATGATGGATCTGCCCGTGCCGTGCCACAACGGCTCGCTCATGGACATCGATTACGTCGGCGTCAAGGCGCCCCAGTTCTCGTTCACCCGCCTGGATGGCGCCGATCCGACGTTGGGCGTCGAGATGGCGTCCACCGGCGAGGTCGCCTGCCTGGGCGATGACTTCGAAGAGGCGTTTCTGAAAGCACTGCTGTCTGTGGGCTATCGGCTCCCGGTGAAATCGATTCTTCTGTCGACCGGACCGGTGGAGGATAAGGCGGCGTTTCTCGAGAGCGCCCGGACGCTGCGGACGATGGACATCGTGCTGTACGCGACGGAAGGCACGGCCGACTTCCTCCGTTCCAACGGCATCGACGCGACGGTTCTCCACTGGCCCAGCGACGCGAAGAGCCCGAACGTGCTGGAGTACCTCGCTCAGCGCCGTGTCGATCTGGTCATCAATATCCCGAAGAACGCGCAGGAAACCGAGCTGACGAACGACTATCTGATCCGACGGCGCGCGGTCGACTACGGCGTGCCGCTCATCACCAACATCCAGCTCGCGCAGCGATTCGTCGAGGCGATGGCCCGCAAGCCGTTGAGTTCGCTGCACACGAAGAGCTGGCTCGCGTACGTGGACCGACGGGGGCCGGCTGCCCAGGTCGCTGGCGCCGCGTCGGCGGAACCCGAACGGAACGTCGTACCGCTATTCGTATCTGGTTCGCGCGGAGTGCTGCAGGCCTGAGACCTGCGACCGGCGCAGCCGGTACGAGAGGGTTGGAGGTTCGTGTGACTAATCCGGTGCTGCGGCCGGACGTCCAGCTGCGTGACGGCCGACGGTGGGCGCGATGGCTTGGAAATCTCGCCGCCGCGGTGTTGGGTGTGCTCGCGGTGGCGGTGGTCGTCGAGGTAGCGATTCTGCTGGTCACAGGCGAGCAACCGAAGTTCCCTCGACGAGTGGTCGCCGCGCCGTGGGGCCTCCGGTACAACGAGCCGGGGGTCGAGTATCGCCACAAGTCGGCTGACGGCTCGTTTGAGTTTCGAATAAACGACCGGGGCATGCGCGCCGATCGCGACTACCCCTACGAGAAACCCCCTGGCGTCAGTCGTATCCTGTCGCTGGGCGATTCGTTCACGATTGGCTTCGAGGTCGACGTCGAGCAGTGCTTTTCGAGCGTCCTCGAGCGCGAGCTTCGGAATGCGGGACAGTCGGTCGAGGTGCTGAACGCTGGCGTCTCGGGCTTCTCGACCGCCGAAGAATACCTGTACCTGAAACGGGAGCTGATCAAGTACAGCCCGGACGTCGTGCTGGTCTCGTTCTTCGCCAATGACCTCGCCGACAACGAGCGCGCCAACCTGTTTCGCATCGAGAACGGGACGCTCGTCCAGTCTGGCGAGACCTATCTTCCAGGCGGCCGCCTTGCAGACCGGTTGAACGAGAACCCGCTGCTCAACATCCTGTCCGAGCGCTCGAATTCGTTTGTCTTTTTGAAGGAGGGCCTGACGGACGTTCTGAAGGGCCGTCTGGCGAGGGCGAACCATCAGAAGGCTCTAATGGCCGACGCCGGCGTTACGGACCCGAAGTCGGAGGGAACCGGCGGGAAGGCGGGCGTCCCGGCGGTCGTGGACGAGGCCGAATCACAGGAGCAGCTGACGGCCGCGATTTACGATGAAATTTACGTCTTCCTGAGTGAGCGGGCGATCCCCCTCGTGATTCACAGCATCCCGCAGATCGTGTGGGACCGAAACGAGCGGATCGAGGCGTTCCCGTTCCGGTTCGTCGATTGGCGGCAGCCTGGACTGTACTTCGTGCCGTCCAAAGAGGTGCTGGAGCCCTTCGTCGGCAAGATGCCTCTGGTCTGGAAGCGCTCGCACTTCCACTGGACCCCGTTCAGCCACGAGATCGCCGGCAAGAACCTGGCGAAAGTGATTCTCGATCAGAACCTGCTTCAGAATGCGCCGGGGACGACCCGCGCAACCGAGCAGGTCCGATCGCAGTCCTCGATCCGTTAGTTCGCCTTGGCTCCTGAGCGAGTCGTCCTACCTGATGATGCGCAGGCTGGTGGGAGGACTCGGCGTAGCAGCGAGGCCGCTCTCGAACGGCCCTCGATCCGGTGCCGACCCGGTGTACGGCCAATGAATCGCCGTTCCCGGACCCCAGCTGACCGGTGAGGCAACCGTAATCGATGACGTCGTCACAGCCGTGACGGCCGCCTGCACTCCTCCGATCTGAATGACGTCAGCCGGGACATTGGAGCCCGCAGGGCAGTAGAACGAGCGGGTCGTATCGTTCCCGGTCGGCGAGCACGCGTAGAAGTACCGGCGCGGGTCGTTCAGGCGCATGCCGTTCAGTGCGGCATCGGAAGAGTCCGGCGTATTGATCTCGACCGCAATCGCGCCGGTGCTGTTCGTCCCGCTGTTGGTCGACCGCATGATCGCTCGTCCGCGGTCGATGTTCGCCGGGTCCGCTCCGTTGAAATTGAAATCGCACGTGTTCAGGAAGGTCGATGTCGTGAGCGACGTCTCGCACGCGGTGTTGGCGCCCACCCTCCAGTTCGGGGGGACCGTGGTGACCGTCACCGTCGGCTGGTCCGCGAACATGTCGGGTGGACTGCCGACCGTGCCGGACTCCGCCCGATACGTGCACGTGCCCCCGCCGCAGTCGCTGTTGCGCTGGCAGCCCAGCGTCGGCTGGTTCGAGCACGTGTAATCAAAGTTCGACACGCTGGACGAGGCGCTGCGGCTGACGATGCTGGTGTTGAGGACGCGCCACGGTGTGTTCTGATTGAAACCCGACGAGCTGTATCCCGAGACCGTCGACGGCTGGTTGGTCAGCCGCCCGACCAGGATACCGTTGATCATCTGGTTATAGTCGGCCGCGCGATCCACGCCGACTTCGGTGCTTCCATTCATGAACGTCCCGACGTTCACGAAGTCCCCGAAGGCACCGCCGTGACCGTAGGAGAACCCTTCCGACTGACAGCCGTAAAACTGGCTGTGGGTCACCGTCAGGATGTGTTCGAAGCCGTCGTTGTTCTCGTCACCCGAGAAAATCATGCACCGCCGCTCGCCGGAGTTGCTGCTGCCGTTGTTCACCACGAATCGGCCGCGGCGGATGTTGACGATCTGATCGCGCCACATCCCGGGGTCGGCGATGACTCCCGAGGACCAGCCCTCGCAGTCGTTGTCGTGGCTGAAAATGTCGATGAACCAGCAGAGATTGCAGCCCGTGACGTGAAATCCGCCGCCTCGGCTGGCGCACGAGCCGCCGGGACCCGAACTGAGCGCCTCCACGTTGATGAAGGCCAGCCGGTCCCCATCGATGTCGCCCTGGCTGCCGACGGCGATTCCCATGTCGGCGCTGTTGTTGACCTCGCCGTCCTGAAACAGCGAGTCACTGACGTAGCCGGTGCTGATGCCGTAGCTGCCCGAGTTGAGGCTCCGAAAATACCGAACCCAGATGCGCGACGCCTGCCAGAGACTGATGCCTGCGCCGTTGCCGCTCGTGCCGATCAGCAGCCGGCTGTTCGCGTTGCGTCCGAGGAAATGCACGCGGTCGGCGTTGTTGAAGCTCAGGTCGTCGAGCGTGTAGTTGTTGCCCGATTCACACGCGGCGCACCCCGGCCAGTCTCCCGAGCCCGCGATTCGAACCGTGATCGGGTTCGAGGCTCCGCAATCGGGGTATCTCGGGCTGCTGACAGAAACCGATTGCGACTGCGTGTTCCCGCCCGCCAGAAGGATGACGTCGCCGCACTGAAGATTGCCGTGACTCGTCCCGGAGCTTCCGGGAATCTGGCACCAGGGCGCGGCCGGGTTCGTGCCGGCGCCGGCGTTGTTGCAGCCGCCCGACGTCGAGTTGGGCGAGACGTAGTACGTGACCGCGGCGGCTGGTGCTGCGGAGCCGAGTCCAACCAGACAGACGAAAATCAGAATCCTCAATTGGGTTCTCGACGCCATACACGCTCCCAAGCGACTGAGCACCCGCGGCGCTCGGTGGGTAGACGACCGTCGGGAGGAACGGCGCCGTTCGCGCGTCTAGACACCCTGCGCGAGGGCTCCGGCAACCCGGTAAATACGAACTTCCGTGCGAATGCCCCGTTGTACGCGGCGCTCTATCGGCGTGGTCTGGCAACCGACGTACCGATACGCCCACGGTGCCTCGCTTTGAGGCAACTCGTTGGCAATGCGGCCTTTTCCGATATTACGAGAGCTCAGATCCGGGGAGCCGGGCCGCCGCCGCTACATTGGAGCAACGAATTCGTCGACCGGATTGCGAAATCGTTGCCAACTCAGAGACGCCCTAGAATAGCAGTGAAAACGTCTTGAATCGACGCAGAGAGGCTCTTTTGAAGGGTGTAGAGATTACTCGCTTTCACGGTGCCGCGGAGGGTCCGATCGAGCCCTCGCGCGAACGAACCGTCGGCGAGACCCGGCCTCGCGCCAGGCTCTGGCAGTATCTTGCCGGCCTGCTGCTCGTGGCCGGGATCATCGCGTGGGGGACCGGTGAGCGAGTCCTCCAGGCGATTGGCAGCGCGATCGTCCACGAGGATCCCCTGTTCGAAGCGGAGGTGCTCGTTTCTTCCTTGTCGAGTCCCCGCGTCACGGCTCTCGAGGTCGGTCGCCTCTATTCGCAGATGCCGCGCGCCCGCGTGCTGGTCGGAACCTGGAGCGCGGAACCAGTGGTCGATGAGTTGCGGCGGCTCGGAGTCCCGTACGCGGACGCCACGGACTACTCCAGGCTGATCCTGGACCGGAGCGGCGTTCCCGCCGACCGAATCACGATCCTCGGCGCCGTGGATGGAACCGAGTCGGAAGTGCGCACGGTCGCCTCGTTCGTGGTGACCCATAAGATCCGCAGCCTCGTGTTCATCACGTCGCGAAGCCATACCGCGCGCACGAGGTGGCTCCTGAAGCGATCGCTTCCGACAGACGTGTCCTTTGCCGTGCGCAGCTCACGCTTCGATCTCTTCGTCCCCGAACGATGGTGGCAGCGGCGGGTCGACAGCCGTGAGCTGATGTCCGAATACCTTCGTTGGCTGAACTCCGGTGTGCTTGGACGCGAGTGGTCATAACGGATAACAATTATGCAGACAGTCTTGAACGCAGTACAACCCCCTGATCCAACGTGGCTCGCGTATTGGGACACCCATCGAGGCGAGCGTCGGCTCATCGAGGTCGAAAGCCGGGACTACGTGACCCGGCTGAGCGAGCGCATCCCACTCTCCCGGAACATGACCGTTCTGGACTTCGGGTGCGGAACGGGTGTCGCGGCATCGCTGGTGGCTCCGCACGTCGGCCGGATCATGCTCTGGGACGCCGCCGCCGCGGCCATGGAAACGGCCCGCGCCAACATCGCGAACGTGCCGAATGCCGAACTGATCGACCTCCTGGCCGGCGGCCACGATTTTCAACGGACTTTCGACCTGATCGTTGCCAACAGCGTCGTGCAGTACATGTCGGCTTCCGAACTGGAAACCTGGATTCGGCGATGGCACGACCTGCTGGTCCCCGGGGGCGCCATCGTCCTGTCCGACATACCAGGTGGCGACAGCCACTTCGGCGGTGAGTTGATCGAGTTCCTCTGGTTCTCGCTCCGCCGGGGCATCCTCCCGGAGGCCCTGTCGCACGGATTCCGGGATATCGCACGGTATCGCGCCGCCCGGACCGCACGCCCGCTTCTGCGCGCGGATCGCTCGCAGTTCGAACGCGTGGCCGCGGCCGCCGGACTGAAGGCCGAATGGCTGCCGGAGAATCTGACATTCCGCGGCAGCCGGCTGACACTGGTTCTTCGAAAAGCTCCATGAACGGAGAACGCGGATCCTTCACGCTGTCCGGCAATCAGCTTGACGTCTGGGTTGTCCGGCTGGTGGACAGCGAGGATTTCCTGCAGCGGCATTCCGCCGTGTTGTCGGACGACGAGCGCGAGCGCGCCCGGCGGTTCCGCTTTCCGCGCGATCGCAATCGGTTCATCGTCGGCCGGTCGGCTCTTCGCACCCTGCTGGCGGGTTACACCGGCCAGGCGCCTTCCGCAATTCGGTTCAGCTACAGCTACTACGGAAAACCGGAGCTCGCCGGATCGCGTGACGGTCTCGCCTTCAACGTGGCGCATTCAGGCGATCTGGCGGTGTTCGCGTTCGGCAGGTTCGAGAGCGTCGGGATCGACGTCGAGCAGATGACGGCCATCCCCGAGCTCGACATGCTGGCCCGCCGCTTCTTCGCGCCGAACGAATCCGCCGAATTGATGTCCCTGCCGGAGCCGGACAGGCTCCCGGCGTTCTATCGCTGCTGGACGAGAAAAGAGGCCTATCTGAAGGCCCTCGGCCATGGCCTGGCGAAGCCTCTGGATGGGTTTGAAGTGTCGTTCGCGGCCGACGAGCCCGCGCGTCTCCGGCGCGTCCTGGACGACGCGGACGAACCTGAGCGATGGTCGCTCTCGCCCTTCGAGCCGGCCGCCGGCGCCGTGGCGGCAGCCGCGGTACGGCACCAGAACGTCGTCGTCCGGTCTCGCGGCGTCTACCACGCTTCGGCCTTCACGGAATGGCACGATGGACCGACGAAATCGTATTCGGATCGGAATTGGACGCTCTTGGCGTTCATGCCGTAGGATGGTTATGCCGGCCAAAGCTCTCATGCGTAGTGGAATGCTCGCCCTGGCGCTCGTGGTCCTGTTCGGCGCCGCCGTGGGCGACGCGCCGCTGGCCCAACCTTCTCGCTTCTCGCTTCGTTTCCACGGAAACGGGGCGAACGACATCGATCGCGTCAAGATCAGGATCGACGGGCCCGAGGTGCCGGCTGACGTGGGGGCGACCGACTTCACCATCGAGTGGTGGATGAAGGCGACTCCAGGGGAGAACGTCGCGGGTGCGATCACGCCAGGGAGCTACAACTGGATCCAGGGCAACATCCTGATCGATCGAGACGTGTACGGAGCCGGCGACAACGGCGACTACGGTGTCTCGGTGGGTAACAGCCGCCTCGCCTTCGGGTTCGGCAACTCGAACAGTCAGGACAACACCATCGTGGGCTCGCGCGTCGTAGCCGACGGCCAGTGGCATCACGTGGCTGTCACAAGGCGGTTATCGGACGGTCGGTTGCAGCTGTATGTGGATGGCGCCCTCGACGCCTCCGCCGATGGTCCGGACGGCGATGGAACCTATCGCAACGGTCGTCAGACGGATCGTCCGAACTCCGATCCGTTCATCGTGATTGGCGCCGAGAAGCACGACGTCATCAGCCCGGGGTTCGGCTATCGCGGGTGGGTCGACGAGATGCGCTTTTCGAACGTTCTGCGCTATACGTCGAATTTCACGCGCCCGTCAGCTCCCTTCGTGACCGACGGCTCAACGGTCGCGCTCTATCATTTCGATGAGGGCGGCGGCACCGACGCCAGCGACGTATCCGGAGCGCCCGGGGGGCCGAGCCGCGCCGTGGTCCGCGTGGGCGGATCTCCCAGCGGACCTCAGTGGTCCACCGACATTCCTCCCTTCAGCACGCAGCCCGCCGCGCCCGCACCACCTTCCAATCTGCGAATCATTCGGTAGGAGACGACGCGCACGCGCGACGTCAGGCGAGGCTTGCGGTTCGAGTCGTCTCGGGCGTGCCTCGCGGGCGCAGGAAGCGCGCGGGATTTCCGGCCACGATCGTGTAGGGCTCGACCGGTCGCGTGACGACCGAGGCAGCCCCCACGATGGCGCCGGAGGCGACGTCGGACATGACCACCGAGTGCGAGCCTATCCAGCAGTCGCTTGCGATCTGTATCCGACGCAGGCGTCCTCCCTGCAACGCCATCGGGACGTCGGCGCGATCGTGCCGGTGATACTGGGCCCCGCTCAGGAACGTGCAGCGCTCGCCCGTGAGCACGTAGTCGCCGAAATCGCACAGGTGGACGATGTTGTAGCGTCCGATCAGAACGTTGCTCCCGACGGCGACGTCTCGATACAGGAAGATCGTCCCGAACTCGACGATCACGTTCACGCCGCATTGCCTCAGCGCGAACCGATAGAACGCACCACGCATCACCACGCCGAATACGTAGGGGACGATGCTGAGCGCCTCGGAGACGGTTCGGAACACGATGTCCGAGGTGCGGCTGAGCAACGCCAGCGGCCAGACGAGCGGCCACGTCAGCACGCCCGCCACCGCGCGCATGCCATGAAGGAGCGGGTGACGCCGGAACTGCGCGTACTCCACCCCGAACGATTCCGCCACCGGCCTCACATCTGCACCCATGGCTGACGGTTACGACAGACTGGCTGGCACGCCCGAGAGCTCGAACCAGACCAGCATCGACGCCTTTCCTCCCTGCTTGTAGGGCTCGAGCCTGGCTCCCATGAGGTGGTACAGCATGAGCACCGGCCGATTGTCGGCGTCGACAATCATGCGCATGCGATCCACGCCGACGCCGACCAGCTCGCTCTTCGCGTAATTGACGAGCGCCTCAGACACCCTCACCCCAAAGCGCCGCACGAAGTCGGACGCGCGCGCTTCCGGCAGCACTGCCAGGCAAACGACCTCTCCCAGCGGATCCCGTAGCGTTTCCCGCTCGGCGCGACGCGACAGCACCACCCGTCCTACCCGTGGGAGCTTCGTAAACCGTCGCGGATCGCGCAGAACGGCCGTGAGGGTCATGGCTCCCGATTTCAACCAGTGCCTGCGCAGCGCGGTCCTGTGAAACGTAATCGAGCGGTCCGTGTAGGCCACGAAGCCCAGCATCCGGCCGTCGAGCTCGAAGGCCGCGAGCTTCAGCAGCCCGTCGGCCATCGGGATCCTGTAGCAGACCTCGCGCACGAACGTTTCGCCGAGCTTGGCCATCGGGCCGAAGGGGAGCAGCTGGACGTGCAGACGCCCGACGCTCGCGAGGGCCTCGCGATCGGTCGACGCGATCTGCCGAATGACGTGGGTTCGAAGCTCCATAGGTCAAGACGCGACGGCTTCTCCCACCCTGATTTTCTTGAACCGCTCGCCGTGGATTTCGGCCGTCGTCAAAACCACCTTCTGCGGTACTTTGAAGCGCGCGAGCTTGTCCTGGCAGAACTGCCGCATACGCTGCCGGAACTCTGACAGCGTCTCGCCCGTCGACAGCCGCACCACCGCGCTGACCATCTGTCCCGTCAGCGCGCTCGGTTCGCCCCGTACGACGACATCCTCGACGCCGGACATGAGCTGCAGGACGCTTTCGACCTCTGCCGGGTAGACCTTTTCCCCGCCCACGTTGATCAGCTCGGATCGCCGCCCGAGGATGCGCAGGTATTCGCCATCCACCTCCACGGCGTCGCCGGTCTTGAACCAGCCGTCATCCGTGAACGGACTCGGGGCGTTCAGGTAGCCGAGCATCGCGGACGCCGCCTTGATCTCCAGCAGCCCGTCTACGACGCGGGTCTGAAACTCCTCGCCCCCGATCTTCACCCACAGCGAGTCCGACGATCGCGACTTCGACCTGAGGATACCGACCTCCGACAGGCCATAGGTCTGCTGCAGCGTGACGTGCGGGAACAGCTCATGAAACCGTTTGAGCGTGCTCTCTGGCATGACCTCGGTTCCGTAGGTCACCGTTCTGAGGCTCGACAAATCGTATCGCTGATATGCCTCGCTCACCAGCAGCAGGTTGATGAACGTCGGAGAGGTCGGCAGCAGCTCGACGCGGTGACTGGCGATGGACCGGCACACGTTCTCCGGAGACCGGTCGTCGACGGCGACGACGCAGCCGGCGTTGGACAGCGTATAGAGGAGCGTGTTGATGCCGCCGATGTGATCGAAGAGCAGGAACGCGATCGTCCGGAGCGACTGGCGGGGCGTCCGGAACTTATCGATGAGCGGCACGAGGTCGTGGATGGCCGCCTTGTTCTTGCCGGTCGACCCGGATGAGAAAAGCACGAGCCCCGGGCGGCGGCGGTCTTTCAGCGATCGGATCAAAGGGTGGGTCGCCGTCGTGCCTGTCGGTTCGACGATCAGCCCGTCGCGAGCGTCCAGGCGCGCGGAGATCTCGACTTCGGCGATCGCCCTGAACGCCGGCTTCTTGGCCTCGACCGAGCTCGTCAGCGGAACGATCGTGCAGCCGCGCTCGATGAGCGCCAGAAGCAGTCCGATGGCGTTCGGCGAGAAGTCGGCCTCCAGGCTCACCACCGATCCGGCCGGAACGGTCTCGCGCACGCGAAGGCGCGCCGCTTCGTACACGGCGAGCAGGTCTGCATACCGATAGCTGCGATCGCGCCACACGACAGCCTCTCTGTCGAGGTTGGCCCGGAAACGATCGAGGAAGACGTCCACGGCCACGTTCAGCCTCCTACGGTGGAGAGTTTGGGCGCCGCTCCCACGGTGCAGCGAAACGGCCCGTTCGATCGGTACATGAGGATCGTCCGCACGCCCTTCAGCCGTGCCGCGACGTCGCGGACCGTCTGAAACAGCCGGAGCACGATCCCAGCGTAGGCTTTCGGGCCCGTCGACGCGAACCGCTCGTTCACGGCAACGTGCAGGATCACCAGTTCTTCGAGAGACAGCCGACAATAAATGACGACCCCGACGAGGTGGTCGCGATCCTCCGCCGACTCCAGCGCGAACAGCGCCTGCACCCGGCCGAGCGCGCCGACCCGGATCTGCAGTTCGCCCGACTCCGCGACCACGTCGGGCGCTCCGTGCCGGGCGATCGACTCTTCGATCCCCGCGGTCAGCCGTCGCTGGCCCGGGTTGAAGAACAGGAGCTCTTCGAGAGCCGCGCGATACGAGTCGCTCAGCACCGACGAGACGCGAACGGACGGTCCGGGACGAGCCGAAGGGGATGGCATGCTCAGACGCCTCCCAGGTACAGGTTCTGGCCGGTCACGAAGCCCGACTCCTTCCGGAAAAAGAAGTCGATGACGTTGCCGACGTCCTCATAGGTTCCGAGTCGCCGGATGGCCTGCTGCGCCACGAGCCGGTCGATCTTCTCCTTCGGTACGCCGCGAATGAGGTCCGTGTCGATCGGGGTCGGTCCGACGGCATTCACCGTGATCCCGAACTCGGCCAGCTCCCGAGCGAGCACCTGCGTCAGCGAGAGCACGGCGGCCTTCGACGCGACGTACGCCGCTTCGCCCTCGAGCTTCAGGCTGACCGCCACGGTCGTGAACGTCACGATCCGCCCGTAGCGTGCGGCTTTCATCACCTTCGCCGCCTCGCGGCAGAAGAGAAACGTCCCGACGACGTTCGTCGCCAGGAGCTTCTGGACCGTCGATGCCGGGGTCAGCAGCGAATGGTTCATCGCCGCCGTCCCGGCGTTGGCGATCAGGTGGTCGACGCGTCCGACGGTCCGCCGGACCTCGGAAAACATTTGCTGGACGGCCGCCTCGTCCGCCACGTCGAGCATGAAGTGCGAATAGCCCGGCGCCTGCCACTCGGCGGCGCCTCGGCTGCAACCGATCACCGTGTGACCCTGGCCGAGGTAGCGTTCGGCGAGGGCGCGACCGATCCCTTTCCGCGTCCCGGTGATGACTGTGACTGGAGTGCTCACCGGGGGAACGCCTGTCCGTGGCTCAGATCGCCGAGACCGCGTAATCGACGAGCGATCCGACCGTGCGGTAGGGGCTGTGCCGCTGTGAGAGCGCCTTCTCGTCGGCGAGGCTGACCGTCACGTTCAGCTCGTCCTGGAGCGCCTGCTCGACCCCGACGACCAGCGAGACCAGACCGAGCGAGTCGAGGCACCCGTCCCGACCGAACAGCGCCGTGGTCGAGTCGAGCGGGCCGACGGACGGTCCCTGCGTTGTCAGCTGATCCTGGAGCAGCTGAAGGATGATCGCGCCGATTCTCGCCCGGAGTTGAGGATCCTTTGCGGTCTGCTGGCTCATGGTCATAAACGGCCTACTTCGAGAATCCCAGTTCGATTACCTGCCCATCGCGAATCGCGTACCGGTAACCGCACCGGCACGCGACCTCGGGTACATCCACGAAACGACCACCCTCGAATTTGGCGACCGGGTGGCCGCACCGGCACACGGCGCCCACCGACCGCGCCGGGTGACCGATCGCCAGGTGGAAGTCCGGGATCGACTTGGTGACGAGCGATCCCATCCCCACCATGGCGAAGCGCCCGATGGTCAGGTCGTTGCCGATGGTGCAGCCCGCGCCGATCGTCGCGCCTTCCCGGACCAGGGTCGGCAGCGTCTCCTCGTCCGGATCGGACGATCGCAGCGACCGCAGGTCCGGCGTCGTGGAGCGTGGAAACCGATCGTTCGTGAAGATCGTTCCGGCGCTGATCATGACGCCGTCCTCGATCGTCACGGCGGCGCAGACGTACACCATTGCGTTGATCTTGACCCGATGCCCGATCCGGACGTCGTAGGCGATATAGCTCTTTTCGCCGACGATGCACTGTTCACCCAGGCTCGCATTCTTCCGAATATGGACGTTATCCCAGACCGACGTGCCGTCGCCGAGCGTCACGCCCTCCTCGAGAATCGCCGTCGGATGGACGCGGACGCTCACGCGACAGCTTCGGTCTTTGCGGTGAGAGCCTCGATCTTCAAGTGCTCCTGCCTGCCGACCGAAATCCAGTGGCTGCGCCGCAGGTCGGCGTACGCAGCCTCGATGACCTCCACCGACGCCAGCGCATCGTCCGCATCGATGAGCAGGGCTTCTTCGCCGCGGATCGCGCGCGCGAAGTTGTCGATGTTGCTGCGGAACGCCTGGACCTTGTTATAGCCCTTGCCGAAGACGACCCACTCGCGGGCCCCGCTCTGGCGGTAGCGCGACTCCCTCCAGCCAATCCACAGCGTGCCGTGCGTCCCGTAGATGTTGATGTAGCTTTCCTGCTCCTTGTTGATGCTCCAGGAGAGGTCGATGCTGCCGAGGACGCCGGCCGTGCTGCGCACGAAGATGCGCACGGTCTCCTCGACGGCGAGTCCCTGGCTGCGCTTGCCCTCGACCACCTGGACGTCGGCGATCGGACCCAGGAAGTAGCGGACCAGATCGACCGAGTGCGTGCCGTTGTCGATCAGGACCCCGCCGCCGCTGATTTCCGGGTTCGAATTCCACCGGTTGGACATGTCCACGCGCGAGGTAAAGGCGTTCTCGAACAGAATGATCTCGCCGAGAAGGCCGGCGGTGACGATCGCCTTGGCCTTCTTGACGTCTTCGACGTACCGGAACTTCGACGCCATCGTGAACTTCACGCCGGCCCGACGCGCGGCGTCGATGATGCCCCTGGCGTTCTTGCCGTCCACGCTCAGGGGTTTCTCGCAGAGCACCGGCACCTTCTTCTGCAGGAAGTCGACGCAGATCTCGCGGTGAGACGCCGGAGGCGAGCACACGACGACGGCGTCGAGCTTGCCGGATTGCAGCATCGCATCATGCGACTGGAACGGCTTGCAGCCGAACGCTTCCGCCATCGATCGCGCGGCGTCGGGTACGACGTCGGCAACCGCGACGAGCTCGGCCTCTCCGCTTGCGGCGAAGGCCTGGGCGTACGACTGCGCGATCCCTCCGGCGCCGACCAGTCCGAAACGAAGCTTCTCACTCATGCGCGGCTCCCTGATAGCGACCGAACGGCGGTCCTGAACGATTCAGCGAGGTAGTCGACATGCTCTTCCGTGTAGCGCTCGTTCCACGGCAGGACGAGGATGCGATCGAGCGCCCGGAACGTGCCCTGATGCAGCGAGCGGTCGTAATCGACCGCCTCGGGCCGCGCGAGCGTGAAGGGCCAGCGGCTGTCCCCGAGCGTCCGCTGATTCTTGAAGATCTCGCACATGAATGCGGGCTTCTGGATGTAGCGCGGCGCGGAGGCGATGTCGTAGGTTTTCAGCGCCTTGGCCAGCCCCGGCGCTCCGCCCTCGACGATCTGGTCGTCAACCATCACGCTGTACTTCCAGTAAACGTGCTCGGCGGTGGAATCCGAACAGGGCACGCTGATCCCCGGCAGGTCCTTCAGCTGGGCGGTCAGGCGCGCGGCCATCCGCACGCGGTGCCGGACGACCCCTTCGAGCTTCGGCAGCTGCGCGAGCGCGACGGCACCCTGCAATTCGCTCATCCGGTAGTTGAGCGCCAGGAAGTAATGGTCGGGCTTGGCATCGCCGTAGCCCCAGGCTTTGTTGATGTACAGGAACATGTGACGAGCGAGCGCATCGTCGTTGCTGACGACAATCCCGCCCTCGCCGGTCGTGATGTGCTTGCCCTGCTGCAGGCTGAAACAGCCGATCCGCCCGATGGTCCCCACGTTGCGACCGCCGTAGCTGGCCAGAAACGACTGCGCGCAGTCTTCGATCACGGGCAGGTGACGCGCCGCCGCCAGCTCCATGATCTCGCCCATCTGGCAGGGATTTCCGAAGAGATGGGTCACGATGATGGCTTTGGTCCGGTCGCTCAGCCGCGCTTCGATCGTCGCCGCGGTGACATTGCACGTGCGATCGTCGACGTCGGCAAACACCGGAATCGCGCCCTGATAGAGAATCGGCGTGAGCGCTCCCATGTCGGTAATGGGCGAGGTCACGATCTCGTCGCCTGGATTCGGGTTGACCGCCGCGATCGCGAGGTGCACGGCCGCCGTGCCCGACGCGCAGGCATACGCGTGCTTGACGCCGAGGAGCTTGGCGAATTCCTTCTCGAACGTGCTGACGAACCGGCCCTTGGTGCTCGTGAGCGTGCCCGTATTGATGGCCTCCGTGACGGCCTTGATCTCCGCCTCGCCGAGCGTTCGGCCCGACGCGTCTTGATCGGAGGGCAGTTGCAGGATTCGTTCTGTGACCGTGTTCGACTCTGGCATCTATGACTCCTGTTATTGGATCGTTGCGAGCGCCGGCCGCGCCTCGGCCAGGTACCTGACGATGACATCCACGATGCGCGCGCTCGCGTCGCCGCTTCCGAATGGATTCGTGCTGGTCCCCGCCTGGTGCACCCAGGAATCGGCACGCCGCGTCTCGTCGAGCAGATTCGCGAGCCGGCCGGGCCGGGGACCGACGAGCCGCGCGATCCCGCACTCGACCGCTTCCGGCCGCTCGGTGTTCTCGCGCAAGATGATGAGAGGCCTGCCGAGGGATGGCGCCTCTTCCTGCACGCCGCCGGAGTCGGACACGATCAGCCAGGCGCGCGACAACAGCAGCACGAACTCCTGATAGTCCAGCGGATCGATCAGGTGCACGCGAGGATGCCGGCCGAGCACGGCGGCGGCGGTCTCGACGACGACGGGGTTCGGGTGCACCGGGAAGACGAGCGCGACGTCTTCGTGCGTCTCGACGAACCGTCGCAGAATCCGCAGGCTCTCCGTCATGTAGTCGCCGAAGCTTTCGCGCCGGTGCGTGGTCAACACGATGCGCTTGAGCCCCTTGGTCTTCGCCAGCACGGCCTCGATCGCCGGCGACGCGTGCGACTGGGTCAGAATCCGCTCCAGGGCGTCGACGACCGGATTGCCGGTCACGAATATCGAATCTTCGCGGACGCCCTCCTGTAGCAGCGTCTCGCGGTTGCGCGGCGTCGCCGCGAAGTGGAGCGACGCGAGGTTTCCGACGAGGCGGCGATTCATTTCCTCGGGGAAGGGGCTGCGGCGATCGCCCGACCGGAGGCCCGCTTCGACGTGGCCCACCGGAATCCCGTGGTGAAAGGCCGCCATCGCGCCGGCCAGCGCCGTCGTCGTATCGCCCTGCACCAGCACGAGGTCCGGTCGCTCGCGGACGAGGATCGGATCGAGCGCGGCGAGAACCCGCGAGCACACGCCGTTGGGATTCTGGCCGGGCTCCATGACCCGAAGGTCGTGGTCGATGCGGACCCCGAACAGCTTGACGAACGGGTAGAGCAGCGTCGTGTGCTGCCCGGACGTGACGTTGATCGTCCGGAATCGCCCGGCCTCATCCTCCATCTCACGGATGACCGGCGCGAGCTTGATGGCCTCGGGTCTGGTGCCGAAGACCGTCAGCACGCTCGGGCCGACTTCGGCCGGAGTCGCGACGCGATCGTGCGTCTCAACTTGCATAAAGTCTCCCGGCGGTCGAGTCAGCGGCCGGCAGCGTCGGCTGCAGGAGCTCGACATGCTGCTCCATCGTGATGGGTCGGAAGCGTCGCGTGATCACTCCCATGACGTCCCGGAACAACTGCAGCTTGAAGGCGGTCGACTGCGACATGCCCGGAAAGAACGGAAGCTGCGTGACGCGGTCGCCTCCAAGAAAATCGAGCGGATGCAGGAGAAACGACGGCTGCGTCCGGGTCGCAGCGCACAGCGCGAGCGCGAGTTGCAGGTGGGCGAACGCAAGCGTCCGCGACATCCCTGCCAGATAGAGCAGATAACTCTGATGGAAGGGGATCTTCAGAATCGGCATGGTCGTGACGGGTATCTCCATCAGCTCTCGACCACCCGCATTCCAGACGTACGGTTTCAACGGACGCAGGCCCTCGGATAACTTGCCGAACAGCTGCGCCCGGGCCTGCCGCTCGTCGGCGGTCAGCCCGGTGGCGTGCGAAAAGTAGTAGGCGCGGGCGAGCGGCCCGATGAAGGTCGGGAACGTCGACGCGTCGTAGAGGTATCCACGCTCGGCAAGAACCGCGAGCGTATCGGCGCTCAGGCTGAACCCGGGCCCGCGGAAGCCTCGCGGCCGCCGGCCCGTGGCGCTCTCGATCGCTCCCTCGGCGCTCCGGATTTCCTCATCGAGCTCCGCGCGTGATCGAAGATGCAGCCAGGGCTCGTGGTGAAACGAGTGGTTGGCCACTTCATGGCCGGCCGCGCCGATGGCCCTGAGCGCGCGCGCGTTGCGCTCGAGCGCGGCATCCTGTCCGACAACGAAGAACGTGATCCTCAAATTCAGCCGGTCCAGCTGATCGAGGACGACGTCCACGAATTCATCGAGGTAGGTCGGGAACGACCGCCACTCTGGATCGCCATGGATCTTCAGGTACGACCAGAGGTTGTCGACGTCGAGCGAGACGCTGATCACGGGACGCGGATCCGGTTCCGGCCGCGGTACGCCACTCGCGAGACTGTTTTTTTGCAGCAAGTGTCCTCAGACCTTTGGATGCCGCAGGTTACGCGGCTGCCGGGAGGTGTCTAAGCAAAGATCTCACCGCCAGCTCATCTCATTCCAAGTTGCTGAACCGGCGCGCTTTACAGCCAACGCTCGGGTCCGCCCCGCCGATACGGCTTCTAAAATCCCCCCGGGGGAAGACTTGATTCAGCTAGGAGCGCGTGACGCGGCCTCGCTGCGAGTCGAGCGCCGACCCCGGCTTCCCTGGTCCGCGCTCCGCTCGCGCGCCGCCGACACGTGTGGCGTGCGAGAGTCTTCAGGGCGCGACGAATGTCGGTCCAGATGTCGCCGTAGGCCGCGAGAGCAGCCAGCTAGTAGCGGGCAACCACCGACTGGGTCGCAGTCGAAGGTTCGCTTTTTGCGGGCTGGCTGTGTTGGTACACCCTGTTTCCCGATGTTTCGATCCGCAGGGTATAGGCCAACGGAAATCGGTCGAGGAGCGTCGTCACCGACCGCAGAAGGGCCGGGGCGAGATCGTCTTCCTCTTCAGCCGTGAGTCCGGAGATGAATCGAATCTGCATAGTCGCTGGGAGAAGCTGCCCGTGCTTGTGCAAGCGACGTTCCCCCGCGTTCAAATCGCCCGACGAGAGCGTTGACCCTGTGGGATATGGCGTGCGGCGAGCGCCGGGCATGGGCCAGGCGGCCGCAAATCTCCACCGGCGCGGCCAATAGTCTGCCCGCGCACGCCTTTCGGAGACAGGCCGGCCAGACAGGGAGTGTGCAATCCTGTGACGCCGCCTCGACTTACCGGACCATCACACTACTGTTGCTTGACTTTGGCCATACAGCCCAGTTATAACCGCGGCTTCCCCCCAGGGCCAGGACGGAAGACTTTAATGACCGAAACGCGCGACATCATAGGTACCAGTTCCGCGGTAGCCGAACTTCTTCAGTCGATCGAAGACGCGGCGCGGACCGACACCAAGGTCCTGATCACGGGGGAGAGCGGAGTGGGTAAGGAAGTCGCGGCGCGCCTGATCCACGCGGCGAGCCGGCGCAGCCGCGGCCCGATGGTGACGATCAACTGCGCGGCAATCGCGGACAGCCTTCTCGAGTCCGAACTGTTCGGCCACGAGCGCGGCAGCTTCACCGGTGCCTACCGGGATCGCCTCGGCCTGCTCGAGCACGCGCAGGGCGGGACGGTCTTCCTCGACGAAATCGGGGAGATGAGCTTGCGAATGCAGGGTCTGCTGCTGCGATTCCTGGAAACCGGAGAAATCCAGCGGGTGGGAAGCGTTCGCGTCGGGTCCAGGGTCGACGTTCGCGTCATCGCCGCGACCAATCGGCTCCTGCTCGATCACGTGACGTCCAAGACGTTCCGTGAAGACCTCTACTATCGACTGAACGTCCTCCAGATCGTCGTGCCGCCCCTCCGCGAGCGGAGCGGGGACATCGGTTTGCTGTTCGACTACTTTCGGCGCGGGTATGCGCAGAAACACGACGTCGAGGTCGGCCCGCTCTCGGTCGAAGCGAGCGCGGCCCTCGAGGCGTATTCCTGGCCGGGCAACATCCGCGAGCTCAAGAACGTCGTCGAGCGGCTTGTCGTCAGGCTTCGCGGTCGGGCGGTCGGGTTGCAGGATCTGCCGAGCGAGATTGTCATGAACGGCGTCGGGCTGCGTTCGCGCGAGACGGCGCCGGCGAAACCGAGCACGGCCGATGTGATGCTCGCGCAGATGCTCGACGAGCGTCGATCGTTCTGGGCGGTCGTGTACCCGGCGTTCATGGCGCGCGATCTGACGCGCGACGACCTCCGATCGATCGTCGGGCGCGGCCTCCAGCGGACGTCCGGGAACTACAAGCTGCTGGTGCGGTTGTTCAACATGCAGGCAGCCGACTACAAGCGGTTCCTGAATTTTCTGCGCAAGCACCAATGTCACATGCCGTTCCAGCAGTTCCGGACTACGCGGGGCGATGTGGGGCCAGGCTATGGCGCGGATGAGGATCCCGCCGCTCCGGAGGCTGAAACGCCGGGCCGGCTCTCGAAGTCGGCGTAGGTGTGCCTGGGCGCGGGTGCGCGCCCTAATGGTGGAAAGCGGCAACCCATGCCGTGACGTTGGCAATCGCGCGACGCACCTGCGTGGCCCAGACGTGCCTCCGCGCCCCGGCCTGGCGAGCGAACCACGGGTAGCCGACCGTCAGCCGCCGATTCCATCCACGTCGCTCCCAGACGATCCCGGAGTAAACCAGTAATCCAGACAGCCCGATGAGTGGCACCGGCCACCAGATCGTCGTGGGCAGCTTCACCGATCTCAGAACCGCGAAGAAGACGTAATACTGAGCGACGAAGACGAAGAGGGACGCCCGGCCGGACCGGGCAAGAAGTCCAATCAGTCGGCCCAGCCAGCCCCGCCTCTCCGCGACTCTGCAGAGGTACAGCAGCGCGAGGCTCGCGCCTCCGAAGAACGCAAAATACACCGGCGATGGCGGCCGCTTTTGAAATGGCGAGCTGAGCTCGAGCCAGGGATCCATCGGATGCGGTTGGGCCAGCTCCTCAGCTGCGACGATGGCTTCGCCCACGATCCCGCCCCGGAGGCGCGCCTCCTCGAGCGCCCGGTGAGCCGGTCCACCGATCAGCAGGGCGATCGAGAGCCCCACTCCAACGAGCCCGCCGAGGATCGTCACGATTCCAAGCCGGCCCAGCACGTTCTGGCTCGCCACTGAGTCGGCTCCGTCTTCTCTCGCGACCGCAAGCTTTTCACCCAGGACCGTGGCGGCAAAGTAGAGACTGAACCAGGGAACCACGGGAAAGTTGTAGACGAACATGTTCTGGAATGCCGTGCCCGACAGCGAGTCCCGAAGGGCCTGCAGAACGATCCCCTCCGGTTGCCAGAACAGAGCGATCAGCCAGCTCCCGGCGTACAGTCCAGCGCTCACGACGAGCCGCGCCGCGGGGGCGATCTTGTCAATCAGCAGCACCCCCACGATCATGCTGACGCCGATCGTGTCCGTGATGAATCCCCACATCAGCCCGCGTCCGAGCGGAAGATGGGCGCCGAGGATCAGAAGATGCCCGATAGTCAGCAGAAACAGGCCGCGGTCGATGAACGTTCTCCGCAGCTCCATGAACCTCGAAGGCGAGGAACGACGGTAGACGAAGCCGAGCATGAGCCCGCTCACGATCACGAAGGCGGGGGAAGCCACCATTCCGATGGCCGTCAGGGTTTCGTGGGCGCCTCCGAGCTCGGCGCCGAAGAAGCCATAGGCGAAGTGCGACACGAAAACGAAGAGCATCGCCAGGCCTCGCGAGGCGTCGATGAACTGCAGGCGGCGGAGCCCTCCCGTCGTCGTGGCCATCTGGGGGTCGGTTCTGAAGCCACACGCAAGGCCCGGGCCATGGTCAGGGGCCGCAGGGGTCGCCGTTCGCTGCACTAAGGCGTGCTCCCAGATGACTTCAGGCACTCCTGACGGAGAAAACCGGTGAGAAGGCTCCTTACCGTTGAGCGATGGCTGGACTCAGGCGCCGACGCGGGGACGGAGGCACCGACCCGCCTCCCAGATGTCCATGATCGAGGCTGCCAGCGATTCGGCAGAATGCCTCAGGAGACCATCCGGAGACGGTGCCAGGAGGTTACGCCCCACGACGAGCGCTCCTTCGACCCTTCCTTTTCCCTCTCGACGGCGGACGGGTTCCGATCGGCGGCCCGCGTACTCGGCAAGGGCGGACGCGGGCATCGGGGCGTCATTGATCAGGACATAGTCGAAGAGCTTCGCCTTGGTGTGTTCGGTGATGGCCCGGAGATGATCTTCGAGCGAGTAGCCGTCGGTCTCCCCCGGCTGCGTCATGAGGTTCGCTACGTAGATTCGGATGGCGTTCAAGCCCGAGATTGTGCCGGCCACTCCGGTGACGAGCAGATTGGGCAGGAGGCTCGTGTAGAGGCTTCCCGGGCCGACGACGACGATGTCGGCGTTGACGAGCGCCCTGATCGCCTCGGGCATCGGGCGCACAGGCCGATCGAAACCGAGCCGTCGAATCAGCGGTCCCGCCGAGGCGATCTTCGTCTCACCGTGGATGATCTCTCCCGTCACGAGCTCGGCCTGCAGGTGCACGTTGCTTTCGGTCACGGGGAGGACTCGTCCCTTGAGTTTGAGGATGTCCCCCAGACGCTCGACCGCCTTGAGGAAGCTGCCCGTCTGCTGGACCAGCGCGGCGAGCACGAGGTTGCCGAGCGCGTGACCGGCCAACGGCGTCGGACCCTCGAATCGGTGCTGCAGCAGTGAGCTCAGCCGGCAGTCATCGCCTGCGAGCGCTACGAGGCAATTGCGGACGTCGCCTGGAGGCAGCATGTCCAATTGGTGCCGCAAGACCCCAGAGCTTCCTCCATCATCTGTCACGGTTACGAGCGCGGTCAGCCGCTCGAGCACCGACTCGTGCTCACTCCAGGCGTTGACCATGCCGCGGAGCACAACGGGGAGTCCGGTGCCACCGCCCACGGCGACGACGCTCGGCCCGGCCGGCGCGGGGCGGGCCTTGAGCACCTGAGGCACCGGGCGTAGCCCTCGTGGAGAGGCGTGCACTCGGGTCGAGTCCTGAAGATCCATCGCACGTCTGCAGGGCAACCGCGATGCCAACCCGATCGGCGATATGGCGGCTGGATATGAACCGGATCCGCTCGAAGTCTGCCCTTGGGCAGACGAATGGTCGAACAAGCTCCGACGCAATGACTTATAAGTGGAAGGGTGTTGGTGCGGAAGAAAGGATTCGAACCTTCACGGTATTGCTACCGCCAGCCCCTCAAGCTGGTGCGTCTGCCAGTTCCGCCACTTCCGCGATAAGGCGTGGGCAGCCCTGAAGGGCTGCGCTACTTCGGTTGCTGTGCCGGCGGCTGCTGCGGCGCCGGCGGAGTCGTGGCCGGCGGCGTCTGCTGGGTCGGTGTCGCCGCCGGCGCGGGCGTTGCCGCGGCCGGAGGCGTCGCCGACGGAGCGGGAGCCGGAGCGCCCACGCCGCTGACGACCGAGCCGGGACCACGCTGGCCCAGAATCGCCAACGCGAGCGCCCCGAGCATGAACAGCGCGCCGAGAATCGACGTCGCCTTGGTCAGCACGGTCGCCGCGCTGCGCGCGCCGAACGCAGCCTGGGTCCCTCCGCCGCCGAACGCGCTCGCGATGTCGCCCCCTTTGCCCTGCTGCAGCAGCACGACGACGAGCAGCAGCAGGCAGGAAAGGACGTACAAGGTCGCGAGCAGGTAATAGAGCATAGTCCGTGATTATACCGCCGCCGGTCGGCTGCGCGCCACAATCTCGTGGAAGGCGCGCACGTCCAGGCTCGCGCCGCCGACGAGCGCGCCGTCGACGTCGGGGTGCGCGACGAGGTCGCGGATATTGTCCGGCTTCACGCTGCCGCCGTAAATGACGTGACACTGTTCCGCGGCGTCGCCGCCGAACCACTGACGCAGCCGGGACCTGATGTGCGCGTGCGCCTCCGCCGCCTGCTCGGGCGTCGCGTTGCGTCCGGTCCCGATGGCCCAGACCGGCTCGTAGGCGATCACCAGCGCCGTCACTTGTTCAGACGTCAGCGCGTCGAGCCCATCCTTGATCTGGCGGTCGAGGATCGCGAAGGTCTGGTTCTTCTCCCGCTCCTCGAGCGTCTCGCCGATGCACACGATCGGCGTCAGGCCCGCGCCGAACGCCGCGATCGTCTTGCGGTTGACGCCCGCGTCCGTTTCGCCAAACAGCCGCCGCCGCTCCGAGTGGCCGACGATCACGTACTCCGCTCCCGCTTCCTTGACCATCGCCGCGCTCACCTGGCCGGTGAACGCCCCTTCGCGCTCCCAGTACAGATCCTGCGCGGCGATTCCGATTGGGGTGTTCCGGGCGGCCTCCGCCGCCGCGTGAATCGCCGTGAACGGCGGCGCGACGACGATCTCCGCGTCGGTCACATCCTTCACCATCGACCGGAACTCTTTGACGTAGACGACCGCCTCGTGCACGGTCTTGTACATCTTCCAGTTCGCCGCCAGGAAGGGAATGCGCATGCTTCATTCTCCCCGATCTGGCAACACCGCCACCCCGGGCAATGTGCGGCCGCCCAGGAACTCCAGCGATGCGCCGCCGCCGGTCGAGATGTGCGTCATCCGGTCCGCCACTCCCGCCTTCTTCACCGCCGCGATCGAGTCTCCACCGCCGATGATGGTCGTCCCCTTGACGCCTGCAACGGCCTTGGCCACGCCCAGCGTGCCCTTCGCGAAGGCGTCGATCTCGAACACACCCATGGGGCCATTCCAGACCACCGTCTTCGCCCCGCGGATGACCTCGGCGTAGCGCGCGGTCGTCCGGGGCCCGATGTCCACGCCGATCCGATCGCCGATCCGGGCGTCACCGACCTCCATCGTATCGGAGGGGGCGCCCGCTTCGATCTTCGTCGTGACCACGTGGTCGATCGGCAGCTCCAGCGTCACCCGGCGCGCGCGCGCCTGTGCCTCGACGTCGCGGGCCGACTGGACCCGGTCCGGCTCGACGAGCGACCTGCCGGTCGGGACGCCGCGGCTGAGGAAGAAGGTATACGCCATCGCGCCCCCGATGACGAGCGCGTCCAGCCGCGGGAGGAGATTCTGGATCACCTCGATCTTGTCCGACACCTTGGCGCCGCCGAGAACGCTGACGAAGGGCCTTTCGGGCGAGTCGAGCACGCGGCCCAGGTGCTCCAGCTCGGCCTCCATCAGCAGCCCCGCCGCGGCGTGCGAGACATGATGGACGATGCCTTCCGTCGACGCATGCGCCCGGTGCGCCGCGCCGAAGGCGTCGTTCACGTAGACGTCGGCGAGCGACGCCAGCTCGCGCGCAAAAGCAGGGTCGTTTGTTTCCTCTGCCGCGTGGAAGCGGAGGTTTTCGAGGAGGACGAGCCCTCCCTTGCCCGCGCGCGTCACCGCGGCGCGCGCCTCGTCGCCGATGCAGTCTTCGGCGAACAGGACCGGCCGTTCGATGAGCTCGCAGAGCCGCTCCGCGACCGGACGGAGGCTCAGCGCCGGCTGCGGCCGGCCTTTCGGACGCCCCAGATGTGAGGCGAGCACGACCATCGCCCCTCGATCGAGCGCGTAGCGGACCGTCGGCAGCGACGCGGTGATTCGCGTCTCGTCCGTGATCTGTCCGTCTTTGATCGGGACGTTGAAATCGACCCGGATGAAGGCGCGCCGCCCGTTCAGGTCGAGATCCCGGATGGTCTTCTTCACAACCCTTTCTTGACCATGAATCGCACGAGATCCACGCAGCGGTTGGAATAGCCCCACTCGTTGTCGTACCAGGCGAGGACCTTCACGAAGTTGCCGTCCATGACTTTCGTGTAGGGGGCATCGACGATCGCGGAATGCGGGTTACCTCGGAAGTCGATCGAAACCAGTTCTTCGGTCGACACCTGCATGATGCCCTTGAGGGCCCCGCCCGCCGCCTTCGTGAACGCGGCGTTGATCTCTTCCGGAGTCGTCTTTTTCTCGACGAACGCCGCCAGGTCGACCACCGAGACGTTTGGCGTCGGCACGCGGAGCGCGAACCCGTCGAGGCGCCCTTTCAACTCCGGCAGGACTTCG
The DNA here is from genome assembly GCA_963847125.1 of uncultured Acidobacteriota bacterium. Lineage (GTDB taxonomy): Bacteria > Acidobacteriota > Vicinamibacteria > Vicinamibacterales > 2-12-FULL-66-21 > DATAEE01. The sequence goes on from CAWJYM010000004.1 coordinate 2,166,679, forward strand.
CCCACGGCAACCGCCGCTCCGGTCGTAGTCGGGATCATCGACAGGGCTGCTGCCCGCGCGCGCCGCAGGTCCTTGTGCGGCAGGTCGAGGAGTTGCTGGTCGTTCGTGTAGGCATGGACGGTCGTCATCCAGCCGTTCCTGATCCCGAAGGTCTCGTGGAGGATTTTTGCGACCGGCGCGAGACAATTCGTCGTGCAGGACGCGTTCGAGATGATCTGATGCTTCGCGGGATCGTATTTGTCCGCGTTCACGCCGAGGAGGAGCGTCACGTCCGGGCCCTTGGCGGGCGCGGTGATGATGACGCGCTTGGCGCCGGCGGCGAGATGCTTGGCCGCGGCGTCGCGGTTCGTGAAGAGGCCGGTCGATTCGAACACGATGTCGACGCCGAGATCCTTCCAGGGCAGCTGGGCGGGGTCCTTGACCGACAGGACCTTGAACTCGTCGCCGTCGACCGCGATCGCATCCCCCCTGGCCTCGATCGTGGCCTTCAGGTTGCCGAGAATCGAGTCGTACTTGAGCAGGTGCGCGAGCGTGCCTGCGTTCGTCAGGTCGTTCACGGCGACGAAGTCCATGTCCTTCTGCCCGAGCGCCGCGCGCATGATGTTGCGCCCGATCCGGCCGAAGCCATTGATCCCCACTTTGACGGCCATCTGCGAACTCCTCCAGCCCGCGACCCAACCATCGAGCCGCGATCGCCCGTAGCCAAAAAACTCATTGTAGTGACCCGCTTGCCGGAGGGTCAAACAGCCGGTATTCTGATCAACACCGCCCACGCGCCAAAGACCGATGTACCTGCTGTACAGCCTGGCGATCGTCCTCTTCTTCATCGTCGCGTCGCCGTACTTCGTCTATCAGGCGCTGCGGTACCGCAAGTACGTGGGCAGCCTGCCGCAGCGGCTCGGCGTCCTGCCGCTGACGCTCAACCTCGATGGCGACGAGTCGATCTGGCTGCACGCCGTGTCGGTCGGCGAAGTGCTGACGGCACGCGCGCTCATCGGCGAGTTGCGCGAGCGCTATCCGCGGCTGCGGCTGTTTCTCTCGACGACCACGATGACGGGGCAGCAGGTCGCGCGGAGCAACCTGCAGCACGTGGACGCGGTGTTCTTCCTGCCGTTCGACCTGCCGTTCATCGTCCGCCGCACGCTCCGGATCGTCCGGCCGCGGCTGTTCATCATGATGGAGACCGAGCTGTGGCCGAACCTGCTGCGCGCCTGCCAGTCGCACGGGATCCGCACCGTGCTGGTCAACGGCCGCATCTCGTCCCGGTCGTATCCACGGTACCGGCTGGCCCGCCCGTTCTTCCGGCGCGTCCTCGGCGACCTCGATCTGGCCTGTATGCAGGGCGACGAATCCGCGCGGCGCCTGATCGACGTCGGGATCGACCCGTCGAAAGTGGTCATGACCGGCAGCCTGAAATTCGACTCGCTCGAAACGCCCGCGTCGATTGAAGGTCGCGGACGCCAGCGGGTGCTGCGCTACTTCCGCGTGCGCGAGGATCGTCCGGTGGTGATCGCCGCCAGCACGCTCAAGGGTGAGGAAGGGCCGGTGCTCACGGCGTTCCGCCGCGTGAAGCGCACGAGGCCGGACGCGCTGCTCGTCCTTGCCCCGCGCAAGCCCGAGCGCTTCGACGAGGTGGCGGGACTCGCGTCGGACGAGGGCTTCAGCGTGGCGCGGCGCACCGAGCTGCCCGTGGACGCGGAGCCGCGCGCGGATGTCGTCATCCTGGACACGTTCGGCGAGCTGGCGACGTTGTTTCAGCTCGCCACGGCGGTGTTCGTCGGCGGCAGCCTCGTGGATGCCGGCGGCCACAACATCCTCGAGCCGGCCGTCTTCGGGAAGGCGATTATCTTCGGCCCGTACATGCAGAACTTTGCCGAGATCGCGCGGACATTCCTCGACAACGGCGCGGCGGAGCAGGTCTCGTCGGAGGCAGGGCTGGCGGAGGCGTTGTCCGGCCTGCTGAGCGATCCCGTCCGCCGGGCGCGGCTCGGGGCCGCGGCGCGCGCGCTCGTGGAAGCGAATCGCGGCGCGAAGCATCGGACCCTCGACGCCATCGCGCGGGTCTTTCCGAGCGCCGCGCGACCCGACGCGGTCGTCCGCCCGTTCCGCCTGGTGCATTGATCAGCGCCATCTTCGCCGCCTCGGCCCGCGCCCGCCGCCGCTGGTACAGCCGACGCCCGGACGCGCGCCGCCATCTGCGCCAGCCGGTCATCAGCGTCGGCAACCTGTCGGTCGGTGGCAGCGGGAAGACGCCGACGGTCGCGCACCTCGCGCGCCGGCTCGTCGCGTGGGGCGAGCGTCCGGCGATTCTGACCCGCGGCTACGGCCGCGTCCGCCCTCGTGACGGCATCGTCGTCGTCCGGGAGCCCGATCGCATCGTCGGCACGCTCGAGGAGTCTGGCGACGAACCGCTGATGCTGGCGCGCGACACGGAGGGTGTCGCGGTGCTGGTGTCACCGGATCGGTACCTCGCCGGGTGTCTGGCGGAACGAGCGTTCGGCTGCACCGTCCACGTGCTGGACGATGGATTCCAGCATCTCGTTCTCGCGCGCGACATCGATCTTCTGATCGTGACCGAGGCCGATCTGTCCGATCGCACGCTGCCTTCGGGGCGCCTGCGAGAGCCGATCGACACGCTCGCCGCGGCGGACGCGGTGCTCGTGAACGACGGCGAGCCGGCGCGTGTCGCGGCGCTCGGCGCGAGACAGGTCTATCGGATCACGCAGACGACCGGCGACGCCTGGCTGCTCGAGACGCGTGAACCTGCCGCGGACGCCGGGTTCAGCCGGGTCGCGGTCCTCGCCGGGATCGCGCGCCCCGCGCGCGTTGCCGACTCGGCGAGAGCCGCCGGCTGGATGGTCGTCGACACCTTCGTGTTCCCCGATCATCATCCGTACTCGCGCGCCGACGTGACTGCCGTCGTCATGCGGGCGCGAGCCGCCGGCGCCGAGGCCGTCCTGACGACGGCGAAAGATGCCGTGCGCCTGGCGCCATACGGCCCGCTTGGCCTCCCGGTCGCCGTGCTGCCCATCACGGTGTCGGTCGAGCCGGCAGGGGAGTTCGAGTCGTGGCTCCGCGGGCGGCTCGCGGAGGCCCGCTTGGGCGGCCGAAGCGCCATTGGCGCGGAGGCCCCCCGGTGAAGCGGGCCCGCCACTTCGTCGAGTACCTCGCGGTCCGCGCCGTGCTCGCCGGGGTTCGCTTCCTCCCGCATCGTCTCGTGCATGCCCTCGGCAGCGGGATCGGCCTCGTGTTCTACGCGCTCGACGGGCGGCACCGCCGGCTCGCGATCCAGAACCTGCGCGCGGCGTTCCCGCTCAGATCGGGACGGGAATGCCGCCGGATCGCGCGCGCGACGTTCGCACATTTCGGACGGCTCCTGACGACGTTGCTCAAGTTCTCGACGATGACGCCGGCGCAGATGCTCGAGCGGATCGAGTTCGAAGGGCTCGACAGGGTCCAGTCGGCGATTGGAGCGGGGCGCGGCGTGCTCTTCTACACCGGCCACTTCGGTTTCTGGGAGCTGAACGCGCTGGCGCACCCGCTGGCGCTGCCGCCGCTGGCCGTGCTCGCCCGTCCGCTGGACAACCCCTGGCTCAACGCGCTGTTGGAGCGCGCGCGCACGTGCACGGGCAACAGCGTCGTCTATCGAAAGGGGGCGATACGGCGTGTGCTTCGGCACCTCGCGGCAAACGATGGGATCGCCATCCTCATCGATCAGCACATCCATAGCACCGACGCCGTGACCGTCGATTTCTTCAACCGCCCGGCGGCCACGACGTCGGCGCTGGCGGCGCTGGCGTTGCGAACGGGGGCGCGGGTGATCCCCGTCTTCGCGCTGCCGATGCCCGGCGGCCGGTACCGGCTCGTCTACGAGCATGCGGTCGAGCCGCCGCTCAGCGCCCAGGGCGCCGACCCGCACGACGCGGTGCGGGAGTTCACCCAGCGGTGCAGCGACGTCCTCGAGATGTACGTGCGACGGTACCCCGAGCTCTGGCTGTGGATGCATCGGCGCTGGCGGGATTTCGACTCCACCGCTGCGGCGCCGGGCATGTTTCCGGCCGCCGCGTCCGACGAAGCCGCAGATGAGCGCGGCCGCAGATGAACGCAGATAGAGTTCTCGTCCGGCTGCCGAACTGGCTCGGCGACATCGTCATGGCGCTCCCCGCGCTGGCGATGGCGCGCGCCGGATTACCGGGTGCGCGCCTGTCGGTCGCTCTGCCGGCGGCGTTCGCGCCGATCTTCAGCGAGCAAACGGACGGCGCGCCGCAGGACGTGCTCGCGCTCGGAGACAAGGAACAGGGGCGAAAAGGCGAAATCGCGAGCCTGCGGACCGTTCAGGCCGATCTCGCGATTCTGATGACGAACTCGTTCGGGTCCGCCTGGATCGCGCGGCGGGCCGGAATCCCCGAGCGCTGGGGCTATCGCGCCAACCTGCGAAGTCCGCTCCTCACGCGTGCGGTGCGCCGCCCGCGCGGGCGCGTGCACCAGGCGGAGTACTATCGCGCGCTCGTGCGGGGGCTCGGGCTCGGTCCGGCCGATGCCACCGACCCTCCACGCATCACACCAGGCGCGCGCACGCTGGAGCGCGGACGCGGCGTCCTCGAGCGCGCCGGCGTGCCGGATGGCGTGCCGATCGTCGGGATCGCGCCGGGCGCGTCATACGGGCAGGCGAAGCAGTGGCCCCCGGCGCGCGCCGCGGAGGTCGCGCGGCAGCTCTCCGCGCGCGGCATCGCCATCGTGCTGGTCGGCGCCGCGGGCGATCGGGATTCGGGACGTGCGATAGAATCGACGGCGCCTGCCGTGAATCTGATCGGACGCACGAACCTCGGCGAGTTGATCGGCGTGATGGCGGCGTGCGACGCGTTTCTGTCGAACGATTCCGGCGCGATGCACCTCGCCGCCGCCCTTGGTCGGCCCGTTGTCGCGATTTTCGGGCCGACCGACGAGCGCGCGACCGCGCCCGAGGGGGATCACGACGTGCTGACGGCGGACGTCTTCTGCAGGCCGTGTATGCTGCGCGACTGCCCGATCGATCACCGGTGCATGAAGCGCATCACCGCCGACCGCGTCGTCGAGTCCATTCTGCGCAGGCTCGACAACTCCAGGCTCAGGGCAAGCCCTTCGACTACGCTCAGGGGAGGCTCGTGAGCGTCCCGGCGGTATTCCTGGACCGCGACGGCACGCTGATCGAAGAGTCGGGCTACCTCGATCGGCTCGACCGCATGCGGCTCTTCCCGTGGACGGTGGATGCGGTGCGGCTCCTCAATCGAGCTGGCTTCAAAGTCGTCGTCATCACCAATCAGAGCGGGATCGGCCGCGGCCTGGTGGACGAACCGTTCGTCGAGGCGACGCATCGCGAGCTGAGGGCGCGGCTGGAGGCGGGCGGTGCGCGCGTGGACGCGTTCTACTACTGCCCGCATCATCCCGACGCGGAGGTGGAGGCGTATCGCCTGCGATGCGACTGCCGGAAGCCGGCAACGGGCCTCTTTACGCGCGCGATCGACGCGCTCGGGCTCGATCCCGCGCGGTCGATCGCCGTCGGCGATCGGTGGTACGACCTCGAGCCGGCGATCGCGCTCGGCGGGCGTGGCGTGCTCGTGCGGACCGGTTACGGAGTCTCGGCGCTCGCGCGTCCCAGCGGGCGGGTCTCTCCGGCGCACGTTGCCGACAACCTGATGGAAGCGACCACGTGGATACTACGGCAGCGCGGCTGCTGACGCTCATCGATGCGTTCGCCGCTCGAAGGGTCGCGATCGTCGGCGACCTCATAGCCGACGAGTTCATCTACGGCCGGGTCGCGCGGGTCTCACGCGAAGCGCCGGTTCTCATCCTGACCTACGACACGACGGAAATCCTCCCGGGCGGCGCGGGGAACGCCGCGCGCAACGTCGCCGCGCTCGGCGGCGCAGCCCGCGCGGTCGGCGTCGCCGGCCGGGACGAAGCGGGGGGCCGGATGGTCGAGGCGCTCGCGCGCACGGTGGACACACGGCGCGTGCTGAGGCCGCACGGCTACCGGACGCCCACCAAGACCCGCATCCTCGCCGGCGGCATCCACTCGGCCAAGCAGCAGGTCGTCCGGATCGATCGGGCGTCGAATCAATCGGCCGCAGCCGCCCGCCAGGCGATCGAGTCGCGCGCGCTGGCCGCCACGCGGGGCGCGGACGCGTTGCTCGTGTCGGACTACGGGGCCGGGCTGGTGACGCCGCGCCTGGTGTCGCGTCTGCGCCGCGCGATCGCAGACGGCCGGCCTGTTCTCGTCGACTCGCGCTACGCGCTCGAACGCTACCGGGGCATGACCGCCTGCACGCCGAACCAGTCCGAGGTCGAGCAGCTCCTCGGCGTGCGGATCGGCGACGACGCGCGCACCCTCGAGCGCGCCGGCCGCGAGATGCTCACCCGGACGGGCGCCCGCGCGGTGCTCATCACCCGCGGCAGCCGGGGCATGGCGCTCTTCGAGCGAAGCCAGCCGACGGCGCACATCGACATCTTCGGCTCCGACGAAATTGCCGATGTGACGGGCGCGGGCGACACGGTCATCGCCACGATGACGCTCGCGCTCGCCGCCGGCGCGTCGTTCTACGAAGCGGCGCGCCTGGCCAACTACGCCGGCGGCCTCGTCGTCATGAAGCGCGGGACGGCGACGGTCTCGGCGCGAGAGTTGCGCGAGGCGGTGACCACGGATTTCACGGATTAACAACGGATGGGTACTGTCGTCACGCGTGACGAACTATCGGGGCTCGTTGCGAAAGATCGCGCCGAGGGGCGGACGATCGCGCTCGCGAACGGCTGCTTCGACCTGCTGCACGTGGGGCACATCCGATATCTTCAGGGGGCGGCCGCCGAAGCGGATCGGCTCGTCGTCGCCGTGAATGACGACCCGTCGGTCCGGCGGCTGAAGGGGCCGGGCCGGCCGATTCTGCCGGCGGCCGAGCGCGGCGAGCTCGTCGCGGGCGTGCGCGACGTCGACTACGTCGTTCTCTTTTCCGAGCCGACGGTCGGTCCGCTGCTCGAGCTCCTTCGCCCTGACGTCCACTGCAAGGGGACCGACTACACCGTCGAGACCGTTCCGGAGCGGGACATCGTCCGGCGATACGGCGGGCGGATCGCGATCGTCGGCGATCCGAAAGACCACTCGACCAAAGGCCTCCTGGCGCGCCTGCGCGGCGCAGAGTGACGCAGATGAACGCAGATACTGAAGCTTGAACAGGATTCTGATCGTCCGTCTCGGATCGCTCGGCGACATCGTCCACGCCTTGCCGGCCGCCGCCGCGCTCAGGCGGGCGGCGCCGCAGGCACGGATCGATTGGCTCGTCGATGCCCAGCATCGCGAGCTCGTGGATCTCGTTCCCATCATCGACGAGGCGGTCGTGCTGCGCTCGCGGACGCTCGGCGGCTGGCTCGACGTCGCGCGCCTGCTTCGAGCGCGGCGCTACGACGTGGCCATCGATCTTCAAGGGCTGCTCAAATCGGCGGTGCTGGCCCGCGCGTCGGGGGCCCGACGGGTGCTCGGTTTCTCGATCTGGCATTTGCGAGAGCGCACTGCCCGGCCGTTCTACTCGGAGACGGCGGCGCCGGATAGTGCCGAGCACGTCGTGCGCAAGAACCTGGCGCTCGTCGCGGCGCTCGGCGTGGCAGCGGAGCGTCTCGAGTTTCCGTTGGCCCGGCGCGATTCGGCCGCACTCGAGGAGGTCCGCCGCGCCGCCGCCGGCGCCCCCTTCGCGCTCGTCAACCCCGGCGCCGCCTGGCCGAACAAACGCTGGCCTCCCGATCGCTTCGGCGCGCTGGCGGAGATTCTGCCGTCTCGGTTCGGGCTGATGCCATTCGTGCTCTGGGGGCCAGGCGAGGAAGCTCTCGCGCGCGCGGTCGCGGATGCCTCCGGCGGGATCGCGGTCGTCGCGCCCCGGACCAGCATTTCGGATCTCGTCGAGCTCGCGCGCGAGGCCTCGTTGATGGTGTCGGGAGACACCGGTCCGATTCATCTCGCCGCCGCCGTCGGCACGCCCGTCGTCGGACTCTACGGCCCGACCAGCCCCGCCCGCAACGGGCCGTGGTCGCCCGCAGATGTGTGTCTGTCCCGCTTCGAGGGCTGCCATTGTCACCATCAGCGACGCTGCACGGCCCGCGCGTGGTGCCTCGAGGACATCACGGTGGCGGAAGTCGCCGCCGCGGTCGAGCGCCGGCTGTCGGAGCCGCAGCCGCCTTCGCCGACGCTTCGGCGCACGGGCGAAGGCGTATCGTGAGCCTCACACGCATCGCCCGGCTGCGGGTCCCGTTGGGATTTCTCTTCGGCGCGATCGTGGTCTGGTTTGCGCGGCCGACGCCGCGTTCCGTGGCCTGGGGCGCCGCGATCGCGGTCGCCGGCGAGGCTTTGCGCGTGTGGGCCGCCGGTCATCTCGAGAAGGGACGCGAGGTGACCTCCTCCGGCCCCTACCGGTTCATTCGACATCCGTTGTACGCCGGGTCGACGCTGATGGGCATCGGGCTGGCCGTCGCCTCGGCGAGCATGATCGTCGCGGCTCTCGTCGCTGTGTACCTGCTGACGTTCATCACGGCCGCCGTCCGAATGGAGGAAGCGTTCCTCAGGTCTCGATTCGGCGATGCCTACGATCGATATGCGTCCGGACAGGTCGCATCCCGCCGGTTCAGCCTGACGCGGGCGATCGCCAATCGCGAGTACCGCGCGGTGATCGGGCTGATGGCTGTGCTGAGCTTCCTTTCATGGCGCTCCTGGCTTGGTTGACGTGTCATCGCTCCGCAGAGCTTGGGGCGGTTGCGGCATCCGCTCGACGTTCGTCTGCAGACAACGCTCAACTCCGGTTCCGCGACGGTGGAACAGCGGTTCGAAGCGACGACGGCCGTCGATCTGAACCAAGGAGACGCGGAGCTGGTGCCGGCGGGTTCGACCGTACGTGGCTTCGTCAGCCGGGTGGAGCCTGCCGGGAAGATCGATCGCAGCGGAAGCCTGACGCTCTCCTTCGATCGACTCGTTGTCAACGGCCGCGAATACCCGATCCGGGCGATGGCGACGCAGGTCTTCAAGAGCCGCGGCATTCGTGAGGAGGCCGGGACGGTCGGCACCGCCGGCGCGGTCGGCGCGATCGTCGGCGGCATCATCGGTGGCCTGAAGGGCGCGCTCATCGGCGCGGCCGTCGGCAGCGGTGGCGTGATAGCGGCCACGGACGGCAAGGAGGTCGAGCTGCCGGCCGGCACGATCGTGCGCGTCCGGATGGACTCGCCGGTTCAGATTCGCTGAGCGGCGACCGGCCCGCCTCGTTCGGTCGCGGCCCTGTGATCGCGCGCCTTGCCTGGCGGGGGACCGGGCCCTATAATTGGTTGTTTGCGGTGGCAGTTGGCGCCCGCGCCGGGGGCTGCCCCGCCGAAGCGCGAAAGCGCAACGCGGGCTTGCCCCGCCGACGCATGAAGGCGGGCCTGCCCCGCCGAAGCAGAGGGTGACACCTGCTGCGAAGGCGGAAGGCGGGCGGTTAGCTCAGTGGTAGAGCACCGGCTTTACACGCCGGCTGTCACAGGTTCGAATCCTGTACCGCCCATTATCGACTGACCTTGCGGGGTCGTAGTTCAGCTGGTTAGAACGCCGGCCTGTCACGCCGGAGGTCGCGAGTTCGAGTCTCGTCGACCCCGCCATCCCTCACTTCGTTCGGTCTGCCGGGGTCGACCAGACTCAGGCAGGTCGGCTTCGCCAGCCTTCGCTCGCGCTGCGAGCTTCGGCTAGGCTCGCCTTACCGGCACGAGTCTCGTCACGCGCCGAATCGTCACCAGCCTGGCCTTCCGGAATCACTCCCTCCGCCGTCGTGGCCGCAAACGAGCCACTACAATGGTCAAGGTTATGGCGCATCAACCTGTTGACACGGTGGTCGCTCAACCGAGCGATCTCAATGGCAAGTCTGTGCTGGTCACTGGTGGTACCGGCTCCTTCGGCAAGTGCTTTGCGAAGACCGTGCTCGAGCGATGCAGACCGTCACGCGTGATCGTGTTCTCCCGTGACGAGTTGAAGCAAAGCGAAATGGCCGAGCAGCTTTCGACGACGCAGCATCCAGCGCTGCGGTACTTTCTCGGTGACGTGCGTGATCGGGATCGCCTGGAGATGGCATTCAGGGGTGTCGATGTCGTCGTTCATGCCGCCGCTTTGAAGCAGGTCCCGGCGGCGGAATACAACCCGTTCGAGTGTATTCACACCAACGTGCTTGGCGCCGAGAACGTGGTTCAGGCAGCGATCAGGGTCGGCGTCAGAAAAGTGATTGCGTTGTCGACGGACAAGGCTGTCAATCCAATCAACCTCTACGGAGCCAGCAAGCTGGCGGCCGACAAGATCTTCGTGGCTGCGAACCACTTGAGCGGTGACACGGGCCCTCGCTTCAGCGTGGTCCGGTACGGAAACGTCCTCGGCTCGCGCGGAAGCGTGGTGCCCTTGTTTCAAAGGCTCATCCGGCAGGGCGCGCCGTCGCTGCCAATTACGCACCCGGAGATGAGCCGATTCTGGATCACCTTGCAGCAGGGCGTAGATTTTGTTCTGTCATCGCTGACACGAATGAACGGCGGCGAGATCGTTGTGCCCAAGATCCCGAGCATGGGAATCGCGGCAATCGCAACAGCGCTGGCACCCGACATCCCGCACACCATTGTCGGAATTCGCCCCGGCGAGAAAGTGCACGAGGCGCTCGTGACTGAGGACGACGCCCGCCATACGGCGGACCTGAAAGACCGCTTCGTGATCTTTCCGAGCATCAGGTTCTGGAAAAAGGATCCGTTCGAGACGTTCGACCCAGTGCCCGCGCAATTCACCTATACGAGTGACAACAATCCCGACAGACTCGACGCCGCGAAGTTTCTGAGTCTGTTGTCGGAGACTGGTTAGAGGGAATCTCGGTGTGCGTGTTGCGGTAATTGTCCAGGCTCGGTTCGGATCGTCTCGCCTTCCAGGCAAAGTCCTCATGGATCTGGCCGGCCGAACCGTCCTCCAGCATGTTCTGGATCGGTGCGCGTCCATCTCGGGAGCGGATGTCATCTGTTGCGCGGTTCCGACAGGGGTCGGCGATGACCCGGTTGCCGACGAAGCGACTCGGTGCGGTGCGTTTGTTGTGCGCGGCAGCGAACTCGACGTTCTGGATCGGTACTACCGCGCAGCTCGTGAGTGTCGCGCGGACGTCGTCGTGCGAGTGACCAGCGACTGTCCTTTGCTGGATCCGATGCTGGCGGCCGGTGTGTTGTCACTGGTCATCGACGAAACCGCCGGATACGCCAGCAACAATCTGCCGCCCTCCTGGCCACACGGTCTCGACTGCGAGGCATTTACCTTCGCCTGGCTGGAAAGAGCCGCTCGTGAAGCGCGCCTTCCATTTGAACGCGAACACGTCACACCATTTCTCAGAAACCATCCGGACGTTCGCAAGCTATCCCTGGATGGACCCGGAGGGAGTATCGTCGGGCACAGATGGACCCTCGACAATGAGGCAGATCTCCGGTTCCTTCGTGCGCTGTTTCGACGTCTCCCTCAGGGAGCTTCGAGTTACGATTACCGCGTGCCCCTGGCGATCGTCGAACAGGATCCGATCCTCGCCGCGATGAATGCGACTCAGAATCGCGATGCGCCGCTCAATAGGTAAGCCGCGCGCCAAGTCCAGGTCCGTGCCGTCACCCGCTCCGCCCGGGCGGCCGAGGTACTTGCCATACGGTCGCCAGACCATTACCGACGACGATGTCGAAGCCGTCGTGGGTGTGCTGCGCTCGGCCTGGCTGACGACCGGTCCGGCGGTGGACACGTTCGAAGCCGCCTTTGGGGCCTACACGGGCGCCAAGTACGCAGTAGCCGTGTCGAGCGGGACGGCCGCGCTCCATGCGGCGATGTATGCCGTGGGGATCGGGTCGGGTGATGAAGTGATCGTTCCGCCGATCACGTTTGCGGCGACAGCGAATGCCGTCGTGTTCTGCGGTGGCCGTCCAGTGTTTGCCGATGTCAGTCCCGGCTCTCTGCTTCTCGATCCCGGTGCTGTGGATGAGAAGATCACGTCGAGAACGCGTGCGATTGTCACAGTCGACTACGCCGGCCAGCCGTGTGACTACGACGAACTCGCAGCCATCGCACGCCGCCACAACCTCGTTCTCGTGGCGGATGCCTGCCATGCCCTGGGGGCGAGCTACAAGAATCGGAACGTCGGAACCCTGGCTGACCTGAGCACGTTCAGCTTCCACCCGGTCAAGCACATCACGACCGGCGAAGGTGGAATGATCACCACCGATGACCCGCACCTCGCCGATCGGATGCGAATGTTTCGGAACCACGGCATCAAGAGCGATCATCGGGAGAGAGCGGAAAGGGGCACGTTCCTCTACGAAATGGTCGATCTAGGTTTCAACTATCGGCTTTCAGACCTTCAATGCGCGCTGGGCACCTCGCAGCTGAAGAAGTTGCCGGATTGGCTTCGCCAGCGCAGGGCAATCGCGACAGCGTACGACGAGCGCCTCGAAGCCTTGCCCCGGATCCGGCGCCCTGAACGGCTGGCCGATCGCGCCCACGCCTATCACCTGTACGTGGTTCGCATCCCAGCGGACGATCTGCCTTCTCGCGACCTCGTCTTTGAGCGCATGCGGCAGCTGAATATTGGCTGCAACGTTCACTACATCCCGGTTCATCTGCACCCCTTCTATCGGGCGCGGTTCGGCTACGGCGCCGGTCTCTGTCCCGTTGCGGAGAAAGCCTTTCAGGAGGTTCTCTCTCTGCCGATTCACGCGCAGATGGACACCGCTGATGTGACGCGGGTCGTCGACAGCCTGGCGACATCTCTCACGGAAGCGACACCTGGATGAGCGCATGACGGGGTCGGGCATCCTGGTGCGAACCGATGCGAGTGCCACACTTGGCACGGGCCATTCAATGCGATGCCTCGCCCTGGCGCAGTTGTGCCGGGACCTTGGAGTGCCTGTTGCGCTTGCATATGCAGAGTCCACGGCCAGTCAGCGGGGACGTTGGAAGACCGAGGTGTGTTCGGTCACCCCCATCACCGCGCTTCCAGGGTCCGCCGCCGACGCAGACATCACGGCGGGTCTTTCAAGGCAATTGGGCTGCGATTGGGTGGTCATAGACGGATACCTTTTTGGGGCCGCCTACCAACGTCAGCTGAAGACGCATGGCTGCCAGGTGTTGTGCGTCGATGACTACGTTCATACGGACCACTACTACGCGGATGTCGTCCTCAATCAGAATGCCTACGCGGACGCCGAACGGTACAACGCGCGCGAGCCTGACACCCGCCTGTTGATGGGGCCACGTTACGCGCTCCTCCGCCGCGAATTTCTTCATCGCGCGCACGATCGCCGGCGCTCAATCCCGCGGAACGCTTCACGAATCCTCGCGACGTTGGGTGGGGGCGACCCTCGCAACGCGACCGCCAAGGTCATTGACTCTCTGCAGCGTCTTGGAGCTGTGCCGCTGCTGGTCCGGGTGGTCGTTGGCGGCAGCCACTCGCGTGGAGAGTCAATGGAGTCCTCGTCGACATCGTCTCGATGCCCGATCGAAATCATTCACGACGCAACGAATCTTGCCGACCTGATGTCCTGGTCGGACCTGGCGATCTCCGGCGCAGGCGTGACGGCACTGGAGCTCGCATTCATGGGGGTACCGATCCTCACCCTTGTCATCGCTGGCAACCAGTTGCGTGCCGCCGAGAGCCTCGATCGCCATCACGTCGCGATGAACCTCGGTCCAGTCGAATCGGTAGGCATCGACGAATTGGCCACCGCGGTCGTACGGCTGGCCAATGACCATGAACGCCGACTTCGCATGTCCGAAGCGGGTCAGCGACTGGTTGATGGGTATGGAGCGTACCGGGTGCTGCAGTCCCTGGGTCTCGCAACGCTGCGCCTGGCAAGGGCCACCGAACGCGATTCGAGAGTGCTGTGGGAGTGGGCGAATGAACGGGAGGTCCGGCGCTTCTCGTTCCATTCGGACCCCATCCCGTGGGAAACACACCTGCAATGGTTCGCGCGAAAGCTGAGCGATCCGAGGTCCTCAATCTGGATCGCCTATGACGCCGACGACGAACCCGTCGGACAGATTCGGTGTGACTGCACGGATGATCGCGAGCTGTACGTCGCCGTGTCAGTGTCCCTGAACCGGCGAGGTAACGGCTACGGCCGAAAGCTGATTGAAGAAGGACTGAAACAGGCGTCGAAGGTGTTTCCGGGGCGGCGGGCTCACGCGTTGATCAAGCATGACAATGCCGCGTCGATTCGGGCGTTCCACCGTGCGGGATTCACGCTTGCTGGTGAGAAAACGATCGAAGGCCACCGGGCACTGCACTATGTGCGGCAGCCACCTCTTTCCGAGTTCGCATAGTTCTCATCCATGACAACCCACATCAACATCGCCGGTCGTCGCGTCGGTGACGGACATCCCGTGTATGTGGTGGCCGAGCTATCCGCCAATCACCGGCAGGACTTTGAGCAGGCTGTGGCGCTCGTCCGCGCGGCCCATGCGGCGGGCGCAGACGCAGTCAAGTTACAAACCTACACACCAGACACTCTGACGATCGAGAGCGACAAGGACTACTTCAGAATCGAAAAAGGCACTCCCTGGGAGGGTCGCACGCTTCACGATCTGTACGGACAGGCGTATACGCCCTGGGAGTGGCAGCCGCGACTCAAGGATCTTGCAGAGGAGCTCGGGCTTCAGCTGTTCTCCAGCGTCTTCGATTCGTCTGCGGTGGACTTCCTCGAACGAATGGACGTGCCCGCTTACAAGATCTCGTCCTTCGAACTCGTCGACTTACCGTTGATCAAACAGGCCGCGGCAACGCGCAAACCCATCATTCTGTCTACCGGCATGGGAACACTTGACGAGATAGCGGAGGCCGTCGCAACGGCCAGGGACGGCGGAGCAGCCGGTATCGCCTTGTTGAAGTGCACGAGCGCGTACCCTGCGACGCCGGATGAAATGCACCTCAGAACGGTCCCACATCTTGCGGATACGTTTCACGTTCCAGTGGGCCTGTCAGATCATACGTTGGGTTTCGTGGTCGCCGCGGCCGCCGTCGCACTGGGCGCCTGTATTGTCGAGAAGCACCTCACCCTGTCTCGCGCGACCCCAGGACCCGACAGCGCCTTTTCACTCGAACCGGATGAGTTCCGCGCCATGGTTGATGCCATTCGAGCCGTAGAGCGCGCGCGTGGTGGCGTCCACTATGGTGCCTCCAAGAGCGAACTCGCAACCCGGAACCTGCGCCGCTCGCTGTTCGTGGTCCAGGACACTCCAGCCGGGGCGGCGTTGACGCGTGACAACCTCAGAAGCATCAGGCCCGGCCACGGCCTTCCCCCGAAGCATCTCGAGAACGTGCTCGGCCGGCGGCTCACCCGGGACGTCGAGCGGGGGACCCCGCTCTCGTGGGATCTGCTCGCGTGAAGGCGGCTGATGCCGTGCGCGCCGTTTCTGAAAGCGAACTGCCCGAGCTCCTCTTCACCGCCCGGGATGCCGTCCTCCTCTCGGACGTCGCTCAACTCGATTTCGTGATGTCGGGTTCCAACGCCTCCATCGCATCGAGCTGGCTCATGCCGGTATCGATAGAAGCCTTCGACGCCATCCTGGCGCGTCGATCTGAACGCGTCCGGTCCTACTTCGACTGCGTCGACTTTGCCGACTGCCTGTCGTGGTATCGAGAAAAGGGGCTACAGCACGCGCGAACATGGCTGCACGAACTCGATCTTGGGTTCGAGGTCGAGGGCATCGATGTCGTCGAGCTCGATGCACCGTGCCAGTTCCTCCTGTTTACTCACGCCAGGTACATCGAAAGGACGACGGAACTGCTGATTCGCGCCAACCGCGACATCGAAACGTTTTACGTGGTGACAGCAAGAGAGCCGCTGCCACTGGACTTCTACTTCGACTCCGATGTCGCCGCCGCGGTCATGCGATTCGTCTGCGAGCGCGACGGCCGGCGCGTGCGCCCAATCATCATGGACCGTCGTTCGCCGTCGCCGTGCGCTGCGTCGCGAAGTCGCAGGCGGACGGACGTGGAAACGCCCGGCCAGTCGACGCGGCCGACCGCGCAGCCTCGAGGCTGTCGCGTAGGCATCGCACCTGCGACCATCCCCAATCAAGAACGACTATTCGACGCTCTTTGTGAGCTCGGGTGTCACGTCACGGTGTTCCCCTCAGCCTGGTTCGACGATTCTTCCGGTGCGACCAGGACGAATACCGATGAGTACCTCGCCCGCCTGTCAGACCTCGACGATCACGAAACCGCAGCGGTCGAAACGGAGTTGGCGGGCCTGTGGACGGCGCTCAACGAGCGATCCAGTCGTTCGACCCTCCCAGCCGCCGTCATTGGCAACCCGCATCTGGGTTTTCAGTTGGACCACGTCGTGAGGCGCCGCTGGCGGTCCTATGCCAACGTGATCCGCCGGGCATCCCGCCTCGTAGCGGCCCACCCGCTGGATCTGTTCATCATGTCCGACCACTTCACTCCGGAAGCCGCGATCCTGGCCCGGTTGTATCGGCGGAGACGCACGCGCATCCTCGTGGCACCACATTCGAGGTGGCCGTGCGATCCCAACTGGGCAACGTGGGAGTCATCAGACGCGGCGGTGATGCCATCGAGATCGGCGGCTGAAAGACTCCAGACTCTGTCGAGCATGCGCGAGGTGCATGTCGCCGGTGGCCTCTCTGATCGATGCTACCGAAGTCTGCTTCATCCCTCGCCATCGCAGGCGGCGGTCGCCGCAAAGAAGCGGACGGCAGGGGTTCGGAAGATCGTTGTGATGATGGCGAACTCGCTGGAGGTCAACAGCGTGCCGTTTGTCGACCTCAAACGTCACTTTGAAACCGTCACGAGACTCGGTCAGGTCCCCCCGGCTCTTCGGTCACGTGTTCTGCTCAGCGTGAGGACCAAACACCAGCCGCATGGCGAGAGCCCGCTCCTCTATCAGGCAGTGTGTGGATTCGATCCGGAGGGAAGCGCGTTTCTCGATGGTCTGACGTTCTCTGAGGCGATTGATCTGGCGGACTGTGTCGTGAGTGTGAATCTACCGACGACGGGCTATTTCGAAGTCATGGAGAAGGGCGTGCCCCTGATCCAGGTGCAGACGGCGCCCGTCGCAACATTGCATCCGGATCTTCCACCGGAAGTGACTGGACGCATTACCGACCCGGACGAAATGTGGCCGGCGATCGAAGCCGTGCTCTTCGATGAAGAACGGCGCCGTCGCCTGCTCAGGCGTCAGCAGCGGTTCATCACCGATGATTTGCTGCTTGACGCCGGCCGCCATCGAGATCCCCTTCCCACGGTGTTGAGCGCGCTGCTTCAACAGGGAAACAACAGAATGACCTTCGGGGTGTCCCGGCCGTTCACGACAGGTCCGGACTCGACAGGGGCGTCAGGTGCCGTCCATAAAGGAATCGGCTACATCAACGACATCCTCGTGGGGCCACGTGGCTATGGGATCGTCAGGGGCTGGGCGGCAGACCTGACGACGTGTCAACCCGCGAGGGACGTTGAAGTGTTGTTTCAGGGGGAGTGCCTGGGAACCTCGAGGCCCAGCCTGTTCCGTCCGGACGTTGTAGCTGCCTTGAACGATCGACGGTTGCTCCGTTCGGGCTTCAGGATTCACGTACTCTTTGCAGAAGGATGTACCGCTGACACCGTCAACGTCCGCGCCCGCCTGCACGACGGCACGTGTGTCGACCTGCTTACCACGATGGTGGACAGAGGCCGCTAGCATTCACGCACGAGTCTCCTCCTTCTCCCAGCGCTTCAACGTGCGCAGCGCCAGCAACGCACCCTCGTTTTCATACCACTTCAAGAGATTCATCGCGGGCGCCTGTTCGAATCCAATGACGAGTTCTCCCCTCCTGAAGACCAGCAGGTCGCCGAAACGCCATGTGTCGTAACCCGGCGACCAGGCCCGTCCCCGTCCCGAAGCAGCGCTGCGCGCGATCATGCGCTCGACCCACGTACGCTGCGGGGGAGCGTCTCTATTCTTCGCTCCGGCGAGCGCGTTGAAACCGTCGGTTCCCGAAGCGAGATGCACTCGGATAGTGGATTCGTTCTCCACGCTCGTTCCGTAACCAAGATGGTACGTCCACGTTCGCACCGTGCCTCCCGCGGATTCGACGGGACCTTCAATTGAGCGGACTGCACGATGAAATGTACGTTCGAGCTCGCGCGCTTCGATCGGCGCGCCGGGAAGCTCAGGCGTCGAGTCAACCGGGCTGGCGCCACCCGTCAAGACGTCGAGCATGACAACCTTGAAGACAAAGCCGTGAAGCCGCCCGACAGTGAGGCGAACCCGGTCGCCCAGCTTCAAGCGCGCCATCAGCTTGCCGCTGACTTTATAGGCCGGCGCCGTATCGCTTCGCCCATCGTCGACCGCGATCCAGCACGTGTCGGGCTCGGAAGGCTCTTCGCCGCCCGTGTGACGGCCCTCGAGAATCTTCCACAGGATGACGCGGCCTTCTACGCTCGAACGACCCACGGTATCCGGCGACACGCGCACGAATTGAACAATCCAGCCAACCATCAGGAGAAGGGCCAGCGTTGCGACGGCGATGATGAACACGGCGGCGAAGCTATCGCCGACTGCCGCGACGAAATCCGGCCAGTTCGCGACGGTCGCAGTGTAAAGGCGCAGTCCTGGTGGCAGGAGTGCAAGCGCTACAGCGGAGAGAAGGCCATATTGCAGGCTGGCCCATCGGGGGTCGCGACCCCAGAGCGCGGAAGCGCCGAGCGAAGCCCACCATCGTGGGCGAACGATCGTCACCCGACGGCCGTGACCGCCGAGGTCCGACCTGACGCAGTCGACTTGCCGCACTGACCCCTCTGGCGTCAGTGTAAGCGAGTCGAACGGCCCACGACTTACTTCAACAAGCGACCGGCGCCGGGCTTGACGAGGGCGGGTATGCACCCGGGTTCCCGAATGATCGGGTACGGCGTGTCGAACCCCTTGACCGAATGCCAGATGGCGCGGTTGAGCTCGTGCTCGGGCGCGACATCTGGCTCGGAAAAGTCCATGGCCATCGAGGCGAGCGCCAGCTCCCGTTGTAGCCCTCGCAGCGCGGTCGGTTGGGGATTCATCTCGTCGAGCGGGATCTGGTTCGGCAGCGCATCGAACGCCGTGAGATTCGGCTTGTTCGAAAAAGCCTTCGCCATGGTGATCGCGGCGCTGTCGAACCGATTGAGCGGCGGCAGCCCCAGTATCTGCTCGATCGTGCGGAACATGTTGACCGAGGTGTACAACGTGCTGTCAACGAATCCGCGACGCGTCCACGGGCTGATCACCAGCGCCTCGCTGCGGTGACCGTCCACGTGATCGACGCCGTTCTGGGAATCATCCTCGGTGATGAAGATGGCCGTGGTGGGCCAGAAGCGGCTGTGCGACACCGCATC
This sequence comes from uncultured Acidobacteriota bacterium, assembly GCA_963847125.1. Lineage (GTDB taxonomy): Bacteria > Acidobacteriota > Vicinamibacteria > Vicinamibacterales > 2-12-FULL-66-21 > DATAEE01. The sequence goes on from CAWJYM010000004.1 coordinate 2,186,070, forward strand.
CACGATTCTGCCGACTGCGACATCGTTGTCGGCCACCATGGCTCGCGGGGTCGGGAACCCGGGAGACGTTCCTTGAGTGTGATCGATCGGCAGGAGCATGACGATCAGGTTGGGCAGATTGCCGTTCCGCTCGAACTCGCGGAACTCCTGCAGGAACAGTTCGGTCCGCACCTGTTCCGGAATGCCCATGTCGTATCCGGGGAAGGTGGGCGACAGGATTGGTTGAACGCTCTTGACGGACGAGGCGCCGACGATGCCCGGCCCGGGAGTCCCGTTTTTCCATGCCGTGTAGAAGTCGAGCCAGGTCGCATTTGACGGCGTCTTGACGGTGCGGTTCGCGAACTCGCCGTAGATCCGCGCGCTCTTGCCATGCTTGAGCGCGTTGTCCCAGATGAAGCCGGTCGGCGCGAACGCCATCGGGTTCGTGCCGGCGAAGTCGTTTCGGGCGTTGCCGTACTTGTGCACGTAGTCGTTGGCGTAGGCCTCGTTGCACCACTGGTGGCCGAGGGCGCTCTGGTCACCGGCCGTGTAGTAGTTGTCGAAGAGCACGAACTGTTCGGCAAGGGCGTGAATATTCGGCGTCACGGTCCGGCCGAAGATCGTCAGGGTCGGGTCGCCGTTCCCCTGCGGCAGATCGCCGAACACCTGGTCGTAGGTTCGGTTCTCTTTGATGATGTAGATGACATGCTTGATCGGCGACTGGCGGCGGTGGTCGTGGGGGACGGAAATGGCGCCGGTGTGCGAATCGGATGCGGGCGACTCCCCGCCGCCGAGCGTTCGATTGTTCTTCTTCACCTGATCGGTGTAGCGGCTCAGCTGCGACCGCGCGATGGGCACCGGGACAACCGAGATCTGGCCCTTTCGATGTGAATAGCTGCGTCCCGCGCTGCCGTCAGGGACGGGAGCGATCGATCCGAATCCATACCCGTTGCCGACGAGCAGACGATCGTTGCCTTTCGTCAAGGCCAGCGCCGTCGGAAACCAGCCGACTGGAATAAAGCCCCTGAGCGGCCGGCGATTGCGTGGCTCCACGACCGCGATCGCGTTGTTGCCGCCGTTGGCCACATAGAGCGTGCGGCCGTCCTGGCTCATCGCGAGCGCATTCGGCGCGCTGCCGAGCTCGTCCGACCTGCCCAGGCGCACATCGATATCGCCCGCTACCGTGTCCTGGCTGGTGTCGATGACGGCCAACGAGTCGCTGTTGGCGTTGGCGACGTAGAGACAGCTGCCGTCGGGGCTCAACGCCATGGCGGACGGATGCAGCCCGACTTCGATCGTCTTGACCACGGCCTGCGCGGTTGTGTCGTACACGGAGATCGTCCCGTTGTTCGCGATGCCGGTCTCCGGATCGACGACGACCGGGTTCGCGCCGTCGGTCGCGTCATCCGGTTGGGGCAGGCGTCCTCCCCAATTGCTGACGTACACCTTCTTTCCGTCAGCTGTCGTGACGGTCGTGTACGGGAAGGCGCCGGTCGCGACCTGTGCCGTGACGCCGGTGCTCGTGTCAACGATGCCGAGCGCATGCCTTCTGTTGAGCGCGACGTACAGCTTGTCGCCGGCAGGGCTCAAGCTCAGGCCGCTCGGCGCGGACGACGGAATCGGCACCCGGAGGGAGAGGGCCCACAGGCCGTCCGCGCCTCGAGCGAAGACCTTCACATCGTTGTCCGCGCCGCCGCCGACGTACAGCCTGTTGCCGTCGGGGCTGAACGCCAGACCCACGAAGCTGTTGCCGATCGAAATCGTCTGCGTAATGGCCTCCGTGGCGACATCGATGATGTGGAGCGCCCGCGGGGCGAAATTGCTGGCGGTTGCGACGGCGGCCTGAGTCCCATCGGGACTGACGGCGATGCCCAGCGGCCGATCGTTCACTTCGATCTGCTGCCCGGCAGGCGTAATGGTCTGACCGTTGGGCAGCAGCACGCTCCCGCTGGGCTGTCGTCCAACGAGCGAGAGGGCCACGCCCGCAGCAAGGCCGATCGGGACCAGAACGGCAATCATGATGAAGAGAAGCTTCCGGCCAGTGTGTGTGCTCATGGCGCGGAAATGTAGACCCAGCGTTTCGCATTCCCGTGAATTCGGAGAATCGATTGTGTGACTGAGCCGATCGTCAGTTCACATGTCCGGTTTCAGTGGGCGTTTTACGTTCTTCAAGTGAGGAGTCTAATGAAGAACGTCAAGATCAAACGCATCAGCTCGTCGGTGCTGTTTCTGTGCGTGATCCTCCCGGTTGGAGCGCCGGCACGCGTCGATGACCTGACTGCGTCCCACCATGGCTCCAGCGAGTGGGTCTTTCCCGGCGAGTACGAAAGTCACCAGGCGATGTGGATGCTCTGGCCAACCTACGAGAACAAGGCGGGCTTTCCCTCCACCGACGTCGCCGCCGACATGATCCAGGCGATGAGCGGGCACACGCATGTGAACCTCGCGGTGCAGGACGCGGACGACGAAGCCGCGGCCAGAGACTTATTGAGGAACAGGGGAGTGCCGCTCGACCACGTCCACTTCTTCCACATTCCGCACCTGGACCTGTGGGCCCGCGACATGGGACCACAGTTCACGCGAAACCCCCTGGGGCAGCTGCGCGTCACCGATTGGAATTTCAACTATTGGGGATATGAAGAGCCCGGAAGCGACAACAGCCTGTTCGAGGAATCGTTCGACCGTACCGCCGCTGCTCGCATCAGAGTCCCCGTGCTCGAGGGGCGGCCGGGGCCGACGACCGGCGTCCGGATGATCCACGAGGGGGGCAGCGCCACGCACAACGGGCACGGGACGATGATCGTCGTCGAATCGGTCGTCATTCAGCGAAACCTCGGCCCGGACCGTTTCTGCGGCGGACAGGCGCCCGTGACGGACGACAGCGAGCCGAACACGTACGCGCCGAACCGGGACTGGCCGGCCTGCAAGGCCCTCGTCGAGCGCGAGTACCGGCGGATGCTGGGCGTGAAGAAGTTCATCTGGGTCCCAACGGGCGTCATCGAGGACAACGGCACCTTCCGCGGTCCGGTCGGGACCCATATTCGCGTCACGAAGTTCGACGGCACCGACATTCCGCACGCCGGCGTCTACACGATGTTTACTACGAACGGCCACCCGGACGAGTACCTGCGGTTCGTCGCTCGCGACAAGGTCGTGCTCGCGCAGACGCCGTTGCCGCGGCGCGGGGCGAGGGCGCCCGGGGATGAGCTGATCCGCTGGCTCGAGGAGGAGAACCACGAACGGCTCGAACGGGTCCACGAGATCATTTCCAGAGAAACGACGGAGTCCGGCAAACCGATCGAAATCGTGCGAATCCCGACTCCCGAGCTGACCCTCGACGTGCTCGTGCCGGGCGACGGAACGTACGACTACTTCGTTGATTACGATCGATGGGAGGACGGCTCGACGACGCCGGAGGTCATGTTGACCGTCTGGCCGGCGAGCTACGTCAACTACGTGCCCACGAACGACCTGGTGCTCGTCTCGAAGTTCTGGAAGCCCGGGCGTTCTTTCGCGACCAGAAGAAAAGACGACGAGGCGCGTGCGGTCCTGACCGGCCTTTTCCCTGGACGCGAGATCGTGCAGGTGTTTACCGAGAACGTGAACCGGGGCGGCGGCGGGATGAACTGCATCACGCAGCAGCAGCCGGCGAGCGCGAAGTTCGCGCAGAAGTGCGGCTGGGCGAAGGTCAAGGTGGACGTGCAGGTCGCGACGCTCTACACAGGCCCGCGCGGCGCCGCCGCGCTGGGCGACGTTCCTCGTCTGACGCGGTTCAGGCGTGACGTCTATCTGGAGAGGCTCGCCTCGTCCACGAATCGGGTACAGGTCCGCGTCGTCGGGGCAGCCGGGCTCGACGGTGAGATCGGCTGGGTGGACGAGGACGCGATCGAGAGCGCGGGAGAGAAGTGTCCTGCGATCTACACGAAGAACTAGAGAGCTGCTCAGGGCGCAGCAGCAAGTAGTCGCTCGAGGCTCGCGACGACCTCTCGCTCGGCCAGACCCCACGTTCGATAGATCGGAAGGCACTGCCTCAGTCGTTGCCATTCCTCGGTACGACCGGGCCCGGGGAGGCGTGCACGGGCGAGCTCGCAGGATGCCTCGGCGCGCTCCGGATGGTCGGGCCCTAGTCGATCGCGATACGCGAGGGCGGAGACGAGCGCCGGCTCCGCGTCGCGCGGGCGCCCGGCCTCGACGAGCATCCGTCCGAGCAGAACGCGCGCGGTCGAGAGCCGCCCGGCTGCGACGCTTTCCGGCATCGCCGCCAACGATTCGACGGCTCGTGCAGTCTCCGCGATCGCTTCGCTCCGGCGGCCCAGGCGAAAGAGGATGTGCGCACGCTGGGCTCTCATGCCCCACCATCCCGGGGTCGGCGACGCGGCCCTTGCTGTCAGCGCGCGATCCATCCAGGGCAGCGCCTCGGCATACCGCTGCTGCAGCGCGAGAGAGCGCCCGACATTGCGTGCGACGTTGCCCGTCCGCCAGTGCGTTTCGCCGAGGAGAGACTGGTGCGTCTCGAACGCGGTTCGAAACGAGCGCTCGGCGTCGGCGTGCCTGCCCAGATACGCCTGGATCGTCCCGAGGCTGTTGACGAGATTGGCGACGGTCATCGTCTCGGGACCGAGCACCTCGCGGCCGAGATCGATCGCTTCGCGCGTCACGGCCTCGGCCTCGGAGTGCGCGTTGCGAGCGGTAAGGACCGCGCTGAAATCGTTCAGGATCGAGATGGCGGCCGGATTCCGCCGATCCTGCGCCGTCGGGAAGACGTCCAACGCCTGACGGAAGAAGTCGACCGCCCGATCGTAGTCCGTGCGCCGATAGTAATAGACGCCGAGGGCCCCCAGACTGGAGCCGACGTCCGGATGGCGCGGCCCGAGCGCCGCGCGCCGGATCTCGAGCGCCCGGTGCAGCAGCCGCCCCCCCTCGTCCAGGTCGTCCTCGAGCACCACATCCGCGAGGGCGACCAGGACCCGGGCCGTGCGCTCGTGCTCCTCGCCGTACACCCGACGATGTCGATCGAGCGACTCATCGAGCAGCGTTCGCGCCCTCTCGTCGTCGCCGGCAAAGTGCACCACCTCCGCGAGCGCCTGAAGCGACTCGAGCGTTTCGGGGTGATCGGGGCCGCGCAGCCGCCGCTCTTCCGCGAGCGCGTCTTCGAGCGCCGCTCGCGCCGGGCCGGACTGGCCGCGCGTCTGGTGGATCAGGCCGAACACCTGCTGCAGCCTCGCTCGCACCGCGGGCGCCGACCGCAGCCGCTCGAGCGATCGCGTCTGCGCGCCAGAGAGGAACTCGCCGAGCGGCATGCGGTCGCCGTCGGGCCGCACGGACGGATTCGTCGTCTCGAACAGATCGATGAGGACGCGCACGACCTGCTCGGACGCGTCGCGCTCGACCTGCGCCGTGCGGCGCTGTTCCGCCAGCACACGAGCCTGCCACGCGGACACGGCGCCGAAGGCGGCGAGGCTGACGACCACGGCCGCCGCCGCGCCTACGGCGACCTTGTTGCGTCGAACGAACTTGGAGACGCGATAGGACACCCTGTCAGGCCGCGCGACGACCGGCCGGCCGTCCAGGAAGCGCTCGAGATCGTCGCCGAACGCGTTCACCGTCGGGTAGCGCTCGTCCGGCTTTTTCTTCAGCGCCTTGAGAACGATGGTGTCCAGGTCGCCGCGCAGCGCCTTCCGCGCGGAGGAATCGACTGCCGAGGCGCTCGGCGCGTCAGGCTCGGTCTGAAGGATCGCCTCTTCGAGCGCACCGCGCGAGTCGCGCGGCGGCTTGTAAGGACGCGTCCCCGTCACGAGTTCGTAGAGCACGACGCCGAGCGAGTACACGTCCGACGCGACGCTGAGCGGCTCACCCGCAATCTGCTCCGGCGAGGCGTACGCGGGCGTATGCGGACGGCCGGCGAACTCGGTGAGCGCGGTCTGGCTGGTTTGTCCTTCCTCCAGCAGCTTCGCGATTCCGAAGTCCAGCAGCCGGACCTGCCCATCGGCGGTCACCAGGATGTTCGATGGTTTGAGGTCCCGATGCACGACGAGCTTGCCGTGGGCGTAGGCGACCGCCTGCACGACCTGCAGGAACACCCGAAGGCTCGCGCGCACGTCGAGACCCTGCTCCCGGCAGTACCTGATCGAGAGGATGGCCTTCGACGAATTCGAGCGCCAGGTACGGCCGCCCGCCGGCCGTGACGCCCGCGTCGTACAGTCTGGCGATGTGAGCGTGCGTGAGGGCGGCGAGGATGTCACGCTCCCGCGCCATCCGGGCCACGAACCCGGCGCGCGGCCACGCCCCGCGCGGCAGCTTCAACGCCACCGGGCGCCGGACCATCCCGTCGGTACGCTCGGCGAGCCAGACGGTGCCCATGCCGCCTTCGCCGAGCTCGCGCAGCAGCCGATACGGACCGACCGTTGCGCCCGCCCGATCCGGTTCGCCCGCGCAGTCGATCGCGCCGAGGTCCACGGCCGGGACCGCGTCGAGAAAACCGACCGCCTGGACCGACGGCTCGTGGGCGAGGAGCGCCAGCAGCCGCGGCTTCAGCGCGTCATCTTCGGGCCCGAGCGCGGCAAGCCATGCTGCGCGGTCGTCCGAAGGGAGATCCAGCGCCTCGTCGAGCAGGCGATTGATCCGGACCCAGGATTCGGCGTCCATTGACTCTCGTGGGGAACCCAATTCTACTGCGACGGCCTACTCCAGCGCCTCGCGAAGGAACAGCCGCGCCTTCTCCCAATCGCGGCGCACCGTGCGGCTCGTGACGCCCAGGGCCTCGGCGATCTCCACCTCCGTCATGCCGGCGAAGTACCGCATCTCCACGACCTGAGCCATGCGCGCGTCGAGCGCAGCCAGGTCGTCGAGCGCGTCGTGCACTCGCAGAATCTCGCGTTCACCGCCCGCGGTACCAGCCCCGATCTGCGTTGTCAGCGTGATATGGGTTCTCGCGCCGCCGCGCCGCTCCGCCTGCAGATGTCGGGCGAAATCCACGATGACCGAGCGCATCACGCGGCCGGTCCACCGCATGAAGTGCGCCCGATCCGTCAGTCGAAGACGCTTCGCTCCGACAAAACGGAGGTACGATTCGTGCACGAGCGACGAGGTGTCGAGGAACGCGTTGCGGCCGCCGGCTCGCAGCCGACCGCGCGCCAGCCTGCGCAGCTCTCGGTATGTCGCCGCGAACAGGCGGTCGGCCGCCTCGGCATCGCCCCGCTCGGCCTGATGAATGAGCTCGGTGAGACTGAACCGATCCTCAGTGGGCATGGACCTCTCGGCGAGTTACGGCCGAGGTAAGAGGTAAGGATCGATTCTAGTCAAAAATGCTTTCGCGCTCGCGAAGCGAGTAGAATCGGAACCGTACCAACCGGTCTGCCGCTCGTCTCAGAGGATCGAATCTTGCGTTTCCCTCCTTGGATGAACTTTCGGAACCGCCCACGCGTCGCTTTCGCATCGCTCGTCGCGCTCACTGTCGCCGCATGGGCTCTCGCCGGCTCCATCGCCTGGTTCAGCTACGACATCACCACGGGCTTGCCCGGTCGTGACGCGCTCGCCTCGATCGGCGATATGGCCCAGGCGACGACGATCTTCGATGCGGCGGAGCAGCCCGTCTTCACGATCTTCAAAGAGCAGCGGATCGAAGTCCCTCTCGCGCGCGTCTCGCCGCATCTGCGGCGGGCCGTCATCGCGGTCGAAGACCAGCGGTTTTACGATCATCGGGGCGTCGACCTCGTCCGGGTCGTCGCTGCGGCGTTCGCCAACATCCGCGAGGGACGGCGGGCGCAGGGCGGCAGCACCATTACCCAGCAGCTGGCCCGGCTGGCGTTCCTGAGCCGCGACAAGACGTTCCGCCGCAAGCTGAAGGAAGTGATTCTGGCGGCGCGCATCGAGCGCGACTACTCGAAGGACGAGATCCTGGAGCTGTACCTCAACAAGGTCTACTTCGGGGGCGGGCTCCATGGGGCCGAGGCGGCGGCGCGCGGGTATTTCGGCAAGCCGGCGGCGGACCTCACCATCGCCGAAGCGGCGCTGCTCGCCGGGCTGATCAAATCACCGTCGACCTACGCGCCGAGCGTCAACCTCGATCGCGCCGTCGCGCGGCGCGGGATCGTGCTGCAGGCGATGCTTGACGGGCGGTTGATCGATCGCCCGACCTACGACGGGGCGCGGGCCGCGGGCGTGACGCTCAGGGACGTCCTTCAAAAGGACGAGGCGTTCGGACTGCATTTCAAGGAGCAGGTCCGGCGGGAGCTCGTCGAGCGGTTCGGCTTCGAGCGCGTCCTCGAAGGGGGACTGCGCGTCCACACGACGCTCGATTCGGACATGCAGCAGGCGGCCGAGCGAGCGGTGGAGGAGGGACTCCAGAACATCGAGAAGCGGCGCGGCTATTCGCATCCGCCGCGCGAGCTCCAGGGCGCGCTCATCGCCATCGATCCGAAGACCGGCCATGTCCGCGCCATGGTCGGCGGCCGGAGCTTCCGCGAGAGCCGCTTCAACCGCGCCGTGCAGGCCAGGCGGCAGCCCGGGTCCGCCTTCAAACCGTTCGTGTTCGCCGCGGCGCTCGAGGAAGGCTACACGCCGGCGAGCGTGATCGAGAACCTCGACGATCCCGTTCTCACGCAGCAGGGCGAATGGGTGCCGGAAGACGAGCATTCCGACGCGACGTCGATGACGCTCCGGACCGCGTTGCGAACATCGAGCAACCGGGCCGCCGTGCAGTTGCTGCGATCGGTCGGGATCCCGCAGACCGTGAGCACCGCGGAGCGGCTCACCGTCGAAACCCCGCCGAGCGTACCGTCGCTCGCGCTCGGCGCCGGGGAAGTCACGCTCGCGTCGCTGACCTCCGCCTACGGCGCATTCGCGAACGGCGGGGTCGTGCACAAGCCGCAGACGATTCTTCGCGTGGAAGACAGCGAGGGGCAGCTCCTCTATCAGGCGACCGGCGACGGCACGCGCGCGATCAGCGAGGTCACCGCGTTCCTGATGTCGACGATGCTGGCCGACGTCGTCAATTCCGGCACGGCCTACCGTGCGAGACGCGAGGGCTTCGTCCTGCCCGCGGCGGGGAAGACCGGCACGACCAACGACTACGTCGATGCATGGTTCGTCGGATTCACGCCGTCGCTCGTCTCGGGCGTCTGGATTGGATTCGATCAGCCACGGACGATCGTGGCGAACGGGTACGCGGGCGACCTCGCCGTGCCTCTGTGGGCCCGGTTCATGAGCGCGGCAACGAAAGGGGCGAAGCCCGAATGGCTCGCCCGCCCGAAGGAGGTCGTCGCTGTTGACGTCTGCCGAATATCCGGCAAGCTTCCTGCGGGCGGTTGTGACAGCGTGGAAGTGGTCTCGCGCGAGGGGGACTCCGAGATCCGCTCGATGATCTACACCGAGTTCTTCAGGCGCGGAACCACGCCGCAGGATGCCTGCCCGCTCCATCAGTCCCCTTCGCTCCTCGATCGCATCGCCGGATTGTTCGGATCGGCGCCCGGCGAGCCGGTCTCGCCCGAAGCGGCCGGGACGGCCTCCAGCAGGCCGGCTCCGCCTCCGACCCCGACAGGAACGACCGCGACCACGACGCCTGCCCCGACGCCCGCACCCGAGACCGCCCAGCCGGCACCGAAGAAGAAGCGCGGCTTCTGGTCCCGGATCTTCGGGGTCGGGAAAGACAAAGACGACGGGAAGAAGAAGAAGCCTCAGTCTCCGTAGTTCTGAGTTTTGAGTTTTGAGTGCTGAGTTCAACTCAAGACTCAGAACTCAAGACTCAGAACTGATAAGATCCCCCGCATAGTGCCATTCCAGGACCTCAGGGGGCACCGGCATCTGCTCGGTCTGCTGTCCTCGGCGGTCGCGAGGAACGCGGTCCCCCAGAGCCTCCTGTTCGCCGGCCCCGACGGCGTCGGCAAGCGTCTGACGGCGCTGGCCCTGGCGCAGGCGCTCAACTGCACAAAACGGCCTCGATTTTCAGCCAGTACAGGCGATCAACGCGGCGAGCAAAGCGAGGAGCCTTCAGCCCGCGCGAGCCGCACAGTCGGCGAGCGCGAGCGAGCGGGGGTGGGGCCCCGCGAGCAGATAGAGAAGCCGCAGGCGCTGGGGGTGGGGCCCCAGCGCGATCAAAAGAAAGATGACGCCTGCGGGACGTGCAACTCGTGCCGCAAGATCGCCCGCGGCGTGCATCCCGACGTGCTGCTCATCGAGCCTGGCGACTCCGGATCGATCAAGACCGAGGAGATTCGGGAGGCTATCGGCCGATCGGCGTATCGTCCCTTCGAGGGACACCGGCGCGTGACGATCGTCGACCAGGCCGACGCGCTCGTGCCGAACGCTCAGGACGCGCTTCTGAAGACGCTCGAGGAGCCGCCGTCGGGGTCCATTTTCGTGCTCGTGACCGCCAGGCCGGACGCGCTGCTGCCGACGATCGGGTCGCGCTGTTACCGGTTGCGGTTCGGCCGGCTGGCAGAGGCGGAGGTCGCCGCGATCCTGCGCGAGCGTCACGGCTGGAGCGAGCCGGACGCGCTCGCGGGAGCGGCGCTGGCCGACGGAAGCGTCGGCGCGGCGCTCGACGTGCGCACCGAGGAAGCGGCCGAGGCGCGCGAGTCGGCCATCGAACTGCTCCGCGGCGTGGCCCCGGCGAAGGCGACGGCCATGGATCGACTCGAGCAGGCGAAGGCGCTCGGCGGCGGGGCCGAGCGGGACGAGCTTGCCCGGCGCCTGCGCGCGGCGGCCTCGATGCTGCGGGACATCCGTGCGCTCGCCGCCGGCGCGTCACCGCGCATCCTCGCCAACGCCGACCTTCGGGACGAGCTGGCCGCGCTCACCGGCAGTTACAATGCAGAGCGGGGGCTCGACGCCTTCTCGGCGGTCGACGCCGCTCTGGAAGCGCTCGGCCGGAACGTCGGCCCGAAAGTCGTCGCGGACTGGGTCGCGCTGGAAGTCTGACCAGGAACCGGGAACTGGCAACAGTCCCGTTGACATAGAGATGCCTGACATCCGTCCGTTCGTCAGCGTCAAGTTCACGCAGGTCGGCCGCTCCCGACCGTTTCTCTTACCAGAGCTGGCTCCCGATCAACCCCCCCGGAACGGGCAAGAGTCCGCGCGCTACGCCCCGGGCGACCAGGTCGTCGTTGAGACGTCCGACGGGCGGGCCGTCGGGACGGTCACGCGGACGATTCCGGCGATGGTCACTCGCCGCCAGCCGCCCGCCGACTCACCCGACCTCGTCGTCCGTCGCGCCACCCGGGAGGACACGCTCCTGAGGCTCCGGCAGCGGCAGCGCGAGGAAGAAGCACATCGGATCTGCCTGATGAAAATCCGCGAGCGCAGCCTCGCGATGAAGCTGGCCCGCGTCGAGCAGACCCTGGACGGATCGCGGCTCATCTTTTACTACACGTCCGAGGGACGCGTGGATTTTCGCGAGCTCGTTCGGGATCTCGCGGCGCACTTCCGCACCCGCATCGAGATGCGGCAGATCGGCGTCCGCGACGAGGCGAAAATGCTCGGCGGCTACGGCCCATGTGGCCGGCCGCTCTGTTGCACCACGTGGCTGCAGTCCTTCGAGCCGATCACGATCAAGATGGCGAAGCAGCAGAATCTCAGCCTCAACCCGTCCAAGCTGTCGGGGATGTGCGGCCGCCTGAAATGCTGCCTTCGCTACGAGCTTCCGAACGGGAAGGGCGTGAAGCACGGCGGCTGCGCCGAGGAAGGAGGCTGCAACAACCCGACCGGCTGCGGCACCTGTTCCGGCGGCGGCTGCGGGTCCGGCGGCTGCGCCTCCTGCCACTGACCTGATGACTCCAGAGCCTGCCGAGCCGTCCCTCGACTCCGCTCGGGACGGCCCTGAGCTTGCCGAAGGGCCGAAGCGGCTTGCGGCTTCGGCCGCGAAGGCGGGCCCGAAGCCTCGGATCGGCATCACCTGCGGGGATCCCGCGGGCATCGGTCCAGAAATCGCGATCAAAGCGGTCGCAGATCCTCGCGTCGCCGATGCCTGCGAGCCCATCCTGTACGGGCCTTCTCCATCCGCCGGCGGCGGAGCGTTCGCCCTTGGGCGTCCGACCGCCGAGTCCGGCCGTGCCGCGTACGACGCGATCGTTCAGGCGTCCGCGGACGCGATGCAGGGGACGATCGCAGGGATCGCGACGGCGCCGATCAGCAAGGAAGGGTTCGCGCTCGCGGGGCTGCCGTGGCGCGGGCACACCGAGCTGCTCCAGCACCTGACGGGCGCGGCGCGCGTCGCGATGCTCTTTCACGCCGACCCGCTGACCGTCACCCTCGCGACGATTCACGTGCCGATCTCGGAGGTGTCGCGCGAGCTGACTCCGAGACGCCTGCAAGACGCCATCGAGCTGACGGCCGAGTGGCTGCCCGGGATCGGGGTTGATCGGCCTCGAATCGCGGTGGCCGGCCTCAATCCACACGCCGGAGAGGCCGGATTGATCGGCACGGAGGATCGCGACGTGATCGCGCCGGTGGTCGCGGCGTGCCGCGCCGGCGGGCTCGACGTGACCGGCCCGCTGCCTGCCGACTCGCTGTTCGCAAGGTGGAATGAGCATCGCCGCTTCGACGCCGTCGTCGCCTGCTATCACGACCAGGGTCTGATCCCGGTGAAGCTGCTCGGCTTCGGACGCGCCGTCAACGTCACGCTCGGTCTGCCGATCGTGCGCACGTCGGTCGATCACGGCACCGCGTACGACATTGCCGGACGAGGCACGGCCGACCACTCGAGCCTCGTGGAGGCGATCCTGCTGGCGGCGCGTCTCACAAGAGGCGCGAGGCTTCAGCCTCGTCATCGAGTGCGATAGCATTCCACCACCGATGCGGGACACGCCGAAGGAGGGCGAGAAGCTCATCGCCGACAATCGGAAGGCCTTCCACGACTTTCACATCCTCGACACGTTCGAGGCCGGGGTCGTGCTGGTCGGCACCGAGGTGAAGGCGATCCGGGAAGGTCGCGTCAACCTCCGCGACAGCTTCGGCCGGGTGGAAGCGGGGGAAGTCTGGGTTTACAACGTCCATATCTCGCCGTACTCGCATCGAGGCTACGCGAACCACGAGCCGACGCGGCGGCGCAAGCTGCTCCTCAACCGCGAGGAAATCCGCAAACTGATCGGCAAGACGGTCGAGAAGGGCATGACGCTCGTGCCCACGCGGATGTACTTCAAGAACGGACGCGTCAAGATCGCGATCGGGCTCGCGAAGGGAAAGAAGGCGCACGACAAACGTGAGACGATCCGGCGGCGCGAGGCGGAGCGGGAGACACGCGCGGCCGTCAAGGAGCGCCAGGGGCGGCGGCGGTGAACGGGCAGCTGTTGGATCGGCTCCGGCGACATCCCTGAAAGCCATGTGCGGAATTCTGGGCCATTTATCGTTCGGGGACGCGCGCGTGGATCGCGAGCGCTGGCGCCGGCTCGTCAACCTCCTCGCGCATCGTGGCCCAGACGACAGCGCGTTCTGGGCTGACGGCCGTTTCTGTTTCGGCCACCGCCGGCTGTCGATTATCGACCTCTCGCCCCAGGGCCGTCAGCCGATGGCCACCGCCGACGGCGAGCTCGTCATCGTCTTCAACGGCGAGATCTACAACTACATCGAGCTGCGCGAGGAGCTCGCCGGCCGGGGTCACCGCTTTTACACCAGCTCCGATACCGAAGTGCTGTTGAACGGCTACCGCGAGTGGGGAACGGGGCTACCCGAGAAGCTCGTAGGGATGTTTGCCTTCGCCATCGCCAACCGCCGCAGCCAGGAGCTGTTCGTGGCGCGGGATCCATTTGGCGAGAAGCCGCTCCTGTACCTTGAGCACGCGCACGGCGTCGCGTTCGCTTCCGAGTTGAAAGTCATCGCGGCCCTGCCGGAGCTCGAGCGCGCGCCGAACCAGAACGCGCTGGCGGGCTACTTGTGCCTCAACTACGTTCCGGGCGATGAGACGATGCTGCGCGGCGTGTGCCGGGTGCGACCCGGCACCTGGCGGCTCTGGTCCGCCGTCGGGCAGAGTCGCAGCGGCACGCACTGGCAGCCGCCGGATCCCAGCGCGCCCGACGCGCGCGTAACCGAGCCCGAAGCGGTCGAGCAACTGGAGTCGCTCCTGGACAGAGCCGCCCGGTTCGCGCTTCGGAGCGATGTGCCGGTCGGCCTGTTCCTGTCCGGCGGCATCGATTCCTCGCTCATCGCGCTCAGCGCCGCCCGCTCAGGGAACCTGTCGACGGCGTATTGCCTGACGTTCTCCGAGGCGAGCGACAGCGAGTGGCCGGGGGCCGAACGGACGGCGCGCCAGCTCGGGGTTCCACTCGTGGACGTCAGGCTGGGCCCCGAAGCTCTGGACGATTTCTTCCCCATCGTCGCGCATGCCGACGACCCGCTGGCCGATTCATCCGCGCTCGCGGTCTGGACGATGTCCCGGGCGGCGGCCAGCACGACGAAGGTCGTGTTGAGCGGCGATGGGGGTGACGAGCTGTTCGGCGGCTACCTCACATACCAGGCGACGCTGTGGCACGAGGCGACGACGTCGCGGCTGCCGATGGCAGCGCGGAGGCTTCTGGCGCGCAGCGCCCGCGCGATTCGGACCAGCGAGCGCAAGGTCTCAGGCAGCGACAAGCTGATGCGGTTTCTTCGCGCCTCCGACCTCCCGCCCTCCGTCGCGCACTTTACGTGGAACGGCACCTGGTTGCCGGATGACGCGGCGCGGTTGCTGGCCGCGCCCGCCGGCCGCGCCGTCGCGCGCGAAGTTCTCGCGAGCCTGGCGCGCGCACACGGCCTGCCCGCGCGGCCCACGCTCAGGCAATTGCAGACCGCGGACGTGCGCGAGTATCTTCCGAACGACATCCTCGCCAAGTCCGATCGGATGAGCATGGCCCACGGACTCGAGGTCCGCTCGCCGTTTCTGGAGCCTCGGCTCGCCGCCTTTGCGCTCAGCCTTCCCGCCGGGTTCAAGGCCACGCGCACGGGGGCCACGAAGAAGATTCTCAGGGAACTGGCCAAGCGAACCTACGGCGTCGAGGTCGCTGGCGCGCGCAAGCAGGGCTTCAGCATTCCCGTTCACGCATGGCTGCGCAGACCGGGCCGCGCCCTGGTGGATGACCTGTTGTCCGAGCGGAGCCTCGCCGCGCTCCCGATGCTCGACCCGGTGGCCGTGCGCGCCGCGGTTGCCGACCACATGTCCGGACGCCACTCGTACGGATTCGAGCTCTGGGGCCTCGCGGTCCTCGTCGCATGGCATCGCCGGTATCTCCAGGCGTCAGTGACGGTGCCGGAGACCCCGCCGCCGCCAGCCATCGAAGTCAAGGCGCTCGCGGCGCAGGGCACTTCGTGACCCCCAGGTACCGGACGTGGCTCGGGACGACCGTCGCGGGTAAAGCTCTGCAGCTTGCGCGGTTGAGCTATAAGTAGTATTATTTCAGCCAGTTACCACGAAGCTCCCCAACAGACAGTTCCGGTTCGAGGGCAGAGCTCCGTCCTCTCGGTTGTCGTGCAGGTCCACGTTGGGAGGCATCATGGTCCGCCGCATCGCCATCGTCCTGATCGTCTCGTTGGCAGCCGTTCCTGCGCTCGCCTTCGCGCAGACGAGTCTCCTGCCGACGCTTCAGCGCATTCGTCCCGAATACCCCACGCCGTGGGCAAACGCCGCGCAAGTGGGCGAGTTTCTGAACCGTGTGGCATGGGAGCATCGCGCGGAAGGCTGGGGACTCCTGAGGAAGACCGGCGGCACGAGATGTCCGGCGCCTCATGGCGGCGGCATCGAGATCTCCTGCGACATTCTCATTCATCAGCCGTCGCAGCTGCACTTCGACGTGCTGATCGACGGGAACATCATGGGTACTCCAACCTGGCGGGAAGTCGGCCCGTGCGAGCCGATATTCACGTTCGGCGGGTGTGACATGAGCCGGTTTCTGGCTCCGTTCTCGTTCGTCACCCGACCCGTCAACCTCCGGGTTGTCCGGTAGCGCCTCAGCGAATCACGCGCAGGTTTGCCGGCGACGTCAGCGGATGCAGCGCGACGATCGTACCGGCCGTGTAGTTGAGGATGTACAGCTCTCCCGCTGCATCCTCACCGAAGCCGCTGACGTTGCCGAGGACGTCGAACCCGCCCAGCGCGGCGGTGTGCTCGACGAGGTTGGTGGCTGCGCCCCCGCTGATCAGGAAAGACCACACGCGGCCGGAAATGAAGTCGGCGAAGAAGTAGCGGCCGCGCTCGGCTGGTCTGCGTGAGCCCCGGTACACATATCCGCCTGTGACGGAGGCACCCGAGGATCTGTCGTAGTCGTGGATGGGGGAGATGAGCGGCTGGAACGCAACCGGCCGGGCCGGATCGAACGGAATCAACCCTTCCCGGTTTGCCCAGCCGTAGTTTCGACCGCCCTGGCCGGCCGGCTCGAAATCGACTTCTTCCCGCGCGTGTTGTCCGACGTCTCCAATCAGCAGGGCGCCCGTTCCGCCGAGCGCGGGGTTGTCGAAACTCATCTTCCAGGGATTGCGGAGACCGAAGGCCCAGATCTCGGGCAGCGCATCCACCGGCACGTCGTCGACGAACGGATTGTCGCCCGGGACGACGAAGCCGTTCGGATGGGTCAGCGGCACGTTGACGTCGATCCTCAGAATCTTTCCACGCAACTCGGCGGGATTCTGCGCGGCATTCGCCGGATCGCCGCCGCCCCCGCTGTCTCCCACAGCCACGTAGAGATAGCCGTCCGGACCGAACGCGAGACAGCCGCCGTTGTGGTTGCCCGCGGTGCGCTCAATCCGCGGCAAGCCGGTGGACCAGACGAGATCCTTGCGCGAAGCCGGGTCGGCAAGGTCCCAGTTCGCGTCCGAGCGCAGGAATCTCGCGACGACGGTGTGTCCCTGTGGGTTCGTGAAGTTGACGTAGAAGCGTCCGCTGGTCAGGAAGTCGGGAGCAAAGGCAAGCCCGAGGAGGCCACGCTCGCCGCCGAAGGAAATGCTTCCGCTCAGATTCAGAAAAGGCGTGGATACTCGGACGCCGTTGCGGATCGTCCAGATCACGCCATTCTGCTGCGCGACGTACCAGACCGCCGGATCCCACGGGTTCCGGGCAAATGCAACGGGGCCTTCCAATCCGGTGACGATGACTTGCGCCGGCTGCGCGACAGCATCGGTCGTCGCAGTGGTGAAGTTGAGCAGCACGAAGATCGTGGCTGCGCGGATCACGACGCGCGCCGTGTTTCGTTGAGCGGGCATGGTTTGCGCCAAACGCAGCAAATCGCATGCCGCGTGAATGCCCGCGGATCGCACGGATTGCCTAGAAGAGCGGATAGAGCTTCACCCAAAGCGTAAAGCAAATCACGTAAAACATCCCGAAGATCGCCATCGTCCGGTGATGGTTCGCGATGCCGTGGGTGCTCGCCAGCCAGAGCGGAAATGGGAACAGCACCGCGGCATACCGCCCCAGTCCTTCGACCGATCCTGACGAGAGCGGCACGACGAAGTTGATCACGATCAGCGTCGCGTACGCGATTCCCGGAACGCCGAAGCGTCGAACCATGAACGGCGTGGACGACAGGACGAGGACGGCGGCGGCGGCATTCAGGAAATCGCAGATCGCCTGGGGCCCGCGCGTCACATAACCGTACGGATCCGAGACGATGCCGGCCAGTACGGCCCAGAGGGGCATCCACGGGGCACGCGATCCTGGCGTCCAGTCCCATCGAACGATGCTGTTCCTCCACTCCAGGAACGATCCGCTCATCTGATGGACGGACAGGGAGTAGGCGACGTATCCGGCCGACGCGAGCGCGACGGCTCCAAGGCCTTTGAGGAGCGCCGCGCGGTCACGTCTGAGGGGCCACAGCAGCACGACGAGCGCCGGCAGCATGAAGATGCCGTTGGCCCGCGTGGCGGTCGTCAGCGCGCCGGCGAGCCCGGCGAGCAGCCAGCGCGACCGCCGCATCGCGTAGAAGGTCGCGACGCTTCCCAGCAGGAACAGGCTTTCCGAGGTACACGACCCCGAAGAAAAACGCGAACGGGAACACGGTCGCGTACATCGTGCATCGGAGGGCTGCGGCCTCGTCCCCCAGCTCCAGCTCCGCGAGCCGATAGAGGACGACGAGCGCAAGGGCGAATGCGGCCCAGGATACGAGGATCCCGGCGATGAAGTAGTCGGATTGCTGGTCGCCGCCCATCAGCCGGCCGACGAAGCGCATCGACATCGGGTACGCGGGAAAGAACGCCAGGTTGCTCCTGCCGCCCTCGGTGAACGCGTATCCGTTCCGCGCGATTCCGTAGAACCAGCCGGAGTCCCAGCGTGCGAACGCGTCCCAGAAGTAATGGGTGCGGCCGAAAACGGTGAATTGCTCGCGCTGTGCCAGCGGAACGATGGCGTTGACGAGGAAGCCAACGATCGCTGAGAGCACACGAAAGGCGAGCGCCGCGGCGGCGACACGAAGCACGACGAGGCTGAAGCCTCGTGCCACGATGAGGCTGACGCCTCGTGCCACACCTGGCATGGTTCCGCGGGAGCGTACCAGAGCCGGCTGGCCGCCATCAACGTGATAAATTGATTTTGCCGTTTGTAGCGCAGCCCTTCAGGGCTGCCCGCGATCCGGCCGCATGCCTCCACCGACTGCCCCAACGCGCGTGCCGCTGCTCGATCTGTCCGCGCAGTACGAACCGTTGCGAGACGAGATCCTGGCTGCGCTGGCGCGCGTCGCCGACAGCCAGCGGTTCATCCTCGGCGCCGAGGTCGAGGCGTTCGAGCAGGCGATCGCATCCGTCATCGGCGTTCGCCATGCGATCGGCGTTTCGTCCGGGACCGATGCCCTGCTCGTGGCGCTTATGGCGCTGGACATCGGCCCGGGCGACGAAGTCGTGGTGCCGACCTATTCGTTTTTCGCGACGGCCGGATGCGTCGCGCGCCTCGGCGCGACCCCGAAGCTGGTCGACATCGACCCGGTCACGTTCAACGTCGACCCCGCGGCGGTCGCGCGGGCGGTAACGGATCGCACGAGAGCGATCGTCCCTGTTCATCTCTTCGGCTTGTGCGCCGACATGGATCCGATTCTGGAGCTGGCCGGCCGGCGTGGGATACCGGTGATCGAGGATGCGGCGCAAGCCATCGGTGCGTGGTACGAGCCTTCAGGCTCGTCCTCACTGCTCCAGCCTCCAGCCTCGTCCGGGGGCGGCCCTCGTCAGGCCGGGACCATGGGCACGCTCGGCTGCTATTCTTTTTTTCCCAGCAAGAACCTCGGGGCGTTCGGCGACGCCGGGCTCGTGACGACGAACGACGACGGCCTGGCGCACCGCCTGCGGCTGCTGCGAGGCCACGGCGCGGAGCCGAAGTATTTCCACAAGGTCATTGGAGGCAATTTCCGGCTGGATGCCATCCAGGCGGCGGTGCTGCGCGTGAAGCTTCCGCACCTCGAGCGCTGGACGGAGGGCCGGCGGCGGAACGCCGGCCGATACGGCGAGCTGTTCAGAAAGGCCGGCCTCGAGCGCATCGTCGGCCTGCCCGCCGAGCCGTCCGGCCGTCGTCACATCTACAACCAGTTCGTCATCCGCGCGCCGCGCCGCGACGCCCTGCGGACCCATCTGGGCTCCGCCGGCGTCGGCACCGAGATCTACTATCCCGTCCCGTTTCACCTGCAGGAATGCTTCGCGAGCCTCGGGCACCGCCGGGGCGATTTTCCGGAATCAGAGCGCGCGGCGGCCGAGACGCTTGCGCTGCCGATCTTCGGGGAGCTCACCGAGGCCCAGCAGGAGCATGTCGTGGGCGCGATCGCGGCTTTCTACGGAGGCCCATGAAAGTACTCGTGACCGGCGCGGGCGGCCACCTTGGCGCCGCGATCGTCCAGGAATTCGAGAACAACCACGAAGTGGTCGGGCTGGGGCGCCGTGACGTGGACATCTCGAATGCGGAGGCGGTCCGCGACACGTGTGCCCGCGTTCGGCCAGACGTCGTGGTGAACTGCGCGGCGTACAACAACGTGGATGCCGCCGAGGACGATCCGGTCCGCGCGTTCGCGGTGAACGCGTTCGACGTGCTGACCCTCGCGCGTGAGGCGTCCGAGCGCGGCGCGACGTTCGTCCATTACGGATCGGATTTCGTCTTCGACGGGCGAGCCGACCGTCCCTACACCGAGGACGATCGGCCGAATCCCGCGTCGGTGTACGGCCTGTCGAAGCTGCTCGGGGAGCGGCTCGCGGGAGAGGCACAGCGATCGTAACGTACTTCGCGTGGAGAGCATCTTCGGCGGGCCGACAGCGGGAAACGGCGCGCGGCTCGGGAGCGCGGGGAACATCGTCGCGGCGATTCAGGCAGGGCTCGAAGTGCCGGTGTTCACGGATCGCATCGTCACGCCGAGCCACGCGGGAGACGTCGCCGCGGCCACGCGCCGATTGCTCGAGACGCGCGCCCCACACGGCCTGTATCACTGCGTGAACACCGGGTCGTGCCGGTGGGACGAGTTCGCGCAAGAGGCCGCGCGTCTCCTCGGACGCGAAGCGCGCCTCCGCCCGATCACGTTGGACACGGTCAACCTGCGCGCCGCACGGCCTCTCTATTCCGCTCTCGCGGTGGATAAGCTCCAGCGGGTCGGGATCACGATGCCGACATGGCAGGACGCGCTGAGGCGGTACATACAAGGACGAGGCTGAAGCCTCGTGCCACGACCTAGAGCGTTTCGGTGACGAGTCGGGCGACCATCTCGCCGATCGCCAGGCATGAGGTCAGCCCCGGAGAATCGATCCCCGCCACGTGAATCAGACCAGGCGCCCGAGTGTCGTGCGCGATGTGAAAGTCGGCGAACGATTCTTCGGGCGGATGAAACTTCGCGCGGATGCCCGTCCCTCCCAGCCGCAGATCGGCCATCTCGACGTCCGTCAGTAGTGACCGGGCCGCCTCGAGGA
The DNA here is from genome assembly GCA_963847125.1 of uncultured Acidobacteriota bacterium. Lineage (GTDB taxonomy): Bacteria > Acidobacteriota > Vicinamibacteria > Vicinamibacterales > 2-12-FULL-66-21 > DATAEE01. The sequence goes on from CAWJYM010000004.1 coordinate 2,206,872, forward strand.
ACGCCTCGAGAGGCAGGCGATCGCTCTCGTAGTCGTCCTTCCGTTCCTGGTAACGGACCGTGGGTCCCAGGAGAATCGGGCCCCAGGCTGTCGGCGTCACGTGAGTGCCGAGACCGTGCCCGGACGCGTGAGGCAGGGGATAGACCGGCATCTTTATCTGGCCGTGCCGCCGAGCCGACAGCTCGGCGTACTCGCCGCGGCACGGGTAGATCCGAAACTCTTCACCGCCCATCATCCGTGAGACGTCGTCTGCATAGAGCCCGGCGGCGTTCACCACCACCCTTGCATGGAACGTCTCCCGCGGCGTGCGCACGTCGAAGCCGCCGTTGGATCGTGCGGCGTCGACGAGTGGCGTGGCGGGGAGAAACCCGACCTCCCGATCTCGACATTCCTGCAGCAGGGCTCCGACGAGCGCATCCGACGCGACGATCCCGGTCGACGGTGAGAGCAGCGCCACCCGCGCGCGGAGGCCGGGCTGAAGCGCCTCGATTTCTCCGTCCCGGATCATCGTGACGTCCGTGACGCCGTTGGCATGGGCGCGCGTCATGAGCGCCTCGAGTTGCTCCACTTCCTCGTCCGACGTCGCGACGACGAGCTTGCCGGTTCGCGCGTGGAGCACGCCCCGGCGGGCGCAGAACTCGTACAGCCGATCGCGGCCCTCGACGCACAGCCGCGCTTTCAGGGAGCCGGGCGGATAGTAAAGACCCGCATGGATCACGCCGCTGTTGTGGGTGCTGGTTTCCATGCCCGCGCGTGGATGACGATCCACCAGCACGACCGAGACGCCGCTTCCGGCTATCGAGGCCGCGGATGCGAGGCCGGCGACACCGGCGCCGGCCACCAGCACATCGCACGAAGCCGCAGAGTGTTGCACGCGTTCCTCCGTCGCACTCCCTGGGTATCGTACCGCCTAATGAGGCCCTTTTGCGCCCGAGGCCGCGATGGCTGGGCGGCCCGCTGCTCATCTCTGGAAACGTTTTGCCGATCGGTGCTCGGTTTCCAGCACTTCCAGCGACCGGTGCCGGGCACGCCCGTTGCTGAGTCAAGACTGGATCGCGACCGGTTGGCCGCGACCAGGGACGGTATAATGCTCGTCGAAATGAAGCGGCTCGCCGGCGATCTGCTCACCAGGCTCGAGTCGCGCAACGCCACCACCGCCGTCATCGGGCTCGGCTACGTCGGGCTGCCGCTGCTCGTTGAGTTCGCCCGGGCGGGGTTCTGTGCGCTCGGCATCGATCTGGATCGATCGAAGGTCGAGGCCGTAGGCAGGGGCGAGTCGTACATTCCGGACGTGCCGGGGAGCGACGTCCGCGCTGCGGTCGACTCGGGCCGGCTGCGTGCGACGACCGACTTCTCGACCCTCCGCGGGGCGGACACGATCAACATCTGTGTGCCGACACCGCTCCGGAAGACCAAGGATCCGGACCTCTCGTTCGTCGTGTCCGCCGTCGAGCAGGTGGCGAAGCACCTGCGGGAAGGGCAGCTCGTCATCCTGGAATCGACGACCTATCCAGGGACCACCGACGAGGTGTTGCAGCCGATGCTCGAGGCGAACGGCCTCAAGGCGGGCAAAGACTTCTTTCTAGCCTTCTCGCCCGAGCGCGTGGACCCCGGCAACGGGCAGTGGACGACGCGGAGTATTCCGAAAGTCGTCGGCGGTATCGATTCCGACTCGACCGCGGTCTCGGCTGCCCTCTATCGCCAGATTGTGGACAGGATTGTCCCGGTCTCATCGACCCGCGTCGCCGAAATGGTCAAGCTGCTCGAGAATACGTTCCGGGCGGTCAACATCGGGTTGGTGAACGAGCTGGCGTTGATGTGCCGCAGCCTGGACATCGACGTCTGGGAAGTCATCAACGCGGCCAAGACGAAGCCGTTCGGCTTCATGCCGTTCTATCCGGGGCCGGGCCTCGGCGGCCACTGCATCCCGATCGATCCGTTCTACCTGAGCTGGAAGGCGCGCCAGAACGGCTTCGAAAGCCGCTTCATCGAGCTGGCGGGCCACATCAATGCCGGGATGCCCCGCTTCGTCGTCGAGCGCATCGCCGAAGCGCTCAACAGCGTCGCCAAGCCGCTGCGAGGGTCCCGCGTCCATCTCTTCGGCATTGCCTACAAGGCGGACGTGAATGACGCGCGCGAGTCGCCGGCGATCGACGTGGCCCACCTCCTGCGTCGAAGCGGCGCGACCGTGAGCTACAGCGATCCGTTCGTGCCGCGGCTCGATCACGGGGATCTCGATCTCGAGGCGGTGCCCGCGGACCGCGCGCTGGCGGAGGGCATCGACTGCGCGGTCATCACGACCAATCACACCATGTTCGACTACGACGCCATCGTGGCAAAGTCGCCGCTCGTCGTCGACACGCGGAATGCGTTGAACGGAACGCACGCGTCCCACGTGTTTCGCCTGTAGCTCTGAGTAGCTCTGAGGCGCGTGGCGCCTTTCCTGAGCAACTGATTTCCCACTAGTACGGCGGTTCTACCAATTCCACGCCCTTCTGTCGAAAACAGCAGGGGTACGTGTGTTGCTCAGGCTGTCGCCGCGAGGAGGGGATCGGGTCCGGTTCCTCGCGAGGAGTGGACGATGAGAACCTTACTGCGACGGGCGACGTACGTAGTCGCCTGCTGGTGTGTGTCGGCCGGTATGGCTTCAGCCCAGATGGTCGATCTGAGTTCCAGCGCGGGGCGGCGCACCCTGGAAGGCACCGCTGCCGGCGGCCGCGCCGCCGCGTGGCTGGCGGTTGGAGACCTGACCGGCGACTATTGGATCAAGGAGCTGGTCGTCGGCTCCCCCGACGAAGGCAGTGGCCGCGGCGCCGTGCGCGTCTTCCTCACGCGCCCTCAGGCTGCCCAGACGATGCTCACAGCGGCCGATGTGCAGCTCACGGGAGGCGTCGCGGGCGACCGGTTTGGCGACTCGGTCGACGCAGCGTACGTGATCCGACAGGAAGTGCAAGTGGTGAACGGCAACCCCGTCGGGACCATTCCGCCGCGCGATCTGATCGTCGGTGCGCCGGGGGCGTTCGGGGGCCGCGGCGCGGTGTACGTGTTTCCGGGACCGTTTGTCAGAGGCGGCAATCGAGCGGTCGCAGATGCCGCTTTTACAATCGTCGGCGCGGCGCCTGGCGACAACGTCGGCACCCTCGTCGAGAGCGCCGACCTGAACGGAGACCGCTTTCGTGAAGTCATCGTCGGAGTCCCCAGCCGGGGTGTCGTGTACGTCGTCGACCTCCGTGGCGCACCGACGACGGTCGATCTCGCTATCGCGCAGACGGCGAGTGTCATTTCCGGGCTCAGCGCGTCGATGGCGCTCGCGACGGGAGATGTGACTGGCGACGGCATATTCGACCTGGCGCTCGGAGACCCCGTGGCGCGCGCCACTCAGGGTGCCGTCTATCTGATCCGCGGGCGTGTGGGCGCGCTTCCCTCGTCGCTGACGTTGCCGTCGCAGGCAGACGCCCAGTTGAATGGTGTCGAGGCGGGAGACCGCTTCGGCGCCGCACTGGCGATCGCCGACATCGATGTCTTCAGGGATTTCTCGGCAGAACTTCTCATCGGGGCGCCGAACGCGGACGGACCGTCGAATACCCGACCCGATTCGGGGGAGGTGAGCGTCGTCCTGGGCCGGCCCGACATTACCGCCGCCTTCACGCCGGCGTTCACTCTTTATGGAGCGGCGGCGGGTCACCACCTGGGAACGCAGCTGACCGCCGGTTTCCTCACGCGGCGCACGCCGCTCGACATCGTGATGCTCGCGCCGGGGGCGAACGGCGGCAGCGGCGAGGTGTTCGCGTTTTTCGGGCGCGATCGGTCCACGCTGCCGCGAGCGCCGGTCGATCTCGCAACGTCAGCGAGCCGCAGAATCATCAGCGACGAGGCGGCCGGCCCGATCGAGTCGGTGCGCGTGTGGGAGGTCACCGGCGAAGGGGCGGAGGAGATCCTCGTCGGCGTGCCGGCGGCCGGGTCGGCCGGTGGTCGCGTCTACATCGCCCTCTCGCCTCGCATCGATCTCTCTACCACGACGGTCGCGCTGCGCGCGATGCAGTGCGTGCCGGCCGTGCGGGACATCAGCATCGAGAACCCGAGCGTGATTCCCGTTCCCTGGCGCCTTTCCGAGGCCCCGGCCTGGGTGCGCACGCTGCCCGACGGGGGCAGTACCGTGCTTGGCGCTCCGGGGCGCTTTCGGTTGGTGGTGGATACGACCGGGCTCGCCCCGGGCTCCTATTCCCATCGCCTGGAATTCTCGTCGCGAGGTCCCGACCTCTCGTACACGATTCCGTTCGATCTGCAACTGACCGTCGATCCCCCGAGCCGTCTCGCGCAGAACGCGCACGTCGATTTCACGGGCGATGGATGCGGCGATAACGCGATCTTCAGGCCCTCCACGGGAACGTGGCACGTGCGCGGTCGGCCCGACATCCGTCTGGGAGCCGTCGGCGACATTGCAGTTGCCGGAGACTATGACGGAGACCTGACGGCCGACGCTGCGGTCTATCGACCTTCGACGGGCAGATGGTACTTCGAAGGCTCGGAGATCCAGTGGGGCGTGCCCGGGGACGTGCCGGTGCCGGCGGATTACGACGGCGACGGTCGCATGGACATCGCCGTGTTTCGCCCGTCTGCCGGCGTGTGGTTCGTTCGCGGGCAGTCCACCATCCAGTGGGGAGGGCCCTCGGCGATTCCTGTGCCCGCCGACTACGACGGAGACGGCCGGGTTGATATCGCCGTCTATCTACGAGGATCCGGCACCTGGCGCATTCGGAACCAGGGTACCGTCACATGGGGCGAACCGGGAGATCTGCCGGTGCCGGCCGATTACAACGGCGATGGCCGGGCGGACATAGCATTTTACCGTCGCAGCTCGGGTGTCTGGTCGGTCCGAAATCAATTCTCGGCCAGCTGGGGCACTTTGAGCGACCTGCCGATGGCGATGGACACGACTCGAGACGGGCGGGCAGATCTCGTCCTCTACCGACGTTCCACCGGCCGGTGGTCCACCTTTGACGTTGCCACTGGCTTGACCTTCACGACGGAGTGGGGCACGCCGGGAGATCTTCCTTCGCACCAGCTCCTGGCATGGCTGGCGGGCACACCCAGCGATCTCAATCCGGACGGCCAATCGGAGATTGCCGTATGGCGGCCCGCAAACGGGACCTGGTATTTCCGGCAGTCGACGAGCCAGTACTCGACGTTCTTCTCGGTCCAATGGGGGGTCGGAGCGATGCAGGACAGACCGGTCGCCGGAGACTTTGACGGTGACCGCAGAATGGACATCGCTGTGTGGCGGCCTGGCACAGGCGAGTGGCACGTCCTCCTGTCTGGTCAGAACTTTACGCGGCGGCTTGCGATCGTGTGGGGCTCCGCAAGCAGCGGCGATGTGCCCGTGCCCGCCGACTACGATGGAGATCGCCGGAGCGATATCGCCATCTGGCGGCCGACCGACGGCACCTGGTATGTCCTGACGTCGAGCTCGGAATACACACGAGCTTTCTCGGTCCGGTGGGGCGAAAGCAGCGCGGGGGACAAGCCAGTGGCGGGCGACTATGACGGCGATGGCCGTGCGGACGTTGCCGTCTGGCGGCCGACTACCGGAGCCTGGTTCGTGCTCACGTCGAGCAGCGGTTATACGAGCTCCTTCGCGCACCAATGGGGTGTGGGGAGCCTGGGCGACCAACCGCTCGTCGGCGACTTCGACGGGGACGGTCGGACGGACCTGACCGTGTGGCGGGCGTCAAACGGTGTCTGGTACAGCCGAAGTTCCGCAAGCGAGTACACCGCCGGTTTCGCCGTCCAATGGGGCTGGACGAGCGAAAGCGACGTGCCCGTGATCGGGGATTACGACGGGGACGGTCGGATCGATATCGCTTTCTGGCGGCCACGCGACGGCAAGTGGTACGTCCGCACGTCCAGTTCAGGTTTCGCCAGCTTCTTTGACGTGCAGTGGGGTGTCAGGTCGCTCAACGATGTCTTAGTCGGTCGCGGGTTCTAAGCGCCTGACCCGGGGTTCCGGCTGCGAGGTTGGCTCGCAGCCGGACACCCCCTGTTATAATCGGCCTCGAGATGCCAAGGCGCGCGGTCATCACCGGGATTACCGGACAGGACGGATCGTACCTGGCCGAGCTCCTGCTCGAGAAGGGCTACGAGGTTGTCGGCGTCGTGCGGCGCACGAGCGCGGCGAACCTCTGGCGTATCGAGCACCTGCTCGATCGGATCACGTTGAAGCCGGGCGACCTGCTGGATCAGCTGTCGCTGATTCGGTTGCTGCACGATGTCAAGCCGCACGAGGTCTACAACCTCGCCGCGATGTCGTTCGTGCCGGCCTCCTGGGACCAGCCGATGCTGACGGGCGAGTTCAACGCCCAGGGCGTCACGCGCGTGCTCGAAGCCGTCCGCCAGGTCGACCCCACGATTCGCGTCTATCAGGCCTCCTCGAGTGAGATGTTCGGCAAGGTGCGCGAGGTGCCGCAGACCGAGCTGACGCCCTTCTATCCGCGCAGTCCCTACGGCGTCTCGAAGGTCTTCGGCCACTACATCACCGTGAACTACCGCGAAAGCTACGGCCTCTTTGCCTGCTCCGGGATTCTGTTCAACCACGAATCTCCCCGGCGCGGCCTCGAGTTCGTCACGCGAAAAGTCAGCGACGGCGTGGCGCGCATCAAGCTCGGGCTCGCAAACTCGATTTCGCTCGGCAACCTGGACGCCCAGCGCGACTGGGGGTTCGCGGGCGACTACGTCCGGGCGATGTGGCTGATGCTGCAGCAGGCGCACGCGGACGACTACGTGATCGCCACCGGCGTGAGCCATTCGGTCCGCGACCTCGTGGTCACGGCGTTCGGCCACGCCGGGCTGGACTGGGAAAAGCACGTCCGGCTCGACCCGGCATTGATCCGGCCCGCGGAGGTCGATCAGCTGATCGGCGACGCGTCCAAGGCACGGCGGGTGTTGGGCTGGGACACGTCGGTGACGTTTCAGGCTCTCGTCAAGATGATGGTGGATGCCGATCTCGAGCGACTCGCGGCTCAGCCGCGTCGCGCCAGCGTGCCGGCCCACTAGGCGGTAGTCCCCCTTTCAGTTACAGCCGCGGTTCGCTCAGACCTCTTCCCAGCGGTAGCCGCCGGCGAACATCGCATCCAGCCACGATGGGGCCCAGCCACGCAGGCGATCCGTCCGCGCGTAGCACTCGCTGGCCGTGCGTTCGGGCAACACGTCTTCTCCGACCCCGGCCCGGACGAAGAACGCGTTGAATCCGTGCGAATGCACGCCGACGAGGCGGTAGCCTTTGTCCTGTCCGAGCTTGACGAAAGCGGGAAGCGATGCGCCGCAGCGGTATGGCTGGACGTTGACGTCCAGCCGGTAATCGGGCTGATAGGGCATCGAGAGCCTGCGTTCCGGCCCGAGCGCCGCGTTGAACTCGAGGACGACGACCCGCGGGCGGACGCAGTCGAGCGCGCGCCAGATCCAATAGTCGTTTCCGTCCAGATCGAGCGACAGCAGATCGATCTCTCCGGAGAAGCCGTTGCCGGTGATCAGCGGGTTGATGTTCTCGACGGTCACCCAGGATGCGACGAGCATGGGCGGATGCACCCACGTGTTCTTGCCCTCGGCGTAGAACTGCTTGCCCCGCGCAACCTGGCGCGCATCCCCATCGATGAGGAGCCCGTGCCAGCTGTGATTGACGATCAGGTTGGCGGCGTTGCATTCGATTCCATCGCCCGCGCCGATCTCGACGACCTGGCGGTTGACGGTGCCGAGCAGTGAAAACAGGTACAAGAGGATGCCATCCTCTCCGTTCTGTGAGTAGCACCGGAACTCGACGTCGGTGAGCTCCGGCAGATCGGCGGGTCGCCTGGCGAGCGCTCGATACTGCAACCGCAGAAGGACCTGTGAGATCTGTGCGGCGGCGGACGGTTCCGGGGAGGCGGCCATTCCGGGAGTCTACAACAGCGAAGATTGGCGTCGTGTGTTGAGCGCCAGCTTGATCAGCAGCCGGCTCCAGAGCGCCGCCTGAACGATCGGCGCGAAGACGCGGGCGACCGGCCCGCCGTGCTTCCAGTAGTAGCGGAAGGCGCTCCGATGAAAGGCGACCAGCGATCGCGCGGTCGCGTGACGGCTCGCGCGCGCCCCTTCGTGCACGGCTGAAACCGTCGGCACGTACTCGGTGCGATGGCCCGCGCTTCGCAAACGCCGGCAGAGGTCCGCGTCTTCCCAGTACAGGAAGAATCGGTCGTCCATGCCGCCGACGGCGTCGAAGGCCGATCGTCGAATCATCATGCACGCCCCCGAGACCCAGTCGACTTCCGTGGGCGTCGAGGCGCGCGACCACTCCAGATTCCGGCGCGACAGCCAGTTGCCGGGCGCCAGGCGCGTCAGCGAGCTCATACGCCCGCCAAATGCTGTCGTCAGATCGGGAAAGCGGCGGGCGGAGGGTTGGATGGTTCCGTCCGCGTTGAAGATCCTCGGCCCCGCGACGGCGACCTCTGGGTGCGCCTCCAGCCAGGCAGCCAGCGCGCCGACGAGCCCAGTCGAGATGACCGTGTCGGGATTCACGAGCAGGAGGTATCGTCCGGTCGCCCGGCTGGCGCCCCGGTTGACGCCCGCGGCGAATCCGTCGTTGCGCGGGTTGGCGATCGTGACGGCGTCCGGAAACCGCGCACGAACCGCCGCCAGACGTCCGGCATCGCTTGCCTGATCGACGACCACGACCTGGATGGACGTGCGAGTCCCTTCGGCTCCGATCGCCGTGAGACAGGCCGTCAGCTCATCGTAGCTGCGAAAGTTGACGACGATCGTCGAGATCGTCGGATCGGACGGCATCGCGGGGATCCTAGCCCGAATGCGCGCCGTCCGATCCCGTCCGGGTGGGACGCCCCGAGCTCAGGGCGTTCGAGGCAGCGGGATGTCGCCGTTCATGCCCAGCACCACCGGCGGAACACCCAGCACGAACCACGTTCCGCTCGCGGGCCGGAACACGGTGACGTCCGTCTTCCCGTCGCCGTTGTAGTCCGCGGCGATCGGGATATCCGTCGGGATGCCCCACTGGGCGGTCGTAAAGCTCGAGTAGTTCGTCGACGACAGCAATCGGAACCAGACGCCGTTCGAAGGACGCCACACCGCGATGTCCGTCTGGCCGTCGGCGTCGTAGTCGCCGGGGACGGGACGATCATCCGTCACACCCCAGCTCACCGCGAAGTACGTCGTGTAGTTCGACGACGATCTCAGGACGTACCACACACCGGTGCTCGGCCGATAAATCGCGACGTCGGTCCTCCGATCGCCGTCGTAGTCGCCTGGCACCGGAATGTCGCCGGCGACTCCGAACAGGATGGACGCCTGAGGGCTGGACGAGGGCCGCAGGAACCAATGTCCGCTGCCCGGCCGCCACACGGCGATGTCGGTCTTGCTGTCGCCGTCATAGTCGGCGGGCACGGGGACATCGCCCGATACGCCCCAGAAAACCGTCGGCGCTCCGGGCATGATCCACGAGCCGTCCGACGGGCGGAAAACGGCCACCTGGTGCCTTCCAAACCCGAGATAATGCCCAGGGACCGGGATATCACCGGCAGCGAAACAACACGTCGCGGCCTCCATCTGGGTGGATGACAGCAACGCCCTCCACGCGCCCGTCGAGGGACGGAAAATCAATGGATCGGCGCGACGGTCGCCGTCCATATCTCCCGCGCGGACGGAACGCAGCCAGGCCGGGGTCAAGGCGGGCAGATCTCCAGGCGCTCCAAATGGCGTGGTCGTCTGGACCAGCGTCTGGGTGTCCTGGCTCCGGAACGTCGCGTCCTGCCGGCGGTACGCCACGAGCTCCGCGCGCCCGTCGGCGTTGATGTCGAGCCCGAGCGGCACGTCGCCCGGCGAGCCCCATTGCCGGATGAATTGCCCCATCACGTTCCAGTTGGCGGTTGACGGCTGGAACAGGGCGATGTCGTCGTCGCCGTCGCCATCGTAGTCGGCGGGAACCGGGATGTCAGAGATCTGACCGAAGACGATCGTCCCGCCGCCGTTGATGTACCACGTGCCGTCGCTCGGGCGATACACGGCGATTTCGTCCACGCCGTCACCGTTGTAGTCGCCAGGGACGGGGATATCTCCCGGCACGCCCCACTGAATCGCGAACAATCCACGCACGTACCACGTCCCCTTGCGGAAGATCGCCAGGTCATCGCTGCCGTCGCCGTTATAGTCGGCCGGGACCGGAACGTCTCCTGGTGTGCCCCACGAGACCGGCGCCTGACCCTGGATGTACCAGCCTCCGTCGGCGGGCCGGAAGATGGCGATTTCGGAAACGCCGTTGCCGTCGTAGTCGCCGACCACCGGGATATCCGAGGGCACTCCCCATGTCGTCGACGCCGGGCTGTTCTGAACGCGCCAGCTTCCGCCGCGATAGATCGCGAAGTCCAGCCGGCCGTCGCCGTCGAAATCCGAGCGGGCCCTGGAGCCGGCCGGGGCAGTGGGCTGCGTGCCGTAGATTCGCAGCGTCCAGTTCTGCCAGACGCCGGTGTCCTGCAACACCATGTCGGAGACTCGAAGAGTCCAGGTGCCCGACGCCGCTTCGTCCCAATGCCGGACCGAGCCGAATTGCCAGCCCACGAAGTTGTCGTTGGAATCGTTCGGTCTCTCTGTTGCCAGCCGGCTGACCGTACCCGCCGGGGAGGTCAGCGTCACCTCGAGATCCCCTCGCCAGGGATGCGTGGCGCTGAAGACGACCTCCACGTGCTCGACCCGGAAATTCGAAAACCCTGGACCGATGACGATCGCGTCCGTGATCCCGGTCGGGTTGTCGTCGGGGATCGAGAGGTTGACCGTGCGGGTCACCGGTGGGATCGCCTGCTCCGGCAGGACCGTGCGCCACGACGCCGCCAGGCTGACGGCCGCTCCGGCATCGATCAAGCCGAAGCCGAACTTCTCGTTGTGCGGGTACCGGCCGGTCGACCATCCGGCGTCCCCGGGCTGCACCTTGACGCCGGTCCGCGCGAGGACATGCTTGACGTCGCGTGCGGTGAGGGACGGGTTCTGCGCGAGCATGAGCGCGATGCTCCCGCTCACGAGCGGTGTAGCCGACGATGTGCCTCCGAACGTGTTCGTGTAGTCGCTCGCGTTGTTGTACCCGTTCCCGCCGACGAGGTCCGTGGTAGTAATCGCCCGCGTGCCGCCGTTGGATCCCGCGGCCACGAAGAGCGCGGCGCACGACTCGCTGTAGAACGCCTGCTGACCGTTGTCCGCCAGCGCGCCGACGGCGATGACGAACCGGCTGTTGGCATATCCATCGAAGTTGCAGTTGTCCGGGCTCCCGTTTCCGTTTCCGCCGGCCCAGCTGAAGATTCGTCCAAGCCCGCTCCGGCCGGTCGTGGCGGCCGTCTGCATCGCGGCCAGGGTCATTGGCCCCGGGCCGGCGAGCGTGATGCCGTTGTCCGAGGGGCCCCAGGAGTTGCTGCTGATGTGAACCGCGTCTGGCTGGTGGCCGCCAAGAGCCGCCGCGGCTGCCGCGTCAGAGAACGCGGCCGCGGTCAGCCGAATACCGGCGAGCGTTGCGAGCGGCGCGGCGCCGCTGACGCCGATGCCGTTGCCCCCGCGGGCTGCCGCGACGCCCGCCGCCGCGGTTCCGTGGAAGTCGGCCGCGACGTTCGGGCTGGGGTCGGGATCGAACCCGTTGAAGTCGAAGGACAACGGGGCCGAATAGTTCGGCTGAATGTCCGGATGCGTGTGCTGGAGCCCGTCATCCACCACTCCGATGACCGGGCCGGTACCCTCATTGAAAAGCCAGGCCGCGTGCACGTTGGCTCCGGCGATCTCCAGACTCCGCCCTTTCAAGTGCCATTGAGAGTCGAGCAGGGGATCCGCCGGGAGCACGCGAGATACATAGCTTCGCCCCGCCTCGGAACGCGTGAACATCTGCCGCTTCAGCAGCGAGTACGCCAGACGAACTCCCGCGCGTCCCTGCAGCCTCTCGACGAGCTCGAGCGCCTCCTCCGGGCCGCGCGCTTCGACGACGTAGCCCCCGTCGACCCCTGGGACTGGCAGCGCCGGCCCAACGTCGGCGACGATCTCTTCGACTGCGACATCCCGATCGACGAGCAGGCCGATCTCACGCGTCAGGACCGCGCGAGTGGCGGCCGTTCGAGGCACGCCCGGTTCGTACAGCACCCAGCCAACGTCGCCGTCGGGGTTGGCCGACTCGAGTTCCGTGGTGATGCGGGAGAGATCTGCAAGTCCTCTCGCGCCGGAGACGCGGAGGAGGTTGATCGAATCTTTGCGGGACAGAAGCGCCGTCGAGGGCACGAGCGTCAGAGGGGCGCGGGCTACGCTGGCAGAAGGCCGTGTATCGAGCTCCAGCTCGTTCAGAGCCAGCTCGAACTGCAGTGGCTCCGGCGTACGCACCGCGAGTACCGGTTCTCCTGTGAGCGGCTGAGAGGCTCGGGCCGCCTTGCCAGCCTGACCCGACGCGGACGTCATAGAGCCAGCCCACGTGATCACCGCCAGCGACGTGACACACCATCGCCCCAGTCGGCCTGAGGATGCAGTCACAGACCACTCCTTGAGATGTTGAGAGCGAAAAGTCTAAGGATGAGCTGGAGGCAGTCTGCCATCCAGTCCGAGATCGGTCAAGACAAAGATCAGCTTTCAGCGCTCATGGCGTTCGCGGCAGCGGGATGTCGCCGTTCATGCCCAGCACCACGGGCGGAACACCCTGCACGAACCAGGTCCCGGTGCCGGGTCTGAAGACAGTGATGTCGGTCTTGCCGTCGCCGTTGTAGTCCGCGGCGATCGGGATGTCGGTCGAGACGCCCCACTGCGCGGTCGTAAAGCTCGTGTAGTTCGTCGACGACAACAACCGGAACCAGCCGCCTGTCGACGGCCGCCACACCGCGATATCCATTCGACCGTCGCCGTCGTAGTCGCCGGGCACCGGGCGGTCGTCCGTCAGGCCCCAGTTCACCGCGAAGTACGTCGAGTAGTTCGTCGACGACATCAGACACGTACCAGTCGCCGGTGCTGGGGCGATATATGGCCAGGTCAGCCCGCCGGTCGCCGTCGTAATCCCCGGGCACCGGCACGTCGCCCGTCATCCCCCACTGCATGGTCGTAGGTGGAGGGGGGGTCGCCCGGAAGTGCAGGGTCCAAATGCCGGTCGAGGGCTGCCACGTCGCTGGATCGGTCCAAGCGTCGCCGTCATAGTCCGCGGGCACAGGCAGGGCGTTCGGTTCTAAAAAGTGAAGCTGTTAGCCGCTCAGAAAGAGCCACTGACCTGACGATGGCCGATAGACGGCCCTCTGATTGAAGCCGAAGCCGAGTGTAAATCTCCAGGAACGGGTGTATCACCGGCAGCACCAAACTGCGTCACGACCTGTCCGTTGGTTGTCGAAAGCCGCGACACCCACTCGCGGGTCGATGGGCGGTAGACGGTGGGATCGGCCCGGCGGTCGCCGTCCATGTCTCCGGCCCGGACAGCAGTCAGCCAGGGTGGAGTCACGCCGGTATGTCGAGCGAGACCGAACGGGGTAATCGTCTCGACCGATGTCTGCGGGTCAAGGCTTCGGAAGGCGCCGCCGAACCCACTCCCGGCCGCGATAGACGACGAGTTCGGAGCGTCCGTCGCCGTCGCTGTCCAGAGCCAACGGGAAATCTTCGGCCGCACCCCATTGGCGGGTGAATTGGCCCCTGACGAACCACGTGCCGCTCGACGGCCGCCACACGGCGATGTCCGTCTGTCCGTCGCCGTTGTAGTCGCCGGGTACGGGAACGTCGGAAGGCAGGCCAAAAGCGAAGTTCCCGATCACCCAGGACGTACCAGGCGCCCTCGGACGGACGGTAGATCGCGACGTCGGCGGCGCCGTCGCCGTTGTAGTCGCCGGGAACCGGAATATCCCCCGGTCCGCCCCACTGCGCCGTCAATCCTCCGCGGACGAACCAGACGCCGGTGGACGGGCGGAAAATCGCGACGTCGGTCCGGCCGTCGCCGTCGTAGTCGGCCGGCACGGGAATGTCGCCCAGTCCTCCCCACGTGACCACGTTCCTGCCCGCGGATGTACCAGACTCCATCGGACGGACGAAACACGGCAATGTCTGCATATCGGTCGCCGTCATAATCGCCGACCACCGGAATGTCCGAGCGAAAACCCCAGATTGGACGGGTGGAGGTCGTTTTGGATGAACCACTCTCCGCTTCTGCGACGGAACACGGCGAAGTCCGACCGACCGTCGCCGTCGAAGTCACCGGCTGCTCTTCTGCTGGCGGGCGCCGCTGGCTGAGTACCGAAGATTCTCAGCGTCCAGTTGTTCCAGGTGCCTGTCTGCTCTTCGAATCCGTCGCTGACGCGAAGCGTCCACGTTCCCGCCGCCGTTTCGCCCCAGTGACGAACGGCTCGAAATCGCCACGCCGAGTAACCATCGGGTGACGAATCGGCGAGTCGTCGGTCGCGAGTCGGCTGACGACGCCTGCCGGAGACGTTAGCGTGACCTCGATGTCGCCGCGATACTGGTGAGTGGCGGTGAATTCCACTTCCACATGCTCGACTCGGAAGTTCGCGAAGGCGGGCGCGATCACGATGGAATCCTGCAATCCAGCCGGAGTGCCGTCGGGAATCGGCGTGTTGACGATCTGCGTGACGGGCGGGATCGCCTGTTCGGGGAGGACGGGCCGCCATGCGATCAGCCTGCTGACAGCGGCATTCGCGTCGACTAAACCAAAGCCATAAGTTCTCGTTGTGGGCATGTCGGCCGGGCGACCAGCCGGCATCGCCAGGGTTCAGCTTTACGGCGGTTCGCGCGAGGATGTGCTTGACGTCCCGCGCCGTGAGCGACGGGTTCCGAGAGAGCATGAGCGAGACGGTGCCGCTCACGACCGGCGTCGCTGCCGACGTGCCGCCGAAGGTGCTCGTGTAGTCGGTCGAGCTATACCCATTGGCGCCGACAATGTCGGTCGTCGTGAGCCCGCGCGGTCCGCCGGCTGCGGTCAGGAAGAGCGCCGCGCACGGCTCACTGTAGAAGGCCGGCTGAGCGGTATCCGCCAGCGCGCCGACTGCAATCGCGAAACGACTGTTCGCGAAGCCGTCGAAGTTGCAGTTATCTTGGCTCTGAGCGCCGTTGCCCCCGGCCCAGACGAACACTCTCCCGAGTCCGTTGCGGCCGGTGGTGGCAGCCGACTCGTATGGCCGCCTCGGTCATCGGGCCGGGTCCTTCCAGAGTCGCTCCATCGTCGAACGGTCCCCACGAGTTGTTGCTGATGTGGATGGCGTTCGGCTGGTGTCCCAGAGCGCTCGCGCCCGTTGCATCGGAGAACGGGGCCGCGATCAGACGCAGTCCGGCGAGCGTCGCCAACGGAGCCGCGCCGCTGACGCCGAAGCCGTTACCTCCTCTGGCCGCGGCGATTCCCGTTACCGCTGTTCCGTGGAAGTCGAACGTCACGATCGGACTCGGATCGGGATCGCCGTCGTTGAAATCGAAGGACAGGGCGGCGGAGTAGTTGGACTGCAGGTCGGGATGCGTGTGCTGAAGCCCGTTGTCCACGATGGCGATCACGGAGCCGGTGCCGGGGCCGTTCCCGAGCAGGCACCCTGCCAGACCGCACGTACGTTCGCGCCGGCCGGCTCCACATTGCGATACTGAAGGTGCCATTGATTGGCCACCAGCGGATCTTCGGGAAACCGGCCGGACACATCGGTCGAGCCTGCCGGCTGCCTCCTGCCGCGTGAACATCTGTCGCTTCAGGAGCGAGTACGCGGTCCGGACGCCGGTACGCTGCTGCAAGGTCTCGACGAGCTCCAGCGCTCTCATCGAATCGCTCGCCTCGACGACGTACGCGTGTTCGACGCCGGGGACCGCTCTGAACGGTCCGATGTCTCTCACGATCTCATCGACGACGACGTGCGGATCGAGGAGCAGGCCAATCTCCCGTGTCAGGATCGCCCGAGTCGCAACGGACCGCGGTCGTCCCGGTTCGTACAGAATCCAGCCGACTTCTCCCCCGGGCGTTTCCGCCTTCAGCGCCGCGCTGACACGCAAAAGATCCTCGGGACCGCTGGCGCCGCTGATGTTCCTGATCCTGCCCGAGATCTCCACTTCGTTCAGAGCCAGCTCGAAGTTCAGAGGCCGGGGCGTGAACACCGTCAGCACCGGTTCGCCCGTCGGAGGCCGCACTGCGAGGCGGCGCGGTGTTTCTGCCTGCTGCGCCGATGCGGATAGACACAAACAGGAGACGATAGCCGGGCAGGCTATTCGCGCAAGCCAACGCGGCCGACCCGACGATGCGCTCATTGAGTTCCTTTTTGGGCCTGGCCGGGTTTGCGGCCAAGGATCTGATACTGCGCTCCGAGCGGCATCCGCGCGACGAAGGGTTCGATCGCGCGGAACCATCCAAGCAGGCGTGGGAAAATGAACAGGAAGTCGGTCCGCAGAATCTCGAATCCGCCAGACCGTAGCAAGCCGCGAGCCTCGGGCGGCGTCAGCGTGACCGCATCCCGATCGAACGGGATGCGGCTCATGACGTAGCGGGTCCCCGGGTTCCAGGGATTGTTCTCCCAGAACGCGAAGATCCCTCCGGGCCGGAGCGATCCATAGACGTAGCGAATCGCTTCGGCCCGCTCTGCGGGTGGAATGTGGTGAAACACGCCGTTGCAGAAAGCGAGATCCAGCATGCCGTCAGGTTCGTAATCGGAAAACACCAGAAAACGGGCTCGGGTCGCCGAATGCAGGCGTCTGGCCTCGTCGATCGACTTTTCGGAGACGTCGACACCGATCAGAGACTCAACGCCGCCCAAGCCCAGCAGGAAAGGCGTAGCAGATCCCGTGCCGCACCCGAAGTCCATCGCCGATCGGGGCCTGTACGCCACGCGCTCGAGGCACGCGGCAAGCCACGCGACGCGGCGTTGGGCGAAATAATCCTTGTCTTCTCCCGAGACCCTGAGGCCCTGGGCGAGTGCGGCGTCGTAATCGGTGGCGTAGCGATCGAACTGGGCGTTGTCGGTCGGAAGGCCGTCGTTCATCGCCGGCGCAGGCCGAGGATGCTGACGAAAAAGCTCGACAGGATCGTCTGGAATCCCAGCGCGGTCAGCGTCGCCCCGGGGATTACCCATCGCATCGTCTCGCGGTAGTCGAGCCTGCCGAAGTCGGTCAGGCGCCACTGATTGACGGCGCCGGTGAGCAGCACGAGTCCTACGAGCAGGGAAGCGCCGCCGAGGAGCATGCCCCTCTCGAGATTGATCACCGAGAAAAAGCGATTCAGGCGCGGGTCATCGGGCATGAGCCCCTCGCTGATGGCGAACGTCTTCGTGAAGATCGCGAACACCATCGACTGATACCCGCACAGGATGGCGAGGCTCGCGAAGAGCAGCGTGTGCGCGTCGAAGGTCACGCCCTGGATCGTCACGCCCGGCATCGCGAGCGCGTACCCAAGCAGGCCGAGGAGAATCAGGCAGGCGCCGGGGACGAGAAACAGCCAGCGCGGGCTGTACATCAGAAAGAACCGCAAGGTGCGCCACCCGTCGCGGAACGTCCTGAGGTGCGGAGCGTGAGTCTTGCGCCCGTCGGGATGAAGCGTGATCGGAACCTCGCCGATGCGCGCGTGGCGAAGGCTCGACTTGACGATCATCTCCGTGGCGAACTCCATGCCGGTGCATCGCTGATCGAGCGCGTCGTAGAGCGTTCTCGTGAATCCTCGCAGGCCGCAGTAGACGTCATGGATCGGCGCCTTGAACCATCGGCGCGCCATCAGCGAGAACATGGGATTGCCCCACCAGCGGTGGAGAAACGGCATCGCGCCCGGCAGGACGGTCCCGCCGCCTGACGGGAGCCGGCAGCCCTGCACCAGATCGTAGCCTTGCCGCAGCGCGGCAATCAGTCGGGGCACTTCGCGAAAATCGTAGCTGTCGTCGGCGTCCCCCATGACGATGTATGTGCCGCGCGACGCCGCGATTCCCGCCATCAGCGCGTTGCCGTACCCCTTGGCCGCGACGTGGACGACCCGCGCTCCCATGCGCTCGGCGATCGCGACCGATCCATCGGTGCTTCCATTGTCGGCGACGATGATTTCGCCCGCGACGCTCTGACTCTCGAGCGCCTGCCGCGCCTTGGTAAGGCACGTCTCGAGCGTGTCGGCCTCATTCAGGCACGGCATGACGATGGAGATTTCCACCGGCGCCGCATCCTGCGCCGTTTCGAGGTTGAAGTCCTGCTGTCGCGCGACCGTTGTCTGAGCTGTCATTGATTGCAGCGAGCGCTGCCCGGAGGGACTGGGCGAGTATACCTCACCCGCGTGCGGCTCGTAGCGCGGCAGCGCCTGCTTGCGCACCGCGAGAGGTGTGAAGCATCGAACGCACGCAGAGAGCGAGCAGCACGGCTGCCGCCGCAAACTCGAGCCCCTGCAACCAGCCCAGCCGCGAAGAGTTGAAGTACCACGGCGCCAGGGCTATCGGATCCTGAAGCTGGACGAGCCTCCTCGCGTGCTCGACGAGCGGAGCATATGCGGGATGCCACATCACCTTGTCGATCGAACCGGCCGCGGCCATCTCCATGGCGTAGGGGACGCAGGGCACGAGCACTCCCAACAGCTGAACGCACACGCTCGCGACGCCCAGCGCCGCTGTCGTCATCCACAAGCGGCGTGCGACCCGGCCGTCGAGGAGCGCCGCCAGACCGAGCAGGAAGAACGGCAGAATCGTCGCGATGTATCGCGGGCTCCAGCATCCGCCGCCTTCCCAGTAGGGTAGCCGCGAGTGGAACAGGACATACGGAACGACGATCCCGACAATGACGATGGCGATGCGGCGGCGCGTGCGCCAGAGATGAAACCAGCCTGCGGCACAGGCCAGCAGAATCGGCGCGTACACGAACATGCTGCGTCCCGGGCTGAACAAGAAGCCGTAGACACCCACCCACATCGCGCCTCCGAGGTGCGCGGAAGCGGATCCATAACCGGTATCTGAAATGCTGCCGAATCGAGCGACGTTGTATGCGGCAACGCCCGCGATGCCGATGGCAACCGGGACGAGCCACGCGGTCAATCGAGCGGCCGACTGCCGGATTCCGCGCGCCGGCGGCCAGACCTCGAAGGCGAGCCACAGACCGAATCCCGGCAGGACGATCAGATTCCCCATCCGCAGCAGCAGCGCGTACCCGAGCGCCGTTCCCGCCACCGCGAGCCACGCGGGGCTGGGACGCCGGGCATCACGCAGTTGAGCGTAGAAGGCGAAGAGCAGGAGGAGCATGCTCGGGGGCTCGGTCATGAAGGTGCGCGACCAGTACCACGCGAACGTGCCCAGCCCGAGCGCGAGGGCCGCAAGGGCAGATGCTCTCCGATCGAAGCCCAGGGTCAGACAGCAGAGAAACAGCAGCGCGACAGACGCCGCGGTCGCGACGACCCCGAGCATTGTGAGGACGTAGGTGAGAGGCGTCGCCTGTCCGAAGTGCTTTCCATCGAACGACGGGATGCCGACGAGCGTCGACAGCCGCATGCCCGCGACGTAGAACGGCACGGCGAGCAGCGACTGCCCGAGACCGTACTTGCTGTAGTAGCGACCATCCGCTCCCGGAACCGACCCCGGCGTCGTCTGGGGTACGTCGATCTGCGAGCGATCCACGATCGAGCTCGTCACCTGCAGCATCGACCAGTCGTCGCCGAAGTCGAGGACGCCCGTCGCGGTCGACAGGTACAGGAAGACGAAGGACACGAAGAGCCACAGCGCGTGGCGGAGGTCTTCTGGAGTTGTCACCGGCTTACGACTTTTTTCTTGCGATGATCGTCGCGAAATCATTCTGGAGCACGTTGTCGGCGGTCAGCCGGTCCTCGAGGTCGAACAACTGCGTCAGATACGGCAGCGAGCCCTGATTGTCCTCGTTGAAGTTCCCGGTGATGTCCTCGAGGAGCAGGTGCAGGAGTGCGCCTCCCTGTCCTTTGACTTCGAGGAGGTCGAAGTACTTCGGCAACAGCGGGAGAATCTCGGCGGACCGGATCGCCTCGGATGGATCGGCGGCGGTCATGTCGGCGATCGTCGGCCGCGCGACCGGCTGTTTGACCTGGCCGGGCTTCGAGATGCTGCGCTTCAGACGGTCGGGCAGGAGCTGGATCTGCTCGTTGATGGCGCGGAGCTGGGCGTCGGTCCACTGAAACTGGCTGGGCCCGATGAATTCATCCATCACGAAATAGCCGCCCGGCTTCAGGCCGAGCGACACCTGCTCGAACAGGCGCTCGAGCGCCGATACGTGATGAACAGATGAAACACCGAAGATCACGTCGTAGCGCTCTTTTTCCAGTGTGAGCCGGTTCAGGTCGGCGACCCGGTAGATCACATGTCGGAGGCCGGCGGCGCGGGCGAGATCCACGGCGGTGGCAATGGCCGCGTCTGCGATATCGACCGCCTCGTGCTCTTTGCAGAAGCCATAGGTCGCCAGGCCGCGCTCGAACTCGCCAGTCCCGCAGCCCAGCGTCAACACTCGCTCGACCGGCGACCGTCCGGTGAAGTACTTCTTCAAGAAGTACTGATAGCGATCGAAACCAGCTTCCCCGGCGACCTTGAAGTTGATGCGCTCCTGCACGCGTTCGTGCTCGAGCCAGTGGAGGCCGCCCCGCACGCGCCACGTGCCGGCGTCGCTGCCCCACACTTCTTTGACCTTGGCCAGGCCTTTTTCGTACAACGACATCGCGAACTCAGTTCTTCATGGCCACGATCAGGTCCTGCAGGCCAAGCAGAGACTGACGGCCACACCAGTTGCCGTACGCGATCTCGACGAGGCTGAAACCGGCGTCGGCGTAACAGCGCCGGACGCGCTGCTCGTCGTGCGCCACGGCGAATTCAGGCGATTCGAGGTTCAGCACCCGGCAGAGCGGATCGCCGCCGTACTCGACGTCGATCGCAAGCGGAGCCTTGCCCGCTTCGATCGAGCGGCGCGACTCATCGTTGAGAAGGAAGAACGTGACGATCGAGCGGCCGCTCGTCTTCAGGACGCGGCCGACCTCTTTCAGGTAATTGGCCACGTCGGCGGGCATCATGTGCGTGAAGACCGACTTCAGCAACACGACGTCGAATGTTGCGCGGTCGAACGGCAGGGTGTACTGGCTGGGTTGGAATCGGCCCTTCGGGTTGTACAGCCTGTTGAACACGTCGGCGTGGCTGAACCGGAAGTTCGTGAAGGGCCGATAGGTCTCCTGGAGCCAGGCGATGCTCTGCCCTTTCACGTCGAGCCCTTCGTACCGGCCCGCACCGGAGAGAAACCGGGTCAGCGCGCGCGCCACCGCCCCGTTGCCGCAGCCCAGATCGAGAATCGACGTTGCCGGGTCGATGTGCCCGCGAGGAATGAGAATGTGGTGGCAGAAACTCTCCCCGAGCGCGACGAACTCCTCCGGGGAGGAGGAGCCGTCGTAAAGCATGTCTCGGGGAGGTACTAGACCGATGTCATCGGGAACTGCGTTCCCTGTCTTCACAACGCCGCGATCTTAGCACGCGCTCGAGGTCTAGCGCGGCCCCCTGATTTTCCAGTTCACGTCGACGATCGGAGTGCTCAGATACATCGAGTTCACGAGCGTCGTGCCATTCAGGAGCCAGAGCGCGCGATGACCCGTGGACGTGTTCTCCCAGTAGATGTCCGGCCGCGCGTCGCCGTTGGCGTCCCCGATCGCCGAGAGCTGCCACTGCGGCGAAACGCTGGCGGGGCTGAATGGAGCGGACCACACGAGATTCACGCCGTTCATCGCCCAGAGGTGCAGCGCCCCCGTCGTCTGGTTGTGCCAGATGATATCGGCCCACCCGTCGCTGTTGAAGTCGCCGGTGCCCATCGGCCGCCAGTTCGTGTCCGAGACGCCATTGGGATTGACCCAGGCCTGACTCGCCAGCAAGGTTCCATTCATGTACCAGACGACCAGCTGCCCCGACGCCGCGGAATACCAGATGAAATCCGGGTGCCCGTCCCGGTTCATGTCCCGAACCGACATGATCCGCCACCCGACTGCCGCCGTGCTCGGGTTGAAGAAGTTGGAGGCGTACGCCAGAACTCCGTCCATCAACCAGTAGGAAATCTGGCCCGTCGAGTCGTTCTGCCAGACGAGGTCGGGCTTGCCGTCCAGATTGAGGTCCCCAGCGCCCGTCATCCTCCAGCCAGCCGCCACGGTCTGCGGATTGAGCCAGCGCTGGCTCACCATCGTCGGACCGTTCATGTGCCACGCGATCATCTGTCCGGAGGGCTGATGCTGCCAGATGAGGTCGAACGTCCAGTCGGAGTTGAAGTCGCCGCGGGTCGGATCGCTTCCAGCGGGAAGCGCCCCGGGTGTGAACACTCCCAGTTCGGCCCATGCGCTCATGCCGGTCGCGCTCTGCGCTCGAACCGCGAGGAAATATTGCACGTTGTGGGCGAGCCCCGTGAAGGTCCAGGTCGTTCGGTTGCCGATCGCGGCGCCCGTGCCGCAGCTTTGACCGGAGGTCCGTGCGCACACCAGGTAGCCGGTGACTTCCGGCTCGGGGTTCGGATCCCAGGCAACCGTGACGGTCGCGGCGTCGGCCCGGACGGCCAGCGCCATCCAGAGCATTGCAAAGCCCAGATACCGGCAGATTTGCGAGACTCTCATCGTCGTCGCCCCTCGATAACCATGACTATTAAAGTTGAGACTTTCCAGGTCCACAGGCTCAGCAATGGGCATGCCGAGGTTCAGGCGACCGTTAAGCTGCCGGAATCATGGGGTTACGCGCCGGCTAGCCCAACAAAATAGCGAACTTACGTGACGAGGTTGGGAGCCGGGGTTACAAACCTGCACAACCGCCTTTCGGGGGCGTGTAATCTCTCGCATACCAATAGCGTAAAAACAACACGCCGTTTGCCGCGTCGACACTGTTCACGCGCGTGTGGTACGGTGGCCCCCACAGTCACCGTGGCGATGCCCGACTCCGATCCCTCGCGCCCTCCACGGGAAGAATCCGAGTCTTCCGGCCTTGCCTCGACCGTCGATTACTGGACCAAGTACGGCGTCAAGACCCGCGAGAGGCTCGACCACTGGGAACGGCATCCCATCTCGGTCGCTGCCATGCGGAGCCGGCGCGGCGGCGCCAACTCCGTCGACTGGCTCGTGAGCCGGCTGCCGCAACGACCGCTGCGTGCGCTGAGTCTCGGCGCCGGGACCGCGACTCTCGAGCTCGAGCTCCTGCGCCGTGGGGCAGTCACATCGTTCGATTTGTACGATGTCACGCCGGACCTGCTCGGCGCGGCAGAAAGGGCGGCGGCTGCCGACGGTCTTGCCAGCCGGGTCCGCTGCGTGGTCGGCGACATCAATGCCATCCGGCTCGAAGCGAACGGTTACGACCTTATCACCTTCGTGAGCGCGCTGCACCACGTGGATCGTCTGGAACACGTGCTCACCGAGTGTCGCAGGGCGTTGCGGCCCGGCGGGCTCTTCTACGCGAAAGAGTACGTCGGCCCGAGCCGCTTCGCGTTTCCCCCGGAGCACGCCGAGCTGGCGCGGACGATTTACCGGTCGCTCGACCCGCGACTCCGCTGTCCGTTTCCGGAACTGCCGGCGCCGGACCCGAAGGCTGTCGAGGCGGCCGATCCGACCGAGTCCGTCCGCTCCGAAGAGATTCTCGGGATCGTCACGCGTGTCTTTCCCCATGTCCAGGTGTTTTCGCTCGACGTGTGCCTCACGGTCATTCTCTGGTACGGTCTCAACCACGAGGCGCTGTACGAGACCACTGACGGTCAGGCGCTGGTGCAATGGCTCCTGGACGTGGATCGTGCACTGGTCCGTTCCGGCCGCCTGCCGAGTTACTACGTGGATCTGATCGCGGACGACAGGCTCCAGCGCGGGTCGAGAGAGCTTCCAGTTTCCATCGAGACCAGCCGTTCGAGCGCTCTCATCCCTGACCGAACGACGGCGCGGACCGTGTCGTTCCCGCAGTTCGAGAGTCCCCGCGCGTCAATCCTCATCGTCGCGTGGAAGCAGCGCGATCATCTGCTGGCGTGCCTGCGTGCGCTCAGGCAGCGGCTCGGAACAGACATTCCTTACGAGGTGATTCTCGTCTTCAATGGGCCTCCCGAAGTCGAAGACTCGGTACGCGAAGTCGTGGAGGGCGCCACGTTCCTCCGGTCAGCAGTCAACCTCGGTTTCGCCGGAGGGTGCAACCTCGCGGCAAGGACAGCAAAAGGCGAATACCTTGTCCTGTTGAACGACGATGCGGTCATCGAGCCCGGGTGGCTGGAGCGGCTCGTCGCAGCAGCGGACGCGGATCCCGGAGCCGGCGCGGTCAGCAGCTGCGTGCTCTTTCCGGATGGCCAGGTTCAGGAGGCCGGCTCGATCATCTGGCGCGACGGATCCACCATGCCGATCGGTCGTGGGGAGCCGGGCGATTCGCTCGGCTGGCACTTCGTCAGGAAGGTCGACTACGGGTCGGCCTGCTCCCTCCTCGTCCGGCGCGCGACCTGGGAAAAGGTCGCAGGCATGGACACGGGATACCATCCTGCCTACTACGAGGACGTCGACCTGTGTCTGGCTATCCGGGCACAGGGACAGCACGTCCTCTTCGAGCCCCGCTCGCGGGTGCGGCATCACGAGTCGGCCAGTTCGGATCCTGACTTCAAGTCCTTCCTGTTCCGGCGCAATCAGGGGCGCCTGAAGGAAAAGTGGGCCGACCTCCTCGCGCTTCAGGAAGAGGCGGCGCCCTGGTCGCCGGCGTCGGTCGCGCGCGCCGTCTGGCGCGCCCGCGGCTGCCCGCGGCGGATTCTGGTGGTGGACGACCGGGTACCCAACCCGGCGCAGGGTTCCGGTTACGGGCGGATGTTCGACGCCTTGCTGGAGCTCTCATCGCAGGCGTATGCCCTCGCTCTGTACCCCTCGACCGGCGCCACATCGCCCTCTGAACCTCTCGTCAACGCGGGCGTTGCGATCATCGACGAAGATTTCGTACGCCACCTCGCTCGCCCGGAAACGTCGTACGATGCCGTCCTCATTTCCAGACCACATAACTACAGCCGCTGGTCGCCGACGATTCGCTATCACCAGCCGCAGGCAGCCGTCGTGTACGACTGTGAAGCGCTTTTCTGGCGGCGAATGGCTCGCCAGGCGCAGCTCGACGGCGCGACGGGGCAGTCGCTCACGAGCGAGCACGTAAACCAGATGCGTCAGCTCGAGGAGCGGATCGTCGTCGAGGCCGACCTGCTCGTGTCGGTCTCCGAAGAGGAGGCGGAGATTCTCTCGAAAGTCGAAGGGCACTGCCCGATCGAGACCATCCTGCCGGCGGAGCCGAACGTGCGTTTCACGTCGCGCCCATTCGCCGAACGAGGCGATGTCGGGTTCGTCGCGGGCTGGATGGCCGGCCCCACCTCGCCCAACGCGCACGGCCTGCGCTGGTTCGCCAGCGAAGTGCTCCCCCGGATCAAGGCCATCCATCCCTGGGTTCGGGTCCGCGTGACGGGCGGAGGAGTCCCGGCGGAGGTGCGCGAGCTCGCCAATCCGAACCTCGTGTTCGAGGGGCAGGTTGCCGATCTCAGCGGGTTCTACGACCGGATCCGCGTGGCGATCTCGCCGGTCCGATTCGGCGCGGGGGTGAAGGTCAAAACGGTTCAGGCTCTCCAGTATGGCGTGCCGGTCGTCTCGACCACGGTCGGGGCCGAAGGCATCCACCTCCGCGGCCTCGCGGCGATCGACGTGACGGACGATCCCGACGTCTTCGCCATGATGCTGTTGAACCTCCTGACGAATTCATCCGCCTGGAACGAGCGGCGCGCGAAGATAGCCGACCTGGTTTCCGAGTGGCGGAAGGGCCCCTCGGGGATACCATGGACCGAGATCATGACGAAGGTCTGGACGAGGAGCAGACGTGGCCACTCGTTACTCGTATAAGGTCGATCTGGACGACACCGGGTCTTCGCACTCGCTGGCGGTGCTGCAGATCCCGCCGGGGAGCACGGTGCTCGACATCGGCGCGGCGGACGGGTCGGTCGCCCGATCGCTTGCGGCGCGTGGATGTCGAATCTGGGGACTGGAGTCCGACGAAGCCGCCGCGGCGGCGGCGCGGAGCGTGTGCCAGCGGGTCATCGTCGGAGACGTGGAAACGCTCGACCTCGACTCCGCGCTCGAGGGCAAGCGCTTCGATTTCATCCTGCTGTTGGATGTCCTGGAGCACCTCCGCGATCCATTGGCCACGCTGTCGCGGGTCAGCCGTCATCTGGTTCCCGGCGGCCGCGTGATCGTGTCGATCCCGAACGTCACGCACGGAGCGGTGCGGCTCAGCCTCATGTCGGGGTCGTTCACGTACACCGAGACCGGACTCCTGGACCGGACCCATCTTCGGTTTTTCGACCGGCGAAGCGCGGAGGCGTTGATGGCCGACGCCGGGCTGCGTATCGTCGAGCGGCTGCGAGTGAAGCGGGAGCTTCACGAGACGGAGATCCCCGTCGATCCGTCATCAGTGCCGCCGCCGGTCCTGAAGCAGCTCGAGGAGGACCCGGACGCGACGACCTACCAGTTCGTCTTCGCCGCGATTCAATCGGATGACGTGCACGTGACCGCGGGCGCGAACGAGTCGCTGACCGAGCGGCTGCAGCGCCGCATCGAGGAGCTCGAGTCACAGTACCGCAACCTCGAGGCCCATCACAGGTCCACCGAGTTCGAAGCCCAGACACGCGCGATGGAGCTGGAAAGCCGCGCGCGGACGGAGTCGCCCGATCGGGGCCGCTCCGACGAGCTCCGTGGGGAGCTCGAAGTGCGGATGCGTGAGCTCGGCCAGCGCGACTTCGAGCTCCGGCATCTACAGGCAGACTTGATGGTGAAGGAGGCGTTCATCACGGAGCTCCGCCAGCTTCTGGGCGCCACGCGAGAGGAGCTGGAACGTACCCGCGCTCAGATCGGGCCTGCGGTTCGCCTCGTCACGAAACTGCGCGTGAGAGCCGAGCGCTATCCACGACTGTATGCGTGGCTGCGCTCCATCGTTCGGCGCCTTGGATGAGCCGGTAGAATAGCAGCCTCCGGATGCGTCGGGCTGCTCCGTCGTCCCTCCGCTTCCTGCCCGCCTACATGCTGCTCGGGCTGGTCCTTGGATACCGGCTCGGTCAGGACGCGAACTGGGACCTTCAGAACTACCACTTCTATAACGTGTACATGCTGCTCGGCAGTCGCTTTGAGACCGACGTGCAGGCCGCCGGAATCCAGACGTATCTCAATCCGGTCTTCGACATCCCCGTGTACATCGCCGTGGCCTGGCTGGGCGTCCCCCCGATCGTCGTGGGGTTGACCCTCAGCGCGCTGCACGGAATCGCGCTCTGGCTGGTGCATCGAATCGTCGTCTTTCTGATGCCGGGCGAGAACGCCGTCGTGAACGATCTCGCGGGTCTGGTCGCCGCGGTGACCGCGGCGTACGGCGCGAACTTCTACGCCGAGATCGGGTCGACGATGGGGGATGACACGTTCACGGTGCTCGTGCTCGGCGCGATCTTGTCTGCGCTCGCCGGCGTCTC
Source organism: uncultured Acidobacteriota bacterium (assembly GCA_963847125.1). Taxonomy (GTDB): domain Bacteria; phylum Acidobacteriota; class Vicinamibacteria; order Vicinamibacterales; family 2-12-FULL-66-21; genus DATAEE01. The sequence continues at coordinate 2,234,301 of CAWJYM010000004.1, forward strand.
CGCCGACGAGCGTGCGGCCCGGCGCTCGGCGCGGGTCTCCGGGTTCCTGTTGGGGCTCGCCGCCGGGGGAAAGCTGGTCGCGGGCATATACGGGTTCGGCCTTGTCCTGGCATGCCTGGCGTTGCGGGGCGATCGATGGACGCGGCTGCGATACGTGCGGGATTTCTGCGGGTTCGTGCTGGTTGGCCTCGCGGTGACGGGCGGGTACTGGATGTGGCTGATGCAGCGCCACTTCGACAGCCCGCTGTTCCCGTTCTACAACGCGTGGCTCCAGTCGTCGTTCGCGCCGATCGAGAACTTCACCGATGCGCGCTACCAGCCTCGAACCTGGATGCAGGCCGTTTTCTATCCCTTCCTGTTGACGTCAACGCGGAACATCGCGGATCCGTACCCGTGGCGTGATGCCCGCCTCGCCGTTTCCTACGTCTCTATCGCGTTCCTGCTGCTCGCGGCGTGGGCGCGCCGTGTCAAAGGCGTTCCGGTCATCTCGGACGATCGCGAGCGCAGGCTGTGCATAGTGGGCGCGATCTGGATTGGCTCGTATGCCGTATGGCTCTACGTTTTTTCCTTATACCGCTATGCGGTTCCCCTGGAAGCGCTGGCTGGCGTGCTCGTCGTCGGCGCCGCCGGATATGTCACTCGATCGCCGCTGAAAATTCTGGCGGTTGCCGCTCCGATGTGCATCGCGCTCATCCTGTTTGCGCGGCCGTTCGACTGGGGCCGGAGGCCATGGTCCGACAGCCTGTTCGGCGTCGATCGGTCCGCCCTCCGCCAGTTCGAGGATGCGACGATTCTGCTGTGGGACATGCCGAACGGCTACATCATTCCGTTCTTCCCGGAGAGCGCCCGGTTTCTGCGCGTGAACAGCAACTGGGGGCTGACGGAGGAGACGCGGCTGTGGAGCCGGCTCGCGCGGGACATCGCGATGACGCCCGCGGAGCGGATGTACTTCGTGGAAACGTCCGCTACGTGGCAGGGTCCGGACAAGTCGGCCATGCTGGGACGATTCAGGCTCGGAATCGATCGAGGCCGCTGCAGCGACCTCGTCTCGTTCTTCGGGGTGCACCGGATCTGCGGCGTGACGCGCGCCACCCGCTAACCGGGGATGTCCCTCGCCCGGGATTCACGATTTCTCTGGCAGACCAGCACATCCGGCACGGCGGTGTCGGCGATCGGCGAGAAGCCGGACACGCGCAGCATCGCCTTCAGGCAGCTTCGAGTGGCGAACCACCAGTTGGTCGGATCTCCGTTGTAGGACTTTTCGATGAAGTACATCCGCGGGAAGTCGGGATGATCGAACACCGACACTTCGCCGACGGGGTAGTCGTCGCGCGTCTGGTAGTCGCCCCACGCTCCTCTGATCATCGTGGCCATGTACATCGTGGTGTTGCAGACGTCGGCGACTTTCTCCAGGGCATAGAGAGGATGCTTGAGATGGTAGAGCACGCCGACGAACACGACGTGATCGAAACTCGTTCGCAGCTGAGCGATGTCGTAGACGCTCATCTGATAGAGCTCGACCGGTCGATCGAACCAGTGGGCGATGAACCGGCCCTGAGCCAGCTCGAACGGCATGATGTCGATGCCGACGAGCCGGGCGGCCCCGCGCTCCGCCATCTTGAACAGGAAGTATCCGGAGTTGCATCCGATGTCCAGCACCGACTGCCCGGACAGGTCGCGAGGCACCAACGGCTCGATGGCGTTCCATCGTGTGAGCGGGTAGTCGCCAAGTGACGGTGCGGTGGCCTGGCCGAGCCCCAGGTCCACGTTGTGGTACCAGGGGCCGAGCTTTTCCAGAGTCGTCTTGAGCTGGTTGAGGGCTTCGGGATCCTTGCGTGCGACGGCCGCCTTCAGGCGCTGGACGGCGTCGCGATAGTTCACGAGATAGTGCCCCCCCTCCGATCGAGGCTGATCCGCCCAGAGAGGGACCTGCGCGAGCGTTTCCCGGTCGAGCGCCGGGCCGAGCGTCCTCATGTCGGACGGCGGCGGCCAACCGGTCTGATTCCAGATGGCGAGCGCCGTCTGAAAGATCTTTTCGGCTTCGGCGTACACCTCTCGATCGCGAAGCAGTGCCGCCAGGTTGTTGAGACTCTGCGCGACGCGGGGGTGGCTTCCACCCAGCACCTGTTGCCAGATCGCGCGGGACTGCTGAAACAGAGGCTGTGCCTGATCGAAGCGTCCCATCGCGTGATGGACCACCGCCAGGTTGTTGAGCACGATCGGCAGCCGCGGGTTGTTGAGGTCGGTCGGGTCGCACTCGGCGAGCAGGCTCTGGAGCTCTTTTTCGAGCGAGTCGGTGTTCTGGACGACGGGACTCGAGACGGGCATGGGATCCTCCGCCGAGCGCCCAGCAGCCCGGCCAATCGGCAAAGTATAATCGGGAACGATTCGTTCGAGATCCTTTTCCTGGCTGCGCCGCGCCGTGACGCGCCCGTCGAGTGTGCGCGTTCTGACTATCCTCGCGCGCCACGGCACCGATCGGTATCCCGACGCCGAGCATCAGGTCGATGCGATCTTCCGCCGGCGGCTGACTGAAGCCGCGCGCCGCCTCGTCATCGTCGACAACGCGCTTCCTGCAACGACGGTGCATCGGCAGGCCGACCGCACGGTGATTGGGGGGGACAATCGCGCGCGCGAGTTTTCCGCGTTCGACAAGGGGCTGGCCTTCGTCGGCGATGAGATCTCGACCCTCGATCTCGTTCACTTCGTGACGAGCGCCTTTCATACGCTCTACGTCGGGTACCTGGAGCGTTTCAGCGGGCCGTTGTTACGGGAGGCGGCGGGCCGCGCGGTTTGTCTCGGTCACATCGACTGCTACAACGAGCCGGTAGAGATCCTCGGCCACGAGGCGCAGCACTGGATTCGCAGCGGCTTCTTTTTCCTGTCTCCCGCGCAGGCGAATGCGCTCGGCACGTTCGCCGCGATCGATGAGGGTGGCCGATTCTTCAGCGGCGACCCGCGATCGCCGTTCCGCGGTGACGCGCCGCTCTCGGCGACGTATCAACGCAACATTCTGGGATGGCTGACCGGCCGCGACATCGGCCAGGGCGTCACGTGGCATTCCGCGTTCGAGCTGAACGCGGACACGCTCTCGGCTTTTGAGGGGAAGGCGCTGTCCATGATGAACGAACAGCTGCTGAGCATCCGGCTTCAGCAGCAGGGGTGCAGCCTGATCGATGTGACGTGGCTGTCGTCGATGGCCGCGAAAGGTGATCTTCCGTCGAACTGGTGGACGACGCCGTGGCGCGAGCAACTCGCCAATCGCGATCGGGATCGGGTGGTCGCGCTTCATTGAACTGGTCGGGCTGGCCAGAGTTCACGAAGCGCCGAGGACAATTGGGTGTACACAGACTGCGGTGACGTTGCATCAGCTATCAGCCGGCGATCCGATTCCGAGAACGCCTCCGATTGCTGAGTGAGCACGCGGTCGCTCACACGGGCGCCGAACTCCTGCCAATCCTGCGCGACGTCGCAGAGCGCCTTGAGATCCGGCGGCAGACCGTCGACGCCCGCAGGCCAGCTCACAATCGGCCGCAATCGGCACAGCGCCTCGACGGTCTTGATCTTGATGCCCGTACCGGCGCGCGCGGGGTTGATGACGACGCGAACGCTCCGATACGCCTCATCGAGCTCCCCCAACCGCCCGAGCCTTTTCACGCCCGTTACATTCTCGACAATCGCTTCCGAAACCGGCCCGGCGACGAGGAGCTCCGCGTCCGGCACTCGGTCTCGAACGGCCGGCCATGCGAACTGGAGAAAGTCCCGCACGCCCCGGACGTTCAGCAGGTTGTCCGACCCGACATAGAGAATCCGATGGCCGGTGGGAAGCCTTGGGTCGCCGGCGACGTCGAAATCGATACCCGCTGTCACGACCCTCGTCTTCGGCGCGAGACGTTGCAGGATCTCGTGCTCCTCCGGCTGGATCGCGACGACGAGATCCGCCTGTCGCAGGCGCCGGGCCTCCTCATCAGGCTCGAGCCACAGATCCTGAATCCCGAACTGCAGGACCTTCGACGGCTTGGTCGAGAACACGTCGATCGTATCGAGCACCTTCAGCGCGCGTTTGTCGACGAGCGGCAGCAGCCGCGTCATCCAGACGTACTCCGTCAACAGCACGTATCTCTGGAGCGACGAATGCAGCGCGAGGAGGACGGCGATGAGCGCGTCATGGCAGTACGTGCGGTCGATCGCGAGGAGCTCCCGCTCGCGCTGGCTCATCGCGTGTTCCTCTCCGAGCATTGCGGAGAAGCGCGCCGTCTGTTCGCCGTGCAGCGATGTGAGCGGGTCGGGCGCGTCCTGGAGAACGTACCGAACCCTGCCGTCCCGGCCCGCGATGACGACGTTCGAGAAGAGCTCGACAATCCTGCGGATCGCCGCGTCGTCGGTTTTTTCACCTGGCAGCGGGGCTATCACCGGGACGATGCGGAAGCCTTCGCGTTGAAGTGCCAGCAGCAGCCGGAGGATCCTGTAGGCGTTGCCGGCATGAGGCGGCCAGGCACTGACGTGGGTGACGCACACCACGATCGGGTTGCCGGATCGCGCCGTCGTCTGAGGCGCTCGATCCAGGGCCTGCACGTCGAGCCGCATGGGAGGGAGCGCGGCCAGCGGCGCCGGTGTCAGCGCCGACGTGTCGCGTCCTTCGGCGGCGCCCCGCGTGACGAAGTGCACGAGAGGGTTGACGCCGGCAGACCGGACGTCCTCGTACCGCGCGAGGTAACCGCGGCAGTCGAACCACGGGGACGGGCTGCGTCCTTCGCGCCAGCCGCCGAGCACGAAGTGCGCGAGCGGATTCACGCCGGACGCGCGGACGTCTGGGTTCGACGCGAGATAGTACCGCGTGTCGAAGTACGGCGACGGGTTTCGTTCCTCCGCCGCGCCGTGCAGAAGGAAATGGATCAGCGGATCCAGTCCGGATCGGGCGACGTCCGGCGCGCGCTGGAGATAGTACGCCGGATCGAAGAGGGTATGCGGTCGTCGCCTTTCGCGAGCCCCGAAGAGCACGTAGTGGAACAGCGGGTGGATTCCGGCGGCGGAGACGTCCGGGTTGTGCGAGAGGTAGTACGAGGCGTCGAACAGGCCGCTGCCACGCAGGAGGTACGCCTGCCGCGCGAGCCGCGGCCGTCCGGCCAGCCGGACGAGGTCACGCGCAAGCCGCAGCGCGCGCCTGACGCGCGCCGGCGTCCGTTGGTCAGGATACGTGGCGGATCGTCCGTCCCTCACGCCAGCCATCATGCACGAAGTGCACGAGCGGGTTGATGCCGGCGATGCGGACATCGGCGTTGCGCCCGAGGTAGTGATCGCAGTCGAAGTGCGGCCCGGGATTGCGGCGTTCGGCTCCGCCGAGCCGCAGGAAATGGGAGAGCGGCTCGAGCCCGGCCTCCGCGATGTCCGGGCTGTTCGCCAGGTAGTACGCCGGGTCGAACAGCCGGTTCGGCCGGCGGCCTTCGAAAGCGCCCCAGAAGACGTAGTGGACGATGGGGTTGACGCGCGACTCGGCGACGTCGGGAGACTGTTGCAGGTAATAATCCGTGTCGAAGAGACCGCTGCGCGCGATGGTGTATGCGTCGCGCACACGCGACGGCTGAGACACGAACCGTACGAGATTGCCGGCACGCGACCGCAACGAACCTGAGCCGACCGCCATCGCCGAGACCGCCGCCGTACCCTGCAGGGCTCGGGCGGCGCGCGCGAGGCGCTTCCACAAACTTCTCTGTGCCTTCTCCCTGACGGCGGCGAGCGCCTGCGCGGTCCGCTCGTGGTGCTCGCGTTCGTCGCGAACCGCCTGCTCCAGATCCCGGACCTTGTCGCGCAGCACGCGCTCGTTGTGCGCCCGAGAGATCTGACGACCGAGGCTGCTGAAAAACTGCCGGATGTCTCCGACGTGGGGAGGATCGGGATTGGGCGTCAGAAACCAGCCGATGCGGCTCGGCAGCTCCGACCCGACGCCGAGCACTCCCAATCCATGCCCGTGCAGGAACGTGAACGACGGATACGCGTCTTTCTTGCGCTGCCACAGGCGCCACGCGCCGAACTCTCCTTCACGCACGTTGATGTCGTGCAGCAGGACGACCCCGCGGGGGCTCATCTTCGGCAGCCAGGTCTCGAAATCCTGCTCCACGGCTTCGTACGAGTGGCACCCGTCCAGGTGCAGCAGGTCGATGCTGCCCGCACCGAAGTGTTCCGCCGCATCCGAGAACGTCGCGCGGACGAGCCTCGAGAACGCCGAGAAGCGAGCGTCGTGATAGTCGCGCCATTCAGCCAGCACGCTCTCGTCATAAGGGCCCGTGTGGGCATCCCCCTTCCACGTGTCGATCGCATAGCAGGCTGTCGAGAGATGTAACGACTGAATCGCCTGCGCGAACGCGGCGTAGCTGTTGCCGCTCTGCGTCCCCAGCTCGACGAACGTCTCGGGACGGAGCGCGTCGACGAGCCAGAAAGCGAACGGAACGTGCTCGAGCCAGGAGGGTGGACTGACGACGCGGTCCGGTTCCAGGAACACGACGGGCCGGTAGAGTTGCGCAAAGACGTCGTTCGATCGACACGCTTGCGCCGCACGCGCGGGCAGCCAGCGTCCACGCTGAACTCTCGAAACGCTTTCCATCTCGAACATGCCCCAGAAGGCGAGCTCTTTATTCTAGCGCAGGTTAGTGAGCGCTCTGTGCGTGTCGGGTTCGTACGGGCGTTTCTCACATCTGCGCACGTTGCCGCGCCCGTCTCGCGACACAGAGCAGGATGTCCTGTCGCCCGAACGTCTGAAGCGCCCGTGCGAGCAGCGGTCCCCCGGCCAGGACCGCCGACCTCGCCATCCGCGCACGACCGCTCTCGGGGGCGTGCGTGTAGACGAAATTCAGCGTTTCCTGAGGCGTCCAGGCCGCGTGCCGCCGCACGAACCGGGGGCGTTCGAAGCCGGCCAGTTCGATGAGCCTGCCGAGCGTCCGTTCCTCGAAGTAGTACATGTGCTCCAGCGGGCTCAGCACCGCCCAGTCCGGGCCGAGCACCAGGCGGCTGAGCGCGTTGAAGTTCGGCGTGCCGACGACGAGGAGACCCTCGGGGACGAGACTTTGGGCGATCGATCGAACGACCTTCAGCGGGTCCAGCAGGTGCTCAATCGTGTCGAACATGACGGCGGCGTCGAAGGCCGCGCCGTCGAGCGAGGCGGACTCCGCGTGGCCTCGCCTGACGTCGAGCCCAAGCCGTTCGCGCGCGAATCGCGATCCCTCCTCGGACGGCTCGACGCCGGTGACGCTCCACCCGACGCGTTCCGCGGCCTTCAGGAAAAACCCGGCGGCAGACCCCACTTCCAGGAGCCGGCGTCCGGGCGCCGCCTCGAGCAGCCGCAGCAGCGGCGCGTAGCGGGCGTCGAACCGCGTCAGGTCGTATCGGCCGTCGACGATCCCCAGCGCCGGCAGGTATTCGTTCCAGAAGTAGTCCGCGCCGTAGCGCGCCTGGATCGCCTCTGTCGACGCGCGCGGGTTGACGTACACGAGGCCGCAGCGAACGCAGCGTCCGATGTCGTACCCGAACTTCACGTAGATCGTGCGGGTCTCGGTCCCGCCGCAGATCGCGCAGGGGATCAGTTGCGTGTTCACGCTCAGACCTGGAGACGATAGTCGCTGAAGTTCTTCGACAGGTTCGCGTTGTAGTACGGATCCGAATCGAGCGCCGCGCCCCAGCGCTCGCGCATCAGCGCCAGCTCGCGCGCGCTCTGCACGCGCTGGCCGAAGCTGGCCGATTCGTGGTGATGGAGCAGAGCGTATGGCGTGAACACGATGCGATAGCCGGCGGCGCGAATGCGGAGGCAGTAGTCCACGTCGTTGAAGTCCACGGGCAGCGCTTCGTCGAACCCGCCGGCCTCGTCGAACACCGACCGCCGCGTCATCAGACAGGCCCCGCTGACCGCCGAGCAGTTGCGGATCGCGACGGCGTTCGCGCCGTAGCCGGGGGTATCGCCCGGATAGCGGTGGAAGGCGTGCGCCGCGAGACCGCAGACCCCGATCAGGAGCCCGACGTGCTGCAGGCGTCCGTCGGGATACAGCAGCTTCGCTCCGACGGCGCCGACGGCCGGATCCTGCGAGTGCTCCAGCATCGCCGTCAGCCAGTCGGGGGCGATGACCTCGAGGTCGTCGTTGAACAGCACGACATGCTCGCCGGCGCCGGCCCGGACGGCGTCATTGATCTTGTGAGGAAAATTGAACGGTACCGGCGGCTCCGAGGACACGATCCTGTGCCGCAGCCCTTTGAGCGCCTCGCCCGCCGCCGCGCTCATGTCACCCCGATCCGCCGCCACGACGACCTCGAAATGGCTCCACGTCGTTTTCTGCAGGCTCCGGAGGCATCGCGCCAGCAGATCCGCACCCCGCGCGTGTGAGCGACCGGTTGTCGGGATGACGATTGACACCAGCGGCGTGCCGTTGATGGCGCGCCGCACCCTGTACATTCCTGGATACGGGCCTGCCATGACCTCGTCGCCCGGGTGCCGGCGCCGAACGGAATCTTCGAGCGCGCGTCGTCCCGCGTCGAGCGCCCACGGCTTGATGGCGCCGAGCGTCGCGGTCGAAGCGGGACTCTTCCGCCAGTGGTAGAGAATCTGCGGGATGTGATGGATGCTGCTGGTCTTCTCCATGATCCGCAGCAGCAGGTCGTAGTCCTGCGCCCCCTCGAACCCGATTCGGAAGCCGCCGGCCTCATCGATCGCTCGCCGGCGCACGACCATCAGGTGGCACGTGTACATGTAGCTGAGAAAAAACTCGGGCGACCAGTCAGGCTTGAAGTACGGGTCGCACCGCGCGCCCGATTCATCCAGCTTGTCTTCGTCTGAGTAAATAACGTCCGCCTCGGGATGAGCCTTCAGGTATCGCACCACTTCCGCGAGCGCTTCGGGCGCCAGCTCGTCGTCATGGTCGAGGAGCGCGACGAACTCGCCGGTCGCGACCCGCAGCGCCGCGTTGGAGGCGGCCGAGATGTTGGCGTTGCGTTCCAGCGTGACGACCCGCACGCGGGGATCGTCCGAGAACTTCTGCAGTACGGCGCTCGTGGCGGCCGACGTCGAGCCGTCGTCCGCCAGACAGAGCTCCCAGTTCTGGTAGGCCTGGCGGCGGACCGATTCAACGCAGGCCGTCAGCGCGTCGGGCGGCGTGTTGAAGACCGGCGTGACGATGCTGATGACCGGGCGGTAGGGGAGGGCTTCCACTTCCGCACGCAGCCGTTCGAGCGACCGATCGTCGAGCCGCGTCATCTCGACCCACCGACGGTACGCCGCGGCCTGGTCCTCCACGGTCTGGCGTCCGCGCGCATATTCGAGCGTGCCACGGAGGCCGGCCCATCGAACGCGGCGGACGGCGCCGCGCAGGAGCCGGCCGCGTTCGCCGCGCGTCCGCGGCCAGTCCAGCGCGGGATCTCCCCAGACGGCGCCGGCGTCAGCCGTGGGGGCGGGGCCGAGCGATCGCGTCTCCAGCGTCACCGTCACGTCTCCCGAGGCGTCTGCCGGCAGCTCGATGGTGATCGGCCGCCAGCGGCGATCCGCCCAGCGCTTGACGGGCTCCAGGACACGCGCCGCGGAACGTTCCCAGCGCGTCTCGCCAGCGATCCCGCGCACGCGCGCCACGAATTCAAAGCTTCCGCGGGATTCTTCCCAGAACCGCGGCAGCACCGCGCAGTGCGTGCGCAGCTGTGCGTGCCCCCCGACATTCGTACGGAACGTGAAGGATGTCTCGCCGCGGCAGACGAGCGCCTGTCGCTTCTGCCCGGCGATTCGCAGATTCGGAATCCACTCGGCGGCGAGCCCATCCTCGGACGGTGCCGGAGCGACGGAGCCGAGCGAGGCGCGGTGCGCCCAGAAGTCACGCCAGAGCCGGCGCGGGGCGGCGATCGGTTTCCACTCTCGGACGATGGAGGCCGCGGATCGGAGCGCCCAGAGCGGATGGGCGATCGGTCGGATAGCCCGGCGCGCTTTCGACGACAACACGAGGTCGAGCTGGCGGCGAACGGCGCGGTTTTCTTCCTCGAGCCTCGCCAGCGCGGCGCGCGCTTCACGCACTCTTTTCGAAGCGGTGTCCGCCACGGATCTCCTCAAGGCGTCGTCGGGCACGCGCGCCGGTGCGCTCCGGCGCGAGTGAGGCCGCGATGTCCGCGGCCGCCCGCCGTCCACGTTCGGACGCGCCATCGCGATCTTCGGTCACCTGTCGCATCCAGGCGGCTCCCTGGTCGAGGTCGGGATCGGCCCAGGTGAACCCCTGAAGGTACGGACCGTAGTCGCGTCCGATCGGGACGAGACGATACCCGACCGGATAGCTGTTCGCGTCGGTCAGGAAGTCCACGGGCCCCGAGTACCTCGTCGCGATCACCGGTTTGCCGAGAGCCATCGCCTCGGCGATCGTGAGGCCGAAACCCTCCGAACGGTGGAGCGAAACGTAGCAATCCGCCGCTCGCATGAGCCCATCCAGCTCTTCGCGCGTCAGGTACGTCTCCAGGAGCAGGGCGTTGATGTTCCCGACCGCATCGTACAGCCGTCGCACCTCTCGCGGATCGTACTCCGCGTTCGTGAACTTCAGCACCAGGATGACGTCGCGCCGATCGCCGAACGCGCGCTCGAACGCGTTGATGAGACCGAACGGGTTCTTGCGCTCCATCTGGCTCGAGACGTCGAACGTGAACAGGAACACGAACGCGTCGTCGGGGATGCCGAAATGCTCCCTTCCGTGCCGCGATGCGGCGGGGGCGCTCACGGGAAGCGGCATGCAGACGACCGGAACCGGCGAGCGATCGACGAGCGCCGCTCGGCCGAAGGCGGTTGCGGTCCAGACCTCGTCGACGCAGTTGAACGCCGGCAGCCAGTCGCGGCGGAACTCCGAGAGCTCCCAGAACCAGTAGCCGATGGTGTACCGGTCTCGAAAGTAGCCCGCTCCGCGCTCGCGCGCGAACCACTCCATGTTGTCGGCGTTGAGGTGAATGAGGTTGAAGGGATGCGGGTTCGACTCGGTGAACTGCGAGTAGGTGGCGTCGAGCATCCGCAGCCGCGACGGCACGTTGTTGAGCGCAACCGGCACGCCGGCGGCGCCGAACGAGCGGATGCTGAGGCGGGCCGCTTCGCCCATCCCGCTCTCCGTGTTCAGGTACCCCGCGACGTTGACGCCGAGCGCACCATGCTGCACGAAGGCTGGGAGCGTCGAGCCGCGACGCCGCGGCACGCGCAGCCCCCGCAGCGCCATCACGAGCCGGCGGAGCTGCAGCCGCTCCCGCCGGAGCGCCTCGAGCGCGCGCCACGTGAGCCCGCGTTGGATGCGCGCCAGCGCGGCCCGTCCCTCGATGGTGTCGCGCAGCACATCGATCTGCCGCGCCAGCAGACCCTCGAGCTCCCCGTCCGCGCTCGCCCGACGCTCCGTCGAGCGCGTCGCGTTCGGCCGTTACCCGCGCCAGCTCGGCGCGGAGGCGAGCGATCTCGTGGTCGATCATCGGGCCGCGGTGATGACCATCAGCGATTCCCCCCGCGGATGCGGGCGGCCTTCGACGTCGGAGTCGAGGCGTTCGGCGCGCGCGCCAATCGCTTCGCAGATCCCGCGGAGGATCGTGAAGGGATAGTGATAAGGCTCCGCGTCGGCGTAGGTGATGAATCCGCCCCGATCGATGGGGTCGAAGCTCCGCGCGTCGGGGTTGTCGAACCAGGTCGCATAGAAACGCCCGCCGGGTTCGAGCTTCGCCAGGACCGCCGCGACGCTGCGCGCCACTCGATTGAGCGGGATCCTCGAGAAGAAACCTTCCGAAATAGCGAAGGAGACCGGCGGCACCGCCCTCAGATCGAATTCGTGGTTGTACACGAAGATGCCCTGGTCGCGCGTGACGCCGATGTGGGGTAGCTCGAGCATGACCCCCGCGGCCATGAGCGCGTGGTTGACGTCGAAGCCCCAATAGTGGCCGGGCTCGAGGAAGGCGAGCAGGTGCCGTCCGGTCGCCAGGCCGCCGCAGCCCATGTCGAGGACCGCCTGGCGCCGCTGCAGGCCCTCCCGCCGCAGCAGCGCGAAGGCCCAGTCACCCGCCTCCGTCCACTGGTTGCCCGGGACGACGCGGTGCCATCCGCCTTCGTGGCCGTTGTCTTCCGCCTTCGTCGGGACGCCCGGCGCCGCGCTGGTCGCCACGCGCTGATACTCCTCGAGGCCGCGCCCGACATCTCCGTCGAACAGCAGCCGGCCCTTGTCGAGGAGGCAGACGCGATCGCAGATGCTCCTGATCGCGGCGCTCGAATGCGACACGAACAGGATCGTCTTCCCATCCGCCCGAAACTGCTGGATTGTCCGGATGCACTGCTGCTGGAACGACTCGTCGCCGACCGCGAACACCTCGTCGAGCAGCAGGAGATCGGGGTCGAGGTTGGCGGCGACGGCGAACGCGAGCCTGACCATCATCCCGGAGGAGTAGTTCTTCAGCGCCACGTCCATGAACGAGCCCAGACCGGAGTAGGCGACGATCTCGTCATACAGCGCCTCGATCTCGGCGCGCGTGAGTCCATGCACTGAAGCGTTGAGGAAGACGTTCTCACGGCCGGTCAGCTCGGCATGGAAGCCGACGCCGAGCTCGATCAGCGTGCCGACGCGCGACCCGCGGCGGACGGCCAGCCGGCCGTCGGTCGGCCGATGGATGCCCGCGATCAGCCGGAGGAGCGTGCTCTTGCCGGAGCCGTTCCGCCCGACGATGCCGACGGCTTCGCCGGCGTCGATGGCGAGCGACACGTCGCGCAGCGCCCAGAATTCTTCGATCTGCTCGCGGCGGGAGGCGTGCAGGATGCCAAGAAAGCGCTCCTTGAGCGACCCCGAACGGTTGTGCCGCAGGAAGAATTGCTTGGACACACGGTCGGCTTCGATCACCCTGGCCATCAGACCTGTTCCGCAAGACGGTCTTCGCAGCTCACGAAGAACGATGCCCCGAGCACGAACATGCCGATCGCGTAGCTGACCGCGGCCAGCCACACCGGCAGGTCCGGGGATCGGCTTTCGAAGAAGATCTGTTGGTACGCGACCACGAAGGGGGAGAGCGGGCTCAGCAGGATCGGAAGCCGCAGCAGCTCCGGAACGCTGCTGTACTGATAAAGGATAGGGGTGGTCCAGAAGGCGAAGCTCAGCGCAATCTCCACGATGTGCTTGACATCGCGGAAAAACGACGTCGCGGTGGCCAGCGCAAACGCGACGCCGAGCGTGAACAGGATCTGCAGCGCGAGCAGGACCGGGAAAAACAGCATGACCGGAGTCGGCCCGATCCCGAAGATCGCCATCGCCACCGGCAGGAAGATGGCAACGGTCAGCAGGTACTGCGCCAGGTTGAACAGGACGGTCGCGACGGGCAGGATCGCCCGGGGAAACGCCACGCTCTTGATGAGCCCCGCGGCGTCGACGACCGCGCCCGTCGACATCAGCGCCGAGCTCGAGAAGAAGCTCCAGTTCAGAAGGCCGAGCAGGAGCATGAACACGAACCCTTCGGTTCGTATCCGGATGATGTACGTGAACGCGACGGTGTACACGAACACCATCAGAAGCGGGTTGGCCAGCGACCAGACGAACCCGAAGACCGACCCGCGATACTTCAGCTTCAGATCTTTGAGCACGAGATTGCGGAGCAGCTCGCGGTACCGGACGATGCCCAGGAGTCCGGCGCTCACGCTGGGCGGGGAGGTCCGATCGTCCATCGCGTGGGCGCTCTCCCGATCCTCGCGCGCGGCCCGCGCGAGCCGCGCGACGCCGTAGACCGCGCGCCACCCGAATCCCGCGAGCGCCAGGAGGAACGCGTCGACGGCGAACGAGATCCGCGAGATGCCCTCGAAGCCGTGAAGGGACCACGTGAGCACGGTTCCCGCGACGGTGCCTGCCGCGATGCCCGCGAGGAGGCGGGGCAGCCACCGGCGCCCCTGCGTGTAGGTGTACGTCCGAAAGAGAGCGATCGCCAGCATCTGCGAGCCGACGACGAGCGGAAGGGTCCGTAGCGCCGCCTGCAGAAAGCGCCCGAATTCGTCCGATCCGAAGCGCAGGCGATAGGCCGCCAAGTAGCACAGGCACGCGAGCACGGCGTCGGCCGCCGCCGCGACGCGCCGCGACGCGGGCGGCTCGATCAGCCCGTCGGCAGGATGCCTCAGCAGCGTCTCGTCAGCGATGGCGCACCGCCTCTCCCCGGTCGGCGAGCACGACCTCCTCGAGCTCGACGCGCAGCCGGCGAACGCGCACGCTCCGCGCGCGGCAGCACTCGGCGATCACGTCGAGGCGCTCGGCGTCGATCTGGTCGGTGCTGACGATGACCTCCGCCGGGCGATGCTTCGCCAGCGCCGCGTTCAGCGCCGAGATCCCGCCGAGGACGCGGAGGCCTTCGATGCGCAGGCGCAGCTTGCCCGGGTCGTCGTCGAGGAAGCCGACCGGCACGAGGTTGACCGCCGACGCCCGGAGCAGATCCCGGACCAGCATCGCGCCGCGCCGGCCCGCTCCGTACACGATTACGCGGCGGTCGATCCCGCGCCACCGCATCAAGTACTCGTCGAGCCGATTGACGGCGACCCGCGCGCCAATGAGGAACGCCGCGAGGACCACGCCGTCGATCACGAACACCATTCGAGAGAACCCGATGAAGCGGAAGAGGTACAGCACGACGACCACCGACGCCGCGCTGCCGATCGCGATCCCTTTGAGAATGGTCGTCAGCTCCTTCGCCGCGAATCCGCGCCACACCTGGCGGTACTTGCCGCTCATCCAGAGCCCCGCGACCTGGCAGATCACGACGAGCGTCAGCGAGCGCGCGAAGTACGGCAGGAAATGCGTGAACTCCGTCCCCTGGAACCTGATCGCAAACGACGCGAAGTACGCGAGCCCCGCGAGCGAGGCGTCGAGGAGGACCTCCAGCGCGCGGTTTCGGTAGCTGATCTCGGACAGCATCGGCGGATCGGGCAGCGCCACCCCGGCCTGCACCTGCGCGCTCTCGACGTGACCGAGCACGATGCCCAGCGCGGCGAGGCCGATGGCATACAGCCCCAACGCGACGCCTGCGTAGCCGGGAGCGCCGTGGAGCACGCCGAACGCGATCACACCGCCCACGACCGTCAGCCCGTAGTGAACGAGGACCGCCCGCCGCTCCTCCACTCCGAGCGCGATCAGTCGATGCGACGTGTGGTCGCGTCCGCCCGTCATCGGACTGCGTCCCGCCATTCGTCGCGTGAGCGTCACAAAAGTGGTATCGAACACCGGGACCAGCAGAATCAGGATCGGCACGACGGTGGATGATGGGAGGCCGCCTTCCGCCGGCACGGCCATCAGCCCGAGCGCGGAGAGAAACAGCCCCAGAAACAGGCTGGCGCTGTCCCCCATGAAGATCGACGCCGGATGGAAGTTGTACACGAGGAAGCCCGCCGTCGCCCCGACGAAGGCGGCGGTCGCCACGAGGAACGGCAGCGGCGCGACAGGCCAGAGCACTACGAGATAGCAGAGGCCCGCGATCGCCGCCACGCCGGCGGCCAGCCCGTCGACATTGTCGAGCAGGTTGAAGGCGTTCGTGATGCCGACGATCCAGGTCAGCGCGAGCCCGACGTCCACGATCCTCGAACCGGTCAGATCGAGCGGCGGGGCCGCGAGCACCACCGCGACGGCGATCGCGATCTGTCCGGCCAGCTTCGGCAGAGGGCCCAACTGCCAGATATCGTCCACGAGCCCGAGGACGAACATCGCGCCGCAGCAGAGCAGCAGCGTGGCCAGCGGCGGCAGGGTCGCGAACGCCAGCGTGGAAGCGACGAACGCGCTGAAGATCGCGACGCCTCCCAGGAGCGCGACGGGAGCGCGGTGCCAGCGCTCGGTCGTCGGACGCGCCACGAAGCCGGCGCGCGTGGCCAGGCGCTTGACGAGCGGCGTCACCGCCACCGCCACGCCAAACGCCGCTCCCGCAGCAAGAAGGGGTGTCATTTAGTCAGTCGAGGCCGAGCCTGACCAGCGCCGCTTTGACCCGTCGCTTGACCTTGGGCCAGACGATCCGGCGCGGCTCTCGAGCGGCGGCGACGACGCTCGCGAGGACACCCTCGGTCCTGCGGATCCTGAACAGGTTGCCCTCGACCGCCGAATGCGTGCGGACGAACGCCGGATCGAGGACGCGTCCCAGCTCCTGCTCCGCGGCGCGCATGAGAAAAATCTGCTCGGGTCTGAGCGGCGTGCCCTCGACGTATCGGCGCACGTCCGCGAGCTCCATACCCTTCTCGAGGATTCCATACTTGCTCATGACGTCCACCGCGACCTGCGCGTGCTCGTGCGCGGCGCCCGGCTCGGCAAGCACGACGCGACCGCCCGGCTTGAGGACCCGCCCGTAGCTGCCCATGGCGCGGTTGCGATCGGGGATGTGGTGGAAGCTTTCGTAGGCGAGAATCGCGTCGACCGAGGCCCCGCGAACAGGCAGGTGTTCGACGTCGCCGACGACGAGGTGTGGCCGGTTCGCGCCCATCCGCTGGATGCCGACCTCCAGGTAGGTCCGGCAGATGTCGACCCCGATCGCCTCGACACCCGCCCTGAACAACCATTCGGTCGTCCACGCATACCCGCAGCCGCTGTCCAGGAGGACGTCGGTCGGCTGCAGCTCGAGGAGCGGAACGGCGGCGCCGAACAGCTTGATGAGGTACAGCGTGAAACCGGGGTCGTGCGGGTTGAAGGGGGACGAGTAGCCCGGTGAGAAAAAATGCTGATTGTCGACCCTGTCCTTGATCGAGATCTCGGCGCGCTTGTAGCCGGCCCCCTCGTCCGCGTGCGACGGTCCGGGGCGCGGAGCGGCAGCGCGTATGGCGCCGACGAGATCCGCGGGCAGCGCCTGCGCGCACGCGCTGAACAGCGCCTCGTCGCGTCCGGGATCGCGCAGATGATCGGGCAGGAGCTCCGGCAGGAGACCGCTGATCGGGAACCAGCGCCCGCACGCGTCGCACACGAGCAGCCCTTCTTCGATCTCGACGAGGTAGTCGCGCTCCACCGGCCCGGCGGAAGCCGTATGGCGCGCCAGCGCCTGACCGAGGGGACTGGCTTTCGCGCGCGGGCCGGGCGGCGCCACGACGGCACCCTGAGGAGGTACGCGGTCGGAAACACCTCGTGCCCGCGCCGGCATCGGCCCCGGAACCTCTTTCGCGACGACCGCGACGAGATCCCCGTGACAGACGGGGCATGAAAGAAAGCTCACAAGGGTGTACCGCATTGGGACGCGTGCCTCAGGCTACAACAGCGCCAAATGGCTGTCTATGCAGGCCGATGGGGCTGGAGTGAATCCTGCATAGCCGGAAGGGTCAGAACGGTACACGTATGCGCCGATGCTCTCTCGTTCTCATCGTTCTCTTGAGCGCGCCCGCGCCGCTCGTCGCGCAGAGCGTGACGCTCGGCGGCCCAGCGGCCGTTGCGTCGGCCGAGGACTTCGCGACTCGGGCGTTCCAGGATCCCTGGGACATGAACGATCGGACCGACTTCGGCTGGTTCCTGAACGGGAGCGATCCGCCGCTCCCCGATCTCTCGAACGTTTCGTTCTCGGGAGGCATGTTCTCGGCAACCACCGGCGCGGGCCCCAACGTGTTTCTGCTGGAGACCGGGAACCCGGAGGCCGCGCGCCTGGGCAAGACCGGCTTCAATCATCCGATCGACGCGAACACGTTCCGCTACGTTGCGATCCGGATGAACATGAGCGCCGGGACGTCGGCGGGCTTCTACTGGAATCGCGAGCACCTCTGGGACAACGGCGGCGCGCCGGGCGGAGCATCCAATTTCTTTACGGTGACGCCAGGCTGGCGGGTCTATCTCGATCGATATTCCCACGCTGGGCCTCGCCTCAGGCTCCGCCTCGTGGAGCGGCATCATCAGGTCGCTCGTGTTCAGAATGGGTTTCGCCAACGGCGCGAACGTGCAGGTCGATTGGATCCGCCTGGTGAACCTGAACGCCTCGCTCTGCCGGCAGGTCACGTGGAACAGCTTCGGCGGGAACGTGGACCTGTTTCTCGACTCGGACGGCGTGACCAACGGCAACGAGTCGCTGCTGGCGTCGAACGTGGCCAACAACACCGCATCGCTCGGCTGTTCGGGCGCGGGCTCCGGCTACAACTTCTATGCTGGCGCGCTTGCCCCGGGACCCTATCAGGTCCTGGCCCGGCCGGCGGGCGGCGGGACGCTCACGCGCTCGGCCGGCACGTACACGGTCAACGCCGCTCCCGCGCTGAGCATCACGGCGCCGTCGGAGGAGGGCAGCAGCGACGACTTCGCGCACGGCCCAGCTCGGCAACGCCTGGGACATGAACGCGGTCTCGGATGTCGACCAGTTCTTCAACGTGAACAACCCGGTGATCACGACGATCGCGGCCGAGAATTCCGACGGGACCTCACTCGGCAACGTCTCCGTGTTGCGTGGCGATGAGCGCGCAGGCGTCGTCGGTGGGCGATCCGATCCTCGCGACTGCTCTGGCAGCGTGGAGCCAGCGTCCGCATCGATCCGCTGCGCTATCGCATTCTGACGGTCGAGTTCGGCCTGCCGAACAAGCCTCGTGACCTTCACCCGGTCACAGGCGGTTCGGTTGCACGCATCGTCTGGCGCGTCGTGGGCAGCACGGACTCGGTCTCGGACGACATCGTGATCGACAGCCGGGCGGGCGGGAACGTGATGCAGAAGCTGATCGTGGACATGGCCGATCGGAGCGTGCTGCCCATCGAATGAGGGCTCGACGATCGGATGGGTCCCGGGCGGAAGCGGTGCGGGCCTCGATCGCTTCCGGTTCGACGTTCACGAGTTCGCGAACCCGACGGCGTTCTTCGTGAGGCGCGTGAAGCTCGCCGCGCTCGAGCGCGTCGCGCCTGGCGGGAGTTACACGATACGGTGGACGTCCAACAAGTCGAGCGGGACGGTCAACGTGTACCGCGACACGGACCGCAATCCTTCGAACGGGCGGGTCCTCATCGGCACCGCCAACGTGTCCTCGACCACGGGGTCGATGGTCTGGACGGCGCCGGGCGCCGGCGCGCCGACGCCCTACTACATTTCGGTTGACTTCAACGACGGCCAGAACGTGAACAGCCTGTACGCTCAGTGGCCTGTCGTCGTCGATCCCGGGGCCTTCACGCTTTCGACGCCCGGGAATCTGCGCGTCATCAAGTAATCGCGCTACTCGTCAGGGAATCGCCGGCAGCGGGACGTCTCCCGCCGCGCCCCAGAAAAGATTGCTGAACTGCGGGACCGCCCACCAGGTGTTGGCGCCCCGTCGGAATATCGCCGGCTCGGCGCGGCCGTCACCATCGAAATCGGCGGGCACCGGGACGTCATCGCGCGTGCCCCAGTTGACCGCGGTGAAGCCCGTGTAGTTGGTGGACGACAGCAGGATGAACCACGTGCCGCTGGCGGGCCGCCAGATGGCGAGGTCGGTCCTGCGATCGCCATCGTAGTCGGCCTGCACGGGCACATCCGACGCGACACCCCACGTGACGTTCCATTGTGTCGTGAACTCGGTCGAGGAGATCAGGATGTGCCACATTCCGGTGCCCGGCCGGAACACGGCGAGGTCGGTGCGCCGATCGCCGTCGTAGTCTCCAGGCACGGGGAGATCTCCCGCCACTCCCAGAACGAACGACTGCCCGCTCTGCCACTCGCGCGACGAGTACCGCAGGTGCCACGCACCGGTGGTCGGACGCCAGACCGCGAGATCCGTGCGCGCATCGCCGTCATAGTCGCCGGGCACGGGGAGGTCGCCCGCGGCTCCCCAGTTCAGCGTCGGTCCGCCCGCGATCAGCCACCGGCTATCGCTCGGGCGATACGTCGCAGGCTGTCGGCGGCCGATTCCGAGGTAGTCGCCCGGAACCGGCACGTCGCCGGAACTGCCGTTCTGCTGCACGAGCTGTCCCGCAAACCCCGAGGACGAAACGCGCGTGAACCATTGAGCTGTCGTCGGCCGGAAGACGGTCACATCCGCCTTCCGATCGCCTTCCATGTCGCCGTTCACCGTGTTCGCCAGCCACGGCGGGACAAACGCCGGCATCGCGCCCGGCCCGCCCTGCGAAATCATCGTTCGGGCGCCGGTCCGCGGATCGAGGCTGAACCACGTGCCGGTCGCGCGACGATAGATGACGAGCTCCGCGCGCCCGTCGCCATCGACGTCGAGACCGACCGGCAGGTCGCCAGGCACTCCCCACTGCGTCGTCAACTGATTCCTCACGAACCATGTGCCGCTGGCCGGCCGCCAGACCGCGATGTCTACGCGCCCGTCGCCGTCGTAATCCGCCGGCACGGGCACGTCCCCGCTCGTGCCGAACGCGAACGTCCCGAAGCCGTTGACGAACCAGACGCCCGTGCTCGGCCGGAAGACTGCGACATCCGCCTTGCCGTCGCCGCTGTAGTCGCCCGGCACCGGCAGATCGCCGGCCACGCCCCAGGGCATCGTGAACTGGCCACGCACGTACCACGTGCCGGTCGGAGGCCGGAAGACTGCGATGTCCGTCCGGCCGTCGCCGTCGTAGTCAGCCGGGATCGGCCAGTCCTGCGCCGTGCCCCAGGACACGGTCGCTTGCCCGGGGATGGACCAGAGCCCGCCGGCCGGCCGGTACACCGCGCGCTCGGTGCGTCGATCGCCGTTGTAGTCGCCGGGCACGGGCACATCCGAGGCGACGCCGAGCACCACGGTGGGTTCGTTCTCGACGAGCCACGTGCCCACTCGATAGAGCGCGAGGTTGGCGCGCCCGTCGCCGTCGAAATCTCCGACCGGACGCACGCTCGTTGCCGCCGTGGGCTGTGTCCCGAAGATGCGAAGCGTCCAGCTCTGCCACGTGCCGACGTTGCCCGACGCCCTGTCCATCACGCGAAGCGTCCACGTGCCCGCGGCGGCCTCGCCCCAGTGCCGGACGGAGCGGAATCGCCAGGCTGAGAAGTTCGCGCCCGCATCCGCCGGCCGCGGTGTCGCCAGACGGCTGACCACGCCGCTCGGCGAGGTCAGCGTGACTTCGAGGTTGCCCCGGGAGCTGTGGGTCGCGTTGAACTCGACCTCTACGTGCTCGACCTGGAAGTTCGCGAAGCTCGCCCCCACCGTGATCGAATCGGAGACGCCCGTCGGGTCGTTGTCGGGGATTGGGACGTTGCCGGTGCGTGTCACCGGCGGCACCGTGCGCTCGGCCAGCACGCTGCGCCACGAACGAGCGAGCGCGACCGCCGCCTCGGCGTCGACGAGCCCGAACCCGAACTTCTCGCTGTGCGCATACCGCCCTGTGGACCACCCCGGGTCGCCCGGATTGACTCGATGACCGCTGCGCACGAGGATGTGCTGGACGTCCCGCCACGTCAGCGACGGATTCGCCTCCAGCATCAACGCCACGACACCGCTGACGACCGGCGCGGCCGACGATGTGCCTCCAAACGTGTTCGTGTAGTCGTCGAGCGAGTATCCGGCGTTGCCAAGCAGATCGGTTGTCGTAATGCCGCGCGTGCCGCCGCTCGAAGGAGCGGTCACCAGCATCGCCGAGCACAGCTCGTTGTACGGCGCCGCCTGAGCGGTGTCGGTGAGCGCGCCGACGGCGATCGCGAACCGGTTCGTCGCGTAGCCGTCGAAGTTGCAGTTGTCGAGCGCCTGCCCGCCGTTTCCGGCCGCCCAGACGAAGATCTTGCCCCGCCCGCCGCGGCCGAGACTGATGGAGTTCTCCATCGCCATCTCGGTAAGCGGGCCCGGGCCCGCCAGGGTCGATCCGTTGTCGGCGGGCCCCCAGGAGTTGTTGCTGATGTGGATGGCGTCGTTCAAGTAACCCAGCGCCGCCGCCTCTTGAGCGTCCGACGCAGGGGCGCTGATCAGTCGGAGCCCCGCAAGCGACGCGAGGGGCGCCACACCGCTGACGCCGATCCCGTTGTCTCCTCGCGCGGCCGCGACGCCCGCCACCGCGGTTCCGTGGCAGTCCGAGAGCGCACACCCGGCGGTGATGAGCGGGCTCGGATCGGAGTCGTTCTGGACGAAGTCGAACGACAACGCCGGCATGTAGTTCGGCCGAAGGTCAGGATGCGTATGCTGCAGGCCGTCGTCCACGATGCCGATCACAATCCCGGCGCCTGTGACCTGTTCCCAGATCGCTTCGACGTTGGCGCCAGCCGGCTCGCCGCTTCTCGCCTTCAAGTGCCATTCGGCGTCAAGGAGCGGTTCACCGTTATAAGAGACGACGACGGCGACATCGTCGACGCCGGTGAGCCCACCATCGCTGGCCGTCAGGCGGAGCACATACGTGCCGGCCTTCGAGAAGCCCGCAGTCGTGTCGATTGCGGCCGCGTTCGCAAAGCTGACCTGGCCCGGCCCGCTCACGACCGACCACGCCGCCGTAACCGCCGGCGGATCGGGCAAGCCGTCGTCGGCGACGGTGCCGTCGAGCGTGACGAGAGCAGGCAAGGCGATCGCCTGGTCCGGCCCGGCATTGGCGATCGGCGCCTGGTTGACCGCGCGAACCGTGACCGTGATCTCGTCGGTCACGCTCGCGATGCTATCGCTCGCCGTCAGGCCCAGGACGTAGATGCCGGCAGCCGAGAAGCTCGCCGTCGTATCGACGGCGGTGGCATTCGCGAAGGTCGCCGTGCCGGGCCCGCTCAGCTGCGACCAGACCGTCGTCACCATCGCGGGCGGGTTGGGTAGCCCGTCGTCGGTGACCGTGCCGTCGAGCGTGGCGGTGGCCGGCAGGCCGATCGTCTGATCGGGGCCCGCACTCACCGTCGGCGCCAGGTTCGGCGGGCTCACGGTGATCGTGACCTCGTCGGCCGCCCCCAGGGCGCTGTCGCTGGCTGTCAGGCGCAGGACGTAGATGCCGGCGACGGAGAAGCTCGCCGTCGCGTCGATGGCCGTCGCGTTGGTGAAGCTGACCGTCCCCGGTCCGCTCGCCACAGACCACAGCGTGGTCACCATCTTGGGCGGATTCGGCTGACCATCGTCTGTGACGGTGCCGTCGAGTGTCGCGCCCGAGGGCAGCATGATCGCCTGGTCGGGCCCTGCATCCGCGGTCGGCGGCTGGTTGTCCGGGTTGATCGTGATGCTGACCTCATCGGACGTGGTCAGGTCGCCATCGTTCGCCGTCAGGCGGAGGATGTAGGTGCCAGCCGTCGGGAAGCTCACGAAGGTGTCGACGTCGGCGGCATTCCCGAATGTCACCGTGCCTGGGCCGCTCACCCGCGTCCAGGTCGTCGTGACGGCGAACGGCGGATTCGGCAAGCCGTCGTCGGTGACCGTGCCGTCGAGCAGCATGTCGACGAACGTTATGCCCGTCTGATCGGGACCCGCGTTGACAACCGGTGCCCGGTTGGCGGCGCTCACGGCGATCGTGATCTCGTCGGCTGCGCTCAGCGCGCTGTCGCTCGCGGTCAGGCGGAGCACGTACGTGCCGGGGGCCGAGAAACTCGCCGTCGTATCGATGGCAGTGGCATTCGCGAAGTTGACCGCGCCCGGTCCGCTCACCATCAACCACAGCGTCGTCACCGTTGCGGGCGGACTGGGGAGCCCGTCGTCGGCGACGGTGGCGTCGAGCGTGGCGGCGGCCGGCAGGGTGATCGCCTGGTCGGCGCCCGCGTTGACCGTTGGCGCCCCGTTCGCCGCATTGACGACGACCGTCACTTCGTCCGATGCAGTGAGCGCGCTGTCGCTCGCCGTCAACCGGAGGACGTAGGTGCCGGCGATTGTGAAGGTCGCCGTCGTGTCGACGGCGGCGGCATTTCCGAAGGTAACCGTGCCGGGACCGCTGACCAGCGTCCAGGTCGTCGTAACGGTGGCCGGCGGATTCGGCAGGCCGTCGTCGGTGACCGTGCCGTCGAGCAGGGCGACCGCCGGCAACGTGACCGTCTGATCTGGCCCGGCGCCGACAGTCGGCGCCTGGTTGGCCGCGTTCACGGTGATCGCGATCTCGTCGGCAGCGCTCATCGCGCTGTCGCTCGCGGTGAGTCGCAGCACGTACGTCCCGGCTGTCGAGAAGCTCGCGGTCGTATCGACGGCGGTCGCGTTCGCGAAGTTCACCGCACCCGGTCCGCTCACCACCGACCAGAGCGTCGTCACCGTGGCTGGAGGATTCGGCAGCCCGTCATCGGTGACGGTGGCGTCGAGCGTCGCGATGGCCGGCAGGGTGATCGTCTGGTCGGCGCCGGCGTTGACCACCGGAGCCAGGTTGGCCGGGCGAACCGTGATCGTGATCTCGTCGAACGCGCTGAGCGCGCTGTCGCTCGCCGTCAACCGGAGGACGTAGGTGCCGGCGACTGAGAAGGTCGCCGTGGTGTCGACGGCGGCGGCATTGCCGAAGGTCACGGTGCCTGGGCCGCTGACCAGGGTCCACGTCGTCGTGACGGCGGCCGGCGGATTCGGCAGCCCGTCGTCGGTGACGGTCGCG
Organism: uncultured Acidobacteriota bacterium; assembly: GCA_963847125.1. GTDB lineage: Bacteria > Acidobacteriota > Vicinamibacteria > Vicinamibacterales > 2-12-FULL-66-21 > DATAEE01. Next base: position 2,258,645 of record CAWJYM010000004.1, read on the forward strand.
TCGAGTGTGGCAACGGCCGGCAGGGTGATCGTCTGGTCGGCGCCGGCGTTGACCACCGGAGCCAGGTTGGCCGGGCGAACCGTGATCGTGATCTCATCGAACGCGCTGAGCGCGCTGTCGCTCGCGGTCAACCGGAGGACGTAGGTGCCCGCGACTGAGAAGGTCGCCGTGGTGTCGGCGGCGGCGGCATTGCCGAAGGTCACCGTGCCGGGGCCGCTGACCTGCGTCCACGTCGTCGTGACGGCGGCCGGCGGATTCGGCAGGCCGTCATCGGTGACGGTCGCGTCGAGTGTGGCGACGGCCGGCAGCATGATCGTCTGATCAGGCGCCGGCATTGACAACCGGCGCCAGGTTCGCCGGACTCGCCACGATGACGGTCAGCTCGTCCGATGCGCCGAGCGCGCTGTCGCTCGCGGTCAACCGCAGGACGTAAGTGCCGGCGACGGTGAAGGTCGCCGTGGTGTCGACGGCGGTCGCATTCGCGAAGTTGACCGCGCCCGGGCCGCTCACCATCGACCAGAGCGTCGTGACCATCGCGGGCGGATTGGGCAGGCCGTCGTCGGTGACGGTCGCGTCGAGTGTGGCGACGGCCGGCAGCGTGACCGTCTGGTCAGGACCGGCGTTGACCACCGGGGCCAGGTTGGCCGGGCGAACCGTGATCGTGATCTCGTCGAACGCGCCGAGCGCGCTGTCGCTCGCGGTCAACCGGAGGACGTAGGTGCCGGCGACTGAGAAGGTCGCCGTGGTGTCGACGACGGCGGCATTGCCGAAGGTCACCGTGCCGGGGCCGCTGACCTGGGTCCACGTCGTCGTGACGGCGGCCGGCGGATTGGGCAGGCCGTCGTCGGTGACGGTCGCGTCGAGTGTGGCGACGGCCGGCAGCGTGATCGTCTGGTCGGCGCCGGCGTTGACGCTGGGCGCCTGGTTGGCCGCGTTGACTGTGATGGCGATCTCGTCGAACGCGCTCAGGACACTATCGCTCGCGGTCAGGCGCAGCACATACGTACCCGCGACCGAGAAGCTGGCGGTGGTGTCGACGGCGGCGGCATTGCCGAAGGTCACCGTGCCGGGGCCGCTGACCTGCGTCCAGGTCGTCGTGACCGTGGCCGGCGGATTGGGCAGGCCGTCGTCGGTGACGGTCGCGTCGAGTGTGGCGGCGGCCGGCAGGGTGATCGTCTGGTCGGCGCCGGCGTTGACCACCGGGGCCTGGTTGGCCGGGTTCACAGTGACCGTGATCTCGTCGGCGGCGTTCAGGACGCTGTCGCTCGCGGTCAACCGCAGCACATACGTGCCGGCGACCGAGAAGCTGGCGGTCGTATCGGCGGCGGCGGCATTGCCGAAGGTCACGGTGCCCGGGCCGCTGACCCGCGTCCAGGTCGTCGTGACGGCGGCCGGCGGATTCGGCAGCCCATCATCGGTGACGGTGGCGTCGAGCGTGGCGACCGCCGGCAGGGTGATCGTCTGGTCGGCGCCGGCGTTGACCACCGGAGCCAGGTTGGCCGGGCGAACCGTGATCGTGATCTCGTCGAACCCACTGAGCTCGCTGTCGCTCGCGGTCAACCGGAGGACGTAGGTGCCGGCGACTGAGAAGGTCGCCGTGGTGTCGACGGCGGTGGCATTGCCGAAGGTCACCGTGCCGGGGCCGCTCACCCGCGTCCAGGTCGTCGTGACGGCGGCCGGCGGATTCGGCAGCCCATCATCGGTGACCGTGGCGTCGAGCGCGGCGACCGCAGGCAACATGATCGTCTGGTCGGCGCCGGCGGCGACGCTCGGGGCCAGGTTGGGCCCGTTGACGATGATCGTGATCTCGTCGGCCGCGCTGAGGACGCTGTCGCTTGCGGTCAATCGCAGGACGTAAGTGCCGGCGACGGTGAAGGTCGCATTGGTGTCGACGGCGTTTGCGTTCGCGAAGTCGACCGCGCCTGGGCCGCTCACCATCGACCAGAGCGTCGTGACCATCGCGGGCGGATTGGGCAGGCCGTCGTCGGTGACGGTGCGCGTCGAGCGCGGCGACAGCCGGCAGCGTGACCGTCTGGTCAGGACCGGCGTTGACCACCGGAGCCAGGTTGGCCGGGCGAACCGTGATCGTGATCTCGTCGAACGCGCTGAGCGCGCTGTCGCTCGCGGTCAACCGGAGGACGTAGGTGCCCGCGACCGAGAAGGTCGCCGTCGTGTCGATGGCGGCGGCATTGCCGAAGGTCACCGTGCCGGGGCCGCTGACCTGCGTCCAGGTCGTCGTGACGGTGGCCGGCGGATTCGGCAGCCCGTCGTCGGCGACGGTCGCGTCGAGCGTGGCGACCGCCGGCAACATGATCGTCTGGTCCGGTCCCGCGCTCACGCTCGGCGGTTGATTCTCTGGCGGCGCTCCATTGACGACGATGGACACTTCATCGAACGCGCTGAGGGCCCCATCGTTCGCCGTCAACCGCAGCACGTACGTGCCCGAGATGGAGAAGGTCGCCGTGGTATCGACGGCGGCGGCATTTCCGAACGTCACGGTGCCCGGGCCGCCGACCTGCGTCCAGGTCGTCGTGACGGTCGCGGGTGGATTCGGCAGGCCGTCGTCGGTCACCGTGCCGTCGAGCAGCGCGCCCGCGGGAAGTGTGGTCGCCTGGTCGGGGCCGGCATTGACGCTCGGCGCCTGGTTCGCCACGTTCACCGTGATGGTGATCTCGTCGGCCCTGCTCATCGCGCTGTCGCTCGCGGTCAGGCGCAGCACGTACGTGCCGGCGACCGAGAAGCTGGCGGTCGTGTCGACGGCGGCGGCATTCCCGAACGTCACCGTCCCCGGGCCGCTCACCATGAGCCAGAGGGTCGTGACGGTCGCCGGCGGATTCGGCAGGCCGTCGTCGGTGACCGTGCCATCGAGCGTGGCGACCGCCGGCAGGGTGATCGTCTGGTCGGCGCCGGCGTTGACCACCGGAGCCAGGTTGGCCGGCCGAACCGTGATGGTGATCTCGTCGAACCCGCTGAGTTCGCTGTCGGTCGCAATCAGGCGCAGGACGTAGGCGCCGGCGGCGGAGAAGCTGGCGGTCGTGTCGATGGCGGCGGCATCGCCGAAGATCACCGTGCCGGGGCCGCTGACACGCGTCCAGGCCGTCGTGACCGTCGCCGGCGGATTCGGCAGGCCGTCGTCGGTGACCGTGCCATCGAGCGTGGCGACGGCTGGCAAGGTGATCGTCTGGTCGAGCCCGGCGTTGACGGTCGGCGCCAGATTTTCCGCATCGACCGTAATCGTGATCTCGTCGGCGGCGTTCAGGACACTGTCGCTCGCGGTCAGGCGCAGGACGTAGGTGCCGGCGGTGGAGAAGCTGACGGTCGTGTCGACGGCAGCGGCATTGCCGAAGGCTACCGTGGCCGGGCCGCTGACCCGCGTCCAGGTCGTCGTGACGGCGGCGGGTGGATTGGGCAGCCCGTCGTCGGTGACCGTGCCGTCGAGCGTGGCGACCCCCGGCAAGGTAAACGTCTGGTCGGGGCCGGCATTGACGACAGGCGCCTGGTTGGCGGCGTTGACGGTGATCGTGATCTCGTCGGCCGCCGTCAAGGCGCTGTCGCTCGCGGTCAGGCGCAGGACGTACGTGCCGGCGATTGTGAAGGTCGCCGTCGTGTCGACGGCGGCGGCATTGCCGAAGGTCACCGTGCCGGGGCCGCTGACCGTCGACCAGATGGTCGTAACGGTGGCCGGTGGATTCGGCAAGCCGTCATCGGTGACCGTGCCATCGAGCGTGGCGACAGACGGCAGGGTGATCGTCTGGTCGGGCCCGGCATTGACGACCGGCGCCTGATTCGCGGCGTTGACGGTGATCGTGATCTCGTCGGCCGCGGTCAAGGCGCTGTCGCTCGCGGTCAAGCGTAGGACATACGTGCCCGCGGCCGAGAAGCTCGCGGTCGTATCGACGGAGGCGGCATTCCCGAACGTCACGGTGCCGGGGCCGCTGACCCGCGTCCAGGTCGTCGTGACGGCGGCCGGCGGATTCGGCAGCCCATCATCGGTAACGGTGGCGTCGAGCGTGGCGACCGCCGGCAGGGTGATCGTCTGATCGAGCCCGGCATTGACGACAGGTGCCTGATTCGCAGCGTTGACGGTGATCGTGATCTCGTCGGCCGCGGTCAAGGCGCTGTCGCTCGCGGTCAGGCGCAATACGTAGGTGCCGGCGACCGAGAAGCTCGCCGTGGTGTCGACGGCGGTCGCATTCGCGAAGTTGACGGTGCCCGGCCCAGCTCACCATCAGCCAGAGCGTTGTCACGGTCGCGGGCGGATTGGGCAGCCCGTCATCGGCGACGGTCGCGTCGAGCGTGGCGACGGCTGGCAGCGTGATCGTCTGGTCGGCGCCCGCGTTGACGGTCGGCGGCAGATTTTCCGCGTTGACGGTGATCGTGATCTCGTCGGCGGTGTTCAGGACACTGTCGTTTGCCGTCAGCCGCAGCACATACGTGCCCGCGGCCGAGAAGCTCGCGGTCGTATCGACAGCGGCGGCATTGCCGAACGTCACCGTGCCGGGACCGCTGACCTGCGTCCAGGCCGTCGTGACCGTCGCCGGCGGAGTCGGCAACCCGTCGTCGGTGACCGTGCCATCGAGCGTGGCGACCGCCGGCAGGGTGATCGTCTGGTCGGGCCCGGCATTGACGACCGGCGCCTGATTCGCGGCGTTGACGGTGATCGTGATCTCGTCGGCCGCGGTCAAGGCGCTGTCGCTCGCGGTCAAGCGCAGCACATACGTGCCCGCAGCCGAGAAGCTCGCCGTCGTGTCGACGGCGGCGGCATTGCCGAACGTCACGGTGCCGGGGCCGCTGACTTGCGTCCAGGTGGTCGTGACGGTGGCCGGTGGATTCGGCAAGCCGTCGTCGGTGACGGTGCCATCGAGCGTGGCGGCCGCCGGCAAGATGATCGTCTGGTCGGGGCCGGCACTGACGACGGGCGCCTGGTTGGCGACGTTGACGGTGATCGTGATCTCGTCGGCGGCGCTCAAGACGCTGTCGCTGGCGGTCAGGCGCAACACATAGGTGCCGGCGACCGAGAAGCTCGCCGTAGTGTCGATGGCGGTCGCATTCGCGAAGTTGACGCTGCCCGGCCCGCTCACCATCAGCCAGAGCGTTGTCACGGTCGCGGGCGGATTGGGCAGTCCGTCATCGGCGACCGTGGCGTCGAGGATGGCGCCCTCCGGCAACGTGATCGTCTGATCGGCGCCCGCACCCACCGTCGGGGCCCGATTCGCCTGATTCACGATGACCGTCAGCTCGTCCGATGCACTGAGCGAGCTGTCGCTCGCGGTCAGTCGCAGCACATACGTTCCGGCCGTTGAGAAGCTCGCGGTCGTGTCGACGGCGGCGGCACTGCCGAACGTCACGGTGCCGGGGCCGCTGACTTGCATCCAGGCCGTCGTGACCGTGCGCGGGTGGATTCGGCAGACCGTCGTCGGTGACGGTCGCGTCGAGCGTGGCGACCGCCGGCAGGATGATCGCCAGGTCCGGTCCGGCATTGACGACCGGCACCTGATTCGCGGCGTTGACGGTGATCGTGACCTCGTCGACGGCGGTCAGCACGCTGTCGCTCGCCGTCAGGCGGAGGACATAGATGCCGGCGGCGGAGAAGCTCGCCGTCGTATCGACGGCGGTCGCATTCGCGAAGTTGACGACGCCGGGCCCGCTGACCGTCGACCAGAGGGTCGTCACCATCGCGGGCGGATTCGGCAGCCCGTCGTCGGTCACCGTGGCATCGAGCGTGGCGGCGGCCGGCAGCGTGATCGCCTGATCGGGGCCGGCGTTGGCAATCGGCCCCTGGTTCGCCGCGTTGACGGTGACGGTCAGGTCGTCGAACTCGCTCATCCCGCTGTCGCTCGCCGTCAAGCGCAGGATGTACGTCCCGGGTGTCGAGAACGTCGCCGTCGTATCGACGGCGGCGGAATTCCCGAACGTCACCGTGCCGGGGCCACTCTCCATCGACCAGAGCGTCGTCACCATCGCGGGCGGGTTCGGCAGCCCGTCGTCGGTCACCGTGGCGTCGAGCGTGACCGCCGCCGGCAACGTTGCTATCCGATCGGGCCCAACGTTCACGGTTGGAGCCTGATTGGCCGGATTGACCGCAATCGTGACCTCGTCCGATGCGGTGAGCTCGCCGTCGCTTGCGGTCAGTCGCAAGACGTAGGTTCCCGGAGCCGAGAAGGTCGCGGTGGTCCCGGCCGAGGCCGCGTTGCCGAACGTGACCGTGCCCGGGCCGGTCGCGACCGACCACAACAGCTGGACAATCGAGGGCGGGCTCGGCAAGGCGTCGTCGCTCACGATGCCGAGGAGATTCGCCACGCGCGGGAGCGTAATCGTCTGATCCGCGCCGGCGCTCACGGTCGGCGGCTGATTGGGCGACGTCACCGTCACGGTGACCTCGTCGAAGCCGCTCTGCCCGCCGTCGTTCGCGGTGAGTCGCAGGACGTAACTGCCCGCCAGCGAGAAGCTCACCGTCGTGCTGAGCGCGGCCGGGGTTCCGAACGTCACCGGGCCTGGTCCAAGTTCCAGCGACCACAACGTCGTCACCGTCCCCGGCGGGACCGGCAGGCCATCGTCGGCAATCGCCCCGTTGACGGTCGCAATCGCGGGCAACGTGATCCCCTGGTCGGGTCCCGCGTTCACGCGCGGCGCGGTATTGGCCGCGGTCACGGTGACTCTGACCTCATCGAAGCTGCTCAGCGCGCCGTCGCTCGCCGTCAGCCGCAGGATGTAGGCGCCCGGCGTCGTGAAGCTTGCCGTCGTGTCGACCATCAACGGGTTTCCGAACGCGACAGGGCCGGGCGCGCTCACGACGGTCCAGACGCTGGAGAGCGAAGGCGGATCGGGCAGTTGATCGTCTACCACCGTGCCGTCGAGCAGAGCCGACGCCGGCAGCGTGACCGTTAGATCCGGGCCCGCGTTTACAGCGGGGCGCTGATTGAACAACGGGGCTTCTGTGACCGTGACGGTGACGTCGTCGAACGCGCCCAGGATCGAATCGCTGGCGGTCAGACGCAGGACAAATGTGCCGGCGCCGGAGAAGCTCACCGCCGTGTCGGCCGCCGACGGGTCGGAGAACAACACGGTGCCAGGTCCGCTGACCATCGACCACGAGACCGTCACAACGCCCGGCGGAATCGGCAGGCCGTCGTCGGCGACCGTCCCATCGAGAAGCGAGAACGCAGGCAACGCGAGCGCGTGATCCGGCCCCGCGCTGACGATCGGCGGCTGGTTGACAGCCACCGCGGGGTTCACCGTAATCGTGACGTCGGCAGAACTCGAGAGCGCGCTGTCGTTCGCGGTGAGGCGCAGCACATAGATGCCTGGTACCGAGAACCCGGCGACCGTGTCAATCGCGAAAGGATTCGGGAGAGTCACGATGCCGGGACCCGCGACGAGGCTCCAGGTCGCCGTGATGGCACCCGGCGGGTCGGGGATCCCGTCGTCGGTTACGGTGCCGTCCAGGAGCACGCCGGACGGCAACGTAATCGTCTGGGCGACACCCGCGCTGACGACGGGCGGCCGATTGACAACGGTGATCGTGACGTCGTCGACAATCCAGGAATCACCGTCGGTCGCGCTGAGGCGCAGCACGTAGGTTCCGACTTCCGAGAAACTCGCGGTCGTCCTGACCGCTTCCGAATCGCCGAACGCGACGACGCCTGGCCCGCTTACATGCGTCCAGACCGTGGTGACGCTACCCGGAGGGATCGGCAGCCCGTCGTCGGTGACGAGACCGTCGATCGTCGCAGGAAAGGGTCGCGTGACCGTCAGGTCGGCGCCTGCGCTCACCAGGGGCGGCTGATTGGGCGGCGTCACGGTGACCGTGAGGTCGTCGCTCGCGCTGAGCGCGCCGTCGCTGCCCGTGAGCCGGAGCACATATGTGCCCTGGCCGGAGAAGGTCGCTCCCGTGACGATCGACGCCGGGCTCCCGAACGTCACCGTTCCAGGTCCACTGACCTGGCTCCAGAGCGCCGTCACCCCGAGCGGGTCCGGGAAGCCGTCGTCGATGATGCTGCCTGTGAGCAGCGCCGACGCCCCGGCGAGCGATTCAGGCGGCGGAGTCGGCTCCGTCCGCCGGACGAATGGATTGGAGATGCCGCTTCGAGCGTCACCACCCGGACCGACCGCGCGCACCGTCGCCACGAAGCCCTCGCCGATTGCCATCGCGAGGAACGTCTGACCGCGATCGATCACCACCCGATCCGTGCCGGGTGCTGCCGGCGGCTTGCCGAGATCGTGAATCTGGACAGGCTGGCCGGTCGAAGGATTCACGCCCCGCGACCAGATTTCCAGGAAGTAATTGGTGATGACGTTCTGCCCGTCGGGCCGAATCCTGTCGTGGTCGGGTGACACGAACTCCACGAGATTCGGATTGACGACGGCCAGCTGCTCCGAGATCGTTCGATCGCGCCCCGCGTCGACCACCGGCGCCAGGTTGCCGGCGTTCACCGTGATCGTCACGTCGTCGAACGCGATTAGCTCACCGTCGCGCGCCGTGAGCCGGAGGATATAGGTGCCGCCACTCGAGAATGTCGCCGGTGTTGCGAGAGCGGCGGCGTTCGCGAACACAACGGTGCCGGGCCCGCTCAGCGCGGTCCATGTCGTCGTCACGGCCGCGGGGGGATCGGGGAATCCGTCGTCGTCGACCGTGCCGATGAGCGCGGCCGTTGCCGGCAGGGTGATCGTTCGATCGTCGCCGGCGGTCACGACAGGAGGCGTGTTGGTCGCGACGATTCGGATCGTGACGTCGTCGAACGACGACAACGCGCCGTCGCTCGCCGTCAGCCGCAGCGTGTAGGTGCCCGGCGCCGTGAAATCCGCGATCGTGACTGCCGCCGTGGCGTTCGCGAAGCTGACCGTGCCGGGTCCGCCGACCATCGACCACAACGTCGTGACCGATCCCGGCGGGTTCGGCAACCCGTCGTCGACGGCCCTCCCATCCAGCGCGGCCCTCAGCACGGCCATTACGAGCAGATCTGGCCCGGCCGTGACGGTGGGTGGCTGATTGAGCGGCGGCGCGGGGCTCACCTGTATCGAGATCTCGTCGAAGGCGCTGAGCGCGCCGTCGCCGGCCGTCAGGCGGAGGACGTAGGTGCCGATCGTCGAGAAGGTCGCCGTCGTCGTAAGGCGTGCGGCGTTGCCAAACGTGACCGTCCCGGGGCCCGAGATTGGCGTCCAGAGCGTGGTGAGCCCGCCGGGCGGCGTGGGAAGTCCATCGTCGGTCGCCGCACCGCTCAGCACCGCGAACGCTGGCTGCGTGATTGATTGATCCGGCCCTGCCGCCACCAGCGGCGGCTGGTTGGCAGGCGCTACCGTGATCGTGACTTCGTCGAACGCGCTCAGCGCGCTGTCGCTGGCTGTCAGCCGCAACACGTATGTGCCGGCTGTCGAGAAGCCTGCGGTCGTATCCACCGCGGCTGAATTCCCGAAGGTGACCTGGCCCGGCCCGCTCACCAGCGTCCAGGACGTCGTGATCGTGGCGGGAGGATTCGGCAGGCCATCGTCGGTGACGGTGCCGTCGAGCACCGCGGGGGCCGGCAGGCTGATAGTCTGATTCACGCCCGCCTCGACGGCCGGTGGTCGGTTGAACGGCACGTCGGAAACCACCCACACCGGACCGGCCGGCGTGCCGCCGAACTGAATCACTCCGTGGCTCGGCCCACCGGCTGCGCCCGACGTGTCGGTGAGTTGTGCGCCGCTGCCTTGATTGAAGTCGTAGAGCGCGACAGTCGCCGGGTCGGCGACGAATGGTGCGGTTGGTCTGACGAAGCTCTGAGGGTAGCGAATCACGCTCGACAGCCGGAGCTCGTCCATCCAGCCACGGAAGGAAGGGAACGTCGGGCCGGCGTCATGTTTTGCGGCGCCAAGGACGAGAAAGGGATCGTTGGGGAAGGTTGGCGGTCGATTGTCGCGATAGCTCAGGTCGCCGGCGGGCCCGGGACCTTCTACGTCGAGCGCGCCATCGACGAAGATCCGCAGCCAGCCATCCGCCATCCGGCGCGTGACCGCCAGGTGGTGCCACAAGCCGTCGGTCACGACGATCGAGCCGACTATCGTGTTGGCGGTGCCGGATCGGTTGGCGCCGAACGCCACACGTCCGCCGGCGATCGATACTCCGAAATCCCCGAAGTCTCCGCCGGAGAAAACGTCTCGATCGACGATGACGTTCCCGAACATCCAGCTGTCGCCGGCGCCGCCGATCGGCGCGCTCGAGTTTTCACCCGGCAGCGCGCGCATCCAGAATTCGAGCGTGAAGTCTGTCGCTCCGACGTCGGCGGGCGTGGCGGGACCGTCGATTCGGATCTTGACGCGATCGACGTCGTTGGTTCCGGTGCCGTTGAAGCGGAGAGCGAATCCGGCGGCACTCTGCGCTGTGGCGTTGTCGGCGGCTGCTGCCGATACGAGAAGGCAGACGAGTGCCGTACACACGAGCCTTAGCCGCAGGCTGGCCTCCGGACCGTTCCAGTCTGCCGTCATCGCAAGGGGGGTTGCGGATCGATTAAGTGCGCCGGAATCAGCAAGATCAATACCGCTGAGGTGTGCAGATTCCGGCCCATGAATGCTCGCCGGGCGCGGGGGGCCCTCTCCCGGCCGGCGACAAAAGGTAGGCGCCGAAGGCGACTTTCCCCCGAAACTGCTCAGCCACAACTAGGGCATTTGGTGTAAGTTCTGGTTAATCAGTCAGCTCAACAGGAGAGAAGGATGCGCAGCCGGTATGCCGGACTGATCGCCGCGCCGCTGATCTACTTGTGTCAGGGCTGTTTCTGGATCCGTTACAGCTTCGCGGCGCCCGGTTGGGAAACGCGAGCTCTCTGGCCCCACGCCGTGATAATGCTGGGCCTGGGCAGCATCGTCGGCGGCTTGCTCCAGGAGCGGTTCGATTCGGCGCGCGTCGGATACGTCGGCGCGGCGTTGTTCGGTCTCGGGTTTATCGGCGCGGGTTTCACGTCGACGACGTTCCCGCACTATCTCTCCAACGAACTTCTCATTGGTTTCGGCAGCGGCATGGCGTACGCCGCGGGGATTCCGCTGGCCGTGCGGGTCTTTCCTGACAAGGTCGGTCTTGCCATTGGCATTGCCGTCTGCGGATACGTACCGGCGACGATCATCGGAAGCCGAATCGTCACTGTGCTGGTGGAGGAGACAGGGCGGTCGACCGCTGCGTTACTGACGGGGATCGCACTCGCGAGTCTGACGGCGCTCGGTATCGGTGTCCTGCGCGGCCTCCCGAGCCGCGATCGCTCTGCGGACGCGGGGAGCGCGCCGATGCAGACGATGCGGACGAGGTCGTTCCCGTCACTCTGGCTCAGCTACGCGCTCGGCAGCACCGCGGCTGTCGTGGTCTACACGAACTTTCCCGCACATCTCTCCAGCGTCGTCGCTCGACAGAACAACGCTCAGGCGCTCGCCCTCCTCGGCCTCGTGTCTCCGCTCGGCTCGATTGCCAACTGCGGCGCCCGACCGGCGGCTGGCTGGTTGTGCGACGTCATGGGCGGGTTCAAGACGCAGACGCTCTCACTGGCGCTGATTGCCGCCGGGAGCTTCCTGGCAGCCGTACTGTGGCTGCCCGAGGTGCTTCTGGCCGTGCCCGTCATGGTCCTGGGCGGCTACGGAGCGATGCTGGCGATCTACCCGACGCTCGCGGCACGGCTGTACGGCTTGCCACACCTTGGCGCGAACTACGGCATTCTCTTCAGCGCCTGGGCCGTCGGCTTCGTCGCAGGCACAACGGCCGCTCCGCTGGTCGCGCAGGCCTTCGATTCGCCGGTGGTGGGACTGTACGCCGCGGCCCTCGTCTCCCTTCTTGCCGTCTGGCTCGCTGCGAGAAGCGCGCGTCCCGCGCCAGTCCCGAACAGCGCGCTGCAGGGGCGTTAGCGGCGGAGGCCGCGGCCGCTGGAATTCATCGGGGAGACTGCTGCCGCTTGATGAGGGAGTACGCCGTCCGGACGCCTGGACGTTCACGCAGGGTTTCGACGAGATCCAGCGCCGACCGCGGATCGCTTGCCTCGACCACGAATCCGTTCGGCACGCCGGGGACGGCCCTGGGGTTCCTCAAGTCCGCCAGAACATTCTGAGCGTTGTCCTCCAGAAGGAGGCCCACTTCTCTCGTCAACTGCACGCGCGTCGAAGCGGTCCGAGGTACTGCCGGTGGGTAGAGGACCCAGCTGACGCGACTGCCCGGATTCGCCGCTTCGAGCGCCACGCTGATACTCAAGAGATCTTGCGTGCTCGACGCGCCGCTGATACGCAGCGTCGCGCGGCCCTCCGACGACGTCATGATCGCCGTGGATGGTACTGCGCGCGGGGCGGGCGGCGCGTCGGTCGCGCCGGCGGTCCGGTCCGCCTCCATGTCGACTTCATCCATCGCCAGCTCGAATTGTTCGGGTTGCGGCGTGCGGACCGTGACGAGCGGTCCATCGCCACGGCGCGCGGAGCTCTGCCCGGGACTGACGTCCTGATCGAACGCGGGGACGACGGCGGTCGCGCAGAGGGCCAGCGACACCGACACCAACGCGCACGACCGGCGTATCGCGGTTGAAGGAGCGCTCACTTGGGTTCGAGTCGCGGATTCTGACATCCTTGCCGCGGCGGAGTCAAGGCGACGACGGCTTCTCCGCGTCAGGCGGGAAGCGATCGCGGGCCTCGAGCCGACCGGCGATCCGTATAGGATGACGATCGCACGCGGCGATGCGAGTTGGTTTCGATGGACGGAGCCTCGGGTCTCCCGCCGCCGGCGTCCGGCGGTACGCGAGCGAGCTGTTGCTGGCCTTCGGTCGCGTCGCTCCCGACCTTCACGTGACCGTGCTCGGGGCGCCCGACGGCGTCTTCCTCCCCCCGGCAGCGCGACGCTCTGCGGTGTCGCGTCTGGCGCCGACGAATCTCGGATGGTCGATGGTGGATCTGCCGCGCGCCGTTCGGAAGTCGCGTGTCGATGTCTTCCATGCGCCCGCGTACACCGCGCCGCTGGCGGGCGTGCATCCGCTCGTTGTCACGATTCACGACGTCAGCTACGAGCGGCGCCCGGAGTGGTATCCGTACCGGCGCGATCCTCTGCGGCGCTGGTTCTACCGGCGAAGCGCGCTCGCCGCCGATCGGATCCTCACCGATTCGGAATTCTCACGGACGGAGATTCAGGCGGCGTATGGGATCCAGGCCGATCGGATCCGTGTCGTTCCGCTCGGCGTCGGCGCGCCATTCGTCGGAGATCCGATCGACACACCGCTGCCCGAGGGCATCGGCGCACCGTACGTGCTGCACGTTGGCGACCTTCATCCTCGACGGAATCTGGCGCTGCTCGTCCGGGCGGTCGGCCGGGTCGTTGCAGCGCGGAGGGGCCGCCAGGCGCCGGCGCTCGTGCTCGCCGGCGTCGATCGCGGCGAGCGGGTCCGGCTCGTGGAAGAGGCCGGGCGCGCCCACGTCAAGATTCAGTTCCTTCCGCAGATAGACGACCGGACGCTCGCCCGCCTGTATCGGAGCGCCTCGGCGTTCGTGTATTCATCACTCTACGAAGGCTTCGGGTTGCCGCTGCTCGAGGCCATGGCGTGCGGCGTCCCGATCGTCGCGACGCGGGCCGCATCGATTCCCGAGGTGGTCGGCGACGCGGGGGTACTCGTCCCTCCGGACGACGAGGATGCCTTTGCCGCGGCGATCGCGCGCGTACTGGAGGATGCCGTCTTCGCCGACGCGCTGCGCCGTTCCGGAATCTCCCGGGCCGCGGGCTTTTCGTGGGACCGGAGCGCGCGCGCGACGATCGACGCGTACCGCGAGCTGGCGGGCTGACGCCGCCGTCGCCCGCTATAATGCTGGCGTCGGCACCCGGCGCCGGCGCCGCGTATGACTTCCACCCCCGGCGCTCCCGATATTTCAGTCATCATCGTCAACCACAACGGCAGGCGATGGCTCGAGGCATGCCTGTCGGCCGTCGGCGCGCAGGATGTGCCGGGCGTCGAAGTCGTTCTCGTCGACAACGACTCATCCGACGGGTCGCTCGACCTGGTGCGGGAACGGTTCCGCGCCGTCCGGCTCGCGCCCGCCGAACGCAACCTTGGCTTCGCGGAAGGCAACAACCTCGGGGCGCGCATGGCGCGTGGCCGGTACCTCGCGTTCCTGAACAACGACACGGAGCCCGCACCGGACTGGGCCCGGGCTCTGCGGCGCGCGCTCGACGTCGATCCATCGATTGGCCTCGCCACCTCGCAGATCGTGTATCTCCACGATCCCTCTATTGTCGATAGCGCCGGGGATGGGTATCTGCGGGCCGGCGGCGCGTTCAAGCGGCTGCACGGCCAGCCGGCGGCGCTCGCGGGGGAATCGGCCGACGTCTTCGGCGCGTGCGGCGCGGCGTTCATGATCCGTCGGGATCTGTTCCGCGAGCTTGGCGGGTTCGATTCCGACTTTTTCATGGTCTACGAAGACGTCGATCTTTCGTTTCGGGCCCGGCTGCTCGGCTACCGCTGCGTCTACGCCGCCGACGCGGTCGTCAGGCACGCGGGCAGCGCGAGTCTGGGGCGTCTCAGCCCGTCTGCCGTTTTCTTCGGGCAGCGCAACCTGGAGTGGACCTACCTGAAGAACATGCCGTGGCCGCTCCTCCTGCGATCGCTCCCCAGCCACGTTCTCTACGACACCGCGGCGGCGGTCCGGTTCGCATCGGCGGGATTGCTGGGACCGTTCGTCAAGGCGAAGTGGGCGGCGGTGGTCGGCATCCCCCGCGTCTTGAAGAAGAGGGCGGACGAGCAGCGGCGGCGCCGATCGACCGCGGCCGTCCTGTGGCGTGCGATGGAGTCGGGCTGGATCCGACAGAAGTACCGCGAGAAGCAGTTCGACTTCCGCCGCGGGGCTACGCGGACGAGCTCTTGAGCCTGATTGCCAGGATGCTCAGAAGGTTCCTGTATTCGTTGATCTATGGCTCGCGTCTCGCGCCGATCGATCCCGCGCTGAAGAATCGCGTCCGAGGCCTCTTCGAAGCGATCGACTACCGCGACGGAACGCTCACCCTCAGCGGCTGGATGTTGTTGCCTCGCGAGCGACTTCATTCCATCTCGGTGGTCGTCGACAAGAGGCACCGGTGTCAGGCGCAGATGCGTGACAGGGAGGATTTGGCGGCCGCGTTTCCATTCATCGCGCACGCCAGGCACGGGGGGTTCACTGTCTCCCTGCCCCTGGATCTCGACCGCGGTGCGCGGGTCGACATCAGCGTCGAGGCGGGCCTGGACGGTGCAGGCGGTCGGCAACATGGCCGCCTGGTATTCGCCCTCCGTGCCTTTCAGGATTCCGCCTTCAGACCTGATGAAGCGTGTGACGGGATCTGACAGTCGATCGTTCTTCTGCGCCACGAGCTTTCAGTCGTTCCGCGATTTGTGGGATGTCGTGTGCCGATGGCGGCCGCCCGCCTCGATACACAACACGTTGGACTGGGGCTGCGGGTGCGGACGCGTGGTGAACACGTTCCGGAGTTTGTCGGGCTTGAGCGGCATCCACGGGTGCGATATCGATTCCGAGGCCATCGGCTGGTGCCGGCAGAACTTCACCGATGTTCAGTTCTCCGTGAATCCTCCGCTGCCCCCTACCGCCTACGCCGACAACGCCTTCGATCTCGTGATCGGGAACTCCGTGCTGACCCACCTGACACAGGACCTGCAGTTGCGGTGGCTGGACGAGATGCGGCGAATCCTCGCACCCGGCGGTCTGTGTCTCGCGTCGGTCCTCGGCGACTTCGCGACCTCCTTTTCCAATCCCGACGCGAGGGTGCGATACATCCTCACGAGGAACGGCCTCTTCGACGAGTGGAAGGACGCCAGCCTGAAGGGCGTTGCGCCAGAGGGCTATTATCGCGACACGCTGCAGACGCAGGCGTATACCAGAAAAGCCTACGAGAAGTACTTCGAGATCCTCGACTACGTGGAAGGCGGCTGGCTCACGTTTCAGGATCTCGTCGTCATGCGGAAAAGGTAGCTCGCCGCCGCTAGACGCGCCGCGCGACGACCGCGTAGTCGAGGTGCGTGAACAGCCGGTCGTTCAGGCGCTCCATGTTCAGGTTGAACGCGGCGACGAGCTCGTAGAGCCGGCGCGCGTCCGGCGGAGCGGAAGGAGACGGCTCTGCGAGCGGCGAGACGCGCCGCAGCCGATCCGCCTCGGGGATAGGCATACGGAAGCGGACCTCCGCATCTCCGAAGCCGCTGGCGATCACGAGAAACTTCAGCGTGTCTGGATGCAGCGGACGCGCGTGCGTGAGGTCGCGCAGGAAGCTGTCGAAGAACGCCACCCAGCAGGACGGGTTGATCGTCTCGAGCACCAGACGCGCGCCGGGCCCGAGCGCGCGGCCGGCGGCGCGGAGGAACGCGATCAGCCGATCGGGTGGAAGGTGCTCGACGACCTGCGCCGCGAACAGTCCCCCGACGCTCTCGTCCGCGAGCCCCTCGAGATACGTGACCGCGTCGGCGTGCTCGGCGGCGAGGCCGCGCGCGCGGCAGGCCTCGACCATGTCGGCATTCAGATCGACGCCTCGCGCGGAGATCCCCGCCTCCTTCAGCAACGACAGGAACTCGCCGCGTCCGCAGCCGGCATCGATGACATTCTGCGCGCCCGAGAAGAGCGTCACGTAGTCCGCCTGCCGGGCGCGGATTTCCGCTTCGGATCCGCGAAAGCAATCCTCGAAGGCCACGTACTCTTCAAGTGCACCAGGTGCACTGGGTGCCCTGGGTGCACTGGGTGCGGGTGCACTCGGTGCACCAGGTGCAGGTGCGGCACGCTGGCTCGCGCGCTGTGCGATCGTCGCGGTGATGGTGGTGTCCGCAACGCGCTGCTCGATCACCCTCAGCTTCGAGTCGATGTAAGGGGTGATTTGCTGAAGGAACTGAACCAGCAGCGACTGGAACGTCGCGAGCCGTTCGCCCGCCGACGCCGCGTCAACGCCTTCGCCGACCACGCGGTCGAGCGCGGCGAACACGTCGTGATACCGACGGTCGGCGTCCGCGCGGTCGCGCTCGAGCCGGTCCGTCCCGCCCGGGATCATTGTCATTTTTTGCTTTGCGCTGGGGCCCCACCCCCAGCGCCTACCACGCCTCGCTGTCGCTCGGCGCGCTGATCCGGGCGTAGGGGTGTCACCGTGTAATTAAGCCTTCCACTGGGCTGCTGGCCGCCGCGTGCATCTTCTTCGGGATCCGTCCTGCGCGATAGGCGAGGCGTCCGGCCTCGACCGCCAGGCGCATCGCGCGCGCCATCGCGACCGGGTCCTGCGCGCCGGCGATCGCCGTGTTCATCAGCACGCCGTCGGCTCCGAGCTCCATCGCGACGGCCGCGTCGGAGGCGGTGCCGACACCCGCGTCGACGATCAGCGGGACGCGCGTCTGCTCGCGGATGATCCGCAGATTGTTCGCGTTCTGGACGCCGAGCCCCGAGCCGATCGGCGCCGCCAGCGGCATCACCGCCGCCGCCCCGGCCTCCTCGAGCTTGCGGCACACGATCGGGTCGTCGCTCGTGTACGGCAGGACGACGAAGCCTTCGCCGACGAGCACGCGCGTGGCCTGGAGGAGCGCCTCGTTGTCGGGGAAGAGCGTCCGCTCGTCGCCGATGACCTCGAGCTTCACCCAGTTCGACAGGCCGGCTTCGCGCGCGAGCCGCGCGGTGCGGATCGCCTCCTCCGCGTTGTAGCAGCCCGCCGTGTTGGGCAGCAGGAAGAACTTCTTCGGATCGACGTAATCGAGGAGCGACTCTTTCGACCGGTCGGCGATGTTCACGCGCCGCACGGCGACGGTCACCATCTCGGCGCCGGACGCTTCGTGCGCCTGCGCCATCACCGCGAAGGAGGAGTACTTGCCCGTGCCGACGATCAGCCGGGAACGGAACGTGCGGCCGGCGATTTCCAGGGTATCTGTCATTTTTTTTGCTTGCGCTGGGGCCCCACCCCCAGCGCCTACCATCCGCCTTCGCCAAGGCTCCGGCGAGACCTCGCCGAAGCTCGAAGAGCGTAGGCGGGCGCCTCGCTGTCGCTCGGCGCGCTGGCTCTAATAGTACGGGCGGAATTCACACGCTCACCGATCGCTCGCGCGGGCTCAAGGCTGCCTCCTCCCACGAAGTTCACAATCTCGACTTCATCCGCCTCCTGGACCATCGTGCTGTCGTATTCAGCGCGCTTTACGACGGTCAAATTGTGCTCGACGGCGACGCGGCGCGGGTCGATGCCCAGGCCCTCGAGGAGCGCGGCGACCGTGAGCGGCGCGGCGAGATCGTGCGGCTCGCCGTTCAGGCGGATGCGCACGTCTTGAGCGTACCACGGAGCCCGACCCACCGATTGCACGAGCTCGGATTTCTCGACTGAATCCGTGGAACCCGTGGTTGTGCGACCGCTAAATCCGTGGTCCGCATTGACTTTGCGGCGATCCGTTGACTAGCATGACAGCTTGGTCGTTGGCCGCGAGCGCGACGTGCGCTTGCCCCGCCGGAGCGCGTAGCGCGAAGGCGGGCGGAGGCGGGCGATCGATCAAGCGCGCAGGCGTCCCCGCCGTCGGCGGAGATCCCCGACGGTTTTTTTTCGGTGGAGCCTTGCGAAAAAAATCACAAGCATGCAGGGCTGGCTGCCTATCCTCATCATGATTCTCCTCGGCGCCGCGTTCGGCGCCGGCTCCGTCCTCTTCTCACGCCTCGTCGGCCCGAAAAAGCCGACGCCCGAGAAGCTCGCCCCCTACGAGTGCGGCATGCCGCCGGTCGGCGACGCCCGCGAGCGCCACTCGGTCAAGTTCTACCTCGTCGCGATGATCTTCCTGCTCTTCGACATCGAGGTCGCGTTCCTCTATCCGTGGGCGATGGCGCTGCGCGACCTGCGTTGGGCCGGGTACATCCAGGTCCTCGTGTTTTTCGGCATCCTGCTGTCCGGGTACATCTACATCTGGCGGAAGGGCGTGCTGGATTGGGGCAAAGAACGTGTCTGATCCCGAGCTTCCGATTCTGACCACCACCGTCGAGAAGATGGTGCAGTGGGCGCGCCGCTCCTCCATCTGGCCCGTCACCTTCGGCCTGGCCTGCTGCGCGATCGAGATGATGGCGATGTCGGCCTCGCGGTACGACATCGCGCGCTTCGGCGCCGAGGTCTTCCGCGGATCGCCCAGGCAGTCCGACCTCATGATCGTGGCCGGCCGCTTGTCCCGCAAGATGGCGCCCGTCCTGCGCCGCATCTACGACCAGATGCCCGAGCCGAAGTGGGTCATCTCGATGGGCGCCTGCGCGTCGGTCGGCGGCGTGTTCGACAACTACGCGATCGTCCAGGGCGTCGACCAGGTCGTGCCGGTCGACGTCTTCGTCCCCGGATGCCCGCCGCGCCCCGAGGCGCTCATCTACGGGATCGTGCAGCTGCAGAAGAAGATCGACCAGCAGCGGATGAGCGGTTGACCGGTGCCGGCGATGGACACGCAGCCCCTCGTCGACGCGATCCGTGAGGCCGTGCCGTCGGCGCGCGCCGAGGCCGGAGCGTCGACGGACCAGCCGACGATCTTCGTCGCGCGCGAGGCGCTCCTCGAGGTCGGCCGCGCGCTGCGCGATCGCCCGAATCTTCGCTTTCAGTTTCTGGCCGACATCACCGCGGTTGACTGGTATCCGCGCGAGCCGCGCTTCGAGATGGTCTACATCCTCGCGTCGCTCGGCCCGTCAGCGCGGAAACGGCTTCGGTTGAAGGTGCGGGTGCCGGGCGACGACGCGCGGGTGCCGTCGGTCGCGGAGGTATGGCCTTCCGCCGGGTGGGCGGAGCGTGAAGTGTTCGACCTGTTCGGGATCGTCTTCGACGGCCACACGGACCTGCGGCGGATTCTGATGCCCGAGGACT
Organism: uncultured Acidobacteriota bacterium; assembly: GCA_963847125.1. Classification (GTDB taxonomy): domain Bacteria; phylum Acidobacteriota; class Vicinamibacteria; order Vicinamibacterales; family 2-12-FULL-66-21; genus DATAEE01. The sequence goes on from CAWJYM010000004.1 coordinate 2,278,443, forward strand.
GGGAGGGGCACCCGCTTCGCAAGGATTACCCGGTGCAGATCCGCATGTCGGTGAAGACGCACGCGCCGTTGCAGCTCTCGCCCGAGCAGTTCGCGGCGAACATCCGCGCCGACCGGGAGCGCTGATGGCCGGCGGGGCTGACCGCGAGACGGTGGCCGCGGCGTTCGTCGGGGCCATCGCCGCTCACGAGCGCGTGCGGGCGGGCGACCTGGGGCCGATCGTGGCTGCGGCGGAGACGATTCGCGCCGCCCTCCAGGCCGGCCGGGCGGTGCTCGTCTTCGGCAACGGCGGCAGCGCGGCCGACGCACAGCATTTCACGGCGGAGCTCGTCGGCCGGTTCGAGCGCGAACGGCGCGGCGCCGCGGCGATCGCGCTGACGACCGACACGAGCGTCCTCACGAGCGTCAGCAACGACTACGGGTTCGAGCGCGTGTTCGCCCGCCAGGTCGAAGCGCTCGGCCGACGCGGTGACGTGGCGTTTGGCATTTCGACGAGCGGGGAATCGCCGAACGTGGTGTGCGCGTTCGAGGCGGCGCGCGCCGCTGGTCTGACCCGAATCGCGCTGACCGGTCGCGACGGCGGCGCGCTCGGACGTGAGGCGGACATTCACGTGAACGTGCCGGAACCGTCCACGGCCCGCGTACAGGAAGTGCACCGGACGATCCTGCACGCGATCTGCGACCTGGTCGAACGAGATCTCTAGGATGCCAGAGTTACGAACGGAGACGATGACGGTGAACATGGGGCCGCAACACCCCAGCACGCATGGCGTGCTCCGTCTCGTGCTCGAGCTCGATGGCGAGACCGTCGTCTCCGCCGACACGACCGTCGGATATCTCCATACCGGCATCGAGAAGACCGCCGAGCAGAAGCGGTGGCAGCAGATCATCCCGCTCGTCGAGCGGATGGACTACCTCGGCGCGCAGTCCAACAGCCTCGCGTTTTGCCTCTCGGTCGAGCACCTGCTCGGCCTGACGATGCCGCAGCGCGTCACGGACATCCGGGTGCTCGTCGCGGAGCTGCAGCGCATCAACAGCCACCTCGTCTGGCTCGGGACCCACGGCCTCGAGATCGGCGCCATCTCGGTGATGCTCTACTGCTTCCGCGAACGCGAGCTGCTCCTCAACATCAACGAGATGCTCGCCGGCTTCCGGATGTTCCCGAGCTACATCCGCATCGGCGGCCTGCGCGAAGACCTGCCGCCCGGCTTTCACGACGCCGTCCGCGCGTTCCTCGACCGATTGCCGGGGAAGCTCGATGAATACGAGGGTCTTCTGACGCAGAACCAGATCTGGGTCAAGCGCACGAAGGGCGTCGGCCGCATCTCGAAAGAGGACGCCGTGGCCTACGGCCTGGTCGGCCCGATCGCGCGAGCGGCCGGCGTCGACTACGACGTGCGCACGGCGTTTCCCTACCTCGGCTACGAGACGTACGAGTTCGACGTCCCGCTCGCGATCGACGGCGACGTGTACGACCGCTATCTCGTCCGCATGGAGGAGATGCGCCAGAGCGTCCGGATCGCCCGGCAGGCGCTCGAGCGCATCTCGCCCACCGGCCAGTACGACATTCGGGACTATCGGTACGTCCCGCCGCCGAAGGACCGCGTGTACACGGAGATGGAAGCGCTGATCCAGCACTTCCTGATCTATTCGCAGGGGTTCACGACGCCGGTCGGGGATGCCTACGTGCCGGTCGAAGGGCCGCGCGGCGAGCACGGCTTCTACATCGTGTCGGACGGGACGAATCGTCCATGGCGCGTCAAGTCGCGCGCGCCGTCGTTCTACGCGTGCCAGGCGCTGCCGAAGACCATCGTCGGAGGCCTCATCGCGGACGTCATCGCCGTCATCGGATCGACGGACGTCGTCATGGGAGACGTGGACAGATGACGTTTCACCCCCTCATCCCCTACGGCGCCGACCAGCACCGATCGGCGAGGAAGACGGCGGAGATGGGCCCGCCGTTCGAGTACTCCGCGGAACACCGCGCGAAGCTGGAAGCGATCGCGACGCGATATCCGCCCGAGCGCCGTCGGTCGGCGATCCTGCCGGCGCTCTACCTTGTCCAGCAGCAGCAGGGCTACATCACGGGTCACGCGATGAAGCACGTCGCGCAGGTGATCGGATGCTCCGCGGCTGATGTGGAGGATGTCGTGTCGTACTACACGATGTTCTACACGAAGCCGGTCGGCCGCTACGTCCTGAACGTGTGCCGCACGCTCTCCTGCGCGCTGGCCGGCGCCGAGCGCGTGACCGAGGAGCTGGCCGGGAAGATCGGGTGCCGTCCCGGCGAAACCGATGCCACCGGTACGTTCACGCTCGTCGAGGTCGAGTGTCTCGGCGCCTGCGACCGGGCGCCCGTCGTCATGGTCAACGATCATTGGCACGAGAATCTGCGACCCGAGCAGGCGGGAAAGCTCGTCGACGATCTGCGCACCAAAGGGCCGGCGGCGTTGTCAGGTTGTCATTTAAGAATTGAGTAGCGCAGCCCTTTAGGGCTGCCCGGATTGGGCGAGGCGCGGCAGGCGCTGGGGCCCCACGGCAAACAAAACAAAGATGACGTTCGAACCGGTTTTAACCAAGCACGTTCGCGAGCCGCAGTCCTATACCCTCGACTTCTATCTGAAGCATCAGGGCTACGAGGGATTGAAGAAGGCGCTGGCGTTGAAGCCGGACCAGGTCATCGAGATGGTCAAGGCGTCGGGGCTGCGCGGGCGCGGCGGCGCCGGCTTCCCGACGGGCATGAAATGGCAGTTCGTGCTTCGCGACTCGCCGAGGCCGAAGTACATCTGCTGCAACGCCGACGAGAGCGAGCCGGGGACGTTCAAGGACCACGTGCTGATGGAGCGCTACCCGCACATGCTCCTCGAGGGATGCCTCATCGGCTGCTACGCCATCGGGGCGAAGGTCGCCTACATCTATATCCGGGGCGAGTTCTTCCACGTCCAGGACATCCTCGAGCGTGAGATCGAGGCGGCGTACAAAGCCGGATACGCGGGGAAGAACATTCTCGGATCCGGCTTCGACTGCGACATCTACGTCCACCGGGGCGCGGGAGCCTACGAAGCGGGGGAGGAGACGGCGCTGCTCGAGTCGCTGGAGGGGAAACGCGCGCAGCCGCGGCTGAAGCCTCCGTTCCCCGCGGTCGCCGGGCTGTACGGATCGCCGACGGCCGTCAACAACGTCGAGACGCTGTGCAACCTGCCGCCGATCCTGGTGAACGGCGCCGAGTGGTTCGCGGCGCTCGGGCCCGAGAAGAACGGCGGACCGAAGCTGTACTGCATCAGCGGCCACGTGAAACGGCCCGGCGTGTACGAAGCGTCGATGCACACGACGCTGAGAGCGCTCGTCTACGAATACGCCGGCGGGCCCCTCGACGGGCGCACGATCAAGGCGGTCATCCCGGGCGGATCGTCGGTGCCCATCCTCCTGCCGGAACACCTCGACGTGCCCGCCAGCTTCGACGCCGTGCAGAGGGCCGGGTCGCTGCTCGGCTCGGCCGGCATCATCGTGATGGACGACACGACCTGCATGGTGTGGGCGGCGGAGAACCTGCTGCACTTCTACCGCCACGAGTCGTGCGGGAAATGCACGCCGTGCCGCGAGGGGACCGACTGGCTGCACAAGATCCTGCAGCGCATCGAGCGCGGCGAAGGAGACATGCGGGACCTCGACCTGCTCGAGAGCGTCAGCGGGAACATCGCCGGCAAGACGCTCTGCGCCTTCGGCGACGCCGCGGTGGCGCCCGCGCTGACGACGCTGAAACACTTCCGGGGGGAATACGAGGCGCACATTCGCGAGGGCCGGTGCACGCTGCCGGCGCCTTGGCGAAGGAAGGCGCTCGTTGCTGCCCACTAGTGCAAGCGCCTGCGGCTCGCGCGAGCGGCCGGAGGGAAGTCCGGCCGAAGGCCGGACCCGCGAGCGCGGGCGAGCGGGGGTGGGGCCCCGCGAGCATCAAATAATGATGACAAGTTCGGCAATCACAATCTGAGATGGATCCCGTTCTTGTGGCCCGCCTGGGCCTCATCGGCTTCACGTTCGTCATGCTGCTCAGCTCGGCGGCCGGGCTCGTCTACATGGAGCGCAAGGTCGCCGCCTGGGTCCAGCAGCGGTACGGCCCATATCTCGTGGGGCCCTACGGCCTCCTCCAGCCGCTCGCCGACATCGTCAAGCTCCTCATGAAGGAGGAGCTGCGGCCAAAGGCGGCGGATGCGCTCCTCTTCGCGCTCGCGCCGATCCTGTCGGCAACCGCCGCGTTCGCCGCCTTTTCCGTCGTGCCCTTCGGGGCAGAGACGACCTTCTTCGGCCTGCTGGAGGAGCCGATCGGTCTCGAGGTGACCGACGTGAACGTGGCGATGCTGGTCATCTTCGCGATCACGTCGATGGGGATCTACGGGATCGTCCTGGCGGGCTGGAGCTCGAACAGCAAGTACTCGCTGCTCGGCGGGCTGCGCTCGTCGGCGCAGATGATCAGCTACGAGCTGTCGTACGCGCTGGCGCTCGCCGCCGTGATTATCCTCGCCGGGTCGCTGTCGCTGCGCGACGTCGTCGATCAACAGGCGGGCGCGTGGTTCGGGTTCATTCCCCGCTGGTTCGTGTTCCTGCAGCCGGTCGGCTTTCTCGTGTACATGACCGCCGGCGTGGCGGAGACCAACCGCGCGCCGTTCGACTTCCCCGAGGCCGAGCAGGAGCTCGTCGCGGGGTACCACACCGAATACAGCAGCATGAGCTTCGCGATGTTCTTCCTCGCGGAGTACGTGAACATGGTCACCGTCTCGGCGGTGGCGACGAGCCTCTTCCTGGGAGGCTGGCACGGACCGTTCCTGCCGGAGTGGCTCGGGTGGATCTGGTTCCTCGTGAAGGTGTTCGCGCTGCTGTTCTTCTACATCTGGATGCGCTGGACGCTGCCGCGCTACCGGTACGACCAGCTGATGGAGTTCGGGTGGAAGTGGCTGTTGCCGGTGGCGGTCGTCAACCTGCTCGTGACCGCCGCCGTCGCGATCAGCCAATGGTGAGCGCGAGGCCCGGAAGCCGGCCAGGTGCAGGGATCAGCGCGCCGAGCGAGAGCGAGGCGCCCGCCTGACGCTCTTCGAGCTTCGGCGAGGTCTCGCCGGAGCCTGGCGAAGGCGGAGGTAGGCGCTGGGGGTGGGGCCCCAGCGCAGCATTAAATAATGCTAGACACCGTCCTTTTCTACGCGTTCGGCGGGATCGCGGTCCTGGCGTCGCTGCTCGTCATCGGCCAGCGCAACCCGATGTACAGCGTGCTGCTGCTGATCGTGTCGTTCGGCGCGCTGGCCGGGCTCTACGTCGTGCTCGACGCCCCGTTCGTCGCGGTGACGCAGATCATCATCTACGCCGGCGCGATCATGGTCGTCTTTCTCTTCGTCGTGATGCTCCTCAACGTGCCGCGCGAGGAGCCGTCGCCGCCCGGGCTGCTCGCGGCCACGCGCGGGCGGACGATCGGCGGCCTGCTCACCCTGGTGCTGGCCGTCGAGCTCGTGTGGGCGCTCTCGCACATCCACGAGGAGTGGTTCCGGGCGGGCGCGCCCGCGGAGCGGCTGACGTCGGTCCGCGAGATCGGCATCGCGCTGTTCACGACCTACAGCTTCGCGTTCGAAGTCACGTCGATTCTCATCCTCGTCGCGATGGTGGGCGCCGTCGTGCTCGCGCGCAGGGAGCGACCCGAGTAATGCCGTCCCTGAATCATTTTCTCGTGCTCTCGGCCGTGCTCTTCACCATCGGCACCGCCGGCGTCTTCCTGCGGCGCAACCTGATCACGATCCTGCTCTCGATCGAGATCATGCTGAACGCGGTCAACCTCACGTTCGTGGCCGTGGGGCGCTTTCTCGGCACGGTAGACGGGCAAATCATCGTCTTTTTCGTCATCACCGTCGCGGCGGCGGAGGCGGCGGTGGGGCTCGCGATCGTCATCTCGCTGTTCCGGCACAGAGAAACATTGAGCCCGGACGCGTTCATGAGCCTGAAGTGGTGAGAGCGCCTGCGGCCCGCGCGAGGCGCTGGAGGGGAGCGCGGCCGGAGGCCGCGCCGCCGAGCGCGAGCGACCCTTCGACTTCGCTCAGGGTCGTCCTGAGCTTGTCGAAGGACGAGCGGGGGTGGCCGCCTTCGCGCCGAAGGCGCTTCGGCGAGCCTCGCCGAAGCCTTGGCGGAGGCGGGGGCCCCGCGAGCGCAAAACAATGCTGACGCTGATCCCACTGCTGCCGTTTCTCGGCTTTCTGTTCAACGCCACGCTCGGCCGCCGTCGGTCGAAGCGCGTCTCGGGCGGGATCGCGACCGCGCTGATGTTCGCGTCGTTCGGCGTGTCCATATCGGTGGTCGGCCGGATGCTCGGCGCCGCGGACCACGCGCTCGAGCAGACCGTCTTCGAATGGATTCCGTCCGGCGATCTGAACATCCCGTTCACGCTGCGGGTCGATCCGCTCTCGGCGCTGATGATCCTGGTGGTCACCGGGATCGGCGCGCTCATCCACCAGTACTCGACCTCGTACATGCACGAGGAGACCGACTCGGAATTCGCGCGGTACTTCTCGTACCTGAACCTGTTCGCGGCGTTCATGCTCGTCCTCGTCCTCGGAGCGAACCTTCCCGTGATGTTCGTCGGGTGGGAGGGGGTGGGCCTCTGTTCCTACCTCCTGATCGGCTTCTGGTTTCAGAAGCCGTCGGCGGCGGACGCCGGAAAGAAGGCCTTCGTCGTCAACCGCGTTGGCGACGTCGGCTTCCTCCTCGGGATGCTCCTGACGTTCGACACCTTCGGGACGCTCGACTTTCAGCGGGTGGCGACAGTGGCCGCGTCGATGCCCGTCGAGACGACCATGGGCACGCTCACGATCATCACGCTGCTGCTGTTCGTCGGCGCGACCGGGAAGAGCGCGCAGATCCCGCTCTACGTCTGGCTGCCGGACGCGATGGAAGGGCCGACGCCGGTCTCGGCGCTGATCCACGCCGCGACGATGGTCACGGCAGGCGTCTACATGATCGGACGCACGGCTGTCCTGTTCAGCCACGCGCCCATCACCCTCGACGTCGTCGCGGTCGTCGGCGTCGCGACCGCGTTGATGGCCGGAACGATCGGGCTCGTGCAGACCGACATCAAACGGGTCCTCGCGTACTCGACGGTCTCACAGCTCGGCTACATGTTTCTGGCGATGGGGGTCGGCGCGTACGCGGCGGGCATCTTCCATCTCTACACGCACGCCTTCTTCAAGGCGCTGCTGTTCCTCGGGTCGGGCGCGGTCATCCACGCGCTCGCGGGGGAACAGGACCTGCGACGGATGGGGGGGTTGAAGCGCGAGCTGCCGGTCACGTACTGGACGTTCCTCGTGGGGGCGCTCGCGATCTCTGGTGTGCCGCTGCTCTCGGGGTTCTTCAGCAAGGACGAGATCCTGTTCCGGACCTACACGAGCGGGCATCGCGTGTTGTGGCTGGTCTCGCTCGTGACGTCGTTTCTCACGGCCGTGTACATGTTCCGGCTCGTCTTCCTGGCGTTTCATGGGCCGGCCAGGGCCGGGCGCCACGATGGCCCGGCTGACGCCGGGCCCCACCATGACCATCTCCATGACGCGCCGCCGTCGATGGCGATTCCGCTCGTCGTGCTCGCCATCGGCGCGATCGTCGCGGGATACGTCGGCGTGCCGCACGCGCTCGGCGGCGCGAACCGGATCGAGACGTTTCTCGAGCCGAGCTTCGAGGTCCGGCTAAAGCCGGACGCGACAAACGATCGCGACCCGGCGCACGCGGCTGACCCGGGCGCGCACGACGACACATCGCTCGAGCTCACCCTCATGGCGGTGTCGACCGCCGTGGCGCTCACGGGCATCGGCGTCGCGGCCTTTTTCTTTCTCAGGCGCCGCGATCGCGCCGAGGCCCTGGCGCGACGGTTGCCAGGCGTCCACAGCCTTCTGCTGCACAAGTACCGTGTCGACGAGTTGTACGACGCCGTGATCGTCCAGCCGATCAAGCGGCTGTCGGCCGGCGTGCTCTGGCGCGGCGTCGACGCCGGCCTGGTCGACGGCGCGGTCAACGGTGTCGGCGCCTTCGTTCGCGGCGCGAGCGGCGCGATGCGCCGTCTGCAGACCGGATCGGTCCGCGCCTACGCCGCGTCCCTGTTTTTCGGGGTAGTCGTGATCCTCGGGTACTTCCTGTGGCGATAGATTTGGGCGGCTTGGTTGATCCGCGCACGCCCGACCTGACCGCCTCCGCCAAGGCTACGGCGAGTCCGCCGAAGCTTCAGCGAAGGCGGAAGGTCGGGCCTACACCGTCATGATCCTCACGCTGATTGTGTTTCTGCCGCTCGTCGGGGCCATTGCGGCGCTTCTGGCGGGAGACCGCTCCGGGCGTCGCGACGGCGTCGTGCGCGTGGTCGCGCTGGCGGCCTCGCTCGTGGTGTTCGCGCTGACGCTCGTCGTGTGGGGCCGCTTCGATCCGTCGGACCAGGCGCCCGAGTTCCAGTTCGTGCAGCACTACGACTGGATACCGTCGTTCGGCATCAGCTACTTCGTCGGCCTCGACGGCATCAGCCTGTTTCTGGTCGTCCTGACCGGCTTCCTGACGCCGATCGCGCTGCTCTCTTCGTGGGGGTCGGTCACCCGGCGGGTCCGCGAGTTCTCGTTCTTCGTTCTGGCGCTCGAAGCGGGCATGCTCGGCGTGTTCGTGTCGCTCGACTTGTTCCTCTTCTACCTGTTCTGGGACGCGATGCTCGTGCCGATGTATTTCCTCATCGGCGTCTGGGGATACGAGCGGCGCATCTACGCCGCCGTCAAGTTCATCCTCTACACGATGGCGGGCAGCGTGCTGATGCTCATCGCCATCATCGGGCTGGCCTATACGCACTACGCGGCGACCAACTCGTACAGCTTCAACCTGATCGAGCTGTACAAGCTGGACGTGCCGTCCAACCTGGCCTTCTGGTTCTTCCTCGCGTTCACGCTCGCGTTCGCGATCAAGGTCCCGCTCTTCCCGTTCCATACCTGGCTGCCGGACGCGCACGTCGAGGCGCCGACCGCGGGTTCGGTGATCCTCGCGGGCGTGCTGCTGAAGATGGGCACGTACGGCCTGATCCGGTTCGCGTTTCCGCTCTTTCCGGAGGTGGCGCACGACCTCGCGCCGTACCTCGCGGGGCTTGCCGTCGTCGGCATCATTTACGGCGCGCTCGTCGCGATGGTGCAGCCGGACATGAAGAAGCTGGTGGCCTATTCGAGCGTCAGCCATCTCGGCTTCGTGGTGCTCGGCATCTGCGCGATGAACCTGCAGGGCGTCCAGGGCGCCGTGTACCAGATGTTGAATCACGGCGTCAGCACGGGCGGGCTGTTCCTCATCGTCGGGATGCTGTCCGACCGGCGGCACACGCGGCTGATCGCCGAATTCGGGGGGTTGAAGGCGGTCACGCCGCGGCTCGTCGCCGCCTTCCTCGTCATTACGCTGTCGTCGATCGCGCTGCCGGGGCTCAACGGGTTCGTCGGCGAGTTCCTGATCCTGGTAGGCGCGTTCCGGTGGGATCCGCGCTTCGCGGCGGTCGCCGCGACGGGCGTCGTGCTCTCGGCGGTCTACATGTTGTGGATGTTTCAGCGCGTGAACTACGGCCCGGTCACCAACAGGAAGAACACCGAGCTGAAGGATCTGAGCGCGCGCGAGTGGTGGGTCATCGCGCCGATCGTCGCGGCGGCGGTCCTCATGGGCATCCTGCCGGCGCCGTTCCTGCGGCCGACCGAGGTGTCGGTCAAGCGCGTCGTCCAGCGCGTGACCAGTCGGCAGCCTGCCGTCGTGCAGCAGCAAGAGCGAAGCAACAAAACTCCCGCTCTTGAGGGCCAGCGCCTGCGGCCGGCGCGAGGCGCCGGAGGGGAGCGCGGCCCGCAGGGCCGCGCCGCCGAGCGCCAGCGCGTGGGGGTGGGGCCCCACGCGCATAAGAAAAAGCAGACACGTTGGTGACAGACTTCGCCGCCATCATTCCGATCGTCATCGTCGCCCTGTCGGCGACGGCCGCGCTGCTCGCCGAGGCGTTCCGCCAGCCGGGCGAGCGCATGCCGATCGGCGGTCTCGGGCTGATCGGCCTCACCGGCGCCGCGGTCGCCTCCGTGTTTCTCTGGGACCGCGACGCGACCGGCTTCGGCGCCGTGCGTGCGGACAACTTCGCGCTTTTTCTGAACCTCGTCTTGTGCGCGGTCGGCATCCTCACGATTCTGCTATCGGCGTCCGCGATCGAGCAGGAGGGGCTGCCGGCGGGCGAGTACTACTCGCTGATGCTGTTCTCGATCTCCGGCATGATGCTCATGGGCGCGGCCACCGACCTGCTCGTGATTTTTCTCGCGCTCGAAGTCCTGTCCCTGGGCGTGTATGTCCTGACCGGGATGCGCCGCACGAGCGCGGCGGGGGCCGAGGCGGCGTTCAAGTACTTTCTGCTCGGAGCCTTTTCGAGCGCCTTTTTCCTGTACGGCATCGCGTTCACCTTCATCATCGCGGGCACGACCGACCTCGGCCAGATCGGCCGGGCGGTCGCCGCCGAGTCGATGGATCCCGGGATTCCCGTGGCCCTGGCGGCGGGCCTGCTGCTCGTCGGCTTCGGGTTCAAGGTCTCGGCGGTGCCGTTTCACATGTGGACGCCGGATGCGTACGAAGGGGCCCCGACGGTCGTGACCGGGTTCATGTCCACGGGCGTGAAGGCCGCGGCGTTCGCCGCCTTCCTCCGCGTCTTCCTGTCGGCGCTCGAGCCGATGCGCGAACAGTGGATCCCGATCGTCTGGGGGATCGCCGCGTTGACGATGGTTCTCGGAACGGTCGTGGGGGTCGTCCAGTCGAACGTCAAGCGGATGCTCGCCTACTCGAGCATCGCGCACGCCGGCTATCTCCTCGTCGGCATGGTCGCCGCGAATGACGCCGGCAAGGCGGCGATTCTCTTCTACCTGCTGGCGTACGCCGTCACGAATCTCGGGGCGTTCGGTGTCGTCGCGCTGTTGGGGACCGCCGACCGCCCGCACGACACGCTCAACGACTTCGCGGGGCTCTGGAACCGACGGCCCGCGCTCGCCGCCGTGATGACCGTATTTCTGCTGTCGCTCGGCGGGCTGCCGCCGACCGCCGGCTTCATCGGCAAGTGGTACATCTTCTCGGCGGCGGTCGAGGGGAGCTACTACTGGCTCGCGATCATCGGCGTCCTCACGAGCGTGATCTCGGTCTTCTTCTACCTTCGCATTGTCGTGATGATGTACATGACCGAGGGTCCGGAGGACGCGGCTGCCCGGCCGCTCTCGCGCCCCGGCATCGCCGCGCTCGCGATCGCTCTGGCTGGCGTCGTTTATCTGGGAGTGCTGCCGTCCCGTGTGCTGGAGATCGCGCTGGATTCGATCAGGACGATCTTTTAGGAATCCAGAATCCAGAATTCAGAATCGAGAAGAAGAGCATCCTGATGCTCCAGGACCGTTCGCAGATCGAGGACGACGCGGTCGTTTTCGATCCGGGCGACCACGGGCGGGTCGAGCTGCCGGAGCCGCGACTCGAGCGCGTCGGCCGAGAGGCCCGGCCGCGAGATCGCGACGAGCACCGTCGGCAGCTTCGAGCCGGGAGCGCTGCCGCCGCCGATCGTCGAGAACCCGTCGACGAGATCGACGGTGAACCCGGCGGCGCGCACGACCGGCGCGAGCGCGGCGGCGCGCGCTTCGACTTCGTCGCGTGCCAGCGCGATCATCCGCATCACCGGGACCGTCTCTGCCGCGCGGCGGGCGGCGTACTCGACGAGCGTGGCCTCGAGCGCGGCGTAGGTCAGCTTGTCCACGCGGAGCGCGCGCATGAGCGGATGACGACGGATGGCGCCGACGGCGTCGCGCCGTCCCGCCACGATTCCGGCTTGTGGTCCGCCGAGCAGCTTGTCGCCTGAGAAACAGACGACGTCGGCGCCCGCCGCCAGGCTCGCGGCCGCTTCCGGCTCGTCCGGGATCGGCGGCGCGCCGGCTCTCGGGCCGAGATAGCCGCTGCCGAGATCTTCGACGACCGGAATCTCGAACCGCCGCCCGATTGCGACGAGATCCTCGAGCGCGGGACGCTCGGTGAACCCCTCGATTCTGAAATTCGACGGGTGCACGCGCAGGATGAGCGCCGTCCGCTCGCCGATCGCCGCGGCGTAGTCCGACGCGCGGGTGCGATTCGTGGTGCCGACCTCGCGCAGGATCGCGCCGGACTGCGCCATGACGTCCGGCACGCGGAAGCCGCCGCCGATCTCCACCAGCTCCCCGCGCGACACGACGACCTCGCGCCCGTGGGCCAGCGCGGCGAGCGTGACGAGCGCCGCCGCGGCGTTGTTGTTGACGACGACCGCCGCGTCGGCGCCGGTGAGGCGACGGATCAGGTGCTCGGCGTGCGTGTCGCGCGCGCCGCGACGCCCCGCGCCGAGGTCGTATTCCAGGTTGGCGTAGCCGCTGGCGATCGCCGCGACGCTGGCCGCTGCGCGCCCTGCCAGCGGCGCGCGTCCGAGGTTCGTGTGGATGATGACCCCGGTGGCGTTGATGACGGTCTGGAGCGACGGCGCGAACTCGTCGGCCAGCCGCGCGGCCAGCCCGTGCTCGATCGCCGCCGCCGCGTCAGCCTTCGCCGCAGCGCTGGCGTGCCCGGTGCCGAGTCGATCGCGCAGCGCGTCCGCCTCGGCGCGCAGCGCGCCGACCACGGCCTCGCGGCCGTATCGGGCTTCGAGCGCGCGCACACCCGCACGCTGCCGGAGCTGCTCGATCGATGGAATGAGGCGGAAATCGGCCATGCGCGGCTATAATATCAACCACGGATTCCGCCGATCACAACCACGGATTCAACGGTTACAACGACCACGGATTCGACGGATCGCAATCACGAATGCCCACGGAGACTGAGAGACCCGCGACGAGGCCGCTGGATCGCTTCTGGCCGTACGTCGACGTGCCCGAGGCGCCGACCGAGGAGGAGCTCGCGGCGCTCGATCCCGATCTGCGCGCCGTCCTCTTCGGCACACCGCCCGGTCCGTTTTCGTTCACGCTCGTGTTCCCGGCTTTCGACGGCCCGGGATACGCCCGGGCGGTAGCCCTGGCCCGCGAATCGGCGGAGTATCGCGAGACCGGCTCCGGCGCGGAGCTCCGCCATCGCGCCAAATACCTGACCTCGGACGCCGCACGGATGCGCGAGCTGTTCCAGATCGTCGGAACGCTCGACGCCTGCGAAGTGCTCGTGGACGAGCGGCCAGTCCCCTACGCACGCGAGCTGTGGCTGCCGCTCGTGTGGCTGCTAATCAGTTGAACGACCGCGAACAGATCACGCGCGACCTGCAGACGCTCGAGGCCGAACTGAAGCGCCTCGAGGCGGAGTACAACATGTTCTTCGCCGGCCGGCTGCCGCGTCCGCCCTGGGAGACGCGCGGGCGCGTCGAGGCGCTCCTCAAACGATGGGACCGCGGGGCGATCAACGCGCAAGGCGTCATGGAGAGGTTTCGATTCTCCACGCTCCAGACGCGCTTTCAGACGTTCGTCGATCTGTGGGACCGCGGGATGCGCGCCCGCGAGGAAGGACGGCCCGGGCCGTTCAACTGGGGCCAGCCGGAGACGCCGGTCGAACGGGAGAAACCGAGCGGGCCTCGCGTGGTGCACGTGGCGTCGTTCACCGATCCCATGCGGGAGATGGACAAGCTCCACTCGCTCTACGACTCGCTGATGGACGCCCGGCGCGACATCGGCGAGGACGTCGTCCCGTTCCATCGCTTCGCCGCGCTGGTGAAGGATCAGGTGAAGCGGCTCCGCGACGGCGGCAACGACGAGGTTGCGTTTCGCGTGTCGAACGAGAACGGAAAAGTCAGTTTTACGGCGCGGGGAACGAAAGGGGAAAAGGACTGAGGAGAAAAACTGTGTCGACCGGGGCGGCGGCTGCCGCCCCGGTCTCGACGGGGCTAGCTTACCTTGGTGACGTTGCCGGCCTGCGGGCCCTTGGGGCCGTCAACGATCTCGAACTCGACCGCCTGGCCTTCCTCGAGCGTGCGGAAACCGTTGCCCTGGACGGCGGAGAAGTGCACGAACACGTCACTCCCGCCCTCCCGCTCGATGAAGCCGTACCCTTTGGCGTTGTTGAACCACTTGACCTTACCTGTGATACGCATCTTTCTTGTCCTACCTTACAGTTGCCCGGCGCGAGGCGCCGATTGACTCCCCTCGACCAACCGGATGCCGCCGGTGTTCGAGGCATAAAAAAAGACCGCGAGCCTTCGCGGTCTCGTGGAACGACGCTGGCCCGCCCAGCGCCACCCTCGATGGTGCCCGAACGTCTTGAGATTGTCAAGGATCTGACGGCATGCGCGCGCTCTTGAGCGTGTCGGATAAGGCCGGGCTCCTCGACTTCGCGCGCGGTCTGGCCGCGCTGAACTGCGAGTTGATCTCGACCGGCGGCACGGCGAAGGCGCTCACGGCCGCCGGCGTGCCCGTCACCGCCGTTTCCGACGTCACCGGCTTTCCCGAAATGCTCGACGGACGCGTCAAGACGCTGCATCCGAAGATTCACGGCGGCATTCTGGCGCGCAGGACGATGCCGGAAGACATGACGGCCATCGCCGCGCAGGGCATCGCGCCGATCGACCTCGTCGTGGTGAATTTGTATCCGTTCGAGCAGACCGCGTTCGAAGCCGGATGTGTCCTTCGAGGAGCTGATCGAGAACATCGACATCGGCGGACCGTCGATGGTCCGCGCGGCGGCGAAGAATTTTCGTGACGTCCTGGTTGTCGTCGATCCAGACGACTATCCGCGCGTGCTCGATGAGCTCTGCGAGGGAGAGCGGACCGACGTTCGAGTTCAGGTACACGCTGATGCAGCGGGCATTCGCACACACGGCGCACTACGATCACGTGATTGCCGAGACGATGGCCGAGCGCGATTCCAGCGACCGGCCGTCGGCTCGACGCGCCCCGCAACGGCGCGAGCTCCGGTACGGCGAAAATCCGCACTCAGAAGGCGTATGCGCTCGAGCCGCGTTTTCGGCGCACTCCCGTCTGGCAGGTGCACCAGGGAAAGGAGCTTTCGTTCACGAACCTCCTCGATCTCGACGCCGCGGCGCGCCTCGTGATGGAGTTCACGCGAGCCCGCAGCCGTCGTCATCAAGCACACGAACCCCTGCGGCGTCGCGACCGCCGGGACGATCGCGGAGGCCTACGTACGTGCGCGCGATGCCGATCCACTGTCGGCCTTCGGCGGGATCGTCGGGCTGAATCGGACGCTTGGACGAGGAAACGGCGCGGGTGCTGACGACGACGTTCATCGAAGCCGTCGATCGCCCCGGGCCTCGATGACGAAGCGCGGGCGGTCCTTGCCGCGAAGCAGAATCTCCGTGTCGCGACGATCGACGTCAATCCGTCTTCGGCAGGAGCTCGAACGCGTAGTCGCCATCGGAGTCACGGTCCTTCTTCGGCGGAGTGCTGGTGCAGGAGCAGGATCGCGTAACTGAGGCGCGGGACCCCTGGCCGGGTGGGGACTTCCCGAAGGTCGTCACGAAGCGACAACCGACGCCGGACGAATGGCAGGCGCTGCGCTTCGCCTGGCGCGTGTGCGCCCACGTGAAGTCGAATGCGGTGATCTTCACCGGCGCCGATCGCACGCTCGCCATCGGCGCGGGGCAGATGAGCCGCGTCGACGCGGTCAAGGTCGCCGTCATGAAGGCGGCCGACTCGCTGCGGGGATCGGTCGCCGCCTCCGACGCGTTCTTCCCGTTCCGCGATGGGCTCGACGAGGTCGCCGCCGCCGGGGCGACCGCCGTCGTCCAGCCGGGCGGGTCGGTCCGCGACGCGGAGGTCATCGCCGCCGCCGACGAGCACGGGATCGCGATGGTGTTCACGGGCATTCGGCATTTCAGGCACTAGCCCTGGGAAACTTCTCTAAAATTCAGAATCTGGAATTCAGAATCCAGGAGAAAGGCAACGTGCGGATGATTATCGACGTCCGGAAGAAGACTTCTAGATTCTAGATTCGGATTCTGGATTCTGAATTCTAACGAGCATTCATTTGAAACGCCTGAGCCTCATCGCGCTGCTCGTCCTGGCGGTCCTGCCGTACTTCGTCGGCCTGGACGACTCGTCCATCTGGGACGCGAACGAGGCGTTCTATACCGAGACGCCGCGCGAGATGATGGAGTCGCGCGACTACGTCAGCCCGACGTTCAACTACCAGCCGCGGCTCAACAAGCCCGTGCTGAGTTACTGGATCGTCGCAGGCTTCTACCGGCTGTTCGGCGTGTCGGTGTGGTCGGAGCGCCTCGCCATCGCCGTCGGCGCCGTGCTGCTCGTCGCCGCCGCCTTCTTCGCCGCGCGGTCGCTCTGGTCGACCGATGCCGGCCTTCTCGCCGCGATCGCGCTCGCCTCGTCGCCACGCGTCATGATGTTCGCGCGGCGCATCTTCATCGACGTCTACATCACGATGTTCATGGGGCTGACGCTGCTGTTCTTCCTGCTCGCCGAGCGGAATCCGCCGCGCCGCCGGTTCTATCTCGTGTTGATGTACGTCGCCGCCGGTCTGGGGATGCTGACGAAGGGGCCGATCGCCGTGGTGCTGCCGGCCCTGGTCTTCTTTCTGTACCTGCTGTTTCAGCGCCGGCTCGGCGACCTCACCCGGATGATGCTGCCGGTCGGCGCCATCATCGTGCTGGCGATCGTCGGCCCGTGGTACTTCGCGGTCTATCAGCGTCACGGCCTCGAACCGATCGCCGCCTTCTTCTGGGGCGAGAACGTCGGCCGCTTCACCGATCCGGTCGCGCCCGAGCGCGGCTGGTTGTTCTACGCGCCGGTCGTCCTCGTCGATCTCTTTCCGTGGTCGCTTTTCCTGCCGCTCGGCGCGTGGATGTTTCTCCGGAGCCCCCGGACCGAGCGCCGGAGCCACGAGTCGCTCCTGTGGCTGTGGATCCTCGTGATCGTGGCGTTCTTCTCGGCCTCCAGGACGAAGCAGGACCTGTACATCTTTCCGATTGTGACCGCGACCGCGGCGATCATCGGCGTCTCGATCGCGCGCGCCACCGATCCCGTCGTGCGGGAGTCCGGCGGGATCTTCGCCACGACGGCCGCCGCCGCGCTGACGGTCATGGCGGGCGGAGCGCTTGCCCTCTATCTGTTTACCGGGAGCGGTGCGCTCTATGGCCTCGCCGGCGTGTACTCCGTCGCGACGATCGCGCTCGGCGGCGGCGTCGTCGCGCTGGTGGCCGCGGCGACGGAGCGCCGCTTCGCGGCCGTGGCGCTCATCGCGCTCACCGTCGTGGGCCTCAACTGGATGTTCGTCCTGCGCACGCTGCCCAGCTTCGAGCGCTACAAGCCGGTTCCGGCGTTCACGCTCAGGATCCTGGAAAGGGCCGGCCCGGACGCCGCGGTGCTGCACTACAAGGTCGCGATTCCGAGCATGGTGTTCTACTTGCGCCGGCCGTACGAAGGCTTCCTCGACGCGGACGCGTTCCTCGAGCGCTTTTCCTCCGCCTCGGAAGCGTACGCCGTCCTCGCCGCGACCGACTACGACGAGTTGAGGCCGCGGTTGACCGTGCCCGCGTGCGAGATTGACCGCCGGCCGTTCTTCGATCTGAAGCTGCGCAGCCTGTTCGCCCGCGAGCCGGCCCCGGAGCTCGTCTTGATCACGAATCGGTGCCGGTAGCTGGTCCGGACGCCCGCCGATCCTGGTCCGGCTGAAGCCGGACACTACGGATGATTCGTGGGGATATGCTTTTTGTAGCGTCCGGCTTCAGCCGGACCGGAGCGCCCGGCGGAGCTCGTCCGGGCTGACGGTCGCGGGACCGAACTTGCCGACGACGATGCCGGCGGCGTGGTTGGCGAGACGGGCCGCGTCGGCGAGCGGCGCGGCGGCCGCGAGCCCCAGGGCGAGCGTGGCGATGACCGTGTCGCCGGCGCCGGTGACGTCGGAGACCTCTCGCGCGACCGCCGGCAGCTCGCAGTCGCGGTCCCCTTCGAGCAGCCACATGCCGTGCTCTCCACGCGTGACGAGCACGTGATCCGATCTCACGCGATCGCGAAACGCCCGCGCGGCAGCCGCCGCCTCTTTCCCGTTTCTGATTCGCATCAGCGTGACCGCCTCGGCCTCGTGATGGTTCGGCGTGACGATCGTTGCGCCGGCGTAGCGGTCGACGTGGGACACCTTCGGATCGACGAGCAGCGGAACGCCGCGGCGTCGGGACGCCTCCGCCAGCGCGGACACGACAGGCTGCGTCACGACGCCCTTGAGATAGTCCGAGACGACCACGACGTCGGCCCCCTCGATCGCGGTCCGGGCGTGCCGAATGACGGCGGCCTCGATCGCGGCGCCGATCTCGCTCTCGTCCTCGTAGTCCACCCGCGCCACCTGCTGGTTGCGGGTCGTCACGACCCGCAGCTTTCTCGTCGTCGGGCGGGCGGAATCCTCGATCAGGCCGTCGACCGCGACCTGCTTCGACGACAGATCGGCGGCGAGCCGCGCCGCGGCCTCGTCTTCGCCGACGACCGCGACGAGCACCGGCCGGCCGCCGAGCGCCGCGACGTTGTGGGCGACGTTCGCCGCCCCGCCGGGACGGAATTCATCGCGCGCGAACCTGACGACGGGTACGGGTGCTTCCGGGGAGATGCGCTCGACCCGGCCGAACAGGAAGTGATCGAGCATCACGTCGCCGACGATGACGACGGTGCGGCCGGCGAACCGTTCGACGAAGGACGGCAGAGGGACGGCC
Organism: uncultured Acidobacteriota bacterium; assembly: GCA_963847125.1. Taxonomy (GTDB): domain Bacteria; phylum Acidobacteriota; class Vicinamibacteria; order Vicinamibacterales; family 2-12-FULL-66-21; genus DATAEE01. The sequence continues at coordinate 2,297,133 of CAWJYM010000004.1, forward strand.
GTCACGCGGCGGCGGGAGCGGCGCGCGCCGGCTCCGTCCGGCGCTCGGCCGCGAACGGCAGCGTGACGAGCACGAGCAGCAGCATCAGGAACTCGGAATCGCCGAAGTTGTACTCGAACAGGCCGGCGGCCAGCATGCTGGCCACGGCGGCGAGCGCGCCGCAGGCGAGCGAGGGGAAGGCCGATCGGCGATGGAGGCGCCAGAGGTCTCGCGTCAGCACGACGAGGAACCAGACCCACGCCGCCAGCGCCGGCAGGCCGCGCTCGGCGGCGATCTGCAGCGGCACGTTGTGAAGGTGCGGGTTGTTCTCGTTGACGGCGGTGGCGTGCCGGTAGCGCGGGTACGCGGCCTCGATCATGTTCGGCCCGACCCCCGTCAGCGGATCGTCCTGGATCATCCTCGCGCCCGAGCGCATCATCGCGACGCGATCGCGGTTCGACGGGTCGTTGAGATCGAAGATCGAATACACGCGGTCCGTGACCGCGGTCGGCGCCAGCGCGACGAAGAGCGCGGCCACGATCGGAAGGGCGGCGAGCAGCCGCAGATCGCGCAGCACGAAGAGCACGGCCAGCCCCGCGCACGCGCCGACCCAGGCGCTCCGCGTCAGCGTCAAGGCGAGCGCGACGACGAGCGCCGGCAGCACGAGGAGGGGCCAGATGCGGCCGGTGCCGGCTCGATCGGGCCGATCCTGCGGCGGGAACAACAGCCGCGCCGCCGCCGCCGTGATCACGAGCATCAGCAGGCCGGAGTACGTCATGTAGTGCCCGAGCGAGCCCTGCGGCCGCCGCCCGAGATTGTCGAAGTTGAGGATGCCGTACTGGACGATCCCGATGATCGCGCTCGCGGCGCCGACCGTGATGATGACATCCACGACGCGCAGGGAGCGTTCGCCGGAGGCGATCTGATAGACCGCCGGGACGATGAGAAAGAGCAGGAGCTGGCGGGAATCGATGACGCTCGCGATCGGATTCTCGGAGAACGCGGACGCGACGAGCGTCAGCGCCGCGTACGCGGCCAGCGGCCAGAACATCGGCGGCACCGCTGGCCGCGCCTTCCGGCGGACGAGCCAGACCCCCCACGCGAGGAGCGTGACCGTCAGCAGAATGTCCGCCGCGGCGATGGACAGCTGCAGCGCGGCCGCGAACCCGAACAGGCCTCCGACCGCGACACGCTCGACCGCGTCGACCGGCCGGTCAGGGCCGAACACGGACGAGTGGGAGCTGAGCACCGAGGACTGAGCGCTGGCCACGATGAAGCCACTATTATAGACACGGCCGTGCGGATTCTCGTGGTTCGGGCGGGGGCGCTGGGCGACACGCTCATGGTGACGCCGGTGCTGCCGGCGCTCGCCGGACGGTACCCAGGCGCGGCCGTCGATGTCCTCGCGAGCGCCGGGGCGGCGCCTCTCCTCGCCAATCATCCGCGATTGGCCGATGTGCTGGCCGTCCGATGGCGCAACCTGCCGTACGCGCTCTCACTCGAGAAGCACGCCCTGGTCCGGCGGCTCCGGGCGGCGTCCTACGACCTTGCCGTCGTGCTCGAGCAGGCCGGGCACTACCTCGATCTCGTCGGGCGCGCGCGGCCGGCCCGCATCGTCGGTTTTCACGAGACACCGTTCGACCCGGCGCTGTCGAGCGCCGCGAACAACCTGCGCGCGGCGGGGTTCGACGACTGGGCCTCGCGGCCGCTTGCGCCCGAGATGTTTCTCGACGACCGAGATCGGCAGGAGGCCCGCGCGGTCTTGGGTGTGTCGGGCGGCTCGCGTCTTGTTGGCCTGCATTCCGGCTACGGCCCGGTCGGCCGCTCGAAACGGAACCAGGACGAGCGCCTGCGCGGGTGGAAGCTGGAGAACTTCGTCGCAGTCGGCCGCGATCTCGCGGCGCGCGGGATGCGCCTCCTCCTGACGGGTTCGGTCGAGGATCGGCCGGCCGTCGAGCGCATCGCCCGGGGACTGCCCGCGGAATCTGTCGTCAACGCCGCCGGCCGTTTGAGCGTCCGCGGGCTCGCGGCCGCGATCGAGATGGTGGATGCGTTCGTGTCGGTGGATTCCGGCCCCGCGCACATCGCCGCGGCGGTCGGCACGCCGCTGGTGGTGTTATGGGGTCCAGGGATTCTGGAACAGACGCGACCGATCGGACGGCTGGCGCCGGTGACCGTGGTCCGTCACGCGCCGCCGTGCGCGCCCTGCTACGGTACGCCGCTGATGAAAACGTGCCCGCGTAACGTGTGCATGGAATCGATTGGCGTCGAGGAAGTCGTTCGCTCGACACTTGGTCTGCTCAATCCACAATCAGCAATCCACATTCAGCATTGATCAAGCTTCAATCGTTGCTTCGTCCACGAGCATGACCGGAATATCATCCTTGATTGGATACACTCGCTTGCACTGGTTGCACTTGAGCGCGGCGCCGTTCTTGACTTCGGCGACCGGGGTCTTGCAGACGGGGCAGGCGAGAATCTCGAGCAGTTCTTTGTCGATCGCCATGATGCCGGGCCCTCCGCGAAAAGCATATCTCATCTGCCTTGCGGCGACGCTCGCGGTTGGCGCGTGCGCGCCGCGACCGCTCGAGCTGCCGTCGGGGCCCGGGACACCGTTCGCCGACGCGGACGCCGCGTACACCGAAGCGACGCGCGGCTGTGCCGGCGTCCGTACGCTCACGGCGGAGATCGCGCTCTCGGGCAAAGCGGGCCGGACCAGGCTCCGCGGCCGCGTGCTCGCGGGCGTCGAGCGTCCCGATTCGGTGCGGCTGGAGGGGATCGCGCCGTTCGGCGCGCCGGTCTTCATCTTTGCCGCGAAGGGCGGGCGCGCGACGCTGCTGTTGCCGCGCGACAATCGCGTGCTGCGGGACGCTGCTCCGGCAGCCGTCGTGGAAGCGCTCACGGGCGTTCCGCTCGCGCCCGACGCGCTGGCGGCCGCGCTCAACGGCTGCGGCGCGCCGACCGGGCAGGTCGTCTCGGGCCGGCTCTACGGCGATGGCCGCGCGATGATTGAGCTCGCCTCGCGCGCGAGCGTGTACCTCGATCGGCGCGGCGGTGTGTGGCGAATCGCGGCGGCGATCGTCGACTCCTACACCGTCGAGTATCCGGAGTGGGCGGGCGATCGCCCGGCCCGCGTCCGCGTTCGGACGAAGGGCGGCGCGAGCGCGACCGCGGATCTATCGGTGGGGCTCTCCCAGGTCGATATCAATACGGATCTCGACCCGGCGGCCTTCGACGTCGACGTGCCGGCCGACGCCGCGCCGCTGACGCTCGAAGAGCTGCGCGACGCCGGTCCTCTCGGACACAAACAGTGAAGCTCCGGAGCGTGCGGGCCAGGGCCCACGCCAAAGTGAACCTCGATCTGCGCGTGCTCGGCACGCGGGCGGACGGGTATCACGAGCTGCGCACCGTCTTCCAGTCCATCGCGATCGCCGACTCCATCACCTGCACGGCCCGGCGCGGCAAGTTCGCGGTCCTGTGCAAGACGCCAGGTGTTCCGCTCGACGAGGACAATCTGGTCTGGCGCGCGGCGGCGATGCTGTGGAAGACGCTGGGCTTCGGCGGCAAGGTGCGGGACGTGACGGTCAAGATCGAGAAGGCGATTCCGCTCCAGTCGGGGCTCGGCGGCGGGAGCAGCGACGCCGCCGCGGCGCTCGTCGCGCTCGGGCGCCTGTGGGCCGGTCATCCGCCGATCGCGAGCCTCCGCGAGCTGGGCACGCAGCTCGGCGCCGACGTGGCGTTCTTCCTCACCGGCGGCACGGCGCTCGGCCTCGGCGCGGGCGAGGAGATTTACCCGCTCGTCGATCTTCCGTCGCACTGGATCGTGCTCGTGATCCCGCCGTTCGGGGTCTCGACGCGGGAAGCCTACGGCTGGTACGACGAGGAGCGCGCGGTCGGGTACGCGCAGGCGCGAGAGCTGCAGGTGCTGCCGATCCCATGGCCGTCGCGCGCGGCGCAGATGATCAACGACCTCGAGCCGTCGATCGCGCGCCGCTATCCGGAGATCACCGAGACGAAGACCGCGCTGCGGGACGCGGGCGCGATCGCCACCGCGATGTCGGGCAGCGGCTCCGCCGTCTTCGGGCTGTTCCGCGATCGCCGCACGGCAGCCGCCGCCGTGCCGCGCCTCAGCCGGGACGGCTGGAGCGTCCACCTGACCCGCACCGTCGACCGCGCCGAGTACGAGCGGCGCTCGCGGCCGGTGCCCGTTCGCTGACGACTGACGACCTCGCCCCGTCTGACGCGGCAAGTTGCCCGAAACCGTTGCCATCGGCTACACTTATCAATTCCACGGCCCCGCTGGGCCGCATCTGGACGTCGCATTCCCGGCATACATGGTTGGGGCAGGGCGGAAGATAATGCTGCGGCCGAATTCTCGGTGGGGCGTGGCCAAGTGGTAAGGCGCGGGACTTTGGATCCCGTATTCGAAGGTTCGAATCCTTCCGCCCCAACCAGTCCGCGGCCGTCACGACGTATGGGGCGTGGGAACATGAAGGTCTTCGCCGGCAGTGCCCATCCGGCACTGGCGCGGGAGATCGCCGACTTCCTGGGCGTGCAGGTCGGGCGCGCCAGGCTCGAGCGCTTCCCGGACACGGAACTCTCGTTCCAGATCGACGAGAACATCCGCGGGACCGACGTCTTCGTCGTGCAGCCGACCTGCCGGCCGGTCGATCAGCACCTGGTCGAGCTGTGCATCATGATCGATGCGTTTCGCCGCTCGTCGGCGTCGCGCATCACGGCGGTGATTCCGTACTACGGCTACGCGCGGCAGGACCGCAAGGACAAGCCGCGCGTGCCGATCTCGGCGAAGCTGGTCGCGAACCTGCTGAGCGCCGCGGGGACGAACCGGGTCCTGACCATGGACCTGCACAAGGCGCAGATTCAGGGGTTCTTCGACATCCCGGTGGACCATCTGTTCGCGGCGCCGGTGATCATCGAGCACCTCGGGAAGCTCGGCGCGAAAGACATGACGATCGTCTCGCCGGACGCCGGCGGCGCCGAGCGCGCGCGCGCCTACGCCAAGCGGCTCAACGCCGAGCTGGCGATCGTCGACAAGCGCCGCACCGACTCGGGCGCCGCGGAAGTCATGAACGTCATCGGAGATGTGCAGGGCCAGACCTGCATCATCCAGGACGACATCATCGACACGGCCGGCACGATCGTGAAGTCGGCGCAGGCGCTCGTCGACGCCGGCGCGAAGTGCGTCTTCGCCGCGGCGGTCCACGGCGTGCTGTCGGGGACGGCGATCGAGCGGCTCGAGAAGTCGCCGATCGAAAAGGTGATCATCACCAACACGATCCCGCAGTCGGACACCGCGCTGTCGAAGAAGTTCGTCGTGCTGTCGGTGGCGCGGCTGCTGGGCCAGGCGATTCGGAGCATTCACGAGGAGACGTCGGTCTCTTCGTTATTCGTGTAGGGACTAGGGACTAGGGACCAGGACATGGAAGCGACACTTGACACTCTGAAGCGGGACAGTTTCGGGAAGAACGAGGCGCGGCGGCTGCGCGCCAAGGGGCACATCCCGGCGGTGCTCTACGGCGGGCAGAAAGCGGGCGAGAACGCGGAGCCGATCGCGGTCGATCCCAAGGTGCTGATGCGGATCCTCCACTCCGACTCGGGGTTGAACACCCTGATCTCGCTGAACGTGAACGGCAGCAGCACGCGCGTGCTCGTCAAGGAATACCAGGTCGACCCGGTGACCCACAAGCTGCTCCACGTCGACTTCTATCGCATCGCGATGGACAAGCTCCTGACGGTGACCGTCCCGGTCGTCATCAAGGGCGAGCCGAAGGGCGTCAAGCAGCAGGGCGGCGTCCTCGACTTCGTCCACCGCGACCTGGAGGTCGAGTGCCTGCCCGCGGACATCCCCGACAAGATCGAGATCGACGTCAGCGAGCTGCTGCTGAACGAAGCCGTGCGCGTGCGCGACATCGCGCCCAATCCGAAGTTCAAGGTTCTGACCGAAGGCGACGTGATGCTCGTCCACGTGATGATGCCGAAGGTCGAGGAACCGGAGCCGACCGCGGTGGATGCGGCCGCGGCTGCGACGGCGGCGCCGGCCGAGCCGGAAGTCATCAAGAAGGGCAAGGTCGAGAAGCCGGAAGAAGAGGAAGAGAAGTAGGCCCGACCTTGAGGTCGGGCGTGCTCGAATGGAAATCGATGTCCGGCGTGCCCGCAGGTCGCTTGAAGTCGGGCGTGCCGCATGAAATTGATAGTGGGCCTCGGCAACCCGGGGCCCAAGTACAAGGGGACGCGCCACAACGTCGGCTTCGAGGTCGTGGACGAGCTGGCGCGCCGCCGGCAGCTGACGTTCGAGTCCTCGCCGTCCGAGGCGGTCGTCGCCAAATGGCGCGACGCCGGCGCGCTCGTCGTGAAGCCGCTCGCGTTCATGAATCTCAGCGGCCAGGCGGTCGGCGAGCTCGCGCGGTACTTCAAGGTCGAGCCCGCGGACGTCCTGATCGTCGTGGACGAGGTACAGCTGCCGCTCGGGCGGGTGCGCATCCGGGCGCGCGGGTCGGCCGGCGGACACAACGGGCTGAAGTCGATCGAAGCGCATCTCGGGACCGACCAGTACCCGCGCATGCGCCTCGGAGTCGGCCGCGGCAGCGCGGAGCGCGAGATGGCCGATCACGTGCTTTCCCGGTTCGAGCCGGACGAGCGCGGCGTGATCGCCGAGACGATCGGGAAAGCGGCGGACGCCGTCGAGGCCTTCCTGAGCGACGGCATCGACGTCGTCATGAACAGGTACAATAGGAAGGACGATCAGAAGAAGGAAGACTTGGAGGAAGATTCGGCTCGATCCACGTGATTGGCGCCGTCTGCACCTCTCCTTGCCGCCACCGGCTCGATGCTCGAAGGTGGCGGCCCCGGTCCAGAAGGAGACCTTATGAGTGAAACCCGTCAGTACGAAGTCGTGTACATCGTGACGCCGGACGCCGGCGAGGACGTCGTCGCCGATCTGCACAAGCAGGTCGAGGCGATCGTCCAGCGGTTCGGCGGCAACATCGAGAAAACCGAGAACTGGGGCCGGCGCCGACTGGCGTACGACATCGCCCACCACCGCGAAGGCACCTACGTGCTCGAAGTGATCAACGGGCCGGGGGAGCTCGTCCACGAGCTGGATCGCCGGCTCAAGGTCATCGACCAGGTGGTGCGCCACCTCGTCGTCCGCGTGGACGAAGAGCTGCGCGTCGCCGGGCGCGCCAAGGCGAAGCGCCGGAGCGAGAGCGAGCGCCGCCGCGCGGCGCGCGGCCTCCCGCCGCTCGCCGAGGGGGAAGAGCCGCGTCGACGCTCCGAGGAGCAGGACGAGGCCGCGGACGGTGAAGTGGAGACAACCCGATGAGCGAAGAACGAGGCGGACGGCACGGCCGGAGCAAGAGCGCCGGCTCGAAGGAACAGCAGGGTCAGCGCCGGACGTTCTTCCGGCGGCGTCGCGTCTGCAAGTTCTGCGCGGACAAGATTGACTACATCAGCTACAAGGACGTGAAGCTGCTGATGGGGTTCGTGCCGGAGCGGGGCAAGATTCAGCCGCGCCGGATTTCCGGCACGTGCGCGACGCATCAGCGCGTTCTCCAGACGGCGATCAAGCGCGCCCGTCAGATCGCGCTGATTCCGTATGTCTCTGAATAGTCAGAATGTAGAATCTAGAATTTAGAATTTAGAATCTAGAGAATCCGGAGTTCAGAATCTAACAGGTGGGTTGTCCGGTCGTCGCGGACCGGTTGGGCGCCTTCCCTTCTAGATTCTATATTCTGAATTCTAGATTCTATGAAGGGTTACGCCATGGAAGTGATCCTGAGAACGCACGTCGAGAACCTCGGCCGCCGCGGCGAGATCGTGAAGGTGGCCAAGGGCTACGCACGCAACTACCTGCTGCCGCGTAAGCTCGCGCTGCTCGTGAACGAGTCGAACAAGCGACAGATCGAGCGCGAGCGCCAGGTCGCCGAGGCGCGCGAGCTGGAAGAGAAAACGCAGGCCGAAGCCTTCGCGGCCCGGCTGTCGGCGGTGGAGGTCGCGATCGCGCGGCGGGTCGGGGGCGACAACGACACCCTCTACGGTTCCGTCACGTCCGCGGACATCGCCCACGCGCTGGAGAAGCAGGGCTTCGAGGTGGACAAGCGCAAGATCCAGTTGGCCGATCCGTTGAAACAGATCGGCGAGTTCACCGTACCGATCAAGGTCCACCGCGAAGTGACGGCGGACGTGAAGGTGAAGGTCGTCAAGGAAGGGCACTAGGGCAGATCCCTGAACGGCCGCGGCGTGCGCGCCGTGTTACATTATCAGCCCGTCCATGCCCGAGGTCGCTACTCCCCTCGCTCCAGAGCGCACGCTTCCTCATAGTCTCGACGCCGAGAAATCGGTGCTCGGCGCGATTCTCATTCAGAACGACGCCTTCAACGCCGCCGCCGAGCTGATCGATTCCCGCGATTTCTTCCGCGACGCGCACCGCCGCATCTTCGACAAGATGGTCGTCCTCAGCGAGCGCGGCCAGCCGATCGACTTCATCACGCTGAAGGAGGAACTGGCCCGCGGCGGCGACCTCGAGGAAGTCGGCGGGCCCGCGTACATCACATCGCTGGCCGACGGCGTGCCGCGATCGACCAACGTCGAGCACTACGCCCGCATCGTCAAGGAAAAGTCGGTTCTCCGGAGCCTGATCTTTTCCGCCAACCGGATCATCACGCACGCGTACGAGGGGGAGCAGGAGGCGGACCTGCTGCTCGACCAGGCCGAGAAGGCGATCTTCGAGATCGCCGAGGACCGGATTCGCGAGGGATTCGTGCCCTTGCGCGACCTGGTGCAGGCCAGCTTCACGACGATCGAGCAGCTCCAGCAGCACAAGGGTGCAGTCACAGGCGTGCCGAGCGGTTTCGAGGCTCTCGACTATTTGACCTCCGGATTTCAACCCGGTGATCTCGTCATCGTGGCCGCGCGCCCGTCGATGGGGAAGACCAGCCTCGTCCTGAACATCGCCCAGCACGTTGGCCATCTCGGCGGGACGGTGGGCTTTTTCAGCCTCGAGATGTCCCGTCAGCAACTGTTCCTGCGAATGCTCACCTCCGAAGCCCGGATCGACGCCCACAAGTTCCGCGGCGGCTACCTGACCGAGAAGGATTACGGCAAGCTCTCGCACGCGCTCGGCGTGCTCGCAGAGATGCCCATCTACATCGACGACAGTCCCGCAATCGGGGTGCTCGAGATGAGAGCCAAGGCCCGCCGTCTGACGGCGGCTCATGGTTTGAAGCTGCTCGTTGTCGACTATCTACAGCTCATGCAGGGGCGGGGTCGGTTCGAGAACCGCCAGGCGGAGGTCGCGTCGATCTCTCGCTCGCTCAAGGCGCTCGCCAAGGAGCTGGCGGTTCCAGTGCTTGCGCTCTCGCAGCTCAGTCGAGCCCCGGAAGCCCGCGGTGAGCACCGACCTCAGCTGTCTGATCTCCGCGAGTCCGGAGCCCTCGAACAGGATGCCGATGTCGTCCTGTTCATTTACCGTCCCGAGGTGTACCAGAAGGAGCAGACGAAGCCGGAGGATGAGGGGATCGCCGAAATCATCATCGGCAAACAGCGGAACGGTCCGATCGGAAGCGTGAAGCTGAGCTTTCTGCATCAATACACGCGGTTTGAGAATATGGCGATTCCGTAAGTCAGCCCGCAGCAGCACTCGGCAATCAGCACTCCACATTCAGCATTGATCCGTCCCACCCTCGCGCGCGTCGATCTCTCCGCCCTTCAATCCAATCTCCGCGCCGTCGTCGATCTCCTCGCCGGCAGGTCCGGGGTGATCGCGGTCGTCAAGGCGAATGCATACGGGCACGGCGCGACCAGGGTCGGTCTGGCCCTCGAGGCGGCCGGCGCCGATCTGCTGGCGTGCGCCGACATCGAGGAAGGCGTCTCGCTCCGGACCGCGGGCGTGGCCGCGCCGATTCTGGTCTTCGGGGCGCTCAGCGTCAGCGACCTGGCGGGCGTCTTCGACTATCACCTCACGCCGACGATCTCGACGCCGTCGGCCGCGCGCGCGCTGCAGGGCGCGGCCGCCGCCCGCGGCGTCCGGCTCGAGTGTCATCTCAAGATCGACACCGGGATGAATCGTCTCGGCTTTCGACACGACAACCTTGCGCGGACGCTCCCTGAGCTCGCGAAGAGCTCACACCTCGAGATCGTGGCCGCGTACACGCACTTCGCCACCGCGGACGATCCCGAGAGCCCGTTCATGGCCGTGCAGCGCGATCGGTTCGAGGCAGCCTTGCAGACCATCGCAGGCCTGGGCCTCGAGCCCGCGGCGCGGCACGCGGCCAACAGCGCGGCGCTCCTGCGTGACGAGCGCGTCTGGTACGACTACGTGCGACCGGGGCTGCTCCTCTACGGGATCGCGCCGCCGCCGCTGGCGACGACGATGGCGCTTCGGCCGGCGTTGACGTTGACGAGCCGGGTCGTCGCGGTCAAGGGGATGCGCCCGGGTGAAGGGACGGGCTACGGGTTGCGCACGCGCGCGGACGAGCCCCGTTCGCTCGCCGTCGTCCCCGCCGGATACGCGGACGGCCTCGACACGCGGCTTGCGGGTGGCGGCGCCGTGCTCGTGCGCGGGCGCCGCGCGCCGATCGTCGGCTCGGTCTGCATGGACATGATCACGATCGACGTGACCGGCCTCACCGGCGACCAGGCCGTGCAGACCGGCGACGAGGTCGTCATCATCGGCCCTCAGGGGAACGATCGCATCGACGTCCGCGAGATGGCGGCGACGATCGGAACGATTCCGTACGAGATTCTGTGCCGCATAGGCGCGCGCATCGAACGGGTGTATACCTAGTCAATCAGCCATGAAGTCGAAGTCCGTGTTCGTGTGTCAGGAGTGCGGCGCGCAGGCGCCCAAGTGGCTCGGGCGGTGCGCCGAGTGCGGGGCGTGGAATTCGCTCGTGGAGGAGCGTCTGTCGGCGGAGGGGACGGCGGGACATCGTTACGCGATCGCGTCCCCGACGGCCGGCACTCAGGGCGCCAGGCTGTACGACGAGATCGATACCGTCGTCGCCGAGCGAATCACGACCGGCATCGACGAGTTCGACCGCGTGCTGGGCGGCGGCCTCGTGCCCGGATCGCTCGTCCTGCTCGGCGGCGAACCCGGGATCGGGAAGTCGACGATCCTGCTCCAGGTGGCGTCCCATTTCGCGCGGCACGCCGGCCCCGTGCTGTACGCCTCCGGCGAGGAATCCGAACATCAGATCAAGATCCGCGGCGAGCGCCTCGGCGTCGGCCGCGCGCCGCTCTATCTGCTCGCGGAGACCTGCCTCGAACGCATCGTCGAGGAAATCGCGCGCCTCAGGCCGTCGCTGCTGATCGTCGATTCGGTCCAGACCGTCTACTCGTTGAAGCTGCAGTCCGCCCCCGGCAGCATCGCGCAGGTGCGCGAGGCGGCGACGCAGCTGCTCTTCACGGCCAAGGGGCAGAACATCCCCACCTTCCTCGTCGGGCACGTGACGAAGGATGGAGCGATCGCCGGGCCGAAAGCGCTCGAGCACATCGTCGACACGGTGCTGTATTTCGAGGGGGAGCGCCACCATGCGCACCGCATCGTGCGCGCGGTGAAGAACCGCTTCGGCGCGGTCAGCGAGCTCGGCGTGTTCGAGATGACCGGCGGGGGGCTCTCCGCCGTCGCGAACCCCTCCGAGCTGTTCCTCGCCGAGCGGCCCAAGGACGCCCCCGGGTCCGCGGTCCTCTGCTGCCTCGAAGGGTCGCGGCCCATCCTGGTCGAGGTACAGGCGCTCGTCAGCACCAGCTCGTTCGGCAACGCGCGCCGCACCGCGAGCGGTCTCGACCACAACCGGCTGTCGCTCCTCCTGGCGGTGCTCGAAAAACGCGCGGGCCTCAACCTGATGGGGGAGGACGTGTTCGTCAACGTCGCCGGCGGAATCACCGTGGACGAGCCGGCGGCGGACCTGGGCGTGGTCGCCGCGGTCGCGTCGAGCGTCCGCAATCGCGCGGTGCGGCCGGCCACGGCGGTCTTCGGCGAAGTCGGGCTCGCCGGCGAGATCCGCGGGATCTCCCAGGCGGCGATGCGGATCCGTGAGGCGGTCCGGATGGGCTTCGAGCGCTGCGTCCTGCCGGACAACAATTGCGCGCCGGGTGATGCGCCGCCCGGCTGCGAGCTCGTGGGCGTCAGGACGGTCGGCGAAGCGCTCGACGAGCTCATGGCGTGGTAAAAAGAGGCATGGCCTGGGCCTGGCTGGCGCGCGCGCTGTTCGTGGCGTCGGTCGCGTACGCGGCCGTCCTCCTCCGGCCGGTGCATCTGCAGACCGGCCCGAATCTCGCGTTCGGCCTGGCGCTCGGCCTGCTCATCGTCGTGGCCGAAATGCGGCTGCGCCGCGCCTCGATCACCCATCTGCTCGGCGCGCTCCTCGGCGGCGCGATCGGACTGGGGATCGCCAAGACCATCAGCGCCGCGCTCTTCTGGACCGACGCGACCGATCCGCGCATCGTCTTCGTCCACAGCTTTCTCCTGCTCGTCCTCCCGTACCTCGGGCTGGTCATCGGCGTGCGGCGCGGAGAGTGGCTCGAGCCGGCGAGGCTGGTCGCGCTCTTCCGGGACGCGTCACCGGAGCACCGCCACAAGATTCTCGACACCAGCGTGATCATCGACGGCCGGATCGCCGACATCTGCGAGGCGGGCTTCCTCGACGGAACGCTCGTCGTGCCGCAGTTCGTCCTGAAGGAACTGCAGCTCGTGGCCGACTCGCCCGACGCGCTCAAGCGGAACCGCGGCCGTCGCGGGCTCGACATCCTGCAGAAGATGCAGAAGATGTCGAACGTGGACGTCACGATCTCGGACGCCGACTTCCCCGGCGTGCGCGACGTCGATCTCAAGCTGATCGAGCTGGCGCGGCTGCTGCACGGCAAGATCGTCACCAACGACTTCAACCTCAACAAGGTCGCGCAGCTTCGCGGCATCCAGGTCCTGAACATCAACGAGCTGGCCAACGCCCTCAAGCCGGTCGTCCTGCCCGGTGAGTTCATGAAGGTGTTCGTCCTCAAGGAGGGGAAGGAATACAACCAGGGCGTCGCGTACCTGGACGACGGGACGATGGTCGTCGTGGACAACGCGCGCAAGATGATCAGCCGCAACATCGATATCGTCGTCACCAGCGTGCTGCAGACGACGGCGGGGAAAATGATCTTCGGCCGTTACCTCGACCCGGGCGCGACGGGGCAGACGCCGATTCCAGCGTCCGCGTCCGCGCAGCCGCCCCTGCCGGCATCCGCGACGCCGGCGCCGTCACAGGCCACGCCTCCGCCGGTTCCGGCCTCGCAGGCGGCGAACCGTCGTGTCTCGCCCTGACGGGTGGGCCGCATTCCTCAGACGACGTCGGGCGTCCGGCATCGATCGGCTCCACCGTTCCACTGGTGGCGCACGGTGTTCTTCCTCATACCGGCCATCACCGTCTACACGATCGTGCTCGGCACCCTCTCTCTGGCGTCGAGCGTCGTCGATCGCCACGGCCGCTTCGCGCACCGGTGCGCGCGCTGGTGGGCCCGGCTGATTCTCCGGACGACCGGCGTCCGCGTGCGCCTGTCGGGGATGGATCGCGTGCGCGTGGACGGGAGCTACGTCTTTGCCTCCAACCACCAGAGCATCTACGACATCCCGATTGTGTTCGCGACGATCGAGCGGGACCTTCGGATCGTCGCGAAAGCCTCGCTCGGGCATTTTCCGTTTCTCGGCTGGCACCTGCGGCTGGCCGGCCACGTCCTCGTGGACCGGGACCGGCCGGGCGCGGGGGTCGTGAAGCGCATGCAGCGTCTGGTCGCCGACGGCGCCTCGGTCATCGTGTTCCCGGAAGGGACGCGCAGCGTCGACGGGAACGTCGGCCGGTTCAAGGGCGGCATCTTCCTCATGGCGATCGAGGCCCGGCTGCCGATCGTCCCCGTGACGATCGCAGACAGCCGGCACGTCATGAGAAAAGGGCGCCTCATGGTCTGCCCGGGAGAGGTCGGGCTCACCGTGCACGAGCCGATCCCGACCGACGGCCTCGCGCGCGAGGACGCGCGCTCCCTGGCCGATAGGGTGCACGCGGTCGTGACGGGCGTCGTATCATGACTCATGCACGTCACTGCCATCGTCGCCGCGGCGGGCCGCGGCGCGCGCGTTGGCGGCGCGACGCCGAAGCAGTTCCTCGATCTCGGCGGCCGGACGGTTCTCGAGCGATCGGTCGGTATTTTCCTGGGGCACGAGGCCGTGCACGATCTCGTCGTGGCGCTGCCGCGCGACCCGTCTGGCGCGCGTCCGGCCTGGCTCGACGCCGCGTCCAAGCCCGTCGCGATCGCTGAAGGCGGATCGCGGCGTCAGGATTCGGTCGCCAATGCCTTCGACCGCGTGCCCGCACACGCGGAGGTCGTGCTGGTCCACGACGCCGCGCGGCCGTTCGCGAGCGCCGCGCTCGTGTCGCGAACCATCGCCGCGGCGGCGGCGAGCGGCGCGGCGGTGGCCGCGTTGCCCGCCAGCGACACCGTGAAGCAGGCCTCCGAAGATGGCCGGTTCGTCCGGACGACGCTCGCACGGGAAACGATCTTTCTCGCGCAGACGCCGCAGGCATTCACGCGCGCGGTCCTCGCCGACGCCATCGCGCTCGGACGGTCGGGGTTCGCGGCGACCGACGAAGCGATGCTGGCCGAGCGGGCGGGCCATCGCGTGCAGCTCGTAGAGGGAGAGCGATCCAACGTGAAGATTACGACGATCGACGACCTCGAGACCGCGCGCACGTCCGGTCAGGGCCGAACGGCGACGACTCTCGGCCGCGTCGGCATCGGCTACGATCTGCACCGTCTGGTCGAAGGCCGGCCACTCGTGCTCGGCGGCGTGGTCGTTCCGGCGCCGAAAGGCGCGCTGGGGCACTCGGATGCCGACGTGATCTGCCATGCGATCACCGACGCGATCCTCGGCGCCGCCTCGTTAGGAGACATCGGCCATCATTTTCCGGACACCGATCCGGCGTGGAAGGGCGCGTCGAGTCTGGATTTGCTCGCGCGGGCGGCCGCGCTCGTGCGGGATGCCGGCTTCGCGGTCACGCAGGCCGACGTCGTCGTGATCCTCGAGTCGCCCAGGCTCGGGCCGCACCGTGACGCGATGCGCGCGCGCGTCGCGTCGGCGCTCGGGATCGACGCCGCGTGCGTCAGCATCAAGGCCAAGACGAACGAAGGGGTCGACGCGGTCGGCCGCGGCGAGGCGGTCGCCGCGCACGCCGTGGCGGTCTTGGGTCCGGCTGAATAATGCGTCTACGCTTCGCACCGAGCCCGAGCGGGCAGCTGCACGTCGGAAACGCGCGCACCGCGCTCTTCAACTGGCTGCTCGCGCGCGGCCGCGGCGGCACGTTCATCCTTCGCATCGAGGACACCGATACCGAGCGCTCGTCGCGGGAGTCCGAGGCGGGCATCGTCGAAGACCTCCGCTGGCTCGGCCTCGATTGGGACGAAGGGCCGGACGTCGGCGGACAGGGCGGACCCTACCGCCAGTCCGAACGGTTGCATCTCTATCAGTCGTACGTCAACGAGCTCATCGCCAGCGGGCAGGCGTATTACTGCTTCTGTTCGCCCGCCAGGCTCGAGGCGGACCGGCAGAAAGCGCTCGCCGCGGGACGCCCCCCGAAATACCCGGGCACGTGCCGCGCCATCGACCGCGACGAGGCCCTGCGCCGCATCGAGGGAGGCGAGCCGGCCGCGGTCCGGTTCCGCGTGCCCGACAGCGGCGAGGTCTCGTTCCGCGATCTCGTCCGGGGCCAGGTCACGTTCGGGATGGAGGTCATCGGCGATCCGGTGCTGCTTCGATCGGACGGACGGCCCGCCTACAACTTCGCCGTCGTCGTCGACGACGCGCTGATGGAAGTGACGCACGTGGTGCGGGGCGAGGACCACATCTCGAACACGCCGCGGCAGCTGCTGCTGTACAAGGCGCTGGGGTTCACCCCTCCGGAGTTCGCGCACCTGGCGCTCGTGATGGGCCCGGACCACACGCCCCTCTCCAAGCGACACGGCGCCACGTCGGTCGCCGACTTCCGAGACCGCGGGTTTCTGCCGGAGGCGCTGGTGAACTACCTGGCGCTGATCGGCTGGTCGCCCGGGGAGGGCGAGGAAGTCGTGCCGATCGAGGAGCTGGCGCGGCGGTTCTCGATCGACGAGGTCGGTCACAGCGCCGGCGTGTTCGACGAGCAGAAGCTCGCGTGGATGAACCGGCAGTACATGAAGGTCGCCGACCCGACGCGGCTCGCGGCGCGCGCGCTGCGGTACTTCGAGCGCCACGGCTTCGTCAGCAAGCCTGCGCCGGCCGCGGTGGATTACCTCGCGACGCTGGTTCCCATGGCCGCGGGATCGGTCGACCGGCTCGAGGAAATCCCGTTCCGCCTCCGATTCATCTTCGAATTCGACGCCGGCCGCGCGGCTGCGCGCCAGGAGGTGGCGGAGGTCCTCCGCGAGCCCGGGGCGCGAGAGGTCGTCGCCGCGCTGGCGGACGAGCTCGCGGCGGAGCCGCGGCTCGATCGCGATCGGTTCCGCTCGGTGGCGACGCGCGTCAAGACGCGCACCGGCCAGAAAGGCCGCGGGCTCTTTCACCCGATCCGCGCCGTCCTGACGGGCGACGTCGCCGGACCCGAGCTCGACCTCGCGGTTCCGGCGATCGATCGCGGCGCGGCGCTCGATCCTTCGATCGGGGTCAAGACCATCGTCGGATGCCGCGAACGCGCCGCCGCGTTTGCCGCGCTGACGACCCCCGAGATGCACGGCTGACCCTTCGACCCTTCGACGTTGCTCAGGGTCGCCCCGAGCCTGTCGAGGGGCGACTTCGCTCAGGGCAAGCCCTTCGACTTCGCTCAGGGCAAGCGGTCAGATCCGAGGCAGCCGGTCGATGACGTCCGCCAGGCGGGGAAGCGCCGCGTCGCGGGACGAGAGGATCGGTTCGCGGTCGGGCCACTCGATGGCGATCTGAGGATCGTCCCATACGATACCGATCTCGCCCTCGGGGTTGTACGCGCTGGTGCACTTGTATTCGACCTGGGCGCTGTCGCTCAGGACGTAGAAACCGTGCGCGAAGCCGGCCGGGATGTAGCACTGCAGAAAATTCTCGGAGGACAGCCGCACGCTGACCCAGCGGCCGAAGGTCGGAGAGCCCCGCCGCACGTCCGCCGCCACATCCAGCACTTCCCCTTCGATCGCACGGATCAGTTTGGCCTGCGGTTCGTCGAGCTGCAGATGCAGGCCGCGCAGCGTGCGTGCGCGCGACTTCGAGTGGTTGTCCTGCACGAACGGTCCGGCGATGCCAAGCGTCGTGAACTTCGTGGAGTGATAGGACTCCAGGAAGAAGCCGCGATCGTCGCGGTGGACGTCCGGTTCGACGATGAGAACCTCCGGAAGCGCTGCAGGAACGACCCGCATCACCCTTCCTGGACCACGCGCATCAGGTATTGGCCGTACTCGCTGCCCTTCATCGTGGCTGCGAGCCGCTCCAGGTCGGACTGGCCGATGTAACCCATGCGGTAGGCGATTTCCTCGATGCACGCCAGCATGAGCCCCTGCCGCTCCTCGACGACCTGCACGAAGTTCGCGGCCTGCAGCAGCGACTCGAGCGTGCCGGTGTCGAGCCAGGCGATCCCGCGGCCCAACCGCTCGACGTAGAGCCGTTCGGCGGCGAGGTAGGCTTTGTTGACGTCGGTGATTTCCAGTTCGCCCCTGGCCGATGGCTTCAGCGCGGCGGCGATGCGGACCACGTCGTTGTCATAGAAATAGAGGCCGGTGACCGCCCAGCTGGAGCGCGGCCGCGCCGGTTTTTCCTCAATCGCCAGCGCGCGACCGCCATCGTCGAACTCCACGACGCCGTAGCGCTCGGGATCGCGCACCTTGTAGCCGAAGACCGTCCCTCCCTCTTTGCGCGCGACGGCGGCGTGCAGATACTCGGGCAGGCCGTGGCCGAAGAAGATATTGTCCCCGAGGATCATCGCCACCCGATCGGAACCGATGAAGGTCCGGCCGATCAGGAAGGCTTGAGCGAGCCCGCCAGGCGCCGGCTGCTCGGCATACGCGATCCGGAGTCCGATCGAGCCGCCATCTCCCAGGAGGCGCTCGAACGCCGGGCGATCGAGCGGCGTCGTGATGACCAGAATCTCCCGGATGCCGGCGAGCATCAGCGTCGACAGCGGGTAGTAGATCATCGGCTTGTTGTAGACCGGGACGAGCTGCTTCGAGAGCGCGCGGGTCAGCGGCTGCAGTCGGCTGCCGCTCCCCCCCGCGAGGATGATGCCTTTCACACGACGATGCCTTTCGAATGAGCGATTCCTGCCGGACAGCGCATCGAGAGATTCGAGGTTCGTAGTCTGTTCGACCCAGCGGCGTCAAAGCAAGTCCGCGGGGTTAGGATAGACGCGAGCGCCGTGCTGATTTTTGGCATCAATCCGGTCCTCGAAGCCCTCAAGGCGGGCCGTGTCTCGCGGCTGCGGATCGGCGATCGGAACGGTCCACGCATCGCCGAAATCCTCCGGCTGGCCGCGGCGGCGGGCGTCGAGGTCCAACAGGTGGGCCGGGCGATCCTCGATCACGCCGCCCACAGCGGCGCCCACCAGGGAGTCGTGGCCGAGCTGCTCCAGCCACGGGACTGGAGTCCGGCCGACCTGGTCCGCGACGCTCGAGGCCCGGCGCTGATCGTCGTGCTCGACGGGATCGAGGACCCCCACAACGTCGGCGCGATTCTGCGGACCGCGGACGCGGCCGGAGCCGACGGGGTCATCCGGCAGACGCGACACGCGGCGGCATTGGGTGGGGCGGCGGCGAAAGCCTCCGCCGGAGCCATCGCGCACGTCAAAGTGGCGGAGGTGGTCAATATCGCCCGCGCGCTCGAGGAGCTGAAGGCCGCCGGCGTCTGGACGGCCGGGCTCGCCGCCGACGGGGATCGTCGCTACGATCTATTAGATATGACGGTTCCGACCGCCCTGGTGCTGGGGGCCGAAGGAACCGGGCTCAGGCGCCTCGTCCGTGAGCGGTGCGACTGGCTGGTGTCCATACCCATGATGGGGCACGTCGACAGCCTGAACGTGTCGGTGGCTTCAGGGATCGTCCTCTTCGAGGCGCTGAGGCAGCGGAGACAGGGTCCAGCCAGGCCCGCAAAGCACTGACGGGGACCCGGCTGGACGCCGAGGGGGGGACGCCCGCTAACTGATACGTGAAAGACCCCTTGCGCGACTGGCACACCTCGTGCTACAAATGCTGTTTTGTCTGGCTGGCGTAGCTCAGTCCGGTAGAGCAGCTGATTTGTAATCAGCCGGTCGGGGGTTCAAATCCCTTCGCCAGCTCCATCTGGGCGGTCCTGGATTTTATCGCGGCGCAATCACACATATCAGCGCGCGAAGCGATGGCGAGGTTGCGGAGCGGTCAAACGCAGCAGACTGTAAATCTGTCGCCCTAGCGGCTTCGGAGGTTCGAATCCTCCCCTCGCCACCATTCGACTCGGCCCGCGCGAAGCGCGGGGCGAGTCGAATGTCCTGAGCGAGCGACGCGAGTCGAGGGGCCACGGCGGTATAGCGGGCGAGAGCGCGGGCCCGCCGCGCCGCAGCGCGACGCGGCGAGCGAGCGCGCCGGGGGTCTGGCGGGCGGAGCCCCAGTAGGAAACGAAGGCGGGAGTAACTCAGTGGTAGAGTCACAGCCTTCCAAGCTGTTGGTCGCGGGTTCGATCCCCGTCTCCCGCTCCAGACTTCGTTCCGCCGAAGCCTGGCCTGAAAGAAGCCAGGCGGAGGCGAACTTCGTCTGGGCAAGCCAGCGAGTGAAGTCTGGGGTAGTTGAGCCGATGTAGCTCAGTTGGCAGAGCGCGTCCTTGGTAAGGACGAGGTCACCGGTTCGATCCCGGTCATCGGCTCCAGCCTTCGCTCGCTGGCTGCGCCAGCGAGCTTCGGCTAGGCAGGCCAGCGAACGAAGGCTGTTGGAGGGCGGACTCTGAGATCCGCCGCAGAGGCGAGAGCGAAAGACATGGCGAAGGAAAAGTTCGATCGGTCGAAGCCGCACGTGAACGTGGGGACCATTGGGCACATCGACCACGGGAAGACGACGTTGACGGCGGCGCTGACGAAGGTGGCGGCCGACAAGGGGTGGGCGAAGTTCATCCCGTATGACGAGGTGGCGAAGGCGTCGGAGTCGCAGGGGCGGCGGGACGACACGAAGATCCTGACGATCGCGACGAGCCACGTCGAGTACAGCACGTCGAACCGGCACTATGCGCACGTGGACTGCCCGGGGCACGCCGACTACATCAAGAACATGATCACGGGCGCGGCGCAGATGGACGGGGCGATCCTGGTGGTGTCGGCGGTGGACGGGCCGATGCCGCAGACGCGCGAGCACGTGTTGCTGGCGCGGCAGGTGAACGTGCCGTATCTGGTGGTGGCGCTCAACAAAGTGGACGCGGTGGACGACCCGGAGCTGCTGGACCTGGTGGAGCTGGAAGTCCGGGAGCTGCTGAAGAGTTATCAGTTTCCGGGCGACGACACGCCGGTGGTGCGGGTGTCGGCGCTCAAGGCGCTGCAGGGGGACGCGGAGGGGGTGGCGGGGGTGCTGAAGCTGATGGAAGCGCTCGACAGCTACATCCCGCTGCCGCCGCGCGAGGTGGACAAGCCGTTCCTGATGCCGATTGAAGATGTGTTTTCGATCTCGGGGCGCGGGACGGTGGTGACGGGGCGGGTGGAACGGGGGAAGGTGAAAGTCGGGGAAGAGATCGAGATTATCGGGTTCCGGCCGACGCAGAAGAAGGTGGTGACCGGGGTGGAGATGTTCCGGAAGCTGCTCGACGAGGGCGTGGCGGGGGACAACATCGGGGTGCTGCTGCGGGGGACGGAAAAAGACGACGTGGAGCGGGGGATGGTGCTGGCCAAGGGCGGGTCGATCAAGCCGCACACGAAGTTCAAGGCGGAAGTCTACGTGCTGTCGAAGGACGAAGGAGGGCGGCACACGCCGTTCTTCAACGGGTATCGGCCGCAGTTTTATATCCGGACGACCGACGTCACCGGGTCGATGCAGCTGCCCGAAGGGGTGGAGATGGTGATGCCGGGGGACAACACGCCGATCACGGCGGAGCTGATCGCGCCGGTGGCGATCGAAAAGGGGTCGCGGTTCGCGATTCGCGAAGGCGGCCGGACCGTCGGCGCCGGGACCATCTCGGAAATCATGGAGTAGGGGCGCTTCGCGAAGCGCCCCTACAAGAGAGACTGGGGCCGGGGAGAGTCCCTGAGCCTAGGCCCTAAGCCCTAAGCCCCAGGCCCTATAGAGATTCATCGATATGCGCGACATCATCGCCTTGGCGTGCACCGAGTGCAAACGCCGCAACTACAGCACGACCAAGAACAGGAAGAAGACGACCGACCGGCTGGAGCTGAGCAAGTACTGCCGTTTCTGCCGCAAGCACACGGCGCACAAGGAAACGAAGTAGACGGAGCGAGCGGAATGGAGCGGCCGACGAAGCGGCCGCGTAATGAAGCGAGCTTAAGCGAGGCGCCGGAGGGGACCCGCCGCGAAGCGGCGGGCGCCGAGCGCCAGAGTTAGGACAGTAGCTCAATTGGCAGAGCACCGGTCTCCAAAACCGGGGGTTGGGGGTTCGATTCCCTCCTGTCCTGCCAGTTCGGTGAGGGCGAAGGCGAGCGGAACGGAGCGAGCGGTGACGCGCGAGCGAGTGAAGCGAGCTTAAGCGAGGGGCCGGAGGGAACCGCCGCGAAGCGGCGGCCCCGAGCGCCAGAGAATGAGCACGATAGACAACGTCAAAGATTCGTCCGGAAACTGGCTGACGCGCTCGCGGCGGTTTCTCACTGAAGTGCGCAGCGAGATGGGCCGCGTGACCTGGCCGACGCGCCGCGAGGTGTACGCGACCACGTTCGTCGTCATCCTGACCGCGGTTTTCTTCGGCGTGTACCTGTGGGGCGTCGACATTCTGCTCAACGGTGTCGTGGGTTGGCTGTTCCGGTTTTTTGCCGCGTAGACATGCTGCGAATTCAGGCAAGCCGTAGCGAGTACCCGAGCGCCGAAGGCGCGAGGACGGGCCATGGGGGTGGGGCCCCATGGCAGACAAAGTAATGACTGACGTCAAAACCAAGCAGTGGTTCATCGTCCACACCTACTCGGGTTTCGAGAAGAAGGTGGCCGAGTCGCTGCAGCAGCGCGTGCAGGCCTACGGGCTTCAGGACGAGATCGGCGAGGTCCTGATCCCGACCGAGGACGTCGTCGAGATGCGCGGCGGGAAGAAAGTCGTCAGCTCGAAGCGCTTCTTCCCCGGCTACATCCTCGTCGAGATGAACATGACCGACCACGCGTGGCACGTCGTCAAGAACACGCCGAAGGTCACAGGGTTCGTCGGCGCGGGGGCGAAGCCCACGCCGCTCTCGCGCGAGGAAGTCGATCAGATCCTGCAGCAGGTGACGATCGCCGCCGAGAAGCCGAAGCCGAAGTACACGTTCGAGAAGGGCGATCAGGTCCGCATCAACGAAGGCCCGTTCACCAGCTTCAACGGCGTGGTCGACGAGGTGAACCTCGACAAGAACACGCTGAAGGTGATGGTGACGATCTTCGGGCGCTCGACGCCGGTGGAACTGGATTTCCTGCAGGTGGAGAAGATTTAGGGGCCTGGGGCCTAGGGCTCAAGGCCTGGGGATTGATGTTCGAATCAGCGCGCCGAGCGTGAGCGAGGCGTGGCAGGCGCTGGGGGTGGGGCCCCAGCGCAAAGAAAGAAATGAAAAAAGTACAGGCAGTCGTGAAGCTCCAGATCGCCGCGGCGAAGGCGACCCCGGCGCCGCCCGTGGGGACCGCGCTCGGTCCGCACGGCGTCAACATCATGGACTTCTGCAAGAACTTCAACGCCAAGACCGGCGGGCAGGAGGGACTCATCATCCCCGTGCTCGTCACGATCTACGCGGATCGCTCCTACAGCTTCATCACGAAGACCCCGCCGGCGTCGGTGCTGCTCAAGCGCGCCGCCAGCCTGGCGAAGGGCTCCGCCGAACCGAACAAGACGAAGGTCGGGACGGTCACGCTGAAGCAGGTCGAGGAGATCGCGAAAACCAAGATGCCCGATTTGAACTGCACCACGCTCGAAGCGGCGGTCCAGACCGTCCGGGGCACCGCGCGATCGATGGGCATCGACGTCATCGGGTAACAAAGTGGGAGGCGGCTTCGGCCGCCGCTTGCACCACAGGAGGGCCATGTGAGAACCCGCGGAAAGAAGTACGCGGCCGCGCGGAAGCAGGTGCCGGAGAAGCCGCACTCGCTCGAGGAGGCGGTCCCGCTGCTGCAGCAGGTCAAGTTCACCAAGTTCGACGAGAGCGTCGACATCTCGTTTCGCCTGGGTGTCGATCCCAAGCATGCCGATCAGATGGTACGCGGCACCGTCGTGCTCCCGCACGGCCTGGGCAAGACCAAGCGCGTGCTCGCGATCGCCGGCGGGGAGAAGCAGAAGGAGGCGCAGGACGCGGGCGCCGATTCGATCGGCGGCGAGGAGCTCGTCGAGAAGATCCAGGGCGGCTGGATGGACTTCGACGCGGTCGTCGCCACGCCGGACATGATGCGAGCCGTCGGCAAGCTCGGGAAGGTCCTCGGCCCGCGCGGCTTGATGCCCAACCCGAAGACCGGCACCGTCACCTTCGACATCGGCAAGGCCGTGAAGGAGATCAAAGCGGGCAAGGTCGAGTTTCGCGTCGACAAGGCCGGCATCATCCACGCGCCGATTGGCAAGACGTCGTTCCCGTCGCAGAACCTGATCGCCAACGCCCACGCGCTCATCGAGAGCGTCGTCAAGGCGAAACCGGCGGCGGCGAAGGGCAAGTACCTGAGGAGCGTCACCATCTCGTCGACGATGGGGCCTGGGATCGCGATCGACACGGCCCACCACGCGGAAGCCGCGGCGAAGCATTAGAGAAGCAGAATGGCAGTCACGAGAGCAGAAAAAGAATCGGAGCTCCAGAGTCTCGAGCGCGCGTTCCGCGGGTCGGAGAGCGCGGTGCTCGTGGACTATCGCGGCCTCAAGGTACCCGAGGTGACGGAGCTGCGACGGCAGGTCCGCGCCGCGCGCGCCGAGTACAAGGTCGTCAAGAACACGCTCGCCCGCCGGGCGCTGAAGGGCACGCGGTTCGAGTCGCTCACCGAGCACTTCCAGGGCACGACCGCGGTCGCCTACAGCGGCGACGATGCGGTCCTGCTCGCGAAGGTCCTGACGACGTTCGCGAAGACGGCGCCGGCGCTGACGATCAAGGCGGCCGTCGTTCAAGGGAAGACGCTGAAGCCGGCGGAAGTCGGCGACCTTGCGACGCTGCCGGGTAAGCCGGAGCTCTACGCGAAGCTCCTGTTCGTCCTGCAGGCGCCGATGGTCAACATGGTCAGCGTGCTCAGCGCCGTGCCGCGGGATCTGATGAGCGTGCTCGTGCAGTACGAGAGGCAACGCGCCGAGAGCGCAAAGACCGCAGAGACCAGGGGCGCAGAGGGCGCAGAGAACGCAAAGGACGCAGAGGCCGCAGAGAGCGCAAAGACCGCAGAGACAGCGTAGGCCCGACCTTGAGGTCGGGCGTGTAGATGATGGTAGGCCCGACCTTCAGGTCGGGCGTGCAGGGATTAGCAAAGAGCAAAGAGTAAGGGAGAACAGCAGCAATGGCCGAAGTGACGCAGCAGCAGGTTGTCGAGTACATCAAGGGCATCTCGGTCCTCGAGCTGTCCCAGCTCGTGAAGACGCTGGAGCAGGAGCTGGGCGTGTCCGCGGCGGCCGCCATGCCGATGGCGATGCCGATGGCGGGTGGCGCGGCGGGCGGCGCCGCGGCGCCGGCCGAAGAGAAGACCGACTTCACCGTGACGCTGACCGAGGTCGGCGACAAGAAGATCAACGTGATCAAGGTCGTCCGCGAAGTCACGAACCTCGGGCTGAAGGAAGCCAAGGATCTCGTCGAAGGGGCGCCGAAGACGCTGAAGGAAGCGGTCAACAAGGACGAGGCGGCGGCGATCAAGAAGAAGTTCGAGGAAGTCGGCGCGAAGGTCGAGATCAAATAGCGCCCGCGGCCGGCGCGAGGCGCCGGAGGGCCGCCGGACCGAAGGTCCGGCCGCCGAGCGCCAGCGCGTGGGGGTGGGGCCCCACGCGCATGAAAAATGCCGACGCGATCGTCCCGTCGGTGTCCCGACATTGATCCGTGTAACTGGGGTCTCACAGCATGTATAGCCTTCCCAAGAACGTCTACCGCGAGCGCATCGACTTTTCGAAGATCAAGACGACGGTCCCGATTCCGAACCTGATCGAGATCCAGAAAAAGTCGTACGAGCGGTTCCTGCAGATGAACCGCCTTCCGTCGGAACGCGAGGATGCCGGCCTGCAGTCCGTCTTCAAGTCGGTCTTCCCGATCAGCGACTTCCGGGAGAACTCGTCGCTCGAGTTCATCGAGTACTCGATCGGAAACTGGGAGTGCAAGTGCGGCCGGCTGTCCGGCTTGCATCATCTGCGGAAGCCCTGCGCCGGCTGCGGCGCGACGCTCATCGCCGACCCGTACGGCGAGCACGAAGTGCTGTGCCCGCGCTGCGGTCGCGCCAACGAGGCGCGCGGCGACGTCTGCGATATCTGCGGCCACACGGTCGGCCTGAAGCTGAAGTACGACGTCGAGGAATGCCAGGAACGCGGCATGACCTTCGCCGTCCCGCTGAAGGTGACGATCCGGCTCGTCGTCTGGAACAAGGACCCCGAGACGGGGGTCAAGACGATCCGCGACATCAAGGAGCAGGAGGTCTACTACGGCGACATCCCTCTGATGACCGACAACGGGACGTTCATCATCAACGGGACCGAGCGCGTCATCGTGTCGCAGCTCCACCGGTCGCCCGGGGCGTTCTTCCACTCCGAGGACAAGACGCTCTTCATCGCCCAGATCATCCCGTATCGCGGCTCCTGGGTCGAGTTCGAGTACGACTCGAAAAACCTGTTGTACGTCCGCATCGACCGCAAGCGGAAGTTCCTCGCGACGGTCTTCCTGCGCGCGCTCGGCCTCCGCGGCGCCGACGAGATCATCCGGACGTTCCACACCGTGGATCGGCTGTCGCTCAAGGGGGGCGCGCTGAAGTGGGCGGTCAACGATTCGCTGGTCGGCCTCCGGACGGCGAGGGAGATTACCGCCGGGACCGAGACGATCGTGGCCGCGGGGAAGCGCATCACGCAGGGCGCGATCATGGCGCTGCGCCGCGCGAACATCTCCGAGGTCGAGATCGCCGACGCCGAGCTCGAAGGGGCGTTCGCGGCGGCGGACGTGGTGGATCCGTCGACCGGGGAAGTCATCCTCGAGGCGAACGAAGAGGTGGCGCCGCGCGTCATCTCGATGGCGCAGGAGAAGAACGTCGAGACCCTCGAGATCTTCTTCCCCGAGAAGGACGACATCGGCCCGGTCCTCTCGGCGACGCTGAAGAAGGACCCGATCCGGACCCACGAGGAGGCGTTGATCGAAATCTACCGCCGCCTCCGTCCTGGTGATCCGCCGACGCTCGACAGCTCGCGGTCGCTCTTCGAGAACATGTTCTTCAACCCGCAGAAGTACGACTTCTCGCGCGTCGGCCGGCTCAAGCTGAACACGAAGCTGAAGCTGAACACGCCGCTCGACGAGAAGATCCTGCACCCGCAGGACTTCTACGAGGTGATCAAGTACCAGCTGAAGCTGCGGAAGAACCCGGCCAACGTCGACGACATCGACCACCTGGGCAACCGCCGCGTCCGCTCCGTGGGGGAGCTCCTCGAGAACCAGTTCCGCATCGGGCTGGTCCGCATGGAGCGCGCCATCAAGGAGAAGATGTCGGTCTACCAGGAAATGGCGACGGCGATGCCGCACGACCTGATCAACGCGAAGCCGGTCATGGCGGCGATTCGCGAGTTCTTCGGGTCGTCCCAGCTCTCGCAGTTCATGGACCAGACCAACCCGCTCTCCGAGGTCACGCACAAGCGGCGGCTCTCGGCGCTCGGGCCGGGCGGGCTCTCGCGCGAGCGCGCGGGGTTCGAGGTCCGCGACGTCCACCCGACGCACTACGGGCGGATCTGCCCGATCGAGACGCCTGAGGGTCCGAACATCGGCCTGATCTCGTCGCTGTCGTGCTACGCCCGGATCAACGAGTTCGGCTTCATCGAGTCGCCGTACCGCAAGGTGAAGAACGGCCGCGTCATCGACTACGCGATCGTCACCAACGCGGGCGGCACCAAGTACAAGGCGGGCGAGATCGTCGAGCAGGTCGACGTCGTCGACGAGAACAGCCAGTCGAAGGGACGCAAGAAGAAGGGGGCGGAGTTCGAGCCGCACTCGTTCTACCTGTCGGCCTGGGAAGAAGACCAGTACATCATCGCGCAGGCCAACGCGCAGGTGGACGACAACGGCGTGTTCGTCCAGGAGCGCGTCAACGCACGGCAGGCGGGCAACTTCATCCTCGCGCCGCGGGAGAAGGTCGAGTTCATCGACGTCTCGCCGAAGCAGCTCGTGTCGGTGGCCGCCTCGCTCATCCCGTTCCTCGAGAACGACGACGCGAACCGGGCGCTGATGGGGTCGAACATGCAGCGCCAGGCGGTGCCGCTGCTGCGCGCGCGCGCGCCGTTCGTCGGGACCGGCATGGAGTACGTGACCGCGCGCGACTCCGGCGCCGTCGTCGTCGCGCGCCGGACCGGTACCGTCGACTACGTGGACAGCCAGCGCATCGTCGTCCGGGTCGAGGGAAGCGATGAGAGCCCGTCGAAGGAAATGGGCGCCGACATCTACAACCTCACGAAGTTCAAGCGGTCGAACCAGAACACCTGCATCAGTCAGAAGCCGATCGTCAGTGTCCGTCAGAAGGTGGTGAAGGGGCAGGTCCTCGGCGACGGCCCGTGCACCGAGCTCGGCGAGCTCGCCCTCGGACGGAACGTGCTCGTCGCGTTCATGCCGTGGCGCGGCTACAACTTCGAGGACGCGATCCTCGTGTCCGAGCGCATGGTCAAGGACGATTACTACACCTCGATCCACATCGAGGAGTTCGAGATCGAAGCGCGCGACACGAAGCTCGGGCCCGAAGAGATCACGCGCGACATCCCGAACGTCTCCGAGACCTTCCTGCGCGATCTCGACGAGAGCGGCATCATCCGCATCGGGGCGTACGTGAAGCCGGGCGACATCCTCGTCGGCAAAGTGACGCCGAAGGGAGAGACCCAGCTCACGCCCGAGGAAAAGCTGCTGCGCGCCATCTTCGGCGAGAAGGCGGGCGACGTCCGCGATGCGTCGCTCATCTGCCCGCCCGGCATCGAGGGGATCATCGTCGGCGTCAAGATCTTCTCGCGGAAAGGCATCGAGAAGGACGAGCGGGCGAAGCAGATCGAGCAGGACGAGCTCGACATGATGGAGAAGAACCTGCAGGACGAGATCCGCATCCTTCACGACGAGGTGAAGAAGCGCGTGCTCCAGATGCTGCAGGGGCAGACGACGCGCGCGGACCTGTTCGACGAGCACGGCCGCGACCGGCTCCTGAAGAAGGGGACGGTGCTCACGCCGGAGATCCTCCAGGAGATCCCGTACGAGCCGCTGGTCCGGTTGAAGATCCAGACCGACGATCCGCGCCTCGAGGACGACCTGCGTCAGCTCGAGGAACGCACCGAGCGCCAGGTCGAGGTCATCAAGAACCTCTTCGAGGAGAAGAAAGAGAAGATCCGCCGCGGCGACGAGCTCCCGCCGGGCGTCATCAAGCTCGTGAAGGTGTACGTCGCGATGAAGCGCAAGCTGTCGGTCGGCGACAAGATGGCCGGCCGCCACGGCAACAAGGGCGTCATCGCGCGCATCCTTCCCGAGGAGGACATGCCGTACCTGCCGGACGGCACGCCGGTCGAGATCGTGCTCAACCCGCTCGGCGTTCCTTCGCGTATGAACGTCGGCCAGATTCTCGAGACCCACCTCGGGTGGGCCGCGCACGCGCTCGGGCTCTACTTCGCGACGCCGGTCTTTGACGGCGCGACCGAAGGGGAGATCAAGAACTGGCTCGAGCAGGCGGGGCTGCCGAAGAGCGGCAAGACGAAGCTCTACGACGGGATGAGCGGCGACGCGTTCGAGCAGGACGTGACCGTCGGCTACATCTACATGCTGAAGCTCTCGCACCTGGTCGACGACAAGATCCACGCGCGCTCGATCGGGCCGTACTCGCTCATCACCCAGCAGCCGCTGGGGGGCAAGGCGCAGTTCGGCGGCCAGCGCTTCGGCGAGATGGAGGTCTGGGCGCTCGAGGCCTACGGCGCGGCGCACATCCTCCAGGAACTGCTCACGGCGAAGTCCGACGACGTCACCGGTCGCGCGAAGATCTACGAGGCGATCGTCAAGGGTGACGCGTCATTCCAGCCGGGGCTGCCCGAGTCGTTCAACGTGCTCATCCGCGAGCTGCAGGCGCTCTGTCTCGACGTCGAGCTGCTGAAGACGCGGAAGAAGACGCAGGAAGCGGAACCGCCGGCCGCGGAGGCCGAGCTCGCACCCACGGTGTAGGCCCGACCGTCCGCCTTCGCTAAAGCTTCGGCGAGACTCGCCGTAGCCTTGGCGGAGGCGGTCAGGTCGTGATGCTCGGACCGGCACAGCGAAGGGAAAGCAATGAGACCAAGTTTCCACGACATCCGCAGCGGACTGACCGCTGACTTCGATTCGATCCGCATCAGCCTCGCCTCGCCCGAGAAGATCCTCTCGTGGTCGCACGGCGAGGTGACCAAGCCGGAGACGATCAACTACCGGACGTTCAAGCCGGAGCGGGACGGGCTGTTCTGCGCGAAGATCTTCGGTCCCGTCACCGACTGGGAATGCCTCTGCGGCAAGTACAAGCGCATGAAGCATCGCGGCGTGATCTGCGACAAGTGCGGCGTCGAGGTCACGCAGGCCAAGGTCCGCCGCGAGCGGCTCGGCCACATCACGCTCGCGACGCCGGTGAGCCACGTCTGGTTCTTCAAAGGGCTGCCGAGCCGCATCGGCCACCTGCTCGACATCTCGCTCCGCGACCTCGAGCGCATCCTGTACTTCGAGGCCTACACGGTCGTCGATCCCGGCGACACGGAGATGAAGCAGAACCAGCTCCTCACCGAGGAGCAGTACCGCAAGGCGCGAGAGGACTTCGGCATGAAGTTCCGCGCCCACATGGGGGCCGAGGCGATCAAGGAGCTGCTGAAGCGCGTCAGCGTCGAGAAGCTCGCGAACGAGCTGCGCGACAAGATGCGGGCGGAAACCTCCGTCCAGAAGAAGCTGAAGTACGCGAAGCGGCTGAAGGTCGTCGACTCGTTCCGCAAGTCGACGAACCGCCCCGAGTGGATGATCCTCGACGTCATCCCGGTGATCCCGCCAGAGCTGCGGCCGCTCGTGCCGCTCGACGGCGGGCGGTTCGCGACCTCGGACCTCAACGATCTGTACCGCCGGGTCATCAACCGGAACAACCGGCTCAAG
This sequence comes from uncultured Acidobacteriota bacterium, assembly GCA_963847125.1. Taxonomy (GTDB): domain Bacteria; phylum Acidobacteriota; class Vicinamibacteria; order Vicinamibacterales; family 2-12-FULL-66-21; genus DATAEE01. Next base: position 2,327,540 of record CAWJYM010000004.1, read on the forward strand.
AAGCTGATCGAGCTGAAGGCGCCCGACGTCATCATCCGCAACGAAAAGCGGATGCTGCAGGAGGCCGTGGACGCGCTGTTCGACAACGGCCGGCGCGGGCGCGTCCTGCGCGGCGCGAACAACCGTCCGCTCAAGTCGCTGTCCGACACGCTGAAGGGGAAGCAGGGGCGCTTCCGGCAGAACCTGCTCGGCAAGCGCGTCGACTACAGCGGCCGCTCGGTCATCGTGGTCGGGCCGGAGCTCCGGCTGCACCAGTGCGGGCTCCCCAAGAAGATGGCGCTCGAGCTGTTCAAGCCGTTCATCTACAACAAGCTCGAGGAGCGGCAGCTCGTCTCGACCATCAAGCAGGCGAAGGAGATGGTCGAGCAGCAGCGGTCCGAGGTGTGGGACATCCTCGAAGAGGTGATCCGCGAGCACCCGGTGCTGCTGAACCGCGCACCGACGCTCCATCGCCTCGGCATTCAGGCCTTCGAGCCGGTGCTCGTCGAGGGGAAGGCGATCCGCATCCACCCGCTCGTCTGCACGGCGTTCAACGCCGACTTCGACGGCGACCAGATGGCGGTGCACATTCCGCTGTCGCCCGAGGCGCAGATCGAGGCCTCGGTGCTGATGATGTCGTCGAACAACATCATGTCGCCGGCGAGCGGCGCGCCGATCGCGGTGCCCTCGCAGGACATCGTCCTCGGCTGCTACTACCTGACGAAGGCGAAGCCGGGCGCGAAGGGCGAAGGGCGCGTGTTCGGCAACGCCGATGACGTCCTGCTGGCACTCGAGGCGGGCGAGGTCGAGACGCTGACGCCGATCCGCATGCGGTGGACCGGCGAGCTGATGGACCTGACCGTCTCGCGCGACGACCAGGGCGTGCAGTACGCCGAGGTCCAGGACGTCCAGCGCCGGATCATCAACACGACGGTCGGCCGGGTCATCTTCAACGACTCGCTGCCGAAGGGCATGCCGTACATCAACGGCCTGCTGAAGAAGAAGGGCCTGCAGCAGCTCGTGCAGTACGGCTACCTGCGGTACGGCCTCGAGAAGACCGTCGAGATGCTCGACTCGCTGAAGAATCTCGGCTTCACCTACGCGACGCGGTCGGGGATTTCGATCGGCGTGGACGACCTGATCATCCCGCAGGAAAAGGCCAAGCTCGTCGAGGATGCCCGGAACGAGGTGATCAAGGTCGAGGGCCAGTACCTCGAAGGGGCGATCACGAACGGCGAGCGCCGGAACAAGGTCATCGCGATCTGGTCGGACGTCACCGAGCGGATCGCCGAGGAAATGTTCAGCGAGATGCAGGACATGGACCGCTCCGGGAAGAGCTTCAACCCGGTCTACATCATGGCCGACTCCGGCGCGCGCGGCAGCAAGCAGCAGATCCGGCAGCTCGCCGGGATGCGCGGCCTGATGGCGAAGCCGTCGGGGGAGATCATCGAGACGCCCATCACGTCGAACTTCCGTGAAGGGCTGACCGTGCTCCACTACTTCATCTCGACCCACGGCGCGCGCAAGGGCCTCGCCGACACGGCGCTCAAGACCGCCGACTCCGGCTACCTCACGCGCCGGCTGGTCGACGTCGCGCAGGACGTCATCATCCAGGAGATCGACTGCGGGACGATGGACGGCATCGCCTCGTCGGCAATCATCGAGAGCGGCGAGATCATCGAGCCGCTGCGCGACCGGATCATCGGCCGCGTGACGCTCGAGCGGATCCTGGACCCGTTCACGAGCGACGTGATCGTCAACGCCAACGAGGAGATGAACGAGGAGGTCGCGACCGACGTCCAGGAGGCGGGCATCGAGAAGGTGAAGATCCGCTCGGTGCTGACCTGCGCGTCGCGGCGCGGCGTGTGCGCGAAGTGCTACGGGCGCGACCTGGCGACCGGGCGCCTCGTCGAGCTGGGGCTCGCCGCCGGCGTCATCGCGGCGCAGTCGATCGGCGAGCCGGGCACGCAGCTCACGATGCGGACGTTCCACATCGGCGGCGCGGCGTCGCGCGTCTCCGAGCAGTCCACGCTCGAGGCGAGGCACGCCGGCAACATCCGGTTCCAGAACCTTCAGTTCGTCGAAGGGAAGCACACGGCCTCGGGCGCGATCGCGCCCGCCGGCCTCGGCGAGCTGATCGTCATGAACCGGACCGGCTCGCTCGTCATCGTCGACCAGAAGGGTCGCGACCGCGAGCGGTACCCGGTCGTGTACGGCGCGCGGCTCAAGGTCAAGGACGGCCAGGCGGTCGAGCCGGGCCAGGTCATCGTCGAGTGGGATCCGTACACGTTCTCGATCCTCACGGAGGCGCCGGGCACGGTCCACTTCAAGGACATCATCGAGGGCCTGACCGTTCACGAAGAGCTGGACGAGGTGACCGGTCTGTCGCGGCTGATCATCGTCGACTCGCCGGACGAGAAGAAGCAGCCGACGATCGAGATCCGCGACAAGGCGGGGAAGGTCTCGAACAAGTACCACATGCCGTCGCACGCGCACCTGATGGTGCAGAACGGCGATGTGGTGTTCGCGGGCGACGTCCTCGCCAAGATCCCGCGCGAGACGACGAAGACCAAGGACATCACGGGCGGCCTGCCGCGCGTGGTCGAGCTGTTCGAGGCGCGCAAGCCGCGCGAGACCGCCGTCATCTCCGAGATCGACGGTATCGTCAAGCACGGCGGGATCGTCAAGGGACAGCGCAAGATCATCATCGTGCCGGAAGAGCCGGGCTCGGAGCCGCGCGAGTACTCGCTGCCGCGCGGCGTCCACGTCAACGTGCAGGAAGGGGACCGCGTCCGGGCGGGCGAGCCGCTGATGGACGGGCCGTCCAACCCGCACGACATCCTCGCGGTCCTCGGCGAGAAGGCGCTCCAGTCGTACCTGGTCAACGAGATCCAGGAGGTCTACCGGCTGCAGGGCGTCAACATCAACGACAAGCACATCGAGGTCATCGTTCGCCAGATGATGCGGTGGGTGAAGGTCGAGGACGTGGGCGACACCGAGTTCCTCGTCGACGAGCAGGTCGATCGGTTCCGGTTCCTCGAAGAGAACGAGCGCGTGCTCCAGGCGGGCGGACGCCCGGCGACGGGCCGGCCGCTGCTGCTCGGGATCACCAAGGCGTCGCTGTCGACCGACTCGTTCATCTCGGCGGCGTCGTTCCAGGAGACGACGCGCGTGCTGACGGAGGCGTCGATCTCGGGCCGCGTGGATCACCTGCGCGGGCTGAAGGAGAACGTCACGATGGGCCGGCTCATCCCGGCGGGGACGGGCTTCGAGTATTACCGGCAGGTCCGCATCCCGCACGACGAGCCGCCACCGCCGCCGCCGCCGTCGCCCGAGGAGCTCGAGCTGGAGCGCGAGATGGAATATCTCGTCGAGCCGGACGAGGCATTCGGGCGGGAGGAGGTCGGGGAGTAACGTCGGTGCACTGGGTGCTCTAGGTGCCCTGGGTGCGCGTGCATAGCCTCGACTCTCCGTAGTGTCCGGCTTTAGCCGGACCGCGTTTAACATGAGGGCGATGGTCGCTGATGCGGCTGTCGCCCTTTTTGTTTGTGGTACGACCCTTTAGGGTCGTACTGTGGCGCGACCCCTCAGCGCAGCCATGATCAAGAACTACGGGATTCTGTTGTTGATTGCGCTTGTCCTCGCGGTCGAGCGACACGGGCTGAGCCCGGTTCAGATTGGCGGAACGGATCAGTTCCCCGTTATCGACGCTCCCCGCAAGTACGGGGTTTCGGAACTGTCCCGGGACATCGGCCGACCCTTCGAAGCGCCGACACCTTGCCTGGTCAGGTCTTCGGGCGCCACGATCCTCCAAATTCTGGGACCAAATGCAAGAGCGATCCACGTTCATCATTACAAGAAGCCGGCTTGGCCTGACATGTCAGTTGTCAGGGAATACCTCCATCGGATACTGAGTGGGCTTCCAGAAGGCGCACCTCCGTCGAGCGGCGTCTATTGGGCGGAAGGCAAGCGTGTTGAGATATTGGCCTCGGTCGAGTTCAGGAGCGGTCAGCGGACTCGAATAGAGTTCGCGAATGGATATGCGCACTTCGAGGACGAGTCAGGCTGTGAGTGGTGGGCCCGCTACCTTGGGCCCGATCGCAGCAGATGGATAGTGCGCGAGTAGCCGGGTGGGGGAGCCCTCTGCAGAGTGGGACCGGACGGCGTCGTGAGGCGCGGAACGATTGCGTGCTCGTGTGCCTCAAGACTCGATTCGAGGCTGGAACGTCGAAACAAAAGGAAACGAGGGCTGCTTTTCCGGCGCCCCCATGCGCTCCTTCTGGACCTGGTTTCTCATTCTGTTGGTCGTTCTAGTGGTCGCGCCGTACGCCTTCGGCGTGCGGCCGCGGACGCGGAGGGACTGGTTCCTCATTGCATTGATCAGTGCCTTCTTGATGTGGCTCCTTCCCGGCTTGGAGATTCCGCTCCGGTCGCGTTAGCCTGTGCGCCTCATCGGCCGCTCGTGGCGGAGCGGCAGGGGTTAGCCAGGCCAATCAGGGCGCGCAGACCGACGGAATCAACGGACTGGCGGGCCTGAGAGGCCCGCCCTCCACGTGCGAGGTTGAGCGGTAGTCCGAGCGCGGTTTGCGCGTACAGGGAACGCCGGCATCGGGGCGGTGTCAGATGTCGTTGGAGTATTGCGCCGAGGTGTCATGTGACTGCACACAGTCTGACCCATGAGAGAGGGCGGCGATCGCCGGCTCGTCGTGCCAGGAGGAACGGGCTGCTTCAGCTGGGCTGGCCTCACTTCTGGTTGCTGAGCGGCATCCTCGGAATGACGCTCGCGCTGGTAGCCCTGGTGTTCTTCGCCCGTCTCTCGTCCCTCTGACCGCTGACTGCTGTTGCCGCTCGATCACCGGACACGACCGCTACAGGTCGCAATGACGGCAGATGGCTTGCGCGCGCCGCGGTGAGAGTTGGGGGACCCGCCTGACCACGTGTAGACTCCACATTTGAGTTAGATGACGGACGTCGCCGCGCGGCTGGTGGCTGATGCGGCGGTGACACCGGTGAGTGTGACGAGGAGCCAGACGTGAACGCGGATGAACGCGTGATCCCCAGCCGTCGCGGCAGCCTCATCATCCAGAGCCTCGTCGTCATCTTTCTCGCGGCGGGAGTCGGGTTGTTCCTGCAGTCGTGGAAGGTTCTGCAAAGCTCGCCTCTCGGCAGGGTCGGCTCATCCCTCGGCTTCCCTGTGATTGCTGCGGTCGTGGCTGCTCTGGGAGTGTGGCTGGCCATAGCCCTCGTCAGAGACAGCTGGGGGCATCGAGTGGCGCTCGGCGCGACGAGCCTGACGATCAGCGACAGCCTGGGCAGCTACACCGTTCCCTACGCCAACGTCGAAAAGGTCCAGTCGATTCCGATGGGTGGCGTCGTCATCGGCTTCCGGGACCGTGATCAGTGGCTGGCCCACGCCGCAGGCGCGGCCGACATCAGGCGTCGATCCTCCGACGTCGTCCGCAACACGTACGGCGCCGACGTGCTGATCTCGAAGAAGCAGCTGGCGATCGATGCGGAAGAGTTCGTCGCGCTGTTCCGGCGGCGAGCGCCTGGCCTGGCAGCGCCCGGAGCGGCCCATGGAACCTGACCTGGGGCATGATCGCGGAGTGAGCCGGCAGAGTACCCGGATGACAGTTCGGGTCGCACTCATCGTGGCCGCCCTGGCCACTATCGGGTGCGATCGCGTCACGAAGCACGTCGCGGCCACGATGCTGGCGGGGATGCCCGGCCAATCGTACCTCGCGAACACGGTGTGGGTCGGCTACGTCGAGAACCCCGGCGGGTTCTTGAGCCTCGGCGCTGGCCTGCCCCCCATCGCCCGAACGGCGTTCTTTACCGTGGCGACCGGCATCGCGCTGTTCGCGGTCGCGGTACTGGCGGTTCGACGCCGGTCGAATGCGCTCGCGCGGCTGGGCTTGACGCTGTTCCTGGCGGGTGGCGCATCGAACTGGATCGATCGGATCGTGCGAGGCAGCGTCGTGGATTTCCTCAACGTCGGCATCGGCCCCGTCCGAACGGGTATCTTCAACGTCGCCGACGTCGCGATCATCCTTGGTGCCTGCATCTTCGTGTTCGCGGAGTACCGGAGAAACGCGCCCCTGACAGAATGAAGGGCAGTGGCGCTCGTGAGCCATCAGTGCTGGGAGGAGCGGTTCGGCTCTGACCCGTCGCTCATCGGCCGTGTGCTCAATCTCGACGGCCGTCCCAGGACGGTCGTCGGCGTTCTCCCGCGCGGTTTGGATGTGCCGAAAGGATCCTGCGTGTGGGTCCCCAGGCCGACGCAGTAAGCGTCCCAGCTCACGCGTCGCTCCATGAAATGTGGCTGGTCGACGCATGCTAGGATGCGGTGTTCGACCTGAGAAAAATGGCCCAGCTGAAGAGCATCGTCGCGCTCGTCACGGGCGCAAGTCGAGGAGCTGGACGCGGCATTGCCCTCGAGCTCGGCGCGGCGGGTGCCACGGTGTACGTCACCGGCCGAAGCGTCGCCGGCGGACCCACCACCGATAACGTGCCGGGTACGATCGACGAGACCGCCAGCGAAGTCACCGATCGCGGCGGCCGCGGGATCGCCGTTCGATGCGATCACACGGTCGACCCCGAAGTCGACGCTCTCTTCGGCCGTATTCGCGCCGATCATGGGCGGCTCGACATCCTCGTCAACAACGTGTGGGGCGGCTACGAGAACAGCGAGTGCAAGCCGCTTCCGATGGTGCCGTTCTGGGAGCAATCGCTTCACCAATGGGACGGCATGTTCACGGCGGGTCTTCGCGCCCACCTGACCGCGAGCCGTCTGGCGGTGCCGCTCATGCTGCCGCATCGCCGCGGCCTGATCGTGGGCACGACAGCGAACCTCGAGCCCCTTCCGTATCTGCGGAATCTCTTCTACGACCTCGCGAAGAATGGCGTCGCGCGCCTGGTCTGGGCGATGGCGCAGGAACTGCGCGAGCATGGCATCGGGTCCGTGGCCGTCGCGCCAGGTTTCATGCGGACCGAGCGTGTCGTAGAAGCGTTCCGGCGTGCCGGCGCCGCCGACGCGCTCGATCGGCCGGGAGGACCAGGCGAGACGCCCACCTACGTGGGACGTGCCGTCGTCGCATTGGCGTCGGACGCGCGCGTCATCGAGAAGTCGGGTCAGGTCCTGGAGGTCGGCACGCTCGCACGGGAGTACGGGTTCACGGACGTCAGTGGGGCGCAGCCCGCGCCGTTCCGCATTCCCGCGGCGACTTAGCGCGCCCTCCATGCAGAACGTCCACCATATCAGCGTGTCGATTGCCCGGCGGGCGGCGGACGTCTACGAGTTCGTCAGGGACCCGATGAATCTGCCGCGCTGGGCGTCGGGGCTCGCGCGCTCCGAGGTGCGGAAGGACGGCGATGAGTTGATCGCGGACGCTCCCTTCGGGAAGGTGAGGGTGAAGTTCGCGCTTCCGAATCCGTTCGGCGTCCTCGATCACGACGTTCGTCTGGAGTCGGGCGTTGTCGTCCACAATCCCATGCGGGTCATCCCCCACGGAGAGGGCAGCGAGTTCGTCTTCACTCTGATTCGCCAGCCAGGGACGTCCGACGAGGAGTATGCCCGGGACAAGGCGACGATAGAAAACGATCTGAAAACATTGAAAGGCTTGCTCGAGCGCAAAGCCTAGGCTGTGCCAACGCTCCCTATCCATGGGCCGTCCAACGCGGAATCTGCTCATCCATCGCGACGTGCTCGAGCCTGGAGTCGAAGCGACCTACAAGGCGATCGAGGAGGATGCTGCGCGCTTCTGCGCGGAACTGAATTGTCCGAACGTTCATCTCGCCCTCGAGTCAATCGGGGAGCCGAAGGAAATCCTGTGGCTGACCGCCTACGAGTCAGAAGCCGAGAAGCAGAAGATCATCGATGCGTATGCGGCCAACAAGCCGCTGACTGAGGCGCTGGCAGGTATTTCGAAGCGGCGGGAAGGACTGCTCAGTTCTGACGTGGACCATTTCACGGCTCACCGCGCCGATTTGAGTCGCGGCGATCCGTGGAGCCCGGCAGGCGCTCGATTCGCCGTCGTGACGATGACGAAGCGGGCGGATCGCATCGAGGGATCGGTCTTCGAGGCACCGGACGGCACGCGCTTTGGTCTGAGGCCGTTCAGTGCGCGTGAGCCCGCGGACGCCGCGGCAGCTGCGATTGGCCCGGAAGCCAGAGTCTTTGCCGTGCGCCCGTACTGGGGAATGCCCGCGAAGGATTGGATTGCGGCCGACCCCGAGTTCTGGAACGCGAATCCCGTGGTAAAGCAGAGATAGTCACAGTTGCACGGAACAGCGCGCCGAACGTCAGCGAGGCGCCCGCCTACGCTCTTCGAGCTTCGGCGAGGTCTCGCCGGAGCCTTGGCGAAGGCGGATGGTAGGCGCTGGGGGTGGGGCCCCAGCGCAAGAAAGAAAATGATGACAACCACGTTAGCGCTTCTTGTGACCCTGACGGCTTTTGCTTATTCTCAAACCGACCCGCTCCGCGGTCCCGGCAGCCGGCGCGTCGATCCGTACCGCGTCATCGGCAACATCTATTACGTCGGCGCGGCCGGCATCTCGGCGCACATCGTCGTGACGCCGCAGGGCCTGATCCTGATCGACACCGGGACCAGGGAGATGCTGCCCGGGCTTCGCGCCAACATCGCGAAGCTGGGTCACAAGCTGACCGACGTGAAGATCATCCTGTCCAGCCACGCCCACTGGGATCACGTCGAGGGTCACGCCGCCATGAAGGATCTGACCGGCGCCCAGGTGATGGCGCTCGGCCAAGACGCCGCCGCGATCGCCAGCGGAAAGGACAACTCGGCGCTCGGCAGCGAGGACTGGCCGCCGACAAGAGTCGATCGGGTCCTGAAAGATGGCGACACGGTCACGCTTGGCGGCATGACGTTGACCGCGCATCTGACGCCGGGGCACACGAAGGGCTGCACGACCTGGACGACGATCGTGCAGGAGAATGGAAAGCCTTACGACGTCGTGTTCATCGGAGCTCTCAGCATCAACGAGGGGGTCAGGCTCATTGGCAACCAGCGCCATCCGTCCATTGCCGACGACTACGCCCGCACGTTCCGCGTGCTGAAGGGACTGAAGCCCGACGTGTTCCTGGCGCAACATCCATCCATTTACGGGATGGACGAGAAGATGAAGCGGCTGGGCGCGCCGCAGAATCCGTTTATCGATCCGGACGGGTATCGGCGCGTCGTCAGCGAGGCAGAGGCGGCGTACTTGAAGCAGCTCGAGCGCGAGAAGGCAACATCACGCCCGGGTCGATGACTATCGCTTACCTCGTCACAACGGCGCTCGCTGCCCTGATAGTCGCGTTCTCCGCCGTCGGCAAGATCAGGCGCGACCCGGCGATCGTCAAGGTGATTGTGGAGACGGTCCGTGTTCCGGAGAAGTATCTGATGCCCTTGGCCGCGTGTGAGCTGGCAGGAGCCGTGGGACTGCTGGCAGGGATATTGTGGCCGCCCCTCGGCATCGCAGCGGGCGCCGGGCTGGTGATCTACTTCGTGGGCGCCGTCGTTTCGCATCTGCGCGTGGCCGATGTGAAAGGTATCGGCCCTGCCACCTTCATGCTCTTCGCCGCCGCGGCGGCGCTCGCCTTACGCGTGCTCACGAGCTGAAGCCCGTCGCAGGATCACATCCGGCGGCATGCTAGGATGCCGAAGCGCATGTCTGGCAGTCTTCGCACCCACGCAGTGATTTTCGTCCTGGTCACCGTTCTCCTCGACACCATCGGCTTCGGCCTGGTCCTGCCGGTGCTCCCGGAGCTGATCGTCGAGCTGACCGGGGAGGGGCTGAGCCGGGCGGCGGTCTATGGCGGCTGGCTCGCCTTCGTCTATGCCGTTCTGCAATTCACCTTCGCCCCGGTGCTCGGGAACCTGAGCGACCGTTTTGGCCGTCGGCCGGTGCTGCTCTACGCGGTCGCCTCACTCGGCATCGACTACATCATCATGGGGCTGGCGCCGACGCTGGCCTGGCTGTTCGTCGGGCGCGCGATCGCCGGTATCGCCGGCGCGTCCTTCACGCCGGCGTACGCCTACATCGCCGACGTCACGCCGCCCGAGAAGCGCGCGCAGAAGTTCGGACTGATTGGCGCCGCGTTCGGGGCCGGCTTCATCATCGGTCCGGCGATCGGCGGTCTGCTCGGAGAGCTCGGGCCGAGGGCGCCGTTCTTCGCCGCCGCGGCGCTCAGCCTCCTGAACTTCGCCTACGGCATCTTCGTCTTGCCCGAATCGCTGCCGGTGGAATCGCGGCGTCCCTACGATTGGAAGCGGGCCAACCCGCTCGGCACGTTGATCCAGATCCGCAAGTATCCGGTCGTGTTCGGATTGCTCACGGCGCTGTTTCTCTGGCAGCTCGCGCATCAGGTCATGCCGAGCACCTGGGCGTTCTACACGATGTACCGGTTCGGCTGGTCCGAAGCGATCGTCGGCGCTTCGCTCGCGTTCGTGGGCGTCATCATGGCGACCAGCCAGGCGACTCTGCCTCGGCTCCTGATCCCGCGCCTCGGCGAGGCGACGTGCGCGACGATCGGCCTCACGTCGGGCGGCCTCGGGTTTCTCGGCTACGGACTGGCGAGCCGCGGCTGGTTGATGTTCCCCTTGATGGGGACGTGGTTCCTGGCGGCGATCGTCATGCCCTCGACGCAGGCGCTGATGTCGCACCGCGTCCCGCCCACCGCGCAGGGCGAGCTGCAGGGAGGCGTCGCGAGCCTGTACAGCCTCAGCTCGATCATCGGCCCTCCGCTGATGACGCAGCTGTTCGGCTACTTTTCCGCCCCCGGAGCCGCCGTCCACTTTCCCGGCGCGGCATTCATGTTCGCCGCTGCCCTGACTGCGGGAAGCCTGATGCTGTTCCGTCGGGCGGTGCGCGTCGAGCAGCCGCAGGTCGTAGCCCTCGAGAGTTGACGCGCAAATGAAACAGCGCTGGGCGATGCTGGTGATGGGGATGTGGATCGCCGGAAGCCTCGCGATGCTCGTCGTCGCGACTCAGAACTTCCGGACGGTCGATCGCCTGTTGGCCGGTTCCACGAACGCGACCTTCTCGTCGCAGGTGCAGACCATCGGCCAGCCTGCGGCTCGCGAGCTGTTGAGGTACCTCTCATCGGAGCTCAATCGCTTGTACTTTCAGCTCTGGAATGTGATGCAAGTCGTGCTGGGTCTGCTCGCGGTGTGGCTGCTTTCGGGCCAGGGCACGTCCGCGAGGGCGCGGTGGGGCGTCGTTGCGATGCTGGCCGTGGTCGCTCTGATGACGTTGTGGCTGCAGCCCGAAATTACTTCGGTGGGGCGCAGCCTCGATTTCGTACCTCGCGACCCGCCGCCGCCGGCGCTGAGCCGTTTCTGGGTCCTTCACGGCGTCTACACGGCGCTCGAGCTCGGCAAGCTTCTCGTGGGTATCGTGGTGACGGTTTTGATTGGAAGGTGAATCATGCGCCAGAGACCGCTTCGGGTAACCCTGACCGTCGCCGCCGTTCTGCTCGCAGCCGCCGCGCTCGCGCAGCCCTTCGACTTCGCTCAGGGCGAGCCCTTCGACTCCGCTCAGGGCAAGCCTCGCCGTGTCACGCTCGACGATCTCGGCCGCGTCGTTCGCGTATCCGATCCTCAAATCGCCCCGGACGGCAAGTCGATCGTCGTCGTCATGTCCCGGGCCAACTACGACGAGAACCGCTACGACGCGGAGCTCGTGCTCGTGGACGTGGCCAGCGGCAAGCAGCGATCGCTCACGCAGGAGCGTCGCGGCATCGGCCAGCCTCGCTTTTCGCCGTCGGGCGATCGACTGGCCTTCGTCGCGACCGTCGCGCCGGCGGCCGGCCAGCCGGCGCGGGCCCAGGTGTTCGTCATGCCGATGACGGGCGGCGATGCGCGCAGGATTACGAGCGCGCCGAAGGGCGTTCAGCAGTACGCCTGGTCGCCCGACGGCAAGACGATCGCGTACGCGACCGAAGACGAAGCCGAGAAAAAGACCGGGCCCGAGCGCTTCAACGACTCCTTCGAGATCGAGAACGACGATGTCTTCATCCAGGCGCAGCGGCTGCCGACACACGCCTGGCTCGTGTCGGCGGATGGGGGCGACGCCAAGCGCCTGACATCCGGATCCTGGAGCCTCCCGATTTCGTATCCGCCCGGCGCGCCCGCCTCGCCGCTGGCCTGGTCGCCCGACGGCCGCTCGATCGCGGTCGTGCGGCTCGCGACGGCGCACTCGGGCGACAACGATCGCGCCACGATTCAGGTCGTGGACGTCGCGACGGGGCAGGTGCGCGCCGTGACCGGGCGCGAGCGGGCCGAAACCCAGCCGACGTTCTCGCCGGACGGTTCCCAGATCGCCTACTGGCATCCGCGCGAAGGCGATTCCGGCAGCGTGAACGAGATTCACGTCGCGCCGGCGGCCGGCGGACCCGGCCGGAGCATCACCCGCGCGCTGGATCGAAACGCCGCGCGATCCATCTGGATGCCCGACGGCAAGACGCTGCTCGTCGGCGCGAACGACAACACCCGCGTGTCGATGTGGCTGCAGCCGCTCGATGGTCCCGCCCGCAAGCTCGATCTCGGTCCGGCGAGCCCGTCCTCGTCCTTCTGGGTGGATGTCGCCGTCGGCAAGGAGGGCTCGATCGCATTCACCGCGACGGATCCGATGCGTCCGGCCGAGCTCTACTACATGGCATCGCCGACGACGGCTCCTAAGAAGTTGACCGACGTGAATGCCGAGATCGCGTCGATGGCTCTCGGCAAGACGGAGGTCATCACCTGGAAATCGGATAATTTCACGCACAACGGCATCCTGACGTACCCGCCCGATTTCGCGTCCGGCCGCACGTATCCGCTCGTGCTCGTCATCCACGGCGGGCCGCGTGCCGCCTCGCTCGAGACCTTCGCGATGAACCCGCAGATCATGGCCGCGAAAGGGTGGGTCGTGTTCCAGCCGAACTACCGGGGCAGCGATCAGATCGGGAGCGCCTATCAGCGGGCGATCGTCAACGACGCCGGGGCCGGCCCGGGTCGTGACGTCATGGCCGGCGTCGAAGCGGTCAAACAGCGCGGCTTCGTCGACACGACGAGGATCGCGGTGTCGGGCTGGTCCTACGGCGGCTACATGACGACCTGGTTGATCGGCAACTACACGGGCTGGCGCGTCGCGGTCGCCGGCGCCGCCGTGACCGACTGGATGGATCAGTACAACCTGGGCGATGCGAACGTCCGCCGCGCCTCGGCCTTCGGCGGGTCACCCTGGACGGATCCCAAACGCATGCAGGCGTTCATGGACCAGTCGCCGATCGCCTACGCATCCAAGATCCGCACGCCGACGCTGGTGATGACCAACACGCAGGACTATCGCGTGCCGCCGACGCAGTCGTTCAAGCTGTACCACGCGCTGAAGGACAACGGCGTGCCGACGAAGTTCATCGGGTATCCGATCTTCGGCCACAACGCCAACGATCCCGTCCGCTCGCGGGACGTGCAGCGGCGCTGGATCGGCTGGATCGAGCAGTACTTCAACGAGGTGACGACGAGCAGCAGCCGGTGACGCTGGTCCAGGCCACGATTGCGCTCGCGATCGTGGCCTGGGCGGCGGCCGAGTGGCTGAAGCGGCGCGGGCCGCGACGCAGCGACTCGGCCGCGCGTGCGGTCTGGACGGCCGGCGCGCTGCTGCTCGGGTTGCACACGCTGGCCGCCTTTCACGTCGTCCATCGCTGGAGCCATCAGGCGGCGGCTGACGAGACCGCGCGCCAGACCGCCGCGCTGACAGGTCTGTCCTGGAGCGGCGGCCTCTTCGTGAACTACGCCTTCCTCGCCGTGTGGGCGGCGGACGCTGTCTGGTGGTGGACGGCGCCAGCCTCATACCGCGGCCGGCCATCCGCGGTTCAGACCGCGGTGTTCGTCTTCTTCGTTTTCATGTTCGTCAACGGCGCGATCGTGTTTGCGGACGGCGCCATGCGTGTGTTGGGCGTGGTAGCCGTGACGGTGGTGCTGTGGTCGTGGTACCGTTCGAGACGTGACTGATGCCGGAGCCGGAGCGTGGGCGGGTACGCCGCCGCGCGCCCGTTTCTATTACGGCTGGATTGTGCTCGCCATGGCGGCGCTCGCCATGGTCGGGACGCTGCCCGGCCGCACGCAGGGCCTTGGCCTCATCACCGAGCCGCTGCTGCGGGATCTGAGGATTAGCCGCGTCGCCTTTGCGCATATCAATCTCGTCGCGACGCTGACCGGATCGCTCTTCTGCTTCGGTGTCGGCCGGCTGATCGATCGACGCGGCAGCCGCATCGTTCTGACCGCGCTCTCGCTCGCCCTGGGCGCCACGACGCTGGCGATGGCGCGAGCGACCGGGCTGGCGGCGATCCTTCTGCTCGTCACCCTGACCCGCGGGCTCGGTCAGAGCGCGCTGTCGGTCGTGAGCCTCGCCATGGTCGGGAAGTGGTTTCGCCGGCGCCTCACCAGCGCGATGGCCATCTACGCGGTCGTCATGAGCGTCGGATTCATGGCGGCGTTTCCTTCCATCGGCGCGCTCGTCCTCGCGTACGGATGGCGAACGGCCTGGGCGGCGATCGGACTGGCCTTGATCGCCGGTCTCGCGCCGCTTGCGTGGCTGCTCGTCCGATCGGCTCCGGAGGCCATGGGCCTCGAAGTCGATGGCAACCCGGATCCTGATCCGCCACAGGATGAGGCGGGGCAGGCGACGCTGTCCGAGGCGCTCCGTTCGCCCGCCTTCTGGGTGTTCGCTCTCGCCAGCTCGATCTACGGGTTGGCTGCGTCCGGCATCGGTTTGTTCAACGAGTCGATTCTCGCCGAGCGCGGCTTCGCGCCCGCGGTGTATCACCGCGCGCTGGCGGTCACGGCGCTGACGGCGCTCCTGGGCAACTTTGCGGCCGGAGCGATCGCCGATCGCGGATCGCTTCGGCGTGTGCTCGTCGCGGCGCTCGTGATTCTCACGGCTGCGTTGGCCGGCCTGCCGCACGTCACGACCGTCGCGCACGTCATGACGCAGGCGGTCGCGATGGGGATCGCCGGCGGATTCGTCATGGTCGTGTTCTTCAGCTTCTGGGGACGCGCGTACGGCCGGGCGCACCTCGGTCGGATTCAAGGGGCCGCGCAGGCGATGACGGTCGTCGCCTCGGCGGTGGGTCCGCTGCTGCTCGCGCTCTCTGTCGACGCCACGGGCTCCTACGCGTCGGCGTTCTACACGCTGGCCGGCGGCGTTTCCGCGCTTGGCGCGGCGGCAGCAATCGTGCCGATGCCGCGCGGCTGCGCATAGCCACTAGATGCGATCCACCTCCAGGCTTTCGTCCACGCTGGCGTACGCCGGGATGATTCTCGCGGCGGTTGCGCTCTTCCTGATCATTCGAAACTACGGCGAGACGCTGGTTGCTCCCGCAGCCACCGCTCCTGCCTCCGGTACCGGCTCGCCGGCCGGCGACCCGGGATCGAACGCGCTGTCGCACGTGCTGCTGGCGCTGGCGGCGGTTGTCGTCGTGGGGCGGCTGCTCGGCCGCGCGTTCGTCGTCATCGGCCAGCCACCGGTGATCGGCGAAGTGCTGGGCGGCATTCTGCTGGGTCCCTCGCTCCTCGGCCGCGTGGCGCCGGACGTCGCCGCCTACATCCTGCCTGGCACGGTGGCTCCGTTTCTGAGCGTCGTCGCGCAGCTCGGCGTCATTCTGTACATGTTTCTCGTCGGTCTCGATCTGAACCTGGATCCGCTGCGAAGCCGGGCACGCGCCGCGGTCGCGACCTCACACGCGAGCATCGTCGTACCGTTCGTCCTCGGCTCGCTGTTGGCGGTGTACCTCTATCCCAGACTCTCGACGGAGGACGTCCCGTTCACGAGCTTCGCGCTCTTCATGGGCGTCGCCATGTCCATAACGGCGTTTCCCGTGCTCGCCCGCATCCTTACGGATCGCGGTCTGAGCCGGAGCGAGCTCGGCGTCATCGCGCTGACCTGCGCCGCCGCGGACGACGTGACGGCCTGGTGCCTGCTGGCGTTCGTCGTGGGCGTCGTCCAGTCGCAGGTCGGAAGCGCGCTGCTCGTCGCGGTGTTCACGCTCGGCTTCATCGCGCTCATGTTCCTCGCCATCCGGCCGACCGTGGCGAGCCTGCGTGCGTCGACAGGGCGGCGGCGCCTCACCGGCGCAGGGGACGGTCGCGCTCGTTCTCGTCGGGCTGCTGCTGTCCGCCCTCGACGACCGAGCGAATCGGCGTTCACGCGGTGTTCGGCGCCTTCCTGTTCGGGGCGATCGTCCCGCGAGACGAGCAGCCTGGTCCGCGCGTGCTGACCGGCCGGCTCGAGGATCTCGTGACGATCCTGCTGCTGCCGGCGTTCTTCGCATTCACCGGCATGCGGACCGAAATCGGCCTCGTCTCGGGCGCGGCCGAGTGGGCGATGTGCCTCCTCATCATCGTGGTGGCGACGGTGGGGAAGTTCGGCGGCACGCTCGCGGCTGCGCGCCTGACGGGCATGAACTGGCGCAGCGCGGCCGGGCTCGGGATCCTCATGAACACGCGCGGCCTGATGGAGCTGATCGTGCTCAACATCGGGCTGGACCTCGGCGTCATCTCGCCGACGCTCTTCACGATGATGGTCATCATGGCGCTCGTCACCACGATCGCGACCACGCCCCTCCTCGAGTGGGTGGGCGGTGGTATGCTGGCTTTGCCAGCCAGCCCCGCCCGGGATCGCGAGCGTCGCCGATGACGGAGCGCGAGACTCCACGTCTCACAACACCTCTGGTCCTTTCGCTGGGCCTTGCGGCCGTCGCGATCGGCGCCGCACCCCAGGACCGGCAGCAACCGATCTTCCGCGTCGGGGCCAACATCGTCCGTGTGGACGTCACCGTGATCGATCGTCAGGGCAACCCGGTGAATTCTCTGACGGCCGACGACTTCGAGGTCGAGGAAGACGGCGTGCGGCAGGCGATCCAGACGTTCAAGTACGTCGAGGCGAACGGCCAGAGGCCCGAGGGTGACGATCGGTCGCTCACGATTACGTCGCGCTACGACGTCGAGATGGAGGCGGCGCGCGACGACGTGCGGGTCGTCGTGATTTTCTGGGACGAGTACTACATCGATCGAATGCTGAGCGCCATCAGGGCCCGGAGGTTCCTGACGTCGTTCGTGCAGTCAGAAGTCGCGCCGCTGGATCTCGTGGCGATCGTGGACGAGTACACCCCCGCGGACGCGATCCCGTTCACACGCAGCCGGACGGAGCTGGTCGACCAGATTCGCTACCTGAAGGGGCGGCGCGGACTCTATACGCCGCCTCGCAACGCCGCCGAGGAGGGGCATCTGGCGATGGGAGGCATCGAGCGGCTCCGTACCGAGGTGACCGTGTCGGCGCTCGAGTCGATCGCGGTGCGTCTCGGCGGGCTTCGAGAGGCGCGGAAGGCGATCGTGTTCGTCAGCGAAGGTCCCTCCGGCCTCGGGCGCGACTGGTACAGCCGCCTCGATGAGCTGAGCCGCGCCGCGAACCACGCGAACACCGCGATCTACACCGTCGACCCGCGCGGACTGACGCAGCGGCCCCCGAACGACATTCTGGCGGAGATCGCGTACAACACGGACGGCCGCGCGATCCTCCAGTCGAATGCGCCCGAGCGATTGCTCGGCCAGGTCTTCCGCCACCTGAGCGCGTACTACCTGCTCGGCTACGAGTCCACGCAGCGGCCGCAGGATGGCAAGTTCCATCGCATCGAGGTCCGGGTCCCGCGGCGGCGCGTCGACGTGCTCGCACGGAAGGGGTATTGGGCGCCGAGCACGAGCGACATCGAACGCGCGAGGGAATCCGCCGCGGCCGCCGAGGCGCCGACCGAAGTCGTCAAGGCGCTCGGGAACCTCGTCGCGGCGCCGGTCAGCGATGGGGACTTGTGGATCGGCACGGCTCGCGGACCCGACGGCGGCGGGGAGGTGACGCTCGCGTGGGCACGCCGCGGAGGACCGCCGGGCGCGAAGGGCCCGGAGGCGGCCGGGCTGTCGATCGTCGCGACCGCGGCGGACGGTCGAACCCTGTTCGAGGGGCCGGCAACCAAAGGTGTCGTCACCTTCGCGGCGCCGTCGGGACACTTGAGCGTGAAGGCGCTGTATCACGACGCTTCCGGCGAACGGATCGGAGCGAAAACGCTGGAGCTCGACGTCCCGGACTGGTCAACCGCGGCGCTGGCGCTCAGCACGCCGGTGGTCCTCCGCGCCAGTGGTCCGCTGGGGCGAGGCACCTTCGGCCCCGCTCCTCATCCGGGGCGGGAGTTCCGACGAACCGATCGGCTGCTGCTCCGTTTCGAGGTGTACGGTACGGCAGCCGATGCCGCGGTCGCGTCGGCGAAATTCCTTGATCGCACCGGGCGGGTGAGAGTGGAGCTCAAGGCGATTCCCGGAACCGGACAGGGCAAGTACGACGTCGAGCTGCCGCTCGCGTTCGCGGCGCCGGGGGACTACCTCGTCAAGCTCGCCGTCACGAGCGGAGACGAGAACATCGAGACGCTCGTCCCGATTCGAGTGCTCCGGTAGACCGTGTAACATACAAAAAGTCCCGGAGATCTCACATGCGCAGGCCGGTGTCGTCCGTCATCGGAGTCCTCGTGCTCGGCCAGCTGGCCGTCGCGCAGGAGTGGACGCAGTGGCGCGGTCCCTCGCGCGACGGCGTCGTGTCCCCGGCAACGGTGCCGCGCGACTGGCCCGAGTCCCTCCGGCGCGCCTGGCGCGTCGAGATCGGCGAGGGGTACTCGTCGCCGGTTCTGTCGAAGGGGCGGGTGTTCGTGCACAGCCGCCGCGATCCTGAAGAGCTCGTGACCGCGGTGGACGCCGGCACCGGCAAGGTTGTGTGGCAACAGAGATATCAGGCCCCGTTCAGCAAGAACCAGTACGCCGTCCGGATGGCGAAGGGGCCGAACTCGACGCCGCTCGTCGCCGACGGCCGGCTCTACACCATCGGCATGACCGGCGTTCTTTCCGCGTGGAACGTGAACGATGGCGCGCTGATCTGGAGGAACGACTATTCGGCATCGGTCAACACCTCGAAGTTGTTCTGCGGGACCTCGATGTCGCCGATGGTCGAAGGCGGGTCGCTCGTCGTCCAGGTCGGCAGCGACATCCACGGTGGCCGCGTGATCGCGCTGGACCCCGCCAAAGGAAGCGAACGCTGGACCTGGAAGGGGCCCGGCCCCGGGTACGCGTCGCCGATTGTCATCACCGCAAGCGGGGTCAGACAAATCGTCACGATGACCGACAGCTCGATCGTCGGGATCGACGCAAAGAACGGCGCCTCGCTCTGGTCGGTGCCGTTTCCAGACGAGTGGCACGAAAACATCGTCACGCCGATCTGGACGGGTGCGCACCTGATCGTGTCCGGCACGCGCCAGGGGACGCACGCGTTCATGGTATGGCTGGAGGGCGGAACGTGGCGGGCGGTCGAGGCCTGGAAGAACGCCGATGTCACGATGTACATGAGCACGCCCGTCCTCGCCGACGGCACGATCTACGGGCACTCGAACAAGCGGAAAGGACAGTTCATCGCGCTCGACGCGAAGACAGGAGCCGTGCGCTGGGCCACGGAGGGGCGCGAGGGAGAGCATGCGTCCGTCCTGCTGACCCCTTCGCACGTGTTGTTCCTGAGCAACTCGGGCAATCTCGTCGTCGCGCGCCGGGCGCCGGCGCAGTTCGAAGAGGCCCGCCGGTACGACGTCGCGGACAGCGAGACGTGGGCCGTGCCTGTGCTTCTCCCTGACGGCTTGATTCTCCGCGACGCCACGGCGCTCCTGCGCCTCACGACGGGGCCGTGACCGCTGCGGCCCCGGCGTCCCCACTCCTAAGCTCAACTGCGTCCACTGCTCTGGTACGGTTGATGCTCTGAATCCCCCTTGGTGAAAGTGCCAAACGGCAGCTCAACCAGGAGGATCCGATTATGTACAAGCGATTTGCTGGTCTGACGTGCGCAATCGCCGTCGTACTGTTGACGGTGGCCTGCGCAAAATCAGACGTCGGCATCACGACCAGCGTGAAGTCGAGGTTGGCCGCCGATGACACGGTCAAGGCCTACCAGATCAACGTCGACACGAAGGAAGGCGTCGTCACCTTGACGGGCGAGGTCCCGTCTCAGGCGGCGAAGGAAACAGCGGTGCAGGTCGCTCGCGCGACCGACGGCGTTGTCAGCGTCGTCGACAACCTGACGATCGCGATGGCTGGGGCGGACCGGGGCCTTGGCGATTCAGCCGCGGCGACGGCCGGCCGCGTCGGCGAGGTCGCGACCGACGCGATGATCACGAGCTCCCTGAAGACGAAGTTCCTCGCTGATCCAGACGTCGCGGCGTTGAAGATCGACGTGGACACGATGAACGGCATCGTCACGCTGACCGGCAACGTCAAGACCGCGGCCGAGCGGGACGAAGCCCTTCGAATTGCCCGCGACACCGAGGGTGTGAAGAGCGTCGTCGATCGCCTCAAGGTCGGACAGTAGGCTCCCTCGAGGGGCGGGCTCTCGGGCCCGCCCCTCCGCTTGCCGCGCCGAAGCCTTTTGGCGAAGGCGGGCACCCCGCCGCTTGCATGACAACCGTCATGCCGTTTTGGTGAACCTCTGCACTGTTCGTCCGATCGTGCTGCAGGCAGACTCTTCGTCATGCCTGAGCCTCCAGCCGCAGAACTCCGCGACGCGACGAAACGCTACGGCGAAGTGACCGCGCTCGACTCCGTCTCTTTCGCGCTCGAGCGGGGGCGGGTCACCGCCATCCTCGGACCGAACGGCGCAGGAAAGACGACTGCGGTGAAGTTGCTGCTCGGCCTGTCCCGCCCGACGAAGGGCGCCGCGCGCCTCTTCGGCGGTGAGCCACGCGACATGGCCGCCCGCCGCCGGACCGGCGTCATGCTGCAGATCGCCCGGGTGCCGGACACGCTCAAGGTCCGGGAGCATCTCCATCTGTTCTGCAGCTACTACCCGTCGCCGATGACGGTAGACCAGGCGCTCGCGACGACCGGACTGAGCGGAGTCGCCGGCCGCAAATACGGCGATCTCTCGGGCGGACAACGTCAGCGTGTCCAGTTCGCGCTCGCCATCTGCGGCAATCCGGACATGCTCTTCCTCGATGAGCCCACCGTCGGTCTCGACGTCGAGTCCCGCCGCGGGTTCTGGCAGGAGGTGCGCCGGCTCGCTTCCTCTGGCCGGACGATCGTGTTGACGACCCACTACCTCGAAGAAGCGGACGCGCTCGCCGATCGGATCATCGTGCTCAGCACCGGGCGGGTCGTCGCCGACGGTCCGCCGCATGCGATCAAGGCGCGCGCGGGAGGGCGGCGGGTGCGCTGCGTGACGGCGCTGGACGATGGCACGCTGGCGGCGTTGCCGGGCGTGCGTTCCATGCGGCGTGATGGCACGGCCGTCGAGCTGCTGACGGGTGACGCCGAGGGGCTCGCGCGTGAGCTGCTCGCACGCGATCGGTCGCTGGTGGGGCTCGAGATCACCGGCGCGGGCCTCGAGGAAGCTTTCATGGCACTGACGAGCCAGGACGGAAACGCGAGCACTAGCCGTGCTTGCACGCCGTAGGCGCGCACGGCGCGCCTGCGAGGGAGCGGCGCGGGGCGCAGGGGTCCCCGCGAGCGACCGAGCCGGGGTGTGGGGCGGAGCCCCACGATAGAAAGGACCGCAACGATGACCGCCCTCGCCCCTCGCATCTATGCTCTCGAAACAAAGTACGAATTCCTCAAGCTGGTGCGCATCCCGGCCTTCGCGATTCCGTCGATCAGCTTCCCGGTGATGTTCTACCTCCTCTTCGGCCTGGCGTTCGGGTCGCGACGGGGCGTGGGAGGCGTGTCGATGGCGACGTACCTGATCGCGACGTACGGCGCGTTCGGCGTCATCGGAGCGTCGCTCTTCGGGTTTGGCGCGGGCGTGGCGATCGAGCGCGGCCAGGGCTGGATGCTGCTCAAGCGCGCCACGCCGATGCCGGTCGGCGCGTACTTCTTCGCGAAGCTCGTCGTCTGTCTGATCTTCGGCGCGGCGATCGTGCTGCTGCTGTCGACGATCGGCGTCGCCTTCGGCGGCGTGCGCCTCGGGCCGCTCACCTGGGCGCGGCTCGCCGTCACGCTCGTCGTCGGCGCGACGCCGTTCTGTGCGATGGGGCTGGCGATCGGATACTTCGCCGGCCCGAACTCGGCGCCGCCGATCGTGAATCTCCTCTATCTGCCGATGGCGTTCCTTTCCGGGCTCTGGATTCCGATCGAGGTGTTGCCGGGCGCCGTCAGGTCCGTTGCGCCGTATGTTCCCGCGTACCATCTGGGTCAGCTCGCGCTCTCGGCGTTTGGCGCCGATCGGGGCGCGCCGGTCTGGTCGCACGTCGCGGCGCTCGCCGGGTTTACATGCCTCTTTCTCGCGCTGGCCTTCTGGGGCTATCGCAACGACGAAGGGAAAACGTATGGGTAGCAGACCTGACGAGCCTAAAGGCTCGTACCACGCGCTTGCGCTCGCGCTCGTCGGCGCCGCGCTCATTGCAGTTGGCATCGTCGGCGGGGCTCGCGGGCAGTCGGCGGCGGGGCGCGCTCCCGTAACGGTCGTGACCAACGTGCGGGTATTCGACGGCGAGCGCGCCATCGAGCGCACGAACGTCGCCTTTCGCGACGGCACGATCCTCGAGGTGGACGACGGCTACCGGCCTCCGCCCGGAGCGACGGTCGTGGACGGCGCGGGGAAGACGCTGCTGCCGGGCCTCATCGACGCGCACACCCACGCGTGGGGCGACGCGCTGGAGCGGGCGCTCGTCTTCGGCGTCACGACCGAGCTGGACATGTTCACCGACCACCGGTTCGCCGCGGCGATGCGGACGGCGCAGGGGACCGCGGCCGGGGCGCCGCGACGCGCCGACCTGTTCTCGGCCGGCACCCTGGTGACCGCGCCGGGCGGGCACGGCACCGAGTATGGGATGGCGATCCCGACCGTGTCGGGCCCGGGTGATGTCGACGCGTTCGTGGATGCTCGCATCTCCGAAGGCTCCGACTACATCAAGATCGTGTACGACGACGGAAAGAGTTACGGCTTGAAGACGATTCCGACGATCTCCAGGGAGACGCTGACGGCGGCGATCGCGGCCGCCAGGCGCCGCAACAAACTGGCGGTCGTCCACGTCGGGTCGAAGCAGGCCGCGGACGAGGCGCTCGACGCGGGCGCGAGCGCGCTGATCCATATCTTTGCAGACCAGCCGCCGGACGCGGCTTTTGTGGACCGAGCCGTTCGTGGAAAGGCATTCGTCATTCCGACGCTCTCGGTGACCGAAAGCACGACGGGCGCGCCGAGCGGGGCTGAGCTCGTCGATGACGCCAGGATTGCGCCGTACTTGAACGGCGCAGACCGCGCGGGTCTCGGGCGCGCGTTTCCGAAGCGGCCCACGTCGCGGCAGGTACTCGACCATGCGAAAGCCGCGACGCGCATGCTGCACGAGAAGGGCGTGCCGATTCTTGCCGGCACCGATGCGCCCAACCCGGGCACGACCCACGGCGCCAGCATTCACCGGGAGCTGCGCCTCCTCGTCGATTCAGGGCTGACGCCTGCGGCGGCGCTCGCCGCGGCGACGTCGGCGCCGGCCCGCGCGTTCAACTTGAAGGACCGCGGCCGGATCGCGCCGGGCCTGCGCGCCGACCTCGTGCTGGTGAACGGCGATCCGACGCGCGACATCCTCGCCACGCGGGACATCGCGGCGATCTGGAAGCGAGGCGAGCGGCTGGACCGGCCGCGCGGCGCCGCCGAGACGCCGGCGCCCGTCGCCGCGGCTGGTGACGGAGCGATCAGCGATTTCGACTCCGGCGACACCCCGTCAGCCCGGTTCGGCGCCGGATGGCAGGTCTCGACCGACAGCTTCATGGGCGGAAAGTCCACGGCGGAGCTGCGCATCGTGAAGGGTGGCGCGCGCCAGAGCGCCGGGGCGCTCGACGTAACGGGCACGATCAACGCCGGCGCGCCGTTCACGTGGGCTGGCGCGATGTTCTTTCCGGCGCCGACCCCGATGACCGCCGTCGATCTCTCGAAGTTCAAGGAGGTCGTGTTCTGGGCAAAGGGAGACGGCGCGGAATTCCAGGTCATGATCTTCGCGACGCGGCTCGGCAACATCCCCGCCTCGCGGCCGTTCCGGGCCGCGGCCGACTGGAAGGAAATCGCGCTGCCGTTCGCCGACTTCGGCGTGGACGGATCGGACCTGCGCGGCGTGCTGTTCTCCGCCACGGAGCCAGGGCCGTTCCGGTTTACGATTGACGACGTCAGATTCAGATAGCGCAGCCCTCTTAGGGCTGCCCGGGAGGCCATGAAACTTCGCCTGTTGCCGCGTGATGCCCACGAGGCCTGGACGCCGTACGCGTGGCTGATTTATCTGGCCGTCTACGTCGGCTCCGCCTATTTCAGCAACCGCACGGCCCTGGACTGGGCGATTGACGTCGGCGTCCTGTTGCTGTTCCTGGCGTTGTACTTCCGTGCCTACTGGGTGTGGGGCAGGCAGGCGTGGCCGATCGTCATCGCTATCGCGGCGCTCGGCCTCTTCACGAGCCCAGGCAATCAAGGCGGGTCTGTCTTTTTCATCTACGCCGCCGCCTTCGGCTACCGGCTCGGTCCGTCCAACGTCGCGTTCAAGTGGATCGCGGCGATCGTGCTCCTCGTCGTCGTCGAGGCCGCGACCATCGGGCTGAGGCCGCAGACCTGGATTCCCGCCATCGTCTTCTCGATCATCGTCGGCGGCGTGAACGTGCACTACACCGAGGTCCGCCGCAGAGACCGCAAGCTGGCCCGCGCGCAGGAAGAAATCGAGCACATGGCCAAGATCGCCGAGCGGGAGCGCATCGCGCGCGATCTGCACGACCTGCTCGGCCACACGCTGTCGGTGATCGTGCTCAAAGCGGAGCTCGCGTCGAAGATCGCCGACCGGGATGTCGCCCGGGCGCTGAGCGAGATCCGTGACGTCGAGCGGATTTCCCGCAACGCGCTCACCGAGGTCCGGCAGGCGATCTCCGGCTTCCGCGGCGAGCGGCTGCAGGACGAGCTCGCGACCGGTCGCGAGGCGCTCGAGGCGGCCGGCGTAACCGTCGTCACCCACATCGAGCCGGTCGGCCTGGGCCTCGATCAGGAGCGCACGCTCGCCTTTGCGCTCCGCGAGTCGATCACGAACGTCATCCGCCACGCGCGCGCCCGGCGGTGCGAGATACGACTCTCGCGCAACGGCCACGGCCTCGTGCTGGCGGTCGCCGACGACGGCGTCGGCGGCGTCGCGGAGGAAGGGTCCGGTTTGTCCGGCATGCGCGCGCGGTTGGCGGCGCTCGGCGGCACCGTCGAGCGCGACGGCCATACCGGGACTTGTGTGACAATCACGCTTCCCACATAGTGCTGCCCGACTCGCAGCAAAGGCGTTCGGGTCAACGCGGCGAGCGTGAGCGAGCCGTGGTAGGCGCTGGGGGTGGGGCCCCAGCGCAAACCAAGAAATGATTAGGGTCCTCATCGCCG
The DNA here is from genome assembly GCA_963847125.1 of uncultured Acidobacteriota bacterium. GTDB lineage: Bacteria > Acidobacteriota > Vicinamibacteria > Vicinamibacterales > 2-12-FULL-66-21 > DATAEE01. Next base: position 2,352,959 of record CAWJYM010000004.1, read on the forward strand.
AAGACCAGACGATGGTTCTCGGCGCGCTGTCGGCGCTGATCGGAATCGAGGCGGATCTCGAAGTCGTCGGCGAGGCCCGCGACGGCCGGGAAGCGCTCTCGCTCGCGTTGCAGAAAATCCCCGACGTCATCGTCACCGACATCGAGATGCCGGGGATGACGGGGCTCGATCTCGCGGCGGAGCTCAAGCGGCAGGGAAGCCGCAGCCGCGTCGTGATCCTGACGACCTTCGCGCGTCCGGGTTATCTCCGGCGCGCGCTCGAGGCGGGCGCGGCCGGCTATCTATTAAAGGATGCCCCGTCGGCGCACCTGGCCGACGCAATCCGCCGAGTCGCGGCCGGCGGGCGCGCCGTGGATCCGTCGCTGGCGGCCGAAGCCTGGACGGAGCCCGATCCCCTCAGCGACCGCGAGCGAGAAGTGCTCCGGCTGGCGGGCGAGGGGCGATCGGGACCGGAGATCGCCCGCGCGCTCAGGCTGTCCGAGGGGACGGTGCGGAACTATCTGTCTGAAGCGATAGGCAAGGTGGGCGCGCGGAATCGCGTCGAGGCCGCGCGCCTCGCGCGACAGAAGGGGTGGTTGTAGGCCGGCCTAGGCCGGCCCGCCCCTATGGTGTCGTCCGCTGCGCGCGGAACGGCTCCGGCATCTCTTCCTTCGTGAACCGCGGCAGGCGCTCTTCACGCATCGCGACGTGATACACGGCGGCGGCGATCGCGATCGCCGACTTCTTCACGTCCTCCTCGACGATCCGCTCGTAGGTGTCGAGATTGGTGTGCCACGTGTGCGAGTTGTACTGGATGGGATCCTGACCCAGGCCGATGCCCGGGAGTCCCGCCTCGTTGAACGAGGTGCTGTCGGTCCCGCCCGCGCGGCGGCTGCGCGTCGCGACGGCGCCGACGACGCCGAGGTCCTCGAACGGGGCAAAGGCCTCGCGGAGAATGGTCGCGGCGACGTGGGGACCGAAGATCGTGGCGCCGCGGATCCGGCCGGTGCCTGAATCGACGTTGAAATAGCCGTTGAAGGTTTCGAACGCCGGCTTCGGTTCTTCGAACGTGCCGAAGTGGGCCCTCACGTACGCCTTCGACCCAAGCAGCCCTTGCTCTTCGCCGCTCCAGAGCGCCACGCGGATCGTCCGCCGCGGCCTGACGCCGATCGTCTTGAGGATCCGCGCCGCCTCCATCATGACCGCGCAGCCGATCGCGTTGTCGGTCGCGCCGGTCGCGGCGTGCCACGAATCGAGGTGGCCGCCCAGCATCACGACCTCGTTCTTCTTGTCGCTCCCCGGAATCTCGGCAATCGCGTTGTACGACGTCGTCCCCTCCGGATACGTCCGGTTGACGATTGTGAACTCGAGCTCGACGGGCGTTCCGTCGGCGAGGATTCGGCTGATGCGCCCGTAGTCTTCGTTTCGGAGCACGACCGTCGGCAGCGCCTTCGACGGATCGTACGTGCGGTTCTGAAACGCCCGGATCTGGCCGTGATCCCTTCCGGCGTCGTTCGTCCGCATCAGCGCGCCGTTCGCCATCAGGAACTGATCGATGCGCTCGTTGATGGCGTTGTTGCTCAGCCGCCCCGGCGGCGGCTCTTCCTGGTTGCGAGGTCCCTGCGGACCTTGCGGTCCGGGTGTCTGCGGGCCGAATTGCCCGGCATTCGGGTTGTCGGGATCGTACTGCGAGCGAACCTGTTCCTCGTCTCGCCGAAGCAGAGGCGGAGCGAACGCCACTCGCACGGCTGTGTGGCGGCCGACGAGCACGATCCGATCCTTGACCGCCGTGCGGACGGTATCGAGGTACTTCGTCAGCTCCGCTTCCTCAGGGCACCGCTGCGGGTCGCCCTGCCGCGCCGCCGGCGTGCACTGAGGTGGCGCGATGAGCGTCGCCGCACCGGTCAGGGTCCCGTTCGTGCCCGGAGTCCAGGCCAGGACCTCACCCACGAGGGAGTCCTTGACCGGAGACACGATGAAGCCCGCGAAGCGCTCGTTGAGCCACCCGATACGGCCGAAGTCCCACGGCTCGAGGTGCGCGTTCTCGAGGCCCCAATCCTTCATTTGCTTGATCGCCCACTCGGCGGCCGCCTTGTGGTTTGGCGAGCCGGTCAGGCGGGGGCCGTACACGTCGGTCAGGAAGTGCATCGTCCGGAGAATCTGCGAACGGTCGCGCCCCTCCTTCCGGATCTTTGCGTTCGTGGCGTAGTCGATGCGCTCCTCGCCGGCGCCCCGGAGCGATCCCAGGTGGACCGCAAAGGCCAGCGTGAGCAGCGCCAGAGCACGTATGTGCAGGCTTTCGCGCATGGTGGCTCCCGGCGGGCCTGAGCCCGCCCCTCGAATGTCGATCGCGAATCCTACCCGAAGATGGGCGGCAGGGGGGCTGCGGGGCCAGTATTCACGGGCTATCCGCTGCCAGGAACAGGGGTTGCACGTCTCGGAGACCCCGTGCTATATTCGCAAGGTTCTGGACGGCGCTGGGACACCCTATCTGGCGCCAGCTTCCATGTGATGCGAGCCCTCGGGCTCGCCAAGGCGCGGCGGAATCCGACGCCCTAGCACGAGGCCGATTTTCCTCGTACTACACGACAACACACGAGTAGGGTCAGTTTCCCACTGGCGCCAAGCCGCAAGGCTTCAAGGCCAGGGGTCGTTGTGAAAAAGGGGACAGTCCCCTTTTTCCGTTGGGTTATTGCGAAAAGGGGGTTCTCCCCTTTTTCACGGAGTACTTGTGCCGACGATCAGCCAGCTCGTACGCCAGGGGCGCGAGAAAGTGGTCAGCAAGACCAAGAGTCCCGCGCTGCAGGACAGCCCGCAGAAGCGGGGTGTCTGCGTCCGCGTCTTCACGCAGACGCCGAAGAAGCCGAACTCCGCGCTGCGCAAGGTCGCCCGCGTGCGCCTGACGAACGGGATCGAGGTGACGACTTATATCCCCGGCGTCGGGCACAACCTCCAGGAGCACTCGCTCGTGCTCATTCGAGGCGGCCGCGTCAAGGATCTCCCGGGTGTGCGATATCACGTCGTCCGCGGCACGCTCGACGCGGTCGGCGTGCAGGGACGGAAACAGGGTCGCTCGAAGTACGGCGCGAAGCGACCCAAGACGTAGACAGTGTAGGCCCGACCTTCCGCCTTCGCTAAAGCTTCGGCGAGACTCGCCGTAGCCTTGGCGGAGGCGGTCAGGTCGGGCGTGCTGGAAGAAGCTGGAAGCAGAAGATGCCACGTCGCAGAGAGATTCCGAAGCGTGAACCGCCGGCCGACCCGATCTACAACAGCGGCCTCCTGACGAAGTTCATCAACACCGTCATGCGCGACGGCAAGCGGAGCACCGCCGAGCGCATCATGTACAAGAGCTTCGACATCATCAAGGAAAAGACGGGCGACGATCCGCTGAAGGTGTTCAAGAAGGCGATCGACAACGTCAAGCCGAGCCTCGAGGTGAAGTCGCGGCGCGTCGGCGGCTCGAACTATCAGGTGCCGGTCGAGGTCAATCCGAATCGCCGGCTGTCGCTCAGCATCCGCTGGCTCGTCGGCTACGCCCGCTCGCGGGGCGACGGCAAGACGATGGAAGAGAAGCTCGCGAACGAGCTGCTCGATGCGTCCAACCTGCGCGGCGGCGCGGTGAAGAAGCGCGAGGACACGCACAGAATGGCGGAAGCAAATAAGGCATTTGCCCACTACCGTTGGTAGGCAAATGAGCAATGAGTAAGAAGCAGTAGCACGTAATGCCCAGACAAGTCGCGCTCAATCGCTGTCGCAACATCGGCATCATGGCTCACATCGATGCCGGGAAGACGACCACTACGGAACGGATCCTGTTCTACACCGGGATTACGTACAAGATCGGTGAAGTGCACGACGGCACCGCCGTCATGGACTGGATGGAGCAGGAGCAGGAGCGCGGGATCACGATTACGTCCGCCGCCACGACCTGTTTCTGGCGCGAGCACCGGATCAACATCATCGACACGCCGGGCCACGTCGACTTCACCGCCGAGGTCGAGCGGTCGCTGCGCGTGCTCGACGGCGCCGTCGCCGTGTTCGACGCCGTCGCCGGCGTGGAGCCGCAATCCGAAACCGTCTGGCGCCAGGCCGACAAGTACCGCGTTCCCCGGATCTGCTTCGTCAACAAGATGGACCGCATCGGGGCCGACTTCAAGCGGACCCTCGAGCAGATCACGACGAAACTGGGCAGCAATCCCGTCGCGATCCAGCTCCCGATCGGCAGCGAGGACAAGTTCGCCGGCGTGATCGACCTCGTGAAGATGAAGGCGATCCGCTACAAGGACGAGACGCTCGGCGCCGACTACCTCGTCGAAGAGATTCCCGCGGAGTACCAGGAAGAGGCGCAGCCATTACCGCGAGCAGCTCATCGAGAAGGTGAGCGAAGCGAGCGACGAGCTGCTCGAGAAGTACCTTCACGGGCAGCCGATCAGCGAGGACGAGATCAAGGCGGTCATCCGCAAGCGCACGATCGAGTCGGTCCGCAAGGACGCGGCCCCCTTCGTGCCGGTCATCTGCGGGTCGGCCTTCAAGAACAAGGGCGTGCAGCCGCTGCTCGACGCGGTCGTCGACTATCTGCCGTCGCCCCTCGAAATCCCCGCGATCAGCGGGCTCGACCCGCGCAAGGCGGAGGAGACGCTCGTCGAGCGGCCGGCGAAGGACGACGCGCCATTCGCGGCGCTGGTGTTCAAGATCATGACCGACCCGTTCGTCGGTCAGCTCGCCTTCATCCGCGTGTATTCCGGCGTCCTCGAGTCAGGCTCGAGCGTGTACAACTCGACGAAGCAGCGCACCGAGCGCATCGGCCGCCTCCTGAAGATGCACGCGAACAAGCGTGAGGAGATCAAAGAGGTCTACGCCGGCGACATCGCCGCCGTGGTCGGGCTGAAGAACGTCACCACCGGCGGGACGATCTGCGACGAAAAGGAGCCGGTCGTCCTCGAGTCGATGGACTTCCCCGAGCCGGTCATCTCGCTCGCGATCGAGCCGAAGACGAAGGCGGATCAGGAGAAGCTCGGGCTGGGCCTGCAGAAGCTGATGGCCGAGGATCCGACGTTCCGCGTCCGCACGGATCAGCAGACGGGCCAGACGATCATCGCAGGCATGGGCGAGCTTCACCTCGAGATCATCGTCGATCGCCTGAAGCGCGAGTTCAGCGTCGACGCGAGCGTGGGCAGGCCGCAGGTCGCCTACAAGGAAACGATCACGCGGCCGGCCGAGGCCGAGGGCAAGTGGATCCGCCAGACCGGCGGCCGCGGCCAGTACGGCCACGCGAAGATCCGGATCGTGCCGCGCAAGCCGGGCGAGGGCTACGAGTTCGTCAACAAGATCGTCGGCGGCTCGATCCCCAAGGAATACATCAAGCCCATCGACGAGGGCATCCGCGAGGCGATGACGACCGGCGTGCTGGCGGGCTACCCGGTCGACGACGTCGGCAGTCGAGCTCTACGACGGCTCGTACCACGACGTCGACTCGTCCGAGATGGCGTTCAAGTTCGCCGGCTCGATCGCGTTCAAGGAAGCCGCGCAGAGGGCGAAGCCCGTCCTTCTCGAGCCCGTCATGCGGGTCGAGGTCGTCGTCCCCAAGGAATTTCTGGGAGACGTGATGGGCAACCTGGCGAGCCGCCGCGGCCACATCCAGTCGCAGGAAGAGCGCGGCGGAACGCAGATCGTCAACGCGCGCGTGCCGCTGTCAGAGATGTTCGGCTACGCGACCGACCTGCGTTCGCGCACGCAGGGGCGCGCCACCTATTCCATGCACTTCGACCGCTACGAGCCGGCGCCGCAGGCCGTGAGCGAAGAGGTCGTGGCGAGGGTGCAGGGGAAATGAACGACCCGCGGGCCTGAGAGGCCCGCGCTCCAATAAACGGGTTCGTTGGAGGGCGGACCTCTTAGGTCCGCCAAGAGGTGACAGAGCGATATGGCGAAGGAAAAGTTCGATCGGTCGAAGCCGCACGTGAACGTGGGGACCATTGGGCACATCGACCACGGGAAGACGACGTTGACGGCGGCGCTGACGAAGGTGGCGGCCGACAAGGGGTGGGCGAAGTTCATCCCGTATGACGAGGTGGCGAAGGCGTCGGAGTCGCAGGGGCGGCGGGACGACACGAAGATCCTGACGATCGCGACGAGCCACGTCGAGTACAGCACGTCGAACCGGCACTATGCGCACGTGGACTGCCCGGGGCACGCCGACTACATCAAGAACATGATCACGGGCGCGGCGCAGATGGACGGGGCGATCCTGGTGGTGTCGGCGGTGGACGGGCCGATGCCGCAGACGCGCGAGCACGTGTTGCTGGCGCGGCAGGTGAACGTGCCGTATCTGGTGGTGGCGCTCAACAAAGTGGACGCGGTGGACGACCCGGAGCTGCTGGACCTGGTGGAGCTGGAAGTCCGGGAGCTGCTGAAGAGTTATCAGTTTCCGGGCGACGACACGCCGGTGGTGCGGGTGTCGGCGCTCAAGGCGCTGCAGGGGGACGCGGAGGGGGTGGCGGGGGTGCTGAAGCTGATGGAAGCGCTCGACAGCTACATCCCGCTGCCGCCGCGCGAGGTGGACAAGCCGTTCCTGATGCCGATTGAAGATGTGTTTTCGATCTCGGGGCGCGGGACGGTGGTGACGGGGCGGGTGGAACGGGGGAAGGTGAAGGTCGGGGAAGAGATCGAGATTATCGGGTTCCGGCCGACGCAGAAGAAGGTGGTGACCGGGGTGGAGATGTTCCGGAAGCTGCTCGACGAGGGCGTGGCGGGGGACAACATCGGGGTGCTGCTGCGGGGGACGGAAAAAGACGACGTGGAGCGGGGGATGGTGCTGGCCAAGGGCGGGTCGATCAAGCCGCACACGAAGTTCAAGGCGGAAGTCTACGTGCTGTCGAAGGACGAGGGAGGGCGGCACACGCCGTTCTTCAACGGGTATCGGCCGCAGTTTTATATCCGGACGACCGACGTCACCGGGTCGATGCAGCTGCCCGAAGGGGTGGAGATGGTGATGCCGGGGGACAACACGCCGATCACGGCGGAGCTGATCGCGCCGGTGGCGATCGAAAAGGGGTCGCGGTTCGCGATTCGCGAAGGCGGCCGGACCGTCGGCGCCGGGACCATCTCCGAGATCATGGAGTAGCCGCATGGCGATGTTCAGCGACAAGATCCGGATCCGCCTCAAGGCGTACGACTATCGCGTGCTCGATCAGTCGACGACCGAGATCGTGGACACCGCGAAGCGGACCGGGGCCAGGCTCGCGGGGCCGATCCCGCTGCCGACCGAGAAGAACAAGTGGACCGTGCTGCGCTCGCCGCACGTCGACAAGAAGTCACGCGAGCAGTTCGAGATCCGCACGCACAAGCGGTTGATTGACATCTTCGAGCCGACGCCGCAGACCGTGGATGCGCTCATGAAGCTGGATCTGCCGGCGGGCGTGGATGTCGAGATCAAGGCGTTCGGCAAAGAGCACAAATAGGGGCTTGGGGCCTGGGGCTTGATGTTCGAATCAGCGCGCCGAGCGTGAGCGAGGCGTGGCAGGCGCTGGGGGTGGGGCCCCGGCGCAAACCAAAAAAATGGTAACAGGCATCATCGGTAGAAAAGTCGGGATGACCCAGCTCTTCGAAGCCGACGGCACCGTCCAGCCGGCGACCGTCATCAAGGCGGGCCCGTGCGTGGTCGTGCAGGCCAAGACCTCGGCGACCGACGGCTACGAAGCGGTTCAGCTCGGCCTCGTCGAGGAGCGGCCCGCGAGGGTGAACAAGCCGACCGCGGGTCATTACAAGAAGGCGAACGTGCCGCCCACGCGGGTGCGGCGCGAAGTCACGGTTGCGCCCGGAGGCGACGCCCTCAAGGCGGGCGATCAGGTGCTGTGCAGCGTGTTCGCCAGCGGCGAGCGCGTCGACGTCATCGGCATCAGCCGCGGCAAGGGCTTTCAGGGCGTCGTCAGGCGCCACAACTTCGGCGGCGGCGCGGCGACGCACGGCTCGATGTTTCACCGGGCCCCGGGGTCGATCGGCGCATCGTCGTTTCCGTCGCGGGTCGTGAAGGGGATGCGCGCGGCCGGCCGCATGGGCGGCGATCGGGTGACCGTGCGGAATCTGAAGGTGGTCAAGGTCGACGCCGACAACCATCTGCTCGTCATCCGCGGCGCCGTGCCCGGCGCCCCGGGCGGCTACGTCGTCGTGCGGAAGGCGGTCGCGAAGAAGCCGGAGCCGAAGCCGCAGGTCGAGAAACCGAGCAAGAAGAAGTCATGAAACTCAACGTAGTCAACGCGCAGAACGAGAAAGTGGGAGCCATCGAGATCTCCGACGAGGTCTTCGGCGGACGCGTGAAGACCGACCTGATCTGGGAGGCGGTCGTGCACGAGCAGGCGGCGTCGCGCCGCGGCACGCACATGACCAAGAACCGGGCGCTCGTCAGCGGCAGCGGGAAGAAGCCCTGGCGGCAGAAGGGGACTGGGCGCGCGCGCGTCGGCGAGATTCGCAATCCGCTCTGGCGCAAGGGCGGGACGGTCTTCGGTCCGCAGCCGCGCAGCTACGACTACGCGCTTCCGAAAAAGGTGAAGCGCGGCGCGCTCCGCGAGGCGCTCGCGCTCAAGGCGCAGGCCGGGGCGCTCGTCGTCATCGATGCGCTCGAGACGATCGACGCCAAAACGAAGGCGGCCGCGGATCTCCTGAAGCGGCTCGGCGCGAACGGCAAGACGCTGGTCATCGACGTCGCGCCCGACGAAGGCTTCGCCCGGGCCGCGCGCAACCTCGTCGGCGTGCGGCTGGTGGCGAGCGCGCGCGTGACGGCGCGCGACGTGACGGACACGACGCGCGTCATCGCGACCCGCGCGGCCGTCGAGAAGCTGCAGGAGCTGTTTGCGTGAAACTCACACACATCATCCGGCGTCCCCTCCTCACCGAAAAGACCGCCAACCTCAAAGAGGAACGGCAGACGGTGGTCTTCGAGGTCGCGGCCGGCGCGACGAAGGTGGACATCAAGCGCGCGGTCGAGCAGCTGCTCGGCGCGAAGGTGGCCAACGTCCGCACGGCCCTGGTGCACGGGAAGGTCAAGCGGCAGGGGCGGTTTGCCGGCCGGCGGCCGGACTGGAAGAAGGCCTACGTCCGGCTGCGCGACGGCGAGAAGATGCCGGAGTTCCTGGAAGGCGCATAAATGGGCATCAGAAAATACAAGCCGACGTCCTCCGGGCGGCGGTTCCAGACGGTGCAGACGTTCGACGAGATCACCACGAAGGAATCGTACAAGCCGCTCACCGAGCCGGTGCGCCCGTCGGGCGGCCGCAACAACCACGGCGAGCTGACGAGCTGGTGGCGCGGCGGCGGGCACAAGCGCAACTATCGCGTGATCGACTTCAAGCGCGACAAGCGCGACATCCCGGCGAAGGTCGCGACGATCGAGTACGACCCGAACCGGTCGGCCCGGATCGCGCTCCTCTCCTACGCCGACGGCGAGAAGCGGTACATCCTCCAGCCGTTCGGGCTCAAGGTGGGCGACACGATCGTCTCCGGCGACAACGTCGACATCCTTCCGGGGAATGCGCTGCCGCTCAAGAACATCCCGCTCGGCACGATGGTCCACAACGTGGAGCTGAAGGCGGGCAAGGGCGGGCAGATCGCGCGCAGCGCGGGCTCGGCGGTGCAGGTCGTCGCCAAGGAAGGCGAGTACGCCTCGGTGAAGATGCCGTCCGGCGAGATCCGGCACATCAACATCGAGTGTTTCGCGACGATCGGCCAGGTCGGCAACATCGACCACGAGAACGTGTCGATCGGCAAGGCGGGCCGCAGCCGCTGGCTGGGCAAGCGCCCGCACGTGCGCGGCGTCGCGATGAATCCGGTCGATCACCCGCTCGGCGGCGGCGAGGGCAAGACGTCCGGCGGCCGGCATCCGGTCTCGCCGTGGGGCCTCCCCACGAAGGGCTACAAGACGAGAAACCGGAAGCGGACCGATCGCTTCATCGTGCAGCGGAGAAAGAAATGAGCAGATCGCTGAAAAAGGGCCCCTTCGTCGACGTGCCGCTGCTCGAGAAAGTCGAGATCATGAACCGCGGCGGCGAGAAGAAGGTGATCAAGACCTGGTCGCGACGGTCGACCGTGGTGCCGGAGATGGTCGGGCACACGATCGCCGTGCACAACGGGAAGAAGTTCATCCCGGTCTACATCACCGAGAACATGGTCGGGCAGAAGCTCGGCGAGTTCGCCCCGACGCGCCTGTTCAAGGGGCACACGACGAAGACCGAGAAGGCCGCGATGATGGCCGCGGCGGCGGCCCAGGTCGCGCCGGGCGCGGCCCCGGCGGGAGGCACGGGCGCGGCGGCGCCGGCCGGCGGCGGCGCTGCGCCGGCGAAGCCCGCAGGGAAAGAATAACGAATCATGATTGAGGCGCACGCCACCGCACGCTACGTTCGCACGTCGGCCCAGAAGGCCGGGCTCGTGCTCGATCTGATCCGCGGCAGGAGCGTCAACGACGCGCTCGCGACGCTGCGCTTCGCGCGCAAGTCGGTCGCGAGGGACGTCGAGAAAGTCCTGCGGTCGGCGATCGCCAACGCGCAGCAGAAGGACGGATTCGCCGGCGACGTCGACACGCTCTACGTCGCCGCGTGCTACGCCGGCCAGGGGCCGTCGATGAAGCGCGTGCGACCGGCGCCGATGGGCCGCGCGTTCCGGGTCGTCAAGCGGACCGCCCATCTGACCGTGCGGGTCGCCGAGCGCGGATCCGAGGTGACGGCGCAGGTCGGGGACGAGCAGCCACAGAAAGCGAAGGCCGCAGGCCCGGCCACGGCCAGCCCGCGATCCACGCGGTCCGGTCGATCGGCGGCCGCTCGCACGAAGGCGCGCGGGAAGAGCAGCGCGCGCGGGCGGGGCAAGGCCAAACCGAAGAAGTCGAGTTCGAGGTAGCAGATGGGACAGAAGGTTCACCCGTACGGGTTCCGACTGGGGTTCAACAAGACGTGGCGGTCGCGCTGGTACGCCGACCGCGAGTACGCCAAGCTGCTCCACGAGGATCTCAAGCTCCGCAAGGAACTGAAGTCCCGGTTCTCGCACGCCGGCGTCGCGCGGATCGACATCGAGCGCGCCGCGAACAAGCTGAAGATCGACATCCACACCTCGCGCCCCGGCATCATCATCGGGCGGAAGGGAACCGAGGTCGACAAGCTCAAGCAGGAGATCCAGAAGCGCACGAGCCGCGAGGTGTTCATCAACATCCAGGAGATCCAGAAGCCGGAGCTCGACGCCCAGCTCATCTCCGAGTCGGTGGCGATGCAGCTCGAGAAGCGCGTGGCGTTCAGGCGCGCGATGCGCAAGGCGGTCGAGTCCGCGCTGCGGTTCGGCGCACGGGGGATCAAGGTCCGTGTCTCGGGCCGGCTGAACGGCGCCGAGATCGCGCGCTCCGAGTGGTACCTGCACGGGCAGCTGCCGTTGCAGACGCTGCGCGCCGACATCGACTACGGCCTGGCCGAGGCGAACACGACCTACGGCCAGATAGGCGTGAAAGTGTGGCTCTACAAGGGTGAGCGGCTGACGCCGCGCGTGGGCCGCGAAGAAGATTACCGCACGCCGCGCCGGGCGCCGCGTGCATAGGCGCGCCACGGGCGCGCCCCGCCGGAGCGGCCGCCTTCGCGCCGAAGGCGCTTCGGCGAGCCTCGCCGGAGCCTTGGCGGAGGCGGGAGCGGGGCCAAGGGGTCCCCGCGAGCGACGGCGAAAGGGGGGTCCGGCGGGGACGAAGTCCCCCGGTCTATTAAGGACTTGTTGTCATGTTGATGCCGAAGAAGGTCAAGTACCGGAAGCAGCAGCGCGGCCGCATGAGGGGGAAGGCGTGGCGCGGCTCCGACGTGTCGTTCGGCGATTACGGGTTGAAGGCGCTCGAGCCCTGCTGGCTGACCGATCGTCAGATCGAGGCGGCGCGCGTCTCCTTGTCCCGGGCGCTCAAGCGCGGCGGGAAGGTCTGGATCCGCGTGTTCCCCGACAAGCCGATCACGAAGAAGCCGCAGGAGACGCGCATGGGCAAGGGCAAGGGCGCGCCCGAGCAGTGGGTCGCGGTCGTCCGGCCGGGCCGCATCCTCTTCGAGATGGAAGGCGTGACCGAGGTCGAGGCGCGCGAAGCGATGCGCCTCGCGGGCGCGAAGCTGCCGATCCGGACGAAGTTCGCGGCGCGGTTTGCGCAGGAGAAGGCCGTATGACGAAGGTGGCGGCGTTCCGCGACCTGGGGGTGGACGAGCTCACGCTGCGCGTGAAGGATCTCGACGATCAGCTCTTCCGCCTCCGGCTCCAGAAGTCGATGGGACAGCTCGAGGCGGCCAACAAGGTTCGCGCCCTGCGGCGCGACCTCGCGCGCGTGAAGACGGTTCTGCGAGAGAAGCAGGGCTAGGGCGGGCCGCGAAGGCGCCGCCTACGGATCGGAAAAAATGGCAGGCAAATCGGAAGTCATCGGGGTCGTCGTGAGCGACAAGATGGACCGGACGGTCACCGTCGCGGTCGAGCGTCAGGTGCGGCACGACGTCTACGGGAAGCAGCAGCGGCGGACGTCGAAGTTCATGGCGCACAACGAGGGCAACGAGGCGAAGGTCGGGGACCGTGTCGCGATCGTCGAGACCCGCCCGATGAGCCGCCGCAAGCGATGGATGGTGACGCGCGTGGTCGAGAAGGCGCAGACGGTCTAAGAGGGCTCCATGATTCAGATGCGATCCATCCTGGACGTCGCCGACAATTCCGGCGCGCGCAAGATCGCCGTCATCAACCCGATCGGTGGCTCGACGGGCCGCTACGCGCGGCTCGGCGACATCATCACCGCGTCGGTCAAGGAAGCGACGCCCGAGTCCAACGTGAAGAAGGGGCAGGTCGTCAAGGCCGTGGTGGTGCGCACGCGCAAAGAGCAGCGGCGCCGCGACGGCAGCTACATCCGGTTCGACCGGAACGCGGCCGTGCTCATCAACGATCAGGGCGAGCCGATCGGCACGCGCGTCTTCGGCCCGGTCGCCCGCGAGCTGCGCGAGCGGAAGTTCATGAAGATCATCTCGCTCGCGCCCGAGGTTCTCTGACATGTCGCGACTCGCCACACCCATCCGGAAGAACGACAACGTGCTGGTGATCGCCGGGCGCGACCGCGGCAAGCGCGGGCGGGTGCTGCAGGTCCTGCCGGAGAAAAACCGTCTCGTGGTCGAAGGCGTGAACCTCATCAAGCGTCACACGCGCCCGAATCCCCAGCGCCAGATCAAGGGGGGCATCGTCGAGCGCGAGGCCTCGCTGCACGCGTCGAACGTGCAGCTCGTGTGCCCGGAGTGCAGTGCCCCCACGCGGATCGGCCGCCAGATCCTCGGGGACGGCCGCAAGGTCCGTATCTGCCGCAAGTGCAAGGGAGTGGTCGACAAATGAACCGGCTCAGGGACCGGTACCAGAAGGAAATCGTGCCCGCGCTCCGCAAGGAGTTCGGCTACGCGAACGTCATGGCCGTGCCGCGGCTGCAGAAGATCGTGGTCAATATGGGGCTCGGCGAGGCGACGCAGAACGCGAAGCTCGCCGACGTCGGCGCCGACGAGCTCGGCCGGATCACCGGGCAGAAGCCGGTCATCACGCGCGCGAAGAAGTCGATCGCGCAGTTCAAGCTTCGCCGCGGCATGCCCATCGGCGCGATGGTCACGCTGCGCGGCGAACGGATGTACGAGTTCCTCGACCGTCTCGTCTCGATCGCGCTCCCACGCGTGCGGGACTTCCGCGGCGTGTCCCCGAAAGGCTTCGATGGCCGCGGAAACTTCACGCTCGGGCTGAAGGACCAGCTGATCTTCCCCGAGATCGACTACATGAAGGTCGACAAGGCGCGCGGGATGAACATCTCGGTCGTGACGACCGCGAGATCGGATCAGGAAGCCCGCAAGCTGCTGCAGCTGATGGGCATGCCGTTTAGAAGCGTGTAGCGCAGGCCTGAGAAAAAGGTGTAGCGCAGGCCTGTAGGCCTGCCGAAAGAAACCATGGCAACGACTGCAAAGATCGCCAAGGAAGCCAAGGCGGCGAAGTTCGCAATCCGGCGGCGCAACCGCTGCAAGCTCTGCGGCCGCCCCCGCGCGTACATGCGCAAGTTCGCGCTCTGCCGTCTCTGTTTTCGGAAGCTGGCTCTCGACGGCGAGATCGCGGGCGTGATCAAGAGTTCATGGTAGTGAAGGTAGGGGCGGTTCGCGAACCGCCCCTACCCCAGAACAACAGGTTTCAAGAGTTATGACAGACCCGATCGCAGACATGCTGACGCGGCTCCGCAACGCGACGCTGGCGCGCCACCCGCGCGTCGACATCCCGGCGTCCCGGTTGAAGATGGAGATCGCGAAGATCCTCGAGAACGAGGGCTACATCCAGGGCTACAAGATGCTCGACCGCGAGGGCGAGCGTCCGCAGCCGGTCCTCAGGATCGCCCTCAAGTACGGGCCGCGCGGCGAGCGCGTGATTACCGGCATCCAGCGGATCAGCCGCCCCGGCCGCCGCGTCTACTTCGGCCGCGACAAGGTGCCGCACGTGCTCGCGGGCCTGGGCATGAGCATCCTGACGACGTCGCGCGGGGTCATGACGGGCCGCGACGCGGTCAAGGCGGGCGTCGGCGGAGAAGTGCTCTGCAACGTGTGGTAGTCGAAAGCGTAGAGAAACCATGTCCCGTATTGGCAAGAAACCCATCGCGATTCCGAAGGGCGTGAAGGTCGCCGTGAGCGCCGACGGCGTCGAGATCCAGGGTCCGAAGGGAAAGCTGACGCAGGCGGCGCCGCCCGGCGTGCGATTCGAGGTCGCCGGAGAGGAGCTGCACGCAAAGCTCGTCCGGGACGACGCGGAGCTGGGCAAGTTCCACGGCCTCGCGCGCAGCCTGGCCGCCAACGCCGTCCGCGGCGTCACCGAAGGATTCAAGCGCGAGCTCGACATCGTCGGCATCGGCTACCGCGCCGAGGTCCGTGGCAAACAGGTGATCTTCGCGCTCGGCTACTCGCACCCCGTGGTGTTCGACATCCCGCTGGGCATCGACGTCGCGATCGAGAAGCAGACCCATATCACCGTCACCGGCCCCGACCGTCAGATGGTCGGCCAGGTCGCGGCAAACATCCGCCGCCTGCGAAAGCCCGATCCGTACAAGCAGAAGGGGATCCGGTACACGGGCGAGCAGTTGAAGAAGAAGGTCGGGAAGACGGGGGCCTGAGGCCCATTGCTGAATGCTGATTGCTGACTGCTGAATGGGTGAAGCCTGATGTTGGAATCAGCGCGCCGAGCGTGAGCGAGGCGTGGCAGGCGCTGGGGGTGGGGCCCCAGCGCAAAGGAAATAAATGAAGATCAAGACTAAGGCTGACCGGCGCGAGCGGATTCACCTTCGCCAGCGCAAGCGGATCAGAGGCACGGCGGAGCGGCCGCGGCTCGCGGTGTTTCGAAGCGTGTCGCACATGTACGCGCAGGTCATCGACGACATGTCGGGCACGACGCTGGTGTCGGCGTCCACCGCCGAGCCGACCCTGAAGGGCCGGCTCACCGGCAAGACCCGCGCAGGGAACAAGGCGGGCGCGCAGGCCATCGGCAAGGTGATCGCGGAGCGCCTGCTCGAAAAGGGCATCAAGCAGGTCGTGTTCGATCGCGGCGGCTATCTGTATCACGGACGCATCCGCGCGGTCGCCGACGCGGCGCGCGAGGCGGGGCTACAGTTCTAGGCGGTACCGCGCCGAGCGAGAGCGAGGCGTGGCAGGCGCTGGGGGTGGGGCCCCAGCGCAAAGGAAAACAATGTTTGAGACACGCGAGAAGATCGACCCCTCACAGCTCGACCTGAAAGACACGGTGGTCAACATCAGCCGCGTCACGAAGGTCGTCAAGGGGGGCAAGAACCTGAGCTTCAGCGCGCTCGTCGTCGTGGGCGACGGCCACGGGGTCGTCGGCTTCGGCGTCGGCAAGGCGAAGGAAGTGCCGTCGGCGATCAAGAAGGGAATCGAGGCGGCCAAGAAGTCGCTCATCCGCGTGCCCCTGCAGGGGACGACGATCCCGCACCCGATCGTGGGCAACTTCGGCGCGGGGAGCGTGCTGCTGAAGCCGGCGCCGGATGGCACCGGGATCATCGCCGGCGGCGCCGTGCGCGCCGTCGTCGAATCGGCGGGCATCACGAACGTCCTGACCAAGTCGCTCGGATCCGCGAACCCGCACAACGTCGTGCGGGCGACGATTACCGGGTTGATGGAGCTCAGGGATCCGGCAGCCGTGGCGCGCCTCCGCGGGCGGGAACTGGAGACGGCGTAGCGATGGCGGAGAAGAAGGCCAGGGCCGACAAGGCGGGGAAGAAGAAGATGCTCAAGATCACGCTCGTGAAAAGCACGATCGGGTTCAAGAGCAACCAGGCGGACGTCGTGCGCGGCATGGGGCTGCGGCGCCTCCACCACACGGTGGAGCTCGTCGACACGCCGGCCACGCGCGGGATGATTCACAAGGTGCGCCACCTCGTCGAGGTGGTCGAATAACATGTCATTGAACAACTTGCGCCCGCCGCAGGGCGCCAAGCACTCGAAGAAGCGCGTCGGCCGGGGCCAGGGGTCGGGCAACGGCAAGACCGCCGGCCGCGGCCACAAGGGAGCGAAGTCGCGCTCCGGCTTCAAGCACAAGCGTGGGTTCGAGGGCGGCCAGATGCCGCTCCACCGGCGCGTGCCGAAGCGCGGGTTTCACAACCCGTTCCGCACGGAGTACGCCGTCGTCAACCTCGACGCGATCGCGGAGCGGTTCGACGCGGGCGCGGAGATCACGCCCGAGCTCCTGCGCGAGCGCGGGCTCGTCGGCGCGGCGGGCCGCGTGAAGGTCCTGGCGCGCGGCGACATCGCCAAGGCGCTGACCATTCGCGCCCACAAGTTCAGCGGCAAGGCGGCCGAGAAAATCGCCGCGGCCGGAGGGAAGGCAGAGGTATTGACGGCGTAGCCCGGGGGCTTCAGCCCCCGGGAAACCACGGGACACAGTAATGCTGGATAGCCTCAAGAACATCTTCGCCGTTTCGGAACTGCGCAAGCGGGTGCTGTTCACGCTCCTCTTGCTCGGGATCTATCGCGCGGGCAACTTCATCCCCACGCCAGGGGTGAACCCGCAGGCGCTCGCCGAGCTGGCGCGCCAGCTCGAGAACACGATGTTCGGCCTGTACGACATGTTCACGGGCGGGAACCTGTCGCGGGTCACGATCTTCGCGCTGGGCATCATGCCGTACATCAGCGCGTCGATCATCCTGCAGCTGCTGACGGTCGTCTGGCCGTATCTCGAGCGGCTCTCGAAGGAAGGCGAGCTGGGGCGGCGGAAGATCACGCAGTACACGCGCTACGGCACGATCGTGCTCAGCATCGTCCAGGCCATGAGCATCGCGATCTTCCTCGAGAAGCAGACCAACATCGCCGGCGGTCTGCCGCTCATCGAGAGTCCCGGCTGGACCTTCCGGCTGATGACGGTGTTGACGCTCACGACGGGCACCTGCTTCATCATGTGGCTCGGCGAGCAGATCACCGAGCGCGGGATCGGCAACGGGATGTCGCTCATCATCTTCGCGGGCATCGTCGCCGGCCTGCCGTCGGCGGTCAAAGCCACGTTCGACCAGCTGTCGATGGGGCAGATCAGCCTGCTGACGCTCGTGCTGCTCACGGTGCTCATGGTCGGCGTCATGGCGGCGATCGTGCTCGTCGAACGAGGGCATCGGCGGGTGACCGTGCAATACGCCAAACGGGTCGTCGGACGGCGCATGTACGGCGGCTCGAGCACGCACATCCCGCTGAAAGTGAATACCGGCGGCGTGATCCCGGTCATCTTCGCCTCGTCGATCCTGGCGTTCCCGGCGACGCTCGCGCCGATGTTCGCGGCAGACGGCTTTTTCCGCGTGAACGTGATCGACCAGCTGGGGATGAATACGCCGCTCTACATGCTGCTGTACGTCGCCGGCATCATCGGGTTCGCGTACTTCTACACGGCAATCGTCTTCAACCCCGACGATGTCGCGGAGAACATGCGGAAGTACGGCGGATTCATCCCGGGCATCCGCCCAGGGAAGCGGACGGCCGAGCACATCGACGGGATCCTCAACCGGATCACGCTCGTCGGCGCGGTGTACCTCGCGGCGGTTGCGATTCTCCCGCAGCTGCTGATCTCGGGAGTGAAGCTCGATCAGATTCCGGGGGTCGGCGATTGGCTCGCGACCAACCTGCCGCAGTTCGTGACGCAGGGTTTCAACCTCCAGTTCTTTTTCGGAGGCACGTCCACGCTGATCGTCGTCGGCGTGGCGATGGACACGGTGCAGCAGATCGAGTCGCAGCTCATCATGCGGCACTACGACGGCTTCATGAAACGGACGCGGATTCGAGGGCGTCGAGGCTAGCGTGCGCGTCAATCTGATCATGCTGGGCCCCCCGGGGGCCGGCAAAGGCACGCAGGCGGAACGCTTCGCGAGGATCCGGGGCATCCCGAAGATCTCGACGGGAGACATTCTGCGCGAGGCCGTCACCAACGGGAGCGAACTGGGCCGCATCGCGAAGGCGACGATGGACGCCGGCAAGCTCGTCGGCGACGACGTGATGGTCGGCATCGTGCGGGAGCGGTTGTTGCGGCCGGATACCACGGCGGGCTTCGTGCTCGACGGGTTCCCGCGGACCGTGGCACAGGCCGAGGCGCTCGACGCGATGATGAACGGCCGCGGGCCGCTCGTTGTGCTCGACTTCGCCGTGCCGCCCGAGGAGCTCGAGCGGCGGCTGGCCCAGCGCCGGGTCTGCGGCACGTGCGGGTGGACGACGGCCGCCGACGGCGAGACCATCTGCGCGAAGTGCGGCGGAGCGATCGGCCTGCGCAGCGACGATGCCATCGACGTCGTGCGCAAGAGGCTGCAGGTGTACCAGCGCGACACGATGCCGCTGTTCGAGTACTACCGGTCGCGCGGGGCGTTGCAGAGCATCGACGGCGACCGATCGCCGGAGGAAGTCTCGGCGGCGGTGGACGCGGCGATCGGCAGGATTGCGAAGCCGGGAACGGATGTTCGGAGCCAGCTGAGATGATTGTCTGCAAGTCGCCGGCGGAGCTCCGGCGGATGCGCGCGGCCAATCAGGTGGTCGCGGAGATTCTCGCCGACCTGGCTGCGATGACGGCGCCGGGGGTGACGACCGCCGACCTGGATCAGTTCGCCGAGGCGCGCGTACGCGCGGAGGGTGCGGTGCCCGCGTTCAAGGGCTACCGCGGCTATCCCGCGACGCTGTGCGCCTCGGTCAACCATGAGGTGGTGCACGGCATCCCGTCGAAGCGGAAGCTGAACGAGGGAGACATCCTGTCCCTCGACATGGGCGTGCTGCTGGACGGGTTCTACGGCGATTCGGCGGTGACCGTCGGCGTCGGGCGAATCTCGGACGATGCGGCGGAGCTCCTGCGGGTGACCCAGGAGGCGCTGCACAAAGCGATCGACCAGGTGCGGGTAGGTGGGCGCCTCTCGGATATCGGCAACGCCATCCAGCGCTGGGTCGAGGCGCACGGGTTCTCGGTCGTGCGCGAGTTCGTCGGGCACGGGATTGGCGCGTCGCTCCACGAGGAGCCCCAGATCCCGAATTACGGCGAGCCGGGACGCGGCCCGCGGCTGGTCGAGGGGATGGTCCTCGCGATCGAGCCGATGGTGAACGCGGGCCGTCCCGCGGTGAAGATACTGTCGGACGGGTGGACGGCGGTCACGCGCGATGGCAGCCTGTCGGCGCATTTCGAGCATACGGTCGCCGTGACCTCGGATGGCCCGCTCGTCCTCACGGCGTTGAACGGCGCCGAGCCGCCCGCGCGGCGGGCGCCGGGGGCTCGCCCCGAGGCGAGGCCGTAGGGGGAGACCCGTGGACGACGAGGACGCCGGAGCGCCTCGATCGCGGGAGCGTCAGGTCACGGGCGTCGTGCGGGAAGCGTTGCCCCAGGCGCTGTATCGGGTCGAGCTCGGGAACGGGCACGTCGTCGTGGCGCACGCGGCAGGCGGCCGGGGCCGCAACTTCGTTCGGATTCTCGTCGGCGACTCGGTCCGCTTGGAGCTGTCGCCGGTTGATCTGACTCGGGGAAGGATTACGAAGCGATTATGAAAGTCCGGGCATCGGTAAAGCGCATCTGCGCGAAGTGCAAGGTCGTCCGGCGCCGCGGCGTCGTGCGAGTGATCTGTTCGAATCAGAAGCATAAGCAGAGGCAAGGCTAATGGCGCGCATAGCTGGCGTTGACCTGCCGCGAACCAAGCGGGTCGAGATCGGGCTCACCTACATCTACGGCATCGGCCGGAAGCGATCGAACGACATTCTGGTGTCCGCCGGCGTCAGCCCGGACCTGCGGGTGAAGGACCTGTCGGAAGAGGACGTCCGGAAGATCAGCCGCGTCATCGAGGAAGAGGGGCGCGTCGAGGGGGACCTTCGGAAAGAGGTCTCGCTGCACATCAAGCGGCTGATGGAGATCGGCAGCTACCGTGGCGGGCGCCACCGGCGGAACCTGCCGGTGCGGGGCCAGCGCACGCGCACGAACGCGCGTACGCGGAAGGGGCCGCGCAAGGGCGCCGTCACCAAGAAGAAAGCCATCTAGGGCTTGGGGCTTGGGGCCCGGGGCTTAGGCCTTGGGCTGGATGTTGGAATCAGCGCGCCGAGCGTGAGCGAGGCGTGGCAGGCGCTGGGGGTGGGGCCCCAGCGCAAAGAAAAGAAAAGAAAACATGGCCAAGGCAGACGGGAAGCCGGAACAGCCCGAGGACGCAGCAGCGGCCGAGGGTGGAAAGAAGCCGAAGAAGAAGACGTTCAAGAAGCGCGGCGAGAAGCGCATCATCCACCACGGCGTGGCGAACGTCCAGGCGTCGTTCAACAACACGACGATCACGATCACCGACCCCGAGGGGCACGTGATCGCCTGGTCGAGCGCCGGCGCGGTGGGCTTCAAAGGGTCGCGCAAGGGAACGCCGTTCGCCGCGACGCAGGCGGCGCTGAACGCCGGCAACGCCGCGAAGACCTACGGCATGCGGTCGCTCGAAGTCCGGGTGAAGGGGCCCGGCGCCGGCCGCGAGTCGGCGATCCGCGCGTTGCAGACCGTCGGCCTCGACGTCAAGTCGATCCGCGACGTGACCCCGATCCCGCACAACGGGTGTCGGCCGCCGAAGCGTCGAAGGGTGTAGGAAGAATTCAGAATCTAGAATTCAGAATTCAGAAGAAAGACAGCGTTGTGATGGTTACCAGCGTTCGGACGAGAGCTTCCAGATTCTAAATTCTAGATTCTAGATTCTAGATTCTGAAAGCGAAGGACAGTGAATGGCTAGATATATCGGACCGGTTTGTCGGCTGTGCCGCCGGGAGGGCATGAAGCTCTTCCTGAAGGGCGAGCGCTGCTACACGGAGAAATGCGCGATTGAGAAGCGGAACCTTCCGCCGGGGCAGCACGGCAAGATGCGGAAGGCGAAGCTCCTCGGCTACGGTCTCCAGCTCCGCGAGAAACAGAAGGTCAAGCGCATCTACGGCGTGCTCGAGAACCAGTTCCGCCGCTACTTCGAAGAGGCCGAGCGGCAGCGGGGGATCACGGGCGAGACGCTCCTTCAGATGCTGGAGCGGCGGCTCGACAACGTGATCTACCGCCTGGGGTTGGCGACCTCCCGGCCGCAGGCGCGACAGCTCGTGCGCCACGGTCACTTCCTGGTCAACGGCAAGAAGGTGGACATACCGTCCTTCTCCGTCCGCGCCGGCGACGTCGTCGCGGTGCGCGGGACGAGCGCCGAGAACGTGTCCATCCAGCACGCGATGGAAGAGGTCAAGGGGCGCGGCATTCCGCAGTGGCTGGAGTTCGACGCCACGAAGCTGAGCGGCCGCATTGCCTCACTCCCGACACGCGAACAGATCAATCTGCCCGTACAGGAGCAGCTTATCGTCGAGTTGTACTCGAAGTAGCGCAGCCCTTCAGGGCTGCTAATAGCCCTCCGCCCGCAGCCGTACCGGGCCTGAGGCGGGAGGTGGAGGGCGAACCGTCAGGTCCGGCGGCGCGCGGCGATGGGCCGGCGCTGAATGTGAAAGGAACAACACCAATGCTATGGAAAGGTTTCCAGCGGCCGAAGCGGCTGGAGTTCGAGCGCGAGACACTGACTGATCGGTTCGGCCGGTTCTACGCGCAGCCGTTCGAACGCGGGTTCGGGACGACCATCGGGAACGCGCTCCGCCGCGTGCTGCTGTCCTCGATCGAGGGGGCGGCGGTCACGGCGGTCAAGATCGACGGGGTTCTCCACGAGTTCTCGCCGATCCCCGGCGTGGTCGAGGACGCGACCGACATCATCCTCAACCTGAAGCAGGTCCCGCTCAAGATGCACGGCGATCAGACGAAGACGCTGTATCTCAAGGCGGAGAAGCCGGGCGTGGTACGCGCGCGCGACATCGAGACCGACGCCGACGTCGAGATCCTCGAGCCGGACGCGCACATCGCGACCGTGTCCGAGCACGGCAAGCTTCAGATGGAGATGCGCGTCAAGCGCGGCCGCGGCTACGTCGCGGCCGACAAGAACTTCGACGAGGACCTCGGCATCGGGTGGATTCCGATCGACTCGGTCCATTCCCCGATCAAGAAGGTGAACTACCTCGTCGAGGCGGCGCGCCTCGGCCAGACGACCGACTACGACAAGCTGACCGTCGACGTCTGGACCAACGGCGCGGTGACGCCGCGCGACGCCGTGTCGCTCGCGGCCAAGCTGATCCGCGACCACCTGACGATCTTCGTCAACCTCGAAGAGGCGCTCGAGTCGGCGCCCGAGGCGGCCTCCGATACGCCGCGCGCCGCGCTCAACGAGAACCTCGACAAGAGCGTCGAAGAGCTGGAGCTCTCGGTCCGGTCCTACAACTGCCTCAAGAACGCGAACATCCGCACGATCCGCGAGCTGGTGCAGAAGACCGAAGGCGAGATGCTCAAGACCAAGAACTTCGGCCGCAAGTCGCTGAACGAGATCAAGGAGATCCTCTCGAGCATGGGCCTCAGCCTGGGCATGAGACTGGATCAGCCGACGCACGCGCAGGAGTAACATGCGTCACCGACGAGCACACCGAAAACTGGGCCGCGTCGCCGACCATCGCGTCGCCATGCTCCGGAACCAGGCGCAGGACCTCCTGCGCCACGAACGGATCCGGACGACGGTGCCGCGCGCGAAGGAGCTGCGCCCCTTCGTCGAGCGAATCATCTCGATCGCCAAGCGCAGCCTGACCGACGGCGGGGAGACGCGCGGCGTCACCGCGCGCCGGCTGGTCGCGCGCGACATCCAGGACCGCGCCACCGTCGTCAAGCTGTTCGACACGATCGCGCCGCGGTTCGCGGAGCGGCCGGGCGGCTACACGCGGCTGCTCCGCCTCGGGCATCGCCGGGGCGACGACGCCGAGGTCGCGCAGGTCGAACTCATCGGCAGCGAGTACACGCCGAGCGCGACGACGCCCGAAAAGGGCGCGGGCGAAGCCGCGCCGGCGAAGGCCAAGGGCGTGGGCGGACGGTTGCGCGCCGCCGCGCAGCGGCTCCGCGGCAAGAAGGCCGAGTCTGGTGCGAAGGCTGAAGGCGAGGATGCTGAGCCGAAGAAGGGCAAGGCCCGCGCCGCGACGCCCGGGAAGAGCAAGCGGAAGAACAAAGAAGAGGAGTAGGCCCGACCTTCTAGGTCGGGCGTGCTCGCAAGACCCGGGTGGTTGGCGCTTTCGCGCTATGGTCGAGGCAGGTGCGAACCGCCCCGACATCATCGCTAGTCCTGCAACTGAACCTCAATCACCTTCGCGTATTTCACCGGCTGCCCATCCTTGAGCGCCGGCTTGAACGTCCAGGTGCGCGCCGCTCGGAGAAGCGCGGCGTCGTAGCTCGGGTGGATCGCGCGGAGCATCATGGCGTTCTCGACCTTGCCCGACTCGTCGATGATGACCCGCACCAGGCCGGTCAGGACCACTCCGTTGCGCAGATTGGTCGGCGGCCGCCAGGGCGGCATCTCCTGGGTCAGCGCGACGGGCACGCTCACCGACGAGTCGTCGCCGCCGTAAATGATCGGCGCCGGCGGGGTGAGCCGGCGACGCCGGCGCCGGGGCTGGCGGCGAGGCGACTCGAGCGGCGGCGGCGTCCGACGCCGCCTTCGCGCGGGCGAGCGTGAGCAGGCCGTCAGCCACCAGGTGCAGGTCCTCCATTCCTGCGACGGCGTCGACGACAGGATCCGACGTGATCCGGACCACGCGTTCGAGCCGCTCGACGGCCTGATCGTGCTCGCGCCGCTCGTACAAGGCTTTCGCGTCCGCGAATTCCCGGCGGGCCGCGGCCGGCAGCAGCTCGCGCCGTGCGTCGGCGAAGAGCGCCGCGATTCTCGGCGTGACCTCCGCCTCCACCGGCGAGTACAGCGGATCCTGCTCGACGATTCGGCGCACCGAGGCGCGCGCCTCGCCCTGCCGGCCGATCGCCAGCAGACAGAGCGCGCGGTACTGTTCCGCCTCGATGACCGTCGCCGAATCGCCGCCGTTCACGCTCGCCAGCGCGTTGAGCGCATCCTCGTAGGAGGCCGAGGCGTAGAGCTCCCGAACGCTCGCCATCTGCGTCTGCCCCTGCGAGGGAGACGCGGTGAGGACGATCAAGACCATTCCACCGATCAGTTCGCGAACACCCATCATTTCCGCAGATCCACGCCAACGCGTGTAATCCCTCCGGATGTCACCGTCACAGAACGCCGCTGCTCGCCGAACTGTGGATGACGGAATACGACCTCGTGCTGTCCGATGGAGACCGCGAGGTTCCCGATCGGGGTTTCACCCTTGCGCTCGCCGTTGACGAGCACCTCGGCCCAGGGCAGCGCGTTGATGCTCAGCGTGCCGTTCGGCAGGTCGGGCTTCACGACCCGCATCTGACCGCCCGAGATCTGGACCGTCTGTTTTCCTTCGAAGTTCAGCGGACGGCTGACGAGCCGCAGCGTGTGCGAGCCGGCCGGCAGCATGATGCGATCGATGGCGCTGGTTCCGATCAGGCGCTCGTCTTCGTACACGTCCAGCGCGACGCCAGACTCGACGCGGATCCATCCGGGCTGCTGCGGCTGGGCCACCGATGCGGTCGTCGCCGGCATCAGCACCATCGTCGGGCCCGCGCCGAGCCGGACCTGACGCCGTACGGTGGTCGCGCCGTTCGTGAGGACGACTTCGTGCGGGCCGGGCGCCAGGTCGGTGAGGACGAGCGGCGTCGTGCCTCGCGGGCGCCCGTCGATGCTGACGCGGGCGCCGGACGGCTCGGTGATCAGATCGAGCGTCGCCGTCACCGTGTCATTGCCACCCGTTCCGGCTGGACCGGGACCGAGGTCGTACGAGTGGACGGCCGCGTTGCCGGCGCCGACCTCGACAGACTCGCGGCGACTCATGGTCCCGTGCCGCAGCTCGAGCTCGTGGCGGCCGGCCTGCAGGCTGAGCTCGACCGGAGAGGTTCCATGGCGCTGGCCGTCGATGTAGACCTCCGCGCCCTCGGGCCGCGACGCGACTCGAAGCGTGCCGGTCGTCGGCGGCGCGGCTGCGCGAAGCTGCCAGACGATATAGGCGCCCTCGCCGAGCGCGGCGGCGATGGCCAACGCGGCGACGACGGGCGCCAGGGAGATTCTCGACTTGCGGCCGCGGTGGCGGCTGCTTGCCTCCTTCGGACGCGAACATCGCGAGGGCGTCGACCGGCTCGGCGGCGGCGGCAGCGCCGGCCGGAGGCGCGTCCGCCTGGGAGGACGGACGCAGACGCCCGGTCAGCAGCGAGAGGCGGCGAACGGGCGGCGTGGACGGCGTGGCCGGACGGCGACACATCGCCCTGCCGGGGCGCAGTTTCTGTGGTCATTGACCCTCCGGGCCAATGACAAAAGAGCTAGAAGTGTGCCCGCCCGAAATGTCTCGAATGTAACGGCTTTTCGTCTACGGAGGCCGCAATAGAGATCCGAGAGGCAGACTTTTGTCCCCGGGATGGGCGGAAAGGAATATGGGCAGCTGACCTCGCCAGTTGCCGAGTGAAGCACCGGGGTTTCTTAAGTTCCACCACGGTTCCCGAGCGCGTCCATTGGCATCCGTACGCGATCGAGCTTTACTATCGCCGCACCGCTTTAATAAGCTACTTTCGAAAGTGAGCGCGCTCTCCTCCCCATGAGGCTTCGGGCGAGCACCGACGACACCGCGAGAGAAGCCGCCCATCTCCGCGCGCTGAACCTCGAGCGGGTTCTGGCCGTTGCGATGGACCGGCGAGGACCGTTCACCCGCGCGCAGCTCATCGACGCGACCGGCCTGTCAGCTCCGACCGTCGGCAGCCTGACGTCGCAACTGATTCGGACCGGTCTCGTGGAAGACCTCGGAACCGCGCCGTCGCGCGGCGGCCGACGGCCGTCTCTCATGGCGTTCAACCCCCGTTATGGGTTCGCGGCGGGCATCGACATCGGGCCGACGCGGACGCGGCTCGCGGTGTCCGATCTCCGCGGCGAGATGCTCGCGCACAGCATCGTGCCCACGTCGTCGGGCGGCGCGCCGGCAGCCACGTTGCTGCGTCTCGCGGGCGATCTCCAGGCGCTGCTGAAGGAGGCAGGCGTCGAGCCGGACCAGCTCCTCGCGGTCGCCGCCGGCGCGCCCGGCCCCGTCGACATCGAGCGCGGAGTCATCACGTTCGCGCCCAACCTCAAGGGCTGGACCGACGTTCCGATCCGCGACCTCCTGCACGGCGCGCTTGGAGCCCCGGTGCTCGTCGAGAACGACGTCAACGCGGCGCTGCTCGGGGAGCACTGGCGCGGCGCCGCGCGCGGGCACGACACGTGCGCGTTCATCTTCGTCGGCACCGGCATCGGCGCGGCGTTCCTGATCGACGGCGCCATCCATCGCGGCCATCACTTCATGGCCGGAGAGATCGCCGTGATGTGCATGGGACCTCAGTACGTCGAGCAGAACTTCGGCACGCGCGGCTGCCTCGAGGTGCTGGCGGGACTCGAAGCGCTCGCGGCCCGCTGGCCGAAGGCGGCCGGACGCGACCCCGCGGACTGGATGACCGAGCTGTTCGGTGCGGCCGAGCGCGGCGACGCGGAAGCGCGACACGCGATCGACGAAACGGCCCGGTTGATCGGCATCGCCGCCGTCAACGTCGGAACCGTCGTGGACCCGTCCATCGTCGTGCTCGGCGGCGCGCTCTTCGTTCAGGCCGAGCCGCTGGTCGCCGCCGTGCGCGAGGTCGTGCAGCGGCTGTCGCGTGCGCCCGTCCAGCTCGTGGTCTCGGCTCTCGGAAAGGAAGCGCCGCTCGCCGGCTGCGTGCTCGTCGCCGCCACGGAAGCACGGCGGCAGGTCAGGCTGCGACTCCGGAGTGGGCTGAGGAGAGTCAGTTAGCCCATTGCTGATTGTGGAATGCTGATTGTGGATTGAACTGCATTCAGCATTCAGCAATCAGCATTCAGCAATGATCACTTTTTGATCTCGAGAATCTGATTCACCTTGACGTCCTTGACCGAAGACGTCGTCCCGTCAGGCCAGCGGACTTCGATCGAGTCCACGATCGTCGCCTGTCCCAGCCCGAAGTGCTGGCGCAGATCTTCCTGCGAGATGTAGCTGCTCCCGGCCTGCACCAGCCGCCTGCGGGTGACCTTGCCCGTCACGACCGACACGGTCGCGCCGATGGCATCGAGATTCTTCCCCTGGCCGCGCAGCTTGACGAGCAGCCAGTTCCCCGTTCCCGTCGACTCGTTGCGCAGGAGCTGCGGGCTGCCGTCGAGATCGTTGATGACGAGGTCGACCCTGCCGTCGTTGTCCAGGTCCGCCGCCGCCAGGCCGCGGCTGACCCGCTCCTCGGTCATGACCGGGCCGAACTGGGCGGCGACCTCGTCGAACGTCCCGTCGCCGCGGTTGTGGTACACGAGCTTGCGCTGCTTGTACCCGGCCGAGGCGCCGAGACGCGCCTTGTCCATCTGCGGATAGACGTGCCCGTTGACGGCGATGAGGTCGAGCCACCCGTCGTTCTCGTAGTCGACGAACGCGTTGCCCCACCCGACGAACGGCAGGCTGATGGCGCCGGTCTTCGATCGGAACGCCCGCTCGGTGAAGTGATCGCCCTCGTTGTGAAAGAGGTTGTTGTACTCCTCGGAGAAGTTCGTGACGAAGAGCGCCAGGCGTCCGCAGTTGTCGTAGTCGCCGACGGCGACGCCCATGCTGCCCTGCTCGGCGCCATCCTCGCTGACCGCGACGCCCTGCGGGAACCCGACCTCCTTGAACGTCCCGTCCTTCTGGTTCAGGTACAGGAACTTCGCCGTCGAGTCGTTCGCGACGAACAGATCGAGCCAGTCGTCTCCGTTGAAATCGAACCACGCGACGCCGAGCCCGAAGTAGCCGCGCGGATCGGAGACGCCCGCTTTCTGGGCAACCTCCGTGAAGCGGCCGCTGCCATCGTTGTTGAACAGGAAGTCCGATTCGCCCGGCAGCCCGCGCGGGCCGCACTGCACGGCGATGCCGCGGTACTCGCAGGTCTTGTCCCGGCCGAACTGCGGCAGGTTGTCCAGATCGACGTTGACGTATCGCGAGACGAACAGGTCGAGGTCCCCGTCCCGGTCGTAGTCGCCGAACGCGCAGCCGGCCGACCAGCCGCCGCCGCGGGTTCCGGATCGGTCCGTGATATCGGCGAACGTGCCGTCGTGATTGTTCCGGTACAGCCGGTTGCCTCCGATCGCCGTGACGTACAGATCCTGCCACCCGTCGGCATCGACGTCCGCCGCGCACACGCCCATCCCCCAGCCAGGGTGGCCGACGCCCGCCTTGTCGGTGACGTCCGCGAACCGCCAGTTCCCGAGATTGCGGTAGAGCGCGCTGCGGGCCGCCTTCGGATCCTTGGCGGTCTCGACGGTGAGCGAGTCGACGAAATAGATGTCGAGCAGGCCGTCGTTGTCGATGTCGACCGTCGCGACGCCGCCGCTCATCGATTCGACGATGTACTTCTTTTCGGGGGCGGCATGATGCTGGAACGTGATGCCGGCCTCGCGGGTGACGTCCCGGAACGCCCCTTTCGCGGGCTGGCCGGATTGCGCGTGGCCTCCGGCGGCTGTTGCGACCACCGCCAGCACGAACGACAGTGTGAACCGGGTCATCGAACCGGGGCGGGCGCGCCGCTCTGCGCGCGCAGGTCGCGGAGCCGTTCCTCCGTCTCGCGGAGCCGCGCCTTGTAGAGGTCCTGGTGTTTCTTCGCGTTCACGTCGTCTCCAAGGCGCGCGTACGCGAGGCTCAGCTGGTAGTGCGCTTTCGGGGATCCGGGGTTCGCGGCGATCGACTTCTCGAGCGCGTCGCGGGCGTCGGCGTAGCGGTCCTGCTTGAGCCGCACCATGCCTGTCACCAGGAGAGCGCCCGGGTGCGCCGGCGACCGATCGAGCACGCGCCGCGCGCGGGCATCCGCCCCTGTGAGGTTGCCCTGCGCTTCCTCCGCCTCGGCCAGCGCCGCCGCCGCCTCGAGGTTGTCCGGCTCGAGGTCGAGCGCACGCGACAGCACAGCCTGCGCGTCGGCGTATTGGTTCCGCGCGTTCAGCACGGCACCGAGCGCGAGGAGTGTGGACGCGCGATTCGGCTCGAGCGTCTCGGCGCGGCCGAGCGCGTCGAGCGCCGCCGGCATGTCACCGGCGTGCATGAGCGCGACGCCCAGCATGTGCTGGTACGGCGCGACGTCGGGGCACATCCGGACCAGGGACTCCAGCGTGAGCACGGCCGGCGTGATCGCGCGCGCGGTCAGCGCCACCTGCGCGAACGCGCTCAGGACTTCCTCGGAGTTCGGCGCCAGCGCGCGGGCCTTGCGGAGCGAATCGAGCGCGGCTGGTGCCTTGCCCTCCTGCACCTGCGTCCGCGCGAGCTGCATGAGCGCCCGGACCGACTCGGTCCTGGCCGGCTGGGCGAGCGCCCGATTCGGCATCAGGAAGACTGCGCATATCAGCAGAAGAAGCGCCTGCGGCCGGCGCGAGGCGCCGGAGGGAAGTCCGGCGGAGCCGGACCGCCGAGCGCCCGCGAGCGGGGGTGGGGCCCCGCGAGCTTCAAAAAATGATGACGCGTTGCGTCTGTCATCCGCCACGTTTCTTGTCCTTCAGCTCTTTGAAACGCTCGAACTGCTGTGCGGCCAGCTCGGCTCGTCCAAGCTTCTGATAGGCCTGACCGAGCTGATAAAAGATGTTGGCGTCGTCCGGCGCCTGGCGCGCGGCCGCTTCCAGGTGATCGACCGCAGCCGACGCATCCCCTTTCGCAAGGAGCAGCTTGCCGAGCAGGTACCGCGCGTCCGCGTAGTCCGGCTTCATCCGAACGACCGATTGGACGATGGCCAGCGCTTCGTCGCGCTGGTCGCTGCGATCGAGGACGGTCGCGAGGTGAAAGCGCGCCTGAAGATCCTCAGGTCGGATCTTCAGCTCGGCTCTCAGCGCGTCGGCAGCCTCCGTCAGCTTTCCCTGCCGCAGGTAGATGACGCCGAGCGCGGCGTTCGCCTCCGCGACGTCCGGCTTGATCTGCAGCGCACGCTGAAGCGACGTGACGGCGGCGTCGTAGTCCCCCTGCTGCGCGTGCGCCTGACCGAGCAGGACGTTGACCTCCGCGTTGTCGGCGTGCGCGGCGAGGAGCTGGTCGAAGATGATCTCGGCGTCGGCGCCGCGATTGGCGCGGACGAGCGCCAGGCCGTACGCGTACTGCAACGACGGATCGGTCTCGCGCTGCGGGTCGTTGCGCAGGAGCTCCGCCGCCTTGTCGTATTGTTCGGCGTTCAGACAGCTGAGCGCCAGCATCCGGCGCACGGTGGCGTCGCCGGGGGCCAGGTCGCGCGCGCGCGAAAGCGGTTCGACCGCCTTGTCGAACTGCTTCGCGTTGAAATACGCGACGCCGAGCGAGTACTGCACCTGTGGAAAGACTGGATTGAGCGCCGCGGCCTGCGCCAGAAAATCGGCCGCGCGCGCGAACCGCTGCGCCTGCGTATGGATGACGCCCAGGTTGAATGAGGCGCGCGTGAGCGCGTCCGTGACGCGACGGCGCAGCTCGTCGCGCGCCGACTGTGGGAGCGCGGCGAGCGGGGACGTGTCGGCCGCCAGTCCGGCGGGAGTCTCCGGGCTTGGTGCGTCGGCCAGATAGCGGGCGAGCTCCTCGCGGGATTGATCGACGCGGCGGGCGGACAAACGTTCTGCCTGTTCGAAATGACGGGCCGCTTCCTCGGCGGCGCCCTGCTTCCGCAGCGCGAGGCCGAGCTGATAGTGGACCTGTCCGGCCCGATTGATGTCGCCGGGCGGCCGCTCGACAAGTTCGAGCGCCCGGCGCAACGATCCGACCGCGTCCGCCAGCTGATCGAGCGCGAGCTGGCAGCGACCGAGATAGTAAAACACGACCGTCGACGCTCCCTCGGCGCGCGCCGCGATCTGGAGCGCGGGCAGCCCTTCGGGATAGCGCTGCGCCTCCACGAGTGCCATCCCGAGACGGAAGTTCGTGACCGGGTCCGCCGGTGTGAGCTTCAGCTCCTGACGGAACTCACCGATCGCTTCGTCCAGCCGAAGCACGCCTTCGGACAGCACGCTCAGCGTGCCCAGATAGTAATGAGCGCGCGGAACGCGCGGGTCCATCTTCAAGGCCTTCTCGAGCGACGCGCGCGCGCGATCGAAGTAGCCTGCGTCCCGGTAGGTGCGTCCGATCAGGACGTATGTGGCCGGCAACGGCTTCGCCTTGATCACCTCGGCAAACAGCCGATCGGCCGAGTCGAGTCGCTTGAGACGCAGGTAGCCGGATGCGAGCGCGAACGCCAACTCCGGATCGCCCGGCGATGCACCTCTCGCTTCCTCGAGCTCTTGTACGTGCTTCCTCGGGGTGTCCGTCGGCGATCAGGGCCTGCGCGTACAGCCGGCGTGTCGCCGCGTCTTTCGGGTTGGCGCGCGCCAGCCGCGAAGCGACGGCAACCGCGTCGGACGACTCTCCGAGCTGCATGTGGAGAACCGTGAGCGAGTACAGCGAGGGACCCGGATCCACGGTGGACGTCGACGCCCTGCGGAAGGCGTCGCGGGCGGCCGTCGGGCGTCCCTCGGCCGATTCGAGATGGCCGAGCAGCATCCAGCCTTCGAGAAGCGCCGAACGGTAGCGGCTCTCCGCGATCTGCATCTCCTCTTCGCGCAGGCTGCTTTCGGCGGCGGCCATCGCCCGATCGAGCGCGGTGAGGGGATCGGTCGCGGCCCGCGACTGGGCGGAAGAAAACGAGGCGCGCGAGCAGGCAGCCGAGCGCAGCGCCGGCGATCCTCCGCATCTCAGGATCTTAGCGCAGGGTCAGGCGGGCGCGATCGATCTCGCGCGCGTATTCCGGCGGCGGCGACGACGAGGCCAGGAAGTCGAAGTACGTACGCGCCTCGACCGTACGCCCCGCACGGGCGAGCGCGGCGCCGACCCCGAGCACGGTACGGTCCTCTCGCGGGTCGAGCTTGACCGCCCGGCCCCAGTGGTCGATCGCCTCCTGCAGTTTGCGCTCGTCGGCGGCGAGCACGCCGAGCGAGCTGTGCGCGCGCGCGAGCTCCGGATTGCGCGCGAGCGCCGCCTCGAAGTCCTTTCGCGCGCCGTCGCGATCGTTGGCGATCATCCTGACGGTTCCGGTCTCGACGAGCAGCCGGGCATTCGACGGGTCCTGCGCCCGGGCGCGGTCGAGCGCCGTGAGCGCCTCCGCCGTCCGTCCGAGCCGCGCGAGCGCGAGGCTGTAGGCCGTCACGACTTGCGGATCCGGCGCCTCTATGCGCGCCAGAGGCTCGAGCAGCGCGGCTGCGTCGCGCGCCCGTCCCGCCTCTGTCAGCGACGCGCCGAGAAGCGACATCGTCTCGACGTCGTCCGGATTGAGCGCGGCTGCAGGCCGGAGCGCGTTGATCGCGGCCTTGAGGTTGCCCCGCTCGCGCTCGATCTGCGCGAGATACACCCGCGAGATCGCCATGCCGGGACGTTTGCGGATGAGATCGCGGCAGGCGGCCGCGGCGCGCTCGAGATCTCCCGCCTGATACAACGCCGTCACGTCGTTCAGGGCCTTGTCGAGCGCGATGAGGTTTTTCGGATCGTCAGCTTCCGTGTATCGAGTCTTGATCGCGGCAGCGCCCGCGGCGACATACCCGAGGCTCCGCAGCCGCTCGCGCGTGTCAGCCGCGACCGCGCTTCTTCGCGGCGGCGCGGCCGTGGCCTGGAACGTACCCAGAAGAGCGTGCATCTCCTTGACGACGTCGGGACGTGCCAGGGCGAGGTTGTTCTCTTCGGCCGGATCCTCCCGGAGGTCGTACAGCTCCTGGATCGGTAGATCGATGTACTTCAACCGATCCCGGACGACGCCGTAGAGCGGGCGCCCACCCGCGGTTGAGACTGCCGGATAAGGCCTCGAAGTAGGCCACGGACTTCGCAGCGCAGAGGCCGCAGGAGGGCGCAGAGGGCGCAGAGGGCGCGGCCAGCCGTGTCCCAGGCAGTCCCTCAGGCGAAGGCACCGAGAGCGCGGCCAGAACGGTCGGGAGAATGTCGATGTGCCGTCCGCCCTCCGCGACAACGCCCGGCTTCCACAGGCGCGGGTGATACAGGATGAGCGGGACCCTGAGTGTCGATTCGTAGGCGAAGATTCCGTGCGTCGCCTCGCCGTGCTCGCCAAGCGATTCGCCGTGGTCCGATGTCAGGACGACGAGCGTCGGCGAGCGGTCACCCGCCGCGAGGATCGGGTCGACGAGCGGCGCCAGCGCCGCGTCGACCGAGGCCACGTCGTCTGCGTACGTCTGCGAGTACGGGTAGTGCGGCTCGAAGAGATGCACCCAGCAGAAGTACGGCTGCATCGACCTGGCATCCATCCAGCGGCGTGCGAGCGCGACCGTGTCCGCGCCGCGCCGCTCCTGCAGCAGGAACGCACGTCCGGCGCGCGCGTCGAGGAAGCTGTCGTCGTAGACGTCGAAGCCGCGGTCGAGCCCGAACCGCGAGTCGAGCGGGAACGCGCTGACGAACGCGCCGGTCCGGTAACCGCGATCCTTCAGGATCGTGGCGAGGGTCGGTCGATCGGCCGGAAACCGAAACCCGGAGTTGTCCCGGACGCCGTGCTCGGTGGGAAGACGGCCGCCCAGTATGTTTGCGTGAGACGGAAGTGTAAGTACGTTGTGGGCCCGCGCCTGGTCGAACCGGAGCCCGGCGGCCGCCAGTCGATCCATCCAGGGTGTCCGGGCGCCGCCCGCTCCGGACGCGCCGATGGCGTCGGCGCGTAAAGTATCGATGGTGATGAGCAGCACGTTAAGTGGCTGCCTTGATTGGAGATCGGAGGAGGGCCTGGGCGCGCAGCGGCTCGTCGTGACGGCCAGGGCGGCGGCTGCCACGGCAAGACCGGCGAGGCCGAAGCGGCTGGCCGGCCGCGGGAGACTGGATCACCCACTGGAGAAAGACCTTGACAATGGTTGGGGTACGGAAATAATACACTTTCTAAAGGCAATTAACTAACGGGCGGAGGCCCCGATCGATGCGTAAGCAGTCGTTGGTTCTGGCCGTCGTTTTCGTGCTCCTCGCGGCGATGCCTGCGTATGCGCAACGCACCACCGCCAACATCCGCGGCACGGTCTCCGACTCGTCGGGCGCCGTGATCCCAGGCGCGACGGTCGCGCTCAAAGGCGAGGATACGGGCCTCTCTCGAACGGCGACCACCAACGCCGCTGGAGTGTACTCGTTTCCAGATATTCCGGCCGGGCGCTACCGCATCGACGCGACGCTGCAGGGCTTCAAGGGCGGAACGGTCACCGACATCCAGCTGGGCGTCGCCGACGAACGCGAGGTCAACTTCCAGCTCGAGGCCGGATCGGTCAGCGAAACCGTGACCGTTCAGTCGAGCGCCATCGAAGTGCGGACGATCGGCGGCGAAGTGTCAGGTGTCATCACCGGCACGCAGGTCCGCGAGCTGCCGCTGAACGGCCGCAACTTCATCCAGCTCACGACCCTGATGCCGGGCGTCAGCATGCCCGACTCGGTCAACACCAAGGACAAGGGGTTGATGAGCGGCTCGGACCTGTCGGTCAGCGGCAGCGACGTGACCGCGAACATGTGGACCGTCGACGGCGCGAACAACAACGACGTCGGTTCGAACCGCACGATCCTCGTGTATCCGTCGCTCGAGGCGATTGAAGAATTCAAGATTCTCCGCAACAGCTATGGCCCGGAGTTCGGAGGCGCCGGCGGCGCGCAGGTCAACATCGTGACGCGCGGCGGGACGAACACCTACCACGGCAGCGCGTTCTACAGCGGTCGCAATGACGCGCTGAACTCGAACGACTACTTCCTCGAGAAGAACAATCTGCCCAAGGGCGAACTGAGCCGCCATGACTTCGGCGGGTCGTTCGGCGGTCCGATCATCAGGGACAAGCTGCATTTCTTCGGCGGGATGGAATGGAACCTCGAGGATCGCGGGACGACGCGCACGGCGCTGGTGCCGACGCAGGCGGAGCGCAACGGCGACTTCAGCCAGGGCGGCGTTCCGGGCTGCTCGCCCGGGATTCCCAACGACCCGCTGACGGGCGCGCCGTTCGCGGGCAATCGCATTCCGGCCAACCGGATCAGTGCCGGCGGCCAGTCGATGTTGAACCTGTACCCGCTGCCGAACGTGACGCCGGCCCAGGGCAGCTGCAACAACTGGGTGAGCTCTGTCACGACTCCCGTCGACTGGAATCAGTACCACATCCGCGGCGACTACAACCTGTCGGCGGCCAGCCGCATCATGGTCCGCTACACGCAGGACGGCTGGAAGAACGGCAAGAGCGGGCGAGCCGAGCGCGAACACGCAGCTGTGGGGAGACGACGACTTCCCCGGGCGTCGACTCGCAACTGGAATCAGCCGGCCAAGTCGTTCGTCGCGTCGCTGAGCCAGACGTTCGGATCGAGCGCGACCAACACCATCCAATTCTCGTACTCCGCCAACAAGATAGAGATCACCCGCGGTGGTCAGACCCCGGATCAGGCGTCGCAGATCACGTCGCTGATACAGCCGGTTTTCGGGTTTGCCAACAAGCAGTATGGCAATGACGTCTCGCACCCGGTGTTCTGGGGCGGGGCGGGCTACGAAGCGCTCTGGAACGAGGCGCCGTTCAACAACAATCAGGATCTCTACGTTCTGAAGGACGACTACACGAAGGTCTTCGGAAAGCACTTCGTGAAGGCCGGGATGAACGTGAGCTGGAACACGAAGAACGAGGATTCCAACGGCAACGGATCGCAGCAGCACTCCGCGTTCTGGGGCGCCGCCGGGCTGCCCGCGAACAGCTTTGCGAACAGCGGCAACCTGCTCGCCGACTTCCTGCTCCGGGACATGTCGTGGGGCTTCTCGGAAGGCTCGGCGGGACGTTCGGTTCCACAGCGCTGGAACGATCTCGAGTTCTACGTTGCCGATTCCTGGCAGGCGTCGTCGCGCGTCACGCTCGACTACGGGTTCCGGTATTCGATTTACTACAACTCCCGCACCGCCGATAACAGGCTGACGAGCTTCCAGCCGTCGCTGTTCAACGCGGCGCTCGGGAACGATCCGTGTAACGGGATCCTCCAGCCGCCCGGCACCACGTGGTGTCAGGACGCCGGCGCCCGAGGCGGCGCAGAGGGCCCCAACGACTCGTTGATGGATCAGGACATCAACAACTTCGCGCCGCGCGTGGGCGTGGCGTGGGACGTGAACGGCGACGGCAAGATGGCCGTACGCGCCGGCATCGGCCAGTTCTTCCTGCGCGAGCGGCTCAGCCCGACGCTGGCCCTTGCGGCACAGAACCCTCCGTTCGTGCAGACGATCTCGGGCGCACGTGTATTCGACAGTAACGTGTCGCCGTGCACTGGATGCTTCAACATCACGCGCGGCGTTCCGACGCAGGGCCGCGCGGTCGATCAGAAGACTCCCAACAACTGGCAGTGGAACCTCATGGTGCAGCGCGAGATCCTCCGCAACACCACGCTCGAGGCCGGCTACGTCGGCAATTACGGCTACGACCAGTTGCGCGCCATCAACGCGAATGCGATCCGCAACGGCGACGTGAACAGCAACGGCGTCGACGATCGGCTCGACTTCACGCGCACCCAGCCGGCGAACATTGCGCTTCGGCCGTTTGGAGTCTTCAACAACAACAACAACATCGCGTTCTGGGATCACAGCGGCCGATCGAAGTACCACTCGCTCCAGACGCAGCTCGTGAGCCGTCTCGGCCGCGGGTCGCAGTTCCAGGTGTCCTACACGCTCGCCCACTCCAGAGCCAACGTCGCGATGACCGACAGCGGCCAGGGCCTCGAGGCGGATACGGCCCCGCTCGACGTGGAGAATCCGGACCTCGACTGGGGGCGTCCGGCGGTTGGCCGCACGCATATCTTCAACTCGTCGATGGTCTACATGCTGCCCACGCTCGACGGCTCGTCGGGCCTGAAGAAGGCGTTGCTCGGCGACTGGGAGATCAGCGCCATCGTTGGCGCTGCGACCGGGCAGCCCGTGAACGTTCGGGTAGGCGCGGTGCCCGGCCTCAACGGCGGCCCGTCGGGTACGGGGTACGGCGACAATCAGCGTCCGATGCGGACGGGCGAGTCGTGCTCGCCGGCAAGCGGGGCGACGGCGGAACAGGTCATCAATCCGGCCGCGTTCACGCTCGCCGGCTTCCAGCTCGGCCAGAACGGCGATGCCGAGCGCGGAGAGTGCGACGGGCCCGGCTACTTCCAGACGGACCTGGCGTTCTACAAGAACTTCCGCCTGACCAGCGGAGTCAGGGTCCAGTTCCGGTGGGACATCTTCAACCTGTTCAACAACTCGAACTTCATGTTCCCGGGGTTGGACAACACGATGGACCCATCGTCCGTGACGTTCAATTCCGCCAGCGTCGCCACGGCAACGGCGATCACGAACGCGGTGATTCCGACCAACTTCGGGCAGGCGACGCGCGTCCGCGATCCGCGCCAGATGCAGCTCGGCTTCAAGATCCTCTGGTAGGGCGCACCCCCGGCTTTCGACCATGGGCTGCGAGCGTTCCGCTCGCAGCCCATACTTTTTTCTGCAGACAAAACCCCACATGCTGATGCGGACGCTCGTGATCCTCGCTGTCATCGGAGCCGGGACGGTCCTCGTGGAATCAACGGGCGCGCAGAAGTCGGAGGGACGCGTGCGCGATCTGCTCGCGAAGATGAACCTGCGCGAGAAGGTCGGCCAGATGACGCAATTCGAGATAGGCATGATCACCGACGGCTCTGGCCCCGACATCACGGTCAACCCCGCGAAGCTGCGAAAGGCCATCGTCGAGTACGGCGTCGGGTCGATGATCAACGTCAAAGACGATGCGCTGTCGATCGAGACGTGGCACGAGATCATCAAGCACATCCAGGCGGCGGCCGCCGAGACGCGCCTGAAGATCCCGGTCGTCTACGGCCTCGACACGATCCACGGGGCGAACTACATCCGGGGCGCGACGCTCTTTCCGCAGCCTCTCGGCATGGCGGCGACCTGGAATCCGGAGCTGATGCGGCAGGGCAGCCGTATTGCCGCCGCCGAGACGCGCGCGGCCGGCATTCCCTGGAACTTCTCGCCCGTGCTCGACGTCGGCCGCCACCCGCTGTGGCCGCGTCTCTACGAGACGTTCGGCGAGGACTCGCATCTGGTGACCGTCATGGGCGTCGCGGCGCTTCGAGGGTATCAGGGAGACAATCCGTCCTCCGCGACGAGCGTCGCCGCGTGCCTCAAGCACTACATCGGCTACAGCCTGCCGACCACCGGTCACGACCGCACGCCGGCGCTGATCCCCGAGCTGACTCTCCGCGAGCACTTCCTGCCGCCGTTCGACGGCGGCGGTCAAGGCCGGCGCGCTGTCGGTGATGGTCAATTCGGGGGAGGTCAACGGGATCCCCGGGCATCTGAACGGCGTTCTGCTGAAGGACCTGCTGCGCGGCGAGCTCGGCTTCGACGGCGTGGTGGTCTCGGACTGGGAAGACATCAAGAAGCTGGTCAACATTCACAAGGCGGCGGCGACCGAGAAGGAAGCCACGCGCCAGGCGATCCTCGCCGGTGTCGACATGAGCATGGTGCCGTCCGACTACAGCTTCAGCGATCTGCTCGTGCAGCTCGTCGAAGAGCGCGCCGTGCCGATCGCCAGGATCGACGAGGCGGTCACGAGAATCCTGACGATGAAGGAGCGTCTGGGGCTGTTCGAGGATCCGCTTCGCGGCATGCAGGCGGGGACCGTCGTCGGATCGCCGGAGTCGAGAAAGGCAGCGCTCGAGGCGGCGCGCGAGTCGATCGTGCTTCTCAAGAACGAGAAGAACGTGCTGCCGCTGGCGGCGTCAACGAAGGTGCTCATCACCGGGCCCACTGCCGATTCGCTGCTCTCGCTGAACAACGGATGGACGCTGACCTGGCAGGGCAA
Organism: uncultured Acidobacteriota bacterium; assembly: GCA_963847125.1. Lineage (GTDB taxonomy): Bacteria > Acidobacteriota > Vicinamibacteria > Vicinamibacterales > 2-12-FULL-66-21 > DATAEE01. Next base: position 2,392,239 of record CAWJYM010000004.1, read on the forward strand.
CAAGGAAGCCATCTATCCAAAGGACCGGCTGACCGTGCGCGGCGCGATCGCGCAGCGGCTCGGCGCGGCGGCGACGTACGTGCCTGGCGCGGCCTACGACAAGGACATCGACATCGCGGCGGCTGCGGCAGCCGCCAGGAAGGCAGACGTCGTCATCCTCTGCCTCGGCGAGATGGCCTACGCCGAGACGCCGGGCAACATCGATGACCTCACGCTCCCTGACGCCCAGCTCCGGCTTGCCGAGGCTCTCGTGGCTGCCGGGAAGCCGATCGTGCTGGTGCTGATTGAGGGCCGGCCCCGAGTGATTCGCACGATCGGAAACGACGCGAGCGGGATCGTGCTCGCGCTGAATCCCGGCATGGAAGGCGGCACGGCGATCGCGGACGTCCTGTTTGGCGACGTCAATCCGAGTGGCAAGCTGCCGATCACCTATCCGCGCTACCCGCACGCGCTCCGCACCTACGATCACAAGGCGTTCGAAGAGCAGGACACGAGCTTCGGCCTCAAGGGATTTCAACCGCTGTTCGAGTTCGGCTTCGGGCTCAGCTACACGACCTTTTCGTACTCGGCACTCCGTGTCGAGAAATGGTCGATCATGTCGTCGGTTGACCCCAGCGTGACGGTCTCCGTAACCGTGCAGAACACCGGTTCGCGGCCCGGGATGGAAGTGGTGCAGCTCTACCTGTCCGACCATGTCGCGAGCGTCACGCCTCCGGTGAAACGGCTCAAGCGTTTTGAAAAAATCTCGCTGGCCCCAGGCGCGTCACGGAAGATGGAGTTCAAGCTCGGGCGGCAGGACCTGTCGTTCATCGGCGCCGATCTGAAACCGACCGTCGAGCCCGGCGCGTTCAGCGCGCTCGTGGGTGGACTGAAGGCAGAGTTCACGATCCAGTAGCGCAGCCCTTTAGGGCTGCTTCGCGCCATAACCCATTCGTACTATTGTGTCCTTCGCGCGCCGCAGGTACCTTGTGGCTCCATGAAAGCGCGAGCTCTCCAGGCCGTGTGGATCGCCGCCCTGGCCGGCGCGTTCGTTGGCTGGACGCCAGCGAATGCCTGGGCCCAGGGTTGAGTGCTGATCAGACAGAACGCGCCCGTGCTTGGCGCGTCCAGCAACCTGTATCAGCAGCCCGGCGAATGGCAGATCAGCGTCGCCGGCCGCGCGCTGGAATCGGACACGCACTACCGGCTCGACGAGCGGCAGCACGAGCGTGAAGAGCTCGGCACCTATGTCGTCAACCGCCAGTACGCGACCGACGTCACCGCGACCTACGCCTTCAACCGCCAGATCAGCATGTCGGTTGGTGTGCCCTATACCGCCGCCTCGTGGTCGATCCCCAGTCCGACCGCGCCCACGCTGGGTCCGCGGGCGCAGCAGGATGCGCGCGGTTTCGGGGACATTTCCGTCGCGGGACGCTACTGGATCGGAAACGCGGAGCGCTGCGTCAACGGAAACGTCAGCGTCGGGCTCGGCGTGAAGATGCCGACCGGCCAGTACAAGGCACAGGATCTCTTCCCTGACCGCAACGGCCAGAACAACCAGCTCCGGTTCGTCGATCAGTCCGTCCAGCCGGGCGACGGCGGCTGGGGGCTGATGGCTGACATCCAGGGTTTCAGGCGCGTCGGCGTGCGTGGCCAGATCTTCGCGTCAGGCAGTTACCTCGCGAATCCCCGCGACACAAACGGCACGCCGTCGCTGACCGTTTCGCGTCTGCCGCCAGGAGTTGCGCCGCCGGCCAATTCGGATCGGCTCGTGAATTCGGTTCCGGATCAGTATCTGGTCCGCGCGGGCGCCGCCTACCTGCTCAACCGGCGGATCGGCGTCATGGGCGCGTATCGCCTCGAAGGACAGCGCCGCTACGACCTGTTCGGGCAGAGCCACGGCTTCCGGCGTCCCGGTGTGGCGATGTTCGTGGAGCCCGGTATCAGCTTCAACACCGGACCGGGTGCGCTCTGGATGGCGCTGCCGATCTCGTTCTACGTCAATCGGAAGCCCGATCCTTACACCGGGATTGAGGGAGATGCGACGTTCCCCAAGGTGATTTTCATGGCGGGCTATCAGTTCCGCTTGGGAGGTCGCCCGGCGGCCTCAGCGCCGATCACGCCCTAGGCGCTTCAGACAGAATCCAGAATCTAGAATCTAGAATTCAGAATTCAAAGGCGATGGGATCATCCGAGCCGCCTCGGACTAGCCGAACGTCCTTCTGGATTCTGGATTCTGAATTCTGAATTCTGATGAACCCGCCGCTTCGCCTCCTCGATCAGCTCGAGATTCCGCTTCGTACGACAGATCCGGCAAAGGCGACTGGCCTACGGTCCGCGGCGGGTACATCCGCTCGCGGTAGACGGGATAGGCCTCGGTCCGCAGATGCGCGAGCATGTGATGGCCGCGGCGCGCCTCGCGCTCGTGGCGGAGCGCGCTGACGTCGATCGGCCCGACGACGATCCGCTCACCGGGTCCTGGCGAAGCCTCCGCGATCATCCTGCCGTCGAAGTCGACGATCTGGCTGCCGCCCGGCCATGAGTACGGCGGGTAATGGCGCAGGCTCGCTCCCTGATTGGCGGCGACGACGAACGCCGCGTTCTCGATCGCGCGGCAGCGGTTGACGAGCGTCCACCAGTTCATCGGCTCCGTCGCGCCCCACGGGTCCATGTACGCGGACACGCGGACGAGCACCTCCGCGCCGTTCGCGGCGAGCTGCCGGATCGCCTCGGGGAACAGCCAGTCGTAGCAGATCGCGCAGCCGATGCGGCCGATGGGTGTGTCCGCCACGGGGAAGAGCGGATCGTCGTAGCCTTCGATGTCGTGCGGGCTCGCGTGCACCTCGTAGGGGATCCACGGGTTGACCTTCCGGTACTTGTAGAGGATCCCCTCGGGGCCGATGAGGCAGGTCGTGTTGAACACGACGCCTGGCCAGCGCGGATCCGCTTCGATGAACGATCCGCTCTGAATGTAGATGTCGAGCGCGCGCGCCCGGCGCTCGAGCCGATCGGTGTGATCGTTCGGGATCGGCACGGCCAGGCGCTCGGCCAGCTCCGCCACCGTCGGATACACCGGCGCTGCGTGCGCGAACTCCGGAAAGACGACGAGCCTGACCGGCAGAAACGGCGCGCTGCCCGCGACCGCTGCGTCGATCATCTCCAGCATGCGGTCGGTGTTCGCGCGCATCCCGCCCCGGTCCGCCGGGTTGACGAGATCGGTCTGGCAGGCGGCGGCGGCATAGCGGATGTGGGTCATGGCGTCCCCCCGATGAGCGGCGGCAGCATGCGGCCGACGATCCGCGTGTTGTAGCGCGCGAGGTACTCGCGATGCGCTGCGTCGCGCGGGTATGCGTGCGGCGGAGCGTATGGATAGTCGGGCATGCCGTGGTAGGGGAGCGGCTCGACCACGTCCGGGCTCGACGAGTGGAGGTTCATCTCCTTGCTGAAGCCGTCCGCATGCAAAAGAAAAGTCCGCGTCGAGCCGGGTGGTGTCGGGCGTAACGCGCGCGCGTCGAACGACAGCGCGATGTCATCGCCGGGACGCGCGACCACGAACATGTCATCGACAGCCGTCAGGAGCGGCCGGACGTCCCCTTCCCGCGTATAACGGCCGGGCATCAGCTTCCAGGGAGAGACGGCCGAGACGCGCGTGTAATCGTAGCGATAGGGCTCGTCCGGCGTCGACTCGGCGGAGAAGCCGCGCCATCGTAGATCCGCTCGAACGGGCTCTAGCTCCAGGTGCACTGGGTGCTCTCGGTGCCCTTGGTGCCCTGGGTGCGGGTGCTCCGGGTGCTCCAGGTGCTCAGATGATCCGACGCGGATCTGATCCCAGTAGATCCGCATCGTGGTGGAGATTCGGACCTCCCGCACGGACGGCGGAACGGCGTCTGACAGGTCGACGACGACCGTTTGCGGACGTCCGACCGGGACGCCGACGTCGGCAACGGCGGTCCGCCAGCGTCCCTGGCCATCCTTGATCTCGAGCGACGGCGGGACGAGCCGCAGCCCCGCCTGGCTGGCGGCGAAGTTGTCGCTCGAGAACGCGTAGTCGGTCCAACCGGTCAGCAGAAGCACCCGACGTTTCGCGGGCGTCTCGGGCAGCGTCAGCGTCAGGTGGTGAGGCGCCGCGTATCCGCGGACCCGCTCGAGCGCGAAGTCGTCCGGGTATCGCCGGTCCAGGCGCGCCACGCGGTCGAGGACGTCGTGGCCGTGATCGTCGATGGCCGCCAGCGGCGGCGCCGCGCCGCGAATCGCGTGGAGCCGGAATCGTGGAGGCGTCGCCTTGAGCCCTTCTTCGGGGTGAATCTCCACGTCCTCAGGATGATCGATCGCAATGAGCCGGGCGCGATCCAGGAAAAGCGTCTCTTCCAACTCGTTCGTCACCCGCAGCTCGTAGCGGCCGTCGCGCTCCTTGAGCTGCCGGCCGTCGATCCGCACGTACTCGTCCGGATCGGGACGGTTCCGAACGCCGGGAGCGACGAAGTATCCGAGCTCGCCGCCGCCGAGGAAGTCGGTCACGAACTCGAACCGCTCGCCGTTCCAGGTGTAGAGATATGGGCAGGACGACGGTTTGCGATCGAGCTCCTGGATGGTCAGCGGGCCGACCTGCTTGGCGGGGATTTCGGCCTGGAGGATGCCCGCGGGCCACAGGACGCGAACGACATCTGCGCCGGCGCGCGCGCCGAGGCCGAAGAGCAGATCGGCCGGGGCCACCGCCGGGGTAGCGGCAGACGTCTCGAGCCTTTGACGCAGGCTGCCGGCGCGCATCTCGATTTTGGATCCGAGCGCGCTGCGATTGCTGACGCGGGCGGTCAGACGCACAGCCAGCGACCGCTTCGCGTTGCCGCCGTCGTTTCTCAGGACGATGGGTGTCCCGGTCGAGAAGCGGAGCACGACGTCCGTGTCGCCGTCGGCGTCGAGGTCTCCGGCCGTCAGCGCTCCCGGGAACTTGTCGTGCTTCCAGGCTCCAAATGCCCGCTCGCTGACATCCGACCACCCTGCGCCCAGGTTTCGCAACACTCGCGGAGCGGCACCGACCATCGCGACCAGGTCGAGCAGCCCGTCATTGTCGTAGTCGACGAACTGGGTGGCCCCCGTCCAGTCGCCGGGCTGAACGGCCTGGATCCTGAACCGTCCCCGGCCGTCGCTCGCTGCGATCACCGCACCCGCTCGGCGTGCGAGAAAGATGTCGGAATAGCCGTCCTTGTTGAAGTCACCGAGCGCGATGGCCTCGGCCGTGCCGGCGTCGGCCAGCCCCGTTTCGCCGGCCACGTCGCGGAACGAGCCGTCGCGCATGTTGCGGAGCAGCATCGGCGCCGGCGCCTTCGGGCAGCAGGACGATGTCGATGTCGCGGCGATTGTCGTAGTCGGTGGGCGCGACGGCGACGACCGTCGTCTGCATGGACGCTCCGGCCGCCTCGGTGATGTCGGTGAAGGTCCCGTTCCCGTTGTTCCGCGCGAGGAGGAGCGACCCGCCCGGATCACCGGCCACTCCACCGATGAGCAGGTCGAGGTCCCCGTCGTGGTCCGCGTCGAGCCACGCGGCCGTTCGAGGGTCGCGAGGGCGCGCGGGGAGGCCGGTGGCGGCCGTGACATCCTCGAACCGCAGCGTGCCGGTCTGGCGGAAGAGCGAGACCCGCGAACCGAGCACGAGCACATCCACCCGGCCATCATTGTCGTAGTCGGCGGCGACCGTGAGACGAGCCCCCGCGGCTCCCATCCCGCTCGCGCCGGAGACGTCGCTGAAGCGGCCACTGTCGTTGCGGTAGATCTGAACCCTCGAGAGCTCGTAATCGACGGCGAGGAGATCGAGATCTCCATCCGCGTCCAGGTCGGCGAGCGCGACGCCCGCCTCACGACCCCGAATCTGCCCGGGCCCTGACCGGGCCGCCGGTTTCCCGCCCGGTAGAACCTCCGCGGTGACGTCCGTGAACGACACGTTCGGAATCTGCTGATTTACCAGCTCCGGCTCGGCGCCCGTCGACGCGATCGCCTCCGCGTAGCGTCCCTGCTCGAGATAGTTCTGCGAATACGTCGTTGCGTACGCGCTGTCGCGCAGTTTCTGGAACTGCGCCATGGCGGCTGCGCCTTCGTCGCGCGATCCGCCGCGTGTGAGCGCCATCGCGAGCCCGTATGCCGCCGTGGCGTTGTACGGTTCCGCGTCGATCGCGCGCTTGAACAGATCGATGGCCTCGGTGTACTTCCGTTCCTGGAGCAGGAGCTGACCGAGCTGCGTTGCAGCGCCGGGGTCGAGCGGGTCCAGCTCACGGACGCGCGTGAACGCCGCGACCGCGTCCGCGGTCCGGTTCTCCGCGCGCGCGATCAATCCCAGCACGTACGGCGGCTGGGGGAGCGACGAGAGTCGCTTGGCCGCGGCCTCCGCCTCGCGGCGTGCCGCGCTCAGATCGCCGGCGTAGAACAGCGCAATCGCGAGGTTGAGACGCGCGATCGCGAGATCGGCGTGCTTCTCGAGCGCCTGACGGAAGGCGGCCGTCGCGGCGGGATAGTCGAACTGCTCGAGGCGCGCCACGCCGAGATTGTTGGCGCGGTACGCGTCCTCGATCGCTGGTGGAGGCGACTGGGACTGGATGAGCGCGCCGGCCGCGAGCGCCGTTGCGCACCCCGCCACGACGATGGCTCGGATCATCGCGATGCGGACGAAGGGGCGGCCCGAGGTTCTTCGACCGTGACCGTCTGGTTGGCGCGCGTCCCCGGGAGCGTCTGGGTGCGGCCGTTCGGCCACTTCACTTCGATCCTGTCGACGCGATCGATGGCGCCCAGCCCGAACGTCAAGGGCAGTTCGCTCTGCGAGCAGTAGCTCGAGCCGGTCTTGACGAGCGCCCACGGCGACGGCCGGCCACCCGCCGGCGTCACGCGGACGAACGTGCCGATCGCGTCACGATTGGAAACGGTTCCGATCGCGCGGATCCGGAGCCAGTTGTTCTTGTTTCCTGAATTGCGCAACAGCCGCGCCGGTCCGTTGTTGGTCGTGACGAGCATGTCGAGGTCGCCGTCGTTGTCGTAATCCCCGTAGGCGGCCCCGCGGGCGACCATGGGCTGCGCCAGCGCGGCGCCCGCGCGCGCCGTGACCGCTTCGAACTGCCGCTTCCCGAGGTTGCGGAACAGATGCGGCGGCTGCGCGTAGGTCACCCTCGGCTGTACGGCATTGATGTCGTCGGCGACGTGGCCGTTGGCCGCGAAGATGTCGGGCCGGCCATCCAGGTCGAAGTCGAAGAAGAAGCAGGCGAACGTGAGCGTGAGAAGCGAGACTTTGCCGATCGTGGATGGCGGCGCCTCGTCGATGAAGAGGCCGTTCCCTTCGTTCGTGTAGAGCGCCATCATCTCGTTCGAGAAGTTGCCGATGATCAGGCTCTGGCGGCCGGAGCCGTCGTAGTCCGCGGCGTCGACGCCCATCCCGGCGCGTGCCACTCCAGCTTCGTTGAACGCCACGCCGGCCGCGACGCCCACATCGGCGAACGTGCCGTTCTTCTTGTTCTCGTACAGGCGGTTCGGCTGCGTGTCGTTCGCGACGAAGAGATCCAGCCATCCGTCGTCGTTGAAGTCGATCAGCGCGATTCCGAGCGCCTTTGATGCCGGGTCGAGCAGCCCGGCGCGCTTCGTGGCGTTCTCGAACGTGCCGTTGCCGAGGTTGCGATACAGCGTCGAGCTCTGACCTTTGTAGGACTCCGGCGTGCAGTAGGACTTGGTCTTCCCATCGAGCGTGCAGAACAGGTCCTTCTCGATGGTCCACTCGACGTAGTTCGCGACGAACAGGTCGAGCTTGCCATCACGGTCGTAATCGAGCCAGGCCGCGCTCGTCGAGAATCCGGGATCTCCGACGCCTGCTTTCGCCGTCACGTCTTCGAACCGGAGGCCGCCGAGGTTGCGGAACAGCCGGTTCGGGCCGAGCGCCGTGACGTAGATGTCGGTACGGCCGTCGTTGTCGTAGTCGCCCGCCGCCACGCCGAAGCCGTACATCGGCACGGCCAGGCCGGCCTTTGCGGTGACGTCGGCGAACGTCCCGTCACCGTTGTTGCGGTAGAGCGCCATCGTCGACTTCGACGCCGGCCGTCCGGGGAAGTTCATCCCGTTGACGAGCAGGATGTCCTGCTTGCCGTCGCCGTCGGCGTCAAGGAATGCGCCGCCCGACCCCATCGTCTCGGGCAGGTACTTCTTGCCGAAGGATCCGTTCTGATGCTTGAAGCGGATGCCGGCCGCCGACGTGACGTCCGTGAACGTGGGTTGCGCCTCTTGAACGCCAGACGATTGGGCAACGAACCACACAACCCCGAACGCGACGATGGTTCGAACCATCACTTGCCGCCTGACCGGACGGGCGAGCCGGTGCGCGTCGACATGACGGGCGGCGCCGCCGTACGGTGCTCGTGAATCGACTGCCGCTCGTTGTTGTCGTCGGCGTTCAGCTGGCGGAACGGACCGGTGATCGCTTGCGACGACTCATCCGCTTTGAAACGCTGATACAGCTTCTCTTCCTGCGCTGCCAGCTCGTGCTGACCGAGGCCGCGGTAGCAGAGCATCAGGTTGTAGTGCGCCTGGAGATCCTCCGGATCGATCGCCAGCACGCGCGTGAACGCCGCGACTGCTTCGCCGAACCGTCGTTGGAGGAAGCGCACGCGTCCGAGCTGGTTCAGGACGACGCGATCGCGTGGGTACTTCGAGGACGCGGTCTCCAGGTGCGTGACGGCCTCGTCATACCGGCCGAGGCTCTTCAGCGCTGTGCCCAGGAAGAAGTGGGTCTTGGCGAGGCCAGGATCGACGTTGAGCGCCTGGCGCAGCATCTCTTCGGCACCGGCCATGTTGCCTTCCTGGATGCGCGCGCGCGCGACGTTGACCCAGCCATCGGCGTAGCCCGGCTCCATCTTCGTCACGCGGAGGAAGGCCGCCTCGGCGCCCTTCAGGTCCCCCTGCAGCAGGAGCCCGATGCCGTAGTCGTTCCAGCGCTCGCGGACCGACTTGTCCTCGAATGTCTTCTTCTCAGGCACAGCCGCGCTGGCGGCGCCTACCGCGAGCGTCGCTTCCGCTTTCGCCATGACGGTCGTCGGAATGTCGGGGATGTGCTTCATCCCGCCCGACACGCGCGATGTATCGCCGGTAAACACGAACCGGCCGTCGTCATGCCCAGGGCCAACGGAGTAGGACTTCTGTGCCGGGTCGCGAACGCCGGCGAACGCCCACTGCGTGTTCCACCACGCGAACTTGCGGTAGTTCACCTTCGCGCGCAGGGTGATGCGATCCCCAGCGTCTTCCGGGATGCGAAGCCTGTAGTGAATCGTGTCGGCTGCGCCCGGCGGGATGAGCCTGACATACGCGACCGACCGGCCGGCCCAGGCGTTGCGTTTGTTGATCCGGTTACCGTGCTCGTCGAGCAGCAGCGCGCGATAGAAGTGCGCGCCCGGTTCCACCGGGCCGCGTCCCTCGTCCTCGATCGCGCCGCTGTGGAAGATCACGCGGCCGCGATCGTCGACGGCCTCGAGCTCGACCCAGACGTCGAAGGCATCCACCGTCCCGCCAGGGAAGAAATGCCCGACTTTCCGCGTCCGGACGACGACTTCGACGCGGACCGATTCGCCGCGCCGGACGACGGGTTGAACCTTGTCGAGCGGACCGATGACGTCGGCCGGCGGCGCGATGAACGCCTGGCGTGCGCCGAAGTTCATCGATTCCTCGCCGACGGCGAAGGTGCTCGCGATCGCCGGATCCCCGCCGGCCACATCATGGGTCGCGGCGGCCGCCGGCGCGTCACCGCGCACGAGGCCGAAGACATCGACCGAGATCTGCCCGTCCTGCAGGAACTGCTGCGTGACGCGAAGCTGTTCCGCGTCGCCGTTGACGAACGGCAGCGCCGTGTTCGCCGCAGGGAAGCGGTGAGACTTGACCATCCCGTTCTTCGCCGCCGGGTCGTTCGACGGCACGAGCGGCATGTGGCAATCCGCGCACTTCTGCGACTTGGCCGGGTAATAGAACGACCGGGCGCCTTCGCCCGACACGCCCGAGGCCTGCCAGTTGTCGTAGTCGTTGAACCCGCGGAACCATCGATACGCGTTGACGGGCACGTCGAGGTGGACCTTGTGACACGACGAGCAGAACTCCGGGGTCTGCTCGCGGTGGAACGGCTTGATGAACGTCTCGCGATGCGGCTGCGGGTCCAGCGTCAGCAGCTTGTCGTGCACGGCGCGCAGCACCCGGTTCTCGCTTGCCGCGAGATCGTGCAGCGGCGGGTACTCGATGACGAAGTCCCCCTGGCCCATCGTGCTCTTTACGCGCGTGATCGCGTGGCACGAGGTGCAGGAAAGGCCCGCCTGCGCTTCGGGCGTGTCGATCTGTTCCTTGATCGGCCGATCGAACCGGCCGTTGAAGAACACGGCGTGATCGTGACAGCCGGCGCACCACTTCGACGGCTTCGTCCCGACGACGTCCTGCATGTACTCGATCGATTTCCGGTACCACTGGTTGTTGAACGACGAGAAATGGTGCGCGGACGAGTTCCACTGGTCGTAGATGTCCTTGTGACATCTGCCGCACGTGTCGCTCGTCATGAAGAAGTTCGCGGGGATGATGCCGCCGACGTTCGTCTCGGCAGACGACGGGAAGAACGGGCCGGTGGGCCCCATGCCTTCGCCGTCCATCGAAAGCGGCGGAAACTCGGGGTTGATGATACGTGCGTTTTCGCGGTCGATCGCGCGCTGCCGCGCGATGACGGCGGACGACCACCCGACGATGCCGATGACGGCGAGCGCGATGAACGCGTGGGCCGGCCGCGGCCGTCTCATCGCGCGCACGGCTCGCGGAGCCCAGAGCACGAGCGCGGCGAGCACGCCTGCCGTGCTGAGGACGATGTGCGTCAGGAGCAGCCAGCGCCAGGCGCGCGTCGCGCCGGTGACGGTGAGCGCCAGGCCGGCGATGCCGCCCGCGACGAGCAGGATCGTTGTCAGTCCGCCCAGAACCGAGGTCCGCGCAAGGCGACGGACGAGCCATGGAGCCCCGAGGATCAGCAGGGCGATGCCGAGCAGCGCGTGCGCGGCGACGTTGCTGTAGTAGAACAGCGTCGGCGACGCGAAGGCCGCCAGGTACGCGCTGTTTGCGAGCAGCAGGACAAAGGCGGCGAGCAGGCCGCGCGGCGGCGTAGGAGCGTCGACAGAGGTCATGTTACTGGGGTTTCGCGGGGTGATCGTGACAAACACGGCCCACACGGTCAAGTCGTGTTCGGCTCGAGCCGCGGCACTAGTAGATTTGTATTAGCGCTCACCGACCCGTATATGATCGCGCCCGCCGAGGAGGACCGATTGAGCACGCTGGATCTCGCCGTCATCGCCGCCTATTTCCTCGTTGTGTTCGGCGTGGCCGCGTACCACTTCCGGAAGGCCAAGACGAGCCAGGGCTACTTCCTCGCGGACCGGAGCGTGGGTTGGGTCGCCGTCGGGGCGTCGCTGTTCGCGACGAATATCTCGAGCGAGCACTTCATCGGCCTGGCCGGTTCCGGCGCGAGCACCGGTCTCGCCGTCGGCCACTTCGAGTGGCTGGCGGTCTTCATGGTGCTGACCCTCGCGTGGGTGTTCGTACCGTTCTACCTGCGCAGCCGCGTCGTCACGATGCCCGAATTTCTGGAGCGGCGCTACGGGCCGGCCTGCCGGTGGTACCTGACGACGGTTTCGATCCTGGCGTACATCTTTACGAAGATTTCGGTGTCCCTGTACGCGGGCAGCCTCGTGCTCCGCGAGGTCGCGGGATGGGACTTCTTCACGTCGGCGATGGTCATGGTCATCGCGACCGGCGTCTACACGATCTTCGGCGGCCTGGCGGCGGTCATCTATACCGAGCTGCTGCAGGCCGTCGTCCTGATCGGCGGCGCGGTGCTGCTGACGGTGCTCGGGCTCGCCGAAGCCGGAGGGATGTCCGGCCTGCGCGCGGCGCTGCCGCCGGATTTCTTCCACATGATCAAACCGATGAGCGATCCCAACTTCCCATGGACGGGGATCTTCTTCGGCGCCCCGATCCTCGGCATCTGGTACTGGTGCACCGATCAGGTCATCGTGCAGCGCGTGCTCGGCGCAAAGAACGAGGCGCACGCGCGCGGCGGGGCGATTCTCGCCGGCCTCCTGAAGATCCTGCCGGTCTTCATCCTGGTCCTCCCGGGGCTGATCGCCCGGGCGCTGTACCCGGACATCACGGGCGACAATGCGTATCCGGCGCTGGTCGTGCGGTTGCTGCCCGCAGGCCTGACGGGCGTGATGGTCGCCGCGCTGATGGCGGCGTTGATGTCGTCACTCGCGGCGACGTTCAACTCGGCGTCGACGCTCTTCACGTTCGACGTCTACAAAAAATGGTCGCCGCAGGCGTCGGAACGGCAGCTCGTGACGGTCGGCCGCGGCGCGACGGTCGTCATGGTCATCCTCGGGATCCTCTGGGTTCCGTTCATCCGGCACCTGAGCTCCGAGGTGTACATCTATTTGCAGAGCGTGCAGGCGTACATCAGCCCGCCGATCGCGGCGGTCTTTCTCTTCGGTGTGTTCTGGCCGCGTGCGACGCGGCAGGGGGCGTTCGCGGCGCTCGTCGCGGGCGCGGTCCTGGGCGCGGCGCGGTTCTATTTCGAGATTAACCGACTGGGCCCGACGGTGGCCGGGAGCCCCGCGCTGCAGATGCTTGTCGGGATCAATTTCCTGCACTTCGCGATCCTCATCTTTGTCGTCAGCGCGGTCCTCCTCGTTGTCGTATCGCTGGCGACGGCACCCGAGCCACGCGCGAAGCTCAGCAACCTGACGTTTGCGACGCTCGAAGGCGAGTACACCGCGCCCGAGGCTGGCACCCCCTCGACGGTTCGCCTCCACGTTGCGGCCTCGATCGCACTCGCGGTGTTCGTGATCGGGCTGTGGGTGTACTTCGCGTAAGGGCAGAATCTAGAATTCAGAATCTAGAATCCAGAATTCAGAGGGGCGCTCGGGTAATCCGTGGCGAGTCGGAAAACCCCAGCGCCCCGTTTCTGGCTTCTGTATTCTAGATTCTAGATTCTGAATTCTGAATTCTGAATTACGCCTCCTCGTGCTGGACCTCGCCGCGTTCGGCCTTGGAGGCCGCGATGATCTTGCCGTGGAGGTGCGACGGCACTTCCTGATAGTGCGAGAACTCCATGTGATACGAGCCGCGTCCGCCGGTCGCGGACGTCAAGTGCTGCTCGTAGGTGAGCATCTCCGACATCGGCACCTGCGCTTTGATGACCGTCGAGACGCCGCGCGTGTCCATGCCTGAGATATGGCCGCGGCGGCCATTGAGATCTCCCATGAGGTCGCCCGCGAAATCGCTCGGCGCGTACACCTCGACGTTCATCACCGGCTCGAGCAGCGTCGGCCGCGCCCGCGACATGGCGTCCTTGAAGGCGAGTGAGCCCGCGAGCTTGAACGACAACTCGTTCGAGTCCACCTGATGGTACGAGCCGTCGATGACGGTGACGCGGAAGTCGACCATCGGATAGCCAGCGAGATATCCACGCGTCCGCGCATCCTGGATTCCCTTTTCGACCGCAGGGACGAACTGACGCGGGATTGCGCCGCCGAAGATGTCGTCTACGAATTCGAAGTCGCTGCCGCGTGGCAGCGGCTCGACCTTGATCTTGCAGTCGCCGAACTGGCCGTGGCCGCCCGTCTGTTTCTTGTGGCGCCCGTGCGCTTCGGTCGACGCCGTAATCGTCTCTCGGTAGGGAATGCGCGGCAGCTTCAGATTCACCTCGACGCCGAACCGCCGCTTCAGCTTCGCGACGGTCACCTCGATGTGGAGCTGTCCCTGTCCGGCGAGGAGCAGCTCCTTGGTCTGCGCGTCGCGGGTGTATCTGATCGTCGGATCCTCTTCCTGCAGCCGATGCAGGGCCGTGCTGATCTTTTCTTCGTCCCCCCGGCTCTTCGGCTCGATCGCGTACGACAGCACCGGCTCGGGGAACTTGAGCGCCGGAAGCGTGAAGGCCGCGGCCTTGTCACCGATGAGATCGTTGGTGAGCGTTTCCTTCAGCTTCGCCACGGCGCCGAGGTCTCCGGCCTTCACCTCGGGCACATGCGTCTGGGTCTTGCCCTGCATCATGACGAGGTGGCCGAGTCGCTCTGGCGAGTCCTTCGTGAGGTTGTGGACGGTCGTGTCGGACTTGAGCGATCCCTTCAGCACGCGGAAGAGCGTGATCCGGCCGGCGAATGGATCCGCGACGGTCTTGAAGACGTACGCGGCCGTGGGGCCGGCGTCGCTCGCCGACGCCTGGTCCTCGGCCCCGGTCTTCGGATGCTGCCCCTTCAGCTCGCGGTCGGCCGGCGACGGCGCGTACGCGAGGATCGCGTCGAGCAGCGGCTGAATGCCGACGTTCGTCGCTGCCGACGTGCAGACGACGGGGAAGACCTTGGCGGCGGCGACAGCTTTCCGGAGGCCGGCGACGAGCTCCTCCTGTGTCAGCGTGCCCGCGTCGAAGAACTTCTCCATCAACGACTCATCCGCCTCGGCCACCATCTCGATGAGCGCTTCGCGGGCGGCGTCCGCCGCCTCCTTCACCGCCGCCGGAATCTCGGCCTCGGACGGTTTCCCCGAGCCGTCCGGCGCAAACGTGATGGCCCGCATGGTGACCAGGTCCACGATCCCCTTGAAGTCCTTCTCCTCGCCGATAGGGAGCTGGATCGGGATGACCTCGCGGCCGAGCGACTGGTGCAGCGACTCGAGCGATCGGTCGAGGCTCGCGCGTTCCCGATCGAGGCGATTGACGACGACGATACGCGGCAGCTCGAGCTCGGCACAGATCTCCCAGACCTTCTCGGTCGAGACCTGGACGCCCGAGACCGCGTCGATCACGACCAGCGCACAGTCGACGACCTTGAGCGCCGCGCGCGCGTCGGTCAGAAAATTCGCCATCCCCGGCGTGTCGATCAGGTTGATCTTCTGCTTGTTCCACTCCGCGTAGGCGAGGCTGGCGGACAGCGTGTGCTTCCGGGAGATCTCTTCTTCGTCGTAGTCGGTGACCGTCGTGCCTTCATCGACCCTGCCGAGCCGGTTGACCATGCCGGCGTCGAAGAGGATGGCTGAGGCCAGCTGGGTCTTGCCCGACCCGCTGTGCCCGACCAGAGCGACATTCCGGATGCTTGCCGCGTCGTAGACCTTCATATGAGTCCCCTCGGACGGAATATCTGCGCATCGTATTTCAGGGGCGACACGGGTGCAAGAGACTGCCGCCTCCTCCGCGCCCTCACCCCCGGAGCAAGGTCGCAGGATCCAGCTTGCGCAGCCGCGCGAGCGGCGCCAGCGCGCCGGCGACCGCGGTGACCAGCGCCAGCAGGGGAACGATCACCAGCGTCAGGGGATCGGCCGGCGTCACCCCGACCAGAAGGTTCGTCAGGAACCGCGAGCCCCACATGGCCAGCGCAAGCCCGGCCGCGACGCCGGCGGCGGTGAGCGACAGCGATCGCCACAGGACCAGCCAGCGCAGGTCGGATGGCTCGGCCCCCAGCGCGAGCCGCACCGCGAGCTCGCGCGTGCGCTCCGTGACGAAGTGGGAGAGCAGCGCGTAAATGCCAAGCCCTCCGAGGAGCGCCGCGATCGCGCCGAAGAACCCGAAGAGGGAAGCGCCGACGCGCTGGCGGAAGCCCGCGTCACGCACGTGCTCGTCGAGCGTGCGCGGATCGGTGAGCGGCAGATCCGAGTCCAGCGTATCGACGACCGCGCGGACGCGCGCCAGCGGCATCGGCTGCCCGTCCGTCACGCGCACGTGGAGAATCACATCGGCCCGGTACAACTGCGTGACCGGGATGTAGACGCACGGATCGGGCACGTCGATCACGAGTTGCCGGGGGGCGTTTCCGGCGACGGCGATGACCTCGTAGCGCACGCCCGCGAACTCGACCATCGCGCCGACCGGGTCGCGGCCCGGCCAGAACCGCTCGGCCGCGGACTGGCTCACCGCCGCAACCCGCCGCCCGTTCTCGACGTCGCGCGCGTCGAAATCCCGGCCCCGCAATACCGGGATTCGCATCGTCGTGAAGTACGACGAGCCGACGACGTTCAGGCGCACGCGCACGTCCTCACCGGGCGCCGGCACGTAGTCCGGGACCTCTATCGAGGTCGTCCCGGCGCCGGTGAGGCTGAGCGGGATCCACCGCGCGATCGTCGCGCTGGCGACGCCGGGCGTCGCGCGCAATCGGTCGAGCAGCTGCCGGTGAAACTCGGCGCCGGCGGCGGGGGAGTAGCGTGACGGGACCAGGTTGTAGCGGGCGACCAGCACTCCTTCGGGATCGAAACCCAGATCGCCGGTCTGATAGAGCTGCAGGCTCCGCAAGAGGAGGCCCGCACCGGTCAGGATCGCGACCGCGAGCGCGATCTGCACCACGACGAGCGTCGCGGTCAGACGGCCCGAGCGCCGCGAGCCGGCGAGCGTGACGGCCTCCTGTCGCAGCGCCAGGACGATATCGGCGCGCGAGGCCCAGCGCGCCGGGACGATCGCCACGAGCGCGGCCGCGACCGCCGCCATCGCGGCGGCGAGCCCGACGACGCCCGGACCGATGCCGGCCTTGAAGCGCGGCGTGAAGTCAGCGGCCGGGACGAGCCGGACGAGCAGCTCCGAGGACCAGGCGGCGACCGCGAGCGCCGCCACAGCAGCCGCGCCAGCGAGCACGGCCGCCTCCGTGAGCGTTTCCCGAACGAGCTGATTGGGCGTGGCGCCGAGCGCGAGCTGCACGGCCCCCAGGCGCTGCCGCGTCTGTGCCCGCGCCAGCTGCACCTGGGCGACGTTGACGCACGCGAGGAGGAACAGCAGCACCGACAACACCGCCATCGGCACGAGCATCGGCCGCAGCACCGCCTGGGCGCCGGACGGGGCGCGCCAGAACGCCGTCAGGGTGAACGACCGCCGGGCCTGAGGGGCCTGCCCGCCCTCCGGCTCGGGTTGTTCGACGTCGGCCCGGGCGAGCTCCACGGCCACGGCCGCAAGCTCCGCGCGCGCCCGGGCGTCGGTCGCGCCGGGCGCCAGGCGGGCGAGGCACGTCAGAAGCCGTGCTTCGCTCGCGGCGCGCAGGTCCCGCATGAGGAGGGTCTCGTGCATCGCCAGCGGGATCCAGATGGACGTGTCGACGCCAATCGCCGTGCCCCAGAATTCATCGGGCGCGACGCCGACGATCGCATAGCTCCCTCCATTGATCATCATCGTCGCGTGCCCGACGCCAGGGTCGCCGCCGAACCGGCGGCGCCAGAGGTCGTGGCTGATCACGGCGACGGGTCGGGCGCCTGGCGCCGCGTCTTCCTCGGGGAGGAATGCCCGACCGACTGGGATGGACACGCCGAGCGCCTGGAAATAGTCCCCGGATACGAGCGCGCCGAGCACGCGCTCGGGCGGCCGACCCCCGTCGGCGGCAAGCTGGACGTCGATCGTGAAATGTGCGGCGATCGCCGCAATCGAAGGGCTGCCGCGCCGGATAGCGCTCAGCTCGGGGAGCGCGAGCGCGCCGGTGAGCTCACCCGGACCGGTCGCCGCGAGGACGCTCAGACCGTCGGTATTGACCGCAGGCGGGAGCGGGTCGATCAGGGCGGCGCGGATCCAGGCGAAGACCGTCGCGTTGGCTCCGAGCCCAAGCGCCAGCGAGAGGACAGCTGCCGCGGTCAGGATAGGACTCGCGACGAGCCGCCGGATCGCGATCCGCACGCAGGCTATTCGTATCGCAACGCTTCGATCGGATCAAGGCGGGACGCCTTGATCGCGGGCCACATCCCGAAAAAGATGCCGACGCCGGCCGAGAAGCCGAGGCCGATCGCGTAGGACCACCAGGGCAGCGAGACGGGGAAGCCCGCGAGATTGTTGATGGCGAACGCGATCGCGCTCCCGAACAGGATGCCGAGGATGCCGCCGAGGGCCGTCAGGAAGACCGCTTCGAGCAGAAACTGCGTCAGGATCTCGCGGCGTCGCGCGCCGATCGCCTTTCTGACGCCGATCTCACGGGTACGCTCGGTCACCGAGATGGTCATGATGGCCATCACGCCGATCCCCCCGACCATCAGCGCGATCGACGAAATCACGACCAGGGCCAGAACGATGGCCTGGGTGACCTGATTCACGATCTTCTGAATCGTGTCCGACGTGAGGAGGTCGAAGTCGTTCTCTTCGTCGAGCTTCAGACGGTGACGGCTGCGCATCACCTGTTCGACTTCCTGAGTAATCTGTTCCCGCGGGACGCCCGGTCTCGGGACCACGGCGATGACGAGAAATCTCGCGAGGATGCCTCTGATCCGCGGCGGCTCGTACACCTTATCGTAGGTGGTGACCGGTATGACCATGAACTCGTCGGCATTGCCGATCATGATGCTCGGACGCTTGCCCATCGTCCCGACGACGGTGTACTCATTGGAGCCGATTCGGACGCGCTTACCGATCGGATCGGTCGTCGGGAAGAGCGTAGACGCGGGCGCGAATCCGAGCACGACGACGTACCGCCGGTGCTGGACCTCGTAATCGGTGAAGAAGCGGCCGTTCTCCAGCTCGATGTAGTTCGTCTCGGCGAAGTTCGCGCTCGTTCCGATCAGACCCATTTGCTTCGTGGACTGTTCCCGGTAGGTCACCCTCTCGGGCCGGGAACCGGGTCCGCCGCCGAGCTGGACACCGACGGTGGCGACCGACGGCGCTCCGAGCGCGATGGCCTTGGCATCGTCTTCGGTGATGTCGGGGCGCTTCATGAGATCGAAGAACTCGCGCCCGGCGGCGAAGCTGGCGATGCTCATCTTCGCCACGTAGACGGTCTCGGCACCCATCTGGCGGATGAGCGCCTGCATTTGATCTCCGAAGCCGCGGATCAACGCCGTCATCGCCACAATCGACGTCACGCCGATGACCACGCCGAGAATCGTGAGGGCGGACCGCAGCTTGTTGGCGCGGAGCGTGTCCAGCGCGATCAGCAGAATCTCGGTGAGAAGACCGGACCGGAGCGATCCGCCCTTCTGCGCGCGCGGGGCCGAGGTGTCCGCGCTCATTCCCGTCGCAGCGCCTCGATGGGATCCAGGGCGGCGGCGCGCATCGCCGGGTAGAGTCCGAAGAACAGACCGACGATCGCGGTCATGCCGATGCCGAGCGCGACCGACCAGGTCTCGATGATGGCCGGGAGCGGCGTGAACGCGGCGACGCCCAGCGCCAGCGCGAACCCGAACGCCGTGCCGATCAGCCCGCCGACCGTCGAGAGCGTCGTCGACTCGGTGAGGATCTGCCAGACGATGTCGCGGCGGCGGGCCCCGAGCGCCTTGCGCAGGCCGATCTCGCGCGTCCGCTCGCTGACGACCATCAGCATGATGTTCATGATCACGATGCCGCCGACGACGAGCGAGAGCGACACGACCCCGAGCAGAACGGCGAAGATGCCGGACGAGAACGCCCGCCAGAAGTCCATCAGGGTGTCGGACGTGACCAGTCCGAAGTTGTCTTCTTCCTTTGCGCGCAGATGGCGCTCGATGCGCAGCGCGACACGCGCGTCATCCATTGTGGCGGTCAACTGCGACGGATCGACGGGCTTGACCGTGACCTCGAGCGAGCGCCGCGACCCGAAAAGCTTCCAGAACGCCCCCAGCGGAACGATCGCGAACTCGTCCTGCGAATTGCCGAACACCGATCCTTTCTTCTCGTTGACTCCGACGACTCGGAAATGCATGTTCCGAATCCGGATGATCTTGTCGATCGGGTCCCGCCCTTTGAACAGATTCTCTGCCGTGTCCCAGCCGAGCAGCACGACTGGGCGGCTTCGCTCGACCTCCTGCCGGCTCGGGATCCGGCCGAGGCTGGGTGTGTAACCGCTGAATTCGGCATAATCCGGCGAGACGCCGATGACTCTGGTGTTCTCGAGCGTCGTGTTCTCGAAGCTGACGTTCGTGCCGGCCCCGGACTCGGCCATCACGGCATCCACCAGATCGGAAAACTCGCCGATCGCCTGCATGTCCGACAGGGTCACGACCGGATTCCTCCGGCGGGCGCGTTCCTCCTCTTCGTCGTCGGTGATGAAACCGACGCGCATGACCTTGAAGGTCCCGGCGCCCACTTCTCCGATGATCGCGTTCGAGACGTACGTGTCCATCCCGCGAATCAGCGACACGACGGCGATGATGGACGTGACGGCGACGACGTTGCCGAGGATCATCATGAACGAGCGCAGCTTGTTCGTCCAGACGGACGACAGCGCGACGCCGATGGCGTCCAGGAGCTTGTTCATCGACGACGCGACCCTCTATCGGGCGTCTCGACCTTCACCGGATCCCCGTCCTGCAGGTTGCGCACCGAGCTGAACGGACCGGTGATGACCTGTTCCCCTTCCTTGGGGCCGGACAACAGCTCGAAGTACTTCTCGCCCGCGATCCCCGTCTTGACAGGCACGAACTCGGCGAGGTTGTTGCGCACGACGAAGACCCCTTCTTCCTCTCGACGGGTCTGTCCTTTCGGCAGCTCCTCGGCCGAAGCGGCGCCCAGGCTCGGACGACGCGGACGTCGGCCTTCCTCCTTCGGCGGACGCACGATCGCTCCCTTCTCGTCGAAGACGAGCTCGCGGACGGCGAGCGCCTGAATCGGCACCGACAGCGCCAGGTCCCGTGTCGCCGTCGTGATCTCGGCGGTGCAGGTAAAGCCGGGGCGCACCTCCGGGACCTCCCCTTCGAGCGTCACGACGACCTTGAAGTTGGTCGCCTGCTGCCCCGCGGCGGCCTGACCCGTGGCCTGGATTGGACTGTTGCCGACCTCCGTCACCTTCCCGTTGAAGGTCTGGTTCGGCACGGCGTCGATCCGGATCACCGCCTTCTGGCCGATCTTCACGCCCGGAATGTCGGTCTCGTCGACCTCCACCTCGGCCTCGATGATCGACATGTCCGCGATCGTCAACAGGACGGTGCCGGGATTGTTCATCGTCCCGATCACGACCGTCTCGCCTTCCTCGATGTTGCGTCGCGTCACGAGCCCGTTGATCGGCGACTCGATCCTGACCTTGCTGAGATCGTAGCGCGCGCCTTCGAGCATCGCACGCTCCTGCTGCACGCGGAGCCGCAACGTCTCCACGGCCTTGATCCGTTCCTGGAGCTCGATCTCGCGCAGCTTCGTCTCGTTCTCCGTGCGATCGAGCGTTTCCTTGGTCGTCAGGCCCGCCTTCCACAGCTCGCGCTGCCGCCGGACGTTTTCCTGAGCAAGGAGAAGGGCCGTGCGGGAGCTTTCGATCTGCACCTTCGCCTGCTCGAGCTGCGACGCCGACGCCTGCATGCTCGCCTCGCCGCTGTCGACGCGCGACCGGAGGTTGCGCGGGTCGATCTGCAGCAGGAACTGCCCCTGCTTCACGCGGTCCCCTTCGTTCACCGCGAGGCTCGTGACGCGCCCCATCGTGTCGGCGCTGATGTTCACGGAGCGCTTCGGCTGGATCGTGCCGGAGGCCGAGACGATCGCCTCGAGCCGCTGCTTTTTGATCGGCTCGACATTGATCGTCACCGCGTCCGACCGCTTGAACGCCAGGTTGGCGACGACGATCGCCACGAGCGCGATCACGATCACCGAGCCGATGATGATCTTCTTGCGCGACACCTTCATGAACCCCCCAAAGCCGACATCGTGCCCGCGATGATCAACGCGATCACGGCGTACACCGCAAGCAGCGACATGACGATCGGCTGCGTGCGCCTCCGATAGAGCACCGCGAGCCCGATGGCGAGCACGACCACCCACCAGATGAGGAAGAGATCGACGGTCCCCAGCAGGCGCGTCACGAAGCTGCCTTCAGGAAGGCCGGGCGCCAGCGCCGCCAGGTTGGTCGGACTCGACATCGATTCCCGCACGTAGTTCAGGGGCATCACGAAGATCCAACCCAACGCGGAGATCACGCCGGCGTGCGAGACGACTGCCAGGAGCTGCTTGAACGTGGCACGGCCGCCCATCGCAGCGTTGAAGACCGCGAAGAGGATGCCGGCGGTGACGAGCGTCATGATCGGGATCGCGAGGAGCATGACGCCGGTCGTGATGTAGCCGACGACCGGCGCGATCTTCTCCATCTGAGCGTACTGCTCGTCGCTCATCTGGCGGCCCCACGCTTCGGACTGGTCGACCTGCTGATCGAGCCAGGCCTGCTGGCCGACCTCGGTCAGCAGGAACCCTCCGATCGTGACACAGCCGGCGAGCGTGACGAAGGCCAGCACGCCGAGCACTTTCGGATGGTCTGCGACCGCGGCGAAAGTGTCGCGCGGCGACACCACGATGCCGACGATCCGGGACAGGAGCCCCTGGGCGCGCTGCGCCCCCTCGACCTGCGTCATCTCAGCCATTTGCAGCTCTCTGGGAAAGTGCGGACCGAAGGCGTCAATTGTACCGCTAATGTCCGAATACGACCAAGGTGAACCGCAGGTTTCGTCGGGCGGCAAGTACCGTCCACAGAACCATTTGAGGGTAAGCTTGGGCGGATGCTTCGCGGCGGTTTGACGCTCGTCTCCCTCCTGATTGTCCCCGCCGTTGCCTCCGCCCAGCCCTTCGAGACGATTGGCGTACGCGCGCTCGGGATGGGGGGCGCATTCGTCGCAGTGGCGGACGACGTGTCGGCGATCTGGTGGAATCCTGCCGGGCTCGCGACCGGCGGCTTGTTCAGCATGGCCGTGGACTATGAGTCGTTCGACGAGCGGTCCGGCACGGGCATCTTCACCGGGACGCCGCCGCTCGGGCTGGGGTACGTCCGGACGCGGCTCGAAGGCCTCGTGACACACCAGGCGGGCGTGACGCTTCTCCACACGCTGGTGGATGGGTTCACGGTCGGCGGCGCGCTGAAGTTCGTGCGCGGCCTCGCCTCGCTCGACCCGGATGACGATGCGCTAGGTCGGGCAACCAACTCCTTCGACCTCGATGCGGGAGCGCTGTATGTTCGAGGACCCTGGCGGGCCGGCCTTACCGTGCGGAATATCGTTGAACCGCAGTTCGACACGATGGATGGGACACCGCTCAGGCTCCAACGGATGGCCCGGGCAGGCGTGGCCTGGCTCCAGGGCGACTGGACCATCGCCGTCGACGCCGACCTGACCAGGTCTTCGCTGAATCCGGTTGCGGAAGCATCAGAGGATCGCCGGATTCTGGCGGCCGGCACCGAATGGCGGTGGGGCCGGCGGCTCGCGGCGCGCGGCGGCCTTCGGCTGAACACCGCCGGCGACGACCGCGGTCCGGTCGCGACGGGCGGGTTTGGTATCGCCGTCTGGGGTTCGGTCTGGGTGGATGCGCAGGCCACCGGAGGCTCCGATGCCGGCGATCGCGGATGGGGCATCGCGGGCCGCGTTCACTTCTAACTCCCTGAATCGGCGCGAATTAGCGCGCTGTCAAAAAGTTTACAGCTTGGACAGTTCACGTCTCTCTATTGACAGAAACTGTCATACCTGTACAATAATCACTTCCCCAGCAGGTTCTCCTCTCGGCTCCCGCCAGGGTTCTGAATCACGGGACCAGTCTCTCACTAAGCTATGGCTGTCCGCATCGGTGAACTTCTGCTGAAGGAGAAGCGCATTACGCCTGCGCAGCTCCAGGAAGCGCTCAACGCGCAGAAGACGAATGGCGGCAAGCTGGGCTACAACCTGGTCAAGCTGGGGTTCGTGAAGGACGAGGAGATCACCCAGCTCCTCAGCAAGCAATACGGCGTTCCCTCCATCAACCTGACGCAGTTCGACGTCGACACCGCCGTCATCAAGCTCGTGCCGGCCGACACGGCCCACAAGTATCAGATCGTACCGCTCAGTCGCGCGGGGGCGACCCTGACGATCGCGATGACCGACCCGACCAACGTGTTCGCCATGGACGACATCAAGTTCATGACGGGCTACAACGTCGAGCCGGTGGTGGCTTCCGAGACCGGGGTCATGGAGGCGATCCAGCGGTACTACTCGGCCCCGACGGCAGCCAGCGGAGGCGGGAGGCGCCAGCAGCAGGCGCCGGAGCAGCCGCAAGGCGAAAGCATTTCGAGCGCCTCGTCTCTCGACCTGGTCACGAAGGCCCTCGAGGAGACGTCGTCGGTCATGGACGACGACGTCGAGGTGCTCGAGGAGCTCGAGCAGATCGACGTCGCGTCGCTCGAGAAACAGGGAGGCGAGGCGCCGGTCATCCGCCTCGTGAACCTGATGCTGATGTCGGCGATTCAAAAAGGGGCGAGCGACATCCACATCGAGCCGTACGAGAAGGAGTTCCGCGTCCGGTTCCGCATTGACGGCATTCTCTACAACGTCATGGCGCCGCCGATGAAGTTTCGCGACGCGATCACGTCGCGCGTGAAAATCATGGCCAAGCTCGACATCGCGGAGAAGCGGCTGCCCCAGGACGGTCGCATCAAGCTGCGGTTCGCCGACAACGGGTCGACGCGCGAGATCGACTTCCGCGTGTCCTGCCTCCCCACGCTCTTCGGCGAGAAGATCGTCATGCGTCTGCTCGACAAGAACAAGTTGATGCTCGACATGACGAAGCTGGGGTTCGAGCAGGAGTCGCTCAACAAGTTCGAGCGGCAGATCATGAAGCCGTGGGGCATGGTGCTCGTCACCGGTCCGACCGGAAGTGGAAAAACCAACACGCTGTACTCTTCGATCTCCCGGATCAACACGATGGAGACGAACATCATCACCGCGGAGGACCCCGTCGAGTTCAACCTCGTCGGCGTCAACCAGGTCCAGATCCGGGAGAACATCGGCCTGAACTTCGCGGCGGCGCTGCGATCCTTCCTCCGGCAGGACCCGAACATCATCCTCGTCGGTGAGATCCGCGACTTCGAGACCGCGGAGATCGCGGTCAAGGCGGCGCTCACCGGTCACCTCGTGCTCTCGACGCTGCACACCAACGACGCGCCGAGCACGGTCAACCGGCTGATGAACATGGGCATCGAGCCGTTTCTGGTGGCGAGCTCCGTGAACCTGATCTGCGCGCAGCGTCTCGTCCGGCGGGTCTGCGCGAAGTGCAAGGAAGACCAGCCGACGCCGGCCCAGGCGCTGGTCGAGGCGGGCTTCACGCCAGAGGAATCGGAGGCGGTCGTTCCCAAGAAAGGGAAGGGCTGCGACGTCTGCAACAACACGGGCTACAAGGGACGCGTCGGCCTCTACGAGGTCATGGAGGTCACCGACGAGCTGCGCGAGCTCATTCTGGTCGGCGCCTCGGCGCTCGAGCTGCGGCGCAAGGCGGTCGAGGAGGGAATGATCACTCTTCGTCGCAGTGGCCTGATGAAGGTTCAACAGGGGATGACGACGATCGAGGAAGTCGCGCGGGAAACGGTGAAATGACGCTGGCCCGCAAACAACGTAGCGCAGGCCTTCAGGCCTGCCCCGAGGGGAACCACTGAATGGCGACGCTGCCTGAACTGCTGCAGGTCCTGGTCGAAAACAACGGCTCGGACCTGCATATCACGACGAACACACCGCCCCAGATCCGGGTGCACGGCAAGCTTCAGCAGCTGGATCTGCCGCTGCTCACGCCGTCGGAAACCAAGCAGCTGGCGTACAGCGTGCTGACCGACGCGCAGAAGAAGCGGTTCGAGGAGTCGATGGAGCTGGACTTCTCGTTCGGCATCCGCGGCCTCGCCCGTTTCCGCTGCAACGTCTTCAACCAGCGCGGCGCGGTCGGCGCGGTCTACCGGGTCATTCCGGAGAAGATCAAAGGATTCGACGACCTCGGGCTTCCGAGGGTCATCGCGAACCTTGCCGAAAAGCCGCGCGGGCTGGTACTCGTCACCGGCCCGACCGGCAGCGGCAAGTCCACGACGCTCGCGGCGATGATCGACAAGATCAACGCCGAACGCCGCGAGCACATCCTCACGATCGAGGATCCGATCGAGTACATCCATCCGCACAAGGGCTGTCTCGTCAATCAGCGCGAAGTCCACAGCGACACGCAGAGCTTCTCGATGGCGCTGCGCGCCGCGCTCCGCGAGGACCCCGACATCGTGCTGATCGGCGAGCTGCGCGACCTCGAGACCATCGAATCGGCGCTGCGGATCGCCGAGACGGGGCACCTGACGTTCGCGACGCTCCACACCAACTCCGCCGCCCAGACGATCAACCGAATCATCGACGTCTTCCCGGCGCACCAGCAGGGGCAGATCCGGACGCAGCTCTCGCTCGTCCTGGAGGGGATCGTCTGTCAGGCGCTGCTGCCGCGGTCCGACGGGACCGGACGCTGCGTCGCGCTGGAGATCATGGTGCCGAACGCGGCGATCCGGAACCTGATCCGCGACGACAAGGTGCATCAGATCTACTCGACCATGCAGTCGGGCCAGGAAAAGCTCGGCATGCAGACCATGAACCAGTCGCTGGCGACGCTCGTGCAGCGGAAGCTGATCGCTCTCGAAACCGCGCTCGGGACCTCGTCGCTCAGAGACGAGCTGCAGGACCTGATCAACCGCGGCGTCGGCGTGGTGCCCGGCGCCGGTCTCAACCGGCCGCGGCCGGTGACACAGAGGTAAGGAGACATGGCCACATTTGCCTTTTCCGGACGGACGCGCGCGGGCGAGATCATCACCGGCGAGCGTGCGGGTGACACGCGTGACGCCGTCGTCGCGGCGCTCCGGCGCGAGCAGATCATGGTCACCCGCATCGACGCGCTCAGGGAGCAGGCGGCTGAGAAGAAGGCGGCGCCCGTGAAGGCCAAGGGGAAGGCGGTGCCTTCCAAGAACCTGGCGATCTTCACGCGTCAGTTCTCCGTCATGATCGACGCCGGCCTGCCGCTCGTGCAGTGCCTCGACATCCTCGGGAAGCAGGAGCCCGACAAGAACTTCTCGAGCGTCATCCTGGCCACTCGGTCCGACGTCGAGGCGGGCGCCGCGCTCGCCGACGCGATGAAGAAGCACTCGAAGGCGTTCGACCCGCTCTTCACGAACATGATCGCGGCGGGCGAGGCGGGCGGCATCCTCGACACGATTCTCAAGCGCCTCGCGGTCTACATCGAAAAGAACGTCAAGCTGAAGGGGCAGGTCAAGTCCGCGATGATCTATCCCATCGCGGTCCTGATCATCGCGGCGCTGGTCGTCGGCGTCATCCTGTGGAAGGTCATCCCGACCTTCGCGCAGATGTTCGAGGGCCTCGGCGCCAGCCTGCCGATGCCGACGCGCATCGTCATCGCGATGTCGAACTACGTCGTCTGGTACGGCTGGATCCTGTTCATCATCATCCCGCTCGGCATTTACGGCTTCAAGAGCTACTACGACACCGACGCGGGCCGTCACACGGTCGACGCGGCGGTGCTCAAGATGCCGATCCTCGGGCTCATCATGCGGAAGATCGCGGTCGCCAGGTTCTGCCGCACGCTCGCGACGCTGCTCAGCTCTGGCGTCCCCATCCTCGACGGGCTCGATATCACGGCGAAGACGTCGGGCAACGCGATTGTCGAGGACGCGATCATGGTGACGCGGTCGGGGATCGAGCGCGGCGAGACCATCTCCGGGCCGCTGGCCCAGACGGCGGTGTTCCCGTCGATGGTCGTGCAGATGATCAACGTCGGCGAGACGACGGGCGCGCTCGACACGATGCTCAGCAAGATCGCCGACTTCTACGAAGAAGAAGTGGACACGGCCGTCGCCGGGCTGCTGACCCTGATGGAGCCGCTGATGATCGCGGTCCTCGGCGTCATCGTCGGCGGCATCGTCATCGCGATGTACATGCCGATCTTCGACATGATCAGCAAGCTGACGTAGGGACTGGGGACTAGGGACTGGGGACTACGAAGGTCGACGTGGGAACAGGTGCAGCGAGGCAGCGCGCCGAGCGTAAGCGAGGCGCCCGCCGACGCTCTTCGAGCTTCGGCGAGGTCTCGCCGGAGCCTTGGCGAAGGCGGATGGTAGGCGCTGGGGGTGGGGCCCCAGCGCATAAGAAATAAAAGATGGCTACACTCAGGAAGAAGCTGCTCTGGCTGATCGCCATTCGCGCGGTGGCGCTCACGATCGTCCTCGGCTCGGCGATCCTCGTCCAGATCCAGGCGCCCGGAACCTTTCCGGTCGATCCGTTCTTCTTCCTGATCGGCGCGACCTACGCCCTGACCGCGCTCTACGCGGTCACGACGCGGTTCGCCGAGCGCCACCGCTGGCTGGTCGACCTGCAGCTGGCCGGAGACGCGATCACGGTGTCGGCGGTCGTGCACCTGACCGGCGGCGTCACGAGCTATTTCAGCTCGCTCTACGCGCTGCCGGTCATCGCCGCCAGCATCACGCTGTACTGGCGCGGCGGGATGCTCATCGCGTTCCTGAGCGGCTTGCTGTACGGCGGGATCGTGGTCCTGCAGTACTCCAGCCCGCTCGCGCCCACGGCCGCGGCGGCGCTCCCGCCGCTGCGCCTCGCGCTCTTCACGGTCGGGCTGAACCTGTTCGGGCTGTTCGCCGTCGCGGTGCTGAGCGGGTACCTCGCCGAAGGGCAGCGGCGCGCCGACGTACGGCTCCAGCGCGCGTCGAGCCGAATCGCCGATCTGCAGGCGTTCAACCAGCACATCATCGACAGCCTGCCGAGCGGGCTGGCCACCGTCGACGCCGACGGGCGGGTGTTGTCGTTCAACCGCGCCGCGCAGGCGATTACCGGCCTGACGCTGGCGGACGCGCTCGCCCGCGACGCCGACGAGGTCCTCCAGTTCCCGCGCGACGTGCTCGACGCCATGCGCGGCAGCGGCGGCAGCGGCGGACGCTACCGCGCGGAGTTCGGGTTCCAGCGGCCGGACGGAAGCCACATCGAGCTCGGCTTCAGTACCGCGCCGTTCGTGACGCCGGCGGGTCTCAGCGGGTATCTGGTGACGTTCCAGGATGTCACGCAGTCCAAACGGCAGGAGCGCGAAGCGCGGGTCCAGCAGCGGCTGGCGGCCGTGGGCGAGATGGCCGCGGGTATCGCGCACGAGATCCGCAATCCGCTCGCGTCGATGTCCGGGTCGATGCAGGTGCTCAGGCAGGAGCTGTCGCTCAACGAGGAGCAGGCGCAGCTCATGGACATCGTGCTCCGCGAGTCCGAACGGCTCAACGACACCATCCGGAGCTTCCTGGCCTACGCGCGGCCGCAGAGCCGCGAGGCGTCGCGACACGACATCCGCGGCGTGCTGAACGACACCGCGACGCTGCTTCGAAACAACGTCGAGGTCCGCGACGACCACGAGGTCGTCGTAGAGGCGCCTGACGAGCCGGTCTGGTACTTCGCCGACGAGAACCAGATCCGCCAAATCGTCTGGAACCTGGCGACCAACGGCCTGCGCGCGATGCCGTCAGGGGGCCGGCTCCAGCTGTCGGTCGCGCCGGAGCACCGGCCCGGCGCCGCTGAGCCGGGCGCGGTCGTGCGCGTAGAGGATCAGGGCGTCGGGATCCCGGCCGGGGAGCTCGATCGCATCTTCCAGCCGTTCCGTGGCGGGTTCAGAGGCGGCACGGGGCTCGGGCTCGCCATCGTCCACCGGATCGTCACCGACTACGGCGGCGCGATCGACGTTCGGTCCGAGCCGGGCGCCGGAACCACCGTGGAAGTCCATCTGCCGGGGCGCGCCCCGGTCCTCGCTGCGCCGACGGAGGAGCGCAAGACCGCGCTCGTCTGAGCGCGCTCGTATTATGGCTGTCGCCGCCGCAAAGCAAACCGACGCCGCCTCGCGGATCCTCGTCGTCGACGACGAGCGATCGATGCGGGAGCTGCTCGCCATCGTACTGAAGCGCGAGGGGCATGAGGTGCTGCTCGCCGACAACGGCCGATCCGCGGTGGAAATGCTCGAGCGCGAGCCCATCGAGCTGCTGATCTCCGACATCCGGATGCCGGACATGAGCGGCGTGGAAGTGCTGGGGGCCGCGCAGCGCATCAACCCGGACGTCATCGGCATCATGATCACCGCCTACGCCTCCACCGATACGGCGGTCGAGGCGCTGCGGCTGGGAGCGTACGACTACGTCAGCAAGCCGTTCAACGTGGACGAGCTGAAGTTGAAGGTCAGGAAGGCGCTCGAGCGGAAGCGCCTGCAGCAGGAGAACGTGCTCCTCAAGCGGGTCCTGCAGACCTCGCATCAGTTCTCGAACATCATCGGCAAGAGCGGCGCCATGCAGGCGGTCTTCCAGCTCGTGCAAACGATCGCGCCGACGACGAGCACGGTCCTGGTCACGGGGGAGTCGGGCACGGGCAAGGAGCTCGTCGCACGCGCCATTCACTTCAACTCCCTGCGAAAGGACCGGCCGTTCGTCGCGCTCAACTGCGGCGCGCTGCCCGAGACGCTCCTCGAGTCCGAGCTGTTCGGTCACATGCGCGGCGCCTTCACCGGCGCCGAGACGAACAAGAAGGGGCTCGTCGAGGTCGCCGACAAAGGGACGATCTTCCTCGACGAGATCGGCGAGATGAGCACGATGATGCAGGTCAAGCTGCTGCGCGTGCTCCAGGAGCGGAAGTTCCGGCGGCTCGGCGGGACCGAGGAGATCGAGGCGGACATCCGCATCATCGCCGCCACCAACCGCGACCTCGCCCGGCTGGTCGCCGAGGGCAAGTTCCGAGAAGATCTTTTTTACCGCATCAACGTCATTCCCGTCCGGCTGCCGGCGCTTCGCGAGCGGACCGACGACATTCCGCTCCTGACCGATCACTTCCTCGCCAAGTACTCCGCGCAGATGGGGAAGGCGATCAACGGCATCGCCGCCGACGCGATGAAGTGCCTGCAAGCCTATGGCTGGCCCGGCAACATCCGCGAGCTCGAGAACGCGGTCGAGCGGGCGGTCGCGCTCGAGCGATCCGCCGCCATCCGCCTGGCGAGCCTGCCCGATCACGTCCAGAATGGCATCGCCCCGGGAGCGACCGCCGGGCGTGATGCTGGCCTGCCGGACTCCGGGTTCCACCTGGAGCAGCACGTCCAGGACATCGAGCGGGAATATCTCGTGGAAGCGTTGCGCCGAGCCAACGGCGTCAAGAGCCGGGCGGCCGAGCTGCTGGGCATCAGCTTCCGACAGTTTCGATATCTCTCGAAGAAGTACAGCCTGAAATAGGGCCTGGGGCTTGGGGCTGTGGCTGGGGGCCTGGACTTGCGGCCTGACACACTGCGGCACACGAGGTTGACAATTTTTGTCGGCCACAGCACGATCACAAGGCCGTTACCGGCCAAGGACCTGCCTCAAACGTCTGGATATTGAAGGATTTAAGGGCTCGAGCCCGCCGCCGATGAGCCTGGCACCGCCGTTGCTTTGACAGCCGCGACAATAAAACATCTCGGGCGGTTCTGGCGGCAACATTTTTTACGTCAAGGGAGAAGAGAGAGATGCGCAATCAGAAGGGTTTCACACTGATCGAGCTGCTGATCGTCGTGGCGATCATCGGCATCATCGCGGCGATCGCTGTGCCCGGTCTGCTTCGCGCCCGCATGTCGGGCAACGAGGCGTCGGCCATCGGGTCTCTGCGCGCCGTGTCGTCGGGTGAAGCGGCTTACTCGAGCTCGTGCGGCAACGGGGCCTACCAGGACGTCATGGCCAACATGGTCGGCTTCCTGTCGGCGGACCTCGCGGCGGCCGAGCCGGTGACCAAGAGCGGATACCAGGTCAACGTGGTGGCGAGCGGCGCGGGCGCCGGCCCGAACGACTGCGCGGGCAACGCGACCGTCGGCGCGGTGTTTGGCACCGCGGTGCCGGTGACGATCGGGTCGACCGGTCAGCGCGCCTTCGCGCTCGCGCGCGATGGATCCATCTGGCAGAACACGACGGGCGGCGCGATTCCCGACCCGCCTGTTGCGCCGGCGACGATCATCCAGTAAGGACACCAACTGCGCCACGCCGGCCTAGACACCTCCGGCGCTGGCCAGGAAAGGAAGAGCGGAACGTCCTCGGACGTTCCGCTCTTTGTGTTTATAGCCTCTGAATTCTGTATTCTGAATTCTGTATTCTGGATTCTGTATTCTGGCTTCTGAATCCTCCATGGGACGTCCCAAGGGTTTCACGCTCGTCGAGCTGCTGATCGCGATCGCGATACTCGCGATCATCCTCGCCATCGCGATTCCGTGGTACCGCGGGGCACGGCAGGCGGGCGACGAGGCGGCGGCCATCTCGACGCTCGAGGCCATCAACAGCGCCCAGGCGATCTTCAAGGCGGTCTGTGGCTCGGAGCGCTATGCTCCGGACCTTGCCAGCCTGGGGACGCCGGTGCCCACGACCGGCGAGCCTTTCCTCACGTCGGATCTGACCACGGCGCCGGAGATCTGGAGGGCGGGTTACGTGATTCGAATGGCGGGGACGCCCATCGAGGACGCGAAACCCGCGTGCAATGGCGCCATCCCGGCCGCCGGCTACGCCGCCACCGCCGACCCGACGCGCGAAGGAGGTGGCCGGTTCTTCGGCACCAATACCAGTCGCGCGATCTACGAGCACATCGAGACGTTCACGGGGACGATGCCCGAAACGGGCGTGCCGCCGGCCGGCCGCGAGCTGGGGTCGCTCGCTGGCCCCGCTCAGAAGCCTTGACGGCACGCGGGCGCAGAGGTATGAAGCCGCAGATACGCGCAGATGAACGCAGATAGATGCAGATGTCCCATCCACCACTCGACCGAAATACCGGTATGACCGTCCGGACGCGCCGCTGGCTCCTCGGCCTGACCCTCCTGGGTCTGGTCGCATCAGCCGCGTCTACCTGGGTGCACTACCGGTTGCTGCTGAATCCGGCCTACATCAGCTTCTGTGACGTGAGCGCCACGGTGAGCTGCACCGAGGCGTACCAGAGCCCGTACGGCTCGCTGGCCGGCGTCCCGGTCGCGCTGCTCGGCCTGCTCTGGTTCGTGCTCGTGCTGGCGCTGCTCGTCGCGCCGCGGTGGCTCGTCGCGCAGGAAACGGTGCCAACCTACCTGTTCGCGCTCTCGACGATCGGCCTCGCCGTCGTGCTGTACCTGGCCTACGGCTCTTTTGTCGTCCTCAAAACCGTGTGCCCGTTGTGCGTGCCGACCTACGTCGCCGTCGCCGGGCTGTTTCTCATTTCAGGCGGAGCCATGACCCTCCCGATGTCCCAGCTTCCGGGACGCGCGCTGCGCGATCTGCGCACGCTCGCGTCGAACCCTGCCGCTCTGGTGGCGGCAATCCTCCTCGTCTCGGGGGCCGCAACGGCGGTTGCCTTTTTCCCGCGCGAGCCGGCCCCGGCCGGGGCACAGGCCCCTGCGGCGGGCACGTCGGGTGAGCAGCAGTCCGAGTTCGAGCGGTGGTACGTCGCGCTGCCCACCGTGGATCCGGGCATCCCCGCGGAGGGAGCCGCCGTGGTGATCGTGAAGTTCAACGACTATCAGTGTCCTCCGTGCCGGCAGACGTACGAGAACTACAAGAGCATTCTTGCGAAGTACCGTGCGTCGCACCCGGGCGCGGTCCGGTTCGTCACCAAGGACTTTCCTCTCGATCCCGAGTGCAACTTCAACGCTCCGGGCGGAGGGCACCTCGCGGCGTGCGAGGCGGCGGTGGCGGTGCGGCTGGCCGAGAAGCACAACCGGCGCGAGGCGATGGAGGACTGGCTCTTCGCAAACCAGACGACGCTGACGCCGGACACCGTCAAGGAAGGCGCCCGCACCGTGGGCGGCATCAACGTGAGCGATTTCAACGCCCAATACGCATCGGTGCTGCCGCTCGTCAAAGCGGACATCGCGAACGGCGGCGCGCTCGGCGTGCGATCGACGCCGACCTTCTTCATCAACGGCCGGGTAATCAAGGGCGGTCTGCCGCCGCAGTTCTTCGATGCCGCGCTCGCGTACGAGCTGAAGCAGGCCAAACGATAGCCCGCCCGACAGCATGAGCGCGGCGATCCTCACCGAGGACCTCACCAAGGACTACGCGGTCGGGTTCTGGCGCAAGCGGCCGTACCGCGCTCTCGATCGGCTCAGCCTCGAGGTCCGGGAGGGGGAAATCTTCGGCTTCCTCGGCCCCAACGGCGCCGGAAAAACGACGACGCTGAAGCTGCTCATGCAGCTGGTGTTCCCGACCTCGGGTCGCGCGGAGATCCTCGGGCGCCCGGTCGGCGACGTCGCGATGCGTCGGCGGATCGGGTACCTGGCCGAGAACCCGTACTTCTACGACTACCTGACCGCGGAAGAGCTGCTCTCGTATTTCGCGAGTCTCTTCGGGTTCTCCGCGGCCGACCGGAAGGCGCGCGTCGCCAGGCTGCTCGACGAGGTCGGCATCGCGGGGGAACGGCGGCTGCAGCTGCGCAAGTTCTCGAAGGGGATGCTGCAGCGCGTCGGCATCGCGCAGGCGCTCATCAACGACCCCGAGATCGTCTTCCTCGACGAGCCCATGTCCGGGCTCGATCCCCTGGGACGACGGGAAGTGCGCGCGCTGATGCTGAGGCTGCGGGACGAGGGGCGGACCGTGTTTTTCAGCTCGCACATCCTCGCGGATGCCGAGGCGCTGTGCAGCCGAGTGGCGATCCTCGCGGGGGGCCGGCTGTCGGCTACGGGCGCGCTGAGTGAGATGCTGGCCTTCGAAGTCCGCGGGTGGGAGCTGGTCGTGAGCGATCTGACGCCGGAGGCGC
Source organism: uncultured Acidobacteriota bacterium (assembly GCA_963847125.1). GTDB lineage: Bacteria > Acidobacteriota > Vicinamibacteria > Vicinamibacterales > 2-12-FULL-66-21 > DATAEE01. Next base: position 2,426,667 of record CAWJYM010000004.1, read on the forward strand.
TTCAAACTGTCGCCTCCCGTGTCCGGCGTGCGACGGCCATCGCCGACAAGCGCTATGCGCTCGAGGTCGCGCCGGAGACGGCCCCCGATCGCCTCCTGGCCGAGGTCATCGCCGCGGGAGGCCGGCTCGTGTCGCTGACGCCGATCCGGGAAACGCTGGAGGACCTCTTCGTGCGGCAGGTTGGCCACACTGGAGATCGCCGATGGTAATTCCCCAGATTGCGGTCAGCGTCTTCAAGGAATCGGTCAGGGACAAGGTCCTCTACAACCTCGTGTTCTTCGCGGTTCTCCTGATGGTCACGTCGTATCTCATCGGCCAGCTGACCGCGGGCCAGGAAGTCAAGATCATGAAGGACCTCGGTCTCGCGGCGACCGCGGTCTTCGGGCTCTTCATCGCCGTGTTCATCGGCATCGGCCTCGTGTCGAAAGAGGTGGAGCGCCGGAGCATCTACGCGGTGCTCTCGAAGCCGGTCCGGCGCGAGGAGCTGATTCTCGGGAAGTACGCCGGCCTCGTCCTGACGCTGCTCATCAACGTCTCGGTCATGGCGCTCGCGCTCTACGCGGTTCTGGCCTATTACGACTTCACCGTCACCGGCCTTGCCCGCGAACGCTGGGAGGCGCCGGCGCTCGACCCGAATCTGCTGAAGCCTGTCGTCATGATCCTGATCGAGCTCATGCTCGTGACCGCCATCGCGCTGTTTTTCTCGACCTTCTCGACGCCGATACTCTCGGCCGTCCTCACGTTCGGGCTGTACGTCATCGGCCACTTCAACGCCGACCTGAAGAACTTCGAGCAGGTGGTGGAATCGGCGCCGGCGGCATGGCTGGCGCGCGGGCTCTACTACGTCCTGCCCAATCTCGCGGCGTTCGACATCAAAGCGGACATCGTCCATGGGCGTGCGGTGTCCATGGGCTACATGGCGTGGACGGCCGGCTACGCGGCGCTGTACATCGCGACGCTGCTCTTCCTGTCGATGCTGATCTTCTCGAAACGTGACTTCAAATAGGTTCTTGAAACCGTGGGTCGCCGGGCCGATTATCGCGGTGCTCGTCGCCGCGGTCGTCGTCGTGCAGGTGCTGCGGGATCGCGCGTATACGCCATCGACCGTGTCCGACCGCATGCTGTACGTCCGGTCGGGCGACGCTCTGAAGCGCCTCGTGCTGTCGTTCGACGCGCTCGCCGCGGACGTGTACTGGATTCGAGCCATCCAGCACTTCGGCGGTGAGCGGTTGTCGGCGGTGACGCCGAACTACGATCTGCTGTACCCGCTCCTGGACGTCACGACGACGCTCGACCCGCACTTCTCGGTCGCGTACAGGTTCGGCTCGATCTTCCTGTCGGAAGCGTATCCCGGCGGCGCCGGCCGGCCGGACCTGTCCATCAAGCTTCTGGAGAAGGGGATCAAAGAGGACGGCCGGTGGCAGTTTTTCCACGACATCGCGTTCGTGCACTACTGGCACACGGGGAACTACGCCCTGGCGGCCGAATGGTTTCAGCGCGCCGCAGATCGGCCAGGCGCGCCGTACTGGCTGAGGCCGCTCGCCGCGGCGACGCTGGCGCAGGGCGGCCAGCGCGCCGCCTCGCGCCAGCTCTGGCAGCAGCTCCGTGAGACGTCCGACAACGACTTCATCCGGACGTCCGCCGAGCGGCGGCTGGTGCAGCTCGACGTGCTCGACTTCATCGATCGGGTCCAGCCCATTCTCCAGAAGTACGCGGGCGCGAATCCGGAGGGGCCGCTGACCTGGGAGCGACTGCTCGCCGATCGGATCATCCGCCAGATCCCCGTGGATCCGACGGGCGTGCCGTTCGAGCTCAACCCGTGGTGGGGCACGCTCACCGTGTCCCTGAAGTCCTCGCTCTATCCGATGCCCTCCGAACCGCCGCCGATCGCGCAGGGGCGGCCGTGACCGGCCCGGCCTGGGCCCCGTTGTTCCTGACCCTTCTCGGGCTCTGCGTGGGGAGCTTCCTGAACGTCGTCATTTACCGGGTGCCGCGCGCGCTGTCGATCGTGTGGCCCGGCTCGTTCTGCCCCGCTTGTCGAGCACCGATCTCGTGGTATGACAACCTGCCAGTCATCGGGTGGATGCTCGTCAGCGGTCGCTGCCGCGCCTGCCGCGCGCGTATCTCGGTCCGATATCCCATCGTCGAAGCGCTCACCGGCGGGCTGTTTCTGCTGAATTTCATGGTGTTCGGGTGGGATCCGATCCTCATTCCGCGGATCTTGTTCGCCTGCGCGATGGTCGCGCTGTTCGCGATCGACCTGGAGCACAAGCTGCTCCCCAACGCGATCACGTTGCCGGGCATCGCGGCCGGCCTGGCATTCAGTCTCGCCTTTCCGCCTGGGATCGTCGACTCAGCGATCGGCGTCATCGCCGGTTACGGAAGCCTGTGGCTCGTCGCGACCGCGTGGGAGCTGTTCGCGAAGAAGGAGGCGATGGGCGGCGGCGACCTGAAAATGCTCGCCATGGTCGGCGCCTTCCTCGGCTGGCAGGGTGTGGTCATCACCTTCTTCGTCGGCTTCGTGGTCGGAGGGGTCTTCTCTGGCCTGTTGCTCGCCGCGCGCAAGGTGCGCCTGGCGTCGGAGATTCCGTTCGGGACGTTCCTGGCGGTCGGCGCGATGGTGGCGAGCTTCTGGGGTCTGCAGATGCTCAATTGGTACTTGTCGTTCTATCGGATGTGAACGACCTCAGGCGCGTTGTGGCACGAGGCTTTAGCCTCGTCCACGCCACGACCCTAAAGGGTCGTACCGACGAAAGAAAGATGACCCAGGAAGGGTATCTCCTCCTCGGCCTGACGGTGATCGTCGGCGTGCTGGCCGCCGTCGTCACGTTCGCCTTGCTCAAGGCAGGCGCGGCGGCGCGCCAGGCCTCGCGCGGCCTGGCCGCAAGCGGGGAGAGCGCCTTCATGCAGGCGGCCCTGGAGGAAGCGCTCGCGAAGCTCCGCGTGCAGGAGCGCGCGATGACGGCCAGGGCCGAGGCCTCCGAACGGCTGAGCAGCGAGATCATCGCCAGCATGACCTCCGGCCTCATGGTCGTCGGAACCCACGGAGACGTCCGGATCCTCAATCCGGCAGCCCGGCGGCTGCTGGGCCTCCCGGACGCCGACTGGAAGGGCGACTACCGCGAGGTGCTGGCCTCTTCGCCTCTTTCGGAGGTCATCGAGGAGAGCCTGACGGGCAGCGAGCCAATCGTCCGGCGCGCGCTGCCGTTGAAGTCGAAGACCGGAGCGTCGCATCTGGGCGTCACCGTTTCGCGGATTCGCGACGAGCACGGCGGCCTGAGCGGAGTCATCTGCCTTTTCACTGATCTCAGCGCGGTCGTGGAGCTGGAAGAGCAGCTGCGACTCAAGGACAGCCTTGCGCGGCTCGGGGAGCTGACCGCCGGTCTCGCGCACGAATTCCGGAACGGCCTCGCCACGATCCACGGCTACAGCCGCCTCTTCGACCTGGAACGGCTGCCTCCCGAGTACCGGTCGTACGTCCAGGGCATCCGCAGCGAAGGAGATGCCCTCGGCGAGATCGTCACGAACTTTCTCAACTTCGCGCGTCCGGCGGACCTGACGCTGGCGCCGGTGGACATGCAGGTGATCGCCGAGCGCGCGGCGGACGATATTCGAAAGGAAACGAGCGCGCGGCACGGTCAGGTCTCGGTGAAGGGAGAGTTCGGCACCGTCCTCGGCGACGAGGTGCTGCTGCGTCAGGCGATCAGCAACCTCTGCCGCAATGCCCTCGAGGCCTGCGCGGAGGCGGAGATCGCGCCTCGAATCGTCATCGAGGGCGCGCTCGACGCTTCACCCCGGCAGCTTCGCCTGACGGTCACCGACAACGGTCCAGGGGTGGATCCGTCGCTCGGCGATCAGATCTTCCGCCCCTTCTTCACCACCCGGGCGCGGGGAACCGGCCTCGGTCTCGCCCTCGTTCAGAAGATCGTCGTGACCCACAACGGACGCGTCACCGTGACCGCCAATCCGGTCGGCGGGGCGACGTTTCAGGTCTCTTTGCCGCTCGCTCACGAGTAAAGCGGCCGGTCGAAAAACTTCACACGTTCCACCGCGAACCCGTTGCAGTTTTTGCCCCGTCGACTGCCCCCGCCCGGCGCCATTCCTTCGTTTCTGCTGGAAAACGGGCTCGACCAGATCGGCCGAGGAGGTGGAGCGCCCGTTGCAGCGGCCTGCGCACACTGCCGTGGGCTTCAGCCTGATCGAAACCCTGATCGCGAATGGAATCATCGTCTCCGTGGCGCTGGGCGTCGCGCCGCTCTTCGCCGTCACGACCGAAACGAACAGACGAGCGGCGTTGCACACGTGGATGGCGATCTGCGCCGCCCAGAAGATCGAGGAACTGCGAACGATCGAGGAGGAGATTCCAGCGGGCGTCGAGCACCTCGATGCGCGCGGCGCGCTCGTGCCTCCGGCGGTCGCCGTCTACGAGCGCCGATGGTCGATCGAGCCACTCCCGGCACACCCTGAGCGGCTGCTGTTCCTGAAGGTCATCGTCACGTCCACGTCCCGCCCCATCGAGGCACGCGCCATGGGCGTGCGGCGGAGGGGCGGATGAAGGGCTTTTCGCTCGTCGAGCTGCTCGTCTCCATGGCGATCATGCTCGCGGTCGGTGCGGTCGTCGTATCGCTGCTGGGGCCGGCGCGACGCGCGTCGTGGCTGCAGCCCGAAGTGTCTGAGATCCAGCAGCGCGGGCGCGTGGCCGCCGGGCTCCTGTACAGGGACCTCGTCATGGCTGGGGCCGGCCTCAACCAGGGCGGGGAAGTGGCAAGGACGGGTCCACTGTCGCAGTTCTTTGCGCCGGTCCTTCCGTATCGCGCGGGCCGATCCGGTTCCGATCCCGCGCGCGGCGTCTTCCACAGAGACGATGCCGTGACGATCGTGTACGTGCCTGCGACCGCGGCGCAGGCGACGATCGGTTCTCGCATGGATGCGTCGTCCGACGCAGTGGTCGAGCTTCAGCCCGGTTGCCCGAAGGATGACCCGGCCTGCGGATTCGAAGCGGGGATGTCGGCGCTGCTCTTCGACGGCACGACCGCGTGGGATGCTTTCGAAATCATCGAGGTCCTCGGATCGGCGCTCCGCGTCGCGCACCGAGGCCAGAATTTCACGCGTCCCTATCAGCCCGGCAGCACCCTTGTCCAGGCCGAGTGGCATACGTACTACTTCGACCCCGCGCAGCATCAGTTGCGGCACTACGACGGTCTCTACACCGACGTTCCGGTTGTCGACAACGTCGCTGGCGTGCGCTTCGCCTATTTCGGCGCGGCCGACCCGCCGGCCGGGCCGAAGCCCGGACCGGGCGACGAGAACTGCGTCATCGACCGGGCCGGGCTGCCCGCGTTGCCGCGGCTGACCTCGGTCGGCCGCTCACTGGTGGAGCTGACTCCCGGCATGTTGAATGACGGAGGACCGGGTCCTGTCGCGTGGTGTGGTGCAAACGGCAACGTCTTCGATCCGGATCTCCTTCGCATCCGTAGAGTGCGCGTCAGCATCCGGCTGCAGGCTGGAGCGGAGGCGCGACCGATGATCGGGGACGTCGAGATCGTGTTGGACGTCGCGCCGCGCAACCTGGGGCACGTCGCGCGATGATTGTCGCTCTGCTCCTCACGACGGTGCTCCTCGCGCTCAGCATGGGCCTGGTCGTCCTCACGAACATCGAGAGCGCGGTTGCGGCGAATTTCAGAAGGGCAGGGGAGGCGTTGCAAGCGGCGGATGCGGGGATCGAGGTCGCGGTCGCGCGTCTTGCCGCCGCCGATTGGGCCGGGGTCTTCAGCGGGGTCGAGCCACTCCCGTGCAGAGGGCCCGATGGATCGCCGATTGCGCCGACCGGCTTCTACCGGACGGATCGCTGGGGCGCTAACGATCCCGTCTGGCGCTTGCATGCGTGTGGTCCTCTGCGAGATCAGGTGCCCGGCGATGCGGTCGACCGCGTAACGGTCCTGGCGATCTGGCTCGCCGACGACCCCTCCGAAGTGGACGATGACCCGATTGTGGACACGAACGAGCGGCTGACTGTGCGGGCCGAAGCCTTCGGTCCCGCGGGAGCACACGCGGCGATCGATGCTACCGTCGCGCGGGCCGGGTCAGAGGTGCGCATTTTGTCCTGGCGACTGCTCCGGTGAGGCGTCGCTCGCGCGATGTTCTGCTAAACTATTGGTATCTATGACTCAGAAGTTCCGACGGGCGTTTCGCGCCCTTGCCATTGGTGTCGCCGCGACGGCCGTCCTTGGTCGTCCGGTAGCGGGTCAGTCGCTTGCCGAGATAGCCAAGAAGGAAGAGGAACGCCGCAAGGTCGCGAAGGCTACCGCGGCTGCGAAGCCCTCCAAGGACAAAGACAAGACTCAGAAGACGCTGACCAACAAAGATCTGGTTCCGACCGAACCGGGGGCGCCGCCCCCACCGGCCGCTCAGGCGACGCCGCCGGCCGCCGGGGCGCAGCCGCCAACTGCCGGGGCGCAGCCGCCGACGCACTCGCACGCAGGCGAAGAGAAACCACAGTCGCCGTCCCAGCATCAGGCGCCGACGGCGCAGTCACCGGCCGTGGCCGACGAGGGCGCGGCCAAAGACGAAAAATACTGGCGGACCCGGATGACCGCCGCGCGCGGCAACCTTCAGCGCCAGGAGTTGTTTCTCGAAGCGCTTCAGAGCCGCGTCAACGCGCTGACGACCGACTTCGTCAACCGCGACGATCCCGCGCAGCGCGCCCAGATCGCCGCCGATCGCCAGAAGGCCCTGAGCGAAATGGAAACGGTGCGCAAAGAGCTCGACCTGGCGAAGAAGCAGATAGCCGACCTCGAAGAAGAAGCGCGCAAGGCAGGCGTGCCGGCCGGCTGGCTGCGTTGACGCCGCCCGCCGCCCGCGTCCTCCTCGTCGAGGACAAAGATTCGCTCCGCGAAATGCTCCGGCACGCGCTCGAGCGAGAGGGGCACGCCGTGCTCGAGGCGACCAACGGCCCGGAGGCCGCGCGCGCCCTGCAGCAGGGCCAGCCCGACCTCGTGCTGTCCGACTTGCGCCTCCCGGACGGCGACGGCTTTGGCGTGCTGCGCGCCGCGAAGGAGCTCGACGCCGACATTCCCGTCATCGTTATGACCGCGTTCGGGCGCATCGAAGACGCGGTCACCGCGATGAAGGAGGGCGCCCTCGATTTTCTCGCCAAGCCCATCGATCCCGATCATCTGCTCCTGCTCGTCGCCCGGGCGCTCGAGCAGCGGCGGCTGGTCAACGAGAACATCCTGCTCCGGGAAGAGCTGGCGATCCGGCGCGGCGCGCCGTTGATCATCGGCGACGATCCGGCGCTTCGGAAGGTGATCGGATCGGTGCAGCGCGCGGCCGCGACCGACGCGACGGTGCTGATCGAAGGGGAGAGCGGCACCGGGAAGGAGCTGTTCGCCCGGACGCTGCACGCCCTCAGCCAGCGCGCGGAGCAGCCGTTTGTGGCGATCAACTGCGCGGCGATCCCCGAGACGCTGCTCGAGTCAGAGCTCTTCGGCCATGAGAAGGGGGCGTTCACGGGCGCGGTAGCCCGGAAGCCCGGGAAGTTCGAGCTGGCGCACCGGGGCACGCTCTTCCTGGACGAAATCGGCGACCTTCCGCTGAGCCTGCAGGCCAAGATTCTTCGCGCGCTCGAAGAGAAACGTTTCGAGCGGCTCGGAGGAACGGCCTCGCTGCAAGTGGACGTGCGGCTGGTGGCGGCGACGAACCGTGGTTTGAAGATGCAGGTCGCGCAGCGGCGATTTCGCGAGGACCTCTACTTCCGACTCTCGGTCTTCCCGATCACGGTTCCACCACTGCGCGAGCGCCGCGAGGATATCGCGACGCTGGCGCGGTTCTTCGTCGACCGGTTCTGCCGCGAGCTGAAGAAGAAAACGCTCCCGCTCACACAACCGGCGCTCGAGGCGTTGCAGAATTATGCGTGGCCCGGCAACGTCCGGGAGCTGCAGAACTGCATCGAGCGCGCCGTGATTCTCGCGGAGGAGGAATCGCTCCATCCGCGTCATCTCAATCTGATGTTCATGGAGAGTCCCCTGGACCAGGCGGCCCAGGATCCCTGGGCGCACCTCGATCTCTCGGGGTCGCTCGCCGACGTCACTCGTCGCACGGTTGCAGCGGTCGAGGCGCGGAAGCTCAAGGACTCGCTGCGGGAGGCGGGAGACAACAAAGGCCGGGCATCGGAAATCCTCGGGATTACCTACAAGGCGTTTCTCCACAAGCTGAAGGAACACGGGATCGAGTAGCCGCCCCCGCGACTACCTCAGCCCGACTTTCTTCAGCGCCCGCGTCAATTCCTTCTCGTCCACGTCCTCGAGGATCGTGGCTTCGCCGATGCGCGGCGTGATGACGAACTTCAACCGTCCGTTGAGGACTTTCTTGTCGCGTCGCATCGACGTGACCACCTGGGAAGCCGTCAGGTCGCCGACGGGGGGCAACGGCCCCATCTGGACGATGAGTCGTGTCAGCGCGTCGCGGTCCGCGGTCGGCATGATGCCGCGGGCCACCGCCACTTCCGACGCGGCGAGCATTCCGTAGCCGACCGCCTCGCCGTGCCGGAACCGACGGTACTTCGTCACCGCTTCCAGGGCGTGCGCCGTGGTGTGGCCGAAGTTCAGCACTCGGCGTGGGCCATCCTCTCGCTCATCCGATTCGACGACGGCCGCCTTGATGCGGCAGCACGCGGCGATGACCGGCTCCAGGGCGATCGACGCACGCGCGAAGAGCGCGGTCAAGTCGCGCGAGACGCGATCGAACAACGGGCGTTCGGCGATCATCCCGTACTTCACGACCTCGTAGAGGCCCGCACGGAACTCACGCCGCGGCAGCGTGTCGAGGAGAGACGGATCGACGGCGACGAGCACGGGCTGATGGAACGCCCCGATGAGGTTCTTCCCCTGGGCGTGATTGACGCCGACCTTGCCGCCGATCGAGCTGTCCACCTGCGCGAGCAGCGTGGTCGGAACGTGCACGAGCGCGATGCCGCGCATGTAGGTCGCCGCCGCGAAGCCGGCGGTGTCGCCGACGACGCCGCCGCCGACCGCGACGAGGACGGTGCCGCGGTCCGCCTCCGCCCGGAGGAGCCCGTCGTAAATGCGGCCGACCGTCTGAAGATTCTTGAACCGCTCACCGTCCGGGATGAGGATCGGCTCGTCCTCTGGCGAGAGGCCACCGCCGATGCGCGCGCCGTGAACGCGCCACACGGTCGGGCTCGACACGACGAACCGTCGCGCGCCGACCCCGGCCGAGTCCAGCAGCGGATCGAGCCCCGCGGCGAGGCCGCGCCCGATTCGGACGTCATAGGCGCGCGAGGGAGCGCGAACTTCGGTGGTTTCCATCGGCGATTCCGGCTGAGTAGGATAGCAGTAGTGGACCTTGCGGGCGACTTTCTGATTATCGGCAGCGGCGTCGCCGCGCTCCGCGCCGCCGCCGCTCTCTCCGACGCCGGTGACGTGGTCGTGCTGACGAAAGCGGAGCCCGCAGAGGGCAGCACGGGGTACGCCCAGGGCGGGATCGCGGCCGCGGTCGGGCCAGATGACAGTTTCGATCTGCACGCGCGGGACACGATGGCCGCCGGTGACGGGCTCTGCGACGAGGCGGCGGTGCGCGTGCTCGTCGAGGACGGCCCGCGGTACGTCCGGGAGCTCATCGAGTGGGGCGCGCGCTTCGACCGCGACGCCGGCGGCGACGTGTCGCTCGCGCGCGAGGGCGCCCACAGCGTGCGCCGCGTGCTGCACGCCCGCGACGCCACGGGGCGCGAGATCGCCCGCGCGCTCTGGGAGCGCGTGTCTCACGAGCGGGCCGTGCGGGTCATCCCGCATGCCCTCGCGGTCGAGATCGTCTGCAGCGCGGATCGCGCCGTCGGCGTCCGCTTTCTCGGGCCGGACGGATCACCCGCGATCGCTCGGGCGCGCGCCGTGCTCGTCGCGACCGGCGGCGCCGGGCAGGTCTTTCGAGAGACCACGAATCCCGCCGTCGCCTGCGGCGACGGGATCACGATGGCCTACCGCGCCGGCGCACGCGTCGCCGACCTCGAGTTCGTCCAATTTCACCCGACCGCGCTCAACATCGAGGGGTCGCCCAGGTTTCTGCTGTCCGAGGCGCTGCGCGGCGAGGGGGCGCAGCTCGTCAACGAGGCGGGCGAGCGCTTCATGACGCTCGAGGATCCGCTCGGCGATCTTGCCCCCCGCGACCGTGTGGCGCGCGCCATCTCGCGCGAAGCCGCGCGTACGGGACAGCCCGTGTATTTGTCGCTGCGCCACCTCGATCCCGCGTTCGTCCACGCGCGGTTCCCCCTCATCGCCGACGCCTGCCGCCGCGCCGGCCTGGACCTCGCGCACGATCGCATTCCCGTGGGTCCGGCCGCGCACTATGTCATGGGCGGGGTATGGACGGATCTCGATGCTCGAACGTCCATCCCCGGCCTGTTCGCCGCGGGCGAGGCTGCCTGCTCGGGCGTGCACGGCGCCAACCGTCTTGCCAGCAACTCGCTCCTCGAGGGGCTCGTGTTCGGCGCACGCGCGGGGGACGCCATGCGCCGCTGGGTGGACGGTGCGACCGGCTGGCCCGTTCAGACTCCGCCAGTTGCCACGCCCGCCGCCGCGTGGTCCGGGGCCCTGGTGACGCCGACGCTGCCTGCTACCGGCGTGAAAGATCTGATGTGGCGGTTCGTCGGCCTCTTCAGGGACCGTGCCGGGCTCGATCGGGCCGCCGCGACGCTCGATGACGCCTGGCTGGCTCTGCGCGCGCCGCTCGACGATGGGCTGCGCCTGGATGCCGACGGATGGCGCGCGCTCACGATTCTGACCGTTGCGCGGCTGACCGCGCGCGCGGCCCGCCGTCGCGAGGAGAGCCGCGGCGCGCACTTCCGCTCGGACTTTCCCGCCCGCGACGATATACACTGGAAGCGCCACGTGTCGGAAACGATCGAGGCGACGACGTCGGAACCCTAGCCGGCAGATTCAATTCTGGAACCGAGAATGACGGAGAAGAAGGAAGCGCTCGTAACCGAGATCACTCCGCAGTCGGAGGATTTCTCGCAGTGGTACCTCGACGTCGTGCGGCGGGCCGAGCTCGCCGACTACTCCCCCGTCAAGGGCTGCATGGTGATCCGGCCGTACGGCTACGCGATCTGGGAGCTGATCCAGCAGGGACTCGACCGGCGCTTCAAGGCCACCGGACACGTCAACGCCTATTTTCCGCTCTTCATTCCGCAGAGCCTCCTGCTGCGTGAAAAGGAACACGTCGCGGGGTTCGCGCCGCAGGTGGCGTGGGTGACGAAGGGAGGCGATGAGCAGCTCTCAGAGCCGCTCGTCATCCGGCCCACCTCGGAAGTCGTGGTCGGGACGATGTACGCCAAGTGGATCAAATCCTGGCGCGACCTTCCCGTCCTCATCAACCAGTGGGCGAACGTCGTCCGCTGGGAGAAGGTCACGCGTCCGTTTCTGCGCACGACCGAGTTCCTCTGGCAGGAAGGGCACACCGCACACGAGACCGAGGCCGAAGCGCAGGAAGAAACGCTGAAGATCCTCGAGCTGTATCGCGAGTTTGCCGCGACCGAGCTCGCGATGCCGGTCGTTCCGGGTGAGAAAAGCGAGAGCGAGAAGTTCGCCGGCGCCGCGCGGACCTATTCGATCGAAGCGCTGATGGGTGACGGCCGCGCGATGCAGGCGGGCACCTCCCACAATCTCGGCCAGAACTTCGCGAAGGCGTTCGAAATCCAGTTCCAGGGCCGCGACAAGGCGCTGCAGCACGCCTGGACCACCTCGTGGGGCGTCTCGACCCGGCTGGTTGGCGGGGTGATCATGACGCACGGTGACGACAGCGGGCTCATCCTGCCGCCTCGCGTTGCCCCGCACCAGGTCGTCATCGTGCCGATCCCCCGCGGCAACTGGCAGGAGACGGTCCTCCCCCGCGCGCAGGCGATTCGGGACCAGCTCGCCGCTGCCGGCGTCCGCGTCATGCTGGACGACCGCGATGCCTACACGCCCGGCTGGAAGTTCGCTGAGTGGGAGATGCGCGGCGTGCCGCTTCGCCTCGAGATCGGTCCGAAGGACATCGAGAAGGGGCAGGTGGTGCTCGTCCGGCGCGACACGCGCGAGAAGGGGATGGTCCCCATGGATGGCCTGACGGCCCACGTCGGCGTGCAGCTCGAGACGATCCAGCGCGCGTTGCACGACCGCGCGCTGAAGTTCCGCGAGGAGCACACGACCCCCGAATCAACCTACGAAGGCTTCAAGAAGATCATGGACGGTCGTCCCGGGTTCGTCGTCTCGCCGTGGTGCGGAGATGCCGAGTGCGAGGCGCAAATCAAGGCGGAAACGCAGGCGACGCTGCGCAACATCCCGCTCGACGCCGTCCGGTGGTCTGCGGCGGGGCCGCCCGGGCCCCCCTGCCTCAAGTGCGGGCGGCCGGCCGTCGCCGAGGCGTGGTTCGCGAAGGCGTACTCAGCCGCCGGATCGACGAGCGCCGACGCCTGCGGCCAGCGCGCGAGCATCCGCTTCAGCTCTGCGCTCCGCCGCGTGAGCCTCTCTCGCTTGACGATTGCCCTGAATGCCCCGTCGAGGTGGCGGCGCCACCATGCATCTCCATGCGGCGTCGCGTTCGACCAGGCGCGCGCGACCGCGTCGAGACACGATCGGTCGCCGATCGCCTCGATCGCCGCCACGAACCCGACGGGCAGCGGGTCCGAGGCGTCCGCGAACGTCTCGCGGAGGTCGTAGAGCGCGACTCGGCTGTTGCGCGCGCTGAGCGTCTGGTGCGCGGCCCCGCGCGCGGTGCGCCAGGCGGCGCGCTCTTCAGCGCCTCGCGCGGCCGCTTCGCGCGCCCGCAGCGCGTCCACCAGGTGCCCCAGCGTCGATAGCGGCGCGGAAGCGCCTTCTGTTTGAAGCGCCGCCCGGACGACGTCGGGGTCCTCCGGCAACCGCTCGAGCATCGCTTCGAGCGACGGGGCGCCGCCACGCAGGTCGCCCACTCGCGCGCGCAGGGTCCTGGAGCTCGAGCCCGGCACCTCATCGAGCGCCTCCAGCGCCGCCACCCGCGCGCCGTCGGGCCGCCCGCGATCGAGCGCCAGCGCCGTCAGGCCCTCGAACGCGGCGCGCGCCGCGTCGCGGTTGGTGGAGGTCAGGAATCTGCGGACGACCGCGACCGCGGCGAGCGTCGCGCGCGGATCGGAATCGGTCAGCCGTTCCAGCCCCGAGGGGAGAGCGCGACGATCGCCGATCGCCTCGAGCGCGCGCAGCATCGCGACCCGCGCAGGAGCCTGCGGATCGGCCGCGAGCGCCTCGACGAGCCGTCCGACCGCCCGCGCACCGATGACGGCGAGCCGTGCGACCGCCGCCTCGCGCCGGATGTCATCCTGGCTGGCCAGTTCGTTCATCAGTCGTCCGATTTCGCGCGCGGCGGAAGACTTGATTACCATAGGTGCTGGTCCGGCTGAAGCCGGACACTACAGGGCACGCGTAGTCCGGCTGAAGCCGGACACTACAGGGCACGCGTAGCGTCCGGCTTTAGCCGGACCCGGAGATCCTATATGAGACCGATGATTCTGGGCGCGGCGGTCGCGCTGGCCGGATGCAGCGGCGCGGTCGTGACCGGGCAGTGGGCCGCGCCGCGGGGCGAGGTCGTCTTTCCCGACAAGACGCGCGTATCGGTGGAGATCGCCCGCACGCCCGAGGAACGTGCTCGCGGCCTGATGTTCCGCGAGCGGATGGGAGCAGAGGAAGGCATGATCTTCCTCTTCGAGGAGGCGGGGTCCTATCCGTTCTGGATGAAGAACACGCTAATCCCGCTCGACATGATCTGGCTCGACAAGAGCCAGCGCATCGTGCACATCGCTCATTCGGTTCCGCCGTGCAAGGCGGATCCCTGCCCCAGCTATCCCCACGAAGGCCAGGCGCTGTACGTCGTGGAAGTCAACTCCGGCTTCGCAAAGAAGCACGGAGTGAAAGTGGGAGACAGTCTGGAGTTCAAGGGGCTGGAAAAGAAATGATTGTAGGCCCGACCTTCAGGTCGGGCGTGCTCGAATCAGCCGGACGCTCGGATGATCCGACCACGCCCGGCCTGGAAGGCCGGGCCTACATTTATCTATCGCGTCAACCGCACGACCATGGCGGCGCGGCGGTTGAGCCGGCGCGTCTCTTCGCGCGCGTTGTCATGCTTCGGCCGCTCTTCGCCGTAGCTGACCGTCCGCAGCCGGTCGGTGCCCACCCCGCGACTCTGCAGGTAGTCCCGCACCGCCTGTGCCCGCCGCTCGCCCAGCGCCAGGTTGTATTCGGCCGTTCCGATGTTGCACGTGTGCCCTTCGAGCTCCAGCCGCAGCTCCGGGTTCTCGCTCATCGCCTTGATGGCTTCGTCGAGCACCCGCGTCGCTTCCGGCCGCAGCGTGTAGCGGTCGAAGTCGAAGTGCACGTCCTCGAACACGAACTCCTTCACCGCCGGCCGCACGACCTGGATCGTCACCGTGTCGGACGCCGTCCCGCCCTTCCCGTCGTCGACCGTCACCGTGCAGGGCACCGGGCCCGGCTGCATCGGCGCGGTCCACGGCGTCGTCGGCGCCGTCGGATTGGCGATCGTTCCCGTCACGCAGCTCCAGCGATAGGTCAGCGGGTCGCCGTCGGGGTCGCTCGCGGTCGCGCGAATCGACGAGGTCCGCCCCACTTCGACCGTGCACGGGTCGCAGGCGGCCTTCACCGTCGGCGGCCGGTTCGCCGGCGCCGCCGGCTGCGGCTCTGGAGCCGGCGGCGGCGGCGGCACGTAAATCCGCACGCCCGGGTGATACCCAATCCGGAACTGAATGCCCGCCGAATCGCCCGTGTTGTCCTCGAAGGCCCCGAACTCGCTGCGGCCGTTCAGATTGAAGTTCCAGTTCAGGCCGCCCCCAATGAAGAATCCGTTCGAGTGCTGCCACGTCAAGCCGATCGACGCGTTCACCGGGCTGGTAATCGGCGTCAGCGCCGGCGACAGCGACCCATCCTCGCCCGTCAACAGCCCCGCCGTCGCCGTCACCGTGTCGTCGAAGTAGGACTCGCCGTGCAGCTCCGCCGTGACCCGCAGGTTCTTCCGCGTCGGGAAGCCCGCGCCAAACCCCCACCGGAAGCCGTCGGTCAGACTGATGTTGTCGGGATCGCCGCGCCGCGCGAAGCCGCCGAACGCCGCCAGCTCCACGCGCTCGTTGAGCTCCTTGCTGACCATGAAATCGAAATACCAGTCCGTCTCCCCGGTCCCCGCCCCTTCGTCGTCGCTCCCCGTCGGCAGCTTCAGCGTCCCGCGCAGCGCCAGCGCCACCGGCTGCTGCCGATGCTCGGCCAGCAGGTTGATCTTTGCGCCGATGTAGAGGTCGCCAAAGTCGTTGCCCGACCAGCCCTCGCGCACGAACGGATACTCGTTGAGGAGCCCGCCCCCGTTCGAGAGAAAGATGGGCCGCGTGTCGCGGTCGATCCGCGTCACCGCGCGGATGGCGCCGAACAGCTCCACGCGATCGCGCAGCCCGTAGCCGAACGTGATCGGCCACACGGACACGTCGGTGAAGCCCTGCTCGAAGTCGAAGTTCGTGCGGTACAGGCTGAACGACCACCGCTTGTCCGGCAGCACTTCGCCTGTGGGAACGAACCAGAGGCCGGTATCGCCCCAGTAGGTGGTTGTCGCCGGCCGCGTCTCGGCGGGGGCCTGGGTCGCCGGCGGCTCCTGCGCCGCCGGTGGCGGCGTCTGGGGCGTCTGCGCCAGCGCAGGGATCCCGGCAAACATGGCGAAAAGCGTAATCGCGAAAATTCGAGGACTCATCAGTGGATGATGGTAAGGCCGGTTGACTGAATAGTCAAAGGGCGTAACGCAGACCTAGGACCAAAGGACTAGGCTGGCTTCCGCTTCCCGAAAACCCAAGCAATCACGATACTTAGGGCATAAAGGCCCAACATCGGGCCGGCCATGAGGGCCTGCGAGACGACATCCCCGCCGGGACTCAGGACGGCGCCGAGGATGAAGATGATGAGGACCGCGTATTTGGTGTTCCGAACGAGCATTCGGGCCGTGACGGCGCCGACCCGGGCGAGGAAGAAGACGAGCGTCGGCATTTGGAACACTGCGCCGAACGCGAGGAGCATTTTCACGTAAATCGAGAACGTCGCCGAGATCGAGGGCAGGAACGTCATGTAGTCGGTGGCGTAACTCGAGAAGAATTTCCACGCCCACGGAAACGCGAGATAGTGCGAAAACGCACCACCGCCGACGAAGAAAAACGTGCTGAACACGACGAACGGAATGGCGAACTTCTTCTCGTGCGCGTAGAGCCCCGGGGCGATGAATCTCCAGAGCTGCCAGAGCACGATCGGGGACGCGAGAAACAGCCCCGCGACCGCGGCCATCTTGAGCTGGAGCATGAACGCTTCGGTCGGCTGGGTGTAGATGAAACTGCCGCCGGGCGGAAGCGTCGCATACAAGGGCCGCATGATGAACGCCTGGATCCGACCGGCGAACAACAGGCAGATCACGAACCCGGCGGAGAGAGAAACGGTCGAGACGATGAGTCGTGTCCGGAGCTCGTCCAGGTGCTCCAGGAACGACATCTTCGCGGTGCGGTCGTCTTCTTCCGGCTCGTAGTCGGGGTCCGGCGCGGGGACGGATGCGCCGGGAAACTTCACGAGAGCCATAACGTGAGCGTGCTAGGAGCCGTCAGCCTGCCGCGGCACTGACGGATCTTCGGGGGGCGGCACGGGGCGCGGCGAGTCGGCCTTTCGTTCGGTCTTGATTTCTTCCATCCGTATCTCTTCATCCAGGGTGTTCCGCAGCTCGTTCGACGCACGGCGGAACTCTCCCAGGCTGCGGCCGAGCGAGCGGCCCAATTCGGGGAGCTTTCGGGGCCCGAAAATAATGAGCGCGATCGTCAAAATGATCAGCAGCTCGGGCATGCCGATGGAACCAAACATGGGACTTTCTCCTGATCGGGGATTATACTCGAAGTCTTTGCTCCGCTTGAGTTTGTCTGCTACGATCTGGTCATGCGCCGTTTTCGCTTCCTACCCGCGGCGGTTCTTGCGGTCGTGCTCTCAGCGATTGCCGGCGGCCTCGTCGGCGGCAGCGTGCTGGCCCGACAGGACGAGGTTGCCCAGAACTATCGCCTCTATACCGCGACGCTCGCCGCGATTGAGAGCGAGTACGTCGAGAAAGTCGAGCCGGACCGTCTTGTTTACAGCTCCATAGACGGCATGCTCCGGACGCTGGACCCGCACTCCAGCTTTCTGGACCCGCGCTCCTACGCCCAGATGCGCGAGCGCCAGGAGGGCCGGTACTACGGCCTCGGCATCAGCATCCTGACCGTCGAAGGGGACATCACGGTGATGTCGATCTTCGAGGGATCGCCCGCCTACAAGAAGGGCCTGCGCCGCGGCGACATCATCGCCCGCATCGAAGGACAGGACGCAAAAGGCTGGAC
Organism: uncultured Acidobacteriota bacterium; assembly: GCA_963847125.1. GTDB lineage: Bacteria > Acidobacteriota > Vicinamibacteria > Vicinamibacterales > 2-12-FULL-66-21 > DATAEE01. The sequence continues at coordinate 2,444,083 of CAWJYM010000004.1, forward strand.
CCAGGATCAGGCGGTCCGCAAGCTCCGCGGGCCGAAGGGGACAACGGTCAACATCGGGATCAAGCGGCGGGGCTACGACGGCCTCGTCGACCTCGCGATCGAGCGGGATGAGATCAACATCCTGACGGTGCTCGGCGCGTTCATGATCGACGGCGAGCGCGGGTATGTTCGCGTGCGCGAGTTCTCCGAGACGACCGACGACGAGCTGGGCCGGGCGCTCGAGGCGCTGCAGGCCAAAGGGCTCAAGAAGCTCGTCCTCGATCTTCGCGACAACCCGGGTGGACCGCTCGACCAGGCGATCCGCGTCGCCAACCGGTTCCTGCCGCGCGGCGAGTTGATCGTCTACACGCGCGGGCGCGCCCAGAACTCCGAGCAGGATTTCTACGCGACGGAGCGCAGCCAGTTCACGGACCTGCCCGTCGTCGTGCTCGTCAATCGCAACAGCGCCAGCGCCTCCGAGATCGTCGCCGGCGCGCTGCAGGATCATGACCGCGGGCTGATCGTCGGCGAGACCACGTTCGGGAAGGCGCTCGTGCAGTCGATCTATCGCATCAGCGGCGGCGCCGGCCTGGCGTTGACGACCGGCCGGTACTACACGCCGAGCGGCCGACTGATCCAGCGGCCGTGGGACGGCTCGTTCGATGAGTACCTGACCTATACGCTCCGGGATCAGAACGGCGATCGCGCTCGCACGGGCGTCGATCTGAGATATACGGACGCGCGGCGCAAGGTGTACGGCGGCGGCGGCGTCGAGCCCGACCGGCACATCGCGGGCCCGGTCGAAGGGTTCAATCCGACACGGTTCGGCCGCACATTGTATGCGCGCCAGATGTTCGAGAACTACGCCGAGAAGTACTCTGCCGAGGGAGATACCCGCTTCTCCGCGGCCTCTGCCACGCGCCGCACGATCAAGCGAGGATTCACGGTCACCGACGAGATGGTGAACGACTTCAAGGAGTTCCTCGTCAAGCAGCGGGTACGGGTGGACGAGGCGGCGTTCGCCAAGGACGTCGAGTTCATCAAGGCGATGATCCACCTCCAGATCGACAGCGCGCTCTTCGGCATCGCGGAAGCGCGCCGCAATCTGATCGCGCGGGACCCGATGGCGCAGCAGGCGCTCAGCCTCTTCCCCGAGGCCGAGAAACTGATGTCGACCACGCGCTCGAAAACCACGCAGGCGCGGCCGAAGTAGAGCGCTGCCAGGTCCGTCGGGCATTCCTCGACGGCGGCACCTACCCTATCTTGGGTGAGACATTAGTCTTGCCCCAAGGTAATGGGCTTGCTACACTCACCGCTCGGGTTCCCGACGCGCGAGCGTGCGTGCCGGGAGCCGTCGCCGGCCGCCGGGGCCGCTCGCCGCGTAGGCGAGCGAAAGGGGCCGCGCACACTTCTTACCGGGGTTTCAGAACGATTGCGTCCGTTTGAAGCGATCCCAGCCGCTTCCCGGATGAAGGTGTGTACTGAATGCGTCTGAATCGTCTCGAGATTTCAGGGTTCAAGAGCTTTCCCGATCGCTCGGAGCTGGCCTTCGACGCGGGCGTGACCGCCATCGTCGGGCCGAACGGCTGCGGAAAAAGCAATGTGGTCGATGCCATCACCTGGGTGCTCGGCGAGCAGAGCGCGAAAAGCCTGCGCGGCGATCGGATGGAGGATGTGATTTTCGCGGGCAGCGACGCCCGCAAGCCGACCGGCGCCGCCGAAGTCAAACTGAGGCTCGCGGAAGTGGCGACGAGCCTTCCGGCCGGCGTCAAGCCGCACGGCATCGAAGGCAACGGCAACGGCCACGGTCACGCGGATGCCAACGGCGGCTCCCTGTCGCCCGAACCGTCTGGCGTCTCAGACTCCGCCGGGACTTTGCCCCAGCAGCTCGAACCGGAACACCAGGGCGTCGCGGTTGCGATCGCGGAGCCGGAAGTGCGCGAGAAGTTCGTTCGCGACGTGGAGATCGGCCGCCGGCTGTACCGCTCGGGCGAGAGCGAGTATCTGATCGACGGCGAGGTCTGCCGGCTGCGCGACGTCCACGATCTGCTCATGGATGCCGGCGTGGGGGTGAAGGCGTATGCGGTCATCGAGCAGGGGAAAATCGGCCAGATCCTGAGCGCGAGGCCGACCGATCGCCGGCAACTCATCGAAGAGGCGGCGGGGGTCACGAAGTACAAGAACCGGCGGCGCGCGGCCGAGCTGAAGCTCGAGGCGGCGCAGCAGAACCTCACGCGTATCGAGGACATCGTTTACGAGGTCGAGAAGCAGCGCGGCGCGTTGAAACGACAGGCGGCCAAGGCGCGGCGCTACAAGCGGCTGCGGGACGAGCTCCGGCGCTGGGAGAAAATCCAGTTCGCCGCGCGCTACCGCACGCTCGCGGCGTCGATCGAGTCGGCGCGGGCGAAGCTGGCCGCGGCGCGTGAGCGCGAAGCGGCGGCGGCGGCGCGGCTGGCCGAGCTCGAGTCGACCCTGGAGCGCGTCCGGATCGAGCTGGCCGAGGCGGACGCGCAGGCGACCGGCGCCCGGGAAGCGGCGCACGCGCGCGAGCTCGAGATGCGGCGTCTGCAGCAGCAGGCGGAGTTCGATGGACAGCAGATTCAGGCGTTGAGCGCGGCCGCGGTGGAGCTCGAAGCGGAGCTCCGCGGTCTCGACATCCGGCGCGCGCCGGCTCGTGCCGAGCTCGAGGAGCGGCGCGCCGCGCTCGCCGGAGCAGAGCAGGCGCGCGACCGCGCGACCGCCGCGCTCGCTCAGGACGAGACGGCGTGGGAAGCGGCGCACGCCGCGATTGAAGGGCTCGAGGCAGACGTCGAAGCGGCACGCAGCGAAATCTTCTCCGCGATGAACGCCGCGACCGCGCTGCGCCATGCCGTCGAGCACGCCGGCACCGCACGCGACAAGACCCTCGGCGAGCTCTCGCGCCTCGACGTGGAGCAGAACGATCTCGACGTCGAAGACCACCGCGCGCGCTCCGAGCGTGAAGAGGCGGAGTCGGCTCTCGCGCGCGCCGGGTCGGCCCTCGAGGAGACGCGCATCCGTCGAGTCTCTCAGGAAGCGGCGCTGGCGACCTCGCGCGCCGAGCGCGAGCGGTTGGACGAGGCGTGCCGGACGCGGGAGCAGGAGACCGCCGCCGTCGCGGCGAGGCTCGCGTCCCTCGAAGAACAGGATGCCGCCCACGCCGAGTACGGGGAGGCGGCGAGGCTGGTCCTGTCGCCGGCGAGCGGCATCGCGCATGCCGGATCGGTCGCGGACCATCTCGAGGTCGAGCGCGGATACGAGCGGGCCGCCGAAGCCTGCCTCGGGGATCTGCTGCAGCATGTGCTCGTGAACGCCCACGCCGACGCCGACGCCGGATTGCGCGCCGCCGCGGGGGCGGGACGGTGCGGGTTCGTCGTGCTGGCGGAGGCCGCGGCAGCACCGCTCATCTCCCAGCGGCAGCCGGGCGGCGTGACCCCTCTCTCCTCCGTCGTCCGTGCGGTGGGGCCCCACCAGGACGCCATCCGTGCCGCCATCGGGACCGCCTGGTTGGCCGAGAGCTTCGAGGTGGCCGCCGCTGCGGCCCGCACGACGGCGTTTCCTGTCGTGACCCCCACGGGCGAAGTCTTCCGCGGACCCCATCTCGTCTCGGGAGGCGCGCGGGCGCAGGCCCGCGGCATCCTCGCGACCAAAAACGCGATCAAGGATTTGCGCGATCGCATCGCGGCTGAGCGCGCCGACCTGGCCCGCGACCGCGCGGCGGTCGAAGCCTCCGCGCTTGCGATCGCCGCCACCGAGGCGGCCATCGCCGCGCTCGTCGAAGAACAGCACCGTGAGGAAAAGGCGATCGTCGAGTTCGAGCTGCGCCTGGCGCAGGCCGGCGACGAGACGGCGCGTGTCGGTCGCAAGCGGGAGCAGATCGACCTCGAGCGGCGGCGGGCCGACGAGGAGCGCCTGGAGCTCGAGGCACGCGAGCGCGAGGCCCGCGAGTCGATCCGCCAGCTCGAACACGATCAGCGGACGGCGGACGAACGGTTTACCGCGGCCCAGCGCCGACTGTTCGACGCGCGCGAAGCCACGGAAACGCGCGGACGGACGGTCGCGGAACGAAAGGCCGAGTGTGCCGCCCTCTCGGAGCGCGCCACCGCGCTCACGACCGAAGTGCGGCGGATCGAGGACGCGTCGGCGGACCTCGAGGCTCGCCACGCGGCGCGAAAAGAAGAGCTCGCGCGAAACGTCGGCCGGCGGGCCGAGCTGGACGCCTCAATCGTCGACGCGAAGCGTCTCCTCGACGAAGCCGTCAGAGCGTTCGACGCGCTGACGCAGGACGTCATTCGAGCCGACGATCGATCGACGGCGCTGCGCGCGGAGCATGACGTGCACGATGGAGAGATTCGCGAGGCGCGGCGCGCCCTCGAGGACGTGCGGTCCGACGTCGGCCGCCTCGAGATCGCCCGGGCGACGGCCGAAGCGGATCTCTCGCACCTCGCGACCGTCTGCCTGCAGGCGGTGGATGTGGACCTCGATCGCGTCGCGTCCGAGGTGGCGGGGATGGACGAACGGGGCGAGCTCGGTTCCGTGAAGCTCGTCGATGACGCCGAGCCCGAGGATGCCGATGGCGCCGACGGCCAGATCCCCGAGGCCGAACGCGCGGCGACGACGCCCGAAGAGGCCGTCGCCCAGCTCAAGGAGAAAATCGATCGGCTCGGTCCGGTCAACATGATCGCGATCGACCAGTTCGACGAGCTGGAAGGGCGTCATACGTTCCTGACGACCCAGCGGAAGGACCTCGTCGACTCGATCGCTCAGACGACCGAAGCCATCCGCCGAATCGACAAGACGACGAAGGAACGGTTCAAGGAAGCGTTCGAAGTCATCAACCAGCACTTCCAGGTGACGTTTTCCACGCTCTTCGGCGGCGGCCGCGCCACCCTGATCCTGCTCGACGAGACCGACCAGCTCGAAAGTGGAATCGACGTGATCGCGCAGCCACCCGGCAAGCGGCTCCAGAGCGTCCAGCTTCTGTCGGGAGGCGAAAAGGCGCTGACGGCCATGGCGCTCATGTTCGCCATTTTCAAGCACCGTCCCAGCCCGTTCTGCCTCCTCGACGAGATCGACGCACCGCTCGACGACGCGAACATCGGACGATTCGTCGAGATGCTGCAGGGCATGCAGTCTCACACCCAGTTCATTCTCATCACGCACAACCGCAAGACCATGGAGATCGCCGATCGGCTCTACGGCGTGACGATGGAGGAGCCGGGCGTCTCGAAGCTCATCTCGCTGCAGCTCAATTGAACGAGGACAAGGCCACCCGCTACAACCGATTGAAGCGTCGGGCGGCGATCGCCTCGCTGGCGCTGACGGTGGCGTTCCTTGCAGGCATCCTGGCAACCGGCGCGTCGGTATGGCTGCGTGACGCGACCGGCGGGCTGGCGCTCTACGTCGTCGTGCTCGTCCTGGCGCACGAGGCCTTGACGCTGCCGCTCGCGTTCTACAGCGGCTGGCTGCTCGAGCGGCGCTACGGGCTTTCGACGATTCCCATCTCGAGCTGGCTGCGGGATCACGCCAAGGCGTTCGGCGTCGGCCTGGTCTTCAGCCTGCTCGGCGCGGCCGTGCTGTACGCGTCGGAGTGGCTGCTCGGCCGGCTCTGGTGGGCCGGCGTCGCGGCCGTCTTCTCGCTCGTCGCGATCGCGATTACCAACCTCGCGCCCGTGCTGCTGCTGCCGCTGTTTTACCAGTTCAAGCCGCTCGACCGCCCCGGGCTCACCGAGCGCCTGCTCGATCTCTCCCGGGCGCATGGGATCAAGACGCTCGGCGTCTTCGAGTGGGGGCTTGGCGAGAAAACCACGAAGGCCAACGCCGCGCTGGTCGGGCTCGGCGCGACGCGCCGGATCATTCTCGCCGACACGCTGCTCGCCGACTATTCAGACGACGAGATCGAGGTGATCCTCGCGCACGAGGTCGGACACCACGTGCACCGGGATCTGTGGAGGGCCATCGCGTTCGAGTCGGCGCTGGCCTTTGCGGGGGCGTTCGCGGCGGACTGGGTGTTCCGTGCGGTCGGCCCGCGGCTGCAGATCCGTGGCGTGGACGATCCGGCGGGCCTGCCGCTCCTGCTGCTCGGCGCGGGAGCGGTTTCGCTCGCGCTCGTGCCGCTCGCAAACGCGCTGTCGCGCCGTGCGGAGCGGCGGGCGGATCGCTTCGCGCTGACGCTGACGAAGCGTCCGGATGCGTTCATCTCCGCGATGCGGCGTCTCGGCGCGCAGAACCTCGCAGAAGAGCATCCGTCGCGCCTGGTTCGAGCGTTGTTCTACACGCATCCGCCGATCCCGGAACGCGTCGCCGCCGCCCGGGCGTTCGCGAAGTGAGCGCGCGTCAGCGAAGAATTCTCCCGACTCCCGGTGGCACGCGCTTTCTGGCCTCGCGTGCCCATTCGAGCGCGACGACGAGCCGGCCGTGTTCTGACATGACCAGCGTGCCCGAGGCCGACACCGCGAACTGATCGACATCGGATGCCAGCGGGGCCGGCGCGCCGGCGAGCGCACGCAGGCGGTCATCCCAGGCGACGCCCACGAGCTCGGTGCCGCGGGCAAACACGAGAAGCCCCGCCACGGCCACGCGCGCGCCGCTCGCATCGTCGACGAGCGTCCGGCCCCTGCCGTCCGCTTCCACGATGGCGGCACGATATCCGCCACCAGCGCCGGCCGTGGCGGTGGTGAAGATGACCGTCTGGCTGCGCGGCACGTGAAAGGGCGCCAGGTGCATGTCGCCCGCTGAGGCTTCCGGTCGCGTCAGCGGCTCGATTCGGCCGCCGTTCTCTCCCACGACCGACAGCCCGCCACCGGCCGCGCCGGCGAACACGATTCGTCCGTCCTCTCTCCAGGTGGCGCCACGCGCGTCGGCGTCGGCGATCGCCAGCGGCGTTCCACCAGCCAGGGAGATCGTGCGCAGCTTGCCGCCGGCGAAGAAACCGATGCGCCGGGCGTCCGGCGCGAAGAACGGCGCGCGTCCGCCGTCGCTGCCGTCGACGAACGCGGCGTCCAGATCGTCGAGGGCGCGGGTCCAGATGCCGCACCTGCCTCGATCGCACGCCGACCACGCGAGCCGCGAGCCGTCCTGTGCGACTGCAATCGCGGCCGGTGCGTCCAGCCGCGCGCCAGCCGGAAGATCGACGACAAACCGAGCCGCTCGAGGCTCCGGGCGCGGGTCGGCGTACTCGATTGTCCAGACGGCGGCGACGACGAGCGTGGTCAGGATCGCGACGAGGCCCCACGGAAGGAGCTGGAAGGCGATGGACGGGACGACAGGCTCAGGTGCACTGGGAGGTTCAGGTGCCGGATGTGCACCTGGTGCAGGTGCATGGAGTGCACCAGGTGCGAGTGCCGCCGGCGCGGCGGCCAGCGGCGCCACGAACCGATATCCGCGCCGGTGGAGCGTCTGGATGAAAACGGGTTGCTGCGGATCGTCGCCGAGCGCCTGACGGAGCGAGCTGACGGCTTCGGCGAGGGAGGTATCCGTGACAAACGCATCCTTCCAGATCGCGTCGATCAGATCCTGCCGCGCGACGACCTGTCCCGGCCGGGCCACCAGGTAGGCCAGCACGCCGAGGACGCGCGGCGGCAGCGGGACTTCGGCCTCCTCGCGGCGCAGGAGCCCATTGGCAGGGTCGAACGTGAAGGGACCGAAGGAGACCATAGGCAGAATTCAGAACGATTTTAAGAGAAAGTTCAACAGTTCTTCGCCGTTCTTTCACCTCGCGTTCATGACGTGGTCCGGCCAGATGCCGGAGACTACGCGCTACACGCGAGGTGAATGAGCGCATGTCCCTCTTCGCAACCAAGTCGATCGAGCACATCGAGCGAGAGCAGCTGGGAACGGGAGCGCGGGCGCTCAAGCGCGTGCTGGGCCCGACGCAGCTCGTCATGCTGGGCGTCGGCGCCGTCATCGGGACGGGCATCTTCGTCCTCACCGGCCAGGCCGCGGCCGCGAATGCCGGTCCGGCGATCGTCATCTCGATGGTCATCGCCGGGCTCGTGAGCGCGCTGGCCGGCCTCTGCTATTCCGAGTTCGCGTCGAGCGTCCCGGTTGCCGGATCCGCGTACGTCTACGCGTACGCGACGCTGGGAGAGTTCGTCGCGTGGGTCATCGGATGGGACCTCATCCTGGAGTACGCGCTTGGCGCGGCGACGGTGGCGGTCGGATGGTCCGGCAACTTCGTCACGCTGCTCACGCAGCTCGGCCTGACGTTCCCGCCGGCCCTCAGCGCCGCGCCAGGAGTGCCGGTGGCGCTCGCCGACGGCGGCACCGTGACGGCGGTCTTCAACCTGCCCGCTGTTCTCATCACCATCGCGGTCACGGCGCTGCTGGTCGTTGGCGTCAGCGAGTCGGCGACGGTCAACGCCGTCGTCGTCGTCATCAAGGTCGGCGTCGTCCTGGTCGTGATCGCCGCTGGCGCCTTCTTCATCGATCCGGACAACTGGACGCCGTTCATACCGCCGAACACGGGGCGCTTCGGCGAGTACGGCATCAGCGGGATTCTGCGCGGCGCGGCGGTGATCTTCTTCGCGTACATCGGCTTCGACGCCGTTTCCACGTCGGCGCAGGAGGCGACCAATCCGCAGCGTGACATGCCGCGCGGGATTCTGGGATCCCTGGCGGTCTGCACGATCCTCTACATCCTGATTTCTGCGGTCATGGTCGGCCTCGTGCCGTACAAGCGGATGCTGGGCGAGGCCGCCCCGTTCGTCGTCGCGATCGACGCGGCCGTGCAGCAGGCCGCCGGAACGCCCTGGCACACGCCGATGACGATCACGAAAGTGCTCATCACCGTCGGCGTGCTGGCGGGGCTCAGCTCGGTCATGGTCGTCATGATGCTTGCGCAGCCGCGCATCTTCCTGGCGATGGGAAACGACGGCCTGCTGCCGGGCTGGACGCGGCGGATTCACCCGCGCTTCAGGACACCGCACATCTCGACGCTCGTCACCGGTGTCGTCGTCGCGCTCGCGGCCGGATTCACGGGGATCGCCACGCTCGGCAACCTCGTCAGCATCGGCACGCTGATGGCGTTCGTCATCGTGTCGATCGGGATCATCGTGCTGCGATCGACGCGGCCCGATTTGCCCCGCCCGTTCCGCGTCCCGCTGTCACCCTACGTCCCGGCAGCCTCGGCGATCGTGTCGTTCGGGCTGATGCTGAGCCTGCCGTGGTCGACGTGGGAGCGGCTGATTCTGTGGATGGTGATCGGGGTGGTCTTCTATTTCGCGTACGGCTACCGGAAGAGCAAGATCCGATCGGCCGTCGTCTCCGGCGCGACTTAGCGGACGACCAGCTCTCCGCGCATGTTGCGGCAGCCGTCGTCCTCCGCGATGTTGCAGTAGATCGGGAAGGCGCCGGGCTGATCGGCCCGGAACTCAAAGGTCACGCCCTGGCCGGGGCTCGCGCGCTTCGCGATCCGGTAGGCGTCGATCGTGAAGCTGTGCGGGATGTCGGCAGTCTCGAACCTGACTTTTACGAGCTCGTCGCGGCCGACCTCGATGCGCGACGGTTCGTAACTGTACTTCCGCGCGGTGACGGTGACCTCCCTGGCCTGGAGGCCGACCGCCCTTGCCGCCACCGTTCCGAGGCCGACGAGCCACGCCAGCAGTCGCCTGCGGTTCATGGTCACAGCCATCCTCTTCTAGTGGGGCTCCGCCCCACGCCCCGGCTCGGTCGCTTGCGCCCTTCGACGTTGCTCAGGGCGCCCCGAGCGCAGTCGAGGGGCGGGGCCCCTACGCCCCGCGCCGCTCCCTCGCAGGCGCGCGGTGCGCGCCTAAGGAGTAGGACGACGAAACGACCCCAGCGGTTTGTCCGGCAACCCTAAGGCGCTGCGCTACTTGATCTTACCAGGACCAGGCCCCAAGCCATAAGCCCCAAGCCCCAAGCCCTATTTCCGCACGGGCTCCCGCCGGCCCCCGCCGCCCCCGCCGCGATGGCCACCGCCGCCACCTTCGTGGGACTGGGGCTCACCCTCGGGTTGCGGCAGGAGCGCCTTCCGGCTCAACCGGATCTTCCCGGAGGGGTCGATGTTGATCACCTTGACCATCACCTGTTCCCCCTCCTTCAGCTCGTCGCGCACGTCCTTCACGCGGTAGTGGGCGATCTCGCTGACGTGGAGCAGACCGTCCACGCCCGGCATGACCTCGACGAAAGCGCCGAACTCGGTGATCCGCTGCACCTTGCCCATGTAGGTCTTGTTCAGCTCCGGCGTCGCGGTCAGCTCCTGGATGATCGCGATGGCCTTCTGCGCCGAGGCTTCGTCGACCGACGCCACGTTCACGCGGCCGTCGTCCTCGACGTCGATCTTCACGCCGGTGCGATCGATGATGCTCCGGATCATCTTGCCGCCCGGGCCGATGACGTCGCGAATCTTGTCGACCGGGATCTTGATCGTCACGATGCGCGGGGCATAGGTCGAGATGTTCGTGCGCGGCGCCGACAGCGCTTTGCGCATTTCCTCGAGAATGAACAGGCGGCCCTGCCGCGCCTGTTCGAGCGCCTTGCGCATGATGTCGGTGGTGATGCCGGTGACCTTGATGTCCATCTGGAGGGCGGTGATGCCCGTCTCGGTCCCTGCCACCTTGAAGTCCATGTCGCCGTAATGGTCTTCGGCGCCGGCGATGTCCGACAGGACGGCGTACTTGCCCGACGTCTCGTCCATCACGAGTCCCATCGCCATGCCCGCGACGGCGGACTTGAGCGGCACGCCCGCATCCATCATCGCGAGCGATCCGCCGCAGACCGACGCCATCGAGGACGATCCATTCGACTCGAGAATGTCCGAGACGACGCGCATCGTGTACGGGAAGTCCTCTTCGGCAGGGACGAGCGGCGTGAGCGAGCGCTCGGCGAGCGCCCCGTGGCCCACTTCCCGGCGCCCGGGTCCGCGGAGGAACGCGACCTCGCCGACCGAGAAGGGCGGGAAGTTGTAGTGGAGCATGAAGCGCTTGTAGATCTCTCCGTCGACCATCTCGATCTTCTGCTGGTCTTCGGCGGTGCCAAGCGTCGCGGTGACGAGCGCCTGCGTTTCCCCGCGGGTGAACACGGCGGAGCCGTGCGCCCGGGGGAGGACGCCGACCTCGATCGTGATCTGGCGGATCTCATCGAAGCGCCGGCCATCGAGCCGCGTGCCCCGCTCGAGGATCTCGTCGCGCAGCACCTTTTCTTTCAGCTCCTTGAAGATCGCTTTCGCCTCGACGCGGCGCTCGACCTCTCCTTCCGGCAGGCTCGCGATCAGCTCCTCGAGCACCTGGTCGACGCGCTCGTAGTTCTCGAGCTTGCCCCGGATGCGCATCGCCTCGCTGAGCGGGACGTACACGCGCTCCTCGACCTCGCGGTAGAAGTCGTGGCCGATCTCCCTCTTCTGGACCTGAAGCTTCGTGCGGGAGGCCTCGCGCGCCATCGCGTCGATACCGTCGACGATCTCGCGTATGGCGGCATGCGCCACTTCGAGGGCACGCACCATCTCATCTTCGGTCGCTTCCTTCGCGCCGGCTTCGACCATGACGATCGCCTGCCGGCTGCCCGCGACGATGAGATCGATCTTGCTCCGTTTCCGCTCCTCGTACGTCGGGTTCACGATGTAGTCGTTGTCGATCAGGCCGATGCGGACGCCGGCGATCGTCGCGTGGAACGGAATCTCGGAGAAGGCGAGCGCCGCCGACGCGCCCGTGATCGCGAGCACGTCAGAGTCGTTCTCCGTGTCGGCCGACAGGACGAGCGCGATGACCTGCGTCTCGAACCGCCAGCCGGGAGGGAAGAGCGGCCTGATGGGCCGGTCGATGAGCCGGCTCGTCAGGACTTCCTTCTCGGTCGGCTTGCCCTCGCGCTTGAAGAAGCCGCCGGGGATTCGTCCCGACGCATATGTGTACTCGCGGTAGTCAACCGTCAGCGGGAGGAAATCGATCCCTTCCCGAGGGCTCGAGGCGTGGCACGCCGTGACGAGCACCATGGTGTCGCCGAGCCGGACGACGACCGAGCCGTCCGCTTGCTTGGCAAGCCTTCCGGTTTCGATGGAGAGAGTCCGTGAACCGATGGAAACGTCGCGTTTGCGCATGAGTCGTCTTTCGTGACTGTGTCGGCGTGCCCCCGCCGCCGTACGGCTGGCTGGGCGCCCGCCCGACCTGAAGGTCGGGCCTACTTGCGGATTCCGAGCCGGCGGATCAGCTCACCGTAGCGCTCGCTGTCCTTGCGCTTCACGTAGTCCAGCAGTCTCCGGCGCTGACCGACAAGCTTCAACAGCCCGCGCCGGGAGTGATGGTCCTTTGCGTGTGTCTTGAAGTGCTCCGTGAGGTAGTTGATGCGCTCGCTGAGGAGAGCGACTTGGACTTCCGGGGAGCCCGTATCCGAATCGTGAGTGCGATAGCTGCCTATGACCTCGGTCTTGCGTTCCTTGTTCAGAGCCACGTGCTCACCTCCACGAACGGCCCAGAAGGCGCCCTGGCGCGCCTGACCGAAGCCGCCGTCGTTTGCGAAGTCCTGCGAATGGGCGCGGACCCACTATCTTAAATCAGGACAACCACCGGATGCAAAAACTGCCCCGGCCCCGACCTGGCGATCGCCAGCAGGCTGCCCGCATCGTCGAGCAGGCGAACGGGGGCGTCCGCGGCTGCGTCCGCTCCCTCGAGCCCCGGGAGGCGCCGGACGATGTCCGGACCGGTCACGGCATTGCCGTGCGCCGCCCGCTCGCTTCCCTTGGAAGACAGAACCGCGGCCGGCAGGTGGGTCAGCAGATGGTCCATCGGCACGAACGCATCCACCGCCCGTGGCGGGTCCGCCTCGAGCACCGCCAGCGGGACGGCATCGGCGAGGTCGAAGCCGCCGCTCGCGGTACGCCGGAGCGACTCGAGATAACCGCCGCAGCCGAGCCGCGCTCCCAGGTCGTGCGCCAGCGACCGGACGTAGAAGCCCGCGGAGCAGACCACGCGGAGGCGCGCGGCGGCGGCGTCATAGCCCTCGAGCGTCAGACGATGGACCGTGACCTCGGCTGGTTTTGGTTCGGCCGGCTTCGCCGCGCGGGCCAGCGCGTACGCACGGATCCCGCCGATCCGTTTGGCCGAATACGGCGGCGGCGTTTGCCAGAACGTGCCTCGAAACGCCTCCAGCGCGCCATCGACGGCCTCTCGGGTCAGTTCCCCGACCGGCGCAGTGGTCTCCGCGAACTTCCCGAGCGCGTCGTAGGTATCCGTCGTACGACCGAACCGGACCACGGCGTCGTAGCACTTCTCCCCGCCGGCAAGAAACCGCGCGAGCCGTGTCGCGCGTCCGACGACGAGCGGGAGCACGCCGGTCGCCAGCGGGTCGAGCGTGCCTGTGTGCCCGACGCGCTTCACGCCCAACAGCGCGCGCGCCCGCCCGACGACATCGTGCGACGTCGGACCCGACGGCTTGTCGACGACGAGGAGGCCGTTCACGGGCGCTGTCCCGCGTCGATCGCACCGACAACGTCGTCGATGATCCGCTGGCGGACGTCATCCTCGGACCCCTTGACGATGAAGCCCGCGGCGTTCGTGTGACCGCCGCCGCCGTATTTCACGGCGACGGCGCGCACGTCGACGTCGTACTTCGAGCGCAGGCTGACGCGGACCACGCCCGGTTCCAGCGACTTGAAGAAGGCGACGGCCTGAATCTCGCGCGCCGTCAACGGCAGGTTGATGATCCCCTCGGTGTCGTTGAGCGTACTGTCCGCCGCGTCGAGCATCCGCTGATCGAGGTGGAGCACCGCGAGGCGCCCGCTGTCGACGAGCTGCATCGCGTTGAGCATCGATCCGATCAGTTTCAATTTTCCGTAACTGTTGCTGTCGAAGACGCGGCGGGCCATCGCCGCCGGCTTGACGCCCGCCTCGACGAGGCGGCGGCAGATCTCGAAGGTCCGCGGCGTGATGTTGGAATGGTGGAACGAGCCCGTGTCGGTCAGGATGGCCAGGTAGACGTGGGTCGCGATCTCTTCAGTCAGAGGGACGCCGAGCGCGACCACGAGCTCGTAGACCAGCTCGCCGCACGCCGACGCCGTTTCGTCGAACCAGTTCAGCGCGCCGAACATCGAATTGCCGATGTGGTGGTCGATATTGATCACGAAGAAGCGTTCCAGCCCGGCGACCCCCGTTCGCCCGAGATCTCCGCACTCCATGACGATGAGCGCGTCGAACTCTCCGAGCGCGGGATCCACCCGGTCGGCGATCACGATATCGGCGACGCCGGGGAACTCGAAGTAGTGGGCCGGCGGCACGTCCTTGTTGACGAGAACGGCTTCCTTGCCGAGCGCCTTGAGGGCGTACGCCATGGCGAGCTGCGATCCGATGGAATCGCCGTCGGGGCGCGCGTGCGACGTCAGGAGGAAGCGACGTCGCTGGATAATCTGGTCTCGAATGCGGTCGCGGGCGGGCGCGCCGTATGCCTGAGGTTTCTCGTGCAACGCGGGACTCTGGGGCCCTCGGGATCCGTCAGTCATCATGCTCCGGTGGCCGGTCGGCCTTCAGCTCCTGCAGGATTCGCTCGACCCGGTCCTGATGCTCGATCGACCGATCGTATTTGAACTCCAGGACCGGCACACGGCGCAAGCTCAGGCGGGCGCCGATCTGCCGGCGCAGAAACGACGTCGCACGAGCCAAGGCGCGCTCCGTCTCGCGCCGTGCCTTGTCGTCGCCGAGCGCCGTATAGAACACGCGGGCGAGCTGCAGATCCGGCGTCACCTTGACCTGCGTGATGGTCACGAAGCCGAGCCCCGGATCCTTGACTCCGCGAGAGAGCAGCTCGGCCAGCTCCATCCGGATCTGATCGCCGACACGCGCAGGTCGGGAACCTTGCATGGCTAGGTGAGAAACTCGACGGCCGTGCGTGTGATGAGCCCGGGCTCGGTCCGCTCGATCTCATCCGCGACGGACCCGAGCGCCCGATCGACGAACTCGGTGGTGTCGCCGACCGTGACGACCGCGAGGCCGGCCCGCTGCCAGAGATCCTGGTGCTCGACCTCTGCCACGGCGACGTTGAACTTCTTGAGCCGATCCTTCACGCCTCGCAGAACCATACGCTTGTCTTTCAACGAGCGGGCGCCGGGAATGTGCAGCTCGACGGTCAGAAGACCTACGATCACACCGTGGCCGCGACGCGCTCCACGACGAACGCTTCGATGACGTCTCCGACCTTGAGGTCGTGGTAACGCTCGAACGCGATGCCGCACTCGAACCCGGCCTTGACCTCGGAGACGTCGTCCTTGAACCGGCGCAGGGAGCCGATCTTGCCTTCGTAGACGACGACGTGGTCGCGGATGAGGCGCGCGTGCGCGTCGCCCGACCGCGTGATCCGGCCGTCGGTGACCATGCAACCGGCCACCGTACCGAACTTCGGAACCTTGAAGGTCTGACGCACTTCGGCGATGCCGATGCGCGTTTCCTTGAGCGTCGGCTCCAGCAGCCCGGCCATCGCCTTCTTCATCTCGTCGGTGACGTTGTAGATGACCGAGTGCAGGCGGATCTCGACGCGCTCGCGCTCGGCGACGCTCTCGGCGTTCCGGTCCGGGCGGACGTTGAACCCGATGATGATCGCGTTGGACGCCGACGCCAGCAGCACGTCCGACTCGTTGATCGCCCCGACACCGCTGTGGATCACGCGGATCTTCGCCCGCTCGTCGGTCAGTTTCGCCAGCGTGTCGGCGAGGACTTCCGCCGAACCCTGCACGTCCGCCTTGATGATGATCGGCAGCTCCTTGACGCCGCCCTCGGCGAGCTGCTGCTGGAGCGACTCCAGCGTGAGCCGGCCGCCCTTCGCGCCGAGCGCCCGTTCCTTCTGCTGCGCCTGGCGGAAGGTCGCGATCTGCCGCGCCTTCGCGGCGTCGGTGATCGCCTGGAACGTATCGCCCGGCTGCGGCAGGCCCGAGAGCCCGAGCACTTCGACCGGCGTCGACGGCATCGCATTCTTCACGGGCCGGCCGCGGTCGTCGATGAGGGCACGCACCTTCCCCACGATGGTGCCGGCGATGAAGGTGTCGCCCACGTTGAGCGTCCCGTCCTGCACGAGGACGGTCGCGACCGGACCACGCCCCCTGTCCAGCTTCGCCTCGAGCACGGTGCCGGCCGCCGCGCGCTTCGGGTTGGCCTTCAGCTCCGACAGCTCGGTGACGAGCAGCACCATCTCGAGGAGCAGCTCCAGGTTCTGTTTCTTCTTCGCGGACACGGCGACGGTCACGGTCTGGCCGCCCCACTCCTCGGGCACGAGGCCCAGGTCCGCGAGCTCCTTCTTCACGCGGTCCTGATTCGCCTCGGGCTTGTCGATCTTGTTGATCGCGACGAGGATCGGCACGTTCGCCGCTTTTGCGTGATCGATGGCTTCCTTGGTCTGCGGCATCACGCCATCGTCGGCCGCGACGACGAGGATGACGACGTCGGTGACCCGCGCGCCGCGTGCGCGCATCAACGTGAATGCTTCGTGACCAGGCGTGTCGAGGAAGACGACCTGTCGCTCGCCGACCCGCACGCGGTATGCCCCGATGTGCTGCGTGATACCGCCCGCCTCGCGCTCGGCCACACGCGTCTCGCGGATCGCGTCGAGCAGCGTCGTCTTGCCGTGATCGACGTGTCCCATGACCGTGACGACCGGCGCGCGCGTGACCCGGTCTTCTGGCTTCGTGTCCTCGGACTCGACGTCGACGAGCTCCTGCTCGAACGTGCGCATCTGGACCTCCGCGCCGAAGTCGCGGGCGATCTCGGTCGCGGTGTCCGGATCGATCGTCGAGTTGATCGTCATCATCATCCGCCGCTCGAGCAGCTTCTTGAGGACGTCCTTGGCCTTGATATCGAGCTTGGCGGCCAGGTCGGCGACCGTCATGCCCTCTGCGAGCGTAATGGTGCGCGTGATCGGCGGCGGCGGCGCGGGCGCCAGCATCTGAGCCGGCGCCTGCCGCGGAGGCTCGCGCCTCGGCGCGGCCGGCCTCGGCGGACCCTGCCGCATCGGCGGCCGGGGCGGCGGCATTCCCGGACGGGCGCCGAGGGGACCGGGCCGGCCGGGCGCGGCCGGACGAATCGGCTGCGACGGCAGGGGCCGCGGGCCCCCGAGCGGCGCCTGGGACGCCGGGCGTGGTCCGGACGGTCGGGTCGCGGGGCGGGCCGTGCCGGGGGCCGCCTGCGCGGGCGGCGCCGCGGGCCGGATCGGAGCCGCAGGCGCCTTCACGACCGGACGGACGATGGGCCGCGCGGGCGGCGCCTGACCGGTGCTCGGATCTTCGATGCGTAGACGGAGCGTCGGCGGCACGATGCGACCCGTCGGCGATGGCAGACCCACGGGGCCTGAAGGCGTCGCCGCCGCGGCCGCGGCCGCAGGCCTTGCCGGGACCGCAGGGTCTGTGACGGGGGGCCGGGTCGGGGCCGCCGGCATAGGCGCTGCGATCGGCTCAGGCTGGCGTTCCTCCAGAACCGGTTCCGGAGCCGGCGGCGGCTCCACGAGCGCCACGCTTGGCGTCGGTTGCTCGGCCGCGACGGCGGCTGCTGGAGGCGGCAGCTCGGCCGCCGGCGGGGGCGGCGCAGGCTTCACCGTCTTGACGAGCCGCGGCGGCGGAAGCGCGGGACTCGTCGGCCGCGCCGGCTCGGCCGGCTTGCCGCCAGGCTTCTTGCCCTTCACCGGCCCCGTCGTCTCGTCGAACATCTTCGACGCCGGCGGCAGGTTGACGCCGCGCTCGCGCGCGAGCCGCTCGACGAACTGTCGCGCGACGACCTCCTCGATCGTGCTCGAGGCGCTCTTGACCTCGATGCCCGCTCGCTGCTTCAGTAGCGCCATGATCTCCTGACTGGAGGTGGCGAGGAGCTCGGCGACCTTGTAGATCCGGACAGTTGCCAACGTTTTCCCTCTTCTACTCTTTGACTTCCGCTTCAGTCGTCTCTTTGACTTCCGCTTCTGTCGTCGTGTCTGGATCTCCGACGGCGCCCTCATCGGCCGAGGCTTCCACCGTCGTTTCTGCAGCTTCGACGGCGACCTCATCGGCCGACGCTTCCACCATCGTTTCTGCAGCGTCGGGGGCGCCCTCATCGGCCGACGGCGTCGGTTCCTGCGCCGGCGCCTCTTGCTCGCTCTCCTCCGTCGACACCCCGGTCACGGCCGTCAGTCTGGCGGCCGCGATCGTGAGCTCCGCCCTGTCCTGATCCATCCCGGGAAGCACGGCGAGGTCCGCTATCTCGGCGTCCGCCACCTTCGCCGGCGAGTCGTAGCCCGCATGGAGCAGCGTGGCAATGATCGACGGCTCGATGCCCGGCAGGGCGAAGCCGCCCGCCGCCTCGAGGCCGGCGAACTGCGCTTCGACCTCGCGCCGCCTCTCCTCCTCGCTCTTGATGTCGATCTTCCAGCCCGTGAGCTTGGCCGCGAGCCGGACGTTCTGGCCCTTCTTGCCGATCGCCAGCGACAGCTGCTTGTCCTCGACGATGACCTCCATGACGCGCTCGGCTTCGTTGACGATGGAGACGCGCTGGACCTTGGCCGGGCTGATCGCGTTGGTGACGAACTGGACGGAGTCCTCGGACCACTCGACGATGTCGATTTTCTCGCCGCGCAGCTCGCGGATGATCGCCTGGACCCGGGTTCCCTTCATGCCGACGCACGCGCCCACCGGATCGACGTCGCGCTCGCGCGAGTACACGGCGACCTTCGCGCGGTCGCCCGCTTCGCGGACAGCCCCGCGGATCATCACCGTGCCGTCGTAAATCTCCGGCACCTCCTGCTCGAACAACTTGATCAGGAGCGCCGGGTCGGTGCGCGAGAGCATGACCTGCGGGCCCTTCGCGCTCTTGTTCACCGCCTTGATGACCGCGCGGACGCGATCGCCGGTCGTGTAGTTCTCGGCGCGCGACTGCTCCTTGCGGGGGAGGACCGATTCGACGCGTCCCATCTCGACGATGATGTCGCCGTTCTCGAAGCGCTTGACGGTGCCGCCGACGACCTCGCCGACGCGCTGGCTGAACTCCGCGTGGACGTTCTCGCGCTCCGCCTCACGCACTTTCTGGAAAATGACCTGCTTGGCGGTCTGAGCGGCGATGCGGCCGAGCACATCGGTGGGCTTCGGGAACTCGATCTCGTCGCCGATCTCGATCCCGGCGGCGGCTTCCTCGCCGTACTCCTTGTACAGCGCGCGCGCTTCGTCCAGGGACAGCTCGGTGGCCGGGTTTTCAACGGTCTCGACGACGGTCTTGACCGCGAACAGTTCGATCTGCCCCGTGTCGAGGTTGAAGCGCGTCTTGAGGTTCTCGTTCGTCTTGTAGTACTTCCGCGAGGCGGTCGCGACCGCTTCCTCGATCGCCGTGATGACGACCTGGGGATCGATGCCCTTTTCCTTGGCGAGCGCCTCGATCGTCTGCTGGAGAGGATTTGTTGTCGTTGCCATTGTTCCGTTCCGCCTAAAACTCAACCTCTAAATGCGCGCGCCGGACGAGGGCGAGCGGGATGCGGTGCGTTCGACGCCCCTGCGTGAGCAGCACCGTGTCGCCGTCGAGCCCGTCGATCCGTCCCTCGAAGTGCGTCTGCCCGCCGACCGCCTGGGAAACGACGATCTTCGCCAGTCGCCCCGTGAACCGCCGGTAATCCCCCGCGTGACGCAACGGCCGGTCGAGCCCGGGCGACGAGACTTCCAGCGTGTAGCCGCCGGGCAGGTCCAGGCCGAGCGCCTCTTCTTCGACATCGAAAATGGCGCTCAGGTCCTGACTCACGCGCTGGCAGTCCTCGATCCCGACCCCTTCTTCGCTCGATCCCGCAGAACCCGCTCTCGGGAAAGTGCCAGGCGCCGGCTGTCCAGGATCGAGGCGGTCGAGGATGACGCGCACGACCCAGCCGTTCGACTCGCGGCGCATCTGCACGTCGAAGATGTCGAGGCCGTACGCGCGGGCAACCCGCTCGGCAACGGCTCGAAGCCGCGCGCGTGGTTCCTCGGCTGCCACCGTCACCGTGCCCCCTAAAAACAAAAAAGTGGGCAAACGAGCCCACTCGGTGTTTCTACCTTAGAGGCGCACCCTAAGTTATACCACGCGTGTGCAGTTACGGCAACGGAACTGCGGTCAGATCGTAGCCGGTTGCCCCCGTGATTTCGGCCGCGATCAGCCGTCCCGCAGGGTAGGCCGTGGGGTCGCAGTCGGTGAGATAGACGACCGGGTCGATTTCGGGCGCCTGGCCGGCGAGCCTGCCCTGCACCACGAGCGGATGCTCAGGCGAGGGTCCGTCCAGAAGAATCGTCACGCGTTCGCCGACGCGCGCTCGTTGCAGCCGTTCGACCCGCTCGCGCTGCAAGCTCATCAGGTGGTCCCTGCGCTGGCGTTTGCTCCGCGGCGTGACGTCGTCCGGGTAGGCGTGCGCGCGTGTGCCCTCCTCGTGTGAGTAGGTGAACACGCCGACGTGATCGAAGCCGGTCTCGCGGACGAACCCGCAGAGCTCCTCGAACTCGGGTTCGGTCTCACCGGGGAAGCCCACGATGAAGGTCGTGCGCAGCGTCACCGCCGGCATCCGCGTTCGAATGCGTGTCAACAGCGCATCGTACGCGCCGCGGTTCCCGGGCCGGCGCATCCGGCGGAGCACATCGGCCGAGGCATGCTGCAGCGGGAGATCGATGTACTTGCAGACCTTGTCGCACTCGGCCATCGCGTCGAGCGTCTCGCTCGTGATCGTGGTCGGGTAGAGGTAGAGAAGGCGGATCCACTCGAGACCGTCCACGGCGTTCAGCTCGCGGAGGAGGCGGGCGAGCGCGCCGCGCTCCCCTCGATCGATCCCGTAGAACGTCGTGTCCTGTGAGATCAGGATCAGCTCTTTGACGCCGCGCGCCGCCAGCGCGCGCGCCTCCCTGACGATCGACTCGGCCGGGCGGCTTCGATACGCGCCGCGCAGCGTCGGAATGATGCAGAACGAACAGGTGTAGTCGCAGCCTTCGGCCACCTTTACGTACGCGAAGTGTTTCGGCGTCGTCAGTCGCCGCGGCGTGTCGGCGTCATAGATGTAGGTCGGCGTCGTCGTGGCACGGGCCTTCAGGCTCGTCGGGAAGAAAGTGACCGGCGCAGTGTCATCTTTCTTTGGTTTGCCGTGGGGCCCCACCCCCACGGCCCGCCACGCCTCGCTCTCGCTCGGCGCGATCATTGTGGCGGCGTTGCCTTGAATCGCAGCAACTATTTCTGGTACCTCACCGGTTCCCAGCACCGCATCGATCTCTGGAATCTCTTTCTGTAACTCGTCTCGGTAACGCTCCGCGAGGCAGCCGGTGACGACGAGCCGCGTGCAGCGGCCGTCGCGCTTGCGTTGCGCCATTTCCAGGATCGCGTCCACCGACTCCTGCTTCGCGGCGTCGATGAAGGCACAGGTGTTGACCACGAGCACATCTGCCGACGAGCTGTCGGTGGTTATCTCGTGCCCCGCCTGCTCGGCGAGGCCGAGCATGACCTCGCCGTCGACGAGATTCTTGGGGCACCCGAGCGAGAGGAAACCAATCTTCACGGGTACATCCGGTAAATCATCCGCGGGTACGGAATCGCCTCGCGGAGATGCTCCAGCCCGCAGATCCAGCTCACGACGCGCTCGACGCCCATGCCGAAACCGCCGTGCGGGACGCTGCCGAAGCGCCGCAGATCGAGATACCACTCGAACGCTTCCTGCGGCAACTTGTGCTCATGGATGCGCTGGAGCAGCAGATCGTAGTCGTCCAGGCGCTGCCCGCCGCCGATGATCTCGCCGTATCCCTCGGGCGCGAGGAAGTCGACGCAGAGCGCGACCTCCGGCCGCGCGGGATCCGGCTTCATGTAGAACGCTTTGATCTGGCTCGGATAGCGGTGCACGGCGATCGGCCGGTCGAACTGCTCCGACAGGACCGTCTCATCGGTGCCGCCGAGGTCGCCGCCCCACTCGAAGGTTTGCCCTTTCTCCTTCAGGATCCTGACCGCCTCGTCGTACGACAGGCGCGGGAAGGGAGGCTTCACGCGCTCGAGCTTCGTCGTATCGCGTTCGAGCGCTTTGAGCTCCGCCCCGCGCCGCTCGAGCACGCGTGCGATCACGTCGCACACGAGCGCCTCACCCAGATCGATCACGTCGTCCAGCGTCGCGTACGCGACTTCGGGCTCGACCATCCAGAACTCGGTGAGGTGGCGCCGGGTCTTGGACTTCTCGGCGCGGAACGTCGGCCCGAAACAGTAGACGCGGCCAAGGGCCATCGCATTCGCTTCGTTGTAGAGTTGGCCGCTCTGCGTCAGGTACGCCGTGGTGTCCTCGAAGTACTGCACCGGGAACAGCGTTGTCGTCCCCTCGCACGCCGACGGCGTGAAGATGGGCGTGTCCGCCAGGATGAAGCCGCGGCCGTTGAAGAAGTCCCGGATCGCGTCGATGACCTCATGGCGGATGCGCAGGATCGCCTGCTGCCGCGGCGCGCGGATCCACAGGTGCCGGCGATCGAGCAGATAGTCGACCCCGTGTTCCTTCGGCGTGATGGGAAACTCCTGCGACGGCCCGACGACGTCGAGACCGGTGACGTCGATCTCGTATCCGCCAGGCGCCCTCGAGTCGGCGCGCACCGTTCCGTCGACCGCGATGGCGGTCTCCTGCGACAGATGATCCGCCCGTGTGAAGACCTCCTCCGGAACGGCTTTCTTCGAGATGACGGCCTGGATGAAGCCGCTGCCGTCGCGGACGGTCAGGAAATGGATCTTTCCGCTCGAGCGGCGGTTGTGCAGCCAGCCGCGGATCGTGACGGCCGTGCCGTCGTGCCGCGCGATGTCTTCGATGTAGACGACCATGATCAGTGTTCCGTCGCGGGCGGCCAGCCGATGACGACCTCCTCGAACCGGTCGCGCGCGGCGCACGTCTTCTCGAGGACCTCGCGCGGCGTCGAGACGTTCGCCACCTCGAACACGAACGTGCCTTCGTATCCGACCTTCTGCACGGCCATGAGCGCCGCCGGCCAATCGATCGCGCCGTCGAACGGCGGAAGGTGATCGTCGCTCTTGCGACGGTTGTCGTGCACGTGCGTCGACACGATGTGTCCCGAGACCTGCTCGACGGCATCCACGACGTCGCCCATGAGGAACGCGTGGCCGAAGTCGAGACAGATGCCGAGATGGTTCTCCGCGAAATCCTCCTCGAGCAGCCGGACGAGCGCCTCAGGGGTCGACAGCGCGTTCGGGATCACTTCGATCGCCAGCCGGACGCCGGCGATCGCGGTCAACTCCCCGATCTCTCCGACGCTGCGGCGCATCGCCTCACGGTTGTTGTCTCCCGCCCCCGGCGTCTTCGCGTCCGGCACCCCGAGGTGCAGAACCACCACGTCCGATCGAATCCGGCGGACGATGTCCAGCGCGATGTTGACCTCCCGGATCGCCTCCTCGCGCCGTGCCGGGTCGCTCGACGCGATCGAATAGGTCCGGCCCCAGGCGTCCCCTTTGTCGAGCCTGTCGGTGATCGGGGCGTGGATGCCGTGGAGACGCAGGCCCGTTCGGTCCAGCCACCCCGCCAGCGACTCGATCGCCTGGACGTCGTAGTAGTCGATGTGCGAGCGGGTCGCGAACACTTCGACGGCATCGAATCCGTACGCCGCCACCTCCTCGAGGTGCCGCCGGTCGAGGCGCTGGTCGTGGTACAGGTGAGTGGAGACGGCGAACTTCATCGCGGCCACTGTAAACGAACAATTCTATCGTAGTTCGTCCACGTGCGCCGCGAGGATCTCGTGCAGACGCGCAAACCGGGATTGCCGCCGGAGATTGTCCCGGACGTGGCGCAGCGTTCTCGGCATGTACTGGATGTAGACCGGATTTCCCCTGGTCGTCGTCTGATACCCGAACGTGCCGAGGGCTTTCAGGTTGCGCTGGAGCGCCATGACGTCGAAGCGGGCACGAAAGGCAGCCGCGTCCCCCGTTCGACCGCCGAGCGCCAGAAAGTGCGCGATCAGGTCGTCGGCCGTTTCTTCGGGGATATCGACGTAGGAGTCCCGAAGGAGCGACACGAGATCGTAGGTGTCGGGCCCCATACGGGCGTCCTGGAAGTCGATCGCATAGAGCCGCCCCTGATGGAGCATGAGGTTGCGGCTGTGGTAGTCGCGGTGGCACAGCACGCGGCGCTCGGCGGCCAGTTCTTCGACGATCGTCCGGAACTCCACGGCGAGCGCCGCGCGCGCGGGCGCCGCCAGAGTGATCCCACGGTATCCCTGAAGAAAGTGCTTCGCGAAGAAATCGAGCTCCCATCCGAGTTTCTCGACGTCGAACGCAATGCCGTACGGCAAGTACGTCGGCGACGCGAGCTCGGTCCCGCGGCGCTGCATCACGTCGATGATGGCAACCGCCTGCCGATAGTGCGCGATGTGCTCGCGCGCCGGAGCGGCGCCGACATGCGCCTGCAACGTCACGTCGCCGAGATCTTCGAGCAGCAGCACGCCCAGATCGTCGGCATGGTCGAGGATCGCCGGAATCGGGACCGGCATGCGCGCGAGCAGCTCCGCCACGTTGACGAACGGCAGAGCGGCGTAGTCTATCGGGCCGGCGTGAAGCGCCAGCACCGTCGTCGGGCCGTCTGGCACGAGGACACGAAAATACCGTCGGTCAGACGCGTCGCCGGTGAGCGGCACGACCCGCGCGGCGCGCGCCGTGAGCCCGCTGCGGTCGAGATACGCCTGGACACGCGTGTGCGCAGTCTCGGCGTCGGTTGTCAGCTTCGTGGTCATGGGAAGTCCCTGGTCAGAGCGGCGCCGTGATCAACCCCTCCCCGCCACGGACGATCGCCTGCCGCTCGAATCGCGCGCCGTCCGGGATCGCGACGTCGTCCGAGACGACGCACTCGTCGAGGAAGGCCCCGTCGCCGACCTGAACGCGGTCCCATAACACCGAGCGGGTGACGCGCGCCGTCGGATGGATCGAGCAGTCGGCTCCGTGAAGCGCGTCGCCGCGGCCCTCGTCGGAGGCGACGCGCAGCGACGTCGCGAGATAGCCGGCCGGGGTCCCGATGTCGTCGAACGATGCCCGACACACGAACGCGCCGATGGCCTTCGGGCGCGCCTCGATGAGCGACGGGTAGAGCGACCCGACCGAGTTGGACGGACGATCGTCGGGAACTCCCGCGAACACGGCCGCGTCAACGACCTGCACGCCGATGAAGTGATAATTGGGTCCCGCATTCGTGAACCCGCACACGAAACCATCGCGCACGAGAACCCCTCCATAGTACTCGGGACGCGGGTTCGGGATGAGCGCCATCGTCACGAGCGCGCCCGAACGTTCGTGCGCATCCGTCACGGCCACGACGGGCACGTCGGTCAGCGTGTCGCCGTTGATCACCAGGAAGCGATCGGTGTCCAGGATCGACAGCGCCTTGCGCGGACCGCCCGCCGAGCCGAGCAGCGGCTGCTCCCAGGAGTAGCGCACGCGGAGTCCGGTCCCGGCGCCGTCGCCGACCTCACGGGCGATCGTCTCGGGACGGTAGTGCAGATTGAGCACCGCCTCCGTCACGCCGTTCGAGGCGAGCCATCGAAGGATGCGGACGGCAAGCGGAACGCCCGCAACGGGAAGCGCGGCCTTCGCCCGTGCGAGGCTGAGTGGACGGAGGCGGGTACCGAGACCGGCCGTCAGGACCAGAGCGCGATCGACGCGGCTCAAATGTCCTCGAAGATCATGTCGCGGCCCGTCAGTCCGAACGCGCCGCGCTCCGCGAGGAAGAGCGCACGATACGAATCCAGGATGTAATCCGCCGGGCCGCGCCCGAGCGCGTCTGCCATCGCCGCGATGCCGCGCTCGCCCCCCTCGATCTCGACGTAGGTGCCGACCGGCGTCTCATCGATGGCGATGATGACGTCCTCGTGAGAGAACTCCTCGCGATACTTCTGATACCGGAACCAGACGTGAAACCCGGATTCTTCGAGGACCCGCAGCAGGACTTCGCCGTCGGCGACGACGGTTTCCAGCTCCTCGCGAACTTTCATCGCGGCGGGCTCGACCGGCCCCTTGAACGTGAGCCGGCTCTTGCCATTCTCGAGACGCACTCGGAGGACGCAGCGGCGCCGCCGCAGCGACTCGTCGTCGGTGTCCAGCAGGTGGTCGTCTTGAAGCCGGCGGCCGCGAAGAGGCGTAGCGCCTGCCGCCTCGATCGCCGTGTGTGCCTCGGCGGGGGAGCCGAACCGGAGCTTGATCTCCCGTTCGATGCTCGTGCTCAGCATGGGAGCCTCCGTGTCGCCGCGACGAAAGCGCGCATTATAACGCTATGCTGCGCGTCGGGCCACGCCACGCCCAGCGCCGCATGAACACGTACATTGTGAAACACTCCAGGGCAAATGCCGGAAAACCAAGATAGCCGAGCACCGGCATCTCAAATAGTTTGATTTCCGGAAGAATCGGTACGTTGTAGACCCATCGGGCACGCGACCAATAGTTCCAGAACTCCCAGATAACTCCACAGATGAGTCCCGCGGCCGCCAGTGTGCCAACGCGCCTCGAGCCTCCCGCGAAACCGGCAAACAGCGAGTCGGCGCCAACCCGGGCGTTGATCGGATCAAGGAGCAGGATGAAGCCCAGCCAGACGGCCGCGGCCAGGTACGGGGACGGCCACAAGAAGGGCGCGATCAGGAGCGCGGCCCCGAGGCCTATAGCGGCGCTCTCGAATGCGGGGGAAAAAGGCCCGGCGGGCCTCTCAGGCCCGCGGAAGGTCGCCACGAGATCGGCGGTCTCGAAGATTGCCGGCCAGATCGTCGCGAAGGACCACGCGTATCCGACGTAGCGCCAGGGCGGATCGGGCAGGTTCACGTAGTCCCAGCTGTCGATGAAGAGGTTGTAGAACTCGAACACGAGCCAGAGCGGAATCGACGCGATCGCCAGAAACGCGAATTCCGCGGGCGAACTGCGGATCCAGGACGACCTTCGCCGTTTCCAGACGATGGCGTCGACGAGCAGGATGTACCCCGTCCATGCGATCGGCGTGTGCCAGCTCCAGAAGGGCTCGATGCGGGCGAGCATTCCCGCCTCCGAGACGACCATGACGGCGAGCCCGATCCAGCCGTATAGCGGCATCAGGTCACACGGACGCGATACGAGAGTCCTTTGAGCGCCGGCCGCCCGACAGCCTTGCCGAAGATCATCACTTTGTGAGTGCTTCCAAGGCCGCCTGGAAGCATCAGCGTCTTCGCCTGGTTGGTGCGGCTCCCGGCACGCTCCAAGAGCCCAAGCCCGAGCAGGAAGTACGTCTGGTCGGTGATGCCCAGCGTCGTGAGGCCGGCGCGCTCCGCCGACATCCTCACCATCGTCAGGTCAACGTGCGACGTGATGTCGCGTTCTCCCGGCTCGTGCAGCCAGTCGGCCGCGCGCGCTAAAACCCGGTGGCTCGAGAACGTCATCAACGTTCCCGTCGCGTGGCTTCCGGCATAGAGCTCGGCCGCCTCGTGGCCGTAGTCGATCAGCAGGAGGAAACCGCGATCGATCTTTCGCGCGGCCGCATCGATCCAGTCGTCTGCCGCCAGATTGATTTCCGCCCGGCCGCCCCGCTCGAGCGTGATGCCGGCGCGGTCGAGATAGGCCTGGAGCGCCGGTGTCGATGGTGCCCCCTCGATCTCGACCAGCGCTCCGTCCTTCTCGCCGACGAAGATTTCTCTCAACCCACTTTCGCGCATGACGACGATGTGGACGGGGAAGGCGTCCATGAGCTCGTTGCCATAGACAATCCCGACGATGCCGTCCGGCAGGCCCGCGCGGTTCGACGGCCCCGATCCGTCTTCACGGCGAAGTCGTTGAGCGTGAGGCCCGAGCGTCTCCACGTGCGCCTGGGTAGCTTCGGGGCTGCGCTCGACGAGATGCACTCGAATGCGCGCGTAGAGGTCGGGCCGCTCGCGTTCCAGCGTGTTCAGGATGTCCCGCGCCAGGCGACCGTCGCCCGCTCCGGCCTCGACGAGGTCGAGTGGGGCATGGGGCTTGGGGCCCGCCGTCGCGGCCGAGGGCGGCGAGCCGCTTTGGCGAGGCAGGCCTTGGGGCTGGGGATCCCGGCTCAGGTAGTCGAAGCACTCGGCGATCTGCACGGCGAGCAGCTCGCCGAACAGCAATCCGACGTCGACGCTCGTGAAGAAGTCGCCTCCGCGGCCGGAGCGCCGACCGGCGCGGGAGTAGTAGCCGAATTCCGGGTGGTACAACGCGAGGTCGATGAAAGCGGCGGCGGTGAGGGGACCGCCGCCGTGAATCTGTTCGCGGATGAGCCCAAGGAGCGAGCGACACCTCATTGCTGAATGCACCCATTCCACATTCAGCAATCAGCATTCAGCACTGCCTACGGCTTCGTGATCGTCAGGAACACTTCCTGCCCGTCGCCGGTGCGGCCCCGCCGCCAGACGAGCAGCGACGCCGTGTCGCCCGCGCGAATGCTCTGCAGCTCGCGCCGAACGTCGGCCGCGCTCGTAACCGGCCGGTTGTTCACCTGGAGGATGACGTCACCCTCGACGACATTTCCCGCCTCGGCCGCGCTTCCCCGGTCGACCGACGTCACGAGGGCGCCCGAGAGGTCAGAGGGCAGTCTCAACCGGCGTACCACGTCGGCGCTGAGTGGGGTCAGCTCCATTCCAAAACCGGTCTCGATCGTCTCCTCGTTCCCTTGCGGCTCATCCTCGGCCGTTCGAAGGCCCTGCTCCGCCTCGAGGTCCAATTCCTCGACCTTCACGTTCAGCATCTGGGCCTGGCCCTTCCGCACGACCTTGACCGGCACCGTGGTCCCCGGCTTCGTGCGGACGACCTGGTTGACGAGATCGGCGCTGTCCTTGACGGGCTTGCCGTTGTACTCGGTGACGACGTCCCCGGGCTTGACGCCGGCCGCATCTGCGGGACCAGCCTTGGTGACGGTCGTGATGAGCGCCCCTTCACGGCGCGACAGACCCAGCGCCCGGGCCTGGCTCTCTGTGAACGGCCGCGAGTTGACCTGCACGCCGATTCGGCCGCGGGTGATCTTCCCGGTCCGGAGTTGCGGCAGCAGCTCGCGCACGAGATTGATGGGCGTGGCGAACCCGATCCCGATGTTGGCCGACCGCTGATCCGTGAAGATCGCCGTGTTGATCCCGACGACCTCGCCGCGGACGTTGAGCAGCGGACCACCCGAATTCCCGGGGTTGATCGCCGCGTCGGTCTGAATCATCGGCTGCTCGCGCTGCGCGACGCCGCTGCCTGCCACCTGGCGGCCAAGCGCGCTGACGACGCCGACGGTGACCGTGTGCGACAAGTTGAAGGGGTTGCCGATCGCCATGACCCAGTCACCCGGCTCCAGCTGGTCCGAGTCGCCGAACTTGACGACCGGGAGTCCCTCTTTCGGCCGTTCGGTGAGCTGAATCAAGGCGCTGTCGGTGATCGGGTCTCTTCCGACCACCTTGGCTTCGTAAGTGTCCCCGTTGGAATTGAACAACGCGACGCGGATCCGGTCCGCGCCCTCGACGACGTGGTTGTTCGTCAGGATGTATCCGTCCTTGTCGACGATGAACCCTGTGCCCGCGCCTTCGCTGAACTGCTCTGGCGGCGGACGCCGGCGGCCGTCCGGGCTGGGCTGCGCGCGGCCGCCTCCGAAGAACCGCTCCATGAAGTCGTCGCCGCCGAAGAACTCGGTCAGCTCGCGGGTGCGGCGCCGCGCCTCGGTCCGGATGTTGACGACGGCCGGGCTCTGCGTCTTTGCGATGGTCCGGAACGTCGTGGCGTCTACAGGCCCGCTGAGCGGCGCGCTGTTCGCCGGCGGGAGCGACACGGTCTGCGCCGACGATGCAGACGACATGTCGAGCCGGGACGCGATGACCATCCCTACGGCGATCGACGCGATGACAATCAGCACGATGTAGAAGAGAGTCGTTTTCTTCGTTGACATACCGTTTCGTCCCCTAAACTGTAACAATCTCGGTCTGGACGGGTCCTGTCACGCTGGCCTCGCCATCGCCGTAGAGCATGTTGATTTCCGTCCGCACGCCGAAGTGATCGAAGTACACGCCGGGCTCGATTGTAAACCCGGTGCCGGGGAGCAGCCGGCGGTCGTCGTGTGTCTCGTAGTCGTCCATGTGGACGCCGTTGCCGTGCACGGTCTCGCCGAGGCTGTGTCCCGTCCGGTGAATGAACGCCTTGCCGAAACCGGCGCGATCGATGACGTCACGCGCCGCGCGATCGACCTGCCAGCCCCGCAGGTCCCGCCGCTCGCGGGCCGCGGCCTGGACGAGCTGGATCGCGGCGTCACGGCCGTCGCGTATGGCCGCGAACGCGCTCGTGAACTCACTGGGTACGGACGAGCCAGTGAAGCCAACCCAGGTGATATCCGCAAAGACCGCGCCAGCCTCGGGGAGCTTTCCCCACAGATCCAGAAGCACGAGCTCGTTGGCACGAATGGGCCTATGCGCTTCCGCCGACGGCAGATAGTGCGGGCTCCCGGCGTTCTCCATCGCCGCCACGACGGGCGCCGAATCGGTCACGAGCCCCTCTTCCGCAAACCATCTCATCATCCGCTGCTGCACGTCGTATTCATCCGTGGCGCCGCGCTCGCGGAGCGCCGTGCGGATGGCTTCGAAGGCGCGATCTTTGATTCGATACAGTCGCTCCGACGCGGCGCGGTGCGAGGCCAGAGCTTCGGCGCTCCACAGCGCCTCGAATCGCTGCACGAGATCCCCTGACGAGACCACGTCGACACCGAGCGACCGCACGGCCTCGAACGTGCCGGCATCCACGCGCGACACATACGGGATCGCCCCCTGCGGCGAATACTCCATGGCGACGCGCCGGCATCCGTCGAGCAGACGCCGGAGCCCACCTTCCAACTGGCTCCGTTCGGCGTAGGCTTCCTTCGCGCCGGGGAGCCCATCCAGATTGTGACGCTCCAACGCGTGAACGAGTCCGCGCGGCGCCCCCGAGGCGGGGATCAGGTAATACCAGCGGCGTGTCGTCAGCTTGCCGGAAGACCCATCCAGCCCGGCCAACGCTGCGGCAATGGGGTTCGATCCGTGAAAATCGTAGAGCAGCCAACCGTCCAGCCGGTCGGCGGCGAGCGCGCGCTGGACGGCCGGGACGTCGAACCGCATCCTACGAGTATAAATAAAGCCGGCAGATTCCCGCAGGTTAACGCCGAGGCCCGCTAATCGGTAGGACGACTCAGAGGCGAGGAAGGTTTGGGACCGCAAGGGTTTACCTTCGTTGACCATACCGCCGATGTCGCGGCCAGGCTGCGCGGCGCGACGCTCGACGACCTCTTCGCCGCCGCCGCCGCCGCGTTCACGGCCGCGATCACCGTGCCGGAAGCAGTCGCTCCGCGGCAGTCGCGGGCAGTGACCCTCGAAGCGGCCGACCTCGAGCTGCTGCTCGTCGACTGGGTGGGCGAGCTCTTGTACCTGTTCGAGACGGAACAGTTTCTGGTCGCGGAGGCACGGCCGCGCGTTGCCGGGCACGATCGCCGCTGGCGCGTCGAGGCCGAGATCTCGGGTGAAACCCGCGACCCCGCGCGTCACCCGATCAAGGTTCTCGTCAAGGCGGTCACGTTCCACGGCCTGCGGATCGAGCGCCGCGCCGACGGCTATGAAACGCTGTTAGTGTTCGATATTTGAATTGTGGTACGACCCTTTAGGGTCGTCTTCGGACGAGGCTGAAGCCTCGTGCCACTTGGACTGGGACGAGGCTAAAGCGTCGTACCACCTCAGCGAGCCATGAACCTCGAGCGAATCGACAAGCATCGCTGGCGGATCCCCAGAAGCGGCGGCATGCTCGTCGACGGCATCGTCTACGCCGACGCGCAGATGATGGCGGACCTGCAGAACGATCAGAGCCTGGAGCAGGTCAGGAACGTCGCGCATCTGCCCGGGATCATCGGCGCGTCGCTGGCGATGCCGGACATCCACTGGGGTTACGGGTTCCCGATAGGCGGCGTCGCAGGAATGGACGCCGAGGAGGGCGTCGTCTCACCCGGAGGCGTTGGCTACGACATCAACTGCGGCGTCCGGCTGATGGCGTCGGCGTTACGCCGCGAGGAGGTGTCGGCTCGGCTCCGCGAGATCGTCACGCACCTGTACAACAACGTGCCGACCGGCGTCGGGGAAGGGCGCCGCGATCTGCGGCTCTCGTCCGACGACATGCGCGGCGTGCTCTCCGAAGGAGCGGGCTGGGCGGTCAAACGCGGTTTCGGAGAGGCGGATGACCTCGACCGGATCGAGGAGAACGGCGCGCTGCCGAACGCGGATCCCGACCTCGTCTCGGATCGCGCGCGACAGCGAGGGGCCACGCAGCTCGGCTCGCTCGGTTCGGGAAACCACTTTCTCGAGGTGCAGTACGTCGCGGAGATCTACGACGAGCCGGTGGCCGCCGCTTTCGGTCTGTTCAAGGACCAGGTCACGGTAATGATCCACAGCGGGTCGCGCGGACTCGGGCACCAGGTCTGCCAGGAGCACTTGCGGGTGATGGTCGATGCCGCCCGGACCTACGGCATCACCCTGCCGGATCGCCAGCTGTGCTGCGCGCCGATCCGATCGCCGGAAGGACGCCAGTACCTCGCCGCGATGGCGGCGGCGGCCAACTTCGCGTTTGCCAACCGTCAGGTGATGAGCCACTGGGCGCGCGAGTCGATTGCGGCGGCGCTCGGCGTCGCGCCCGGCCGGACCGGCCTCCGCGTCGTCTACGACGTGTGCCACAACATCGCCAAGTTCGAGACCTTTCAGATCGACGGGAAAGAGCGACGCGTGTGCGTGCATCGCAAAGGGTCGACGCGGGCGTATCCGGCGGGCCATCCGCAGACGCCGGCGGCGTATCGTGACGTCGGCCAGCCCGTCCTCATCCCGGGAGACATGGGCCGGTATTCGTACGTGCTCGCGGGCACGGCCAAGGCGCTGGCCCAGACCTTCGGCTCGACCTGCCACGGCGCGGGCCGGAAGATGAGCCGCAGCCAGGCCAAGCGAGCCGTGCGCGGCCGCGATCTGATCGAAGAGCTCGAACGCCGCGGCATCTATATCCGGGCGGCCGGGATGGCCACGGTCGCCGAGGAAATGCCGGAGGCTTACAAGGACGTTGCCGATGTCGTCCGAATCGTCCATGAGGCGGGCCTGAGCACCCGGGTTGCCCAGTTGCGCCCTATCGGGGTTATAAAGGGATAGTCACGCCTGCCTGACAGATCGACACATTATGCGAACCAGATTGGGAGCAGCCCTCGGATTGGCGGCGTTAGCAGCCGCCGCGCAGGCGCAGACGCCAGCGCCACCGCCACAATCGCCCGCGGCCAGCCAGCCTTCGCCTCCGGCTTCGGCGGGCCAGGTGCCACAGCCTCAGGCGAACCAGCCGCAGCCGCCGGTCACGTTCAAGGTCGAGATCAACTACGTCGAGATCGACGCGATTGTCACGGACGCGCAGGGGAAATTCGTGCGCGACCTCAGCAAAGAGGACTTTCAAATCACCGAGGACGGCAAGCCGCAGTCCGTTTCGGTGTTCTCGATGGTCGACATCCCCGTCGAGCGCGAGGTCGCGCCTCTGTTCAGCTCGACGCCGATCGAGCCGGACGTCCAGACCAACGAACGTGAGTTCGCGGGCCGCGTGTACATGATCCTGCTCGACGACCTGCACACCGCCGGGCTGCGCTCGCAACTGGTTCGACGGGCGGCGAGACAGTTCATCGAGCGGTTTCTGGGCGCGAACGACATGGCCGCGGTCGTCCACACGAGCGGACGCAGCGACGCGTCGCAGGATTTCACGAGCAACAAGCGGCTGCTCCTGAACGCGATCGACAAGTTCATGGGGAAGAAGCTGCGCTCGGCGACGCTCGAGAAGCTCGACGAATACAACCGGCGCCGCGACACGCCGATGGCCGCCGACCCGTTGAGAGACCCGTCCGATTTCGAGCGCGGCTATCAGGCGCGCGCGATGCTGAGCACGCTGAAGAACGCCTCTGAGTTTCTCTCGGGCATCCGGGGCCGGCGCAAGGCGCTGCTCTTCATCAGCGAAGGCATCGACTACGACATCTACGACGTCATCGGCACCTCGTCCGCCACCGACATCCTGCAGGAATCGCGGGACGCGATCGGCGCCGCCACACGGGCGAACGTCTCGATCTACTCCATCGACCCGCGTGGATTGACGACGATGGCGGACGAGATCATGGAGTTGACGGCGCCCCCAGAGGATAACGCTCTACGACTCAACACCCAGGGGCTTCAGGACGAGCTCCGGCAGTCGCAGGACAGCCTCCGAGTGTTCTCCGACGAAACCGGCGGCTTCGCGTCGGTCAACTCGAACGACTTCGCCAAGGCGTTCGACCGCGTCGTCCGCGACAACAGTTCGTACTATGTGCTCGGCTACTACTCGACCAACGAACGCCGCGACGGCCGATTCCGCAAGGTCGCCGTGCGTCTCGGTCGCCCGGGACTCGAAGTGCGCGCTCGCAAGGGGTACGTCGCGGCGAGAGGACGCGCGAACACGCCGCCCCCGTCAAAAGAGGGGTCGGCGGATCTGCGCGAGGCGATCAACAGCCCGATTCCGATAGCGGGCCTCACGCTTCGCACGTTTGCCGCTCCGTTCAAGGGCGCCGCTCCGAACGCGTCGGTGCTGGTGGCGGTCGAGGTCGATGGGAGGGACTTGAAGTTCATCGAGAAGGGTGGCGTGTTCCAGAACCAGCTCGACGTCACGGCCCTGGCCTATGACGACAAGGGGAAACTCCGCGACTCGAAGCCCCTTACCTTGAAGCTCGACCTGCGGCCGCAGACGCGGGAGGCGGTAGCAAAAAGCGGTTTCCGGTTGATGGCGCGGCTCCAGTTGCCGCCGGGGCGGTATCAGCTTCGCGTCGGCGGCCGCGAGGCCAACGGCGGACAGGTCGGCAGCGTCCTGTACGACCTCGAAGTGCCCGACTACTGGAAGGCGCCCTTTGCGATGAGCGGTCTCGTGTTGACGGCAGCGTCCGCGTCGCGCACCCCGACAGCCGCGCCCGATCCGGACTTGAAGGACCTGCTGCCGGGCCCGCCCGTCGCGGCCCGTGAGTTTCCCACCGGCGATCGGCTGGCGCTCTACACCGAGGTGTACGACGGCGAGGGGGCGAAGCCGCACGGCGTCGACATCACGACGACGCTGACCGCCGACGAGGGGCGCGTGGTGTTCACCACGACTGAGGAACGAAAGTCGACCGAGCTGGGCGGACCGCGCGGTGGATATGGCTACCGCGCCGAGGTGCCGCTCGCGAACGTGCCGCCGGGGTTGTACGTTCTGCAGGTCGAGGCGCGCTCGCGCCTCGGGCCGGTTGCGGCACGACAAGTGCTTATCCAGGTGCGATGAGCTTTGAACGGACGGACACCGGTCTCCCGCCGAACGTGCTCGCCGCGCTCGCGTACCTCGCGTGGTGGGTCACCGGGTTCGCCGTCCTCGCGCTCGAACGCGACCACGCGTTCGTGCGATTCCACGCGTGGCAGTCGATTCTCGGCCTGGGCGCCGTGTGGGCGCTCGGCGTGGCGTTCTACTTCGCGGCGTTCCTCGCGCTCTCGGTGTCGGCGGCCGGATTCACGGCGATGCTCTGGATCGCCGGGCTCATCTGGCTCGTCGGGCTCGGCGCGTGGATCGTCTGCCTGTTGAAAGCGTGGAACGGGCAGCGCTGGATGCTGCCGGTCGTCGGAGATGTGGCCGCGCGGTACGCGGCGAGACAGGTAGGGACTGTGGACTAGACGTCCCCAGTCCCTCCAGCCCTAATCCAAGTCAGACTTCTTCAGGCTCTTCGTTTTGCACTGTCCGTTGGCGTGCGTGAACTTGTAGGTGTTCTGGTAGAACTTCGGGTTGTGCGGTACCCGCAGCTCGAGCTCGATCACCTCACCCGGCATGAAGGGCTTCCGCCAGCGCTGGGTGTCGCCCGGCAGCATGTTCCCCGCCTTGTCGTACCAGGTACTCGTCGACCCGCAGCAGATGGATC
Source organism: uncultured Acidobacteriota bacterium (assembly GCA_963847125.1). Lineage (GTDB taxonomy): Bacteria > Acidobacteriota > Vicinamibacteria > Vicinamibacterales > 2-12-FULL-66-21 > DATAEE01. Next base: position 2,479,909 of record CAWJYM010000004.1, read on the forward strand.
GCGCCGAACGAGAGGTTCTTGACCGTGATCTTCGTGACGACTTCCTTGCCCTGGACCTTCGTATCGGGTTTGACGATGCCGATCTCCGCGACCCCTTTGACCGGCGGGACGTACTTGGCCTTCGCCGGCGGAGCGGCGGCGGGCGCGGGTGGCGGCGCCTGCGCGGCGGCCACCGGGACGACCACGACGAAGGCAGCGAGTGCGAGCGCCGAACGGGAACGTGCCATTCGCATCCCTCCCCTGGAATGTCGCAGCGAACCGCGCGAATTATAGACCCGTCACATCTCCCCGTTCCACTCCTCGGCCTCCGGGTTCCCCGAGCGGAACACTTCGAGGTGCCACTTGCCTCCACCCCAGGGCTCGATGACCTCGGCCGCAACCACGTCGACCAGAATCTCCGCGAACGTCCGGCCTTCGGGGTCCCCTTCGAGATGGTACGCGGGGTCGTCCCAGGCGAAGGTCGGGTAGAGGACCATCGTCAGGAACAGATCGTACCCGTCGTCGACAACGATGAGCTGGCCGCAGGGGCGCTTAATCGTCGAGTGGTAGATGAGGTATTTCTCGGCGCTATGGGCCCTGATGTAACGCTTGAGGGCAAACTCGCGCGCGACGATCTCCTCGACCGCGATCTTCTTGTCCCAGCAATCGCGGCAGTACTTTTCGTCGCCGCGCGGCTCGGAGATCTCCTTGGCGCCGCAGAGGGCGCACCGCGACTGGGCGACTGACTTCCGGGGCATGTCTGGAATTGTAGATCAGCTGCGCGGGTTCACGGTTTCGCGGGCGGCGGGGGCATACATCCGCTCGGCGTATTCCTTGACCATCCGGCGGGCGCTGAACCGCGGCGCGACGGAGCGGATCGCCTCCTTGACCACGGCGAGCCAGCGATGCGGGATCCCCTGGTTGTCCCGTTCGTAGAACGTCGGGACGACCTGTTCTTCGAGGATGGTGTAGAGCGCCTGCGCATCGGCAGCGTCCGTATCTCCGCCGGCCGGGTCGCCCGCGATGAGCCAGCCGTTCGTGTTGTTGTAGCCCTCCGCCCACCAGCCGTCGCCGATGCTCAGGTGCGGCACGCCGTTCACCGACGCTTTCATGCCGCTCGTGCCGCTCGCTTCGAGCGGCTTGCGCGGGGTGTTGAGCCAGACATCGCAGCCCTGCACGAGGAAGTGCGCGACGTGCAGGTCGTAGTCCTCGACGAAGGCGATGCGGCCGCCGAACGACGGGTCGATCGCGCGCCGGAAGACGCGCTGCAGATGATGCTTGCCGAGGTCGTCCGCCGGGTGGGCCTTTCCGGCAAAGATGAGCTGCACCGGACGCCGGGCCTGGTTGAGGATCCGCGCGAGGCGCTCGGAATCGTGGAACACCAGCTCGGGACGCTTGTAGCCGGTGAAGCGCCGCGCGAAGCCGATGGTGAGCGCGGCCGGGTCGAGCAGCGTGCCGGCCGCGACGACGCGGGCCGCCTCGACCTGATCGCGCGCCCAACGCTGTCGCGCGCGCTCGCGGACGAATGCGAACAGGAACGTCCGCAGGGCCTGGCGGGCCGCCCACAGCTCTTCGTCCGGGATCGCCTGCACGGCATCCCAGAGCGACGGGTCGTCGTGTCGGTCGCGCCAGTCGGCGCCCAGAAACCGCTCGAACAGCTTCGACATCTCGGCCGACACCCATGTATGGATGTGCACGCCGTTGGTGATCGCGCGAACGGGGCGGTCCGCGGGCGGGGCCTCCGGCCAGATCGGCGCCCACATCTCCGCCGTGACGTCGCGGTGCAGCCGGCTCACCGCGTTCGTCGCGCCGGACGCGCGAATCGCGAGCGCGGTCATGTTGAACATCGGGCCGCCGCCGTTGTCGTAGTTGCCGAGCGCGAAGAATCTGTCGCGGTGCGCGCCCAGCGTGCCCCACACGCCCGCCAGGTGCTTCTCGACGAGCTGAAACGGAAACGCGTCGTGCCCCGCGGGAACGGGCGTGTGCGTGGTGAAGACGGTCGTGCGGCGCACTTCCTCGAGCGCCCGATCGAAGGAATCCCCAGCCTCGAGGCGCTCGCGAATCCGCTGCAGGACCACGAATGCCGCGTGCCCTTCGTTCAGGTGCCAGACCGCCGGGTCCGCCCCGAGCGCCCGAAGCGCGCGGACGCCGCCGATGCCGAGAACGATCTCCTGCTGGATACGGGTTTCGCGGTCGCCGCCGTAGAGCCTCGCCGAGAGCTCGCGATCCCAGGGGGCGTTCTCTTCGAGGTCCGTGTCGAGGAGATACAGGTTCACGCGGCCGAGCCGGACGCGCCAGATCGACGCCAGCACGCTGCGGTCGCCGAGCGGCACGGCCACGACGCAGGGCTGCTGGTCCGGCGTCAGCGCCGGCTCGGTCGGCGCATCGGCCCAGTTCAATCGCCTGTAGGTTTCCTGCTGCCAGCCTTCGGCCGAGAGCTTCTGATGGAAGTACCCCTGCGGGTACATGAATCCGATGCCGACGAGCGGTAAACCGAGGTCGCTGGCTTCCTTGCAGTGATCGCCCGCGAGGACGCCAAGGCCTCCGGCATAGATCGGCAGCGACTGGTGCAGCGCGAACTCGGCGGAGAAGTACGCGATCGACCGCCCTCTGAGATCGCCGAACCGCTGTTGCCACCACGTGTCGCGCGCCGACCGCGCGCCGTCAAGGGCGCGGACCGCGGCGTCGTAGAGCTCGAGGAAGGTCTCGTCACGCGCCGCCTGCTCGATCATTTCAGGCGTCATCTGCCGCAGCATCAGGACGGGGTTGTGCGCCGTCTGACGCCACAACGGATAATCCAGCCGCCGGAACACCAGGCGCGCCTGAAAGGTCCAGCTCCACCACAGATCGTAGGCGAGCTCGACGAGGCGATTGATCCGTTCCGGGAGAGGAACGAACCCGGGCGGCGGTGAGGGAAGATTCACGACCTGGCGGCCCCGACGATCTCGGCGAAGCGCGAAAGATCGATGTTGCCGCCCGAGACGACGGCCACCACCTTCTGCGGCGACCGATCGCCCGCCTCGAGCGCGCGGTCGATCGTTTTGAGCGCGGCGGCGATCGCGCACGCGGCTGCGCCTTCGGCAACGACGCGGGCGCGCTCGGCGGCCAGGCGCATGGCGCGTCCGGCCTCGTCGAGCGTCACCACGATCGATCCATCGACCCACTCGGAGAGCAGCGGCCACATCGACGGCAGCACGGAGCGACCGCCGGCGCCGTCGACGAAGGACGGCTGCCAGCCTGCAAAGTAGCCGGGCTTTCCCGCCGCAAGCGATGTCGACAGCGGCGCTGCTGTCTCCGGCTCGGCCGCGAAGACCTTCGCGCCCGGCCGCCGCGCGCGCATGACACAGGCGATTCCCGCGAGCAGCCCGCCGCCGCCGAGCGGCGCGATGACGGTATCCACGTCCGGCAGGTCCTCCAGGATCTCGAGTCCGATCGTCCCGTTCCCGCTGATGAACCCGTCGTCGTCGAACGGGTGAACGAACGTGCCGCGCATCCGGTCCGACCCATGCTGTTCGACCGTGCGCCAGCACTCATCGTACGGCGCCTTCACGATCTCCGCTCCGAGACGCTCGATCGCACGGAGCTTGGTCTCCGGCGCGGTGTCCATGACCATGACGGAGCAGCCTGCGCCCGCCGTCCGCGCCGCGAGCGCGACCCCCTGCGCGGCGTTGCCCGCGCTCACGGTCCAGACCCCGCCTCGGAGCGCGGGGGGCGGCAGCTGCCTGACCGCGTTGTACGCGCCGCGAATCTTGAACGAGCCGATGGGTTGCAGCGTCTCGAGCTTGAGATACAGGTCCCGCGAGTCCGCGTCGATTCGAATCAGCGGAGTGCGGACCGCGACGCGGTAGATGTGCTCGGCTGCGTCGCGGACAGTGTCCAGGGAGATTTGCCGGGTCACGAGCACACGCCATTATAGACAAGGCGATTGCCGATTGACGATAATCGCCCATCGTCACTCGTCAACGCAGGAGCTATCGACATGAAGCGCCGTGACTTCGTCAGGGCGGGCGCAGCCGCCGGGATCGTCGCCGCCGCGCCGCGCGCGCTGGCAGGGCAGACGCCGCCGCAGGAAAAGCCCGCCGCGCCGACGATGCTGACGCCGCGCAGCGTCAAGCCCGTCGTCGTCGCCTCGTCGAACGGTCACCGCTACAAGAACGGCGGCGATCAGACAGCGGTCGAACGGGCGTTCTCGCAGATGCTCAAAGGCGCGGACCTGCTGGACGCGCTCATCGCGGGGGTGAACATCTGCGAGCTCGATCCCGAGGATACGAGCGTGGGCTACGGCGGTCTGCCGAACGCCGAGGGCATCGTCCAGCTCGACGCATCGGTCATGCACGGGCCCAGGAAGCGCGCCGGGGCCGTCGGCGGGCTCGAAGGGATCCGCACGCCATCGCTCGTCGCGAAGGCCGTGATGGAGCAGACCGATCATCACCTCATCGTCGGCAAGGACGCGCAACGGTTCGCGCGGACGCTGGGGTTCACGATCGAGGACGATCTCAACACCGAGCGCTCACGGAAGGCGTGGCTCGAGTGGAAGCGCCGCACCGACCCGTCGCACTACCTCGACCCCGACAAGCGCGAGGCGCTCCTCCGCCGGGTCGAGCTGGACATGATCGCGGAGGGCTGGGTCGACCCGCACCACTTCTACGGCACGATCAACTGCGACGGGGTCAGCCCGAAGGGCGAGATCTGCGGCACGACCACGACGAGCGGGCTGGCGTGGAAGATTCCCGGCCGCCTTGGCGATTCGCCCATCCTCGGCGCAGGCCTGTACGTCGACGGCGCGATCGGCGCCGCCGGCTCCACCGGACGAGGCGAAGCGAATCTCTACGGCTGTTCGTCGTTCCTCGTCGTCGAGCAGATGCGCCGCGGGATGCATCCCAAGGATGCCGGCATGGAGGCGCTCCGGCGCATCCAGGCGAACACCGTCGAGAAGCGGCTGGTCAACGCCAAGGGCCAGCCGAATTTCAACGTCAATTTCTACGTCGTCAACGCGAAGGGAGAATACGCGGGCGTTGCGATGTACGGGAGCGAAAAAGCCCGCTTCGCGGTCTGCACCGAGAACGGCGCGCGGCTCGAGCCGATCGAGCCGCTCCTCGAGGGCAAGGCAACCGACGAACTCTAGCCCACTGCTGATTGCTGAATGCTGAATGTGGAATGCATTCAGCACTCAGCATTCAGCACTCCACAATGGGCATTAGCGTCCGTATTTCTTGAGAATTTCTCGAACTCTGTCGACCGGAATGGCGTCGACGGTCCTCCCATTGCTCGTGACGGTCGTGGCGCGGAGCAGCGAGTTGTACACCGCCTCCTCGGTCGTCTCCAGCGCCGCCTGAAAGAGCGGCGAGAGAGCATCGGTCGGGAGCGGTGTGCCGGTCCGGGCGGTCGAGAACGCAATCGCGAAGTCGCCGCTGCCGTTCGAGTAGGACGAGCCCGTGCGGGCGAGCCCGAAGATCGCCCGGGCGGCCAGCCGCTTGAGATCACGGGCGGTGAGCGGCGCGTCGGTGGCGACGACGATCATGCAGGACCCCGCCTCCGCGGCCGAATCGCCAGGCCGCTTCGGCGAGGCAGGCCTCCGACCTCCGGCTCGCGAAAGTCGTAGCGTCCGAGCTCCTTCCCGACCGGCGCGCCGTCGATGGTGAGGACGCCGCCGTAGTTGGATTGCACCAGCACTCCGAGCGTGTGCCCCTGGTAACGTGCCGGCAGGCGCCGGGACGCCGTGCCGATGCCTCCTTTCCAGCCGAACGCCTGCGTGCCCGCGCCGGCGCCGACCCCGCCCTCGGCGACAGGGCCCTCGACAGCGTCCCGAATCGCCGAGAAGACGTGCTCGCGCCTGACGTGGAGGCCCCGGATGTCGTTCAAGCGACCGTCGTTGGTTTCTCCGACGAGCGCGTTCACGCTCCGGACATCATCGTTTCCCGCCTGCGCGATCGTCCAGGCGACGACCGACTCGACCGCCGTACCGACGCTGAGCGTGTTGGTCAGGACGATCGGGCTCTCAATGGTGCCCAGTTCGTCCACCTGCGTGGAGCCGGCGAGCTTGCCGAAGGCGTTGCCGACGAACACGGCCCCGGTTACCTTGTCCCGGAACAGGTTGCCGGCGTGCGGCAGGATGGCGGTCACGCCCGTGCGCACGCGGCCCCCCTCGACGATCGTCGCGTGGCCGACGCGGACGCCGGCGACATCGGTAATGGCGTTGTGGGGTCCCGGCTCGAAAACTCCCGGCCGGATGCCGAGATCGCGGGCGCGGGGGCGATCCGCCTGGCGCCCATGAATTAGCGCCGCTCCGACCACGAGCGCCCCAACGACGAGAAGCATTCTCTGCATGGTCCGGAGATAATAGCCGCCGAAAAGGAGACCCGCTATGCCGCGCCACCTCCTCCGCTGGTCCGTAGCGCTCGTGGCCGTGACGCTGACCTGGACCGCCCCGGCCGCAACCCAGACGGGTTCGAAGCCACCAATCACCCATGACGTGTACGATTCCTGGCGGGCGATCCAGGACACGACGCTGTCCCGCGACGGCGTGTGGCTCATCTATGCGCTTGCGCCACAGGATGGGGATGGCGAGCTCGTGGCGCGGAATCTGCGGACCGGCACGGAGCGCCGCCACGCGCGCGGCCGCGATCCGGTCCTGACGGCGGACGGCCGCTTCGTCATCTTCGCCGTGGCGCCCCTCGACGCCGAACTCGACAAAGCGAAGAAAGACAAGAAGAAGCCCGAGGAGCAGCCGAAGGCGGGCGTCGCCGTCCTGAACCTGGAGACGGGAGACGCCATTACCGCCGAGCGCGTGAAGAGCTTCAAGGTCCCGGAAGAATCGTCGCGATACGTCGCGTGGCACCACGAGCCCGCACCCCCGGTCCGGCGGGAGGATGAGAAGGAGAAAGCGCCCACTCCCGCCAACCGGGAGAATGAAAAAACCAGGGAGAAGAAAAAGGACCCGGGCACCGACCTCGTCGTCCGTGACCTGACGACCGGCACGAACCGCACGGTCAGCGACGTCACCGATTACGCGTGGGCCAAGGACGGGACGCTCATCGCGTACACGATTTCGTCGAAGGCGTCCGAGAAGGACGGCGTCTACGTTCAGCCGCCTGCCGGCTCGCAGAGAGCGCTTCTCACGGGGAAGGGGCACTACAAGGGGCTCGCGATCGACCAGGCGGGCCGACAGGTCGCCTTCGTCAGCGACCGCGACGAGCAGGATCGTCCCGCGCCGCGGTTCGAGCTGTTCCTGGCGTCGACGACTGGCGCGGCTCAGGAGATCGTTGGTTCGACGACCGCCGGGCTGCCGCCTGGATTCGCCGTCAGCGAGCACGGCCGCGTCGCGTTTTCGAAAGACGGCTCGCGAGTGTTCTTCGGCACGGCCCCGGCGCCGACGCCCGAGCCGGCCGAGGACGCGCCCGAGCCGCTCAAGGTCGATCTCTGGCATTGGAAGGACCCGTTCCTGCAGACGATGCAGAAGGTCCGCGCCGAGCAGGACAAAAAGCAGAACTTTCTGGCAGTCGGGCTCCTCAACGGCGGCCGCCTTTCGAAGATGGTTCAGCTCGGGTCCGAAGAGATTCCTGACGTGACCCTCAACGAAGGATCCGACGTGCTCCTCGCCGCATCGGACGTGCCGTACCGGCAGCTCGTCTCCTGGGACAGCAACTACAACGACTACTACGTCTTCAACCTCCGCGACGGCTCGAAAAAGCGGCTGGTGCAGAAGTCCGGATTCGACGCGCGGCTGTCGCCCGGCGGCGGCTACGTCCTCTATTACAGCGATGACGACGACGGGTGGCACAGCGTTCGACTGTCCGACGGCGCGGACGTCAATCTCACGGCGCGTCTCGGGCTGCGGTTCGTGGACGAGGAATGGGACACGCCAGACGCTCCGCGGCCGTACGGCATCGCCGGGTGGACGGAAGGGGATCGGAGTGTCCTTATCTACGATCGCTACGATATCTGGGAGCTGAAGCCGGACGGCTCCAGCGCGCGGATGATCACGGGCGGGACAGGACGGGGACAGAAGATCGTCTTCCGCCTGCAGCGTACCGACGGCCAGGGCGAGGGCCGCGGCGGCGGCCCGGCGCGTGCCGGGGCCGACGAGCGGTTCATCAAGGCAACGGAGCCGTTGCTGTTGACGGCGACAGACGATCGGACGAAGGACAGCGGCTTGTATCGCGCCACCTGGGACGCACAGCTGACGAAGCTGATGATGGTCCCGGCCGCCGTGTCCAACGTGCGCAAGGCGAAGGAGGCGGACGTCTACGTCTTCACGCAGTCACGGTTCGATCTTTTCCCGGATCTCTGGGTGAGCGACGGCTCGTTCGCTGGAGCCAGGAAGGCCAGCGACGCCAACCCGCAGCAGGCTCGATTCCGGTGGGGCAAAGCGGAGCTCGTCGACTATGTCAACGCCGACGGGAAGCCTCTGCGGGCGACGCTCGTCAAGCCGGACGACTTCGACCCGTCGAAGAAGTACCCGTTGATGGTCTACATCTACGAGCAGCTGACGCAGAACCTCCACTCGTACACCGCGCCGGCGCCGAGCCACCGGGTCAACGCGACACGCTACGTCAGCAACGGTTACGTCCTCCTCATGCCGGACATCGTGTACGACACGGGCTACCCGGGCGAGAGCGCGGAAAAGTGCGTGCTGCCGGCGGTGCAGACGGTCCTCGCGAAGGGCTTCATCGACCCGAAGCGGATCGGAATTCAGGGCCACAGCTGGGGCGGCTACCAGATTACGCACCTCATCACCCGCACGAACATCTTTCGCGCCGTCGAGGCGGGCGCGTCGGTGTCGAACATGATCAGCGCGTACGGCGGAATCCGATGGGAAAGCGGCCGCTCGCGTGCCTTCCAGTACGAGAAGAGCCAGAGCCGCATCGGCGCACCGCCCTGGACGCGCCCGCTGCAGTTCATCGAGAACTCACCGATCTTCTGGGTCGAGAAAGTGCAGACGCCGTACCTCACGATGCACAACGACGAGGATGGTGCGGTGCCGTGGTACCAGGGAATCGAATTCTTCTCGGCGCTGCGCCGGCTCGGCAAGGAAGCCTATCTCTTCAACTACAACGGCGAGAAGCACGGCCTCACCCAGCGCGAGACGCAAAAGCACTTCACGGTGCACATGGCCGAGTTCTTCGATCACTACCTGCTCGGCCGGCCGCGGCCCGAGTGGATGGACAAGGGCGTTCGCTACCTGGATCGCGGAACCCGGGATCTGTCATCGATCTATCGGAAGTCGACGAACGACAGGAATTAAGCGATCAACGCTTGACAAACGATTCGGCAGGTCTCGGTTCCGCGCGTGACGTGCCGCTGGCGCGCTTCACCTTGTAGAGCGCTTCGTCCGCCCGGGCCAGGAGCTCGTCCATCGTCCGCTGCTTGCGCACCGTCTGGCGGGCGGTCCCGACGCTCAGCGACAGGCTGTACGAGGCGTCCTCGCGTGTATTGCGCGCCTCGATCTGGCGGATGAGCCGCGCGCGCAGCGCCTCCTCGAGGTTTTCGTCGGCGTCGACCACGACGACTGCGAACTCGTCTCCGCCCAGGCGCGCGATGATGTCGACGTCGCGGAACGTCGCCAGGAGGACCTGAGCCGTGGCGATCAGCGCTTTATCCCCTTCGGCGTGACCGAACTTGTCGTTGATTTGTTTCAGGCCATCCAGGTCGGCGAGCACGACGACCAGCCCCTGGCCGCGGCGGCGTGAGAGCTTGAGCTGCCGCTCGGCCAGCGTGAAGAGGCCGCGGCGGTTGTTGAGACCGGTCAGCTCGTCGGTCAGCGAGAGGTTGACGAGCTCCCGCTGGAGTTGATGCCGATCGATCGCGTACCGGATCGACCGCGCGAGCATCCGCGGATCGACCTCGTCCTTGATCAGGTAGTCCTGCGCGCCGGACTGAAGCGACTGCGCCGCCAGGCGCTCGTCGGCGGTGCTGGTGACGACGACGATCGGGACGTCCGGCGCCTCGGCGCGTACGGCGAGTACGGTCGCGATGCCCTGGCTGTCGGGAAGAGAGAGGTCGAGGAGGACGAGGTCGACGCCGCCCTGGCCCAGCCGTGCAAGCCCGGCCGAGAGGCGCATCGCCGTCACAACTCTGTAATCGGCTTCGGCGACGCGAGCGGCGTCTGCGAGCATCAGCTCGGCCAGACGTAGATACGCTGCATCGTCTTCGACGAGCAGAATCGTAAGCGGGGCGGAAGTGATGCTTCTGTCGAGAGGCATGTTCAGCCGCTCCGATCGTCCTGCCCAGGGGGACGGGATCGATTATACGCCGCGATTACCAGCCGGGCCACGCCTGCTCCCATCCGATCGTCAGCGCGGTGCGGCCGTCGCGCAACCCGCGCGCGACGTCGACCGCGACCCCTCCGGCGTCCGACGGACCCCGAAGCCGTACACCGAAACCTGCGTCGACGTGCCATCGCCGATCGCCTGAGAGCGATCGCCACGCGCGCGCCGTGTCGACGAACGCCACGGCGTCGAGGTGCACGAGACGGCGCGCCAGCAGCGTGCGGCCGGCGTCGACCTCGGCGTGCGCGAGGCGCTGACCGAACACGCCGCCCGAGATCACGCCGTCGTCGAGAAGCGGGTGCGCGCGAAGGCGCGGCGTGCGCGCGTGACCGCCGCCGGCGCCGGGCCAGAGGTCCAGCGGAGCGCGCGCGCTCGCCGCGTCGAATCCACCGCGCGCGCGGAGCGAAAGTACGTCCGCGCGACCGGCGCGCCACGCTACGTTCAGCGTACCGGCGCCGAACGTGCCGGCGCTCGACGGCCAGGTCGATCCCTCCAGGCGAGCGGCGACGGTGTCGCCGAAGAGGCGCTGCTCGACCGCGCCTCGGACAAACGCAGATGCCGGCCGGCCCGACCAGCGGTCCAGGCCCGCGCCAGCTTCCACGCGCGTGGCGGCCGTCAGCCAGTCCGTGTAACGGACACCCGCGTGCCGCCGTTCGTCGACAACGATCGTCGAATCGTCCAGCGCGTACGGCTGGCGCGACCAGCCGCCTTCGATCGTCCAGAGGCCCGTGACGCCGAAGAGCGACGGCGTCTCGGCTCGCAGGGTGACGGCCGGTCTGTTTTCCCAGAAGCGCCACGCGGCGCTGAAACGTTCGCCGCCCGGGGTCAGACCCGAAGCGTCCGCGAACAGCTCGCGCTCGACGGCTGCCTGCGCCGCGCGCCGGATGAGCGTGAACGTCGACGGCCGAAGGGGCCGCTCGACGACGGCGACCTCGACGTCGGCGAGGCCACCCGCCGCGGGCGTGTAGCCGACGCGCGAAGCGCTGACCGCAGGCAGCGCGGCCACCCGGCGTCCCGCGCGGGCGAGCGATGCGGGCGTCAGAACCGCGCCCGCTTCGACGTCTATCAGGTCCTCGACGACGCGTTGGCTCGTGCGATCGAGTCCCGAGACCCGGACGAGATCGAGACGCGGCTCGTCGAGCCTGTTCCAGGCATCCAGCGCACCCGCGCCGTTTCCCTCGACAAACCGGCTGGACGCCAGTACGCGCCAGGCGTGATCGGACTCCGGCGCGAGCTCCGCCGCCCGCGTCGCCAGCGCCGCTGCCTCCTTCAGACGCCCATCGAGGAACCGAACGCCAGCGAGCTCCAGATGCGCGTCGGCGGACGCAGGACAAAGCGTGACCGAGGCTTCGAGCGCCCGCGCGGCTGCCGCGCGATCGCCATCGCGCGCGAGCCGTACGCCCTCGGCGACGAGCGCCGCGCACGAGGAATTGGAGGCCGGCTCGCTCGCCGTAGCGACCCCTCGGATTCCCTGGGTCGCGGAGGCGGCCAGGCATGAGGCACACGGCACCGGAACGATGGCCCAACGTCCCGCCGCCGTCCACACGCGTTCGAACGCGTCGCGGGCGATCGTTCGCAGCGGCGCACGCGCCGGATCGTGGTAGATGACGCGGTCGTCCGCCCAGCCGACGACCACGACGTAGTGATAGCGTCCGGGCCGGTCCTCGATCATCGCCACGATCGGTCGGCCGCTGGCGATCTGGCGGGCGAAACCGTCTCCGTCAGAGGTCTCGAGTGGAAGCACGGTCCAGCCGCGAGCGCGGAACGCGCCGCTGAGCGCGGATTGACGGATGCCGCCCGCTTCGTCGTCCACCAGCGACGCGAAGTCCTCGGCCCGGACGCCCCGCGCGCCCCAATAGCGAAGCACCATCGCCGCGGCGGCGCCGCCGCACAGGCGCTCGGACTGGGAGACGAACGGCACGTCGAGCAGACCGGCCGCCGACGCCGGCGAAGACACGGCCACCGCGATCAGCATCGCGATCCACCGCGCCCCCGCCCACCCGACACTCATCACGATGGTCTCCTGGAACCTCTCACGTTGACCGTCAGTCAGCGAGCAGGATGATCACGATGACGATCAACAAAATGATGATGATCGTCGTTGCCGTAATCACGACGGTCGTCGCCCCGCCGGCGAGATCCTGTTCGATCTGTGACGCATACTCGGCCGCCTGGGTGAGCTCGGCGCCATCGAGCAGCCGGACCGCCAAGTCGGCGCGCGTCATGTCGACGCCGAGTTTCGCCGCGACGTCCTTGACTTCCTGTCGGGCGAGGACTCGACGGATCGCCGCGCGATCCGCTTCGGCACGCGCCGCAGCCGCCGCCACCGCCTGATCGAGCGTTGCGCGATCGGCGACGTGCGTCTGCTGGGCGCCGGCGGACGGTGCGATCAGCCAGAGCGACAGAAACACCGCCAGCGTCTTTCGAACGATCTGCATGTGCAAGCCTCCAGAAAATGCACCCGGATCCCGGTTCCAGGCGCCGGAAAAGAAGCATATTTCGTGCCCGCTGATCTAAGCTTGCAACCGTGGAAACCTGCTCGCGGCGCACGTTTTTGACGTCCCTTGGCGTCGCGGCTGTCGCACCCTTGTCAGCCCTTCAACGCGACCCGCCGGGGCTCGTGCTGCACGGCGGCCGGCTCCTCACGATGAACGCCGCGGAGCCCGCCGCCGAGGCGGTCGCCGTGACGGGCGAGCGCATCGTCGCGATCGGCACGTCGCGGGATCTGCTGGCGCTCGCGGGGCCGCGGACCGTGCGCATCGATCTCGGCGGCCGCACCGTCGTCCCCGGGTTCATCGATGCGCACTCGCATCCAGCCAGCGCAGGCCGGCAGCATCTGCGGGAAGTCGATTGCGATCTCCGATCGATTGCGGACATTCAGGCGGCGGTTCGTGCGCGCGCGGCCGGGACGCCGAAAGGGCAGTGGGTTCTCGGATTCAAGTACGACGACACGAAGACGAAAGAGGGGCGGCCGCTGACGCGCGCCGATCTCGACGCCGCCGCGCCGGACCATCCGGTCCGAATCGGCCATCGCGGCGGACACACGGCGTACGTGAACTCGGCCGCGCTCGCGCGCGCCGGCATCGACGAGCGAACGCCGGATCCAACGGGCGGAAAAATCGACCGTGATGCCAGCGGGCGTCCGTCAGGGCGGCTCGCGGAAACCGCGACCGATCCGATCGACAAGCTGACGGCCACGCCGCTGACGCGCGACGACTACCGGGCCGGGGTCAAGCTGATATCGAAGATGTTGTCGCGCGCGGGCATCACCTCGGTGCACGACGCATACGGATCGCCAGACGATCTGCGCGCGTACCGCGACGCCCGCGAAGCGGGCGAGCTCTCGGTGCGCGTGTATTGCCTCATGGGGCACTGGCACGTCCCCGGCCTGATCGCCCAGGGGACGCGGACCGGTCAGGGCGACGAGTGGGTCCGCGTCGGCGCGATGAAGATGACGTGCGACGGTTCCATCTCCGAGCGGACGGCCAGGCTCTCGGAGCCCTACGTCGGCAGGCCGGACGACCGGGGGATCCTCGTGATGGACGAGGCCGCGCTCTTCGAGCGGGCGTTTCCCGCGCACAAGGCCGGATGGCAGATCGGCATCCACGCCAACGGCGACGTCGGGATCGACATCGTCCTGCGCGTCTTCGAACGGCTGCAGCGCGAGACGCCGCGGCGGGACCCGCGCTTTCGGATCGAGCACTGCACGCTCGTGACGCCGACGCTCATCGAGCGGATGCGGGCCCTGGGCGTCATTCCGAATCCATTCTCCACCTACGTGTACTTTCACGGCGAGAAGATGCGGGAGTACGGCGCCGCCAGGCTCGAGCGGATGTTCGCCGTTCGCACGTTCCTCGACGCGGGGTTGCGGGTGACGCAGACCTCCGACTACCCGCCGGGCCCCTTCGAGCCGATGATGGCGCTCCAGTCGAGCGTGACGCGCACCGACATGCGCGGCACCGTCTGGGGCGCCTCGCAGCGCGTGACCGTTCAGGAAGCGCTTCGCGTCGGGACGCTGCACGGCGCGTATGCGTCCTACGAGGAGTCCCAGAAGGGTTCCCTCGAACCGGGCAAGCTCGCCGATCTGGTCGTCCTCGGGCGCGATCCGTTGACGGCGGATCCGGCGACGCTCGTCGACATTCCAGTCGAGCGGACGATGGCCGGCGGGAAATGGGTCTACGAGAGCTGACGGTCGCGGATCTGCGGAGGGACTAACCGACTTTTTCCCAGCCGCGCGCCTGCAGCCGGGCGCGCAACCGATCCGCGTGGGCGCGGGCGGCTTCGGCGTCGGGCAGCCGTTCGAGGATCGCCAGGTTTTCGTCCTGGAACACCTGCAGCTCGGCGAAGCCTGCCTCGTGCAACAGGATGCATCGCATCACGCTGTCACTGGCCCTAATGGTCCAGAGAGATTCCTGCTTCGATTCGGCCATTCCAGACACCAGGCCCGCACTTCCGCGCCACGGAGTTCAACGATGTATATGGGAGAGACTTGAGCCTAACATTGGCCCACTGGCCGGTCAAGGCATACGCCGCAGGCGATTGTCTTTTGTGGTCAGGCCGAAGGTGTGACAGGTCACGCAGAAGCCGGAGAGGCTGCTGGCGAGCGCCATGAGGCCCAGGATCCCGAGACCGAGACGGGCCGCGCGGGGCTGCCCCGTTGCCGCAAGCGCCAGGACGATCGTCCCCACGCCGATGACCAGATAGGCAAGACGATGCAGCCCGCCCATGTTCTGCGGCAGCACGCGACGCACTATATCGCAGGTCTGGCTTCAGCCGGGCAATCCGGAAGAGCGGGGTTGTTCGGCGCATCGAGCGCGTGGAGCCCGCCGGCTTTACGCGACGAGTCGACAACAGCCAGTCTCTTACTCACAAAGAGGACCTCGTACGCCCAGGTCGGAAACGGCTCCAGGCCTTCGACGCAGCCTCCATTGTTGAAGTGGATGTGTCCGACCTCGAAGAACTGCTTCAGGCGCCGGACGACGCGGACGTACTTGTCAGTCTGTATCCACCGGGATTTCTCATCCCGTAGCCAGTGTAACTCCACGGCCATCTGATCGATTCGTTTCAGGGTCTCCTCGGGCGCCGAGAGCAGCGAGTCCCACTCGGCGCCCTCCACGTCGATCTTCATGACGATCCGCTTCGTGTGGTCACGGTTCTTCGCGAACTGGCTGGTCAGTGTGTCAAAGAGCCGTCCTTCTTCCGTCTTCTGAGTGTCGCCGACGCATTCCGCATGAAAGACCGTGCGGCCTTCAGGGCAGGAGGGCTGAGTCGTATTGAAGCAGTCGTATTGGTGAACGGTCACGCTGAGTTTCGTGGAGACGTCGCACCCCCACTTGTCATACCCGGAGATCCCGTACGAATACCCGGACCGGGCTCCCGTCAGCAGATTGGCGCACATGAGATAGCCGCCGTCATGCGATTCCCCGAATCTTTCCAGCCTGCAGTTTGCCAGGGCGACCGGCCGCAGCATGTCGAACAGCACGCGCCGCTGGCCTTCTTCGGCCGCGAGACGCTGTCGGTCTGCGAGCTCGATTCGTGCCCTGGCCTGACGACCTCTGTAGACCTTCACCTGGTTTCGGACGACCTGGATCGCGACGACGACGATCACACTGACCCCTATGATCCGCAGTCGGCGTCGGTTCATGAGTTCAGGCGTTCCTCAATTGCACGCAGCCAGTTCCACCGGATGATCCAGCTGCCGGGATAGATCACCCGCCAGTAGCGCGCGAACCGGCGCTGCGTCTCGCGATCCACCGCGTGGACGCGCGTCTCGGTCGTCACCCTCGTCCAGCCGTTTCGGTCGCCGATGATGCGGAAGTTCATCGCGGCGCGGGCGAAACCCGGTCGGTCGAGCGTTCGGAAAAGGGCGGGATCGAGCGCGGGCACGTTCCCCTGCCGGGCCGCCCGCCTGACGTCAGGCGGCGCGATGACGACCGTGCCGAGGAGGAGCTCGCGGTCCGTTTCCTCTCCAAGGAGCACGAAGCGACCGGCCAGCGCGACGTCCAGGATTGGCTTATCGTCGGGTGGATTGAGGATGTGGTCCCCCTGTCCCTGGCGGCGCGGATTCCGGATGAAGGTGAGCATGCGGAACATGAAGATGTCGGAGGCCGTCACCCGTCGGATGGCCGCCACCACCTGCGGCGGCGTGGCCCGGACGCGCCGCTCGTGGTACTCGCCGAACTGCCACTCCGGCAGCCACTGATCGAGCAGCGTGTCGCGGGCGGCGGTCGTGCGCGTCCGGTCCGGGAGCGCGGCCGCGAGAACCGCGAGCCCTGTTCCCGCGATGGCGACGAACATTCCCCTGCGCCGCGTGCGAATGCCGGCCAGACGGAGCGGCCAGACAATGCTGAGCAAGCCGGCCACGGCCACCGCGGCCCCGACATAGAACAGCGCGGAAGCCGCCACGTCGCTATTATCTACGCATGGAGAGCGAACGCCCGCAGCTGACCTACGCCGACTACCTGCGCGTCCCCGATCTGATCGCGCTGCAGCACCCCCAGTCGTCGCCGGTCCACCACGACGAGCTCCTGTTCATCATCACGCACCAGACCTACGAGCTCTGGTTCCGGCTGATCCTCCACGAGCTGGATGCCGTCGTCGCCTGTCTCTCGACGACGGCCTCGGTCCCCGGCTCGCGGGACGCGGTGTACGAAGCGGCGCGGCTGCTCCGGCGGTGCACGGAGATCGCGCGGGTGCTCGTCGATCAGTTCACGATTCTCGAGACGATGCTGCCGACGCACTTTCTGACGTTCCGCGGCAGGCTTCGGCCGGCGAGCGGGTTTCAGTCGGAGCAGTTCCGCGAGATTGAATTCCTGTGCGGGCTGAAGGACGAAAAGATGCTGCGCTATCACGAGCCGGCGTCGCCCATGCGCGCCGCGCTCGAGCGGCGATTCACGGCGCCGTCGCTCCGCGACGTCTTCTTCGAGGCGCTGAACGCGCTGGGCGTCATGCCTCCGCTCGCGGGCGGCGAGACCGACGACGTGCGCTTCGCGGCGCGCGCGCGCGCCATCCTCGCGCTCTACCGCGACGAGCGGCACTACCGCGACTGGATCGATGTCTGCGAACGGCTGACCGAGTTCGACGAGCTGATCGTCAGCTGGCGGCTCCGCCACGTGCAGCTCGTCGAACGCACCATCGGACTGCGGATGGGCACGGGCGGCAGCCCCGGTTCGTCGTACTTGAAGATGACGATCGACAAGAAGTTCTTCCCGGAGCTGTGGGAGGCGCGGACGTTACTGGTTGAGCGCGAGCCGCCGGAGGGAAGCGCGGACCGATGAGGTCCGCGCCGGCGAGCGCTCGCGACCCTTCGACGTTGCTCAGGGTCGTCCTGAGCTTGCCGAAGGACGAGCGGGGGTGGGGCCCCGCGAGCTCCAAATAATGATGACGCGAGCGGTCGGGGCAGCCCTGAAGGGCTGCGCTACGCGGTTGCCCCGAGCAGCCCTGAAGGGCTGCGCTACTCCGTCCGGAGCGCCGTCAGCGGCATGATCCGCGTCGCACGGCGTGCCGGGAGGTAGCAGGCCGCCACGGCTGCGACGGCCAGCACGAGCGGCGCGGCCGCAAACACGACCGGATCCAGCGGACTGACCTGATAAAGCAGCCCACTGAGGGCGCCGCCGGCCAGCGCCGCCAGCGGCAGGCCGATCACAAGGCCCATCGCCGTCAACCACACGCCCTCGCGCAGCACGAGCCACAGGACGCTGGCCGGCCGCGCGCCCAGCGCCATCCGAATGCCGATCTCCCGCGTCCGCTGCGACACGACGTACGACTTGACCCCGTAGACGCCGACGACGGCCAGGAGCAACGCGAGCCCGCCGAACGTCGTCAGCAGCCGGCCTCCCATTCGAACGCCCCAGAGCGCGAGGCTCTTGTCGTGGAACCCTTGCATCGAGCTCAGCTCGAGCACGGGCAGGCGATCGTCCACGGTCCGCAGCTCCTGTCGAAGCGCCGAGAGCGCGGCGGCCTCGGCCTGACCGCCGCCGCGCGCGACACGAACGTGCAGATGCATGCCGGAACGGTAGTGGTTGCCGTACGGGACATAGAGGTGGGGCGTCGGCGCCGAATCGAACAGCGTCTGGCGCAGCCCCGGCGCGACGCCGACGACCTGCATCGGCTCGAAGTCGACGCCCGCGGGCCCGTCCTCGTGCCGCTTGATGCGAATCAACTGACCCAGCGGATCCTCGTTCGGGAACAACTGGCGGGCCAGTGGCTCGTTGATGATCGCGACGCGCGGCGCATCCGCCGATTCCTCTTCGGCGACCGTGAACTCGCGGCCACGCAGCATGCGCAGGCCGAGCGTCCTGAAGTAGTCCGCGCCGACGATCATGTAGCTCGGCGATCGTCCTCCGACGGTCGCCGAGACGCCGCCCGGTCGCTCGACCGGCCTTCCTTCCTGAAACTCACCGAACGGCACGATCGACGTCATCGTGGCCGCCTCGATCCCCGGGATGTTCCTGACCCGTTCGAGGACGCTGCGGTGCGAAGCGCGGGTCCGCACCTCGTCGTATCCCGCCAGCGCCGGGTCCAGGCTCGCCAGGAGGATGCGCTCGTACTTGAACCCTGGATCGGCCGCCGCCGCATTCATGGCGCCGCGGGCAAAGAGCCCGCCGGTCACGAGCAGGGCGAGCGACAGCCCGATCTGACCGACGACGAGGAGGTTGCGCGCGCCGAACCAGCGGAAGCGCCCGACGCGTCCGGCCAGAGAGTCGAGGTTCTTCAGGTCCGACACGACGTCAGCACGCGCGAGCTTCATCGCCGGCCCCAGACCGAACGTCAACGTGCTCAACACCGCGAAGCCCATGGTCACGGCCAGCACCGCGGTGTCGGGCCTCGGCGTGAACTCGAGCGAGAGCGGCAGCAGCGGGACGAGCGTCGCCACGAGCAGCTTCATCGCCCAGAACGACAGGACCAGCCCGACGATGCCGCCGGCGACCGCCAGCGAGAGACTCTCGGTCAGGAGCTGCCGCACGATCCGCGACGGCCGGCCGCCGAGCGCGAGGCGCACCGCGATCTCACGCCGTCTCGCCGTCCCGCGCGCGAGCAGCATGTTCGCGATGTTGAGGCACGCGATGAGCAGCACGACGGCCGACATGCCCATCAGGAGCGCCGTCGCGGCGGCGAGCGGTCCATCGGTCTGTGGCTCCGTGCTCGTGGACATGCGCGGAAGCGGGTTGACCGTCAGCGCCTGGTCTTTGTTCTCGGCCGGGAATGCCGCCGCCATCTGGCGCGCGAGCGTGTCGAGGGCCGCCGAGGCTGTCTCGACGGTCACGCCATCCTTCAGACGCCCGGCCACGACCAGCGCATGATTCGTGCGGTCGCCGAGTCCAGCGCCCCTGTTCTTGAAGATGTCGTTGACCACCGTATCGAAGGTCCCGAGCGGCAGCCAGAACTCCGGGCCGACGAGCGCCATCGTGCCGGTGAAGCCTCGGGGCGCCACGCCGACGACCGTGAAGTCGCGGGCGTTGATCCTCACGGCGCGGCCGATGAAGTCGGGGCTGAACCCGGCGTCGCGCCAGCGCTCGTAGTTGACGATGACGACCGGAATGTCCGCACGCGGGCGCTCCTCGTCGGCGTTGAACTCACGCCCGGCGGCGAGCGGCACGGCCAGCGTCGCGAAGTAGTTCGACGACACCATCTCGACGAAGGACCGTCGCGTGGTGTCCCCTGAAGGGACGCCGACCATCGCGAAGGTGTGGGCCATCAGGCCTGCGAAGACCGTGTTCTTCTCGCGGATGTCGGCGTAGTTCGCGTATGAGAAGGCGCGGTAGGAATCAGGCTTCGTGCGGTCGTGGCTGAAGAGCCCGACCAGTTCCCCCGCCCGCCCGGCCAGCGGTTGGAAGAGCATCGCGTTGACGAGCGTGAACATCGCGCTGTTGGCCCCAATCCCCAGCGCCAGCACCAGGACCGCCACGATCGAAAAGCCGGGCGTCCTCAGAAACGCACGAAACCCGTAGCGCAGGTCCTGGATCAGCTGTTCCATGTTCGGACATATGGACGGACCGCCGGTGTGGGAAGTTCCCCGTACGTGACACGCCCGGACGGAATTAGCTGGAGGTCTTGGAGTTTCGGGAGTTGACTTCGTGGATCACGAAGCCACGGATTTCGCGGATTACACGGATGCTGTTTTAGGCGGGCCATGGGCCGTCACGCGGACGGCCCGGCGGAGCCGGGCCGTGCTGGAGTCTGAAACGTCGTGGGCGTGAGCAACCCGTCGCTTCAATCTGCTCACGCCCGCGACGTTTCAGGCTCCAGCGCCGCGCTGCGCGCGGCGTCCGCTTGACGGCCAAGCCGTGATCCGTGAAGTCATCCTCCCTTACCTCCCGAACCTCCCCCCAAAAACCGTCCGAGTGAAGTCATGCTAGATCTTCGCGCTACGCCCTCGCCTCGCGCTCGAACACCCGCGACCAGTCCACCCGCCCCGTGGCCTGCATCAGGACGAACAGCGTCACGATCGCGCCGACGGTGACCGTGAGGCCGGTGTAACCCTTGAAGAAGAACGCGTAGCTGAACAACACGAGGAACACGAGCTGCGCGAGTCCGGCGCGCCGTATGGCGAACCGGCTGCCCGCCACGATGCGCAAGTACGTCACGACCAGAAAGATGCTCGTCGCCGAGGCCAGCACGAAGGACAGATGAATGTTGAGGTGATCGACGAGATAGGCGAGCAGGAGGTGAAACGCGAAAAACGCGGCAGACAGGAAGGCGTAATTCATCGGGTGCAGGTTCTCGTCGTTCAGGATGCCGAGGATGACCAGCACCGTGGTGAAGAACAGTAACGAGACCGGCGCGAAGAACGTGATTCGCGCCGCGAGCGGGCCTGGATTGGTCTTGTCAGGAAGGTCCAGCCCGATCGCCTGGCCCGTCACAAGGCTTTCGAACTTCCAGTCCAGCTTCCGGCCCGTCGTCGTCGTCCGCGCCGTCGTCGGCGACATGGTCCCGGGCGGAAAGTCCACGTCCGCAAAGTCGGTCGTCATCGTGAGCGCAAGGTCGTGCACCTGCGTCACGCCGGACTCGGCAAACGCATAAAACCACTCGTCGAGGCCGCGCGACGAGTATCGGACGTCCAGCGGCGCCTCGGCGCCCGCGGCCAGCAACGCGTGGACCTCGACCTCCGACAGATTGCTGACCGGCGGAGCCTCGATTCCGTTCAGCCGAAGCGTGAACTGATCGTACGGCGCGTCGCTCGACGGGAATTTGAGGCGCGCCACGACGACGCGTGCCACGGCGTCAGGATTGTGAACGACGTACCGGCCTTCGAACGCGACCGTGTACGTGTCGTACCAGAGGAGCCCCTTCTGCCGATGCTGAAGACGGAGGTCGACCGAGATGCGGCTGGAGTCGAGCGGAATCGGAGTGCTCTGGGTGATCGTCTTTGTGACCTTGCGGGTAGTGGACGGGCCTGACGGTTGCGGCTCCTGAATCGTCTCCGTGATTTCGACCGGCCGGTTCACCGCCACCCGCGGAGCGGCTTGACGCTGGACCCCGCCCCAGAGCCGGGAGACCTCCGTTCCGAGCTGAGAGTCGAACTGGCCGCTGCGGCTGGTGACCGACGTCCCGAGGATGAACCAGGCGATCGCCGAGACGAAACAGATAAGACCGATGGCAATCAGGCGTGATGTCGTCATGCCGCCAGCATGCAGGAATGCCGGGGTGAAGACCTGAGCGAAACGTGAGCGTTGCGTGAGATCAGCGTGATCGCCGGGGAAGAGGACGGTGGGTCAGGCCGGTCGCGAGGCCGACACCGAACATCAGCCCCTCGAACGCGCTCGTCAGCCCTCGTGTGACGGGACGGGGGTCCCCCTCACCGAGCCCTCGGGCGATGGGATCGAGGCCAACCTGGGAGCCCTCGTATGCCTTGGAGGTCCGATCCAGCGTCACTGAGAGAGTTCCCCAGCCGGCCAGGCCGAGGAACCCGGCAGCCATCGCGCATGCGAGTCCGGTCAGCGCGGCGGCCCTGAACCTCGCGAGCCCTCGCGGCGTGGCCAGCCCGCCGCCTGGCGGCGCGGGGGCTCCGAAGGCGTAGCCGACCCCGGCCGCGGCGCCGATAATCAGCCCTTCGCCGCCGCTGCCAAGCGTCAGCTGCGTACTGCCGACCACCGCGCTGGCGATCGCTCGCAGCGCGGCGTGGGCGACGGTCGCCGCAACGTAGCCGCCTGCTGCCCCGAGCGCCACGAGAGCGGCGCGCCGACGCAGGCGCGCCAGCGCTTCGGCTGCCGCGAGTCCGGCGCCAATCCCCGCCGCTCCGACACCGCCCGCGGCCGCGCCGATCGCGGCCAGCGCCGTCACGAGACCCGATCCGGCCTGTGAGGCGGGCGCGCCGATGAGCGCGAGGCCGCCGAGAATGCCTGCAGCGGCGCCCGCGAGCGATCCACCCGCTGCCGCGGCCAGCACGCGGTCGGACGCTCCCCGAGCCGCGCGCCGAAGGCGCAGCACGACGAGCGCTCCGATGGCGCGTGCCGGCTCCGGGGCGCCGAGAAGGGGCACTTCTCCCGCGCCGGGGACATCCCAGCGCGCGTCACGCAGGATCGCTCGCGCAACCGCGTGCCGCGGTCGAAGCCCGAGGCGGTTGAGCGCGCCGGCCGTGCCGAGGGCGTGAAGCTGCTCGGCCGCATCGCGGCGCTCTTCGTCCGGGCCGTCGTCGACGAGCCGCTGGATCAATCTCTCGTAGTCGTCCTCAGAGCGCACAGACGACTCGCGTGCAGGCGCATCCGGAGCCGGAGGGGGCAGATCGACAGCAACGTCCGGCTCGACCGCGACTTCCTCGAAGACGAATCGATACCCGTGCCGCGATACGGTCCGGATGTAGCGGGGCTCCCGGGGGTCGTCTCCGAGCGCTCGTCGGAGCGTTCGAATGGCCTGCGTCAGCGCGCCGTCCGACACGACGACGTCCGCCCAGACACGGTCGAAGATCTCGCGGCGATCGATGGCGTCGTCCCTTCGCGCGAGGAGCAGCAGCAGCAGATCGAAGTAGCGAGGAATGAGCGGAACAGGAGTCCCGGCGCGGAGGAGCGTCCGCCTCCGCGGCGACACGACGAACTCGCCAAACCGGTAGCGGCGCAGGTCTGCGCCGCGCGACGGATCGTCGGGCACTACATGCCTGCCCGCAAGGCAAGCGAGGCGTCGCCGACGTTGGTCTGAAGGCGGATCCTGTCGCGACCGGTGCCTTCGACGGAGGTGTGGTCACCCGGCCCGTGCGCCTTGCGCTGACGGACGCGGCCACCGGCCAGGTCGAGCTGCGTGTCACCGACATTGGCGCTCAGGTCGACGGCGCCATAAGAAGATGTTGCCGAAGTCACGCGGATGTCGCCGACGTTGGTTTCCGCGGAGATGCTGCCCTCGGGCACCTCGGCCTCGATGTCTCCGACCTGCACTTTGAGTCGCAGGCCACCCGCGAGGCCGCGGACCGTGATGTCGCCCACGGCGAGATCGAGCTCGGCCGCAAGCCGTGCGGGGACGTCGAGTATCCACGTTTCGTCGAGTCCGTCGCGATCGCCCTGGTAACGCAGATCGAAGCTGAGGGCGTCGCCTCGAGTACCGGCTACGAGGTCGGCGGCATGCGGGTCGCCTTTCCGCCGGGAGAAGAACCAGCCGCTATGCGTCTTCGCGCGCAGCTCGAGACGCAGCCGGATTTCGGCGGACGGGCCGGTGTTGACTCTGATCCTTCCGACGTGGCCTTTCACAGAGAACTCGCGCGCTTTCTCCGCGGGGAACGTCCGTTCAATCAGGCGATAGTCCGGATCCTGTGATTCCGCACCAGCCACGAGCGTCGCCGGGAGCGGACACGCGCTGACGATCGCGAACGACAGGACCAACCGCCGTACCCGACGGAATCGGCCATCAGGAACCGATTCTGTACAACTTTGCTTCTGTCCGAACATAGATTGATCCCCCTGCGACGGCCGGAGAGGCGAGCGACATCTCAGCGAGGTCGTTGCGGAACAGTTCGCTGTATGTGTCCGCCGCGTCGAGCACGAACGTCACACCTTCCTCGCTGAGGAAATAGATCCGGCGACCAACGGCGGTGGGAGAAGCGGAGAACGTGTTGCCGGCGCCGCCCACGCGCGCCTTGTAGAGTTGCTTTCCGGTCCGCGCGTCGAGCACGAGGAGGATCCCGGTGTCGTGCACGAGATACACGCGGCCGTCGTGCGCGAGCGCGGACGGGGTGTACCCCGACGCGCGAGGATGGGACCAGAGGATGAATTCGTTGCTGGTTGCATTGGCGGCAAGCGTGATGTCGCCCGCGGCGCCCGGCTTGATCGCGAGGAACGGCCGGTTCGCGTCTCCCTGGGAGCCGGTGCCGACAAACAGCACCCCGTTCGCCGCGATGGGTGAGGCCGTCGGCATGGCCATCCCGCCGGCGCGCCACAGTTCCTTCCCCTGGAGGTCGTACGCGATGACGAGGCCGTGACCCGTCGTGACGATTTCGGTGCGGAGATCGTTTCTCCAGACGAGCGGCGTCATCCAGGAGGAACGTGGCTGCCCGGTCGAGGGACGCTCCGTCCGCCAGACTTCGTCGCCCGACGCGGCGTCGAGTGCCGTGATGTAGGACGTCTCCTCGCTGTCGTGCAGCAGGTACACGCGCCCGTCATGGACCACGGGCGAGGAGGCGGTGCCGAAGTCCAGGTAGATTTTCTGCTGCGGCCACTGCTTCTTCCAGAGGAGCGCTCCCTCGAGGCTGTAACAGAAGAGACCCACGTTCTGACCGAACGACACGTAGAGGCGTTGGCCGTCGGTAAACGGCGTCTCCGACGCGTACGTGTTCTTGCGATGGCGGCCGCCAGAGGGGACAGCCTTGTGCGCTTCGCGCTCCCAGACGATCTTCCCGCTTCGCGCGTCGAGCGCGTACACCATGTAGCGGATGTCCTCGGACTCTTCCGGAGACTCCATGTCACGCTCGCGGAGCTTCGTCATGAGCTTCTCGCCCGAGAGGCCAGACGCGCTCAGCTCCGCGATGTAGTCGTTCCCGTAAAGACCGGGCAATGGCTGCTTGAACGGCCGACGGCCGACCGCGGCGGTCACGAACACGCGGTCGCCCCAGACGATCGGAGAAGACCAGCCGCGCCCCGGGATCTCGGTCGCCCATGTGATCCCCTCCGTCTTCGACCACCGTTCTGGCGCGCTGGCGGATGGAGCGATGCCGCTCAGGTCGTGCCCGCGAAATCCCGGCCAGGTCTCTTCCTTCGACGGCCCGGACGCGGCTGCCGCCGGGACGAGGGATACGACAAGAGCCAGGGTAATGGCGCATCGCACGCTGATCTGCCGCATGGAGAGGCGAGCGTATCATGGCCCCGGGACGGGGGACCGAGGGTGGGATGAAGGAGGTAGGAGGTGAGGAGGTAGGAGGCAGGGCGTGAGTCGCCCTACCTCCTATATTCTGCCTCCTGCCTCCTAGAATTCTGATGGGCGCGGGAACGGTTGCACGCGGTACCGGCCGTCGCCCGTGAGGGCGCGGCCGAGTTTTGCGGCGAGCCGCCGATCGGAGACGCGCGAGGGCTCGCGCCGGTTTACGGTGGAAGCCACCTTCGCCGGGGAAGCCTGAGCGGACGTTGCAACAAGACTGACGGGAATCGCGCGCGGCGTCGGCGCGTACGCCAGCGGCGTACCCACTTGGAGATCGCGCGCCACGAGCTCCGGTTGCCGAGGCGTCGAGCGCGACACGCCGGCGAGCGGCGGCACAAACACAATCGTCGAAATCACACACACGGCCGCGAGCACGACCATCTCACGCAGGTCCTTCCGAGGCAGGTTCCTCGGGCCGATTGCTGGCGTCGGCTCCGGATGGACCGGCATGCCTGCGGTCCAGGACAGGTCGCAGCCGTCGAGACACGTCGACGTCGCCGGGGGAGTGTGCATGCGGCAAATCCCTGCGAATTGTGCGCCAGAAAAACGGGAGATTACGTATTTGGGCAACCGCCCTGACGCCAAGCTATTGCGGCACCGCGCGACAAAACCGTCGGTGCGATGGGGCGCAGCGGTTTACTTCAATCTCTGCCGTTTTTACATTGCGCGAAAATTGATGGTAGCTTCATTACCCTTGGGAGGCCCGATGTCTCGCCGCAGATTCAGCACGATTCTCGCCGTTATCGTCGCCTTCACCGCCGGCGCCTACGCCGCGCAACAGCTCGAACGGATCAATCCACCGGGACTCTCGACGCCGCAGTCCTACGCGCACGTCGTCAAGGCCGGCAAGACGCTGTACATCGCAGGACAGGTCGGCGCGGGCCCGGACGGTGCGCTCGCCGGGCCCGGAATGGCCGAACAACTCGATCGCGTGCTCACGAATCTTGGCCTCGCGTTGAAATCGCAAGGTGCGGATTTCAGCCACGTCGCGAAGATCACGATCTTCACGACGAGCATCGCGGAGTTCCGCGAGGCGGCGGCCGTGCGCGCCAGGCATTTCGGCACGCATCGCCCCGCGAGCACGCTCGTCCAGATCTCGCAGCTCGCGAACCCCGCGTTCAAGGTGGAGATCGAGGCCATCGCGGTGCTGCCGTAACCATGCCCTTCTGGATTCTGAATTCTGGATTCTGGATTCTGTCCTTGCTCGGAAGCGTGCAGGCGCCAGAGTGCGCTGACTGGCGCGAATGCCGGACCCAGGCGCTCGAGGCGGCGTCGCGCGGCGAATACGAAGCGTTCCACGATCTTGCGTGGCGCGCGGCCCAGAAGGGTCCGCCCCGCGACTCGGATCTGATGTATCTCGTGGCGCGGGCGCAGGCGCTGAGCGGCCGCCCGTCAGATGCGCTCGTCATGCTTCGACGTCTCGCCGAGATGGGCGTCCCGACCGACGCGGTCTCGAGCGACGAATTCGAGCGGGTGCGCGCCCTCGCCGGGTGGGCCGACGTTGCGGCGCTCACCACCACATCTGTCGCGCCTTCGTCCTCAGCGCCGGGGCCCGAGAAGGGATCGGCGCCGTCCACGAACGCCGTGGAGGACGCCCTGCGCTTCGACGCGATCTCCTTCGTCGCCGCGGGGCTCGCTTACGATGCCGTCTCCCGGCGGTTCGTCGTCGGCGACCGCGACGCCCGCAAGCTGTTCGTCGTCGACGAGGGGTCTCGGCGGGCCAACGATCTCGTCGGCGCGGCCTCGGCCGGGTTTTACGCAATCGCGGGCCTGGACATCGATCCGCGGCGTGGAGATCTCTGGGTCGTCTCCGTCGAGGAAGGGCAGCCGGGCGCCGCCGCCGCGCACCGGCTGCAGCTCGTGTCGGGGCGCCTGATCGAAACGCTCGCCGTGCCGGCGGCGCTGTTACCCGTTCGGTTCGCGGACGTCGCCGTCACCGCCGACGGCGCCGTTCTCGCGCTCGACGTCGCCGGCCGCCGCATTTTTCGCGCCCGTCTCGGCGCGCACGAGCTGGAGGTTGCGGCGACGCTCGACGTGAACGAACCGACCAGCCTGGCGCCGGCGCCGGCATCGACCGTGTACGTGTCGCACGCCGGGGGGCTCGTCCGCGTCGATCTCGCGTCGAACCGCGCCTCGCCAGTGACCGCGCAGGAATCGTCGGTCGAGCTCTCGGGGCTCGAGCGCGTGCGCGTGCGCGGCAATTCGCTCGTCGCGGTGCAGCGCGTCGATGGTGAGAGCCGGCGCGTCGTGCGCCTGAGCCTCAACGACCGCGGGCGCCGCGTCATGTCGTCGAAGATCCTGGACGCGTCAGCCCCGGCCTCCGCCGCGAGCGCGGCGACGCTCGTCGGGGACGCCTTCTACTACCTGTCCGCCGGCAAGTCGGGGGAGAGGGTCGTCAGGCGCGTCCCGCTTCGGTAGCCGGGAGAAGAAAGCGGATCGCGCGTCCCAGCCGCCGCGACCAGTCCTGCTCGGTGTGCCGCCCCCCGGATCTCTTCGACCCACAGCAGGGTCTGCCCCGCGCGATAGCCCGCCCGCTCGAGCCGGTCGGCCATCGCGCGCGCATCGCGCAGCGCCACCGACCCCTCCTCCGTTCCCATGTCGAGGTAGATGCGCTGCGGGTTGGCCGATCGCGACGCGCCCGACCTGACGTCGCCGATCGCGTCGAAGATCCGCCGCTCGCCGTACCAGAGCGCCGGGCTCATCGCGCCGGCGGCGCCGAACACGCGCGGATGTTTGAAGAGCGCGTACAGGCTGACGAGCCCTCCCATCGACGATCCGAGGATCGCGGTGGCGTCGCGGGCGCGGCGGTGCGGAACCGGCGATCGATGTGCGGCTTGAGCGTCGACACGAGGAACTTCGCATAACGGTCCCCTTTGCCGGCGCCGAACCGGCGATCCGGAAACGGGCTGTACTCCGTGATGCGGTCGCGTCCCTTGTGATGAACGCCCACGACTATCAGTTCCGATCCGTCGTGCGCGAGCTCCTCCAGCACCTCCAACAGGCGCCACGTGCCGGCGAAGGCGGTCGCCGGGTCGCTGAGGTTCTGACCGTCCTGCATGTAGAGCACCGGATAGCGATCGCGGCCGTCGGAATAGGATGCCGGCAGGTACACATCTACGATGCGACGGTTCCGGAGCTGGGGCGACCAGACGCCCTGGAGGCTGAGTTTCGTGATCTCCGTCGATAGGGCTCATTCAGTCGGACGCTCGGGCGCGGGCGCCGACGCGAAGAAGTCGGCGTAGAAGCGCTTCGCGTAGTCGTCGAGCAGGTGCTCGACCCGCCCGGCGTCCGGCGACGCGACGATCAGGCCGGCGTGGTACGGCTTCTTCAGCCGGACCACGATCTCCGGGTCGGCGAACGCGGACAGGTCCGGTTCCTGTTGACGCGCCAGCGTCAGCACGATGCCGGCCGATCCGCTCGCCGGCTGCGGCGCGTCGTACCGCCCATCCTCGCCGGCGATTTCGAGCCGCGCCCACTCGCGCCAGAGGTTGACGCCGGTCGCCGCTTCGATCACGTCCACGATGAAGGCGCCGCCGACGCGCGCCGACGTTTCGAGGAAGAACCACGCGCCGTCGGCGCCGCGGATGAACTCGGTGTGCGAGACGCCGCGCTGCAGGCCGAGCCGCGCCAGCACCTGCTGGTTGACGGTCAGAAGCCCCCGTGCCTCGTCGCCATCGGGCGGCAGCCGCCGCGTGATGAAGATCCCCCCTTCGTGGGCGACCTCCATCGGCGGCCGGCCGTACTTCATCGCGACCGCGAAGCGGATGTCCCCCTCGAACACGATGGAATCGACGTGGTACACCTCTCCGGCGACGAATCGCTCCAGCAGGTAGTCAGCCCGGGCTTCACCGGCCGCTTCGAGCGCCTGCCACAGCGCCTCCTCGCCGGCGATCTTCTTGATGCCGATCGCCGCCGCCGAGGACCGCGGCTTCATCACCCAGGGCGGCGGCACGCGCCGCCGTCCAGGCCCGGATTTCGTCGTCGTTGACGAGCGCCACGAAGTCGGGCACGAGGATGCCGCCGTTCCGGGCGCGGACGCGCATGGCGAGCTTGTCGCGGAAATGGCGTGCGGTCGTCTCTCCCATTCCCGGCGTCCGCAGGTACTCGCGCAGCATGGCGGCGGTCTCGACGTCGAAGTCGTCGAGCGCGACGATGCGGTCGATGCGTTCGGTGCGCGCGAGGCCGGCGACGCGGCGGCGGAGCACGTCGGCCGGCGAGTCGCGGCGCACGCTATGGACGGCGTCGATCGATTCGCGAGGCCAGGCGGCGTCCACGAGGGACTCGGCCGTCAGGAGCAGGACGCGGCACCCCTGGCGGCGGCACTCGCGGAGAAACTCTTCGCCCTTCAAGTACGTCGCGATCGCCAGCACGGTGAGCGGCCGTCCCGACCGGGTCATCGTGCTTTTATACTCTGGATTCTCCATCGATCTGCGTTAATCTCCGTGGTCTGCTACTCATGCGCGATTATCACCATTGGTTCAGCCATCGTCTCGGTCGTGAAATGGGCGTGAACGTCTACGGACACTGGGGGCCGCCGATGATCGTCTTTCCGACGACGGGCGGCGACGAATGGGAGTACGAGCGCCAGGGCGTCATCGCGGCGATCTGGCCGGCAATCGAGGGCGGGCGCGTCAAGGTGTTCTGCATCAATACCAACCACGGCGACTCGTTCGGCAACGGCGGCGCGCACCCGCTGCACCGAAGCTGGATGCAGAAGCAGTACCGACGAGTACGTCCGCGCGGAAGTCATCCCCTTCGTGCATTCACACTGCCGAACCGCGGACGTGCCGATCTGGACGATGGGTGCGTCGCTCGGCGCCTATCACGCGGCGAACACGCTCTTCAAATACCCGGACATCGTCAAAGGGTGCTACGCGCTTTCCGGCGTCTTCGACATGAAGCGATCGATGAACGGGCACTACGACGACAACTTCTATTTCAACAATCCGGCCGACTATCTGCAGAACCTGTCAGATCCCTGGTCGCTGGGGAACCTCGCGAGCTGCGAGATTCACATCGCGACGGGCACAGGACCCTGGGAGAACAGCGGGGAGTCGTACCGCCTCTCGGAGATCCTCGCGAGCAAGGGCGTCCGGCATCATCTCGACGATTGGGGGCCGCTCGGCGGGCACGACTGGCCGTACTGGAAACACCAGCTCCGGGTGTATCTGGGAATTGAGTAAGGGTCAGACCTTTCGTCGTCGAGTCCGAATCGTGCCAGCAGGTACTTCCCCTTCTCGATGACCTGCTCGTCGTCGATCCACACGTCGCAGTCGCGCGTCAGCACGTCCACGTGCGTCGTCGATTTCCAGTCGGCGCCGGTCTGGCTGCCGTAGGGATCGCCGAAGGCGATGTGGACGCCGGGGACCTTTTCGTCCTGGAGGAGGACGCCGATCATGCGCTCGACGCCGAGGTTGGTGCCGAACGCGAGCTCGCCGACGCGGTCGCTGTGCTCGTCGGCATGGCAGTAGTCCCAGAACTCGCGCTCGAGATCGCGCCGCGGTGAGTCGGCGGCGACCAGACGGCCGGCCTCGATCCGGAGCGTGAGCGGCGTGTCGTGCAGGTCGCCGTACTTCGGGCCGAAGTAGTCGCCCGCGGGACCGTCGCACACGAACAGACCGTCGACCGAGGCGGGCGTGGTGAAGACCTCGCCGGCCGGGAGGTTGGACCAGTACCGCGTGCTGATGAGGCCGCTCGTCTTGACCCAGTCCCACGAGGGGTTGAAGGTTGCCGTGAACGCGGTGCCGCCCGGCGTCGACACGCGGAGGCGCGACGCCCGGCGCATCCGCTCGCGCAGGCGCTCGCTCAACCGATCGACCAGCCGGTAGTCGGCGCGCATGCCCTCCATCATGATTCTGGGCGTGACGCCGACCATGTGCGCGTACCGCATCATCCGGCGCTCGACGAGGCCGACGATCGCCATCCGCGCCTTGAGCTCACCTTCGAGCGGCTGCACGCAGAGGATGCCGGCATCGGCGCGCGACAGCGCGTCGAGCACGGGCGGCGGCGCCGCCGTCAGCGGACGCGAGGCGACATCTTCCAGGAGGATGCGGTCCGCGTCTGCGCCGGCGGCGTCGAGCGCCGCCGCCAGGCTCGCGGCAACCTCGCGGCTGGCGGCGTCGGCGATGAGCGCGACGCGCTCACCCGGTTCCACCGCGAGGCACACGTCGACGGCGTTGCGCGCACCTTCCACCAACTCGGGCAGGACAGGTCCGAAGTCAGTCATTCGGATCAATTTTACGACAGGTGCTCAGGGTGCTACGTGCTCAGGGTGCTCACGGTGCTGGTGCCGCGTGCACGCAGCACCCAGAGCACCATGAGCACCATGAGCGACCTATCCGATCACAAATGCCGGCACCTGGCCGCCGCCCGATGTGACGTTTGCGAGGCCCGAGGCGCTCAGCCGGGTCAGGTAGCCGCCCAGCCGTCCCCGAAACAGGTAGGGCGCGAAGTCGACCAGCATCTCCCGCTCGACGACCTGGTTGTCTTCGCACATCGGCGAAGCGCTCCCGGCGGACGGGGATGCGCGCCTGAACGATCCAGGCGCGCTCGGGCTCGCGTACGGCGCGCTCGATCATGGCATCCCATGTCTTCGCGTCCGTCTCCCAGCCCAGGGTGACGCCGCTGCCGCCGTATTCGTCGCTCGGCTTCACGACCATCTCTTCGCGGTGCGCGCGGATGTACGACAACAGATCGATCCGGACGCCGTCGCGTGTGGTCTCAGCCTGAGCCAGGCGGCGGGTCCACGGAACGTGGCGGCGGATGAGCTCTCGCTCCGCGCGGTCGAAGAGCGCTTCGTGGCGTTCGTCGGTCAGCACCGCGAAAAACGTCTTCTTGTGAGGGAGCTTGCACCGGAACGTGTTGGCCACGCACGCCAGGCGGCGCGTGTATGCCTCCACCAACAGCCGGCAATCGTCCTGACGCGCGATGATGTCGTTGATGAGCACGCGGCGGTAGACGAGGTCGACGGCGCGTCCCGCGGCGACGAGCCGCCCGTTGGCAATCTCCAGTTCGCGTGGATCGACGACGACGGTGGGGGTGCCGAGGACCGAGAACGCCGCGGCGAGCAGCTCGAACTCGCTCCAGGTCGGAACCTCGCGCCAGTCGACGATGGCGATGACGGGGGCGGTCATGGTCCCGCCCCATTCGCGGAAGCTGGTGAGCAGCGCCAGGTGCAGCCGCTCGATCGACTTGTGCATCGAGACCGCGAAGCGGTCGCGGAAGCGCGCCATGATCGGCAGCGCGTCGAACACCTCGCCCAGCCGCTGGGCGTATCCGGGGCCGGCGGGGGATTCGGCGTTGTATTCGGCGAACCAGAGCGAGTCCGGCAGGATGAAGGCATCGGCGCGCGACGCCGTGCTGGCGGTCTGATACCCGGGATCGATCGCCGCGAGGCGCAGCTCGGCCTCGGAGAGTCCCAATTCCGCCGTCAGGGCAGGCGTCTCGAGCGCGATGCGCGCCACCCGTTCGCCGATCGCCGCGAGCCCCTCGGCGGCGGCGCGTACGCGCGCTTCGTCTGCCGCGGGGAGGAAAAACGGACGGAGAAACGGACAGAGGAGGCGGCCGCCGAAGGTCAGCCCCTCCTCGCGCATGCGCGCGGCGAGCTCGGCGCACGCGCGGTCGCCGGCGGCGGCGGCAAAGAGATCCTGCCAGAGGCGTGCGGGATCAGCGGTCATTGGCTCGGCGATCGAAGGGTCTACAGGCCGACGACGCTCTGCGCCCGTCCGATTCCCAGCATCTCCGCCCATCTGGGCCACGATTGCTCCGGCCGTCCCCGGATGGCGCGGTCGATCACCAGGTCGGACATCTTCTCGACCGCCATCTCGAAATAGAACGGCGTGATCCGGTCGCGCTCGAAGTCCGGCGCGGGGTTCAGGAAGTCGATCGCGTAGGGCACGTCTCCCTTGATCGCGAACTCAATCGTGTTCATCTCGTACCCCAAAGCCGTGTTGATCGTCTGCGCGTCGCGCACGACCCGCGCTCCGAGGTCCGCCGGCAGGTAGTTGTGGTCGACGATGTACCGACGCTCGCGCGGGTCGTAGGCAACCGGGACGATGTCGGTCTTCCCGAACGTGAAACAGCGCACGTAGCGATCGAAGTCGATGAATTCCTGCAGCGTCATGCAGTACGGGCCGGTCCGATCGTACGCCTCCAGCAGCTCCTCCCGGTTCTGGACTTTGTACACGTGCTTCCAGCCGCCGCCCGAGTACGGCTTGAGAATCGCCGGGCGTCCGACGTGATCGAGCAGCGCGTCCCAGTCGACGGGATATGCCAGGTTGTGCAGCGACTCCGACGTCAGGTCGAACTCCGCCGGGTAGGACTTCTGGGGCAACACGATGGTCTTCGGAATCGCGATGCCGAGCTTCGACGCCACGGCGTAGTTGAAAAACTTGTCGTCGGCCGTCCACCAGAAAGGGTTGTTGATGACGTAGGTCCCGGTGAGCATCGCGTGCTTGAGAAACGCGCGGTAGTACTCGACCTCGTGCGAGATGCGGTCGACGATCACGCGGTAGGCAGGCGGCTCGCCCATGCGGGTTCCGGCCAGCTTCACGAACTCCGCCGTGATCCCGTCGCGCCGTCCCTTCTGGTTGACGCGCTCGAGAAACGCGGGCGGGAACGCGTATTCCCGGCCACACATCAGACCGATCTTCATCCGTTCAGGCTCCCTCGCGATCCGCGGTCACGCCGGAGTCATGATTCGCCGTCGTGATCGGTGCCCCGTCCAGCTCCACGCCACGCCGCGTTTCGTCCACGACGAAGCGCACGACAGCACGAAGGTCGCCGGTCTCGCGGAAGACCTGGAGCTGGCGATCGGCGCTCGTGCCATCGCGAAGGATCGTCCGGACGTATCCCACCTCACTCCGGGATCCCAGGTCGTCAACGACATCGTCGACGAACTCCAGCAGCTCGAGCGCGAGATCCCGCATCGGCACTTCGATCTGGCGCCCGAAGTCGATGAGCTTGCCGTCGAGCCCCCAGCGCGCGGCGCGCCACTTGTTCTCCTCGATCAACGTGCGGCGGTAGAGGCGGAAGCCCTGATTCTTCTCGTAGAGGCGGTGGAGCTTCACGATGATCGCCTGCGCGAGCGCCGCGATCGCCAGCGACGCGCACGGATCGGTCGGCACATCGCAGATCCGGAACTCGAGCGTGCCGAAGCTGGGGTGCGGCCGCAGGTCCCACCAGATCTTCTTCGGGTTGTCGATGCAGTGGAGCTGCACGAGCAGATTGGCGTAGCTCTCGTACTCCCCCCACGACCCGAAGTGGTCGGGAATGCCGGTCCGCGGGAACCGGCGGAAGACCGCGGTCCGATAGGACTTGAGCCCGGTGTCCCGCCCGACCCAGAACGGCGAGCTGGTCGAGAGCGCGAGCAGGTGGGGCAGGAAGTACCGGCGCGGCGTTCATGAGGTCGATCGCTTCGGAGCGATCGGGGACCGCCACGTGCACGTG
This sequence comes from uncultured Acidobacteriota bacterium, assembly GCA_963847125.1. GTDB lineage: Bacteria > Acidobacteriota > Vicinamibacteria > Vicinamibacterales > 2-12-FULL-66-21 > DATAEE01. The sequence continues at coordinate 2,514,939 of CAWJYM010000004.1, forward strand.
CAGCCCGAAAATCAGCAACGAGCGGGCGAGCTGCTGGAGCTCCTCGACGAGATGCTGATACCGCTCGCCCGGCGACAGGATCTGGTCCATCCAGCTCGAGAAGGGATGCGTCCCGGCCGCCGCGACGCGCAGACCCACGCGATCGGCCGCCGCCACCAGCTCTCGCCGCATGCGGAGGATTTCCGAGCGCAGCTGGTGCACGTCCGCGCAGATTCGCGTGCCGACCTCGACGATTGACTGATGGAGCTCCGGCTTGATCTGATCGCCGAGCGACGAGGCGCCGGACGCCAACAGCTCAGAGACGTGAGAGCGCAACTCCCAGGTGTCCGGGTCGACGATCTGGAATTCCTCCTCGACGCCGACGGTGAAGGCCTGCGGCATGGCGTGCTTATCATATACTTCGCCAACCTCGGGCACGCCGGGAGGACTTGATGAGAGCTCGTCATCTTTTCTTGATGCTCGCGGGGCCCCACCCCCGCTCGCTCGCGCTCGCCGGTCGGCCTTCGGCCGACTTCCCTCCGGCGGCTCGCGCGGGCCGCAGGCGCTTGCTAGTCCTTGTCGCCGCCTTGGTCTTTCCACTCGGGGCTTCGGCCCAACCGCAACGCCCGCCCGAACCCGACACGCCCGTCGAGCCGCCGCGATTCCGCTATATGGGTCCGCCGAGCGCCGGCCGCATCGCCGCCGTCGCCGGCATTCCCGACGATCCGAACACGTACTACGCCGGCGCGGCGTCTGGCGGCGTCTGGAAGACTATCGACGGCGGGAAGACCTTCGAACCGATCTTCGACGCGCAGAACGTACAGGCCATCGGCGCGCTCGCGATCGCGCCATCCGATCCGAACACGATCTGGGCCGGAACCGGCGAAGCCTGGGTGATTCGTCCGAGCGACGTCATGGGAGACGGCATCTACAAGTCCACCGATGCCGGCAAGACCTGGAACAACGTCGGCCTCACCGACACCGGGCGGATCGGGCGCGTGATCGTCCATCCGACCAATCCGAACATCGTTTATGCCTGCGCGCTGGGGCGGGCGACCGGACCGCAGGAAGAGCGCGGCGTGTACAAAACCACGGACGGAGGCGTCACCTGGCGGCGGGTGCTGTTCGTCAACCCGGACACTGGTTGTTCGGGGCTGTCAATCGACACAAAGAACCCCGACGTGCTCGTCGCCGGCACCTGGCAGGTGGTGATGCGGACGTGGGCGATGCACAGCGGCGGGCCGGGGAGCGGGGTGTACAGGTCCACCGACGCCGGCGAAACCTGGAAGCGGCTGGAGCACTCCGGCCTGTTCAAGCCGCCGGTCGGCAAGATTGACGTCGCGTTTGCGCCCTCGAACTCGAACCGCGTGTACGCGCTCGTGCAGACATCGAATCAGGGATCGCTCTGGCGATCGGACGACGGCGGCGGATCCTGGAAGGTCGTGAGCTGGGATCGGACGCTCGTCGGCCGCGCCGGGTACTACATCCGTCTCGCGATCTCGCCCAAGGACGAGAACGAGCTGTTCGTGATGAGCAGCAGCCCGCATCGGTCCACCGACGGCGGGATGACCTTCGTCGAGTACCGCGGCGGTTGTGGCGATTGTCACGACATGTGGATCGATCCGACGAACGCGGATCGGTGGGTCTCCACTGGTGACAACGAGATGGGCATCACGACCGATCACGGCCAGACGTTCTCGCGCATCGACCTGCCGATCGGGCAGATGTACCACGTCGCGACCGACAACCGCATGCCGTACTGGATCTACAGCAACCGCCAGGACGATGGCACGATGCGCGGCCGCAGCGATTCGCCGGTCGCGGTCGCGAACGTGCCGTCGTACGCGGCGCGGCGGCCGGCGGCCCCCGGCGGCCGCGGTTTCGGCGGCGGCTTGGGCGGAGGACAGCCCGTGCCGTGGGATCAGGGCATCGGCGGCTGCGAGTCCGGCTTCACGATCCCTGATCCGGCCGATCCGGAGATCGTCTGGTCGAGCTGCTACGGCAACAAGTTGACGCGGTACGATCACCGGCGGCGCGTCGCGCGGTCGGTCAGCCCGTGGATGATTTCGCTGGACTCGCCGCCGACCGACGTCAAGTACCGCTGCCACTGGACGCCGCCGATCGCGGTCGATCCGTTCGATTCCAACACCGTGTATTACGGCTGCCAGGTCGTGTTCCGCACGTCGAGCGGCGGCCAGTCATGGGACGTCATCAGCCCGGATCTGTCCACGCAGGATCCGTCCAGGATCGTGTCGTCGGGCGGCGTGATCGGCGACAACCTCGGCCAGTTCTACGGCGAGGTCGTGTACGCGATTGCGCCATCGCCGATCCAGAAAGGTCTGATCTGGGCGGGCACCAACGACGGCAAGATCTGGTACACGAACGACGCGGGAAAGAGCTGGAACGACGTGTCGAAGAACGTCGGCGGCATGCCGGCCTGGGGCACGATTACGAAGATCGAGCCGTCGCATTTCGACCCGGCGATCGCGTACATGGTCGTGGACTATCACATCATGGACACCCGCGACCCGTTCATCTACAGGACGGCGGATTTCGGCCGGACCTGGACGAAGATCAGCGACGGCCTGCCGCAGGGTCACCCGCTCGCCTACGCGATCTCGCTCGCGGAAAACCCCAACCGGAAAGGGATGCTGTTCGCGGGCACAGGGAATGGGTTCTTTTATTCGCTCGACGACGGGAAGCGATGGACCCGGTACCAGGAAGGGCTCCCGGCGGCGCCGGTCACCTGGATCGTCGTTCAGAAAGATCATCATGACGTGGTCGTCTCGACGTACGGCCGTGGGCTCTACATCATGGCGGACATCACGACGCTCGAACAGATCGATCGCGTCGACACCACCGCCGACGCCTTTCTGTATCAGCCGCGCCCGGGTTTCCGGTTCGCGCGCAATGGGCGCGCGGAATTCCTCTACCGCCTGAACGCGGACGGCCCGGTGCAGTTCGCGATCACCGACGCGCAGGGGCACGTCGTCCGGTCGTTCGAGACGAAGGGGCGCGCCGGGCTGAACCGGACGCGATGGGACGCCCGCGGCGACGCCCCGCGGCAGGTCGAGCTGCGAACGGTTCCGCCGGACAATCCGTTCATCTGGGACGAGCCGCGGTTCAAGGGTCGCGAGACCCGGCCGATCATCCACTGGGGGATTCAGCAGGCGGTGCGCGCCGGCCCTCTGGCCGCCCCGGGTGCTTACACCGTGCGCATGACGGCGAACGGTCGGACCGAGACCCGGAGTGTCGACCTGCTGAAGGATCCGCTGATTGCCGCGTCCGCTGACGACCTGTCGGCGTCGACCGCGCTGCAGGCTCGGATCCGCGACGACATGAACGAAACGGTCGACATGGTCAATCGTGTCGAGGTGATGCGGAAGCAGATCGAGGATCTCCTGAAGACGCACAAGGGCAAAGGAGACGTCGAGAAGCCGTTGCGGGCGCTCGACGGCGCCATGATGGACGTCGAGCTGCAGCTGGTGTCGAAGTCGGACCTGCACAGCGACGACAAGTGGTACGTCGAGGCCTACAAGATCTACATGAACCTGATCTGGCTGAACGGCGCCGTCGGGACCGGCGCGGGCGACGAGGCCGGCGGAGCGGACAACCGCCCGACCGATGCCCAGGTCAAGGTGCTGGAGATGCTGGAACAGCAGCTGGCGAAGGCGAGGACGGACTTCAGGCGGCTCGTCGAACAGGATGTCCCCGCGTTCAACCGGGCGATGGCGCGAAAGGGCATTTCGATCAACGCCGGCACGACGACGACCAGTCAACCGTGATTACTCCACAACCGTTCGTAACCCGGACATGCCCTCCTGTCAAGACAAGCGAAGTCAACCTCCCCATCTCCCTGGACTCCCCCAAAAAAGATCGTGGTACGTGTAGTCATGAAAATCAGGGGGCGGCGTTTGCCCTCGCGACCATAGAATGCGTAGATGTATGGCATCGATCCAGCGACTGCGATCGGCGCAGTCCATCTGACGATCTCGGATCTCGATCGATCCGTCGCGTTCTACACCGATCGGCTCGGGTTTGAGGTCTACCGGCGTGACGGCGACGCGGCGGCGCTCGGCGCTGGAGGGTCGGATCTCCTGGTCCTCGTTCAGGCTCCGGCCGCGCCGCGCGTGCGCGGCACGACGGGCCTCTATCACTTCGCGATCCTCGTGCCTTCGCGCGCCGATCTCGCGCGATCGCTGCGCCGCCTGGCCGAAACCGACACCCACCTGCAGGGTGTCGCCGATCACGGCGTGAGCGAGGCGCTGTATCTTGCCGATCCAGATGGGAACGGAATCGAGATCTATCGCGATCGACCGCGCGCCGAATGGCCCATCCACGACGGACAGCTCGAGATGACCACCGATCCACTGGACCTGGACGATCTCCTGACACAGGCGCCTCGCGGAGCCGGGCACCACGCGCTGGCAGGCGGCACGGTCGTCGGGCACGTGCACCTGCATGTCAGGAATCTCGAAGATGCGGAGTCGTTCTACGTCGGGGTCCTCGGATTCGACCTGATGCAGCGATTCCGTTCGAGCGCGCTCTTCGTCTCGGCCGGCGGCTATCACCATCACATCGGACTCAATACGTGGGCCGGGATCGGCGCGCCGCCGCCTCCTCCCGGTGCCATCGGCCTCCGGCATTTCGTCGTCCGGTTCCCGACCGTCAAAGCGCGCGAGGAGATCGTGGCACGCGTCTCCGCGGCGGACATTCCGATTGATCCTCACGAGGGCGGGGCGCTCGTGCGAGACCCCGCGGGAAACACGATTCTGTTGAGCTGACACCATGTCCAGGCTGAATATTTCGAGCGGTCGACCGTGGGAGGCGATCGTGGGTTACTCGCGGGCCGTCCGCGTCGGCCGTCACGTGCAGGTCTCCGGAACGACGGCGACCGACGAGACGGGCCGGATCGTCGGCGTCGGGGATCCGTACGCGCAGGCGCGGCGCACGCTCGCCAACATCGACTGGGCGCTCCAGCAGGCGGGCGCATCGCTCGCTGACGTCGTTCGAACCAGAATCTACGTTGTCGACATTTCACAGTGGGAGGCGATCGGCCGCGCCCACGGCGAGGTGTTCGGCAAGATCCGGCCGGCGACCGCGATGGTGCAGGTCAGCCGCCTGATCGATCCCAACATGCTCGTGGAGATTGAGGCGGAGGCGTACATCACGTCACCCGATTGAGGAGGCACTCCCCGTGAGACATGCGACGCTCGTTTGTCTCTTCGCTCTGGCGGCGATCAGCCCGTTCGACTCGCTTCGCTCGCTCAGGGCAAGCGCATCGCCGGGACCCCAGAAAACCGCCGACGCCCGGCTGAAGGTCGCGCTCCTGAAACAGCCCTTCGTCCCCAACGGCACGTCCAACGGCCCGACGACGATGGCGAACGGCGGGATCCAGCCGATGCTGGAGAAGCTCGGGGCGGAGGTCAGCGTCGTCGAGATCGGCCTGACGCCGGAGGAGGAACCCGAGTATGGCGGCTGGAAGCGGCTCGGGTTCGCGCTCGGGCACCTGGGACGCGCCGTCGCGAAAGCGGAGCGCGAGGGCTATTTCCCCGTCGGCCTGCTCGGCACCTGTCCGTCGATGCCGGGAATGGTGGCGGGTCTGCAGCACTCCGGGCCGACGCGCGATCCGCTCCGGATCGGCCTCTTCTGGCTCGACGCGCACCCCGACTTCAACACGCCGGAGACCACGCGGAGCGGCTCGCTGGGCGGCATGCCGGTGGCCGTCGCGACCGGTCGCTGCCTGACGCGCATGCGGCTCGATGCCGGCCTCGAGCCGCCGCTGTCGGAGAGGCACGTGGTGATGGGCGGCGTCCGGCTGACCGACCCGCTCGAGCAGCGGATGCTGGACGACTCGCTCATCGAGCACGTCAGCGTGGACGACCTGCGGAAGAACTCTCCGGCGATCGCGCGCCAGATGGATCGCCTCAGCCAGCTCACCGACAAGATCTACGTGCACATCGACATGGACGTGCTGGATCCGCGCGAGGTCATGGGGCACGGCAACAAGGTCCCGGACGGACCATCCAGCGAGCAGCTCGCAGCGGTGTTCGAGACGATTTTCAGCCGCTATCCGAAAGCGTCCGCCATCGGCTTCGCGACGATCCCGACGAAGGACGAGGGCGGGCTGTCTCTGGCGGCCGTCAATCGGATGATCGTCGGCGCGGTGACGGGTCTTCAGAAACGGCGGTCGCAAAGCCCAAGGTCTTAAGCCCCTAGGCCCCAAGCCCCAGGCCCAAGTCCTACTCGCCCTGAAGCGCGAGGCTCGGTTCGGTGCGAGCCGCGCGCCGCGCGGGGAGAAGGCAGGCGAGAACCGCGGCCGTCAGGAGGAGCGTGGCGGTCGCCGCGAACGTCAGCGGATCGGCGGCGCCGACGTCGAACAGCAACCCGCGCAGGAAGCGCGTCAGCGCCGCGGCGCCGGCGAGCCCGATCGCGAGCCCTGCCGCGACGGGCACCAGCCCCTGCTTCGAGATCAGCCAGAGCACATCCCAGGATCGCGCCCCGAGCGCGATGCGGACGGCGATCTCGCGCGTCCGATCGGCGGCCTGAAACGCGACGACACCGTAGACGCCGATCGCGGCGAGCGCCAGCGCGGCGATCGCGAACGCCGCGAGCACGCGCATCGTCAGCGTCTGCGGCGCAATCGAGCGCGCGACCGCGTCCTCGAGCGTGCGCAGGTTCGACATCGGCTGCTGCGGATCGACGCTGCGAATCGCGTCCCGCAACGCGGGCGTGAGGGCGCGCGGATCGCCGCCGTCACGCGTCTTGACGAGCAGCGTGCCCCAGCCGGCAGGCGACTGATAGAACGGCGTGTACATCTGGGGCTCCGCGACGTCGTCGAGCGAGGTCTGCCGCAGATCGCTCACCACGCCGACGATCCGCGTCGGACGGCCGCGCCCCTCTTGAATGACGAGCTCACGTCCCACAGGATCCTCGCCGGAGAAGTGGCGTGATGCCATGGCGGCGTTGATGATGACGACGGGAGGACTCTCGAGGGCGTCACTCTCCGTGAAGTACCGGCCGCGCACGAGCCCCACCCCGATCGTCCGGAAGTAGTCGGGCGTGACCCATCGTAAGTACGCGAAGTCTTCTTCTCCTCCCGGTCCTTTCGGCGGCCGCCCCACAATACCGAAGCCGAGCTGGTTGTAGCCGTCGCCTCCGAAAAGCGGGGGATCGCTGACGAGGGCGGCATGCCGTACACCCGGGAGCGCGGACGCGGCCTCGACGATCTGGCGATAAAACCGGGCCGCATCCTCGCTCCTGGGGTAGCGCGCATCCGACAGGCTCAAGTCCACCGCGAGGATCCCGCGCGGATCGAAGCCTGGATCCACGCGGTGCAGCCCCGCGAGCGTGCGGGTCATCAGACCGGCGCCGACGAGCAGGACGAGCGCGAACGCGACCTGCCACACGGTGAGCGCCGACTGCACGCGTCGCCGATCGCGACCCGCCGATCCGCTTCGCGTGGTCAGCGTCCCCTCGGGCGCCGAGCGGCCGACGTGGAAGGCTGGAACGAGTCCGAAGAGCACGCCAGCAACGCTCGTGACGATCAGCATGGCCACGAGGACGCGGCCGTCAACCGCGAGCTCTTCGAGTCGCGGCACGGCGAACGACTCGAGCCGGCGGATGATTCCGATGAGGACGGCCGCGACGACGATGCCGCCGAGTCCGCCCAGCGCCGCGACGAGCAGGCTCTCCACCACGAGCTGCCGCGCGAGCCGGACCCGGCTTGCGCCCAGCGCGATCCGCACCGCGAACTCCCGGGCGCGGGCGGCCGAGCGCGCGACGAGGAGGCCGCCGATGTTGGCGCACGCGATGAGCAGCACGAAGGCCACGGCGATCGAGAGGACGAGCGCCACCGGCCGCACGTCGTGCACCATGCTCGCCTGCAGCGGCTCGACGAACACGCCGCATTGCGAGTTGGTTTCCGGATATTGGCGCGACAGCCGCCGTGCAATCGCTTCCAGCTCCGCCTGGGCGCTCGCGACCGTCACGTTGTCTTTCAGACGGGCGATGACGTTGAGGTTGTGCGATCCGCGGCCGGCGCGGGTGCCCGGATAGAGCCCGAGCGGAATCCACGCGTCGGTTTCAAGATGAAAGCGGAAACCTTCAGACAGGACGCCGATGACGAGATACGGCTCGCCGTCGAAGTCCAGCCTCTTGCCCAGGATGTCAGGGTCCGACCCGAGCGCCGACCGCCAGAACCCGTGGGCCAGTACCGTCACGTGCGCCACCGCCCGATCTTCTTCGAGCGTGAAGCCCCTGCCGAGCGCCGGCGGAACCCCGAGGACGTCGAAGAACTCTCTCGACGCGCGCGCGGCCCTGACGTAGCGGGCCTCGCCATGTCCGGAGACGTTCACGTTCCTGCGGCGATAGGCCGCGATCGCCGTGACCACGGTGCTCTGTTCCTTCCAATCGAGGATGTTCGGCCCGGATGCGCCGTTGCGGAGCAGGTTGGCATCGACGATGTGCTCGAATACCCGGACGACGCGGTCCGGGCGCGGGTAGGCGAGCGGCCGGAGGAGCAGGAGGTCGACGACGCTGAACAGCGCCACGTTGGCGCCGATGCACACGGCCATCGTGAGCGCCGCGATCGTCGTGAAGACGGGCGTCTTGCGCATCAACCGCACGCCGAAACGGACGTCCTGCATCAGGTTCGATAGGGTTCGAACAGGTTCGAATGGGTTCGAGGGGGTTCGATTGGGTTCGAGGGGGTTCGACGGGGTTCGTGGTCTTTTCAGATCGCGCACGTCGCGGCCGAGCAGCTCGTTTGCGTCGAGCTCACGCAGCACCACGCCGCGCGCGTCGTCGCGCGTCAGCCCTTCGGCCCGCAGCTCGCGATAGCGGTCGTCGAGGTGTTGCGCCAGTTCCTCGGAGACGTCGTCCTCGGTCGCGGGATCCAGGCCGGAGGCGGCCAGGCGCCGGCGGACCTCGTCGCGCCAGTCAGGCATGTTCCAGCCCCGCGATCCGGTTGATGGCGGTCACGAACGCCCGCCAGCCGCGCCGCTGATCGGCCAGTACGCGGCGGCCTTCGGGGGTGAGACGGTAGTACCGCCGGCGGCGCTGGCCCGCCTTCTCGACCCATCGGCCATCGATCCAGCCCCGCTTCTCCAGGCGGTAGAGCAGGGGATACAGCGACGCCACGCTGAACCGGACGACGCCGTCCGACCGCGTCTCGATCAGCTTGCCGATCTCGTAGCCGTGCCGCGGCCGCGCTTCAACCAGGGAGAGGATGAGCAGCTCCGCGCTGCCTTTCTTCAGCTCGCGATCGCCCGGGTCGCGCCTCATATGTCTTATAGCGATATATGCGATAGCGACCTAGCTAGTCAAGGGCCGGGCGCGCGCGCAGCATCCTGCGAAGCATCTCCGCGAGCATGGTGAGCGAGAAGGGCTTGGCGATCAGCCGCGTGTTCGGCCGGAACTGCTCGAGCCCCGCGGACTCGGCCGGCACACCCGAGAAGATGATGACGGGGATCGCGGAGGGAATCGAGGCGACCACCTCGCTGCCCGTTCCCTCGCGAAGCCGCAGATCGACGACGGCGGCCCTGGGTTGACGCGCGCGAAACAGGGCGAGCGCCCCGCTCGCCGAATCGGCGGCGCAGGTCTCGAAGCCCCGCAACCGCAGGAATTTTTCCAGCAGATCGCGGATGCTGAGGTCGTCCTCGACGACGAGCACGAGCGGTCTCGCGCCGTTGTTCATCGCCGCCCAGTGGCGAGGCGATTATAGCGCCAACTCAGCCATAAAGAGCCACGGATTGCGCGGACCACGAGCCACGGATTACGCGGATTTCACGGATTACACTCATTGGAAGACACGAATGACGCCGAGGAGGCCACTGTGAACACTTCGCGATGGGCGGGCGCCGTGCTCGTGGCGCTGGCCGTCCAGGGGCCGGCCGCGCAGGAACGCCGCCAGGCGCAGGATCCCGGTCAGCTTGCCCTGCCGGGAGACGAGCACAAGCGCCTCGAGGCGCTCGTCGGCGACTGGCGCCTCGACGCCGAGTTCCGGATGTCCCCAGCGGCGAAGTGGGAGAAGACCGCCGGCCGCGCGAGCTACAAGAAGATCCTCGGCGGCCGGTTCGTGACCGAAGAGGCGTCCATCAACCTCATGGGCAACCAGTTCGAGTGGATGGGCATCTACGGCTACGACCTGCGGGCGCTGAAGTACACCGCCATCTGGGTCGACAACGGCGACACCGGCATGGAGCAAGGGGAGGGGACGCTGGACGAGAGCGGGAAGACGCTCGTTCTGAGGGGCGAGCAGGCCGGACGTGGGTCGGGGACCCAGCAGTACAAGTGGGTGCTGACCTTCGAGGAGCCCGGGCGATTCACGATCGAGATGCGAATGCTTGGGCAGGGCGGGGCCGAGTTCGTCAATCTGCGGATGGTCGCGACAAAGAACTAGGCTCGAGGGGATTCGAACCTTGAATCGAACCCCTCGAACCTCCTCGAACCTGTTCGAACCTGTTCCTGTTACCAGTTAACCCTGAAGACGAGCTGGATGATCCGGCTCGAGTTCTCGCCGACGCTGTCAACGCGGAACAGGTCCTGCCGGTTGTAGCTCAGCGCCGCCGTGTCCTCGTCAAACCCCGTTTGCGGCTCGAACCACGGGTGGTTGAAGGCGTTCAGCATCTCGGCGCGGAACTCGAAGTTGACGTTCCCCGCGATCCGCGTGCGCTTGCCGATGCTGATGTCGAAACGCACCTGCCGCGGCCCGGTCGCGATGAGGTTGTTGACGCCGCAGTCGCCGAAGCCGTCGACGATGTTCGGCTGGTTGTTGTCGAATGTCTGCGCGATTTCGACGCAGTCGGGCCCCGAGGCGGGCGCCAGGTACCGTCCTTCGGGCGGACCGAGCTGGCCGTAGCCCGTCAACGACGTCGCACTCACGCTGAACGCCCTGACGGTGTTGTCGATGATGTCCTGCGGCAGCATGTAAATGCCTCCGCCGGTGGTGTTGTCGAAGCGCAGCTTGACCGACTTCTGGAACTCCTCCCTCGTCATGCCGACCAGGCGGACGTTGCCGAAGTCGAGGATTCGGCCGCTCTGGATGCGCGCGATGCCGTCCACGAACCAGCCGCCGATCAGCCGGTTGGTCCAGGAACCCGCGCCCGAACCGAACCGCCGGCCTTCCCCGAACGGCAGCTCGTAGACCCAGTTGCCCTTGAAAGCGTGCGTGACGCCTCCCTCTTCGCCGGAGTCCAGGACCTTCTTGCGCGGCGTCCGCAGCGAGTAGCGCTCGGAGATGTAGCCCTTCCCGAAGGTGTAATTGAGCCCGAACTGGAGGCCGTCCGACATCCGCCTCGTCAGCAGCAGCTGCGCCCCGTCGTAGCGGTTGTAGCCGCTGTTGGCCGTGACCTCGGCGCCGCCGAGCAGATCCGGGTTGGCGACGAGGAAGTTGGCCGGCAGGCCGGCCCGCAGCGCGTTGTTGATGCGCGCCTGATCCGCGTCCAGCGCGTTCGCGGAGGCGAACGGCTGCGGGTTGAAGATCGCCAGCGGGTTCACGAACGTGCTGTTCGCGAACAGCGTCGACGTGTAAGCAGAGGCGCTCCCCGCCTGTGAGGCCGGGAGGCCGCTGAAGTACGCCAGGAAGATCGGCAGCGGAGCAGTCCCCGTGCCGGCACCGAAGTACCGGAACGTGTTGCCTCGTCCCGCGGCGATGTTGGCCCGAAGGTTCTGCTGCGCGAGCCTGAACTCGTTCAGGAACCCGTTCTCGAGGATGTTGTGTTCGTTATAGTCGAAGGTGTTCCACGCCCCGAGGGCGCGCGTGCCGACGTAGCGCGCTTCGACGGCCATGTTGCGGCTGACGACCCGCTGCCAGCCGGCCGTCCACGTCTGCGAGTAGGGAACCTGCAGATCGCGGGCGAAAATGTGCACGTCTCCCGTGACGACGTCGGTCAACGGGTACACGCGCGTGGGTGGGAACGCTGGCGGGCCGAGCTGCGCCGGATTCCGGACGAAGACGGAGCCCGGAGGGCCGCCGAAATTCCCGAGCCCCTGTTCGCGGTTCGCCGTGATCTGCACGCCCGGGTTGTCGTCTATTTCGCCGGTGAAGTCCGACATCCCGGGGCGGTTGTAGCCGAGCGAGTAGCCCGCCCGGATGACGCTGTCTCCTTCCTGGCGACCGAAGATCGAGCCCATCAACCCGTTGGTCCCGCCGAGCGACCAGGCGAACCCGAGGTTCGGCGCGAAGTTGTTGCGATCCGTGTCGTAGGCGTTGACGCCCTCGTCGTACTGGATGAACACGGGCTTCTGACCCGTCTGGACGTTGGGCTGGAAGAGATTGCAGACGCCGTCGGCGCCGATGCCGGAGACGCCGCAGACGTCGCCGAGCGTCGCCGTCGAATAGCTGTTGTTCAGCGGCCTGAACGGGGTCTGCAGCTCGTAGCGCAAGCCCATGTTCACCGTGAAGTTCGGCTTCCAGCGCCACGTGTCGGCGACGTAGAACCCGTAGTCGTGAATCCGCGCGCGCTGGATGCTTTCCCCGAGGTAGACGTACCCGTCGGTGGCCTCGTCGAGCCGCGCCTCGCCGGTAATGGTGCTGACGCGCCCGGTCAGCATCGCGTACAGCGTTCTCGCATTCGTCAGGTCGGTATTGTTTGCGCCTGGAAAGTTCGCCGTCGTGAACATCGAGTCGGCCGGGTCACCCGAGACGATGCCGAAGTTGATCTGCGGCACCTGCATCTGGTTCTTCAGCCACACGTCGCCGCGCGTCCAGCCCACCTCCGATCTGGAGGGCGTGCGATCCCTTGATCCAGTTCAGCGTGTTCTCGACGACTTTGGTCGACGCCTCGCGCGAGCTGTTGGCCGGACCGGCGATCGGATTCGGGATGTTCATCACGTCGTTGAAGTTCAGATGGTAGCCGTTCATCGCCAGGTCGTTGGACCAGTTGCACGCCGCGAGCTCCGGCGAGAACAGCGTGCGCCCGCCAGTTCCACCGATGCGCAGCTCGTTGACGATGTTGCTCGAGATCGTCGATCGCAGCGTGCCCTGCACCGTGTAGCGGAGCGAGTCCTGGCTCTGGAACGGCATGCCGGGGTAGCGCGACTCGCGGTTGTTGGTCGTGTCCGGCGTGGACAGCAGGTCGTTGTAGTTGAACGAGCTGTACAGCCGATGCCGGTCGCTCAAGTTGAAATCCACGCGCCCCGTCGTGTAGTGCGTGAGCCCCTCGCTGGGCTGCTGGAACGAGTAGCGCTGGAGGCTCGGGTTCGTGAGATCGGCAAACTGGCCCGTGGTGCCTGTCGCGGCCCGGATGCTGTTCAACATCGCCGCGATCGTCGGATCGGGCGTCGATACCTGGCCGTTGCGCGCCGCCAGAGAGAGCAGATTGACTTCTCTGACCGCTCCTCCGACGTTGTAGCGGAAGTTGCCCGCCTGCGCGCTCGGATGCAGGAAGTCGCGGTTTCGGGTGATCTGGCCGGGAGACCGTGACTGCTCGTAGTTGACGAAGAAGAACGCCTTGTCGCGGCCGTCGAAGAGACCGGGAATGGAAATCGGGCCGCCGACGCGCGTGCCCGGCTGGTGCGTGATGTTCTCCGCCTTCGGCGCCCTCCCCGTCGCTGGGTCCGGCGGCAGTGTGGCGTTGTTGAAAAACGTGTTCGCATTCAGCGCATGGTGGCGCAGGTAGTAGAACGTGCTCCCCTGCAGGTTGTTGGTACCCGAGCGGGTCACGAAGCGGATCTGCACCGCGCCCTGGCCCGTGGTCGCCTGATCCGTCGCCGCCGTGCTGACGGTCACCTCCTCGACCGAGTCAATCCGCGGGCTGACGCGCGCGAAGAACCCATCGGTCGTCTTCAGATAGTTGTCCTGCGCGCTCATGCCGTCGATGGTTATGTTGATCGCGCTCTGCGGTAAGCCGTTGACGGTGGAATCGCGGCTGCCGCCGGGCGTATTGATCCCCGGCAGGTTGGTGACGAAATCGAGCGCGCTCCGGCTCGTCAGCGGCAGGTTCGAGATCTGGTTGATATCCATCGTCGTCGCAACAGCGGCGGACTGCGTCTGCACGATCGCCGACGCCCCTTCGACGACGACCGTTTCCTCGAGGGTGCCCACGGGGAGCACGGCGCGGACCGACGCCGGCCCGGCTGCTGTGAGGACGACGTCGTTGAGGACAGCGGTCCGGAACCCCATCAGAGACACGGTCACTGAGTAAGTGCCGGTTGTGAGCGCGGGAATGGAGAACGTGCCCTGCTCGCCGGTCACCGTGGTGTACTCGGCGCCGGTTCCGTTGTTCTTCGCGACGACGTTCGCTCCCGGGAGCACGGCGCCGGATGCGTCGACGACCGTGCCCGAGATGGAAGACGTGGGGGCGCCACCCTGGGCGTACGCGGTGGCGCTGAGCGTGGCGGTGACAACGACCGACAGCACGAGCGTGAGGAGCTTCTGCATCGTTGAACTCCCTCGAGGTTGGAAGGAACCGATTCTCGAACCGGTTTTTTTGGGCAGCCGCATCCTCCAACGCGGCCGCCGGCAGTATACAGGGCGGCATACTACGCTCGCCGGCCGCCAGTCGTCAACGGCGGAGAGGAGAAAACCGACGCGATCGACCGACACCCAACCGACTCAGCCGGAAGGAGATGGCGGTCGCCAGGCAGCCGAACCCGTAGCGCACGCTCCGACCGAACGTGATGGACGATGCATCCGGGGCATACCGGGTCGGACACGACACCTCGCCAATCGCGTACCCGAGCCAGACCGTCTCGGCGAGCACCTCGTTGTCGAAGACGAAGTCGTCCGAGTTGGCGTCGAGCGGCAACCGCTCGAGCAGCTCCCTCGAGAAGGCGCGATAGCCGGTGTGAAACTCCGAGACCTTGGTGCCGAGCAGCAGGTTGCCGACCAGCGTGAGGCCGCGGTTGGCGACGTATCGCCAGACCGGCATCCCGCCTTTCAACGCCTGTCCGCCCAGGATCCGCGAGCCGAGCACGCAGGCGTACAGGCCGCTCGCCACCAGGTCCACCATCGCGGGAATGAGCTTCGGCGTGTACTGGTAGTCGGGATGGACCATCACGACGATGTCTGCCCCGTGCTGAAGCGCGAGGCGATAACAGGTTTTCTGGTTCGCGCCGTACCCGAGGTTGTTCGGATGCGAATGGACGACGACCTTGCCCAGGCTTCGCGCCACCGCCGCGGTCCGGTCCCGGCTCCCGTCGTCGACGATGACGACGAGGTCGACGACCTCCTGCTCGACGACCTCGCGCCAGGTCTGTTCGATCGTCCGCTCGGCGTTGTACGCCGGCATCACGACGACGACCTTCTTTCCTTTGATCATTGTTTTGACAGGGTGTCGAGGGCCCGCCGCGCATCCTGATGGTTGCGGTCGATTCGCAGCGCTTCTTCGAAGCGCGTCATCGCGGATCGGAGATCGCCCCGACTCGCGTACATGACGCCGAGATCGTAGTGAAGATCGGCGTTGGTGGGATCGAGGCGCAACGCTTCGAGGAACTGCTGGATCGCCTGATCGATGTTCCCCTGCTCGGCCTGGAGGCGGCCGAAGTCATTGTGAGCCCGCACCAGATTCTCACGAGCCTGGCTTCGATCCGGCTGAAGCCGTACCGCGATCGCGAAATGATTGATCGCGTCGGCGTATCGTCCTCTCCCGGCCAGCGCGGCTCCGAGATTGCTGTGCGCTTCGAAGTAGTCCGGCAGCAGACGAATCGCCTCCGCGTAATGCGGAATGGCGTCGTCGATCTTTCCCTGAGTGGCCAGCGCGAGACCCAGATTGTTGTGCGCTTCCGCATAGCCGGGATGGATGCGCACGGCCTCGGAATAGTGGCGAACGGCTTCGTCGAGCCGGCCCTCGGCCGCCAGCGCGTGCCCGAGGTTGCCCTGCGCGCGATAGTTCGCGGTCGTCACGGCGAGCGCATGTTCCCAGAGCGCGACGCTGTTCCTCCAGTGCCGCACCTGGGCGCGGGCGGTGACGGCGCATGCGACGATCGCGAGGACGGCCGCGGCGCGAAGGACGTTGATCCGCCAGGGCCAGCGCGCGAGGAGATCGGGCACTCCCCACGCCACGATGATGAACAGGCCAATGAGCGGGACGTACGTGTAGCGATCGGCGATCGGCTGGCTCCCGACCTGAATGAGGCCGATGACTGGAACGAGCGTGACCAGATACCACAGCCATCCGACGAACACGTACGGGTACCGCTGACGCGCGCGGATTGCGAGAGCCGTGATAGCCGCGAGCAGCACGAGGGCGACGGCGACCTGCCAGCCGGCGATCGACTCGGGATAGGGGTAGATGGCCGCGAGTCCGCCGGGCCAGAGCGCCTTGCCGATGTCCGTGACGTACGCGACCAGCGCGTTTGCGATGCGGCGGCCGATCGGGAGCGCGACGAGCTGTTTCACCGCGCCCGCCTGTTGCTGGACGACGAAGGTGATCACGCTCGAGGCGATCGCGAGCGCGAACAACGGAAGCTTTTCACGGACGCGTAGCGGCAGGCGGCCGAGCGGCCACACGTCGAGCAGCAGCAGCGTGAAGGGAAGCGTCACGAGCATCGGCTTCGCCATCAGCCCCAGCGCGAAGAGCAGGACGACCGTGAGATAGCGGCCCGCGCGCGGTTGGCTCACGTACCTGAGATAGGCCCAAATCGTCAGCATCCAGAAGAGCGTGCTCAGGACGTCCTTGCGCTCGGCGATCCAGGCGACCGATTCCACGTGCAGAGGATGAACGGCAAAGAGCGCCGCGACGAACCAGCTTCGGCCGGGGGCGTCGGTCATGCGGTGGAGAAGCACGAAGAGCAGCAGCGCGCTCGCCGCATGAAGGACGACGTTCGTCACGTGGTGCGCGCCCGCGTCGAGACCGAACACCTGCACGTCGAGCATGTGCGAGATCCAGGTCAGCGGATGCCAGTTGCCCGCGTAACCGGACGTGAAGGCCCACCTGATGCCTTGAACTGTGACACCGCCGGTCACGAACGGGTTCTCGGTGATGTATTGGGGGTCGTCGAAGTTGACGAAGCCGTGCCGCGCAACTGGGGCGAAAACGATGGCCGTCGCAGCGATCAGCGCGAGCGCGAGGGCGGTGAAATGGCGCGTCACAGGTTGCCGCGCCGATATCGTAGGCCGAAAACACGAACGCCGCAGGAGAGGCGGCCTCCCCTGCGGCGGTGGAAGAACGAGCGCCGGACTACCAGTTGAAGCGGACGACGAGCTGCGTCAGCCGGGCGTTCTGCGT
Source organism: uncultured Acidobacteriota bacterium (assembly GCA_963847125.1). GTDB lineage: Bacteria > Acidobacteriota > Vicinamibacteria > Vicinamibacterales > 2-12-FULL-66-21 > DATAEE01. The sequence continues at coordinate 2,532,089 of CAWJYM010000004.1, forward strand.
GCCCGTGAGCTGCGTCACTTCATAGCCGTTGGCGCTGCCCGCGCTGGGCGTGTTGAGGTTCGTCCCGGTCCCCAGGCCCGTCGGAACGAAGTTCACGTTGTTGAACGCATTGAGGATCTCGACGCGGAACTCGAAGTTCATGTTCCCCTTGATCCGCACCTGCTTGAAGACGCCCAGGTCGAAGCTCTTGAAGAGCGGCCCGGTCACGACCGTGCTGCTCGGCGCGCAATCGCCGGGGCTCTCGGTGATGTTGCTGTCGCCGTCCGCATCGATCTCGTAGCAGTCGAGGCGGTTGGCCGGCGCGAAGTACCGGCCCTCGGGCGCGCCCAGCGTCCCGTAACCGGTCGGCGACGTCGCGCTGACGCTGAACGCCCTGACGGTGTTGTCGATGACATCCTGCGGCAGCATCCAGACTTTCTGATCGCCGTCGATGCGCAGCTTGAACAGATCCTTGAGTCCGTCCTTGCTGAACCCGACCGGTACGACGTTGCCCAGATCGACGAGCTGCCCGGTCTGGACGCGCGCCGTGCCCGTCAGGCTCCAGCCTCCGATGAGGCCATCCATCAAGGCGTTGGCGTCGCTCGCGAACCGGCGGTCCCGTCCGAACGGCAGCTGGTAAATCCAGCTGGCCTTCCAGGCGTGGGCCACCTCGCCCTCACCGCCCGTGTCGCGCCTGAAGTCGAACGCGCGGCGGAAGGAGGTGAAGACCGACTGGGCGGCCTGGCCGTACACGTAGTTGGTCTGGAACTGCAGTCCGCCGGACATCCGGCGCCGCAGCTCCAGCACCATCGAGTGATACCGCGTCGAGTCTCCGCTGTCGGTGACGTTCGCTCCGCCCCGGAGATCCGGGTTGGCGACGAGGAAATTCGGCGCAAGGCCGGCGCGTACCGCATTCGCCACCCGCGTCGCGTCAGCGTTGAGCGCGTTGGCCGACTGGTACGGCAGCGGATTGAACCGGGCGAGCGGCGTCAGGAACGTGTTGTTGGCGAAGAGCGTCGAGCCGTAGTTCGCCGCGCTCTGTGCCTGTGCCGCGTTCAGCCCGGCGAAGTATGCCAGGAAGATCGGCAGTGGGGACGTCCCGGTGCCCGGACCGGCATAGCGGAAGTGCGACCCGCGTCCGGCCGCGATGTTCGCCTGCAGGTTCTGCTGCGCGAGCTTGAACTCGTTGACGAAGCCGTTCTCGATGATGTTCAGCTCGTTGTAGTTGTACTGGAGCCAGCCGTCCTGATGACGCGTCCCCACGTAGCGGGCCGCGACCGACATGGTCGCGCTGACGGCACGCTCGATCCCGAACTGCCAGGACTGCGTGTACGGGACCAGCAGATCGTTCGCAAAGATGTTCACGTCGCCGGTCGCCACGTCCGACAGCGGATACTGTGGCGATTCCGGGAATCCCGGCGGACTGAGACGCGCGGTGTCACGGAACAGCAGAGGCAGCGAACCGAAGTTCCCGATCCCCTGGCTTCGGTTCACGTCGATCGTGACTCCCGGATTGGCGCCGAAGATGTTGGTGAAGTCCGCGAGCCCGTTCCGGTTGAACGACGTCGCGAAGCCGCCGCTGATCGCGGTGTCCCCCTCGTTGCCGAGGAACTTGCCCCAGAACCCGCCCTCCGCGCTCGGCGTCCAGTTGAAGCCGACGCTCGGCGCGAAGTTGTTCAGGTCGGTCTCGTAGACGCTTTCGCCCTCCGGCAGATTCCTGAACACCGGCTTGCTGCCGGTGACCACGCCGGGCTGGAACAGGTTGCACGACCCGTCGCCCGCGACGCCTGAAACGCCGCACACGGCGGGGAAGTCCGCCGTCGAGTAGCTGTTGTTGAGCGCGTAGAACGGCAGCTGCAGCTCGTAGCGGAGGCCGAGGTTGACGCTCAGGTTCGGCCGCATCCGCCACGAATCCTGGAGGAAGAATCCGAAGTCGCGCATCCGGGCGCGCTGCGTCGCCGGTCCCAGGTAGGTGTACTGCCCGGTGTCCTCGCCGATACGCGCGTCGCCGGTGACGGTGGCGACGCGACCCACAAGCACGGCGTACAGATTCTGCGCCCTGGTGAGATCCGCAGCCGCCGCGCCGGGGAAGTTAGCCGCCGTGAACATGCTCTGCGCCGGATCGCCCGGCAGAATGCCGAAGTCGATCTGCGGCACGAGCGTCTGGTTCGTCAGCCAGATATCGGCCTGCGTGAACGATCCACCCATGCTGAGGCTGTGCCGGCCCTTCAGCCAATTCAGCGTGTTCTCGACGAGCACGGTGTTCGCATCGCGCGAGCTCGGTGTCGCCGCGCCCGAAGCGTTCGTGATTCCGAGGCCCGCTACGCCGAGGCCCGTTGTCGCGTTGTTGACCGAGCTGCCGATGTCGAGGAAGTAGCCGCCCTGGTTGGCGAGGGACCCGCCCCACATTCCGGCGTTCAGCTCGCTGAAGAACTGGACCGGCGCTCCGCTGTAGCCGACGCGGAACTCGTTGACCATGGTCTGGCCCAACGTGGAGCGCAGCGAGCCGCTGAACTGTCGCCGGGACGAGGTCTGACTGCCGGTCGAGGGGAAGCCCGGGAAGTTCGCATCCCGGTTGTTGAGCGTGTCAGGTGTCGAAGCGAACGTGTGGTAGTTGCCGACGGCCGACAGCCGATGGTTCGTCGTGAGGTTGAAGTCCACGCGAACCGTCGGATAGCGGTTCTTCGACTCGAACGGAACGTTGTACGAATAGCGCTGCGAGAAGGGCTCCGGGTTATCCGTGATCGTGCCCGTCGTCCCCGTCGCGGCCCGGATGTCGGCGAGCAGCTTCTGAACGATCGGGTCCATCGTCGCGGTGTGGCCGTTGGCGGCCGCGAGCGCGAGGAGGTTGACCGAGCGGACCCCACCCCCGGCGTTGTACCGGAAAATGCCGGACTCGGCCGACGGATGGAGGATGGTCCGGTTCCGCGTGATGTCCGCGGGCTGACGGAACTCCTCGTAGTTGACGAAGAAAAACGCCTTGTCGCGAATGATGGGGCCGCCCACACGGACGCCCGGCTGGTTCTGCTTCAGCGTCGGCTTCGCGATCGCGTCGCGGACGTTGAACCACGTATTCGCGTTCAGCTTGTCGCTTCGATAGTAGTTGTAGGCGCTCCCGTGGATGTCGTTCGTGCCGGAGCGGGTCACGAAGCGAATCTGCACGGCGCCCTGGCCGGCGCTGTCCGCGCCCTGCGCGACGGTCGTGACCGTGACCTCTTCGATCGCATCCAGCCGGGGCTGGACGATGGTGAAGAAGCCGTCAGTCGTCTTCAGCGTGTTGTCCTGGACGTTGACGCCGTCCAATGTGATGTTGATGGCGCTCTGCGGCAGGCCGAGCGCGGTCGTGTCGCGGTTGCCGCCCGGTGTGTTGAACCCGGGCAGGAGCGGAACGATGTCGAGCACGTTTCTGCTGGTGATCGGCAGGTTCTTGATCGACTCGACGTTGAGCGTCGTGGAGACCATCGACGCCTGCGTCTGCACGACGGGTGATGCCCCTTCGACAGTCACGGTCTCGGCGAGGGAGCCCACATCGATCACGGCGCGGATCGACGTCGGCCGCGCCGCCTCCAGAATCACGTCGTTCATCACGACGGTCTTGAAGCCTTCGAGCGAGATGGTGACCGTGTAGGAGCCGGTGTTGAGCGCTGGAAGAGAGAACTCTCCAGCGGTGTTCGTGACCGTGTTGTAAGTGACGCCGGTCGCGTTGTGCTTGACGACGACGCTTGCCCCGGGTATGACGGCCCCCGACGTGTCGGTGACCGTTCCGCTGAGCGAGGAGGCGGCGCTGCCCTGCGCAAACGCGGCGGCGCTGGCCGTGGCCGTCAGAACGACCGACAGCACGAGTGTCACGAGCCTCTGCTTCATCTGACCTCTCCGTGGTGGTGGAGTTGGTACTCGGGCGGTGTCGTTGTACCGAGGAGGGCGGGGAAAGGTCTACGGGGCGCAACCCGCGAACTGCGGCCTTTCCGAGAGCCCGGGGGTACCGACGACGCCGTCCGTGCCTGTATACCCGGGCGAATACTACGCCGGGGAGTGCGGCTCGTCAATTGGATAACGCAGTTCGAGGCTCGTTCCAGGCACCTGGTCACTCGTCACAAAAACGTCAGTTCGAGAAGGTTCGAAGGGTTCGAGAAGGTTCTCAGGGGTTTCCGCTCGCGTGGGTCGCCTCGACGGCCGATTCAACGGCCTGAAGCGGCAGGCGCACGTGGACCGTGGTTCCCTGGTGGCGTCCGGCGCTCGACGCCTGGATGGTCCCGCCGTGCAGCTCCACGAGGTGGCGCGTGATGGCGAGCCCCAGGCCGAGCCCGCCGTGCTCTCGCGCGGTGCCCGGGTCGGCCTGACTGAAGCGAACGAAGAGACGCGGCAGGAACTCGGGCGCGATCCCCGCGCCGGTGTCGGTCACCGTGACGAGCGCGTCGGATCCGTCGCGCGCGAGGACGAGCCGCACCTGGCCGCCGCGCGGCGTGAACTTGACCCCGTTCGACAACAGGTTCCACACGACCTGCTGGAGCCGCGACGCGTCGCCTGTCACCGGCAGCCCGGGCTCGGTATCGGAGAGGATCTCGACACCCTGGGCCTCGGCCGCCGGACGGATCGTCTCGAGCGCATCCACCAGGACGCGCTGGAGATCGACCTCCGTCCTGGCGATCCGCAGCTTTCCCGTCGTGATGCGCGAGACGTCGAGCACGTCTTCCAGGAGCCGGACCTGCAGCTGCGCGTTCCGATCGATTGTCGCGAGGATCTGATCGCGCCGGGCGTCGTCGATCATGCCTCCGCGCAGCATCTGGATGTACCCGAGGACGGCGTTGAGCGGCGTGCGCAGCTCGTGCGACAACACGGCGAGGAACTCGTCTTTCTCGCGATTGGCCGTCAGCGCCTCTTCGCGCGCCCGCCGCCGCATCCGGGCCAGCGCCACGTGCGCGTTGACGGTCGCGAGCAGCTCGCGCGCGCTGAACGGTTTCACGAGGTAATCGTCCGCGCCCGCGGTCAACCCGTCGACCCGCGAGCTCTCGCCGGCGCGGGCGGACAGCAGGATGACCGGCACGTCGGCGAGCCCCGGGTCCGATCGGAGCTGGCTGAGCAGGCCGAATCCGTCGAGCCGCGGCATCATGACGTCCGCCACGACGAGGTCAGGGGAGTCCTGTCGTGCGAGCGCGAGCGCCTCCTCGCCGTTGCTTGCGTTGCACACGCGGTACTCGGCGGCCAGGAGGCGTCCCACGTATTCGCGCATGTCGGCGTTGTCGTCGGCGACAATGACGCAACCCCTCGAATCCGTCGACCGGGTCGGTGCCCCCGTCGACACCAGGCTCGCGTCGGGGAGATCCTCTCGTCGCCCGACGTCGGTCCACCGCGCCGCCTCCTCGACGAACGCCGCCACCGACGCACTCGTCGATGCCATCGTGCGCGCGGCGCGAAGGCGTGCCGGAGGAAGATGGTCGCTGCCGAGCGGCACCGTCACGACGATCGTCGTGCCGCGTCCGACCGCGCTCTCGGCCGTCACCGATCCGCCGTGCAGGTGCACCAGCTCCTGGACCAGCGACAGGCCGATTCCGGTTCCCTCGTAGGTGCGGCCCCGCGTCGACTCGACGCGATGAAACCGCTCGAAGATGTGCGGCAGCTCGCCTTCGGGGATCCCGACGCCGGTGTCGCTGACGGTCAGCGTCACCCGGCCCTCCGCGCGCGCAATCCTGACCGTCACCTCGCCCTCGAACGTGAACTTGAACGCGTTCGACAGCAGGTTGAGGACGATCTTTTCCCACATCTCCCGATCGACCCAGACGGGATCGTCGAGCGGGTCGGCGACGACAACGAGCCGCAGCCCGCCGCGTTCCATCGTGGACCGGAAGATGCTGGCGAGGTCGGAGGTGACGGCGGCCACGTCGGTCGGCTCGTACGAGGCTTCGACACGTCCGGCTTCGAGGCGCGAGAAGTCCAGCAGCGTGTTGACCAGCCGCAGCAGCCGGCGCGAGTTGCGCTCCACCACCTCCAGCCGTGCGGATTGGTCCTGCAGGCCGCGCTCTTCCGCGTCGCGCCGCGCTTCCTCGACGGGGCCGAGCATGAGCGTCAGCGGCGTGCGGAATTCGTGGCTGACGTTGCTGAAGAACTGCGTCTTGAGGCGATTCATCTCGGCCAGCGCTTCCGCGCGACGGCGCTCCTCTTCGAGCGAACGGGCCCGCGCGAGCCCCGTCGAGATGCTCGCCGCGACGAGATCGAAGAAATCCCTGTAGGGTCCTTCGAGCGCGAGATACCGGCTGACGCCGGCGACGAGAAAGCCAGTGACCGCGGCGTTGTGCACGAGCGGCAGCACGAGCGCGCGCCCGTCGGACAAGGGGGACATGGGGGCCATGGGGGCCATGCCCTCGCGCACGTTCATCTCGACGGCGCTCGCCTGCGCACGCGACAGCGCCAGCGGCTCAGCGGCTGCGTCAGTCAAATCGAACGCGTCCGGCAGGCTGGCGCCGAACGCCGCAACCTGACGTGCGGTCGTCTCGGTATCGAGCAGGTACGCACCGGCCCACGGCACGTCTCCAGGCGTCTCGCGCAGCGCGGCGATCGCATTGCGACAGACCTCTTCGGCCGTCGCCGCCGCCGCGGATCCCGCACCGATGTTCTGCAGGATCTTCAGCCGGCGCTTCCCGAGCACGCGCCCCGTCGTCTCGGAGACGATGCAGAAGATGCCGCCGACGTTCCCCGACTCGTCACGGACCGGGTCGTAGGAAATGTCGAAATAGGTTTCTTCCAGGTAGCCGTTTCGTTCGAGGAAGAACGGATGGTCGTGCGCCCAGAACGACTCGCCGGTCGTGAGCACGCCGGTGAAGAGCGGGCCGAGGACGTCGTTCCAGATTTCTTCCCAGCACACCCGCGCGGGCGTGCCGAGGACGCGCGGGTGCTTCTTTCCCAGCACCGGGCTGTACGCGTCGTTGTAGAGCGTCGTGAGCTCCGTCCCCCAGAAGAGGACGATCTGGGCGGAGGATGGGAGCAGAATGCTGACCGCGCTGCGGAGGCTCTGCGGCCACGACTCGGGTGGGCCGAGAGGCGTGGCGGCCCAATCGAACGCGCGGATGCGTTCGCCCATCTCGCCACCGCCTTCCAGGAACGAGGTGCGCGATGGGATCACAGCCGACAGATCTTACACAATCGGCGCAGAGCCGTGGGCCTTTCAGCGTACCAATGAGGCACGGCCGAGCTTGGCCGTGGCGGGAATTCTAGTCGCCCCGGACTCTGAGGACGTTCAGAAGATTGGAGTAGTCATCGGTCCAGGCGCGGACCGTCGTTTTCGTCTCGGGCGTCCGCCAGCCTGGCCGGCCCTGCACCACGCTCAGCGGCCCCTCCGTCCGGGCGAACAGCACCCAATGTGACTGCGACCGCCCGCGGGCCCTCTCTTCGGCCGGCACGTTCAGGTCGAGGTTCGTGAGCGCCACGAGCCCCGCGTCGCGCGCGTGCGCCGCCAGCATCGGCTCGAGATCGATGTAGCGGTTCGAGATGTTGAAGACGACGACGCCGTCCGGCTTCGACTTGGAGAAGTACATGTCGAGCGCCTCACGGGTCAGCAGATGGACGGGGACCGAATCGGAGCTGAAGGCGTCCAGCACGATCAGGTCGTACGCGCCCGGCGCCGCGTGCTGCAGCTTCAACCGTCCGTCGCCAATCGAGACGTTGACCGCGCCCCGGCTGTTGGCGAGAAACGTGAACAGCTTCGGATCCCGCGCGACCTGCTCGACCAGCGGATCGATCTCATAGAAGGTCCAGACGCTTCCCTCGTGCGCGTAGCACGCGAGCGTTCCGGCGCCCAGGCCCACGATGGCGACGCTGTCGAGGCGGGCGCCCGCGGCGGTCAGGAACTGTCCCAGCGGTCCCGACGGATGGAAGTAGGTCTTGGGCTCGCAGCGCGACCAGGCGTTGGTGTCCTGTCGGCCGTGGTTCGTCGTGCCGTGCTGCAGCACGTGATACGACCGATCCTCTGACGCGATGACCTTCATCACGCCGAAGAAGCTGCGCCCGGCAAACAGCACGTCGCCCCGGGCGCCGGTCAGGCCGATCACGATCGACAGCGCCAGCGCGCCGGCGAGCGCGTTGAACGGCGCCGTCCGGGTCGCGAGGCTCGAGGCGACGATGAGCACGACGCCCACGACGAAGAGCAGCGTGAACAACTTCACGCCTTCTCCGACGAGGCCGAACGCCCAGAGCACCACGCAGAGCGCGACCGGAACCACTCCTCCGACGATGATCTTGGGCCACGACTCCGGCTGCGCCGTGCCATACGCGGGCGAAGGCCGGAGCACACACGCCAGCGCGAGCATCAGGGGGTATTCATAAATCCCGTTGAACACGTACGTGGCGACGAGCGTGTTGAAGGCGCCTCCCAGCATGCCGCCGAGCGACATCCAGAGATAGAACTCCGTCAGATGCTCCGTCGACGGACGGGTGCGGGCGAGCCGCGTGTGACAGATCATCGCGCAGCAGAAGAACGCCGCGAGATGGATCGGGATCAGCTTCGGCGCGTTGATTCGCATCGCCACCGACGCCATCGCGATCAGCACGAGAACGGGCAGCACCCGGACGATGAGCTTGTCCGGGACGATCTGCCGCGTCGCGAAGGCCAGGATGAAGGTGCCGAGATAGATCGCGAGCGGAAGCACCCAGAGCAGCGGCATCGGCGCGAGATCGGTCGAGATGTGCGTCGTGACGCCGAGCATCAGGCTCGATGGCACGAAGGCCAGAAGAATCCAGAGGCCTCGAAGCTTCCAGCCCAATGTGGATTGTGGATTGTGGATTGCTGATTCATTGACGATTGGCGATAGGGCGCCGTGCTTCCTCACCATCCACACGCAGCTTGCCGTCAGGACAATCAGCAGCACGTAGCCGCCGGACCAGAGCAGCGTCTGCAGGCGGACGCCCCAGGCCGGCTCGAGCACGAACGGATAGGCCAGCAGGGAGAGCATGCTTCCGAGGTTGCTCGCCGCATACAGGAAATACGGATCGGACGACGAGGGCACCGGAAGCGTCGCGTACCAGCGCTGGAGCAACGGGGCCATCGTCGAGACGACCAGGAAGGGCAGGCCCACCCGGACGGCCATCATCTTCAAGAGCCACCAGACCGGATTGGCGCCCGACGGCGGCTCGCTCGTGCCGATCGTGAGCGGCAGCAGCGCGAGCGGCGCGAGCATCAGCAGCACGTGCCAGCCACCCTGCTTGCGCGTTCCCAGCCATTTCGTCGTCAGGTGCGTGTACAGATACCCGGCGAGCAGCGTGGTCTGAAAGAAGAGGACGCAGGTGTTCCAGACGGCCGGACTTCCGCCGAGCCGTGGCAGAGCCATCTTCGCGAACATCGGCTGGACGAGGAAAAGGAGCGCGGATGCGGTGAAAGTGGTCGCGACGAACAGCCAGAGCATCCAGGGGCCGATTACAAGAGAAGTGCCCGGCGGGTGGCAGGCAGCGTAGGGGCGGTTCCCGCCTTCGCGCCTTGCGCTACGGCGAGGCAGGCGCGAACCGCCCCTACCGGCGGGTTACAAAACTGTACAAGGCTTACGATATTGGTCTAATGCTTCGAGTCGAGCTGCACGCGCATACGTCGGACGATCCGTGCGATCGGATCCCGCATTCAGCGATTCAGCTGATCGATCGCGCGGTGAGCCTCGGGTACCGCGCGCTGGCGATCACGCTGCACAATCGGCAGCTCGACGTGCGGCCGCTCGTGCCCTACGCGGCGGAACGGGGGCTCACGCTCATCCCGGGGATCGAGCGGTCGGTCCAGGGGAGGCACGTGCTGCTGATCAATTTCCAGTCCGGCGCCGACGAGGTGCGGACCTTCGACGACATCGGGCGACTGAAGCGGCGCATGCCCGGCCTCGTCATCGCGCCGCATCCTTTCTTTCCCTCACCGAGTTGTCTTCGGGGGCTGATGGATGTTCATCCGGATCTGTTCGACGCCGTGGAGTACAACGCGATGTTCACGGCGACGCTCAATTTCAATCGCCGGGCGGTCGAGTGGGCCGAGCGCCACGGCCGGCCGCTCGTCGGCAACGGCGACGTCCATCGGTTGCACCAGCTCGGAACGACCTGCTCATTCGTCGATGCCGAGCCGGACGCGGACGCGATCTGTGAGGCGATCAGGCTCGGCCGCGTCCGGATTGAGCATCGGCCGCTCGGTTGGCCCAGGGCGATCCGAACCATGGGAGAGTTGCTGTGGGCCGAGCTCCTTCACCGGTCGTCCCTCTCCGCGTTAATTTCGATGACGTTCCTATCGGGATCGAGAATGTAAATCTGCGGAAAGCCGGCGGCGCCCGCCGCGTTGATGCGCATCGTACGGAACGGGTCCTGATTGATCGCCTGCGGGTCGAGCGGCTGGTAGCCGAGCGCGGCGAGGTGCTGGATCGCGCCCGCGTAGCTTTTCACCCGGATCGCGAAGTGGACGTCGTGAGAGTCGATCCCTTTCCCTTCGCGGAAAGTCGACCGCGCGCCGACGATGAGGTGGAGCGTCCTGTCCCCGACCTGGTACCACGCGCCCGGAAAGGTGAAGGCGGGGCGCGCCAGCTCCTTCAAGCCCAGGACCTCCGAATAGAACCGCTTCGATCGGTCGATGTCGCTGCTCGGGAGGCTCGTGTGGTGAAGCGTATCGATCTCGAGCATGGTCCCGATCAGCATAGGCGGAAACGCGGCGATTTTCAGCTTACGAAACACGAAGCTCACGGGGGACACGGGGACGATCTAGACGCAGAGGCCGCGGAGACCGCGGAGCAAGACAGGCCGGTCGGACGTTGAGGGCCGCTACGCCGAGCGGCCCGGCTTTGCCGGGCCGGGCTGGGGAGCGAAAGACGGCGGGCGTGAGCAGTCCAGCGCGTCGTTTTGCTCACGCCCGCCGTCTTTCGTTCCCCAGCGCCGCGCGACGCGCGGCCTCGGCGTAGCGGCCACCGCGTCCGCCGGCCGATCTCCGTTGCCTCCGCGCCTCCGCGTTAAAAAAGACCAGCCGCGGGCTCCGCCCCGATACGAGGCTAAAGCCTCGTGCCACATGGAAGACCATGTCATTCAAAGATCCTGACATCCGGTCCAGCCGGTAGTATTGGGGCATGAAGGATCGAGCGAGCTGGATTGGTCGGGCACTTCTGTTGCTCCTGAGCGTGTTGATCCCCAACGCCGTGATGGCGCAGCCGGTCTACGTCGGCGCGTCGCTGCTCGCGGATATCTCCCGTTTCACGACCATCGAGGTCGACCCGTCGACGTTTTCCAACGAGCTGACCGGAGGAGGAGAGACCCTCGGCTTCAGCCTCGTCGTGGGCACCGCGCTCGGCGAACGGTGGGGCGTGGAGCTGGAGTTCGTGCGCCCGGGGCTCCTCGAGCATTCCGTCGAACGCCAGATCGAGCTCCTGCCGCCTGGCGTCCCGGTACCGCCGCGCCCGATTCCGACCTTCGAATTCGAGATTCGCAGCTCGGAGCGCCACACCACCGTGACCCCGGCGGTCTGGTTCCGGCAACCGATCGGCGATCGCGCCGACTTGTGCTACCTGGGCGGCGTGGCCTTCGTGCGGACGGCGCGGGAGCAGCAGGTGGCGTTCGATCCGCGGCTGACCGTGCTTCTCATTCCGGTCACGCAAGAGATCGTCGAGCACACGGTCGGCCCGATGGTCGGTCTGGAGGGGCGCATCCGCATGACGTCTCACCTCGCGCTGACGCCGGGGATCCGCCTGCTCGCCGTCACGGCCGGGGGGCGCAACGGCTGGCTGATACGCCCCGGCGTGGGCGTGCACTGGCGCTTCTAAACCGGCTCGAGCCAGAACTTTTCCCTCGCGCGCCGCGTAGATACCTTGTGACGCAAGGTATCTATGACGGTCGAGTCCTGGCAGGAACAGCTTCGTCGCGGCGGACTCGAGCTCGCGGTGCTGCTCGCCGTCGCGCCCGGCTCGCGATACGGGCTCGAAATCATCCACCATCTCGAGGCGTTCACGGATCTCGTCGTCACCGAAGGCACGATCTATCCGCTTCTCGGGCGGCTCACTCGCGAGGGCCTGCTGGCCGCCGAGTGGATGTCGGGTGAAGCGCCGCACGCTCGAAAGTACTACCGGCTGACGCCGGCCGGCCGGCGCCGGCTCGACGAGATGTGCGACGAGTGGCGGGAGTTCACGTCGAAGATCGAGCGCCTCATTCAGGCATCCACGCGCGACAGGAGACGGCCATGATCCTCGGCGCCTCGGGCGAATCGCGCGTGCGCGGCTATCTCTACGTCCTGGAGCGATCGCTCCGGACGTTCCTGCCGCGAGAGGTCGTCGCCGACGCGGTCCGCGAAGTCGAGTCGCACATCCGGGACCGCGTGTCGCAGGTCGAGCCGATGCCGAACGAACGCGAGGCGCTCGAGCGCGTCCTGACCGAGCTCGGACCGCCGCTCCGGATCGCCCAGGCGTACGCCGCCGAGCAGACGATGGAAGAGGCGGCGGCGACGGGGAGAATCGTTCCGATCGCCCGCGCGCTGTTTCATCTGGCGGCGACGGGTCTGGTCGGGTTCGCGGCGGCGTTCGGCCTGCTTGCCGGTTACCTGATCGGCGCCGGTTTCATCATCGTCGCCGCGATGAAGCCCATCTTCCCCAACAACACCGGACTGTGGGTTCGCGACGGCATCCCGAGATCGTTCGGCACGATGTTCCCGGCGCCGGCCGACGCAGTGCCCGTAGGCGGATACTGGATCATCCCCATCTCGCTCGTGATCGGGCTGCTCATTCTCCTCGCGACCCATCGCGGCGCGCGAGCGTCGGTCCGCCGCTGGCGCGAGCGCAGAGGCGCCATGACCTTCGGGCGATGAACAGGAACGCCCGGGATGCGGCGCGGAATGCTTCTTGTAGGGAACGCACTCGCGCGCGGGAGCTCGACCGTTCGCATGCGCGCCGGGTGCGAAAATGCGAGCGCTGGCGAGAATCGTCGGACTCATCCTTATATTTGGCTCGTTGCTCTCCTGCGGCTCGTCTACCCAGACTGTTACCTCGCCTTCCACAACCAAGTGTCAGGTGACCGCCGCCGCCGAGCCGGCGACGTTCGCGGCGGCCGGCGGCGCCGGTACCCTGACCGTGACTGCGAATCGCGACTGTCAGTGGAACGCAGCCGCCTCGGGCAACTGGATCCAGCTCGGCGCTCAGTCTTCGGGGCAGGGCGACGCCACGGTCTCCTTCAGCGTCACCGCCAACGCGAATCCGGCGCAGCGTCGCGGCGGGATCACGATCGGCGACACTCAAGCGGCGATATCGCAGGAGGGCGCAGGCTGCAGCTTCACAGTCTTTCCGCTGAATGAAACGGTTTCTCCTCAGGGGGAGCGGCGTACCATCCACGTAACCGCGACCAGCGCACAGTGCTCGTGGTCCGCGCGAACAGACACGGAATGGCTGACTATCCGAGAAGGCAGCCAGGGGAGCGGAAGCGGACAGGTCGTGTACGAAGCGCAGCGGACGACAGGCCCGTCTCGCGGCGGCGAGCTGACGGTCGCGGGTCAGCGCGTCATCGTGACGCAGGCGCTTGGCTGCAGTGTTGCCATCGGACCGACGTCACAAACCGTCAGCGCCGGCGGAGGTTCGGGCTCGATCAACGTTTCCACTGCCGCGGGCTGTCCCTGGTCCGCGCAGAGCGATGCGGAATGGATCGCGATCACATCGGCCAGGTCGGGCACCGGCCCCGGCAGCGTCACGTTCAGCGTCGCTGGATGGGACGGCCCCCGGCGCACTGGCACGTTGCGGGTTGGTGCGCAGGTCTTCACCGTCACGCAGAACAGCGGCTGCCGTTTCAGCATCAGCCCTGAGTCGTTTTCCGTCCCGAGCGCCGGCGGCTCCGGCGGGGTCGCGGTCACGACGGTTGCAGGGTGCGATTGGACGGCGACGAGCAACGCCTCGTGGATCACGATCAGCGAAGTCATTCAGAGCGGGAATGGCTCGGTGCATTTCACCGTCGCGCCGACGACAGGTCCCGGGCGCAGCGGTACGCTGACGGTCGCAGGACGCACGTTCACGGTCAGCCAGAGCTCAGGCTGCAGCTTCAGTATCAGTCCGATGGCCCAGAGTGTCCCGAGCCACGGCGGCCCTGGTTCCGTGACGGTCAACACGGGCCCCGGGTGCGCCTGGACGGCCGCGGCAGCGGTGCCATGGGCGCGCATCACGTCGGCCCAGAGCGGCGCGGGGCCGGGAACCGTAGGCTTCATAGTGGACGGGACCCCCACGAGCCACCCGCGGTCGGGAATGCTGAGCATCGCCGGCCAGGCGTTCACGATCAATCAGGACGGAGCCCCGTGCTTGTACGTTCTCAGCCCGCCGTCGGTTGGGTTGGCGGCTGGTGGAGGCTCCGGGGTTTTCGAGGTCAACACACCTGAAGGTTGTACGTGGACGGCGGGGTCGAACGACGGCTGGCTGCACGTGACGGCGGGGCCGAGCGGGTCGGGCGACGGTGCGGTCAGCTTCAGCGCCGACGCGAACCCCGGTCCGCCGAGGGCCGGGACGATTGTCGCGGGAGGCCGGATCTTCACCGCATCACAGGCGGGGGCCGGCACGCTCACTCTCGCGCCTCGGCGCTAAAGAAGGAGGCTCGACTTCGGTCAGCATCAGGCGTGAGCGAAGGGTGATCCTTGTGATGTCCGCCTTCGCGCCTGCGGCGCTACGGCGAGACAGCCTTCGCTGTGGATTCAAACTCGCTGCGTGGCCAGGCCGGAGGCCTGGCCTAGCCGAAGCTCGCTCAGCGAAGTACGCGAGCGAAGGCTGGTGCGGAAGAAAGGATTTGAACCTTCACGACCTTGCGGCCACAAGCTCCTGAGGCTTGCGCGTCTGCCAGTTCCGCCACTTCCGCACGGTGGGGACTTTCAGCGGGTCCGAAACCAAAAGTATAGCAGATCGACTCACTGAGGCTGGTCGGTGCCGAGCATCTGATCCAGGAACTTGACGAGCACGTCGAGGCTTTCGGGCTTGCGAAAGAGATACGCCCGCTCGCGCGCGATCGACAGCTCTTCCGCGTCGTCCAGGATCTTGCCGGTGAGGATGATGACCGGCACCTTTTCCAGCCCGGGCAGGCGTCGCAGCGTCCTGAGCACGTCGAGTCCGGTGCGCTCTTCCGCGAGCCCCACGTCCAGGATGACCGCATCGACGCGCTCGCGCGTCAAGGCCGCAACCGCCTCGTCGACGGTCCCCGCCGCGATCGTGTCGTAGCCGTACAGGCCGAGATATCGGTTCATGATGAGCCGCGCCGTCGGCTCGTCGTCCAGCACCATCACGCGAGGCCGGTGGTCCGTCGGCGTCATCTGCTTATGAAGGATACGGCCCGGCTGAGCCGGACGTTTACGAGCCGACGCTTCGTTGGGTCCTGACCTTGACTCCGTGACCCGGCTTGGTAATCATCCGCCGCCGGGGGGCCGGCGACCCCGCTCTTCGCCAGCGCCCTCAGGGGGAGTGTCAATGAAGCGCCTCGCGCTCGTTCTTCTCGCTCTCGCGTTTCTCTCCTACCCGCTGGGTGCCTCCGATGACGATCGCCACGGCCGTCACCGCGGCCCACGCGGCACGCTGCACCTCGTCGAGGCGACCATCGACCAGTTGCAGGATGCGCTGGAAAAGGGGCTCATCACATCGGAGCAGCTCGTCGAGATGTACATGGCCCGCATCGACGAGTACGAAGATGAGATCAACGCGTTCATCTACATCAATCCCGACGCCGCACGGGAGGCCCGCGCGCTCGATCGCGCCCGGCGCCACAGGCACGGGAAACCGGACAGCCCGCTCTACGGGATTCCGGTGCTGCTCAAGGACAACGTCAACACCCACGACATGCCGACAACGGCCGGATCGGTCGCGCTCGAGGGTTCCATCCCGCCCCGCGATGCGTTCATCGCCAGGAAGCTCCGGCGCGCCGGCGCGATCATCCTTGGGAAGGCGACGCTTACCGAGTTCGCGAACTTCATCGCGATCGGGATGCCGACCGGCTACAGCTCGCTCGGCCGCTTCGGCTTCAACCCGTACGACCCGCGCGTGGATCCGCGTACCACTCCGCCGTTGAACGACGGCCGGCCGGTCCTCGGAACCGGCGGGTCGAGCTCCGGATCCGGCATCGGCGTTGCCGCGAACCTCGTGACGGTCGCGGTCGGCACCGAGACGTCAGGATCGATCCTGAGTCCCGGCACCGCGAACAGCGTCGTCGGCATCAAACCGACGCTGGGGCTGGTCAGCCGGCGCGGCATTCTGCCGATCACGGCGGACCAGGACACGGCCGGTCCCCTCGCCCGGACCGTCAAGGACGCGGCGATCCTTCTGGGAGAGATCGCGGGCTTCGACATCAAGGATCGAGCGACGTGGCCCTGCCTCATCCCGGGAAAGTGCTTCAAGGACTACACGAAATTCCTGAACCGCCACGCGCTGCGAGGCGCCCGCATCGCCGTCCCGCGCAACCCGTACTGGGGCGGTTTTTACAACTTCACGACCAATACGCCCACGATCCCGGAGCAGTACCAGATCATGATCGACGCGATCGAGGTCCTGCGGAGCAAGGGGGCGTTCGTCGCCGATCCGTACGAGATTCCGAATCAGGCGGACATCAACAACTTCGGCATCTGTACGACCACGAAGGATCCGGTGCCGCCGGCGACCCCCTGTTCCATCGTCCTCGCGTACGGCCAGAAGGCGCATCTGAACGCCTATCTGGAGGATCGTCCGAACGCGCCGGTCCGCACGCTGGCGGACATCATCGCGTTCAACGCCGCTCATCCCGTCCCGGCGATCGCGTTGAAGTACGGCCAGGCGATCTTCGAGTTCGCCCAGTCGCTCGACACGAGTCCCGGCAGCGCAGATACGCTGCGGTACATGCAGGATCGTCAGAAGGACCTCGAGTTGACTCGCACGGGCCTCGACGCCGTGTTCAACGGTCCCGATGGCAGGAAAGGGACGCGCGACGACTTCGACGCGATTCTCTTCCCGCGCAACAACGGCGCCGGCGCGCCCGCCAAGGCCGGCTACCCGAGCATCGTCGTGCCCGGCGGCTTTGCGCCGGCCGTGCTGAACCCGCCGGTGCCGGCCGACTTCGACCCACAGCCCGTACCTTTCGGCGTGACGTTCTCCGGCCGCGCGTTCAGCGAGCCGACGCTTATCGCGCTCTCGTACGCATTCGAGCAGGCGACGAAACACCGAGTCCCGCCGGCCAGCACGCCGCCGCTGCCGACTGACGTGGTGAGGAAGTAAACCGAGCACAGGCCGGTTGAAGGAGGAACTAGAGCCGGATCAAACGCAGAGGGCGCAGAGAAAGCAGAGACAGAGTGGCGGCCGACCGGGGCCCGACCTCCGGTCGGGCCTAGGGTTGTGCGAGAGACCGTGGACGTAAGAGCCAACTGAACCGCGCGTGCCTCTTACGTCCAGGGTCTCTCGCGCAACCCACGTGCCGCAGGCGCGCCGGTCGGCCGCCGCTCGGTATCTTCCTCTGCTTCCTTTGCGTCCTTTGCGTTTAGTCCGTCTATCCCCTCAACCGCGCCCTGTGACCTCTCACCATCTCCAGCCACTGCTGCGCCGCCCGGCGGCCGGGCGTACAATGATTCCCGGAGGTCTCCAGTGGCTCTACGTCGAGGCGCCGGTCTCGTCCTCGGGTTGATTCTCGGTGCGGTCGTGTTGTCGTTCGGAGTCCTGGCGCTTCTGGTCGCGACCGCCGGGCGGGGGCCGCTGGTCGGGTCGAACTCGACCTTGTTCCTGCACGTCGGCGGCGATCTCGCCGAAACCGAGCCCGGAGGACTGGTCGGTCAGTTCCTCGAGGCTCCGCCGACGCTGCGGGGGATGGTCGACGCGCTGCGCAAGGCGAAGGTCGATCGCCGCGTCTCGGGCGTGGTGTTCCGGCCGAGCAGCCTGGGCGGACTCTGGGGAAAGGTCCAGGAGCTGCGGGAGGCGATCGTGGACTTCCGACGGTCGGGGAAACCGATCGTTGGATTTCTCGAGTACGGCGGACAGCAGGAGTACTACCTCGCCTCGGCCTGCGACAAGGTCTTTCTCATGCCGGCGAGCTCGCTCGACCTGAGCGGCGTCGCCTGGTACGAGGTCTTCCTGCGCGGCGCCCTCGACAAGATCGGCGCCTATCCCGACTTCCTCCACATCGGCGAGTACAAGACCGCGGCGAACACGATGACGGAGCGGACGTTCACGCCCGCCCACCGCGAGATGTCGGAGTCGCTGACCTCCGACACGTTCGCGCAGCTCGTGAAGGGCATCGCCGAGGGGCGGAAGAAGAGCGAGGCCGACGTGCGCGCGATCATCGAGCGGGGCCCGGTCCTGCCCGAGGAAGCGGTGCGGCTCGGCCTCGTGGACGATCTCGCGTACGAGGATCAGCTCGACGACAAGATTGCGCTCGGCGCCGGCCGCACGCGCCGCCTCACGAACAGGGACTACAACCGCGTCGCGCCGTCGTCGCTGGGGCTCAATCGCGGCCCGCAGATCGCCGTCATCTACGCGGTCGGCATCATCGCGAGCGGCGAGGGAAGCTACGACTCGCCGGGGGGGCCGATCGCGGGCTCCGACACGCTCGTCGAGTACATCCGCAAAGCGCGGGGCGACTCCGACATCAAGGCGATCGTGCTCCGCGTGGACAGCCCGGGAGGATCGGCCATCGCGTCCGACGTGATCTGGCGCGAGGTGATGCTGACGCGCGGCCAGAAGCCGATCGTCGCGTCGATGTCCGACCTCGCCGCGTCGGGCGGCTACTACATCTCCGTGCCGGCCGACGTCATCGTCGCCGAGCCGGGGACGTTGACCGGTTCGATCGGCGTCGTGGTCGGCAAGTACGCGCTGGGGGGGACGTTCGAAAAGCTGGGCCTGAACCTGGAAGCGACCAGCCGGGGCCGCTACGCGCAGCTCACCTCGCCGGTCCGGCCGTTCGATCCGGTCGAGCGCGCGAAGGTCGAGGAGCAGATGCAGGCGACCTACGACCTGTTCGTGGAGCGGACGGCCGAGGGGCGCAAGACGACGCCCGAGAAGATCGACGCGGTCGCGCAGGGACGCGTCTGGACCGGCGCCCAGGCGAAGGCGCACGGACTGGTGGACGAGCTCGGAGGGCTGATGCGGGCGGTCGCGATCGCGAAGGAGCGCGCGAAGATCGCCGCCGACCGTGAAGTGGAGATCGTGACGTACCCGCCGCGCCAGTCGTTCTACGAAGCCCTGACCAATCCGTTCGGCACGGGGTCGATGGGGCTGTCGGCGCTTCTGTCGGGTCCCGAACGGCGGGCGCTCTCGACGCTCGCGGCGCCGCTCGCGGTGTTCCGGCGTGGCGAGCCGTTGGCGCTCATGCCCAATCTGTTCATGCGATAGGGCCTGGGGCTTGGGGCCTGGGGCTCAGGCGATGACGCGCCTGAGCGTCTCCGGATTGATCCGGATGTTCATCCGCTGCTTCGCCTTCGTCATGTAGGAGGCGAAGAACCGTCCTCGGCGCTCGTTCATGACCTCGGTCCGCATGGCCGCGCGGCCGGCGGCGACCTCGGCCGGCGTCACTTCTTTCTTCTCCACGACGCGGGCGACGACGATCGCGTTTTCGGTCTGAATCGGCTCGGTCGTCGCCCCCGCCGGGAGCGCGAACACCGCCGCGTCGACCGCGTCGCTCTGGCCGACGTCGGGCAGCGCCGATCCGCGCGCGACGAGCTCGGTCGTCTTCACCTCGAGCCCGGCCGCCTTCGCCGCCTTGGCGAAGTCGCCCGCCTTGAGCGACGCGGACAGGGAGGCCGCCTTCTGCCTGGCGGCGTCCACGGCTTTCTTCAGAATCACATCCTCGCGGACGCGGTCCTTCACGTCCTCGAGCTTCGAGGCGCGAGCCTCCTGCACGCCGACGAGCGCGATGAACGCGAACCCGGACTGCGCCCGGATCGGCCCGCGGGTCTCGTTCTGCTTCATCTCGAACGCTTCCGCGCTCGCCTCCGGCGCGAAGCCGAGCCCGGAGATCGGCTCGTTCCGGTCGAAGAACCCTGATTCGCTCACGACCAGGCCGTTCGTCTTCGCGACGCCGTCGAGATCGGAGGGATCGTCGATGTCCGGGGCAATCCTGTCCGCCAGCTCCCGCGCCTGCTCCTGCGCGCGCTCCCACTTGAGCTGGTCCTCAATCTGCGCGCGCACCTCGTCGATGGACCGGGTCGAGGCCTCTTTTTTCTCGGCCAGCTTGATGATGTGGAATCCGTAGGTCGTCTTGACGACGTCGCTCAACTGCCCGGGTTCCAGCGCGAACGCCGCCTGCTCGAACTCGGGGACCATCGATCCCTTGCCGAAGAAGCCGAGGTCACCCCCCTTCTCCTTGTTCGAGTCGTCTTCGGAGTTGGCCTTGGCCAACGCGGCGAAATCGGCGCCCGACTTCGCTTTGGCGTGGAGCGCCTCCGCCCGCTTCCGCACGTCCTCTTCCTTCTTGTCCTCGCCGGTCTTCAGCAGGATGTGGCTCGCCTTGACTTGCTCTGGAGTCGAGGTACTGCTGCTGGTTCTCGCGGTACGCATCCTGGATCTCCTGCGGCGTGATCGTGACGCGCGCGCGAAGCGCCTGCGCGTCGATCAACAGGTACTTGACCTTCCGCTTTTCGGGCAGGCGATAGGTTTCCTTGCTGGCCTCGAAATGCGCCGCCATCTCCGCGTCGCTCGCGGTGATTCCCTGCCGGAACTTGTCCGCGCCGAACGACACGATGTCGAGCTTCACCTTCTCGTTGCGACGATGAAACTCGGCGTCGGCGTCGGCGTCGGTCACGGTAATCCAGTCGGTGAGCGCGGTACGCAGCTTCGTGACGACGAGGTCGCGCCGCAGGCTGTCTTCGAACTGGTCGGGCCGCATCGGCGGCCGCTGCATCTGGAGGAGCTGCCGGTAGCGGACGTCGCCGATGAACGTCCCGTTCTCATCCTTGAAGGAGGGCAGCGACAGGATCCGCGCGCGCAGCTCGCCGTCGGTCGCCTCGATGCCGAGCCGGTCCGCCTCGGCGAGCGACGCTTCCTCGTCGATCATCTGCTGCAGGATGCGCTGGTCGATCCCCATCTGTTTGAGCAGGCTGTCGTTCAGGTTCGCGCCGTAGGCCCGCCGGTACCCGTCGATCTGCTGCCGGTAGAGCCGCTGGAACTCGCCGGCGGTGATGTCGCGGCCGTCGACCGAGGCGAGGACATCGAACGGGGCGGCGCCGGCGTTGGGGTTGTCGAGGAAGTCAGGAACGTACAAAAAGATGAATGCGAGCACCACGAGGGCGAGGCTCCACTTGAGCCACCCCCGATGGCGCCGCATGCGGTCGAGCATCGTCATGGAACCACTTATTATATGGGCTCCTGCGGCCGATAACACCCTCGAATGTGCTATATTTGTGGCTTCTAGAAGGACTTAGCCGCCTCCCCAGAGGAACTGAGACTTCGTTTGACCGGACCAGGCCGGCCCCCCCGTGCAAGGGCCGCGCGACGGACTCGCCCGACCGGCGCGGCGCGCGGCGGAACGGTCTCGAGGACGCAGGCCGATCTGGCCGCGCGCATCCGCGAGCGTCAGGCTGTGCTCGCCCGTCGCCTTTCCCGCACCGAGGTTCTCACCGCCATGATTCGCGACGCGAACGCCACCGTCGAGCCGACGCGTGTCGCGGAAGTGGTCGCGGCGCGGGCCGCCGACTGGCTGCCCGGCCCGGCGTGGGCCGTCGTCGGCGTGGATGCGGGGGGAGACGTGCGACAGCTCGCTGCGCGTGAAGTCCCGGCGGATCTCGAGGACGCCGTGCAGTCGGTCGCGCGGTGGGTCCTGCGCTACGCGGACGTCTTCGGCACCAGGGATCTCGCGACGGATCGGCGCGTCCCCGGCACGCAGGGCGGGGCGGCGATCGCGGTGCCGCTCATCTGCCGCGGCCGCGCCGTCGGCGCGCTCGTGGGCGTCGAGCGGGCCCCGGCGTCGCGCGACCCGGCGCTCCGGCCGCCGGCGCTCGCGGCGCTGCGCGTCATCCTCGAGCCGGCGGCCATCGCGCTCGACAACGCGCTGCAACTCCAGCGCGCCGAAGCGCTGTCGGTCACCGACGATCTCACGCAGCTGTACAACTCGCGATATCTGTCGCAAGTGCTGCGGCGGGAGACGAAGCGCGCGTCCCGCAGCGGCCGGCCGTTGTCGCTTCTGTTTCTCGACCTGGACGGGTTCAAGAGCGTGAACGACGGGCACGGACACCTGGCGGGCAGCCGGGCGCTCGTCGAGGCGGCGACCGTCATCCGCGCCAGCGCGCGCGAGACCGACATGGTGGCGCGTTTCGGCGGCGATGAGTTTGCGATCGTCCTGCCGGACACCGGCAGTGAGGGCGCCGTGTCGGTGGGTGAGCGCGTCCGCGAGAAGATCGCGGCGCACCGCTTTCTCTACAACGAGGGGCTGATGCTCCGCCTGACCGCTTCGGTCGGGGTCGCCACGCTGCCCGACGTCGCCACGTCGGTGGAAGGATTGATTCGGGCCGCCGACCAGGCGATGTATCGCGTCAAGGAACGCGGCAAGAACGGGATAGACATAGCTTCATGAGTCACGGATTTCTTCTGGATTCTGAATTCTAGATTCTGAATTCTGACTGAGGAGAGGGTTTCAGGAGCACGATGAGTCTTCGTTCGCTGTTCTCGCTGTTTTCGAGCGACCTCGCAATCGACCTGGGGACCGCCAATACGTGCGTGTACGCCCGGGGCAAGGGGATCGTCGTCAACGAGCCCTCGATCGTTGCGATCAACAAGGTGAACGGCCGCATCGAAGCGGTGGGGCGCGACGCCAAGGAGATGCTGGGGCGGACGCCGGGCAACATCGTGGCCATCAAGCCGATGAAGGACGGCGTCATCGCCGACTTCGAGGTCACCGAGAAGATGCTGACCTACTTCATCAAGAAGGCCCACAATCGCAACGTCTGGGTCCGGCCGCGCATCGTCATCGGCGTGCCCTCCGAGATTACCCAGGTTGAGAAGCGCGCGGTCAAAGACAGCGCGTATCGCGCGAAGGCGAGCGAAGTCTATCTCGTCGAGGAGGCGATGGCCGCGGCGATTGGCGCGGGCATGCCGATCACGGAGCCGTCGGGCAACATGATCGTCGACATCGGCGGCGGCACGACCGACATCGCGGTCATCTCGCTCGCCGGAATCGTCTACAGCAAAGCGGTACGCGTCGCCGGCAACGAGATGGACGACGCGATCATCCAGTACATCAAGAAGACGTACAACCTGCTCATCGGGGAACGCACCGCAGAGCAGATCAAGATGGAAGTCGGGTCCGCCTACCCGCTCGACGAGCGGATGACGATGGAGATCAAGGGCCGGCACCTGATCGAAGGCGTGCCCAAGACGATCACCATTACCGACGAGGAGATCCGCGACGCCCTCGCCGAGACGGTCAACGTCATCGTGGACGCCGTCCGCGTCGCGCTCGAGCGAACGCCCCCGGAGCTGTCGGCCGACATCGTCGATCGGGGGATCGTGCTGACGGGCGGCGGATCGCTCCTCAAGAACCTCGACAAGCGGCTTCGCGAGGAGACCGGCCTGCCGCTCGCGATGGCAGAGGATCCGCTGTCGTCGGTGGTGCTGGGGGCAGGGAAGATGCTGTCGGACTTTAATTTGCTCAGGAAGATCTCGATCGATTAGCAGCCCTGAAGAGCTGCGCTACGAGATTCCCGTAGCGCAGGCCTTTAGGCCTGCCCACCCTATCCGATGCTCGACATCCGCCAACGCACCGGCTACCTCTTCCTCGCCGTGATGGTGGGTCACGTGATCCTCATCTCGGCGCAGGTGCAGACCCGCGAGGGGGCGAGGGTGCTCGAGTCGGTGACCTTCAGCCTGTTCGCCGGCGTGCAGCGGGGGACCTCGGGGATCGTGGACGGCTGGCAGGGGCTCTGGTCGGGGTACGTCGCGCTCCGCGGGCTGCACGCGGAGAACGAGGCGCTCAAGCAGCGCGTGTCGGAGCTCGAGGTCCGGGTGCAGCAGGAACGCGCCGTGGCGCAGCGGTCCCAGAAGCTCCAGCAGCTCCTCGACCTGAAGTCCCAGACCACGATGCCGACACTCGCCGCGGACGTGATCGCGGGCGACGCCACACCCGGCATTCCGAGCGTCTGGATCGACAAGGGCGACCGCGAAGGCGTGCGTCCCGACATGGCGGTCATCGCTCCAGCCGGGATCGTCGGCCGGATCCTCGGTCCGCTGGCGCCGCACGCCGCGCGCGTGCAACTCATCATCGGCCAGAACGCGGGCGCGGGAGCGATGATCGAGCGGTCGCGCGCCGGAGGCGTCGTCATCGGCACGGCCGGCGACCCGCCGCTGCTGATGGAGTACGTGTCGAACCTGTCCGACGTCCAGATCGGCGACGTCGTCGTGACGGCCGGGAACGACGGAATCTACCCGAAAGGTTTCCCGATCGGCCGCGTCGAGAGCGCCGAGCGCGGCGTCGGGCTCTACAAGACGATCAAGGTCCGCCCGGTCGTCGATTTTTCGAACGTCGAAGAGGTGCTCGTCGTGCTGCAGCCGCCGCCCGAGCTTCCATCGCCGACGGCCGGGGCCAGGCGGCGATGAAGACGGCGGTCGTGCTCTTCGCCATCGCGGTCGCGCTCGCGTTGCAGACGACCCTGGCGCGCTTTGCGGTGGGCAGCCAGTCGATGGTCGATCTCGTCCTCGTGGCCGTCGTGTACGCCGCGCTGACGTTCGGTCCGGTGGTCGGGCTGTTCGCGGGCACGGTCGGGGGGCTTGCCCAGGACGCGCTCTCGGCGCAGATCATCGGCGTCGGCGGCCTGTCGAAGACCCTGGTCGGCTTCGTCAGCGGTGTCGTCGGCACCCAGTTCATCGTCAGCGGGCCCATCCCCCGGTTCGTGGTCTTCCTGGGGGCGTCCATCGTGCACGCCCTCTGTTTCCGGGGGATCCACGCGATGCTGCCCGTGGTGGCGGCCGATTCGGGCCTCCCGGCCCCCAGGGGCGCCGGTCTGGCCCTGGGCGCGGTATTCTGGCAGGCGCTAGGGAGTGCCGCCATCGGCCTGCTGGTCTTCCAGGCGGTCGAGGGGCTGCCGGGGCTGCTCCAGCGCCGGCGCATGCGGTACCGACGATGATCACGACGAGCAGCCAGTACGACAACCGCCGGAGCGTCGGGCTCCGCCTCAGCGTGCTCCAGTACGTTGGTGGCCGGCTGCTTCTTCGCACTGGCGGTGAGCTTCTGGATCTTCCAGGTGGCGGAGCACGGGAAGTTCCGCGAGATGGCGGACAACAACCACCTGCGGACCCTCCCGCTGCGGGCGCCGCGCGGCGTGCTCTACGACCGCGACGGGAAGGTGCTCGTCGAGAACCGCTATTCGACCAAGATCTCGATCGTCCGGGAGCAGATCCAGGATCTCGACGAGACGATCCGGGCACTCGTGCGGATCGCCCGGCTCGACGAGCAGCAGGTGCGCGACGCCATCGAGCGCCGGCGGCGCGAGCCCTCGTATCGCCCGATCGAGATCATCGAGGATGCGACCATCGACCAGCTCGCCCGCATCGAGGCGCACAAGCTGGAATTGCCCGGCGTCGTGAGGCAGGACGTGCCGACGCGCCGGTACCCCGACGCGCTCGGCGCGCACCTCTTCGGTTACGTCGGCGAGATCACCGATGCGCAGCTCGATCGCCCGGAGTTCACCGGGCTGCTGAGCGGCGCGGTGGTCGGCCAGGCGGGCGTGGAGCAGGCGTACAACCGGGACCTCATGGGCCGTGACGGCAACCGCTACGTCGTCGTCAACAGCGTGGGCCGCGAGATTCGACATGACAGCGACGAACCGCCGATCGAAGGACGCCGACTCCAGCTCACGATCGACGGTGACATTCAGCGAGCGGTGGAGGAGGGTTTCCGCGCGAGCGGCTTCAACGGCGCGGCCGTGATCCTCGATCCGCGGACGGGTGAGGTCCTGTCGCTCGTCAGCCTGCCGGCGTACGACCCGAACCAGTTCGCCGCCGGGATCGATCGCGCGACGTGGACGTCGCTCAACACCGACAAGCTGCACCCGATGCAGAACCGCGCCATCCAGGGCACCTATTCGCCCGGCTCGACGTTCAAGATCGTCGTCGCGACCGCGGCGCTCGAGGAAGGACTCGTCACACCCAACTTCAAGGTGACATGCAACGGAGGCGCGAACTTCTACGGGCGGTACTTCCAGTGCCACAAGAAAGAGGGGCACGGCACCGTGGACATGCGCCACGCGCTCGAGCAGTCCTGCAACGTGTACTTCTACACGCTCGGCAGCCTGCTCAAGATCGACCAGATCCACAAATGGGGGACGCAGCTCGGCCTCGGGGTGAAGTCGGGCATCGACCTGCCGAACGAGCAGCAGGGGCTCGTGCCCTCGACCGAATGGAAGCAGCGCCGCTTCAACGAGAAGTGGTATCCGGGCGAGACGATTTCCGTCTCGATCGGTCAGGCACAAACCTCGGTGACCGTCATCTCGCTCGCGATGATGATGGCGACCGTCGCCAACGGCGGGTCGCTGTTCACGCCGAAGCTCGTCAAGTCGATCGACGATGGCTCGGGGTGGAAGCCGACGCCGCCGGCGGAGCCGAAGTCGCCGGTGCGGTTCCGGCGGGACACGCTCGCGGCGCTGCACGAGGGCCTATGGCTCGTCGTCAACGGCGCCGGGACCGGCGGCCGCGGGCGCATCGTCGGGCGTGACGTCGCCGGCAAGACGGGCACCGCGCAGGTGATATCCCTCCAGGGCGCCAGGGCGGCGAAAGGGCGCACCGACAAAGACCTGCGGGATCATGGGTGGTTCGTGTTCTTCGCGCCCTCGCGGAAGGGCGATCCACCCGAGATGGCGGGCGTGATCTTCGCCGAACATGCGGAGCACGGATATCTGGGAGCGCCGATCGCGAAGTACGCCATGGAGACGTACTTCGCGAAGAAAGAAGGGAAGCCGCTGCCGGAATGGCCGAAGCCGGCGCCGCCGGCGCCGAGGCCCGTCGTCGCCGAGGTCGCGATTCCATGATGTTCGAACGCCGCCTCTCCTTCCACATCGACTGGGCGCTCGTCGCCGCGGTGCTGTCGCTCTGCGCGATCGGGCTCGTCATGATCTACAGCACGACCTACGGTCAGGATGCGGCGGGGCCGCAGTTCTGGACCCAGCTCTACGCCCTGACCCTCGGCGTGCTCGCGCTCGTCATCTGCCTGTCGATCGACTATCGCGCGCTCGCCGAGCACTCGCTCCTCGTGTACGGGCTGTTCTGCGCGTCGTTGTTCTACGTGATGTTCTTCGGGCTCGTGCGGGGCGGCGCCCGCCGCTGGATCGATCTGGGCGTCTTCAACCTGCAGCCCTCCGAGTTCGGGCGCATCGTCGTCGCGCTGATCCTCGCGATGTACTTCGGCGAGAACCGGCGCGGCGCGCGGACGACGGGCGATCTGCTGCTCGGGGCGGTCCTGGTCTCGGTGCCGTTTCTGCTGATCGTGCGCCAGCCGGACCTGGGCACCGCGGCGACGCTCCTGCCGGTGTTCGTCGGGATCGCGTATGTCGCGGGCATGCGGATGCGGTTGCTGGCGGTGGCGGCGCTCATCGCCGTCCTGCTCGCGCCGGTCGCCTGGACCTACGCGCTCCAGGGCTATCAGAAGGAGCGCATCACGACGTTCATCAACCCCGAGCGGGACCCTCGGGGCGCCGGCTACCAGCAGATCCAGGCGCGGGTGACCGTCGGCTCGGGCGGGTTGACCGGCAAGGGGTTTCGCGACGGCACGCAGGGCCAGTACAAGTTCCTGCCGGTCGCGCACAACGATTTCATTTTCTCGGTCCTGGCCGAAGAATGGGGATTCATCGGCGTCCTCGTGGCGCTCGGCCTCTATCTGTTCGTCGTACTCCGCAGCTTCGAGGCGGCGCGGCTGGCCAAGGACCGGCTCGGCGCGTACCTTGTCGCGGGCATCACGTGCGGGTTTGCGTTCCAGGTTATCTACAACATCACCATGTCGGCCGGGCTGGCGCCCGTGAAGGGGCTGACGCTGCCGTTGATGAGTTACGGCGGGTCGGCCGTCATCGCCACGCTGGCCGGGTTCGGCCTCATCCTGAACGTCAGGATGCGGCGGTTTACGAATTGAGGAGGCGATCATGACCGCGCATCGGCTGCTGTGTCTGGTCCCTCTCTGGAGTTCCGTGCATGAGCAAGGAGATGATCGTCTCCGCGAGCGGCCACGAAACGCGAGTGGCCATCCTCGAGGAGGATCAGTTAGTCGAAGTCTTCATCGAGCGGGAACGCTCGCGCGGCGTCGTCGGCAACGTCTACAAAGGCCGGGTCTCGAAAGTCCTGCCCGGCATGCAGTCGGCCTTCGTTAACGTCGGGCTCGAGCGCGACGCCTTTCTCTACGTCACCGACGTCATCTCGGGCGCCGACGCGCTCGACGACGAGGAAGACGGCGAGAAGGGAAACGGCAAGGAGGGCGGCGGCCGCGACGCCAGACGCGAGGGCGGGCCCGATTCGAAAATCGAGGAGCTGCTCAAGGAAGGGCAGGAGATCCTCGTCCAGGTCGTCAAGGAGCCGCTCGGCACGAAGGGGGCGCGCATCACCTCCCACGTGTCGATGCCCGGACGGTTCCTCGTCTACATGCCGACGGTCGACCACGTCGGCGTCTCCCGCAAGATCGAGGCGCGCGAGGAGCGGTCGCGGCTGCGGGCGCTCGTCCGCGAGTTTCGCGAGAAGAGCGGCCTGCAGGGCGGCGTGATCATCCGTACGGCCGCCGCCGGCCGTCCCAAGGAAGACATCGTCGGAGACCTCGACTACTTCCTGCAGGTCTGGACCGACGTCAAGAGCCGGATGGAGACGCAGCGCGCGCCGACGCTGATCAAGCAGGAGGCGAGCCTCGTCACCAAGCTGCTTCGCGACCTGCTGACCGACGACTACAGCGCCATCCGAATCGACAGTCCCGACGAGAACCGCCGCGTGGTCTCGCTCGTCGAGAAGATCATGCCGAACCTCGTCCCGCGCGTGAAGCTCTATACGAAGGAGTTTCCGATCTTCGAGGAATACGGCGTCCAGCAGGAGATCGACAAGGCGCTGCGGAGCAAGGTGTGGCTGAAATCCGGCGGCTACATCGTGATCAATCAGACCGAGGCGCTGGTCGCGATCGACGTCAACACGGGGCGCTACGTCGGCAAGCGGTCCTCGGGGCGGCTCGAGGACACGATCCTCAAGACGAATCTCGAAGCGGTGAAGGAGATCGTCCGGCAGGTGCGGTTGCGCGATCTCGGCGGCATCATCGTGCTCGACCTGATCGACATGGAGGAGAAGAAAAACCGCCAGAAAGTGTTTCAGGCGGTCGAGCACGAGCTGCGCAAGGATCGGGCCCCGTCGAAGACCCTACAGGTGTCGGACTTCGGGCTGGTGATCGTCACGCGCAAGCGGGTGAAGCAGAGCCTCGAGCGAACGTTGACCGAGCCCTGTCCCTACTGCTCGGGAACGGGGCTGATCAAGTCGAGCGCGACGATCTGCCACGAGATCCTCTCGGAATTCACGAAGATTGCGGCCGAGCTGAACGGCCACGGCCTGGTCCTTCGCGTGAACCCGGACATCGCCCGTGCGTTGAAAGAAGACGAGCGCGCCGTGCTGAAGGACCTCGAGACGAAGCTGGGCCGGAAGCTGACGATCAAACCGGATCCCTACCTGCACCACGAGCAGTTCGACGTCATGGCGCTCTAGGTTCGAGCCTAGAAATATTTCTTGATCCCGATCGTCAACGAGAATCCGGTGCCGTCCGGCACGACGTCGTCGTTCGCGATGTGGTACCGGCCCTCGCCCTTGACGGTCAGCGTCCGTGAGGTGAAATACTCGATCCCGCCGCCGAACACGATGGCGCCGTCCGACTGCGTGTCCCCGATGCCTTCGCCGTTCTCGATGAGCCGCAGGAAATAGGCGCCGAAGCCGCCGCCGACGAACGGGTGGATCTTGCCGTATTCCCAGTTGTACTGAACGTCCATCGTCAGCCGGACCACGCGCAACCCGTCGTCCTCGCGGCCCTCGAACGATGGCGAGGTCCAGCCCAGAGCCGTCCGGAGGCTGACGCGGGGCGTGAAGTAGTACTCCGCCAGGCCCTGCAGATCCAGCGCTGAGTTGAGAGCGCCTTCGTGCGGGAAGAAGATCCCGATGTCTCCGCCGACCGCCCACATCGCCGTGTCCGGGACGCGCGGTTGGGCCGATGCGCCAGCGGCGGGCGCCAGGATCAACAAAGCCGCGATCGCTGCGAATCTCATCTGCACAACCTCAGGGGAGCTCGAGAGGGTTCGAGAGGGTTCGAGGGGGTTCGAGGAGGTTCGAACAGGTTCGAGTAGGTTCGAGGGGTTCGAGAGTTCGAACGGGTTCGAACCTGGTCGAACCCATTCGAACCCCCTCGAACCTTCTACATGGCGCTCGTCGGCAGGTGGATCAAGTAGTGCGTGCCGGCCTTATTGACCCAGACGCGCACGTAGTCGTTGCCCTTCAGCAACTGGACCTTGTTTCCGCCCGGACGCGGCGGCGCATCATCGGCAACCTGCTTGATCTCCGCAGACGGCACGATGCTCACGACCTCGCGCCCTACTTCCTTTCCGCCTTGCGTGAAGACCGCCCAACGTTCCATCGGTTCGGTCTGACCCACGACGGGGGGCTTGGCTTCCTGCGCGGTCACCTTGATCGTGTAGGTGCCCGGCTTGAGCGCTTTGCCGTCCGCCGTTACCGCGCGCGGAATCCGAACGCTGCCGAGCGCGACTTCGCCGCCCGGCACCTCTGGCGCGGGCTGCGGTTGGGACGCACTCGCTCCCGTCGTGGCGGTCGGCTGCGGAGCCGGCTGCTGCGCCGAGAGATCGATCGTGGCCGCTGCTGCCACCGCGAGGGCAGCCCACATCAACTTCTTCATCTTCCGCCTCCTCGAAGGCCCAGAATACCGCAAATCACGGCTGAGTTTGCAAACGGGATGCCGGCCGGAGTCCCGTGAAACCGGCCAATCTCCAAGAAGGTTATCGGAGGGGGCGACGCGTTTCTGTGCACGCCCGCCCAAAATGGCTGCAGCCGCTTACTTCCTGATGACGATATCCCCGCTGAACGTCGTGAGCTCGACGACGGCACTGCCGTCGCCGTACGTCCCGCGAAGGCTCCGCCGCTTCCGGCCCGGACGTCCTGACTGTTCATCGGGATCCGAAGCGCGGTACTTGAGTTCCAGCTCGGAGCGTACGTCGCCGCTGAAGGAGGTTGCCTCGACGTCGAACCCGACGCCGGTTCCAGGCGCGAAGATGATGGTGCCCGAGTGGGACTGCAGCTCGTAACGGCCCTGCCTCGAGATCGCGCCGAGAAACTGCACGTCGCCGCTCATCGACTGGATCTCGGCGGAGTCGCAGGCCACGTCGTGGAGCTCGACGCTCCCGCTGACGGTCGACAGCTCGAGCCGGGATGCCTTGAGCCCTCGCGCGACGACGTCGCCGCTCACGCTCGCCGCGGCAAGCGATCCTTCGGTCGTGATGCCGGTCAGGTCCACATCGCCAGACACCGTCTTCGCCGTTGTCACGCGCGTCGACGAGTCGATCGTGACGTCGCCGCTGACCGTCTCGATCGACAGTTCCCCCTTCATCCTGGCGGCCTGGACGTCGCCGGAGACCGAGTGCACGGTGACGCGCGTGTCCGGAGGCGCGGTGACGCGATAGTCGGCGCTCGCGTGGTAGTTCCGACGCCCGTGGCGATCCCGCTCCTTGTATCGGACGCGGACCTCGGCGCGCGACGCTCCTTTGATGACGTCGACGTAGATCAAGTCCAGCTGCTCTTTGGCCGACTCCGGGGTCTCGCCGAAGCCGCGCAGCGTGACCTCGACGACGGCTTCGTCCCCGCCGCCCGACTGGATGACGACGTCGCCCGAGATGTTCGCCAGATCCAGCGCCCCGCTCCGTCCGATGGCGAGCCGGTGCACCTGGTGGTCCGTTACTTCATGACGATTGCGTCCTTCGCGGGGCGGGCGTGGCGGCCGCGGCGGCTGCGGGGCGTCCGGCGGACGCGGGGGCCGCGGCGGAGCCGGGGGCGTCTGCGCCTCGGCCGAAGCCGCGAAGGTGAGAAGCACAGCGAAGAGAGCGGTCGCTCGGGTCATGATTTCTGTATGCCTTCGAGGATCTGCGCGGTGCCGGCCTGGTTGCCCTTCCGCATCTCGTTCATCAGCGCGATCGTGTCCTGGAGCAGCGACATCTTCCTGCGAAGCGCCTCGAACAGGCTCTCCCGCGCCGGCGCGCTCTGCGGCTCGGATCGAAGCGCGCTGCGGCTTTCGGCGATGGCGCCGTCGATGATCTCGAGGTTCTTCTTCAGCGTCGCGGCGACCTGCGGGTCGAGCGTCCGCTCGTCGGCGGAGGCGATTTTCTCCAGCCCCGCGATCGCCCGTTCGAAGTGTTCTTCAGCGGTCTTCAAGTCGGCCTCAACGCTTTCGACGAGGTCGGCGGCATTCGCGTTGCCGGACGGGCCCTGGGCCGGCCTCGGCTCAGGAGGGGTCGTGGACGCCGGTGAGGTGCCGCGCTTCATCATCTGAGTGACGAGGGCGCCGCCGACGGTCAACACCACGACCGCCGCCGCGGCGGCCAGCCACCGAGTCCTGTTGCTGGAGGGGCCGGTCTTACGCCCCGCCCCTCCAACTCCCTGCGCGCGCAGTCCGTCGGCGATGCGCGTCCAGAGCGCGGCGGGCGGTTCGGCGCGCGGCAGCTGCCGCGCCTCGCGGCGGATCGCCTCGAGATCGGCAAGCAGGGCGCGGCACGAGGGGCAC
Source organism: uncultured Acidobacteriota bacterium (assembly GCA_963847125.1). Taxonomy (GTDB): domain Bacteria; phylum Acidobacteriota; class Vicinamibacteria; order Vicinamibacterales; family 2-12-FULL-66-21; genus DATAEE01. Next base: position 2,564,726 of record CAWJYM010000004.1, read on the forward strand.
TGATCGAGGTGCGCCTCGACCCGCGCGCGCTCGGCGGGCGCGAGCGTCCCGTCCGCCAGCTCGCCGATCGACGCCGAAAAAGCCTCACACGGTGTCGTCATTCAGAGTGCCTGGTGCCTGGGCCTAGTGCCTTCCACCCAACATGTCCCGGAGCTTCAGCCGCGCCTTGTGCAGCTGCGACTTCGACGTCCCCTCGCTGACGCCGAGGACGGCCGCGACCTCTTTGTGATCCAGCCCCTCGACGTCGTGCAACACGAACGCCGCGCGGCTGCCGTCGGGGAGCCGCGCGATGGCTTGCTCGAGATCGATCCGCTCCGCCACCGTCTCGGGACGCGTGAACGGGACGACCCTCACGTCGTCGATGCCCGCGGTCGCCTGAGCCGTACGGCCGGCGCGGCTCCGCAGATAGTCGAGCCCGAGGTTCACCAGGAGCCGGTGGAGCCAGGTTCCCAGCGCCGCGTCGCCGCGAAACGTGTCGAGCTTGCGGTGCGCCTGCAGGAAGGCCTCCTGCACGAGATCTTCCGCGTCGGCCGGGTTGCCCAGCAGACGGCAGGCGACATTGTACAGGCGGCCCGCGTGCGCCCCGTACAGCTCCTCGAAGGCCCCCATTTCGCCTCGCCGGCAGCGCTCGACGAGCGCCGCATCTGTCACGCGTCCCTGCACCTTAGACGTACCCATCGTCAGGCGGGGTTGCCCGGCACTGGAATCGGCCACTTTTGGTTAGACGGGCCAAAACGCAAAAGGATCTGGTGGTTTTACCTGCGCCGACCCGCGGTCGGCCATCGCCTGCGCGCGAAGTCCTTGACGCGGGTCGACGTGACGATGATGCCTTCGGCCCGGAGCAGCGCCCGCTTGACCGGAAGATCGCTGTAGCCGCCGATCGCTCCGCCGGCGGCGATGACGCGATGGCACGGCACGTCGTGGGCGCGGCAATCGCGCATGATGTTGCCGACCGCGCGCGCCGCCCGCGGCTTGCCGGCGAGCCGCGCGATGTCGCCGTAGGTCGACACGCGGCCCACGGGGATGCGCCGGACCGCGCTCAACACGCGGCGGCGGAACGACCCTTCAGCATTCAGCATTCCACATTCAGCATTGATCAGAACAGAATGCGAATGCCCCCGCCCGCCTGCAGGCCTCCGAGCTCCAGCTCGATCGAGCGCCCCTCGGCCGGCGCGACGCTCGCCGTGGCGCGAGTGAAGCGGAGCAGGCCGCCGACGCCGATGTTCTTGGAGAACGCCCATATGACGTCCACACCCACGTTGTAGCCGACGGCGGTCTCTTTCTCGATGGCCCGGTCGACGTCCGTAAACGTCGCCTCGTCGAACGGGAAGGCCTCCCTGTATCTGACTTCCGTGACCACGCCTTGTTCAGCCTGGATCCAGCTCGGCCCGCCCGAGATGATGAATCGAATCCGTTCGGTGGGCGCTGCCATCCACGCGACTTGCACATGCGTGGCGGTCTCGCGCCGCCGGATCTCCGGCGTCTCCCCTTCGATCGATCGCGGCTGGTTGAAGTGGAACGGGTGGGGCAGGCTGCCCTCCACGGTGGCCGCGGTGTCGTCGGTGTATCGCGACACGGCGACGCCCGCGCCCAGGTTGCCCCAGAGCCGCACGATCGCCCCGCCATCGAAGAACAGCTCCGACTCGGTCCCGTAGTCGATGTCGTGGCTGGCCTGCTCGAGGTACAGAGGAAACGTGATCTGATCGTTGAAGGTGCGCGACGAGGACTGCAATCCGACATTGAAGCTCACCACCGCGCGCCCGGGCCATGTTCCCTGAGCGAGCGCAGGCGATGCCGGCGCCAGCAGAACGATCGCGACTATCGCGCTGACGATCGCGGGGCCTGAGAGGCCCCGCGATCCGAGCGAATGCGCCGTCGGCATGTCAGTTGACTCCCACCGCGGTCCAGGCCTGGATGACGGCACGCTCGACGGCGCCGCCGGCCCCGTAGAGGTCTCTCGCGGACTGGATCGTCGCGGCGCGCGCGGTGGAGAAGTTCGCGTTTGCCGGCAGCATCTGCGTGAACGCGCGGTAGAACACTTTTTCGATCTGTTCGCGGTTGGCGGCCCCGACTCCGGACACAGCGAGGCCGGACGTCCGGTTTGTCCCCCCTTCAATGGCGAGGTAGAACGCCTGATTCGAAATGCCGCAGTTGATGTGGACGCCGCCGTTGTCCTGTGGCCCCAGGAATCGGCGCGAGTAGTGATCCGGATCGCCCAGCGACGCCGGGTTCGACATCGAGCGCAGGCCGCTTGGCCGCCACACGTCCTCACCTATCTGGTAGTCCGCCTGGCGCTGCCCGCCGCCGGTGGGCTGGAAGAAGAACTCGACGCTCGTGCCCATGATGTCGGAGAAGGATTCGTTCAACGCGCCCGACTCGTTGAGGTAAATCAGGTTCGAAGAGAACTCCGTGACACCATGGCTCAGCTCGTGCGCGACGATGTCGATACCGCCGGCAAGAAAGTCGACGACAGTGCCGTCGACGAGAGTGACGCCCGCCGGTAGTCCCTCACCGTAGAGAAGGATGCCGTTCCCCGCGTAGAACGCGTTGACGTAATAGATCCCGATGACTTCTGGCGGCTGGGTGAATATGTCCTGGCGCCGGACGGGGTGCACGAGCGTGACGATCCGGATGTTGCGGTTGTCGAGGCCCAGCCGGTTGTGGCGCTTGAAATAGTAGTCGTACGTCCAGCCGGAGTACACGTGTGCGTCGACCACCGCGCCGTCGGACCAATCGTTGTCGGAATCTCTGGCAATCTCGCTGAACGGGAGGGAGGCCTCGCCGTTCAGGAACGCCTCCGTCAGCGCGAGGTTGCCCTTCATGTCGTAGGTCCGGACGTCCGGCGGCCGCAGCTCGTCCCACGTCTGGAACGCGCCGGCGTCGGTTCGCGTGGAGACCTTTTTTTCGTCGCCGAGCACGCCCCGCCCGCGGCCCACGGCGCTGGCCTGGGTCTTCAAGTCGTTCAACTCCATGAGGAGCGTCCCGCTTCGCGCGTCGATGAAATAGATGTAGAGGCCGCGCGCGGACAGCACGCGCTCCGTGTACGCCAGCGCGTAGCGCCCTCCGTCCGCGATCGGCAGGACGACGAGCTCGGGCACCCGCGAGGCTCCGAGCCGCGCGCCGGCGATCGCCTCGATCGCAGACTTGGCGTCGGCCGGGGTGAGCGCCGGGCTGGTGTCGATCGCGATCCCGTCGTAGAGGACGCCGAAGACCGAGACGGTCTGGCCGCCCGCGAGCTGGCGCGAGACATCGCCTCCCCATACCCGAACCCCGCGGTAGAACTGGTCCGCGCGCTGATGGCTTCGGCCCGGCATCAACGCATCCTCTCGCGTCACACGGACGCGCAGCTCGCCGGTGTTGAGCATGGAATCGACCCGTGCGTCCCACGCGCGCAGCTCCGTGATGGAATCGGGCGCGATGCGCGCCAGGCCGGCGCCCTGCGCGGCGAGCGGCACGGGCTCGGCCCCGGCAAGACACGCGAGGGCGAGGAACAAGACGATGCGCTTAATGCTTGGGGACATGCGTACTCCTTGCTGCGGTCTCGTCCCGTGCGAGCGCCTGAATGAGGGGCCGCCCGTCGGTCCCGCCGAAGGCGACGCCCGCGAGCCGCGCCAGCGTCGGCGCGACGTCCGCCGGACTCGCCGCGCCCTTGTAAGTCCCCGCCTTCACGCCCGCGCCATAGAAGATGATCGGCACCCGCTGGTCGTACGGCTGCATCGTTCCGTGTGTCGTCGCGTCGGCCGACGCGATCCAGTACGGCTTCGGGACCATGATCAGATCGCCGCTGTTGACTGGATGGTGGCTGAGGGCCGCGGCGCGGACGATCGGGTCCTGATCCGTTCCCGCGCCCACGAGCGCTGCCTTCGTAAAGACCCGCAGCACGCCCGGCTCGGCCGCGAGCGCGTCGATCGCGGCCTTCATCGCAGCCGGTGCCGCCGCGAGCTTTTCCGGAACGCCCCGCGCGAAGAACAGATCCGTGTAATTCATCATCGCGACGTGCTTGCCCGGGCCGAGCAGCGGCACGAGCGCCGCGTTCACGCGTTCGGCGATCTTGACCGGCTCGAGGCGGCCGGCGTCGAGCCCGTCCAGTTTCGATTGCTCCGGGACCGGCCCGACACCGTGGTCGGCCGTCAGCGCGATCGTGTATCGGCCTCGGCCGACCCGCGCGTCAAGGTGCGCGAGCAGCCGGCCGACCGTCCGATCGAGCTGAACGAGCACATCCTGAACTTCGTGGCTGTCGGGGCCGAAGTTGTGGCCTGCCGCATCAAGCGCGGCGAAGCTCACGCCCAGAAAGTCGACGCCGTCCTGGCGTCCGAGCTCCAGCGCGTCGACCGACGTGATCGCCAGATCGGCGAGATACGCGTCGGCGAAGGGAGTTCGTTGCCACTGGCGGTAGTACCGCGCCCCCGGACCTGAAATCTCGGAGTCGAGGGTGTGCGGGAATTCCTCGGTCCAGCCGTTCGTGGGGCGCTCGTGCGGTCCATCGTCGGCCCCCTTGTAGCGGACCGGCGGGAGATGCCTGTTCCAGGACACCCCGCGCAGCGCCTCGACCGGGTGCTTCAGGATGTAACCGGCCGCAAACGTTGGAAACGTGGGCGTGTAGGCGTTCGACGTGGCCCACGTGCCCGTGTCGTCGTACCACCCGACGAAAGAGCCGCGCTTTCCAGCCAGCATCATCGCCGAGCGCGGCTTGAGCGCGACCGACACGACCCGCCCGCCCCGCTCGGCGATCGTCTCCGCGAGCGTCGGCGCCTCAAGACGCGCGCCGCTGTGGCCGTCCGGCAGCGTCCCCGTGGGGCTCAGCGTCGTCGCGCGCGGATCGTCGGTGCACGCGCGCCTGCGTTCGGCGGCGCGGTCCCACCATTCGTTCAGAATGATCCCGTGACGCGTCGGAAATCTCCCCGTGCCGATCGTCGCATGCCCCGGACATGTGACCGTGTTGAGGTACGGGTACGCCGCGTCGCTGAACAGCGCGCCGCCCTTGACGAGGGTCTTGAGCCCGGCGATCCACGTGTGGCCGTACCGGGCGATGTAGTCCTCTCTCATCTGATCGACGACGACGAGCACGACGAGGGTGATGGGAGCGGGCTTGTCGGAGGCCCGGATGGCAGGGGCGGGGAGGCAGAGCCCGATCGCGATCGCGCCGCAGATGAACGCAGACAAACGCAGTTGAGTTACGGCCTGTGCGGTGTTGCGCATGTGACCAAGGGTCAGCGGCGAAATGCCGGCCAATAGCATATCGCGGCGACGAGGCTGTCGAAGACCGCACACGCGACAAAGTACCAACGGGGACCGAGCGCGGGTGGGAGCAGGCCGGGCCGGTGCGCGATGTCCACGAGCGCATGGCCGACGAACCCGAGCGAGATCATCGTCAGCGCCTGGCGGGGGTCGCGCATCGCGGCGATCGAGGCAAGGGCGACGACGCCGGCCGCGACCATGATCTCGACGGCCGTCCCGGTCAGGTCCTCCTGGACGACGGCGAGCCCCACGCCCGCTCCGCCCGTCGCGGCCAGGATCAAGGTCGCAAAACGGATGAGGCGAAACTCTTCGACCAGACGTTCAGGTGGGGAGCTGGCGCGCGCGGCATGGTACGCCAGCCGCGCGAGCACCGCGAGGACGCCGAGCGCGGCCACCGCGAGCGCGCGTTGCGCCTCACTCACCGGCGCGCCGTGGCCTTCTCCGTGTCCTCGTACACGACGCGGCCGCCCACGATCGTCCGGAGGACCCGCGTGGTCAGGATCTCGCGCGGCGGCACGGTCATGACGTCTTTCGACAGCATCACGAGGTCCGCCAGCTTGCCGGGCTCGAGCGAGCCGAGGTCCCGCTCGGCGTGCGCCGCGAACGCGGCGTTGATCGTAAATGACGCGAGCGTCTCGTCGCGCGACAGCCGCTGGTCGGGCTGCCAGCCGCCTGCCGGTTTGCCGTCTGGCTGTTGGCGCGTGAGCGAGGCAAACAGGCCGAGCATCGGGTTCGCTTCCTCGACCGGGAAGTCGGAGCCGTTCGCGATGAGGGCTCCGGCCTTGATCAGCTTCTGCCACACGTAGGCGCCTTCCTCGACCCGCGCCGCGCCGAGCCGGGTCGGCGCCCAGGGCATGTCCGACGTTGCGTGGGTTGCCTGCATGGACGCGATGACGTTGAGCTTCGCGAACCGCGGGATCTCGGCGGCGTCGAGGATCTGCGCGTGCTCGTTCCGCATGCGCAGGTCCCGCGCGCCGGGAACCTCCTTCTGCACGCGCTCGAACACGTCCATCGCGACGCGGTTGCCGTTGTCGCCGATCGCGTGAATGCAGGTCTGGAATCCGGCTTTCGAGGCTTCCAGCGACTGCTGGTACGCCTCTTCCTGTGGCGTCGTCAGCAGCCCCTTCGTCTCGGGACGATCGCTGTAGGGCTCGAGCAGCGCCGCGCCGTACGAACCCAGCGCGCCGTCCACACCGATCTTGATGGCGCGCACGGCGAGACGGTGGTCCTTGTAGTCCTTGACTGGTCCCTTCGCGAAGTGCGGCCGGAGCGAGTCGAGGCTTCCGCGGAGCATGACGTAGAGGCGCGTCTGAAGCTTGTCCTCGTCGATCAGTTTCTTGTAGAGATCGACGCTCTGCCCGCCCGTGCCCGCGTCATGGACCATCGTCAGGCCAAGCCGCCGGCACTCTCGATCCGCCAGCAGCATCTGATCGACGAGCTGTTCCGACGTCGGGTCCGGGATCTTGCCGCTCACGAGCCCCTGCGCGCGGTCGACGAGCACGCCGGTCGGGGTGCCGTCGCGGCCGCGGATGATCTCCCCGCCGGGTGGGTCTTTGGTGTCCTTGTTGAGCCCGGCGAGCTCCATCGCTTTCGAGTTCGCCCAGCCGGCGTGTCCATCGACCCGGGTCAGATACACGGGGTTGTTCGGCGCCGCCCGGTCGATGACCGCCGCGATCGGGAAGGTCTTGTCGGACCAGTCGTTCTGGTCCCAGCTGCGGCCGAGGATCCACTCGCCGGGCCGCGCCTTCGCGGCGGCAGCCTTGACCATGCCGGCGATTTGCTCGGCGCTCGTCGTGCCGCGCAGGTTCAGCCGCTGGAGCGAGGCGCCGAAGTTCGTGAAATGGCCGTGCGAGTCGTGGAGTCCAGGGACGATGGTGGCGCCGCCCGCGTCGATGACGCGCGTGGCGGATCCCTTCATCGCGAGGATGTCGGCGTTCGATCCGACCGCCGCGATGCGCTGGCCGCGGATCGCGATCGCCTCTGCCCGGGGCTGCTTGGTGTTGACGGTGTAGATCTTCGCGTTGTGGATGATGAAGTCCGCCGGATCCGGCGCCTGTGCGCCCGCCAGGGCGGCGCTCACCACAATCAGCGACAGGGTGATCCTCATGTCTACCTCGCTCGGGCCGCGGCCGATGTCTCGACCGTCCCGCGTGTTCCGGCTGCGGGACCGTAGTAGATCGAATTGAAGAGAAGCTTGAACGTGCCCCAGGGCTGCGCGCGGCTCTGCACGCGGAACGTGTGCATGATCACGCGCCCCCGGCCCATGCCGACGTCCAGGACCGCGGCCGTCCCGCGGAGCTTCTCGTCGCCGATGATCCACCCGCTTCGGAGCAACGGCTCCTGCGGGTAGCGCGCGACGATCCCGGCGGTGATGTTGGCGAACGACGGCTTGGTCACGTAGCCGCCATTGTTGATGAACATCGCGTCCGCCTCGTCGGCCATCCCGAAGCCGATCGGGTGCCGCGTGTCCACGCTGATCTTGAGGAGCGACCCCGGGCAGAAGAACGTGTCGGCGTCCACGCCCGCGATGACGTTCTCCGCCGGTACGCCGAGCTGCTCGATCGCGAACGTGGCGGCGTTTCCGAGCGTGATGACGGTCCCGCCGGCCTGAACGAAGTCCTTCAGGTTGCGGACCCCCTCGTCGCCGATTCCGCCCTTGTACTCCGGACGCACGTTCGCCGCGCTCAGGCCGCGCACGATCTGCGCCACCGACATGTCGGCAAACAGGATGACGTCGAAGCGGGAGATCAGATCGGCCTTCCGAAGGTCCGCGGCGCGCGCGTGCGTGTACGGGAACTCGTGCTGCTCGAGCAGCCAGCGCGTCCAGCCGGCGTCCATGTTCCCGCCCCAGGGCTCGAACAGCGCCAGCCGCGGCGCCCGGATGGCCAGCAGGTTCGCCGGCGCCGTTCCGGTGGCCTCCACGTCGAGCTTCAACTCCTCGGCGATCTTCGCGATCGTTTCCCGCCGCGCGCCTCGAACGACGATGGCGCCGGGAGAGAAGCGATGGCCGTTCACGGTGATGGCCTCGCGCGCCCACCCGATATCGGCTCCGTCCTTCAGCAACCGGTTCGACGCGACCAGGCTGTTGTTCACCTCGTGGTTGAAGACGTAGACGTTTCCGCTGCCGTTGATCTTCCCGGCGCGTGCGGTCGCCTCCGCCGTCAGGAGCGTCAGCTTCGCCTCGAACGGTTTGTCCACCTTGATCGTCTTGACCCCCATCAGCATGCCGAGCGTCCAGGCCGACACGTCGTAGGGCCGATCGATCGGCGCGCTCGCGAACGGCCACCGGATGTCCGGGTAGCGCTGCGGCTCGAGGAGATCCTTGACCCAGCGCCCGAAGGGCTGGGCGAGCAGCATGACGTGCGTGCCGGCGGGGTATTCCTTGCCGTCCGCGGCGAACGGCGCCTGCGCGACGTGGACCTCGCCCGCCTCCGCCTGCACGAGCTGCACGAGCTTCGCCGCCGCGATCGCGTCGCGCTGATCGGGCGGCACGACGTACGCGAAGGGCGCGCCTTTCGCGTAGAGGTCGATCGCGCGCTTGTTCATCACGTAGAAGTTGCGCTTCAGCATCTCCTTGTTGTTCGCGACTCCCTCGAGGAGGCCGATCGCTGAGATGAACTGGTAGTCGACGACGTCGGCCAGGGTCCATTTGCCGCCGAGCCACGGCTGCGTGTAGTTCATCCGGTACTGCACGTCGGTCGGCGCCGGGAGCGGCGCGTTCGGATCGCGATCGCCCGCGCCGAATCCGCCGCCGCCCCGCTGCCCCTCCGCGGCCGGCGTGCGCGGCGGCCGATCCGGGTCGGCCATCTCCTGCGTCAGCGTCGTGCCGAGCCGCGAGCTCGCCACTTCCGTCAACAGCGCAACCATGTTGTGCCACCACGGATTCGTGCTGTTGGCGCCCTGCCAGAAACCGGTGTACTGCTCGCCCCAGATGACGCCGGTCTTTCCCGCTTCGTGCAGCTTCGCCGCCATCGCCTGCCCGAGCAGGTTGACCTCGCTCCAGACGAGCGGATCGACGTTCGGGTTCGGCGGGTTCTTGAACGGCGGGACGAAGATGCGGGCCCGGTTGCTCCCCATCTGGTGCTTGTCGAGATACACCTCGGGGAGCCAGTCCTTGTAGGTGACGCGGGTGAGGTACTGCGTCTCGACCTGCGTCAGCATGTAGTTGTCGCGGTTGTTATCGTGCCCGATGTACTTGTGGTACAGCTCCGGCAGGGGCGAATCCTCGTACGCCGTTCCAAGGTTCTTGGCGTACCAGTCGACGACCATCTGCTGGCCGTCCGGGTTCTGAGACGGAATCAGCAGCAGGATGACGTTCTTCAGGACGTGGTCCATCCACGGCGATCGCTCGGTGGCCAGCTTGTGAATCAGTTTGTTCACCATCTGGCTGTTGCCGATCTCGGTCGAGTGGACGTTCGTACCGATGAGCAGAACCGCTTTCCCCTCGCGCGCGATCCGGGCGGCCTCCTCCTCGGTCGTCTTTCGCGGGTCGGCGAGCTTCTTCTGCTGCTCCTGATGGACGGCGAGATTCGCGATCGTCTCGGGCGCCGAGACAATCGCCATGATGTAGGGCTTTCCCATCGTCGTCTTGCCGAGCTCCTGAACGACGACGCGGTCCGACGCGCGATCGATCGCCTGGAAGTACTCGACGATCTTGTCCCAGCCGGCCAGCTTCCGCTCGGCGCCCATCGGGAAGCCGAAGAACTGCTCCGGCGCGGGCGGCTGCGACTGGGCGAACGCCGGGGCAGCGGCCAGCAGAACCGTGACGGCGAGGACGATGACGCGTCGGGTCATGAGCACCTCATCACACGAAACGGGCGATTATACCTTCGGCAAACGTCAGCAGGGGTAGCGTCTTATGCTCAAGAATTTCAAAGTGCGGGCCCGGCGGTTGATCGCGAAGCATCGGCAAAGGCGCCCCGTCCAGGCGCTTCACGGGCTGGCCGCGTAATCGAAGAGGCGTACGAAAACGATGAATGGGATCCGGACGCAAACGGCGAGGCGGCGCTCCTTCGCCGCCTTGCGCCGGCGGGATTGACGACCGCCTTCGACGTTGGTGCTCACGTCGGCGAATGGTCCATCGCAGTTTTACAGCAGTGGTCCAGTGCTCACGTGCATGCGTTCGAGGTAGCACAGCCTACCTACGAGCGACTTGCCAAACGCGTTGCGGCGGCAGGGTTGTCGGCGCGCGCGACGCTGAACTGCGCAGGGCTGAGCGATCGCGGTGAGAATCGCGAGATGTACTATTACCCCGACCATCCCAATCTCACGTGTGACGTCCCACGGCACGCCAACCACCGCTCGGCCCCGTTTCAGGCCACATTGCTGACCGGGACCCGGCGACTCAGTCACGCCAGGAACGTCAGCGGATCGATGCCATGCTCGGCGGGATCGACCGGAGTCTTCACCGAGGCCGGCTGTCCGTCTTCGTCGCGCGACTCCCAGAGATTACGGTCGACCGGAAGGCTCATGCGCTCGCCCGCTTTATCGACGATGACGCGGACGCGCGGCCGGTACGGATCCGGCGCATGCACCTTGAGGACGACCGCGAGCTCGCCGGAGCTGAGCCGCACGAGGTTGCCCGGCGGGTAGATGCCGAGGAGCTGCGAGAAGCGGCGCACCAGGTGCTTGTCGAAGTGGGCGCCGTCGTTGTTCTGGAGCACGGCGAGGACGCGATCGCTCGGAAACGACTTCTGGTACGAGCGATTCGAGCGCATCGCGTCGTAGACGTCCGCGATGCTGCAGAGCTGCGTGCCGAGGTTGAGCGTGCGGCCGCCTGGCCCCCGCCGGATAGCCCGTGCCGTCGAGCCGCAGATGGTGCTCGAAGGCGACGACGGGCGCGAGGATCGGCATCTCCGGCGTGCGGCGCAGGATTTCGGCGCCGTCCACGGTGTGCCGTTTCATGATCTCGAACTCGTCGGCCGTGAGCTTGCCGGGCTTGTTCAGGATCTCCTTGGGCGTCCGGACCTTTCCGATGTCGTGCATCAGCGCGGAGAGTCCGAATTCCCGCAACAACCGTCCCTCGATCCCTATCGCGCGCGCCTGTCCCATCGTCAGGATCGACACGTTCACCATGTGCGTGAACGTGTAGTTGTCGTAGGTCTTCATCGCCGTCAGCGCGACGAGCGCTGTCCGGTTCTGCGTGACCGCGTCGGCGAGGCCTTCCACGGTCTGCATGGCAAGGCCGGGGTCGGGCCGCCCTTCCTGTTCGGCCACCTGCACGAGCGTCTCGGCCGCGGCGGTCGCCTTGGTGTACAGCTGCCGGATCGCCTCGATGTCGCTCTGTATCCCGTCGGTCTTCTGCTCGTCGGTGATGCGTCCGACTCGAATGTGCGCGAGCCCCCTGGCCGGGTCCGCCGGCGCCGCGTCCGGCTCGGGCTTGGGCGGCAGGGCGGCTACCGCGCGGGCGAACGTGTCCAGCTCGCCAGACGTCACGCCGCGGTCCATCACGATGCGCTCGATGCCGTTCACCGTCAGCCGCCGGATGAGATCGCCCATCGTCGCGCTGGTCTTCGGCAGGGGCGTGTCGGCGACGACGAGCTGGCCGCCGACAACTCCGATCGTGACCGACGGCGCGCCGGCGTGCAGCTGGCCGAGCGTCTCGAGCAGCGCGTCCAGGTTCCTGGCGATGAGCGGATGACCGGGCGCGTAGAGCAGGCACCCGCGCGTGGCCGACGCCAGCCGCCGGATCAGATCGTCGTAGAGCGGGGTACGGTCGGTCATTTTTGCAACCGGGCCAGTTCCGCGCGCGCCGCCTTCCGGGCGTTGCGCGGTCCTATCGACGCGGCGCGCCGGAGCGCGTCGATCGCATTCGGCGTCCCGATCCGCCGGAGCGCCTCGGCTGCCGCCGGTTGATGCCGGCGATCCTGAAACGGGGGCCACCAGGCGCCGTCCAGCAGGACCTGGGCGAGCGCGTCGACCGAGTCGTTGCCGCCGATCGCGCCGAGCCGCTCGATGGCAGCCAGGTAGAGCGCCTTGAACCCGATGCGGTCGATCCGCGGCAGCATGTAGCGAAAGAGCGGGGCGGCGCGCTCGTCGCGCATCGCCGTCAGCTCCGACACGAGCGGCTCGCGTTGCGCTCCCGAGACCGACGTCAGCGTCTTCACAAGCGTTTCGAACGCGGCCTCGCTGCCGTTCAGCATGACCGCCCGCACGGCCTCGCGCTGGACGCGGGGCTCGGAATCCTTGAGCAAGGGCTCCAGCGACGCCGCTTCGGCGCCGCCGAACTCGGACAACAGATACGCCGCGGTGCGCCGGACCTCCCAGTTCGGGGCCTTCAAGAGTTGCTGCGCCGCCTCCCGGCCGCGCGCGCCGTACCCGACGAGGATCTCGCGGATCCGTCGCCGGGTCTTGGGATCCTGCTCGCTCGACAGGATGTCGGCGAGCGTCGGAATCGCCGGGGGGCCGATCGTGTGGCACAGGCGCATCGTCCGCGCGAAGGCGGGATCGTCCGCGGTCCGGAGGTCCCGCAGCGCCTGACGCACGAGGTTGCCGCGCGCGAGCTTGCCCATGGCCTGGAGCGCGGGCTCTCTGCGTTGCGAGACGCCCGCCGCCTCTCGCGAAAGCTGCTCGACGAACTGCCAGGCGGTGTCGAACTGACCCACCCGCGCCATGTCGTCGATGTACGCGACGACCGTGTCCGCGATGTCCCTCCAGCGCGCGGGATCCTGCTCGATCGTCAGCAGGTCCTCGAGGAGCTGCGCGTCGAGGCCGCGAATCGCGGCGTCGCTCACCGTTGCGATCCATCCGGCGAGCCGTTCCGGAGGATCGTCGGCCGTCTGCTCGACGTCGGTCGCCCGGCCGCGCGACTGCGACAGCTCACGGGCGTAGTCCGCGGGCACGAACGGCTCGTCGGAGTACGAGGTCAGCATGTTCTCGACGTTCGACCACAGATTGTCGAAGTTGCCTTCCTGGCCGAGCGGCGAGGCCGCGACCTGCTGCTCGGCCATCGAGAGCAGCGTGCGCTTCCGATCGACGTCCGGCACGAGCGCTTCGAAGGCCTGGGCCAGGCGATTGGTCGGCCCCTTTTGCGCGATGATGGCGCCGGCGACGAAACCCGCGACCGCCTTGTCGTCCATGCGGTCGACTATCGCCCCGACGACGTCGATCGAGCCCGCCATCGCGTCGGGGGTGCCGCGCTGCTGGAGCAGCGCGAGCATCGCGTCCGCGCTCAATCCGGACGCGGCGGCGGTCGCCATCCGGCGAAACATCGGCTCGAGCTCCTCGGGCGTGGCCTGGGTCAGGAACTCCGCGATGCCGCGGACCAGCCGAATCATCGACGCCGCATGGCTCGCGGGGTCGCCGCCGGCCGCCTCCTCGAGCTTCGCGACGAGCGCCTGCAGCTTCGCGGGATCGGTCGCGAGCGCCACGAGCGATCGCATCGCGGCGTCGTCCAGCTCGAGCCGCGCGCCGCTCTTCATGCAGGCGGCGACGACGTTTTCGATGAGCGCGGCCGCGCCCGCGCGCTCGCGGAGCACTTCCGCGTAGTCGATCTCCTCCAGCTCGATGCTCGGGCCGCCGCTGCGGCTCCACAGGGTGCCGATGCCGCCGTCGGCGCGCGTCTCGTCGACCGAGCGCGCGAGCAGCAGGAGCAGCGCGCGCCAGGTCGCGACATCGGTGCCGCCGTTCAACTTCAGGCCGCCCACCAGGTGCGGGTGCAGCAGCTCGGCGAGCTCGCGGATCGCCGGGTCGGGTCGGGCCATGGCGGCGCCGCCGACCAGCACGCCCGTCGGCTGAATCTGCATCGCGAAGGGACCGTTGAGCGTCGCCTTGTCGGCCGCGTCGACCAGCCGGCCGAGGGTCACGCCGATCGCCGGGTGTGCGGCGGGGTACAGCGCGACGGCACGCGCGGCCGCCTTGCAGGCGCGCGCGAAATCCACGAGCTTCGCGGCCAGTTCCGGCGACAGAGGGTCCTTGGTGTCTGCCTCGGTCACTGAATTGGGAGTCAATCGGATTATACTCTGCGCCTTGCGCGCATGCGGGCCGTAGACGTCATCAGACACAAACGGGACGGGCACGCCCTGTCTCAGGATGCGATCGATTTCTTCGTCCGCGGCGTGACCGACGGCGCAATCCCCGACTATCAGGCGACGGCGCTGCTCATGGCGGTCGTCTGGCGCGGCATGAGCGACGAAGAAGCGGCCTGGCTGACGCAGGCGATGACGCGCTCCGGGGATCGCGCGGACTTCTCGGCAATCCCCGGCTCCAAGGTGGACAAGCACAGCACGGGCGGCGTCGGCGACAAGACCTCGCTCGTCCTCGCGCCGCTCGCCGCAGCGTGCGGCGTGATCGTGCCGATGATGTCCGGCCGCGCGCTCGGCCACACCGGCGGCACCGTGGACAAGCTCGAGTCGATCCCCGGTCTCCGCCTGTCGCTCGACCTCGACGAGATGACACGCGCGCTCGGGAAGGTCGGCTGCGTGCTCATCCAGCAGACGTCGCGGATCGCGCCGGCGGACAAGAAGCTGTACGCCCTGCGCGACGTGACGGCGACCGTCGAGAGCGTGCCGCTCATCTGCGCCTCGATCATGAGCAAGAAGATCGCCGAAGGGATCGACGGGCTGGTGCTCGACGTGAAAGCGGGGCGTGCCGCGTTCATGAAGACGGTCGAGGACGCGCGTCGGCTCGCCACGCTCATGGTGGCGATCGGGAACCGATCGGGCGTCAGGTCCGAAGCCCTCCTCACCGCGATGGACGTGCCGCTCGGCCGTGCCGTCGGGAACTCGATCGAGATCATCGAATCGATCGAGACGCTGAAGGGAAAGGGCCCGAAAGATCTCGAAGACCTGTCCGTGACCCTCGCCGCGCGCATGGTCCGCCTGGCCGGCCTCGCCCCGACCAACGTGGAGGCTGAAGCGCAGGTGCGCCGGGCGCTGACGTCGGGCGCCGGCGTCGAAAAGTTCCGCCAGGTGATCGAGCATCAGGGCGGCGATCCGAAGGTCGTCGACGACTACAATCGGCTGCCCGCCGCTCCATCGCGCGAGGTCGTCGCGGCGCCGCGCGGCGGGTTCGTCTCGGACCTCGACGCGATGGCGATCGGCCGCGCCTCGATGGCGCTCGGCGCCGGCCGCGAGAAAGCGGAAGATACGATCGATCCCGCGCCCGGTCTCTGGATCAAGGCGCACCTGGGCGATCGCGTCAACGCCGGCGATCCGCTCGTCGAGCTGTTGTACCGCGACAAGCGCAGGGCGGCCGAAGCGGCCAGCCTGATCGCCCGCGCGTATACGATCGAGGACGCGCCGCCGTCGCCGACCTCATTGATTCTCGAGGAGATTACACAGTGACCGAAGCGCCCGGCGGAGCCGTCGCCTCGGCTCCGCCCCCGCCTGTGCGCATGCCGTACGACCGCCAGGACGCGATCGTCCTCGGATCGGCGGCCGTCGCGGCCGCCATGGTCGCCGCCGTCGCCGCCGCGGGGATTCCGCAGCTGCAGCCGCTCGTCGGCCTGATCGCGATCCTCGCGATCGCCTACGCCCTGTCGACGAACCGGCGCGCCATCGACGCGCGCACGGTCGCCTGGGGCCTGGCGCTGCAGGTCGTCTTCGCGCTGCTCGTGCTCAAGACCTCGGGCGGCCAGGAGCTGTTCCGGCGGCTTGGCGGGGCGATCAACCAGGTGCTCGCCTTCACGGTCGAGGGATCCTCGCTCGTGTTCGGCCCGCTGGGAGACAGGGCGGTCTGGTCGCGAATCATGACCGCCGTGCTCGGGGAAGAAGGGGCGCGCTACAGCCTCATCTTCGGCCTCCAGGTGCTGCCGACGATCATCTTCATCGCCGCGCTCTTCGCCATCCTGTACTACTTCGGCGTCATGCAGATCGTCGTCCGGCTGTTCGCGCTGGTGATGCGGCGCGTCATGCGCGCGAGCGGCGCCGAGAGCCTGAACGTCGCCGCCAGCATCTTCATGGGCCAGACCGAAGCGCCGCTGACGATCCGGCCGTACCTCCCGAAGATGACCGAGTCGGAGCTGATGACGGTCATGACCTCCGGCATGGCGCACATTTCCGGCGGCATCATGGCCGCGTACATCGCGTTCGGAGTCGAGCCGCAGCACCTGCTGACGGCGGTCATCATGACCGCCCCCGGCACGCTGATGATCGCCAAGATGATCGTGCCCGAGACCCAGGTGCCGGAGACGATGGGGACGGTCAAGCTGGATGTGGAGAAGACCGACGTCAACGTGATCGATGCCGCGGGCCGCGGCACCACCGAAGGGTTGCACCTGGCGCTCAACGTGGCCGCGATGCTGATCTCGTTTCTGGCGCTGATCGCGCTCGTGAACCACCTCCTCGGGTTTGCGGGGCTCAGTCTGCAGCAGATCTTCGGCTGGGTCTTCGCGCCGGTGGCCTGGGCGATGGGCGTTCCCTGGCGCGACGCGCCCACCATCGGTCATCTGCTCGGCACACGCATGGCGATCAACGAGTTCGTGGCGTACTCGCAGCTCGGTCCGCTGAAGCCGACGCTCGATCCACGCTCGTTCACGATCGCCACGTTTGCGTTGTGCGGCTTCGCCAACTTCAGCTCGATCGGGATTCAGATCGGGGGGATCGGCGCGCTCGCGCCGAACCGCCGGCACGACCTCGCGCGCCTCGGCGTGCGCGCCATGCTGGCGGGGACGCTCGCAAACTTCGTGACCGCTACGATCGCGGGGTTCCTGCTGTGATGGCACAACGACGCCCCGCACGGCCCAGACGCGCACACGCCAGACCTGAAGGTCGGGCCTACTTCGACAGAGTGAATGAGGCGGCCGTGTACCTGCGCCGGAAGACGGGCGGGCCGACCGTGGCGATCGTGCTCGGCTCGGGCCTTGGGGAGTTCACGTCGCGGCTCTCGAACGGAGTGACCGTGCCGTACGAGAAGATCCCCCACTGGCCGGCGTCCCGCGTGATGGGTCATGCCGGCCAGCTCGTGGCCGGGACCCTCGCCGGGCGAAACGTCGCGGTCCTGTCGGGGCGCGTCCACGTGTACGAGGGCCACGACATGGCCACCGTCACCTTCGCGACGCGCGTCATGGGACTGCTCGGCGTGAAGACCCTGATCCTCACGAACGCGGCAGGCGGGATCAACACGGCCTTCACGGCCGGCGCCTTGATGGTCATCGACGATCACATCAACTTCCTGGGGGACAACCCGCTGGTGGGTCCGAACGACGATCGATTTGGCCTCAGGTTTCCGGACATGACGGAGGTGTACTCCCGGCGGCTGCGCGGGCTGGCCGATGCGGCGGCGAAGGCCCAGGGCCTCGCCATCGCGCACGGCGTCTATCTCGCGCTGCGCGGGCCGAGCTACGAGACGCCAGCGGAGATTCGTTGTTTTCGCACGATGGGGGCCGACGCCGTCGGGATGTCCACCGTGCCCGAGGCGATCGCGGCGCGGCACATGGGCATCGAGGTGCTCGGCGTGTCCTGCATCACCAACATGGCGGCGGGCATCCTGCCGCAGCCGCTGCACCACGACGAAGTGATGGAGACCGCGCGGCGCGTCCGCGGCGAGTTCGGCGCGCTCCTGGAGGGCACTGTTGGGCGCATCTGATCGGAAGAAACCGCCCGGCGATCGCCGCAAGGGGCAGCGCCGCGCCGACGGCGATCGGCGAAGCGGCACGGACCGGCGCGTAGGACAGGCCGGTCGCGTCGAGTCGGACCGCCGACGCGCGGGCGGCGATCGCCGTGGCGGCCAGCGCCGGGGCGGCGGCGACCGCAGGAGCGAGCGCGGATGGCAGCCGGTCGTGCTCGACGCGGCGGCCGACCCGACCGACCCCGCGATCGAAGCCGTGCTCGTGGAAGCGGCTCAGGTGGCGCGCGAGCGCGCGCACGCTCCCTTCTCGCGGTTCAAGGTCGGGGCGGCGCTCGAGACGGCCGCCGGGGACATCATCACCGGCTGCAACGTCGAGAACGCGACCTACGGCCTCACGATGTGCGCCGAGCGCGTGGCGATCTTCAAGGCGATCTCGGAAGGCCACCGCGCGTTCACCCGCGTTGTCGTCGTTGCGGACACCGAATCCCCCACGCCGCCGTGCGGCGCCTGCCGCCAGCTGCTGTGGGAGTTCTGCGGGGACGTCGATGTCGTCCTGGCCAACCTCGACGGCGTCACTGGACGCTGTCGGCTCGCCGCGCTTCTCCCGCTGCCGTTCGACGCAAGGCTGTTGGAATAAAGCTTGATATGATCGTTTTGTAACATGCTTCCAACGATCGACTGGCAGGACGACGTCATCATCATGGTGGACCAGCGGAAGCTCCCGTCACAGGAGCTCTACGTCCGCTGCCGCACGCCGCAGGAGGTCGCCAAGGCGATCAGGACGATGGTGATCCGCGGCGCGCCGGCGATCGGCGTCGCGGCCGCGATGGGGATTGCTCTCGGCGTGAAGCGCAGCAAGGCGAAGGGCACGCCGCAGCTGGCCGTCGAGCTTCAAAAGATCTGCACGCTGATGGCGGCCACGCGTCCGACCGCGGTCAACCTGTTCTGGGCCATCGACCGGATGAAGAAGGCCTTCGCCGAGGGGGCGCAGTCCGGGGAGTCGCCCGAAGAGATCGGCGAGCGGCTCGAGACAGAGGCGCGGCGCATCCATGACGAGGATGTCGCGAACTGCCGGGCGATGGGTCAGCACGGCGCGACCGTCGTGCCGGACGGCGCGCGCGTCCTCACGCACTGCAACGCAGGGGCGCTCGCGACGGCTGGCTACGGCTCGGCGCTCGGCGTCCTGCGCGCGGCCGTCGAGCACGGGAAGCGCATCGCCGTGTTCGCCGACGAGACGAGACCGTTCATGCAGGGCGCGCGCCTGACGGCCTGGGAGCTCGTGCGCGAAGGCATCGAGACCACCGTCATCACCGAGAGCATGGCCGGGCCGCTCATGCGCGATCGCGAGATCGACCTCGCGATCGTCGGCGCCGATCGCGTCGCCGCGAACGGCGACGTCGCGAACAAGATCGGCACCTACACCGTCGCCGTGCTCGCGCGCGAGCACGACATCCCGTTCTACGTCGCGGCGCCCGTGTCGACGATCGACCTCTCGACGCCCGACGGCGCGCACATTCCGATCGAGGAGCGCGATCAGCGCGAGGTCAGCCACTTCGGCGCGTCGCGCGTCACGCCAGAGGGCGCGCACATCCGAAACCCCGCCTTCGATGTCACCCCGCACCGGTACATCACCGGCATCATCACCGAGCGCGGGATCTGCCACCCGCCGTACTCGGAATCGCTCCGGCGTCTCGTGCAGCAGCCCCTGAGCCCTGTGAGGACGGGCTGACGTCACGGGTCCGGCTAAAGCCGGACACTACGGGTGGTGATTTTCAAGGTCCGGCTGACGCCAGACACGACGGCGACTGAGACAGCATGTTGATCCTCGGCATTGAGACTTCCTGCGACGAAACGGCGGCCGCCGTCGTCGCAGAGACCGGCGAGCCGGCGCGTCCGTGGGCGATCCGCTCGAGCGTGATCGCGTCGCAGGCCGACATCCATCGCGAGTGGGGCGGGGTCGTCCCTGAGCTGGCGTCCCGGCAGCACGTCCGCGACATCTGCGGCGTCGTCGAGCGTGCCCTCGAGGAAGCGAGCGCCGGTTGGCGCGGCCTGGGTGCGATCGCCGTCACGCAGGGTCCGGGGCTCGTCGGATCGCTTCTCGTCGGCGTGAGCTTCGGCAAGTCGGTCGCCGCCTCGCTCGGCATCCCGCTCGTCGGCGTCCATCACCTCGCCGGACACATCGAGTCGCTGTTCCTCCACAACGGACCGCTGCCGCTGCCCGCGACCGTGCTCGTCGTCTCGGGCGGGCATACGAGCCTCTACCACGTGCCGGCGGAGGGGACCTATCAACTCGTCGGCCGCACGAGGGATGACGCGGCGGGCGAAGCGTACGACAAGGTCGCGAAGCTGCTCGGCCTCGGCTATCCGGGCGGCCCCGTCGTGGATCGACGAGCGAAAGAGGGAAACGACCGCGCTGTCGACCTGCCGGTGACGCGGATGACGCACGCCGATCGCAATCGGCCGACGGCCACAGCGCCCAGCGGTCTGTTTCCGCCGTCGATGGCGTATCGCACCGACTTCAGCTTCAGCGGGCTGAAGACGGCGGTCGCGCGGGAGGTGGCGTCGCGCGGCGGCGCGGGCGCGCTCTCGAGAAGCGACGTCGCAGACCTCTGCGCCAGCTTCCAGCGTGTCGTGGTCACGACGCTCGTCGACCGGACGTTCGCCGCGGCCGGATGGCTGCGGGCGGCCAGCGTGGGGATCGCCGGCGGAGTCTCGGCCAACAGCCGGCTCCGGGCCGACGCCGCGGCCCGCGGCGTCCGGGAAGGCCTGCCGGTCTTCCTTCCAAGCCTCATGCTGTCTACCGACAACGCCGCGATGATCGCCGCCGCCGGATTCCGCAAGCTGCGCGCGGGACAGACGTCACCGCTCGATATCAACGCGGAGGCGAATCTGGCCCTCTAGGGCCATGATCAATGCTGAATGTGGAATGCTGATTGCTGATTGAAACTCAGCATTCCAGAATCAGCAATCCACATTGAGCATGAAGGTCCATACCGACTACCTGTGGTTCAACACGAAGCAGCGCCGCGAGATGGTTCGGATCACCGACGAGATCGCCGCCATCGTCAAGAAGAGCGGCGTCAAGGAAGGGATGGCGCTCGTTTCCGCGATGCACATCACCGCCGGCGTCTACGTGAACGACTGGGAGGAGGGGCTGATCGAAGACTTCGCCGCGTGGCTCGAGGAGCTGGCGCCCGCGAAGCCGGAGTACAAGCACCATCGGACCGGTGAAGACAACGCCGACGCGCACCTGAAGCGCACCGTCATGGGGCACCAGGTGATCGTACCGATCACGTCCGGCGCGCTCGACCTCGGGCCGTGGGAGCAGATCTTTTACGCGGAGTTCGACGGGCGGAGGAGGAAGCGGGTCATTGTCAAGATCATGGGAATCTAGGCCGTTGTGCGGCTTCCTACGAGAATGTTGTTCTCGCTGCCGCATAACGGCGGCGCGCAAAGCGCGCCCGCGAGGGAGCGGCGCGGGGCGAAGGGGCCCCCGCGAGCGACCGAGCCGGGGTCCGGGGCGGAGCCCCGACTAGATGGACACGCGCAGCTATCCGGAGCGACCGATCGTCGGAGTCGGCGCCGTCGTCCTCGTCGACGGCAAGGTCGTGCTCATCAAGCGCCGGTACGAGCCCCTGGCGGGGCAGTGGAGTCTGCCGGGCGGCACGCTCGAGGTGGGCGAGACGCTCGAGGCCGGCGCCGCCCGCGAGATCCTGGAAGAGACCGGCCTCGTCGTCGAGGTCGGCCCGGTGATCGAGGTGTTCGACCGGATCCTCGTCGATCCGGACCAGCGAATCCGTTATCACTTCGTCCTGATCGACTATCTCTGCCGCCCAATCGGCGGCGCGCTTCAGCACGGTTCCGACGTCGACGATGTGACGCTGGCCGATCCGGACGACCTCGCGCGATACGCGCTGACGACGAAGGCGACGGCGATCATCCGGCGGGCGCTGGAATTGACGACCCCGTAGCACCCTACCGCGGCGTCGCCCTGTCCTTGAGCATGCCCGGCGAGCTCCAATTGATGACGAAGTAGGTCGCCGCGGTCCGGCCCGCGTTGCGCACCGCGTGCGGCTGATTGGAAGCGTTGAAGATGATCGATCCTGTCGAGGCCGGCGCCCACGCGCCGTTCGAGAATGCTTCGACCGATCCCTCCTTCACGATGATCAGCTCTTCGTTCGGATGCTGATGCGGCGGATGAGAGGACTGACCCGGGTCGAGCGTCGTTACATGGAATTCGAGCTCGTCGAGCGTCGCGGTCGGCGCCCGGAAGAACCTGCGCACGGCTCCGACTTTCGTCGGCGTGGGTGACACCGATTCCCACTGGAAGATCGCCGAGCTCATCAGCGAAGGTTTTTCCTGCCGGGCGGCGGCGAGGCCCGCCCAGGCGCCCGCCAGAAACGCGATGGCGAGCGCACCGACACTGAAATGTCGACCGGTGATCATGGCTGGCCTCCAGTTGCGGCAATTGTATGTCGCATCAGGATGCCGCCCGGCGGCGTTGTGGTCAGACCGTCAGCGGATGACCCGCAACCCCGCTGGTGTCGTCAGCACGTTGCCGTTCTGTGTCAGGGTGACCTGGCGGCCGGCGACGGTCAGCCTCATGGTGCGCGCCGCTGGCTGCGCGTTCGCGGAAACCTGCAGCCTGACGGTTCCGTTACCGGTCCCGGATGCGCCGCTCGTAATCGAGACCCAGCTCACATTCGGGCTCTCTGCGGCAGACCACGTGCACCCGCTTTGCGTGGTCACGGTGATGTTCACGGTGCCGCCGGTCGAGAGGGCCGTGGGGCTCAACGGCGAAACCTGATATGTGCACGTGCCACCGCTGGGCTGCGTCACGGTGACATCCTGCCCGGCGATGACGAGGGTGCCGGACCGCGCGGGGCCCGTATTGGCGGCGGCGCTGAAGCCGACCGTGCCGTTGCCGGTGCCGCTTTCGCCGCTGGTGATGGTGATCCAGCCGGCCTCGCTGTCCGAAGTCCATGCGCACCCCGCCGCCGTCGCGACCGAGAACGTCGAGTTGCCTCCGCCGACAGGCATCGCGCGAGTCGTCGGCGTGACGTTGTAGCTGCAGGTGGTCGGCGCCGGCTGCGTGACCGACACCGTCTGACCGGCGATGAGGATCGTGCCCGAGCGCGCCGCTCCAGTGTTCGCGGCGGCGGTGAAGCCGACCGTGCCGTTGCCGCTGCCGTTGGAGCCGCTCGTGACGGTGATCCAGCCGGCCTGACTCGCGGCCGTCCACGCGCAGCCTGTCGTCGTCGCAACCGAGAACGTGGAGTTCCCTCCGCCGACCGGCATCGCGCGAGTCGTCGGCGTGACGTTGTAGCTGCAGGTGGTCGCCGCCGGCTGCGTGACCGACACCGTCTGCCCGGCGATGAGGATCGTGCCCGAGCGCGCCGCTCCAGTGTTCGCGGCGGCGGTGAAGCCGACCGTGCCGTTGCCGCTGCCGCTGGAGCCGCTCGTGACGGTGATCCAGCCGGCCTGACTCGCGGCCGTCCAGGCGCAACCTGCAGTCGTCGCGACCGAGAAGGTCGAGCTGCCCCCGCCGACTGGCACCGAGCGGGTTGTCGGCGTGACGGTGTAGCTGCAGGTTCCCGTCTGGAACAGGAACGTGTTCGATAGCGTGCTGCGGCCCAATCCTCCAGGCCCGAACGCGACGGCACGCGCTTCGTACGTGACGCCCGGGTTCAGCGGCGGGTCGAGGAGCACGTCAAAAACGACGCGGATGGCGCCGTCCGGATCCGGAGATGGCTTTCCAAGTGGAAGCACACGAACAGGCGTCGTCCCGCCGACCAGATAGATCTCCAGTTGGTAGCCGGTGACGATCGGCACACCGTTGTCGAGAGCGGAGTGGTCTGGTGACGGGTTGAACTCGGCGATGCGGGGATCGACGGTCTGGGCGAGGGCCGTACCCGCGCAACCCAGTACAAGGCTGGCGAGGAGCCAGCAACGCATCAGTCTCATGGCAGAGTGACAGGGACTGGGCTCGCCCCGTTCCTTGGGAAACGCGCCTGCGCTTTGCACGAACTCGGCCATTTCTTCCGCCCGTTCTAACTTGTTGAAAATCAAGTACTCGACGAACGATGGCGCGCGTCCACGCGAAAGCGGCCCGCTTCAATCGCGGGTAAGTTTTTCCAGGCGCGTGTAATTTCTAGTCGCCGTCGCCCGGTGCGGCGCTGATCGAGGGCCGATTTCTGGGGTAGGATCGCCGGCGCCCAATGCAGCCACCCGGCCCAGCGACGGTCCCGCCGCTGCTCACCCTCGACGTCGTGCAGACCGTGGCGCTGGGCGGGCTGGCCCTGTTTCTCGGCTACCGCATCAAGAAAGCGGTTCCTTCGCTCGCGCGTTACAACATCCCGGCGGCCGTGGTCGGAGGCATGGTCGTGGCCCTGCTGACGCTCGCCTCCTGGTCCAGCGGGACGCCGCTGCTGGGCTTCGACACGTCGATCCGCCAGCCGCTGCAGATCGCCTTCTTCACGACGATCGGGTTCGGCGCCAGCCTGTCGCTGCTGCGGATCGGCGGGCCGCTCGTCGCGTTTTTTTTCATGCTCTCAACGGTTGCGGCCGTCCTTCAGAACGTGGTCGGCGTCATGGTCGCGCGCCTGCTCGGCGAGTCGCCGCTTCTCGGCGTGCTGGCCGGCTCCGTGACCCTCACGGGTGGGCCCGCCACCGGGTTGGCGTTCGCCCCGCTGTTCGAGCGCGCCGGGGTCGTGGGTGCCGAGACGATCGCGGTCGCCGCGGCGATGATGGGGATCGTGGCGGGGGGCATTCTGGGAGGGCCGATCGGCACGACCCTCATCAAGCGCCACAAGCTTCACGGCCGGCGGTCGCGGGTCCCGGGGGAGGTCCCGGATCGCGCCGAGGCGGTCGTCGAGGCGGCCGCGGGCGAGCCGGCGGTTCCCACTCCGAAAGGAGAGGACGTCGAGGCCTACGCGCTCCTCAAGAACCTGGTGGCGATCCTCGTCGCGATGGCGCTGGGGACGTGGGTCAGCCTGTGGCTGAACGGCGCCTCGTTCACGATCCCGGGAATCGGCACGCGCCAGCTGACGCTCCCCTCATATATCGGCGCGATGCTGGTGGCCGCGGCGATTCGCAACCTGGACGATTTCACGCGAGTCATCAAGCTGTCGCAGCGGATGCTCGACGACCTCGGGACGGTGTCGCTCGCGCTGTTCATCTCCGTCTCCCTGATGACGCTGCAGCTCTGGCAGCTCGCCGGCCTGGCGCTCCCGCTGACGATCATCCTGCTCGCGCAGGTGGCGCTGATCGTCGTGTTGTGTCTCTGGCCCATCTATCGTTTCATGGGGCGCAACTACGACGCGGCGGTTATCTCCGGCGGGTTCTGCGGATTCATGCTGGGGACGACGGCGAACGCGATGGCGAACATGGAAACGCTGGTCGAGCGATACGGGCCGTCACCCAAGGCGTTCCTGGTCGTGCCGATGGTCGGCGCGTTCTTCATCGATTTCACCAACGCGATTATCATCTCGTTTTTCCTGACCCTGTGGGGCGCATGAGCGCACTGTCCCGCGACGACGCCTGGGCGCTGATGACGGAATACACGAAGAGCGAGAGCCTGCGGAAGCACATGCTCGCGGTCGAAGCCGCGGTGCGCGGCTACGCGCGGAAATTCGGTGAAAACGAAGAGGACTGGGGCATCGTCGCCCTCCTCCATGACTTCGACTACGAACGGTGGCCGTCGCAGGCGGATCATCCGTTCCGCGGCGTCGAGATTCTCCGCGAGCGAGGCTATCCCGAGTGGGTCATCCGTGCCATCCTGTCGCACGCCGAGTACTCGGGCGTGCCGCGCGAGTCGGCCCTCGAGAAGACGCTCTTCGCGTGCGACGAGATGGCCGGCTTCGTGACCGCCGCCTCGCTCGTGCGGCCGTCGAAGAGCGTCCTCGACCTCGAGGCGGCATCGGTCGTCAAGCGGATGAAGGACAAGGCGTTCGCGAAAAACGTCAGCCGCGACGATCTGCGGAAGGGGGCGGAGGAGATGGGCCTCCCGCTCGAGGAGCACATCGCGAACGTCATCGCGTTCATGCGGGAGCGCGCCGACGTGCTCGGCCTCCGCGGAACTCTGTGATTCTGCGGTCGTATCAGCTAGATGTAGGGACTAGGGACTGGGGACTAGGGACTGGGGACTCCGCGGGATAGAGTTGCCAGTCCCCAGTCCCTTGTCCCTAGTCCCTACAGGTTTGAAGGATGGCTGACTCCGTAGTAACCCTCGACAACGTCACCGTCACCTACGGCAAGAACGCGGCGCTCCGCGACGTCAGCGCGGCGTTCGAGCCGGGGGCGGTCGGCCTGCTGGGGCCGAACGGCGCCGGCAAGAGCACGATGCTGAAGGCGCTTCTCGGGTTCCTGAAGCCCGATCGCGGCCGGATGCAGGTGCTCGGCCTCGACGTGGCCCACAAACCGCTCGAGATCCGGGGACGCCTCGGCTACATGCCGGAGACCGATGCGCACATCCCGGGCATGAACGCCGTGACCTTCGTCGCCTACTGCGGGCAGCTCGCGGGCCTGCCGGTCTCGGACGCGATGCAGCGCGCGCACGAGGTGCTCTACTACGTGGGGCTGGGCGAAGCGCGGTATCGCAATCTGGAGACGTACTCGACCGGCATGAAGCAGCGCATCAAGCTCGCGCAGGCGCTCGTGCACGATCCCGATCTGCTGTTCCTCGACGAGCCGACCAACGGAATGGACCCGAAGGGGCGCGACGAGATGCTCGAGCTGATCCGCGACCTGGGTCACAACAAGCGCGTCAATCTGATCCTCTCGTCACACCTGCTGCCCGACGTCGAGTTCACGTGCGACCGCGTCATCGTGATGGACAAGGGGACGGTGGTTGCGCAGGGGCCGATCGGCGAGTTGAAAGGACCGGGCGGCCGCGTGTTCGAGGTGCGGGTCAAAGGATCGACGGGTCCGCTGGACGCGTTCATCGCGGCGCTGAAAGAGTCGGGGATGGACGTCCACTCCACCGATGAGGATGTGATGCGGGTGTTCGTGCCTGCCGATCGTTCGCGCGCCTTCGGCACCGATCAGCAGGCCATCTGCGCCATCGCGGCCCGGCAGAAGGTCCAGGTGCGCCATCTCCGGCCGAGCGTGCCGACGCTCGAAGACGCGTTCGCTAAAGCGGTGGGCGAGGACTAAATGCCCATCCACGATCAGAGCTATCGCCGGTACGGCGGCTCGAAAGTCGCGCCGGGCCATGCCTGGAGCGTCATCGCCAACGCGGGCATTCGAGGGATGATCCGGCGGCGCGTCTTTCTCGGGCTCCTGTTCGCCTCCTGGATTCCCTTCATCGTCTACGCCGGCAGGATTTACTTCGCCGCCAACTACCCCCAGCTGTCGCCGATCGCGATGACCCCCGAATCCTTCCGGGGATTCCTCGGGGTCCAGAGCGTGTTTCTCTTCTTCATCACCATCTGGGCCGGCGCCGGTCTCATCGCGAACGACCGCCGCGCAAACGCCCTGCAGATCTACCTGTCGAAACCGTTGATGCGGGCCGAGTACATCGCCGGCAAGTTCGCCGTGCTCGCCGCGTTCCTGCTGGTGATGACCTGGGTGCCGGGCATTCTGCTCCTCATTCTTCAGATTCTCTTCTCGGGCAGCTTCACGTTCGCGCGCCAGAATCTGTACTTGTTCCCGGCGATCACGGTCGCGTCGTTCCTGCAGGTCATCGTCGCGTCGTTCGCGATGCTCGCGTTGTCGTCGCTCTCGAAGAGCAGCCGATACGTCGGCATTCTCTACACGGCCGCGATGTTCTTCAGCGAAGCGATCTTCGGCGTGCTCCGGCTGATCCTCGGCGGCACCGGAGCCTCCTGGATTTCCTTCCCCGCGAATCTGACCCAGGTCATCGACGTGATCTTCCGGCTCAGGCCCCGCTACGAGACTCCGTGGATGGTCTCGCTCCTCGCGCTCGTGGGGCTGGTCGTCGTGTCCATCTCGGTGCTCGAGAGGCGCGTGCGCGGCGTGGAGGTCGTGACGTGAGCGCCGCGATCGTCACCTCAGAGAAGGTCTCGAAATGGTACGGCCAGGTGATTGGCATCAACGATGTCACCGTGTCGGTCCCCGCCGGCATTACCGGTCTCCTGGGTCCGAACGGCGCCGGCAAGTCCACGTTGATGAAGCTGATCACGGGGCAGCTCAAGCCGAGCCAGGGGAGCGTACAGGTGCTCGGTCAGCCCATCTGGGGCAACCCCGGCATCTTCACGCGCATCGGCTTCTGCCCGGAGCAGGACGCGTTCTACGACCGGATGACCGGCCTGGAATGGGTGACGGCGCTCGTCCGGCTGAACGGCTTCAGCGAGCGTGACGCGACCGATGCGGCGCGCCGCGCCCTCGGCGCCGTGGAGCTCCTCGACGCGGCCGCCAAGAAGATCGGCGCCTACAGCAAGGGAATGCGGCAGCGGGTCAAGCTGGCGCAGGCGATCGTCCACGATCCCGAGCTGCTCATCCTCGATGAGCCGCTGTCCGGCATGGACCCGCTCATGCGGCGCAAGACGATCCGGCTCATCCGGGACTGGGCGAAAGCCGGCCGGAGCGTGCTCGTCTCGAGCCACATTCTTCACGAGATCGAGTCGATGACCTCCAACATCCTCCTCATCAACAACGGCCGGATCCTGGCCGAGGGGGACGTCCACCACATCCGGGATCTGATCGACGAGCATCCGCACACGGTCTACGTCCGTGGCGCCGACCCGCGCGGCCTCGCACGCCAGTTCCTGACGCGAGACGACGTGTTGAGCCTGCGGTTCGAGGAAGGGGCTGTCGTGGTCGAGACCGCGAAGCCGGACGAATTCTACGCGCGGCTGACGGAGATGGCGGCGTCGGGCGAGCACGGCAACATCGACGAGGTCACCTCGCCCGACGACAACCTGCAGGCGGTCTTCCGCTACTTAGTGAAGCAGTAGGCCCGACCTTGAGGTCGGGCGTGGCTGGAAAACCCAGATGAGCGAAACCAAAGCACCGAGCATGCTGTCGTCGGCCGCCCGTGTCTTCGAGCTCTCCGTCGGCGAGATGCTCTGGTCCAAGCGCACGATCTTCATGGCGTTGGTCGTCGGCGCGCCGGTGGTGATTGCGTCCGTCGTCCGGTCTCTCGTGTGGCTCGGCCTGCCGGTCGGGTCGGTGGAGGGGGTGCGGATCACCGGTCCCGCCATCTTCGGCGGGATGATCTGGATTCTGTACCTGAGAATCATCATCCCGATACTCGGCGTGTTTTACGGGACGGCGCTCATCGCCGACGAGGTCGAGGACAAGACGATTACGTACCTGTTCACCCGGCCCATTCGACGGGGGGCGGTCCTCCTCGGCAAGTACTTCGCGTACCTGACCGTGACCGGCTTCGTCGTCCTCCCATCGGTGGTCCTCGTCTACCTCCTCGTCGCGCCGATCGGGTCGAACCTTGGCGCCTCGTTCATTCCGGTCCTCAAGGACCTGGCGCTCCTGGCAATCGGGCTGGCGGTTTACGGGGCGGTCTTCGCGTTCGTAGGCGCGCAGTTCAAGCGTCCGCTCCTCCTCGGCCTCCTTTTCGCGTTTGGCTGGGAACAGATCGCGATGCTGGTGCCCGGCTATCTGCGGCGGTTCACAATCGCTTACTACCTGCAGGGGCCCGTGCCGCACGCGATGCCGCAGGACGGGGTCGTCAGCCTGTTTCAGGCGATTGTCCAGGACACACCCAGTCTGGCGACCAGCCTGGTCGGGCTTGCCGCGATCTGGCTGGTTTTTCTTTCCCTCGGGATGCGCGCCGTCGAGCGACGAGAGTACGTGCTCGAGCAATAGGAGGCGGGCCTCAGAGGGCGGGCCTCTCAGGCTCAGGAGGGCGGGCCTCTTAGGCCAGCCAGATAACCCCCAAGTGTCCGCTTCCGAACAGGTTAAGTCCGTTTCTGGGAACTTTTCACGGCCGTCATCTGTATAATCTTTCAGGAGCTGTCTCGATGAACAGACGGACGCGCTTTTTCATAACGGGGGCCGCGGCGCTGATGGTGATGGGCCTTGGCGCCGGCCTGGTGGCGTACTACAACGGCGGTTTTCCGGCCCTTTCGGCGTCGCCGACAGGGGGCCCGGCCGAGCTCAGCTTCGTGCCGGCGGACGCCTCGGTGGTCGCCTTTGCAAACGTCCGCGACGTCATGAACTCCGAGTTCCGGCAGCGCCTGAAGGGCACCTTGCCGCACGACTCCGACGCCCACAACGAATTCCAGCAGAAAACCGGCATCAACATCGAGACCGACATCGACTACGTCGTCGCCTGGATGGGCCCTGACGCAAACGAGGCGAGCGGCCTCGTGCTCGTGCGTGGGACCGGGGCGCTCGACCACGCCCGCCTCGAGGCGCTCGCCACCGAGCACGGCGGCGAGGTCAGCGAGTACCGTGGAAAGCGGATGATCGTCGGTGACATGTCCCGCTTCCACGACGACGACGATGATGACGACGATGACGAGGAGAAGGGGGAAGAGGTCGCCCCGCAGCGTCACGAGCGGCGGACGCATCACGGCGCGATGGCGTTTCTCGATCAAGGGCTGGTTGCCGTAGGAGAGGCGTCGGCGATCAAGCGCGCGATCGACGCGCAGGCGGATACGAAGAACATTTCCGGCAGCGACGAGATGATGAAGCTCGTCGGCGACATCGAGAACGGCAGCAACGTCTGGGCGGTGGGCCGGCTCGACGCACTGCGCCAGCGGCAGCGCCTCCCCGAAATGGTCAACAATCAGCTGTCGAGCGTGAAGTGGTTTGCGGCGTCGGGGCGCGTCAACGGCGGAGTCAGCGGCACCCTCCGCGCCGAAGCGCGTGACGACCAGGCGGCCGAAAACCTTCGCGACGTCGTCCGCGGTTTCCTCGGGCTCCTGCGCCTGCAGGCCGGTAGCAATCCCAAGTACACCGGGCTCATCGACTCGCTGCAACTCTCGGGCTCCGGTACCACCGTCGCGGTCTCGTTCGCCCTCCCGGCCGAGATTCTCGACCTCATCGCGCCGCGTCACGAACGCGGTGAAGCGCCTGAGCCGCCGGCGCCTCCTCAGCCGCCGGCTCCACCGCAGAATCCGTAGCGCAGCCCGTAGCGCAGCCCTTTAGGGCTGCTGCGACCGAACCGAAGATCCTGAGAGGCCCGACGCGAGTCGGGCCTTTTTTGTAGAATGTGCGCCATGAAGCGCGCCATTCCGCTGTGCATCTGTCTCGCTCTGGCCCTGGCCGCGCCGCAAACCGGATTCGCGCAGGCCGGGCTCGATCCGAAGATCCCGAAGATCCTGGAATCGATCTCCGAACAACGCCTCGCGGAGCTCGTCGCGAAGCTGCAGAGCTTCGAGACGCGGCACACGCTGTCGTCGGCGGACTCGAAGGTGCGCGGCATCGGCGCGGCGCGCCAATGGATCCTGGACGAGATGACGCGCTCGAGCCCGAAGCTCAAGGTCAGCTTCGACACCTACATGCTGCCGAAGCAGGGCCAGCGCATTCCCCGCGACGTCGAGCTGCGGAACGTGATGGCGATTCTGCCCGGCAAGTCGGCCCGCCGGATTTACGTCAGCGGCCACTACGACTCGCTGGCGCGCACGGCCCGCCGCACGAGCGAGACGGCGGAGGGGAGCGCCGGCCAGCCCACATCCTCCTCCTCGTCATCATCGGAATCTTCGGGTAGCAGCTTCGACTGGGCCGCGGCCGACAACCCCGCGCCCGGCGCCAATGACGACGGCAGCGGGACGGCGTTGACGATGGAGCTCGCGCGCGTGTTCGCGGACAGCGGGATCGAGTTCGACGCCACGCTGGTGTTCATCGCGCTGGCAGGGGAGGAAGAGGGGCTGATCGGCGCGAAGGCGCATGCCCAGAAGGCCCAGGCCGACAAGATCAGCGTCGACGCCGTCTTCAACAACGACATCGTCGGCAACCCGGTGGGAGGCACCGGGATCGTCGATGCGGAAACGGTTCGCGTGTTTTCAGAAGGGCCGGAAGACTCGAGCTCGCGCCAGCTGGCGCGGTACATTCGACGTACGGCGGCGCGCTACGTGCCGTCGCACCAGGTCAAGCTCATCGCGCGGCACGACCGGTTCGGCCGCGGCGGCGACCACACGGCGTTCAATCAGCACGGGTACGCGGCGGTTCGCTTCACCGAGTCGAACGAGAACTACGCCCGTCAGCATACCGTCGCCGACACCGCCGACGGCGTGTCCCCTGGGTATCTCGCGCGCAACGCGCGCGTCAACGCGGCCGGCGTCGCCGCGATCGCGCTCGCTCCGCCGGCGCCGGTCGTGCTCGATCAGCGAAACCGCCCGACGCTCGATCGCCGGCCGTCGGGCTACGACGCGAGGCTCAGGTGGCAGGCGTCGCCGGGCGCCGCCGGCTATCGGGTGTTCTGGCGGGAGGCATGGACGCCCGACTGGCAGCACGAGCTCGAGGTCGGCAACGTCACCGAGTTCGTGCTCAAGGACGTGTCAATCGACGACTATGTGTTCGGCGTCGCCGCGATCGGGCCGGGCGGCCACGAGAGCCTCGCGTCGGCGTACGTCAACCCGCCTCGCTCGGAGCAAACTGTTATCGTCAAGAACTGAGCAGTGCGTGGTCCTACCGCTTGCGCTGCGCCTTCAGTGTTTCGATGAACTCCATGATGGCGTGGCGGACGTGCTCCGGCGGGTCGATGAACTCCACGCCCGTCCGATAGCCGACACGCTCCTCCTCGAGATCGCCGATGTGGCAGTGCGCGATCCGGCCTTTGACGACGACGGACTGATCGTTGAGCGTCAGGCGGAAGTCGTGAAGGGAGTCGAGTTGAAGCGGAAACGCCGTTTCGATCTGCGCGCCGCCCCGGCTGATGTCGAGGATCGTCATGGGCTGGAACACCATGACCTCTCCCCGTAGCGAGCCGAGAATCGGAACGCGTTCGCGCTCGGGGTCAGGCTTGGGGGACTCGTCCTGTACGCGCGGCCGAGCCGCCCGTTTCCTGGCCATGAATGAATGCGCGGAATTTTAGCACGATTTGCGCGGGTCCGGGTCAGTACGGCACCCTAGAACGTCATGCCGACCATCACGAAGACGACGACCTACTACAACTACATCGACGGTGAATGGGCCCCGTCCGCGTCGGGCGAGGTGTTCGAGAACCGGAATCCGGCCGACGCCGACGACCTGATTGGCGTCTTCCAGAAGTCCACGCGCCAGGACGTCGATCGCGCGATCGACGCGGCGCGGCGCGCCTACGAGCGCTGGCGGCTCGTGCCGGCGCCCCGCCGCGCCGAAATCGTGTTTCGCGCCGCTCAGATCCTCGTGGCCCGCAAGGAAGAGTTCGCGCGCGAGATGACGCGCGAAATGGGCAAGGTCCTCAAGGAGACCCGCGGCGACGTCCAGGAAGCGATCGACATGTCGTTTTTCTACGCCGGCGAAGGGCGCCGGATGTACGGGCAGACGACGCCGTCCGAGCTGCCGAGCAAGTTCGCCATGTCGGTCCGGCAGTCGATCGGCGTCTGCGGCGTCATCACGCCGTGGAACTTCCCGATGGCGATCCCGTCCTGGAAGACCATTCCGGCGATCGTGTGCGGTAACACCGTGGTCTTCAAGCCGGCGTCGTTGACGCCGCTGTCGGCCGTGAACTTCGTCAAGGTCCTCGAAGAGGCGGGCCTGCCAAAGGGCGTCGTCAACATCGTGACCGGCGGCGGCGAAGAGGTCGGCAACCCGATCCTCGAGAGCCCGCACGTCCGCGTGGTGTCGTTCACCGGTTCGACCGACGTCGGCCGTACCGTCAACGAGCGCTGCGCCCCGTCCTTCAAGAAGGTGCACCTCGAGATGGGCGGCAAGAACGTCATCATGATCATGGATGACGCCGACCTCGAGCTGGCCGTCGACGGCTGCCTCTGGGGCGGCTTCGGCACGACCGGGCAGCGCTGCACCGCCGCGAGCCGCGTCGTCGTGCACGAGCGCGTCTACAAGACGTTCCTGGACGCATTCGCGGCGAGGGCGCAGGCGCTGTCGGTCGGCGACGGCCTGCGCGACACGAACGAGATGGGGCCGGTCGTCAACGAGGGTCAGCTGAAGACGGTCGCGAGCTACGTGCAGATCGGTCGAGACGAAGGGGCGCGGCTGGTCACCGGCGGCCGGCGCCTCGACTCCGGCGCCCACGCCAGGGGATTCTTTCACCAGCCGACCATCTTTGCCGACGTCAATCCGAAGATGCGCATCGCCCGCGAAGAGATTTTCGGCCCGGTCGTGTCGGTCATCCCGTGCCGCTCGCTCGAGGAAGCGATCGAGATCGGCAACGGGGTGGAATACGGGCTCTCGGCTTCCATCTATACCCAGGACGTCAACCGCGCATTCACCGCGATGCGCGATCTCTACACCGGCATCTTCTACGTCAACGCGCCGACCATCGGCGCCGAGGTGCACCTGCCGTTCGGCGGGACGAAGAACACCGGCAACGGCCACCGCGAGTCCGGCCTCGCCGCGCTGGACCTGTTCTCCGAGTGGAAGTCCATTTACGTGGACTTCAGCGGCAAGCTGCAACGAGCGCAGATCGATACATAACCGGCCATTGTGGATTGCTGATTGTGGAGTGCTGAATGAATTTCACAGCATTTCCTCATTCAGCAATCAGCATTCAGCAATCAGCAATGGGCCTGCCTGTGTTACAGTTGCCTTTGCTCCCCTGAAAACCAACCGCCAAGTGACCTGGCTGACTGTCGGGCTCGGGTACGCATTCCTGTACGCCGTCGGGGGGTGGTTGCTGGCCGGTCGCCCGGCCGCCCTCAGATGGTACGGGTTCATAGGCGTCCTCGTACCGGCCCTCCTGATTGTCGTCGCGATCTTCAAGCGCCGCCGCGACTGGGTCGGCGCCCAGTGGCTCTTCTGGGCCACGATCGCGACTGGATTCACGCTCTGGATCATCGGTCACGTCGGCTGGTCGCTGCAGCTCGTCGCGGCGCAGGCGCCCGTGTGGCTGTCGTGGCATACCGTGTTCACCATGTGCGGCGGCGTGGCGCCCCTCCTGGCGTTGATGGCGCGTCCACACCTGGGGCCGCGCCATGGGGCGCTCGCGACGACCGCCGTGGACATTGCCGGCTTCGGGCTCCTGGCCGGCTTCGTCTATGCGTACTTCATCATCGTTCCGGGCCTCGATACGCCGCTCCGCGCGACGGGCAGGCTGTCGCCCCTCCTCCTGATCATCCAGATTCAGCGGTTCCTCATCCTGGCGGCGATGGTGGCCGCGGTGTGGCTGTCGCATCCCGGTCCCTGGCGGAAAACCTACGGACGGCTCGCGATCGGCCACGGGATCGGGTTCATCACTCGAGGCGTCGCCAGCCTGGCGATCGTCCGCGGTACCTACGTCCCGGGATCGCTGTACGACCTCACCTGGATCCTTCCGTTCGTCTTCACGCTGTGGGCCGTCATGGAATCGCCCGCGTCCGAAGCCGAGGAAGGGGCTGCCGACTCACAGCCGTCGGACCCGTGGCTCGTGACCTTTGCGCTCGCGCTCGTCCCCATCGTCGGGTACGGCGGGTACTACTTCTCACCGCTCGGCTCGCCCGCCGATGACTTCCGCGTCCTGCTGACCACGCTGACGACCATCGGAGGGCTCGCGCTGCTGACGATGAGGACGATCGTTCAGCGCACCGAGCTGCGCCGCGCGGACGCGAGGCTGCGGCTGCTGGCGTCGGTCGCCCAGCAGGCGGGCGATCTCGTCATCGTGTTCGATCGAACGTGGCTGGTCCGCGAAGCGAACGATGCCGCGGTCGGCGCGCTCGGGTACAGCCGGGAGGAGCTCGCGCGGCTGACGTGTCCGGACCTGACGGCCGAGGATGGGCACGCCGCCGGGCGTCAAGCCGATCGCGCGCTGCAGGCGGACCAGGCCTGGAGAGGGACGATCGTCCGCCGCCGCAAGGACGGCTCCACGTTCCCGGCCTCGTCCACCATGGGAGCGCTGAGGGACGAGGCCGGGCGCGTGACGCACTTCGTCGCCGTGGAGCGCGACGTCACCGACGAGCTGCGCGTGCGCGACAAGCTCGTCTCCACGGAGCGGCTCTCAGCAGTCGCGGAAGTCGTGTCGGGCGTCGCGCACGAAATCAACAATCCCCTGCAGGCGATCATGGGCTGCACGGAGCTGGTGCTGGAGGGCGCGGCGTCGCTCCCGCCGCAGACGCAGAAGGATCTCGAGACCATCCGATCGGAGGCGGGGCGCGCCGGCCAGATCGTCAGGAACCTCCTCGGCTTCGTGCACCGCAGCGGAGGGGAGCGCGGGATTCACGACGTCAACGCGATCGTGCAGAAGATCGCGCTGCTGCGCGCCTACCATCTCCGCCAGACGGGAATCGAGCTGGACCTCCGGTGCCGGCCCGAGCCGCTCCTGGCCCGCGTGAACGAGGACGACATCAAACAGGTGGTGGCCAACCTGATTCTCAACGCCGAGCACGCGATCGCCGGCTCCGGGCACGGCAGCCGGATCGCGGTGTACACCTGGCGCGATGCCCACGGCCTCGCAGTGCAGGTGGCGGATGACGGTCCAGGCATACCGCCGGAGATGCGCGGACGGATCTTCGAGCCGTTTTTCACGACGCGGGAGGTAGGCGAGGGGACCGGTCTCGGACTGTCCATTTCGCTCGGCGTGGCGATCGCCCACGGCGGGGGACTGGAGTTTGCGCCATCGCCGGAAGGGGGCGCGAGCTTCCGGCTCACGCTTCCGCCGCTGGAGGTTGCCGAGGCCGATCGCGGCCAGCCGGCGCCGGCCGCACACGCCGATGCGCCGGCCGCGGGGCCTGGGCCGCGGGCGCTCGTCGTGGACGACGAGGAGCCCGTCAGGCTGCTGCTTGCCAGGATGCTGGAGCGACGCGGGTATTCAGTGCTGCAGGCCGCGGAGGGGGAGGCGGCGCTCACGCTGCTGCGCGGAGCCTCATTCGACCTGGTCCTGTGCGACGCGCAGCTCCCGCGCGTCACCGGTCCAGATCTCTTCATGCGAACGCGCGCCCAGATGCCGCAGCTTCAGGGACGGTTCGTGCTGATCTCCGAAGATGGGGCGACGGCGCAGGCGGCTGCCGCGCGGGTCGGACTGCCTCTACTCTCGAAGCCCTTTACGGCGTCACAGCTCGATGCGGTGCTCGACGGGATCGCGCGAAGCTAGCCCTCAACGAAAAACGCCCCGCAGACCGGGTAGTGCTTCATTTACTGATGCACAACCTAAAGTCATGACGTAAAGCAGCTTGCACCAAACAAGCTCTACAAGTGACGAACGGTGAGACGGATAATTGAATCCGACGCGTTGAACCTCGGCGCGTCGGCAGACGGGCCGGCTGGCGCTGATCGCCTCAGATCGCTCTGCTATGATTGCTCGGTTATGCCCACGTTCGAGGTCGTGACATAGGCACATGCGCATCGCGGTGATTCCGGGCGACGGAATCGGCAAAGACGTCACGGCGGAAGCCGTCAAGGTCGTGAAGGCGGCGGCAAGCGTGTTCGGCCGGCAGCTCGACCTCGAGATGCTGCCCTACGGCGCGGATCACTACCTCGAGACCGGCATCAGCCTGCCGCCGAACGGCTACGCGATGCTCCGCAACGAGTTCGAGGCGATCTTCATGGGCGCCCTCGGCGATCCGCGCATTCCCGACATGCGCCACGCGCGCGAAATCCTCCTCGGCACGCGCTTCGAGCTGGATCTCTACGTCAACCATCGTCCGGTGCGGCTGCTCGACGAGCGCTTGTGCCCGTTGAAGGGACGCGGCCCGAAGGATGTCGACTTCGTCGTGTTCCGCGAGAACACCGAGGGGCTGTACGTCAACATCGGCGGCCGCTTCAAGGCGGGAACCGAGGACGAGATCGCGGTGCAGGAAGAGGTCAACACCTTCAAGGGCGTGCACCGGATCATCAAGCACGCGTTCGAGTACGCGAAGGCGCACGGCCGGACGAAGGTGTGCATGGCGGACAAGAGCAACGCGCTCACGTTCGGCCACGCCCTCTGGCAGCGCGTCTTCCAGGAGATCTCGCGCGACCATCCCGACATCGAGGCCTCGCACCTCTACATCGACGCGCTGGCGATGCAGCTCGTGAAGAACCCCGGCCAATTCCAAATCATCGTCACGAACAACATGTTCGGCGACATCGTCACCGACCTCGGCGCGCAGCTCCAGGGCGGGCTCGGGATGGCGGCGTCGGGCAACCTCCATCCCGGGCGGACGTCGATGTTCGAGCCGGTGCATGGCTCGGCGCCCAAGTACGCCGGGAAGAACGTCGCCAACCCGATCGGCGCGATTCTTTCCGCGGCGCTGATGCTCGAGTACCTCGGGTTGGAAGATGATGCGCAGGCGATCGAGCGCGCGGTCGAACAGGCGGTCAAAACCGGTAACGGACCCGCGGAGATCGGCGGCTCGCTGGGCACGAAGGAAACCGGCGATTACATCGCGAAGGTGATCCAATCATGACGGACGTATTTGTGGTGCACGGCGCGCGCACGCCGATGACCGACTATGTCGGGGCACTGAAGGATGTGTCCGCGCTCGAGCTGGGCGCCATCGCGTCGCGCGCGGCGATGGAGCGAAGCGGCGTCAAGCCGGAGTGGGTCGATCACGTGGTCTTCGGTAACGTCCTGCAGACGAGCGCGGACGCCATCTACGGCGCGCGGCACGTCGGCTTGAAGGCGGGCGTGCCGATCGAGGTCCCGGCGCTGACCGTCAACCGGCTCTGCGGATCGGGGCTGCAGGCGCTCGTCTCGAGCGCGCAGCAGATCCTGCTCGGCGAGGCGGAGGTCGTCCTCGCCGGCGGCATTGAGAGCATGAGCCAGGCACCGCACGTCATACGCGGCCTTCGGGGCGGCCTGCGCCTCGGCCAGGGGAAGCTCGAGGACTCGCTGTTTACGGCGCTCCTCGACACGCATTGCGGCTGCACGATGGCGGCGACCGCGGAGAACTGCGCGTCGAAGTACGGCATCTCGCGAGAGGAGCAGGATTGCTACGCCGTGCGCAGCCAGCAGCTCGCGCATCGCGCGTGGAACGAAGAACGGCTCGCCGAGGAAGTCGTCGCGGTGGAGGTCAAGACGCGCAGGGGAAAAGAGCTCGTCGCGCGCGACGACCATCTGCGGCCCGACACGACCGTCGAGACGCTCGCGACGCTGCCGCCTGCCTTCTCGAAGACCGGCTGCGTGACGGCCGGCAACGCCAGCGGCATCGTGGACGGCGGCGCCGCGCTCGTCCTCGCGTCGAAGCGAGCAGTGGACGACCACGGGCTGAAGCCGCTCGGCAGGCTGATCGCATGGGCAACGGTCGGCGTCGAGCCGACACTGATGGGCATGGGTCCGGCCCCGGCCACCCGCAAGGTCCTGGAGAAGGCCGGCCTCACGCTCGACGACATCGATCTCATCGAGGTCAACGAGGCGTTCGCCGCCCAGTACCTCGCGGTCGAGAAGGAGCTGGGGCTCGACCGGAACAAGGTCAACGTCAACGGCGGCGCGATCGCGCTGGGCCACCCGCTCGGCATGACCGGCACGCGCCTGGCGCTGACGCTTCTGCTTGAACTCCGCCGGCGCGGAAAGAAGCGGGGCCTGGCGACCGCCTGCATCGGTGGCGGTCAGGGCATCGCAGCCATTGTCGAGACCGTTGACCGTTGAGTGATGGTGGAATCAGCGCGCCGAGCGAGAGCGAGGCGCCCGCCTACGCTCTTCGAGCTTCGGCGAGGTCTCGCCGGAGCCTTGGCGAAGGCGGATGGCAGGCGCTGGGGGTGGGGCCCCAGCGCAAAAGGAAAATTGAAGACGAATGGAGATCAAATCGGTTGGCGTTCTGGGCTGCGGCCTCATGGGCGCCGGCATCGCGCAGGTCGCGGCGCAGGCCGGCTACAAGACGATCGTCCGGGAGGTCGAGCAGCCCTTTCTCGAGAAGGGGCTGGGCCGGATCAAGAAGTTCCTGTCCGACGGCGTCGACAAGGGAAAGGTCACGCCTGACGCGCGCGACAAGACGCTCGGCAATCTGAAGGGCACGACGAGCTTCGACGATCTCAAGGACTGCGACCTCGTCATCGAGGCGATTATCGAGAACCTCGACGAGAAGGCCCGCGCCTACGAGGCCGTCGAGCGCGTCGTCCGGGCGGAGACGATCATCGTCTCGAATACGTCATCCCTCTGCGTGACCGAGCTGGCGGCGAAGACGAAGCGTCCGGATCGCTTCGGCGGTCTCCACTTCTTCAACCCGGTTCCGATCATGAAGCTCGTCGAGGTGATCCGCGCCCTGACGACGAGCGACGAGAGCTACAAGACGCTCTACGCCTTCGCGCAGTCGCTGGGGAAGGAGCCGATCACTGCCCCCGACA
The DNA here is from genome assembly GCA_963847125.1 of uncultured Acidobacteriota bacterium. Taxonomy (GTDB): domain Bacteria; phylum Acidobacteriota; class Vicinamibacteria; order Vicinamibacterales; family 2-12-FULL-66-21; genus DATAEE01. The sequence goes on from CAWJYM010000004.1 coordinate 2,604,731, forward strand.
AGCCCGGCTTCATCGTGAACCGGCTCCTCGTGCCGTACCTGCTCGACGCCATCCGCGCGCACGAGCACGGTCTCGGGACGGTCGAGGACATCGACAAAGGCATGAAGCTCGGGTGCAACTACCCGATGGGGCCGTTCACGCTGCTCGACTACGTCGGCCTCGACACGACCTACTACATCGCCAACATCATGTTCGAGGAGTACCGCGAGCCGGCGTACGCGCCGCCCCCGCTCTTGAAGAGAATGGTCCTGGCCGGAAGGCTGGGTAAGAAGAGCGGATACGGATTCTACAAGTACTGATCAATGCTGAGTGCTGAGTGCTGAATGATTTTGCGTTCAGCATTCCACACTCCACAGTCAGCATTGGGCGGATGCGAGCTCAGCGCAGCTGAGCGAGCAGTTGCCTTGCCTTTTCCTTGAACTCGCGGTCTTCCGGTCCCCACGCGGGGTTGATTGGCGCGTCGAGCAGGGTCTGCAGCGTCTTCCGGGCTTCGTCCTTCCGGTCCATGTCCTCCAGCGTCTCGGCCAGAAAGAAGAGCGAGGCATGGTTGCGGGGCTCGTAGGTCAGCGACTTCCGGAGATGCTCTTCGGACTTCTTGTTGCTGCCGCCGAAGAGTCCCGGCACCTTGAAGTACCAGCGGCCGAGCGCGCGATCGGCGGATGCCTGCTGATAGGCCGGATCCAGCCTCAGCACGGTCTCGAGCGACTCCTTGATCGGCTTGCGATACTTCAGGCCGGCGCGCATGCCGAACGACTCGGCGAGCGATCCCATGTTCGCCGCCAGCCAGAAATGTCCCTCGGGCCGGTTCGGCTCCACGGCGATCGCGGCGCGCGCCGCGGCGATCCCGTCCTCGAGCTTCTTCCGGCGCGCCTCCTGCGGCGCGTGACCGCCGAGCCAGTACTGGGTCCGCGCCAGCTTCCACGCCGCCTCGAAATCGCGCGGGTTCCCCTGCAGCCGCGCCGCCCAGATGTCGGCCGCCTGCTGTGCGCTCGCCAGCGTTTCGCGCTGCGCGTACAACGCCTCGGGATCCGCCACGGCCGTTTGGGCGTCAAGATCAACGGCGGCTATGTACAATACGAGGATGCAGGAAATCATCAGGCAGCTGCTGGCGGAGCTTGGCGAGGACCCGTCGCGCGAGGGGCTCCGCGACACCCCGAAACGGGTCGAGAAATCGCTCCGGTTCCTGACGAGCGGCTACGCCGCCGACGTCGACACCGTCGTGAACAACGCGCTCTTCACGGTCGATTATAACGAGATGGTGATCGTGAAGGACATCGACTTCTACAGCCTGTGCGAGCACCACCTCTTGCCGTTCTTCGGGAAGTGCCACATCGCCTACCTGCCGCAGGGGCGCGTGATCGGCCTGAGCAAGATCCCCCGGCTGGTCGACATCTTCGCGCGCAGGCTCCAGATTCAGGAACGCCTGACCTCGCAGATCGCGCAGGTCATCGAAGACAAGCTCAACCCCCTCGGCGTCGCCGTCGTCGTCGAGGCGACGCACCTGTGCATGTCGATGCGCGGCGTCGAGAAGCAGAACTCGTTCGCCGTCACCAGCGCGATGCGGGGCGTCTTCCACGCCGACGCGCGTACGCGGGCGGAGTTCCTCGAGCTGATCAAGCACAAGTCGATCGCGCCGACGGCCAGCCTCACGCTTCCAGAGTCGTTCGACGACGAGGATCGCGTTCCGAGCCTTGGCCGATAGCCCGCTGAATGATGTCGTGGAGCTGTGTCACGCCCTCGGTCAGTGAGGCGGGCCCCGGCTGCAGGATGTAGGTCGATTTAATCTCGTAGATGTGCCCATCGCGGACGGCGGAGACATCTTTCCAGCCGGCGCGCTCCTCGATCGTCTTCCGTCTCATTGCCTTGCCGCACCAGGACGCCACGATCACCTCCGGATCGCGCGCGGCGACCGCCTCGGCGGTCACGATGCGCCCCTTCGCGAGCGGCTGATCGCGCAGCTCCGGAAAGGGTGTGTCGCCGCCGGCGATCTCGATCAGCTCGTCGACCCAGCGGATGCCCGAGATAATCGGGTTGTCCCATTCCTCGAAGAACACGCGCGGCCGGCGGGGCAGCGCCCGGGCCGAGTCGCGTATCCGTCCAAGTCCGGCCTCCATCTCTGACGCGAGCCGGTCGCCCGCCTCGGCGCGGCCCACGAGCGCGCCGACGGTCCGGATCATCTGGAGGATCCCATCCACGCCGCGCTGGTTGAACGTGTAGACCGGGTATCCGCGGCGGATCAGCTCGGCGGCGATGTCGGCCTGCAGATCGGAGAACGCGAGAACGAGGTCAGGCTCGAGCGCTTCGATCTTGTCGAATCGGGCGTTGATGAACGCTGAGACCTTGGGTTTCTGGCGCGCTTCCGGCGGACGGACCGTATAGCCGGAGATCCCGACGACGCGATCGCCTTCGCCGAGCAAGTACAGTGTCTCGGTGGTTTCTTCGGTGAGGCAGACGATTCGCGACGGGTAGAGTGATGGAGACATGGACCTAGGCCCCGATCACTCTACCCGATGTTCTCTGCGCCCTCTGCGCCCTTTGCGTCCTCTGCGCGCCCTAGAAGCGGTACGACACGCCGAACCGGATGATCCGCGGCGCCAGGTACCTGTGTCGGAATTCCCCAAAGCTGAACATTCACCTGCGTCGCATTCGGATCGCCGTTCGGACGGACGTTCGTGCGGCCGGTGCCCTGGTTGACCTCCCACACGGTGTTCGCGTTGGTCAGGTTGAAGAAATCCAGGTCGAGCTCGATCGCGTCATCGGCCCGCAGCCGGAAGGTCTTCGAAGCCCGCAGATCGATCGTGCGCAGCGTGTCGAGCCGATCGGCGTCGTACGACTCGACGTTGACGGTCGTCGTGCCGCCGACTTGAAGACCCGTGTTCACCGTCCGCCGGATCGGCGGTCCACTCTGGGCCCGAAGGTTGCCGCTGACGTAGATGTCGTACCACGGGAGGACGTACGTGCCCGTCAGCTTGAACTGGTGCGGGCGGTCGTTGGTGGGTAGCGGGCCGTCGAAGAGGATGAAATCGTTCGGGTTTGCCGAGACGCCGATGTCCTCGATCCTCGCCTTCGAGAAGGTGTACCCACCGAGCAACTGCCACCGGTCGGCGAACCGCTTGGTCGCCGTGATCTCGATCCCTTTGTACGTCTGGCGGATGTTCGGATCGTGCGTGATCACGGTCCGGTTCGCCGTCGACAAGCGGTTGAAAAACTCGAACGTGCTGTCGTCGGCGGTGTTGGCGAGCCCGTCGCGCCCGATGTCCGCGCGCGGCGTCGTCGTCGTGGCGTAGGGGAAGTCCGGGTTCAGGTTCGCCTGCAGGTTCCGCTCGACGCGATACGTGAACACCGTGGCGAGCTTCACGCTGGGGATCAGTTCGCGATCGAGTCCAACGGTGAACTCGTTCGTGTACGGCCGCTCGATGTCGGGGTCAAATGACGTTGTGATCCCGGATGCGATGACGGGACTTCCCGTCTGCTCGCCCGGTTGCCACCGGAGATCCCGATTCCCGTCGGTCCAGTTGAACTGCTCGCTGTAGTTCGCGTTCAAGTTGATCGCGTTCGCCGTTCCCGCCGCGATCTGATAGTAGTAGCGCCCCGCGGACGCCTTCAGCGCGGTCCGCCCGTCGCCCGTCAGGTCGTAGGCGACGTTCACCCGTGGCCCCCACGAGTCCCAGACCACGACGTCCTCCACCGCGTCGAAGTCGCGCGGCAGATTGGGGAAGAGCGGGCTCGGCGGGCTGGTCTGATCGGGCAGGTACGAGTTGACGTGCTCGAACCGCACGCCGCCCGAAAGCGTGAACCGGTTGACGCTGTAGCTGTCCTGCACGAACAGCGACGTGACGTTGACGGCCGCCTTGGTTTCGACCGGCGTGTTGAACAGCGTCACCGTGTTGGTGGTGTTCGTCGCGCTCGTGTACGTCAGCGCCACGTTGTCCCAGCGGTCGGTGATGACCCGCTGCCGCACGTGCGACTGGTCGAAGCCGAACCGGAACTCGTGCCGGCCGCCGAGCGCCTGTTCGACGAAGTACTGAAACGTCGCGCTGCCCTGGAAGCGGTCGCGCCACTGCTGAACCTGCGTCGTGGCGTTCCCGGTTCGAATGCCGGTCGTATTGTCGAGCAGCGTCTGATTGCTCCCGTTGAAGAACAGCGGGAAGAGGATCGTGTTGAGGCTGAATCGGGCATCCACGTACAGCTTGCTCGTCAGGACGGAGTTCCAGAGCGCCTGATACACGTTGAACACGTCGTCTTCGTTCGAGTTCGAATCGCTCGTGAAGAGCGCGCTCGAGCCGAGAAACCGGTTCGGCTTCTTGTAGTACTGCCGCGAGTAGAAACCGGTCAGACGGTTGTCACTGTTGATCTGCCAGGTCACGTTGCCCAGGCCCGAGGTGATATTCGTCTCGTCCAGGACGCTCTCCGAGAACGCCGCCGGCACGTTGATGTGCACACGCCAGTCACGGAACGATCCGAAGAACCGCAGCTTGTCCTTGATGAGCGGGCCGCCGCCGTTGAACGTCACATCCGACACGTAGTCGACGCTGTTGGTCTCCGGCTTGAACCCGAGCGCGCCCAGCTCGTCGTCGATGTTCCGGCTTTGCGTGGCGTCGCCCTCCCAGTAGAAGGCGCCCTTGCCCTGCCAGCGGTCCCCGCCGGTCTTCGTCGTCATGTTGAGGAAGACGCCGGAGGTCGGCACCGACAGGTCGTGTGCGCCCGTCGAGATCTGCAGCTCCTCGAACGCGTCGTAGTCGTAGTAGTAGCCCGCGAACCCGATCGCCGACGGGTCGCCGACGTTGATGCCGTTCAGGTACTGCGAGTTCTGCCCGTTGGTCGTGCCGCGCGCCACCATCGCGCCCTGCAGCCCGCCGGCCGTACCGCCGACGTCCGGCCTGGCCGACACGAGGCCGGGCACCTTGTATTCCATCAACGACCAGATGTCGCGGCCGTTCGGCGTCATCTGCAGCAGATCCTGGCTCAGGGTGACGTTGACGTTCGCGTTGGTCGTGTCGATGACCGGCGATGCGCCGGTGACCGTGACGCTCTCCTGCAGCGTCGCGACGGTCATCGCGAGATCGACCGGCGTCGTCTGACCGACGGCGACGATGATGTTCTCGCGGATGACGGATTGGAAGCCCTGGAGCTCCATCTTGACCGTGTAGATGCCCGGAGGCAGCGACGGGAAACGGCAGGCGCCGCCCGCGTCCGTCGCGCTCGTCATCGTCCCCGAGACGAGAACGGGGCTGCTGATGGTGACGGCTACGCCGGGAACCACCGCCCCCTGCGCATCGTTCGCCTTGACGAGGATGCTGCCCGTCTGGACTTGCGCGATCGCCGAGGTCGCCAGCGCTGCCGAGAAGACCATCAGAAGCGCCGGTAGCCGGAGTTTCACTTTCATGGATCGAAGCCTCCTAAAAGTTGGAGCCGTCCTCGCCGTCCATCCCACCGATTGACCCTTTCCTGTGCCCGGAGAGGTACGTCTAGGCTGAAACCGGTGATGTCGGGACGTCGAGCAAACGCCTTGCCGCTTAGACGCCGTTGACGCGACCGTACAGGAGTGCCTGCTGCATCAGGCCGCTGCTACGGTCGAGGTGCGTTTCGAGCGCGGCGCGCGCCGCCGCCGGGTCCCGGCGGCGGATGGCGGCAGCCACGGCGCTGTGCTCGAGGCTCGATTCCTCCTGAAACGGATCGATGTCGAAGACGAGCGACATGAAACGATCCATCTGACGGAGGCAATCGCGAATGAGGACCGCGGCCAGCCGGTTGTGGCTCGCGGCGGCGACGGCGAGGTGGAACTCCGCGTTGGCCGATTCGGCCTGGCGGTAGGCGACGGGATCGACGGCGGCGTAACGGAACTCGGCCAGCTTTTCGAGCTGCGTGATCTCTTCTTCGGTTGCGACTTCGGCTGCGCGCGCCGCGGCCGCCCCTTCGAGCAGCCGGCGCACGTCGAACGTGTCCCGAATCAGCTGGACGGTGATGCGCGCGACGAAGTACCCACGCCCGGGCACGCGCTCGACGTAGCCCTCCTGCACGAGGCGCGCGAGCGCCTCGCGCACCGGCGTCCGGCTGGTGCCGTGCAGCCGCGCGAGCATGTTCTCGGAGAGCGGCGAACCGTGCCGGTAGCTGCCGTCCGTCACCCGCGCCCTGATGCCTTCGTACGCGCGATCGAATTGCGACGGTTCAGGCGTGGTCGATCGCTGGTGGCGCGGCATGGTGGTATACAGCTTGAATGCACACGAGAATACAGCGGGAGGCCCGCGCCCCGCAACGCAGTTCGGCGAATGGGGGGTGAGGGTGCGGCTTATACTGACGGGGTGTCGCGCCCGGGTGCCGCGTTCGCGGTCATCGCCATGCTCACGATGCTCACGATGCTTGGCCTTGCCGCTGACTCAGAACCGCAGACACGGCGGCAGCGTGCTCCCGCGAAACCGCCGCCACCGCCCCCGACTGTCGCACCCGCCGAGGTGAGCTGTCCCAACGTGCTCGGCCACGGCCAGCGCACCAAGATGATCTTCTGCGACATCGTCGCCGGCCGCGACCCCGCGAGCGGAGCTCGAATCAAGGTGCCGCCGCACGTTGGACCGGCCCGGCTGACCTTCACGTTGCACAATCGTCATCTCTACTCGGAAGAGCAGATTCGGGCGGGGAAGGGATACGTCCGGTATCTGGCGACGATCGGCGCGCTCGCGCCGGACGGCACGCTGCTGACGCGCGCGGTCGTCCTGAGCGAGTTCCGCACCGCGAAGGATCTCGTCGATCGCATCGAAGGGGCCGCGGGCGAACCGCTGAAGGCGGTCGCGCCCACCGGCGCGGAGCCGATCATGGTCGAGGTCCCCGCCGAGATCGAGGAGGTCAGCCTGCTCGGCGAGAAGCTCGAAGCGACGCGCGCCGACGGCCGCGAGACCTACACGTCGCCCGGACGGCTGATCGCCACCGTGAGCGACGTGCAGATCGAGTATCAACCGAAGCCGCCTGCACGAAAGCCCGCGAAGAAGAAGGGATAGTCGCACAATGCTGATTGCTGATTGCTGATTGCTGAAGGAAAAAAAATGACACGCCTATTCTCCCTTGCTATCGTCGCCGTCCTTTCCGCGCTGCTGTCGGCGCAGGCGCCGCCCGATTCGACCTCGCTGGCAATCGTGCACGCCAACGTCGTCGACGTCCGGAACGGATCCGTGATGCCCGATGCGACGATCGTCGTGCGCGACGGCCGCATCGCGTCGGTGGGATCCGGCCTGGCGACGAGCGGCCTTCGCGTGGTCGACGCACGCGGCCTGCACGTGCTTCCCGGCCTCATCGACGCCCATACGCACATCGCGAACCTGCGCGCGGCGCGGGCGGCGCTCGAATCCGGCGTCACCACGGTGCGCAGCTCCGGCGTCGGTGCCTGGGTGGACGTCGGCCTCCGCCAGCTGGTGCGCGCGGGCGCCGTCGCCGGCCCGGACGTCGTCGCGTCCGGCTATCACGTCCGTCCACACATCGCCGAAGAGGCGTTCCTGACGGAGCCTTCTCTCGCACCCCTCATGAAAGGCGTCAACACGCCTGCCGACATCCGGCAGGTCGTCCGCGCGAATCTCGCGCGCGGCGTGGACTTCATCAAGGTGCTCGCGACCGAGCGCGCCGGCACCGCGGATACCGATCCGCGCAAGCAGGTCTACACCGAATCGGAGCTGCGCGCGGCGGTGGAGGAGGCCGCGCTCAAGAACGTTCCCGTGCAGGCGCACGCGCATGGCGACGAAGGGGCGATGGCGGCGGTTCGCGCCGGCGTGCGCAGCATCGAGCACGGCACCTATCTGTCGGACGCGACCCTGACGCTGATGAAAGAGAAGGGCACCTTCCTCGTGCCCACCTACATCACCGTGATCGACGTCGCCGGGCCCGGGGGAGACTATGACGAGCCGGCGCTGCTGCGGCGCGGCGCGCACATGCTGCCCAGGCTGAAGAGCACGATCGAGCGCGCGCACAAGCTCGGCGTGAAGATCGCCGCCGGCGCCGACACGTCCTACGGGCCGAACAGCCTCTCGCGTATCTCGGGCGAGGTCGCCGCGTTCGCCGACATGGGCCTGTCGCCGCTCGAGGCGGTGCAGACGGCGACGATCAGAGCGGCCGAGCTCCTGAGGCTCGAGAAGACGACCGGCGCGATCGCTCCCGGACTGGACGCGGACCTGATCGCCGTCGACGGAAACCCGCTCAAGGACCCGCGCGTGTTACAGGACGTCCTGCTCGTCGTCAGCAACGGCCGCGTCGCTGTCGATAGACTGTCCTTCGCGAAGCCGGCCACCAATGATTGACGTTCTCATCGTCGGAGGAGGCCCCGCCGGCCTCGCGACCGCCATCGCGGCGAAGCAGGCGGGGCTCGACTACGTGGTGGTCGAGAAGGCCGCGCTCGTCAACTCGCTCCTGCACTACCCGACGAACATGGTCTTCTTCACCACGCCGGAGCTGCTGGAGATTGGCGGGATGCCGTTCGTCAGCCCGAACGACAAGCCGACGCGCCAGGAGGCGCTGCGCTACTACCGCCGCATCACGGATGCGTTCGGGCTCGAGATCGCGTTCGACGAAACGGTTGCCGCCGTCAGGACGGAGCGCGACGGCGGCAAGCCGCTCTTCGCCGTCGAGACGCAGACCCCACGCGATGGAGGACGCATCCGGCGTGCGCGCACGGTCGTCATCGCCACCGGCGCGTATGACGTCGCCAATCGCCTGGGGATCCCGGGCGAGGACCTGCCGCACGTGTCGCACTACTACACGGAACCGCACGCCTTCTTCCGCAAGGACGTGGTCGTCGTCGGGGGCAAGAACTCGGCGGCGGAGGCCGCGCTCGATCTCTTTCGCAACGGCGCGCGCGTGACGCTCGTGCATCGGCGCGCGGCCCTGGGCGACTCGATCAAATACTGGGTGAAGCCCGACATCGAGAATCGCATCAAGGAAGGATCGATCGCGACGCGGTTCGAGACGACGCTCTCCGAGATTCGCCCGACCTCCGTGGTGCTCTCGCGTGGCGGCGCGCAGGACGAGATCCGGGCAGACGCCGTGTTCCTGCTGACCGGATACCGGAGCGATACCGCGCTGCTTCAGGCTTCAGGCGTCGCGATCGATCCCGCCACCTGCGGCCCGGTCTTCCACGCAGAGACCTACGAAACCAACGTGCCGGGGCTTTTCGTAGCGGGTGCGGTGGTCGCGGGGTTACAGAGCGGAAAGATCTTTATCGAGAACGGGCGGTTCCACGGGCAGGTGGTGGTTCAGAACATCGTCAAGAGACTTGCCCAATGAGGATTGTGGAATGCTGAGTGCTGAGTTTTGACGATTGCGAAGTGAAGAATTGCCATTCTGCGACATCCCGCCCGTTGAAATTCTTGTCCCTCCAGAAACCGGAATCCCTAGTTTTCGAAGAATACCCGCCGGCATGACTGGTGCAACACCCGGGGTGAATGTCGATCTCCGAGATCCTGAAAAAGCGGACGTTTGACTTCGCCCTTGGGATCATTCGGTTCTGCGCGAGATTGCCCCAGACCTGGGAGGCCAGACGTATAGGTGGGCAGTTGTTCGATGCGGGTACGTCGGTGGGAGCGAACCACAGGGCTACGTGCCGCGCCCGTTCGAAGCGAGAATTCATCTCGAAGATAGGCGTCGTCATCGAGGAAGCCGACGAGTCGGATTACTGGTTGATGCTGCTCAAGCGGGCTGGGATGGCGAAGGGGGCCGAGCTTGATGGTCTCGTCGACGAGGCGAGTCAACTTGTTGCAATCTTCACGGCCTCACAGAAAACGGCAATCGTCAATCTCGAGAAAGAAAAGCAGGCTCGCAGGAAAGAAAAGCTCGCACTAAAGAAAAGCTCGCACTAAGGAAGCGCAAGATCACTCAGCGATCCACATTCAGCAATCCACAATGAGCGATCGTCAGTGAACCCCCTCTGTCCATTTCTTCCGGGCGAGTAGCTGTTTCATCTCCAACAGCTCAATCAGCGACCGGCACCGTTCGATCAGACCATCCCGTTCGAGGAGCGCCTGCTTCTCGACCGGCTCGAGCTCGAGGTACTGGGCGAGCGCGTTGACGAGGTCCTCGTCCGGCATGCCTCTGGGCAGTGACCGTTCGGGGCCGGGCGAATCCCCGCCCGGCGCGACCATCGCTTCCAGCCGCCGCCGCTCGGCCGTCACGCGCGGCCGGTCGTCGGCCGTGAGGCTCTCCGCGAGCGTCTCGATGCGGGCGAGGCGGTACGACTGCCCCTGGCTCTCGCCGATGATGCGGAACTTCTCCAGGCCGCGCAGGACGATGTTGAAGCGGCCGTCCGGCAGTCGATCCGCGTGCGTGATGAGCCCGGCGCAGCCGATGGGGTAGACCGGCGGCCGCTGATCGTAGGAGCCCTCCCAGCCCGGCCGGAGCAGGACCATCCCGATGATCCTGTCCTCCGCGAGCGCGTGCTCGACCATTTCCCGGTACCGCGCCTCGAAGATGTGCAACGGAAGGAACACGTGCGGAAAGAGGACGACGTTCGGGAGCGGGAAGATGGGGATCTCGGTGGGGAGCATTCAGTGTACCGTTCTGGTCTTCCGGCTCATGTAATCCATCAGCACGTACTGTCCGAGCGTGTACGGCGTCGTGAAGTACGCCTTGCCCCGGCAGATCTCGGCGACCTTGCGGACGAAGCTCACGAGGTCGTAGTCGCGGGCCAGCATGAACGTATTGATCATGATGCCCGCCTTGCGGCAGGCGGCGACCTCGGCAAACGTCTCCGAGACGATGAACGGATCGAGACCGAACGCGTTGCGATAGATCCGGCCGTCGGGGCGCGTCAGCGCGGAGGGCTTGCCGTCGGTGATCATCACGATCTGGCGCATGTCCTTGCGCTGTCGCTCGAGCAATCGCCGCGCCAGGCGAAGACCCTCGCGGGTATTCGTGTAGAACGGGCCGACGCGCACGCGTGCGAGCTGGCCGATCGGAATCTCCTCGGCCGAGTCGTGGAAGAGCACGACCTGCAGCCCGTCGCCGGGATACTGCGTGCGGATCAGGTTGGCCAGCGCGAGCGCGACCCGCTTGGCCGGCGTGAACCGATCCTCGCCGTACAGGATCATGCTGTGGCTGCAGTCGAGCATCAGGACCGTCGCGCAGGAGCTCTGGAACTCGCCCTGGACGACCATCAGGTCCTCGTAGTCGACCTCGATGGAGTCGGTAGGCCCTGGCGCCCGGCCGCTGAGCTCGGATTGGCGTGCCACCGCGTTGAGAATGGTGGCGCTGGGATCCAGGTTGAGCGTATCGCCGAACTCGTACGGCTTCGGCGCGCCGATGACCTCGATGCCGGTGGCCAGTTCGCGCGTGTCGTGGCGGCCGATGCTGCTGCGCCCGAGCGAACCCAGCAGGTCGCGCAGCGCGCGGTAGCCCAGGAAATCGAGGCTCTTGTCGGTGACCTCGAAGCGGACCTGCGACGGGTCGTCCGGGCCGCTCTCCGGGCCCTGGCCCATGGCGCGCCGCGCCTGCTCGGCCGAGAGGTCGGGCGGCGGCGTGATGTAGCCCTGCTCGAACATCTGGTCGATGATCCGCTGGACGAGCTCCTCGAGCCGGTCCCGTCCTTCCTGCGCATCCCCGTCCGCCGGATCGCCGAGCAGACGCTCGAGCGCGTCCTCCGGCAGCAGTCCGCCGTTCAGGAGCGCTTCGAGGATGGCGTCGTGGAGCGACTGCATCGTGTGGTCGCTCTCATCGAACGGCCCGTACGGGCTCTGAAACCCGCTGGACAGCAGCAGGTCGGACAGCTTCGACACCAGGTCCCCGAGGTCGAGGCCCTCCAGGTCGTCGCCGACGTATTTGCCGTAGCGGTATTTCATTTCTTAGTTTGCGCTGGGGCCCCACCCCCAGCGCCTACCATCCGCCTTCGCCAAGGCTCCGGCGAGACCTCGCCGAAGCTCGAAGAGCGTAGGCGGGCGCCTCGCTCACGCTCGGCGCGCTGTCTCGAAAACTCCCAGCCACGGCCTCGCTTTCGCTCGGCCTGTTCGATCAGCATTCAGCAATCCACATTCAGCATTGATCAGTTGTAGTACCTCTTCTTCCCCGTGGGCGGCGTTTCCCGCTCCATCATGCTGTCGACGGGCCGCGGCTGACGCCGCGGCGTCTCGCCCGCCTGATAGCTCCAGTCCTCGGTCCGCCCGATCTTTTTCTGCGCGTAGAGCCCCTCGAGGACGAAATCAATCGCCGAGGCGAGAGCCGGATCCGACGGCTGCCCACGCGCGGCGCTCGTGGATCCGACCAGCGTCGCCGCGAGCGCCTTCAGCCCCTGCACACCGTCCGCGCGCGTGAGGAGCTCGCCCGCCGGCAGCGTGTCGTCCGCCTGCAGCGACCCGCCGAGGTCGAACCAGTCGACGATCGCGCGCGTATCGGCCCCGGCCAGCCGGTCCGTGAAGATGTTCGCCACCGACGACCGGATGAGCTCGCGGGCGACGCTGTCGGCCCCCTTCAGCTCTCCCTCGTACTCCAGCTCGAACTTGCCGGTCAGCGACGGGAGGGCCGCGTAAATGTCGGTCACGCGCGGCACGGCGATCGGCTCGCCGGCGAGGACCGCGCGGCGCTCCGCGTTCGAGACCGCGTTCTCGAGGCACGAAATCGGCAGCCGCTGGCTGACGCCCGATCGCTTGTCGATCTTCTGATCCGCGCGCGCTTGAAACGCGACCTCCTCGACGATCTCGCGGACGTAGTCAGGAACCTCGATCGGCAGAGATCCGTGTTCGTCGGATCCGCGCGATCCGTCGCCCCGGTCGAGCCAGGCTTCCTGGCGCGTGATCGTCATCGCATGCTGCCGCGTCACGGGATAGTGCGTGCGGATCTCGGAGCCGATCCGATCCTTGAGCGGCGTGATGATCTTGCCGCGCGCCGTGTAGTCCTCGGGGTTCGCCGTGAAGACCATCAGGACGTCGAGCGGCAGGCGGATCGGGTAGCCCTTAATCTGGACGTCCCCTTCCTGCAGGATGTTGAACAGGCCGACCTGGATCTTGCCTGCCAGGTCGGGCAGCTCGTTGATCGCGAAGATGCCGCGGTTCGCGCGCGGCAGCAGCCCGTAGTGCATCGTCAGCTCGTCGCCGAGGCGCAGGCCGGCGCGCGCCGCCTTGATCGGATCGATGTCGCCGACCATGTCGGCGATCGTCACGTCCGGGGTTGCGAGCTTCTCGACGTAGCGCTCATCGCGCGGCAGCCACGCGATCGGCAGCGCGTCTCCTTCGGACCGCACGCGCGCGCGGCACGCGCCGCAGATGGGCGCGAGCGGGTCGTCGTGGATCTCGCAGCCCGGCACCACCGGAATCTCGGCGTCGAGCAGATCGGCGAGCGACCGGAGCAGCCGGCTCTTGGCCTGGCCGCGGAGGCCGAGCAGGATGAAGTTGTGGCGCGACAGAATCGCGTTGGCGATCTGCGGAATCACCGACTCGTCGTAGCCGACGATGCCGGGAAAGAGCGTCTCGCCGGCGCACAGCTTTCGCAGCAGGTTGTCGCGGACTTCGTCCTTGACGCGTCGGCGCGGCACGCGCCGCGCCTCGATCGTCTTGCGCAGGTCTCCGAGGGTGGATGGCGCGGCCATACGACGATTGTACCCGGCGAATGGCCAATGCCCAATGCCCCCCATGCCGAAATCTGCGGGATAAGATGAGGCGTGCACCGTGCGCTCGGCGGCTCGCGTCCCCTGGTTCTGGCCCATCGCGGCGGCTGCACGCTGGGCCCCGAGAACACGCTCATCGCGTTCGAGCGCGGGTTCGCCGCCGGCGCCGACGGCTTCGAGATCGACGTGCGCCGGTCCCGCGACGGCGAAATGGTCGTCATCCATGACGAAACCATCGACCGGACGACGGGCGGCCGCGGGTCGGTCGCCTCGATGACCGCCGACGAGCTCGCCCGCGTCGACGCCGCCTATTGGTTCGGGCCCGAAGAGGCCTACCCGCTGCGCGGCCGCGGCATCGGCATCCCGCGGCTGGCCGACGTCCTCGCGGCCTTCCCGGACGCCGTGTTCATCGTCGAGTTGAAGGAGGATGACGGCGAATCGGCCAGGCGCGCGGTCGACGTCGTCCGTGCCGCGCAAGGCGGTCGACCGGGTGATGATCGGGTCGTTCCACCGCCGCTCGCTCGGCGTGGTCCGGCGGCTCGAGCCGGACATGCCGACCGGCGCGGCGACGAGCGAGACGCAGCTGGCGATGTATCTGTCGCGCCTGCGGCTGCCGCTTGCTCTGGCCACGGTACAAGGCGTTCCAGGTTCCCGAGTCCTTTGGCCCCACGCGGGTCGTCACTCCCCGGTTCGTTCGCACCGCGCACGGCGCCGGCGTCCCCGTGCAGGTCTGGACGGTGAACGACGAGCAGGATATGCGGCGGCTGCTGTCGTGGGGAGTGGACGCGCTGATAACCGATCAGCCCGGCCTCGCCGCGCGAGTCGTCCGGGATGGCACGAGAGGCTCCAGATGATTCCGGTGATGTCCCCCCCGACGCTCGCCGACGTCTACGCGGCGCGCAAGCGGATCGCGCCGGTCATCCGGCCGTCGGCGCTCTTGCGCCACCCGCTCCTCGCGGACTCGCTCGGCTGCGACGTGCGGGTGAAGCACGAGAACCACAACCCGACCGGCGCGTTCAAGGTTCGCGGCGGGCTCAACCTCGTCGGGTCGCTGTCGGAACCAGAGCGGCGCCGCGGGGTGATCACGGCGAGCACGGGCAACCACGGTCAGTCGATCGCGTTTGCGTGTCAGCGAGAGCAGGTCCGATGCGCCGTCTACGTGCCGCGCGGGAACAATCCGGAGAAGAACGCCGCGATGCGCGCGTTCGGCGCCGAGGTCGTCGAGCACGGCGGCGACTTCGACGAGGCGCGCGAGGAGGTCGAGCGCGTGGCCGCCGTGGAAGGCCGGCGCTACGTGCATTCGGCGAACGAGCCGTTGCTCATCGCGGGGGTCGCGACCTACGCGCTGGAGATCTTCGAGGAGTTGCCGCAGGCGGACGTGATCCTCGTGCCGATCGGCGGCGGCAGCGGCGCGGCCGGTCTGACGCTCGTCCGGGACGCGCTCGGTCTTCCGGCGAAGATCATCGGCGTGCAGGCCGAGCGCGCGGACGCGTTCGCCCGATCGTGGCGAGGAACAGCGCGAGTCGTCGGAACGAGCGCCGCGACGTTTGCCGAAGGAATGGCCACCCGCGTCACGTTCGATCTGCCGTTCGGCATCCTCAAACGCTCTCTGGACGACATCGTCACGCTGACCGAGGAGGAGCTGGCGGACGGCGTGCGGCTGGCGCTGTCGGCCACGCACAATCTGGCGGAGGGCGCCGGCGCGGCGCCGCTCGCCGCCGCGCGCAAACTCGAGGGGACGCTTCGCGGAAAGACCGTCGTCTGCGTGATGAGCGGCGGTAACATGGACTCCGCCGTGTTGCGGCGGATTCTCGGTCCAGGCTGACGGAGGCACGAACGATGCCTAACCTCCTCGTATTTCTCGCAGCCGCGATGCTGATGCAGCCGTCGCCATCGCAAAACCCGCCCGCCGCCGAGATCTCGAGGCTCGAGGCGCGCGTGTCCGCGGGTCAGGCGCAGTGTGAGGACTATCGGCACCTGGCGGCGCTCTATCACGGGCGCGGCGATTTCGATTTGGGCCTCACGACCGTCCGCACGTGCATCACGCTCGCGCCGGACGATCCGCGGTCGTACCACGCCGTCGCCGACTATTTGACCGAGGAGGCGACTTCGCTCAGGACGCGCGCGCTGAGTCTCGAGAGGCCTGATGCAGGCGCTCCGGCGCAGGGTCCGGACTGTCGTGCTGTTCTGCGCGGCGCGCCGGGTGCTCCGCTACCAGTGCGCGTCGGTGGCCCGATCAAGGCGCCTCCGAAAACCAAGCACGTCAATCCGGCTTTCCCCCGATCGCCCAGTCGGCGAGGGTGCAGGGCGTCGTTATTCTGGAAGTGATAGTTGGTACGAACGGCAGCGTCGAGAACGCGTGTGTGCTGCGCTCGATTCCGCTGCTCGATCAGGCAGCGATCGACGCCGTTCGTCAGTGGGAGTTTGTGCCGACGCTTTTGAACGGCCAGCCTGTCCCGGTGCTGATGACCGTCACGGTGAATTTCACCCTGATGTGAGGGCGGTATCTCGCTGTCCCGCCGGTCGTCCCACCTTCGCCTGCGGCTTCGGCCCTTCGACTAGCTCAGGGCCGCCCCGAGCGAAGTCGAGGGGCGGCGAGGCAGGCCCAGGTGTTAACGACGGTTGGTCGGGCGTCGTCTAATTGTCCGAGGGGGTCCACCGTGAATCAGACGAGACGGACGTTCATCGGCTCCTTGCCGGCGCTGGCCATCGCGCTTCCGGAACTGTCGTCGGTCCGGCTAAGGCCGGACACTACGGGTCAAGAAAGTGTGGGCCGGATGACCGTTGCGCCGGCGAGTGAGCCGGGGCAGCGGCTCCTCGTGACGGGGACGATTGTCGGGACGGATGGAAAGACGCCGCTCGCGAACATGCGGCTGAGCGTGTATCACACCGACAACGACGGCTACTATTCGCGTCCCGTGGACAACTCGCGCAACGCGCGGCTCCGCGGATCGCTCGTCACCGACGCGAGCGGGCGCTACGAGATCCGGACCATCTGGCCCGGCCACTACCCCGGCGGCGGCAACCCGCGCCACATCCACGTCCACCTCGCCGGCCCCGACACGCCGGAGCACTGGATTGAGAGTTTCCTCTTCGAGGGCGACAAGTACCTGCGGTCCGTCGAAGGCGAGCGCAGCGCCGCGGCGGGCAGGCCGTTCGCGTACGTGATGTCTATGACGCGCGGCGAGGACGGACTCATTCGTTGCACGCGCGACATCCGTCTCGACCGCGAGATTGCGGAACGCAACCGGCTCGTGAACGGCTGGTACAGAAACGGCGAAGAGCCTTAACCAATGTGGAATGCTGAATGCTGAATGCTGAGTGCCAAACGGTGAAGGTGAATTCAGCAATCCACACTCAGCAATCAGCAATGGGCAGATTGGGAGCCCTCTGTCCAAGGAGCCCCGTGGGCGTTACAATTAGGGGTTCCTATGAAACAGATTGCCCCGAAAGACGCCGCCGAGCTCGAACGGGTCGAGACCCGCGAGTGGCTCGATTCCTTCGAGTACGTTCTCCAGCACGCCGACCGGGACCGCGTCGTCCGGCTGCTCGATGCGCTGAGCCATCGCGCGCGCCAGTCGGGCGTGCGCGTGCCGTTCTCAGCCGTCACGCCGTACGTCAACACCATCCCGGCCGACGCGCAGCAGCCGCTTCCCGGCAGCCAGGAGATCGAACGCCGCATCAAAAGCCTCATCCGCTGGAACGCGTTGTCGATGGTCGTCCGCGCGAACCGGATCTCCGAAGGGATCGGCGGCCACATCTCGACGTACGCGTCGGCCGCGACGCTCTACGAGGTCGGCTTCAACCATTTCTTCCGGGGGAAGAGCAAAGACAGCGACGGCGACCTGATTTATTTCCAGGGACACGCGTCCCCGGGCATCTACGCGCGCGCGTACCTCGAAGGCCGGCTCTCGGTCGAGAAGCTCGAGAACTTCCGGCGCGAGCTCAAGCCGGCCGGCGGCCTCTCGTCCTACCCGCATCCGTGGCTGATGCCGGACTTCTGGGAGTTCCCGACGGTCTCGATGGGCCTCGGGCCGATCATGGCGATCTACCAGGCGCGCTTCCAGCGTTACCTCGAGGATCGCGGGCTCAAGAAACCGTCCGACACGAAAGTCTGGGCGTTTCTGGGTGACGGCGAGACCGACGAGCCGGAGGCGCTCGGCGCGATCACGCTCGCGCCGCGCGAAAAGCTCGACAACCTGATCTTCGTCATCAACTGCAACCTCCAGCGGCTCGACGGTCCCGTCCGGGGCAACGGCCATATCATCCAGGAGCTCGAGGCGGCGTTCCGCGGCGCGGGCTGGAACGTCATCAAGGTGATCTGGGGCAGCGACTGGGATCCGCTCCTCGCGAAAGACAAGGACGGCCTGCTCGTCCGGCGCATGGCCGAGGTCGTCGACGGGCAGTATCAGAAGTACGCCGTCGAGTCTGGCGCGTACGTTCGCCAGCACTTCTGGGGCGCCGATCCGCGGCTGCTCGACATGGTCAAGCACCTGTCGGACGACCAGCTCACGAAGCTGCGGCTCGGCGGGCACGATCCGGTCAAGGTCTACAACGCGTACAAGGAGGCGGTCGAGCACAAAGGCGCGCCGACGGTCATCCTCGCCAGAACGATCAAGGGCTACGGCCTCGGCGAGGCTGGTGAAGGGAAGAACATCACCCACCAGCAGAAGAAGATGAACGAGGAGGATCTGAAGACCTTCCGGTCGCGTTTCGGGATCCCGATCTCGGATGAAAAAGTCGCCGAGGCGCCCTTCTACAAGCCGCCAGACGATGCGCCGGAGATGCAGTACCTCCGCGAACGCCGGAAAGCGCTCGGCGGATCGGTGCCGTCGCGGATGGTGCGCGTCGAGCCCGTCAACACGCCGCTCGAACCGATCTTCGAGGAGTTCTACAAGGGCACCGAGGGGCGCAAGGCCTCGACGACGATGGTGTTCGTGCGGATGCTCTCGAAGCTCCTGCGCGACAAGGAAATTGGCGACCTGATCGTGCCAATCGTTCCGGACGAGGCGCGCACGTTCGGGATGGAATCGCTCTTCCGTGCCGTGGGGATCTACTCGCACGCCGGGCAGGTGTACGAGCCTGTCGACATGGACACACTCCTTTATTACAAGGAGGCGAAGGACGGGCAGATTCTGGAAGAGGGGATCACCGAAGCTGGGTCGATGTCGTCTTTCATCGCCGCGGGAACCGCGTACGCCACCTACGGCATCAACACGATCCCGTTCTTCATCTACTATTCGATGTTCGGCTTTCAGCGCATCGGCGACCTGATCTGGGCGGCCGCCGATCAACGCGTGCGCGGCTTCCTGCTCGGCGGGACCGCCGGCCGGACGACGCTGGCGGGGGAGGGGCTGCAGCACCAGGACGGTCAAAGCCACCTGCTCGCCTGGCCGGTGCCGAACTGCCTGTCGTACGACCCGGCGTTCGCGTACGAGATCGCCGTCATCATCCAGGACGGCATCAAGCGCATGTATCGCGACGGCGAGAGCATCTTCTACTACCTCACGCTCATGAACGAGCAGTACGAGATGCCGCAGATGCCGGAGGGCACGCGCGAGGGCATCCTGAAGGGCCTCTATCGCTTCAGCCCCGCCGGCGGCGGGCAGAAGCCGCGCGTGCAGCTGCTCGGAAGCGGGGCGATCCTCAACGAAGTCATCGCCGCGCAGAAGATCCTCGGCGAGAAGTACGGCGTCCCGGCGGATGTCTGGAGCGTCACGAGTTACACCCAGCTCGTGCGGGAGGCCTACGCGTGCGAGCGCTGGAACCTGCTGCATCCGCTGGGCGAGCCACGCGTGCCGTACGTCACGCAGATGCTGGCCAACGCCCCGGGGGTCGTCGTCGGCACCTCCGACTATCTGAAGGTGCTGCCGGACTCGCTGTCGCGGTGGATTGGGCGTCCGATCCTGTCGCTCGGGACCGACGGCTTCGGCCGGAGCGAGGACCGCAAAGCCCTGCGCGACTTTTTTGAAGTCGATGCGCGCTTCGTCACCATCGGGGCGCTCTCGGCGCTCGCGCGCCTCGGAGAAATCGATCGCAAGGTCGTCGTGCAAGCCATGAAGGACATGGACATCAACCCGGACAAACCGAATCCTGCGACGAGCTGATGCCTACAGAATTCACGCTGCCAGAACTTGGAGAGAACGTCGCCGCGGGCGACGTGATCCGCGTCCTTGTGAAACAGGGGGACGCGATCCAGAAAGAACAACCCGTACTCGAGCTGGAAACCGACAAGGCCACGATCGAAGTGCCGTCGAGCGTCAGCGGCACGGTGTCGGCGGTCAAGGTCAAGGCCGGCGACAAGGTGAAGGTCGGCCAGGCGATCCTGACGGTCGACGAAGGCTCGGCCGAACAGGCCCAGAAGCCCCAGCCGCCGGAAGCGGCCGCGCCCGATCAGAAGGCGGATGCGAAACCGGCTCGGAAGACCGACGAGCCGCAGGCCGCCGCCTCGCAGCCGGCCGACGCCAAGACCGAATGGGATGTGCCGGCGACGCCCGATGCGCCGTCGACCCCGCCGCCCGAGACGCTGGCCCCGCTCGTTTCCTCCAAGGCGGATGCTCCGCGCGCGGAATCCGGGCCTGCCTCGCCGAAACCCGAGGCTGGGTCGCGGGCGGAGGCGGGATCTGCATCACCGAAGCCCGAGGCAACGAAGGCAGAGACGGGAAAGCGTCAGGCGACGATCCTGGACATGCGCGCTCCGCGTCCGCTGCCGGCGGAGCCTCCGGCGCCGGAACAGGCGGCCGGGCCGGCCGTGCCGGCGGCGCCATCCGTGCGCCGGCTGGCGCGCGAGCTCGGGGTCGACATCACACGTGTGCCGGGCTCTGGTCCGGGTGGGCGAATCGCGCCTGAAGACGTCAAGGCCTTCGTCCGGTCCGGCACCGCTCGGCCACCGGCGACGCCCTCGCCCGCGCCGGGCGCAAGCCCCTCGACTTCGCTCGGGGCAAGCCCCTAGCAGACGCCGCCCGGCGGAGGCGCCTCGCCTTCGCCTGGGGCAAGCCCCTCGACGCCGCCCGCCGGAGGCGCCTCGCCTTCGCCCGGGGCAGGCCCCTCGACTCCGACGCCGTTCGAGAAGTGGGGAGAGATCGAGCGGAAGCCGATGACCGGCATCCGCCGCAAGACCGCCGAGCACTTGTCGGCCGCCTGGCAGGCGCCTCACGTCACTCAGCACGATCGCGCCGACGTGACGGCGCTCGAGGAGCTGCGCCGGAAGTACGCGCCGCGGGTCGAGAAGGCCGGCGGCAAGCTGACCGTCACCGCGATCGCCGCGAAAATCGCGGCCGAGGCGCTGCGCCGGTTCCCCCAGTTCAACACGGCGCTCGACCTTGCGGCCGAGGAGATCATCTACCGGAAGTACGTGCACATCGGCATCGCCGTGGACACCGAGCGCGGGCTGCTCGTCCCGGTCATCCGCGACGCCGATCGCAAGACGATCACCGAGATCTCGGCGGAGGTCGCGGGTCTCTCCGAGAAGGCGCGCGCGCGCAAGCTCACGATCGAGGAGATGGAGGGGGGATCCTTCACGATCACGAACCTCGGCGGCATCGGCGGGACGGCGTTCACGCCGATCATCAACGCGCCTGAGGTCGCGATCCTCGGCCTGTCGCGCAGCGCGATCGAGCCGGTCTGGCGGCCGCGGCCGACGCGCGGCGCGCCGGCCGACCGCGGCGGCGCCGCGCCGGCCGAGAGCGAGCGCGGCCCCGCGAGCCTCGAGGCGGACGGCGAGTTCGAGTTCGCGCCGCGGCTCATCCTGCCGTTGTCGCTCTCCTACGACCACCGCGCGATCGACGGCGCGGACGCCGCCCGGTTCCTCCGGTGGATCGTCGAAGCGATGGAGAATCCGCTCACCATCTTCCTGTGATCCGCACACGCCCGACCTGAGGGTCGGGCCTACACCGTCGTTGCATTCATGGCGAATTCGTCCACACAGATAGCGGTCATCGGCGCGGGGCCCGGCGGCTACGCCGCGGCGTTCTACGCGGCGGATCTCGGCTACGAGGTGGCGTTGATCGACACCGACGCCGACCCGGGCGGCGTGTGCCTGTATCGCGGCTGCATCCCGTCCAAGGCGCTGCTGCACGCCGCCAAAGTCGTGGGGGAGTCGAAGCATGCCGCCGCCTGGGGGATCGAGTTCGCCGACCCGAAGATCAACCTCGACCAGCTGCGCGGCTGGAAGAACGGGGTCGTCTCGAAGCTGACCGGCGGGCTCGGCCAGGTCGCGAGATTCCGGAAGGTGCGGTTCATCCAGGGCCGCGCGAGCTTCGCCGACGCCCAGACGCTCTCGATCGTCACGAACGCAGAGAACGCAGAGAAGGCAGAGGACGCAGAGAGCCTGCGTTTCGACCGCGCGATCATCGCGACCGGCTCGCGCCCGTCGATGCCGCCCGACTTTCCAGCGGCCAGCCCGCGCGTGATGGACTCGACCGCCGCGCTCGACCTGCCCGACGTTCCCAGACGGCTTCTCGTCGTCGGCGGCGGCTACATCGGCCTCGAGCTCGGGAGCGTGTACGCGGCGCTGGGATCCGAAGTGACCGTCGTCGAGATGATGCCCGGATTGCTTCCGGGCGCGGATCGGGATCTCGTCAACGTCCTCGCGAAGCGGATGGAAAGGGTCTGCAAGGCGATTCTGCTCGAGACGAAGGTCGCGTCGATCGCCGAGGAGGGGGACGCCGTCCGCGTCACGCTGGATGGGAAGAGCGGACGGAGCGCGGCGGAATTCGACCGCGTGCTCGTGTCCGTGGGACGGCGGCCGAACTCCGAAGTTCCGGGGCTCGATCGGACGCGCGTCAAGGTCACTCCGCGCGGGTTCATAGAGGTCGATCCCGCGCGGCGGACGGCGGAGCCGTCGATCTTCGCGATCGGCGACGTCGTCGGCGAGCCGATGCTGGCGCACAAGGCGTCCCACGAGGCGCGCGTGGCGGTGGACGCCATCGCCGGGAAGAACGTCGTGTTCGAGCCGCGGGCGATCCCCGCCGTGGTCTTCACCGATCCCGAGATCGCGTGGTGCGGCCTGACCGAGACCGAAGCCGAACGCCTCGGTCAGGCGGTCGAGGTCGCGAAGTTTCCATGGGCGGCGCTCGGCCGCGCGATGACGCTCGATCGCCCGGAAGGGTTTACCAAGCTGTTGATCGATCCGGCGACCGAGCGCGTCCTCGGGGTCGGGATCGTCGGCGCCGGCGCGGGCGAGCTGATCGCCGAAGGCGTCGTGGCGATCGAAATGGGCGCGACCGCGTCCGACCTCGCGATGAGCATCCATCCACATCCGACGCTGCCGGAGACACTCATGGAAGCGGCCGAAGTGTTCTTCGGCCACTCCACGCACGTCTACAAGCCCAAGCGCAAATAGATCCAACGCGTGGCAGAATCGCTCGATGAGGCCATTGACGATTCTCCATCTGGCAATTGCGGCGGCGGGGTTGTCGGCGTGCGGCGACGATCCGCCGACTCAGCCGTCCACGCCGGGCCTGGCCACCGTCCGTATCGTCTTTCGCGGCGCGACCGCGCTCCGCTCGGACCTGCCTGCATCGGCGCAGGCCTGCGTCAACGGCGTCGGTCAAACGCACACCCATCCGAGCTGGCGTGAGTTTCAGGCGTTCGCGTTGACTCCGGTTCCGCCCGATCGATACGAGATCGTGCTGAACGACGCCCCGGTCGGGATGACGCTGTCGTTCCGGGTGAACGATAGGAACTGGTGCGACGTCAATCCGACGGGCGCGGTGCTCCGCGACATCTTCGCCAACAATGTCGCGCTCGTGCAGAACACGCTCACGCCTGGTTCAGGTCAGGAACCGGGATACGCGTTTACCGTAACGCAGGACGGCAGGGTCACTCAGTAACTAATGGATTGTCTGAAGCGCGCGTACGACATCGCGCGCGAGTACCTCGACCGGCTCCCCGACCGTCACGTCAACGCCCGCGAGAGTTGGACGGAGCTCCAGCGCGCGCTGGGCGGTCCGTTGCCGGAGACGCCGGAGGATCCAGTGGCGGTCATCGAGGCGCTCGCGGCCAACGCCGACGCCGGCCTCGTCGCGACCGCGGGTCCGCGCTACTTCGGGTTCGTCACCGGCGGCAGCGTGCCGGCCGCGGTGGCCGCGGACTGGCTCGTGTCCGCGTGGGATCAGAACGTGGGGCTCAACGTCATGTCGCCGGCGATGGCGGCCATCGAGGATACCGCCGCCGCGTGGCTGCTGGATCTGTTCACCCTTCCGAAGACCGCGAGCGTCGGGTTCGTCACTGGCGCCCACATGGCCAACGTCACCGCGCTCGCGGCGGCGCGGCACGAGGTCCTCCGTCGCGCCGGCTGGGATGTGGAGGCGCGCGGCCTTCAGGGCGCTCCGCGCGTGCATGTCGTCGCCAGCGTCGAGGCGCACACCTCGATCGGCGCGGCGTGCCGCATGGTCGGCCTGGGCGCGGAAACCCTGACGCGTGTGGCTGCAGACGATCACGGACGGATGCGGCCGGACGATCTCGCGCGTGCGCTCGAGGGATGCGACGGACCGACGATCGTCTGCGCGCAGGTCGGCAACGTCAATACGGGCGCGTGCGACCCGATGGCCTCCATCGCCGACCTCACGCACGCGCGCGGCGGCTGGGTCCACGTCGACGGCGCGTTCGGCTTGTGGGCGGCGGCCGCGGCGCCGCTCCGGCACCTGGTGGCCGGCGTCGAGCGCGCCGATTCGTGGACGACCGACGGTCACAAATGGCTGAACGTGCCGTACGACAGCGGAATCGTCTGTGTCGCCCATCCCGCGGCGCACCGCGCGGCGATGAGCCAGACCGCGGCCTATCTGATCCGCGCCGAGGGGGACGCGCGCGACGGCATGGACTGGGTGCCGGAAGCATCACGGCGCGCGCGCGCCGTGCCGATCTATGCAGCGCTGCGTACGCTGGGACGCTCCGGCGTTGAAGAGCTCGTCGTTCGGTGCTGCCGCCTCGCGGCGCGCGCCGCGGATCGCCTGCGCGGCGCCGCCGGCGTGCGCGTCCTCAACGACGTCGTGCTGAATCAGGTGCTCGTCCGGTTCGATCGCGCCGGGACGAACGTGACCGACGAGGTGATCGCGCGAATTCAGCACGACGGCGTGTGCTGGGTCGGCGGCACGAGCTGGAAAGGGGAGCGGGCGATGCGGCTGTCGGTGTCCGGCTGGCGGACGACCGAAGCGGACATCGACCGATCCGTCGAGGCGATGCTTCGCTGTCTATGATTCTGGCGTCGCCATGACCGCCGCCGAGATCCGCGGCGCCGCCGCCGACGCCGAGCTGAGCGCGCGCGCCGACGACATTCTCTCCGCGGCGCTGCCGGCGATCCGGCTGCATCCGACGGCGACGACGAGGGCGCTGCCGATAGGCCCGTCGCGCTTCGGCGGCGCACCCGATCTGCCGTCGGGTCAGAGCTGGCCGTCGACCGCGAGCGGCCCGCTCGCTTTCGTCGGCCAAATCGATCTCGCCTCGGTGAGCGAGTGTGCCGCCAGCCGCGTTCTGCCACAGACGGGCCTGCTCTCGTTCTTCTTCGACGCCGCGCAGGAGCACTGGGGGTTCGATCCGAAGGACGCCGGTCACTCCGTCGTCTTGTACTCCCGGTCCGGCCCGTACCGGCGCGCGGAACCGCCCTCCGATCTGATCAAGGAGGGGACGTTCGTCCAGTGCGGCCTCACGTACCACGAGGGGCTGACGCTCCCTCCGCCGGACTCGACCGCGTTCACGGCGCTGGGGTTTTCGTCCGATGAGCGCGAACGATACGTCAACCTGATCGAAGCCCTTCGCGAGCACGGATCCTTCGAGGCCGAAGAACGCTCCTGGTTGCTCGGCCATCCCGATCAGGTGCAGGGCAGCATGCAGGAGGAGTGCGCGCTCGTCACGGGCGGCCTCTACTGCGGCGACGGCCCGCCGATCACCGACCCGCGACATCGCATCCTCGCGCGGCGGGCGGTCGAATGGCGGCTCCTCCTTCAGGTCGGCAGCGAAGAAGCGGCCGGGATGATGTGGGGTGACCTCGGCAGCCTGTATTATTGGATCCGCCACGACGACCTGGCGGCCGCCCGGTTCGAGGCGTCGTGGACCATACTCCAATGCTTGTGAGAAAAGTCGCTCTTCGGTTCGCCGCGGCGCTCGTCATGGCCTACGTCCTGCTGTTTGCGACCGTGGCGACGGCGATGCTGCAGACACCGGACCGCTTCGGCATGTTCATGCGCTACGCGCCCGCCCCGCTCGTGTGGGGCGCGCTGCCCGCCACGCGCATGTGGTTATGGGCGCGCGCGGGCAGCCTGAGCCACGGCGACCCGGCGCCGGAGTTCACCCTCCAGGCCCACGACGGATCGAGTCGTGTGGCGCTGTCGTCGCTGCGCGGCCGTCCCGTCGTGCTCGTGTTCGGCAGCTACACGTGACCGCCGTTCCGCCGGGCGGTGCCCGAGCTCAATCGTCTCTACCGCGAGTACCGCGATCGCGCGGCCTTCTACGTCGTCTACATCTCCGAGGCGCATCCGGTCGACCGGTGGCAGCTCGGCTCCAACGTCAAGGACGACGTGCTCGTGAAGAACACGACGACCGACGACGAGCGGATGGACGTGGCGGGCGTGTGCGTGCGAAAGCTCGGGATCGAGTTTCCCGCGCTGGTGGACGAACTGGACAACCGCGTCGAGGAGGCGTACACCGGCTGGCCCGATCGGCTCTACGTGATCGACAAGGAGGGCCGCGTCGCGCACAAGAGCGCCGCGGGCCCGTTCGGGTTCAAGCCCGAAGAGGTCGAGGCAACATTGAAAGGATTGTTGCCCTGACAGTATCCGGATGATCCGGGCACGCCCGACCTGAAGGTCGGGCCTACGCTACTGCGTGCCGGTTGCGCATCTCCCCGATCTCCTCCTCCCCATATCCAACCCCTCGCAGTACCTCGTCGGTGTGCTCCCCCAGCAGCGGCGCGCGCCGGCGCGGGTTGAGGGGCGTCTCGGACATCTTGATCGGCGTTCCCAGGGCGCGCGTGCGGCCGAGGACCGGATGGTCGACGTCGATGAGCATCTCGCGCGCCAGTACCTGGGGATCGCGAAACACGTCCTCGTAGGTGTTGATGGGCCCGCACGGGATGCCGGCGCCGTCGAGTTGCCGCAGCCAGTGCGCGCGCGGCTGCCGGGCCGTCACGTCCTCGATGGCAGAGGCGAGGGCGGCGCGGTGCTCGACGCGGCGGGCGTTGCTCGTGAACCGCGGATCGCGCGTCCACTCGGTCCGGCCGAGCAGCTCGCAGAGCTTCGCGAACGACCGGTCGTTCGCGGCGCCGATCGTGATGTAGCCGTCGGCGCACTTCAACGCCTGGTACGGCGCGCTCAGCCGATGCGCGGATCCCGTCGGTTGTGGAATGCCGCCGGTCGAGAAGTACTCGGTGGCTTCCCAGACCGACAGCGCGACTCCCGCCTCGACCAGCGACGTGTCGACGTACTGGCCCCGGCCGGTGCGTCCGCGCGCGTGCAGCGCGGCCAGAATGCCGGCGAGCGTGAACAGCCCCGCGCCGAGATCCGTGATCGGCACGCCGACCTTCACGGGCGGGCCGCCCGGCTCGCCGGTGATCGACATCAGGCCGGACACGCCCTGCGCCACCAGGTCGAAGCCCCCTTTCGCCGCGTCGGGCCCGGTCTGTCCGTATCCGGAGATCGAGGCGTAGATCAGGCGCGGGTTGGCCGGCGCGAGGCTCGCGTAGTCGAGGCCGAACCGCGTCATGACTCCGGGACGGTAGTTTTCGACGATGACGTCCGCGGCGGCGGCGAGGCGACGGAACACCTCCTGCGCGGCGCGCTGCTTGAGATCCAGGACGATGCCGCGCTTGCCGCGGTTCACGGCGTTGAACGCCGGGCTCTCGACGCCGACCGCGCCGGCGAGGTTGCGGGTCCAGTCGCCGTCCGGCGGCTCGATTTTGATCACATCGGCGCCCATGTCGCACAGTAACATCGCGCAGTACGGCCCGGCCATCACCTGGGTCATGTCGAGGACGGAAATGCCTTCAAGCAACGCGTTGTTCGAGATCGATGGAGCCATCGCCACCCTGACCTTCAACCGTCCGCAGGCGCGCAACGCGCTGACCTGGGACATGTACGACGCGCTCGTCGACGCGTGCGAGCGCGCCGATACGGAACCCTCCGTCCGCGTCCTCGTCGTGCGCGGGTCGGGCGAGGCGTTCGCGGCCGGCACCGACATCGAGCAGTTCAAGGACTTCGACGGCGCCGCCGGGGTCGCCTACGAGCACCGGCTCGACGCGGTCATCGACCGCGTCGAGCGGGTCCGCCGCGCGACGATCGCCCAGATTCACGGCCCGGTGGCCGGCGGCGGGCTCGCGATCGCGCTCGCCTGCGACCTCCGGATCTGCGCCAGCAGCGCGCGCTTCGGCATCCCGATCGCGCGGACGCTCGGCAACTGCTTCTCGATCGCCAACTGCGCCCGCGCCGTCGACCTCATGGGTCCCGCCGCCCTCAAGGAGCTGCTCCTCACCGGGCGATTCCTGGACGCGCAGGAGGCGCTCGCGCTCGGCCTCGCCACGCGCGTCGTCGCCGACGAGGCCGTCGCGGAGGACGTCCGCAAGCTGGCCGCCGATCTGGCCGTGCGCGCGCCGCTGACGATCGAAACCACGAAAGCGATGCTCCAGCGGCTCCGCGACCACCGCCGGCCGCCTCCCGCCGACGATCTCGTCGCGCGGTGCTACGGCAGCGCCGATTTCCACGAGGGCATCAGCGCGTTTCTCGCGAAGCGGGCGCCGCAATGGACGGGCGCATGACGAGCGGCGTCGCGAGCGCCAGGGCCGCCGCCACGAGCAGTCCGAGCGCGATCGGCCGCGTGACGAACACGAGCGCGTTACCGTCGGCGATCTGCATCGACTGCCGCAGCGCGTTCTCGGCGAGCGGCCCGAGCACCAGCGCCGTGATGAAGGCCGCCGGCGAGTAGCCGAGCAGCCGCATTCCCACGCCGACGAGACCGAAGGCGATCATCACGCCGACGTCCCACATCCGGTTGTTCGCCGCGAACGCGCCGACGACGCACAGCACGAGAATCGCCGGCGCGAGGATCGCGTACGGAACGCGCACCGCGCGGACGAAGACCGGGATCAGCAGCACGTTGAGCAGCACGAGCATGACGTTGCCGATGTACATGCTCGCGATGAGCCCCCACGCGAACTCCGGGTTATCCTGGAACAGCGTCGGCCCTGGACGCAGCCCCCACATCATGAGCGCCCCCGCCAGGACGGCCGTCGTCGTCCCGCCCGGCAGGCCCAGCGTCAGGAGCGGCACGAGCGCGCCGGCGGCCGCCGCGTTGTTGGCCGACTCCGGCGCGGCGACGCCTTCGATCGCGCCGCGGCCGAAGCGTTCGGGCTCGCGGGCGATCCGCCGCTCGGCCGCATAGGCCATGAACGACGCGAGCGTCGCGCCGGCCCCCGGCAGCGTGCCGATCAGGAAGCCGATGATCGATCCCCGCACGATCGCCCAGCGCGCCTGGAGCCAGTCGCGCGTCGACGGAAACACGTCGCGGATCGAGAGCCGCGCCGTCAGCTGCTCGGTCCCACCGCCGCCGACGAGAATCTCCGTGAAGCCGAACAGCGCGATCGAGATCGGAAGGAAGTCGAAGCCGCTGAAGAGATCCGGGAGACCGAACGTGAAGCGCGGCATGCCGGTCATGACGTCGAGGCCGACGGTCGCCACGAGCAGGCCGAGAATGGCGGAGATGAACGCTTTCAGCGGCGACCCGGACGTGAGGCCGGTCAGCAGCGCCAGGCCGAGGACGGTCAGGGCGAAGTACTCGGGCGGGCCGAACGCGAGCGCCGCGCGCGCCAGCGTCGGCGCGACCAGCATGAGGGCGAAGGTGCCGAGCGTGCCGGCGACGAACGATCCACCGGTCGCGATGCCGAGCGCCACGCCCGCGCGTCCCTGACGCGCCATCTGATATCCGTCGATCGTCGTCACGACCGTAGCGGACTCGCCAGGCGTGTTGATCAGCACCGACGTGATCGTGCCGCCGTACATCGAGCCGTAGTAGATGCCGCAGAGCATGATGATCGCGCTCGTCGGGTTCATGCCGAACGTCAGCGGCAGGAGCAGCGCGACGCCGGACGTGGACCCGATTCCGGGAAGCGCCCCGACCAGCGTGCCGAGAAACGCGCCCGCGAACGCGAAGAGCAGGTTGGCCGGCGTCAGCGCGATTGCGAAGCCCGTGGCGAGGTTGTCGAGAAGACCCATCAGGGAAGCGGCACGCCCAGCCAGCGGACGAAAATGAGCCACACCAGGGCGGGCGTCGCAAGCGCCGCGGCGACGATCGCGAGCGGTCGGCGCGGATCGAGCCGCCAGGCGACCGCCGCCGTGAGCGCCCCGGTCGCGGCGACGAGGCCGACCAGCGGTACGACCGCCGCCGCGAGCGTCGTCATGATCGCGAGCGCAAACGGATCGGATCGACCGGCCGGCCGGTCCTCGGCCTGACGAGGCGCCGGCGCCTTCGCGCGGACGAACACCCACCCCGCGCAGATCGTGAGCAGGATGCCGAGCCACAGCGGCACGAAGCCGGGGCCGGGCGACCGATCCGTCCAGTAGGGCAGCCGCCACGCGTGAACGGTGATGAAGAGGCCGAAGGCCGCGAGCGCGAGGGCCGCCGCGCGATCGGCGGTCACCGCGTCTCCGCGGGATTGAGCGCGTCTCGATTGAGCGCCTCGTGCTGCGCCAGAAAGGCGCGCGCCTCGTCGCCCGCCTTGAAGTACGGCGTCAGCGCGAAGCGTTCGAGGTAGTTCGTGCGCCAGCGCTCGGTCGCGGTCAGCTTCGCGAGCGCCGCTTCCCAGAAGCGGAGCGCGTCGGCCGGCGCGCCGCCCGGCAGCGCCACGCCGCGCATCATCCGGTGGACGACCTTGACCCCGCGCTCCTCGAGCGTCGGCACGTCCGGCATCATCGCGATCCTCGCCGGCGCCGACACAACGAGCGGTCGGGCGAGGCCGGCCTTCCATTGCGAAAGCATCTCGCTGGGGTTGGGGCCGGCGAGGTCCACGTGCCCGCCGACCAGATTCTGCATCGCTTCCGCGCCGCCGCGCGTGTGCACGTACGTGAAGGACGCGCCGGTGGCGCGCTCGATGAGGATCCCGAGCACGTGATCGCCGCCACCCTGCGCCTCGGTCGAGAACGTGAGCTTGCCCGGATTCGCCTTCGCGAACGCGAGGACGTCGTCGATCGTCTGGAATCTGGATTTCGTCGGCACCACGATCGCCATCTCGTCGAGCGCCAGAATCGCGACGATCGTCAGATCGCGGAGGGTCGGGCCCGTATAGTGCTGCTGCACGCCGAGCGAGACCAGCGGATCGTTGAGCGTCACGAGGGTGTAGCCGTCGCCGCGGCGCCCGGCCACGTACGCGAGCCCGACGGCGCCGGACCCTCCGCTCCTGTTCGAGACGGTCACCGGATGAGCCGACAGCCGTTCCCGTTCGACGATGTCCTGAACGGTACGGGCCAGGTTGTCGCTCCCGCCGCCCGGCGGAAACGGCACGACGATGTCGATCGCGCGGCTGGGATACGGCGCCGGCCCGTCGCCAGCCGTGCACGCGGCGAGACAGGTCGCGACGATCGCTGTGCAGTAACGGAAGAGACTTGTCACGGCCTCGAGTTGCCGGGATTATAAGCCGCAGATTCACGCAGATGGGCGCAGATAACGTGGGCGGCTGAAGCAAACGTTTAAACAGCCTTGGTCGTCTAAGCGCCCGAGGACCCGTCATGCTGATATCCGACCTCCGCTACGCCCTCCGCTCGCTGACCAGGCAGAAGACGGCGACCGCGCTCGTCCTGCTCATGCTCTCGCTCGGTATCGCGGCCAACGTCGCGGTGTTCAGCCTCGTCAACGGCCTGTTCCTGCGGCCCTTCGCCTTTCCGGATCAGGATCGGCTGGTCTTCATCAACGAGACCGCGCCGAGGTGGAACCTCGAAATCGTCGGCATCAACTACCCCGACTTCCACACCTGGCGCGAGGGAGTGAAGCTCTTCGAGGGGATTGCGATCTGGGACGGCGCCAGCTTCAACCTCTCGACCTCGACTGGCGCGGAGCGGATCCGCGGCGCACGCGTCACACACGATTTCGGCAAGGTCCTCGGGATTCGTCCCATCCTCGGCCGTGACTTCCTGCCGGAAGAGGACAGGCCGAAGGGACCGCCAGTCGTCCTGATCACGGAAGGCGTCTGGCGAGAGCGGTTCGGCGGACGGGAAGACGTCGTCGGTCAGACGCTGAAGCTCGACGGCGTCGTGCGGACGATTGTGGGCGTGATGCCGCCCGAGGCGGACTTTCCGGCGAACGCCAGGGTGTGGGTGCCGCTGCAGGGCGATCCCAACCAGCCGTGGCAAGACTACTCGTACAGCGGCGTGGGCCGCATGAAACCCGGCGTCACCATCGCCGCTGCCCACGATGATTTGCTTCGTGCCCATGAGCCGGTGTGGACGAAGCGGGACAAGGATAAGGCGGTCTCGCCGTTTGCGCGGTCGCTGCGCGAGGAATGGGTCCGGGATTTCACCAGCGCCGCCCGGGCGCTGACAGCCGCGGTGGCGCTCTTGCTCCTCGTGGCCTGCGCGAACGTGGCTAGCCTGATGCTCGCGCGGGCGCTCGCCCGGCGGCGCGAGATGGGCATCCGCCTTGCCCTCGGCGCCGGCCGCGTCCGGATCGTCCGACAGCTCTTCGTCGAGAACGTCGTCCTGGCGTTCGTGGGCGCCGCACTCGGTCTGGCGCTCGGTCAGTGGGCGCTGAAGCTGCTCCTGGCGCACGTCCCAGACCAGCTCCCTCACTTTGCGTCGTTCGGCGTCGACCTGCGCGTCGTCGGATTCGCGATCCTCGCGTCGATGGCGACGGTCATTCTGTTCGGTTGGGCACCCGCGCTCCACGCGTCACGCGGCGATCTGCGGTCGGCCGTCCACGCCGCGACGGGCGGGACCACCGCCTCGCCTCGAGGAAAACGAACGCTGTGGTTCCTGGTCGCGGGCGAGTTCGCGCTCGCCGCGCTCCTGCTCGTCTGCGCGGGCCTGCTGATGCGCGCCTTCGATCGCGTCCGCGACGTCGATCCCGGGTTCCGGACCGACGGCGTGCTCGTCTTCTCCGTCTCGCTCCCCGAGGCCAGCTACCCAAAAGAGGAGCAGCGGCTCGCGTTCTGGGAACGGCTCGAGCGACGCATGAGTGCCCTCCCCGGCGTTCAATCCGCGGGCCTCATCACTTGCGCGCCGCTCGGCTGCCACTGGGGGAACTTCTTCGCCATCGAAGGCGTGGAGCGGAAGCCGGGCGAGTCGGTCCCCGTCACGCTCATTCGGTACGCGAGCGCAACGTACTTCCAGACGATGGGTATCCGGCTGAAGTCGGGACGCTTTTTCGATGGTCGGGACGGCCGCGAGCCGCAGCCGGAGGATCCGACGCGCCGATCGCCGCGCGTTGCGATCGTCAACGAATCGTTCGTGAAGACGTTCTGGCCGACCGTGGCCGACCCCGTCGGCCGCCGGGTCAGGTTCAACGACGATGGGGCCCCGTGGATCACGGTCGTCGGCGTCGTCCGTGACATCAAGCACTATGGGCTCGAGCGGCCGATGCGTCCCGGCGTGTACTTCCCGTTGCCGGCGAACCCGGTGTCCAGCTTGACGGTTGCGCTCAGCACGTCGGGCGACGCCGGCGCGCTCGCAGGATCGGCCCGCGCCGCGATCCGGGACCTCGACGCGGAACTGCCGATGTTCCAGGTCCGAACGATGGAGGAAGCGCTGCAGCGGTCCCTGACGGTCCGCGCCGCCTACTCCTGGATGCTCGGCGTGTTCGCGCTGCTCGCGCTCGTGCTCGCGCTGGGCGGCGCGTACGGCGTCGCGTCCTACCTCGTCACCCAGCGCACTCGGGAGATCGGCATCCGAGTCGCTCTCGGCGCGAGGACGGCGGACATCGTTCGAACCGTCATCGGCCGAGCCATCGGGGTCGTCACGATCGGTGTGGTCGCAGGGCTTGTCGCATCGATCGGAGCGGCACGTCTGCTGGCGGACCTCCTGTTCGGTGTGGCGGGGAGGGACGCGACGATCCTCGCGGGCGTGTCGTCCGTCCTGATGCTGACGGCGCTCCTCGCCAACCTGCTTCCCGCGCGACGCGCCGCACGAATCGATCCGATGCGGTCGCTGAGAACCGAGTAAGATGTGAGCCACCCGCGGTTCCAAACGCGGTGTGTTGGCTCTGTCTATCTATAAAAATGAGACGAATGACGAGACGTTTGCGGCCGCTGTCGCTGGCGGCTGCCATCAATCTTGTGTGCGTCGGCGGCGCGGCGGCGCAGACGGTGTTCGTGAGGAATGCCGCCGCGGGCGATACCGTCGAGGTTTTCATCAACGACAAACAGGTCGCCACGGCAACAGTCGACTCAGCCGGGGAGGCCCGGGTTCCCGTAGAGATCAAGTCCATCGTGGGCAAGGACGAGATGGACGCCAATCTTTACGTCGACGCGTGCCCGAAGATGACCCGGATCTTCATCGTCGGCGCCGGTCTTCAACCCGCCGTCGAGGGGGCCTGCCGCAGGAGTCCGATCGCCGGCCTCTTCTGGGTGCGCACGGTCAACACGCTGGTTGTGAACCTCGCCGGCCAGCCGCCGAGCGTGATGCTGATCGTCGGAAAATACACGCCGCCCGCGCCGGGAACCGAAGACCAGCCGCACTCGTGGACGCCTGCGCCGACCGGGATTGTCGCCTTCGGAGGCGGGCTGTACGGGAATTTTCGCGACTTCTCGACGCTCCAGTGCGGAAACCTCGCCACGTGCGAGCCGCACGACGCCGGCTTCGCGTATCACGCCGGCGGCGCCTTCTGGATCAAGCGCTTCATCGCCGGAGAGGCCGCCTACGTCAAATTGCCTTCGCCCACGGCGACCGGCAGCGGCCAGGGATTTCGGTTCGACAGCTCGATGGACGCGAGCCTCGTGACGGTTGCGGGCCTGGTGGGCGCCCAGGGCGGGCCCATGCGCTTCTACGGAAAGGTCGGCGCCGCGTTCCATCGCGCGACGTCCACGATCACGGAAACGATCGATGACCGCACGGTGACCGTCGACGGCGCGCCTGTGACCATCCCTGGAGGGACGCAGATATTCGAGACGACCACCGAAGGGTGGGGCTGGGTGTACGGCGGAGGGGCTGAAGCGTGGGTGAACCGGTACGTCGCGCTCTACGGCGAGCTCAGCTTCGCGCACCTCAGTGGGAACCCGACCAGCGGCGGCGAAGGAGAGCTGGACGATCGCGTGATGCTCGTCTCCTTCGGCCTCCGCGTCCACATCGGACGCTGACGAAGGATCACTGCACTGCCGTCAGCTCGATCTCGAACAGCAACGTCGCGTTCGGGGGGATCGGGCCGTTGCGGGATTCCCCGTAGGCGAGCGAAGGCGGGATGATGAGTCTGCGAAGTCCACCCACCTTCATGCCGACGAGCCCCTGATCCCAGCCGCTGATGACCTGGCCGGCGCCCAGCGTGAAGACAAAAGGCTCGGTGACGCCCAGGGACGAATCAAACACCACGCCCTTTGAATCGGTCCCCGACGCGTCGAAGAACCATCCCGTGTATTGCACGGTGAGCATTTTTCCAGAGACGGCTTCCTCGCCGGTCCCCACGCGCAGGTCGGTCTGACTGAACGGCGCGCTTCCGGATGGACCCGCAGGCGAGGGGTCGCAACCCGCGGCGGCCACGGCCAGCGCGAGAGCCCATATCCATCTTCCTGCCACGCCGAAGCGCGCTTTTCTCACGTCACCTCTCGACATCCACTCGACACTAACATGAGAGCTCCCGCCGCGCGAGCGCGAAGACTCGCGCCATCATGGACGGCGTGAGCTTGCCCGTGTTCGTGTTCTGTCGGCTCGGGTGGTAGGAGCAGATGACGGGTGGCGCCCCCTTCGTTCGATGGACGGCGCCGTGCGCGAACGCCGGACGCGGACGCACGACGATGCCGCGGTCGGCGAGCAGCCGCCAGTAGGACTCGAACGCAATCCGGCCCAGCGCCACGACGATCTGCACGCGCGGCAGCGCCGAGATCTCCGCGACCAGATGCGCGTGGCAGCGGACGATTTCTTCGGCGGTCGGCTTGTTGCCAGGTGGCGCGCAGCGAACGGCGGCCGCGATGAACGCGTCGATCAACGCCAGCCCGTCCTGCCGATGCCGCGACGTCGGCTGGTTGGCGAAGCCGTGACGATGCATCGCACGCATCAGAAAGTCACCCGATCCGCCGGGTGCGTCGCCGGTAAACACGCGCCCCGTGCGGTTCGCGCCGTGCGCGGCCGGCGCCAGGCCGAGAACGAGCACACGCGCGTCCGGATCGCCGAAGCCCGGCACGGGGCGCCCCCAATACACGTCGTCGCGATGCGCGGCCTTCTTTTCCGAGGCGACGCGCTGACAGTACGTGCGCAGCCGCGTACAGGCCGTGCACGTCACGATGGCTTCGCGAACCTCGATCAGGCTCGGCACGCGCCTTCTGAATTCTGGATTCTGGATTCTGAATTCTGATCGAACGACGTCCGCCTGTTCGTGCGCGTGATAGGAGCTGCGCACGAGCGGCCCGGACTCGACGTGGCCGAAGCCGAGGCCGAGCGCGATCTGCTTCAGCTCGGCGAACTCCGCCGGCGTGTAGTACCGATCCATCGGCAGGTTGGCGAGGGAGGGTCGGAGGTACTGGCCGATCGTCAGGATCCCGCAGCTCGAACGGCGCAGATCCCGGAGGACCTGCACGATCTCGTCCCACGTCTCTCCGAGCCCCACCATCAGGCCTGATTTCCTCGGAATGTCAGGCGCGTAGCGGCCCGCGCGGTCGAGCAGCTCGAGGGCGCGCTCGTAGCGCCCTCCGGGCCGGGCCACGCGGTACAGCCGCGGCACGGTCTCGATGTTGTGGTTGAGGACGTCCGGGCGCGCGTCGAGGACCGTTCGAAGCGATCCTTCGTTCCCCTGAAAATCCGGGATGAGGACTTCGAGGCGGCAGTCCGGCCGCTTCGCGCGGACGTCGCGGATCGTCGCGGCGAAGAGCGACGCGCCGAAGTCGGGCAGATCGTCGCGATCGACCGACGTGATGACCGCGTACTGCAGCTCCATCGCCGCGATCGCGCCGGCGACCCTCGCCGGCTCGTGCTGGTCCGCGGCGAGCGGCGTGCCGTGGACGACGTTGCAGTAGCCGCAGGAGCGGGTGCAGATGCCTCCGAGAATCATGAAGGTGGCGGTGCCGTGGTGCCAGCACTCGCCGATGTTCGGGCAGTTCGCCTCCTCGCAGACCGTATGGAGGTCGAGCGACCGCATGATCTCCTTGAGCCGGAGGTAGCCAGCCGAGCCTGGCGCTCGGACCTTGAGCCATTCCGGCTTCGGAAGGCGCGGCGCGCCATCGGCGGGTCTCGCCCGCCGGCCGCGGATGAAGGTGACGGGGGCGCCGGGGGTCACAACCATATAATTGTAGCCCTTCATTCAGCCGGACCCCCCGATGCCCTCCAGCGCATCGCTCTCGGTTACGTGGCTCGGTCACGGGACGTTCGACCTCATCTCTCCCGCGGGCAAGCGGATCATCATCGACCCGTGGCTCGAGCAGAATCCTTCCTGCCCGGTCAATCGCCGGAAGATCCCACGGGCCGATCTGATCCTCGCGACCCACGGGCACTTCGATCACATCGGCGACCTCGTGCCGGTCGCGCGCGAGACCGGCGCGAAGGTGATCGGCATCTTCGAGCTCTGCACGTGGCTCGGCAAGAAGGGCGTGCAGAACACGAGCCCCATGAACATCGGTGGTTCCCAGAAGGTTGGTGACATTACGATCACGATGACGCCGGCCGTCCACAGCAGCTCGTTCGTGGACGATGGCGGCACGGTCTATCTGGGAGAGGCGGCGGGGTACGTCATCCGGTTCGAGGACGGGCTGACCGCCTACTTCGCCGGCGATACGGCGCTCTTCGGCGACATGCGGCTCATCAAGGAGATGTACGAGCCGTCGATCGCGTTCCTGCCGATCGGCGATCTGTTCACGATGGGGCCGGAGGCGGCGGCGCGCGCGGCCAAGCTGCTCGGCGTGACGCAGGTCGTGCCGATGCACTACGGCACGTTTCCGCTGCTCACCGGCACGCCCGCCCGGCTGCGCGAGCTGCTGCCGAACATCGAGGTACTGGAATTGAAGCCGGGAGATACGGCGAGGTAGCCCAATGCGGATTGCTGAATGTGGAATGCTGATTGGGTGCTAAGCTGACCCATGGCGCTTTCCAGTGGCGACGCCCGCACTGAACACGCGCTGCGTTCCGCTACGGCGAAGGGCCTGGCGATTGGCGCGATCGCCGGGACGTTCGCGGCCGCCGCGATTCTGATCGCCTGGCCCGAACCGACCAAGGCGCCAGACACGGCCAGGCTCGACGCCGACCGCCCCACACCGCTCGTCACGTCCCGCGCCGTTCCGATCGACCTCGTCGAGTCGCCTCGGACGAGACGCGCGGCAACCGCGTTGTCGAACACGGCGCCGGCGCGAGTGGCGGTTCACGTCGCCGCGCGTGCGACGCCGGCCGAAACCGTACCCCAGCCAACCGCTTCCGACACGCCCGAACCAGTGGCTCAGAACGAGGCCGATCCGGCGATTGACGAAGAGCCACTGCTGTCCAGCCGATCGATCGCGTTGGTCTCGGAGGAGATGCGGGTGTCCAGCGTCTCAGTGTCTGTCGAAACGGACGATCCATCCCGGCGGGGCGGCGCGCTGACGCGCGCGATGGGGACGACGGCCGGCGCGTTCAGGACTGCGGGGACCTCCGTCGCCGGCGCCTTCAAGAAAGTCTTCTGAGATTCTGAATTCTGAATTCTAAATTCTAAATTCTGATCTAATCCGACACCGCCAGCTCGCCTGGCTTGACCGGCCGGGTTCTGATCAACTGCCCGCGTCGTGCCAGCTCGCCCATGACCGCCAGGGTCCCCGCGAAGGCACACAGCTTCACGGCGTCGGCCCAGCGCGCGTGCGGCAGCCACGTCCAGAGCAGCCAAAGCACCGGCTGCGCGACGCACACCGCCCAGATCGTGCCGTAGAAGAAGCGCCGTTCATGGCCTTCGTGCCTGGTCGACGGTTTCACCCGCGGGAGGCGGCCGGCAGCGCCGAGGATCCAGATGAGCCCTGCGAGCGGGAAATACGCCGCGTCATAGATCTGCCGCATCCGCCATTCGCCCGTCGCGATGGCCCACATGAGACCGGCGAGGTTGAGCACACCGAACACGATCGCGGCGCTCCACGCGAACGTGTAGCAGATGCGGCGGTAGAGAGGATTGGGTCGGTCTTCGGTGAAGCGGAGGATGTACGGCTCGGGCTCGACGCCCGGCAGCTTCCCGAGCAGGCCGGCGATGCCGGTGCCGATGATGACGACACCGAGCCACGCCGCGATCCGGCTGTCGACGCCGCTGGCGAACAGGTCGAACGTGAGAGGACCCGGGGCGATGAAGAACACCCAGATCCAGATCGGCCAGTGGGCGAGGCGGTACCGAATCGTGTTCGCACGACGCACGCGACCGACCTCGGCCAGCTCCCGAAGCTGCGCCCAGGTGGGGCGCGTCCCCTGCTCGTGCACTTAGGCCCTAATCATAGCTCGGCTGTCACTCACCACCCGGGCGATCGCCTCGGCAGCCTCCCGGACGCCGAGCGCGGACGTGTCGATGGTATGGGACGCCGCCGCATACAGGGGCTCGCGCGCCGCCAGAAGGGCGCGCAGGTCCGCCATCGCCTGCGGATGATCCGCCATCGGCCGCCGATCCCCCTGCCGCACCACGCGATTCCAATGATCCTCGGGCCGCGCGCGCAGCCAGACGGTCAAGGCGGATCGGCGCAGCAACGCGTAGGTCTCCCGCGACGTGACGATCCCCCCGCCCGTGGCCAGCACCATCGGCGCCTGCTCCCGGAGCACCCGTTCGAGTGTTTCACGCTCGAGCCGCCGGTAGTACTCCTCCCCGTGCAGCGTGAAAATCTCGTCGAGCGACAGGTCCGCCGCCTCCTCGATCCGTCGGTCGAGCTCCACGAACGGCACGCGGAGGCGTCGCGCGAGCCGCCGCCCGATGGTCGTCTTTCCCGCGCCGCGCAGCCCGAGCAGCGCGACGACGGGCGGCGGGGCAGGGGAGGCGGCTTCCGCGAGGAGCGCCGCCGGCGGCAGCTCGAGCGCCCCCGCGAGATCCGCCAGCCGGCGGATCGAGAGGTTCGCGCGGCCCGATTCGATCTGCGTCAGGAACCGCGCCGAGACGCCGGACTGCTCGGCGAGCCGGCGCAGCGTCCAGCCGCGCGCCAGCCGGCCGTCGCGGATGCGCCGGCCCGCGGCCGCCAGGAGGCGGTCTGCGTTCATCAGGCACTATAATACTCACTTTATCTTGATGTGCACTATAGTTCCTTGACAGTCCCGCGCGGCCGGCAGTACGCTGTCGGGTCATGGACACGGGCGCCCGCACGACCACGCCGCCGGTTGAGTTCGAGACGCACCCCGATCGCTACCAGCATTGGAAGCTGTCGTTCGACGGGGCGATCGCGGTCCTGACGATGGACGTGCGCGAAGACGCCGGGTTGTCGCCCGACTACCGCCTCAAGCTCAACTCGTACGATCTCGGCGTCGACATCGAGCTGGCGGACGCCATCCAGCGTCTGCGCTTCGAGCACCCCGAGGTGCACGCCGTCATCCTCACGAGCGTGAAGGAACGCATTTTCTGCGCCGGCGCGAACATCTTCATGCTGCGCGGCTCGACCCACGCGGCGAAGGTCAACTTCTGCAAGTTCACGAACGAGACGCGGCTGGCGATCGAGGATGCGAGCGCCCATTCGGGGCTGCGGTTTCTCGCGGCGTTGAACGGCATCTGCGCCGGCGGCGGCTACGAGCTCGCGCTGGCCTGCGACGAAATCCTCCTCGTCGACGACGGCAATTCGGCCGTCAGCCTGCCGGAAACACCGCTCCTCGGTGTCCTTCCCGGCACCGGCGGCCTCACCCGCATCGTCGACAAGCGCAAGGTCCGCCGGGATCTTGCCGATGTGTTCAGCACGCTCACCGAGGGCATCAAAGGCAAGCGTGCCGTGGAGTGGGGCTTCGTCGACGCGGTGTATCCGACCAGTCAGTTCAAGGCTGCGGTGGCCGCGCGCGCGAAGCAGCTCGCCGCGGCCTCCGACCGCCCACCGAGCGGGCCGGGGATCACGCTCGGCACTCTGGCGCCGCGGGTGACCGATGACGCGGTCGTGTATTCGGCGGTGACGCTCGCCATCGACCGGCCGCGGCGGGTCGCGACCCTGACCGTCCGCGCGCCAGAGGGGCCGCAGCCGGACACGCCAGAGGCGATCCTCGCTGCGGGAGATCGGTTCTGGGCGCTGCGCGCGTTCCGCGAGCTGGACGACGCGATCCTGCGCATTCGAGTCAACGAGCCGACGATCGGAACGGTGATCCTGAAGACGGAAGGCGACCCCGAACAGGTCCTGGCGGTCGATCGGACGCTCGACGGGCATCGAGCGCACTGGCTCGTTCGGGAAATCATCCATCTGATGAAGCGCACGCTCAAGCGGCTGGACCTGACGTCGCGCAGTCTATTTGCGCTGGTCGAGCCCGGTTGCGCGTGTGCGGGCACCCTGTTCGAGCTCGTGCTGGCGGCGGATCGATCCTACATGCTCGACGATCCCGACCGACCGACGGCGATCCAGCTCTCCGCGATGAACGCCGGGCCGCTGACGATGAGCAACGGGTTGACGCGGCTTCAAGTGCGCTTCCTCGGTGCTCCAGAGAAAGTGGACGCCGCGCTGGCCCACGAAGGCAGGTTCGACGCCCAGGAGGCGCTCGAGGCCGGCCTCGTGTCGTTCGCGCCGGACGACATCGACTGGGACGACGAGGTTCGGCTCGCGATCGAGGCGCGCGCGGCGTTCTCGCCAGACGCGCTGACGGGCATGGAGGCCAACCTCCGCTTCGCCGGGCCGGAGACGATGGAGACGAAGATTTTCGGCCGGCTCACCGCGTGGCAGAACTGGATCTTCCAGCGCCCGAACGCCGTCGGCCCGAAGGGCGCCTTGACGTCCTACGGGACCTCAGGGCGGCCGGAGTTTGATTGGGGACGCTGTTAGTTCATTGCTGAATGCTGAATGTGGATTGCTGAATGATCTCCGCAGAAAAGATTCCGAATAACGTCGATCTCTCGTCGAACAAGCGGCTGCAGCGCGCGCTCGAGCACTGGCAGCCCGCGTACATCCAGTGGTGGCAGGACATGGGTCCGCAGGGCTTTCAGAACTACCACCACGTCTACGTCCGCACCGCGATCAGCGTCGATCCGTCCGGCTGGGCGCATTTCGAGTACGTGAAGCTGCCCGAGTATCGCTGGGGGATCTTTCTCGCCGACCCGGTGCCGAACCGCACGATCGGGTTCGGGGACTTCTTCGGCAAGCCGGTGTGGCAGGAAGTGCCCGGGGAGTTCCGCAACCAGCTCCGGCGTCTCGTCGTGACGCAGGGGGACACCGAGCCCGCGAGCGTCGAGCAGCAGCGCTGGCTCGGCCACCGCTGCCCGAGCCTCTACGACCTGCGCAACCTCTTCCAGGTCAACGTCGAAGAGGGCCGGCATCTGTGGGCGATGGTCTACCTGCTCCACTCGTATTTCGGCCGCGACGGGCGCGACGAGGCGGAAGAGCTGCTGGCGCGGCAGAGCGGCAATCGTGACAAGCCGCGCATCCTCGACGCGTTCAACGAGCCGATCGACAACTGGCTCGACTTCTTCTGCTTCACGATGTTCACCGATCGGGACGGCAAGTCGCAGCTCCTTTCACTCTCCGAGAGCTCGCTCGACCCGCTGTCGCGGACGACGCGGTTCATGCTCACCGAGGAAGCGCACCACATGTTCGTCGGCGAGACGGGCATGGCGCGCATCATCGACCGCACGTGCCAGCTGATGAAAGACGAGGGGGCCGGATTCTCCGAGGATGTTCGAAGGGTCGGCGGCATCGATCTGTCGATGATCCAGAAGCACATCAATCTCTGGTTCAGCCTCAGCCTCGACCTGCACGGGAACGAGATCTCGACGAACGCCGCGGCCTACTTCGCCAACGGCCTCAAGGGGCGCGCGATGGAGGAGCGGCACCAGGATCACGTCGCGGCCGAGGCGACCTACGATCTCGAGGTCCTCGACGACGGCCGTGTCGCGCGCCGCACCATTCCGTTGCGCAACGCGATGAACGAAGTGCTGCGGGACTGGTACGTCGACGACTGCCAGGCGGGCATCGATCGCTGGAACCGGATCCTCGAGCGCCACGGCGTGCCCGACCGGCTGCGGCTGCCGGATCGCAAGTTCAACCGCGGCATCGGCGTGTTCGCATCGGCGCATTTCGACCCTGACGGCCGGATGATGACCGACGAGGAATGGCAGCGGCGCAAGTACGAATGGCTGCCGTCGGCCGCCGACCGCGAGTACCTGCTCAGCATCATGAACGCCCCGATCTACGAGCCCGGCCGCTTCGCCAACTACATCGCGCCGCCCGCGAAGGGCATCAACCGCCAACCCGTCGATTTCGAGTACGTCCGCACGGAAGCATGAGCAAGATCCGGTACACAACGACCGACGGCGTCGCCGTCATCGAGCTCGACGATCCGCCCGCGAACACGTACTCCTACGAGATGATGCGTGAGATCGATGCCGCCGTGCTCGACGCGCGCATGGACGCGTCGGTGCACGTGATCGTCATCCGCGGAGCAGGGCGAGAAGTTCTTCTGCGCCGGCGCGAACATCGGCATGCTCGCGCAGGCGGATCCGGACTACAAGTACTACTTCTGTCTGCACGCCAACGAGACCCTGAACCGCCTCGAGCAGACGCCGAAGCTCGTGATCGCCGCGATCAACGGCCACTGCGTCGGCGGCGGCCTCGAGGTCGCGATGGCGGCCGACCTGCGGATCGCGCGAAAGGACGCGGGGAAGATCGGGCTTCCCGAGGTGGCCCTCGGCGTGCTGCCCGGCACGGGCGGCACGCAGCGCCTCGCGCGGCTCGTCGGCAAGCCGCGCGCGCTGGAGCTCCTCGTCGCCGGCCGCCTGCTGACGATGGACGAGGCGCACGCGATGGGGCTGGTGACGGAGGTCTGGGATGCGGCGGCGCTCGGCGGCCGCACCTTCGAGCAGGCGGTCCTCGACTACGCGAAGCAGTTCACGCCGCCCGCGAAGGCGAGCCGCGCCGTGGGACGGATCAAGCGCGCCGTGCAGTCGGGTCTCGAGGCGGGCTTCGGCGAAGGGCTCGCCGTCGAGCGCGAGCTGCAGCAGCTCCTGTTCCAGTCGGATGACGCGAAAGAGGGGATTTCCGCTAATCTGGAGAAGCGAAAGCCTCAGTTCAAGGGGTCATGAACGAGCCGCACCACTAAAGTGGTGCGCCACCACGACAAGATCTGACGTAGCGCAGCCCTTCAGGGCTGCCTGGGCGAAGGACATGACGACGACGAGCGTCGAGCAGAAGAAGCTCCTCATCAACGGCGAGTGGCGGACCGCGACCGGCGGCAAGACGATGCCGGTCGTCAACCCGGCGACCGAAGAGGTGATCGCGGAGGTCGCGTC
Organism: uncultured Acidobacteriota bacterium; assembly: GCA_963847125.1. GTDB lineage: Bacteria > Acidobacteriota > Vicinamibacteria > Vicinamibacterales > 2-12-FULL-66-21 > DATAEE01. The sequence goes on from CAWJYM010000004.1 coordinate 2,648,796, forward strand.
GGCGGACAAGAGCGACGTGGACGCCGCGGTGGCGGCGGCGCGCGCGGCGCTCGCCGGTCCCTGGGGGCAGATGTCGGCGCGCGATCGGGGCCGCCTGGTGTGGAAGCTCGCCGAGCGGCTGATGGAGCGGGCAGACGAGATCGCCCGGCTCGAGACGCTGCACAACGGCAAGCCGATCGTCGAGTCGCGGCAGGTCGAGATCCCGGCCGCGGCCGAATGCTTCCAGTACTTCGCCGGATGGGCGGACAAGGTGCACGGCGAAACGGTCCCCGTGAAAGGGAACCACTTCGTCTACACGCTGCGCGAGCCGGTCGGCGTCGTCGCGGCCATTGTGCCGTGGAATTTTCCGCTGCTGCTCGCCGCCTGGAAGGTCGCGCCGGCGCTCGCGTGCGGGAACACCGTCGTGCTCAAGCCGGCCAGCCAGACTCCGCTGACCGCGATCGCGCTCGGTGAGATCGCATCGGAGGTCGGATTCCCGCCGGGCGTGCTCAACATCCTCACGGGTCCGGGCTCCGCGACCGGCCAGGCCATCGTCGAGCACCCCGGCATCGACAAGATCGCCTTTACCGGCGATACGTCGACCGGCAAGCAGATCATGCGCAGCTCGGCGGAGACGCTGAAGAAGATCACCCTCGAGCTCGGTGGCAAGTCGCCGAACATCGTCCTGCCGGATGCGGACATGGAGGCGGCCATCCGCGGCGCAACGATCGGGATCTTCTACGGGAAGGGTGAGGTCTGCGCCGCGGGCTCGCGGCTGCTCGTGGATCGGTCCATCAAGGACGCGTTCATGGAGAAGCTGGTCGCGCGGGCCCGGAAGATGGTCCCCGGAGACCCGCTGGATCCGAAGACACGCCTGGGCGCGATCGCGTCGAAGGGGCAGCTCGAGCGCGTCCTGCGGTACGTCGAGACGGCCAAGAAAGAGGGGGCGGCGCTCGTCGCCGGCGGCAGCCGCGCCGACATCGGCACGGGACGCGGCTACTTCATGCAGCCGACGATCTTCGACAACGTCACCCCGGAGATGACGATCGCGCGCGAGGAGATCTTCGGGCCCGTGCTGGCGGCGATCGAGTTCTCCGATCTGGACGAGGCGATCGCCCGCGCCAACGACTCGCCGTACGGGCTCGCCGCCGCGGTCTGGACCAAAGACATCAAGAAGGCGCACTACGTCGCCCGCCGCCTGCAGGCCGGCACGGTCTGGATCAACACCTACAACGTCTACGACACGGCCGCCGGCTTCGGCGGCTACAAGCAGAGCGGGTTCGGCCGCGAGATGGGCGTCCATGCGCTCGAGCACTACACGCAGGTCAAGACGGTATGGGTCGACCTGAATCTCTAAAGAGCCCATTGCTGACTGCTGATTGCTGAATGCTGATTGAAGAACATTCAGCGGCTGGCAATCCACAATCAGCAATCCACAATCAGCAATGGGCCCTCGCTCCATGAGAGTCTTCGACGCCCACATCCACATCCCTCCCTACGAGATGATGAGGCCGGAGGCCCGGCGCACGTTTCTCATGGGCAAGCCGGATCGGGCGGCCATCGAGGCGCTGTCGGCGGATCCCTCGGCGCTGCTCCGCCACATGGATGCGGACGGGATCGAGCGCGCCGGCCTGATCAACTACGTCAGCCCCGACGTGATCGGGATTGGGGACGACGCCAACGCGTGGACCGCGACGTACGCGTCGGCCGATCCCTCGCGGCTGATCGCGTTTGGCTCGGTGAATCCGCTGACGACCGAGCGGGTCGGCGAGGCGGTGGATCGACTCCTCGGGCTGGGCATCCGTGCGCTCAAAGTGCATCCGCCGCACCAGCTCTTCGCGGCCAACGCGTACATGGACTCGCTGCCGCGGCTCGCCGAGCTGTACGAGCGGGCGCAGACTGCCGGCGTGCCGGTCACGATCCACACGGGCACGTCGGTGTTTCCAGGAGCGCGGAGCCGCCTCGGCGATCCGATGGCGGTCGACGACGTGGCCGTCGACTTTCCGAACCTGACGATCCTTCTGGCGCACGGCGGGCGGCCCATCTGGATGGACGCCGCGTTCTTCCTCGTGCGGCGTCACCCGAACGTCCACCTCGAGCTCTCGGGGATTCCGCCGGCGAAGTTGCTAGAATGGTTCCCCCGTCTGGAGGAGATTGCCGACAAGACGGTGTGGGGCACCGACTGGCCGAGCCCTGGCGTTCGATCCATGCGGAAGAACGTCGACCAGTTCCTGACCCTGGCGCTCGCGGACACCACGAAGCAGAAGATTCTCTATGACAACGCCAGCCGGATCTTCGGGTAAATCAGCACTCAGCCCTCAGCATTCAGCAATGGGCGATCCACTGAGTGCCTGGCGGTCCGAGTTCCCGATCCTCGAGACCTGCACGTATCTCGTGAGTCATTCGCTCGGCGCGATGCCCCGCGCGGCCGCGGGAGAGCTCCAGGAATACGCCGACACGTGGAATCGCCGCGGCGTGCGCGCGTGGAGCGAGGGATGGTGGGAGATCGGGCGCGAGACCGGCGATCTGCTCGCGCCGATCCTGGGCGTGGCCCGTGGCGCGATCTCGATGCATCAGAACGTCACGGTCGCGCAGGGCATCATCGCGTCGTGTCACACGTTCCGGGGTCGCCGAAACCGCATCGTCATGAGCGAGCTCGAGTTCCCGTCGAACATGTATCTCTTCGAAGGGTTCCGGCGGTACGGGGCGGAGATCGTCTACGTCCCGGCCGAAGATGGCATCCGCGCGCCGGCGGGGCCGCTCCTCGGCGCGATCGACGAGCGGAGCGCGCTCGTGATCGTCTCGTACGTGCTGTTCAGAAGCTCGTACATCCAGGACGTGCAGGCGATCGTCGAGCGGGCGCACGCGGTCGGCGCACGAGTGGTGCTGGATACCTACCAGGCGGCCGGCACGGTCCCGCTCGCGATCGAACGGCTCGGCGCCGATTTCGCCGTAGGCGGCTCGGTCAAGTGGCTCTGCGGCGGGCCGGGCGCGGGCTACCTCTACGTGCGCCCCGATCTGGCGCCGGACCTCGAGCCCGCGCTGGTGGGCTGGGCCGCGCACGACAGCCCCTTTCAGTTCGCGACCGGCGCGATCCGGTATGCGGATGCCCCGGAGCGGTTCCAGAGCGGGACGCCCAACGTGCCGGCGATGTACGCGGCGCGCGCCGGGTACCGCATCGTCAACGAAGTCGGCGTGGCCGCCATCCGCGAGAAGTCGCTTCGGTTGACCCGCCGGCTGATGGATGGCGCCCTTGCGCGCGGGTACCGCGTCAACACGCCGCTCGACGACCGCGAGCGCGGCGGAACGGTCACGATCGACGCCCCGGGCGGCGCGGAAACCGCCCAGGAGCTGATCCGCCGCGAGGTCATCGTCGATTACCGGCCGGGCGCGGGCATCCGCATGGCGCCGCACTTCTACAACACCGAGGAAGAAATCGATCGCGCCCTGCAGACCCTGGAAGACGTCGTTAATCGATAGCGCCTGCGGCCAGCGAGACAGCGCCTGCGGCCCGCGCGAGGCGGCGGAGCGGACCGCGGCGTGAGCCGCGGCGCCGAGCGCGAGCGCGTGGGGGTGGGGCCCCACGCGCATGAATAGATGATGGCAAACATTCGAATTAGCATCGATGATTCAGTTGCGACGCTCACCTTCGATCGCCCGGCCGTCCGCAACGCGCTGAACCTCGAGACCGTCGACGAGTGTCACGCCGCGCTGCGCGATCTCGCCGATCGGCGGGAGGTCGGCGTGCTCATCCTCACGGGGGCGGGGGAGGCTGCGTTCGTCTCCGGCGCCGACATCAACGAGATGCGCCGGCGCACGCGGGACGAAGGGCTCGCGGCGATCAACTCGTCGCTGTTCGCCGCGGTGGAGCGGTTTCCGCGGCCGACGATCGCAGCGATCAACGGCTACGCGCTCGGAGGCGGCTGCGAGCTCGCGCTCGCGTGCGACATCCGCATCGCCGCGGATCACGCCAGATTCGGCCAGCCGGAGCTCGGCCTCGGGATCATCCCCGGCGCCGGGGCCACGCAGCGTCTCCCGCGCATCGTCGGGCTCGGTCATGCCAAGCATCTCGTCCTGACCGGCGAGATCATCGCGGCCCAACGCGCCTTCGAGATCGGCCTGGTCAGCGCGGTCGTCCCGCTGGCCGAGCTGCTGCCGAAAGCCCGCGAGATCGCCGAACGGATCCTGCGTCAGGGACCGCTCGCGGCCCGCCTGGCGAAGCTCGCGCTCAACGCCTCGGCCCGTGTCGATCTCGACTCGGGCCTGCTCATCGAGACGCTGGCGCAGACGATCTGCTACGAGAGCGAGGACAAGGTGGAAGGCACGTCGGCGTTTCTCGAGAAGCGGAAGCCGAAGTTCAGCGGACGATAATCCGCCCCTGCAGCGCGGTCACCTCGAAGAGGTTGTGGTCGTGGTATCCGCAGGTCATGGCGGCGACGAAGTTTCCGGTCTCCTTCGTCTGGCCTGGATTCAGGAAGCCGACCTGGTCGATCGCCGGACACTCTCCATGATCCGGATGCGGATCGGACGTCATCTCATGGACGCGGTTGTCATTGTTCACGAAGAGCACCCGCTGCCCGGCGGTGATTGACAGCTCCTTCGGGGAGACGCCGGCCGATGTAATCGTGATGGTCGGCTGCGAAGGGTTCGGTGGCGGCGTCGGGTTGGTGGGCGTGCCCCCGCCGCAGGCCGGCAGCAGAATCAGGCCGGCCAGCAGCAGTCGTCGAGCCGGGTCGCGCATCGCTGAATTGGACCGGCCGCGCGGCGCTCGGGTTGAAGCTAAAAGAATTTCCGGCTGATGTTGAACCCGATGTACCAGTCGTCGCTGTTGAACCCGCCCCGAGCGATCTGGGAGTAGGTGGTCGCAAACGAGTTCGAGAAATTGACCTGAAACGAATGCCCCCCGGCGCGGCGCTCGATGGCGAAGCTGGCGTGGTCGATCCCCGGCTCGTATCCGGTCACGCGCGGCGCCCATTCGCCAACAACGTACCACGGCGTGCTCCACAGACGCACGCGGGCGCCGAGCCCGACGAAGAAGGTGTGCTCCTCGGGGGGATTCAGCGCGGAACCGAGCGTCGCCGCGTTCAGCACGAAGATCGGCTCCACGTACACTGCCGCGCGGTTCGGCAGTTCACGGGAGATCGCGGCGCCGAACGCCCCGCCGTAATCCTCGGTGAAATTGTCGCGCCCTTCAGCCGACAGGATCGCATCGATCCCGACGAGATGTCCGTCGGCCTGACGCCAGAGGTTGCCCTGCCCGAACAACTGGATCGTGCGGTCGCTCGTCCGATGGATTCCGACCTGCACGCCGTCCCAGATGCCAATTCGAAATTCGAGCCCGATAGTGGCGCCGGAATCGAACCCGAAAAAGTCCGAAGCGAGATCGCCGAAGTCTCCTTCTCCCAGCGGCCTCCCGAACCGGTGTGTCACGCGGAAGCCGCTCTTCCACTGCGGCATCCGCAGCGTCGTCGGCAGCGACACGATGGTGAAGTCCGGCTGCGCGAGGTTGACGGCGCGCGCGGAAGGTGCCGGCGGCTCCTGCGGCGGCTGCTCCTGCGGCGGCTGCTCCTGCGCCGCCGCGGGCGCCGTACAAACGAAGAGCGCGAGGATGATCCTCGCGCCCCAGACCGCCTTCCGCCGGAGCATCAGGCTTTTCCTCCGTCTTGGGGACGTTCGTACGTATCAAGCGTGCGCGCGGGACCCGCGGCGCTACGGCCTGATGTAACCGGGCGTCGGCCCTTCCGAAGTACCGACGTTGATCTGCCCCCGGAACCGATTATCGTCGGGATTCAAATGGTCGTGAAATCCGCAGATGCGAACGTTGTTCAAGTTACCGGTCTGTCTGTTGCTGCCCGGGGTCAGGTTGCCGACGCTGTTGATCGCCGGACAGTCGGTGTGCATGAGGTGTGGCGTCGTCAGCATCTCATGTGGCCGGGTGTCGTTGTTGACGAACGTGACCGTCTGACCCGCGTTGATGGTGATGTCCTTCGGATCGAGGCCGTTGGCGGTAATCGTGATGGTGTGTTGAGTGCCGCCGCCGGTCCCTGGTGCTGTTGGAGAGCCGCCCCCGCCGCCGTCCCCTCCGCCGCCGCAGGCACCCACCGCCAGCGCCATCGCGACCGCCAGACCGAACGCCGACGTCAACCGAACCTGCACAGGCGTCATTTGTTTTCTCCGTAGTCAGAAGTTCAGGTAGACGTATCGCAAACCGGATGCCTATCGGAGTTCCTGGTAAGTGCTTGAAAAAACTGAAGAAAGGTTCGGCGGGCTTTCGCCCGCTGAAAGCCGTTACACTCCGCGTAACCGTGGGATGAGCTGGATTCGCGGCCTACGGCGTCATTCGATTCGATGTTTGGCGAGGTAATAGCTGAGCGCTCGCTGACTGATTCCCATCGCCTCCGCGGCGTCCTTCTTGACGCCCCCCGCGCTTTCGAGCGCACGGCGGACGGTCTCTCGCTCGGTCCAGTCGAGATTCTGGCGCAGGTTCATCCCCGGCAGACCGGGCGGAGGCACGCCGGTGGCGCCGAGCATGATCACCGCCTGGTTCCGGATCATCGGCGAGGTCGACAGCACGACGGCGCGCTCGATCGTGTTCTCGAGCTCCCTGACGTTGCCGGGCCAGTCGTACTCGTGAAGCGTCGCGAGCGCCTCGTCGTCGATGCCGTCGGCCCGTTTGCCGGCGCGCTGCGCGTGCTTCCGGATGAAATGCTCGACGAGGATGGGGATGTCTTCCTTCCGCTCGCGCAGGGGAGGAATGGCGATGGGGATGACGTTGAGCCGGTAGTAGAGGTCCTCCTGGAACTTGCCGTCCGCGACCATCTGGCGGATATCGCGATTGGTCGCGGCGATGACGCGGACGTCCACTTTCTGGCTCCGCTCGGCTCCGAGCGGCTCGAACTCGCGTTCCTGGAGGACGCGCAGGAGCTTCGCCTGCAGCGCCGGGCTCATCGTCCCGATCTCGTCGAGAAAGATCGAGCCGCCGTCAGCCAGCGCGAATCTCCCCTTCTTGTTGGTGGCGGCGCCGGTGAAGGCGCCCCGGACATGGCCGAACAGCTCCGACTCGAGCAGCGTCTCGGGAATCGCGGCGCAATTCACCTTGATGAGCGCCATCTCACGCTGCGCGCTCCTGTCGTGAATCGCGCGCGCCACCAGCTCCTTGCCGGTCCCCGTCTCGCCCGTGATGAGCACGGTGCTCTTGGACTGCGCGACGAGCTCCGCGGTCCGGATCACCTCCTGAACCCGCCGGCTTCGCCCGACGATGCCGTAATGGCTGAACTCTTCGTCCCGCTCGCTCAGCAGGTAGCGGTGGTGTGTGTGCAGGCGCTGGTGATCGAGCGCGCGCCGGACGAGCACGAGCAGCTCGTCGATCTCGAACGGCTTCTGCAGGTAGTCGAGCGCGCCGAGCTTCATCGCCTCGATGGCGCTCTCGACGGTCGCGTGCGCGGTCATGAGCAGCATTTGCGGCCGCTCGCCATCCGGAGCCGCGGCCAGCTCCCGGATCAGGTCGAGGCCGGTCAGCTCCGGCATCAGGTTGTCGACGATCAGCAGATCGAAGAGCCGGCGCGCGAGGAGCTTCTGCGCCTCCCGCGGGTTGGAGGTGGCGACGACTTCGTGGCCGTCCTCGCGCAGGGCGCCCGCGAGGGCGTTGAGGATCTTGGTTTCGTCGTCGACGACGAGGATCGTCCCGGTGCTCATGCCTGCGCAGGTTGCAGAACGGCGGTTGCGGGCAGTTCGAGTGCGATTTCGGTCCCCACGGCGCTTCGACTCGTGACGGTGATCGTCCCTCCAAGCCCTTCGACGACGTTGCGGGCGATCGCGAGGCCGAGCCCCGAGCCCGTCCGCTTGGTCGTGAAGTAGGGCTCGAAGATCCGCGGCAGGTCCTCGGCTTTGATTCCCGCGCCGCGGTCCCGGATGCGGATGCCGATCCGCCCGTTCGGCAGCGTCAGCGTCCGCAGCTCGATGGTGGCGCGCTTGGCCTCTTCCACGCCTTCCATCGCATGGCGCGCGTTGGTCAGGATGTTGATGAGCACGAGCCGCAGGCGCTCGGCGTCGGTGACGACGGGCATGACCGACGGATCCAGCGCCAGCGTCACGGCCGTGGGGTCTTCCTGGGCGGCGGCGCGCGCGGCGTCGCGGCACAACGCGTTGATGTCGGCCGGAGCGAGGTCGAACTTGATCGGCTTGGCGAAGTCGAGCACATCGGAGACGATGCGGTTCAGCCGGCCGGTCTCCTCGTCGATGTCGGACACCGCCCGTCGGAGCTCCGGCGCCGGCACCTCGTCTCGACGCAGCGTCCGCAGGCTGGCCTTGATGATCATCAGCGGGTTGCGGATCTCGTGCGCGACGACGGTCGAGAGGCGGCCGAGGGCGGACAGCCGCTCGCGCTGAGACGCCTCGTGCTGGAACTTCGCGATGGACTCGGTCATCGAGTTGAACGTCGAGGCGAGCAGCTGCGCGTCCTCGTCGTCGCCGAGCGGGCCGATGGCGGACCGGGGAAGCGAGATGCGCCGCGTGAGGTCTCCCGTCGCGGCGGTTTCGCGCATCGTGGCGGTGATGACGCCGAGCGGGCGCGTGACCGTTCGGGCGACGCCGTAGCTCAAGAGCGTCGCCGCAAGCACGGCGGCGATCGCCGTGACGCCGAGCGCGGTGTAGATTGCCCGGAGAAACCGCAGCCGTTCCGTGCGCGAGCGGAGGATCAGAGCCGTCGGGTTGCCTTCGTGCTGGCCGGTCGCCAGCGGGCGCGCCAGCCAGGCGAATTCTTCGTTGTCCAGGCGGACGGTCGGGCTGCTCGATGACAGCCCTGTCAGCGACGACCAGTCAGCGGCCGGCAGCGTGGCCGCTTTTACCGCGCCGTCGATTGTGAACGCGATATCGCTGTTGGTGAGCGCCTTGAACCGCCGCGCGGCGGCCTCATCCAGGCTGAAGCCGACGGTGAGCGTGCCGAAGATCTCGCGCTGCGCCGTCACGGGGCTCACAATCTCGACGGGCACCGTCACGACCTGCATCACCCCGCCCGGGAACTCCCAGAAGCCGCGCACCTCGCGTCCCGTCAGCGCATCGCGAATGGCGGGGCGCGCCGCGATGGTGTCGGGCGCGAGGCCGGCGCCGCCGGAGTGAGCCAGGAGGCGGCCGCTGCGATGCGTGAGAATCAGCACGTCGGCGGCGATCGTCTCCCGATAGAACTTCGCCACGTCTGTCGCCGTCGGCGGATCGTTCAGCTCGACGATCGCCTTGAGCCGCGGCAGATCGGCAATCAACCGGGCCTCGCGCACGAAGTGATCGAACTGCGTGTCCCGATTCTCGTCGAGGAGCGTCGCCGCTTCTTCGAGGCCGCGCTGCAGCTCGCGCTCCGCCTGGCCGGTCACCGCGGCGGTCACGCTCCAGATCGCGACGCCGAGCGGCGCCACGGCCAGCAGCGCGCCGGCGACGAAGATCCGGTTGCTCAGCGATCGCAGGAAGTTCATCTGCCCAGGGCGAAGTTGAGCTCCACGTCTGTGCCCGCGGCGACGGTGACGCGCCGGGAATCGCGGACGACGCCCTCGTTCCAGACCGCGACGGTGTAGCTGCCCGTGGGCACGTCCGGAATGCGGTATTTGCCGTCGACATCGGTCGTGGTGAAGTACGGATGGCCGAACACGAGGATGAACGCGTTCATGTGCGAGTGAATGTCGCAGAAGACGCGGACGATCCCCGGCCGGTCGAAGCGAACCGCTTTCGATTTTCCGGTCGCGTAGCGGCCGAGATCGAAGGTCTTCGGCTTCGAGAACGAAAACACGTTGTGATACTTCGGGTCGTTGTTGGGGAAGTCGACGGTCGTGCCGGCCATGATGGCGAGGACGTGCGGGACGAACGTCTCGGCACGCTGATCCATGGTCGCCCGGCCGTGCTCGAGCCGGTCGTCGAACGCACCGCGCGGCGCGGATTCGAGATACACGACCGTCAGCCGGGGATCGACGCTGCCGCGCGCCGGCGCGACACCCAGGTCCGTCACGCCGGGACGCCGCTCTACGGGCGCCGCGGTCCGGATCATCTCGACGCGTCCGCGGATCGCCCCGCCGCTCTGCGGGGCGGCGGCGACGACAGCGACCAGAGGCAGGATCGCAAGGGCGGTGCGCATCACAGCCAGAACAGGAGCTGACCCGAAACGAACGACTTGCTGCGGAGGCGGCCGCCGTCGCGCCAGTTGTGCTGCCAGGTCACACGGCCAACGAGGTTGCGGCGGAAGTACCAGCCACCCCCCGCCTCGACCCGTTGGACCGGCGCGTCCCACGACACCGGCTGTCCGTCGAACAGCGTTCCGGTGACTGTCGAGAACGCCAGCCAGTCGGCGCGCGCCGCGAGGTACAGACGCGGATGGACCCGGTACCGCCCCTCGATCAGGCCGGCGTTCGCCTGGAGCGGCCGATCGATCGACGGCGGCGCGACCGCCGGCACATCCCATTCGGTCCAGACGAACTCCGCCCGGACGATGCCGTAGCCGCGCGAGTACTCGATGTCGGCGCCGAGCGCGCGCTGCGCAAACGATCGATCCGGGTCCGCCCCCGCTGCCGCGACCGCGTCATCGTCAACGAATTCGCCGCGGGCCGCCGACCCGCCCACGACCAGGCCGACGAGCGGCTTCCATGTCACCCGGCCCTGGAACTGCGCGCCATCGTTTTCGACCCGCGGATTCGAGAGCGTGCCCGACGTGACCGCGCCCGCGACTTCGATGCCGCCTGCGGCGGCGCGGACCTCGACGCCGGTATCCCACCGGAACGCCGTGATCAGCGGGACGCCAGGCGCGAAGGCGGGAGACCCGATCGGGTAGTCCGTCTGCCAGCCACGAGCCCGCATCCGCAGCAGGTCGTCGGAGGTCGCGGGCAGGGCATCCGAGCGGAGCGCCGTCAAATATTGATACGCGAGCGGGTACCCGATGAGTGGGTTGTCGTTGGTGTACGCGCGTCGGCCGAACGCGCCGAACACCGGTGGAATCCGCCCCGCCTGGATATCAATCGCGCGGTCGCGCCACGGCCGTACGCGCAGGTAGAGCGCATACGGCTCGATGCTGCTCATGTTTTCGGCGCGCAGCTCGCCGACGAGCGCGATCGGCGACGCGATCCGCCACTCGCCGTTGACCGCCAGGCGCAGCGTGCGGAGCGCGTTGTGCTCGTAGTCGGTGTAGTTGAACCACCCCACCTCGTCGCGCTCGCCGACCGTGACCGCGATGTCGGTTCCGAGGACGACGCGGCCGCCGCCAAACGAAAGGGGAGCGGACGGCAGATCCTGGCCCCAGGTAGGGGCGGCAAGGAGCCCGACCATGCCGCAGACGAGCGTACATGAGCGGAACCGCCGGCCGGTGCGAGCTGGGGGACCGGGAACCATGAGTGTTCAGTTGATTATAAAGTCCGACCGCTCAAAGCCTTGATAACTGTGCATCCGCGGGCGTATAAAGGAGAAGCGGAACTGGAAAGGCCTTCCACATCGTGGAACGAAAACGATCCCTCGACAAGGCGCTCGATGTCTGCGAGGCGCTCAGCGCCGCTCAACGTGGGTTGAGCGTCACCGACCTCGTGCGGGCGCTCCGCATGCCGGCCGCGACCGTGCACCGGATCCTCGCCTTGCTCAAGCGCCGAGGCTACGTGCGGCAGGACGACGAGACCGCGCGGTACAGCCTGACGCTGAAAATGCTCGACCTGAGCTTCAAGCTGCTCGGCCGGTCCGAGCTTCGGCTGCACGCCTATCCGGTGCTCCGCGAATACGTGCTCCGAACCGGCAACCGCAGCTTTCTCGCGGTTCCGTCCGCCGGTGAAGTGACGTACGTCTGGAGCGCCGGACCGGACGAAGTCGCGATGTACACGGCCTACGGCAAGGAAATGCCGAGCCATTGCTCGGTGTACTTCGACCCGGAGGCCAAGCGTCGTCTCAGCTGCCTCCGGCTCGTGCAACCGAAAGATGCGACGGCTCCCGAGGCGATCATCCGCCGGCTGGGGCCGCCGGGTGCCGTGCCCGGACTTCAGTGCACGTGCGCGCCGGTCCTCGACTACACGGGTCGCGAAGTCGCGCGGGTGGGCATCTTCCTCCACGCCGCCGACGACGCGGCGTTCGCGCGCGTGCACCCGCCGGCCGCATGGGAGCTGGCGCGCCTGATTTCTTTGCGACTGGGACATCTGCCCGCCGCGAGCGTCGCGGTCGGGGCGTAGACAAGGAGGGCGGACCTCCTGGGTCCGCCAAGACGATGGCCTATATCATTTGCGAGCCGTGCGTGGGAACGAAGGACACGGCCTGCGTTGACGTTTGTCCGGTAGACTGCATCCACCCACGGAAGGATGAGCCCGAGTTCGCGGCGGCCGACATGCTCTACATTCATCCCGATGAGTGCATCGACTGCGGCGCCTGCGTGCCGGCGTGCCCGGTCGAAGCGATTTTCGCGCTCGACGAGACGCCCGACAAGTGGGCCAGTTTCATCCCGGTGAACGCGCAGTACTATCAGAAGTAGGGCATTGCTGAATGTGGATTGCTGAATGTGGAATGATCAATCAGCACTCAGCAATCAGAATTCAGAATTGAAGGATACCCATGGGCCTCATTGATCATCGCTTCGAAGACAACTTCATCACGACGAACGTCGACAAGGTGCTCAACTGGGCGCGGACGTCGTCGCTCTGGCCGATGGGCTTCGGCCTCGCGTGCTGCGCGATCGAGATGATGGCGGCGTCGGCGTCGCGCTTCGACATCGCGCGGTTCGGGGCGGAGGTGTTCCGGGCGTCCCCCCGGCAGGCGGATCTGCTCATCGTGGCCGGGACCGTGACGAAGAAGATGGCGCCGGTCTTGAGACGGCTCTACGACCAGATGCCGGAACCGAAGTGGGTCATCTCGATGGGCAGTTGCTCGAACGCCGGCGGACCCTTCCCGACCTACTCGGTGCTGCAGGGCGTGGACAAGATCGTGCCCGTCGATGTGTACGTCTCGGGCTGCCCGCCGCGGCCTGAAGCGCTCCTGTATGGCCTGATGCGGTTGCAGGACAAAATCAAGCGCGAAGGGACGGTCCTTCGCAAGGAGCGCGTCATCCGAGTGGGCGAGACCGAGCCGAGGCTGGTCGAAGAGTCCGCCTAGGCCGAGATGCATCGAGCCAGCGCGCCGAGCGTGAGCGAGGCGTGGTAGGCGCTGGGGGTGGGGCCCCAGCGCAAAGAAAAAAAATGAAAACGCTGACAAACTTCCTTCGCACAGTCTTTCTGGTCGACCTCGTCAAGGGCCTGTTGGTGACGCTGAAGTACACCCCGCAGCCGGCCTTTACCTTTCAGTATCCGGCCGAGCGGCGACCGGTTGCGCCCCGCTTCCGCGGCGTCCTGCGCCTCCAGGTCGAGCCGGAGACCGGAGCGCAGACGTGCATCGTGTGCGACCAGTGTGCGAAGGCCTGCCCGGACGATCTCATCGCGCTCGGCGGCCACCGCGAGCCCGGACAGAAAATCAAAATCCTGGATTACTTCGACTTCAACCTGTCGCGCTGCAGCTTCTGCGGCCTCTGTTCCGAAGTCTGTCCGACGAAGCCGGTCAAGGCGCTCATCATGAGCGAGGATTACGAACTTGGCAGCTACAGCCGGGAGACGCAGATTCTCCGCGTGGACGAAATGTACGACGGCGTGCCCATCGAACAATACACGCGGTAGGCGGTTCCCGCCTTCGCGCTCCGCGCTACGGCGAGGCAGGCGCGAACCGCCCCTGCCCGCTCTCCCGACGTGCTATAGTCCAGTTACCATGCGCGGCCGGGTTCTCCTCGCCGCTCTCCTGACGGTCGCCGCGCTGGCGACGGTCATCGCCCGCTCCGATTCAGGCGCATCCGCAGACATCCAGCTCCAGCTCGGGACTCTCCTCGCGGCCGAAGGGCGATATCGCGAGGCGGCGCGCGCGCTGAAGAAGGCGGGACGCGCCGTCGAGCCGCGGCTGCGGCTGCCGATCGCGACGGGCCTCATCCTCGCGCTCCTCAGAAGCGGCGAGTTCTCGGAAGCGCGCGACGAGGCAGAGGCGCTCGTCGCCGATCTTCCCGCGGACTCGTACGCGAAGTCGTTGCTCGGCGACGCGCTGTGGGCATGCGGTCTGTTCGACGAAGCGGAGCGGTCATACCGCGACGCGCTCACGGGCCTGCCCGATGATGCGCGGGCGCGCCACGGCATGGCGCGCGCGCTCGCGGCGCGGAGCCGGCTGGACGAGGCCATGATCGAGGCCCAGGCCGCGCTCAGGCTGGCGCCGCAGGACGGCGAGTTCCATTACACGGTCGGGTCCATTTACGAGCGCATGCACCGGTTCGACGAGGCGGCGAACGCGTTCGGCGGCTACCTGAACCTCCTCCCGAACCGCGATCGCAGCGAGAAGGCGGCCTGGGCGCGCGCGCAGATCAAGTTCCTCAAGGCGTTCAAGGGCAAGCGGCCGTTCCTCATCGACGGCGACAGCGAGGCGGTACTCCACACGCTGCCCTTCAAGGTGGTCCGGGACAAGGTGGTCGTCTCCGGCAAGGTCAACGGCGGCGGCGCCATGGACTTCGTCCTCGACACCGGCGCCGAGCAGACGATCCTCTCGGACGTGGTCGCGCGCCGCGCCGGCATCACGCCGATCACCTACGTCCAGAGCGCCGGCGTGGGCGAGGTCGGACTGCGCGGGCTGCAGATCGGCCGCATCAACCATCTGCAGTTCGGCACGCTGCGCATCCAGGACGTGCCGTGCCTGATCAAGAACCCGCCGCTCGGGGGGCTGCCGACCCGTGAGACGGAGGCGTTCTCTCCGCTCGCGCTCGGGCTCTCGATGGTCATCGACTACGAGAAGCGCACGCTGACGATGGGCCGGCGCATCACGATGACGCCGGAGATCGAGCTGCCGTTGCGGCTCCATCGGCTCGCGATGGTCCGCGGGATCGTGAACTCCCGGCCGGCCAGCTTCGTGATCGACACCGGGGGCGAGGTCATCTCGATCAGCCAGGCGACCGCCGGCAGCCTGCAGACCGATCCGACGGCGCGCAAGATCCCGCTGAAGGTCTACGGCACCTCCGGCTGGGACCGCGACGCGTTTCTCATGCCGAACGTGGACCTCGAATTCGCCTCGATCCGCTTCAGCCGGATCCCGGTCGTCGTCCTGAACCTCCGCGCGCCGAGCGCGCTGCTTGGATTCGAGCTGGGCGGCATCGTCGGTCACCGCTTCCTCAGCAAGTACCGCGTCGGCATCGATCTGGAGCGCAGCACGCTCGCCCTCAGCACCAACAATTGAAGAAGGCCGCGCTCGTCGTCCTTGCGGTCGTCCTCGTCATCCTCGTCGCGGCGCCGGTCGCGCTGTGGCTGCTCCTCGATCCTGCGGCTCTGAAGGCGCGCGCCGCCGCGTACGTCAAAGAAAGCACGGGGCGCGAGCTCACGATCACAGGCCCCGTCAGCCTCTCGTACTTCCCCTGGCTGGGCGGCGTCCTGAAAACGGCGTCGCTTGCCCCACCGTCCGGCTTCGGCGAGGCGCCGTTCGCCTCGATCGACCAGCTGGACCTGAAGGTCAAGGCGATACCGCTGCTCGGCGGCGACATCGTCATCGACACCGTTCGCCTCAACGGCGTGCGCCTGCGATTCGAAGCCCGACGTGACGGCCGGACGACCTGGGATGGTCTGCTCCCGGCGGCCACCGCGTCGGCGACGCCGGCCGCCCCACCGTCGACCGCGCGTCTCCTGCAGGTTGCGGGCCTCGAGCTGAGGGACGGAGAGATCGCATGGTCCGACGAGGCGGGGGGACGCTACGAGCTGAAGGGACTCGAGCTGACCACCGGCGCGCTCGGCGGCGGAGAACCGTCCAACGTCTCCCTCGCCTTCACACTCGCCGGGCTCGGCGGCGCGCCGATTCCGGTCACCCTCAGGGGCCGCATGACGGTCGATGCCGCACGGTCGCGGGTCCTGATGGAAGACGTGCGGGCAACGATCGATCAGTCCACCATCACGGGCCGTCTTGCCTCGGAAGCCGGGTCGGGACCTGAAGGCCTTCGCACCTGGCGTGGGGACCTCACGATCGACCGCGTCCGCGCCTACGGTCTCGCCGCCTCCGACATCAAGACTGCGGTCGAGGCAACCGGGGGGACCGCGAGGATCGGCCCCGCGACCGGACGGTTTTACGGCGGCCAGTACGCGGGCACCTTCGACATCGACGCGCGTGGCCCCGAACCTGTCGTCGTGGTGGATCAACGCCTCACCGGGATCGATGTCGGAGCGTTGCTGAAGGACATGCAGTTGCTGGGTGGCGTGAAAGGAACAGGTGAGCTGGTCACCTTCAAAGCGAAGATGCGCGGATCGTCGCTGCGGACGCTGGGAGGAAACGCGTCGATCTCGATTCGCGACGGAGAGATCGAGGGCGCGAATCTGCTCAAGCTCATCGAGCAGGCGCGCGTGATGGCGGCCGAGATGCGAGGGCGTCCCGCGCCGGCGCAGCCCGCGCCGAGCGACGTGACGCCGTTCGCGACGCTCAGGGCCACGGCGACGATCGCCGGGGGTGTCGCGCGCAACACGGATCTCGTCCTCGAGTCGAGCACGCTCCGGGCCACCGGCAGCGGCACGGCCGACCTCGAGCGTGCCACGCTCGACTATCTTCTGCGCGCGCGCAGCCCGCAGGCCGGCGACGTGGCGATCCCTATCGCCATCACCGGCCCCTTCTCGAAGCTCAGCTACGCCATCGAGGCCCGGACGATGATCCGCGACGCTGCGACACAGGAAATCAAACGACAGATCCAGAAGGGACTCGGATCGCTGTTCAAGAAAAAGCCGTAGCGCTCCCCAAGCTCATCCATCTGCGGCAGCTATAATTCGTCGTGAATCGCGATGCGTGGTTTCTCGCTGCGAACGACGCTCGTCGCCGCCATGACAATCGTGACGTTGACGACGGCGGTGTTTCTCGGCACCGTGTCTCTCCGGAGCACGGTCCAGGAGCTGCGCGACGACGCGGTGCGATCGGTCGGCGCCGTCGCCGATTCCCACAAGCTTGCGCTGGTCAGGATGTTGAACCGGCAGGTCGAGCGCGCCGGGCGCACGCTTGCCGGACCGCTCGCGTACTGCGGCGACGATCGGCGGTGCCTCGCCCGCGTCGCGAAGGACCACGAGCAAACCGAGCGCGCCGTCGGCATCCGCCTGCTGGAAGCGGAACGCGTGCTCGTGACGAGCGGAGACGTTCCGGCACGAACGGCGGTGTTCCGTGCGGGTCAGATCGCGGCCTTCGAGCGGCGGCCGGGAGGGGACGCGCTCTTCACGGTTCGCGTGGCGCGCGCTCCGCGCGAGCTCGAGGTGACGTTTCCGATCGAAGCGATCGCGGCGATCATGGACGATCGATCGGGCCTCGGGAACAGCGGAGAGGTGATCCTCGTCGATGCCGAGGGGCGGTTCCTCACCAAGCCGCGCTACCCGGCTGAATCGGGCCACGACGGGCCGATCACGTCGACCGCGATGGCGCGGTGCCTGGCCGGGGAAACCGCCGAAGCGATCGGGCCAGACTACCGGGGCGCCGAGGTCGTGCACGGCTTCCGCCATCTCCGGGAAATCGGCGGCGGGTGCATCGATGCGCATTTCGCCCGCGCGGAGGTGTTTGCGCCGGCGACCGGCCTCGCGTGGCGGCTCGCGGCCATCACCCTCGTCGTCACGCTCGCCGGCGCCGCGCTCGCGCTCGTCCTGGCGCACGTCATTGCCGCGCCGCTCAGCCGGCTTCGCCAGGCGGCGAGGGCGCTGGAGGATGGCACGTACGACGCGGCGGTGCCCTCTGGCGGCCCTGCGGAGATTGAGGGTCTCGCCGCCGCCGTCCGCTCGATGGCCACGTCCCTCAAGGCGTCGCACGACTCGCTCGAGCAGGCCCGGGCCGAAGCGGAGCGCCAGCGCGATTTCTTCCGCGCCGCGTACGACTCTGACATCGTCGGCATCGGCAGCTGGTCCTGGGACGGCACGTTGATGCTGCCGAACCGGGCGCTGTTGCGGATGCTCGGCTATCCGGAAGAAGACTTCCGGCAGGGACGGATCCGCGGGCGATCCATTACCCCGGCCGAGTTCGCACAGGCGGATGAGCGAGCGCGGGAGGAGCTGGGGCACTTCGGCGTCTGCGCGCCGGTGTCCAAGGAATTCATCCGCAAGGACGGCACGCGCCTGCCGGTCATCGTCGGAGCGAGCATGCCGCAGGGCGCCGAGCGCGGGACGTTCTTCGGTACTGGACGTCACCGAGCAGCGCTACGCGGTCACGCAGCTCGAGCGGAGCGAGCAGCGCTACCGGTCTCTCGTCGCCGCGACCGCATCGATCGTCTGGACCACCGATGCGGAGGGGGCGTTCGTGACGCCGCAGGCGTCGTGGGAGGCGTACACCGGGCACCCGTGGGAGCAGCACCGCGGCTGGGGCTGGACCAATGCCATCCATCCAGACGACATCGAGCAGGTGAAGGCGAGCTGGCAGCATGCCCTGGAGACGCGGACGCTGTATGAAGGACGCGGCCGCATCTGGCACGCGCCGTCAGCCGAATACCGGTTCTTCGTCGCGCGCGGCGTGCCCGTCAGCGCGCCGGACGGCACCGTGCGTGAGTGGATCGGCACGGTGGCGGACGTCCACGAGCGGCGGGTGGGCGAGGCGCGCGCGTCGTTCCTGGCGCGGGCGAGCGCCGCGCTGGCCGGATCGCTCGACTACGAGCAGACGCTGGTCATGGTGTCCAGGCTCGCCGTGCCCGAGATGGCGGACTGGTGCGCCGTGGACGTCATCGAGCGCGGGGAGGTGCGACGGCTGGCGATCGAACACGCCGACCCGGCGCGGAAGCCGGTCACGCGGCGGCTGCTGCAGCGCCGGGCGGTGCGGCTGACGAGCGACGAAGGGCTCGGCCGGGCGCTGCGCGAGGGGCGGCCCATCCTCTACGAGCAGGCCGACGAGCAACTGGCGACGCGCGCCGGCGCCGACCCGGAGCAGGCCGCAATCGCGCGCGAGCTCGGCCTGCGATCCGCGATCATCGTCCCGTTGATCGTCCGGGGACATGCGATCGGCGGGATCACGCTGGTCACGTCGGATTCGAAGCGGGCCTACACGCCGGCCGACCTGCCGTTCGCCGAGGAGCTGGCCCGCCGCGCGGCGGCCGCGATCGACAACGCCCGGCTCTATCACGAGACGCTCGACGCGAACCGGCTCAAGGACGAGTTCCTCGCCACGCTGTCACACGAGCTCCGCACCCCGCTCAACGCGATCCTCGGCTGGGCGGCGATGCTGCGCCGGCCGGGAATCCCACCCGAACAGCTCGCGCGCGGTCTCGACACGATCGAGCGCAACGCCGGGCTGCAGGCGCAGCTCATTGCGGACCTCCTGGATGTCTCGCGGATCACGTCCGGCGCCGTGCGGCTGGAGCCCGAAGACGTCGATCTCTGTCCGCTGATGGGTCAGGCCGCAGACACCGTCCGGCCGATGGCGGATGCCGGCGACGTGCGGCTGGTCGTCAAGGCTGGCGAGGAGTCCGCCATCGTGCACGGCGATCCGGCGCGCCTGCAGCAGATCGTCTGGAACCTGCTGGCAAACGCGGTCAAGTTCACCGCCCGCGGCGGTCACGTCGAGCTCTCGCTGACGACCGGCGACGGCCTGGCCGAGATTACCGTCTCCGACAACGGCCGCGGGATCGATCCCGCGTTCCTGCCCTACATCTTCGATCCCTTCCGGCAGGCGGACAGCAGCACGACGCGGACGCACGGAGGGCTCGGCCTCGGCCTCGCGATCGTCCGGCACCTGGCCGAGCTGCACGGCGGCAGCGTGACCGCCGCGAGCGACGGGATCGACCGTGGGTCGCTCTTCCGCGTCAGGCTTCCCCTCAAGAAGCCGGTGCCGCTGTCACATGAGGGATCGCCAATCGTCAATCGCCAATAATCGTCAATCGTCAATCGGGCAATCACCGATCAATCGTCAATCCCCAATCCTCAATCGACAATGGTGTTCTTCTTCAGGAGGCCCCTCGCCTTGAGGCGCTCGGCGCGTCGGCCGCGCGCTTCGAGCGTCCGCCGTTTTTCCTCATCGGTCTCCACGATCAACGGCGGCACGAAGACCTTCTGCCCGTCGCGGTCGATCGCGACGAAGGTCAAATACGCGCGGGAGGTCATCCGCCGGACCCCGGTCAGCGTCTCCTCCGAGAACACCTCGACTTCGACCTCGAGCGAGGTCTCGAAGGTCGCCGTGACCGACGCCCTCAGCATGATGAGATCGCCGACCTTGATCGGGTGGAGGAACTGCAGGCCGTCGACCGCCGCGGTCACCAGCAGGCTCCGGGTATGGCGATGACAGGCGATCGCGCCCGCGATGTCGATGAGGTGCATCACCGTGCCGCCGAGGATGAATCCGAGCGGGTTCGCGTCGTTCGGCAGCACGACCTGCACCATCTCGGTCAGCGATTCCGACGCGCGCTTCGGGGTCAGTTGCAATCCGAGTGGGTGGCGATGAACGACCGGAGCGAGTAGCGCAGCTCGGAGGGCAGGTCTTCCTCGCGGAGGGAGCGGAGGAGCGAGATCGTCGACTGGTAGGTTCGCAGCTGCTTGACGCAGGTCGTGCAGGCGCCGAGATGCCGCTCGAGGTCGGCGTGGACCTCGAGCGGCAGCCGATGCTCCAAGTAGTCGGCCAGCAGCGCCACGGTGTTCCTGCAGCGCATGATCAGCGCTCGCGGGGCCTCTCTAGAAGTCGTACCCAATCCAGACGTTGAACTTCACGTTACGGAACCAGTCGCTGCCGCCGTAGAGGGCGTAGACGACGTCCTCGTAGTCGCGGTTGAACAAGGTCCGCCACGACCAATCGAAGTGGATCGGGAAGCCGAGGGCGAATGTCTCGAGCGAGACCCCGTACGACGCCCGGCTGTCCACGAGACGGAATCCCGTCACCGCCTTGGGTGGACCCAGGACCGGGAGCGGCTGACCGGTGATCGGGTCCTGCACGAAGCCAACGATCGTCGGAAAGACGGCGTCGCTCGTGTCCCAGACCTTGAAGGGCGCGTCGTTGTACCCGGAGCCGCCCCAGCCGAAGAACAGCACGCCGCGGATGCCGCCCATGACGCCGAGCGGCGTCAGCATCGCGTTGATCAGCGGGAAGCGCAGCTCCGCGTTGGTGAAGAACGCCCGCTGGCCGAGGAACTCGAGGTAGTCGTAGCCGCGCAGCTCGGAGTTCCCGCCGAAGTACGTGAAGTCGGGGAATTCACCCCAGCTCTTGAAGCCGCGCGCGCGCAGCGCGAGCACGCCGTTCGTGCCGAGCCGCATGTAGTACCGGGCGTCCGCGTCGACGGTCTGGCGCGACAGCGTGTTGCCCATCTTCGGGGCGATGTCGTACCGGATGCTGACGGTGTTCCCGGCGAGCGGCCCGTACTCGCGGAAGATCGTCGTCTCCTGGACGAAGGTGATCCCGAACGGCACGATGGTGCCGTTGCGGAAGATCTGCGAGCCGTAGACCTGCTCTTGATAGTCCTGCGCCAGTTGCTCGAGGAGCGGATCGTTGTATTCCTCGTTGAACTGGAAGACGCCGGTCGACAGCTCGAGCCGCGCGTAGCGATTCAGCGGGTAAATGCCGAAGACGCTGCCGCCGCGGACCGTCCGCGTCGCGATCGCGAAGTCGCGATCGATGTAGGCGAACGACGGGTCGAAGAGCAGCCCCGGCTGGAGCCCGTAGAAGAACTGCGTCTGCGAAAACGCCTGCGCCGCGTACTGCAGCCGCTTCGACAGGTTCAGGTACGAGAACGACATCGTCCGGTACTGCGAGACGGAGGCGACGAACAGGTTGAATTGCTGGTCGCCGAGGACGTCGGTGAACGTGACCTGCGTCCCGCCGAACACGTCGCCACCGCTCGTCACGCCGAGCGCGACCGGCGGCCGTCCCTCGAGGAAGAGCTTTTCGAAGCGTCCCTTCTTTCGCTTGTTGGCCGCGATCAACGTGTGGCTGAGCGGCGCCTGAAAGTCGATCACCGGGCCCGGCGTCCCGAATTCCTCCGACGCGACGGTCGTCACCGGCTCCTGGCGCGTGATCGTGTGCACGCCGTACTCGCCCTTGTAATAGGTCACGAAGGCGATCTTGTTCTCGCGCCCTTCCTTCAGGACGACCGGAGAGAGGTTGCCCGTCAGCGTGTCGGTGAACTGCCGGAGCTCGCCGTTCTTCAGGTTGAGCGTCCAGATGTTGTAGATGTTCCCGTTGCGCGCGACCATCTCATCCGCCGGCAGGTCCGGATCGGTCGCGGTCGACGGGAAGACGAGCGTGTCCGCATCCAGGAACTGCGGGCCGACGTCGTCGTGGGTCCCGAAGGTGAGCTGCCTGGACGTCTTGGCCTGCAGATCCAGCATGAAGAGCTTGTCGTTGCCGCTGATGCGTCGAACGTACGCGATCGTCTTGCCGTCGGGGGAGAACACCGGCGCGTAGTCGGCGAACTCGTCGTTCGTGACGTTGGCCAGCTTTCCCGACTCGACGTCGAGGACGAAGATGTCGCCGACGGCCCCTTTCAGCGCCGAAAAGGCCACCTGCTTGCCGTCCGGGCTGATGTCGGGCGACTCCGGCGCGTCGACGTCCTTGAGCTCGTGACGGTATTCGATCTTCCGCGTGATCACGTTCTGCAGGATGAGCGTCTTCTGCTTCTCCGTACGTGCGAAGTAGGCGATGCGGTCGCCGACCGGCGACCAGGCCATCCACGGCACGGTGTTGCCGCGGAGGCCGCCCGGATTCGCGATGTACTCGAAGCCATGGTCTTTGTTGAAGCCGCTGGTGAGATTGCGAACGACGGAGCCGTCCTTGGTGGAGACCAGGATGATGTCGAGCTCCTGATCCTTCCGGTTGCCCGCCGCCGCGGCGATCAGGTCGCCCGATGGCGAGGGTTCGATCGAGATGACGACCGGGTACTTCGTCTTGTCGGGACGCGGCGCCAGGTTTCTGCCGTAGTCGGCCGGCCGCTCCTTGTCGCGGAACGGCTTGAACCGATCCTTCAGGTATTTGTCGAACTGCTCGTCGAACTCTTCGGGGCCGAGGCGCAGGGCTTCCTGATAGGCGCTTTCGCCGCCTCCGATGACCGCCTTCCGGAGCGAGAACAGGAACTGGCGGATGCCTTCCTTCCCCCAGCGGGATTCGATGAACTCGAACGCGGCGTGCCCGAGCGAGTAGGGGAGCCGCCCCGACAGCGGCTGCGTCTCGAACTCGCTCATCTTCGGCACGATGTCGGCGATCGCCGCGTCGCGGACCTGCATGAGGTCGAGCGGGTTCCAGTAGCCGGCCATGTAGTTCGCGAGTCCTTCGTCCACCCACAGCGGGATTCCGCGGCGGACGAGCGAGCGCGGGATGATGTCGAACTCGAAGACGTGCGTCAGCTCGTGGGTGATCAGCCGGTACAGCTGATCGGGCGGCTCGTCGATCGGCAACACCATCCGATCTCTCTGCGGCTCCGCGAAGGCGAGCACACCCTCCGGCAGCTCCTGGCCAATGACGTTCTGCTGTTGGAACTCGGCCTGTGTTTTGTACAGGACGAGCGGGACTTTGAAGGCGAGGTCGTGCTTCAGATCGGCGCTGATCTGTTGATACGCGCTCTCCGCGTAGCCGGCGGCGCGCTCGAGGTGCTGCTCCAGCTCAGGGTAGTAGTAGATCTCGAAGTGATCGGTGGTGTAGATGTGCCACTGAAAGTTGTCGTACCGGACGCGGTTCTTACCGTAGTACGGGAAATAGCCCGTCTGGTACCTGACACCGCTCGCCGGCCGCATCGAGCACTGAGCCATGATCGGGCGCCGCGCGGCAGGCAGCGGCGCCGTCGGCGTCTGGCCGTTGGCTTCGGCGCCCGATAGTGACGCCACGACCAGCGTCAGTCCGACCGCGCCGAGCGGTCTCAGGTTCCCCATACAACACCTCAGAGAGCGGCAGCGGGAAGGCAGGCGGTCCAGCTGCGAAACGACGCGATGTTACCACGTGTGTAAGACGGCCGCGGCGTCGGCCCGGATCCAGCGAGTGTCCCCGGGAGGCCCCGCCCCGCCGCGCCTGAGCAATACATGTACCACGAACGGGGTATCATGGATCGGTCCCAGGAATAAGATCCGGCCTCCAGGTGTTCTCGTTTGAGGGCGGCCGGTCAGCACTCAATCATGCTGTTTCGGAATCGGCCGGCGGCGGATCCGGACGCCCGCGGGGATGGAAACCACGCGTCGGGCACCTTTTCGGACGAGGCGCTCACGTATATCAATGCCTTGTATGGCGCCGCCATGCGGCTGACCGGCAGGGCGGCCGACGCCGAGGACCTGGTGCAGGACACGTATGTGAAAGCGCTCCGATTCCAGGACCGCTTCGAGCGGGGCACAAATCTGAAAGCCTGGCTCTTCACGATTCTCCACAACACCTGGCGCAACACACGCCGTGCGAGCGCCCGCGATCCCATTGCCATCGACAGCGAGGCGGTGGAACGGGCCGCGGACACGACCGGCGCGGAGGAGTCCCCCGAGACCCGCCTGTCGCGTCGGACGCTCGATGCAGATCTCCGCGCCGCGCTGGACTCGCTGCCCGACGCGTTCCGTCAGGCGGTGTGGCTGCGTGACGTTCAGGACTTTTCCTACGCCGAGATCGCGAAGATCCTCGGTGTGCCGGCTGGAACCGTCATGTCGCGCATCTCGCGCGGCCGGCGGCTGCTCTACGAACGACTCACGGGCGGGGGTCGGCGCGACGACGCGGCTTCGACCGCACAGTCGGGCGAACGCCCGCTCAAGGTGGTGGGACGATCCGCATGAAACGCTGCTCCGACTTCGAAACGCTCTTCACGCCTTACGTCGATGGGGAGGCCGAGCCGGCTGCAGCCGCCGACGTCGCCGCCCACGTCCAGGCGTGTCCCCCGTGTCGCGCGGAGCTCGAGAACCAACGGGTCGCGCGCGCCCTGATGATCGAACGGCGCCGCGCGATGTGCGAGGCCGCGTCAGCTGAGCTCAAGACGCGGTGCGTCGCCGCCTGCGCGGCCCGTCGTCGGCGCCTGGTCCGGTGGATGCCGCTGTCGGCCGCCGCCGCTCTCGTTCTCGCGGTCGCGGGCATCTTCCTCTACGGCAGCTTCGATCGCGGTGCCGGTGCCCTGGCGACACAGCTCGCGCTCGATCATGTGAAGTGCTTCGCCGTGTTCAAGCCGGACGGACGGACCGACCCCAAGATACTGGCGGCGACGTGGCAGCGATCCCACGGGTGGGAGCTGCCGGTCCCGCCGACCAACGGCACGCTCGAGTTGCTCGGCGTGCGACGGTGTATCAGCTCGGAGGGCCGCACCGCGCACATCATGTATCACCATCAGGGGAAGCCGCTGTCGTTGTTCGTCGCGAGGGACGAAGGCCGCCAGTTCAGGAGCCTCGAGGCCATGGGCTACGAGACGATACTGTGGTCCGAGGGGAATCGACTGTTCGTTCTCGTCGGACAGGAGCCGCGCGAGGAGCTCGAGCGCGTCGCGGCGTACGTAAAGGACACTGCTGCAAGGAGACCCGAATGACACCCATGCTCTTGCGCTGGGCCGCCGCGGCGGCCGGCGCCGTCGCGCTCGCGTTCGTCGCGATTCCTCCGGTGGGGGAGACGAGCGGAGTGGCGTCCCCCGCGTTCTGCGACGGCAAGAAGAAGCCGGCCAGTCTCGGGTTCACCCTGAAGGACATGCACGGCAAGGACGTGCGCCTGTCCGATTTCAAAGGGAAGGTCATCCTCCTCAACTTCTGGGCCACCTGGTGCGGACCCTGCAAGTACGAAATCCCCGCGTTCGTCGAGCTTCAGGCCAAGTACAAGGATCAGGGCTTCCTCGTCCTCGGCGTCTCGACCGACGATCCGCCGGACAAGCTCCGCGCCTTCGCGACCCAGTACAAGATGAACTATCCAGTGCTCCAGGGACGCGACCGCACCGATTTCGTGGACGACGCGTGGGGACCGATGTGGGGTATTCCGGTGTCGTTCTTCATCGATCGCAACGGTACCATCTGCAGGAAACACACGGGGCTGGCGACGAAGGAACAGCTCGAGAAGGAAATCAAAGCGCTGCTGGTTACCTGACACATGCAGGGACAAGGGACTAGGCACTAGGGACTCGACGTTGAGTTCCGTTGAGTCCCTAGTCCCTAGTCCCCAGTCCCTTCATGATGCTATGATCCCCTCATGCTGAAGGGCTTCACGCACGGGCGCCTCTCCTGCGGTTGTCGCATCGGATTCAGGGAAGGCGTCGAAGGAAGTCCCGTGACGGTCATCGTCGAGGAGAAGGCTCCCGGCTGCCCGCACACGATCCACGTCCGAGAACTGCCGCTCTACGATTATCGTGAAGCGCTTCGCCCCTCGACCCGGCTCCGGCCCGTCGAGGAAGGCGAGTACGAGGAAGAAGGCTGAGCGGCGGTCTCAGGCCCGCTCATCTTCCTCGTTCCCGCCCTGCCGCGGCAGACGCCCCGACTCCTTCAACGCCCTGCACGATAGAGCGGCGGGACAGGAGGTCGAGGGGTCCACTCCCTAAAATTTTTGGATTGCTGGTGTTCTGTGGAACGGCGTTCGCTGGCGTCCAGCCGGCGAAGAGCGAAAGACACGCCTCGGAAGACGCCCTGGCGATGGCGGTGTCGAGCGATCGTCTCCGGAAAGACGTTCGTGACCTGGTCGCGCTCGGGCCGCGGATGGGGGGCACGCCGTCCGGTGATTTGGCCGCGGCGCACACCGACCGCCTGTTCCGTGAGATGGGGCTCGGCTCGCGCATCGAACGCGATCCTCCCCTGCTTGCGCACTGGGAAGAGGAGTGGTCCGTCGAGATCGCGCCCGCGGGTGGTCGGCTCGAATCGGCGTGGCCCTACGGTTTCTCTCCTTCCGCGAGCGGTTCCGGCGATCTGCTCGTCGTCAAGGACCTGGCGTCGCCGGGCGTCGAGAGCTCATGGAAGGGCCGTGTCATCTACACGCCGGGGAACGTGATGCGCGGCTATGCCGCCGTCGCGGCCTCGCCCCACCGTCCGCTCGCCATCCTGACGAGCCACCCGAACGATCCGAAGAAATACGTCGACTGGTCGCGGATAGGCAGCCTTCAGCCCGGCGACTCGCATCCTGTTCCGGTCTTCGCGCTCTCGTATCTGGACGGCCGCACGGTGGAGGCGGCGGCTGCGTCGAAGGCGTCGGTGCGGTTCAACCTGAAAACGACGATTCGCCGCGGGCAGCCGGCGACGACGATCGCGACCCTCGGCGGGCGCGATTCGCGGGAGCCGCGGTACTACCTCGTCACGGCGCACGGCGACTCGGACGCCGGCGGCCCCGGCGCCGACGACAACGCGTCGGGAGTCGCGACGGTCCTCGAGATCGCGCGTGTGCTCAGCTCGCTCGCCAAGGACGGCCGGTTCCAGCCGGCGTTTTCGATTCGCTTCGTCATCTGGGGAACCGAGTATCACTCCGCCAAGGCGTACATCGAGCGCGAGGGCGCGCGGCTCGCCGATTGCCTCGGCGTCATCAACTTCGACGAGACGGGCACCGGCGCCGAGCGCGAGGCGATTTACTTCGAGTCGAACGACGTTCCGTGGAACGCGGCGCTCCTGCGCGCGCTCGAGCGGGTTGGCGAGGATTACGTCGGGAAGCCAGGCTTCTGGCCCGAATTCACGACGAACCCGTCGCAGGGGGGGACCGATTCCTACGCGTTTCTCCCGAAGGCGCACAAGGGACAGGACTACACGACGTTGCAGATCCCCGCGACGACGGTCTACACGGCGGCATGGGATGCGCTCGCCCCGCTCGCGCAGACGCCGGGCTGGGATCCGAAAGGCTGGCCGACGCCCGGCCGTCTCGTCGTCGACTACTCGGCGTATTACCACTCGAGCGGCGACACGCCCGAAAACACGACCGAGCGCGAGCCGCAGAACATGGTCCGCGCCGTCAAAGCGGTCGCGATCGCCCTCCTGCGCCTAACGGACAAACGGTGACGGGGGTGCGCTGCGGCCGGCCCCGTTGGCGTTCACCGACGATACGGTCGCAATGTAGTTCCCTGGCGCCAGCGGCGTAATAAGCGTCGCAATGTTGACTGAGATCTCGTTGTTGACCACCGCCGGCTTGCCCATGTTGCGCGTCGCCACCGGCGGCGACGCCCCGGGGATGTCTCCCGCGCGGAAGATTTCCAGGAGATAGTGCGTCACGACGGCATGATCGGGCGATGGGTTGAATACAGCCTTGGTTGGCGGACCGGTCGAAGCCGTCACGGTGACCGGTACGGCGGCCGACGTGCGCGTCGCCCCCTGGTTGTCGCGGGCCACGGCCGTCAGCGAGTACGAGCCGGCGGCGACGTTGGTCCACGAGTAGGTGTACGGGCTGCTGGTGTCGGTTCCGAGCAGCGTCGAGCCCGCGAAGAACTGCACCTGCGACACGCTGCCATCGTCGCTCGCGCTGGCGGCCATCGCGATCGTCCCCGGAGCGGTGAACGTGGCGCCGGAGGCCGGAGCCGTCAACGAGACCGACGGCGGTTGGTTTGAAGCGGCGGTCGAGCGAACCGTGATGCTGCTGAGCTTCGCCGTCGTCAGAACCCCCGTGCGGTGGCTGGTGATGGCGAGCCCGACGTAGAGCGTTGGCGCCATCGTGATCGTCTGCGATCCAACGACCGTCCAGGTCGTGCCGGTTACCGATTCGGAGGCCGTGAAGGTCGAGCCGACCCGCGCGATCCGGAGCCAGCGGGGCGCGGACGAAGCGCTTCCAGCGGTACTGCTGCTGTTTCCGCCAGGCACGGACCGCCGCTGAAACACGATGCCCTCGGTGCCGGTTACCAATGCCGAGGCGTGGGGCGATCCGCCAGACAGCGCCTCGCGCATCATGACGCCGGCCTTCGCCCACGGGTCGGTCGCCTGCAGGCTGTCCACGCGGGCGACGACTTCGCCGTTGCCGGCAAGCGTCTGATAGACGAAATGGAAACCGTCAGCCGTGCCCCAGATGTCCGCTCCGGCGCCTCGAACCGTCACGGAGTTGAAGCTGAACGTGGCGTTGCCGGCCGCTCCCACCGTGCCGACGTCTTCATCCTCCCACGGCGACACGCCGGGTCGCACCGTGATGGTCCTGGTGGAGCTCGACGCGGTCGCGCCATCGTTGTCGACTGCGACGGCCTTCAGCGTATAGGTGCCGTCGACGACATTGCTGACCGTCGTACCTGTACGGGCTCGTCGTGTCGGTGCCGATGAGGGTCGTTCCGTTGAAGAACTGGACCTGCTGAACCGCGCCGCCCGGGTCGCTCGCGGATGCGCTCAGCGTGATCGTGGCCGGGGCGTCGAACTGCGCGCCGTTGGCGGGGGCGGTCAGAGAGACAACCGGAGGACTGTTCCCGGCGGTGCTCGTCACCGACACGTTGCGGAATACTCCCGTCGAAAGCACGGAGTTCTTATGGCTGGTGACGGCGAGCCCGACGTAGATCGTCGAGTTCATGACGAACGTGTTGGTGCCTGCGCTCGTCCAGGACACGCCGTCGGCCGAGAAGTACGCGGCCAGCGTGTCGCCGGTCCGCACCAGCTTCACCCAACGCGGCATGGACGCCGCAGCCGTGTACAGGGCGGCAGTCGTCCCGCCGGCAGTCCGACGCCGCTGGAACCTGACGTTGCCGCCGGCGGAGACAAACGCGAAGCCGTTCGCGTCCCCGCGCTCGAGACCGTCGCGCATCATCACGCCGGCCTTCGCCCATGGATCTGTTTTGGTGACGCTGTCGACGCGCGCGACGATCTGGCCGTCGCCCGTCATCGGCCGGTAGACGAAATGGAATCCATCGGCCGTGCCCCACACATTCGCGCCCGAGCCGCGAACGGTGAAGATGCCGGACGCATGCGAAGCGGATCCTGCCACCCCGACGGAACCGACGTCCTGGTTGTCCCACGGGGTTGGAAGCTGGGCCCAGGTCACGGAGGCGTTCCACAGCAGCGCGGTCAGGACAAGAGCGGTTCTTGCGAGACAGAGCTCCGCCGTTCTGAGTTGTGACTCAGTCATTTCCTCACCAGACCTCACCAGAAAAATTTTGGGTTTACCCGGGAGAGCTGTGATCCCCGGGGGGTAGCCTCACAATGCCTGGCAAAGATGCGGCCAGCGCGTCGCTACAGCCGAGCGGCTAAACTCGGGCAGATGCGTGGCTTCGAGCTAGGTCTGCTGTTGGAAAGTCAAACTCATCCGCACGGTAAAAATTACAACGGCGGATCTCTTGGTCAGAATCTGACTCTGAGATCCGCGACGAGCGGCAGGTGGTCCGAGGCAATGAGCGCTTTGCGGGTGCGGGGCAACTCCACTCTCGTCACTTCGACGCGCCCTTCGTAATAGATATGGTCCAGGTGCAGGATGGGGAATACTCCGGGATAGGTCCGCCGGCGCCTGAGATGCGCAAACAGGTCGATGCTGTGCAGCTTCTCGCTCAGCATCTTCGTCGCCAGCCCTCGGGTCCACTCGTTGAAGTCGCCGACCACCACCTTGGGGCCCGGCACGCGCCGGTCGTGCACGAATGCCGCAAGCCGCGACGCCTGGAAGCGCCGCTCGAGGAGGGCGGTCCCGAGGTGAACGTTGTAGACGTGCAGGACGTGGGAATCGAGTTCGATGTCGACGCGCTGGGCGCAGCGGGGCTCGCAGGTCCTCCACGACAGGTCGTGCTGCGCGTGCTGCCGGATCGGCAGGCGGCTCAGAATCACGTTCCCGAACAGATGCCCGCGCAGGTGGCGCGCCGGCGCCATCACCCAGCCCATGGCGAGCGCGGCGCCCAGCTCTTCGGCGTGACCTGCCCCCGACGGACCGGCGCCGATGACTTCCTGCATGGCGATGACGTCCGCGTCAATCTCCCGCAGAACGGCGGCGATGCGGTCCGGCCGGGTCCGGCGGTCGAGGCCGCGGCACCGGTGAATGTTGTAGGTGGCGATGCGAAGCGTGGACATCTGGCGAGTCGTGTCGGTCCCGCGGCTAGTAGCGACCCATGGCGCTATGATATGCCGATGCCGGCGCGAACCTGGCGGGCGGCGCCTCTCGTGTGGCTGCTGGGTGCGGCGCTCGCGCTCGCGGCCTGCAGCGAACCGCGCGAACCGGTCGTCGTCCAGCGCACGTCGGTGATTCTCGAGAATCAGTCGTCCTCCGAGTGGACCGGGATCGAGATCTGGGTGAACGACCACTACCGAGTCACGTACTCAACGCTCGGGCCGGGCGGGCGTCTGAACGTGCCGCTCACGAGTTTCGTCGCCGGATTCGGGCAGCGGTTCCCGGTAGGGACGAACGTATTCGGCGTCGAAGTCACGGCGAAGAGCAGCGGCGGCGAGCCGGTGCGGTTCATCTGGGGAAAAGGACGAAGACGATGACGCTCGGTCGATCGGAATTCGAAACCAGCTGTCCATGTTGTCAGGCGACGCTCGTCGTCGACGTCAACCTGCGGCGCATCGTCCGGCACGAGGAGCCGCCGACGGCGGACAAGCCTGAGCTGAGCGAGGCGCAGCGGATCCTGGCGGAGCAGGCGGCGCGGCGCGAGGCGCTCTTCCAGCAGTCGGTGACCGCCGAGAAGTCGCGCGGCGACGTGCTCTCGAAGCATTTCGACGAAGCACTCAAGCAGGCCTCGGACGAGCCGATTACGAAGCCGACGCGAGACTTCGACCTGGACTAATGCTGATTGCTGAATGCTGAATGCTGAATGGCGGGCATTCAGAAGGATTCCTGCACCCTTCTGGATTCTGAATTCTGGATTCTGAATTCCCGTGGGAGCTCCGTCCATTTCTCGCGGCCCTCGTACAGGACGGGCTTCAGGTCGGGAAAGCGCTTGCGGAACGCCCGATACCGCCGTCTCAGACTGTTAACCCGGCGATTCGAACTGTGAATCTTGTGGTGGGGCCAGTCGAGCAGCATCCGCTCGACCTTCCAGACGTTCTGCTCCGACAGCCGCCAGTCGTACTCTTCCATGACGCGCAAGTCGACGACGGCATAGCCCACGACGCGGCCCGAGAGATCGACGTAGGGATCGACGTAGCTGAGCGCGAGCGCCCGCGCGGTGGGGAAGACCGGCTTCCGCCCGTGCAGGCCCGGATCGCGCGAGCGCGCGATGGAGCCCCAGCGCCCTCGGTGTGTGAAGGCGAAGATGACGTGATCGAGCTTGTCGATCGACTCGAAGCTCAGGACGGTCGGTGGGTAGCCGTGCTGCTCCAGAATCACGGCCGCCGACAGGGCGGCCTCGAGACAGTGCGCCGAGTGGTGGCGGATGACGCCGCGGAAGCTGCGCAGCGTCGCCGGATCCGGCGGCGGCTCGGTGTTGTACGGCAGGCGGTTGAGCCACCGCTGGACGGCCAGCGGCGTCCGCAGCCGATCGATCACGCGGCGCTCGGCCGCGGTGAAGGCCGATCGTTCGGGGCGATCAGTCGGCAACGCGCTTGAGCGCCTCGACGAGTTGCGACGGCGTCCAGTCGTTGCCGGTGAAGACCTCGCCCAGGCGGCCGTCCGGCCGGACGATCGCCGTCCGCAGGTTGTGCGTGATGTCAGCCGGCGTGTCTCGCGCGATGCTCACGCCGAACCGCGACGCGAAGCGGTCGACCTCGTCCCGAGAACCGGTCAGGAAGCTCCAGGTCTCCGCGTGGGCGCCGAGCTTCGCCGCGTGCGCCCGCAGCCTGGCGGGCGTGTCGTACGCCGGGTCGAAGCTGACCGAGACCAGCTTCACGCGGGCGGCGAGCGCCGGATCGCCGCGCACCTCTTTCTGGACCGCCGCAAAGTGCCGGTCCATCATCGGACAGAACGTTGGAATCGGGCACCGCGTGTAGATGAACGTGATCGCGATCGCGCGGCCCCGCCAGTCGCCGAGGCGGCGCGTCCGACCCGTTTCGTCGACCAAGGGCTGGTCCGGGACGGCGTCCCCCTCCCGCAACAGCTCGAAGCCAGACGAGGCGGCGGCCGCGACGGCCGGCGTCAGATCCGCGAATCCAGTTTTGCGGACGTCCCGCAATATCGCCTCACGGTCGGTCATCGCGAGCGTCGCCTCGATCAGATCGCCCGCGGAGCGGTCCGTCAGGACGCGCCGATCGGCGACCTTGAACGTCATCGTCATGCCCGGCATGAGGCCTGGAATGTCCTCGTGCTTGACCGCGATCTCGCCACGCTCGACGCTGACGGCGAGGACCTGTCCGCGGAGGGGATACTGGCGCTCCGGAGCCCGGCAGCCGGCGAGCGATGGCCAGACGAGGAATCCGATCGCGACCGCGCGCGCCGCTATTCGTCGACGATCCATCCGTCGCGCAGCTGGATGACGCGGCTGCCGTACGACGCGTTGGTCTCCGAGTGGGTGACCTGGATGATCGTGGTCCCGGCGTCGTTGAGCCGCTTGAAGAGCTCCATGATCTCGCGCCCCTGGCTCGAGTGGAGGTTGCCGGTCGGCTCGTCGGCGAGGATGAGCTTCGGGCTGGAGATGACGGCGCGGGCGACGGCGACGAGCTGCTGCTGACCGCCCGAGAGCTGATTCGGGTAGAGATCTTTCTTTCCGACGATCGCGAAGCGATCGAGGACGTCGCAGACGAGGCTCTCGCGCTCGGCCTTCTTGATGTCGCGATAGGACAGCGGAATCTCGAGGTTCTCGTAGACCGTCAGGTGGTCGAGCAGGTGATAACTCTGAAACACGAATCCGACGTACTGCTTGTGGAGCTTCTGACGCTCCTTTGCCCCCAGACGGTGAACCGGCTGGTCGAGGAAGTAGTACTCACCGGTCCACGCGCTGTCGTGCATTCCGATGATGTGGAGCATGGTCGACTTCCCGGCCCCGGACGGTCCCATGACCGAGACGAACTCGCCTTCCTTGATGTCCACGTTGATCCGGCGCAGGACGAAGGTCCGGCTCGCGCCGTGGGCGTAGGATTTCTCGAGGTTGCGGAGCGAGATCAGCGCATCGACCGCGGGGACTTCCGAGGGCTGCGCCGCCGCGGGCTGGGGCGACGATCTGAATAAGGCCATATGGTGATCCCTTTGACGGCTGAACCGGATGAATGGTTCGCAGCCTTCTATTCGTACCGTAACGCCTCTATCGGGTCAATCCGGATCGCACGGCGGGCCGGCGCCGCGCAGGCGATGGCGGCCGCAACCATGAGCAGGGCGACCGTCGCCCCGAGCGTCGGCAGGTCCACGGCGCCGACGCCGAAGAGCAGCGTCCGCATCGCCCGGCCGGCCACGGCCGCACCGGCCACGCCGATGACGGCGCCCGACGCCGACCATCCGCAAGCCGTCGACGAGGACCAGGCGCAGCACGTCCGCGCGCGTGGCGCCGAGCGCCATCCGCACGCCGATTTCGCTCGTCCGCTGCGCGACCGCGTAGGACAGGACGCCGTAGACGCCCACGAGCGCGAGCGTCAACGCGACCGCCGCGAAGAGTCCCACCAGCAGCGTGACGAACCGCGGCTGCGACACGGCGTCCGCTTCGAGCTCCTCCATGGTCGTGACGTTCGCCAGCGGCAGCCCGGGGTCCACCGCGCGGATGGCTTCGCGAACCGCCGGCGCGAGCGATGCCGCGTTGGCCGACGCGGACCGCACGACGACCGCCGTGCCGCGCTCCGGATACTGACGATAGTGCAGGTACATCTCTTCATCCGGCGGCCTGTCGGGTCCGCGATGGCGGATGTCGGCTACGAGTCCCACGATCGTGAACGTGGTCTCGTCGAGCGAAATCCTCCGGCCGAGCGGATCGTCGTTCGGCCAGTACTTCCGCGCGAGCGATTCGTTGATCACGACCGCTCCCGGCGCCGACGTCGAGTCCTCATCCGTCAAGCCGCGGCCCCGCACGATCCGGATCCGCATCGTCTTGAAGTAGTCGGAGCTGACGAGACGGTACCACGCGGTCGGCTGCTCGGAGGGCGTCGCCGGCTTCGGCCGGCCCTCGATCGTAAAGCCGAAGTCGGAATCGGACCCACTCAGCGGGAGTACCGAGACGAGTGCGGTCGATTCCGCGCCAGGCACTGCGCGCAGCCGTTCGACCAGACGATCGTTGAGGGCGATGATCTTTCCCGCCGTGTCGAACCGCGCGCGAGGGGCGTTGACGTTGCCGACGAGCACGTTGGTGGAGTCGAACCCGCGATCGACCGCCTGAAGCTGCACGAAGCTGCGAAGCAGCAGGCCCGACCCGGCAAGGAGCACGAGCGCCAGCGCCGTCTCGGCGACGACGAGGAGGCGGCGGAGCCTTCGGCCGCCGCCGCCGACGTGTCCCCGCGCTCCTTCGCGGAGTCCGGACGTCACGTCGGCGCGGGACGCGTGGAATGCCGGCGCCATCCCGAACAGGACGCCGGTGATGAGGGTGACGGCGACCGTGAAGGCGAGCACCGCACCGTTCACGTCGATCGCATCCACCCTGGGAGTGCCGGCAGGGGAGGCCGCGACGAGCGCGCCGACGCCCCACATCGTCAGGAGCGTGCCGATCGCGCCGCCGACCGTGGCGAGGAGCAGGCTCTCAGCGAGGAGCTGTCGGACGAGCCGCGATCGCCGCGCGCCGAGCGCGGTCCGGACCGCCATCTCGCGGCCGCGGGCCGAGGCCCGCGCGAGCAGCAGGTTCGCGACGTTCGCGCACGCGATGAGCAGCACGAGGCCGACCGCCGCCGCGAGGACGAGGATCGCCGGCCGCGCCGAGCCGACGAGGCGCTCGTGCAGCGGCTCGATCCAGATGCCCGCGCTGCGGTCTTCCGTGTGCAGACGTTCGTGGCGCGCCGCGACTTGATCCATCTGCGCCGCCGCTTGCGGCAGGGTGACCTCGGGCCGGAGCTTGGCGAAGGCGCGCAGGATGATAGCGCCGCGCGGCGCGGACGCCGGATTCACCCGGAACGCCTGCCAGAGCTGCGCACGCGGCGCAACGATCGGCGGCCGAAAATCTGGCGGCATCACGCCGATGATCTCGTGCGCCATGTCGTTGATTCTGATGGTGCGGCCGACCACGTCGCGCGCGGCGCCGAACCGGCGTTTCCACAGCGCGTCGCTGAGCACGACCGTCCGCGGCGCGTTCGGATCTTCTTCGGCCGCGGTGAAGACGCGTCCGATGGCGGGGCGGACGCCCAGAACATCGAAGTAGGAGGGCGAGACCACGCCCGCTTGCACCTGCTCGACGTCGCCGCCGTCGGTGAGGATCGCCGCATTCGCCAGCCCGACGCCAACCGATTCGAACACCGACGTCTCGTCCTTCCAGTCGACGTAATGGCCCGGCGACGCCCACTCGTCGACCGGTCCGCCGCGCTTCCGCAGGTCCCGCCAGATCATGACGATGCGATCGGGGTCGTCGTACGGCAGCGGGCGGAGCAGCACGCCATGGACGACACTGAATATGGTCGTGTTGGCGCCGATCCCGAGGGCAAGGGCGAGGATGGCCGCGACGGTCGTCGCCGGCGTGCGGGCGAGCATCCGGGCGCCGAAGCGAACGTCGGAGAACATGGTGGCTCGCTAAGAAAGCCCCATGCCGCTCCGACGGTTCATGCCAACTGCGCGCGAATCAAGGCATTAGCCCGATCGATGCGGACGCGGAGCGTCTGCCGGTGTTCGCGTGTGGGACGCGCGGGTCCCGGAAAAGAACGGATGTACGCCCGACCTTTTAGGTCGGGCGTGCGCGGATCATCCGGACGTCTAGGTCAACCCGCCACGCCTGACCTAAAAGGTCAGGCCTACAACCGTCATTCCGTCTTCGGGGACTTCCGCGTGATGTTGATCGACGAGGCGGTCTTCGCGCCGGCCGCCTCGCTGAAGCTGACGCTGACGGAGTCACCGACGCCGATCGCGTCTGTGGCGGTCATCCCCTTGCCCGCTTCCTTCAGCTTGCGGCTCAGCGTTCCGACGCCCTCGCCGATGATCTTCGTGCTCTTGTCGATGGCGAAGGTCGAGGAGGTGGTGCCCGACGTCACCGTCAGGGAGTCGTTGGAGACGGCGCTGACCGTCCCGGTCGTGCTCATCGACTTGGCGGCGGCTGGAGCATCGTCCGAGGTCGAGCCTTCGCTCGGCGGCAGGCCGCCGCGAATGCGCGCCGCGTGCAGGGTGGCGCCCATGTCGTGATAGCGAACCTCGGCCCCGCTCCCGACTTTGATCACATCGGCTACCGAAATGCCGGCTTCGCCCGCCTTCTGCGCCGCACGTTGCGCCGTTCCGCCACCCGGGGCTTCCACGTCGGTCGTCTTGTCGATTGCGAACGTGTAGTCCTTGCCTTTCGCCTTGACCGTGATCGAGCTGCCTGTTACGGCGGTGACCGTGCCCCGCACCCATTTCGTGTCTTTGTCCTGGGCCAGAGCCGCCGGCGCGGCCACTACGACCGCAAATACCCCCGCCGCGATACCGATGAACGCGCGTCGCATGGCACCCTCCTGCCTTTTACACATACTGGGAGACGGGGGATTATGCCCGCCGGGCCGCGCTGCGGTCAACCGGGCCCCCAACCGATGGGCCTCCAGGACCGGCGGATCCGGGCGTTCGCCGGGAATGGGCCGCCGATCGCCGGAAAAGGGGAGCGGCCCCCAGACGCACCCCGTATTCTCTGCCCAGAAGCAGGGAGCGGGACGTTATGACGCAATCAACAGCGGCGGGGGTGCTCGGGGCGATTGGGTTGATCACAGCGGCAGCGGCCGCCACCGTCATCTGGATGGTCATGCACGAGCCGCTCAAGGTTGCCGACGCTATCGCGAGGTGGCTGTGAGCACGAGCGACCAGCTGGGGAAAGCGGCGCGTGAGCTCGAAGAGGCTGAGCGTCGGGTGCGCGACGCGGAGCGTGTGCGCCGGGACGCGGAGGCCGAGTGGCAGGGCGGCCAGCTTCCCCTGGGCCTGATACTGCTCTCGGTTGGCATCGTGTTCACCGCCCAGCGCCTGGGTTATCTCGAGCTCGAGGAAGTCTGGCGGTACTGGCCGCTGTTCTTCGTGGTGATGGCGCTGAACAACATTTTCCGCCGAACCGACGACGCGTTCCGGTCGGCATTCGCCATGCTCTTCATGGCGACGATCTTTTTCATGCACAACTTCCACGTCGTCCGGATTCGGCATTCATGGCCGCTCTTCATCGTCCTGGCCGGAGTCATGACGGTGTGGGGCGCCGTGGCCGGCCGGGGCTGCAAGGGGAGCCGATCGTGACCGGCCGCTTCGATCCGCCGATGCCGCAATTGCCTAAGATACCAGGGATGCCGCAGATGTCTCCGCACGCGCCGCGCCCTGGCCGCCGGTTCGGGCTGACGCCGCAGGTTTTCGTCGGCCTCGCGCTCGTCGCCATCGGCGTCGCGACCGCGCTCGAGACGTTCGGCATCGCGGACGCGGGACGATACCTGCACCTGTGGCCGATCTTTCTCCTCGGTCTCGGGGGGTTGAAGATCGTGCAGTCGCGCGGCGGCGCCGGGGTCCTCGCGGGCTGCTTCTGGCTGCTGGTCGGGTCCTGGCTGCTGGCCGACAATCTCGGCTACGACATTCCGGACTTCTGGGAGGCGTGGCCGACGCTGCTCGTGTTCGTCGGCCTCGCGCTCATCTGGCGGGCCCTGCGGCGTCAGGGCGAGCCGCGCCAGCCGGGCGACGCGGATCCGACCATCAGCATGATGGCCATCATGGGCGGCGTGTCTCGCCGCTCGCTCTCGCAGGCCTTTCGTGGCGGCGAGGCGACGGCGATCATGGGCGGGTGCGAGATCGATTTGCGGGATGCCCAGCTCCCCCCGGAGGGGGCGGCGATTGACGTCTTTGCGTTCTGGGGAGGCATCGAGATCAAGATCCCGCCGGGGTGGCGCGTCGACAACCAGGTGTTCGTCTTCATGGCGGGTTCGGAGGATTCCACCAAGGGCGCCGCTCCCTCGACCGCCCCAGCTCTGCTCGTCCGCGGGCTCGTCGTGATGGGCGGCGTCGAGATCAAGAACTAGGCTGATGGTTCACCCCATCCTCGCCGATCGCCGCCGCCTGGCGATCTATCTGTCGGCCTGGGTCCTGGTCGAGATGCTGCTCGCACTGCTGCTCATCCGGGACGGGACCCTGCGCCTCGCGCCCGCGGCGGTTCTGGCCGCGCCGCTGGCGATTCTCTACGCGTTCATCTGTCTGTCTGCGTTCTACGTATGCCGGACGGCGCCGCTCGAGACCACGGCGCCCGAGCGGACGCTGTCGATTCATGTCGCCGCCGCTGCGGTGTCGAGCGGGATCTGGTTGGTCTGCGCGCGGATGCTTGCAACAGCCGCCGCGCGCGTGTCGCCGTGGTTCGCCGACGCGCCGGCGGCCATGGTGCGCCACCAGGCGCTCATCCTCACGATGGGGCTGTTGCTGTACCTCCTCGCGAGCGCGGTCCACTACGTCCTTCTCGCGGCCGAGCGGTCGCGGGACGTGGAGCGAAAGGCGATGGAGCTGCGCGTTCTCGCGCGCGAGGCGGAGCTCCGTGCGCTCCGCGCGCAGATCGATCCGCACTTTCTCTTCAACAGCCTGCACTCGATCGGCGCGCTCACCGGCTCGGATCCGGCCGGGGCGCGCCGGATGGCGATTCTGCTCGCCGATTTCCTGCGGGACACGATCAGCCTCGGCGGGCAGGACCGCATCCCGCTGGCGGACGAGCTCAAACTCCTCGAGCGTTTCCTCGCGATCGAGCGGGTCCGCTTCGGCGAGCGCCTGTCCGTCGATTTCCGGATCGACGACGGCGCCAACGTCTGTCCGATCCCGCCGCTCCTGCTCCAGCCGATCGTCGAGAACGCGGTCACCCACGGCATCGCGGGGCTCGTCGAGGGCGGGACGATCGCCATCCAGACCGCGCGGAACGGGTCGCGGCTCGCGATCGCGATCGAGAACCCCTGCGATCCGGATCGCCGGTCGAAACGCGGCACGGGCGTCGGGCTCGTGAACGTCAAGCGGCGGCTGGAGGCGGCGTTCGGCGGCGACGCCTGGATGACGTCGAGCGAAACGGACGGGAAGTTCAAGGTGGAACTGAGTCTGCCGGCATGAGGCCGCCTCCTCAATGCTGAATGCTGATTGCTGATTGCTGAATGACGATGTTGACGGCCATCATCGTGGACGATGAAGCGCTCGCGCGGCAGGTGCTGCGCGAATACCTGGGCACGCTCGGCGGCATCGAGGTGATCGCCGAATGCGCGAACGGGTTCGACGCCGTCAAGGCGGTCACCGAGCGGCCGCCGGACCTGCTGTTTCTCGACATCCAGATGCCGAAGCTGGACGGCTTCGAGGTGCTCGAGTTGCTTGGAGACACGGCGCGCGGGCTGGCGGTGATCTTCGTCACCGCCTACGACGAGTACGCGCTGCGCGCGTTCGAGGTGCACGCGGTCGATTACCTGCTCAAGCCGTTCGCGGCGGAGCGCCTGGGGGAAGCGGTCGCGCGCGCGACCGCGCGGGTCGGGCAGGCGGCGCAGACGCAGGCGGCGGCGCTGGCCGCCGCGGCACGGCGGCGGGAAGGGCCGCTCGAGCGGGTCCTGATCCGCGATGGCGCGCAGGTGCACGTCCTGCCGGTCGAAACGATCGATTTCGTCGAGGCGCAGGACGACTATGCGGCCTTCCACGCGGCAGGGAAGAGCTACCTGAAAGAGCAGACGCTGGCCGAGCTCGAGTCGCGCCTCGATCCGGCCCGCTTCGTCCGCGTGCACCGGTCGTTCATCGTCAACGTCGAGCGCATCGCGCGCGTCGAGCTGTACGCGAAGGACAGCCGGATCGCGATTCTGCGGGACGGCAGGAAGCTCCCCGTCAGCCGCGCCGGCTATTCCCGCCTTCAATCTCTCTTGTAAACACGGGTTGTTCGAGCACGCCCGACCTCAAAGGTCGGGCCTACTTGCGTGGTGGCCCGGACTTGATCTACGGTTAACTGTCTGGTTAAATCGTATGGCCAAGAGGGCACGGCGCCGGGCCGTCCGGCCGGCACATGACGAGCGCACCGAGCAGCGCATCCTCGAGGCGGCGCACGCGGTGTTTGTCCGCCGCGGAACGGCCGGCGCCCGCATGCAGGAGATCGCGCAGGAGGCGGCGGTCAACCAGGCGCTCCTCCACTACTACTTCCGGAGCAAGGAGCGGCTGGCGGAGGCGGTGTTTCGACGCGCCGCGGGCGAGCTGCTTCCTCGGGTGATCGACGTGCTGCGGTCGGACGCCGCGATCGAGGAGAAGGTGGCGCGCGTCGTGGACCTCGAGCTCGATCACCTGCTGCGCGCGCCGTTCCTGCCCGGCTACCTGATCAGCGAGCTCCACCATCACCCCGAGCGCGTGCCGCAGCTGATCTCGGCAATCACCGGCCTTGCGCCGGGAGACATCTCGTCGAGAGTGTTCACGAAGCTCGGCGCGCAGATTGCCGGACGGGTCGAGGCCGGCACCATGCGCGCGATCACGCCGGACCAGTTCGTCGTGAACCTGCTCGCACTGTGTGTGTTTCCGTTCGCCGCCCGTCCCATGCTCATGGCGCTCCTGGGCATCGATCGCGAAGGGTTCGAGCGCTTCATCGGGCGCCGGCGGGCCGAGCTCACCCCGTTTTTCCTGAGGGCGCTGCGTCCATGAGAGCCATGTGTGTGCTGCCGCTTGGAGTGCTCGTCGTTCTGGGAGGGCACGCGCGCGATGCCCGGGCGGGTCAGGCGGCGCGCGAGCCGCTGCAGCTCGCGACGCTGCACGAAGAGGCGCGCGCGGCCGATCCGCGTTTGCGGCAGCTCGAGCTCGAGGCGGCGCGGACGGATCTGCGTCTGCAGAGCATCTCAGCCGCGCGTCTGCCCGTCGTGACGGTGCAGGGACTCGCGCAGTACCAATCGGACGTGCCGACGCCACCCCCCTTCGTGCCGGGAGGCCAGCCGCTGTTCATCCCTCCGAACCAGACCTACGATGCATATCTGCGGGTCGATCAGCCGCTCTTCGACCCGTCGGTCGAGCCGCGGCTCGCGGTCGAGCGGGCCCAGCTCGCCGAAGCCCAGGCGCGCGTCCAGACGGCGCTTTTCGGACTGCGCCAGGAAGTGAACGAAGCGTTCTTCTCGGCGTCGTTGCTGCAGGAGCGTCTCGACGCGGTCAGGATCACGATCACCGCGTTGCAGACTCTGCTGCGGGATGCCGAAGCGCGCGTCCGCGAACGCACCGCGCTGCCGAGCGAGGCGGCGTCGATCGAGGCGCGCCTCCTTCAGCGGCGGCAGGACGAGGCGGAGCTGCAGTCTGGACGCCGGGCCGCGCTCGCTCGGCTATCTACGCTCGTCGGCCGCTCCCTCCCGGACGACCAGCCGCTGGCCGTGCCCGATCTGGGCGGCGCGATCGCGCGGGCGCGCCAGAACCTTCCCGCCCTCAGGGCGCGACCCGAGTACGAGCAGTTCACGCGGACGCGCGAGCGGATCGAGAGCCAGCGCAGCGCCGCCGTCGCGCAGGAGCGGCCGCGCGTGTCGGCGTTCGGGAGGGTCGGCTACGGCAAACCTGGCCTCAACTTCATCCTCGACGAGTTCGACTCATATTGGCTCGCGGGGCTGCAGGTCCAGTGGACCCCCTGGACCTGGGGTACCGCCGACCGGGAGCGTGAGGCACTCGCGCTTCAACAGCAGATCGTCGCGGCGGACGAGGCGGCGTTCGTGAGGGGCATCGAGCGCGCCGTGCAGACCGATCTCGCCGACCTCGATCGCCTGGACGGGACGCTCGGCATGGATGAGCGGATCGTCTCGCTGCGAGAAAGCGTGGATCGCGAGACCCGGCTGCGCTTCGACGAACGCGTGGCGACG
This sequence comes from uncultured Acidobacteriota bacterium, assembly GCA_963847125.1. GTDB lineage: Bacteria > Acidobacteriota > Vicinamibacteria > Vicinamibacterales > 2-12-FULL-66-21 > DATAEE01. The sequence continues at coordinate 2,691,326 of CAWJYM010000004.1, forward strand.
GTCGCGGAGTACCTCGATCGCAGCAACGAGCTGCTCGAAGCGCGGCTCGCCCGGGCACGCCACCGCGTCGAGCGGTCGCAGGCCCAGGCACGATTCCTCACGTCGGTTGGACTGGAGGTCAGGTGATGCGCGGCCTGCCTGGCGACTCGGGGCTTCGGGGCTGGGGCCCGCCTTCGCGGCCGAAGCCGGGAGGGCCAGCCGCTTCGGCGAGGCAGGCCCTGGGGCTCGGGATCATCCTCGCGGCGCTTCCGGTGGGCTGCGCGCGCGCACCCGAGCCCGACGCGTACGGCAACGTCGAGGCCACCGAGGTGGTCGTGGGGGCCGAAGCGGGCGGGCAGCTCCTCTCGTTCACCGTGCAGGAGGGGAGCAAGCTGGCGGCCCAGGCGAAGGTCGGCGAGATCGATCGAACCCAGCTCGAGCTGCAGCATACGGAGGCCGCGGCGCAGCGGGCGGCCACGTCCGCGCGCGTCGCCGAGATCGAGCGGCAGATCGGGGCGCTCGAGGCCCAGCGCGAGTCGGCCCGCGCCCAGCGCGCCGCACTCGTGGCGCAGCACGAGATCGCCAAGCGGGCGTACGAGCGCACCTCACGGCTCTACGCGCAGCAGGCGGCGACGGCGCCGCAGTTGGACCAGGCCGAGCGGGACCTCCGCACGCTCGGAGAGCAGGTCAAATCCCAGGAACGACAGATCGCGGCGCAGGGCCAGCAGATCGAGGCCGCGCGGGCCCAGCAGGTCACGATCCGCCGGCAGGTGGCCGCCGCCGACGCGCAGATTCAGCAGATCGACAATCGGATCGAGCAGAGCACGATCGTCAACCCGATCGCAGGGACCGTTCTGGCGACGTACGCCAGGGCGGGGGAGTTCGTCCAGCAGGGGCAGCCGCTCTACAAGGTCGCCGACCTCGAAGCGGTCGAGGTGCGCGCCTACGTCGGCGAGACGCAGCTGTCGGGCGTTCGGCTCGGCCAGAGCGTGGAGGTCACCATCGACACCGGCAAGGACGAGCGCAGGACGGTTCCGGGATCCGTCTCGTGGATCTCCTCCGAGGCGGAATTCACGCCGACGCCGATCCAGACGCGCGAGGAACGCGCCGACCTCGTGTATGCCGTCAAGATCCGTGTCGCAAACGAAGGCGGCCTGCTCAAGATCGGCATGCCCGCCGACGTCAACTTCCAGTCCGCCGAAACCTCTGGAACCCCTGGAACCCCGAAATGACGACCGCCGTCGACGTCGATCGGCTCGTCAAGCGTTACGGCGGTACGACCGCGCTCGACGGCGTCTCGTTCTCGGTCGGCGCCGGTGAGCTCTTCGGGTTCATCGGCCCGGACGGCGGCGGCAAGACCACGCTCTTCCGGATTCTCGCGACGCTTCTGCTCCCGGACGCCGGCGTGGCTCGCGTCCTCGGACTGGACGTCGTCACCAGCCTCCGTGCGCTTCGGTCGCGCATCGGATACATGCCGGGTCGCTTCTCGCTTTATCCCGACCTGAGCGTGGAAGAGAACGTTCGATTCTTCGCCTCCGTGTTCGGCACCACGCTGGAGCGGGAGCGCGATCAGATTGCTCCCATCTACCGTCAGCTCGAGCCCTTCAGCGATCGCCGCGCCGCGGCCCTCTCGGGCGGGATGAAGCAGAAGCTCGCGCTGTGCTGCGCGCTCGTTCACCGGCCGGAGATCCTCCTGCTCGACGAGCCGACGACGGGCGTCGATGCGGTTTCGCGCCGCGAGTTCTGGGATTTGCTCGGCCGGCTGAAGCAGTCCGGTCTCACGATCGTCGTCTCGACGCCGTATATGGACGAGGCGAATCGCTGCGATCGCGTGGCCCTCATCCAGCACGGCCGCATCCTCGCGATTGACGCGCCGGATGCGGTGACCCGCGCATTCGGGGGAATCCTCTTCGCCATCCGGGTCGACGACCGCTACCGCGCGCTGCTGGCGCTCCGCAAATACGCGCACGCCGCGACGATCTATCCCTTCGGTGACACGCTTCATTACACCGATTCGCGCCAGGACCTTCCGGCGGAGCAGATCGCGCGCGAGGTGGTCGCGGACCTCCACGCGACCGGATTCTCCGATGCGTCCATGGCCGCCATCCCGGCAACCGTCGAAGACGTGTTCATGGCGCGGATGGGCGCGCCGGAGGGGGCGACGTCATGACCGGCGAGCTCGCCATCGAGGCGAAGGAGCTCACGCGGACGTTCGGCGGGTTCACCGCGGTCGACCGCATCTCGTTCGACGTTCGCGCGGGCGAAGTCTTCGGGTTCCTCGGCGCGAACGGCGCCGGCAAGACCACCGCGATCCGGATGTTGACCGGCCTGCTGGCGCCGAGCGGCGGCCGCGCGACGGTCGCCGGGTTCGACGTCGCGACCCAGGGCGAAGTCATCAAGCGGAACATCGGCTACATGAGCCAGCGGTTCTCACTCTACGAAGATCTCACCGTCGTGGAGAACATCCGGTTGTACGGCGGCATCTACGATCTCGGACCGCGCGAGATTCGCAAGCGGACCGACCAGATGCTGGGCCGGCTCGGGCTCGAGCACGCCGCCTCCACCCTCGTGCGATCCATTCCTCTGGGATGGCGCCAGAAGCTCGCCTTCTCCGTGGCCCTGCTGCACGACCCGCGCGTCGTGTTTCTGGACGAGCCGACGAGCGGCGTCGATCCGATTACGCGGCGCCAGTTCTGGGAATTGATCTACGAGACCGCCGGCGCGGGCACCACCGTGCTCGTGACGACGCACTACATGGACGAGGCGGAGTACTGCAACCGGATTTCGATCATGGTGGCCGGCCGGATCGCCGCCCTCGGCACGCCCGCCGACCTGAAGCGGCGCTTCGAGACCGATTCGATCGATGAGCTTTTCGTTCGCCTCGCGCGGTCGGACGCCGCCGATGCGCGCGTGCCCGCGGAAGGGGGACGGCCGTGAGCGCGCTCGCCAGCCTGCTGCGTAAAGAGGCGTACCACATCCGCCGGGATCGTCGCACGCTGGCCGTGATCATCTTCATGCCGGTCGTGCAGGTCATCCTCTTCGGCTCCGCCATCCGGACCGACGTGCAGGACATCCGCCTCGCGATTGTCGATCCGGCGCCGGACTCCGCGACGCTCGCGCTCCGGAACCGGTTCGCGGCGACCGACAACTTCCGGGTCACCGCGGTCCTGCCGCGCGTCGACGATCTGGAGCCGCTCTTCGAGCGGGGCCGCGCGCAGGAGGCGATCGTGTTCGCGCCCGGTTTCGCCGAGCGGATCGCGCGCGGCCTGCCGGCCCGTCTGCTGATCGTCACCGACGCCGCCGAGCCGAACACGGGCAGCGCGGCGCAGAGCTATGCCCTGGCGGTCGTCCAGGCGTATGAGCGTGAGCTCGGTGGCCCCTCGACTCCGCTCGGGGCAGGCCAGCGCCAGGACGTGCGCATCGCGGCCACCGTCCGCATGCGGTTCAACCCGACCCGCGAGAGCTCCAACCTGTTCGTGCCCGGCCTGATAGCGTTCATCCTCACCGTCATCTCGGCGCTGATGACCGCCATCTCGCTGACCCGCGAGAAGGAGACCGGCACGCTGGAAGCGCTCCTCGTGTCGCCTCTGCGCCCGTGGCAGATCATCGTCGGAAAGGTCGCGCCCTATCTCGCCGTGGGCTTTGTCAGCGTTCTGCTCGTGATTGCGGAGGCCCGGCTGATCTTCGGCGTCCCGCTGCGCGGCAGCCTCGTGCTCCTGCTGGCCGAGGGTCTGCTGTTCATTCTGGTCTCCCTCGCGCTCGGCATCCTCATCTCGGCGCGGACCTCGTCACAGCGCGTGGCGATGATGGGCGCAGTGATCGGGACGATGCTGCCGACGATGCTGTTGTCCGGCTTCATCTTTCCCCTGGAGAGCATGCCGCTCCCGCTCCAGCTCATCTCCAACGTGGTCCCCGCCAGGTGGTTCGTGGAGATCGCCCGCAGCATCATGCTCAAGGGGGTCGGGCTCGAGTACCTGTGGCAGGAAACGCTCGTCCTGCTCGGGATGGCGGCGGTGTTGTTGACGGTCGCCACGCGGTCGTTTTCTGAGCGGCTGACGTAGCCATGCGCCGGATCATGTCGCTCGCGCGCGCCGAGGTCCTCCACGTCGTCCGCGATCGCGCCACGCTCGCGCAGGTCTTCGCGGTGCCGATCATCCAGCTCCTCGTCCTCTCGAACGCGGCGACCTTCGCGATCCGGGACACGCCGGCGTACGTCGTCGATTTCGATCGCACGAGCACGTCGCGCGGCCTGGCGAACCGGTTCGCCGCGTCCGGCCACTTCCGGATCGTCGGTCAGTCGACGTCGCAGGATCTCGCGAACGAGGCGCTCCTGGATGGGCGCGTGACGATGGTCCTGACGATCCCGGACGACTTCGAGGATTCGCTCGTCAGGGCCGGCGCGGCGTCCGTGCAGATCGCGGTGAACGCCGAAAAAGGATCCGCCGCCGGAATCGTGCAGGCGTACGCGGCAAACATTCTCGGCGCGTACGCCCGCGAGCTGACGCCGGTCCTCCGCCCCTCGACTCAGACCGTTCGCACGGATGCGCCGGAGCCGTTGCCGACGCGAGGTGTGCCGCGCATCGACGTCCGCGTGCGGAGCTGGTACAACCCGACGCTGGACTACCGGCACTACATGGTGCCCGGGATCCTCGTGTCCCTCGTCACGCTGATCGGCACGCTCCTGACGGCCCAGAACATCGCGCGCGAGAGGGAGCTCGGCACGCTCGAGCAGCTCAACGTCACCCCGATCACCCGCGGCCAGTTCATCGTCGCGAAGCTGCTGCCGTTCTGGGCGCTCGCGCTCGTCGATTTCGCCATCGGCCTGACGGTCGGCTGGCTCGTCTTCGATATCCCCGTTCGCGGAAGTCTCGTGCTGCTGTTCTCGGTCGCGGCGATCTACCTGATCGTCGCGCTGGCGATCGGGCTCTGGGTCTCGTCGCTCGTGGACACGCAGCAGCAGGCGATGTTCGTCACGTTCTTCGTGATGATGATCTATCTGCTGATGAGCGGGCTGTTCACGCCGGTCGACAGCATGCCGCGGTGGGTGCAGGTGGCGTCCGAGTTCACGCCCGTGCGGCACTTCGTCCAGATCTCGCGCGCCATCCTGGTCAAGGGAGCGGGCCTCGCGGAGATCGCGCGGCCGCTCGTCATTCTCGTCATCTACGCGACGGTGATGCTGACCGTGGCCGTGCGCCAATATTCGAAACGGACGGCGTAGGCCCGACCCCTCACCGTTTCAGCCAGCTCACGATCGTTCGGGAGACGAGGTCCGCGGCATCCTGCTGGACGAAGTGGCCGGCCCCGGGAACCGTGACGAGCGTCAAATCGCGCTCGAGCCACTCCCACGTGTTGTTCAACATCGGCGCGAGCAGAGCCCAATCCTCGAGGCCGTGGATCATCAGGACCGGCATCTTGACCTTCACCACAGGCGACGGATCCTGGGTGTACGGCTCCCGGGGATAGTTGCGCCGGTAGTAATTCATCATCCCGTCGAAGCTCGATCGCTTGAACGCCTCGACGTACTTTGCGCGCGCCGCGGGATCCTTCACCCATTCGGCAAGCTTCTCGGCCGTCAGCATCTCGTGCGATCCAGGCTGCTGGAAGTTCCGCGCGTACTGACTGTTCTTCTGCTGTGCCGGGTTGGTGGCCAGTTCCCGGGCGATGCCTCGCGGGTGCGGCAGGTTGAGGATGATCAACCGCTCGACGAGATCCGGCCGGACCATCGCCAGAAACCATGAAATGGCGCCGCCCCAGTCGTGTCCGACGACGATCGCGCGCGACTCGCCCAGATGGCGAATGACGGCGGCGACGTCGGCGACGAGCAGCTTCATGTCGTAGGCTTCCTCTCCCGCAGGCTTGTCGCTGAGGTTGTAGCCGCGCAGGTCGATTGCGGCGACGCGGAAACCGGCCGAGGCCAGCGGCCCCATCTGCTCGCGCCACGAGTACCAGAAGTCGGGAAACCCGTGGAGCATGACGATGAGCGGTCCCTTCCCGAGCTCCGCGTAGTGGATCTTCACGCCGCCGCTGTCGGCATAGCCGTGCGTGACCCGGCTCTCGATGTCGGCGCCTTGTGCGAACGCGCCGGCCGGCGAAGCCAGTGCCGCGGCCAGGATGGCGCCATGAACGGCTCGTGAGCACCTCATGGCTTGCTGACGGTCTTGGCCTTGGGCATGTAGGCCGGAGAGCCGGGAACCTTGAGAGCGTCGGGCGCGAACCGACTGCCGAGGTACACGCCGCCCGTCATGGGCTTGTAGACCTCGATCGCAATCTGCGAGATCGCCAGGTTGGCGCTCTCGAACTGCGGTTTATCGCTGAACGTGATCGACGCAATCACCATGAGCGGTCCGGAGTCGTCCGGTACAGTCTCGAGCGGCGGGCGCCGCTCCGCGTTGGGAAAGTACTTCCGCATGGCATCGCGGTGCATGTCGCTGCGATACCAGCGCGATACCGCTTCCCTGTTCTCAAACCAGGCGAAGATGACGTTCTTGCCGCTTCCGGTTCTCGCGGTCTCGACGCCGAGACAACCCGGAGTTTCCTTGAGGCCCGTGACGAGGTCCGGCCACCCGGTGGGCGGCCCGGCCGGCGCCTGAGCGATTGCGTGACCGGCCTGATACAACGACAGGACGCAGATTAGAACCAGCATCCGCATAGAGTTCCCCCTGAGTACGGGGATCATAATGCAGGATCATTCCGTTCGCAGCGCCACCATCGGATCGACCCTCGTCGCGCGGCGGGCAGGGATGTCCGCCGCGATCACCGCGACCAGGAGAAGCGTCGCCGCCGCCGCGAGGGCGATGAGTGGATTCGTGGCGCTCGTGCCGAACAGCGCGCTCTCGACGAGCGGGCCGAGCAGCCAGGCGCCAAGCGCACCGGCGAGGATGCCGGCCAGCGTGACGCCGAGCATCTGGCCGAGGACGATGCGCCGAACCGCCAACGGCGTCGCGCCCAGCGCGATGCGGATGCCAAACTCGCGCGTCCGGCGGGCCGCGCCGTACGCCGCCACGCCGTAGATCCCCACGCTCGCGAGGAGCAGCGCCGCGGCGGCACAAACGCCGACGAGCGTCGCGATGATCCGCTCGGGCCCGGCGAGCAGGCCGATGTGCTCGCGCATCGTGCGGACGTCGAAGATCGGCAACCCCGCATCGACGCGGCCGAGCGCCTCGCGGATCGGCCGCTCGGCCGAACCCGCGCCGTCCCGCCCGCGCACGAGCACCGTCGCGCGAAGCTGCGGCTCCTGGACCATCGGGATGTAGACCACCGGCAGCGGCTGCTCGCGGACGTTCCGGTACTTCACGTCGCCCACGACCCCGACGATCGTGCGAACGACGTTGTTCGACATGCGCACGGTACGGCCGACCGCCTCGCCGCCGAAATAGCGCTGCGCCAGCGCCTGACTGACGATGGCCACGGGCGGAGACGACGCTGTGTCCTCCGAACCGAACTCCCGCCCGGCCAGGATCGGCGCCCGCACGGCCCGGAAGAAATCGCGATCGACGATGTTGAGCGGCATCTCGCGATCCTCGCCTGGCTTGAGCTCGTAGCCTTCGAAGCGTACGCCGCGGCGGCCGATCGCGCCGGCGAGCGGCAGCGTCCGGACGAAGGTCACCGCGGCGACCGACGACTCGCGCGACAGCTCGTCGCGGAGCCGATCGTAAAAGGGCCACCGGGCCTCATCACGATATCGGTCGCCGCGCAGCTCCACGGCCGCCATCGTGAGGTCATCGGGGTCGATCCCCGGCTCGATCGCCACCGCGCTGCGCAGCGTCTGCAGGAAGAGGGCGCCGCCGACGAGCAGCAGGAGCGCCAGCGCGACCTGCACGCCGACCAGCGCGCCCCGCGCCCGCGACCGCCCCGATCCGCCGATCGGATCGCGCGCGCCGCGCAAGCCGATGATCGGGGCCACCCGTGTCTGATGCCACGCGGCGAGCGCGACGGCCGCCGCGCCGCTCGCGATCGACACGACGGTCGTGAGGCCGAGCACCCGCCAGTCGATCGCGGGCGTCAGGCCGAGGAGGAGATCGCCAGGAATGAGTGCCGGAAGCAGGTCGGCCGTCCAGGCGGCGGCCATCAGCCCGGCCGTTCCGCCGACCATCGCCAGCACGATCGCTTCGGCGATCGTCGCGCGCGCGAGGCGCGCGGCGCTGGCTCCGAGCGCGAGGCGGACCGCGGCGTCATGCTCGCGCGCCACGGCGCGGGCGAGAAACAGATTCGCGACGTTGGCGCTCGCGAGAAGGAGCAGAAGGCCAACGCTCGATGCGAGCACCCAGGACAGAAAGGTCGCGTCGCCGCGATCCGGACCAACCGGGCTGTGGGGCACGACGAACATCGGACGCGGGTCCGCCGGCTGCTGCAGCGTGCCGCGGTTCGTGTCAGGAAAGGCCTCCGCGAGCCGGGCGGCAAGCGCCGACACCTTCGATCGCGCCTCATCGATGGTGACGCCTGGGGCGAGTCGGCCCAGAAGCGCCAGCCCGCGATTGCCGCGCGCGGAGGGATCCGTCTCCTGCCGCCCGAGCGGCCGCCAGACGTCCGGTACGTCGCCGAAGCGGACTCCCTGGAAACCCGCGGCCGTGATGCCGGCGATCCACACCGGCCGGCCATCCAATCGAATCGTCGATCCGATAATCCCGGCCGGCCGTCCCAGCCGCGTCCAGAGGCCATGGGAAATCGCCGCGGCGTCGGGGTCGCGGGACGGGGGAGGCGACCCCGCGAAGAACTGCGGGCCGAGCACACCGAAATAGTCGCCCGCCACCATCGTGACCCGTACGCGTGCCGCGGTGTCTCCCGCCGACAGGTTGGCATAGGTCGACGTCTCCGCCGCCAGCGCCTCGAACGTGTCGCGCATCGCGGCGAGGTCCACATAGTCCAGATACGACGTGTCGCCGAATGGCCCGCTGCTGAAATCGCTCGTGTAGACCGCCACGAGGCTGCGAGGGTCGCGGATGCCGTCCACGGGCCGGAAGAGCAGCGCGTTGACGAAGCTGAACACCACCGCGTTCGCGGCGATGCCGATGGCGAGCGTGCCGGCGGCGACGACGCCGAACGTCGGCGCGCGCCAGAGCAGCCGGGCGGCATGTCGAAGGTCGGTCAGCATCCTCATTCACTCCGCAAGGCCGCAATCGGATCGATGCGGGTCGCGCGCCAGGCCGGCACGACCGACGCGACGAGCGCCACCGCCACTAGTACGACTGCCGCGCCGGCAAAGACAACCGGATCCCGCGACGTCACCCCGAAGAGCAGGCCCGACAGGAGACGGCTGAGCGCCACGGCGGCGATCAGTCCAGTTGCAAGACCGATCAGGGAGAGCCACAGCCCCTGACCGATAACCAGGGCCGCGATGTCCCGCCCCGTTCCGCCGAGCGCGATCCGGATACCGATTTCGGGAATCCTCCGCGCCACGGAATAGGCGATCACGCCGTACACACCGACGCCAGCCAATAACAGCGCGAGCGCGGTGAACGCGGCAAGGAGCACCGCATTGAAACGTGGACGCGCGATCGACGCCGATACGAGATCGGCGAGAGTGCCTTCGTTCGAAATCGGCTGCTCGGGATCGAGATCGGAAACGATCCGACGACCCTGGGCGATGACGGCACCTGGATCGGCGGCGGTGCGGACGACGAGTGTCATGTCTCGCGCCGGACGCTGCGCGAACGGAACATACATTTCCGGAAATGCCTCCGCGTCGAGGCCGCCGTGTCGGACGTCGCCGACGATGCCGACGATCTCGCGCATGCCGGCGGCCCAGTCGCGCGTGGGCGGGCCGTCGGGCCGATAGCGCAGAGACTCGACGGTCAACGCCACGCGCCGGCCGATGGGATCCTCGCCCGGCCAGAGCCGCCGCGCCATCGTTTCGTTGATGAGCGCGACGCGGGCCGCCGTCTCGTTGTCGGAGGCCGTGAACCCGCGGCCGCGGACGAGCCGCATGCCGATGGCGCCGGCATATCCCGGTGTCGCGCTTCGATAATGAATCTGAAGGTCCTGGCCCGGCGGGGCCGGCGCCCGGCCCTCGATGAAAAGGCCCGTCGCCGAATCGATCCCCGCGAGCGGCAGGAATTCGACAGCCCCGGCCGCGACGACCTCTGGCAGGTCCTCCAATCGGCGCACCGTTTCCGTGATGAACGCCCGCGAGTCCGCAGGGTCCGCGTAACGTGGCGCCGGCAGATTGACGTCGAAACTGACCGCGCGGTCCGTATCGAATCCCGGATCGACGCCCTGGAGGCTGACGAGGGTACGCACCAGCAGGCCGGCGCCGACGAGCAGCGCCGCCGAGAGGGCGATTTCAACGACAACGAGCGCGGCTCGCGTGCGCTGCTCCCGCCGCGACCCGCTGTCACTGCGCGGCTGCAAAGCTGAGGCGAGGTTCGTGCGCGCGCCCCCGAGCGCAGGCCCGAGGCCGAAGAGAAGCGTCGTCGCGAGCGACAGCCCCGCGGTAAAAAGAAGTACACGGCCGTCGATTCCGATCGCGTCGGATCCGAGGGTGTACGGCACGAACAGGCTCGGTGCGGCCGCCGGCAGCAGCGCGAGAAGATCGAGGCTCCACGAGGCGAGAACCAACCCGAGGCCTCCGCCGGCGACCGCGAGAAGCAAGTGCTCGGCGAGCAGATGTCTCAGCAGCCGGCCCCGTCCCGCCCCAAGGGACGCTCGGATCGCCATCTCACGCCGGCGCGACGCCGCGCGCGCAAGAACGAGGTTCGCCACATTCGCGCAGGCGATGAGCAGCACGAAACCGACCGCCGCCATCAGCACGCGTAACGCCGGCTTCAGCGTACCCACGGCCTGGTCGCGCAGGCTGAAGACGGCCATGCCGCGGCCGCGGTTTTCCGGGCGCTCCGTAACGAGCTGTGCCGCGATGGCGTCGACGTCGGATTGAGCCGACGCGATCGTCGCGTCCGGGGCCAGGCGCGCGAGCACCCCCATTCCGTAGACGCTGCGCGCGTACCGGCGATCGACAAACGGATCGGATCCCAGCGGCAGCCAGACGTCCGTGTCCTTGCGGAACGTCAGGAATCTGAAGCCCGACGGCATAATGCCGACCACTTCGAACGAACGGCCGTTCAACTGGATCGAGCGGCCGACAACCGCCGAATCGCCACCAAGCCGCCGCTGCCACAACCCGTGACTGATGATCGCGACAGCCGGCGCGCCGGGCCGGTCGTCCTCGGCGCGAAAATCCCGGCCCAGCGTCGGCTGTACGCGCAACACCGAGAAGAACCGGGACGTCACGACTCCGTAGTGCAGCAGCTCGGGCTCGCCCGACGTGAAGTTGAACCGGCCGAGCGCCCAGGCGGCCATGCCGTCGAACGACCGGCTCCGTTCCTGCAGGTCGGCGAAATCCGGATACGAGAACGGCCGTCTGTACTCCCCGAACGCAGGTCGAGTCATCGAGACCAGCACGAGGCGATCCGCTTCGTCGAACGGCAGCGGCTTGAGAAGCACGCCGTTCAGCACGCTGAAGATCGCGGTATTGGCGCCGATCCCGAGGGCGAGCGTGACCACGGCCACGACCGCGAAACCGGGAGATCGCTTGAGGCTGCGGAAGGCGTAGCGAAGGTCGTTGACCATGATTCCAGGCCCGACGCCATTAGAAACGCGTGCCAGCCGGCTCTCGCATGAAGTCGAGCGCGGAGAGCCTGTTAGCTGGTTTTCCCGCTGAGTGTTGTGTCCGCCCATGGGATTGACCGTCCCACGCGAGTACACTCTGTCGCCGTGGTGTAGGCCCGACCTTCAGGTCGGGCGTGGTTGGATCAGCCGGACGTTCGGGTTGTCCCGCCACGCCCGGCCTGGAAGGCCGGGCCTACACGATTGATCACCATGACAACGTATTGGGTCGGCACGTCCGGCTACAACTATCCCGAATGGCGGGGCAGCTTCTATCCGCCGAAGCTCCCGCAGGCGGAGATGCTGCCGTTCTACGCCGAGCGGTTCTCGACCGTCGAGATCAACTACACGTTTTACCGGATGCCCACCGAAAAACTGCTCGCCGGCTGGGCCCAGGCCACGCCTGAGAGCTTCCGGTTCACGTTGAAGGCGCCGCGCCGCATCACGCACGACTCGAAGCTCCGCGGCGTCGAGGAGCTCACCGGCGCGTTCTGCCGTACGGCCCGATCGCTGGGCGGCCGCCTCGCGACCCTTCTTTTCCAGCTGCCGCCGACCTTCAAGAAGGATGTCCCGGCGCTCGAAGCGTTTCTCACGGAGCTGCCGGACGGCACCCGCGCCGCTTTCGAGTTTCGCCACGACTCCTGGCATGACGATGCGGTGTTCGACGCGCTGCGGAAGCGCAACCTCGCGCTGTGCATCGCGGACAGCGAGAAGATGAGCACGCCGCTCGTCGCGACCGCAGACTACGGCTACCTGCGCCTGCGCGACGAGGGATATCAGCCGGAGGACATCCGTGCGTGGGGGGGACGGATCGCGGAGGCGGCGGTCACGTGGACCGACGCATTCATCTATTTCAAGCACGAAGAGCAGGGGAAGGGGCCGGAGTTCGCGCGTCTGCTGATGAACGCCCTCTCGTGACCTCGTTCACGAACGCCACGATCGCCCGCTCGGCCCAATAGCCGTCGTCCCCCCATTCGTCCGGATCGCCCACGAACGCGCAATGGCCGCCGTGGCGCGTCACGACGAGCCGAACGCGCGGATTGCGGGCGAGCGCCGGCTCGTGGAACGGCGCCGTCGGGACGAAGGGGTCGTCCTCGGCGACGATGACCAGCGCGGGGATTCTGATTCGGTCCGCCACGCGCAGCGCGCTCGCGCGATGGTAGTAATCGGAGGCGTCCCGGAATCCCCAGAACGGCGCGGTGTAGGCATCGTCGAACGCGCGCACCGTGTGGACGCCGCCGAGCCCGGAGAGATCGAAGCGGCCCGGCCAGCAGCGCGCCTTCCGGCGCATCCGCGACTTGAGGTTTCGCACGAAGTTCCACTGATACAGCACGTTTTCCCGCCGCTCGAGCGCGCGGACGCAGGCCTCGAGCTCCACGACAGGAGAGATCGCCGCGACGCCCCGTAACTCGGGCGGGGCGGCGTCGCCATACTCGCCCGCGAGCTTGAGCGCGAGGTTGCCGCCGAGCGAGTACCCGGCGACGACGACGGAGGGAAGGCGGTCGAGCGCGATCAACTCCTCGAGTACCCGGCGCGGATCGTTCGTCAGCCCGGAGTGATAGAGCCCGGAAGACAGATGCTCCGTCCCGCCGCAGTTGCGCTGGTTGAGAAGCACGACGCTGAAGCCGGCCGCGAACGCCTTGTCGGCGAGGCCCCTCATGTAATGTGCGGAGCTGGAGCCCTCGAGACCGTGCAGGCAGATGAGCGCGGGCGCCGAACGGGGATCCGGCTGCCAGTAACAGTGCGCGAGCACGCGCGCAGGCTCACGCTCGATCGGCTCCACGTCGAAGTAGCGGAGCGCTGGCTCGGGCAGGCAGGGAAAACGGCGCGGCCGACCCCACGCGTAGAGCGTCATCAGATGGCCGCTGGTCAGACGGCGCTTCGGGACAAACTGCACAAGCAAGTGTACTTCGAGCGCAAGCCCCAAGCCCCAGGCCCCGGCGACTACGGCAACCCGTCGGGCGTCGTCTCCTTTTTCTCCTTCTCGTCCCCCGGCGCCTTCTCCCAGACGTACGGACGCTTCGTCACGTGTTTCTCGAACCAGTCGAGCTCCGCGTTCATCTTGAACAGCGCGTGGCGCAGCTCGGTCCACCCATGGCCGGCGCGCGGCGCCACATAGAGCCGGGTCGGTATCCCGTTCGCCTTCAGCGCGCGGTACATCTCGACCGACTGCGGCATCGGCACGCGTTCGTCGCGCTCACCCACGAGGAAGATGGTGGGTGTGGTCACGTTGGCGACGTACTTCAGCGGCGAGTGCTCCCAGTACAGATCGATCGGGGCGTTCTTCTGCCAGGGCGTGCCGCCGAACCAGGGCGTGCGCTGGGTCCGCGTATCGCTCTGGGCGTACATCGACACCCAGTTCGCGGCGCCGGCGCCGGAGGACGCGGCCTTGAAGCGGCCGGTCGTCGTGATGATCTTGTTGGTCATGTGGCCGCCCGCGCTCCATCCCATCTTCACGAGCCGATCGGGATCGGCGACACCCATCTTGATCACGTGGTCGACGCCTGCCAGCACGTCGAGGTGGGCGTTCTGGAAGTAGTGGCCGATCATGTCGCGAAGGAACGCGTCGCCGTAGCCCGTGCTGCCGCGGTAGTTCGGTCTGAGCACCGCGTATCCCTTCGCCGTCAGGACGGCGATATACGACGACCCGCCGGGGAATCCGAACTGGTCGGCTGACTGCGGGCCGCCGTGGGTCTGAACGCACAGGGGATACCGCTGGCCGGCGGCGTAATCGATCGGGTAATAGAGGATGCCCTCGACGGTCACGCCGTCCGCGCCCTTCCACTCGATCCGCTCCTGTCGAGGCAGCTTGAAGTCTCGCGCCAGGTGATCGAAGACCTTCGTGACTTTTTTCGGCGTCGTCGAGCCGGCGTCCATCACCCAGACGTCGCCGGGCGTCGTGGGATCGGCGATGGTCATGACGTGCATGCGTCCGCCGGCGCCGAGGTCCCAGTCTCCGATAGTCTGCCGGGTCCCATTCGTGAGCTGCCGGGGCTTGCCGCCCGAGACATCGAGCTGAAAGAGCTCGGTCTTCACGCCCATGCCGGCCGTGAAATAGATCGACCGTCCGTCGGGAGCCCACGTCGCCTGGCCGACCGCGTAGGGCAAGTCGGCGGTGAGCAGCCTGGGCTCTCCGCCCGCCGCAGGGACGACGAACATCTTCCGGTTGTGATAGCCCTCGAATTTGGCGTTCGCCGCGGATGTGAACAACACCGTCGAGCCATCGGGTGACACTTCGGCACCGCCCTCGCCGACGCGGTTCTTCGTGAGCTGACGCGCGCCGGCGCCCGAAGGCTCCGCCATCCAGATCTCGCTCTGTGCCGAAGAGTCGAGCAGCGGGTTCGGTTGCCGGTGATAGACGATCAGGCGCCCGTCGCGGGAAAGCGTGTACGCGGAGACCCAGAAATCGCCGTCGGTCACGCGCTGTGCGCGGCCGTCGGCGACAGCGGTTTTCCAGAGGTGCTGCTGCTTGTAGTCCTCGTCGAAGGCGTAAACGTCGTCTTTTGCCTTGTCGCGGGCTTTCTCTTCGTCGGTCTTGGGATCGCTCGCGAGAAAGTAGATCGAGGCGCCGTCGGGCGACCATGAGATGTTCGAGACCGCCGTCGGGTGCTTGC
Source organism: uncultured Acidobacteriota bacterium (assembly GCA_963847125.1). GTDB lineage: Bacteria > Acidobacteriota > Vicinamibacteria > Vicinamibacterales > 2-12-FULL-66-21 > DATAEE01. The sequence continues at coordinate 2,706,517 of CAWJYM010000004.1, forward strand.
CGAGTTGCCGCGCCTCGCCGCCGCCGATCGAGATGACGTACACCTGTGTAGCCTCCGCCTCGCCGCGCTTGGCGAGGAAGGCCACGGTCTTGCCGTCGGGCGACCAGCGGGGACTCGACTCACCTTCGACGCCGTTGGTGAGCTGGGCCGCGTTGGCGCCGTCGACGTCGATGCGCCAGATGTGGCTGACCCGCTTGTTCTGCTTCCAGTCCGGATGAGCCAGCTGATACAGGAGCTGACGGCCGTCTGGCGACAACTCGGGCGCGCTGAGGTTCGGGACTTTCTGGAGGTCGACGAGCGTCATCGGCCGCTGCTGGGCCGAAAGCGGCGAGGAAAAGATGAGGACGGCAAGGACGGCGAGTGGTTTCAGGCGCTGATACATGGCCAACCTCCCGGCTGTGGCGCGCAGGTATACCACAGGGAGCCTGCCGCGCCGTAGCGCCCGCCTTCGCACTTCGTGCTACGGCGAGGCAGGCCTGTCTGGTCGCAACCGGTAAATGACGAACCGTGCGTTCGAGTATGCGACCGGCAGCGCGAGGCCGCGACTCTCGGTGATCATGTAGTCGAGCTCATAACGGGACGCGAGCTCGCGGGCGGACGCCGCGTCCAGTCCGTCGAAGTCGGCGAGCGCGCGCGAGCGCTCCAGGACGCGCTCGGCGATCGGGCGCGCGTAAATCGCGAGCGCGGAGTCCTTCGTCGCTTCGTGAAACACGTCGCGCGCCGCGGCGACCCGCACGCTCGAGCCGTACAGGTGCGCATGGCCCGGATGCGCGAGCCAATGCGAGCCGACCGGTGTCGACGCGGCCCAGGCCATGGCGTCGCGCCAGTCGTCTGCCCGCAGCCGCAACTGAATGAGCGGGCGCTCCGGAAACTCGACCTTCATGATGTATGCGCCGCGCGCCGCGGCAACGGCGATCAGGACCCCTGCCACGAGTGCCGCGCGCGATCGAGCGCGCTCGGTCAGCCAGGCGATCAGGAGCGCGGTGGCGAGAAAATCGAGCATCCAGAAAATCCGCGGGATCTGGAGCTGGACGACGAGGGCCAGCCGCATGCTGTTGAACGGAAGCGACGCGACAAAGATCAGGAACAGCGCGAATGCGCCGGCCACGATGCCGCGCTCGCCGGATGTCAGCCGGCCATCGCGGTGCCGGGCGTAGGCGAACAGGCCGACGAGCGCGGGATACGCGAGATTCGCGATCCAGGCGTATGCAGGCCAGAGATCGGGGAAGAGGTAGTCCTTGCCTTCGAGCGCGGCGAGCCACGCCGTATCCATGCGAACGAGCCGACCCGCCAGCGGGCCCGCCGTCACCGCCCAGGCTCCAACGGCCATCGCCAGCGCGGCGAGCGTGGCAATCCAGCGGCGTGCGCGTCGATCCGCCACGATCGCCGCAACGCCTATCCAGATCAGGAACCACAGGCCGGTCGTGGGATGGAGCGGAGCGAAGAGCAGCAGGATCAGGAGGGCGGGCCAGGTTCGCCCGCGGAGATACCACCCAAGCGCGAGCATCCCCGCCGCGAACACGATCAGACGGGGATGAAAGTAACCCTCGAGAGTGTTGACCCCGGACCGCGAGATGCCGTGCCTGAGCGTCATCGCCGCCGCGAGCGCCGGTGCGGTCCACCAGGAGCCGTGCATCGCCGAGCCGAACGAGAGCGCCGCCGCGTAGAGCAGCAGGAGCCCGGCGACGTACGCGATGAGCGCGGCGACGGGGAGGTCGCCCGACGCCGCGCCCAGGGCATCGTCGGCGAGCGTCAAACGCGCCTGGGCGTCGAGGAGCGGCGCGTCGCGAGGGAAGAGCGCGGGATTGGCGGCGCGCGCCGCCGCCGGCAGATAGAACGCCTGGTCGGACGCGCCGTACCGGTAACCTGCGGAATTGGAAACCGCGAGCGCCACGAACAGCACGGCGCCGGCGGCAAGCGCAGCCGCCCGCACTCGCGAATCTTAGCTCATTTGGATTGGGGACGTCGGGGCCAACCCACCACGCCCGACCTGCCCGCCTCCGCTCTTCGAGCTTCGGCGAGGTCCCGCCGTAGCGCTTCGCGCGAAGGCGGAAAGGTCGGGCCTACTTGACCCGGTGGCAGTGGTAGCAGCCGAAGGCGAACTGCGATCGATTCGCCCCGTAAGAGGAAGCGAAGTCGTACGCGGGGCGGCCGAGGAGGCGCGCCATGCCGGGCATCACGATCTGGCGCATGTACGCGGCCGTTGCCTGTCGATCGTCCTGCGCGAGATCGGCGTAGACCGCGTTGCGCAGCTGCGGATCCGGCGACAACCACGCGTACAGCTCGGTTCCTCCGATCGCGCCGGCCCGTACTTTCGGATACGGCAGCTCCGAGACGCCGGGCATCGCCCAGCGTCGCGCGTCGCCGTCGGCGCCATGGCAGGTCGCGCACGTCACGCGATCGGCGCCGCCGACGACCGGCCCAAGCGCCCGGCGGGCCCACGGCATGACGTCCTGTTCCATGAACCGCAGGATCTCCCGCGCATCGCGCTTCACGCCGCCGGGGTAGATGGCATCGTGCACCGGGTACACGATCGTCGGCTCCGCCCCCTTGAGATGGGCGGCGACGATCGCGACGGCGAGCGCCGCCGCGGCGGCGGCCGCGATCGAACGCATCGGAAGCGGCGCCGCCGAACGGACCGCTTCCTCGACGAGCTCCGGATCGATCCTCAGCTCCACCTCCTGGCGCGCGACGAGCTGCTGCACGAGCGCGAGGATCTGGCGGCGGGACAGCCGATCGAGCACGAGCGGCGGCTCGGCGAGAACGCGGCGCGCGAGGATGACGCTGCGGCGCCGCAGCGATCGTTCGAGGAGGGTTGGCGGCCGAACCTGCAGCCCGACGATCTCGTCCAGCGGAAAACCATCTTCCCCGGCTCCGCCGCACACGACGAAGCGAAGATCGGTCAGCACGTACATCGCGCCCGCGCGGCGCGGCCATGGACGCGCGGTCCAGAGCACCCGCTCCCACGTCAGCGGCGTGAAGCGACCACTGGCTCTATCTCCCCTCATCTGCGTCTATCTGCGTGAATGGGCGGCTATGTGCCCGGCTGACGGCCGAAGTCCACCTTCGGCGCGACCTTCGCTTCGGGCGGCGCTTGAAAGTACGGGTATTCCTGGAAGCCGAACATCTTCGCCGTCACGTTCGACGGAAACCGGCGCCGCAGGCTGTTGTACTCCTGCGCGCGCTCGTTGTAGCGCATCCGCGCGACCGAGATCCGGTTCTCGGTGCCGGCGAGCTCGTCCATCAGCCTGGCGAACTGCGCGTCCGCCTTGAGCTGCGGGTAGTTCTCGGCAATGACGAGCAGCCGGGCCAGCGCGGACGACTGCGCGTTGGCCGCTTCTATGCGCTGCTCGGGCGTTTGCGCGCCCGCGAGCTTTGCGCGCGACTCGGCGAGCGACTGGAACACTTCCTTCTCGTGGGAGGCGTATCCCTTCACTGTTTCGACCAGATTCGGGATGAGGTCGTTGCGCCGCACGAGCTGGTTCTCGACCTCCGACCACGCCGCTTTGATCGCCTCCTCCTGGTTCGTGAAGCGGTTGTACGAGCAGCCGGTCGCCAGCCCGGCCATCAATATGATCAGGAGCAAGCGTCGCATGTGGTCCTCACCGATTCAGCTTACCATCCGCCGGCGGCGCCGCCGCCGCCGGAGCGGCCGCCGCCGAACCCGCCGAAGCCTCCACCGCCCGACCCGCCGCCAAATCCGCCGCCGCCGAATCCGCCGAACCCGCCGCCGAACGCGCCACCGCCGAACGGACCCACGCCTCCGGACCAGCCCGACCACGGCCCACCGGTCCAGCGGTTCCGCCTCCGGCCGCGGCGTGAGCGGTTGCTCAAAAAGATGAAAAGCAGAATCAGGAGAATCGGGACGAGGCCGGCCGGTATCGACCGCCGCCGCGCGCGCGGTTGCTGCTCGGGCTGCGGCACCCCCTCGATCGTCGCGCCGCGTGCGGAGGCGATACGCGACGAGAGTCTGACCAGCGCCGCGACCAGTCCGTCGCCGTACCGGCCCTGTCGGAATGCCGGAATCATCGTGTCGCGGATCGTCTCGCCGGCGAACCCGTCCGTGACGATCCCTTCCAGGTCGTAGCCGACCTCGATCGCGGCCCTGCGCTCCTTCGCGGCGATGACGATCAGGAGGCCGTTGTCCTTGCCCTTGTCGCCGATGCCGCGGCCGCCGTTCTCGAACAGCTTGACCGCCAGCTCGCGGATGTCGAGGTAGCCCTCGGAGCTCGGGATGGTCGCGACGACGATGACGTCGCCGGTCGCCTGCTTGAGCGCGCGGATGCGCCGATCGAGATCCGCCTCCGATGACGGGTCGATCAGGCCGGCGAAGTCGTTCACCGGCGCGGTGAGCGACGGCAACGGTTGCTGTGCCGCAGATGAACGCGGTTCGACGCAGATCGGGATGGCGATCGTGAGCGCGACCGCGAGGGTCAGCCGCGCCACGTGTCGACGAGCGTCCACAGGCGTTCGGTCAGAGCAAGATACGCAGGCATCAGCGCCTGTGCGTCCACGGGCCGTCCGCGATCGGCGCCCAGCACGTCGCGAACGGGGCCCGGCGGAAGTCCGAGCGTCGACTCGGCCATCCGCGCGAGCGTGTCGTCACTTGTTGTGGCGTCCGGGTCGTTACCGGTTCCCGTAGTGTCCGGCTTCAGCCGGACCCCGGCGTCAGGCGTAGTGTCCGGCTTTAGCCGGACCCCAGCGTCAGGCGTAGCGTCCGGCTTTAGCCGGACCTCGCCTGTCAGTCGCAGGACGGCCTGCAGCACGGCGCGGAAGGCGGGCGCGGAGGATTCGACCAGCCCTGCCATGGCCGACGGGCGGCCGCCGGTTTCGAGCAACCCCTCGCGCAGGTGGATCAAGTGGCTCTTGACCTGGCGCTCGCAGGCGCGGCGCAGATCATCCCGCCCGATCGCGAGCCCGGCGAATGGATCCGTGCCCTGGACGAGCTCGTGCTTCGCCATGATCGCGCCGTACTCGATCGGGAAAGTGTCGAGCGACCGCTCGAGCTCGAGCCGCGTGAGCAGCAGCGGAACGCCATCGCCGGCGGCGCGCCAGCGCGACACGAACGGCATCAGCGCGGCGAGATCGCCGGCGGTGAGGGTCGAGACGACCGCCATGTGCCGTCGATCGCCATACGTGACGTGCGACAACAACCGAGCGCCAAAAACCCGCGCGAGATCATCTCTCACAGAATCCATTCTACGATCGGCGCCGATCTGCGCTAATCTCCCGCCCCGTGAACACTCTCAACATCTTGAGCACTTTGACGCTTGCGCTCGCGCTGGCCGGCCAGACGTCGTCGCCGGACTCGATCGTTCCCTGGCTCGAATCGCGCGCCGACAGCTACGGCACGATCGCGCATCAGATCTGGGAATACGCGGAGGTCGGTTATCAGGAGCAGAAGAGCAGCGCGGTGCTGCAGCAGCACCTGCGCGAGGCGGGATTCACGGTGGAGGCGGGGGTCGCCGGGATCCCGACCGCGTTCGTCGCGACGTGGGGCAGCGGGAAGCCCGTTCTCGCGTTCATCGGCGAGTTCGACGCGCTGCCGGGGCTGTCACAGCAGGCCGTGCCCGAGCGCAAGCCGGCCGTCGCCGGCGCGCCGGGCCACGGCTGCGGCCATCACCTGCTCGGGACGGGTTCGATGGCGGCGGCCGTGGCGCTCAAGGAATGGCTCGCGGCGAATCGGCGTTCCGCCACGATCCGCTACTACGGGACGCCCGCCGAAGAGGGAGGCTCGGGCAAGGTCTACATGGTGCGCGCCGGGCTGTTCAAAGACGTCGACGCGGTGATCGCCTGGCACCCCGGCGACAACAACGGCGTGGACGGCCGTTCAACCCTCGCGAACATCACCGGCAAGTTTCGTTTTCACGGCGTCTCGGCGCATGCGGCGGGGGCGCCCGAGCGGGGACGCTCGGCGCTCGACGCCGTCGAGGCGATGACCTTCATGGTCAACCTGATGCGCGAGCACGTCCCGCAGGAGACGCGGCTCCACTACGTGATCACGCGCGGCGGCGGCGCGCCGAACGTGGTCCCGGACTTCGCGGAACTGTACCTGTACGCGCGGCATCCCGACATGCGGATCCTCGACACGATCTGGGACCGCCTCGTCAAGGCGGGGGAAGGGGCCGCGCTCGGAACCGGGACGCGCATGGAATACGAAATCACGGGCGCCGTGCACAACCTGCTCACCAACGCGGCGCTCGGCCGCGTGATGCAGGAGCAATTGACGCACGTCGGCGGCGTCCGCTATACGGCGCAGGAAGAAGCGTTTGCCGCCGCTCTGCGCACGTCGTTCGATGCCGCGCCGCCGGAGCGGAACACCCAGGAACGGATCGATCCTGTCGCCGTCGGCGTCAGCAGCGCGTCGACCGACCTGAGCGACGTGAGCTGGAACGTGCCGACCGTTCACCTCGGCGCCGCGACGTACGTTCCCGGAACGCCTGGACACAGCTGGCAGGCCACCGCGTGCGGCGGCATGTCGATCGGGCGGAAGGGCATGATGGTCGCGGCGAAAACGATGGCGCTGACCGCGGCGGCGATCCTCAACGATCCACAGATCCTCGTCACGGCCCGGCAGGAATTCGACAAGAAGCGCGAGGGATTCGTCTACAAGACGCGGCTCGCGGACCGGAAGCCGGCGCTGGACTATAGGAGGTAGCGCAGCCCTTCAGGGCTGCCGTGGCAGGGCTGAAGCCCTGCGCTACCTCACGCCGTAGTTGAACAGATAAAACGCCTCAGCCGCCCCTTCGTCCTCGATCGTCGTGTCGCGCGTCGGGTCCGGGATCCGGTGGCGGATGGCCTCGAGCGTCCGCAAGTACGTGACCACCGCGTGGCGATCTTCCTCCGACCAGCGGGAGTAGGCGGACCACGGCATCAATCGATGAAACAGCTGGCGGCCGTCCGGCCCGATGCCGCTGCGCAGCACGAGCTTGATCTCGTCGTCGGTCCACTTGCCGAGGCCGGTTTCCGCGTCCGGCGTCAGGTTGCCAGAGACGGAGGTGCCGGACTGCCCGTGGACCATTTTCATCCCGCCGGCGAGGTACATGTCGTACGCGGGTCCGCTCGGACCGGGCGTGATGTGGCAGCCCACGCATCCCGCCGTCGTCACCAGATACCGCCCGCGATCCGCGATCAGCCGCGCGGCCGGATCCTTGATCTGATTGACCGTTGGCGCCGCGGCCGCTTCGATGCGCACGTATTCTTCGGGAGCAGTCGCGTTGAACGGCGGGACGAAATAGAGGAACGCGAGCAGCCCGCCGAGCGCCAGGACGAGCAGCATGCCCAGCGCCCACCTCAGCGACCGACCGATCCGGCTTCTGTACTCTGGCGGTCATCGGCGCGCCCCCGCGTTTCCCGGATAGATGGATGCGGGTGGATCGATGCCCAGGATCAACATCCTGAACTTCGCCCACAGATAGAGCGGAAGCGCCGGCCGCGAGGGTCCTGGAATCCGGTTGACGATCGGCCGAAGCGTGCGCAGGAACGCGACGAGCGCCCGCTGATCGTCCTGCGTGAGGCTGGCGTACGACGTCCACGGCATCGGGTAGGGCAGCATGCGAGAGCCGTCGCGGCGAAGGCCGCGCGTCAACGCCCGCTTGATCTGCTCGTCGCTCAGCGCTCCGAGTCCGGTGTCGGTATCACTCGTCAGATTGGCGCTGACGAAGTCGCCGAAGGGGTTGACGCGGAACCGCACGCCGCCGGCAAACTGAAGCTCCTCGATGCGGCCGCCGTCGTCGCGGACCGGCGTGTGGCACTCGGCACACAGCAGCGTGGCGGCGAGCTGGCGTCCCCGCTGGACGGGATCCTCACGCCAGGCCTGCGCCTGCCGTCCGTAGAACGCCGCGACCTCTGCGGCCGTCATGCGCCAGATCGGCGCTCGCGCGAGCGATTCGACGTAGTGCGCGAGATCCCAGAGCTCATCGTCGGCCGCCGCCGACTCGAAGGAGGGCATGGGCGTGCCGTTCATGCCGGTACGGAGCCGAAGGTAGACGTCGCGGGCCGACGGTCCGCCTCGAAACGTCCAGGGCTCGGTGAGGTCGGTGGCTTCGATCGGGCGGTTCCAGTCGTCCGTCATCCCGCTCGCGACGGCGTCGGTCCCCCGGCCGTCTGCTCCGTGACAGGCGGCGCAGCCGAGGCTCCCGTACGCGGCCTGCCCGCGGGCGACGCTTTGCGTCATGCGCGACGCGGACTGACCGGGCTGAGCGCTCGAGGCCGAGTCGGCGACCCGCGTGGTCGCCGGGATCGGTTGCGGCGTCTCGGCCGCGAACCGCGGCGAGAACGACTTGAGATAGGTCACGACGTTGCGCACGTCATCGGCCGACATCCGGCCGCGCCACGCGGGCATCGACGTGCCGGGGATGCCTTCGAGGATCGTCCGTGCGAGGTCGTCATCGGTCGGCAGGCTGCCGGTTCCTGTCGTGCGGAGCTTGAATTTGCCGGGGGTGAAGTCGAGCGGACGCGGATACAGATTGGCGGCAACCGGGCCGTCGCCGCGCCCGGACGTGCCGTGACAGTACGCGCAGTGCAGTTCGTACACCGCCTTGCCCGCCTGCAGCGGAGTGGCGGTCGCCGCGGGCTGCGCGGCGCGCACCGAGCGCCAGACGCCGAACAGCACGAGCGTGCACACGCCGCACACGAGCGTGAATCGCGCCACAGAAGAGATCGAATGCATGCTCGAGCGAATCATACCGTCGATCATGCGAAGACACCCGCCCCCGGCGTCAGGACATCGTTCGGATCGAATCGCTTCTTGGCGGCGGCAAATCGCTGCCACGTTCGGTCCCCGTAATGCCGCCGCCAGTTTTCACGCGAGAGAATCGGGGCGAAGGGTGGGTAGATCCTCCCGCCCACCGCCAGGCACCGATGCACCAGCCTGTCGTTCGCGATCAGCATGGCCTTGTGATCGGGCGAGTCCTCCGCGGTCGCCCTTCGCTGCAGCCGCACCGTGAACGCCAGCGTACCTGCCGGCAGAACATGCAGGGGCTGCGTGAAGCGGGCGGTGATCATCGGCAACACTTCGACCCGCCAGATCCCCGCGGCGGTGTCCCGATCGGACAGGACGTTGGTCAGGAACGGCCGCACGGAGTCCTCGGGCAGCACCAACGCCAGCGAAGGGTTCGGGATCCCCTTCGCCTTCGTTGCTGCCACGCTCGCGCTGCGCCGATCGAGATAGTCCCAGTACGGCGTGGCCGGCGGCGGTTCATCATTCGGCCGGTCGGTGAAGATCCCGCTGATCAGTCTGAAACGCCAGCGTCCATCGACATCCTTTGTCACTTCGCCGGTGAGGATTGGAAACGCCTCGGCCGCTGCGAGGCGCGCCTGCTCAGTAACCAAAGAGCTCGGATCGTCGTAGGTCGTCGCGCGCAACACGACGTGAGTTGGGGCGCGAACGAGCCTGAGCCGCGCCCGGACGATGATCCCGCACTGTCCGAGGCCGGCGAGAACCATCTGGAACAATTCTCCCTGACTCGACGGCGAGCAGGTGACGAGATCGCCGCGTCCGGTCACCACATCCAGTTCGAGCACGTGATCGACCTGCGCGCCGGCGCCGCAGCTCGTGTCTCCCGTGCCGCCGACGCTCAGCGTCCCGCCGACCGAGAGCATCAGCACGTCGGGCATCACGGGCGGGGTGAGACCCCGTTCGAGTGCGGTGGTGGCGATGTGGCTCCAGAGCGCGCCCGGCTGGGCGTCGAGCCGGTCGGCGCCGTGCCAGCCGACGGCCTTCAACCGGCTCGAATCGATGACGATGCCGTCCTGCACCTGGGCCTGGCCGGACACGCAGTGACCTTGACCGCGCATTGCGATCTTCAGGCCGTGGCGGTTGGCGTAGGTGACGATCCGGGCCACATCGGCCGCCGACGAGGCTGTCAGAACGGCCACAGGAGACCGATGAACCTGATGTCCCCAATCATCGGCCGCTGCTCGGCGGGCGGCCGCGTCGTAGAGGAGTTCTCCGTCGAGGCTGGGGAGCTGTGTGAGGGGCGCGGTTTGCGGCCGCAATGTCCGCGTCGACGAATCGCTGCCGGCGCCGATTAACACCAGGGATGCGGTGCGTCTGAGGAACGAACGGCGCGTCGACCGTGACTCCACCGACACGATCAACGTTTCGATCGCTTCTGCGGGCTCCGGCTGCTCCGCGCGCGCGCGGGCTTCGCCGCTTGTCCAGCTCGGATCGCGGCGGCCCGCTTGATGATGTCCTGCAGCATCTTGCCCGACTCGCCTCCCTTCGCCGGCTTGTTCGAGACCCAGACGTCCGGGTTGTCGGCAGCGAGGATATCTTCGAAGTCTCCTTCGCTCTTCACGCTCGTTGGCGCGAACTCGGTGATGTCGAGCTCGCCCGCCCACTCATCGCGATGCTTGATCAGGAGCCAGCTCTTGCCCTCGCCACCGCCGAAGCGGCCGCCGGTCCGGACGAGGACCCACGATCCCTTCAGCTTGTAGCCGTCGAGCGTGAACTTGAGGTCTCCCTTCTTCAGCGCGGCATCGACATCGGCATCGGCATCATCACCGGCCGGCGTCCACGTTCCGTAGTCCCACAGCATCACGATGCCGGCGCCGTAGCCGGACGGGATGACCCCTTCGAAGGAGCCGTACTCGATCGGGTGATCCTCGACGTGCATCGCCAGCCGTTTGGTCTTGGGGTCGAGGGAAGGGCCCTTGGGCACTGCCCAGGACAGCAGCACGCCGTCGTGTTCGAGTCGGAAATCGTAGTGCAGCTGGCTCGCCAGGTGCTTCTGCACGCAGAAGAACCGTTTCGTGGCCGCCTTCGCGCGCTTCTGGCGCACGCGCTCGTCACCGGACGGCTCGGGCGACTCCTTGAAGTTACGCTTCTGGCGGTACTTGTCGAGCGGCATTTGTCTCTGTTTTATTGTTTGCGCTGGGGCCCCACCCCCAGCGCCTACCACGCCTCGCTCTCGCTCGGCGCGCTGCTTCGGACAGCTTAGCCTCCCTCGATGCTAACCTAGCGGAGGAGCCTCAGTGCGCATCGTCCTCATATCGACCTACGAGCTCGGCCGCCAGCCGTTCGGCCTGGCGTCGCCCGCGGCCTGGCTGCGCGACGCGGGAGCCGAGGTGACGTGCGTCGATCTGACGCGAAGCGCTCTTCCAGAAGAATCCGTTCGCGACGCCGACCTCGTCGCCTTCTTTCTCCCGATGCACACCGCCACGAGGATGGCGCTGCCCGTCATCGACCGCGTTCGCGCGCTGAATCCGTCGGTGCGGTTGTGCGCGTACGGGCTCTACGCCCCTCTGAACGAGACGCTACTGCGCGAGCGAGGTGTCGAGACCGTCCTCGGGCCGGAATTCGAGGAGGATCTTGTCGCCGTGGCACGTGGTACGAGGCTTCAGCCTCGCACTCCACTCCCTCGGATCAGTTTCAAGACGCCCGATCGCGCCGGCCTGCCCGCGTTGGAGAAGTACGCGCGGCTGCGGATGCCCGACGGCACGACGCGGACGGTTGGCTACACCGAGGCGAGCCGCGGCTGCAAGCATCTGTGCCGCCATTGTCCGATCGTGCCCGTGTACAACGGGCGCTTCCGCGCGGTCCCCGCGGATGTCGTCCTGGCCGACGTCCGGGCGCAGGTCGGCGCCGGCGCCGGGCACATCACGTTCGGAGACCCGGATTTCTTCAACGGCGTCACGCACGCGCTGCGCATCGTTCGCGCGCTGGCGCGCGAGCATCCGGGGCTGTCCTACGACGTGACGATCAAGATCGAGCACCTGATCGATCACGCCGCGGCATTGCCGGAGCTCGAGGCCACGGGCTGCGCGTTCATCACCAGCGCGGTCGAGTCGATTGACGACGACGTGCTCGCCAAGCTGAAAAAAGGGCATACGCGGGCGGACTTCGAACGCGCCGTGACGTTGTGCCGTGAGGCGCGGCTCCCGCTGGCGCCGACGTTCGTGACCTTCACGCCCTGGACCACGAAGCAGTCCTACGTCGATCTGCTCGACGAGATCGAGCGGCTCGATCTGGTCGAGCACGTCCCGCCGATTCAACTGGCGATCAGGCTGCTCGTGACGCAGGGGTCGCCGCTCCTGGAATTGCCGGAGATTCGCGCCGTCGCCGGTCCTTTCAACCCGCGCACGCTCACGCATCCGTGGCGGCACCCGGATCCGGACGTCGATCGCCTTCAACACGGGATCGAGACGCTGGTGGGCCGCAACGTGGCCGCGTCCCGACGGCAGGTGTTCGAGGCGGTGCGCGCGTTGGCCGACCCTCTCAATGCCGAAGGCCGAAGGCCGAATGCCGAAGGCGCTGCGCTCGTCGCGCGGGCGGCAATCCCATACCTGACCGAGCCCTGGTACTGTTGAGCGGAACCCACTGCGGAGCAGGTTGCTCTGTTGTAAGGGTCATGGCGAACAAACGCGTCCTCCTCCTTTCGGCGACGACCGGGTATCAGCTGCGAGCGTTCAACGAGGCCGCCGGCCGGCTCGGCGTCACCCTGACCTTCGCGACCGATCGGTGCCACATGCTCGACGATCCGTGGCGCGACGCGGCGGTCCCCGTCCGCTTTTACGACGAAGCCGCGTCGCTCCAGGCGTTGGCCGAAGCGGCCGTCGGTGAGCCGTTCGCCGGCATCCTCGCCGTCGGCGATCGGCCCGCCGTCCTCGCCGCGCTGACCGCGGAGCGCCTGGGCCTCGCAGGCAATTCACCGGCTGCGGCGCGCGCCTGCGCCAACAAGCGGCTGAGCCGCGAGGCGATCGCCTCGGCCGGCCTGCCGGCTCCATGGTTCTACACCGTTCCCGCCGGATCGTCGCCAGCCGCGGCGGCATCAGACGCGCGCTTCCCGTGCGTGTTGAAGCCGCTCGCGATGGCAGGGAGCCGCGGCGTGATTCGGGCCGACGACGAGCGGCAGTTCACGGACGCGTTCAAATCACTGCAGAGTCTGCTCGCGCGACCGCAGATCAAAGCGGAGCGGAACCCGGCGCACGAGACGCTTCTGGTCGAGGGCTACATCCCCGGCCGTGAGTTCGCGTTGGAAGGGATCCTGGATCGCGGCGTTTTTCGGCCGCTCGCGCTGTTCGACAAGCCGGATCCGCTGGACGGCCCGTTCTTCGAAGAGACGATCTATGTGACCCCTCCGCGCCTGTCCGAGTCGGATCAGGAATCGATCGTCCACACGATCGCCGCCGCGGCGCGGGCGATAGGCCTGACGCACGGTCCAATACACGCCGAGTGCAGGGTGAACGAGCGAGGCGTCTACGTGCTCGAGGTCGCGGCCCGGCCTATCGGCGGACTGTGCGCCAAGGTCTTGAAGTTCGAGAAGGTTCGAGAGCGCCTGCGGCCCGAGCGAGCCGCCGGAGGGAAGTCCGGCGCAGCCGGACCGGCGAGCGAGAGCGAGCGGGGGTGGGGCCCCGCGAGCAGAAAAGATGATGCTCTGGTCAGTCTGGAGGAACTCCTCCTCCGCCACGCGATCGGCGAGCCGATCGACGGTTACACCCGGGAGACCGCGGCTGCGGCCGTGATGATGATTCCGATCCCGCGCCGGGGAGTACTGAAAGGCGTCGACGGCCTGGACGAGGCCGCGGCGATCGGCGGAGTCGAGGAAGTGACGATCACCGCGAAAACCGATCAGCTGCTGCAGCCGCTGCCGGAAGGCGCCAGCTATCTCGGCTTCATCTTTGCCAGACGGGCGTCGAGCGACGAAGCAGTCGCCGCCGTGCGAGAGGCGCACGCGCACCTCTCGTTCGACATCGAAAAACCGATCGCTGTGGTGTTGGCGTGGGCCGACCCGCCTGCGTGAACGGGCCCTACCCCTTGCTTTGTTCCGGCACGTATCCTGGTGGGAGCGCTGCGCCTTCGCCGAAAAAGAAATCCTCCATGTGCTTCGTGACGAGCTCCTGCGCTTCCTTCTGCCACGGCATGAGGCGGTACTCGTTGAGGATCATCTTCATCCGTTCTTCCCACAGCTTCCAGGCCTCGGCCGACACGTTTTCATAGATGCGTTGACCCAACTCTCCCGGCCAGGGTGGCTCGTTGAGGCCCGGAAGCTCCTTCTGAAATTTTACGCACCGCACCATCCGCCCCGATCGGTTCACCGCCGGTTGTTCAGGTTGCGAGGGACCGCCGCACAGCGCCATTCATGGCTCCTTCCGCTGCCGGATCGTAGCACGTGCGGGCTGTATGCATTCATTCCCCCGTTGTAGCGATTCCCTGCAGTTCAGCTAGTCGTTGGTCCGATCGGCACGCCTCGGATGGCGCTAGATATCAAGGACTTGCGAGGATTTCGGCCTGGCGCGCTATCTCGTCCGGTGGCATACGCTTTGATTCTCTTCAGCTTCGCGGAACCGGGTGTCATGCCGTCACGACCGCCGGAAGACGAGATCGATCGAGATGAAGACGACGCGCCAGAGACACCAACTGACGAGCCGACACCGGTGCCGATTGAGGATCCACCTGCCGAACCGATAGAGCCACCCATGGTCGTGGGCGGCCGTATCGATGCGGCGAGCACAGCAAACGCGGGGGCAACATGTCACTGAACATTGGGACTGGCGAGCGGAAAGAGCGGCGGGGATTTGCGTCGATGTCGCCTGAGAAGCAGCGCGAGATCGCGAGCAAGGGCGGCCGGGCAGCTCACGCCAAGGGAACCGCGCACGAGTGGACGTCCGAAGAGGCGCGCTCTGCGGGTCGCAAGGGGGGGCAGATCAGCCGTGGCGGACGCGGTCGCCTCTCGTCGATGCCGGACGATGCGTCCGTTGCGCCGACGTCCGACGTCGACGGCAGCGTGCTTTGATCGCCATCGGGCTCGATCTGATACGCGATCGGCCCCGGTGTGTACGGCAAGGAGCGGAGACGATGGTGAAACGGGTGGGAGCCACGCTCGCGGCAGGTCTGTTGCTGGGAGCAAGTGCCGCGCTGGCGCAGACGCCGGCGCCGGCGGCGCAGGAGCCGCCGGCGACCCAGGCGCCTGCCGAAACGCGACCGGCGACGACGACCTACTGGGGGGATACGGGCCTCTGGTTCGTTCCCACAGGCGAAGTGCTGCCGGACAAGCGGTGGTCGTTCAGCCTGTACCGCACGAACTTCGACTTCGAGCAGGGCTTCACCGACGTGTCCGTGTGGCCGATCACGTTCGGCTACGGGCTGCGCGATCGCGTGGAGCTGTTCGGCGCCATCCGCGCGGTGACGCGGATCGACCGCGACACGCGGCCCATCTTTCTCTCAAACGGGGGCGGGCTCCTCAACGAGTATCCGTTCGTGCGCGAGGGCTGGTCGGGCAACGACTTTGGCGACCTCTACATCGGCGCAAAGATCAACCTGCTGGCCGAGCATCGGCAGCAGCCGGTGGCGCTGGCGCTGCGCGGGACGCTGAAGCTGCCGACGGGGAGCGACGACGAAGGGGCGGGGACCGGGGAGACGGACTGGTATTTCGATTTCATGGTCAGCAAGGAGCTCAACGAGCGCGTGGAGCTGGCGGCGTTCGGCGGCTTCGCGCGGCGCGGCGATCCCGACAACATCAGTCTGACCGACGGCTTCCGGTGGGGGTTTGGCGCGGGCTTCCCGACGCGGAAGAACCTGCGGGTCACGGCGGAGCTGCACGGCGAGTCCTACTTCGACGACACGGTGACGGCGACGGCGGGGCTGTTGACGGGCGAGGATGGGTCGCTGTCGCCGGCGCTGACGCCGATTACCAGCCCGGTGAACGCGTCGATCGGCTTGACGTGGCAGCACTCGAACGGATTCTTCATTGGGGGCGGCCTGAACTGGAACTTCAATCTGAACGGCCGCAGCGAGTTCGGGGCCTTCGAGGACAACACGGGCGATTCGGCGGGCATTCAGTTCCGGATTGGGTATCACCCGGGCGTGCGGATTTACGTGCCGCCGCCGCCGCCGGCTCCAGAGCCGCAGCCGGCGGCGCCGGTGAACCGGCCGCCGACGGTGAAGGCCGCCTGCGACCCGTGCACGGTCGAAGTGGGGCGGACCTCGTCGATTCGCGCGACCGCGAGCGACCCCGACGGCGACCCGCTGACCTATCGCTGGAGCTGCGTGACGGGAACGATCGCCAATCCGACGGCGCCGACGACGCCGTGGACCGCGCCGATGCAGCCGGGCCCGGTGCCCTGCACGGTGACGGTCGACGACGGGAAGGGCGGGACGGCGTCCGACACGGTGACGATCCAGGTCGTGCGGCCGGCGGTGAAGGAGTTCGTGTTCGAGGACGTGCACTTCGACTTCGACCGCTACACGCTGCGGCCGGAAGCGACGCGGGTGCTCGACGAAGCCATCAAGGCGATGACCGAGAACCCGGAGCTGCGGCTGGAGCTCGAAGGGCACACGTGCAACATCGGAACGGCCGAATACAACCTGGCGCTGGGCGAGCGGCGGGCACAGGCGGTGCGGGACTACCTGCAGAGTCGCGGGGTGGGCACCGACCGGCTGCGGACGGTCAGCTACGGCGAAGAGCGGCCGAAGCATGACAACGCGCGCGAAGAGACGCGCCGGCTCAACCGCCGCGCCGCCATGGTCGTGCGGTTGACACGATAGTGAGGCGGTAGGCCGGGCATATCCGAACGTGCGGTCGGGCAGACCTAGGTCGTCCTGGAGGAACCAATAATGCGATTCATCAATATCTACCTGGTCGGCTATTTCATCCTGGTCATCGGTTGTGTCCTGGCGTTGTGGCAGTCCGGCATTCTCGCGCAGCTCGGCGCGGTCTGGGTCGTCATCGGGTTGATCATCGCGCTGGGCCTCGGGATCATCTTTGCTGTGTCGGCCGGAAAGCCTGACATCACGACCGAAACCTGATCACCCGTGTGGGCCCGGCCTGGTGGCCGGGCCCACCCGTGGCACGCCCCGTGCTCTCTCGGCTCCCGCCCATGGCCCCCATGGCCACCATATCCCGCCGCTCCGTTTCCCTGATTGCCGCGATCCTCCTGACCGTCGGGTGCCACGAAGAAGGCGGCATCAAGGTCACCGATATTGCCTTCGAAGGCGTCACGGCCGTCCAACCATCCCAGATCAAGAACGCGCTCGCCACGGCCGAGAGCGACTGGCTCCCGTGGGGGACCAAACGTTATTTCAACCGCGCGCAGTTCGACGCGGACCTCAAGCGGATTACGGCGTTTTATGCGGACCGGGGCTTTCCGGACGCGAAGCTCGTCTCGTTCGACGTCGATTTGAACAAGGAACAGAACGAGGTCAAGCTGCGCGTTCGCATCGACGAAGGGCAACCGGTCGTCGTCCAAGAGGTCCGGTTCATCGGTTTCGAGAAGCTGCCCGAAGACCATCTGAAGAAGATGCGCACGGAGGCCCCGCTCAAAGCCGGCGCGCCGCGCGATCTCGCGATCGTGCAGGTCACGCGTGAGCGTGCGCTCGACGAGTTGCGCGATCACGGGCACCCGTACGCGCACGTGCAGGTGACCGAAGCGCCCGGCACGCAGCCGCGCCGCGTCGTCATCTCCTACCTGGCCGAGCCGGGATCTGCGGCAGTCTACGGGCCCGTCGAGATCGCCGGGAACACCAGCGTGGGCGACAACGTCATCCGCCGGATGCTCACCTACAAGCCCGGCGAGCTGTTCCGGCTTGGTCAGCTCCAGGAGACGCAGCGGAAGCTGTACGGCCTCGAGCTGTTCGAGTTCGTCAACGTCGACTCGATCGAGAGCGGGCAGCAGCTGGCGGAAGTGCCGACGCGCGTCACCGTCACTGAAGGCAAACACCGCAAGGTGACCTTCGGCGCCGGGTACGGGACCGAGGAAAAAGTCCGCGGCACGATCGACTGGCGCCACGTCAATTTCTACGGCGGCGCGCGGACGGCCGGTGTCGAGGCGAAGTGGTCGTCGCTCGATCGCGGCGTGCGGCTCAACTTCGTTCAGCCGTACTTCTTTTCGCCGCATTGGTCGTTGAGCGTCTCCGGGCAGGGCTGGTTCTCGAACGAGCCGGCGTACACGCTCGACACGCTCGGCGGCCGCGCGACGGTCTCGCGGCAGTTCTCGGGCTCGGGCCCGCGCTCGGCCCGGCCCGCGATGACGACGATGTCGGCGTCGTTCATCCAGGAGCGCGAGTCCTACACCATCCCGCCCGAGACGCTGCTCGACCTCACGCTCCGGGATGATTTGATCGCGTTGGGTCTCGACCCGCGCACGCTGCGCGGCGAGGGAATCCTCGCCGCCGTCGCCTTCGACCTCCAGCGCAACACGACGGGCAACATCCTGGATGCGAAGCGCGGCTATCTGGCGGCGTTCCATATCGAGAAGGCCGGACACTGGCTGACCGGAGACTTCAACTACTACCAGGTCAACCTCGAGGGTCGGCATTTCCTGTCCATCGGGAATCGGTTCGTCCTCGCGAATCGCGCCAGGCTGGGATCGCTCGATGGTCCGACTCCAGAGGAGGACCTGCGGTGCCAGCAAGTCGAATCTTTTCAGGGAGTGCGTGCCGTTCTTCAAGCGCTACTTCCTGGGCGGGTCGACCAGCCTGCGCGGGTGGGGGAGATTCGACGTCGCGCCCCTGAGCGGCTCGGGGCTTCCTCTGGGCGGGTTCTCGATGATGGAGCTGGCGAGCGAGGTGCGCGTGCCGATCTGGCGCGCGCTCGGCGGCGTGGCGTTCCTCGAGGCGGGAAACGCCTGGGAACGGGCGTGGGACTTCAACTTCGACGATCTGCGCGCGGACGTGGGCGTGGGTCTGCGGTACCTGACGCCGATCGGCCCCGTGCGATTCGACTTCGGATACCAGCTGACGCCGATTGAAGGGCTGCTCGTGGACGGGGTCCCCGAGACGAACCGGTTCCGAGTGCACTTCTCGATCGGCCAGGCTTTTTGATCCGCATGCGCAGGGCCCTTCGGATCGTCGCATTCGCCGGGACGCTCGCGGTAGCCATCATCGCGCTGGTGCTGATCGTGTCGCAGACCGCCTGGTTCCGCGACTGGGCCCGGCGCTACATGGTCCGCCAGGCGAATCAGTACCTGAACGGGGAGCTCTCGATCGGCCGGCTGAGCGGAAACCTGTTCTTCGGCGCCGAGCTGAGCGACGTTACCGTCGACGTCGACGGCGAGCGCGTGATCGCAATCAGGCAGATCGGCGTCGACTACTCCGTGTTCGACCTTCTCTCGAAGGGCCTCGTGCTCGACGACATCAGGCTCGACGAGCCGCATGTCGTCATCCGGCGGACGGCGCGTGGCTGGAACCTCGGCCGGCTGGTGAAAGAGCAGCGCAGGGAGGCGGAGCGGGAGGGTCCCGCACGGCCGGTCGCGGTCGGATCGATCGGGATCTCCGGGGGCGACTTCGTGCTCGAAGGCGTCGGTACCGTCGGCGGTGTCGTCGCGCCGCGGCGGCTGCAGAAGCTGGACGCCAGGCTGTCGTTCGAGTACGAGCCCGTCCACTATTCGGTGGGCATGGATCACCTGTCGTTCCGTGCGCTCTCGCCGAACCTGTCAGTGAATCAGGTGCAGGGAAAGATCGCCGTTCGCGACGACAACCTGTACTTCGAGGACCTGGTGCTCCGAACCGCCGAAAGCGACCTGCGCGCCAGCGGCGTCGTCGAGCAGTATCTGCGGCAGCCGGTCCTGAAGCTCACCGCGACGTCCGAGAAGTTCTCCCTCCCCGAAATTGCGCGCGTGCTGCCTCTCGTCGGCGTCGTCCGGCTTCAACCGGCCTTCGAGATCGAGGCGCAAGGCCCACTCGACCGTCTCGTGGTCGACCTGAACGTGCGGTCGAAGGGCGGCGCGGTCAGCGGCGCCACCACTTTCGACCTCGTCGGGCCGCGCCGCGCGGCCGCGGGAACGCTGAATCTTCGCGACCTGAACCTCGCCGAGGTGTTCGCCCGGCCGGATCTGCGCAGCCGGTTCACGGGGAAAACGACCTTCGACCTCGCGATGCCGCCCGGAGGGCTCGACACGATGTCCGGCCCGTTCACCTTCGACGGCTCGCGCGCCGCGATCGCGGGCTACGAGGCGGAAGATGTGCACGCCAGAGGCCGTCTGGCGGGCCCGCGCATCGAGGTCGACGGACGCGCGCGCGCCTATGGCGCCGCGACGACGGTCCGCGGCACGGTCGTGCAGCCGGGGCCCGGCCGGGCGCTCGGCCTCGACCTGCGCGGCGCCGCGAGCAGCGTGGATCTCCGTCGCGTGCCAGCGACCCTGAAGGTGCCGCGGCTGGCGAGCGATCTAAGGGCCGATTGGCATCTCGTAAAGAATCGTGGCCGTCTGACCGCCGATGCGGTGCTCGGCGCTTCTGTGATCGAGGACGCCAGCTTCGTGTCCGGGACGACGGCGAGCATGACGTTCGAGGGTGAGAGGCTGGAGTACTCGGCGAAGGGCGCGGTAACGAATCTCGATCTGCAGCGTTTCGGCCGGGCGCTCGAAGTGCCCACGCTCGCCTCAGATCGGTTTGCGTCGGCGATTACCGGTCCCTTTGACGTGAAGGGGAGTGCGCGCGTCGGCGCGGCTCAGGGCGCTCGGCTGATCGACGCGATGACGATCGATGCGAGCGGTGAGGCGGTCGACACCCGGATCTTCGGCGGCGACCTGCCGAGGCTTGCATACACGGCGCGGCTCGACCGCGGCGCGCTGGCGGCGACGGCGAAAGGCACGTTCGCAGGATTCGATCCAGCCGTGTTGACGGGCCGGTCGAACCTCGAAGGTGTCGTGGCCGGCCGCCTCGATGTGGCCGTGCAGATCGATGACGTGCGGGGGCCGATCGCTCCCGAGACGCTGGTCGCTTCCGGCCGAGTGGAACTGGCGGACTCGACGGTCGGAGGCATGGCAATCGACACCGGCGCGATCGAGGGGCAGGTCAATCGCGGCGAAGGGAACATCAAGACGCTCGAGGTCAGAGGCACCGACCTGCACGTCACGGCGTCCGGCCCGGTCGATCTCAGGAATCCGGACGCTGGAGGCCCGGCGTCCGCCGCCACCAACCTTGCGTACCGCATCGAAACGTCGAGCCTCGAGAAGCTCGGCCGGCTTTTCGGCCACCCGCTCGCCGGCGCCGTCAACGTCGATGGCCGGCTCACCGGCAACCGTACCGAGTTGAAGGCCGAGGGCGCCATCGATGCCAGCAACGTCAAGTACGGTGAACACGGAGCGCTCGACCTGAACGCGAAGTACGCGCTGAGCGTGCCGAACCTGTCGTTTGCCGATGCGACGGTCGGGGCCGAGACAACGGCGACGTTCGTGACGGTTGGCGGCCTGGAGCTGCGCGAGGTCGCCGCCAAGACGACGTACAACGGGAACACGCTCGAATTCGACTCCACGATCAACGATCGTGGACGCGAGCTGGAGGCGACCGGCACGCTCATCGTCCACGCGGATCACAACGAGCTGCATCTGCCGGCGCTGGCGCTTCGGTCTCAAGGCATCGAGTGGCGGCTGGCGCAGACGGACGCGACCGTGCAGTTCGATCAACGCGAGATTCGCCTGAAGGGCATCCAGTTGGTGAGTGGCGCGCAGTCGCTGGCCGTGGACGGCACGATCGCGCGGTCCGAGATCAACATGACCGGCGATCTGCGCATCCAGGCCTCGAACGTCGACATCGCCCAGCTCGAGAAGCTCACGCTGCAGGATCGCGGGTTCGGCGGTCTGCTCTCGGCCGACGCGCACGTGACCGGCTCCTTCGACGCGCCGCAGGTCGGCGGCACCGTCGCGGTGGAGAAGGGGCACTTCCGCGCGTTCACGTTCGATAGCCTCACCGCGAAGCTCGACTACACGCGGACCGGCGTGCGCCTCGACGCGCGGCTCCAGCAGAACGCGACTCAATGGCTGACCGCGAAGGGATTCGCGCCGATGACGCTCTTCCGGCTCGAGACGCCAGGCCCGGCGGAGCACGTGGATGCGACCGAATCCGACCGCATCGATCTCCGCGTCGAGAGCAGCCCGATAGATCTCGGCGTGATCCAGGGCGTCACGTCGCTCGTGACCGACGTGAGAGGATCGTTGCAGGCCAACGTGCACGTCACCGGCTCAGGCCGCGATCCCCATCTGGAAGGAGCGGTCACCGTCCGCGGCGGAGCGTTCAAAGTGCCGGCCGGCGGCGTCAGCTACACGGGCTTCGACACGCGGATCGATCTTCAACCGGACAAGGCGATCATCTCCGGCTTCGAGCTGCGCGACGACAACGGCGACCCGCTGCTCGTCAGCGGCGAGCTCGCGATGCACGAGCGGGCCCTCGGCGCGTTCGACCTGCAGTTCCAGGCAGACAGCTTCGAGCTCGTCGACAACGAGTTCGGGGATGTCGAGGTCGACAGCCTCATTCGCGTGACCGGCGAGTTCCGCCGTCCGCGAGCGGAGGGAACCCTCAGGCTCGGGGCGGGCCGCCTCGAGGTCGATCGGCTCCTGGCGGTGTTCGGCCCGAGCCCGTACGCGACGGAATCGGCGCCGGCCATCGAGCAGGGAGCGCAGAGCGTATCGGCGAGCGACGGCGCGCGGCGGGCGACGGAGCGCTCGCTGAATCAGGCAGCGTCGGCGCGGCCTCCGATCGAGCCGGTGACGCCGCTCCCGCCCGCCCCGAAGCCGCCCATCTTCGAACGGCTCGCGCTCGATCTGCGCGTCGAGATTCCCGACAATCTGGTGCTCCGCGGCGCCGACCTCCGTCCCCGCGGGCGTGGAGGCCTCGCGCTGGGCGACATCAACCTGACGGTCGGCGGAGACCTCCGCGTTCGGAAGGACGCCGGCGAGACGCTGCGCCTTACGGGGACCGTCAACACGGTGCGGGGCTTTTACCAGTTTCAGGGACGCCGGTTCGACGTCCAGCGCGACGGCCAGATCCGGTTCGTCGGCCTGCCGGACTTCAACCCGCTTATCGACGTGACCGCGACGCGTGAGATCACCGGTGTCGTTGCGCGCGTCCACGTCACCGGCACCGCGCGCGAGCCGGAGCTGCGGCTGTCGAGCACGCCGCCGCAGGACGAGGCGGACATCCTCTCGCTCATCGTCTTCAACGCCCCGATCAACAGCCTCGGGACCGACGAGCGGGTCGCGCTCGCGCAGCGCGCCGGCGCGATCGCGTCTGGGTTCGTCACCGCTCCGCTCGCCGAGTCGATCGGCCGGGCGCTCGACGTCGACCTCTTCGAGATCGAGACGACCGGCGAGGCGGCCGGATTCGGCGCGGCGGTCACGCTCGGCCAGCAGCTCAACGAGGACCTGTTCGTCCGGTTCCGACAGAACTTCGGCCCGCAGGACGCGAGCGAGTTCATCCTGGAGTATCAGCTGGCGAGGTTTCTCCGGTTCCAGGGGTCGGTGGCGCCTGGCGGGGGCGTCAAAGCGAACCGGGCGATCATGCGAAGGGTGGAACGCGGGGCGGGGGATCTGATCTTTTTCTTCAGCTATTAGGCTTAATGCCTTCCCAACAACGCCACCTGCACCCTCGCATCGTTGAAGCAGGCCCCTTCACCGATGTCCGTCAGCGTGTCGGGCGCGAGGGCGTTCGCGGTCAGACCGTTGTACGTGCTCTTGCGCCAGAGGCCCTTCGGCAGCGACACGGTTCCCGCCGGCATATCGGTCGAGACCGCCGCCGGGCACTGGACCTCGCCGAGTGAGTTGAACACGCGGACCGCCTCTCCGTCGGCGATGCCGCGCGCCGCGGCATCGGACGGGTGAATCTGCAGCGCCGCGTGGCGCGGCCGCAATTCTCCGAGCGTGGAGGAGATCGTCCGATCGCTGGCCGGCGAGATCAGAGCCAGCGGGAACTCCGTGGTCGCGGGGTCCGGCTGATAGCCGTACAACCCGGCCGGTGCATCCTGCGCGATGGACTCGGGGAACAGATTGATCTTCCCATCCTCCGTCTTCGGGAACACGTCCACGAACTGCACGGGCTGACCGCCGTGCGGCGGATCTGCCGCGCCGCTCGCCATCAACGGCTCGCCAATGGCTCCCGACATCCGTGACACGACGTGCAGCAGCGTCTCTGCCTCGGTGGCGAGCTCCCGCCCGTTCGAGACGCCGAGCCGGTACGCGAGCTCGCCGAAGACCTCCGGATTCGGCCGGGCTTCGCCCACCACGTCGATCACCGGCCGAACGAGCTGCAGGCTGATGCTGCCGTAGCCCTTCGCGATGTCGTAGTTCTCCAGGAACGTCGTCGCCGGCAGGATGACGTCGGCGTAGCGGGCCGTGTCGGTCATGACCTGCTCGTAGACCACCGTGAACAGATCGTCCCGCTCGAGCCCGGCGAGCACGCGACGCTGATCCGGCATCGTCGCGAGCGGGTTGCAGTTGTAGACGAACAGCGCTTTGACCGGGGGCCGGTCGTATTCGAGAAGCGCCCGGCCGAGATGGTTCATGTTGACGAGGCGTGTCGGAGGCTCGTCCGCGTCGACCCACTGCGTCGACTTCAGGCCAAACGCCGCGGAGCTGCTCATCGTGTACCCGCCGCCGCGGACCCCGAACTTGCCACCCACCGCCGGGAGCGCCAGCACGGCGAGCACGGCGTTTCCGCCGTTCCTGTTGCGCTCGAGCCCCCAGCCGCAGCGGACGACGGCGGGGGAGGTCGAGGCGTACCAGGACGCGACCTGTTCGAGAGTCTTCGCGGAGACGCCGGCGACGTCCGCCGCGCGCTCGAACGTCCATTCCACCGCGCGCTCCCGGAGCGCCTCGGCGCCGTGGGCGTGGCGCTCGAGGAACTCCCGATCCGCGTGGCCGTGCTCGAACAAGTAGCGGATGATCGAGAGCGCGACCGGGAGATCGGTGCCGGGACGAAGCGCAAGGTGCACGTCCGCCTTGCGCGCGAGCGGCGTGGTCCGCGGATCGACGACGACCAGCTTCGCCCCGGCCCGCTGCGCGTTCCGAATGTGCGGGACCAGGTGGATGCCGGAGGCGGATGGGTTCGCGCCCCAGACGACGATCAGGCGGGCGCAGGCGTAGTCGGCGTAGGCGACGCCGGTCATCTTGCCGTACATCGCCTGCGCGGCGGCGCCGGTCGGCGCGGCGCAGACGGTCCGCGCGAGCCGCGAGGTCCCGAACCTCCGCCAGAGCTCGGCGTCCACCGCGTCGTGCGTGAGCAGGCCGTTCGAGCCGCCGTACGAGAAAGGAAGGATCGACTCGCCGCCCCAGCGCTCGCGCGCGTCTCGCAGCTTCGTGGCAACGAGATCGAGCGCTTCGTCCCAGTGGACGCGCGAGAACCCACCTCTGCCCTTCGCGCCGGTCCGCACGAGGGGATACTTGAGCCGGTCATCGCCGTACACGCGGTCGCCGAAGCGCCGCACTTTGGCGCAGATGTACCCGCCCGTGACCGGGTTCGCATGCGAGCCGTCGATCTCGATCACGCGGCCGCGCTCGACCGTGACGTCGAGGCTGCAGGAATCCGGGCAGTCGAGCGGACAGGCGGTCGCGACCGTCGAGCGGCCCCAGGTGTCCGGAGAGATGTCGCGGTCAGTCTTTATTCTTTTCTTGCGGTGGGGCCCCACCCCCAGCGCCCGCCACGCCTCGCTCACGCTCGGCGCGGTGGTTCGAAGCATCCGGTCCGTCATGCGGCGCTTTATGAGTATCTCTTTCTCGCGGCCGCATGACGGCGGCGCGCAAAGCGCGCCCGCGAGGGAGCGGCGCGGGGCGTTGGGGCCCCGCAAGCGACCGAGCCGGGTCCGGGGCGAGCCGGCCTATGTCGATCCGATCACCCGATTGTACACCGACGGATCGGTGTTGCCCTCGGTGTTGACGACGAGGACGCGCGAGTGCGATCCGAGGCCGAGGTGGTCGCGGACTGCGGCGAGATCTGAGTCGCGCATCACCGCGGTGAGACAGGCGAGACCGCAGGCGCCCGACGGTCCCGAGACCACGCCATCACTTGTGGCGTCCGGCTTCAGCCCGCCTCCGCCGGAGGCTTCGGCGAGGCTCGCCGAAGCGCGCAAGGCGCGCGAAGGCGGCCGGACCTTCGCCAGTCGTCTCATCGCGTCGAACGTTTCCTCATCACTCGCGGTGAGAAACGCACGCACGCGCGCGGCGACGATCGGCCAGGCGGCGTGCGAGGCTTCGGCGCAGCGCAGTCCAGCCATGACGGTGTCGAGCGGTCCGTCGATGGCGCACGGCTGTCCGGCCCGCGCCGCCGCGAGCACACATGCGGCGTTCTCAGGCTCGCAGGAGACGACGGCGGGGGCCTGGGGATCGGGGGTTGGGGACGATCTCCAGGCTGCGGCGGCGGCGAGCAGGCCTCCGACCCCTGCCTGCACGAACATCGCGTCCGGCGCCGTGTCCCACTGCTCGGCCGCTTCGTCGAAGATGCGCGTGTAGCCGGACATGATCCAGGTCGGCACCGGATCGTCCTCGGATTCCGGATACGACGTGTCCGACACGATGGTCCAGCCCTTTCGCCGCGACTGGTCGGCCATCGTCGCGACCGCGTCCTCGTACCCGCGGTCGTGGACGATGACGTTCGCGCCTTCCGAGGCGATCGCGTCGATTCGCTGCCGCGCGGTGCCGGCCGGCACGTAGACGGTCGCGTGCAGCCCGTGCTCGCGCGCGAGGCGCGCGACGGCTCGACCATGGTTGCCCGCGGTGGCGCACGCGACGCCGCCGCCGGCGCGCAGCCGGCCTTCCTCGAAGAGACGATGGATGGCGTAGGTGACGCCGACCGCCTTGAACGCCGGCAACCCGAACCGGTTCGATTCGTCTTTCAGGAGCAGCTCGCCGATGCCGATCTCCTTCGCAACATCCGGAAGCTGGCGCAGCGGCGTCGGCCGCAGATCCGGACGGCCCGCGAAGAAGCGACGGACGCGGGCGATCTCATCGACCGGAAGCGTCGCGGTTGAAGTCGAGTGGACCGGGCCGAGGAACCCATCGCGCATGCTAATCGCAGTTTATCTTCTGATCCGGGTGCTCCGAGCACTTCAGCCTCGTCCGTGCGTCTTGCCCTGACTTTCGTGACTTCACTACCACGATCTTTGTGGGAGTTTAGGGAGGTGGGGAGACTCACCCTATTCATCTGGCGCGTGGTCTGCGGCGTCGGCCTGACGCCGCAACCACAGAAGGTCGGACAAGCGCAGTCAGCCTCCCCACCTCCGGATCTCCCCCCTTTAACGTTGGGGCAGTGTCACGCGAAGTCACGCGTAGTCAGGAAGGGCAAGCGAGAAAGCCGCCTCGTCCAGCTACTTTCTCTCGACCAAGTGCTTCCAGTTCAGGATCGCGTTCCACAGAAACCTGAAGTCAGACCGGTTCAAATCCCGGTGCATCGGGTTGAAGTTGAACGCGATCACCCGGCCGCGGCCGACCCTGACGTCGATGATCGCCGGCGCGCCTTCGAGGTCGTCGCCGTTCTTCGCCCCGCCGCTCACGACGAGGTCCTGTTCGGCCTTCTTCTCTTTTTCCTTGGCCTCCTGGCCGGCCGCCTTCTCCTTGTCCTCCTCCTCGCGATCGTCTTTCCGTGGCTTCGTTCCCCATTGAAGGACGACGCGCGCGCGATCGCCGCGCCTCACGTCGTAGATGGTGTATGAGGACCGGAACGCGGAGGTCGTCTTGGGATAGCCGTACGCCAGCGGATGCTCCGGCTGTGTGAACGTCACCCGTAGCTCCGAGCCCGGCGTGGAGACGCTCCCCCCCACGCGATAGACGCCCCGGACGAGCCCGCCTTCGAGCGCAAGAGCGGAGCCGTTGGCCAGCGTGACGAGCAGCCCGCCTTCTTCCAGGAACTGCGCGAGGTTCGCGACGCCGCCCCAGCCGATCCCGCCCGTGATGTCGTCCGAGGAGTCCGGAACGCCGTGGCTCGGGAACTGCGGCGTCTTCGTGTACGGCATCGGTCCCCAGCGCTTGTCGATGCCGTGGATCTGGCCCTGCAGCCCGAGGTAGTTGTTCCCGAACAGGATGAGATCGTACTTCGCGCGCAGCCCGCCCGCCCGAATGTCGTCGTCGCGGATGTAGGCGTAAGGGATCTTCTCTCGATCCATCGTGTACCGAATCCAGCCGACCGACTCCGTGTCATCCCAGGTGTGCCACACCGCGAGCCGCGGCAGCGGGGCTTCGTGCCGAGGAACATCCGGGGCGGCCGCCGCCTGGAAGTCGAGCGAGAGCTCGCGCGCAATACGGCCGAGCGCGTCGGCGAGACCAGGCTGTGCGGGAACGATCCATGATCCGGCCGGGTACTCCGCCGTGTCCGGCTTGCCATCCGTTTCGGGCTGCGTCGTGAAAGCGCGGTCGGCGACCTCCACCCGGAACGACGCGAGCCGGACCCGGGCCGCGAGCAGCGCTTCCTGTCCGGTGTCGCGGAGCAGAAACACCGCGCCGGAACCGGCCACGCGTCCCGCTTCCACCTCGGAACCGGCGGGATCGAGCGTGACGGCCTTGATCTTCTCGTCGGCAATCGCCTTGGCCTCGACGCCGTAGTGCGCCGGCAGCGCCCACGAGACGTCGTCGTACGGCGTGAACGGCGAGTCGGTCGGGAACTTCTGCGGCACGAGCAGGTCGACCGCATAGTTCCGGTACGGCTGATCCAGCCGGACGACGAAGGTGCCGGCAGGGTAGGAGCCTTCGGAAACCGTGAACGCGTCGCGCGCGCGGCCGACTTCGATTCTGTGACTCCGCAGCAGCTCGACCATCTGGGCGACGCGGCGGCGATCGCCCTGGTCCGCGGGAATCGCGAACGCGAACGGTTTCTCCTTCACGCCTTTCTGCCACGAGTTGTAGCTCTTGCGGTAGAAGCCCCGGAGCATCTCCGGCGCCGTGCGCGCCGTGTAGTCGAGGATCGCGAGGCAGCCGGTCTGCATGTAGTTCGTGTTGTTGCGCATCGACCACTTGAACCTGCGGTCGGGCGGCCACGGGCGGTACCACTCGCGCGACGTCACCGGCTTGTCGGCGGCGTCCCGCTCCTCGCTCGATCGCAGGGTCTGTTCGATGGTCTCCGCGGTGCCGTTGCCGAACGTCTCATATCCCCGTCCCATCGAGTTGTGGTTCACCGCGACTGAATCCAGATAGTGGTGCCCCCAGCCTTCGCCGAAGCCCCACGTCCAGACGCCCGGCATGCCAAGGGAGGACATCGTCCTGATCTCGGCGAACGCCATTTCGAACCACTCGTTGATCAGAATCGGATCGAGGTTGGTATTGAACGGCCCCGTTCCGTTCCACGTCTGCAGGAGAGGAATCGACTCGTGCAGGTCGTGGACGACGGTCGGGTGGTAGTCGTAGAACATCCGGTGGACGGCGCGGGTGATCTCCAGCGCCTTCTGGTGCGTGTCGCGGTTGTTGTCGTGATAGACGTAATGGCCCCAGTACGGCGATCCGGGCGGCAGATTGTCCGGGTCGGTCTTTCCTTTTTGATAGCGGTAGAACCAGTCCACCGCTTTGTCGCGGCCGTCCGGCTCCGAGGCGGGATTGATCAGCACGACCAGGTTGCGCCGGATCCGCTGGATCATCGGCTGCTCCGACACCGCCAGCCGGTAGGCCAGCTCCATCACCATCTCCGGGCTGCCAAGCTCGGTCGAGTGCAGGCCGGCGTTGAAGTAGTAGATGGGGCGAGCCGTGGCGATGATCTGCTCCGCCTGCTCGGGCGTGGTCTTGCGCGGGTCGGCCAGCGCGGCGGTCGCCGCCTTCAACGTGTCGAGGTCGCGAAGCCCGGCTTCGTCCGCGATCGCGACGAGCAGGATCTCGCGCCCCTCCTCGGTCTTGCCGATCGTCGAGACCTGGACGCGCGGCGAGGCCTTGTCCAGCTCGCGCATGTATCCGTAGATCTGCGCCGTGCGGGTCAGCTCGCCGGGTGTGCCGACGAGACGCCCGAGGTACTTCGTCGGCGACTGCACGGACGTGGAGGCCGGGACGTACGCGACCCACGAGCTCAGGAACTTCGGGTCGGTGGTGTACTTCGCGATCGCTTCGACGGATCCGGCCTCCGCCGTGTCGGGCGCGTGGGGATTGGTCGCGCTCGACTGGCCGTGAGCGTCCATCGACAACAGAACAATCAACGGCGCGCACGACTTCAGTCGCACGCGGAAAGATGATGAGTACATGGCCGGCCGATTATATAGTTCACGCCATGAAACGCCTGATCTTCGCCGTCGCCCTCGTCTCCGCGAGCGTCCTCGTGGCGGTCCCCGTTCAAGACCTCGGCGCGAGCCAGCAGACGCGGGCCGTCACGATCCCCGAGCTGCTCTCGGCGCCCTTTCCGACGAACCTGACGGCCGCGCCGACCGGAGGCGCCGTCGCCTGGGTCTTCAACGATCGCGGGAGCCGCAACATCTGGATCGCGACGCCTCCCGACTATCGCGGCCGCGCGGTGACGACATACACCGGGGATGACGGTCAGGAGATGGGCGATCTGAGCTGGACACCGGACGCGCGAACCATCCTCTACGTCCGCGGCGGCGGCGCGAACCGTCAGGGGGAGTATCCAAATCCGCAGAGCGATCCTGACGGCGTCGAACAGGCCATCTGGGCGGTGGCCGTCGACGGGGGCGCCCCGCGGAAAATCGCGGCGGGCGCCGCGCCGGCGATCTCGCCGAAGGGAAATCGCGTCGCCTACGTCCTGCGCAATCAGGCGTGGTGGGTCGATCTCTCCGACGGCGCGAAGCCCGAGCGGTTTCTGGAAGGGCGGGGGCAGGCGGGGTCGCTGCGCTGGTCGCCGGACGGGTCGAAGATCGCGTTCGCGAGCGGCCGCGGCGACCACGCGTTCGTCGGGGTGTACGACGTCGCGAAGAACGGCGTCACCTGGATCGATCCCGGCGTGGATCGAGACGGGAGCCCCGAGTGGTCGCCCGACGGGACGCGGGTCGCGTTCATTCGCAATCCGGCATTCCGGAACACCTTCGCGTTCAACCCGCGCAGGAGCGGGGAACCCTGGTCGATTCGCGTGGCGGATCTCCGCGCCGTGACGGCCGACGGTCCGGGCGTGCCTGGCCGCGAGATCTTCAAGGCCGAAGCGGGACGCGGCAGCGTGTTCCAGCGCGTCAACGCCGAGAATGGCGTCCTGTGGGTCGGCGATCGTCTCGTGTTTCCATGGGAACGCGACGGGTGGCTGCACCTCTATTCGATTCCCGCGACCGGGGGCGCGCCGACGCTGCTGACGCCGGGCGCATTCGAAGTCGAGGACGTGGCGCTCTCACCAGACGGCGCGCGCGTCGTCTACAGCTCCAACCAGGAAGCGGGGGAGGCGGCCGATCTCGACCGCCGGCATCTCTGGAGCGTGCCGGTCGCGGGCGGAACGCCGGCGGCGCTGACGCGCGGCGCCGGGATCGAGTGGAGCCCGCGGCCGCTCGGCGACGGCCAGGCGATCGCGTTTCTCGCGTCGAATGCGGTCCGGCCGGCGCACCCGGGGGTGCGGCTCGCAGGCGGCGAGATCCGAGAGCTGGCGCCGGGATCGATTCCGGCGACTTACCCGTCGAATCAGCTCGTCACCCCGCAACCGGTCGTCTTCAACGGGGCGGACGGCATGCCGATCAGGGGTCAGCTGTTTCTCCCGCGCGGCGCAACCGGAAAGCGGCCCGCGGCCATCTTCTTCCACGGCGGCTCGCGCCGGCAGATGCTCCTCGGCTGGCACTACCTCGACTACTACCACAAGACGTACGCGCTCAATCAGCACCTCGCGAGCCGCGGCTTCGTCGTCCTCTCGGTGAACTACCGCAGCGGCACCGGGTACGGCCTCGAGTTCCGCGAGGCGCTGAACTACGGCGCGACGGGCGCGAGCGAGTTCAACGACGTGCTCGGTGCCGGTCTGTACCTTCGCGGCCGATCGGATGTGGACCCGGCGCGGGTCGGGTTGTGGGGCGGATCGTACGGCGGCTACCTCACGGCGCTGGGACTTTCCCGTGCGTCAGACCTGTTCGCCGCGGGCGTCGACATCCACGGCGTCCACGACTGGAACGTCGTCGTGCGCAACTTCGTCGAGACCTACGATCCGCGGACGCGTCAGGACGCGGCGCGCCTCGCGTTCGATTCTTCCCCGATGGCGTCGCTCGACGGCTGGCGCTCGCCCGTGCTGCTGATTCACGGAGACGACGACCGGAACGTGCCGTTCAGCGAGACCGTGACGCTCGCCGAAGAGCTTCGCAAGCGCGGTGTGGAGTTCGAGCAGTTGATCTTCCCCGACGAGATCCACGGCTTCCTGCTGCATCGTCGGTGGATCCAGGCGCTGGAAGCGTCCGCAGAGTTTCTGCAGCGCAAGCTGGGTGCGAAACCGACGGGAACTACAAGCCAGAGGTAGATGCGATGGGTCTCTTCACACAGGAATCGGAGACCGTCGAAGTGCTGGGGCGTCAGATGCGCTGTGAAATCTGTGACAACACCCAGTTCTGGCGGCAGACGGCGCAACTGCATGGCGCGGTCGCATCATTCTTCGATATCGAGTGGCTGACGGGCCGTAGCGCCACCTGCGTCATCTGCGCCAGGTGCGGCTACATTCACTGGTTCATGCCGGTCAACGGCGAGGACTGACGGAGACCGTTTCAATGCGCGGCGCGAAGCACGACGATTGAGATCTCCGGTGGAACAAGGAAGCGCACCGGTATGATGCTCGTGCCGAGGCCTGAACTGACGAAAAGGTGGCGGTTCTGCTCGACGATGTGGCCGACGGCATAGCGCTGGCCATAGTTCGATGGAACGACCGGCCGGCCGATCACCGGCAGGTAGACCTGTCCACCGTGAGTATGGCCGGCGATCGTCAGACTGACCCGTGGCGGGATGCTCGGGAAGACGTCCGGGTTATGCGTGAAGGCGATGACCGGCGCCGAATCGGGCACGGACGAGAGCGCCCGGGCGACGTCATGGCGTCCCTCCCAGAAATCGCTGATGCCCGCCACCCAGAAGCGGCACGATCCTCTGCCTACCGACACGGCGGCGTCCTCGAGCACCCGAATGCCGACCGACTCGAACGCACGCTGAACCCGCGGCGCATCGAGCCACCAATCGTGATTGCCGAGGACGGCCCACACGCCAAGGGGCGCTGACAGGCTTCGGAGCTCCGACGCGGTGAGCTCGGGCGGGCTGAACCGTCCGCCGGCGACGCCCTGAATGACGAAGTCACCTGCCAGGAGAATCAGATCCGGTCGGGCGCGCTGCGTGAGCTCCCGGATCCTCTGAAGCTTCGCCGGGCCATTGAATGGCGACCCGACGTGGAGATCGGCGAGAACGGCGACGCGGACTCCGTCGCACGGGGCAGGCCACCGGGGCACTGCAATCTCGTAGTCCTGTGTCCGCAGACTGGCAGGCTCGACCGCAAAGCTCCAGATGGCCGGCAGCAGAACCCCGGCTCCCAGGAGAATGGGCACGAGTCGTCGCACCCTCATGCCATCTAGTTGGTCTGAGTTCGAGCGCCCAGCGTCACGCGGCCGATCGTAACGGTCTGTACCCCGGCGGCTGTGAAGGCCCACTGGACCGCATGCATCGCGTCGTCGATCGGCCGCTGCGGTTCCGACGTCGGCGGCTCATCGAGCCGGACGCGGGCCGCGCCAATCGGCGTCGTGAACAACGCGCGCAGCTCGAGGATCGGCCGATCCTCGATCGAGATGGTCGAGTAGAAGGGGCTCGCGGCCGTCACGGCGCCGACGCACGTCAGGAGAGGTGCAGTCCCGTCGACCGCAACCGAACGATTCCGCGCGTGAAGCGTCAGGCTGCCCGCGTAGCTGATCGTCGCGCCGGCGGCCAGCCAGGACCCGCCGGCCGGAGCGAGCGTCTCGAACGGCACACGCCAGAGGAATCCCTGCGGAACGATCACGAGCGAAGTCGTGCCGGCGAGGCGTGAGCCGAGCGGGCCAATCAGCAAGTCCGGACGCTCCGAGACACCACGCGCCGATCCCGGAATGACGTGCACGGTCGGAGCGGCGTCACCCTGACGGGCGACGAATGCCAGGACGCGACTTTCAGAGATCGTGAACGAGAGAACGGCAGCGCCCGGCTGGTCTGGAGGGGCGAGAGCGGCGTCGATCTCGGCGTCGGCGAGGTCGCCCCGCCAGCGCGCCAGTTCCGGCAGGCGTTCGTAGAGACGCGCGCTGAACGTATCGCGGTCGGCGGTCGCCTTGCCGATTCGCTGCGCCAGCGACGAGAGGCGCGCGGCGTCCGGCTTCGGCAGCCGCGCCTCGCGCGCGAGCTGCGCCTGCAGCGAGACGACCTCTCGTCGCAGACGCCGCTCTTCATCGCGCTCTGCCTCGGTCATGCCGGCGTGAATCGCGTCGCGCACCAGCGACAGCTGATCGCGAAGCCGCCTCAACCGTCCGCGCTCGGCCGCCGCGAGCGCCGCGCGCGGCTCACCGAGGGCCGCGAGCGCTTCCGCCAGGCCGGCGTGCGGCGACCCTCGATCGTCGTCGCTGGGCGCTCCCGGCTCCTCGCCCTCCCACTCGGCGGGATCTTCGACGATGGCGACGGCCGATTCGAACGCCTGTCTGGCGTCGTCGGGGCGTTCCAACGCAAGCAGCGCGTATCCCTCGCGGACCCGCGCGCGCCACTCGAGATCCGGCGCGGCGGTCTCGCGGCCGATCGCCGCGGCCAGCGCCGCCGCGTCGAGCGACTCCTGCGCCGCGCGCCGCATGGCGTGGGCCATCGACGTCCCGAGGGCCGCCCGACCCACTTGTTCGCGCCGCCCGAGCGATTCGAAGACTGAAGATGCGATTTTGTAGGACGAGAGCGCGGCGTCGATCGAACCGACTGCGGTCTGCGCAAACCCGAGACCGAGCGTCGCGAACGCGCGTCCTTCCCTGGCGTCGCGCGTGGAGACCCGGCCGAAGAGATCGCGGCTGCGCGAATAGGCCTCGACCGCCTCCTTGAAGCCGCCGCGCACCAGCTCGACGAGGCCGATCGACTGCAACATGCGCGCGACGCCCGCCGTGTTGCCGGCGATCTTCTCCAGGTCGAGGCTGTCTCTGTACAGGGCGATTGCGCGCGCGTGGTCGCCGCGGAGGTAGTTGACGTATGCGAGGCTGCCGAGCGCTTCGGGTACGCCTCCCCGGTCGCGTCCCCGCCGGTACTTGTCCAGGGCGCTCTCGAGCGCCGCGACAGCCGCCGGGAAGTTGCCCCGCGCCGTCTCGGCGCGTCCCTCGCCGTGCTGCGCCCGCGCCGCGGGCGTGAGGTGGTCCGGCATCGCTTCGAAGAGCATCCGGCTCCGGGTGAACGACTCGACGGCCGCGCCGTAATCACCCTGCAGGTGGTACACGTTGCCGATGTTCATGTGAAGCGATGCGAGCGCCGGCCGATCGTCGAGCGGCTCGACAATGGTCAAGGCGCGCCGATACGCGTCGAGCGCGGAGACGTACTCCGCCAGCGCGTAGTGCGCGCTCGCAATCGCCTGCAGCGCGGCCGCCATGCCCGGCCGGTCGCCGCGCGTCGTCTCCGCGGCGAGACGTTCTCTGTAGCTCTCGAGCGCCCGCGCGTAGTCCTGGCGGAAAAAGTGGACGTTGCCGATGTTCTGGAGCGCGGCAATCGCCGCCTCGTCGTCGCCGAGCCGGATGG
The DNA here is from genome assembly GCA_963847125.1 of uncultured Acidobacteriota bacterium. Taxonomy (GTDB): domain Bacteria; phylum Acidobacteriota; class Vicinamibacteria; order Vicinamibacterales; family 2-12-FULL-66-21; genus DATAEE01. The sequence goes on from CAWJYM010000004.1 coordinate 2,741,800, forward strand.
CGATCGATCGGACGAGCCGGTACGCGACCATCGCGCGGTCGAGGCTGCCGGAAAAGGAGCCGCGGTCGCCGCGCTCGCCGAGCGCGCGGAGCAGCTCGCGGCCGAGGAGGTGACGATCGGCGTCGAGCCGCGCGTCGATCGACGCCTGGTCGGTCAACCCGATCAGATCGTCCGCGAGCGCCGCGTACGCGGACGAGTCGCTGAACAGACGCCATCCGTCCGCGGTGCGGACGCACTCGAACACGAGCGCGACCGTGCTGGGGATGGTGTTGCCGCCGGGGAGTGTACGGACGCGGTCGGCGAACACGCGAACGGTCGCGCGCGCTCCATCGATCGAGATCCGATCGATCCGAACGCTCGAGAATCGATCGTCGCCCGACTGGAACACGACCGACGTGAAGTCGCGCCGGCGATCGGCACCGGGCGCATCAGGAGCCCAGAGCGCGAGGAATGCTTCCAGGTTCTCGAGCTCCTGCGCCGAGAGCCACTCCTGGGCCAGCGTTCGGATCGCCGCCTCGTCTTCCGCGCGCGCGGCCTGCGCCGCGTCGGCATGAGAAATGCCGGCGAGCAGGACGATCGCGAGCGCGGCGGCGCGCGATCCGTTCATGGGGTGAGCGTGAAGTCCACCGAAACGGTCAGAATGACGGACACCGGCACGCCGCTCAGCAGCGTCGGCGTGTACTTCCACTGCCGCACGGCTGCCAGCGCGGCCTGATCCAGCAGGTGAACCGACTGCACGACGCGCATGCTTTGCACCTCACCCGTCGGGCCGATTATCGCCTCGATCACGACGCGCCCGGCGATTCGGTTCTGCAGGGCGATCGCCGGATACACCGGTTGCACGTAGGTGATTCGCCGCGGCGGCGTGACGCCCCTCGTGATCCGGATGGTCTTCGGAGGCTCCACCTGGGGCGGCTGCGGTGGCGTATACGTTGTCGAATCGAGTGACAGCCCCCCGAGAATCCCGTTCGGGACGCCGTCCGCTCCTCCGACCTCAGGCAGGTCGAGCGGAAACGCTTCGGGACCGATCTCCGACGGCGCAACGGTTGGAGCGGCCTCTCTCGACACCGGTGTGTCGGCGCGGACGGTCGGCGCCCGCCGCATCGGTGGTGGCGGCGGCACGACGGGCGTGATGTCGATGTCGGCGATATGCGTAAGCGCGCGACGGATGGGCGGAGGCATATCGCTCGTCGCGAGCGGAACGACGACGATCGCGACGACCGCGGCCGCGTGCGTCAGAATCGAAAGCGGCAAGGTGTACCACCGCCGCGCTCCGAGACGCTTCGGCGCCTGCGTGACGTCGCCGAAGAGGTCTGCTGCCATGTGCGCATCCTCCTTGGAAGACTTGGACACCGTTCGGGGAGGAGAGTTCCCTGATGAAACCATTGACGATTTGGGATTGGGGATTGCCGATTGATTGCTGATTGTGGATTAGTGATTGGCGATTTATTGTCGATTCGGGATTGGAGTGGGATGGTCGAACCAGCCCAATCATCAATCACTAATGAATCGTCAATCACCAATCCTCAATCCACATTCAATCGACAATCGCCAATCCCCAATCGACAATGCAGAGTTCAGAAGTACCCGTGCCGTCCGTAGCCTCGCTCGATGGTCGTGCCGGTTGGCTTGAACGTGCGCTGCTCGCGGGTCGGCAATTTCTCCTGCGCCTTGCGAATCAGATCCGGCCCGCCCTCCAGCTGCCGTACTCCGGTGAGGACCATTCGCTGCGTGGCGTAGCCGGTGAACGCGGCGAGCCCGCGGAACGCGAGGTACGCCTCGAGGAAGCTCCGTGCCCGCACGTTCACGGTCTTGTTGTCGACGACGATCGCGCCAGGGAAATTGACGGCGACGGCCGCCTGCTCGGGGAGGATGTAGCCGTACAAGTTGTCGAACTCGCGCGCGATCTCAGCGGGCCGCCAGGGTCTGACCTTGCCGCGGTTCCTGAGGGCGCGCTCTGCCGCCGCTTCGATGTCGGCGCTGACCTCGGCGCGGGGCCGCGCTTCGGCCTCCGAGACGCCGAGCGCCTTCTTGACGACGACGTAATCCGTCGCCGGAGAGAACGCCTTGATCTCGTCGCGAAGCACGTCGTCGCCGGTGACGAGAATCAGCGGGATGTCGAACCGCGCGGCGGAGGCGGCGACGAGCATGCTCTCGTTCATGTCGTGGCCAGCCATGACCCAGCGCGTGTGACCGTTGTAGGTGTGGGCGAGAAACGCACGGCCGCCAGCGCGCCCGTGCATCGCGACGGCCACCATCGCGTCGAACGACTTGTCCATCGTCTCGACATAGGGATCGTACGCGACGTCCCGCAGATCGAACCGCGCCCCTTTTGGCAGCTTGTCGAGCAGATAGTCCGGATCCGGATTGCCGGAGCCGTGCCCGTCGGTCAGGACGACCTCGGTCGCGCCCGCTTTCTGGAGTCCGCGGATGGCGGCGTTGACGTCTTCGGTCAGCGCCTCGCGCGTCGGCGGATAACTCGGCGAGCCGAAGTTCACGTCCGACGGTTTGACCGCCGCGCTGATGCCTTCCATGTCATAGAGAAGGAGTACCTTCACCTGACGCGGCTGCCCGACGAGCCCCGCAGATAGCAGAATTGTGGCGAGCACGAGGGAGGCTATGGCGCGCATGCGCGGCATTGGACCATGCGGGCGTTGAGAACTCAAGCCGCAGATGGACGCAGATTACGGGCTTTGGGTTAAACCGCAGATGGACGCAGATTCACGCAGATTACGGGCTTTGGGTTAAACCGCAGATGGACGCAGATTCACGCAGATTACGGCCTTAGGTTAACCACAGATGGACGCAGATTCACGCAGATTACGGCCTTGGGTTAAACCGCAGATGGACGCAGATTCACGCAGATCGGTGGTTTGGGCGAGCCGCAGATGGAGGCGGATTCACCCAGATCACGGCTTTGGACGAGCCGCAGATGAACGCAGACCGATCTAGGTTGCCTGCATTATTGCGACTCCGAGGTTGGCGCCCTCTTCTTCCGGTCGTTGGCGTAAGCGAGGCGCTTGTACTCGGCCTTCTTGCCAAAGTTGAGGACAAACCCGATTTCCACGTCGGATGCTCGGAGGTAGTTCAGCACTTGAGCCTCGTGCCACGGTTCAATAGACGCCGCTGCCTTGAACTCCAGCAGCACGACATTCTCCACAATCGCGTCGGCCCGAAACATTGCGATCTGATGTCCGCGGAACCACACGGGCAGGGGCACGTCACGCCGGACGACGAATCCGGCCTGAGTCAGGGAAAGAATCATCGCAGCCTGGTAGACGTTTTCTGCGAACCCGTGGCCCAGCTCGTTGGCGGTGTCGAAGAAGACTCCGATGATGTCATGAGTGAGCCGCTCGAACCGATAGTCGCCGTCCTTCACGCTGATTCGCTCCTCCAAGAACTACGCCAGCCGAGTTCTCATGGGGTTACGGGGAAGTACGTGGGATCCATTGCGAAATCTGCCAACTTGAAGTCGAACAACGCTGAAGAAATTGCCAGGCTCATTGGCGCGGTAGCTGCATTCGCTCGGACGTTCACGTCAGCCGATCGCTGCGAGCCTCAGGCGACGCCGGCATGCGCGTGAACCTGCTTTGATCTGCGGCTAAAGGACGGGAACGTTATCTGCGTGCATCTGCGTCGATCTGCGGCCAAAAGACCGGAACGTCATCTGCGTGCATCTGCGTTGATCTGCGGCTAAAGACTAGACGGAATCTGCGCGCATCTGCGTCGATCTGCGGCTAAAGACCAGAACGTTATCTGCGTGCATCTGCGTTGATCTGCGGCTAAAGACTAGACGGAACCTGCGTGCATCTGCGTCCATCTGCGGCTAAAGACCAGACGGAATCCGCGTTCATCTGCGTTGATCTGCGGCTAAAAGAACTGGACGGGATCTGCGGCTAGAGTAGTGTTTGCGGCTCATGACGCGCCCGCGGGTCATCATCATCGGCGGCGGCTTCGGCGGCCTGACGGCGGCGCGGGCGCTCAAGCGCGCGCCGGTCGACGTCACGCTCGTCGATCGCCATAACCATCACGTCTTCCAGCCGCTCCTGTATCAAGTCGCGACCGCCGCGCTGTCGCCCGGAGAGATCGCGTCGCCGATCCGGTGGATTGTGCGGCGGCAGGCCAACGTCCGCGTCCTCCTTGCCGAGGCGCAACACGTGGACGTCGCGCGGCGGTGCTCTTCTACTGGCTCCTAGTGGTAACGGATCGTGGGAGTTCCCTGACGCTCGAGTACGACTACCTGATCGTCGCGGCGGGCGCCACGCACGCCTACTTCGGCCACGACGAGTGGCGGGAGCGGGCGGCGGGCCTCAAGACGCTCGACGATGCGCTGGCGATCCGGCGCCGGGTCCTCCTGGCGTTCGAGCAGGCCGAGCTGGAGCCGGATGCCGACCGCCGGCGGCGCCTCTTGACGTTCGTCGTCATCGGCGGCGGGGCGACCGGCGTCGAGCTCGCCGGGGCGCTGGCGGAGTTGTCGCGCCACGCCCTCGCACACGAATTTCGAAGCATCCATCCGGACACGGCGCGTATCGTTCTGATCGAGGGCGGCCTCGACGTCCTGGCCGCCTTTCTGCCACCGCTGCGCGCGTTCGCCCGCGGTGCGCTGAAGAAGCTCGGCGTCGAGGTCCGGACCGGCGCGACGGTCACGAGTGTGGACGACGATGCCGTCCAGTTCGGCGGCGAACGTCTTCAGGCCGGGACCGTGCTCTGGGCGGCCGGCGTGGCGGCGGCACCGATCGGCCGCGCGCTCGGCGCACCGGTGGATCGGGCCGGGCGTGTGCTCGTTGAGCCCGACTTGTCCATCCCAGGCCACCCTGAGGTGTTCGTGATCGGCGACCTTGCGTCGGTCACCCAGGACGGCCGTCCGCTGCCGGGCGTCGCGCCCGTCGCGATGCAGGAAGGCGAACACGTGGCGCGGGTCATACGGGGGACGACCCGTCGGGCCTTTCGGTACCGCAACCCCGGCGACATGGCGACCATCGGGAGGGCGGCGGCGGTCGCCGATTTCGGGCGATTCCAGCTGACCGGGTGGATCGCCTGGGTTGCGTGGCTGTTCGTTCACATCCTGAAGCTGACCGGCTTCCGCAACCGGCTCGTGGTGCTGGTGCAGTGGGCCTGGGCGTACTTCACCTATCAGCGCTCCATCCGACTCATCACCGGAGAAGATCGCGGATGACGAGGGTCGTCGCGATTGCCGCCGCCGTCGTCGCCGCTATTGCGCCGACGTCCCCCGAGTGGGTGGAACGCGCGTACTCGACATCTTTGTACATCGCCCTCCAGCGCCGGCTCACGGGGCTGACCAACTACGTACCCATTTCGCTCCTCGAGCTGGGAGCGGCAGTGGTCATCGTGATCTTCATCTCGCACGCCGTCGGACGCTGGCGTTCGGGACGCCTGGCGGCGATGCGCGGCCGGCGCGCCGGCGCGCTGGCCGGCCTGGTCGTCGACGCGACGGCGTTCGCGGCCGTCGTGTACCTGCTCTTTCTCGCGCTCTGGGGCTTGAACTACCGCCGAACGTCGATCGCGACGCGCTTCGACCACGACCGATCGCGGGTAACCGAGGAAGCGGTCGACCGGCTCGCCCGCCACGCTGCCTCGCGGCTGAACGCGCTCCATCGGATCGCTCACGCGCGCCCGTGGCCGGAACTCGATGCGTTGCCTGCGTCGATGGGCGCCGCGTTCGCTGCGGCGCAGCGCGCCGCCGGTCTCGATCGCCAGGCGGTTCCCGGCCGGCCGAAACGGACGCTCCTGACGCCGTACTTCGCTCGCGCCGGGATCGACGGGCTGACCGACCCGTTCTTCCTCGAAGTGCTCGTCAACGATCGGGTGCTCCCGATTGAGCGGCCATCGGTGGTTGCTCACGAGTGGGCCCACCTGGCTGGCTTTGCGCACGAGGCGGAAGCAGGGTTCCTGGGATGGCTGACGACGACGAACGGGGACGAACAGGCGCAGTACAGCGGTTGGCTGACCGTGTACGCATACGCCGCCAGCGCCGTTGACGATGAGCGCCGAGCACGCCTGGCGTACACGCTCGAGGCCGGTCCTACCGAAGACCTGCGGGCGATCGACCGGCGCGTCGAGACGGCGGCGCCAAGGGTTCGCGCCGTCGCGCGGGTCGCCTACGATCAGTTCCTCCGCGCCAACCGGGTCGAGTCCGGCATAAGGAGCTACGGCGAGCTGGTGACGCTCATCGCCGGCTGCCGCCTGGGCCAAGACGGCCGCCCGTCCCCACGTTCGACCCGATCGGACGTTCCGTGACGATGTGGCAGCTACGACCCTGAAGGGTCGTGCCACGTCCTCGAGCGTCCATCTGCGTGCATCTGCGACCTTGAACGCCCGCGCCCGAATCGCTATTCTCCCTGCACCCCCATGCTCCCGGGCCATCGGCTCGGCCCGTATGAGATCGTCACGCTGCTCGGCGCGGGCGGCATGGGCGAGGTGTGGCTGGCCGAGGACGCGCGGCTTGGACGCCGCGTCGCGCTCAAACGGCCGCCGGCTGCCTCCGCGTCGCCCGAAGCGTACGCGCAGCTGGAGCGCGAGGCGCGCGCTGCCGCGCGCCTGAACCATCCCAATATCGCGGCCGTCTACGACGTGCTCGACCACGAGGGCGAGCTCCATATCGTGATGGAGTACGTCGAGGGCGAGACGCTGTCGGCACGCCTGCGCAACGGCCCAATCGGGATCGAGCCGGCCGTCGACATCGGTATTCAGCTTGCCGATGCGCTCGCCGCCGCGCACGGCGCCGGCGTCGTGCATCGGGATCTCAAGCCGTCCAACATCGCGGTGACGATGAACGGGCGCGTCAAAGTCCTCGATTTCGGCATCGCGCACGTGGGCCCGGTCGGGGCCAGGACGGGCCAGCGCGGGCCGGCGTTCGGCACGCCCGGCTACACCGCGCCGGAGCAGATGAGTGGAGGTCCGGGGGACGCGCGCAGCGACATCTTCAGCCTCGGCGCCGTGATGTACGAGCTGCTCACCGGGCGCCCGCCCCTCGATCCGACCTCGGATCCGATCGCCGCGCAGATCGCCGTGCTGGCCGAGCGCCCCCGCCCGATGCGCTCTATGAATCCGGCCGTGCCGACCGTGCTCGACGCGCTCGTGCTGCGCGCGTTGGCGCGCGATCCGGCGGACCGCGTGCCGTCCGCCGCGCAGTTCAAGAACGAGCTGGAACGGATCGCCATCGGACTCCGTGAGCAGCCGACGGGCCCGATCGAACCCCCGCGGCGGCTCACCCGGGCGCTCCCGCGCCCGGTCTGGGTCGCGGTCATCGTCGTCGTGGCGCTTGCAGCCGGCATCGGCATTCCGATTCAGCGCCAGTGCGGGCAGCCGCCGCAGCAGCGGACGCCGGCTGTGTCCGCAGGGCCGCTCCTGCTCGTTATCCCACTTGATAACTTCACGGGCGATTCCAGAAGGGACTACGTCGGAAGCGGCATCGCCGACTCGCTGCGGATCGATCTCGCCCAGCTCCCGGGCCTGACCGTCGTCACGCGCGCCTTGATGCGCGCGGAGGCGGGCGAGCCCGACCCGCGTCGCATGGCGCGTGCCCTGGGCGCGAACTTCATGCTCGGCGGCAGCCTCCAGGCGGCCGGGAGCCGTCTGCGGCTGAACATGACGCTCCTGCGGGAGGACGGGACCGCCGCGTGGACCCGAGGGTATGAGTACGACGCAGAGGCCCAGTTGTTCGACGTCCAGCGGAGGATCGCGCAGGATGTCGCCTGGGAAGGCCTCAGGATCCCGTTGTCGGCGCAGGATCGTCAGCGGCTCGGCGCGCCGCGGACCGCCAGCGCCGCCGCTCTCGACGCGTACTGGCGGGGACAGCAGCTCTTCGACCGGGCGGACGAGCCTCGCGCGACAGGAGAAGCCATTCAGGCGCTCGAGGAGGCGGTCGGCGCCGACCCGGCATTCGCGCTGGCACGCGCCGCGCTGGCCCAGGCGCATTGGCTGCGGTACCAGCAGACGCGCGACAGCGCGGACGCCAATCGCGCCCTCGCGGCGGCCGAAGCGGCGCGAGGGGTGGGAGCGGAGGAGCCGCAGGTCTGGATCTCGCTGGCGCGCGTCCATCAAGGGACCGGCCGGCTCGACGATGCGGAAAAAGATCTGAGGCAGGCGCTGCAGCTCGATCCCGCGAGTCATGAGGCGCGGCGGCTGCTCGGTCAGCTGTACGGCGCGCGCGGTCGCTTCGAGGAGGCCGAGCGAGAGTTCCGGGTGGCGATCGCCAGGCGTCCCGACTACTGGCAAGGGTATATGGACCTGGGAGGCTTCTTCTATGGTCGCGCGCGATTCCGCGACGCGATCGGGCCGTACACGCGCGCGGGCGAGTTGAATCCGCACAGCGGACGTCCGTTCCACAACCTCGCGTCCGCCTACCATCAGCTCGGCGACACCGCTCATGCGCTCGAGAACTACCGCAAAGCCGTGGCGATTTCTCCGATCGCCTCCAGCTTTTCCGGCATCGGCACCATACAGTTCGCGGAGGGGAAGTACGAAGACGCCGCCGCCTCGTTCCGTCTGGCCGTGCAGCTCCAGCCCGGCCTCCCTCTTCATCACGGCAATCTTGGAGACGCGCTACGGCGGCTGGGACGACCGGCCGAAGCAGCAGAGTCGTACGCGCGTGCCGTCGACGCGTCGCACGCGGTGCTCAAGGTGAACCCGAACGACGCGCGCACGCTGATGCGGCTCGGCGTGTACGAAGCGAAGCTCGGTCGGGCGGAAGCGGCCGAAAAGGATTCGCAGCGCGCCGTCGAGATCAGCGCGGGCGAGCCCGAGACGCTCTATCGACTGGCGACCGTTCTGGCGATAAACGGCAAAACCGGACCGGCCCTCACGGCGCTGGAGGCCGCGTTGAAAAAAGGATACGGCGCCGCCGAGGCCGCGACCGACGAGGATCTGGCGTCCTTGAGAGGATCGCCGAGGTTCCGCGCGCTCGTCCAGGCGGGACAAGGCAGCGGAGCGGAGAAGGAGTGACGATGCGAAGAGTTGTGATCGGCCTGGTCGCGGCGGTGCTGCTGGCGCTCTCGACGGCGTGCGCGCGGGCCATCAGAAGCGTCGTCGTGACGCCTGTTGGCGGCACGACCAAGGTGGCGGTCAATACGATGCCGCTCGTGTTTCACGATCCCTTCACGCCGGGCGGGTGCACGCTGCTCGAAAAGCCCGCGAGGTTCACGGCGCACTACGGGGAAATCGTCGTCTGGCACATCACGAACACCTGCGATTACAGGATCGACGTCTGCGTCGTAGGGTTCTTCCGGGACGACGACACCGTCCCCGATCCGCTTGAAGACGTGGACGATCAGAACAGCTCGATCGTCAAGCGCCGCTGCGACCGCATCAAAGCGGACGGCCTGGGGCAGATTCGCACACGAGTCCGCGGCGGTGTCAAACCAGGGGGTACCGGTACACGATTCTGCGCCGGAAGAGAGATCGCGACTGGAAGATCGTCGATCCGATGATCGACATCGTGCCCTGAGGTCCTACCGCGGATCGAGGCCGTCGAAGTCTGACTTTCCAATCGGCTCTGACGAGCGGCGGGTCCGGAGATCTTCGGGGTCCGTGTCGGCGAGGCGGGGTGGGGGCGGAACGTCAATCCAGCGACGCCAGTCGCAGGCGTGGCACCGGTACGGCCGTTTCCTCGTGAAGCCACGCCGAATCCGCTCGACGATCGACCTGGCGCGCGACGGGTAGATGCGGGGCGAGCCGCAGGCCGGGCAGGCCTCCATTCGTCTATCGTACTACTGGGGCTGCGCCCCGGACCCCTGGCTCAGATTTTCTACCGGGCGGAGATCCGGATCCCACCGTTGGTGCCGTCCAGCGCGATGCGTGGGCCGCCGCCATTCAGGCGTCCCTCGAGCCGACGTCTGGTCGCCTTGCCGACGAGCTCGATCTGCAGGTTGTTCGCGTCGATCCCGCCGTTGGTGATGCTCGCGGCGAGCGTCGCCTTCGCATCGCGCGGCAGGCGCAGAGAGATCCCGCCGTTGGTGCATTCCAGATCGATCCCCGGCTCCGTGACGGCCTCCACGTCGACGTCCACGCCGCCGTTGGTCGTGCTCGCGTCGATCGGGCCGCCGATCCGGCGCGCCGTGATGCCGCCGTTCGTCGTTTCCGCGGTCACTCGTCCGCGCGTGCCGGTGATCTCGATGCCGCCGTTGACCGTTTCCACGTCGAGCTCGGCGCCGGCCGGGACTTTGACGAAATACCGGACTTCGGTCCCGCCGCCGAGCCAGCTCGTCACCGTGTTGACCTTGGTCTGCAGCCTGATGCGCGAGCCCGAGACTTCCTCGACGATCTGGATCCGATCGAGCATCCGCTTCGCCTCTTCCGGCGTGGCGCCCTTGCCGAGCCGCTCGGCCCGAACGTCGACCGTCGCGCCGTCCCAGCCCTGGACGTCGATCCGGCCGTTGACGTTGTCGATCTCGAGGCGGCCTCCGGCCGCAAGCGGGTAGCTCTTCGTCCAGTCGGCGGTGGCCTGCTCCCTGGCCATCGCGTGGTCGCAGCCTGCCGAGAAGGGAACGGCCAGGAGCGCCGCCGACATCACCAACGCGCGCGCTCGATGCATGGAAAACCTCTCCCGGAGATAATACGCCCCTGGCCCGCCGATGGTTCGGTCTCCAGGTACGATGCGCGCGCTCGTGGCGGCTGACGGTCGGCTCGACCTCTGCGACCGGCCGAGACCGGCCGCGCCGGGCGAATGTCTGATCCGCGTGCGGCAGGCGGGTATCTGCGGCACGGACCTGGAGATCCTCGCGGGCTACGCAGACTTCCGCGGCGTGCCTGGCCACGAGTTCGTCGGTGTCGTCGAGTGGGCGCCGGAGGGTGCCGAGCGATGGCTCGGTCGCCGGATCGTCGGTGAAATCAATATTGGATGCGGGACGTGCCGCTCTTGCCGCGACGGTGTCCGCGAGCACTGCGAACGCCGGCAGGTCCTCGGGATCCGCGGCCGCGACGGCGCGTTCGCCGAGTACCTCACGCTGCCCGCGGACAATCTTCACGCCGTGCCGGACGATCTCACGGACGAGGTGGCGGTCTTCGCCGAACCGGTTGCGGCGGCCTGCCGTGTCATCGAGCAGGTCGACGTCTCGAGGGCATCGGACGCGGCGGTCGTCGGCGACGGACGGCTGGGACTGCTGATCGCGCAAGTCCTCCGGCACGCCGGCGTCCGCGTCACGGTCGTCGGCCGCCATGCAGAGAAGCTCGCGATCGCGCGGCACTTCGGCCTCGAGACGATGGCGGCCGACGGCGTCGGCGTTGCGCGGGCCCGGTTCGAGATCGTGGTCGACGCCACCGGACGGCCGGAAGGTCTGGCGTCTGCTCTGGCGCTCGTCCGGCCGCGAGGCACCGTCGTGTTGAAGTCGACGTTCCATGGCGCCGCGCCGATCGCAACGTCGCCGATCGTCGTCGACGAGGTCACCATCGTCGGATCGCGCTGCGGACCATTCCCGAAGGCGATCGACCTCCTCTCACGCGGCGCGGTGGATGTCCGGCCGCTCGTCAGCGGCGTCTATCCGTTGTCGATGTGGAGCGACGCGTTTGCAGCTGCACGAACCAACCTGAAGGTGTTGATAGAAATGAAATCATGACCGACGTTCGAATCCGATCAGCCGTTGAGAAGGATTGGCCCTTCATTCGGGCGCTCGTGCCGGAACTGCTCGCCTTCGGTCCGCCGGCATGGCGCGATCGCCGCGAGATGATCCAGGTCGACGCGGACATCATCAGCGCCTCGCTGGCGGGCCGGACGGAAGGGGCGACGTTGTTGATCGCCGAAAGCGCGGACGGTGTGCCGCTCGGATTCATTCATCTCGTGGGCGAGCGGGACTATTACCTCCAGGGCACGTGCGGCCACGTGGCAGACATCGTCGTCGCGCCGGAGGCCCGGGGCCGCGGCGTCGGGCGGGCGCTGCTGGCAGAGGCCGAGCGGTGGTCCCGGGATCGGGGCTATCGGATGCTGACGTTGAACGTGTTCGTCGAGAATCGTGGACCGCAAGCGCTGTACGAAGCCGCGGGGTTCCACGCGGAAGCGATCAAGTACGTCAAGGTGCTGGTGTGACCATGCTGCTTCTCGTCCGTCTCGGCCTTCTGTTTACCGCCGGCGTGCTTGCCGGTTCGACGGTGTGCGTCTGGCTCCTCGAGCACTCGTTCGCGGGAGCTGGAACGTTCTTCACGGAGCTCAAGCAGCTGGAGATTCGCGCCTTCACGGTGCCGCTGACGGCGGTCGGGCTGACGGCCCTTCTCTTCGGTCTCGCGCACGCGGCGCTCGCGCGGCGGCATCGATCGGCGCTCGCGCTGACGCTGGCGGGAGTGCTGTGCCTCGGGATCGGCGCGGTCATCACCGCGACGACGCACTTTCCGATGAACGATCGGATCGCTACCTGGTCCGCGCCGTCGCCGCCGGCCGAATGGACGGAAGATCGCGACCGTTGGCGGCAGGCCCACGACCTGCGCACGGCGGTCACGATCCTGGGGTTCGGGTTCTTTCTGGCCGGCGCGCTGCGGACCGAAGGCTAGCCGCCTGGGTGATAATAGCGACCAGCCAGCCAGCCTGCCGGAGCGGAGCGGAACTGTGGTGCGTCTGACAGCCGCCGCCGTCACTCTCGCGTTCGCCCCCTTCCTGATTCTCGCGAATGAGGCCCCCTCCTTCGCGCTCGCCGTCCTGCGCCGGGACGGCGTGCTCGTTCCGTTCGCCTCGTATCACGAAGGGAAGTGGGCGGCGACGTGGCCCGTTCCCGGGAAGGCCCACATCGTCCCGCTCGCGCTCGGTGACGTGCCTGACGACTGGTGGTGGAAGGCGCCGCCGACCGCGACGTGGACGCTCTGGCCGGTCGAGGGGGCCGCGCGGCCGGTGCGCGCGACGGCGCCCGTCCGCTACCCCGCACAGTGTCACTCGGGGGTTGGCTTCAAGACCGACTACACGACCGATCGTCCACTCCCGTCACCAATGGAGCGCCCGTTTCCGAAGGAGGGCGTCGCCGTCAGCGGGCCGGTCAGAATCGATCGGGTCGAGATTCTCGACAAACGTGCCCCCGAATGGGACGACTTCGCGCTGCGAATCAGGAAGCCATTCAGCGACGTGGAGCGGAACGCCGCCACCAGCTTTTCGAAATGGCGTCATCCGCTGCCGCAGAGCGAGCGGGAGTCGAGGCCGGTGACCATCGAGGTGCTATACCGTGCGAAGGTGCCTGATGCCGGTGAGATCTACTATCTCGAGGCATCGCGCTCGTACGACGACCCCAGCCAGAAAGATGGCTGCGACGTGGTGACCTTCGTAGCCGGATGGGTGCGGCCGTGGAAGCCCGATGACAAGGTGTTCGATCTCTCCGCCGTCGTCACGTACTGCGACCGCGCAGACGTCGAGTTCGTGCTGCCGCTCGGTGTGCTCCGGCTCGAGAAGCGCCCGCCCGCGTGGATCCTGCAGGTCGCGGGCTGGGACCACGAGCGCTATGTCATCGTCGAGACCGACCGCGACAACAACCTCCTGCGCATCAACGCGTTCGGCGGCGGCTGTCCGCGTCCGGCGCAGCGCTGAACCCGGCGAGCGAGGGGCGCTTCGCGATCTCGGCCCGGACGCGAACGCCGATCTGCCTGGCCAGCGACGTCTCGAAGTGGTTGGCGCGGCTTCGGTGAAACCCGATGCGCCGGTACAGGGCGAGCATGGAGTCGCGGTCTCGGACCTCCGGCGCTCGCGCGATCTCGACGGCGTGCTGCAGCTCGTGACCCAGGAGCTCGATCAGGCTGTCGGGCGGCATCGTCCGGTGGAGGGTCACGCGGACGTAGCGGGTGCTCGTCCCAGCCCCCATCAACACGGTCCGGGCGACGGCTGGCAGCTCCACGAATCCGGCTTCCACGTACACAATCAAATCAGAAGATTCGACTTCCCGGGCGAGCGCGCGAATCGTCGGGCAGCAGGCGAGCCCGCGCTCGAATGCGCGCGCTGAGGTCGTGTCGGCCGGCCGCAGGCGCGGGAAAACGGGCATCGATGGCGAAACGGGCATCGGAAACGGCAGCGGGCCGGCGATCGCCCCGAGCAGCGTCAGGATCGTGCAGAACGCTGGCATCGGTGACTTGGACGGCGCGCACGCCGATCGCGGCAGCGTTATGTGACGATGTCAACGGTCGGCGGGATGAACCCGTCTAAACCCGGTATGGAACACTTCCTCAAGGACCTGCGCTTCGGCATCCGGAACCTGCTGCGCTCCCCGGGCTTCACGGTTCCGGCGGTGCTCGCGCTCGCGCTCGGGATCGGGGCGACCACCGCGATCTTCAGCGTCGTCGATGGCGTGGTCCTGCGGCCGCTGCCGTACGAGGAGCCCCACCGGCTGGTGATGCTCTGGGAAACGAACCATCAGAAGAGCCTCGAACACGAGCCGCTCTCGCCTGTGAACTTCATGGACTACCGGGCGCTGACGCAGGTGTTCAGCGATGCCGCCGCCTGGTGGCGGCCGGACGTGACGTTGCGCGACGAGCAGCAGGAGCCGGTGCGCGTCACGACGATCGAGGTGAGCGGGAACTTCCAGGCGGTGATGGGCGTGCGCCCCGTGCTCGGGGCCGGCTTTCCGTCCGACGGGCCGTTCCACTCGCGCGATCGGCTCGTGCTCGTCAGCCATCGCCTCTGGCGCACGCGGTTCAAGAGCGACGCCGCGATCGTCGGCAAGCTCATTCGCATGAACGACAACGACTATCAGGTCGCGGGCGTCATGCCGCCCGGCTTTCACTTTCCCGGCGACACCGATCTCTGGTACCGCCTGGTGTGGGATCTCACGCAGCACAGCCGGGCGGCGCACTTCATGGAGGCGGTGGGGCGGCTCGCGCCGGGCCGCACGGTGGAGGAGGCGCAACGCGAGCTCGACGCGCTCACCGCGCGCCTCAGGCGCGAGCACGTGAGGACCAACGACGGCTGGGGCGCCCGCGTCGTCGAGCTGCACCGCGAGATCGTCGGGTTCTTCCGGCCGGCGTTGTTCATCCTGCTGGGCGCGGTGGGGCTGCTCCTCCTCATCGCCTGCATCAACGTCGCGAGCCTCCTGCTCGCGCGGGCGGCGGCGCGCGCGCGAGAGGTCGCGGTGCGGGCGGCGATCGGCGCGAGCCGGCGGCGGCTCGTGACGCAGTTCCTGACCGAGAGCCTGCTCGTCGCGGCGACGGCGGCGGTTCTGGGAGTCGCACTCGCCGCGGGCGGGATCCGCGCGCTCGCCGCGCTGACCCCCATCGACGTTCCGCGGCTCGCATCGGTCGCCATCGACGGCCGCATCCTCCTGTTCGCCGTCGGGCTGACCGTCGTGACGGCCGTCGTGTTCGGCCTCCTGCCCGCGTTCCTGGCCTCACGCGCGGACGTGCAGCAGACGTTGAAGGACGGCGGCCGCACCGGGGGCGGCAGCCGCGCGACGGGCCGGCTCCACCGCGGGCTGGTCGTCGCCGAGGTCGGGCTGGCGGTGATGCTGCTCGTAGGCGCGGCGCTGCTCGTCCAGAGCGTTCGCCGGCTCATGGCAGAGGATCCCGGCTTCCGGCCGGAGGGTGTCGTGACGATGAACCTGCAGCTGAGCGGCGCGGCGTACGAGAAGTGGCCCGACACGGCGCGCCTGCACTCGTCGATCGTCGAGTCGCTGCGCGAGCAGCCGGGCGTGGCCGCGGCCGGCTCCGCGAACTTTCTGCCGCTCGCCCCGGGCTGGCGCGTCCCGTTCCTGATTCGCGGCGCGGAGCCGCCCCGCCAGGGGGAGGAGCCGACGGCGCAGTATCACACCATCTCGGAAGGGTACTTCGACGCGCTCGGCGCGCCGATCGTCCGGGGCCGCGATTTTTCGACGCACGATACCGCCGAGTCCCGCGGCGTCGTCATCGTCAACGAGACGCTCGCGCGGACGTACTTCGGCGGCAAGGATCCGGTGGGGCAGACGATCATGTCGCTCTCGCGCCAGATCGGGCCCCTCGGGCGGTCGCTGATGAACGCGCGCGACCACGAAGTCATCGGCGTCGTCCGGGACGTCAAGAACACGGCGCTCCAGACGGCGACGGAGCCCGCGCTCTACCACACCCAGCGCCAGTTTCCCTTCCGATCGATGTTCGTCGCCGTGCGCGGCGCCGACCGCGCGCAGCTCGTCGCCGCGCTCAAGGAGACGCTGCGCCGCGCCGATCCCGGTCTCCCGATGGCCGACGTCCGCACGCTCGATCAGGTCCTCGGGGCGGCAATCAATCAGCCGCGGTTCCTGATGTTCCTGATGGGCGCGTTCGCCGTCTTCGCGCTCGGGCTCGCGGCGCTCGGCATCTACGGCGTGCTGTCCTATGCGGTCGCGCAGCGCCGGCAGGAGATCGCGATTCGAATGGCGCTCGGAGCGCAGCCTGGCGGCGTGTTGTGGCTCGTGCTGCGGCAGGGGTTGCTGCTGACTGTCGCGGGGAGCGCCGCCGGCATCCTGGCGGCCTGGCTGGCCGCGCGAGCGCTGGCGGCCGTTCTCTTCGGCGTCGCGCCGGGGGATCCGGCCGCGCTCGCCGGCGCCACGGCCCTGGCGCTCGTCGTCGCGCTCGTCGCGTGCGTCCTGCCGGCCTGGCGCGCGTCGCGTCTGGATCCGCTGGCCGCGCTGCGATCGGATGCGTGAGGATTACCGAGTTTCTCGTCGCTCCGACGGGACACGCCCCGACGGTTATTAGGGGGAGGTTTGGGAGGTAGGGAGGTTGACTTCACGGATCACGGCTGCGCCGTCAGGCCGACGCCGCGCAAAGCGCGGCGCTGACGTGGGAAGGCGATGACCGCGTAAGCCAACCACGATCCCCTCCGGGCTTACGCGGCCATCGCCTTCCCACGTCAGCAAGGCCCGGCTCCGCCGGGCCGTCGGCCTGACGGCTCCGATCTTTTTTCCACTTCGCCCGCGACACCACGTTGCAGTTTTGCCCCTTACAACGCCCTGAACCTCCAGAAAGCCCGCCAACAGCGATGGATCAAACCGTGCACCCGTGACTCGCATGCTGGTTCAACTTCCGCTCTACGACCTCACCGAGTTGATCATCGCAAAAGCCATGGTCGTTCACGACCACTTCGGTCCCGGGTTGTTCGAGAACGTCTGGCAAGCGCTGTCTCGGAGTCGCAACGGAGGCCCGGTTGCGCTTGATTAGTCAACTTCACTGTGAACCGTCTCCAAGGTATGGCCTCCCGCCCAAAAACGTCCGAGCGTGTCACGCGAAGTCACGTGAAGTCATGAAAATCACGTGAAGTGCTTTAGAATCCGCGGATGCGTTTCGCGATCAGAATCCTCTTCCTCAGCGCCGTCGTCCTGTCCATCGCCACGGTGGCCGTCGCGGATGAGCTTCGCATGAAGAATGGCGACCGCGTCACCGGCGATGCGGTGGCGCTCCTCGACGGCAAGCTGACGTTCAAGACACCGAACGGCGATCTCGTCGTCGCCTGGGACGAGGTGGCCTCCCTGACCATCACGCGTCAAATGATCGTGACGGTCAAGGGGGCGCCGGGGGCGCCGGGCGGCCAGCCGGAGCTGCGGTCGATCGAGGGGCTCGCGTTGGGCGACATCGTCGCCATCGCCGCGCCGCCTCCGCCGCTCGACTGGACCGGCGCGATCAACGCCGGACTCCTCACGACCGGAGGCAACACCGACATCAGCACGCTTCGCGTCGACGGCGAGATCGTGGCGATCAGGCCGAGGGATCGGTTCTCGACCGGGGCGACGATCAACCGGGCCGAGGACACGGGCCTCGAGACGGCGGACAACTGGAACCTCCAGTTCAACTACGATCGGTATCTCACCGACCGGCTGTTCATCAACGGCAACGCGATCTTCACCGGCGACGAGTTCAAGAGCCTGGACCTGCGGACGGCGATTGGCGCGGCGGTCGGCTACGACATCTGGAAAACGCCGCGCGGCAGCCTGTCGGCCACCGGGGGCCTCGGCTTCGTGAACGAGAACTTTTCAGAGGGATTCGAGGACGACAGCTACACCGCGCTGCGGGAGGGCGTGAAGGCCGCGGTGTTCTTCGTCGGACGAAGCGTCGAGGCCTTCCACAACCACGACACGTATCTCGGCATCACCGGTGACGACAATCTGTTCTTCCGGATGCAGAACGGGGTGCGGTTCAGGCTCGTGGCGGGGCTCGTGGCGAACATTCAAGGCGACATCGACTACGATCGCACACCGGCTCCGGGACGCGACAACACGGATCGGACGTTCGCGCTGACGTTCGGATATCGTTTCTGAAAGCTCATGCGGCTTGGATCGTGGCTGGCGGTCCCGCTGTCGGCGTCGCTCGTGGCGACCGCCGCCGGGGCGCCCGCCTGGCTCCGCCTCGATACGCCGAACTTCACGATCATCGGAAGCGGGGACCAGCGAGAGCTGGAGGCGGTCGCCGCTGAATTCGAGCGTTTTCGCGACGCGATCGGCCAGCTCATGGGCCCGGGCGCCACCGCGACCGTCGTTCCGGCCGTCGTCATCGTGTTCGCGTCCGACAGGGCGTTCCAGCCGTTCAAGCCGCTCTATCGCGGCAAGCCCATCGAGGCCGAAGGCATCTTCGTCGGGACCTCTGACATCAACTACATCGCCCTGGTCAGCGGCCGGCGCGACGTCCGGCCGATCCTCCACGAGTACGCGCACCTCATGCTGGGGAACGTCGCGCCCAATCTCCCTTTGTGGCTCGGGGAGGGGCTCGCGGAGTACTACAGCACCTTCGAGCTGCGCAGGGACGGCCGGCAGGCCGTCGTCGGCCGGCCGATCGAAGAGCACCTGCGGATGTTGCAGGACCGCAGGGTGTTCAAGCTCGCCGATCTCGTGAAAGTCCAGCATGATTCGCCGCTCTACAACGAGGGCAGCCGGCGGACGTTGTTTTACGCCCAGTCGTGGGCGCTGGTCCATTACCTGCTGGCGGGAGAGCCCTCCCGTGCGGATCTCGTCACCGAGTACATCAAGGCCATCGAAGCGGGGGCGGCCGCCGATGCGGCATGGAGCCGGATTTTTGGCTCGGAGCGGATTGAAATCGGCCTGAGAAAGTACGTCGAACTGCAGCAGTTCAACCTCGCGGCTGAATCGTTGACCGAGCGGATCGGCACGGTTGCCGTCGTCGCCCGTCCGCTGTCGGACGGCGAGGTGGACGCGTTGCTCGGCGAGTTCCTGATCGCCGAGAGACGCGAGGATGAAGCGGCGGCACGCCTCGAGCCGGCCGCCGCGCGGCCCGACGGCGGGCGCGCCAGGCTCGCGCTCGCGCGCGCGCGTGTGGCGCAGAAGAGGCTCGCCGACGCGCGAGCGCTTCTCGAGCGGGGGGACGCGCCCGCGGGGGATTGGCTTGCCGACTATGCGCTCGGCGTCACGACGGCTTACGCGATCGGCGAGCTGACGCCGGGCGCGGAGGCGGTTGCCGCAACCGCGTCCGCGCGCGATGCGCTGCGGCGGGTGTCGGTTGCCCGTCCGGACCTCGCGCACGCGTGGCACCTGCTGGCCGGCTTCGAGTTGCTGGACGACGCGAGAAGCCAGGCGGCCGTGACGGCGAGCCGGCGCGCGCTGGCGGTCGCGCCCAACCGCCCCGAGTACGCCGTACGGCATGCGGAAGCGCTTGCGCGCGCCGGCGAGTACGAGACGGCGCGCTACCTCCTCGAGCGGCTGCTGAAGAACCCGCTCGCCGTCGCACTTCGGGATCACGTCCGGTCGCAGCTCGAGTTCATCGCCACGGCCGAGCGTTCCGCCGCCGAGGCGCCGGATGTGGAGGCCCCGCGTGACGGCTCGGGTCGCCTGTTCGTTCTGGAGCTGCGGAAGCCCAGGGCGGACGAAGAGCGGGCGGCCGGCATGCTGACCGACGTCGATTGCTCGCCCGACGGGCTCACGCTGCACGTCCGCATCAACGGCCTGATGTCCCAGTTCCAGGCCGGCCGGTTCCAGGATATCCAGTTCATCACCTACCGGGATGAGCTGCGAGGCAACATCCGCTGCGGAGCCCGCGAGCCCGAGGATCTGATTTACATCACCTGGCGGCGGACGGGATCGGCGAAAACACCCGTCGCCGTGGAGTTCCTGCCGGCCGGCTATCGGCTCAAGGCCTCCCGCTTCCAGTAAGATGACCCGCTGAGAATCCACGTGGAGACGCGACGGAAAAGACAGTGGCTTGCGGTTCTGCTGCTCGGCGCGCTCGCGGCGAGCGCGCAATCTGGCGCGGGCCGCGCGGCCTCGCTCCTGGCGGCGCGTCGACACGCCGCACTTCACGGTGATCGGAAGCGTCGCCGATCGGGAGCTCGGCGACGTGGCGGCGCACTTCGAACGCTTTCGTGAGGCGCTCGGTCAGCTCCTTCCGATCAGCGGCGACAGCCACGGTCGTGCCGACGGTGGTCATCGTGTTCGAGTCCGAGAAGGCCTTCGATGCCTTCAAGCCGTTGTCGCGCGGGAAGCCACGCGACGGGACAGGGCTGATCGTCCCATCGCCCGACATCGACTATGTCGGCCTCGTCGCCGGCTCGCGCGGCTTGCGCACCGCGTTCCACGGGTACTCCCATCTCGCGACCGCAAACCTGGGGGTGTCCCTCCCGCTGTGGCTCACCGAAGGCGTGGCCGAGTACTACAGCACGTTCGAGCTGCTCCGCGGAGGGAACAAGGCGAGCATCGGCGAGCCACTCACGGCGCATCTGATGTCGTTGAGAAACGAGTGGCTCGGCCTCGACGAGCTGCGGACGGTGCAGCAGAGCTCGCCGCTCTACGACGAAGAGGAGCGCAGGTCGGTGCTCTACGCCGAATCCTGGGTACTGGTCCACTACCTGCTGCAGGGAACGCCGCCCCGGCGCGACCACCTGGCGAAGTACATGAGCGCCATCGAAGCGGGAACACCGGAGGAAGAAGCGTGGGGCCGCATCTTCGGCCAGCAGGCGATAGAAGCCGGCCTGAGGGACTACGTGGATCGCGCGCAGTCCAAGATGGCCGGCGTGACGCTCACCAGCATCGTCGAATCCGGGCCGGTCTCGGCGAGCCCGATGCCCGACGGTGACGCGGATGGGTTTCTAGGCGATTTTCTCTTTCGGGTCGGCCGGGAGGGGGAGGCGATCGCGCGGCTTCAGTCGGCCGCCGAACGGCCGGGTGGCGCCCGCGCCCGGGCGGCGCTCGCGCGAATCTCGGCGCGCCAGCAGCGGGCGGCCGACGCCCGCGCGCTCCTCGCGCGCGCCGGGGCTCCGCCGAGTGACTGGCTCCTCGACTACTCGTTTGGCGTCGCCGCCGCAGAGATGTTTACGCTCGCGCCGCCTGCCGCGCCGAAGCCCGCGGGCGGAGGCGGGCCGGAGGGCCCGGCCGGGATCTCGTACGCGCGAGAGGCGCTGGAGCGGACGCTTCGCGCCCGGCCCGACCTCGCGCACGCCTCGTACCTGCTGGCGGGCTTCGCGCTGCAGGCGGGCGACCTCGACGCCGCGCGCGACGCGAGCGAGAGCGCGAGCTTTCTGGCCCCCGCGCGGTTCGAGTACACGCTCAGGCTGGCCGACGTGTTCACGCGGCGGGGAGAGTACGCGAAGGCGCGCAGCGTGCTCGGCCCGCTCATGACGAAGCCAGGGGCCGCCGAGATGCGGGAGCGCGTTCGCGCGCAGCTCGCATCGGTCGCCGCCGCGGAAGGCTCGGCGGCCACCGCTTCGACCGACGCTCCGGTGGCCGAGCCGGCTGCTCCAGCGATCGTGCTCGACCTGCGGAGGCTTCGATCCGGCGAGGAGCGCGCGGCCGGCATGCTGGCGCGCATCGACTGCGATCGCAAGAAAGGCGTGACGTTTCACGTCCGCGTCGACGGCCGGACCGAGGAGTATCGAACGGCGCGCTTCGAGGACGTCGAGTTCATCAGCTATCGGGATGACCTGATCGGCGACGCCAAGTGCGGCGCTCGCGAGCCCGAGGACCTCGTCTACGTGACGTGGAAAGCGGGTGCTCCAGCCTCTACAGGTGGGGCGGCATCGAAGACGATTGTGGCGGTGGAATTCCTGCCAAAGGATTACACTCCGAAGCCGTAGCTATATCAGCAGAAGCTGCGCGAGGCCCAGCACCAGGAAGAACCCCATGCTGTCGGTCACGAAGGTCAGGACCACGCTCGAGCCCTGCGCCGGGTCGCGCCTGGCCCGCTTGAGGGCGAACGGTACCGCGATGCCCGTCAACGCGGCGACGACGAGGTTCAGGCAGATCGCCGACATCATGACGACCGCGAGCGGCACGCTTCCGTACAACGCGCCCGCGACGACCGCCATCACCGTGCCCCAGGTCACACCGTTGAGGAGGCTCACGGTCAACTCCTTGCGCACGAGATGCCACGCGTGGCTCTCCTGAATCTGTCCAAGGGCGAGGCCCCGGATCACCAGCGCGATCGTCTGATTCCCAGTGTTCCCGCCGACGCTCGCGACGATCGGCATCAGCGCCGCGAGCGCAACGATCTGCTGGATGGTGTCTTCGAACGCGCCGATCACGCGCGACGCGAGGAAGGCCGTGATCAGATTCAGGAAGAGCCACGGCCAGCGGTTCTTCGCTGATTCCCAGATGCTGGCGAACAGATCCTCCTCGCCGCGAAGGCCGGCGAGCGCGAGCGCCTGCTGTTCCGACTCCTGCCGCATGAAATCGAGGATGCGATCGACGGTGATCCGGCCGACCAGCTTGCCGCGATCGTCCACGACCGGCGCCGAGATGAGATCGTAGCGCTCGAACGCGCCCGCCGCGTCCGCCGCCGGCTGATCGGGCCGGAACGACACGATCTCGCCGGTCATCGCCTCTGCCACCAGCACCTGAGGATCGCGCACGAGCAGGATGTCGAGGCCGAGCGAGCCCTTCAGGATGTTGCGCGCGTCCACGACGAACAGCCGCTCCGTGTGGTCCGGCAGCTCGCCGCGGACATGCAGCTCCGCGACCGCCTGCCCGATCGTCTGGGTTTCACGGGCCGAGGCGACCTCGGGCGTCATCAGGCGTCCGACCGACTTGTCGGGCCACGCCCGGCTGTCGAGGAACCAGCGGCGGTCCGCCGCCTCGAGGGTGTGCGAGGCCTCCGACAACACATCTTCCGGCAGGCTGTCGGCCAGATACGCCAGATCGTCGCCGTCGAGCTGGCACAGAATCGCGACGAGCTCCTCACGGCTCAGGCCATCGATGAGCGACTCCCGCACGCTCTCGCCGACTTCGACGAGCGTCCGGGCCGCCTGCTCCGGCTCGAGCTGCTGCCAGACGAGCCGGCGGTCGTCGACCGACAAGGCTTCGAGAATGGATGCAAGATCGGCGGGGTGCCTGCGGCCGAATCGGCGCTGCAGATCGACGAGATTCTGCCGCCGCTGAATGTGTTCCAGCAGCTCGCGGCGGTCATCGGATTGATCCCGGCTGGCAAGGGTCGTGAGCACCCGGTGACGCTCGAGCAGCTCCTGGACTTCCTGCAGCCCCTGTTGGAGGCGGTCGTCGGCTTGCATCCCCGCACGATACCGCGTCTTTACGTCGTCGTCGTAACGGTCGCCGTCGAAACAGCGTGGTACGAGGCTTTAGCCTCGTCGGGGAGACGACCCTAAAGGGTCGTACCACCTGTAGGCTTATCGAGCAGGGGCGAGCCGGTCAAAGATGATCCGTGAGATCTCCGCGCCGGCCAGCAGCGCGGCGTTGTCCGCCATCCAGGACCGATCCTTGACGCGTCTCGCGAAGATCGCGACGACGTAGGTCGTGGCTTCGGACCGGACGATGCCGACGTCGGCTCGCACGTGGCCGCGTACGCCCGAGGCGTCCGGCAGTTTTTCCTCGTCGGTCCCGGTCTTGTTCCCGATGACGATCTCGCGGGCGCCGAACGGAAGCCGGCGCGGCAGCATCCGGTCGTCCTGCTGGGCCTCGAGGATGGCGCGCATCTCGGCGGAGGCGCCGGCGTTGACGGCGCGGCCCCCCGCGATCATCTCCACGAGCGCCGCCATCTCGCGCGGCGTGGACATCCCGAGGCCGAACTCACGCTCGAGCTCCGGGTCGACGTCCGCTTTCTTTCCGAACGTGGGCCGGAAGAGCCGCGTGTCCTTCAGCCCGTACGCCGCGAGACGGGCGTTGACGGCGGCGACGCCGACCCGTTCGAGGAGGAGGTTGGTCGCGGTGTTGTCGCTCACGACGATCATCAGCCGGATCAGATCGCGCACGGTCAGCTCGGCGCCGTCGTGCAGCTCCCGCGCGACGCCCGACCCGCCGACTTTCGCCGCGTCGCGGACGCGCACGATCCCGTCGGCCGCGAGCGCGCCGCGCGCCATCTGGTCGAACGCCTCGACCATGATCGCGACCTTGATGACGCTCGCGGTCGGGAATCTCACGTCGCCGTTCCATGCGACGATCTCACCAGTGCCCAGGTGCTTCGCGAACACGCCGAGCTCCCCCTCGAACCGCTCCGCAACCAGACGCAGACGCGAGGTGTCGCCCGTCATCTGCACTGCGTCGAGCCGTGGCGATCCGTGGCTTGCCAGTGCGACGAGGACCGCGGCGAGCGACCACCGCCATCAGCGCGACGCCGTCGGCTGACCGCCTGGCCCGATGCGGAAGAGGTGTGTGCGGCTCCTGAGAAAGATGTCACCGCCGGCGATCGCGGGCGTCGCGATGAACGACTGATCGGCCAGCGTGTTGGTCGCGGCGACCTCGAACGCGTCCCCCATCTTGACGACGACGACGTCCCCTTCCTCGGTCGACAGATAGAGCTTGCCCCTGGCGCCGACGGGAGAGGCCTTGAAGTTGTACGGCTTCGGCAGCCGCGCCTGCTGGTAGAGCGGCTCGCCGGTCGTCGCGTTGAAACAGGTCAGCTGCGCGCTGTCGGTCACGACGTAGAGCCGGTTGTCGTGCAGGACGGGCGTCGCCGTGTAAGACAGGCCGCGCGTCGTGCTCCACGCGATCGCATCCGTGCCGGTCAAATCGCCCGTGCGGCCCAGCCGGATGGCCATCAGGTTCGGGTTTCGATACCCGCTCATCACGTAGACGAGGTCGTTCTGCTGCACGGGAACCGGGATCGGGTTCACGCCGATCCCGGCCGCCTCCCAGATCTGTGCGCCGCTCTCGAAATCGTAGGCGCGGACCTTCGTCGTCGCCGTCACGATGATCTGCTTCTTCCCTCCGTGCTCGGCGACGAACGGCTGGCTCCAGGTGGTGCCGTCCTGCCGCGGCGTCTTCCAGATCTCGCGCCCGGTCGCGGCGTCGAGCATCGTGATGAACCCCGGCCCTTCGTGATCGACGCTGACGATGAGCCGATCGCCGTGGAGCACGGCCGCCGCTCCTTCGCCGAACTGAAGCCGGATCTTCATCTGGACGCCGAAATCTTTCTGCCAGAGCGGCCGGCCGTCGACGTCGTAGGCGTACAGACCCCGCGAGCCGAAGAACGCATACACGCGTTTCCCGTCGGTAGCCGGGGAGTTGGAGGCGAAACTGCCGTACAGCCGGTGGTAGCCTTCGTGCGGCGTCGCGGTCGTCGCGGTCTTCTGCCAGAGAACCTTGCCCGTCGCGCGGTCGAGCGCGAGGAGATCGAACCGGTGCTCGACGCCGGCTCCCGCGCCGCCGCCCGGTCCCCGTCCGCCCCCTTCGGCGGGAGGCGGCGTCTCAGCCGCCTTCGAGGTCGGGACCGCCGTCGTCAGGAAGATGCGATCGCCTGCGATGACGGGGCTCGAGTGCCCACGACCCGGGATTTCAACCTTCCATGCGACGTTGCTCGTGTCGCTCCACGTGAGCGGCGCGTCGCCCGGTGCCATGCCCGTATAAGAAGGGCCGCGCCATTGGCCCCACTCCAGCGTGGAGGGAACCGAGGCCGGTTTCTTCGTCTGGCTCAACAGTGGGATGACCGCAGCGATCGCACAACATGCGGGCAGGAACGCGCGTCGGATGTGCATAGACCGCACATCGTACAAGAAAAAGGGTTCTCAAGGTCGAACCCTGAGAACCCTAAGAACCCAAGAACCCTAAGAACCCAAGAACCCCGAGAACCTAGCTACTGAGTCGGGCGCAGCAACTGACGGAACGTCAGCGTGTTCACGTCCCGGAACATCGGCGTCCCGGGCGGCAGGCCCGGCGGCAGCAGGAAGTTCGTGTCGAACGTCCAGGTGCGGGTGCCGGGCTGGTACACGTCGTACTCGCAGCACTTGAACGTGCCGGTCGCCTGGCGGTTGTAGAAAAGGCTGACGAGCGATCCACGATAAAAGATCGTCCTGCCGTTCCAGCTCTCGAGATACCGCATGAAGTTGTGGGCCCCGCCGTCGGAACCGAAGCTGTCGCTGGCGAAGGCCGGCCTCGGGAAGGCGATTCCCTTTCCGCTGACGAAGGCGGCGCGGTAGCCGCTATTCGACGCCGGGCGGCCCGTCGGATCGGTCGGGAACATGAACGAGCGGATGTCGTTCCAGTTGGTCGACAGCAGCGTAATCGAATCGGCGATGACCGCGGCCGCCGCCGAGCCCGCGTCGGTGACGCTGGCCGACGTCGCGTTGTAGTTCCCCTGGATGTAGACGGGGTTCTCGGAGACGACGGTCAGCCCGGGCATCGGGAGGTTGCCCAGCTGGCCGTTCGTCAGCTTCAGCGCGCGGCGGAAATGCACGATCCGGTTCGCGCGCGCGAGGAGCGCCCGCTCGTTGGCGCGCGCCGCCGAGGTGCCGCCCCCAAGATCGGGGACGAGCGTCCACGGCCGCGCGTTGTTGTCGAACGGCGTGGGGACGCAGACGGCCAGCGACGGAAGAACCGGCAAACCCAGAGGGCTGCAACTCGGCACGTTCCTCGGGACCTGGCCGTAGTTCTCCAAAACGCCGTTTCCGTTGACGTCCTCCCCCGGGTCGAGGGCGGCGTTGGCGGTGGTCCACGTCGGAGGGCTCGCGACATCCTCGAACCCGTACTCACCGGTTTCGTTCCCGCCATTGTTCCGGTTGTTGCGCCGGTCCGAGAAGTAGACGATGAAGCCGTTCACGTTTCTCGCATTGGTGCCGACGCCGGGAAGCGCACCCCCTCCCGGGGTCAGCCAACGGCGCAGGTTGTTCACGTCGAGCTCGACGTAGTTGATCAGGCCGCCCAGCCGCATCTGACCGTCGGCGAGGCCGTCGCGGAACTGCCCCTCGCGCCCGTCGTAGAGCGCCATCGGCCAGTAGTCGTGGAAGTCCTGTGCGACGCTTGCCGGGTTGTTAGCCGGGCCGGTGAACCCGCACGGACGGTAGGCCGGATCGACCGGGATGTCGCGGAGGCGCTGCAGCCGGATGATAGCGTTCGGCTGCGGCTCTGCGCATGTGTCCGCCGCTCCCTCCGGCGGGTCGTTCCAGCGGGTCCCGGTGGCGTTGTCCATGTCCGCCAGGTTGCGGCCCACGATGCCGAAGCTGAGGATCTCGTTGGTGACGTCCTCCCAGGCGCCGTTCGCGCGCGCCATCTCGATCTTGATGAAGCCGCCGACGAGCGGCGTGTCGTGGTCGCTCCGGTAGGCGCCGGCCCGAAGCCCCAGGGCACCCCCGGGGTATTCGTCAGGTCCGTTGGAGGTTCCGAGCGGAGCGCGCAACGGATCGGGATTGTTCGCGTACGCCTTCCCAATCGACAGCTCAACCGGCGCGCCAGGGGCGATTCCGACCAGGCCCGTGATATCGGCCGCGGTGTCCGACAGGAGGATCCGGAGGCTCGCGGTCGAATAGTAGCGTTGCTGGAGCACCGTGGGCAGATCGCCCGGCGGCGGCCGCCGGATCAAATCGACCGGCGCGCCGTCGGGGGTGCCGTCGCCGTTGGTGTCGGCGACGAGCGGCAGATCGAGCCGCCGCACGCCGGTCCGGCCGTTGCGGATGTACTGGTTGTAGGTGCCGACCGACAGGTTCGTCCACCTCGGCTCGTTCAACCCGCTGCCGAGATCCTGTTGGAGACTTCCCTCGTTGCGCGCCAGGGCGCGGAACAGGTTCGTGCCGCGGATCACGTCGACCGTCCCGCCGTAGCCGCCGGTCGCCGCCACGCCGTTCGGCAGGTTCCAACGCAGCACTTCGCCGACCGCCGTGACGCGGTCCGAGAGGCGCAGCAGGGTGCCGGCCGAGAGGAAGAGGTGACCGTTGGTGTGGACGCGCCCGCCGAACGTGAAGGTGCCGCCGGCGTGGAACGCGAGGTTCGTCTCCGAGAACATGCCGAACTGGAAGACCGGGATCGCGACGGTCTGCAGCGTCCGGCGGAGCCGCACTTCGGCCAGGCCGCGCGACCGCGCCGTCACCGTCATGTCGTAGGGCGTGATGATGCCCTTGAGCCCCTGGAACGGGCCGTGCGTGATTTCCGATCCGTTGACGGCATCCTCGGGCCGCGGGTTGCCGTTGGCGTCGACGCCGAGCGCCGGCGCGGTCGTATAACCCACCCCGCCGCCCGGCGCCACGAACGTGAAGTTCGGAATCACCGGTACCATTGCCGGCGCGACGAGGGCGTTGACCTGCGCCATCGTGGGGCTGACGTCCCGCCGGAAGAGGTTCGTCATGTCCGAGGTCAGCTTCTCCAGGCCGGCGTGCGCCGCGGCGTACGCCTGGGTCTGGTCGCGGTTGAGACCGCTGGCGTTCTGATCCTCGACGATGGCGGCGACGAAGCCGACCATGAGCACCGAGAGCAGCATCATCACCATGACGACTGCCAGCAGCGCCATGCCGCGCTCGTTTGCGCGACGACCCTGATCCCGTCCGACGGGGAGCTTCGTATTCATAGAACGGACGTGCATGTGTGGGACGCCTCCTCTGTCCTCACTGGTATCGATCGACGAACGCCAGACTCCGCAGGCTGACCTGCGACGTCAGCGAGTTCCTGAAAAAGGTGCCGGTGTTGCTGAGCGCCCGCCGCGAGCGGCCTGAGAGCACGATGTTGACCTTGCGGATGTTGTTCGGGTTGCAGGCCGCGTCGCCGCACGTCCCGCCGTCGACGATGTCGGCCCCTTCGAACCGGATGTTCGCCGGGTTGTTGACGCCGTCGGCCAGGTCGTAGCTCACCGTGAAGTTCTCGACGTCGAACGCCACCGCGGTGCCCGAGGCGTTGTTGAACGTGGTCGGGTGGCCGTTCCCGATGCGGCGGACGAGCCGCGGCCGCGCCGGGTTGGTGGTCGCGTCGACGTAGTACGTGATCATCAGCACTCGATACACCGTGACGGCGTTCACGTTCGTCGTGGCGCCCGTGTTGGCGGGATCGGTGTTCATGATGGAGAGCATCGTGCCGTTCGACCCCGCGCCGTTCTGATTGAGATTCAGCGAATCGCCCGCGGCGAAGGTCACGCGCTGGCCGTTGATGCCCGTCACCTGCACGAGCGACGTGTTCGTGCCCTTCGACACCATCAGCAGGTCGCCCGCCACCAGGTCGTCCGGCCCGCCGTTCGTGATGTTGACGCCGGGGACGATATCCACGCTGTCGGTCGTGATCCGGGTGATGCCGACCGCGGTCGCGCCGTTGTTGAGCGAGAACGCGCCGTCCACGGCGAGTGTCGTGAGGATGTCGGTCGCCACGCCGTTGACGACCGGACCGAGCCCGGGGCCCGGCGTCACCGCCTCGATCTGGGTGGTCCCCAGCGTCCACACCAGGTTCGTCCCCGGAGGGCCCGGCCGGCGGACCGCCGTGGACCCGCCCGCGTTCGGAATCTCGATGACGTGCGTCGAGGGCAGCCCCTGGCCGACCTGCAGCAGATCCCGGTTGACCAGGTCCATCGCGGTCCGGAGGTTGTTGTTCATC
This sequence comes from uncultured Acidobacteriota bacterium, assembly GCA_963847125.1. Classification (GTDB taxonomy): domain Bacteria; phylum Acidobacteriota; class Vicinamibacteria; order Vicinamibacterales; family 2-12-FULL-66-21; genus DATAEE01. The sequence goes on from CAWJYM010000004.1 coordinate 2,771,394, forward strand.
GACGTCACGAGCACCGCGGTGTCGTTCGCGCGTACCGCGCTCCTCATCGCGGCGATCGTCGTGCCCAGGATGATCGTCGTGATCGCCGTCGAGACGAGCAGCTCCACGAGCGTGAAGCCCCGTTCCCCGCGCGACCGCCGATGTGTCGATACGTTGGTCGTCATGGCTAGGAAACCGATGAGATGTAGGTCGTCAACGTGTACTGCCGCGTCGTGTCGCCGACCCTGTAGCTGATCGTCACGATCAGCTCGCGCAGGCTCGGGTTCACGACTCCCTGGGCGTCGAGGATGTCGTTGATGTCGATCGTCCGCCTGAACGTGCTGAGCGGCGTCTTCTTGTCGTCGCCGGTGCCCAGGATGTTGTCGTAGCCCGGATCGACCACCTCTTCGACGCCGTCGTCGTCGTTCGTGTTGACGAGCCCGTCGACACCGGGGCGCAGCATGTCCTGCTCGCCGTCGGCGAAGATGCCCCCCTGCCCCTGGTTGCGGATCTGCGCCCACGTGATGACGCGCGTGTCGCGCGCCGTGTGGACGCTTTCGATCGCCTCGCGCGCCTTCTCGCGCGCGATCAACCCCGGTGACGACGTCTGCATGTGCCGCAGTCCGAGGGTGAATACGCCGGCCAGGCTGAGGAGCCCGATCGCGAGAATCCCCATCGCCACCATCGTCTCGATGAGTGTGAAACCCTTGTCGTTCTTCATCGCTATTCCACCCACCTGAAGCCGTCCCAGCGCCATGACTTGATGAGCGCCGTCGGGCCGAAGACGGTGATCGCCCGCGCCGACCCCGGCTCGTTGATACGGCCCAGGAAGAGCGTTCCGTTCAGCGGCTGACCGGCCGCGGTCACGAACGATCCCTCGCTCGTGAACAGCCGCGTCGCCGAAGGGCCGAAGGCGACGGGGCCGGCCAGGCCAAACGTGTCGCCGGTATCTCCCTGCCCGGCGAACTGTCTGAACTCGATCGCGTTCTCGAGGGTCACCGTGGACATCAGCGTCGTCCCCGTGACCACGCCCGCCGCGTTGATGTCCTCGCGCAGCAGCTGGATCCGGTTTGGCGCGACGAAGACCAGGCGGACGTTGCGCCGCTGGCTCACCGCGATCTCGCGTGCGAAGCGGATCGCGTTCATCGCCTGGAGCGTTCCGCTGTCGGCCCGCGCCTGCCGCCGGAACTCTGGCGTCAGCAGGAGGGCCATGGCGGCGACCGTCCCCATGATGGCGACGACGACCATCAGCTCGACGAGCGAGAATCCGCGATTGTCGGTTGTTCTGGACATTACAAAATTTCCAACGACCCTCACCCGGGCAAAAGGTTTGCCACAGGCGTGTTTTCTCATACGATTCAACGGGTTAGCCGTCGGCTCCGGCGCCCGAGAAGCAACCGAAAGGCCGTTCAGGGATGTGCCGAACTGGGGCAGCCGCTTACGGTCCTGCGCCCGCCTTCGCGCTTTGCGCTACGGCGCGGCAAGCCCGCCTTCGCGCTTTGCGCTACGGCGCGGCAAGCCCGCCTTCGCGCTTTGCGCTTCGGCGCGGCAGGCCCGCCCACGCGCTGTGCGCTGCGGCGCGGCAGGCCTTCCCGCGGCCGCCGGGCAGGGGATCGGGCCTCGCGGGATTGCAGACTTCGTGGACGATCCTCAAAACTGTCACGGCGTGACTCGCGTCAAATGGGGAGTATGACGAGGACACGAACGCTCATCATCGCGGCCGCGGTCGCGGGGACCATCGGTGTGACGGGCGTCGCCATCGTGATGGCGCGCCGGGCGGACGACCAGGGCGACGCGACGCGGTTGATCGAAGCGTTGAAGCTGCAGGCCGGGTCGAGCGTCGCGGAAATCGGCGCCGGCGACGGAGAGATCACCGTCATCGTCGCCAAACACGTCGGTCCGACCGGGCGCGTCTACACGACCGAGCTCGGCGAGAGCCGCGTCGGCAAGCTGAAGGAGGCCGTGACGAAGGCGGAGGCGTCCAACGTCACCGTGCTCGACGCGCACGCGACGCGCGCGAATCTGCCGGACGCGTGCTGCGACGCGATCTTCATGCGCTCGGTGTACCACCACTTCGAAGATCCCTCGACGATGAACCGCAGTTTCTGGGACGCGCTGCGTCCGGGCGGCCGGCTCGCGGTGATCGACTTCACGCCTCCCCCCGGTGCGGAAGCGGCGGTCCCCGCCGACCGGGACGAGGACGGGCACCACGGCGTGACGCCCGAGACCGTGCTGAAGGAGCTGACAGCCTCGGGCTTCGAGCACGTCGAGGTCGAGAAACGCGACACGCGGGGATTTCTCGTCGTCGTCCGCCGCCCGTCATCGTAGGCCCGACCTTCAGGTCGGGCGTGCGCGGATCATTCCGGCATCCGGGCAATGCCGCCACGCCCGACTTTAAGGTCGGGCATACAATCCGGTTTCATGTCTCCCGAGCTTCGTGTCATGACCGCGCCGCCGCGCGCGTACCAGGAGCTGGCGCCCGGTCACACGACGGGGCTCGCCGGAGCGCTGAAACGGCCGCTGCTCGTCGCGATCGTTGCCGGGACGGCGATCTCCATCTACGCGGCGCGCCGCGCCACGCTGGGCCTTGCGGTGAGCGGCGTGCTGACCTGGAGCTTCGCGGCCGCCGTACAGGTACTCGCGGCCGCGGCGCTCGTCGCGTCATCGAAGCGACGCACCGTCAGCGTGCCGGCCGGAGTCGATCTGCTCTTCATGGGACACGCGCCCTGGTCGCTGTGGCTCCTGGCGGTCGCTGCCTGGGCCGTGTGGCTTCCGCGTCCCACCGACATGGACTTCATCGTCGCCGTCACCGCCCTGGTGCCCCTCTCCTGGACTGTGGTGATCGTGTTCGCATTCTGCCGGCGTGTGCTCCACGACGGTCCCCGTCAGGCGGCGATCAGGACGCTCTTTCATCAGTCGCTGATCTGGACGTTCGCCGGCGCCTACATCGCGATCGCCGTTCAACTCTGGCCGCGTCTTCTCGCCCTGACCGCGCCGTGACGCCGCGCAGCACGTTACTCCTTGCCACCGGCCTTACCGTCGGCACGCTCGCCGACGCGGTTCCCGCCCGCAATCCGCCGGTGGAGGACGGCTACCGGATCCTCGCGGCCGATTTCCACGTGCACGGGTTTCCGGGCGACGGGGCGCTTGCGCCGTGGATCCTCCGGCGCGAGGCGGCGCGCGAGGGGCTCGACGCGATCGCGATCACCAACCACAACCAGACCGCGACCGCGCGGCTGGGCGCGTGGCTTCCACGCGAAGATGGATCGCCTCTCGTCCTCGTCGGTCAGGAAGTGACGGCGCCGGACTTCCATCTCATCGCCGTAGGAATTCGCGAGGAAGTCGACTGGCGGCTGCCGCCCGCGGCGATCGTCGATGCGATTCACGCGCAAGGCGGCGCCGCGATCGCGGCGCATCCCTCCCGGCCCTACTGGGGGTATGACGATGCGGCGATGACGAGGCTCGATGGCGCCGAGGTGGCGCTCTCGAGCCGCGCCAGCCGGGTGAGGCACGCTGAAGTGGGCGCCTTCTTCGATCGGGTCACCGAGCGCAATCCGACGGTCGCGCCGATCGGCTCATCCGACTATCATTTTTCCGGGCCGATGGGCGCGTGTCGGACGTATGTCTTCGCCCGGGAGTGGAGCGTTCAGGGGATCGTCGACGCGATCCGCGCCGGGCGAACCGTGGCGTTCGACGACCGGGGTCGCGGCCGGGGAGATCCGGCGCGCGTCGCGGTCGTCGAGAAGATCCGTCGCGAGGCGGGCGCGTCGGCGCGCGGGTCGCAGATCTGGCGTCACGTCAGCGTGGCGCTCAGTCTGTTTGGATTGGTCTGCTTGTGGGACGAGGCTTCAGCCTCGTCGCACCGATCATCAAGGCAGGCGAGGCTAAAGCCTCGTCTGGTCGTCAGCTCGTCGTACGCGACGCCGAGCGCGGCGGCGAGTGTGAGGCGCGGCGGCGCCTCCTGATAGCCCTCGAAGCCCGGCAACTCCTTCAGCGTGGTGATCGCCTCCTTGGACTGGCCCTGGCCGATCCCGCGCCTGGCGTGCGAAAGCACCGCGTCGAGGTAGTCCCGGAACTTCATGAGATCCGCGCGGCCGAGCAGGACGGGAAGGTCCTGCTTCGAGTGTCCGGCGATGTATTGCGCGTCCCCCGGCTGTTCCTTGGCGACGGTCTCGAGCGTCTTGATCCAGTTCTGGATGGAAGCGCCCGCCGGCCGATCGATGAACGGATGCCGCTGGTGGAAGAAGAGATCGCCCATATGGACGACGTTCGCCCGGTCGAAGCGGATGACCGAGTCGCCTCCCGTGTGGCCCGGGCCGTAATGGGTTGCGATCACCTTCTCATCGCCGGCGCTCGTGGACCAGGTCTTGTCGAACGTGACGTCGGCGACGACCACGGGGGGCGGCGGCGGTTGGTTGGGGGGCGGAGGCTGGGCAGCCGCCTGCTTCTGCAGCTCGGGCACGCGCGCGTGCGCCACGATCCGCTTCGTCGCCGGCTTGAACGTGCCGTTGCCGGCCGTGTGGTCGCCGTGGTGATGCGTGTTGAACAGCAGGTCGACGCCACGGCCCGACTTCGTCTTCAGCCCTTCGAGACAGATCGCGGCCGTGTCGGGAAACTGTGTATCGACGACGACGACCGCGTCCTTGTTGACGAGCCAGCCGATCGTGCCACCGCGTCCCGAGAAGTACCCGACGTTGCCGCGGATGTCGGCGAAGCGTGTGAGCGGCGGCGCCGGCGGCGTCGGCGCCTGGGCGAACAGTGAGCGGAGCGGGACGGCCGCGGCGGCGGTCGAGGACAGGACGATGAACCGGCGTCGATCGATCAGCATGAAAACAATCCTTCCGTGAGCACGGTTAAGGCCTGCCGTTTATCCGGACGTGCAACCCTGAACGGCCTGACGACCTGGCCGACGCGCCGTCCCCCGACGGCGATCACGGCACGCGCGACGTACTCCCCGGGCGGGAGCTTCCCGATGTTCAACTTCGCCCCGACGATCCGGCACCGCGGGTCGTCCTCCGTCTTGCGGAGCGGAACCGACGTCTGTTGAAGCGGCGGGGAACTGCTCGTTGCCGCGACCTCCATCGTGACGCTCGTCATCTCGAGCGGCTCCGGCGCGTCGGCGAAAAGCTCCAGGTAGCCGTGCAGCGTGTCGCCCGTCACATCCGCGCTGACCGACGGCGCCAGCGGCGCGTTTCCTCCATCGGGTGCCGCGCCGGCGACGAGCAGATCCGTCGCGTGAATCGGCCCCGCCTTCGCCAACCCCGCGTTGACGACACGTTCGACGCTGCCGCGGCGTCCGGCATCGTCGACGGCGACGAGCTTCAGCGTGTACTTGCCGGGATCGGCGACGATGGTACTGAAGTACCGCTGCGTGCCGCCGTCGCCGCCTTCGTCGGTCCGCAGCGCCGGAGATGGAGCGGTGTCGATCTGGCTGCCGGCGAGCTTGTTCTGGAAGTCGACGAGGACGTAGCCGACCGAGAGCTGTCCTTGCGTGTTCACCGAGCGGTCGATCTCCGCCGCGACCAGCAGACGGAGCTTCGAGCTGCCCGGATCCTGGAACGAGTAGGTCGCGAGCTTGATCGGAATATCGGTGGCCGGCAGCGGGTCGCGAAGCACCGCGATGATCTCCGCGTTGGCCGTGTCGGTCGCCGCCACTGGATCGATCGTGAACTCGCGGCGCGATCTGACGGTCGCGCCCCTGCGCCGCACGTCGACCTTGATCGCGTGCGGGCGTCCGTTTCGGTCGCCGGCTTCGGCCTCGAAGCCGAGCAGGTAGTAGCCCGAGAGCTCGAGCGACAGGCGCTGGAACGCGAAGTCCGAGTTGCCCATGATCCGGAACACGTCGCCGCGGGTCGCGCCCGTCATCAGCGCGAGGCCGTCTTCTTCCGCGACGCGATCGGCCGTGAAGCTCGCGGCCGGCCGCGCGCGCGACGCGTCCATCTCCGACTGGATGAGATGGAGCGCGTACACCGTCACGTGCGAGGCGGCCGCGCGAGGACCGAGCCACGAGAGCTGGGCCCGCTCACGATCGAGCACCATGCCCTCCGAGATGTAGACGAGCACTTTCGGCGTGGAGCTCGGGGGAAGCCGCTTGATGAGCGCCTCGAGGCCGATGACCGATTCCTGCGCGCGGTTCCGCGCATCGGAGGCGACGAGCTGCGCTTCCGAGTGGACCTGGTCCATGCAGATTTTGAACTCGCCGCCGGTACGAGCTTCGGCCGGCAGCGCGCCGCACTCGCGCTCGATGACCCGGTCCATGGCGAACCTGTCGTCCCGCTCGAACGCGAGCGCTTCGGAGACGCCGATGGCGCGCGGTCCCTGGTTCGGCAGCGCGGTTCCATCGATCTCCTGCAGCTTGTTCCGGACCAGGCTGTGCTCGGCCGTGAAGTCGATCTGCGGCCCTTCGGGGATGCTCGCCAGCGCCACACGGTCCGCGCGGTTGAGGCCGCCGACGAACCGACTGGCCGATTCGAACGCGGCCTTGCCCCGCCCGGGGCCGATGCTCGATCGATCGACGACCAGCATGATCAGACGGCCGCCGACCGCCTCGACATTCGACGAATAGTCCGACGAAGCGGCGACGGGCAGTTGATCGGGGCCGCCGCCGACGGGCACGAACTGGGCGGTGACAATCTGACGGCGCCGGCCGTCGACGCGCACCTCGAAATCGGGGGCGCTCAGGTCGCGGATCGGCTGCCCCTTTCCGTCGATCACGTTGACGTCCACCCGAACCAGATCGAGTGAGGACCTGAACTTGGGGGCCGGGGTCTGCGGCTGCTGGGCGAGCAGGGCGAGCGCGAGGAGGCCGGCGGTCGATCCGGGGTTCACGAGACGAATTCTAGTCCAGTTGGTGGGTTGGGGGAGGCTTTAGCCTCGTTGCGGCTGCCGGAGGAGATGGAGCGTCCAATGGATCATGGCCCCCGACCTGGCGGGTGTGGTCCTGATCGTCTGGCTCGCGCAGCCGTCTCCGGCGCAGCCGGCGCCCGTACCGCCGGCGATGACCCAGCCGGAGCTGCCGGTGTCGGTCGACCGCATCCAGAAGGAGCTGGCCAGGCCCGCGCCGATCGAGACGGAGGAATCGATGGCCATCTTCCGACTCACGATCGAGGCGCGTCCCATGCGGCTCAAGCCGCTGTGGGATACCTCCGACCCGATGCGCCCGTCGTACGTGCGGCCTCGCATGCCGCTCTACCATTACGAGTTCCTGATGGCCGTCACGCCTGAGGCATTCCGTGGGGGAGTGCTCTATCCGATCTCGATCGACGTGCTTCCCGGCATCGAGCTCCTGGCCGATCAGATCCGCGGGGCCTGGCAGCGGCGACGCGAGGCGCGTGCGCGCAAAGAAGTGGACGAGGCGCTCAGACAGTTTTTCGAAGCACAGAAGGCGAAACAGAAAAAGGAGGACGAGAAGAGATAAAGTAGTCGTCTTGCGAGTCCTGCTCTCTATTCTCCTGAACGCGCTCGCGATTTACGTCGCGGCCTACCTGCTCGACGGGATCGTCCTCAGCGGCACTGCCGCGACCCTCATCGCCGGACTCGTGCTGGGCATCGTCAACACCATCGTCAAGCCGGTTCTGATTCTGCTCACGCTGCCCATCACGATCGTCACGCTCGGCCTCTTCCTCTTCGTCGTCAACGCGATCTGCCTGGCGTTGACCGCCGCGCTCGTTCCCGGCTTCGAGATCTCGGGGTTCTGGAGCGCCGTCGGCGGCGCGCTGATCGTCAGCCTCGTCGGCTGGGCTCTGAGCGGGCTGGTACGGAAGGACCACCCGCACGATCGGGACTGAAGGGTTGGGAATGCCGGAGGTGGGAATCGAACCCACACGGGCGGTAAAGCCCACGGGATTTTGAGTCCCGCGCGTCTGCCAGTTTCACCACTCCGGCCGGAGTTCGGACGTTCAGGGTGCCGACGCCGTACGCACGACCCTTTAGGGTCGTACCAGCGTCAAGAGTATATCTGCAAGATTGGAGGGCGGGCCTCTCAGGCCCGCCAGGCCGGAATGCCGTTCGATCGGAGACAGTCGCGCGCGGGAGCGCGGGCCTCTCAGGCTCGTCTTGGAGCGCGGGCCTCTCAGGCCCCGCGAAATGTCAGCGACGCCGTCTGCGAAATCGCGGATCGCACGCGCGCGCGACCGCCGAATCGAAGACCTCAGCCGTCAGCGCGGCGTAAAACGCTCGCCGGCGCGCGAGTTCGACGAGTTGGCTGTAGGGCGCCGAAGCGTCGGCGAGGCGGGACGGTCCGGGCGGTTCTTCGGACGACTGCCTGCTGGCGCCGCCTCGAATGAGGATGAGATGCGGCCGGGCCATGTCAGGCCGCCGTCTCTTGCTGCGATGCCAGCATCTCCACGGGCTGACTCAACGCCCGCGCGCGACGCTCGCGCTCGAGCGCGCCCTCGTACAGGTCGATCCAGATGAGTGCCGCTTCCTGCAGCTCGGAATTTCCTGCCTGCAGCCGGTCGATCACACGGAGAAGCTCGCGACGGGTCATTTGCTTGAGTGCCGTTGCCGACGTCGATTCGAAATCCATGGTGATGATGGCCTCCTCGGAGACGGGCGCGACGGCCCTGATCCGCCGCTCCCCCCCAGCCCATTCACGCGGCGCGATTCGGTTTCCGTCGCGCCCGTCTCGGGAGGTTTGCTGCCTTTCATCTTGAATAACGACAATCGCGGGGATATCGAACAGGGTCCAGGGCTGCCGCGACGGGTCGTGTCAAACCGACCCAAGATGCTTGAGCTAAAGCGCTTAAGCGCGCTGGGGGAGGCTGGATCAGGCTTTTCTGGGCCGGAGGTGGGGGTTTGCCCGGGCCTTCAGGGTGCCGGCTGGAAGGGGCGCCCATTCGGCCCCGCGGGGCCGGCAGCCGACGCCGGCCGCATACAGGACCGACTCCGTGATGCCGTCAATCCCGAGGTCTCGCTCGATTGTCGAGTCGGCCAGCCCCATGAGGCAGAACGGGGCCAATCCCATCGAGGTCGCGGCCAGGCAGAACGTCTGGGCCATGTGGCCGGCCTCGATGAGCGCGGCGCGGTAGGCTCGCGCATAGGGGTAGCGCCACAGTTGTCGCTCGAAGACCGCCGTAAAGAGAATCACTGCGGAGGCGCCGGAGAAGTACCCGCTTCGCGGAAAGTATCCTGCGACCTGTCCTGGACGTATTCCGCCCCGAAGGCGCTCGAGTTGATGGACGTCGGCCGCGTAGTGATACAGGCCGCGCGGCACGCCGTCAACTCCCGGAACCAGAACATAGACCTCGATCGGATGTCTGGCTCCACCGGACGGCGAGGTCTTGAGCGGCACCTGGCCGTAGACGGGCGCGTGCACCCAGTGCTGCACGCCCGCTGTAACGCCCAGAAGCGTCGACAGCGCGTCGAGCGGAAGAGGCCGCGCGGAAAATCGGCGCCACGTCCGCCGCGCGAGCGCGACCTGGGCAATCGGGTCGTCGGCCGCCGGGGGAGGCAGCACGAACCTGGGCGCGCCACGATATCGCTTGACCGCCGCCGGCACAGGTGAGAGGCGCGCCCGACGCTTCGCGTTGGCGTGGCCCTCACGGCGGCTGATGAAGCGGACATCCTTCGTCGCCGTGTGGAAGAAGCCGGCCGCGGGATTCCACAGGTCCAGCGCGCTCATCGCGCTCTCGACAGGATCGAAGCGGCGATCGGCAGGTTGCAGCAGCGACGCGCGTTCGAGGCGCCTGACGAGCCGGCGCAGCATCGTGGGATCGGCGCCCGGCGCCGCCGCGAAGAGCTCGGCCACAGGCCGCCAATCATCGAAAAAGCTCAACACGTCACACACAAGTGTCGTCGACGCGACGACGCGGCGTGTGGCGTAGTTATGAAAAAGAAGCCGGCCGTCCTTCCAATAGCAGATGAGATGTGACGACCGGCGGAAGCGGCGGGTGTCCAGCCGCGAGTGTGCCACAGCTAACGGATGGGGAAGATCATGTGATCCCCGCACATCTGCGTGACCTGCGAAAGCGCCTCCTCCATACGGCCGATGGCTTCTGAAACGCGCGGAGTCTGCTCGAGCGTGCGGAGGTGCTTGATCTTCTTCGTGACGACCCGCCGGACGTCACTGAGCTCGACTTCGTTCGAGCTAGGCCGTCGTCGTTGCACCCTGCTCTTGGGACGCGTGGAGCGTTTCCTCGTCGCGCGCTTCTTCACCATGCCTCTTGCCTCCGCATCGGACGCCTCGAATGCCGACGCAGTGTAGGATGCTCAGCGGGACGGGGTCAAGGAGCCTCCTGGGCTCAGGAGCCGATTTTCTGAAGGAGCGCTTCAAAGCGGGGGAGCTTCCGATATCGATCGAGACGAGGGTCGACGCTCAGAAACAGCACTCCGGGGTCGCGCTCGGCCACTGCCCGTTCCAGGAGACTGAGGGCCTGATCGTCCTCGCCGAGCGCCGCGTGGATGTAGGCGAGCGCCTGCGGCGGAAGGTGGCCTTTTCCAGTTCGATTCAGGGCGACGAACTGTTGGAGCTGATGGCGGGCTCCGGCCCGATCTCCCGACAGAGCCTGAAGGCGCGCGATGTGAGCTTGCCACACAGGCTCGGCCCCTCCGGCCAGGCTCAACGCCCGCTCCGCTGAAGTCAGAGCGGCTTTCCACTGGCGCCTCGCTTCGTGCACTCGGCTCAGGACAAGATGCGTGCGCGCGTAATTCGCGTCGAGCTGCAGGGAGCGATCGAGTTGTTTTGAGGCGCCATCGAAGTCGCGAGCGTAGTACAGCAGAATCCCGACGGTCTGCGCGGCCTCCGCCGACAGCGGATCCATCTGTTCGGCGCGTCGCCCTTCTTCGATCGCCTCCTGAACGCGGCCGCGCGCTGCGAGCATCCGCGCGAGCTGCGTCCGGGCGCGGATCAGGCTTGGATTGAGTTCGATCGCGCGTCTGAAGGAAGCATCGGCTCCATTCCAATCCCAGTCGTAGTAGAACTTGATGTCGCCCATCTCGCTGTGAGCCTCAGCCAGATCCTCGTCGAGCGCGAGCGCGCGCGTCGCGGCGGCGAGTGCTGACGCCCGCGCCTCGCCCGGCGAGATCGTTCCTGCGGAACCGAGGAACGCATAGGCACGCGCAAGCCCCGCATGCGGCAGCGCGTAGTTGGAATCGAGCTGAGTCGCGCGCTCGAAGGCAGTAATGGCCCGGCGGAAGTTTGCCGAGCCGAACTGGTTCAGATGATATCGCCCTCGAAGTACGCCTCCGCCGCCCCCTGGTTCGTCGTCTGCCCGCGCTGGAGACGGGCGACTTCCGCCGGGCTGAGCACAACCCGAACTGTCTTCGCCACCGCGCGAGCTATGTCGGCCTCGAGCGCCTCACCGAGCCGGCGTTGGAAGCTCTCCGCCCACAGCTGCGTATCGGTGCTCGCCTCGATCAGCCTCGCGTTGACGGTCACGGTGCGCTCGCCCGACGCCGCCGGCTGGCCGACGTTCACCGAACCTTCGAGCACGGAGCCGACGCTCAACGTTTGCGCGATGTCACGGATCGGGGTCGTGCCGTCCTTGAACTGCAAGACGGACATGCGAGACGTCACGCGCAACGCGCGAACCTGTCCGAGCGTGGAGATCAATTGATCGGTGAGCGCGTCGGCGAGATACGCCGGGGCCGAGCCACCTGAGACGTCGACCAGCGGGAGGACTGCTATTTGAGTAGCCGGAACCGTGGCGACTTCCGCCGGCGGCGCGGACCCGGGACGGCCCACGACGCTGAGCGTCACGCCGACCGCCGCGACGATCGCGGCCGCAGCCGCGATCCACGGCCAGGCGCGTCGAGGCCGCGCCGGCGGTGGCGCGACGTCAACCGGTGTCTTGTCCAGCGCCTGCCGGAGGGCCGCTTCCATTCCGCCCGCGCTCTCGTACCGCAACGCGGGGTCGTACGTGAGGGCGCGCTCGACGACGCGCACGAACGCCTCGGGCAGATCCGGACGGAGATCGCGCAATCGGCGACCCTCGCGCCGCTGGTGCGCTCGAGCGAGCTCCTCGAACGTCGACGCTGCAATCGGAAACTTGCCCGTGACCAGATAGAAGAGAAGGACGCCCAGGCTGTACAGATCGCTCGCGATCGACGCCGGCTTGCGCGCGAAGATCTCGGGCGCGAGGTAGAGGGGCGTGCCGGCCAGCCGCGATCCTCCGGCCTGCTTCAGCTCTTCGCCCGTGCCGAAGTCCATGAGGACGATCCGGCCGCCGGTCTCACGCATCACGTTCTGCGCTTTGAGGTCGCGGTGCGCCAGGCCGGCGGCGTGCACGGCGGCGAGCGCGCCGCATAGGTCGAGGCCGACGAGCGCCGCCTCGCGAGCGCCGAACGGTCCGTTCCTGCGGACGATCTCGTCGAGCGTGTCCCCCTTGACGAGCTCCATCCAGAGGCCGACGCGATCGTCGCGCCGATCGGCGCCGAAGACGATCACGACGTGCGGGTGCCGGACGCGAGCCAGCCGCCGCGCCTCGCCGAGCAGCCGCCAGCGCGCGGCTTCCGCGTCCGAGCCGTCCACCTTCAGCAGCTTCAGCGCCACCTCGCGCTGCAGCTCGGGATCCCAGGCCCGGTACACCTCCGACGAGGTGCCCTCGCCCACGCGGTCGAGCAGGACGAGCCGGCCCCACTTCGGCCCGCTGTAATCCTGCGCCTCCGGCTCGGCGGCCTCGGCGGCCGACTCCGGCAGGCTGCGATACAGCTCCGCGACGTCGGACACCAGCCGGAGATGTCCCATCAGGCGGCGGCCCCGATCGCCGACGCCCGTTTCGGCGGTCGACCAGTCCACGGATTTGCCGTCGGCCACCGACGCGGCCAGATCGACCAGCCGCTCTTCAGCGTTCAACGTCCATCTCCTCCGCAAGTCGCACGAGCGCGCGCGCGACGCCCATCCGCGCCGCGTCGGCGCTCGGCTTCCCGTGCGCCGCCGCTATCTGCTCGTATCCGTTTCCCATTTCTACGCGTGCCACGATCAGTTCTCGCTCCTCCGGGCGCAGCCGCTGCAGCGCCGCTTCATATCGTTCCGCCGCTTCCCGGCCGATCGCTTCGTCGAGCGGCGACACGCCCCGATCCATCAGCTCATCGTCGCAGCGCAGCGGGCACCGGACGCCGGCCGACCCGCCGCACCTCGTCCCGGACGCGGTTGACGACCGCCTGACGCAGATACGCCTGAAGCGCCCCCTCGTGCCGCGGCTCGAAGGCCTCCGAGACGGCCGAGCGTCTGGACGAGCGTCTCCTGCACGAGGTCGTCGGTGTCGCGGAGGTCACGTGTCCACCGCGGCAGCCGACCTCTCGCCCAGCGCCGCAGGGCAGGGAGATAGCGCTCGAAAAGAGCGTTCAGCGCGTCTTGGTCGCCTGCCCGAGCGCGTTGCAGGAGGTCGAGCGTCGAGGCAACGTCCGGAGGCGGACCGGGAACCCACTCACCCATTCGAAGGACGGCTGGAGCGGATTGCCGTCGCTTCAGATGATAAGCCGATCCCGCCGGGTCACACGTATCCCGCGTGCTCCCCATTTAAAGTAGAACGTCGGCCGAGGGGGAACCGAACAAGCCGCCTTCGCGCTGCGCGCTTCGGCGGGCCAGGCGGCCGGTGTCAGGCGCTCCCGATCAGGATGCCCGTCAGGAAGACGAGGACCCCTCCCACGACCACCTGGAACGCGGCCGCCAGGAAGGGCGTGTCCATGTACTTGTAGCGGATGTAGCTGATCGCCCAGAGCTCGAGCGCCACGACGGCGACCGCCAGTATCGTGGCCAGCCCGAAGTCACGAATCAGGTAGGGCAGCGTGTGCCCGACGCCGCCGGCCGTCGTCATCGCCCCGCACACGACCCCTCGGAACCACGGCCGGCCTCGTCCCGTCAGCGACCCGTCGTCCGAGGCGGCCTCGGCGAAGCCCATCGAGATCCCCGCGCCGATCGACGCCGCCATCCCGACGAGAAACGCGTCCCAGCTGTCGCGCGTCGCGAACGCCGCGGCGAAGAGCGGCGCCAACGTCGATACCGACCCGTCCATCAGGCCGGCGAGCCCCGGCTGGACGACCTGCAGCAGAAACAGCCGGCGTCCGGCTTCTTCTTCCTGCTCACGCACGTCCGGCGGGAGATGTTCGCGTTCCAGCGTCTCGCGCCGCGGCGACATGGCTCCGCTCCGCCTCGGCCAGGTCGCCGAGCAGCTTGCGCACGGCGGCGTCGGTCGCGCGCGTCGCGGCCCGTTCGTAGAAGCGCCGCGCCTCGAGCTCCATGATCGCCGCCTGACGCCGAACCGTCGCAAGGCCGAGCGGACGGACGAGCCAGATCGGCTTGTGCGTGACGAACCCTTTCACGTCGCTTCGCCGAATCAGGGGGATGTGCTCGCCGAACCGCGATCGGAAGAGCTCGATGAGCATGGCGCGATGCTCCGACTCTTCCTTCTGCATCTCCACGAAGATCCGGGCGGACGCAGGAAAGTTCTCGCGGAGGCCGTCGGCGAAATCGGCGTAGATCCGGCCGTGCTCCTCTTCGAGCGTGATCGCAAGGGCCAGGATCTCGCGCTCGGTCAGGTCCTCGAAACGTCGCGCCATGCCATCCTCCGTCCCGTAGTCCCTGTCCCGAGTTCAGGCGCCTTCAGGCCCGACGGCTCGGCAGGCTACCTTCGCCGTTCGGCGTCTAGATATCGGCATCAGGCAGGAGACGACCTCATGAGACTGGGACGAGCGATGGGATCAACGGCCGCGGCTACCGTGCTTGCCGGCATCGTGTTGTCGGCAGCCGATTGGCCTCAGTGGCGCGGCCCACGTCGTGACGGCGTAGCGGCGGAGACGGGATTGCTGAAGACCTGGCCGGCCGAGGGTCCGCCGCTCGCGTGGCGCGCGTCCGGGGCAGGCAACGGATATTCCTCGTTCGCGATCGCCGGCGGCCGTCTCTACACGTTAGGCGCGAAGGGGCCGCAGGAGTACGTGATGGCGTACGACACGGCGACCGGGAAATCGATCTGGGAGGCGCCGATCGGGTCGCGGCTCTCGCAGGATCGGGGCGACGGCCCGCGCGGCACACCGACGATCGACGGAACCCGCGTGTATGCGATCGGCGGCAGAGGCGATCTCGCGTGCGTCGATCTCGCCACCGGCAAAAAGATCTGGGGCGTCTCGTTCCCTGGAGAGTTTTCCGCGTCGATTCCCAACTGGGGCTACAGCGAGTCGCCGCTCGTCGTCGGCGACCGCGTCATCGTCAATGCGGGCGGTGCCGACGCGTCGATCGTCGCGTTCGAAAAGGCGACGGGCAAGGTGTTGTGGAAGAGCGGCAGCGATCGCGCCGCGTACTCGTCGGCCGTGCTGCACGAGGCGAACGGCATCCGCCAGGCGATCTTTTTCACGGCCACGAACGCGCTCGGCGTCGACGTCGCGAACGGGCGCATCCTGTGGACCTACGACCGCGCGAACAACAGAACCGCGAACGTGTCCACGCCGGTCCTGCGCGGCGATCGCGTCTTCATCTCGTCGGACTACGGCACCGGCGGCGGACTGCTGCAGCTGTCGCCCTCGGGCGGCGGGATTGGCGCGAAGGAGCTGTACTTCACGGGCGACATGCGCACGCATCACAACACCGCCGTCCTCCTCGGCGATCACATGTATGGCTTCTCCGGCCCGATCCTCACGGCGATGAAGTTCGACGACGGGACGGTCGCGTGGAAGAACCGATCGGTGGGGAAGGGCTCTCTCGTCGCCGCCGAAGGTCAGTTGTATCTCTTCAGCGAGAACGGCGTCGTCGGTCTGGCCGACGCCGCTCCGGAGGAGTATCGCGAGCGCGGCCGCTTTCAGATCAAGGCCGGCAACCTGCCGACCTGGTCGCACCCGGTCGTGTCGAACGGGCGGCTGTATCTCAGGGATCAGGATTCGATCTACGCGTACGACGTCAAGGCAAAGTAGATCATTGCTGAATGTGGATTGCTGACTGCTGATTGAGCCGAACGAGCAGATCCTGTCCGGCGCCCCACAGATCGCGATTCGCGGTCGTGAAGTAGAAGCGCGCCGTCGGCGCCTTGCGCAACCGCACCGATACGGCCGAAGCGTCCGTGCAGCAGGCGCTCTCCGCGCGACACCGGACGGCCGTCCGCGAACCGCACGCGGAAGAGGTCCTGCGCGCCGGGAGACGCCACGAAGAGATCGCCGTGCGGTAGTGCGCGGTCCGGCCCGCCTCGGAAGAACGCGCCTCCCGCGAGCAGGGTCATGTCGGGGAACAGCCACCTGTAGTCGGTGCCCGCGAGGACATCGTGGGCGCCCCATCGTTCGATTTCCCACAACTCGTTCGTGTCCGGATGCCACGCGAGCGCGCGCGGCGCGCGGTGCCCGGTCGAGAAGACCGGAGACGAGCCAGGGTTGTCGCGCGGGGTCGCGCCGTCGGCGGTCAGGCGCAGGATCTTCGCGAGCGGCGACGAAGCGTCGCGTACATGGCGCGGATCGCCGCCGTCTCCGAGACCCAGGAACAGCATCTGATCCGGGCCGAACCTCGCGGCCGCGGCGGCGTCCGCGCGCGCCACCGGCTCTTCGAGCAGCACCGCCGCCTGGCCGAGCGCGCCGTTCAGCTCGGTCACGCGGATGAGGCGCATCGTCACGATACCGGCCGATTCGGCGGTGTAGGCGGCATACAACCGCCTGGATCGCGAGAATTGCGGATCGATCGCGAGCGTCAGCAGCTCGGCGGCGTCCCGAAGACGGCCGGCATCGACGATGGTTCCACGATCGATATCGACGGTGCGCACGAGACCGCGGCGCTCGACGACGAAGAGGCGCCCGTCGGGCGCGAACGCCATGTCGGTGGGATCGTCGAGCCCCCGCGCCACGATTCTCGCGCGGAAGTGGAGGCCGTCCGACGCCGTGATGCTCGCGCCGTCGTTCGCCTCGGCCTCGCGCGCCGACGTCGTGGCCGAGACGACGTTGACGTTGAGAGCCGGCGACCTCGCGCTCTCGAGCAGAGGTCGCGTCCCGATCCGGTGAACGTCGCGAGCTCCAGGACGTGCGCGCCCGGCGTCATCTGCGGCTGAGGGAGCTGCGCCGAGCATTCGAAGCCGCCGGAGCCGGCTGTGTTTCCGCACGTCGCGGCCAGGACGACGCGGACGTTGTCCACGTACAGGGCGTACCCGAAGGTTGCCAGCTCAACCGTGTCGGTTGCCGGCTGAGTCCAGCCGATCCGCTCGCGGCCCGTGATTGTCTCGCCGCCTGGGCCCGGAGACGGATCTGGAGTGTCAGGCGTGTTGTCGCCGCAGGCGGTGAGGACAGATCAGCGCCAGCACCGGCACGAAACACGGGATGCGGAGCATTGACGGTATAGAGGATGATACGGCAGATTCAGGTGGGGTGATGCGAGACCTGGCTGGTAGCGATCACACTTGCGGCGGTTCCGGCGGCGTCGTTCGCTCAGCTTCGCACCGAAGTCTACGCCACCGGCTTCAACCAGCCGGTTGCGTTCGTTCAGGATCCGACCAATCGATCCGTGTTCTTCGTCGTGGAGCAGGCGGGGCGGATTCGTGTCGTTCGCGACCGCGCCGTGCTGCCGCAGGACTTTCTGGATCTGAGGGGCGCAGTCCTTTGCTGCGGCGAGCGCGGCCTTCTCGGCCTTGCGTTTCCGCCGGACTCGGCAACGAGCGGTAGATTCTTCGTCAACTTCACCGACCGCAACGGCGACACGGTGGTCGCCCGCTTCCGCCGCTCGGGGTCGAATCCGCTGGTAGCCGACCCGTCGAGCCGTTTCGACCTGCGGTGGATTTCGACCGGGTTACGCGTGATCGGCCAACCGTTCCCGAATCACAACGGCGGACATCTTGCGTTCGGGCCCGACGGGTTTCTCTACATCGGGATGGGCGACGGCGGGAGCGGAAACGATCCGCAGAACCACGCCCAGACGCCGATCTCGCTGCTCGGAAAGTTCCTGCGGATCGACGTGAGCGTCCCGGACAGCGACTCCAACGGCTACCGGATTCCGCCCGACAATCCGTTTCTCGACGGCGATCCCGTCGCGCGCACGGCGAGATCTGGAGCTTCGGCCTGCGCAATCCGTGGCGCTACAGCTTCGACGATCCGGCGCTCGGCGGCACCGGGGCGCTCATCATCGGCGACGTCGGGCAGAACCGGCGGGAGGAGATCGACTACGAGCCGCGCGGTCGCGGCGGGTCGGAACTACGGCTGGCGGCTTCGCGAAGGCACGCTGCCGAACGTCCAGTCGCTGCCGGCTGCGTACCGGTCCCTCTGGTGGAACCCATCCTCGATTACGGTCGCGGCGACGGCGCATCGGTGACCGGCGGCTACGTCTATCGCGGCCGGGCGCTGCCGTCGCGCTACCGCGGCCGGTATTTCTACGCGGACTACTTCGGCCGGGCGTGGTCCATCGCGCTCAACATCTCTGCCACGACCGGAGAGGCGCAGGCGTCAGACCGCACCGAGCACACCGCCGAGTTCGGCGAGGGGAGGCTCGGGGGATTCATCAGCTCGTTCGGCGTCGACGCCCTCGGCGAGCTTTATCTCGTCATCCATCAGGACGGACTCATCTTGAAGATCGTCGGCCCGCCGGTCGCGCCGCCGACGCCGACCGCGCCCAGAATCATCCGATAGCGCTCGTCCGAGCGGTCGAGCTACCGACTTGGCCCTGTTCTTGGATTGAACGGAGTTCGTGCTGGCGCGCGTTCTCGACCCGCGGCTGGATGAGCTGCTCAAGACCGAACGCCGCGCGCTCGTCGAGCTGCGCGTCGCGCTGGCGCGCCTCGGCGCCAGCCCGGAGGACCAGGCGACGCTCGACCGCTCGGTCGAGCAGCTCGACGAGCTGTTTCTGCTCGTCGTCATCGGCGAGTTCAACGCGGGGAAGAGCGCGTTCATCAACGCCCTCGTCGGCCACCCCGTCCTCGAAGAAGGCGTCACGCCGACGACGTCGCAGATCACGATCCTTCGCCACGGGGAGCGCAGCCAACAGATCGTCGCGGGTCCGCGCGTCCTCCACGTGACCGCTCCGATCGACCTGCTGCGCGAGATCCACATCGTCGACACGCCGGGCACGAACGCGATCATCCGGGAGCACGAGGCTCTCACGTCGGAGTTCGTGCCGCGCTCCGACCTCGTGTTGTTCCTGACGTCGGCCGATCGTCCCTTCACGGAGACCGAGCGGGCGTTTCTCGAGCGCATCCGCGACTGGGGGAAGAAGATCGTGTTCGTCATCAACAAGATGGACATCTTCGAGCGGGCCGAGGACGCGGCAGCGGTCCGTGCCTTCGTCGCCGAGCACGCGCGGCGGCTGACGGGCGTCGAGCCGGAAGTGTTCGGCGTCAGCGCGAGGGTCGCGCAGCGCGCGAAGCATGGCGAGCCGGCTCTCTGGGAAGCGAGCGGATTCGGCCCGCTCGAGCGCTACATCGAGGAGCGCCTCGACAGCGGAGGCCGGGCGCGCCTGAAGCTCGAGAACCCGCTCGGCGTGGGCCGCCATCTCGCGGAGCGCTACCTCCGCACGGTCGACAGCCGGCGCGCCCTGCTGGATGCCGACGTCGCCACGCTCGAAGATGTCGAGCGTCAGATCTCGCTCTACGAGCAGGACATGACGCGCGGGTTCTCGCTGCGGATGGCGGAAATCGACAAGGTCCTGCTCGAGATGGAGCGGCGCGGGCATGACTTCTTCGACGAGATGCTGCGGATCGGGCGCGTCTTCGACCTCCTCAACCGCAGCCGTGTGCAGAGGATGTTCGAGGAGCAGGTCGTCGGCGACACGCCGCGGCTCGTCGAGCGTCGCGTGGACGATCTGATCGACTGGATGGTCGACGCCGATTTCCGGCAGTGGCAGTCGGTGACGAGCAGCCTGGCCGAGCGACGGCGCGATCGTGAAGGACGCCTGCCTGGCGACGACGTCGGCAATTTTTCAAGCGATCGCTCCCGGCTCATCGAATCGGTCGGTCGAGAGGCGCAGCGCGTCGTCGAGACCTACGATCGGACGCGCGAATCGGCGGCGCTCGCGGAAGGGGCGCGCGGAGCCGTGGCGGCGGCTGCCGCGGCGGGAGCGGGCGCGCTGGGGCTTGGCGCGCTGGTCACGGCCGTGGCGACGACGGCCGCGGCCGATGTGACCGGCCTTCTGATGGCCAGCGCGGTCGCGGCGATCGGGTTCTTCATCCTCCCGGCCAAGCGCCGGCAGGGCAAGGCGGAGATGCGCGGGAAAATCAGCGCGATGCGCGATCGGCTCGCGAACGCGCTGCGATCGCAGTTCGAGGAAGAGATCAGGCGCAGTGGCGGTCGAATACGCGAGAGCGTCGCTCCCTACAGCCGCTTCGTCCGGGCCGAGGGCGAGAAGCTGGACGAGGCGGCCGTCACGCTCCGCGGCTCACTCGACGCGCTCGACCGCGTGCGCGCCGAGTTGGAGCGCGCGCTGCCGCAGCCAACCAGGGTGGAACCAGGCTTTAGCCTGGTCTGATGTGGAACCAGGCTTTAGCCTGGTTGTGGTACGAGGCTTCAGCCTCGTTTCAGCGAGTGGTACGAGCCTTCAGGCTCGTCCGCAGCGCCTCGAGGAATTTCGCGGCGCTGCGATCCCTTCCAGGCGCGTGCGAGTGTGGCTCCCAAGCGGCCGTGACCCGACCGTTTCGCAATCAAGAACGGCTCCGCTCATCGGACGTGATGAATGTCGACGTATGCCGCAGCTCGTCGTATCGCTTCAGAAAGAGCACGTACTCGTCGCCGATGTTCAAACGGGCGGGCATACGGTTGAACGTAGTCGACCTCGATCTACGTCAGCCGTCTCGAGGCGGCCGCCTGTCTGCACGAGTCTCGTCGCCGGCTGTGACGGTCGGGACTGGATTTGAAGGATTTGATCAAGCGGACGCGTCGGATGCGGTCATGATGAAACCTGGGTCGGACCCGCGCGATCGCGCCTCCGTCGATACGAGCGTTGGCGCTCGACGCTGACGTGAGCGACAGCATCGGCGTCAGCGGCGAACGCCGCTCCAGCGTCGGCTCGGGTGCCATCTGCCCGCCAAGACCCGCACGCCATCATCTCCTGATTCCGATTCGCAAGGCGAAGGCTTCAGCACGACCTCCACGGCGGGCATCGCGAGGCCGTCGAGCGTCGAGCACCCGCGGGAGCGAGCTCGGAAAGCCCTTGAGGGAGGCGACGACGTCGTAGCGGCCATCGGGAAGCTCCACGAACGAGGCGACTCCGCTGTGCGTCAGTTTGAAGCTCACGGGATACGCAGACCGCTCAGGATGACACGTCACGTTCGGCACTATCGGAGCGCCGAAGCCGATCCTTGACCGTCACGTCGATCTCGGCCGTGCCAGGTTCGAGGCAGGAAACTCGTCGGGTGGCTCGAGAGCGGGCTTCGGGTGCAGCGATCGCTCCTGAGAACCGGCCGTCGTCGAAACGCCACTGTCACGATGCCGCCGGCCTACGCTTCGAAGCGAACAGTCGGGAACGACTGGCGCCGGTTCGGGTGGAGCCGCCGCGCTGTTCAGCATCTCCGCAGCACGGAGGTTGACCGAACCGCCGACGATCTCCACCAGCTGCCACAAATGAGGGCGCGATGTTTCATCGGGCAGCTGCGCGAGAACGACGAAAACAGCTCCAGGAAATGGCGCGAGCCCGGTGGGTCGGATGTGGGCACACGTGTGTAGCGCACTGGGAGAAACTGGTGTCGGCACCCGACGCCCGGGAGGTCGTGCAAAGTGTCCGCGTTGTCGTGGTGAAGCCGAATCCCCTGCCGGCTGATCTCCACCCAATGCCCGGCGTCGAGCGCGTAGGACTGCGGCTCCGGACCGAACGTCACACAGCCCATCAACCTGCCGGCCTCGAGGCGGTCGTCTGCCGAAAGGGGCTGGCAGGCCTCATCCCGGCGACGCTCCAGTCGGGTGTTCGGTTGTTCCGAGCGCGATCGGAAGCGGGCTGAGCGCGACGCCAAATCAAGGAGCGAGCAGGCGAGGACGGTGTCTTGCGGGACTCCGCGACCTTCCAGGTACAGCGTGGCGAGCTGCTCCGCGTCATCCGCAGGCGGAAAGATCTCGTCGGGCTCGAAGACGAGCGCGCTAAGCAGCCGAACAGCCGCAACTTCGTCGCCGCGCTCGAGTGCCAGCTTCCACGCCTGGGCGCTGGCGGTGCCGGGGACCGCGAACAGCGCCGCCTCACGCCACCGCTGCGCCGCCGCAGAGCCCGGGAGGGCTAGCAGAAACAGAAATGTCAGCGCAATTAAAACCCGCATGGGCTTAAGCCTGGTTGTGGTACGACCCAAGGGTCGTCTCATCGAGTGGTACGAGCCCTCAGGCTCGTCCGCAGCGCCTCGAAGAACTTCGCAGCGCTGCGACCTCTCCACCTGCTCGCCAGCTCCTCCTGTCCGAGCGGTTCCACGCGGCCGTTGCGGATGCGGAACGCTCCATCGTCCTCGAAGTAGATTCCAACCGAACGACTCTCATCGTATTCTCGCCTCAGGAACAGCACGTACTCATCTCCGACGTTGAGCTGCGCGTACGGCCTCGCGTCGTAGAGTTCGATCTGCTCTCCATCGTCCAGGCGGCCGCCGGCTTGGAGGATCTCGGCTCCGCTCGGAATTTTGGAGCCGGCTTTGAAGGACTCGATCCAGCGGGTCTTGGACACCGTCACGATCTTTCCCGGGTTGGAATCCGATTGCGATCGCCGGAACATTCGTTGCCGTACGATTTTCAGATGAACGACGGTATCGGAGTGGGCCGCAAGAGCCTCGAGAGTGCGCGGCGCTGCGATGCCGCAGGAGATGCTCATCGAACTCAGCGGAGCAGAGGGTTTCAAGACGATTTCGACAGGCACGGCCAGCCCGGAGACATCGAGCACGCGAGGCAGGGAACCCGGCAGCCCCTTCTGCGACGCGACCACGTCGTACCTGCCGTCCGGGAGATCTGAAAACGTCGCCGCTCCGGTGCTGTTCGTCTGAAGAGCGCGCGAGACGAGGCCACTCAATGCAACCGTGACGTCCCTGCATCGGGGCACCGAATCGATCGACCACTGTCACGTCGATTCGACCGCTGCCGGGCTGGATTGGAGGGAACTCGTCCTGCGTCACCTCCTCCGGCAGCGCCTTGACCACGCCCGCAAGGGCCGCCCCTCCGAATCGCCATTGCACGTCGCCGCTCGCGAGCGCTCGGAAGCTGACCACCGGGTAAGCCCCGCGCATCGATTGGAGCTCGTTCGGCAGCTCGTGTTGGGCCAAGTGGTGCACGGCGCTGCCGTCAATCTCGAGGAGTTGCCATCCCGGAACGCGCCGCATCGGCATGGCGTCTCTCTTCAACATCGACGAGAAGAGCTCGAGAAAGTGCCGCGCGCGGCCGCCGGCCGCCTTCGGCGCGACGCGCACGTGCCTGGCATGGGTGAACCGCTGGCCGCACAGAGGCCAAGGCGTCAGGTAATGCTGACGGTCAGCGTTGCGGTAGTGCACGAGAATCCCTTTCCGGCTGATCTGCACCCAGTGGCCTGAATCGAGCGTAAAGGCCTGGAGGTCGGGACCAAACCTGATGCAGCTCATCAGGTCGCCGGCTTCCTGCTCTTCGTCGGCCGATAGCGCCCCACAGACCTCTTCGCGCTGGCGATCGAACCGCGGGTCCGGCCCGGCAGGCGGTCTGGGCATTTCTGACACTTTCATCTTGGACCGCGCCAGACGCTGGTACAGCGCGGACAGTGACGCATCATGCTCGTACATCGCGGACCGCGACGCGTGAAAGAAGAGCGCGCACGCCAGCACTCGATCGACGGGTACGCCCACCCCGTGGAGATACATCGTCGCCAGACGCTCCGTGGCCTCGGCGTTGGGGAACGTCTCGCTTTGGGGCGCGCGTGGGTCCAACAAACGGTCGTCGAATACTAGGGGTTCGAGGAGCGCTGCCGCCTTGGCGAATTCCTTCCGGTCGTAGGCTTCACGCCAGGCCTGCGCGTCGGCGTCAGGCGGAATGCCAAGGACAGACAGAATTGTCAGAGCGATTGCAGCTCGCATGGCTCCAACCTCTTGTCGTTAGACACCGGTGCCAGCCGGAAAGTCGGAGCAGCCCTAAAGGGCTGCGCTACGTACGTCGTTCGCGGTCAATGTACGTAGCGCAGGCCTTCAGGCCTGCGGCTGCGCTACTCCGGCAGCGCCAGCGCGATCAACTCGGCGGGAATGTTGGCGCCTCCCACAGGGACGACGATGAACTGGCGTCCGTTCGAGAGGTAGGTCATCGGCGCGCCGGTCGCATTTGTCGGCAATTCGATCTCGGCGACCAGGTCCCCGGTCTTCTTGTCGAACACGAACAGCGCCGGGTCGCGCGTTTCGAAGTCCGCCTGGACGCCGTTGCCGCGCGGCGACGGCCGGCTGCGCTCGTTCAACCGCCGCGGCTCCTGGCCGACGAACAAGAGCGTCTTGGTGACGAGCGGCGCGCCTCTGACCGGCCATCCCAGCCGGGGCAGCTCGAGCCGCTTGAGCGCCGGATGATCGCGTGGTCCCTCCCCCAGCGGCGACATCCATTCGTGGTTGCCGGTCGTCAGGTTGATCGCCGTCACGCGGCCGTAGGGCGGCTTCGTGAGCGGGAGACCCCGGGGACCGTCCGCGGGGGCGGGCGGCCGCGCCGCGAATCGGAGATCCGACCGTGCCGCGTCCGGCCGCGACAGGGTGACGATGAACGGCGCGGTGATCGATTGGACGTACAGCAGGCCGGAATCCGGGTCGAAGCCCGCTCCCGCCCAGCTCGCGCCGCCAACCCAGCCCGGCAGCATGACCGTCGTTCCCTCGACCGGGGGCGTGAAGAGCGGTCCGTGATGATGCTTGCCGAGGATCGCCCGTGCCTCGGCGCGCAGCTCCGGCGTGAAATCAATCAGATCGCTCTCGACGATCCCTTGACGATCGAACGGCGCCGGTCGGACAGGGAACGGCTGCGTGGGCCACGCACGCTCGCCTTCGAGGGTGGATGCGGCGACCGGCCGCTCTTCGATCGGCCAGATCGGCTCGCCCGTTTCCCGATCGAAAACAAAACAGAAGCCCTGCTTGGTGACCTGCGCGACGATTTTCCGCACTCGTCCACCAATCGCGACGTCCGCAAGAACCGGTGCAGCCGGCAGGTCGTAATCCCACAGCCCGTGGTGCGTCGTCTGGAAGTGCCAGACGCGCTCGCCCGTCTCGGCTTTGACGGCAACGAGGCTGTCGCCGTACAGGTTCGCGCCCAGGCGATGACCGCCGTAGAAGTCTGACGTCGGGGTGCTCGTCGGCAGGTAGACGTAGCCCAGCGACTCGTCGGCGCTCATGATCGTCCAGACGTTCGCGTTGCCCGTCCGCTCCGACGATCCGTCCTCCCACGTCTCTGCGCCAGGTTCTCCGCGCTGCGCGATGGTGTGGAAGGTCCAGCGCGGCTTGCCGGTCCGCGCGTCGAACCCGCGCACATCGCCCGGCGCTCCCGCTTGTCGCAGGACCGGATCGAGAACCGACGAGCCGACGATCACGACCCCCCGGCTGACGATCGGCGGTGAGGTGACCGAGTATTCGGCCCTGTTGACCGGCCGACGGAGGCCGACGGTGAGGTCGACGCGCCCCGCGTCGCCGAACGATGGAATCGGCCGCCCCGTGCGCGCGTCGAGCGCGATGAGATACCCGTCGCCCGTGCCGGCAAAGAGCCGTTCGTCCTTGTCGTCACGCCAGTAGGCCAGTCCGCGGTTCACGAAGCCGAGGTTGACCGGCTGGCCCGCCTCGTAGGCCTTCGGGTCGAAGGTCCAGATCGTACGACCCGTCGACGGGTCGATCGCGGCAACCTGGCTGAGCGAGGTGACCGTGTAGAGACGGCCGCCCGCCATGACGGGCGTCGCTTCGTTCAGGAACGTATGGAGCCCGGGACGCGCGGCGAGCACGTCCTGGTCGATCGACCGCCATCGCCACGCGATCCGCAGGTTCCGCACGTTCGCACGCGCGATCTGATCGAGCGGCGCGTACTTCGTGTTCGCCGGATCGCCGCCGTACGCTCGCCACTCGCCGATCGGGCGGTTGTTCGGCGCGATCGCCATCGCGCCGAGAAAGAGAACCGGAACCAGAACCAGAAGCCGGAGCTTGGAACGCAGAACCATGAACCTTTATAATTGCCCGAAATTGTGGCGAAACAGAAGATCGTTGTGCTTTACGACCGGTGGGATGAACCGGAAGACGAAGGTGCGGCGACCAATGCGAAAGCGCCGCTGACGCGCACGCTCGACAAGAAAGAAGTCGAGGAGGAAGTCAAAGAGGCGCTCGACAAGCTGGGCCACGAGGCAGAGCTGCACTGCCTCGACGGCAGCATCAAGAGCCTGCACGCGGTGTCGCGCCTCGAATGCGATCTCGTCTTCAACCTCTCCGAATCTTTCGGGGGGAACGACGGCGCCGACGTGCTGATCGCGGGCTACCTGGACCTCCTCAACCGGCCGTACACCGGCGCCGGCGTCCATGGCCTGATGCTGGCGCAGGACAAAGCGGTCGCGAAGAAGATCTTCGCGTTTCACGGGATCCATACGCCGGTCTTCGCCAAAGTGTTTCGCGGCCGTCTCGACTTTTCGCACCATCTCGAGTTCCCCGTCATCGTCAAGCCCGCGCGCGAGGATGGATCGATCGGCATCGAGTTCAACGCGGTCGTCAACTCGATCCGCGAATTGATGGAGCGGATCGACTGGCTGCATCAGAACTTCGACTCGCCCGTCCTGATCGAGGAGTACGTCGAAGGGCGCGAGATGTACGTGGGGGTCATCGGCAACGAGACGCCGACGGCGCTGCCGATCGTCGAGCTCGATCTGTCGAAGCTCCCCGAGGGACGGCCGCGGATCGCCGGCGCCGAGGTGAAGTGGGGGAAGGGGACTCACGCGTATCGCGACACCAAGTCTGTGTTTCCCGAGGACCTGTCCGAGGACACGATCACCAACCTCCAGCAGACGGCCGTGGCGGCCTTTCAGGCGCTCGATCTTCGCGATTACGGCCGCGTCGACATGCGGCTGCAGGCGGACGGACGGGTGGCGGTCATCGAAGTGAACCCGAATCCCTGGCTGGCGTCGAAGTCGGAGTTCGCGATGGCGGCGCGAAAAGCCGGGCGGACCTACACCGAGCTGGTAGGGGAGATCGTGTCGCTGGCGATGGCCCGCTACGGAGCCACCTAGCCGCCCCGAACTTTAGTCCTGTCGTATCAACCCTGCGCCCTCTTCCAGCCAAACTGTTTAGCTTGCTCCGGTTAGGGAAAAGTAGAGCTAGCGCCCGAGCCGTAACCCGGCCGCGACGCCGGGTGCCGAAAGGTGCAAAAAGTCCCGCAAAACAAGGGGTTTTCTGTTGATCGACCGTGCACGACCCTGTATACTTAGTGGACTGCTTGTCGGGCGCATTCCCAACCTACACGCTCCTTTCCTAACTGGGGGATTTGTGACATTCCAGGTCGGTGACAAGGTCATTTACCCGAACCATGGCCTCGGCGTTGTTGAGAGCATCGAGACGAAGACGATCCTTGGCACCACCTGCGGTTTCTATCATCTGCGGATGGTGGCGAGCGACACGACCGTCCTCGTGCCGGTGGACAACGTCGACGGCGTCGGCCTCCGTCGGGCGATCGTAGACCAGGAAGTCATCAAGCTCTTTTCGCTGCTCGGGGACGGCAAGATCGACAATCACCAGAACTGGAAGGGCCGCTTCAAGGACAACTCGGACAAGATGCGGACCGGCTCGATCTACGACGTCGTGGACGTCCTGAAGAGCCTCACGTTCCTGGCCCGGTCGAAGAACCTCTCGTTCCGCGAGAAGCGGATGCTCGACCGCGCGAAGTTCCTCGTGATTTCGGAGATCTCGGAAGTCTCGCGCGAGACGATGGTGATGGTCGAAGAGAAGGTGGACCGCGCCCTCGAGCGCTGCTTCGCGATGAAGAATCGCGCGATGGCCAAGGCCAAGACCACGAAGCCGCCGACGCGCGTGACCGCGCGACGGACCGCGGCCCGCGCATCGTAACGGCACGCGGCTCGGGAGCGCCGGCCGCTTAGGCCGCGCGACGCGATTGCAGAGCCCGTCGGGATAGAATCCCGGCGGGCTCTTTTCGTTTGATGCAGCTAATCGCCGCGATCCGGTCGCTCGCCGCGTACGTCCTGGTCTCTCTCTACATCATCGTCGTCGGCATTCCGGCGATTGTCATCGCGTTCGTCGTGCGATCGCCAGCCGTGCTCTACCTGGCCGGCCTGGGAGGCATCCGACTGGGCTTCTGGCTCAGCGGTATTCGTTCGGTCGTCGACGGGACCGAGCACCTCCAGCGCGGGCGCGCCGCCGTCTACTGCGTGAACCACAGCAGCAACATCGAGCCGCCGGTCGTCTTCGAGGCCCTCTCCCCGCTGTTCCCCAATCTGCGGGTGCTCTACAAGGCTGAGCTGCGCAAGCTGCCGATCCTGGTCCGGGCCTTCGACCTGGCCGGATTCGTCCCCCTGGAGCGGGGAAACCGCGATCAGAGCCTGCCGGCGATCGACGGGGCCGCCGCCGCGCTCAGGGCTGGAGCATCGTTCATGATCTACCCGGAGGGGACGCGAAGCCGGACGGGGGAGCTCTTGCCGTTCAAGAAGGGGGGGTTCATCATGGCGATGAAGGCCGGAGCGCCCGTCGTGCCGGTGGCGATTGACGGCGCTCGCGCGGCCATGAAGAAGGGCAGTCCCATCATCCGGCCGGTCACCGTGCGCCTGCGCTTCGGGCCGCCGGTCGAGACCGCCGGAATGACGATCGATGATCGGGACGACGCTCATTCAGTGCGGTACGAAGCAGTATTCAGACGATGTTGAAAGACTTGCGCAATGCTGAGTGTTGAATGCTGCAGTGCTGAATGATGGAAGTCCTGACGACGCTCGGCCGCACGCTCGGGTTCTCGTTTTCGGCCGGCATCAATCTGTACGCGACCGTCGCGATTCTTGGCCTCGCGTCGCGCTACGGGTGGGTAGATCTGCCGCCGCAGTTCAAGGTCTTCGACCACGACTTCGTGATCGCGGCGGCGCTGATCATGTACGCGATCGAGTTCGTCGCGGACAAGGTGCCGTGGGTCGATTCGCTCTGGGATACCGTGCACACGGCGATCCGTCCGATCGGCGGTGCGCTGATCGCCGTCTCGACCTTTGGCGAGACGTCGCCGGCGGTCACGGGGCTCATCGCCTTGCTCGGCGGCACGGTCGCCGCCAGCACGCACGCGACCAAGGCCGGGACCCGAGCGGTCGCCAACACCAGCCCCGAGCCGATCTCGAACTGGATCCTCAGCTTTCACCGAGGATCTCTTCGTCGTGGGCCTCGGTTTCGTGGCGCTGAAATACCCGATCGTGGCGCTGGTCGTCACCGCAATCCTGCTGACGCTGATCGCGATCTTCGCGGCGACGATCTGGAGGCTGTTCAAGAGGCGGTTCAAACCGCAGAACCCGGTACCTGCTTAACGCACCACGGATCACGTTCAACCACGGATTTCTTCAGTTTCACAACCACGGATTCAACGGATTCATCTGGTTTCACGACCACGGATTCGACGGATTCCTGGGCTGGATGAGTCAGCGCTCGCGCTCGGCCGCGCGTTTCCGCAGGCTCGGCTGCCGGTTGTTTCGCCTGTTGGCCGAGGACGTGCGATCGGGACAGGCGCTCGGAGCGTTTATCACGACGAGGTCTCCTGGGTTGTTGAAGGAAAAAACCCACATGCTGGGCAGGCGTCGGCCATAGCGATGCGGTCGGCGGCATTGCTGGCGGAACCGTGGGTCATGTGATGCCAACCGATGCGGATGCCGCAGGCTGGGCAGCGGATCGCAGCCGCCCACCAAACGAACCAGAAGATGCAAACTGGGAAATACACTGCCGTCGTCAAGCCTTCGGGGAGGCCGGCAGGATTGCCTTGCCTCAACGAGAAGAAGCCGACTGTGGCGGCAATTGCCGCCACGCTTGCTGCGAGCCACACTCGATACTTCCAGCGTTGGCCCGTCGCGTTGGCGAATCTCCCAATACCAAACACTCGTTGCTCCCGCTGCGGAACCGAAATTGGTGTAGACCGCGCAACATCCGTGGAATCCGTGGTTGTTTGCTTTAGGCCGATCCTTCCGACCGTGGTTTCACAGTTTCTGCATCCGTCTTATCCGTGGTTTTGTTAGAGTCTGCGGTTTTGTAGAGCCTCATCCGTGGTCAAGGTCACTGCGGCCCCGTGGTAAACGTCAGTTTCCACGGTGTCGCGAGCTTCGCGCCGTCGAACGCGGCGACGCCATCGAGGAGCTCTACTTCCACGACGCGGAACCGATCGAGCCGCGCCGAGAACTTGATCTCGAGGACCTTGGTCCCCTCCCGGTAGGCGGTCGCGAAGGGAGGCGGCGACGCGGGTGCCCCCTCGGGCGGCGGCGTGCCGTAGCGCACGCGAACCCGATCTTTCAGGCTCGCCGCTTCCATGTCGCGCGAAAACTGAACGCGCACGACGATCGACGTCTCGACGTCGATGTCTTCCGGCGTCGGAAGGCTGAAGGTGACTTCGGGCGCGGGCCCCACCTTCGGTACCGCGACCTCGACGACCGCGGCGGGCTCGGGCGCCGTTCCGAGCCCGATCTTCTCGGCGTCGATCCAGACCAGGCCCGAGCTGCGGCCGATGGTGCCGGCGACCTCGAGCCATCGGCCCGTGTCCACGCGCGCGTTGCGATCGAGCGACCAGTTCTTCCCCTTCGGCTGCAGCCCGGTCACCCAGATGGCCGCGTCCGCCGACTGCAGGACGAAGTCGTACCGGCTGCGCCCCGGCGCTTGTGGCAGATCGCCGAACAGGTTGACGCCCCGGAAGCGGCCCGTCACGCTGACGCGCTGTCCGTCGTACTTGTCGGGCTCGAGGACGACCGCGCGAATCGTCGTGGCCTGCGTGGAAGGCGCCGCGGCGCCGGGGCCCGCGAGCTCCAGCGCCAGGACGAAGATCTGGTTCTGGCCCGGCCAGCGCCCCTGATTGACGCGTTCGATCAGCCGGTCCATGTCGTAGCCGGCAAACCTCGGGTCCTCCTGCTGGAGCCGGCCCAGGTCCCAGAACTCACCGCGGGCCTCTACGGCCCCTGGGTCCGGCCGAGTGCTCTTCATCAGGACGTGGACGCGCCGGTCGCCCGCGGCCGACGTGAGCGACCACAGGCCGTCTCGCTCGGCGAGCGTCCCGCGGACGACGACGTTCCGGCCATGGAAGAAGACGGGATAGGTCAGCAGCGCGTCGATCGTCGTCGCAATCCGCGTCTGGGGCTGCGCGGAAACGCTTGCGGCGACGATGGTGACCAGCACGAGGCTGGAGCCTCGTGCCACAATCGCGGCGACACCCGTCATCTACCCCAGTTTACGCTGCCCCGCGCGGGCGAGGATCACCGCGAGCGCGGCGAAGAGCAGGCCGCCCGCTACCATCCCGACCGTGCCTTCGTGCAGGAATTCGAGCCCGCGCAGCCCCGTCGCCGCGGCGTCATCCGCCGCCTCGATCTTGTCCCAGCCGTACAGCACCGCGTACAGGATGCCCGCCAGCGACCCGCCGGCGATCAGGCCCGAGCTGAAGAGCGTCCCGCTGCTGATCTCTGATTCGTCCTTCTGGCCGGTTTTGCGCTCGACCCACCACCGCACGACGCCGCCGGCGAAGATGGGCGCGGTCGTGCCGATCGGAAGATACGAGCCGACGGCGAACGAGAGCGAGCGGATCCCGCACAGCTCGAGCGTGACCGAGATGAACACGCCGACGAGGACGAGCCCCCACGGGAGGTTCTGGGCGAGCAGTCCGCGAATGATCGTGGACATGAGCGTCGCCTGCGGCGCCGCGAGCGCGTCGGAACCGATGACCATCACCCGGTGCAGGTACAGCGTCGTGATGCCGATGACGAACGCGGACGTGACCACGCCAATCACCAGGCCGACCTGCTGATGGAACGGCGTCGCGCCGACGATGAAGCCGGTTTTCAGATCCTGCGACGTCGCGCCGGCGATCGCCGCGGCGATGCAGACGACGGCGCCGACGCCGAGCGCGATCGGCGCGTAGTCGTTACCCACCCAGCCGACCGCCACGAAAATCGTGCAGGTCAGGATGAGCGTCGCGATCGTCATTCCGGAAATCGGATTGGAAGAGTTGCCGATGAGCCCCGTGATGCGCGACGACACCGTCACGAAGAAGAACCCGAACAGGACGATAAGGATGGCGGCGAGGACGTTTCCCTGCGTCGGTGTCCCCGGGGCGACGATCAGGAACACCGCGAGCGCCGCCGACCCGATGAGCACGACGCTCAGCGGCATGTCGCGCTCGGTTCGCACGCGGCCCCCCTTGCCTCCGGCCGCGCCAAAGTCCTTCACGCTCTCGCGGAACGAGGTCACGATCGTCGGAATCGTCCGCGCGAGCGTGATCAAGCCGGCCGCCAGCACCGCGCCGGCGCCCGTATAGCGGATGTACGCGCTCCACATCTGTCCCGGCGACATCTGATCGAGGCGGAGACCGCTCGCGGGAACCGGCGGCAGCGGCACGGTCATGAAGTTGCCGAGATACGACAGGAGCGGCAGCAGGACGAGCCACGAGAGCACGCCGCCGGCGAACATCACGCCCGCGATCCGCGGCCCGATGACGTAGCCGACGCCCATGTACTCGGGCGACAGATCGATGTTGAGCGTCGCGTTCGGGAAGAAGCTGCTGCGCGGGAACGAGTAGCCGATGGCGGTCCGGAAGATCTGGACGATCCAGGAGAGCGCCTTCCACAACGCGCCGATCCCGAGCCCCATGAACACCGTTTTCGCCAGCGCCCCGCCGCGCTCGCCGGCGATCAGCACGTCCGCGCAGGCCGTCCCCTCGGGGTATGGCAGCACGCCGTGCTCTTTCACAATCAGCGCGCGGCGCAGCGGAATCATCATCAGCACGCCGAGGATGCCGCCGGCGATCGCGAGAACGGTGATCTGGAAGTAGTTGAAATAGGCGGGCCCGAGCGGCAGCAGGAAGATCAGCGCCGGAATCGTGAAGACGACCCCCGCGGCGAGCGACTCGCCCGCCGAGCCGATCGTCTGGACGATGTTGTTTTCCAGGATCGTCGAGCCGCCCAGGCGCTTCAGCACCGAGATCGCGAGCACCGCGATCGGGATCGACGCGCTCACCGTCAGCCCGGCGCGCAGGCCGAGGTAGACGGTCGAGGCGCCGAAAATCAGGCCAAAGAGCGCGCCGAGCACGATCGCCTTGATCGTGAACTCGGCGGGCGACTGGCTGGCGGGAATGTACGGCTTGAACGCGGCGGAAGAACGACTCTCGGCGGTCTTCGCGGGCTGTGCCATGCGGCGGAGTCTACACAAAAACCGCCGAAGGCCGAAAGTCTCTACGGTCGTGAAGGCACTAGGCACTAGGCATTAGGCACTCAGCAGATGACCAGAGTGCCTAGTGCCCAGTGCCTACTCAGACTAGCGTCGTGCTGCTAATCGGCCCTGAGGCTCCTGACCGGGTCCAGGCGCGTCGCGCGGCGCATCGGCACCCACATCGCCAGCGCAGCCGAGGCCATGATCGCGGTCACCACGCCGGCATACGTAACCGGGTCCGACGTGGTCACGCCGTAGAGCACGCTCCGCATCGTCTGCGAGACCAGGAAGGCGCCCGCCAGGCCAATCCCGCCGCCGATGGCGAGCAACCGCGCGCCTTGCGTGATGACGAGCCGACGGATGTCACGGGGCAGCGCTCCGAGCGCCATCCGGACACCGATCTCCTGTGTGCGCTGGCCGACCGTGTACCAGATGACGCCGTACAAACCCGTGGTGGCCAGGATCAGCGCCAGCACGGCAAACGCCGCGAACATCCAGGCGAGGATGACGCTGCTCGACAGCTCGTCCTTGATCGCCTCGTCGAAGGTCCGGAGCTGAAAGACCGGGACCTCGGAGTCGGTCTCGCGCACGCCCGCTCGAACCGCCGACGCGAGGTCGGCAGGCCGGGGCGCCCGCACGACGAGCGCCATCGCGCGCGAGGGCTTCTGGGTCAGCGGCAGATAGATATGAGGGTCGGGCGGCAGCTCGATATCCGGATTCGACGTGTCGCCGGCGACGCCGATGACGCGAATCCACTGCGGAGGTTCGCTCGGGCCTGCGATCGACAGGCGCGCATCGAGCGCCGCGCCGGTCGATCCGAAATACTTCTGCGCTGCGGTGACGTTGACGACCGCCACCGGCTCGGTCTCGGCACGATCGCCGGTCGTGAAAGCGCGTCCGGCGAGGACCGGGAGGCCCATGGTACGGAAGAAGTCTGCGCTGATGACGAAGCGCCGCGCCCAGGGCCGCTCGGCGTCGCTCGCCGGAGGACGGCCGCTCACGACGAACGTCTGCCGGGCGCCGACCTCGAGCGCGGGGAGCGCGCTCGTCGCCGCCGCCGCTTCCACTCCAGGCACACGCTGCAGCCTCGCGAGCAGCGCCTCCTGCAGCCGCGCGACCGCGCCGTCATCGCGATGTTTCCACTCGGGGGTGACAATCTGGGCGGTCAGCAGCGGGTGCGGATCGAAGCCGATGTCGGTGCGATTGATGGCGATCATGGATCGCACGATCAGCGTCGCGACCACGAGGAGCGTCATCGCCAGCGCGACCTGCGCGACGACGAGCGCGTGACGGCTGCGCCGCGCGCGGACCGCGCCAGAGGTGCGCCCGCCCTCCTTGAGCGCTTCGCTGGCCTGATTGTCCGAGGTCAGGAGCGCGGGGATCAGGCTGAAGAGAATCGGGCAGAGGATCGACACGCCCGCGGCGAACAGGAGCACGTTCCGATCGATCCTGATCAGCTCGAAGAACGGCTCGTACGCCGCCGCGCGAATCAGCCGAAGCCCCGCATCGCCGAGGACGAGGCCCAGTGCGCCGCCCGCGGCGCCGAGGACGAGGCCTTCGACGAGCAGGAGGCGCAGCGTCCGCCATCGGGAGGCCCCAAGCGCGGTCCTGACCGCCAGCTCGCGCCGCCGGCCCGACACGCGCGCCAGCGCGAGGTTGGTCACGTTGGCGCACGCGATGAGGAGCACGAACCCGACGACCAGCGACAGCAACGCGAGGATGACCCACGTGTCGCTGCCGGCGATCGCCTCCCTCGTCGGCGCAACGCGCGCGCTCCAGCCGGCGTTCGTCGCGGGAAACTCCCTGGCCAGACGCTCGGTAATCGTGCGAATTTCGCCGTCGGCCTGCTCGAGCGTCACGCCCGGCTTCAGACGGCCGACGACCGAGTAGCGGCGATCGTCGCGGCGGCCGGCCGCCGGATCCGCCGCGATCGGCATCCAGACGTCGGTGAGCGACAGGTTGCCGAACTCGATTGACGGATCGAGCACGCCGACGATCGTGCACGCGCGGCCGTCCACGTTCACCGACTGCGTGAGCAGCCCCGGGTCGCGCTGAAAGTGCGACACCCAGAGCTTGTGGCTGAGGACGATCGAGCATGGCCCGCCCGGGACGTCCTCTTCCGGCCGCAGCACCCGGCCGGCCACCGTCCTGAGCTGCCAGGCGTCGAAGAGGTTCGACGTCACGCGCTGCGCCTGGAGACGCTGCGGTTCCCCGCGTCCGGTCAGGGTCACGCTCTCAGTCGTGGCCGCCGCGAGCGTGACGAACGTGCGGCTCGCGTTACGCAGATCGTTGTAATCGGCATACGAGAACCTTCCCCGCGTCGTCTGGCTCTGCGGGTTGAGCATCCAGAGCCAGCCGAGCGTCTCCGGCTGGCCGATCGGCAGCGGCCGCAGCACGAGAACGTTGACGAAACTGAAGATGACGGTGTTGGCGCCGATCGCCAGCGCCAGCGTCAGCACGACGATCGCGGCGTAGGCTGGTTGCTTGATGAGGAGGCGGAAGACGAAGCGAAGGTCCATCAGGTAAGAGGACGGTCCGGGTCCGGATCTTGTTCCGATCAGGTAAGATCTGCCGCTTGTGAAGGAGCGGAACAAGTCGAGAGCGGCTGCGGATCAGATCTCGGAGCTGACCACCAACCGGCTCTCGGTGTACCTCCGGTGCCTGAACGCTCTCGACTCGGCGGGCGTGCGGACAATCTCCTCCAAGGCGCTCGCGGAGCAGTTCCATCTCAACGCGGCGCAGATCCGAAAAGACCTCGCCTATTTCGGGGAGTTCGGCATTCGCGGCGTCGGGTACTACGTCAAGGAGCTGAAGCGCCACCTCCGGCAGATCCTCGGCCTCGACCGGCGCGTGCGGGTCGCGATCATGGGCGCGGGCAACCTGGGCCTCGCGCTGGCGGACTATCCCGGGTTCCGCGTCGAAGGGTTCGAGATCGCGGCGCTCTTCGATACCGAGCGGGCGAAAATCGGCCGGCGCTCCCGCTCCGGGGTTCGCATCAACAGCATCGAGGACCTGCGCGCCGTCGTCCGGCGCGACAAGATCGGGATCGCCGTGATCGCGGTCCCCGCCGAGTCGGCGCAGCCGGTCGTCGATGCCGTCGTCGACGCCGGGATCAAGGCGATCCTGAATTTCTCGCCGGGGGCCCTCACGGTGCCGCCGGAGGTCAAGCTGAAGAGCGTCGACCTGACGGTGTCGCTCGAGAGCCTGTCGTTCTATCTGGCCCAGGGGGACATGGATGAAACACAGTAAGCGCGCGCTTTCCCATCTCGACGGGCTCGGCCGCATCCGGATGGTGGACGTCGGAGGGAAGCCGGTCTCCCGCCGCGAGGCGGTCGCACGGGGAAAGATCACGATCGCGCCTGAAGCGCTCCGCCTGGTCCGCTCGGGCCGCACGAAGAAGGGCGATCCACTCGAGACGGCCCGGCTCGCGGGCATCATGGCGGCGAAGCGGACCGCCGGCCTCATTCCGCTGTGCCATCCGTTGCCCCTCTCGCACGTCTCGGTCGAGATCACGCCGCGGCGCGACGGCTACGACATCGAGGCGCGCGTCCGCACCGAGGCGCAGACCGGCGTCGAAATGGAAGCGCTGACCGCGGTCGCGGTTGCCGCGCTCACGATTTACGACATGGTCAAGGCAGCCGACCGCACGATGACGATCGGCGAGATCATGCTGGTCGAGAAACGGGGCGGGTTGTCGGGAGACATAAAGATGTAGGGGCGGTTCGCGAACCGCCCCTACGAGCGCAAGGATGAAACTGCTGATCGCCAATTACAGCCGATGGGTCGCGTGGGACACGCCCGATTGGGTCGTCGAACGGATCCGTGCCGCGGGTGAAGACATGGAGGTCGTCAACGCTCGCACGCGGCCAGAGGCGGTCGAGCTCATTCCCGACGCTGAAGTGGCGTTCAGCTCCATCATCCGGCCCGAGATGCTGGCGGCGGCCCGGCGGCTGCGCTGGGTCCACAGCCCGGCGGCCGGCGTCGGCGGGATGCTGTTTCCGGCCATGCGCGCCTCGGACGTCATCATCACGAACTCCCGCGGGATGCACGCCGAGACGATCGCCGAGCACGTCGTCTCGGTCGTCCTGGCGCTGTTCCGCCGGCTGCCGGTCGCCTTCCGACGGCAGGCCGAGCACGTGTGGGCGCAGAACGAGTTGACGCTCGACCCGCCGCGGTTGCTCGCGCGCAAGACGGTCGGCATCGTCGGACTCGGAGGGATCGGGACGGCCGTCGCGCGCCTGATGTCGGCGTTCGGGGCGCGCGTCGAAGCGACGCGGCGGAGGGTGGACGCAGGACGTCCGGAGGGTGTGGCCGCGGTTCATACGTCCGCGGCGCTTGGTGACCTCCTGCCGAACTGGGATGTGGTCGTTCTGGCGGCACCGCATACCGCCGAAACCGAACGGATTCTCGGCGCGCGCGAGCTGAGCCTGATGAAGCGGGACGCCATCCTCGTCAACATCGCGCGCGGAGCGCTCGTGGACGAAGCGGCGCTCGCCGAGGCGCTCACCCGCGGCGCGATCGCCGGGGCGGCGCTCGACGTGTTCGACGACGAGCCGCTCGAGGCGGGCAGCCCGCTGTGGGACACACCCAACCTGCTGATCACGCCGCACGTCGCCGGGAACCGGCCGGACTATTGGGACGCGGCGCTGGCAATCTTTCTGGAGAATCTGCGCAGGTACCGCGCAGGGGAGTCCCTGCTGAACGTCGTCGACAAGGAGGCGGGGTACTAACGCGCGCTCATTGTCGAATGCTGAATGTGGAATGCTGAATGCTGAACACTGACACCTCGACCGACGTCCGCACGATCGCCGATGTACCTTTCTTCGTCAGCGGCCGCTATCCGCGCGCGACGCTGGTCGGGCGCAGCCTCGCGAGCGGTATCCAGTGGATCGCGAGCAAGGACTTCTTCGAGCGCGTTCGCGACCTCAGCCTGGGGCTCTCGTCGCTCGGGCTGAAGCGCGGCGACCGCGCCGCGATCATGTCCGAGAGCCGGCCCGAGTGGCTGATCGCGGATCTTGCGATCCTGACGGCCGCCGGCGTCACGGTGCCGGTCTATCCGACGCTCACCGCGCAGCAGGCGCGATACATCCTGCAGGACGCAGGCGCGCGGTGCGTGTTCGTCTCGAACGCCGCCCAGGCTGAGAAAGTACAGCAGATCCGGCACGAGTTGCCGGCGCTCGAGGCGGTCATCCTGATCGAGCCGGGCGGGGCGGCAGGCGGATCCGTGTTGACGCTCGACGACGTCGCGGCGCGAGGGCATGCGGCAATCACCGCGTCATGGGGTGTGGCGAAGGAATACAAGGACGCCGCGCGGGCGATCCAGCCGGGCGACCTGGCGACCCTCATCTACACGTCGGGGACGACCGGCGAGCCGAAGGGCGTGATGTTGACGCACGCCAACCTCGCGTCGAACATGCACGCGAGCGTCGAGGCGCTCCGGGTGAACGAGGAGGACGTCGCGTTGTCCTTCCTCCCGCTCAGCCACGCCTTCGAGCGCCTGGTGTCGTACGTCTATCTCTGCGCAGGGACGACGCTCGTGTTCGCGGAGTCGATCGAGACGATCGCGCGCGACATCGCGGCGGTGAGGCCGACCGTCATGACCGCCGTCCCGCGCGTGTTCGAAAAGCTGCACACGCGCATCACCGAGAAGGGAACGACCGGGCCGTTCCTCAAGCGCGCGCTGTTCAAGTGGGCGGTCAACCAGGGACTTCGCGGCGGCCTGTTCAAGGGGCTCGCCGACCGCCTCGTGCTCCGGAAGATCCGGGACGGGCTCGGCGGGCGGCTGAAGTACCTCGTGTCCGGGAGCGCGCCGTTGTCGAAGGAGATCGCCGCCTTCTTCCAGGCCTGCGGCTTCAACATCATCGAGGGCTACGGGCTGACCGAAACGTCACCGGTGCTGACCGTGAACCCGCCGGAGGCGCCGCGGTTGGGTACGGTGGGACGCGCCGTCCGCGGCGTCGAGCTCCGCATCGCCGAGGACGGCGAGATTCTCGCGCGCGGCCCGAACATCATGGCGGGCTACTACAACAAGCCGGAGGCGACCGCGGCGGCGGTCGACAACGGCTGGCTGCACACCGGCGACATCGGCGAGATCGACGCCGACGGGTACCTCAAGATCACCGACCGGAAGAAGGACCTGCTGGTGACCTCAGGCGGAAAGAAGATCGCGCCCCAGCCGATCGAAGGACGGCTCAAGGCGAGCCCGCTCGTCGGCGAAGCCGTGCTCATCGGCGATCGCCGCAAGTACCCCGCCGTCCTCATCGTCCCCGACTTCGCGGTCCTGGAGCGCCGGCTCCGCGATCTCGGGCGCCCGGCGGCGTCGCGTGAGGAGCTGGCCGGCCGCGACGACGTGCGCGCGCTCTATCAGGAGCTCGTCGACGCGCTCAATCGGGAGCTGTCCCAGTTCGAGCGCATCAAGCGCCTCGCGATCCTCCCGCGGGAATTCACGATCGACTCCGGCGAGCTGACGCCGACGCTGAAGGTCAAGCGGAAGGTGGTCGAGGAGCGGTACAAGGACGCTATCGCTGCGCTGTACAGTGACGAGGCGTCCTAGAATTCAGAATCCAGAATCCAGAATCTAGAATCTAGAAGCCGCTCAGCCGACTGCCGCTAGCCGTCTCGGAGTGGCTGTTCTTCTGAATTCCAGATTCTAGATTCTAAATTCTAGATTCTGCCTTTGTCCGGCGGCGGTTCTATGTGAATGATCGCATCCACGATCTGCGGATAGCGCTGCATCAGCCCGTCCTTGACGACGTGCGATAACCGGTGGGCTTCGTCCAGACGCGTGTCCGGACGCATCCACACGTGAAGGTCCAGGAACACATGGTCGGCGGTACCGCGCGTGCGGATGCGGTGGCAGCCGAGCACGCCGGGCACGGCCATCACGACTGTTCGAAGATCCTCCTCGGGGATCACGATGCGATCCGCCAGGATGTGTGTCGCGCTGCGGCCGATCTGGAACCCGGTGTGGCCGATGACCATCGCCACGACCAGGCCGCTCAGCGGGTCCAGGATGGGAAAACCGAGCCACACGCCGACGAGCGACGCGAGGACGCCGAGCGACGTCAACACGTCGCTGCGCGTGTGCATCGCGTCCGCGACCAGCAGCTCGCTCGTCAGCCTCGTGGCGGCGCGCCGCTCGTAGCCGACGACGACCAGATTGACGGCGAGCGTTGCGAGCATGACCGCGAAGCTGGCCGCGCTCACCCGCGGCGCGCTGGCGCCGCCGAGGTGCTGCAGCGACGTGCGCACGACCTCGGCGATGACCAGCACGAGCAGGGCGACGATCGCCGCGGCCGTCAGCGTCTCGAACTTGCGGTGTCCGTACGGATGATCGACGTCCGGCGGCTTGCCGGACGCCCGCAGCCCCACGAGCGCGACGACGTTGGCCGCCGCGTCGGTCAGCGAGTGAAAGCCGTCGGAGATGATGCTGACCGTCGCGGTGAGATACCCGAAGGTCAGCTTCGCGACTGCGACGGCGAGGTTGGCGGCGAGAACCCGCGCGAGAACCCGCGCGACCGCGGCGGAGCGGGTCAGAACAATCGTGCCTTCGGCAGCGGCCACCAGCGGAGCTGGACCTTGCCGATGATGTACTTCTTCGGCACCATCCCCCAGTGGCGGCTGTCGGAGCTGTTGTTCCGGTGGTCGCCCATGACGAAGTAGTACCCGGGCGGGATCACCTCGGGGCCCCAGTCTTCGTGGCTCCGGAACTCTGCCGGCACGTAATCGTCGTCGAGCGGCACCTCGTTGCGATAGACGCGGCCCTCCACGATCCGCACCTGGTCGCCTTCTTCGGCGATGACGCGCTTGACGAAGGACTTGTCCGGGTTCAGCGGGTAGTAGAGCATGACGATGTCGCCGACGTGCGGCGCGCCGAACCGGTACGCGATCTTGTTGACGATGAGCCGATCCTGATCCGCGAGCGTAGGCGCCATGCTCTGCCCTTCGACCCGCGCGACCTGGAAGCCGAAGGTCACGATGAGCGTCGCGTAGACCGCCGCCGAGATCAGCGTCTTGAACCAGGCGACGAGCTCTTCGCCGACGCGCGCGAGCTGCGTCGAGCGCCGATCGAGGCCGATCCGGCCCGACGCCTCGGCCGGGACCGCGGCCGCGGCTTCGATCGCGCCGGGGGTCGCCTCGGCGGCGATCCCAAGCACCGGTCCTTCCACGAGCGCCGGGGCCGGCTCATCCGCCAGCACCGGTTCCGGCGGCAGAACGGTGTCACCCGACGGCGTCGCGCCGGATTCGGTGTCGAGGTCGTGCGGCTGTTCGTTGTCCATCCGTGATCCGTAGCTCATAGCCTCAGATAATCACGCAGCCGCCGCGTCTGCGACCGGCTGACGGGGATTTCGGACCCCTTCGCGTCCTTCATCTTCAGAATATAGTTTCGGCTGAACCACGGCACGATCTCCTTGATTTTCTGGATGTTCACCAGGTGCGATCGGTGCACCCGCCAGAACACGGCCGGGTCCAGCTTCGTCTGCAGCTCGTCGAGCGTCCTGTAGTTAGACGTGCCGGAGACCGTTCCCGTTACGACCGTGATCGCGTCGTTCTCGACCGACGCGTGCACGATCTCGTCCGCCGCAATCAGCAGGAACCGCTCACCGACCTTCACCGCGAGCTGCTCCTGCAGCTCCTTTCGATCGGCGACCAGCTGCAGCAGCCGCTCGAGATCCTCGTGCCCGATCGACGGCCTGGTGCTCCGATCGCCGGCCGGGGTCACGCGCCGACGGACCTTGTCGATCGCCTGCTCGAGCCGCCTCGGCTCGACCGGCTTGAGCAGATAGTCGACGGCGTTCACCTCGAACGCCTCCAGCGCGTACTCATCGAACGCGGTCACGAACACGATGTGCGCGTCGACGCTGCCGTCGAGCAGCCGCCGCGCCACCTCGAAGCCGGTCAGCCCCGGCATCTGCACGTCGAGGAGCACCACGTCCGGCTCGCTGTCCGTGATCACGCGGACGGCGTCGACCCCGTTGCCGGCCTGCCCGACGACCTCGACGCCTCCGACGCGCCCGAGCTGGAAGCACAGCTCCTCTCGCGCGAGCTGTTCGTCGTCCACTACGACGGCCCGGAGGTCGTCCATTTTAGGCGGTCACGCGCTCCGGCACGACCAGCTCCGGGATCTCGACCCGCGCGCACGTGCCCTGACCCGGCACGCTGCTCAGCTGGAGCCTGTAGTTGGCGCCGTAAATCACCTTCAGGCGCTCGTTGACGTTGTTGAGGCCGATGCCCCCGCCGAACACGCCTTCGATCCTCGCGGTTTCGATGCCCAGGCCATTGTCGATGACCTCGATGACCCCGTGGCCGTTGACGCGCGTGGATCGAATAGTGATACGCCCGCCGCCGACCTTTCGTGACAGTCCGTGCTTGATCGAGTTCTCGACCAGCGGCTGGAGGATCATGCTGGGGACGACCAGGTCCAGGCTGTCGGCGCTGACGTCCTTTTCCACGTACAACGTCGGGCCGAAGCGCGCGGTCTCGATGTCGAGATACTCGTCGATCGCCTCGAGCTCCTCGCGCAGCGTGACGAAGTGGTCCTGACTCCGCAGGAGTCGCCTCAGCAGGCCCGACAGCTTCACGATGAGCGTGCGCGCCGTCTCCGGCTGCGACCGGATCAGCGACGAGATCGACGCCAGAGTGTTGAACAGGAAATGCGGGTTGATCTGGCTCGCGAGCGCCTCGATGCGCGCCGCCATGAGCAGCTGCTCCTGCTCGTGCAGGCGGTGCTCGATGCGCGCGTTGTTCCAGATCTTGATCGGGATCGCGACCGACAGCACCGCCGCCAGCGCCGAAAGAATCCAGAGCCAGGCGTTGCTCGCCGGGAGAAAGAACAGCCGATGGGCGCCGAACCGGTACCCGAGCGCCTGCCGCA
The DNA here is from genome assembly GCA_963847125.1 of uncultured Acidobacteriota bacterium. GTDB lineage: Bacteria > Acidobacteriota > Vicinamibacteria > Vicinamibacterales > 2-12-FULL-66-21 > DATAEE01. Next base: position 2,814,420 of record CAWJYM010000004.1, read on the forward strand.
GCACCTCGAGCGCGATTGGGGCCGCGAGCAGGATCACGTGCCAGTCGATGTGCAGGCGGCGCACGATGCTCCACGCATGGCGGTGGAGGCCGGTGAAGAAGAGGGGCGAGAATCCCCAGATCGCCTGCTTCGGACAGACCTCGCGGAGGCCGCCGCCGGCGAAACCGGAGCCGATCATCATCGGCACCGCGATGAACTCGCCCGCGATGAAGGCCGGGCTCGCCACGAGGGCGCCGACGAGCGCCCCGGCGTACGGCCCGGCGATCAACCCTGCGAGGAAAGCCCCCTCGAGCGACAGGTCCGCGGCGTCGTAGTTCAGCAGCAGTCGGGCGGTGACGCCCGCGGTCAGGGGCAGGCCAAGGCAGGCGGTGAACACGAGTCGCTCGGGCCAGTCCCGTTTCTCGGTCAGCAGGATCCGCCGGAACCACGTGAAACGCACGAGCATCGTCGCGACGATCGCGGCGATGGCGAGCTTGACCATCAGCGTCACGAGCAGGAACTGCTCGGCCGACAGGAACTTGGGTTCGTGGAGCACAGGACAGTTGCCTCTAAATGATAGCAGAAGTGGCTCTTGAGGCCGTGCTATGATCCCCGGATGTTCCGGACGGTCTCAGCCCTGGTCAAGGGCTTCGCGCTGACGTTCAAACACCTCTTCAAGAAGCCGATCACGGTCAATTATCCAGACCAGAAGGTGCCGGTCTTCCCGAAATACCGCGGGAAGCAGGTGCTGATGCGGGACGAGAACGGGCTGGAGAAGTGCGTGGCGTGCGGACTCTGCGCCGTCGCCTGCCCGGCGGACGCGATCTACCTCGAGGCGACGGAGAACGACGGAACGGTGCAGGCCGGCCCGCGCTACGCGTCCATTTACCAGATTCACAAGATGCGCTGCATTTTCTGCGGCTACTGCGAAGAAGCCTGCCCGGTGTCGGCCATCTTCATGGGCAAGGACTACGAGCTGGCCGTGTACAGCAAAGACGATTTCATTTGGGACAAGAAGGACCTCCTCGTCCCCGCCTCAACCTCTTCGGCGCCCTAGGCGATATCCACGCCGACTTCGATGCCGTCCGCCGCGTCATGCGGCGCCACGCCGAGATCCCCTTCTGGCTGTGCGTGGGTGATGTCGGAGACGATGCCGGCATCTACGAAGATCCGCCGGCGCCGCTCTATTGGATCAAGGGGAACAACGAAGATTTTGATGTCATCTTTTCTTCCTGCGCGTGGGGCCCCACCCCCACGCGCTCGCGCTCGGCGGCCGGCCTACGGCCGGCTCCCCTCCGGCGCCTCGCGCGGGCCGCAGGCGCTTCCGGCCCGCAGGAGCTCACCAACCTTCTCTACATCCCGAACGGCGTGGCAGTAGAGATCGACGGCTTGCGCGTGGCGGGCGTCGGTGGCACACACGCGCCAACTTGGTACGAGAAGAACGCAGCAGAGCTGATCAAGAAAGGGAAGGACGACAAGCGCCGGCACTTCGTCCGTGAGGAAGTCGAGGCCGTGAAGACGATGCGAGGGCTGGACGTCTTGCTGACGCACGAAGCGCCGAGGCCGTTTCGCGCGGCCGGCGGTCACGACGCCGGCAAGACGCCGATCAACGAGATGGTCGCGTCGGCGAAGCCGCGGCTCCACCTGTTCGGCCATCACCACCGGTTCGTGGAGATGACCGTCTCTGGCGTCCGGTCGGTGTGCCTGGACCTCGTGTCGCGGTCGTACCTGCTGATCGATCGCGAGACGCTGGAATACGAGCGGGTACTGCTGCCTGTGGATCACGGAGGCAAGGGAGGGCACGGAGAGTGATCAACACGGAGACACGGAGGGCACGGAGACCGAACGATGATTGTTCTCCGCGAACTCCGTGCCTCCGTGTTTGTCCCTCTCCGTGATCTCCCTTGCCTCCGTGATCGGGCGGTTTATTCCGTCTTCAGGGCTTGAATGGGATCGACGCTCGCGGCGCGACGCGCCGGGAGGTAGCCGGCCGCGAGCGTGGTCACGACCAGTACGGCGCTCGTGGCCAGCAGTGTGAACGGATCCCGCGGGGACAGTCCAAACAGGAACGCCGACACGACGCGCGTCGTCGCGAGCGCGGCGCCGAGCCCGATGACGAGGCCAGTCACCGACACGGTGAGCGTTTCGCGAATCACCTGCCACAGCAGGTCGGCTCGTTGCGCGCCGAGGGCGATGCGGATGCCGATCTCCCGTGCCCTCCGCGCGACGCCGTACGACATCACGCCGTAGAGCCCGACGCACGCGAGAAGCAGCGCGAGCACTCCGAAACCGGCCGAGAGCGACGCCAACACCCGCTCGCGCACGAGCGAAGCGTCCACCTGTTCCTCGAGCGTGCGCACATAACTGATCAGAAGGTTGGGGCTCGCTCGGCGGACCGTGTCGCGCACCGACGCTTCCAACGAGCGCGGCTCTTGCGCGGTGCGAATCGCCGTCGTCAGCAACGTAGGCGGTTCTTCGGCCTGAGCGAGCGGAACGTACGCCATCAGAGCCGCGGGCTCGCGGAGGTTCTGATGACGGGCGTCCCGGACGATGCCGACAATCGTGACCGGATCGTTCGGGAAGGCCGTGAAACTGAACGTCCGCCGCAATGGGTCCGAGTCGCCGAAACAGGCTCGGACCATCGCTTCGTTGACGAGGGCCACCTTCGCGCCGCTCGAGGAATCCAGCGCGGTCAACCCTCTGCCTCGAAGCACCTCGATCCCTACGGTGGAGAAGTAGTCGGGGGTGATTCGATTCGTGAGGGCGGTACGGACCGCGGCTTCTTCAGCGAAGCCTGGAATCCGGATGCCTCGCCCCTCGGCGTCGGTGGCGAGCGGGCTCGACGTCGAGATGGAGGCCGCGCGGACGCCCGGTAGCGCCTGCAGCCGTTCGAGGAGCCCCCCGTACAGGGTCATGACCTCGGCGTCGCTGCCTCGTGTGTCCACGTAGAAGAGCAGCACATTCTCCTTCTGAAACCCGCCGTCCACCGTTCTCAAGTTCTGGAACGTCCGCACGAGGAGACCGGTGCAGACGACGAGCAGGACGCACAACGCAACCTGGGAGACCGCCAGCGCTTTCCCGGCCGACACCGGACTCCGGCCTCTGCCCGCGGATCCCATCGAGTTCTCCTTGAGGGTCGGGCTGACGTCCACTCGGGTCGCCTTGAGCGATGGGACGAGACCACACACGATTCCGGTCAGCAGAGAGATGGCGATCGTAAATGCGAGGACTCGTGCGTTCGGCTCCGCCTCGAGCACAACCGGCATCTGGCCCGCGCGGAAGAGCGAGACGATCGCCGTGGTGGCCCACAGCGACACGAGCAGTCCGACCGCTCCGCCGAGGACGGCGAGCAGGACGCTTTCGGTCAGGAACTGCCGCACGAGCCGCGCGCGACCGGCGCCGACGCTGATCCGAACGGCGACCTCCTTCACGCGGGTCGATGCCCTGGCGAGCATGAGGTTGGCGACGTTCGCGCAGGCGATGAGGAGAAAGACGCCGACCATCCCCATCAGCACGCGCAGGGAAAGGTCGTACTGCCGTCGAAGCGCGTTCGTTCCCCGGCCGGCCGGCATCAGCCGTCCAATGCTGAGACCCGCGGGCGTGCGCCCGTTCCGTTTGACCCAATCCTGCTCCGGCAGGGACATGTACTGACGGAACACCGTGTCGACGGCTGCGAGCGCCTGCGATTCCGCAACACCGGGTCTGAGACGCGCGACGATGTTCAGGCCGGTCCACGTATCGTGACGACCTGGAAACTCCGGGTCGTCTAAGAATTTGAGCGCCAGCGGCAGCGTGATCTCGAGGTGCCTGCCGGGCCTGAGACCTTGAAACGCACCGCCGGTGACCCCGACGACGGTCACGCCAACGCCCTGAACGACCAGTTTCTTTCCGACCACGTCGGGATCCCGTCCGAACCGGCGCGTCCAGTAACCCTCTGTGATGACTGCGACGTACGCGGCGTCGGTCGGGAGGTCCGGCTCCGACGAGAAGCCGCGTCCCAGAATGAACGGAACGCCGCCGAGGACGCGATGATAGTTGCCGGCGACGAACTGACCGTTGACGAGCTCCGCTCCCTCCGCCGAGGAGACCTTGAACTCCTGGATGTTGTAGGCCGTGATCCCGGTGAAGACGTCGAGCTGCCGGCGATAACGATCGAACAAAGGATAGGTGGAGCTCAGGCCCGGGTTGTCGCCGGTTCCATGCGCGAGGAAGTGCAGGCTCCCCGGATCCTCGACCGGGACCGTCTTCAAGAGCACGGCATCCATCACGCTGAAGATTGCGGTGTTCGCGCCGATGCCCAGCGCCAGCGACACAATCGCGGCGACCGTGAATCCCGGCGTTCGCGCCATGACGCGGACCGCATAGCGGAGGTCCTGCCTCAACTCGTCGAGCAGACGCAGACCCCGCGCCTGGCGGCAGTCCTCCCGGATTCCCTCCACGCCGCCGAATTCCAGCCGGGCGCGGCGCCTGGCCTCGGCGCGCGGGACGCCGGATCGCTCGAGGTCCTCGGCGTACGCGTCGATGTGAAAGCGGAGCTCGTCCGCCATGTTCTCTTCGAACCGGCCCCGCCGGAAGAGCGCGTTCAGCAGCGAGCGAAGGCGATCGATCACGTCACACCTCGTCCGGCGTCGCGTCCAGCGCGGCGGCGATCGCCGCCGCCAGCCGGTTCCACCCGGCCGCCTCCTCACGCAGGCGCTTCCGTCCCGGCTGCGTGAGCGTGTAGTACTTCGCCTTTCGCTTGTTTTCGCTCTCGCCCCACTCAGCCAGGATCAGCCCCTGATGCTCGAGCCGGTAGAGCGCCGGGTACAGGGAGCCCTGCGGAATCTCCAGCGCCTCTTTCGAGATCTGGCGAATCCGCAGCAGCACGCCGTAGCCGTGCAGCGGCTTGAGCGAGACCGCCTTGAGGATCAGCATGTCGAGGGTTCCCGGGAGGAGGTCGGCGTTCTTGCCCATGCGGCTCTCCTAGACCGACTAGGAATATACGGAGGACTCTCCTAGTCTGTCAAGGAGAAGCCTGCCTCGCCGAAGCTCGAAGAGCGAAGGCGGGAGCCTGACGCGCCGAAGCTCGAGGGCCGATACCAGACAATAGGGGTTTCATGCCTCTGGCTCCCTTCCTCGACGCCATCGACGCGCGCGTCCTCGTCTGCGACGGCGCCATGGGGACGATGCTGTACGCCAAGGGCATCTTCCTGAACCGGTCGTTCGACGAGCTGAACCTGACGCAGCCGGATCTCGTCGCCGAGGTGCACCAGGCCTACGTCCGCGCCGGGTCCGACATCATCGAGACCAACACGTTCGGCGCCAACCGCATCAAGCTCGGCGCCTTCAGCCTCGCGGATCGCGCCCACGCGATCAACGTGCAGGGGGCGCGCATCGCCCGGCACGCCGCGCGCGAGCAGGCGTATGTCGCCGGAGCGATCGGACCGCTCGGGATTCGCATCGAGCCCTGGGGGAAGACCGGCGTGGACGAGGCCGAGGAGTACTTCCGCGAGCAGGCCAAGGCGCTCGTCGAGGGCGGGGTCCAGCTGTTCATCCTCGAGACCTTCCGCGACCTGAACGAGATCAAGGCGGCCATCCGCGCGGTGCGCAGCGTCTGTCAGCTTCCGATCGTCGCCCAGATGACGACCGAAGACGACGGGAACAGCCTCGACGGGACGCCGCCGGAACAGTTCGCGCCGGCGCTGATCGCGGCCGGGGCGGAGGTCATCGGCCTCAACTGCAGCGTCGGCCCCGCGGCCATGCTCGAGACGATCGAGCGGATGTCCCGCGCGACGGACGCCCGGTTGTCAGCCCAGCCCAACGCCGGGAAACCGCGCGACGTCGAGGGGCGGAACATCTATCTCTGCTCGCCCGAGTACATGGCGTCGTACGCCCGCCGGTTCATCCTGAACGGCGCGAAGATCGTCGGCGGCTGCTGCGGGACCACACCGGATCACATCCGCCAGATCAAAGCGGCGGTCAAGGCGCTGGCGCCGCCGCAGCAGCGGCCGGCCGCCGAGCGCGTCCAGCCGGGGATCACGGCCGAGGCCCAGCCGGTCGATCGTGAGTCGAAGTCGCGGATGGCGAACGCGCTCGCGCGGCGCACGTTCGTCGTCACCGTCGAGCTGCTGCCGCCGCGCGGGCACCGGACCGACGCGCTCGTCGATCAGGCGCGCGCGCTGAAAATCCACGGCGTGGACATCGTGAACGTGCCGGACGGCCCGCGGGCGAGCGCGCGGATGAGCGCGCTGGCGATGGCCGTGCTCGTCCAGCAGCAGGCGGGGCTCGAGTCCATCCTGCACTATGCCTGCCGGGACCGGAACCTGCTCAGCATGCAGTCGGACCTGCTCGGCGCGCACGCCATGGGGGTGCGCAACGTGCTCATCATCACCGGCGATCCGCCCAAGGCGGGCGACTACCCGGACGCGACCGCCGTCTTCGACGTCGATTCGATCGGCCTGACCAACGTCGTCTCGCGCCTGAACCGCGGCCTCGATATCGGGGGCCAGGCGATCGGGGCCGCGACCGCGTTCCACATCGGGGTGGCGCTCAACCCCGCGTCGCAGAATCTGGACGAGGAGATCCGGCGCTTCGAGTACAAGGTCGAAGCGGGAGCGGAGTTCGCCCTGACACAACCCATCTACGATGTCGCCGCGTTCGAGCGTGTGCTGAAGCGGATCGAGCACGTGCGGATTCCGATTGTGGCCGGGCTGGCGCCGTTCGAAAGCGTCCGGCACGCCGAGTTTCTCGCGAACGAGGTGCCCGGGGTCCACGTTCCCGAGGCGCTGCTCGATCGGATGCGGCGGGCCGAGGCCGCCGGACGCGCGCCCGCAGAGGGGCTCGCGGTCGCGCGCGAGATCGCGTCGGCGCTCCGCGGCGTCGTCGAAGGCCTGCAGATCACGACCGCCACCACGACCGCCGATCCGCTGCCGGCGGTCCTTGGAGTGCTTGAGGTTTGCACGCCCTAGTCAGGTGCACCCGGTGCACCCGTCGTGCTATAGTCCGGAACCTATGTCGTTATTGAAACTCGACGACCGAGAGGACTATCTCGCGGCCTCCGACGCGGCGACCCGGGCGCTGTCGGTCACGGAGGTCGAAAACGATTTCGTCGAGGGTGTATACGACAAGCTCGCCAAGGTCTACGACCTCGTCTTCGGTCCCACGCTTCACCCCGGTCGGGTGCAGGCGATCAAGAAAATGGGACTGATGCCGGAAGAGCGCGTGCTCGAGGTCGGCGTGGGCACGGGCATCAACCTGTCTCTGTATCCGAGACATTGCCGCGTGACCGGCATCGACTTCTCGGCATCCATGCTCGAGAAGGCGCGCGACCGCGTCAGCCGCGAGGACATCCGCGGCGTTCGCCTGCTGCAGATGGACGCGGTCGATCTCAAGTTTCCGGACGACAGCTTCGACATCGTCTACGCGCCGTATCTGATCAGCGTCGTGCCCGATCCGGTCAAGGTGGCGCAGGAGATGCGCCGCGTCTGCCGCCGCGGCGGACGCATCGTGTTCCTCAATCACTTCATCAGCCCGAACGCCCTGCTCTCGCGCTTCGAGCGGCTGATCTCGCCGCTGACGATCCACATCGGGTTCAAGTCCGACCTCGATCTGCCCGCCTTCCTCGCGCAGGCGGATCTGAAGCCCGTGTCGATCGAGAAGGTCAACATCCCGAAGATCTGGTCGCTGGTTACCTGCGTCAAGGATTAGGTTCTCAGGGTTCTCAAGGTCTTGGCGGTTCTCAGGGTTCTTGAGGTTCACCTTGCGCGATCTTCTTGCTCGCCGCCGTCGCCCTCCTCGCAGTCGAAGCGTCTACTGGATTCTCGCAGCCGGCACCGTCTGCTCCTGCCCTGAAAGTCGAAGGGCTCCGGACCGAATACAAAGAAAACCCGCTCGGGATCGATAGCCGTGCGCCGCGATTGAGCTGGCGGATCGCCGCGACGGTCCGGAACGTGCGGCAGGCCGCGTACCAGATCCGCGTGGCGCGTTCCGCCGGCGACCTTCGTTCGGCCCGCAACCTGCACTGGGATTCCGGCCGCGTCGCCTCGGCCGCGTCGACCCAACGCGCGTACGAGGGGAAGCCGCTCGGTTCCGGGCAGCGCTACGTCTGGCAGGTGCAGATCTGGGACGACCAGGGACGTGCTTCAGGCTGGAGTGAGCCTGCCTGGTGGGAGATGGGTTTGCTCTCGCCGGCTGACTGGCGCGCGAGCTGGATCGAGCCCGGGCTGCCGGAGGATGTCACGACGTCGCCGCCGGCTCCGATGCTGCGGCGCGCTTTCAGATTGACGAAGGCTGTCCAGTCGGCGCGCGCGTACGCGACCAGCCATGGCGTCTACGAGCTGCACCTCAACGGAGTGCGGGTTGGCGACGAGGTGCTGACACCCGGATGGACGAGCTATGCCACGCGTCTGCAATACCAGACCTACGACGTGACGGCTCTCCTGCGCCGCGGCGACAACGCCGCCGGCGTCATGCTGGGAAACGGCTGGTACCGCGGGAACATCGGCTTCAGCAAGCGGCGCAACGTATACGGCGACCGACTGGCGCTGCTGCTCCAGATTGACGTCACGTACGCCGACGGGAGCCGCGAGACGATCGGCAGCGACGGCCAGTGGAAGGCATTGGTCGGCCCCATCGTCATGTCGGAGATCTACCACGGCGAAACCTACGACGCGCGTCTCGAAAAGTCTGGCTGGACCGAAGCGACGTTCGACGATCGGAGCTGGGCGCCGGTCCGCACGGTCGAGCGTTCGAAAGACGTGTTGATCGCGCCAGCGGGCCCTCCGATCAAGCGGATGAACGAGCTCAAACCGGTTGCGATCCTGCGGACGCCGGCGGGACAGCACGTCGTCGACATGGGACAGAACATGGTCGGCTGGGTCCGGCTGCGCGTTCAGGGCACGCCGGGCACCGTCGTGACGCTGACACACGCCGAAGTGCTCGACAAGCAGGGCAACTTCTACACCACCAACCTGCGCGCGGCAGCGCAGGCGATCAAGTACACGTTGAAAGGTGGCGGCGTCGAGACCTACGAGCCGCGTTTCACGTTCCAGGGTTTCCGGTACGTGGCGGTCGACGGCTATCCGGGCGAGCTGACGACGGACGGCCTGACGGGGATCGTCGTCCACTCCGCCATGACCACGAGCGGCGACTTCTCGGCGTCGCACGCCATCCTCAATCAGCTTCATCACAACATCGTCTGGGGTCAGAAAGGGAACTTTCTCGACGTTCCGACCGACTGCCCGCAGCGGGACGAGCGCCTGGGGTGGACCGGCGACGCGCAGGCATTCGCGCGCACCGCGGCGTTCAACATGGATGTCGCGGGGTTCTTCACCAAGTGGTTGAAGGATCTCGAGGCCGATCAGTACAAGTCGGGCGCCGTGCCGCACGTGATTCCGGACGTGATCACGATGCCTGCCGGCTCTTCATCGGTGCTCCCGCAGGCGGCAGGGGCCGCGGGCTGGGCGGACGCCGCGGTCATCATCCCGTGGACCATGTATCTGACGTATGGCGATACGCGCGTCCTTCAGGAGCAGTACGGCAGCATGACGCGCTGGGTCGAGTACATGCGGCAGCGCGCGGGCGACGATCACATCTGGGACGGCGACTTTCACTTCGGCGACTGGTTGGCGTTCGCGACGACACGGGCCGACTATCCCGGCGCGACGACCGGCAAGGACCTCATCGCCACCGCGTTCTTCGCGCACTCGACCGATGTGCTCGCGCGGGTTGCGCGCGTGCTCGGTAAAAAGGAGGACGCGGCGCAATACGACGCGCTGGTCGACAGGATCAGGACGGCGTTCGTGCGCGAGTTCGTGACCCCCGCCGCTCGCGTCGGCGAAGGCACGCAGACCGCATACGTCCTCGCGCTGCACTTCGACCTGCTGCCTCCGGATATGCGCGAGAAGGCGGCCGCCCACCTCGTGCGCGATGTACGCCAGCGCCAGCACCTGACGACCGGCTTTCTCGGCACGCCGTACCTGCTTCACGTGCTCACGAGGTACGGATACATGGACGAGGCCTACATGCTGCTCGAGCGCGAGCAGTACCCGTCGTGGCTGTATCCGATCACGAAGGGTGCGACCACGATCTGGGAGCGATGGGACGGGATCAAGCCGGACGGCTCGTTCCAGGATGCCGGGATGAACTCGTTCAATCATTACGCGTACGGCGCGGTCGGCGACTGGATGTACCGCGTGATGACCGGCATCGAAATCGACGAGGCGGCGCCGGGCTATCGCCACATCCTGATTCAGCCGCGTCCCGGCGGGAAAACGACGAAGGCCGGCGCCCGCCACGATTCTCCGTACGGAACGGTGGCGTCCGCGTGGACGCTCGACGCTCGACGGTTCGAACTGACCGTGCAGGTGCCGCCCAACACACGCGCGACGATCCGCCTGCCGCGCACGACGCTGACGTCGGTCACCGAAGGTGGCCAGCCGATCGAACGCGTGAAGGATCTCCTCGCGCGCCGTCAGGACAAAGACGATGTTGTCGTGGAGGTGGGCTCGGGTGAATACCGATTCGCGTCGACGGTCAAAGATTAGGAAGCCCACACGAAAAACGTCGTTCCAGCCAAGCCCCAGGCCCCAAAGCCTGCCTCGCCGAAGCGGCGCTTCAGCGGCTTCGGCCGCGGAGGCGGGCCCCAAGCCCCACGGACGTTCATCGATGGCAGCAAGCTTGCTTAGTCTCACGCCATCGCGCGCCTGATTCTCGGCATATCGCTCGTGCTGGCCACCGGCTCATTCGCGCTCGCCGGCCCGGCGATCCCTCCGTCACCGCTGCCGCCGCCGACCGGGACGGTCGTCAACGTCTCCAACCTTTCTCAGTTGCAGAACGCCGTCGCTGGAATCGTCTCCAACACCACGATCGTGATCGCGGCCGGGACCTACAATCTCAACGCGCCGCTCTACATCAACGGGACGTTCACGAACGTCGGCATTCGAGGCGCCACCGGAAACCGCGACGATGTCGTGCTCGTCGGGAAGGGGATGAGCGGACCAAACGACGGCGGCGTACCGTTCGGGATCTGGGTGGGCGGTGACGTCCGAGGCGTGACCATCGCACACCTGACGATTCGCGACATCTTCAACCACCCGATCATGCTGAACGCCGGCGCCCAGTCGCCGCTCATCCACAACGTCAGGCTCGTGAACGCGGGCCAGCAGTTCGTGAAGGCGAACCCGAACGGGGCGGGCGGCGGCGTCGACAACGGCATCGTCGAGTATTCGGTGATCGAGTACGTGACGACGAGCCGCGACTACTACACGAATGGCGTCGATGTTCATACGGGCGACAACTGGATCATCAGGCACAATCTGTTCCGCAATATCCGGGCGCCGATCGGCGAGCTCGCGGGGCCCGCCATTCTGATGTGGAACGCATCGACGAACACGCTGGTCGACGGGAACACCTTCATCGACTGCCAGCGCGACATCGCCCTGGGACTGATCGAGAGAACGCCCAACGATCACACGGGCGGCATCGTGCGCAACAATTTCATCTATCGCGGAGCCGGCGTCGCGGGCGACACGGCGATCTACATCGCAGACTCTCCCGGCACGCAGGTGCTGCACAACTCGATCCTGGTCTCGCGCACCTACCCCAGCCCGATTGAATACCGGTTCCCGCACACCACGGGCGTGGTGATCCAGAACAACGTGCTCGACGGGAACGTCCTGGCGAGGGATGGAGCGGCCGCGACGGTCGCGGGCAACTACACGTCTGCCGCGGCAGCGCTGTTCGTCAACCCTGCGACCGGCGATCTGCACCTGCGGCCAACGGCGACGGTGTTGCTCGACAAGATCGCGGCGCCGCCGGCGGCCGCCGGCCTCGACTGGGACGGGCACCCGCGACCCGCGGGCGCGACGGATATCGGCGCGGACGAGGCGGGCACGCCGATCAGCGACACCACGAAATCTGAGAGTGGTGAGATAGGCGTACGCACTGTGGAATGCTGAGGGTTGCTGACGCAACTCCAGACGAGGCTGCAGCCTCAGCATTCAGCAATGAGGTTGGCTAATGCACGCCGCTCATCAGGTTGCGGATTGGCTTGACGATCAGCGCCAGCAGGAGCGCGGAGGCGCCGGTCGTCAGACACACCGCGCCGAAGAGCTTTGGCAGCGGGAACGTCTCGAACAATCCCGCGACGCGCGCGCCGAAAAAGTTCCCGAGCGAGATCGAGAGGAACCAGACACCCATCATCGTTCCCACGAGACGGGTCGGCGCCAGCTTCGTCACCGTGCTGAGGCCGACGGGCGACAGCGCCAGCTCGCCGAACGTGAAGAAGAGAAACACCATGATCAGCCAGATGGGGCTCACTCTGGCGCCGCCGGACTGCTGCGAGATCAGCGCCGCCACTGAAACGGTCAGGAACCCGAGACTCACGAACCCCAACCCCCAGGCGAACTTCGCGGGGCTCGACGGTTCCCGGCTGCTCAGCCGGATCCACAGCCAGGCGAAGGCGGGCGCGAACATGATGATGAAAAGCGAGTTCAGGGATTGGAAAACGGCCGAAGGGAAGTTGACGCCAAGGATCGAGTTGCGCGTCGCACGATCGGCGAACAGGTTGAGGCTCGATCCAACCTGCTCGAAGCCGGCCCAGAACAGCGTCGCGAACACGAAGAGCACGATGATCGCGAGCATGCGCTTTCGCTCCACTCCACTCTTCGCCTGACCGAGCAGCCAAATGAACAGCACGATCGTTCCGGCGAGGATCACCAGGTCTCGATAGTCCCAGAGCGCGTAGAACGCGGCCACGACAGCCAGTGAAGTCCCGGCGACTCCTGCCCAGAGCAGTCCCGCATTCGCGGGTTTACGCTCGAGCAGCCCGGCGTTGCCGAGTCGCGACCCTCCCGCGACGTACTGAATCAGCCCCAGCGTCATCCCGACACCAGCGGCCCCGAAGCCCCAGTGCCAGCCGACCCACTGGCCGAGATACGCGCAGGCCAGCGCCCCGATGAAGCCACCGAGATTGATCCCCATGTAGAAGATCGAGAACCCGGCGTCGCGGCGTCGATCGTCTGGCGCGTAGAGTTGACCGACGATCGAGCTGACGTTCGTCTTCAGGAGTCCCGTGCCGAGCACGATCAGCACGAGACCGGCGTAGAACATCGGCGTCACGTTCAGCGCGAGGCTGAAGTGGCCGAGCGCGATCAGGATGCCGCCGTAGAGCACCGCGTCCCGCTGGCCGAGCAGCCGATCGGCGATCCACCCGCCCGGAATCGCCGTCAGGTAAACGGAGCCCGTGTAGATACCGTAGATCATCGCCGCGCTGCTGGTTTGGAGCCCGAGCCCACCCTCTGCGACGCTCGCCGTCATGAACAGGATGAGGAGCGCGCGCATGCCGTAGTAGCTGAAGCGCTCCCACATCTCGGTGAAGAACAACGTGCTGAGACCGCGGGGGTGGCCGGCGATTCCCCCGCGGTCGAGGGTCTCGCCGGCTGGCGTCCGTTCGGCAGCGGGGGTGGACATGATGCGCGAGCCCTCTCAGAAGGTGAACCGGTCGACGTTGTCTTTCGTGAACGTAAACGGCGTGCCGAGGATAACCTGATCGCCCTCGACCTTCAGCGTCCCCAGCCGGCCGGCCGAGAGGGACGACGCGCCTGGCTTCAGCGCGCCGGTCGCGACGGCGTGCGAGGCGTACACCGTGAGCCATCCGAGGTCCTCGGTGTTCCACAGGACGGCCGAGTCGAGCACGCCGTCTTTCAGATAGGGCCGCGCGTCGCCCGGCAGGCCGAGTCCGGTCACGCGCACGTCGGTGCGGCCCGACTGTTTGACGGCCTCCGCCGCGCCCGGCACGGCCGGCGACGCGATCGCCATGATCACGCGCACCTGGGGGTGCACCTTCAGCATGGTCTGCGTTTCCTCGAACGCCCGGCGGCGATCGTCGTCGCTCGGCCGCACGTCGACGAGCGTCAGGTCAGGGTATTTCTCCGCGAGCACCGCGCGCAGCTCGCGCAGCCATTCGTTCTGATTGGCGGCGGTCAGCGAAGCGGTGATGACGCCGAACGCGCCGCGGCCGCCGAGGATCCTGGCGGTGTGACCGGCGAGGGTCTCCGCGATCCCGCGCGGCGTGGCCTGGTTCACGAAGTAGTCCCGGGCGTCCGGCTCGGCGTCGGCGTCCCAGGTCAGGACTTTGATGCCGCGCCCGCGCGCTTTGCGCAGCACGGTCGACAGCGCCTCTTTGTTCTCCACGCTGACGGCGATCACATCCACGCCGCGCGTGATCCAGGCCTCGACCACCTCGTTCTGCTTCGCGGGATCGGTCTCGGTCGGCCCATCCCACAGCAGCCGCACGTTGAGCGCTTTCGCCGCCGCTTCCGCGCCGGTCCGACAACTCGCGAAATAGGGGTTGCCCTTGTTCTTGGGCATCATCGCGATCGTCACGCCAGTCTCGTCAGCGCCGCCGCGGCAGCCTGCGAACGAAAAAGAGATGACCACCAGACCGAGTCCGAGCGCTGCACAGGAGCGTGTCATGTGACCGTGTCCCTTCCACTAACCCCAAGAGCCGTCAGCAGCAGCCCGGCCGTGACGACGCCCGCCAGCTCGGCGGGCAGATCCGCGAGCCGCAGACCATTCTGCAACACCGCCAGCGTGGCCAGGCCCAGGACGGTGCCTGCGACGCTCCCGCGTCCGCCGAAGATGGACGTGCCGCCCAGCACCACGGCCGTGATCGCCATGAGCTCGAATCCGGTCCCGGCGTCCGCCTTCGCCTGGCCGAGCCGGGCGGCGTACAGGAGCGACGCGACCCCGGCGCTGAGTCCGGACAGAACGTAGACCACGGCGAGTCGCTGGCCGACCGGCACACCGGCAAACCGCGCGCCTTCCGTCGAGTAACCGATCGCCCGCAGCGTCCGTCCGAGCGCCATCCGATGCACGAGCACCCAGAATCCAATCGCCGCCAGGCCGACGACGACGAGCTGAACTGGCACGACGCCAAGGGTACCTTGTCCCAGGAAGAGAAATCCGTCGGGGAAGTTCGAGTAGTTGCGTATGCCGCCGGTCGCCCCCTCCGCCAGGCCTCTGAAGAGCGAGTATGTGCCGAGCGTCACGATGAGCGGCGGGATGCCGAGGCGCGACACGAGCAGCGCGTTGAGGCCGCCGCCCGCCGCGCCCGCGCCAATCGCCGCAGCCGCCGCCAGCACGATCGGCCACTGGGCCTCGCGCCACGTCACGCCAAAGACGACGGCCGACAGCGCCAGCAGCGATCCAACCGACAGATCGATTCCGCCCGTGAGGATCACGGGCGTGAGCGCGAGGGCGAGCAGACTGACTTCGGCGCTCGCCCGCGCGATCTCGGCGGCGTTCTCAATCGTCAGGAAGTTCGAGCCGAGCGCCGCGAAGATCGCGATCTCGACGACGAGGCAGGCCGCGAGCACGCGCTCGTGCACGCCAAAGCTCACGTTCGCGCGCCCCGCCGGAACGCATCAGCCGCCACGGCCACGAGAATGATGAGCCCCTGCAGGGCGCGATCCCAGTAGGCCTCTGTGCCGAGAAACACCAGCGCGGGCCCGGCCGTCGCGAGGAGCAGCACGCCGAGCAGCGTCCCGACGAGCGAGCCGCGCCCGCCGGCTATCGCCGTCCCGCCGACGACGACCGCGGCGATCACCCTCAGCTCGAAGCCAATCCCGGAATTGGTCTGGACGTCGATGAACTGGATCGCGGAGACGAGCGCGGCGAGCCCGGTCAGCGCGCCCATCGCCACGAAGGCCCAGAACACGACTCGCCGCGGCCGGATGCCCGCAAGGCGGGCGACCTCGGGATCCGATCCCGTCGCGTAGATCGCGCGACCCGCGGCCAGGTGCCGCATGCCAAGCGCCGCGACAACCCACACGGCGAGCGCGAGCGCGGGGATGGCGATGCGTCCGACGTCCTGTCCGACGCCCATCCATTGAAATCCGTCCGGCAATTCACGCACCCACACGCCTCCGGTCGTCCAGCGCAGCCCTTCACGAAGGCCAACCATCGTCGCGAGCGTCACGACGATCGCGGGAAGGCCGAGCCCGGCGACGAGCAACCCGTTGACGGCGCCAAGCAGCGCGCCGGCGCCGACGGCCGCGGCGCCGGCGATCGGCATCGGCACCCCCTGCTTCGCCAGCAGTCCGGCGACCACGGCGCAGATCGCGAACTGTGAGCCGATCGAAATGTCGATCTGCCGGGCGAGGATGACGAGTGTCATGCCGACCGCGGCGAGGAGGAGCGGCGACGCGCCCACCAGCAGATCGCGAAGATGAGCGGGTTGAAAGAAGGCGGGCGCGGCCGCCGCGAGCACCAGAAGCAGCAGGACGTACGCGGTGGCGATCGCCGCCTCGCGCCGATGGGTCACCGCGGCGTCCCCAGCGCGAGCGCCATGATCGTCTCCTGGGTGGCGTCCTTCCGGTCGAACGTCCCGACGACCGTGCCCGCGCGCATGACGGCAATCCGGTCGCTCATCCCGAGAACCTCGGGCAGCTCCGAGGAGATCAGCAGAATCGCCAGCCCTTCAGCGGCGAGATCGACCATGTGCGCGTGGATCTCCGCCTTTGCCGCGACGTCGACCCCCTGCGTGGGCTCGTCGAGGATGAGCACCCGCGGCCCCGTCGCCAGCCAGCGGGCGAGCGCGACCTTCTGCTGATTGCCGCCTGAGAGCTCCGACACCGGCGCGTCGATCGATCTCGCTTTGATCGAGAGGCGCTTCACATAGAATGCTGCGACGGTCTGCTCCGCGCGATGGTCGACGAAGCCGCCGCGCGCGATCGCCCGCAGGCTGGCCAGAGTGGTGTTGGCCGCGACCGACATCTCGGGGATGACGCCGTGCCGGCGGCGATCCTCAGGAAGGTAGGCGAGCCCGAGCCGCACCGCCTGCGCAGGCGACCAGACGGTGACCGCGCTTCCTGCGAGACGGATGTCTCCCTGGTCCGCGGGGTCGATGCCGAACAGCACGCGCGCCAACTCCGTGCGGCCGGCGCCAACCAGCCCGGCCAGACCCAGGATTTCGCCGGCACGGACCTTCAGGCTCACATCCCGCACACCAACTGCGCGACAACCGATTCGATCGGTCTCGAGCGCGATGTCCCCGATCGGAACGGTCCGCTTGGGAAAAATCGCCTGGAGATCGCGGCCCACCATCAGGCGGACGAGCTCGGCGCGGCCGGTCTCGGCGGCCGGACGGGTCGCGACGAGCTCGCCGTCGCGGAGGACCGACACGCGATCGGCGAGCGCGGCGACCTCCTCGAGCCGGTGGGAGATGTAGACGATGCCGATGCCTCGGGACCGCAGGTCGCGGACCAGAGCGAACAACCGATCGGCCTCTCGATCGGTGAGAGCGGCGGTAGGCTCGTCCATCAGAATGACCCGTGCCTCCGCACCCAGGGCGCGCGCTATTTCGACGAGCTGCTTCTCGGCCATCCGCAGCTCGCCGGCAGGAGCGTCGACGTCGATGTCCGCGCCGACGCGGGAGAGCATCTCGCGCGCCCGCTCGCGTCGCCGGCGCCAATCGACCCGCCGCCAGGCTCCGGCGGGCTCGTGCCCGACCGCAAGGTTTTCGGCGACCGTCAAGTCCGGGAAGAGCGCCGGTTGCTGATAGATCGGCGCGATGCCGAGCGCGCGCATGGTGACAGGGTTGGCGCGATCGACCCGGCGCGCGTCGATCTCAATCGTCCCTGAGTCCGGCGCGTGCGCGCCCGTGAGGATGCGCACGAGCGTGCTCTTTCCGGCGCCGTTCTCGCCGACGAGCGCATGGACCTCGCCAGCCTGCAGGTCGAACGACACGGACCGGAGCGCGTGCACGCCGCCGAACGCTTTGCTCACGCCTCGGAGCCGGACGAGGGACATGGGATGCGGGAGAGTAAACCATTCATTGCTGATTGGGGAATGCTGATTGCTGAATGGCTAGAATGGTCCCCGATGCTTCACAGGCTCGCCGCCCTCGCGGCGCTCGCGCTCGTCGCATGGGCCCAGCCCTCGACGTCCGATTCAGCCGACTGGCCTCCGATCACCCACGAAACGCGGCCGTGGACCCGCTGGTGGTGGCTGGGCAGCGCGGTCGACGAGGCCGGGCTGACGTCGGAGTTAGAGGCGCTGCGGGCGGCCGGTCTCGGCGGCGTCGAGATTACGCCGATCTACGGCGCGGCGGGCGCGGAATCCCGCTTCGTGCCGTTCCTGTCCGCCCGATGGATGGAACTGCTGGAGCACACCCTCCGGGAAGCGCAGCGCGTCGGACTGGGCGTCGACATGGCCACCGGCACCGGCTGGCCGTTCGGCGGCCCGTGGGTCGTCGAGAGCGACGCGTGCCGCTCGCTGATGTTCAAGACCTGGGCTGTCGAAGGCGGAGCGCAGTTGGCCGAGCCGGTCCGGCTGATGCAGACGCCGCTCGTCCGGGCGCTCGGCAACCAGGTCTACGAAGTGCGCGAGATCAGCCCCCGCGAGTCCGCGCCCACCGGATCGATGCAGCAGCCGCTGCTGCGGTCTGGCGCGCGCGCCATACAAATCGGTGACCTCAAGGACCCGGTTGAAGCGAACGCGAATCTACAAGCCCTCGCGCTCGAGCAGGTTCGCTATCCGAAACCCGCGCCCCTCCTCGCGCTCGTCGCGTACCCGCGCTCCGGCGAGTACATCGATCTGACCGCGCGCGTTGGCGACTCCGGCGTACTCGACTGGGTCGCGCCACCGGGCATGTGGACGCTCTATGCCGCGTTTCTCGGCTGGCACGGGAAGCTGGTCGAGCGGGCAGCGCCGGGTGGGGAAGGGAATGTGATCGATCACTTCTCCCGTGACGCCATCCGGCGCTACCTCGCTGCATTCGACAAGGGCTTCGGCGGATCGAAGCTTCCCGGCCTGCGCGCTTTCTTCAACGATTCGTACGAAGTGGACGACGCGACCGGTCAGGCGGATGGGACGCCGGCGCTGCTCGCGGAGTTCCAGCGGCGGCGAGGGTACGATCTGCGCGCGCATCTGCCGGCGTTGGTGGAACACGCGGACGCCCGCGTGCACGCGGATTACCGCGAGACCGTGTCGGACCTGCTGCTCGAGACGTTTACGTCCGAGTGGAGCGGCTGGGCGAAGAAGCGCGGCCGCATCGTGCGCAACCAGGCGCACGGATCGCCCGCCAACCTGCTCGACCTCTACGCGGCCAGCGATATCCCCGAGACGGAAGGGAACGATCTGCCGCGGTTCAAGTGGGCGACGTCCGCGGCGCACGTTGCAGGACGGCGACTCGTCTCGGCGGAGGCTGCGACGTGGCTGGGGGAGCACTTCAGGTCGACTCTTGCCGACGTCCGCGCCGCCGTCGACAAGTTCTTCGTCGCCGGCGTCAACCACATCGTCTATCACGGCACCGCGTACTCGCCGCGGGAGGAGCCGTGGCCGGGGTGGCAGTTCTACGCGTCGGTCGAGTTCAACCCGCGGAGCGCGTGGTGGTCGGACTTTGGCGCGCTCAACGCCTACGTGACGCGCGTCCAGTCGTTCCTGCAGGCGGGTGAGCCGGACCAGGACGTCCTGCTGTACTACCCGTTCCACGATGCGCTCGGGACCGGACCCGGCCGTCTCACGCATTTCGGCGGCGCCAACGCGCCGAACACCGGATCGCCCTTCGAAGAGGCCGCGGCCACGCTTCAGCGCCGCGGCTACACCTACGATTACATCTCCGATCGGCAGCTCGCCGGGACGCGCGTCACGGATGGACGACTGAGGACAGCGAGCGGCGCCTCGTACGAGACGCTCGTCGTGCCAGCGAGCCGTTACATCCCGCTCGAAACGTTCGAGAGAATCATCGCTCTCGCACGAGAAGGCGCGCAGGTGGTTGTTTTCCGAGGTCGACCCGCGGATGTATCGGGGTTTGCCGACCTCGACAAACGCCGGGCGCGATTCAACCAGCTCCGCGATCAGGCCGCCACCCTGCCGACCGTCGACGATCTCGATCGCCTTCTCGATCTGCTCGGCACCCACCGCGAGCCGCTCGTGGACAGGGGACTCGAATTTGTCCGTCGTCGCTACGCTGGCGGGCGGGTGTATTTCCTCGTCAACAGCACTGGGCGCGAGGTTCGCGACTGGATCCCGCTCGACGTGCGGACGCCGTCGGCCGTCATCTTCGATCCCATGAGCGGGAGGCGCGGTGACGCCCGGGTGCGCCGCTCCGCCGGTGGCACTGCCGAGGTCTTTCTGACGCTCGCGCCGGGTGAGTCTCTGTTGGTGCAGACCGGTGCACGCGCGGGCGAGCCGTTTATGACGCACGAGACGGCCGGCCCACCGATCGCGCTCGACGGGCCATGGACACTGCAATTCGTGGCTGGCGGGCCCGAGCTGCCGTCGACTCGGTCGATCGAACGGCTCGGATCCTGGACGCGCTTCGACGGCGGCGACGTGAAGCGCTTTTCAGGCACGGCCGTCTACACCGTTCGTTTCCGGCGTCCGGCCGGCGACGTCGCGGATTGGCGGCTCGATCTCGGCCGCGTCCACGACAGCGCGCGCGTCACTCTGAACGGCCAGGACCTGGGCACGCTGATTGGTCCGTCTTTCCACATCACGCTCGATGCCGCGTCGCTCGCCGCGGAGAACACGCTCGAGGTGTACGTCACCAATCTGCCCGCCAACCGTATCGCGGCCCTCGATCGGGCAGGTGTCCGGTGGAAGAAGTTCTATAACGTGAACTTTCCGGCCCGCTTCCCGGACAACCGCGGCGCCGACGGCCTCTTCACGGCCGCGAAGTGGGAGCCGCTCGACTCAGGCCTGTTCGGCCCGGTTACACTGACGCCTCTCCGCGTTAGCATAGGCGCACCGTGACGACCGACTCGAAGAACGTGCCTGCCGCCACCGCGGGCCGCCTGCCGGACCTCTGGAACGACGAGGACGCGCGGGACCTGTCCGAGCAGGAGCTCCTGCGGTATCGATCCAACCTGCTCGGATCGGATCTCCGGATTACGAACTACGGCGGCGGCAACACCTCCGCCAAGGTTTCGATGCTGGATCCGCTGACCGGTGAGCCGGCGGACGTGCTCTGGGTCAAGGGTTCGGGCGGAGACCTCGGCAGCGCGACGCTCGACGGCTTCGCGTCGCTCTATCTCGACAAGCTTCGGGATCTCACCAGCAAGTATGCGGGGCGGGAGCGCGAAGACGAGATGCCGGCGTACTTTCCGCACTGCACGTTCAACCTGAACGCCCGCGCCGCGAGCATCGACACGCCCCTGCACGGGTTCATCGACCATCGTCACATCGACCACATGCACGCCGACGCCATCATCGCGATCGCGGCGGCGCGCCATGGGGAGCGGTTGACGCAGGAGATTTTCGGCGCCGATCTCGCGTGGGTGCCGTGGCAGCGCCCGGGCTTCGATCTCGGGCTGGCGGTCGGCCGCGTCGCACGGGAGCGCCCGAACGCGATCGGGCTGATCCTCGGCGGCCATGGCCTGCTCACGTGGGGGGCGAACTCGCGCGCCTGTTATCACACGACGCTCGGCGCGATCCAGAAGGCGGCGGACTGGCTCGACGCGCATGGAAAACCGGAGCCGCTCGGGCCGATCGTCGCACCCGCGCTGCCGCCGGCGGACCGCATGCGGCTGCTCGAGGCGATCGCTCCGATTCTTCGGGGGCTCCTCAGCCCGCTC
Source organism: uncultured Acidobacteriota bacterium (assembly GCA_963847125.1). GTDB lineage: Bacteria > Acidobacteriota > Vicinamibacteria > Vicinamibacterales > 2-12-FULL-66-21 > DATAEE01. Next base: position 2,835,956 of record CAWJYM010000004.1, read on the forward strand.
GGCCCGAAGGTGATGCACTACGTCGACTCGCCGGCGGTCCTCGAGTTCGTCGGGTCGGCGCGATGCGAGACGTTGGCGCGGCTGGGGACGACGTGCCCGGATCATTTTCTGCGCACGCGGGTGCGCCCGATGTTCGTGCCCTTCGCGCCCGGCAGGGAGCAGGTGGCGGACCTCATCGCGCGCCTTCCCGCTGCAATCGAGCGCTACCGCGCGGAGTACACCGCGTACTACGAGCGTTGCAGGCGTCCGGACTCGCCGCCGATGCGCGATCCGTCGCCGGTCATCGTGCTGGTTCCGGGGTTGGGGCTGCTGGCGTTTCAGAGCGACAAGCAGACCGCCCGCGTCGCCGCCGAGTTCTACGAGAGCACTGTCCGCATCGTTCGGTGGGCTGAGGCGATCGACGAGTACGTGCCGATCGCGGAACAGGACGCGTTCGACATCGAGTACTGGTCGCTCGAGGAGGCCAAACTCCGGCGGCTGCCGCCGCGAAAGAGCCTCGACGGCCGCGTCGCGCTCGTCACCGGCGGGGCCGGCGGTATCGGCGGCGCCACGGCCAGGCGCCTCGCCGCCGAAGGGGCGTCGATCGTGCTGGTGGACATCGACGAGCGGGCCCTCGACGAGGCGCGCGCCGGGCTCGCGGGCGCGGCGGGCGATGATCGCGTGCGCACGATCGTGGGCGACGTCACGAGCGAGGCCTCGGTCGCGGCAGCGTTCGCGCATGCGGTGCGCGAGTACGGCGGCCTCGACATCCTTGTCTCGAACGCCGGGATCGCCTCCGCGTCGCCGATCGAAGACACGTCGCTCGAAATGTGGGATCGGAATGTCGCCATCCTCGCGACCGGGTATTTCCTGGTCTCCCGCGAAGCGTTCCGGCTCATGAAGTCGCAGGGGCGCGGAGGGTCGATCGTGTTCATCGGCAGCAAGAACGCGCTCGTGGCATCGCCTGGGGCTTCGGCCTATTCGACGGCGAAGGCCGCGGCGCTGCACCTGGCGCGGTCGCTCGCGGTGGAAGGGGCCGCGTTCGGCATTCGCGCGAACGTGGTCAATCCCGACGCGGTGATCCGCGGGTCGCGGATCTGGGCCGGGCCCTGGAGAGCCGCGCGCGCCGCCAGCAACAAGATAGACGACGAGCAGGTCGAGGAGTTTTACCGGCAGCGGAGCCTGCTCAAACGCAGCGTCTTTCCGGAGGACGTGGCCGAGGCCGTGTATTTTTTCGCATCCGACGCGTCGGGGAAGTCGACCGGCAACGTGCTGAACGTGGACGCCGGCAACCCGGCATCCTTTACCCGCTGAGGGTCCTGTGGGATTCGAGCTGTCCGAGGCGCAGATAGGGGACGCGAACCGTCCGCTGACGGCGGCGCTGAAGGAAGATTACGACCACCTCGGGGCGCAGCTCGCGCGCCGCGGCATCGCGATTGAGGAGGTCGTCACGCACGCGATGGCGTTCCGCGTGGCGGTGCCGTCCTGGGCGGTCGGTACGGGCGGCACCCGCTTCGCGCGCTTTCCTGGGCCCGGCGAGCCGCGCGACGTGTTCGAGAAGATCGAAGACTGCGAGACGATCAACCGCCTCGTCCGCGTCACGCCGGGGATTTCGCTGCACGTGCCGTGGGATCGGCCCGAACGGCCGTCGGAGCTCGCCTCTTTTCTCGGGGCGCGCGGGCTCCACGTCGATTCAACCAACTCGAACACGTTCCAGGACCATCCCGGTCAGACCCACTCGTACAAGTTCGGCAGCCTGAGCCATACCGACGCCGCCGTCCGGCGGCAGGCGGTGGACCACAACCGCGAGTGCCTGGAGCTCGGCGCGGCGCTGGGATCGAAAGCGCATACTGTGTGGATCGGTGACGGCGGCAACTTTCCGGGCCAGGTGCACGCGCGCCGGGCGCTCGACCGCTACTTGGACAGCCTCCATCACATCTACGATGCGCTTCCCGGCTCGTGCCGGCTCTTCATCGAGCACAAGTTCTACGAGCCGGCCTTCTATTCGACGGTGTTGAACGACTGGGGCACGAGCTACGTCTGCGTGCAGGCGCTCGGCGATCGGGCGTTCTCGCTGGTCGATCTCGGCCACCACGCGCCGAACGTCAACGTCGAGCAGATCGTCGCGCGGCTGATCCAGCTGCGGAAGCTGGGCGGGTTTCACTTCAACGACAGCAAATACGGAGATGACGACCTCGACGCGGGCGCGATCAAGCCGTTCCAGCTGTTTCTGATCTTCAACGAGCTCGTGGACGCGGCGATCGAAGGCGTGCCCGGCTTCGACCCGGCGTACATGCTCGATCAATCCCACAACGTGACCGATCCGATCGAGTCGCTCATGACGAGCGCGATCGAGCTCGTACGCGCGAACGTCCAGGCGCTCCTCGTCGACCGCGAGGCGCTTGCCGCCTGTCAGGAGCGGAACGACGCGTTGATGGCGCTCCAGACGCTGAAGCAGGCGTTTACGACCGACGTGTCGCCGATTCTGGCGACCGCGCGGCTGCGAAGCGGGGGCGCGATCGATCCGGTTGCGCTGTATCGATCGAGTCAGTATCGGAAGAGGAAGGCGGAAGAGCGGCCGGCGGCGGCGCGGCCGGGTGTGGGGATTGTGTGAGCCCGCAGATAAGGGAACGGTTTTCAACGCAAAGGGCGCAGAGGCAGCGGAGGCTGAGGGAGCAGGATCGGCCGGGGCCCGACCTGCGGTCGGGCCTGGCGGTGCACGAACGAGCGCACACGTAAGAGCCTGGGAGGTAGGCGCTTTCGATGTGGCTCTTACGTGAGCGCTCGTTCGCGCACCGCACGCGCCGAAGGCGCGCCGGCCGATCCTGTCCTCCGGCGACGTTTGCGTCCTCTGCGTCCTCTGCGTTAGAACGTGGCTTTCACCGCCGAACGTCTCGTCCCAACGGGTAAGAGGAGATTGCTGAAGGTCCTATGAAACGTCGTCATTTTCTCGAGCTGGGTCTCGCCGGCACGCTGGCGGCTCTTGCGCCGCGCACGGCGCGCGCCGCGGACGCGCGCATCGAAGTGCTGCTCGAACGAGCCCATCGGCGACATCACCGCCGACCTCTACGGCCATTTCGTCGAGCACCTCGGCGGCGTCGTCTATGACGGCGTCTGGGTGGGAGAGAAGTCGGCCATCGCGAACACGGGCGGGATCCGGCAAGCCCTCGTCGACCACATGCGGCGTCTGCCGCCCGGGGCGATCCGCTGGCCGGGCGGCTGCTTCGCCGACAGCTACGACTGGCGCGATGGCGTCGGCCCGCGCGCATCGCGGCCCCGGCGGACGAACTTCTGGGAGGGCGCGATGGCGAAGCTCCCGGACGGTCCCGGAAAATACGATCCGAACCACTTCGGCACGAACGATTTCATCCGTCTCTGCCGGCTGGTCAAGAGCGAGCCCTACATCGCGGCGAATCTGCGGAGCCTGTCGGCGAAGGATTTCTACCAGTGGGTCGAGTACTGCAACAGCCCGGCAGGCAGCTCCACGCTGGCCGAGCTGCGCGCCGCCGGCGGCGATCGGGATCCGTTTCGCGTCCGCTTCTGGGGCGTCGGCAACGAATCGTGGGGCTGCGGCGGCAACTTCACGCCCGAGGAGTACGCGACCGAGTACCGCCGGTTCACGGCGTGGGTGCCGCGCTACGGCGTCAACCTGGCGCTCATCGGGTCGGGCCCCAACAGCGGCGATCTCGGCTGGACGCGGCGGTTCCTCACCAAGCTGACCGAGAAAGGGGAGGGGGCGCTCGGCAGCATGTGGGGCTGGGCGCTGCACCACTACTCGTGGAACACGAGCCGCGGCGCGACCACCGACTGGATCGCCGGCAAGGGGGATGCCGTCGCGTTCAGCAACGACGAGTGGTACGAGCTCCTCGTCGACGCCGACAAGATGGACGGGCTCATCTCGAGCCACTGGGGCGTCATGGGGGAGATCGACCGGCGCCATCGCGTGAAACTCGTCGTGGACGAGTGGGGCGCGTGGTTCAAGGAGGGGACCGAGGTCGATCCGGCGCACCTCTTCGGTCAGCAGTCCACGGTCCGCGACGCCCTCGTGTCGGCCCTGACGCTGGACACGTTCCACCGGCACGCGGACAAGGTCGTGATGGCCAACGTCGCGCAGCTCGTGAACTGCCTCCAGTCGCTTTTCCTGGCGGACGAGGACCGCTTCGTCGCGACACCTGTCTTCCACGTGTTCGAGATGTACGGGGCGCACGTCGGCGGCCGGGCCGTGCGCGCCGAGTTCTCGGCGCCGCGGATCGCCTACGAGCGCGTGAAGGACAAGGGATCGCTCTGGGGTCTCGCCGGATCCGCATCCGTGAAGGACAAGACGCTGACGCTGACTGTGGTGAACCCGCACGTCAGCGAGGCGCGCGAGACCGAGATCGCGATCCGGGGCGCGTCGTTGTCATCGGTCAAGGCGACGACGATCTCGGCGCCAGACATCCACGCGCACAACACGTTCGATCGCCCGCGAGAGGTTCAGCCGAGGGAGGACAAGACTGGAGCGGTCCAGGGCGGCGTACTGGTCCACAAGTTTCCGCCGGCGTCGGTGACGAGGCTGACAATAACGCTCGCTTGAACGGCGTCAGCGTGACGGCTCGAATCGCCTCAGCGGCAGGCTCTTCGCGATCGCCCTCCGTCCCTCCGCAATGACGCGATCTTCCCGCACGCCAGCGACTGAATGAGGAGGTTCCCCAGCGCCGCGGCCTCGACGGGGCCAGCGACCACCGGACGGCCGATGGCGTTGGCGGTCGCCTGATTCAGGTACGCGTTCTGCGATCCGCCGCCGCCGACGTGAACGCCCGGGATGGGCGTGTTGGTGAGCGCTTCGATCGTCTGAACGACCGCCGCGTACCGCGCCGCGAGCGAATCGAGGATGACTTTCGTCAGGAAGGCCGGGTCGTCTGAGAGTTCGTGGCCTTGCTCGGCGAGCGCCGTACGCACCTCCTTGACCATGTCCGGTGGATTGAAGAAGCGCGGCGCGTCGGGGTCGATGAGCGGCGCCACGCCGGCGATGTCGGCTGCGTGCTCGATGAGGCGCGACACATCGACCTGCTGACCCGTGCGGCGCCACTCGTCCCTGCAGCGCTCCAGAATCCACATCCCGGTGACGTTCTTGAGAAAGCGGATGAATACTCTTTCATCGCGCTCATCCAGGGCGGGTCAGACAGCGCGGGCGGCCGGCTCGAAGGTGTCATCGTTTCCGGGTGGCGGATCGGCGCGCACGTGCGTGTGGCATTCGATACGCTGAGCAGCTGCACTGATCGGGACGGTGTCGCGCACGGCCAGTGTTTCGACGGCACGATCCGCGTTGGGCGAGCTCCTGAAAAGTAACCCTGTGCTCTTGCACTACTCCGACCAGGGCCGCAGGCCCTGGCGGAGTGTGAGAGGCGGCGGTCAAGACGGCTATCGGTCCCGCAGCGCGTCATTCGGATCCACGCGGCTCGCGCGCCGCGCCGGGACGAACGACGCGGCGATGGCCACGACGAGCAGGACGGCCGACACGCCCGCGAGCGTGGTCGGATCGGTGGCGCTCACGCCCACGAGAAACGAGCTGACGAGGCGGGTCACGGCGACGGCGCCGGCGAGGCCGAGTCCGATGCCGGCGAGCGCCACGACCATGCCCTGTCCGAGAATCAGCCGCAGGATATCGCGCGGGCTTGCACCGAAAGCGACGCGCACGCCGACCTCTCGCGTTCGCTGCTTCGCCGAATACGAGATCGTGCCGTAGAGGCCGAGCGACGCCAGGCCCAGCGCCAGGACGGCGAACGCGCCGATGAGCGCCAGCAGGAACCGCGTCTGCGACATGGCGTTCGAGACGTACGACGCCAGCGTCGACAGCTCGGCGATCGGCACGTCCGGGTCCATGGCCGCCGCTTCGGCGCGGATGCGCGCGATGAGGCTCGCGGGATCCGCGGCCGTGCGCACCACGTAGGTCAGCGGCAGAAACGCCTGGAAGACGTACGGGACGTAGACCGTCTCGCGCCCTTCCGCGGCGAGCGACGACGACCGCACGTTGTCGACGACTCCGACGACCCGAACGGGGAGTCTCTCGAGCGAGAACGTCTTCTCGTTGAAGTGGTCGACAAGGAGGTCGGCGCCGAGGGGATTCTCTTCGCCGAAGACGCGCTTTGCGAGCTTCCGGTCGATGATCGCCACGTCGAGCGCTTCCTCCCGATTGTCCAGGCGCTCGAAGGTGCGGCCCGACAGCAGCTCGATCCCCATGGCTTCGAAGTACCCCGGCAGCACGGCCTTGAAGTCGGCCTTGTTGGCCCGATACGCGTCGTCTGAGCCGCCGGGACGGCCGTACGAGCCGACCGAGTACCGCTCGCCGCCCGCGAGCGGCAGCGGCGTGACGCCGCCCACGCGCTCGACTCCCGGGATGGCCCGAAGCCGATCGGCCAGCTCGTTGGCGAAGTTCGCCCGCCGTGCCATCGTGAGGTACTTGAGGAACGACAGCGGCGCATTGAACGTGACGACGTTCCGCGCGTCGAACCCCGGGTCGACCCGCTGGATCTCGGCGAAGCTCCGGACCATCAACCCGGCGCCGACGAGCAGCACGAGCGACAGTGCGACCTCCAGGACGACGAGCGCGCTGCGCAGCTTGTTGCCGCGCACGCCGCCCGTGTCGCTTCCCCGGTCGCGCAGCGCGTCGGCCAGGTTGCCGCCGACCGCTCGCAGCGCCGGCGCGAGCCCGAACACGATCGCGGCGACGCAGGCAGTCCCGGCGGTGTAGAGGAGTGCGGCGAGGTCGATGGCCGCCCCTTCGATTCGCGGCAGGTTGCCGGGACTCAACGCCGTGATGAGGCGGATGCCCTGCCACGCCAGCAGCACGCCGATCACGGCGCCCGCCCAGGACAGGACGACGCTTTCGACCAGCATCTGCGCGATGATGCGGCCGCGGCCGCTGCCGACCGCCGCCCGTACCGCGATCTCGCGTCCACGCTCGGTCGCCCTGACCAGCAGCAGGTTCGCGATGTTGGCGCACGCGATCAGCAGCACGAACCCGACGGCACCGAGCAGCGCGAGCAGGGCGGGCCGCGCGTGGTTCACGACATCACGGTGCATCCCGTTCACCCTAATCTGCAGGTTCTGGGTCTTGTGGAACTGGTGGACCTCGCGCAGCCGCGCGGCGACCGCGTCCATCTCGTGCTGCGCCTGCTCCAGCGTGACGCCGTCACGCAGCCGCGTGACCACCGTCAGCCAGGGCGCGTCCCGCGCGAAGTCGGCGATGTTCGTCGGCAGCACGCCCCAGGCATCGACGTTGGTGGGCATCGCCGCGTCCGCAGGCAGGTAGATCCGGAACGTCGGCGGCAGGACGCCGACGACGACCGAGCCCCAGCCATCCAGTTGAATCGTGCGGCCGATCACGTTCGGATCGCCGCCGAATCGCCGTTGCCACAGCCCGTAGCTGAGCATCACCTTGCCCGGCGGCAGGTCGGGATTGGGGTTCGCGAACTGCTTCGGATCGATCGTAATCGCGTCGTCTCTCCGAAAGGTCCGGCCGATGTGTGGCCGCACGCCGAGCAGCTCGAACAGGTTCCACGTCGTGTAGCCGTTCATGATGCGCTCGGCCGGGCCGGCGCCGGTCAGCGTGCCGGCAACGGCCACCGCCCCGGCGAAGCCCTCGAACCGCGTGGTCTGCGTCTGGTAGTCCCCGAAATCGGGCCCCGATACGAGCGAGCGCTCGACATTGGTCGCCTGCAGGCGCGTCCACACGAGCGCCAGCTCCTCGGGATGGTCATACGGGAGCGCACGAAGCAGAACGGCGTTCGCCACGCTGAACATCGCCACGTTGCTGCCGATGCCAAGCGCGAGGGTGAGGACGATCACCGCCGTGAACAGCGGTCTTTGGACGAAGGAGCGAATCGCGTACCTGAAGTCGCGAAGGATGTCAACGACCGTCACTTTGGTTGTGCCTTTCCTGCAGAGCGCGGCGGCTCGGCACGAAGCTGAAGCCTGCCATTGTAGACGCGAGGCATCAACTCGTCGAACGCGCTGCGATCGCCCTGGTGCCACCGGTTGAGCAGGTCGGTGATGTCGGGCATCTGTGTCGAGGTCGAAGCGATTCTACGACCGATCGTGTTTGGTGCGGGTCCGGCTGCGGCATCGGGCGCCGCAGCCACGTCACGGCGAACGGGCCGATCACCACCGCCGCGACTGCCACGCGCACCGACAGGCGCATCGTCGATGCCCCTCCGTCCAAGCTATGCCGCGGCCTCATGTTCCCTGACCCTGCGCGAACTCGGGCATCGGGCCGGCTCGTCGGATGGGCGTTGAGGTATGCCTGTCGTCGCTCAGATCAACACGTGGACCTGATCGAGAGTTGTGGAAAAGCGCTGTCACAATTCCGTGGAACCGAGACAGCTGTATACTGCGCGCCGAGTAAGGCGAATTGGAAAGGATCTTCCGATGGGCGTGTGGGATCAATTTGTCCACTTTTTTCAGGGTCCCAGGCCGTCTGCAGACGAGCCGGCTGCCGAGGCGAGCCGTTCTTCAGAACCGGAACTCGATCCAATGGAAAGGGACGCTAATGGTGGGTTGTTGCCATTCGGTGAGCGGTGGAAACGATTGAGAAATGGTTCGTCGGTCGATCGAGTGTTTGAGGTCTTGGGTCCTCCATTAGCTTAGCTAAACTCCGTTGCGTCCCCGCTCACTCCGCTCCTCCTTTCACGGCGTCGGTTCGAATCGGCTGAGCGGCAGGCTCTTCGCGATCGCCCTCCGCCCCTCCGCAATCGACCCGATCTTCCCGCACGCCAGCGACTGAATGAGGAGGTTCCCCAGCGCCGTGGCCTCGACGGGGCCAGCGACCACCGGACGGCCGATGGCGTTGGCGGTCGCCTGATTCAGGTACGCGTTCTGCGATCCGCCGCCGACGACGTGAACGCCCGGGATGGGTGTGTTGGTGAGCGCTTCGATCGTCTGAACGACCGCTGCGTACCGCGCCGCGAGTGAATCGAGGATGACTTTCGTCAGGAAGGCCGGGTCGTCTGAGGATTCGTGGCCTTGCTCGGCGAGCGCCGTACGCACCTCCTTGACCATGTCCGGCGGATTGAAGAAGCGCGGCGCGTCCGGGTCGATGAGCGGCGCCACGCCGGCGATGTCGGCTGCGTGCTCGATGAGGCGCGACACATCGACCTGCCGACCCGTGCGGCGCCACTCGTCCCTGCAGCGCTCCAGAATCCACATCCCGGTGACGTTCTTGAGAAAGCGGAACGTCCGGCCGGGTCCGCGTTCGTTGGTGAAATTGGCGGCGAGGACGTCCTGTCCGACGAGCGGCGTGTCGCGCTCGATGCCGACGAGCGACCACGTGCCGGACGAAATGTAGGCCCAGCCAGTCTCGAGCGGCGTGCCGAGGACGGCGCTGGCCGTGTCGTGAGTCGCCGGGGCGACGATCCGGAGCGGCGGCAGCTCGAGCTCGCGCTGGAACGCGGGCGCGAGCGCGCCGAGATCCGTTCCGGCGTCGACCAGGCCGGGCATCAACTCGTCCGGCAGCCCGAGGCGCTTCAGCAGCTCATCGTCCCACTCCGCCGTCCGGACGCTGAGGAGCTGCGTCGTCGATGCGTTGGTTCGCTCAGAGCTCATGGATCCGCACAGCAGGTGATGGCAGAGGTCGGGCATCAGCAGCAGGCGGGTGGCGCTCGACGGCAGGCCGTCGCGCGCGTGGGCGGCAAGCTGGACGAGGGTGTTGAACTGGAGAAACTGGATGCCCGTGCGCTCGAAGATCTCCTCGCGCCGAACGCGCGTGAAGATCTCTTCCATGAGGCCCGCCGTACGGCCGTCCCGGTAGCAGATCGGTTCCTCGACGAGACGGCCGTCGCCGCCGATCAACCCGTAGTCGACGCCCCAGGCGTCGACGCCGGCCGAGACGAGCTCGCCGCCGGCCGCCCGCGCCGCACCGGCTGCGCGGCGCACACCGGTGCGCAGCCCGTCAAAGAGCTGCGCGACGTCCCATCGAAGCCGGCGGTCGAGGAGCCGCGGGGTGTAATGGAAACGGTGCGCTTCGTCGAAGCGGACGGCAGTCGGCGACACCTCGCCAACGAACACGCGACCGCTGCCGGCCCCAAGATCGACGGCCGCATGCACCTTACGGTCCTTGGTTGTCTATGTGGAAGACTTCACGCAGTTCCTGCGAGACCGGGCTGTCGTCCGCGTTGGCCGGCATGATCTCGCGCATATGGCGCCACCAGCGACGGCAGACCTCGGTGTCTGCTACAGCCGCCCATCGCACCTCGCTCTCGATCTCGACGTAGCCGAAGAGATCGTTGGTCTGCGCGTCTAAGTAGATCGAGTACGAACGAACACCGTGCTCGATCAGCGTGTCTTCGAGCTCCTTCCAGATGGGTCGATGCCGGCGTTCGTACTCGGCCTCGTATCCAGAATGGACCGACATCCGGAACGCTTTGCGGATCATCTCGGGAGTCCCGGCGGAGGCTTGACCGTATGCACGTTTGTGCATACACTATGACCGGTGGCGGGCGACGTCGAGTGGGATGCTCTCAAGGCGGAGTCGAATCTTAACAAACATGGCGTCGATTTCGCTGACGCCGCGACCGTTCTGCATGATGAGCAAGCCATCACACTTCGAGACGATACCGCGGACGAGGAGCGTTATGTCACGATCGGGACGGACGCGCTGGGGCGCGTGCTCGTTGTCGTATATGCCTGGCGTGACAATCGGCCGCGCCTGATATCTGCTCGCCGGGCGAAGTCACGAGAGCGGAAGCAGTACCGAGTCCAAGCCATGAAAGCACACTACAACTTCTCGGGTGGGAAGCGCGGGCCGGCCCTCGAGCCACCGGCTGGAAAGACGCGGATCACGATTCGTATCGATGACGATCTCCTGGATTGGTTCCGCCAGCAGGTCCACGCAGCTGGCGGCGGCAGCTATCAAACGCTGATCAACGCGGCGCTCAGAGAGCATGTCGCGGCGACGCGTGAGCCGCTTGAAGCCACCCTCCGGCGAGTCCTGCGCGAGGAATTGCCTCGCGATCGGAAGCGATCGGCGGGCCGTTGATTCATGTGTAGACCGAAGCGTGCGTTGTTCTTCATTCTCTCTCTTTGCGTGGGATGTAGTCGTGAGTCCCTTCCTGAGTTACCCGACTGGAAACTAGATATCGCCCTCGTTCCGACACCGGCGCAAGAACCGGGTCTGGAGGCCTGGCTGATTCTCACGAACGCGACCCTACTGCAAAAATTGTCTGCATAGGAACGCTCCTTGAGAAACCTGACCCGAAATCCGGCGAGATAGTCATGTATCCGATCAGTTCCGGCCAGTATTGTGGAGAGCGCGGCGCCAGCTACGATCCAGTGCCCCCGTCGGGCTCCCGGGTGTTCCGGATAACACCACCGGCGGATAGAAAGTGGTTCGAGTCCAGTTGGCGGAAAAAGATCACGGTCTACTTCAGTGTGCAGCCTTGGATCAAAGGTCAAATCCGTTGGGGCGAGACAAGGAGAGACCACGCAGAATGGGAAGGCACGAGCCAAGACGCACGTGATCTGGGTAACCGTCTTATAGGGTTCTAGAACGGTTTTTCGAGCGACTCGCTCTGCGTCGTGAACAGCTCGGCGCCCGTTTCCGTGATGACCATGTCATCTTCGAGCCGCACGCCGAACTCTCCCCGAATGTAGATGCCCGGCTCGTCGCTGAACGTCATTCCGGGCGCGAGCGGGAGCGTGTTGCCCTTGACGAGGTACGGCCACTCGTGGCCGTCCATCCCCATCCCGTGGCCGACGCGATGCGTGAAGTGGGCATAGCCCGGCCCGAAGCCGGCGTCCTCGATCACCTTGCGCGCGGCCGCGTCCACAGCCTCGCACGGGAGGCCCGGTTTCGCCGCTGCCAGGGCGGCGTCCTGCGCCTTCCGCTCGATCTCGAAGACGCGCTTCATCTTGTCGGTCGGTTTGCCGAGCACGAACGTGCGAGAGATGTCCGACGTGTAGCCCTCGACGCTGCAGCCGCCGTCGATGAGCAGGATGCTGCCTTCCTTGACGACTTGTGGCTGGATCGAGCCGTGCGGGAGGGCCGAGTACTGGCCGACCTGCACGCCGGCGCCCCCGGAGAACCCGAGCTTCGAGTGCGCTGCGGCGACGAGACGCGCGAAGTCGTTCTGGGTCATCCCTTCCTTCAGGGACTCGTACGCGGCCTTGTACGCCTTCCACGTCACCTCGGACGCGAGCCGCATCAGGGCGAGCTCGTGCGCGTCCTTCGTCATGCGGCATCCCGCGGTGATCGGCGTGCCGCTCACCAGCTTCACCGTCGGCGCCGCCTGAGCGACGCCATCGCTGAAGACGAACTTGGCCGTCTCTTCGATGCCGAGCCGGCCGGTCGCGACGCCGCGATCGCGCAGCCCCTGGGCGACACGCTCGTACGGGCTCTCGTGCTCCTGCCACGTGCGCACGTCCGCCTTCCCGCCGCCGAACGGCCCGAGCGCGATCTGCTCGCGCGCCCGATCCTCCTCGAAGGCCGGGCAGACGACGAAGGGTTCGCCGCTTCGCGGGAGGACGAACGCGAACAACCGCTCCGCCCCGCTCCATCGCATGTTCGTGAAGTAGACGAGCGACGTCCCGGAGCACAGCATGAGCGCGTCGATGCGGTGCTCGGCCATCAGCCGCCTCGCTTTCTCTATGCGTCCGCGGCGCTCGTCCGAGGTGATCGGCGTCTCCCGCCCCTTCATCGACGTGAGCGCGGCGATCGGCGCGGGCAGCGCGTCGCTCGACGGCTGCGTCTGGGCCGCCTCCGAGTGGCGCGTACCCGTCAATCCGGCGGCAAGCGGTAGCGACAGAAACGATCGGCGAGTCAGCGACACGAGTCCTCCTCAGTGCGACGACCCTTAAGGGTCGTACCACCAGCAGTGGCCAACTATACTCTCGCGGATGCGACCCAGATGGATAGGGCTGACGGCGATCTGGTTCTACTGGTCGTCCCTGTTCTGGCTCCGTCCCTTGCTGTCGTACCTGGACGTCAGGCCGGCCGACTATCCAGGCCTGCAGACCGCGCTGCGTGTGTACTCCGCCCCGCTGCGCTATCTGATTCCCTGGATGCCCGCGTTGTTCGGCCGCACGTCGCGGGTCAACGCCCAGCTCCTGGCGGGGATGGTGGGCGGGGCGATCTGTCTGGCGGTCTGGGCCGTGCTCGTGATTCGTTCGCACAGGCGACGGACGATGAAAGGGAGGCGTTGACGACCCTGAAGGGTCGTGCCACGACGCTTCAGATCAGGGCGCCGCGATCGGGCTCCGCGACAGGCGGAATCCCCAGACGATGAGCACGGCAAACGCCGCGAATCCCACGAGCGCCGCGTCGAAGTACCACGCACGCGCGTTGAGCGTGAAGGGATACGACACGGACAGATTCAGCGAGAAGACCATCACCGCCTCCGCCAGCAGACCGAAGCGGAGCAACACGAACATCATGAGGCCCGCACCCGCCAGGGCGCCGGCCACGATGAAGAAATCGATCGACGAGTAGCCGCTCAAAAAGAGCAGCGTCAGAATCGCCGTCGACGCGGCGACCGCGAGCCAGACGCGCCGCAGCGCCAACCGTGCTCCGACGAACAGCATCAGTACCACGAGCGCCGTCAGCACGGCTTCGTCCACCAGCGTCAGGACGCCGCTCAGGGCGTGGCGGAGGCTGACGAGCGTGTCGAGCCGGGGCGTGTCAAGATTCGGCGGGCGTCCGACCAGCGCCGGGAGGAAGTACTGCAGCCGGAGCATGAGCACGACGGCAAGCCCCGCCATCATGCCGATGAGCAGATCGCGGCCCAGCATCGGATCGCGCAGCCGCCCGGTCAGCATGCGGCTCCATGCGATGAGCAGGTTGGGCCAGAGACGCCGTGCCACTGGTTCCAGCGCGAGGTACAGCAGCCAGATCATGCCGGCCGAGAAAAACGAGATGCTCGCGCCGCGGGCGAACTGGGTCCACTCGATTCCCAGATGCGGCCTGTGATGCGCACCGAGGAGAAACTCGATCGTCTGGATGGCGAACAGGAATGCTGCGAGACGTATCGCACCGTTGCGATCGCCGCGTCCCGCCTTGAGGTTGTGGCGTGCCATCAGCGCGGCTGCAATCAGGCTGCCTGACAGCAGGAGGAGCGACACGTACCCGAGCCATCGATCGCTGCCGGGCGGCGGCTGCTGCCGGTCCGGCCTGGTCCACGGTCCCACGATGGCGAAGTACACCGGCCGGCCGCGATGGCTCGCCGCTTCGATGCGAACCTTCTCGGCCCGCGGACCGATCGTGCCGGTCCAGGCCGCTCGTGCATCGGCATATTGCGGCGGTGTCCAGGACTCGTCCGTCGGTGTGAACGTCGTGTGATCGAGTCCCGCTTCTCGAAACAGGAGTGCCCAGTCCGTCTCAGGGGCGGGTGTTCCGGCATCCGGCACCTGGCGCGGCACCGCGTCGAAGTACACGAGTCGGCCCGCGGCATTCAGGCGCAGCCGCACCATGTCCGATACGAGGGCCGGCGGATCGTCGAAGAGCTGTTCGTTCACCGATCTCCACGAAATCAGTTCCCGGGGCCCCGAGCGGTACCAGAACGTGATCGGGGGAGGCATGTCGGACGAAACCCGGTCCCATCGATCGGTCGACTGATCCGAGTCGGTGATGTGCCCGAGATAGTCTTCTTCCTCCGAGAATCCGAACGTGGTGTCGATGCCGGCCGGATAGCCCAACGCCCGGATGACCTGTTCGGCCCGGTCGGCGAGCACCGCGGTGGGCTTGAACGGAGGCGTGCGGCCGAGAAGGCTCGTGGGGTCGGAAAGCGCAGCGATCGCCAGGAGCGCGACGCCGCAGCCGATCGCGAGCGCAGCCGCCGGGTTCTGTGCGAGCGCGCCGGTCGTCCCCGCGGCGGCGACCATCTCCGGCGACGGCGTCTCGCCAGCGGCGAGCGCCGCCTCGAGCGGGCTCGCGCCGGGAAGCCCCGCCGCGACTGCGAGCGCCGACGAGGGCCGCAGCGCCGCGTCGCCTGCCAGGCAGCGCATGATTGTCCGCTCTATCGCCGGATCGAGATCGGGGACGGCCGTCGTCGGCGTCGGCGGCGCGCCGCGCTCGTGTTGCTTCACCAGTTCGCCGACGGTGGGCGCATCGAAGGCGCGCTTGCCCGTGAAGACCTCGTACAGCACCAGGCCCAGCGCAAACAGATCGCTCCTGACGGAGACCTCGCGGCCCGCGAGCTGCTCCGGCGCCATGTACCCGGGCGTCCCCGCGCGCACGTCCGCGCCCGTCGACGCCGCGCCCGCAATGCCGAAGTCGGTCAAGCGGACGCGGCCGGCGCCGTCGATCATGACGTTCGCCGGCTTCAGGTCCCGGTGGAGCACGCCGCGCTCGTGCGCGGCCGCCAGCCCCGCGCAGAGCTGCCGGGCGACCTCGACTCCCTTGTCGGACGGCAGGCGTCCGATGCGCCGCAGCAGCGACGCGAGATCTTCGCCGTCCACGTACTCCATCGAGAGAAAATGACGGCCGTCGGCGACGCCGATGTCGTACACGCGGCAGACGTTCGGATGCGACACCTGCCGCGCCGTCCGGACCTCGCCGTGGAAGCGCGCCAGACGCGCCGGGTCCATCTCGAGCGACTCCGGAAGAAACTTCAACGCGACCGGCTGCTCGAGCCGCAGATCATCGGCGCGGTACACTTCGCCCATGCCTCCCTGCCCGAGCAGGTTGACGACGCGATACCGGCTGTCGAGGATGGTGCCGGGGGCGAAGCGTCCGTGCCAGACCGCGGTGCCGGATGTGGTCAGCCGCGGTCCGGAGCCGGACGTCCTGGATCGGGACGATGAGTCGCTGAGCCGCGTCTCGTCACTCGACCCGGAGCTCGAGATCGAGGAGCCGCAGGCCGGACAGAATCGGCTCTCGTCCGCGACCGTGGCGCCGCACGAAGGACAGATCACCGGAAGATTCTATATCGGTGCCCTGGGTGCTCAGAGTGCCTGCAGGATGAGATCGGCAACCACGTCAGCGCCGTCGGTGCGGGCAGGCGGCGGCGCCGGCGTCGACAGGACGCGATCGATCGCGGCCCACCAGCGTCCGGCCAGCAAATCCTCCTGACACAGGAACTCGGATCGGACGTAGCGAGGCATCTCACGAACCAGCACGTCGTACTCCCGGAACCGGCCGCGCGAGGTGTACACGATGGCCGCCCCGTTGGCCGCGCATTCGGCGATGATGCCGAAGCCCGGTTTCGTGATGACGACGTCCGCCGCGGCGACCAGGTCCTCATAACGAAAGCCCGCCTCGTACAGCTCTCCGTCCGCGAGGCAGACGACGGCGCTGGAATGGGGGAGGGCAGCCTCGGAGCGCGTCACGGTCGCTTCGGCCACGACAACGGTGCACCGATCCAGGCCATCGACCTGATCGAGGGGCAGCCCGCGAACGCCGAAGCCTCCAAATGACGAGAGGACGAGCGGCCGGTCGAGGGGCACGCCGAGGTGCCGGCGGACGTCCGCGGGGTCGCGACGGCTGTGGCGCGCGATGAGCGGCACGTCCACGATCCGCGCGAAGGGCTCGAAGCCGCCGCACATTGGAAGCCGCCAGGCGCCGACGCCCCGCGCGTACGCCGCGCGGATGAGATTCAGGAGCCGCGGCGCGTCGGCGATCTCGTCGTACTCCTCGTAGATCCAGTCCCAGGTAAAGTTCGCGAGCGCGAACGCCGGGACGCCCGCGCGGTCGGCCGCCGCGAACGCGAGCGGCGGCACGTCGCCGACCACGAGCCGCGCGCCGGAAGCTTCGAGCCCGCGCGCCTCTTCCGCTGCCCGGCGATCGAGCGCCGCGTAGAACGCTGCTGCGCGGCGGATCGACTCGGTCACGTCGATACGAAGGCTGTCGATCTGGACGAGCCCGGTGTCGGCCTCGACCGCGTGAACGTCGACCGGCGCGCGCGCGGTCAGATCGAACAGCCAGCGCGGCGCGGCCGTCCGGACCTGCACCGGGAGGCCCGGCGCTCGCGACGCCAGCGCGTTGATGACTTCGATGTCCCGGGAGGCGTGGCCGAATCCGTGGCCGGAGATGTAGAAGACGATCAACGCGAGGGCACCGGCACTTCCGGCAACGCAAGCGCGAGCGCTTCCATGAGCGTCTTGACCGGCACGAACGTCATCTCTTTCCGCACTTCCTCGGGCAGCTCCGCCGCATCGTCGGCGTTCTGCGCGGGGAGGATGAACGTCTTGACGCCGTGTCGGCGCGCGGCGAGCGCCTTCTCCCGGATGCCGCCGACCGGCAGCACGAGGCCCGACAACGTGATCTCTCCGGTCAGCGCCACGTCGTCACGAATCGACTCGTTGCGGAAGGCTGAGACGATCGCGGTTGCCATCGTGACGCCGGCCGACGGGCCGTCCTTCGGGATCGCGCCGGCGGGCACGTGGACGTGCACGTCGTGCGTATTGAAGGCCTCCGGATCGATGCCGAGGGTCCGCGCCTGCTGGCGTACGTGGCTCAGCGCCGCCCGCGCCGATTCCTGCATGACGTTGCCGAGCTGCCCGGTGAGCGTCAGACTGCCCTTGCCGCCAGGCAGCAGGACCGCTTCGATGAACAGGACGTCTCCGCCCGTTTCGGTCCAGGCGACGCCCGTCGCCACGCCGGGGCGCGACGTCCGGAACGCCACGTCCGGACGGAACTGCGGCGGCCCAAGGTAGGTCTGGAGTTTGTCCGGTTCGATCGTCTCGGGGGCCGCGGCGGATGGATCGGCCTGGCCCGCGATGCGCGCCGCGACCTTCCGCGCGACCGCGCCGAGCCGTCGCTCGAGGCTTCGGACCCCGGCTTCGCGCGTGTATTCGGCGATGATGCGCTGGATCGTCGCGTCTGGCACGACGATCTGCTCGGGCTTCAGTCCGTGCTCGGCTACCTGGCGCGGCAGCAGGTACTTCCGCGCGATGTGGACTTTCTCCTGCTCCGAGTAGCCGCTCAGCGAGATGATTTCCATCCGGTCGAGGAGGGCCGGGTAGACCGGTCCCAGCTGGTTCGCGGTCGCGATGAAGAGGACTTTCGACAGGTCGAGCGGAATCTCGAGGTAATGGTCGCGGAACGTGTGATTCTGCGCCGGGTCGAGCACTTCGAGGAGCGCGGCGGCCGGGTCCCCCTGAATACCGACGCTGATCTTGTCGATCTCGTCGAGCATGAAGACCGGGTTGACGGCGCCCGCCTGCTTGAACGCCGTCGCGATCCGGCCGGGCATCGCGCCGATGTAGGTCCGCCGGTGGCCTCGAATCTCGGCCTCGTCGCGCACGCCGCCGAGCGAGATTCGGACGAACTTCCGGTTCATCGCGCGCGCGATCGACTGGCCGAGCGAGGTTTTGCCCACGCCTGGCGGCCCGACGAAGCAGAGGATGGGACCTTTCATGTCCCCCTTCAGCTTCCGCACCGCGAGGTACTCGACGATCCGCTCCTTGACCTTGTCGAGATCGTAGTGGTCCTCGTCGAGCACGCGGCGTGCCTCGACCGGATCGAGCCGGTCTTCGGTCGTGATCGACCACGGGATCTCGAGAATCCAGTCGAGATACGTGCGGATCATCTGATACTCGGGCGACGCGGGCGTCATGCGCTCGAGCCGATCGACCTCGCGCATCGCGACGGCGTTGACCTGCTCCGGCAGCTGTGCGGCGGCGACGCGCTCGCGGAGCTCCTGCACCTCGCTGTCGGTCTCGCCGAGCTCCGATTGGATCGCCTTGAGCTGCTGCCGCAGCAGGTACTGCCGCTGGGCGTCGGTCATCTCCGCCTCGGCCTTCGAGGCGATCCGCCCCTTCATCTCCAGGACGTCGATCTCGCGGGCGAGCGCGGCCGCGACGGCGCCGAGCTTCACCGACAGGTTGTCCTCCTCGAGCAGCTTCTGCTTGTCCTCGGGCTTGATGTCGAGCAGGCTCGCGAGCAGATAGCAGATGCGCAGCGGATCATCCAGGCTCGCGACGATCGCGCGGAGATCCGGCGCGAGGCCGGTCGCGACCGACAGCCCCCGCTCCACGAGCTCCTGAATGCGGCGCACCTGCGCGTCTACCTCGATGGTGCGCTCGGCCGGCTCGGGCATCGGCTTGACCAGCGCCAGAACCACGCGGGCGTCGCCCGCCGCCTCCTGATTGAGGAATTCCGCCCGCACGCGCGCGATCCCTTCGACGAGCAGGCGGATGCCGCCGGTCGGCGCCTTGGCCATCTGCCGGACCAGGCCGACGGTGCCGACGCGCGCGAGATCGGACGGGCCCGGATCCTCAACGTCGGTCGTCTGCTGCAGCAGCAGCACCATGCGATCGCCCGCGAGCGCGCGGTTGATCGCCTCGACCGACAACGCCCGGTTGACCGCGAGCGGCGCCGCCGTCAGCGGAAAGACGACGGAGCGGCGAAGCGGCAGGACGGGCAGCTCGGAGGGCAGCGGCGGACTCGACGGGGAATCTGGGGTCATCAGTGTTGAATGTGGATTGCTGAGTGCTGAATGGCTACGGCACGAATCGCGGAGGAGAGGGCGCCTCGGACAGCCGCCACGCCGCCTCGAATGTCATTCGCGCGACCCGTGCCAGTTTCCCGAAGTTTATCTTGTCCGCATCGTCGTCGGGCGTGTGGTAGTCGGGGTGGAGGCCGGTCGTCAGAAACAGCGCCGGGATTCCCTGTTCGAGGAACGACCAGTGGTCGCTGCGGCGCACCAGATTGTGGGATCCCCCGTCATAGCTGGTGCGCAGGTCGAAACGCGCTGCTTCGTTGGCGACGCGCACGACCGACGTCAGGTCCGGGCTGTGCGTATAGCCGAGCAGGTGCAGGACGTTGACGTTGTCCTTCGCCTTCGTTGCCGGGAAGCCGTTGAAGCGCGGGCTCGACGGGTCTGGCACGTCCTCATCCCGGCCGACCATGTCGAGGTTGAGGTTCGCGATCGGGCGGCCCGGCGGAGACGGATGCGCCACGAAATGCCGCGAGCCGAACAGCCCGGTTTCTTCGGCGTTCCAGACGCCGAAGACAAGCGTTCGCGCGGGACGCGCGCCGGCCGCTGCAGCCGACGCGAACGCATCTGCCACTTCCAGGACCGCCGCTACGCCGGACGCATCGTCATCCGCGCCATTGAAGACGCCGCGCTGGGGATCGACGCCGTCGTGATCGAGGTGGGCGCCGACAACGACGAGCTCGTCGCGGCGCGCCGGGTCGGCGCCCGCTATCGCGGCGATGACGTTGCAGGTCTTGACGGGACGCCGGTCGATTTCGGCCGCGAGCGTCAGTCGGCCGCGGCCGGCGAGCGGGCGCAGCTTGTCGGCCAGGCTTTCCGTCACGTACGCCACCGGTATCGCCGCGATCTCCGCTGGCTGGTAGGAGGGATCGTCGTCGAGCGGCCCCATCTGCCAGGTATCGCCGAGTGGTTCCAGCGATGGGGAGACGATGAGCACCCCGACCGCGCCCTTCAGCGTCCACTCGGTCACCGTCCGACGGATCTCGGCGGACCGGCTGAAACCTGATGCGATCGGGAGGAGGAGGATTCGGCCAGGCGCCTCGCGCGCCTGGAACGTCGCCTCGGCGGTCACGGTCCTGGACGCGGAGATCGTGGATGGATAGAACTCGTCGCCGGCGGTCCTTCGCAACAGCTCGTGGCCGTCGGCGTCACGCAGCTCGAGCGTGGTGGCGCGGCTGAGCGCCGCGTCAAACAGTCCGAAATTCTGAAAGTACGCCGCCGATTCCGGCGACTCCCGTTGATCGCCGATCGCGGCGGGGACGCCGGCCCGCCTGAACGCGTCCGCGACGTACTCGGCGGCGCGCCGGTTGCCGGGCGTCTCGAGGCCGCGTCCGTCCATGTCGTCAGCGGCGAGCACGCGGACGTGCTCGGAGAGATCGCCCTGAGTGATGGTGCGCGCGGCCCGCTCGACCTCCGGCGACAGCGGGGTGCGGATTGCGGCGGCCGCCGCCGTCGCCGCCGCGACGAGCGCCGCGGCGATCGCCCGCCACCGGAATTGTTTGAACGCACTCATCGTAGGTGGCGCAGCCCTCTCTAGCAGTCCGTAGCGCAGCCCTTCAGGGCTGCTTCTGAGTCTATCGCAGGACTACCTCGTCCGTGTCTTCGCGCCATCAGTAGATCCACGGCAGGATCTTCCACTTCACTCGGGCCGCGTACCTTCGATACTGGTCGCCAAATGCCTCGACGAGCGAGCGCTCCTCGAAAGGCACCGCCATTGCAAGGTAAGTGGTGCTGACGATGGCGAACACCAGGCGATCGGTAGTCATCCGCGGTGCGGCGAACACGAACAGGACCCATCCGAAGTAGACCGGATGCCGAACCCAGCCGTACACGCCCGAGGTCCTCAACGACGAAGCTGGCGTTCCCGTTGCGTTCGGTTTACCCGTCTGCTTGGCCGCAGCCGATCCGGGAGCACGAAGACCGGCCAGCTCGAACGGGTGAAGCGCCGCGCTCGCAACGAGCGCCAAGACGACTCCCGCGCCCTGCACGAGATGCCAGCCGATCGCGATCGGCCCGCGGACCTCGTAGAGGACGCCGCCGATTGACTGCCACAACCCGCACGTCGCAAGAAAAAGCAGGCTCGAGATCCAGACGTAGGTCGACCGCTCCAGCTCTGCCGGAACGAAGCGCATTAGCCATTGCTTTGCGCCGGTTCGGGCCATGATGCTGTGATGAAGAGCGAAGATCGAAAACAGGAGGAGGTCGATCGTCAGCGCGCGCGGGCCGCCAGCCGGCGCCGGTCGATCGAGGACGATCAGATAGAAGAAGAGAAAGTACAGCAACGAGCCGACGAACAACACGGCGCCGATCCAGGCAAATGCGCGCCTGAGGCTGTTATGCATCGGCTCCGTATTATAGAGTTCGGATAACGGACGTATGCCCACCCCCAGCGTGGCCATCACCGGCATCGGCGTTGTGTCGCCTTTTGGCGTCGGCCGCGAATGCTTCTGGAGCGGCCTGCGCGCCGGGCGAAGCGGCGTGCGAGCCATCACCGACTTCGACGCCTCCATGTTCGCGTGCGGCGTCGCCGCGCCGGTTCCGCTCCTGACGCAGGCGGACATTCCGGCTATCAATGGGAACGGCCACCTCGCGGGCAACGCGGACCCCCGGCGCTACTCGCGCACCTCGCTCGTCGCGGTCATCGCCGCCATCGAAGCCTGGAAGGATGCGGGGCTCCGCCAGGCTGAGCCGGGGGCGGGCGTGATCGTCGGAAGCGGGGCGGGCGGCATCGACGTCGCCGAACGGCAGTACAGGGAGTTCTTCACCGACGGCTGGAAACGGGTCGGTCCGTACGCGATTCCCGTGTCGATCGTCGGCATGGTCTCCAGTGAGATCTCGATCGCTCTCGAGTTGCACGGGATCAGCCACGTGCTCTCGACCGGGTGCACGAGCTCGACGGATGCCATCGGCTACGCGGCGGCGCTCATCCGGTCGGGGGAAGCGGACGTCCTGCTGTCGGGTGGCGCCGACGCCTGCGTGACGCCGGGCATGATCTTCGGTTTCTCGAAGATGAAAGCGGTCTCGACGCACTACAACCACACGCCCGCGCTCGCGTCGCGTCCATTCGACCGTGGCCGGGACGGGTTCGTCCTCGGCGAAGGCGCATGGATGATCGTTCTCGAGCGCGAGGACCGCGCCCGTGCCCGCGGCGCGCGCGTCTACGCGACCATCGACGGCTACGCGTCGACGTGCGACGCCTACCACCGCGTGCAGATGGATCCGGACGGCGAGCAGATCATCCGCGCGATGGCCGGTGCGATCGAGCGCAGCGGCCGCGCGATCGACGAGATCGGCTACGTCAACTATCACGGCACGTCGACGGTCTTGAACGACGCGGTCGAGTCCCGCTGCGTGCGACGCCTGTTCGGCCCGCGCGCAGACGGATTGCCAGGGTCCTCGACGAAATCGATGATCGGTCATCCCCAGGGAGCCAGCGGCGCCGCCGGGGTGGTGACGAGCGCGCTTGCGCTGGCGCGCGGGTTCCTGCCGCCGACGATCAACCAGGTCGAGCCGGATCCCGAGTGCGACCTCGACGTCATCCCCAACCAGGGGCGCGAGGCCGAGCCCGCGGCCGCGCTCTGCAACTGCCTCGGATTCGGCTCGAAGAACAGCGCCCTCGTGCTGGGACGGTGTGATTGACGTCCTGGTGATCGGAGGCGGTCCGGCCGGCGCAATCGCCGGCGCTCTCCTCGCGCGCCGAGGCGCTCGCGTGCGCCTGATCGAGCGCGGCGTTTTTCCACGCGACAAGCTGTGCGGCGATACGCTGAATCCCGGCGCTCTGGCGCTGCTCGATCGCCTGGGGCTCGGAGGCGTGTCATCCGGCGGCCTCGCGGTCCACGGCATGATCGTGACGGGACCCGATGGTGGCCGCGTCCGCGTCGAAGGGCGGTACCCGGACGGCACGATCGGGCGCGCGCTCCGCCGCCGCGACCTCGACGCGGCGATTCTCCGCGCCGCGGCGGCGGAAGGCGTTGAGATCGAGGAGGGCGTTGCCGTCACGTCGCCGATCGTGTCGGATGGCCGCGTGCGCGGCGTCACGATGCGGGTGCGCGGCGAGGAACGGCGCCTCACGGCGCCGCTGACGATTGCCGCAGACGGCCGGCGATCGCGGCTGGCGTTCGGGCTTGGCCTCGCTCGACATCCTCGCCGCCCGCGTCGATGGGCGATCGGCGGCTACTACGGCGACGTCACCGGCGTGGCGGCGTTCGGCGAGATGCACATTCGCCCGCGCGGGTACCTCGGCGTCGCGCCGCTGCCCGACGGACTCGTGAATGCCTGCCTGGTGATCGACTCGCCGCGAGATCTCTTCGATCCGGCCGACCGGCTGGACGCCGCCGTGCAGGGAGATCCGGCAACTGCCGACCGCTTCGCGGATGCGCGCCGGTGCGGGCCGGTCTCGGTGCTCGGCCCCCTGGCCGTCGAGTCGCGGACGGCCGGGATGGCCGGATTGCTGCTCGCGGGTGACGCCGCCGGGTTCATCGACCCGATGACCGGTGACGGGCTGAGGTTCGCGATTGCGGGCGCGGAGCTGGCGGCGCGCGCGGCGGGGGAGTTTCTCGACGGACGGCTCGCCGATTCGCACCGCGCCCTTACGGAGTGGCGCCGCGAGCTGTTCGGATCGAAGTGGCGGTTCAACAGATTTCTCCGGACGCTGGTGGCCACGCCGGCCGCGGTGCGGGTGGCGGCCGCCAGCGCGCGAGTCGTCCCGTCCGCGGTCCGGTTGGCGATCGCGTACGCGGGCGACGTGCCAGAGGCGCCGCACGCGTCTTGTTGAAACACGGGGCTCACGGGGCTCACGGGAAGAAGAGCCTAAAACGCAGAGCACGCAGAGACCGCCGAGGACGCGCAGAAAACGAAGCCGCCGCGACTGGGCGGCGGGAGCCGCGAAGCGGCTCGTCAGGCGGGGTCGAGCCCTTGGTCGCATGAGCCGCGAGCGAACAGTCCGCTCATGCGCCAAGGGTTCGACGCCGCCTGACGGGCCCGGCTACGCCGGGCCACCCGCCGCCCCGGTCGCGGCCACCAGCCGTCTCCGTGTCCTCTGTGCCTCTGTGTTTGAAAAGCAGCGCGTCCGAGTGCCATGACGACCGACGCATCAACTGTTCGAATCGCTTTGAGCGCCCTCCTTGTCGCGGTGTTCCTCGTGCTCGAGACGCTACGCTCGCGCGCGAACGAGCGCGCGTTGCGCGCGCGCGGCGCGATCGAGCCGGCGGGGGATGTGTACACGGCGATGGCCGCCGCGTACCCGCTCGCGCTCGTCGCGCCCTTCGCGGCCGCGATCCGCGACGGGCCGGCGACGGCGGCCGTCTGGGCCGCGGGCGTTGTCATGTTTCTCGCGGCCAAGGCGCTGAAGTTCTGGGCGATCCACGCGTTGGGGCCGCGGTGGACGTTCCGCGTGCTGGTCGTTCCGGGGGAGCGGCTGGTGACGTCAGGCCCGTACCGCTACTTGCGGCACCCGAACTACTTCGCCGTGGCGGGAGAGATTGCCGGCGTCGCGACGATGTGCGCGGCGCCGGCGATCGGACTGGCGGCTCTTCTCGGGTTCGGCGCACTGATGTGGCGCCGGATCGCGATCGAGGAGCGCGCCCTTGCGTCGTCTTCACGGTAGGGGCGGCCTCGACAGCGCGACGCTTCTGATGCTGAGTTTTGCTTCACTGCAGCAATGACGGGTACACCGACGCACGTGCTATAGTCCGGCGCTGAGGAGGCGATTCTCATCGTTGTGCTGGCCGCGCCACGCCGTGCGGTGCCTCCGACGAACCCCACCTGATAGTGACTCCACCCAGCAAAACCCGTCGCGTCGATCGGCTCGCTCTCGCCGCTGACATTCTCATCGTTGCACTCGTGCTCGCAACCCTGGCCGTGGCCGCGACTGGTGGATTTCGCACCGAGGTCGCCGGCATCCGCGTGTCCGCGCGCTCGCCGGACCGTATATTGATCCTGGCGCTGGCGCTCGGACTCGCGCGGCGTTTTTTCGGCCCACGCCGGAACCTGTGGTCGCACCTCCTCGCCTGGGGCCGCGGCCCGTTGCCATCGGGCGAGGCCCGGCTCTTTTCAGGGGACGTGACTCAGACGCCGCTGCCGACTCAAAAGGGTCGTACTGCCAGTCGTCGTGTGAGCACGCTCGGCGAGCTCGTGGCCGTGACGGTGTTCTGCTCGACGTTAACCGCCGGCGTGACGTGGCCCCAGATCGTTCAGCTGGAT
Organism: uncultured Acidobacteriota bacterium; assembly: GCA_963847125.1. Lineage (GTDB taxonomy): Bacteria > Acidobacteriota > Vicinamibacteria > Vicinamibacterales > 2-12-FULL-66-21 > DATAEE01. Next base: position 2,861,539 of record CAWJYM010000004.1, read on the forward strand.
CACGTGCCGGATCTCGGCGATCCGCTGTTCAACGTGTGGCGCGTTTCATGGGTGGCGTATCAACTGCCGCGCGACCCAATCCACATCTTCGACGGCAACATCTTCCATCCGGAGGCGCGCACGCTCACGTACTCGGATGCGACGCTGGTCTCGGGGTTGATCGCCTCGCCGCTTATCTGGTTCGGCGTGCATCCTCTGACCGCCTACATCCTCACGTTCCTCGCCGGCTTCGCCTTGTCGGGTGTTGCGATGTACTACCTCGTTCGCGCGCTGACGGGGTCACGCCCTGCGGCGCTGGTGTCGGCGGCACTCTTCACCCTGTTGCAGTACCGCTTCGAGCATTACAGCCACCTCGAGCTGCAGATGATCATGGCGCTGCCGCTCGCTCTGTGGGCTCTACATCGCACACTCGTCCAGGGACGAGTGCGCGACGGCCTGCTCACGGGGGCACTGCTCGCGGTCCAGGCATACTCATCGCTTTACTACGCTCTCTTCGCGGTCGTCTTCGTCGGTGCGATCGCACTGTGTCTATGGCTCGGTGGTCCACGGCCACGTCGAGCTGCACAAGCGCTTGGCGCGGGTGCCGCGTTGGGGGCGGTGCTCGTGTCGCCGCTCCTGGTCGCGTACGTGCGGAACAAAGCCATCGTCGGCGAACGTTCGTACGACGCGGTCGAGTTTTACAGCGCCCAAGGTCGCGATTACCTCGTTCCACACCACCGTAACGTGCTCTACAGGGACTATCGCACGTGGTTGGGATACTCGAATCCAGAGCGGGAACTGTTTCCTGGTGTGCTACCGGTCGCGCTCGCAGTGGCCGGAGTCTGGCCGCCGTTGTCGGTCGCGAAGATCGCCTATACCGTCGGCCTGGCTGCCGCGTTCGACGGCTCTCTCGGGGCGAACGGCATCATGTACCCTCGTTTGTATCGCTTTGTGTCGCCGTTCCGAGGCCTTCGGTCTCCCGCCCGCTTCGCGATCCTCGTGGGATTCAGCTTGATCGTGTTGGCCGGGTACGCCGTCGCGCGGCTGACCGCAAGGCGGCGACAGGCTACCGCGTGGGCCGTTGCCGGGGCGCTCGTCATGGCTATCGCTGTCGAGGCGCGCCCTAAACTACAGCTCGAGCCGGTGTGGCGAAACCCGCCACCGATCTACGACGCGATCGGTGCCGACGCCCCGGCGGTACTTTTTGAATGGCCGCTTCCCACCGATTGGCAGAACTTCTACTTTGACACGCGGTACGAATACTTCTCTGTGTTTCACTGGAACCGCCTCGTCAACGGCAACAGCGGCTTCTCGCCACCCTCGTACCTCGAACTCGTTGAACGGATGCGTGGATTCCCGTCGGACGGCGCGCTCGCTTACTTGCGGGGACGAGGGGTGCAGTATCTCGCAGTCCACGGCAGCTTCGCTCCGCAAGACCGCTACGCGGCTGCCGTTTCCTTCCTCGACGGCCGGTCTGACATACGGCTTGTGCGATCGGCCGCCTGGGAACGGGGAGAGAGCCGGTTATACAAGCTGGAACAGTGAGAAACGCTGACCGCCCTGAAGGTGGATACCCTGGATTCAAGGGTTTGTCCGCGCTACGTTTGGCGCGCCTTCGGTTTCATTGGAACCGGTTTGCAAGACGCGACCCGCTGTGGGCGATTCTCACTGACCCGCACAAGAAGCACGGCGGCTGGGCCCTCGACGAGTTCTTCCAGACCGGCGAGGACGAGGTCGCTCGGCTGACAGATCAATTGAAAGGGATCGGCGTCGGCCTTCCCACGGGCCGGGCCCTGGACTTTGGCTGCGGCATCGGCCGGGTGACGAGCGCGCTCGCCAAACGTTTCGACCAGGTCGTGGGCGTTGACGTCGCGCCGACGATGATTGACCTGGCGCGCAGGCAGAACGCCGACGGGACCGGCTGCAGCTTCGTCCTCAACAACAGTCCCGATCTGAGGCAGTTCTCCGACCAGTCATTCGATTTCGTGTACAGCAAGTTGGTTCTGCAGCATATGCACCCACAGCTCGCCAAGGGCTACCTTCGCGAACTGCTTCGAGTGCTCAGCCCCACGGGACTGTTCGTTTTTCAATTGCCGACGCCGACCGAGCACCCGGTTGTAGGCGGCCGACTCAAACGATCGGTTCCCATGCCGCTTGTCGCAATCTACCGAAGAATCAAGAAACTGGTTCTCTTCGGCGTTGAATTCCCCAAGATGGAGGTCCATGGAATGAGAAAGGACGAAGTCGCCCAGGTCGTTGAGGAGGAGTCGGGGAGTATCATCGACGTGTTGCCCGACCAGAGTCACGGCGACGAAAGCCGCGGCTTTCTCTACGTTGTCCGCAAGAGGTCATAGGTTCGCTTCAGGTAGAACTCGCGGACGTTCGTCCGCATCGGCCGCTCCGCCCGCACCGGCGTCTAATCCACTGAGCATGAGGCTATAATGCCCAGCAATGCGATGCGCGGGATGCAACGGCTGTTCCCCATCGTGTGCTGCCTGACCGGCATCGCGCCGTCGGCCGCCCAGTCTGTCCCATCAACCGTCCCACCGTTGTCGTTGCGCGCCGCGGATCGCGCGCTCGCGCACGGCCAGCCGGCAGAGGCGGAGGCCATCGCCAAAGCGATGCCGGCCGACGACCCGGCGGTCGCCGTCATCCGCGCGCGGATCGCTCTCAGGTCGGGCAAGCTCGACGACGCGGAACGGCTCCTCGCGCCCGTGGCGGAGGCCGACCCCGCCGGCGAGGCCGCGCTGGAGCTGGGACTGCTCGAGATCGCGCGGGGCCGCCGGCAGGCGGCGGTCGCGCGGCTGATGGCGGTGTTCGACGCCGGCGCGCGGGGTGATCCGGACGGCGTCGCCCGAGCGGCGCGCGCGACGCGCGCGCTCGGAGACTTTCGACAGGCGAACGCGTTCTACCGTCGGGCCGCCGCGCTCGGCGACGATCCCGCCGTCGATACCGGCTGGGGGACGCTCTTCCTCGAAAAGTACAACCGCACGGATGCGGCGCGATCCTTCCGCGAGGCGCTCGCGCTCGACGCCGATTGGGCCCCCGCGCGTGTCGGTCTGGCGCGCGCGCTCACAGAGACCAACCCCAAGGCGGCAGACGAGGAAATCGAGCGTGCGCTCAAGATCGACCCGCGGCTCGTCGACGCACACCTCTTCGTCGCCGAGCGGGAGCTGGACGAAGGGCGACCTGAAGCGGCTCGGCAGGCGATCGACCGCGCGCTCGAGATCGATCAGTGGAATCTGCCGGCGCGCGCGCTCGTCGCGGCGATGGCACACCTCGACGGCCGGACCGCGGACTTCGATGCCGAGGTCGCGCGCGCGTTCGCGATCAATCCGAAGTATGGAGAGATTTTCCGGGTCGCCGGCGACCACGCCGCGCGGCACTACCGCTTCGACGAGGCGGTCGCGCTCGCCCGCAAGGCGACGGCGCTCGATCCGGACAACAGCCGCGCGCACGCCGACCTCGGCATGCACCTCCTCCGCACGGGCGACGAAGAAGGCGCGCGCAACGCGCTCGAGCGCTCGTTCCGCGCCGACCCCTACGACGTCATCACCTACAATCTGCTCAGCCTGCTCGACACGCTCGAATCGTTCGTCACGGTCGAAGCCAACAACATCCGCCTCCGCCTTCACCCGGACGAGGCGCCGATCCTGCGCGAGTATGCGGTGCCGCTCGCCGAGCGCGCGCTGGCGACGTTGTCGAAGACGTACGGGTTCTCGCCGCGCGGCCCCGTGCTCATCGAGATCTTTCCGCGGCACGACGACTTCGCCGTGCGGAACGCCGGGCTGCCGGGGATGATCGGCGCGCTCGGCGCGTGCTTCGGCCGCGTGGTGACGATGGACTCGCCGAAGGCGCGGCCCCCCGGCACCTTCAACTGGCAGGCGACGCTCTGGCACGAGCTGGCGCACGTCATCACCCTCCAGCTCTCGAACCAGCGCGTGCCGCGCTGGCTGACCGAGGGCATTTCGGTCTACGAGGAAGGCCGCGCCCGCCCCGAGTGGGGCCGCGACATGGAGATTCCGTTCGCGCGCGCGCTCGACAAGGGGGAGGTGCTCAAGCTCCGGGATCTGAACGCCGGGTTTACCCGTCCCGACACGATCGCGCTGGCGTATTTCGAGGCATCCCTCCTCGTCGCGCACATTGCCGGCAAGCACGGCGACGCCGGGCTGGTCCGCCTGCTCCGCGCCTATGGCGACGGACTCGACGACGCGGCCGCGCTGTCCAAGGCGTTGAACGAGACGATCGACAGCCTGCAGACGTCGTTCTCGCGCGTCATCGACGAGCGCTTCACTCCGATCGCGGTGGCGCTCCGCGAGCCCGCCGGCTTCGTGCCAGGCGGCGACGCGGAGGCGATGCGCGCCGCCGCGAGCGAACATCCGGGCAGCTATCCGGTTCAACTCGCGTACGGCCGCGCGTTGATTGCCGGCCAGAAGCCGGCTGAGGCGATCGCGCCTCTCGAGCGCGCCGTGTCACTCGTGCCGATGGCGACCGGCGTCGAGGGCGCCCGATTTCAGCTCGCCGAAGCGGCGGAAGCCTCCGGCGATCGCGCGCGCGCGATCGCGGAGCTCGAGGCGCTCCTGGCGCACGACCATACCGACGTCGAGGTGCCGCGGAAGCTGCTGACGCTGGCCGAAGCGACACGCGACGAACCTCGTCTCGCGCTCGCGAGCGAGCGCGTGGCGATGCTCGATCCGTTCGACGCGGCGCCGCATCGCGTGCTCGGGCGTCTCGCGTTCGATCGGAAGGATGCCGACGGGGCGGTGCGCGAGTTCCGAGCCGCGCTGGCGGCCGGGCCGGTCGATCGCGCCGGCGCCCACTGCGATCTCGGCGAGAGCTATTTCCTCGCCGGCAAGCCGGGCGAGGCGAAACGCGAGGCGCTTCTGGCGCTCGAAATCGCGCCGACGTTCGAGCGGGCACAGGACTTGCTGCTGAAAACTGTTGAGGTACGGCGATGAGCCACCACCGATTTCGCGGATCACGTAGCCACGGATTCCGCGGATTGCACGGATTGGTCTGCGCCGCGCTGGCGCTGGTGGTTGGGGCCTCGGACGCTTCTGAGACCCCGCAGTCCCAGGAGCGGTTTGCCGGCCTGCAGTGGACCTTCGCGCGGATCAAATACGAAGCGCACACGCTGCCGAGGTTCCGCGGCGGTCCCTACGACGAGCCGTGGTCGATCGACTACGACGCCGCCGAGTTGAATCTGTCGCGGCGACTACGCACGGTCACGGCCATCCAAGTCGGCGACCCCGTGGTCGTGACGATCGAAGATCCGCAGCTGTGGAGCTATCCGTGGTTGTACGTCGTCGAACCGGGCAATATGCGGCTGAAGGAAGCTGAGGTCAAGATCCTCCGCGACTTCCTCCTGCGAGGAGGTACGCTGACCTTCGACGACTTTCACGGTCCGGTCGAGTGGGCCAACCTGGAGCGCGAGATGAAGCGGGTGTTTCCGAACCGGCCCATCATCGATTTGCCGCCGGACCATCCCGTCTACAACTGTTTCTACAAGATCGATCGGTACCCGCAAACGCCCGGCCTCGGCTCGTTCCTGATGGGACGCACCTGGGAGAAGGGGGGCTTCGTCGCTCGGCTGCGCGCGATCGAGGACGACACGGGCCGGGCGATGGTGCTGATCAACTGGAATACCGACATGGGGGACGGCTGGGAGTGGTCGAACGTCGCCGAGTACCCGGGCTACATCAAGTACACGGCCGACGCGTATCGGATGCAGATTAATGAGATCATCTACTCACTGACGCATTAGCAGCCTGAAGGGCTGCGCTACGGGTGCGAAACAAACGCGCTACGGGTGCCAAACAGAGGATTGTGTAGCGCAGCCCTTTAGGGCTGCCGGGAGATTCGATGGACCAGGTATCGGGGGTGGCGACGGCCGACCGCGTCGCGGAAGGACGCGAGCGGATCCTGGCGGAGCTGCGCAAGGTCGTCGTCGGCCAGGACGAGGTCATTGAGCAGGTGTTGACGGCGCTCTTTACGGGCGGTCATCTCCTGCTGACCGGCGTTCCGGGTCTCGCGAAGACGCTCCTCATCAAGACGCTCGCCGAGATCCTCGATCTCAGCTTCAAGCGGATCCAGTTCACGCCCGATCTCATGCCGGCGGACATCACGGGCACCGAGATCCTCGACGAGGAGGGGGGCCACCGCGCGCTGCGCTTCGTCAAGGGGCCGATCTTCGCGCAGATCATTCTCGCCGACGAGATCAACCGCACGCCGCCGAAGACGCAGGCGGCGTTGCTCGAGGCGATGCAGGAGTACCACGTCACGGCCGCGGGCCGGACCTATCCGCTGGAGCGGCCGTTCTTCGTGCTCGCGACGCAGAACCCGGTCGAGCTGGAAGGTACGTATCCGCTGCCGGAGGCGCAACTCGATCGCTTCATGTTCAACGTCGTGATGACCTATCTGTCGGAAGACGACGAGGTCCAGGTCGTCACCGAGACGACGGGTGTGGAAACGCCGGCGCCGGCGCGGGTCCTCAGCGGCAGCGACATCATGGAATTCCAGCGGCTGGTGCGGCAGGTCGTCGTCGCCGACGAGGTCGCCCGCTACGCCGTGCGTCTCTCGTCCGCGTCCCGGCCCGGCGAGGGCGCGCCCGAGTTCGTGAACAAGTGGGTGAAGTGGGGGGCCGGCCTGCGCGCGTCGCAGGCGCTCATCCTCGGCAGCAAGGCGCGGGCATTGATGAAGGGCCGCTTTCACGTCTCCGTGCAGGACATCCGTGCGCTTTCGCATCCGATCCTGCGCCATCGCATCATCCCGAACTTCTACGCTGAGTCCGAGCGCGTGGATTCTGACAAGATCACCGATATGCTCCTCGAGCTCGTGCCGCCGCCCAAGAGCGGCCTGGCGGTCGGCGGGTGACCGCCGCGGCCGGGCTCCGCTATCTCGACCCCGCCGTCATCGCGCGGCTCGGGACGATGGAGTTGCGGGCGCGGACGATCGTCGAGGGCTTCCTCTCCGGCCTGCACAGAAGCCCTTACAAAGGCTTCAGCGTCGAGTTCGCCGAATACCGCCAGTACCTTCCGGGCGACGATCTTTCCACGCTCGACTGGAAGGTCTACGCGCGAAGCGATCGCTTCTACGTCAAGAAGTTCGAAGAAGAGACGAACGTCGACTGCCACATCCTCCTCGACACCAGCGGGTCGATGGGATACGCGTCGAAGGGGGCGGTCACCAAGCTTGCGTACGGATCGTTTCTCGCGGGCGCGCTGGCCTACCTCATGAACCGTCAGCGGGATGCCGTGGGCTTCATCGCGTTCGACGTCCGGATCATAGAACGGCTTCCCGCGAGCGCGCGACCCGGACACCTGCGGGCAGTGCTGCTCGCGCTCGATCGGCTCACCCTCGGGCGGCAGTCCGACGTGTCGCGGCCGCTGCATCAGCTCGCCGACACCATCCTGAAGCGAAGCATGGCGGTGCTCATCTCGGACCTGCTCGACGAGCCGGAAACGGTCATCCGCGGGCTGAAGCATCTGCGGTTCCGCGGCACCGACGTCATCGTCTTTCATGTGCTCGACCGTGACGAGCTGACGTTTCCGTTCGATCGCGCGACGAGGTTCCGCGACCTCGAATCAGAAGCGGAGGTGCTCGCGGTGCCGGCGGTCGTGCGGGACGATTACCTGAAGGCGGTTCAGGATCTCTGCGCCGTGTACGAACGCGAGCTGCGGCTTGCAGGGATCGACTACGTGCGGCTCGACACGTCCGAGCCGCTGGATTTCGCGCTCGCGTCGTATCTGTCGTCGCGCGCAAGGCGATTGTGACCGGGTTCCTGGAATGTTGTCCTTTCTGTACCCCGCGTTTCTGTTAGGCGCCCTGGCGGCGGCAGTGCCGATCGTCCTGCACTTGATCAGGCGGGAAGCGGCGCCGGAGGTCCGCTTCAGCGCCGTCCGCCTGTTGCGGCGCGCGCCAACGGAACAGTCTCGCTGGCAGCGGCTCCGCGAATGGCTGCTGCTGGCCGCGCGGGTGGCCGCGGTTCTGCTTCTCGCGCTGGCGTTCGCCCGGCCGTATCTCGCGGCGCAGGCAGGGCCAGGGTCCACCGTGACGATCGTCGCGGTGGACACGTCGCTCAGCATGGGCGCGCCAGGCCGCTTCGATCGCGCCCGCGCGCTCGCGCGAACCGCCGTCGAAGAAGCGCCAGCCGGCTCGTTCGTCGGCCTGCTCAGCTTCGACGATCGTCCGGCGCTGATCGTGGAGCCGATCGCCGAGCGCGGCACGGTCCTCGCGGCGATCGACGCGCTGCGTCCCGGATACGGCGCGACGCGCTACGGCCCGGCGCTCGCGCGCGCGCAGGACGCGATCCCGGGATCAGGACGGGTGGTCGTCATCACGGATCTCCAACGCGCCGGGTGGGACAACGCGGAGCGGCCACCGCTGACGGCCGGAGTCGAGGTGCGGGTGGTGGATGCGGGGGCCGACCGCACGGAGAACCTCGCGGTCGTCGGGGTTCAGCGTTCGCAGGCCGGGGTGATTGCCGTTTTACGCAATACGGGGCCGCGCGAGCGAGAGACTCGCGTCCGGTTGTCCGCGGACCGTCGCGATGTGGCGGCCTCCCGGGTGCGCGTGCCCGCCGGCGCAACGATTGATGCGGCCTTCCCCCTGCCGGCCGGGGCCGCCGCGCTGGCCGTAACAATAGAAGATGCAGGCGGATGGCCCGGCGACGACGTGCGGCACCTGGTCACGGGAATGAGACAGGGCCCCCGCGTCATCGCAGTAACCGAACGGGCCGGTCAGGGTTTACTCTACTTACAGCGGGCTTTGGCGGCCGCTCCCGACGATTCGCGGTTTCGCGTCGAGAACGTTACCGGCACCGGGCTGAGCCGGGCGCTCGAGTCGGGTGACCCGACCGCCGCGGTCGTCGTGGCGAGCGGGCGCGGGTTCGAGCGATCCACCCGCGAGTCGCTGGAGCGATACGTTCGAGCGGGCGGAGGGCTTGTCGTTCTCGCCGGGCCGTCAATCGACCCCGAGGCGGCCGCGGCAATAACCGGTTTGGACCGCACGCCGCGCGCGCGCGGCGGAGAGGGGGACGTCAGGCTCGCGCCGGTCGACACGCGGCATCCGGTGTTTCACGCGTTCGGGCCGGCCGCGGCGGCGCTCGGGGGCGTACGGTTCACGCGGACCTGGGAGCTCGACGACGAGGGCTGGGACGTCATCGCGCGGTTCACGGACGGGCGCGCCGCGCTCGTCGAGCGGCGGATTGAAGGAGGGCGGGTGCTGCTGTTCGCATCGGACCTCGACCTTGCGTGGAACGATCTCCCGTTGCACCCGGCCTTCGTGCCGTTCGTGCACGAGACACTTCGCTACGCCGCGCAGGTCAGGACCGCGCCACTCGAGCTCTTCGTGGCCGACGCGCCGGCCGGCGCGCCCCGCGCGCCCGGCATCGCGGCGCTGGCCGGCGGGCGAACGGTCGCCGTGAACGTCGATCCGCGGGAGTCGGATCCCGCGCGGATGGATCCGGGAGCGTTCGGGGCTGGCCTCGGCGCGCAGCGGGCATCGAGCGCAGCCGATCGTGGAGCGGACGTTCGCGAACGGGAGGCGTCGCAGCGGTACTGGCGCTACGGGCTGATGGTGATGCTCGTTGCGCTCGTCTGTGAAGGACTGCTGGCGGGAGGGTACCGGTTTGCCTGAGGCCATCGGCCGGCTCATCGCGGCGGTGAGGCGTCGCTGGCTCGCGCTCGACGGTCTCGGCGCGCTCGGACGCGCCGCCGGCGCGACCGCCGTCGCTCTCGCGCTCGCCGTCGCCCTCGATCGATGGCTGCTCCTCGAGGGCTGGTGGCTGTTGGCCGTGGCAGCGGTCACGGCCTTCTGCGCCCTCGCCGCGATCGTGCTGTCGATCCGCGCGATGCGATGGCCGGACGAGCGAAAGCTGGCCCGGCTGGTGGAAGAGCGGTGTCCCGAGCTCGAGGATCGACTCGCGACGGCCGTTGCAGTCCGCGATGCCGGCGGTCTCGCGCCGCTCGTTCTCGAGGATGCCGCCGCGCGCGCGCGCAACGTCGACCCGGCGAGCGTCGTGACGCCCGCGGCCGTCCGGCACGCCGCCTGGCGCGCGGGTGTGGCGGTCGTGCTCCTCGCGGCCGCGCTTGTCCTCGGCTGGTCTTCAATCGAGAGAGTCTGGCTGACCGCCTGGCTGCGGGTGTTCCCCGGCGCGCTTCAGGTCGTGGTCGAGCCGGGCGACGCGCGCGTCCGGGCGGGGCAGCCGCTGACGATTCGCGCGCGGCTGTCTGGCGCGCCGGCGGCGCTGGCGCGCCAGGCACCCATGCTCGTCATCGGACGCGGCGAGGGCGCACGGACGCTGCCCATGGTCTCCGCGCCGGCCGACGCTGGAAGGTCGCCCGGCCACGCCGCGGATGTCGGCGCGGTCGATCGGACCTTCACGTACTACGTGGCTGCGGCCGGCATCCGCTCGCGCGATTACACGATCACCGCGGTCCGTCCGCCGCGGGTCACGCGCATCGACCTGCGGTATCAGTACCCGGCGTTCACCGGCCTCGCGCCGCGCACAGAAACGGACGGCGGCGACGTCTATGCTCCCGCGGGCACCCGCGTGCAGCTGAACGTGCGCACCGACCGGCCGGTCGCCTCCGCGGCGCTGACGCTCGGCGAGAACCGCACCGTCGATCTCAAGGCCTCGTCCTCCACGAGCGAGCTCGAAGGCGTCATCGTCGTCGATCGGGACGATGCGTACCGCGTGGCGCTGGCGGATGGGGAAGGGCTGTCGAATCCTGGCGAGACCGAGTATTTCATCCGCATGATGGACGACCGGCCGCCCGACGTGCGGATCCTGCGGCCCGGCGGCGACCGCCAGGCCACGCCGCTCGAGGAGGTCCTGGTCGAGGCGCGCGCCGAAGACGACTACCGCATCGGCCGCTTCGATCTCGTGTTCGCGGTGCGCGGCGCCGGCGAGAAGGTCGTGCCGCTCGGCCGCGGCGGGGCCGCCGTCGAGACCGGACGCCACCTGATGTTCCTCGAGGACCTCGGCGTAAAGCCCGGAGACTTCGTCAGCTACTACGCGCGCGTGCGAGACGTCGGCCGCGGCGCGCAGGGGCGCGAAGCGCGCAGCGAGATGTTCTTCGTCGAGGTCACGCCGTTCGATCAGGAGTTCAGCCGCGCCCAGAGCCAGGCGGGCGCGGGCGGGGCAGGCGCCGGCGCGGGGCTCGAAGCCCTGATCGCGGCTCAGAAGGACATCATCAACGCCACCTGGAACCTGGATCGCCGGGCGCGCGCGGGACGCTCCGAGCAGGACGTGCGCGCGGTCGGCAAGGCGCAGGCGGAGCTCCGCGGACGCACCGAGAGCATCGCCGCCCGGCTCCGGTTTGCGACGCGGATGAGCGCCGGGCGCCGGCGGCCGGGCACCACGGCCGCGCCCGAGCAGCCGGACGACCCGATCGGCAAGGCGATCGAGTCGATGAAGCTCGCGGAAGGCTCGCTCGACAAGCTGAGCACGAGCGAGGCGATGCCGCACGAGATGGCGGCGCTCCACGAGCTCCTGCGCGCCGAGGCCGAGATCCGGCGGCGGCAGGTCACGCAGCAGATGGCCGGTGGCGGCGGTGGGGGAGGATCCGGACGATCGGGACAGGACCTGTCGGCGCTCTTCGACCGTGAGCTTCAGCGCCAGCAGCAGACGAACTACGAGAATCGCGATACAGGCGAGCAGCAGCGCCGCGAGGATGAGCCCGAAAGCGACGCGCTCGCGAAAGTGCGGGAGCTGGCGCGCCGGCAGGACGAGCTGTCGCGCAAGCAGCGCGAGCTGGCGAACGCCAAACTGAACGAAGAGGAGCTGCGGCGACAGCTCGAAAAGCTCACTCGCGAGCAGACGGAGCTCCGCGAGCAAGCGGAGCGCCTCGATCAGGAGATGAGCCGTTCGCGGCAGGGCCAGAACCAGAACGAGAACCAGCATCAGTCCGGGCAGCAGGGCCGTTCGCTGCGCGATGCGTCTGATGAGATGCGCGGCGCGACGAGCGATCTTCGCCGGCAGGATCTCGCGGGCGCCAGCGCGCGCGGCGATCGCGCGGCCGAGCGGCTCAGGGAGCTGGAGCGTCGGATGCGGGGCCGGAATCCCGACCAGCGTCGGCGCGAGCTCGGCGAGCTTCAGGTCGAAGCGCAACAGCTCGCCGACCTCGAGCGCCGCGTCGCGGACGAGGCGTCACGCCTCGGGCGCGGCACTCCGGATTCCACGACTCGGACCCGCCTGGCGGACGAGCAGGATCGCCTCGCGGCGCGGGTCGAGTCGCTCGAGAAGCAGCTTCGCGAGATGTCGTCGACGGGACAAGGCGACGAGAAGCAGGCGGCGACGGATGCCGCACGCGAGCTGTCCCGCCGGAACGTGGGGCGGGGGATGAAGGAGTCGGCCGAGTCGCTGCGATCGGATGCCAAGGAAGGTCAGGCGCCCGACAAGCGCGGCGCAGAGCCCGGGCAGGCGGAACGGGAGCTGGCGCGCTCGCTCGACCGTGTAGCGGAACGGATGGGCGCGCAGGGAGACGCCGACGGGCGGCGGCTGGCTGACGAGATGGCCCGCGCGCGAGAAGCGCGCGATCGGTTGAACGACATGGCCCGGCGCCTCGAGCGGCTCGAGCAGGAAGATCGCGCCGCGCGCAGCGGCGAACAGTCATCCGGCCAGCAGCAGGGCCGGCAAGGACAACAGCAGGGCTCCGGTCAGCCAGGCGGACAGCAGCAGCAGCAACAGGGCGGTGGCGGCCGCGGCGGCGACCTCGCCCGGCTGCGCGACGAGTACCAGCGCGAGATCGAGCGCGCGCGCGAGGTGCTGCAGGGATTGCAGCGCTCGGCGCCCGACTCTGGAATGGGCGGCTCCACGCCAGAGGAGCACGAGTACAGCATCTCCGCGCCAGGCCGCGAGGCCTTCAAGAACGACTTCAGCAACTGGGAGCGCCTGCGGAAGGACGTCTCGCTCGCGCTCGAGCGGCGTGAAACGGCCATCGCCGATAAGCTGGCCGGCAAGCGCCGGCAGGACCGGCTCGCGGCCGGCGCCGCCGACGGCGTGCCAGAGGCCTACCGGGCGCTCGTCGCCAAGTACTTCGAGTCCCTTGCGCGGTCCGGGCGTGCGCCGGCCGCTCCGAAGCAGCCGTGACCCTCGCCGAACCGTGGCCATGGTGGGCGCTCGTCGCAGCGCTCGCAGCCGTCGCCTTTCTTACCTGGCGCGAATACTCCCGCGCGCGCATCAGCCGCCACCAGCGCGCGACGCTCGCCGCGCTTCGCGCCGTGACGCTCCTGCTTCTCGTCCTGTTTCTGATGCGTCCCGTCGCCGTGAGCGACGGCGCTCCGCGCGGGACGGTCGTGCCGCTCCTCGTCGACGTGTCGCGAAGCATGCGCATCGCCGACGCGGGAGGCCGCCCCCGGATCCAGCGCGCACGAGAGGTGGCGGCGCGGCTCGCGCCCGCGCTGGGCCGCGAGTTCACGGTCGAAACCCTCGGCTTCGGCGAGACGCTGGACCCGCTCGACCCGCAGCGCGCCGAGGCAGCCGCCCCGAGGACCGACCTGTCGGCGGCATTATCGGCCGTCGCGGATCGCTACCGCGGCCGCGCGCTCGCCGGCATCGTGGTCATCTCTGACGGCGCCGACACAGGAGATGGCGCGGTGCCGGCCGGGATTCCCCCGATCTACACCATCCCCGTCGGATCGCCGCAGCCCCTTCGCGACCGCGAAGTGGCGGCGTTGACGATTGGAGACGCGCCGCTCTCGGGATCGATCGTCGACTTGACCGCGACGGTCGTGAGCCATGGCTTCGACCGAAGCCCGATCGAGATCCGGGTGCTGGAAAACGGCCGGCCCTTTGCTGCGCGCCGCGTCCAGCCCGCCGCGGACGGCGCTCCGGTTCAGGAGGTCTTCCAGGTGCCGCCGCCGGGCGAGTCCGCGACCATCTATACGGTCGAGATCCCGGCCGCTCCCGACGAGCTCGTTCCCGAAAACAACACGCGGAGCGTGCTCGTTCCGCCCGCCGGACGCCGGCGGCGTCTGCTCCTCGTCGAGGGGGCGCCCGGCTTCGAGCACAGCTTTCTGAAGCGCGCCTGGACGGCGGATCCCGGTCTCGAGCTGGACGCCGTCGTCCGCAAGGGACAGAACGAGCGGGGCGAAGACACGTTCTACATCCAGGCCTCGACCGACCGCGCGCCGTCGCTCGCGAGCGGGTTCCCGGTCGATCGCAAGACGCTCTTCGCTTACGACGGGATCGTGCTCGCGAACGTCGGCGCCGGGTTCTTCGGCCGCGAGCGCGGCGACCTCGTGGAGGCGTTCGTCGGCGAGCGCGGCGGCGGCCTGCTGGTGCTCGGGGCGCGATCGTTCGCGCCGGGTGGGATCGGCGGGACGGCGATCGAATACCTGCTGCCGGTGGTCCTCGGCGGTGCGGCGGGGCGCGACGCCACGCCGGCCGCGACCGGCGCCGGACCCAACCGTGTCGGCCTGACGGCCGACGGGCGAAGGCACCCGATCCTCCGTCTCGGAACTACTCCTGAGGAGACCGAAAAGCGATGGGCGGCCGCGCCGGCGCTGGCCAGCGTCGCGACGCTCGGCACGCCGCGTCCGGGCGCGCGTGTCCTCGCCGTCGCCGGCGGGTCGGGCAGCGGCTCTCGTCCGCTGCTCGTCCTGCAGCGCTTCGGGGAGGGCCGCACCGTGGCGTTTGGCGGCGAAGCGACGTGGCGCTGGAGGATGATGCGCCCGACCGAGGATCGCCTGTACGAGACCTTCTGGCGGCAGACCGCACGATGGCTGGCGGCATCGTCACCCGACCCGGTGATGGCGGCGGTCACCCGGGGATCGGCGCCGCGGGAAACGGCGATCGTGGATGTCACCGTCCGCGACGCCGCGTTCGTGCCGGCGCGCGGCGCTTCCGTGTCGGTGCGCGTGCGCAGACCTGGCGGCCGCGTGGAGGAGCTCGCCGCCGAACCGGTCGATGCCGCGGCCGCGACCTGGCGGGCGCGGTTCAAGCCGTCGGAGACCGGCGTTCATGTCGTCACGGTCGAGGCCACGCGCGGCGCCGAGCGGGTCGGCATGGCGACGCGCCACCTGCTGACCGGCGGCGCCGACCTGGAGATGGCCGACCCGCGCGCGAACGAAGCGGTGCTCGCACGCCTCGCGGGGGAAACGGGAGGCGCGCTCGTGCGCGAGGCAGATATGGATCGGCTCCCCGGCATGATGGCGGCCGCCGCGGATCCCGCGTCGCCGCGCGCGACGCGCGAGCTCTGGCACGGGCCGGTGCCTATTCTCCTCATCATCGGCCTGCTCTCGGCGGAGTGGATCCTCCGCCGGCGCTGGGGACTGCGATGAGGGGCCGCGCTGCGTCTGTCCGGTCGGGTTCTCGCCCTCGTGTGGCTCGCGGCGATCGGGTCCGCGGGCGCGGCCACCGGACCGGAAGCAGACGAACGGTTTGCGCTGGTCGTGTCGGGCGCCAGCGGCGGCGAGCCGTACGCCGCGCAGCAGGCGAAATGGCGCGCGGCGCTGGCCTCTGCGCTCCGCGAGCACCTCGGGATCGATGCCGGCCGGATCACCGTCCTTGGAGAGACCGGCGACCCCGGCGGCCCGACCGGTGGCGGGTCGGCGACGGCCGCCGAGCTGCGCCGTGCCTTCACCAGCTACGCCCGGCTGAAGCAGGATGACCTGCTGCTCGTCGTGCTGATCGGCCACGGCACGGCGGACCCGGAGGAAGCGAAGTTCAACCTCGTGGGGCCTGACCTGTCCGCCGCCGAGTGGCGCGACCTCATACGTCCGATTCGCGGGCGCGTGGTGTTCGTCAACACGTCGAGCGCGAGCTTCCCGTTCCTCGAGCGCCTGTCGGGTCCGCGCCGGGTCGTCATCACGGCCACCGATTCCATCGCGCAGAAGTTCGTGACGGTCTTCCCCGAGTATTTCATTCAGGCGCTCGTCGATCCGGCGGCCGACATCGACAAGAACGGACGCATCTCGATCTGGGAAGCGTTCAGCGCCGCCAGCCTCGCGGTGCGGCAGCACTACGAGCAGCGCGGGCAGCTGACGACCGAGCGGGCGCTCCTGGATGACAACGGCGACGGCGTCGGGCGGGAAGCGGCCACGCCGGGAGGCGACGGCTCGCTCGCGAGCCGCCTGTACCTGGATGCGCACGTCGGGCCGGAGGTTGCCACCGATCCGGTCCTCGTCGAGCTGCTCCAGCGCCGTGCGGCGCTCGAGGCGGAGGTCGACGAGTTGCGCGCGCGCAAGCCCCTGATGCCGGCCGCCGATTATGCCGCGGAGTTCGAGCGTCTGATGATCGATCTGGCGCGCGTGTCTCGGGATATTCGCCGCCGAAAGAGCTAGGCGTCGAACCACTCGACCCGCCGCCGCTCCGGGCGGCGGAACAGGAAAATCCCGATGACCCCGGCGGCAAACCCCGCGACGTGCGCCCAGAACGCCACCCCGCCTACGTCCTGCTCGCCCGTGACCCCGAGCGACCCGACGCCGGACACGAACTGAAGCAGAAACCAGAGGCCGAGGAAGAAGATCGCCGGCACCTCGATCAGCTCGATGAAGAAGAAGATCGGGACGAGCGTCAGCACGCGCGAATGCGGGAACATGACGAAGTACGCGCCCATCACGCCTGCGATCGCGCCGCTCGCGCCGAGCATCGGGATGCGCGACGCGGGGTTGATCCACACCTGCGCCAGCGCCGCGGCGGTGCCGCAGATCACGTAAAAGAGCACGTACCGTCCGTGTCCGACGCGGTCTTCGACGTTGTCGCCGAAGATCCACAGAAAGAGCATGTTCCCGAGGAAGTGCATCCAGTCGCCGTGCATGAACATCGATGTCAGCACGGCCGGGAGCGAGAATGCGACGGGGACGAGCGCGTAGCGGAATACGAACCGCGTGAACTCCGCCTCGCCGAGCGTCTGCTGGTACAGGAAGACCGCCGTGTTGATCAGAATGAAGGCGACCGTGACGACAGGGGTCGTCCGTGACGGGATGACGTCGCGGATCGGGATCACTGTTCAGCGACCGGCGGTTTTTCCCACGCCTGGCGCGAACAGGTAGTCCGCAGCCAGGTGCGCGAGGGCCCGCACGCCGGTCACGAGGGCCCGCTCGTCGACAACGAACCGGGGCGAGTGGTTTGAGGCGGCCTTGCCGATCTGTTCTTTCGGCGTGACGCCGAGCGCGAGGAAGAGGCCGGGCGAGCGGCGCTGGTAATACGTGAAGTCCTCCGCGCCGGTGATGAGGGCCGATTCGGCCACGGCGCCCGGAGCGACGCGATCGAGCGTGGGCCGCATGCGCGCGGTGAGCTCCGGATGATTCGCGGTGACGGGATACTGCGGATCGATCCTGACGTCCGCCGTCGCGCCAGCGGAGGCGGCGATCGACTCCGCCGTCCGCTTCACGCGCGCGTGAATGTCGGCCTGCGTCCGGTCGTCGAAGGCCCTGATGGTTCCGGTCAACCGTACGCTGTCGGGGATGATGTTGGATCGTACCCCGCCGTTGAACTGGCCCACCGTCACGATCGCCGGCAGCCTCGTGATGTCGACCTGCCGCGCGACGATCGTTTGCAGCGCCGTCACGATTTGCGATCCGATGACGATGGGATCGATGCCGGCCCAGGGCGCCGCGCCATGTGTCTGGCGGCCACGCACGATGATCTCGAAGAGATCCGAGCTGGCGAGCATCGGCCCGGGGCGGGTCTGAATCTGGCTCGTCTCGATGTTGGCGAACACATGAAGGCCGAACACGGCGTCCACGCGCGGGTTCTCGAGGACGCCCTCCTTCACCATCAGTTCCGCGCCGGCCGGCCGCTCATCCCGGGGCGCTCCTTCCTCGGCCGGCTGAAAGATGAACTTCACCGATCCCGCCAGCTTGTCTTTGACCGACGTGAGGACCTTCGCCGCCCCGAGAGCGATCGCCATGTGGGCATCGTGCCCGCACGCGTGCATCACGCCCACCGGCTGTCCCTCGTACTCGCCGACCGCCTTGCTCGCGAACGGCAGATCGCTTTCCTCGCGCACGGGAAGGCCGTCCATGTCGGCGCGAAGCGCGACGACCGGTCCCGGCCTGCCGCCCTTCAAGAGGGCCACCACGCCGGTTTTCGCGACGTTGGTCTGGGGCTCGAGGCCGAAGCTGCGCAGCCGCGCCGCGATGTATTTCGCGGTCTCGACTTCGCGATTGGACAGCTCGGGATGCGCGTGGAGATGCCGCCGCCAGGCGATCACTTCCGGCTCGATCGTCGCCGCCAGCCGATCGATCTCGCCCGCGAGCGCGGAAGCCGGAACGCCGCCGGGCGATCCCTGCGAGCCGGAACCGAGCGTGACGGCAGCGATGAGAGCGATTCGAAAGAGTCCCATGGGACGGGCAGTATACTCGGGCCATGCGCATTTCGCGGCGTCACTTTCTCGTCAGCACCGCGGCCGCAGGGGCCACGCCGCTTGTCCGCCTCGAGGCGCAAACCTCGACATCCCGCCGCGTGTTCCGCCACGGCGTGGCGAGCGGCGATCCGTTGACCGACGGCGTGATCCTGTGGACGCGCGTGACGGCGCCGGCGCAGGCATCGCCTGAGGTGTCGTGGGAGATGTCCCGCACCGCGAGCTTCACGCGCGTCGTCGCGCGCGGGATGACGAGTACCGGCGCATGGCGCGATTTCACCGTGAAGATCGATGCGGGCGGCCTGGCGCCCGGGACGACGTACTATTACCGGTTCCGCACGCTCGGCGAGCAGTCGCCGGTCGGGCGTACGCGGACGCTGCCCGCCCCGGGCGTCCGGCGAATCCGGCTGGCGCTGGCCTCATGTTCGAATCTGCCATACGGCTACTTCAACGTGTACAGGCGCATCGCCGACCGGGCGGATCTGGATGCCGTCCTCCATCTCGGCGACTACATTTACGAGTTTCCGAACGGCCGATACGGCGACGGCACGGCGCTCGGCCGCGTGCCGGCGCCGGACCGGGAGATCGTCGCGCTCGCCGACTACCGGGTGCGATACGCGCAGTACCGATCGGACCCGGACCTCCAGGAGGTCCACCGCCAGCATCCGTTCATCGTCGTGTGGGACGACCACGAGATCGCGAACAACGCGTGGCGTGACGGCGCCGAGAACCACAATCCCGAGAAGGGTGAAGGGGAATACGCCCCGCGGCGCGCCGCGGCCGTCCAGTCCTATCTCGAATGGATGCCGATCCGCGAAGATCGATCGACGCGGCAGCCTCGCATCTATCGATCCTTCGCGTTCGGCGATCTGGCGGATCTGATCATGCTCGACACTCGGCTCGTGGATCGCGACGAACAGGCGGCGACGCGCGAGGAGATCGCGGTCGTCGACGACCCCAGACGATCGCTGCTCGGTCGCGCGCAGGAAGAGTGGCTCTTCGCGGAGCTGGCGTCGTCCAGGCGCGCCAACGTGACGTGGCAGCTCCTCGGCCAGCAGGTCGTGTTCGCCCCGAACAGCCTGCCCGGTGCGACGTCAGGCAACATTGATTCGTGGGACGGCTACCGACCCGGCCGCCAGCGCGTCATCGATGCCATCGTTGCCCAACGGCTTCAGAACGTCGTCGTGCTGACCGGGGACGTCCACAGCTCGTGGGGTTACGACGTGGCGCAGAACCCCTGGGACGACTACGATCCCGGGACCGGCCGTGGGGCGCTCGCGGTCGAAGTCGTCACGCCTGCGGTCTCGTCGCCGAGCGGCTTCGCGAACGAAGGGGGCGCGGAGCGGATGGAGGCCGCCCGAAAGGCGCGTCCGCACCTGCGGTACCTCGAGGGGCTTCACCGCGGGTACGTCGTCCTGGACATCACGCGCGAGCGTGCGCAGGCCGACTGGTACTACGTGCCGACCGTCAACGCGCGCACACGTCTCGAGGAATTCGGACAAGGACTTCTCACTGAAGCCGGCAGGCCGCATCTCGTCGAGGCGTCGAGCCCGGCGCCCGCCCGTTCCGCAGCGGACGGACCGGCGCCTCCGGACGCTTGACTTCCTGCCGTTATACTGACGCCCGCATGGCTCCCCCGCGTCGGATTGCGACGGCATGCCTCACGACAGGCCTCCTGCTGGCCCTCGGTCTGCCCGTCGCGGGTCTCATCGCATCGGACGCTCCATCCCTGACCGTCAAGTTCATCGACCAGACACAGGACCGTCCCGTGCTCGACGGCGTGATCGACGACGCCGTGTGGAGCGACGTCGTGCCGTACGACACCTTCACGCAGCAGGAGCCAATCGAAGGGGCCCCCGCGACCGAGCGGACGGAGGTCCGTCTGCTGTTGTCGCGCGACACGCTCTACATCGGCGTCATCTGCTTCGACAGCGAGCCGGGCCAGATCGTGTTCACGCAGAGCCGGCGCGATGCGGACCTCAACGAC
The DNA here is from genome assembly GCA_963847125.1 of uncultured Acidobacteriota bacterium. Lineage (GTDB taxonomy): Bacteria > Acidobacteriota > Vicinamibacteria > Vicinamibacterales > 2-12-FULL-66-21 > DATAEE01. The sequence continues at coordinate 2,881,816 of CAWJYM010000004.1, forward strand.
ACCGACTCGATCCAGGTCGTGCTCGACACGTTCAACGACAACCAGAACGGCTTCGTGTTCGGCACGAACCCGGCGGGCCTCGAGTACGACGGGCAGGTCGCGGGCGAGGGCCTGACCGGCGGCTTTCAGCGCCAGGCGGGAGGGCAGGGGTCGCAGCGGGGGCAGATCAGCGGCTTCAACCCGAACTGGGACGGCGACTGGGCCGTCCGCTCACGCGTCACCGCTCGCGGCTGGGAGACCGAGCTGGCGATTCCGCTCAAGACGCTGCGCTACATCCCCGGCCCGGACAAGACCTGGGGGTTCAACGTGATGCGGAACCTGCGGCGGCGGAACGAGCAGTCGTTCCTGGCGCCGATCCCGCGCGGATCCAACCTGCACCGCGTATCGCTCGCGGCCGATCTGAACGGGCTGACGCTGCCGTCGCGGCGCGACCTCAAGTTCGTGCCGTACGTGGCGGGTCACGCGCTGAAGGACTTCACGCTGAGCGACGATCAGGTCGATCGCGGCGTCAACGTCGGCCTCGACGCGAAGTGGGGGATCACGCCGACGCTGACCGCGGACTTCACCGTCAACACCGACTTCGCGCAGGTCGAGGCGGACGACCAGCAGATCAACCTGACGCGATTCCCGGTGTTCTTCCCCGAAAAGCGGCCGTTCTTCCTCGAGAACGCGGGAGTCTTCCAGTTCGGCAACCCGCAACAGGTGGATATTTTCTTTTCGCGCCGGATCGGCCTGTCTGACACCGGCCTTCCCATCGATATTTTCGGCGGCGCGCGCCTGACGGGGAAGGCCGGCGGCTACAACGTCGGGCTGCTCGACATCCAGACCGAGGAGACGTTCGATCCCGTCACCGGACGCCAGATCGCTCCAGCCAACAACTTCGCCGTCGGCCGCGTGCAGCGCGAGGTCGGACGCTCGAACTTCGGCGCCATCTTCGTCAACCGGCAGGCGACGAGCGACGCGGTGGCGACCGGGGACTGGAACCGCACGTACGGGCTCGACGCGGCGTGGCAAGTGAGCGGCAACGGAAAGGTGTTCGCGTTCGTCGCGCGGACCGATACTCCGGGCGAGGTCGGGTCGGACTACGCCGCGCGGGCGTTCTACACCTATACGAATCCGACCTGGCAGGGGCACCTCGGCCTCGCGCGCGTGGGCGACCGGTTCAACCCGGAGGTCGGTTTCCTCTCACGGCGGGGATATCGACCGGAAGCGCGCATCGCCTGGAACTCCCCCAAACCGAAGGGCCTGCCGGCGATTCGACGGTTCTTCCCGCACCTCACGTACAGCGGGACGTTCCTGCTGGATGGCGTCCGCGACACGACGTCGCTCCATCTGCATGTTCTCGATGCGCAGTTGGAGAACGGCGGACGTTTCGGGTATTCGGTCGACTTCAACGAGGATCACCCGCTGAGCGCGTTCGAGATCTTCTCGCAGCCTGGCAAGCCGCCGGTCGTGATCGCTCCGGGTCTGTACGACTGGTGGTACGGATCGGCGACCTTCGACAGCAACCCGAGCGCCCCCTGGTTCTTCAACGTCCGGTTCACCCACGGCGGGTTCTACGACGGCTCCAGCCATGCGTGGGAGACCAACTGGGGCGCGAGGGCGGGGGACAAACTGCGGGCGACGGTCGGCTATAACCGCACCGACGTCGATCTGCCGGGCGGGTCGTTCTCGACAGTGCTGCTCCCGGTACGTGTGGCGTGGTCGTTCAGCCCGCAGACAACCATCCAGGCGCTCGTGCAGTACAACAGCCAGGCGGCGATCGTGTCGTCGAACATCCGCTTCGCGATGCTCGACCGGAGCGGGACGGGCTTCTTCGTCGTCTACAACGATCGGCGCGATACGCTGGAGTTCGTGCCCGAAACCCTTCTCGGCCGCTCGCTCACGGTCAAGTACACGAGGTTGTTCGATTTCTGACCACGGATTTCGCGGATCACGACGGGCCACGGATTAGGCGGCCGGCTGGGTCCCGCTCCTGCACCTTGCCACAATCAACGTGATGTCGTCGCCCTGTTCCTGAGGGCTGAACCGCCGGACTTCGTCGAGAACTGCGGCGACAAGATCGTTCGGACTCAGGCCGCGATGCGTCTGCAGCGTCTCGATCAGCCGGTCCTCGCCGAACTCCTCCTCTCCGGCGTTGAACGCCTCGGTGATCCCGTCAGTGTACATCGCGAGGAGATCGCCCGGAGCCAGTCGGCGCTCGACGGTACGGCACTCCCAATTCGTGAAGAGGCCCAGCACGGCCGCCGTCGCCTCGAGGCGTTCGACGCCGCCATCGAGTCGAAGAAGAAGGGCTGGCAGGTGTCCGCAGTTCGCGTAGCGCAAGCCTCCGGTTCTATCGTCGAATTCCGAATAGAAAAACGTCGCGTACGCGTTGTCCGCCGTATTCTCGTAGAAGAGCCGGTTCATCTGCTGAAGGAGCCGCTCGGGCTGCTCTACCGCCGTCGCGCACAGGCTGCGCAGATTTGCCTGAAGGGTGGCCATCAGCAGCGCGGCAGGCATTCCCTTTCCGGCGATGTCGCCGATGACGAGTCCCAGTCGCTCGCGCCCGAGGTCCAGGAAGTCGTAATAGTCGCCACCCACGCGCCGCGTTTGCACGCAGGCCCCCGCGTATTCCAGCGCCCGCATCGCGGGCAGCCGCTGAGGAAAGAGCCGGGCCTGCACCTGCATGGCGATTTCCAGTTCGTGCGCCGCGCGGCGCTCGGCCTCCAGCTTTTCGGCGGCGGCGCGGCGCTGCGCTTCAACCGCGCGGCTGACCTCGTCGAAACTGACCAGCGCAAAGGAGTTGTGATCGACATCCTCGAAACGCACGAACACACCGCCCCAGGCCGGCTGATCGCGTTCGGATGTCACTGCCGCCGCGGTCGAGTCGTCATGTGGCAGGCCCGCCTGTTCATAGATGACGCGACGAAGACGTGGTGTGCTCCGAAAGCGGACGCCGCGTCTGCGCCATTCGCGATACGTCGCAGGCAGGTCCTCTGTCACGAAGACGACCTGGGTCGGGCGGCCGATCAGCCGGCATTGCGGAGAGTCGGGATCGGGCTGAATGAGCGTGAGCAGCGCCGTGCCATCGGGCGGAGCGACCGCCAGCAACCGCTGACCAGATTCCACGCGCGCGTCAAACGCGATCCGAAATCCCAGCGCATCCTGATAGAACTGGAGGCTTCGCTCCTGGTCTCTGACGTAGACGTTCACCGCGTGAATACGGAGGAAGGGATCCGGCATCGGCTCAGCATCGAACGTCGTCCCCATGAGCCCGATTATAGGGATAGTACGGCATCGGGGCCCGCTCGCGCATGCCCCGCGCGCGCGGTGCTATCGTTGACGCGCGCGTGCCGCACGTGAGCGGCAGGGGCGTCAGCCAGCGGAATACGAGAGGAGCTCGCCAACATGGTTCCCCGCTCACTTCGGGATCCGGTGGGCCGACAATCAATACTTGACCGACTCGCCCGGCTCACTCCGGAGCACTCTCGGCGGTGGGGCCGGATGCAACCCGCCCAGCTCTTGCCGCACTTGGCTGGCGGGCTGCGTATGGCGCTGGGTGAACTGACACCGCAAGGGTCGCCTCCCGGTGCGGTCCGTGCGGCGATTTGGCGGTACCTTGCCATTCACCGTTTGCCATGGCCCGAAGGGAAGATCCAATCGCCACCGGGTGCATTCAGCACTCCGAGTCTCGGCTGGGAGCGGGATCGAGAGCTCGTTGTCGAACTGATCGAGCGCTTCGCCACAGCACCGCCCGACAAGCTGGGACTCGTCCATCCGATGTTTGGGCGGATGAGGCCACGCGACTGGGACGTCTTGCAATACCGGCACCTCGATCATCACCTACGGCAGTTCGGGTTTTAAGTATGGACGTGTCCGGCTGCGAAGTAGAACAGAGGCAGGGCCGCGGCCGTCGATCCGGTCGCGGTCCTGCGCCAAGGCTGAGCGTTGCCTCGCACTATTTCGGGTTGATCTGGTAGATCCGCAGCGTCCCGCTCACTTCGTTCGAGACCATGAGGAGCGGCTCACCGCTTGGGCTCGAGTCGGCCGGGATGAACCGCGCCGCCTCGGGACCGAGGTCTCCGGCTGCCTCCGTTCCAGGCGCCGCCGAGAAGTTGCGTGTGTTGATGTATTGCACGAGCCTCGGGGATCTCGGGTCGTCCAGCTCGAACACGACGATTCCTCCGACGCGCTCGAGCATGACGAAGAGGTAGAGACGACCGAAGACACGCGCCACGGTCACCCCTTCGGGCTCGGGCCCCTTGTCATCGCTTCGATCGTCGCGCGTGTTGTTGGCGTTGCTGGCGTTGAAGTTCGCCGGGAACGCCGCCGCCGTCAGCTGTTCGAGCATGTCGCCGCTGTCGAAGACGAGGCGCCCGCGCTCAGACCAAATCGAAAACGACCGCGCGCCGAAAGAGTACAGCTCGTCGTAGTCGCCGTCGTCGTCTACGTCCCCGTCGAAGCTCGTCACCTTCAGCCTGCCGATTCCAGCCGGACGGCTCCGAATCGTCGCCGCATCGGGAAACGCGACCGGATCGAGAACGATGTCCTCGATCTCGACGCTTTCTTCGCCGGCGTCATTCAGTCCGGAGTACTCCCGAACGTCGCCTTCATTGGCTGTGACGAGGTACGTATCGCCTTTGTGCTTGAACGAAGCGATTGCATCCGGCTGGTACATCCCACGGATGGGCCACTGTTTGATGGCGATCGCGCCATCGTCGCGGCCGCCGTCCAGGCCTCGGCCCACGCGTGAGTGGTTCTTGAACCCCAGGCCGACCAGCTTCGTGACCTCCTTCTTCTTCAGGTCGACGACCGCGAGTGCGTTGTTCTCCTGCAGCGTGACCCAGGCGGTCCCGGAGTCGCGTGACACGGCGATGTACTCGGGCTCGAGGTCCTGAGCCACGGTGGCGCCCGGACCATAGATCCGAATCGAGCTGTCGAGCGGACAATTGTTGAACGCGCCGAAGCCGGCGGTCGTCACATCGGAATCACGCAGCCGATGGACGCCCCTGCGGAGGTTGATGATGCTGACGCTGCCCTCCGGGTCGAACGTGTAGTCGTCGGTCGGCTGGCCCTCGTTGGCGGTCAGCACGAGCTTGCCGTTCGGCGTGAAGGTCAGCATGTCCGGCAAAGCGCCCACGGTGACCTGGCTCAGCAGTCTGCCGTCTGCGTCGAAGAAGAGTACTTTTCCGGGCGCCGTATCGTCTTCACCCTGAGGCACGGCGACGGCAACGACTCCGTCATGCACAGCGACGCTCGTCGCGTGGGCGTCCGCGCCCCACGGTGTCAGATCGATGCTGAACGCGAACACCGGGCGCGCCGGATCGGTGAGATCGACGACGTCCAGCTTCGGCTGCTCGGCAAACGTCATGAAGGCGCGATGGCTGTCGGGATCGTAGGCGCTGATCTCGACCGCACCTTCATCGAAGAATCCAGACTGGTAGACGCCGAGGGAAGTCAGCTCGATCGACTTCTGCCCGCCTCGATCGCGGTCGTCGCCCATCCCGAGCACCGCCAGCACCGCCACGCTTGCCGCCACACCTCGAACCGTTCTGCGCATGTGTGTCCTCCGGCCGGCCCAACCGGGCAGGCGCCGCAACGTGTACCAGTGGCCTGCGACAGGCGTGCAACGACTCGGTCACGAACCTGCGACGGCCGAGCCTTGGGGTGGCATGGTTGACAGTTCTGTCGGGTCGCTAGGGCGTATAATCGAAAGACGATGACGGGCTCTTCAGGTCCGCGGCATGTGCTGCAGGCCCGCGCGGTCGCGCTGGCTATCGGCCTGTACGCGCTGGTGCTGGCAGCCGCGCCCGCGTTCCACCACGACCTCGCCTGTCACCTCAAGTCACCCACGCATTGCACGACCTGCCTGGTCAGCGTCACGGCCCCCCGCGCGAATGGATCCACGAGCCTCGTGGCCGCCGACCTGCAGGATGCCGGCTTCCTCGGCGTGGATGTCGTCGGCTCGCCGGAGCGGTTCTCCTTCGCGCCCCGGCTCGGACGTTCTCCTCCCGCGTAGACCCTTTTCCCTCCACTTATGTGTCTGGTCCGGCTCGAGTCGGGCCGGTCGGCGTTTGCGGCTCTGATCGCGCGTGATGGCGCGATCCATCCGCGCGTACAAGGGGGTCTATGTCGGCTATTTACTTGTTGTCGGTCGCGTTATCGCTGGCGCCGCAGGCCACGGCGCTGTCCACTCAGGGTGTCATCCGCGGCACCGTCTCGCTGCGGCAGAACGACGACCCGGTTCACGGGGCAACTGTACTGGTCACCGAGTTGCGGCGAACCGCAACCACCGACGTGACCGGGCAGTATGAGATCACGAACGTTCCGCCCGGCACCTACACCGTGCTCGCGCAGCGCGAGCACCTGACAACCGAGCGGCAGCAGGTTACCGTCGCCGAGGGCCAACCGGTGACGGCGAACTTTACGCTTGCCATCTCCGGCATTCACGAAGAGATCACCGTTACGGCAAACCCGACAGGCGAGACGACGACGTTCGAGGCGTTCAATGCGATCAGTTCACTCGACTCTGTCGAGCTCACACAGAACAGAGGTGCGACGCTCGCCGATGCCGTCGAGTCGTTGCCTGGAGTCTCGAAGCGCACGTTCGGACCCGGGAGCGCGCGGCCGATCATTCGGGGGTTCGATGGTGATCGTGTGTTGATAGCCCAGGACGGTGTTCGGACCGGCGATCTGTCGAGTCAGTCAGGCGATCACGGTGTTTCGATCGACCCTGCGGGGCTACAACGGCTCGAGGTCGTCAAGGGACCCGCGACGCTGCTATACGGCAGCAACGCCATCGGCGGCGTCGTCAACGCGATTACACCGCAGGAGACGTTCCGATCGAACCCGTTCAAGGGCGTGCTCGGTCAGGTCAGCTTCGACGCGGGGTCGGCCAATACACAGGCCGGCGGGGCGGGGAACGTGCAGGTCGGGCGCGGTCCGTGGCTCGTGTGGGCAGGCGGCAGCGCGCGACGCTCCGGCGACTACGACACACCCGAAGGAACGATCGAGAACTCAGCGGCGCGGCTCGCGAACGGATCGGGTGGGTTCGGCTGGACCGGCAATCGCGGATTCCTCAGTGCCGGCCTAACGGCCGAGGACAGTCGCTACGGCATTCCATTCGCTGGGCAGTTCGAAGCGATGGAATTGGGGATCCCGCTCGAGGACGCCCCGGATATCGACATCGACATGACGCGTCAGGACTATCGCTTCGACGGCGGTGTCCGCAATCTCGACGGCCTGATCCGAGGGTTCCGCGCCTCGTTGAACTACGTCAACTATCAGCACACCGAAATCGAGGTCGAGGATGGCGAGGACATCCCGGCGACGGTGTTCGACAACGAGTTGTTCATTTATCGCGCGGAAGCGGAGCAGGCGGCCCGGGGCCGGCTTTCAGGTCGCTTCGGCATCTGGGGTCAGACCCGCGACTACGTCACGACAGGCGCCGAGGCGCTCGCTCCTCCGACAACCCAGAACGCCTTTGCGGCCTTCGCCTACGAAGAGCTCAACTTCGGCCGGTGGCGTCTGCAGTTCGGAGGACGCGTCGAGCACAACAGCTACACGCCTGACCCGCGTCCCGAAGCCGAAGAGGAGGAAGGTGCAGAAGAGGAAGCCCCTCCCGAGGTGCGCGATCGGTCCTTCACCGGATTCTCGGGTTCCGTGGGTCTGCACACCGATATCGGTTCAACCGGCGCGTTCATCGTCAATCTGACCCGGTCCAGCCGGGCCCCGGCGCTCGAGGAGCTGTACAACTTCGGGCCGCACATCGGGAATCTCGCCTTCGAGATTGGCAATCCGGATCTAGAGATGGAGTCATCAATCGGTCTCGACGTGGCGCTGCGCCGCCGCAGCGGTCCAGTGCACGGCGAGCTGAGCGCATTCGTCTACGACATCAGCAACTTCGTGTTTCTCAGCTTCACCGACGAAATCGCTGACGGGCTCCGTGTTGCGCCTTTCCTGCAAGGCGACAGCCGCTTCTTCGGCGTGGACGGGGACGTCGGGTTCGAGTTGGGCCGGGGCGCGCACCTTAACGTGGGCCTGGGCTACGTGCGGGCGACACTGAGAGACACGGACGAAGCACTGCCGCGCATCCCACCGTTCCACGGCAGCGTCGACCTGGAGATTCCGTGGAAGCAACTGACCTTCAAGCCCGAGCTCGTGTGGGCAGCGGATCAGGATCGTACGTTCCGCGAGGAGACTCCGACCTCCCGTTATGCTCTTTTCAACGTCGGCGCGACCTGGCTCGCCTCGACGGGACACGCGACGCACGTCGTAGCGATCAAAGCTTACAACCTCTTCGACACGACCTACCGCCTGCACACGTCACTCATCAAAGATCTGGCGCCCGAAATCGGACGCGGCATCAAAGTGGCGTACTCGGTGCGGTTCTTCTGACGCGACGCAACGGGAGGATTCGCATGACACGCGCTGCGGTACTCACCCTGACGCTGGGTCTGATCGTGACGTCGGCGGCGGCGCAAACGCCTCCGGCGTCGGCCAGCGCCGAGGCGCTGAAAGCGGAACTCGCTCAACTGCGCCAGGAGTTCGACGCGATGCGGGGCGAGTACGGCGCGCGGATGGCGGCGATCGAAGCGAAGATCGCCACCATCGAGAGAGGCGGGGCCGCTGCCCAGGCGGCCCCGCCGCCACCCGTCCCGCCGTTGCCCGCGACAACGCCGGCAACCCCGTCGGCGACTGCACCAACCGAAGTCCAGGTACCCGCAGGGGCGGCGGGTGCGGGCGGGCCAACCGGCGCGTTGCCGGTCTATGGCTCCACGACCGCACTGTCCAAGATCTTCAACCCCGACATTGCGGTCATCGGCAACTTCATCGGCGCCGCGGGAAAGAACGAGATCGACGACCGCCCGGCGCTTGCGCTGGATGAGGCAGAGGCCTCCTTTCAGGCCATCGTCGACCCGTACGCCCGGGCCGATTTCTTCATGGCGTTCGGCCAGGAAGGGGTCGAAATCGAGGAAGGGTTCATCACGTTTCCCACGCTGCCCGGAGGCTTCCTCGCGAAAGTCGGAAAGCTGAAGGCGCAGTTCGGCAAGGAGAACACGTTCCACGCGCACCAGCGGATCTGGCCCGATCAGACGCTGATGCAGGCCAACCTGCTCGGCGGAGAAGAGGGGATCGCTGACGCGGGCGTCTCGGTCTCGCGGCTGCTCCTCAACCCCTGGTTCTTTCTCGAAGCGACCGGTGAAGTGTATCGAGGGGACTCGGCGGTGTTCACGAGCTTCGGGCGCGACGACCTGTCGTATGTCGGCCGCCTGCGCGGCTACGGCGACATCAGCGAGTCTGCCAACCTCGATCTCGGGACGTCGTTTGCCTGGGGGCGGAACGAGCTCGGTGAGGATGCGAGCACGCGGCTCATCGGTGTCGATGCGACCTTCCGCTGGCGGCCGTTGAGGCGCGCGATCTATCGGCGTCTCCTCGCGCGGACCGAGGTGATGTGGAGCCGCGCGTCCGGCCTCGAGGATGATGCGAGCGCCACGTCGTTCGGATGGTACGTCGGCGGGGAATACCAGCTCGCCCGCCGCTGGTTCGCAGGCGCACGGCTCGATTATTCGGAGCGCGCGTTCGATCCGTCGCTCGCCGACAAAGGCGGATCGCTTCTGCTGACGTTCTGGCCGAGCGAGTTCAGCCAGCTTCGCGGGCAGTACCGGCGCACCCGTTATGCCGAGAACGTCACCGCGAACGAGCTCCTGTTCCAGGTGCAGTTTTCTATCGGCGCCCACGGGGCGCATGTCTTTTAAATCCTATGGATCTCAAAACACTGTCTCGTCTCGCGGCCGCGTTGCTGTTCCTCACTACTGCTGGCGAGGCCTCGGCTGCCGTCAAGGTCATCGCCACGACGGAGGACCTCGCGTCGCTCGTGCGTGAGGTCGGCGGCGACCGCGTGACTATCGAGGCGCTCGCGCGCGGCTACCAGGATCCGCACTTCGTCGAGGCGAAGCCCAGCTTCATCCTCAAGCTCCATGGCGCCGATTTGCTCGTCGTCGTCGGCCTCGAGCTGGAACAGGCGTGGCTGCCGCCGCTCATCACGCAGAGCAGGAACTCGAAGATTCAACCGGGGGCTCCCGGCTACCTCGACGCGTCGGCGGGCTCGGCGATCCTCGACATTCCCACCGGACAAATCACGCGTGCGATGGGCGACGTCCACCCGCGCGGCAACCCCCACTACTGGCTCGGTCCGCAAAACGGCCGGCACATCGCGCAGGCGCTCCAGAAAAAGCTGTCGGAGCTGGCGCCGAACGACGCCGGTTACTTTGCGCAACGGTACGCCGACTTCGACCGCAGGCTGGCCGAGGCGCAGAAGCGGTGGGACTCGATGATGGCGCCCTACCGCGGGCTCAAGGTGGTCACCTACCATCGTTCGTGGTCGAACCTCATTGCGGCGTTCGGCATAGAGGTCGTCGGCTACGTCGAGCCGAGGCCGGGCATCCCGCCGTCCCCCTCTCACACCCTGACGCTGATGCAGGAGATGAAGCGGCAGAACATCAAGCTCGTTCTGGTGGAGCCTTACTTCGACCTGAAGACGCCGAACGCCATCGCGCGCGACACCGGCGCGAAGGTCGTCGTGCTGACCCCGTCGGTCGGCGGCGTGCCGGAGGTCAAAACGTACTTCGATCTCTTTGACTACAACCTGCGCAAGTTGATTGAGGCTATCAAAGAGACAGGGGCACGCGTCTAGTGGAGGTCTGGACCGTCCTGCAGTTCCTGGCGGCGCCCTTCGTGGCGAGCCTGATACTGACGGGAATCCACGCCTACCTCGGCGTCCACGTCGTCGAGCGCGGCGTCATCTTCGTGGACCTCTCGCTCGCCCAGATCGCGGCGCTCGGAGGAACGATCGCGCTGCTGCTGCCGGCCAGCGGCGGCGATCCGCACGCGCCGATCGTCTACTGGGTCAGCCTCGGCTTCACCTTCATCGGCGCGGCGATCTTCTCCCTGGTCCGCACGCGGCGCGCGCGCATCCCGCAGGAAGCGATCATCGGGATCGCGTACGCGGTGGCGTCCGCCGCCGCCATCCTCGCGATGAGCAAGTCGACGTCGCAGGCCGAGCATCTGAAGGACATGCTCGTCGGCAACATCATCGCCGTGTCCTGGACCGAAGTCGTGCATACTGCCATGCTCTACGGGGGGATCGGGTTGTTCCATTATGTGTTTCGCGAGAAATTCCTGGCGATCTCGATGGATCCGCAGCGAGCGGAGGCGGACGGCGTGTCGATCCGCCTGTGGGACTTTCTCTTCTACGCCTCGTTCGGTTTCGTCGTGACCTCGTCGGTCGCCATCGCCGGCGTCCTGCTCGTGTTCTGCTACTTGATCGTGCCGTCGGTCGCGGCAATGTTGTATGCGGATCGGATCGGCGCCCGGCTCGCCATAGGGTGGACGATGGGAACGATCGTGTCGGCGCTCGGCGTCTATCTGTCGCTCTGGCTTGACCTTCCGACCGGGGCGACGATCGTGTGCACGTTCGGCCTGGTCCTGGTGGTGATGGCGGCCGTCAGGCCGATGTTCGCGCGATGATCTGTCGATCGTGCGGCACAGAAATCGCCGACAAAGCCATCGTCTGCTACCGCTGCGGCGCGGCAACGACCGACCCGGTCCGGCAGCCCCCTGCCGGACCCTCGAAGTGGGAAGCGGAGCCGGCGCGCCGCCGCCGCCCGCTCATTCCCTGGCTCATCCTCCTGGTGCTCATTCTCATTGGGTTGTTAGTCGCGTTCGGATTGAATCCAGCACCCTGAGCACCCTGAGCACCCTGGGCACCTTGAGCACCTTGAGCACCTAAGGTTAAACTTCATGCACATGCCAGACGCCCGTCTGGAAGTCACCGACGCCCTCGGGCGGCGCATGGTCCCGCTCGACAAGGGCCTGTTTTCCATGGGCCGCCGCGAGACGAACGACCTCCGCCTCGCCGGATCCGAAGTATCTCGGGACCATGCGGAGATCCTCGTCGAAGGGGACCGTTTCCTCATCCGGGACAAGAACTCCCGGTACGGGACGTTCGTCAACGGCGAGACCGTCGCCGAGGGGCCGCTGGCCCACGGGGACCGGATCCGCCTGGGCCGAAGCGGCGGCGCCGAGCTGGTCTTCCTGCTCGCCGATGGGCCTCCGCAGACCGACCGCGCAACCACAACGGCCATCGGCGATCTGCGGCAGGTGGCCGCGCTGCTCGAAGGCCTGCGCGCGCTGGGGTCCGGACGCGTCCTCGACGATGTGCTCGCGCTCGTGCTCGATTCGGCGCTGGAAGTGGGGGGCGGCGAGCGCGGGTTCATCATGCTGGCGAGCCCGACCGACGAGCTCGAGTTCAAGCTCGCCCGCGGCCGCGGGCGGATGACCCTGTCAGGCAGTACGTTCGAGACCAGCCGGAAGATCCCCGAAGAAGTGTTCCGAACGGGGGAGCCTCGCATCGTCGCCGACCTGCTCGACGGCGACCTGGCGAACGTTCACATGGGCACGGTCGCGCTCGGTATCCGCAACGTTCTCTGCGTGCCGCTGCGTCTCGTCCGATACCTGGACAAGGCGGAGCAGGCGGGCGAGGAAAAGCGGATCGGCGTCCTGTATCTGGACAGCCGCGAGAAAGGCACCCTGCTTTCCGGGTCCACGCGGGGCGCCCTCGAGACGCTGGCGACCGAGGCGGCCGTGGCGATCGAAAATGCCCGGCTCTACCGCGAGACGCTCGAAAAAGCGCGGCTGGAACAGGAAATGCGAATCGCGGCCGAGATCCAGCAGGCGCTGCTCCCGCGCGCGGCGCATGCCGGCGGCTTCTACCGCGCCGCGTCGGCGTCGCTGCCGTGCCGCTCGATCGGTGGCGACTTCTTCGACTACGTCGATCTGCCGGACGGTTCGTTCGGCTTCGCGCTCGGCGACGTCGCCGGCAAGGGCCCCCCGGCGGCGCTGCTGAGCGCGCTCCTGCAGGGGATCTTCGCCGCGCAGGCGGCGTCGGACTTGACGCCGGCCACGACAATCGTCCGCGTGAACACCGCGCTCTTCAGGCGCGGCATCGAGAATCGCTTCGTGACGCTGATGTACGGCAAGCTCAGGCCCGACGGCACGTTGACGTATTGCAACGCCGGCCACAACCCGCCGCTCATCGTCAGCAAGTCGGGCGTGCGCCGGCTCGAGACCGGCGGGCCGATCGTCGGTCTGTTCGAGCAGGTCCCCTTCGATGAGGAGACGGTCGGGATCGTCGCCGGACGAGTGTCTCGTGATCTACAGCGACGGCATCTCGGAGGCGCTTAACGTGGGCGGGGACGAGTACGGCGAGTCGCGGATTGTGGACTCGGTTCGCAAGGTTCTCGGGCGCGAGCCGCAGACGATTCTGGAACAGCTCTTCGCGAGCGTTCGCGACTTCTCGAAGGGCGCTCCTCAGGGTGACGACATCACCGGCATGATCGTCACCTTCAACCGATAGCCTGACGATCTGGCGATCGCGTCATCGAGCCATCGCCTCATGGGATCGGATCATCCGGCCATCGACGATCGGGTCAGGCATCGACCTGTCGGGCGCCGCCTGCTCCTGATCGTCTGGATCGGACTCGGCGTTGTCGTCTGGAACGGCGTGTTCGACCTGCTGATGACGCGCGGCGTGAAGGAGTACCTGTATCGCCAGGCGGCGCACGAGCTGGGCCGGGGCGAGCGCGTCACGATGCGTGAGATCATGGACGAGACAATGACCGACGCCGCGGTCAAGGCTTCCATCTGGGCTGTCCTCGTCGCCGGCGCTGGAATCCTCACGGTGATAGTGTGCACCCGCTCATCTACGACTGGAACGGCGAGTCAAAACCCGCGGCGCTGAAGCCGCGCGTGCTTCTCGACGACGAGACGCTGCGCGACGGGCTGCAGTCCCCGTCGGTCACGGCACCGTCGATTGAGCAGAAGCTGAAGATCCTCCATCTCATGGAGGATCTCGGCATCGACACCGCGGACATCGGTCTTCCGGGTGCCGGCGCGCACGTGGTCCGGGACGTCGAGCGGCTGGCGCGTGAAATCGCCGGCGGGATGCGGATCCAGGCCAACTGCGCGGCGCGAACCGTCATCGGCGACATCGAGCCCATCGCCGCGGTCTCGCAGAAGGTCGGCCTGTCGATCGAGTGCTGCGCCTTCATCGGGTCGAGCCCGATCCGCCAGTATGCGGAAGGCTGGACCGTGGACGATCTGCAGCGCAGAACGGAAGAAGCGATCCGGTTTGCCGTCGGCCAGGGACTGCGGGTGATGTACGTCACCGAGGATACGACCCGCGCCGATCCCGACACGCTGCGCCGGCTGTACTCGACCGCCATCCGTTCGGGCGCGTCACGACTGTGCGTGTCGGACACGGTCGGCCACGCCACGCCCACGGGCGCGGCCGCGGTCGTGCGGTTCATCGCCGGCGTCGCGCGGGAGTGCGGATCGGATGCGGGCATCGACTGGCACGGTCACCGCGACCGCGACCTCGCCGTCATGAACACGATTGCCGCGATCGACGCGGGAGCGACGCGCGTGCACGGCACCGCGCTCGGCATCGGCGAGCGCGTCGGCAACACGCCGATGGACCTGTTGCTCGTCAACCTCGTGCTGATGGGCTACCTCGAGCGCGATCTGACCCGGCTCGGGGAGTACACGGCGGCCGTCGCCGAATCGTGCGGAGTGGCGATGCCGCCGAACTATCCGGTGCTGGGTCGTGATGCCTTTCGAACGGCGACCGGCGTCCACGCCGCTGCGGTCATCAAGGCCTTCCGGAAAAATGACCCGCAGCTCGCCGATGCGGTGTATTCGGCCATTCCCGCGCGCCTCGTCGGCCGCGAGCAGGAAATCGAGGTCGGTCCCATGTCGGGCCGCTCGAACGTGATTTACTGGTTGGAGAAGCGGGGTCTGACGCCGAGCGAAGAGGTCGTCGACCGCATCTTCACCCGTGCAAAAGGTTCGTCGACGGTTCTCACCGAAGAAGAAATACGCTCACTGCTGAATGACACTCAGCATTCCACACTCAGCAATCCACAATGATCTACCGTCGTTTTTCCCTCGGAATGTACGTCCTCGGTCCATTTCCCGTGTAGATTTGCCGCGGCCGCGCGATCTTCTGCTCCGGGTCGAGCAGCATCTCCTCCCACTGCGCAATCCATCCGGCCGTCCGCGGGATCGCGAACAACACGGGAAACATGTCCACGGGGAAGCCCATCGCCTGATAGATGAGGCCTGAATAGAAGTCGACGTTCGGATACAGCTTGCGGGTGACGAAGTACTCGTCCTGGAGGGCGATCCGCTCCAGCTCGAGAGCGATTTCGAGCAGAGGGTTCTTGCCCGTCACGGTGAACACGAGATCGGCAATCCGCTTGATGATTTTCGCGCGCGGGTCGTACGACTTGTACACGCGGTGGCCGAACCCCATCAACCGCCCGTCGCCGCCCTTCACGCGCTTGATGAAGGCCGGGACGTTCTGGATCGAGCCGATCTCCTGCAGCATGCGCAGGACCGCCTCGTTCGCGCCGCCGTGCAGGGGCCCATAGAGCGCGGCTGCCGCGCCGGCGAGCGCCGAGTACGGATCGACGTGCGAGCTGCCGATGCCGCGCATCGCGTGCGTCGAGCAGTTCTGCTCGTGATCGGCGTGGAGGATGAAGAGCACGTCGAGCGCACGCTCGAGGACGGGGTTCGGCTGATACTTGATCTCCGTCATCTTGAACAGCATGTTCAGGAAGTTGCCGGAGAAGCTCAGATCGTTGTCCGGAAGGACGTAGGGCCGTCCGATGCTGTGCCGGAACGCGTAGGCGGCGATGCTGGGCACCTTCGCGATGAGCCGCACCATCTGCACCCGGCGCGACTCGGCTGAGAAAATCTCCTTGGCGTCCGGATAGAAGGTCGAGAGCGCGCCGACGGTGCTCAGGAAGATCCCCATCGGGTGCGCGTCGTACTGGAAGCCCTCCATGAACTTCTTGATGTTCTCGTGGAGCATCGTGTGGAGCGTGACTTCCTTGATCCACGCGTGGATGTCGGTCGTCGTCGGCAGCTCGCCGAACAGAATGAGGTAGGCGGTCTCGAGGAAGTCGCTCTGTTCGGCCAGCTGCTCGATCGGGTAGCCGCGGTAGAGCAGCACCCCCTTGTCGCCGTCGATATAGGTGATCTGGCTGCGGCAGGCGGCGGTGTTCTG
Source organism: uncultured Acidobacteriota bacterium (assembly GCA_963847125.1). Classification (GTDB taxonomy): domain Bacteria; phylum Acidobacteriota; class Vicinamibacteria; order Vicinamibacterales; family 2-12-FULL-66-21; genus DATAEE01. The sequence goes on from CAWJYM010000004.1 coordinate 2,897,927, forward strand.
GAAAGCGGGATCGTAGGTGATCAGCCCGAAGTCCTCCGGCGCCGTCTTGATCTGGCGGAGGTCCATCGCGCGAATCGCGCCATCCTGAATCGGAATCTCGTAGGTCTTGCCGGTGCGGTTGTCCTTGATCGCCAGCGTGTCAGTCATGTCTCAGGTGCCTGCAGCCTAGTCCCCGGGTTTTCCGGTCTCGTCATCCCGGGTCGAGTCGTCGTCGGGAGGGAGCGGCTCGCCTGCGACGCGATAGTCGCCGGACAGCCACTTGCCTAAGTCGGCCAGGCGACAGCGCTCGCTGCAGAACGGCCGCCACGCGGGGTCCGCGGGGGCGCGCCTGCAGTGGACGCAGACCAGCTCGGCCACACCCAAGATTCTATTTCACTGCCGGTGCACAGGGTGCACTGGGGTGCCCTGGGCTGCACTCCGGTGCCGGTGCACGGCTACGGTCTGTCGTCGATGGCCTGATGCCGGACGTCTTTCGCGGACACCATGAAGATGACATCTTCGGCGATGTTCGTGGCGTGGTCGCCGATGCGCTCGAGGTGCCGGGAGACGAGGATCAGATCGAGGCCGGGCTCGATCGTCGCGTGGTCCTGCAGCATGTAGGTGAGCAGCTCGCGGAAGACCTGTGTTTTGAGTCCGTCCAGCCGATCGTCGCGGTCGAGCACGGCCTGTGCCAGCGCCGGGTCGCGGCGCACGAACGCGTCCAGGGCGTCGCGGAGCATCGTCTGGGCGATCGTCGCCATCTGCGGGATGTCGATGAGCGGCTTCACCGGCGCATGCTTCAGATAGCGCCGGGCCGCCTCGGCGATGTTCACGGCCAGGTCGCCGATCCGCTCGAGGTCGGTGTTGATCTTGATGGCCGAGACGATCATCCGCAGGTCGGTCGCGACCGGCTGGTGGAGCGCGACCAGCGTGAAGCCGCGCTGATCGATCTCGATGTGCAGGCGGTTCAGCGGGTCGTCACCCGCCAGGACGTCCTCGACGAGGTCGGCGTCCCGCTCGACGAGCGCCTGCACCGAGAGCCGGACGCGCTCCTCGGCGAGGCCGCCCATCTCGAGCAGCCGCGCCTTGAGGGCGTCGAGCTCTTCGTGGAAGTGTGGGGTTGCTCGTTCCATAGGTTAACCAAACCGCCCGGTCACGTAGTCCTCGGTCAGTTTTTCGGCCGGCGCGGTGAAGATCTTTCGCGTTTCGTCGTACTCGACCATCCGTCCCAACCAGAAGAATGCGGTGAAGTCCGACACGCGCGCCGCCTGCTGCATGTTGTGGGTGACGATGACGATGGTGTACTTGTCCTTGAGCTGGTAGATCAGCTCTTCGATGCGCTGCGTGGCGATCGGGTCGAGCGCCGAGGCAGGCTCGTCCATCAGCACGATGTCCGGCTTGATCGCGAGGGCGCGCGCGATGCAGAGCCGCTGCTGCTGCCCCCCCGAGAGCGACAGCGCGGGCTCGTGCAGCCGGTCTTTGACCTCGTCCCAGAGCGCCGCGGCCTTCAGACTCTCCTCCACGCGATGCGACAGATCGGTGCGCCCGTTCGCGATGCGGTTGATTTTGAGCCCGTACGCGACGTTTTCGAAGATCGATTTCGGGAACGGGTTGGACTTCTGGAACACCATCCCCACCCGGCGGCGCAGCGCGACCACGTCGACCGATGGGGCGTAGATGTCCTGGCCGTCTATTTTGATCGATCCCTCGAGCCGCGTGTCCGGGATGAGGTCGTTCATCCGGTTCAGCGTCCGGAGAAACGTGCTCTTGCCGCAGCCCGACGGGCCGATGAAGGCGGTCACGACGTGCGGTCGGATCGCGACCCGGATGTCGTGGAGCGCGCGCTTCGTGCCGTAGTAGAAGTTGACGCCGTCCGCGGCGATCTTCACCTCGGTCATGCGTTCCGCCGTCTCTGAAACCGATCGCGGATGAGGATGGCCGCGCCGTTCATCAGGACCAGCATCACCAGGAGCACGAGAATGCCGGCCGCCGCGTTTTCAGCGAAGCCCGCCTGTGGTCGGGACACCCAGTTGAAGATCTGAATCGGAAGGACCGTAAAGGGCGACCAGGGAGACTCAGGAACGAAACGGATGTAGGCGACGGCGCCGACGATGATGAGCGGCGCCGTCTCGCCGATCGCGCGGGAGAGCGCCAGAATGATTCCCGTCAGAATGCCCGGGAGCGCCGCGGGCAGGACCTGGTGCTGCGTCGTCTGCCACTGGGTCGCGCCGAGCGCGTACGAACCCTCACGCAGCGACTTCGGCACCGCGCGCAGCGCTTCGCGTGTCGCGAGGATCACGACCGGCAGGACGAGCAGGGCGAGCGTGGCCGCGCCCGCGACCACGCTCCGCCCGAGGGCCAGCGCGCGGACGAACAGCCCCAGCCCGAGCAGGCCGTAGACGATCGACGGCACGCCCGCCAGGTTCGCGATGTTGATCTCGATGATCCGGCCGAATCGCCCTCGCGCTCCGTACTCTTCGAGGTAGACCGCCGCCGCAACGCCGACCGGGACCGCCATGAGCGCCGTCAGCACAATCACGTAGAACGTACCGATAATCGCGGGCAGAATCCCGGCCGCTGCCGCAAAGCGCGACGGATAGCTGGTGAGGAACTCCCAGGACAGACGGGGGGCGCCGTCAAGGATCACATCGAGAAGCAGGGCCGCGAGCGCCGCCAGAGCCGCCAGCAGGCCCAGCAGGCCCAGCACGGCGAACGCACGATCGGCGAGATAGCGGTTCACACGTATTCCTCGCGGAAGCGCTCCCGCAGCCAGTTGCTGAAGAGGTTCAACGCGAACGTCGAGAGGAAGAGCAACATCCCGACGGCGAAGATCGTGCGGTACTCGAGCGTGCCGGCCGGTGTGTCCCCCATGCTGACCTGCACAATATAGGCGGTCATCGTCTCGATCGGTACCAGCGGGTTCGCCGTCAGCCGCGGCTGCTGGCCGGCCGCGATGGCGACAATCATCGTTTCGCCGATCGCGCGGGAGACCGCGAGGATCGCGGCCGCCGAAATCCCGGAAAACGCCGCCGGAACCACGACCAGGAGCGACGTCTGAAGCCTCGTCGCCCCGAGCGCGAACGCCCCCTCGCGAAGCCCGTTCGGCACGGACCCAAGGGCATCCTCGCTGAGCGACGAGACGAGGGGCAGGATCATGATGCCCATCACGATGCCGGGGCCCAGCGCGTTGAAGCCGGCGAGGCCCGGGATGAAGCGCTGCAGGAGCGGCGTGACGAAGAGCAACGCGAAGTAGCCGTACACGACGGTCGGCACACCGGCAAGGATCTCGAGGATCGGCTTGACCGCGCGCCGGACGCCCGGCCTGGCGTACTCGGCCAGATAAATCGCCACGAGCAGCCCGCCCGGGAGCGCCACGCACATTGCAATAGTCGACACGACGATCGTGCCGGTGACCAGGGGCAAGACGCCGAAATGCTGGTCGGCGAACAGCGGCGTCCAGACGGTTCCGAACAGGAATTCCATGATCGGGATCTCGCGCAGGAAGGCGAGCGTCTCGGTCAGGAGGACCGCGATGATCCCGGCGGTGACAATGATCGACAGTGCGGCTGACAGGAACAGCGCGCGCTCGATGACGCGCTCGAGAAGCGACCGGGTCATACCGGTCCCTACGGCTGCGCCGGCTGAGCGAGCAGCGATTCGAGGGACTGACCCGGCTTCGCGCCCGCGTACATCGTGCCCTTCGTCCCGGCCTTGTACCGGTCGCGTACGAGCTGTTCCTCTCGATCGTTGAGCGGCACGTACCCGACCTCTTTCGCCAGCCCGTGCCCCTTTTCCATGAAGAAATCGACGAAGGCCTTGACCTCGGGACGAGCGAACGCCTTCGTGCTCACGTAGATGAACAACGGCCGGGACAGCGGACGGTAAGTTCCGCCGCGAACGGACTCCTGCGACGGCACGATGGGACCGTCGCCGTTGTCCGGCTTTCCATCGTCGACAGGCACGACCTTCAGCCGATCTTTATTCTGCTCGTAGTAGGCCAGGCCGAAGTACCCGAGCGCCAGCTCGTCGCCGGCGATTCCCTGCACCAGCACGTTGTCATCCTCGCTCGACGTGTAGTCTCCACGGCTTTGTTTCGCCTTGCCGACGATGACTTCGGTGAAGTAGTCGAACGTGCCCGAGTCCACGCCTGCGCCGAAGAGGTGAATCTCCCGGTCGGGCCAGCCGTCGCGGACGTGGCTCCAGTGCGTGACCTTGCTCGCCGCCGCCGGCTCCCAGAGCTTCTTCAGCTCGGCGACCGTCATCGACTGGACCCAGGTGTTCTTCGGATTGACCACGACCACCAGACCGTCGTATGCGACCGGCAGCTCGATGAACTCCACTCCGCTTTTGGCGCACGCGTCAATCTCGGTGGCGCTCACGGGCCGAGAGGCGTCCGAGATGTCCGTCTCACCGCTGCAGAATTTCTGGAACCCGCCACCCGTTCCCGAGCTGCCCACGGTGACCCGCGCGTCGCTGTTGGCCTTCTGAAACTCCTCGGCGACCGCCTCTGTGATCGGGAAGACCGTGCTCGATCCGTCGACCTTGACGACTGCCGGCGCCGCCGTCGGCTCAGACCCGCCGCCTCCGCAGGCGGCGAAGGCAAGGATGACGGGCACACACAGAGCGAGACGCAGGATGCGTGTCATGAGGGCGACACTATCGCCCGCAGATTACGCACTCATTTCACATCTGTTAAATCCGTGTAACCGGATCGGGCGGTCCTATATGGGCCGGGAATCGCTCTCGGCGAGGAACTCCCCGATCTGACGCCGCAGCTCTTCCTGAATCGCCTCCACCTTGCGCTTGGCGTCGAGGAGCCGGAACCCGAACTCATCAGCCATCGAGTTGTACTCGCGCAGCAGCGAGCGCTGGTACGCGCGGAAGCTGTCGTGGATGTCGTCGGCCAGCTTCAGATCCATTCCGGATTCCCAGAAATTCATCCCTCGGGATTCCAGCACGCGGCGGATCAGCGTGCGCTCGTCGATCTTCAGATAGAAGACGAGGTGCGGAGCGATCGCGAAGCCGTACAGATTCCGCGTCCAGGTGCGATCGATTCCCCGGACCTGGGCGCGTGCGAGCGCGGTGAAAATATAGCGGTCGGCGAGCACGATGAAGCCGGCCTTGAGTGCGGGGATGACTTCCTTTTCGAGCCGGTCGGCGAAGTCGGTGGCGTACAGCAGCGCGAAGGTCAGCTTGTTGAGGGTGTTGCTGGACTTGGCCAGCTCGATGGTCGGCTGCATGAGCGTCGAACGGGTCCAGCCGGTCTCGATGACCCCGTAGCCCTGGACTTCGAGCCACTCCCGCAGCAGGCGAATCTGAGTCGAGCGCCCGACCCCGTCGGTCCCTTCGATCGCGATGATCTTCCCGGGATAGCCGTCGATGGGCAGGTACGGGATGCCGTACCCGTAGTAGTGGCCGGGTCGGACCCCCGCATTCGCGCCGTTTTCATGAGGAGTCAAGTCGGTCATCGGGCCTCCGTCGTCTCCATCGGCTCCGCTTCGGCCTGTTCCTCCGGCGCGCCGGCGAGGTGCCGCGTGACGAGCTTGCGGAACGCGCGCTGCTGTTCGGTGATGCTGCTCCTCGCGTCGATGACGTCGAGGCCGAACTCCTCGACGAGCCGGTCGTACTCCTCGAGCACGCGCCCCTGGAAGATCCGAAAGCTCTCGATGGGGCTCGTGCTCCAGCCCATGTCCATTCCAGCCTCGTAGAACTTCAGCTTCACGCGGCGCGCCATGAGCCGATCCACGGACACTTCGATCGGCACCCTGAAATAGACTGCCAGATCCGGCCGGACCGCAAAACTGTACAGCTCGCGCACCCATCGGTTGTCGACCCCGCGCGTCGCGTCGCGCGCGAACGCCGTGTAGGCGTACCGATCGGCGAGCACGATCATGCCGGCCTTGAGCGGCGGGATGATGTTGTAGAGCAGACGGTCGGCGAAGTCCGTGGCGTGCAGCAGGCTGAACGTCATCGGCGTCAACGCGTTCTTTTTCTTACCGGCCTTGGTTGCGGCCTTCACGAGCGCGGACGAGTTCCATTCCGTGACGAACACGCGGTGACCGGCGGCGCTCAGCCACTTCGCGAGCAGGCCGAGCTGCGTTGTTTTTCCCGACCCGTCGATGCCCTCGACGACGAACAGCTTTCCGGGATACGCGTGTGGTGCGAGGAGAGTGTTTAGCATGGCGGACGCGTTCCTTGCCCTTCTGAGACGTGACGTCGAACTTGATTGGCTTGCCGAGCGCATCGGCGAGCGGTTGCGTGTGTCGCTCGGCCGCCCACAATTCGAGCTCCGCGTCGCCGCTGGCGCGCAGGCGGATGACGAGGCCGTCCTTTTTTTCGCGCAAGTGGAGGGAGCTGATCGTCTGGGAATGGCTGCGGTCCAGCCCCTCCGCGAGCCGGACGATCCCTGCGAGCAGCTTCACGGTGCGCCGGAGCCCGCTCGAGAGGGCGCCGTAGCCCTCGTGCGACTTCTTGGGCTCGCCACGCCGGTGGTACCGCGCGACGAGGCCGATGACCTCGATTTCCTCCGGTTCGAAGCCTCGAAGATCGCCGTTCTTGATCAGATAGAAGGAATGCCGGTGGTGGCGCTCGTAGCTGATGTGCTCGCCGATATCGTGCAGCAGCGCGGCGTACTCGAGCCATTCCCGCTCGCGGTCGGTCAGGCGGTGCAGATGCCGTGTCTGATCGAACACCGACAGCGCCAGCCGCGCGACCTGCTTGGGGTGATCGGACCAATAGTTACAGCGCTCTCCCAGTTCGACCACGCTGCGGCGCCGGACGTCGGGGTAGCGCTCGACCTTCTTGATGTGCGCCGCGTTCTTTCGGATGTAGTTGAGGACCAGCCCCTCTCGGAGCGCGAGGTCGCAGAGCGTCAACTCCTCCGCGCCCAGCCGCCGCAGGATCGTGTCGACCAGCACGACGCCCGCGACCGAAAGGTCCGCCCGGCGCGGGTCGAGACCCGGAAGCCGCAGCCGGCGGTCCAGGTCCATGCTCGTCAATCGCTCGCGAAGCCGATGGATGGCCTTTGCGCTCACGCGCAGATTGCGGACGTCGGCCGATGGCTTGGCATCGGCCGCCAATGCGCCGAGGCTGAGGATCGTGCCGCTCGTGCCGATGACGCGGTCGAAGCCGCGCGAGGCGATCTCGTCGAGATAGTCGCCCGCCTCGCGATTGATGTGCTTGATCAGTTTCCGCCCGTCGCGATTCGACAGCGGATCGCTTTTGACGAACCGCTCCGTGAGCCGGATGACGCCCATCTTGAAGCTGCGCGCGAGCTGCGGCCGTCCCGCGCCCCCAAGCGTCACCTCGACGCTGCCGCCGCCGATGTCGATCACCACTCCGGAGTTGTTCTTGAGATCGACGCCATACGCCGCCGCCTGATGGATAAGGCGCGCCTCCTCGGTTCCGGAAATGACCCGGACGTGGATGCCCGTCTGACGCGCGACCGTCGCGATGAACTCGCCGCCGTTTTCCGCCTCGCGCACGGCGCTCGTGGCCGACGCGACGATCTCGTCGACTTTGTGCGACTCGGCCAGCCGGCGATACTTCGCAAGGACCTGGAGCGCCGCCGACATCGCGGTGTCAGTCAGGTGCCCGCTGTCGAGGCCGCCGGCGCCGAGCCGGACCATGTCCTTTTCGCGGTCGATGACCTCGAACGAGAGGTCAGGGTGGACCTGCACGACGATCATGTGGACCGAGTTGGTGCCGATGTCTATGGCAGCGATGCGCATGGGGTTTGCAGGCCCGACGGGACCAAAGTGAGGCTATACTGTCGGCTTTGGCGCGCGGTCCCGGAGGCTCCCAGCTGTGTAACAGGCGTGTAACACGCCCCCGGACGGCCCTTCGTTTGCCAATCCTAGCATGAAGGCGGCCAGCCCATCGGTCACGCTGCTGCAACGGCGGGCGCGCGCCCTGATTGACGCGCTCCCTGGTGCAATCGCCGGAGATGCGGCGGCGCTACATCGCGCGCGCGTCGCCTCCAGGCGGCTCCGCGAGGCGCTTCCCGTCGCCGGTGCCGGCGCCTCCGGCGGTGCGCAGCGCAAAGTGCGGAAGCTTGCCCGCCGCCTCACGCGTGCGTTGGGCACCGTTCGCGAGTTGGACGTCACGCTGCAAATCCTCGAGGAACGGGCCGAGGCCGACGACGGGCACGGGTCGGCGATCGATCGGGCGCGCGGCATGGTGCGGGTCGAGCGCGAACGGCGTCGCGCCGACATGCTCAAACGGCTGTCTCGCATCAATCCCGACAAGCTGCAGCGACGGCTCGCCTCGTTCACCGCGGAGGTCGCGGCCGCCGAGAGCGATCCGTGGCGGCGCGCGCTGGCGGCGCGGCTCGCGCACCGCGCGCGCCGGTTGCACCAGGCGATCGGGCGCGCCGGAGCGATCTACGTTCCGTTTCGTCTCCACGCGGTACGCATCTCCGCCAAGCAACTGCGCTACACGCTCGAGCTCGCCGTGGAGGCCGGGTTGTCGGACGTCAGACCGCACGTGAGTACCGTGAAACGGGCGCAGACGACCCTGGGCCGCCTGCAGGATCTGCAGGTGGTGCTGAGGCAGGTGGATGCTGCGTCTGCGGAGCCCGGACTCGAGCCGGCGGCGCGAGCGGGCCTCGCGCGCCTCGCTCAGACGATCGAAGAGGACTCACGTCGCGCGCACGGACGCTATCTACGTTGGGCGTCCCGGCTTTCGGCGGTCTGCGCGACGACGCGGCGCCAGATTGTGCCGTCGCTGGCCGCCGCAGGACGCCAGCGCGCGCTCCTGATGAAGGGACCGAAGCGGCCCGCGTTCCAGAAGAGGCACGCCTGATGGCGGACGTCGAGCTCTACCTGATTCGTCACGGACTGGCCGCCGAGCGCGGTGACGCCTTTCCCGACGACGCCAAGCGGCCGCTCACGAGCAGGGGCATCGCCCGCCTGCGCAAGGAAGCGCGGGCGCTCGCGAAGCTCGGCGTGTCGTTCGATCAAATCGTGACCAGCCCGCTCGTCCGCGCACGCCAGACCGCGGATGTCTTCGCCCAAACGCTCAACCCCCATCCGCCGCTTGCGATCTCCGATGCGCTGGCGCCGGGCGGGACGTCGGTCGCCGTCATCGAAGACCTGGGTCGGTTCGAGCGCCGCGCGCGTGTCGCGCTCGTCGGCCACGAACCGAACATGGGGGAGCTGGCGGCGCGACTCCTCGGGACGCGCCGCGCGATCGAATTCAAGAAGGGCGCGATCTGCCGCATCGACGTCGCCGCGCTTCCGCCGACGCGTCCGGGGCAGCTCCGGTGGTTCGCGACACCAAAACTGTTGCGACTGATCACGAAGTAGCCCTCTCGTACCGCAAGTCGTCCCGACGAGTGTCCACCGCTCCCAATCCCGCACATAAGTAAACCCCAGCAGGATCGGTCTCGTCTAACGCCCCAGAGGACGCGATGACGGGCTCGGACGGGAGGACTTGTCATGCCCCCGATCGCGGTCCTGACGGCGGTCGTCGTTGTTGCGGCGTTCGCCACACCTCCGACAGGAGCGGCGCCGCTCGCTGCGGCCGGACGCGGCGATCGATCGCCGTCGCGTCATGTGCGCTCCACGCAGCCGCGCACCGAGCAGCTGCTCGACATCGGCGCGAGCCGGTCGCCGACCTTCGCCAGCCTCCGCGCGACGCTCGAAGCCACCGACGTGATTGTGTACGTGCAGACGGTTACCCACCTGAAACCGACCCTGGACGGCCGGTTGATATTTCTCTCCAGTACCGGAAAACACCGCTATCTCCGCATCGATGTGCGGGGCTCGCTGCCGACCAACGATCTGCTGTCTGCGATTGCCCACGAGCTGCAGCATGCCGTGGAGATCGCCGGGTCGGTGGACGTCCGCGATTCGAGGTCGCTGTTGACCTTCTACGCACGGATCGGTGTCGACCGGGGCGCGCGCACGGGCTTCGACACCGATGCGGCGCGACAGACCGGGGCGCGGGTGAAATCCGAGCTTCTGGGAGCCTGAGGAGTCGTCTACACGATAGTCCCGGCTGGAATCGTCGCGGCTTTGGGAACGATGACGATGCCGTCCCGGATGTAGTACCCGTCCCCATCCGCGCGGTCGATCCCCTGGGCGTTTGTCAGGCGCGCGCCGTCGCCGATCCGCGCGTTCTTGTCGACCACGACACGATCCAGGACCACGTCGCGGCCGATCCCGAGCGGTGTTTCGACGAGTCGGGCATCGTCTGGGTCTTCGTAGATGTCGGCGCCGAGAAGCACGGAGCGTGTGATGCTCGCGCCGCGCCGGACGACGGTCCGGATGCCCACCACCGACGTGCCGACCGTGCACAACTCGAGCGAGCACCCGTCGCAGACGATCGCCGAGTCGACGCGGGAGTCGATGAAACGCGAGCCGGGGAGGAAGCGCTGGTGCGTGTAGATCGGCGCCTGCGGATGGAAGAAACGGAACGGCGCGTCGGGGCGTGTGAGCATGATGTTCGCCTCGTAGAAGGAAGCGATCGTGCCGACGTCCGCCCAGTAGCCGCGGAACAGGTAGGCGTGAACCCGGTGGGTGGAGAGCGCCGCAGGAATGACTTCCTTGCCGAAGTCGACTCCGGGCTTCGTCAGAATGTCGAGGAGCGCGTCGCGGGAGAAGACGTACAACCCCATCGACGCGACGAACGGTTTGCCCGAGGTCCTGGGTGCGAACGCCGAGCCGGACGGCACGCTCTGGCCGAGCGCGGCGAGGCGGTCCCGGTCCGGCTTTTCCTCGAAGCCGACGATGTGCCCCTCGCGGTCGAAGCGAAAGATGCCCATTCCGGTGGCATCCGCGGGACCGACCGCCTGCGCGGCGATCGTGATGTCCGCTCCCGTCTCGATGTGCGTTTCGACCATCTCGCAGAAGTCCATCCGGTAGAGATGATCGCCCGCGAGAATCAAATAGTACTCGGCGTCGAGCCCCGTAAAATGGCGCGCCGCCTGGCGGACGGCGTCGGCGGTTCCCTGAAACCAGTCTGCATTGTCGGGCGTTTGTTCGGCCGCAAGGACCTCGACGAAGCCACCAGAGAAGGAATCGAGCCGGTAGGTCTGCGCGACGTGCCGGTTGAGCGACGCCGAGTTGAACTGCGTCAGCACGAAGATCCGCTTCAGTCCCGCGTGCAGACAATTGCTGATCGGAACGTCGATCAGGCGGTACTGGCCGCCGATCGGCACGGCGGGCTTCGATCGCATGTGCGTGAGCGGAAACAGCCGGGTGCCTCGGCCCCCGCCCAGGATGATCGTGAGGACGTCACGCATGTCCGGCATTGTACCGTTCTGGTACGAGTGACCGGTGAGGCCACTACCTGGTGACGAGGCCGTATCTATCGATGGATATGGCAGTTGCCCTTAAACGTCGAGTGAGTGTTTACACAGTATTTACAGCAGACCCAGAACCCAATCGTGTACAAACGCCGTCTACTTGGGTATGAGCCGAAACGGAGTGTTGCGCATGTTTTCACGACAGCTCACGCACGCCGGTCACGTCCGCCGGTTTCTGGTCAACGAGGCCGGAGCCTCCGGGTGGGAGGTGCGTGAGGAGCGAGACAGCCGGACCGTGCACCACGTGTGGTGCAGCGACTGGCACCGCGTCGAGCGCAAGCTGATCGATTTCGACCGCAGGATTGCCGAGCTCGAACGCGAAGGATGGGTGAGCGCGTAGGGTCGCCCCGGCCCTACTGCGCCTCCACGAACCGATACCCCAACCCCACCACGGTTTCAATCTGCCGTCCGGCCGCGCCGAGCTTCGAGCGCAGGCGGCCGACATGTACGTCTACCGAGCGCGTCTCGATCGGGTGGTCGTAGCCCCACACGCGCTCGAGCAGGCGATCGCGTGAGAGCACGCGGTTCCGGTTTTCCACGAGGCAGCGAAGCAGCTCGAATTCGCGCCGGGTGAGCCGAATCGACTGACCGTCCACCGCGACCGCAACCGCGTCGAAATCGGCGATGAGGTGCTGGCCGCGATACACCGCAACGGGCGGTTCGTTGCCGTTCGACTGCCGGCGGCGCAAGACCGCGCGGACGCGCGCCGCGAGCTCGCGCAGGCTGAAGGGCTTGGTGACGTAGTCGTCGGCGCCGAGGTCCAGTCCCGCCACGCGATCCGCCTCGGCGGTCCGCGCCGTCAGCATGATGATCGGCAGGCGCGACGTCGCGGGCCGTCCGCGCAGGATCCGGCACACCTCGATCCCGCTCAGAACGGGCAGGTTGAGATCCAGAATGAGGAGATCCGGGATGCGATCCGTGACCGCGCGCAGCGCCGCATCGCCGGTTCCCACGACGTCCACCTCGGCGTCACCGCCGCGCTCGAGCGCGTGCTTGATGAGGCCTGCGATGTCGCTTTCGTCTTCGACCACGAGGACGCGCGGAGGCGTCGCGACCGTCATGTGTTTGGAAAGGCTATCGCCAGAGGGTTTCCGCAGCGTGTCGGACAGGTTACGAGGGGGTTAAACCGACGGTAATGACGAGGAGGCGGCGGCGGCACGCTGTCGCCGCCTCCCGCATCTCGAAATCTCAGAACACGAAGCGTGCGCCGAACTGCATGACCCTCGGCCCGCCCACCGAGTCGGTGATCTTGCCGAAGTCGGTGCCGGGGTCGCCGATGACGTTGTTGGGCACCGCGTAATTCACCCAATCGAAGACGTTGAAGATGTCCCACCGCAGCTCGAGCGATCGCGCCCCGAGATTGAACGTCTTCGCGATCATCAGGTCGAGACGCTTCTGATAGTTCGCCCGCAGCGCATTACGGCCGAGGTTGCCGAACCCCAGATTGTCAGGATAGCCGCCCGCGAGCGTCTGCGGCGAGCACAGGACCGACGCGTTGAACGCCTGCTCCGTCGGATCTGCTCCTTCCTGCTGCAGCTCATCGAGCGTGCCGCAAAGGCTCGGACGGCCGAACCCGAGCCGATAGAGACCGCCGGAGCCGAGGCGCACGCTGGTGTAGTTGGCCGCCGTCGACGTCTCGGGTTCCGCGGCGACGATCGAGTACGGAACTCCGGACTGGACCTGGCCGTATCCAGACAGCCTGAAGCCCGCCGGAAGATTCCACACGAAGCTGCCGGCGAAGCGGTGCGTCCTGTCGAAATCCGACAGCGCGTAGCTGCTGTCGGGATTGCGGTTGTCTCCCTGAATCACGAACCCGGTATTAGGCACATCCGGCTTGCCTCCGCCCGCCGTGCTTCCCGGATCCACCGAGTTTTCATCCTTTGACTCGGACAGCGTATAAGCGGCGTTGATCTGGAAGTTGTTCGACAGCCGTTTCGTGACTGAGGTCTGGAAGGCGTTGTACTGCGAGCGCCCTTTCGACTGCAGCAGGACCGCCTCCGGAATGTTGAAGCCGAGGATCGGTCCGCGCGCCTCGAACCCGATGACGGCCCCTGCCGCGTTGGCTAGGTTGTGGTCGAGCATGCCGCCCAGCGTGCTATTCGGGAAGCCGAAGGCCCGGCCGACCCCGCGCGCCTTCTCTGTCGATCCGGCGTTGAGCGGACCGTTGGGGCTGCCGGCCGCCAGATAGGCGGCGTTGAACCGGCCGAAGATGTAGTCCGGCGTCGCGGGGTCGTTCAGATCGTAGCCCTGGTTGAAGGCGACGGCCTGCAACAGGTCGGTACCCTTGCTGCCGATGTAGCGCCCCTCGACGACCCAGGAGTCCCCGAACTCGCGCTGGAAGCCGACGTTGTACTGGTGGTAGTACGGCGTCTTCATGTCGCGATCGATCGCGCGGAACTCGAACGTCTCGGCGATGTTGCCGCGGAAGGGCTGCCCCGTGGCGGGGTCGATCGGGTTGAGCGTGCCGTCGGCGCCGCGGATGACTGCCGTGCCATCGCGAATCTGGTAGGTGCCGTTGGCGCCAGCGGTCCGCACGATCCGGTTGGGCAAGTATCCAGAAAATGGGAAGTTCGGATCCTGCTGGGAGTACGCCGAGGCGAACGGCACGGCGCGGTCTGGAAAGGTGACCTCGACCTCCCGCAGGAACGGATAGTTGCTGAAGACGGTGTTGATGAACGCGGCTGAGGGGCGGTCGTAGTAGATCCCGTAGCCGCCGCGGATGACGAGCTTCCCGTCCTCAGCTGGCGTCCACGCGAATCCGAGCCGCGGCGCGACGTTGTTGAGGTCGTAGCCGTTGAGGGTGTGCTTGTTGTCCGCTTGGGTCGTGACCGCGAGGGTCTGGTCGATCGCGTTGAAGCCCGTCGTGGAGACGTTGTTCGGCACGACGAATCCCGCGACCGGGTTCTCGGTGTTGCTGATGGCCGCGAAGTCGACGTTCCCGATCCGTCCATCCTTCTCCCACGGCCACCCGAAGAACTCGTATCGCACGCCGAGGTTCAGCGTGAGCCTCGAGCTCAGCTTCCAGTCATCGGCGACGAAGAGGTGAAAGTCCTGAAAGCGGAACTGTTTGCTCGTGATCCCGAACTGCGTGTCTCCCTCGCGAGCGAGGCCTCGCAGGAACATCGTGAAATTCTCGAACTTCTCGAACTCCGTCGCCTGCTCCTCGGGAAGGCTCGTGTCGAACATGTTGAACTTGTACTCGCCGCCGAAGCGCAGCGTGTGCGCCCCTCGCGTCCAGGTCATCGTCTGGCCGGCGCTGTAGATCCACTGCTCGCGCTGGTTGAACGAGTCGTTGGGCCCGCCGAAGGAAAACCGCTCGAGGATCGATCCGGGGTTCCCCACGTAGTGGCCGAGCCGCCGGGTCGCATCGCTGTCGTCGAAGAAGGTCGCCGGATTCGGGATGCCGACCGACGCGTTGGTGATGCTGAGGAACGGGTCATCGAGCCGGCGGTTGTTGTCGAGGAAGAAAACCCCGAACCGCGACTCGCCGATCGTGGACGCGGACCAGATCTGGGTATCCGAGAGGGCGAAGACCCGCGCCCGGTCGGCGCGGCGCAGCGTATGAGGCGACGCCAGGCTGAACGGATCGGGGAAGGAGTCGAGCGCCGGGAAGTCGGAATAGAAAAACGTGCCGCTCAGCCGATTGTTGTCGGTAAGCTGCGCATCGAGCTTCAAGTTGACCTGATCCTGCTGGTACTCCGACGGCTGGACGTTCCGCTGACGCATCCACGGATTTCCGCCGACCGATAACGTCGAGCCGGATCCCGCGTTGGCGTCGCGAAGCGTCTGGCCCGTCGGCCCAACGATGAGCGCCGCGTTGGCGGCCGGCGCCGGGATGAGGAAATCACCGGTGACCGGGTTCCGCAAGTTGAGCAACGCCATCGCGACGTCCGAGATGCAGGCGCGGTCGGACGGGGACGAGCACTGGGCCTTGGGAATCGACGTGAGGATCCCCGGGTTGAGAGCCGCGAAGGCGTTGAGGACGCTCTGCTTCGACGTTCTGTCCGCGATCAAGCCGAGCGCCTGCGGCAGAACCGTGATGCTGCTGGCCGTCGGCACGAACCCGGTCTCGGCCTGCGTGCGCTGGTAGCCGCCGAAGAAAAACACCTTGTTCCTGCGGAGCGGCCCGCCAATCACGAAACCGCCTTCGTTGCGCCGAGCCTTGGGCTTGTCGATCCCGTCCTTCTCGAAGAAGAAATCGTTCGAGTTCAGCCCCTCGTGCTGCCCCGAGTAATACAGGGATCCCCGGTAGTCGTTCGTTCCGCTCTTGGTGACCAGCTGGAAGTTGCCGCCACCCGAGCGGCCCGTGGAGGCGTCGTACAGGCTCGTCTGAAGCTTGACCTCCTGGAGCGTCTCCGACGCCGGCGAGATGTTGTCGTTGAGCGAGCCCTCGTTGTTCGTGACGTTGGTCACGTCGATCCCGTTGAAGAACAGGCTCGTGCTGGTCGTTCGCGTGCCGTTGACCGACGGGGAAATATTGCCCGTGCCGTTCACGAGCACGGGCGGGAGGTCCGAGCTCACGCCAGCCTCCGCCGACAGCAGATGGGTGAAGCTGCCCGTGCCGGTCGGGATCTGCACCAGGTCGGCCGACGAGAGTTGACGGTAGGTCGTCGGCGTGCTGTGTTCGAGGAGCTGCACGCCGCCGCTCACGGTGATCACCTCCGCCACGCCGCCGACCTCGAGCGTCGCCGGCACGCCCCGGCTGACGGCGGCCTCGACGTCAACGGCTTCGCGCGATACTTTTTTGAACCCAGCAAGCTCGAACGACACCGTGTAGCGACCGACCGGCAGGACCTGCACCGCCCAGGCACCCTCAGCGTCGCTCGTCGTCGTCCGCGTGAGCCCCGTGGCGGGGTTGAGCGCCGTCACCGTGACGCCGGGCAGCACCGCTCCGCTCGAATCTCTGACAACCCCAGACAACGAACCCGTTGAACTCGCCTGCGCGAACAGGGACGTAGGGCCAACGAGGGCCAGTTCCCCGACAATCGCAAGGATGATCGCAAGCCGGATGCGTGTCACTTTCATTGGTCTCCTCAGGCAGTACACGGGCGTCCGCATGACGCCCGAAACCCTCACACCGTATGCGGCGGCGGTGATCGGGTTGCGACACCTCGGTTACATCGACGTTAAATCCCAAGGTTCCCTTGGGCGTTTGACCACGTTACAGACGTCGCAGAAGGGTTGCGGTGATGTGACGTTCAGCGCGGCGGGTTCATTCGGACAGACGCGGATCCTACTTCAGCTGGCGCTCTTCTCGCAGCTGGCCGATCTCGTCGAGCTTTCGCTTCAGCGTGAGCTTGTCGAGCAAGTCGAGGCGCAGGCTCGTGAAAATCTTGAGCCGCGCATCGAGCTCGACGAACGCGGTGTAGAACGCGCGGGCCTTTGCCTCGTCCGTGCCCTGGACGGCCGCAGGATCCTGGATCCCCCAATGTGCCGTGATCGGCTGGCCTGGCCACACCGGGCAGACTTCCTGCGCGGCGGTATCGCACACGGTGAACACGAAATCGAGCGGAGGCGCATCCGGTGTCGCGAACTCGTCCCAGCTCTTGCTTCGCGCGTTCTGGCTCGGGATTCGATTGCGACGCAGTAAATCGAGCGCGAGAGGGTGCACTTCACCTTTCGGGTGACTGCCCGCACTGAACGCCTGAAAGCGTCCGCGGCCCCAGACGTTCAAGAGGGCCTCCGCCATGATGCTGCGCGCCGAGTTGCCAGTGCAGAGAAACAGAACGTTGAAGCGGCGTTCGGCCATTGTGAACTCCTTGCCAGTCACCTATGCGGATTACACCAACTTGGTAGGCGCGGTCAACATGGGTTGGCGAGTCCATGCGCGACAGAAACAACAGACGCTTGACAAATCAGGGACGGCAGGACTATAGTTGTCACTACCAACTATGGGCCGAACATCAACCACAAGGGCGGAGCCCAGACAGTCGGCGCTGGATCGCGATGCGGTCGCGTTACAAGCGGCCGTCGCCGACCTCGTCCGCGTCTACCAGTTTCGCGACCGCGACCGCATCTGTTGCCACGACGTGTCCGTGACGCAGTGCTACGCGCTGGAGACCCTTGTCGACCAGGGGCCAATGCGCCTCAGCGCGCTGGCGGGGCAGCTGTTTCTGGACAAAAGCACGACCAGCCGGGTCGTCAGCACGCTGGTCCGCAAGGGATACGTCGAGCAACGCGCGGATGCGAAGGACGGTCGAGCGACGACCTTGACCGCCACGCGCCAGGGTCAGCGGCTCTGCGGCCGCATCAAAGACGATCTCGTCGACCAGCAAAAGCAACTTCTTCAGGACCTCGATCCGGACGTTCGGACAGGCGTGGTCCAGTTGCTTCGTCGCCTCGCGCAAGCGGCGGATGCAAGGTTCCGCTCCGGCGTGAAGATCGGCGTCGGCGCAACGTGCTGCACCGATGATGATGCGACCGGCTGAACTTACCCCTGCCCGCGCGGATGAATGTTTTTGGGACAGGTAGTTGTTACTGACAATAACCGTCAAAGGAGCCGTCACATGTCCGATCCTCACGTTCAAGATGCCGTTCGCGAGAAGTATGGGGAAATCGCCAGGTCCGTGGGCAAGACCGGGTGTTGTGGCCCCACCGCGTGCGGCTGCGGTGACCCGATCACCTCGGAGCTCTACTCGGAAACAGAAACGGCAGGTCTTCCCGGGGAGGCTGTCGCGGTCTCGCTGGGGTGCGGAAATCCAACGGCGCTCATCGAGCTGCAACCGGGTCAGACGGTCCTCGATCTCGGATCTGGTGGCGGCATCGATGTGTTGCTCTCCGCGAAACGCGTGGGCCCGACGGGCAAAGTGTACGGGCTCGACATGACCGACGACATGCTGGCGCTCGCCCGTGAGAACGAGCGAAAGGCAGGCGCTACGAACGTCGAGTTCCTGAAGGGGAGCATCGAGGCCATTCCGCTGCCCGATCACTCGGTCGACGTGATCATCTCGAACTGTGTGATTAATCTCTCTGTCGACAAGGATGCCGTGTTGCGTGAGGCGTTCCGCGTGCTGAAACCGGGCGGTCAGTTCGCCGTCTCGGACGTCGTCATTCGAGGGGATGTGCCGGCGGAGGTTCGACGGAGCATGGAACTGTGGGTGGGCTGCGTTGCGGGGGCCCTTCAGGATGATGAGTACGTATCGAAACTGAAAAGCGCAGGTTTCGAAGAGGTCGAGCTCGATGCCTGGCGCGTATACAAGGTCGACGATGCACGCGCGTTTCTGGCCGAGGCCGGGATCGACGTCGATCGGATCGCACCGCAGGTCGACGGCAAGGTCGCGAGTGCCTTTATCCGGGCACGAAAGCCAGAGTCTAAGGCGTGCTGTGAGCCGACGTGCTGCTCGTAACATGCGGGTGAGCATCGAAGGCGCCACGGTCGATGACGGCCCAGCGATCCTGCAGCTGCTCTCAGACAGTGCGCTGCCAGTCGATGGTCTGCTCGACTACCTGAACACGGCGATCGTGGCCCGTGCCGATGGCCGTGTCGTGGGGTGTGCGGCCCTGGAAGTCTATCCGGACGGAGCGCTCCTGCGCTCCGTCGCGGTCGCCGCATCCGCCAAAGGCCAGGGGATAGGCAGTCAGCTCACAAACGCTGCATTGGACCTGGCGGGCGTGCTCGGTGTGCCCGCCGTCTTCCTGCTGACGACCACGGCCGAGGGTTTCTTTCCCAAGTTCGCTTTTCAGCCAGTCGCACGGCACGACGTTCCCGCCAGCGTGCAGACGTCGGTGGAATTCCGCTCAGCGTGTCCCTCTACGGCGGTTGCGATGCGCAAGGTCCTGCCGACGTCACACATGTGACGAATACATGTCTTTCGTGTAAAGTCCTGCCCCAGGCTTCATCCAAACCGGGAGGGTCGCGTTGGCCCGATTCAGTCTGATACCGCGGGAAGAGAAGTTCTACGTCGAATTCGAGGCGCTCGCGATCGAGGTGCGGCGCGGCGCCGGCCTGCTCGAGCAGATGCTCGCGCCCGACCACCCGGTGTGGGAGAAGGCGAAGGAGATCCACGACATCGAGCACCAGTGCGACCTTATCACGCACAAGATTATCGAGAGGCTGAATCGCACGTTCGTGACGCCGATCGACCGCGAGGACATCCACGGCCTCGCACACTCGCTCGATGACGTGATGGATGCGATCGACGGCTGCGCATCGATCGTCAGCCTGTATCGCATTGACCGAGTCCGGCCGGGGGCACGCGAACTCGTGGCCATCCTCGTGCAGGCGGCCGATCGGCTCGTGGCGGCGATGCAGGAACTGGAGGCGCTGAAAGCGCTGGTGCCGATTGCGGCCGAGCTGACGCGGCTCGAGAAGGAATCGGATCGGGCGTACCAGCAGGCGATCGTCCAGCTGTTCGCCGACGAGCGCGACCCGATCGAGATCATCAAGTGGAAGGAGATGCTGGAGTTCCTCGAGGCGGCGACCGACCGGTGTGAGGACGTGGCGAACGTCCTCGAGGCCGTCGTCGTCAAGCACGCCTAGTCGGACGACTCGCGATGCCCGACATTTCGATTGGACTGGCCCTCGTCCTCCTCCTGATTCTCGGCGCCGAATTCGTCAACGGCTGGACCGACGCGCCCAACGCCATTGCGACGGTCGTGTCGACGCGGTCGCTGTCGCCGATTCAGGCCGTGGGGATGGCGGCCGTCCTGAACCTCCTCGGTACCCTCTCCGGCACCGCGGTCGCCGCGACGATTGGCAAGGACATCATCGACCCGAGCGTCGTCGATCTGACGACGGTCGGGGGAGCGATGGTGGGCATCATCATCTGGTCCACGGTCGCGGCCATGTACGGCATCCCTACGAGCGAAAGCCACGCGCTCGTGGCGGGGCTGGCAGGCGCCGGTATGGCGACCGCCGGCCCGGGCGTGCTCGTGGCCGAGGGTTGGAAGAAAGTCGGGCTCGGCCTGATCTTCTCGAGCTTCCTGGGTTTCGGCGGCGGACTCGTCATCATGACCGCCGTCTACTGGATCTTCCGAAAAGCGGTTCCGGGCCGAACGCGGCGCACGTTCCGGTTTCTTCAGATTCTCTCGTCCGGGTTCATGGCGTTCGGCCATGGATCGAACGACGGGCAGAAGTTCATGGGCGCCTTCACGCTCGCGCTCGTGCTCGGCGGGCAGCTGTCGACGTTCACGATCCCGAAGTGGGTCATCTTTCTCTGCGCGGCCGTCATGGCGCTCGGGACGATGACCGGAGGGTGGCGCATCATGCGGACGCTCGGGATGCGGATCACGAAGCTCGAAACGCACCAGGGCTTCGCCGCAGAGATGGCGGCGGCCAGCACGATCGAGCTCGCGTCGCGCCTCGGCATCCCGCTGAGCACGACGCACACGATCTCGGCGTCGATTATGGGCGTCGGCGCGACGCGGGGCCTGTCGGCCGTGCGATGGGGCGTCACGCGCGAGCTGGTCACCGCCTGGATCCTGACGTTCCCGATTTGTGCGGCGATCAGCTGGACCGTCGTGAAGGTGATGCGGCTCTTGTTCTAAACGTGCTAAGCGTGTCCCGGCCGTTGCCCTTGAGTCGGGAGCGTCACGGTCACCACGGTTCCGCCGCCCTCACGGTCCGACACGTCGACGCGCCCGGCGTGCAGCCCGACGAGGTGCTTCACGATCGCGAGGCCAAGGCCGGTCCCGCCTTCCTCGGCCGCCCTCGCGCGCGCCTTGTCGACGCGGTAGAAACGCTCGAACACGCGCTGACGATCGTTCACGGGAATTCCGGGCCCCGAATCGGCCACGGCCAGCCGGATCGCGTCGCCGTTCGGCTCCGCTGACAACTGAATCGTCGTGCCGTCGGGCGTATGGTGGACGGCGTTCTCGACCAGATTCCGGATGACGTCGTGCAGCTTGGCGGGATCAGCGCGGACCGCCTCGGCGCCCGGCTCGACGCGCGTCGTGACGTGATGGCCGCGACGCTCGATGACCGGCGCGAGGTCGGCCTGCACGTCGTCGAAGAGCGGCGCCACCTGGCATTCGGCGAGGTCGAGCGTCTCCTGCCCGGCGTCAAGGCGCGCGAGTCGCAGGAGATCCCGGACGAGTCGTTCCATTCGCCCCGCGTGGCGCTGGATGACGTCCAGAAACTTTCGCGTCGGCCCGTCGCCAGGCGCCTCGTCGAGCAACGCCTCGACGTAGCCCCTGATGGCCGTGAGCGGCGTGCGCAGCTCGTGCGACACGTTGGCGACGAAATCCCGGCGGATGCGGTCGGCTCGCTTGAGATCGGTGACGTCGTACAACACGAGGACCGCGCCAGGCTGCCCCGGCGCTTTCGTGAGCGCGACCGGCGCCGCACGCGCGACGAACGTCCGATCCGGATTGCGGTTCAGGATGATCTCCACGCCCGCGGCGTCGTGGCCGTCGAGCGCCGAACCGATCTGCGACGCGACACCCGGATGCCTGACGATTTCGAGGTAGTGGCGCCCGGTGTCCTGCTCGCGGAGACCGAGCATGTCCCTCGCCGCGCCGTTGGCGAGCTGCAGCCGCCCGGCAGCGTCCACGACGACCACTCCTTCGATCATGCCCGAGAGGATCGCGCGCATCAGCGCCCGGTCGCGCGCGAGCTCGTCGAGCCGCTGGCCGAGCTCCTGCACTGAATGATCCAGGACGTGCGCGACGGTCGCGATTTCATCGTTGCCGTAGTCGCCGGCCGGCCGCGAAAGATCGCCCAGCGCATACCGGCGGGCGACCGCGGCGATCGCATCCACCCGCCGGGCCAGGAACGTCGACATGACCCAGGCAATCAGGAGAGCCGTTGCCAGCCCGGCGCCCGCCGCCGTGAGCGCGCTGCGGCCGACGAGCCTGAGCTGTTGCTGTACTTCCGTCAGAGGCAGCGACAGCCGGACGAACGCCGGTGAATCAGCCGCGCCCTGCGCCTCGGGTGCGGCCGGGCCGATCGGCACCGCCACATAGAGCATGTCGTAGCGGACCGTCGCGCTGTACCGGCGCGCGATGCCGAGGCCCGTCGTGCGGGCCTGTGCGATCTCCGGTCGGGCACCGTGGTTGTCCAGAGCGGCAAGTCCCGGACCGCTTTCCGTGGAGTCGCCGAGGACGCGGCCACTGGCTGCCACGAGCGTGACTCTCGCGCCGACGAGCGCGGCGATCGCATCCGCCTCCTCATCGAGATTTCCAGCGTCCGATCTCAGCGTCACGAGCCGCGCGGCGAGGCGTGTCTCGGCGACGAGCTGCCGTTGAATCCGGTCGAGCGTCTCCGCGCGCACCGACCAGGCGACGAGCCCTGTCCCGATGGCCAGCGCGACGGCGGTGGCCGTGACCGAGGCGGCGACGAACCTCGTGCGGAAGCGCATCACTCTCCAAGCTTGTAGCCGAACTGCTTCACCGTCTCAATCGCGTCGTTCAGAAGCGGGATCTTCTCGCGCAGCCGCCGGATATGGACGTCCACGGTCCGCGTCCCTCCGGTGTATTGGTAGCCCCAGACATCCGTAAGAAGGACGTCGCGTGACAGCACGCGCCCTCTGTGCTCGATCAGGTAGCGCAGGAGCAGGAACTCTTTCGCGGTGAGCCTGACGTCGGCCCCCTCGCTGGTGACGTGGTGGCGACCGACGTCCACGACGATCGATCGATATGTCAGGACTGGCGCCGTCGGCCCGGGAGGGCGTCCAGCGCGGCGCAGGAGCGCGCCCACGCGCGCCACGAGCTCCTTGGCGCTGAACGGCTTCGTGACGTAGTCGTCAGCACCGAGCTCGAGGCCTGCCACGCGGTCCGATTCCTCGCCGCGCGCGGTCAGCATGATGATCGGGATGGAGGCGGTCCCCTCGTCCGCCCGGAGCGCTCGACAGACGTCAAAGCCATCCAGCCCGGGGAGCATCAGGTCGAGGATGATCGCGTCGGGCGCGGCGGCTCGCGCGGATGCGAGCGCATCGGGCCCTGACGCCACCCGATCGGCGTCGTACCCCGCCTTGGCGAGGGCATGAACGATCAACTCCGCGATGTCACGGTCGTCTTCGACGACCAGAATGCGCGCCACTATTGTTTCGTCGCTCCCACCATCAGCAGGGGTTCACCTTTGCTGACCGGAGGCGTTCCGAGGATATACAGAATCTCGCCGCCGAACGGCGCCGTCACTTCTTCCAGCACCGTGCCATGGAAGTCGGTGACCCGGCCGAGGCGTGCGCCCTTGGCAACCATCTGCCCCTTTGCGACGCTTGGATAAAAGATGCCGGTCGCCCCGCTGCGGACGACTTCGGTCGGGTCGTGCCAGACCGGACTGGTGACCGGCCCGGGCCCGTCCGGGCGCATGCCGAGATGGCGAAGCAACCCGGCGACCCCTCGTTCCACGAGCTTGATTGACTCATCATCGACGATCGCCATCCCGCCCGTCTCGGTCGTGAGCGCCGGCTTGCCCCGCGTAATCGCCGTGTTCGACAGGTAGACCGACGCGGCCGGATCGACCGGCCGCTCGCGGTCGATGACGATGTGGTCGAGACCGAACGCGAGCGCCAGGGCGCGACCCTCCTCGGCGACCTTCGGGTCGCCGGTCGTAATCCAATAGAGGTACGGTCGAAGCGACTCGTTGCCGTCTCCACAATGCAGGTCCACGACATGCGTGGCCCGCGTGATGAACTCACGAGTGATGGCTTCTGCGATCCGCTCCGAGAGCGTTCCGTCGGCGCGGCCGGGGAAGACGCGGTTGAGGTTCTTGCCGTCCACCGGGGAGTAGTAGATCGTCCGCCCGAGGAACGACGGCATGTTCGCCACGTGAACCATGATGATCGTTCCGCGTAACGTTTTCGGGTCGATTGTGGTCCGCATCCGTTGCAGCGCGATGATCGGGACGTACTCCATGCCGTGCGTTCCCGCGACGAGCGCAAGCACCGGACCGGCCGTTGCCCCGTGGATGATTGTGAAGGGCACCGTCGACCCGCTGTCGCCGCCCCGAGGCGCGATCTCGAGTGTGCCGGAGGCGACCGAGCCGGGGCTGATCGTGATGCCTCCAACGGTGAGTGGTTGCGCGTGAGCGCTGGCTGCCGCCAGCAACACAACTGTCATCCCGATCACACGGATGCGGCACATCGTCATTTGTCCTCCGCGCAGATTGTACGGATGAGCCATTGAGAGGACAACGCCGGGGTTGAGTGTGTCGAATGGCCGAATTCCCGCCAGTTCTGAGCCATTTTACGCGCACACGCCCTGGCACCGGACTTGACGTGAGGAGGACCTGGAAGGAGATCCATCATGAGGACCACGTGGAAGACGACGATCCGGCGCGTCACGCTGGCGGCCGCCGCCAGTGCCGCGCTCGTCGTCGCGTATGGGTGCAATCGAAGCGAGGACTGGACGCGTGTTCGCGCCGCAGAGGATCCGCTCGCCCGCACCGTCTCGCTGTCCGAGGCCGGTGCCCCGGCGGACGGCAGCCAGGTCCTCGTGTCGTGCGAACCGCATCAGCGGACCCTCGTCCGCCAGGCAGTCGTGCGCGGGCGGACGGTGGCGCGTGTCGAGTGCGTGACCGACAGCGCGTATGGCGCCGACCCGAGCGCGGCGTACCCTCAGGCGTATGGTGACCCGCGGGTCATTCAGACGCGGGAGGTCGAACCCCGCGTCGTGACGCCGGTCTACCGCGAGGCGGCTCCGCGCGTCGTGCGAACCGCGTCTCAACGCGTCGAGCGGGCGCCGACCCGCTCGGTGAAAAAGAGCGCGATCATCATCGGCTCGTCCGCGGGTGTTGGCGCCGGCGTCGGGGCGGCCGTCGGTGGAAAGAAGGGAGCGCTCATCGGCGCGGCGATCGGCGGCGGCAGCGCCGCCATCTGGGATCAGGTGACGCGACGCTAGCCCATTGTGGATTGCTGAATGTGGATTGGTGAGTGAAGGGCGCGGGCGTGGGCTATGATCGAGTCCATGCCCGCGCTCTTCGTGTTTCTGATCCTGGTCCAGCAGGGCGCAGCCATCGACTCGAAGTACCTGACTCTCACGCCCTCGGCCGGCGTCTCGACCACCCAAGGCGCGCGGGTCACTCTCGACCTGGCGGTGACGCCCAAGCCCAAGATCCACGTCTACGCGCCCGGCCAGCCAGACTACATGCCGATTTCGCTGGCGCTCGAAACGGATGGCACGTATCGCCGAGCGGGCGATCCACGCTATCCGAAGCCGGAAACCCTCTTCTTCAAACCGCTCAACGAGCGCTTCAAGGTGTACAGCAGGCCGTTTCGCATCACACAGGACATCATCGTGTCGCCGGATGCGGCCGCGAAACTGGAGTCTCTCGTCGTGAAAGGGAAGGTCTCCTACCAGGCGTGTGACGATCTGGTTTGCTATCTGCCGGTCGACGTACCGGTCACGTGGACGCTGCGACTCAAAGCGCCGAAGTAATCCAATAGGCGCCGAGCGCGATCGATCCGAGCGCCACGACGGTGCCCGCCATGCGGCCCAGGCGGACGACGGCGTGAGTCGAGAGCACGCGAGCGAGCGCCACCCCGAAGAGCGACATCGACAGAAGAATTCCGACGCCGAAGAAGGCGATCAGCGCTAACAGAAGAGGAAGGTCGGCAGCGGCAGCCTCCTGTCCGAACGGCGCGAGGAGCGCCAGCGCCCGGAGGCTGCTCACGGCGAATGCCGCGCCGACCAGGCTCGGAACGACGGAGTCGTGTGACGAGGGCAAGGGATGACGCGCCGGCAGGCCGAGGTGGAAGTGCCAGGCGCTGCTGGGCCGCGGTGGCCAGGGATGCGCGTGGCTGTAAACCCGCCCGGTCGCCACCGCCCACAAACCCAGCATGCCGAGCCCAATCAGAAGCATGCCACCCAGGATCTCGCCGCTGCGCTCGACAACCAGCGGAATGGTCCAGCCGGCGATGAGCACGGCCGTCGCGCCGACCCCGAGTAAGAGGGCATGGCCGATCGCGAAGCGAATCGCGATGCCCACCGCTCGCGTACGCGCCGATCGAGAGTCTCCGCCCGCCAGCGCCGCGATCGCCATCAGGTGATCGGCGCCGAGACCGTGGACGAAACCCAGAAGGACGGCGGAAGAGACCAGGAACACGCGCTAAATCATAACTCAGAGACTCCGGACGCCGCGGCGGTCGATCCCGACGAAGTATGCCGCGACCAGTACCAGCAACGCTCCGTTTGCGGCGAGCACCCACGGGGCAGGCAGTCGGGTCGCCGCATAGCCGGCTGCCAGGCTCCCCAACGGCATTCCGCCCCGGAACGCCACCATGTAAATGCCCATGACGCGCCCACGGAGGCGATCGGGAACGATAAGCTGCACGAGCGAGCTCGTCAGTGAAAACACCATGATGAGCGCGGCCCCGCACGCGAAGAGCAGCAGATGACTGACCCACAGCACGCGCGACGCGGCGAACGCGATGACGAGCAGGCCGAACACGGTCTGCACCGCGAGCAACGTGCGGCCCATGTGGCGGAACTTGCCGAGCCAGGCGACGACGAGCGCGCCTGAGACCGCGCCTCCGCCCGACCACGCCATCATGCGGCTGTAGCCGGCCATGTCCTGCTGAAACACCTCCTTGGCTATCACCGGCAGGAAGGTGAGCAATGGCAGTCCCAGAAACGTCACCAGGAACGCCAGCGTCGTGAGCCCGACGAGGGCGTGCTGGCCGCGGACGTAGGACAGGCCGTCCCGAAGCTCGTGGCGCAGACTCCTCCGATCGGAGGGTGGCACATGCTTCACCGCGAGCGACAAGAGCGCCACGATGACGACGAGAAAAGACAGACCGTTGAGGCCGAAGCAGGCGGCCGTGCCCCAGGCGGCAAGCGTCGCGCCGGCCAGCAGCGGGCCTATGACCCGCGCGAGGTTGAACTGGATCGAGTTGAGCGCGATCGCGTTCGGCAAGTCTTCTCTTCTTATGAGCGACGGGATGAGCGACTGATAGGCCGGGCCGCCGAACGCCTGCGCGAAGCCGGTCACGAACGACAACGTCAGGATGTGCCAGACACGGACGGCGTCCCAATACACGAGCGCTGCGAGCACGAATGCCGACGTCATCTGCACGTATTGGGATCCGATGAGCAGCCGGCGGCGATCGTGCCGATCCGCGATGACCCCGCCAATGACGGTGAAGAGCAGGACCGGGAGCTGGCCGAGAAAGTCGTCGAGCCCGAGGAAGAACGTCGAGCCCGTGAGCGCGAACACGAGCCAGCTCTGAGCGACCTTCTGCATCCAGGTCCCGACCGTGGACGCGAAGGCGCCGAGCCAGAGGATGCGGAAATCGCGTGATGAAAATGCGGCGGCGGCGACCCGACGGAGCAAGGGTCTTTATTCTATTGCGGTGGGGCCCCACCCCCACCGCCTGTCGCGGCTCGCTCAGGCTCGCCGCGGTGGTTGCCACGTCTGTTTTCACGTCGCTCCGTGTCCGCGCGCCTGACGTGTCCGATCGCCCTCGCTTTTTGCGGCCTTGCCTTTCAAAGGGCCTTCGCTATACTGATAGCGAAAATAAAGCGAAAGTCATGGGGACGCTGGCCCGCGCCGACCTCGAATCGCTCCTGAAGGCCCGGAAACTCGACCGGGCGTTGATTCCAGCCCGGGTCAGGGGAGAGCCTCCTATACCCACCGGTCTGGACGACCTGGATGCTGCGCTGGGCGGCGGGCTTCCTCGCGGTGAGCTGTCTGAAATCGTCGGGCCGCGGTCGAGCGGAAGGACGTCGGTCGCGCTGTCAGTCCTGGCGGCGGCGGTGGCGGCCGGAGAAGTTGCGGCGCTCGTCGATGCATTCGATCGATTCGATCCCGAATCGGCGGCCGTCATGTTTTCCAGTCGGTCGGAATCCATGGCTGGCTTCGAGCGGATCCTCTGGGTGCGCGGTGAGACCGGCAGCGTCGAGGCGGCCATCGATCCCGCTCCCGCGCTCGAACGCGCCGTGAAGGGATTCAACCTCGTGCTGCAGGCGGGAGGGTTTACTGTCGCGGCGCTCGACGTCGCAGACGTGCCTCCGGCCGCGCTCCGGCGGCTGCCGTTCACGACCTGGTTCCGGTTGGCGCGAGCGGTTGAAGGCGGGCGGACGGCGGCCCTCGTCATCGCGGCGGAACATCTCGCGCGCAGTCCGGGCGGGGTGACGGTCGCGCTCGAATCCGATCCGTCCTGGGCGGGAACGAGCCCACGGGCCCGGATGTTCGCCGGCCTCCGACTGCGGCCGCGCGTGCCGTCATGCTTGCTTGTCTCATAAGCAGCAGTTGTCCGCCGGCCGAGTTGCTCGATCTCGCGCGTGACTTCTCTCCGCGCGTCGAGCGCCGTGGCGACGCCGTGCTTCTCGATATTTCGGGTCTCGGCCGGATCGTCGGCGATCCGCCGGCGGTCGGGCGCGAGCTGGCGCGCGAGGCGCGCGCGCGGGGAGTCGATGCCGCGGTTGCGATCGCGGCGACCGGCACGGCGGCAAGGCTGCTGGGTGCCGGCTGCCTGCGCGACCTCAAAGAAGCAACAGGTCGCTCCGGCGAGCCTGGCCGAAGCCGAGCGGAGGCCGGTGCGTGGCCGGTGATTGTCGTCCCGCGCGGAGAGGAGCGCGCCGCAGTACGAACGCTGCCGGTGGACGTTCTCGCGGTGTTCGGACTCTCCGAGCATCTGTCGACATTCGGCCGGTGGGGGCTGAGAACGCTCGGCGAGGTCGCGGCGCTCGCGCCGGCCGATTTGCACGCGCGGTTCGGCGCCGCCGGGCCTGTCCTGCACCGCATCGCCTGCGGTCGCGACGAAGGGCCGCTCGTCCCGCACGTCGACGCCGCGCGGTTCGAGGCGTCGATGGAACTGGAGTGGCCGATCGACGCGCTGGAGCCGCTCTCGTTCGTCCTCGCGCGGCTGCTCGAGCCGCTGTCCGCGTCGCTCGAGCAGGCCGACCGGAGCGCGTCGGCGATTGTGCTTTCGCTCACGCTTGTTACGCGGGACGTGGTCACGCGGCGGCTGGAGCTGCCGGCTCCGATCCGCGACGCGCGCACCATCCGGACGCTGCTCCTGCTCCAACTCGAGTCGCAGCCGATCGCCGATGCGATCGATCGGGTCGCCGTCCTGCTCGAGCCGACGCCGGCTCGCATCGTCCAGGTACTCGCTGCTCGAGCGGGCGCTGCCGTCTCCCGAAACCCTCTCGACGCTCGTCGCACGCCTGGAGGCGCTGATGGGAGCCGGACGTGTCGGCGCGCCGGCGCTCGTCGATTCCCACGAGCCGGGCGCGTTCGAGATGCGACCTTTTGGGCCTGGGGCTTTGGGCCTGGGGCTTAAAGGCAGCCGCCAATGTCCAGCCCCTTCCCAGGCCAGAGGCCCCAAGCCCCAAGCCCCGATCGTTCGTCGCTTCCGCCTCCCCGTCCCCGCGCGCGTCGCGGTCGAGCGCGGACGCCCGGTGCGCGTGACGACGTCGCGCCGCAACCTCGCCGGCGGCCGCGTGATCGACTGCGCCGGGCCGTGGAGATCATCGGGCGGTTGGTGGAGACGGCAGCCGGATCCGCCAGGCACCATGGGGCAAACGGGACGACGTGAAAACGAGGCCGCGAACCAACGCGCCGAGCGTGAGCGAGGCGCGACAGGCTGTTGGGGGTGGGGCCCCGAAGCAGCAAAGCTAACAAATGGAATAACGACGAGTGGGACGTCGCCCTGCCCGACGGCGTGTACCGGATTTATCGCGATCGCGACTCGAATCAGTGGTTTCTCGAGGGCATCCTGGACTGAACCTTATCGAACCTCCTCGAACCTTCTCGACCCCGTGTACATCGAGCTGCATGCTTCGTCGGCGTTCTCTTTTCTCGATGGCGCGTCGTTGCCCGAGGCCCTTGTCTCGCGCGCGGCGGAGCTGGGCTATCCCGCGCTCGCTCTGCTCGATCGGGACGGCCTCTACGGGGCGCCACGTTTCCATCTCGCCGCGAAGAAGGCGGGGCTGAAAGCCATTATCGGGGCAGAGCTGACCATTGCGGATTGTGGACCACCTTCCACAATTTGGAAACTTCCCGTCCTCGTGGCGTCCCGCACCGGCTACCGCAATCTCTGCCGGCTGGTCACGCGTATGAAGCTGGCGGCGCCGAAAGGCAGCGGTTCGCTCACACTGGACGATCTCGACGGCCGGACCGGCGGGCTCATCGCGCTCATCGGGCGCGAGGCGCTCGGCGTCGGTCGGCATGGCGTCGGCGGGCTCGTCGATCGGCTCGTCGGGATCTTCGGCCGCGATGGGGTGCACGTCGAGCTGCAGCGTCACCTTCGACGAGACGAGGAGGCAGACAACCACTGTCTCCTCGACCTCGCGGTGGCGTTTCACGTGCCGGTCATCGGCACCAACGGCGTGCGCTTCGCCCAGCCGGCAGACCGGCCGCTGTACGACGTCCTGACCTGCATCCGCCACAAGACGACGATCGCTCAAGCGGGGCGACGGTTGTCGGTCAATGCCGAGCGTTACCTCAAGACCCCCGAGCAGATGGCGGCGCTCTTCGCGGATCTGCCGCAGGCGATCGCGGGGGCGTGCGCGCTGGCGGAGCGCCTCGAATACACGATGGCCGATCTCGGATACCGCTTCCCCGAGTACCCCGTGCCGCCGGGCGAGACAATGGCGTCGTTTCTCCGGAAAATCACCGACATCGGCGCGCGCGAGCGCTACAGGCCGTTCGACGATCGCGCGCGGCGGCAGATCGCGCGCGAGCTGGACCTGATCGAGAAGCTCGATCTCGCCGGGTACTTTCTGATCGTCTGGGACGTCGTCAATTACTGCCGGCAGCAGGGCATTCTCGTCCAGGGGCGCGGCTCGGCGGCCAACAGCGCCGTCTGTTACAGCCTCGGCATCACCGCGGTCGATCCGATCGGCATGGAGCTGCTTTTCGAGCGGTTCCTGTCGGAGGAGCGGGGCGAGTGGCCGGACATCGACCTCGACCTGCCGAGCGGCGATCGCCGCGAGCGGGTCATCCAGCACGTCTACGAAAAGTATGGGGCGAGCCAGGGGGCCGTCGACGGTCCGAAAGCCGGGATGACGGCGAACGTCATCACGTACCGCAGCCGGAGCGCCGCGCGCGAAGTGGGAAAGACCCTCGGCCTCGACGAGCCCACGATCGACCGGCTGTCGAAGCTGATGAATCAGTTCGAGTTCATCGATCCACGCGAAACGCTGGCGCGCAACCTGCGCGACGCCGGCCTGGACCCCGATGACGAGCGGATGCGGCTGTTCGGGACGCTGTGGCACCAGATGCAGGATTTGCCGCGGCATCTCGGCCAGCATTCGGGCGGGATGGTCGTCTGCCACGGACGGCTGGACGAAATCGTCCCGCTCGAGAACGCGACGATGCCCGGTCGTGTCGTCGTGCAGTGGGACAAGGACGACTGCGCCGACATGGGCCTCGTCAAAGTCGATCTGCTCGGTCTCGGGATGATGGCCGTGCTGCAGGATGCGTTGACGCTGATTAACGGGCCCGGGGCTTCGGGCCTGGGGCCTGGGGCCGACCCAAGCCCCGTCGATCTCGCCCACCTCCCACCGGACGACCCGGCGGTCTACCGGATGCTTCAAGAGGCGGACACGATCGGCATCTTTCAGGTGGAGTCGCGCGCCCAGATGGCGACGCTGCCGCGGCTTCGCCCCGAAACCTTCTACGACATCGTCGTTGAAGTGGCGATCATCCGTCCCGGCCCGATCGTCGGACAGATGGTCCATCCGTACCTGAAACGCCGCCAGGGGATCGAGCCGGTGGTGTATCCGCATCCGTCGCTCGAATCTACGCTCAAGCGGACGCTCGGCGTGCCGCTGTTTCAGGAACAGCTTCTCAAGATGGCGATGATCGCCGCCGGGTTCACCGGCGGCGAGGCGGAGGAGCTGCGGCGCGCGTTCGGGTTCAAACGGTCCGAGCGGCGGATGCGCGAGATCGAGGTCAAGCTGCGCGCCGGCATGGCGCGGCAGGGAATCACCGGCGACGCGGCCGAGGAGATCGTCCGCTCCATCACGTCGTTCGCGCTCTACGGCTTTCCGGAATCACACGCGGCGAGCTTTGCGCTCATCGTGTACGCGAGCGCATATCTCAAGGCGCATTACCCGGCGGCGTTCTTCGCGGCGATGCTCAACAACCAGCCGATGGGCTTTTACCACCCGGCGACGCTCGTCAAGGATGCGCAGCGTCATGGGGTCCGCTTCGCGCCTATCGATGTCCAGTCGTCGTCCTGGCACTGCACCGTCGAACCCGATGGGCGAATCCGCCTGGGGCTCATGTATGTCGCCGGACTGCGGCAAGAGGTGGGGATTCGCATCCAGAATGTTCGTGGCTCGGGCCTCGGGCCTCGCACGGTGCCTCGTGCCGTGTGTGCCTCGGTCTGCCCGAAGTGTGGATGTGACGATCTCTCGATGATCGAGCGCAGCGACGATTCCTGTTTCTGCAACGTCTGTTCGCACCAGTGGGCGGCAGGCACGAGGCACGAGGCCCCGCGGTTCCAGTCTCTCGATGACCTGATCGCCCGGACAGGCGTGCGCCGCGACGAGCTCCAGACCCTTGCCGCGATCGGCGCGCTCAACGCGTTCGACGGCGATCGCCGGAGCGCGCTGTGGCAGATCGAACGCGCCGCGCGTCCGGCAGGGGAGTTGTTTCGGCTCGGGCTCGGCGCTTGGGGCCCCGGCAGCCCCAGGCAGCCCCCTCCGGCCCATGACCCTCGACGAGCGCGTCGGAGCCGACTACGACGGCACGGGCCTGACGATCGGGCCACATCCGATGACGTTCTGCCGGCACACCCTCGCGCTGCGCGGTGTGCAACGCGCGATCGATCTGCCGCGGGGACGAAGCGGCAGGCGGGTGCGCGTCGCAGGCGCGGTCATCACGCGTCAACGTCCGGGCACGGCGAAAGGCTTTGTGTTTCTGACGCTCGAAGATGAAACCGGCATCGCAAACATCATCGTCCGGCCCGATCTGTTCAGCGCCGAGCGGCGGGCGATTGTCAGCGAACCCTATCTCGTGATCGAAGGGACTCTGCAGATTCAGGAAGGCGTCACGTCGGTCAAGGCCGAGCGGGTCGAGGGTCTGGCCACCGGCGGACCGGAAGTGGACGCGCACAATTTCTACTAACTCTTGTGTCACCGCTCCTCAGGGTCAGCTCAGGTACCTCCTTTGCTTCCTGCACTATTGATGAGGAACTGTCCTCGAAGCTCAGCCGTGCTGGCCGTGCTCGC
This sequence comes from uncultured Acidobacteriota bacterium, assembly GCA_963847125.1. Classification (GTDB taxonomy): domain Bacteria; phylum Acidobacteriota; class Vicinamibacteria; order Vicinamibacterales; family 2-12-FULL-66-21; genus DATAEE01. The sequence goes on from CAWJYM010000004.1 coordinate 2,931,273, forward strand.
CGTCTTCGCCAGCGCAGCGATGACCTGTAATCCGCCCATCAAGTCCACGCTCAACCGCCCGCCGACGGCCGCCGAGATGGCGCAACTCTGGCAGGAACCCAGAGATCTCGCGCGCAGGGACCTCTTCTACGGCGTCGGCGGAGCGAAGCTGGCGCCCGAGCCGCGCACGACGTTCACGTTCAAAGCGAAAGACACGTCGGGTTACAGCCCTGGCTACGACGTCGTCGACGGCAACGGCCTCGAGTGGAGCGTCAAGCAGGGGGACGAAGGGCAGACCGAAGTCGTGGCGTCGCGGCTGTACTGGGCGCTCGGCTATCACCAGCCGCCGACGTACTTCGTGCCCGAGTGGACGCTCGAAGGGGGCGACGTGAGGCAGCAACCATCCGGGCGGTTCCGTCCAGAGCTCCCGGAATGGAAAGCCGCCGGAGACTGGAGCCTGCACGAGAATCCGTTTGTCGGCACGCAGCCGTATCGCGGCCTTCTCGTGCTGCACGTCATCACCAACAGCTGGGACATCAAACAGTCGCAGAACAAAATCTACGAGGCCACCGTCGAGCGGCTCCAGCCGCGGCGGCTGTACGTCGTGCGCGATCTGGGCGCGACGTTCGGCCGCCCTCGCTGGCCCGACGGCTCGCGCAATAATCCGGAACACTACGAGGAACACCCGTTCATCAAGAGCGTGAACGGCAGCCGCGTGGAGTTCTCCTACGCGGGCCGGCATCAGGAGCTGCTGAAGCAGATCCGCACGCAGGACGTCTGCTGGATCTCGCGCCTCTTATCGCGTCTGACCGAGAAGCAGAAACGCGATGCATTCCGCGCGGCCGCGTATCCCGATGACGTCGCGCGGCGGTTCATCGTGCGGCTCGATTCCAAGATCTCGGATGGTCTGAAGCTGTGCGCATCGCCGTGAACGGCGTCGCCTCGGTCGTTCTGGCCGCAGCGGTCGCGTGCGCTCCCGCGCTGCGTTCCACCGCCACGGTTCCGCCGGGGCCCTCCGAGATCGCGCAGCTGTGGCAGGAGCCCGCTGATCTCGACACGCGTGATCTCTTTCACGGTCCCGGCGGGGACGCCGGCGTGCCTCCACCCGGCGTGGTGTGGCGGTTCAAGTCGGTGGACACGACGGGGTACAGCCGTGGCTACGACGTAGTCGGACCGGACGGCCGCGAGTGGGACGTCAAGCTGGGACTCGAAGCGCAAACCGAGGTCGTGGCCTCACGGATTCTCTGGGCCGTCGGGTATCATCAGCCCCTCACGTATTTCGTCACCGAGTGGCGCCTCGGGGAAGCGCCCGGCATCGACACAGCGCACGTGCAGCCATCTGCACGGTTTCGCGCCGACGTGCCGGGCATGAAAGCCGCTGACGAGTGGTCGTGGTACGAGAATCCGTTCGTCGGCACGCGTCCGTACCGTGGCCTCCTCGTGCTGAACATGCTGTTGAGCAACTGGGATCTCAAGTCAACGAACAATCGACTGTACGAATCGGTCGAGGCCACCGAGACCGGGGTCCGGCGCTGGTTCGTCGTTCGCGACCTCGGAGCCGCCTTTGGGAAGAGCCGCGGGTATTTTCCCGGCACGCGGAACAATCCGCGCGACTACGAGCGGCAGGAGTTCATCACCGGCGTGCGAAACGGGCGGGTGCAGTTCGCCTACGGCGGCCGGCACCAGGGGCTGCTCGACTCGATCACTCCCGCCGACGTCGTGTGGATCTGCGAGCGCCTCGACCGGTTGACCGATCGCCAGTGGACCGACGTGTTCCGGGCCGCCGGGTACGTCGAGGAGGCGCGAGTGCGGATCCTCACGACGATCGAGCGGCACGTCAAAGAGGGTCTGGCGCTCGCCGACCGGCAGGCGGCTCGGGAATCGACTCGATGATCGAGCTGACCCGTCGACAGTCGGTCGCGGTCGGTCTCCTGGGTCTGGCCATCCTGGTGGGCGCATCAGCCGTCATCGGTCGATTCCAGACGGAGTCTCAGAACCTGCCGCCGGACCACCCCCCGCATCCGATGCACGACCTTGAGGACGCCGCGGCGGCGTTGCCAATCGCCACGGTTCTGGGCACAGTGCTTGCCCTGCGGCCGCGCCGCCGGAACGCGCCGCCGCGCAATCCGGCGGTCGTCCAGACCCAGATCATCCTGGCGATCGTGGGTGCGGTCATCATGTTGATCGTCGGCGCGAGTGTCGCGCGGGCGTTCGCGATCGTCGGCGCGGCCAGCCTGATACGATACCGGTCCAAGATCGACGATCCGAAGGACGCAGGTGTGATGCTGGCCGCGCTTGCCGTCGGTCTGGCGTGCGGCGTCGGCATCTATGCGCTGGCGGCGTTCGCCACGGCCTTCTTCGTGTTCGTCTTATGGGTTATCGAGGCGTTCGAACCCCAGGGTCTGAAGACGTTCGAGTTGAAAATCAAGGCGAAGGACACGGCGCCCCTGCGCAACCCCGCCGAAGCGCTGCTGCGGCGCCAGCACATCGACTACGAGCTCCGGACCTCCGCCACCGAGGAGCTGACCTACGAGGTGAAGGTCCCGTACGGGCGACGCACCGATCGGATGTCGAACGCCATCCTGCGGCTCGATCCGAACGCCGAGATAGCCGTGGAATGGGACGAGAAGGGCAAGAAGAAATAGGCTCGTCAGGCGATACCGGTCAGTGTGGCGTCCGGCTTCAGCCGGACAACAGCGTAAGGAAACGTGAAGCTCATCATCCAGCCAGACGATGGACTCGAACCGGTCCTGCAGGCGGTCCGGAAGGCGAAGACCCGCGTCGACATCCTCGTGTTCCGCCTCGACCGAGACGATCTGATCAAGGCGTTGGGCGAGGCCGTGAGCCGGCAGGTCCCGGTTCACGCGCTCATCGCGCATACGGCCCGCGGCGACGAGAAGCGCCTGCGCAAGCTCGAACAGCGGCTGCTGGAAGTGGGCGCGATCGTCGCCCGGACGGCCGACGACCTGCCGCGGTACCACGGCAAGATGCTCATCGCCGACGACACCCTGTTTCTCTTCGCCTTCAATTACACCAAGACGGACATCAGGAGCCGCAGCTTCGGCCTCGTCACCGATGACCCGAAGCTTGTGGCCGAAGCGGGGAAGCTCTTCGAGGCGGACTTTGCCAAGCAGGCCTACATCCCGGGCCACAAGCAGTTGGTCGTCAGCCCGGAGAACTCGCGCGAGGTGCTGACGAAGTTCATCGACGGAGCGAAGCGGGAGCTGTTCATCTACGATCACAAAGTCAGCGACCGCCGCATGATCAAGCTGCTCATCGCCCGGCGGAAGGCGGGCGTGGACGTGCGCATCATCGGACATGTCGCAAAGCCGGGCGGCGATCTGTCGTGCGATCGGCTGAAGATGCGGCAGCACGTCCGCGCGATCATCCGCGACGCCGAGGAGGCGTTCGTGGGCAGCCAGAGCCTGAGGACGCTCGAGCTGAGCGGCCGGCGGGAAATCGGTCTCCTCGTCGACGACCCCCAGGTCGTCAAGCAGATCCGCGAGACGTTCGAGGCGGACTGGGCCACGACCGAGGCGGCGCGGAAAAAGAAACGGAAGGACGATGAGGCGGAACTAGCGGCCGGCCGGACCGCCTGAGGTCGTCTCCGGCTGGCGGCGCCGGAAGGATCCGGAGTCGACGGTCGCCCCCAGCCGGGAGATCGCCTGGAAGAACATCTCGTCTTCATCGATCTCCATCAGGACGAAGTGATTGTCGTCGTCGAACCCTTTTGCCGTGATAGGGGAGTTGGGCCGGATATTTCCCTCGCGCAGCTTCGCCGCACCGCCCGAGGTCATGTAGAAGATGCCTTTCTGAGGCTTGATCCGCTCGTAGAAGTGCTCGTGCCCGGCAAACACCGCGCTGACGTTGTACTTGAGGAAGAGCGGCTCGAGCACTTTGCGGAGGTCCTCGCTCGGCCCGTGCCGTCCGCCCGATGAGTACAGCGGGTGGTGGAAGAACGCGATCTTCCAGTCTTCGTCCGCGTTTTTCAGCTCGCGCTCGACCCATTCGAGCTGACGCCGGTCCGGATATGTGCTGTCCACCGCAAAGAACCGGACGTCCTGCCTGGGCGCCTTGAAGGAATAGTACAGCTCGCCTCCCATGTTGAAGAGCTTGTAGAGGCGCTGCTCGCGGTCGTCGTGATTCCCGAGCGACGCGTAGAACTTCACTTTGGCGTCGAGGAGCGGCTTGTAGGGGCGCTCGAACTTCTGCTCGTAGTCTCGAGGACGTTCCGAACCGTAGAGGTTGTCCCCCAGCATCAGTACGAGCTCGAACGGGAACAGCGCGTACGCCTCCCACATCCGGGCGCCAATCTCGTACTGCTGCCTGCCGCCGGTGCCGCTGTCACCGATGACGGCGAACTTCAGCGATCCCTCCCGCTGCGGCAGCGTGATCGCGATCCCCGAGCCGGTCGGTTTGCCCTGATGGCCGGCGGCCGGCACGAGGAGCGCGACGGCGGCGATCAGGGCCGTGAACGACCGGGCGGCGGGCCGGATGTCAGGGGAGCGCATTCGTCATGTAGTCCGCGATCAGCTGCGCATGATTGTCGAACAGGATGAGCTGTCGCTCCACGAACCGGTATTCGAGATCTTCGGGCAGACGGGGCAGCGCGTCCAGAATCCTGGGTGGCACCGACGAGAGCGGGACGTCGCTCGGGTACTGCCCGTTCACGCGCAAAGGCACTGGCTTGGTGTTCTCGTCGAGGATATCGGCTCGTATTTCGCGGCCGCTCTGCCCGCGCAGGACGTTGCGAATCACGCGGCGGAAGATCTGTCGCACGGGCGGCGTGAAGATGTCCCCCGGCCGCGCGCCGGCGCGCGCGTCGGCGATGAGCTTCGCGAAACTGGCCTGATGATCGCCGATGCGCTTGGGATCCGACTGATCCGGCAGGGACGGCAGCGTCGCCTCGAGCCTGTTGTGGAGCTCCAGGTATTTCTTGACGCGCTCGTTGAAATCGGCGAGCGCCTTGGCGTCCGGATTGACTGGTGGCTTCTGGGTCTGAGGTTGGGGTGCGGCCGGCGTCTGGGGCGCCCGGCCTCCCATCCCGGCGACGACTGAAATACCGAGCATCACCCCGAGGACCGTCATGCGCTCCGCTCCTCCGGGATCTTATCCGCGGTAGTTCCCGAATTGAAGGGCGACGCCGAAGTCCTGCTCCCGCAGCAGCCGGATCACGTTCTGGAGTTCGTCCTTCGAGTTGGACGATACCCGCACCTGATCGGCTTGAATCGCCGCCTGCACCTTCTTCAGCTTCTGATCCTTCAGGAACTTGACGATTTGCTTTGCCGCATCGTCCGGAATGCCCTGCTGGAGGGTGATGACCCGTCGCACGGTGTCGTTCGCGGCCCGTTCCAGCTCTCCTGGCACCAGGTTCTTGACCGGGACGCTCCGGCGCACCAGGCGTCCCTGCAGGATCTCCCACAGCGCGGTCAGCTTGAACTCGTCGTCGGCGACGAGCGTCAGCGTGCTCGCCAGACGGTCGAAGCCGATCTCGGCGCGCGATCCCTTGAAGTCGTAGCGTTGCGAGACTTCCTTGCGCGCCTGGTTGACGGCGTTGTCGACCTCCTGGAGGTCGACGTTCGATGTGATGTCGAAGGATGCCGCGTTGGCCACGGCGTTCAGCGCGCCTCGGCCACGTCGGTTTTCTGCAGCTGCGGCCGGCGCCAGAAGTCCATCGTCGAGACGCGGTGGACGCAGCCGATGGTGCAGTAGGGGGCGCACCATTTCGGCGTCATGAACTCACGGCGGATGTCGTCCTTCGTGTAGCCCTCCAGCGGGACGCCCGGGCAGCCCCGCTGTTGAGAGCACCAGTGCACGAGCCCGTCTTCGCAGATATAGAGATACCGGGCGCCCGCGCGGCACCACCAGGTGTTCGGCTTGCCGTCCGCGAGGTTGTCCTGGAATCCGCGAATACCCGAGTACAGGTTCTGGGCGATCTGCGCGACGCTGCTCGTCCGCCCGGCCACGTCGTCGTAGACGGCGCGCTCGGTCGGCGCCAGCGGCTTCAGCAGCCCGGATCCGTCGTGGATGATCCCGATCGACGTCGAGAAGCCGAGGTCGCGCGCCCGTTGATTGATGACCCGGGCGTCCCCGGGGTGCTTGATCCCGCCGCCGACGACCGAATTGATGTTGACGTCGAAGTGCGCGTACTCGGCGAGCCACCGGAGCTTACCGTCGAGCAGCCGGAGGCTCTTCTTCGACACCTCGTCCGGTTCGACGTTGTCGATACTGATCTGCAGATAGTCGAGCCCCGCCTCGTTCAGCGCGTGGATGCGCTTCGGGGAGATCAGGTAGCCGTTGGTGATGAGCCCGGCGATCATCCCGTGCCGGCGGATCTCGCCGATGATCCCGTCGAGCTCCGGATGGAGCATCGGCTCGCCACCGCTCATCGCCACGACCGACGTGCCGAGCGCCGCGAGCTTCGCGACGCGCCGCTCCATTTCGTCGAGCGGGACCGGCGAAGACGTCTGATCGTACTCGTTGCAATAGCCGCAATCGATGTTGCAGCGTCGGATAGGGATGATATGGACGAGGAGCGGGTGCTCTGTGTCGATCAGCCCGCGCACGAACTTGCGCACCGACCGTACTTTCCGGCCTGCCTTTCGCAGCAACCGCATAAACCTCGAAATTATAGCAGATTACGGGCACGCGTCTGACGAACGCGGTCGCCGATTTTCAGGGAGCGCTCGAAGATTGCGCCGACCCGCACGCGCCCGCCGAGACGATGCCGCGCTACGGCGGCGAGCCCGGCAGACGCGATGCATCCGCAGTTCGCGCAATCCGGCCGCCCGCCGAACTGGCACGGGGCGATGTCGGTTGTGAAGTCGGCGGAGAGACATGTCGTCGTGCGCGCGAAGACACACTCGGCCGGAGACGCAGGCGGATTCGCGAGCGCGTCGATCAGTCCTTTCGGCATCTGCAGCTTCGGATACTGCACGCGAAGGCGGAGGAGATCGGTCACCACGCGCGTCCGATCCGCGGCCGTCAGGCGCTCCTCCGAGATCTCGCCGATCTGTGGAGTGTAGAGACTGATCCAGACCGTCCGCACGGTCGGTTGCGCCGACCAGAGATGGATGAATTCCTCGATGTACCCCGGCCGCCGCGTCTGCTGCTTGGTGACCGTGCAGTGAACCGTGATCTGATGGCCCTCGATGTGTTTCAGAATCCGCTCGTAGGTCGCGGGCGTCCGGCGGACATCGTGTTCGGGCTGCAGTCCGTCGATCGAGACGACGATCTGCAGGCGCGGCAGTGACGCCCACTCGGCGGGAATCGGCCGCACGGCGCTGGTCACGACCTGAGTGTAGATGCCCATCTGCGCGAGCTGCGGCAGGATCGCCTCCAGCTCGCGGTACCTCACGAGCGGCTCGCCGCCGACAATCGACAGGTGAAGCGGTTTATGGGCGCGGATGAGGTCCATGAAACGCGACACGAGCTCGTCGCCGCGATAGTCGGACAGCTGACGAAGCGTCGTCTCGCCGCCGAGATGGTCGTCGCCGTACGCGTAGCAGCCAGGGCAACGGAGAGGACATTCCCGCGTAATCTCGACCGATAGATTGGGACGGTAACCTGCGAGGATACGACCCCATGCTCGAATGACGCCTTCCACGCTCGCGATGATATCAGACGGCTCGAAGCGAGACCGAACGCACCGAACGCGCTGGCGCCCATGAGCTAACTAATGCGCCTGCTCAGGTTGAGTCTCGCGCCTCGCTCTGCTCTAATAGAAGTCCGGCTTCGCGATCCAGACAACTGAACGAAAATGGAAAAAGCTGACTCCGTCCTGCTCAGCCGTCGATCCTTCTGCGCGCTGGGCGTCCTCGCAGCCGCAGGCACGCTCGTGCCGCGGTCCGTCCTGGCCGCGACGACGATGGGAAACCGTGAGCTGTCGTTCTTCAACACCCACACGGGCGAAAAGCTGACGTCGCTGTACTGCTGCGACAACCGGTACGAAACGGCCGCGCTCGCGAAGATCAATCACGTCCTGCGCGACCATCGAGCGAACGAGGTGAAAGAGATCGACCTGCGGCTTCTCGACCTGCTCCACGAGCTCGGCGGCACGTTGCAGACGTCCAGGCCCTATCACGTGATCTCCGGCTACCGCTCGCCTGGCACCAACGCGTCACTCCGCTCGCAGGGCGGCGCCCACACAGGCGTCGCGTCGAAGAGTCTCCACATGGTGGGGAAGGCGATCGACATCCGCGTCCCGGACGTTCCGCTCCAGGAGCTGCGGCGTGCGGCCGTCTCTCTCAAGGCCGGCGGCGTCGGCTATTATCCCGACCTGAACTTCGTGCACGTGGACGTCGGCCGAGTCAGGTACTGGTGATCCCGGGCAAGCGGGTTCTCTATCTCCACGGTTTCGCCTCCTCCGCGAAGTCCTCAAAGGCCGCGTTCTTTGCGCGGCGTCTGTCAGAGTACGGAGTCACGCTCGTGACGCCGGACTTCAACGAGCCCGACTTCGAGCACCTGACGGTCACGCGCATGATCGGTCAGGTTCGCGAGGCGCTCACCGGGATGACAGCGGGGCCGACACCAATCATCGGATCCAGCCTCGGGGCGTTCGTCGCTCTCCACGCAGCGGCCGCCCAGGACGCGTGGGATCTCGGCGCGCGAATCGATCGACTCGTGCTTCTGGCGCCCGCGCTGGATTTCGGCCGCACCCGGTTCGCCGAGCTTGGCGACGCGGGTGTGGCTCGTTGGAAGGAGACCGACCGCCTCGAGGTGTTCCACCACGCCCTCGGCCGTACGGTGTCCCTTCACTACGCGCTCCACGATGATGCGGGGCGCTACGACAGCGACGCCGTTCGCCTCGAGTTGCCTGTACTAATCGTTCAAGGAACAGGGGACGCCGTCGTCGATCCCGAAGCTCCCGCACGATGGGCCGTCGGACGGCCGAATGTGCGCCTGCTGCTCCTGGAAGACGATCACCAGCTGCTGTCCAGCCTCGACACCATCTGGCTGGCGACCTTCAGTTTTCTTCAGACCGATCACGGTTCTGCCACCAGTTTCGCTAGCTGAACCAGGACTTGTTCCCAATAGAATCAAGGGTCTACGGTGTTGGGGCATCTGGCATAACCCTTGCGCCGGCCGCCGCGGGGTGGTAGGAAGGTGTCCCCACGATGCTGCCGTACGAGATCCTTGTCGTCGAAGATGATGAGCGTGCGCTCGCGGGCATGTTGGAACTGCTCCGCGACGCCGGGCACACCGTAACGGGTGCCGCCACCTTCGACGCTGCCAAGGGTCTGCTCGAACTCCACACGTACGACCTGCTCATCACCGACATCCGCCTTCGCGCGTTCAACGGGCTGCAGCTCGTCCGGCGGAGCCGCCTTCTGCACCCGAACATGGCCGTCATTCTCGTGACGGCGCATGAGGACGCGATGCTGGAACTGGAGGCGGCGCGCTATCGTGCGGAGTACTTGCTGAAGCCGGTCAAGCCGGCGGATCTTCTGGCGGCGATCTCGCGAACGCTGGCTCACGTGAAGCGCGAGCGCCGCTGGCCGCGCCGGGCCGTCGGATCCGGAGTGATGGTTCAGGTCGGAGACTGGCCGGCAAAACTGCTCGACGTGAGTTACGGCGGGCTGCGGGTCGAGATGACCGCGCCGCCGTCGCCGCTCCCCTCGTCGTTCTACGTTCGGCTCCCGACGTTCAACATCTCACTGCCCGTCGAAGCGGTCTGGAGCGATCGGCTGCGATCGCCCGGCGCACTGATCTGCGGCGTGGCGCTGCTCGGCGAGGGTGCGAATGCGCCGCCCGCCTGGCGGCGCGTCGTGGACTCGCTCTCGAGCGGCCAGCCCGCATAAGCAACCGCGCGTCGTGTATGTCAAGCCGACTCAGCCGTGCGACGGCGACTGCCCTCGTTTGCTGGAGTTTTCGCTGAACGGTGTAACTCTTACTGGAATTCAAGCGCGCGCGGGCGGTCCCACAGGTCTACGCCGCGAAAAATCTCAATAAAACCGGCGTTGGACGAGTTGGCGAGTTACTTGCCGCACCTCGCGGCCGTACGTCCAGACAAACGCGACCGGGCTGTGTGGACGTCCGGCGACTGCCGGTAGTGCCCGGGCGCGGAGCCGGAGGCGGGGCTGGGGAGCCTCCTGCCCCGGCTCCGCGTAGTTTTTCCTACCAGCAGATCCCTCGGTACTCTGCCTGGACCTCCGACAAGTCGGCGCTCGTGCGAACCAGATCGATGACGATCTGTCCGGGTCGTGTCCGCCTGAGCGCGTCGGCGAACTCGGGCGCGCCATTCCCGACGACCAGGACGTCGCACTCGTCTACCACTTCTTCGATTGTGTCGCTCATCAGCGACGACAGGTGCGGGATCTGTCGCTCGATGTATTCCTTGTTGGCGCCTACCAGCCTCGCGAGGGCGACATTCCGATCGTAAATCTTCAGGTTGTACCCCTTCCCGAGGAGCACTTCTGCCAGCACGACGAGCGGGCTTTCACGGAGGTCGTCCGTTCCGGCCTTGAAGCTGAAGCCGAGCAGGCCGATGCGCTTCTTCCCCGTCTCGGTGATCTCCTCGACCGCTCGTTGAATCTGGAGCTGGTTGCTCGGAAGGATCGCCTGGAGGACGGGCATCTCGAGATCGACTTCCTTCGCCCGGTACTGCAGCGCGCGGACATCCTTCGGCAGGCATGAGCCGCCGAACGCGAAGCCGGGCTTGAGGTAGTACGGCGACAGGTTGAGCTTCCGATCGCGGCAGAAGATGTCCATCACGTCGTGGCTGTCGATCTCGAGCCGCTTGCAGAGATTGCCGATCTCGTTGGCGAAGCACACTTTCAGCGCGTGCCACGCGTTGTTCGCGTATTTGATCATTTCCGCGGCGCGGATGCTCGTCGCGACGAGTGGCGCGTCGACCTTCTCGTAGAGCGCCACGGTTCCCGCGGCGTCGGCCGCGTGATTGTGGCCGACCAGCGTCAGCGGCGGCTGCCGGAAGTCCCGAAGCGCCGTGCCTTCGCGCAGAAATTCTGGGTTGACCGAGACGCCGAAGCCCTCTCCGTAGATCTTGCCCGAATGCGCTTCGAGCGTCGGTATGAGAACCTCGTGGGTCGTTCCAGGCAGGACGGTGCTCCGAACCACGACGACGTGATAGTTCGGCTTGTCCCTGAGAGCGTCGCCGATTTCCTCGCATACGCGGGTGAGGTAGGTGAGATCGAGGCTTCCGTTGCGTCGGCTCGGCGTCCCCACGCAGAGCAGTGAGGCGTCGGACGCCGCTACGGCATCCTGAGCGCTCGTCGTGGCGCGCAGCGCGCCCCGCGCGACCTGTTCACGGATCAGGTCCGCGAGCCCGTTCTCCACGATCGGGCTGCATCCCTCGTTCACGGACTCTACTTTGGTTTGACTGACGTCGACACCGACGACGTCGTGGCCATCGGCGGCGAACGATGCCGCCGAGACGCTTCCGACGTATCCCAGTCCGAACACCGAAACTCTCATGTCTCGTCCTCGTGTGTCACGCCGTGGCCTTCAGCGGCTGCTTGCCTGCGGCAGCCTCGAGCGCGGAGTCGAGAGCCGCGGCCGCCGTCGCCCAATCGAAACGCTCGACGACGAGGCGCCGCGCCGCCTGCTCCAGGCTCGTCCGCAGGCCCTGGTCGCGCAGGAGGCGGACGACCGCCTGGGCGAAGCGGTCGGGATTGTCGGCGATGATCAGGTGCTCGCCCGGCGTGACCGGCAGACCCTCCGCACCGACTGTCGTGGAGACGACCGCGCGTCCCATCGCCATCGCCTCGAAGATCTTGAGCCGCGTGCCTCCGCCGATCCGGAGGGGCACGACGTAGACGGCACCTTGCGCGATGTACGGCCGGACATCTTCCACGCGGCCCGTCACGGTGACGCCGGGCATGCCTGCAAGCTGCCGTACCGCAGGCGTCGGCGCGCGGCCGACGATGGAGAGGGTCGCGTCCGGCTCGACGCGTCGGATTCGAGGAAGGACTTCGCGGCAGAAGTAGGTCATGCCGTCCTCGTTCGGCAGCCAGTCCATGGACCCGGTGAAGACCAGGTTCCTGGCATCGGCCGAGGTCGGGGCGGGCGGGCTGAAGTAGCTCGTGTCCACGCCGGTCGGCACGACCGCGATTGGAACCGAGGGGGCGTAGAGCTGCTCGAAGGTCCGCCGATCGGCCTCGGAGACGGCGAGGACGAGGTTGAACCGGTCGAGCGCGGCCTTTTCGAACCGCTGCATTCGGCGCCATTGAGCCCGGAAGAGCGCCGGCACCGCCAGGCCGGTCGCGGTCTCGGCGTGCCGTCTCCAGATCTCAGCCTCGACGTTATGCGTGAAGAGGACGGCCGGACACGGCAGCCGCGCCGGCAGGTTGACGAGCGGCGGCAGGAAATCGCAGACGATGAGATCGAACCGAACTGTATCGAGGAGCGCCTTCAGGCGGCGTGTGTATTCGATCGATCTGTATTTCGCGACCGCATAGGGCCGTGGATGCGCGAGATAGCCGGCGGCCTCGGCATAGAACTTCAGGCTCCGCTTCGGCGACTCGCGCCGCGGCATCGTCTCGAGCCGGGAACAGACTTCGCGCATGCCAACGAGATCCGCCTCCGGTTGATCCGCGTCGCGGAAGGCGAGATACGTGATCTCGTGACGACGCGCGAGATGGCGCATCAGGTGCCAGGTGCGCAGCCGCCCTCCCTTGTCGAGCGGCAGCAGCAGACCCACGTTCAGCCAGAGGATGCGCATATGTGCCTATGCCGCGTGGAGCACCTGCACGCCGGCTCGATCGATGGCGGTGCGGTACCAGAGCTCGAGATTGAGCAGGCCCCAGATCGCGTCTCCGGCGGGAGCCTCACCGCTCGCGTGGCGGGCGAGCATCCGCTCCACGGAGACCGGGTCGAACAGGCCGCGCTCGGCGGCACGGCGGTCGAGCAGCACGTCGCGCGCGATCCGGATCGAGCGCCCACGCATCCAGTCTGCAAACGGCACGGGGAAGCCCATCTTCGGCCGCTCGAGGATCTCGCGCGGCAGCAGATCGGCGGCCGCGGAGCGAAGGATCCGCTTGGTCGTGAAGCCGCGCAGCTTCCACGAGTCCGGCAGCCGAGCCGCGAATTCGACGAGCTCGTGGTCGAGGAACGGCACGCGGCTCTCGATCGACGCCGCCATGCTCATCTGGTCCTGCTTCATCAAGAGCTCGACGAGATACGTCTTGAGGTCGGCATAGAGCATCCGGTCCAGCAGCGACGCCGACGCTCCCGGCCGATCGAACCAGAATCGCGACGCGCCGTAGGCCGCGCGCGTCGTGGCCCGCATGACCTGAGCAGGCCTCAACAGCGACCTGAGCGCGTGTAGCCTGATGCCCGCGAAACTGTCGAAGAAGACCGCCTCAGGATTGTGATCGAGCGCGAGGAACGAGCGCGCGGCGAGGCGACCCGCGCCGCCGGGAAGCCGTGTGGCAAGCCGCCGAACAGCGCGGCGCGCGCCGGCCGGGACGAGCGCCTCGTACGCCGCTCCCGCCCGCCAGTTGACCAGCGCCCGCGGGTACTTGCCGTACCCCGCGAGGAGCTCGTCGCTTCCTTCGCCCGTCAGGACAACCTTGACGTGGTTTCGGGCAAGCGCCGAGACGAAGTAGAGAGGAACGCTCGACGGATGTGCGATGGGCTCGTCCTCGTGCCAGACGAGCCGCGGCAGCGCCGAAAAGAAGTCGGCTTCGCTGACGACCACTTCGTGCGCGTCGGCGCCAATCGCCCGCGCGACAACGCGCGAGTGTTCCAGTTCGCTGTACGCTCGCTCGGCGAACGCGACCGAGAACGTCTGGAGCGGCCGATCGATCATGCGCGCCATCAAAGCGGCGATGGCGCTGCTGTCGATCCCGCCCGACAGGAACATGCCGAGAGGCACGTCGCTCATCAGCCGCAGCCGAACCGATTCCTCCAGCCTGGCGCGGAACTCGGCGACGAGCTCGCGACCTGAAAGGGACTTGGGACTAGAACCCGTCGCGACTGGAATGTCCCAGTACCGACGTACCGACGCGATGCCGTCCTCGTAGACGAGGAGGAACCCCGGCATCAGCCGGCGGATTCCAAGGAAGAGCGTCTCATCCGACGACAGGTAGCGCGTTGTCAGGAGCTCCGGGAGCGCCGCCTCGTTGGCGCGAGCCTCGACGAGTCCGCTCTCGAGGATCGCCTTGATCTCCGATCCGAAGAGGAGCCGGCCGCCGACGACCGTCCAGTACAGGGGCTTGACACCCAGGCGATCGCGCGCGAGCAGAAGCCGCCGCTTCGGCGCGTCCCAGATCGCGAACGCGAACATGCCGCGGAGGTGATGCACGCAGTCGTCTCCCCACTGCTCGTAGCCGTGAACGATGGTCTCGGTGTCGGAGCGAGTGCGATAGACGTGGCCGGCCGCCTGGAGCCGGGGGCGCAGGTCCGCGTGGTTGTAGATTTCGCCATTGAAGGCGATCCAGATGGTGCCGGCTTCGTTCGACAGGGGCTGCTGTCCGCTGGACAGGTCGACAATGCTGAGTCGGCGGTGACCGAGGGCGGCGTGATCGTCGACGTGAACGCCTGCCTCATCAGGCCCGCGGTGGGACAGGATGTCCCGCATGGCTGAGACGCGCTGGCGGTCCTCGGTCTCAAGTCGATCCGCAGCGACGATACCGGCAATCCCACACATGTCCAGGTCCCCACCCCAGCAAGCGCAATACCAGGGAAAACGAATGGAAAGTGGAAAAACCTGACCGAAACTAGGCAGGTGCGTTCCTCTGGCTACGCCGTTGCCATGAGGACGCTGGGCGGCGGCACACCGTACCGTGGCGTGTCGAGATACAACGTATGCCAGAGTTCGAAGACCACGAGTCCCCACAGGCGCAGGGTGTGATCGCGGCGGCCCGAGAGGTGCTCGGACACGAGACGCTCGACGAACCGCCGATCGAAATAGCCGCGCTCGCGCGCACGAGTCGAGAGGAGCACGTCCGAAAACAACGACCTCGTCTCGCCGCGGAACCAGACGCCGAGCGGCACTCCGAAGCCCTGCTTGCGGCGGGTCAGGATCTCCGGCGGCAGAAGACCCGCGGCCGCTTCCTTCAGCACGTGCTTACGACGGCCGTTCCGGATCTTCAGCGCGCACGGCAGCTGCGCGGCGAACTCGATGACCTCGTTGTCGAGCAGCGGCACGCGCGACTCAATCGAGTGCGCCATGCTCATGCGGTCGACCTTCGTGAGGATGTCCTCCGGCAGATAGGTCTCGAAGTCGACGCGCATCATCTGCGCATCCCACGGTAGCCGCGCGAAGCGATCGAACCGCCGGTTGAACCGCGATTCGGGATCGTCTCCGCGCAGCCCCGCGCGGATCTCCGGGCTCAGAAGCGCCGCTCGCTCATCCCGCTGGAAGAACGTCATCGCATCGGCGTAGCGCCCGCGACTGTCGCGCGCGACCCGGCGCAGGAAATTCCTGCCGCGCGCGCCATGGGGCAGCTTCGGCCAGATGAGGCCCGCCACGCCGCGGCTTCCGGGCGGCGCCCAGCGATCGAACGCCGCCACGCGGGGATGCGGGATGTAGCGGTCATAGCCGCCGAACAGCTCGTCGCCTCCATCGCCCGAGAGGACGACGGTGACGTGTCGAGAGGCCATCTGCGACACGTACCACGTGGGAATCGCAGACGCATCCCCGAAAGGCTCGTCGAAATGCGAGACGAGGTCGTCGATGATCGCGAGCGCGTCCGGCTTGACTACGAACTCGTGGTGGTCGGTGCCGAAGTGCGCGGCGACGACGCGCGCATGCTCCAGCTCGTCGTACCGCGGCTCGTCGAACCCGATCGAGAATGTCTTGACCGGTCGGCTCGACTCCTGCGCCATCAGCCCGACGACGAGGCTCGAGTCCACGCCGCCAGACAGAAACGCGCCAAGGGGCACTTCGCTCATCAGGTGTGATCGCACGGCGTCTCGGAGCACGGCGCGGAGCGCGGGCACGACGTTTTCTTCCGGCTGCCGCTCGATGCTCGGTACCTCCCAGTAACGCCGGATCGACAACCGTCCCTCGGACCAGCGGAGCAGATGTCCGGGTGGAAGCTTGTCGATTCCCGCGAACACGGAGGACTCGCGCGGCGTGTAGAGGAACGCCAGATAGTGATCCAGCGCGGCGGGATCCAGACGGGGCGCGATGGCGCCGCTCGCGAGTATCGCCTTGACCTCGGATCCGAAGAAAAGCCCGCCGCCGGCGCCGGCGTAGTAGAGCGGCTTGATGCCTGCGCGGTCGCGCGCGAGGACGAGCGTCCGACTCCGCGTATCCCAGAGCGCGACGCCGAACATCCCGCGCAGACGCGTGAACGCCTCGTCTCCCCACTCTTCGTAGGCGTGGACGATGGTTTCGGTGTCGCTCGCCGTGTAGAAGCGGTGGCCTCGGCCCTCGAGCTCGGCTTTGAGCGCGGTGTAGTTGTAGATCTCGCCGTTGAAGACGACCCAGACCGTCCGATCTTCGTTGTGTATGGGTTGGCGGCCCGTCGCGAGATCGATAATGGAGAGCCGCCGCATCCCAAGCGCAGCCCCGGTCTCGACGTACGCCCCCTCGTCATCCGGACCGCGGTGACGGATAGCCCCCAGCATCGGGCGCAGCCGTTCGGCTGCAACCGCGGCGTCCACTCCGGGATCAATGAATCCGGCTATTCCGCACATGCGACCGCCCCTCGACGTGCAAGTCCCTGGCCGAGCCGTCAGGCGAAAAGCTCAGCCGTGTCTCCCACTCGTTCAGGCGGATGACCGCGATCGTGCCGGACGAGGCGGTCATCGGCGAGGTTTCGACCGACAGGCTGAACTGCGTCTGCCGTATGGCGATCGCCGTGACGACGATTAGCGGGGCGCCGCCGGCGGTTCCGATCCGGATGGTGGGGGAGGGCACGCGGCGGCCGTACACCGGCGAGCTCCAACCGAGGCCCGTATCGTCGCTGAAGAAGTCGTCAACCTGCCCCGTTCCCCAGACCAGGGCAGCCCGCAACTGACCCTGTTGAAACCGCCGCGCACGATCCCCGTTCTCCGATACCGCTTCCGGATGCCAGCCCGGATCGATGTGCCAGTGCAGATCCATTCGCACGTGGGCAGCCTCACCGAGGAGCTGGTCGGCGACGATCCAGAGGCCGGCTGCAGCCCGAACGACGGTTCTGCGGTGGACAACGGGTGCATAGCCGTCGTGCGACGCGACGACCTGTTCGAGAGGCGCATCCGGCAACCAATGCTCCAGCCGCGCGTCGGAGCGCGACCGCCAATGAAAGGGGCCCGCGGGCTCTGATTGCGACCGCCCGTCGACCGCCGCCGTGTTGTGCATCGAGGTTGAGCGGAACAGGTCCCGGACGACGGGATCCATCGTGTAGGTCGCCGTCCCTGGGTCAATGAGGAACGGACGTCCGTGCGCCGACAAGACCAGCGAGAGGGCATCGGCATGCGCATGCCCACCGTTGAGAAAACCATGGCGGCCCACGTCCAGGATCGCGTGTTCGTCACGTCCTCGAAGAACCACGTAGCCCGAGTCGGCGAAATGGTGCGACCCGGGCGGCGCGGCCGCCGCCCCGCCCGGCAACCACGCCCGATCGCCGCCGAGCATCCAGAGAGCTTCTTCCGCCGGCTCGCCGACGGCGAGGTCCGGACGCCCTAGAAGCGCCGACGCGAGCGACAGCGAGTCGGCCGCGTCATTCGCGTCACGGCCGCAGATCGGGAAGAGCTGCCCGCCGTCATCGTCCCCAATCACGGGGAGCCGCCCACGCTCGTCTGCCATCGCGCGGCAGAACGACGCCAGGCGAGCGGTTGTCTCAGCGAGCTCGGAGGCAGCGCCGTCGCGTGTCTTCTGTGCGACCGCGAGCGCCAGCAGGTAAAAATCGAGCGCGTACCGGTGGTAGTGCGTAGACTGCTCGACGTGACCGCCGTCCGGGTTGACCTGCGCCGTGGCCTGCGTCAGCAGCACGCCGCGGCCAACGGCTTCCCAGCGCGCAGCCGACTCGCGCACCGGGGACAGCAGTCGTCCCGCAACGTACAGCGCGAGCCCCTCGCCGAGCAGATGCGTGTTCGGGCTGAAGTGGATCGACAGGTGCCGGACAACGTGATCGAGCTGTCGCTCGATCCCCGCGATGAGCCGGGCGCTCCATCGTGATGACGCGGCGTCCTCGAACGGCGCGAAGAAATGGAGCGCCCACAGCCAGGAGATCGAACGCAGCGCGAGCTCGAGCATGCTGGCCCAGTTGACCCCTGAAAGCGGTGGGTTCGCATCCAGCCAGCTGCCGAGCTCAACCGCAAAGCGCCGCGCGTACCGGGCGTCACCCGTGAGCCACGCCGCCCGCCCGAGCGCCAGCCAGTGCTGGTGCCGGTTCAGCTCCCAGATTATTTTGTGGTCGCCGAAGCTCGGATCGAGGTAGGGAACGCGCGACCAGAAGACTCGCGCCGCCGCCCGCCGGCCGTGCACGGGATCGAACTGCCAGTCGACCTCGCTCCGGCCTGTTCTGAACGAGAGGTCACGATACCCGAGCAGGTCGTAGCGTCCCTCGAGGATCTTGTCCGCGCGCTCGACGGCGGCGTGGGCCGCCGTGGGAAACTCCGCCCGGATCGCAGCGGCGATCTCGCGCCAGCGTGCCGGATCGATCAAGAACCCGGACGTCGTCAGGATGTCGCCGGATCGGTGCCTCGACCCCACGCGAAGGGGACCAGCCTCGCTCCACGTTTCCAGCCCGACGGCGTACCGCGCGGCTTCGATAGCGGTGCGGCTCTTCTCGACCGCCCTGAAAGCGATCTCTCTCGTGCCCATCCTCGACAGCCGCCGCAACGCGGTGGTCATGACGCGGCGCGGACTCGGGCGGGCGATCCGGCGCTTCGAATGGCCAGCTGGCGATACGCCGACAGCCACTCCCCCCTGACGGTTTCCCACGAATACGCCCGGCAAGTGTCGTGGGCGGCGGCGGCCAACCGCGCGGCCAGCCCGGGATCCTCGAGCAAACGAAGGATCTGTGTGGCGACGGCATGGTGATCCCCAATCGGCGCCAGCAGGCCGTGCCGCTCGTGAGTCAGGATCGCAGGCACGCCGCCGGCGTCGGTCGACACGACCGGCAGACCGGACGCGAACGCCTCGAGCACGGAGCCCGGCATGTTGTCGATGTTCGGCGTCTGGACGTAGATGTCCGCCGCGTCATACCAGCGCGGGATCTCGTGATGCGGCACCGCGCCCACGAACGTGACACCTGGAAGTCGAAGGTCGCCGGCGAGCCGGCGGAGCGCCACCTCCTCAGATCCGCGCCCGACAACGGTCATGGTGGCGTCGGGGTACCGGTCCGCCACGATCCGGAACGCTCGAAGCGTGCACTCGAGGTTGTACAGCGGCTCGAGGTTTCGCGTCGACAGCAGGCGAGGCCCCGGATTCGCGCGGGGGCGGAACCTGAACTCGTCGAGACTCACGGTGTTGTGGACGACCCGGGAGGAGATTCCAAACCGGGAGAAGACGCCGGCGAGGAACGCGGACGGCACCACGTTCAGGTCCGTTCGTGCGAGCGCCCATCGGGCGACGCGTGACCGCGCGAGGTGGTCCGGCGCCTCGCCGCTCCTGTAGTTCATGAGCACGGGCTTGCCGTGCATCCAGGCGATCAGCATCGCCGGCAGCGGCGCGAGGAGAAACGAGAAGTACGACGCCGAGAACACGTGCACGGCGTCGACCCGCCGCAGCTCGCGAAAGAGGAGCGGCCAGTAGGTCAGCTGAGTCAGGATCGTACGGAGGTACTTGACCTTGAGCCCGTGCCGCAACGCTCCTCGAGGAATCGGGTTGATTGGGACCAGTCGCGCATCGACATCCGGATCGTTCCTCCATGCGTGAAGGAGTCGATTTGCCTGGACGGCCTGGCCACCGAGGATTCCAAGTGATGGCGCAACGATCGCGATGCGGAGCGGACGCGAGGACATCAACCCTTTCGTGATCGAACTGCAAAATGTGAGCCCTCGTGCGACGTAGCGATTCAAATCACGGGACCCGCCTCGATGCTTGAGACCAGCGGAGAACTCGCGGTTGTGTTTGAGAGTGCAACTCATCAGTATTCACGTCTCCCACCGCACCATCATCGTTGGTGACGAGAAGTCTGAGGTTTTCGAACGCTTTGCGGACCGTCAACTCGAACTATGTAAAAAACGCCAAATGGATGAGTTGCATAAACGAACACATCGGCGATGTGCACGATCCCCAATCTCAACAAATTACACATTGTCAGATAGTTGAGATGAACGGCAGGCTCCTTGCCTACCCCGCGGCCGTTCAGATTTTTCAAGTCTGAGCGCTTCCCAAGAATTTGACGGAGGGTTCATGAGACTCAGTGGGGTGTGTGGATACACGATTGTTGCGTACCTGCTTTCGTCGGCGCCGCTCGCGGCGCAGGATGTGGTGCTGCATGCAACCGACGTCACGGTGATCAAGGGGCACTGGACGCGGGTGACCGACACCGGCGCCGCCAGCCAGAAGAGGATGACCAGCGCGAATGGCGGCTGGTCGAGCCCGGATTCACCGGTGACCACTCCAACCCACTACTTCGAGGCGAGCTTCACCGCTCAGGCGTGGAAGCCCTACCGGCTGTGGTTGCGGGTACGGGCGGCCAGCAACTCGAAGTGGAACGATGCGGTGTGGGTCCAGTTCACGAACTCGGTGGGGGCCGGCGGCGGCGCTCAATACCGGATCGGCTCGACGAGCGCGGTTCTCGTGAATCGCGAGTCGTGCAAGGACTGCGGGATGTCGGGCTGGGGGTGGACGAACGATGCCTGGTGGAAGGCGCAGGACACGCTCCTCGAGTTCTCGACCGCTGGCACGCAGACGATTCGGGTCCAGACGCGCGAGGACGGCGTCGAGATCGATCAAATCGTTTTGAGCCCGCAGACCTATCTTTCTGCGCCCCCTGGATCCGTAAACAACGACTCGAGGATTCTTGCACGCCAGGGAGGCGTCGCGGCGCCGGCTACCGGTCCGTACGGCGGGACGGTCAGGGCGATTCCCGGGACGATTCAGGCCGAGCACTTCGATACTGGCAGCAACGGCGTCGCGTATTTTGACCATAGCAGCGGTAACGAGGGAGGCGTCTATCGATCCACGGACGTAGACCTCGCGACCAGCGGCGATACCGGCGGCGGCTATACCGTGGGCTGGGCGGGCGACGGCGAGTGGCTGAATTATACGGTCAACGTCACAACGGCCGGCAGCTACACGCTCACGGCGCGCGTGGCCAATCCCGCAAGCGGCGGCCGGATGCATGTCGAGTTCAACGGCGTCAATCGGACCGGCACGATGGTGGTGCCGAACACCGGCGGCTGGCAGAGCTTACAGGGACGTGACGGCAACCGTCACGCTGACCGCGGGCCAGCAGACTATGCGGGTGTCCTTCGACACCGAATCCTCGAACGGCGCCGTCGGCAACCTCAACTATATTCGGCTAGCCTCCGGATCGGCGGCGCCGCCACCACCACCGACCGGCACGAAGCTCAAAGTCATGAGCTGGAACGTTCATTTCGGCAAGAACACCAGCAACGTGCTGAACCTGGAGGCGCAGGCCAACATCATGGCCAACTCTGGTGCGCACGTCATCCTGCTGCAGGAATCGTCGACGTGGGACGGCGATCAGCCGAACCGGTTCCCCGAATTGCTGAGAACACGCACCGGACACACGTGGTACAAGGTCTGGGCACCCCACGTCGGTACGTCCGGTGAGGGCACGCTCATCCTCACCCGGCTGCCCATCGTGGCGTCATCTACGGCCAACTTCTACGACCGCGGCTTCGGTCGGGTCGTCGTATCGGTGAACGGGGTGAACGTGACGCTCTTCAATGTGCATCTCACATATGACCCAAGCAGCCGGCGAACCCTGCAACTCAACTCGTGGATGCCGTGGTCGACCGCATTCAGTGGACCGGCCATCGCCGGGGGCGACTTCAACGCCTGGTGGGGCGAATCCTGGATCAGGACAGTCGAGACCGCGTACACCGACACCTGGCAGGACGTGACAGGCAGCGACCAGAACGGGTACACGCACAACAGCATTCGCTTCGACTATCTGTTCCGCGCGCATGACAGTAACTGGCGATTGACCCCGACGTCATGCACGGTCATCCAGACGAGCACGTCCGATCATCGCCCGATCGTGGCCGAATACACGGTGCGATAGCTGCGGCTGACCTTGAAGCGGCGCCGCGTCGCGTGACACTCTCCCAAGGTGACACACGACGCTGCGCCGCGACTGACTGACTTCGTGTTTCGTTCCGCGGCCCTGCTGCTGGCTCTGTGCGTACCGTCCGGTCTCGCAGCCCAGTCGGCCGACATCGTCCTCTACTCATCAGACGTCTCGACCATCGCCGGAAACTGGGCGCGGCTGTCCTCGACGACCGGCGCCGGCGGCCAGAAAATGAGCAGCGTCGATCGCGGCTGGTCGACCCCGAATGCACCGCTCGCCACGCCAGTCGACTACTTCGAGGCCACGTTCACGGCGTCGGCCGGCGTCCCGTACCGCTTGTGGCTCCGGATGCGGGCCACGGCGAACAACAAGCTCAACGAATCGGTGTGGGTGCAGTACGACGGCGCTGTGACGGCCGGCGGCGCGCCGCTGTGGCGGACGGGGACGACGTCCGGATTGCTGGTCAACCTGGAGAACTGCAGCGCGTGCGGCGTCGCAGAATGGGGCTGGCAGGACAACGCCTGGTGGCTCGGGACATCGTCCGTCGTTCGCTTCGGCGTCAGCGGCCAGCAGCGAATCCGCGTGCAGACGCGCGAGGACGGCGTAGACATCGATCAGATCGTTCTGAGCCCGGCGACCTA
This sequence comes from uncultured Acidobacteriota bacterium, assembly GCA_963847125.1. Lineage (GTDB taxonomy): Bacteria > Acidobacteriota > Vicinamibacteria > Vicinamibacterales > 2-12-FULL-66-21 > DATAEE01. The sequence continues at coordinate 2,953,996 of CAWJYM010000004.1, forward strand.
CTTCACGGTCCCGCCTGGGCCGGTCAGGAACGATCAGACGATCGTTCCGAAAACCGGCGCGTCGATCACGCTGCTGCGCGCACCGTACCTTCAGCAGCTCACTGACGACGGGGTCGTTGTCGTCTGGACGACGCGTGAGTCCGGCGCCGCGGACGTGAGGTACCGGGCCGGCAGCGCGCCGGCGACGACGGTCGCGGCCGAATCGCGGGTGTTCACTGCCGCCACCACCGGGTTCCCATACGACTTCTACCAGCACGAAGCGACCTTGCGCGGGCTCAGTCCTTCCACGCGATATACCTACGATGTGTTCGTCGGCAACGTCGATGCCACGCCGTCGACGACCGACACGTTTAGGACCGCGCCGATGGTGGGGACCGGCACAGTGCGCTTCATCACGTTCGGCGACAGCGGCGTGGGCTCCGCGGCGCAGCGTCAGCTCGCCGATCGCATGACAGCCGACACCTTCGATCTCGCGCTGCACGCCGGCGATATCGCGTACGGCAATTCGAGTGGAACCGGCGGTGGTAGCTATCGGCAGTTCGACGACTGGGTGTTCGGCGTCTACGGGCCCTGGATGCGGTCACGGCCGCTGTTCCCGTCGATCGGCAATCACGAGAACGAGATCGCCGCGGCTCGTCCGTATCGCGACGTATTCGTGCTCCCGGAACATGGCGCGACGCCCGCCTTTCCCGATCACGCGGAGCGCTACTACAGCTTCGATTACGGCCCCGTGCACTTCGTGGCGCTCGATACTGAAACGGCCTTTCAAACCGTCGCGCGCCGCCAGGCGCAGATCGCCTGGCTCGATGCCGACCTTGCCGCCACGCCGCAGCCCTGGAAGGTCGTGTTTCTGCATCGGCCGCCGTACAACGCGGGGCAGCGGCACGGGTCTGATCTTGCTGTTCGCGCGGCCTTCGCCCCTGTTTTCGAGGCGCGCGGCGTACAGCTCGTCATCTCGGCGCACGAGCACGACTACGAGCGAACTCGTGCCTTGCGCAACCATCAATCGGAAGGGCAGGCGGTCACCTATCTCGTCACCGGGGGCGGTGGCGCGCCGCTGTATCCGGCGTTCATCGGACCGTGGACCGCGTTTTCTGCCTCGCGTCACCACTATGTGCGCGGCGTGGTCGGCGATTGCGTGATGTCGCTCGCGGCTGTCGGTCTCGACGGCAGCGTGTTCGATCGTGTCGATCTGGATCGTTGCAACCCGCCCGATCCCGCTCCGCTGGCCTGGCCCGTGCCCGGCACGATTCAAGCGGAAGACTTCGACGCCGGCGCGAACGGTGTGTCGTACCGGGATCTGGACGCGGGCAACAACGGCGGCCAGTACCGGGCGACCGACGTGGACATCGAGCGCTGCCGCGAAGGCGGATTCAACGTCGGCTGGGTCGGCGCGGGCGAGTGGCTCGACTACACGGTCAACGTCACCGTGGCCGGCACGTATACCCTGACGGCCCGCGTAGCGTCCCCCGCGACGGGCGGCAGGTTCCGAGTGCTCCTCGACGGTGTGGACAAGACCGGTGCGCTGCAGGTGCCGACGACCGGTGGGTGGCAAACGTGGACGGATGTCACCGTCACCGTTTCTCTGCCAGCGGGGGTTCAGACGATGCGCCTCGCGATGGAGGTCAATGGCTCCACTGCCGCGGTGGGAAACTTCAACTACATCCGATTGTCGCGCTGACGACGAACCAGAGTGCAGCGGACGGTGGATGTGACGAACTCGCGCGTCCATCGGTTCGCGAGGCGCCGCAATCTGCGAATAGGTACTGTCTCGAGCCGATCGATCCGGAGGTCGCTGGCTTGCACGAGCCGCTCGAAGCGTGCCAGGGTCATCTGATTCAAGCCGCCCTCTACCTCGCTGAAACGCGTCGCCCCATCTGACTTGAAGCTCGATCGCCAGCGAATCAGCGCCGCCTCCGTGAAAACAAGATGAGCCCAGGGCGTCACGGAGAACAGATGACCGCCGAGCGGGTGGAACCACGGCGGCCCAAACGCGATGAACACCCGCCCCCCGGGACGGAGCAGCCCAGCCATGACGGCCAGGACCTCGTCTGGTTTGTCGTAATGCTCGAAACCGTCAATGGAGATGATGGCGTCCGCCAGCTCGCCTGGATTGGTCGTGAAGACACAGCGATCGGCCACCCCGGCGGTTGCCGCGCGCAGCCCGGCTGCCTCCAGAACGCTTGGTCGAATGTCGATCCCGATCACTCGTCCCGCGCCGCGCGCCGCGATCTCTACGGCCTGCTCCCCGGTGCCGCAGCCGAAGTCGATGACCGTTTTCCCGGCGAGCGCCGTCCAGATGTCCGGTCCGAGCAGGACTTCGGTCTTGCTTCGATTGGCGTACGCGCTCCCGTCCATCGGCGGTCTCAGGCGCCGAGGCTGAGCGCCTTCAGGAGCACCTCGCCGAGCGGCCCCCCGATAAACCCGGCCAGCATATTCGACCTCGCGCCGCCTTGTTCCGCCTCACCCGCTCGTCGCGACACGCGCATGACCAACGCCTGACGAAAAGCGCTCGAGTGCTCCGCGGTAACGCGCCCTGTCGGCGCGGCCCAGTCCGCCAAACCAGAAGGCGACCGCGAAGACCGCCGCGACACGCGGCGACTGGATCATGACGCCGCCGAGCGTGGTGGACGTCGCGCCGGCTCGCAGCACCGCCGCCGCGAGCGCGGCCGCGAGGGTTCCGACCGAGGGCGGGACGAATGGACGCTACGAACGACCAAAGTGGAAGTTCGCAGCGTGCGGCACGCCGCCGGGACCATCAGGACCGAAAGGTTGAGGACGAGATAGGGGATCGCCGTCCCGAGAGCGACACCGAGGAGGCCGAACCGCGTGACGAGAAAGAGGCTCAACGCCAGGTTGACGACGACGTCCACCATAGACAGCGCCGCCACGAGACGATGCCGGCCGGCGCCGAGGAGAATGTTTCCCGTCGGGCCCTGAGCGACGATGACGACTCCCAGCAGGATCAGCACATAGAAGGGGCCGACCGCGCCGTCGAATCCGGGTCCCATCCAGATCTGAATGAACTGCGAGCCGTACGCGAGCAGGCACACCGTCAAGCCCGCGACCAGCGCCACTGACAGCCGCGTGCCCTCGAGCAGCGTGGTCCTCAGTGCGACCTGGTTCTCATCCGCGTGGTACCGCACGACGACAGGAAACAGGAGAGTGCTTATCTGGCCGCAGAGTTGCCGCTGGTACTCAGCAATCCGCATTGCGACTGTGTAGACCGCGACCGCGCTCGTTCCGAGGAAGGCGCCGATCACCAGAGCGTCCATCTTCGTTCCGAGCTGAATGGCGATCCCGATGAGAAAAAGATAGAGACTGAATCCGGTGACCTGACGCAGCTGGCTCCGGCTGAAGCGGCGGACTGCCAGCCGGAGCGCCGGGAACGCCGCGCGGGCGGCGGCTGCATACGCGGCGTAGCTCGACAGCGCGATGAACGTCGTCGCCGCGACCAGCGGCACGAGGCCGTAGCCGGCGCTGAGCACGAGGTACGTCGCCGCCGCCTGCAGCAGCGCGACCGCGATCGCAATCGATCCGGTGAGCGCGAATCGTTGCCGCGCCGTCGTGACCGCGCCGAACACGCTCATGGGGAAGGCGGCAACCACGCGGAGGCCGAGAATACCCAGCACCCATTGCGCCGTCACTACCTGCTCCGGCGACAGATTGGGAAAGCGCGGCAGGACGAACAGGATCATCGCGGCGACGCCGGCGAGCGCGACCAGGCCGATCGCGCCATACACGACGAGAAACGTGCTGAGGATCGTGTTGATCTCCTCCTCGTCGCCGCGCGCGTCCGCCTGCGTGATCTGTCGGACCAGCCCGTTGCCGTAGCCAAGGTCGAGGAGATGGAAGTGCGCCGTCATCGAGGCCACCAGCATCCACAGGCCATACTCCGCCGTGCCGAGGCGGGACAGCGTGAACGGCATCAGGACAATGCCGATGCCAATGCTGACGAAGAGGAAGGCGTACTTCGTGAGGGCGCCGGTCATCAGATTGAACGCGGGGCGTTCCACCGTTCGCCTCACAACAGATTGGCCCAGGCGGCCCACTGGGACGTGAGGCGCATACCGTGCTCGAACGACACACGCGGCTCGTACCCGAGCAGACGGCGGGCCTTGTCGGTCCGGACACGCGTCCGCGCCTGCAGGAAACGGACTTGATAGTCGTTCGGCAGCGGCATCGGCCGGTCCGGCTTGGCGCGCGCGGTTGGAGCGTCGGGTCGGAAAACAGACGTCTGCCCAGGTCGGCGCGAACACGCTCGGGGACCTTCGCGCGCAGCCAGCGATAGGGGATGCCGAGCGCGGGGAGCTCGAGGAGCCGCGCGCGCATCCGCGTGTTGCGACGGAGGACGCGCATCACCTGCGGGATGGTGCGGCGGGCTCTGCGCTCCTCGCGGTGGAGTGCCTGAATCTCCGCGGCGGCCAGCGAGACGGTTCCCGGCTGCCCGAGCATCTCCTCGAACGCGCCGTAGAACTGCCGCCAGGTGACCGGACGGTCACCGGAAATCAGAAAGGCCTGTCCGACCGCCTCCTCGCGAGTCGTCGCGAGCAGGATCGCGTCCACGACGTCGTCCACGTAAACGGCGTTGCACAGTCCTCCGCCGCCGTCGACGAGCACCACGCGCTCGTGCTTCAACTGATGAAGGGGGGCAAGTGTCCAGGGTCCAGACAAGGGCCCGTACACGATCGTCGGCTGCAGGACCGCCACCGGCAGGCCGTGCTTCTCATGGCAGGCGAGGACCAGGCGTTCCGCCTCGATCTTCGCGTCCGAGTACGGATCGCCACAGAAGCGCCGCGGCGCGGTCTCGTCCAGATCCCCGTCGCCCGGCAGGCCGTACACGGAGATTGTGCTCAGGTGCACGAGACGCTTCACGCCCGCGCGCCGCGCCGCCTCTGCGACGGCCTCGGTGCCGGCGATCGTCGCGGCCCGTTTTTCCTCGGGCGTTCCCGAATTGCCGAAGGCGCAATGAACGATGACGTCGCAGCCGGCCGCTGCGCGATTGACGGCGTCGAGATCGGTGACGTTTCCGCCGATCATCTCGACGGGGAAGCGCGCGACGCGTGGCGCGTGCGCGAAGTCCCGCAGCAGGACCCGCACCCGCGCCCCTTCCTCGAGGACGAGCCTTTCGACGAGACGGCCGCCGATGAACCCGGTGGCGCCGGTCACGAGAACGGTGCTCGCGTTCAGAGCCATCACGCCGTCCTCGCGATGGCCGCGCGCGGCGCGACCCATGGCAGCTCGAGCGGCTGGCGCTGCCGGTAGCACGCCTCAATCAACGCCACGGAACGCTTCGCTTCGGGTCCGGAAACCGCGGGGGCGCGCCTCGTCCGGATCGCGTCGACCCAATCGTTGAACGAAGCCGCCATGACGTCGAGGAAACCCTCGATGCCCGCACCAGGTGCCTCCGCCGCCCGGGCCGTCCCGTCGAGGGTGAGTCCCGTCTCGCGCGGCGTCAGCCGGATTCTCCACCAGTCGACTTCGATACTGGCGCGGTCACCCTCGATGATCGCCGTGTTGCGGAGCTTGCGCGTTCGGCTCAGCTCGACGACGCCGGTCGCGCCGCTCTCCATCTGCAGCCGCAGCAGGCAGTCCGCCTCGACGCCGCCGTAGTTGTCGTCGAAGTATTCCAGGGAGCGGACGTCCCCGAGCCACCAGAGCAGGCTGTCCAGTGTGTGGGCGCCGGTGTCGATGAGGACGCCGCCGCCGGCCGTCTCCTTGCGGAAAAAGAAGTCCGAGGCGACCGGCCAGTTGTACACGATGCCCTCGCGCACGTCGAAGCGTCGGATGCGGCCGAGCAGCCCGGTCTGCACGGCGTGGCGAACGAACCGAGTCGACCGGAGGAAGCGGCGCATGAGGCCCACCGCGAGGACGGCGCCCCCTTCCTCGGCCGCGGCGATCATCGCGTCGCACTCGGCGGCGGTCAGTGCCATCGGCTTTTCGACCAGCACGTGGATGCCGCGCCGCAGGAGATCGACGCATACCGGCGCATGCAGCGCATGAGGCAGCGCGACGATGGCGGCGTCCGCCTGCCCGACGATCGCCGCATAGTCTTCTGTGGCCCGGCCGACGTTGAACGTCCGCGCGAGCGTTTCGGCTCGCGGGAGGTTGCGATCGACGAGCAGGTCGACGCGGACCCCCGGGGTCCGCGTCGCGACGGGAAGGTGCGCCTGGGCCGTCACCGCCCCGCAGCCGATGACGGCAATGCGTATGGGCTCCACGGCCTTACTACGGCTTCAGCACGATCGTCGTGTCGTTCGTCGCCGGCCCCGGCGCCGTCGAGAGGTAGACTCTGCGGGCTGATCACGATCTGATCGACGGAGACGCCGTCCTCGCGAGTCTGGATTCGAATCCGCTGCGGCCCGCTCGTCGAGAACCGCACGTCGCCGGTGTCAGACAGCCAGTAAGCGCGGTTCTGCCACCCCCAGCCCGCTGGCACGCAGGTCGAGCAGGTCGCCATGTTGACCAGCAGTCCTTGCGTCGTCCCGATGCGATAAATCGGGCTCCCCGCCGCGTTGACCGACCTGTCGAACTGAACCCACACGGCGTCGTTGAACTTGTCGGCGTTCAGCGCGCTCATGCGCAGCCACAACCGGTACCGCACGCCCGCCTGTGCGTTGAACGCCACCTCGAAGTAGTTCGCCGGCGATGCCAGCGGCGCATTCGCGTTGGACTCACCCTGATCGGCGCTCGACAGCCTGACCCCGCCGGCCGCGGTCGAGTCGGCCGTGTGTGACCACGTGCCGAACACGTCGCCCGCGTCGACGTCGTTGGCGTAGAGGACGATCTCGGGCGGAGCCGGCGGCGGAGTCGTGCCCCGCGCGACGACGCGGATCCAGTTGATGTTGCCGGTCACGCCGGTTGGACCCGGGCTGTCGGCGACCAGCCGTAGAACCTTCTGACCGGCGCTCAGCGTGATGTTGGACGAGGTCAGGGTGGTCCAGGTCTGCGAGCCACCAGTGTTCGGGACCGTGAGCGGTCCGCTGACGTTCGTCCCGTTCATCTCGATGTGGAACGTTCCGCCCGCGGCGTTGGCCGCGGCCCGCAGCTCGATGTCGTACTGCCCCGACGCCGTGACGTTCACGGTGTAATTCAACCACTCACCGGGAACGATCCATCCGAGATTGTAGCCGCCCCCCGTATCGGTTGTGGCCTCGATGTCGACGTTGTCGGTCGTTCGGTAGCCGCCGCCGGAGTTCCCGGCGGTCGAGTCGAAGTAGGCCACGCCTTGGCCGCCGTTGTCGAAGTTTTCAGCCTGTACGATGCCCGGGAGCGGCGCCGGTGTTCCGTTGAACGGCGTCGACACGGGCGTTGCGCCGCTGCCGGCCGTCGTGAAGGTCCACCTCGCCGAGTTCGCCACGAGCGTTGGATCGACGTCAGTGGCGAACGTGCGCGCGACGACGCGCCAGTGGTGAATCGCGTTCGGAGACAGAGCCGCCGGCACCGTCCACGAGTAGGTCAGCGGCGGTTCCTCCGTGAGCACGGCGTTCACGCGTGCCCGGAACGTCATGTTGCTGCTGGTCGTGCCCAGATACACGTCGTAGGCGACCGCCCAGGGAGCGCGATTCCACTGGAGCTTCGGCGTCTGCGAGACGCCCGTGGCCGCATTCGCCGGCGCGGCGAGTGTCGGAATCGCCGGCGGCTTCGGGCGGAAGTTCCGATAGTTCACCGTGTCGTCCCACATCCGGTCGAACTCGTCGCGCAGCGTCTGATAGAGCGCGGTCTTCGTCGCTGACGGGATGAAGTAGTTGTGGTCGCGCTGCCAGTTCTTGGTGAAGTTCGACGACCCCTGCATTGCGTAGCGCGACGTGATGAGGACCTTCATGTGCGTGAGGCCCTGATGCACGCGTTCCTTGATTTCAGCGCCCGCAACCCATAGCTGATCGACGCGCGTACCGGTCAGCCAGTACTCCGGCCATTGCGAGTTGCGGTACTGGGTCGGCTCGACGAAGACGCGCACCGGTACGCCGGCATTGACGCGGCCGATGAGCGCGTTGGTGATGTTCGGGACGCTCAAACGGTACAAGACGATATCCACGCCGGTCGTCTCTTGATTGATCTCGGTCGTCATCCGCGTGGTCAGCTCGGTGCCCTGGCTCCAGACCATCGTCGACGGGCTGGGATTGTTCGGCTCGCGGCGCGTCCGGTCGATCGTCATCGAAACCGTCCCCGTCCAAGGGGTGCCTGTTTCGCGCTCGTACGCCACGGGCCAGTCGAGGAAGTTGGTGGTATCCGCCCAGAACACGTCGAAGTTCGTCTTGAAGGCGTTGACGAGCGCCAGGTCGTCCGTGAAGAGCGCGGTCTCGTCCTTGAAGTTAGTCGCCGACGCCGGCTGAAGCTCGAATGGAGTCCAGTTGGCGGAGCCGAACTCGACGACCTCCTGCCCAACGAAGATCCCGCACTTCCAGTGCATGATGGACGGGAACGACGTCGGGGTGTAGCGAAGCCGAATCGGAACACCGGCATTGGCCAGGTACTGGAACTCGGCGCGCGTCTTCGGATCGATCTCGAAGATCGACACACGATCGCCGAGGACGCGGACGGGGATGCCAGCGCGATGCCGGTTGACCAGGGCAACGCTGATCTCCCGTTGGGTGAGATACCAGGCGGCGATGTCGACTCTGACGGTTTCCCTGTTGATATACGAGACGATCTCGTTCTTGATGTTGTCCCGAACCGGGAATCGGAAGTATTCCTGTGCACCTGCGGGGCTGAGCCCGCCGAGGGCAGCGCTAATCAATCCCGCCAGCGCTGCGCGAGTCGTGAGAGCGACGAGAGTTGTTCGCATCCGTAATGCCTGAATGGCTCTGACACTTGCAGACCATCCGCAAGGCTCGGCCGTTAGCCGTCGGGAGCAGGCTGCAAGCGGTGTTCCCAGGATTGCCATTCCAAACACTCGCTTCGATCGACACCCATGCTTACGACTATCGATCAGCTTCTGAAAGTAAGAAACGATTTTCCGAAAGTGAGAGCTTTGCTCGCGAGAACTGCTGAGCTGAGATCGGTTCAGCTGGCGTTACGATCGGCGGAACGTTTGCAGCGCCGGCGGCGACTATGGCTATGAGGATACCTCAAACGAGATGGACAGTCCCAGCGGCGGCGCTCGTCGTGATCGGCTCACACCTGGGGATCGGCTCACACCTGGGGCTGCACGGCCAGCGGGACCCTGGCGCATTGACTGTCCAGCGTGTGATGCCGCGGCCGCGCCTGTTCTTCGCCCCCGGCGAGTTCGCGCGGTTTTTGACCGAGACCAGGACCGCGCGAGCGGCGTATTTCGACACATTGCTGAAATTCATCGAGGACCAGGGTTCGCGCAATTGGAACGAACGGGATCTGCAGGTGCAGAGCCAGGCGCTCGTCGCCAGGGTGTTGCTCGAGCGGCGGGACGGCCAGGGCCAGGAGATTCTCGAGTTGGCTCGTAAGAGCCTCCGCCACTACCTCGACCGCCACACGTTTACCGAATACCGCGATGCCCACGCGATGGTCACCGCCGGTTCGAGGTGGCTCGAGGCCGTGGCGCTCGCCTACGACTGGGCCTACCCTCTCTGGACTGCCGATGAGCGGGGCGAGATGGCACGCTGGCTCCAAGCGGAAATCGATAACTGGGTGGACGGAAACCGAATCGCGCAGGCCTCGCCATCTCCATTTCGCAACGATCTGGCGCGAGCCGTCTCCGGGCTCGTAGCGGCGGGGCTCGCGATCTTCGACGAGCCCGGCTTCAGGGGTGCCGCCGACAAAGCGCTGGCCTACGCCCTGCCGTTCTACCAGGAGGTCCTCGAGGCGCATAAATACGCGGGCGCCGATGGCGGGCTGGCCGAAGGCGCTTACTACGGAGCCCTGACCGCCTGGTCGCAGGTGATGGTGACGGAAATGCTCTATACGGGCGCCGGTCAGACGGATGCCTACCACCGGTCCCCGTTTTTCACCGCGCGGCTGCGGTATGGCGTCCATGCCGCCTGGCCCGGTTACATCACAAACGAGTTCAGGTGGAGCACTCACCAGCTCGCCCCGATATTCGGCGACGCGCGGCGCGGGCCGACCGGATCGGCGCTACGACACCGCTCCACGATACTGCTGCTCGGAAAGCGACTGGCGGAGACCGACGCCGCCCGACAGGCATACGCGGTGGTGAACCGTCCGGAGACCGGCAGGACGTATGTCCGTGAGTGGCGGCTGTACGATCTGCTGCTATGGTCGCCCGCCGTATCTCCTCAGATGCCGACGGCGCTCACCTATCGCGAGGGGACGCTCGGACAGGTTTTCGCCCGCTCAGACTGGGGAGACAACGCCACGTGGCTCAGCTTCAACGCCGGACCTCACCTCGACACGCACCAGCACTATGACGCGGGCAATCTGACCATCCATCGCAACGGCGTCGATCTGCTCGTCGACAGCGGGAGCCTCGACGCGTTCGGCACCCGGCACTGGTTCAACTACTACGTTCGCACGGTCGCACACAACACGGTGCTCGTCACCGACCCGCAAGAGCGCTGGGAGGCAATCTGGCAGGGCGTGCCGGACGACCTGGCGGTCAACGACGGCGGCCAGCGCACACAGGCTCCTCGCACGCCCGCCCCCACCTTGAACGGCTACCTTGCCGCTCGCGACGCGTACGACCACGCCTCGATCGAACGGTACGCCACGGGCGACTGGGGGCTCTACCTCAAGTCCAATCTCACGAACGCCTACCAGAACCCGCGCTACCAATCGAACAAGCCGGATCGCACGCGCAACAGGGTGAAAGTCCACTACGTCGGGCGGGAGGTCGTATACCTGCGCCGCGGCGAAGGACGCCGGGACGGCGTGATCGTGTTCGACCGCGTCATCTCCGCCGATCCCTCATTTCGGAAGGCCGTGCTCTGGCACGCAGGGGACACGTTTACGACCACCGCCTCCGGGCGTCGGATCGATGAGGGCGAGCGGGTCTTCGACGCCACCCGTCCACTGTTGTTTCAGACGACTCCGTCGTTCCGCCAGGGCGATCTCGACGGGCGCGCCCGTCTCTACATCACCGTGGTGCCGGTCGATCCCGTGCGCGTCCGCGAAATCGGCGTTCGTCCCTCCACCGGGACCACGGTCAACCACGAGACGTACGGCACGAAGCACTTTCATCGCCACGTCAAGGACTACTTCGTGGACGATTCGCGCGTGTCGAACCCCGACACGACCACCGGCGCGACGAACCGCCAGGAATGGCCGCCGATCGCACCCCCCGAAGTGCAGTGGCTCTTTACTGACGATCTGGCGGGTGGTTGGGGGCAGACGCGGCTGCAGGTCGAGCCCGCCGCGGCGGAGGTTGCGGACCGCTTCCTCACGCTCCTGGTCCCGACCGATGCCAACGACGACGCGCAGCCGCGCGCCGACCTCGTGCGCGGCGTAGATGGGCGATCGGCCGGCGTCCGCTGGACGGAAGGCAGCCAGCAGCTGGTCGTGCTGTTCGGTACTGAGAACAGCGGCGGCGATCTGACTGAAACCTCTGTGGAGATCTCTCAGGCTGCCGGGCAGCTCCTCATCGTGGGCCTCGCGCCGAACAGGGGCTATCGAGTCGCCGCCAGCGGCGGTGGAGCGCGCCGGCGGGTCGACGTCGCCGTCGGTGGTTCGCTGCAGTCGGGACCGCAAGGCCTGCTCCGGCTCGACCTGAACACGCTCGGTCAGTTGGGCGCGTCGGCTGGCGACGAGAACGCGGCAACTGTGGGGCACGCCGGTCTATCACCTCAGACGCCGACTCCGCCCGCGAACCGGGTAGATCGCCCGACGAGCGCGCCGATCATCGCCGGAACGCCTTCAGAGTCTAGCCGTTGGAGTGGTTGGCTCGACGAGCGGCTGCGCGACGGCCGCCTCGCACTGAAATCGCGATGGAGCGATCCGGTCGTCGCCGGGCGGATCGTCGAGCGGCTCGAGCAGCGGATCGACGGCATCCCGGTGTTCGGCGGAGAGGTCGTGGTGCAGCGGCGACGCGACGCGCTCGAAGCGATCTTTGGCGCGCTAAACGAAATGCCTGTCCGGGAGGGCCGCCCGTCTATGACGCCAGCCTCGGCGCGGCGCGCGATCGAGCAAGCGGGCGGCATCTCGCTGCCCAGGGATCGCGAGCCGTCACCGGTCGTCGTCCCTCAGCCGGACGGACGCGGCCTCCGCGCCTATTGCGAGCGCGTGCTGATGCGCGAGGGTCCGCGCACGATCTGCGTCGATGCGGCGGAGGGTCGAACGGTGATGCTGCTCGACGAGACGCGCCGGCAGGCACGACAGTTGGACCGGCGCGCGTCGCCGGTGTTCCGTCTGGACGACGACGAGAGCCTGATCGGGTATGTCAACGGCCTTACGGCGCTCTCATCCCGCGATCAGGCGGCAGCCGAGCCCGGCACCATGGCGGACGCAGTGCGGAGCCTGCAGTCGGAGGTGATGGCAGAATGGATGGAGCGGTATGGCCTCGGAGGGCTGATCGATCCGAGACCGATGGTCGCCATCGTCCGTCCGGCGCGCGGCTGGATCGCTGCGCCGATGTATCTGGGCCGCGGAGTTCTGGTCTATCCCGACGGATCGATCCGGAACGACGACACCGGACGCGGCCGCGTGGCGCACGAGCTGGCGCACGCAATCATCGATCGGGCGAGCCGGCTGCTGCCGCTGGGCGAAGCTGCCGCGCTCGAAGAAGACTTTGCCGCGCTGATGGAGGAGCTGGCGTCAGGCCGCCGGCTGCCGGATGCCGGCGCGGTGCGTCAGCCGTTCTGGAGCGCCGCTGACGCGATGCCTCCCGAGCGCGCGCGCCTCGAACAGGCATTCGTGCGCGCTTTTGTCGGTCTGCTCCCCGCCGCCGCAACGCGCGATCTCGCCCGCGCAGCGACTCTCAGGGCTTACGCCGATCTCGGCGGCTCCGCCGGCCGGCTCGCGGACCAGTGGCCCCCCAAGTAGCGTCGGTCCTTTACTTCGCTCACTGGCCTGGCTTCGCCGCATCGACCTACAACGGTCGCTCTTCGCTGTTCGCGCACCTGCGCATCAGGCAGCCAGGTCCTTCACCGCATGCCCGCTCTCAGGTCGGCCGTCGTGGCGGACCAGGCCGGTATATACCGCTTCCAAGGCACGCAGGGCGGCGTCCGGTGAGTAGACGGCTTGAGCCCGCCGCCGGCCAGCCGCCCCCAGCCGCCCGGCCCGGGCGGGATCTGCCAGGAGGCTCTCGAGCGCCGCTGCCAGCCGTTCGGGATCCGATGCCGGGACGAGGAGGCCGGTCTCTCCATGGATCACGGCGTCGGCGACGGCTCCGACGTCGGTCGCGACCACCGGTGTTCCGGCAGCCATCGCTTCGAGGACCGAGTTCGGCAGGCCTTCCCGCTTCGAACAGAGCACCGCCACGTCGAAGAGGCCGTTCAGATTTGGACTGTTCGCGCGCGGGCCGGCGAACACGACGTGCTCGGCGACGCCGAGCGCGGCGGCCAGCCGCTCGAGCTCCGGCCGGCCCTCGCCGCCTCCGACGAAGATGGCGCGGATGCGGGGCCATCTCGGCGACAGCCGCGCGATAGCCCGGACGAGCGTGGCGTGATCCTTCACCGGGCGAAGATTGGCAACCACGCCGATGGTCGGCGTCCCGTCGACGAGGCGGAACTCATCCCGGAGCGCCCGCTTCTGGTCCGCCGGGATCGGCTCGAACGCGCACTCGTCGAGAAAGTTCGGGACGACGGCGATTCGAGAGCGCGAAACGCGGTCGACGCGCTCCAGGTAATCTGCGACGCGCGGCGAGTTGGCCAGCGCCACGTGCGCGAGGCGATAGGTCAATCGCGTCAGCGCCGTGCCGCCCTTCCCGGAATGTTTCGTGCCCAGCCAACGCCGGCTTGCGATCACCTTGGTCCCGGCGAGACGCGCCCACGGGCAACCGAACCAGTTGCTGTAGAGATCGTGCGAATGAAAAATCTGTATCCCGTGATGACGCAGGTAGCCTCTGAGTCTCCACCCTTCACGGAAGGCATTCGTTCCGACCAGCGACCCGGGGGAGAACACGTCCAGCGGAATCCCGGCGGCCCGGTAACGGCCGGCGAGCGGTCCGTCCGGCTGCAGGCAGACGACACGCAGATCGAACCGAGAGCGATCCAGCCGTTCCGCCAGCCGCACCGCGTTCAGCTCGGTGCCCCCGATGTTCAGGTTGTCGACGCAGAACGCGACGTTCAGACGCCCGTCGTGCACGTCTCTCATCCCTTCGTGCGGCCCGACGCGGCCGAATCATCCGCCGCGCCGTAACGCGGGGTCCACGTCTCCCGGGCGATGGTCACGATTGACTTCAGGTGGCGGGGTCGCGGCCGGCGGGGCGTCTTGATGTAACTCATCAGCCTGTTCTGGAGCTTGCCGAGCGCGAACGATCGCCGGTATCTGGCCGCGTAGTGCCGCTCGTCATGAATCGACAGCGCGTACGCCTCTGCGTCAGACCTCGCGATCCGCAGCGACTCGTCCTTGAACTCCAGCTCGTACGCGGTCACGCTTCCGGAGTCGACGTCGTAATCGACCGCGAGAGATCTCCGGTTCCACCAGTGCTGTTTTCTCTTGCCGCGCCGGGTGGAGCAGCCGGTCTCGTCGAAGAACGAGGGCAGGTTGAAGTCGGGCGTGATGCAGTTGCCGAGCCCATAGAAGATGTATTTTCCGCCGTAACGCTCGAACGGCTGGGCGCGATGCGCGTGGTGGCCGATCACCAGGTCGGCGCCTGCGTCGATGATTCGGCGCCCCAGCACCACATCGCCCGGCTTGGGCAGGAACACCTGCTCCTCGCCCCAGTGCACGGAGACAATCACGCGCCGCGCGCCGGCGCGTCTGGCCTCGGCGATCTCCCGCACCACGCGCTCCAGTTCCAGCCGCGCAGCGCCCGGATGGTCCGGAGTTGCGAAGACCGGTGTCGTAGAGGGACAGGTGTACCCAGCAGCGCGACGCCGCTCTCTTCCAGGATCAGCGGATTGCGCTGGTTGTTTTCGAGCGTTCCGGCGCCGAAGGCGCGGATGCCGGAGCGCTTCAGCTCCTCGAGCGTCTCCTCGAAGCCGCGGGTTCCAAAGTCCATGATGTGGTTGTTGGCGAGGCACACCGCGGCCGGCGGCGACGTGAACGTCTGCGGAATATGGTTCGCGTCCGCCCTCAGGTTGACGACCTTACCCGGCCAGCCGACTGTCGCGGAGGTGATCGGATATTCCAGATTGAACACGAACGGCGCGTCGAGCTTCAGATGGACCTGGTAAGCGCGCGGAAGGAAGACGTCTCCGAGAAATGTGATGGTGGTCATGCCTCTGCCTTGGGCTTCATGGCGCTGCGCCGACTGTCTCGGGTCGTCCCGGCAGCGGCACGTCGGACCTTGCATACCGGTGCTTGCCGGCGCCGGAAAGCGGAATGCTAGAAACCTCCTCGATGCGCAGCGTGACGGGTGCGCTGGTGAGCGAAGCGATGCTCGCGCGGACCCTCTCCAGAACCTGCGTCCGTGCATCGTTCCACTCCGGCCCCGGCACGATCCGACAGGTGATGTCGTCCACCGCCGTCTGGTGCACCTGAAAGCTCCGCACGCCGGCCGCGCCCCAGAACAACCGCCGGAAGAAGCCGCCATGCACGACGTGACCGCCCGGGAGCACGAACTGGTCGGACAGCCGTCCGACGTCGAGGTGCATCAGCGGGAATCCGTTGCCGCACCCGCAGACGCCGTCGGAGAGCCGGCCGGCGTCGTCGTTGCGATAACGGATGAACGGCATGCCGTAGTTCCAGAGAGAGGTCACGACCAGAGGTCGCGGCCCGTCTGCCTCGCCACCCGGAGCGTCCTCGACCTCCACGACGGCGAAATCGATGTTGACGTGCATCGCTCCGTGCCCGCACTGGGCGGCGATGTTGCGCACCTCGCTGCTGCCATACAGGTCGAACACCTGGCAGCCGAACACGCGACCGAGCACCGCGCGCTGCTCGGGGAACAACGGCTCCGCGGTGCTGAAGACGCCCTTCAGCGCCCGCACGGCTTCACCGCGCGACTCGATGTGCTCGGCAAACCTCGCCATCGTCGAGGCATAGCCGAGCGCGACGCTCGGGCGGAGCGCGCGCCACCTCCGGAGCCAGCCATCCATATCGCGCCCGCTCGAGTGGAACGGATCGAACTGGTACTGCCCGCGAAGCCGCTGCCGCGCCTCGAACTCCCAGCGTGACATTCGCGCCGTCGCCGCGTCGAAACCCCAGAAGAACGCCAGCATCTCCCCTGGCCGCCAGCCGCACTGCGCCAGGTTCCGGAACGTGCCGGCCTCGGCCGCATGCTCGGATCGGGGATCGTGAACGAACGAGATCGGCACTCCCGTCGAGCCGCCGGTCGCGTGCCGAATCAGACCGACGCCGAATGGGCCGTCGCTCGTGAGATCCCGCGCCCGTTCGCGAACGATGTCCTTGGTCAAGACGGGAAGCGCCGCGAAGTCGGTCCACGACCGGACGTCGCGCGCCGAGATCCCGAGCGATCGAAAGAGCTCGCGATAGTACGGGACGTAGATTTCGGCGTGGGAGACGAGCGCCGAGAGCCGGTCCCACTGATCCCGCCGGCAGGCCTCCGGCGAGCGGAAGGGGTTCCCGGCGATCTCGCGAAAGATCGGCATGACGCCGGATCCCCGCCACCATTCGGTTGCCGCAAGGCACCCGCGTCCGATCGCTTCCTGAACGTTCAAAGTCCTCCCGTCGATTCAGCCGGCATGTCGCGATCGATGCCCGCATGGCGCAGACAACGGCTGAGCCAGTGGTTCTTGTCAATGCAAGTCCCCGGCCGGGCGAGTGTGCCGAGGTGCGTCACGCGACGTTCGACCGCGGGGACCCCGCCAGGCGGGCCGCCGACGCATGCGCCCAGAAATGCTCGGCAAACGGGGTCGTCGCGAGCGAGCTGCCATGGGGCTGCTGGCCGAGATTGATGTCCCAGCTCTGGTTTCCTTCGACGATCATCGGGCCGTCGCGCGTGATGCCAATGTCCCAGCCGATCGATGGGAACTCTCCAAAGACTCGATGCGCCTCGAGCGCCAGCGCGAAGACCTCCGAGTAGAAGGGCAGAACCGCTCCAGTGATGTCCGCGCCGGTCGTCGGATGACGGTCCAACGCTACGCGGGCCAACTTCAGCGATTTCTGAACGGCCGGTCCGAGTACCCCGGTCTCGAGGTCGATCGGGCTGGCCACGCCGCCCGCGGCAAAGTTATCGGCGGCGGCGTGGCCCGTCGGCATGCGCAAGCATGCGCGCAGCAGCGTGGGTGGCCCGTCCGGCGGACGCGTGGTCATCACGCGAACCGTACAGAGTCCCGCCATCGACCAGGGCGCTACCGCAGGATGATTGAGGAGCCGCGGCTGCACGACAAACGGCGCGGCACTCGATTGCGCCGCCAGATGTTCGAGAAACGCGCCGTGCGCGACGTTCTGACCCGACGACGAGACGTAGGTCCCGTCGTTGCGCCTGACCCAGTAGGTGGCGCCGCGCCCGTTCAAGGCATGGGCCTCCTTCGTAAACAGGTCCTGGTCTGGCAGCCGCGACGGCGCCTCGAGGATCCTGCCACCCGACACTGTCGCGAGCACTGCGGGCGTCGGCAGGCCGGCGGCGACCGCACGACGATAAAACCTCCGTTTGTCTTTCAGATCCTCGCGATTCGCCGGCAGCCGGTCGTAGAGCCACGTTCGCAGCGCGATGATCTCGTTGAGCTCGACGAACGCCGGCGCCTCCGCGAGGCGATCCGGCTCGTACAGTCGATAGCGATAGTACGAATCGAAGGAGGATCGGTGCTGAATGCGCAACTGACACTGCTGGCGCCACTGCTCGCGACGCGAGACGTCCGGGACGGAGCCGCCGTACCGCCACGTATACAAAGTCGCGGTGCGCGCGGCCCGGAGTGGCAGCCACGGCATCGGCTGGAGCGCCCATGCCTGCCGCCGCAGCGCCAGGAGTGCTTCGCGGGAAGAGGAGGTCATTTGCGGACCTGACGATGACTCACGCACTCAGGCGACGTTCGTCCGCGGGGCATTGGCCGGGCGAGTCGCCGACGCATGCGCCCAGAAATGCTCCGCAAACGTGGTGGTTGCCAGCGACGAGCCAAACAGTTGCTGGGCGAACACGATGCCCCAGTCGTAGTTCCCTTCCATCAGCATCAGCCCGTCACGCGTGATGGCAACGTCCCAGCCAACAGAGGGAAACTCCGCGAAGGCCCGGTGGGCCCGCAGCGCCAGCGCAAACACTTCCGAGTACTGCGGCAGGACAGCCCCGGCGATTCGCGCGCCGGTCGTCGGATGGCTGTCGAGCGACTCGCCGGCCAACTCGGGCGATTTTCGCACGGCCGGCCCGAGCACGCCCGTCGTCAGATCGACGGGGCTCGCCACGCCGCCCTGCGTGAAGTTGTCCACCGGGGCGCGGCCCGTCGGCATTCGGACGCCCGCTCGCAGGAGCATGGGCGGTCCACCGGGCGCGCGAGTCGTCATGACGCGCACGGTGCAGAGTCCTTCCAGCGCCCATCGCGCCATCTCCGGATGATTCCTGAGGCGCGGCTGCACGAGGAGCGGCGCGCCGGCCGACCGCGCGGCGAGATGCTCGAGAAACCGCCCTTGAGGGACCCGTTCGCCCGTGGACGAGACATACGAGCCGTCGGTCTGCCAGACCCAGTAGCTGGCACCGAGCCCGCACATCGATTGAGCTTCCTTTGTAAACAGATCTCCCTTGGGCAATCGTGAAGAGGCGTCGAGGATCTGGCCGCCTGACAGCGTTGCGAGCACCGGAGGAGTGGGGAGGCCGGCAGCGACGGCTCGCGTGACGAACCTCCGCTTATCGGCCAGTGCCTCGGGCTGCACCAGAAGTTTGTCGTACAGCCAAGACCGCAGCGCCCTTATCTCAGGGACTTCCAGGAACGCCGGCGCGTCCGCGCGGCGTCTCGGGTCGTAGAGCCTGTAGCGGTAGTACGAGTCGGAGGAGGATCGGAACTGAACTCGCAGCCGCCACTGCTGGCGCCACTGCTCGTCGCGTGGGACGTCCGGCACCGTGCGGCCGTAGCGCCACGTCCCGAGCGTTGCAGTTCGCGCGGCCCGCAGCGGAACCCACGCGGTCGGCGGCTCGAGCTCCCACGCCTGTCGCCGCAACGCGAGCAGCACTTCGAGGGAAGATGAGGAAACCATTTCCGTGACTCCGGGCGCGTGACGGCGATTTACCGACTTTCGGTAGTCAGGGTGTCAACTGCCGTCGCGGACAACCTCAATGCAAGGGATCTGACAGGCGTGCGGATGAGCTGCATGCTACGCCCGGTGGTCTCCGCTTTGCACCTGTGCCGGAGCGCATGGACCTCGGCGATGAGTGTGTGAAAGTTCTCTGGACGGGCGGGTGGGACTCCACGTTTCGCCTTCTCGACGTAGTGCTCGTGCATGGCGCGTCCGTTCAGCCGTTCTACGTGCTCGATACGGCGCGGCGTTCGAGCATCGTTGAGCTCAATACGATGCAGCGCATCCGGCGCAGCGTCGCCGCGATCTCTCAGAAGAAGGCGGCGCTCATCAGGCCGTCGACCATCGTCTCCATCCATGACATACGACCGGATCGCGACATCACCGATCGCTACGTCCGTCTGAAGGCGCGGTCGTTTCTAGGCGAGCAGTACGACTGGCTCGCCCGATTCGTGCGGCAGTTCGGCTTCCAGGGACTTGAGCTGTGCGTCCATGTCGACGACAAGGCGCACGTCTGGCTCGACGGCCACGTCGAAGAGGTGAAGCGGGACGACGGCCAGGGCTACTGGGTGCTGCGCGCGAGTGAGGCGGAACCGGACTTGACGCTGTTCGCGCCGTTCAGGTTCCCGCTGCTCACGCTCAGGAAGACCGATATGCAGCGAGCTGCGGAAGCGAACGGGTTCCTTCACATCCTGGAGCAGTCGTGGTTCTGCTTCACGCCCGTCCGGAACCGGCCGTGCGGGATCTGCAACCCGTGTCAGTCGGTCATCAAAGAGGGACAGGCGCGCCGCCTGCCTCGCGCCGCGAAGATCCGGAGCTTCTTCCTTCCCGTGTCGCGTCCCTTCAGACGAGTGTTCGACAAGGTCGCGCGGCTGGCGGCTGCAACCTGGTAATCCTGTCGCGGATTCTGTATTTTTCTTCCCTTCAGGAGAACGCTCGAACAACTCCGCGACAGCCTGCTCAGACACCCGCTGAGAGAAACGTTCGGGGATTTCATCGCTTCGGCGAGAGCTCTCTGCGTTAGCTCGTCGGTATCTTCGTTGCAATAGGACCAGGCCGCACACCCCAGCTCATTCCCCAAAACTTGGGTTTGGCTTCTTGGAGGACTGAAGCGTATGCCGCTGGGTCGAGCCGTTCGTACGTTTCCTACCCAACTGACCGTGATCGTTGCGGTCGCCCTGCTTGCTCTCACGACGCAGGCGTACGCCGCCACGATCAACGTCCCCGCCGGTGGAAACCTGCAGGCGGCGATCGACGCTGCCCAACCCGGCGACACGATTCACCTGCAGGCGGGCGCGACCTACATCGGCAACTTCACGTTGCCGATGACCAACGCGCCCCTGGAGATCACGATTCGAACGGCCCCGGATTCGCGATTGCCCGGCCCGGGCCGGCGCATTCGCCCCGCTGATGCGTTTCTGCTCGCGGAGGTGAGGTCTGGCAACAGCGGCGCGGCCTTCCGAACGGCACCGGGGGCGCACCATTGGCGGCTCGAACTGCTTGAATTCGGTCCGAACGCCGACGGCTACAACGAGATCATCCGGCTCGGCCGCGGCGGAATCGAGCAGAACACGCTCAGTCTGGTTCCACACCACATCGTGATCGATCGCTGCTACGTTCATGGCGATCCACTGACCGGCCAGAAGCGGGGTATCGCGCTCAACAGCGCATCGACGACGATCATCAACTCGTACATCTCCGATATCAAGGGCTCGGGGATGGATACACAGGCGATCGGCGGTTGGAACGGCCCGGGTCCGTATCTCATCGAGAACAACTACTTGGAAGCTGCCGGCGAGAACGTGATGTTCGGCGGCGCGGACCCGACGATCCCGAATCTCGTGCCCAGCGACATTACGCTCCGGCGGAACCACTTCATCAAGCCAAGAAGCTGGCAGCAAGCGATCATTCCAAGGCCCGCGGCGAGCGCAGCACCCCTGCCTGCCGGCGGCTCGCTGCCGGCCGGCACCTACGCCTACCGCGTTGTCGCTCGCCGGTCGATTGGCCAGGGGATCATGGGCACTTCCGAGGCGTCGGCCCAGGTGACATCCACTCTCACGGCCGCCGGAGCCGTGCGCATCACCTGGACGCCGGTCCCGAATGCGACGGAATACCGCGTCTACGGCCGCACGGCCGGCGCGCAGAACAGGTATTGGACTCTTTCCGGCACGTCGTTCACCGATAACGGTGCCGCGGGAACCGCCGGCTCCGTTCCAACGACTCCCTCAACCTGGACGGCCAAGAACCTCCTGGAGCTGAAGAACGCACGTCGCGTCCTCGCCGAAGGGAACGTCCTCGAGCACAACTGGGTAAGCGGCCAGGGCGGCCTCGCCCTGGTTATCTCGCCGCGCAACCAGGACGGCACGGCGCCCTGGTCGGTCGTGTCGGATGTCACCTTCCGCTACAACATCGTCCGGCACACCGCCGGTGGCATGTCGGTCAACGGCGTCGACACCAACTATCCAAGCCTTCCCGGACGCAACATCCGGATCGAACACAATCTGTTCCATGACGTCGTTTCGTCGAGCGGCGGGCGACTGCTGATCATGGGGAACAGCCCTGAGAACGTGACGCTCGAACACAACACACACTTTCAGGGCGGCAGCGTCGTGCTCGTCCACGGTCAGAACCCCGACGGCAGCTTCGACACGGTTGCGGGATTCCGGTTCGCCAACAACCTCGGGTTGCACAACGACTCCGGGATCGTTGGCGAGGGAGGCGGCGGGTACGGTCTCGACGACATCCGCACGTACTTCGGCTCCGACTCGACGGTGACGAACAACGTCCTCGCGGGCGGCACGGCATCCCGGTATCCGCCCGACAATCAATGCCCGACCGTCGCGGCGTTCATGGCGGAGTTCGAGCCCGGCACCTATCGGTTGCGAGCCGGCAGTCCGTACAGGAACGCCGGCACGGACGGCGAGGATCTGGGTGCCGACATCGAAGGGCTCCTGCCGCTGACGGATCTCGCGCTGAGCGGTGGAGAGCTGACCGGGCCGGCCAACTCGCCGCCTACCGCTCACGCCGGCGGTCCGTACCAGGCGCTGACGCTCACGCCGGTCGTGGCGCAGGGCGGGGCGTCGTCCGATTCAGATGGCACCATCGTGAGCTACGCCTGGACCTGGGGTGACGGATCTCCGGACTCTGCCGGGGTGTCCGCAAGCCATGCGTACGCGCGCTCCGGCGTTTACACCGTCAGGCTCGTCGTGACGGACAACGCGGGCGCGACCGCCACAGCTACGGCGACCGCGACGATCTCGAACAGACCGCCCACCGCGAACGCCGGGGGACCTTACTCGGCCCAACCCGGGGTCGCGTTCACGGCGAGCGGGAGCGGATCGTCGGATCCGGATGGGGCGATCGCC
Source organism: uncultured Acidobacteriota bacterium (assembly GCA_963847125.1). GTDB lineage: Bacteria > Acidobacteriota > Vicinamibacteria > Vicinamibacterales > 2-12-FULL-66-21 > DATAEE01. The sequence goes on from CAWJYM010000004.1 coordinate 2,976,519, forward strand.
AGCTATCGCTGGAACTGGGGCGACGGAACGCCCGCCACGGTAGGGGCGAGCGCGACGGCGAGCCACACCTACGGGTCGGCCGGTAACCGCTCGATCGTTCTCACGGTGACCGACGATGAAGGGGCCGTCGCGACCAGCACGGCTTCGGTCACCGTACAAGCGGCGGCGAGCTCGGATCTCGTCGTGTCGGCGCTGTCGGCGCCGGCCTCGGCTGCGGCCGGTGGGAGCATGTCGGTTTCGGACACGACCTCGAACATGACCGGCACCGCCGCCGCGTCCAGCACCTGGTTCTATTTGTCGACGAACCCATCGCTTGACGCGAGCGACACCGTGCTCGGATCGCGCGCCGTGCCGGCGCTGGCAAGCGGCGCCGCGAATTCGTCGTCGGTATCGCTTGCGGTGCCGGCAACGACGGCGGCGGGTCTGTACTACGTGATTGCCAAGGCGGACGGCAACCAGGCAATCGCGGAGACTTCCGAGAACAACAACGTCAGAAACAGCGCTGCGGTCAGAGTCGGCCCGGACCTCAGGGCCGTGAGCGTCACGGGGCCCACACGGGCGGCCGCCGGCGGCAGCGTCGTCGTCGGTGATACCACAAACAACGAAGGGGCGGGCGCAGCCGCAGCTTCATCGACGACCTACTATTTGTCCACCAACGTGACCTTGGACGCGACGGACGTCGCGATCGGAGGACGGCCGGTGCCGGGGCTGGCCGCGGCCGCGAGCAACACCGGGTCCGCCTCCGTGGTCATTCCCGCCGGTACCACGCCGGGAAGCTACTTCCTCTTTGCGAAGGCGGACGGAGGGAACGCTGTTGGGGAGAGCATCGAGACGAACAACGGCTCGAATGGAGTCATTCTTCGTGTCGGCCCCGATCTCGACGTGTCCAGTCTGACCGCTCCATCACAGGCGACAGCCGGCGCCACGATCAGCGTCACCGATATCACCAGGAATCAGGGGGCCAGTTCGGCGCCGGCCTCCACGACACGGTTTTATCTTTCGGCGAATACCACGGTCGACGCCGCCGACACGTTGCTCGGGAGCCGCAGCGTCGCGGCGCTCAACGTCGATCAGACGAACAGCATGACCACGGCACTGACCATTCCGTCTGGTAGAGCCCCAGGTTCGTACTTCATCATCGCCGTAGCGGACGGCGGCAACGTCGTGACCGAATCGCTCGAAACGAACAATACGAGAACCCGACCTGTTCAGGTCATCGCTCCATAGGAGCAGAGGTCAATACCGCAGAGCTCAAACAGCATGAAGTTTTTGCGCGCTTACACGGGTCGGGGTTCCCAGAGACTCTGGATCCCCTGACCCATTCCGTCGATTTGCGCCCGTAGGCGTAAGGCCCCTCGACGCGCGGCCGGCCACGACACTCGTGAAGAGGCCCGGTACCGCCGTTGCATGAGGACGGCCGGCTTCCCAGGCACATTCCAGAATCAAGACCGACGACCTTCTCACGGGGTCCGCCATGCGGCTGTACGCATCGAACTTGCTTGACACACTCTTACCTCGCCACTTCGTCGCGGCACTTGCGGCGCTCGCTCTGGCGCCAGGCTCCTTGAACGCCGCCACGATCACGGTCGGCGCCGGCGGCAATCTGCAAGCGGCGATTAATGCCGCTAGACCTGGCGATACTATCGTGCTGGCGGCCGGCGCGACGTTCATCGGCAACTTCACCCTCCCGGCGCCACCTGGAACGCCAGGGTTCATCACGATTCGAACGGCTGCGGACAGCCGCCTCCCGCTTCCGAACCGGCGACTCGAGCCGGCCCTCCACGCTCCGCTGCTGGCGAAAATACGTTCGGGGAACGGCCTGCCCGCGATCCAGACCGCGCTGGGAGCGCATCACTGGCGGCTCGAGCTCCTCGAGATCACGGCGACCGGGACCGGGGATGAGATCATCCGGCTCGGACGAGGCGGATCCGATCAGTCCACGCTCACGGTCGTCGCGCACGACCTCGTTATCGACCGGTGTTACGTGCACGGCGATCCGGTGACGGGACGAAAGCGGGGAATCGGCCTCAACAGCGCCTCCACGACGATCCGCAATTCGCACATCTCTGACGTCAAGGCGACCGCGGTCGATTCTCAGGCGATCGGCGGTTGGAACGGGCCGGGGCCCTTCCTCATCGAGAACAACTATCTCGAGGCCTCCGGCGAAAACGTGATGTTCGGCGGCGCGGATCCGAAGATCCCCAATCTCGTGCCGAGCGACATCACGATCCGTTTGAATCATCTGTCGAAGCCGCGCGCCTGGCAGCCGTCGGGGCAGTGGCTGGTCAAGAATCTCCTCGAGCTCAAGAACGCGCGCCGCGTGCTGGTGGAAGGGAACGTGTTCGAGAACAGCTGGCGTCATGGGCAGAGCGGCATCGCGATCGTCTTGACGCCGCGCAACCAGGACGGCACGGCCCCGTGGTCCGTGGTGTCGGACGTCACCATCCGCTTCAACATCGTACGCCACGCTGGAGGCGCCATTAACGTCACCGGCTCCGACGACAACTATCCCAGCCAGCAGGCGCGCAATGTCCGCTTCGAGAACAATCTGATCTACGACATCAACACGTCGGATGGGCCAGGGCGGTTCACGCTGATTGGGAGGAGTCCGGCGTCTGTCGTCATGGAGCACAACACCATCTTTCAGGCCGACGCGCTGGTGCATGTGTACGGCCAGCGATCGGATGGCTCGTACGAGATCGTCTCGGGTTTTCGATTCGCCAACAATCTCGCCTTGCACAATGCGAGCGGTATCTTTGGTGACGGCGGCGGCGGATTCGGCCAGGCGACCATCAATGCGTACTTTTCCGGCGTCGGAGTGGTGTCCAACGTGCTCGCCGGAGGTGATGCGTCACGCTACCCGGCGGGCAATCTGTTTCCCACGGTGGTGGCCTTTACCAGTGCGTTTGTGACCGGCACGCATCGCCTTCGCGCGGACAGCCCTTACAAGGGTGCAGGGACCGATGGGGAAGACCTCGGCGCGGACATGACGCAAGTCGAGGCGCTCACGAACCGGGCCCTCTCCGGCGATGCGAGCGGTGCGGCAATCCCGACGACCCCGGTGAATCTGCGCGTGACTCGCTGATCAGCGCGTAGCCGCCCGCGGCACCCGGCGGCGGGCCTTCCGCGCGTAGGCGCGGGTGAAACGCGCGAGCTCGGCGACAGCGCTCTGAGACGCCTGGGCGCGATCGCGCGTCCAGCTCTCCGCGATGTAGCTGCACAGATGCCGGATCTTGTTGCCGTAGAAGAACGGGTCCCGGCGCCGCACGATCGCTTCGAGCCAGAGGACGGCCATCTTCGGAAGCTCGGCGTACACGAACGCAGGGACGCCCCAGAGCGTGACGAGATCGTCCGGGCGTCCCATCGGCGCCCACTCACGAGGCACGAGCTCACGCAGCCGCATTCTCGCGCAGTGGCGGCCGTGTCCCTTCTGCCAGCGCACGTGATACGCCCTGGTCATCCGGTCTGGTGGTATCTCCGCCACCGCCGTGACCTCCGGCAGATACACGCCCTCGAGCCCCGCCATCCAGAGGCGAAGCTGCATCTCGTGGTCCTCGGTCGAGCCGATCCCGTCCCTGATGCGGCCGAGCGACGGTGTGAACAGGCCGACCCGATCGAACACAGAACGCCGGAATGAGAGGTTGCCGCCGACGAGGCAGATTGGCCAGGACGCACTGGTGCGCACCGGCGCGTCGCCGTAGTCCTGCAGAGCCAGCGGCGACCAGTGCGCCGTCGTCAGCCACCTCGGCGGCGGGCTCGTCCACCGTGGCAGAATCCGTCCGCCGACGTACGCCGCCGCCGGGTCCCCGTCGAACCCGCGCTTCACCTGCGCGACCCAATCGGGGGCGACCTGAACGTCGTCGTCGGTGAACGCGACGATCGCTCCGCGGGCCGCGCGTATTCCGGCGTTCCGACCGTGGGATAGTCCCTGCTGCGCCTCGAACACGTAGCGGAATCGATCGGGATGGTCCTCGGCGTACCTGCGGCCGAGATCCGCCGTGCCGTCAGTGGAATTGTTGTCCACGAGGATCACTTCGTATGCAACGTCCCCGGTTTGATGGAGCAGAGCGTCCAGCGCAGCCGGCAGCACACCCGCGCGGTTGTACGTGCTCAGGATGACCGACACGTCGATCGACCCGTCGAGCGTGCTCAGATCGTGTACGGGGCTTTCCTGTACGGCCACCAGCACTCCACCAGAAAACCGACACATTGCAGGAAGAGGAGCTCCTGGACGAGGGTGTCGAACGCATCCTTACGGGTGTGCGAACGCAGGTACTGGGTCGCGCGTTGCAGCAGATCGCGGTAGACGAACCTCGGGACCCTGGCGACGTGCGGCACGTGATCGAGATTCAGATCGATGAAGCAGCTCTCCGCCATCCGGGCCAGCGTGCGGCCATGCCAGAAGTACCATCGCCGGAAGTATCGGCGCGTCAGTCGTCCCGCCGGAACGGCGTGGCGTACCGAGATGTGCGGATCGTAGAGGCCTTCGTAGAGCCCGGCGCGGAACAGCCGCACGCACAGCTCGCGATCCTCGCCGCAGACCGGACTGTTGTCGACGCGGCCGAGGTCAGTGCGCCATCCGCCGATGCGCTCGAGCGCGTCACGACGGACGGCGAGATTGGCGCCGATGGGCATGCGAAGCGTGCGAAACCGGTCGGTCGTGTATCGGACAGGCTCGTCTCCATAGTCGACGAGCGCGAGCGGGCCCCAGATATCGCGTGCCCGGAACGTCAGCAACTCAGGCGGTGGCGGCACACCCCACCGCGGCAGCACTTTGCCGAAGGTGAAGACGATCGCGTCCCTCCGGAAGGCCTCGACGATGCGCACGAGCCAGTTGACCGTTGGCAGAACGTCATCGTCGGTCAGCGCGACGATGTCGCCGGAAACGAGCGTGAGCGCGCGATTGAGCGCAAAGCTTTTGCCCTGCTGGCGCTCGACCGTGTAGCGGATCGGGAAGCCGGGCTGGGACGCCAGCAGCCCGACGACCGAGGCTGTGTCATCGGTGGAGTTGTTGTCGACGACGACGATCTCGACGGCGCAGTCGGGCGGCGCGGCGCAGGCTCTCAGCCCGGCGAGCGTCTGGCGCAGCAGCCCGGCGCGGTTGTAGGTGCAGATCACGACGGAAACGCTGGCCACGTTCCGCGCGAGGGCCGCCATCAGGCCGCGGTCTCCACGACCGCGGAGGGCCGAACCACTTCCTCGGGGATCGGCGCCGCCATATCCAACAGGTTATAGAAGGTGGCCACGGCCCTCTCGGTGGCGGTCCCGGGCTGATAGAAGAGCGCGGTTCCGATCTCCCTCCGCCGCGCGGAATGCCTCGCAGGTCGCGCGAGCGCCCAACCGACGGCGTCCAGGAGGTCCGCGGGACGGGAGACGACGTCGGCGGCGGACCTGAGCTGCTGGACCTTGTCCGGATTGACCCTCGATCGCTCCAGCAGCTCCGGGCAGTCCATGACGAGGATCGGCCGATCGAGAAGCATGTATTCGAATCCGACCGAGCTGTGGTCCGTCACGAGCGCGTCGGCGGCCACGAGGTACGGGGATGCGTCATGCGTTCTGACGACACGCACCAGAGGGTCGCCCTGGTAGCGCGATAGCCGCGTGGCCCAGTCCACGCCGCCCGAGCCGCGGAGCGACGGATCGTACGAGCGGTCGTGCAGCTTGACGATGACCTGATACCGCGCCGACGACAGCACATCGATGATCTGTTCGCCCATTCGGAGCGACGAGTCCGGCGACCACGTGGGGGCGAAGAGGACGACGGGCCGGTCTGCGTCGAGCCGAAGGGCTTCGCAGATCGCGCGGCGTTCGAGGCTGCCGTCGACGAGCGCGTCCGTCTTGGGATAGCCGACGAGCGCCGCCGCGGGCGATCCGGCCGGGACGAGTGCGGCCTCGGTGTAACGCAGCAGCCGATCCTCATTCGGGAACATCAGGCACGCGAAGCTGGCTATTTCGGTCGCCAGGTCCACGGGGGCGTCGAGCCCGTACTTGCCCGCGACGCCGTGGAAGAGGTGCACGCGCCGCGTCCGCCGGTACAGCGTCGTCATTTCCCAGAAGTCCGTGTTGACCGACAGGTCCCACTTTCCCCACTTCGCGCGGTCGGGGCCGATCACGCGCTGGGTGATTCCCACGGTCGAGAAGATGGTCGTCGGCTTCCACGCTCGGCCGCGCGCCGTGAACCAGAACTCGAGGCGGGGATCGGCCCGCAGTCGTCGGTAGACCGGCTCGAAGATCGCAAAGCTCATCGGCGACGCCGCTTCGAACAGGATGCGTCGGCGCGTGCGAACCGCGTGCACGATGGATTCGTCGAGCGCCCGCGCGGCGCGCATGGCGCGGCCGCGCGCGCGGCCATACACGGTGTCGTTGACCAGGGTTCTGCGAGGGGGCATCTCGGCCGCCGACGGCACCGACTCCGGCCCGGCGATCCCCAGCCGGCGCTTCATCGCGCGCACGCGCGCGTGCCAGCGCTCGGGGAGAAAGCACGCCCCGTAGCGCACGTAGGTCACGGGATTCCAAGGACGCAGCGCGATCGCGCGCGCGTACGCGTCGCGCGCGCCCGTACTGTTGCCGCGTCGGAAGCGCTCGGTCCCCCAGGACCAGTACAGGACGTGCTCCCGCGCGCGGAGACACTCATCCGGCGCCTCGCGGTGCTTCGGACAGGCGGAGTGGCAGAGTCCGCGGTTCTTCTCGATCACCAGCGCCTGGCCGGCGAACGTCTTGTCGATCACCGTGCTCATGTGGCCGCCCTGCCGGTGGATCGCGAGCGGACGCGTCAGATAACCTATCGGGTGGCGCGCCGCGATTCGAAGCCACAGGTCCCAGTCTTCGACGTGAATCTCCCGCCGCTCGTCGAAGTCGCCGACTTCCAACAGAACGCTCTTCTGGACCATCACCGTGAGCGTACGGATGAAGAAGTCGGTATGAAAAATCGGGCAGTACCGATGCTGCGGGGGCTCGAACGTCGGTCCCTGGAGATCGATGCCGCTGTTCCGTCCGACGACCGCGGTATGCACCAGGCCGGCTTCCGGGTACCGATCGAAGTAGGCCACCTGCAACCTGAGCTTCTCGGGCAGCCACTCGTCGTCGGCGTCGAGGAACGCGATGAGGCGTCCCGCGGCCAGGGCGATGCCGGCGTTCCGCGCCTTCGCCGGGCCGTGGTTGGACTGGCGAACGAGCGAGATCCGGCCCATCCAGGGGCGCAGCGCCTCCGCGAGATCGTCGGTCGAGCCGTCGTCGACGACGATGACCTCGAAATCGCGGTAGGTCTGCGCGAAGACCGACTGCAGCGCGTGGTCAATCCACTGCGCCCCGTTGTAGACGGGGATGACGACGCTGACCGTTGGTTTCGTGTCCTGCATCACCCTGGGTGTTGCTTATCGTGCGAGCCTCAGAGGCTTCGACGTCACGACCTGGAAGCCGAAGCGGTTGCGCGTGATCGTGCCGTCCGTGCGCCAACCATCCTGGTTCGCGCGCGTGTAGTACCCCTCGACGCTCAGCCATGGGGACAGTCGATAGCCGAGCCGCGACGTGATCCAGACCGACCGCCGGCTCTGTTCGTCCGGCAGGACAACGGCGAGGGTCAACGGGTCGGCGTCGCGCCACGCCGCTCCCGCCTGCCAGTATGCGCGGTTGCGCGCGAACCAACCTTGAATCGTCCCCGCGAGCTCCTCGTTCTGGAATATCCCGCCGAAGCCGAACGAGGGGAGCATCGACCGCTCGTAGTACGCCGTCATCATGAAATACTGGCGTCGCGCGTTGATTTCTCCACGAAAGGCGAGGCCGGTGCGCGGCTCCTCACTCATGACTTGCCCTTGATGGGAGAGACCGGCGCTTCCCGCGATCTGGACGTTCTCCGAGATCCGGTACTGTGCCGTCCCCATCGCATGCTGGATGTGTGATGGGGACCGGCTGGTCGATGATCAGCGAGCGTCGCCACCCGAAATCACCGCCGAGGGCGAAACGCGGCGACAACTGATGGAGCAGGATACCCGTGGCGACGTGCTCGTGGCCGCCCGGAAACGCGAGCACGACGTCGTCTTCGAAGTCGACGAAACGCAGGTTATAGGCGGCGTTCAGCGTCGTCGTTGGCGACAGACGGAGCTCGGCGCCTCCCGTGGTCACGAACCGGCGATTGCCGATGCGGCGGAACGGGATGCCGACGAACTCTATGCCGTCGGTCGCGGGCGAGCTGGCGAACGTCTGTCCGGCGTGCACTGTGAGTCGTGGCGTCCAGCGGTACCTCACGTCCGCGCGGGCGTTCTGATCCAGGCTGTTGAGACCGGACAAGTCCTGGTAGAACACGAGCGATCCCTGGTACCCGCTGGTGAACTGAAGATACTTGCCAAGATAGTTGAGCGTGCCGGCGGGCGTGACCGCCGTGACGTAGTCGGACGGTGGATCGGGGGCCGTGCCAGGACCGACCAGGAGTACGTTGTCGTCGAAGGCGCCGCCCATCGTGAACGCGGGGCGGAATGTCCAGCCGGCTCTCAGGGGCTCCGTCGTTTGCTGTGCCTGCTGTGCCTGCAGCGTAACCGCGGCGAATACGGCGAAAAGGCTAGCAGCGAGAAGCGTTTTCATGGTCTTCTCCATCGTCAACGGCCGGTCTGCCGCTCGAACACGAACTGATTGCAGCCCAGCCCGACCCCTCCGCACGCCATCCGCATCAGGGAGAATCCGCGCGCGCGGTAGAAGTCGAAGATCTCTTCTGGCTTGGCGAACTCGTACGGATAGCCGCCCACCCAGTCGATCAAGTCGTGCCAACGGCTCATGCCGCGGCGCAGGTCGCCCGTCCAGCTCCGGACGAACTCCCCGGGCCGCAGCGCGAGCAGGGAGCGCGCCGCGGCTTTCAGTTCCGCGGGCGCGGAGACGGCCAGCGCATAGGCGGGCCGCACGACGCGAGGCAGCCTGTTGTACAGCCGCTTGATCGATCGCCAGCGCCTGCTCTGGCTGCCGGTATCGTTGTAGATCGCGACGAACAGCTTGCCGGCCGGCCCGACGGGATACGCGGCGTGGTCGAGCGCATCCCACATGCGGCCGGTGTGATGCAGGACGCCCCAGGAATAGACCACGTCGAAGGCGCCGAGCGATCGCACGTAGTTCCGATCGAGAATGGACCCCTGTTCCACCCGCCAGTGATCGTCGGTCGGAAAGTACCGGCGCCGCAGCTCGCGCGTGCACGCCACGGATTGAGGATCGAAGTCGAACGAGAGGACCTGTGCACCCAACCGGCGCGCCGCCAGGCTCGACAGGCCGCTCCCCGATCCGATGTCGAGGAAACGAAGACCCTGGAGGGAGTCGACCTCCAGCATGCGTTGCAGCGCCCGGGTGGCGGCGACGATACGCGGCTCGTTGAGCGTCTTCAGAAAGCGCGCCCAGTTTTCGCCGAACTCGAAACGCTCGCCGCGCGCGACCTCGCGCGCGTGCGAGTCCGTCGAGGAGAGGCTGTTGGGACGTGCGGTCAAGGTCTCGAGAGGCATCAGGAAGCTCCGGCGGTTCTTCGCAAGTGGGGTGCCACGGGTCGGACGACGCGCTGGACCAGGTATCCGGCGGCGAAGGCGGCGTCCGCCAGTACGGCCGCCGCATCCGCCGGCCGGCCTGAGAGCAGCCGCACGACCGCCGCGAACGGCGCGGTCAACAGTCGGCGCAGGAAATGGCGTACCCACGGCGTCCCCGAATCGTGTGCGTCGATCAGCGCGTTGGTGACGCCGGACCAGTAAAACCAGCGAAGGTAGTAGCTCATCCGGGTGCGCGCCGCCGGCACCCAGTGGCGAACGATGAGCTCCGGACGGTACTCACTGCGATACCCGCGGGCGGCAACGCGCCGGCACAGGTCGCGGTCTTCGCCACACAGGAGCGTTCCGCGAAATCGTCCCAGCTCGCGCGACAGTCCGCCGACCGCCTCGAATACATCCCGGCGGACCGCCATGTTCGCGCCGACGGCGGTCCTCGCGCCGAGCGGTTGGGCCTCGCCGTAGTGAAGGAGCGCCAGCGGGGAGGTCATCAGGCTGTACCGCCCGTGCTGCTCCAGCTGCAGCCAGCGCGGAACGCCGGCTTCCCACCGCGGATCGACTCTTCCGCCGACGAGCGCCAGGCTCGGATCGCCGAAGAGTCGTCTGATCGTCGCGATCCACCCGGTCTCCACGAGCACATCGTCATCGGTGAGCGCCAGAACGCTCCCGGTCGCCGCCGCGATGCCGGTCCGAAGCGCGGGCGTCTTTCCGGGCGCGGCTTCGTTGAGGATCCGAACGGGAGCGGGAAAGTCGCGCGCCGCCTCGGCGAGAACTGCCGTGGTTGCATAGCCGCTCCCGTTGTCCACCACGATGACTTCATCGCCGGGGCGATAGTCCTGCGCACGCAGCGCTTCGAGGCACTCGGCGAGCAGCCGCGCTCGCTGGTACGTGGCGATGACGACGCTGATGGAAACGTCGGCCGTCATGACCATCGAGCCCTCAGATATCCACTGAACCATGTCAGACGCATCGTTCCGGCCACGACGCGCTTCAGGTCGCCCCTCACCACCGCGGTCACGGCAATCCACGCGTCTCGCAGGGCGCGCTTCCAGAGGTATCGCGGCACCTTGAGCAGATAGGAGTCCGTCGACGGATAGCGGCGCTCGAGCCGGGCGACGATCGCGCCGTTCTCGAAAAACCATCGCCGGACGTATGCCTGCCGCAGACGGTCGGCCGGTACGCGATGCTGAACGACCGCTTCCGGCACGTACACGCCGGCGAGGCCGGCGGCCGTCAGGCGGAGCGCGAAATCGTGGTCTTCGCCCGTTCGAAGGGTCCCCTCGAGCTTGCCGAGATCGGGATCCCACCCGCCGATTCGGTCGATGGCGTGGCGCCGCACGGCCATGTTGCAGCCGATCGGCATCACGTCGGCTCCGGCTCCGAGCGGGAGCCGGCGCGAGCCGCCATCCGGAATGGACAGCACGCCGTGCAAGGCCGGAGACATCCAGGCGGGCGGCGTACTTTCCCAGAGGGGTACGATCCGCCCTGCGGCGTAATCAGCATCGGTCTCGGCGAACGCCCGGCGGTACTCCCGGAGCCATCGCTCGCCCGGCACCACGTCGTCGTCGGTGAGCACGATGAGGTCGCCCCGCGCGTGAGCCACGGCGGTGTTCAGGGCGTGCGACTTGCCGGGCCGATCCTCGCGCAGGTAGATCACCCGGGCCGTGGCCCTGGCTGCGGCATCGCTCACGACGGCCGGCGTGTCGTCACCTGATCCGTTGTCGACGACGAGGATCTCGACCGGCTCGCCCGGGTCTTCCTGTCGGATCAGGGCGTCGAGGGTGCTGGCGAGCAGCGCCGCCCGGTTTCTCGTGGCGATGATCACCGTCAGCACCACGCACCCCCGGATGCTCGAACCGTCGAGCGTTCCATTGCTCGCGCGCGACCGGCTGTCTCTGCGCTGATCAGTCTGACTGCGGAGCCGATCGCGAGAAGGATGTACAGCGTCCAGTAGTAGGCGACCGACGCGAACATCGACGAGACGAACCAGCCGGTGAATGCCGCAACGACCATCGCGCCGGTGAACTCGAGCCAGTCGAGCGTTTCACGGTCGGCGGCCGCGGCGACCGGGTCCGATCCCGAGCTCCAGCCGGCGGTGGATGCACGCGCACGGCGTCTGGCGCTCCGGACGGTTCGCAGCGCAAGGCTCCCCGCGCCGAACCCCGACGCGATCATGAAGAGAAAGGCGGCGAGCCCGAAGATGCCGAGCTCCGCGGCAACCTGCAGCACGGCATTGTGCGTCTGCCGCCATGCCTCTTGCCGACCGGACGGGTTGTAGTTCGGGAACTGTCCCGCACCGATGCCGATGATCGGGTTCGAGAGAAAGGTCTGGAAGCCCTCGCGCAGAAGGGTCTTGCGCGCTTCCCTGGAGCCGCTGACGTCCTGCTCGGCGTTCACGATGCTCGACATTCGATCGAAGAAGGAGGAAGGCAGCATCGGAACCGCGGCCAGCCCGGCGACCAGCATCGCGGCGGCGAGGCCAGGACGCAGCCGGCGGAGATGGTAGAGCGCGACCGCCAGCATCGCGACGAGGCCGACGGCTCCGCCGCGGCTCTTGCTGAAGATCACCGCGCCCGTGAGCGCGGGAAGAGCCACGAGACCCAACAGCCTGAAAGACCGTCTGCCTCCCGTCACCGCCATGCCGATCGCAAATGGCAGGAACGACACCATGGTCAGCGCCATGTCGTTCGGATTGCCGAACAGGCCCCCGACTGCGCCCATGACGCGTCCGTCTTCGACCAGGTTCACTCCGCGGATGTAGTCGACGATGGCCCGCACTCCAATGTAGGAGGCGCCGAGCAGCACCACTGCCGCGAATTTCTCGAAACGCTCGCGCGTCGTGACGGTGTTCACGATCACCACCGTCACGAGCAAGACCTTGAGGAAGAGGTCTTTGAAGAGCGAGACCGACCCGCCCGGCCAGAACGAAAACGGAACGGTTCCGACGACAACCAGGGCGAATGCGAAGACCCCCACGAGCTCGGGGCTCAGTCGAATGATTGGGAGGCCTCGCGACATCCGGCCGAGGACGAGCGCCACGAGCGCGGCGACCCCGAAGAGCTCGGCCAGGTGAAGCGGCGCGACGAACGCGAACTGATCCTGAGGCCGCGTGAGCAGCACGAGCATGAACGCGAGGAGCGCCAGGTACGACAGGCGATCGTCCGTGGGCGTCGCGGCCGCGCGCACGGGGGCCGCTTTTGCCTCCGGAGGCGGCTGGACGCCGCTCGGACCGCCGACGTAGTTGAAGGCCAGGCGCTCCATCGCTCACCGCCACCGCGTGCGGCCGCTCGCGACCGCGAAGAACGCCTGTACGCTGGCCACGTTCATCACGACGAATGCATAGGCGACTCGCGCCGCGCGCGTGGCCGCGCCGAAGACCGCGCCGAAGGCCGCCAGGCCGTAGAAGAAAATCTGCGCGGTCAAGGCGACGGCGTAGATCGCGGCCTGCTGTACGAGCGCCGCGCTCGAGACCATGAGCGCGATCAAGGCGAACGGGCACGATGAGCCGGGCCGCGACCTTGTGCGAGATGTACTGCAGCCAGACCGGGTTTGCGAACGGGTTGAGGAGGCGAGGCTCGAGGCCGAGAATCTGATAGTTCCCCGCCAGGGTGCGCACCTTGCGGCGCTGCTCTTCGCCCCCGTCGCCGGCGACCTGGTCCTGAGCCTTCGCGCGCTCCTCGAACACGACGCGCGAGCCGCCCAGCACGACCCGCATCGGCGCCAGCACGTCGTCGAGAAGCGTGCCGGAGGGAAGCGGCTGCCAGAGCGATCGGCGGAGCGCGTAAATGGCTCCGGTCGCTCCGAGTGTCGAATGGACGAGGCTTTCCTGACGCCGCAGCCACTTCTCGTATCGCCAGTACAGGCCGACGCCTTCTGCGACGTTCGAATCGATCGGCCCGTTGGATGGCCGCTCGCAGTCCAGGACGAGCTCGCCGGTCACCCCGCCGACCTCGGGGTCGGCGAAGTTGGCCACCATCTCGAGGAGTGCGTCGCCGGCAAACGTCTGTCGTGTGTCGGCGAAGACCAGCAGATCGTGCCGTGCGCGCGCCACGCCGGCGTTGAGCGCCGCCGCCTTGCCCGACGCCTCAATCTCCAGGAGCTCTATCTGCGGAAACCGGGCCAGTACGCGCGACGTGTCGTCGGTCGATCCGTCCGAGACGACGATGATCTGTCTGGGACCCGGATAGGGAAGGGCGAGGAGGTTCTCCAGCCTGCGCGGCAACCGCGACGCTTCGTTCCGCGCCGCGATGACGATCGACACGCCCGGCGCGGGCGGCGTCACGGGGCGCTTCCTGATTGGCCGGGGGCGGAGCCATGCCACCAGCGCCAGCGCGCAGGGATATCCCGCGTACGCGTAGACGATCAGGGCGAGCGAGCTCCAGAAGAGAATCCGCATCACCAGGCTGCGGGTTCACCCGCGAGAAAACGAAACACGCGCTGCCAGAAGGGCAGGCGCTGCGGCGCCCTTCGGGCGGTGTAACACGCGTTGCGGCACGACCGGCACCGGGCGCACTCCATCGGACGGGGTCGCTGCGGGGCCGCGCAGCAGCCGGTACTCCTCGGACATGATTCGGCGTTGCTCGGCCAGCACACGCTCCCGCCTGACGAGCTCCGCTTCGCGTGCCGCAATCTCTGCCTCGCGCAGCCGGACGGCTTCCTCGTAGGCGGCCGCCGCTGGCGGAACGAACGTTCGCGCTTCGGGCGCACGGACACGAGCGGCGACCGGGACTGGCGCAGGCGACGCAGCGGCCGGCACAGGCGAAACGGCGGCCGGCGCAGGCGAAGCAGCGACCGGCGCGGGTGAGATCGTGGGCCTCGAGACCGGAGGCGGAACGCCGGTACCGCCGTGGGAATCACAGGGGCCGGCGCCTCGGGCGCGGCCGGAACAGCCCCAGCCGGCGACAGCACGCCCGTCGCCTCGAGCTCCGCCACGACAACCTCCACGAGCGCGCCGTCGATATCGCGCCGCTCGTCGCCGTATCCGAAGACGAGCGTCGCGTCGCAGATGACATTGATCGTCCGGGGCACGCCTCTGCTGCGGGCGTGCACGACGGCCGCGGCCTCTGCCGGGAACTCCATCGGCTCCCCGAGGGCGGCGCGTCGCAGCCGGTGATTGATGTAGGCGTGCGTCTCGGGGCCGTCGAGCGGCATGAGGTGGTAGCTGACCGTCACCCGCTGACGCAGCTGCTCCAGCTCCGGAGACCGGAGCTTGTCGCGCAGATTCGGCTGGCCGACCAGCGCGATCGGCAGCAGCTTCGACTTCTCGGTCTCCTGGTTCGAGAGGAGCCGGATTTCTTCGAGCGCCGGAACGCTGAGATTCTGAGCTTCGTCGATCACGAGAAGCGCACGGCGCCCGTCGGCCCGCTGGCGGACGAGAAACTCTCCCAGCTGGCGGAGCATCATCGGCTTTGAGGTCGACGTCAGATCGATGCCGAAGTCGAGCAGGATCGCCTCGAGCAGCTCGCGCGGCTCGAGCGTCGTGTTCACCAGCCGGGCGACTTTCGTGCCGCTATCCAGTCGCTGGAGCACGGTCTGGAGCAGCGTCGTCTTGCCGGAACCGATCTCGCCCGTGATGACGATGAATCCTGCCTGCGTCTCGATGCCGTAGCGAAGGTAGTCGAGCGCCTCTCGATGCACTCCGCTCGGATACAGGTATTCCGGATCGGGACTCAGGGCGAAGGGTCGCTCGCGCAGATTGTAGAAACGTTCGTACATAAGTGTCTCGGACTAGGAGGTCCGCCCTCCAAATGCACCCCGCGCGCAGGCGGTGATGGCCACCGCGAGCCGCCTGGGGTGGTGACGAATCTTCAGTTCGTTCTGGAATCCGTCGGTCGTCAGCGGCGTGCCGAACGGCCTGGTTCCCATGTCCACAATCGCCGCGACATCCGCGGGGCCCATGACGACCGGCACCGAGCCTCTCTGCGCGTACGCGCGGACGAGGTGTTCGGCTACGGGCGCCGTATTGAACAGGACGACGTCGAAAGGCTGGAAGCCGAGATGATCCCGTACGACCTCGAGGTGCTTCGGCCCGCTGAAACCGACGGTCTCACCCGGCTCGGTCATCAGGTTCAGCACGAACACGCGCACGGCCGACGTCTCCCTGATCGCGTCGTGGAGCGCCGGCACGAGCAGCGGCGGGAGGATGCTCGTATAGAGGCTCCCGGGGCCGGCGACGATGATGTCCGCCCGGCGGATCACATCCGCGGCCGCATCGCTGCAGGTGGGGGCGGCCGGGACCAGTGACAGGCGTCGGATTCCGGCGCCGGAGGTCACGATCGCCGTCTCTCCCTCGACCACGCGGCCGTCCTCGAGCTCCGCCGCCAGCGAAACCGGATCGATCGTCGCGGGGAGGACCGTGCCGCGCGCGCCGACCACCCGCGCCGCGATGGCGATCGCCCGCGTCGCGTCGCGCGTGACCTCCTGGAGCGCGGTCAGGATCAGGTTGCCGAGCGCGTGGCCGCTCAATCCGTCGCCACTGTCGAACCGGAACTGGAAGAGCTCCGTCAGGAGCGCCTGATCCTCCGAAAGCGCGGCCAGGCAGTTCCTGATGTCGCCGGGCGGGACGATGTTGTAGTCCCGGCGCAGCCGTCCCGAGCTGCCGCCATCGTCTGTCGTGGCGACAATCGCCGTGAGGCAGTCTTTCGGCGTCGCCGGCTCCCGCGACGGGTCGCGGGAAAAGATCAGCGGACGCAGGCCGCGCAGCACCGTGGGAAGACCGGTGCCTCCCCCCAGCGCGACAACTCGCATCTCGCGCGGCTGCCGAACGGCCTCGTGGCGGTCGGCGAGGGCGGCGTGACGGCCTCGCGCCATCGTCAGGCCCTCCCCTCGAACGGCAGTGAGGCCTCTTGCGCGGCGTCAGGACGCTCGCCCGGCGCGCCGTCGAGAGCCGGCACGATCTCGCGGACGGCCCGCTCGTAGTCGTCCGGCGTGTCGATTTCGATCCAGGGCAACCCTCGCGTGCCCACGGCGTAAAGGGGACGCTCCTGCGCGAAGGTCTCGAACCCCTTCGGCGCCCAGGCGTCGGTCGCGCCCGCCCGCAGCAGCCGATCCATGACGCGGACCAAGTGCCTGGCGCCGTCCCGGCCGAACTTCGCGATGCCGACATTCTCTCCGTCGGTGTCGTCGGCCGTCAGATCCTTCGCCATTGAGACGACGCGGCCCCGACGCACCTTGACCTTCATCTCTTCGTCGCCGAACGCCGGGTCTCCAGGCGCGGGGTACGAGACGAGCAGCGCATCCTCGTGTCGCGCGTCGCAGAGATCGGCGAGCATGCGCGGGTCGAACAGCACGTCGCAGTTCATCACCACGAACCCGCCGTCGAGCACCGCGCGCGCGAGCCAGAGCGAATACAGGCTGTTGGTCTGTCTGAAGATCGGATTCTCGACGAAGCGCGTGTCGGCGCCGCACGCCGCGCGGACCGCGGCCGACTCGAAGCCGGCGACGACGACAACGCGGTCGATCCCGACCCCTCGCAGCGCCTGAATCTGGCGAGCGATCAGCGGGACTCCGCCTGGCGCGGCCAGACACTTGGGCCGTATGGCGGCGCTTCCGTTGAGGCGCGTCCCCGGTCCGGCCGCGAGGATGATGCCGGTCATCGAATCCACCTCATGCCACCTTGAGCGCCGGACGTGGCGTCAAACCGCGCAGCTTGGCGAGATAGCGCGCCCGGTCCGTTCGGCCGATCGCCACGCCGATGAAGAGCAGGAGATAGATGACGCCGACGGCCAGCCCGCACGCGAAGCACGCGAGGAGCGAGGCGTCGAGGCGATGGCGCACGAGGGCTAGCGCTCCGAGCGCGAACCCGGCGGGCCAGAGCGCCGGCCAGACCGCCCGCGTGGCGAATTGTGCGAGCGACACGCGCGCCCGCGCGCAGGCGACGGGCACCAGGATCAGGATGCCCCGGGTCGCAACGGGGATGAGCGTCGCGACGGCCACGCCCGGGAGGCCATGCGTGCGGACCAGGACGATGCTCAGCGCGATATTGACCGCGGCCGCGGTCAGGTTGGAGATTGCGAGCAGGCGGTGGTGCCCTGCGCCGCGCAGGACCGTGCCGCAGGTCGCGGTGCTGACGCGAACGAGCACCACAATCACGAGGAGCTGAAGCAGGACCGCCGCCGCACGAAAGGCCGGCCCCGTCCACCCGATCACGATCGGCTCCGCCAGCATCACGAGCACGCCGCCAACCGGGAGCGCCAGCGCCAGCGAGAGCCGCGTCCCGTGCAACAGCAGCTCGCGGAGCCGGTCGTGCCGTTGGGCGCTGTCACACTCCACGACGACCGGAAAGAGCACATCGTTGATCTGATTCGTCAGACGAAGCGTCATGTCGGCCAGCCGCTGCGCCACGGTCCACACCGCGACGGCCCCGGTGGCGAGGAAGGCCGCGATGACCATCGGATCGGTCCCATAGTTCACACGGTTCGACACGTTCTGGACCAGCATGTAGACGCTGAAGCCGGTCACCTCGCGCAACCGCGCCCGGCGGAAGAGCGACGGCCGGATGCGAAGAAGCGGGAACACGCGATAGGCGTTGAGACGGTACCAAAAGAGTCCGAGCATGCGGGTGGCGGTCATTGCCGCTACGAGGGTGACGAGGTTCCCGCCCAGGCGCAGCACGGTCACGTTGACGACCGCCACCGCGAGCGCGACCGCGACGCCCACGATCCCGTTGAGATACGTGCGTTGGAACCCGTTGACGACCCCGCCGAAGGCCCCGAATGGAAGGCCGACCGTGAAGGCCAGGCCGACCATCAGGATGACGAGCTGTCCCGTCTCCCGCTGGTCCGGGGCCAGGTTGAAGAGATCGCCGGCGTTCCCGGCGACGACCCCGACGATCGCCAGCGCCACCAGCCCGATGCCCGCGTAGATGAAGAACAGCGTGCTCGCGATCTCGTTGATGGCCTGCGGATCCCGCTGCGCGCGGTAGTGTGCGACGAAGCGATCTTCCGCCGCGCCGTAGCCCAGATTCAGGAGCGGGAAGTAGGCCACGACCGAAGCCGCGAGTATCCAGAGTCCGTAGTCGCTTGCCCCCAAATGGCGTGTGTTGAATGGGAGCATCACGAAGCCGAGCACCAGCTCGACGAGAATCGTCACCCAGCGCGCGCCGACGTTGAGCGCGACAATCCTGCCCTGGTGGGCCTCGGTCCAGACAACGGGCCTCATCGGGATCCTCTCGCGAACAGCACGACCCTGACGGTGTCGATCAGGATCGAGATGTCGAACGCCATGGACATGTGCTTCACGTAATACAGGTCGTAGCGCAGCTTCTCGCGCGCGTCCTCGAGCGACGCACCGTAGCGATAGCGCACCTGCGCCCAGCCGGTGACGCCGGGCTTGACCGCATGGCGCTGGTCGTAGAACGGAATCTGCGACGCCAGCTGCGCGACGAAGAACGGCCGCTCCGGCCGAGGGCCCACGAAGCTCATGTCGCCGCGCAGCACGTTCCAGAGCTGGGGCAGCTCGTCGAGGCGCGTGCTCCGGATGACGCGGCCCACGAGCGTGACGCGTGCGTCGCTCTCTGTCGCCCAGATCGGCGTGCCGCGTTCGGCGTCCTTGCGCATCGAGCGGAACTTGAACAGCGTGAAGGGACGGCCGTTCTGGCCGACGCGCGTCTGGCGATAGAGGATCGGCCCATCGCTCTCGAGCCAGACCGCCAACGCGGTGAGCAGCATGACCGGCGCGGCAACGATCAGCCCTATCGCCGCGCATCCGAGATCGAAGACCCGCTTGGTCATCCGCGTGAGCCGCGCGGCGCGGAACCCGTCGGAGAAAATCAGCCAGCTCGGGCGGATGTCTTCGACGAGGAGCTTGCCGGTCAGGCGCTCGTACACCGTGCTGAGATCCTCGACGCGGATGCCCTGCAGCTTCGCGCCGAGCAGCTCCGCGACCGGCAGCCGCCCGCGGCGATCGGCGTACCCGACGATGATGCGCGTCACGCCATGGCGCGCGACGAGCGATGTGAGGTCCGAGGGCGTTCCGACAATGCCCGGGTTCACGAGCGGCTCGCCCACCCGCGCCGGGTTGTCGTCGATGAATCCAACGATGTGGTACGGGAAGTCGCGCTGCGCGAGGATCTGACGCGCCACCTGCTGCGATAACTCTCCGGTGCCCATCATGAGGACGCGCTCCTCGAGCGGCCGCAGCGTTCCCAACCAGTTGAACGCGAGGCGCCAGACCAGGATGCCGAGAAGAAGGGGGATGGCCGCGGTGACGAACGCGCCATCCCCGAGGGCAAGATCTGGCGCGAGAAAAAACACTCCAGCGAGCAGAATCGACGTGGCGCCGACCGCCTGACACAGCCGGATCGTGAGCTCGCGGCTCGACCGCATGACCGTGAGGTCGTAGCAGTCGTTGTAGTACAGGCAGAGCAGGCAGAGCCCGGTGACCAGCGCCAGCTTCCAGAATCCCGCCGGAGCGAGCCCGGAGCTCTGAAGCTCGGCCACGACGGTCAGCAACCCGAAGATCAGCAGCATCTCGACGCTGAAAACCGTGACCTGTCGCGGCGAGACGGGGCGGTTGAAAATCTGCACCTGATCCTCAGCCCGCCGCGGCCAGCCCGCCCGGTTCGTCGTAGCCGTAGAGATTTTCCGGCGTCTCGTCGACGCCGTTCAGAATGAGGCCCAGCAGCTTCTCGCGGTCGAACGCGCCGAGCGCGCGCTCGACGGCGGGACGCGGCGTGACGCCCGAGCGGACCACCATCAGAATCCCGTCGGCCAGCGAGGCCAGCACGTGGGTATCAGCGAACGCCACGGGCGTCGTGTCAATGACGATCCGGTCGAACTGCGAACGGAGCGTGTCGATCGTCCGTCGCATCGCGCTCGACCCGACCAGCTCCGCGGGCCGGCTCGTCCGCTCGCCGGCTAGGAGCACGGTGAGGTGCGTGCCGGGCACCTGGCCGAGCGCGTGGTCGAGCGGCGCCCGGCCGACGACGACGTCGGAGAGCCCGACGTGGTGCGATAAACCGAGGAGCGGGCCGACCGATGGGCGGCGCAGGTCCGCGTCGATCAGAAGCACGCGCCCCTGGAGCTCCTGCGCCATGCTCAGCGCGAGGTTGGCCGCCGTGACGGTCTTGCCCTCTCCGTTGAGCGGGCTGGTCACGAGCAGCGTCTGCACGCGGCGCACCCGGTCGCGCGCCGCCAGCCGCGTGCGAAGCAGCCGGAACTGTTCGGCCGCTACCGACGTCGGGGCGTTGACCACGACGAGCAGCTGATCGCTCGTCGGGCTCGGCGGAACGGCAGGCTCGACCGCTGGCGGTTCCTCGGGGGTCGCGGCGGGCTCAGGCGTCCCGTACCCGCGCGGCACCAGCTGCGGCGCTTCAACGACGCCCTGGGTGCGACTGAACTGGCCCTCGCGCTCGGCCTTCTCGACGACGCGATGAATCCGACTCATCTTCTCGTTCTCCCAGGCGAGTTCACGCCTGCGTCGAATGGCCGATGCGCGGGATCTCCGCGAGCACCGGCACGTCAAACTCCTCTTGCAGCGCGGTGGCGTCACGCACCGATCGATCGAAGTACTCGCGGCCGAGCGCCGCGCCGGTTCCCGCCATGAGCCCGAACGCGAGCGCGATGAGCAGGATTCGACCGCGCCTCGGGCTCTCGGGCTCGGTCGGCATGTACGCGCCATACAGAACGCTGAAGCGCTCGCCGCCTCGGACACGCTCGATCTGCTCCTGCACCATCGCGGCGGAGTGCCGCTCGGAGAGCTCCTTGTATTTCGCGCGCTCGAGCTCGTGCTCGCGCTGCAGCGACGCGAGCGCCTGTTCCACCATCGGCGCCGCCTCGATGCGCTGCTGATAGCGGCCGATGTCTCCCTGCAGCTGCGCTTCCTGCCGTCTGAGTCCCGCGATCCGGATGCGGACGAGGTTTCGCTCGGCGTCCAGCTGCTGATAAGAGGGATCGCCGCTCAGGATTTCGTCGCGCTCGCTCTGGGGCTGCGATTTCGCGGCCGCCAGCTCCCCGCGCGCCGTCTCCAGCTCATGTTCGAGATGCTGAATCTCGGGATGCTTCTCCGTGTACTTGCCGCGCGCCTCGTTCAGTTGCCGCTGGAGCGCCAGGACCCGCGCCGAGCCGCTCGGCGCCCCGGCCGGGCCCGACGCGTACGCGCCCTGGCGCACAGCCTGGATGTTGCGCTCGAGCAGCGCCAGCCGATCCTGCTCGCCGCGCAGGCTGTTGCTGGTCGCCTCGATCTGCTGGCGCAGCCCGGAAAGCGTCTGGAGATTGGCCGCGGTCTGCTCGGGCAGCTTTCCCATGTTGGTTTCCTTGGCCTGCCGGAGCCGCTGCTCGAGATCGGCGATGCGCATCTGGCTGTCGCGGAGTTGGCCGGCGAGAAACGCGGCGGTGCCTTCGGCCTGGGCCTCGCGGCTGCGCGAGTGCTCGTCGACGAAGGCCACCGCGATCCGGTTCGCGAGCCGCTGCGTGCGCTCCGCCGTGCTGTCGCGGTACACGATGTTGAAGGAGTTGAGGTCGGGACGCGTCTCGGTCTTCGCGATGGGCTTCGGGACTTCGACGGTGATGCGATCGCGCAGTCCCTGGACGGCCCCGTCGAGCGGCCCCTCCGTGGCCATCGCCTCTTCGCGTGCGACGCGCTCGAGGACCGCAGGGCTGAGGAGCTGCTGCGAGAGCGCGCGCAGCCGTTCGCTGTTGTCGAGCGGGGTCCCGGCCGGCATGAGCTCCGGCGAGACCGCCGGCGCCTGCACGGCGATCGTGGCGCTCGACTTGAACGTCGGAGGGAGGAGCAGCGCCACGAGCAGACCGATCACGGCCACCACGAGAAACGGCAGCACGAACCAGCGCCGGCGGCGCTTCAGGATCTGCAGGTATTCGGACGGATGATGTGTGCGCTCCATGAGGTGCCTCGTCTGTATCCTGGAGTTACGGGACGACCAGGGTGTCGCCGGGCTGCAGCATCACCGGAGGCCCCCCCTCGACCGCTTCCTTGTAGTTGAACGGGATCGTCGAGACGCCGGACGCGGAGCGGCGGAGAATCCTGATCCCCTTCGTGTTCGCGAATTCCTTGAAGCCGCCGGCCATCGCAAGCGCCTGGACGACCGTGAGCGGGCTCCTCAGCGGGATGGCGCCCGGGTTGTTCACTTCGCCCATCACGTAGGCCGTCGGCGGATTCGCCTCCGCCACGATCACGGTGACGACCGGGTTGGTGAGGTAGTCCTTGAGCTGCGCGGACAACGCCTGCCCGAGCGCGCGCGGCGTGCTGCCGGCGGCCACGACGTCGCCGACCAGCGGGAGCGTGATCTTGCCGTCGGGCCTGATCTCGAGGGACTGCGAGAGCTGCGGCTCCCGGTACACCTCGACTCGGAGCTTGTCGCCGATCCCGAGCAGGTAGTCCGGCCCGGGGCTGGCGGCCGACGGAGCCGGCGTCGCCTGCGGTTGACGCGTGGTCTGTGCGGCGCTCGACGACGCGAGCGAAAGCGCGAACGCGAACGCGGAGCCGAAGACGAGCGTGCGTGCGATGTGCAGATGCATGATGAACCTCGTCACAAGTTCGACGCGCTGGCGGTGCGGCGCGTCAGCAACTGGCGCGCCGCCGCCTCGCGGTGCAGCGATTCCGGGTCGGTGGCATCGGTGGGGCAGCAGGCCGCGCCGATCGCGATGGACAGCGGCTGCGCGAACACGTAGTGCTCGAGCCGGGCAGCCAGACGGTCGATGACGCGCATCGATCCGATGATGTCGGCGTCGAACAGCACGAGCGTGACGCGCGTATCGCCGACGCGCGACAGCAGGTCGGTCTCGCGCACCTCTTCGGCGACCACGCGCGCGAGTGCCCGCGCCGGCTCCCCTTCGGCGTGCGGCTGACCCAGGGCCGCCTCCATGACGACGAGCGTGAGGAGGTCCTGCGTTCGGACGGCTCGCTTCACTTCGTGGCTCAGCACGAGAATCGAATGACTTCGGCGTCAGCACGCGGTCGTCTTCCTCAAAGGACTCGGCGGTCATCGCCTACGACGCCCTGTCCAGGTCGGCGTCCTTGATCTTGTAGAGCAGCGCCTTGTAGCTGATCCCCAGCCGTTCCGCGGCGGCGCGGCGATTCCACCGCGTGTCCTGCAGGGTGAGCGCGATGAGCTTCCGCTCCGCTTCGCGCGCCGCATTGCGGGCGATGTCTTTCAGCGAACACGAGCCATCGGGTGGCGCCTCGAGCGGGGCGGCGGGCGGCGCCGGCATCGCCGGCGGCGCCGAATGCACGACCGCCGGGTCGGACATCGGCGGGTCGATCAGCGGACACCGGCCCGCGATCGCCGCCGCAATCTCCTGCCGAACCGGCGTGTCCGTGCCGAGGATGACGGCTCGCTTGACCGCGTTCTCGAGCTCGCGGACGTTGCCGGGCCAGGCGTACTCGTCGAACAACCGCAGCGTGTCGTGCGCGAGCTGCGGCGCCGGGCGGTTGTAGTGCTCCGCGAACTTGCGCAGGAAGAAGTCCGTGAGGACCGGAATCTCGTCGCGGCGCTGGCGCAGCGGCGGAAGCGTGATGCACACGACATTCAGCCGGAAGAACAGGTCCTCGCGGAACCGCCCATCCGCGACGGCGCTGTCGAGATCGCGGTTGGTCGCGGCCACGATGCGCACGTCGACCTTGACGTCGGCGCGGCCGCCGAGGCGCGAGAATTCGCCGTCCTGCAGGACCTGCAGCAGCTTCGCCTGCAGCGGGCTCGGCATCTCGCTGATCTCGTCGAGAAACATCGTCCCGTGGTTCGCGAACTCGAACTTGCCCGCCTTGTCCTGGATGGCGCCGGTGAACGCGCCACGCTCGAAACCGAAGAGCTCGGATTCGAGCAGCTCGGTCGGCAGCGCGGCGCAGTTCACCTTGACGAACGTCCGGTGACGGCGGCTCGAGGCGGCGTGAACCGCACGCGCCACGAGCTCTTTCCCCGTGCCGCTCTCGCCGCGCACGAGCACCGTCACGTCGGTGTCCGCGACGCGCTCGATGAGCTGATAGACCTCACTCATCTGATCGCTCCGCCCGATGAGCATCGTGTACCGGGGATGCGCGCGCTCGAGGAGACACGCAACGCGATCTCGCGCTCTGGAATCGCTTCTCGAGCTGGTCTCGTCCATCGAGCCCTCCGCGGTCACGCGTACGCAGCAGCGTGAACCGCTCGAGTTTCAGCAAGCGAGGTGCCACGAATTGTGAAAAGATTTTGCCGACTGCGGAGGGGAAGCGGACCCGCGCTTCTCAGTCTGGGAACGCCGGTACCTAAAAGATCTGCAAATCGGCGGCTACGGCCGGCCGATTCCACATTCCTTGATCTTGTTGAGCAGGGTCTTGTAACTCACGCCGAGCAGCTGAGCCGCCTTGCGGCGGTTCCAGTGAACCTGCCGCAACGTACGCTCGATCGCCGTACGCTCGGCTTTCATCGCCGCGGCGCGCGCGACGCCTGCGAGAGAAATCGGCCCATCGGGCAGAGGATCGTCGACCGCCGCGGCAGAGGGCGTCGATCGGTCCGGCGCGAGCGGGCGCCCGTCGGACGCCGCGTCCCGCGCGGCCGGGCTCGCCACCGCGGGCGGCGTCGCAACCGGCTGGGCGACAGGCGCCGGGGCCGGATAGGAACCGCTGGACGTAGCGATCGCGCCGGCCCCGTTCGCAGCCGCCGTGGCGATCGCGGCCGCGCGCTGAATGTGGTACTCGATTTCCCGGATGACCATCAGTTCGTCCTGCAGGATGACCAGGCGCTTGATGAGGTTTTCCAGCTCGCGGATATTGCCGGGCCAGTGGTAGGCCATGAATTGCCGACGCAGCTCGTCGGAGACACCGCGCACCGGGCGGTTGTACTTACGCGAGTACTTGGCGAGGAAGAAGTCGGTCAGCTGCTGGATCTCGTCGCGGCGCTCGCGGAGCGCCGGCACGTGGAGCTCGATGACCTTGAGTCGGTAGTACAGGTCTTCGCGGAACTCGCCGCGCTGCAGCATCACCTCGAGGTCGCGGTTCGTCGCGGCCACGACCCGGACGTCCACCGCGACATGCTTGTTGCTCCCGAGCTTCGTGAACTCGCCGTCCTGGAGGACGTGGAGCAACTTCGCCTGAAGCGCCGGCTTCATCTCGCCGATCTCGTCGAGCAGCAGGGTGCCCCGGTCCGCCTGTTCGAACTTGCCGATGCGCGTCATCTGCGCGCCCGTGAAGGCCCCCTTCTCGTGGCCGAACAGCTCAGACTCGAGCAGCTCGGCCGGGAGCGCCGCGCAGTTCACCTTGACGAAGGGGTGGCGATTGCGCGTCGAGCGCTGGTGGATCGCGCGCGCGACCAGCTCCTTTCCGACCCCGCTCTCTCCGCGCACGAGCACCGTCACGTCGCTGTCGGCCACCTGCTCGATGACCGGCTGGATCGCGCGCATCTTTTCGCTCTTGCCCCAGATCGCGCGGTCCTGGTCGTCGCTGATCTGCTGACGCAGCTCCGTTAGCTCGACAACCAACCGGTTCTTCTCGATCGCGTTGCGAATTGCGACATCGAGCGCGATCTCCCCGAGCCCCTCTGGATCCTCCGGCTTCAGCACGTAGTCGGCGGCGCCGAGCCGGACGGCTTCCACAATGGTGGACGTCTGATTGCGGCCCGAGAGCATGATGACCTGTGTCTCGGGCTTCGCCGCTTTCAGCGCCCGGAGCGTCGCCATACCGTCGAGCCCGGGCATCATGACGTCGAGGAGAACCACGTCCGGAGGACCGTCGAGCTGCTTCACGGCGGCGAGCATCTCGTCGCCGCGGCTGTAGGTGCGGGCGTCATAGCCGCGCAGCGAGAGAAACGTGCGCAAGTACGATGCAAAGGAAGAGTCGTCGTCAACGATTGCTACAGAAGGTCTGGCCATTGCCGTTTCGTTCCGCATGAAACCACTACATCACCAAGGTGTTGTGGCCCGCGTTACCCACACAATGCACGGATCGCGCCACCTCGACGGGTTGGGTGGTACCAGCGACGCAACAATGAGCAGAGGATTTCCGAGATGTGACAGATCGACCTAAACCTGAACGGTCGGAAAGATAATCGCCACGCCCGTCCGTGGTTTATCGGAGAGCACCGCCAGGCGCCCACCGTGCCGCTCGATCACCCGGCGCGCGAGCGGCAGCGACATGCCCATCCCGCCCCGCAGCTCGTCGAACTCCGGACCGGCCTCATCCGCCGCGACAAGCGCCGACACGTTCTCCGGCGTCCCGACGGCGACGACGGTCGAGTTGGACCGCGATTGCAGCTGAACGATTATTGACGACGTGGGAATCTCCCGCTGAACGCACCGCACGAGCGCCGACAGCGCTGCCCGCAACCTGGCGGCATCTCCCGGGACCTCGGCAGCCGTTCCGGCGTCAGAGAGGGTGACGGCAGCGAGTTCCGGTCCCGCCGGCGCCTCCTCGACGACCTGGCGCACAATCGCCGCGAGGTCTACCGGCTGCCGGGCCATCGAGACGTCGCCGAGCTCGAGGTGGGCGAGGTCGCTCAGCTCAGCGAGGAGCACCGAGATCCGGCCGCACGATTTATCCGCTTCCTCGACCAGGCGCCGCTGGTCGTCGGAGAGCGGGCCGGCTCGATCTTTCAGAAGCAGCCGGAGATAGCCCCCGACGACCGTCGCGGGAGTTCTGAGCTCGTGCACTGCCAGGGAAACCAGACGCGGCCAAGTCTTGTCGGGTGCCACGAGCATAGAATAAAGGATGGGACCCTCAGGAGGGCCGCGATAAACATGCTCATCAAGCGCCCTGAGATTCCGGCGTCCGAGATCACGGACGAACGGCTGTACGTCGACCGCCGCGCCTTCCTCATCGCCGCGGCGGCGCCGCTGATGGGGTTGAGCCCGGGCAGCGCCTTCGGTCAGGCCGGCGCCGGCGCCGCGCTTCCGAACGTGGGCAAGCACCCCACCGGACCGTTTAAGACCGACGAGAAGCTCAACTCGTTCGAGGACATCACGACCTACAACAATTTCTACGAATTCGGCAGCGCCAAGAGCGATCCGGCGCAGAACGGCGGCCGGCTCAAGACGCAGCCCTGGACCGTGAAGATCGACGGCCACTGCGCCAAGGCGGCCGACTATCACGTCGAGGATCTGATCAAGCCACATCAGCTCGAGGAGCGCGTCTACCGGCTCCGGTGCGTCGAGGCCTGGTCGATGGTGATCCCATGGGTCGGCATCCCGCTGGCCGACGTCATCAAGCGCGCCGAGCCGACCTCGAAGGCAAAGTTCGTCGAGTTCACGACGCTGGTGCGGCCGGCCGAGATGATCGGCCAGCGCACCGACATTCTGGAATGGCCGTACGTCGAAGGACTGCGGATGGACGAGGCGACCCATCCTCTGACGATTCTCGGGGTCGGCCTGTACGGGAAGACGCTGCTCAACCAGAACGGCGCGCCGATCCGGCTGGTCGTGCCCTGGAAGTACGGCTTCAAGAGCATCAAGTCCATCGTCCGGATCCGGTTCGTCGAGTCGCAGCCGCGAAACACCTGGGCGGTGCAGACGCCGTCGGAATACGGCTTCTATTCGAACGTCAATCCACAGGTCGATCACCCGCGGTGGAGCCAGAAGCGCGAGCGCCGGCTCGGCGAGTTCTTCCGGCGCGAGACGGTGATGTTCAACGGATACGCCGATCAGGTCGGGCAACTCTACGCCGGCATGGATCTCCGGAAGAATTATTAAGCTCGCCACAGTCGCCGTTTTCGCCGCCTGCCTGATCCCCTTCGCGCTTCTCGCGTGGCGGGCGTTCACCGGGGATCTCGGAGCGAACCCGATCGAGGCGGTGACGCTCTCGACCGGCCGGTGGACGCTCCGGCTGCTGCTGGTCACCCTGGCGATCACTCCCGTGCGCCGCGTCACGGGCTGGCACCGCCTCATCGGGTTCCGGCGGATGCTGGGTCTCTTCGCGTTCTTCTACGCCACCCTGCACTTCACGATCTATCTGGCGATCGACCAGTTCTTCGACTGGGAGACGATCGTCGAAGACGTCACCAAGCGGCCGTTCATCACCGCAGGGTTCGCGGCGTTCGTGCTGCTCATCCCCCTGGCGATGACCTCCACGCGAGGATGGATACGTCGGCTCGGCCGCCGATGGCAGCAGATCCACCGCCTGATTTACGTCAGCGCGATCCTCGCGGTCGTCCACTTCATCTGGAAGGTCAAGTCGGACCTTCGAGATCCGCTTTTCTACGCGACCATCCTGGCGATTCTGCTCGCGGTGCGCGGCGCGTACTGGATCGGGCGCAGGAGTCAGCGCTCGAAACTCAGCACGCAAAGCTCAGAACTCTGAACTCAGAACTCAAAACTTAGAAAGGCGAGTCAGGCAGCGCGACGAGCGGGCGACGCTTGCGGTCGAACGCGTCGAGGTGGAGGAGCCACGTGCCGATGCCGGCGGCCCCCTGCATGAAGCCGGTCTGCGCCTGAAGCAACTCGGGGCGTATCCGATGCTCGGCGTGCGTCCACCGCAGGCCGGTCGCATCGCGTGTGCCGCGCGTGAGCAGGTTGTCGGTCATCCGTCGGGCGAACGCCAGGTACTCCTGACGGCCGCTGGCCCGATGCAGCGCCAGGAAGAACTCGCCGACGCCGGCGGAGCCGCAGCATTGGCCGACGTTGTTCCAGAACCCCGGCGTTTGCGTGTCGGGGATGCCGCTCGTCAGGATGCCACGCGCGGATCGGTCCACCCACGTCCGCCACTCGGCGGCGCCGGTCACGCGATGGAGCTGATGGAAGAGCCGTGCGGTGCCCGCGGGACCATGGCACCAGCCGAGATAGAAGAGGTCCGTCCCCTCGGGGGCGTTGTGCATGACCAGACACACGTCGTTGTCACCATGGCCACCCTGCGCGGTCGTCGCGATCGACTGCAGGTGCCGGCCGCCCTCGACCGCCGGCTTCAGGAACTCCTTCTGGCGCGTCTCGGCGGCGAGGGTCGCCAGGAAGTACGCGATGCCCGCCGTTCCGTGCGAGAAGTTCGGCATGACGCGGGGGAACGACGGGTTCATGCGCCAGCTCAGGCCGGTGGATTCCTGGCGCGCGAGCGAGACCAGCCGTCGTCCGGCTTGAATGGCGGCATCCCGCGACGCGGCTCCGTCGAACTCCCGCGCGGCATACAGCAGGAACAGGCCGATGCCGGCGCCGCCTCCGATGATGTCGGTCGTGTCGCTCCACTCGATGCCGGCGCCCACGCGCTTCGCTCGCTCGCGCAGCCGGAGGGTGCACCGCCGCGCGGCGCTCGAGTACGCCCGGACGCCCGTCGCCCGCGCGGTCTCGCCGAGGGTGTAGCAGAGGCCGGCGAGACCCGTATAGAGGCCGGAGTCGGCGGTCTCGTCGAACGTGGCGGCGATGTGGTCGGCGGCGCCCCGCGCGTGCTCGAGGTACCGGCGCTCGCCGGTCGCGCGATGCGCTTCGAGGAAGAAGAGCGCTACGCCCGCCGAGCCGGCATAGAGATTCGAGGTGACGGTGGCGGGATCTCCCGGCACCGCGGGCCAGGTCAGCCCATGCTCGGTCTTGACCGCCGTCGCTTCCAACCACTTCGCCGTTTCGACCGCGGCGTCGAGGTACGGACGGCCTGACTGGGAAGATTGCTGCGACGAAGATCCAGGAGTCGCGAGCGAGCCCACCAGCGCGAGGCAGAGCAGCACCCGCTTCTGAATTCTGGATTCTGAATCCTGCATTCTTCTTCCAGGCATCGTCAGTACACCTTGCGCGACTGCTGCGTCCCCTTGGTCGCCAGCGCGAAGCGCGGCTCGATCGTCGCCCGGCCCTCGATCAGGCGACGAACGTAGTCGCCGACGAACGGTCCGTGTTTGAACCCGTGGCCCGAGCCTCCTCCAGCGATCCAGACGTTCTCGTACGCCGGATGCCGGTCGATCACGAAGTCGCCGTTCGCGCTGCTCTCGTACTGGCAGACCCGGGTCTCGAGAATCGGCGCCGTCGCGAGCCCCGGCAGCCGCTGCGCCAGCTCGCGCCGCACCGTCTCGATCGCCTCCGCGCCGACGGATCGATCGGCCGTGTCAGGGTCGATCGGCGGACCGTGACGATCGATCGCGATCTTCACGCCGCGTCCAAGATCGCCGTGGCCGTACACGCCACCCTGGAAGTCGATCCAGGCTGGAAGCGACTCCGGAGTATAGCGGCGATCGCCGCGCGGGGCGCCGAAGAAGAACACCTCCTGACGCGTCACGAAGAGGCGCGAGCGCATCGCGTCGGGCACGATCGACGGCAGCCAGGCTCCGGCGGCGAGGATGAAGGTGCCCGCCGGAATCCGCCGGCCGCTCGTCGTCGCGATCGCATCGAGCCGCGAGGGGCCGCCCTCGAGCGGCACGACCGCGTCGTGCAGCAGCTCGGCGCCGATCCGGCGTGCGTCGGCGACGGCCGCTTCGACGCCGCGCCGGGCGTGGAGCACGCCGGCCTCCGGCTCGAGCACGCCCCAGACATCCGCCGGGAGGGCGAGCGCTTCCGCGCGGGAGAGGATCTCGTCGCGCGTGAGCCGCTGGGCCGGCACGCCTTCGGCCAGGAGCGTTGCCAGCGTCGCCTCGGTTTGCGAATCTCCCGGTCTGGCGATCGTGATGACGCCGGTCGGTTCGAAGAGCCGCATCCCGGTTGCGCGCTCGAGCCGGCGCCAGGCTTCGAGGGAGGCGCGCGCCGCGCGGGTGTAGGTGGCGTCAGAGCCGTAGCCCGCGCGGGTCAGTCGAGTTTCGCCGCCCGAGCTTGCGCGCGACGTCGCCACGCCGTACGCGTCCACCAGCAGGGTCCGGCGCCCTGACGCCTGCAGGTGCCACGCGATCCAGGCGCCGAAGACGCCGGCGCCGACCACCACGACATCAGGCGACACGGGGTGATCCTAATGGCTGATTGCTGAATGTGGAATGTGGAGTGGGGAGAGCCCGGCCATTGACCCCGGTGGGCCGCCAGTTCACCCGCCCAATCGGCCCATTGAGTGAAACCGGCTCAGATTTGTCATGAAGTCGGCTATCCTGCCGGTCATGCACAAACCGATCAAGTACGTCGAGAAAGGGCTGACCTACGCGGCACGTGCGGCATGGACGGTGTACGAGGCGGCGAACCGCGTCGCGCCGAACCAGTCGTTTACGCCGAAGTGGTCCGAAAAGCCCCTGCTCAAGTCCTGGCAGAAGGTGAAGCCGCCGCTCGGCTGGCCGCGCGAGACCGATTCGCTCTGCCCGGTCTGCGTCCGGCAGGCCCGCCAGGAGATCCTCGACGGCAAGCGGGACTACAAGGTCCTGCTGAGCGAGAAGATCGGCGAGATCAAGGCGCACATCATCGAGCGCGACGGGAAGATCCTGATGGTCAAGGATTGCCCGCAGCACGGGCATTTCGAGGACGTCATGGCGATCGACCCGGCGTTCTTCAAGCACCTCGAGGAGTCGTTCCCGGGCAGCGATATCCGCTCGCACAACGACGAGAAGCTGCACAACCACGGCTCGAGCACGATCAAGTACGGCCGCGGCGCCGTCCTGACGATCGACCTGACCAACCGCTGCAACATGATGTGCGACCCGTGCTTCATGGACGCGAACCAGGTCGGCTTCGTCCACGAGCTGAGCTGGGACGACATCAAGACGATGCTCGACAACGCGATCTCGATCAAGCCGCGCCGGCAGATGTCGGTGCAGTTCTCGGGAGGCGAGCCGACGCTGTCGCCCTACTTCCTCGACGCGGTCCGCTACTCGAAGAAGGTCGGCTACAACAGCGTGCAGGCGGCGACCAACGGCATCGAGTTCGCCAAGAGCCCGGAATTTGCGAAGGCGGCGGCGGAGGCGGGCCTGCGCTACGCCTACCTGCAGTTCGACGGCATCGGCAACGCGGCGAATTCGCACCGCCTGGTCGGCAACCTCTTCGACGTCAAGCTCCGCGCGATCGAGAACCTCCACGCCGCGGGCGTGGACATCGTCCCTGTGACGACGATCGTCAACGGGATCAACAACGAGCAGGTCGGGCGGATCATCCAGTTCGCGCTCGACAACCCGAAGAAGATCAACTTCCTCTCGTTCCAGCCGGTGTCGTTCACCGGCCGCGACGAGGAGGTCACGCCGGAGCGCAGGGCGGCGCAGCGCTACACGCTGTCGCACCTCGCGCACGACGTGAAGAACCAGACGCAGATCGGCGAGCCCCTCCGCGACTGGTTCCCGATCTCGTTCCTCGGGACCTTCACCGACTGGGCGGATCTCGTGCACGGGCCGACGGCGGAGTGGGGGAACCTGACCTGCGGCTGTCACCCGAACTGCGGCATCGGCATGGCGGTCATGATCGACAAGGAGACGAAGGAAGCGGTCCCGGTGACCGCCTTCATCGATTTCGACCAGGTCGCGAAGGATCTGCGCACGGTGAACGACGCGGCGCGCGGGCGGAAGCTGTCGGTCCTGGGCATGGCGCTGGCGCTCATGAAGAACTACGACCCCTTCAGGGCGCCGACGCACTTCAAGCTCGCGGACCTGATGAAGAAGTTCGACAAGACCTTCGGCGCGACCGGCCGCGACTACGGCAAGGTCACCGGCGACCGCACGAAGGCGGACATCGAGCGGCGCCGCGCCGACCGATGGAACTTCCTGTTCATCGCGGGCATGTGGTTCCAGGACCTCTTCAACTACGATTTCCGGCGCACGGAGCGCTGCATCATCCCGTACGCGACGCAGGAGGGGGAGATTTCCTTCTGCGCCTACAACACCGGCA
Organism: uncultured Acidobacteriota bacterium; assembly: GCA_963847125.1. Taxonomy (GTDB): domain Bacteria; phylum Acidobacteriota; class Vicinamibacteria; order Vicinamibacterales; family 2-12-FULL-66-21; genus DATAEE01. The sequence continues at coordinate 3,009,643 of CAWJYM010000004.1, forward strand.
TCGGCTGGCGGAACATCATCGAGAAGATGCACATGACGGCCACGCTCACGAAGTGGTACGAGGAGCACGGCCGCCACGAGATCTTCGCGGGGAACAAGGCCGTGCCGCTGGCGTCGAAAGAGCATCACCTCGTGCTGGACGAGGCGGCGGTCGCCGTCGGCATCCAGAAGGATCTGGATGAAGCGGGCATCGCCAAGAACGCGCGCGAGGAGAAGCTTCTGGCCCGCGCCGCCGCGAAGCATGGCAGCTCGCAGGCGCTCGAGAACGAGCGCATGATGAAGCTCTATCGCAAGCACGTGCTGAAGGACGCGGACGCGGACGCGCCGACCGTCCAGATTCAGGGGTTGGGCAAGAAGAAGGAAGACCCCGTCGTTACGCACTGACGCCCGCATCTCATCGTGGAATGCTGAGTGCTGAATGCTGACGTGAGTCAGCGCTCGGTACTCAGCGCTCCACATTCCACATTCAGCAATCCACATTCAGCAATGGACGTGGGGTGCATTTGCCCTGTCCGGCGCGCGCGTGCGAAGATCGCGCCTCCATGGGTCCAGCCGCGCGGTCGGCGCTGCTCCTCGTCCTGACGGCGGCCGCATACTTCGTCTCGGGGCGGCTCGGGCTCTCGCTGGCGTTCGTCCACTCGGCCGCGAGCGCCGTCTGGCCCGCCACCGGCGTCGCGCTGGCCGCGGTGCTGCTGTTCGGCCCACGCATCTGGCCGGCCATCGCCGTGGGCGCGTTTCTCGTCAACGCGATGACGTCCGGGTCGCTCACGGCATCCGCGGGCATCGCCTTCGGCAACACCGTCGAGGCGCTGGTCGGCGCGCGGCTGCTGCTGCGGTTCGGCGGGGCGGCGGCCGTCCGCACGGCGCCTGGGATGTTCAGGCTTGCCGCCATCGCGGCCCTGGCCGGAACGATCTCGGCAACCATCGGCCTCGCGACCCTGGCGGCGACCGGCCTCATGGGCTCGACCGAGCCGTGGACGCTCTGGATCACGTGGTGGCTCGGCGACGTCACGGGCGCGATTCTGGTCACGCCCCTCATCCTCCTCTACGCGCGGCCGGCGGGCGCGAGCGTCCCGACACCCCGCCTCATGGAGCTGGGACTGCTGTTCGTGACGGCTGCGGCCGTCGGACTCGCCGTCTTCGCGTATCGACCGCTCGCCGGCGCCCGGCTGCCGATCCAGTTTCTGACGATCCCGATTTTCGTGTGGGCCGCCTTCCGTTTCGGGCCGCGCGAGACCGCAACCGCGTGCGTTCTGGTCTCGGCGCTGGCCCTGTGGGGAACGGTGCACGAGCTCGGGCCCTTTGGCTCGTACCCGCCGCAGCTGGCGCTGCCGCTGCTGCAGTCGTTTACCGCCGTCGTCACCGTCGACGATGATCGCGGCGTCGGCGGAAGTCGCGGCGCGGCGCGCGCGGGACGCCGATCTCCGGCAACTCAACGAGGCGCTGGAGGAGCGCGTGCGCGCCGGCACCGAGGAGGCTCGGCGGGCGCACGCGCGTCTCGCCGAGGCCCAGGCCGTCGCACACGTCGGCAGCTGGGAATGGAACATCGCCGCGAACGAGGTCTGGTGGTCCGAGGAGCTGTTCCGGATTTACGGCGTGCCGCCCGCCACCTTCGGCGCGAGCTATGAGGGATTTCTCAGCCTCGTGCACCCCGGCGATCGCGCCACGGTCGACGGGTGCGTCCGGTCCGCGGTCGAGCGCCGCGAGCCGTTCTCGTTCGAACACCGCATCGTGCGACCGGACGGCTCGACGCGAACGCTGTACGCGACGGGTCACGTCGTCTGCGACCCGGACGGCAGGCCGGTGCGCCTGACCGGCATCGGTCAGGACATCTCGGAGCGCAAGCAGGCCGAGGAAGCGCGGGCCCAGCTGATACACGAGCAGGCGGCGCGGACCGAGGCAGAGGAGGCCAGCCGATCCAAGGATGCGTTCCTGGCGTCGCTCTCTCACGAGCTCCGCACGCCGCTCAACGCGATCCTCGGGTGGGCGCACATGCTCCAGCACGGATCGCTCGACGCCCAGTCACGCGAACGGGCGATCGAGACGATCTACCGGAACGCGCTCGCGCAGCAGCGGCTGGTGTCGGACATTCTCGACATCTCGCGCATCACCTCGGGCCACTTCCCGTTGAACGTGGAACCGGTGTCCTTCTCGACGCTCGCCGACTCGGCGATCGATGCGGTCCGTCCCGGCGCCGCGATGAAACGCGTGCGGCTGGAACCAGATGTGGCGTCGGTGGTCGACACGATCCAGTGCGACGAGGAGCGTCTGCGCCAGGTCCTCATCAATCTCCTCGACAACGCGATCAAGTTCTCGCCCTCTGACGGGCTCGTCAGGCTGCACGCCATCCAGGACGGCCAGTGGATCGACATCACGGTCACGGATGAAGGCCACGGGATCGAGGCTGACTTTCTGCCGCACGTCTTCGAGCCGTTCAGGCAGTCGGACGCCTCGACGACCCGCGAGCACTCCGGGCTCGGCCTGGGTCTGTCCATCGTCCACCGGATCGTCGAGCTGCACCACGGGAGCGTGAAGGCGGCGAACCGGCCCGATCGGAGCGGCGCGCTCTTCACCGTGAGAATTCCAGCGCTTGTGTCGACCGCTGTATGACTGCATCCAAGGTTGGTCCTCGCATTCGGGCCGTGATCGTGGCGCTGGCGCTCGTCGCCACGCGCTCCGGCGTGGCTGCACAACCCGCGCCGTCGAAGCCGCCGTCGTTGCCCGACCTGAGCGCCGCGTTCGAGCGGCTCGTCGACAAGGTCAGCCCCGCCGTCGTCCAGATCTTCGCGACCGCCTATACCACGCCGACCGCCGAGGACGGGCCGCCGACGAGTCTCGTCACGACCGAGCGGACGAGCGGGTCCGGCGTGGTCCTCGATGCCGACGGCTACATCATCACCAACGCGCACGTCGTCGAAGGGGCGATCCGCGTGCAGGTGGAGCTCGCGTCGGTCAGCGTCGGCGTGGGGCCGGCGAAGTCGATCCTCAAGCGACGCGGCCGGATCGTCGGCGCGCAGATCGTCGCGGTGGATCGAGAGACCGATCTCGCGGTGCTGAAAGTCGAGGAGCGGAACCTTCCAACGCTTCCGCTCGGGGACTCGGATGTGCTGAAGCCGGGCCAGATCGTCATGGCCTTCGGCAGTCCGCTCGGCCTCAACTCGTCGGTGACGATGGGCGTCGTGAGCGCCGTCGCGAGACAACTCGAGCCCGAAGATCCGATGATCTACATCCAGACCGACGCGCCCATCAACCCGGGCAACAGCGGTGGGCCCCTCGTCGACGCCGACGGGCGCGTGGTCGGGATCAACACGCTGATCTACTCCCAGTCGGGCGGCCACGAGGGCATCGGCTTCGCGGCGCCGAGCAATATCGTGCGCAATGTCTTCGATCAGATCAGAAAGACCGGCCGCGTCCGAAGGGGAGAAATCGGCGTGATCACGCAGACGATCACGCCGCTCATCGCCGAGGGGCTGGGGCTGTCGCAGGACTGGGGGGTCGTGATCTCGGACGTCGATCCGAACGGGCCGGGGGGCCGCGCCGGGCTCCAGGCTGGCGACATCGTGCTCGCGCTCGACGGCAAGCCGATGGAGAACGGCCGGCAGTTCCAGGTGAACTTCTACACGCGCGGCGTGGGTGCGCCGGTCACCCTGGAGATCCTGCGCGGAGAGGCGCGGGTGACGGCGCGGGTGACGGTTGCGGAGCGGCCGGACGCACCCGACCGGTTCGCGGAGTTCGTCCGGCCGGAGGATCACATCGTCTCGCGGCTCGGCATTCTTGGGTTGGATCTGGACGAGCGGATCGTCCGGCTGCTTCCTTCATTGCGGCGCCGCGAGGGGGTGGTGGTGGCGGCTGTTTCCCCCGCGGCGCCGCCGTCACAACAAGGGAGCCTGAAACCCGGGGATGTCATCTACCGGGTGAATCAAACCGAGATCAAGAACCTCGCCGGGCTTCGCGCGGCCGTCGACGCGCTCAAGCCCGGTCGCGCGCTCGTCGTGCAGATTGAGCGCGAGGGACGTCTGATGTTCGTCTCGTTCGCGGTCGACTGAGCCCGAACCTAGACGAAGGGCTCGGCCCGACGCGAATACGGCACGACGTGCCAGCCGTTCGCGTGCAGCTCTCGCTGAAACTCCACGAAGCGCTCGATCAGCTCGGTCGGCGTGGGGAAGCGCTCGACCTTCTCGTCGCCCGCCTGCTCGACGCTCGTCGACAGCTCGAACGCGCTGCCGTCGATCGTGTGTCGAGCCTCGCAGACAATCAGCTCGGGGCCGCGCTCTAGAAACCAGACCATTGTGGGGCTCGCAGTTGGGGAACTGCCGCCAGATTGAGCAACGTACGTGCCGCGCGCCGAGGCCCGTTTTTCGGCCGGGAATCGAGCTGGCGCGGGTGATCGAGGCGGCCAACCGGCTGGCCGGCAGGCGGGAATTTGGCCGGTATTACAGAAATGAGGTCGCGGAGTTACGTGAGGTCGCGGAGACGGAATCAACGCAGAGCGGCAGGAACGCAGAGGTGGCAGGATCGGCCGGCGCGCCGTCGGCGCGTGCGTTGCGCGAACGAGCGCATCGGCAAGAGCCCGGCTCCGGAAACGCTTCAAATGACTCTTACCGAGGCGCTCGTTCATGCAACGCCAGGCCCGACCAACGGTCGGGCCCCGGCCGATCCTGCTCCCAGCTCACCTCGGCGCCCTCTGCGTGCTCTGCGTTGAAATCGTCCCTGCCGTCTCAGCCGCCGCGAGTGTGCATCTCGAGGTGCGCGTCCTGCCTGAGCGCGCTGATCGGGATGAGCGGCGTGCGGCGGTCGAGCGAGACGCGCTCCTCCGCGCCGCGTTCGGTCCGCGCGCGCCACACGCGCGCGAGGATGGATCGCAGGTCGTCGCGCGATGCGCCGCGGCGCAGCGGCCCGCGCAGATCGGTTCCGAACCGCCCGTAAAGGCAGAGGAACCACAGGCCGTCGGCCGTCAGCCGGCTGCGATCGCAGGTGCGGCAGAACGGCTGCGTCACCGACGCGATGATGCCGAAGATAGTGCCGTCCGGCAGGCGGAAGCGCTCCGCGGGCGCGGAGCTGTTTTCGACGATCGCCTCCGGCGTGCCGAAGCGTTCGGCGACCCGGTCCAGGATCTCCGCACGCGAGACCACCGCGGCGGGCGTCCAGCGCGTGGCGCCGCCGACGTCCATGTACTCGATGAACCGCACTTCGGCCCCGATCCCGCGGCCGAAGTCGACGAGGGCCGGCAGCTCGTCGTCGTTGACGCCGCGCAGGACGACCGTGTCGATCTTCAGCGCGTCGAACCCGGCGTTCGCGGCGGCGTCGAGGCCGCGCAGGACGGCGCCGTGGAGATCGAGGCGCGTGAGCCGCAGGAAGCGGTCGGCGCGCAGCGTATCGAGGCTGACCGTCAGCCGGTGGAGGCCCGCGGCCCGAAGGTCGCGCGCCTGATCCGCGAGGAGCACGCCGTTGGTCGTGAGCGCGAGGTCTTCGAGCGCGGGACGCGCCGCGAGGCTCTCGACGAGCGCCGACAGCCGCTGCCGGACGAGCGGCTCGCCGCCCGTGATACGGACGCGGTCCACGCCTTCGTCCGTGAAGGCATCGACGATCGCGCCGATTTCCTCGTACGTCAGCAGGTGCTGCCGCGGCAGCCAGACGTATTCCTCCTCCGGCATGCAGTACTCGCAGCGGAGGTTGCAGCGGTCGGTGACGGAGACACGAAGGCTCCTCAGCGGCCTTCCGAGCGCATCGACTACAGGCACCACACCGTCATTATATAATCCGCGCCCTGGAGGATCGCATGGTACGCCCGAGGTCGGCGATGGTCGTCTTCTTGTCGCTGTTTGTCTGGCTCGGCGGCGCAATCCTGGCGTCGCAGTCGGCGCCGCGGCCGCCCAAGCCCACGAAGCAGGAGCTGGCGAAGCAAAAGCTGGAGACCGCGCGGCTCGATGCGCTCAAGCAGGAGGCCGTCGCGGATGTGGAGGCGCGCCGCGAGTTCTCGCAGCAGATGGTCGATTCGATCTTCAGCTTCGGGGAGCTCGGCTTTCAGGAGACCGAGACCAATCGGTACATCATCGACATCCTGAAGAAGAACGGGTTCACGGTCCAGGCGGGGATTGCCGGGATCCCGACGGCCTTCATGGCCACGTGGGGCTCCGGCAAGCCGGTCATCGCGCTCGGCTCCGACATCGACGGCATCCCGCAGGCGTCGCAGAAGCCGGGCGTGGCGTATCACGATCCGCATCATCCCGGGCGCTCCCGGTCACGGCGAAGGACACAACTCGGGCCAGGCGGTGAACATCACCGCGGCGCTCGCCGTGAAGAAGATCATGGAGCGCGAGAAGATCCCGGGCACGATCAAGATCTGGCCGGGCACCGCCGAGGAGCTGGTCGGGACGAAGGCGTACTTCGTTCGCGAGGGCTTCTTCAAAGACGTGGACGTCGCGCTCTTCACGCACGTGGGACGGAACCTCGGCGTGTCCTGGGGCGCGGGCGGCGGCACGGGCCTCGTCTCGGTCGCGTTTTCGTTCGTCGGCGAAACGGCGCACAGCGCCGGCGCGCCATGGCGCGGCCGGAGCGCGCTGGACGCCGTCGAGCTCATGAACATCGGCTGGAACTTCCGGCGGGAGCACCTGCGGCTGCAGCACCGGTCGCACTACGTCATCAGGGATGGCGGCGATCAGCCGAACGTGGTTCCGCGCACGGCCACGGTCTGGTACTACTTCCGCGAGATCACGTATCCCCGCATCAAGGAGTTGTGGGAGATCGGCGACACGATCGCGAAGGGTGCCGCGATGATGACCGGCACCGCGCTGCAGCCGACGCGCGTGCTCGGCTCCGCCTGGCCACAGCATATGAACAAGGTGATCGCCGAGACGACCTACGAGAACATCAAGAAGGTCGGGCTGCCCGACTGGAGCGACGCGGACCAGACGCTCGCGAAGGCGTTGCAGAAGGAGCTCGGCGTCGAGGCCGAGGGGCTCGCCAGCAAGATCGAGGATCTCGGTCAGCCGGTCACCGAGCAGCAGAACCGCGGCGGCGGGTCGGACGACATCGGCGACATCTCGTGGAACGTGCCGACCGTGACGCTGCGCTTCCCGTCGAACATTCCGAATCTCCCCGGCCACAACTGGGCCGACGCGATCGCGATGGCGACGCCGATCGCGCACAAGGGCGTCACCGCGGGCGCCAAGACGCAGGCGATGACGATGCTGGACATCCTGCTCCGGCCGGAGCTGGTGCAGCAGGCGTGGGACTACTTCAGGAACGTCCAGACCAAGGATATGAAGTACGAGCCCCTCCTGCGGCCGCAGGACAAGCCGGCGACCGATCTGAACACCGATATCATGGCGAAGTACCGCTCGGAGATGAAGAAGTTCTATTACGACCCGTTGAAGTACAAGACCTATCTGGAGCAGCTCGGGATTCAGTATCCGACGGTGCGCAAGTCAACGACGACGCCGTGAGGCGACGGTGTAGGCCCGACCTTTCCGCCTTCGCGCGACGCGCTACGGCGGGACCTCGCCGAAGCTCGAAGAGCGGAGGCGGGCAGGTCGGGCGTGCCCGGATCACCCAGATATAATCACCGAAGTGATTCCGGCGGTTCGCGGCACGCGCGACATCCTTCCCGGCGAGGTCGAGAAGTGGCAGCGGCTCGAGCGGGTCTCCCGCGATCTGTGCGAGCGCTACGGTTATCTGGAAGTACGGACGCCGATCATCGAACGCGAGGAGCTCTTTTCAAAGGGGACCGGGGAGGCGACCGACATCGTTCAGAAGGAGATGTACTCCTTCGTCGACAAGGGTGGGGATCGCGTGACGCTCCGGCCCGAGGCGACGCCGAGCATGGTCCGTGCCTTCGTCGAGCACAATCTGGAGCAGACGCTGGCGTCCCCGAAGCTCTACTCCATCGGCCCGATGTTCCGGTACGAGCGGCCCCAGAAGGGGCGCTACCGGCAGTTCCACCAGCTCGACGTCGAGGTCTTCGGGGTGAAGGATCCCGCGATCGACGCCGAGGTCATCGACCTTGCGTTCACGCTCGTCCGCGAGCTGGAGATTGGCGACGTCGAGCTGGTGATCAACTCCGTCGGTGACCACGTCTGCCGGCCGGCCTTCGCCAAGGCGCTCGTGGATGCGCTCGGCGAGAACGTGTCGAAGCTGTGCGGCGACTGCCAGCGGCGCGCGCAGACCAACCCGCTCCGCATCTTCGATTGCAAGGTGCCCGCGGATCAGCCGATCATCGACGCGTTGCCCCATTCGGTCGACTATCTCTGCGCCGAGTGCCGGGAACATTTCGAGGCGGTCCAGCGGCACCTGACCGCCGCCGGTATGCCGTTCCGCGTGTCGCACCGGCTCGTCCGCGGGCTCGACTACTACACGCGGACGACCTTCGAGATCCTCGGAGGAGCCTCGCTCGGCGCGCAGAACGCGCTCCTCGGGGGCGGGCGGTACGACGGGCTCGTCAAGCAGCTCGGCGGACCGGACCGCGTCGGCATCGGGTTCGCCGTGGGGCTCGATCGGATGGTGCTGGCGATGCCCGATCGGCCGGCCGAGCGCGGCAGGAATGGCGTCTTCGTCGCGGCGGTTGGAGACGAAGCGCGCGATGCCGCGATCGCGCTCCTCGCCGACCTGCGCCGGGATGGGGTCAGAGCGCAGATGGAATTCGGCGCGCGAGGCGTCAAGGCGCAGATGAAGCGCGCCGATCGGCTTGGCGTCACGCACACCATCATCGTCGGCGGGGACGAGCTGTCGCGGGGAGAGGTCACCGTAAAAGACATGACGACCGGCGATCAGACCGCGGTACCGCGGTCGCGGATCGTGCAGTTCCTGTCCAGCGCTGAAGGGCTGGGCGCCAAGCATGACTGACACACTCGGCAACCTCACGCGGACGCATACCTGCGGCGGCCTCACCGCCGCCGACATCGGCCGGGACGTCGTCCTGCTGGGATGGGCGCACCGCGTGCGCGACCTCGGCGCGCTGATCTTCATCGACGTCCGCGACCGGCACGGCATCACCCAGGTCGTCGCGAAAGAGGCGGCGATCGTCGCCTCGGCAAAACGGCTTCGACCCGAGTTCGTCGTCGCCGTTCTCGGACACGTCGAGCGGCGTGCGCCGGACACGGTGAACCCGAAGATCGCGACCGGCGACATCGAGGTGCTGGCGCGCGAGATCCGGTTGCTCAACGACGCGAAGACCCCGCCCTTCCAGATCGCGGACGACGCGCCGGTGTCGGAGGACACCAGACTCAGGCACAGGTATCTGGACCTGCGTCGGGCCCGGATGCAGCAGAACCTCGCGCTGCGGCACGAGGTGTGCCTGGCGTTCCGCCAGTATCTCGACAGCCAGGGCTTCCTCGAGATCGAGACGCCGATTCTGACGCGGTCGACCCCCGAAGGGGCGCGCGACTACCTCGTCCCGAGCCGCGTCCACCCGGGAGAGTTCTACGCCCTCCCGCAATCGCCGCAGATCTTCAAACAGATCCTGATGGTCGCGGGCATGGACCGGTACTTCCAGATCTGCCGCTGCTTCCGAGACGAGGACCTGCGCGCGGATCGCCAGCCCGAGTTCACGCAGGTGGACGTCGAGATGTCGTTCGCCACCCGCGACCTCGTCTTCGGCATCGTCGAGGGGACGATGCAGGAGGTGATGCGAACGATCGGCCGCGAGATTCACGCGCCGTTCCGGCGCATGCCGTACGACGAGGCGATGGCCCGCTACGGATCGGACAAGCCGGATCTGCGGCCCGGGATGCCGATCCTCGACCTGTCGGACGTCTTTCGCGAATCGACCTTCAACGTGTTTCGTGAGGCGGTCGCCGCGGGCGGCGCGGTCCGGGCGCTCGTGGTCGAAGGGGCCGCCGGGGCGAGCCGGCGCGAGTTGGACGAGCTCGTCGAGCAGGCGAAACAGGTAGGCGCGTCGGGCCTCGTCTGGGCGCGGCGCGCCGAGGGCGTCGTGCAGAGCTCGGCGTTGAAGGCCGCGGGCGAGGCGACCATGGCCCGCGCGCTCGACGAAGCGGAGGTCGCCGAGAACGGCCTGCTGCTGCTCGCGGCCTCGACGGACGCTTTGTCCGCGTCCACCTGGCTCGGGCAGCTTCGCTTATCGATCGCGAAACAGCGCGGCCTGCTCAAGCCGGACGTGTTCGAGCCGCTCTGGGTCGTGGACTTTCCGCTTTTCGAGTGGAGCGAGGACGAGAAGCGCCACACGCCCATGCACCATCCCTTCACGTCTCCGGCCGACGAGGACATCAGCCGGCTCGAGAGCGACCCGGGCGGCGCCCGCGCGAAAGCGTACGACCTCGTGATGAACGGGTCGGAGATCGCCGGAGGCAGCATCCGAATCCACAACCCCGAGCTGCAGCGCCGGGTGTTCCGTCTCCTGGGAATCTCGGACGAGGAAGCGCGCGCCCGCTTCGGGTTCTTCCTCGATGCGCTCGAGTACGGCACGCCGCCGCACGGCGGGATCGCGTTCGGCCTCGATCGGATCGTCGCGCTCCTCGCGGGGGAGGCGTCGATCCGCGACGTCATGGCCTTTCCGAAGACGGCGCAGGCCGTCGATCTCATGGCGGGCGCGCCGTCCGCGGTCGACATGCGGCAGTTACGTGAGCTTCACATCAAAGTTGAACCGTAAAGAATCCAGAATTCAGAATCTAGAATTCAGAATGTTACAAGAACGGCGCAGCCGGATGGTTTCAGCGGTCCAAAACATCCCGATATGGCATAATCGCTCAGTCGGCTGAGAGGAGACCCCCACATCCCCGCTTCTTCCACGCGTCGCATCACGATCCCTGAAGAGGGGATCGAGTCCCTCTTCGGCACTCACGACGAAAACCTGAAAGCGCTCGAGGCGCAGTTCGGCGTCACGATCCGCACCGACGGGCACGATCTGATGGTTGGGGGAGAGCCCGCGGACGTCGCGAAGGCGGAGCGCGTGTTCGAACAGCTCACGGCGCTCATGCGCGAGGGATACAAGCTCGGGCGCGGGGACGTGAAGACCGCGGGTCAGCTCGTCGCGCAGGACGAGCAGGTCGCGCTGCGCGACTACTTCGTGCGCGGCGCCCAGACGCGCACGTCCGGCCGCAAGCAGATCCTGCCGAAGAGCGTCAACCAGCGGCGGTACCTCGAGGCGATCGATCAGCACGACATCGTGTTCGGCATCGGCCCGGCCGGGACCGGGAAGACCTACCTGGCGATGGCGGAGGCGGTCTTGTTCCTGCTGGCAAAGAAAGTCACGCGGATCATCCTGGTCCGCCCGGCGGTCGAGGCGGGGGAGAAGCTCGGCTTCCTGCCCGGCGATCTGCAGGAGAAGGTCAATCCCTATCTCCGTCCGTTGTATGACGCGCTCTACGACATGCTCGACACCGAACGGGTCGAACGGTTGATCGAGCGCGGGACGATCGAGATCGCCCCCCTCGCCTTCATGCGCGGACGCACGCTCAACGACGCGTTCGTCATCCTGGACGAAGCGCAGAACACGACGTCGGATCAGATGAAGATGTTCCTGACGCGGCTCGGCTTCGGGTCGAAGGCGGTGATCACCGGCGACATCACCCAGATCGATTTGCCCGCGGGGCGAGTCTCGGGCCTCGTGGAAGCGATGCGCGTCGTCGGCAACGTCGAAGGCATCGCGTTCGTCCGGTTCGACGAGAGGGACGTCGTTCGACACCCGCTCGTCCAGCAGATCGTCAAGGCGTACGAACAGGTACAACTCTGGAAAATGATCCGCGTGTCCGTGGTTGACGCCGCCGGGCGCGCGGCTCGTGCGCCCGGTCTCGCGCGCTGGCTCGGGCGCGTCGCTCCGGCGCGCGCGAGGGGAACGGTGACCGTCGCGCTCGTGTCCGACGCGCGCGTGCGGGCCCTCAACAGGCGATACCGAAAGAAGGACGCCTCGACTGACGTGTTGTCGTTTGGCGGGGGTGGCCGCCTTCGCGCCGAAGGCGCTTCGGCGAGCCGCGCCGAAGCCTTGGCGGAGGCGGGGGCCCCGCGCGCGTCAAACAATGCTGACAGGCAGTTAGGCGATATCGTCATCGCGACGGGGGTCGCCGCCCGACAGGCCCGGGAGCACGGCCACCCCCTCACGGTGGAGCTTCGGATTCTGGCCCTCCACGGCCTTCTGCACCTTCTGGGATACGATCACGAGACCGACACCGGTCAAATGGCTGAGCTGGAACGGCGGCTCCGGCGCAAAGGTGGCCTGATACAAGGACTTACCGAGCGGGGCCGTGCATCGGGCCGCGCATAAAAAACGATGGACCTGGTTCCCGTCCTGCTGTTCCTCCTCGCACTGGCGACCATCTATGTCGGGTCGGTGGAGACCGCCTTCACGCTTCTGATGCGCCTGTCGCTCCGCTTCGTCGCCGACCGCGGCGGACCGGAGGATCGGCTCGCGCGATACCTGGACGACCCGGTCAAGCTGTTCGTCCCGATCCGCCTCATGCTGGGCGTCCTCTTCGCGTGCGCGACGATCCTGCTCGCCATTCTGATTGGTCGAGGGGGCTGGCGATCGATCGCGGCGCTCATCCTGTCGGTGGCCGTGTTCAGCCTCGTCTGCGAGCATCTGCTGCCGACGTTTCTCGTGCGGCGCGACCCGCAGAAAGCGCTCGAGATCCTGCTGCCGTCGTTCGACCGGATCGCGCGCTTCCTGCGGCTGCGGAGCATCGCGGCGGGATTCGTCGGCATCGCCCGCCGCTTCACCGGCGGTCCTCCCCCCGAAGAGAGTCTCGCCGAGGACCCGGGAGGAGAACCGGCTGCGGAGCCGGAGGCGGATGCGGCGGAAGAGGAGACAGCCGACGCACCGCTGATAGAGCGCCATGAACGGCAGCTCATCCGATCGGTCGTTGACTTCGGCGACACGCTCGCCCGTGAGGTCATGACGCCGCGCCCGGACATCGTCGCGATTCAGTCGCACGCCACGGTGCGTGACGCCCGCGCGCTCTTTCGCGAGCAGGAATACTCCCGCATGCCCGTCTATACCGAGAACCTCGACAACATCAACGGGATCGTTTACGTGAAGGACTTCCTTCTCCCCTATGACACGAAGGAAGACGATTCGGTCACGACGTACGTCCGTCCGGCGATGTTCGTGCCGGAAACCAAACGCGTGCCCGAGCTGCTCCGGGAGTTTCAGCGCCGCCAGGCGCAGATGGCCATCGTCGTCGACGAGTACGGCGGCACGGCGGGCCTCGTCACGATCGAGGACCTCCTCGAGGAGATCGTGGGGGAAATCAGGGACGAGTACGACGTCGAGGCGGAGCCGATCGTCGAGGAGCCGGACGGCGGCTTCACCTTCAGCGCCAAGATCAACATCGCTGAAGTCAACGAGCGGCTCGGTGTGCAGATCAAACCCGAAGGGTTCGAGACGCTGGGGGGCTATCTGCTGTCGCAACTCGGCCGCGTGCCGGCGGTCGGCGAGACCTTCGGGCTGGATGGGCTGGAGGTCGTCGTCCTCGAAGCCGAGCGCCGCCGCATCCACAAGGTCCGCATGCGCCGCGTTCCGGTCGCAGCACCCCAGGCCCACGCCTGATGATGCAATCAGGGTGTGTTTCCCTGATCGGCCGTCCGAACGCCGGCAAGTCCACGCTCCTCAATGTGCTCGTCGGAGCCAAGGTCGCGATCGTCTCCGACAAGCCCCAGACCACGCGCAGCCGGATCACGGGCGTCAAGAACGTCCCCGGCGGCGGTCAGATTGTCTTCGTCGACACGCCGGGCATCCATCGGCCGCTCCACCGGATGAACGTCCGGATGGTCGATTCGGCGATCGACACGATCCGCGAAGTGGACCTTCTGGCCTTCGTCGTGGACGCATCGGCGAAGCCGGGGAGGGGGGACCGCTTCGTCCTCGAGGTCGTGAAGCGGGCGAAGATCCCGGTCGTCCTCGTCCTCAACAAGATTGATCTGATCAAGAAGACGAAGCTGCTGCCGCTCATCGACGCGTACCGCCGGGAGCACGACTTCAAGGCGATCGTTCCCGTGTCGGCGATCACGGGCGACGGCGTGGACGTCCTCGAGCGCGCGCTGCTGGCCAACCTGCCGGAGGGCGAGGCGCTCTATCCCGAGGACTACCTGACCGACCAGCCCGAGCGCGTCATGGCGGCGGAACGGATTCGCGAGAAGCTCCTCCTCCACACGCATGACGAGCTGCCGTTTACGACCGCCGTCGTGATCGATCAGTTCGAGCAGACTGACACGCTGCTGCGGCTGTACGCCACGATCGTGGTGGATCAGCAGTCGCACAAGCCGATCGTCCTCGGCCGCCGCGGCGAGATGATCAAGCGCATCGGCACCGAGGCGCGCGAGGAGCTCGAGCGGATGTTCGAGATGAAGGTGTTCCTCGATCTGCACGTGAAGGTGAAGTCCGACTGGAGAGATGACGAGCGGCTGCTGGATGAATTGAACGTGCCCCGGAGGCGCTAGAATCCAGAACATGCGGCTGTCGGGCCGACCTCGGCTGGTCCTCGTCTGGCTGTTGCCAGCGCTCGCGACCGCGGTCCACGCGCAGGAACCGCAATCGGCGAAGGCGCACTATCGCAGCGGTGTGCAGCTCGAGCAGAAGCGCGACTTCGCCGGCGCGGCCGCCGCGTACGAGGCGGCGATTCGTCTCGACCCCGCGTTCGCGGATGCCCACGATCGTCTGGGCTTCATGTACGGCCAGCTCGGTCGGACCGCGGACGCGATCGCGCAGTTCGAGAAGGCGGTCGCGCTCGCGCCGACCCACTTCGACGCGCAGTACCATCTCGGCGCCACGCGCTGGTGGACGAAAGACCTGGCCGGCGCTCAGACGGCGCTCGAGGCGGCCGTGCGGCTGCGCCCCGGTCACGCCGAGGCTCAGTACTACCTTGGCGTCACACTCCGTCAGCGCGGGGAGCTCGGGCCGGCGATCGAGCACCTCTCCCGCGCGACGACGCTGAACCCGTCGCTCGCGGTCGCGCACATGCAGCTTGGCATCGCGCGGCGCGATCAGGGAGATCTCGATGGGGCTGTCGCGGCGCTCCGAAAAGCGGTGGCAGCCGACCCGACGCTCTGGGACGCGCAGAACAATTTCGGCCTCGTGCTCATGCAGAAGGGGGAGGCTGACGAGGCGGCGGCGACCCTGCGCGCGCTCATCGCCAGGCAACCCGACCTGACCAGCGCGCGCATCAATCTCGGTTCGGTGCTGATGCACCGCGGCGACCTGGAAGGGGCTGTCGCCGTCTACCGCGAGTTGATCGCCCGCGACCCTCGAAGCGCCGAAGCGTTCTACAACCTGGGGCTGGCGCTCAAGCAGAAGGATGATTTCGCCGGCGCGGAACGCGAGCTTCGCCGCGCCATCGAGCTCGACCCCTCGCTGCCCGAGGCGCCGTACACGCTCGGCGTCGTGCTGTGGCAGACCGGGCGGGCGGAAGAAGCGAGTCAACGATTCCGCGAAGCGATCCAGCGCAAGATCGATTTTCCGGACGCGCACTACATGCTGGGGACCGTCCTCCGGCAGCAGGGCTCGATCGACGCGGCGGTGGAGGAGTTCCGCCGGGCGATCGCGTATCGACCGACATCCGCCGAAGCGCACCTCAGCCTCGGGCAGGCGCTCAAGCAGCTCGGGCGCGCCGACGAAGCGGCCGCCGCGTTTGCAGAGGCCGATCGGTTGAACCAGCTGAAAGCCGACGCGCAGGCATCGGTATTTGCCGTCGGCGTCGGGATGAACCGGCTGAAGGCCAACGATGTCGCCGGCGCCATCGACCGCTTTCGCGAAGCGGTACGGCTGGCGCCCGAGAACCCGCAGGCCCACTACCAGCTTGCGCTCGCGCTCACGCGCAAGGGGGCCGTGGCCGAGGCACGCAGCCATTTCGAGGAAGCGAAGCGGCTCGCTCCGTATCTTCGGCCGCCCGATGGCCGCTGACCACCCGTGAGATTCTTCGTCGCGCTCCTCATCCCGCTCGCCGGCTCCGTGGCCGCCTTTCAGGCGCCCGGCTCCGATGGCATCGCCTTCTCATTCGCGAACGCCGCGCGTGAGGCCGGCCTCACCGCCCTGACCGTGTTCGGCGGGCAGAAGACGAACAAGTACCTCCTCGAGACTACCGGCTGCGGCGTCGCGGTCCTCGATATCGACAACGACGGCCGGCTCGATCTCTTCATGGTGAACGGCACGACGCTCGAGGGGTTTCCGAAAGGGCAGGAGCCGACCAACCATCTCTATCGAAATCGCGGCGACGGTACGTTCGAGGACATCACGAAGAAAGCGGGTCTCGAGGCAAGCGGCTGGGGGCAGGGCGCGTGCGCGGCGGACTACGACAACGACGGATTCGACGACCTCTTCGTCACGTACTTCGGCCAGAACCGGCTGTACCGGAACCACGGCGACGGCACGTTCCGCGACGTGACGAAGAGCGCGGGGCTCATCGAGGCCCGAACACGGTGGGGCGCCGGCTGCGCGTTCGTCGACTACGACCGCGACGGGCGGCTCGATCTGTTCGCCGCCAACTACATCGATCTCGATCTCGCCACGGCGCCGGCGCCCGACTCCGGGCTCTGCCGGTACAAGGGCGTCCCGGTCGCGTGCGGCCCGCCAGGGCTTCCGGGCGGGAAGAACGTCCTGTACCGCAACATTGGGAACGGGGCATTCGAGGACGTGTCGGCCGCGACCGGCATCCTGAAGGCGCAGGGCACGTACGGCCTCGGCGTCACCACGCTGGATTTCGACGATGACGGGTGGGTCGATCTTTACGTGGCGAACGACTCGAATCCGAGCGCGTTGTACAGGAACAACCGCGACGGCACGTTCACTGACATCGGCGTGGGTGCCGGGTGCGCGTACAGCCAGGATGGCAAGCCGCAGGCCGGGATGGGCATCGCCGTCGGCGACTACGATCGCAACGGCACGTTCGACTTGTTCAAGACGAACTTCGCCGGCGACACGTCGACGCTCTATGCCAACACCGGCGAGGGGCTGTGTGAAGACCGGACGTTTGCGGGCGGTATCGGGATGAACACGCGCTGGCTCGGATGGGGCGTCGGCTTCATCGATCTCGAGAACGATGGCTGGCTGGATCTGTTTCTCGTCAACGGGCACGTGTACCCCGAAGTCGAGCAGCTCAAGACCGAGGCGGGCTACAAGCAGCGCAAAGTCGTGTACCGGAACCTGAAGAACGGCCGCTTCGAGGACGTCACCGAGCGTCTCGGCCCGCCGGTCACGACGCCGAAGGCGGGCCGCGGCGCCGCGTTCGCCGATCTCGACAACGACGGCGACGTGGACGTCGTCGTCAACAACGTCCACGACACGCCGGACTTGTTCCGTCTGAACTCGGCCGCGTCGAACCACTGGATCACCCTCAAGCTCGTCGGGACGAAATCGAATCGCAGCGCGATCGGCGCCCGTGTCCGCGTCCGCACGGCCGGCGGGACGCAGGTGGACGAAGTCCGCGGCGGCGGCAGCTACTATGCGCAGAACGATTTGCGCGTTCACTTCGGATTGGGCAAGGACGCGAAGATCGATCGGGTCGACGTGCGCTGGCCGAACGGGCTCGAGGAAAGCTGGGCCGATGTTCCGATCGATCGGATCACGACGCTGAAAGAAGGTGAGGGAGTACGAAAGTAGGGCTTGGCGTGGTGCTTCTCGCCGTCGCCATGTCCGCGCAGGACGCGCCCGCGGCGAAGCTGCGCTCGGACGCGCGCGCGTTGATCAATGCCGGCAAGCCCCGGGACGCGATCGCGCTGCTGGAGAAGGACAAGGCGCGCGGCGATGGAGCGATGACGACGGCGGAGCTGACGCAGTTGCTGGGCGTCGCCTATTACCACGCGGACGACTACGCGCGCGCGATCGAGTTGCTCACTCCCGTCGTCGACCGGCTTGCGCCGGACTCGATCGAGCGGCGCGAGGCCGTCCAGGTGCTCGGCCTTTCGCTGTATCTCGCCAGCCGCTACGCGGACGCGGTACCGCGCCTGGAAGCCACGCGGGCCTGGGCCTCGGACAATCAGGAGCTCGCGTACGTGCTGGCACAGGCGTACATCCAGACAAGAGAGGCCGCGAAGGCACGCGAGGTGCTCGCGGGACTTTTCGGCGCCGCACCCGGCTCTGCCGCCGCACATCTCTTCGCCGCGCAGATGATGATTCGCCTCGAGCACGATGAGCTGGCGCGCCCCGAGCTCGAACGGGCGCTGGCGCTCGATCCGAAGCTGCCGCGGGCGAATCTTCTGCTCGGCCAGATCGCGCTCTTCCGAGGCCGGCTGGACGAGGCCATCGCGTTCACCGAACGCGAGCTCACGATCAACCCTGCGGACGCGATCGCGCTGTCGCAGCTCGGTGACGCATACGTGCGCGGCTCGAAATGGGATCAGGCGATCGGCGTGCTGCAGAAGTCGATCTGGCTGAACCCGTTCTACAGCGCGCCCTACATCCTGATGGGACGCGCGTACATGAAGAAGGACGAGCCGGCGATGGCCGAAGGGATGCTGCGTCGCGCGATCCAGTACGACCCCAACAACCGCACGGCCCATTACGTCCTCGCGCAACTGCTGCAGCAGACCGGAAGGATCGAAGAGGCGAAGAAGGAGTTCGCGATCGCCGAGCGCCTGCAGAAAGAGACGGGGCGGTAGGTGGTGCCAAATAAGAGTGTGGTACGACCCTTTAGGGCCGTCAAACACGACGAGGCTAAAGCCTCGTACCACAACGAGGCTGAAGCCTCGTACCACATCAGGTCTATTGTTGCGCTCGCCCTCGCCGCTTCGGCGATTGCCTGGGCGCCGTCTCCCCGCGCCGACAACTGGGGCGTCTCCTTCGCCGACGTGGCCGCGAAGGCGGGCCTCGTGCATCCGTCCATCTACGGCGGCGTCGATCGCAAGCGCTTCATCATCGAGACCAACGGCGCGGGCGCGGCGCTCGTCGACTACGACAACGACGGCTGGCTGGATGCGTTCATCCTGAGCGGTACGCGGCTCGAGGATGGCGCGCGACGGGAGATCGCGTGGCCGAAAGACAAGGCGCCAACCAATCGGATGTATCGGAACCGGCGGAATGGAACCTTGGAAGATGTGACCGGGCGCCTCGGCCTCGCGCGGACCGGCTGGGCCTCGTCGGTCTGCGCCGGCGACTACGACAACGACGGGTGGACCGATCTCTTCGTGACGTACTTCGGCCGGAACGTGCTCTACCGCAACGACGGCGGGCGCGCGTTCCGCGACACGACGTCCGCCGCCGGCCTGGCCGCGAAGGCAGACCGATGGGGATCGGGCTGCACCTTCGTCGACGTCGACCGCGACGGCCGCCTCGATCTCTTCGTCGCGAACTATCTGGCGTTTGATCTCGCCACCGCGTCCGAGCCGGGCAAAGGGCCGAACTGTCTCTGGAAGGGCGTTCCGGTGAACTGCGGGCCGAAAGGACTGCCGACAGATACGAACCTGCTGTACCGCAACAACGGGAACGGAACGTTTACCGACGTGTCGGTGGGCTCGAAGGTGGACCGCGTGACCGGGCGCTATTCGATGACGGCGTCCGCCGGAGACTTCGATGAGGACGGCTGGCCGGACATCTACGTCGCCACCGACTCGACGGCCGCGATTCTCTATCGGAACAACAAGGACGGCACCTTCACCGACATCGCCGTGGAAAGCGGCGCCGCGTTCAACGATCAAGGCAGCCCGCAGGCAGGGATGGGGCTCGCGGTCTCGGACTACAACCTGGACGGCCGGCTCGACCTCCTCAAAACCCATTTCGCGGACGACATCCCCGCGCTCTATCGCAATCTCGGAAAGGGGATGTTCGAGGACGTCGCGATGGCCGCCGGGCTCGGCGCGCAGAACCGGCACGTCGAATGGGGCTCGGGCATGCCGGATCTCGACAACGACGGCCTCCCGGACATTTTCTACGTCACCGGGAACGTGTATCCCGAGATCGAGACCGTGCTTCCCGAGTATCCGCACCGCGGCCCGCGCGTCGTCTTTCGCAATCTGGACGGCGCGCGGTTCAACGATGTGACCGCGGTTTCAGGCCCCGGCGTCGGGGCCCGCCACTCGAGTCGGGGCGCGGCCTTCGGCGACGTCGACAACGACGGCGACGTGGACGTCCTCGTCATGAACATGAACGAACCCCCCTCACTCCTCATCAATGGAGCGACGGCAGCGACGGCAGCGACGGCAGCGACGGCTGCGTCGGGAGCCAGTCACTGGCTGATGATCCAGCTCGAGGGTACGCGTTCGAACCGATCCGCGATCGGCGCTACGGTCATCGTTCGGGCTGGCGCCCGCCGCCAGGCGCGCGTCGTCCTCAGCCAGTCGAGCTACTACTCGCACGACGATCTCAGGATCCATGTCGGCCTGGGCTCGGCGACGACAGCCGACGAGGTCGAGATCCGTTGGCCGAGCGGCGGTGTGCAGCGGCTCGAGAAGGTGCGAGCGGATCAGGTGCTGAAGGTTCGGGAAGTCCCTCATTAGGGTGGCACGACCCTTTTAGGGTCGTCGCGCGAACGAGGCTGAAGCCTCGTGCCACAGCGCAGCTGCAGCCTGTCAAGGATTCGACAGCAAAATCGATCGCCAGCCCATCTGTAGCGCTCAATAGTACAAATGCGTTACCGAAACTCCTTGACCGCGTCCCGTCGCACTTACTACGCTGCGGGATCGCGCGTAGCGCGGCAGACACCGAAGCTCTCTCGGCGTCTCGGGAGGCGGATTCATGAACGGGTTGGTTGGTGTGCGGGCAAGAGCTCATTCATCTGGGCTTGCAGTCATCGCGCTGGTGATCGCGCTCGTCGTTCCGGCGCCTGCCGTTGGGCAGGCGGTCTACGGCAGCATCAGCGGAAACGTCAAAGACTCCTCGGGCGGCGTGCTGCCCGGTGTGACCGTCACGATCACGAGCGTCGAACGAAAGACCACCGACTCGGTGGTGACGAACGACAGCGGCCTGTTCATCAAAGAGCGTCTCCTTCCCGGCACCTACGAGGTCAAGGCGGAGTTGTCCGGTTTCAAGGTAGCCGTCATCCCGAGGGTCGACGTCAGTGTCGACTCGCAGACGCCCGTCAATTTCACGCTCGAAGTCGGGCAGGTCGCGGAGCAAATTACGGTGACGGGAGGCTCCACGCTCCTCACGACGGACCGCGCGGACGTGGCGACGCGGTTCGATACGAAGCAGATCACGGACCTCCCGGTCCTCGACCGCAACTTCACGAAGTTCATCTTGCTGACACCCGGCACGCAGCAGCTGCAATGGCAGCACGCAGCAAGCGAGAACCCGCAGGGCTCGACGCAGACGATGGTGAACGGCCAGCACTTCAGCGGGACGGCGTATCAGCTCGACGGCACCGAGAATCGTGACCCGATCCTCGGGATCATCGTCATCAATCCCACGCTCGAGTCGATCCAGGAAACGAAGATCACCTCGCAGAACTACGACGCCGAGTTCGGTCAGGCGATCGCAGGTGTCGTGTCCGTTCAGACCAAGTCGGGGACCAACTCGTATCGCGGCAGCGCGTTCGAGTTCCACCTGAGCGACCGCTTCCAGTCGCGGAACCCGTTCACGCAGTTCCAGCCCGATCCTCTCACCGGCGAATTCCTGCCGGAAACGAGCCGCGACCAGTTTGGCGGTTCCATCGGCGGGCCAATCGTGGAGAACAAGTGGTTTTTCTTCGGCGACTACCAGGGAACGCGATTTACGCAGGGCGGGTCCCGGCTGCTGTCGGTCCCCACGGACGCGGCGCGTGCCGGCGATCTGAGCGCGTACGGCGTCAACATCTACGATCCGTTGACTGGCCAGCAGTTCCCAGGCAACAGGATTCCCTCCGGGCGGCTGTCGCCACAGGCGCAGAATATTCTCGCGTTGATTCCGAGGCCCAACGCACCGGGCCGCGACAACGGCACGCGCGACAACTTCGTGGCCTCTAACTCGGAGACCTTCGAGGAAAACTCGATCAACGTGCGCGTCGACGGGCGGCTGAGCGACAGCCTGAATACCTTCGCGCGTTACAGCCTCGGTGATTTCACCCGCGACGGTCCAACGGCGTTCGGCCAGGGGGGCGGCCAGGAGATCGTCAGCCTGGGAGGCGTGTCCGACGTTCGCAACCAGAGCCTGGCCATCGGAGTCGACCGCACGTTCTCCGATACGATGCTGGCGGACTTCCGCTTCGGGTTCTTCAAGTACAAGGTCAACGTCCTGCCGTTCGACTTCGGCACGCGGCCCGCGGCGGATGCCGGCATTCCCGGCCTCAACAACGACAGCACGTTCAGCTCCGGCTTGCCCGCTGGTTTCATCGACGGCGACGGGTCGACGGAGCCTGGCGCATTCGAATTCGGATCGGGTCTCGGCGTCAACCGGTGCAACTGCCCGCTCGATCAGGACGAGAAGCAGTTCCAGATCGTCGGCAATCTGACGAAGTTCTACAACAACCACAGCTTCAAGTTCGGCATCGACGTGCGGCGCGCGTACAACCTGCGCGTGCCCAGCGACTCGCACCGTTCGGGCGAGCTGACGTTCGCCAGCGATCGGACGTCGCTGGCCGGAGCCGGCGGACTCGGACTGGCGACGTTCCTCATTGGCGACGTGACCGACTTCCGCCGGTACGTCAGCCCGAACACGGACGCGCGCGAGCGCCAGTGGCGCCACTTCTACTACGCGCAGGACACGTGGCGCGTGAACGACAAGCTGACGCTCAACTACGGGCTGCGGCTGGACATCATCAACCCGCAGACGATCAACGAGCCGGGCAATGCGGGATTCCTCGATCTCGACACCGGCGAGATCAAGGTCGTCGGTATCGGCGGAATTGGCATGAACGGCGACGTCGAGAACGCATTCAACTGGGCGCCGCGCGTCGGTGCCACCTATCAGCTCGACGAGAAGACTGTGCTGCGCGCCGGCTACGGGCGCCAGTACGACATCGGCGTGTTCGGGTCGCTCTTCGGCCACAGCGTGACGCAGAACCTGCCCGTGCTGGCGGTGCAGGACCTCAACCCGCCGTCGAACTTCGATCGCGTGTTCACGCTCGCCTCCGGCCCACCGCCGCCGACCTTCCCGGAGGTCCCATCGGACGGCACGTTTCCCTTGCCTGACGGCGTGCAGGCCTTTGTGCTGCCGGAAAAGCAGCGGCCGCCCGCGGTCGATGCCTGGAACGTCATGGTCCAGCGGCAGCTCAGCGACACGATGTCGCTCGAGATCGGCTACGTCGGCAATCGCGGTAGCCGCGTGTTTGCGGGCGACGGCCCCGATTTCGACCTCAATCAACCCACGATTAACGGCTTCCCAAGCGTCCCTCGCAACAACCGCCGCCCGTTCTTCAACTCCTTCGGCTGGACGCAGTCGTTCCGATTCTTCTGCAACTGCGCGACGAACTCGTACAATGCGCTGCAGGCGAAGTTCAACAAACGGTTTTCGGACGGCTATTCGGCGAAGGTGAACTACACGTGGCAGGTCCCGCGCAACCACGATGGCCAGTATTTCGAGGCCAACATTCCGCAGCACGAGGGGCTGTACGACAGCGATCTCAATTACGGGGCGCCGGACTGGGATCGCACGCACAATTTCGTGCTCTCGCTGGTGGCGGAAATTCCGGTCGGGCGCGGCAAGGCCTACATGTCGGACATCTCGCCCGGAGTTAACGCGCTAATCGGCGGCTGGCAGTTCAACACGAACGTCATCATCCAGAGCGGCCTGCCGTTCAACGTCAACTACGCCGGGGCGGGGGCCGATCGTGACACCGGACCCAATCGTCCGGATTTGGTCGGGGACCCGGACGGCCCGCAGACCCAAGATCAGTGGTTCAACGCGGCACCGATTGGCGCAGCCGGCAGCGCATTCGGCCGCCCGGCGGTCGGCACGTTCGGGAATCTCGAGCGCAACGCCTTGCGCGGCCCGGGCTACTGGCGCACCGACGCGTCGTTGTTCAAGCACATCGAGCTCGGGCAGCAGCGAAGGCTCGAGTTCAGGATCGAGGTCGTAAATCTGTTCAACACGGTCAACCTCGGCAACCCGGACTCGGAGATCGGCGCGCCGGGCGAGGCGCGTCCCAACGCCGGGCGGATCAACTCGACGGCGTACTTCAACGCCGATCCGCAGCGGAACTTCCAGTTTGCGTTGAAGTTCTCGTTCTAAGAACGCAGAGGGCGCAGAGGAGGCAAAGGGCGCAGAGAGCGTCCTTTCCTCTGCGTCCTCGGCTCCTCAACTCCCTCCCTCCGCACCTCAATTCCGGATTCTGAAGCTCAGATCGCGTGGATTCCCATGTAGAATGAGTAGTTTAGAAAACGCCCGATACGACCGTCATGGCGGCTCAGCGCAGACTCGACATCGTTCTCGACTCGGTCAAGAGGCTCCTCAGGATCGGCGCGACCGCCAACCTGCTGAATCTGCTCCAGAAGCAGTACCCCGCCGACCTTGCGCAGCTGTACGCCGAGCTCCCGGAGAAGGAGCGCCGCGCCGCCTTTTCGGTCCTGGTCGAGCGCCATGCGCGCCTGGCGATGGAGGCGCTGGCCGAGATGGAGCCGGCGGCTGCCGCCGAGCTGCTCAGCGACCGCCCCGCCGAGGAGATCGCCCGCCTCGTCCAGGAGATTCCGACCGACGACGCCGCCACGATCATCGACCACCTGCCCGAGGAGCTCTCCGGGGCGGTCGTCGAGCTGATCAAGCCCAAGCCGGGCGGCGGCGTGGGCGAGCTGCTCGAGTACGCGGAGAAGACCGCCGGCCGCATCATGAACCCGAACGTCTTCGCGCTGAGCGAGGACATGACGGCCGGCGAATCGATTACGGCGCTCCAGCAGGCCCGGGACGTCGAGATGGTCTTCTATCTCTACGTCGTCGATGGGCGCCGCCATCTCGTGGGCGTCGTCTCGCTGCGGCGCCTGCTGCTCGTGCCTCCCGAGACCCCGCTCAAGCGGATCATGACGACCGACCTCATCAGCGTCCGTGCGGACATGGATCAGGAGGAGGTCGCGCAGCAGGTCGCGTCCTACAACATCCTCGCGATCCCCGTCGTCGACGAAGAGAACAAGCTGGTGGGCGTCATCACCGTGGACGACGTCATCGACGTCATCAAGGACGAGGCGACCGAGGACGTGTATCGGCTCGCCGGCGTCGCGAGCGACGACCGCGTGTTCACGCGCGCGTCCGATTCGCTGCGGCGGCGCCTGCCGTGGCTGATCGTCAACCTCGCGACGGCGTTCATGGCCGCGTCGGTCGTCGCGATATTCGAGCCCACGATCAGCAAGGTCACGGCGCTCGCGGTCTTCATGCCGATCGTCGCGGGCATGGGGGGCAACGCCGCCACGCAGACGCTCGCGGTCATCGTCCGAGGGATCGCGCTCGGCGAGCTGACCTGGGGCAACAGCCGGACGGCGCTGTTCAAGGAGATCGTCGTCGGGCTGGGGAACGGCGTCGCGACCGGCATCGTCGCGGCGGCGGTCGTGTGGATCACGCGGGGCCAACCAATACTCGGGATGATCCTCGGCATGGCGATGATTATCAACATGTTCGTGGCCGCCGCGGCGGGCACGCTCATCCCGCTGGCGCTGCGCGCGCTGAAGATCGATCCCGCGCTCGCGTCGTCGGTGTTCATCACGACGCTGACCGACGTGTTCGGATTCCTCTCGTTCCTGGGGCTGGGGACAATCTTTCTGAGATACTTGCAGGCTTAGCGCCTGCGGCCCGCGCGAGGCGCCGGAGGGAAGCGCCGCGGTGCGGCGCCGCCGAGCGCGAGCGACCCTTCGACGTGGCTCAGGGTCGTCCTGAGCTTGCCGAAGGACGAGCGGGGGTGGGGCCCCGCGAGCACCAAAGAGAAGCTGATTTGCCTTTGTATCGATCGGAAGCTCTCGTCCTTCGGACCTACCGCTACGGCGAAGCGGACCAGATCGTCGTGTTCCTGACACGGGATCGCGGCAAGAAGCGTGGTGTCGCCAAGAACGCGCTGAAGTCGCGGCGGCGGTTCATGGGCGCGCTCGAGCCGCTGACGCGGGGGCGCGTCGCGTATTTCGAGCGCGAGCACCGCGAGCTGGTCCGGGTGGAGGCGGTCGAGCCGTCACGCTCGCCGTTCGCGGCGGCGGCGGGCGGCGATCCGGACGCGCTCGCCCATATCGGCTACTTCGCCGAGCTCCTGGACGAATGGACACCCGACGCCGATCCTCACGAGACGCTGTTCCGGCTCGGCGCGTCGATGGTCGAGGCGCTTGCGGTGGGCGCGCCGGCGTCGCCGCTGGCGCGCTATTTCGAGTACTGGCTGCTCCGGCTGCAGGGCGTGTATCCCTCGCTCGCCGGATGCGGGACGTGCGGCGGAAGCCTCGCCGAGGGGGCCGTCGTGCTGCCACGCGCGCACGAGTTCGTCTGCCGCGCGTGCGTGCCCGGAAGCGCCGACGCCGCTGCAACGCTGTCGCCAGCCGCGCTCGAGTTCCTTCGCGGCTCCGCCGGCACGCCCCCGAGCGCCGTAGGGGCGCTGCGCCTCGCCGAGGCCACGGCCCGCGAACTCGAAACGGCGCATCGCCGGCTGATCTCCACGCACCTGGAGAAGGAGCTGAAGTCGGCCCGAGTACCTGAGAGAGCTCCGATAGGGAGGCACAAAGTGACCGGAGGACGTAGATCAAGGCGTAAACGCAGAGGATGCTGAGGTATTCGGTGAGAGCACACAAGATGGACGCAGGATCGGCCGGGGCCCGACCCTCGGGTCGGGCCTGGCGTTGCACGACCGAACGCATCCGTAAGAGCCAGATCATTCACAAGGTCTCGGTGACGGCAGGCTCATACGGATGCGTTCGTTCGTGCAACGCACGCGCCGAAGGCGCGCCGGCCGATCCTGCTAGCACACCTCAAGCGCTCTTTGCGACCTCTGCGACCTCTGCGTTTAGGCTTTTCTCCGGTTCTTCTGCTACCTCTCTGGCCTGTAACCTGTGACGTTCCAGAATCTGATCTTCAAGCTGACCGAGTTCTGGGCCTCACGCGGCTGTCTGATCCAGCAGCCTTACGATGTGGAAATGGGGGCCGGGACGATGCACGCCGAGACGTTCCTCCGCGTGCTGGGACCGGCGCCCTGGAGCGTGGCGTACGTCCAGCCCTCCCGGCGTCCGGCCGACGGCCGCTTCGGCGAGAACCCGAACCGGCTCTACAAGCACCACCAGTTCCAGGTCATCCTCAAGCCGGCGCCAGACGAGGTGCAGCAGCTGTACCTCCAGAGCCTCGAAGCCGTCGGGATTGACCTCGGCGCGCACGACGTGAGGTTCGAGGAGGACAACTGGGAGTCGCCGACGCTCGGCGCGTGGGGGATCGGCTGGCAGGTCCTGTACGACGGGCTGGAAATCACGCAGTTTACCTATTTTCAGCAGGCCGGCGGGCTCGACCTCTCGCCGATCTCCGCCGAGCTGACCTACGGGCTCGAGCGGATCGCGATGACCCTGCAGGGTGTGGACAACGTGTACGACCTGCAGTGGGGCCCCGGCGTGAAGTACCGGGATGTGCGTCACAGGGACGAGGTGGAGCAGTCGAAATACAGCTTCGGACAGGTCGAGGGCTTGAGCGCGGGGGAGTTCGTCCGTCAGCACCGTGAATGGTTCGACGAGTACCATGCGCTCGCCCGGAAGCTGCTCGACGGGGGCCTCGTGCTGCCCGCGCTCGACTACACGCTCAAGTCCTCTCACATCTTCAACGTCCTCGACGCGAGCGGCGGCATCGGCGTGGCCGAACGCACCGCCTACATCCTGCGCGTGCGGCAGCTCGCGGTGGGCATTGCTAAGGCGTGGGTGGGGGAGAGTCCAGAATCCAGAATCCAGAATTCAGAATCCGAAAGGCCGCTGACGCGTGGAACGTGAGTTACTGATCGAGATCGGGGTCGAAGAGATGCCAGCCAGCTGGCTGCCGGCGCTCACCGATCAACTCAAGCGCGTCGCGGAAGCGCGGCTGTCGGAGTTCCGTCTGGGCCTGGCCGCTCCGGTCGAGACCTTCAGCACGCCGCGACGCCTCACCGCGCGCATCGCGAAGCTCGCCGAGCGACAGGAAGATCTCGAAGAGGTCCTGACCGGCCCCCCCGTCAGCGCGGGTGTGGACGCCAGCGGTCAGCCGACGCCGGCCGGCCTGGGCTTCGCCAGGAAACAGTCCGTCGAGTTTGCCGAGCTGACCCGCATCCAGACGCCGAAGGGGGAGTATCTCGCCTACAACAAACGCCAGCGCGGCCACGCCACCGTCGACGTGCTCGCCGACGTGCTCGCGGGGATCCTGCGCGATCTGAGCTTTCCGAAGGCGATGCGCTGGGACGCGGAGCTCGCCGACGGCCGCGGCGAGCTCTTCTTCGGCCGCCCGATCCGCTGGCTGCTCTTCCTCTACGGCGGGCGCGTCGTCCCGTTCACGATCGGCCGGAGCGCGCTCGCGCGGGGCGGGTCGGTCGCCGACGTGGATTCCGAGGCGGTGACCTACGGCCACCGCTTCCTCGCGACGAGCGGCCGCCCCGGACGATCGATCAAAGTCCGCCACTTCGACGAGTATCGCGCGAAGCTCTCGGAGCACTTCGTGATCCTCGACCGCGACGAACGGCGGGACCGCATCCGGCGCGAGCTGGAGCTGCACGCCCGGCGGCTCGGCGGCCGCGTCCGCCAGGGCCACGGCCTCCTGCTCGACGAGGTCCCGGATCTCGTCGAGTACCCGTCGGTCATCGCCGGCACGTACGACCCGGCATTCCTCGCGCTTCCAGACGAGGTGCTGACGACGACGATGATCCACCATCAGCACTATTTTCCGGTGGTGGATGAGGAAGGAAAGCTGAAGCCGGCGTTTCTCGCGGTGACCAATGCCGATCCCCAGGACGGCGGGCGGGGGATTGCGACCAACGCCGAGCGCGTGCTGACCGCGCGGCTTCGGGACGCGAGGTTCTTCTGGGACGCCGACCGCCGGACCCGGCTCGAGGATCGGCTCGAGCGCCTCGACACGGTCGTGTTTCACAAGAAGGCTGGCAGCTACCTCGACAAGAGCCGCCGCATCGAAGCGCTGGCGCGCTGGATCGCGAGCGACGTGTTGCGCGCTCCGGACGCGGCGGACCAGGCGGCGACCGCCGCGCGGCTCGCCAAGACGGACCTCACGACGGACATGGTGCGCGAGTTCACCGAGCTTCAGGGGGTCATGGGCGGACTCTACGCCAGGGAAGCGGGGCAGCCCGAACCCATCTGGAAGGCTATCTACTATCAGTACCTGCCGATCGGCGTTGAACCGGACGCGCCGCCGACGCGCGCGCAGCTCGGCGCGGCCGCCGTGACGTGGACCGCGGTGGCGTTGGCGGACAAGCTCGACACGATCGTGACGTCGTTCGCGGCGGGTGAACGGCCGACCGGCTCGCGGGATCCGTTCGGCCTCCGCCGGAACGCGCAAGCGGTCGTCAAGATATTGATCGATCTGCCGGAGCTGACCGGGCTCGACGTCGCGCCGTCGCTGGGGGAGTTGATTGAGCGTACCCAGACAGATCCTCAGACGACCAGCGCCATCGCCGCATTCATGATCGAGCGTGTCCGCTACGTCCTCGGCGAGCGCGGGTTGCCCGTCGAGACCGTCCGGGCGGTCACTCATCAAGCGGACGTTCGCCCGCTCCGCGCTCGACGCGTGGCGGAAGCGCTCGAGGCCTCGCGAGCGTCGGCCGACTTTCAGGCGCTGGCGGTTCTCTTCAAGCGGGTCAAGAACATCGCGAAGGAGCTCGGGGAGCTGGGCGGTGGAAAAGGCCTCGACCGCTCGGCGTTGACCGAGCCGGCCGAGCGCGCCCTGCTCGCGGAGCTCGAGAAGCGGCGTCCGGCCGTGGAGCAGGCGGCGGGGTCCGGCGACTACCGGCGGGCGTTCGCCGAGATCGCGGCCCTGCGTCCCGCGGTCGACAAGTTTTTCACGGATGTATTCGTCATGGTGGATGATGTCAGACTCAGAACCGCGCGGTTGACGCTCATGGCCGAACTGCGCGATCTCGTCGTGAACCTGGCAGACATCTCGGAAGTTGTTCCGCAGGAGTCGTAGGAGTCGTAAATGCTGATGCGTAGAAAGAAAGTGTCCAATCGCGCCAAGACGAGAAGCCTGCCGCGCCGAAGCGGCTCGCGTTCGGGGGCCGCGAAGGCGGGCCCCAAGCCCCATGCCCCAAGCCCAAGGTCCCGCAAGTACGTCTACTTCTTCGGCAACGGGAAGGCGGATGGCGATCGGACGATGAAGGACCTCCTCGGCGGCAAAGGATCCGGTCTCGCCGAGATGACCAACGCGGGCCTGCCGGTGCCGCCCGGGTTCACGATCTCGACGGAGGCCTGCACGCTTTACTACACGCAAGGGCGGAAGACGCCGGCCGCCGTCGACAGGGAGATGCTCGACAACCTCAAGAAGCTCGAGAAGGCGGCGAAGGCGACGCTGGGATCGACGGAGAACCCGCTGCTCGTGTCGGTCCGCTCGGGCGCGAAGTTCTCGATGCCGGGCATGATGGACACGATCCTCAACCTGGGGCTCAACGACGCCACGGTCGAGGGACTGAAGGGTCGTACGAAGAACGGGCGGTTCGCGTACGACAGCTACCGCCGCTTCATCCAGATGTACGGCAACGTCGTGCTGGAGATTCCCAAGGACGCGTTCGAGCACGAGCTGGAGGCGGTGAAGAAGGAAAAGCGCGCGAAGCTCGACACGGACCTGGACGAAGCCGCGCTGAAAGAGGTCGTCCGCCGCTACAAGGACGTCGTCAAGAAGCGGTCGAAGCGCGACTTCCCTCAGGATCCGCTCGAGCAGCTTCGCGGCGCGCGCGACGCGGTGTTCCGCTCGTGGCAGAACCCGCGCGCGATCGAGTACCGCCGCATCTACGAGATCCCGGATCACATCGGCACCGCCGTGAACGTGCAGATGATGGTGTTCGGGAACACCGGCGACCGTTCGGCGACGGGCGTCGGGTTCACGCGCAACCCCGCGACCGGCGCGAAAGAGTTCTACGGCGAGTTTCTCGTCAACGCGCAGGGAGAGGATGTCGTCGCCGGCATCCGCACGCCGCAGCCGATCCGCGAGCTCGAGTCGCTGATGCCCGAGGCCTACAAGCAGCTCCGGACGATCACGTCGCGACTCGAGAAGCACTACAAAGACGTTCAGGACTTCGAGTTCACGATCCAGGACGAGCGGCTGTTCATGCTCCAGACCCGGAACGGCAAGCGCACGGGCTACGCCGCGGTGGTCATTGCCACCGACCTCGTGGATGAAAAGCTGATCTCGCCCAAGGAGGCGGTGCTCCTCGTCGATCCCGAGTCGCTCTCGCAGCTGCTGGCGCCGGTCTTCGATCCCGCCGCCTGGAAGAAGCTGCCCGTCGCGACGAAGGGACTCCCGGCGTCGCCCGGCGCCGCGTCCGGACAGGTCGTGTTCACGGCGGACGACGCGGTCGAGTGGACGCGGCAGGGCAAGAAGGCGTTGCTCGTCCGGAAGGAGACCGTGCCGGACGACATCCACGGGATGTTCGTCTCGCAGGGCATCCTCACCGCGACGGGTGGGATGACCTCGCACGCGGCGGTCGTCGGCCGGCAGATGGGGAAGCCGTCGGTCGTCGGCGCGGGCGGCATCGAGATCCTGGAGAAGGAGAAGCTGTTCCGGATCGGCGGCAAGACGATCAAGGAAGGGGAGCACGTCTCCTTCGACGGCCTGACCGGCGAGGTGAAGCTCGGCCAGGTGGAGACGAAGCCGAGCGAGATCCTGCAGGTCATCGCGGGCGAAATGCAGCCGCAGCGGTCCCCCATTTACGGGCGCTTCACGAGGCTGCTGGAGTGGGCGGACAAGTTCCGGACGCTCGGGATCCGCGCGAACGCCGATCTGCCGGACCAGGCGGAGATCGCGTATGCCTTCGGCGCGCGCGGCATCGGCCTCTGCCGGACCGAGCACATGTTCTTCGGCGACGACCGCATCCCCATCGTGCAGCGGATGATCCTGGCCGACAACGAGCCGGACCGGCGGAAGGCGCTCGACGAGCTGCTGCCGATGCAGCGGGGCGATTTCTACGGCGTCTTCAAGGCGATGCACGGGACGCCCGTGACGATCCGCACGATCGACCCGCCGCTGCACGAGTTTCTCCCGAAGCGGGAAGATCTGATGGTGGAGCTGGCGAAGCTGGAAGGGCAGCCGTCCGACAACGCGACCGTCAAGGAGCGGCGCGCGCTGCTCCGGCGCGTCGAGCAGCTCCACGAGTTCAACCCGATGCTCGGCCACCGCGGCGTCCGCC
The DNA here is from genome assembly GCA_963847125.1 of uncultured Acidobacteriota bacterium. Classification (GTDB taxonomy): domain Bacteria; phylum Acidobacteriota; class Vicinamibacteria; order Vicinamibacterales; family 2-12-FULL-66-21; genus DATAEE01. The sequence goes on from CAWJYM010000004.1 coordinate 3,041,735, forward strand.
TCGGGATCACGTATCCCGAGATCACCGAGATGCAGACGCGCGCGATCATCGAGGCCGCCTGTCAGTTGAAGAAAGAGGGATTCGAGATCGTTCCCGAGATCATGATTCCGCTGGTCGGTCTCGTGAAAGAGCTGCGCGACCAGAAAGCCATCGTCGATCGCGTGGCCGCGGAGACGATGAAGGCGCAGGGGGTCACGGTCAAGTACCTCGTGGGGACGATGATCGAAGTTCCCCGCGGGGCGATCACCGCGGACGAGATCGCCGCCGACGCGGAGTTCTTCTCGTTCGGCACGAACGACCTCACGCAGATGGCGTTCGGCTTCTCGCGCGACGACATCGGCAAGTTCCTGCCGGCCTACCAGGAGCGGAAGATCCTCGAGCGCGATCCGTTCGCGACGATCGACACGGTCGGGGTCGGCGAGCTCGTCAGGATGGGCGTCGAGAGGGGGCGGAAGACGCGGAAGAACCTCAAGATCGGCATCTGCGGCGAGCATGGCGGCGATGCGTCCTCCGTTCACTTTTTCCACAAGGTGGGTCTGGACTACGTGAGCGCCTCGCCGTACCGCGTTCCGGTCGCGCGGCTCGCTGCCGCGCAGGCCGCGCTGCAGGTCAAGGTCGGAGACTGATGCAGAGAAACCGTAGCGCAGCCCTTTAGGGCTGCCGGACAGGATGATTTCCGTCTACGCGCTGAAGGAGGGCGGCCGGGTCGAGTGTGGCAGCACGGTCGACCCGGCCTGGCTCGACCCGGCGAGCGGCGTCCGCTTCTGGGTCGATCTCTCCAATCCCACGCTCGAGGAAGGGGCGATCCTCTCCACGGTCTTCAAGTTCCACGAGCTCTCGATCGAGGATGCGCTCAACGAGATTCACCATCCGAAAATCGAGGCGTACGATACCTATCTCTATTTGATTCTGCACGGCATTCACTTCCGGAAGGGGCGGCACGACTTCGAGACGCGTGACGTCGATTTCTTTCTCGGCGACAACTACCTCGTCACGCTGTCGAAGGGGGAATCGCGGTCGCTGCAGCAGCTTCGCGATATGTGCGCGCGCAACGGATACCTGCTCGCCGAAGGCCCAGCGGGTCTGCTGCACCGCATCGTCGATACGATGGTCGACAACTACCGCCCCGAAGTCGAAGAGCTGAACGACCGCATCGGCGATCTGGAAAAGCAGGTGTTCGAGAAGCCGAGGCCGAACCTGGTGCGGACGATCCTGGCGGTCAAGAAGGACATCTCGTCGCTGCGCCGCGTCACGCTTCCACAGCGCGACGTGATCGGGCGAATCGCCCGGCGCGAGTTCCGGCAGATCCCCGAGCCAATCGTCTACCGCTTCAGGGACGTCCACGACCATCTCGTCCGGCTCAGCGACGAGGCGCTGCTGTTCCATGATCGCGTGACGAGCCTGCTCGAGGCGCATCTGTCGCAGGTCTCGTACCAGTTGAACTCGGTGATGAAGGTCCTCACGGTCATCACGACCATCTTCATGCCGCTCACGCTCCTGTCGGGCCTGTACGGCATGAACGTGACGCTGCCGGCCTTCCCCGGCGGCGGGACCGCCGACTTCTGGTGGATGGTGGGTCTGATGTTCACGGTCTCTGCCGCGATGCTGTGGTTCTTCCGCCGGCGCGGGTGGCTTGAAAATGCTCGTGTGGATGTCCGGCTTTAGCCGGACGGGATGGTGCCGTTGAGCCGAATCCGCAAACTCCCTCCGCACCTCGCCAACCAGATCGCCGCCGGCGAAGTCGTGGAGCGTCCGGCCTCGGTCGTCAAGGAGCTCCTCGAGAACGCGATCGACGCCGGGGCGCGACGCGTCTCCATCACCGTCGAATTTCGGCGGAAAGAAACTGATCCGCGTCGAAGACGACGGCGAGGGGATGACGCCCGAGGAGGCCGAGCTGTCGCTGGAGCGGCACGCGACGAGCAAGATCGCGACGAGCGACGATCTCGGCGCCATCGTGACGCTCGGGTTCAGGGGCGAGGCGCTGCCGAGCATCGCGTCGGTGTCCCACTTCACGCTGCAGACACGCGCGCGGGGGACGCCCTCGGGCACGGCGATTCGCGTCAACGGCGGCCAGGTCGCCTCGGTGCGGGAAGCGGGGACCTCGGAGGGCACGATCGTCGAGGTCGGGGACCTGTTCTACAACCTGCCCGCGCGCCGGAAGTTTCTCAAGTCGGACGCGGGCGAGGCCGCGCAGGTCTCGCGCATCGTGACCCAGCTCGCGCTCGGGTATCCGGAGGTCGGCTTCACGCTGACGAGCAGCGGCCGCCGCGTGCTCGACGCGCCGCCGGCGGCCAGCCTTCGCGATCGGTTCTATCAGCTGTACGGCGAGCGGCCCGACCTGGTCGAGCTGCGGAAGGATGCGGGCGGCGTTCGAATCACGGGCTTCGTCGCCGCGCTCGCGGCCGAGGGTCCGAGCCGGGGCCCGCAAAACGTCTTCGTCAACCGCCGCATCGTCCGCGATCGCACGATCGCGCACGCGATATCCGAGGCGTACAGCGTCGCGACGATTAAAGAGCGCAGCCCTGAAGTGCATCTGTTCATCGAGATCGCGCCCGACCGCGTGGACGTGAACGTCCACCCGACGAAGGCCGAGGTCAGGTTTCTGGAGCAGTCGCTCGTGCACGAGGTCCTGCGGCGCGCGCTGGGCGAGACGCTCGGCCAGGGCCCTGCGCCGGAGCTGCAGTTCCGGCCGTTCGAGGCGCCTGCGGCGCAGCCCATGGCCATGAGCATTCCGGGCGTGCTCGCAGGGGCCTCGGTGCCGAGCCGCTGGGCAGAAACGGGGACTGTCCCCGTTTCTGCGGAGCAGATGGGGACGTCCGTCGCGGTCGCCGACATGCGGCCGATGATCCCGCTCGGCCAGTTCCGGGACACGTTCATCATCGCGGTGGATGACGAAGGGGTGGCGATCATCGATCAGCACGTGGCGCACGAGCGCGTGCTGTTCGAGCAGGTGATGGAGCGGCTGACGGCGGGGCGGCTCGAAAGCCAGCGACTCCTCGACCCGTTGCTCGTCGAGCTCTCGGCCGGCCAGCGGCAGGGGCTCGCGGCGCACGCCGCCTCGCTCGAACGATTGGGGTTCGAGATGGACGCGTTCGGCGGCGACGCCGTGCGGCTGACCGCGGTGCCGGCGCTCCTCGCGCCCGCCGAGTGCGAAGCGGCGGTGCGCGCCTTCGCAGACGATCTGGAAGGGCTCGACCGGGGGTCGAAGGTGGACGATGCGCTGCGGCGGGTGGCGGCGACGATCGCGTGCCACGCGGCGGTGAAGGCGAACTACCCGCTCACGATGGAGAAGATGCGGCACATTCTCGACGAGCTGCGCCGAACGGCGTACTCGTCGGTCTGCCCGCACGGCCGGCCGGTCGTGCTTCGCCTCACGCGGCGCGAAATCGAGAAGAACTTTCAGCGGATCTGAGACTCCAATCGACAATCAACAATGAATCGCCAATCCCCAATCACCAACCATCAATAAGTCCGCAATCTCCAATCGAAAATCCACAATGCGCGTGGTTTACATCCTGGGCCGTTTCCTCCAGCTCCTGGGCATGTCGCTGATGGCGGCGTCGATCCTTGCCGACTACGGCCTCGGCCCGAGCCCGCGGTACTTCGTCGCCGGCATCGTCCTGTTCATCGCGGGATGGGCGGCGGCGAGGACCGTCCGACGGTCCTGATCTCAGTTCACCGTTCGGTCACGCTGCCTTGACGTACACATCGGAGGGATCGGAGCCGCTAGGTTGATACTTTGCGCCTTTCTCTTTTTCGTTGCCACGATCGGATCAGACATCTGTTTTGGTCAGCTCTTGAAGCGGGAGGTACTTGACCGCCAGAGCGCAATGGGAACTCGACGGTCGGCCGATGTGGTGGACGTGGCGGCCGCCAGGAACGCCGCAGGCGAAGTGGGGCTATTTCGTTCCGCGCTGGCGCTGGTTGCTGTACAAACCATCATGGATACTGCGGGACGATCGCGCAAATGCCTTGCATGGATGGCACCGGACACTGTCATTAGTTGCAGTCGGAGCTTGGGCAGCCGCAATCTTTCTAGTCGTTACGCGTCGATATTGAAACGGACTCAGAGGGTAATCAAACACGGAGACACTGAGATCAACGGGACGAACGACCTTTAACGCAGAGCGCGCAGAGAACACAGAGACGGAGCCGCAGGGGTACGCAGGCGGACGCTTGGTCGCGCCGTAGGCGCGAGGCTGGGACCGGGAACAGCGGACGTGAGACAGCCAGCGCGTCTTGAAGGCTCACGCCCGCTGCTCCCAGTTCCAGCCCCAGCGTCCGCCATGCAGCTCGGAATCACCCGATTGGCGTTTATCTGCGTGGGCCTGCGGCTTTGAAGTTCTTAGCGCCCTCTGCGGCCTTTGTGTTTATCTTCCCCGTGTCCTCCGTGTTCTCCGTGTTTGGCTTTCGCGAACGTCACGATTCAATCCTTGTCCCGGATTACCCGCGGCGTCGCCCTCACCACAAACGTCCGCACCTCGAACGTCTCGGGATTCTCGCTCTGCACGACCATGACGATCTGCCCGAGGTTGTTCAGCGCCTCGGCGCACGTGCGGACGCTCGTCACGGGCACGCCGTCGTAAATGTCTCCGACCTGCAGCACCTTGTCGGCGACCGGATCCGGTCCGGTGAACACGCCCTGGATGGTGACGAAGACCTCCGGGTCCGGCTGCACGTCCGCAGTGAAGACGACCCGGCCGAGGTCGTTCAGCGACGGTTCCCGGAAGGACGCATAGCCCCCCGGGCTGCTCTCCGCCACCTGCGTCACGGCGCCCCCTCGGCTCGTGTTGATGCTGAAGATCTGGTTGAAATTCTCGTCGAACCGATCGGCCATGAAGGCCACGCGCCCGAAGATGTTCAGCGACGGATCGCCCACCGAGGCAAACGCGCCCGAGTTGTCGACGATCGTCCGGAATGTGCCGTCCGGGTTCGAGAGGAAGATCCCGCCTACTGGAGCGTCGTTGAGGCCGCTCTCGAACGCGATCTGGCCGAGCTCGTTCATCGACACGCGCGAGGAGAGGTTGTTGAAGTTGAACCCGTCCGGAGTAGGCACATCGGCGAGAAACCGCTGCTGGAACGTCCCGCTTCTCGACCCGACGAAGAGGCCCTGATCGCCCGTGCCGTCCAGCTCCGGAACGAACGCGACCTTGCCAGATGAATTGACCGACTGGTCGGCCACCAGGAACTCCGCGATGAAGCCGCCACCCGGCTCATTGATCGAGTGCGCGATCGCCGTAGGCCGTCCGCCCCTGCCGAGGAACACGCCCTGCCGGCGGGCGCGTTGCTCAGGCGTGTTGCAGTCCGGGCGTGTCGGGAGACCGAGGCGCCGGAGGTTTCCCTGGAACGCCACCTCGTCCTTTTCGTTGATCGAAGGATCGGACGGCAGGTTGTTGAACCCGTTGTCGCAGAAGGTCGGGAAGTCCGCGACTTCCCGTGTGTCCGCGATGACGATCGGAGGATCGTTCGCGCCGCGCTTCGTAATGATCATGAGCTCGCCCTCACTGTCCTCGAGCGTAACGGCAACGGTGCCGAGGGTGTTGATGGCGGGGCAGCGATCCACCCCGGCGAAGCCGTCCCGCTGGCTGTCGAGAACCGTCGTGAACCTGTATCTCGCCGAGCCGTCTGACTGGCCGGCCGCTTGCAACCGAGCGGGCGCTGCTGCAGTCAAAACAACAGAAAGCAGAAGGGCCGCGGCCCCGCTTCGGACTGATGTCGTCTCCATGTCTCCCTCCCGCACGATAAAGATCTTCCGGGTGATCTTTTCCGAGCCGCGCGGGAGCAGGGATCGGGCCAGCAGAAAGTTCGTCGGTTTCGGAAGCGTGGCGAGGTATCGCGCGCGCGGAGACTTACAAAGGACGTAAGGGCTTACAACTTCTCAGAATGGCGAGCGAGAGATGTAAGTGCGGGTAAGCCTTGACAGCGGGCCACTTGACCTCTACACTGAATTATCCCAGCAAGAAGTCCCTGCTCGGCCAGCGGCGCAGTCGTCTGCGCGCGCGCCGCGCGCGTGCACCGGCCGGGCCGCGTTGGAGAGTATCGATGCCCGTATCGAGGCCCGTATTTTCGGTTATCGTCCTGGCCATCATCGCTCTTGGCTGTTTCGGGCTGGGCAGCTACTTCGGAACGCGGCATGCGGTCGCGAGCGGCGACCCGCGCTTCGATAGCCTCGCGGCTGAGCTCGCCAGCCTCAAAAGCCAGAGCGCGCGGGAAGAGACGGGCACCTCCGGTCGTGAGGACACCGCAGGCGATCGGGCGGCCCTCGTCGACGACATCAAGAAGCAGCTCCAGGCCGAGATGGGCCTGATGCCGATCGATCTCCTGAAGGCGCGTCGTGAGAGCTTCGTCGAGCTGTACTCGGTACGACAATCGCGGCAGCAGCAGCTACGGCACCGCAGGCTACCTCGGCGACGGCTACTTCATCACCGTCAAGCACGGCGTCGTCTCGCTGGATCCCCCCGAGTCGAACGAAGGGCGCGGGCCGCGGGTCATCGAGACGATCAAGCTGATGCACCGCGGCCGCGCGTTGAAGGCCAAGCTCGTCGACGCCGGAGACGCCAAGTCCGAGGTCGATCCCGGCGACTGGGCGATCCTGAAGGTCAAGGATCCGATCGACCTGCCCGCGCTCAATATCGATCTCGACTACGGCTACGAATTCGCCGAGCCGATCTTCCGTCTCGGTAACGATTACTCGAAGGGCATCATCCTCGCGACCGGCTACGTCGGTCAGCGGACGCCGAACAACCTCGTGACCTGCCTCACCGACGGCCACCCGGGCGTGTCGGGCGGCGGCGTCATCGATCGGCGGGGACACCTCGTCGGGATTCCGGTCGGCCGGATGCAGGGAGACTACCGCTTCTCGTTCATCCTGCCGCTCCGCGACGAGATGTTCCGCAAGGTGCCCCATCTACAGCGCGTCGCCGCCGTCGCGCCCTAGCCACGGATTACCCGTATACGATCGAAATGTGGTACGAGGCTTTAGCCTCGTCCTGGCTGATGGACGACCCTGAAGGGTCGTACCACAATTCATCCGTGTAATCCGTGCAATCCGTGGTTTACCGTGATCCGCGACATCCGTGGTAATTCCGAGGATGACGCCGGCGTGCCTCCGGATCGTCGGATCGATCGTTCCAACCTTGATCGACTCCGCCATGTGCCGGCGCGCCTCGTCTTGGCGTCCGGCCGCGAAGAGCGCCCACGCGTACACGTCCAGCGTGTGAACGTCGCGGCGCCACGCGACCTCCCGTTCCATGATCTTCACGGCCTCGGCCGGCCGCTTTGCATGGTCGACGAGGTACAGCGCCAGCTCGCGGTTCGCGTTGTCCACGCCGTCCATCTCGGCGCGCGCGAGCCGCTCGAACTGCGCGAAGCGCGACCGCGCCTCGCTCGCGCGTCCCGCGCGGCTGAGCGCCTCGGCCCACTCGAACAGGTTCTCCGGATGCGGCGCGACCCGGAATCGTTCGGCGAGCAGCCCGGCCGCCCGCGCGTGATCGCCGCGCCGGCCGTGTACCTTCGCCAGCTCTGCGAGCGCGTAGTGGTAATCCGGGAAAAGCCGCAGCGCGTTCTCAGCCAGCGCCAGCGCGCGGTCGAGCCGGCCTGCCAGCAGGTGAAGATGCGCCATGTGCGTGAGCACCCAGGCGCGCTCTTCCGCTTCCCGCGACGGGACCTGTTCGAGCGCTTCGGTCATCGAGTCCAGCGCTCCCTCGACGTCGCCGAAGAGCTCCCGGAGATACGCCGTGCGCGTCACCGCGGGCAGCGATCCGGGACGCAGGTTGATCATCCACTGCGCCGATTCCTCGGCCTCTTTGTATTGCCCCAGCTCGACGTAGGCGTCGACGAGCATGCCGTACGTCATGACGTCGTCCGGCACTTTGCGGTTGAGCGCCTGCGCCTTCTCGAGCGCGCGGGCGAACTCGTGCTTCCCGAGCATGACCCAGACGTCGATCCGCTCCGCCTCGAGGTTGCCGGGCGAGAGCTTCCGGGATTCGGCCAGCGCCTTGTCGGCCTGGTCGTAGTGCGACGGATCCGCCGTCTCGCGCGCGCGGCGCGCGAGCGCCATGGCGAGGTCGTTGTAGCCCTGGAATTTCGACGGGCTTCGCGCGATGAGCTCCCGCGCCGCGGCGATCTTCCGCTCGGCGGGGGAGGGGGCGGCCCCCTCCGGCCGGTCGTTCGCGACCGGCCCGACGAGGAGGACCGCCATCAGTGCGATGAGTGAGAGGGTGAGCTTCATGGCCAACTCCATTAGCGGATTGGGCCGCCGCCAGGTTCGCCCGGATCGATGTGCCGGCGGTTGCGGCCGTCCGGCGCCGAGCCGATGTACGGGAACGCCACGTGGTACGCCGAGTCGTCCACGTTCACGCCGTCGCCCAGCCGTCCGTTGACGTTGGCGTTGAAGCCGGGGAAGGGCGGGCTCACGAGCACGCCGCCGATTCCGACGCGCAGCGTGATGTCCGTCACGTCGTCGTAGAGGCGCCGGCCGTTCGGGAAGCCGGCCGCATCACCGCCGATCAGTCCGAGCCGGCTGGCCATGCCGAGCGGCGTCGCCGGCACGCCGGTGTTGAGCCGCAGGAGGTCGGCGATCGGACCGCTCGGCGTCCCCGGCGCCGCGATCGGCGCCGCGTAGGTCACGAGCGGAAGCAGATCGTTTCTCGGCGCGGCCGGCACCTTCAGCGCGCCGCCGTACAGCGCCTCGATGATGCCGACGATCGGCGGGTCGAGGAAGAAGCCGGCGAACTGCGCGTCGTTCTTGGGGTGGTCCATGCTGAAGCGGTCCTTCGACCCGATGCCGATGAGCAGCTCGTTGATGAGCGGGTTGCCCATCCGCTGAATCTGGCGCCAGGGCCCGATGTTCACCGCGGGGTCCGGGGAGCGGCGAACGGTCGTGAGCCGGCGCGAGGTCGTCCCCCAGACGCCGATCGTCGCGTCCTTCGAGTTGGCGTTCTCGAGCTTCCCGGTTCGCGTCAGCCACTCGATCGGCACTTCGATCGCGATCGTGTTGACCGCGTAGCCGGAGACGAAGTCGGCCGCGAAGTTCTGCGCCGCGGCATCCTCGACGTTCGTCAGCACGCCGGGCACGCCGCTACCGAGCGTCCGGAAGTTCGCCGTGTCGAACGCCGCGCCGAGGTCGATCCAGAACGCGTCGTCGGTCGTGCCGGCGAAGACCGACAGGCCGTTCTTCAGGCAATACGTTCCCTGCTGGAACAGCGCCTCGTAGTCCATCGTCCGCGGCCCGGCGTTGCCGGGCACGGCGAAGAGCGGCGAGTTCGTGACGTCCTCGTCGAAGCTGGAGGCGCGTCCACGCCGGATCATCGTCACTTCGTAGGTCTGCCGCTGGTTGAGGCCCGGGTTGTCGAACGTGGTGATGCGCGGCGGCACGACGAGGGTGCTCGTTCCGGGCTTGAACGCCCCGCCATCCACGCCGGCGACCGCGGTGAAGACGTTCGGGAGCTGGTACTCGGTCTTGAACCGGAACTGAAAGACGACGTCCTCGATGGCGTCCTGGTTGTTGTCGACGTTGATCTCGTAGAGGATGCCCGGATCGAACGGGAACAACGTCGGCCCGTTGCCCGGCTCGAGCAGCGGATCCACCGAGAGGATCATCGTGACCTTCTTCGGCTTCGTGCCCGGCGCCTGGTTTGCGGCGTAGCTCACGAAGGCGTAGATGTCGGTGATGTCCGCCTTGTGGTCGAGCGCGGTGATGGGCGCCTCGCGGTGATTGGAGGTCGAAGCGCCGGCCTGCAGCGCAAGGACCGCCGCAAGCGTGACGCCTGCGGCCCAAACGGATCGGGGTATGGACATTGGATGCTCTCCTTCCAATGCCCTCTACGGCCGATCTGACCGACTGGATTTATGTGCCGGCCAAGCCGACGAGGATCTTATCGCCGGTCGGCTGGGGCACGCCGCCCGCCGGCTCGAGCGTGACGGCGAACGCCGCGGGTTCAGGGAATTGTGGTCCGGCCCCGACGATCGTCGTCGCGCGGCCGGCGTCGTCGGGCTCGAAGATCCCGGCGCTCACCGGCGCCTGCGGACCGACGACCCAGAGCTGATAGACCTTACCGGCCGGCAGCGGCGGGAGATCGACGGCCGCGAACACGAGGCCGTGCGCGCGGCTCCAGAAGGCCCGCGCCTTGGCCGCGGATCCGCCCTGCCCGGCGAGATCGACGCGCAGCAGATCGGGCGCGCCAATCACGAGCGCGGTCGTGCGCACGTCCACGGAAGCCTGCTTCAGGGCGGCCAACTGCGTTTCGCTGGCCGCGGCGCGAGCGGTGGCTTCGTCCAGCCGCCGTTCGACCTCGGTCAGGCGATCGCGGAGCTGCCACACGTAGATCCCCATTCCGACGGCCAGCACGACCGAGGCCGCGGCGGCGAGCCATCCCCAATTGGTCGGCCCGCCTTCGCTCGCGGCCCGCGTTCGTTCCGCGAGCTTCGGCGGGGCAGGCTCTGTCGCTCGGTCCACGAGCTTCGGTCCGCCTTCGCTCGCGGCTCGAGCTCTTCCCGCGAGCTTCGGCGCGGCAGGCTGGGTGGCGGCGGCAAGCACGCGTTCGCGCAGCGCGACCGGGGGATCGACGAGCGGCACGACCTGGCCCAGGCCATCCACGACGGGCTGCAGGCTCCGGACCTCGCCCGCGCAGGCCTGGCATTCGGCGAGATGGCGCTCGAACGCGGCGCGGTCCGCCGCGTCGAGCGCGCCCAACGCGTAGGCGCCGACGAGATCGTGGAGGCGATCGTCGATCATTCCTGCATCGCCTCCCTTAGCTTCTGAAGCGCGAGCCGGATCCGTGTCTTGACGGTACCGAGCGGCTGCTCCAGCTGCTCGGCGATCTCCGACTGCGACAGTCCTTCGTAATACGCGAGCTCGATGGGCAGCCGCTGCACGAGCGGCAGGGCGCGCAGCGCGCGGCGCAGGCGTCCGACCTGGTCGGCCGACAGCACTTGCGCATCCGGCAGCGCGGCGGCGTCCGGAAGGTCGGGCAGCGTCCCTCGCCCCGTGTCCGCGACCGGCGAGGCCTGGCGTGCCCGGCGGCGATCGATCGCTCGGCTTCGAGTCATCATGAGTAACCAGGCGACAACCGGCGCGCGTGCGGGATTGTAGCGGCCGGCCTGGAGCCACGCCTGGGAGAACACGTCCTGGACGACTTCCTCGGCCTCGGCCGGGTCGCCCAGAATTCGGCAGGCGAGCGAGAAGACATTCCTCGCGTGCCGGTCGTACAGCTCGGCCAGCGCTTCGGCGTCGCCGCCAGCCGTGCGATCGACCGCGGCCACGTCGCTGGCGTAATCGCCCGCCATCAGGTCGCTATGCTACCTGACCTGTTCTACGTAGGGGAGAGGGCGGTGGATTTCTCGATTGTCGAGCTAGTGGCACGAGGCTTCAGCCTCGTCCGGGAGACGACCCTAAAGGGTCGTACCACAACGTGAAATCCAGTGGCCGGGTTCGCCCGTAGAGGGGACAGAAAAGGAGCGAGCGCCATGCGCAGATACATCACGGGATTCCTGATCACCGCCGCCATCGTGGCCGGCGTCACGGGCTTCGGCCAGACGCTTCGGGCGGAGAAGTCGCTGTACGACCGGCTCGGGGGCCGGAAGGCCATCGCCGCGGTCGTTGACGAATTCGTCGGGCGCGTCGCGGCCGACAAGCGGATCAACCATTTCTTCGCGGCGACCGCCGGCGACGCGAAGCGGCTGGCGGCGTTCAAGACGAAGCTGGTCGATCAGATCTGCGAGGCGAGCGGCGGACCATGCAAGTACATGGGCAAGGACATGAAGAGCGCCCACATGGGAATGGGCGTCGCCGGGGCCGACTTCGACGCGCTCGTCGAGGATCTCGTCGGCGCCCTCGATGCGTTGAAAGTGCCTGCAAAAGAGAAGAGCGAGCTCCTCGGCGCGCTGGGGCCGATGAAGAAGGACATAGTGGAGAAATAAACTGTAGGCCCGACCTTCAGGTCGGGCCTACGAACGTTTCTTGAGCCGTTCGCGAATCTCCGCCTCGTATCCGCGGTCCGTGGGTTTATAGAAGGATCGTCCGGCCTGGCTCGGGGGGAGGCACTCCATGTCGGTCACCGCGTCCGGCGCGTCGTGCGCGTACTGGTACCCCTTCCCGTAATCCAGTTGTTTCATGAGCTGCGTCGGAGCATTGCGCAGGTGGAGCGGCACCGGCTCCGCGATCTCCCGCTCGGCCGCCTCGGCAGCGTCGGCGTACGCGCGCAGGACCGCGTTGCTCTTCGGCGCGGTCGCCAGGTAGATGGCGGCCTGCGCGAGCGCGGTGTTGCCTTCCGGCATGCCGATGAAGTGGACGGCCTCCTTCGCGGCCACCGCTACGGCCAGCGCTTGAGGATCGGCGATCCCGATATCCTCGGACGCGAACCGCACGAGCCGGCGCGCGACGTAGAGCGGATCCTCGCCCGCTTCCAGCATGCGCGCCAGCCAGTACACCGACGCGTCCGGGTCGCTGTTCCGCATCGACTTGTGCAGCGCCGAGATCAGGTTGTAGTGCTCTTCGCCAGCCTTGTCGTAGAGCAGCGTCCGCTTCTCGAGCACCTGCTGCACGAGCGCGGCGTCGATCGTCGGGCTCATCGCCGCGGCGAGCTCCAGCGTATTCAACGCGACGCGGGCGTCGCCGTTCGAGAAGATCGCGATCGCCTGGAGCGCCGAATCCTCCGCGGTGCAGACTCCGCCCGCCGAGCCCGCGGCTCTCGTCGGAGATCGCGCGCCGCAGGATCTGGATGATGGCCTCGGGTCCGAGCGGCTTGAGCACGTAGACCTTCGACCGCGATAGAAGCGCCGAGTTGACCTCGAACGACGGGTTCTCCGTTGTCGCGCCCACGAGAACGATGTCGCCCGCCTCGACGCGGGGCAGGAACGCATCCTGTTGCGCCTTGTTGAAGCGGTGGATCTCATCGATGAACAGGATGGTGCGGCGGCCGAGCCGTTTGCGCGCCTGCTCCGCCTCGGTCATCACCGCGCGGATTTCCTTGATGCCCGCAAGCACCGCGCTGAACGAGATGAAGTGCGCCTTGGTCGTCTCCGCGATGACGCGCGCGAGCGTCGTCTTGCCCGTGCCTGGCGGCCCCCAGAGGATGATCGATTGCAACGCGTCCCGCGCGATCGCTTCGCGGAGCGGACGGCCCGGGCCCAGCAGCCGGTCCTGCCCGACGATCTCGTCGAGCGTGCGTGGCCGCATGCGCTCCGCCAGGGGAGACGGGGCTTTCGTCGCGGCTGTGGCGTCGTCACCGAACAGATCAGCCACGCTTGCTTCTCTCAGGCTGACGCTGACGAAACGCCTCATACAGAATGAGCGCGGCGGATACCGCGACGTTGAGGGACTCGACCGAGCCACGCATCGGGATGGAGATCGATTCGTCCGCCAGCGCGATGATCTCATCTGCCAGGCCCGATCCCTCGCCGCCGACGAGCAAGGCGGTCGGGCGTCTGAGGTCCGCTTCGTACAGCGACGGGCCGCCATGCGGGCTGGTGGCAACGACGCGCAGGCCCCGCGCGCGGGCTGCCTCAACGGCGTCTCGAGTGGCCGGGCGGCCGGCAACGGGCAACCGAATCGAGCTTCCCATCGCGCCGCGCAGCGCTTTCCAGCCGTACGGATCGGCCGATCCGCCACACGCGACGACGCCGGTCGCGCCGGCCGCCTCCGCCGCCCGGATCATCGCCCCCAGGTTGCCGGGATCCTGCACATCGGCGACGAGCAGCACGAGCGGGGCGCCTCCGGCAGGCGCGCCGTTCAGCGCCGCCTCGACGGCCGGTGGCTCGTGCGCCGCGATCGCGACGACACCCGACGGGGCGTCCGCCGGACTGATCGCGGCCATCACCCCCTCGCTGACGCTCACGACCCGCGCACGGGCCCGCTCGAGCCGATCGGCGAGCCGCCGGAGCTCGGCGCCTCGTTCCCCCGCGCGGCGCTCGAGCACGCGCGACGAGAACGCGGCGACTTCCACGTTCACGCCGGCCGCGAGCGCATCGCCGACGAGGTGTGGCCCCTCCAGCAGCAGCCGCCGGCCACGCCTTGCGGCTAGGCCGCGGAACGTGCGTACGAGCGCGTTCTGCCGGCTCGTGATGGTTTCCACTGAGAGCTACTCTACCGTTCTTCTGGATTCTGGATTCTGTATTCTGTATTCTTCATGATTCAATGAAATCGGTCCTTCTGAAGAAGTTCGAGGACGAGATTCAGGCGCTGAACCGCGAGCTCAAGACGGAGCTCCCGAAGGAGATCAAGCGCGCCCGCGAGCTGGGCGACCTGCGCGAGAACGCCGAATACCAGGCCGCGAAGGAGCGGCAGCGGCTCGTCGAGGCGCGGATCTCGATGCTGCAGAAGCGCGTCTCCGAAATCGCGTTGATGAACCTCGAACGCATCCCGCACGGGAAGGTCGGCTTCGGCTCGACGGTCCACCTGCGCGATGCCGACGGGCAGCCCCGCGTCTACCAGTTGGTCATGCCCGAGGATGCCGACGCCGAGAAAGGCTGGATTTCCACGGCGTCGCCCATCGGCCAGTCGCTCCTCAACAAGGAGGAGGGGGACGAGGTGAAGGTCGTGACGCCGAGCGGGTCGCGTACCTTCGAGATCACCAAGCTGTCGACCATCCACGACGACGCCGGATGAGCGGCCCGCAGTATTCGCCGCGGCGGCGCACCGCGCTGGTGCTCGCCGGGTCCGGGACGGCGGGGGCCTATCATGCCGGCGTCCTGCGCGCGCTCCACGAGGCGGGCGTCCGTATCGATCTGATAGCGGGGCAGGGCATGGGCGCGGCGTCAGCCATGGTGGCGGCGATCGATGGCGCCGCGAGGCTGTGGGAACCGGACGGGCTGTGGCTCGGTCCGCATCCGCCGCGGTTCTACAAGCTGCGAGCCACGCTGCGCGCGGCGGGATGGCTCCTGGGTCTCGCGCTGGTCTGCCTGCTGCTGCCGTTCGGGCTGCTCGTCGCGGCGATGCCGGTCTACCTGCTGGGGCTGATGCTGAACCTCGTCGGGTTGGAGGACGCAGGCGTCACGCTGACCGGCGGATCCACGAGGCTCGTCGATCGTCTCTTCGCGCCGGATGCGCTGCCCACGGTCATGCCGCGCCTCGTCGTTCTGGCGCTTCTCGCGGGCCTCGTGACGCTCGCGGTTGGAACGCGGCGCGCGATGCGCGGGGGAACGCAGCGTCGCGCGCACCGCGGCTGGACGGGCCTGCTGAGCGCGCCGTTGACGGCGCGCGACGCGCTCGGGCGCGTCCGGTCGGCGCTCTGGGAGTTGATCCGCGGCGCGGCGCCGATCGCGTCGCCCGACGGTGTCGAGCTGGCGCGGCGCTACACGGAGCTCCTCGGCGAGAATCTCGGTCAGCCAGGCTTTCGCGAGCTGCTCCTGGTTGCGCACGATCTGGACACGCGCGCCGACATCCTGTTCGCCTTGCTGGCGGGCCCGCATCGCCGCGCGTTTTTCGGCGGGCGGGCGGCGAAAGAGATCGATCGCCGGCGCTCCGACACCGTGGACCTTGCTGGGGTGGGGCGGGATCACGTGTTCGACGCGCTGGCCGCGGCGCTGAGCATCCCGGTCGTGACCGATCCCTGCCTCGTGACCTTCGCGCGCGAGAGCCACTGGCGGGGCGAGACCCATCGGCTGTGCGATCGGCCGGACGCGCTGCGGCGGCTGGTGGACGAGGCGGGGACCGCCGGCGCCGAGCAGATCATCCTGGCGGCCGCCGCGCCGCCGCCGGCCGGGCCCCACGAGGTCGCCGTCGCGCGCGGCGATCTGCGGGGGCGTGCGGGCGAGTACCTGGTGTCGCTGGAAACCGCGGCGCTCGGGGACGCCGCGCGCGCCGCGCCGATCGTGTTCGTCATCCGGCCGGCGCACAATCCGATCGGTCCGTTCGATTTCGACGGGGCGTACGACGAGCGATCGGATCGGCGTTCCGCGCTGGGGGAGCTCGTCGATCGCGGCTACGAAGACGCGTACCGGCAGTTCATCGAACCTCGAGTGGCGGCCGGGGCAACGTAAATTAAAGGGGCATTCATGAAAGGGCCAACCACGACGGTGATACACGCGGCCGAGCGGCGAGCGCCGGCCGCTTCGCTCACGACGCCCGTCTACGAGACGACGACGTTCGTGTTCGAGACGGCTGACGAAGTTCGGCAGTACAACGAAGGGAAATCGGACAAGTATCTGTATTCGAGATACACGAATCCGACGGTCGAAGCCGTCGAACGAAAGATCGCGCTCCTGGAGGGGGCGGAGACGGCGATGGTCCTGTCGTCGGGGATGGCCGCGACGGCCACCGCGCTGCTCTCGCTCGTCCGCGCCGGCGACGAGGTGGTGTGCAGCGCGGCCATCTACGGCGGGACGTTCCACTTTCTCGCGGATCTGCTGTCGCGGTTCGACGTGAAGCCCCGGTTCGTCACGCTCGACGAGCTGTCGAATCCGTCGAGCGTCCTGGGAGAGCGGACCCGACTGCTCTGGTTCGAGTCGCCGAACAACCCGACGCTTCGCTGCATCGACATCGCCGCCGTGGCGGCCGCCTGCCGCGCGCGGAACGTCATCTCGGTGATCGACAACACGTTCGCGACGCCGGTCAATCAGCGGCCGATCGAGCTGGGCGTCGATATCGTCATGGAGAGCGCGACGAAGTACCTCAACGGGCACAGCGATGTGACCGCGGGCGTCCTCGCGGGGAGCGCGACGCGCCTCGCCGACTGCGTGCGTTCCCGCAGGCTCGTCGGCACGATCCTCGATCCCTATCCGGCCTACGCGCTCGGCCGGGGGTTGAAAACCCTCTCGCTGCGCGTCGCGCGGCACAACGCCAACGCGCTCACGGTCGCGCGCTGGCTGGAGCGCGACTCCCGCATCGAGCGGGTGTACCACCCCGGCCTCGAGTCACACCCCGATCACGCCATCGCGAAGCGCCAGATGTCCGGCTTCAGCGGCATGATCTGCATCGATCTGGGCGGCGGCCTCGACCGCGCGTCGCGCTTCTACGATCGGCTGCAGATCTTCCAGCGCGCGGCAAGCCTCGGCGGCCCCGAATCGCTCTGCAGCCTCCCGGTGCTGACGTCGCACACGGGATACTCGGACGAGGATCTGCGGAAGGCGGGCGTGACCGCCTCGATGGCGCGGTTGTCGGTCGGGCTCGAGGATCCGGAAGATTTGATCGAGGATCTCGATCAGGCGCTGAAATAGCCCAATGCTGAATGTGGATTGCTGAATGCTGAATGAAATCCACACTCAGCGTTCAGCAATCAGCATTGGGCTCAGAAACTCGATACCCTTTTCTTCTCTGGCAGCGGATGCTCGCGCAGGAACTGCTCGGCGAGCTCGCCGATCCGGCGGCCGATCTCGATGGCTGAGAGGTTGCCGAACTTCTCGCGGAACTTCGCCATCGGCACGACCGCCTTGGCGAGCGCCCGGTGCCCGCCCGCGCTGCCGAGCTCCGCGAAGACCTTCTTGACGAACTCGCCGGCGTTCCTCGAGTAGCCGAGGTTGCGGACGCTCACGATGAGCGTGTCGCCGACTGTGCCCGAGATGATCGTCCACTTGACGTCTTCGAGCTGGAGGAAGAAGTCGGCCGTGTAGGTGATGAAGTCCTCGCGCGGCGCCTCGCCGATGAACGCCGAAAACACCTGCTCGCCCATCGTCCCGCACTCCGTCGCCCGCACGACGAACTTCAGGCGGTCCAGCGTGATTTCCGACCCTTCCATCTTCCGGATGAGCGCGGCATCCGCGAGGGGGTACAGGTAGGTGAACGCTTCGAGGTCCGATCGGTTCGTGTGGCGGGAGAAGAAGAGCGTGTCGGACTTGATCGCATAGAGCATCGCGGTCGCCGTCCGCTCCGAGATGTCGACGTCGACGGCGCGCAGGTGCTCGGTGAGGATGGTGCATGTCGAGCCGTAGTCGGCCCGGATGTCTTTGAAGACCGCGCTGTAGCCCGGCTGCTCCGGGTGATGATCGATCACGAGGTCCACCCGGTCGAGCAGCCCGGGAAAGTAATGCGGCTGAACGTCGACGGTCGCGATCCGCTCGAACTCGGCGAGCGACGACGGAGACAGCTGTTCGACGTGGATGTCGAGCAGGTTCGCCATCCGCAGGTTCTCCGGCCGCGTCACCCCCTGCATCGTCCCGATGATCGCCGTCACCTTGGTCCGGCGCAGGAGGCTGCGCAGCGCGAGCCCGCTCCCGAGCGCGTCGGGGTCCGGGTCGTTGTGCAGCAGAATCAGGACGCGGTCCGCATCGGCAAAGTACCGCTGGTACTGCTGGACCTTGGCGCGTGTCAGCGCGCGGTTGAGCTCGGCCGTCAGCGTCGGCCTGACGAGCTCGCCCATCTCCACGTCGGTCACGTCCGGGAACTCGTCCCGGTAGTCCTCCGGCTCCCGGTCCGATTTCACCCCCGCCCGGAGGACATAGATGAGCGTTCCGCCGGCATCGCGGATCGCACCCAGGATCTTCCGCAGGTTACGCTTACCGTTGTCTTCGACGATGACGCAGGTGTTCGGGGAGAGATCGGCCTTGAGGTAGGTGTCGACGCGGCGGAGATCACCGGCTGTGATCGAAACGCCTTCCTCGTGCAACCGACGCGCGAGGGGGCGGCTGTCGACCAGGAACTCGAGCTCGAAGCCGGGTGCCAGAACGTCCTCGAGCGTTCGAATAACGAGCTCGTCCTGGCAGATGGCGAGCGCCCTCATCTGCGAACCCCGTATTATACCGTAGGATGCCGGTAGCCCTCGCCGCGCTCGTGACGGCGCTGTCCCTCGAAGCGGCCGACCATCTTCTGGCCCACCCCGGCGCGGTGCCTCCCGGAGCGCGTGTCGCGCTCGTCGTATCGACCGATCGCGCCGAGCAGTCGCTCGATCCTGCGGCGCGGCTGGCGGCCGCGGGCGCACATGTGACGATCGTCGTGGAGTCGCCGCACCCGACGGGCGCCGCCGCGGCGCTCGACCTGAAGCGAGCGCTGGCGGCGCTTCGCGGCAATGCCCCCGACGTGTCGCTGGGGGTCATCATCCCCTGGTCCCGGCTGTCGCTCCTGGTCGACCACGGCCTTCCCGCCTACATCGACATGGCCGTGATCGCCGACGCCGACCGATCGCGCATCGAGCACGCCCGCGCGGCACTCTCCGTCGCAATCTGGACGGCCGATACGATGCCCGCCGACGGCGCGGAAGCCAGCCTCCGCGAGCTTGCGCGCGTGAGCTCGGACGCCGTGCTCATCCGGCCCGACACCGACGCGCGGGGAACGTGGCTGCTCGCGGCCGCTTCGCGGCTGAACGAGGCGCCTGCGTCGGACGTGTCCGAATCGGTCACGGTCGTCGGCGCGCGCCGCCTGTCGGCCGGAGAAGTCGTCGCCCGGCATCAAGGCCATGCGGCGCGTCAACGCCGGCTCGTTCAGTCGCTCGTCTCCAGCGGACATCTGCGTGTGACCTTCGAGGCGCCTGGCTTCAGCGCGCCGATCGTGATCGAATCCGAGGCCACCGTCTTCACCGGGGGCGCCGCCACCGAATTCGCGTACCGTCGAATTCGCGTCAACGGCCTCGAGTTCGGCGGCAACCAGGTGCCGCGCCTGCCGATCATCGAGCCAGAACGTGTCGCCGCTCCGCCGCTCGAGATCGCGCTGACCCCTGCCTATCGATACGAGCTGGAAGGCATCGTGGATGTCGACGCGCAGCCCGGCCGGCCGGCGGCGCGACGTTTCGTCATCGCCTTCGAACCCCGCGACAAGCGACTGTCCCTTTACCGCGGCCGAGCCTGGATAGACGCGTCGAGCTTCGCGCTCGTGCGGCTGGAGGCGGCGCAGACGAATCTGCGCGGTTCGGTCGTGTCATCTGAACAGATAGATGACTACGAGCCGGCTTCAGCCTCGTCGGGGAATGAGGTCTGGCTGCTGAAGCGATCGGACACGCGTCAGTTGTATGAAGGCGCGGGGTTCAGAACGCCAATCCGGCGGCTGCTCGTCCTGAGCCGTCACGACGTGAACCCGCCGGATTACACGACCCACCGGGCGGCCGTGCATGCGTCCGACGCGGTCGTGATGCGGGACACCCCGGACGGCTATCGCTACTTGAGGCCGGGCGCGGGAAGGCAGGAGTCGGGAACACGAAGCGAGGTCACGGCTGCGACGCGCGTGCCGACGGTGGTCGCCGGCGTGCTCGTGGATCCGAACATCTCGCAGCCCCTGCCGTTTGCCGGTTTGAACTACGCCGACTTCGACCTCTTCGGCACGGGGACCCAGTTCAACGGGTTCTTCGGCGGCACGTACGGTCAGGCCGCCTGGAGCGTGCCGTCGGTCAGAGGCTCTCGGTGGCAGCTTGCCGGCAGCGCGTTCCTCGTGCTCGCCCGCTATCACGACCGTGCATTCGTCGAGGGGCGGGAGCGTTACGACGAGAACCTGCTTCAGCGGCCGGCGCACGCCGATGTGGCGATCGTCCGGCCGCTCGCGCCGCGTGTGACGCTGCGAGTCGGCTACGACCTCGCGCACACGAGCTTCGATCGGGCGGAATCCACGGACTCTGCCTTTCAAGTCCCGGCGTCTCAATGGGCGCACGGGTTCCGGGTTGAGCTGCACGCGCAGCGTTACGGCTGGACCTTTGGAGGCTGGTGGAGTCCCGCGAAGCGAGCTGGCTGGAGACCGTGGGGTCCGGGGGCCCGGGCGCGCCGCCGGCGGGCCTGAGAGGCCCGCCCTCTCTCGTCGCCCGCTGGTTTCCAGCGATGGGGCGCGAGCGCGGGTCGGACGATGCTGCTCTCGCGAGCGCTGACTGGACGAGTGGAGGCCGTGTACATGGACGGTCGCGGCCTCGATCGTTTCAGCCGGTATGCGTTCGGGACCTTCGACAACCGGCTCAAGGGGTACCCATCGGCCAGCGTTCGTTTCGATCGGGGCGGTATCGCGCGGACGGCCCTGGCCTGGCAGGCCGGCCCGCGCCTGCGGCTCGACGGGTTCTTCGACGCGGCGCTGGTTCACGATCGCGACCTCGACCGTCGCGGCCGCGGCTACGCGGGCATCGGCGCCGCCGTCGAGACGGCGCTGCCGTTTGGCCTGCTCGGTGGTGTCGAGTGGGGTTACGGCTTTCAGGGCGTGAACGCCGACGGCTCGGTCGGTACCCATGTGGTGCGCGTCACGACGTTCAAGATCTTCTGACGTCAGGAATCCAGTTAGAATGCCTTCCCAAGCCACGGACATGACTTACGGTTCCGGATCTCAGATGCCGTATCGCGATCTCCGACCCATTCCGGGGGTCGAGCGCCTCTTCGAGCGTTTCATGGGCGACCTGGCCGAGCGGCTGGACGATTCGGCTGTGGACCGGAATGACACGTGCCGGGACGCGATCGCGCAGATCTACGGTGTCCGGCTGCGCGACGGATGGGTGGAGGACGACTCGATTCCGCTTGGCACGCGCGCCATGTACGGCTCTTTCGACCCCCGCAACATCACGCTCGAGCCCGAGTATTACGCCGACGTCGATCCCGTGAAGTACTCGCGGGTCAAGCCGCTGACCTGGCTCTGGATCATGTTCGACCGGTCGCCGCTCGGGCAGAACGCGTGGCTGGGGCATCGCCTGCGCCGGCTGCTCGCGGAGCGGATGTTCAAGCGCTGCGGCAAGAACGTCAAAATCTGGCACTTCGTCGAGTTCTCCTACGGGTACAATCTCTCCGTGGGGGATGACGTCGTCGTGCACCGCGGCGTGCTGCTCGACGATCGCGGGGAGATCGAGCTCGGCAACCGCGTCAGCATCTCCGACTGGGCGAACGTCTACTCGCACACGCACGACATCAACGACATCAGCAAGGTCTTCCTGAAAAAGACGACGATCAAGGATCACGCGCGCATCACCTATCACGCCACCGTGCTGGCCGGGACGACGGTCGGGAAAGACGCGATGGTGGGGACGATGGCGCTGGTGACCAAAGACGCTCCGGAGTTCCAGGTCAGCGTGGGCATTCCGGCGCGGCCCGTGCGTGCCAAGGACCGGCCATGTCCGTATTGCGAAAAGGAAGCGCAAGCGCGCTAACCGTCGCCGGCGCCGCGCTCGCCGCCGCCCTGGTGGCGGAAGGCGCGCGCGCGCAGCAGCCCTTCCGCAGCGGCATCGATCTGGTGACGTTCGGCGTCACGGTCGTGGACAAGAAAGGGAACCCGATCAGGGGCCTGACGGCCGCTGACTTCGAGATCACCGAGGAAGGCCGCGCGCAGTCCATCCGGTACCTCATCGAGGGGGACAAAGGGGACGCGCCGCTCCCGCTCCACATCGGTCTGCTGTTCGACACCAGCGGCAGCATGGGGGAGGACATCAAGCTGGCGCGGACAGCTGCGGTCAAGTTCGTCCAAAAACTGCCCCATGCCGAAGACGTGACGCTGGTGGACTTCGATACCGAGGTGCGCGTCGCGCGGTACTCGCAGGCGGAGCTGCCGCGGCTCATCGAGCGGATCCGGCTGCGGAAGCCGGATGGGTGGACGGCGCTCTACGACGCCGTGGGGATCTACATGAACGGCGCGCAGGATCAGGACGGCCGCAAAGTGCTCGTCCTGTACACCGACGGCGGCGACACCCGCAGTTCGGTGAGCTGGGGTGACGTCATCGACATGCTCAAGGCCTCGGATGTCACCGTGTACTCCATCGGGTTTCTCGAGCACCAGTCGCCGTCGAGCCGGTCGGATCAGCGGATGCGGCTCGAGCAGATGGCGAGGACGACCGGCGGCACGGCGCACTTTCCCTACTCGGCGGAGCAGCTCGAGTCGGTGTACGACAAGATCGTCGACGAGCTCTCCGCCCGCTATACGGTCGGCTATCTCTCGACGGACGAGCGCGCCGATGGCCGCTGGCGCGACGTGAAGATCCGTGTGAAGCGTCCCGACCTCAAGGACTTCAAGATCCGGACCCGCGCTGGATACTTCGCTCCCTATCGTGAATCAAGTAGGTAGTCATCTTTTCTTATTGATTGCGCTGGGGCCCCACCCCCAGCGCCAACCACGCCTCGCTCTCGCTCGGCGCGCTGGTCCGAAACTCGCGGCCGGACCCGAGCACCTTGAGCACTTTTGGGCTGTGGTACGATGTCCTGTTAAAGATGCCCTCGATCCACGACACCTTCCGTCTCGTCTCCGACTTCGAGCTGCGCGGGGACCAGGCGCGCGCGATCGACGAGCTGGTGGAGGGCCTGAACCGGGGCGACACCCATCAGGTGCTGCTCGGCGTGACGGGCTCCGGCAAGACGTTCACCATGGCGCAGGTGATCGCGCGGGTGAACAGGCCGACGCTCGTCATGGTCCACAACAAGACGCTGGCCGCGCAGCTCTATCAGGAGTTCAGGCGCTTTTTCCCGGAGAACGCGGTCGAGTACTTCGTCAGCTACTACGACTATTACCAGCCGGAGGCCTACGTTCCGGCCACCGACTCGTACATCGAGAAAGAAGCGACGATCAACGACGAGATCGATCGCATGCGCCTGTCGGCGACGCGGTCGCTGTTCGAGCGGCGCGACGTGATCATCGTCGCGAGCGTGTCGTGCATCTACGGCCTCGGATCGCCCGAGGCCTATTACGGGATGATGCTGCCGCTCGAGCAGGGGCAGAAGATCGGCCGGGAACAGATCCTGCGGAAGCTCGTCGAAATCCAATACGAGCGCAACGATCACGAGTTCGCGCGCGGCGCGTTCCGGGTCCGCGGCGACATCGTCGAAGTCTACCCGTCGTATGAGGAGACGGCGGTCCGGATCGAGCTCTTCGGCGACGAAGTAGACGCGCTCGTCACCTTCGACCCGCTCACGGGGAAGACGATTCGACGGCACGACAAGGTCGCGATCTTCCCGAAGTCGCACTTCGTCACGCCGCGCGAGCGGACGCGCCAGGCGGTCGAGACCATCAAGGCGGAGCTGACGTTCCACCGCGCGCAACTCGAGTCAGAGGGGAAAGTGCTCGAGGCGCAGCGCCTGCACCAGCGGACGATGTTCGACCTCGAGATGATCAAGGAGATCGGGTACTGCCACGGCATCGAGAACTACGCGCGGCACCTCACCGGCCGTGCGCCCGGCGAGCCCCCGCCGACCCTCCTGGACTATCTGCCGGAGGACGCGCTGCTCATCGTCGACGAAAGCCACCAGAGCGTGCCGCAGGTCCGCGGGATGTATCACGGCGACCGCTCGCGCAAGGAAGTGCTCGTGGCCTACGGCTTCCGCCTGCCGTCGGCGCTCGACAACCGCCCCCTGAACTTCCAGGAGTGGGAGGCGCGAAAGAAGCAGGCGGTGTTCGTCTCGGCGACCCCGGGGCCGTACGAGCTCCAGAAAGCGGGCGGCGTCGTCGTCGAGCAGATCATCCGGCCGACGGGGCTGGTCGACCCGATGCTCGAGGTCCGGCCCGTGAAAGGCCAGGTCGACGACCTCCTCGAGGAGATTCGGCAGCGTGCCGCCCGCCGCGAGCGCGTGCTGGTGACGACGCTGACCAAGCGAATGGCCGAGGATCTCACGCAGTATTATCAGGAACTGGGCGTCAAGGTCCGGTATCTCCATTCGGATATCGAGACGCTCGAGCGGATCCAGATCCTGCGCGACCTGCGGCGCGGCGAGTTCGACGTGCTGGTCGGCATCAACCTGCTCCGCGAGGGGCTCGATCTGCCGGAGGTGTCGCTCGTCGCGATCCTCGACGCCGACAAGGAGGGCTTCCTTCGCTCCGGCGGGTCTCTCATCCAGACCGTGGGCCGCGCCGCGCGCAACGTGCACGGCAAGGCGATCATGTACGCGGACACCGTCACCGCCTCCATGCGCCAGGCGATCGACGAGACCGAGCGGCGGCGGCAGATACAGGAAGCGTACAACCAGGAGCACGGCATCACCCCCGCCTCCATCGTCAAAGACATCGATGACGTGATGTCGAGCGTGTACGAGCGGGACTACGTGACCATCCCCGTCGCGCGCGACGAGGAGGTCGAGCAGTTCCGTACGCAGGCTGAGCTGGACGCGCGGATCGCGACGCTCGAAGCGGAGATGAAGGCGGCGGCCGCGAACCTCGAATTCGAGAAAGCGGCGGCGGTCCGCGACCGCCTCAAGGCGCTGCGGGCGCGCGACCTGGGCCTCGCCGGGAGCCGAGTGTAGGTGTTCCGACTCGCGGAGCAGTGGGCGAAGGCGGCGGTGCTCGAAATGCAGGAGTACATCCGCCTGACCGCCGCGGTCGGCCGCGCGCTCGTCACCCGCCCGTTCTACCCGCGCGACATCGTCGAGCAGTTCGACGAAATCGGCGTCGGCTCGCTAACCGTCGTCCTGTTGACCGGCGCGTTCACCGGCGCCGTCCTCGCGCTGCAGTCCGGCCTGACCCTCGACCAGTTCGGCGCGCGGTCGATGGTCGGCCGTCTCGTCAGCGCGTCGATGGTCAAGGAGCTCGGACCCGTCCTGACGGCGCTCATGGTCACCGGCCGCGTCGGCTCTGGCATCGCCGCGGAGCTGGGGTCGATGGTCGTGACCGAGCAGATCAGCGCGCTGCGGGCGCTCGGCACCGACCCGATCCGCAAGCTCGTGCTTCCGCGCATGCTCGCCGGCCTCATCATGGTCCCGGTCCTGACCGCCATCTCGGTCGGCGTCGGGATGATCGGCGGGGCCCTCGTCAGCATCCTGCAGCTCAAGGTCGCCTGGAGCGTCTACTGGAACGAAGTCGTGGCGGGGCTCTACATGCAGGACATCTGGATGGGCGTCATCAAGCCCTTCGCGCTCGGCTTCGTCATCGTGAGCATCGGCTGCCACGTCGGCATGCGCACGACCGGCGGCACGCAGGGCGTCGGCCGCGCCACGACCAACGCCGTGGTCGCCGGGTCGGTGGCCGTGCTCGCCGTGAACTTCTTCGTGACGAAGCTCCTCATCGTCCTGATGTATTAGGCGAATGCATGCAATACCGGACGACAGCGCGCGCGCCGGAGCTGGCCGAAGCGCTCGGCCCAGGATCGCCGATTATCGTCTTCGATCATGTGTCGCTGGCGTTCGACGAGAAAGTGATTCTCGACAAGATCAGCTTCACGCTGATCAAAGGGCATACGAAGCTGATCCTCGGCGCCAGCGGCGCCGGCAAGTCGACGATTCTGAAGCTTATCCTCGGCCTGCTGAGGGCGGACTCGGGCAGGATCTGGGTGAACGGCGAGCAGATCGACGCGATGACAGAGGAGAAGTTGATGGGGGTGCGCGCCGACCTGGGCATGGTGTTCCAGGAAGGGGCGCTCTTCGACTCGCTGACGGTCCGCGAGAATGTAGGATACAAGCTGTACGAAGAGACGTCGGCGCCGCTCGAACAGATCGACGGTCGCGTGCGGGAAGTGCTCGGGTTCGTGGGTCTTGGAGAGTACATCAATCGGATGCCATCCGAGCTGTCCGGCGGCCAGCGGCGCCGCGTGGCGATCGCCCGCGCGATGGCCGCGAAACCGCGAATCCTGCTCTACGATGAGCCGACGACCGGCCTCGATCCGATCACGGCGCTGACCATCGACGACGAGATCATCAAGCTGCGGGATCTGGAGGGGGTCAGCTCCATCCTGGTCACGCACCAGCTTCGAGACGCGTTCCACGTCGCCACCCACGCCGTGGTGCGGGACAACGGCCGCGAGCGGTTCGTCCAGGCAGACCCGAAAAAGGCGGACGAAGCCGAGTTCCTCATGCTGCGCGACGGAAAGGTCGTCTTCGAAGGGAACGCGTCGGAGCTTCGCGCGTCAAAAGACGAGTACCTCCAGAAGTTTCTCTCGTGAGCCGTAGATGACCGCAGACAGTAAATGAACGCAGATAACTGTTGATATGCCGAGAACTCGATCGCTCGCCTGGTCGGAGCTGAAGATTGGCGTGTTGGCCATCGCGGCCGTGACGCTCACGGCTGCCCTTGTGCTCGCGGTCGGCGGGCAGGCCGGGTTGTTTTCGTGGCAGCGCATCAAGTTGACGACGACGTTCGACGATGTGCGCGGGCTGAAGGAGGGGGCGGTCGTGCGGCTTGCCGGCGTCGAAGTCGGCAAGGTGACCGGGGTCCGTTTCGGCTCGACCGGCGTCGACGTGCTGATGGAAGTCAACGACGACATGCAGTCGCGCATCACGACCGACTCGACGGCCTCGATCGGTTCCCTCAGCCTCCTCGGGGAGCCCATCATCGACCTGACGCCGGCCCGAACGGGCAAACCGATCGAAGACGGCGGTTTCATCAAGCCTGGCCGGTCGCCGAGCGCCATCTCGGATGTGGCTGCGAGCGCCAACCGCGGCCTCGAGGAAGCGACGAGGCTCCTCCAGAGCGTTCGGGACGGCAAGGGAACTATCGGCAAGCTCTTCACCGACGAGCAGCTGTACCGCGAGATCAACGCGTTCGTCGGCGCAGCCGAGAATGTGGCGAACCAACTCAACAGCGGCCGGGGGACGCTGGGTCGGCTCGTCCAGGATCCTGCCGCGGCGAAGAGCCTCGAGGCGTCGCTCGCGAACCTCGACACGATCACGCGCCGGATCAACGCGGGCGAGGGAACGCTCGGGCGGCTGCTGAAGGATGACGCGCTGGCCAAATCGGCCTCGTCGGCCGCCGCCAACATTGACACCCTCACGGGTCAGCTGAATAAAGGCCAGGGCACTGCCGGCAAGCTGCTGAAGGAGGAGGAGCTCTACAACCGCCTCAACTCGCTGGCGGGTCGGATCGACTCGCTGACCAAGGCGTTGAA
This sequence comes from uncultured Acidobacteriota bacterium, assembly GCA_963847125.1. Lineage (GTDB taxonomy): Bacteria > Acidobacteriota > Vicinamibacteria > Vicinamibacterales > 2-12-FULL-66-21 > DATAEE01. The sequence continues at coordinate 3,069,349 of CAWJYM010000004.1, forward strand.
CGATGGAGAAGGCACGGCCGGCAGACTGCTGCGCGACAAGCAGTTGTATGAGAACATGAATGCGGCGGTCGGCGAGCTGCGCGGGCTCGTCGCGGACATCCGGAAGGATCCGAAGAAGTACCTGAACGTGAGGGTCAGTATTTTCTAACGACAGGGACCAGGGACTGGGGACTGGGGACTACGACTGCGTCCTAGTCCCTAGTTCCCAGTCCCTGCGGAGATGCAGAGATGGCCAGAGACGATGGGGGCGGGAGCGTCGTCGCGGCGTTCCTGATCGGAGCGATTACCGGAGCGGCCGTGGCGCTGCTGATAGCCCCGGCCACGGGCGAGGAGATGCGCCGCATGCTCGGCCAGAAGGCCCGCGAGGGGGCTGACAAGGCTTCCGAAAAGGGGCGCGAGCTGTACGACCGTGGCCGCGAGGCGTATTCCCGCGCCCGTCCCCGGGACAAGATGAAGGAGCCGGTGTGACCGGCGGCTGGGACAGTGTGTTCCTCGGCGCGATCGCCGTGGCGACCCTCCTGATGGCCGGCATCCAGGTCGGGGCCATCGTCGCGGCATTGCGCGTGGCGAAGCGCCTGGACGCGCTGGCGCACCAGGTCGAGCACGAGGTCCGGCCGCTCATCGCCCAGGCCACGGACCTGACGGAACAGGCCCGGCGGAGCATGACGTTGGCCAACCAGCAGGTCGAGCGGATCGATCGCATGATGGCGGACGTCACCATGCGCGTCACCGAGACGGTCGAGATTCTGCAGCGCTCGGTCATCGCGCCGATCCGGGAGGGTTCCGCCGTCATCGCCGGCATCAAGGCCGGATTCGACGCGCTGCGGAGCCTTCGCCGGAGTCCGGCCCGCAGCGGGCGGGCCGAGGACGAAGACGCCCTGTTTATCGGATAGCATTGACATCGGCTGCCGCTCGGCGGTAGAACTCGCTTCCATGTTGGCCATGCTCCCGCCTCGTCGGCTGGTTGCCGCCGCGCTCGTCATCATCGTTTTCGCCGGCGTCCCGCCCGCCGCGCAGCAGGAATCCAAGTCCGCCGCCGCCGCCAAGGAACTGGCACAGCTCCTCGAGGCCGGGAAGCTGGATAGCGTCGCCAGCAAGGACCCCGCCGAAAAAGATCTGTACGTGGCCGCGCTCTATTTCACCGGGCAACTGCTCGTTGTCTCGGCCCGCTATGCGGCGCCGTCGCTCCTCGACCAGAAGATCTCGAAGAAAGAGTACCGAGACGTCTACATCGACCTGAATAGCGCCGCGATTGCCAACTCGAAGGTGTTCATCGAGGACCTCAACGCCGACGGGCTCCGCGCGAAGCGTGACAACGACCAGCCGTTCGACACGGTCGAAGCGGGCGCGCAGCGTCTCGCGCTCGACGGCGAATGGCGGAAGCAGAAGCTGACCGAAGCGGACTACATGAAGGCCTACGGGGAGATGGACGACAAGTATTCCAAGATGCTGACGGTCCTGCTCGCGGAGATTAAGAAGCCAGTTTAGCCAAGAGGCGCCCCACGCTAGATTGGTCGTTTGACAGATTGCCAGACTGAGCAGATATTCACCCGTGCACGACCAGCCGGAGCGCGTGCAGAGCTCGGCAGGCGTGGCGCGTCGACGGTCCCGTGACGTGGGGACAGTGTCTCCGCCGAAGGTTGACCGCGCGGCGTCCAACTCCGATTGGTTGTGTGGGAAGCGCCTTTCTTGGCGAGGCAGGTCGCGGTTGGCCAGGCGTTCCGCCACCAGCGCCGCGTCCCGTGCTGTCTCCATGCTAGCCCCTGGGGATTGCCGCCCGTCCTCGCACGGAAGGGCGTTTCTGTGTACAATTTGAAACTTCTCTCAGGCCTCGGGCGCTTGGCTCAGCGGTAGAGCATCGCCTTCACACGGCGGGGGTCAGTGGTTCGAATCCACTAGCGCCCACTAATTTACGCGCTGCTGTAAATTAAAACCCTAGCCTGATTACCGCGGGACCAATACCACTCCGCTCCTGACCGTTCGCGTCATTGCTCCAGCGCAACGACACCGCGCCGGAACCCTGTGATGATGCCTTCATCCTTAGCCGGCGGTTCCAAGGGCTCGTCATCTGGACTACTGGGGAAGGCGCGGCGGGGAGGAAGGAAGGCGGGAGCGAACCTCCCGCCTTTTCTTTTTCAGAAGACCGTCCGGCCTTCCTTCTATCTCCTACGGGTCTCCGGAAGCCGTCGCTCCGACGGCCCGTCGTACACGTGGTCCTTCGGGTCGATCTGCCGCATGGGCGGGTTGCGTTCGCGCTCTTCGAGGGCGTGGGCCGCGATGCCCGGAACGCGTGAGATCACGAAGAGGGCGTCGGCGACGTCCGGCTTGAGGCCGAGGTCGCCGCATGCGGCGGCAATCGCGCCGTCGATGTTGACGGGCGGCGTCTTGCTGTCGTCTGCCTCGTGGGCGTGCTGGAGCTCGAACTCGAGCGCGCGAATGAACCGGATGTGCTCCCCATCCAGCTCCAGCTCCATCGCCATCTGGAACAGGCGCGTCGCGCGCGGATCGCGCGAGTGGAAGCGGTGTCCGAAGCCGGGTGGTGTCTCGCCCGACGTGAGGTACGGCTGGAGCACCTGCTTCGCCGCGTCCCGGATCGGCATGCCGGCCCGGCAGAGCGCAAGCCCCTCGTCGAGGAGCTGCATGCAGGCCGTGATGTCGCCGCCGAAGTACCGGCCGAATCCGAGCACGCCGGCCGCGATGCACGCGCGCAGCGGCGCCCCGGTCGTCGCCGTGTTGCGGGATGCCAGCGTCGATGGAGGCGTCGCGCCATGATCGATGAACGACACGAGCAGGGCTTCCATCAGCCGCCCGATCGCCGGCGACGGCAGCTCACCCTGCAGGAGCAGGTAGATCGCCTCGCCGAACGACAGCCGGCCCATCATCTCGTCGAGCGGGTAGCCGCGGACGAGGATCTTGTTCGGCTCGATCGACGTCAACGCCGTCCGCCAGTTGTCGTCGGCCGGTCGGGGGGGCGTCCGCCCGTCGGCCGGCTGGCTCGCCGGTCCGTCTGTGGAGGGGATTGTCTTGGCCATATCAGGCTGTTCCGTACAGCCGGTCGCCGAAGTCTCCGAGCCCGGGCACGATGAACTTATGCGGGTTGAGCCCGCGATCGATGGCTGGCGTGTAGATGTGCACGCCTGGGTGAGAGCGCTCGACCAGTGCCACCCCCTCCGGGGCCGAGACGATGCAGACCATCCGAATGTCGCGCGCGCCCGCCTTCGCCAGGAGGTCGAGCGCGGCCACGGCGCTGCCGCCGGTCGCGAGCATCGGATCGATCATCAAGACGAAGCTCTTGTCGAGCCTGGGCGGCAGCTTGGAGTAGTACTGCGACGCCACGGCCGTCATCTCGTCACGCTGGAGGCCGATGTGGCCCACGCGCGCGTTCGGCACCAGCTCCAGCACCGCGTCGAGCATGCCCAGGCCGGCGCGGAGCACCGGGACGACGACGACCTCCGCGCCGAGACGCCGGCCATCCGCGGGGCCGAGCGGCGTCTCGACGGTGATGGTCTCGCCCGGCAGATCGCGCAGGGCTTCGGCCGCGAGCAGCAGGCTGATACGAACCGCCATGCGCCGGAACAGCTCCGGTCCCGTCCGCTTGTCGCGAAGCGCCACGAGCGCGTCGTGCACCAGCGGATGCTCGACGATGTGAACCGGCACCAGCGTCAATATACTAGAATCTCGCCGGATGTTGCGCCTCGCGATCGTCTGCGTCGTCGTCGCCGTCGGAATGCCTCAAGGGCCCCGAGGAATCTCGCTCGTCGTCACCGGCGGCACCGTCGTCACGATGGACCCGGCGCGGCGAGTCCTGGCGCCGGGCGCCGTCGCGATCGAGGGGGGCGCCATCGTCGCCGTCGGCGAGCCTGCCGCGATCGCTGCCGCCTACCGGGGGGCCGAAACCATCGACGCATCCGGGGCAGTGGTCCTGCCGGGCCTCGTCAACACGCACACCCACGCGCCCATGGTGCTGTACCGCGGGTTGGCGGACGACATGGCGCTCATGGAGTGGCTCGAGAAATACATCTTCCCGGCCGAAGCGAAGACGGTCAGCGCGGCCTTCGTTCGCACGGGCACGCGCCTCGCGGCGCTCGAAATGATTCAGTCCGGGACGACGCTTTTCACGGACATGTACTACTTCGAGGAGGAGATCGCGCGGGCCACGAAGGAAGCCGGCCTGCGCGGCGTGCTGGGGCAGAGCGTCATCGGCTTCCCCGTGGCTGACGCGAAGACACCCGCCGATGCGCTCGCTCGAACGGAGAAGTTCTTCCAGGAGTTTGCCGGCGACGAGCTGATCATCCCGGCGGTTGCGCCGCACTCGATGTACACCCTCGACGCGAAGAGCCTGACGGCTGCTCGCGCCCTCGCCGACAAGTACGGCCGGCCGACGCTCATCCACTTGTCGGAGACGCGGGATGAAGTCGACATTTCGCTGAAGAAATACCAGATGCAGCCCGCCGCGTACCTCGAGTCGATCAAGTTCTGGGGGCCGCGCGTCCTGGCGGCGCACGGAGTGTGGCTGACGCCGCCGGAGATTGTGCTGCTGAAGAAGCACGGCGTCGGCGTCTCGCACAATCCGGAAAGCAACATGAAGCTGGCGAGCGGGACCGCGCCGGTTCCGCAGCTGCGGGCCGCCGGCGTGCCGGTCGGGCTCGGCACCGACGGCGCCGCGAGCAACAACGATCTCGACATGTTCGAGGCCATGCGGGTCGCCGCGCTGCTGCACAAGCTGCAGTCGAACGATCCGCGCGCGATTCCGGCGCCGGTCGCGCTGGAGATGGCGACGATCGGCGGCGCCCGCGCGCTCGGCCTGGGCGACCGCCTCGGCTCGCTCGAGGCGGGGAAGCGCGCCGACCTCATCGTCGTTTCGATGTCGTCTGCCCGGCAGACGCCAATGTACGATGCGGTGTCGCACCTGGTCTACGCCACGCGCGGTGACGACGTGCGCACGACGATCGTGAACGGGCGGGTGCTGATGCGCGACCGGAAGGTGCTCACGCTGGACGAGCGCGCGGTCCTGGCCGACGCCCGCCGCGCCGCAGATGACGTGCGGGCCGCAGTAGGAAAAACACCGTAGCGCAGCCCTTTAGGGCTGCCATAACCCTTAAGGGCTGCCATAAGCGGATACGATGGAGATCCTCCTCAGCTCCGACCAATTACAGACGCGCATCAGGGAAATGGCGCGCGAGATCGAACGCGACCATCCGGGTGGCGAGGTCCACCTCGTCGGCGTTCTCAAGGGCGGGTTCATGTTCATGGCAGACCTGATTCGCGCCATGGACGGCAAAGTCACGCTCGATTTCATGGCGCTCTCCAGCTATGGCAAAGGCTCGAAGTCCTCTGGCGAGGTGCGCGTCCTCAAAGATCTCGACCACGGTCTGGAGGGACGGCGGGTGGTCATCGTCGAGGATATCGTGGACACCGGCCTGACGCTGACCTACCTCCAGGACATTCTGCGGGCCCGCGCGCCGCAGAGCCTTCGGACGGCCTGTCTGCTCAGCAAACCGTCGCGACGGAAGGTGGATGTCGTGGTGGACTATACCGGCTTCACCATCGAGGACCGCTTCGTGGTCGGCTACGGCCTCGACTATGCGGAGCGGTATCGCAACCTGCCGCACATCGCCGTGGTGGACGAGGACGCCCTGGCCGTGTGAGGCCTCGAATGGTTGAATCGACGGAATCGACGGAATCGACGCCAGATGGGTGAAGCATCCAAGCGATTTGACATCATTACGGAGGCAGACGCGCGGCAGCTGGCCGTCGGGTCGGTCGTCGAGCTGGCACCTGGAGGCCACGTCACGCCGCTCGCGCAGGACACGCTTCGCGCGCGGCGCGTGACGGTCGTGCCGGCCGGGTCGAGCGACCCGTTCCTCCCTCCGGACCTGGCGCCGGTGGCGGACGTCCGGCGGATCGCCATCGGCAGCGATCACACGGGCGTCGCGCTGAAGCGCGCGCTCGTACAGCATCTCCGGCAGAAGGGGCTGGCGGTCGACGATCGCGGGACCGACAGCGAGGAGCCGGTCGACTACCCGGACGTCGCCGCCGCCGTCGGCATCTCCGTCGCGCGCGGGGAGGCGGACGCCGGGATCGTGATCGACGGCGCAGGCCTCGGATCGACAATCGCGGCGAACAAGATCCGCGGCGTGCGTGCGGCCATGTGCACGAACGTGACGCTGGCGCGTTACGCGCGCGAGCACAACGGCGCCAACGTCCTCTGCCTTGGGGCGACGCTCATCACGATCGACGACGCGCGCGAGATCGCCGACACATGGCTCGCGACGCCGATGCGCGAGGCGCGGTACATCAGGCGGCTACTCAAGATTCGAAGACTTGAGAGCCCGGATAGCAGATAGACGCAGGAATCAGCGCGCCGAGCGAGAGCGAGGCGTGGTAGGTCGTGGGGGTGGGGCCCCACGACAAAGGAAGAAAAGACTGTAGGCCCGACCTTCAGGTCGGGCGTCGCGATGACACAAAAAGAACTCCAACGCCTCATCGCCATCATCACCGAGGAGGTCCTCGGCGCCGTCGGAGGCGTCCGTGTCGAGGGGGGCGATGGCCCGTGCGCCTGCCACGGTGTGCTGTACGAATGTTGCCCGGACCGGTTGCGCGGCGTGCTCGACGCCGGCGCGACGCGGCTCGGGATGCACGCGACCGGCGGCGCGCCGGGCGGCGTCGCGGTCATGATCGATCACACGCTGTTGAAGCCGGACGCGACGCGGGCGGAGATCGAGAAGCTGTGTAAGGAAGCGACGGAGTTTCGCTTCGCGACCGTCTGCATCAACCCCGGCTGGGTCGCGCTCGCGGCCTCGACGCTGCGCGGCACCGGGGTCGGCGTCTGCTCGGTGGTCGGGTTTCCGCTCGGCGCGACGACGCCGGACGTCAAGCACTACGAAACGCGGCGGGTGATCTTCGACGGGGCGACCGAAGTGGACATGGTGATCAACGTCGGCGCGCTCAAGTCTGGCGACCTCAGGGTCGTCGAGCGCGACATCGAGGCGGTCGTGGCGCCGGCCCGCGAAGCGGGCGTCCTGAGCAAGGTCATCATCGAAGCGGCCCTCCTCAGCGACGAAGAAAAGATTACCGCCTGCACGCTCGCGAAAGCAGCCGGCGCAGACTACGTGAAGACCTCCACCGGGTTCGGGCCTGGCGGCGCGACCGCCGCCGACGTCGCGCTGATGCGCCGCGTGGTCGGTTCAGAGATGGGGGTCAAGGCGGCCGGAGGCGTGCGCGACCTCGCGGGGCTGCAGGCGATGGTCGCTGCCGGCGCGACGCGCGTCGGCGCCAGCGCCGGCGTCAAGATCGTCCAGGAGTCGAAGGGTCAGAAGCCGCCGGCGGCATCGCCGGCGGGCTACTAGCGGGCGAGGTCTTGTGCCCGGTCTAGCGACTCTCGCGTCGATCACAGGGACGGCGGCGCTGATCGCGTTGTTCGTGTTTGCCTTCGCCTCGACGTTCAGGCCGCACCCTCCTCGCGCCGCGGCTGCGGTCGATCATTCCGCATACACGGCGACGGAGCGGCTCCGGCATCGTGAAACGTTCAGATCTATCTTGGCGAAGCAGCGACGGTACGGTCTCTTTGTCGGAGTCCCGTTCTTCATCGTGTGGGCCGTTCTCGTCCTTGGGCCGTCGGTCCTCCGCGACGCGAAGGGCTGGTTCAATGGGGCCACGCTGATCTGGTTCGGCGTCGGCGTCGGGCTATTCCTCTTCGGCCCCAAGCTTCGTTGCCCGGCGTGCACGAGACATGTGGATCGAGGGTTCGGGCGTTTCTGTCCCGAGTGTGGCGCACCCGCGCTTCAGCAGCGCGAGTGGTACGGGCCACCGAAATGTGGCGCATGCGGCCGGGAGATGATGAAGGGTAAGGGTCCGCCTCAATACATCATTCGAGCCTGCACGCACTGCGGTATTGTGCTCGATGATGTGGGAGCCAAAGCGTGACGCGACGATACTTCCCGGCGAGGATAGTGGATGCGATCGACAAGGAAAAGATCCTGGGCATTTGCGCGGGCTCCGGCGACCATCGCATCATCGGCATCTGGGTCGTCGTTGTCGAACGACGCGTGTTCGTCCGGTCCTGGGGCGTCAAAGAGGGCGGTTGGTATCGAACGTTTCTGGAGGATCCTCGCGGCGTGATTCAGCTCGGGACGCGGACGATCCGAATCCGCGCCGTGCCCGCGAAAGCCGAGCGTGTGAAGGCTGCCGTCAGCCGGGCGTACCGGGAGAAGTACAACACGCCGGGGTCGCTCAAATGGGTGACTGGCTTCGAGCGCTCGAAGCGCCGGCGTGATGCGACGATGGAACTGGTGCCGACGTCCTGAGGCCGGCATGCTGTTCATGGTCATCGAGCGCTTCAGAAACGGCGATCCCGTTCCGGTCTATCGACGGTTTCGAGAGCGGGGCCGCCTTGCACCCGATGGTCTAAAATACATTGCGAGCTGGGTCGACTCGCGGATGGAACGCTGCTATCAGGTGATGGAGACCGACGATACGGCTCTGCTCGATCAATGGATGGCGAACTGGAGCGACCTCGTAGAGTTCGAGGTGCATCCGGTGATGACGTCGGCAGACGCGGCCGATCGCATGGGCCCAGGATCGTCTAGCGGGTAGCACGAGATGAAAAGACCTCTCGATCGCGTTCGCTCTCCTGATCACCTCAATCGCGGCTCGCGCTCAACAGCCGGCGGGGAACCCGCCGCTGCCGCCGGTTCCCGCCCTCGCTCCGGCCGGGAAACCGATCGTTCCTGTTGCCGCGAGCACGCTCGCCGAGAACCCCGATCCGTACTACGGCGAGCAGGTGTCGCTCTCGGGAGCCGTCGACCAGCAGCTCGCGTCGCTTGCGTTCTCGGTGGATCAGGACAAGACGAAGAAAACGGCCAAGGACATTCTCGTCCTGTCGCGGCATCTGAACGAACCCGTCGATCTGAACAGCTACGTCACGGTGATCGGAGAAGTGGTTCGCTTCGATCCAGACGACCTTGCGCGCAGAGCGAAGGACTACATGACCGGCCTGCCGGACTCGGTCATGGACGGGTACCGCGGGCGGCCGGCGATCCTCGCGACGTCGGTCATCACCACCGGCGGCGTCGATCTCGCGAGGCGCCCGCCGCCGCCGCTGACGCCGGCCGAAGAGGCCTTCGACAAGGTGATGAAGCAGGTCGGCGCGGCGAACCGGGCGCTGAGGACCGCGCTCGACGAATCGGACGCGAAGGCGGCGCAGGAAAACGCTTTGCTGCTGCAGCAGGGATTCAAGCAGAGCTCCGCTTTCTGGAAAACACGCCGCGTCGCCGAGGCCACCGGCTGGTCGCAGGATGGATTGAAGCTCGCCGAGTCCATCCACAGCGCCGCCGCCGCCGGCCGGTGGGATGAAGTGAAGGAGACCGCCGGCACGCTCGGAAAGGTCTGTCAGACGTGCCACACGGCGCACCGCGACCGGCTCGACGACGGGACATTTCGGATCAAGCCGTGAACCGCCTGCTTGCCGGGCTCGTATCGGTCCTGATTGTCGGGGCCCAGGCCCCGGATCTCCAGCTCTTCTTCCAGGCCGCCTCGCGCGACGAGAAAGAGGCCGGCGCTGCGATCGCACAGCTCGCGGCGAGCTGGCGCGACGACTATGCGGCCATGATCGTAGACATGGCCCGCCTGATGCGGCCGGCATCGCGCGGACCCGAGATGGTCGACGAAGAATTGCCGCCGCCAGATGACGAGACCGGAGGGGCGCCCACGCGGTTGCCGGGTCTGGCCGCGCCCGTATCGCCACCCGCTTCGCCGGCGCGCGCCCGGCTGACGCGTTTCCTCCAGAAACAGACGGGTCGGCGGTTCGGCGACGATCTCTGGGCGTGGAGGGAGTGGATCTGGTCGCGGCCCTACGAGCCGCACCCCGGCTACTTCGCGTTCAAGGGCGCGTTGTACCGGCAGATCGACCCCCGTATGGCGGAGTTCTTCAAGCCCGGTACGCGATCGCTCGTCCGCCTGGACGAAGTGGACTGGGGCGGCGTCCCCGTCAACGGCATCCCCCCGCTGGGTCACCCGGAGGCGATTCCGGCGGAGCAGGCGGGCTATCTGGATTCTGGAAACATCGTGTTCGGGCTGGTCGTCAACGGGGAGGCGCGGGCGTACCCCAAACGGATCCTCGCCTGGCACGAGCTGGCCCGCGATCGGCTCGGCGGCGTGGAGCTCACCATCGTGTATTGCACGCTGTGTGGAACGGTGATCCCGTACGAGAGCGAGGTCGGAGGGGTCGTGCGAACCTTCGGCACCAGCGGCCTGCTCTACAGATCGAACAAGCTGATGTTCGACCGCGACTCCATGAGCTTGTGGTCCACGTTCGAAGGCCGTCCGGTCATCGGGAGCCTGGCGGGCGAGGAGCTGCAGCTCCGCGCCCACCCGGTCGTGACGACGACGTGGGGGGAGTGGCGGGCGGCGCATCCGCGCACGACCGTGCTGTCGCTCGATACGGGCGTCAAGCGGGATTATTCGGAGGGCGCCGCGTATCGCGACTACTTCGGCACCGACGCGCTGATGTTTCGCGTGTCGAAAGTCGACAAGCGCCTGAAGAACAAAGCCGAAGTCCTGATCATGCAGCCACGGGGCGAGGACGGCGTTCGTCGTCCGGTCGCGATCGACGCGGCGTTCCTGAAGAAGAACCCGGTTTACACGCTCGAGTCCGGAGGCCGGCGGTTCGTCGTCTTGACCACGCCAAAGGGAGCGAACCGCGTGTACGAAGCAGGGGCGACGCGTTTCGCGCGCTGGAACGGCCGCGACACTCTCGAGGATGAAACAGGACAGGCCTGGCGCGTGAACGAGGATGCGCTGGGGGAGTACCCCCGAGTCCCCGCTCAACGCGCGTTCTGGTTCGCCTGGTACGCGCAGTTCCCTGAAACCGCGTTGATTAAATGACGTCGGTTCGTCGAACGCTCGGCCTCTGGCCTGCGTCGGCGCTCGTCATCGGTCACACCATCGCCGTCGGGATCTTCCTCACACCCGCGGAGGTCGTCGGCGCGCTCTCCTCGCCGGGACTCGTGATCACGCTATGGGTCGTGTTCGGCCTGCTCGTGCTCTTCGGCGCGTTCAGTTTCGGCGAGCTGGCGTCACGGCACCCGCAAGCCGGTGGTCCGTACGTCTTCCTGCGCGAGGCCTGGGGACCACGGGTCGCGTTCCTGTACGGCTGGCAATGTCTGCTCGTGATGGATCCCGGGGTGACGGCTGCGCTCGCAGCCGGGCTCGCCGAGTACCTGCCGGTCATGTGGCCCGGCGCGGCGACGCATGCTCGATGGTGGGCCGTAGCCGCCATCTGGGTGTTGGCGGGCCTCAACCTGAGCGGAATCAACGTCAGCACCCGCGTGATGGGCGCGATGACCGGGCTCAAGCTGGCGGCGCTTGCGGGAATCACGCTGCTTGCGTTCACCACCGGAAGCGGCAGCCCCACTCACTTCAGTCCGTTCTGGGAGCGGGGGCCCGGGGCGCCGCCGATCGGCGAGGCGCTCGCGCTGGCGTCGGTCGCGGCGTTCTTCTCATTCGGCGGGTTCTGGGAGGCGAGCCGCGTCGCCGGCGAAGTGCGCGATCCGCAGCGGACGTTGCCGCGCGCGCTGGCGCTCGGCGTCGGCATCGTGGCGGCCGCGTATCTGACGACGACGCTCGCGTTCATCTACCTCGTGAGGCCCGGACACGCGACGAGCGCGGCCGGCTTCGCCGCGTCGGTTGGCGGGGCGCTCTTCGGATCGACCGGCGCCCGCGTGCTTGGCTCGATAGTCGTCGTGTCGATTCTGGCCAGCATGCTGGGGCTGCTGTTGATGGCGCCGCGCGTCTACTATGCGATGAGTCAGGACGGCCTGTTCCCCCTGGCGATCGCGAGGCTCCATCCGCGCCGGGGCGTGCCCGATCGTGCGACGCTGCTCCTCGCGGCGCTCGCCACGTGCTTCACGCTGGTCGGGACCTTTCAGCAGATCGTGTCGTTCTTCATCTGTACGGCGATTGCATTCGTCGCGCTCGCGGTCGCGGGCCTCGTCGTGCTGCGCAGGGGCGACCCCGGCTACACCGGGTTTCGCGCGCCGGGCTATCCAGTCACGCCGGCGCTCTTCATCGCGTTGGTCACCGTCGTCGTCGCGCTGGTGCTCCTGGCGCGGCCGCTCCAGGCGCTCGCGGGGATGGTGGTCGTCCTGTGCGGCCTGCCCGCGTATCGGATCAACCGGGCCGTTGACGCGGCTGGCGCCGGACCATGACCTCCCGCTGCGGGAACTGAATCTGAATCCCCTCACGCTCGAACCGGATCTTGACCCGGCGCCGCAGCTCGCGCGCGATGTCGAACTGCTTGAGCGGCACGGTCTTCATCCGTGACCGGATGACGACGTTCGCCTCGCCGAGCGACTCGATCCCCGCGACTTCCAGAGGTCCGAGGACGAACGGCTGCAACGCCTCGTCTTTCTGCAGCTCGTCGCCGATATCCTTCAACACCTGGACGACGCGGTCCGTATCCTGGCCGTAGGCCACGGGCACGTCCACGACGGCGTACGCGTAGTCCATCGAGAGGTTGTCGAGCATCCGGATCTCGCCCGCGGGAACGATGTGCACGGTGCCGTCGAAATCCCGGAGCACGAGCGTACGGAGGTTGATCGCCTCGACGAGGCCGGACACGTTGTTGACGCGCGCGACGTCCCCGACGCGCACCTGGTTCTCGAGGATCAGGAAGAACCCGCTGATGATGTCGCGCACGAGCGTCTGGGCGCCGAAGCCGAGCGCGACTCCGGCGATCCCGGCTCCCGTGAGGAGCGGCATGATGTCGAGCCGCAGCTCGCGCAGGATCATCAGCAGCGCCACGGTGAGCACGAGCGCCGTGACGACGTTCTGAATCAGGCCGCCGAGCGTCCGCGCGCGCTTCGCACGCTCCAGGACGTCGAGCCCGGTCCCCTGGCTGATCTCGTGCTCGAACCGTCGCACGACCACGGCGACGATGCGCATCACCGCGTACGCCAGCACGATGACGAGCAGAATCCGCAGGCCGGAGCGGAAGAACCAGTCGACGATCGCCCGCACCGGCAGCCCCGCGCGTGCCTGGACGCCGGCCAGCTCCAGCGCGGGGAAGATCAACGCGATGACGGAGAGCCAGAAGACCGCCCAGGCGACGATGCGAACCGGGCGCCGGATGGCGGGCGTCACGGCCGCCTCCTCGAGGCTGTCCCCGAGGATCGCGACGAGCGCCGCGCGCACGACTTTGGCCGCGAGCGTCGCGATGATCCAGGCGACGCCGACCGCCAGCCCGGCGGCGACGAGGATGTCCCACCAGGAAAACGCGCCGGTGAAGAGTCGGCTCAACATCAGTTCGCCGCCGCGGCGCCGGCGCTGGACGCCTTCTGAATTCTGGATTCTGGATGCTGAATTCTGAGTATGAGCGGCAGGCGCAGCGCCGCCCGGCAGCCTCGCGCGGCGAGCCGGTTGTCGAGCGTCAGGCTGCCGCCGTGCGCCTCGGCGATCTGGCGGCACAGCACGAGCCCGATGCCGGATCCGCCCGGTTTCGTCGTGAAGAACGGGACGAACAGGTTGGCGGTGTTCGGCAGGCCGGGTCCATCATCTTCGACCCAGAGCTCCAGCGCGTCGGGCGCGCCGCCGAGACGGGCCCATCCGAGACGGACCCCGCCGCCGGTCTCGCGGGACGCATCCACGGCGTTCCGCACGAGGTTGATGAGGAGCTGCTCGAGCTGGTCGCCATCCGCATGGATGGTCACGGCCGGCCCGGGCTGAATCGCGACCCCTTCGTGCCGTTCGAGCCCGACGACCCGCTGGACGAACGTCGACACGTCGAGCGCCGCGAATTTCGGCGGCGGCAGGCGGGCGAGCCGCGCGTAGGCGGTCATGAACCGGCTCAGCGATTCCGAGCGTGCCGCGATGACCGCCAGTCCCCGGAGCGCATCCTCCTGCCAGTCTTCGGGCGGCGGGTCTCGCTCCAGGAGCGTCGCCAGGCTGCCGGCGATGGACTTGATCGGCGCAAGCGAGTTGTTCATCTCGTGGCCGATGACGCGGATCAGCCGCTGCCACGCGAGCCGCTCTTCCTCGCGCAGCGCCTGGCTCAGATCGGAGAGCACCAGCATTTCGTGCGGCCGGCCCCCCTGCCGAAACGAGCTGCGGCGGATCTCCCACCGCCCCGGGCCCGCGGGGAAGGTGGCGTTGAGCACCCGCGGCGCTTCACCTTGCAGCGAGTCGGCGAGGCCGAGCTCGGAGGAGTGCCGGCCCAGCAGCCGTTCGGCTGGCTGGCCGAGCAGCCGGGCGCCGGCCCTGTTGATGAACTTCAGAACGCCCTCTCCATCGAACGTGAAGACCGCGGCGTCGATCTCCGCCATGACCTTCCGCAGGAGCATCGTCGCTTCGAGCGCGCCCATGCGCTGATCCCGCAGCGTGTCCACGAGCGCATTGACCTCGACCATCACCTCGCCGAGCGGGTCGCCCTGGCGCGCGCCGCGCGCGCGGATCGAGAAGTCCCCCTCGCCGAGGGCGGCCAGCAGGTTGGACAGGGTCTGAAGGGGAAGCACGACGCGCTCGCGGAGCGCGAACACGAAGCCGAGACCGAAGCCCACGATGACAACCGTGAGCGTCCACTGAACTTTGGCGGTGTAGTCGCCGAGCCAGAGGAAGGCGAGCGCCGTGGCGGCCGCGGGCAGCCACCCCGCGAAGGCCATCAGGAGGACGCGCCGGTCGTGGGTAATGCGCGGCTGGGGCGCGGGCACGAACCGATTATACGGCCCGGGTTATCCCGCCACGCCCGACCTGAAGGTCGGGCCTACGCCGTCACAACCCGTATCGCTGCAACCTGCGATAAAGCGCCGAGCGGCTCAGGCCGAGCGCCTTGGCGGCCTGGCTGACGTTGCCGTCGTAGCGCGTCATCGCCTTCTTGATGAGGAAGCACTCGACCTCTTCGAGGCTCATGTCCTCGAGGCGGCCGCCGGCGGCATCGCGTCCCGGCTTGAGCGCCAGATCCACGGGCCTGATGGTGGGACCCTGCGCCATCAGCACCGAGCGCTCGATGGCGTGATCCAGCTCGCGGACGTTCCCCGGCCAGGAATGTTCGAGCAGGCCCTGCATGGAGGTGGTATCGAAGCCGTTCAGCCGCTTGCGGTAGCGCTGCGCATGCTGACGCAGGAAATGCTGCGCGAGGAGCGGGATGTCCTCGCGGCGCTCGCGCAGCGCGGGCAGCCGGATCTCGATCGTGTTCAGCCGGAAGAGCAGGTCCTGCCGGAACCGGCCGGCGGCGATCTCCTCGGCGATGCCGGCGTTGGTCGCCGAGAGGATGCGCGTGTTGACGCGGCGCGTGCGCGACGATCCGAGCCGCTCGAACTCTCCCGTCTCGATGACGCGCAGGAGCTTGGCCTGCTGGCTCAGCGGCACGTTGGCGATCTCGTCGAGGAACAGCGTCCCGCCGTCCGCCAGCTCGAACCGCCCCACGCGGTCCGCCTTGGCGTCGGTGAACGCGCCGCGGACGTGGCCGAACAGCTCCGACTCGAAGACGCCTTCCGACACGCCGCCCGCGTTCACGGTGACCATCGGGCGCGATGCCCGCGTCGAGACCGCATGGATCGCCTGCGCGACGAGCCCCTTGCCCGTGCCGTTTTCTCCGAGGATCAGGACGTTCGCGTCCGAGGGCCCGACCCGGGCGATGACCTGGAGGATGTTCTGCATCGCCGGCGACTCGGCGACGATCTTCGGCCGCCCCTCGCCGCGGAGCAGCCAGTTCTCGGCCTCGAGCCGCTGCCCCTTGCGCAGCGCCTGGCTCAGCTCGATCTGCGTCCGGAGGATCGCCAGCAGCCGCGCGTTGTCCCACGGTTTCTGGATGAAGTCCCGCGCGCCGCGGCGCATCGCTTCCACCGCGAGCTCGACGCTGCCCCACGCCGTCATCACCACGATCGGCAGCGTGTTGTCGATGTTCTGGATCCGCGTCAGCAGGTCGAGGCCTTCCTCGCCCGACGTCGTATCGCGCGCGTAGTTCAGGTCCATCAGGATGACGTCGAACTCCCGCGCGTCGAGCGCGGCGAGGATGCCGGCAGGGGAGTTGGCCGTTTCGAGATGGAAGCCCTCGCCTTTGAGGAGCAGCCGCAGCGCTTCCAGCACGTCCGCCTGATCGTCGGCGACGAGGATCCTCGCCCCCGCCGGACGCATCATCGGTTTCGATGCCGCCTTGTCCATCACGGTCTCATTCATATAAGAGCCCCGTCGCTAGTCGCGACTGCGTAGGGGCGGTTCGCGAACCGCCCCTACTCGTACCTCAGAGCCACCAACGGATCGATCGACGCCGCGCGCCGGGCCGGGAGCCACGTCGCCAACCCGGCGACGACGGCCAGCAGCAGCGCGGTGCCGAAGAACGTCAGAGGGTCGAAGGGCCTGATGCCCACGAGCAGGTTTCCGATCTGCTGCCCGGCCAGCGTCACGACGACGAGGCCGATCGCGAATCCGACCGCCAGGCCGATTGCGATGAGGGCCATTCCCTGGCCGAGCACGAGCCCGACGACGTTCCGACGGCTCGCGCCCAGCGCCACGCGCACGCCGATTTCCCGGGTGCGCTGGGTCACGGAGTAGCTGGCGACGCCGTACAGCCCGATGGCCGCCAGTCCAAGCGCCAGCAAACCGAACGTGCCCAGCAGCGTGACCATGAGACGCTGCTGCCCGAGCGTCTGGCTCACCTGTTCGCCCAGTGTTTGGACGTTCAGCACCGACAAACGGTTATCCAACTGCCTGATTTCGGCCTGGACCGGAAGTGCCTGGCCGGAGGCATCTCCGCTCGCCCGCACCAGAATCGTCGCGGCCGGCGTATACGCCTGTGTGATCGGCTGATAGATGAACGGCGTCGGATCTTCCGCGAGCCCGTTGTACTTCGCATCGCGTGCGATGCCGACGACGGTCCGGAAGTCTACGTCGCCGAAGAACTTGAACCGCTTGCCAATCGCGTCCTCGCCCTTCCAGAACCGCTCCGCCATGGTCTTGTTGATGACCACGACATCGGGCGCGTCGTCATCATCGTCGGGAGTGAAGTCGCGCCCGCGGTCGAGCGGGATGCCGAGTGTCTGGAAGTATCGCGGGCTGATCGGGTTGACCTGCACGAGGATGCGATCGTTTTCCGAGGTCTCACGACCTTCGAGGAACACGCTGCGCAGGAATCCCTGATTGCCGAACGGCGGGCCCTGAGCGATCGCCGCCGACCGGACGCCCGGGAGCCCCTGGACCCGCTCGACGATCTGGCGATAGAACATCTGTCCGCGCTCGGGCGTGTACCCCTCGCGGCCGAGGTTGAACGAGGCCATCATCACGCCGTCGGTCTCGAAGCCGGGATCGATGTTCTGCGTCTGGCGGAGGCTGCGCAGGAAGAGACCGGCCGCCACCAGCGCGACGAGCGACAGCGCCACCTGCGAGATGACGAGCCCTTTCCGGAGGTTCAGCCACCGCAGAAACCGGCGTGGCGAGTTGCCGGCCGAAGGGACCATCTCGTTCTTCAGGACCGGCACGATTTCAGTTCGCGTCGCCTGAAGCGCCGGAGCCAGCCCGAACAGCAGGCCGGTCAGAATGGAGACGACGAGCGCGAAGGTCAACACTTTCGGGTCCAGCCCGAGACTCATCAGCACGTTGGCCGGAATCGGGATGTCGATCGCCCGAAGCGCGTCGAGCGTCCAGAAGGCGACGACGAGGCCGGCCGCGCCGCCGATGAGCGCCAGGAGCACGCTCTCGGTCAGGAGCTGCCGCACGAGCCGCAGGCGCCCGGCGCCGAGCGCCAGCCGCATCGCGATTTCGCGGCGGCGCGCGGTCGCACGCGCGAGGAGCAGGTTCGCGATGTTGGCGCAGGCGATCAGAAGGACCAGGCCGACGATCACCATCAACAGCGTGGCAACGGTGGCGACCTGGTTGCCGCCACCGCCGCCCGGGTTGGTTCGCGCCTCGATGAGTGGCCTGACGCCGGCCGAGCGACCCTTGTTGTCTTTGGGGTAGCTCGACTCGAGCTGCGCGGCAATCGTCTTGAGGTTCGCGTCGGCCTGCGCGACGGTCTGACCCGGTTTCAGCCTGCCGAACGCGAACAGGAAGAGCCCGCGGCGCTGCTCGTACCAGTCGAACCCTGGCTGCATCACGTCGTGCATCATCATCGGCACCCACATGTCGGGGGCACCGAACAGAAAGGTTCCGGTGAAACCTTCCGCCGCGACGCCGATGATCGAGAAGGGCTGCCGGTTCAACGTGACGGCCTTGCCGACGATCGCGGGGTCGCTGCCGAACCGGCGCTGCCACAGGCCGTGGCTCAGCACCACGACCGGGTGCGAACCGAGCGTGGCGTCCTCCTGCGGAAGGAACGTGCGACCCAGCGCCGGCTTCATGCCGAGCACGTCGAAGTAGTTGCCGGTGACGACCTGCGTCAGGACCTGCTCGGACGACTGGTCGACGAGCATGTTCGCCTGGGCGAAGGTCATCGCCGCCGTTCCAGAGAAGACGCTGTTCTGGTCCCGGACGTCCTTGAAGTTCAGGTGAGACATGGGCAGGTTGCCCGGATTGCGCTGGTCGGTCGTGAAGACCGACGCGAGCTCGTTCGGCGCCTCGACCGGGAACGGGCTGAAGAGCATTGTCTGGACGAGGCTGAAGATCGCGGTGTTGGCCCCGATGCCGAGCGCGAGCGACAGCAGCGCGATCAGGCTGAAGGCCTTGCTCCGCAGCATCATCCGGGCGCCGTATTTCAGATCTTTCAGGAGATTTTCCATGTGTCTTCCTTACGATCAGAATCTAGGATTTAGAATCTAGACGTTAGAAGGCCTGGGGCGTGCCTTTCTTCTAGATTCTGAATTCTAGATTCTGGATTCTTCCCGTCATTCGTGCCGCAGCGCGATGACGGGATCCACCCGTGTCGCGCGGCGCGCTGGTATGTAACCGGCAAACGCCGCGATCGCCGTCAGCGTGGCGGCGACGACCACGAACGTCGAGACGTCCATGGCGACGACGCCGAACATGGTGGCGGCGAGGAGGCGGCCGAGGCCGTAGGCGCCGACGAGCCCGATCGCGAGGCCGATGCCGGCGAGCGTGAGCGCGTGCCGCACGACGAGGCTCAGAACGTCGCGCCTGGCCGCGCCGAGCGCGATCCGCACGCCGAACTCGTGCGTGCGTTGGGAAACGCCGTAGGCGATGACTGCGTACACGCCCACGCCGGCGAGCACGAGCGCGATGGCGGCAAAGACCGTCATCATGATCCAGATGTACGACAAACCGATCGACGAGTCTTTGATGACCCGCTCCATCGAGCGCACGCGGAAGATCGGCTGCTGCGGATCGACCGCGGCGAACTCCTGCCGCACGATCGGCGCAATGGCCGTCGGATCGCTCGACCGGACACGCGCGACGACCACCATCGAGAGCTGCGGCGATTGCTCGAACGGAAGGTAGAACGCCGGCCCGCGCTCGTTGTTGAACCAGTGGTGCAGGACGTCGCCCACCACGCCGACCACCGTAATCCAGGATCCTGGCGATTCGACCGGCCCCGCCTTGAAACGTTTGCCGAGCGCGTCGTGATCGGGCCAGTACCGCCGCGCCATCTGGTCGCTGATGACCGCCACCCGCTGGGTCGTCGTGTTGTCCGCCTCGGTCAGGAGACGGCCGCGCAGAAGCTTGATCTGCATCACCCGGAAGTAGTCGGCCGTGACAGATCGGATCGCGGCGCTTGGAACGTTCCCGGGTTCAGCCGGCGGCTGCCCCTCGATGACGACGGTGCTCGACCGGTCGTCGTTGTTAGCCGGGATGATGCTACTGGCCGCCGCTGACTCGATCTGCGGGGCAGCGGAGAGGCGAGAGAGCAGGCTGCGGAAAAACTGCCGCCGGGTGTCCTCCTCGTGGTACTTCCCGTCAGGCAGCACGAGGTTCGCGGTCAGCACGCCGGCCGGCTCGAATCCGCGGTCGGCGTTGATCAACCGGAACGCGCCGCGGACCAGGAGCCCGGCCGAGACGAGCAGCATGAGGGCCAGCGCGACTTCCGCCACGACCAGCGCCGCCCGCATCCGCGCGCGTCCGGGCGCCGCCGTGCGTCCGCCCTCTTTGAGCGTCTCTCCGAGCTCCGAGCGGCTCCCTTGCCAGGCGGGCGCGAGGCCGAAGATCAGCCCGGCCAGCACCCCGACGCTCGTGGTGAACGCCAGCACACGGCCGTCGACGTCGATGTCGTTCCATCCGTAGATGAACCGGCGGATCGTGGCCGGCATGCCTTCGCGAATCAGATCGATGCCGATTGACGCGACGAGCAGCGAGAGTCCTGCCCCGATCAGCGCGAGGACGACGCTCTCGGTCAGGAGCTGCCGGATCAGGCGCCAGCGCGAGGCGCCGAGCGCCTGTCGCAGGGCGAGCTCCTTCTGCCGGCTCGACCCTCTCGCGAGCAGCAGGTTGGCGACGTTGACGCACGCGATGAGGAGCACGAACATCGCCGTGCCCTGCAGCAGCGCGAGGAACTCCGCGTTGCCTTCGTCCTGCACTCCCTCGACGAGGGGAACGGCGTCGCCGCTCAGGCCGGTGTTGGTTTGCGGATACTGCTTCTCGAGTCGAGCCGTCAGGAGTTGCAGCTCGGCATCCGCCGTCTCTACGGAGACACCGGGTTTGAGGCGGCCGACGATCGCCAGGTAGCGCGCGCGGCGATTTGCCGCCGCCTCGGCGTCGAAGGCGAGCGGCGCCCACACCTCGGTGGAGTACGGAAAGCCAAAGCCCGCCGGAGCAACGCCGACAATCGTGTACGGAATCGAGTCGAGGTGAATCGTCTTCTGAAGGATCGTCGGGTCGGAGCCGTACCGACGCTGCCAGAGCTCGTTGCTCAGAACGGCGACTGTGTTGCGCCCCGGTGTCTCTTCATCGTCATTGAACCCGCGGCCGAGCGTTGGCGTGATGCCCAGCGTGCGGAAAAAGCTGGCCGAGACCTGGAAGCCCTGCACGCGTTCAGGGTCGCCATTCGTCGTGAGGTTCACATCCCAGTACGCCAGCGCCGCGACCGACTCGTAGGACTTCGTCTGGCTCCGCCAGTCGAGGAAGTTGGCCGGCGACACCCGCATCTTGAAGTCCCCGCGCTGCGGGCGGGACTGCGACAGGTCCACCAGGCTGTCGAGGTCGGCGAAGGGCAAAGGCCGCAGCATCATCGCGTCGACGATCGAGAACACCGCGGCGTTGGCACCGATGCCCAGCGCGAGCGCGACCACAGCGGCCGCCGTCGGTCCCTTGTGTTTGATCAGCAGCCGGAGGGCGTGGCGAAGGTCCCGGAGCATGTCAGGGTAGGTGGCAGGTTGTAGGCCCGACCTTCAGGTCGGGCGTGCGCGAACAACCCGAACGCACGGGCAATCCGAACACGCCCGGCCTGAGAGGCCGGGCCTACGGCCTAATGAGCAATATCGAAGCCGCTTTCCTCGAGCTCCTTCTCGGCCCGCTTGCTGCCATCCTCCTCGACGATGCGGCCGTCGAACAGATGGATGCTGCGGTCGGCGTGCCGGGCGTAGCGCGGGTCGTGCGTGACCATGCAGATGGTCGCGCCTTCGCGATGCAGCTCGCGCAGCAGCTCCATGACCGCCTCGCCGTTCTTCGAGTCGAGGTTTCCCGTCGGCTCGTCCGCCAGCAGGATCGACGGGGCGCCGCCCACCGCGCGGGCAACCGCGACGCGCTGCTGCTGACCGCCCGACAGCTGGCTGGGAAGGTGCTTCGCGCGGTGGGACATCCCGACCTTTTCGAGCGCCGCCATCACGCGCTCCTTGCGCTCCGACGCCTTCATGCCGCGGTAGGTCAGCGGCAGCTCGACGTTCTCGTACACCGTCAAATCGCCGATCAGGTTGAAGCTCTGGAAGATGAACCCGATCTCGCGGTTGCGGACGCGGGCGCGCTCGGAGAGCGGCAGATCGGCGACGGACCGCCCGTTGAGGATGTACTTCCCCTCGGTCGGCGAGTCGAGCAGTCCGAGAATCGAGAGCAGCGTCGACTTGCCGCAGCCCGACGGCCCAGCGATGGAGATGTACTCGCCTTTCTGGATCTCGAGGTGAATGCCAGCGAGGGCGTGGGTCTCCACTTCGTCGGTGAAGAACACCTTCGTGACGCCGTCCAGGCGGATGAGCGGTTGCGCAGCAGTGTTCATCTGATCTCCTTCGTAGCGACTAATTCAACCTGACGCGGTCGAACGCATCGAACTGCGACATATCCGAGAGGATCACCTGGTCGCCGACCTGAAGACCCTCGAGAATCTCGATCGTGTTCACGGAGCTGCGCCCGAGCTTTACGTTGACGCGGGTCGCTTCGCCGTCCTGCTGGCTCCCCTCGATGATCTTGAAGAGCCCCACCGTGCTCTGTTCCTGGCCGAACGCCGGGCGGCCGACGTACAAGACGTTGTTGAGACGTTCCAGTTCAATCGTGCCGTCTACGCTGAGATCCGGGCGCGCGCCCGGCGGAAGAGCGCCGGCCAGCGTGACGTCCACGCCGACGGTGCCGTTCGTCGCGTTGGCGTCGATCCGCGAGACCGTGCCTTCGACGATGCCGTTGCGGGTGTCGATGGAGGCCTTCTGGCCGATGGTGATGTCCTTCGTCTGTGTCTCGGCGATCCGCAGCTCCGCCTTGAGCGCCTTCGGGTTCGCGACGCGCGCGACGTTCGTGCCCGCCTGCACCTGCTGGCCCACTTCGACCGGCACGACCTGGAGCATGCCCGCGATGCCAGCGCGTACCTTCAGATCCTCGAGCTGTTTCCGACGGAGCTGGTACAGCGTTTGGAGCCGATCGACTTCCGCCTGCTGCGGCGCGATCTGCGCGCCGAGGTTCTGGGCCGCGATCTCGAGCCGCTTTTGCTCGATCTTGTGGCGATTCTCCAGATCGGCCGTCTGCGAGCGCGACTGCTTGATTTGGAGCTCCGACAGCAGACCCTCTTTCGCCAACTTCTCATCCGCTTGGAGCTGCAGCACCGATTGACGCCACGAGGCTTCGATAGTGGCTGCCGCGGCGCGCTGGTTCAGCAGCGTGCTTTCGAGCTCCGCTTTCCGGCTCTCGTACTGGGCCTGGGCGGCCTTGTAGGCGAGCTGATCGCTGAGCACCGACTGCTGGAGTTCCGGATTGCTCAGTTCCAGGATGACCGTTTCGGGCGACACCGGCGCGCCCGACCGCAGGATGATTCGTTCGACGCGGCCCTGCGTGGTCGCCGGAATCCACCGGATTTCCTCCGGGACCAGCGTGCCGGAGCCGCGGACCTGCCTCACCATCGGACCGCGCTTGACGGTGTCGACCCAGACGGTTTGTCCATCGACCGTGGGCGCCGCCGGCTTGAGGCGGGAAACTCCCACAGTAATGAGGATCACGGCGCCCCCCGCGACGACCGCGTAAATCGATTGCCGGATCCGCTTCTTCCGCTTGACCTCCGGCCCCCGAACAATATCAACCATTTGACTGCTAGCTCCTGCACGCCCGGTGAAACCCGGACGCTGCCGGCGCTGGACGGTGCGAAACGACTGCCAGCCTTGGCTGCTTCGATAACCGTCGAATTGACAACACGTTAGTGGTGAATGCCTGGGCCAGCCGCGCCGCCGGTTGACCGGATTCGGGATTGCGCGTCCCGAAAGCGGGCAGACAGACGAACTGCCCGCCTAACTGGAAGCATTGGACGGAAAAAGTGCTTGTTCGGTTTAGATAAACGCAGAGGGCGCAGAGGGCGCAGAGGATCTAGAGAACGAGCTTGACCACCTTGCGCTCGACTTTGACTTCGTAGGTTCGCACCGGCTGCCTGGCCGGTCCGGCCTGCACCTTCCCCGACCCGCACTCGAACTGAGAGCCGTGCCAGAGGCACTGGACGACGCCGTCGATCAGGACTCCGCCGGCCAGCGAGCCGCCGCGGTGGGTGCAGCGGTCGTCGAAGGCCACGTAGCCGTCGGGCGTCCGCGCGAGCGCGATCCGTCTGCCGTTCACGCGTACGAGCGTCATCTGCCCTTCTTCCAGGTCGTCTGACGATCCGACGGGCACGGCGTCACCGCGCGCTCCTGTCACCGAAATCTCCTGCCACTTCCCTGCGTTTGCGTAGCGATGATCGACACTGATGAGATTGCGGGACACGAGCGTTCCACCCAGCCAGCCTGCATAGAACAACGTGGCGGCTCCCAGGATGTCGAGCGTCAGCGTCAGGCCGGTCGGCTGTCCGGCCGATCCCCCGCGGATGAACCAGGAGCCCGCGATCACGGAAATGGCGCCAAGGTTCGCGAGACCGTGCCGGGCCGCGCGTGACTTGCCGGTACTGCGCGGCGGAACCGTGTACAGATAGTCGACAAGCCCTGGAATGGCCGCCAACACTGCCGCGCATGTCCCCGCGACAGCGAGATGTCCGCCGGTCAGCCAGAAGGCGGGCCGATCGAGCAGCCAGCCGAAAACGTTGAACGCCGTCGCGCCAGACAGGAACGCGAACGGAAAGGGGATCAAAGCCGGGTGGATGGCGTGATTCATGAAGCGGGCAGTACTGCGCATAACCTACGGACGAGTTCGCAAAAGGCCTGCCGGTCCGGGCGAAACTCGACCGTAGAAGGGTTTCATGCATGAAGAATGAAGTAAGCGAAAAGACCGACGTCAGCGTCAGCGACCGGCTGCTGAACGACCTCGTCGCCGCGGTCCGGGAGATCGTCCGGAAAGAGGATGCGGATCGACTGCGTGACGTGTATCTGGTCGGCGACATCGACAAGGACACCGCGCGCGCGACCATCCAGCGGCTCCGCGAGCTGGCGAGCAAGGCCCAGAACGGCGTGACGCTGTACCTGAACACCGCGGGCGGGAACGTCACCGACGGTCTGGCCCTCCACGACGCCGTGCGTCATCTCGTGGCCACGGGCGTCGAAGTGTCGATCGTCGTGCAGGGGATGGCGTATTCGATGGGATCGGTCGTCCTTCAGGCGGCAAGCCCCGGCCGGCGGCTCGCGTACCCGCACTCCTGGATCATGATTCACGAGCCGGCGAAGTGGGCGGGCTGGCAGTCGACGAGCGCTGCGGCGCAGCATCTCGATCGCCTCAAGCAGATGCAGTCGCAGATTTATCACATCCTCGCGGCGCGCTCGGGAAAGCCGCTGGCGAAGATCATCCGGGATACGAAGCGAACGGACTTCTACCTGGACGCCCTGAAGGCGAAAGCCTACGGGCTCATCGATGACATTCTCCTCTGACGCCTCCGCGGCGACGCGCAGGCTGCCCATCGGCGCCGAACCTCAACCCGGAGGCGGCGTGCATTTCCGCGTCTGGGCGCCGCGCCGGCAGCGCGTGGTCGTCGAGCTTCAGCCTGCGATCCGCGGGGATCATCCCGAGATTTCGGTCCCGCTCGTTCCCGAGGGAGGCGGGTACTTCTCCGGGTGGAGCCCGGACGTGAAGGCCGGCGATCGCTATCTGCTGAAGCTGGACGACGAGTCCGGGCGCTTTCCGGATCCTGCTTCGCGCTTTCAGCCGGAAGGTCCGCACGGTCCATCCGAGATCATCGACCCTGGTCGGTTCGCCTGGAGCGATGCCGACCGGGGATGGCCGGGCGCAGCGCTCGAAGGCCAGGTGATCTACGAGGTGCACATCGGCACCTACACGAAAGAGGGAACGTGCGCCGCGCTCGAGCGCGAGCTTCCAGAGATCGCACGGGCGGGGTTGACCACGCTGGAGCTCATGCCGGTCGGCGATTTCCCGGGTCGGTTCGGGTGGGGCTACGACGGCGTGTGTCTGTACGCGCCCTCACGGCTCTACGGCCGGCCGGATGACTTGCGCCGGCTCGTCGATCGCGCACACTCGCTCGGGCTCGCCGTCATCCTCGACGTCGTCTACAACCACTTCGGGCCGGACGGCAACTTCGTGCGGGAGTTCAGCGACTCGTTCTTTACCACCCGCTACAAGAACGAGTGGGGAGAAACGATCAACTACGACGGCGAAGGCTCGGAAGGCGTCCGGGAGTTCATCGTCGAGAACGCCGGCTATTGGGTGGACGAGTTTCATCTGGACGGCCTGCGGCTGGACGCCACGCAGACGATTCACGATCGCTCGACTCCTCACATCCTCACCGCGATCGGGCGCCGTGTCCGTGATGCGGCGCGTGGACGGCGAACCATCGTTGTCGCGGAGAACGAGGAGCAGCAGACGCGGCTGGTGCGACCGGTCGAGGCAGGGGGCTACGGGTTGGATGGGATCTGGAACGACGATTTCCACCACAGCGCCGTCGTCCGGCTGACGGGCCGCCGCGAGGCCTACTACACCGACTATCGCGGGACGCCGCAGGAACTGGTCTCGATGATCGACCGCGGGTTCCTGTACCAGGGGCAGCACTTTTCGTGGCAGCAGAAGACCCGTGGGACATCGGCGCGCGGCGTGCCGCGGTCGGCGTTCATCACCTTTTTCGAGAATCACGACCAGGTTGCGAACTCGGGGCGCGGCGAGCGTCTTCATCAGCTGGCCGCGCCGGGTGCAGTGCGTGCGATGACGGCGCTTCTGCTGCTGGGGCCGAATACGCCGTTGCTCTTCCAGGGGCAGGAGTTCGCGTCAACCGCGCCGTTCGAGTTCTTCGCGGATCACCGGCCGGACCTGGCGGAAAAAGTCCGCGAGGGCCGCGCGAAGTTTCTGAGCCAGTTTCCGAGCCTCGCGACCGAGGCGGGACGAGCGCGGCTCTCGGCGCCGGACGATCCCCGGACATTTGAACGGTCGAAGCTGGATCTCGGGGAGCGGCGTGCGCACGTGGAGCAGTACGCCCTCCATCGCGACCTGCTCGCGCTGCGGCGACGCGACCCGGTCTTCGGGTCCCACGATGCGGATGTCGACGGCGCCGTGTTGAGTGACGACGCGTTCGTCCTTCGGTTCTTCGGCGGCGCCGACGGTGATCGTTTGCTGCTGGTCAACCTGGGCGCCCGGCTCACCCTGACGATCGTCAACGAATCGCTCCTCGCACCGCCCGAGGGCGCGAGATGGCGGGTCGTGTGGTCGAGCGACGAGGTCACGTACGGTGGGGCCGGCGCGACCCCCATCGAACGGCCGACCGGATGGGATGTGCCCGGGTTTGCCGCCACCGCCATCGCATCCACCTGGGAGACCCAACCGGCGTGACCGGAGATCCCGTGCGGCGTCTGTCGTGGGCTGGCGCGACGTCGGCCGCGGATGTGGGGGTGCCGCACGAATGGCTCGTCGCCAACGGGCTCGGCGGCTACGCATCCGGCACCGTGTCGGGCATCGCCACCCGCCGATATCACGGCGCGCTCATCGCGGCGCTGCCCGCGCCGCTCGGTCGCATCGTCCTGCTCAATCAGATCGTCGAGCGCGTACGGACCGCCGACGACCGCACCGTATGGCTTGCTGACACGCTCGTTGAATTCCGACTGGAGTTGGGGCTGCCCGTCTGGCGGTTCGAGCCGGGCAACGGCACCGCGATCGAAAAGCGATTGATGATGCCCCACGGCCAGAACACGGTGCACGTGATCTACTCCAGGCTCGAGGGCACGGGTCCGTTGCTGTTGTGCGTTCGGCCGCGCATTCATTTCCGTCCACACGAAGCCCCGGTCAGCCAGGGCCTGGACGCCGACTACGTCTTCACGGCGCTCGACGACGAGCGGCACGAGCTGACCGCGGGATCCGATTGGCCGACCCTGCGGGTGCTGACGCGGGGTCATCGGCTGAAATTCCTCCTCGCCCACAAAGTCACCACGGAAGTGCTGTATCCAACCGAAGAAAGCCGTGGATACGCCGCAGGCGGCACGCTCTGGAGCCCCGGCTACTACCGCGCCGACCTCGCGGCCGGGAGCCTGACGCTGACCGCATCCGCGGAGGACTGGGGCCGCGTCCGTGCGCTCCCCGCGGCGGATGCGTTCGCGGCGGAGGTCGAACGCCGGCATCGTCTGCTCGACACCGCTCCCGACGCGGCGCGAGAGGGCCTCGGCGCCGAGCTCGTGCTCGCCGCCGATCAGTTCATCATCACGCCGGCGGGCCGGCTGGAAGAGATCGCGCGGGCGCGCGCCGAGGGAGACGCCGCGCGGACCGTGATCGCCGGATATCACTGGTTCACCGACTGGGGACGCGACACGATGATCAGCCTCGAGGGGCTGACGATCGCGACCGGCCGCCTGCGCGAGGCGGGAAGCATCCTGAGGACGTTCGGGCACTACGTCCGCGACGGCCTGATTCCCAACATGTTTCCCGAGGGAGACAACGAAGGGCTCTATCACACGGCCGACGCGTCGCTCTGGTTTTTTCAAGCGATCGCGCGCTACCTCGAGGCGACCGGCGATCGCTCGACGCTTCGCCGCCTCCTCCCGGCGCTCGTGTCAATCGTCGATCACCATCTCGAGGGCACACGGTTCGGGATCGGCGTCGATCCGGAGGACGGCCTGCTGCGGCAGGGAGCCGAAGGGTACCAGCTCAGTTGGATGGATGCGAAGGTCGATGACTGGGTCGTCACGCCGAGACGCGGAAAGGCAGTTGAGATCAACGCGCTCTGGTACAACGCGCTCCTTCTGCTCGACCGATGGCTGCGCGAGGAGGGCGTGACGTCGTCGCGCGACCTCCCGGCTCTCGCGGAGCTCGTCCGCGAGTCCTTCAACCGGAGGTTCTGGTTCGCCGAGGGCGGGTATCTCTACGATGTCGTCGATGCCGAAGCGGGTGGGAACGACGCGGCGTTCCGCCCGAACCAGCTGTTTGCGATCTCGCTCACGCACCCGGTCCTCCAGGAATCGCGTTGGCCAGAAGTCGTCGACGCAGTCCGCGAGCGGCTGCTGACGCCCGTCGGCCTCCGTTCGCTTGCGCCCGGCCACGCCGACTACAAGGCGAGGTACTACGGCGATCTGCGCGCGCGGGATGCCGCGTATCACCAGGGGACGGTCTGGTCCTGGCTCATCGGTCCGTATCTCGATGCCTGGCTCAAGGTTCATCCGGAGGATCGCGCGGGCGCCCGGCGGCTGCTCGAGGGATTCGAGCCGCACCTGGCCGGGGCCTGCGTCGGGAGCATCAGCGAGATCTTCGACGCGGAGCCGCCGTTCACTCCGCGCGGATGCATCGCGCAGGCGTGGAGCGTGGCGGAGCTCCTCCGGTGCTGGGTCAGGACCTCCGACGTCAATCGCCCGGCCGCCGGCGCCATACAATACTCCGTCGTCCGATCCGCCTGAAGCGGACTCACGTCTGACAATGCAAAGTTTAGAGGCGCTCGGCTGGAGCGCGCGGCTGGACGAGGCGTTCGGGCCGCATCGCGCCGCGGGCCTCGAGCCGGCGCGCGTCGCGCTCGAGCACACGCACATCTATCGCGTCATGTTCCCGGGCGGCGAAGGCCTGGCGCGCGTCTCCGGCCGGCTGCGCCATGGCGCGCTCAGCCGCAGGGACTACCCGGCCGTCGGCGACTGGGTCGGCATCAAGCCGACGGCCCATGCCGGGCGGTGGAGCATCCACGCGGTCCTGCCGCGCACGAGCCAGTTCGGTCGAAAGGTCGCGGGCAACCGGACCGAAGAGCAGGTCGTCGCCGCCAACGTCGACACCGTCTTTCTGGTCGCGGGGCTCGACGGCGACTTCAATCCGCGCAGACTCGAGAGGTATCTGATCCTCGCGTGGGAAAGCGGCGCGCAGCCCGTCGTGCTTCTCAACAAGGCGGATGTGACCGACGACGTCGACCCCTTCCTGAGGGAAGCAGCGAGCGTCGCCGCCGGAGTTCCCGTTCATGCGATGAGCACGAAGACCGGACTCGGGCTCGACGCAATCTCTCAATACCTGGCACCGGGACGCACGCTGGCCTTTCTCGGGTCTTCCGGTGTCGGCAAGTCGTCGATCATCAATCGCCTCGTCGGTCAGGAGCTGCTGAAGACGCGAGACGTGCGCGCCTCCGACTCGAGAGGCCGTCACACCACGACCCACCGTGAGCTCGTGCCCCTTCCGGGCGGCGCGTTGGTCATCGACACGCCCGGGATGCGGGAGATTCAGCTCTGGGACGTTGGTGAGGGGCTTGGCGAGGTGTTCGACGACATCCAATCCCTGGCGGCGGGCTGCCGGTTCCGCGACTGCGGCCACCGGGCGGAGCCCGGCTGCGCCGTGCGCAAGGCGGTCGAGGAGGGCGTCCTCGATGCCGGCCGGCTCGGCAACTACCTCAAGCTCCAGGATGAAATCCGCGCGACCGAAGCGCGAACCGATCAGCGGGCGCAGCTGGAACGCAAGCGGATCGAGAAGATAGGGTCGAAGCTGGCGAAGAAGATCTACAAGGATCGCGGCCGCTGACGGTTACTGACTCCCGAACTTGATGACGAGCAGGGGCTTCTTCCAGAACGATTGGCGCTTCGGTTCTGGCTCGCGAGGGGCGGCCACATGTTGTTGCTGGCGCGCGGCCATGCGCCCGACGGCTGGTCGACGCGAAGCGGATTTCACGACTTTTCGAGGAGGCGCGGCGGCGCGCGACTCCGCCGGGCGAGCAACAGTGGCCGCCGCCGGGGTAACCGCCGCCGGCGCGACCTGGACGATCGTTTCCGCGGGCTTGACCTGGGTGGCTGCCGCGACCGGTTGCGGAGCGATCGACGGGGTCGCGGACGGGTGAGTGACCCACGTCGCGGCCGCGGCGCCCGAGAGCACCACCACGGCGCACGCCACAACCCATACCGGAACGCCCCGCACCTCCAGCGGCGGCTGCAGCCTGCCGGGGCCTCGAACGACGGCCAGGACCGCCTTCGGAGGAAGGCCGGCGGCCCTCGCGTACGCCCGTAGTGACGCTTCGGTCTGGTCACCCGGCGGCCAGCTGTCGAAAAGGCCCCATTCCAACTCGCGCAGAAGCGTCAGAGGAATCCCGGTTTCCGAGGCGATCGTCGCCAGGGACACGCCGCGATCGCGTCGCGCGCGGCGCAGATCCGAGACCGTCCGGATCGGCTGCGGTCGAATCTCGATCGCGCGGGATCCAACCCGTTCGGCGAATGCCGCTGTCACCGGAAGGGGATCGGCCGGCGCGATACGATCGACGATCAGAAACAGATCGTGCAGCGTCTCGAGCGGAACCAGGGCCTGATCATCGGTCGCCCGCGCAAGGGCGAACATGAGCGCCCCCGGCGCGCGGTCCCCGCAACGCTCGGCTTCGGCGACAAGGACGGCGAGGATGCGGGCCAGACTTCGTCCGGCCCGTTCAACGGGCACGTCACGGCCGTGACTCCACGAGACATGGCCGCTGGCCTCGAGTCGGATGTCGCCGATCGACGGCACCTCCAGCGAAAAGCCGGCGCGAGCGTCACGCTCCAGCTCTCTTGCGAGGAGCTTCGCGACTGCCGCGGCCTCGATGATGGTGATCCGGCCATATCGGCTCGCGAGAAGCAGGCTGATCGGAAACGGCTGAGCCATGACGCTCCAGATCAGAATGCGAGTTTCGCGCCAACCTTCGCTCACGCTTGCGAACGCGCCGTGAGCTACGGTCGGCAAGCCACGCGAAGGTTGTCCGGCGTAGCGCGAAAGCGCGTAGGCGGACCTCACATGCAGATCTCGGTGTCGGCATCGACTATGCACTTTGCAACGGCCGACAAGGAGCATGTATGACCGTACGTGATGTGATGACCGCGAACCCGGCCGTTTGTACCCGCGCCACGAAGCTCAGAGAGGTCGCGCGGCTGATGGTGGAGTGCGATTGCGGGGAGATCCCGATCGTGGACGGCAACGACACGCTGCGCCCCATCGGCGTCGTCACCGACCGGGACATCGTGTGCCGCATCGTCGCGGAGGGACGGAACCCGGCCGACCACGCCGCCGGCGACTGCATGACCAGCCCCGTCGTCACCGTGACGCCCGAAACCGACCTCGACGCCTGCGTCAACCTGATGGAAGAACGACAAATCCGCCGGGTCCCGGTCGTTGACGAGCGCGGCCGCCTCGCCGGCATCGTCGCCCAGTCGGACGTCGCGCGGAAGGCGAGCCGCACGCTGACGTCGGATTTAGTACGCGAGGTGTCGCAACCGCAGGCAGCCGGGTCGAGAGCAAGCTGAGGCTGGAGGCCGCTGAGCTGGCTGAGGACGCGGAGACAATCTCTCAACGCTGAGCACGCAGAGACGACCTGATTGGTCGGACTCCGCGTGCTTTGCGTCTCTTCTCAGAACCTGGGTTCGTCGCGGGGCGGCAGCAGCCCGAAGTCGCCCATGGGCGGCTGACCGGCGGGCTCCGCGATGCCGGCCGCTGCGGCCGGTGCGGCTATCCGCGCCGGCGCGCGTCGCGGCGCCGCCCGCTTGGTCCGTGGCGCGGCCTTCTTCGATCGGCGCTTCCCGCCGGCCCGGCGCGCGGTTCGCTTCGTCTTGCGCGTCGTCTTGCGCGCGGTGCCCTTGCGGGCGGCGCGTCCCGCCTTCCGTTTGCCCGCCTTCTTCTTCTTCCGTTTCGCACTCCGCTTCTTCGCCATTTAATCCCCCTGGGTGGGGCCCTATCCTTACCGAAATCCGGAAGCGGAGCAAGACGTCCGCCTTCGCCGGGGCTCCGGCCGTTCGACAAGCTCACGGCCGTCCCGAGCGAAGTCGAGGGACTGCGGGGCAAGTAGAATGCGCTGATGCGAATCGCGCTCGTCCAGCAACGGGCCCTGCCGGACAAATCACTGAACGTCGCGCGCGGGTTGCGCGCCCTCGAGGAAGCGGCGCGCGCCGGCGCGTCGCTCGTGGCATTCGCCGAGCTGGCATTCGAACGGTTCCATCCGCAGCGGCCGGCGGAAGGGAACGTCGAGGGGCTTGCCGAGCCGGTGCCAGGGCCGATCGTCGATGCATTTGCCGAGGGCGCCCGCCGTCACGGCGTCGCCGTGGTTCTGAATCTGTTCGAGCGGGAGGGTCGCCGCACGTATGACTGCTCACCGGTTCTCGACTCGGATGGCCGGCTCCTCGGGCGCACACGGATGGTGCACATCACCGAGTACTCCTGCTTTCACGAGCAGGGTTACTACACGCCCGGCGACACCGGCGCGCCCGTGTACGACACAGGCGTGGGACGGGTCGGCGTCGCGATCTGTTATGACCGGCACTACCCGGAGTACATGCGCGCGCTCGCGCTGGCGGGGGCGGATCTCGTCGTCGTCCCGCAGGCGGGCGCCGCTGGCGAATGGCCAGACGGCCTCTATGAGGCTGAGATGCGGGTGGCCGCGTTCCAGAACGGGTACTTCGTCGCGCTGTGCAATCGGGTAGGGGAAGAAGAGTGTCTGACGTTCTCCGGCGAGTCGTTCGTGTGCGGTCCGGACGGCGCCGTCATCGCGCGCGCACCTGCGGGTCAGGACCACATCCTGTACGCGGACATCGATCTCGCTTCTGCCGCCGGCTCTCACGCACGTCGCCTGTTCCTGCGGCATCGCCGGCCCGAGCTCTATGCCGAGTGGGTCGGTCGATGATCGCCTACCGGCGCGGGAACGATCTCGATCTCGACGTGGTTGTCGAACTGTACCGCGCATCCACGCTGGGAGAGCGCCGGCCGATCGACGATCGCGATCGGATGCGCAGGATGCTCCTCAACGCCAACCTCGTGATCGCGGCGTGGGACGACGGCCTGCTGGTTGGCATCTCGCGCGCGCTTTCAGACTTCGCGTACGCGACATATCTGTCGGACCTGGCCGTGCGCGTGTCGCATCAGCGCCGGGGTATCGGGAAGGAGCTCATGCGGCAGACGCAGGCAGCGGCACCGTCCGCGACGGTGATCCTGCTCGCGGCTCCGGCAGCGGAGCCGTACTATCCACACGTCGGTTTTACGCGCCACCCGCAAGCCTGGGTGTTGCGTCCCGGGCAGCACATCTCGTGATCGACCGCGTCACCCGTTAGATCTCGCGCAGGCGCCGATCCGCGGCATCGCGCTGGGCCGTCGCATCGGTCAGCTCGCGCGCGGCGCGCTGGGCCGTGCGACGGACTTCATCGAGCGCGGTTCGCGCGGTCGCGACGCGCGCTTCGGCCTTTTCGAGGCTGCGGCGCACCTCGCGTTCGTCACGTTCGGCCTCCGCCAGCGCCGCCTGGGCGCGCTCGACGCGCTCCGCATGCCGCGACGCCGCGCTCTCGGCCTTGCGAAGGCTCGAGTCAGCCTCCCGCAGCGCCTCGCGCGCAGCAACGCGGCGCCGCTCCTGGCTCTCGCGTTTCTGCTCGTCGGTCGGCGTCGCTCGATCCCGGTCGGCCGGACGTCTGTCCGGCATGCGCAGCACGCGCGCCGCCGGTTTGACGTTCGCAAAGAGCTCGAAGCCGCCGGGCGTGAGCGGCCGCGTCAGCCTGCCGGGCGGCTCGCTGTCGACGGGGAGTGCCGCAAGCGTTTTTGAGAGGATATCCACCGTGGAAGATGTCGCCGGATGTCCCGTGCGCTCGAGGATCGCGATCGCCTCTTTGAGGGCCACGTTCAGCGCGCGACGATGCGCGTCGTCGGGGTCGCGGAGATCCACCTTCTTGCCAGCCAGCGCCGCGCGATGCGCGCTGCGAAGTCGTTCGGCCGCCGAGGTGAGCGCATCGTACTTGTCGCGCGCGGTCCAGAAGACCTGATTGACGGCCCACGCGGGAAGCGTCGGTTTGGCGAGCGCGCGGATCCGGGGACCCTCGTCGCTTCCGGATTCCTTCGCCAGCGCCGCGCGCGCGGCGGTGAACTGCTCGAGCGGAAGCTGATAGAGACCGTCCACGTCGGAGTCTCGGCGGGCCATTCCGTCCCCAACAATCCTGCGACATCGTATCGCGTTTTCCGACTCATCTTCTGTACGGTCGAGTTCGTCTGAGGGGTCCAACTCTTGCACGAAGGCCTGCAGGAGGCCGCCACATGAATCGCGACGAGCTCGAAGGCAAGGTGGACAAGCTGAAGGGGAAGGCGAAGCAGGGGATCGGCCGCGCGACCGACGACCCGGATCTCATCGACGAGGGCATCGAGGACGAGGCCAGCGGGGAAGTGCAGGAAGGCTTCGGGAAGGCGCGACGCAAGGTCGGCGAAGCGATCGAAGACATCGGCGACAAGATAAAGAAGTAGCCCAACCCCAGGCGGGTTCCCTCCGTCCAAGCCAGTGGCACGAGGCTTCAGCCTCGTCCGGACGGAGGAACCTGCCTGCATGACTGACATCCGGTACGCTGTTCGTCTTCTCCTGCGCGCACCCGGTCACACCGCCACCGCCGTTCTCGCCTTGGCTCTTGGGATCGGCGCCACCGTCGCGATCTTCAGCGCCGCTTATACGACGCTGTATCGCCCGCTGCCCATTCCGGACCCCCAACGTCTCGTGGTGCCCGTAGGCGCGAACGCCGAGCGCGGCATCGAGCGCGCGAGTATTCCGCTCGCCGATGTCGCCGACTGGCGGGCGGAGAAGGGACTCTTCGAACGCGTAGCCGTGTATCGGGACACAGCCGTCGATCTCGCGGGTGAAGGTACGCCGGAGCGCGTCGAGGGTCTTCAGGTGACCGAGGATTACTTCGCGCTGATGCGGACGCGTCCCATCGTGGGCCGCCTCTTGACGGAGTCAGACTATGCGCCCGATGCTGCGCCGGTCGTCGTAATCGGCGACGCGCTCTGGCGGCGCCGGTTCGGCGGCGATCCGCAAATCGCAGGACGCGAGATCCGTCTCGCTGGCACCGTGATGACGATCGCGGGAGTCATCGACTCAAGCCCGTGCATGGCCCGATCGGCTGAACGTGTGGCTTCCGCTTCGGACGGCGCTGCAGCCGGAGGACGTGCGAACCGTCGCGACAACATGATCTTCCAGGCAGTCGCGCGTCTTGCGCCGGACACGTCGCTCGGGCAGGCCCGCGCCCGGATCGGCGCGGTCGCGGCGCGGATCGAGCGCGACCATCCGACGATCCGAAAGGGCTGGACGACGGAGCTCGTGCCGGCCAAGGAATATCTCGTTGAGCCGGAGATGCAGCTCGGGATGCTGATCCTCCTCGGCGGCGTCGGATTCGTTTTACTGATTGCGTGCGTGAACCTGGCCAACCTGACGCTGGCGCGTGGCGCAGATCGCACCCGCGAGATCGCGCTTCGCTCCGCGCTCGGCGCGAGCCGAACCCGGATCGTGCGGCAGTTGATGACCGAAAGCCTCGTCGTCGCCTGCGCCGGCGGCGCCGCGGGACTCCTCGCCGCGCGGTGGCTGCTGCAGGGGTTGCAGGCGACGGCGCCGAGCGACCTGACGATGCTCGAGGGCATCGGATTGGATGCGATCGCGGTCGGCGCGGCGATCGGCCTGACGGTTGCAACGGCGGTCCTGTTCGGCCTGGCGCCGGCCGTGGCAGCTTCCCGGTTCGAGCCGGCTGGCACGCTGCGCGAGGGCGGGCGCGGCTCCGGCGCCGGCCGGCGGAGCGGTCGTCTGCGCGACGCGCTCGTCGTCGCCGAAATCGCGCTGGCGATCGTCCTGCTCACCGGCGCCGGACTCATGCTACGCAGCTTCGGCCGGTTGCTGGACGTCGATCCCGGAGTGGACGTCGACCGGATTCTGGCTGGAAGAGTGAGCCTGCAGGGCGCGCGGTACAGCGACGCGTCGGCGCGGACGCGCTTTTACGATCAGCTCACGACCGCACTGGCCGCGCGGCCGGACGTCGAAGCGGCGGCGGCGACCTCGTACCTGCCGGCGGGCGGCCGCGGCTTCGGCCTTGGCCGTGTCTTCCTGCTCGAAGGACAGCCGGAGCCGCCAGCGACCGCGGACTACCCGGCGCAGTGGAACGTGGTGACGCCAGAGTACTTCCGCACTCTTGGCATTCCCGTCGGCCGCGGGCGGGCCTTCAGTCCCCGCGACACGGCCGACTCGACGCCCGTCATGATCATCAACGAGACCATGGCCCGCCGCGTGTTCGGCGACCAGGACCCGCTGGGCCGGAAGCTGCGGTCGTGGCGCGATGAGAATCTCTATCGCGAGATCGTCGGCGTCGTCGCCGACGTCCGGTACCGCGGGCTCGCGGACGAGGAGCGCTCGCTCGTGTACGTGCCGCACCAGCAGAACAGCTGGGGCACGCTGACGGTCGCCGTCCGCGCGCGCGGCAACCCGGCGGGCCTCGCGGATCTGCTGCGGCGCGAGGTGGCCGCGCTCGACCGCGACGTGGCCGTCGCGCGGGTCGACACGCTCGCATCGTTTGCCTCCGAGTCGATCTCGGGACAGCGGTTTGGCGCCCTGCTCCTGACGCTGTTCGCCGCGTCCGCGGCGCTCCTGGCGGGAATCGGCGTCTACGGCGTCATGAACTATGCCGTGGCGCGTCGGGCGCATGAGATGGGCGTCCGCCTGGCGCTCGGAGCGACGCCAGCCTCGCTGTTCAGGATGGTTGTGGGCCGAGGGCTCGTGATGGTGGCGGTCGGTGCGGCGATCGGAATCGCGGGCGGGCTGGCGGTCGGTCGTGTGATGCGCGGCCTGCTGCACGGTGTCGAGCCGTCCGATCCGGTCACGCTCCTCACCGTGCCGGCCGTTCTGGCGCTCGTCGCGACGATCGCCTGTGCGCTGCCGGGGCGCAGGGCCGCCAGGACGGAGCCGCTGACCGCGCTCAGGTCTGAATAGACTACATGTAGTACGACCCTTAAGGGTCGTACCACAGTGCTGCTGAATGAGCTCGTCGCGACGTCGGCCGCGGTCCAGGCGGCCTCGGGCCGCCTCGACAAGACGGCCAGGATTGCCGCGCTCCTGACGCGTCTCGCACCCGACGAAATCGAGATCGCCGTCACGTTCCTCTCGGGCGCGATGCGCCAGGGACGCGTCGGCGTGGGCTGGGCCGCAATTCGCGCCGCCGCCTCGACGCCCGCGGCGGAATCGCCCTCTATCAGTCTGCAAGAGGTCGATCGCACCTTCGATCGAATCGCCTCGGTGCGAGGCGGCGGTTCCGGCCGCGCACGGGCGGGCCTGCTCGAGGAGCTTCTCGGTCGTGCCACGAAACCCGAGCAGGATTTCCTCGTGCGGCTGCTGCACGGCGAGCTTCGGCAGGGCGCGCTCGAAGCGGTCGTCGTGGATGCCGTCGCGAAGGCCGCCGGCGTTCGCGCCGCCGCGGTCCGCCGGGCCGCGATGATGGCCGGCGATCTCGCCCCAGTCGCGCGAGCCGCGCTCGTCGAGGGGGAGCCGGCGCTCGCGCGGTTCGCCCTCCAGCTGCTGCGGCCCGTGCAGCCGATGCTCGCCGAACCGGCCGGCGATCTCGAGGAGGCGCTCAGGGACTCCGGCGATCCGCTCGTCGAGCAGAAACTCGACGGCGCCCGCATCCAGGTCCACAAGGCAGGAGACGAGATTCACGTCTTTTCGCGCACGCTGAACGAGGTGACCGATGCGGTTCCCGAGGTGGTCGAGGTCGTGCGCGCCTCACCCCGTCGCGAGCTCGTGGTCGACGGCGAGGTGATCGCGCTGCAGGGATCGGGGATCCCGCATCCATTTCAGGTCACGATGCGGCGCTTCGGGAGACGCCTGGACGTCGATCGGCTGCGCGCGGATCTCCCGCTCACGCCGTTCTTTTTCGACTGCCTGTTCGTCGACGGCACGACGCTTCTCGACGAGCCGCTCGAGCGCCGGACGGCCGCTCTCGCCGAGTCGATCGAGACCGGCGCGATCGTCCCGCGTCTCGTTCGTCCCGGCGCGGCGGAGGCGGCGGAGTTTCTCGAGCGGACCCTGGCCGCCGGGCACGAGGGGGTCATGGTCAAGACGCTTGACGCGCCGTACGCGGCGGGCCGCCGGGGCGCGGCCTGGCTCAAGGTCAAGCGCGCCCGCACCCTCGACCTCGTCGTCCTGGCCGCAGAGTGGGGAAGCGGCCGGCGCCGCGGGTGGCTGAGCAACCTCCACCTCGGCGCGCGCGATGACGAGCGCGGCGGCTTCGTCATGCTCGGCAAGACGTTCAAAGGAATGACCGACGAGGTGCTGGCGTGGCAGACGCGCGAGTTCCAGGCGCGCGAGATCGGCCGGGACGAGTACACCGTCTACATCCGTCCCGATCTGGTCGTCGAGATCGCGTTCAACGATCTGCAGGCGAGCCCGCACTATCCGGGCGGACTGGCGCTGCGCTTTGCGCGCGTGAAACGGTACCGCGCCGACAAGACCGCGGCCGACGCGGATTCGTTCGAGGCCGTCCGCCGCGTTTACACGCAGATGACCGGCCTGGAGGCCCCCGCGCGGCGATGATAGAACATGCGCTTCTACCGGGCCGCGCCGAACGAGAAGCCGATCGACCTCTCGATCGGGTTGTAGAACGTTCCGTAGTTGGGTGAGGTCAGGTTGTTCTGCACGTCTCGATCGGCCGACGCGCCGAACACGTTGTACATCTTGATGCCGGCCCGGAACTGGTACTTCTTGAATCGCCAGGGGCGCGACAATTGAAAATCCAGCGTGCTCACGGTCGGCATCCGCCCCGCACGGCTGCGAGGCCCCACGAAATCCAGGAACTCGTCGACGGCAGACCATGGAAACCCGGATCGGATTTCGAGAACCGGCGCGAACACGAGTTTCCATGGGAACCCGAACGTGCCTCGCGCGATCAACCGATGAGGAACGTCGGTCGGTATCAAGTTGTTCTCGTTCGCGCGGAGAATCGGATTGCGCAGGTTGCCGTAAAACTGATCGTAGTTGTTCAGGTCAGCGTTGCCGTGCGACCGGACGTAGGAGACCGTGAGGTCACGACTTTCGCCGCCGAGGTAGCGCACGGTCGTTTCCAGCTCCCAATATCGCGAGGTGCCGGTACTCGAAAGGCGGATCGTTCCTGCGGCCGGATCAGGCTCGAGGAGATATTCGTGTGACCCGTGGCGCCGCAGGTACTCCACCTTGAGGAGGAACCGGCGTCCGAACCGTTGATCCCATTCCACGTTGCCGACGATCGCTTCGGGCGTGCGCAGGTCCGCATCCATCACGTGGATGAAGCTCACGGGCGGACCCGGCGCCGAGCCATCTGCCGCGAAGCGCGACACGACGCGCGTTTCGAATGACGGAAAGGCGCCGATATTGAGCGGCGTCCGCTGCGAAAACTTTCCGACGCCGCCTCGCAGGATGGCGCGGCCATCGGGCAGCACGCCGATCGACATGCCGGCGCGCGGCGACCAGTTGATGCGCTCGACGATCGCATCTCGATCCATCCGCAGCCCCAGCTCGAGGGTGAGCCGGGGACCGACCCGCCAGCGGTCCTGTGCGAAGACGGCGAGCTCGGTCCCGTTGATCTCCTGCGTGGTCGGCTCGCCGAACACGGTGAGCTCGGCGAGGGATCCGTCGAGCCGCCGGATCTCGATTGGCCGACTTACGCTCGTCCCGCTGTATCCCGAGTTCTGGAGGTCGAAGCCGAACTTGAATACATGGTGCCCGGCCCAGCGATCGCGCGAGATGCTGAGCGCCTCGACGAGCTGGACGCTGTGAACCTCTCGCTCCTGATCGTTGAAGAAGGCGCCGCTCTGAGTCTCCGGAGCGTAGATCATCGGCGCGCGACCGTCCGTGTTGACCTTGATCTCGAACCACCGGCCGGAGAACGTCGATTCGAGCACGATGTCCGGCGTGAGGCCGAAGCGATCCACGAGCCCGGCCGCCGCGCCGCTCTGATTGAAGTCGGGCGTGACCTCGGGCGGGCGGAACGTATCCATCGTCACCCGCCGGATCTCGCGCGGGAACAGAATCACGCCGCCGCCGATGGTATGCCGCGTCGACAGCACGCTGTCTACGCGCGTGAACGAATCGAAGCTGGTCAGCTTTATCTCCGGCTCGTCAGGCAGACTCTTGACCGGTGTGTTGACGTACCGATACTGAAAGTCCTGCGCGAGGAAGAGCCGATCCTGCTTGAGCGGACCGCGCACGGAGAATCTCGGCTCGAAGCCCCGGATGCCCGTGAGCCCTTTGCGAAAGCGCGGCATCAGGTTGCCCGGTTTGATCTCCCATTCGTTGGTCCCGCGCCGCGTCCGGACCTGCGTGATGCTCGTCGAGAAGCGCCCGTACTCGGCCGCGAAGGGATTGGCCATGACCTCGACGGATTCAACGCTGGGACCTGGGAGGTCGAGATCGAAATCGCCGGATGAGGGGTCGATCAGGCTCGCGCTGCTAATCTGCAGCGCGCCCTGCGTGGGATGCCCGCCCTTGATCCTCAGACGGCCGTCCGCCCCGCGCACGACGCCCGGCAGGAGCGGAAGCAGGCTCTGGAAGTCGTCTCCCTCGAGCGGTGCGACGTCGAGCAGCGAGCCCGAGAGCATGTCGCTCGCTGAGACGGGCTGCAGGGTCAGGCTCTCGAGTGGCTCGGGCGTAGGCTCGAGAGGCGGGACGGGTTCCGGTGGTTCTACCGGCGAGGATCCGCGGACCTCAACGGGTGGCACGGTGAAGGCCAAGTGGATGTCGAGCAGAACATGCGCGGTCTCGCCCGATCGAACGTCGAACTGCGCCGAATCCTGTGAGACGAATCCCGGTCGGGTGGCCGATATGAAATAGCGGGCCGGCGGCACGTCGGGGAAGCTGACCTGTCCTGCGCCGTCGGTTATCGTCTTTGCGAGCGTCATCTTCTCGCCCGCTGTCTTCAGCTCGACCTCGACTCCCGGCATGCGCACGGTGCCTTCGAGAACCGATATGGTGGCGACGACGCGGCCCG
Organism: uncultured Acidobacteriota bacterium; assembly: GCA_963847125.1. Taxonomy (GTDB): domain Bacteria; phylum Acidobacteriota; class Vicinamibacteria; order Vicinamibacterales; family 2-12-FULL-66-21; genus DATAEE01. The sequence goes on from CAWJYM010000004.1 coordinate 3,110,742, forward strand.
GCCCTTCCGGCGGGCGCGGCAGCGGCTGCACGGGCGGGATGGGCGCCTGCTGACGGGCCCATGCCGGCGCCGATGTCGCGAGTGACGTCAGGGCCAAGAACATGGCGACGAGCGAATGTGAACGCCCAAGCACAGCCTAAGACTTTACGTCAGTCTTGACAGAATCCGGCGACAGGCGCTCTATACTCTGGTCTGCCCCTTCGGGGCAACAAAGGAGAGGCTACGCATGCGATCCAGATACGTCCGTCTCGCGGCGGTCGCCGCCGCCCTGCTCCTGAGCTCATGGGCCCCCGGAGCCGCGCCGGCCGTCACGACGTCGATCAACGGTGTCTCGCCCACCTTTGCGTCGATCGGGCCGCTGGCGTTCAATCCCGACGGCACGCTGTTCGCGGGTGACGCGCAGAACGCCGCGATCTTTGCCCTCGATCTCGGCAAGGCCTCGTCGGGCGCCTCAGGCGTCGCCGACGTCGAAGGGCTCGATCAGAAAATCGCCGCGCTTGCCGGCACCGACGCGGCGCAGATCGCGATCACCGACCTGGCGATCCACCCGCGTACCAAGAACGCGTACGTGTCCGTGATGCGTGGGCAGGGTCCGGGCGCGACGGCCGCGCTCTTCCGTGTGGACGGAGCCGGAAAGATCGACCTCGTGTCGTTCGACGCGATGAAGTACGCGAGGGTAGAGCTGCCGAACGCTCCCGTGGCGAATCCTGGCGATCGGCGCAACCCGCGCCCGCAGTCGATCACCGACATGGCGTACGTAGACGGCAGGCTGTGGGTGGCCGGGCTGTCGAACGAAGAATTCGCGTCGAAGCTCCGTGCGATCCCGTATCCGTTTTCATCCGTCGACGGCGGCACGAGCGTCGAGATCTTCCACGGCAACCACGGACAGCTCGAGACGCGGTCCCCGGTGTTCGCGTTCGTCCCGTACTCGATCGGCGGAAAGCCGCACCTCGTGGCGGGCTACACCTGCACGCCGCTGGTGAAGTTCCCGATCGACGGCCTCAAGCCCGGACAGAAGGTCGTCGGCACGACGATCGCCGAGCTGGGGAACAGGAACCGTCCGCTGGACATGATTGTCTACAACAAAGACGGCGGTGAGTACATCCTGATGGCGAACAACAGCCGCGGCGTGATGAAGATTCCGACCGCGCCGTTCGCGACGGCAGCCCCGATCACGACGCCGGTCAAGGATAGCGAGACGGCGGGCGTCCCGTACGAGACGATTGCGTCCATGAAGGGCATCGAACAGCTCGACCGGCTGGACGACCAGCGCGGGCTCGTCATCGCGCGCGAGGGAACCGTCGTGAGGCTGAAGGCGGTCGCCCTCCCATAACCGCAGATTCGCGCAGATGAATGCACACACGGCGCTGGTTGCCATCCTCGTGGCGGCCAGCGCCGCCTGCTCGACCCCCGGATCCGAGGCACGCTCCGAGCCGCGGATCGTCCTCCTCGATCGGACCGACGCAATCGAGGTCACGGGTCTTTCGAACCGCGATCTCGATCGGCTTCGACGCATGTCGTGGGAACAGACGGACTGGGAACGGCTGCTCCGAGTGACCGTCGCCTCAGACGATGGCGCCCAGGCGATGCTTGGGACGTATGCCGTCACGGCCGACGCGCTGCGCTTTACGCCGCGGTTTCGGTTCGATCCTGGACGGCTGTATTACGTCCGGCTCGACCCGTCGCGGCTGCCGGGGGCCGGTCGGTCGCCGGCCGTCACCATATCCGTCGGGCGTCCGGCGCCACCCGCCGGCCCGCCCACAGATGTCCTTCAGGTGTACCCGAGCGGCGAGACGCTCGCGGAGAATCAACTCCGGATGTACGTCCAGTTCTCGGCGCCGATGGGACGGCGCGGCGGACTCGAACACATGCGGATCCTCGACGAAGCGGGCAAAGAGGTGGAGGATCCATTTCTTCCGCTCGACACCGACCTGTGGAACCACGACGCGACCCGATTGACTGTCCTGTTCGATCCCGGCCGCGTCAAGCGCGGCATCCTGCCGAACGTCGAGATGGGGCGCGCCCTTCGTCCGGGTGAGCGCTACACGCTCGTTATCTCTCAGGCGTGGACCGACGCGCAGGGGCGGCCGCTGGCGTCGGAGTTCCGGCGCACGTTCCGTGTCGGGCCGCCGGACGAGCATCCGATCGACGTCGCCGCGTGGCGCATCGACGCGCCCGGCCCGGACTCGCGCGATCCCGTCCGCGTGACGTTCCCGAAGCCGCTCGATCACGGTCTTCTGCACTCGGCGCTCGGCGTCGCGCGCGGAGATGAGGCGATCTCTGGCGCCATCTCGGTCGAACGAGGAGAGACGCGCTGGCTGTTCACTCCGCGCGAGCCATGGCGCGCCGGACACCACTCGCTTGTCGTCCTCACCACGCTCGAGGATCCCGCCGGGAATCGGATCGGCCGCGCGTTCGAAGTGCCGGGCGGCGGTCCCGCGCCGAAGCAGGCTGATTCCATCAGGCTGTCGTTTGACGTCGACAAGAAGGATTGATGAGCCTGAGTCGATCCCGCCAGGATAATCTGGCATCCCGGCCCGGGTAGGAGCATACTGGCCGCCTCACCGGGGGCGTGCCATGCGCCATGTTCGACGGCTCTTTTCTTCATGCTCGCGGGGCCCCACCCCCGCTCGCTCGCGGGTGTTTAGCGCGCTTGCCTTGGCTCGCCGGTCCGGCGCCGCCGGACTTCCCTCCGGCGGCTCGCGCGGGCCGCGGGCGCTTTTTCCGTCCCGCTGGTCGGATCGGCCGCCTGCATCGTCATCGTCTCGACCGGACCGAGCGCGTTCCTGGGTCCACCCGCGCTCGTGCTCCGTCCGACCCGTCTCGTCCCGGTATCGGTCTTCGGAGCGGCCTGCCCGTTCGTCCAGCCATTTACGGGGAGGGTCGTGGTGGTCTTCGCAGAGGACGGCGACCAGGACCTCGATCTTCACCAGGTGGACATGCGGTTCACCGATCGGCGCGGCGTGTCCGGAGCGTCGGCCGTCTTCGATTCCAGCGCGCTGAGGAACCGCTTCGGGTCGGTCGCGCTCCGCGACCACCGGGACGGCTTCGCGTTTTCCCTCGGGTTCGGCTGCGTCAGTTCGGCAACGGGGACGATCGTCGTCAGCGTCCGGTTGCGCGATCGCGGCGGCCGGATCCACGACGCGAGCGGCAGCGTCCAGGTCGACCAGAACTAAGTCATAACCCGCGTCGCTCCTCGAGGCCCTGCCGACGTGATAATTGCGGCAGGTCAGTTCGAGGTCCGCCACAGGAGGCCGTATGTCTCGCCCGTCGCCGTCATTCCGCCGCTTCGTGATCGGCGTCATATTCTTTCCGGCCATCGCATTGACCGCTCGCGGCGCTCAGGCGCCGGTCGGGATGCAGGCACCCGGCGCGCCCGTTCAGGTGGTTGTCCCCTTCGAGCACAACATGCGGCAGAACGCGATCCTGGTTCGCGCAACGGTCAACCAGCGCCCCGCGCTGCTCCTGCTCGACACCGGCGCGCGCAACAGCGTGATCAGCCGTGAAATCGCCGGGCTGGCGAATGAGGATCTACGCGGCGGCTTTTCGAGCGGGGGGCCGGGCTTCAAGGGAGAAGCCCTGACGATGCGTACCACCGTGAGGCTCGGCGGCGAGACGTGGTTCGACCATCCGGTGGCGGTGATGAACCTCGCGGAAGTGCAGCGGGTCTTCGAAGGGCCGATCGATGGGTTGCTGGGCGAGGATTTGCTGTGCACGTTCAGGCAGGTGACCTTCGACTACCCGAACAAGCGCATCATCCTTACGAAGCGGACCCAGATGCCGTGAAACAGTCCTAGCGCTTCGACGCCACAAGCTCGGCAGTCGACTGCAGGGCGTCGAGCGCCTTCAGACACAGGCTGCACGTTGCGGCCGTTCGCTCGGGCGCGGACGCGCCGTCGTGCGCGTGCCGCGCGCACTCCCCGCATTCGGTCACGGCGCCCGCGATCGCATCCCGCAGGCCTTCGAGCCGATTCAGCGCGTCGTTGTACAAGCGAATCCACAGCTCCGCGGACTCTCGAAGGTCGTCCTCCTGTTCGGTAAGGCGCTTGACGTTCGCGTGCGCCTCGTCCAACGCGGCAATCAGCGTCTCGAGGTCGGCATGAGTGGCCTGCCGGGCGGGATTGTCGCCGGGGCCAGTGCTGCTGGCGCGGAACCGCGCCCGGAGAGCGTCGATATCGATGTTCACACCTATCCTCCGGCCCGGCGCCATGCAAAACGTATGCTTGAGCCTATTGTTTGGTTTGGCCGTGCTCGCGATGACGACGCAGGGGCGGCCTGGCCGCCCCTGCGCCGACAGGCGCGTCTAGAACGGAACGCCGAGCCGGGTCAGGAACGACAGGTCGAACCCATCGTCGCCCGCCGACACGACGAACTGATCGTAGACCGTGCGGTTCGTTCGAAGGAGCGGCATGGTAGACAGGTCAGACTCGCCCGGATCCGCCACGCCCCCGCCCCGCGTCAGTCCAACGAGCGCATCGCTGCGACCCGTCGGACCCCAGTCGAGCGCCAGGAAACCACCGACCACGAGCGTCGTGCTGAAGTAGTTCGGCGACGTCGTCAGGAACTCCGGCACGCTGACGTAGTGCAGGGTCAGCGAGATGGGGCTCCTTTCGGCGATCACGAGCCCCCCACGCGCATCCAGGTCGTCCCAGAGCGGCGCGATCCGTGCCGGACCGGCCAGGAACTCCGGCACCGTTTCCGAGAAGTCGGTGCTGCTGGCTCCGAACGTCATGTTGCCGTTGGAGTTCACGAACACGCTGGTCCGGTTCGTCCCCTGGTACGGGAAGAAGAACGGAATGCGCACCTCGGTCGACGTGTCGTCGCCCGCCGGCAGCCGCTCGCCCCTGTACCGATTGACATACAGGACGTAACGCCCGCCGCCGACGCCGTCGCCGGTGAAGTCGAGGTCCGGGAAGGCGCTCACCGCGACGGCCAGATCCAGGTCGACGTTGACCTGGAGAAGGAGCCGCGACAACACGCCGTTGCCGCTGTCGTCGTCGGCGATCAGCAGATCGCCCGTGGCGGCGTCGAAGACACCGAGCGTGGAGTCGAAGTTGCCCCGCACGAGCTCGATCGCCAGAGTGTCGCCCGCCTTTGCGCGGAACCGGTAGTAGTCGACGTCGCCGCCTGCGGTGTCGATCGCCGAGAACCTTCCGACGTCCTCGGTGCTGAACGGCAGGTGGATCCGCTCGGCATCCGCGATCGAGCCGTTCGACTCGAACACGTCATCGAAACCCCGATGCAGGTTCGTGAAGCGCAGCTCGTAGGCGGCGAGGTCATTGTCCGCGGCGCTGAACTGCTCGAACACGGCAGTCCGGTGGTTCATGTTGATGGTCCGCCGGTTGGGGACCGTGCGCAGGCTGGTCTCCAGCTCGAAGCCGGATGTGATCGCGCCGCCGCAGCTGACCCCCGCCAGCCCGTCCAGGGCCGACAGGTCGCCGTATTCGATGGTCGCCTGATTGGCGCCGCGGCTGAGCGTGATGGCGAAGGTGTTCGAACCAACAGCGGGGAACTCCGGCAGGCCGTTCCAGCGGGCCGTGAACGTGTTGTGGCTCTGGTCGAAGGTGACGGTTCCACCGGTCGCGGCGTTGAGATCGTCCCACACGGCCGCGATGCGCGGCGGCCCTGCCAGAAACTCTGGCGTCGATTCGGAAAAGTCGGAGCTGCCCGCCACAAACGTGAGGCTGCCGTTGGCGTTGATGAACACCGAATCGAACGACTGGCCGCAGACCTTGAAGGTGAACGGCAGGAAGAGCTGGACGAACCCGTCGTCGCCGACCGGCAGAATGTCGCCCGGCCGGAAGGTGTTGAAGATGACGTCGATGCCGCTTGTCGTGGCGCCGGCGGTCACCGGGATCGCCACGAACTGCGACGGAACGTCAGGCGCCGTCAGCCCGTCAGACTCGTTGGCGCCGTTCCAGAATTCCTCCGGTCCGGGAAGCGTCGCGGGTGGAGTGCTGAAGCCCCCGGCGACGATCTGGTCGACGAAGACCACGTACGACGCGCCCGGCGTCAGGCCGCGAAGCGTGTACACGCCGGTAAACGGATCCGCCGGAGAAAAGTCGAACGAGAAGTCACTCGAGATCGCCGAGACCGCATCGACGAAGGGGTTCCCGATGTTTCGGGCGATGACGTTAACCCCCGTCAGCCTGGTTCCATTCGTAGCCAGGATTCGTCCGGTGATGGTCGCGGTCGTCGCCAAGAAGTTCGGTTCCGGATAGAGCGTCGAGATCGTCGAGATGTCGTCTCGGTGAAGGCTCTGCGTGCCAGAGGCGGGCCCGAAGTAGAACGGGTACATCGTCTCGACCTGGACGAGTGGTGAGTTGCCGAAGGTGTTCGACGGCGTCGGCCCGCTCGTGTCGCCAAACCCAACGTTCTGACCGTTGACGACCGTATGCGCGAGATTCGAGTAGTGACCGAACTCGTGCACCATGACGTCTGTCGCCGCCGTGAGGTCGCCGAACGCCGGCCCGTTCAGGAACGAGACGCCCTCGAGAATCTCGCACGTCGTGGGATTGATCCATTCCGGACCCGCGAAGCCGAGTATCCCGGAGTTCGCGCCGAAGAGCAGGTTGAAGATCTCGCCCGTGTCGTCGAACACGATCGCCGACAATCCGTCGGGCGCGGTCGGGTTCAGGAACGGGATGAAGTTCGTGACGTTCACGTCGACCGGCAGCGGCGCCCCCAGCGCATATGACGCGCTGCTCGTCGGCACGGCGCCCCAGACATTGAACGCGTTCTGAGTGGCGGCGACGGCCTGAGCGTTGGTGAGCGGTCCCAGATCCCCCTGATCGGGGTTGAACGGGATGTTGAGGCCTCCATCGGGCCAGCGGAAGGGCTCGCCAGAGTCGCAGACCGCCAGCGGTCCACCCGCGACTGCGGTCACCGGAAGGAGCCACGCGAACAGAAACGGGGCGGTGATGAGGGAGAGGGATCTCTTTGCCATGATCGTCCTCCCTCAACGGCGCACGAGCGCGCGGATGCGGCTCGCCAGCTCGGCGTACTGGACAGGGCCGCGGGACGCGCCACCCGTCGGCGTGCCGCGGAAGAGCTCGAGGTTCTGGACCTGGTTCACCGCGGTCTCGTCTTTACCGACGCCTTGAATGTTGAACGTCCCTTGACCGAATCCGACGGTGGTGCTCAAGCCGGCCGAGCTTGGCTGCGTGGCGAAGAGGAGGTAGTTGCGTCCGACCTCCAGCTGCGGCAGATCGCGAAGGAGCGACACCCGGCGGGCGGCGCCGCCGCTCGACGATTTCAGGTCGGTCACCATACGGATCTCGACCACGCGAAGATCGCCCTTGATAGGCGGAAAGTCTCCTTTGAACGCCTCGTCGACTCGGATCCGGTACGTGACGGTCGGCAGCGTCCCGCCCCCCACGTTCAGACTTCCGTGCTGGACCGAGAGCACGGTCCCGCGAAAGATCCGGGCGGCCCTGCCAGTGAGCTGTTCGAGATTCATCTGCAGCAATGTCGTCGCCCCGGCGGTTGTCGCCAGCGCGGCGCACACCACGGCGACCGACGCACTTCTCAGACCTGGTTGTGTCATTGGATCCTCCCGCGGCTCGGCATCGAAACAGACCAATGGGTGAAACGGCGAGGCCGTGATGGCCGTGCCGTGCGCGTGTCGGCATTCTCAGAGCGGGGAGAAGGCGAGCGGCGAGCGGATGCTACAGAGAAGGAGGGCCACCGATTTCAAGGGGGAAAACACGCAGCGGTGAGCGGGGTCCGGGGCAGAGCCCCGGCAAAGAATGGTGCCGAGGGGCAGAATTGAACTGCCGACACCGTGATTTTCAGTCACGTGCTCTACCAACTGAGCTACCTCGGCACGGCCGGCCGCTCTGGCTGTGGCAGAACCCAAATCCTACCACGGGGATTCCTCAACGTGGATTGAGGGGGTGGAGTGAGGCTTACCTTGGGTGAATCACGAACAGGATCTCGCCGCGGCGCATGAGTCCGAGCTCGCGGCGGGCGAGGGCTTCGATGGCAGAGGGGTCTTCCCGCAGGCGGCGGACGGTCTCACGCAGGCGTCCGTTCTCGATGCGAAGCGCCGAGATGGACGTCGCCAGCGCGGCCCCCTCGCGCCGGGCCCGAAGCGTTTCGACAAGCCCCCGTTCGCCGACCGTCGCGTTCACCGCCAGCACGGCGGCGACGAACGTCAGGCCGAGGCGCACCCGCCTGCGGTCCCGCGCCTCCGGCTGGGTCGGCTCCTGAGTTTCGCGTCCCATGGGTGACACAAGAGTAAAGGATCCCATCACTAATGTACAAGCGGAATCTGCGTTCGCTCGCGAGCCCGGCGGTTTTCTGACGGTGTGCGGTGCGCTGCCAGCCCGGCCGTGAAGCGCACTGTTTTTTGCATTACCAAACAGATGTATGGCCGAGTTTGACTTGTCGACAGCTCGAGAAAACCGCCTGCTTGCCTCGTTGCCCGCACATGACCTCGAACGAATTGCCAATACGCTCGAGCCGGTGGCGCTCAAGCGGGGAGAAACGATCTACAACGAGGGGACGACGATTGAGCACGTGTACTTCCCGACTGGTGCCCTGATTTCTCTGGTTGCCTCGATGCAGGACGGCACCGTGGTCGAGGTTGCCGTCGTGGGGCGCGAGGGAATGGTCGGGCTTCCGCTGGCGCTGGGTGCCGACACGTCGCCGCGAAAGGTCGTGGCGCAGGCGCCCGGCAGCGCGTTGAGGCTCTCGGCCGACGGCTTCCGGCGCGAGATGCTGAACGGCAGCGCCCTGAACGACCGCCTGAAGCGCTACACGATGGTCCACCTGACTCAGACGACGCAATGGGTGGCCTGCAACCGCCTGCACTCGCTCGAGGAACGTCTGGCGCGATGGCTCCTTGCCAGCGCCGACGCGACCGGCTCGGAACAATTCGAGCTCACGCAGGACTTCATCGCTCAGATGCTGGGGGTGCGCCGCCCGAGCGTCACCGTCATCGTGCGAAGCTTCGAAAAACAGGGAATGGTCCAGACCTCGCGCGGACGAATCCGCATTTCGAATCGAACCACACTCGAGCGCGCGGTGTGCGAGTGCTACGGCTTCGTGCGGCGGGAAATCGATAGCGCGATACCGTTCGAACCCTCGCGATCCTGACTAGACCGGGGCTCCGCCCCGGACCCCACGAGCCGCACAACGGAACCAGACGAGGGTCAGACGGTGGCGACCTCTGCGTCCCGCACGAGGCCGAGCTCCCGTCGGAGACGGTCCTCGATTGTGCGGAAGATTTCTCCGTTCTCCTTGAGGAACTGCTTGGCGTTCTCGCGGCCCTGGCCGAGCCGCTCGCCGTTATAGGCGAACCAGGTCCCGCTCTTTTCGATGATCTTCCGCTCGACCGCGAGGTCGAGCAGGTCTCCCTCCTTGGAGATTCCCTCGCCGTACATCACGTCGAACTCCGCTTCGCGGAAGGGGGGCGCGACCTTGTTCTTGACGACTTTCACGCGCGTGCGCCCGCCGACGATCTGGTCGCCATCCTTGATGGCGCCGATCCGGCGGATATCGATCCGCACCGAGGAGTAGAACTTCAGCGCGCGGCCGCCGGTCGTGGTCTCCGGGTTGCCGAACATGACGCCGATTTTCTCCCGCAGCTGGTTGATGAAGACGAGACAGGTCTTGGACTTCGACACGGCGCCGGTCAGCTTTCTGAGCGCCTGCGACATCAGCCGCGCCTGAAGCCCCATCTGCGCTTCCCCCATCTCCCCCTCGATCTCGGCCTTCGGCACGAGCGCCGCGACCGAGTCGACGACGATGACGTCTACGCCGTTCGACCGGACGAGCACCTCCACGATTTCGAGCGCCTGCTCGCCATTGTCCGGCTGCGACACCAGCAGGTTCTCGAGATCCACGCCGAGCTTCTGGGCGTACTGGGCGTCGAGCGCGTGCTCGGCGTCGACGAACGCGGCCATGCCCCCGCGCAGCTGCGCCTGCGCGATCACCTGCAACGCGAGCGTTGTCTTGCCGGACGACTCGGGACCGAAGATCTCGACGACGCGGCCGCGGGGCACGCCGCCGATGCCGAGCGCGTAGTCGAGGCTGATCGCGCCGGTGGGGATCGCCGGTACGGGCATCACCGCGTCCTTCTGGCCGAGGCGCATGATGGACCCTTTGCCGAACTGCTTTTCGATCTGGCCGACGGCCAGCTCGACGGCCCTCAGGCGTTCACGGTCCACGCGATCATCGGTGGTGCTGACGGGCATATACGAACTCCGATCTGCATGACTTCGCGCTGAGACCAGGCTGAAGCCTGGTGCCACATCAACGGCTGCGCGTATCTGCGTAAATCTGCGTCTATCTGCGGCTCGCATTTTAGAGGTGTGCCCGGCGGGTGTCAAGCGAAAATCCGAGTGAGGCGTGACGTATCGGCTCTGTTTTCAGTCAGTTACCCAAACGGAGACTTTCGCCCCTCCCCCGAGAGCGTGGCAGTTTTTTCCATAGGGCCGGCACCCGAGGTACGCAGTTCTCAGCGGTACTCGTAGAAACCCTTGCCGCTTTTCCGTCCCAGCTGGCCGGCGGCGACCATGCGCTTGAGGAGGGGGCAGGCGCGGTACTTCGGATCGCCGAGGCCGTCGTGCAAGACCTTCAAGATCGCGACGCACACGTCCAGGCCGATGAAATCGGCGAGGGTCAGCGGCCCCATCGGATGGTTCATTCCGAGCTTCATGACCGTGTCGATGGCATCGGGCGTCCCGACCCCTTCCATCACGCAGTAGGCCGCCTCATTGATCATGGGCATCAACACCCGGTTCGAGATGAAGCCGGGGTAGTCGGCCGCCTCGACCGGCGTCTTGCCGAGCCGCGCGCAGAGCTCCGACGCGACCGCCATCGACGCGTCCGACGTCGCCTGACCCCGGATCAACTCGACCAGGGCCATGATCGGCACCGGGTTCATGAAGTGCATGCCCAGCACCTTGTCCGCGCGGGCGGTCGCGGCGCCCAGGATGGTGATCGAGATCGACGATGTATTCGACGTCAGGATGACGTGCGGGCGGGTGAGGGCATCCAGCGTTCGGAAGAGCGCGCGCTTGGCCTCGACCTCCTCGACAATCGCTTCCACGACGTAGTCGGCGGCGGCGAGATCGTCGATCGTCGCGGTCGCGCGCAGCCGTCCCAGCGTCGCATCGCGCTCGCTTGCGCTCAGTTTCCCCTTCTCGACGAACCTGCCGAGGCTGGTCTCGATCGTCTTGCGCGCGCGGTCGAGCGCCGGCTGGACGCTGTCGTGCAGCCGGACGTCGAATCCTGCCTGCGCGAAGGCCTGCGCGATCCCGTTCCCCATGGTGCCGGCGCCGACGACGCCGACAATCTTGATGTCAGGCACTGTTTGGTTTGCGCTTGCCTGCTTCTTCTGAGCTCGCGGGGCCCCACCCCCGCTCGCTGGCGCTCGGCGGCTTCGCGCCTCGCGCCGGCTCAGGGCTGTTCTACGGCTAGGGCTACACCATTTCCGCCGCCGAGGCAGAGCGTCGCAATCCCGCGCTTCGCGTCGCGCCGCCGCATCGCGTACAGCAGCGTCGTCAGGATGCGCGCCCCGGAGGCGCCGATGGGATGGCCGAGCGCGACCGCGCCGCCATGAACGTTGACACGGGCGGGATCGATGCCGAGCTCGCGCATGACGGCCACCGCCTGCACCGAGAACGCTTCGTTCAGCTCGAAGAGGTCGACGTCCTGCAGCTTCCAACCGACCTTCTTCGCGACCTTCCGCACGGCCTCGACCGGCGTCATCATCACCAGCTTCGGCGCGAGGCCGCTGGTCGCCTGACCGGCGACGCGCGCCATGGGCGTGACGCCGAGCGCCTTCGCGCACTCCGCCGCCATGATCACGACCGCCCCCGCGCCGTCGTTGACCCCGGGTGCATTGCCCGCGGTCACCGTGCCGTCCTTCTTGAACGCAGGCTTCAGGCCGGCGAGCACCTCGGGCGTAGAGTCGGGCCGCACCGATTCGTCCTGATCGAGGACGATTGGCGCCCCCTTCTTCTGCGGGATGGAGACAGGAAGGATTTCGTCCCTGAACCAGCCCTCCCGGGTGGCCAGCGCCGCTTTCTGGTGGCTCGAGGCGGCGTAGCAATCCTGCTCGCGCCGGGCGATCGAGTACTTCTCGGCGACCACTTCGCCGCTCATCCCCATGTGGCAGTCCTCGAACGCGCACCACAGTCCGTCGTGCACCATCGAGTCGACGATCTCGGCATCCCCCATGCGAAGGCCTTCGCGAACGCGCGGGAGCAGGTATGGAGCGCCGCTCATCGACTCCTGTCCGCCGGCGACGGCGATGTCGATGTCGCCGGTCGCGATTCCCTGCGCGGCGAGCATGACCGCCTTGAGGCCGGACCCGCAGACCTTGTTGATCGTCATCGCGGCGACGCGCTCGTCGAGGCCGCCGCCGAGCGCCGCCTGGCGCGCCGGGTTCTGGCCGAGGCCGGCGCTGAGGACGTTCCCCATGATGCATTCGTCGACCGACGCCGGATCGATGCCGGCGCGCCGGACCGCTTCACGAACGACCATCGCGCCCAGTTGCGGCGCCGTGAAGTCCTTCAGGCCGCCGAGAAACTTGCCGGTGGGAAGGCGGACGGCGCTGACGATGACTGATTCACGCATATCAATTCTCGGTCTTCAATTCCGAGACGGCCGGGCCGAGCAGCGAACGAAGCCTCTCGAGGATCATCGGGCGCGACCGTTCTACTTCGCGCATCCATCGGATGTCGCCGCTCCTGACGCGCAGCACGCCCCGCTCGCAGCTGACGCTCGTCGCCCGCGCGAGCGCCGGGCCGACGGCGATCTGCCAGGCGAACGCGATCTTCGCCGGCGTCAGCGGCTGCCGCGCGAGCAGGGCCGAGACCGTCGTGGTCACGCAGGCGCGCGTCGGCACGAATTCTCCCGACCTCGGCATCTCCCGAGTGTAGCATCTTCCGTATTGGGACTGATTCTGGCGTCCGCCTCGCTGCGGCGCGCGGAGCTGCTGCGCGCGGCGGGCATCGCGTTCGAGATCGTGCCGGCGGAGATCGACGAACGGCCGCTGAACGGCGAAGCCCCGGCCGCCTACGTGGAGCGGCTCGCGCGCGAGAAAGCGCGAGCCATCTCATCCCGGGATTCCCAGGCCGAGATTCTTGCCGCCGATACGACGGTCGTGATCGACGGTCTCATCCTCGGCAAACCGGTGGACGACGCCGAGGCGCGCGAGATGCTGGCGCGGTTGTCCGGCCGCACGCATGAGGTCCTGACGGGCGTCGCCCTCATCAGAGACGGGCGCATGGTCTCGGCGGTCGAGACGACGCGCGTGCGCTTCGCGCCGATGTCGGACGCCGACATCGACTGGTACATCGCTTCCGGCGAGCCGCGCGGAAAAGCTGGCGCGTACGCAATCCAGGGTCTTGCGTCGCGGTTCGTCGATTGGATCGAGGGGTCGTACTCGAACGTCGTGGGTTTGCCGGTGGCGCTCGTGTGGAAACTGCTACGCCGTCTCGAACTTCGGGCCTAGAACGTCGCCTTGCGGCCCTGGGCTTGGGAGCCACCCAAGCTCCCAAGCCCTGAGCCTCTAGACCCTGGTCGTTAGAGCGACTTGAGGAACTTCAACAGGTCCGACTTTCTGCCCGAGCTGCAGCGCGTTGAACGCGCTGCGCGCCGCCGACGCCTGGTTGCCGTGACGCGCGATCGCATCCTCCAGGCTGAAGCTCGACGCGTCGTGCATGAACCGGCCTCTGGTGCGCAGGCCCCACAGCGGTACCGTGCGCACTTTGTTCCGCGTCGACTGTCCGCCGTTCTGCACGATCCCGTCCCCGGTACCGATGTCGTGCAGCAGGAAGTCGCTGAACGGACGGATGCGCTTGTTCCCCAGAGAATTGGCAACTCTGAGCGCCCCACCGTTGATCAGCGTCCCTGGCGACGCCGTGACCATGCTCGGCGTGTGACAGACGTCACATCCGATGTCATCGAACACGTCTTCACCGTCACGCACATCCTCATTGATCGGCCCGCGCGGCGGCGCGAGCGTGGCTCGCATGAACAGCGCAAACAGCTCGACATCCACCCCCTCGTCGTCGATGCCCGGGGGAGCATCGGGAGGCTTGGGTGCCGTCCGTCCGTTTGAAGTGTTCTCGACTCTCTGCAGCGGGCTGGTGATGCCCATCTCGTTCACATAGGCGTCCGCCGAGAACGAGACGAGGCTGGCCTGCTGATTCTTCCAGCCGAAGCGCCCGATACGGTTCTGACCCGGTGCCTCTAACACCGGCACGTTGATGATCTGGCCGCGCTGCGACGACGGCTGGTTGTTGGCGATGTTCTGCAGGACGCTGTTCGACAGCGCTTCGACGAAGCCGAGACCGAGTATCGAGAGCGATGCCCGGAAGGCCACGACGTTTGTATTGGGGTCGGCGATTTCCTGGTACCCGAGCGCAGTGGAGCGATCGTGGAGCAACGACCCGCCCGCGTGGTCCGTGAACACACCGTTCAAGAACCGGCCGGCGCGACGTTCCATGATCTGGCTGCTGCCGCCGAGAATCGGGACGAGATGGCATTCGCCGCAGCCAGCCGCGTTGAAGATCGGCCCGAGCCCATCGGCCGTCGTCTCGGGGCCGGTAAACTCTTCCTCGGCTGCTTCGAAGTTGCACTCGTCGTCCGGGATCTCCGGAGAGTTGGGCGAATTGACCAGCTGGTCCTGGTTCGCGCAGAACTCTTCGACAAACCCGTTCGATCTGACCTCGAATCCTGTCGGCGCCTCGGGGACGCCTGACTGCGACAAGGTGCCTGGCGCGGCTATGAGCACCGCGATAAACACCGCCGCCGCTGACACTATTACTCGCATGGGGGGGTCTCCTTTCGAAACGAGAGAGCAGTCACACCACGACACTGAGAGCGTGAGAGCGACCGAGAGGGGGAGCCGAGCGAGCGCCGCGAGAGCTGAAGAAGACCTGGGGAGCCGTCAGAGCGCCGTGAGAGCGGCGAGGCGCCCCGTGGCGGGTTCGGTATTCCGGCGGGGGACTATAAGTCAATCCCAGCCCTGAGGCAAATGTTTTTATTGGCGGTCTTCCCTGTGGATTCGTTACCGCGAAGGGAAGGGATACCGTTCGAGGCTTACCGCTGATGTCGAGACGCAGGGGCGGCGGCGTGCCAACCGCCCCTGCACTCAGGTGCTTTCGGCGAGAACCGGAGGAGACTTACAGCGACAGCAGGAACGCGATCAACCGGTTCCTGTTCGTGGTGCTGAGCGCGTTGAACGCGTTCCGCGCAGCCGTGGCCTGTCCACCGTGACGGTTGATGGCATCGGTCAGGCTGAAGCTCGACGCGTCGTGCATGAAGCGGCCCCGCGCGTGCAAACCCCAGAGCGCCGGCGTGCGGATCCTGTTCCGCGTCGCCGCGCCGCCGTTCTGCACGATCCCATCTCCCGTGCCGACGTCGTGCAGCAGGAAGTCACTGAACGGACGGATGCGCTTGTTGCCGAGCGCCGCCCCCACTCTGAGCGCGCCGCCGTTGATCAGCGTCCCCGGCGCCGACGTGACGAACTCGCGCGTGTGGCAGACCGCGCAACCGGTGCTCGTGAAGAGCGAGTCGCCCGCCGCTACGTCCGCCGCGTTGTCGATTGGGCCCCTCGGCGGCGCCTTCAAGTCGCGCATGAAGAGCGCGAACAGCTCGACGTCAACCCCCTCATCGTCGGTCCCGGGGACTGGATCGTCGACTGGTGTGCCGTTCGAGGTTGGCTCATCGGGCTGAAGCGGGCTCGTGATCCCCATCTCGTTCACGTAAGCGTCGGCCGAGAACGACACGAGGCTCGCCTGTTGGTTCTTCCAGCCGAACCGGCCGGCGCGGGTCGTGCCGGGTCGCTCGAAGACCGGCACGTTGATGAGCTGGCCGCGCTGGCCAGCCGGCTGCGCATTCATGTTGTTGGTCAGCGTCGTGTTGCCGATGGCTTCGACGAAGCCGACGCCGAAGAGCGGCAGCGACGCGCGGAAGGCCACGACGTTCGTGTTGGCGGGAGTCGCGAGCTCCTGCCGCGCGAACTCGAGCAGCGCCCGATCCTGGATGAGCGAGCCGCCCGGGTGCTCCGTGAACACGCCGTTCTGGAACAGGCCGGCGCGCTTTTCCATGATCTGACTGCCGCCGCCGAGCATCGGCACGAGGTGGCACTCGCCGCAGCCGGCCGCGTTGAAGATTGGTCCGAGCCCGTCCTCTTGGGCCTCGGGCCCCGTGAACTCCTCTTCGGCCGCCTCGATGTTGCATTCGTCGTCAGGGATTTGCGGCGAATTCGGGGAATCGGTCAGGGCGTCCTGATTGGCGCAGAACTCGGTGGCAAAACCGTTGCCCGCCTCGAAACCCTGCTGAGCGTCGGTGACACCGCCCTTGCGACAGCGAGCCGGGGGCGGCGATCAGCACGGCGACGAAGACGGCGGCCGCAGAGACAATACCTCGCATGGGGGTCTCTCCTTTCAAAACCTGAGAGCGGGCACACCATGACCCTGAGAGCGTGAGAGCTGGAAGGACGGAAGTACGCCTGAGAGCGGGGAACCCGGGACCCTGGTGAGAGCGCCGTGAGAGCGGCGAGAGCAGCGGGCGGGAGCGGGGGAGACTATAGGGCAAGCTTATGCTTCAGGCAAATGTTTTTTATTGACGGATCCGGGTGTGGATTGATTACCGGAGACGGGAGGGATATTCTGGCGGGGACCCTCACTCTATATTGAGACCTTTATGCCGCCTCGAGCTTTTGCGAAGATCGGCCTGACCGCCATTGTCCTCGTCGGGGCGCTCTGCGCGTTGATGTACGCGACGCTTCGCGAGGGCACGGAGTACTACAAGCACGTCGAGGAGGTTATGGCTCAGCCGGATGCCTGGTACGGCAAACGGCTTCAGCTGCATGGCTTTGTCGTGAAGGACTCGATCCTGAAACGACGCGACAGCCTCGACTATCAGTTCCGGATCGAGAGCAAGGGCGCCGTCGTCGGCGCGCGCTACTCGGGGATCGTTCCGGACACGTTCAAGAGCGGGTCGGAAGTCGTCCTCAAGGGACGGCTCAGCCCGGATGGCTTCGCCGTGGAACCGGACGGTGTGATGGCGAAGTGCCCGTCGAAGTACGAGCCTAAAGCCGGTGGCTAACCTAGGGACGTTCATCCTGCTGACGACCTTCGTCGTCTGCAGCTATGCCGTCGCCAGCTCGGTGGCGGGGGCGCGGCGGCGATCCTCGCGCCTCATCGAGAGCGGCATCGGCGCGTTTTACCTCGTCACGGCGCTGATGACGGTGGCCTCGGCGCTGATCGTTCACGCCTTTGCGACCAACGACTATTCGATCAAGTACGTCCAGCGGTATTCCGACGCCGCACAGCCCCTCTTCTACAAGCTGACGTCGTACTGGGGCGGGCTGGACGGCTCGATCATGTTCTGGGTGTTCCTGCTGGCCGCCTTCGGGTCGATCGCGGTGTATGTGAACCGCGACCGCCACCGCGAGCTGATCCCGTACGTCGTCGCGACGATCTCCATCGTGCAGATGTTCTTCATCTTTCTGATGGTGATCCACAACAACCCGTTCGAGACGTTCCTCGCCGGGGCGCCGCGCGACGGCCGCGGGCTCAACCCGCTGCTGCAGAACTTCTACATGGCGATCCATCCGCCGTCGCTCTACGTGGGCTTGGTCGGGATGACGATTCCATTCGCGTTCGGGATCGCGGCGCTCGCGACGGGCTACCTGGACGACTCGTGGCTCCGCGCCGTCCGCCGCTGGATGATGATGTCCTGGCTGTTCCTGGGGTTCGGCTTGACGCTCGGGATGCTGTGGGCGTACGAAGAGCTCGGCTGGGGCGGTTACTGGATGTGGGACCCGGTCGAGAACGCCGGCCTGCTCCCGTGGTTCACCGCAACCGCCTTTCTGCACTCGGTGATGGTGCAGGAGCGGCGCGGGATGCTCCGCGTCTGGAACCTCGCGCTCGTCATCGTCACGTTCTTCCTGACGATCTTCGGCACGTTCATGACGCGCTCGGGGATCGTCCAGTCGGTCCACGCCTTCGGCGAGGACCGCGAGCTCGCCTGGATGTTCACCGTCTTCATGATCTTCCTCCTGACGGTCAGCTTCGGGCTGCTCATCTGGCGGCTGCCGCTGCTCCGGGCGCGCAACGAGCTCGATTCGTGGGTCTCGCGCGAGGCGGCGTTTCTCGTCAACAACTGGATTCTGCTCTTCTGCGCGTTCTTCGTCCTCTTCGCCACGATGTTCCCGACGCTCAGCGAGGCGGTGACGGGAGAGCGGCTTACGGTCGGGGCGCCGTTCTTCAACAAATGGATGGCGCCCATGGGGCTCATCCTGCTGTTTCTGACGGGCGTCGGCCCGCTGCTCGCGTGGCGGAAGTCCACGCTCGCCAACGTGCGGGATCAGTTCATCTTCCCGCTCGCATGCGGCGCCGTGACCGGCGCCGTGATGATCGCGCTCGGGGTACGTGTGTGGAGCTCCGGGTTGTGCTTCGCGCTGTCCGGCTTCGTCATCGGCACGATCTCCCAGGAGTTCTGGCGCGGCGCGCGCGTGCGGCAGGGGGCGACCGGCAGCGATATCGCGACGGCGCTCATCGGGCTCGTCGCCCGGTCGCGCCGGCGCTACGGCGGCTACATCGTTCATGTCGGCATCGTGCTGATCTTCCTCGGTTTCGCCGGCGAAGGCTTCAAGCAGGAGGAGCAGGCGATCCTCAAGCCAGGCGAGCAGGTGGCGGTCGGCTCCTTCTTCGTTCGGCACGACGCGATCCGCGTCAGCGACGACGGACAGAAACAGATGGTGACCGCGGAGGTCACCGTGCTCCGCGATGGGAAGGTCCTGGGACGGATGCGTCCCGCGAAGTGGTTCTTCCGGAAGTTCGAAGAGGAGCCGACGACCGAAGTCGCGATCCGCCGGAGCTTCGCGGAGGATCTCTACGTCACGCTCGCCGGCTACGACATGCAGGCGCAGTCGGCGACCTACCAGGTCACCGTGAACCCGCTGGTCAACTGGATCTGGGCGGGCTTCGGGATCCTGGCGGTCGGAACGCTGATCGCGCTGCTGCCGGAGAGCGCGTTTGCCTTCGCCGCGGCGAGGGTCCCGGCCGGAGCGGTCACGACCTCGCTGATTCTGCTGATGCTGCTGGCGCCGACGCGCCTCCTCGCGCAGGAGCACGTCGAGAACCCGCAGACCGTCGTGGTGGTTCCGCGCACGCCGCTCGAGAAGCAAATGCAGCGCGATCTGGTGTGCATCTGTCCTACGTGCGGGAAGAAGAACATCGCGGAGTGCACGTGCAGCGTGGCGGCACGGATGCGGGATGAACTGGCCGAGCAGGTCAAGCTCGGCAAGGGTCGTGACGACATTCGCGCCTGGTTCGTGCAGCGCTACGGTAGTCAACTGCCGCTCGGCGCCCCGATCGACCGCGGCTTCAACCGCCTCGCCTGGTTCTTTCCGTATCTGGTGGGAGGAGCGAGCCTGCTCGGCGTCGGCATCGTCGTATCGCGCTGGAAGAAGAAGGAGGCGCATGCCTCTCCAGCGGCCGGAGGTCCAGGAGCGGCCGGCCGGCAGGAGCCGGAGTCCAGCCGCGACGCGCTGAATGCCCGGCTCGACGATGAGCTCCGTGACCTCGACTAACGAGGTCCGGCTGAAGCCGGACACTACGGAGGTCCGGCCGAAGCCGGACGCTGCAAGCAAGTCGGGGGTCCGGCTGAAGCCGGACTCTACGAGCGACCAGGGCTTTCACCCCTGGCAGTTTTTCGTCCTGCTGTCGCTGGCGGTCGCGACCGTGGCCGTCCTGATCGCGCGGCAACCCACGCCCGAGCATCTCGTCCTTATTAGTCTGGCGATCGGCGCCGCCGGCTTCACCGGGTACGCCGCGTATCGCACGCTTGCCCCGCTCGTGCGTCCGGACGGCGGGCGCGTGGGCGAGCCGCTCGGCCGCCGCACGCGCGCGAGCCTCGAACGCGAGAAAACGCTCACGCTCCGCGCCATCAAGGAGCTCGAGTTCGACCGGGCGATGGGGAAGGTGGCGCAGCAGGACTTCGACGAGATGACGTCGCGCCTCAGGGCGAGGGCGCTGGGGATCATGGAGCAGCTTCAAGAGGGTGCACTGGGTGCACAGGTGCTCAGGGTGCTCAAGGTGCTCAGGGTGCTCAGGGTGCCCAGGGTGCTGCGAGTGTTTCGAAGCAGCGGCGCGTGTGCGGATGCGGTGTGGAGAACGATGCCGACGCGCGGTTCTGCAAGCGCTGCGGTCTGAAGCTGGCCGCGCTGCTGGTCGCGCTGCTGCTGCCGTCGTACGGCGCCGCGCAGGCGCTGCAGATGCCCGACCCGAAGCAGATGTCGGGCGTCCCGCTGCCGAGCCCCGATCTCCCGGGCGGGACGGTGTCGGTGCGCGTCGTGCGGGGTGGACCCGGAAACAATCTTCAGGGCGAGAGCGTCGAGCTCACGGTCGCCGGTCACCCCCCGACGAGGGCAACAACGGACGCCAACGGCCGGGCGCAGTTTCCGGGGATCGCGACAGGCGCCGAAGTCCAGGCGCGGGCGGTCGTCGGCGGCGAGACGCTCGAGTCGCGCCCGTTCAAGATGCCGGATCGGGGCGGCATCCGGTTGATGCTGGTCGCAACCGACCCCGAGGCGGCCCGGCGGGAGGAAGAGTCCAGGAAGCTTGCCGCCGGCCCGGCGCAGCCGGGCGTCGTGATTCTCGGCGGCGACTCGCGGTTCGTCATCGACACGGTCGAAGACGCGCTCCAGGTCTACTACCTGCTCAACGTGGTCAGCACGGCGCGAACGCCGATTCAGCCGCCCGCGCCGCTCGTCTTCGAT
The DNA here is from genome assembly GCA_963847125.1 of uncultured Acidobacteriota bacterium. Classification (GTDB taxonomy): domain Bacteria; phylum Acidobacteriota; class Vicinamibacteria; order Vicinamibacterales; family 2-12-FULL-66-21; genus DATAEE01. Next base: position 3,131,494 of record CAWJYM010000004.1, read on the forward strand.
CTCCCGACCGGCGCGTCGGGGGCGGCGATCCTCGAAGGATCGACGCCTCAGGCGCGGGTGTCGGGTGCACAGGTCACGGTTACCGGTCCGTTTCCGCCGGGATCGACCGTCGTGCAGATTGGATTCCTTCTGCCGCACCGCGGCGGAGAGATCAGCCTCCAACAGCGCCTGCCTGCCGCGCTCGAGCAGGTGTTGCTCGTGGCGGAGAAGTCCGGCGACTTGAGGATCGCGTCGCCGCAGGCGCCCGCGCAGCGGGAGATGCCGGCCGAAGGGGAGACCTACATCGTGGCCAGCGGGCCGGCCATCGCGGCCGGCGGGACGCTTCAGGTGACGGTCGGCGGACTTGCGGGCCACCCGCGATGGCCCCGCAACCTCGCGCTCGGCATGGCGAGCCTCATCCTTCTTGCCGGTGCCTGGGGGGCATGGACCGCCCCGAAAACGGCCGTGCATGGACGCGGATAAACGAAGATACGCGCAGTGAATGCCGAGAGCTTCTCTGCGGACTTTCCGATTCTCCATTTTGAAGACGTCTCGCGGCACTTCGGGCGGCGCCGCGCGCTCGCGCACGTGTCGCTCGACTGTCGGGCGGGTGAGATTGTCGGCCTCCTGGGCCCGAACGGGGCGGGGAAGTCCACGCTCCTGGCCATCGCCGCCGCGCTGATGACGCCGAGCGCGGGGTCGGTCCGCTACGGCACGATCACTGCCCGGGAAGGAGGAGCCGCGCTTCGGGGGCGGATCGGGCTGCTCGCGCACGATCTGCACCTCTATCCGGAGCTGACGGCCCGCGAGAACCTCGAGTTCTTCGCGCGGCTGTACATGCTTCCGGATGCGCGGCGGCGAGCGGAGGCCGCCCTGGCACGCGCGGGGCTCGCGGCCCGCTCGGAAGAGGTCGTCTCGAGCTTCTCACGCGGTCAGCGGCAGCGCCTCGCGCTCGAGCGCGCGCTCGTCCACGATCCGCGGCTCGTGCTGCTCGATGAGCCGTTCACGGGACTCGACGACGAGGCCTCGCGCGCGCTCGTGGCGCGGCTGGGGGCGTTGCGCGAGGCTGGAGCCATCGTCCTGCTGGCGACCCACGACATCGAGACCGTCGAGGGACTCGTGGACCGCGTCGCGGTGCTGCGTGAGGGCCGTCTGGCCGCGCTCGAGGCCGGCCCGGGCGCCCTGCGCGAACGCTATCGGAGACTGATGTGACGCCATCCATCGAGGATGAGGCCGTTATGCGGAGCCCCGGTCTGGAACGATGCGCGCGTTCGTAGCCATCGCCTGGCTCGTCATGCGCAAGGATCTGACGGTGGAGGTGCGCAGCCGCGAGATCGTCTATACGACGCTCTTCTTCGCGGTCTCGTGCGTCCTCGTGTTCGCTTTCAGCTTCGTGCGGGATGGACGCGCCCTCGATCACGCTGCGGCCGGCATTCTCTGGATCGCGATTGCGTTCGCCGGGACCCTCGCGCTCGGCCGCGCCTTCGAACGGGAGCGGCAGAGCGAGACGCTCCGCGCGCTCCTGCTCGCGCCGGTGGATCGGCCCGCGATCTACGTCGGCAAGCTGCTCGGGTTGCTCGCGCTCCTGGCTGGTGTCGAGCTGATTCTGGTGCCAGTCGTCGGCCTCCTGTTTCAGGCGCCGCTTCTGGCGCACCCGTACCTGCTCGCGGCGCTCCTGGCGGCCGGTACGATCGGGTTTGCCTCGGTCGGCACGCTGTTCGCCGCCATGCTCGTCCGGTCGCGAAGCCGTGACGTCCTGCTGCCGGTGGTGCTGTACCCGATTACCGTCCCCGTCATCATCGCCGGCGTGCGAGGCACGGCGGCGCTGTTTCAGGCGGAGGCGGATACGCCGATGGCGGTCGCGTGGATCACGATGCTCGCCGCGTTCGACGCCGTGTTTCTCACGCTCGCACTGTGGACGTTCGAGCCCGTGATGACCGATTGAAAGACGAGGAAAACCAATGCGTGCCCTCTTTCTTCCGACCATCCTGCTCGCGGCCGTGATGTTCGTCGCCGCCCCATGGCTCATCGACGGCGCACCGACGGAGTCCACGATGGGCTTCGTGCAGAAGATCTTCTATTTTCACGTGCCGTCGTGGATGGTGATGTTCTCGGCCGTGTTCGTCTGCGGCGTCGCCGGCGCGATCCATCTGTTCAAGAGAAGCGCGGCCGCGGATCGCGTGGCGGCGGCCTCGGCGGAGATCGCCGCCGTCTTCGGCATCGTCGGCCTGATCACGGGTCCACTCTGGGCCCGCAAGGCCTGGGGCGTCTGGTGGCAGTGGGACGCGCGGCTGACCTCCGCGCTCATCCTGGAGCTCATCCTGATCGCCTACCTCCTGCTGCGACGGTACGGCGGCCCGGGATCGGAGAAGCTCGCGTCGGGCGTCGCGCTCTTCGGCATGGCGAACGTGCCCTTCGTGTACTGGTCGGTCAACGTCTGGCGGACCCTGCATCCCAAGACGACGGTCGTGCCGTCGCTCGGCCCGGGTATGCGCGGCACGTTCTGGTGGTGCTCGCTCGCGTTCATGCTGCTCGGGGGGGCGCTGCTCGCGGCGCGCCTGCGGATCGAACGGCTGCGCGCGCGTGTGGACGAACTCTATCTGGAGCAGTGATATGAGACGCTTGTTCGCGGCGGCGCTGCTGGTTACGACGCTCGGTCTCTCGCCCGTCTCGACGCAGCCGCGGCCGGCGCAGGAGGAATTCGTTCCGGTCACGGACGCCGAGACCGAACGGCTGCCGGCCGCGCCGCTGGTGATGTCCGCCTACGCTATCGCCTGGCTGCTGATCTTTCTGTATGTGTGGTCGCTGTGGCGGCGCCTCTCCAGGGTAGAGCGCGAGCTGGACGAACTCGGCCGGCGCGAGGCCTCAAAGGGGAGATAATCGCCCCATGGGCGGCATGACCGCGGCGCATTTCATCTTCATCCCCGCCGTCCTGCTGGCAGGCATCGTCATCGGCTGGATCCTCGGTTCCCGCGCGGCGGCTGATGCGTACGCCGCGAAGCTCCGAAAACAGGAGGAACGGGGGAGGGCTACAGGCCGGTGAAGCGTTCGATCGTCGCCGTAGGGGGGCTCGTCTTCCTCGTGCTGTTCGTCAGGACGGCGTGGCTCAGCGACGACGCCTACATCACCTTCCGCACCGTCGACAACGTCCTCAACGGCCACGGTCTGCGGTGGAACGTCGCGGACCGCGTCCAGTCCTACACGCATCCCCTCTGGATGTTCGCGATGACCACGGCGGGAGCCGTCACGGGCGAGGTCTACTTCACCTCCCTTGCCCTGTCGATCGGGTTGTCGCTCGCGGTCGTGCTCCTCGTGGCCGGGCGGATCGCGGCGACCGCGCCGATGGCGCTTCTCGGCCTGTCCGCGCTGGGATTGTCAAAGGCCTTCATCGACTACTCGACGTCAGGGCTCGAGAACGCCCTCACGCATCTGCTGCTCGTGCTGTTCTTCCTGATGCGCGCGTCATCCGACGGCTGGACCTCCACCGCTCCACGAGATCTATTCAGGCTTTCGCTGCTGGCCGCGCTCGTCATGCTCAACCGCCTCGACGCGGGGCTTCTCGTGCTTCCCGCGCTGGCGTGGATTGCCTGGCGCTCCGCCCCGGCCGGAGCCGGCGTGCGCGGCCTCGTGGCCCGACGGGTCTGGCTGCCAATCGCGCTCGGCATGGCGCCGCTCGTCGCCTGGGAGGTCTTCTCCGTCATCTACTACGGTTTCCCCTTCCCGAATACGGCGTACTCGAAGATCAAGACCGGCATCCCGGAGCCGGAGCTGCTCCAGCAGGGGTTCCTGTACCTGCTCGATTCTCTTCACAACGATCCTCTGACGCTCTCGGTGATCGCCGCGGCGTTGCTGTCACCGTTCGTCGCGAGGCTGGACTGGACGATGCCCACGGGCATCGCGCTGTACGTCGTGTATGTGGTCTGGGTGGGCGGCGATTTCATGAGCGGACGCTTCCTGGCGGCGCCGTTCCTCTGCGCCGTGATGCACCTCGTGCGCCAGGACGTTCGCGAGCCCGGCATCGCGTGGGTGGGGGCGATGGCGCTCGTCTGGATGGCCGGACTCGCCACGTCGCCGCGGCCGACGTTCTGGACCGGCGCGGCCTACGGCGCGGACATCGAGCGCGCCGCCGCGATTGCGCCGACCGGCATCACCGACGAGCGCCGCTACTACTATCCGCAGTCCGGACTGCTCAACGCGCGGCGCGGGGTTCCGATGCCGAACCACAAGTGGATCGACATGGGCCACGAGCTGGCGGCCACCGGCGCCACGTTCTTCTCGACCGACGCCGCGGGGTTCATCGGCTATGCCGCGGGTCCCGGCGTCCACTTCATCGACAAGTACGGGCTCGGCGACGCGCTCATCGCCCGGCTGCCCGCCGAGGTCCCCTGGCGGATCGGCCACTTCCGCCGGCGGGTGCCGGACGGGTACGAAGAGAGCATCAAAGCACGGCGCAACCTGATTCGCGACGCGGGCGTTGCCGCCTACTACGACCGGCTGCAGATCATCGCGGCAGGGCCGATCTGGTCCGCGGAGCGCTTCAGGACGATCCTCGCGATGAACATGGGCCGCTACGAGCGGCTGATCGAAGGCTACGGCCTCGCGCGGGTGCCGCTCGACGGCGTCACGCAGCCGGGGGATCTCGCGATGACGCTTCGCGGCGTGGAGGTGATGCTGCCGCAGCCGACGCGCGCCGGGCGCATCGAGCTGAGCGTGTCGCGCAACGATGCCTATCGACTGTTGTTCATCAACAACGGGTCGGTGGTGGGGAAGCGTTCAATCGATCAACCGATGACCCGCGACGGGAGCTTCCGTACCCACATCGTCGAGGCCCCGGACGCCCGCGAGTTCGACGCGATCCGCATTCTGCCCAGCCGCGGGGATTCCCTCTACCACCTGGGCTATCTGCGTCTCGTCCCCTAGCGTCCGAGCCCGAGCCGGTTCGCCAGCGACGACGGCAACCCCGCGGCCGTGATTTTCTGCTGCGCGGCGGCGACGGCATACTCCACGCGTCGAAGCCGCAGCGAGCGATCCTGCCCGTCGTACACGGCGAACGCGGCGCGCGGGTCGCCGTCGCGCGGCTGCCCGACCGATCCGGGGTTGACGAGGTAACGAATGCCCGCCTCGATCGGCAGCGTGAACTCCTCTCCTTCGGGCACGGTCCCCTCGAACCGCGTGTCGCTGTGGAGGAAGATGACGGGGAGGTGGGTGTGTCCGAAGAGACAGAGCTGGCGCGTCGAGGTGTCGAAGGCGCGCGCCGCGTCGCGGCCGTCGAAGATGTACGCGTCTTCGTCGAACGGCGCCCCGTGACAGATCTCGAGCGTCTCGTCGATCACCGCCGGGCCGGGCGGCAGGTTGCGCAGCCAGACGCGATGCTCGTCGGTCAGGGTCTCGTAGGTCCACTCCGCCGCCCGCCGCGCCAGGTGGTTGAACGCCGCGGCATCGTCGACGCCGCACGCGGCCTTGTCGTGGTTGCCGCGGATGACCGCCAACGGATCGAGCCCGCGCACGCGCGCGATGACCTCGTTCGGATCCGCGCCGTAGCCGACGAGATCGCCGAGCACGAGCGCGCGGTCCCAGGAGTCGCGTGGCGCGGCCCCGAGCACCGCATCGAGCGCCTCGAGGTTGGCGTGAACATCAGACAGGATGAGATAGCGCACAGTTGTCAGCGGTCCTGCAACCAATCGATGATGCGGTCGGCGAGCTCCTCCGGCCGCGCCGCGCCCGCGTCGACGCGTACGTGCGCCAGCTCGTAGGCGGTGCGCCGAGCCGCATACAGCTGATCGAGCTGCGCGCGATCGGCGGCGAGCGGCCGTCGCCCGTCCGCCGGGAGGCGCAGCAGAATCACGTCGAGCGGCGCGTCGAGCCAGATCGACACGCCGTCCAGATTGATCGCCACGCGCGTGTCGGGGTCTGCGAACGTGCCGCCACCGGTGGCGACGACGGTGTGGCGCAGGGGCATCAGCAGCTTGACGATATCCCGCTCGACGCGGCGGAAGTACGCCTCTCCGTGCCGGGCGAAGATGTCGGCCACCGCCAGCCGCTCGCGCGCCTCGATCAAGTTGTCCACGTCCTCGACCCGCCACCCCAGCCGGGCTCCGAGCGCGCGCGCAACGCTCGTCTTGCCGGCGGCCATGAACCCGACCAGATAGATTTTATCGGTCTTCACGCGCAGGCGGCGCGCAACGCCTCGAAATAGCCCGGGTACGAGACGTCGACGGCGTCTGCGCCGACAATCCGCGACGGGGCGCGCCCCGCGAGCGCCGCGACCGCGAACGTCATGGCGAGGCGGTGATCGCCGGCGGCGTCCGCCTCGCCGCCGGTCGGGCGTGATGGGTGGACCGCGAAGCCGTCCGCGCGCTCGTCGGCCCGCATGCCGAGCGCGCGCAGGCCGGCGACGAGCGCTCCGATGCGATCGCTCTCCTTGTGCCTGAGCTCTCCGGCGCCGCCGACCTCGACCGCGCCGCCGAAGGCGCCGAGCGCCGCGAGCGCCGGGAGCTCGTCGATGAGGAGCGGAACTTCCGCCGCCTGGATCGAGACCGGCTCGAGCCGGACGTGCGCGATCGTCAGGCGTCCCACCGGCTCGCCCGATTCCTCGCGCTCGACCTCGGCCACGACCGACGCGCCGGCCCGCCGAAGCACGTCGAGCCAGGCGGTCCGCGTCGGATTGAGACCGACGTCGTCGAACACGATGCGCGAGCCGGGCAGCCCGGCGGCCGCGACGGCGAGGAACGCGGCGGAGGAAATGTCGCCGGCGACATGATGGCGGCCGGCGTGGAGCGGCTGGCCGCCGTCGAGCGCGACCGCGGCGCCCGTCCGTTCGACGTGGACGCCGAACGCGGCCAGCGCCCGCTCCGTATGATCTCGTGTAGCGGCCGGCTCTCGCACCGTCGTGCGCCCTTCGGCCTGCAGCCCGGCGAGCATGATCGCGCTCTTCACCTGCGCGCTCGGGATTTCGAGTGTGACGTCGATGCCCTGGAGACGCGCGCCGCGCACTGTCAGCGGTGGACGTCCGTCCGCGCCGGTTTCGACGCGCGCGCCCATACGCCTCAGCGGCTCGGCCACGCGGCGCATCGGTCGCCGGTTGAGCGAAGGATCGCCGACGATCGTCGCCTCAAAGGGATGAGCCGCCAGGACGCCCGCGAGCAGGCGCATCGTCGTGCCCGAGTTGCGCGCGTCGAGCGTCGTCGTCGGCGGCGTCAGCCCGCCGGGGCCGCGCCCCTCGACTTCGACCGCGCCGGCCGACCCGCGGACGACCCGCGCACCGAGGGCCGCGAGGCAGTCGAGCGTGGCCGCGCAATCGGCGCCGGGGGCGAACCCGTCAATTCGTGATGTGCCGCGCGCGAGGGCGGCCAGAATCGCGTAACGATGGGAAATAGACTTGTCCCCGGGCGGGCGGAGGCGGCCGCCGATGCGGCGCGCCGGTTCCACGAGAGCAGGACGGACCGCGCCGGCGCGGAGCATGCGCGCACTATAGCACTCTGCATGTATGCTATGGGGGCTCTGCCGCCCGCATGACGAGCGCCGCGCGACACGCTGTCCGCCTCCAGATCGCCAGCTCTTTCGACCTGCTGGACTTCGTCCAGCTTGTGAGCGATCGCCTGGGCGCCATGGCCGGCCTGGACGAGGATGCCGTCCACTGGGTCGGCGTCGCGGTGCGCGAAGGCGTCATCAACGCGATCAAGCACGGCAACCGCGAAGACGTCGCCAAGCGCGTGACGATCGAGTTCGCGCTGGAGCCGGATGGCACGTCGGACGCCCTCATCGTCTCCGTCACCGATCAAGGCAGCGGGTTCGAGCCCGATGCGGTCGCCGATCCCCTCGCTCCCGAAAACGTGCTCAAGTCGAGCGGGCGCGGCATCTTCTTCATGCGCAGCTTCATGGACGACATCTCGCTCCGCCGCGTGCCGGAGGGCGGGATGCAAGTGCGCATGGTGAAGCGGCTCTCGCGCGCCTGACGATGCCCCACGACCCGCTGTTGCTCGCCACCGCCGTGGAGGCGGTCGTTCGCGCGGGCGATATGCAGATCGCGCGGTTCGGCACCGGCGTCCGCGTCGACAAGAAGGGCGCGATCGATCTCGTCACGGAAGTCGACCTCGAGGTCGAGCGGATGTTCCGGGCGATGATCGCCGAACGGTTTCCCGACCATCGCGTGCTCGCCGAGGAGCTCGGGGGCGCCAGCGGTGCCGCCGACGGCTATACCTGGATTTTCGACCCCCTCGACGGGACGACGAACTACGCGCACGGGTTCCCGATTTTCTGTTCGTCGCTCGCGCTGGAGATCGACGGCCGCATCGAGATCGCCGCCATCTACGATCCGACGCGCAAGGAGCTGTTCACCGCCGAGCGGGGCCAGGGCGCACGGCTCAACGGCGCGCCGATGCGCGTCAGCGCGGCGGGCGAGCTGATCGACTCGCTCCTGTGCACCGGCTTCCCGTACGACGTGCACGGCGCCATCGACGAGATCGTCGGGCTGTTCGCGGCGTTTGTCGGCCGCGCGCGCGCGGTGCGGCGTCTGGGTTCGGCCGCCATCGATCTGTGCTACGTCGCCGCGGGGCGTCTCGACGGGTTCTGGGAGAAGCGGCTCCAGCCGTGGGACATCGCCGCGGGAGCGTTGCTGGTCGAGGAAGCGGGCGGAACCGTGTCGCTGTACGACGGATCCGCGTTCACGTCGAGGGCAGGCCAGGTCGTCGCCTCGAACGGCCGCATTCACGCCCTCATGCTGGCGACGATCCGCGATTTCACCGGCAGATGACGCCGGGTGACATCCACTTCGGACACGCCTGAGCGCGGACCCGCCGGAATCGGGCCGATCCCGCCAAACCCGCTGGCATTCTTCATGCTCAGCCCGTCGTCATGGCCACCTCAGCTTCGGCATCCTCCAAGTCCTATGCAGCGATCGTCGCGGTGTGTGCCGCGCTGGCGATGCCGGCGCCGGTGTGGGCCCAGACGCAGACGGTCAACTTCTCGATCGGCTATTTCGCCGTCACCGGCGAGGACGGACGCGTGGACGACGATGTGCTCGTCGCGAATCTGTCGACCGAACCGGAATTGCTCTTCGAGATTGGAGATTTCAGCAGCGCCTTCGTGGGCGGCGAATGGCTGGTCGGCATCGGACGACACTTCGAGGTCGGCGGCGGGATCGGGTACTACCGGAGCACCGTGCCCAGCATATATCGCGATCTCACGCGGCCGGACGACACCGAGATTTTTCAGGAATTGAAGCTCCGCATCACGCCGGTCACCGCGACGGCCCGGTTCCTTCCGCTCGGGCACGGCCGGTTCGAGCCGTACATCGGCGGCGGCGTCACGTTCTTCAGCTGGCGCTACTCTGAAACCGGTGAGTTCGTCGATCCATTCGATTTCAGCGTCTTCCGAGCGAGCTTCGTCGAGGATGGCACCGCGGTCGGCCCAGTGATTCTCGGCGGGCTGCGCTACGTGGCCGACCCATGGGTCACGGGATTCGAAGTGCGGTGGCAGGACGGGGCCGGCGATCTGCCGACGACCGGGGACAACTCGTTTCTGGGAAGCAAGATCGACCTGGGCGGGTTCACCACTCAGTTCACCTTGGGAATTCGATTCTGAGATCAATTCAGATTGCTGAGTGCTGACTGCTGACTTCTGAATTCAGATTCAGCATTCAGAATTCAGCATTGATCCTGCGATAGAGGGCCACCCCTCCTCCTTCAGCCACCCGCCGATAGCCGGAGAGAAAGTCGGGGCGCTGGCGCGCGAGGAGCGCCAGCATGTCGCCCCCTTCGGCGCGTTCCTCGATCAGGATCCACTCGGCGTAGGGGCGAGGGCCTTTGAGCGCCTCGGTCCAGAGGTCGCCGTTGCCCTCGTGCAGGTAGTCGCGGACGTGGAACCCCGCGTGCGACGTCTCCTGCATGTAGTGCGCGAGCGAGCCCATGCTCGCCATGATGGGCTGGCCGTCCCACTCGCGCGTGAGGTACGCGGTGACGGCCGCGCGCGCGCGGCTGTGTGGCAGATCCCGCTGCGCTTCACGGACGATCGGCGTGTCGTTCGCGAACGGCGGCCGGACGAGCCCTACGGTGCCCACAAGAGCACAGGCCGCGACGAGCGACGCGAGGGGCGAGCGCCGGCGGAGCAACCCCACGAGTGTTCCAGCCAGGAGCCCCAGCGCGACCACGACGGAAACGATGTAGCGCGCGCGATAAGGGTGACCCTGGAGGAACGCGTAGAAGGGGAGCGCCACAGCGGCGGCGGGCGCGAGCACGACCAGCAGGCGGCCGTCGCGCCCGCGCCGGATGATCGCGGTGATGACGACCGCCGCGGCGCCTGCGGCGCCGGCCCAGGCCAGCGGACGGCCGGCGAGCATCGTCACTCCCTCCACAATCTGCTCGAGCGCCAGCCACGGATCGCCCAGAGCGGGGTTTTCCGGGACGAAGAATCCGCTCGACACGAACCAGGAACCGACGGTCGCGCGGCTGATCACGAAAAACAGGCCGATGGCAGCCGCGGGCCACCGCGCAAGCCGGGCCACGTCGCGCGCCGCCTCGCCGGCGCGGGCGCCCGTGAGCACGCGAGCGCAGGCCGCGAGCGCAAGCGCTGCCGCCGCAATCGGCCACGCCTCATATCGCGTCCAGCACGCCGCCGCGAGCGCGAGGCCCACGCCGCGGTCCAGCGATCGGCGTGCGTTGTCGTCCAACTGCGGCTCGAGCCATTTCGTGAGCCGCTCGATCGCGACGAGCGTCGTCGCGAAGAGCAGCGGCTCGGTCATCGGCGTGCTTTGCAGGTACAGCACGTTCGGATCGAGCACGATCAATGCGGCCGCGGCGAGCGCGCCGGCGGTAGAATCGGTTACGCGCGCGACCATGGCGGCGGCGGCGCCCGCCGCGACGACCAGGCTGGCGATCGAGATCGCGACGCCCGAGAACCCGCTGCGGTACCAGGCGTCGACCTGGACCGGAAGCGCGTTGATGAGATGCGGCAAGGGCAGCCAGACCGCGCCGATCTGGTGCCAGCCGGGGAAGATACTGTCGAAGATCCGCCGCGCGACGACGAGGTGCGCTTTGGCGTCGTAGTGGCTCAGCGTCAGGCCGGCGCGAGCGTAGAAGAGCGCGGCCGCGACGCCGGCCGCGAGCGAACCGGCGCGCGCCAGGCGAGCGGCTATAATCGGCAAGGTGCGTAGTTTACCCGAAGGCCCGCGCCACTCATGAGGCGTCTGGTCGCCTGGATACAGGCGTTCGCGCTCGGCATCGGCGGCCCCGGGCTGTTCCTCATCGCCTTCCTCGATTCCTCGATCCTGTCGCTGCCGGAAATCAACGACATCCTGATCGTCTCGATGGTGATGCAGCACCCGGAGCGGCTGGTGTTCTACGCCGCGATGTCGACGCTCGGCTCGATCGCCGGCTGCCTGCTGCTGTACTGGCTCGGCTACAAAGGAGGCGAGGCGTTTCTGCGCAAGCGGGTCAACCCGCGGCGCGTCGACCGCGGTCTCGCGCTCTTCCGGAAGTACGGCGTCGTCGCGATCTTCGTCCCGGCGATCCTGCCGCCGCCGGCGCCGTTCAAAATCTTCGTGCTCCTCGCCGGCGTGTCGCGGGTGAATCCGTGGACGTTTGTCGGCGCCATCGCGGCCGGGCGCGGCCTCCGGTACTTCGGCGAGGGGCTGCTCGCCATCTGGTACGGTGAGCAGACCATCGCCTTCCTCGAGCGTCACGGGCTGACGATCGCGATCGTCGTGGCGATCGTCGGGGCAGGCGCGGGCGTCTGGTGGGTCACGCGGCGGCGATCCGCGGATGCGCACCCTGGCAGCGCGGAATCCAACTAAGTTCGAGTATAATAAGGTGTTATTCCAGCCGGCCTGATGCTCCCCGAGCTATCCGTCGTCATCCCCGTGCGTAACGAGGCGCCAAGCGTGCGACAGCTTCACCAGGAGTTGACCGAGGTCCTGAGGGCCTGGGGCAGAAGCTACGAGCTCGTCTTCGTCGAAGACGGGAGCACCGACGACACGTTCGATCGCCTCGCCGAGATCCACCGGCGGGATCCGCGCGTGCGGGTCATTCGCTTTCGGCGCAACTTCGGCCAGACCGCGGCGTTCGCCGCCGGCTTCGCGCACGCGCGCGGCCGGTACATCGTGACCGCCGACGGCGACCTGCAGAACGATCCGAGCGACATCCCGCCGATGGTGGAGGAGCTGGAGCGCGGCGGATTCGACATCGTCTGCGGGTGGCGGCGGAATCGAAAGGATCCCTTTTTCAGCAGGCGCGTGCCCTCGACGATCGCGAACCGACTCATCTCGTGGGCGACGGGCGTGTACCTGCACGACTACGGATGCTCGCTGAAGGTGTTTCGCGCCGAAGTCGTCAAACCGATGCGGCTCTACGGCGAGATGCACCGGTTCCTGCCGGCGATCGCCAGCGAGATGGGCGTGCGGATTGCGGAACGTGCGGTCAATCACCGGCGGCGCGAGCACGGAACGTCGAACTACGGGATCTCGCGTACGGTCCGCGTCCTCCTCGATCTGTTGACGGTCAAGTTCCTCATCAGCTACTCGACGCGTCCGTTGCAGATCTTTGGCATGCTCGGTCTCGGGATGGGCACCGCCGGCCTGGTCGTGCTCGCGTACCTCGGCTACCTCAAGTACGTGGCCCACGAAGGGATCGGTCAGCGCCTCTGGCTGCCGTTCGCCGTTCTGCTCATCTTCACCGGTGTGCAGCTCGTGACGCTCGGTCTGCTCGCCGAGATGCAGGCGCGAACCTACCACGAGTCGCAGGACAAACCGGTGTACGTCGTGCGCGACGTGCTCGAGATCCCCGCGAGCCTCGACGCGACGCCTTCCGAGCCACGGCAGGCCGTTCGCCGGCACATGTAGCCCTTGCAAAGATTCGTTCTCCTCACGTTCGCAAGCCTGATCATCGCGGGGTGTGGCTCGTCTCCGACCGGGCCTCGTCCGGTCGCGCCGAGCCTCGCGTGTCCGGCCAACCTCGCCCGCGAGTCGTTGGACGGACGACCAGTGACCGTCGCGTTCGATGTTCCTGCCGCGGTCGGAGGCGAATCGCCCGTCACGGTCACCTGTGCGCCGGCGCCCGGGACGCCATTCGCCCTGGGTGCGGCGACGGTCACCTGTGTGGCTCAGGACGCGGCCAACCGTCGTGCGGAATGCTCGTTCCGGGTGAGCGTGACGCAGCCGCGGCTCGCGGCTACGAGGTTCCTCGCGTTCGGCGACAGCCTGACGGCCGGCGCCGTTTCGCACGCGCCCACGCTTCTGCTCCTCGACCTGCCGGATTCGTATCCTTTCAAGCTGCACCGATCGCTGGTGACACGCTATCAATCGCAGGCGCCAGTGGTCCTGAACGACGGCTTCGGCGGCGAAGTCGCCGCGACCGGTGGGCGCGCGCGGCTGCCGGGGAGCCTCGACGTCAATCGTCCCGACATCCTGCTCCTGATGGAAGGAACCAACGACCTCCTCGACCGGGAGAAGGGTGCGGCGGCCGCGCTCGTGGCGCTTGAAGACATGGTCCGTCTGGCGAAGGGCCGACGCGTCAGGGTGCTGCTCGCGACGATTCCGCCTCAGCGCGCCGGCGGCCTCCGCCACCGCGATGCCGTCGCCGCGCTGATCCCATCGTTCAACGATTCGATTCGTCAGCTCGCTACGCGCGAGGGCCTCACGATCGTGGACGTCTACGACGCGCTCAAGGATCGGCTCGATCTGATCGGCGTCGACGATCTGCATCCAACGCCGCAGGGCTACGACGTCATGGCGGCGACCTTCCTGAATACGATCAGGACTGCGCTCGAAGAAAGTCGGACGACGGCAGTTCCCTGACCCCGTCGCACAGCTCGAGGGCATCCGATGAAGGGCTTAAACTACTCGACCAAGGCTCTCGTCGCGATCTCCGCGCTCGCCGCGGTCGCCTTCGAAACGATACAGGTTGGACGATCCGAGAGCGGGCTCCTGCCGATCGCAGTGGGTTCGGTCATCGTCGGGTGGCTCGCCGGGAGACGCTGGCCCGAGCGGGCGGCAGGCGTGATTCTCGCCGTGGGCACGCTGGTTCCTCTGCTCTGGGTGGCCGCGACGGGCCGCTTCTATATCTGGCTGATGCCGCCCTGGATCGCCGCTCTCGTCGCGAGCGCGGCACCGACATTCGCGGGCTCCTGGCAGTATCCTCGGCCCTGGCGGTTCGCGTTGATCGCCTGGGCGCTCGCCGTTGCGCTGACCTGGCCGCTCGTGGCGCTGCGGGAGCTGGACTGGATGCCGTCTTTGCTCTGGTTGCGGCCGTCCGTGTACAGCACCGCGGCCCACGGAACCTCGACCGCCGTTTTTATCGCCCGCGTCGCGCAGGTCCATCTTCTCGGATTGTTGTTCATTGACTGGCTGTTCGGCCGGTTCGGCAGCGCGCCCGCCGTCGGCCGGCCGGATTTCGAGCGGACCATCGTGTGGCCGTCGGTGGCAGCGGCGATCGTCGGGGGCGCGGTCGCGGCGTACCAGGGGTTCGTCCGGCTGGACTTTCTCGCGACGAGCATCTGGCCGGGGCTCGGGCGCGCCGGCGGCACGCTGGCCGACGCGAACGCCTCCGGAACGCTCGGAGCGCTCTGGGTGGCGATCCCGATCGGAATCGCGTTCTCGACACCGTCACGCGGGCGCGCATGGCTGTTGACGCTGGGTGCGCTGGTGATCGCACTTGGCGTGTGGGCGACTGGATCGCGAACGGCCCTCCTCGGCGCCGTGATCGCGCTCGCGTCGGGCGTTCACCTGACGATCGCCGGAAGAGCGGTTCCAGGCCGCAGGCGCGCCGTGGTGCTCGCTGCCGCGGTCGTGGTTGCGCTCGCCGCAGGCATCCTCGTGTCGCGACCGCCGGCGACGGGGCCGCTCCGGCGCGTTCAGTCCCTCGTGCCCGATCTCTCGGCGTCGACGCTCCGGAGCGCGGCATGGGAGCTCTGGGCGCGGAACGGCTACGGTCTGGCCTCCGTTGCGGCGATCCGGGATTCGCCGTGGTGCGGGGTTGGCGTGGGCGCGTTTCACCTGCTTTCCGCCGGCTACGGCAGGCTTGCGATCGGGTCCCCCCTGCCACCCGACAACGCGCAGAATTGGTTTCGTCACCAGCTGGCCGAGATGGGGATTCTCGGCAGCGTCGGTTGGGCGACCTGGGTCCTGTTCTTCGTTACCGCGCTTTTCCGCCGGCGAGCGGCCGAGGGGGATCGCGCACGCCATGTGACCGCGTGTTATGCGGTCGTCGGGTTCGGTATCGCGTCGCTGCTGGGAATGCCGGGCCAGACTCTTCAGGTCGCCCTGGCGTTCTGGATCCTCGCGTTCTGGGTCCTGCGGCTCGCCGACTCCAACGGCTCGACGTCGGTTGCCGGCGACGGGCGTGGCCTGCGCCGGTCGCCCCTCTTGACGACGCTCGTACTTGCCGCGGCCCTCGCCGTAACGACGTTCGTGGTCGGGAGGGGAGCGCTGCGGCCCCCGTTCCGCGCAAAGGAGTTCGGTCATGGGTACCGGTACGGTCTGCATCGGCCGTTCGAAGGCACCGCCGGCACGACGCGAACGACCGCGCATGCCGTAGACGTCCCTCTGGCTCCAACGAAGTGGGTGAAGCTGACGGTCTGGGTGGAGCACCCGGACGCGAACGAGCGGCCGGTGGCTCTCCAGGTCTGGTGCGACGACGAACCGATCGTCCGGGGGCGCTTTCCTCGCGGCGTCCCGATGACGCGCTATGTGGCGATCAATAGCGAGAACCGCCGGTTTGTCTTCGAGGCACGGGTGGATCGGACGTTTCAGCCGAGCGCAAGTCCCGGACCCGAAGTCGGCCTGAACCTGTCCTGGGAGTTCGTGAACGAACCGCCCGCTTCCAATCGCGGGAACCCCGCGACTCGATAGAATCGTTGGGTATGATGCTCAGCATGGAGCCGGGAGGCGAGGCGACTCGCACCGAAGCATACGCGGCGAGGCTGATGCGCCTTCAGACGACCTGGTGGAAACGGTGGCTCGACGTTCAGGCCCCGTACCGGTGGAACCTCAGGCGTCTCAATCCCGGATTCACGCTGGACATTGGCTGTGGGATTGGTCGCAATCTGGCGCATCTCAGGGGACACGGCGTAGGTGTGGACACCAACGAACACTGCGTGCACGCCGCCAGGGCACGGGGGCTGACCGCGTTCACGCCCGATGAGTTCTGGCGGTCGGCGGAGTACAACCGCCCGGACCGCTTCGACGCGATCCTGCTGGCGCATGTTGCCGAACACATGACCGAAGACCAGGTCGTTGCGCTCCTGCAGGGGTACGAGCGGTTGCTGCGCCCCGAGGGCCGGATGATCCTGATTTCGCCACAAGAGGAGGGATTCAGGAGCGATCCGACACATGTCGAGCTGATGGACTTCGCCCGCCTCGCCAGGATCGCCGGCCGGCTGGGATTTCGGCCGGAACGCGCGTTCTCGTTCCCGTTCCCCAGGTGGGTCGGCAGGCTATTCACCTACAATGAATTCGTCGTCGTGAGCAGAAAACCCGCCTCGCGGCCGCGATCGACCTCCGCGTGACCTCTCCTCTCGTCAGCGCGATCGTCGTCAACTGGAATGGGGGGGGCATGCTGCTGGACGCGCTCGCCTCCCTCTTCGCCCAGACGTGGCGGGCGCTCGAGGTCATCCTCGTTGACAACGCTTCCACCGACGGCTCCGTGGAACAGGCGGAACGGTGCTTCGGCGACAAGCTCGTGGTCATCCGGAACGTGAAAAACGAAGGTTTCGCGCGCGGGAACAACCTCGGCTTCCAGGCGGCGAAAGGCGACTGGTTCTTCCTGCTGAATTCCGACGCCGTTTGCGATCCGACTGTCATCGAGGAGCTCATGCGGTTCGCCGCCGACAGGCCGGACGTCGGCCAACTGGCCTGCCGCGTCGTCCGGGCCGACCAGCCGAACTTTTTCGACTCCACGGGTCTGCTCCTCTATCCGGATGGTGTGTCGCGTGCACGAGGCTGGGAAGAGAAAGACCTCGGTCAGTACGATCGTGCGGAAGAGGTGCTCGCCCCGCACGGCTGCGCCTGCGCGCTGCGCAAGGCGATGCTGGATCGGATCGGCGGGTTCGACGAGGACTTCTTCTGCTACCTCGAAGACCTGGATCTGGGCGTACGGGGACAACTCGCGGGATGGAAATGCTGGTACGTCCCCGACTCGCGGGTCCGCCACAGAAAATCTGCGACGGCTGGCAACTATTCCGTCTTCAAGGCGTTTCACGTCGAGCGCAACCGTCTCTACTGCCTCTGGAAGTGGATGCCGAGGTTTCTCGTCTTCGTCTCGCCACTGTTCACGCTGAACCGCTACGCGATGCAGGGCTACGCGGTGCACACGCACCAGGGACTGTCCGCGGAGTTCGTCAAGGAGTATTCGCTGGCGCGGCTGTTCGTGCTGCTCATTCAGGCTCGGCTGGCCGCCCTCTACCGGCTGCCGCGCATGCTGGCCAAGCGGCGCCACATTCGAGATACGCGCACCATCAGCGTCCGCGATTGGTACGGTTTGATCTCGCGCTTCAAGCTCGACGCGATCGAGCTGGCGTTGAAGTATTGACGGGCTGTTACTCCACCCGGGCGCGCAGCTCGAAGACGGCAATCTCCGGATTGATCTTCGAGAGGTTCGTGTAAGGATTCTCCTCGCCGGAGTACAGGCGGGATTCGTAGCTCAACGCCGACCAGACCGGCCGGCTCTTTCTGCTGAAGACGAGCCGGTACGGCGAGCTATCGTCCGACAGCCATCGCCACCATCGTGCCTGATCGGATTCGGGCCGAAATCGTCGGATGTATTCCGCATTGACGACGATGAACGTGGGACTCATCCCGTGCGTTTCCTCGATCGTGGGAGCCAGCTCGAGGGCCTTGAGTCCATGAAACCGGGGCAGATATTCGATCGTACCCACACGCGCCAGCCGCACTCGGGGATCGGCGTGCTCCTGGAGCCAGCGCTCGACGTGATAGCGCGAGTCGACCAGCATCAGACCGTCGATTGAAAGGCCCCGCCAGGCGATCAGGACCATCGCGCACGTGGCGGCAAGGCGCCGTGGTACCAGGCGTGCGCCCGGCCGGAGGAGCCACTCGAGCGCCACTCCCGCGAACATCGAGCAGATGAACACGACCGGCATGAAGAAGCGGTCGTAGTGATAGCCGACGACGGCGACGAACGTCAGGTAGTAGGACACCGCGGGCAGGAAGACCCAGAGATGACGGCGGGACGGTCCGCGGTTCCAGACGAGCCACACGCCGACAACCACCAGAGCGAGTCCTGTCCACCCCAGGGCCCAACGGAACTGGGGAAGGACATCCACGAACAGTCGCAGCTGGCCGAAGAGATCCGCCCCGAACATCCGGTAGAACGAGGAGCCGGACAGAACCCGGACGTGCGCGGCGAATCCAGGGAAGTTGAGCGGGAGGTTGTGAACCAGCGCGAAGAGTCCGGCGGCGGCGACCGCCGGTCCCACAAGGATTCTGGCAAGGACGACGCCCGGGCGCGGAGCGTCCTTGCTCGACCGCCAGGCCAGGAGCGCGATATGGAGTGACGGCAGCAGGTACAAGCCGTAGGCCTGATCCTTCGTGCCGACGGCCAGCGTCGCGGCGGCCGCGTACCAATAATGATCCGCCGTGCGGCGGCCTTGCACGATTCTGACGTAAAACCAGAACGACACGGCGAACCAGAACAGGTATGGAACGTCAAGGTTCGCCAGCTTGGCGTAAAACCCGAATGGCAGCGTGAAGGCGAAGGTAAACGCAGCGAAGGCCGCGGCACGGGGACCGTACAGCTGTTGCCCGCTCAGGTGCACGAGCACGACGGTCAGCGCCGCCATCACGACACTGGCCATTCGCTCGATCACGAAGAGCGCCAGGTATGTCGGCGTGCCTGGGACTGCCGGCTCCAGCAACCCCTGTGTCATGGCGCCCAACACGGGCGCGAAGAGCCAGGCGAGCAGGTAGAAATGAGCCGGCGGATAGTTCGAGTGCCATCCGCCGCTGAAGCCCGCCATCAGGGCCGCGATGACCCCGCCCGGCACAAGTTCGTCAGGTGCCCACGCCGTCCAGGTCGAGCCCGGCAGCCCCCACCAGACGCCGACGGCATTCAACACGAGGGTCAGCCCGACGACCCCGGCTAGAAGACGGCGCGAGGCGCGGTCCGGCTGCAGGCGGCGAACGAGAGCCATCACCACGGGAACGATCAGCAGGGCGGCCGCAGCAGCGACCCACAACGTGACCAGAAGCCGCGCGAGCGGTACGAGGACGTCTCGCACGTGCCAGGCCCAGCGCTCGGGCCGCCTTGGAGATACATCGTGGGTGGCGAGTGGCCTCAGAACATCCCGCTCTCTCCCGTCCCATCGAATCTCGACCTCGGCGTCGTCGAAGACCTGCTGGTACTCGATACGGATGCGATGGCGGCCCGACTTCACCGCGGTCTCGGCGTCCATCGCGCGCCTCGAGTGCTCGCCCCAGTTGTCGATGAGGAGCGTGCCGTCGAGATACAACCGGGACCCGTCGTCCGACTCCAGCTGAAACCGATGGTTGCGGTCCTCGCGGATCAGCAGGTAACCCTCCCAGACTGCGACGAACAACTCCCGCGCGACGGCAGGCCCGCGAAACAGGAGGGTCCGGGTGTTGATGCGTGCATCGACAACCGACAGAACAGGGTCGGTGCTGAACGCTTCGGACGAAGAATCGATTCCGCGATAGTACCGCGCCTGCAAGCCGAGGGGCTGCACCCGCACCGCGGCTACCAGGACTGCGGTGAGAATCGCCAGCAGCCCGACCAGGACGAATACCGTCAGTCGAAGGTTCCGCGCGATTGGAGTGACGAGAGGTGGGCTACGCCTGAACCCCATCAGCCTCGAGGTCGGACAGGAGAAAGAACATACTCACGAGGAGAGCCATCATGACGGCGGACATTGTGCGACCAGCCGCGGTGAAAAGATGCCAATGCAGTTCGACGACCGGTGAACTGAGAAACACGACGAGGATTCCACATACGTACAGCGCCGACGTCAGCGCGGCGACAAGGGCACCCCAATGCGGCTTCAGCCCCTGATGCGCCAAGAACACGATGGTCACCGCGATCAGCCCGACCGCAATCCAGATCGAGCTCGCCCGGAACATAAGGAAGTCGAGAACATAATTCACAGTAAACCCGTCAATCAGGCGAGTCGAGACTCGCGACCAGGTCATCGAAGGATCCGCTGTGAGATAGTGCTGCAGTCCCCAGGACTTCTTGTAGAACGCCCAGATGAGCGCGGGAGCGATCGAAATGAGGAGAACTCGCACGAACGCGAAGTCCGTTCGCAGCCGCCTGAACAACCACGCGGGGCTGAACGCGCGGATGTCAAAACCGACGATGAAGAGGGTAATGACAAGGCACACACCGAAGAGCACCCCTTCGCTCTTGATATTTGCAGCGATACCGAGCGCGCACAATCCTGAGTACAAATCGACGTCCCTTTGCTCTGAAAGGTAGCGGCCAAACAGGAGCAGAGTCACGCTGTAGTAGATCGCCAGGTACCCATCCATGTAGCCGTTCCAGAGCATGCCGGTGAGGCCGAAGAAACAACCCAGAGCCAACAGAACAAAGCTCACGCGCTTTCTGAAAAAGCTGAAGAACCACAAGACCGCCGGCACGAGCATGATGAGCAGGCTGCCCTTCGGAAGAAATTCATTCCAGTAGCCCTTGATGTAGGCCAGCTGGGCGGCGATTGCTGGAACGAGCTCCGGATAGTCCGGGCTCGAGAATGCGATCGAGGGATGGTCCCAACCGGTCTGCTGCCGGAGGGCGCCGTCCGTCCAGATCATCTTGGCGTGAAAGAACCAGACCGAGCGAGCGTCCCACTGCAGAAGCGGTTCCACAAGTATCGTGAAATAGTGGACGATGAAAATATAGCCGATGCAACACACGGAGAACACCGTCGTGTTGTTTCCACGGCCCCAATTCGGCGATCCGCTTCGGACGTCTCTCCAGAAACGCAGCGCGCCGAGCATTCCGAGCGCCAGTCCAGCCAGCAACACACGGCCGATCGTTTGCCCCGTCAACATGAGACAGTAGTTGACGAGTATGCCCAGGGCGAGAGCCAGAGCCGCGCGATTGAGGAAATTGCCTGTAACTTTCGTGAAGGGGAACACTGCGCAGCCCAGCGCCGCCAGGTACAGCGTGGACAGGCTAAGGACAATGAACAAGGGACACTTCCGTCTGCCTGTCGATCAAGGAACACCCTGCGGCCACCGATTCGGCATTGAGCACGAACCGTGCGGTGGCGTCCTTCTCGAGCTTGCGTGGCCATGCTGACGCCACGACTTGTTGGTACACCCATGCGTCTGCCGCAAGTGCATCCGACAGCTGATACCGCTCGACGTCGTGGCGGCTGAGCATCGCGATCATTTCCCGGACGCTCGCTGGAAGCGCGACATTCTCACCCGTCCGGGGGCTGTTGAGATTGGCCTGAAACGTCCGATATCCGGCGACCGCTCTCCCGGTGCCACGGTTCAGATCACGAATCGTTGTGGCGACAGACTTGACGAGAATCCAGCCGTCGGTACCGCCCGGCCACGGCATGAGCAAGGTCGCGACGAATATCAGAACGGAGAAAACCAGAGCCGGTCTATTGCGATACGATTGCGCTACGCTCGCCCGCGCAGGCGCGAGTGCTCTGCGAACGCTCTCACCCTTGACGCCGACCCGCACATAATGAGCCGCGGCGACCGCGACGGCAACGGCGAGGGCCGCGAGCGCGGCGTCGACGAGCCGGGCGGCGAGCACCGTGCCGTAGCCGGCCGGGCGGCGGGACAAGGCCCACGAGGGCACGCGGCGATCGCGCCCGCCGGCGCGCGCCCACGACCACGTTATCTCGAAGGCGCCGCCGAACTGGACATATTCGAGCCGCACGCGGTGGGATCCCGGCGCGAGCTGGATTTCGGCCGATCGCGTGGCACTCGAGTGCGGACCGCTGTTGTCGACGACGAGCTGGTCGTCGATGTAGAGCTGTGAGCCATCGTCGGAGGTCGTGGCGAAGCGGTAGAGGCCCGGCCGTTCGATGGCCAAAAAACCCGTCCAGCGGGCGCTGAATTGCTGTGGGGGACGGCCGTTCCAGCGCTCCCGGATGCGGGCCGTCGACACGTCGGTGTCAATGAGCGACGCGGCGGGCCAGCCTTCCCACGCGGAGTTAGCGAAGTACTGCGCGGTCAGCCCGTCGCCTGCGCGCAGGAACGGCCGCACCAGGACGAGGAGCGTCCAGCCCATCGCGACCGCAAGCAGCAGGATCACCGGGCGTCGGTGACGCGTGACCGTGTCGGCCGGGATGCGGCGCCACAAGGCCGCGCAGAGCCCCGCGAGGCCCACACAGACCAGCCAGGCGCGCGCGGCGCTGGATGGGTCGATGAGCCGCTGGGTGCCCGCTTTCAGGAAGATGAGTGTGCCGGCGGTCAGCAGGCCTGCCCCAGCGGCCGTGGCGAGCATCGTCAATTCGAGCGCCAAGCCGGCTCGCGGCCAGACCGCCGAGGCTCCGCTCTCCGGGAGCGACAGGTTGCCCGTCATCCGGATGGTTCTAGCCGCGGCGGCGGCATGGCGATCACGCGATCGCAGGAGGCGAATACCAGGCGCACGGAAAAGGGATACGCCAACAACAGCGTCGGGATGCTAGATTTTACCCCTATCCAGGGCGAAGACTTGCGCTTTTCACGATGAATGAGAGCCTCGCGAGGACCGTCGTCCGCACACGGGCGTCTGTGGGCAGTCGTGCCTCCGCGACCGGTGGCGTTGTCCTATTCGCCGTCCTGGCGACGATGGTCCTGACCTACCCGCTTGCGCTCGGGATGTCCGAGCTTGGCCGGCTGCGGCTCACCGACGGCCGCTGGAGCATATGGGTGGTCAACTGGGTCGCGCACGCGCTCACGACCGCGCCGCTGCAGCTCTACGAAGCGAACATCTTTCATCCGCATCCGCATGCCCTCGCGCTGTCCGAGCCAAACATTGGCGCGGGGATCCTTGCGGCGCCGGCGTCTCTTCTCGGCGGAAACCCGATCGCGACGCACAATGTGGCCGTCTTCTTCTCGTTCGTTCTCGCGGTTCTCGGTGCGTTCCTTCTCGCCCGGCACCTCACCGGGAACAGGAGCGCCGGAGCCGCAGCCGCGATCGCCTTCGCGTTCTGCCCCTACGTGTTCTCCCACACCGCTCACATCCAGCTCCTGATGACCGCGGGGCTGCCGTTCACGCTGCTGGCGCTTCATCGGTTCGTTGACGAGCGCACTCCCGGCCGCGCCGCCGCGCTCGGCGCCGTCATCGCCGCGCAGGCGTTGTCCTGCGCGTACTACGGCATCCTGGCGGGGCTGCTGGCCGCGTTCGGCGTGGTGTTCTTCGCTGCGAGCCGGCGGCTGGCGCGCGACCGGACGTTCTGGCTCGGCGCCGCCGGCGCCGCCGCGCTGGCCGCGCTCGTCGTCCTGCCGTTCTTTCTCCCGCATCTCACCGCGCAGCGCGCAAGCGGGTTCGCGCGGACGTTGAGCGACGCTCGCATCTTCTCCGCTGACTGGCGGAGCTACCTTGCCTCTGCATCGTGGGCCCACCGGTGGATGCTCCCGCTGCTCGGGCAGTGGAAGGAACCGCTCAATCCCGGGTTCCTCGTCGCGTCTCTTGGCATGGCGGGCGTGTGGCACGGCCTCCGACCCGCTGCCGGTGAAGAGCGCCGGCGCGACATCGTGGTGTTCTACGCGCTCGTCACGGGCCTGGCGTGCTGGCTGTCGTTCGGCCCGGGCGGCGGCCTCTACACCGCGCTCTACCGGGCGGTCCCGGTTTTCAGCTTTCTGCGGGCGCCATCGCGCTTCGGGATCGCCGTCTCACTGGGCCTGGCGATGCTGATGGCGATCGCAATCGATGCGTTGAGCCGGCGGGGCAGGGAATGGCGGGTCGCGATGGCCGCCGCGCCGTTCCTGGTGGCCGCCGAACTCGCCGTAGTGCCCCTTCAACTCGATAGGATGCCGGCCGTACCGGCGGTCTACCGGGTTCTGGCTGCCCAGCCGCGCGGCCCGGTTGCGGAATTCCCCTTCTATGGCGGCCGGCAGGTCGAGTTCAACGCGCTGTACATGTTGTTCTCCACGTACCACTGGCAGCCCCTGCTCAACGGCTACAGCGACAACTTTCCACCCGATTTCCACGCGTTGGCGCAAACCCTCCAGACGTTCCCCAGTCCGGAGGCCTTCAAGGCGCTCGACGATCGCCTGACCCGGTACATCGTCGTGCACTACCCGCGCTACTCGAAGGAGCATGCAGCTGACGTCAAAGCGCGGTTGGACGTTTTTCAACCCCGCTTGCGCCTTGTCGTAAGAGCCGACACGATAGAATTGTTCGAGCTGATGAGATGAAGCTTCCCAGGCGTAGGCTATCGATCGCCGCGCTATTGGCCGCCGGCGCTGCCGCGTCCGCCCATTGCGGCGGGAGCCCGGTCCAGCCGCCTCCTCCTCCGCCGCCCAATACCGCCCCGGTCGTCCGCAGCGTGACGGCGAACAGAACGCAGGTGGACGCCGGACAGGAAGTCGAAATCACGGCGGTCGCCGAGGATGCCCAGACGCCGGCCGAGCTCCTGACATACGAGTGGGCCGCGGAACCGGTTGGAGGTACGTTCGCGAGCCAGGGACACATCGTGCGCTGGCGTGCTCCGATCGATGGTCCGGTGCCGAGCGATTACGCCATCAGGGTCACCGTCCGCGACCTCACGCTGAGCGCGACGATGACGACGTCGCCCATCCGGGTCAACGACGGCGTCCGCGAGATGCGACAGCTGGCCGATACCTTTCTCACGGATTTCGCGGACTCGACCAAGTCGGCCGAGTTCTGTGTGCGGAATTTCACGGACGCCTGCAGAGGAAAGGCCGAGGAGCAACTCGACATCCAAAACAACCGGCGGCAATACACGATCCTCAGAGAAACGCACCGCATCGACTCGGTTCAGCTGAACTCCGGGTGGATTTTTTGCACCGCTCCTTCGGGACCGGCGAGCTGCGCGCTGGTCGTCGCGCCGGTCGAGTGGGTATCGCGCGTAAACGGTTCCCTGAGAGTCGACACGGCGGTCGGCCGTTCATTCCTCACGGGCGTCTTCGAAGGCAGGCAGTGGTGGCTGTGCGACAGCCGGTTTTTCGAGCCGGAGACGCTGACCGCCCGGCGCGGAAAGGTCTTTCTGCGATGAAAGCCAATCAGTGGCTCACGCCCGGTTGGAAGGCGTAGATCACCCCACCCGGCAGGTTGCCAACGGCCCCGAGCGCGACGAACAGCACTGACAATGCGAAGGCTTGTGACTCGGGGACGCCGATCGATCCGAAAAACCAGACGAACGCGACCTGGCTCGTGCCGAGGCCGTACACGGTGATCGGGACGAGCATGATCAGCAGGATGATCGGTATCAGAGAGAAATAGATCTCCGGGGAAGCGGCGATCCCGAGAGCCATTCCGAGACAGAAGGCTTGAACGATCCGGAGGAACTGGACACCGACGGATCCAAGCGTCACGTTCGCGAGCGCCCTGGGTCTGTGACGGTACCGGCGCATCGTTTCGAGAAGCCGGCCCGATGCATGGCGCAGGCGCGCGCCCGGGAGCGCAGCGATGAGCCGCGTGACCGCCGCGGCGGCAGTATCGCTGAAGAGGACGGCGCCTGCGACCGCGCACGCGGCGGCGGTCAGCGCCAGCGTGAGGATGACGCCCGCGTCGCTTCTCGCCGCCTGGACGCCCCACAGGCTCGCGCACGCCACGAGCAGCAGCGACCAGACGCCGAGCAACCGATCCATCACGACGGAGGCGGTCGCGTCCGCCGCCCCGACGCCATGCCGGGCGAGGCTCACCGCGCGAACGGCGTCCCCACCCACGCTGGGCAGGAACGTGCCGAGGAACGTGCTGACGAAAAAGACGCGGAGGACGATCGCCAGGGACACCGGTCCAGCGATCGCGCGGACGAGCACGATCCAGCGGTACGCCATGAGCGCGCGATCGACCGCGACGAGCGCGACGGCGATCGCAATCCACCCGGGCTGCGCCGCCGCGGCCGCGCGCCAGACCCTGACAGGATCGGCGAGGAGCAGCGCCACGATCGTAAGGGCGAGGCCGAAGGCTAGCCGCAGGGAACGGGTCCAGCCCATTGTGGATTGCGGATTGCGAAATGCTGAATTACGGCGCCGGCACCGACTGCAGGTGGCTCGCGGGGTCGTGCTTCACGCGATAGGCTCGCACGAGAAACTTCGCGTAGGGCACGAACTGCTTCATCGCGCCGACGTTCACCTGGCACGGGCTCAGGCACGTGCCGCAGACGTCCTTCTTCACCTGCTCGCGGTGGGCGAGGTTGGCCGCCTTGAAGTACAGCTCTTCGGCGGTCGCGTCGAGCACGTTTCCCAGCTTGTCCGAATTCTCGCAGTAGAACAGGTCGCCCGTCGGATTGAGCAGCAGCCCCTGGCGCTGGAAGGGGCAGGGCATCGTCCGGTGGTACCCGTTCCCGATCATGTCCGCGTAGTGCAGATACATGAACGACTGCCCGCTGAGGATCGACTCCTCCTGGACCCGTTCCAGGAAGAACTTGCGCATGAAGACTTCCTCGCGCTCCTGGAAGCCGATGGTCTGCGCAAGCTCGCTGTTGTTCAGCATGTTCTCGGTGAACCGCAGCATGTTGAACACGATGTCGAGCTTTCTCGCGCGCGCCCAGGCGAGGATGTTGCCGGCATCCTCGAGGTTCGTCGAGAAGATGGTCGCCGCGATCCCGAACTGGAAGCTGGCGTGCTCCTCCGCGAGCGCCTGCATCGCCTCGATGGTCTTGCAGGCCTTGGTGAACCCGTTGTCGACGTGGCGCACCTGATTGTGGATGTCGCCGATGCCGTCGAGCGAGACGCGAGCGCTGAAGAGGAGCCCGTTCTCCTCGCAATACTCGACGATGCGCGTCAGCATCGGGATGGCCCGGTGCGGCGTGAGACCGGTCGTGTTGATGCCGACCTTGCGCAGCCGCGGCAGCCGGCGATGGAACAGCTCGACCATCTCCGGAAGGTCGTTCCGGGTCGTCGGCTCGCCCCCCGAGATGTTCAGGTTCTCTACGGCGCCCCAGAACGGGTGATTCATCGCACCGTCGAGCTGGTCGAGCGTCATGTCCGACTTGCGATCCCCATGCTTCCAGTTGTGGCACATCTCGCAGCGGGCGTCGCAGACCCACGTGCAGTTGTAGATGAGGACAGTGGGGCGGATCGCATGGACCGTCGAGGCGACGGTGTTGTACACGTCGCGGGGGACACCTGCGGCCGTCTTGGCGAGGTAGTGAAGCCGGAAGCTGTTCGTGGACATGCTGCAGACGAACCGGACGGGTCAGGCCCCGAGCCGGGCCTGACCCATCATACGACGCGAGAGGGCTTATTTGTTGGCGTACGCGGGACGCGGATTCGGAGAGACCCAGAGGTGACGATAGATCACGTCCGGCACTGAGGCTCCGTCGAGCCCGCTCCGCCCGACGGGCCCGCCGAGGTAGATAACGTGCGGGCTCGGGTCGTATTCGCGTCCCTCGAAACCCTTGCCTTTCTCGTAGATGTCTTCGCCATTCGGGCTGGTGCCCCGAATGATGCGGAGGTTGAAGAAGTTGTTCTTCCAGTTCGCTTCCCAGAGGTACGTCTCGCCCGGATCGAAGAAGACTTGCTCACGCTCGGCGCCTTCGGTGTCCGCCTGGTCGCCGTGGGTGATGATGCGCCACGCCACGATTCCCGGCGGATCGCCGCGCTTCTCGACCGTCAACCGGCGGTCGTTCGTGACGATGTCGTCGTATCCCTGCGCGCTGCACATGATCTTGGTCTTCCCGCCTTTGGTGTTGAAGATCACGTTGGTAGGTAATCACCGACATTTCGCATTGGCTGCACGTCGCGGGGAGCTGATACGAGACGTGGCTCTCGTGCGAAAGGAGCTTCAGGCCGACGCCTGGAATCCACTGGTGGGGTCCGACGACGTTGCCGAACTTCGTCTTGCCCTGCGTCAGGGGATCGTACAGCTCGTTGCCCTTCATGAAGCCGACGCTGTCGGGCGCGATGAACGTCGCGCTGGTGCGCGCCGACCATGGTCCGACCGTGCCGAGGTACTCGGGCCTGGCCTGCCAGGAGTGCATCTCGCCCACGTTGAGCTCGGCCTGGACATCGTGCGTCGTCGTCGAGCCGCCCGCCGGCACCAGGCCGGATTGGTACACCCGGTTACCGGCCGAGTTATAGATCTCGAACCGATACGACAGCGGCTGCCCCGCACTGGCGAACTTCAGCGCGGAGTTGCCCACGACCAGCGTGACGCCCGCGTCCGGGCGCGCGCCGTTCACCGGGGACTGCGGCGTCGGGGCGGTGGCCTTCAGGTTTGAGCCGTCAGCGTTCGCATTCGCTTCGCCGGGGATCGCGGAGCTGGGAGTGGAAGGGGTTGGCGAGGACTTGCCGCATGCGACCGCGACAGCCACCGCGCAAACGACCAGGGGTACAAGGCAGAACCTACGCTTCATGACGATCCCTCTCCAGAACAGTTGTTCGTGATACGCCGCCCGGCTGGGCAACCGGGCACGGTCCGCAAGTACTGGGTCGGCGAAACATAATACACGACTTTGGCTCCATGACCAAGAAAAAAAGACGCCAAGCTGCTGCGCAAGCTGCGGTTAACGCCCCCCGCCCCCGGCCTCCTCGAGAGACGGCAGCTCCATGGGCACCGACGGCTGCGTGGCATGCAGCGCCAGCAGCTCCTCCGACAGCGTCGAAACGTCGAGCCCGCCCTCTTCGTGGTACTCGTCGTCGGCGTTGACCGCCCAGACGTCGTGACGGGCGCCGAGCAGGTTCTGCGCCGCCAGGATCGCCGTCACCATCGAGTGATCCTGGTTGTTGTACTTGTGCATGCCGTTGCGGCCGGCCGCCTGGAAGTTCGTGAAGCCATCCAGGTAGCGCCGCACGACCTCGAGCGCCTGAACGAACCCGTCGTCATAAACCGGGTAGGCCTTCGGCATCCGGACGACCGCTCCGTCCAGGACACGCGCGCCCTTCAACAACCCGATGGCATCCAGCTCGCGTCCACCCAACGCGATCAGGTCCGCGTCGGCCATCGCCCACAACCCGTCTCCTTCAAAGCAGAAGTACTCGAGGCCGAGACAGGTCTTCGTCGCATCCGGCACCATCTCGGGGCTCCAGTTCTTGAAGTTCTGGATTCGCCCGAGCTTGACCCTGGCATCGTGCACGTAGATCCAGTTGTCGGGAAACGCGTCCGGTGTGTCGAGGATGAGGGCGACGGTCAGAAAGTCCCGATACTTCAGCGCCGCCGCCGCATCGCGCACCTCGCGCGGCGCGGCGGGAGACAGCGATTCGACGAGCTCCCGCAGCGGCATGGTGGAGAGGACCAGATCGGCCGGAAGCAGGGTCCTGAGGCCCTCGCGCTCGAATTCCACCCCGGTCATCTTTCCGTTCTCATGGCGTAGCCGGCTCACTTTGCATCCCAGGAAGAGATGCCCTCCGCGGTTCTGTATATCGGCGTGAAAGGCTTCCCACATCATGCCCGGCCCGAGCCTGGGGTACTCGAACTCATCAATAAGGGTCTTGATTTGCTCGCCCCCTTTTGCGCGCGGTTTGAACAGCATGTTTATGACGGCGGTCACGAGCGAGAGGCCTTTGATACGCTGAGCTGCCCACTGGGCCCCGATCCGGTCGCACGGGATCCCCCAGACTTTTTCGGTGTAGGTCTTGAAGAAAATCCCGTAGAGCCGTCGCCCGAACCTGTTCGACACCCAGTCCTCGAAACTGACTTCCGGCCGGATGGGGCGGACCCGGATCCAGAGATAGCTGAGGAGGACGCGGACCGATTCGATGATCCCGAGGCCCGTGAGCGCGTTGAGCGGCTTCAGCGGGTAGTCGAAGAAGCTCCCGCGATAGAAGATGCGCGACAGCCGGGGCCTTTTGAGCATGTCCGGGCCCAGCATCGCGTGCCACAGGTCCCGCACGGGCCCGACCTTGGTGAAGAAGCGATGGCCGCCGATGTCGAATCGGAAGCCCTTGTATTCGACTGTACGCGCGAGTCCGCCGACCTGGCGGTCCTGCTCGAGCACGGTGACGTTCTGATTGCGCCTGAGGAGATAGTAGGCGGCTGTGAGCCCAGCCGGCCCCCCGCCGATCACGACGGCTGATGGCTTGGTCTGCTCTGTCACGGAAAACCATTCATTCTAGCGCGTCTTGTCCGGAGCGCGATTCGATCAGGAATCCGATGAGCAGAAACGGGTAGAACCAGGCGACGTATGTGCCGGTCGGATGGATCTTCAGCAGGTTCGCGCCGATGACGACCGCGGCTGTCAACAACGCCAGCGCCGGCGCGGAACGGCGCCGCGCCAGCGCGAAAGAGCCGCACGCGAACGCCACGAACGCGAGGAAGGCGGGCGTCGTGAGCCCCGACGTCCCCACGAGCGGGGCCATCAGCCAGCCGCGGATCCCGCCGCGCTGTCCCCAGAAACTGAACGGGCTGAACCCGTACCCCTCGGGATCGGTGTGATGGCCGAAGGTGTCCCAGAGAATCGTCCCGATGAGCCCGCGCCCGGCCGCCGGCCGCGAGAGAACGAGCACCGCGAGCGCGAGGACTGCGCCCGAGATCGCGAGCATCGCGAGAAACCTCCGACGGGCGGCGGGGCGATCCCAATAGAAACCCAGCCACGCCGGCGCGAGGAACGCCGGATAGAAGCCGACGCCGGCGGCGGCCGTCAGGAGGACCGCGGCCGCCGCGGGGCGATCGAGCGCCGCAAACGCCGCCAGCGTCACGGCTGCCGGCGCGATGTGCGACACGAACGTCATCCCCCCGATGAAGTACGCCTCGCCGCCCACTCCGAGCACGCAGGCGCTTCCGGCGTAGAGCGCCACGAGCGCCCATCCAACCTCGGGTCCCGCGTGCGCGCGCCCGATTCGATAGAGCGCGGCGAGGCCGAGCAGGTGGAACGCGATCGTGCAGAGCTTCGTCGCCGCGGACGGCGGAAGGACGTACGTCGAGTCGGCGCCGAGTGGTGGGCTTGGAGAGGACACGGGATTGGCCGGCGCGGGATCGAACACGAGCTGAAAAGGCACGTGCGCCGCGTAGAGCAGGGGCCCGTAGCCGGCGGCCGGGGTACCCGTGAGGATCGGATCGCCATACGGGAGCAGCCCCCGCTCGCGGAGCCTCTGCCCGCCAAGGTTGACGAAGAATCCCGCGTCGTCGGGCGGCCGCACGGCGGCGGCAAACAGGTCGATCGCGACGAGCAGGACGGCGACCGACAGGAGCGCCGGCACGGGGAGCGAAGGCCGCCACACCGCCGACTGCGGGCGCACCACGTGCCACACGGCGAGGCCCATCAGTAGAACGTTGACGAACACGATCCCGCAGAACACCCAGTCCATCAGCGTCACGGCGTACCGGTCGTGGAGGAGATCCAGAAACCGGAGGATGTCGAAGAACAGGAACCCCAGCGCCTGCATCGCGACGAGCGCGACGTTCCGGGGATCCCCCGGCCGCTTGAAGTTGAACCCGATCGCGAGCATGACGAGGAGCGACAGCCACAGGGCGCCCCCCTGGTTAGGTACCCAGCTGCGGAGGAAAGACTGGCCGCGGTCGCTGCGAAGGTTGTCTCGAAGCCCCAGCACCAGGTCTTTCGCAGAGAGCATCTCGGGGATCGGCTCGAACTTCGGGGTGTAGACCTGTCGAAGGACCTCGCGCTCCTGCCAGAGCTTGGACGGGCCCGTCCTCAGGCCGACGGCGGCGATGACTATCGCGGCCAGGATCGCCGCGAGAACAGCTGGTGATACACGTTTCATGTGTTCTGCCGACCGGTCACGAACGAGATCCCACAACGGGAAGGCGCGCCACAGGCGCGCCCGCCGGAGCGGAGCGGGGCGAAGGGGCCCCCGCGAGCGACGGCGTTGGGGGGTCCGGCGGGGCGGAGCCCCCCGGTCTAATTACGACACCCACTTCAACAGGCGGATGACACCCATTCGCGCGGGCCGTCGGTGAGCTGAAGCGTCCGTGCGGCTGTGGATCTCGCGGCGGTGCGCCCGGTAATACTCGAACGCTCTCGAGAGCATCTCCGCGTTGGTGAGCGTCGGCGCCCACGACAGCGCGCGCTTGATCTTGCCGGTGTCGAATATGAAGTCCTCGGCGATCATGCGGTACTGGTATGGCCCGAGCGGGGACATCCCGAGCGCGTGCGCGAGGCGCATGGCGGCGAGCGTGGGCAGTCTGGGCAGCGACGCTATCCGCGCTCCGGTGCCCGCGTGATCGATGACGTGCTGGTATACGTCGCGGAGCGGCGCGACGCCGTCCGACCCGACGTTGAAGACGCCCCGGCCCGGATACGACATCGCCTTCATGCACGCGTCGGCGAGATCCTCGGCGTAGATGAACTGATACCGGTTCCTGCCCCCGCCGACGACCCACACGCGCCGTCCCTCGTCGATGAACTCGAACAGAATGGCGAGGAGACCCAGCCGTCCGGCGTCGACGATCGTCGGGGTCCGGATGACGACCGCGTCGACGCGCCGGCCCGGTTTCAACAGCGCCTGCTCGGCCGCCCACTTGGAAGCGCCATACACTTCACGCGGGCGAGGTTCGTCCTCTTCGGTGACCGGGCGGTTGAACGGCTCCGCCCAGAGGCAGTTCGACGACGTGAAGACGATTTTGCCGACGCCGTGCTCGTCGCAGAGGTCGGCGATGAGCTCTGTCCCGCCGACGTTGGAGGTCCAGAGCACGTTGCGATCCTTGACGTCGTGCGCCAGGATCGCCGCGCAGTGGAAGACGCAGTCGAAACGGTGGCGCGCGAACAGCGGCCCCATCGCGGCGCGATCGCGGATGTCCGCCTGCACCGACACCAGCCGTTCATGAGAGACATCGTCGCGCTGGACGTCGACGTTCACGCAGGAGAGACCGCTCGCGAGTAGCCGGTTCTTCAGCACGCCGCCGAAGAACCCCGAGCCGCCGGTGAGCAGAACCGTGGACATGCGCGGGGAACTGCGTATCATCTGAGGTTACCACCACATGGAGGAACGTGCCACATCGCGCGGGCTGGTGGCCGTCGCCTTCCTGGCGTGCTCGCTTGCGCTCCTGATCGCTCTCCGCGCGGTTCTTCCGCTCGCTCACGCACTGCTGCTCGTCGGCATCGTCGCCTGGTACGCAGTGCCGGGCGTCGCCTTCGTCCGCCGAGCCGAAGCGGAGCGAAGGCGGGGAGGCAGCGGGCTGTTTGCGACAGCCATCGGCGCCGTCTGGGGCTATGCGGCGAGCTGCCTCGTACTCCTCGCGCTGTGGGTGGCCGGCGTCCGGAACGAAACGCTGCTCCTGATCGTCGCGCCCGTCCTCGCCGCCGCGATCCTCCTTCCGGTCGCCCGACGAGTCGATCTCTCGCTTCCCGCGCCCTGCCGGCGAGACCTTCTCGTGCTGTTGCTGCTCCTGCTCCTTGTCCCTCTGCTCGTCGGCCGTCCGTACGCCCGGGTGGGGGAGTTGACGCCCGACGGCCGCACGTATCGCGCGTACTTCACCGCCGACTTCATCTGGCGGATGGCGGTGACGGCCGAGGTCGCGAAGGGTGACGTGCCGCCGCGGAACCAGTTCTACCTCGGAGACGATCTGCGGTACTACTGGCTGCCGGACCTCCTGCCGGCCGTCGAGTACCGCGCGCTCGGTCGTTCGCTCAGGCTCGAGCAGGTGCTGCTTGCGCACGGCCTGGCGGTGGACGTGATGTTCGTCGCGTTCCTCTTCGCGTTCGCCAGGCATTGGACCTCGAGCGCCCCGGCCGCAGGGCTCGGCGTCGCCGCGGCGGTGCTGTTCAGCAGCTTCGAGGGGACCGAGCGCATCATCGCCTTCGCGCGGGGAGGCGTCGACTTCGGCTATCTCCGGATGCTGAACATCGACGCCATCACGCGGTGGGAATACGGCAGCCTGCCGGTCGATGGCCTGCAGCGCGTCCTGTTCTGGCAGCCCCAGCACGCAATGGGCTACGCCCTCGGCTACTCCGCGCTGCTGGTGGTCTGCCGGTCGGCGGGGACGCCAGGCATGCGCGGCGTTGCGGCCATGGGGCTCGCCGGGACGCTGCTCGCCGCGGCGCTCTTCTTCAGCAGCTTCTCAGCGATCATGCTCGGCTGCATCGTTGGAGTGGTCGCGGTCGCGCGATTCGCTGCGGTGCGCCGGTGGAAGGCGATGGCAGCCGCGGCCGTCGCGGCCGCCGTGCCGATCGGAGCCGCGGTCGGCGTAGCGCTTGCGCTCCACTATGTAGATCGAGGGGAGTCGCTCGTGCGGCTCCTCGTCAACCCGGCCGCGTTCACGCACCCGTGGCTGTCTGTTTTTCTCAGCTTCGGCTTGATGCTCCCTGCCGCGATCGCGGGCAGCTGGCTCGGCGCGAGATCGGGGGACGGGTGGCGGCTCGCGCCGTTGTGGGCCGCCGTGCTGATAGCCTTCCTCTTCTACTTTTTCGTCGACGTCCGCGACCACCAGTACGTGTACGTCGGCTGGCGTGCCGGGCACCTTCTATTCATCGCATTTGCTCCGCTTGCGGCCGTGGCGCTCCAGGAGCTCTGGCGGCGCGGGGTCCGCGCGCGCGTGATCACCGCGTCGGCTGCCTTGATCCTGGCGGCCGCGGCGGCGCCAACGCTGGCGGTCGACGTCTACAACGCCCAGGACACGGAGAACCGCGCGCAGGGGCCGGGGTTTCCCTGGACCCTCGTGCTGACGCCGGACGAACTGGCCGCGATCGACTGGATCCGCCGGTTCACGCCTGAGGAGGCCATCGTCCAGATCGAGCCCCATGTTCGAGGGCGGACCACATGGGCTTACTTGCCGGCGTTCGCGGAGCGCCGCATGGCGGCGGGCCTACCGATCTCGATGGTTCCGCTCGATAAGTATGAAGCGGCCAGCGCTCGCGTTCGGAGCGTCTATACCTCGAGCGATGCACGCGACGCGTATCGCGCCGCGGTCGAGCTTCGGATCGAGTACCTCGTCGTCGGTCCTCCCGAACGGGAGGCCTATCCAACGCTCGAGCGGACGCTCGATCAACGACCCGAACTGTTCCGGCGCGTTTTCAAGAACGGATCGATGGCGATCTACTTCGTCGAACGCGATCGATCCAACGTTTCCGGCCGTCGGTGATGTGTTACCATGCGAAAATTCTTTCGCGACGCCCACGCACGAGGAGATGCATGCTGAAGATGAAGACAGCGCTACTCGCTTTCGCTCTCACGTTCGCCAGTGTCCCGCAGGCCGCGGCGCAGATGCAGTGGACCGACAAGGTTTTCCTCTACGTGAATTTTGGAGTTCAGGTCGGGTCGGGGGATGTCGAGATGGCGTCCACGTTCGATGTCTACGAGGAGCCGGCGTCACTGACCGGGACGGCGAGCCTCGGGAGCGAGCCCATCTTTGCGGACTTCGGCGGCGGCTACAAAGTCGGACGCAATCTCGCGGTGGCTCTAGGGTATGTGAACTACAACACCGAGACCGACATGAGCGCCGTCGCGAGCATCCCGCATCCGATCATCACCGATTCCCCCCGCACCGTGACCGTCAACGTTCCGGGCGTGGGGCACACGAGCGGGATGCTCAACTTCTCCGCGGTGTGGATGATGCCCTATACCGATCAGATCGACTTCGCGTTCTATGCCGGTCCGTCGATCATCTTCGCCAATCAAGACGTCGTCACGGGGATGACGATCGCGCCGGAGCCCGGGCCCGACTTCTCCAATCCACAGGTCACGTCGGTCGACGTGACGGAGCAGAGCAAAACTTCTTTCGGCATCCATTTCGGCGCCGACATGGCGTACATGGTGAACAAGCGCTACGGAGTGGGCGGGGGAATCCGGTACGTGTGGGGCTCCGCCGATTTCGACGGCGTGGCCGATTCCGTCACGCTCGGTGGCTTCCAGATCGTCGGCGGACTCCGCGTGCGCTTTTAGCGATCCGTTACTGAATAATGCACGTGTCGATGCGGATGTCCGGGTGGACGCGGGGTGGGCCCCACGTCGGAACGCCGGCGCCTTCGCCGTCGATGAGCACGTCATACTGCCGCTGTGACGTACCCTGGCCAGAGCAAACGATGTCGCACGAGATCCCGCCGCAGTTCGCGCCGCCATCCTTTCGGAGGACTCCGTAGGGTCCTCCGGAGAATCCGCGCCGATTCAGGTCGGCCGCGATGGCGCGCATCAGGCTGTTCAGATTGTTGTGGCCCACCGGCGTCCCGTAGGCGCTCCGCTGACACGCCACGACATCGTAGTGCGTCGCAGGCGAGCCGCACGAAACAGGCGTCGGCGGACCGCCGGGCGACGGCGACGTCGTCACGGACGGAGTCTTGAACGAGGTGACTTCCCAGGCGCTGTGGACCTGGCCGTCGCTCGCCATCGACCGCCAGAACACGGTCGACTGAGCCGGAAGCTCCGCGTTCGGGAGCCAGACCGTCTCGCCCGTGACGGTGTTCTCGGGTATCGATCCAAGCGCGAGCACCTGCGTAAAGCCTGGATCTCTTGCCACCTGGAACGCGTAGTTCACGTTCAGGATGGGCCCCTGTCGTGGCGAGTTCCGGATCTTCAGATGGGGCCGCTGGTTTTCGGCGGTCTGTCCGTTCACGGGCGACACGAGCTGCGGGTTGAACAACTGCGAGGGAAGTTGGATCTCGAAGTTCAGGCCGCCGGCGAATGAACCGGTGTTGGCGCCGTCGTACGCGCGCGCGCGCCAGAAGTAGACACGCCCGTCCGGGAGCCGATCGGGAAGCCGCAACGCCGTACGCCCCGGCTGCCCGCCGGCGCCCTCCGAGATGGCTTCACGAGCGAAAACGATGTTCCGGAAGCCGCCATCCGCGGCGACCTCGAAGCGGTAGAGCCGCGGCCGCGGACTGTTGGAGGCGGCATTCTCGACGAGCAGCTGGACTGGCTGCTCGTTGCTCTTGAGTCTCCACCCCTGGCCCGGCTCCAGCAACACCGGCAGCGAGATCTCGACACCCGGCATGGGCCCGGCGATGTTGGGGCTCAATGGGTTTTCGCTTTTTTCACTCTTCGCGCACGTGGCGGCCATCGCCGCGGCGGCGGTCACCGACACACACATCAGCAGCGGGCGGGAATAGGTTCGGAACATGGGTAAACCCTGTACGGCCTCCGGCCGGACGGATACGTCGGGCGCTTCCCGACACCTATCGGCGCGGAACACACCCCGCTTTAAGGGAGTCGTGTTCGAGTGGGGAGCTTCAGTTAAACGGAGTCTTTAGGATAGAGCTCAGGCGGCTCACTGTCAAGAACTTGCAGGTTTTTCCGCGCCTTTTGCCGTGATGCGTAGAGCCCGGCGCCGACGAGTGAAAACGCCATGACCAGCCCCGCGCCGCCCAACGAGACGAGCAGCGCCCATTCCAGCGGCAGGCCAAGCCGCCGGAAATAGAACCCGAATGTGGCTTCCCGGACTCCGAGGCCGTTCAAAGACACGGGGATCATCTGCACCAGGAGGCTTGCCGGGACGACGACCGCCAGGTCGTCGAGACCGATTGAGACGCCGAGCGAGCGGGCGACGGCCGCATAAAACAGGACCAGCAGCGCCTGCACGACGAGCGCACCGCCGAAGCCCATCGCCAGCGCACCCGGCCGGTCCCGGAACCGTTCGAGAGCGCCCGTGAGCCGCCCGAGCCGCACGTCCACCCACTCCCCGCCCACATGACGGAGCGGGGCACAGAGCGCGGCGACCGCAGATGGCCTGAGGACGACGACCAAGCCGAGCGAGAGGAACACCGTGAGGCCGAGCCAGACGATCGGCGCGCCGATTGGACCGGCGTTGCGCGCGAGCGTGGCGCCCGCGGCGGCGATCAGGCCCAGCGCGATCACGCCGAGGCCGCGATCGACGAGGACGACGGTCGCGGCGAGCGTTCTCGAGCCCGCCGCCCCGGCCGTATCCGTCACCCGGACGACGTCGCCGCCGATGTTGCTCGGGAGAAAGTTGTTGAAGAACGTGGCGACCAGGAACGACTCGGCGAGGCGGCCGGTGGTCGCATGAACGCCCTGCGCGTGCAGCAGCACGCCCCACCGCCACGCGCTGACCCCGATCATGGCCGCGTAGGCGCCCGCCGCGCCAGCGATCCAGAGCAGGTTCGCGCCGCGCGCGAGCGCCCACAGACGCCCGACGTCGCTGCGGGCGAGGAGCAGCGAGACCAGACCGACGCTGAGAACCGCCTTGAAGAGGAAAGCCGCCAGTGAACGGAGATTCACGCGGATGGGTCAGTCGCGAGTGTATCAGATGGTACAATGCCTTGCCGCACCAGATGCGCATTCTGATGATTGCGCCGGAGCCGTTCTTCGAGCCCCGGGGAACGCCGTTCAGCGAGTATCACCGTATCCGCGCGCTCCTCGACCTGGGCCATACCGTCGATCTCGTCACCTATCCGTTCGGGCGTGACGTCGAGCTCCAGGGCCTGCGGATTTTCCGGTCGCTCCGGCCGCCGCTTGTCCGGCGCGTGGGGATCGGCCCGTCGCTCGCGAAGGTCCCGCTCGACCTGGCGCTCGCGGTAACCGCGTTCCGTCGGGCGATCGGCGAAAAGTACGACGCGATCCACTCCCACGAGGAAGGGGGAGCCATCGGCGTCGTGCTCTCGGCGCTCGCCGGCGTTCCGCACTTGTACGACATGCACTCGAGCCTGCCCCAGCAGCTGACGAACTTCGGCTTCAGCCGGTCCCGCGTCCTGGCCGGCGCGTTCGGGTGGCTGGAGCGCTTCGTGATCCGCCGATCCCGCGTCGTCATCGTCATCTGTCCGCACCTGCTCGAGACGGTGCGCAAGATCGATGCGGATGTGCCCGCCGTGCTGATCGAGAACGCGCCGGGCGCCGGGGACGCCGCGGAGGCGGGCTCGGGGCGCGAGGTGCGGACCTCGCTGGGCATTGCGCCGGCAGCGCCCGTCGCGTTGTACACAGGAACCTTCGAGGCTTACCAGGGGCTCGATTTGCTTTTCGCCGCGATGCGCACCGTCGCCGCGGCGCGGCCGGACGCGAAGCTCGTGCTGGCCGGAGGCGAGCCGGCGCAGATCGAACGGGCGCGTGAAGAAGCGAGGCGCGCGGGCGTCGGCGAGGTCACGATGTTCGCGGGCCGGCGCGCGGCCGAGGAAATCCCGCGGTTCCTCGACGCCGCCGACGTGCTCGTCTCGCCGCGCAGTTCTGGCACGAACACGCCGCTCAAGATTTATCAGTACCTCCGCTCCGGCCGCCCGATCGTCGCCACGCGGCTGCTGACCCATACGCAGGTGCTCGACGATGACGTCGCGATCCTGACCGAGGCGACGCCGGCCGGCTTCGGCGCAGGGATCCTGGCGGCGATCCAGGATCCGGCGCGGGCCCGGCAGATTGGCGCACGCGCGCAGGCGCTCGCGGCGACGAAGTACACCTATGACGCGTACCTCGGCCGCACGCGCGAAGCGTGCGACCGGTTGTTCGGCACGCCTGCCGCGACGCAGGTCGCCGGAGGAGTGGCGTGATCGACGCCGAGCACTACTCCTACGCCGTCTACGCCGACCCGGCGACCGCCGAACGGTTTGATGCCGCGAGGTTCGGCGGACCCATTGGAACGCTCATCGCCGAGACGCAGGAAAAAACCCTGATTCGCTTTCTCGCGCCGGCCCCGGGAGTCGGGATCCTCGACGTCGGGACAGGGACGGGTCGGGCCGCCATCCTGCTGGCCCGCCGCGGCGCGCGTGTCACGGGGATTGATGCGTCGGCCGAGATGTTGACGGTGGCGGCGCGCCGCGCGCAGGCCGAGCCGGCGCTCCCGTTGACCTTTGCACGTGGCGACGCGCACACGCTGGAGTTTCAGGATCGATCGTTCGACGCGGCCGTTTGCCTCCGAGTCGTGATGCATACGCCGGACTGGCGTCGCGTCGTTGGGGAGCTGTGCCGGGTGGCTCGGCGGCGGGTCGTGCTCGACTATCCGGCGCTGGCGAGCGCCGCCGCGCTCCAGGCGGCGAGCCGCAAAGCGCGAGCGGTCCTCAGCCGATGGAGGCCGGGCCCCTCGCCTCGGCGCTTGGAGCCGTACCGCGTGTTGAGCCATCGCGCGGTTCGAGAGGCGCTGGCGTCGCATGGGTTTCGCATCACCGGCGTGGAGCGCCAGTTCGTCCTGCCGATTGCGTTCCATAAAGCGATCGGCTCGCGCGGGCTCACGACGCGCGTCGAAGGACTCCTCGCAGCGATCGGTCTTCTGCGGCTCGTCGGATCGCCGGTCACGATCGTCGCCGAGCGTGTCGAATAGCCTGATCACGGGCGCGACCGGCTTCACGGGCGGGCATCTCGCCCGCCATCTCGCACGCAGCGGGCGGAAAGTTCGCGCGCTTGTCCGTCATCCGGAAGCGCCGTCGGCCAGGGCCCTCGCCGCGGACGGGGTCGAGCTGGCGAAGGGGGATCTGACCGATCGCGCGTCGATCGCGGCCGCGATGCCTGGCGTCTCGATCGTATACAACATCGCAGCGGTGTATCGGGAAGCGTCGCTGCCGCAATCGGCGTATCGCGCGGTGAACGCCGACGCCGTCGGCGTGATTGTCGAGGAGGCGGCGCGCGGGGGAGTCTCGAGGGTCGTGCATTGCAGCACGGTCGGGGTGCACGGCGACGTCGAGCGGCCGCCCGCGGATGAGGATGCGCCGCTTCGTCCGGGGGACATCTATCAGGAGACCAAGGTTGCGGGAGAGACGGTCGCTCGAGAAGCGTCGGGCCGGACCGGCGTCCCGCTCGTCATCGCGCGGCCGACCGGCATCTACGGTCCGGGCGACCGGCGTCTGCTGAAGCTCTTCCGCGGCGTCGCCCGCGGCCGGTTCGTGACGCTCGGGCGCGGCGACATCTACTATCACTTGACGCACATCGACGATCTCGTCGAGGGCTTCCGGCTGTGCGGCGAGGTCGAACAGGCGGCCGGCCGGACGTACATCCTCGCAGGACCGGACGTCACCACGCTGGAGGAGCTCGTGCGCATCATTGCCGACCAAGCCGGCGTCAAGCGGCCGTGGCTGCACCTGCCGGTCTGGCCGTTCTGGCTCGCGGGCGCGGCGTGCGAGGCGGTCTGCGCGCCGTTCGGCATCGAGCCGCCGATCTACCGGCGGCGCGTGGACTTTTTCACCAAGAGCCGGTCGTTCGACATCGCGCGCGCGCGGCGCGAGCTCGGGTACGCTCCGCGGATCGGCGTCCGGGAGGGAGTGCGCCGGACGATCGCGTGGTACAGGGAACAAGGGTGGATCTGATCAATGTGGATTGTGGATTGCTGAATGCTGAATGACTGAAATCCCCCGCGCGCAGGACCAGCTGTTCGATCGCCGCCGATCGGCGCGAGAGAAGTACTGCGCGCTCGTCGTCGGGCGCCCCGGCCTCGCCGCGCTGCTCAAACACGAGCTCGTGACCTTCGTCGCTCAGGAGACGCCCGGGGCGGTGGGGCTGATGTTGCGAAAGACGTTCTATCCGTGGCTTCTCGGCCGGACGGGGCGGAACGTCGTCTTCGGACAGAACGTCGTGTTGCGGCACCCGCACAAGATCGAGATCGGCGACGACGTGGTCATCGACGATCACTGTTTGCTCGACGCGAAGGGAGAAAGCAATCGGGGGATCAGGATCGGCAGCGGGGTATTCATCGGTCGAAACACGATCCTGTCGTGCAAGAACGGAGACATCGAGATTTCGGACGGCGCGAACATCGGCTTCAACTGCGAGATCTTCTCGGCGAGCCGCGTGACCGTTGGACGCAGCGCGCTCCTCGCCGCGTACTGCTACTTGATCGGCGGGGACCACGAGGCAAACGATCCCTCGCGGCCCGTCCTCGAGCAGTCGCGGCGGTCCGAGGGCATCAGCGTGGGCGATGGCGCGTGGCTGGGCGCAGGCGCGAAGGTGCTGGACGGCGTCACGGTCGGCGCGCGCGCGATCGTCGGCGCCGGCGCCGTCGTTCGAGAGGCGGTTCCCGACGGCGCGACCGCCGTCGGCATCCCGGCGCGCGTGCTGGGCGCCCCCGGGCCCGGCCGATGAGAAAGCTGAACGTGCTTCAGGTCTGCGATCACCTCGGGTGGGAGGGATCGCGGATGCACGGCGTCAAGCGCCTCTTCGGGTGGATGATTCCGCGGTTCGATCCGGAGCGGTTCGACGTTTCGCTCGTCAGCCTCCGCAAGCGCGACCTCTCCGAGGAGACGCTGGACGCGCTGGGAATCGACATCACGTATCTCCACAAGTCGAAGTTCGACCCGGCAACGCTGCCCGCGCTGTTGAAGGTGATCGACCGCAAGAACATCGACATCCTGCACCTCCACGGGTACGGCGCGACGACCTTCGGCCGGATAGCCGGTGCGATGCGGCGGTTGCCCGCCATCCTCCACGAGCACGCCAACCTGACGGACACCCCCTGGTTTCAGAAGGTTGCGGATGCCGCGCTCGAGAGGTTCACGGACATCGCGATCGCGGTCTCGACGAGCACGGCCGCATTCGTCGTACAGGCGCGGAAGATCCCGCCCGAGAAGGTCAAGGTCGTGTATCTGGGGGCGCCGGTCGACGAGTTCGCGAGACCGCGATCGGCGGAGGAGATTGCGGCCGTCAGGCGGGAGCTGGGTCTTCTGCCGGATGATTTCGCTGTCGGGACGGTCACGCGGCTGCACGATTCGAAGGGGAACGAATACCTCGTCGAGGCAGCCAGGCGCGTGCTCGACGAGCGCCCGCGCGCGAAGTTCTTTGTGGTCGGGGAAGGTCCGCTTCGCGGAGCGCTCGAGGCGCAGGCGCGGGCGCTCGGCCTGGGAGACCGGTTCGTGTTCCACGGGTTCGCCCGCGACGTCGCCGCGGTGTTGTCGGCGTTCGACCTCAGCGTGTTCCCGTCGTTGTGGGAAGGGACCCCGTTGACGGTGTTCGAGGCGCTCGCCGCAGGGAAGCCCATCGTCGCGACCGACGCCGACGGGCTCATCGACGTGCTGACGGCCGGCCGCGACGCCGTGATCGTTCCGAAGCGAGACGCCGCGGCGCTCGCCGATGGGATCGTCTCGCTGATGGACCGGCCCGAGGAGCGTGCGCGGCTTTCGGCCGCTGCCCGGGTGGCCGGTCGGGAGTACGACATCGCGACGTTCGTTCGGAAGATGGAGCGCCTGTACGGCATCCTGCACGACGTGTCGCGTCGCACGCGGCGGCGGGGCGTCCTCGACGCGGACCTTTCGTTCCTCGCGCGCGGGGCCGTCGCGTGAGCCGCGTAGCGGTGGTGACTTCCAGCCCGCCGTTCACCGAAGGCGGGCACCTCGTGATCGCCCGCGAGATCGTGGATACCCTGCGGGCGATGGGGCACGAAGCGGATCTCGTCACCACGCCGCAGAACCGGTTCGGCCGGCAGGCGTCCGCTTATCTCGCCACGTGGATGACCGACGTGGGGCTGGACGGCGCCGGGCGACACGTCGACCAGGTCATCAGCATGCGCTTTCCCAGCTACGCAGTCCGTCATCCGCGCCACGTGTGCTGGCTGAACCACACCATGCGCGAGTACTACGACCTGTGGCCCCGCTTCAGCGCCACGCTCGGCACGAAGGCGAGGATCAAAGAACAGATCCGGCGCCGGTTCATCCATGCCGCGGACAAATACCTCCTCAGGCGGAACGTGAATCGACTGTTCGTGCAGTCGCGCACGATTCAAAAGCGCCTGGAGGTCCTGGGGGGCGTCCGCTCCACGGTGTTGTACCCGCCTCCTCCTGCGCGCGCCTACCGCTGCGACGGGTACGGCGACTACTTCTTCGCCGTCTCCCGGCTGGCGCCGCTCAAGCGCTTCGACCTGCTGCTGCGCGCGCTCGCCGAGCCTGTGGCGCGCGGGATCCGGTGCGTGATCGGCGGCGACGGCGAAGAGCGGGACCGGCTCGT
The DNA here is from genome assembly GCA_963847125.1 of uncultured Acidobacteriota bacterium. Lineage (GTDB taxonomy): Bacteria > Acidobacteriota > Vicinamibacteria > Vicinamibacterales > 2-12-FULL-66-21 > DATAEE01. The sequence goes on from CAWJYM010000004.1 coordinate 3,175,253, forward strand.
CTCGCTCGCGCGCGAGCTTGGGCTCGATAACCGTGTACAGATGATCGGCCAGCTGGACAGCTCCGGCGTCGTGAACCATCTGGCTCGGTGCCGCGCCGTCGTTTTCGTGCCGCTTGAAGAGGACTATGGCTTCGTCACGGTGGAGGCGTTCGCCGCGGGCAAGCCGATCATCACCTGCCACGACAGCGGCGGTCCCGCCGAGCTCGTGGTCGACGATCGTCACGGCCTCGTGTGCGCGCCCGATCCTTCCGCGCTGGCGGCGGCGCTCCGGCGCCTCATCGACGACGATGCGGCGGCGCAGCGGATGGGGACCGAGGCGAAACGTGTCGCGGACGCGATGTCGTGGCCGAGGGCCGTCCAGGAGCTGTTGCTCACGTGACCATCGTTGCGGCCGACAGCCCGTCCGCTCCGCCGGCCCGCCGGATCGATCCGGGAATCGCCACCGCCGCCGCCGTCGCGCTCGTGCTGCTCGGCGTCGCCGCGTCGATCGACTTCCCGCGCGCCGAGCACGGCTTCAAGGGTGACGAGGCGACGTACTACCTGATGGGTCAGAGCCTCGCCCGGGATTTCGATTTCACCTACGAACGTCGCGACCTGGTGCGCGTGTGGGAGGAATACACAACGGGACCCGAGGGAGTGTTTCTGAAACGGGGCAAGACGAACCGCCTCCAGGCGATCGATGCGTTCCCCTGGTTCCGGAGGATTTCCGCCGACGAGCCGTCGGAGACACGGCTGTATTTCGGAAAGTCGTTCATCTATCCGCTCGTCGCCGCGCCGTTCGTCTGGCTCTTCGGCACCGGCGGCTTCCTCGTCCTTCATGCGCTGCTCCTCGCCCTGGACGTCCTCGTCGCCTATTTGTGGCTCGCCGGCCGCGGATCGCGTTCCGGCCTCGCCGCCGCGTTCGCCGTCGTCTTTCTCGCCGGATCGGTCGCGCCGGTGTATTTCGTCTGGATCACGCCAGAGCTCTTCAATCTCTCCCTCGTGTTCTACGCGGCATTTCTCTGGCGGTCGGATCGCCCCTATCTGGCCGCCCTCCTCGTAGGCGTGCTGACGTTCTCGAAGCCGACGCACGCGGTGCTCGTCGCGCCCATCGTGCTGACCACGGCGTGGCGGCGGGAGTGGTCGCGCGCCGTGGGTCTCGGAGTCGTGTTCGGAATCGTCGCGGGCGGCCTCTATCTGATGAACTTCAGCATCACCGGCGAGTTCAACTATCAGGGCGGATATCGCAAGACCTTCTACCACACGACCGGCTTTCCCTTCGCCAACCCGTCGGAGACCTTCGACCGGATCGCGCCGCTGCATGGCCGGGACCAGCTGCTTGGCGACACGCTCGCCAATCAGCACACGATCGGCGTGTTCGCCCGCAACGTCTGGTACTTCATCGCGGGCCGTCACGCGGGGCTCGTCCCGTACTTCTTCCCCGGCGTGGTCTCGCTGACGTTGTTTCTGATGTCGCGGCGGCGAGAAGGCTGGCAGTGGCTGGCGCTCGGCGCGGCCGCGGCCGCCGTCGGCGCCATCCTGTTCATCACCCCCTTCACGTGGTCCGGGGGGGGCGGTCCCGTCGGCAACCGCTACTTCCTCAGCTTTTATCCGCTCCTGTTGTTTCTCACCCCGCTCATCGACAACCCGCGTGTTCCGCTCATCGCGCTCGGCGTGGGTGCGCTGTTCACCGCGAAGATCCTGCTCAACCCTTTCTGGAGCTCGTTCAACCCCGGCGAGCACGTCAAGTCGGGCCCGTTGCGGCTGCTTCCGATCGAGCTGACGATGCTGAACGATCTGCCGGTGAGCGCGAAGCCGGACAGGTCCCGCCGGATGCTCGCGGGCGACGTCATGAGCTACTTCCCGGACGACAACGTGTACACGCCGGAAGGAGAGTTCTTCTGGGTCCGGGGCAAGTCGCGTGCGGACGTCATCCTGCGCGCGCCGCTCGAGAAGCTGCCCGACGGCGGGTGGCGGGGCCGCCGCATCGACCGGTTGGTGGTTCAGATCGACGCGCCGATCGTGAACGTCGTGACGATCGACAGCGGCCGCGACGAGCATGAAGTCAGGCTCGCGCCTGGCGTACCGCAGACGGTCACCCTGAACATGCCGGGCGGCGTTCCATACCGGCCCTACGAAACGCCGACGAGCTACGTGTACGTCGTCACCATCACGACAACGAATGGGTTCGTGCCGTTTCTCGAGATGCCCCCGTCGAGCGACAGCCGGTACCTCGGCGCGCGGGTGACGCTGAGGCCGGAATTTCGTTGAGGCGTGCGAGAATACCGCAATGTCCTACCGAACACCGCTCGAAGCGCGCGTCGCGAAGAAGGTGGCCAGGGCGATCGGCGACTACAACCTGATCGAAGACGGCGACCGCGTCATGGTGGGTCTCTCCGGCGGCAAGGACAGCTGGGCGCTCATGCATGTGCTCCACGTGCTCCAGCGGCGGGCGCCGATCTCGTTCAGCGTGATCGCGGTGACCGTGGACTCGGGCTATGAGGGGTATCGACGCGATCTCATCGAAGCGGCGTGCGCCGAGCGCGGCTGGGACGTGGTCGTCGAGCAGACGACGATCGGCAACGTCATGGAGGATATCCTCGAGGACGGCGCCACGCCCTGCTCGCTGTGCGCGCGGCTGCGTCGCGGCGTGCTGTACCGTCTCGCGGACGAGGTGGGCGCGACCAAGATCGCACTCGGCCACCACGCCGATGACGTGATCGAGACGCTCGTGATGAACCTGTTCTTCTCCGGTTCGCTCAAGGCGATGCCGGCCCGCCTCGTCTCCGACAACGACCGCCACATCGTCATTCGACCGCTCGTCTACGTCACCGAGTCCGAGGCGCGGCAGTACACGAACGAATGCCAGTTGCCGATCGTCGGCTGTTGCTGCCCCGCCTGCGGCGATCTGGGCCTCCAGCGCCAGCGAGTCAAGCGGCTCATTGCCGAGCTGGAAGTCGACCATCCCGAAATCAAGAACTCGATGCTGCGCGCGGCCGCGAATTTGCAGCCGCGGCACCTGCTCGACCGGCGGTTCGCGTCAACGGCCACCGCCGACCCCGCACTGCCGGCTGGGACTGCGCCTTTGACCATCAGGCACTAGGCACTAGGCACTGGGCACCAGGCACAGGTGATCGGGCGTTCGACATGAGAGCCGTCGTGCAACGGGTCACCAGCGCCCGCGTACGCGTGGGCGCTCGTACGGTGGGCGAGATCGGGCATGGATTGCTCGTGTTCGTGGGAGTGGCAGACGATGACGCGCCTGCCGACGTCCAATACCTGGTGAGCAAAGTGCGCGATCTGCGGATTTTCGACGATGACGCCGGAAAAATGAATCGAACCGTCGTGGAGACGGGCGGCGGCGTTCTCGTCGTGTCCCAGTTCACGCTGTGTGGAGATGCCCGCAAGGGGCGCCGGCCGTCGTTCGACGCCGCGGCGCCGCCGGCCCTCGCCCGCGCGCTGTATGAGGACGTGGTCCGCGATCTCCGCGCGTCCGGGTTGACCGTCTCGACCGGCGAATTCCAGGCGCGAATGGCGATCGAGCTCGTCAACGATGGCCCGGTCACGATCCTCCTCGATAGCAAGAAACTCTTCTGAGTGGTGTTAATGCCGAATGTCGAATGCCAGATGTCGAAAACGCTGAGATCGGTCGCGTCGTACGCATGGATGCTGCTGCTGTTCTGTGCGGCCGCCGGGCCAGCCGGCGCGCAGCAGCGGCCGCTGGTGACCGAGGACCCGGAGACGATCGGTTCGGGAAACATCCTGATCGAGGCGGGATTCGACTACGCCCGCGACGCCCTGTATCCGGTTTCCGGTCTGGAGGGCAATCTGCTCCGGTTCCCGTCGGTCGGAACCAGTTTCGGCCTCGGCTCGATCGTCGAGCTCCAGGTCGACTGGGCGCCGTATCAGCGGCTGGCAGTTACCGATCGCTTTACAGCGCCGCTCTCCGGCCTGGTGGACTTCGACGGAGACACCACGTCCGACGTGGACGACATGGTGGTTGCGACAAAAGTCCGTTTCCTCTCGGAGGCGCCCGGACGGCCGGCGCTCGGCTTCCGCCTGGCAACGAAGCTGCCCCTGGCCTCGAACGAGAGCGGTCTCGGCCTCGACACGACCGACTTCAACGCGTCTGTGCTCGTTGGCAAAACGGTCCAATCCGTTCGCCTCGTCGGCAACATCGGGTTCGGAATCCTCCAGGACCCGGTGCGCGGTGATCGTCAGAATGATGCTCTGACGTACGGATTCTCGGTTGCGCGAGCGATCGCGCAGGGGTTCGAAGTCGTGGGCGAGATAAACGGCCGCGACCAGAAGTGGGGAGACGAACCGCCGGAAGGAACGGAGTCCCGCTCGATTCTGCGCTTCGGCGCGCGTTTTACGCGTGGGAGCGCGCGCGTCGATGGCGGGTTCCTGGTCGGCCTGGTATCGACCGATCCAAGCTGGGGTTTCACGGCGGGCGTCACGTGGGTGTTCCGGGGATTCACCGTGCCGTAGGCGTGCTTACCGCGCGCCTGGAAGGAGTCGCACGATGCTCACGCAGAAGAATCGTTCAGCTCGCAAGGGCTTGATTGCGGCCGCCGGTCTTGCGATCGTGTTCGCCGCCGCCTGCCGGCCGGGCGTACCGGTCGTGGATCCCTCGGCGCCGCCGCCGACGACCGACGGCACCATCAGCGGGCGCGTCGTCAGCGCGGCCGGCACGCCGCTCGGCGCGCGCCGCCTCGATTTCGTGAACGGCGCGACCGGCGCCACGTTCACCGTCTCGAGCGACGTGAACGGCGCGTTCACGATCAAGGTTCCGCCTGGAAAATACCGGCTGAAGCTGGAGCTGCGATCCGGCGAGACGCTCGAGAAGCCAACGGGGGACATCGAGATCAACAAGAGCGATCTCGACAGCAACGTCCAGGTCGTCGTCCGCTAGGGATAGCAGGCGCGCAGCAGACGGAGCTCCTCGCCGATCCTGGGGCTGTCCCACCCGAGCTCCGTCGAGGCAATCGCCGCGACACGCCGGGCGGCGTCGTCGCCCGGGTATTCCATCGATCCGAGCGGCGTGCGGCGCATGACGACGTCGCTCAGCCGGACCGCCGCCTCCGCGTGGATCGCGTGCACGACCTCCGCGGCCGTCACTGGCACGTGCTCCGAGACGCGCTCCATCAACTCACGGCGCTTTCCCATCAGGCGGATGATTGGCGCGCAGCGCTCTGCGTATGTCGCCACGAGGTGAGACCGGACGTGCGGGTCGAGCTCTACGCCGACGGCGCGTCCTGTTTCGATCGCGAGCGCTTCATGATCCGCGATTCCCGCGCCCGGAAGGGTGGCACGCGCCGTGACCGAACGTCCCGCCGCCCGGCCGGCGAGCTTCATGACGCGATCGACGGCCCGCTCGGCCGCAAGCCGCGCGGTCGTGTACTTGACGCCGACCAGCGTGAGCGCCCCGGGGGCTCCGCGCGATGAATGATCGATCACCGTGTGGCGGGGCCTCAGTTCGGGGCCGCGACGTCCGGTGACCGCAGGCACGAGGCCGCGATGCACGAGCGACACGTCGCCCGGCGTGAGTCGCAGCGCCGGAAACGCCGCGTTGACGTCCGCGAGGAAGGATTGAAGCTCGTCGGAAGACACGCCGGCATCCTGCGGATTCGCCAGGGCCGGTGACTGCCAGGTGCCGACGAGCGCGCGGCCGCGCCACGGTGTCATGGTGAGCATCCGGCCCGTCGGGGCCTGAGCGGCGAGCGCGAGGTCGCCCGCGGGCCGGCGCGTGACGACGTTCAGCGCCTTGAGGACAGGGAACGGACGGTCGTCTCCGAATGCCCGCATGATCAGACCGGCCTCACCGCCGGCCGCGTTCAGAACCACGCGGGCCCGGACCTCATGCTCCTCGCCGGTCAGGAGATCGCGAACCCGCATCCCGGCGACGCGGCCGTCGTGCCGCAGCACCCCGAGCGCCTCGACGTAGTTGGCGAGGATCGCGCCATGACCCGCCGCCGCCAGCGCGAACCCGATCGTCACGCGATCGGCTTCCACCATCTGGTAGTCGTACCAGGTCGCGGCGCCGGTCAGGCCCGCCTCGCGGATTCCCGGGAACAGTTTCCGCGCTGCCGTCTGCGAGACGAGCCGGGCGGGCGGCAGCCGCAGCTCCGGCTCGATGCCGTCGTTGCGGTGGCGCCCCATCCACGCGTCGAGCTTGAACCCGACGCGAAGCGCGACCCGGCCCTTGCTCACGGACCGATACGTCCCGACGAGGAAGGGAATCGGACGGAGCAGATGGGGGGCGATGCGCGCGAGAGCGCGGCGCTCGCGAATCGACAGGCGTGCCTGCCGCAGCCGCAGGCCGCCGAGCGATCGCAGCCCGCCATGTGCGGTCTTCTGATGGTTGAACGACGCGCCGCTTCCGAAATCGCCGCGCTCGACCAGCGCGACCGACAGGCCGCGCGAGGCGGCGTCGTACGCCGCCGCGAGACCGTGCACGCCGCCGCCGACGACGAGCAGGTCGAAGGGAGCGGCGGCGAGTCGCGCCGGATCGCGGGTGAGCGTCATTCGACGTATATTACTGCGTCGTGTCGTCGTCCCACGCCCCTCGACTGGGCTCGGGGCGCCCTGAGCGAGAGTCGAAGGGCGGTTCCGCTGCGTCGCGTGTCCGCGCGTACTGGGACCACCACATCCACGATCTCGAGATCTCGCAGCATGCGCCGGGCACGCCCGGCTTCTTCGCGGATCTGGACCAATATCATTTCGAAAAGCTGCATCATCTGCCGCGGCTGGTCGACTTCGACGGCCAACGCGGGCGGCGTGTGCTGGACGTCGGCTGCGGCGCCGGCATCGATCTCGCGCGTTTCGCGCGCGGCGGCGCGCGGGGCGTGGGCGTCGACGTCGCGCACGGGGCGGCCCGGCTCGCGGCGACGAACATGGCTCATCAGCGCCTCGCGGCGTCGATCGTGGAAGCCGACGGGGCGGCGCTCCCGTTCCCGGACGCGTCGTTCGATTTCGTGTTCGCGCACGGCGTGATTCAGTACGCGGCCGACGACCGCGCCATCGTGACCGAGGTGCGGCGCGTCCTGAAACCGGGCGGCGAGGCGCTCTTCCAGGTCTACAACCGCGTGTCCTGGCTGAATGCGCTCTCCAAGCTGATGAAGGTCGGCCTCGAGCACGAGGACGCGCCGATCCTCCGCAAGTACAGCCTCGGCGAATTCCGGCGGCTCCTCACAGACTTCAGCGACGTGCGCATCGTTCCGGAGCGGTTCCCCGTGACGTCGCGCCTGCACGGTGGCTGGAAAGGAACGCTGTACAACGGTCTGTTCGTCGGAACGTTCAATGCATTGCCGCGCGCGCTGGTCGGCCGGTTCGGCTGGCATCTGCTCGCGTTCTGTCGTCGTTGAGCTCATGCGGCCCGGGGAATAGATGGATCGGATGATTCGAACCAGTCGCCGGATGGTGCGCTTCGCGAAGGCGCACGCGTACGGCAACGACTTTCTCCTCATAGCGGACGAAAAGCTCCCCGTCGATGTTCCGGCGCTCGCGCGCGCGATGTGCGACCGCCATGCGGGCGTTGGTGCGGACGGTCTGATCCTCTTCGAGACGACAGACTTCGGCGCCACGATGCGCCTGCTCAACGCGGACGGCAGCGCCTCGGAGGTGTCCGGCAACGGCGTTCGCTGCCTCGCGGCCCTGCTGACCTACGAGCGCCCGGGCACGCGCGAAATCGGGATAGAGACGGACGCCGGCGTGAAAAGGTTGACCCGCCTTGCGGGCAAGGGCTCGCGACAGACCTTTCGCGCGGCGATGGGCGTGCCGGAGGATCTTCGCGTCGCCGACCTCGATGTCGGCGGCGAGATGGTTCGCGCGGTCGTTCTCCGCGTCGGTAACCCGCAATGCGTCGTCCTCGGCGAGGTAACCGAGGAGCGGCTGAAGCGTCTGGGGCCGCTCCTGACCCGGCATCCCTATTTTCCCGCAGGCACCAACGTCGGGTTCGCCGAGGTCGAGGCGCCCGATCGCGTTCGCATCCTGATCTGGGAGCGGGGCGTCGGTCCTACCCTGGCGTCAGGCACGGGCGCGTGCGCAGCGGCGGTCGCGGCCTCTGCGTACGGCGGCGCCGCGCGGAAGGTGGAGGTGACCTCACCGGGAGGCACCCAGCTCGTCGAGTGGACCGATGCGGGACTCTTTCTGACAGGGTGGGCCGAGCTGATCTGCGAGGGTACCTGGGTCGCGCATGCGTAGGTATCACGAGGCGGCCGAAGTCTACTCGCCCGCGGAGGAACAGTTCAACCGGCGCCGCCGGACGGTCGGCCTCTTCGCGGGCCCCGCGCTCTTCCTGATCCTGCTGCTGGCGCCGCTCCCGATGCCCCAGCCGGCCCACCGCCTCGGGGCGATTCTCGCGATGATGGTCGTGCTCTGGGTGACCGAAGCGCTGCCGCTCGCGGTGACGGCGCTCATCGGACCGGTCCTCGCGATCCTCCTCGGCGTCGCGCAGGCGCGCGTCGCGTTCGCGCCCTTCGCCGATCCGATCATCTTCCTCTTCATGGGCGGCTTCATGCTGGCCGAGGCGATGTTCGTGCACGGCCTCGACCGGCGCATCGCCTACACCGCCCTTGCCTCTCCGGCGGTGGGGCGCAGTCCCTTGCGGATCCTGATCGCGTTCGGCGGGGTCACGACGTTCATCTCCATGTGGATCAGCAACACCGCGACGACCGCCATGATGTTTCCAATCGGGCTGTCGATTGTGGCGCACGTGACGAAGGGCAGGCAGCAGAATCCCTCGACCCGCCGCTTCGCGATGGCGATGATGCTGATCACGGCGTTCGGGGCGTCGGTCGGTGGCATGGCCACGCCAATCGGCACGCCGCCGAACCTCATCGGCCTCGGCATGCTCGAGCGCCTCGCGGGCTACAAACTGTCGTTCGCCGGGTGGATGACCTTCGGCGTGCCGCTGACGCTCATGCTCTTCGTCTTCCTTGTCGCGCATTTCGCGGCGACCGCGCTGCGGGGCGTAGAGCTCGATGCGTCGGCCGCCAATCCGCTGAAGGCTGAGCTCGCCAGGCTCGGGTCGTTGACCACGGGCGAGCGTAACGTGGTCGTTGCGTTCGGCGTCACCGTCGTGCTGTGGCTGCTTCCCGGAGTGTTCGCGGTGACCGGCCTGGGCTCGACCGCCTTCGCGCTCGCCTACAGCGCCGCCGTGCCGGAGGCGGTCGCGGCGATGATCGGCGCCATCCTGCTCTTTCTGCTGCCCGTGAGCTGGCGCCTCCGGCGCTTCACGCTCGGTTGGGACGACGCGGTGCGGATCGACTGGGGCATCATCCTGCTGTTCGGGGGAGGCCTGACGATGGGGGAGCTGGCGTTCTCGACCGGGCTCGCCGAGCGTCTCGGGCGGGGCATCCTCACCCTCCTGCCCGCGAGCGGTCCGGTGGCGCTCACGCTGCTGTTCACGGCGGTCGCGATCGTCGTGTCGGAAACGGCATCCAACACGGCGTCCGCCAACATGATCGTCCCGATCGCGATCGCCGTGGCCAGAGAGTCCGGGATAGACCCTGTCGTGCCCGCCCTTGCGGCCACGCTCGGCGCCAGCATGGGGTTCATGATGCCGATCTCGACGCCGCCCAACGCGATCGTCTACAGCTCGGGGCACGTCCCGATCGGTGTGATGATGCGCTACGGCTTCGCGCTCGACCTGGCCGGGTTCCTGCTCATCGTGGGCATGCTGCTCGCGTTCGGCGGGATGTTGCGTTGATATTCTGCAACGTCACCCGTGTCCGGGCGGTGAGATTCTTGCCTACCTCCCGCGGCCGGATCTCGGACGCGCCGGCGGCCTGACGCCGCGGAGCACCGCGTCGAGACGGGCTTCAATGCCATCCAGCGCCTTGGCGGCGGCGAGGTAGTCTCCCTTCGCCAGCGCTGCGCGCGATTCTTGCACTGCCTGACTGGCCACGTCGATCGCGTGGTCGATATCCGCAAGGTCCCGGCGCGCCGGGCGCGCGGCCGACAGAGTGGTGAGGCGCGCCTGCGCACGTTTGACGGCTGCGTCGGCGGAGATCAGCGCGCGCTCGGCCTGGCTGCGCGCGACGGCGCGGCGCTCGGACGCCAGCCGAGCGGCGTCCTGCGCGCGCTCGCTCGCGTCGAGCGCGTGGCTGAGCGCGAGTCGGTAGTCGCGCGCGCGGACGGCATCCTCGGAGCGGGTGAGCGCGGCGCGCGCCGCCTCGAACTCGTCGCGCGCGTACAGCTCCGCGCCCGCGGCCCGGGCGGCGTCGATCGCGCCCTGGGCCTGATGCATCTCCTTGTTGGGGGGTTCCGAACAGGCGATCGTCGCCGCGATCGCGATCACGGCAATCGGCAGCGTCGCCCTGAGCATCGGGGTTTCGATGATACGATGAAAACGCTTGCGCCGCACGATCGCCCGCGCGAAAAACTCGACCGTGTCGGACCGGCCGCGCTCGGCGACAACGAGCTGGTCGCGATTGTGATCGGTCACGGGTCGCGCGGGCGGAGCGCGCTCGACGTCGCAAACACGCTCCTCGAAGCCGCCGGCGGCGTGCATGGGCTGGCCCGCATGCGGCGGGAGGACTTCGGGCGCGTCGTCGGACTGGGCGCGGCGAAAGGGGCGCAAGTGGTGGCGGCGGTCGAGTTGGGGCGCCGAACGCTCGTCCGCGGCGCCCTGCTCCGGACGCCGATCGTCCATCCGCGCGACGCCGCCGCGTACCTGATGCCGCAGTTCGGCTCGGGGCAGGTGGAGCGCTTCGGCGTGCTGTTGCTCGACACGCGCCATCGCGTCATCCGCGCCAGGCTGGTGTCGGTCGGGACCCTCGATGCAAGCCACGCGGATCCCCGCGCCGTCTACCGCGAGGCCTTGATCGGCGGCGCGGCCGCGATCGTGCTGTTCCACAACCATCCGTCCGGCGACCCGACGCCCAGCAAAGACGACGTCGCGTTGACGGCGCGGCTGGTGGCGGCCGGGGCGCTGATGGGGATCGACGTCGTGGATCATGTGATTCTGGCGGACAACCGGTATCGGAGCTTCAAGGAAGACGGATATCTGTGAGCCGCACCCTCTATTTCGACTGCTTCGCCGGCGCGTCGGGTGACATGGTCGTCGGCGCGCTCCTCGATGCGGGCCTGCCGATCGACGAGCTGCGCACGGCGCTCGGCAGCCTCGCCATCGAAGGACACTGGCACGTCCATGCCGATCGCGTGTTGCGCGCCGGCGTCTCGGCAACGAAGTTCAAGCTGCACAGCCACCAGCATCATGGGCACCACGAGCATCATGAGCACCACGAGCATCACGAGCATCACGAGCACCATGAGCACCATGAGCACCATGAGCACCATGAGCACCATGAGCACCATCACGATGACCATCGCTCGCTTCCCGAGATCGAGCGCGCCATCGGACGTTCGGCCCTGTCGACGAGCGGGCGGCAGAGAGCGATCGAGCTGTTCAGGCGGCTGGGCGAGGCCGAGGCGGCGATCCATCAGGTTCCAGTCGAGCGAATCCACCTGCACGAAGTGGGCGCGCTCGACTCGATCGTCGACATCGTCGGGGCCGTGTTCGCGATGGAGTGGTTCGGGATCGAGGACGTTGCCGTTTCGCCGCTGAACGTCGGCGGCGGCACCGTGACCTGCGCCCATGGGACGTTCCCCGTGCCGGCGCCGGCGACCGCGCGGCTCCTGACGGGCGTGCCGACCTACTCGACCGGCGCGGTGGGGGAGCTCGTCACGCCCACCGGCGCCCTGCTGATGACCGGCTACGCGAAGGCGTTCGGTCCGATGCCGCCGATGCGCGTCGAGCGCATCGGCTATGGCGCCGGGGACCGGGATCCGGCGGGCTTTCCCAACGTGCTGCGGGTGTTCGTCGGCGAGCGCGTTGGAACGGTCTCGGACGTCGAGACCATCGTCTCGATCGAATGCGAGATCGACGACATGAATCCGCAGATCTTCGGCGCGCTCATGGATCGGCTCCACGCGGCGGGCGCGCTCGACGTGTTCTACTCGCCGGTGCAGATGAAGAAGAATCGTCCCGGGATCCTTGTGACCGTCCTGGCGCCGCCGGATCGCCGTGAGGCCATCGCGGAGCTTCTGTTTCAGGAGACGACCACGATCGGCGTCCGCTGGCAGGAGATGTCGCGCGAGCGGCTCGAGCGCGAGACGGTCGGCGTCGCCACACCGCTCGGAGAGGTCCGCGTGAAGGTCGCCCGCCGCGCCGGCCGCGTGGTCAACGCGCAGCCGGAGTTCGACGACTGCGTCCGTATCGCAGAGGCGCGCGGGGTGCCGATCAAAGAGGTCCAGGCGCTCGCGCTGCAAGCGTATCGAGCCAGCCAGTAGCCGTGCGTTTTTATCTCACCACCGCGATCGACTACGTCAACAGCCGGCCCCACCTCGGGACGGCGTACGAGAAGATCACCGCGGACGTCATCGCGCGCTACAAGCGGCTCGCCGGCGTCGAGACCCGCTTCCTCATGGGGAACGACGAGCACTCACAGAACGTCTATCGCAAGGCGCGGGAGCTGGGACTCGAGCCGCTCGAATACTGCGATCGGATGGAGCGCGAGTTCCGCGACGTCTGGAAGAAGCTGGACATCTCGTTCGACGACTTCATCCGCACGACGGAGCCGCGGCACCGGGCGGGCGTGACGGAGCTCGTCCGGCGGATGTCGGCGGCGGGGGATATCTACGACGGCATCTACGAAGGCTGGTACTGCGAGTCGTGCGAGGCCTTCAAGCCGGAGAAGGATCTCGTCGATGGGAACTGTCCCATCCACAATCGCAAGCCGGTCTGGATAAAAGAAAAGAACTACTTCTTCCGGCTCTCGAAGTATCGCGACCGGCTGCTGGATCATTTCGCGCAGCGGCCGGGGTTTCTCGAGCCGGAGATCCGGCGCAACGAGATCCTCCGGCTGCTCGAGGGCGGCCTCGAGGACATCTCCGTCAGCCGGGCGGGGCAGTCGTGGGGCATCCCGATGCCTGGCGATCCCGACAGCGTCATTTACGTCTGGGCCGACGCGCTCACCAACTATGCGTCGGCGGTCGGGCTCGGCACCGACGAGGATTTGTTCAAGACGTGGTGGCCGGCGGATCTGCACATCGTCGGCAAGGACATCACGCGCTTCCACACGGTGATCTGGCCCGCGATGCTGCTGAGCGCGGGCCTGCCGATGCCGCGGCAGGTCTTCGGTCACGGCTGGGTGCACTTCAAGGGCGAGAAGATGAGCAAGTCGCTCGGCACCGTGGTCGATCCCTGGGAAGCGGCCGAGCGGCTCGGGGCGGACCCGCTCCGGCTGTACCTCGTCAAGGAGATTGCGTACGGCTCGGACGGCGACTTCTCCTGGGACCGGTTCGAGGAGAAGTACAACGTCGATCTGGCGAACAACCTCGGCAACCTGGTGAACCGGCTGTCGGCGATGAGCCACCGGTATCGGCAGGGGCGGTTGACCTCGCCCGGGCTGCCATCCGGCCGGCTGGCGGCGGTCGCCGAGGCGGCGCGTGGCGCCTATACGAACGCGATGGAGCGGTACGCGCTGAACGAGGCGGCGGCCGCCGTCTTCCGGATCGTCGACGCCGGGAACGAATTCATCGCCGAAAGCGAGCCCTGGGCGCTCGCGAAAGAGGAACGGCAGGCGGACCGGCTGACGTCGGTGCTGTTCGACGTCGCGGAGGCCCTGCGGATTGCCGCGCTGCTCGTCGGACCGATCATGCCGCGGTCCTCCGCCGAGATCCTGCGCCGGGTCGGCGAGACGCGTTCGGCCGAAGCATTGCGATTGTCGGATGCTGCCTGGCGCGCCGGCGGCGAGCGCGTCATCGTGCAGGCGGCCGCGCTCTGGCCAAGACTGGGAGAACAGGAGACTCGCGTGGAAGAGATCAAGAAAGATGCCCCAACCGCGCCGGCGGCGTCCCCCGCGCCGGCGCCCACGGACAACCGCATCTCGATCGACGACTTCATGAAGATCGAGCTTCGGGTGGCCAAGGTGCTCGCCGCCGAGCGCGTGCCGAACTCGAAGAGGCTGATCAAGCTCGAGGTCGACGTCGGCTCGGAGCGGCGGACGCTCGTGGCCGGGATTGCGGAAGCGTACGAGGCGGAATCGCTCGTCGGCAAGACCGTCGCGATCGTGTTCAACCTCAAGCCCGCAAAGCTGATGGGGGTCGAGTCGAACGGCATGGTGCTCGCCGCGAGCCCGGAAGGCGGCAAGCCCACGCTTGTGACGTTTGAAGACCCGCCGCCCCCCGGGACGCGGGTGCGGTAGCGAATCGCAGCCGGGTGTCCGAGGCACCGCGCCGAGCGAGAGCGAGGCGTGGTAGGCCATGGGGGTGGGGCCCCATGGCAAACCAAGAATGATTGACAGTCACTGCCATCTGGCGGATGAGACGTTCGAACCCGACCTTGACGCCGTGGTCGACCGCGCGAGGACCGCAGGCGTGCAGTCCGTCCTGTGCATCCTGGCCGCGGGTGACGCCGCGGAGGCGGCCCGCGCCGCCCGGCTGAGCGCGATCTGGCCTGAAGCCTGTTTCAGCGCGGGCGTGCACCCGCATCAGGCGAAGGACTTTGCCTCGGCCGGAACCGCCGCGGCCGCGGTGCGCCGGTCGATGGCGGAAGGCAGGGCCATCCGCGCGATCGGCGAGATCGGACTCGACTACCACTACGATTTTTCACCGCGCGACGTCCAACAGCGTGTCTTTCGTGAGCAGGTCCGACTCGCGCGCGAGCTGAGGCTCCCCGTCGTCATCCACACCCGAGAAGCGACGGACGACACGATCGCGATTCTCAGGGAAGAGGGGGACGGGGACGTGCGGGGTGTCTTTCACTGTTTCACCGGCGACCGCCAGGCTGCCCGCGCCGCGCTCGCCCTCGGCTTTCATCTCTCGTTCGCCGGCATCGTGACGTTCCCGAAGGCTTCCGAGCTGCGCGACGTCGCGCGCGAGACGCCGCTCGACCGGCTGCTCGTCGAGACCGACTCGCCGTTTCTCGCCCCCGTGCCGCATCGAGGAAAGCGCAACGAGCCGTCGCTGGTGCCCCTCGTGGTCGAGGCGATCGCGGCCGCGCGCGGGGAGCCGGCGGATGCCGTCTCGGCGGCCGCGGCGCGGGCCTTCACGGGGCTCTTCGGCGCGCCCTGACTGCGCTTGCCCTGAGCGATGCCGCGGCGGGAGCGGCGGCGGAGTCGAATGGGCGGATCACTAATCCTGTCAGCCGCTTAGCGGGGCTCCGCGCGTTGACACTCCGCGCGCTCTCCAGTATCGTGAGGAGCGGTCGCCGTGCACAATTCCTCTTCTCTCGATCTGGGCCAGATCTTCGAGCCGATCCGCGCCGATCTCGACGCCGTGGAGCGCGAGTTCCTGCGGCACGTCGAGTCGCGCGTCGAACTGATCCCCCAAATCGGGCGATACATTCAGACGAGCGGCGGCAAGCGGGTCCGGCCCGCCGTGCTGCTGATGGCGGCGCGCCTGGCGGGCTACACCGGCGATCGCGCCGTGCTCTACGCGTCTGTCGTCGAGTTCATCCACACCGCCACGCTCGTCCACGACGACATCATCGACGACTCGGAGCTTCGTCGCGGCCGCCTCGCGGTCCACTCGCGGTGGGGGAACGACATCACGGTCCTCCTGGGCGACTATCTCTACATCAAGTCGATGGCGATGGCGCTGACGCAGGACTCGCTCGACGTCATCCGCCTGCTCTGCGACGTCACGCTCCGGATGATCGAAGGGGAGCTGTATCAGCTCACCAAGACCGGGGATGTGGACATCACGGAGGACGAGCACTTCGAGATCATCCGCCGCAAGACCGCGTATCTGTTCAGCGGCTGCGCGCAGATTGGCGGGAAGCTCGGCGGCGTCTCGCGCGAGCAGGAAGAGGCCCTCCGCGAGTACGGCTTCAACCTCGGCATCGCGTTCCAGCTCGTCGACGACCTGCTCGACTTCACGGCCGACCAGGAGATTCTCGGCAAGCCGATCGGCGGCGATCTTCGCGAAGGAAAGGTCACGCTGCCGGTCATCTATCTCCTGCAGCGCGCCGACGGCCGCGCCAGCGATCTCGTGCGACAGGTGGTCCGCGATCGGAGCGTGACGCCGGAGGCGTGGGGCGAGGTCAAGCGCCTCCTGACCGATTGCCGGGCGACCGACGCCGCGTTCAAGAAGGCGGTCGATTTCGCCTCGGCCGCACAGCACTGCCTGAGCGTGTTTCCCCCTTCCACTGAGCGCGACGCGCTGTACGCCCTTCCCGAGTACGTCCTCTCCCGCGATCGGTGAATCCGGCCGAACGAATCGCCCGGCTGCGCGCGGAAATTCGCCGCCACGAAGAGCGGTATTACGTCCTGGCGGACCCCGAGATCGCCGACGTCGAATTCGATCAGCTCATGCGCGAGCTCGAACGGCTCGAAAGCGATCATCCAGACCTCGTGACCGCCGACTCGCCAACCCAGCGTGTAGCCGGCCGGCCGGTAGAAGGGTTCGAGACCGTTCGGCACGCGGCGCCGATGCTGAGCCTCGACAACGCGTACAACGAGGAAGAGCTCCGCGCCTTCGACGACCGCGTCCGAAGGGGACTGGCTGAAATCTCATCGATCGCCTACGTCGCCGAGCTGAAAATCGACGGTCTCAGCATCGCCCTCACGTACGAGGATGGCCGCCTCGTGTGCGGCGCGACCCGAGGCGATGGCGTTCAAGGGGAGGACGTCACCGCCAACGTCCGCGTCATCCGCGCGATTCCCCTTGCGCTCGCCGGAACGCCGCCCGGCCGACTCGAGATTCGCGGGGAGATCTTCCTCTCGCGAGGGGCCTTCGAGCGGGTGAACCGCGAGCGTGAGGAGCGCGAGGAGCCGCTGTTTGCCAATCCCCGCAACGCCGCCGCGGGCACGATGCGCATGCTCGACGCCGCCGAGGTGGCCCGGCGCCGGCTCAGGGCATTCGTCTACGAAGTCCTGCCGGTCGCGGCTCCGCCGGACGCGGTGCCGTCGACGCACTGGGACGCGTTGTCGACGCTGAAATCGTGGGGGCTTCCGGTCGAGCCGAACGCGAAGCGTTGCGTCGGGATCGACGAGCTGGTCGCACACTGCCGCGAGTGGGCGGAGCGCCGCCGCACGCTCGACTTCGACACCGACGGCCTCGTCATCAAGGTAGACGACCGGGCTCTGCGCGACCGGCTTGGTTCGACGGCCAAGTTTCCCCGCTGGGCCACAGCCTTCAAGTTTCCGGCCGAGCAGGCGACGACCCTGCTCAGGGAGATCCGGGTGAACATCGGCCGCACGGGCGCGGCGACGCCGTACGCCGTGCTCGAGCCCGTCAGGCTGGGTGGAACCACGATCTCGATGGCCACGTTGCACAACGAGCAGGACATCCAGCGGAAGGATGTCCGCCCGGGCGATTGGGTGCTCGTCGAGAAGGGGGGCGACGTCATCCCCAAGGTCGTCAAGCCGATTATCGACCGGCGTCCCATGGGCGAAGAGGAGCTTCCCAGATGGACGATGCCGACCAGGTGCCCGTTCTGCGAGAGCGCGCTCCAGAAACCGGAGGAAGAAGTCGTCTGGCGCTGCGAGAACATCTCCTGTCCGGCCCGCGTGCGCCGGAGCCTCGAGCATTTTGCGTCGCGCAGGGCCATGAACATCGAGGGGCTTGGCGAGTCGCTCGCCGATCAGCTCGTGACGACGGGCCTCGTGAAGGATTACGCCGACCTGTATGCGCTCCGAGCCGAGACCGTGGCGGCACTGACGACCACGACGCTGCGGGAAGGGAAAGAGCTCGTCAGGAAGTTCGGTGAGAAGTCGGCGGTGAAGCTCGTCGAGCAGATCGATCGCAGCCGGGGGAGCGATCTGTCGCGGTTGTTGTACGCGATTGGGATCCGTCACGTCGGCGAGGGAGGCGCGCAGGCGCTCGCGCGGGCGTTCGGGTCGATGGACGCGCTGCTGAAGGCGCCGATCGAGGCTCTCGAAACCGTGTCCGACGTCGGTCCCGTCGTCGCGCGCGCCGTCAGGGCTTTCCTGGACGAGCCGCGGAATCAGGAGCTCATCGAAAGGCTGCGGCTGGCGGGCGTCAACATGGCCTCGGCGGTCGTTGACGATGCGGGCGCCGATCGGTCGCTCGCGGGAAAGACCTTCGTCCTGACCGGGACGCTGGCCTCGATGGGGCGGGAGGAGGCGGCCGAGGCGATCAAGGCCCGGGGGGGCAAGGTGGCCGGGTCGGTCAGCGGAAAGACGAGCTACCTCGTCGTGGGCGCTGAAGCAGGGAGCAAACTTGAGAAAGCGAAGTCGCTGGGTGTCGCGATCCTGACCGAAGAGGAGTTCAGGGCCTTTATAATGAAATGACCGTGGTACGACCCTTTAGGGTCGTAGACGAGGCTGAAGCCTCGTGCCACATGAAAGGGTAACGAGGCTGAAGCCTCGTGCCACATGAGAGCATGTCCAAGCGCTTCACCTTCCTCACCGTTGGCCTGACCTCGACGGTCACGTTCCTCGTTGGTCTGATCGTCGCCGGCTCGTTCGTGCCGTCCCGGGCGGTGTCCGAGCCACGTGTAGAAGAGGCGCCACCGGTCCGTGTCGCCGCGAACACCCCGATGCCGTCGTTCGGCGGCGTCGTCGATTTCGCCGACGTGGCGGACCGCATCAATCCCTCGGTGGTCAACATCGACGCCTCGTCTCCCACGGGGGAGGATCGCGAGCCGCGCCGACGTCGGCGCCCCGAGGACTGGTTCGACGGCCCGCTGGGCCCGGAGTCCGACAACGGACGGCAGGGGGCGGGCAGCGGCTTCATCATCGATCGTCAGGGGCACATCCTGACCAATCATCACGTCATCGACGGCGCGGAGCGGATCGTCGTGACGCTCGGCGACGGCCGGACGTTCCGCGCGGCGGTCGTCGGGGCCGATCCGGCGATTGACGTCGCGCTCGTCAAGATCCCCGCGACCGACGATCTCCCCGCGGCGCCGCTCGGCGACTCGACCAGGCTGCGGGTCGGCGAGTGGGTCTGCGCGATCGGCAACCCGCTCGGCTACGTCCATTCCGTGACGGTCGGTGTCGTCAGCTTCATCGGCCGGAAGCTGTTCGACGCGAGCCTGGACGACTACATCCAGACCGACGCGGCGATCAATTTCGGCAACAGCGGCGGCCCGCTCATCAACGCGCGGGGAGAGGTCATCGGCATCAACTCGGCGATCAGCTCACGCGCGAGCAACATCGGCTTCGCCGTGCCGATCAACCAGGTGGCCGCCATTCTCGAGCAGCTCAAGGCGAAAGGCCGCGTGTCACGCGGCTTCATCGGCGTGACGCTCACCGACGTTTCTCCGGACCTGCAGCGCTCGCTTCGCCTTCCGACGACGCGCGGGGCGCTCGTGCAGGATGTGAGCGAGCGATCGCCCGGGGATCGCGCAGGCATTCGCCCGTACGATCTGATCCTCTCGGTAGACGAACGTAAGATCTGGACCAACGACGAGCTGATCCGCGATATCTCCGCGCGTTCGCCCGGCACCGCGGCACGCCTCCGTGTCCTGCGCGACGGGCGCGAGCGGAACGTCGTCGTGAAGCTCGCGGAGCGCCCGACCGGACGGGAGGAGGGGGACGTCATCAATCCGCCTGCGGGCCGTGAGCCGCGTCAGCCGGCGCCGGCGGACGGCGGCGGCCCCCAGCAGACCCCCGAGCAGCGCCTCGGCGTCGCGGTGCGCGAGCTGGACGACGCGTTCATTCGTCGCGCGGCTCTGCCCTCGTCGGTCGAAGGGGTGATCGTGTCGAGGATCGAAGCGGCCGGTCCAGCTTTCCAGTCGGGGCTGGCGCGGGGCAAGGTCATCATGGAAATCAACCGCCAGCCGATCCGCAGCGTACGTGATTTCGAGCGGATCGTCTCGACGATACGGCCGGGAGACGCGATCGCGCTCTACGTGTTCGACCCGCGCCTGCGCCAGCGCGAGATCATCGCCCTGTCTCTTGACTAGTGCGCGCCTTCCAGCCAAATGCCGCGAGGCAGCGCCCCGAGCGAGCGAAGCGATGCGAGGGGTGGTAGGCGCTGGGGGTGGGGCCCCAGCGCAAACTAAAAAATGAAACAGCGGATTCTCGTCATCGACGATGAGGCGGCCATCCGCGATTCGATGCGGATGATCCTCGAATACGAGGGGTATGAGTGCATCCTGGCCCCCACGGCCCAGGAAGGGCTCACGCTCGTCGAGCGCGAGCCGCCCGACCTCGTGTTCCTCGACATCAAGATGCCCGGCATGGACGGCCTCGAGGCGCTGACCAAGATCAAGACCTCGAACGATGCGCTGCCCGTCGTCATGATCTCCGGGCACGGCACCGCCTCGACCGGCTGGGAGGCGCACAAGCTCGGCGCGTTCGCGTTCATCGAGAAGCCGCTTGGTCGCGAGCAGGTTCTCGTGACGGTCAAGAACGCGCTCGAGCAGGAACGGCTGCGCGACGAGAACAAGTCGCTCCGGCGCGCGCTCGACGCGCGGCATCAGATGGTCGGGGAGAGCGCCGCACTCAAGCAGGTCGGCGACGCCATCAAACGGGCCGCGCCGACCAACGCGACCGTGCTCATCCTGGGCGAGAGCGGCGTCGGCAAGGAGCTGGTGGCGCGCGCCATCCACCGGAACAGCCTGCGGAGCCGCGACCGGTTCATCCAGGTGAACTGCGCCGCCATCCCCGAGGAGTTGATCGAGTCGGAGCTCTTCGGCCACGAGAAGGGATCGTTCACCGGCGCGACCGAGAAGCAGATCGGCAAGTTCGAGCAGGCGGACCGCGGCACGATCTTCCTCGACGAAGTCGGCGACATGAGCGCCAAGACCCAGGCGAAGGTCCTCCGGGTGCTGCAGGAGGGGGAAGTCGAGCGAATCGGCTCCGCGCGGACCATCAAAGTGGACGTCCGGGTGATCGCGGCAACGAACAAGGACCTCGAGGACGAAATCTCGAAAGGGAATTTCCGCGAGGACCTCTATTTTCGGCTGAGCGTCATCCCGATCCCGGTGCCGCCCTTGCGCGAGCGGCCGGAGGATATCGCGCTGCTCGTCCGCCACTTCGTGGACGCCTTCGCGCGCGAAAACAACCGCCGGGCGCCGAAGTTGAGCCCGCAGGCGTTCGAGATGCTCAAGGGTCAGCGCTGGAAGGGGAACGTCCGCGAGCTCCGCAATACGGTCGAGCGCCTCATCATCATGGCGCCCGCCGAGGCGATCGACGCGGACGCCGTCCGGCAGGTGCTGAGGGTTGAAGCCCGGCCCCAAACCCCTGATAATAAGGAGGACAACCCCGGCACGCTGCACGCGGCCAAGGAATCGTTCGAGCGCCGCTTCATCGTTCAGAAGCTGCGCGAGAACGCCTGGAACATCTCGAAGACCGCCGAGGTCATCGACACGCCGCGCAGCAATCTGTACAAGAAGCTTGAACAGTACGGGATCAAGCAGGAGACCGACGGCTGATCACGGATCAGCCTGCTCTTTGACATTCCGCCGCAGCAAGCCAGACGATCGCCTCGCCGACGCGCGTAAGCGCGAAGGCAGGGAGGAAAGTCCGAACTCCGCAGGGCAGTGCGCCGGGTAACGCCCGGTCAGGGTAACCTGAAGGACAGTGGCACAGAAAACACACAGCTGACGCTCGTAGCGCAGGCCTTCAGGCCTGCTAGAGCAAGCAATGGTGAAAAGGTGCGGTAAGAGCGCACCGCGCCCGTGGCAACACGGGTGGCAGGCAAAACCCCGCACGGAGCAAGGCCAAATAGGGAGGCGACAAGGACGGCCCGTCCGATGCCTCCGGGTAGGCCGCTCGAGCCCGTCAGTGATGACGGGACCAGAGGAATGGTCGTTACCCTGAGCGAGGCGCCGGCGAAAGCCGGCGCCGAGTCGAAGGGACAGAATTCGGCTTACGGCCGGCTGCGGCGGAACCTTCTCGCGTGGGGCTCAGGCGCGCCGTGCGCGCCTAAGCCGTCGCGTGCCCCACAGTAGAATGTCGGCATGCGCTCAATCCCGATCGTCGGCGCGGTTGTGCTCGTCACGGTGCTGGCGGCCGTCGCCGCGCAGCAGCCATCCAGCCCGGGCCAGCTTCGCCCGCGTCCCGGCGAGGGACAGACGCCCGAGTGGCCGCCGCCGTCGATCACCGACTACAAGCCGAAGTCCACGCTCGTCGTCCCCGCGCATCCGAGGCCGAAGGCGAAGTTTCCGGTCATCGACATCCACAGCCATCACTTTCAGGTGCCGGCGCCGGAGCAGTTCGACAGGATCGTTGCCGCGATGGATGCGAACAATCTGCGCGTCCTCGTCAATCTGAGCGGCGGCTCTGGAGAGCGCCTGCGGAAGTACCTCGAGGCGCTGCGCGCGAGCCCCCACCGTGACCGCATGGTCCTCTTCGCGAACGTCGATTTCTCGGGCCTCGGTCCGGGATTCGGACAGAAGGCCGCGCAGCAGCTCGAGGCGGACATCAAGGCGGGTGCGCTTGGACTCAAGATCTACAAGGATCTCGGCTTGCGGATCCGGAAGGCTGACGGAGCGCGGTTGAAGATCGACGATCCGGAGCTCGATCCGATCTGGGCGATGTGCGGCCGCCTCGGCGTCCCCGTTCTGATCCACACCGCCGACCCCGCGCCGTTCTTCGATCCAATCGACTTCACCAACGAGCGGTGGCTGGAGATGGCGCTCCATCGTTCGCGGCGCTATCAGGACCCATCGACCCCGCGCTTCGAGGAGCTGATCGGAGAGCGCGATCGGATGTTCGCGAGGCACCCGAAGACGGTCTACATCGCCGCTCACATGGCGTACCACGCCAACGATCTTGGGCGCCTGGGCCGGCTGTTCGACCGGCTGCCGAACGTGTATTCAGAGGTCGGCGCCATCCTGGCCGAGCTGGGGCGCCAGCCACGCACGGCGCGGGCGTTCTTCGAGAAGTACCAGGACCGGCTCCTGTTCGGGAAGGACAGCTTCCAGCCTGACGAATATCCGTACTATTGGCGGACGTTCGAGACCGGCGACGAGTACTTCGACTACTACCGCGACTATCACGCCTTCTGGAAACTGTATGGCCTCGAGCTGCCCGACCCGGTGCTCCGGAAGCTGTATTCAGGGAACGCATTGAAGCTGGTCAAAGGGTTGCCCCGCGCCGGGCTCACCAACTGACCGGCCTCTATATTGCTTGGCAAGGCGCGCTACGCGCGCCCGCCGGAGCGGAGCGGGGCAGAGGGGCCCCCGCGAGCGACGGCGTTGGGGGGCCGGCGGGGCGAAGCCCCCCGGACAAACATGATTCGTTACCTCGTGACCGGCGGCGCCGGATTCATAGGCTCGCACCTCGCCGAGGAGCTCGCGCGGCGCGGCGCAGCCGTCCGCGTCGTCGACAACCTGATCACCGGCAAGCGGCGGAACCTCGATCACGTGAAGGGCGTGGAGCTCGTCGAGGGAGACCTCGCGGACCTGACCGTTGCCGAGCGCGCCGTCGAGGGATGCACGTTCGTCCTCCACCAGGCGGCGATTCCCTCGGTTCCAAGGTCCGTGAAGGACCCGATCACCTCGAACCGCGCCAACATCGATGCCACGCTCAACGTGCTGGTCGCCGCGCGCGACGCCGGCGTGCGGCGCGTCGTATACGCCGGCTCTTCGTCGGCGTACGGGAACACGCCGACGCTGCCGAAGCACGAGGGCATGCCGCCCGGCCCGCTGTCTCCATACGCGCTGCAGAAGCTGGTCGGCGAGCAGTACATGCAGATGTTCACCCGGCTCTACGGGCTCGAGACCGTGACCATTCGGTACTTCAACGTCTTCGGTCCGCGCCAGGATCCCTCGTCTCCGTATTCCGGCGTCATCTCGGTCTTCATCAGCGCGCTCGTGGACGGCCGCCGGCCGACGATCTACGGCGACGGCGAACAGACGCGAGACTTTACCTACGTCGCCAACGTCGTCGATGGCGTGCTCCGCGCGTGCGAGGCGCCCCGGGCGAGCGGGGAAGTGATCAACGTGGCGACCGGCGGACGGATATCGCTGAATGCACTCTTCGAGGCGGTCCGCGGGATCACGGGATCGTCGATCGAGCCGATCTACGCCGCCGAGCGGCCCGGCGACGTGCGCGACTCGCAGGCGGATATCACGAAGGCGCGTGAGCTACTCGGCTACACGCCAGGCGTCATGCTGGAGGATGGACTGAACCGGACGCTGGCGTGGTACCGGTCCTCGCTGTCGACTACTTGACGACCTCGTCTGTCGTCACCCTGAACTTCCTGAAACGCGAATAGGTGGCGGTCCCTTCGAGCTCGTAGCCGCTGCCCGTGTATTTTTCCTTCAGCTCGGCCGGCAATCGAACGTCCAGGGCGTCGTGCGGCTCGAAGCTGACGACGATCTCCGATCGAAACGAGGGCTGCTTCGTTCGCACCATCGTCCGCAGGATGGTGCCGGTCGAGGGGTCGATCCAGAACGTTCCCGTGGCGGGGAGGCTGGCGCCGCCGGTCGTGCGGATGAGCGTCGGGAGGCCGATTTCCTCGAAGCGCACCTCCCACACCGATACGCCGTCGATGCGGTCGATGCCTGCGTGGCGGAAGACGGACTTCGGTTGATAGGACGGCAGGAGGAACTGCAGCGCCTGCGTCGGCACGTTCACGGTCCGCTGCACCGGTCCGAGGTTGTAGCGCGCTCCTTCCTCGGTCAGGCGCCAGGCCCGATCGTAGGACGAGCCAGCGTCGTCCGTGAGCAGCTTCGTCAGACGCTCCTCACGGGCGCGAACCGGCTTGCCGTCCACCTCGAACACGTCGCGGAACGGAATCCACAGGTCCGTTTCCTGCGACCGGACCATCAGGAAGTCCGACTTCAACTCGCGCCGCTGGGCATCTTCGGGAGGACGCGTCCCGCGCCCGCCCGGGGCCTGCGGCTGATGCAGGTTGAGCCTCTGCCGGTAGTGCTCCTCGGCGACCACGGAGGGGATGGCGCGCTCGAAGCGGACGACGTACGACGCGGCGCGGGAGAGAACCTCCTCGAGCGTCGGCTGCGCCGGGTCAGCCTGAACCTGGAGGAGCGTCGGCGTGATGGCCAGCGCGAGCAGGACCGCGGTTCCGTTTGTCATCGAGGGGTGTCTTCGAGCATACGCCATTTCACGAGCGCCACCGGGGTTGTCACCTGGCTGCGGCTCGGAGTGCACGGACAGAATCGTTGCTCGTCACGAGATCGTCAACGATCCGTAAGGGACTCAGCAGGGCACCCATGCCCCCGGTTCCGTAAGAGTCTGTAGCCTCCGATTCGCATGACGCCCGAGGAGCGTTGCCATGGCAATCAATCTGACGTACCTGGACTTCGACCTCGGCATCGAGCCTTCGGGAGATGGCTATACGGCACGCGTGTTCAACTCGCCCGGCGGGCAGGCGGCCGCCGACTTCAAGCTGCCTTTCTCCGATCTCGAGGTCGAGAACTTTCTCCTGCGCCTCGGGCGAAGCCGGCACGCGGTCCGCCGCATCGAGTCCCCCGAGATGGCGTCGGCGAAGGCGTTCGGCGGTCAGTTGTTCAACGGCGTGTTCGCCGGCGACGTGCGCGGTTGCCTGCGGAGCAGCCTCGACGAGGCCAGCCGCCAGGGCGCGGGTCTGCGCATCCGCCTGCATCTGTCGAAAGTGCCCGCGCTGGCCGATCTGCCCTGGGAGTTCCTGTACAACCCGGGCATGAATCGTTTCCTCGGCCTGTCGGTGGAGACACCGCTCGTTCGCTATCTCGATCTCCCGGAGCGAATCCGGCCGCTCGTGGTGACGCCGCCGCTCCGCGTCCTGATGATGATCTCGAGCCCCAGCGACTACCCGCAACTGGACGTCGAGCGGGAGTCCGCCAAGATGAACGAAGCCCTGGCCGACCCCATCCAGCGCGGCCTGGTGACCGTCGAGCGACTGGAAGATGCCACGCTCTCGGAGTTGCAACGCCGGCTCCGGAAAGGGCAGTACCACATCTTTCACTTCATCGGCCACGGCGGATTCGATGAGCAGGCCCAGGATGGGATCCTGGTACTCGAGGATCAGGAGAACCGGGGCCGCCGGGTCAGCGCGCAGTTCCTCGGGACGCTCCTGCACGATCACCGGCCGCTGCAGCTCGCGATCCTGAACGCGTGCGAAGGCGCTCGCGCCTCGCGCGCGGATCTGTTTGCCGGCACGGCCCAGAGCCTGGTGCAGCAGGGCATCCCGGCGGTCATCGCGATGCAGTTCGAGGTGACCGACGAGGCCGCGATTTGCTTCACACACGAGTTCTACGTGGCAATCGCCGGCGGCTACGCGGTGGATTCGGCACTTGCCGAAGCGCGAAAGGCGATCTTCGCCGAGGTGAGCGAGATCGAATGGGGAACGCCGATCCTGTACATGCGTTCGCCGGATGGCCGGATCTTCGAGGTCGAGCAGGTCAGCGAGGCCGATCGAAAGCAGCTGCAAATCTCCTCGATCCTCACGGCAGCCCGAACCGCGACGGCATCGAACGACTGGTCCACCGCCATCGACGGGTTCAAGCAGGTGCTGGCGATGGAGCCCGAACACGCGGACGCCGCCGCCGGCCTGCGCGAGGCCACCCAGGCCAGGGCGGCCGACGAGGAGGCGCGCCGCCAGCAGGAAATCGCGGCGGCCGTCGAGCGTGAATCGAGCCGGGCCGCAGCCGCCGCCCGCGCGCAGGTCCGCGCGGAAGCGCCGAAGGCCGACACAGAGCCGCACGCCGGCCGCCGCTTCAAATGGTTCTTCATCGGCGGAGCGCTCAGTGCGGCGGCCATCATCGTCACGCTCGTGATTGGCGGGGTCGGGCTGATCGTGTTGCTGGCAGGCTTGCCGCAGAAGGTCGACGAAGCTGGCGCGCTACCCGCGGCGCAGATACAGACAGATCCCGCGGCACCGGCGTCCGCTCCTCCTACGAGGCAGCCCGATCGCGTGAATCTCGATGAGAGCGCGAGGCCCCGCAGACCCGACACGTCGAAGCGGGCTGCAGCCGCAACCGTGGCCGATGAACCGGTCGACGAGACGCCGAGCCGCGCGCCGGTCGAACCGCCCGCAGTGCCGCACTCGGTCCGTGCCGATCTCGTCGCGACAATCCGACGCGGCGACAATGCCGAAATCCAGGCGTACCGAACGCTCGATCCGACGCCTCTGAATAACGTCTACGCGGGCGAGGCTCTGGCGATGCAGCTCGGGAACCTTCGAGACCTCGCCGGCGCCGGGATGGCAGCGGTCAACCAGTTACACGATCAGGAGTTCGAGTCGTTTTCTCTGAGTCGTGATGGGCGCCACGCCGAAGTGAGGCTGACCGAGATCTGGAGCACCACCATCTACCTCATTGCGACACAACAGTGCGTGGCTCAGGTCCCCCGACACGAGGTCCCGCAGACCCTGTCTCTGGAGCGACGCGGCGGCGGATGGACAATCTACGCCGCCAAGCCCCACGGGAAGGATCCCGAGCCTGGGCCGTGCCGCTGAGCCTCTTCGGCGCGGGCGCGCAATCCCCGACCGCTACTTCGGTTGTCACCGACTGAGGCATCGCTCGTCCCCGAGTGGGTTCGACGCTCCGACCGCTCGCCAACTCGCCTGCGATCAAGATCTTGAGACATCGTCTTTGACAAGGCGCCGCTGGCCGCGACGTTGCCATGAGCCCTGCGTCCGCGCGCAGCGCAACGTCAGTCGGCAACCTCCCGCCTGACGTCGCGCAGCCCAGTCAGGGCCGCGGTCAGAGGAGGCAGCATGAATCGAGTGATGTTCGGTCTTGGGCTGATGGCGGCGCTGGCGCTCGCCTCGGCCGCGTCGGCCGCCCAGAAGGAGGAGAGCGAGAAAAGCGGGAAGAAGGTGGTCGCCGCGACGACGGTCAATATCAACACGGCGAGCGCGGCGGAGCTGGAGGCGTTGCCCGGCGTTGGAGCGAGGACCGCGCAGCGGATCGTCGACTACCGCCAGAAGAACGGAGCCTTCAAGAAGATCGAAGAGCTCATGAACGTGCAGGGCATCGGCGAGAAGGGCTTTCTCAAGATCAGAGATCGCCTGACGGTCGGCGCGGCGCGCGCCGAAAAGACCGGCGCACCGCTCTGATGGTCGCCGGCGGCAGCGGCCGGCGGGATGGCGCCTCCCGCCGGCCGTCCGTCCGGATCCGCGGCGCCCGCGGGTACACGGTCATCGAGGCGCTCTTCGTGGTCGCGCTGACCGTCACGCTCGTGAGCATCGCCGTGCCCGCCACGCTCGAGGGGCTCGAAGAGACGCGCACGCGCGGCGCGGCGCGGATGCTCGCCGGGCGCATCCGGCTAGCTCGCGCGCTAGCGGCGGCCAGGTCGAAGATGATCGGCCTCTGCTTCGAGCGCGTGGGCGACGACTATGCCTTCAGCGTCTATGAAGACGGGGATCGTGATGGGATTCGGACGATCGACATCCAGAACGGAACCGATCGCCTCCTCGAGCCGCTCACGCGTCTGACGTCATCCTTCCCCGGCGTCCGATTCGGATTCCTCGACGGCGTTCCACCGATGGGAGAGGACGCGATCGACGGCGATCCGGTTCGCGCCGGATCGTCCGACATTCTGACGCTGAGCCCCAACGGTACGGCGACCTCCGGGACCTTGTATATCCGTGGCCCGACGCGGTCGCAATACGCGGTCCGCGTGCTGGGGACCACCGGCCGGACGCGTGTGTTTCAATTCAGCCGGGCCTCGTCCACATGGATCGAGAAGTAGTCGAGCGGCGTCGGTCGCCACGTTGGCCAGTCGAAGCCATCCGCTGGACCGGCGTACGCCTGCGCCCCGGCCGGGAGGCGGCACTGATCAATCTGTGTGAGCGCGGCGCGCTCGTCGAGGGGGCTGCACGCCTTCATCCCGGCGCCCACGTCGTGCTTCACCTTGTCGGCCCGGCACCATCCGGCTCCATCAAGGGCACGATCGTCCGCTGCCACGTGTCGTCGCTCTGCGGCCGCACCGGGATTCGCTATCGCGGGGCGATCAGTTTTGACGCAGCGATCGAAATCCAGAGCGTGCCCGACCCGCAAGGGTAGTTCGGACCTGTCCTGGGCAACAGCCAACCGACCCGTCATGGGAACGCTTTACCCGTTGCTGCGGTCAGCGGTGCGCCGCGCGTGACAAGTGCTGTGGCCGCGGTGACGCAAGTCCTTCGTGGCGTGATGGTTCGCTCAGCCGCGCCACGATGGCACTCCGTTTGGAACAACGGAATGACGCACATGAAGGATGCGATGGAGCTAGAGCGCACTGAGCGCGCGTCGATCGAGACGGTGGCTGCCGCCCCACTGCGAATGACGCCCAGCGGCCCGCGGCCGCAGCGTCCCGGATTCCGGCGCCGCGACCGACGGTGCGGGTGGGCAGACTTCCTGGCGTTTCTTGCAGGCGGCCTCCATGCGGGCCGCGATCCGCGGGCGCTCAGAACGAGATTCGAGGAGGGCCTGCGCCGCCTGTTGCCGGCTCGCGTTCTGATGCTGCGGGAGGTTCAGGAAGCGATCCCGCGGTTGCGCGGAACGCCAAGGGAGCAGGTGACGCTCGACGTGCCCGGGTCTCCAGAACGGCCACCGTTCGCGCTGGAGGCCACGTTCGATCCGGACTCCGGCCTCGACGAGTGGGACCTTCAGGTGCTCGAGGCGTCGCGCTACATCGCCGCGCTCGTTCTCGAGGTCGAACGGCTGGCGCTGGGACCAAGCTGGCTGGGCGTTCGGAGCGAGACGCTGCACGCGCTCGTGGGTTCGAGCGACCCGATCCGGGAGCTGCGCGATCGGATTTCACGCGTGGCGGCGACCGATTTCACCGTTCTCGTCGAAGGCGAGAGCGGGGCCGGCAAGGAGCTCGTCGCGCGCCAGCTTCACGAGCAGAGCCGAAGACGACGTGGGCCGTTCGTCGCGGTCAATTGCGCCGCGCTCGTCGAAACGCTGCTCGAGGCCGAGCTGTTCGGGATAGAAGAGAGAACCGCGACGGGAGTCCGCGGCCGGCGCGGGAAGTTCGAGCACGCGGACGGCGGCACGCTCTTCCTGGACGAAGTGTCCGATCTCTCGCTCTCGGCGCAGGCCAAGCTGCTGCGGGTGCTCCAGGATCTGGCCGTGGAACGCGTCGGCGGCACGGGACCGCGCCGTGTGGACGTCCGGTTCGTCGTCGCGACCAATCGAGGTTTATCGATGCTCGTGGAGAAGGGCAGCTTTCGGGCCGACCTGTACTATCGGCTGAACGGTGTGGAGATTCTCGTGCCGCCGCTTCGCACGCGGCGCGGCGACATCCCGGAGCTCGCGGAGCATTTCCTGTACCGGTATCGCGCGGTGCGCCGGCTCCGCATCACGCCCACCGCGATGGACGCACTGCTCACGTACGAATGGCCGGGCAACGTGCGCGAGCTGGAACGCGTTATCGAGCGTGCCATCGCCCTTGGAAGTGACGATGAGATCGGCCTGGACGATCTGCCTCCGGTCGTCGCCGGCGAGTACGTGGACATCCTGGGGCCGTCCGCGGCGCGGGGCGAGACGCTGCGCGAGTGGGCTCGCCGGTACGTACGGTTCGTGCTCGATCGTCACGAGAACAACCGGCGCCGGACGGCGACGGCGCTCGGCATCAGTTTTCACACGCTGCGGACATACATGCGAGAGATGCGGGAGGTCGCGGCGTCGTACGGGGATTCACAATCGGATGGTGGCGGCGGCCGGATGGCTGCGCTGCCCGAACGCCGGGACATCGCCGGCGAACCGGACGGGCGCGGTGTGGCGGTTCAGAAGGAACCGTGAGGTTCGCGCCCGGACCACGACGGCCTCGCGTTGGCGAGGTTGGAGGTCGTCATGACCCGGAAACGGTGCATCAAGGGCTGGTCGGTTCTCGTCATGGTCGTTCTAGTACTGCAGGTGCCTGGCGGCCTGGAATCGGCCGCGGCGGCCGAGGAGCCTCCGCCGGCGATTCGCGGGGAAGCAATCCAGAGTTTCGTTCCACAGAACGGCCCGAGGATCGAGCGGCTCGTCGGACAGGAGGCCTGGAGGTTGCTCGAAGAGAAGGTCATCGAAAAGTACCGCGATGCGTGGGAAGCCGCGCTCGAGAGGAAGGAGGCGAGAGGATGGAAGAAGACTGACAGGATCGTCGCCTGGCGTGCTCCTCAGGCGACCGCCTTGACGCGGGTGCAGTCGCAGGCCTTTGATATCGGCGGCGCCTTGCTCATCGAATGGGAATGGCACTGCGACGCGTGGCACGTGTGTGGAACCTACTATTTCGAGTCGTATCACGACGGAGGGAACATCGCGTACGATGCCGAGTTCGTGCCGACCGGCGGCGCCAGCGGGTATTCGCCGTGGGCTCACTACATTGGAGGCAGCCCGGGGCGGGATTCCAGGCGGCAGCGGCAGGCGTCGTTCACGCCCTCGGTTCCGCATGTCCGTCCCGCCCGTTTTGAAACGCCGCAGCGTGCGCCGGGCGACGACTACTGCCCGGGAGATCTCATCCTATGGCACCAGTGCATGCGGGACTGCCTCGCGGGCAAACACGCCTCGGCGATGGGCGCGGCAGCCGGGGCGGCCGGCGGCCTCGCGTCGGCTGCGCCCGAGCTGTTCGGCCCGGTCCAATTGTGGCGATGGGAGCGACCTTTCTGGGGTGTCTCACGCTCTCGGCCGGCGCCTCCGTTCTAACCTCCTTTGTCGCGAACCACTGGTACTCACCATGCGACGCGTCCGGCGGACAGTGCGGTACGAGGCCCTGCTGAGGGAGAACTCATGACGTGGAAGCGCGCATTTATTGTGTTCCTTGCAGTGACCGTGGCTGCCTTCCTTGCCTCTGTTCTGTCGGAAAGCCTGAACGTGAGCGTATACGCCAGAGGCGGCGTGATGTATTTCGCCATGGCGATGGCCGCCTGGGTTGTGGCGCGCGACTACATCAAGACAAACGTCGTGCTAGGCCAGTCGTTCGTGGCGTGGTTCTTCAGCACGGTGGCAACTGCGGCTTTGGTTACCCTGCTGATGTGGCGCTTCTGGCCCCGCTGAAAGACGAAGGGCGCGCCGGTGTCGGCGCGCCCTTTCTTGAACGGAGGATCGACCGCTATTTCAACTTCGCCCGCGCCTTCCGTCGCTCTGCCCAGTAGCGCTTCATCCTGGTGGACACGGCCTTTCGCGCGGCCGCGGACACCTGTCGCGTCCGTTTGCCCGCGCTCGCCATCGACCGCCGCAGCTGCTTCCGCCGGCGGGGAAGCGCGAGCTCGGGGAAGGTCCGTTCGATGGCGATGACCTCCGCGCGCAGGCGTTTCAGCGCGCGATCCGCGCCATCCCTCGCGAGCTCGCGGAGTTCCTGAACGGA
Organism: uncultured Acidobacteriota bacterium; assembly: GCA_963847125.1. Classification (GTDB taxonomy): domain Bacteria; phylum Acidobacteriota; class Vicinamibacteria; order Vicinamibacterales; family 2-12-FULL-66-21; genus DATAEE01. Next base: position 3,207,376 of record CAWJYM010000004.1, read on the forward strand.
CAAACGACGTGGACCTCTGGGCATCAGTAGCCTCCGGTATGGAAACAGGCGCGCCTTTTCGACAAGCGCGCGGGGTACAGCCATTCTACCGGCCCTGAGGGGCCTGGTCTCGAGTCGCCTTGAACCAGTCCGCCGCGAACAGCGCGAGCGCCGCAAGATCTTCGTACAGCTTGGCGTGGTCCATCTCGCGCGCGTCGCCGTCGGCGACGGCGTCGCGCAGCTCGTAGTACCGATCCGACATGTGCCGAAAGAACCGTTCGCTCTGCAGCGCGCTGTCCGCCACGATCCACCCCCTCGCGCGTTCGATGCCGGCCAGACCCCGGCCAAACCCCCGCCCAACCCCGGCCCAATCTTGACCGGCTGTTGCCTGCATAGTACCTTGACAAGGCTGTGCCGTCCGCGGCGACCCCTCTCAAGCAGACTCCGCTCGCCTCGCGTCATCGATCGCTCGGCGCCCGTATGGTCGACTTCGGCGGCTGGGACATGCCCGTCGAGTACACGGGCATCGCCGAGGAGCATCTGGCGGTCCGTACGCGCGCCGGTCTCTTCGACGTCAGCCACATGGGGGAGATCGAGATCGCCGGCGGCGACGCGCTGGCCGCGGTTCAGCGGATTTCCTCGAACGACGCGTCGAAGCTCGCCGTCGGCCAGGCGCAGTACTCCGCGCTGACGACGCCGGAGGGCACATTCGTGGACGACCTGCTCGTCTACCGCCTGGCGCCCGACCACTTCCTCCTCGTCGTGAACGCCGGCAACATCGAGAAGGACTATCGCTGGATCGCCGAGCAGATCAAGCCGGCGGGCGACGCCGTCGCCGTCAACAACAGCGCCCGCTACGCGCTCGTGGCGCTCCAGGGGCCGCTGGCGCGCGAGATCCTCCAGCCGCTCACCGGCGTCGACCTCGCGAGCATCAAGTACTATTGGTTCGCGACCGGCGAAGTCGCTTCGGTTCGCACGACCGTGTCGCGGACCGGCTACACCGGCGAGGACGGCTTCGAGATCTTCGCCGCTCCCCCGATGGCGGAGCGGCTGTGGGACCAGATCCTGCAATCGAGCGGCGCACGCGCCGCCGGCCTCGTCCCGTGCGGCCTCGGGGCGCGGGACACGCTGCGGCTGGAGGCGGCGATGCGCCTCTACGGCAACGACATCGACGAGACGACCTCGGTCCTCGAAGCAGACCTTGGATGGATCGTCGGCTGGAACAAGCCGGACTTCCTGGGCGCCGACGCGCTGCGCCGCCAGAAGGCGGCTGGCGTCACGCGCCGAATCGCCGGGTTCGAAATGGACGAGCGCGGCATCGCGCGCCACGGATACGACGTGTTCGTCGATGGCGCAAAGGCGGGCGTCGTGACGAGCGGAACGCAGACGCCGTTCCTGAAGAAGGCGATCGGGATGGCGTACGTTCCAGCCGATCGCGCGGCCGCCGGCACGGCAATAGAGATCGATATCCGCGGACGCCGCACGCGGGCGCACGTCGTGCCGCTGCCTTTTTACAAGCGGGCGCGGGCCTGAAAGCCAGACGTATCGAGTCAGCGCGCCGAGCGAGAGCGAGGCGTGGTAGGCGTTGGGGGTGGGGCCCCAACGCAAAGGAAAGAAATGACGTATCCGGGTGACCGCAAGTACACCAAGGACCACGAATGGGTGCGCCTCTCCGGCGCGGAAGGAGAAGTCGGCATCACCGACTACGCGCAGAAACAGCTCGGCGACGTCGTCTACATCGAGCTGCCCGAGGTGGGCCGCCGCGTGAAGCAGGGTGAGGTGTTCGGCACGATCGAGTCGGTGAAGGCGGTGTCGGAGCTGTTCAGCCCGGCGTCCGGCGAAATCGTCGCCGTGAACACGGCGCTGCCGGATCGGCCGGAAACCGTGAACAGCGATCCGCACGGCGCCTGGATGATCAAGCTGAAGCTCGATAATCCCGCGGAGGCGTCCGGCCTCCTCGACGGTGCCCAGTACGCGGACCTCGTGAAATGAGCCGAACCGATGCGGTCCGGCTGAAGCCGGACACTACAAAGAGTTCGGGTGGCACCCAGCTTCATCAGGACCTCTTCGCCTCTCGCCACATCGGTGTGCGCCCCGCCGATCGCGACGAGATGCTGCGCTCGATCGGCGTAGCGTCTCTCGATGCGCTGATGGACGAGGCGATTCCGCCGTCGATCCGTCTCGACGCTCCGCTCGGGCTGCCGCCAGGCACGAGCGAGCACGAGTACCTCGACGCGCTCCGCGCCATAGCGGCGAAGAACCGCGTGTGCAAGTCGTACATCGGCATGGGCTACTACGACTGCGTCACGCCTGCCGTCATCCTTCGGAACGTCCTCGAGAACCCCGGCTGGTACACGCCGTACACGCCATACCAGGCCGAGATCGCCCAGGGACGGCTCGAGTCCCTGCTCAACTTCCAGACGATGGTCTGCGATCTGACGGGGATGGAGATCGCGACGGCGTCGCTCCTGGACGAGGCCACCGCCGCCGCCGAGGCGATGACGATGCTGCATCGCGTCCAACCCCGAGGGTCGGCGCGCAACGTGTTTCTTGTCTCCCGTAAAACCTTTCCACAGACGCTCGACGTCATCCGCGGACGCGCCGAGCCGCTGGGGATTGACGTGCGCGTGACCGACGTGCGGCCGGATACGTTCGACGCCCATGTCTTCGGCGCGCTCCTGCAGTATCCGGACGATGAGGGGGCGGTCGTCGACCTTCGTCCGCTCGTCCAGGCGGCGCACGCCGCCGGCGCCCGGATTGCGGTCGCGAGCGATCTCCTCGCGCTCACGCTGCTGACGCCTCCCGGCGAGATGGACGCCGACGTCGTCGTCGGCAGCTCGCAGCGATTCGGCGTCCCGATGGGGTTCGGCGGCCCTCATGCCGCCTTTTTCGCGACACGCGAGGCGTTCGTTCGCCAGGCGCCTGGCAGGATCATCGGCGTCTCGATCGACGCGCACGGCCAGCGGGCGTACCGCATGACGCTCCAGACGCGCGAGCAGCACATCCGGCGGGAAAAGGCGACGTCGAACATCTGCACGGCGCAGGCGCTCCTCGCCAACATCGCCGCGATGTACGCGGTCTACCACGGGCCCGAGGGGCTGACAGGAATCGCCCGGCGGGTGCACACGCTCGCGCGCCGGCTGGCGCAGGCGCTCGACGGGCTCGGGGTGAGCCTGGTCAATGCGCATTATTTCGACACGCTCTGCCTCGGCGGAAGGGGTCTCGCGGATCGCGTGCGGCCGCGGGCGCTTCAAGCCGGTCTGAACTTCCGGTACTTCGAGGACGGGCGAGTCGGGATCGCTCTCGACGAGACGACGACCGAACCGGATGTGGACGCCATCGTCGAGGTCTTCGCGGATGGCGGGCGAGGCGCCGGGGCTCTGGATGGAGCGCGGGCCTCTCAGGCCCGCGACGCTGAGACAGCGATTCCGCTCACGCTCCAGCGGACCTCACGCTTCTTGACGCATCAGGTCTTCAACGCCCATCGCTCCGAAAGCGAGATGATGCGCTACATCCGGAGCCTCGAGCGGAAGGACATCGGGCTGGACACGTCGATGATTCCCCTCGGCTCCTGCACGATGAAGCTGAACGCGGCGGCGGAGATGATCCCGATCACCTGGCCGGAGTTCAGCGAGCTGCACCCGTTCGCGCCCGCGGATCAAGCGGCGGGCTACGGCCAGATCTTCGACGAGCTGGTTGTCGCGCTGAGGGAGATTACCGGTCTCGCGGCGGTCTCGCTCCAGCCGAACTCGGGCGCGCAGGGAGAGCTGGCCGGCCTGATGGCGATTCGGGCGTATCACCGCGATCGTGGCGATGCCGGCCGCGACGTGGTGCTCATTCCGGCGTCCGCGCACGGGACGAATCCCGCGAGCGCAGCGATGGCCGGGATGCGAGTCGTGGTCGTGGCGTGCGAAGCCAACGGCAACGTCGACGTCACGGATCTGAGGCGCAAGGCGGCCGAGCACGCGCCGAAGCTCGCGGCGCTGATGCTGACCTACCCGTCCACGTACGGGGTGTTCGAGGAAGCGGTCCGCGAGGTCTGCCAGATCGTGCACGCCCACGGCGGCCAGGTGTACATGGACGGCGCCAACATGAACGCGCAGGTCGGCCTGACGAGCCCGGCGGCGATCGGCGCGGACGTCTGCCACCTGAACCTCCACAAGACCTTTGCGATCCCGCACGGCGGGGGAGGCCCGGGGATGGGGCCGATCGCCGTGGCGGCGCACCTGGCGCCGTATCTGCCCGGGCATCCCGTCGTGAAGACGGGGGGCGCGCGCGCGATCCCGGCCGTGGCCGCCGCGCCGTGGGGCAGCGCGGGCATCCTGCTGATTTCGTACGGCTACATCCGGATGCTCGGCGCCGACGGGATGACCGACGCCACGAAGTACGCGATCCTCAACGCGAACTACCTCAAGGCGCGGCTCGAGCCGCACTACGACGTGCTCTACGCGAACCACAACGGGCGCGTGGCGCACGAGATGATCTTCGACCTTCGCCCGTTCAAGCACGGCCCGGGCGCGATCGACGAGCAGGACGTCGCGAAGCGGCTGATGGACTACGGCTTCCACGCGCCCACCGTCTCGTTCCCGGTGCCGGGCACGATGATGATCGAGCCGACGGAGAGCGAGCCGAAAGCGGAGCTGGATCGGTTCTGCGACGCGCTCGTCGCGATTCGCGCGGAAATTCAGGCGGTCGTGGACGGCAAGGCGGATTCGAAGGACAACGTTCTCAAGAACGCTCCGCACCCGGCGGCGGAGGTCGCGGCGAACGACTGGACGCATCCGTACTCCCGCGAGCAGGCTGCCTTTCCGCTCCCGTTCACGCGGTCGCGCAAGTTCTGGCCTCCCGTCGCGCGGATCGACAATCCGTACGGCGACCGCAATCTCATGTGCGTCTGCCCGCCGGTGGGAACTTACGCTGACTAGGAGGTAGGAGGTAGGAGGTAGGAGGTAGAAAGCAGCGAGCGCCCTGCCTCCTACCTCCTGTCTCCTACCTCCTTGCTTACGAGCTCCAGCGCGCGCGTGTGAAAGGTCTCGAGCAGCCGTCTCGTGATCGGCCCGGGTGTCCCCGTCCCTATCATCCGATCGTCGACGCGGACGACGGGCGTCAGCTCGCGAGTGGTGCCGGTCACGAAGGCCTCGTCGGCGCCGAGCAGGTCGTCCAGGCGCAGCGCGGCTTCGGTGACCGGGACTCCGATCTCGCGCCCGATTTCGAACACGAACCCGCGCGTGATCCCCGGCAACAGCCCGGCGTCCAGCGCCGGCGTCAATACGGCGCCGGCGGCGCCGCCCCGCACGATGAAGAGATTCGACTGCGAGCACTCCGCCAGCTCGCCGCGGTAGTTGGACATCACCGCTTCTTCCGCGCCTTTCCGGATCGCCTCCTGCATGGCCAGCGCGTTGTTCAGGAGGTTGTTCGACTTGATCAGCGGATTCACCGAGCTCGGATGGTTGCGGAGCACGGAGACGGTCGCAACCGTGATGCCCTGCTCGATCGTGCGCGCCGGCGGGGCGACAAACGGCTTCACGATGATGACGACCGATGGCGTGGGCGTGGCGGACAGATCGTAGGACAAGTCCCCGACGCCCCGCGTCACCAGGATCCGGATGTAGGCTTCGCCCGATCCCGCCAGCGCCGCCATAGTGGTCTCGACCCGCTCGAGCAGCTCTCGGTCGTCCAGCGGTACGGGCAGCGCGATCATCTGCGCGGACGCGCGCAACCGACGCAGGTGCCGGTCGAAGAGAAACGGCACGCGGTCGTAGGTGCGCAGCGTCTCGTACACGCCCTCCCCGTACAGAAAACCGTGATCGAAGACCGATATGAGCGGCTCGCGGGCGTCGCCGATGCGGCCGTTGACGTTGACGACTGCGTTCATCGATATCCCGATTATCAGAAGTTGCGGCCATCCTATCACACGGGGTACGCTCGCTTCTTCGCATGCGGGTGCTCAACGCGGAACAAATGCGCGAGGCGGATCGCCGGACGATCGAAGACGTCGGCATTCCGTCGCTCGTGCTGATGGAGAACGCGGGGCGGCAGGTCGTCGCGGCGATCGAGGCGTCCTTCGAGGATGCGCTCACCGGACGCGTGGCGGTCCTGTGCGGCCGCGGCAGCAACGGCGGCGACGGCTTCGTCGTCGCTCGCACGCTGGCGCAGCGCGGCGTGGAACCGCTCGTCGTCCTGCTCGGTCCGGTCGCCGACGTGCGCGGGGACGCCCGCGTCAACCTCGAGATCCTCGGCCGCCTGGGCCTCACCGTCGTGGAGGTCACCGACGCCGAGGCGTGGGAGCTGCACTTCTCCGAGATCTCGCGCTGCGATCTGATCGTCGACGCCATCTTCGGGACCGGGTTCCGCGGGCCGATCGCGGGGATCCTCGAGACGGTCGTGGCGGACGTCAACGGCGCCGGCATTCCCATCGTGGCCGTCGATCTGCCGAGCGGGTTGTCCGCCGACTCGCACGAGCCGCCCGGAGACAGCATCGAGGCGACGCTGACGGTCACGCTCGCCGCGCCGAAGATCCCGCTGGTGTTGCCTCCCGCCGAGCGGCGCGCGGGAGACCTCGTCATCGCGGACATCGGGATTCCGTCCGATCTGATCGAGCAGCTCGAAGGCCCGCGCGTCGAGCTGCTGACCCGCGAGACGATGCGCGCGGTGATAGACCCGCGCCCGGCCGAGGCGCACAAAGGGGACTTCGGGCGCGTCCTGATCGTCGCCGGGTCGGCAGGGAAGTCCGGCGCCGCGCACCTGACCGCGATGGCCGCGCTCCGGTCCGGTGCGGGTCTCGTGACGATCGCGACGCCTCGATCGTGCCAGCCGATTGTCGCGTCGATGGCCGCGGAGTACATGTCGGAACCGCTCGAGGAGTCGCCGTCGGGCGGCGTGGACTTCGCCGCGATCGAGCGCGTCCTCGAGCTGCGCGCCGATGTCATCGCCGTCGGGCCGGGCCTTGGCACGGCGCCAGGGACCGTGGCGTTCGTGCAGGCGCTCGTCGAGCGCGCCGGCGCGCCGCTCGTCCTCGACGCGGACGCACTCAACGCCTTCGCGGACGATCCCGATCGCCTCGCCGGCCGCGACGGCGTCGACGTCATCATCACGCCGCATCCGGGCGAAATGGCGCGACTCACGGGCACGACCATCGAAGAGGTCCAGAAGGACCGGCTCGAGATCGCGCGCCGGTTCGCGACGACCCATCGCGTCCACGTGGTCCTGAAGGGGCACCGCACGATCGTCGCCACTCCGGACGGGGGCACCTTCATCAATCTGACGGGCAACCCGGGCATGGCGACGGGCGGGACGGGGGACGTGCTGACCGGCATGATCGCCGGGTGGTTCGGACAGCTGCTCGACGCCGAAGCCGCGTGCAAGCTGGCGGTCTACCTGCACGGGCTCGCCGGGGATCTCGCCGAGGCGGACGAAGGCGAGGTCGCGATGACGGCGGGCGATGTGCTGATGCGCCTTGGCGACGCCGTCCTCGAGCTCACCGCCAGGCGGCGCAAGAAACCGGACAGCTCATAGCCACGTGATTACTCAATCCGAAGCGGAGACGGCCGCCGCCGGCCGGAACCTCGCCGCGACGCTGCAGCCGGGCGATGTCGTCCTGTTGACCGGGGCGCTCGGAGCCGGGAAGACGGTGTTCGTGCGCGGCCTCGCCGAAGGGCTGGGCGCCGATCCCTCCCACGTCACGAGCCCTACCTTCACGCTGATTCAGGAGTATGCCGGCCGGCGGTGCAAGCTGTACCACGTGGATCTGTACCGACTGGAACCGAAAGAAGTGGACGATCTCGGGCTCGACGAACTGTTTTCGCAGGAGGCGATCGTTGCGCTCGAGTGGCCCGAGCGACTGCCGCGCCCGATCGAGGACGCGATCGAAGTCCTGATCCTGCACAACAGCGAGACGCGCCGGGAGATCCTGGTCACGCGCGGCGCCGAGTCCGGCCCCGACTGAGGCAGCTAAAGGGCTGCGCTTCCCTGGCAGCCCTAAAGGGCTGCGCTACTCCGACCTGTAGTTCGGCGCTTCCTTCGTGATGACGACGTCGTGGACGTGGCCCTCGCGGATGCCGGCCGGCGTGACGCGGATGAGGCGCGCTTCGCGTTGGAGCGTCTCGATGTCCGGCGCGCCGCAGTAACCCATCCCGGCGCGCAGGCCGCCGACCAGCTGATGGATCATCGCGGCGACGCTGCCTTTGTGGGCGACGCGTCCCTCGATGCCTTCCGGCACGAGCTTCTCGATGCCGCCGGCGGCGCCGGGGCCGTTGTCGGTCGTCTCGAGGTCGAACTCGTCCTTCTCCTGGAAGTAGCGGTCGCGGCTGCCGCGGCGCATCGCGCCGAGCGACCCCATCCCGCGATACTCCTTGAAGCTTCGTCCCTGGAACAGAATCAGCTCGCCGGGACTCTCGTCTGTCCCGGCAAAGAGGCTCCCGATCATCGTGCAGCTCGCGCCGACGGCCATCGCCTTCGTGATGTCTCCGGAGTAGCGGATTCCGCCGTCCGCGATGACGGGCACCCCGTGCGACAGCGCCGCGCGGGCGCACTCGGCGATCGCCGTAATCATGGGGACGCCGATGCCGGCGACGACGCGCGTCGTGCAGATCGAACCGGCCCCGATGCCGACCTTCACGCCGTCGACGCCGAGGTCGATGAGCGCGCGGGTCGCCTCGGCCGTCGCGACGTTGCCGGCGATGAGATCGATTTTGGGATATTCGCGTCTCAGCCGCCGCACCATGTCGAGCACGCCCTGCGAGTGGCCGTGGGCCGTATCGATCACGAGGACGTCGGCGCCGGCGGAGACGAGCGCCGCGGCGCGGGCAGGCGTATCGGCGCCGGCGCCGACGGCGGCGCCTACGCGCAGCCGCCCCAGCGCGTCCTTCGACGCGTTGGGGTACTTGATCATCTTCTGGATGTCCTTGACCGTGATGAGGCCTTTCAGCATGTAATCCCGGTCGACGACCAGCAGCTTTTCGACCTTGTGCTGATGGAGGATTTCTTTCGCATCGTCCAGCGTCGTCCCGACCGGAACCGTGTAGAGGGGCTCACGGGTCATGACGTCCGCGATCGGGCGATCGACGTTCGTTTCGAAGCGGAGGTCGCGGTTGGTGAGGATCCCGACCAGGCGCCCTTCCTTGCTGCCATCCTCGGTAATCGGCACGCCCGAGATGCGGTACTTCCGCATCAGCTCGTGCGCCTCGCGGATCCGGTGCCGCGGCGACAGCGTGATCGGGTTGACGATCATGCCGCTCTCCGACCGCTTGACGCGATCCACCTCGGAGGCCTGTTCCTCGACGGACAGGTTCTTGTGGATGATGCCGATCCCGCCCTGCTGCGCCATGGCGATCGCCAGCCGCGATTCGGTGACGGTGTCCATCGCGGCGCTGGAGAGCGGCACGTTCAGGGAGACGTTGCGCGTCAGGCGGGTGCTGACGTCGACTTCGCTCGGGAGGACCCTCGAATGCCGCGGAACCAGCAGCACGTCATCGAAGGTGAGGGCCATCGAAAGGCCCGCGCCGATCCGTTCGGAGGTCAGTAGCTCAGTCGTCGTTTTCGTTTCCATGCATACATCAGCACTCAGCAATCAGCATTAGGCATTCTGCCCGTGGCACTTCTTGAATTTCTTTCCGCTCCCGCACCAGCACGGATCGTTGCGGCCCACCTTCGGCGCGTCGCGCCGCACCGTCTTGACCTGCGCGTCGTCACCGCCGACGCGCGCGGGCCGCGGCGGCTCCGCGACGGCCGAGGCGCTGCGCGGCGCGCTGCCGAAGATGGTCGACTGCTGCGCCGAGGGATCGTTGAACACCAGCGGTGACTGACGGCGTTGCGGCGCGCGCACGGTCACGGTTGGATCCTCTGCCGGCACCGGCCGGAGCCGCCAGAGGTACCGCACCATCTCCTCGTCCACACGGTCCCGCATCGCGGTGAAGAGCGCGAAGCTTTCCTTCTTGTATTCAACGAGGGGATCGCGCTGTCCGTACCCGCGCAGTCCGATGCCTTCCTTCAGATGATCGAGGCTGTAGAGGTGGTCCTTCCACTGCGTGTCCGCGACCTGCAGCATGATGTCGCGCTCGATGCGGCGCACCACCTCGGCGGGCAGGAGTTTTTCCTTGTCGTCGTACCGCTGCTTCGCGCGCTCCCAGATCGCGTCGCGAATCTCCGTCCGTTCCATCGTCGAGAAGTCGAGGCCGGCGAGATCGGCGGCGTCGAGCGCGTAGATCTCCGCCGCCGCCTGGCGCAGGGCGTCGACATCCCACTCTTCGGGGTGCGCGTCGCGCGGGAGGTACTGCTCGACGGTCGAATCGAGCAGATCTTCCGCCGTCGCCATCAGGTACCCGCGGGTGTCGACGACGGTCGTCTCCTCGCTGTCGACCTCTCCGACCTTGATCTCTCCCTCGAGCAGCTCGCGGCGCAGGCCGTAGACGTTCTCGCGCTGCTTGTTCATCACGTCGTCGTACTCGAGGAGGTGCTTGCGCACCGAGAAGTTCTGCGCCTCGACCTGCCGCTGCGCGCGCTCAATCGCCCGGGTCACCATGCCGTGCTCGATCGGGACGCCTTCTTCCATGCCGAGCCGCTGCATCAGCCCGGAGATGCGGTCCGAGCCGAAGATCCGCATGAGGTCGTCTTCAAGTGACAGGTAGAACCGCGACGAGCCCGGGTCGCCCTGACGGCCGGCGCGGCCGCGGAGCTGGTTGTCGATGCGGCGCGCCTCGTGGCGCTCGGTGGCGATGATGTGGAGCCCGCCCGCCCGTACGACTTCGTCGTGTTCGTGATCGGTTTCCCGCTTGAACTGAAGAAACGCCTCGCGATACGCGTGCCGCGGCGCACGGTAGAAGCTCTCCAGGTGATAGAAGTACACGTACTCGTCGTCGTCGACGAATTTCTCCTGGCCTTTGGGAAGCCTCTCGGCAAGCTGGTCGGCGAGCATCTTCTGCCGCGCCATGAACTCGGGGTTGCCGCCGAGCAGGATGTCGGTCCCGCGGCCCGCCATGTTCGTCGCGATCGTCACCGTGCTTTTTCGACCGGCCTGCGCGACGATCTCCGCTTCCTGCGCGTGGTATTTCGCGTTCAGCACGACGTGCTTGATACCGCGGCGCTTGAGCATCGCCGACAGCTTCTCGGACTTTTCGATCGACACCGTGCCGACGAGCACGGGACGGCCCTGCGTCTGCTTTTCGAGGATGTCGTTGACGATCGCGTCGTACTTCTCCCGCTCGGTCCTGAAGACGGTGTCCGGCTCTTCGAGGCGCCTCAGCTCCCGGTTGGTTGGAGCGGCGATGACGTCGAGCTTGTAGATCTTGTTGAACTCCACGGCCTCGGTCTCGGCCGTGCCGGTCATCCCTGACAGCTTCTTGTATTTGCGGAAGTAGTTCTGGAAAGTGATGGTGGCGAGGGTCTGGTTCTCTCGCTCGATCTTGACCTTCTCTTTGGCCTCTACCGCCTGGTGGAGGCCGTCGCTCCACCGCCGTCCCGGCATCAGGCGCCCGGTGAACTCGTCCACGATCACGACCTGGCCGTCCTTGACCATGTACTCGACGTCGAGACGGAACAGCGCGTGCGCGCGGAGCGCCTGGTTGACGTGGTGGAGCAGCGGCATGTTCGCCGGATCGTAGAGACCCCCGCTGTCCGGGACGAGACGGTGCTTCACCAGCCGCTCCGCCTTCGCCATCCCGCTCTCGGTGAGCGTCACCGTCTTGTGCTTTTCGTCGACGATGTAGTCGCCGGTCTTTTCGAGCTCCTCGCGGTCTTCCTGTTTGACGTTCCCCTGGGTGACCGCCCCCTTCTTGAGGTGAGGGATGATGCGGTCCACTTCGAAGTAGAGCTCCGTCGATTCTTCCGCCGGGCCCGAAATGATCAGCGGGGTGCGCGCCTCGTCGATCAGGATGCTGTCGACCTCGTCCACGATTGCGAAATGGTGACCGCGCTGCACATAGTTCGAGAGGTCGAACTTCATGTTGTCGCGCAGGTAGTCGAAGCCGAACTCGTTGTTGGTCCCGTAGGTGATGTCGCAGCCGTACGCGGTCTGGCGCTCCGCGTCGTTCAGGTCGTGCTGGATGACGCCGACCGACATGCCCAGGAACCGGTAGATTCGGCCCATCCACTCCGAGTCGCGACGGGCCAGGTAGTCGTTGACCGTGACGATGTGGACGCCCTTGCCTTCGAGCGCATTGAGGTAGGCCGGCAGCGTGGCCACGAGCGTCTTGCCTTCGCCGGTCTTCATCTCGGCGATTCGCCCGGCGTTGAGCACCATGCCGCCCATGAGCTGGACGTCGAAATGGCGCATGTCCAGGACCCGACGGCCGGCTTCTCTCACGACCGCGAACGCCTCCGGCAGCAGGTCGTCGATGGTCGCCCCGCCGCCGCCGCCGTCCGTAGGGAGCAGACGCTTGCGGAACTCGTCCGTCTTTGCCCGAAGCTGCTCGTCGGAAAGCCCCTTGATCGCCGGCTCGAGCTCGTTGATGGCCGCAACGAGGGGGCGCAAGCGCTTCAGCTCGCGCTCGTTCTGGGTGCCGATCACTTTGACGAGGAGGGTCTTGAGCATGCAGGCCCGACCGGGCCGGAGTATCCGGTAATTTTAGCACGGCGGGCGTCGTGCCCCGGACCGGAGCCTAGCGCTTGGAGGACAGCAGGCGGAGCGGGTTGATCAACCGGTTATTCCACCAGACTTCGTAGTGCAGGTGTGAGCTCGTGGAGCGGCCGGTGGAGCCGACGAAGCCGATGACGTCGCCGCGTCGCACGTATTGGCCGGGAACGACCGTGGAGCGTGCAAGGTGCCCGTAGCGGGTTGTCATCCCGAAGCCGTGGGCCACGACGACAAGGTTGCCGTAGTTGCCGGTATAGCCGGCCGACTCCACGGTTCCGTTCGCGGTCGCCTTGACCGCTTCTCCCTTGTCCGCGGCGATGTCGAGGCCAGCGTGAAAGTCCGGCGCGCCGGTAAACGGATCCCGCCGCGAGCCGTACGCCGACGACAGCCAGCCCGTGACGGGCCAGATCGACGGGGTGGCGGCCGCGAGTGCCTCGCGGCGCTCGACGCCGAGTCGAACCGTTTCCAGCCGCGCTTCGAGCAGCCCGAGGAGGTCGCGCAACACGCCGAAGGTGTTCTCCTGAGCCGGCGCCGCGACGGCCGCAACAGCCGAACCCGGGGCGCCGCCTCCCATCGCGCGTGACTTCACGACCGCCGGCAGCTGCTCGATGGCCTTCGCCGACGCCGGATCCAGCTTGGCTCGCTCGCCCAGCTCGGACACGGCGGACTGGAGCGATGAGATCTGCGACGCCAGCTCACCCGTGGCCGCACGATAGCTCTCGTTCTCCATCTGCAGAGAACCGTTGAGCTCGCGGAGCGCGGTGATCTCGGCCGATGCGCTCCATCGCGCACCAAGGCCCATCAGAATCGGAAGACTTCCAAGGAAGACACACACGCCGAAGGCAGGCCACAGCGGGACCGTAAACCGGCGTACCACGCCGGACGCGCGACTCGCAACTAGTACCGTGTACCGCTTCATCAGCCGGGGGGCGGAAGCTCAAGAACTGTAGCACAGACCCGGCCGTTCTCCGAGTATGAAAAGTCGTGCAGCGCCTATGGTCGGGGTAGCTGTGGGCGGGCGGTTCGCCCCACTCTGGCGAGCCAGTTGCACTGAGGTCGGTCGCTGCTGCTCTTGTTGGCAGGCGCAACCGGGCGTTTTCCCAACGAGGGTAACGGGAGGGACGAATGAGGGCAATTCTGGTCCGTGTAACGCTGATGCTCTGCCTCAGCGTTGGGACCGCGGCCGCAGATCCGATCAACGTGTCCATCTTCGATGGACACTCCAGCGCCATCTCGGATTTGTCGATCAGCGGTAACAACATCACTTTCGATCTGGCGTTCGGCATGTCCGGCCCGCTCTTTCTCTTGGTGAAGGGACTGGACGCGCGCGAGAACTACCAGGTGTCAGTGAACATGTCGGGTCCGTCCAGCTGGACGAATCTGACGGCTGAGATCCTCAACCCGAGTCGAGGTTGGGGAAACGCCGACGATCCGAACCCGCAGCCAGGCTATGTGCCGGCCGGTTTTTCGACGTCGACTAACTACGACGGGTTCAGCTTCGCGCAGGGCTCCGGGCTCGAACGGAGCTTCCTGACGGCTGGCGGAACGGGGTTCGCGGTCTTTGCCGATGAGCTCTCCCACGCGCGCGACCTGCTGAGATTTTCAGGCTCCGGCATGGGCAGCGCGGTGGCCGTGTTCGGTCTGAGCGCCGCCAGTCGCGGACGGAGTTTTCTGCTCCGGCTGGACACCACAAACCCGCTCGCGACCCCTGAACCCGGAGCGATGCTCCTCGTGGGCAGCGGTCTCGTTGCGGTCGCGCGGGTAGTGAGGAAGCGCCGACGCAGCCAGGTCTGACTGTGAGGCACTTGGATCGGCGCGGCGCCCAGTGCGTCGCGCTGATCGCCGCGGCCGTCGCCGTCGCGTACTGGCCCGTACTCCTGAAACTGGCGCGGCAGTGGCTCGCCGATGAGAACGCCTCGCACGGACTCATCGTCGTGCCACTCGCCGTGTATCTCGTCTGGGTTGCGCGGCACCGCTGGAGTGAAACGGCCGTGCGGCCGGTCTGGGTCGGGTTGCTCGTGGTCGTCGTGAGCCTGGCCCTCTACACGGCCGGCATTCTCGGCGCCGAGCTCTACCTGTCGCGGATCTCCCTTGTGGGAGTGCTCGCCGGGGCGACGCTCTTCGTGTGGGGATGGCGTCAGCTGCGGCTGATCGTGTTCCCGCTGGCGCTCGTTGCGCTGTCGGTCCCGCTTCCGGCGATCGTCCTCAACCAGATCACTTTTCCCCTTCAGCTTCTCGCGTCACGCGTCGGCGAATCGGCGATCGCCGTTGCCGGCGTACCGGTTCTGCGCGAAGGAAACATGCTCGTCCTTGCCCATACCACGCTCGAAGTAGCGGAGGCCTGCAGCGGGATCCGCTCGCTGGTATCGCTCGTGACGCTCGCCGTCGTCGCCGCGTATTTTCGCGGCGGGTCGGCGGCAGGCGGAGCTGCGCTCGTGATGCTGGCGGTCCCGATCGCCGTGGTCGCCAACGCCGCGCGCGTCGCGGGGACGGGGCTGGCGGCGCACGCCTGGGGTCCCGGAGCCGCGGAAGGGTTTTTTCACACGTTCTCCGGCTGGCTCGTGTTCATCGTGGCGGCGGGGCTTCTCCTGCTGAGCGAGCGCGTGATCGCGCGCGTCGAGCGATCCAGCCGGTTCAACCCGGCGGCGGAGGCGAGATGCGCACCCGTGCCCTGATCGTCGCCGTGCTCGTCGGGGCCGCCGCGCTGCTGACGCGAGGGGTCGGCCGTGCGACGACTGCGCCGGACGGACTCGGTCCCGTCATGGCCCGACCGCTCGATCGGTTGCCGATGACGATCGACGACTGGACCGGCCGGCGCCTCGCCGACGTGGACGAGGCGTCGAAACGAGTGCTCGGGGCGGATGACTACCTGAACCGGCGATACGTCCGCGGTGAAGAGTCGGCCGTCGATCTCTTCGTTGCGTTCTACGCGAGCCAGCGCCAGGGAGACGCCATCCATTCGCCGCGAAACTGTCTGCCCGGCGCGGGCTGGCAACCGGTCGCCGTGTCGACGGTGCCCTTCGTCGTGAACGAGGGCAGCACCGTCACGGTCAACCGGTATGTGATCGAGAAAGAGCACGATCGACGTCTCGTGTACTACTGGTACCAGGGCCGCGGTCGCGTCGTGGCGAACGAGTACGCGAACAAAGCCTGGCTCGTCGTCGACGCGATGCGGATGGGGCGGTCCGACGGCGCCCTCGTGCGCGCCATGGTGCCCGCGACGCACGAAGCGGAACTCGACGTCAAAACGTTCGTCCGCGCGATCTTCACGCCACTCTCACAGACACTGCCATGAAGCGCATCATTCTCTTGTCACTGCTCGTCACCGCCGCCTGCGGCGGCGATCCTTCCGAACGGGCCCGGACCTACACCGCGAGCGGCGATCAGTACGCGGCGAAAGGGCAGCTGAACGAGGCCGTCATCGAGTACCGGAATGCCGCCAAGGCGGATCCGACCCAGGCGGAGGTGTTCGCCAAGCTCGGACGGGCCTTGAGAAAGCTGGGGCGCGTCGCCGACGCGTATTCCGCCTTATCGCGCGCGGCTGAATTGAATCCCCGCGACGCCGCCACACAGCTCGAGATCGCGTCGATCGAGCTCGGCGAAGGCGATTTCCAGGGGGCGCGCGCCCGCGCCGAGCAGGCGCTTCGGGCGGAGCCGCTGAACGCCGAAGCCCACGTCCTGCTTGGGTCCGCCCTTCTGGGCCTCGAGAAGCTCGACACTGCCGTCGACGAGCTCGAACGCGCGGTGCGTCTCGACCCGACGCATGTCGGGGCGTTCACGGCGCTGGGATCGCTGCGTCTTTTCCAGGGCAAACGGGATGAGGCGGCGGCGCTCCTCCACAAAGCGGCCGAGCTCGATCCGAAGTCGGCCCGGCCCCGGCTGGCGCTGGCGAACTTCTACTGGGCGGTCGGGGACCAGGCGCGCGCCGAAGCCGCGCTCCTCGAAGCGCTGGAACGCGAGCCCGACAACCGCCTGGCGCATCGCGCCGCGGCGATGCTGTATCTCGTCACGAAACGCGTCCCGCGGGCGGAGCCCCACCTGACGGCCCTGGCGGCCAACGGGATGCCGCGAGATCGGCTGGCATTGGCGGAGTTCAATGCGGCGCAGGGCCGCCGCGACGAGGCGATGACCGCCGTGACGTCGCTCTTGAAAAACCGGGAACCGGAGATCCAGGCCGCGGCGCACGCGCTCCACGCCCGACTGCTTCTGGCGGCATCGCCGCCGGATGTCCAGCAGGCCGTGAACGAAGGGCGCGCCGCGGTGACGGCGATGGCCCAGGCGCCGGAGGCGCACTACGCACTCGGCCTCGCGCTCGCCGCGGCCGGCCAATACGACGAAGCGGACGCGGCCTTCGCCGAAGTGCTGCGGCTCGAGCCGCGCGCGGCTCGAGCGGCGGTCGAGCGCTCGCGGCTCAGCCTCGCGCGCGGCGATGGCCGGGCGGCCGTGGACTCCGCGAGAGCGGCCGCCAGTCAGCCGTCAGGCGGCTTCGCCGCGTCGCTGCAGCTCGCGCGCAGCCTGCGCGCGGCCGGCCGGCTTGCCGAGGCTCGCGCCGAGCTCACCGCGCTGCGCGAGCGGGCGGGCGACTCTGCCGACCTGCAAGCCGAAGCGGCCTGGGTCGCGCTGGCAGCGGGCGACAGTGCGGTGGCGCGCGCCGCCTTCGAGCGCCTGGGGTTGTTCGAGGGGCTGGTCGCGGCGGATCTTCGCGACGGCCGGGTGGATGCGGCTCGCGCGCGGGTAGCTCCCGTGCTCGACGCGAAGCCCAACGATCCCTCGGCGCTCATGCAGGCTGCTCGCGTGGAGCTCGCCGCCCGGGACCTGGAGGCCGCCGAGCCTTTCCTCCAGCGTGTGCTCGAGCTCGATCCGCGCGCGCTCGATGCCTACTATCTCCTGGCGCAGATCTATCGCCGCCGCGGGAATACGGACCGTGTGCGCGCCGAGTACGAGCGGGCGATCGAACGACGTCCCGATGCCGCGGTTCCCACACGGACGATGCTCGGGCTCATCGAGCAGTCCGAGGGACGGTCGGCCGAAGCAGAGAAGCAGTATCGCGCCGCGCTCGCCCGCGACGCGCGGGCGGGCGTCGCCGCAAACAATCTGGCGTGGCTCCTGGCGGAGCGGGGCCAGATCGACGAAGCCCGCCGCCTGGCGGAGACGGCCGCGCGTGAGCTGCCGGGCCGCGCCGAGGCGCAGCATACGCTGGGCTGGGTGATGCTGAAGCAAGGCCGCCCCGGTGAAGCGATCCGCCCGCTCGAAGACAGCGTGAGGCTGGCGCCCGACCGCGCGCAGTACCGCGACGATCTGACCCGCGCCCGCCGTGAGGCCGAGGCGCAGAAGGCCGCGCAGAAGGCCAAGACCGGCGACTGACCGCTGCTCAGTTCAGCCGGAACTGAAGCGCCTCGGCGATGTGCTCCCGAGTGACGTCGGCCTCGCCGGCCAGGTCGGCGATGGTCCGGGACACGCGGAGCACGCGGTCGTGCCCGCGCGCGCTCAGCCCGAACCGGCTGGCGGCCTGCTCGAGCAGCCGCGCGCCGGCCCGATCCGGCCGCGCCTGTTCGCGCAGCGCGCGCCCTTCGAGGCGTGCGTTCAACCCCCGGCGCTGGCGGCTCCGCGCCGCCAACACCCGCTCTCGAATCGCCCCCGAGGCCTCGGCCGGCGCGTTCTCAGCCAGCGCACGTGCCGGCACGGGTGCCACCTGCACGACGAGGTCGATCCGATCGCGGAGCGGTCCGGAGATGCGGCCGGCGTAGCGATCGATCTGCGTCGGCGTGCACCGGCACACGCGAATCGGATCACCGAGAAAGCCGCATGGGCAGGGATTCATCGCGGCGACGAGCATGAAGCGGGCGGGGAAGACCGCCGTCCGCGCGGCCCGGGCGATCCGCGCGCAGCCCTCCTCGAGCGGCTGGCGCAGGACTTCGAGCACCCGCCGGCCGAACTCTGGCATCTCGTCGAGGAAGAGGACGCCGTGGTGGGCGAGGCTGATCTCCCCGGGACGCGGAATGGTGCCGCCTCCGACGAGAGCTGCATCCGAGACCGTGTGGTGCGGCGCTCGGAACGGTCGGGTGATGACCAGCCCGCTGTTGGTCGCCAGCAGCCCCGCCACTGAGTGGATCGCCGTGACCTCGAGCGCCTCGTCGAACGTGAGCGGGGGAAGGATCCCCGCCAGCCGCCGGGCCATCATCGTCTTGCCGGCGCCGGGCGAACCGATCATCAACGCGTTGTGCCCGCCCGCCGCCGCGATCTCGAGCGCGCGCCGCGCGAGCCCCTGACCCCGGACGTCCGCGAAGTCGCCCGCCTGTGTGTCGATCGGTCGAGACGGCGGCGCCACCTCCACCGTCACGCGATCCGGATGGTTGAGCGCCGCCACGGCCTGAACCAGGGAATCCACCGGAAGGACCCGCAGCCCCTCGACGATCGCCGCCTCGCCGGCATTCACCCGCGGCAGGAGCAGGGCGGAAAGGCCTGCCCGGCGCGCAGCGGCGGCGATCGGCAACGCGCCGCGCGCCGCATGGATGCCGCCGTCGAGCGCCAGCTCCCCAAGCAGGACAATCTCTGGCACGTGACGCCGGTGGACGACGCCGCTCGCGGCGAGGATCGCCAGCGCGATCGGCAGGTCGAAGGACGATCCGGCCTTGCGCAGATCCGCCGGCGCCAGGTTGACGGTGACGCGTTGCGAAGGAAACCCGAATCCGGCATTCCGGATCGCCGCCTTCACGCGATCCCGGCTCTCCCGGACGCTCGCGTCCGGTAGGCCGACCATCTTGAAGTGGGGAAGCCCCAGCGAGACGTCCACCTCGACGTGGACCTCGTAGACCTCGAGGCCGAAGAGCGTGGCGGTCAGGAGCGACGACAGCACGCGGCCGCCGCTGCAAGAAGCGCAGCGCGGAGGCGCGAACGTGCCGTCAACAGGTTACGGGCAGAGGCGGGCAAAAATTGCAACGCGCTCAGCGCGCGTTGGTGGCAAAGATCGTCAGGCGATCGCCGGGGGTGATCCGGTTGCTTCGCAGCCGGTTCCACGTCTTGATCTTCTCGATGGTCGTGTCGTGGAGGCGCGCGATGCCGAAGAGCGTATCGCCCCGCTTCACGCGGTAGACGACGCGCCCCGATGCCGGCCGCGCGTCGGGAGTCCTGGCGCCGTCGGCAACCGACCGCGAGACCGCCAGCGACGCCGGCGGTTGACGGTCCGTTCGGGCCGCGAGCAGAACGGCCGGCGCGCGCGGGATGATCAGTCGCTGGCCCGTCCGCACCTTGGCTTTGACCGACAACCCGTTCGCTTCGGCGAGGTCCGTCCGGCTGACGCTCAGCTTGCGCGCAATCGTCTTGATCGACTCGCCGCGCTTGACCGTGTGCCACTTGAGCGCCATCAACTCCGCCGCGGGAGCCGAGGCCAGCTCGGTCCTCAGGCGTTCGCCCGTCCCGACCGGTACCTTCACGTCGTATTCGTACTTCACGGGCGTCGTCCAGCGCCGGAGCTCGGGATTGAGCGCCTGGAGTTCGTCGATCGTCGTGCCCGCCCACTCCGCGACGCGACGGAGATCCACGCCGCGCGGCACTTCCACCTTCTCGTACTCGACCGGGTCAGCCGCTTCGACGGTCAAACCGTACTGACTCGGATTCTTGGCGACGATCATCGCCGCGAGGACGAGCGGGACGTACTCGCGCGTCTCGCGCGGAAGATACTTGGAGGTCGACGTCAGGGCCCAGAAATCGTCCCGGCCGGAACGCCGCATCGCCCGTTGCACCCGGCCGAGGCCGCCGTTGTACGCGGCGAGCGCGAGGTGCCAGTCACCGAAGAGACGGTGGAGGGTCTTGAGGTACTTCGCCGCCGCCACCGTCGCCTTCTCGGGGTCTGATCGCTCGTCGATGTACCAGTCGGTGCGCAGGCCGTTCTCGAGCGCGGTCCCGCGCATGAACTGCCAGACGCCTTTGGCCTTCGCGCGTGACAGCGCATTCGGCTTGAACGCGCTCTCGATGAGCGGCACGTAGGCCAGGTCGAGCGGCAGCCCTTCCGCCCTGAAGACGCTCTGGATCATCGGCAGGTAGCGGCTCCCGCGATTGAGCCCTTCCTCGATGTAGTCGCGCAGCTTCCCCTGGAACAACTCGACGTAGGACAGCACGCGTTCGTTCTCCGGAATGGGAACGTCGTGCTCGGCAAGGTCGGCCCTGACGGCGTCGCGCGTGCTCGGCTCGGCCTCGGGCATCGGGAAGGTGGCGATTTCCAGCAGTTTGTCGATCGAGGCTGGCTCGTACCGCTTTTCGGCGAAGCCGTCCCCCTGCGCAAGCGCCGTCACCTCGTGGGCGTTGATGCGATCGACGAGACGATCGAAGTGCTCGCGCAGCCGCGCGTCGGAGCGCGCCCCCATCGGCGACTCCAGCAGCACGTCCACCGCCCGATCGAACTCGGCGCGCGCCTGCTCGAGGTGACCCAACTTCAGTTCCCGCTCGCCGGCGGCGACATGCCGCTCGGAGGCTGCGATGAGATCTGAAACGGGATCGGATGGCTTGGGCGGGGGCGGTGGAGCCTGGACGACGGCCGCAGCCGCCGGTCCCGGCTTCGGCGCCGTAGCGGGACGTTCCTTTGTGCTCGCGCAGCCGGCGGCGATCGTGCCGGCCAGCACTGCCACCCACAACAGCCTGTCGGTGCGCATGCAGTCGCTCCGCATCAGAACCCTAAACCCATGAACTGTCTCGACAAACGGTCGAGTTGCTTTGGGCTCAGCGGTAAGCAATAGGGGTGCCTGATTCGGGTTGTAAGAGCGATTGACCCCAATAACTGGGGGCGCACTCTAACACCCCAACAGATTGTGGGTCAAGCGTAAAGCCATGCATCTCAGCCATATAGACGGCTAGCTGACGAGGCCGGCCTGGACGAAGATCCGGTGCTGTTCCCCCAGGTCTCGGGCTGCAGGAGTGACCAGCGATCGATCACCGATCACAATCTTGCGCCCGTGCTTGATGGCCTGCCGGACATCCTCCTCGCAGACAAAGTCCGCCGGTTTGTCGCCAACCGATACGGGCCGGGCAGGTGTTTCCCGGTTCTCGGAGCCCGACGCCCTGGGGCCTCCTCCGGGGGCCAGCCCCTTCGCGCTGAGGAACGCGTCTATCCGACGCGTCAGCGATTCGGCGCTGATGCCCGTCGATGACGGCGCGGCCGGCGCCTTGAGGACCCGGTCGCGCCCAGGGGAGGCCGCGAGAGCCGCGGCTCCGCCTCCGGTCCGCTGGGCGATCTCCTTGCGTGGCACGGCCGGCGTCACCTCGTACGCCAGACGCTTCACGTTCAGGAGGTGGCGTGGCGAGATATTGTCCGAAGTAATGTTGCCGCCCCAGCCGCCACAGCCGAGCGTCATCGCGGGGTCGAGCCCCGTCGTCAAGCCCACCGACCCGTGCGTCGTCGGCGTGTTGACGACGATGCGGAAGGCCGGCTTGCGCAGACCGAATTGCAGGATGACGTCCTCGTTCCTCGAGTGGATCGACATGGTGTGCCCCATGCCGCCGTACCGCAGGATCTGGATGCACCGCTCGCAACCCTGCGTCCAGTCCTTCACGACGTAGAAGGACAGAACCGGGCAGAGCTTCTCGATGGACAGCGGGTAGTCGCGACCCACGCCGGCAAGCTCGGCGACGAGGACGGTCGTGTCGGCCGGCACGGCGACTCCGGCCTTTTCCGCGATGTACGCGGCCGTCCGTCCAACCAACGCCGGATTGGGGAGACGCTGGGGGCTGACGAGCACCTTCCCGACCGCGTCGATTTCCGCAGGAGCCAGGAAGTGCGCGCCCTGCCGCTTGAACTCGCGCTTGACCTCCTCGGCGATGGCTTCGTCCGCGACGACCGAGTTCTCCGACGAGCACAGGACGCCGTTGTCGAAGGTTTTTCCGGTGATGATGTCGCGAACCGCCTTCTGAACGTCCGCCGACTGCTCGATGTAGGCGGGAGCGTTGCCCGGCCCCACGCCGTAGGCCGGTTTGCCCGCGCTGTATGCGGCTCGCACCAGACCCATGCCGCCGGTGGCGAGGATGACCGCCACGTCGCGGTGCTTCATGAGCTCCTGGGTGCCCTCGATCGTCACGGTCTTCATCCAGCCGATCGATCCTTCGGGCGCTCCCGCGCGGAGCGCCGCCTCGGCCATGACCTCCGCGACGCGTGTGATGCACCGAACCGCGGCGGGATGCGGGCTGATGACGATCGGACACCGGGCCTTGAGGGAAATTAGAATCTTGTAGATGGCCGTCGAGGTCGGATTGGTGGACGGGATCACCGCGGCGACGACTCCGAACGGCTCCGCGATCTCGACGATTTTCCTCGACTCGTCGCGTCCGATCACGCCGACGGTCCTGATCGGCTTGATGAAGCGGTAGACCTTTTCCGAGGAGAACAGGTTCTTCTGGACCTTGTCCTCCGCCACGCCGTACCCGGTCTCTTCGACCGCGAGCCTGGCGAACGCCTCGGCGGACGCCGTCGCCGCCGCTGCCATCGCGTCGATGACCGCGTCGACCTGCTGCTGCGAGAACTCCGCAAGCTGGGGGAGCGCCTGTTTCGCGCGCCGCGCGAGCGCGCGCGCCTCGTGGATGGAGGCGAGGTCGCGATCGGTCTGTGCGGGAGCAGCGTCGGCGGCCATCGGGCTACGTTATGCGGGCACGCCCGACCTCAAGGTCGGGCCTACGGTTTCTTCGGGATGATCCGCTCGACTTCGGCGTGTGGGCGCGGGATGACGTGGACCGATACGAGCTCGCCGACGCGCCGCGCCGCGGCGGCCCCGGCATCGGTCGCCGCCTTCACCGCGCCGACGTCTCCACGGACCATGACCGTGACGTACCCGGCGCCGATGTACTCCTTCGCGACGAGGACGACGTTCGCCGCTTTCACCATCGCGTCGGCTGCTTCGACCGATCCGATCAAGCCGCGCGTTTCGATCATGCCGAGAGCTTCCATGTGTGTTGGGTCCGCGTGATCGCGTTCGTGTGCGGCAGAGGCTAGCATATTGCCGGAAGTGCGGCAACCGCAGTAAGATGCCGGGCTCGATGGGATCAAGAGTCGCGCGTGGAGTCCTCGTGACGTGTGTGAGCGCCGGAGCGCTCGCCGCAGGTTGCCGCGGGTCGGACAATCAGCCTCCAGTCGCGACGCCGACCGCCACGCTGAGCAGCGCGCGCGTGCCGGTTGGCGCGCCGCTCGAGATCACCTACCGATTCGACGTTGCACAGGGAACGAAGATTGACGGCGGCTATCGCGTCTTCGTGCACTTCCTGGACAGCGAAGGGGAGCGGATGTGGGGCGACGACCACACGCCTGTTCCCCCCACTCAGCAGTGGTCGGCCGGTCAGCGCGTGGAATACTCCAGACTCATCTGGCTGCCGATCTACCCGTACACGGGCGAGACACGGGTGCGCGTCGGACTGTATGCGGACGACGGGAGCCGGCTGCCGCTGAGCGGCACGGACGCAGGCAGACGCGAGTACGAAGTCGCCACGTTCACGCTGCTGCCTCAGTCCGAGAATATCTTCCTGATCTTCAAGGACGGCTGGCACCCCGCCGAGTCTCTGCCCGACCAGCCGACTGTGAGCTGGGAGTGGACGAAGAAAGAAGCGACGCTGTCGTTCCGCAATCCGAAGCAGGACGTGACCTTCTTCCTGGAGGCGGACGGCCGCACGGACGTGTTCAACCCGCCGCAGCGCGTGACGATCCTCGTGAACCGTCAGCCCCTTCACACGGTGACGATGGGGCGCGACCCGAAGCTGCACCGGCTGCCCATCACGGCCGCGCAGCTCGGTGGGCAGGAGATGGTGGAGCTGACGATCCAGGCCGACCGCGCCTTTACGCCGTCAGCGGTACCAACGGGTCAGCCCGGATCCGGCGGCGACACACGCGAGCTGGGCATCCGCGTGTACCACGCGTTCGTAGGCACAGAGACACGCAAGTAAAGGCAGCCGCAGATACACGCTGACGGACCCCAACCAAAGGGCCTGCGAGGGCGTGTGCTAAACTGGGTCTTCCACTAATGTTACGAGGCGTCCGGCTTGCGCTCGCGGCGTGTGCGCTGACGGCCTTTTCCGCCGGGCCGGCGTCGGCGGAGCTCGTCTACCTGAAGTCCGGCCGGACGTTGTCGGTTCGCAGTCACCGCGTGGATGGCGAATCGATCGTCCTGACGTTCCGGGCGGGCGGCGAGATGACGTGCGATCGTGCGCTCGTCGACAAGATCGAGCCGGATGAGATTCCGTATCCCGACCCTCAGGCGGACGCTGCGGCCGGCCGGCAGCCGCCGGTCGAGCTCGCGCCCGTGCCGTATGGCAAGCTGATCGACGACCTGTCTGCGGTTCACGGCGTCGATCCGGTTCTCGTGCGCGCGGTGATCCAGGTGGAATCGGCCTATGCCCCGGACGCGCGTTCGCGCAAGGGGGCGCGCGGCCTGATGCAGGTGATGCCCGCCACGGGGCGGCAGTACGGCGTCCGCAATCTCGACGATCCGCGCACGAATCTCGATACGGGCATCCGGCATCTCAAGTCTCTCCTCCAGAAGTACGAACAGTCGGTCGCGCTTGCGGCGTATAACGCGGGCGAAGGGGCCGTCAAGCGGTTCGGCGGCATTCCGCCGTACGGCGAAACCCGTTCGTACGTCAGGAAGATCCTCTCGTTGCTCAAACGTTAAGTCGGTCACCTCAGCCAGTTCACGCCGAATCCGGTCTAACTGAAGACGGGTTGCTTCGCCGCTTCACGGCGCTGCGCGGGATTGCCTCGCCGTCTCCGGTACGTGACGAAGTTGAATGTTATAATCCGCTGATCCGATAATCTCCACGGAGACAAGAGCTTAATGGAGTATCGCTGCAGGCTGGGCACGCCGTCCGGGGAAGTGATTGAGGGCGTGTACGTGGCTGACAGTGAATCGCGGTTGAGGCGCGAGCTCGAGGATAAAGGGCTCTACGTCCTCGCCATCCGGCGGGCAGGCGGCCTCGGCCTGGCTGGCGTGGATGTGCCGCGGCGCCGGAAGCTTGCCACGCGGGAGTTCCTGGTCTTCAACCAGGAGCTGGCGACTCTTCTCAAGGCCGGGATGCCGCTCGTGCAGTCGCTCGACATCCTGCGTCAGCGGCTGCCGAACCCCATGTTCAAGGCGGTGCTGGACGACATTCACGAGCGCGTCCGGGCGGGCTCGTCGCTGTCGGAAGCGTTCGAAGCGCAGGGGGAGTTGTTCCCGGGGGTGTACACGGCCACGCTGTTCGCGGGAGAGAAGAGCGGCAACCTCGAGCAGGTCCTGCGCCGCTACGTCGCCTATACGAAGGTGATCGCGGCGGTGCGCAAGCGGACGATCTCGGCGCTCGTCTACCCCGCGATTCTTCTGGTGCTGTCGATCGTCGTGGTCGCGATCATCATGCTGAAGGTCGTGCCGGAGTTCGCCAGCTTCTACGACCAGTTCGGCCGGGAGCTGCCCGCCTCGACTCGGGTGATCGTCGCCGTGTCGTCGTTCGTCTCGAGTTATTTCCTGTTCATACTCGTGGCGATCGTCGCCGCCGGCGTCGCGTTCTGGTACTGGCTGCAGCGTCCGGGCGAGCGGATTCGGATGGATCACCTCGTGCTCGGCCTCCCGCTCGCCGGCCCGACCGTGCGGAAGTACTCGACGTCTCAGGCCGCGCGGACGCTGTCGACGCTCCTGGGCGGCGGCATCCCGCTGGTGAACTCGCTCGACATCAGCGCGCGATCGATGGGCAACCGGTTCATGGCGCGCGAGCTGCATCTCGCGGCGCAGCAGGTTCGAGAGGGGCGGGCGCTCGCTCAGGCGATGAGCGAACGCGGGCAGTTTCCCGATGTCGCGATCAAGATGATTGAAGTAGGGGAGTCCACGGGCGCGCTGCAGGACATGTTGAACAGCCTGGCGGACTTCTATGACGAGGAAATTGAAACAGGGCTGGGGCGGTTCGTCACGCTCGTCGAACCGATCCTCCTGGTGACGATGGGGCTCGTGATCGCCGCGCTGCTGCTGGCGCTCTACATGCCGCTCTTCCAGCTCTCGTCGGTGTTGCGCTAATGGACCCAAAGACAGTCAGCGATCTCTATACGACGGAGGAGCCCTCTGCGGCGGCGCGGGCGGCCGAAGCGGTGCAGGCTCGGAAGCTTGCCGAACGGTACCGGCTCGAATTCGTGGACATGGGGCGGTTCAACATCGACCACGAGCTGTTCCGGCAGATTCCGGCCGACCTCATGCTGCGCTACGGCTTCGTGCCGTTTCGCCGCGACGGCGGAGCGCTCGTGATCGTGGTCTCGGACCCGACCGATCTGCCGATGATCGACGAGCTCGGCGCGCTGCTGGCCACGCCGATCCGCGTCTGCGTCGGCACGCCGTCGGCGATCCAGTCGATCCTCAAGAAAAGCGAAAGCTCGCAGCGCGTCCTCGATCAGGCGACCGAGAGCTTCCAGATGCAGATCCTCCGCGACGAGGACGTCGCGGCGGCGGAAGACAGCCTGACGGTCGATCGCATCACGAGCGACGCGAGCCCGGTCATCCGGCTCGTGGACTCCACCATCTACACGGCGATCCAGCGGCGCGCGAGCGACATCCACATCGAGACGGGTGACGACGCGGTCCACGTGAAGTACCGGATCGACGGTGTGCTCCAGCCGGCGATGCGGCCGATCGACAAGCGGTTCCACAGTACGATCATCTCGCGCGTCAAAGTCATGGCCGAGCTGGACATCGCCGAGAAGCGCGTCCCCCAGGACGGCCGGTTCAAGCTGCGTCTGCCGGAGAAGACGATCGACTTCCGCGTGTCGGTCATGCCCAGCGTTCACGGCGAGGACGCCGTCATCCGAATCCTCGACAAGGAGTCGATCAGCGAGCAGTTCAAGGAGCTGCGGCTGGACATCCTCGGCTTTCCGGAGGCCGAGCTGAAACGATTCCGCAAGTACATCGCCGAGCCCTACGGGATGGTCCTCGTCACCGGGCCCACCGGCAGCGGCAAGACCACGACGCTCTACGCGGCGTTGTCCGAGATCAAGTCGCCGGAAGACAAGATCGTGACGATCGAGGATCCGGTCGAGTACCAGCTCCGCGGCATCACGCAGATCCCGATCAACGAGAAGAAGGGTCTGACCTTCGCGCGTGGGCTGCGGTCGATCCTCCGGCACGACCCGGACAAGATCATGGTCGGCGAGATCCGCGACCCCGAGACCGCGCAGATCGCGATTCAGTCCGCGCTGACGGGCCACCTGGTCTTCACGACGGTCCACGCCAACAACGTCGTGGACGTCCTCGGCCGGTTCCTGAACATGGGCGTGGAGCCGTACCAGTTCGTCTCCGCGCTCAATTGCGTGCTCGCGCAGCGGCTCGTCCGCAATATCTGCCTCCACTGCAAGCGGCCGGCGTCGATCACGCGCGAGATGCTCGAGGAGTCGGCGCTCGACGCGGCGCTCCTCCAGTCGCAGGTCTTCTACGAAGGCGGGGGCTGCATCGAGTGCGCCGGCACGGGCTACAAGGGCCGGACCGCGATCGCCGAGCTGCTCGACCTGTCCGACCGGATCCGGGAGATGATTCTCGAGCGGCGCCCGACCTCGGAAATCAAGAAAGCGGCCCGGGACGAGGGGATGCAGTTTCTGCGCGAATCGGCGGTCGAGAAGGTCATGAACGGCACGACGACCTTGAGGGAGATCAACAAGGTGACGTTCGTCGAGTAATGGAATTCCAACGCGCTCTCAGCTCACCGGGGCCGCCGCATGCCGTGGAGATTGCCGCGCGCCGGGTGACCGTCGTCGCGATCCGGCAGGAGGCTGGAAAGGCTGTCGTCGCCGCAACCGCGACGGAGCCGCTCGCCCCGGGGGTCATCACGCCGGGTCTGGCGCATCCCAATATCCGCGATGCCGAGACGGTGGCCGGCGCGCTGACTCGCGCCATGGATCGGGCGGGTCTCCGGCCGAAGCGCGTCGGGCTCGTGATACCGGACGCGGCCGCCCGCGTGTCGATCGTCCGGTTCGATTCGGTCCCGCCCCGCGCGCGCGACCTCGACGAGCTGGTCCGATGGCAGGTCGGCAAGGGCGCGCCGTTCCGGATCGAGGAAGGGCAGCTGTCCTACGTCCCCGGCGCCGCCGTCGGCGCCGGCGGCCGCGAGTTCGTCGCCGTGCTGGTTCGCCGCGACGTCATCGAAGAGTACGAGGGGATATGCGCCCGCGTCGGGATGCACGCGGGGCTCGTGGACATCGCGAGCTTCAACGTCGTGAACGCCGTGCTCGCGTCGGGGCACGGCATGGATGGCGCCGACTGGCTGCTCGTGCACGTTACCCCGGAGGACACCACGCTCGCGATCGTGCGGTCCGGAGACCTGATCTTCTTCCGGAATCGGCCGGCGGCCGAGGGGTCGCTCGAGGATCTGGTGCATCAGACGGCGATGTACTACGAGGACCGGCTGGGCGGCCGCGGGCTCGCGCGGGTGATCGTCGCCGGCGGGTCGGACGCTGGAGACGCGCTGCGCCGCGCCGTCGAAGAACGGCTGCGGGTGAGCGTTGAAGCGATCGATCCACGCAACGCGGCGCCGCTGCGCGATCGCGTGTCGGCGGGAACGGAAGTCCTCGATGCCATCGCGGCTCCCGTGGGGCTGCTCGTGAGGGACACCGCGCGTGCTGCGCACTAACGTCTCGACGCGGCCGTTCTACAACGAGCGCGCGGCGCACGTCGTCATCGGCGTCGTCGCCGGGCTCGTCCTGCTCGCGACGCTCATCAACGTCGTGTGGGTCATCTCGTTGTCCGCCCGCAATACGATGCTCGGGACGCAGATTCGCCAGGACGAGCAGACGGCGACAAAGCTGGACGCCGAGGCGCGAAGCCTCCGATCGCGCATCAACCAGCAGGAGCTCGCCGTTGTCGTCGGGGCGGCGCGAGAGGCGAACGCGCTGATCGACCAGCGGACGTTCTCCTGGACCGAGTTCTTCAACCTGATCGAGGCAACGCTGCCGGCCGACGTCATGCTCATGTCGGTTTCGCCGATCGTCAAGGACGGCGAGACCGAGGTGCGGATGAAGGTGCTGGCGCGGCGCGCGGAGGACATCGACCAATTCATGGAATCGCTGGAGGGCACGAAGGCGTTCTCCGGGCTGCTGCCGATCAGCGAGCAGCTGAACGAAGCGGGGCTTCACGACGTGGATCTCGTCGGACGCTACGCGGCGACGGCGGCGGAGACGCCGCGATGACCCCCGTCAAGCGCATCTTCGCGGAAAAGCGGCGGCTCATCATGCCGCTCCTGGTGGCCATCGCCGCCAACGTCGCGCTGTACGCGCTCGCGATCTATCCGCTCGAACGCCGCGTCGCGACCGCCGGCACGCGCGCCGAGGCGGCGGCCGCCGCGCGCCGCGCCGCCGAAAGCAACCACAAAGACGCCCAGGCGACGGTCACCGGGATGGACCGCGCGGACGAAGAGCTGCAGCGCTTCTACAAGAGCATTCTTCCAGCCGATCAAACCGGCGCGCGCCGGATCACGTACGTGCGCCTGGCCCGCATGGCGCGCGAGTCAGGGTTGCGGACCGAACGGGGCTCGATCGAGTCGTCTGCCATCGACGACAGCCGGCTGTCCCGCCTGCGCATGACGATGACGCTCGAGGGGCAGTACGACGAGATCCGCCGTTTCATCCATCGGATCGAAACGGCCCCCGAGTTCACCGTGATCGAAGACGTCGCCGTTCAGCGCGGCGTCGACGAGGGCGGCTCCAGCCTCGTGCTGGAGCTCGCCGTGACCACGTATTACTGGACCAATGGCCGTGGCGACTAGTCGGGTGCCGAGGCGGCCGCTCATCATCCTCGGCGTGCTGCTCGTCACGCTTGCCGGCCTGATCGTGTACAACTTGGATGGTAGTGAACAGGCCGACCCTCCGGCCGCGACGTCCAACCCTCCAAGGGCGACGCGCGGGCGTCAGCCGGCCACGACCGCGCAAGAGCTGGATCTCAAGCTCGAAACGCTGAGTCAGGTCAAACCGGCGCCGGAGGAGTCCGACCGGAATCCGTTTCGTTTCCGTCCGCCGCCACCGCCGCCACCGCGCGCCGGTGAGAGCCGAGCCTGCCGGTCGAGGCGCCGGTCGACCCGAATCCGCCGCCGCCGCCGCTGCCGCCGATCCCGCTGAAGTTCATCGGGGTGTTCGAGGCGACGCGGGTCGGGAAAGTCGCCGCGCTCAAGGACGACCGAGGGGTCTATCACGCGCGCGAAGGGGAAATCGTCGTCGGGCAGTATCGTGTCGTCCGGATCGGCGTGGAGTCGATCGTCATGGAGTACGCTGACGGGCGTGGGCGTCAGACCATCCGCCTGTCGGGCCAGTAGCCCCCAGCGACCCGGGCCGGATCCCGGTGAGCAGAAAAGGAACGATGACGCGTAGAGCTGTCTGGATTCTGATCGTCGCCATCACCGCGGCCGGATGCGCCGCGGGGCGCGCGTTCCGGCAGGGTGAGGAAGCGGCGCGGCTGGGCGATTGGGACACGGCGGTGCTGCACTACCGCCGCGCGGTGCAGGAAGCGCCCGAGCGTCCGGATTACAAGATCCAGCTCGAGCGCGCGATGCAGAACGCGGCGCTCGAGCATCTCACGCGCGCCTACGATCTCGAAGGAAAGAGCCAGCTCGATCCTGCACTCAAGGAATACCGCAAGGCGCTCGAGTACGACCTGACCAACCGCATCGCGAGCTCGAAAGCGGCGGACCTGGAACGCAAGATCCGCGAGCTGATCGAAGCGGCGCGGCCGAAGCCCAAGATCGACGAACTGCGGGAAAAGGCGCGTCAGCTCGGCCAGGAGCCGCTCCTGAACCCGGCCCGGCGCGAGCCGCTGAAGGTCGTGTTCAACAACGCCAGCGTCCGCGACATCCTGAACTCCATGGGGAGCACCGCGGGCATCAACGTCATCTACGATCAGCAGGCGGAAAGCGCGGTCAACCGCGGATTCACCGTCAACCTCGAAGGCGTGACGCTGGAGGAGGCGCTCAACCAGGTCCTCACCGCCAACGGTCTCTTCTACAAAGTCGTCAACCCGCGGACAATCATCGTCATCCCGGATATCCCGGCGAAGCGCGCCCAGTACGAAGAGCTGGTCATCAAGACCTTCTTCCTGTCGCACGCCGACGCGACCGAGCTGACGACGATGATCAACCAGGTGGCGCGGCTGCCCGGCAGCCAGCCCGCGGTCATGGCGAACAAGACCGCCAACACGATCACGATCCGGACGACCGCGGCGCTGGCAGCGGTCATCGAGCGCGTCATCCGCGCGAACGACAAGCCGCGCGCGGAAATCCTGCTCGACGTCGAGATCCTCGAAGTCAACCGGACGCGGCTCAAGGAGTACGGGCTCAACCTGAGCAACTACGCGGTGAACCTGTTCTTCTCCCCGGAACAGCCGCCGTCCACCGCCGGCGGCGCGACGTCGACGCCTCCCTTCAACCTCAACACGATCTCGCAGGGGATCAGCACCGCCGACTTCTATCTCGCGGTGCCGACCGCGATCGTTCGCTTCCTCGAGACCGACTCGAATACGCGCATCCTCGCCAAGCCGCAGCTCCGCGGCGCGGAAGGGCAGAAGCTCACGCTGAACCTCGGCCAGCAGGTGCCGGTCCTGTCGACGGTGTTCGGCGCGGCGGCGGCGGGCGGGTTCGCGACGATCCCGCAGTCCTCCTTCAACTACCGCGACGTCGGCGTCAACCTCGAGATGGAGCCGCGCGTGTCCTACGAGGGGGAGATCATCCTGACGCTCGGCATCGAGGTCAGCGCGCTCGGACCGAGCATCGAAGTGGCCGGTCAGAGCGTGCCGTCCTTCCAGACGCGCCGGGTGTCGACGAGGTTGCGGCTTCGCGAGGGCGAGTCGAACCTGCTCGCCGGCCTCATTCAGCAGAACGAGCGCAAGGCGATCAGCGGGTTCCCGGGGCTGATTCGCGTGCCCGTCTTCAAACAGTTGTTCTCCGGCAACCGGAACGAATCCGAGGAGAACGACATCGTCATGCTCATCACTCCGCACATCGTGCGGACGCACGAGCTGACGCCGGAAGACCTGGCGCCGATTTTCATCGGCACGCAGGGGAACATCGGCCTTGGCGGACCGCCGCAGCTCATCGCCCCCCAGCCGATTCCAGACGCCCCGGACACGACGATCGACCCCGGTCCAGGCGTGACGCAGCAGCCTGGAACGCGGCAGGGCGTGCCGGTCGGCCCGGAAGCAGGCGCGACACCGGGCGGAGTACCGCAGACGGGACGACCGGGGATCGCTCCAGGCGCCCCAGTCGCACCGACGCCTGGGCCGCTTCCGCCGCCCGCGCCTCAGCCTCCACCTGGGGCGGCGCCGGTGGCGCCAGTGACGCCGATACCGCCGGAGCCGCAGGCCCCCGTTCCGCCGCCTGGCGCCCCGGTACGTGACCGGCCCGCGCCTGCTCCCGCGCCGCCGGAACCGGCCGCGCCTGCGCCCTCGAGTGCCGCGCAGGTGATCGTCACGCCCCCGGGGACCGAATTCCGGGTGTCGGGGGGACCCTACACGGTGCCGATCTCAATCAACGGCGTGTCGCGCGCCTCGACGGCGACGATCACGCTGACGTTCAACCCGACGGCAGTTCGCGCGCGCACCGCCCAGGAGGGCAGCTTCATGCGCCAGGGCGGAGTCGCGACGAGCTTCACGCCAAAAATCGACCCCGCCGCCGGGCGCGTGGACATCGTCATCACGCGCGTGAGCGATGCGGCCGGCGCATCCGGCTCGGGCCTCATCGCCGCGGTGCTCTTCGACGCGATCGCCCCCGGCAGCGTGACGTTCACCGTCAGCGGCACGGCGACGACGCCGGATGGCACGACGATTCCGCTGCAGTTCAGCCCGGTCACGGTGACGGTGCGATGAAATTCCGTAGGGACTGGGGACTACAGAAGGGCTACACCTTCATCGAACTGCTGGTCGTCGCGACGATCCTGCTGATCCTCGCGTCGGCGGCGATGCCGCTGACCCGCGTGACGGTCCAGCGGACGAAAGAAGCCGAACTGCGCCGTGTCCTGCGCGAGATGCGCACGGCGATCGACAAGTTCAAGGACGCGGTGGACACGGGGCAGATCTCGAACCTGGACGTGCGCGCGGGGAGCGAAGGCTATCCGCCGGATCTCGAGACGCTCGTCGAAGGCGTGACCGTCGCCAACGACGCTTCGGGGCGCAAACTGAAGTTCCTCCGGCGGGTTCCGATCGATCCGTTGACGGGGGAGGCGGAGTGGGGGATGCGCGCCTACCAGGATCGGCCGGACTCGACCTCCTGGGGCGGCCAGAACGTGTACGACGTCTATTCGCTTGCGCAGGGAAACGGGCTGGACGGCTCGAAGTATCGGGATTGGTAGTTATGAAGATCAAACAAGCGCGCGGATGGACGCTCGTCGAGCTCCTGATCGTGATCTCGCTGATCTCGGTCCTGGCGACCATCGGTCTGGCGAGCTATCGCAACTCGGTGACGGCGTCCAAAGAAGCGGTTCTGAAGATGGACCTCTTTCGCATGCGCGACGCCATCGACCAGTATTACGCGGACAAAGGCGAGTACCCGGCGACGCTCGACGCGCTCGTGAGCGAGGGCTACCTCCGGAAGCTCCCTGACGATCCCTTCACGCGCGCGGCCGACTGGCAGACGCTTCCGGCCGAGCCGAACCCGAGCAAGCCCACCGCCGAGCCGGGCGTGTACGACGTCAAGAGCAGCTCGCAGGACTCGGCCCTCGACGGATCCCGCTACGCGGACTGGTAAGGTCCAGGATCGCTCAGGGCGGACACACACCGAAGAGCGGGACGACCAGCACGTCACGGACCGCGACCGCCTGTTCATCAGTCGTCGTGGTGACACGTACACGGGCGGTTCTGGCGCCCGTGGTCTGGTAGGTGTGGACGATGGCGTCGGACGCGGTTGACGGCGGGTCGAAGGTCGTGTCCCCCTCGAAATCCCAATCATGTACGAGCGGTCTTCCGGTGCCGCCCGCCGATATCGCCCTGAAGGCGATCGGCTGCCCGAGGTTCACGCACGCCGGGCTCGCGTTCAGCTCGACGGTGAACGGCGTCACGGGGATCACCGTCACGACGGCGCTGGCAGTTCCGCTCACGCCCGCGGTCGATGAGTTGGCGCGCACCGTGACAATCTTTGACCCTGCAGTGCTGAACACCACGGTGTGCGGGTTTGGTCTCGCCAGCAGCTCGAAGGTCCCGTTTCCGTCTTCATCCCAGTCGTACGACGCCACCGGGCCGGCTCCGTTGATCGACGTGGCGCTTGCGGTGAACGTGAAGGAGGTCGCGGTCGTCCCCGCCGGCGGTGCCGCTTCGAGCGTCACGCTGATGGCGGGCGCGGGTGGCCGTCCCGGCGACGGGACGGGCGGCGGCGGTGGCGGCGCCGGCGGGCCAGTCGGAGGCACACCGGGAGACGGTGCCTCGATGCTCACGGCGCGCTCGACGACGATGCTTCCGCTTGTGGCGCGGACAAGTGTGGACGTCGCGAGATACAACCGCTGCGTGAACTGACCCGCGTCGTCGAGCTCAGAGGGATCGACGGTCTCGCGCCCATTGATGACGAGCACGAGCCGGACGGCGTCCGGCGCGACACGCATGCCGGGGTCTGTGGTCGCGCGCAGGTCGATGGTAACGGGGCCGGGATTGGCGAGCCGATCGGGCGTGACGCTCAGAGTGAGTGAGCGAACCGGGCCGAACTGGTCGGTCGGCTGGGTGGGCGCATCGCTGCATGCGACGCCGACGACGACCGAGAGCAGTCCGACGCCGCTGACGATTTTGTTAGCCGCCATGGACCGCTCCGTTTCATGTGCGAGAGACGGTCATGCTAGCACGTGATTTAGCGGCGCGCCCAGTCCACGATCCCCAAGGCGATCGGGTGGGTTAAGGGATGACGTTCACGGACGTCTGACCTTGACCCTGAGGTCCGGCTGCCTGGGTGACAGTGACCCTGATCACTTTCGTCCCCGTCGGCAGGCCGTAGGTCTTCGTGACCTGATTGCCAGTCGTGCTTGCCAATGTGCCGTCGCCGAAATCCCAGTCGTAACGGAGGATCGTCGAAACCGCACCAGAAACGGTTGCCGTCAGCGTGATCTGTGTGCCGACATTTGGTGAGTTGTTGCTTGAAGTGATCACCACTCCCGGCGGCTGAGCCGGAAGGATGGTGACCGCCGTCCCGACCGTT
This sequence comes from uncultured Acidobacteriota bacterium, assembly GCA_963847125.1. GTDB lineage: Bacteria > Acidobacteriota > Vicinamibacteria > Vicinamibacterales > 2-12-FULL-66-21 > DATAEE01. The sequence continues at coordinate 3,243,050 of CAWJYM010000004.1, forward strand.
TCCTCATCTCCCGTTGACTGCGTTGCTGTTGCGGCGACTTCGAAAGTTCCAGCGCTCTGATACGTGTGCTGGATCGTCGTCGAGCCTGACAGCGCACCAAGCGATCTCCTGGTGCCGTCCCCGAAATCAATCCGGACATTAGTGATGTTCGCAGTCGCGGCGACGGTAACGGTGAAAGTTGCTGGCAAGCCGGCGGCCGGCGGAGTCGCTGGCCCTGACAGCGTCAATCCGCTGCGCGGACGCAAACTAATCGTGATCTTGCCTTCCGCCGAACCGGACCTCGCCGTGACGTCCGCGCTCGCGTTCGCCTGCAGCGTCGCGAGCGCGATGCCGTTGTTGTCCGTGTTCGCCGTGGTCGGCGTGATGTTGCCGGAGGTCGTGCTGAACGTGACCGGCGCTCCAGTGACCGCAGAACCGTCCGTGTCCTCGACTCGCGCGGAAATCTGACTCGTTCCTCCGACCGCCGGAAGCTGCGCCGGGGTGGCCGAGAGAATGACCCTTGACGACGCCGCGGACCCGACCCTGATGATCAACTCTGCGGATCGTGCGCCGCCCGAGAAAGCGACGACGCGGGCGGTACCGGATGCACCTGCCGACACGAGGCTCACGTTCGCCTGGCCATTGTGCGTGCGCGCCTCGGCAGGCTCCAGGCGGCCGAGCGTCGTCGTAAAGGTAATGACAGTGCCGTTGTGTACCGGCGTGCCAGTGCCGGGTACGCCAGGCGATGGAGCGGCGGGAGTCGTCGGGGTCCCTGGTGTGCCAGGTGTCGTGGGCGGCGGCGTCGTGGGCGTCGTGGGAGCCCCGGCACCAGCCTCGATGGCAGTCGCCGTGATCTGGACCGACCCGTTCAGCGGCAGAACCAGGCTGTTCGAGAACAGCGAAATGACGGTTCCTTGCGGCGCCAGGAGCGGGAGCTTGTCGCAAGAACCGCTTGCGATAACCCCGAACGCCGCTGCGGCGGCAAGTGCCAGACGGGCGCGGCGGACTGCTTGTGCTACCATGGATACTCTTAAGATATTACGGTCCATGTACTTACGAGGTCAAGCGTCTACGAAACGAGCCAAGCCCGCCAGGCTCGCGCCCGCAGCGTGCGAGCGCGGGAGTCAAGCCGGCTACGCGATGGCCGCGCTCCTCGTCGCGATCGCCGTGATGACCGTCCTGCTCTCGGTCGCCATGCCGGTCTGGCGGCACGAAATGCAGCGCGAGCGCGAGGCGGAGCTGGCGTTTCGGGGCGAACAATACGTCCGGGCCATCGATCTGTTCCAGCGGAAGTACGCTGGTGCGCTGCCGCCGACCATCGACCTCCTCGTGACCGAGCGCTTCCTTCGAAAGAAATACAAGGACCCGATGACGGAGGACGGCGAGTTCCGCATCGTCGCGGCCGGCGCACAGCAGCAGCAGCAGCCGGGAGTGGGGCCCCAGCCGGGCCTGCAGGGGAGGGACGGGACCGGACAGCGTCAGCCTCCGCTGAGGGCGACGGTGCCGCCACCCATGCCCTCGCTCGGGCAGCCGGGCCGCACGGGCCAGCAGCAGCCCGCTGCTGGAGCGGGCATCATCGGCGTCGCCAGCAAGAGCAAGGAAAAGTCCATTCGGATCTACAAGGGCCGGAACAAGTACGAGGAGTGGCCGTTCATCTTTGCCAATGTCGGCGCTCGTCCAGGGGTGCCTGGCCAGCCGGGGCAGCAGGGGCGCCCGGGACAGCCGAACCAGCCCGGGATGAGGCCAGGTTTCCCGCGACCGGGGATGCCCGGCCAGCCGGGCCGGCCCGGGCCTGGAGATCCGCTGCGACGCGGCCCGGGCACAGACCGCCCGCCCGTCAGGCCGGGCGGCCCCGGCCCGAGCACTCGTCCCCCCGGTTAGCCCGATCATCACCTTGTTAGGACGGGGGCCGGCCGCTCGCGGCCGCCTTCGCGAGAAACTTTGACCGTCGCTTCGGCGAGCCTCGCCGAAGCCTTGGCGGAGGCGGGTCGGCTTACCGGGATAGAGTCCCGGCCGGCAGGTTGCGCGCGATCACGACGGTGCTGACGAGGCCGATTCCCGCGTATATCGCGGCGAGCATCCAGGTCCCGAACAGCATTTCACGCAGCATGAAGAGCACGCTGTAGACGACCGCGATCCCCATGACCCAGTTCACCGCGGCGGGTCCGAGCTCGTCCACACCGCCCGCGGGCATGCCTGCCACGACGCGCACGCGCGTCCAGCCCGGGCCGGCGGGGCGCACGCGCCGGTAGAACGCGACGAGCGTGTCCATCGGCTCAGGCTTCGTCGCGAACGTCGCGACGATCCAGACGAGGGTCGTGACGGCAACCGTCGTCAACATCGTGTTGGCGAAGCCAATCGGCGTGGCAGAGTCGAACACGCCGCTGAACGTGAGCGTGAGCGACACGACGAGCGCCGCGATCATGGCGGCGATCTCCGACCAGGCGTTGATGCGCCACCAGTACCATCTGAGGATGTACACGAGCCCGGTGCCGGCGCCGAGGGCGAGCACGAGCTCCCAGCCGCCCGTGATCCTGTTCATGAAGTAGGTCACGACGATCGAGAGCACCACGGTGACGAACGTTGCGACGCGGGACGCGAAGACGTAGTGCTTCTCGCTGGCGTCGGTCCGTACGAACCGGCGGTAGACGTCGTTCACGATGTAGCTCGATCCCCAGTTCATCTGGGTCGAGATCGTGCTCATGTAAGCGGCCGCGAACGATGCGAGGAGGAGGCCACGGAAGCCGGGCGGCAGGAAGTCGTTCATCACGCGCACGTAGCCGAAAGCCGGATCCGGCTGGCCCGTCTCGGGGTTGAGCGATCCGGCCGGGTAGAGAACCAGCGCGCACAACGCGACGATGACCCACGGCCAGGGACGGAGGGCGTAGTGGGCCACGTTGAACCAGAGCGTCGCGAGCAGTCCGTGGCGCTCGTCCCGCGCGGAGAAGATCCGTTGCGCGACGTAGCCGCCGCCGCCCGGTTCGGCACCCGGGTACCATGACGCCCACCAGTTGACCGCCAGGTAGACCACGAGCGTCATGAACGGCAGCATCCAGATGGCGCTGCCGTCCGGCCAGATGGCCGTCGCGGCCGGGCCGAATGGCTGCGCCGCGGCCATGGGCACACCCGTTGGAGCGGGGTACGACGTCGACAGCTTTTCGACAAGGGCGCCGAGGCCGCCGACTGCCTCCACCGCGAACACCGCGAGGGCGATCGAGCCGACCATCGCGATCACGAACTGCACGGCGTCGGTGACGACGACGCCCCAGAGGCCGGACAGAATCGAATAGAGAAACGTGATGCCGAGGCAGAACGCGAGCGCCTGCCACTTGGGCAGCCCGAGCGTTCCGCTCATGACTTTGGCCATCCCGAGGTTGACCCAACCCATGATGATCAGGTTGATGACGAACCCGAGATAGATCGCGCGGAAGCCGCGCAGGACGGCCGCCGGCCGGCCGGCGTACCGGATCTCGGCGAACTCGACGTCGGTCATGACCTCCGCCCGCCGCCAGAGCCTCGCGAAGAAGAACACGGTGAGCATTCCGCTCGGGAGCATCGACCACCAGAGCCAGTTGCCGGCGACGCCGTTCCGCGCGACCATCTCGGTGACGGCGAGCGGCGTATCCGCTGCGAAAGTCGTGGCTACCATCGACGTTCCCGCCAGCCACCAGGGCAGATCGCGGCCCGCGACGAAGTACTCCTCGGTGCTGGTGCCCGCGCGCCGCGTGTAGTAGAGCCCGATCAGGAGCGAGAGCGCGAAGTACGCGACGATGATCAACCAGTCGACAGTTGTGAGCGTCATGTCACCTCAGCGCATCCACAATCGCGTCGTGAATCGCCGGCCGCAGCTGTTTCAGCCTGCCGTTGTCGCGAGTCGGATGGACGCGGTTCGTCAGCAGCGCCACGTAGAGATCCTGATCAGGGTCGATCCACAGTGACGTCCCCGTGAATCCGGTGTGTCCGATTGCGCTCGCGGACAGTCGGCGCCCGCAGGAGGAAGTCGGCAGCATCGTATCCCATCCGAGCGCGCGCGAGCTGCCTGGAATCTCGTCCCGCCTTCGCGCGAACGCCGCCATCGTCGCGCGGCGCCCGAGCGGGGAGTCTCCGCCGAACGTGTCGAGGACCAGCCTGGCGAAGTTGCCGACGGCGCCGGCCGTGCCGAACAGCCCCGTGTGCCCGGCCGTGCCGCCGAGCGCCCACGCGTTCTCGTCGTGGACTTCGGCGACGAGCAGCCGTCCCCGCCAGCGATCGACTTCGGTCGGCGCGACCCGCGCCCGCCAGGCCTTGGGCGGACGAAACTCGAGCGGTTCGGGCGAGACGAGCGCGCCGACCTCGCGGAATTGATCGGCGAGCGACGCGCCGCCGAGGTCCTCCAGGAGGAACCCGAGCAGCATGAACCCGAGGTCGCTGTAGATCGACTGAGACCGCGGAGCATACTCGAGCGCGAGCTGGCAGATGGCAGGCTCGAACTCCGCTCTCCCCGTGTGGTCGGTGAAGAAGGGGAGGTAGGCCGTCAGGCCACCGCAATGCGACAGAAGGTCCCGGATCGTGACCATGTCCCGGTCGGCGCCGCGCCACGATCCGAGACGCGCGGCGATCGGCTCGTCGAGATCGAGGCCGCGGCGATCCACCGCCTGCATGAGAAGCGTCGCGGTCGCCAGGACCTTGGTCAGCGAGGCCAGATCGAAAATCGTAGATATCTCGGCCGCCGCCGAACCGGCGTCGTAGGTCAGCGTCCCGAACGCCTCACGCCATAGAACGCCGCCGCGCCGGCCGACTTCGATTGAGGCTGCGGGATAGGCCCGGTCGCGGACGCCGCCGTCGATGAGCGCGCGCGCGGCATCGAACGTCGTCATCGTCTGACGACCGCCTGGGCGAGCAATGCCACGAGCGAGGTCGCCGCGACGCCGACGAACGCGAACCACGTCCACGCGACGGCTTGCGTCCACCAGACCGCCGTCACCGTCGCGATGCCTGCGATGAGACCCGCGAGCATCGACGTCGTGGTCACGCGAGGCGCGAGCACGCCGATGAGAAACGCGCCGAGGACGGGGCCGGCCGCGAGCGACAGGACGGACAGGCCGGCATCGAGCACCGACCGGATCCAGCGCGCGCCGAGCGCCACGGCAATCTGCAGCACGCCCCACCCAATCGTGGCGATCTTCGAGACGCGCATCAACGTCGCCTCGTCGGCGTCCGGCCTCACGTACTTGACGTAGAAGTCGTTCACCGTCGTCGCCGCGAGCGCGTTGATGGAGGGAGAGAGCGCCGCGGCGATAATCGCGGCCACGATGAAGCCGGCCGCGCCGTGCGAGAGCTCGTTCACGACGAACAGCGGAAGGATCTCATCGTTCGACGCGAGCGGGCGTGGCAGCGGGGTCGTCTGATAGAAGGCGTAGAGCATCACGCCGATCAGCAGGAACAGCGTGAACTGCGCGAAGACGATGAAGCCGCTCAGCACCAGCCCGACCGACGCGTCGCGCGAGCTCCTCGCCGACAGCAGACGCTGGACGAGAAACTGGTCGGTTCCATGTGTCGCCAGCGTCAGTGCCACGCCCCCGAACAACCCCGCCCAGAACGTGTAGACCCGGGTCGCGTCCAGCGCGAAGTCCCACACGCGGAACTTCCCGGCCGCGGTGCCGGCGGCCACGACCGTGTCCCACCCGCCCGGGAGCCGCCCGAGTATCCCGAAGAACACCACGAGCGCGCCCGCGACGTAGACGAACATCTGCACGACGTCGGTCCAGATCACGGCCGCCGCGCCGCCGCGCACCGTGTAGATGATCATGGCGGAGCCGATCAGGACGATCGTCCACGGGACCGGTACCTGCGTGACGACGGAGATCACGAGCGCCGTCGCAAACAGCCGGACGCCGTCGGCGAGCGTCCGCGTCACGACGAAAATGACCGCGGCGATGTTCTTGACCGGCGCGCCGAAGCGGCGCTGCAGGAGCTCGTAGGACGTGTACAACTCGCCCCGGAAGTAGGCCGGAATGAACAGCACGCTGATCAGGATGCGTCCGATGATGTAGCCGAGGGCGAGCTGAAGGAACCGGAAATCGCCGGCGTACGCGCCGGCCGGGACGCCGATGAAGCTCAGCGTGCTCGTCTCGGTGGCGACGATCGTGAAACAGATGCCCCACCAGGGGATCGTCCGGCCGGTCAGGAAATAGTCGCGAGTGGTTCGCTGGAAGCGCGCAAACCAGGAGCCGAAGATGGTGATCGCCGTCAGGTACCCGGCGATCACCAGGTAGTCGGCCCAGCTGAGGACCATTTATACCGGGGCTCCGCCCCGGGCCCCGGCTCGGTCGCTTGCGGGGGCCCCACGCCCCGCGCCGCTCCCTCGCGGGCGCGCTTTGCGCGCCGCCGTCATGCGGCTACGGGAACAGATGCGAATCAAAGGCCGCATGACGGCCTAATCTCGTCGCTCAGCGGGTGCCGCCGCCGGCTGCGGCCGAGAGGCCGAACGCGCCGCGGCCGACCGTCGCCAGATAGTCGCGCGCGGCGGGGGGGGCAATCAGGCTGTCGTACGAAAAAAGCGCAATTCCCGCCGCGCCGGCGCGACGCGCCGCGGCGATGTGCTCGAGTGTCTGCGCGGGCGTCAGGCGGTACGAGCCGATGCCGGCCCAGACCGCGCTTGCTCCGGCCACCGCCTGAGCCGCCGCAACCTGCGCCGTGAACAACGCGGTGTCCTGCGTGTACGCCATCGGGCACACGGCGTCCAGCAGCCGGCCGTCGATCCACGCGCGCCAGTCCTGCAGCCGGATCGCCGTCGCTTCCGCGGCGTCCGGCGCGACCGCGGCCGACAGCTCGATTGAGGGCCGCTCGCGCTTCACCGCTGCCCGGATGCGCGTCACGAGCGCCGACAGGCGCGCGGTGCGGAATCTCCGCCACTCGTCCTGAAGCGCGTCCGGCCAGGCGAACAGGTCCACGGCGGCGCGCCCGTCGATCGCTCGACGTGCGGCATCGTTCACGGTCGGTGCGATGTGGCTCCGGAATTCGGCGATCGCGTACCGGCTGTAGTCGAACGTCTCGTTCGGGTACCGGATGTAGTCCAGGTGGAGCCCGTCGAGGTCGTAGCGACGCGCCAGGTGCGTGACGATCGAGATGACGTGATCGGCGGCCGCAGGAATGATCGGAGAGGCGTACAGGCCTTCGACCGCCCCCGACTGGGCGCGCGTCCACCGCGAGATCGCCCCCACATACGCCGGATTGTTCGGTTCGAAAGGCGCGAGCTGGGGCGCCAGCTCGCGCGGCACCATGAGCCATTCGGGGTGGCGGTAAAGAAGGTGACTTCGCTCAGAAGGCAGCTCGACCGCGCTTGCGACGATATTGACGTTCACCCACGCGTGCACGCGCAAGCCGGCGCGCCGCGCCGACTCGATCACCTCGGCGAGCGGGTCGAACGCCGCGCCGGCCTGAGTCAGCTCGGCGGCGCGGGGTTCTGGTCCGCCGGCATAGTACGCGTCACCGCGGCCGCGGACCTGCACCAGGATCGTGTTGAAGCCGTGATCGTGCGCGGCGCGCACCATCTCGGCAATCGCACGCTGCGTCGTCAGAGATGCTCTGGTGACCCACAGCGCGCGGACCTCACGGCCGAGCGGGGGCGTTTCGGACGCTTCAGAGGGAGCTCTACCGATCAGGGGCGCGACGCTGCTGACAAAACTGAGGGCGAGCGCCAGAGCGATCCCGGGCGCACGCGTGAGCGGCGCGCCGGGTCCGGCGCCGGGACGAGTCATAAAGTCCATAAATTTAACAGGTTGCGCGCAGTGTGTCAACGCGGCACACGCTCGACGCGCCGCGAGGTTTCGAGTACGCTCACGCCCGGTGAGAGACGTTCCCCTGTCGTGTTCGTGATTGGCATCGACGCAGGCGGCACCAAAACCGTCTGCCAGCTCGCGGATGAGACCGGGGCGGTCATTCAGGAAACCCGCGGCCCCGGCGCGAACCTCCAGGCGGTCGGCGAGCTCGAGGTCGAGAAAGTGCTCCACGACGTGATGGAGCGCGCGATCCGCGGATCGGGTGGCGCCGGCTCGGGCGCCGACAGACGAGCCAGACTCCCTGCGGCCATCTGCCTCGGCATTGCGGGCGTCGACCGCGAGGAGGACGCGCTCGTCGTCGGCGACATCATGCGCCGGATCGGGCAGAACGCCCGGGTCCTCATCGTCAACGACGCGCTCGTCGCGCTCGAGGCAGGCGTACCGGGCCAGCCCGGCGTCGTGGTCATCGCCGGCACCGGTTCGATCGCCTACGGGCGCAACGCACGCGGGGAGGCGGCGCGTGCCGGCGGCTGGGGCTACGTGCTCGGCGACGAGGGGAGCGGGTACTGGATCGGACGCACGGCGCTCCGAGCCGTGCTGCGCGAAGCCGACCGTCGCGGCGAGCCGACCAGCCTCACCGGTCGGCTGCTGATGCACTTCGACGTCACGAAGCCGCAGGATCTCATCCACGCCGTCTACTACGGGGGCCTGCAGTCGACGGCAATCGCGGCGCTCGCGCCGCACGTGCAGGAGGCGTACGAGGAAGGAGACACCGTCGCCGCCGGGATTCTCGACGGCGCCGCGCGCGAGCTGACGTCGTCGGCGCTCTCGGTCGCGCGGCGGCTGGAGCTCCTCGAGGAGCCGTGCACGTTTCTCCTGGCGGGCGGCGTGTTCAAAGGCGTGCCCTGGCTCGTGACCGAGCTGACCGAACGGCTGAAGGCGCCGGCGGCGCAAGCCAGCGTCATCCGGCTGGAGGTCGAGCCGGCGAGCGGCGCCGTGCGGCTGGCGCTGGCCGACGCCCGCGGCGGCTTGAAGCTGCCGGTGTACCTGTAGTGCGCATCACGATCTTCAAGAACGAGAGGGAAGCGTCCATCGCGCTCGCGCGGCGCCTGGGCACCGAGCTGGCGTCGACGCCGGCGATCGTTCTGGGACTGCCGACCGGACGCACGCCGATTCACCTGTATCGTGAGCTCGTGAAGATGCACGGCCGCGCCGGAGCGGACTTCTCACGGGCCACGACGTTCAACCTGGACGAGTTTCTCGGCGTGGCGCCCTCGCACCCGGGCAGCTATCGCAGCTACATGGAGACGCACCTCTTCTCGCATGTGAACCTCTCGCCCGAGCGGATTCACTTTCTGAACGGCGCGACGACGGATCCGGATGGCGAGTGCGACCGCTACGAGGCCGAGATCGAGGCGGCGGGAGGCATTGACCTGCAGATCCTGGGGCTGGGCACGAACGGTCACATCGGATTCAACGAGCCGGCCCGGGCGCTCGAGCCGCGGACGCATCGGGTCGTGTTGAAGCCTTCGACCCGGCGGTCGAACGCGCCGCTCTTTGGCGACGACCCGGAGGCCGTGCCGCGCGAGGCGCTCTCGATGGGCATGGCGACGATCATGCGCGCGAGGGCGCTCGTGCTCCTGGCGACGGGGAAGAGCAAGGCGTCGTGCATCGCGAAGGTCGTGGGCGGCCCCATCACGACCCGGCTGCCGGCCTCCTGCCTTCAGCTGCACCCGAGGGCGGAGCTGATGCTCGACGAAGCGGCAGCGTCGCGGATCGAAGCACGACCCTGAAGAGTGCCCGACGACCCTGAAGGGTCGTACCACACGTCGGGATCAGCCGAGGCGCAGGATCTCGCGCAGCCGCGGCTCGATATCCTCGCCGATGGCGTTCCGGATCGATTCGTCCGCTCTTTTGAGCCGCCGGACTGCCTGCGCGTACGTCACGCCGGCCTTCTGCATCACGATTGCGGCTTTGGTGTGATAGCGCGCTTCTTTCAGGAGCCGTCCCGCCTCGTCGTAGTCGACGCCGGTCACGATCGTGATGATGCGCCGGGCACGGTCTTTCAACTTCTCGCTCCCGGTCTGGACGTCCACCATCAGGTTCCCGTACGTCTTCCCGACCTTGACCATGGAAATGGTCGTGAGCATGTTCAGCACCAGCTTCGTGGCGGTGCCGGCCTTCAGACGCGTCGAGCCCGCGATGATCTCCGGCCCGACGGCCGGCGCGATGACGAGGTCGACGAAGGTGTTCAGCTCGGATCCCGGCCAGCAGGTGACGAAGATGATCTTGGCTCCGGCTTTTCGTGCGCGGGTGAGCGCGCCGCGGACGAACGGCGTGACGCCGCTCGCCGACACGCCGACGATGACGTCGCGTTTCGCCGGCCGGAGACGCGCGACGCTGCGGGCGCCTTCCTCGTAGTTGTCCTCGACCCCCTCCTTCGCGCGGAACACCGCGTCCTGTCCGCCGGCCATCAGCGCCTGCACGAGCCGCGCCGGCGTGCCGAAGGTCGGCGGCATCTCGGCGGCTTCCAACACGCCCAGCCTGCCACTCGTCCCAGCCCCCACGAGGATCAGGCGTCCCCCCTTGCGGAGCGCCTGCGTCACGATCTCGATGCCATGCGCGATGCGGTCCTTCTCTTTGTGGACCGCTGCGATGACCTTCCTGTCCTCGCTGACGACGAGCTCGATGATGTCCGCGACCGGAGCCTTGTCCAGCGCGAGACTGGCGGGGTTGATCGCTTCCGTGGGGAGGAACTGCCACTTCGAGTGCGTGGGCATCGCCGGGTCGAGTACGTTACTCTGCGTACCCGTGGCTGTCAATTCGGTGAACGCTTTCGACCAGTTCGTCGCGGCCGCCGCGCGGCTCGAACAGGAGCTCGCGCGCGCGATCATCGGCCAGCGGAATGTCGTCCGCGAGATCCTGATCGCGTTTCTGGCGGGAGGCCACTGTCTCCTGCGCGGCGTTCCGGGCCTCGCGAAGACGCTGCTGATTCGCAAGCTCGCCGAAGCGGTCGACCTGAAGTTCAACCGGATCCAGTTCACGCCGGATCTCATGCCGTCGGACATTCTGGGCGCCGAGGTGATCGAAGAAGATCGCGCGACAGGGCAGCGCGCGATCCGATTCATCCGCGGCCCCATCTTCGCGAACATCATCCTCGCCGACGAAATCAACCGGACGCCGCCCAAGACGCAGGCCGCGTTGCTCGAGGCCATGCAGGAGTACCAGGTCACGATCGGGGGCGTGCGCTTCGCGCTCGATCGGCCGCTGTTCGTGCTGGCCACGCAGAACCCGATCGAGCAGGAAGGCACGTACCCGCTCCCGGAGGCGCAGCTCGATCGCTTCATGTTCAACGTCGTCATCGACTATCCCACTGCGGAGGAGGAGCGCCGGATTCTCGCCGCAACCACGGCGGGCGAGGAGCCCGCGATGCAGGTGGTGGCGAGCGGCGAGGAGATCGAACGGCTGCACGGCATCGTCCGGGACGTGCCAGCCGCCGCGAACGTCGTCGACTATGCGGCCCGGCTCGTGCGCGCGACGCGTCCGGCGGGGCCGGCCGAGGACGGCGCGCCGGAATTCGTGCGGCGCTGGGTCAAGTGGGGCGCGGGTCCACGCGCGGGCCAGGCGCTGCTGCTGGGCGGCAAAGCGCGGGCGCTCCTCGATGGCCGAAGCGTGGTCGCGCCGGAGGACATCCGCGCGGTGGCACCCCCCGTGCTGCGCCACCGCGTGCTGCTGAATTTCCAGGCGGAGGCGGACGGCCTCGATCCCGATCAGGTCGTCAGCCGTCTGCTGGACACGGTGCAGCCGTGATCGATCCCGCCGTCCTGACGCGCATCGCGGATCTCGAGCTCGTGGCGCGCGGCGTCGTCGAAGGCGCGGTCGCCGGGTTGCACCGCAGCCCGTTTCACGGGTACAGCGCCGAGTTCAGCCAGTATCGACCGTATCGCCAGGGCGACGATCTGAAGTACGTCGACTGGAAGCTCTTCGCGCGCACCGACCGCATCTACACCAAGCAGTTCCTCGAGACGACGAATGTCGCGGTGAACATCGTGATGGACCGCAGCGCGTCGATGGGGTTTCGGGAACGGGAAGACGGGCCCGCGAAGCTCGACTACGCGCGCGCGCTGGCTGCGGCGCTGGCCTACCTGATCGTGCGTCAGGGCGATGCCATCGGATGGACGGCGTGCGGCGACGAACAGGGAGACTATCTCGCGCCCCGCGGCGGACAGGCTCAGCTGCGGGCCGTGCTCGCCGCGATGGCTCGAGCGACGCCAGCGGGTCGGGAGCCGATCGCGCCGGGGCTGGGGCGGGCCATCGAGCGGATGAAAACGCGCGGGATGATCCTCGTGTTCACCGACCTGTACGAGCCGGACGAGGCGCTCGCGGTCGAGCTCCGGCGCGGCGTCCGCATGGGCCACGACGTTGTCCTGTTTCATCTGGTGACGCGGTCGGAGATTGAGTTTCCGTACGACGGCGACCTGGAATTCGTCGATCTCGAAACCGGGGTCCGCGTCCTCTCCGGCGCCGCCGGGACCGCCGGCCAGTACCGACGCGCGCTGGCCGATCATCTCGAGCGCTGGCGCCAAAGGGCAACAGGGGACGGGCTGGAGTACGTCCGCGTCATCACTGACACCCCGGTTGACGTCGTTCTTCGCGCGCACCTCCTGAGCCGCGCCCACTGATGACATGCGGCTGATCCTGCTGAACCCGGCCGGGCTCGCCGCGCTGCTCGGTCTGGCCGCGCCGATCCTCGTCCATCTGCTGCTGCGACGCCGCGCCCGCCGCGTGCTGTTTCCAAGCGTGCGTTTCGTCCAGCCATCGAATGCCGCCGCGGTCCGTCTGCGCGCGATCACGGACTGGCGTCTCCTGTTGATCCGCTGCGCCGTCGTGGCGGCGGCCGCGATTGCTCTGGCACGACCGCTGCTGGTGACGCCTGGCCGGCGCGACGGCTGGAATGCCCGGACGGTTCGCGCCATCGTGGTCGACGCCACGCCCTCCACCGGCCGTCCGTCGGCGGCCGTGGACGAAGAACGCCGCACGGCGTTCCGCTCGACCGTCATCGAGTCGCGGGCGATTGAGAATGGCATCGCGGAAGCCCTCAATTGGCTCTCGGCGGCGCCGCCGGCGAGACGCGAGGTCGTCGTCATTTCCGATTTCCAGCGCGGTACGGTCGATCGCGTAACGGTCGATCCCGTTCCTGCCTCGGTCGGCGTGCGACTCCGACAGATCGCCTCCGAAACGGGATCGATCGCCGAACCAGAGGTTCGCGTCACCGTGCAAGCCCCGGCGCGCGATCGCGCGATGGCTGAGGCAGCATTGCGTGCGGCGGGACAGGATCCCGGTGACTCGCACGTCGGGTCCGGCCCGAGCCGACGAACCGTCGCGATTTACACGCGTGGCGCCGAACCGCCGCGCGACGCGGGACGCCTGCTGGCGCCGTGGATGGCGGCGGTCGCGCCGGCTGTTGCGAATGCCCGTGTCGGGGCAGTCGACGCGCGGTCGATGGTGATCGCTCTCGACGCGCCGGCGTCGTCGTTCGAGCTTCCGCGCACGGTTCGCGCCGTCCGCCGGGCGCTCCTGGCGCCCGCGGCGTGGCGGGAGCTCGAGCCGGAGCGGATGCCGCGGGCCGCGCTTGCGGCCTTGTCGCGACCCGCCCAGCCGATCGCCGACGCCGACATGGAGCAGGCAGAAGAGCACGACGGCCGGTGGCTCTGGCTTGCGGGCCTTGCGTTCGTCGGTCTCGAGACCTGGCTACGGCGGCGGTTGGACGCCGGGCTGTCGACGTCGGCAACAGGGGAGCAGACGCGTGCGGCCTGAGGCGGGCGGAGATCGCGACGCTCGGGCCGTCCTGGATTTCCTCGAGCGCGCCGCGCGACGGCTGCGGCTAGAGCGCGCGCTGCGTTCGGTCGTATGGGGCCCGCTTGCGTTCTTCGTCGTTCCTGGTGTGATCCGCCACGCCAGGCATGATGCCGCCGTCGCGATCGAGCATCGCGACGGGCGCTTCAGAAATGTTCTCATCACTGCCGACGAAATCCTGACAGGCCGGCTGCAAGTACCGGATTACGTCGCCGCGCGCGTGACGGGCGACGCCGCGGCCGTGTCGGCGGAGGTCGATCTCCGGGCCGCCTTTCCGCTTCGGCGTGTGGCGGGGGTCGCCGCCGTGTCGCTTCTCGCCTGGCTCGTAGTGATCGTGGCGCTGTTTCGCTCGCCCGGGTCGGGGTCGTCGGTTGATCCGGATCGAGGACGTCAGGCGGCTGACGTCGCGCGGGATGCCTGGCACGTCACCGCGACCATTGTTCCGCCCGCTTACTCGGGACGGGATCCCGTCGCGCTGCGCGATCCGGAGCGCGTCGAGGCGCTCGAGGGTAGCGCGCTCCACCTGCGGATAGATGCGGGCGCCCCTCGATTGCGGGTCCGCACGCCCGGGAGCGCGCGCGCTTTCAGCCAGGTGGAGGGCGCCGTCCAGGCAACGGTTGTCACGCTCACCGAATCAGGTTACGTCGCCCTCGAAGCGGCCGACGCGGCCGCGTCGAGCGAGACGGCGGGGACGCGCCTGATCGCCGTCACCGTGATCCCGGATCGCGCGCCAACCGCGCTCGTCACGACCCCCGGCAAGGATCTTCTGCTTTCCAACGCAAGCCGGCGAATCGTGATCGCGGGGGCCGCGTCCGACGACATCGGGCTGACCAGGCTGGAGCTGCGTTACACGACCATCAGCGGTTCGGGTGAGCAGTTCGACTTTCGCGAAGGCTCAGCGCGGATCGCAATCGACCGCGAGAGCTCCGCGCGCTGGCGTGCGACGGGCGACCTCCCGCTGCCTTCGCTCGGCCTCGAGCCGGGCGACACCGTCATTTACCGTCTCGTGGCGGTCGATGCCCGGGGTGCGACAGGAGCATCCGACACCTACATGGTCGATATCGCCGCGCCCGGTCAGGCGACGCTCGCGGGATTCGAGGTCCCGCCCGATCGAGATCGATACGCGATCAGCCAACAGATGATCCTGTTGAAGATCCAGCGGCTGCACGCGCGGCGCGCGACGCTCGCACCGGACGCGCTCAGGGAAGAGGCGCACGGCGTTGCGGCGGAGCAGCGCACCGTGCGGGCGACGTTCACGTTCCTCATGGGCGGAGAGGTTCAGGACGAAGAGGAGGAAGCCGCGCATTCCCACGAGATAGAGGAGGGCCGTCTCGAGAACACCGCCCGCCGCGACATGCTCGAAGCCGTCCGGCACATGACGGTCGTCGAGACACGGCTGATGACCGCCGACACCGCCGGCGCGATTCCTCCGGCGCGCGCCGCGGTCAGCGCGCTCGAGCGCGCGTTCGGCCGTCGGAAGTATTTCCTTCGAACGCTTCCCGTGCGCAGCCGGATCGATCCGTCGCGCCGTCTCTCGGGGAAACTCGAGGAGGCGCGCGATTCGTCCCGTCCGGTCGAGGCGGGTCAGGAACCTGCACAAGCGGGGGCCGCTCGGCGCGCGAGCGGCGACCTCGTCGCGCTTGCGGCGCAGGTCGCCGGATCCTCTTCGATGTCTCCCGGCGACGCAGCGCGGCGCCTCAGCCAGGCGGCAGAGCGCGTGCTGGCTCTCGACCCCTCGTCGAGCGATATGCAGGGCGCCTCCCTGCGGCTGGCACGGCGGGCTTCCGCGGTGTCGTCCGGGGCGGCCGTCTCGTCATCGGCCGATGATGTGCGCGTCGCGCTGGAAGCCGTCCTCGCGCGCGCCCGGCTCTTTGCGCCTCGCCCGCTGCGGCCGGATTCCGCCGAGGATGCTCTCAAAGGCAGGTGGCTCTCCGCGATCGAAGAGGCAGGACGGCGATGATGATGCGCCTCCTGCGTGGGGCAGCGATTGCGATCGCGGTCGGTGGGGTAGTGGACCCGGCGTGCGACGTGCGGACGACCGACCGGCCGACGGTCGCAGTCGAGATCGTCGACACGCCATCGCTCGCCTTGCCGGCGGAAGGGGGCGGGACGCGGCGTGACGCCGCAAGCCGCGTCCGGCAGGCGCTGACGGAAAGCCTTGCGGCCGACTGGAATGTCGTTGAGGGCCCTGTCTCGACCGCCGCCGCTCGTGTCGTGGTCGGCGACGCGCCGCCCGCTATTGAGCTGGGAGCGTGGCACGAAACCGAGCGGGGCGCGCCGCCGGTCCATGCGGTGACGGTTGCGTCCCCGCTGACTCCCAACGTGCGGATCATCCGCGCGCACGGACCCCGGCGGATCACGATCTGGGACAGCGCCGCCATCGGCGCATCGATCGAAGGACGCGGCCTGAAGGGCGAGAGCGTCGTCGTGCGTCTCTTCAAGGACGGCGTGGAGCTCGCGTCCGCAGAACACCGCTGGCGGGCGGATGACGATGTGTTCGAGGCGCAGCTCACGTTCCTTCCGCCCTCGGTTGGCGCGCATCGACTGGAGATTCGGGCGTCGAGTGCCGCGGCCGAGCGAACCGAACTGGACAATCGCGTCACTCTGCTCATCGACACGGATGCGGTCCGGCAGCGCGTGCTCGTCTATCACCCCCGCCTGTCCTGGATGAGCGCCTTCGTCGCGCGAGCGATCGAGCGCGATCCGCGGCTCGAGCTGACATCACGCGCGCAGGCGTCGCGCGGGATCGCGGTAACCGCCGGGAAGGATCACGAAGGATTCGATGCTTTCGATGCCGTCGTCATCGGGGCTCCAGACGCGCTGACTCGCGCGGAGGTGGAGGCCCTCAATCGATACGTGACGGTTCGGGGTGGATCGGTCCTGCTCGTGGCCGACCGCAAGCTGGCCGGTCCGTCGTTGGCGCTGGCGCCTGCGACGTCGTTCGACGAGATCCTCCTCGACAAGGCGGTGGATCTCGCGCCGGGGCTTCGGGCGTCGGAGCTCAGCGTGCCGCGTCAGACGCGCGAGGGATGGGACACGATCGGAAGCGACGGGACGAGGCCTGTGATCATGACCGCCCCGCGCGGTCGCGGTCGCGTCGTCTTTTCGGGCGCCCTCGACGCGTGGCGCTTCAGAGAACGCAGCCGCTACTGGCAGGATCTCGTCGCAGGACTCGCGGCCCGCACCCCTGCGGCGGTCGACCTGCGGGTTGAGCCGGCTATCGCCCGACCCGGAGAACTGATCGACGTGTCATCGGACACGGCCGCGGCTCGAGTCGCAGGCGATGTTATCCGTCTCTGGCCCGGCGGGGAGCCGGGTCTCTTCCGGGGACAGTTCCGCGCGCCCGCCGAAGCCGGCACGCTGACGGTCACGGCCGAGCGCGGCGGCGCCGTCGCCGAAGCGTCGGTCGTCGTCGATCCCACCGCCGCGCAGCCGTGGCTCGATCGGGACGCCGGCCTCGAGGCGTTCGCAGCCGCGCACGGCGGGAGGCTCGTCGGCGCGCAGGACATCGGCCCGCTCGTCGCGGAGCTGAGCCAGGCGGCGCCCGGCCGGCCGGCCTCGCGGACGATCCGGCCGATGCGCAGTGCGTGGTGGATCGCCCCGTTCGCGTCGCTCCTTGCCGCGGAATGGACGCTGCGCCGGCGTCGTCACCTGCACTAGAATGACGCTTCATGAGCTATTCGCGCGAAGACGTCAAGGCGATCACCGACAAGATCCTCAACATGGGAAAGGCCGACGCCGTCGAAGTGTCCTTCTCGGGTGGCGAGCGCTCGGCCTGCCGCTACGCGAACTCGAGCATCACAGCCAATCTCGTCGAGCACGATCAGGAAGTCGAGATCACGGTTTACTACGGGCAGAAGACGGCCTCGACGTCGATCCATCAGTTCGACGACGCGTCGCTCAGGACGGCAATCGATCAAGTGCAGCAGCTCGCGAAGCGGAAGCCGGACAACCCTGAGCTGATGCTTCCGGTCAAGCCGCCGCAGGAGTACATCTCGCTCGAGTCCGCTCTGACGCCGGCGGTGAACTTCGGTCCGGCCGAACGCGCGCAGATGGTCAAGAAATCCATCGACATCTGCGAGAAGAAAGGTGTGCTCGGGGCGGGCTACATCCCGAAAATGCACTGGACCAACGCGCTCGCGAACTCGGAGGGCCTCTTCGCGTATCACCGGTACGCGAACGCGAGCTTCATCCTCACGTGCCGCACACCCGACGGAACCGGGTCGGGCTGGTCCGGCACGACGGGTGTCATCGACCCGACGACGATCGACGCGAGCGCGCTGACCGAGGTCGCGGCGAACAAGGCGGTGACGTCCCGAAAGCCCCGCGCGCTCGAGCCTGGAAACTACACGGTCATTCTGGAGCCGCGCCCGGCCGCACGCTTCCTGTCGCTCATGATGGGGATCTTCAACGCCCGCGCAGCCGAGGAAGGGCGCAGCTTCATGAGCGGCGCTCAACGAGGCGAGACGAAGCTCGGTCAGAAGTTGTTTGGCGAGAACGTGACGATCCGCAGCGAGATCGGTCATCCCGTGCTGCGCCAGACACCGGTCGGGCCGGACGGTCTCGCGGCCCGGAGCATCCCGTGGGTGGAGAAGGGGGTTGTGAAGAACCTCTTTTACGATCGCTTCTGGGCGAAGAAGCAAGGCAAGGAGCCATCACCCACCGCGCCGCAGATGAGCCTCGTCATGGAAGGCGGTACCACCAGCGTCCAGGACATGATCAAGACGACGAAACGTGGCCTGCTGGTGACCTTCTTCTGGTACATTCGGTCGGTCGAGCCGATGACGCTGCTCAACACCGGGATGACGCGCGACGGACTGTTTCTCATCGAGAACGGCGAGATCACCGGCCCGGCGCAGAATTTCCGCTGGAACGAGTCGCCCGCCGTCGGCTTCAACAACATCACGGCGCTCGGCCCATCCATACCCATGCACACCGGCGAGGCGTACGACAATCCGGGGACCGCGCTCGTGCCCGCGATGCGTGTCGAAGACTTCACGATGACGTCGATTTCACCGGCGGTGTGAACGGACGAGGCTATGAAACGAAGAGACTTCCTCCGAACGACCGCGGCCGCCGGCGCCGCGCTGGCCGCCAGCGACCTCGTGGCCGACCTCGTGGCTCAGTCGTCCGGCAAGCGGGTGCTCGAATCGCGATTCAAGGGGCTCTCGGACGTCGCGCTGCGGGACGCGAAGCGGCTCGGGTGCTCCTACGCCGACATCCGGTTCACCCGGAACGTGGACGACTCGGTCAGCGTGCGGGACCGGATCGTGACGGAGGGATTCGGATTCGGCGGTCGCGGCAGAAGCGAAAGCGCCGGATTCGGAGTCCGTGTGATCCACGGCGGTGTCTGGGGTTTTTCCAGCAGCCCTCTCGTCACCGAGGACGAGATCCGGAAGATCACGCGCACGGCGGTCGACGTCGCGAAGGCGAGCGGGATCGCCAAGCGGGTCGACGTCAAGCTGGTCCCCGTGCCCGCCTACACGGACTACTGGGCCGTGCCGATCAAGCGCGATCCCTTCCAGGTGCCGCTCGACGAGAAGATCGCCTTCCTCATGAAGGTGAACGAGGCGGTCCTGAAGAACAAAGACGTCTTCCGCGTGCAATCGGCGATGGCGTTCGACTACGAGTGGAAATACCTGGCGACGTCCGAAGGCTCGTACCTCGAGCAGGAGGTCTGGCGCACGTCGCCCGGGTTCAACGTGATCGCCCGGAAAGGACGCTCGGTGAAGAGTCGGACGTTCAACGTGCCGCCGCGGACGGGCGGTTACGAGATCGTCGAGGACTCGAAGATGCTCGACAACGCCGAGCGGATCGCGGCCGAGGCGGTCGAGCATGTCGGCGCGCCGCCGGTCCAGGCCGGTGTGAAGGATCTCGTCCTCACGCCCTCGCACGCGATGCTGACGATCCACGAAATCATCGCGCACCCGACCGAACTGGATCGCGTGCTCGGCTACGAAGCGAACTACGCCGGGACGAGCTTCATCAGGCTCGGGGACGTCGGCAAGCTGAAATACGGGTCGAAGATGTTCAACGTCACCGGCGACCGGACGATCGCCGGGGGCATGTGCACCATCGGCTACGACGACGACGGCGTGAAGCCGATGGAGTTCCCGATCGTGCGAGAGGGAATCCTGGTCGGGCTCCAGAGCAACCGCGAGACCGCCCACTTTCTCGGCCTCAAACAATCGCACGGCTGCACGTTCGCCACGTCCTGGCGCAACTATCCGTTTCTCCGGATGCCGAACGTCCACGTGGACGCGGGGCCGCCCGGGTCGCCGACGCCGGAAGAGATCATCGCCGACACGAAGGATGGCATCCTCATCGACGGCCGCGGCAGCTACTCGATCGACCAGCAGCGGTACAATGGCCAGTTCGGCGGCGACGCGTTCTGGGAGATCAAGAACGGCAAGGTCACCCGCATGGTGTCCGACGTGACGTACAACGCGATCACGACCGACTTCTGGGCGAATCTGGACGCGCTCTCGGGGAAGGAATCGTGGCAGATGTTCGGAACGACCGGCGACGCGAAGGGGCAGCCGGTCCAGATCAACCACCCGTCGCACGGGTCGCCCTATCTCCGCATCAAGCGCGTCATGGTCGGGGCGGCTTACACGTAGAGCCGAAAGCCGAATGCCGAATGCCGAAGGCGTCGCCGTCGATCACTACCTGACGCACCTGCGCTCCGTGCGGCGGTTGTCGCCGAACACGGTCGAGAGCTACGGGCGAGACCTGGCTGACCTCGCTCGGTTCGCCGACCGAAAACAGGGTTCGGTCGAGGCGCTCGACCGCAGGGACCTCGAAGCGTTCGTTCGCTCGCAGATGACCGCCGGAAAGGCGCCGCGATCGGTCGGTCGGGCGGTGGCGACCGTGCGAGGTTTCTACCGGTTCCTTGCGGCCTCCGGCCGGATCCCGGCCGACCCGGCCGACGACCTGCGGGCGCCGCGGGCGTGGCCGGCGCTCCCGAAAGCGATCGGCGTCGAGGATGTCGATCGGTTGCTCGACGCGCCCGATCCGTCGACGCCCCGCGGGCTCCGGGATCGAGCGCTCATCGAGCTGCTGTACGCGACGGGGCTTCGCGTCTCCGAGCTCGTGTCGCTCCGGCCGGGAGACGTGAACCTCGAGGCGGGGTACCTGACCTGCACCGGGAAGGGCGACAAACAACGGATGGTCCCGATCGGCCGGACAGCCGCCACCTGGGTCTCGCGCTATCTCCGCGACGGCCGTCCCGCGCTGCATCCTCGATCCCGCGGCGGCCGCGGGGGACGAGACGCCCCGTGGCTCTTCCTCAACGCGCGCGGCGGGACCGCTCTGACCCGGGTCGGCTTCTGGAAGATCCTCAAAGCGTACGGACGGCAGGCCGGACTGTCGCGCGGGCTCAGCCCGCACGTGTTGCGGCACTCGTTTGCGACGCATCTGCTGGAACGCGGCGCCGATCTGCGCGCGATCCAGATGATGCTCGGGCACGCGGACCTCTCGACGACGCAGATTTACACGCACGTGCTCGAAGCGCGACTGCGCAGCGTGTACCGATAAGTTTCACCCGCGCGCCTAGGACATCATGGCCGCAGCCCTGCAAATCACCGAACGCACGTCTGGGGACGTCACGATCCTCGATCTCAAGGGACGGGTGGTCCTCGGGGAAGGAGATGACCCCTTCCGCCAGCACATCGAGGGGCTCGTCAAGCGAGGGTCGACGAAGATCATCCTCAACCTGGGCGAGGTGACCTATATCGACAGCGCAGGCGTCGGCGTGATGGTGGGGAGGCTCGTCGCGGTACGCAAGCTGGGCGGCGATATTCGCCTGCTCCACCTGGTCCAGCGCAACCTGCGGGTGATGACGATCACCAAGCTCGTGAGCGTCTTCGAGACGTTCGAAGTGGAAGACGAGGCGGTGCGAAGCTTTGCCGCGACGAAGTAACGCACGGCCGCGTTGACCCCCGCACGCAAGCTCTGCTAGAGTTAACTGTTTGTCCGCTTCCAAGGAGCGCTCGATGGGCCGCACCGGCCGCCACCTCTTTACTTCCGAATCTGTCACCGAAGGTCATCCCGACAAGATCGCCGACCAGATTTCCGACGCCATCCTCGACGCGATCCTCGCGCAGGATCCGGTCGGCCGCGTGGCCTGCGAGACGCTCGTGACGACCGGCCTGGCCATCGTCGCAGGCGAAATCACGACGAGCTGCTACGTCGACTTTCCGGAGATCGTCCGCGAGACGATCAAAGAGGTCGGCTATACGCGCGCGAAATACGGCTTCGACTACGAGACGTGCGCCGTGCTGTCGTCGATCCACGGTCAGTCTCCAGACATCGCCATGGGCGTCGATCCCGGTGGCGCGGGCGATCAGGGGCTGATGTTCGGCTACGCCTGCACCGAGACCGAGGAGCTGATGCCGCTCCCGATCATGCTCGCGCACAAGCTGTGCCGCGGGCTGTCGTGCGCGCGGCGCGACGGCGTGCTGGATTATCTGCGGCCGGACGGCAAGTCGCAGGTCACGGTCGAGTACGAGGGCACCAAGCCGGTCCGCGTCGACGCGGTCGTCGTCTCGACGCAGCACAGCCCGACGGTCTCGATCGACGTCATGCGTGAGGACATCGTCGAGAAGATCGTCAGCCGCGTGGTCCCGCAGGACCTGATCGACCGGAACACCAAGTTCTACATCAACCCGACGGGCCGGTTCGTCATCGGCGGCCCGCAGGGGGATGCCGGTGTCACGGGCCGCAAGATCATCGTCGACACCTACGGCGGCGCCGCGCCTCACGGCGGCGGCGCGTTCTCCGGCAAGGATCCGACGAAGGTCGACCGGTCCGCCTGCTATATGGCGCGCTACATCGCCAAGAACTGCGTCGCGGCAGGGTTGGCCGACCGGGTCCTCGTGCAGGTCGCGTACGCCATCGGCGTGGCCGAGCCCGTGTCGGTGCTCGTCGACAGTTACGGCACGGGCCGCGTCAGCGACGACAAGATGAGCGAGCTCGTGCGCTCGCACTTCAAGCTGACGCCCCGCGGGATCATGGAGACTCTGGATCTGCGGCGTCCCATCTATAAGAAAACCGCGGCGTTCGGGCACTTCGGCCGTACGGAGCCGGAGTTCACGTGGGAGCGTACCGACAAAGCGAACGCCCTCCGCGCCGACGCCGGGCTGTAGTTCGTGTCGCGACGGCGGTCCTCGCCGTCGCGGCAGCGGTCCTTACCCTCCTGCCTCCCGCGCGGATCGCGCTGCCGGCGGGCGCTCGCGACCCTCGGATCGTGGGCGGCGCGCTGCACCTGCACACGATCCGCTCCGACGGCGGAGGCCGCCCCGAGGACGTGGCGGCGGCGGCCTCGCTCGCCGGCCTGAACTTCATCATCCTCACCGATCACGGAGACGGCACGCGCGTCCCCGATCCTCCGGCCTGGAGGGCGGGTGTGCTCGTGCTCGACGGCGTGGAGATTAGTACCGAGCACGGGCACCTCCTCGCGATCGGGATGCGGCAGTCTGCATATCCGCTCGGTGGGGAGGCACGCGATGTGATGGAGGATGTCCGGCGCCTCGGTGGCATCGGGATCGTCGCCCACCCGGCCTCTCCGAAGCCGGACCTGGCCTGGACCGACTGGGAGGGGCCCTTCGACGGCGCCGAGTGGCTCAGCGCGGACGCTGAATGGCGCGACGAGTCGTGGGCGACGCTGATGCGCTCGGCCGCGACGTTTCCCTTCAGGCCGGCGCAGTCCGTGGCGCGCCTTTTCGATCGTCCGGCCGGGTTGCTCGCGCGCCTTGACGAACGGGCGAGCGAGCGTCCCGTGCTTCTGGTTGCCGGAACCGACGCGCACGGCGGGATCGGTGGGGAAGGCACGCGACGCCTGCCGTTTCCGTCGTACGAAAGTACGCTGCGGGCGCTGTCGGTGCGGTTGATCGCTGCGGGGCGCGCTCGACGGCGACGCCGATCGGGACGCGCCGCTCGTCCTCGAGGCGCTTCGCGCTCGGCGGGTCTACACCTCGATCGACGCGCTGGCCGGACCGCCGCGGCTGACGTTCACAGCCGACGCCGGCGGGGCCCGCGCTGAGATGGGCGGTCGGCTGTCGCCGGGCAGGCCGGTCACGTTGCGCGTCCGGGCGAACGGTCCGCCCGAATCCACGATCGTCCTGCTCAGGGACGGCCAGTCGATCGCGAGGGGACCGGTCCCGTCGCTCGAGCACGTGAGCGACGGCGCTCCGGGCGTCTACCGGGTGGAAGTCCACGTTCCACGCGCGCCGGGCCGTCCGGCCGTCCCCTGGATTGTGAGCAACGCGATCACGGTCGGCCCGGCGATCGAGCCGCCGGGCGAAGAAGAGACGCGCGTCACTCCGCGCGTCGTCCTCTTCGAGCCGGGCGATAGGTCGCGTTGGATGGCGGAGCGGGATCCGGCGTCGCACGCGTCGATCTCGACGGCCGGCGGGGAAGGTCCCCTGGAGCTCAACTACTCGCTCGGCCCGAACGACAGCGCCAGCCCGTTCGCCGCCGCGGTCCGCGACCTGCCGTACGGCCTCGCGGAGTGTCAGGTGCTTGTGTTCACGCTGAGCGGGTCGCGGGACATGCGTGTGTCAGTCCAGGCGCGGGAGCCAGGAGGGGAGCGCCCTTCGGAAGGCAGGCGCTGGCGGCGGTCGGTCTTCGTTCCGGCGGCAGGGCGGACGATCGTCGTGCGGCTGACCTCGCTCGAACCGGTCGCCGGCGCGGGGAGTGCGCTTCCCGATCCGGGAGCCCTGCGGTCTCTGCTGCTCGTCGTGGATACGGTGAACACCCCAGCTGGCGACCGGGGAGTGCTGCGGGTGCATCGAGCCGGCTGCCTGTAGTGTGTTATAGTGCACTAGTACGCTAGGTCTCTCGCGACCGGGCAGGAGCCTCGGTGTTCGAACTGAATCACGACGACCCACGCCCCATCTATCGCCAGGTCGCCGACGAAGTGCAGCGGACGATCATCGTCGGGATCCTGAAGCCAGACGACCCGTTGCCGGCCGTGCGACAGCTGGCCGCCACGCTGAAGGTCAATCCCAACACGATCCTGCACGCCTACGAGCAGCTCGAACGGGAAGGGGCGGTCTACGTCCGGAGGGGGAGGGGGACCTTCGTGGCTGCGGGAGCCGCCGTGCCGCCGGGACAGGACCGGCGACGCCGCTCGAACCTTGCGCGCCAGGTGGCGGAGCGCGCGGTGCGCGACGCCTTTCGGCATGGTCTCGTGGCGTCGGAGCTCATCGCGGCGATCCGAGACGTCGCGCCGGCAGGCTAGGTCCTGACGATCAGCAGCAGGTAAGCGGCGCCCGCGCCGAACAAGAGGTTCGGTCCCCATGCCGCGAGCAACGGGGGCAGCATGCCCGCGCTTCCAACCGCTCCGAAGGCGCTCATCAGCATCCAGTAGCCGAGCGCGAGCGCGATCCCGAGGCCTATCCCGTAGACCGCGCCGCTGCGTCCCGTCGCCGCGGCGAACGGGATCGCGATGAGCGTCATCACGACCGTGACGAAGGGGAAGGCGATCTTGCGCGCGAGCGCGACCTCCATGGGAACGGCATTCAGCCCGCCCGCGCGGAGCTCCGCGACGAACGCACGGAGCTCCGACGCCGTCATGAACCGCTCGTCGGGCTGCTCGGTCTCGAAATACTCCGGCGGCTCGAGCGGGATCGACCGCTTGTCGAATCGCTCCCATGTCGGGGGAGCGGCGGCATCACGGAACGTCGCGATCCATCCGTCCTGGCCGACCCAGCCCCCGCGGGCGGGGCGGTACGAGACGCGGGCGGCAAACGTGTGCCGCGCCAGCCGCCAGGCGTCGGTCCCGAACTCGTAGACCGACAGCTGCGACAGATCGTCGCGCTGCGCGTCGAAGAACGCGTAGTGGTACAGCGCTCCCTCCCGCCCGGCAAGCCATCGTCGCGTGAGCAGGTTGAACGTTCGTGGCGCGCGGCCGCGGATCTCGTCGTTGAGCGCTTCGGCCTTGCGGTTCGCGCGCGCGAGCAGATTTTCCTCGAGCAGGAACAGCGTCGCGCTGGCCAAGAGCGCAACGGCGAGCAGGGGCGCCGACGCCCGATACAGGCTTATCCCGCAGGCCTTCATGACGGTGAGCTCGCTCGTCCGGGCGAGGATTCCCACGACCACGAGGGACGCGACGAGGATCGAGAGCGGTATGACGTAGTAGATGAACTGGGGCGAGGCGTACCAGAAATACTCCAGCAGCATCGCCGGCGTCGCCTGGCCCTTGAACAGCTTGTCCGACAGATCGACGAACGTGGCGATGTAAAAGAGGCCGAGCAGGCCGGCGAATGCGAGCGCCAGAATCCGGAGCGCGAGCGTGCTGATGTACCGATCGAGAACCGTAGGCCGCGGGTACCAGAAACGCGGGAAACGGACGACCAGCACGATTCGGCTGGGCGTGACGCCAGCCGGCGCGGCCTGGGTCGAGGCGGAGGCGGGCGCATCCGATCGACGCCATTGGAACAGGCGGGGGAGTCGGGTGGGCAGCGGGAACCGTCCTTCGGCCCAGCGCGCCCGCCAGATGAGCGCGCCCACCCCGACCGGGGCCAGCACCAGGTTTGGCATCCAGCGCGCGAGTACAGCCGGCAGCATCTGGCCCTTGGTCAACCCCTCGGCGAGGTACATCACGATGTAGTACACGAACACGACTCCGAGGCCGATTGCGAATCCAGCCAGCCGGCCGTCCCGGCGCGCCGTCACGCCGAGCGCCAGACCCAGCAGCCCGAACACCAGGCACGCGGCCGGGATGGAGAACTTCTGCTGGATGAACATGATCTCGTTGTGCGGCGAGAGCCCCTGGGATTCTTTGAGGCGGCTCTGAGCCTGGAGCTCGACGATCGTCAGCTCGCTGATGCCCTTGGGCGGTCCGGCGGCCGGAAAGACCGTGTTCGGATCCAACCCCAGAATCAGCGGATCGTCGCGGAACGCGTAGATGTCGTACTCGCCGGCGTCGCTGCCGGGGCTGTAGCGGATGCCGTCGGCGAGCACGAGATCGACGCGCTTGGCTGCCCGATCGAGCACGAGCCGGCCGCGGTCGGCGAGGAATATCACGGGTCTGGCGCTGGACGTGTCCGCCAGGAACACCTTTCTCCAGCCGGTCGGCGCCTCTTCCTGCACGTACAGCACCCGGCCAGGGAACTCCTCGAAGAACACCCGGGGTCGGACGTCATGCTCCGCCTTGGCGGCGATGATGTCGTAGGTGATCTCGCGGAAGGTCTGGTTGGCGTCGGGGATCGCGTAGATCAGGACCCAGAGTGTCGCCACGAACGCGGCCACCGACAACACCGCGACCGGGCGGAGCAGGCGATACAGGCTGACGCCGCAAGCCAGCATCGCCACGGTTTCGCGGTCGCCCGAGAGGCGGCCGAGTCCGACCAGGAGGCCCACCAGCAGGGCCACCGGGATCGCGATACCCAGGCCTGACGGGAGCAACGTCAAGAGGATGCGCCCGACGGTCGGCCACGGGACCCCCTTCGCAATCAGGCGCTCGGCGTTCTCCATGATCGGGGGGATTTCCAGGATGAATGTGAAGATGACGAGCGCGAGCAGGAAGGGCGGGATGACCTGGCGAATCACGTACCGATCGAGCGTGCCCACGGGAACGATTATAGGGGTGCTGGGTTATCCACAGGCCATCAACAGCCCGGTTTTCCTAGCCAGTTCGCGTGAGTCTGATAATGAGTGTTATGTTAACCAATCGCCAGGGCTACGGGTTCCAACCGCCTCCTGGGTCCATCGGTTCCGTGGGTTCTAGTCCGTGGCTCTCGATTCGCGGCCCGAGCCTGCTGCTGCAGCGACTGTCTCGCCCCGCTCTGAGCGTCGGCATCCCGGCAGCGTCGAACTTCTTGCGGACCGCCGTGAAATGATCCCAGATCAAGTTGCAGTCCTACATTCCCAGGTCCTGCGCCTGGATGCGTCGAGACTTGGAGTGCTGCGTGGAACCGGGAACCCTGGAACCTCTGGGGACCTCTGGAACCCTTGGGAACCAGAGAGTCAGTTCTGAGTGCGCAGTTCCCTGATGATGGCCTGGAGAGCCTCGATGATCTCGTCGCGATCCACTCGGGACTTGGAGAAGCTCAAACGCAGACTGAACGCCTTGGTCGGCGGGCGGTAGGCATACACGAAGGCCTTCGGGCGGCCAGGCTTCGGCTTTGACGTTTCCTGGCGGAGCGCCTCCCGTGTCGTGCCCCCTCCTCGAGCGATCTTTTCGACAAGGGCAGTCATTTTTCTGGGGTCTGACTGCCGAACTATCTGTAGAAGCAACGACTTAGAGGAAATGTCGGCCAGCCGACAAAGGTTTTTGACCTCCTCGGGCATCTCCTGCAGCGCCAGCGACTCGGTGATCGACGTCCGCGACTTCCCCAGCTTGCGAGCCAGGTCCTCGTGCGTGTAGCGGCAGCGCTCGGCGAGCGCGGCGAGGGCCTCCGATTCCTCGAACGGCGTCAGGTCCTTGCGCTGCAGGTTCTCGACGAGCGCAATCTCGATTACCTCGGCGTCGTCCAGGTCCCGAATGACGACGGGGAGCTCCCGGATGCCGACCTGAACCGCCGCCTGGTAGCGCCGCTCGCCGGCGACGATCTGAAACCTGCCGCCCCGCTGCCGGACGATGAGCGGCTCGATGACCCCCTTCTCGACGATCGAGGCCATCAACTCGGAGAGGTCCCCCATCACCTGCCGTGGCTGGTTTGGATTGGGATCTATCTGATCGATGGGCACGATCCGTCCGACCGGCGATCCGGCGGAGCTTGCGAGCGCCTCGACGTAGTGCTCGTCGTGCCGCATCCGCACTGTAGCGGGTAGTCCGCGCTTAGACACGATCCATGACCTCCTCGCAGAGCCGGTAGTACTCCGTCGCGCCGGTGGAGTCGGGGGCGAACGAGAAGATCGACTCCTTGTAGGCGGGGCTCTCTTCCAGCCGGACGCTCTTGGTGATCACCGTCTTGAAGACCTTCTTGCCGAACACCTTGTCGATCTGAATGCGGATGTCGCGTGCGAGCGCCGTCCGCTTGTCGTGCATCGTGATGACGACCCCCAGGATCCGCAGGCCGGGATTGGCGCGCGCCCGCACCTTCTCGATGGTTTCGAGCAGGTCGTCGGTGCCCTCGAGCGCGAAGTACGACGACTGGATCGGGATCAGCAGGTGCGTCGCCGCCACCAGAGCGTTGACCGTCAGCAAGCCGAGCGTCGGCGGGCAGTCGATGACGATGTGCGTGAATTGCTTGCGGATGGCCTCGATGCGGTCCTTGAGGCGGAAGTGCGAGTCGAGCTCCCCCACCAGCTTCGCTTCCAGCTTCGCCAGCGCGATACGCGAGGGTGCGATGAAGAGGTTCTTCTGGGAGCTCGGCTTGATGACGTCGGTCAGCGCAACGCCCGAATCGGCGATCGCGTCGTAAACGCTTCTATCGACCTCGGCGATGTCGAGAAACGACATCGTGCTGTTGGCCTGCGGATCGAGGTCGATGAGAAGAGTCGGCTTTCCCCGAAGGGCGAGGGCCGCCGCGAGGTTGATGGCGGTAGTGGTCTTCCCTACTCCGCCCTTCTGGTTGGCGATGGCGACGATCATTCGGAAGGGGCGCCGTCATTCTAGGGGTCGTGGGCAAAAAGTGTCAAGCAACTACATCTTGTATTTTCCAAGCTCATCCGGATCGAGGTTCTCGAGCCACTTCTGGAGGCGCTCCGCATCCCCCTTCTCAGGCACGAAGTCCACGGTCTTGGCGTTCGCGATAACCGTGTCCTCGACGAAGATCGGGGCGTGCGCCCGGAGCGCCAGCGCGATCGCGTCGCTCGGACGCGCGTCGATCGCCACGGTTTCCCCGTTCGTGTCCAGATAGATGAGGGCGTAGAACGTGTTCTCCCTCAGGTCCGACACCACGATCTTCTGGATGCGCGCCTTGAGGTCCTGAATGACATTCTTCAGGAGGTCGTGCGTCATGGGGCGCGGCGTCGTCACGTTCTCAATCTGCAGCGCGATCGCGTTCGCCTCGAACACCCCCACCCAGATCGGAAGCACCCGCTGTCCGTCCTTGTCCCGGAGAATGATGATCGGCATGTTCGTAATGGGGTCGACCATCAGCCCTTTGATCGTCATTTCGATCTGCATACCGCATCCCCCCTGAGGCTGTTCGGCCACCCCTCCGACACCCGTACGTCGATGGTACGCCCGACCCACGCCCGCTCTCCCGGAAAATTCACGATGGCGTTCCCCGTCGTCCGCCCCGACACTTCCCAGTCCCGCTTGCGACTCACGGCGTCCACCAGCACGGCGACGACCTGTCCGACAGCTCTCTGGTGAATCTCGGTCTGGATCTGTTTCTGGCGCGACTGTAGCTCGACGATACGCCGCGTCTTGTCCGCCTCCGTCACGTCGTCCGGCATCCGCTTCGAGGCCAGGGTGTTCGGCCTGGCCGAGTACTTGAACGAGAACATGCTGTGGTACCGAACGGCGTCCACGAGCGACAGGGTCTCCTCGAAATCGGCCTCCGTTTCGCCGGGGAAGCCAACAATGATATCGGTCGAGAGCGCGATGTTCGGCACCTCCCCGCGCAGGCGTGCGACGAGATCGAGGTACTCCTCCCTGGTGTGGCGCCGCCGCATGGCGGACAGGATCCGCGTCGCCCCGGACTGCACGGGCAGGTGGACGTGCTTGCAGACGTGAGGCAGGTCGCGAATCGCCGCGATCATCCGCTGCGTGACGTGGCGGGGGTGCGGGCTCGCGAAGCGTATGCGTTCGACACCCTCGACGTCGTTCACGCGTTCGAGAAGCGCCGCGAAATCGCAGGAGGGATCGTCTGGCGCCTGATAGTGATTCACGATCTGTCCGAGCAGGTGAATCTCTTTCCGGCCGCGCGCCGCCGCTTCCCGGACTTCCGCGAGGATGTCCGCCACGGGACGCATCCGCTCGTGCCCGCGCGTGAACGGCACCACGCAGAACGCGCAGAAGTCGTTGCAGCCTTCGATGATCGTGACCCACGCCTTCAGGGGATCGCTTCGTCGCGCGACGCCCAGAGGAAACGACACGTCGTCGTACGGATTGATGTCGACGACGGGCTCGGCGCCGCCCGCCTGCTCCACGAGCATCGGGAGGCGCTTCAGGCTCTGCGTGCCCACGATGACGTCGATCGCTGACGAGCGTTCGAGAAGCGCCGTCCCTTCCTGCTGCGCGACGCAGCCCGTGACCGCGACCAGCGGGCGGCGGCCCCTCTCGTCGCCGTTCGCGCGGATCTCGCCGAGGCGGGTGTAGAGCTTGTCCTCCGCGCGCTCGCGCACGCTGCACGTGTTCACGACGATGAGATCGGCATCCCCCTCGTCATCCGCCGGCTCGTAGCCAGCCTGTTCGAGGAGCCCGGCCATGCGCTCGGAGTCGTGGAAGTTCATCTGACACCCGAACGTTTCGATCAGATACCTACGTGCCACGTGCCTCGGACCTCTTGGCGTCAGGCGCCGGCCCTCGTACCTCTGACGGCGCCTCACCTTTCGCCCCGCGGGCGAGCGTTCGGTGTTTCGCTTTTGCTTTTGTTTCGCTTTCGCCACGCGCTTGAAGCATCTCGCGCGCGCTCGTCCGGACCGCGGCGGTCGGTTCGGCGCCCGCGATCATGCGCGCCAGTTCGTGCTCGCGCGCGGCGCCGGCGACGGGCGCGATCGCCGTCAGCGTGCGACCGGCCTGAACGCTCTTCGTGATCGAGTAGTGGGTCGCGCCGTATGCGGCGATCTGCGGCAGGTGCGTGATGCAGAGGACCTGATACTTCCTGCCGAGTTGCTGCAGCCGGCTCCCGACGACGTCGGCGACCGCACCGCCGATGCCGGCGTCCACTTCGTCAAAGATGAGCGTCTTGCCGGCGGCGTCGGTCGACGCCAGCGTCTTGAGCGCAAGCATCACGCGGGACAGTTCACCACCGGACACAATCTTCGCGAGCGGCCGAACCTCTTCGCCCGGATTCGGCGAGAGGTACAGCTCGGCTTGATCGAAACCGCGCTCGTTCCACTGGCCCTCCGGCAGCGGCCCGGCGAGCCGGACCTCACAGCGGGTCTTCGGCATCGAGAGATCCGCGAGCGATCGCTCGAGCGCGCGGCAGAATCTCACGGCCGCTTCGCGACGGAGCGTCGAGAGCCGTCCGGCGGACTCGAGAAACGCCGTCCTGGCGCGCCGCGCGTCCTCGTCGAGCTGCGCGCCCCGTGAGGAGGCGTGTTCGAGATCGTCGATCTCCGCTCGAAGGCGCTCGCGTTTCGCGAGGACGTCGGCCAGGGTCGGCCCGTGTGTCCTCTTGAGCCGCTCGAGCAGCGCGAGACGATCTTCCACCGACTGCAGCCGTTCCGGCGACGCGTCGATCCCGGCCGCGTAGGATCGCAGGAAGAACGCCAGATCCTCGAGCTGCGTTTTAATGGCCTCGCGCGCGCCGGCGTAGGGGCCGAACCTGCCGTCGAGCGCCGCCAGCTCCGCGACTTTTTTCCACGTGACGCCGAGTCCCGCGAGCGCCGCGTGCTCTCCGTCGTAGAGCGATTCGTAGGCGTCGGCGCACAGGCGCGCGAGCTTGTCGGCGTTCACCAGCACCCTGCGTTCAGCGGCCAGATCCTCGTCCTCGGACGCGGCGCCGAGCGACGCTTTCTCGATCTCCGCGAGTTGAAAGCCGGCAAGCTCGAGCCGCGCGGCCTTGTCGCGTTCATCCTTCTGCAGGCGGGTGCGTTCGGCGGTGACCGACTGCCAACGGCCGAATGCCTCCGCTACCGGCGCGGCGAGCTCCGCGGCGTCGGCGAAAACGTCCACGACATCGAGATGCGACGCGGGATCCAGCAGCGCCTGCTGGTCGTGTTGTCCGTGCAGGTCCACGAGGCGCGCGCAGGTCTCTTTCAGAGCGGTCGTCGTGGCGAGCGCGCCATCGACGAAAGCCCGGCTGCGCCCCTGCGCGGAGATCTCGCGGCGCATGAGGACCTCCCGGCCTTCCGGCGTCTCGAAGATCGCCTGAACCGCGGCCGTCTCCTCGCCGGTCCGGACAAGGTCGGCCGACGCACGGCCTCCCGCGAGGAGGGCGACCGCCTCGACGACGATCGATTTGCCCGCGCCGGTCTCGCCGGTCAGGACGTTGAGCCCCGGTTGGAACTCGACCTCGAGGGTGTCGATGACGGCGAGGTTACGGATGCTGAGAAACCGCAGCATGGAGGCGAAGTGCCATTCTATCAGGTCTTTGACAGCGATCGGGTCGCGTGCTACGCTGTCGCATTCGCGCTGTCCCAGCGGCGCACACGTGTATGTGTGGAGGCATGCTTGCGCACGCTCGGATGTTACGCCATTGCCCTGGCGCAGGGCGCCGGACTGCCATCCCAGACTGAACCCGTTTCGTCTTCTTCGTCGGACCTCGTCTCGCTCGTCGCGCGATCGAGTCCGCTCTCGAAAGTTGTCCTGATCATTCTCCTGGGTTTCTCCGCGCTGTCATGGGCGATCATCCTGCTCAAGCTCTGGCAGTTTCGGCGCGCGGAGCGGCAGTCTTCGAGCTTCATCGACATCTTTCGCCGGAGCGCCAGGTTCTCCGAGGTGCAGGCCGTGTGTGCGTCGCTCGCGGCGAGCCCGCTCGTCGGGTTGTTTCAGGCTGGCTATTCAGAGTTGAACGCGCAGCTCAGGCGCGACCAGGCCGCCGCGACGGCGGATCACCCGAAAACGCCCGAGGGGCGTCCAGCCGGCCCCGCGCATCGTCCTACTCTGAAGAGCCTGGACGCCGTGGACCGGGCGTTGCTCCGCGCGTCGACCACCGAAACAAGCAAGCTCGAGCGGCGCGTGCCGTTCCTCGCGACGACCGCGAGCATCACGCCGTTCATCGGCCTCTTCGGCACCGTGTGGGGGATCATGGACGCGTTCCAGGAGATCGGCGTCGCGGGGTCGACGAGCCTTGGCGTGGTGGCGCCCGGCATCGCGGAAGCGTTGATTGCGACGGCCGCCGGCCTCTTCGCGGCGATCCCGGCCGTGTATTTCTACAACCACTTCGCGCATCGCGTGAAGGAGTTCACCGGCGAGATGGATGACTTCTCTCTCGAGTTCCTGAATCTCGCGGAACGTAACTTCACGTAACGGATCCCATGCCGAAGGTTCAGCAGATTGGAAACGGCGGCAACGGGCGGACGCGGCGCGGGCGTGGGGCGCGCGTGAGCACGGTGCTGAGCGAAATCAACGTCGTCCCACTGGTCGACGTGATGCTCGTGCTGTTGATCATCTTCATGGTCACCGCGCCCATGATGCAGCAGGGTCTCAACGTGAACCTGCCGCAGGCCCGCCGGGCGACTGCTGTGAACGCGGAACCGATCTACGTCACCGTTCCGCTGACGTATCGCACGACCCGCGTCGTGCAGATCGACAAGGACGAAGTTCGCGTCGACATCCTGAACGAGCGGATCAAGCAGGCGCTCCTGACGCGCACCGACAAGTCGGTGTTCGTACGGGGCGACGGCGGCGTCACCCTGCAGGAATTGATGCAGGTGATGGACAAGCTGAAAGAGGGCGGCGTCGAGAAGGTCGGCATCGTCTCGAGGCCTCCGGATGCCCGGTAAGTCCCATGCTCGCTAGCCGCATCGACGACGGTTTCGCGCGCATGGTGACGATTTCGCTCGGTGTCCACATCGTCGTGCTCATCGTGATCGCGCTCGCTCCCACCGGTTGGGGCGGCGCAAGTCGGCGGTCGTCGACGACGCCGATGGTGATTACCCTGGGAGGGACGCCCGGGCCGAGGAGCGGCGGGATGACCACGATCGGGGGTCGCCCTGTCCAACAGGTCGCGCCCCTGCCGCCGCCGACCCGATCGACGCCGGTGACGCCGCCGGCGCCGAAAGCACCGGAGATGGTCCTGCCCACCCCCAACGCGCGGGCGAAGCCGGCCGCGCGGACGCCCGCGAAGACGCCCGACGAGGCGAAGGCGCGCAAACCGGCGACCGGACCCGAAGTGCGGCCGGGCACCGCCGTTGCCGAGACCGGCGGCCAGGGCATGGGGTTCGGGCTCACGACCGGCGGCGGCGACGGAAAAACCGGTGGCTACCTGGACGTCGGGAATTTCTGTTGTCCCGAGTACCTCGAGACGATGCGGATGCTGATCACGCGCAACTGGCGATCGCAGCAGCGCGCGCAAGGGAACGTCCAGGTCAAGTTCACGATCCAGAAGGGCGGCGAGCTGACCGACGTGGAGCTCGAGAAACGAAGCGGGTACTTCGTGTTGGACACCGAGGCACAGCGGGCGATTCTGATGACGAAGCAGCTCCCGCCGCTGCCGGCGGCCTTTACCGAGGATCACCTGACGGTGCACCTCATCTTCCAGTACAAACCGTGATGCTGAAACTGTTCTCCGGCGCATTGGCTCTCGTCGCGGCAGGAACGATTTCACTGGCGGCCGTGTGGCAGACGCCGCCGCCTCAACCGGCGCAGCCTACTCCCCCGCCGTCCCAACCGACCGAGATCGAGCTGATCATCGGCGGGGCGGAAAGCGGCGCGCCTCCCAAGTACGCGGTGCCGGACTTTCTCGCGCTGTCGAACGACCGGGAAACGACGGAAGCAGCGAAAGCGATCGGCGAGGTGCTCTTCCGCGACCTGGAATTCGAGCGCGAGTTCTATCTGATCACCCGGGACACGTACCGGTCGATCCCGCGCGCGAGCTCGATCGACACGGTACCGTTCGATCGCTGGCGGGAGCTCGGCGCGGACGCGGTCGTCAGCGGCGCCGTGTGGCGGACCGACAAGGGCATCGCCGTCCACATGAAGCTCTACAACGTCCGGACGCAGCAGCCCGTCCTCGCGCGAGAGTACGCGGGCTCGGCCGCCAACCCCCGGCTCTACGCGCACACCATGGCCGACGAGATTCATCAGCACCAGCGCGCGCTGCGGGGAGTCGCGCGGACGAAGCTGACGTTCACGTCCGACCGCGACGGCGACAATCTCCGCGGCCCGGTCGGCGACCGCGCGGTCCAGGAGATCTATATCGCGGACTACGACGGCTTCAATCCGCGGCGCGTGACCGTTGGCCGCAACCTGAACCTGTCACCGGTCTGGTCGCCCGACTCGCGCGCGCTCGCGTACACGTCCTACCGGAAGGGCTTTCCGGACATTCTCGTGTCGTTCATCTATCAAGGGAAGCTCGAGTATCCGACACGGGGGACCGACCGGAATCACAACTTCCTGCCGGCCTGGTCGCCCGACGGCTCGCAGCTGGCGTTCGTGTCGAACCGGGACGGCAACTCCGAGATCTACGTCGTCAACGCGGACGGAAACAACGTCCGGCGTCTCACGAACCATCCGTCGATCGACGTCACGCCGACCTGGTCGCCGACCGGCAACCAGCTCGCGTTTACGTCAGACCGCTCGGGTTCGCCCCAGATCTACATGATCGGCGCCGAAGGGGCCGGGCTGAGGCGGGTCACGACCGAGTCGTACTGCGACCGGCCGACCTGGTCGCCCGCGCCGTTCAACGAGATCGCGTACGCGTCACGAACCGGTCCTGGCTACGACATCAAGATCTACGACATCGCGCAGGGCACGATCCGGCAGATCACGTCGGGCGAGGGGTCGAACGAGAGCCCCGCGTTCGCACCCAACGGCCGCCACCTGGCGTTCACATCGACGCGCAACGGCAAGGCTCACATCTTCACGATCGCACGCGATGGCAAAGACGTTCGTCAGGTCACACGCGACGGGAACAACCGGTACCCGAACTGGTCCCCCCGATAGCGACAAGGCTGGGTGTGGGGCCCCAGCGCAAAGGACAAGAATGGCGAGGATGACTGTGCGTTTGATTCTGATCGTTCTACTGGCGGCGGCCGCCGCCTGTGGCGGCCCCAAGACACCTCCGGTCGCGCGACCCGCGCCGCCGCCGCCCATCCTCGACGCGTCGGGGCGGCCGGCGCCGCCGTCTCCGGTGGTGGAGCCGACGGTCGTCCCGCCCGAGCCGGTCGTGGAAGACGCCGGCCTGAACGCGAAGGACCTCGACTCGCTCAACCGCGACTCCCCGCTTCAACCGGCGTTTTTCGCCTACGATAGCTGGGAGCTCGACGCCGCGGCTCAGCAGTCTCTCAACGCCAACGCGCAGCTGCTGAAGCAGTACGCCACGTGGGTCATCACGATCGAAGGGCACGCCGACGAGCGCGGCACGGCGGAGTACAATCTTGCGCTTGGCGAGCGCCGGGCGCTCGCCGCGAGGAACTACCTGATCTCGCTGGGCATCGCCGCAGACCGGCTGCGAACGATCAGCTACGGCAAGGAGTTCCCGTTCGACCCGCTGCACGCCGAGTCGGCCTGGTCGAAGAACCGGCGCGCCCATTTCGTGATCACGGCGAAGTAGCGCAGCCCTTCACCCCTCGACCCTGCTCGGGGCGCCCTGAGCGCAGTCGAAGGGCAGGGCTGCCCGCAGCGCAGCCCTTATGGCTGCCCGGTAGCGCGGGCCTCGGGCCTGCCTCTAGCAGGATTGGACCGATGAAGATCAGAATCGCGATGCTCGTCGCCGTCGCCGCTCTCGTCCCGGGTGTGCCGGCCGGCGCCGCCAACCGCGAGCACCAGGTCATGATGGCGGAGATCCGGATGCTGCAGGAGCAGACCCAGCAGCTCCAGCTCATGATCGCGACCCTCGCCGACTCAGTGAAGCAGGTCACGTCGAAGATCGACGATCAATCGGCGCTGACACGCAAGTCCTTCGCCGACCAGAAACTGCTCGTCGACAACGTCGCGGAAGGCGTGCGCCTGCTTCGCGAGAAGGTGGACGAGACCAACGTCCGAATCTCGTCGCTGAACCAGGAGATGGAAGGACTACGGATTTCAATCCCGACGCAGCCGCCGCCGAGCGCGCCGCCGACGCCGACCGAGGGCGGTGCGCCCGCTCCCCAGCCGGCCCAGCCACCGCCTCCTCCGTCGCCAACCGGGGGAGCCTCGCCCCAGGAGATCTACCGCGCCGCGTACGCGGACTATACCGCCGGGCAATGGGACCTCGCGATCGCCGGGTTCCAGGCCTACATCAAGAGCTTCCCGAAGCTGCAGGAGGCCGACGACGCCCAGCTGTACATCGGCGAGTCGCACTATGCGGCTGGACGCCTCAAGGAGGCGGCCGCGGCCTACAACGACGTCGTCACGACGCACCCTGGAACCAACGCCGTGCCGCAGGCGATGTACAAGCTCGGGCTCGCGTACGAAAAGCTCGGACAATCGGAGCGCGCGCGGCAGACGCTCGAGGCCGTCATGAAGAACTTCCCGACTGCCTCAGAGGCACAGCTGGCAAAACAGGCGCTCGATCGACTGGCGAAGCCCAAGCAGTAATGTTATCGTCGTCGGTCTATGGGCACGGTCAACAAAGTCATCCTTGTGGGCAACCTTGGACGCGATGCGGAGCTGCGCTATACGCCAGGCGGCGCGGCCGTCGCGACGCTCAGCCTCGCCACCACCGAGATCTGGAACGACAAAGGCGGCCAGCGGCAGGAAAAGACCGAGTGGCATCGGGTCGTTCTCTGGGGCAAGCAGGCCGAGACGCTCAACGAATATCTGGTCAAAGGGAAACAAATTTACGTCGAGGGCCGGCTTCAGACGCGCGAGTGGAACGACAAGGACGGCAACAAGAAGTACACGACCGAGATTCGCGGGGATCGCGTCGTGCTGCTCGGCGGCGGCGGCGGACGTCGCGAGGCGCCAGCACGCATGCCGCAGGAGTCGGGTGAGCCGCAGGAGCCTGCCGTGCCCGTGACCGACGACGACATTCCGTTCTGAAGCGGCCTACTCTACCCTTCCGTACCGATCCTCCAGCCTGACGACGTCGTCGAGCTCCGGCGTGGACACTTCCAGGATGTCCGAGTCCTCGATCGCCGTCATGCGATGGACCGTCTTGGGTACGATGTGCACGCTCTCGCCCGGCCTCATGTCGCGTTTGATCAACCGCTCCCCCTCCTGAATCTCGAAGAGCACGCGCCCCGAGTGGAGGTAGATCGTTTCGTCCTTCAAATTGTGGTACTGAAGGCTGAGGGCGTGGCCCGCCTTCACGTGGATGATCTTGCCGACGTACCGGTCGGTCTTCGCCCAGTGCAGCTCGAACCCCCACGGCTTGTCCACGCGCGTCACGTCTTGGTTGGGCATCGGAATCCTCAGAGACTCTTGATCAGCGCTCAGGCGTCATGCGAGACGTTCGTCGGTCAGCTCCGCCGCCAGCCCGCGTTCGACGTCTTCCGCGGTGGCGGCGCGGAGCGCGCGCGCAGCGAGCCGCCTGGCGTCTGACGCCGGCGTCGCGCGAAGCACCTGCGTCACCAGCGGGATGGCGCCGGTCCGCATGCTCAACTCGGTCACGCCGAGACCCACCAGCAGAACCGCGAGCGCGGGATCGGCGGCCATCTCGCCGCAGACTGACAGCGGACGGGCCCGCTTGCGCGCGCCGCGAACCGCGGCCCGTACCAGGCGCAGGATTGCCGGGTGCAGCGGATCATACAGATCCGAGACGCGCTCGTCGGCGCGGTCGACCGCGAGAGCGAACTGGACGAGGTCGTTCGTTCCCACCGCCAGAAAGTCCGCCTCGCTCGCGAGCAGATCCGCGGCGACGGCGGCGGCCGGCACCTCGATCATCGCGCCGATGGGCACGGTTGGAGCGGATTCTCCGCGCGAGGCGAGATCCGCCGCGACCTCGGCGACGATCCGACGCGCCTCCCGGAGCTCGTCCAGGCCGGTGACGAAGGGCAGAAGAATCCGGAGGCGACCGTAGTGCGCGGCGCGCAGGAGCGCGCGAATCTGAATGCGGAACGGCTCGCGCCGCGCGAGGCTGAGACGGAGCCCGCGCAGGCCTGCCCGGCCGCGAGGCTCGCGGTCGTCCTCGACGCCATCGAAGGTTCTGATGGTGACGGGGGACGGCGCCATGGCTTCGAGGATCCGGCGATAGGCATCGAACTGAGTCGGCTCCCCCACCGACCCCGCCGCGGCGCCGAGCAGGAACTCCGATCGGCACAGACCGATACCCTGGGCGCCGTTCGCGCGCGCGTAGGCGACGTCCTCCGCCAACTCGATGTTCGCCTCGAGCGTCACGGAGACGCCGTCGGGCGTGACGGCGGGCAGGCGGCGGAACTCGTCGACCGCAGGCGCGGATGCGTCCGTCGATCTGCCAGCGGCCGCGAACGCGGCCAGCTCATCGTCCGTCGGATCGATGCGTACTTCCCCGGACCCGCCGTCCATCGCAAGCCGCGACCCCGGCGGCACCAGCGAGCTCGCGCCCCTGAGGCCGACGACCGCCGGGACGCGCAGGGACCGGGCGAGAATGGCCGTGTGATAGGTCCAGCTTCCGGCGTCGGAAACGAAGCCGACGACCTCCTCCCAGTCCACCTGCGCCGCAACGGACGCTGACAGCTCGTCGGCCACGAGGATCACGGGCCCGCGGAGGTTCGCGAGCGCGCCCGAGGGTGATGTGAGAGGCCGCGCTCGGCGGGCGCTGCGCAGGTTCAGCCGCAGACGGCCGGCGACGTCCGCGATGTCCGCCTTTCGCTCGCGGAGATAGGCATCCGCCGCCCGATCGAACGCGGCGATCAGCTCATCGGCCGCGCGGCGGAGGGCCCACTCGGCGTTGACGCGCTCGCCACGGATCAGATCGCCGGCCCGGCCTGTCAGCATCGGGTCGTCGAGCATGAGCAGCTGCGCGTCGAAGATCGAGGCGGGCTCCGGGTCTACGCCGCGCCCGAGCCGCTCGCGGATTTCGCCGAGCTGATGGCGGGCCATCGCGGTCGCCTGTGCCAGACGCTCGACTTCGAGGTCGACCTCGTCAGCCGCGACACGATAGCGGACGTCGAGCGCGCGGTGCGTCAGCACGAGCGCCCGGCCTACGGCCACGCCGGGTGACACGCCACGTCCGGTCAGGCGCATGTCGGTTCCCCGAAACTGTCGGCGACGAGTCGGGAGAGCGTGGCGACCGCCAGCGTTTCGTCCGGACCGTCCGCGGAGATCACGATCGTGCTCCCCCGCGCGGCGGCGAGCAAGAGGAGCCCGAGGATGCTCTTCCCGTCGACTTCGCGCCCGCCGCGCGACACACGGATGCGTGCGGCGAAGCGGCCCGCTGCGTGGACGAACTTGGCTGCCGCTCGCGCGTGCATGCCCAGCGTGTTGACGATGGTCACGGTCTGCGACGTCACCTGTGTGTGCTATTTCACGAGGCGCCCGTCGTCTTTCAGCGCCGGTCGCGTCTCGGCCGCGGGTTCCCGGTCCCCTCTCAGCAGATCGGAAGCGACCCATATCGCGTGCCGGCCGTGCTCGCGCATCTCGCGCGCGACCGCAAGCAGATCGCTCGAGGCCTGCAACCGGGCCAGCTTGATCAGCATGGGCAGGTTCACTCCGGTGATCACCTCGACGCGGTCTTCCTCCAGAAACGTGACGCCCAGATTCGCCGGCGTGCCGCCGAACATGTCGGTCAGCACGAGCACGCCGCCGGGCCTCTGGACGCGCACGATCGCCTGCTGGATCTCCTGGCGCGCCGATTCGACGTCGACGTGCCAGCCGATCGACACCGCCGCGAAGTGCGTCAGATCCCCGACAATCATCTCCGCGGCGTTCACGAGCTCGTTCGCGAGCTGGCCGTGCGTCACGACGACGACGCCAATCAAAGCCCCGGATCCTGCTCCGCTATTCATTGGTGATATCCCTGTGCTTCACGCGCACGCGGACGTCGTCGAGCTTTCCGAGGCGCTTCTTCAGCGCCTCGGCCATCGCCACCGACCGATGGCGTCCCCCGGTGCAGCCGATCCCGATCGTCAGGTAGCTCTTGCCCTCGCTGACGTACTGCGGGACGAGAAACTCGAGCAGATGCGTCGTGCGAGCGAGAAACTCCCCGGTCGCCTCGGACCGATTCATGAATCGCACGACCTCCTCGTCCCGTCCCGTGTACTGCCTGAGCGCCGGGACGAAGTGCGGATTCGGCAGGAACCGCACGTCGAACAGCAAATCGGAATCGACCGGGATGCCATGTTTGAACCCGAAGCTCAGGACGGTGATCACGAGTCCGGAATGCGGCGCGCCGTCGCGTGTGACGCCGAGAAACGCCTGCCGCAGATCGTGGACGGTCATCGCGGACGTGTCGAGGATTTGATCGGCCAGGCGCCGGATCGGCCTCAGGCGCGCGCGCTCGTCGCGGATGCCTTCGGCGACCGAGCGATCGGGTGCCAGCGGGTGCGGCCGCCGCGTCTCGCTGAATCGCCGCACGAGCGCCGCGTCCGTCGCCTCGAGAAAGATCAGCTTCGGGTTCAGGTTCCGCATGCGGCGCAGCTCCTGGTAGATGCGCGGAAACCTGTCGAGCAGCAGCCCCTCACGGACGTCGACGACGACGGCAGCCTTGGTGATTTCCGTCCCGGCGCGGAGCGTCAGCTCCGCGAGCGTCGGAATGAGCGTGATCGGGAGGTTGTCGACGCAGAAGTACCCGAGATCTTCCAGGGCGCGGATCGCCTGCGATTTGCCCGAGCCGGACAGCCCCGTCAGGACGATGAACCGGCTCGTGAGCGCGACCCGGCCGCGCCGGCGCGCAGGATGGCGCGGATCCCGTGTGGGCGTGACCGAACGCCGGCGATTCACGCGTCGTCCTCGTCACCGCGATCGGCTTCCTCTTCGGCGCCGTCGAGCCGGCCCGCCGCCGCGGGCGCCTCGGCCCCGAAGGGCGCCGGGTCTTCGAGCGCCGCCGACGAGCCGTTCAGCAGCGCGCGGTCGAGCCGCGCCGCCAGCGCGCGCGCGGCATGGTGCCCCCGGGCGCGCAGCAACTGATTGCGCGCGGCGACCTCCACGAGGATGGCGACGTTCCGGCCCGGGGCGACCGGCATCCGAATCATCGGAACCGGGACGCCGAGGATCTCGAAGCGCTCCTCGTCGAGTCCGAGCCGGTCGTACTCCCGGCCCGTCTCCCACCGATCGAGTTGCACGACGAGCTCGATGCGCTTCGAGCTGCGCGTCGAGGCGACGCCGAAGAGATCGCGGATGTTGATGACGCCCAGCCCGCGGATTTCCATGTGGTGGCGCGTCAACTCAGGGCAGCTGCCGAGCAGCACCGTGTCGGCGCGCCGGCGGATCTCGACGGTATCGTCGGCGACGAGCCGATGGCCACGGACGACGAGGTCGAGCGCGCACTCGCTCTTGCCGATACCGCTCTCCCCCACCACCAGAACGCCGAGGCCGAGGATGTCGAGGAGAACGCCATGGACCATGCCCCGCACCGCCAGGTGGGTCTCGAGGCGTACGGTCATCCGCGCGATCGCGATCGGCGTCGCCAGCGGCGTCTGGAGCACGGGAATGGCGGCCCGGTCCGCCTCGTCGACCAGCTCGGCCGACGGCGCGTAGGCGTCGGTGACGACCACGCAGGGGATGCCGCGGTCGAACACGCGGCGAATCGAGGCGCGGCGGACGTTCGGGTCGAGCGCCTGCAGGTAGCGCATCTCGCTCTGACCGAACACCAGGATTCGTCCGGGGCGGAGGAGCTCGTCGAACCCGGCCAGCGCGAGGCCGGTTTTCTGCACGTGGAGGTTCGTGACGCGCCGGCCGAGACCGGCGTCACCGGCGAGGATTGTCAGTTCGAGGTCGGGCGATCCGGCCGCTTCGGAGAGCAGCGTCGCAACCGAGACCCCGGGCTCGCTCATGCCTCGGGCTCGATGAGGCCCAGGTGCCCGTCTTTGCGGCGATACAGGATGTTGATCGCGTCGGTCGTCGAGTTTCGGAACACGACGAACGTGTCGGCGCCGGCGCCGACCCGCAGCGCGGCGTCCTCGACGGTCATCGGCTTGACGGCTTCGGCGCGCGAGCGCACGATGCGCGGCCGGGCGTCGGCGGCCGCCGGCCGGGCCGGCTCCACCGGCGATCCGAGATGCCGCGCGCTGCTCGCCCGCCGCTTGCGCGAGGTCCATTTGGTCTTGACCTTCCGCGCCTGCTTTTCGATCTTCGCCACGGCCCCTTTGAGCGCCATCTGCCAGGTGGTTCCCTGGCCGAGGCCGTGCAGCATGTGGTCGCCGCGCGCGTGGATCGTCATGTCGATCTGATGGCGATACTTCTCGATCGAACAGACGATCTGGGCGGATACGGCGCTGTCCCTGAGCAGGCGTTCGATCTTGGAGAGCCTCCGCTCGATGAGGGTACGCAGCGG
The DNA here is from genome assembly GCA_963847125.1 of uncultured Acidobacteriota bacterium. Lineage (GTDB taxonomy): Bacteria > Acidobacteriota > Vicinamibacteria > Vicinamibacterales > 2-12-FULL-66-21 > DATAEE01. The sequence continues at coordinate 3,286,707 of CAWJYM010000004.1, forward strand.
CGGGGTGATGTCGAGGTGACGGCCTGTCAGTTCGAGACGCATAGGCTGGACGCCGATTCGATGGAGGCGTTGACTAGTACAACAGCTTCCGCTGGTTCGATGTCGGGATCTTGAGTTCCTCGCGATACTTCGCGATCGTGCGCCGGGCGAGCATCAGTCCTTCTTTCTGGAGGATGCTCACGATTTTGGAGTCGCTCAGCGGCTTCCGGGGGTCCTCGTTCTCGATGATCTTCCGGATCCGTTGCTTGATGGTGACGGAGGAGACGCTGTCGCCGTAGGAACTGCTGATCCCGCTGTGGAAGAAGAACTTCATCTCGAACACGCCCTGGGGCGTGTGCATGTATTTGTTGTTCACCACGCGGCTCACGGTCGACTCATGCATGCCGATGTCGTTCGCGACGTCGCGCAGGACGAGCGGGCGGAGGTGCTCGATCCCATGGTCGAGGAACTCGCGCTGGAAGTTGATGATGCTCGTCGCGACCTTGTGGATCGTCTTCTGGCGCTGGTCCACCGATTTGATCAGCCACAGCGCCGAGCGAAACTTGTCCTTCACGTAGGCCCGGGTCTCGTCGGTGTTCTCGCCGCCCTTGTCGAGGAGCCGGCGGTACACCGGGCTGATGCGGAGCTGCGGCAGCCCCTCCTCGTTCAAGTGGGCCACGTACTGATCCTCGATCTTCGAGACGTATACGTCCGGGATGACGTACTGCGACTGGTTGGGGTTGTAGCGGCTCCCGGGCTTCGGATCGAGGTTGCGGATGATCTCGATGTGCTCTTTGAGCTCGTCGATCGTGACGGCGAGCCGCCTCGCGATCTCCGGCACCTGGTGGTTCTGCAGCAGCTTCAGGTGCTCCGTCACGATCCGCTCGGTGATCGTTCCGGCGAGACCGAGATGGCGGAGCTGCAGCGTGAGGCACTCCTGCAGATCGCGCGCCGCGACGCCGATCGGGTCGAACGTCTGCACGTGCTGCAGCGCACGCTCGACGACGGCGATCGGCCAGTCTCCCATCTGCGCGATCTCTTCGACCGACGCGACGAGATACCCGTCGTCGTCCAGGTTGCCGATGATCGCGTCGCCGATCTGCCGCGTGACGTCGTCATCGGTCTGGATCGAGAGCTGCCAGCGAAGGTGATCGGCGAGCGACCCCGCCGACGAGAGCGTGTTCTCGATCGGCGGCAGCTCTTTGACCTCCTGCGGCGTGCGCGGGCGGTAACCGTCGTCGAGGTAATCTCCGAAGAAGTACTCGTAGTCGGCGTCCTCCCACGCGTCGCCCTTGTCGGTCTTCGCGGGGGTCTCTGCTTTCTCCGCTTGCTGCTCGGCCGGCTGGAGCTCCTCGGTGGGGACCTCTTCGAGCATCGGGTTCTCGACCATCTCCTGGTTGAGCAGCTCCGAGAGCTCGAGCGTCGACATCGGCAGGAGTTTGATCGCCTGCTGAAGCGACGGCGTCAGGATGAGTTTCTGAACGAGCTTGGTGTGGAGCTTCTGCTGGATCGCCATGTCTCGTCAGTCCAACCGGAAATCGGCGCCCAGGTAGATCCGCTTCACGTCCTCATCGGCCGCGAGGCCGGCGGGCGTGCCGCTCCGGAAGATCGCCCCGTCGTGGACGATGTAGGCCCGGTCGGTGATTCGCAGCGTCTCTCGCACGTTGTGATCTGTAATGAGAACTCCGATTCCTCGCGCCTTCAAGTGGAAAATGATCTTCTGGATGTCGGTGACGGCGATGGGGTCGATGCCGGCGAAGGGCTCGTCGAGCAGGATGAACTGCGGTGACATGACGAGCGCGCGTGTAATTTCGACGCGGCGGCGTTCGCCGCCAGAGAGCGTATACGCCGGCGCCTTCGCTAGTGGCGTGAGGTGCAACTCCGCGAGCAGCCCTCCCAGGCGCGCGCGGCGCGCCGGCCCATCGAGGTCGAGCGTCTCCAGGATCGCGAGGAGATTCTCTTCGACCGAGAGCCCGCGAAAAATCGACGGCTCCTGCGGGAGGTACCCGATGCCTTTCCGCGCCCGAACATACATCGGGTCGCCGGTGACATCGGCGCCGTCGAGCATTACGCGTCCCGAGTCCGGCGCCGTCAACCCGACGACCATGTAGAACGTCGTCGTCTTACCCGCGCCGTTCGGTCCCAGCAGCCCGACGACTTCGCTCGACGCCACATCGACACTGACGCCCCGCACGACCGTGCGGCCGCCGTACGACTTGGTCAGATCGTGCGTGGTGAGCGTCGCCATTCAGCGCAGCTCTCCGCACGATCCCGGCTTCGTCTGGCTGCGACTTCCCTCGTTGCCGACGACCGAGATCGTATCAGTCGATCTGACGAAAGTCAAAGACGCGCCAGTGGTTTCCGAGCATCCATCGGCGCGTTGTTCGAGGATGCGGACGGGCGCTCCGGTCATCAGGTACCGCTCGCCGTCGACGAAATACGTCAGTCGGGCGCCGGTCGCGCGATGGCCACCCTCGAAGCGCGCGACGACGTTCGTGTACGCCTCCGATCGTTCCAGCGTGCGTCCGGTCTCGTCGAGAAACAGCTCGATCCGCTCGCCCTCGACTTCCCCCTGGGGTCCCGAGAAGTACGCGTGCCCGTCGTAGATCGCCTTGCGCGCGGCGTTGTCGTAGGTCAGCGTGTCGCCGCGCGCGATCGTCTCCGTTTTCTTCGTCGGTGTCGTGGCGGTCGGAGTCTTCGGCTCCTTCGGCTTGTCCTTGTCTTCCAGGATCAACCGCGACCTGGCGCTGCCCTTGGCGAACAGGTTGCCCTGTTTGTCATCGATGACGAGCGTGTCCCCCTGCACGCTTCGCTCTTCCTGCCAGAGCCGGGCGTTGCCCGTATAGGTGGCTCGGCCCGCGTCGCCGTCGTAGTCCAACTGCGCGGCGGTCACGTTGACCGGCTTGTCGCGCTCGAACATCGCCGGCGTGCGGCGATCGCGTTCATCCTTCTGCGGCCGGAGGACGCTGCGGACGTCACCCTTGGCCTGCAGCCGCTTCGAGCCCGCGGTCAGGTCGATCGTCCGCGCGTCCACTGACACTCGTTCGTCATTGACGCGTGCCGGAGTCGCGGCAGAGGCGGACAGGTGAACCACGCCGCGCGCGATATCGTGGTGCGCCTCGGGCGCCTCCGCGCGCATGCCGCCGTCGTGAAACACCACCCGCCCCTTGAAGCGCGCATCGGTCGCGGCGCCGAACCCCGGCTGCAGGGACACGTCGAGCGCGTCGGCGGTGACGGTGCGCGCGGTTCCTTCCTTGAACGTCGTCGCGCCGCGGAACGCGAGCGTGCGGATGCCGGCGTCGTCGCCGCTTCCTTTGAGCGTCGCCGACTCGATCGTGCGCGCCGGCGTCTTTCCTTCCGCCGGCAAGGTGAGCGTGACCTTGTTCGTGGCGGACAGCGCGGTGACCGCCTGTCCATCCTTCCCGAGCGCGGCATCGATCGCGCCACCCGAAAGCGTGCGCGTGCCCTCGCCCGCCGCGAGATCGACCGAGGCCCCACCGGTCAGCGTCGCGCGTTCCAGCAGTCGCCCGTCCGCCCCGTAGTCGAGCATGATGCGATCGGCTCGCATCCCTCGCAGCGCCGTTGCCCCTTCGGCCGCGCCCGTGACGCTCGCCTTGCCTACCAGCTCGACCCGATCCAGCAGATCCTCCTTCGGCGCAAGGAACGGCGACGGCTGTGTCGGATGACGCCGACTGCGGCGAGCCTGCGACGGTGACAGCCCGCTCGAAGCGGATCGTTCGCTCCGTGCGCGCCATCGCGGCGGTTCCGGCCGTGATGACCGTGCTCCCCTGCCCGGCGGCATCCGGCGCGACCGTGATCTTCGCCTGGTCGAGCAGGGTCATGACGTCCCGCTCCTGGTCGTACGTGGCGCCGACTCCGGAGCCGCTGGTGCGCCCTCGGCTGAAGGTCACCGGTCCCGGCGCTCGCACGAGCGACGCGGCCTGGTCGTACGACGCGCTGGCCGTCTCGACCTTCAGCCCGTCGTCGCCCGTCATCGTCACGCCCCCGTCGAGCGTGACGTCGCCGAGCTCCTTGCCCGGCCGCGGAACCTGTGTCGCTTCGCGGCCTGTGACACGGAACGTCCGCCCCTCGCGGTTCGTGAAACGTGATCACGACGTCGCGGAACACGTTCCGGCCGTCGCCATAGGTCAACTGGCTCTGAAACTGGAGCGTGAAGATCTTGCGGCCATCTTTCGTCCGCGTGAACTCTCCCTTTCCCGCTTCGACGTTCGCCTCCGGGTCGCGCCGAGGGGGCGCGACGTCCTCCTCAACGCGCCGGTTGCGGAGGAAGACGAAGACCGCGACCGCCACCGCGACCATCAGGACCGCGAGCGCGGCCCGCGCGCGTTTCTGCCACATCAGGAGGTGAGACGATTATCGCAGGTGGCCGGCCGGCTTCGCATCCGCCATCGAGAGCTGGACATAGGTCTCGCCCTGATACTCGTCGCGATCGAGCGAGAACGCCAGCGCAAGCCCGGCGCGATGCTCGTCCAGGAAGCCGGCCCGCTCGGCGGCGCGCCAGGCGATGCCGCGGAACACGCGGCCGTCCTGCCGGAAGGTCATGCGCAGATGGCGGTCCTTCAAGACCCGGGGGCCGTCGATGATCTCGACGGGATCCGTGTGGAAGACCGGGCGCGGGTTGCCCAGGCCGAACGGCTCGAGCGCCAGCAGACCCTCGACGACGTCCGGCTTGATCGCGCGGAGGCCGAGCGCCGCGTCGATCCGCAGCCTCGGCATCAGGTCCTCCGGCTCGAGCCGCTCGTCGGCATAGGCGTTGACGCGCGCGCGGAACTCGGCGACGCGGGCCGTCTCCATGGTCAACCCGGCGGCCTGCCGGTGCCCGCCGAACCGCAGGAACAGATCGTGGCAGTGCTCGAGCGCGGCGAGCATGTCGAAGGCGGGGATGCTGCGGCAGGAGCCGTGCGCCAGGCCGTTTTCGAGCGAGAGGACGATCGCGGGACGATTGAACGCGTCGACGATCTTCGAAGCGACGATCCCGATGACGCCGCGATGCCACCCTTCGCCGGCGACGACGAGCACGTTGTGCGCGCCGACGGCGGGATCGCTCTCGATGACCGTTTTGGCCCGCGAGACGATCTCCGCTTCTTCGAGCTGCCGCCGGGTGTTTTCGGCGTTCAGTTGCTCGGCCAGCGCGCGCGCCTCCTCCCCGAGGGCGGCGTCCGACGCGAGGAGCAGCCGCGCCGCGATGTCGGGGCTGCTCATCCGGCCGGCGGCATTCACGCGCGGCGCGAGCATGAACGAGACGTGGAAGCTGTCGATGCGCTTCCCGGCGAGCCCGGCGCACTCGAGCAGCGACTGCAGACCGACCGTATGGCGACCGCTCGACAGCCCGTCGAGGCCGAGCCGCGCGATGACGCGATTCTCGCCGACGAGCGGGACGACGTCGGCAAGCGTGCCGATCGCCGCCACCTTCACGAACGCCGGCAGCCAGCGCTGCTTACCCGCGCGCGCGCACAGCGCTTGTACGAGCTTGAGCGCCACGCCCACGCCTGCCAGGTTCTTGTCCGGGTACGAACAGTCTGCACGCTTGGGGTTGATGATCGCGAGCGCCGACGGCAGTCGACCGTCAGGCTCGTGATGATCAGTGATCACGAGATCGACGCCGAGCTCCCTGGCTTTGTCAGCCGCTTCCATCCCCCGGATCCCGCAGTCGACCGACACGATCACGTGGACGCCGTCGGCGTGCAGGCGCTCGATCGCGGCCGGCTGGAGGCCGTAGCCGTCGCGAATCCTTTCGGGAATGAAGTGCACGACCTGACCGCCGAGCAGCTCGAGCGCCCGCCGGAGGATGACGGTGGACGTGATGCCGTCGACGTCGTAGTCGCCGTGGATGGCGATTCGCTCGCCCGCGGCGATCGCGCGTTCGAGCCGCTCGACCGCGAGCGGCAGGTCCTTCAGGCGGGACGGATCGTGCAGGTGGTCGAGCGACGGATGAAGGAAGCGTTCGGCCTCGGCGGGATCGCCGAGGCCGCGCAGGCACAGCAGCCGCGCGATGACGGGGTCGACTCCGACCGCGCGGGCGAGCACCTCGACCGCCGGCTCATCGCAGATCTGATGCTCCCACTTCAACATTCGTCAATCGACTTTCGGGCTGACGCCGGAGAGCTTGCCTGAAACGGCCGACGGATCGACGAACGCCTGGCCGTCGCGCCCCATCTGGCGGAACTTGTCGTAACGGCGATCGAGGCGCGACCGCGGCGGCTCGGCGGACACCTCGGCGAGCGCGCGCGACAGCGCCTCGTCCACGAGGCGGCAGGCCGCGTCGAAATCGTTGTGCGCGCCGCCCGGCGGCTCCGCGACGATCTCGTCGATGATGCCGAGCGCGAGCAGGTCGACCGCCGTGATCTTCAGCGCCGCGGCTGCTTCGACCTTGCGGTTGCTGTCGCGCCAGAGGATCGCCGCGCAGCCCTCGGGCGGGATCACGCTGTACACGGCGAACTCCTGCATCAGCACGCGGTCGCCGATCGCGATGCCCAGGGCTCCCCCGCTTCCTCCCTCTCCGCAGACCACGACGATGATGGGCACGTCGATGAGCGCCATCTCGCGCAGGTTGAGCGCGATCGCCTCGGCGACGCCCCGTTCCTCCGACTCCAGGCCCGGGTACGCGGCGGGCGTGTCGATGAACGCCACGATGGGCCGATCGAACTTCTCCGCGAGACGCATCACGCGCAGCGCCTTGCGGTATCCCTCGGGGCGGGCGTACCCGAAGTTGCGGAAAATCTTCTGCTTCGTGTCACGGCCCTTCTGATGACCGACGACCGCAATCGGCTGGCCCTTGTAGTTCGCAAACCCGGCGACGATGGCGGGGTCGTCGGCGAAGCGGCGGTCGCCGTGCAGCTCGGTGAAGTCCGTGAAGAGCCGCTCGACGTAATCCAGCGTATTCGGGCGATTCGCGTGGCGCGCGACGAGGACGCGCTGCCACGGGGTCAGGGTCTTGTAGATCTCGATGCGGAGCTCGTCGGCCCGGCGGCGCAAGCTCTCGATCGACCGCTCGCGCTCCGGCGTCTTCGGCATCAGGCCGATCGCCTCGATCTCCTTGTAAAGGACCGCCAGCGGTTCTTCGAAGTCGAGGAACTGGTCGGAGGGCATCGAGTCAGCGCAAGGTTACCGTACCGCTGCCGCAGAGCGCCTCGACTTCCGCGACCAGCTTTTCCGAGGGACGCACGCGCACGTGCCCGGCGTCGGCGAGCACGCGCATCGAACCGCCCTCGCCACGAACGTCCAGCTCCAGCGACACCCGGCGATCGCCGCGGTGCTTCGCGAGCAGCTCGGCGAGGGCTTCGAACGTCGGCCGCCCGTGCGGTGGAACGCTCAGCCGGATCGCTACCTCGCGGGCGATCCGCTCCCGCAGCCCGCCGATCGGGAACAGCTCCGACGCCACGAGGCGCGCCGATTCGTCGTCCTTCTCGAACTTGCCGCGGACGACCAGCATGGCGTCGGTCTCGAGGAGCTGTCCGAACTTCTGGAACGCCTCGGGAAACACGACGACTTCGATGCTGCCCCCCACGTCCTCGAGCGCGAAGACCGCCATCCGGTCTCCCTTTCGCGTCTTGAGGGCGCGTGTGGCGCCGACGATCCCACCCACCCAGAGGTCCGTCTCGGACGTGGTCAACTCGCCGAGCCGGCGGGCGCCGAACGTCTTCAGCTCCTCCGCAAACCGCTCGATCGGATGGCCGCTCATGTAGAACCCGAGCGCTTCCTTTTCGCCCGCGAGCTGCTGCGCCTCGGTCCAGGCCGGTGCCTGCGGTACCGGAATGGGGGTGGACGCATCGCCGCCGCCCTCGGGTCCGCCCCCCGCGCCGAACAGGTCGGACTGCCCCTTTTCGCGGTCCCGCTGGATCTTGCTGCCGTGCTCGATGGCGCGATCCACGACACCGAACAACCGGGCCCGGACGGTGGCGGCGCCGCTGCCGTTGACGCCCGGCATGAGCGAGTCGAACGCTCCCGCCTTGACGAGGCTCTCGAGCACGCGCTTGTTGACGAGCCGGAGGTCGGCCCGCTCGCAGAGGGTGAAGATCGAGTCGATCCGGCCGAGCGCCGCGCGCGTCTCGAGCACGGAAAGACTCGCCCCGTCGCCGACGTTCTTCACGGCGCAGAGACCGAAACGGACCCCGTCCGGCTTGACCGTAAAGTGCAACTCGCTGGCGTTGATGTCGGGCGGCAGCATCGGGACGCCAAGCTCGCGACACTCGCCGAGGTACATCGCGAGCTTCTCCGTATTCTGCGATTCGATCGTCAGCAGCGCCGCCATGAAGTGCCGCGGGTAGTTCGCCTTCAGATACGCGGTCTGATACGCGAGCAGCGCGTAACACGTCGAGTGCGCCTTGTTGAAGCCGTACCCGGCGAAGAACTCCATCAGGTCGAAGATCTTCGTCGCCTTCTTTTCGCTGATGCCGCGCGCCTTGCACCCCTGCACGAACCGGTCGCGCTGCGCCTGCATGACCGCGGCGTTCTTCTTCCCCATCGCCTTGCGGAGCAGGTCCGCCTCTCCCATCGTGAAGCCCGCGAGATCGCTCGCGAGCCGCGTGACCTGCTCCTGGTAGGCGATGACGCCGTAGGTCTCCTGCAGCACCGGCTGGAGCTGCGCCAGCTCGTACTTGATTTCGACGCGACCGTGCTTCCGCGCGATGTAGTCGTCGACGACTCCCCCGCGCAGCGGACCCGGGCGGTAGAGCGCGTTCAGCGCGATCAGGTCCTCCAGGCACTGGGGTTTGGCTTTCCGCAGCGTCTCCCGCATGCCCGAGCTCTCGAACTGGAAGATGCCGTAGGCCTGGCCCTCGCAGAACAGCTGGTAGGTTCTGGCGTCGTCGAGCGGCAGCGCGTCGAGATCGATCGTGACTCCGGTCGTCTCCCGGATGTGGCGGACGCAGTCGTCGAGCAGTGTCAGCGTGCTGAGCCCGAGAAAGTCCATCTTGAGGAGGCCGATGCGCTCGATCTCCTTCATGGCCCACTGGGTCGTGATCTCGTCCCGCTGCCCCTTGTACAGCGGGGCGAACTCCGTGATGGGCTTCGGCGCGATGACGACGCCCGCGGCGTGGACCGACGCGTGGCGCGTCATGCCTTCGAGGCGTTTCGCCGTCCCGAGCAGGTCCCTCACGCGCTCGTCCTTCTGTTCGATTTCCTTGAGCGCCGGGCTCTCGTCGAGCGCGCGGGCGAGCGTCATGTCGAGCGCGGGCGGGATCAGCTTCGCGACCCGATCGACGTCGGCGAACGGGATGTCGAGGGCTCGGCCGACGTCGCGAACGACGGCTCGGGCCTTCATCGTCCCGAACGTGATGATTTGCGCGACGTTCTCCCGGCCGTACTTGCGCGTGACGTACTCGATGACCTCGCCGCGGCGGCGCTCGCAGAAGTCGATGTCGATGTCGGGTAGCGACACGCGCTCCGGGTTGAGGAAGCGTTCGAAGATGAGGTCGTACTGGAGCGGATCGACGTCCGTGATCCGGAGGCAGTACGCGACGAGGCTGGCGGCGGCCGAGCCACGGCCGGGCCCCACCGGGATGCCGCGCTCGCGCGCGTAGCGGATGAAATCCCAGACGATCAGGAAGTAGCCGGGGTACTTCATCTGCTTGATCATCTCGATCTCGTAATCGAGACGGGTGTGGTACTTCTCGATCGCGTGGCGCAGCGCGCCCCGCGCCGTCATCTCCTCCAGGCGCGGCAGCCGCGCTGCGAAACCCTCACGTACCTTGTGCTCGAAGTAGTCGTCGAGCGTGAACGGCGGCGGCACGTCGAAGTTGGGAAGGTGGGTTTCGTTCGACGGCAGCAGAACGTGGCACCGCTCCGCGATCGCGACGGTGTTGCGGAGCGCTTCCGGGTAGTCTCCGAAGACCGCCGCCATCTCGGCCGGTGTCTTCAGAAAGAACTGGTCCCCGTGGTAGCGCAGCCGCTCGGCGTCGTTGACGACTTTCCCCGTGCCGATGCACAAGAGAATGTCGTGCGGATGATGGTCCGCCTGCGTGAGGTAGTGGACGTCGTTCGTGCAGACGAGCGGCAGGCTCATCTCCCGCGCCAGCGCGGGCAGGAATCCGTTCACGCGCCGCTGCTCTTCGAGCCCCTGATACTGAAGCTCCAGGAAGAAGTTGCCCGGGCCGAGGATGTCGCTGTAGGTCGCCGCCGCCTTGCGCGCGCGGCCGATCTGGTCCGTCCTGAGCCAGGTGGCGACCTCACCTTTCAGGCAGCTCGACAGGCCGATGAGACCTTTCGAGTGTTGCGCGAGCAGGTGCTTGTCGATCCGCGGCTTGTAGTAAAAGCCCTCGGTGTAGCCGGCCGAGACCAGCTTGATAAGGTTGTGATACCCCTCGAGGGTTTCGGCCAGCAGCACGAGGTGGTTCGCGGTCTCGCCGGGCGTGCCGCTTTTCGTCAACCGGCTCTCCGGAGCGACGTACACTTCGCAGCCGAGGATCGGGTTGATGCCTCGGATGCGGGCCAGATCGTGGAACATGACGGCCGAGAACAGGTTGCCGTGTTCGGTGACCGCAAGGGCGGGCATCTTCAGCTCCACCGCGCGGTCGAGCAGCTCCTCGACACGGCACGCGCCGTCGAGCAGCGAGAATTCTGTGTGGAGATGGAGATGGACGAACTCGGTCATTCCCACTCGATCGTCGAAGGCGGCTTGCTGCTGATGTCGTAGACGACGCGGTTGATCCCCTTGACCTCGTTCACGATCCTCGACGAGATGATCCCGAGCAGGTCCTGCGGGAGGCGGGCCCAGTCGGCCGTCATCCCGTCACGGCTTTCCACGGCACGGATCGCGATCGTGTGCTCGTACGTCCGCTCGTCCCCCATCACCCCGACGCTTTGGACGGGCAGCAGCACGGCAAACGATTGCCAGAGGCGGCGGTACCACCCGGCCCGTTTCACTTCTTCGGCGACAATGGCGTCTGCACGACGGACCAGATCGAGCCGCTCGCGGGTGATCTCGCCCAGGACACGAACTGCAAGTCCCGGTCCCGGGAACGGCTGTCGCCAGATGAACTCCTCGTCCAGGCCGAGCTGAAGACCGACCTGCCGCACTTCGTCCTTGAAGAGCTCGCGAAGCGGCTCCACGAGCGTGAACCGCATGTTCTCCGGGAGCCCGCCGACGTTGTGATGGCTCTTGATCGCGGCCGACGGACCCACAATCGAGACGCTTTCGATGACGTCCGGGTAGAGAGTTCCCTGCGCCAGAAAGTCGAACTGTCCCAGCTCCGCCGCTTTCGCCTCGAAGACCTCGATGAACGTCGCACCGATGATCTTGCGCTTCCGCTCGGGGTCGGTCACGCCCTCGAGTCGTTCGAGGAACTGGGCCGACGCGTCGGCAAAGACGACCGGCAGACGAAGCTTCTCGAATCGCTTGATGACCTGAGCCGCCTCGTCGAGCCGCAGCACGCCGTTGTCGACGAAAATGCACGTCAGGCGGTCGCCTACCGCGCGATGGATCAGTGTTGCCGCGACGGTGGAATCGACCCCGCCGCTCAGAGCACACACGACCCGCCCGCCCTCGACCCGCGCGCGGATGCGGCCGATCGTCTCGTCGATGAACGACGTCATCGTCCAGTCGCCGGTGCAGCCGCAGATACCGTAGGCAAAGTTGCGGAGGATCTCGAGGCCCTGATCGGTGTGGGCCACCTCGGGGTGGAAGAGGAGCGCGTAGAGCCCTCGGGCACGATCCTCCATCGCGGCGACCGGAGCGTTGGCGCTCGTGGCGAGGACCGAAAAGCCGGTCGGCGCCTCCTGGACGAAGTCGCCGTGGCTGGCCCAGACGCGCAATTCATCCGCCACCGACGCGAAGAGCGGCGCCTCCCGTTCGACGCGGATCAGCGCGTGGCCGTACTCGCGCTGCGGCGCGCGGGCGACGCGCCCGCCGAGCGCGTCCGCCATGAGCTGCATGCCGTAGCAGATGCCGAGGACCGGTACCCCCGCATCGAAGACGGCATCCTCACAGCGCGGCGCACCTGGCTCAGACACGCTGCGCGGTCCGCCCGACAGGATGATGCCGACAGGACGCTTCGCGCGAATCGCCTCCGCAGGCGTCGTGCAGGCCAGCACTTCCGAGTAGACGGACAGCTCACGCAACCGCCTGGCGATGAGTTGGGTGTATTGCGATCCGAAGTCGAGAACGACGATGGTCTGATGAGTCACTGCCAGGGACGAGCCGGAAGGCTCGCGGCACATCCAAGGTGGCTCCTGCCACTTCGAAGGTGTGTCCGCTATTATATGCGTGTGCGTGAACCGCGCACCACAATATCTTGTAGGTCGATTCCCCTGATCCTCGCCGTCGCCCTTCTCATTCCCGTGTCGTTGCCGGCGCCGTTTTTTCCAATTGCGACGACCTGGCGTACGCCGCTACCGAATGCTCCGTCGGCGCCTCCGGTCGCGGATGCCGAGCGCGTTTTCGTGCCGCTTCGGTCGGGCCGACTCGTCGCGTTCGCGCTGTCATCCGGCCGGGAGCGCTGGTCGGTCGAGCTCCTCGCGGCGCACCGTCCTGTGCTCGGAGAAGGTCTGCTGTTTGTCGCGACCGCAACCGAGATCCGCGCGCTCGACGCGGCCACAGGCGCCCTCCGGTGGCAGCTGCGCGCAGGGCCGTTCGCGACCGCTCCGACGTGGCGCGACGGATGGCTCGTCGCGGGCACGGAGGCCGGGGAGTTGCTCGCAGTCCGTGCCGCCGACGGAACGGTCGTGTGGCGCCGACAGGCCGGCCTGTTGTCGGCTGCGCCGTCGATTGACGGCGACCGCCTGATGCTGCCGCTGGCGGACGGCCGCATCGTCCAGACCGCGTTGACGACGGGCGAAGAACGCTGGTCGCGCGCCCTCGGTGGCGCGCCGGGTCCGGCGCTCCTGGACGACGAACGGATCTTCGTCGGCGCGCGAGACAACCACTTTTACTGTCTCGACGGGCGCGACGGCAGCGTCCGGTGGCGCTGGCGCACGGCGGCTGACGTCGTCGGGCCAGCCGCGGTCGACGCGGAGCGCGTGTACTTCATTTCGCTCGACAACGTTCTCCGTGCGCTGGATCGGTGGCACGGCGGCCAGCGATGGCGTCGGCCCCTGCCGATGCGCGCCTTCGAGGGACTGCTGACGGCCGATGGGTTGATCGTCGTCAGCGGATTGGCCGCGGATGTGGCGTTTTTCAACGCGCGCGACGGCGCACCCGCCGGGCGGTGGTCGGCGGGCGATCAGGTGGGCGCGCCGATCGTGCTCACGCCCGCCGCGGGCCAGATCAGAATGGTGGCGATCGCCGGCGGCGTGTCCGGCGAGTGGATGGTGCTCGGCGTCGGCGGGACTTCCGAGACGCCGCTCGAGCCGCTGCTCGTTATGCCCGGGAAGCCGCTGACGCCCGAGGACGCTCCAGTGCCTCGCGGATCGTAGCGGCGAGCCGCCTGACGCCCTCGTCGATTCGATCGGGCGTTGGCGCGGAGAACGACAGCCGCATCGTGTTCGCGCCGGAGCCGTCGACGAAGAACGCCGTGCCGGCGACGTAGACGACGCCATGCTCGACCGCCTGCGCGATCATCGCGTCCGAATCGATTCCGCCCGGCAGGGTCGCCCACAGGAAGAATCCGCCGTGTGGGGCGGGCCAGCTGACGCGCTCCCCCAGCTCACGCGTGAGCGCAGAGACCATCACGTCCCGCTTTCGTCGATAGTGCGCACGCAGCAACGGCACCTGCCGCGCGAGGACCCCGCGTTTGCAGGCTTCGTACACGATTCGCTGATCGAGCTCGCCGGTGCAGAGATCGCTCGCCTGTTTGGCCATCTCGAACTTCGCGGCGAGCGCGGGCGGTGCGGCGATCCAGGCGACACGGTAGCCGGGCGCGAGCGTCTTGGAGAAGCTGCTCAGATAGATGACCCGGCCTTCCCTGTCGTCCGCCTTGATCGGCCGGATGGCGGACTCGCCGGCCGTATCCTCAAAATACAAGTCGCGATAGGGATCGTCCTCGACAATCAGGAGATTGTGGCGAGCCGCCCAATCGAGCAGGCGCGCCCGCTTGTCCCGACCCAGGAGCAACCCGGTCGGATTCTGGAAGTTCGGCACGACATAGAGGAACCGCACTCGCCGGCCGTCGAGCCGGAGGCGGCGGAGGACCGCGTCGAGATTGTCGAGGTCGATGCCGTCGGCCTGCTGGGCGACCCCGACCATTTCCGCCTGAACGTTCCGGAAGGCCGAGATCCCACCCGTGTACGAGGGCAGCTCGACCAGCACGACGTCGCCGGGATCGGTGAGGACCCGCGCCACGAGGTCCAGCCCCTGCTGCGAACCGGTCGTCACAAGGAGCTGTTCACCCGGGACCGAGATTCCTCGTTCGGCGAGGATTTCTCCGAGAGCCTCGAGCAGAGGTCTGTAGCCGCGCGTCGGGCCGTACTGCAGGACGGAGCCGTCCTTTCCGCTCAGCAGGTCGGCGGCGATCGCCCGGAACTCGCTCCAGGCGAACATCGCTGGATCCGGAAAGCCCGGCGCGAAAGAGATGATGTCCCGGCCGTGCGCCGCCACGCCCCCCATCTTCCGGATCGCGGACTCCTGCATCCGGCCGGCGGCGCGTGAGAGGAACTCGTCGTAGTTGATCATGCGATGCGAAGTCTGGCGCCGCGGTTGCTGTAGGCGCGATACTCCGTCAGGTACGCGCCGAGCGACGTGAGCCCGAGGTACTGGAACACCATCCCGCGCACGAGCCACGCGGCGATCTGCAACGGCAGAACCGCGAGGCCTGCCAACGGCACGAACGAAATCAGCCCGAGCCCGGCCGTCGCCAGGATCGACACGACCGTCGCAAGCAGGACGAGGACGAGGACTACGCCAAACACGCCGGCGACCTCGCGGAACGCGCCGCGCAGGAACTCGATGACTCGGCGAACCGCCTGGCGCACGCCGACGTCCTCGACGGCCACGATCATCTGGACGAGCAGGTACATCAGGTTCACGAGCGTGGTCCAGACGACCAGCGCACCCGAGACGAGCGCGGCGAACAGCGTCCATCCGACGAGGATGCCCGGATGGGTACTGGCGGGAAAGCCGACGAACATCACCGCGAGGTAGAGCGCGCCGGTGACCACGTACACGCCGATGAGGATCAGCCCGAGCCTGAGATACCGGCGGAAGAGGCGCGTGCACCCGGCGACGAACCCCTCGATGCTGCAGCGTCCCGACCGGACGATGGCCTCCCACCGCAACGGCGGACGCTCGATCGGGCCCGCCGATCGTTCGGACTCGATCATCGCCATCATCGCGCCCCCCTTGACGAGAAAGAGGAGCGCGGATCCGCCGACGAGCACGATGCCGAAGGCCGCGAGGAACGACGCGAGCGCAACCGGCGTGTCGAACAGCGTGCCGGCGATCGAGGCTATCTGGTCGCGCATGTCGATTGAACCGAACGGCTCGATGGCGTCGCCGGCGAGGACCATCACCAGCAGCATGCCGCCAACGATGGGGACGGCGAGGACGATCTTGAAGGTGGACTCGGCGATGAACAGGACAATCACGACGGGCCAGTTGGCAAGCGCCAGAAGCGCGCCGCGCTTGAGCGCCGTCTTGAGGCCTAGCGTCTCCGTCATGGTTGCCGCGGCGACCGCAAACAAGCCAGTATAGCGCAGCGCCTGCCACCGACGATTCGCGGCACATGAGGGACATGCGGCGGCTGCTCGTTATCGGCCTCCTCGCGGCCGGCGTCGCGGGTCTCGTCGCGGGAGCGTTCGAGGCCTGGCGCGTCGGCGCGACGCGCGCGGGGGCGTTCGCGCGGGTCGAGCGCGACGTGCGTGGCCGCTTCGACACCGCGGTCACCGCGCTGGAGCGCGCAGCCTCCGGTCTGGCCGAGCGGGACGATCTCCGCCGCGCGCTCGCCGGCGAACGGGATCCCGAACGCCGTCTTCCTGGCGGGCGCGACGACACTCGCGCCCTCTTCGACATTCTCGGCACGGCCGGCGACGGGAGAACCGCCGCCACGGTCTACGACACCAACGGAGCCATCCGCGCGTGGCGCGGGCGCGCGGCCGAGATTCCGACCGACCGCATCAGCGGTCCCGCCGCGCTCTTCGTTGCACCCGGCCCTATCGGTCTGCGGCTCGTGCAGGTGACGCCCGTTCTCTCTGAGGGTCGCCGCCTGGGTACGGTGGCGGCCGAGCTCGTCATCTCCCCCGCGAGCGCGCTCCGCAGCCTCACCGCGGAGGAGTACGTCGTGCAGACGCGCGTGGCGCCCGCCTCGCTCCGCGCACGTTATGAGGGCGCCGGAGACGCGGACCGACCGCTGAGCTTTCTCCTGCGCGCTCCCTCCGGCGAGCCGGTACTCGAAGCGTCAGTCGATCCGGCAGATATCGATCATGGTCTCGCCCGTTCCCGGCGCGGGATCTGGTCACTCGTCCTCGCGTTGCTGGCGATCGCGGTCGCCGTTGCCATCGGTCCACTCCTCGACGCGCGCGGCAGACCCCGTTTCGGGCCATCATCGACCGCTCTGCGGGCGACGCTGAAAATCGCGACGCTCGCGACGATCTCCTGGGCGCTCGCGCGATTGGCGGCGCCGCCGGCTGCGGGACTGCTCCTGTCGGGCGCGCTGCTTCTCGTGCTCGCAGCCCTGATCGTCGATCTCGCGGCACGCGTTCGCCTGGGGTGGCGACGCGCCCGAGGGTCGCCCGCTCGAGCGCCGGCCGCGTTCCGCTCGGCCCAGCTCGCGGCGGGAACCGCGGCCGCGCTGCTTTCTCTCGCGGCCGCCCGTGTCGTCTACGACACGTTCGAATCGACGGCGACCGCGGTCGTCCGCTTCTCCGTTTATCCCTGGGACCCCTGGCGGCTGGCCCGGCTGGTCGGGCTCATCCTCGTGGTCGCGGCCGCGCTCTGGGTCGCGACGGCCCTGCTGGGTCTTGCACTCAGCCGCTGGCGCGTGTCGAGGCGCGACATCGGCGTCACCGGAGTCACGCTGGCGCTGTGGCTGTTGCCGGCGGCCGTGCTCGGGGGGGCGGCGCAATCGTTGGGCTGGCGCACTTCTGCGCTCGCCATCGTCGCAGGGGTCGTCCCGGTGGCGGTCGCGGCGTTCTACGCTCCCCGCTGGGGCGCGCGCTTCCGGCGCGCTCCACAGGCTGCCCGCCTGCTCGCCCTGTTTGTCGCCCTGCTGATTCCGGCGCTGCTCGTGTACCCGTCCGCGCGAGCGGCTGCCGAGCGGGCGCGGCGAGGCCTGATCGAGTCCCGATATGCACCGCAGGCGCTGGCACACCCGCAAGACCTCCAGACGCGGCTCGAGCGGGCGCTCGCACAGATTGATGCGATGCCGGCGATCGCTGACCTCGTTCCCTCGCCCGCCGCCTTGCCCCAGCCCGTTCCCGATTCCGCCCCGGCGTTTCGCATCTGGAGCCAGACCGCGCTTGCGGAAGCGCGCCTGACCTCGGCCGTGGAATTGTATGACCCGAACGGACTGCTCGTGAGTCGGTTCGCGCTGAACTTCCCCGAGTACGCGCCGGTCGCACAGACCTACAGTTCCGTGAAGGCAGGCTGCACGTGGGAAGTGTTCGGCGAGGCGGCGCCGTTCGGCTCGGAAGAGCGGCGGATGCTGCACGCGGAACGCGGCGTCTGCGTCGGCGGCGCGGTCTCGGGCCGAATCGTCGTTCATGTGATGCTCGACTACCGAGCGCTGCCCTTCATCTCGTCACCGAGTCCGTACTTCGAAGTGTTCCGCGCGTCGGCGGGCGACGAGTCCGCTTCCCCCGACATCGATCTGGTCATCTACGGGTGGGGGATGATGCCCAACTATGCCTCCGGCGCCGCGTGGCCCATCGACGAAGCCCTGTTCCGTCGAATCTACGAATCGCGTCGGCCTTTCTGGACGACGCTCGATAACGGCGAACGGCCGTCGCACGTGTACGTGGCCAACGACCAGGCCGGCATCTACGCGATCGGATACCCGGCGCTCGGCCTCTTCGACGGCTTCGTGCACCTGGCCGAGTTGACGACGCTGGCCGCGCTGGCGTACGTCGCCGGCGTAGCGCTGACAGCGCTCTTCAACCGCGTCGCGCGCGAGCGACCGCGCGGAGGGCGCGCCCTGCTCAGGGAAATCAGGGCGAGCTTCACTCGAAAGCTGTTCCTGGCCTTCGTCGCGGCATCGGTCGTCCCCGGCCTGACGCTCGCGCTCGTCATTCGTCAGTACTTTGCGGGACAGCTCCGCGCCGACGTCGAGCGAGAAGCCACGACCACGGCGACGACCGCTCGGCGGGTAATCGAGGAATCGCTGGCGCTCCAGCGCCGCGGGTCTCAGTCACCTGTGCCGATCACCGACGACGCGATGGTGTTGATCAGCCAGGTCATCGACCAGGATGTGAACATCTTCGGCGGCTCCCGCCTTCTGGCGACCTCCGAGCGCGACCTGTTCGCTTCCGGGCTGCTCTCGACCCGGACGCCCGAGGCGGTCTATCGAGCGATTGTGCTCGAGCGCCGGCCGAGCTTCGTGGACCAGGACGCCATCGGCGAGTTCACCTACATGGTTGCCGCGACGCCCGTGCGCGCGGGACTCTCGGATTCGATTCTGACCGTTCCGCTCGCGCCGCGGCAGCAGGAGATCGAGCGTGAGATCGCCGAGCTCGACCGGGGAGTCCACCTGGCGGTCCTCGTGTTCATCCTGCTCGGGGCGGCGATCGGTCTCTCGGTGGCCGAGCGGATCGGAGATCCCGTCAAGCGGCTGACGCGCGCCACACGCATGATCGCGCGGGGGGACTTCGACGCGCGGATTGCGGTCCGATCGGCGGATGAGTTCAAGCGGCTCGTCGACGCATTCAACCGCATGGCGGGCGAGCTGAAAGCGCAACGAGAGCGGCTCGAGCGAACGCACAGGCTCGAGGCCTGGGCCGAAATGGCGCGCCAGGTCGCGCACGAGATCAAAAACCCGCTCACACCGATCCAGCTCTCGGCGGATCACCTCCGGCGGGTGCACGCCGACCGCGGGAAACCGCTCTCCCCGGTCCTCGAGGAGTGCGTGGATTCAATTCTCGGCCAGGTCAGGCTCCTGCGTCAGATCGCGTCGGAGTTCTCGAGCTTTGCCTCCGCCCCTACGGCGCGGCCGGCCGCCGTCTCCGTGGCGGATCTCGTCGAAGAAGTCGTCGCGCCGTACCGGATCGGTCTCGGCGCGCGGATCGCGATCGACGTCGCCGTGTCTCCGCACCTTCCATCGATCCACGCGGACCGCACCCTTGTCGCCCGCGCGCTCACCAATGTCATCGAGAACGCGCTGCACGCGATGCCAGGATCCGGCCGGCTCTCGATCGCCGGGTCGGGCGAAGACTCATGGGTCTCGCTACGGGTTCAGGACACCGGCCTCGGCATGGATCGCGAAGCGCTGGCGCGCGCGTTCGAGCCGTACTTTTCGACGAAGGCGAGCGGGACGGGCCTGGGCCTGAGCATCGCGCGCCGCAACGTCGAGCTCAGCCGAGGAACGATCACGGTCGAGAGCGAGAAGGGGCGCGGGACCGCGGTCACGATCAAGCTTCCGCGGTCCGCGGAGCCCGCCTAACTTCGGGCCTGATCCGTCGTGGACGTCGAGCCGTGGCGCTCCGGGGGCCGGCGGCGGAGCCGGGACCACGCGAGGCCGACGAACGCCGAGCCCAGGTAGGCGTATGCCAGCAGAACCAGCGCCACGCGCGGCTCCGCCGCAATCAGCGCCAGGACCGCGGCGCCGAGGAGAAGCGCCAGGTACGACCGTCGCCAGCCGACGTCGATCGCCTTCACGCTGCGGAACCGCACCGTGCTCACCATCAACAACCCGGGAATGAGGACGATAGCCAGCGCGGGCAATGCCGAGCGGTAGTCGCTCAGCCCCCACGGATAGAGATAGACGGTCGCGGCGGTCACCCCGGCAGCGGCCGGGCTCGGCAGCCCCACGAAATACCGCTTGTCCGCGGCGGCGGCGCTCTGGATATTGAACCGCGCGAGGCGCATCGCGGCGGCGGTCACATAGAGGAATCCGGCGGCCCACCCCAGTCGCTTGAGCGGCCAGAGGCCCCACGAGAACGCCAGGATGGCCGGCGCCAGGCCGAACGAGATGACGTCTGCCAGCGAGTCGAACTCGAGGCCGAACGCGGTGGCCGAGTTCGTGAGCCGCGCGATGAAGCCGTCGAGCGTGTCGAGCACCATCGCAACGCCGATGAGCATCGCCGCGGACTCGAAGTCGCGCCGCATCGCATGGACGATCGACGCGTACCCGCAGAACAGGTTGCCGAGCGTGAACAGCGTCGGCAGCAGGTACATGCCGCGGCGGAATCGCTGCTGGTCTCCGGCGCGCCGACGGAACGGCGTCAGGACGTTCACAGTTCTGCGATCACCGTTTCTCCTCCTCGCACACGATCGCCGGTCCGGACGCGCAGCCGCGCCTGCTCCGGGAGGAACACATCCATTCTTGATCCGAACTTCATCAGCCCGAAGCGCTGGCCCGTCTGGACCTCCTGGCCGGGCTGGAGCCGGCACACCACCCGTCGGGCGAGCACGCCCACGACCTGGCGGAACACGATCGGCTGTCCGTCATGTTGCACCCAGACCTCCGTCTGCTCGTTCCCGGCGGATTCCGGTTTGTACGCCGGCAGGAACGTCCCCGCGCGGAAGTCGACCCGCGTCACGCGACCGCCGGCCGGCACGCGGTTGATGTGTACGTCCATCGGAGACAGGAAGATCGTCACCTGCTGCCACGCGCCGGCTGGTGCAGCCTCCGCGGCCGGTCCGGCCCACATGACCCTGCCGTCCGCCGGCGCCACGATGACCGTCTTTCCAGGCGGCGGCCGCCGCTCGGGATCGCGGAAGAAGAACGCGAAGAAGGCGGCGAGCAGGAGAAATGGCGCGCCCCACCATGGGCGGCCGACGAGAACGAGGACGGCGCCGGGCGCCAACGCCGCGAAGATGAACGGCAGCCCGGCGCGGTCGATGCTCACTCCGCTAGAGCGAGACCGTACGATGCCTGCGGAGAATATCCTCCATACGATCTTTCAAGTGCAGCTTTCGCTTCTTTATCTGGGTTTCCTCGACCTGTTCGGAGTTCGAAAGATAAGGTTTGCTGGTAAGGGAGTGGAGCCGTGCATCGAGGTCGTGGTGCTGCACTGCGAGCTCTCGGAATTCCTGATTGTTGTTGAGAAGCCGGTTCCGGAGCTCGGATGATTCAGCGGGCATTCGCAGCCTCCTTGTGTGGGGAACCCGACCGGGTGGGTAAGATGAGAACCTGAGAGGACTGACCGTTGAGAGCGGTCATAGGTCGAACCGTAACACAACCCTCCCGCCTCTTCAAGGGTTTGGATTCGATAATCGATCGAGCCAGAGGATCAGGGCATCCTCTTCAGGCTGAGTGTAGTAGTTCGGTCGAGTGCCCGAGACCGTAAACCCCATCTTTTCGTACAGCTTCAAGGCAGGCTCGTTCGACCGCCGCACCTCGAGCGTCGCCCGCCTGGCGCCGAGCCGCGCGGCATCCGCCAGCACCCCACGCAGGAGCGCGCTGGCCAGCCCCTGCCTGCGGAGATCCCGCCGTACGGCGAGGCTGTGGATGTGCAGTTCGTCGAATACGAGCCAGCAGGAGCAGAAAGCCGCGACGGTTGCGTCGTGGGTCCGCCCGACGTAGACGCGCGTGACCTCGGTGTTTCGGACGTCCCACTCGAACATCTGACGGGTCCAGGGGTTCGTGAAGGAGTCCTCTTCGATGGCCATCACGGCGTCGAGGTCGCGATCCGGATCGAACCGTTCAACGTTGAGCATGGCGCGCCAGCTCGGCGTCGGGCCGCCTGATGTAGATCGGAACGATCGCGTGCGGCGCGATCGTGCGGCCGGCGGCCGCTTCTCTTTCCGCCAGCCCGGCGACCGACGGCGCGAGCATGGGTGCCGTCGGTTCCGGCGCTCGAAGACGGGCGCCGAGGGCGCGGAGGGTATCCGCGTAGCGAACGGCGCCATCGCCGATCGCCAGCACGGATCGATCCCCGAGGCGCTCGCGCCACAGCTCGAGCGTGCGCGCCGGCGTCGCGACCGATGGCCCCTCGACGACGGTCAGGCCGCTGTAGAGCGCGGCGAAGACCTCGCCGCGGTGAGCGTCGATCCATGCGGCGACGAAGCCGTCGGCCGCCGCCAGTTGCGCGGCGTGCGCCAGCGCGTCGAGCGCCGAGACGGCCACCACGCGGCGGCCCGTCGCGAGCGCCAGCCCCTGAACGCACGCGATCCCGACGCGCAGCCCCGTGAAGGATCCGGGGCCCGCGGCGACGGCGTAGACGTCGATATCAGCGGGACCCAGGCCGCGAGCGCTCAGAAGGCTGAGCACGTCCCCCGGCAGCCGCTCCCCGTGCGTGCGGGAGGCGTCGCCGACGCGGGCGTCGACGATCGCGCCATCCTGAGCGAGCGCGACGCTGCCGGCACGTGCCGTCGTGTCGAGCGCGAGCAGGCGCATCGGTGAGGTATTCTACCGTCGATGCCGGCTCCGACCGATTCCGCCACGTCCGCTTCCGCGACGCCGGCGATGCGGCAGTATCTCGACGCGAAACGCCAGCACCGCGACGCGATTGTGTTCTTTCGCATGGGCGATTTCTACGAGATGTTCTACGAGGACGCGCTGGTGGCCTCGCGCGCGCTCGAGCTGACGCTCACGTCCCGGTCGAAGGACGCCTCCGGCGGCGCCGTCCCCATGTGCGGCGTTCCGCACCACGCGGCCGACAATTACATCGCGCGGCTCGTCCGAAAGGGTTTCCGCGTCGCCGTGTGCGAGCAGGTGGAAGATCCACGGAAGGCGAAAGGGGTCGTCCGCCGCGAGGTCGTCCGCGTCGTGTCGCCGGGCACCCTCACGGACAGCGCGTACCTGGACGCCCGCGAGCCCGCGTTCATCATGGCCGTCTGCCGCACGGACGGCGTGACGGGCGTCGCCCTGCTCGACTTGTCGACCGGTGAATTCAGCGCGACCGAGTACGGCGGCGCCGACGGGAGCCATGCGCTCGGCGACGACCTCGCCGTGCTTCGGCCGCGCGAGGTCGTCGTCGCGGCCGGCCTGCCCGGCGGGCCGGAATCGGCGCTCCCCCTCCCTCCTGGCCTGCCACCCCCGCGCCTCACCGAGATCGAGCCCTGGACGTTCGACGTCGAGAACGCGCGGCGGATGCTGCTCGATCAGACGCGGACTCAGACGCTCGCCGGGTTCGGCCTCGACGGCCACCCTGGAGCCGTCTCCGCCGCGGGGGCGCTCGTGCAGTACCTGAAGGACACGCAGAAGGTGGATCTCGCGCACGTCCGGGCGATTCGATATCGCGCGGGCGGCGACGCGCTCATCGTCGATCCCACGACGCTGAGGCATCTCGAGGTCGTCGAGAGCGCCGGTGGCGGGCGTGCCGGATCCCTCCTCGATGAGATCGACCGCACGGCCACGGCGATGGGTGGACGCCTCCTGCGCGGCTGGCTGCTCGCGCCGCTCGTCTCGCTCGAACGGATTCAGGATCGGCTCGACGCGGTCGAGGAGCTGGCGTTTCGGTCGACGGATCGCGGCAAGCTCCGGGACACCCTGAAAAGCATCCATGACATCGAGCGCCTCGTCGCGCGAGCGGCGCTCGGGACCGCCGGCCCGCGCGACCTGGTGGCGCTGCGGCAGTCGCTGGTCGCCGTCCCACGCCTCCGCATCGCGTTGTCAGAAATGCAGGCGCCGCTCGTCCGGAGCCTCGTCGGCGAGATGGACGACGTGGCCGAGGTCCGCGAGCAAATCGCCGCGACCATCGCGGACGACCCGCCGGCGCTGGCGCGCGATGGCGGCGCAATCCGCGATGGCGTGGATCCGGAACTGGACGACGTGCGCGGTATCAGCCGGGGTGGCCGCCAGCGCATCGCCGAAATGGAGGAGGCCGAGCGCGCGCGAACGGGCATCGCCTCGCTCAAGATCCGCTACAACCGCGTGTTCGGCTACTACATCGAGGTGTCGAGAGCGAACCTCGCCGCGGTCCCGCCCGACTATCACCGCAAACAGACCATCGCCGGAGGCGAGCGGTTCATCACGCCGGCCCTGAAGGAATACGAGGACCGCGTGCTCGGCGCAGACGAGCGGATTCTCGAGCGCGAGATCGAGATCTTCGACCGCGTTCGGGCGGCGGTCGCCGCCGAAGCGCCGAGGCTCCAGGACACGGCGCGGGCGCTCGCGACGCTCGACGTGCTCGCGGCGCTGGCGGAGGCGGCCGCGATCCTCAACTACACGAAGCCCCAGGTGCACGACGGCGACGATCTGAGCGTCGTGGACGGCCGTCACCCGGTCGTCGAGCGGCACTCGACCGAGCCGTTCGTACCGAACGACGTCACGCTCGACGCCACGTCGCATCAACTCGTGATCCTGACCGGCCCGAACATGGGCGGGAAGTCGACGTACCTCCGGCAGATCGCGCTGACCTGTCTACTGGCGCAGGCCGGCTCGTTCGTCCCGGCCCGCAGCGCGAAGCTGCCGCTGGTCGATCGGATCTTTGCGCGCGTGGGCGCCTCGGACAACATCGCGCGGGGGCAGTCGACGTTCATGGTCGAGATGCAGGAAACGGCGAACATCCTGCACGCCGCGACGTCGCGCAGCCTCGTCATCCTCGACGAAATCGGACGCGGCACGGCGACGTTCGACGGCCTGAGCCTCGCGTGGGCGGTGGCGGAGCACCTGGCCGGCAACCCGCGCGCCCGCCCCAAGACGATCTTTGCCACGCACTACCACGAGCTCACGGACCTGGCGGATGCCCTGCCGGGAGTCGCCAACTTCCACGTCGTCGTGCGGGAGTGGAAGGACGACATCATCTTTTTGCGGAAGGTCGTGCCGGGCCGCTCCGATCGGAGCTACGGGATCCAGGTCGCGCGGCTCGCGGGGCTTCCCGCATCGGTCGTCGCGCGGGCGCGGGAGATTCTCGAGGCCCTCGAGCGCGACGAGCTGTCCCGCGGCGGACGGCCGTCGCTGACGGCGGGCTCCCCTGCCGCGGCGAGCCGTCAACTCGGGCTGTTTCACGCTCCGTCGGCCGAGGACCACCCGGCGGTCAAACGACTCCGCCAGATCGACGTCGATCGCCTGACCCCGCTCGAGGCGCTGACGGTTCTGGCCGATCTGAAGAAGGAAACTGAGTGAAGCGCCCGTGGCGCGCGCGACCCTTCGACTTTGCTCAGGGTCGTCCTGAGCGTGTCGAAGGACGAGGCGCCTGGGTCCTTCTGCTCTGCGGTCTCCTCTGCGCGGCGGGTCCGGGCCCGGACGAGGCGCACGCCTCGGAGCGGTACGACCCGACGCTGCGTTTCCGCACGATCACGACGGAGCATTTCTCCATCCACTTCCATCAGGGTGAGCAGGATCTTGCCCGTCGGCTGGCGCGGATCGCGGAAGAGACGCATCAGGCGCTTGTGGCGCGCCTGGGCCGCGCGCGCAGCAGGGCCAGGACACACGTGATCCTCGTCGATCAAGAGGATTTCGCGAATGGCTGGGCGATGGTCTTCCCGTACAACGTCATCCAGATCAGCGCCGCGGCGCCAGGGGTGGACGACGCGATCGGAAACACGGACGACTGGCTGCGGATGGTGTTCACGCACGAGTACACACACGTCCTGCATCTCGATCGAGCGGGCGGCGTGATCGGCGGATTCAGATATGTGTTCGGCCGTGCGCCGCTGCTCTTCCCCAACCTGTACCTGCCGAAGTGGCAGATTGAAGGGATCGCGACCTGGAGCGAGAGCGCCTTCACGGGACAGGGGCGGGTACGCTCCGGCGACTTCAAACAGGTCGTGAGCGCGGGTGCGTTCGAACCGGTCGATCGCGTCAACGGCGGCCTGGTGGATTGGCCCGGCGGGAATGCGCAGTACGCCTACGGCGCGTTTTTCCATGAGCACCTCGCGCGACGATTCGGCGACACGCAGCTCGGCGATCTCGCGGACGCAACGGGCCGCCGGCTGCCGTACCTTCCCCTCGGGGCGTTCGATCGCGCCTTCGGCGAGGACTTTGGAACGCTGTGGCGCGACTTTCGGAAAGAGACCGAGTCCGCAAGCGGCGCCGCTCAGTCGGGGGCACGTCGTCTGACCTCGCACGAGTACCAGGTCGGCGCGCCACGTTGGAGCACGGATGGCGCGCGCGTCTTCTATTCCCTCTCGACGCCGCACGACTTTCCGGCGCTCATGAGCGTCGTGCCGGGCCAGGCGCCCGAGCGAATCGCCAACCGTGCCGGGGGGACGCGGACGGCGGTCACCCGCGACGCGGTCATCTTCGATCAGGTCCAGTACGGTACGAAGCGTCGGCCTGCAGAACGACCTCTACCGGCTCGACCTGGCGACCCGCCGCATCGGTCGCCTGACCGCCGGCGCGCGCGTGTCTGATCCGGATGTGTCACGCGACGGCAAGAAAGTGGCCTGCGTGGTCGAGGAGCGCGGCGCGGCGGCGCTTGCGGTACTGGATCTCGAGGATCCTTCCGGTCAGCTGCGGATCGTCGCGCGCGGGCCAGAGACGCAGTTCGGCGTGCCCCGCTGGTCTCCCGATGGCCATGCGATCGCAGCCGAACGGCGGCCCCTTGGCGGGCCGTTCGAGATCGTCATCGTCGATCCGGAGACAGGCGCCACCGAAGTCGTCGTGAGCGGACCCGGACGCAACGCCGACCCTGAGTGGACCGGCGATGGACACTGGATTCTGTTCGCATCAGACAGGCACGGCGGTCCCCTCGACCTGTACGCCGTCCAGCGCTCGTCCCGTCGCGTCGTTCGCGTGACAACGATCGATCTTGGGGCTCACGCCCCTTCGATCTCCCCAGATGGTCGTACGGTGGCGTTCATCGGCTACACGCCGACCGGGTATGAGATATTTTCGGCCGAGCTCCCGGCCCTGGACGAGTTGCCTGAGGCTCGAGATGTTCCACCCGCTCCGCCGCCCAGGACGGTCACACCGTCCCAGGAGCCCGCGCCCGAGACGCCGTACAGCCCATGGTCCAGCATGTATCCACGCTATTGGACCCCTGTCATCGAAGAGGACAGCGGGCAGATCGAAGCGGGCGCGGCGACGACGGGGGCCGACCCGCTCGGTCGACATAGTTACGCTGCTGCGGTCACCTGGGGATCGGCGGCGGCGCACCCCGACTGGCAAGTCGCCTACGCGTACGATCGCTGGCGCCCGACCTTCGTGGCCGCAGCCTCTGACGATCGATCGACGTTTCAGGAGGCGGACTTCCGGGACCGGACATTCGACGTCGGCGCATTCGTGCGGTTCCGGCGGGTGCTCCGGCTCCAGACGTTGACGACGTCGCTGCACCTCTCGGACGAAATTCGCGATTGCGCCGTGGGAGCCGGGTGCCCGCAACCCGGGCGCACCGGCATCGATCGGCGCGCCGTACGCGGCGGCTGGTTCATCACGACCGCGCGGAGCTACGGCTACTCCATCAGTCCTGAAGACGGGTTCACCGCCGGGGGCGCGGTCGAGGCCACCCGCGCTGCGCTCGGTTCGAGCGGCGACGCCACGACGGTCACCGCTCAGGCGCGCGGCTACCCTTCCTTCGGACTGCGACATGCCGTGCTGGCCACGCGCGCGGCGGTCGGCGCGTCGTGGGGCGAATCTCTGGTCGTTCGCCGCTTCGGCGTGGGCGGCGCCGCCGCGGAAACGCCGGGCGGCTTCGGGCGCGACGCGATCGGGTTGCTGCGCGGCTACGACGAGGACGCCGCGGTCGGCTCCCACGCCGCCGTCATCAACGTGGACTTCCGGTTGCCGCTTGCGTACATCGAGCGAGGCGCCGGCCGCTGGCCGTTTTTTCTCAAGGCGCTGCACGCGGCGGCATTCGTCGACGCCGGTCACGCATGGGACCGCGACTTTGATCCCGATGACCTGAAGGTCACCTTCGGCGCGGAGCTGTCGATGGATACGACGCTGGGCTTCAACCTGCCGCTGACCTTCACCGCCGGCGTGGCATGGCGCCATGACGGCAGCGGACGTCTACCCGAAGGCGCAGCGGCGTTCGGTCGAATCGGGCGAGCCTTCTAGATCCGTTGGCAGCCCTGCCCTTCGACTGCGCTCAGGGCACCCCGAGCAGGATCGAGGGGTGAAGGGCTGCGCTACGAATACAATACCGAGCGTGTCGACGAAGAAATCCCGCTTCCTCACGACGCCGATCGAGCCGTTCCGCGTAGAGGCCGGGCTGACGGTGGACGAAGTCCTCCGGCGCATGGAGCGCATCTCGTTCCAGGGTCGCAATCTGGCGACGGCGCTCCGCATCTGGCAGAAGATGCTCGACGGGGACACGTTCATTTTTCTCGGCATGGCGGGTGCGCTGAGCGCGGGCGGCCTGCGGATGATCGTCGCGCACCTGATCGCGCGCCGGTACATCGACTGCCTGGTGTCAACGGGCGCGAACCTGTACCACGACCTGCACGAGACCCGCGGCCGACGGCACTTCGTCGGCTCGCCGCGGGAAGACGATGAGGCGCTCGCCGAAGCGCGGATCGATCGCGTGTACGACACCTACGCGGACGAAGAGGAGTTCATCGACAACGACGAGTGGATCGCGGCTTTCGCGCAGACGATCGAGCCGCGCGCCTACACATCGCGCGAATTCCTGAACCGGCTGGGCGGGCATCTCTGGCGCGAAACCGGGGGTGAAGGAATCCTGACCGCTGCGCACAGGGCGAACGTG
This sequence comes from uncultured Acidobacteriota bacterium, assembly GCA_963847125.1. Taxonomy (GTDB): domain Bacteria; phylum Acidobacteriota; class Vicinamibacteria; order Vicinamibacterales; family 2-12-FULL-66-21; genus DATAEE01. The sequence continues at coordinate 3,315,261 of CAWJYM010000004.1, forward strand.
CCCATCTTCTGTCCCGCGCTCGCGGACTCCTCGATCGGGATGGGCCTGTCGCAGGCTCGTCACCGGAATCAGCGCGCCGGGCAGATTGACATCATCGGGGACATCATCGAATCGGCCAACATCGTCATCCGGCGGCCGCATACGGCGTCGATCGTCCTCGGCGGCGGCACGCCGAAGAACTTCATCAATCAGGCGAGCGTTCAGGCCGAGTTCTACGACGATCGCATCACCGGCCATCGCTTCGCGCTGCAGATCGTGACCGACGTGCCGCATTTCGGGGGCGCGTCCGGATCCAGTCTGGACGAAGCCAAGAGCTGGGGGAAGCTCGCCGAGAACGCCGAGCAGGTGACGGTGCACGCCGATGCCACCGTGGCGCTGCCGCTGCTGGTCAGCGCGCTCGAGACGACCGCCGCCGCGAGGCTCGAAACGCGCCGGCCGCCCGCGTTCGACGTCAGCGGCGCCGTCATCTCCGTCGATGGTCGGCCGTTGCCCGCCGGCCGGTACGAGGAAAAGACGTGAGCGTAAAGTACGACGCCACCGACCCGATCATGTTCGGCGGGCCCCCATCGAAGGCCCCGGCGTTCGCTACCGCAAAGGCTGTCGTGCTGCCCGTTCCGTTCGATCGGACGACGTCCTACGTCCCCGGCACGCGGAACGGCCCCCGCGAGATCATCCAGGCTTCGACCCACATGGAAGTCTGGGACGAGGAAGCCCGCGCGGACGTCCACTCCCCGGGCGTCATCTTCACGCTTCCCGAAATGGAGCTGCCCTTCGGCGAGATGGCGCCCGTGATGGACGAGCTCAAGCGCGTGGCCGGCGAGATCCTCGACGCTGGCAAGTTTCTCGTGACGCTTGGGGGCGAGCATTCGATCACGCCGCCGATAGTCGCCGCCGCCGCGGCGCGCCATGCGGGGCTTTCAGTGCTCCAGATCGACGCACACGCAGACCTCCGAGACGAGTACATGGGAACCCCGTTCAACCACGCCTGCGCGATGCGTCGGACGCTCGAGCATGCGCCCGTCACGCAGGTCGGCATCCGCAGCTTGTCGTCCGAGGAAGCCCGTGCGGTCGGAAACCTGAAAACCCGGATCTTCTATGACCACGACATGCGGCGCGATCCATCGTGGGTCGATCGGGTCATCGACAGCCTGAGCGACCGCGTCTACGTCACCATCGATGCGGACGGCCTCGACCCGGCGATCATGCCGGCTGTTGGAACGCCGGAACCGGGGGGTCTGTCCTGGTATGAAACGACGAACCTCCTGAAGGCGGTGTTCACGCGGCGCCAGGTCGTCGCCTGTGACCTCGTCGAGCTGTGCCCCATCCCGGGCCTGACCTCCCCGAATTTCATTTGCGCGAAGCTTGTCTACAAGATGCTCACGTATCAGCTCACCAGGTAGAGCGCGCAAGCGCGCATTCCCGAGAACCCTGGGACCGGCAGACGGTATCCACCCGTGCCTGTATACACGGTATACTAGTCACCTTTCATGGCAGTCGTTCTCGGAGCGACACCGGATCAGCGGCCGGCTCTCGCGCAGGCCCGCGCGGCCCTCGAGCGAGGAGAGGGGGCCCAGGCGGTCCAAATCCTCAATCGGGCGCTTCGCGAGCCGGGACTGCCGCGCGCCGAGTCGCTGCTGCTCCGCTGTGCGCTGGCGGAAGGCTGGCTGCTCCAGGACGAGCTGAAACATGCGGCCGATGCTCTCGGCCGACCGCCCAACGAACTACGAGAGCGGATCGAGCCTGCCGGCGTATCCGCCCTCTGGCGCCTCCACGGTCGGATTACCGCCGCGCGCGGTGAGCCGTCACGCGCGATCGCTCAGCTCGGCAAGGCGCTCAAGGCGGCGGAGCGTGCGCACGACTCGCTGGCGATCGGTCTCACCCACTACGAGCTGGGCCTCTGCTATCGCCGGGTAGGCGACACAGCGATCGTCCGGGAACATCTGAACAAGGCGGCCTCCGCGCTCCATGCCGCCGGCGATCGCCGGCACCTGGCGCTCGTCCACTCGCTGTCGGGGGTCACCCTCGCCACTCAGGACGGCCGCATCGACGAGGCCATGACGGCGCTCAGGCAGGCGGAGCGGCTCGCCCTGCTCGCGCATGCCGACGATGTCGTGGCGATTGTCTGCAACAACCAGGCGAACGTGGCGCTGCTGCAGAACCGTCATGAGCAGGCGTTGGCGCTGGCCGAGCGCAGTGTGTCTCTGCAGACCGAGACCGGGTCGCCTCACGGGCTCGGCGTTTCGCTGGCGTCGCTTGGGCAGATTTGCGTCCGGGCGGGCAAGCTGGAACGCGCCGAGCAGGTGCTGCGCCGGGCGCTCGAAGTGCGCAGCGCGGTGCAGTTCCTTCGAGAGACGCGCGGCGCGGTTTACGACACGTTGACCCAGATCCACCTGATCCGGGGCGAATACGATCGCGCGAGCACGTGCCTGACCCAGGCTCGCGATGCCTACGGGGAGTACGGTACGCAGACGAGCAAGTGGTACGAGTGGTCGATTCGTGTGCTCGAGGCGCGCCTCGCGCTCCGTCGCGGGCAGCTCGACGAAGCGCTGGGCCTGGCGAGCGAGACGGCTCAGTCCCCCGCCGCGCCGCCCGCCGACGGGCTGCAGGCCGGTCTCATCGCGTGCGAGGCCATGCTGCTTGCGGGCCGGATGGCCGAGGCATCGGAGCGGATTTCAGCCCTCGGTCATCGGCTCCAGCCAGCGGGGATGCCCAGCCTCTGGGGCGAATACCTCCGCCTGCGCGGGCAGCTCCACGCGCGCGAGGGCCGCGTCACCGAGGCCTATCACGACCTCGGGCAGAGCGTCAGCGTCTTCGAGCTGTTCGGCGAGCAGTACGAGGCAGGCCTGAGTTATCTCGCGATTGGCAAGCTGGCCGCGGAGGCGGGCGCGCGGTCGCGCGCGACGCGCTATCTCGCGGACGCCGCCGCTTCGTTCGAGGCGCTCGGCGCGGGGCCGGATCTGGCGGACGCGCGCGCGGCAGCTACGCGCGTCCCGGTCGCCGGCACGGGCGACTACATCGGCCCACAGGTCGACGGCGACGACGTGATCGTCCGAAGGCTGGTGGACGCCGCCGCAGTGCCGGATCTGCTGGGCCGCGAAGCGGCATCTGCGATGGTGGAGTCCTGCGACGCCGACGCCGCCGTGATTTTCGTGCACCCGCCCGGGGCGGACATCCGCGTCGTCGCGAGCGCCGGCGGGGATCCCCACGCCGCGCGGGCCCTCGCCGGCGCCGCGGCGCGCGGCGCCTCGCGCGCCGGTGACGGCGGGTTCCTCGTCGAGTCGATCGGGCTGGCAGCGGACGGCCCGCGCCTGGCCGCGATCACCGCCTCCCGATTGTTCAGTCCCGCGATCAGCGCGCGGTTTCGTACCGTGTGCGCGGTAACGCGGCAAGGCTTCGACCTCTGTCGCGCGCGTGAGCGGCCCGTGGAGGCGGCGTCGGCGCCCTTCGATCGGCAGCTCGAGCCGTTGCTGCCGGGCTTCGTCTGCGTCAGCCCCGTCATGACCCGCGTCGTCGAGCAGATCCAGCGCCTGCAGGGCAACGACCTGACCGTCCTGATCACCGGCGAGAGCGGCACCGGCAAGGACCTCGTCGCCCGGGCGATCCATGCAGGCTCACCGCGCAGTTCGGCGATGTTCCTGCCCTACAACTGCACGACCACGACGCGCGAGCTCGCCGACAGCCAGCTGTTCGGCCATCGGCGCGGGAGTTTCACGGGCGCCATCGCGGACCAGCCGGGCGTCCTGCGGTCGGCGGTCGGCGGCACGCTGTTTCTCGATGAGATCGGCGACCTTCCGCTCGACGTGCAGCCCAAACTGCTTCGGTTCCTGGAGCAGGGCGAGGTGCTGCCGGTCGGCGAGACCCGGCCGACCCGCGTGGATGTCCGCGTCGTCGCCGCAACCAACGCCGATCTCGAGCAGCGCGTCGCCGAGGGCAAGTTCCGCGAGGACCTGTTCTATCGGCTGAGCGTCATCCGGATCCACGTCCCACCGCTCCGCGAGCGACGCGAAGAGATTCCGCACCTGTCGACGTTGTTCCTCCGCGAGGTCTCCGAGCGTCTCGGCAAACCGGACGTTCGGCTGAGCGCGGAAACCCTGGACCTGTTCGACTCCTACGACTGGCCCGGAAACGTCCGACAACTGCGGAACGAAGTGCAGCGCGCGGTGGCGCTGGCGCCGGCGGGCGGTCTGGTCACCCCCGACCACCTCTCACCGCAGCTCTCCGGCATGGTTGCCGACGTCGACGCGAAGGCGACAGGATCGCGCCGCCGGCAGAACCTCACGACCGCGGTGGAAAAGCTGGAACGGGAGATGATCCAAGGCGCACTCGAGCGAAGCGCCGGGAATATTTCGGAAACGGCGCGCGTTCTTGGGTTGACGCGGCGAGGGCTCTACCTGAAGCTTCGCCGGCTCGGGATCGACACGCGCCTCGACGCATCCGCCCCGCATTAGATAGCAAGTATCCAGTATCCAGGCCATCTGGATACCTTGTAGTCAAAACTCCTTCAGGAATCTAGCGCGGCTGTCTCGGCTCAACATACTGATATCAAATGCATTAGGGCATCATGGCTGACATGGCATGGCCCGCGGCTCGACCGGGCCTGATCCTTGATAAGTCACAGGCCAAATCCAAGCCTGGGGGCCTCAATGGATCAGCGATTCCGGTTAGTGATGGGTGGCCAGTCGCGGACGGAGAAACGAATCTCCGACCGTCAACGCGTGCGTATTCCGGGGCAGATCGTGTGGAAGGACGCCCGGGGAGCGACCCGGATGGCGTCGGTCATCACGCGAGACATCAGCGAACACGGTGTCGCCGTGGACTGCCTCGGTGGAACGCCAATCCCCCAATACCGCCTCGTGTATTTCCAGGTCGATCGAAGCGAACGTCAGCGCGTCGACCTGCCTCAGGCCCTGCGTGGCAGCCATGTGCTGTCGGCGGTGTATCGGGTCGAGCCGTGCAGCGCCGAGACCGGGCTGCCGGCGGGATACGCGCTGCGTCTGCTCGTCGAACCGGAACGCGCGGCTGTCGTGACCTCCATCCCGGCGCGGCAGCAGCACGCGCAGAACAAAACCGCCTGACGCTGGGACCAGCCCATGGACCCACAGCCCGGCGGGCGCGCGATGCATGCGTCCTCGTCCCCCTCGTCCTCGTCGGGCGGCTGGTCGCGCTTTCGCGGCCGCGCCCCATCCTCGGGCGCCTTGCTGAGGATTGAACGCTGGAATCCCGCCGAGGATGGTCCTCTCACCGAAGCGGCGCTCCAGCGCAAGTGCGAGTTCGAAGAATGCTCCGTCATCCGCCGCACGTATCAGCCGGGAACCGTGTTGCCGGCTGAGACTGTGAGCGTTGATCACGTCGAGGCCATCGTCTCCGGACTGCTCAGGATCACAATCGACGGCATCTCGGCCATTCTGGCGGCCGGCGACGCGGTCTTCGTGCCTCGTGGCTCGATGCGCCGCGGCGAGGTCGTTGGAGCGATGCCTGTCGTGAGCCTGGAAGCGCACCGCCACGGCGAGCCCTCGCGGTCGTAGGATCTTTCAGAGGACCTCACCCTCCCCCTCGGCACGGCCCCGACTGCTCATCACGCAGTTCGTCCCGTCGGGGTAAACTTTCCCGCGCCGGCCATCGTCTAGGCCTCACTGAGGACACCATGATTCACCGCCGCCGTTTCGTGCAGTCGATGCTCGCGCTCGGCGCCACCGCCGGGCTCCGGCCGGGTACGCTGGTGTTCGGCGCGCCGCCCGACGGCGCGCTGAAGGACCTCGCGGATGCCGCGCTCGGCGCCGCCAAGGCTGGCGGCGCGACGTACGCCGACATCCGCATCAACCGCTACCGGAACCAGTTCATTTTCACCCGCGACCGGCGGGTCCAGAACATCGTCAACACCGAGGACTACGGCTTCGGCGTGCGCGTCGTCGTGGACGGCACCTGGGGATTCGCGAGCAGCGCCGACGTCAAGAAGGACGAAGTGGCGCGCGTCGCGCGTCAGGCGATCGCGATCGCGCGGGCAAACCGGAAGGTCAACGCAGAGCCGGTGCGGCTTGCGCCGGTTCAGGCCTATCAGGACGAATGGAATACTCCGGTCAAGAAAAACCCGTTCGACATGCCGATCCAGCCGAAGCTCGATCTGCTACTCCAGATCCACGAAGCCGTCCTCAAAGTTCCGGGCGCGACCTTCGTGACCGCGTTCATGCAGTTCGTCAACGAACAGAAGTTCTTTGCCTCCTCGGAAGGCTCCGTCATTCAGCAGTCGTTGATCCGCTCGTATCCCTTCTTCAACGTGACAGCGGTCGATCGCGCGGCCGGAAAGTTCTACAGCCGCGCGTCGCTCACGGCGCCGATGGGCACGGGCTACGAGTACGTCGAAAGCTATCCCCTTCTCGAGGAGGCGCGCATCGCGGCCGAAGAAGCGGTGGCGATGCACAAGGCGAAACCGGCGCCGGCCGGACAGAAAACGCTCATCCTGCATCCGACCAACCTCTGGCTGACGATTCACGAGTCGGTGGGACACTCGACCGAGCTGGATCGCGCGCTCGGGTATGAAGCGAACTACGCGGGCACGAGCTTCCTCACGACCGACAAGCTCGGGAAGTTCAAGTTTGGCGCGCCGCACGTCAACTTCGTGGCCGACAAGACCCAGGCGCAGGCAATGGCGACCTGCGGCTACGACGATGACGGAGTGAGGACGACGAAGTGGCACCTGGTGAAGGGCGGGATGTTCGTCGACTATCAGACGACCCGCGATCAGGCTCACCTCATCGGACAGGCGGCGTCGCACGGCTGCAGCTACGCGGACAACTGGTCGTCGGTCCCGTTCCAGCGGATGCCGAACGTTTCGCTCGAGCCGGGCACGAAGCCCCTCACCGAGCAGGACATCATCGGCGCCACCGACGACGGGGTGTACGTGAAGGGGGACGCGAGCTTCAGCATCGACCACCAGCGCTACAACTTCCAGTTCAGCGGCCAGACGTTCTGGGAGGTGAAGGGCGGCAAGATCACGTCGCAGCTGCGCGATCTGGCGTATCAATCGAACACGCCGGAGTTCTGGAACGCCTGTGACATGCTCGGCGGGCAGTCCACGTACCTGCTCGGCGGCGCATTCGGTGACGGCAAAGGCCAGCCGCCGCAGAGCAACTCGGTCAGCCACGGCTGCCCTATCGCGCGGTTCCAGAAGGTCAACATCCTTTTCACCGGAAAGTAACGGGGTCAGCATGATTTGGTCACGCGAACAGGCGAAGGCCCTTATCGATCGCGCGCTCGCCCTGCGGAAGGCCGACGAGCTCGTCGTCGGCCTGAACGGCGGCGAGCGAGGCAACGTTCGCTTCGCGCGGAACACCGCGACCACCGCCGGCGCCTCAGCCGGCTACACGCTCGCGGTCACCGCGAACATCGGCAAGCGCGCCGGCACGACGACGACCAGCTCGTTCGACGACGCCGCGCTCGAGCGTACGGTTCGGGCTGCAGAAGAGATCGCGCGGCTGAGCCCCGAGAATCCCGAGGCGATGCCTGCGCTCGAGGCGCAGCAGTACGGTGAAGCGCGTGCGTTTTTCGACGACGTTGCCGCGGCCAGTCCCGACTGGCGCGCGGGAACGGTCGGCGCGGCGCTCGAGCTCAGCCGAGCCCGGGATGTCGTTTCGGCGGGATTCGTTGAGACCTCCGCGAGCATCCGTGCGGTCGGGACGTCGAAAGGGCTCTTCGCCTACGGTGCGTTCACGAACGCGGATTACAACCTGACGGCGCGTACGCCGGACGCCACCGGATCGGGTTGGGCGTCGAAGTCGTTCAACGAGCTGTCGAAGATCGACGCGAAGAGCATCGCCCAGGCCGCGATCGACAAGGCGGTGCGCTCAAAGAACCCGTCGGCGATCGAGCCGGGGAAGTACACCGTCGTCCTCGAGCCGGCGGCGATGGCCGACCTCCTGGCGTTCATGATGTTCTCTGGAGACGCGCGACAGGCGGACGAGGGGCGCAGCTTCTTCTCGAAGAAAGGCGGCGGCAACCGGATCGGCGAGACGATCCTCGGTGAGCGAGTCCGGATCTTCTCAGACCCCGCCTCCAACGTCGCGCCCGGCCTGCCGTTCGACAACCAGGGGCTGCCGATCACCCGCACGATGTGGGTCGAAGCGGGGGTCCTCAAGAACCTGTTCTACTCGCGGTTCTGGGCGCAGAAACAGCAGAAGGCTCCCACTCCCCAACCGGCCAACATCGTCCTCGAGGGCGGAACGTCCACGCTCGATGAGCTGATAAAGGAGACCGAGCGCGGAGTGCTGGTCACGCGGTTCTGGTACATCCGGCCGCTCGATCCGCAGACGATCCTGTTGACCGGGCTGACGCGCGACGGGCTCTTCCTGATTGAGAAAGGGCAAGTGACGCGCCCGATCAAGAACATGCGCTGGAACGAGAGCCCGATCGTTGCCTTCAACAACATCGAGGCGATGACGCCGTCCGATCGGGTCGTGAGCGGAGAAGGGATCGGCAGCGACGGACTGTCGGTCGTCTGTCCGGCGGCGCGCGTTCGGGAGTTTACGTTTACGTCGGCGTCGGATGCGGTGTAGATCAGAATTCAGAATTCAGAATATAGAATTCAGAATCTAGAAGAGATCGGCATCCGGCTGATCCCCGCTGTCCGGATGACCCGAGACATTCTAGATTCTAGATTCTGAATTCTGGATTCTGAATTCTGGATTCTGAATTCTGGATTCTACAGTTTAGAGAGCTCCTGCTTCGCCTGCGGCGCGTAGAGCGACTGCGGGAACTCGTCGATGACACGCGTGAAGGTCTGCTTGGCGTCGGAGGTCTTGCCGGCGCGCGCATACGCGTGGCCAAGCTCCATGAGAATCCCATCCATTGGCAGACGGGTCTCGCGGTCGGCCGTGAGCTCCTTGTAGATGGTGATCGCACGGTCGAACTGTCCGCCCGCGACCTCCAGATTCGCGAGTCCCAGCCGGGCCATCTGACCGTAGATGCCCCTGCTGTCCCGATCGATCACTTCCTGATACTTCCCCTGCGCTTCTGCGGCCCGGCCGAGCTCGGCGAGTATGCAGGCCGCCTGATATCGGGCGGCCAGGCCCGCGTCGGTGGACGGGTAACGTCCGACGACGTCCAGGAACTTCGGCAGCGCCGCTTCGAGCTTGGCCTGCTCCGTCGGATAGCTGTTGGGGGGCGGTGCCGGAGGCGTCGCGCCCGGTTGCGGCGGCGGCGCGGGCGGAGCAACCGGAGCCTCGGCGATCGTGAGCGCCTGGGCGAGCAACGCTCCCGCGGCCGCCTCGGTCCGGCCGCGCCAGATGAAGTAGCCGCCGATGACGGCGGCGACGACCAGGAGGCCGACGATCGCAAAGCCGATCTTGCGGCCGCTCGTCGTCAGCGCGTCGTTCACGCGCCCCAGCGTGTGGGCCAGCTCGTTCTCTTTCAGGTGATGGCGTTCAGTTCGTTTCATGGCAGCTATCAGCGTTCTGTGGTTTCATCCGCGTTGATCTGCGTTCATCTGCGGCTTGGATTGGTGCGCCCGGCGCGAGTCGAACGCGCGGCCCCCGCCTTAGGAGGGCGGTGCTCTATCCACCTGAGCTACGGGCGCGTAAACACGTATTTTAGCCGAGACGTACGGCCGGTGCGACCCGTTCACGCGTCCGGTTCAAACAGCGCCTTGAGCGCCTTCCCCACCCGCACGTACTCTTCGTAGCGCTGCTGATAGCGTTCGAGCTTCTCTCGCTCGATTGAGGCAAGGGCCGCGCGTCCCTCGGGGCCGCCGCGCGCTTCTGCCGCTGCCGCCTTCAGCTTGCACTCTTCGTCGTGGGCGCGTTCCCAGGTGAGCCAGGCCGTGGTCCAGCGGGCGTGGGCGTCCCGCGCGTCCGCCTCGGTGAACGGATAACGGCCGCGTCCGGCCTCGGCTTCGTCCAGGCCTGCCATCGCCGGCCCGAACAGCTTTCGGGCGACGCTGACGGCCGGCTGCCAGGCGAGCAGCTTCTTCGGATCCTCCCGCGCTTCCCCCACCGCTGGCGCGAAGAGCGTCAGGAGCGCGACCGTCGTCGCATCGTCCCGGCTGCGGCGCACCTCCTGCACGATCACCAGCGCGACCCAGACGATCGCGACGCCGATGATCAAGAGGAAGAGAACGAGGAAAAGGAACACGGTCAGTAGCGCAGGAGAGCGAACACGTTCTCGCCGTCCAGGCGCGCCCGCCCCTTCAGCTCCGCGAGCTCGATCAGGAAGGCGACGGCGTGAACCGTCCCGCCGAGCTGTTTGACCAGATCGACGGTCGCACGCGCGGTGCCGCCAGTGGCGAGGAGATCGTCGACGATGAGGACGCGCTGCCCGCGGCTCACCGCATCCGCATGTACTTCGAGGCTGTCGCTTCCGTACTCGAGGTCATAGGTGACCCGGATGGACTTCGACGGCAGCTTGCCGAGCTTGCGCACCGGCACGAACCCCGCCCCGATCCGGTGCGCGATCGCCCCGCCCAGAATGAATCCCCGGCTCTCGATGCCGACGACGAGATCGATCCGGGCGTCGCGGTACGGCGCCGCGAGCGCCTCGATTACCTGATGGAACCCGTCACGATCGCCCAGCAGCGTGGTGATGTCGTAGAAGAGAATGCCCGCCTTCGGGAAGTCCGGCACATGGCGGATTCGTTCTTTGAGTGCATCCAAGCGCTGTCTCCACTCTCGCGTTACCGAATCGTGAACCCTTTGAACCCCTCAGGAGTCGCAGCCTCGACCTCGACAGCGTCGACGCGGGCGCCGCGCGGTCCGCGACGGAGCGCGCGTTCGATCCGATCGACGCTCTCCGCGTCGCCTTCGACCATCGCTTCCACGCGCCCGTCGGGCAGGTTGCGGACGAATCCGCTGACGCCTTCGGCGCGGGCCTGTTCGACCGTAAACCAGCGGAAGCCGACGCCTTGCACGCGTCCGCCGACTACCAATCGCCGCGCCACGATCATCGCAAGCTGCGGATGATAGCATGGCGCGCGAATGCGCGCGCTGAAGAGCCGACGCGTCGTGACCTCCGACGGCGTCCGGCCCGCGACGATCGTTGTCGAAGGGGAACGGATCGATCGCGTCGCCTCCTACGACGATGTACCTGGCGACGTGTACGACGCGGGGGATGCCGTCGTGATGCCCGGGCTCGTCGACGCGCACGTCCACATCAACGATCCGGGACGCGAGGCCTGGGAGGGATTCGAGCACGCGACGCGCGCGGCTGCAGCCGGCGGCGTGACGACCGTGATCGACATGCCGCTGAATGCCATCCCGGCGACGACGACCAACGCCGGCCTGGCGCGCAAGCACGATGCGGCGCGCGGACGGCTCGCCATCGATGTCGGGTTCTGGGGCGGTGTCGTGCCGGGCAACGAGGCCGATCTCGAGTGGCTCTGGTCGAGCGGCGTCCTCGGGTTCAAGTGCTTTCTGGTCCCCTCCGGCGTGCCTGAGTTTCCGCACGTGCTCGAATCGGATCTCGACCGAGCGCTGCCCGTGATTGCCAGGCTCGGCGCGCCGCTCCTCGTGCACGCCGAGCTGCCTGCGGTGATCGATGCGGCCGCGCCCGGGCGTACCGCCGACCGGCGATCGTATCCGGCCTACCTGGCATCACGGCCGGTGGAGGCGGAGGTCGAGGCAATCGATCTCGTCGTGCGTCTGGCGATGCGTCACAATCCACGCGTGCACATCGTCCACGTGTCGTCGCGCGAAGGCGCGGACCGGATCCGCGACGCTCAGGCGCGGGGCGTGCGCATCACCGCCGAGACCTGCCCGCACTATCTGACGTTCTCGTCCGAGGAGATTCGCGACGGCGCGACGGCGTACAAGTGCGCTCCGCCGATCCGGGACGCGGGAACGCGGTCCTCGCTCTGGGACAGTCTCGGCTCGGGTTCGCTCGACTTCGTCGCGTCGGATCACTCCCCGGCTCCTCCCGCGATGAAGGCGCTCGATAGCGGCGACTTTTTCGCGGCATGGGGCGGGATTTCGTCGCTGCAGCTTCTCCTGCCGGCGGTGTGGACGGGCGCGTGCGCGCACGGTTTTCCAATTGACGTGATGGCCGAGTGGCTCACGGCCGCGCCCGCGCGGCTGGCGGGTCTCGCGGGCCGAAAGGGCACGCTCGAACAAGGGGCGGACGCGGACTTCGTCGTCTGGGATCCGGACGCGTCATTCGTGGTCGATCCCACGGCGCTGTACCACCGTCACCCGATTACGCCCTATGCCGGGCGCCGCCTGTTCGGCGTCGTCCGTCAGACCTGGCTCCGGGGCGATCTCGTATACGATGGCAGCCATCATCTCCAGACCGATCGTGGACGTGTCCTCACTCGTTGATCTCGCCTCGGAACGCCTCGGCGGCGCGGTCATCGCCGCGAACGACGAGTTCTTTGCCCCGAAGGAACGGCTGATCCTCTCCGGCCCTGCGGTCTTTCTCCCCGACGAGTACACGGACCGCGGCAAGTGGATGGATGGGTGGGAAACGCGGCGCCGGCGCGAGCCGGGGTACGACTGGTGCGTACTGCGCCTCGGGCTGCCCGGGGTCGTGCGCGCGGTGGTCGTCGACACCGCGCATTTCAAGGGGAACTATCCGGAGTCCTGCTCCGTTGATGTGGCCGTCGTCGAGGGACACGCGGCGCCCGCCGAAGTCGTGGCGAATGCGGCGTGGACGCCGGTGCTCGATCGGTCGCCGCTCGGTGGAGACCGCGAGAATCCGTTCGACGTTCGCGAGATGCGGGCGACGCACGTGCGGCTGAATATCTTTCCCGACGGCGGCGTCGCACGGCTGCGCGTGCTCGGCGACGTTTCGCCAGATTGGGAAGCCCTCAGACGTGCGGGCGGTGACGTGGACCTCGCCGCGCTCGAGCACGGAGGCCTCGTGGTGGCCTGCAGCGACATGTTCTTCGGGAGGATGCAGAACCTCATCCTTCCCGGACCCTCGCGCGGCATGCACGACGGCTGGGAAACACGGCGACGGCGCGGTGCGGGCCACGACTGGGCCGTCGTCCGGCTCGGCCTTCCGGGATCGATCCGCCGCATCGAAGTCGATACGTCGCATTACAAGGGAAACGCGCCTGGACGCTGCTCGCTCGACTGGTGCAGCCGCCCGCGAGATGAGGCCTGGCCTCACGCCGAGGCATCGACGGCCTGGCCCTGGCGGCCGCTGCTCGCCGAGACGCCGCTGCAGCCGCATACGCGTCACACGTTCGAAGAGGGCGTGCATCGAGACCTCGCGACGCACGTGCGGCTGAACATCTTCCCCGACGGCGGCGTCGCCCGCCTGCGGTTGTTCGGGCGGATTCTCGATTGAGCCGTGCAGGTGACGTCGGATGGTTGAACGAATTGGATGCTGGCGTGTGCGCCGATGCCCTTCGACGGTGCTGCGGCAGCGACGCCTGGGTCCGGTCGATGCTGGCCGCGCGGCCGTTCGTGAGCCGCGATGACCTGATGGACCAAAGCGTCCGCATCTGGCGATCGCTTCAGCCGACGGACTGGCTCGAGGCGTTTGCCGCCCATCCGCGAATCGGCAGCCGCGCGGCGAGCGGCTGGGCCGCCGGCGAACAGGCTGGCGCTCGCGGTGCGGACGAGTCGGTGTTGACGCGCCTCGCGGCTCGGAACCGCGAGTACGAAGCGCGGTTCGGGCACATCTTCATCGTCTGCGCCAGCGGCAAGAGCGCCGACGAAATGCTCGCCCTCCTGGAAGCGCGTCTCGACAACGAGCCGGACGCCGAGCTGCGCATCGCGGCGGAGGAACAGCAGAAGATCACACGGCTGCGGCTCGACAAGCTGCTGACCGAATCTGCCGGGAGCGGCGTCGGACATCAAAGGCCGGGAGCATGATCAGTACGCATGTGCTCGACACGTCTCGCGGGCGACCGGCGGCCAATGTCGCGATCAAGCTCGACCGACGGGAATCGGGCGGCTGGCAGGAGGTCGCGAGGGCGACGACCGACGCGGACGGCCGCGCCCGCGAGTTGGCGCACGGAGCGGGGCCAGGGATGTATCGGCTCACGTTCGAAATGGCCGCCTATTTCTCCGCGCTGGGCCAGGAACATTTTTTTCCGTTCGTCTCCGTGGTCTTCGACATCCGAAACCCGAGCGAGCGGCATCACATTCCGCTGCTGATCAGTCCGTTCGGGTACTCGACCTACCGGGGAAGCTGACGCTGATGACGCGATTAGGGATCAACAGTTACGGCAAGGCGCGAATCCGGCTCGTCAAGGTCGTGCGGCACGGCGACCGCCACGACATCAAGGACCTCACGGTTGCGGTCCGCCTCGAAGGGGACTTCGAAGAAGCGCACATCGCGGGCGACAACCGCAAGGTGCTTCCAACCGACACGATGAAGAACACCGTGTACGCGCTGGCCGCGGGCGTCCGCATCGATCAAATCGAGCAGTTCGGCATCGCGCTCGCCGCGCACTTCCTGCGCCAGAACGCTCAGGTCTCGCGGGCGAGGATCGAGATCGCCGAACGGATCTGGGCCCGGCTGCCCGTCGCCGGGAGGCCGCACAACCATGCGTTCATGGACGCCGGAGGCGAGCGCCGCACGGCGTCGGTGACGAGTAACGGGGAACGTGTGTCGGTCGTGGCAGGGATCGACGGCCTGCAGATTCTGAAGACAACGGGATCGGCGTTTGCCGGTTTCCTGAAGGATCCCTTCACGACGCTGCGGGAGACGAGAGATCGGATCTTCGCGACGACCATGACCGCGAAGTGGACCTACATCAAGCCGGACGTGACGTTCGGGCCCTACTGGCTCGGTGTCCGACAGGCGCTCCTCGACACGTTCTCCGCCCACGACAGCCAGTCGGTGCAGCACACCCTCTACGCCATGGCGGACGCGGTGCTCAGCGCATACGAAGAGATTGCCGAGATCACGCTGACGCTGCCGAACCGGCACCATCTTCCCGTGGACCTGTCACCGTTCGGCCTGGAGGACAAGAACGAGATCTTCGTGGCGACCGAGGAGCCGCACGGCGTGATCGAGGCGACGGTCAGCAGATAACCCCACTATCCCGTCAGCTCCGTTTCCTCCCGCGGAGGATCGCCGCGAACGACCGTGACCTCAGCTCCTCGAGCGTCAGCCCGCTGCGATCGACGGCTTCCTTTTCGGTAATCGCCCCCGAGTTCATCGCACGCAGGAAGTAGTTCAACAGCCCTTGTCCGGTCGCGGCGTCGTCGAACACCTCGCCGACGAGCGTCGCCTGCGCCGCTTTCTCGACGAAATTCCGGAGACGGGTGGAAGCCGCGTCGAGCCCCTCGAGGAAGAACGCGTAGACGGCCGCGTAACGGCTCGGAAGCTGCGCGGGGTGCAGATCCCAGCCCTGGTAGAAGCCGCCCACGAGCGAGTGCCGGACGTGCGAGGCATGAAGCCGCCACGCGGCGTGCACCGTCGCCCGATCGCCGATCGGCAGGACGTTGGTCGCACCGTCCGACATCCAGACGCTCGTGGACGCGAGCGCGACCTGCATCATCAGCTTTGCGAAATCGCAGGACGGATGCGTCATGTGCTGGTGCGCCGCCGTGATCTGACACGACGCGGTGTAGTCGTAGGTGCCGAAATGGGCGCCGCGGCAGCGTCCCCGCGAGGCCTCGACGAGCGCGGGGATCGCGCACCCGCCACCCGAGTCGAGAACGCTTTCGGTGGTTTCAATCATCAGCTCGAGTCGAAGGCTTCCCGTGGGTAGCTTCAGGTCCCGTTCGAGATTCTCGAGCCGATCGACGAGCATCGATACCTGTCCCACGGCCGTGATCTTCGGCAACGTGACGACGAAACCGGCGGGTACTTCTCCGGCATCTTCGACGAGCGTCGAGACGAAACGATCCAGCGTGCGGACGGCGCGCTCCCGGAGCTCGCCGCCGAGCGGTTTGATGCGAATGCCGATGTAGGGCGGAAGCGAGCGCTCGCGATGCCCGCGCGCGACTTCGCGCGCGGCCGCGAGGGCGTGACCGTCTTCTTCGGCGTCCGGCCGGTTGCCGTACCCGTCCTCGAAGTCGATCCGGAAATCTTCGACCGGCTCCCGGAGAAGCTTCGAGCCGACGCGCTCGCGGATGCGCCGGGCGAGCGCCGCATCGACGTCCAGGCCGAACGCCGCCGTGAACTCCGCCGGGCCGCCGTGCTCGTCCAGCGCGGCGAGCCCGCGCTCGCCGAGGCGCCGCGCCGTATCCGCTTTGAACAGATGGGCGCCGCCGTACACCGTATGAACCGGCTGGCGTGCAATCATTATTGGAGCCACTCGCGCGGGCCGCAGGCGCTCATTCGAACGTGACCATTCGGCGCACGACTCGCTCGAGCGCGAAGGCGCGATACGCAGCCGTCGAGCGGACGTCGTCTATCGGCTGCACTTCGGCGGCGGCAGCCCTCGCGACGCGCGCGGCGGTGGCGCCGCCGGCAGGCGCGCCGGCGGCGGCCCGCTCGGCGGCGCGGAGACGGATCGGCGTGGGAGCCACGCTGCCTGCCGCAAGGCGTAACTCCGCGATCGTGCCCGCCTCGAGCCGCGCCGACAACGCGACGACGACCTTGCTGATGGCCTGCGCCTCACGCGTGCCGACCTTGCGGAAGCGCTGAACCGTTCCCGAGGGTTGCGCGGGAACCAGGATCCGGACGATCAGTTCGCCGGGCAGCAGCGCCGTCCTGCGGTAGGCGACGTGGAACTGATCGTAGGGCACTTCACGCGATCCCCCCGGACCCGTCACGACGACCCGGGCGTCGAGCGCGAGGAGCGCCGGCAGCGAGTCCCCCGCCGGGCTGGCGTTCGCGACGTTCCCTCCGATCGTCGCCCGGTTCTGAATCTGCCAGCCGCCAACGACCGCCGCGGCCTGCGCGAGAATCGGGCAGACGCGAGCGACCTCCGATGATGCTCGTAATTCCGAGAACGTCACCGCCGCTCCGATGTCGAGCCCCCTCGCGTCGGATCTGATCCCGGACAACTCGGGAATCCGATGGACGTCCAGCACGCCACTGGCACGACCCTTCAGCGTCGTTTCACCTCCCGCGGCCGTCCCCACCATCAGATCCGTGCACCCGGCCATCGGCACGAGACCGGGATCGGCGGCGAGCGCGGCGACCGCCGCGTCCAGCGAGCGAGGGCTGGCGGCCTTCATCGTCGGTCTTCTCCGCCGCAGATGGCGCGCAGGATCCCCTCGTAGCCCGTGCACCGGCACAGGTTGCCGGCGAGCGCCTCCTGCGCTTCGGCTCGTGACGGCTTTTCGGTCCGGTTGAGCAACGCCCAGGCGGTGACGATGATTCCTGGCGTGCAGGCGCCGCACTGAACGCCGCCGCTTTCGACGAATCGATCCAGGAACCCACGCGCGTCGCCGGCGATCCCTTCGACCGTCAGCACGCGCCGGCCGTCGCACTGACAGAGCGGCACCAGACACGAGAGAACCGGCACGTCGTCCATCAGGACCGTGCAGGCGCCGCACTCCCCTTCTCCACAGCCTTCCTTCGTGCCAATCAGGTGGAGCCGATCGCGCAGAACGTCGAGCAGACGCTCCATCGGTGCGCCGTCAACCGTGCGCTCAATCCCGTTGACGATGAACGTATAGGACGTCACCCGCCGCTGTTCCTCTCCGAGGCCGCGAGAATCCGCTCGGGCGTGGCCGGAATCTCGTCGACGACGATGCCGGTGGCGTTCTCGATGGCTCCCACGACAGCCGGCGCCGCTCCATCCATCGGCAATTCGCCGATGCCTTTCGCGCCGAAGGGCCCGCCAGCGAATGCCCGCTCGACGAGCTCGACCTCGATGAGCGGACTGTCTTTGATCGTCGGAATGATGTACGTCGCGAGGCGATCGTTCATGTAGCGGCCGTCCGAGACCTTGATTTCCTCGATCGTCGCGTAGCCGATCGCCTGCAGCGTGCCCCCTTCGATCTGACCCTTGCACAGCGTGGGATGGATGGCCTTTCCCACGTCGCAGACGGCGACCGCATGCCGCGGCCGGACTTCGTACGTATCGGGATCGACGTCGACTTCCACGACGTCGCAGCCCCACGCGTAGGTCGGATACGGGGACCCCGTGTACGTCGCCTCGTCGAAGGTCTGCCACGCGGGAGGACTGTGGTAGACGGTGACTTCGAGCGGACCATGGCGCTCGAGGTGCGCGCGGGCGAGATCGCGAAAACGAGCGCTTCGTTTCGCCTGACGACGTGGTTGTCCCCTTTGTCGACGGTCTCTCGCACCTGGCGCACGGCCCGTTCGATCAAGCCGCCGACGATCATCGTCGTCCGCGACGCGACCGTCGGCCCCGAGTTCGGCACGAGCCCCGTGTCGGGCGGGGCGAACACGAGGTCGTCGAAGTCGACCCCGGCAGCCGCGGCGGCGATCTGCGGGAACACGATGGCGCACCCTTGTCCCATGTCGGTCATCGCCGTCAGGATCTCGATGCGTCCGTCAGGAAGAAGGCGGGCGGTCACCGGCGACTTCATCTTCAACTCACCCGATCCCGTAAAACCACAGCCGTGAAAGTACAGGCTGATGCCGATTCCGCGCCGCTCGCGCCAGCGATCCTGGAAGCGTGTCCGCGCCGCGGCGCGCTCGAGGCATTCGCGGGCGCACGTCGTCTCGTCGAGGACCTGGCCCGTCGGCAGCCGATCGCCGGGGCCGACGACGTTCAGCGCGCGGATTTCGTACGGGTCGAGCCCGACCCGGCGCGCAATCGCATCCATGTGACGCTCGACCGCGAACGCCGCCTGCGGCACGCCGAAGCCCCGGAACGCGCCGTTCGCGGGCGTGTTCGTCCGAAGCACGCGCCCGCGCACGCGGACGTGCGGCACGCGATACGGACCGGCCGCATGCAGGATGGCTCGTGAGAGCACCACGGGCGAGAGCGTCGTATAGGCGCCGCCGTCCAGGACCACGTCGACGTCCATCGCGATCAGTCGTCCCTGCGGATCCACAGCCGTGCGGTGCCTGATGACCGATGGATGCCGCTTCGTCGTGCCGATGATGTCTTCGTGGCGGTCATAGGCGAGCCGCACAGGGTGTCCGCTCGCTCGCGCGAGGAGCGCCGCGTGCAGGCCGATCATGCTCGGGTAGTCTTCTTTGCCTCCGAATCCGCCGCCCACGGCGCTCGCCGCGATGCGGACCTTCTCGTCCGGCAGACCCAGCGCGTGGACGAACGCCTTGTGGACGTAGTACGGGCACTGCATCGAGCCGACGGCGTGCACGGTGCCGTGCTCGTCGAACCAGGCGGTCATCGCCTGACACTCGATGTAGATATGTTCCTGCAGTCCCGTCCGGTACTCGCCGCTGACGATGAGGTCGGCTTCGGCGAGCGCCCGCTCGACGTCGCCGGACGCGACGTTCAGCGCGTAGAGGGGCGGATGCCGATCCGCATCATCGACCGAGAGAACCGGATCGAGGACTGTGAAGGTGGCATCGACCTCGGCGAGCGCCGCGCGCGCGGCGCGACGACTGGGAGCGGCCACGAGGGCGACCGCTTCCCCGACGTGACGCACGATTCCCTCGGCGAGGATCGGCCAGCTGTCGTCCAGGAGCTGCACACCGTTCACGACCCCGGCCGTTCGGAGGTCGGCCGCCGTCAGGAGGACGGCGTCGTCCGGTGCGCGGCCGCCGCGCCAACCCACGCTCGTGATGCCTGCGTGCGGGTGAGGGCTGCGGAGCGTCGCGCCGAACCAGAGGCCGGGGATTTCGAGGTCGTCGCCGTACCGCGCCTGTCCCGCGACTTTTGCGATCCCGTCGGGCCGTGGAGGGGACGCGCCGATGATGGGAACCACGCGAAGAGAGACTATAAACCACGCGAAACGACAGCATGAATTTCGGCCAATTTCTTAGCCACTGGTTAACGCGTTAGCCGTCCGCAGGCCCTGTCCGACGGCGGGTTTCGCTGTAGGTTTAAGGCCCTAAGAACTTAACTGATATACACTTGCTCGCTTTTTCACGCCCCTGATGAGGCCCGGCACGGGCATTGCTCAAGTTGGGGTGACCATGTCGCGGCCTCAATCGCTCTCGATGCCGGCGGCAGCTTCCGCCCGCGCCGGGCTGGCGCACTTTCAGCTCGGCGGCAGGGACCTGAGTTGCGCGCACTGCGGGCATCAGCTCGAATGCACTGATCACCAAGAGCGATCGGGAGCGTGGTTGGGGTCCTTCATGTGTCCGCGCTGCCGGAGCGAGTATTTCTATTCATATCGCTGGCGGCAGCTGATTCGTCGTTTCGATCTTTGACACACACGAGCGGTCGGAAGGCAGCAGGTGGCGAGGAGTGACGTCGGTCACCTCCGGGCCGCGCCTTCACTCACACCCACTCGCGCGCGCGGCGTTTTGAGAGCGGCGCCGCGCAAGCCTGCTGTCTTCCGGCCGCTCGTCGTGTGTACAATCGTCCACGTCCGTCGATATCAACGATGTCCGGGACGAAACAGCCCATCGCATGCCGCCTCGACGCGCTCTCGCCCGACGAGCGCCGGCGCCAGCAGACGCTCCGTCAGAACCTCGAAGCGGCACTTGAAAGCGTCCGTGAAGCGCCCGACGGCTACGTGTTCACGTACCGCGAAGGCGCCGACGTCTTCCGCCAGGCGGCGGAGTGGCTGACGCTCGAGCGGCGGTGCTGCCCGTTCCTCGACTTCGAGCTGGCGTGGCGGGCGGACTCTCCCTCACCCACCCTCCGTCTGAGAAGCGACGAGCCGGCGGCCAAAGCCTTCATCGCTGAAACATTCCTGCCCGCATCGTGAACACCGGATCCGCCGCCTTGACACAGGCGTCCCATCCGGCAGATAGTTGCTACTGACAATGAAATCAGACCTGACGCGGGATGCCGTCGCGCTGACCGAAGCCGTCGCCGAGCTGGTGCGTGTCTACCAGTTCCGCGATCGGGACCAGATCTGCTGCCACGACATCTCGGTGACGCAGTGCTACGCCCTCGAAGCGCTCGCTCAGAACGGACCGATGCGCTCCACCGCGCTGGCCGCGCGCCTGTACCTCGACAAGAGCACCACGAGCCGCGTCGTCACGGCGCTCGTCCGGAAGCGCTACGTGGAGCAACGGCGCGATCCGGCGGACGGCCGCGCCGTCACGCTTCGGGTCACCGGCGCGGGGCGCGCGCTCTATCGCCGGATCAACGACGACCTCGTGGCCCAGCAGAAGGCGCTGCTGGCCGATCTGGACCCGGACCTCAGAGCGGGCGTCACCCTGGTGATCAGCCGGCTTGCGCGCGCCGCCGACGCGCGCTTCAGAAGCGGATTCAGCGTGGGCGCCTGCGCCTGCGCTCCGCAGGCGGACGACGTGCCGGCGCTTTCGACTCAGGGCAGAACGACGAAAGGAATGAGAAGTGGAGAACATCACTGATGCGGTTCGTCGGAAATACGGACACGCCGCGCGGCGTGTGACCTCTGGCGAGAGTGCCGCCTGCTGCGGGACCTCCCCTTCCGCCGCGTGCGGCTGCGATCCGGTGACCGCCAACCTCTACGATGCGGCTGACGCGGGCGCGGTTCCGGACACGGCGCTCCAGGCGTCGCTGGGCTGCGGAAACCCGACGGCTTTGGCTCAGCTCCAACCGGGTGAAGTGGTTCTCGACCTCGGAAGCGGCGGCGGAATTGACGTTCTTCTCTCGGCGCGGCGCGTCGGGCCAACCGGAAAGGCATACGGTCTCGATACGACCGACGAGATGCTTGCCCTCGCCGAAGAAAACAAACGCAAGAGCGGGCTCACGAACGTCGAGTTCCTCAAGGGCACCATCGAAGACATCCCGCTGCCGGAGGCCACGATCGACGTCATCATCTCGAACTGCGTCATCAACCTGTCCGGGGACAAGGATCGCGTGCTCACCGAGGCGTTCCGCGTGCTCAGGCCGGGCGGCCGCTTCGCCGTCAGCGACGTCGTCGTCCGCGGCGATCTGCCCCCGGCGGTCAAGCGCTCGATGGAGCTCTGGGTCGGATGCATCTCGGGGGCGCTCACGGAATCCGAGTACCGGCAGAAGCTCGCCGCGGCCGGCTTCACCGACATCGACGTCGAAGTCACACGTGTCTACGACATCGAGGATGCACGCTCGTTCCTGAGCGCCGACGGCATCGACGTCGAGGCCGTGGCACCGGAGGTCGAGAACAAGGTCGTGAGCGCATTCATCCGGGCCAGGAAGCCAGCTTCCTGCTGCGGGCCGACCTGCTGTCATTGATCGAAGTTCGTGAAGCCGCGCGTCCTGTTTCTCTGCACGGGGAACTCCTGCCGGAGCCAGATGGCGGAGGGCTTCCTCCGTACGTTCGCCGGGGGCCGGTTCGAGGTGGTCAGCGCGGGAACCGAGCCGGTCCCACTTAACCCTGGCGCGGTCGAAGCGATGGCGGAGATCGGCATCGACATCTCGGCGCAGCGCTCCAAGGATGTCGCGCCGTTCCTCGGTCAGAAATTCTCGTACGTGATCACCGTCTGCGATCGCGCCGCGGAACGCTGTCCGTTTTTTCCGGGCGCGACGCAACGAGCCGAATGGAGCTTTCCTGATCCGGCCGCCGTCCGCGGATCCGAGGCCGAGCGACAGAGCGCCTTCCGCGCGGTCCGTGATCAGATCGGCGGAAAGGTCCGCGAGTTCATCGAGACGGCGACGTGACGCGGCTCCGGAGGCGCGCTTCCGATTCCTCGTCGGCGGGAAAGAACGTTTCGATCCTGAGCTCCTGGAGCGTCACGTCTTGCGGGGTCCCGAGGGTCATGATCGCGCTGAAGAGCCGAATCTCCAGATCCGGGGCCTTGAGGTGCACCGGCAACAACAGCTCCGTCGTGCCAGGCGCGTTGGCCCGCGCGGAAGGGCCGGCGAGCTGCCTGACCTCGGCCAGCAGCGCGGCCGCGGTCTCGTCGTCCTTGGATTCGGTCAGCTCGTGCTCCGCCCGGCTCCACAGGTACCGTGCGACCTGATCCCAGTTCACGATGAAACGGCGCAGACCCTGCGGGTGGAACACCATGCGCAGCAGATTCGGCGTGCCCGTCGACAATGCCGGGTCGACGAGCGCCCCGAGCAGCGCCCGTGATGCCTCGTTTGCCATCAACAAATTGGAATAGCGATCGAGCACGACCGCGCCGTACGGCTCGTGGCGGTCGAGGATGAACTGCAGCACGCCCCGGATATGCCGCATCTCCTCGGCGGCGAGCGGCGTCTGGCGATAGACGTGCGCGTACCCGCCTGCCTCGAGCAGCCGGTTGCGCTCACGAAGCGGGACGTCGAGCGTTTCAGCCAGCGCGATGAGCGCTTGCCGGCTCGGTTGCGTCCGGCCGGTTTCGATGAAGCTGACGTGGCGGGAGGAGAATCCGGCGCGCATCGCGAGGTCGAGCTGGCTCAGGCCGCGGCTGGCCCGCCACTCGCGCAGCAGACGGCCGACCGGACTCGCCTGCCGCGTCGCATCGGACTCCGCCGAGGTCAATGACTCTGGGGTCATGACGACATGCTACCCGCACGCCCTGCAACCGCACCATTACCTCTGAGGTAATTGCCGGCGATCGCGGCGTCAGCGATCCTCCTCGTCAAGGAGACACATATGACGCCCCATCGCATTCTCCAGGTCAACGCGTTGTCGACGGCAGTGTCCGCGGTCGCCTTGCTCGCGGGACGCGGGATCCTCCCTCGCTTTTTCGGTTTGGCCAGTCCGCTTCTCCTCGACGTTGTGGCGGTGGGATTTCTGGCCTATGCAGGCGCGCTCGCGCTGACGGCGAGACGCCGGCCGGTGAACCGACAGGCGCTCATGGCATTCGCCGTCGCCGATGCCGTGTGGGTCGTCGGCAGCGCGGCCGCACTCTTGATGTTCTGGCAGCACATGGAGCCGCTCGGACGGATCCTGATCGTTGCCGTGGCGCTTGTGGTCGAGGTGTTTGCCACGCTGCAGTTCCGCGCGGCGGGTGCCATCAAGCGCGAATACCCTCAGCCGGCTTGAGCGACGCGAGCCAGAGGCGCGCCTGGGTCACGTCACGCTGCGTCAGGTGGTGGCCGGCCGGCTGCACCTCGACCGTCACGTCGGCCCCTGCCGCGCGAAGGAGGCCGGCGAGCCGTTCGGTTTCCGCGGCGGAAATGAGGGGATCGGAGGCGCCGTTCGACAGCAGCACGGAGACGCCGCCTGCCGCCGGCGGCGCCTCGGGAACGAAGGGCACCATCGCGCGGAAGAGGACGGCGGCCGCGAGGACGCTCGGTCGTGACAACAGCAGGCTGGCCGCGATGTTCGCGCCATTCGAAAAGCCGACGGCGATGACGCGCCGCGCATCGAACGTGTAGTGCTCCGCCGCCTCGGCGACGAAGTCGGCGAGCTCACTCGTCCGTCGCTTGAGATCCTCCTCGTCGAAGACACCCTCCGCCAGCCGGCGGAAGAACCGCGGCATGCCCTGCTCGAGGACCTTGCCCCGAGGGCTGAGCATGCCGGCGTCGGGCATCAGATTCTTCCCGAGCGGCAGGAGATCGTTCTCGTCGCCGCCGGTGCCGTGCAGCAGGAGCAACGTCGGCGCATCGGCGCGGGCCGGCGTCTCGTAGCGATGGATGAACGAGAGCGACACGTCGCTCATCGCGCGTGCGCCGCCGTGTCCAGCCGGAGCGGCGGCAGCGCCCGCTGAATGGAGGCGCGGTGCGTCTCGAGCCACGGCGGCAGCACGAGGGACTCTCCGAGGTGCGCCGGATCTTCGTCGACGGCGAAGCCCGGCCCGTCGGTCGCCAGCTCGAAGAGGACGCCACCCGGCTCCTTGAAGTACACCGATTTGAACCAGAAGCGATCGATGACGGGCGTCGCGCGCGCGCCGCCCGACTCTACACGCGCGCGCATTCTGGCCTGGTGCTCGTCGTCGGCGACCCGCCACGCCAGATGGTGCACGCTGCCGATGCCCCACATCCCGCGCTGCGCTTCGGGCGTGTCACGCAGATCGACGACGCCTGCGGCGTCGGGAAACCCGTAGCGCGTCCAGCCGTTCTCGCGCGCCAGTTCCTGGAAGCCGAGCACGTCGGTCAGGAACCCGGCGGTGACGCCCGCCTCGCGCTCCCACACCTGGGCGCCGAAGAGCCCGCGGATTTGCCGCTCGGGCGGGACCGCGCTCCCCTCCCACGGCGTGAACGGTCGCTTCGAGTCGCCTTCGACCAGCGCGACGTGAAGCCCGTGCGGGTCGTCGAAGGCGAGCACGTTCTGACCGAACCGCGTTTCCGATCGGATGCTGCCGACCCCGTATCCCTCGAGGCGGGCGCCCCAGAACGCGACCGAGTCGTGAGGCACCTCGAGGCCGACCTCCATGGCGAGTCCGTGTCCGGCACGCGACGGCGCGAGCTGGGCCCACGGAAAGAACGTCAGATCGGTCCCGGGGTTTCCCTCCCCGTCCGCATAGAAGAGGTGGTATGTGCCGGGGTCATCCTGATTGACGCTTCGCTTCACGAGGCGCATCCCGAGCACGCCGGCGTAGAAGTCGAGATTCTCCTGCGCCGGGCCGGCGATCGCCGTGATGTGATGGAGGCCATTGACGCGATCCATGGGTCCCGTCCCTTGTTGTTGTGCTGATGATCTGCGTTCATGTGCGTGAATCTGCGGCTTACCTGCGAGGGAATTGATCCGGATTGTCGGTAAAGACCGCGTCCACACCGTAGTCGTACAGGAACTTTGCCATCTCGTCCTTTACGGACGGGTAGGTGCCCGTGTTGGAAGACCGGAACGTCCACGGGGTGACCGTGAGGCCCGCCGCGTGCGCCCACTTTACCAGCTCGGGCCGCATCTCCACGATCGCCTTGTTCGGTCCAAGCCCGGTGGCCCACGTCGCGATCTCCCGGAGCTTTTCGGCCGAATCGACGCGATCGATCGCACGCGCTTCCACGAGGAACACGCGCGGCACGCCGGTCAGATCCCTCGCCAGGTGCTTGAGCGTCGTGTCGTCGAACGACTGGACGATCACCGGCGTCGCGGAATTCCTGACGAGCGAGTTGCTCGTCAGCGCGGCCGCGAGCAGCTTTTCGGGACTGACGCCGCGCGTGCGGTAGAACTCGGGGTCCTTCAGCTCCGGATACAACCCCGCCTTGCCGCGGACCAGATCGACGGCCTCCTGGAAGGTGGGCACCCGCGCGCCGGCGAACTTCTGGTCGAACCACGCGCCGGCGTCGAGGCGCTTGATCTCGGCGACCGTGAAGTCGTGGACCGGCCAGCGACGTGCCGTCGCGCCGCCGCTCGTGTCCTGGACGAACCGATCCGGAAAGACCTCCTCGACGTTCGTGGTGCGTTCGAGCGTGAGGTCATGAATGCACACGAGCACGCCGTCCTTGGAGACCGCCAGGTCCTGTTCGACGAAATCGGCCCCCTGCGCCAGCGCCAGCCGATACGCATCGAGCGTGTGCTCGGGCGCGTACGATGACGCGCCCCGGTGCGCGATGAGCTGCTTCTTCTCCGGCGGCGCTGTCAATGCAACACAGGCAATCAGGCCTAGCGTGATAGTGCGCACGGTTTCGAGCCCCAGTCCCCAAGCCCCATGCCCCAAGCTCTAGAAACTCAGCTTCACGCCGAGCTGGAGCTGACGGGCGTCGTAGGTCGACGTGATCGTGCCGAACGCACCCTGGCTGCGGTTGCCGTTGGGGCCTCGGAAGTTGGATCGATTCAGGAGATTGAACGTCTCGAACCGAATCTGCAGCCTGGTGTCGTGGCCGACCGGGAGTGTGAAGTCCTTGGACGCCACGAAATCCAGCTGCCAGAACCACGGCCCGCGCACGCTGTTGCGTTCGGCGTTGCCGAAGGGCTGGCTGGGATCGGTCGGCAGCACCACGTTGGCTGGATTCAGGTAGCTCGTCACCGAGCTCGTGTCGCCATAGGGATCGCCGACGACGTTCGGACGGTAGTTGTTCGCGCCGCGGAAGTCCTGCTGAATGCCGGAGACCTGGAAGGCTGCGGCCGGCGTGTAGACCAGGTTGACCGGTTCGCCCGATGTCATCGTGTTGATGCCGCCGATCGTCCATCCGCCGAGGAGCGCGTCCGTGAGAGCGCCCGCGTCTGACAGCCACCGCTGGCCGCGGCCGACGGGCACTTCCCAGACGAAGCTCGTCGTGTTGTTGATCGGCTGATCGTACGGGGAGGTCCCGTAGTCGGCGTCGAGATTGTAAAAGTCCTGCGGCGCCGGGAAGTTGCCGTTCGGCCCCTCGAGCGATCCGGCCCCGTTGTCCCTGGCCTTCGACCAGGTCAGCGCGTTCAGGAACATCAGGCCCTGCCGCATCCGGTACTCGTACTTCACCTGCAGGCTGTTGTACCTGGACTTGCCGCCGTTGAAGGAGTACGTGATGTCGGCGAACTCGGGAATCGGGCGGCGTGCCTGGAGCGGGATGGTTCCCTGCGGATTGTTCGGGCTCGCCTGGTTGAAGTTCGCGAACAGCAACAAGCCGTCTGCACGATTGCCGACGTAGGCGACGTCGACGACCATGTTGCGCGCGATCTCGCGCTGGACCGAGATGTAGTAGCTCTGCACCCGGCTCGACCGGTAGTCCTCGGGCATGTAGGTGATATTGGCCGCCAGCGGGTTGAACCGCGACGGATCCGCGAAGCGATCGGGATATCCCGCCTGCGTGGTCCGGAACGCCGCGTCCAACGGGTTGGTCTGGGTGGCGACGGCGTTGACGACCTGCGGGCCGTTGATCGACAGGATGTTCGCGGCGCCAGCGCGATGGAAGTGCACGTAGCTCACGCCGTACCCGCCGCGGACCACCGTCAGCTCGAGCGGCGACCAGGCGAAGCCGAGCCTCGGGCCGAAGTTGTTGCGATCCGGCTGGATGAGCGCCCGATCTTCCAGCGAGCCGTCGCGCGCGAACAGCATGGCGCGCGCGTCAGGGTCGAAGTTCGAGAGGAGATTGTCCGTCTCCCAGTGCGGCGTCGCGTACTCGTAACGCAACCCGAGGTTCAGCGTCAGGCTGTCGTTCAGGCGGAAATCATCCTGGACGTAGGTGAAGTGCATCTGCTGGCGAAGGTTGGCTATCAGGATGTTGCTGAGCGCGTACTGATTCCGCAGCCCGAACATGAAGTCCGCGAGGTTGTACAGGTTGTTCGCCGCCGCTCCGGCGGGCCGGGTGAACTGTCCGGTGTAGGCGTCCCGTCCGTAGAGCGGGTTGACGTCCTGCACTTCCGTGCCGATGTGCTGGAATTCGTACCCGGTCTTGAGCGAGTGCCGGCCCGCCACCCATGTGTAGTTGATCTTCGGATTCCACAACTCGGGATACTGCCACTGGGGGTTCGTGGCCTGACGCCCCAGATCCGAGAAGCCGGTGATGAGCTGCGTCGGCAGCCCGCCGGCGATTCGCGGGTCGGTGGGAAGACCGGCGATCCCGTACGCGTCGAGCGCCCCCTGTGAGCCCAGCGCCAGCGGGTCCTTGCCGGCTCGGGTGCGAGACCAGCCGAACCGCCCTTCGAGCAGGGACGTCGCCGAGCGCGCCCACGTGAACCCGGCGGCGAACTGTTTGTTCGCGACGTAGGTCAGCCCGTTCCCGCTCCCGCCCGAGGGCAGCGGCAGCGGCGGATTGTCCACGAGCTCCGCGTCGCGATAGCCGAAACGCCCGAACGTCGTCAGGGCCGCATTGATCTGGAAATCGGCCTTCGCGCTGAACTTGTCGGTCGTGTTGCTGAACTCCTGGAGAATCGAGTAGTTGTTCGACGCGGCGCTCGAGGTCGGGTCCGGCAGCTCCGACAAGACCTTGCGCGCGAAGGAGGTCATCGGAATCGGCGCGCCGGCCGGGTACGTGATGCCGGTCTGCGGATTGCGCACCGCCACGGACAGGATGCCCTGGCGCTGCACCGGGTTCGGGATGGTCTGGAACGCCACGTTCTTCCGCGTCTGACGGAACCCCTCGTAGTCGGTGAAGAAGAACGCCCGGTTCCTCCGGAACGGCCCGCCGAACGTGAGGCCGAACTGGTCGCGGCTGAGCGGCGGTTTCTCGCCGTTTGCCGGGAGGAAGAACCCGGTCGCGTTCAGGCTCGTGTCACGGAAGAACTCCCACGCCGCGCCGCGAAAGCTGTTCGTGCCGCTGCGCGACGCCACGTTGATGACTCCCCCCGCGCTCCGGCCGTACTCGGCGCTCATGTTGTTCGTCACGACTTTGAATTCGGCCACGGCGTCGGGCGACGGCTGCATCACCTGGTTCGAGAAGCCCTGATTGCTCGTGCCGTAGGCGTTGTTGTCGATGCCGTCGAGCAGGAAGTTGTTCACCGTGCTGCGGAGCCCGTTGATGTTGAACGAGCCTTCCCGCACCGTCGACGCCGAGCCGGTGTTGAGCGCCGAGAGCCGGACGCCGGGGCTGAGCAGCGCGAGCGAGGAGTACTCCCGGCCGTTCAACGGCAGCTCGACCGCCTGCTCGCCGGTGATCAGCTGCCCGCGCTGGCTCGAGTCGGTCTCGAGCAAGGGGGACGCGCCGATGACCTCGACCGTCTCGGTGAGCGCGCCGGGCGTGAGCCGCAGATCGACCCGCTGGCGCGCGCCGACCGTGACCTGCACGTCATCCGCGACCGCGACGGAGAAACCCTGCAGCTCGGCCGACACTTTGTAGCGGCCCACACGGACCGTCATGAACTCGTAGTTTCCATGGTCGTCCGTGACCCGGCTGAGGACGATATTCGTCTCGAGGTTGGTCAGCGTGACCGTGGCGCCGGGGACGACCGCGCCCGCGCTGTCCTTGATCGTACCGACCACGGAGGCCGTATCGAACTGGGCGTAGGCCTCCGGCGCGGCGAGCAGCGCGAGGGCGAACGTCAACGTGGCGATTGTGGAGCGTGTCATGCGCGGCACCATAGCAGCCCCCCGCAAAGAGCGTGTAAACGGACACGATCCTGTCCCCGTGGGGGCGCGGCGTCAAGGCGAGAGCGAAGGGCCGTGTTACCGTGAGGCCGTCGGGACCGACGGCGCCGCCGGCATGCGCAGCGAGAAGAAGTCCACGAGGCGCGAGGCCGCCGGCGGATCGAGATTGGCGAGGCCCACGAGAATGTACCCGAGCTCCGGATACACGCGGAGATCGCCGTTCATCCCGGGCGCGCCGCCGCCATGGCCGTAGCGGCGCAGAGCACCTTCCCCCGACGTCCCGAACCCATAGCCGTACTGTTGCGCCTGGGGCTTCGTCGCTTCAGCCAGCATCTTTTTGGAGATCAGCTTGCCTGATTCCAGCGCCTGTGCGAACCGGAACAGGTCGCCAACCGTCGAGTACCCGCCGCCCGCGGCGGTCCCGCGCCATGGCAGCGTGTCCGTGTTCGCGATCCACGCGCCGTCCCTTCTCATGTACCCCGTCGAACGATTGGCGAGTACCTCGGTTTCGGGAAGCGAGTCGGTGGACGCCATGCCGGCCGGCTGAAAGACCTTGGTCCGCACGTAGTCGTAGTACGAGACACCGCTGACTTTCTCGACGAGCGCGCCGAGCAGGACGAAGCCGTAGTTCGAGTACCGATGCTCCGCTCCGGGCTGGTGGACGAGAGCGCGAGAACCGTACAGCGCCAGGTAGTCGCGATGCTCGCGAAGCGTGAGCCGGTTCTTCGTAAAGTCGGGGCCGAAGATGTCGCCGGTCCCGCCCGTGTGCGTGAGCAGGTGACGCACCGTCACCTTTGACGCCACGTCGACGTTGGGATAGTCCGTCAGATGCTTCCCGATCGGATCCTCCAACGCGATCCTGCCCGCTTCGACCAACTGCAGCGTCGCGACCGCCGTGAACATCTTGTTCATCGATCCGATGCGGAACTGCGTGTCGACCGTGACGGGCGTCTTCGATTCGCGGTTCGCCAGACCGTACGCCCGCTGGAAAAGAACCTTCCCGTTGCGCGCCACGAGGAGAGCACCGGAGAACCGATCGTTTGTAACCGTTTCCTCGGCGCGCGATGCCAGAGCGTCCAGCGCTTCCCCTTCTGTCAGCCGGGGAAGCGCCAGGTCGGCCGGCCGCGGGACGATACGCAGACCGAGATTCGCGATCTTGGGCGGCGTCGCCGAATCGAGCGAGAGCTCGAGCCGCGCCACGTTGTCCCCTGCCCGTTCTTTGACGAGCGCGACGAGCGTCGTCTCGTCGCTCTTCTCGACGCGTATGAGCTCGAAGCCCCCCGTGTTCTCCCGGAAATTGAGCGTCTGCTCGACCGGCGGCGGCTCGCGACGATACGTTTCGTCGAACGACCGAATGCGCTCCCGGTCCCCTGAATTGAAGGCGTTCAACCATGCGGTGAAGACCTTGCCGGGCAGCGTGTCTGGCGCCGATGGCTGAGCTGGGACAGACGTCGCCAGCAGCAGCGCGAGGATCGTGCAACGTGCGGTCATGGGTTGAAGTCCTTCCCTGTCAGGCCAGCAGCAATCCTAGCCCATCTTCTCTTGCCGATCCTCGACCTCATCGTTAGCATGGGCCGGATGGACCACCAGGGTCCGGCGCGGCCGCGCCTCTCGCGCGAGACGCGGCTGCTGCTGGTCACGATTCTGGTCGCCATGTCCGCGCTCTGGGCTCTCGCGAGGCTTCGCTTTCCAGAGCGTCAGGCAACGCCGAATCCCGTGGCGCCGCTGCTGACGCAGCTCGCCGTCTCCCCCGGGTTCGACGATCTTGCGACCCAGGTATCGGCGCTCGAATCGCGTCTGCTGCCGTCGCTCGTGCCGGTCGAGCTTGGCGGCACGTCCGCGGCGACGGCCCTGCGCGTGCGCGACGACATCGGCGCGACGCTGTTGCCCGGGTCGAATGGCGAGCCCGGCGACGCGCGGCCGGACGATTCGAGGATCCTCGCGTATGACACAGTTACCGGACTCGCGCTCGTGCGAATTCCCGGAGCTCCCGCGCCAGAGCTCACTATCTGGTCGCCGCAGCGTCTCGACAGGC
Organism: uncultured Acidobacteriota bacterium; assembly: GCA_963847125.1. Taxonomy (GTDB): domain Bacteria; phylum Acidobacteriota; class Vicinamibacteria; order Vicinamibacterales; family 2-12-FULL-66-21; genus DATAEE01. Next base: position 3,346,969 of record CAWJYM010000004.1, read on the forward strand.
CGCGCTACCTGTTCGCGGCCGATTTCTCGAACCGCGCGGCTTCCCTGCGGCCGGTGTTCATCGGCCGTCTGCATCCCGCGACGAACCCGGCGTGGCCGGGTGAGGTCTGGGCGCTCCCCGTTCGGACCGCGGTCGCTCCCGGCGATCTGCTGTTTACGACGGAGGGCGCCCTGGCGGGGTTGATCGTTTCCCACGCCGGAACCTTCGCGCTGGTGCCTGGCGAAACCGTGTTGAGCGCCGCGGAACTCTTGCGCGGGCAGGGAGCTGCCCCCGCGGGCTGGCTCGGCATCGAACTGCAGGCGCTCACGCCGCCGCTTGCGTCCGCAACGGGCGCGCGCGCCGGCGTCATCGTTTCGCGCGTGCTTCCCGACGGACCCGCGGCTGCGACACTCGGGGTGACCGACGTGATCGAGAGCGTCAACGGCGAGCCGATCGCATCGCTGGACGACTGGCGGGCCCATGCGGCCCGGATGAGGCCCGGCGGTTCCGTGACGTTGGGTGTCAGGCGAGGCGCGGAAGTCGTCACGATGACGGTCAAGGCGGCGCCGCCTCCGGGTACGACTCCCCTGCCGCTCGGACTGACGCTGCGGACGCTTCCACAGGTCGGCGCCGAAGTCCTGCAGGTTGCTGCCCGGTCCGCTGGAGCACATGCAGGCATCCTCGCCGGAGACGTGATCGTTGCGATCGGCGGGATCCAGAAGCCGACCAGCGCCCAGGTCGCTCGTGCGTTTGCGGCCTCCCGCGACAATCGTCCCGTGATCGCGGCGATCACGCGGGGGGATCTCCACCGGGTCGTGGCCCTGGAAAAAGACACGCGATGATTCCCGATCCGCTCGATGCCAGGCTCGGCCACGTCGCGGAGGCCAGGCGCGGCGGCCCGCGCCGGTGGACGAGGATCCGGCTGGCGCTGGGGTTGTCCCCGACGCCGGCCCCGGGGCTCGTGCTCCTGCCATTGGGAGTGGCGCTGGGACCATACGGTCTGGGACTCCTCTCGCCCGGCGTCCTGTCGTACCTGGATCCCGCCGTCTCGGTGGCGATCGCGACGCTGGGCGTCTTCGTCGGGCTTGGTCTGGATGCGAGGCGACCGTATGAAGGTCGCCTGCTGGCGGCCGCCAGCGTCGAGGGTGCGTTCACGATTACCCTCGTGGGCGCCGGCGTGCTCCTGGCGCTCCGCCTGGCACACGTCGAGGTCGGTCTCCCGCAGTGGCTCGCCGCGCTCCTCATCGGCATCTGCGCCGCTTCGTCATCGACGGCGGCGATTGAGGGTCCGGATCGTCCCGGCGTGCAGGTCGCGCGCATCGGCGATCTCGATGACGTATTGCCGATCGTCCTCGGCGCCGTGGCGCTCGCGTCGCTGCGCGAGCTCGAGCAGGGGGCGCTCGCGCTGCTCGCCGTGCAGTCTGCCGTCATCGCGCTCGCCATCGCGTTCGCCGGGTGGCTGCTCGTGTCCCAGGCCACGTCAGAAAGCGAGCAGCGCGTATTTGCGGTTGGCACGCTGCTGCTTCTGGGCGGCACCGTGGAGTATCTGTCTTTGTCGGGGTTGCTGGCCGGCCTCGTCGCCGGTGCTCTGTGGAACGCGGCCGGCGGTCCCGGGCGGGACCGGCTCGAGCGCGACGTGCGTCACGTGCAGCACCCGCTCGTCGTCCTGCTCGTCCTCGTTGCCGGCGCCCGCGTCGGCGTCTGGCCCGGTCTCGCGCTGCTCGTGTCGGTCTACCTGCTCTTCCGGATCGCGGGCAAGATGGCCGGCGGCTGGATCGCCAGGCGCATCGCGGGGAGCGACGTACCGCCTGGTCTGGGGCTCTACCTCGTGTCGCCCGGCGTGCTCGCGATCGCGTTCGGTCTCAACGCGATCCAGGCCGCCGGGCCGGATCGCGCCGGGATCGTCCTCGCGGTCGCGGTCGCCGGGTCGCTCGGCTCGGCGGTGATCTCGCACTTCGTCCATCCGCGGGAGGCGCGGCTGTGAGGCGCGCGCTCGCCGTCGCACTCGTCATCGCCGCGATTGTGTGGGTCCGGCAGATCGGCTCGATGGAACCGGATCCGCGGAGCACCGCCCTCGCGATCGGGCTCACGCTCGTTCTGGCGTCGGTGGCCGGCGACCTGCTGCGCCGCTTCCGCCTGCCGCGCCTGACGGGCTACCTGCTGTTCGGCCTCGTGGTCGGCCCCTATCTCGCGAACCTGATCACCGAGCCGATGGTGCGCCAGCTTCAAGCGATCAACGGCATCGCGACGACGCTGATTGCGTTCATTGCGGGGCTCACGCTGAACCTGGAGCGTCTCGGCCGCCGCCTGGCGGGGATCGCGAAGCTGACGCTGACGATCATCGCGATTGCCATGAGCGGGCTGTTCGCGCTTGCCTGGCTCGCCTGGCCGTGGCTGCCGGTCGCCCCGGACGCCGCGGGACTGCCAAAGCTCGCGATGACCGTCCTTCTCGTGATTATCGTCGTCAGTTTCTCCCCGACGATGACCGCGGCGGTCATCTCCGAAACGGGAGCGCGCGGCCGGTTGAGCGATCTCGTCCTTGCGATCGTCGTGTTCGCGGATCTCGTCCTCCTCGTCCTGTTCTCGCTGTCGATGCAGCTTGCGCGGACCGCGTTCGGGGCGCCGGGCGAAGACGTCAACGTCCTGATGCGGCTGGCGTGGGAAATCGGCGGCGCCGCGGCGTTCGGCAGCCTCGTCGGGGCGCTCTTCGCCCTTTACCTGAAGTACATCGGGCGCGAGATTACGCTCGTGCTCATAGCGGTCTGCGCGCTGCTCAGCCAGGTCGGCTTCACCCAGGGTCTCGAGCCCCTGCTCGCGGCGATGGCGGCCGGCATCGTGATCGAGAACCTTGCGGTCGCGCAGGGGGACGCGCTCAAGGCTGCGGTTCAGCGCGGCGCGCTTCCGGTGCTCGTGGTGTTTTTCGTCGCGGTCGGCTCATCGCTGCAGCTCGAGGTGCTCGCCGCGCTCGGCTTCGTCGCCGTCGGCCTGGCGTCCGCGCGGCTCTTGTTGATTTATCTCGGCGTGCGCGTCGGAATTCGATTCGCCGACGTCGAGCGCTCCTCGGCGAAGTATGCCTGGACGGGTCTCCTCTCGCAGGCGGGTGTCACGCTTGGGTTGGCCTCGGTCGTCGCCGCGGACTTTCCCGGCTGGGGCCTCCAGATTCAGATGCTGCTGGTCGCGCTGATCGTCATCCACGAGCTGATCGGCCCCGTCCTCTTCAGGCTCGGGCTGGCGCAGGCCGGCGAGATCGACGCGAGCGCGCCGCGGCCCCTGATCGTGGTCTCGAACCGGGAGCCCTATCTGCACAACTACGATCAGACAGGTCGCGTCACGCACACGGCCGCAACGGGGGGCGTTGCCGTGGCGCTCGACGCGCTCATGCGCGAGCGCGGCGGCGTCTGGATCGCGCACGGCGCCGGCCGCGCCGATCGGGATGTCGTCGACGCCTCCGACAAGGTGCGCGTGCCTCCGGACAGCGCCTCGTACGATCTGCGTCGTCTGTGGCTGGAGGACCGTGAGTTCTCGGCGTATTACGCAGGATTCGCCAACGAGGGCCTCTGGCCGCTCTGTCACCTCGTCGACGTGCGTCCGGTGTTTCGCCCCGAGGACTGGTCGGCATACCAGTCGGTGAACGCGCGCTTCGCCGCGGCGATCGACGAGGAACTGGCGTCGTTCGAGACGCCGGTGTTCATCCAGGACTATCACCTCGCGCTCGTCGCGCCGCGCCTCCGCGAGCGCCGGCCGGCCGTTCGCACGGCGCTCTTCTGGCACATCCCGTGGCCCTACCCGGATCGCCTGCGCATCTGTCCGTGGCGGCGCGAGCTTCTCACCGGCCTTCTCGCGAACGACCTCCTCGCGTTCCAGCTCGAGCGGGATCGCCGGAACTTCGTCGCGGCGGCCGAGGAGGAGCTCGACGCCGAGATCGAAGCGAACGGCGCGATCGTGCGCTTCGAGGGCCGGCCCACCACGGCCGTGTCGGTGCCGATCGGGGTCGACTACGATCGTATCCAGTCGGCGGCCGCCGATCCCGCGCTCGCAGACGAACAGCGGAGGCTCGCGCAGGCATTCGGGCTGGGCGCGCCGATTCTTGGCCTCGGCGTCGACCGGCTCGACTACACGAAGGGCATCCCCGAGCGCCTCGCCGCGCTGGACCTCCTGCTGACCATGCGGCCGGAGCTGAGCGGCCGGTTGACCTTCGTGCAGATTGCCGTCCCCTCGCGGTCGGAGCTCGAGAGCTACAGCGCGATCGCCTCGGAGATCGCCAGGCGTGTCGCGGACATCAACGCCCGCCACGCCAAGCCCGGCCTGCCGCCGCCCGTCTACTACCACAAGGGCGCGCTCACCATGCCGAGCCTGGTGGCGCTCTACCGGCTGGCGCAGTTCTGCGTCGTCAGCTCGCTGCACGACGGGATGAATCTGGTCGCGAAGGAGTTCGTGGCGGCGCGGGACGACGAGGATGGCGTCCTGGTCCTGAGCGGCCTGGCGGGCGCAGCGCACGAGCTGCGGGATGCGCTGATCATCAACCCGTACGACATCGAGGACTTCGCCAACGCGCTGACCCGCGCCCTGGACATGCAACCCGACGAGCGGCGTGCCCGGATGCGCGCGATGCGGCGCGTCGTCGCCGGCCGCAACGTGTTCGGCTGGGCGTCGGAGATCCTGGAAGGATTGGAGAGCATCTGGACCAAGCCGCTGCAGTACGCGGCGCGGGCGCCGGAGGACGCGCCGGTCTAACTCCCTAACAGCCCGTGGCTAAAGTCCTCGATAGGGACCCAACACGGGTCTCTTTCGCCCGTTCGGTCCATCAGCGCATGCGCGCCGGATTCACTGCTGTAATGTGGCCGCGAACGCGCGCACTTCACGAAGAACGTCGGCTTCGTTCGACAAGAACATAAACAGATTGGCGTCGGGGAGCTCGACAATCCGCGCGGTGGGAACGCCGGCGAGCAAGTCGCGCTGCCATTTCGAGAGCCGCGCCCGTTTGCCCGCATAGGCCTGGTTCAATGCCGCACGCTGTTCCTCATGTATCGGCGGATAATCTTTGAGGGTCTGTTCCATCGTTTCGGTTCGATAGATCGCGAGAACGGGGACGCGGATTCGCGCGTAGTCAGGCCGGACCTTGTTGTCGTCGACGATTGCCTTTCGAATTGCGGGGTCGAGCGGCCACTCGGCCATCTGACGTCGTTCGCCCTCCGGAAACGTGACCGGTACTGACTTGCCCACCTTGGCAGGCATGTGCGCTAGGACCTGCGCCACATCGACTGAAGCGAGGCCGTAATCCGCCATGGAGAGCGTCGGGTCCTCGGCGGCATCAAGGTAGACGAGGCCGCCCAAGCGATCAGGATGTTGGGCGCCGAGGGTGTGCAAAATATCGCCGCCACACGAGTTCCCGATGAGAATTGGCTTCTGCATGCCGACCGCGCCGATCACCTCGAGGATGTCGTCGGCCCTGCGCTGCGGATCGTATCCCGTCGCAGGGTGATCCGAGGCGCCGACGCCGCGCCGGGTGACGGCGTACACGCGAAACCGATCGGTCAGCTTCGGCGCGATGTTGTCGTAGACATGTCCAGTGACGTAGCAACCCACAAACAGAATCGGTCGTCCGGTTCCGCCCCAATCCAGCACTTCCAATCGAACGGACGACTCGACCGTGACGAACCGCACTTGGTGAAGCGACGGATCACGCCAGGTCGTGCCCGACTGCGCAGCGAGCAAATAGAGTCCCACGATCAGCGATGTCGCAGAATCCATGCGGCGGATTATAGCGGCGCCTTAGAAGGAGCCCTTTAGCTACGGGTTGCTAGGCCATCCGAGAGCAGCCGTTCGACCACTTCGATCACGCCTGCGCCGGCGGAACCGCCGGTCACGAGGCGCGCGCGACTCTTGAGGGCCGGGATCGCGTTGGCGACCGCAACGCCGTAGCCGCACGCCTCCAGAAATGCGTGATCGTTCTCGGCGTCTCCCATGCCGACCACGCTGGCCGCCGGCAACTTCAGGGCGGAGAGCGCGTGACGAAGCCCGGTGGCCTTGTTGACGCCCGACGGCAGGATCATCACGGCGCCCTTGTTGAAAATGATCTCGAGCTCGAGCCCGAGCTCGCGAATGGCTTCCAGCACGCGCGCCTCCTGAGGCTCTCTGGTCGCGACGATCACGCGACCGACGGAGAGCGGGACGACGTTCTTCTGCCGGAGGAGGTCGAGGAATGGCCCGCTCGGCGCCTCGCCGAGCGTTCGCTCGTCGCCGGTGTCGGGTCGATGCAGCAGTCCGCCGTTCTCCGCGACAACGCGATCGAAGATCGCGAGCGCCGGGCAGACCCGCTTCAGATCGTCGAGCTCGCGGCCGGTCACGAGGAGAAGCCGGAAGCCGGAGTCCTTCAACCGGTTCAGCGCGTCGAGGACGGCGGGGTCTACGCTGCCTCCGGTGGCCAGCGTGTCGTCGTAGTCGACGGCGAGCGCGCGAAACCGATTCGAGTTGAGTGTCATGGAATGTCCGGCGAGTGCGGCCTGAGGCCATCACTCATGGCATGATTGCAACTACTCCAAGGATATACCGCATGAAGAAAGCGCTCGTCCTGTCCACCGCGGCTGTCGCCCTGTTCGCCGGCCTGCTCGAAGCTCAGCCAGGTCGGTTCGACCTGGTGCTGCGCGGCGGGCGGGTCATCGATCCCGCATCGGGCCTCGACGACGTGCGCAACGTCGCGATCCGGGACGGGCGGATCGCCGCGATCTCGAGACGGCCGCTCGACGCCCGCGAGGTCGTGGATGTCAGCGGCCTGGTTGTCGCGCCGGGGTTCATCGACCTTCACGCACACGGCCAGGACCCCGAGAGCAGCAAGTGGCAGGCGCACGATGGCGTCACGACCGCACTCGAGCTCGAGGGCGGGACGCTGCAGGTGGCCGACTGGTATGCGGCGCGTGCCGGAAAGGCCCGTCTCAACTTCGGAGCGACCGCCTCGCACGTGCAGGCGCGCGGCGCGCGGCTGCTCGAATCGAGCGCACCCCAGGGGCCGGGCGTCTACCAGGGCGCGACGCCTGAGCAGCTGGCCGAGATCGAGAAGCGACTCCGCCAGGGCCTTGCGGAGGGCGCGCTCGGGATCGGGATGGGCCTCGCGTACACGCCGGGCGCCACGCGCGAGGAGTCCTGGCGCGTGTTCAAGGTCGCAGCCGAGAAGGACGTTTCGATCTTCGTGCACGTGCGGTACGCGGGGATGGTCGAGCCGGGCAGCAGCATCGAGGCCATCCATGAAGTGATCGGCAACGCGGCCGGCAGCGGCGCGAACGTCCATATCGTGCACATCGGAAGCAGCGGCCTTCGGCAGACGGCGATCCTGCTCGACATGATCGACGGCGCGCGGCGCACGGGCGTGAAGGTGACGACCGAGGTCTATCCGTACACGGCGGCCTCGACGAACATCAAAGCCGCGATATTCGATCCCGGTTGGCGCGAGCGGCTCGGCGCCGACTACGGGGATATCGAGTGGGTCGCGACGGGGCAGCGCCTCAGTGAGCAGAGCTGGGAGGAGCACCGCGCGAAGGGCGGCATGATCATCGCGCACATCATCCCGGAGGAAGCGGTCGACCTCGCCGTCGCGCGGCCGGGCGTGATCATCGCGAGCGACGGCGTGCCGTTCACCGACGGCCGCGCGCACCCGAGGGGCGCAGGGACGTTCGCGCGCGTGCTGGGCCGCTACGTGCGCGACAAGCAGGCGCTGACCCTGATCGAGGCGCTGCGCAAGATGACGGTCCTGCCGGCGCAGCGCCTCGAGCGTGTGGCTCCGCAGATGTTGAAAAAGGGACGTCTCGCCGAGGGAATGGACGCGGACATCACCGTCTTCGACGCCGCCACGGTCGTCGATCGGGCCACGTTCGCCGAGCCGGCGCAGGCGTCGGCCGGGATCCCGCACGTCATCGTCAACGGGACGTTTGTCGTGCGGGACGGCAAGTTGATCGACGACGCGCGCCCGGGGCGCGCGATCCGGCGGCCCGTCGCCGGGTCGTGAGCCGACGACGAACCGCTTTCGTCGAGCTGGTCGGTACACGCCTCTACGAATTAATCGGAGCGTGGCGAGAAACCTGCAATGTTGCGAGATTGAATGGCCGTGCTGCTCCAGCTAGTAGCCCGACAGCTGGAGTTAATCCACAGCCGCAGACAGCAGGTGACGTGAAGAATGACTGCCTCAAAGTTTCAGTCGTTTGTGATGCTCATCGCCACGGCCAGCGCTGTCGCCGCATGCGGTGCGACGGCGCAGCTCCCCGTCAACGACGGCACGGGCCCCAACCCGACGCTGCCGAAGCCGAACCGCTCGCTCATCCCGACCGTGCACGTGGTAACGGCGAAAGGCTGGTCCGATGGCGAACGGCCGGTCGCGGCTGAGGGAACGACGGTCGCCGCGTTCGCGCGCGGACTCGACCATCCGCGCTGGTTGCATGTCCTTCCGAACGGCGATGTCCTCGTCGCCGAGACGAATGCTCCACCGCGCCCGGAGGACGCCAAAGGGATCAAGGGCTGGTTCTTCAAGCGCTACCAGAAGAAGGCAGGCGGCGCGGTGCCGAGCGCGAACCGCATCACGCTGCTTCGCGACGCGGACGGCGACGGCGTCGCGGAAACCCGCACGGCGTTTCTGACCGGCCTCAACTCCCCCTTCGGCATGGCCCTCGTGGGAAACGTCCTCTACGTGGCGAATTCCGACGCCGTGGTCAAGGTCCCCTATGAGGAAGGCCAGACGCAGATCACTGCCACGCCGGCCAAGGTGGTGGACCTTCCAGGCGGCCCGCTCAATCACCACTGGACGAAGAGCCTCATCGCCTCTCCGGATGGATCCAAGCTGTACGTCGGCGTTGGATCGAACAGCAACGTGGCGGAGCACGGCATGGACAAAGAGGAGGGACGCGCGGCGATCTGGGAGATCGATGCCCGAACCGGGACGCATCGCATTTTCGCTTCGGGCCTGCGGAACCCCGTCGGGATGGCGTGGGAACCGGAGAGCGGCGCGCTGTGGGTCGCCGTCAACGAGCGGGACGAGCTCGGCAGCGATCTGGTGCCCGACTACATGACCTCGGTTCAGGATGGCGGATTCTACGGCTGGCCGTACAGCTACTTCGGGTCTCACGTGGACACCCGGGTGGAGCCGCCGAGGCCAGACCTGGTCGCGAAGGCGATCGTGCCGGACTATGCGTTGGGTCCGCATACGGCGTCGCTCGGGCTGGCCTCCTCGCGCTCGGCGCGCCTGCCGGCGCGATTCAACCAGGGAATGTTCGTCGGTCAGCACGGCTCCTGGAACCGGAAACCGCGCAGCGGCTACAAGGTCGTGTTCGTTCCCTTCACGAACGGTCGCCCGTCCGGCGCGCTCGTCGACGTGGTGACCGGGTTCGTCAAGGAGAACGGCGACGCGATGGGCCGGCCGGTCGGCGTGGCGATCGACACGCGCGGCGCCCTGCTCGTCGCCGACGATGTCGGCAACGCGGTGTGGCGCGTGAAGAGTGCACCTTGACCCGTCACTGGCGTCCGAGTACAAGTTGTCCTCCAATCTGGAGGTGCGCTGGTGCCCGAACAGGCGCGCTCGGACGCGGCTCGAGTCGTGAATCGATGGCTGCAACTCACGGCCTGCGTGATCGCCATGGCCGCGATCGCGAACCTGCAGTACGCCTGGACGCTGTTCACGATCCCGTTGACGGAGAGCCTCAAGGCCACCCTGTCGGCGGTCCAGCTTACGTTTACGATTTTCATCCTCGCGGAGACCTGGCTCGTGCCGGTCGAGGGCTATCTCATCGACAAGCTGGGCCCGCGAAGCGTCGTGACCGTCGGTGGCGTGCTCGTCGGCCTCGGCTGGATCGGATCGGGCTTCGCGCAGACGCTCGGCGGACTCTACTTCTGGTACGTCCTCGGAGGAATCGGCGCGGGCGCGGTCTACGGCGCCTCGATCGGCACCGCCTTGAAGTGGTTTCCCGACCGTCGGGGCCTCGCGGCCGGTCTGGCCGCGGGCGCCTATGGGTTCGGCACGGCCCTCACGATCCTGCCCATCCAGCGGATGATCGAGACGAGCGGCTACCGCTCTGCGTTCATCGTCTGGGGTGTCATCCAGGGCGTCATCGTCATCGTGATGGCGCAGTTCATGAGAAAGCCTCGACCTGATTGGAAGCCGTCGGGATGGGTACCGGCGGCGACGGCGGCTGTCGTGCAGTCGCGCGTGAGCAAGACGCCGCTTCAGATGATCAGTACGCCCACCTTCTGGCTGATGTACCTCATGATGACGCTGGTGGCCTTCGGCGGGCTGATGGTGACGGCGCAGCTCAGGCCGATTGCCCGGGACTACGGGATGGACAAGACCATCGTCATGTGGGGTGTCAGTGCGCTCGGCCTGGCGCTCATCCTTGACCGCATCCTGAACGGGATTACCCGACCCTTCTGGGGGTGGGTCTCGGATCACATCGGGCGGTACACCACGATGGGTATCGCGTTCACCCTCGAGGCGATTGCGATCCTGACGCTCATCCAGTTCATCGATCGCCCATTGCTGTTCGTGGTCCTTTCGGGGTTCGTGTTCTTTGCGTGGGGCGAGATCTACTCGCTCTTCCCGGCGGCCATCGGCGATGTGTTCGGACCGAACTACGCCACGACGAACTACGGAATCCAGTACACCGCGAAGGGCACGGCGTCGATCTTCGCCGGATGGGGAGCGGCGTGGCTGGTGGAGACCTACGGGTCCTGGCCTCCCGTCTTCTGGGTCGCGGTGGCGTGCGACCTGCTCGCCGCGGCGCTGGCGTTCTTCTGGCTTCGCCCTCTCGCGGCGCGTCTCACACAGGCATCAGTCGGCGTCGCCGACCGGCCACTACGAGCGCCTGCCGCCGCTTCGTAGCCGCCTCGACGTCAATCGTCGAGGTTCTCGCGAAACACCGGCTGAGCGGGGTCGAGCTGGCCGGCTGCCACGTCGGCCAGGAGGCATCCGTATTCCGCGGAGGCATCGTCGAGCGATCGATGCCCGCGCTCCCATTGGATGGCGCCGCTCGACGCGTAGATCAGCGTGAAGTAGCGGCCGGACGCGTGCTGCATTTCGAGGACCCGGCTGGGGACCTCCGGATCGCCCTCCTGTCCGAACATGTCCATCAGCGCCACGGTCCATTCGCGGCCCTTTGGATCTCGAACCACCTGACGCTTCAGGTAGTCCCAGTTGTCCATATTCCACATTGCGTAACGGCCTAAGGCCCCGTTTCGGGCTCGAACAGCTGCTCGAGCGCAGCCGCGACTTGAGATCCGGTGAATGGCTTCGGAACGAGGCGCACGTGGCGCGCCTGTCGGGCACGCAGACTCTTTACCGCTTCATCCGGCGTGTCGCTGATGATGACGACGGGCAGCGTCGAGTGTTCTTCCGCGTCGCGCACCATGTCGAACAGCGACTCGCTCATGTCGAAGATCGAGCAGTCGATGACGACGGCCGCGGCCTGATCCTGCGCGATGAGCTCGTTGATGGAGGAGGTGTACCCGGAAACGGAGACCTCGTACCCATGATCCCGCAGCGAGAAGCTCAGGAGCTCGGCGATCTCCGGCGTGTCGTCGACGAGAAGCACCTTTCGAGGCATGTGTGGCACGCGGCAGCCTCGTTGCAGCTGCCGGGAAGCCGCTTCTTCTTGCCTTCGGCAGGCTGCAGGTCGAGCACCCACACGCGGCCGCCGGCGGTGTAGGAGGCGCGGTCGTCGCTTTCGATGACGGCGCCCCAGGCTTCCAGCGTGCGCATCACGAACGTATAACCCTCGAAGTTGTCCTTGACGTGCTGGAACACCTCGTTGGTGTGCCAGTTGCTTGTGAGCAGCCCGTCGCCGGCGTGCACGCGGACGACGGTGTAGTACTTGTCATGGCGCGCATCGGCCCGCACGTCGCGTGTCGATCCGCGCTTCTTCCCTTCGCTGACGATGTAGCTTTCCTCCGGCGGAGGAGGAGCGGCGTCGTGTGCGCCCTCTGCCATGGTTACACCGTGTGCGCGATGGCCGCGGCCTGCTCGGCTGCCGCCATGCGCGCGTGCACGTCCGGGTTCTCGGCCTCGACGAGCGCCTGCGGGATCTCGACGCCCATCATCTTCCATTGCGCGTTCGCGAACTTCTGCAGCGTCGCGATGTGCGCGGCGTGCAGATGGCCGAAACGACCCTGCAGCTTCAGGTACTCCGCCACGGGACGCATCGACCTGCGGACGGAAACCGTAGTCGTACGCGCGCGCCTCCGGGTTCCATTCCCAGACGGGAAAGAGGCCGCATTCGACGACCAGACGGCCGAGGTCGATCGACCGTGGCGTCTCGTAGACGAAGCCCTTCTGGCATGGCGTATACATGAGGACGAACGCCGCGCCGCGGTGATTCAGCCCCTTGCGGACCTTGTTCATCAGGTCGATCGGGTAGCCGACGCTGGCAGTGGCCACGTAGCAGTGCGGATGGCCGGCGGCCATCATCCGCGCCAGATCCTTCGGGAACAGCGTCTTCGCCTTCCGGGACCTTCGGTCCGGGCGGCGAGAACGTCGTCATCCCGCCGTACGGCGTGCGCGACGACGCCTGAATGCCCGTGTTGGCGTACTGCTCGTTGTCGTAGCAGATGATCAGACAGTCGTGGTTGCGATAGAGCGCTCCCGACACCGACGCCAGGCCGATATCGGACGCGCTGCCGTCGCCCGCCTCGCAGATGATGTTGGGGAACTTTCCCTTCCACTTGCCCTTCCGGATCATCGCCTCGTAGGCGGCGGCGACGCCCGCGGTAAAGCTGCCGGCGCTGCCAATCTGCGTATGCGCCCAGGGCACGTTGTACGGCGTGCACAGGTACGAGCTGTTCGCGACATACATGCACCCCGTCGGACCGACCAGGATCGTGTTGTCGCCCGCCGCCTTGCTCGTGATCCGGTACTGGATCGACGGGCCGCAGCCGGCGCACGTCCGATGGCCCGGCACGAACGGCTCGGTCGCCGGAAGGTCCGGGTTGTAGAACCGGGCTCCGACGTTCGGGCTGCCGAGCAGCGGAAGCATCTGCCGTTCGATTTCAATGGTTGGCATTCGTATCTCCGAAGGCAGCCCTGAAGGGCTGCGCTGCGAGGCAGGCCTGAAGGCCTGCGCTACTCTTCAAAGCCGACCCAGTGCGTTCGCTTCTCGAGGCGGCCGCGCTTCTGCGCGTCGAGCATCTTCTGCGTCATCCAGTAGAACTCTTTCAGCACGATGGCTTCGCCGCCAAGCCCGGCCATGAAGGACACGACGAGCGGCCGCTCGGCGCTCTCATAGAGCGCGGCGCAGACTTCCGCATAGAGCACGCCACCGCTGCTCACGCTGCCGAGGCTCAGGTTGGTTTCGATGACGCCCACCACCTTGAATCTGGACAGGACGTCTTTCACGCGCTCGGTTGGATACGGCCGGATCGTCCGAAGCCGGACCAGGCCGACCTTCGCCCCGCGCTCGCGCATGTGGCGGATGGCGTAGCGGGCGGTCACCGCGTGCCCGCCTTGCATGAAGAACACGACGTCGGCGCCATCGGTCATGAACTCTTCGACCCACGGATCGTACCGGCGACCGAAGATCCGCGGCGAACTCCTCGTGCGCCTGCTCGATCACCGGGCAGGACGCCCTCCATCGCGCGGGCCCGTTCGAGCTGAAGCGGCGGACCCTGCTCGGGCATGATCTGCGGCCCGTGCGAAACAGGATGCCGCGGATCGAGCGGATAGGGGTGCTTGTACGGCGGCAGGAACTCTTTCACCTGACCCGGATCGGGCAGTTCCACGTCGGACGTGATGTGCGAAACGAAGAATCCGTCCTGACAGACCATCTGCGGCAGCAGCACGCGCGGATCTTCGCCGATCCGATAGGCCAGCAGGTGGTTGTCGAACGCTTCCTGCGCCTGGCACGACCAGCCCATGATCCAACCCATGTCGCGCGTGGACAGCGCGTCGGTGTGCTCCGACCCGAAGTCTCCCGGCGGGTCGAGCGTCCGGTCGGCGATCATCATCTGCACGGGCATGCGGCTCCCGGAGATCGGCGAGTACAGCTCGTAGGCGAATTGCACGCCGACACCAGAGCTGCCGGTGAAGACGCGGGCGCCCGACGATGAGGCGCCGTGGGCGATGCTGAGCTGCGAGTGCTCGCTGTCGGCGACGATGTACTCGGCATCGAGCTCGCCGTTGGCGACCATCTGCGCCAGCGCCATCATCGTCGCCGTGTAGGGGCGGATCGGATAGGCGGTGATGACGTCGACGTCGGCATACTTCGCCGCCTGCGCAGCCGCCACGCACCCGTTGATGCGGACCGTCTTTTTCATCACTCGATGTCCTTCGCCGGGCGCTGAGGCAGCGCCTTCAGCTCGTCTGCCTGCCGGCCGTGCAGCCCCGGGGTAATCGCGAATGCGGTGTCCATGCGAACGACGCCGGTATCGAAGTCGAGCTCGGGCACGCCCTCCAGGCAGCCGGTCGGACATTCCTCGATGCAGACCCGGCACCCTTTGCAGTAGTCGACCAGAATCTTGTAGAGGCCGTTCGAGCGATCCAATCGGACGATGCACGGCTCGGGACAGACGAGATAGCAGTTGTCGCAGGCGTTGCAGGTGCCGCAACTGAAGCACCGGTTCGCCTCTTCGACCGCCTGCTCTTCGGTGAACGCCAGGATGACCTCGTCCTGCGTGCGGCGTCTCGAGGCGGGCGCGAGCATGTCCTGCTTCACACGCGGGAACTGCGGGAAGTAGGTCATGTTCATGCGATTCAGATCGACGATCACGTCCACCGCTTTGGGCTGATGCCGCAGCGGAAGGCCGCGAAGAACCTTGTCGACGTTGAAGGCCACGCGCTTGCCGTCACCGACGGCGTTGACGACCATCAGCGGCTGTCCCGTCCCGAGCTGGACGACGTCGCCGGCGGCGAAGAAGGTCGTGTCGCCGAGACGCCCGAACTCGTCGATCCTGATCGTGTTGCGATCGGTCTTGAACTCGGCCGGCAGCCAGCCGAGCGCCGCGTGCTGGCCGACGGCGATGATGACGGTGTCGGCGGCGAACCGTTCCGGCGGCGCCTGACGGTCGATCGTGATGGCTGACGCGTTGATCGCGCCTGAGAAGCGGGCGGGCCGCAGCTCCAGCGACTCGAGGCGGCCGTTTCCGGCGACCGCCGTCATCGCCCGACCGTGCAGCAGCTCGACGCCTTCCTCGAGCATGTCGTGCAGGTCCTCGGGCACGCAGGGCATGTCCTTCGTGTTCGCCTCGACGGTGATCATCGTCACCTCGAGCGCGCCCTGACGCAGCGCCTCGCGCGCGCAGTCGATGGCGGTGTTGCCGCCGCCGATGACCGCCACGCGCGCGCCGAGCTTCGACCTGCGACGTCCCCATGCCGATGTCGCGGAGGAACGGCAGGCCGTAGAGCACGCCCGGCTTGTCTTCGCCCTCGGCGCGCACGCGGTTCGGCTCGGTGAGCCCGACGGCGAGGACGCACGCGTCGTAGTCGCGCTTCAAGTCGTCCCACGCGACGTCCTTGCCGACCTCGGTGTTCGTCTTGATCGTGATCCCCAGCTCGCGCAGGCGGTCGATCTCGCGGTCGAGCACGTCCTGCGGCAGGACCCAGTCGGGAATGCCGCCGCGGTTCAGACCGCCTGGCTTCGGCGACTTCTCCAGAATCGTCACCGCGTAGCCCAGGCGCGCGAGCTGATAGGCGGCGCTGTGCCCGGCGGGACCCGAGCCGACCACGGCGACTTTCTTGCCGTTCGGCGGCCCGGCCCGGACGACGTCGCGCGGCAAGGCCAGACCGAGATCGCCGAGGAACCGCTCGACGGCGCGAATCGAGATCGCCTCGTCGTACTGCCCGCGGTTGCAGGCCTGCTCGCACGGGTGGTAGCAGACACGGCCGGTGACCGACGGAAACGGCATGTCTTCCTTGATCAGCGCGTAGGCGTCGAGGTACTTGCCGCGCTTGACCAGGTCGAGATACCCCTGGATCTTCTCGTTGGTTCCGCAGGCGTTGTTGCAGGGCGGCATCTTGTCGCGATACACGGGCCGGATCGCGCGCCAGTTGCCGGTCGGAAACAGATCCTGGCCCTTCTCCTGCGTCGGCGCCGGCGTGATGCCGGCAAACGGAACCTTCAGCCAGTCTGGAATGTGGGTGCCCTTGGTCGACATCAGTTCCCCGCGCTCGTGACGGCCGACGCGTTCAGCGTCAGCACCTGCAACGCGTCCCAGCCCGCCCGGAACGCCGCCTGGTTCGAAATCATCGGTTCGATGTTGTCGCGGTTGACGATGCCTGTCGTCTTGACCACCGCGGCGATGAGCGGCGCCGCGATGTCTGGCGCGATCGCCTTGCTCCGCTCGGCCGCGCCTTCGGTCGAGAGGCGATCGAGGCCCAGCTCGCCGAGCCGATAGTACAGCCATTTGTGATCGGCCAGCTTCGCCGCATCCACGCAGACGAGCTGCGCCAGCCGCTCGGGGCCCGGCACGAAGCGCAACATGTAGTCGGGCGCGTAGTGCGTGTTGATCACGAGCGTCCCGCCCGGCGGCATGCCGCGCATGTAGTCCCATCCCTTCACCATCGTCCCCTCGACGAGGACCACGACGTTGGGATGCTCGTTCTCGTAGGTCAGCGCGTGCTCGATCTCCGAGTCGCTGAGCCGGCAGTACTTCCGCGTCGGCGCATTGGTCCGATCGGGGTTGTCGACGTAGTTCTCCATCGCCTGCGTGAACTTGCCCTCCTTGCGGCCCGCCATCGCGACGGAGTTCACGATGTCGCGTCCTTCCTTGTCCATGATGATGCCGCGGGTCCAGACGGTCAGCTCGACATAACTCATGACGGATCCTTCGCCTCTTCGTTCGGGGCGATGAAATCGCTCCAGCGGACCTCGAGACGCTTGTCGCTTCCCTGCCCGTGACAGCGATCGATCGCGACGAGCATCGCCTTCTTGCACAGGCTCTCGATATCGGCGCCCGTCCGCCCCTCGGTGCGGCGGGCCAGCTCCGCGAGATCGACGTCCGCCGCCAGCGGCGCCCGGCGACAGTAGAACCGGGCGATGGCTTCGCGCGCCGCGGCATCGGGTTCCGGGAAGTTCACCACGTAGTCGAAGCGCCCGCTGCGCATGAGCACCGGATCGACGCGCTCGAGCCGGTTCGTCGCGGCGAGCAATATAACGCCTTTGACGTCGCCCAAACCGTCGATCTCGCGCACGAGCTGGCTCAGGATTCGCGGGTAGATTCCCGCCGAGGCCTGGTGCTCCGCGGCCGACATCGGTCAGCCGCGGCGCGAGGGCGTCGATGGTGTCGAAGAACAGGAGGCAGGGCGCCGCCCGGCGCGCCTTCTTGAAGACGCTGCGGAGCGCCTTCTCCGATTCGCCCAGCCATTTCGAGAAGAGCTGCGGGCCGTCGACGGCAATGAGCGGCAGACCCGTCTCGCCCGACAGCGCCCGCGCCATCGTCGTCTTTCCGGTTCCGGAGCGTCCCGTGAAGAGGATGCCGCGCGGCGTCGTCAAACCAACCTGCTCGTACACGTCGTCATGCACGTGGCCGTGCTCGACGATGGCGCGCAAGAGCCGCTTGATCTCGTCGAGTCCGCCCACGGCGTCGAAGCGGATGGCGCTTTTCTCGAGCAGGAATTCGCGCGTGGCGCTGGGCTCCACTTCCTTCAGCCCCTGAAGGAAGTCCTCCGCCGTCACGACCAGGGCGCCGAGCTCCGCGCGGTCGGCATCGCCGGCGCGGCTCGAGCTGGTCGACAGAAAGCGCCGGAGCGCGATGATGCCGACTTCCTGGCAGAGCGCCTCCAGGTCGGCGCCGACGAAGCCGTGCGTGTGCTCCGCGATCTCCTCGAGCCTGACGTCCGGGGCCAGCGGCATGGCGCGCGTGTGGATCCGGAGGATCTGGAGCCGGCCGGCCGCGTTCGGCACGCCGATCTCGATCTCGCGATCGAAGCGGCCCGGTCGCCGCAGCGCGGGATCGAGCACTTCGGGGATGTTCGTGGCCCCGATGACGATCACCTGGCCGCGGGCGACGAACCCGTCCATCAGGCCCAGCAGCTGCGCGACGACGCGCTTTTCGACTTCGCCGACGACCTCGGCGCGCTTCGGCGCGACGGCGTCGATTTCGTCGATGAAGATGATCGCGGGCGCGGAGCGCGCGGCCTCCTCGAAGACTTCGCGGAGCCGCGCTTCGCTCTCGCCGTAGAACTTGCGCATGATCTCCGGTCCGTTCAAATGGATGAAGTGGACGCGGCTTTCGGCCGCCACCGCGCGAGCCAGGAGCGTCTTGCCCGTCCCCGGAGGCCCGTGCAGCAACACGCCCTTGGGCGGCAGGATGCCGAGCCGCTCGAAGATGCGGACGTTTTTGAGGGGCAGCTCGATGATCTCGCGCACGCGCGCGAGCTCCCGCTCGAGGCCGCCGACGTCTTCGTACGAGATGCCCGGCGCCTGCGCCGTGGATTGATCGCCTTCGACGACGCGCAGATCGGTGCGCCGATCGATGAGGACCGGACCGGACGGAATCGTGCGCTTCACCTGGAAGTTCACGGCCTTGGCGAACGTCGGCACGCGGACGATCGCGCCGGTGATGACGGGGACGCCGCGCAGATCCTCGAGGATCCGCTCCGGGCTGATCGCCGTCGGCGTCGATCCGCCGACGCTCGCGAGCCGGACCGAGACCGCGGCGCCGTGCTCGACGCGGGTGACCGACACGAGCTCCTGGAGGCCGGCGCCGCCGTTGCCGCGCACGGTGCCGTCAATCTGGATCGTCCCCGGTTCCGCGGGCGCCTGGAGCTCCGCGCGCGCGACCGCGACCAGCCGCCCCGTGATCTGGAGCACGTCGCCCGGCCGCGCGCCTATCCGGACGAGATCCGGCGCGGCGAGACGGGCCACGGCCCGGCCGACGTCGTCGACGTGGGCTTCGGTCACGCGCAGCGTGACATTCGCCCCGAACAGCGTGGCGCCTTCGTTCTTCGGAAGCTCAGGGATGAGCCCGTCGGGAGGGGGGAACGCGGTCATGCCTGTGAATCGACCGATTTCGAGGAGGGCGCGCCGAACGTTCTCTCGAGCTGTTGCGCGAACGCGGTCAGCGTCGCGGTCTGCTTCCGCCGAATCTCGGCGCGCTCCGGCGTCTCTCCGGCGGTCGCGTCGGCCGGTACCACGGTGATGCGCACGAGGCCGTCGCCACCGTCGGCGAGCGAGACCGTCCCGAGGTTGGTGTGCTCGATGGCCCAGCCGTCGCTCTTCATCGAGGTCACGGCCATGCGCAACGTCCCTGCCTCGCTTTCCCAGGGCACTACGAGCGCGCTGACGACGCGGCGCTCGGAGGCATAGGCCTCGATGGCGGCCGCCACGGCGCGGGCGGGGCCGGCTGCCGTGAACTCGACGATCGCCGAGGGCGTGTCCGGGCTGGGCATGACGTCAGCGTCTGAGCCGCGGGGGCCTGAAGTGGTACACTGACTCGGTGGTCCGACCAGTGAGGCCCAGTCTGGCATCGTTGAAACGACCCGTCAAGAACGCGGGCCACGCCGTCGACACCGCCGAGGATCTGCAGGGTCTCACGCCGATCCCGCGCACGCGGGTTCCGGACGAGATCGCGAACCGGATTCGGACGCTCATCGTCGACGGCACGTTCACACCGGATCACCCCCTGCCCTCCGAGCGCGCGCTCGCCCAACGGATGCGCGTCAGCCGCGGCTCGGTCCGCGACGCCATCCGGCGGCTCGAGGTCGTGGGCCTGCTCGAAGCGCGGCACGGCCAGGGCACCTTCCTGCGCGAGCTCTCCGTCGACAATCTCGTGACGCCGATGGCGTCCGTGATGACCTTCAACCGGACGCGGCAGGCGGACTTGATGGACGTGCGCCGGATGTTCGAACCGGCGGTGGCTGGCATGGCGGCCACCCGCGCGACGGCCTCCGACCTCCAGGAGATCGAGCGGATCCTCGAGGCGCAGCGCCGCAAGGTACAATCGGGCAGGCCGACCATCGACGAGGACACGGCCTTTCATACCGCGGTGGCCCGGGCGACGCACAACCCGGTGATCGTCGGAATCATGGAAACGCTCAACGATCTCCTGGTCGAGTCTCGCGCGCGGACGTTGCAGCGGCGCGGGCGTCCCCTGCGCTCCTTGCGCGGACATGCCGCGGTCGTCCAGGCCCTCCGCCGTCAGGACGCGAGCCGGGCGGCGGCCGCGATGCGCACCCACATCGATCAGATCGCCGCGCTGCTCGACGAGCTGCCTGACCGCACCGTGCCACGTGGCCGACGATGATGTGATCGCCCGCACGGCGGCCATCGACGCGTACCGCCACCGACTCGATCACCTTCAGGCCTGGGGTCGGCATCTTCGCGAGACGCTGGCGAACGCTCCGCAGAGCGCCTCCGACTTGCCATCGCTCGACGTCTGGCAGCGTGAGTGCGCCACGACGGTGAGCCAGCTGTCCGGAGGCAGCAAGGCGCACTGGCTCTCACAGGCGTTCAGCAACGCACTCCTCGTGCCGGCCGCCGGCGCCGAGTCGGCCAGTGTCGTCGTCATCATCGACCGTCTGCTCGAGGTGCTCGATTCGGCTGGCCGCTCGCTGTCCGATGCCGAGCTCACCTCCGTCGACGCCCCCTCCCAACCGCCGCCCTCACGCTTCGCGACCATCGAGAACGCCGCGCTTCGCGCCAGCCTCGAACGCGCCTATCAGGATGGCGTGGAGGCCTTCGAGCGTGGAGAGTCGGCGCTCGCGCTGACGACCTTCTGCAGCATCCTCGAGACGGTCATTACGTACGCGCTCGAAGCGCATGGACCCGACCGACTCGCGGCGCTCGAGCCGCCGGAGGGGCCCATCGCCACGTGGTCGTTCGCGACGCGGATCGCGACGGCGGAGCGGGCGGGCCTCATCTCGCGCGGGTGCGCCCGCCTCCCCGTCGTTGCCCGCGAGTACCGTGATCGTCTTGACGCGAGCGGCGGATTGATCCCCGGCGACGTCATCTCGTTGCGCGATGCCCGGCTGGCGAGCGACGTCCTGCACGTCATCCTTCACGATCTTTCACCGGGACGTTGAGCGC
Organism: uncultured Acidobacteriota bacterium; assembly: GCA_963847125.1. GTDB lineage: Bacteria > Acidobacteriota > Vicinamibacteria > Vicinamibacterales > 2-12-FULL-66-21 > DATAEE01. The sequence goes on from CAWJYM010000004.1 coordinate 3,367,932, forward strand.
CCCTTGACCGAATCTAGTCCCTGACGATTCTTAACCCGGTAGGTGCTGACGGAGCGCCTGACGCCAGGCAGCCGATGTAACTCTTAGCGGCAACCATGTGGTCGAACTTCATGCTGCTCGTGAATCCTGGGGGATCGTCAGGCGAGTAGTTCTGCAGCCAGATGTAATTGAGCTTGAGATTGACGTTGCTCCGCCAGCGAAGTCCCTCGAACGGAGCACCGTTCGGATTCTGTGTGAAGTTGCCCCAGGTCCATGAACCGTTCGGAAATCCCTGGCCGACATGACTCACCTTGACACCGTCAATCCAGATCGCGTGCTCGCCATTCGAAGCGGCGACCGGGTTATTCAGCTTCACCATGTGCTCCACGCACATCCACTGTCCCCTTTTTCCGACCACGTTCGGATTGTTCAATAACGTGTTGCCCCAATAGTTCCCGTCGGGCGCCGCGCGCATGTTCATCCAATAGTTGTAATGGTCGAACCGTGACGTGGCGTACGATTGCTCCGCGGCCGCCGAGAAGCGATCGTCGCCGAGCGGCCGGATTCCTGCCTGTGGGTTCGGCCACGGGAGCGGTGGATTGTATCCGCCGATCCAGATGCCCTCGTGATGGTGGTGTCCATCTGTCGGGTACTTGATGTAGTAGCGGACATAGATCACGTCGTCGATACCAGGGTTGAGTTGTTTATAAAGATGTCCGCCGTTATTGACGCCGCCGCCGACCCACGGAATGTTGAGCGAGCGCGCCCCCGGACTTCCCGGCGGCACGTCAGCGTTGAAGGTCATCTTCGAGCCGTTCAGAACGTCGGTCCACCGGCTGAAGAGATCGGTGAGTGTGTTCTGTTCGAACTTCTCGACGAAGACCACATCAGGGTCGGTCTCGATGCCTGCGTCCCCGGGATAGCGAGCCGCGAGGCCAATTGATCCGGGCTGTGCTGAGGGCACGCTGACGATTGCAACCGCCGCGATCGTCAGGCCGATCGTGGTGCACGCTCTGCGCAGGCGCGCCGCGGAAAATGTTCGTGTCACTCCTGGTGACGGGGCAAACTCGGTGCCACGGGACGACAGGGAGACTGCGCCAAACTGCCGGAGGCCAACCCTGAGTCGGGGGATCCTATCGACGGAATAGTCGGCGAACCGGCAGAATCGTCACGCGTGCGCCGGCAGGAAGGCCCCGGTTGACGGATGACCGACGCCGGGCGCATGCTGAGGGACGGCGTCGATCCACGCCGAACCTCTTCAGGTCCCGCCCCGGCCGGGACCCGCTGTGAGGCAAAGGGGGGCAGACTCCCGGATCGCACGTTCACAACCTTTGCGTCGCCGCGTGCGCTGCCGGGGAGTCAGCCCGTGGCGCGTGCAAAGGAGACGTAACGTGCCTCGCGATAAAGACCGCAAGCGCATCATCCGCAGCCGGATGAAAAAAACGGGCGAATCGTACACCGCCGCCCGCGCACACATCCTCTCGAAACCCAAGGGTAAGCAACCGCCGCCACGCGCGATGGATCACGCCGCTCTGGCGGGCATGAGCGACGAGAAGGTCGCCGCGAAAACAGGCCGCACCTGGCCTGAGTGGGTGCGCGTACTCGACGCCGATCAGGCCGCGGCCATGCGTCACCGCGACGTCGCCGCGCTCGTGCACGAGAAGTACCACGTCGGCGACTGGTGGTCGCAGATGGTCACCGTCGGGTACGAGCGCATCAAGGGCGTACGCGAACGCGGCCAGCGCCTCGATGGAGCCTACGAGGCGAGCAAGAGCCGCACGTTCAATGTTCCGGTGAAAGCGCTGTTCGACGCCTGGGCGGATGCCGCGACCAGACGCCGCTGGCTCGACGGCGTCGAACCGGTCGTGCGCACGGCGACGGCGCCGAAATCGATACGGCTCCAGTGGCCCGACGGAACGGTCGTCGCCGGCTGGTTCCTGGCGAAGGGCCGGGCGAAGAGCACGGTGTCTCTCGCGCACACGAAGCTGCGCGACCGGGCCGCGCTGGACAAGGCGAAGAAGTACTGGAGAGAAAGGCTCGACGCGCTCGGGACGCTGTTCGTCACCGCTAGTCGTTGAACATGAGGACCCACGGGGCGGCGGCCCTCGCCGCCCCGCCTGCGGCTTAGCCCCAGCGCGGCGTCTCGTCCGGGCTGATGCCGAGCGCCGTCTTCGCGACGATCTCATGGGTCAGCATCGAGTTTGCCGGGTGGATCCGTCCGAGGCGCGCGTCGCGGAAGATCTGTTCGAGGCCGCTCCGCCGGAAGATGCCGAATCCCCCGGCCGCATCGAGCGCCAGATCGACGACTTTCCACGAGCTTTCGACGGCGTGGTACTTGGCGCTGAAGATCTCCTTCGGCCAGGCTGCGCCATGGTCGACTCCTGACGACCAGTCAGTCGCCACGCGCTCCAGATGCGGCTCGATCGTGTCCAGCGCGAGCGTCATCTCGGCCACCGTGTGCTGAACCTCGGCGTGATATGCCATCGATCGGGACAGGCCAAGCGAGCGCTTGGACTTCACCGACTGCAGCGTCATTTCGTACGCCCGGCGCGCAAGGCCGTAGTAAATGTTTCCAAACCCCAGCAACGCCCACGCGAACAGCGCCAGAACGAACCGATCGATGCCCGCGGCGCCTGCCGGCACGATCCGACCGATGTACCGGTCGGGCACGAAAACGCCGTCCAGGACGGTGTCTTCGCTGCGCGTCGCGCGCATGCCGAGGACGTCCCATGTGTCCTCGATGCGGTACCCTTCGGTGTCCCGCGGCATGAACGCGTGCACGATGTGCGGCCGGGATGGATCGGCCGTGTCCATGCCGTGAATGCCCAGGTAGGTCCAGACGGGCGCCAGGCTTCCAAACGATTTGCGCCCCGTGAACCGGTAGCCTCCTTCGACGCGCTCCGCCTTCGTTGTGGAGAGCAGGATGGGGATGTCGTTGCCGCTCTCGGCGTGACCCGCGGCGAAGATCGCACCGCGCGCGGTCTCCTCCAGGATCCAGTGCAGCGATCTGTCGCCGGCGCGCAGCAAGTCAGCCGCAACACCGATCCAATACAGGTGCATGTTGATCGCCAGCGCGGTGGCAGGCGCGTGATAGCCGAGCCGGCGCTGCTCGCGGACGGCATCCGCGAGCGAAAGGCCTCGGCCTCCCAACTCGATCGGGACGGCGAGGTTCAGGTAACCGGCCGCGCGTAGTTCCTCGAAATCTTCGGCGAAGAATGCGTTGTCGCGATCGTACTGGGGCGCCCGAGTCGCGAAGCGCGTGAGCATCTCATCGGTCAAGACGCTGCCCGCACGTGAATCGCGTCGAGCCGCCGCGGGCGCCGCGCCCGTCACTGCGCTGGTTGATGTCATTGCCGTCTCCTCAGTTCTGACCGCTGAAACGGATTCCCGCCCCCGTGATGTCCGGTGTGTGTGCGCCGATAAGCGTACACGCAACTTGCGTCGCCAGTCGTCCGACCTTTATACAGCCTCCTGACGCGAGACGGACGGGTACTCAGCACCTGCGGGTGGCGGACCGCCGGCCGCCCGCTATGATCAGAAGCGGCAAACATCGGCAAAACGGCTCACGAGGCGGAAGACCGGGCTAACTGCATGACGCTCCTCAGGATCGGCGTCGAGTGCTACGCAGGCCATCGGGGCGAGCAAACGCCGCGAATCCTGATTCTTGGAGACCGCCGCCTTGAGGTCGAAGTTCTCGATGCGTGGCTCGCTCCCGACCATCGTTATTTCAAGCTGAAGGGGGAGGACGGAGACACGTATCTCGTTCGTCACGACCAGTTACGAGGCACCTGGGAGCTGACGATGTTCCGCAGCGCGCGGACCATGAAACGCGGAGGGGGCTGACCTCCGCGGCGTCTGCAGTTACTCGGCGCGTAGGGCGTCAGCCAGCTCGAGCGAGATCTGCCTCGGCGTCAGAGCACACAGCCGTTTGGCGACACGTTCGAGGTGAAACCCGACGCGGGTGCGTTCTTCATACTCCTGCTGCTCTACCGATCCGGGCTTCTCGGGGAGAAGCTCGCCAAACGTCAGATCCTCCGGACCAAGCCGGTATGTCTGGTGCGACTCGATGTAACTGCGAATGAAGTCGAGCACGGCCGCGCGCCAATCGTGCCGCTCGGCTTCGTGCTCGCACATATGCTCCGGCAGGAGCGGCTCGTCTTCGGTTTGTTGTTCAGGCGTACGTGTCCGTTCGTTTCTCCACCATTCGGCGTGCTCCCGGTGATCTTTCGCGCGTTGTCCCAGCAGCTTGCGTAGTTCCAGACCCGGAATCGTCACCTTCAATCCATCAATTGCCTTTTCATCCGCGTTATCGAGCCACACGCTGGGTTCAGAGTCTGAGACTTCCTTGAAGTCTGGAGAAATCAGCTCCGCCATTCGGAGGTCAGACTTGCTGAGCGTGTAGAGTTCATCGGGCACGAGATGGTCGCGCAGCAGCATCAGGTGCGTGACACGGTCCCGGTACTGCTGGTATTCGGTCTCCAGCTCGCCGAGGCTCTTGAAGCGGTCCTCGGCTCTCACGTCGAACGGCTGATCGCCTGCTCGCTCCTTGATTCTCGCGCCCAGCGCGTCAATGGCGGCCTCGTGCTTCCGGATGCGCTCGGCCATTCTGAGACTCAACTCCTCCCCCCGGATCGTGATCTGCAGACCTCTGATCATGTCATCGCTCGCTTTCCTCCCCCCGCGACGACGATGCCATCGTCCCCGAACAAGCGTCAAGCACGTACGGACGGCGGCCATGCGCCGCCACAATCCCGGAGAAATCCCGGTCCAGTCCCGGGACTTCCGACCGACGCGACCCCTACTCTTGGGGCACGACGATCGACGAGGCCGCGCAGAATTGCTTGTCTCGCCATAGCGCCAAGCGCGAAGGCGGACGGCCCGCCGTTCACGTCGCTTCAGGAGGTTGTTATGAACGTCGGACGAAAGGCTACCCAAGTCGTGTGTTCTCTCGGTGTCGTCGTTCTCGCCGGCTTCGGGCCCAGCGCACAGGCTCGCCAGACCAGCCTGCACAGTGAGCATCACGGCCCGTCCTCCGGCCGCGATCAGGCGGCCGGCCTGGTCAAGGTCGTCCGCGATGCGACCGAGCGCTTCAAGGACGTCCGGGTGGCTGAACAGGAGAACTACCATCTGCTGTTCGGCTGCGTCAGCGGCCCCGACTCAGGTGCGATGGGGCTGCACTACGTGAATACCGACCTGGCGTTCGACGGCGTGCTGGACCCGGCGCGGCCAGAGATCGTGATCTACGAGCCGCTGCCGAACGGCCGGCTGCGTCTCATCGGCGCCGACTATCTGATTGTCGCGGAGGCCTGGCATACGAACAACCCGACCGCGCTGGGCGCGCCGGAGCTCATGGGGCAGATCATGCACCTCTTCGAGGCGCCCAATCGCTTTGGATTGCCCTCCTTCTACACGCTGCACGTCTGGGCGTGGAAGGACAACCCGACCGGCATGTTCGTGAATTGGCACTCCAAGGTGTCGTGCGAGAATTTCGCCGCGCAGAATCAGTGACTCGACGTTCGCGATCTGAAGTAGTCCGGCTGGTTCGGGATCTGTTCGGAGTCGGCCCTGAGCCGACTCAGGGCGCACCCGGCGCCAGCCGGCCGCGGTCGACGAGTGACGCCCCCCCAGCGATCACCGTCGCGTCCGGGAAGAAGAGCCACCGGATGCCGCCGCCGCGGACGGCGCCCCCCAGCTCGTTGTTGTCGCCGAGGCTCATGCGCACGACGCCGGCGCCGTAGCCGTAGTACGGGAGCGCCTGCTCCCCCGCGGGGATCGTCAGCTTCGGGTTGAAGCCGAGCGCGAACTCGCGGAAACGGCTGGCGGCGGGCTCCGAGGCGATGAAGGCCTTGACGGCCTCCGCACCGGTCGCGGCGGAAGACTCGACCACGACGCCATCGCGGATGACGAGGCGCACATCGGTTGCGCGGACGGCGCCGAACCTCGCGGCCGGCAGCACGAGCACCCCGTTTACGCTGGTCTCGATCGGAGCGACGCGCATGACGCCCGCGGGAAGCTCGGTGTGGCGATCGATGCGAATCCGCCCCTTCCGGGCGTTCGCCTTCGACGCGTCGCCGGTCTGACGGTTGAACGGACGATCGCCAACCTGAAATCCGATGTCCGTGCCGGCGGGCGTCGTCACCCGCACCTCGCCCGCGCGCAGCCGCGCGATCGCCGCGTCCATCTGCGCCGACATGGCGGCGTAGTCGATGTCGAGCGCGTCGAGATACACACGATCGTACGCGGGCCGGTGCGGGAGCGGCAGGCCGTCGGCGTCTCGAGTGCCGTCCACCCAATGGAAGTGCAGCTCGCGACGGTCCTGGCGCGCGTCCAGCCAGTCGACGAGCGCCGCCGACTGGTCTGACGGCGTCACCGCTGACGGGCCGGCCGGCAGCCAGACGTAGATATCCGTAGTCGACAGCCGGCGAGAGAAATCGTCCAGTGGGCCGAACGGGTGGGATTCCACCTCGGCGCCCGCGGCGCGAAGCTGCTTCGCGACCTCCGGTTCCAGCTCGCGCATCGTCTGCGGATCGAACCGGAGCATCACGCGCTCGCCGCGCTCGAGCTGAAGCGCCGTCACGATCCGGCGGGCCATGTCGGACCAGCGGAAGGTTGTCTGCGCCGCCAGGAGGGTGGCGGCGGCGAGGATTGCCGTGATCGCGAGAAGGCCGTTCCGCACGCCGATCATTTGAGGTGTGCGACGAGCTTCTTGAACCGCGGGTCGCCGCGCAAGCTGTCGTAGTCGGGATCGTGATCGATCCAATCACGCTTCCCCCAGCCGCGCGCGAACAGGCGTTCGAGCATCTCGAGCGCTTGTGTTTTCTGTCCTGTCCTGGCGTACAGGCAGGCGGCGTTGATCATCGCGCTCAAGTCATCGGGATAGAGCTCGAGCGCCCGTTGAGACCACTCCATGGCACGCGCTTTCTGACCGTCGAAAAACAGCGCAAGGGAACCGAGTGACAGAGCCCGTCCGTCGAGGGGATTCAGCAGGAGCATGCTCTCGGCCCGCCGGATGCCCTCGCGGCAGGCTTCGGCCGCCTGATTCTCCCGGCCGAGCATGCGCAGCGATTGCGCAAGCAACATGGGGCTTTGGAAATCCTCGTGGCGAACGTCTGCCGCCTTCTGAAAGAGCTCGGCCGACTGCTCGATGTCACCGGCCGCGAAACAGGATCGTGCAAAGTAGTAGTACGCCTCGAAGACGTTGGGATTGAGATGAATCGCTTCCTCGAATTCCTTCGCCGCTTCGCCGTAGCGTCCTGACAGTGACAGCACGAAACCCCGCGCGACGTGGGCCAGGGCAAGATCCGGCGCCAGTTCGAGCGCCTTTTCGCTGGACCGCTCTGCCCTCACGAGGTCGTCTTCTTTATTGCCGAACCATTCGTACAGCGTGCCGTGCACCGCGGCCAGACAGGACCAGGCCGGGCCGTAACTCGCATCCAGCTCGACCGCGCGCTCGAACATCTCTCGGCAGGTCGCCAGGTCTGGCTGCGTCATCCGCGGAAGGTACTGCCGGCCGCGCAAGTAGTACTCGTAGGCCGCCGTCCCAGTCTGCGGCCGCTGCAACGCCTGCTTCTCACGCCGGCTGAGGACGTTTCCACGCAGCGATGTCGCGACGCTTTCTGCGATCTCGTCCTCGATGGCAAAGACGTCGTCCAGCTTGCGATCGAAACGCTGAGACCATCGGTGATAGCCGCTTGCGACTTCAATGAGCTGTACCGTCACGCGCAGACGATCGTCAGCTTTCCGAACGCTGCCCTCGAGCAACGTCCCGACGCCAAGCTGTCGGCCGATCTCGCGGATGTCTGCGCCGGGGCTGCGAAACTGAAAGGAAGCGGTGCGCGCCGCGACCCGAAGGCCGTCGACGTGAGTGAGGGCGTTGATCAGTTCCTCCGCGAGACCTTCACAGAGGTAATCCTGGTCACGACCGGGGCTCATATCCGCGAACGGAAGGACGGCGATCGCGGGAGTGTCGGGCGTTGACGCCGGCAACTCGGGACCTTCGCCGGCCGCCGGCTCGGAGAGCCGGGCGACGAACCGATACCCGCGCCGATGCCGGGTTTCGATGAAGCGCGGCTGCTTGGCGTCATCCTCGAGCGCCCGGCGCAGCTCCTGGATGCAGGAAGTGAGGGCATCGTCGCTGACGACGGTGTCTTTCCAGACCGACGCGAACAGGTCCTCTTTGGAAACCGGCTGTCCGGCGCGCGTCACGAGCTCTTTCAGCACCGCAGTCGCCTTCAGCGTCAGGCGGACCTCCCGCGTGCCGGACCAGAGACGCCCGGCTTCGACGTCGAACCGATAGCCGCCGAAGCTTACCCCCTGCTCCATCGGGCTCCTTCAGGCGCTCTTTCCAGGCAGGGCCATGACAATCCCGGGGAAATCCCGGCGCGGTCCCGGGACTCGGGACCCTGTCGCCCCGTATCCTTTTGACATAACGAGGGGGCGGAGGCAACCGGCACTGCCGCCTCCCCGGGACGGCCCCAGCTGCAGAGAGACGAGGCGAGAAAAGATGACCCGTATTCTAACGTTGGCGTACGGCGCCGTGAGCTATGTGTTCTTCTTCGTGACTTTTCTGTATGCGATTGGGTTTGTCGGGAACATGGCCGTGCCGAAGTCGCTGGACTCGCCGGCGACCGATCCCTGGCAGACAGCGCTGGCCATCAACCTCGGGTTGCTGTCCCTCTTCGCCGTGCAGCACAGCGTCATGGCCCGGCCGGCGTTCAAGCGGCTCGTCAACCGAGTCATTCCACCTGCCGTCGAGCGGAGCACGTATGTGCTCGCGAGCAGCCTGGCACTCCTCCTGCTGTTCTGGCAGTGGCGGCCACTCGGCGGGGTCGTCTGGGACGTCCAGAACGACATCGGCCGCCTGCTGCTGCTCGGCGGTTTCGCGTTCGGATGGGGACTGGTCCTGCTCTCCACCTTCGTGATCAACCACTTCGACCTCTTCGGTCTGCGGCAGACGTGGAGGGCCTTCCGGGGCGAGCCGCAGGCAGGTTTGCGGTTCGCGACGCCGGTCCTCTACCGCATCGTTCGTCATCCTTTGTATGTGGGCTGGCTGTTCGCCTTCTGGAGCACCCCCACCATGACCGTGACGCATTTGCTCTTCGCCGCCGTGACCACAACCTATATATTGGTAGCCATCCAGCTCGAAGAGCGTGATCTGATGGCCGCGCATCCGGAGTACGCCGAGTATCGCCAGCAGGTGCCCATGCTCGTTCCGGGCCTGCCGCAGCACGTCACCGCCACGCACCCGGTTCGCACGGAACGCGCATAGTTCGGGACACTCACATGGAGCGAACGTCCGACGCCGCCGTGCCAACGAGGATGATCTACGGAGGCCTCGGCTGGTGTGCGGTCGCGCTCGGCCTCGCCGGGGTCATCGTGCCCGGCCTGCCGACGACGGTCTTCGTTCTCGCCGCGGCGTATTGCTTCTCGCGGAGCTCGCCTCGTTTCGAGCGATGGCTCCGCGAGAACCCATGGCTCGGTCCACGGCTCGAGCGTGTCGCGCGGGCCGGCGGCATGCCGCCGTCGGCCAAGCGTGCCGCGCTGACGGCGATGTGGATCGCCGTCCTGCTGTCGTCCGCCCTGCTTTTCCGAGTGCATTGGGGTGCCGCGGTCGGCACACTCGGCCTGGGGGCGGTCGGAACCCTCGCGATTCTGTTTGGCGTGCGTACCGTGCCCGAGAACACCCGGGCGTGACGGTCACAACCGGATGACGATGGGTTCCGTGACGGGGGCGCCCTGAGGACTTGCTCGCGGGATATCTGCCAGCGTGGGTGACGCGCCGAGCTCCCCAATCGCCCGCACCTTCATGTCGTTCCCGCGCACCTCGACGAGCAGAAAGTGGCACTTGTCGCTCCACGATCGCGTCCGGGCCTTGTCGAACCGGTCGGGTGTTTCCTTTCGAAGCTTTCCCGCCGCGCCTGAAACGAAATAGTTGATTCCGTCTGCAATCGAGTGCTGGAAGTTGTGCTCGTGCCCGCTGAACATCGCCCGTACGCCCGCACGGTGAAACAGCGGAAGGAGCGCGTGCATTGACTCGGTGTTGTGGTGTCTGGGGCCGGCGCTATAGGGCGGGTGATGACAGAACGGAATCCGCCATGTCGGGCTCCCCGTGACCGCGGGAAACGAGGCGTCGAGGAAATCTCGATGTTTCGGATGTTCGAACAGCCGGTGGGCGAACAGGTTCTCTTTCGAGGTATCGATGCAGACGAACTCGATAGTGGAGCCGTACCGGAAGCGGTAGAACATTCCAGGCTCGAACGACGCCCGGCCGGCCGCTTCTTCTCCCGCTATCCGCTCTCGAACGTAGAGATTGTCCTCGACCTGTCCCCGGTCATCGTTGTCTTCGCTTTCGCCGGCGTCATGGTTGCCGATTGACGGATAGACGCAGACGCGGTTCAGCACGTAGCGATATGGCTGAAAATACGTGAAGAACCAATCGTCATCATCCTCGCCGGTGTCACCCACCGGGATGCCCAGGAACTTCTTCCCTGCATAGATATTGTCGCCGGTCGTCAGGATGAAGCGGATGTCGTGCCCGTCGAGCGCGGCGAGCAGCGCGTTTCCGATCTGCTGCTGACGACGATCGTCAGACTCCTGCTTCATTCCGACGCCGAAATCGCCGATGACGGCGAACGTCAGCGAGGAAGCCGGCGCTTCGGGATCCGGATGGGTGCGGAAGCGATTCACGTACTGGCCGCCTTTGACCAGGGCTTTCTTCGCAGGCGACCAGTCCCATCGAACGCCTTCCGCCCACTCCTCGTCATTGACGATCACTCGGTACGAATACTCGGTGTCGGGCTGCAATCCTGTCAGCCAGCAGTGGTTGGTTGTCTCGGTGAGCGCGACGGCGACCCTGGTGCCATGCGCGTCGGTCACCTCCACGCGTGCGGGTCCATATGGGGCGGATCGCGCGCCGATGGTGTCTTTCCTCGGTGGATGGATGTGCTTCAGGTCGTCCGGGTCGACGAGCTTCATCTCGCCGCCGGTTTTGACTCTGAAGTAGAAAGCACCCCACGCGACCAGAACCGACTTGTGGCTGATCGCCGGCAGGTAGATGTACGGCTCGGAGTGGAATTCAGGCATCGAAGGACCTCGACGGTATTCTCTACCAGGCGTAAGTCCACCCGCTGGTGCTGGAGGCGGAGGCCAGCCAACCCCGTGGTGATATAAGCTCCACCAGGACCTTCCTGGGAACGCAAGCGGTCTCGATCATCCGAGTGATTGACGACGATGTTGATGCGAATCGCACGGATTCTGGCCGCAGCCATTCTGGTCACATGCTGTGGCTGTGCGACGACCGGTCAGGCTCCCGATCGCGGTTCTGTCGATGCGGCGCTTCGCGCGCGGGGCGGGCACGGCATTCGAGTCGCTGGGGCCGAGCCGATGCCGCCGGATGTGACGATGGCTGATGGCCTCACCGTAGAGGAGGCTGTGGCGATCGCCCTGTGGAACAGCCCCTCGTTTCAGGCGACGCTCGCCGATCTCGGCATCGCTCGAGCGGACCTCGTTGAGGCAGGGCTGCTTCGCAATCCCGTGTTCTCGCTTCTTTTCCCGTGGGGCCCCAAACAGCTCGAATGGACGCTCCAGTTCCCCTTGGATTTCATCTGGCAGCGTCCGCGGCGGGTCGCCGCCGCTCGACTCAACGCACAAGCCGTCGGCGAGCGACTCGTCTGGGACGCGCTGACGCTCGTGGCACAGACGCGCACGGTCCATGCGGACGCGGTCGTAGCCGACCGACGGCTTCAACTGACGATCGAAACTGCCGACCTGGCGCAGCGCCTCGCTGACATCACCGAGGCCCGCCTGCGCGCGGGAGACATCAGCGAACTGGAGGCACGGACGGCACGCAGCACCGCGGCCCGCGTGCAGGTCGTCCGTCGCGCCGTCGAACACGACCGGAACCTCGCCCGCCTGACGCTGGCCGGACTGTTGGGCCTCGACACTCCGGTCGACCAGCTTCGCCCGATCCAGGGTCCGGCGATCGACGCGTCGACGTGCGGCACTGAGGCGGGCCTGCTCGAGGACGCCCTCGCGTCACGCCCCGACGTGCGCGCAGCCGAGATTGGCATCGAGGCGGCGGCCGAACGGGCGCGATGGGAGCGCTCGCGAGTCCTGACCCTCATCGGCATTCTCGACGGAAACCAGAAAGGTGACGAAGGACCTGAAGCAGGGCCGGGTGTCGCTCTGGATGTGCCGATCTTTTTCCGCAACCAGGGCGCGATCGGCCGCGCGGACGTGGAGGTTGAGCGGGCCAGTCGACAATACGCGGCCGTCAGGACCCAGGTCCAGACCGATGTGCGGTCCGCCACGATCAGAGTCCAGCAGGCCGACCAAGCCATCCGTGCGTGGCGAGACGAGATCGTGCCATCGCTCGAAGTCGAACAACGTCAGGCCGAGAGCGCTTATCGAGCGGGCGAGATTCCCCTCTTCGCGCTGCTCGACGTCAGCCGCCGGCTCGTCGACGGTCGCACCCGGCTGCTTGATGCCGAGATGGATCTCCACAGGGCCACGATCGCGCTCGAACGGAGCATCGGCCGTTCGTGCCCACAGCGCTGAGGCCTCCATGTATCGTTCCTGGTCCGTTGTCATCGTCATGCTTCCGATCGTCGGATGTTCCGGCGCGGAATCCCAGGGACCTGCCCACGGGGCTCCGGCGACCGTTGACCACCCCCGGACCGAGGCTGAGATCTCGACGATTCGGCTGACGCCAGAGGCCGTCAAGCGCCTCGGCGTTCAGACGGTGGCTGTGAAGACCGATGTGGCCGCAGCAACGCGGACGCTGGGCGGTGAGGTCGTCGTCCCCGAAGGACGGGGCGTGGTCGTGACCGCTCCGGTCGCGGGGACGCTGGGTGGTGCGCCGGGGCTCCGCGCCGGCGCGCGCGTGCGCCGCGGCGATCGATTGATGACGATTGCGCCGCTGGTATCTGCGGAGCGTGATCAGCGGATCGAGGCGCAGCGCGCGGTGACGTCCGCGGAAGCCGAGGAAGTGGCTGCGCGCCAGCGAGTCCAGCGCCTCGAGCAATTGCTGAAAGATGGTGCGGCAAGCCTGCGCAGCGTCGAAGAGGCGCGCGCTCAGCATCAGGTGTCGCTCGCCGCGCTCACGGCGGCGCGCGAACGGCTGGCCGCCGCCTCGCGGAACCCGGTCGGTGCGCAGGGCGAACTGGCCGTGTCCGCACCCTTCGATGGCGTCGTCCAGAGTATCTCGGCGGTTCCCGGACAGATCGTCGCAGCCTCGGCCCCACTCCTCGAGATTGCGCAGGTGGACACGCTCTGGATTCGTGTGCCCGTCTATGCGGGCGACGCCGACGCGATCGATCGAGAGGCAGCCGGCGTCTGTCACGAAGCTTGGTGCAACAGACTCCCCGAAGCCCGCACATCACGTGACCGGGCCGCTCCGGGGCGATCCGCTAGCCGCGTCCGTGAACCTGTACTATTCGCTGCCCGGAGCTGGAGCGACGCTCCGGCCTGGCGAACGAGTGCTCGTCGAGCTTCCGTTGAAAACCACGGAGAAAGGACTCGTCGTGCCGGAGGCGGCCGTGCTGTACGACATGCACGGCGCCACGTGGGTGTACGAAGACCTTGGCGGCAACGCCTACACCCGGCGCCGCATCGAGATCGCGCGCCATGTCGGAGACCGGGCGGTCGTCCGCCGTGGCATCGGCGAGGGGGCAAAAGTGGTCACTGCGGGCGCCGCGGAGCTCTTTGGCACCGAATTCGGGGCGGGACACTGACGGCATGCGCTGGCTCGTTGCCATCTCACTCCGCAACCGGATCGTAGTCGTCGCGCTGGGTGTCTTGCTCGTGGTGACCGCGACGAGGACGCTTCGAACGACTCCGCTCGACGTCTTTCCCGAGTTCGCTCCACCGCTGGTCGAGGTGCAGACCGAAGCACCCGGCCTCTCGACCAACGAAGTCGAATCGCTGGTCACGGTCCCGCTCGAAGCTGCGCTCAACGGTGTCCCGGGCCTGGATACCATCCGTTCGAAGTCGGTGCTCGGCTTGTCATCGGTCGTCCTGATTCTCGATCCGTCGACCGATGTGATGGCGGCACGGCAGATGGTGCAGGAACGCCTGTCGAGAGTCGCGGCGCAGCTGCCGGCGGTCGCCCGGCCACCGGTCATGCTGTCTCCACTGTCGTCGCTCAGCCGGGTCATGAAGATCGGGATGACCTCGGAGACGCTGACGCAGGTCGAGTTGAGCACGCTCGCCAAGTGGACCGTCCGGCCGCGCCTGATGGCCATTCCCGGCGTGGCCAATGTGGCCATCTGGGGGCAGCGCGATCGCCAGCTGCAGGTGCTCATCGACCCCGAGCGGCTCCGAGCGCACGGCGTTACGGTCGATCAGGTCGTCCAGGCAACGGGGGAAGGCGTCTCGCTCCAGGCCGGCGGCTTCCTCGACACGCCGAATCAGCGGCTCGCGATTACCCACGCCGCGGCGGTGGGGTCCGTCCGCGATCTCGAATCCATCGTCGTCTCCTCCAGGAACGGTGCCGTGCTGCGCGTGGGCGACGTCGCCACCGTCGTCGAGGGCTTTCCGGCGCCGATCGGCGACGCGGTCATCAACAGCGGCCCTGGCTTGATGCTGATCGTCGAGAAACAACTCGGCGCGAACACGCTCACCGTGACGCGCGGCGTAGAAGACGCTCTGGAGGACATGAAACCGGCGCTTGCCGGGATCGCGGTCGATCCGACCATCTTCCGGCCTGCGACGTTTATCGAGATGTCTCTGCGGAACCTCAGCCGGGCGCTCCTCGTCGGCTGCATCCTGGTGATCGTGGTCCTCATGGTGTTTCTGGCAGACTGGCGGACTGCCCTGATCAGCAGCATCGCCATTCCGCTCTCGCTGCTCGCGGCAGGTCTGCTGCTCCACTACCGGGGCGGCACGCTCGACACGATGGTGCTGGCGGGGCTGGTCATTGCGCTCGGCGAGGTCGTCGACGACGCGATCATCGATGTCGAGAACATCGTCCGTCGGCTGCGCCTCAATCGACTGGCGGAGCCACCGCAGTCGGCGATCAAGGTGGTGCTCGACGCCTCCATGGAAGTGCGGAGCGCGGTGCTCTACGGCAGTCTCATTGTCGTCGTCGTGTTCATGCCGGTGTTCATGCTCGAGGGCCTGGCGGGCGCGTTCTTCCGACCGCTTGCCCTCTCGTACGTCCTCGCGATTCTGGCCTCGCTGCTCGTCGCGCTGACGATCACGCCGGCGATCGCTCTGCTGCTGCTGCCGAAGCACCTCGATCGCCGCGAGTCGCGTCTCGTGGGCGGGCTCAAGGCTCGCTATCGGCGGCTGTTGCCGTCGTTCGCCGACCGACCGAAGACCGCGCTGGGATCGCTGGCCGTGATGCTCGTGTTGACAGCGGTTACCGTGCCCTTTCTGGGTGAGGAGTTTCTTCCAAGCTTCCGCGAGTACGACTTCCTGATGCACTGGGTCGAGAAGCCCGGCACCTCGATCGAGGCGATGCGACGCATCACCGAGCGTGCCAGTCGCGAATTGATGGCCGTCCCGGGAGTGCGGAACTTCGGCGCACACATCGGACGGGCGGAAGTCGCCGACGAGGTCGTCGGTCCGAACTTCACCGAGCTGTGGGTGAGCCTCGATCCGTCGGTGGACTATGAAGCCACCGTCGCGAAGATCCAGTCGATCGTGGATGGCTACCCCGGACTCTATCGCGACCTGCTGACCTACCTGCGGGAGCGCATCAAAGAGGTGCTCACGGGCGCGAGCGCGACCATCGTGGTCCGCGTGTACGGGCCGGATCTGGACGGACTGCAGGCGCACGCCCAGACCGTGCGGAATGCGATCACGAGTGTTCAAGGCGTCGCCGATCTCAAGGTACAGGCCCAGGTCCTGGTGCCGAAGATCGAGGTCCGATTCGACCCGGATCGCGGCGCGGCCTTCGGACTGACACCCGGCGAAGTGCGGCGCGTCGCGGCGACGCTGGTACAAGGGACGAAGGTCGGCGAGTTCTACGAGGATCAGCGCCTGTTCGACGTCGTCGTCTGGGGAGCCCCCGAGGTGCGCCGCAATCTCGACGCGATCCGTGCACTCCAGATTCCCATCGCGAATGGCGGCATGGTTCCGCTCGGCAGCGTATCGAGCGTGGAAGTGACCCCGACGCCCAACGAGATCACCCGCGAAAACGGATCGCGGCGCATAGATGTCACGTCGAACGTACGCGGACGGGACCTCGGCGCCGTGGCGCGCGACATCCAGGCGCAGCTTTCGGCGATCTCGTTTCCTCAGGGATATTACGCCGAGGTGCTCGGGGAGTACGCCGAGCGCGAAGCCTCATCGAGCCGTCTGACGCTGCTGGGAATCTTTGCCGTGGCGGCGATCTTCCTGATCCTGCTCGCCGATTTCGGCTCGGCGCGGGTCGCGACGCTCATATTCCTGACGTTGCCGTTCGCGCTGGTGGGGGCGGTCCTCGCGACGTTTCTGACCGGCGGGGTGCTCTCGCTGGGCTCGCTCGTGGGTTTCGTCACGGTGATCGGCATCTCCGCCAGGAACGGCATCATGCTGGTCAGTCACTACCGCCACCTGGAACTGCAGGAAGGCATGGCGTTCGGGAGAGACCTGATCTTGCGCGGATCCGAGGAACGCCTCGCGCCAATTCTGATGACGGCACTGGCCACCGGCCTGGCGCTCGTGCCGATCGTGCTCGGCGGGACGCGCGCCGGCTACGAAATCGAACATCCACTCGCGGTGGTCATCCTCGGCGGGCTCTTCACGTCGACACTGCTGAACCTCTTCATCGTGCCGGCGCTGTATCTGAAATACGGCCGCCCCGCGTTGACGAAAGATGACGAGACGGTGTGATGTGTCGGATATCGTCCTGTTCAAACTGCCGGAGAGATAAGGTGTCGCCGCCAGAGGAGCAGAATCGTCACGAATGCCAGCGCACTGAAACGGCCTGTTCAGAGCGATGACTGTCACCCGTTGCGAGCATCCCGTTTGCCGACTCGAGTGGCCGCAGCGAGGGAAGCTCCAACTCCGGCATCGGACGCCCGGCGAACAGCCGCCGGCACGGGATGGCCATCAGCCGCGCCCATTGTGCCGATCGATTCACCCGAGCGCTGTCGGTCGCAATGCCGGTGTTCGCGTACATCTGGCGATAGATCTTCGAGATGAGCAGGAACGCGAGCCGGCCTTTGATCGACGTGACCGCGCCCCGCGACCGTTTCCAGATGCTCGGCATCGAGTAGAACCGGTCCCACACCGCCTGCGTGCGGCGGCGGATCTCGTCGCCACTCATCACCGGATGGTGCATGTAGACCTTCGGACGGTTGGCCTGAGGAATGAGCCAGTGGCGCGACACGGGAATGCCGTTGATACGCGGCGGGTCCGCGCCGAGTGACTTCTCCCACGCGGAAAAGTCGACCGTTCCGGGGAACGGCGTCAGCATGACGAATTGCGCGAACGTCACGTCGGCGCGCTCGGCGACCGACAGCGATGCGTCGAACGTCTCCGCGCGGTCGCTGGGCAGACCAAAAATGAAGGACCCGAGCACATGGATGCCGTGCCGGCGAAACTCGCGCAGCCGCTCGACGAGCGACTCGCCGCTCTCGTTGAAGTTCTTGTGCACGTCCTTCAGGCCTTGAGGGGTGACCGCCTCGACGCCGACCAGCGCCCCTTTGATGTGCGCCCGCCGCATGGCCTCGAGAAACTCCGGGTCTTCGGCCGCCTCCATCGTGATCTGGGTAAAGAACACGGTGTCGCTGGGAAGCTGCGCGAGCCCCTCCATCAGCGCGAAGCGCTCGGCGCGGGTCGACTTGAGCCGTTCCAGCTGACTCGGATCCTGCCGGCGCGCCGCCATCCGGAGATCTTCCAGGGTGACCGGATAGAAGTTGTCATCCGCGAGCGCGATGAACCGGAATCCGCGTCGTCGCAGGTCGACGACTTCTTCGAGCACGCGCTCGACGGTGCCCTGCCGCGGCCGCTGTCCGTCCGTTTTCCAGACGGAGCAGAACGAACAGTGCTTCGGACACCCGCGAACGGTCTGCACGGAGGCCCACATGTACCTTCCGGGAGGCAGCAGATCCCAGCGGCCGGGCAGAAAGTCGTCACCCTCGGTCCGCCCGCCCTCATACCGTGAACGCGGGGTGTTCGACGCGCAGTCGCGAAGCACCACCGGCCATACCTGTTCGCCATCGCCGGTGACGACGGCGTGCGCGGCGCCGAGTTCGAGGGTCTCCTCCGGATAGAGCGTCGCGTGAATACCACCAAAGACGACGTACGCGCCCGCGGCGCGCGCGGCGGTCCCGATCTCGTACCCGCGCAGCGCATTGCCAGTGTGGATGCCGATGCCCACCACGTCGCCGGGCTTGATGGCGGCGAGATCGAGCGACTCCAACGTCTCGTCCACCAATCTCGGCTCGCCATATTCACGGGGAGTCGCCGAGGCCAGGACGTAGAGCCACCTGGGAGTAATGACGCCGATGCCGAACGAGACATGGCTGGGATTGATCAGATGAACGGTCATCGCTGCGGCACCGCCGTCGCAGGCGCGGTGAGCGGCGTCAGGCTCCAGCGGCGGGCCTGGTCAGGTGAGAATCCGAACATCGGTTTCCTCCGGGTAAGCCCGTGGTGAGAAACCCGCGACGCCGACGACGTCAGGGAAAAATTGGTCGGGGCGAGTGGATTTGAACCACCGACCCCTCGGTCCCGAACCGAGTGCTCTACCAGGCTGAGCCACGCCCCGACACATGATCGCGGCCTGGAAACGGCCGCCTTCGATTGGCAGAACCCGGGTATCTTACCCCAACCTGCTGCGAGGGCGGTAATCGGCGGGCACGCGTCAGCGTGCGGCTTGCGGGTCGTCTTCGAGCGCTACGGCTGGCGTCGAACGCGAATCGCGGGCGGACGACACCAGCGCTGGCGTCTTGGCGGTCGCCGGCTCGCCGCTGCCGTCACACGTGAGGCAGCGCACGCGGCTGGAGGACTCCTCACCCACCACGAAACCTGCGCCCTGGCATTCCGGACACGTCGTCACGGGTTCGAGCATGGACCCATCCGCCACGCCAGACAAATAGAATCTGCTGATGGACATCAGCGAATTCGCAGATGGTCTCCCCTGGCCCCCAGAGGCGACTCACGGCAGGCGCAGGATTTCCTTCACGCGGGTGCGGAGGAGCTCCGCGGTCGCGGGGTCGCGAAACGTCGCGTTTGCGCCTCCCGGCACGATCATCGTGGACAGCCGACCTTCCAGCCGCGGAAAACGCGCGACGACGTCCCGCGTCCAGGCGGCATGAACCTCCGGCGGACGCCACACCCGGCCCCGCGAATAGATGAGGAACTGCGTGCGCGGATTGCTCGCGGACAGGTACGCCAGGAACCCCAACAGGCGGTTCTGCGCGACCTCGAACAGGTGGTCCTCGATCGCCTGGTCTCCATTCGACGGCCGAATGTCCAACAGACAGGAGAGGTGGCTGACGACGAGGTCCGGGTTCTGTTGACGGACCTGCTCCTCACGGTGCCAGACCGCGCTCGTGTTCTCTTTATGCGTCAGCACGCGCAACTCTCGCAGGGCGTCGCTCACGTCGTCGGCGTTCGTGCCGCCCGCCGCCAGCGTGCGGGGGTCATAGACGCGGCCCGGCAACGTGGAGTCCATGAGCACGACGACGGGCGTCGAATTTGGAGGTGGAACAACACCGCCCCGATCCGGCCGGAACGACCACAACCCGACGCCGAGCGCGACGACCAGCGCGGCCCACGCGGCATGGACGCGCCAACGGGATCCCGCAACGGCCGTCCCTTCGCCGCTCCCGTCCGAAATGGCCTTCAAGGCGAGCCCGACATCGTGAGCGCTCTGCCACCGGTCGGCCGGGTCCTTGGCGAGGCAGTTCGTCACGAGCCGCTCGAGCGCCGGTGGCGTCAGCGGCTGCCGGGCCGTCACCGGCGGCGGCTCGTGCCCGAGAATCGCCGCAATCAGATCCGCCTGGGAATTGCCGGCGAACGCCCGGGCGCCGGTGAGCATTTCGTAGACGATCGTGCCGAAGGCAAAGAGATCGGTGCGCGCGTCCGCGTCGTGACCCCGTAATTGTTCCGGCGCCATATAGGGCAACGTGCCGATCAGCAGTCCGTCCCTGGTGAGCGACTCGTCCACCGCCCCTGCGGCCGGGGGTGCGCCACCGGCGGATGAGGGCGCGCGCAGGCGCGCCAGGCCGAAGTCGAGCAGCTTTGCGCCGGACTTCGTGAGCATGATGTTGGCGGGCTTCAGGTCGCGGTGCACGATGCCCTGCGCATGCGCTCCCGCGAGCGCGCCGGCGATCTCCGCGGCGTATTTCAGCGCCTGCCGAACCGGCAACGGGCCGCGGGCGAGACGCGTGGCGAGCGTCTCACCGTCGAGCAGCTCCATCACCAGAAACGGCACGTCCCCGCCGTCGGCGGTCGCCGAGCCCACGTCGTGCAGCGTGCAGATGTTCGGGTGCGCGAGCTTCGATATCACGCGCGCTTCGCGCTCGAAGCGCTCGCGGCCGCGCGGGTCGCTGACGAGATCGGGCGACAGAATCTTGATGGCGACGGTCCGATCGAGCCGCGTATCGCGAGCCCGGTACACCTCGCCCATCCCGCCCGTCCCGATGAGGCCCACGATCTCGAACGCGCCAAGCCTGGCGCCGCGCTTGAGCCGCGGTGTCTCGAGGCTGCTGGAGCTCTTCTCCAGGAATCGATCGGCTTCGACATGGGCCGCGAGCAGGGATTCGACCTCCTTGCGCACGCCCGAGTCGTCGCCGGCCTGCTCGAGCACGAAGGCGGCGCGTTGATCCAGTGGTCGGTCGAGCGCGCGATGGAAGATCGCGCGCACTTTTTCCCAGTTCGACGGCGTGGTCATTCCGCCCGGCCTCGCAACTCCCGGTACAGCCAGGCCCGGGCGAGCGCCCAGTCGTTCTTCACCGTCGCGGGTGAAACGGAGAGGACGGTCGCGGTCTCCTCGATGGTCAGCCCGCCGAAGAACCTGAGCTCGACGAGCTGACTCTGACGCTCGTCGATCTGAGAGAGTCGGTCGAGGGCCGCATCGAGGGCGAGCAGATCCACGTCGCGCGGCTCGGCTGCGACGTCGACGTCGTGCAGCGGCACGCGAGCGTCCGCCCCACGCTTGGCCGCCTGGTGCGCGCGCGCGTGATCGACCAGAATGCGGCGCATGAGGTGCGCCGCGATCGCGAAGAAGTGGACGCGGTTCTCCCAGTGGACCTTGCGCTGGTCGACCAGCTTGAGGTACGCCTCATGGACGAGGGCCGTTGGCGAGAGCGAGTGATCGAGGCGTTCCCGTCGAAGGTGGGCGCGGGCGAGCCGGCGGAGCTCGCTGTAAACGGCGTCAATCAGGCGACCGCGCGCTCCTTCCTCACCGTTGCTCCAGGCGACGAGCAATCCGGTGACGTCGAGCGGTGAGGCCGCGCGATTCATTGCCACGGCACGGCAGGAGATCGATAGAAGTTCACGCCGAGCGCCGTCCAGCGGGGCCCCTGCGCGCCCAGCCGCCGCCTGAACTCTCCCCACGCGCGGCTGTCGGCCGGGGACCACCCCACCTCGGCGATCATGGCGAGCCGCGGAAACGCCATGAACTCGACGTCCCTGATGTCCGCCAGCGTCTCCGACCAGAGCGGCGCCTCCACGCCGACGATCGCCGATTCCGGCACGTCGCGCGAGACACGCGCGGGATCCCACGTATACGCATCGTCGACGTCGATGTACGCCGCCCAGGTCAGACCGAGCACGGTCTCGGGGTGGTACTTCATGTCGAGGTACGTCTTGTTCGCCGGCGACATGATGATCTTCGCGCCTTGCTTCACGGCGGGTGCAAGCGAGCCGTCCGGCCGCCAATGTTGGACGATCGACCCGGGCGCCAGGCGCGCAGGGGCGATCTCGTCCCAGCCGATCATCTGTTTACCGTGGGCCCGCACGATCGTCTGGACGCGCTCGACGAACTTCACGTACTGCGCCGGGCTCAGCGTCTTGACCTCGTCGCCGCCGACGTGAAAGTACGGGCCGGGCGTGACCGCCGCGATCTCGCGGACGACGTCGTCGATGAACTTGTACGTGATCTCTTTGTCGACGCAGAACGCGCTGAAGCCGACCTCGATGCCCGTGTACAGCGCGGGCGCGACGCCGTTGCAATTCAGCTCGGCGTACGACGCGAGCGCCGCGTTCGTGTGTCCCGGCATGTCGATTTCCGGGACGATGACGATGAAGCGCTGCTGCGCGTACGACACGAGATCGGAGTATTGCTGCTGCGTGTAGTAGCCGCCGGGGCCGCCGCCCACTTCCGTGCTGCCTCCATAGGTCGCCAGGTTCGGCCAGGACGGGACCTCGATGCGCCAGCCCTGGTCGTCCGCCAGGTGCAGGTGCAGGCGGTTCAGCTTATACAGCGACATCAGGTCGATGTAGCGCTTCACTTCGTCGACGGAAAAGAAGTGGCGCGACACGTCGAGCATCGCGCCGCGCCAGCCGAACCGCGGATGGTCCGCGATGCGGGTGGCCGTGGCACGCAGAACCCGCGCGCTCTCCGGCCGCACGGCGCCGTAGTCCAGGAAGGGCGGGAGGAGCTGGCGCAACGTCTGGACGCCATAGAAAAGCCCGGCCGGGTGGTTCGCCGCGATCGTCACCCCTTCCGGCGCAACGGCCAGCTCGTACGCCTCCTCCCCTCCCTGCGCGAGCTTTTCGAGACGCAGATGGATGGCGCCCGGCGCGACCGGCTCGCCCGCCACTTCCACCTTCAGCGGGTCGGGGCCTGCGGCCACGCCGATCAGGTCGGCGACGTACCGGCCGATCCAGGCGACGCGCTCGTCGCCCGGCGGAACGAGGATCTTCGTGTTTGCGGTGATGATGAATTCGGCGCCCCCGCGCCCTTCGACCGAACGCGGCACCGGAACGAGCGTACGGGTCGGAGGTGCGGCGCAGGCGGCCAACGACACGACGGCGGTGAACACGACGGCGGCATGACGGGGCATCCGCGAAGGATAGCAGAGTGAATCGAGATCGAGAGCAGCCCTAAAGGGCTGCGCTACTCTCGCAGCGCCACGATCGGATCGACGCGCGCCGCGCGGCGCGACGGGATCCAGGCCCCGCAGGCCGCCGCGGCCAGCAGCAGCGCTCCGATACCGAATGGTACTGCGGGCTCGAGCGCAAGCAGCCCGAACGTGTGCGACCCGAGCCACTGAGCCAGCCCCGCCGCGGCAGGCACGCCCACGAGGCATCCGAACGCCACTGGGCGGACGGCGACGCGCAGGACGAGCCCCGCGAGCGATCGCGGCCGCGCCCCCAGGACGACCCGAATTCCCATCTCCCGGATCCGGAGCGCGACGGCCGACGCGGCGATGCCGTAGATTCCAGCCGTCGCGAGCGCGAGCGCGACGCCTGCCAGCACCACGAGCAGCCAGGCGAGCGTCAGAAGCGGCGCAAGCGCGTCATCCACTTCCTCGCGCAGCGTGTACGTGCGGAGTGGCGGCGGGTTTCGTTCGACGCTTCTCACGGCGGCGGCGAGAGGCGCCGAGAGCGCGGCCGGAGACCCGCTGGCTCGAAGGACGAAGGTCATCCCCCGAGCGGCCGTCTGCGCGTGCGGCAAGTACAACGTTGGCCGCGGCCCGTTGTCGTACCAGTTCACCTGCACGTCCTCGACGATCCCGGCGACCCGGCACTCAGTGCCGTCCTGGAGCGCGAGCCGGCGTCCGAGCGGATCGCGATCGCGCCACAAGCGCGTGGCGAGCTGCCGGCTGACCAACCCGACGCGGGGTGCAGCGGCGGTATCGGCGTCGGCGAACGATCGCCCACGCACGATTGACACGCCGAGCGCCGCCAGGCCGCGCGGATCGACGATCTGCACGTCTGCCGTCGGCGGGCGGGTGCCCTTCGCGGGCGGCTCTTCGGCCGGCCAGACACCGCTCGTCGGGTTCGGGACGTTGCTGGCGGGGGCGTTGCGCACCAGTCCGGCGACGCGCACGCCGGGCAGCCGCGCGGCCGCGGCGGCCGCGCGCTCGAAGAACGCGACGACATCGGCCTCCGCGGCGAACCGGTGCGCGGGGGCCGTGACGCGCGCGAGCAGCACACGATCGGGATCGTACGCGTGGTAGGTATCGCGGACATCCCGCAGGCCCGCGCCGAACAACACGGCGGCCGTCAGCAGGACCACCGAGACGGCGGTCTGGAGCCCGAGCACCAACCCGTGGCTCCAGCCGGCGACGCCGACCCCCGCGCGTCCTCCCAGCGCCATTGTTGCGGCGAGGTTCCCGCGGGCTCCGCGGATGCCGGACCAGGCGCCGACGGCGAGGCCGATGGCGGTGGCCGCGCACCAGGTCAGCACCGCCAGCGGCATGTCGAGCTCGACCGCGTCCCAACCCGCGACCCACTTCGCGATGCCGGGCGGGATCCCGCGTCGAACGAGCGGTAGCGCCAATCGGGCGCAGACGATTGCCAGAGCGCCCGCCGCCGCGGAGAGCATCGCGGCTTCGAGGACGTACGGCCGCACCACGCGGAAGAGACCGGCGCCGAGCGCGGCGCGGACGGCCGCCTCCGGTCTGCCATCCAGCACTTTCACGGTCATGACGCTCGTCGCGTTCGCCACCGCGATGATCAGCACACCGAGCGCGACGATTTCAACGACCGAGAACAGACTGAGAGTGAACTCGTATTGCTCGGCACGCAGCGCCAGCAGCCGGAAGCTCCGCCCCCGGTGCGTGTCCGGATGCTCGGCCGCCAGAAAGGCCGCGACGCGGCGGGCGTCCGCTTCAGCCGCCGCCGCCGTCACTCCGCGCTTCAGGAGCGCGACGACCTGCAGGCTGCGCGTCGTGCGATCCTCGGATTCCCGCGGCGACAGCGCGAGCGGAATCCAGACATCGACCGCGAGCGGATAGCGGACGGTGGCCACGCCGATGACGCTGAACGTGCGGCCGTCGATCAGGAGTGAACGGCCGAATACCGGCGCGCCGCCCAGCCTCTCCCGCCAGAAAATCTCGCTCAGAACCGCGACACCGTCGCGGCCCGGGGTTTCCTCCTCCGGACCGAACGTCCGTCCGATCGCGGCCCGGACATCCAGCGCCGTCCAGAAACTGGCTGAGGTCTCCGCGACATGAATCTGCTCCGCGTCGGTCCCGGCGCCGAGCATGCGGCCCCGGAAGCGGAACGCGGACACGACTTCGAACGCCTCGCCGCGCGTTCGCAGAGCGGCGACGTCCGCCGGCGTCACCGGATCGCGCTGCTCGACGCCCGTCACCGGCACGTCGTCCCGCACGAGCATCAACCGGTCGAGGGTCGTGAACGGCAGAGGGCGCCACAGGAGCGCCCGGACCACGCCGGTCGCGGTGGCGGCCGCCGTCAAGCCCAGGGCGAGGGTCACCACGAAGACGGCCGCACCCGCGGGCCGGCGCGTCAGCCGACGCAGCGCAAGCCGGAGATCGAGCAGGAGTCCGTTCATCATGCGCAGGTGGACGCCCGCTGCGCCGGGAACGTTCGTGCTGGAGCGCTGAGGAAGATCTGAGGACCGACTCCCGGACGTGTAGCGCAGCCCTTTTAGGGCTGCCGTGGGGGATGGTTCTAGAAGATGAAATCGTGGATGGTCTTCAGAGACGCCGACCATCGCGTCATGGTGAGCTCTGCCTGAGGGTCCTTCCAGACTCTCGGCGATCCAGAACGCCAGCGGCACCGCGGCGGCAACGGCGGCGGCAAGCGCCGCACGCCGACGCCGGCGACTCGGCAGGCCTGACACCTGCGGCAGGAACCGGTAGCCCTTCCGTGCGACGGTTTCGATGAAGACCGGCTGCCGCGCGTTGTCGCCGAGGGCCGCGCGCACTTGTCGAATGCAGTAGTTCAGACCCTGGTCGAACTCGACGTGCGTTCCCTCGGGCCAGACCGAGGCGCGCAGCTCCTCGCGGGTCACGACCGAGCCCGGCCGGGTGACAAGGGCGGCGAGCACGCGCGCCGGCTGCGGCTCGAGGGGGACGATGGCGCCTGACTGGTCGCGCAGCTCCCCCGCAACCGGGTCAAAGCTGAACGGTCCGAACCGGAGCATGCTGGATAGGACGAGCCGCGCCCGGGCGGGGTTTCAAGGCGTCCGAACGACGAGGATGCGGCGCGTATCGGCGTTCCGGACCCACGTCGAAGTCCGGCGCCCACCACGCGGGACGATGACCTCGACGTCAACCCTTCCCTCCCGGGGCAGACCGACGTGCACCGGCAGGTCGTTCTGCGAGTCATACCCCGATCCGGAGTCGACGATGGACATGCCAAGGAGCGTGCGCTTCCCCGGCTCGAAGACACGCACTTCGGCGCCGGCGCGTGTCGCCCGGCCGCTGCGGTCGAGCACGCGCACCCGGATCGCCCGGTTCGTCGCGGCTGACGTCAGATCGTTCCGAAACAGCAGCGGCATGACGGCGGGGCCAACGCCTGTGAGCGCCAGATCCACGTCGCCGTCGCCGTCGATGTCTCCCCACTGAACGCCATGGTCCGCGTCGAGCGCGCGGATGTTCTCCGGCGTCTCCTCGACGAACCGCGCTCCGGTGTTTCGGAACAGAAAGTCCCGATAGCTCGTTCCGCCTGTGACGGTGCCGTTCACGTAGAGATCGACGCGGCCGTCATGGTCGATGTCGGCAAAAGCACACGTGTCGTAGCGGGCGTCGATCGCGATTCCCCAGGCCTGCGAGGCGTCCTCGAACCGTCCGCTGCCCTGGTTCAGAAACAGACCGTTCGGACCGTAGTTCGCGGCGAAGAGGTCGAGGTGGCCATCATTATTGACGTCGGCGGCGCAGGGCCGGACCGTGCCGTTCGATGATTCGCGCGGCGCCCGGCCGCCCCAGGCCAGGCCGGCCGCCTCCGCCACGTCGCTGAATCGGCCGCCGTCTCGCCGGTACAGCGCATTCGCGTCGCCGTCCATGTGCGCGACGTAGGCGTCGAGGTCGCCATCTTCGTCGTAGTCGAACCAGACGGCGCCGACGCCGCGGCGGGCGTCAGCCAGGCCCACCTGCGACGCGACCTCCGTGAACGACCGTCCAGCCTCGTTCCGAAACAACACGTCCGCGCGATCGCGAAAGACGACGTGAAGGTCGAGGTCGTCGTCGCCGTCGAAGTCCACCCAGACGGGCTGACGGACCGCCCCGGCGTCGAGACCGACGCGGGCGTCGGCCGTCACGTCGGCGAATCGTCCGCGTTCGTTTCGATACAGCCGCAGCACCGAGCCGGCTCCTGGCGTGAAGCCCACGAGCAGGTCCGGATCGCCGTCGCGGTCGAAGTCGCCCCAGGCTGCCGCCCGAGTCGCGCGCGCATCGGCGAGGCCGACCGACGGCGCGACGTCGACGAAGGTCCGGCTGCCGCCTTCGCGCGCGGAGCGCGCTTCGGCGAGCCTCGCCGAAGCCTTCGGCGGAGGCGGGAAGCCGGACACTACGGGAGAAGCTGTGTTTGCTTTGTCGTTTCGGTACAGCCGGTTCGGCGCGCCGCCCAGGCCGACGAACAGATCGAGGTCGCCGTCGGTGTCGTAGTCGGCGAAGGCGTTGACGAACGTGGCGCTCGCCGACAGTACGTCCGGATGAACGGGGTGAAATTGAAACGCCGATTGCGCGATCGCGCAGGCGATCAGCGCTGGCGCGAGCGCCTTTCCCCAATCAGCACTCAGCATTCCACATTCAGCATTGATCTAGATTGTTTCCACTTCCCGTCCGAACGACAACCCCTCGACATGAGAGAGCGCATCGTAGTCGGTCAGGTCGGGGTGGAGCGGCGTGACCGAGATGTAGCCGGCCTTGACCGCGGCGTAGTCGGAGCGCTCGTTCGATTCCCAGTCGCTCTGCCCTTCTTCGATCCAGAAATACGGCTGGTGCCTCGGATCGATCTTCTCGGCGACCGACGTGACGTGGTTGCGCCGGGCCTGGACGGTGATCTTGAAGCCCTTCGACTTGCCCTTCGGGACATTGACGTTGAGCAGCGTGCGCGCCGGCAGCCCGTTCCGCAGCACGGCGGCGGCGATGGCCGCGGCCGCGGACGCCGCGTGCGAGAAATCGAACGTCCCTCTGGTTCGTTCGAGCGACACCGCGAGGCTCGGGATGCCGAGAAGCGCGCCCTCGAGCGCACCGGCGACGGTCCCCGAGTACGTCACGTCGTCGCCGAGGTTGTACCCCTTGTTGATGCCGGAGACGACCAGGTCCGGCATGCCGCCGAGCACCTTGGTGACGGCGATGTTCACGCAGTCGGTCGGCGTGCCATCCACGCTGTAGGTCCCCTCGGCGACGGCCTCGAGACGGAGCGGCCGCCTCAGCGTCAGCGCGTGGCCGATCGCGCTCGCTTCGGTCAACGGCGCGACGATCGTCACGTCGCCGATCGGCTCGAGCGCTCTCGCGAGAATCAGAATGCCGTCCGACCGAACGCCGTCGTCGTTTGTGACAAGAATCCGTGGCATGAGAATCCCGAATTATATCACCCGCGTGACGAGCGCCGCCGCGGCGACCGCAATCGCCGCGCCGGTCGCGAACGCGATCTCGGGGCCGATCGACGTCCAGAGCCAGCCGAACGCCAGACTCGAGGCGAGCGCGCCGACGCCAAGCAGTCCGTTGTAGATCCCGAACGCCGTGCCCTGTGCCTGCGGCGGCGCCAGATCGGCGACGAGCGCCTTCTCCGCTCCTTCCGTCAGGCCGAAGTACACGCCGTACGCGACAAACAGCGCGACGAGCGCGGCGGCGCCGTCGAAGTACGCGAAGCCGGCGTAGATGACCGCGTACCACAGCCATCCGGAGACGATGAGCCTCTTGCGGCCGAACCGATCCGACAGACGGCCACCGTAGATGGACGAAGACGACTTGACGATGTGGAGAGCGGCCCAGAGGAGCGGAATCCAGACGGCCGCGACGCCGACGTCGGTCAGACGGAGGAGCAGAAAGGCGTCGCTGGCGTTGCCGAGGGAGAAGAGGAAGATGATCCAGAGTGCTTTCCAGAGATTTGTCGGGAGCTGGGCACGGAGGCCAGGGAGGACACGGAGGAAACCTAACCACGGAGACACGGAGGATCACGGAGGAGATGAAGCTTCTTTTGTTGGTTACTCCGGTTCTCTTGTCTCCGTTTCTCCGTGCCTCCGTGTTTAGCTCTTCTCCGTGCCCTCCCTTGTCTCCGTGACCATCGCCTCGAATCATCGGCAGGCAACGTCGCCACCAGAACGATGACGATGATCCCCGGAATGACCGTGAGCGCGAAGAGCGTCCGGTACTCGCCAGGGTAGAAGAAGAGGAAGAGTGCTGCGGCGATCGGGCCCGCGACCGCTCCCGCGTGATCCATTCCGCGGTGAAAGCCGAACACGCGGCCCCGGTTCGCGCCGGTCGCGAGACGGGCGAGCATCGCGTCCCGGGGCGCGCCGCGGATGCCCTTCCCGAGCCGATCGACGAACCGCAGTCCGAGCACCTGGGCCCACGCGCCCGCCACCGCCATGAGCGGCCGGACGGTCGAGGAGAGCGTGTAGCCGAACACGACGAGCGGCTTGCGCCGGTTCCACCGGTCCGACATGCGGCCGGCGACAATCTTGAGGACGCTGTTCGCCGCTTCGGCGACGCCTTCGATGACGCCAATCGACATGGCGCCCGCGCCGAGCACCCGCGTCAGGAACAGCGGCAGCAGCGGGTACACCATCTCGCTGGCGAAGTCGGTGAAGAAGCTCACCCAGCCGAGCCGCCAGACGCCACGCGGTAGAGGCATGAGGGATTCTGAATTCTAGATTCTGAATTCTGGATTCTGGAATAATTCCATTGTGGTCCCTCCGTTTGACGGCGTTCTCCTGATCGCGTTCGGCGGACCGCTGGGTCCCGCCGACGTGCGTCCGTTTCTCGCCAATGTGCTGCGAGGCCGCCGCGTCAGTCCCGAGCGCATCGAGGAAGTCGCCCATCACTACGAGCGTTTCGGCGGCGTCTCTCCCATCACCGACCTGACACGGCGGCAGGCGCGAGGCCTGGAAGCTCGGCTGGCGGCGCGAGGCCCGCGTCTGAAGGTTTTCGTCGGCATGCGGAACTGGCATCCGTTTCTGGCTGACACGTTGTCCGAGATGTCACGCGCGGGAATCCGGCATGCCCTCGGCGTGATCATGGCCGCGCATCGCAGCTATTCGAGCTGTCTGCAGTATCGCGAGAACGTCCGCGATGCGCGCGCCGCCGTGCAGGAAGCGGGGCTCGCCGACGTCGACATCACGTACGCAGGCGACTGGCACGAGCACCCGCGCTTCGTCGACACGTGGGCCGCGCACGTCGAGCGCGCGCTCGAGGCGCTGCCGCCAGACCGCCGCGCCGGCGCCCGGCTGGTTTTCACGGCGCACAGCATCCCGACGCCGATGGCGGACGCGTATCCCTACCGCGAGCAACTGCTGTCGTCGGCCCGTCTGATTGCCGAGCGGCTCCGTCGTTCCGACTGGACGCTCGTCTATCAAAGCCGGAGCGGACGTCCGGGCGACCCGTGGCTGGAGCCGGACGTCTGCGACTACCTTCGAGCCGCTCGGGCCGACGGACTCGGAGCGGCGGTGCTCTGCCCCATCGGGTTCGTCAGCGACCATGTCGAGGTGTTGTACGACCTCGATCATGAGGCGTCCGCCGTCGCGCGCGAGATCGGCCTTGCCGCCGTCCGCGCGGAAACGCCGAACGACGACGCCGCGTTCGTCGAGATGATGGTCGACGTCGTCCAGGCGGCGTGCGAGCGCTACGCGAGCGGCGTGCCCTTGCCGCTAGTCACTTAAGGGACAAGAGCGCCTGCGGCCCGCGCGAGCCGCCGGAGGGAAGTCCGGCGGAGCCGGACCGGCGAGCGCGAGCGACCCTTCGACTTCGCTCAGGGTCGTCCTGAGCCTGCCGAAGGACGAGCGGGGGTGGGGCCCCGCGAGCCATGAAGAATGACCTGGTCGCCCGCCGGCAGCGCTACCTCGAGAGGCAGCGCGAGCTGAAAAAGGAAACCGTCAACGTCAGTTTCGCGGGCATGAAGCCGATGGGCACCGGACCCGCCAACCGTGAAGGTCTGCCCCGCCTCCCGATCGGTCAGCACGAGGTGAAGAACTGGCCGGTGCTCGACCTCGGCGACGTGCCGGACATCCCGCTCGACAAATGGCGGCTGGAGCTCGCCGGCCTGGTCGAGAATCCGATGACGTTGACCTGGGACGACTTCACGAAGCTGCCGCAGGTCGAGGACGTCAGCGACTTCCACTGTGTGACGACCTGGAGCCGGTTCGGCAACCGTTGGAAGGGCGTCCGGTTCCGCACGCTCGCCGAGCTCGCCGTTCCGAAAGACGAGGCGCGCTTCGTCCTGTGCACCGGGTACGACGTGGCTCCGGGCACCAACATCCCTTACACCGTGAACGTCCCGCTCTCGCGGGCCGTCGAAGAGGACGTCCTGCTCGTGCATACCTGGGAGGGCAAGCCGCTTCCGCGCGAGCACGGCGGGCCGGTCCGGATCATCACGCCGAAGCTCTATGCGTGGAAGGGAGCCAAGTGGATCCGGAAGATCGAGTTCCTCGCGAAGGATCAGAAGGGGTTCTGGGAAGTGCGGGGGTACTCGAACACGGCGGAGCCGTGGTTTAACGATCGGTACTGGTCCTGAGCTCCCGGGGCACGGAGGCCAGGGAGATCACGGAGAGAGATCAACACGGAGACACGGAGAACACGGAGGTCGTTTGGGGCTCCTCAGCGATATCAGGCACTCATCAAAAACCGCCATCTTGACGCCCGAGCCGCGCTGCAGTTTCTGCACCCTCCAAGAACTTCGGCCTCGCAATCCTTCGAAGTTTAGCGATTCATCGCTCTGGCACGTCCGCTGCAACGTCCACGGACATGCTCACTGAAACATCGCTCAACAGAATTACCGCGGTCATCATTGCCGCAGCGATTGCAGTCCATCGTGCCCTTGGACCGGATTGCTGAGCGCATACTGCCTGCTGAACTGCGAGCTGGAACGCGCGGCTAGCGGCGTGAAGCTCGATTGCGGCTATCGTCTGGATCTCGTCGTCGAGGGCCTGGTCATCGTCGAAGTCAAAGCGCTTGAGAGATTTGCTCCAATCCACACGGCGCAGATGCTGACATACCTCCGTCTCACCGGTTGCCCCGTCGGGCTGCTTCTCAATTTCAATGCGCCGATTCTGAAGGAGGGACTCAAGCGGGTATTGAATACACGGTCTGCGGCCGACTCGGAGACCGAACAACCAAATGACCGGAACTAAACGTCCTATAATCCGCAGCGGTTACTCCTAAAACCCACATGGAGATCGAGATGCATTACCCTCCACCCGACTCCGTGACCTCCGTGTCTCCGTGTTTGTCTCTCTCCGTGCCCTCCTTGACCTCCGTTACCAAACGGCGCGTCGTTACGGCAGTTTTCCTGGCAATTTGCTTCGCCTGGCCCTCCGATCTTCCTTCTCAAGTCATCATCGCAACCGCTCCCGCCCAGGCGCCGGCTCCCCCGCCCCCGCCTCCAATTCAGCTCCCCGGCATGCCTGCCAGGGATCGGCGCGGGCCCGAGGTCGGCACGGCGCAACTGCGCGGCCGCATCACCGCCGCCGACGGCGGAGCGCCGCTGCGCAAGGTGCAGGTGCGGCTGGGCGCCCCGGAGCTGCGGATGCCCCGGACGGCGACGACCGACGCCGAGGGCAGGTACGAGTTTCGCGATCTCCCGGCCGGGCGGTACACGGTGACGGCGACCAAGCCGGGCTACGTGTCGCTCCAGTACGGACAGCGGCGTCCGCTCGAGCAGGGACGGCCCATCGAGCTGGCGGATAAGCAAGTGGCCGACAAGATCGACCTCAGGCTCCCGCGCGGCGGTGTCCTGACGGGCCGCATCGTCGACGAGTTCAACGATCCGGTTTCGGACGTGTCCGTGGCGGTGATGCAGATGCGGTACATGGGCGGACGCCGGCGGCCGGTTCCGGTCAGCCGGCCGTCCCAGACCAACGACCTCGGGCAGTTCCGTGTCTGGGGGCTGCCGCCCGGTGAATATCTCGTAAGCGCGACCCTCAGGTCGTTCGGCGGTGACCCGCAGATGTTCGTGGGCGCATCGCAGGATTCGACAGGTTATGCCCCGACGTTCTACCCCGGCACCGCCAACGTGGTGGAGGCGCAGCGCGTGACGGTGACCCTCGGCGCGGAGGCGAACGGCGTCGAGTTCGCGCTGCTGCCCGTGCGGACGGCGAAGATCACCGGCATCGTCGTCGATGCCGAAGGCCGGCCGTTCACCGAGGGCAACGTCATGATGATTCAGAGCATGGGCACCCCGGGAGGCGGCGACGGGATGATGTTCATGGCTGGCCCGGGCGGCTCGGGCCGTCTCGGCGCCGATGGCGCCTTCACGATCTCCAACGTCACTCCGGCCGAGTACACGCTTCAGGCGCGCGTGCGTCGCTCCAAGCCGGGCAGCCCGCCGGCCGCCGAGTTCGTCATGCCGGGCGAAGGAGAAATCGGAATGGTGACTGTCACGGTCACGGGCGAAGACATCGCCGGCCTGGTGATCGTGGCGTCGAAGGGCGCGAAGATGACCGGCCACGTCACCTTCGACGGTGCCGCCCCGCCATCATCACGCACCGAGAACCTCCGCGTCTTCGCGCAGCCCGTCGGCGGCGACTCGATGCCGATGTTCGGCGGGATGCCCGGCCGTATCGGAACGGACGGCAGGTTCGAGCTGACGGGCCTGATGGGCCGGCGCGTCATCCGAGCCATGGGCGCCCAGGGCTGGTTCGTGAAATCGGTCCGCGTGGATGGGCGTGACGTCACCGATTCCGGCATCGACTTCAAGGGAGGCGATGACATCTCGGGTGTGGAGATCACGCTGACGACGCAGATGGCGGAGATCTCCGGAACGGTGAAGGGCCCGGACGGCAAGCCAGCCAGGGACTACGCCGTGGTCGTGTTTCCGGATGACAAGGACCGCTGGACGCCCGAGTCGCGCTATTTCGGTCAGGCTCGTCCCGATCAGGAGGGACGATTCAAGGTCGTGGGCCTGCCGGAAGAAACCTACCTGGTCGCGGCGCTCGAATACGTGGAGGGCAGCGACTGGCGCGATCCCGAGTTCCTCGACCGCCTGCGCGAGAGCGCGACTCGCGTGACGGCCGCGAGCGGAGAGTTGAAGCAGCTCGAGTTGAAGATTGTTTCCGTGCCGTGAAAAAGGGGACTGTCACCTTTTTACTGTTTTCGAAAAAAGGTGACTGTCCCCTTTTTCAGTCTTCCGTCAACAAATCGTACGCATCGTCTTCCGGGTTGGTCGGCGCGGGGTGCTTCCGCGCGTACAAATACGACGCGACGAAGATCACGATGATCAGCCCCAGCGAGAGCCACTTCGGGATCTCGAAGTGGACCCACTCCATCGAGTGCGCCCACTCGGCGAGCAGCTTGATGCCGACCCACGCGATGATGATGAACGCCCCGTCGACGAGCGCCGGGTAGCGCTCGACGATCCGCACGAGCTGCCCCGTCACCATCCGCATGGTGGCGATGCCGAGCAGCCCGCCCGTGATGACGACCCAGATCTTCGGAGACATCGCGACCGCGACCAGGATGGAATCGATCGCGAACACGATGTCGGTCAGCTCGACCTTGACGACCGTCGCCCAGAACGCGGTCATCCCGAGCCAGGGACGCGCGGCGGGGACGCGCCGCTGTTCCGTGGGATCGCCTCCGGCGAAGAAGTGCTTGTACGACGAGATACAGCAGATACCCCCCGCCGACGAGCTTCACCCATCCGACCGAGATCATGTAGGCGGCGAAGAGCGTCGCGAGGACCCGGAAGACGAACGCGCCGGCGATGCCGTAGCGCAGCGCCTGCTTCTGCTGCCGCTTCGGCAGACCCATGACGAGCAGCGCCAGAACGAGCGCGTTGTCGACACTGAGCAGCCCTTCCAGGAGGACCAGCAGCGCGATTGTGAGGAGATCGGAGGCGTGGAAGTCCACGGAGTAGGAAAATTATACCTTTGCCAGGTTGACACGCCGCGTATCAGCTTCTATATTCGGTCTTGTCGATGGATCGCGACATCTACTTCATCAGCGTCGCGGCGCGGATGCTCGACATGCACCCGCAGACCCTGCGCAAATACGAGCGGCTCGGGCTCGTCCGGCCGTCACGGACGATCGGCAGCATGCGGCTCTACTCGCGCAGCGAGCTCGAGCGGCTGAGGTTGATCAAGCGGCTCGTCGACGAGGCGGGGATCAATCTTGCAGGGGTCCAGCGGCTCTTGTCGGTCTTCGACGCGTTGCAGCGGATCCGCCCGCTGGTGGCCGAAGACACCCTGCACCGCCACGAGTCCAGGCGCCGGCTCGTGCAGGAAATCGAGCGGCTGTCGGAGATGCTTGGATCTGAATTCTGATGGAATTCAAGGACTACTACGCGACGCTCGGGGTGGCGAAGACCGCCACGGACAAGGAACTGAAGCAGGCGTACCGGAAGCTCGCCCGCAAGTTCCATCCCGACGTCAACCCGGGCGACAAGTCGGCCGAGGGGAAGTTCAAGGAGATCAACGAGGCGTACGAAGTGCTCGGCGATCCGGACAAGCGGAAGAAGTACGACGAGCTGGGATCGAACTGGAAGTACTACGAGCAGGCTCGGGGGCCCGGCGCTGCTGGTGCGTACCCGGGCGGAGGAAGCCCGTTCGGGGGCGCGTACGAGGGTGGAGCCTGGACGGTCAACATGGGCGGCGGTCCCGGCGGCTACCGCACGATGTCCGAGGAGGAAATGCGCGAGATCTTCGGCGACGAAGATCCCTTTTCCGATTTCTTCAAGACGTTCTTCGGAGGAGCCGGTGCCGGAGCCGGGGCGAGGGATCGACAGGCGCGCCAGCGCGTTCCCAGATCGCGACGCGGGCGCGATCTCGAGCACGAGGTCGAGCTTTCGCTCGAGGAAGCGTTCATGGGGACGACGCGCCGGTTGTCGATCAAGCAGGACGGCCACACGCGGAGCGTCGACGTCCGGATTCCGGCTGGTGTTCGCGACGGCTCGCGAGTGCGCGCGGCTGGCGAGGGCGAAGGGGGAACGGGGGGCGGACCGGCCGGCGATCTCTATCTGCGCGTCCGGCTCCACCCGCATCCGACCTTCGAGGTCAAGGGCCAGGACCTGCATACGCGGGTGCCGGTGCCGTTGACCACGGCCGTGCTCGGCGGCGAGGCGCAAGTGCCGACCCTCAATGGAACCGTTCGATTGAAAATCCCGGAGCTCACGCAGCCGGGCCAGGTCTTCCGGCTCCGGGGCCACGGCATGCCGGCGGTCGGCAAGCCGGACGAACGCGGGGATCTTTACGCGACGGCAGACGTCAAGCTGCCGACCAGCCTCAACGATGAGCAGCGGCGCCAATTCGAGGCGCTCGCCAAAGCAGAGACGCCGTAGGAGGGCGGGCCTCTCAGGCCGCCGATTGGTATGAATCTCCAGAAGTACACCGAAAAAGCCCAGGAAGCGATCGCCGCCGCGCAGCGGATGGCCGACGAGCGCAATAACCCGCAGATCGAGCCGGAGCACGTGCTGCTCGCGCTGGTCGGCCAGAAAGAGGGCATCGTCCCGGAGATCATCCGGAAGATGAACGTCGATCCGGCCGCGGTGACGACCGCGCTCAAGGCGGAGGTCGAGAAGTTTCCGACGGCCTACGGCGGATCGCAGGCGGGAGTGTCGCCGCGCCTGCGCGCCATCGCGGATGCGGCGGAGAAGGAAGCCGAGCGGCTGAAGGACGAGTACGTCAGCACGGAGCATCTGCTCCTCGCGATCGCGGGCGAGAGCGGCCGCTCCCCCGCCGCGCGCGCGCTCCATCAGCTCAAGATCACGAAGGACGCCATCCTGTCGGCGATGACGGCGGTACGCGGCTCGCAGCGCGTCACGGATCAGAACCCGGAAGCGAAGTACCAGGCGCTCGAGCGCTACGGCCGCGAGCTCACCGACCTCGCGCGCAAAGGCAAGCTCGACCCGGTCATCGGCCGGGACGAGGAAATCCGGCGCGTGATCCAGGTGCTCTTGCGCCGCACCAAGAACAACCCGGTGCTCATCGGCGAGCCGGGCGTCGGGAAGACGGCGATCGTCGAAGGGCTCGCCCAGCGCATCGTCCGGGGCGACGTCCCCGAGGGGCTGAAGAACAAGAAGATCGTCGCGCTCGACATCAGCGCGCTGGTCGCCGGCGCGAAGTACCGCGGCGAGTTCGAGGAACGGCTGAAAGCCGTCCTCAAGGAGATCACGGACTCGCAGGGCGAAATCATCCTCTTCATCGACGAGCTCCACACCGTCGTCGGCGCCGGCGCGGCCGAGGGGGCGATCGACGCCTCGAACATGCTGAAGCCGATGCTCGCCCGCGGGGAGCTCCACACGATCGGCGCGACGACGCTCGACGAGTACCGGAAGCACATCGAGAAAGACGCCGCGCTCGAGCGGCGCTTCCAGCCGGTCCAGGTCGGCGAGCCGACGGTCGAGGACTCGATCAGCATCCTGCGCGGCCTTCGCGAGCGGTACGAGATCCACCACGGCGTGAAGCTGAAGGACTCCGCGCTCGTCGCCGCGGCGGTGCTGTCGCAGCGCTACATCACCGACCGGTTCCTGCCGGACAAGGCGATCGATCTCGTGGACGAGGCGGCCGCGCGGCTGCGGATGGAGATCGACTCGATGCCGGCCGAGCTCGACGAGATCGAGCGGCGGATCATGCAGCTCGAGATCGAGCGGGAAGCCCTGAGAAAAGAGAAAGACAAGGCGTCGAAGGAGCGGCTCGAGCGGCTGGAGAAAGAGCTGGCGAACCTGAAGGAAGAGCGCGGGCGGCTCGCCGCGCATTGGCAGCAGGAAAAGGACGGGATTCAGAAGGCCCGCGCCGCCCGGGAAGAGATCGAACAGCTTCGCCAGGCGATCGAGCGCGCGCAGCGTGCCGGCGACTACACCAAGGCGTCAGAGCTCCAATACGGTAAGTTGCCGGAGCGTGAACGTCAGCTCCAGGAATTGGAAACGCAGCTCCAGGAGCTCCAGCGCGGCCAGCGGATGCTGAAGGAGGAAGTGGACGAAGAGGACATCGCCGAGGTCGTCAGCCGCTGGACCCGCATTCCGGTCAGCCGGCTGATGGAGGGCGAGATCCAGAAGCTGATTCACATGGAGGAGCGGCTCCACCAGCGTGTCGTCGGCCAGGACGAGGCCATCACGGCGGTCGCCAACGCCATGCGGCGGGCCCGCGCGGGGCTCCAGGATCCCAACCGGCCCCTCGGCAGCTTTCTGTTTCTCGGCCCCACCGGCGTCGGCAAGACGGAGCTCGCGCGAGCGCTGGCCGAGTTCCTGTTCGACGACGAGCATGCGCTCATCCGGATCGACATGTCGGAGTACCAGGAGAAGCACACGGTCTCACGGCTCATCGGCGCCCCGCCGGGGTACATCGGGTACGACGAGGCCGGTCAGCTTACGGAGGCCGTGCGCCGGCGCCCGTACTCCGTCGTGCTCTTCGACGAGATCGAGAAAGCGCACGCCGACGTGCTCAACGTCCTCCTGCAGCTCCTCGACGATGGGCGGCTGACCGACAGCAAGGGCCGCACGGTCGACTTCAAGAACACCGTGGTCATCATGACGTCGAACATCGGGAGCCAGTTCCTGGTCGACGGCGTCACGGAAGGGACGCGGCGTCAGGTCCAGGACATGCTCCGCCAGACGTTCCGGCCGGAGTTCCTCAATCGTGTCGACGAGATCATCTTCTTCCACCCGCTCGGCCGCGAGCACATCCGCGCGATCATCGACATCCAGCTCGCGCGGATGATGAAGCGGCTCGAGGAGCGGAAGATCCGCGTCGAGCTGACCGACTCCGCGCGCGATCTCCTGATCGAAGAGGGGTATGATCCGGTGTACGGCGCGCGGCCGCTGAAGCGGACGATTCAGCGCCGCGTCCTCGATCCGCTCGCGCTGCGCGTCCTCGAAGGCGAGTTCCGCGAAGGAGACGCCATCACGCTGGATGGGGCGCGGGGCGAGTTGACGTTCGAAAAGAAAGAGCTCGCGGCCAAGCATGGCTGAGCGCACGTCTTCGCCCAACCCCCGCAGCGGGCGCCGCCGCGGCGATCGACTGCGCGGCACGCCATCCGCGGGCTCCGCGGTGTGGTACGTCCTGGCCTTCCTCGTTCTCGCCGCGATCGTCCAGGGAATCTTCTACTCGTACCAGGCCGGCCGCGCGCTCCAGTACAGCGAGTTCAAATCACTCGTGCGGACCGACAAGGTCCAGGAGGTCGTGCTCTCGGCGGAGCGCGTGCGCGGCGTTCTCAAGCAGGCGGACGAGCAGGGTCGAAAGACGTTCGTCGCGATACGCATCGAAGATCCGAAGCTGGTCGAGGAGCTCGAGAAGCACGGCGTACGCTTCAGCGGCGAGGTCGCCAGCCGCTGGCTGACCGAGCTGCTCGGCTGGATTCTGCCGCTGGTCTTCATTATCGCCCTGTGGACGCTGTTCTTCCGCCGCATGGGTGGCGCGGAAGGAGGCGTGATGTCGTTTGCGCGCAGCCGCGCCAAGATCTACGCCGAGGACGACGTGAAGGTCAGCTTCGGCGATGTCGCCGGCGTGGACGAGGCGGAGAACGAGCTGCGCGAGATCGTCGAGTTCCTGAAAACGCCCAAGAAGTACACGAGCATCGGCGGGCGGATCCCGAAAGGAGTGCTGCTCGTCGGCCCGCCCGGCACGGGCAAGACGCTGCTCGCCAAGGCTGTCGCCGGCGAGGCGAAGGTCCCGTTCTTCAGCCTCAGCGGGTCGGAGTTCGTCGAGATGTTCGTCGGTGTCGGCGCTGCGCGCGTGCGCGATCTCTTCGCGCAGGCCGAGGGCAAGGCGCCGTGCATCGTTTTCATCGACGAGCTGGATGCGCTCGGCAAGGTGCGCGTCCAGTCGCCGCTCGGCAGCCACGAGGAGCGCGAGCAGACGCTCAACCAGCTCCTTGCCGAGATGGACGGCTTCGATTCGAAGAAGGGGGTCATCATCATGGGGGCGACCAACCGCCCCGAGGTGCTCGACCCCGCCCTGCTCCGCCCGGGCCGGTTCGACCGGCAGGTGCTCGTGGACAAGCCGGACGTCCGCGGCCGGGAGGAGATTCTCCGGATCCACGTCAGGGACGTGAAGGTCGCGCCGGACGTCGACCTCAAGGTCGTCGCGGCGCGCACCGCCGGCTTCGCGGGCGCCGACCTCGCCAACCTCGTGAACGAGGCGGCGCTGCTCGCGGCGCGGAAGGACAAGCCGGCGGCGGGCCGCGCCGACTTCGACGAAGCGATCGATCGGCTGATCGCCGGGCTCGAAAAGAAGCGCGTGATGAGCCAGAAGGAGCGGCGCATCGTCGCGTACCACGAGTCGGGGCACGCGATCGTGGCGAGCGTCCT
Organism: uncultured Acidobacteriota bacterium; assembly: GCA_963847125.1. GTDB lineage: Bacteria > Acidobacteriota > Vicinamibacteria > Vicinamibacterales > 2-12-FULL-66-21 > DATAEE01. The sequence goes on from CAWJYM010000004.1 coordinate 3,408,165, forward strand.
GCCGGGGCTCGACCCGGTGCACAAGATCTCGATCGTCCAGCGCGGCTTCGGCGCGCTCGGCTACACGATGCAGCTCCCGCTGGAAGATCGCTACCTGCTGACCCGCACGGACCTCCTCAACCAGCTGTCCGTGCTGCTCGCCGGCCGCACCGCGGAGGAGATTGCATTCAACGAGATTTCGACCGGCGCCCAGAACGATCTGCAGCGCGCCACCGACATCGCGCGCGCGATGGTCACCGAGTTCGGGATGAGCGACTCGCTCGGCGCGATCAACTACAACGGGCACAAGCGGCCGACGTTCCTCGACATGCCGATCGGATCCGAGCGCGGGCCGCACTCGGAGGAGACCGCGCAGAAGATCGACGCCGAGGTCAAGCGCATCATGACCGAGGCACACGACCAGGCGCGCCGGGTCCTCAAGGAGCGCCGGCCGTCGCTCGACGACCTCGCCGGACGGCTCCTCGAGAAGGAAGTGATCGAAGGGGACGAGCTGCGCGCCATGCTCGGGTGACCACGAGAGGTGCTCACGGTGCTCACGGTGCTCACGGTGCTCATGGTGCTCATGGTGCTCAGAGTGCTGGACTTTGCACCTTGAGCACGTAGCACCTTGAGCACCCTGAGCACCCTGATATCATTGCCGCCATGATCCGCCTCGTCACCCTCGCGATCGCACTCTCCATCGCCGTTCCCGCGTCCGCACAATACGCCCGCGACCCGAAACAGCCGGTCGACGCGGAGTACGCCGCCAGGATGAAGGAGTACACGACCGCGACGCACTTCACTTCCCCGCTGGTCGATTACCTGCCGGCGTCGAAGACCGTGCCGACGCCAAAGGCGGTGCTCGGCGACGTCGCGGGCGCGCCCGGGAAGCTGCCCTATTCGAAAGAGGTCTACGCCTACATGCGGATGGTCGAGAAAGCCAGCCCGCGCGTAAAGGTGTATTCGATCGGAAAGACCGAGGAAGGCCGCGAGATGATCGCGGTGGCGGTGTCCTCCGAGGCGAACCTCTCGGCGGTCGAGGCCAACCGCGCCCGGCTCGCGAAGCTCGCCGATCCGCGGACGATCCAGATGAACGACGCGGAGGCGGAGAAGCTCGTCGCGGCGTCGGTGCCGGTGTACTACATCACGGGGACGATCCACTCGCCAGAGACCGGCTCACCGACCGCGCTCATGGAGCTCGTGTACCGGCTGGCGGTGGATGAGAGCCCGTACATCCGGAAGATCCGGGAGCGGCTCGTCACGCTCATCACGCCGGTCGTCGAAGTGGATGGCCGCGACCGTCAGGTGGACATCTATAACTGGCACCTGGCCAATCCGGGGAAGAACTGGCCCCCGACGCTCTATTGGGGCAAGTACGTCGCGCACGACAACAACCGCGACGCGATGGCGATCACGCTGAAACTCACCGAGAACGTGCTGAACACGTACCTGGGCTGGAAGGCGCAGGTGCTGCACGATCTGCACGAGTCGGTCCCGTTTCTCTACGACAACACCGTGGGCGACGGCCCCTACAACGCGTGGCTCGATCCGATCCTGACCGACGAGTGGCAGATGATCGGGTGGCACAACGTGTCCGAGATGACCAAGATGGGCATGCCGGGCGTGTTCACGCACGGCACGTTCGACACGTGGACGCCGGGCTATCTCATGTTCCTCGCGGCCACGCACAACGGCATCAGCCGGCTGTACGAAACGTTCGGCAACGCCGGCGCCGACACGCTGGATCGAACGCTCTCGCCGTCGCAGTACTCCAGGACCTGGTACCGTCAGAATCCTCCGCTGCCCAAGACGAAGTGGTCTCAGCGCAACAACAACAATTACCAGCAGACGGGTCTGCTCGTGTCGCTCAACCACTTCGCCGACAACAGCAAGTTGTTTCTCAAGAACTTCTACCTGAAGAGCAAGCGCTCGATCCTGAAGGCCAGGACGGAAGGTCCCGCGGCGTACGTGTTCACCGCGGACGATCCGCGCCTCGGCGCGCAGGCCGATCTGGTGCGGGTGCTCCAGAAGCAGGGGGTCGAGATCTCGAAGGCGACGGCGCCTTTCACCGTTGTCGTTGGAAAGAAGCGTCCGGTGAGACGAGAGACGACCGAGAGCTCGGGGAACGGCAACGGTGACCTGGCGCAGGCGCTCGAGGGCGGGCAGAAGTCCGCCGAGGCGCCGAAGGAGGTCCCCGACGTCCGTACCTTCCCCGCCGGATCGTACGTCGTGCGCATCGATCAGCCGTACAGCCGCATCGCCGACGCGTTGCTCGACTATCAGTACTGGGCGCCGGACGATCCGCAGCGCAATCCCTACGACGACACGGGGTGGACCTTCGGCGAGCTCTTCGACGTCAAGGTGACGCGCGTGCCGGACGTCAAGGTGCTGGACGCGACGATGGAGCGGGTCAACGGCCCGGTCACGGCGCCGGGCGGCGTGACGGGGACGGGGTCCGTGTTCGCGGTCAACCACAACACCGACCCGTCGCTGGCGACGCTGCGGTACCGCTTCAAGGAAGCGGCCTTCGACGTGGCGGAGGAGCCGTTCGAGGCCGGGGGCAAGTCGTTCAACCGCGGGTCGTTCCTGATCCGGAACGTCGACGCCGGCGCGCTCGACGCGGCCGCGCGCGAGCTCGGGCTGTCGGCGATCGCGCTTCCATCGGCGCCGTCGGTCAAGACGCACCCGGCGCGCGCCGCCAGGGTCGCGATCCTCCACACGTGGCTGAACACACAGAACGAGGGCTGGTGGCGCCTGGCATTCGACCAGCTCTCGATTCCGTTCGACTACATCAGCACCCAGGACGTGGCGAAGGACGGGTCGCTCCGGTCGAAGTACGACGTGATCCTGTTCCCGCCCGTCGGCCGCGGCGGCGGCCCCGCGATCATCGCGGGCATGCCGATGTTCGGCAACCCGATTCCCTGGAAGACGACCGACCTCACCCCGAATCTCGGGATTGACGAGACCGACGACATTCGCCCCGGCCTCGGGTGGGAAGGGATGGGGAACCTCCAGAAATTCGTCTCCGACGGGGGCGTGCTCATCGGGGTGGACGACACGGCCGACTTCGCCGCCACATATGGCCTCACGCACGGGGTGAGCATCGTCCGGCCGCAGCGGCTGAAGGTGACCGGCAGCGTGCTCCGGTCGAAGGTGGTGGACGAGGCGAGCCCCATCGCGTACGGCTACAAGGACAACCTCTCGATCTATGCGTTCGACGGGCCGATCTTCACCGTGAGCAACTTCGCGCGCGGCGGCGGCCGCGGCGGCGGCGGCGGCGGCGGAGGCGGAGACGAGCGGCGGCGGCCCACGGGCCGCGGCACGGCCGAGGATCCCGACCAGCCGCAGGGACGGCCCCTCGCCGAACCGGCGCCCGAGGATCCGCGCGTCGAGCCCTGGCAGGCGGCGCCGGTCCTCGATGAGCAGCTCAGGAACGGCGTAAACGTGATCCCGCCGGCCCACCGGCCGCGGGTCGTCCTCCGCTACGGCGACAGCCGCGACCTGCTGGTCTCGGGTCTGCTCGACGGCGGCAGCGAGATCGCGCAGCGTCCGATGGTCATCGACGTGCCGGTGGCGAAGGGGCACGTGGTGCTCTTCTCCAACAATCCGGTGTGGCGCGGCGAGACGCGGGGCAGCTATTTCCTGGTGCTCAACGCGATTCTCAACCACGACAGCCTGAACGCCGGCCGCGTGCTGGACAAGCAGTAGTGGCGGAAGAAGGACTTCTTTCCCAACTCAAGCGCTTCCTCGTCGGCAAGCCGATCCCGTCGCATCTCGCGCATCACGAGCGGCTGTCCAAGGTCACCGGCCTGGCGGTGCTCTCCTCCGACGCGCTGTCGTCGGTCGCGTACGCCACCGAAGAGATTGTCCGGGTCCTGATTATCGGCGGCGTCGCGGCGATGTGGTACGCGACCCCGATCTCCATCCTGATCGCCGCGCTCCTTGCGACGGTCGCCTTTTCGTACCGCCAGACGATCTATGCCTACCCGAGCGGTGGCGGCGCGTACATCGTCGCGAAGGAGAATCTCGGCTCGTGGGCAGGGCTGACGGCGGCGGCTGCGCTCCTGATCGATTACACGTTGACCGTCGCGGTCAGCATCGCGGCGGGGGTCGCCGCGCTGACCTCAGCGTTTCCCGAGCTGCACGACCACCGCGTCGGGCTCGCGATCGGGTTCATCACCGTGCTGATGGTCGGTAACCTGCGCGGCATTCGCGAGTCCGGGAACATCTTCTCGGTGCCGACTTACTTCTTCATCACGATGATTCTCGGCCTCATCGCGATCGGGCTCTGGCGCTCGGTGACCGGGACGATCCTGCCGGTCGATCCGACCGAGCCGCTCTATGTCCCCGAGGCGGCCGGTGCGTTCACGACGTTCGTGCTGCTGAGGGCGTTCGCGAACGGCTGCACGGCCATGACCGGCGTCGAGGCGGTGGCGGACGGCGTGCCCGCGTTCCGGAAGCCCGAAGCGAAGAATGCCGCGACGACGCTGATCATCATGGCCGTCCTTGCGATCACCATGTTCGTCGGCATCACGCTGCTCGCGCACGCCTATCAAATCATCCCGTCCGAGCGCGAGACGGTCGTGTCCCAGCTCGCCCGCGGGATCTTTGGAGGGCGCGGTCTGCCCTACTACCTCGTGCAGGCCGCGACCATGCTGATCCTCGTGCTCGCGGCGAACACCGCCTACGCGGACTTTCCGCGGCTCGCGTCGATCGTGGCGCGCGACAAGTATCTGCCGCGCCAGTTCATGAACCAGGGAGATCGCCTCGCGTTCTCGAACGGCATCGTCAGCCTGAGCGTGTTCGCGGCGCTGCTCATCGTCGTGTTCGCCGGCGACACGCATGCCCTCATCCCGCTCTACATGATCGGCGTCTTCATCTCGTTTACCCTCTCGCAAACGGGCATGGTGCTGCGCGCGAAACGCAGCGGCATGCGCAACTGGCTTCCGGAGGCGGCGATCAGCGTGGTCGGCGCGCTGTTCACCGGCACGGTGCTCGTCATCGTAGCGGTCACGAAGGTCTCCGAAGGGGCGTGGATCATCCTGCTGCTGATTCCGTGCCTTGTCTTCCTGTTCATCCAGACGAAGAAGCACTACGACCACGTCGCGGCGGAGCTCTCGCTGAGCGGGATGACCCGGCACCCTCGCCGGAAGAACACGGTGCTCGTGCCGATCAGCGGCATCCAGCGCGCCGTGATCGAGGCGCTCGAGTACGCCAGCAGCCTGTCGGACGATGTGCGGGCGATTTACGTGGACGTGGATCCCGAAGGCACCGACCAGCTTCGTCGTCAATGGGACACGTGGGGCCGGGGGATCCAGCTCGTCGTCCTCGACTCGCCGTATCGATCGCTGATGGAGCCGTTGCTCGAGTACATCGAGCAGGTCGATGCCGAGGCGCCGGACGACTACGTGACGATCGTGCTCCCGGAGTTCGTGCCCGCGCGGTGGTGGCACCACCTGCTACACAACCAGCGTGCGTTGCTGATCAAGGCGGCGCTATTGTTCAAGCCGAACACGGTCGTCACGAGCGTGCCGTTTCATCTGAGCCGGTAACGGCGCAAGCCTCAGGCCGCCCGTCACGGTTTCGGCCAGAACCCCTCTGCGCCGATCACGTCGAAGCCAGTGGTATCTCCGCGACCGTAAAGAATCCAGCGTCCGTCGGGTGACACGGCGAGGCCGGCGAGCGTCCGGTTCGTCTCCGGGATCGGAACCTGCCGCGTGGTTGACCGATCCGGATCAAGGCAGTTCAGACTGGGTCGCGACCCTGAATCGAACTCGACGTAGCAGAGTCCTCCGTCGAACAGCGCCCAGAGCCCTGTGATGCCCACTTCGACGATCCTCTGTTCCCCACCGTCGGGCAGTTGCATCCGCCAGAGACCCAACGCTCCTCGACTCGGGTGTCTTTTCGTGTAGTAGAGATACCGGCCGTCCGACGATTCACGAGCCTCGACCCCACCGTTGTGCGTGACTTGAACCGAGCGCCCACCGCCGACCGGCGTTTTCCAGATTTCGTCGGAGCCACTCAGCCTCGAGCAGAAGTAGATGTGCTGCCCGTCGTGGGAGAAGCTGGGATAGATCTGGTCATTAGACTCCCGAGTGACGCGGACAGGGAATCCGCCATTCGCCGGGACGACGTGAATGTTCTGGTGCCCGTCGACGGATGTCGAGAACGTCAGCCACTTCCCATCCGGCGACCAGGCGGATCCCCTCATGAGTGGGCGGTTGAGGAACGTCACCTGCTTTTGGTTGGCCCCGTTGTTGTCGGATATCCATACCTCAGGGTAGCCCGATCGAGCGGAGACAAATCCAATCCGCTGGCCGTCCGGAGAGTAATAGGGGTAGTAATCGCCCCAAGTCGATTGATCGATGCGCAATGGAACCGTTTTCGGATCTCCTCTGGGTCCTGGCACGCGCCAGATGCTTCGATCGATCTGAAGGTCTGAGTAGGCCAAAAGCAGCCGGCCCCGTCTAGCTATTGACGGGTTCTCAACCCATCGTTCGGAGATCCCGATTCTCCTCGGGGCACCTCCAGTGGCTGCCACTGTCCAAAGGTGACGGTCACCCAGAATCCGAGCGGACGAGAAGACCAGATTCCCGCCATCGGGCATCCAGTCAACACCCGAGACGAACTCGTCATCGAAGGTGACCCGCTTCACATTGCCGCTCGGAAGGTCCAGGACGTATACGTCAGCGGTGTATGGAAAGAGGCGCTGTCGCACGAACGCCAGTGACCGGCCGTCGGGCGAAAACCTCGGCGAGGAGTCTCCGTCGTGGCCCGGAGGCGAAGCGACCAGCCTGCGCTTTTGGCCATCCTCGAGCGAGAACAGATACAGCCCGTCCGGGCTGTCGGCCGTCTCACGGTCGTTGATGGCGAGAAACCGCTCGTCCGGGGACCAATCGAGGCCATGCCACTCGCTCCGCGTTCTTCCCACTACGCGTTCAGAACCGCCCGTGACTGGCACGATCACGATGTCTTGGAACGTCGGGTCGGCGGCGGATCGCAGAAACGCGATGGACCGCCCGTCTGGAGACCAAGCGGGGGTGTGCACGTACTCCGGGCCGTCGCTCAGCCTCCTGGGCGACGCCGCCCCAACTGCTTTCACATACAAGTGACCGCGGTCCTCGGCAGCCGGATCCGCGGCGTTCCAGGTGAACGCCAAATGAGTGCCATCGGGCGACAACACCCCGACCTCCCACCCGGGCAGACTGGTTAGCGGAAACACCCGGAGGTCAGGCTGAGGACGCGCACGGAACGAGTACAGGCCGACCATGACGACGCCCAGGGTCATGGTGAGCACAACGCCCATGAGCCGCGCCGGACCGATCCGAACCCGCCAATTTGCCTCCGACGCTTGTGGGTTGCCAGGTGCCAACGCGGACGGCAGGACCTGCCCGATGAGCCGGTATCCGCCTTTCGAAATTGTCTCGATGAACTGCGGGTTGTCCCGGTTGTCGCCAAGCGCCTTGCGCAGATCCGAAATGCATCGCTTCAGCACGTCGTCGGTAACGAACGTGTCGGGCCAGACGTGACGGATTAGTTCTTCGCGCGAGGCCACTTCATTCGGACGCCCGGCAAGGTAGACGAGTACCTGCATCGCCTTGGGTTCGATTCTGATCTCCTGTCCGTCCCGCGTGAGGCGATTGAGTTTCGGGCTGACGAGCCTGTCTCCGATTCGGAAGTCGCCCTGCATGTAGAAAAGTACGCGGATTATACGGCTACCGGCTCTGGCCGACTTCCTCACCCAATCATCACGTGAACCTCGCCTATCCCTCCGGACTCCACAGGCGACCGCTCGCTAAACCTCGGTCGTGCAGCCGCACGACTGGAGGTGACGCGTGGTGGCGTTCTGGATCGTTGCAGTTTTGGCTGGCCAGCTGGCAGAACCGCTCACCCGACCGATGATGCGGGTGGTCTGCAATACCGGGTACTCAGAGGAAATCTGCCGCACCCACGCGCGGCGTCTGACCGAAGTGCTCGTCACATTCGACACCGGCTCGCTCGGCGAGTGGACGTGGATTCTCGTGCGCTCCGAGGACTGGAAACCCATCCTGCGACGCGTCGGGCGTGATCCCGACAGCCCGGCGTTTACGATTCTCGAGAAGCGACAGACGTTTCTCGAGGAAGCGCTCTTTGCCGCGACGCCGGATCGGGCTCGAACGCTCCTGTCGAAGTGGCGCATGCCGCTCGACCGATTGCTTGAGCACGCGACGGCGCATGAGCTCGGACATTCGCTCTGTCGTGAGACGGAAGAAAAGTCAGCTCACGAGAGCGCCGGCGAGTTGCTCAGGACCGGCAGAACGCACTGCGTTGCCCGCGGTAAAGAGAAGGCGTAGCATCCGGCGCGTGATCGTAGCCCTTCTCGTCCGTTGAGGTCCGGCTAAAGCCGACCAGGTCCGCCTAAAGGCGGACACTACGAGAGTTGGCACAAGGAGTTAGCCGTCCCTTTATCACCTTTTAACGCACACCTAATCCTTTCCTTATCGAGCTGAGGCGTACCCTGCGGGGTATGACGACTCCGACGCTTGTGGTGTCCGGCTGTCAGCCGGACCTCGCGTGGCTCTGGCGGCTCTACCGCTCTTGTCCGTCTCGGCCGCGCGCTCGCTCGAAGACAGCCAGCCCTGAGGAACCGGCGCCCGCCGCAGCGCAGGCGCCAGCGACTGCCAGTCCCTGGGACAACATCACGTTCGGCACGACGCTCGAGGGGTTCTACGAATACAACTGGAACGACCCGCTCGGCCGCGTGAATCTGCTGCGCGCGTACGACACGCGCGCGAACGTCATGGGCATCCAGCAGGTCGCGCTCCTGTTCGACATGACGCCGGACGTCAGCAAGAATCGGCGCTTCGGATTGCGCGTCGATCTCCAGTTCGGCCAGGCCACCGAGACCGTCCAGGGGGGCGCGGCGAACGAGCCGCGGCCCGACGTGTACCGGCACATCTGGCAGGCCTACGGCTCGTATGTGTTTCCCGTCGGCAACGGCCTGCAGACCGACTTCGGCAAGTTCGCGTCGAACCTCGGGTTCGAGACCAACTACGCGAAGGACAACAACAACTTCACGCGTGCGTATCTCTTCAACTTCCTGCCGTTCTATCACTCCGGTCTGCGCGTCTCCTACCCCGCCAGCGACAAGGTCACGTTGATGTACATGCTGACCAACGGCATCCAGCAGACCGAAGACTTCAACGATTACAAGTCGAATCACTTCACGGCCATCATCAAGCCCGTGCCCGCGCTGACCTGGACGACCAGCTACTACTTCGGCCAGGAGCAGCAACAGCCGACCGATGAAGATGCGGGCCCGGACGGCTTCTTCACCGTCTTCGACACCTACGCCGCCTACACGCTCAACGACCGCGCCACTCTCGGCCTCGACGTCAACTACGTCACGAACCGGGTCACGCAGGACGATCCGAAGGGCGATCTCTTCGGCCTGGGCGCCTACGGACGCTATCAGGTGACGCCCGCAGCCGCCCTGGCGGTTCGCTACGAGCGGGTCGATGACGACGGCGGGCTCTTCGGAGGGATCGATCAGCTTCTGCAGGAAGTCACGCTGACCGCGGAGTACAAGTTCGCGGACGGATTCATGTTCCGCGGTGAGCTCCGTCACGACTGGTCGAACGAGGAGTTCTTCCTCAGCGACTCGGTGGACGTGCTCAAGACGGGTCAGACGACGCTCCTGGGCGGGTTCGTGTGGTGGATGGGGTCAAAGAAAGGCGCCTGGTAATGGCCGACGTCATCTTCATCGGATTGACCGTGCTTCTTCTTCGTCGTCGCCGTCGCGTACGTCGTCGGTTGTGATCGCCTGGGGGGACGGACATGACCTTCGAAACGCTGGCCGGTCTGCTGGTCTCGGCATGCCTGCTCGTGTATCTCACATACGCGTTGTTGCGGCCGGAGAAGTTCTGATGACTTTCAACGGCTGGCTTCAGATCACCCTCTACCTTCTCGCGATCCTCGCGGTCACCAAGCCGCTCGGATCGTTCATGACGCGCGTGTTCGCGCGCGAGCGCACGTGGCTGGATCCCGTGCTCCGTCCGGTCGAGCGGCTCATCTACCGCCTGACCGGCGTCGACGAGAAACACGACATGCGCTGGACCGAGTACGCGGTCGCGCTCGTGCTCTTCAGCGTCGTCTCCATGATCGTGCTCTACCTGATGCAGCGGCTCCAGGCCGCGCTGCCCTTCAACCCGCAGGCGCTCGGCGCCGTCGCGCCCGACCTCGCGTTCAACACCGCGGCGTCGTTCACGACGAACACGAACTGGCAGTCGTACGTCCCCGAGACGACGATGAGCTACCTGACGCAGATGGCGGGGCTCGCGTACCACAATTTCGTGTCGGCGGCGGCCGGCATCGCGCTGGCGATCGCCTTCATCCGCGGCATCGCGCAGCGCGAAAAGGCGACGCTCGGCAACTTCTGGGTCGACCTGGTCCGCTGCTCGCTCTGGGTGCTGCTCCCCTTCTGTTTCGTCGGCGCGCTCCTGCTCGTCTCCCAGGGGGTCGTCCAGAACCTCAAGCCGCACGACAAGGTGCAGCTCGTCGATCCGCAGACGATCACCGCGACCGACGCCGACGGCAAGGAGACGAAGCAGGTTGTCTCCGAGCAGGTCATCGCCCAGGGGCCGACGGCTTCGCAGGAAATCATCAAGGAATGGGGGACGAACGGCGGCGGCTTCTTCAACGCCAACAGCGCGCATCCGTTCGAGAACCCGACGCCGTTCTCCAACTTCCTCGAGATGTTCGCCATCTTCGCGATCTCGGCGGGGCTGACCTACACGCTCGGCCAGATGACCGGCTCCCGCGCCCACGGCTGGGCGGTCTGGGCGGCGATGGCGTTTCTCTTCCTGGCCGGCGTCACGACCGCGTACTGGGCCGAGGCGGCCGGCAACCCCATGATCAAGGCGGACCAGACCGTCACCGCCACATCACCCGGCGGCAACATGGAGGGCAAGGAAACAAGGTTCGGCATCGCGAACTCCGCCCTGTTCGCCACGGTCACGACGGATGCGAGTTGCGGCGCGGTGAACTCGTGGCACGACTCGTTCACTCCGATCGGCGGCATGGTGCCGCTGGTCAACATCATGCTGGGCGAGGTGATCTTCGGCGGCGTCGGCGCGGGCATGTACGGCATCCTCATCTTCGTCGTGCTCTCGGTGTTCATCGCCGGGCTGATGGTGGGCCGGACGCCGGAGTACCTCGGAAAGAAGGTCGAAGCGTTCGACGTCCAGATGGCGATGCTCGCGGTGCTCATCATGCCGCTCGTCATCCTGATCTTCACGGGGATCTCGGTCGTCTCGCCTGACTTCGGAACGTCGAGCCTCACGAATACCGGACCGCACGGCCTGTCGGAGATCCTCTACGCCTTCACGTCAGGGACGGGCAACAACGGGTCCGCGTTCGGCGGGCTCAACGCCAATACGAAGTGGTACAACACGTCGATCGGCATCGCGATGATGCTCGGGCGCTTCATGGTCATCATCCCGATGCTCGCGCTGGCGGGTCACCTCGGCCGCAAGAAGCGCGTGCCGCCGTCGCCCGGGACGTTCCCGGTGACGACTCCGCTCTTCACCACACTGCTCGTCAGCGTCATCCTCATCGTGGGCGCGCTGACCTTCTTCCCCGTCCTGAGCCTCGGCCCGATCGTCGAGCACCTGCTCATGCACGCGGGACAGGTGTTCTAGCATGGCGACGCGCAGACGCGCTCTGAGTCTCTGGGAACCGACGATTGTCCGCCGCGCGCTCGTCGACGCGATCTGGAAGCTCGATCCGCGCGTCCTGTGGCACAACCCGGTGATGTTCGTCGTCGAGATCGGCAGCGTGCTGACGACGGTGCAGCTCATCGCGAACGCCGCCGCCGGTCGGCCCGGTTTCGGCTTCGAGCTGCAAATCACGCTGTGGCTCTGGCTGACGGTGCTCTTCGCCAACTTCGCCGAGGCGGTGGCGGAGGGGCGCGGCAAGGCGCAGGCGGACGCGCTTCGGAAAGCCAAGACCGAGACGATCGCGAAGCGGCTCAAGGGGGACGGCAAGACGTTCGACGCGGTGCCGGCCCCGCAGCTTCGCAGGGGGGACCTCGTGCTCGTGTCGGCCGGTGAGATGGTCCCGGCCGACGGCGACGTCGCGGAGGGCGTGGCGTCGGTCGACGAGTCGGCCATCACGGGCGAGTCCGCGCCCGTCATTCGCGAGGCCGGCGGCGATCGCTCCGCGGTCACCGGCGGCACGCGCGTGCTCTCGGACTGGATCAAGGTCCGCGTGACGGCCAACCCTGGAGAGTCCTTCCTCGACCGGATGATCGGGCTCGTCGAGGGGGCCAGGCGGCAGAAGACGCCGAACGAGATCGCGCTGAACATCCTGCTGGCGGGCCTGACGATCATCTTTCTCCTCGCGGTCGTCACGCTCCAGCCGTTCGCGATCTATTCCGGGGCTCCGCAATCGATCTTCGTCCTGATTTCGCTGCTCGTCTGCCTGATCCCGACGACCATCGGCGGATTGCTGTCCGCGATCGGCATCGCCGGCATGGACCGCCTCGTGCAACACAACGTCCTGGCCATGTCCGGTCGCGCCGTGGAGGCGGCCGGTGACGTGCACACGCTGCTCCTGGATAAGACCGGGACGATCACGCTTGGAAACCGTCAGGCCACCGACCTCATTCCGCTGCCGGGAGTGACCGAGGCGGAGCTGGCGGATGCCGCGCAGCTCGCCTCGCTCCCGGACGAGACGCCCGAAGGGCGCTCAATCGTTGTGCTCGTCAAGCAGCGGTTCCAGCTCCGAGGCCGCGAGCTGTCGGGCCACGGCGCGACGTTCATCCCCTTCTCGGCGCAGACGCGCATGTCCGGAGTGGATCTGAACGGACGCGAGATCCGCAAGGGCGCGGCGGACGCCGTCGAGCGCTACATCGGAACGCACGGCGGCTCGGCGCCGGCCGAGCTCAAGCCGATCGTCGAGCGCATCGCCAGCTCGGGCGGGACGCCGCTCGTCGTCGCGGAACGCCGCCGCGCGCTCGGCGTCATCCACCTCAAAGACATCGTCAAGGGCGGGATGCGCGAGCGGTTCAGCCAGCTCCGCGGGATCGGCATTCGCACCGTCATGATTACCGGCGACAACCCGCTGACGGCCGCCGCGATTGCCAACGAGGCGGGGGTGGACGACTTCCTGGCCGAGGCGACGCCGGAAGACAAGATGGCGCTCATCAAGCGCGAGCAGAAGGAAGGCAAGCTCGTCGCCATGACCGGCGACGGGACCAATGACGCCCCCGCGTTGGCCCAGGCGGACGTCGGCGTGGCGATGAACACCGGCACGCAGGCGGCGAAGGAAGCGGGCAACATGGTCGATCTCGATTCGAACCCGACGAAGCTCATCGAGATCGTCGAGATCGGCAAGCAGCTGCTGATGACACGCGGCGCGCTGACCACGTTCTCGATCGCGAACGACGTCGCGAAGTACTTCGCGATCATCCCCGCCATGTTCGCCGTGGCGTTTCCGCTCCTCGACACGCTCAACATCATGGGGCTCGAAACGCCGCACTCGGCGATCCTGTCGGCCGTCATCTTCAACGCGCTCATCATCGTTGCGCTGGTGCCGCTGGCGCTCGCCGGCGTGAAATACCGTGCGCTGAGCGCGCAGGCGCTGCTCCGCCGCAACCTCTTGATCTACGGAGTCGGTGGACTGATCGCGCCGTTTGTGGGGATCAAGATCATCGACGTGATCATCACGGCGATTGGGTTGGCGTAAGTCGGAGAAGCTGAGATGAGTGAAGTTCGTGGTGACGTTCTTAACGCAGAGCACGCGGAGGACGCAGAGGGTGAGCTGGAAGCAGGGCCGACCGGGGCCCGACCGCCGGTCGGGCCTGGCGTTGCACGAACGAGCTCACACGTAAGGGCCTGTCAGGCGATGGGTGTCGAGTTGGCTCTTACGTGTGAGCTCGTTCGCGCAACGCACGCGCCGAAGGCGCGCCGGCCGGTCCTGCTTCCAGCCTCCGCGTTCTCTGCGGCCTCTGCGTTAATTTCGTCAACGGGAGAATGCACATGAACCTCGGCCGCAACCTTCTCATCGCCACGCTGATGACCGTCGTCACGACGGTGCTCCTGGGCCTGTTATATCCTCTGGCGGTGACCGGCGTGGCGCAGATTCTCTTTCCGGACAAGGCAAACGGGCAGCTGATCGTCCGTGATGGAATCCCGATGGGCTCCCGCATCATCGGCCAGCCGTTCACGTCGCCGGGCTACTTCAGGTCTCGTCCGTCGGCGGCCGGCGCCGCTGGGTACGACGCCGGGGCCTCGGGCGGCACGAACCTGGGGCCGACGAGCAAGAAGTTGATCGATCGAGTCAACGAGGCGACGGCTGCTGTCGCCGCGGAGAATCCGGGCCAACCTGTTCCGATCGAACTGGTCACGACGTCGGCCTCGGGGCTCGATCCCCACATTTCGCCGCGCGCCGCCGAGTTCCAGGTGCCGCGAGTCGCACGCGAGCGCGGCGCGTCGGAGGACGAGATACGTCGAGTCGTAGCCGAGCACACGGAAGCGCGGCAGCTCGGCTTTCTCGGCGAGCCGAGAGTCAACGTCCTCATGCTGAACCTGGCGCTCGACGAGACCTTCAAGCGAGGCCGGCCCGCCGCGCCATGACCACCCACGGGCCCGAGCGCCCGTCCGCCGAATCGCTCCTCGCCGGACTGAAACAGGGCGAGCGGGCGCGCCTGCGCCTGTACATCGGCGCCGCGGCCGGCGTCGGCAAGACCTACCAGATGCTCGAGGACGCCCACGACCTGAAGCGCCGGGGCGTGGACGTCGTCATCGGGTTTGTGGAGACCCACGGCCGGGCCGACACGAACCGGCTCCTCGACGGGCTCGAGATCGTGCCGCGGCGGCGCATCGAGTACCGCGGCGTGACGCTCGAGGAAATGGACGTCGACGCCGTGATGGCGCGCCGACCCGCGATCGTCATCGTGGACGAGCTGGCGCATACGAACGTCCCGGGGTCGAAGCACCCGAAGCGGTACGAGGACGTCTTCGAGGTGCTCGAGGCGGGCATTTCGGTCATCACGGCCGTGAACATCCAGCACCTGGAGTCGCTCAACGACGCGATCGCGCGGACGACGAACGTCCGGGTGCGCGAGACCTTGCCCGACTGGGTGCTCCAGCGCGCCGACGAGGTGGTCAACGTCGACGTCTCGGTCGAGACGCTCCGCACGCGCCTGCGCGAGGGGAAGATCTATAAGCCTGAAAAGGTTGAGCAGGCGCTTCAGAACTTCTTCCGGGTCGGCAACCTGTCGGCGCTGCGGGAACTGGCGCTGCGGCAGCTCGCGACCGTGCAGGCGGGCCAGTCCGAAGCCTACCGGCGGCGCGAAGGGCTCGAGCATCCGGTCATTCCGGAAAAGGTCATGGTCGCCATGGCGTCGCACGGGAGCGCCGGCCGGCTGCTGCGCACCGGGTCGCGCATTGCGGGCCGGCTCGCCTCGGACTGGTACGCGGTCTATGTCGAGACGCCGAATGAGGAGCCGGGCCGCATCCAGCCGGCGGACCACGCCGCCCTGACGGAAAACATCCGGCTCGCCGAACAGCTCGGCGCGCGGGTCGTCCGGCTCAAGGCGCGCAACGTTCCGGACGCCTTGGTACATTTCGCGCGCGAGCACGGCATCACGCACGTCATCTTTGGCCAGTCGGCGCGCTCGCGCTGGCAGATGCTGGTCAAGGGCTCCGTCATCAATCGGTTTCTCGATGAGCTCCGCACCGCGACGGTCCACATCGTTCCGCCCGGAGACGATGAGCGGACGGATGCCGAGTGGAGCAGCGATCGGACATGACCGTTCGCGCGCGCTTGTTCGCGGGCTACGTCACGCTCGTCGTGGCGCTCGCGGCGCTGGGCGCGTGGAGCGCCTGGCGGCTGTACGAAATGGGATCGGTGGCGAGGCGGATCATCGCCGACAACTACGTCTCGGTCGTCGCGGCCCAGGACATGAAGGAAAGCCTCGAGCGTCAGGACTCCGCGGCCTTCTTCGAGCTGCTGGGGCGCCACGACCGCGCGGCGTCGCAGCTCGCGGAAAACCGCCGGCGCTTCGACGACGCGCTCGAGCGCGCGGCGGGGAACATCACCGAGGTGGGAGAACGCGAGCTGATCGACGCGCTCCACGCGGACCGCGAGACGTACTACAAGCTCTACGATGCGTTTGTCGCCGAGGCGCGCCGCACTGGCGTAGATCGGGGTCTCGAAGCGGAGAGCGGCGCGCAGCGGTACTTTGCGGCGCTCGAGCCCATCTTCAACCGCCTGCGCGGCACCGCCGACCAGCTCCTGCGAACGAACCAGGACGCGATGGTCCGCAAGTCGGATGCTGCGATCGCCGTGGCGCGGCGTTTCGCCCTGACGACGGGTGTTCTCGCGGCCGCCCTTGTCGGCGCAGGCGTGCTCCTGTCGATTGCCATCGCACGTTCCATTCTGACGCCGATTGCGGGGCTCACCGCCGCGACCAGCCGGATCGCCGGCGGCGATCTCGACGCGACCGTGTCTGTCCGCCGGCACGATGAGATCGGCCGGCTTGCGGAGAGCTTCAACCGGATGGCGGGTCGGCTCCGGGAAGTCCGTCAATCCGACCTCGGCAAGCTGCTCGTCGCGCAACAGACCGCCGAGGCCGCCATCGATTCGCTCTACGACCCGGTGCTGGTCACCGGAGCGGACGCTCGAGTACGCCGTCTGAACCGGGCGGCGGAGCGGCTCTTCGGATCGGAATCGGAGGCCGTGGGCCGGCCGATCGACGAGGTCGTGCGAGACGGCCGTGTCGCGCTCGCCGTCACCGAAGTCCTTCGGTCGCGGAGTCCCGTCGCTGGCGAGGGATCGGCCGCCGTCGTGCCGCTGCAGGTGGGCGGGGCCGAACGCGCATACCGGCTGCGATCGACGCCGATGTACGACAGCGAACGCCGCCTGTCGGGCGCCGTGACGCTGCTCGAGGACATCACCCACTTACAGGAGATCGACCGGCTCAAGTCGGAGTTCATCGCCGCCGCGTCGCACGAGCTCCGCACGCCGTTGACGAGCGTCCAGATGGGGATCCATCTCCTGCTCGAAGGCACCGCGGGAGAGCTGAACGAATCCCAGCTCGACATCCTCCAGATGTGCCGCGACGATGCCGCGCGGCTCGAAAAGCTCACGAAGGATTTGCTCGACCTGTCCAAGATCGAGTCCGGCGAGTCGGAGCCCAGGCTCGCGACGGTGCCAGCCTCGAGGCTGGTGAGGGATGCCATCGAGCCGCTTCGCCTTCAGGTCGAGGCCAAAGGGATCGAGCTGACCGTCGACGCGCCGCCGAACCTTCCGCATGTTCGAGCGGATCGCTTGCAGATCGAGCGAGTGTTGGCGAATCTCGTGACGAACGCGGCGCGCGCGACGGACCGCGGC
Organism: uncultured Acidobacteriota bacterium; assembly: GCA_963847125.1. GTDB lineage: Bacteria > Acidobacteriota > Vicinamibacteria > Vicinamibacterales > 2-12-FULL-66-21 > DATAEE01. Next base: position 3,425,520 of record CAWJYM010000004.1, read on the forward strand.
GGCCGGATCACCGTCACGGCGGAGGCGCGGGGGGACGCGGTGGTGATCGCGGTTGCCGACAGTGGCCGCGGGATTCCGAAGGAATACCTGCCCCGGATCTTCGATCGGTTCGTGCAGGTCCCGAACGTCCCATCCGGCGGCGCCGGACTGGGCCTCGCGATCTCCCGGCGGATCGTTCAGGCCCACGGCGGGCAGATCGCTGTGCAGTCGGAGCCGGGCCGCGGCACGACCTTCACGTTTACGCTCCCGACCTCCACGTCCTGACCGAAACGGAACCGAGGAAGCACTCATGCGGATTCTGATCGTCGACGACGAAGATCACATTCGAAAGATGATGCGGCTCACGCTCGAGGCCGCCGGCCACACCGTGGAGGAAGCGGCAGACGGCCAGACCGGGCTCGCCTCGTTCGGCGATGGGGCCGGATGGGACACCGTCCTCCTCGATCAGCGAATGGCTGGACTCGAGGGCACCGAAGTCCTGCGCGAGATGCGCCGGCGGAAGCCCGACGCGGTCGTCATCCTCGTGACGGCGTACGCGTCGATCGATCTCGTCATCGAGGCGATGCACCTCGGCGCGACCGATTTCCTGCGCAAGCCCATGACACCGGAGGCGCTTCGAGGCGCGGTGGCCGCCTCCGCCGCGCGTGCGGCGCATACTCCGGTTGCGCCAGGGTCCAGCCGGGTTGCGCCCGGTCCCGTCGAAACGATCACGATGAACGGGTTTCACATCCGGTATCGCGGGAGCGAGACGGGCGCGGAGGGGACCGCGGAGCATCGGTTTACCGTGACGCATTATCCCCAGATGCAGACGCACGAGGTGTCGGTCGCGATCGATCCGGAAGCGGTCGCCCGCGTGGCACGACTCACCCGCCGCGAGCTCGCGCCGGCCGGAGGGTTCTGGCGGCATCAGGCGGAAGGACTGCTCGCCGCCTACCTGTGGAGCGAAAACGCCGCCCCGGCTGCCAACCAGCTTCGCGTGACCGATGTCTCTATCGCAGAGCTCGATGTTGCGGCGCGGTGGTCCTCGGATTAGCAGAATTCGACAGTTTCCTCCAACCCTGCGCTCGCGCCCTTCATCCAACTACAAGTTGTGATGTCGGACGTCAAGCAAGCCCTGAAGCGGCTCCGGCGCGAGCCCGGCTTCGCCGCCGTCGCCGTCGTGACGCTCGCGCTCGGCATCGGCGCGAACACCGCCCTTTTCAGCCTCGTCAAGACCGTCCTCCTCGAGCCGCTGCCCTACGGGGATCCCGAGCGGCTGGTGATGGTCTGGGACGCCACCGCGCCAGGCGGCACGACCTGGCTGTCGGCGCAGGAAATCGTGAATTATCGAGCCGGCGCGCCGAGTCTCGCGGACCTTGCGGCGTACCTGGAGATGAACGCGAGCCTGACCGGCGGGCAGGAACCCGAGCGCGTGCGTGCCGCGGCGGCGACGGCGAACCTGTTCGAGACGCTTGCCGTCGCCCCGCTCAGAGGCCGCACGTTCACTGCCGCCGAGGGGGCGCCGGGCGGTGATGACGTCGTCGTGCTCGGCCACGGTTTGTGGCAGCGGCGGTTCGGCGGGTCGCCGGAGGTGATCGGTCAGGCGATCTTGCTCAACGGTCGTCCGCACACCGTCATCGGCGTCATGCCGCCGGCGTTTCGGCTGCCGCTCGACTACCGCGCGGAGCAACCGACCGAAGCGTGGGTTCCCCTCGTAATCGATCCCGCCAACCTCGGCGAATGGGGCGATCGATCCCTGAAAGGCGTGGGCCGCCTCAAACCAGGGGTCGCGGCGGCGACCGCAACGGGCGAGTTCAAAGTGTTGCGGGACCGCTGGATTCAAGCCGGCTATGTCGCCGACCAGGGTGAACGGTCGTTCGTCCGCTCGGCGATCCCCGTTCCCCGATTCGTCACCGGCAGCATCCGCGGGCCGCTGCTGATCCTGCTCGGGGCGGTGACGTTCGTCCTCCTCATCGCGTGCGCGAACGTCGTCAATCTGCTGCTGGCGAAGGCGGACGTGCGGCGGCGGGAGGTTGCCGTCCGCGCCGCGCTCGGCGCGACGCGGCGGCACCTCGTCTTCCAGCTCCTCATCGAGAGCCTGGCGCTCTCCGCCGCCGGCGGTGTCGTCGGGCTCGCGCTCGCATGGCTCGGCATCGACCTGCTCGCGGCGATGCGTCCGTCCAACCTGCCGCGGCTTGCGGATGTTCGAATCGACGTTGGCGTGCTGACGTTCACCGCCGGCCTGTCAGTCGTCACAGGGTTTTTGTTCGGCCTCGTGCCGGCGCTGCAGGTCTCACGGCCCGACCTGGTCGAGGCCCTCAAGGACGGCGATCGCGGCGGCACTTCGAGCCGCACGCGCGTCCGCCTGCGGCGGGCGCTGGTCGTGTGCCAGCTCGCGGTGTCGGTCGTGCTCGTCGTAGGCGCCGGGCTTCTCCTCCGGAGCCTCATCGCGTTGAACCGCGTGGATCTCGGCTTGAACCCGCACAACGTCCTGACCGCCGAGATTCAGCTTCCGGCGACGAGCTATCCCGAGTCGTCGGACGTCGTCCGGTCCTATCGGGAGCTGATCGCGAGGCTCGGGGAGCTTCCCGGCGTTGAAGCGGCGGGCGCCGTCCGGATCCTTCCGCTCACGCGGACGATCGGCGACTGGTCCATCACGCTCGAGGGCCGACCGTTCTCGCGCGAGGAGAATCCGAACGGCGACTTTCAGGCGGTGACGCCCGGATATTTCCAGACGATGCGGCTCTCGCTCGTACGGGGGCGGCTGCTGGCTGAAGTCGATCGGGAGGATGCGCCGCTGTCGGTCGTGATCAATCAGACGATGGCGGATCGGTATTGGCCCGACCAGGAACCCATCGGGCAGCGCTTCAAGATGGGGACGGGCGATACCCCCTGGCTCACCATCGTCGGCATCGTCGGCACGGTCCGTCACAACGCCGTCGTCGAGGGGCCGCGCGCGGAGATGTACCTGGCGCACGCGCAGCTGCCTCGATCGATCGGCGGCGCGACGCGCAGCTTGACGCTCGTCGTGAGAACGACGGCGGATCCGCTCGCGAGCGCCGGGGTCCTTCGCGAGACGGTGCGCTCGCTCGATCGCAACCTCCCCGTGTCCAACGTCCGCACGATGGAGGCGGTGGCCTCGTCAGCGCTCGCGGAGCCGCGCTTCACGGCGACGTTGCTCGGACTGCTCGCCGGACTCGCCCTCACGCTCGCGGCGATCGGCATCTACGGCACCGTGTCGTTGCTGGTGACCGAGCGTGCGTATGAAATCGGCATCCGGATGGCGCTCGGCGCGGGGCGGACATCGATTCTCGGGCTCATCCTGGGTCAAGGGATGGCGTTAGCCGGCGCCGGAATCGCGCTGGGGATCGCAGGCGCCCTCGTGCTGAGCCGGCTCCTGGAGACGCTTGTCTATGGCGTGGGAACGCTCGATCTGATGACGTTCGCCGCGGCGCCGGCGCTCCTCGCGGGAGTGGCGCTCGTCGCGTGCATGAACCCGGCGCGGCGGGCGGCAGCGGTCGATCCGATAGTCACCCTCCGGCGCGGCTAAATTCGCCTTCGGACTTGATCAGGCAGCCTGGTCGTCCTCAGCCGAAACGAGCCTGAGTGCCCTGTCCGTCTTCTTCTCCGCTCCGGGCAGGCACTCCGCGACGTGGTGCCGAACGTGCCGTTCCTCCCAGATCGCCGCCGCGAAGTAGATGATCGCGTTGATTGCAAGGTGGCGCTGCCGCCGACGGAGCCACGCTGCGGTGTTGTAGGCCCCCATAAGGACCGTCAGCCCGAGCGCAGCGCCGTGGATCGCAGCCTTGAACGGTTCGCAGCAGCCGACATCGAGGATCGGAAGGGCTCGCCTGACTTCAGCAGGCTCCACAGCCGGGTCGGCAGCATGCGCCACGCTTTTGACGCACTGCAACACTCGGTCCAATTCCAACGGGCCGAATGAATTACGGATTTTGCGCGTTCAAAGCCCGGCCGGATCAAGGATGAGGTGCTTGATGCGCTCGCGGCGCCACGTGTAGGTGACGTGCACCTTTCCGTCGCGCGCCTGAATGACCGCCGGGTAGGAGTACTCTCCCGGCTGATCCTCCAGAGCGAAGGGCGATCCCCAGCGAACCCCGTCGTTCGACAGAGCGACGTTGAGAGGGCTGCGGCCGGACGTCGTGTGATTGTAGACGAGCAGGAAGCGGCCATCGTTGAGCCGGACCGCGTCGATACCCGCACTCGGATTCGGCAGCGTCGTCGCCGTCAGCGGACCCCACGTTTTCCCCATGTCGCTCGACCACGCCTGCGCGACCACGCCCTGCCGCGTCCGACACAGAATCTGAATCCGGTCGCCGTCGTGCGCCAGGATCGTCGGCTGGATGGCGTCGAATGCCTGAGGTTTGGACTCCAGCGGTCCCACTTTTTCCCAGCGCTTACCCATCAGATCGGTCCATTCCATGTGCACTCGCCAGCCGTCATGCTCCGTGCTGGACCCACACAGCAACCGATCCCCAAAAGCTACCGGCTTGCTCCTGACTGGACCGAGGAAACCGGGCGGCAGACGATTTCCCTTCGACCAGGTTCGACCACCATCCGCCGACGCCATCGACATGCCCCACCACTCTCGCGGGTTGGGCCCGACCTTGTAGAAAAGCATCAGCGGACCCTGGTCCGGTTGATACAGCACCGGGTTCCAGCACGGGTAGCCGTCGCCGGTCGCCACTTGAACCGGCGGCGTCCAGCGGTCGTTTTCGCGGCGCGCGGCCCAGATGCCAACGTCCTTGTGGCCTTCGCGGGTCCCGCCGAACCAGGCGGCGACGAGTCCCGTGCTCGCTTCGACAATCGTCGATGCGTGGCTCGACGGAAACGGCGCGCTTTCGAAGATGAAACCGGCCGAGACAATTGGAGAGCCCTGGCCCGCAGTCGTAGCATCGGACAGAATCATCGCGGCTGCGGCCACACACGACGCGAGCTTCGCCGACATGAAGTTTCGCAGCAGTCGTACGAGAACCGACGATGAGCGCCAAGGACTACCTTCTCTCGCTGCCCGAGCGGTTCGTCCGATCTGCCGTTGGTCTCGGCGCCGGCGTCGTTCGCGAGGTGGGAGAGGTCGCGATACCGGAGAGCATTCGACGGGGCCAGCTTTATCAGAACCTTGTGGACACGACTCTGCGCTTTCTCATCGAGCAGGTGGGAGGTGCCGAGGGCGTTTACAAGACGGACGAGAAGCTCGGAGAAGACTTTCTGGTGAGACGCACCGCCGGCAACGTCCTGGAGGTCGCCGGGGTCGTCGCGTTTCGCGCGTCGCCGGTCTGGGTGCTGGCCGCATTGTCGGATCTCTGCGGGATGGGCCGCCACCTGATTCCCGAGATCAGCGACGCGCTCAAGGCAGAAGGCCTGCTGGACAAGGAGGCCGAGTTCTCGAACGTCGACCAGATCCTCGATGGCCTCGAGAAGACGTCATCGCGGCTGGCGGCCACCGTGAACGCGCCGCCGCTGGACGTGGCATCCCTGCGGCGAGAATGGGCTGCGCTCCGCGAGGACGCGCGCTCGCTGACGCCGGCGAGCCTCCCCTCCCGGGAGGCGATCGGGCAACTGTGGACGCAGCTGAAGAGCGAGTCGGCGCGGCAGGACCGATCGATCTTCGAGATGTCGTCGATGCTCGCGGTGTCGGCGGCCGGCAAGCTTCCCGACAGCGTCCGGTGGCTGTCGGCGTCGGCGAAATCGGCCGCGAGCCGCACGGGCTACGTGTTCGGTGCGGCGCTGCTCGAGTACTACAGCCAGACGCTCGGTGAAATCCGCGACGTCGGGTTCGTCAGATACGCGGGGCGGCAGCTGCGTCCGTACGTGCGCGCGGCGGTCGTGCAGTTTTCACCGAAGCGACCCAGCCTGACGCAGCGATTGCTCGACCGCTGGAAGAAGCCAAAACGCGACGCGGCGAATCTTCCTTAGGGGTTGGTTGCTGCGGTAGACTGCTGCCGCGCACCAGGGCGCACCCCGTCCGCGGGAAGGGCTGAGCCCGCCTGGCACGCGGCACCCACAACTTCCGATCTTCTTTCGGCCCGCCGGGCGGACACGGGCAGCATCGAAAGGAGATCGCCATGTCCGACTCCACCTCTCGGCTTCCCGCGCGCCCATCTCTCGAGCAGCTGCGTAAGCAGGCCAAGGATCGGCTGAAGAAGCTTCGCGCCCAGGGCAGCGACGCCACGCTTGCCGACGTCCAGTTGGCGCTGGCGCGCGAGTGCGGCTTTCAGAACTGGGCAGACCTCGCGCATCACGTCGAGACGATCAACCCGCCGGGCCTGCGCAAGTTCGAGCAGATGGCGGAGGAACTCGCCGCCGCATATTCGTCGGGTGATTTCGAAGCCATCCGCGAATTCAACTGGAGCTATGGCACGTCGTTCGTGTGGCACCGCGAGCCGGAAGCCATGCATCGGCAGCTGCCAATGTGGTTCGCGTCCCCTTCACGGTCGATGAATCTGGCGGTAGCCGATGCGCGCACCCTGGTGGCGCGCAAGACAGGATTCGACACCTGGGACGAGCTGGTTCGCGGTATGAGCGCTCCGACCTTCTACAGAATCCACCCTGAGCTCGGTATCGAGGTCGACGGAGCGGGCGCGGATCAGCACTGGGACGCGATTCTTGCGGTGATCGCCGAGCGCGGCATCGGCGGGGTTCTCGTCAACGGCCTGACCGATCGGGGCCTCAAGGAGCTTTCGCGGGCCAAACAGGTCACTCGCCTCGACATCGGCGGCGCGCAGCTCACTGACGAGGGAATGCGGCATCTCGCGCGGATGCCGCAACTCGAAGCATTGAGCCTCGGAGGACCGAAGTGCCGGATCACGGATCGCGGGTTGGAGCCACTGCGGCATCTGCCCGCGCTGCGGCGCTTTGCGATGCCGTGGGCGCCGCACATCTCTGACGCAGGCATTGCGAACCTCGCCGGATGCGAGCGCCTGGAGCGCGTGGATCTGATGGGGACGCCCACAGGGGACGGCGCGCTCAGAGCGCTGACCGGGAAGCCCTGTCTCGCCCAGGTCGCGACCGGACGCCTCGTCACGGACGCAGGTCTTCCGCTGCTTCACCAGTTTCCCGTCTTCCGTGCGCCGTTCGTTGGCGAGTTGAAGTACGACCTGATGAGTTTCTCGGCGCAGCCAAACAATCTGCTGCTCGACGGCCCCGTCACCGACAGCGGGCTGAGAGCTCTCGCGGGTCTAGAAGGCCTCGTGGGTGTCAACCTGTTCTGGCACACGCCCGCCTTCACGCCCGCCGGATTGAAGGCGTTCGCTGAGGTTCCGAACCTCGCCTTCCTCGGGTGCGACGGCAAGCGGTGCAACGACGAGGCCATGCGCCAGATCGCAGGCATCCCGCGGCTGCGCATGTTGATGGCACAAGGCACCGTCGCTACTGATGACGGATTCGAGGCATTGAGCCACTCGCGGACGATCGAATACATCTGGGGACGCGAATGCCCCAACCTGACCGGCCGCGGGTTCATGGCGCTGGCCGCCATGCCGTCGCTGCGAGGCCTGGCCGTGAGCTGTGCGCGCGTGGAGGATGAGGCGCTTGCGATGTGGCCGCGATTTCCGGCGCTGACCGCGCTGATGCCGATGGATGTTCGCGATTCAGGGTTCCGTCACGTCGGCCACTGCACGCGGCTGGAGCATCTCTGGTGCATGTACTGCCGCGACACGACGGATGCCGCGACCGAGCACCTCACCGGTCTGTCACATCTGAAGTCGTACTACGCGGGGATGACGAAGATCACAGATCGCAGTCTCGAGATTCTGAGCCGGCTGCCGACGTTGGAGCGCCTCGAGTTCTGGGAAATCGCGGGAATCACCGATGCCGGCCTGAAAGCGTTGTCGGCACTCACCCGCTTGCGCGAAGTGTCGATTGGAGGATCGCCGGCCGTGACACGAGCAGGCGTGGCGCAGTTTGCGCCGCACGTCCGCGTGAAGTACGAGCCCTGAACCCTGACCTGATCTCAGGGTGCCGCCGAGGGCCGCGATCGGCAGGTCGCGCGCCTCCGCCCAGGCCTGCCATTCCGCGCCGGACCGATCGGCGAACGCGCGCGCAAGCGCATCGCGGTCTCGCGGATCCACGGCCAGCTCTCGCTCGAGCGTCTCGCAGAAATGCGGCTCGAGCGCCGCCAGCGCGAGCCATCCGTCGCGAGTGCGATAAAGACCGTATGCCGGCAGCTGGCCTCCGAGCGCACCGCGCTCGCCGGTCAGGCCCCGCTCCAGCGGCTCCGCGAAAAACCGCGCCGCATCGTTCAGCGACACTTCGATGTACGCGCCCTCGCCGCTGCGGTCGCGAGCCATGAGCAGAGCGAGCGCCGCGATGACCGCCCGCTGCGCTCCGCCGAGATCGGCGACGAGGGTGCGCGGCAGCGCGGGCGGCACGACGAGTCCCATCTCGGCCTGATAGGTCAGATCGTGCCCAGCCACGTTCTGGCGAGGGGACCCGTATCCGACGATGGCCACCTGGCAGAGCCGAGGGTAGCTCGCGTGCAGATCCGACCAGCCGAGGCCGAGACGCTCCAGAGCGGCGGGCCGGATCGACGTGAGCAGGAGGTCCGCGGACGCGAGTCGTTCTTCGAGCGTCACGTGATCCGCGTCGGTCTTCAGGTCGAGGACCTGCACCTGTATGCCGCTCGTCAGATCCGCGTGCCAGTCCGGGGTGATGCCGGCGAGAGGATCGCCGCCCGGCGGCTCGACTTTGACGACGGAAGCGCCAAGATCCCGCAACGCCGCCGCCGCGACCGGACCGGGGACGTTGACCGCCAGAGTCACGATGCGGGTTCCCTTCAGAGGCGATCCCATCGGGTCAGATTTCACTGACGATTCCGCTCCTTGTGGCCCGATTGTTCCGCACGAGCGCGAGCACGGCGACCGTCCCGACGAGGGGCACGAGGCTGGCGCCGATCAGGATCGGCTCGAACGAATAGCGATCGGCGACCATGCCGGTGATGTACGTCGCGACGATGGTCCCGATGCCGGCCGCGGTGCCGCTCATCCCGCTGACGGAGGCCACCGATTTCGTCGGGTAGATGTCGGCCGGCAGATTCAAGATCATCGTCGACAGCGCCGCGTACGAGAAAGTCGCGATCGCGAAGCACACGGTCAGCCAGCCGAGCGACGTGACGTAGATCGTCGGGATGAGCAGCGTCATCCCGAGGCCGCCGAACGCCACGACGATGTTGCGTGCCGCGCCGACGCGCCAGCCGCGCTTGATGAGCGCGCTCGACACGCCGCCTCCGAAGAAGTTGCCGAGGTCCGCGGCGAGGAACGGCACCCAGAACGCGAGCAGGCTCTCCTCGAGCTTGAAGCCCCGGGTCACGAGATAAATCGCAAACCAATCGGTGATGAAGAACCAGACGGGATCCGTCAGCGCCTTTCCGATGATGATGCCCCACGTCTGTGGCAGCGAAAGGAGCGTCCGATATCCGAGAACGCCGCCCGCGCGGGTCGTCGTCCCGTCACCCGGAGGGGCGACCGCCGATGCGCGGTTGCTGAGGATGTACTCTCGTTCAGCCGGCGACAGACGAGGGTGTTCCTCGGGCGTACGATACAGCCAGCGGAAAAGCGGCAGCCACAGAAACCCGAGCGCGCCGGTGATGATGAAGGCGGGTCGCCAGCTTCCGGTCGCCTGATACACCCCCAGCACGATGAACGGCGCGAGCGCCGCGCCGATCGACGAGCCGCTGTCGAAGAGCGCCACCGCCCAGCCGCTCTCGCGCCGCGGGAACCACTCGGAGACCGCTTTCGTCGCGCCCGGCCAGTTTGCGGACTCCCCCGCGCCGAGGAGAAAGCGGACGAAGGCGAAGCTGCGCAGGCCGCCGGCGAGCGACGAGAGCATCGCGGCGACCGAATAGAACGCGACGGCCAGCGTGAGGCCGGTCCGCGTCCCTACGCGGTCGAGGAACCGTCCACTTGCCGTCTGGCCGAACGCGTACGCGACGCGGAAGGCGATGACGATCAGCGCGAAATCGGAGTTCGTCCAATGGAACTCCTCTTTGAGGACCGGCGCCAGCACGTTGAGCGTCTGGCGGTCGATGTAGTTGATAACCGTCGAGAGAAACAGCAGCCCGCCGATGTACCAACGCAGGTGACGAATTTACGGGGGGCTTGCCCCGCCGGACCCCCCAACGCCGTCGCTCGCGGGGGCCCCTATGCCCCGCTCCGCTCCGGCGGGGCGCGCCTGCGGCGCGCCTATCCGTTCGTCTCGGCCGGAGCGCCCAAAGCCGGTTGAAGCTGTTCCGCTCACGTCCGCACGGCGATACCCAGCAGTCGCGCCATCGTCTCACCGTAGATTTTTTTGCGACTCGCCTCGGGGACGCCGCAGGCCTCCAGCATGGCCTCGTAGCGACCGAGCATGTTCTCGAGCTGCTCGGGCGGCTCGTCGGTGCCGAACACGAGCTTCTCGAACGCGTACACCGCGTGCGGCGAGCTGTGGGCGGTCGGCCCCTCCCACCACAGGTACTCTTTGAAAACGGCGAGATTCTTGGCCTTCTTCATGAGCGACGAGCCCGTGAGGTCGAAGTACAGCTTCGGGCCCCAGCGCGCCGCCTCGGCCGCCTCGTCGTACCACGGGTTTCCAAGGTGCGCGCCCTGGATGGTGAGCTCGGGAAACGCGCGCGAGATCGTGTCGAGGTACGCGGGCCGCATGCGCGCCATCGAGGTGTACTGCGGCTCGTCGACGTGAAAGGCGATGCCGGTGTGAAAGAGCGCGATCAGCTTTCGATCCTGAAGCTGCCGATAGAGGTGAAAGTACCCCGGGTCGTCCCAGTTCCGCTGCGGGCTGTGCATCTTGACGCCCCTGAAGCCGCCCGCGGCGAACGCCGCAATCTGGGCCGGCGCGGCAGGATCGTCGACGCTGATCCGACCGTACGGGATGACCACATCCGGATGGGCGGCGGCCGCGCGTTTCGTAGAATCGAACGACTCCATGGGCGTCAGTACGCACGCCATCGCGTTGCGGGGGCGATAGGCGGCGACCAGCCGGTCGAAGTAGTCGGGCTTCCCGTCGTGATGCTGGTGCGAGTCGATGATGAAACGGCGAGGCGGCTTCGCCTGAGTCGCATCGCTGAAGCGATGCGCCACGGAGCCGTGCGCCACCATCGAGGTGTCGAAGCCTACGCCTGCCGCCGCCGCGGCCGCTAACGTCAGGAATTCCCGTCGGCTGTGGGGACTCGCCATACATCCTCCGCAACTGGCACCGACCCGCCCGTCACGAGGGGCGGGCTGACAAGCGCCGAAGACTCACGATCCAGGTAGACCGTCACGTCACGATGCGTCCGGAGGATCGAGGCAGGGGCCGCCGGCGTGATCGGGCCTTCGAGACAGGCCCGCACGGCCTCCGCCTTGCGCCGATCCGGCACGACGCACAGAACCGCGTTCGCCGAGAGAATCTGCCGCACCGACATCGAGATCGCGGTGTCCGGCACGTCCGCAAGGCTCGCGAACCAGCCCTCTCCAACCTGCTGCCGGCGGCACGCCTCGTCCAGCCGGACGATGATGTAGGGCGCCTCCGTCACGAAGTCAGCGGGCGGATCGTTGAACGCCAGATGCCCGTTTTCGCCGATCCCGACGAACGCGACGTCGATCGGCGTCCGGCGCAAGGCCTCACCCACGCTGTGGAGGACCGAGGCCGGGTCCGCCTCTCCGTCGAGCAGATGGTAGTCGAGAATGCCAGCCGGGCGAATCAGACGCTCGAGAAGGTACTTCCGGAAACTGGCGGGATGATCGATCGGAAGGCCGATGTACTCGTCCAGGTGGAACATCTCGACACGGCGCCAGTCGACGTCAGGCTCGCGCGTGAGCCGTTCCAGGAACTCGAACTGCGACGCGCCGGTCGCGGCGATGATGCGGGCCCGCGGGCGCGCCGCGAGCGCCGCCCGAAGGCGGGCCGCCGCGTCGGCGGCCGCTGCCGCCGCGAGCGCTGCCCCGTCGGGTGAAATCTTGATCAGCATCCAGTTGGAGCGCGGGCCTCTCAGACCCCGCGACCGGGCCTCTCAGGCCCGCGAGCCGCCGGGAAGAATAATATGATTCGTCTCGAAACGGAGGCGCGGAATGCATCGCAGGGCTTTCCTCCACTCGCTCGCGGCCACGCTCGCGGTCCCGCCGGTCCTGGCGCAGCCCCGGCGCGGGCAGGCCCCCCTTGGATTCTCGACCCTGGGCTGCCCCGCCTGGGACTGGATCCCCATCCTCGATTTCGCGGCGAAGCACGGCTTCGCCTCTATCGAACTCCGTGGCATCCAGAAAGCCATGGATCTGACCGAGCGGCCGGAGTTCAGCCCCGGCCGGATTCAACAGTCGAAGAAGGAGCTGGCCGACCGTGGGCTGCGCGTCTCCTGCCTCGGCGCCTCGGCGCGGATGCACGAGACCGAGCCGGACGTGCTGAAGGCACAAATGGCGGAGGCACGGCGGTTCATCGACCTCGCCGCGGCGCTGGGCGCGCCGTACGTGCGAGTGTTCGGCGACAAACTGGACACGACGCGCCGCGAGCAGGTGATGACGCACGTATCGTCGGGGCTCAGCGAATTGGGGCGCTACGCCGGCGACCGTGGTGTCGTGGTCATCATCGAATCGCACGGCGATTTCGTAACCTCGCCGTTACTGAAGGAGCTGCTCGAGCGCGCTGGGTCACCGCACGTCGCGCTGCTCTGGGATGCGCACCACACCTTTGCGGCGGGGAAGGAAGAGCCGGAGGAGACGTTCAAGCAGCTCGGGCGATACGTGCGCCACACACATCTGAAGGACTCGCGGCCCGGCGAGAAGGAACGGCAGTACGTGCTCACCGGCGAAGGCGACGTTCCCGTCAAGCGTCAGGTGCAGCTTCTCGCGAAGGCAAGCTACAAAGGCGATTACTCGTTTGAATGGGAAAAGCGCTGGCACCCGGAGATTCCGGAACCGGACGTGGCGTTTCCACACTACGCGCGAGTCGTGCGGGAGTATCTCGGCTAGGCAGCCCTAAAGGGCTGCGCTACGGCGACCCGGTCCTCCGCAGCTCGTCGAGATCCTGCCGGATCTTCTGCAGCTGTTTTCTCTCGCTTCTGGTCGCGGCCGGGGCCGACCGATTCGCGTAAAAGGCCAGGATGTCCCCACGCAGCGCGGCGGGCACGCCTTTGAACTCGCGCTCGCCGAGCTTGTCGAGCAGGCGGGCGTATGCCTCGTCCGCGAGACGGTAGTCCCCCGCTTTGACCGGGCGGCCCGTATCGAAGTTGCGATTCTCGAGGCTGAGACGATTGCGCGAGGCAGCCGCGACGAACGCCCGATAGCGCTGGACGGTCGCGGTAAAGCTCTCGAGGAAGAGCTTCTCTGCCTCCGGCGTCAGCGGTTGGAACGCCAGCGCTCTGAACGGGCCGATCTTCGGAACGATTCGAAGCAGCGCGGCGCCCAGCTTGTGCCAGAAGTTCGGCCGCTTGTACTCCGTGCCCCACAGCCGTTCGTAGTCGGCCCGCGAGATCCGGAACATGAACTGCTCGCGTGTCATTCCCGGGGCGAGCGCGGCGATCTCGTCGTACCGGCTCTCCCACGCCACCTTCGTCATCTCCGGGATAGTCGTACTCACCGTCCAGCGGAACGTTCCGATGGCGAGCCCCAGGTTCGTGAAGACATCGTCGAGATCGAGTCCGTACGTGGCCGAGAACGCCCGTTCGAGCACCGGTTTCGAAACTTCGAAGCCAATGAAGTCGCGAAACGCGTCCGGCAGATACCGGCCGCGCGCGATCTGCAGCACGTCGAAGCCCAACTCCGTCCTGAGGTGGGCGGTCGGATGATCCTGATACGTGACGCGATCGCCGAACTTCGCCCGGAGCTTGGGATAGGTGATCGGCACGGCGAGGTTGACGGCGCTGGGATGACCGACGTTGTCCGCGGCGTAATGCGCGAGCGCGCCCAGCGCAAACGCGAGCTCCTCCGTGTTCCTCGCCTCGCGGACGAGTGCCTCGACGAAATCTCCGCTGCGGACGTAGTGCGTGAGATCACCGAACAGGCGGCTCGAGAACGGATAGTAGCCAAGGTCCTGAATCAGGCAGCCGCCGTACGAAAAAGCACGAGCCCGCAGAAGCTCATCGGCAGAAGGACGGAATCGTGCGCGCAACACCGGCACGATGGCGTCGTCCCACGCCGCATCGACAATCGCCTCGTGGGTCAACACGGAGTAGGCTCGTGCGTCGCGAGCCGACAGGACGAGGCAGATCGTCACAAGGACGAGGGTCCGGCCCATCAGTCGAGACGAAGCAAGCCTGATGCCTGTCTGAGTGATAAGCTCCATGGCCCAGCGTTGTGGTACGACCCTTCAGGGTCGTCCGCGCAAGAGGTGATGCATGAAACGCGCGACCGTGTTCCTCGGCGAGATGACCAACCCCGAGGTCGAGGAGTTTTTGACGCGGCACAACGCCGTCATCGTGCCCACCGGCGCGACCGAGCAGCACGGGCCGCATGCGCCACTCGCGACCGACGTCATCATCCCTCAGGAAATCGCGCGCCGGGTCGCGCCGAAGATCGGCGCCGTCGTCGCTCCGCCGCTCAGCTATGCGCTTTCGTATCCCCACGTCGGATTCAAGGGGCTCGTGCACATCCGCATCCCGACGTTCATGGCGCTCGTCGAGGACGTCGCCGTCGCCTTCGCGACCGCGGGCTTCCGCCGGATCATTTTTCTGAACGGCCACTACGACAACACGTACGCGATCGCGTACGCATGCGCGAACGCCGCCGACCGCCTGCCGCGCGACGCGAAGGCCTTCCCGCTGAACTACTGGGATGGGTTTCCGGCGGAAGTCGCGCGCGAGTACATCAGCCTCGCGAAAGGCATGCACGCCAACGCGGCCGAGACCGGCGCCATTCTCGCGATCGACCCGGGCCTGGTCGACATGGACAAAGCCAACACCGAGTTCCCCCCGTTCCCGGACTACAAGGTCAACACCGGACCCGTACACACGGCGTTCTTCTTCACGTCTCCCGGCTCGGTGTACTGGGCCACGAAGTCCGGCACCTGGGGCGACGCCACGCAGGCGACGAAGGAGCTCGGAGAGCGGTATCTCCAGGCAGGTGTGGATGCGACGATCGCCGTCCTGGCTGATCTCGAAAAGACGTTCGCCGCGATGCCGCCTCGCTAGGCTGACCGGACCGTCATCTTGATCCCGTAGCGCGGCCGCAGCGTGATGAGCGCCTGCGGCTCGACCGGGTGCCCCGCCACGAGATCCAGCGAATAGCGTTGCGAGATCATCGCCATGATGATCGTCGCTTCCATCACGGCGAACTGATTGCCGATGCACTGGCGCGGCCCGGCGCCAAACGGAATGTACGCGAACCGATGGCGCCCCGCCGACCGTTCGGGCGAGAAGCGCTCGGGATCGAAGCGTTCCGGATCCGGCCAGAGCGAAGGCCGCCGATGAAGGACGAAGGGGATCATGAAGACGAGATGCCCCTTGTCGATGCGATAGCCGCTCAGGCGGTCCTCGCCGAGCGCCTGCCGTGAGAATCCCCACGCCGGCGGATAGAGCCGCACCGTCTCGTCGAACACCATCCGCGTGAACGGCAGGCGTTCCAGGTCGTCGAACGACGGCGGCCTGTCGCCGAGCGCGCCACGCACTTCCCTCGCCATCCGCGTTCGAACGTCGGTGTGCGCCGAGAGCAGATACCACGCCCACGACAGCGCCAGCGAGGTCGTCTCATGCCCCGCGAGCAGCATCGTCATGACCTCGTCCCGCAGCTGCCGGTCGGTCATGGTCGCGTTCGTCTCTTCATCCCGCGCCGACAGGAGCATCGACAGGAGATCGTTGTGGGACGATGGATTGGCGGCGCGCCTGGCCCTGATGATGCGATAGACGACCGCATCCAGGTCCGCGAGCGCACGCCGGGCGCGCCGGTTGCGCGCGGTTGGCAGCCGCCGCTCGAGCCCGATCGACCAGAAGCTCTCCCCGATGTGCTGATTGATGATCGGCCAGGCCTCGTTCACGACGTCCGCGTCGGACCCGAGATCCGTGCTGAACATCGTGCGGACGATGATGTCCTGCGTCATCCGCATCATCTCGTGGACGACGTCGATGCGATCCCCACGGTCGGCGAAGCGTTGCCAGCGGTCGACGTGACCCTTCGTGGTCTCCGTCATGGCCGCGACGAGCGCCGCGAGCCGCTGCCGATGAAAGGCGGGCTGTGCGAGCCGGCGCTGACGCAGCCAGAAGTCGTCCTCGCTGGTCAGCAGGCCGGTGCCGAGCCCGGGCTTCAGGCGCTCATACAACGGGCTCTTGTGGTAGTTCCGGTTGTTGTCCTGGAGAACGTGCTTGATGTCGTCCGGCTGGCACGCGAGGTAGCCGTGGTACGCGCCGACTTTCATGTGGACGAGGTCGCCGTACCGTTCGGCCGCATCGATATAGACGCGGAGCGGATCCTTCCGCAGATACGGCAGCATCCCGATGACCGGGTAGCCGCGGGGCCCTGGAGGGGAGGCGTTCATCAGCGTACAAAACCTCTTCCGTTCGGTTCGAGCCTGGTGTACTATGCGCCAACTCCCACCCGGCGAGCCATCTGCGCCTGCCGACACGATCCCCTCGGGCTGTCGAGGTTCCCAGGCCTCGGCGATCGACGCCACGCCGTACTTGGAGGAACCTTGTCATGTTTCATGTCGCTCCGCGCGGAGCCAGCGACGGACACCCAGTCAACCGGATCGGGACGCCAGCCTCGCCATCTCAGCCGAACACTCGGCCACCGCTTGCGGACGCCCGCGACGAAGCGGACGCGATTCGCGCGCAGGCGGAACGGCAGGCGGCGCAGATCATCCGGGACGCCGAGGAACGGGCCGACCTGCTGTTGAAAGCCCGTCTCTCGTACGCCGAGCGCGAGCTGGACCGGTTGCGCTCGCTCAGGCACAACATCGGGACCCTGCTCGAGGGCAGCGTCTCCGCGCTGCGCGTGGTCGAGCACATGCTGCCGAACGACCGCGCCCACGGCGGCGAATCTGAATCCGCGGTCCCCGCACTTTCCCTGGTACGCGCGTTCGCCGGCCGGTACCGATACGCGATGATTGTCGCGCTCTGCCTGGCCATTGCGGGCGCGCTCGCAGGCGCGGCGTGGTATGCCGCGCTCCCGGAGCCTGCGCCGGCGCCAGCGGAGACAACGGCGCGCGCCGCCGACGTTCCACTGCCGACGCCCGCCGTCCGCCAGCCGGATGTGGCTTTCGCGCCGCCCGCGCCGTCGCTCGCACCGACTGCGACCACCGGCGCCTCCCCCGCGGCGGCGATCGTCCCGGCTTCGACGGATCGGTCCGCGGCCCTGACGGTCCTGCTCTCGGCCGAGCGGCAGTGCTGGATCCGGGCCACGATCGACGGCGAGCGGGTCATCGAACGCCTGCTCGAAGCCGATCAGGAGCTGGTCGTGACGGCGCGCGAGAGCGTTCTGCTCAGGGTTGGCGACGCCGGCGCGCTCTCGACGACCATCAACGGCAAGCGGGCGCAGCGATTTGGGGGACCTGGTGAGGTGATCACGAGGCAGATCACGCGGCAGAACTATTCCCGCTGGCTGCTGGGTCTATCGTGAGACGGCGTCAGGTTTCCTGAAACGTCCGGCCGGTCCGCCTCGACCACGTCGGACCGGTTCGATCCGGCACGTCGAGGGCATTGAAGATGCCGAGGGGGTGCGCGGCGTCGAGGAACCGCGCGCGCTGCGCCTCGAGCGATTTCACCTCGTCGCTGAAGTCGGCCAGGTGCCGCTCGTAGACCAGCGTCTCGCTCCAGTACTCGACCAGCAGGTACCGCGACGGCTGCGCGAGATCCTTCAGGAAGGAGCTGCCCAGGAAGGCGCGGCTCCGCCGTGAAAACGCGGTCCACTCGCCGTCGGCGCCGAAGAAGTGCTCGAACGCCTCTTGATGCTCCGGCTTGACGTCGAATTGCCAGGCGACCGCGATCACTGGGGCACCCTCCGCGTCCAATCATACTCTACGCGCTCAGCGAGGCGGCCGCTTTTGGAGCTCCCGCTCGATCTCGTCGAGCCGATCGCTGAACTCGACCCAGCGAGCCTGCTCGGCCTCGAGCTGAGCCGACAACGCCGTTTCCTGCGCGCGGAGATCTTTCTCTCGTTTGCGCTGCTCTTCGAACACCGCCTTCAGCGGGTTTCCGGACGGGCCGCCTGGCTCCGTCACGCCCGCGTTACGCGCCGCCTCCTCGAACATCTTCATCTGCGGCGCCAGGAGCGCGCGTGTCCGCTCCACTTCATTCAACTGGTTGCGGTTTGTGTTCAGCTGCTGGAGGATCGAGTTGATCCGCTGCTCCTGCAGCTGAAGGCGTCCCACCATCAGCTGGGCGCGGATGCTGGCACCGGAGACCTGCTGGAGCTCGGTCCGGATCGCCCGCACTTCGGCCAGGAGGTCGTCCAAGGATGCCGGCGCGGGCTGCCGCTGGGTCTGACCGGATACGCCGGCGGCAAGCCCCGCCCCGATCACGAAGATGAGCCCGAGGATCCGTCGGACATTACGCGTCATCATTGCGCACCTGCCTGGACAATCAGCATTCCAGAATCCACATTCAGCATTGGGCCAATCCTACTCCGCGAAGCGATACCCGACCCAGGGCTCGGTAAGGATGTAGCGTGGATTCGCGGGATCCGGCTCGACTTTTTTCCTCACGGCGTTGACGAGCACGCGAAGGTGCTCGGGCTGGTCGACGAAATGCGGGCCCCAGATCTCGCGCAGCAGCGCCTTGTGCGTGAGGACGCGGCCTGCGTGTCGCGCCAGATAGACGAGCAGCTCGAACTCCTTCGGGGTCAGGCGAATCTCGTCGCCGTTCCGCAGGACGCGTCGCTTGTCGAAGTCGACCACGAGATCGCCCCGCGTCAACTGCCCGGCCGGCTCCGGCTCCCCCGCCAGGCGACGGAGAGCGACGCGCACGCGCGCGAGCAATTCATCCGGGCCGAAGGGCTTCGTCACGTAGTCGTCGGCCCCGAGGTCGAGCGCGGCCACCTTGTCTCGTTCCGCCTCACGGGCGGAGAGCACGATGATCGGCGTGTCCCCGCGCTGGCGCAGCTGCCGGCACACTTCGAGCCCGTCGAGATCCGGCAGCATGAGATCGAGGATCACGAGATTGGGCGGGTCGCGCTCGAAGGCGTCGAGGGCCGCGCGGCCGGTGGCGGCGGCCTCGACTTCGTACCCCCGCGATCGCAGGAGCGGGGCCATCGCCTTCACGATGGACGGCTCGTCGTCCACGATCAGGATCCGCGCGGCGCCCGTCACGTCCGCACGCTCGCGCGGTCCGGATCGTCGACCGGCGCCGGGCGCGACTCCGCCGGAATCCGGATGACGAACTCCGCCCCGCCGTCCGGACGATTGGACGCGCTGACGGAGCCGCCCTGCGCCGAGATGAGCCCGTGCACGATCGCGAGCCCCATGCCGGTCCCCGCGGCGCGCGCCGCCCGCGCCTGACGGCCGCGGAAAAAGCGCTCGAAGATCCGCGATCGCTCGGCCTCCGGGACGCCTGCCCCGCGGTCCCGGACCGACACGACGAGCGTGCGGCCTTCGATGGATCCTCTCACCGTGACGGGCGTGCCCGCCGGCGAATACTGGGCGGCGTTCTCGAGCAGATGCCGGACCGCGGCCGCGGCCAGCCGCGGGTCGACGAGCACGAGCGACGAATCCGTTCGCACGTCGAGCGGGCGGCCTCGAAGGGAGCGGTCCGCCTGATTGATCGCGGCCTCGACGATTTCGGCCGGGTCGACCCATCGGGGCTCGGAGGCGACGCGATCGGCGTCGATGCGCGCCATGTCCACGATGTTCTGGAAGAGCCGCTTGAGCCGCGCCACCTCGGTGGCGATCAGCCCGGCCTGCTCGTCGCGCGAGACGTGGTCGGCGGCCGCGCTTCGGAGGTTCGTCGCGGCCAATTCAATCGCCGTCAACGGCGTCCGAAGGTCGTGGCTGAACGACGCCAGCAGCGCGTCGCTCAACTCGGCGCGCTCCCGCGCGCGAGCCGCGGCGTCACGCTCACCAAGCAGGCTGAACCGCTCGACCGCGAGCGCGGCGAAGCCGCTGAGCGCCTCGAGGGTCTGGCGGCTGAGCGGCGGGCCCGCCAGAACGAGAAAGCCGACGGGCCGCAGGCCGAAACGGAGCGGGACCATCGTGGCGTGGCCGCGCCCGTCGAGCCGGAGCGGCACGTCCGGCACGTCCACGCCGCGGGCGCCAAGATCGGTGAGCGCCGCATCGAGCTCGCCCGGTTCGACGTGAAGCTCGCGCGGCCCGCCGCGATGGATCCGCCACCTGCCTTGCTCCGGGAGACACAACGCGACGCTTTCCAGCTCGAATCGCGCCGCGACGTGACGCGCGAGATGCGCCAGCGCATCCGCATGATCCGAGAGCAGGATGTCGCGGCTCAGGTCGAACAACCGGCGCAGCTCGTCGCGGCGGGCCGTCGCCTCTCGCGCCCGCTCGCGCGCCGCGCTGGACAGGTTCCCCGCGACCAGGCTCACGACGAGAAACGCGAAGAAGGCGACCCAGTTCTGCGGGTCGGAAATCGTCAGGCGGCCGAACGGGGGCAGGAAGAAGATGTTCAGCGACAGCGTCGCCACGACCGAAATCGCAATCGCCACTTGCAGTGGCGACGTCGTCGCCGAGACGAGGACGATCAGGAGATATGCCAGCGCGGCGGTCGTCGGGTTCGTGAGGCCGACCGACAGGAACAGCCAGGTCGTCAGCGTGAGGGCCACGGCCGCGGCGGCGAACGCGACGGCGGCCGAGGGAAGACGGGCGATCACCCCATCTTCTGCATCGACGAGAGGAACTCGGCGTTGCTCTTGGTCTTCCCCATCTTGTCGAGCAGCAGCTCCATCGCTTCGACCGGCGACAGCGGCGTCAGGACCTTGCGCAGGACCCAGACGCGATTGAGATCGTCCTTCTGGATGAGCAGCTCTTCCTTGCGCGTGCCGCTCTTCTGGATGTCGATCGCCGGGAACACCCGCTTGTCCGACAGCTTGCGGTCGAGGTGGATCTCCAGGTTGCCCGTGCCCTTGAACTCCTCGAAGATGACGTCGTCCATTCGCGAGCCGGTGTCGATGAGGGCGGTCGCGATGATCGTCAACGACCCGCCTTCCTCGATATTTCGCGCGGCGCCGAAGAAGCGCTTCGGCTTCTGCAGCGCGTTCGAGTCGAGACCGCCCGACAGCACCTTGCCGGAGGGCGGGATCACGGAGTTATAGGCCCGCGCGAGCCGGGTGATCGAGTCGAGCAGGATGAGCACGTCCTTCTTGTGCTCGACGAGCCGCTTCGCCTTTTCGATCACCATCTCGGCGACCTGGACGTGCCGCTGCGCCGGCTCGTCGAACGTGGACGAGATGACCTCGCCGTCCACGGAGCGCTGCATGTCGGTGACTTCTTCCGGCCGCTCGTCGATGAGGAGGACGATGAGGTAGACCTCGGGGTGGTTCTTCGCGACCGACTGCGCGATGTTCTGCAGCAGCATCGTCTTGCCGGTGCGCGGCGGCGCGACGATGAGGCCGCGCTGCCCCTTGCCGACGGGGACCATCAGGTCCATCACGCGGGCCGACAGGTTGTCGGGCGCCGTCTCGAGCGCGAGGCGCTGCTGCGGGTAGAGCGGCGTCAGGTTCTCGAAGAACAGCTTGTCCCGCGCCTGCTCGGGCGCCTCGAAGTTGACCGCTTCGACCTTGATCAGCGCGAAGTAGCGCTCCCCTTCCTTGGGGGGGCGAATCTGGCCCGAGACCGTGTCGCCGGTCTGGAGGTCGAATTTCCGAATCTGCGAGGGAGAGACGTAGATGTCGTCCGGACCCGGGAGGTAGTTGTAGTCGGGCGCGCGCAGGAAACCGAAGCCGTCCGGCAGGACCTCGAGCACCCCTTCGGAGAAGATGAAGCCGCTCTGCTCGGTCTGCGCCTTCAGGATCTGGAAGATCAGCTCCTGCTTGCGCATGCCGGTCGCGCCGGCGACGTTGAGGTCCTTCGCGATCTGCGTGAGCTTCTGGATACTCATATCCTTCAGCTCGGCGATGTTCAGCCCCTGGGGTCGTCCGCCGCCTTCCCGGCGCTGAGCCGGAGCCGGAGCCGGTGTCGGAGCCGGAGCGGCGCCCGCGGTTTCGGCCTGTGGGCCGTTGTCTGTCGCGGCGGCGACGGACTCGTCGTTCGGCGCGGTCTGCTCCTGGTCGGCGGACCCGCGCCCTGATGAGCGTTTGTGATTTGTCGGCATGTGGGCGATGACTGCTGCGGTGTTTACTCTCTCGATTGGTTGTGGAGCTTCTTCTCGATTTCGAACCAGGCGCGGCAAGTGGAAGGCCGGCCGCCCGTGTCAATGACAGGAGATGTCTCGGAAGTGTTCGCTTCGGCGAGTATAGGCCGGGGCATGAGAGGTGTCAATCAGGACGGATCCCGCCTGTCCGAGGTCCTGCGGAAGAGCGGGACCAGGACCATCGCGACGGCGGCCGCCAGCAGGATCGCCGAGAGCGGACGTTCGAGGAAGACGAGCGGACTCCCCGCGCCGATCGCCAGCGCCCTGCGGAATTGCTGTTCAGCCATCGGGCCAAGAATGAGGCCAAGAACGGCCGGCGCCATCGGGAAGCGGTGGAGCCGCATCCAGCATCCGGCCACCCCGACGACGTAAACGATGGCAACGTCCAGAATCGAACCGCTCAGGCTGAAGGCGCCGACGGTGGCCAGAACGATGACGCCGCCGAAGAGCATCGGCTTCGGCAGGAGGAGCACTCGAGCCCAGAGACCGACGAGCGGGAGATTGAGGACGAGAAGCATCACGTTGCCGATGTAAAGGCTGGCGATCATCGTCCAGAGGAGCTCTGGTTGGGTCTGGAACAGCAGCGGGCCCGGCTGGAGGCCGTACTGCTGGAACGCCGCCAGCAGGACGGCCGCCGTCGCGGAGGTCGGCAGGCCGAGCGCCAGCAGCGGCGCGAGCACGCCAGCCGCCGCCGCATTGTTCGCCGCTTCCGGACCGGCGACGCCTTCGATGGCGCCGGCGCCGAACCGGCCCCGGTCTTTGGCGAGCCGGCGCTCGAGGCTGTAGGAAAGGAGCGTCGGGATCTCCGCGCCGCCGCACGGAAGCGCGCCGAGCGGAAACCCGATCGCCGCGCCGCGCAACCAGGGCTTCCACGAACGGGACCAGTCCTCGCGCGTCATCCACCGGGAACCCGCGATCGAGGCGACGGTTTCCGTCACCCGACCTCGGGTCCACGCCAGATAGAACGTCTCGCCGACCGCGAAGAGCCCGATCACGAGCAGCACGACGTCGACGCCGTCCAGCAGCTGGGGGATGCCCAGCGACAGGCGGGCGGCGCCGGTCAGCGGATCTATCCCGATGAGCCCGAGCGCGAGGCCGAAGAACAGACTCGCCAGACCGCGTAGAAGAGAGGGGCCGACGAGCGTCGTGATCGCGGCGAACGCCACCAGGGCGAGACCGAAGTACTCCGCGGGGCCAAACAGAAGCGCAGAGGCGGCGAGCGCGGGCGCGAGAAAGGTCAGGCCGAGCGTGGCGATCGTTCCCGCGACGAAGGATCCAATCGCGGCGGTTGCCAGCGCCGCGGCGGCGCGACCCTGCCGCGCCATTTCGTGCCCGTCGATCGCGGTCATCATCGACGCGCTTTCCCCTGGCGTATTGAGGAGGATCGTCGTCGTCGAGCCGCCATACATCGCGCCGTAGTAGATACCGCCGAACATGATGAACGCGCTCGCCGGCTCCAGGGCGAGCGTCAGCGGCAGAAGCAATGCGACCGTGAGCGCCGGCCCGATCCCCGGCAGGACGCCGACGAAGGTGCCCAGCGCGGCCCCGGCGAGTGACCAGAGCAGGTGCGCGGGCGTCGCCGCCAGGCGCAGCCCGTCGGCGAGCGAAGCCAGCGTGTCGGTCACAACAGGCCCTGAAGCAGTCCGGAGGGGAGCGCGAGCGTGAGACCGCGAGTGAAGATCAGGTAGACGGCGAGCGCGAACGCGAGTCCGATCGCGAGGTTGAGAATCCAGCGCAGGCTGCCGAATCCGCGTGCGGTCAAGGCGAACAGCAGCGTCGAGGCAACCACGAACCCGGCGCGCTCGAGAAGCGCGAGCGTCAGGATAGCTCCGAGACCAATCCACGCGACGCCGCTCATGTTTCCGGCGTTCCGCGCAGGAGGCGGCTGCGTGACGCGGCGGCGTCGAGCTTCGACGAGCAGGGCCGCGGCAATCAGCGCCAGGCCCGCGCCGACCATCGCCGGGAAGAGACGGCCGCCCCCGCGCACCAGGGGCTCGATGTCGGTTCCGGATCGCAGGCTCAGCACGATCGATTCGATGCGTCGCTCCTCCTGCTGCAGAAACGCGCCGAACGGCTCGGCCGGCAGGTAGAGATCGGTCCAGCCGAATCGCTCTAGGGCGGCGCGCCACGAAGGCGAGTCGTGCAGGCGTGCCACGAGACGTTCGAGCCCGGCCTGGAGCTCCGGCGTGGCGCGGCCGGGACCGACGACACCGCGCCAGTTCGACAGCACGACGTCGTGGCCCTGCTCGACCAGCGTGGGGATCGCGATCCCGTCCACCCGCGCATGCGCCGAGATCGCGAGCGCGCGGAGCGCGCCGCTCGCGATGTGCGGCGCGAACTCTCCGTACCCGGCGACGCCGGCGGAAACCTGGTTCCCGAGAAGAGCGGCGAGCGCCTCCCCTCCTCCCGAGAAGGCGATGTAGTTCATCCGGGACGGTGCGATCCCGGCAGATCGCGCCAGCAGACCCACGAAGAGTTGATCGGTGCCGCCGGCCGATCCGCCGGCCCAGGAGATCGACGCCGGACTGTTCTGAAACGCCTCGACCAGGTCGGCCAGGCTCCGGAGCTCCGAAGCCGACGGCACCACGATGACCTCGTACTCGCCGGTCAGTCGCGCGATCGGCGTCACGCGGCCGATCGACACGGGCGCCTGGTTGGTGACGATCGCGCTCTGCATGACGAGCCCGGTGACGAGCAGGGCCGGCTCGTCGCGGCGGACGCCCTTCACGAACCGGGCGAGGCCAATCGTCCCCGCGGCGCCGGCCACGTTCTCGACCGAAACGGCGTCGGCCAGATGCTCGTCGAGCAGGGCCTGCCGCATCGCGCGCGCGGTCTGATCCCATCCGCCCCCGGGCGCGGCAGGCGCGACGATGCGGAGCGAGTCAATCGACGGGGATTGGGCGGGCTGCGCCGTGGCTGGGGCCTGAATCGTACCGACGAGGCAGGCGGCCAGAAAAATCGGTCTCATTCAACCTCGATGGCCGGAGACCACGATGGTAATCCCACACGGCTCGAGGACCACCTAAACCGCTGAAAACGGAGGATCGAGAGCCTGGCGTGCCAATTGCGGCAGTCAGGGCATGCTTGCAATTCTGTCGGTTCTCGCGGTCCTTGCCGTGAACGACACTCTGCGGCTTCGTTCTGAGCACGTCGACACGATCGAATCGGCCCTCACGCCGGATCATCCGTCCTATCCGGTCACGTGCAATGCAGCGACGGAGGTCGAGCGCTCGCGGTTACCGGTTTCTCCCGGTCGCCGTGATCGTCTCTGGGCCTGCACGTTCATCTACTCGCCTCCGGCAACCCTGACCAGGACCACCGGATTGCTGGTGGAGCGGCAGGACGAGGAGCCTCTCCTGTTCCTCGATCTGGATCAGAGCGGACGGTTCAGTCACGACGAACGGTTCGTCCTGTCCCGGCGGAACGACGTGACTCTTCAGCTGCCGCTGCGGGAATCGCCATCCGCGCGCTACCCGCTGGCGATTCGGTACTCGTGGAAGAACCTCAAGCCCAACGGGGAGCCGGAACGCCGGATTCTCCTTCAGTCCGCCTTCGCGTTCGCCGCGGGAGACGTGCGGACTGCCGACCAACGGCCTGGCACATCGACGAGTGGTCAGCCGGCGCGCCCGCGTTTCTGAAGCCCGAAGAGCCTCATCACTTCGTCCTCGCTCGTGGCATCTTCGGGGGTGCGATCGGCGCGCACGCCGCGCACGATACGCGGGAAGCGCAGCGCGAGCCCTGACGCGGGATGCGCGGCGTCGCGGCCCATGCCGGCGGTATGGACCGGGCTCCGCGTCATTTCGTCCGCGAAGACTTCGACGACCAGCGTCGGCTCGACCCAGTATGGAGGCTCCAGCCGGCTGTCCACCCTCGCCGGACGCGACTTGACCCGGCGCTTCTCGAGCTGTTTCCGGAGCGCGATCCAGTCCGCCTCGCTCAAGCCGCTCGCGACCTTCGCGATCGTGCGGAAGCGGTCGTTTTTCTTGTCGTAGACCGCTCCGAGCACGGCGCCGATTCCGAGCGCCGCCCGGGCGCCCCGGCCCGCGAAGTAACCCACGATCGTGAGGTCCAGCGTGTCCTTCAGCTCGCCGTGGTAGGCGCGCTTGAACTTGATCCAGTTGAAATTGCGCTTCCCCGCTTCGTACGCGCTGTCGAGCCGCTTGGCGACGATCCCCTCGAGCCCGGCGCCGAGCTGCGTTTCGAAGAACTGTTCGAGCTCACGCCGATCGCCGCTGATGAGCGCCGGAGCGACGGCGAGGCCGGTTCCCTTCCTGATGAGTTTCTCGAGCGCTTTCCGCCGCTCGCTGTACGGCTGCGGAGTCAAATCGTCGCCGTCGTGCGTACAGCAGATCGAACGCGTTGAGCCTGAGCGGCAGCGTCTCCTGCATCTTGTCGATGTCGTAGACGCGCTTGCGCTGGACCGTCACCTGGAACGGCTGAAACTCGTCGGTCTCCGGGTCGTACGCGAGCGCCTCGCCTTCGAAGATGGCGCGCGCCGCACCGATCTGCGCGATCGTCGCGCGGACGATGTCCGGCAGCATCTGGGTGGTGTCTTCCTGGTTGCGCGAGAAGATCCGGACGCGCTTCCCGTCCTTGTGGATCTGGCATCGGAACCCGTCGTACTTCGGCTCGGCGGCGCACGTGCCCAGCCGGCGCACGAGCTCGTCGAAGTTCTTCACCCGCTCGGCGAATTGCATCTTGATCGGCCGCCCCACCTGCACGCGGAAGCGCTTGAGAGCCGGTTCGCCCCCTTCGTACAGCGTCCGGGCGACCAGCCCGAGATCCGAGCAGAGGTTGTACGCGCGCTCGATGAGTGGCCGGAGATGCTTGTCTGCATTTTTCTTTGCTCGCGGGGCCCCACCCCCGCTCGCGTGCGCTCGGCGGCGCGGCTTCGCCGCGCTTCCCTCCGGCGCCTCGCGCAGGCCGCAGGCGCTTGCCAGTCCATCGAGAATGGTCGCGTCGCCGACGCCGAGCCTCATCCGCCCGACCGGGATGCGCAGCAGATACTTGGCCTCGAGGGGCGACGCGCGCCGCAGGAGCGCGACGAGCGAGCCGATCTTTTTCTCCACGCTGCCGGCGCCGGACGCCTGCGCGAGCGCCATGAGCTCGTCGTACACTTGCTGAATGGTGAGACGCGACTTTGTGGTACGACCCTTCAGGGTCGTCGCGGCACGAGGCTGAGGCTTGGTACCACCAGCAAGGAGCTGCTCCGCCACCAACCCGTGGTCGCCCAGCTTGCGGTACAGCCGCTCGACCTCGTCGGGGCGCTTGCCGGAGAACTGCACGATGACGCGGTTGGTGAGCTTTTCGCTGATGCCGAAGTCCGGCGCGTCGTAGGAAGGTCCGAGACGTCCCTGGAGGAGGTACACCGCCGGTTGGATCTCCCCCGCCTCGAGCTCTTGAAAGAGATCCGCCAGGATGCGGACCATCTCGAGCCGGCTTCGGGTCTTCTCGAGCTGTGCGAACGAGCTCGCGGCGCGCAGAAACGAGGTCATGTCGTCAGGGTCGGCGTCAGTAGTCCGACGGGCTCTCCCCGATTCCGATGATGCTGCATGCGAGAATCGGCTCGACGCCGAGCGACCGCGCCTTCTGGACGACGTCCGGATCGTCGGCGCCGGGATTCAGCCAGACTTCGGCGATCCGTTTCGCGGCAACCTGTTCCATGACGCCGACGCCTACGTCGGGCTGCACGTAAACCGTCGCCATGTCCACGGGTCCTTCGATGTCGAGCACCGATGGAACGGCCGGGATGCCCTCGACCATCTTTTCGTTCGGGTTGACGGGGATCACCCTGTATCCCTGGTGCCGGAACGCACGGAGCGCCTTGTTGCCGAACTTGCGTCGATCGTTCGACGCACCGATGATTGCCACCACCTTGGGTACCGTCATATGAGCTTCCGGCCGCTCGAGCGGCCCTCCGTGCGCCGAGCCAGCGTCGTCGCGCTGTGCCTCCTGGCGCTCCTCTTTGCCGTTCAGACCTGGCGCAAGGCGTATCGGCCAGACGGGAACGACCTCACGAGCTATCTCGCCGCGTCGCACGCGCTCGCGGAAGGGTCGAATCCCTATGCGGTGGACACGCCCTTCCCCTACATTTATCCCCTATTTCCTGCGCTGGCGCTGATTCCCCTTGCGAAGGCGCCGTACGGCGCCGCGGTGCTGCTCTGGTTTGCGCTCTCGATCGCCGCTCTGGCGTGGGTTCTCGCGTGGATCGCCAGACGGGAGGATCCCGAGGGCCGCGCGCGCGACGCCGTCCCGATCGCCGCGATCGCTCTGATCCTGCTGACGGAGGTCGTCCAGAACAACCTGCTCAACGGCCAGGTCAACTTCGTCGTCCTGGCCTGCTCGGTTGCGGCGATCCGCGCCGGCTCGACGGGCTTCACGTCGGCCGCCTGGTGGGGCGCCGCCATCGCGACCAAGATCCTGCCGCTGGCGCTTGCCCCCTGGTGGGTGCTCCGGCGACGCCCGCTCGTCATCATCGGGGCGGTCGCGATCGCGATCGCCCTCGCGCTGGCGCCGGTGCTGGTAGCCGGACGCGGGGCGGTCGAGTGGACTGCCGAGTACCTGCGGGGATTCGTCGGCGCGTCGTTACAGGACGGGGTCTCGACCGATACCCTCCGGTTCTCGCTGTACGGGCTCGTCAGTCGCCTGGCGCCCGACGTGTCCTGGCTTCCGCTCGCGTGCGCCCTCGTCGTTCTCGGCGGCGCGACGCTCGCCGACACCCGCCGCCGGTCCCGCGAAGACGATCACGTCGCTTATGCGATGTATCTCGCCGTCATCCCGCTTGCCTCTCCGAAGTCCGAGACGCATCATCTGGCGTTCGTGCTGCCCGCCGCGTACATCTGCGCGCTGCGAACGCTGCGCCACCGGTTACCTGCGGGGGACTGGCGCCGACGAACGGCCTTCCTGTCGGCCGCGCTGTTCTCGACGGCAAGCCTGCTCGACGTCGCTCGAAACTGGTGGTGGTGCCTCGCGCTGCTGGCGCTGTGGGCGACGATCGGTGGATTGCTCACGGAGGGTACGGAGGCCACGGAGAGAGATCAACACGGAGACACGGAGGTCACGGAGAAAAGCACTTTTGGATCGCCATAACCTTCGGAACTCCGTGTTCTCCGTGTCTCCGTGTTTATCTTTCTCCGTGAGCTCCGTACCCTCCGTGAGCCGGTGTACACTCGCGATATGGCGACGCTCGCCGACGTCCTCGAAGCGCGGACGGCAGAGGCGGCGCCGGAGCTGGTCGAGTCGATCGACGGAGGCCGCCTCCGCTGCCACGCGTGCGGCCACGCGTGCCCGATTCCCGACGGGCACGTCGGCGTGTGCAAGGTGCGCTTCAACCGCGGCGGCCGTCTGCTCGTGCCCTGGGGATACGTCGGCGGCGTGCAGTGCGATCCCGTCGAGAAAAAGCCCTTCTTCCACGTCCGCCCGGGCGCGCTCGCGTTCAGCTTCGGCATGCTCGGCTGCGACCTGCACTGTTCCTACTGTCAGAACTGGGTGACGTCCCAGGCGCTTCGCGATCCGGCGGCGGTCGCGCCGCCGGTGGACGTGACGCCGCGGTCGCTCGTCGAGGACGCTGTCGCGCTGGACGCGAAGATCGTCGTGTCGACCTACAACGAACCGCTCATCACGAGCGAGTGGGCGGTGGCGATCTTCAAGGAGGCGAAGGCCGCGGGCCTGATGACCGGCTACGTGTCGAACGGCAATGGCACGCCGCGTGTGCTCGAGTACATCCGCCCCTGGATCGACTGTTACAAGATCGATCTCAAGAGCTTCGACGATCGACACTACCGGTCGCTCGGCGGCCGGATCCAGCCGATCCTCGACACGATCAAGGCGCTGCACTCGATGGGCGTCTGGATTGAAATCGTGACCCTGCTCATCTCGGGATTCAACGATTCGGACGACGAGCTCGAGCAGCTCGTGGCGTTTGTCGCGGGCGTCTCTCCCGACATCCCCTGGCACGTGACGGCGTTCCACAAGGACTACAAGATGCGCGACCCGGCCGACACGACGCCCGAGATGCTGATGCGCGCGGCCGAGATCGGCCGGCGCGGAGGACTCCGCTACGTGTATGCAGGCAACCTGCCGGGACAGGTCGGCGACCTCGAGGACACGCGGTGCGCGTCGTGCGGGACGATGCTCGTCAAACGCTCCGGGTACTTCATCCGCGGGTATCACGTCACGCCGGACGGCGGCTGCCCCACCTGCGGCACACGCGTTCCCGGGCTGTGGGGCTCGCGATTCGAGGGCCAGATCACCTCGCGCCCATTCATCCCGGGCACACGTCGGCTTCGAACCCTCTTCTGAATTCTGGATTCTGAATTCTGAATTCTAGGGGAATATCTTCCCCGGGTTGAGAATCCCGTTCGGATCGAACGCCGCCTTCACGCGCTTCATGAGCGCGATCTCGTCGGGTGAGAGCTCGATCTCGATGTACGGCGCCTTCGCGAAGCCGATGCCGTGCTCGCCGCTGATCGAGCCGTCGAGCGCGACGACCGCTTCGAAGAGGGCGCGCTCCGCGCGGATCGCGCGCCCCTCCGCATCAGGGTCCGCCGGATTCACCATGATATTGACGTGAATATTGCCGTCGCCGACGTGCCCGAAACAGGGCATCGGAAGGCGATGCTCCACCTGCAGGCGCTTCACGATCGCGACCAGCTCCGGAACCCGTCCCTTCGGCACGACGACGTCGTGATTGTGCTTGATCGGCGCGATCGTCTTCAGCGAATGGGACAGCTCGCGCCGGACGCGCCACAGATCGGCGCGCTCTGCTTCTGTGTCCGCGCGCCGGACCTCGGTCGCGCCGGCCTCCCGGCACGCGTCTTCGACACGCGCCGCTTCTCCCTGCACCAGTTCCGAGAGCCCGTCGACCTCGATCAGGAGGAGCGCGCCCGTGCCGGGCGGCGCAAGCGTTGTCGCGCCGAGATAGTCGGACACCGCGCGCAGACACTCTCCGTCGACGAGCTCGAGGGCGGCGGGGACCACGCGCGATCGCACCAGGCGCGTCACGGCCTCCACCGCCGATTCGACCGACGCGAACGTCGCGCGCAGGGTCGCCTGGACGGGCGGCTTGGGGATGAGGCGCAGGATGGCCTTCGTGATGATGGCGAGCGTCCCCTCCGACCCGACGAGCAGGTGCGTGAGGTCGTAGCCGACGACGTTCTTGACGACCTTGCCCCCGGTCTCGACGATTTCTCCCGTCGGCAGCACGGCTTCCAGCCCGAGCACGTACTGTTTGGTCGTCCCGTACTTGAACGCGCGCGGTCCTCCGGCGCACTCGGCGATGTTGCCGCCTATGACGGACTGGCGCAGGCTGGCGGGATCGGGCGGATAAAAGAGTCCGACCCGCTCCACGGCATCCTGCAGATCTCCCGTGACCACGTTCGGCTCGACGATGGCCACCAGGTTCGCCTCGTCTATCTCGAGAATCCGGTTCAGGCGTTCGAGCGAGAGGAGGATGCCGCCGCGAAGCGGGACGGCGCCGCCCGTGTAGCCGGTGCCGCCTCCGCGCGGGACGATCGGCACGCGCGCGTCGTTGCACAGGCGCGCGATGGCGGAAATCTCGGCGGTCGATCCAGGCAGGACGACGAGATCCGGCGGCCGCCCTTTGCGGAGCGCATCGGCGCCGTAGGCGTCACGCGACGCCGCATCGGATCGAACGAACGACGGACCGGTGATCGAGGTAACAGCCTGAACGAACGCGTCGGTCACACGACGGCGCCAGCGTGCGCGCGGACGAACTGGAGGATCCGCGTCGCACCTTCCTGAAGACGATCGAGCGAGACCGCATACGAGATGCGGATGAAGCCCGGGGCGTCGAAGGCCTCGCCCGCCGTCAGCGCGACCCGCGCCTTGTCGAGCAATGCCTGCGCCAGGTCGGCCGAGGTCCTGAAGCCATCGGGCGAGAGAACGTCGCCGACGTCGACGAACAGGTAAAAAGCGCCGGAGGGCTTGACGACGCGGAGCCTCGAATCCGCGGCGAGCCATTCACAGAGCTGGTCGCGGCGCTGACGGTACTCGTCGAGCATCGCCGCCACGCATTCCTGCGGACCGGTCAGGGCGGTGACCGCGGCCCGCTGCGCGATCGAGTTGGCGTTCGACGTGGCGTTGCTCTGGATCGCGCTGCACGCCTTGATGAGCTCGGCCGGGCCGACGGCCCAGCCGCAGCGCCAGCCGGTCATCGCATAGGACTTCGACGCCGATCCGCAGAGCACCGCGCGGTCGCGCAGCCGCGTCGCGAGGACACCGGGAAGATTGTGCGGCACGCGCTCGTAAATCAGCTGCTCGTAACAGAGATCGAGCAGGATCCAGATGCCGCGCCGCGCCGCCTCGCTCGCGACGGCGGAGAGATCGTCCTCGCTCATGAGGGCGCCGGTCGGATTGCCGGGCGAGTTGATGACGATGCCCTTCGTCCGCGGCGTCAACGCGTCGAGAAACATCTTCGCGTCCGGCCGGAATCCACTCTCGACGTGCGTCCGTACGATGACGGGAGCCGCGTCGGCGAGCTTGATCTGTTCGGGAATCGTCGGCCAGCCCGGTGCGTGCGTGATGACTTCGTCGCCGGGGCCGAACAGCGCAAGCGTGGCGTTGTAGAGCGCCTGCTTGCCGCCGGCCGTGATGATCACCTCGGCCGGCGTGTAGTCGACGCCGTAGTCGGCGCGATAGCGCGCGCAGACGGCGGCCCGGAGCTCTTCGATCCCGGCATTCGTCGTGTACTTCGTGAACCCGGCATCGATTGCGCGGCGGGCGGCATCCGCGACGTGCGGCGGCGTCGGGAAGTCCGGCTCCCCCACCCCGAGGTCCACGATGTCGATCCCCTGACGGCGGAGGCGCTCTGCCTCCGCGGCGACCTTCATGGTCGGCGATTGCGAAACTGACTTCATTCTCTCGGAAAGCACTGATTAAGCCCTTCTCGTTGTGCCGGCGAGTTGTTTGTCGCGCAACCTGACTTCTACTCCGGGAGGCACCAGCCCCGCGACCGAGCCGCCGAGCGCGACGACCTCCTTCACGAGCCGCGAGCTGACGTACGTGTACGGCTCGGCGGGCATCATGAACACCGTTTCGACCTCGGCGTTGAGCCGCCGGTTCATGAGCGCCATCTGCATCTCGAACTCGAAGTCGGAGACCGCCCGCAGGCCGCGCACGATGACCTGCGCCTTCCGCCGCCGCACGTAGTCGACGAGCAGGCCGTCGAAGGTGTCCACCTCGACGTTCGCGTGCGCGCGGAACGTCTCGCGGGCGATCTCGACCCGCTCGGCGACGCTGAAGAGCGGCTTCTTGTCGAGATTGAGCAGGAGGGCGACGACGATGCGATCGAAGAGGCGCGCGCCGCGTTCGATGATGTCCACGTGGCCGTTCGTGATCGGGTCGAAGGTGCCGGGGTAGACCGCGATGACGTCTTGCTTCATGTCGGCGTCAAATCCGATCGGCGTTCAGCTGCAGTCATCTGCGTCAATCTGCGGCGTAGAACGTCAGTGCGCTGTCCCCCGACACGACGGTGCGGCGGCGCAGCAGGCGCCCGGCGCGCTCCGGCGGCGCGTGTCGCCGGGCATGCTCGAGCACGACCACTCCCGCGGGAGCGGCGAGCGCGCCCGCCGCGTCGAGCGCGGCCGCCGGCGCCTCGTCGTACGGCGGATCGAGCACGATGATGTCGAAGGCCGTCCCGCTCCGCTCGTCGTCGCGGGCGAGGCCCGCAAACTCAGCGCGGATAATAACATACCCCTTCGAGACCGCGCACCGCTGGAGGTTCTCCTCGATCAGCGCCGCCGCGCGCCGATCGCGCTCGACGAACGTCACATGTCCCGCCCCGCGGCTCAGCGCTTCGATGCCGACCGCGCCGGTGCCGGCGTAGCCGTCGAGCACGCGCGCCCCGTCCACCGACGCGCCGAGAATGTTGAAGAGCGTCTCGCGAAGCTTGTCGGAGGTCGGCCGCAGCCCGGCCCACTTCGGCGACTGCAGGCGGCGCCCCTTCAACGAGCCGGCGATGACGCGCATGGATGGCTACCCTACGCCCACGAGCCCGAAGCGCCGGGCCCACGTGGCCCCCACCAGCTCGATCGTCTCGCGCGCCTCGTCGCCGCGATCGAGCCACGCCGCCGCTTCGCGCCGCGCGTCCTCCATCAGACGATGGTCGCGGACGAGGTCGCCCATCCGCAGCGTGGGCATGCCGGACTGGCGTGTGCCGAAGAAATCCCCCGGGCCGCGCAGCTCGAGGTCTTTCTCGGCGATCACGAAGCCGTCGGTGCTCGCGGCCACGGTCTTGAGGCGGGCCTGTCCCTGTTCGGTCAGCGGCGGCTGATACAACAGGATGCAGTGCGACTGGTGGTCGCCCCGGCCGACGCGGCCGCGCAGCTGGTGGAGCTGCGAGAGCCCGAACCGCTCCGCGTGCTCGACGACCATCACGCTCGCGTTCGGGACGTCCACGCCGACTTCGATGACCGTGGTCGACACGAGAACGTCGCGTTCGCCGCGCACGAACGCCTGCATCACCCGGTCCTTCTCATCCTGCTTCAGCCGTCCGTGGAGCAGCGCGACCTTGTACTCGGGAAACACCTCCTGCGACAGGTGATCGGCCATTGCCGTGGCGGCCCTGAGGTCGATCTTCTCCGACTCCTCGACGAGCGGATAGACGACGTAGGCCTGCCGCCCTTCGTCCAGTTTCTGGCGGATGAACGCGTAGACTTCGTCGCGCCGCGTCTCCGGTCGAACCGTGGTCAGAATCGGCTTGCGGCCGGGCGGCAGGTCGGGAATCACCGACACGTCGAGGTCCCCATACGCCGTCAGCGACAGCGTGCGCGGGATCGGCGTGGCGGTCATCACGAGCACGTCGGGATGCAGCCCCTTCGCGCGCAGCTCGGCGCGCTGCAGCACGCCGAACCGGTGCTGCTCATCGATGACGACGAGGCCCAGCGACCGGAACGCGACGCCTTCTTCGACGAGGGCGTGCGTGCCGATGGCCAGGTGAATCGATCCACCCGCCAGCTCGGCGAGCGCCTCGCGGCGCTGGCGTGCCGGCGTCGCGCCGGTGACGAGCGCAATCCGGAAGCGAGAGGACTCGAGGAGGCGGCGGATCGTGATGTAGTGCTGGTCGGCGAGGATTTCGGTCGGCGCCATGAACGCCACCTGCAGGCCGTTCTCCATCGCGACGAGCGCGGCCGTGAGCGCGACGATGGTCTTGCCGGAGCCGACGTCCCCCTGCAGGAGACGATTCATCGGCTGCGGGCGCTGCATGTCCTCGACGATCTCCTTGACCGCCTGGCGCTGCCCCGCCGTCAGCTTGAACGGCAGGAGCGCGCGCGCCGCCTCGCGGATCGCGTCGGTGATCACGATCGGCTTGGGCTTCCGATCGGCCTCCGCCCGCCGCTTGCGCAGCAGAAGGCCGGTCTGAAACAGGAAGAACTCCTCGAAGATCATCCGCACCTGCGCCGGAGTCCGGAATCGGTTCAACTCTTCGACAGCGGTCCCCGCCGCCGGAAAGTGCACCGCCGCGATGGCGCCCGCGAGAGGCGGCAGGCCGCGCCGCCGCCGGACTTCCTCGGGCAACGGGTCGCCGAGATCCGCCGGCAGCCGCT
Organism: uncultured Acidobacteriota bacterium; assembly: GCA_963847125.1. Taxonomy (GTDB): domain Bacteria; phylum Acidobacteriota; class Vicinamibacteria; order Vicinamibacterales; family 2-12-FULL-66-21; genus DATAEE01. Next base: position 3,461,265 of record CAWJYM010000004.1, read on the forward strand.
CGAGCGCGTGATGCACGATCGACCGCTGCATTTTCGTGGTCAGCGTGCCGGTCTTTTCGTAGATGGGCACGATCCGGCCGGTGTGGATCGCATCCTCCTCGGCGGCGCCTTCGTCACCCTCCTGCCGGACGATCTCGTACTGCGGGTTCGTGAGCTGGTAGCCGCGGCCGCCGGTCAGCTCCAGCGTGCCGAACAGGATGACTTTCTGACGCGGCTTGAAGACATCCCGGAGAAACGGCTGGTTGAGGTACGAGACCCTCAGCGTGCCGCTCGGATCCTTCACGATCATGTCGAAGATTTTGAATCCGGGCCGGCGCGTCGCGCGGACGCCGGCGCTGAGGACGTCGACGAGCAACGATGCCGACTCCCCCGGCTTCAACTCGGCAATCACGCGGAACTGCCCGCGGTCCTCGTACCGGATCGGAAACCGGTACAGCAGGTCCTCGACGGTCGCGAGGCCGACGCGCTGGAGGTCCGCCGCGCGCCGGGGGCCGACGCCTTTCAGGTACTGAAGGGGTGTCTGGAGAAACTCCGCTGCCGAAGACACTTCGGTGTGAGCTTACAATGGCCTCCGCTCAAACGCAGAGGCCGCAGAGGCCGCCGAGGGAATTGGAAGCAGGACCGGCCGGGGCCCGACCTGCGGTCGGGCCTGACGTTGCACGAACGAATGCATCGGTAAGAGCCCCCTTGAATTCCCACGTCAGGGGAGGCTCTTACCGATGCATCCGTTCGCGCAACGTACGCGCCGAAGGCGCGCCGGCCGATCCTGCTTCCAGCCTCTGCGGTCTCTGCGGTCTCTGCGTGCTCTGCGTTAAGACCGTGTCTGCCTGGAGGTTGCCAATGCGGAAGACAATCGTGCTCGTTCTCGCGATGGCCTCGGCGCTGGCTGCCCAGGACGCGGCGCCGCGGATCGACTCGATCGCCCAGAGCGATCTGCGCGCCGACCTCTTTTTTCTCGCTGGCGACGGCATGCGCGGCCGGCTGACCAACACGCCCGAGAACGGGCTGGCCGCGGACTGGATCAAAGCAAGGTTCGAGCGGCTCGGATTGAAGCCGGCCGGCCCGAACGGTTCGTTCTACCAGCCGTACAACCTCATGACCGCGACGATCGGCGCGGAGAACCGGATCGAAATCAACGGCGCCTCCCGGCGGCGCGCCGGTCAGGATTTCTATCCGCTTCGATTCAGTTCCACCGGCAGCGTCACGGCCGACGTCGTCTTTGCCGGTTTCGGCATCACCTCGCCGGAGCGGAAATACGACGACTTCGCCGGCGGCGCCCTGAAGGGCAAGATCGCGCTCGTCGTCGATCACGAGCCGGGCGAGCGCGACCCGAACAGCCCGTTCGACGGCGTGGTGACGGCACAGGCGGCGAACCCGCTCCTCAAGGCGCTGGCGGCGCAGGAGCACGGCGCCGTCGGGATCCTGTTCGTGGACGACGTCCACAATCATCCGGGCGAGGCGAACTTCGAAGCCGCCGCAGGGAACTACTGGCCCGAGCGGCCGCCGCGCATCGAGAGCTTCACCCTCGCGGGCTGGATGGAGAAGGTACGGATCCCGGCCGCGCAGATCTCCACCGCCCTTGCGGCGCAGATCCTGGCGGATTCCGGACGCTCCCTGGAGGAGCTGTCACGCGCGTCGGAGACAGAGCGCGGGATCACCCCGGTCGCGATCACGGGCGCGCGCGTCGCGCTCACGACGGCGGTCGATCGCCACGTCGTTCCCGACCGCAACGTGCTCGCTGCGATCGAGGGGGTCGATCCGAAGCTGAAGGACGAATGGGTCGTCGTCTGCGCCCACATCGACCACAACGGCTCCGACGGGAACGACATCTTCAACGGCGCCGACGACGACGGCTCAGGTATCGTCGGTCTCCTGGAGATCGCCGAAGCGTGGACGCTCGCCGTCGCCGACGGCCGGCGCCCGCGGCGAAGCGTGCTGTTCGCCGCCTGGAACTCGGAGGAGCGAGGACTTCTCGGCGCATGGGCCTACACGGAGCGGCCGACGCTTGCGCCGCTCGATCGCATCACCGCCGTGCTGAACATGGACATGATCGGCAGGAACGAAGAAGTCCCGGTTGGCGGGGGCGCGCGTTTCCGCGGCCTCGACCTGCAGACGGCCGAGTCGAACCGGAACGCCACCAACGTGATCGGCACCACGCGGAGCGCGGGGCTGAAGGCGGCGATCGAACGGGCGAACCGGGCGATCGGCCTCGAGCTCAAGTTCCGGTACGACAACAACGCGTCGAACCTGATGCGGCGCAGCGACCACTGGCCGTTCCTGCAGCGCGGCGTGCCTGGCGTCTGGTTCCACACGGGTCTCCACCCCGACTACCACACCGTCTACGACCGGCCGGAGAAGATCAACTACGAGAAGATGGAGAAGGTCGCGAGGCTCGTGTATCAGACGAGTTGGGATTTGGCTGTCGGTGAGACGCGGCCGAAGATGACGACGCAATGACGTCCGGGTTATTCCACGACGCCCGACCCGAAGGTCGGGCCTACTGAACGACTACAGCTTGTCCTGTGCCCACCTTGATCTCCCGGATGCGGGCGGGCAGGTCGAACGGATCGTCGAGCGAGACCCCGGACGGTTTGTCGGGACGCCGGGTGTAGTAGCTGACGATTTCCTGGAGGACGATCTTCGGCACCTGCACGCCGCCGATGGTGGCGGTGTCGAGCGTGAAGCGGCCGACGCCGTCCTGCGTTTGCAGCCGGCCCGTCGCCAGGACCGGGAGCTTCCCGCTGATGTAACCGAGCGGATCCGTCCACCCGCGCTTCTTCTGCTGTCGCACGGCGTCGAGATCGACCGTCGCGCGTCCCTCCAGCCGGCCGTCGCCGCCGACGATCGCGATGTACGGCTCGGTCACTCCGGTCGGGATCTCGGACGCGGCGTGATACCGCAGGTACGAATTGACTTCCGGTTCCGTGATCGTCGTGGAGCGTTCCGCCCTGGCGCGCGCGAACCCGCTGTTCTCGGTAATCTGAACGAGCTTCCGCACCAGGCTGTCGGCCTCGCCTCGAGTGAGCTTCGCGTCGCCGCTCGGCGCCACGACGGCGGCGCAGGCGATCGCGCCGGTCAGCACGAGACGACGGCCGAGCTCGGTTCCAGCCATGTAGGATTCAGGATAGCACCGTCCGGCCGGTTCGGTCCGGCTAAAGCCGGACACTACGGGTGGCGGTTTACGGGACCCTTCGCTGATTCTGCCGCTGGGCGCGGTTCGCCTGCCGGGCCTTCATCAGCAGCTCGAACTTCTGACGCTCCATCCGCTCCTCGAAAATCCTGAAGCGCGCCCGCTGGCGAAGGTCGAGCACGCCGTCGAGCGCCTCGTACGCCTGGCGCAGCTCAGCCGCGGCGCGCTCGTCATGGTCGGCAAGCGCTTTCAGCCTCTCGCGGATGACCCCTTCGTCCGGCGCCTGCTGGCCGCATCGCCGGACAGCCGGCCGAGGTCCTGAAGAATTCGCTGGCGCGCCTGCTGGTTGCGCCGCCGGACGTCCTGCAGGGTCTTCATCCGCGTGACGAACTGGCCGTACTGCCCGTCGCTCAGCTTCAGCGACTCCTGCGCCTGAACGAGCACGTACGCGTCGAGCAGCCTGGCGACCTGGGCCGGGTTCAGTCCGCCTGGAGACAGCGTGTCGGGCGCCGGCTGCTGCGGGGCCGCCTGCAGCACTCCCGGCACCAGCACAATCGAGAGCACGACGCGAGAAATCATCAAAGCGACCCTTCGCCCCCCACTTGCTCGCGCACGAGGCGTGCAAGCTCCTTCTGCTCATCAGGCGAGAGCTGCATCGCGGCGCGTTCGGCGGCGCCCGGCCTGACGCTCAGACCGGCCGCGTCCGCCGCATCCCAGTCGATGCCATCCGCCATCGCGGCCACGAACGTCCACTCGAGGTCAGACTCCAGCACGGTGGCGAGCGGCCGGCCCGGAGGCGGAGGCACCGGATCGTCAATGACGTATGGACCACCGGGCGCATGGACCGCAGGCGGCTGGAGGCGGGGCCAGAACCCTGCGATCACGACGAGCGCGACGATGGCCGCGCCGGCCAGCGCCGGTCCCGGTCGGCGGAGCGCGTTCAGAAACGCAGAGAGGCGTGAGGGCGCAGGCTGGTCAATCGCCTCGCGGACCTGCGCGCCGAAATGATCCCAGAACAGCGGCGACGGCTCGGGCGAGTCAACGGAACGGGCGTCGGCCAACGTCGCCGCCAGCCCCTCCGCGTCGCGCCGGCAGCGCTCGCACGACGCCAGGTGCGCGGCCCGCTCGGGTCCGAGCGCGCCGTCGAGAAGCTCGATGAATTCCGCGTCGGTCAGATGCACTGGCGTTACTCTAAGAGCTTCTTCAGGTTCGCGAGCGCGTGAAAGAAGTTCGCCTTCGACGCGCCGACCGAGCTGCCGAGGATCTCCGCGATCCGCTCGTGCGGCAGCTCATGATACACGCGTAAAACGAGCGTCGCGCGCTGCTTGGGGGGCAGCTTCGCGATGGCGATCCGCACGAGCGCCGCCCGCCGGCTGCGATCGATCCCCTCGCTCGGGTCTTCCGTTCGAGTGTCCGCACGTGCGGCCTCGTCGAGCGGCTCCATCGCGTCCAGGCGCGGCGCCTTTGCCGTCACCCGGTTCAAGCACACGTTCACGCCTATGCGATAGAGCCAGGTCGAAAACGCGGATTGCTCCTTGAACCCCCGGAGCCCTCTCCACGCGCGGACGAACACATCCTGCGCGAGGTCGCGCGCCTCCTCCTGACGGCCTACGAAGCGGTAACAGAGCTGGAAGACGGTCCGCTGGTGCCGTTCAACCAGCAGGCTGAACGCCTCCCGGTCCCCGGCCACCGCCGCCCTCGCCAGCTCGCGATCGTCTCCAACGACGGTCACAGTCCAGTCCGGCTCCGCGCGCACGGCCCAAATGCGCTCCGCCCGGCTCAGCATCGCTTGCCTCAATTAGGTTAGACAAGGATCTGGAGCGGGACGTTTAGTGGCCATTGCTGAGTGTGGATTGCTGAATGCTGAATTCAGCACTCAGCATTCAGAACTCAGAACTGCTGAGCATCTCCTTGACTTTCGCTTTTTGTTTGCGTATAGTTCAGCCGCTTCTCAAGGAGGTTTTCGTGCTTCCGCTCACCAAACGTCAGCGCGAGATCCTCGACTACCTGAACGAGTTCATTCAGGACCACGGCTACGCGCCGAGCCTCGAGGAGATCGGCCGGCGCTTCGGCCTGTCTTCGCTGGCCACGGTCCACAAGCACCTGACGAACCTGCAGGAGAAGGGCTTCATCAAGCGCTCCTGGAACCGCAGCCGTTCCGTCGAGCTCGTGCCCACTCGGACCGGAGGCCGCGCGCTCGAGCTCCCCCTTCTCGGCTACGTCGCGGCCGGTGCGCCAATCGAGGCCATCGCCGGGTCGGAAACGATCGCGGTGCCGGAGGATCTCGCGGGCAAGCGAGACACGTACGTCCTCCGTGTAAAGGGGGACTCGATGATCGACGAGCAGATTCGCGACGGCGACTTCGTCATCGTCGAGGATCGGAAGACGGCCGAGAACGGCGAGATGGTCATCGCCATGGTCGGCGGCTCGGATGTCACCCTCAAGAAGTTCTACCGGGACAGCGGCCGAATCAGGCTCCAGCCCGCGAATCCGGCGATGCAGCCGCTGATTCTCGACGCCGGCCAGGTGCAGGTGCAGGGCGTCGTCGTCGGTGTTATGCGAAAGTATTAGTCATGGCTGACCGCAAGCAGATCAACTTCACGATCATCCCGGACGAAAGCGGCGATCCCGGTCCCCGAACCTATTCGAACTTCTGCGCGATTTCGCATACGCCGTTCGACTTCACGCTCACGTTCTGCGAGGTGCTGCCGCTCTCCGAACGGGACGTGAAGGAGGCGGAATCCGAGCACACGGTCAAGGCGCCGGTACGCGCGCGGATCGTGGTTCCCGTTCAGGTCGTCCCGAACCTGATCACCGCCCTCCAGGAGCACATGAAGGTCTACTCGGAGTCGACCGGCGCCATCGCGAAAGGTCCGGTACACTAGGCGGCATGAAGCCGCGCCGGCGGGTCAGGGAGATCCTCGAGAAGCTCGAGGGCCAGCACCCGGGCGCGTTCACCGAGCTCCACTTCCGCAATCCGTACGAGCTGCTCGTCGCGACGATTCTGTCGGCGCAGTGTACCGACGAGCGCGTCAATCGGGTCACGCCGGCCCTCTTTCAGCGATATCCGGACGCGCGCGCGCTGGCGCGCGCGACGACCGACGAGCTCGAGCCGCAGATTCAATCGACCGGCTTCTTCCGGTCGAAGTCGAAGTCGCTCGCCGGAATGGCCAACGCCCTCGTCGAGCGTCACGCGGGCGAAGTCCCGGCGCGCATGGACGCCCTGGTCGAACTACCCGGCGTCGGGCGGAAGACGGCCAACGTCGTTCTCGGTCACGCGCTCGGCGTCCCGGGCCTGCCGGTCGATCGCCACGTGCTGAGGGTCGCGAACCGGATCGGCATCGCCGAGTCCGACGATCCCGTCGTCGTGGAGGAGCAGCTCACGTCGGCGCTTCCACCCGAGAAATGGACGCTCGCGTCCGATACGCTGATCCTGCACGGCCGGCGCATCTGCAGGCCGAAGCCGTCGTGCGATCGGTGCGCCGTCGCCGCCGATTGCGACTATTACCATGCAACGCAAACGCTTCGAGCGCCTCGTCGACAACGCCGTCGCGACGATTCCCCGAAAGTTCCGCGACGCGGTTCAAAACCTGGCGATCGTCGTCGAGGATGAGCCGTCGGACGACGTGCTCGACGAGATGGAGATCGAGCCGGGCGAGACGCTGTTCGGGCTCTATCAGGGCACGCCGCTGACCGAGCGCGCGGCCGGCTACGGCAACGCGCTGCCCGACAGGATCACCCTCTATCAATTCCCTATCGAAGACGACTGCGAAACCGACGACGAGATCGTGCAATGCATCGGGGAGACGCTCATTCACGAGCTCGGTCACTACTTCGGGTTGAGCGAGGATGAGATCGAGGCGATCGAGGAGAAGTATTGGCGCGGCGAGTGAAGCGGTTCGGGCAGCACTTCCTCGAGCCGACGTGGGTCCGCAAGGTCGTCGACGTCATCAACCCGCAGCCGGGCGAGATCTTCATCGAGATCGGGCCTGGCGGCGGCGCGCTGACCGCGCCGCTCGCCGAGCGGTCGGCGTCGGTGACGGCGGTCGAGATCGATCGCGACCTGGCCGCCGGCCTGCGGCGGCGCGCGCCGGCGAACGTGGCCGTCGTCGAGGCCAACATCCTCGACATCGATCTCGCGGCGCTCGTAAAAGAACGTGTCGCGCTGGCTGGCACCGGCGTGCGCACGGTGAGGATCGCCGGCAACCTCCCGTACAACATCTCATCACCCATCCTTTTCCGGTTGATTGGCCTCTATCGCGCCGGGGTCGGCGTCACGGATGCGACGCTGATGCTGCAGCTCGAGGTGGCCGAGCGCTTGGCGGCCGCGCCAGGGTCGCGGGACTACGGCGTCCTGTCGATCCTCGCGTCGCTGTACGCCGAGATCGAGCAGGTCCTCACGCTGCCCCCCGGGGCGTTCCGGCCGCCGCCGAAGGTGTGGTCTGCAGTCGTCCGGGTGCGCTTCCGGCCTGTAGAGGTCGAAGTGGACGACGAGGCGGTCTTCGAGGGGTTGGTGAAGTCGATCTTTACTCAGCGTCGGAAGACGCTGTCGAACGCCTTGAAGCCGTTCGCGTCCTCGCGTGGCACGGAGGCGGCAACGGTTATCGCCGCCGCGGATCTGGACGGCCGGCGTCGCCCGGAGACGCTGAACCTCCAGGAGCTGGCGCGTTTGGCCGCGGTTCTTTCGCGGCCACCCTGAGCGAAGTCGAACGGGTGGCGGCCGTTTTTACGCGCCCTATGGTATAGTCTGCGCCATCCTTTCTCCGGATTTTCGGGCCGTCCCAGCGGCCTGACGGCCGGACGCGTCAAACGGCGTGCGGCGCTCGCCGCGCGCGCGCGGACGACCCCTCCCGGTGGTCTGACCGCGCGCCTCGCGTCTGCCAACGGGGGGTTTCGGAACCCGCAACAGTCATTAAGGCCGTTATGCGCCACTGTCAGAGCGTCCTTGTCATCGCATAACGGCGGCCGGGGTGTGGGGCGAAGCCCCACATCATGATGACCGCGCCGGGCGGGCCCGCGCTCGAGGTCGTGCCCTTGGGCGGGCTGGGCGAGTTCGGCATGAACATGATGCTGGTGGCCTGGGGGAACGAGGCCATCATCATCGACGCTGGCGTTTTGTTTCCCGAGCCGGAACTGCTCGGGGTCGACTTGGTCATTCCGGACATGCGCGTGCTGCAGCAGTACGCCGGCCGAGTCCAGGCGCTGGTGCTGACGCACGGGCACGAGGATCACATCGGCGCGGTCGCGCACGTCCTGCCGCACGTGACGGGCGACGTGTACGGGACGCCGTTCACCCTCGCGCTCGTCGAACCGAAGCTGCTGGAGCACGGGATCGAGGCGGGCAATCGGCTGCGCGCGGTGCGGCCGCGCGAGACCGTCACGGTGGGTCCGTTCCGGCTGGAGTTCCTGCGCGTCACGCACAGCATGCCGGACTGCGTGGCGGTCGCCATCCACACGCCGGGCGGGACGCTCGTGCACACGGGCGATTTCAAGATCGATCAGACGCCGCTCGACGGCGAGCCGACCGATCTCAGGCGCCTCGCGGAGCTGGGCACGGCGGGGGTGCTGGCGCTTTTCGCGGACAGCACGAACATCGACCGGCGCGGGTTCACCGGGTCGGAACGCGACGTCACCGAGGCGTTCGAGGAGATCCTCAGCAGCACCGAAGGCAAGGTCGTTGTCGCGACGTTCGCGTCGAGCATCTACCGGATGCAGATTCTCGTGGATCTCGCCGCGCAGTTCGAACGGAGAGTGGCGTTCGTGGGCCGGGGAGCGATCGAGAACTCGGCGATTGCGGCGCGGCTCGGCATCCTGAAGATGCCGCCGGGTGTCCAGATCCGCGACAGCGAGGTGAAGAGCTTTCCGTCGCAGGACGTTCTGTGCGTGTGCACCGGATCGCAGGGGGAGCCGACGGCGGCCCTGCCCCGAATCGCGATCAACGACCATCGTCATGTGGCGATTGGGCGGGGGGATACGGTCGTGTTCTCGGCCCGCTCGATTCCGGGGAACGAAAAGGCGATCGGCCGGGTGATGAACCACGTCGCGCGGCGCGGGGCGGACGTCGTCTATGACGGCCTGAAGCACGTGCACGTCTCGGGGCACGGCAGCGAGGAGGAGCTCAAGCTCGTCCTTTCGCTCGTGCGGCCGCGATACTTCGTGCCGATACACGGAGAGTACCGGCAGCTCGCCCGCCACGCGCGGATTGCGCCGGCGGTGGCGCCCGAGGCTGAGGTGCTGCTGGCGGAGGATGGCGACATCATCAGGTTCGACGCGGATGGGGGGCGAATCGCCGGCAAGGCGCCGACCGGACGCGTCCTGATCGACGGCACGCGGACGGGTGAGGTCGCGGACGAAGTGCTGCGCGACCGGCGCCACCTCGCGGGAGACGGACTGCTCGCCGCGATCGTCACAATCGGGAAACAGTCCGGCGTGCTCGAAGAGACGCCGGACATCATCACGCGCGGGTTCGTCGTGGACGGAAAGAGCGAGGCGCTGCTGCGCGAGGTGCCGGCGCTCATCGCCGAGGTCGTCGAGGGCGCGAGCCTCGAGGAGCGGACCGACCCCGGGCTGATCAAGGAGAAGATCCGCGTCGAGCTGCAGCGGTTTCTACGCAAACGCTCCGGCCGGCGTCCGCTCGTGCTGCCCGTCGTCATGGAGATTTGATTTGGTGTCCCGATCGTTTATCTCCCGCCGCGTGAGCGAGTTCGTCGGGGTTGCGCTGTTCGGTCTGGCGCTGATCTGGCTGATCGCGCTCGCGAGCTACACCCCGTCCGATCCGGTCTGGTTCTTCAACGCCGGGCCCACGATGGCGCCGGACAATTTTGCCGGCCGCGTCGGAGCGTTTCTCGCGGAGCTGTCGTTCCAGGTCTTCGGCTACGCGTCCTACATGGTCCCGGCGGCGCTCGCCGTGCTCGGCTGGCACTACTTCTGGTGCCACTCGTTCACCGCGCCGTTCACGAAGGCCGTGGGCGGCGTCCTCCTGGTCGGCTGTGTTGCGGCGTTCCTGAGCCTGTCGTTCGGCAGCCTCGACGTGGCGGGCAAGCCGTTTCGCGCGGGCGGCTATTCGGGCGACTGGCTCGCCGCGCTCCTCGCCGAATACCTGAATCGCACCGGCTCGATCGTCCTCATCCTCACGCTGCTCTTCCTGTCGATCCTTCTCTCCACGCAGTTGTCGCTCGGGCGTGCGTCGGCGCTGGCGGCCGGCCTCGTCAAGTCGCGTTCGACGAGCGCGCTCGAAGCCTGGAAGGCGCGGCGCGAGGAGCGCCGGCGCGAGCAGGAGCGGCAGGAAGTCCTCAAGAAGCACGCGGAGAGGGCGAGGATCACGGCGAATGCCGAAAGCCGGCTGCTGAATGCCGAAGGCCGCAGGCTGAATACCGAAGACCGAACGCCGAAGGCGGAGGGCGATCCGCCGCCGCCGCCGAGGGCCGAGGGTCGAGCGCCGATTACGTCGAGCTCGCCCGGGCCGGGGAACGGGTGCTGCCCAGGGCCCTCAGACCCGATCCGGTCCCGCCGAAGCCGCCCCCGCCGATTCGCCGGACCCCCGTGCCGGTCGCCGCCGCGTTGCCGCTGCCCGAGCCCGCGAAGGCGCCGGCCGAAAGGCGCAAGGGCGCGTACACGCTGCCGCCTGGCGCGCTGCTCGACGCCGCCCGGGCCGAGCGGAAGATCGACGAGCGGGAGCTCATGGACGGCGCGCGGCTGCTGGAGGAAAAGTGCCGCGAGTTCGCGGTCGAGGGGACGGTCGTTCAGATTCACCCCGGCCCGGTCGTCACGACCTACGAGTTCAAGCCGGACGCCGGCGTGAAATACAGCAAGATCACCGGCCTCGCCGAGGATCTCTGCCTCGCCATGCAGGCCGAATCGGTCCTCATCGAGCGCATCCCGGGCAAGTCGACCGTCGGAATCCAGATCCCCAACACGCACCGCGAGCAGATTTCCCTGCGCGAGCTGCTCGAATCGGAAGCGTATCGGCGGTCGGCCTCGAAGCTGTCGATCGCCCTCGGCAAGACGATCCACGGCGAGCCGTTCGTCAGCGATCTGGCGAGCATGCCGCATCTGCTCATCGCCGGCTCGACCGGCGCGGGGAAATCGGTTGCGGTCAACGCCATGCTGACCTCGATTCTGTTCCGCGCGACGCCCGAGGACGTGCGGCTCATCCTGGTGGATCCCAAGCGGCTCGAGCTCGGAATGTACGAGGACATTCCGCACCTGATGACGCCTGTCGTCGTCGATCCGAAGCAGGCGTCGAACGCCCTGCGCTGGGCCGTGCGCGAGATGGAGGAACGGTACAAGACGCTCGCCTCGCAAGGCGTGCGGAACATCGAGCAGTACAACCGGAACGTGCGCGCCCTCCTCGCCGAGCAGAAAGAGGCGGTGGACGACGATGGCGAGGCGATCAAGCAGTTGCCGTTCATCGTCGTCGTGATCGACGAGCTGGCGGATCTGATGATGGTCGCCGGCAACGAAGTGGAGGAATCGATCGCCAGGCTGGCGCAGATGGCGCGCGCGGTGGGTATCCACCTGATTCTCGCGACGCAGCGCCCGTCGGTGGACGTCATCACGGGCCTCATCAAGGCCAACCTGCCGGCCCGTATTTCGTTCCGCGTCTCGTCGAAGGTCGATTCGCGGACGATCATCGACAGCAACGGCGCGGAGCAGTTGCTCGGACGCGGCGACATGCTCTACCTGCCGCCCGCGTCGTCGCGGCTGATTCGGCTCCACGGGCCGTATATCTCCGAGCAGGAGACGGCGCGGCTCGCGAGCTTCCTCCGGAAGCAGGGCAAGCCCGAGTACAACGAGGCGATCACGGCCGAGGACAAGCCGACTGACGCGATCGAGTTCGACAAGGACGACCTGTACGACGAAGCGGCGCGGATCGTCGTGTCGAGCGGGCAGGCGTCAATCTCGTACCTGCAACGGCGGCTGCGGATCGGGTTCAGCCGCGCCGCCAGGCTCGTGGACATGATGGAGGCCGAAGGGCTCGTCTCCCCGGCCGTCGGCGGCAAGCCGCGCGAGGTGCTGGTGAAGAAGGACTACTTCGACGAGGTCGATGCGCAACTTCGCTAAACTCGCCGTCGCGGCGCTCGTGGTCATCGGCACACCCGTCGACGCGCGGGCCTCCGCGCGGTCGATGTACGAATCGGCGGTTGTCCGCGAGGGCGCGCTGCGCAAGGCGCCGGCCGCCGCCTCGCTCGCCGACCTCCGCGCGGCGATCGCGGCGTACGAGCGCGTGGTCCGCCGGTATCCCGCGAGCGCGTATTGCGACAACGCGCTGTGGCAGGCGGCCGGCCTCGCGCGCCTGGCGTGGGACCGCTTCGGTCAGGAGCAGGATCGCGCCGCCGCGCTGTCGCTGCTCACGCGGCTCCGGCGCGAATACTCCGCCAGCTCGCTCGTCCCGCGCATTCCTGCCATGGTCCGCGAGCTGGAGCCGCCAAGGCGGGATCCGCCGCGGCCGCCGCCCCCGCCACCCGCGTCCGCACCGGACTCGTCGGTGCAGGCCACAGGAACGGGTGGGACGGCCGCTGCTGAGGGATCGGCGGCTGTCGCCGACGAGGTCGCCACGCTTCTCCAGGTGCAGCGCAGCCCCCTGCCGGACGGCGTGCGCGTCATGCTCGTCCTCGATCGCGAGGTCCCCTACGCCGACGTCCGGATCGAGAATCCGCCACGGGTGTTCTTCGATCTCAAGGGGGTTCGTCCAGCCGGCGGCGTCGGGAAGCCGAAGCCGTCCGCGGACGACATCATCCGGGAAGTTCGCGTCGGCACTCATCCCGGGGCCATTACGCGGATCGTGATGCCGCTCGACGGCGTCGCGCGCTACAGCGCGTTCTCGCTCTACGATCCCTATCGCGTCGTGATCGACTTCGTGCGAGGCCCGCGCGCGATGGAGGCCACGCCGTTGCCGAGCCGGTCACTTCGCCAGACACGAGCGGCGAAAGGCCCGGCGCTGCCACCCTCGTACAGCGTCACCGCTGTGCCGGCGAAGCCGCCCCTCAAAGCCGAAGCGCTCGAATCCAGAGTCCCTGCCCTGCCGCCGCCCGCGGTTCCCTCGACCAACGCCAGCGGCGGGTTCTCGCTGTCACGGCAGCTCGGCCTCGGTCTGTCGCGCATCGTCATCGACCCCGGTCACGGCGGTCACGATCCGGGCGCGCAGCCGGGTTTGCTGTCTGAGGCGGACATCGTGCTCGACGTGTCCCAGCGGCTGGAGAAGATCCTGCTCAAGCAGAACCTCGACGTCGTCCTGACCCGCAGGACCGACGCGTTCGTGCCGCTCGAAGAGCGGACGGCCATCGCCAATCGTGAAGGGGCGGATCTGTTCCTGTCGATCCACGTGAACGCGAGCGCCAACAGAAGCGCGCGCGGGGTGGAGACCTATTTCCTGAACTTTGCCTCGAATCCGGAAGCCGAGGCGGTCGCGGCGCGCGAGAATTCCTCGTCCGGACGGACGATGCACAGCCTGCCGGAAATCGTGCGGGCGATTGCGCTCAACAACAAGCTGGACGAGTCGCGCGATCTCGCCGGGCTCGTGCAGCGCGCGATGATCCGGCGCCTGCGCACGCAGAACAAGACTGTCAGGGACCTCGGCGTCAAGCAGGCGCCGTTCGTCGTGCTGATCGGCGCCGCGATGCCGAGCGTCCTGGCCGAGATCTCGTTCCTGACCAACCGGTCGGAGGCGACGCTCCTGCGCACCGGCACGTACCGCCAGCGAATCGCGGAAGCGCTGGCGGACGCGGTCATGCAGTATCAGCAGTCGCTCAAGAAGGTTGCGGCGGTGGCGCTGCACTGAGCCTGGACGTAAAATCATAGAGTGATCCAGCCCAGCGATCCCATCGTGGTTCGCGTCCTCGAGGAGCCGGTCCCCGAGACAACCGTAGCCGACGTTATCGTCGGCGCGCTCGGGCTGACGGGCGTGCTGCTGATGGCCGCCCTGTTGTTCGGCCTGCTGCTCGGGTTTCTGATGGTCGCCAGGCGCCGGCTGCGAGAGCGCCGGAACCAGGAAGAAGAAGGGACCCAGCGCCTGGGCCTTACCGCTGATTCCCGCTGATTCCCAATCCGTGAAAGTCCGTGGCGTGAAATTCGTGGCTACGGAAGCGACGTAAACGCCAGCTCGGCCAACGTTCGAACCGCCACTCCGGTTGCTCCCTTGACCTGCCAGGGTTTCGCATCCTCCGCCCATGCCGTCCCGGCGATGTCGAGGTGCGCCCACGGCAGCCCTCCCGCGAACTCCTTCAGGAACATCGCGGCGGTGATCGCGCCCGCCGGCCGCCCTCCCGAATTCACGAGGTCTGCGATCTCGCTCTTGAGCTGCTCGGCGTAGTCGTCATGGAGCGGCATCGGCCACGCGCGGTCGCCGGCGGCCGACGCGACGCGACCGACGTGCTGGACCCACGCGTCCGGCCTGCCGAACAATCCGCTGGCGTACTTGCCGAGCGCGACGACGCACGCGCCCGTCAGGGTCGCGACGTCGATGAGATGCGTGGCGCCGAGCTGCTGGGCGTACCAGAGCCCGTCGCCGAGAATGAGCCGCCCTTCGGCATCCGTGTTGTTGACCTCCACGGTCTTGCCGCTGGCGCCGACGAGCACGTCGCCGGGCTTCGTCGCGCGCCCGCCCGGCATGTTCTCGCTCGCCGGAACGATGCCGATCACGCGCATCGGCGCGCCGAGGATCGCCATCGCCCGCATCGCGCAGATCACGGCGGCGCCGCCCGCCATGTCGTCCTTCATGCGGTCCATGCCGTCGGCCGGCTTGATCGAGATGCCACCGGTATCGAAGGTGATGCCTTTGCCGACGAGGCCGAGGACCGGCGAGTTGGGAGCGCCCCGCGGCTCGTGCCGCAGGACGATGAGCCGCGGCGGCTCCGCGCTGCCGCGCGCCACGCCGAGCAGCAGGCCCATCCCGAGCTCCGCGATCCGCGACTCGTCGAGGATCTCCACGCCGAGGCCGACCTCCCGGGCGATCGCCTCGGCGCGGTCTGCGAAGGCCCTCGGCGTCAGCAGGTTGCTCGGCTCGTTGCAGAGCGCGCGGGACAGGTTGCAGCACTCCGCGAGCACCCGTCCCCGCTTGACGCCGCGCTCGACGTCTGCGGCCGCCGCGCCCGGCGCGACGATCGTCAGGCCGATCGGCGGTTGGCCGTCGGGCTCGCCGGTCTTGTAGCGCCCGCCGTAGAACTCCGCGAGGGTCAGCCCTTCGGCCGCGGCCTGGGCGGCGGCCGCCGCCGGCTGGGCGCCCCGGACGACGAACGCGACTCGGCCGAACCGGCGCTTGCGCGCGGCGATGCCGAACGTGGCGGCGACGCGACGCAGTCGATCGAGGTCAGCGGTTTCGCGCGTGCCGGCGCCGACGAGCGCGAGACGCCGCGCGCGCCAGCCGCCCCCCACGACAGAGGTCAGAAACAGTTCGTATGCTTTGCCGGTGAATTCGCGCGAGGAGAAGGCGCGAGTGATCGCCCCGCCTGCCGCGACGTCCGCGCCCTCCAGCTCGTCCGGCCGGTCGTGCTCGAAAACGGGTATCGCGACGACATCGGCGTCGACCGTTTCGATCGCCGTCACCGCGATGTCGATCGACGCGCCGGTCATGTCAGAAGGCTTACGCCTGGCATCCGTCATCCTGCTAAGATGTTAATGCGCCCCTGCCGCAAGGGAACAAAAATTAGCCATGAGGCCCGCCAAGTCAAGCGGTCGGATCACCCTCGTGGCGGCGTTCGCGCTGAGCGCCGCCGTGTTGGGGGAAGGTTCGGCGCAGAAACCGGACAAGCCCAGCCTGTCGCTCAAGGCGAACCCGTCCATCACGTTCTCGCCGGCCAACATCTTCTTTGCGGCCGAGGTCAAAGGCGGTCCAGACGACTTCGAGGACCTCTATTGTCCCGCGGTCGAATGGGAATGGGGCGACGGGACGAAGGATCAGTCCTCCGCCGATTGCGACCCCTACGAGGCGGGAAAAAGCCAGATCAAGCGCCGCTACGTCGCGCAGAAAAAGTATCAGTCGTCAGGCGATTACCGTGTGGCGTTCCGGCTCAAGCAGAAAGACAGGACCGTCGGCACCGCCACGACGCAGCTGAAGATTCGCCCGGGCGTGCGCGATCCGATCGGGCCTAGCGGCTCCTGATTTCCTTCCCGGCAAATTTCTCGCTTCGGACCGTAGCCGTCACGCTCTGCATGTAGTCCGAGACGCGGAGGACCGTGTTCAGGATGAACCGGCCCGCGCTCTTCAGGCCGACGCTGCCGTCATCCTTGCCAAACACCGCGGCGCCGGCGTCCGAGATCTCTCCTTCCGCGAGCGTTCCGATCGTCACGACCGCGTTGACATAGTACCGAGCCCCTTCGACGATGCGGTCGATCGGCGCGAGGTCGACGTGAACCCGGAGAGGATTCGGGTAATCCGGATAGCTCGTCAGCCCGCCCCTGATGTCCGCTATCGCGACCTCCTTTCCCTCGCGCCGCCTCGACAGGCGAAACGCCGCGATGGTCGCGGGCCGGACGAGGCGATCCCAGGTGCGGTCTTCCCACAGCTCCGCTTCGACGCGGAGGTGCAGCGTCGCTCCCTGCTCCATCGCGCTCCGCAGATTTTCGGGAAACGCGTCGGTCAGGTCGATGGCGGCCCGCACCGAGCCGGAGTTGGCGCGCAGCTCTGCGACTTTGCCATCCATCGCCGCCGCCGACACCGGAGCGGCCAGGAGGAATCCAGCGATGAGCGCCGACCCCGCGACCGTTCCGGATCTGCGGATACCTGTGTTCATCTGCGGCTTAGAAGGTTGGCCCGAAGCGCACGAGGACCTGGAGCGATTGCGGAATATCGTCGAGCCGCCAGCCGAACTCGACGCGGAACTCGCCGAACTCGAAGCCTCCGCCGATCCCCTTGAGCCAGTCGTCTCGCGATCCGACAACGGGTTTCCAGACCCGACCCGCGTCGAAAAACGCCATCAGCCGCGCGCCGCTGGGCGAGCGGGAACCGAGGCGGTACTCGACATTGAAGAGGAACATCCCTTCGCCCGCCGCTTCCTTGAACGAATAGCCGTGCACGGAGCCGATGCCGCCGAGCGCGAACTGGCGCTGAGGCGGAAGGAGGCCGGACGAACCGCCGGCGAGCGTGCGCACGCGAAAGCCGTGACTGCCGAACTGTCCGTAGCTGCGGGCGTTGACGATGTGTCTGGTGAAGTCGAAGTCCCCGCCGAGCCCTTCCGTTGCGAGCTCCGAGGTCCACTCGAGCCGGACACCTGGTTTCCTGCGTCCTGTCGTCCCGAAGAGCGATGTGAACAGGTGTCGCTCGTACGTCTGCTCGAGGCTTTCCTCCTCGAGCCCGCGGGTGTCGAGCGTGTAGCCGAGCACGATCGCCCTCAGATCCCCCGCCGTCGCCTGCTGATTGGGCCGGAAGGTGTCCCCGCCATCGCGGAACACCGCGTAGTCGGCGGTGTTCGCCAGCGGCTCGTGCTCGAGGTCGCGCCAGCTCGCGAGGATTTCCTGCGCCGGGTTCACCCGGTACGCCGCATGAAGCTGGTACCCCTTGCTCTTGTGGTAGTCGCGGAACGTGTTGGCGAACGTGAGCGCCACGAGGCTCTGCTCGAGCGTCGACAGCCGCCACGCGTCGTCGGTCGCGGTGATTTCGTGCGCCTCGGCGCCCACGTAAAGGCGCGGCCCGTCCCACGCACCCAGGATCGGACGTTCGAAGCCGACCGAGAATCCCGCGCTCTCGCGGGCGAACTTGTACGTGACGTAGCTGCGAATGAACGTGTGATGAAAGCGCGTCGGGTCGAAGAGCGTCAGCTTGAAGCCGACTGCAGGAGAAAAGCCGTCAACGGGGCTGTACCAGTCCTCGCGCTGCCCAGGGCCTAAATCGACGCCGGCGTCCGCGCCGCGGCGGTCGAGCTCGACGACGAGGACGCGTCGTCCGCCTCGATCGATCAGGTCGAATCCCTTGCGGATGATCGCGCCGCGCGTCGGCTCGAGCAACCGATCCAGCGCGCGGTCGATCACCCGGCTGTTGAAGATATCTCCCGGGCGCACGTCGAAGTTGCCCTGGAGGACGTCGAGCCACTTCCCTTCGATCCCCTCGAGCGCGACCTCGTCGATGCGCCCTTCGTCCGCCGTCAGCCGGAGGGCGCCAGTCGCTTCGTCAAAGGTCGCCTGGACGCGCGCCCGCCTGTAGCCCTCGTCGTGGTATTTCTTCTCGAGCTCCTCTCCGAGCTTCTCGGCGGGCTGCGGCAGCGGCTTGCCCTCGTCGAGATGCAGCCAGTGGCGGATCTCTGCCGGCGTGAACACGCTGACGCCGTCGAAGGTCACCGCGTGGAGAGTGGGCGCGGGCGGCGCTGGCTGCGGAGGCGTCTGCGCGTGCGCCAGCGGGCACAGGGGCGCTGCAAACACGAGCAGCGCCAGAACGAGCCGGGGGGCGGTCGTCAGGCGCACGATGCTCCAGTTACGCAACAGGGACGAGGGGCACCTCGAGGAAGTTCCCAGCCACGGATTCCCCCGGGCTGCTGAGCAGGAAGAACGCGCCGAGCCGCCAGCCATCCCTGAAGGCTGGAGCGGCGATCACGTACAGGAATCCCGGCCCCGCGCTCTCCGCGAGATCGGTCGCCGACGGGAGCGCCTCAGAACGCGGGTGCGAGTGATAACCGCCGACCACGCTGAGCCCTTCCGAGCGCGCCGCCCGAATCGCGGCGAAGTGGTCGCGCGGGTCGATCAGATAGCTGACGTCGCTCGCGCGGACGTTGACGGCCGGGACGACGCGTTCCACGAGACCCGCCTGGCCGACGAGCAGGCCGCAGCACTCGCGAGGCGCCTCTGACCGGGCGTGAACGATGAGCGATTCTGCGGCCGACCGGCGGATGCAGATCACGTCTGCAGCTCCGGCCGGTTGCGGAACTGCTCGAGCGCGTCGGGATTCGCGAGCGCCTCGCGGTTGTTGACCTCGCGGTTGTGAATGACGTCGCGGACGGCCAGCTCGACGATCTTCCCGCTTTTGGTGCGCGGTATCTCGCCGACCTGGAGGATACGCGCCGGGACGTGGCGCGGCGTCGTGTTGCGGCGGATCTGATCCTTGATTCTCTGGGTGATCTCGGAGCTCAACGCCAGGCCGTCCTGAAGCCGCACGAACAACACGACGCGCTCGTCGCCGTCCCACTGCTGACCGACCACGAGGCTTTCGACGACCTCCTCGAGCTGCTCGACCTGACGGTAGATCTCCGCGGTGCCGATTCGGACCCCGCCGGGGTTCAGCACGGCGTCCGAGCGCCCGTAGATGATCATGCCGTCGTGGTGCGTGAGCTCGACGTAGTCGCCGTGGCACCAGACTCCGGGGAACTTGTCGAAGTACGCCGCGTGATACTTCCGGCCATCCGGATCGTTCCAGAATCCGACCGGCATCGAGGGGAACGGCATCGTGCAGACGAGCTCACCCTTGGCTCCGCGAACCGGCCGGCCGGCGGAGTCGAAGACGTCGACCTTCATGCCAAGCGCGCGGACCTGAATCTCCCCCCTCCACACGGGGCCGATCGGGTTGCCGCCGACGAAACAGCTGATGATGTCGGTGCCGCCCGAGATCGACGCGAGGTGGATGTCGCTCTTGATCCGGTCGTAGACGAAATCGAAGCCCTCCGGCGCGAGCGGAGATCCCGTGGAGGTCATCGTCCGCACGGTCTCGAGCCGGTGGGTCCGGCGCGGCTCGAGGCCGGACTTGTGAGTGGCGTCGATGAACTTCGCCGACGTGCCGAACAGCGTCATCCGGGTCTCGTCCGCGAAGTCGAACAGGATCCGGCCGTCCCGGTGGAACGGCGAGCCGTCGTACAAGAGCAGCGTCGCGCCGCAGGCCAGCGTCGACACGAGCCAGTTCCACATCATCCAGCCGCACGTCGTGAAGTAGAAGACGCGGTCCCCTTCCTGGATGTCGCAATGGAGCCGGTGCTCTTTCAGATGCTGGACCAGCGTGCCGCCGGCGCCGTGGACGATGCACTTGGGCACGCCGGTCGTTCCGGACGAATAGAGGATGTAGAGCGGGTGATTGAACGGGAGCTGCGCGAACTGGAGAGGCGCCGACTCGTGACCGCGCTGAAAGTCCTGCCACGTCTCATAGCTGCGCTCGTGTGGTACAACCCTTTAGGGTCGTGTTGCGGTACGACCCTTCAGGGTCGTCCAGATCCTTCAGGTCGTCCGGCTGGCGAACGTACGGCACGACGACCACGCGGCGGACCGTCGGAAGCCGGGCGACGATCTCCCGAAGCTTCGCAAGGCTGTCGTGCGTCTTCCCCGCGTAGAGATAGCCGTCGGCGCTGAACAGCACCTTCGGCTCGATCTGGCCGAACCGATCGAGCACACCCTGCACGCCGAAGTCGGGCGAACATGACGACCAGATCGCACCGATGGAGGCCGCGGCGAGCGCGGCGACGATCGCTTCCGGCACGTTCGGCAGGTATCCGGCGACCCGATCGCCCGCCGCGACCCCCGACGCGCGCAGAGCGGCCGCGGTGCGCGCGACGCCGGCGCGCAGCTCGTCGCGGGTCATGCTGCGGCGCACGCGATCCTCGCCGTGAAAGACGAGCGCGTCCGGGTTGCCGGAGGGGCGCAGCAGGTTTTCGGCGAAGTTCAGGCGCGCCTCGGGGAAGAACCGCGCGCCCGGCATCCGATCGAGATCAACGGCGACGCGGTCTCCCTTCGTTTCGGCCAGCACGCCGCCGAATTCCCACATGGACGACCAGAAGTCCTCTGGCCGCTCGACGGAAAACGTCCAGAGCGCGTCATAGTCCGGGATCCGCAGCGCCCAGCGTTCTTCGACCTCGCGCATGAACCGGGTCAGGTTCGCGCGCGCGATCCGCTCGGGCGACGGCGTCCACAGGGGCGCATCATTCCACATTCAGCAATCCACACTCCACATTGATCAGTAGTGCTCCACGCGGAAGATCGAAAACCCGCGCGCCAGGTAGTTCGGCAGCGCCGCGGGGTGATCGAGGGTGGACGTGTGGAGCCAGACCCTCGACGGTTGCAGCGTCCACGCGCGCGCCGCGGCTTCGCTCAAGAGGTATTTTCCCAGGCCTTGGCCGACATACGGCGGGAGCAGACCAAAATATGCGATCTCGAAAGAGAAGGTCCGGCTGAAGCCGGACGCCACGGGTGACTCTATTTCCGTAGTGTCCGGCTTCAGCCGGACCCCGTCGGGTGACTCTCCTGTTTCTATAGTGTCCGGCTTCAGCCGGACCTCGTCCTCGGGATGCCTGCGCAGCTCGAAGTACCCCGCGACCTCTCCTTTCACGGACAGCACCCAGAGCGACACGGCCGGATCCGACAGATATGCCTGGATCTCGGCATCGGTCCAGCCGAGCCGATCGACCCAGTGATAGGCCGCGCCCACTTCGCCGTAGAGGCGCCGCCAGAGCGACGGCGCGCAGTCCTCCACCTGAAGGACGGCTACATCCTCGCCCGGCGGAGCCGCCGGACGGAGCTCGTCGAGACTTGTCTGTTCGAGGTACGTGCGCGTCGGCATGAGATCACGGGCAGCTTCAACGAACGCGTAAGGGCCGCGCTACGAGTGGCCGTCCTTCGGCTGCCGATCGCCGGGCATCCGCGACTTCCATTCGGCCGCCGCCGCGAAGATGCGCTCGACCGCGTCGCCCTTCTTCAGATCCGCCCGGAGCGCTTGCAGGTCCTCGATCAGCCGGTCGAGCGCCTGCCCGATGTAGTCCGCGTTGGTCGCGCAGACTTCACGCCAGATGCGCGCGGGGCTCGACGCGAGCCGCGTCGTGTCGGCCAGGCCGCGGCCCGCGAGCGACAGCCCGTCGCTCCCTGCTTCCTCACCGACGGTTCGCATCAACGCGCTCGCCGTGAGCTGCGGAAGGTGGCTGAGAAACGCCAGGAGCCGGTCATGGATCTCGGGCGCCATCGTCCGGGGAGCGGCTCCGAGACCGGACACGAACGCGGAGAGCCGATCGACGGTCTGCCCCGCGCCCTCTCCCTCCGGGGTGAGAATCCAGGGCCGGCCCTTGAACAGGTCGGCGCGCGCGTATTCGATGCCCCCGCGCGCGGCGCCGGCGAGCGGATGGCCGCCGACGAACGTGAAGCGGGGCGGAAGCGTCCGCGCGGCCGCGACGATCGCGCGCTTGGTGCTCCCGACGTCGGTGACGACCGCGTGACCCGGCACGAAGTCGTCCAGCCGGCTCAGGAGCGAGATGTTCTCTTCGACCGGAGCGGCCAGCACGATCAGATCCGCTTCCGAGACGACGACGAGGTCGTCGGCGGCGACGTCGATGGCGTGCTGCACCATCGCCCGCTCGAGGACATCCTTGTCGTCGACGCCGATGACGAGCGCCGACGGCCACACCTCCCGCGCCGCAAGCGCCAGGGATCCGCCCACGAGCCCGAGGCCCACGATGCCGATCTTGTCGAATACCGGAGCGCGTCCGGGTGTGCCCGCTTGAACAACCGGCAGGGACTTGCTCATTCGGCCATCAGCATTCGACGTTCCGCATTCTAAGAAACTCCCCAGCCTCGTCGGACCGCGGGCTCGAGGCAGATGGATCGGCCGATCGCCGGCGCGATGATCCGCAGCTCCGCCATCAGCCGGTCGAACTGGTTCGGGAACATCGACTGCGCGCCGTCGCTCTTGGCGTGATCCGGATCGCAGTGCACCTCGATGAGCAGCCCATCCGCCCCGGCGGCGACCGCCGCGCGCGCCACAGGCGCGACCTTGTCGCGGCGTCCGGTCGCATGGCTCGGGTCGACCAGCACGGGCAGGTGGCTCAGCTTCTGGATCACCGGGATGGCGGAGATGTCGAGGGTGTTGCGCGTGTAGCTCTCGAAGGTCCGGATGCCGCGCTCGCAGAGCATGACCTCCATGTTGCCGCCGGCGAGCACGTACTCGGCCGACAGAAGCCATTCTTCGATCGTCGCCGAGATGCCGCGCTTGAGCAGGACCGGCTTGCGCGATCTTGCCCAGCTCGCGGAGCAGGGTGAAGTTCTGCATGTTGCGCGCGCCGACCTGCAGGATGTCGACGTAGCGCTCGATGAGCTCGATCTGGCTGAGGTCCATGACCTCCGACACGAGCTTCAGGCCGTGGCGGTCGGCGGCGCCGCGCAGCATGCTTGAAGGCCCACCTCTCCGAGCCCCTGAAAGCTGTAGGGCGAGCTGCGCGGCTTGAACGCTCCACCGCGAAGCACCTTCGCGCCCGCCCGCTTGACGGCCGCCGCCGCCGACTCGACCTGCTCGTCGCTCTCGGCCGAGCAGGGGCCGGCCATGACGACGACCTCGTCGCCGCCTATTCGAACGTCGCCGACGGCGATGACGGTGTTTTCCTGTTTGAACGTGCGGCTGGCGAGCTTGTAAGGCTCCGTGATGCGGAGGACCTCGTGGACGCCCTCGAGTACCTCGACGAGCCGTGGATCCGCCTCGCGGTTCCCTCCGACCGCGCCGATGACGGTCCGCAGCGCGCCCGTCGACCGGTGCACGTCGAACCCCTGCTCCACCAGGTGCGCGATCACGTCCTGGATCTGATGCTCCGTCGCCCGTTCTTCCATCACCACGACCATGGCGTTACCTCTGTCCCATTCGCTCGAGCCTGCGCGCCTCGTCGATGATTCGCTCGAACAACCGAACGATGGCGTGCGCGTCGAGCGGTCCGCCGTTCAAGTCTCTTACGTGCCGCAGCACTTCGCGCTCGCGATCCGGCTGATAGATCTCCATGCCGAGCGCCTGCTTGATCCGTCCGATCTCGAGCGCGCATCCGGCGCGATCGTTGAGCAGCTGGACGAGCCGCTCGTCCAGATCGTCGATGCGGCGCCGCAGCGCGTCGATCTGCTCTCGCGCCGCCGCCGCGTCGCCGCTCACGCCCGGCCGGTCAGCCATCGCACGTACTCCGCGACGCGCCCTTCGAGCTCCGCGCTCGTCCCCGCCGCGGCGATCACGCTCACCATGGCGCTCCCGACGACCGCCGCGTCGGCGAACCGGCCAATCTCGGCGACGTGCTCCGGTGTCGAGACGCCGAACCCCATCGCGAGCGGCATCGGCGTCACCTCGCGCACCCGACGGGCGAGCGCAGCCGCGTCAGCGGAGAGCGACGCCCTGGCGCCGGTGACACCGAGCCGCGAGATCCCATACAGGAAGCCCTGCCCCAGGGCCGCCGCCCGCTCGATCCTGGCGCGGCTCGTCGTGGGGCTGAGCAGGAAGATCGTATCAATTCCTGTGGCGGAAAGCGTCTGCCGGAGCGGCCCGGCCTCTTCTATGGGCAAATCCAGCACCAGCACGCCGTCCACGCCCGCCGCGGCGGCTCTCGCGGCAAACCGCTCGGCGCCCAGCCGCAGGACCGGGTTCGCGTAGGTGAACACGACGATCGGCGTCGAGAGGTCGCGGCGCACGGCCGCCAGCATATCGAGCGCCCGCTCGAGTGTCGTCCCGGCCGCGAGCGCCCGCTCCGACGCGCGCTGGATCACCGGACCGTCCGCGAGCGGATCCGAGAACGGAATTCCGAGCTCGATGACGTCTGCGCCACCACGCGCGAGCGCCTTGAGGACACCCGGCGTCCGGTCGAGCGCCGGATCCCCGGCCGTGACGTACGTCACCAGGCCCGTGCGACGCTCCGTCCGCAGTCGCGCGAAGCAGGCTTCCAGGCCGGACTCGCGGCGCACCGTGTCCGCCATCATCGCTGCTCCAGCGCGCGGGCGGCGGTGGCGACATCTTTGTCGCCACGTCCCGACAGGTTGATCAGAATCCGCGCCTCGGGACCAAGCTCCCGTGCAAGGGTCCGCGCCGGGGCGATCGCGTGCGCCGACTCGAGCGCCGGGATGATCCCTTCCAGGCTCGCGAGCGTCTGGAAACCGTCGAGCGCCTCGGCGTCGGTCGCGTATACGTACTCGGCGCGTCCGCGCTCGCGCAGCCAGGCGTGCTCCGGTCCGATCGCCGCGTAGTCGAGCCCGGCGGAGATCGAGTGCGTCAGCTCGATGTTGCCCGCGGCATCCTGCAGCACGTAGCTCCGCGTGCCCTGCAGAACGCCCGCACCGCCTCCGGCGAAGCGCGCCGCGTGCTTCCCCGGGAGGATGCCCTCACCGCCCGCTTCGACGCCGATGAGGCGGACGCCTTCGTCCTCGAGAAACGCATCGAAGATACCCATCGCGTTGCTCCCGCCGCCGACGCACGCGATCACCGCCTGCGGAAGCCCGCCGGTGTGCTCGAGCATCTGCGCGCGCGCCTCGCGGCCGATGACCGATTGGAACTCACGCACCATGAGCGGGTACGGATGCGGCCCCAGGACCGAACCGAGCAGATAGTACGTGTCGGTGACGTTGGTCACCCAGTCTCGCATGGCCTCGTTGATGGCATCCTTGAGCGTGCGGCTGCCCGCTTCGACGGCGCGGACTTCGGCGCCCAGCAGCCGCATGCGGAACACGTTCGGCTCCTGCCGCGCCATGTCTTCCGACCCCATGTAGACACAACAATCGAGGCCGAGCAGCGCGCAGGCTGTGGCGGTCGCGACGCCGTGCTGGCCCGCTCCGGTCTCGGCGACCACGCGCCGCTTGCCCATGCGCGACGCGAGGAGCGCCTGGCCGATCGCGTTGTTGATCTTGTGCGCACCGGTATGGGCGAGATCCTCGCGTTTGAGGAAGATCTGCGCTCCGCCCCACGCCCGATGGAGCCGCGTTGCCTCGTACAGCGGCGTCGGACGCCCGACGTAGCTGGTCAACAGGCCGTTGAGGGTCGTTCGAAACGTTTCGTCCTCGCGTGCGGCAAAATACGCACGCTCGAGCTCCTCGATCGGCGCGACGAGCGTCTCGGGTACGAACCGTCCGCCGAACTCTCCGAAGTAGCCCCGGGCATCCGGGTCGCGGCGGCCGAAGGATGGTCCTGTCGTCAACATCGTCGCACCGCTTCGAAAAGGGCTTCCATCCTGGCTCGATCCTTGAGGCCCGGGGCGCGTTCGACGCCGGAGCTGACGTCGATGGCGAACGGTTGCACGGTGCGGATCGCTTCCTCGACGTTGCCCGAGTCCACGCCGCCTGCGAGCACGATCCGCCGCCTGGCCGCGATGCGCGCCGCCACCGTCCAATCGATCCGGCGACCGGTTCCTCCTCGCCTCTCGTCGTCTCTGGCGTCGAGCAGCACGGTGACACCGGCTGGATAGGGATCCAGCACCGTCTCGTCGAACGATCCGTCCACGCCGAACGACTTGATCACCGGCCGGCGCACCCGCCCGCAATACGCGGGCGTCTCGCGGCCATGAAGCTGGACGGCGCCGAGCCGCACCTCCGCCGCGATCCGCTCGACATCCGCCTCGGGCTGGTCCACGAACACGCCGACCGGGGTCACGAGCGGCGGGAGCGCCTCGACGATGGCGCGCGCCGTGGCGGGGTCGATCGCGCGCGGGCTGGCCGGCCAGAATACCAGCCCGATGGCGCTCGCGCCGAGCGCCGCTGCGTCGAGCGCATCCTCGACGCGCGTGATCCCGCAGATCTTGACCAGCGTCATGCCGTGCGCACTCCCGCGATGAGCCCTTTCAGCGCCACTGCCGGATCCGCGGCGGTCATGAAGCGCTCGCCCACGAGAAACGCGTCGTACCCGACGGCAGCCAGCGCCGTGAGATCGTCAGCGGTTTTCAGTCCGCTCTCCGCGACCTTGACGACGCCGGACGGAATGCGAGGAGCGAGGCGCCGTGTCACGTCCAGCGTGACGTCGAGCGTGCGCAGGTTCCGATTGTTGACGCCGATGATGTCCGCCCCGGCGTCGATTGCCCGCACCAGCTCCGATTCGTCGTGCACTTCGACCATGACGTCGAGATCGAGCGCGCGGGCTCGCGCCACCAATTCCCGGAGGCCCGGGCCTCGGAGCCCCGGGCCTCTTAGGCCCGGGGAGTACTCGAACGCCGCAACGATCAACAGAACGGCATCGGCTCCAGTCGCGCGCGCCTCGAGGAGCTGATACTCGGTCACGATGAAGTCCTTCCGCAGGATCGGGACGTCGACCGCCGCGCGGACCGCCGCCAGATGCTCCAGGGCGCCGTCGAAAAACGAGGGCTCGGTCAGTACGGAGATCGCCGCCGCGCCTGCGCCGGCGTACGCCGCCGCGATTGCCGCGGGATCGTACTGTCGTCGCAGGACGCCCCGAGACGGCGATCGGCGCTTGCACTCGGCAATCACGCGTGGAGCCGGGCCGGACGTGAGCGCGCGTCGAAATGAACGGGCCGCGGGCCTGAGAGGCCCGCGCTCCCTCGATCCGCGCTCCGGCGGTCGATGCCTGATCGCATCCTCGAGTGCCGTCTGTGGGACCGACGCCTCCCGCGCGGCGACCGAGCGCCGCGTGGCGGCGACGATCGTCTCGAGCAAGTCGGCCCGCGGCAGGGTCTCAGGCATTGGAAGCCTTCACCAGGCGGTCCAGCGCCGCGCTGGCCGCTCCGGAGTCGATCGAGTCCGTCGCGCGCCGAATGCCGTCCGCGACCGACGCGGCCGCTCCGGCAATCAGCAGCGAGACGCCGGCATTGAGAAGGACGATGTCGCGCGGCGCCCCCTTCTCACCGCCGAGGATCGCCCGGGCGATGGTCGCGTTGTGCGGCGCGTCGGCTCCCTTCAACGCGTCGGGCGATGTCTTGGGCAGGCCGAACTCCGCAGGGTGGACGTAGAACGTGCGAACGGCGCCGTTGTGGCACTCCGACACCTTCGTGTAGCCGGTCGTCGAGATCTCGTCGAGGCCATCGGCGCCGTGCACGACCCATGCGCGCTCGGCGCCGAGCAGCACGAGCGCGCGGGCGACGAGCTCGGTCAACTCGGGGCGTGGCACGCCGACGAGCTGCCGCTTTGCTCCCGCGGGGTTGGTCAGCGGGCCGAGCAGGTTGAACGCGGTGCGGACGCCGAGCTCT
Organism: uncultured Acidobacteriota bacterium; assembly: GCA_963847125.1. GTDB lineage: Bacteria > Acidobacteriota > Vicinamibacteria > Vicinamibacterales > 2-12-FULL-66-21 > DATAEE01. The sequence continues at coordinate 3,489,210 of CAWJYM010000004.1, forward strand.
TTCCTCGTGGGCCCCGCGTGGCGCATCGACGGGTGGAACGTCGGGGCAAAGAAAAATGCGATCCCCGCTTCGTGCAGCGTTCGTTCGACGACCTCAGGGGTCGCGGTGATCTTCACCCCGAGCGCCTCGAACAGATCCGCGCTGCCGCAGCGGCTGGAGACCGATCGGTTGCCGTGCTTGGCGACGCGGACGCCGCAGCCGGCGAGCACGAGCGCGGCGACCGTGGAGACGTTGAAGGTGTGCGCCCGATCTCCCCCTGTGCCGCAGGTGTCGAAGACTCCCTCGACCGGGCTCGCCAGCTTCACCGCCCGCTCGCGCATCGTCCGGGCGAGTCCGACGATCTCCGCCGGCCGCTCCCCTTTCATGGACAACCCGATGAGGAAGCCTGCCATCTGTGCCGGCTGCGCCCGCCCGTCCATGATCTCGGCCATGGCGGCGGCCGCCTCTTCCGAGGACAGATCCTCGCGGCGCGACAGTTTCTCAATGAGCGTCGAGAACATCACAGCTCCAGAAAAGTCCTCAGGATCCGCCGGCCTTCGCCGGTCAGGACCGACTCGGGGTGGAACTGAACGCCGTGCAACGGATAGGTCTTGTGGCGCAGCCCCATGACGGTGCCGTCCTCGCTGGTGCGCGCGGCGATCTCGAGATCCGCCGGCCAGTCGTCTGGCGCGACTGCGAGCGAGTGATATCGGCCAGCGGTAAACGGACCAGGGATTCCCTTGAAGACGCCCTTGCCGTCGTGCTCGACCGACGACGTCTTGCCGTGCATCAGCACCGGCGCCCGGACCACTCTGCCGCCGAAGGCGAGCCCGATCGCCTGATGGCCGAGACAGACGCCGAGCAGCGGGATGCGGGATCCGAACCGGCGGATGACGTCGACCGACACGCCGGCGTCCTCGGGCCGGCCCGGTCCCGGCGAGATGACGATTCGCTCCGGCCGCATCGCTTCGATCTCGTCCAGCGCGATCCGATCGTTCCGACGGACGACGGGCGACGCCCCGAGCTCGCCCAGGTATTGCGCGAGGTTGAACGTGAACGAGTCGTAGTTGTCGATGAGCAGTACCATCTTTTCTTTGTGCTCGCGGGGCCCCACCCCCGCTCGCTCGCGCTCGGCGGCCCGCCTTTGGCGGGCTCCCCTCCGGCGCCTCGCGCGGGCCGCAGGCGCTACAGTTCCTTCTCCGCCATCTCGATCGCCTGAAGCAGCGCCTTCGCCTTGTCGCGGGTTTCCTCGTACTCCGCGGCGGGGTTGGAGTCGGCGACGATCCCGGCGCCCGCCTGCACCGATGCGCGTCCGTCCCGGATGGTGATTGTCCGAATCGTGATGCAGAAGTCGAGGTTCCCGGCGAAGTCGAGGTAGCCGACCGCGCCGGCGTAGATACCGCGCCTGGTCGGTTCCAACGCCGCGAGCAGCTCCATGGCGCGGATCTTCGGCGCGCCGGACACGGTCCCTGCGGGGAAGCACGCGACGAGCGCGTCGAGCCGGTCGTTCGTTTCGTCGAGCCGTCCCTCCACGGTCGAGACGAGATGCATCACGTGCGAGTACCGCTCGATCGCCATGAACTGTGGCACGCGGACCGACCCGTACTCGCATACGCGCCCGAGATCGTTCCGGCCGAGATCGACGAGCATGACGTGCTCGGCGCGCTCCTTTTCATTCCGCTTCAGCTCCTCCGCGAGCCGGAGGTCGTCCTCCTCGCTCCTGCCGCGGGGACGGGTGCCGGCGATCGGGTGCGTCTCGACGCGGCGGCCTTCGACCCGCACGAGCATCTCAGGAGAGGAGCCCACGATCGACAAGCCGCCCATTCGAAGAAAGTACATGTAAGGCGACGGATTCACGTGCCTGAGCGCGCGGTAGATCGTGAACGGGTCGGCCGTCACGTCCGTGTCGAACCGCTGCGAGAGCACCGCCTGATAGATGTCGCCTGCGGCGATGTGCTCTTTGAGCGAACGGACGCCCTCTTCGAACGCGTCGCGAGGGACGTTCGACGTGACCGGGCCGAACCCGCGCCGCGGCGCCGCCGACTGCGACAGCGCGCGCTCGAGCTCGCGCTCGAGAAACTGGATCTTCGCGCACGCGAACTGATACAGGGCCTCGAGATCCTCATCCGGCGTGATGCGCGCGTTGGCGATGACGAGGATCCGGTGCTTGACGTGGTCGAACGCGAGCACCGTGTCGAACAGCATGAAGCCCGCTTCGTCTTCGCGCGCTTCGGTCGAGGCGCCTGCGCGCGCCTCTATCGATGCCCAGGCCGGGTTCAGCGACGGCTCGAACCACGGCGAGGCGTCGTAGCCCAGAAAGCCGACCGCCCCGCCCGTGAAGCGCGGGAGGTCCGGCACGTACGGCGCCTGGAAGTCCGCCATCAACCCGCGAAGCGTGGTCACGAACGGTTCGGCCGTCTCTTCGCGCGTGCCGGACTTCTCGATGATGGTCTTGCCGTCGCGCGCCCGCAGCACCAGGAACGGGTCTTTGCCGAGGAAGGAGTACCGCGCCATGCGCTCGCCACCCTCCACGCTCTCCAGCAGGAACGCGTAGTCAGAGTGCTCGGCGATCTTGACGAACGCGGAAACCGGCGTGATCAGGTCCGCCATGATTTCCTTCGAGACCGGCACGAACGTCCCGCGCCGCGCCAGCTCGACGAACTCTTCGTAGGATGTCAGCTTCATTCGTGTCGGGCCGGATTGTGGGCCGACCCCTCCATTCGGGCTCTTGCGGCTTTCTCGAACAGCCCCGCGCGCGGCGGCTCGCCGGTCCACCACTCGAACTGCCGCTCGGCCTGTGCGACCAGCATGGGCAGACCGCCGAGCGTGCGGCAGCCTGCGCGCTGGGCGTCCGACATCAACCGCGTCACCGGCGGCCAGTACACGAGGTCGTATACGAGCGAGCCACCCTCGAGCAGGGAGGGATCGAGAGGAGAGGCCTCGTCAACCCCGTCCATGCCGACCGGTGTCGTGTTGACGAGCACCTGCCAGCTGCCGCGCGGCGGTGGAAACGGCGTGACCGTTCCCCTGGCGAGCGCCGCGATGGCTGCAGCCGCGTCCGGGCGCCGCGCCGACACAGAGACGCTCGCCTCCGCATCGGAGAGGGCGACAGCCGCCGCGCGGGCCGCACCGCCGGCGCCGAGGATCGTCACCGCCCTCCCGTGAAGCATGGTCCCGGCCTTCAGCGGCGCGAGGAACCCCGCGACGTCCGTGTTGGTCGCTTCCCAGCCGTCACCCGCGCGCCGCAGTGTATTGAGCGCGCCCACACGTGTGGCCACGGCATCGATGCGGCCGACGCGCGACATGAGATCGACTTTGAGCGGCGCGGTCACGCTCATCCCCGTCACGCCGAGCAAGCCCGCCGCGTCGACAGCGTCGTCGGCATCCGCAGCGTCGAGTGGCACATACACCGCGTCCAGCCCCTTGTCTGCGAAGCCGGCATTGTGCATGACGGGCGACAGCGAGTGGGCGACCGGGGATCCGACGATGGCGTACACGTCCGTCCCCTCGGTCACGCGCCGGATGTGGAATTCGTCGATCATCCGCGCCGCGGACAACTGGCCGACCCCGCTCTCTCCTCCTGCGTAGGTCCAGGCGGATCCCAGGCGTGCGGCAAGCACGCGCGTCGCAACGCCGCGAGGTCCCATCCCGACGAGCACGGTCCGGTCGCCGCCATTGCGTCTGCCGAGCGCAAAAAGGGACTTGAGATCGGACAGCCGCCGGGGCTCGACGGCGATTTTCACCACACCGGCGCCGGTGGCCCGCATGGCGCGATAGCGTTCGTCGAGGTCCGCCGGAACGCCGTCGAAGACGTGATTCGACACGATGATGCGGTCGCGGCTCGCGTCCGTGAAGAGCTCGTCGAACCGCGCGCGCCATTCGACGTCAATCCGGTCCGCCCCTGCGTCGAGCGCCGCCACCAGGAGCCGCTTCCGGACCTCTTCAGGCCCGTCGAAACGCCCCCCCTCCCAGGCCGGGTGACACGCGACGATGACCGGCGTGGTCCGTCCGGCCAGGGCGCCGGCCGGATCCGGGTCCGCGACGCCGTCGAGGCGCACCTCGACCAGGTCGGCGAGGCCGGATGCCTCGTCACGCCGGGCCCGCACCTCGGCCATCGTCGACCCGGCCACGGTGATGCAGAGACGCGTCATAAAACAAAAAGCCCCTTCAACCAGCGGCTGAAGAGGCTCATCAGGCTCCCGAACTTTGTGATGTGCTCAGCGCGGACGCGCAGCCTCTCCCGCCTGGTGGGAATGCCACCACCAATACAGCCGGGCGGGAAAGAACGCGGTCGCCATGAGCCCGGACACGATAACAGACCGACCGGAAGGGGTCAAACGGCCGCGAAGCCGGCGCGAGGGCTGCCTTATAATGGTTCTACACATGAGCAAAATCCGCCTGGTGAGCCTGGCGCTCGCGCTGGCGACGCTGGGGCTGGCGAACCTGCCGGCCTCGACGACGCTCATGGCTCTCGACGAGGTCCGCCCCGGCATGACGGGCGTCGGCCGGACCGTTTTCGACGGCGATCGCCGCGAAGAGTTCAAAGTCCATATCCTCGGCGTCCTTCGCAACGTTGTCGGGCCGCAGCGGCATCTGATCCTTGCGCGGCTCGAAGGCGGGCCGCTCGAGCGAACCGGTGTGATGCAGGGCATGAGCGGAAGCCCTGTATACGTGGACGGCCGCCTCATCGGGGCGGTGTCGTACTCGATCGGCGCGTTTTCGAAGGAACCGATCGCCGGCATCACGCCGATCGCCGAGATGACGGAGACCGCCGCGCTCGCGGCGCGGCGCCCTGCGATCGCGCGCCAGGATCTCGAGCTGCCGCTGACACGGGAAGGTCTGGCGGCGGCGCTCCGCAAAGCCTTTCAGCGCCTGCGGCCGTTCGCCGAACGGCCGGGAGATGTCGATGCACTCGGTCTGCCAGCTGCAGACGCCGGCCGCATCGGCGCGCTGCTGAGGCCGATCGCGACGCCGATCGTCATGGGCGGGTTCGGCGACGCCGCGACGTCGCTCGTCGGCGGCGCGTTTTCCGACGCGGGGTTTCTGCCGATCAACGCCGGCGGGTGGCAGGAGGCTTCAACCTCGTCACCGGCGTCGGCCTCATCCCAAAACGACCCTAAAGGGTCGTACCACTTACAACCGGGCGACGCCGTCGGCGTCGGCCTGATTACCGGCGATCTCGAGTTCGGCGGCACGGGCACGGTGACCCACGTCGACGGCGACCGCGTCTACGCCTTCGGCCACCCGTTCTTCAACCTCGGACCGACTCAGTTTCCGATGACGCGCGCGCGCGTGTACTCGCTCCTCCCGAGCCTCATGAGCTCGTTCAAGATCACCGCCATGGGCGAGACCATCGGCACCTTCGAGCAGGATCGCGCGACGACGATCGCCGGACGCCTCGGCGCCGGACCCGCGATGATCCCGATCCGGCTGTCCCTCGCTTCGGAGCGTGGCATCCGCAAGACCTTCTCCTTCAACGTCGTCAACGATCAGCTCTTCACGCCGCTCTTGACCTTCGTCACCGTGTTCAACACGCTGGGCTCGTACGAACGGCAGTTTGGAGCCGCGACGTACACGATCAGCGGCAAGGCGCGAGTCAAGGGGCACACCGACGTCGCCTTCGAGAACCTCTTCACGGGCGACACGTCGTTGTCGGGAGCGGCCACCTACATCGCCGGACCCATCACGATGCTGCTGTCGAACGACCTCGAGAAGATCGAGATCGACGGCCTCGACATCACCGTCGCTTCCGCCGAGGAGCCGCGCAGCGCGACGCTCGAACGGGTGTGGCTCGACGATGCGCGGCCACGGGCAGGACGAGCGTCGATGCTCAAAGTACTGACGCGGTCGTATCGGGGCGAAGAAAAGGTCCGGTCGCTCCCAATCGAGATCCCGCCGCACGCGTCCGGATCGCTGACGCTGCTCGTCTCGGATGGCGTGTCTCTGACGCAGTGGGAGCAGCGGGAGGCGCGCCGGCCCATGCCGGCCCAGAGCGTCGCTCAGATGATTCGCACGTTCAACAACAGCCGGAAGAACAACCGGCTGTACGTGCGTCTCGTCAGCGTCGGGCCAGGCGCCATCGTCGAGGGCGAATCGCTGCCGGCGCTGCCGCCGAGCGTCCTCGCGGTGCTCGAAGCCGACCGCAACGGCGGGAGTTTCGTGCCTCTCCGCAACGCGGTCATCGGCGAGTGGGAAATTCCAACCGACGTCGCCGTCCTCGGCTCGCGACAGCTCACGATTGCGGTCGAGCCGTCGCGATGACGCGGCGGTTCCTGCCGGCTCTCGCCGGACTCCTCTTCGCGCTCACCCTCCGATCGGACGCTGCGGCGCCGACCTTCTGGCTCGTCGCGACACAGGCGGACTTCCTGCGCGGCAACGCGGACCATCTCTCGATCGACAGCGATGGCCGGCTGTCGCTTGGGCCGGCGACCGAGCTCGTGGCCGAGACGACGGCGCCGTTTCTCTGGACGCTCGCTTCCGCGCCGGACGGCGGTTACTGGGCGGGCAGCGGCAACGAAGGAAAGGTCTACCGCGTCGATCGCGCCGGGAAGCTCACGGAGTTCTTCGACGCGCCCGAGCTCGAGGTCCATGCGCTCGCGCCCGCCCCGGGCGGAGGCCTGTTCGTCGGGACGTCACCAGACGGCAAGGTCTATCGTCTGGATGCATCCGGCAAGTCGCAGGTGCTGTTCGACCCCGAAGACAAATACATCTGGTCGCTCGCGGCCGATCGCGACGGAGTGCTTTACGTCGGCACCGGCGACAAGGGCGTCATCTACCGCGTGACGCCTGATGGCAAGGCGGCCGCGCACTACCGCACCCGATCGGCGCACGTGTTGTCGCTGACGCTCGACCCGACCGGCCGTCTCATCGCCGGGACGGAATCTCCCGGCCGCGTCTTCCGTCTGGATCGCGAAGGCAAGCCATTCGTCCTGCTCGACTCCCCCTTCCGCGAGATCCGCGCGCTTCGCTTTGCGGCGGACGGGACCTTGTACGTCGTGGCCGTGAGTGGACGTCCCGGGACGCCAGAACGGCCGACGGACCGGCCGTCGGAAGCTGTGCGCCCGCCGGTGCCGTCGGTCTCGACCGAGATCACGTCCATCACGCTGATCGAGGGCGGCGCGCAGCCTGAAGACACGGGAGCCCGCCAGGAGCCGCGCCGTGCGGCACGCGGCGCCGTCTACCGGATTCTTCCGGACGGTCTCTGGGATCTGTACTGGGAGTCGTCGGACGACGCGCCGTACGACGTCTCGGTCGAGCCGGGAGGGACGCTGCTCGTGGCGACCGGCAGCTCAGGCAAGCTGTTTCGTCTGGCGGGCGATCCGCTGAAGGCGACGCTCGTGGCGCGCGCCGAGGCGCAACAAATCACCTGGCTGGTGCGCGAAGCGGACGGCCGCCACGTCTACGCGACATCCAACCCGGGCAAGATCTTCCGTCTTTCGCGCGAACGCGCTCGACGCGGGCAGTACCGAGTCCGACGTGCGGGACGCGGCGACCGTCGCGTCGTGGGGAGCCATCCGGTGGCGCGCGGCGCCGAACGGCGGGAAGATCGAGATTGCGACACGGTCGGGCAACACCGCGACTCCGGATGACACGTGGAGCCCATGGTCCGCGCCGTACGCCAGCGCTGAGGGAGACCAGATCGTGAGCCCGAAGGCGCGCTACCTGCAGTGGCGCGCGGTGCTGACCGCGGGAGATGGCGATCGCTCGCCGACGCTCACCTCGGTCGGCGCCGCGTATCTGCCGAGGAACCTCAGGCCGAACGTCGCGTCGATCACCGTCCACGCGCCCGGCGCCGTGTTCCAGCGGCCGTTCACGTCGGGCGATTCGGAGATTGCCGGTTTCGACGATCGCGAGCGGGCGGATGCGCGGCAGCAGAGTCCGCAGCCGAGCGGAGGCGCGCCGCCCGGGGCGCCGTCGCTCGGGAGACGCTTGTATCAGAAGGGGTTGCAGACGTTCGCCTGGAAGGCGGAGGACGGAAACGACGACCGGCTTCAGTACGATGTGTCCTACCGGCGCGAAGGAGAGTCGGCGTGGAAGCCGATCAAACGCGAGCTGACCGATCCGATCGTCGTCTGGGACACGACGTCGGTGCCGGACGGGACGTATTTGATCAAGGTTGCGGCGACCGATGCGCCGTCGAACTCGCCCGGGACCGCACTTCTGGGCGAGCGAGAGAGCGGCACGTTCGAAATCGACAACACGGCGCCGCGGATCGTCGTGTCGCCGGCCGCGGCGGCGACGCTGGCCTTCAGCGTCGAAGACAACCACTCCGCCATCCACCGCGTGGAGTACTCGGTCGACGGAAACCGCTGGCGTGCGATCTACCCGAAGGATGGGATCCCGGACTCACGCCGGGAGTCGTTCGAGCTGCCGATCCAGGAGGCGCCGGGCACCATCATCATCCGCGCGAGCGACGCGATGAACAACGTGGCGACGGCTACGGCGGGACGATAATCCCCAATGTGGATTGCTGAATGCTGAGTGCTGAATGAAACATTCAGCAATCCACAATCAGCATTCAGCAATGATTACGAAGTAATCTTGCCCCTCACCGTCGTGTGAGACACCAGCCAGATCATGTTGACCGCGACGGGCGCGCCGCCGAACTCGGCGGGCGCGAACCGCGCGCGCCCGATCGCTTCGAGAAGGGCGAGCACCTCTCGACGATCGCCTTCGTCCGACAGCACCTCGAAGCCGCCGACGCGTCCTTCCTTCGTCACGACCGCCGCCAGCGCGAGCACGGCTTCCTGCTCGGTGAGCGCCATGGTCGGCATGTAGTCGTCTTTGCTGAATTTCGGGAACGTCACGCCGCTGTCCAGCCGGAACGGGTTGAGGTTCGAGCCGGGCGTGGCGGCCATCTGATTCATCACCGCGGCGAGCGAGTCGCTCCGGCCGGGCGAGGCAAACTGCAGCGCGCCGAGCACGATCACGCTGCAGATGAGCGTCGCCGCCGTCGCGGCGAGGCCGATCCAGACGAGATGCAGGTCCTCGAACAGCCGGCCCATTCGCGCGTTGAGCGTCCCGTCGTGCTCTGCCTTGACCCGGCTGAGGATGTCGGCGCGGAGACCGCTCAGATCGTTCGCCTGGCGCACTCCGCCGCGCAAGGCATCGCCGAGGCGGTCGAACGCCGCCGCATCGGACGCGCAGCGCGGACAGCCATCGAGGTGGGTTTCGACGGCGAGCCGATCCCTGGCGGGAAGCTCCCCATCGTGGAACGCCATGATCCGCCGCCGAACGGCCGAGCACGTCAGCAGCTTCATATGCCCCTCAACTCGCACCGCAGCGACTCACGCGCACGCGCGAGACGCGATTTCACGGTGCCGACTGCCACGCCAAGCGAGAATGCGATTTCGTCGTAGCTGAGACCGTCGATCTCCCGCAGCACGATGGCCGTCTTCTGGTCGAACGGCAAGGCTTCGAGCGCCTGCCAGATCCGCCCGGCGACCTCTTTCTGGCGATACACCCGCTCCGGCGACGTGCCCGTCGATTCGCTTGGCAGCTCGCCATGCGCGCGGACGTGGTCGTCGAGCGAAACCTGCAGACCACGCCGGCGCCGGCGCCACCAGCGCATGCGGTTGCGCGCCTGGTTGATCGCGATCCGGTAGATCCACGTTCGAAGCGCGGATTGCCCGCGGAAGCGGTGGATCGTCCGGAAGACGCGGAGAAAGACTTCCTGGGAAAGGTCGAGCGCTTCGTTGTGGTCGCCCAGGAGGTGAAGCGCGAGCTGGTACACCAGCCGCTGGTGCTCGTCGACGAGCGCGGCGCAGGCGTCTTCGTCGCCCGCGGCACACCGCTGGACGAGCGCCGCCTCGCGCCCCCCGACGTCCTGCCAAGTGAGAGCCCGAATGGGTTTCACCGAGAGTTCCTCGGCCATTTTACCACTCCGCTGGGGGGCCGTTCGACGTTCGCTGACTGATTAGACACCTGCTACCATGGTTTGTTCCTGACCGAAGTCGCACGTGATGAAGCGCTTACTGGCCCTGCTCCTGGTCCTCGGCGCCGCGGGGGTCGCGGTCGCCGGCTATATCGCCGTCAACCAGGAACGGCGGTTCAGGCAGCTCGTGGCCGACGGGGACGCCGCGCTCGCCCGGGACGACACATACGTCGCCATAGAGGCCTACACGGGCGCCATCACGCTCAAGACCACCTCGATGCTGGCGTATCTCCGCCGGGGAGAAACCTACCAGCGCCGGGGGGATGTCGGCGCCGCCCAGCGAGACCTCCGAAGAGCGGCGGAGCTCGACCCCTCGGCCACCCGGCCGCGGGAAATGCTCGGGGACCTCCTGTACGCGCAGGGCCGCTACGAGGTCGCGGCGGAGCAGTACGCCGAGGCGGTTCACCTGGACGATGCCTCCCCCCGCGTCCAATACAAGCTCGCTTTGTCCTGGCACCGGGCGGGCCGCACCGCCGATGCCGTCGGGCCGCTCGAGCGGGCGGTCGCGCTCGATGAAAAGTTTGCCGAGGCGCACTACCTCCACGGCCTCGTCCTTCGAGATCTCGGGCAGCCCAAGCTCGCCGTGGCCGCGCTCAGTCGAGCGGTGAAACTCGCCCCCGCGCTAGTGCAGGCGCGCGGCGAGCTGTCCGATCTTTACGGGGAGCTCGATCGGCAAGCGGACGCGCTTCGCGAGCTCGATGCGCTGGCGGCGCTCGAGGGGCGGCCGGAGCGGTTCGTCGCGCTCGGCCTCGCCTACGCAAGGGCGGGACGGACCGAGCGCGCGGTCGTCACCCTCGGTGCGGCGGTGGAGCGCTTCCCCGAGAATGCCGCGGCGTACATCGCGCTCGGCCGGGTGTGGCTCCAAAGCGCCGACGCCAAGCCCGATCGCGTCACCGTGAGAAAGGCGATCGAGGCGCTCGAAGGGGCGATCGACGCCGGTGCCAATAATTCGGAGGTGCTCGCGCTTCTGGGGCGGGCGCACTTCTTGAACGGGCATCCGGAGCCGGCCGAACGGATCCTGCGTGATGCCGCGACCCGCTTGCCCGTGGATCCTGATGTGTTCCTCTATCTTGCCGACGCGGCCGAGCGTCTTGGCCACAGCGATCTCGCGCGGCGGGCGCTCGTCAGCTACAGGACGCTGCACGAAGACGACGAACAGAAGATCACGCGTGCCGCAGCGGCGGTGCGCATCGCGGATCTCTCCGTGCGCGCCGGCGACTGGAAGGAGGCGGTCGTGTGGTACCGCCGCGCGACGGAACGAACCTCCGACGCCGCGCTGCTCGGCCGCCTCGCGGATCTGGAGTGGCGCACCGGTGACACGGCCGCCGCGCGCCGGACGATCGAGCGAGCGGTGAAGCTTGCGCCGGGTGATCCTGCGCTCGCTGCGGTCGCCCGACGCGTAAAGTAGCGTCGTTTACAGCCTTCTGGATTCTGAATTCTGGATTCTGAATTCTGATCAACCCGTCTACCCGTCCAGCCCCAGCCGCTTAATCAGTTTCGCCAATCCCTGCCGACTGACGCCAAGAGATGCCGCAGCCTTCGAGTGATGACCGCCCGCCCGCGCCAGCGCGGTCGACACGAATTGCCGTTCGAACGAGTGCCGCGCCTCGTCGAGCGTGGCCCGCGGACCGGTGGCGGCGGCGGCGGCGATCGCCGGTGGAAGAGCAGACACGCCGACGCGCCCACGGCGAGGCGCGTGCACGGCGAGCGCGGACATGACGTTCTGGAGCTCCCGCACGTTCCCGGGCCAGTCGTACCGGGCCAGCGCCGCGAGCGTCTCCTGATCGAGCGTCGCGCGGCAGTTCGTTCGCGCCGCAGCCGATTGCCAGAACCAGTGCGCCAGCGTGTGAATATCGGCCGGGCGCTCGCGCAAGGGTGGAACCGACAGCCGGATGACCGCGAGCCTGAAAAGGAGATCCGATCGGAAGCGTCCGGAGGCGACTTCTGCGTCGAGGGGACGATTGGTCGCGGCGACGAGCCGGACGTCCAGACGCCGCGGCGTGTTCTCGCCTACGCGGCGAATCTCGCCGTCCTGGATGGCGCGAAGGAGCTTTGCCTGCGCCCGCGGCGCCAGCTCGCTGACTTCGTCCAGGAAGAGCGTACCGCCGTCCGCCTCCTCGAACAGCCCCGGACGGTCGGATGCCGCCCCGGTGAATGCGCCCCGTGCGTGGCCGAACAGCTCCGCCTCGATGAGGTCGTCCGGCAGCGCCGCGCAGTTGACGGCGACGAACCGCTTCGCGCGGCGCGGGCTGTGGCGATGCACCGCGCGCGCCACGAGCTCTTTCCCGACGCCACTCTCCCCTTCAATCAGCACCGGGAACGGCGCCTGCGCCGCCCGGTGCGCGGTGCGAGTCAGCTCCGCCATCGAGGGACTGGCCGCCACGATCGACGGGTCGTCCTGGCTCGGCGACGATGGTGGAGCGGCGCGCCGATCGAGCCAGGCGCGAACCGCCGGCGCCAGCGCGGCGGCCGACGGCTCGAGCAGGCTTCCGAGCGCGCGCGCTTCCACGGCCGCATCCAGCCCCCAGCGGCAGGCCAGCACGCCAGCGAGCGAGCCAGCAAAGCGGATTGGCGCCGCCGCCTGGATCCCGAGCGGCCCTCGCATGGGGCCGATCGGCAGGCCGCTCGCGAGGCTTCGGCCCACGACCTCCGCGCCGCGATCGAACGCGCCAGCGGAGGCGAGTCTCTGCTCCCGCGGCAGTGGTCCGAAGAGGGCGACCGCGGCCGCACGTAGCCGGGATCGCAGCACCGCGCACGCACGGCCGAGCGCCAGCTCGTCGTCGTCGGCCTCCTGACAGACCTCCAGCAGCCCGGTAATGAGACGCGCGACGTCGCGGGGCGCGGCATTGGACGACGGCCGTAACGCTTCCGCGCCGCTGTTGCGCACGAACGCGGCCAGCGCCGCCCGAGCCGCGCTCTGCTTGCGCGCGTCATCAATGATCTCCGCGCGCAGCGCGTCGAGACGGGCCCGCCAGAGCGGCGGGAGACGATCCGCGTGGAGGCGATCGAGCGACCGCCACACTCCCCTGTCCAGACCCGGGTCCGAGCTCGCCGCGAGCCCGAGGGCGAGGCGCACGTCGAGCGCCGCCAGCGGCGCGCGCGCGGCTCTCGCGGCAGTCAGGCCTTCCCGGACGTGACGCAGGAGGGCCTCCCGCTCGCCGATTCCGGCGAGCGCCCGGATCGCGGCGGCGTGCGCTCGGGCACGCTCAGGCGCGCCGCCCCCATCGATCGTGGCACGCTCGACCGCCAACGCCGCGAGCCGGCCCGCAGCCGCCGTTTCCTTGCGGGCGAGCTCGATCGCGCTGAGCCTGCGCAGCGCCGGGGCCAGCCGCGCGTCGACCAACGGAGCGATCCACTCGGCCGCCTCGTCAAGGCGCGCCTGCCAGAACAGGCAGCGCGCAAGCGCCAGACGGCCGGTCTCCGGCGCGGTCTCGCCAATCGCGCATGCGGCGCGCAGCGCCGTCTCCGCCTCTCGAAGCCTTCCCTCTTCGATAAGGCACACGCCGATCGTTGTCGTCGCCGCGACGTGTGTCTCGAGATCGGTGGCGGGCGCGCCTTCGAGAAGGTCACGCGCTTCGCGAGGACGTCCACGATCGAGGAGCAGCTTTCCCAGAGCGACCGTGCACTGCGCCGCGCGGGCTTCCGCGCCGTGACGACGGAGGCCGGCAGCCGCCTCGCGAAGCAGGCGCTCCGCCGTGGCGTGACGACCGGCTGCCGCGAGCGCAATGCCGCGCGCCGCGCGGCTCTCCCACCGATCTCCGAGAGGCGGGAATGACACGACTGACGGGGTCCCATAGGCCGGCTGGGTTTCAGCCACATGGGACGCCGGTCTCGCCCCCTGAAGGTTCAACTCTCCGGGCTCGGCGAGTCCAAGTACCGCAAGCATCCGCCCCGGGCGGCCCAACGCCGCCCGCGCGGCATGAGCGATGCGGCCGCGTGCCATCCGTCCGGGCGGAAACACGTGCAGCATGCCGGCAAGGGCACGCTCGGGGATTGGGTCCACCGGCGTCGCGTCGCGCGACGCGCTGACGCGCGCCAGCGTGACCAGCAACGCCGACGGCCCGCCGGACGTGGCGGCCGTGAGCAGAAGCTCTTCAGCTTTTCTGTCCCGGCTGTCCGGGTCGCGACGTCCGTCGCCGAGGACGAACAGGAATCGGTCTCGGACAGCATCCGCCGCGCCTGTCAGATGACCAGGCTGCGTGGCGAATGCGTTCGGTGCGACAGGAACGAACCCAAGCCGTCGCGCCTCGCGCGCGAGCTGCAGCGACAGTGAGGACAGGCCCGAACCGATGGGGCCGGTGACGACCACCTGACCGGCGCGTCCGGTGCCGGCCTGGTTCAATAAGTCCAGCACTCCATCGGCCACCCGCCGCGGTTGCAAGACGATGCCGGGGACAAACGGCCTCGGCTCTTCATCATTCCTGGGACCCACCAGAGAGCGCCAACCCTTCATCCAACGTGCAACGAGTTCCGGCGCGAGCGACGCCAGGTCGTGACCGGTCCAGGCATCTGGAAGGAGGATGGCTCGACCCGACTGATCGCGGATTCGATCCCGCGACGGCGAGCCCGGCGAGAGCCCGACAGCGCCGAGGAACCAGAGCGCGGATCGAATCTCGCGCGCGACGTCGCGCCGAACGGAGGTCGGTCGTGACATCGGGTATGCCTCGAACCGTTCGTCAGGACCTGTAAGCCCGAAGTCGACGAGCGTCGCCAGATGCGGATGCCACACTCCGGACAGCCGGGTCGATCGCTCGAGCCACGTCATCTGCTCGCGACGATCGCCGGCGGGCGATCGCCGTACCAGGACGACGCAGCCCGTTGCGAGATCCAGATGTCGCGGTCCGGATTCGAGCGACAGAAAGCGGTCGGCAAAAAGTGCCACAACGAGCGCGAAAAGAGAGCGGTGACGTTCGGAGTGCAAGAAGACATCCGTCCGTGCCGCGGCGAGCGGATCGGCAAAAACAGGCGTGATTCCGCGGACTGTCGTCGCGCGGGCCGTCAGGGAGGGGAAAAAACTTCGTATACAATAAGCCGCTGATGGTGCGGTTTCTCACCGCCGGCGAATCGCACGGCCAGGCGCTCGTCACCATCCTCGAAGGCATACCCGCAGGGCTCACGATCGACTTCGATGCGCTCACCGCAGAGCTGCGGCGCCGGCAGGGTGGGTACGGCCGCGGCCGGCGCATGGCGATCGAGTCCGACCGCGCGGAGATTCTCTCCGGCGTGCGGAACGGCGAGACGATCGGCGGCCCGATAGCTCTCCTCATCCGGAACAAGGACTGGGACAACTGGCAGCAGACGATGCACGTGGGCGCCGACGCACCCCAGAGCGGCGGCGCGCGCCGTGGCGCCGTCACGCGTCCCCGGCCGGGTCATGCGGACCTGGCGGGAGCGGTCAAGTACGGTCGCTCGGACCTGCGTGACGTCCTGGAACGCGCGAGCGCCCGCGAGACGGCTGCGCGGGTGGCGGCCGGCGCGATCGCGAGGCAACTGTTGTCCCGCTTCGGCATCGAGATCGCCAGCCACGTGTTCGCGTTGGGGCCGATGGCGCTGGAAGACCCACTCGCCGTGCGCTTCGAACAGGCGCGAGGGCTGGCCGTCGATTCGCCGGTGCGGTGCGTCGACGATCGGCTGACCGCCGAGATGATTGCCGCGATAGACCGCGCGCGCGACGCCGGCGATACCGTCGGCGGCGCGTTCGAGGTCATCGTCCGCGGCGTGCCCCCCGGCCTTGGCAGCTACACCCAGTGGGACCGCAAGCTCGACGGCCGGCTGGCACAGGCGTTCATGTCGATTCCGGCGATCAAGGCGGTCGGCATCGGCCGCGGTCCGGCGGTCGCGGCGCTGCCCGGGTCGCGGATGCATGACGAGATCGTGCTCGCGGCGCCGGAGCGCGCGGGCGTTCCGGGGCTGGCTCGCCCGACCAACAACGCGGGAGGACTCGAGGGGGGCGTGACCAACGGAGAGGATCTGCGTGTCGCCGCCTACATGAAGCCGATCTCGACGCTGATGAAGCCCCTGCGATCGGTCGATCTCGAAACGATGACCGAAGGGCCCGCTGCCATCGAGCGCAGCGACGTCTGCGCCGTACCCGCAGCCTCTGTCGTGGGGGAGGCCATGGTCGCGCTGGTTCTCGCTGACGCCTTCGTCGAGAAATTCGGCGGAGATTCGATCGCCGACCTCGAGCGGGCGCACACCGCCTGGCGCGATGCGCTCGCGGCCCGGTTCGCTCCCGCGCGATGATCCGTCCGCTCCTCCGTCACGGCGCGCCGGTTCTCCACCGGCCGGCCGACCCTGTCCCCACCGTGACGCCCGAGATCCAGTCGGTCATCGACGACCTGATTCAGACGATGTACGCCGCGCCCGGGATCGGCCTGGCGGCGCCGCAGATTGGCGTTCCCCTCAGGATCTTCGTTGTCGACGTCACCGCGGGACGATCGTCCGGCGAGCTGGTCGTGGTGGTCAACCCGGAGTTCGTCGAACGGGACGGCATGCAGGTCGAGGAGGAAGGGTGCCTGAGCGTCCCTGGCTTCAATGCCTCCGTGGTACGTCCGGCCCGCGTAGTGGTCAAAGGTCTCGACCGCGATGGCGTCGAGCGGACCGTAGAGGCAAAGGGGCTGCTCGCGCGCGCGTTCCAGCACGAGATCGACCATCTCGACGGCACGCTCTTCATCGACCGGCTGCGCGGCATCAAGCGCGACCTGATCGTGCGCCGGATCCAGAAGCTGAAGCGTTCGGGTAAATGGTAGCCGCAGATTAACGCAGATGGACGCAGATAAACCTCTGCGGATCGTCTACTTCGGCACGCCGGCGTTCGCTGTGCCGGCGTTGGAGCGCCTGCTGACTTCCCGGCATGCGGTCGTGAGCGTGGTCACGCAGCCGGATCGCCCACAGGGACGTGGCCAGCACGTACGTGAAGGACCGGTCAAGGCGCTGGCGGCGGCGCGCGGCGTTCCGGTGCTGCAGCCGGAAAAGATCAAGGACGGGCAGTTTCAGGACGCGCTTCGAGCCCGTGCCCCCGATCTCGGCGTCGTCGCGGCCTACGGCCGAATCCTGCCCGACGACCTGCTCGCGCTGCCGCCTCTCGGCTTCATCAACATCCACGCGTCGATCCTGCCGGCGTATCGCGGGGCGTCGCCGATCCAGCACGCCGTCATGAACGGCGATCCCGAGACCGGCGTCTCGATCATGCAGGTCGTGCGGGAGCTGGATGCGGGGCCGGTGTTCGCGACGGCGCGACGCGCGGTGGCCCCAGACGAGACGAGCGTGGACGTGGAGCGCGACCTGGCACGGCTCGGCGCGGACCTCGCCCTCGACGTTGTCGATGCCATCTCGCGCGGCGACGCGGTCGCGCGGCCGCAGGACGACGCGCGCGTCACGTACGCGGGAAAGCTGACAAAGGCGGACGGCCTGCTCGATTGGAATCAACCGGCGCGCGCCCTCCACAATCGAATACGCGGCCTGCACCCCTGGCCGCATGCGCACTCGTTTCTGGCCGGCCATCGATACGTGATTCTGCGTAGCCAGGTCCTTGCTGTTGGAGGGGCCGGTCTCAAGGCCGGCCGCTCCGATTCGGGTGTCGTGCTCGAGGCGCAGGGCGACGACCTGACGGTCGCGGCCGGCGACGAGACCGCGCTCCGTGTGCTCGAAATCCAGCCGGAGGGCAAGCGGCCGATGACGGCGCGCGATTTCCTCGCCGGTCATCGCGTGCGGCCCGGCGACCGGTTCGGCGGCCGATGAGCCCCGCCCGCTGGGCGGCCTATCAGGCCGTTGAGGCCGTGCGCAACGGGACCGATCTTGCGACGGCGCTCGCGCGCGCCCGCGCCACGCTCGAGGATCGCCGCGATCGTGCGCTGGCGGGCGAGATCGCGCTCGGGGTGTTCCGCTGGCGCGCGGCGCTCGATCACGCACTCGGTCAGCTCGCGAAGCGGCATCCGGACACGCTCGACCCGCCGATCCTCGACATTCTGCGCGTCGCCGCGTACCAGATGCTCTACCTGGAGCGCGTGCCCGCCGCGGCCGCGGTCAACGATGCCGTCGACATGGCACGCCGCGCGGGACGCACCAGCGCCGCGGGGTTCGTCAACGGCGTGCTTCGCTCGCTCGGACGCCAACGGGGGGCGCTGCCCTTTCCATCGCGGCCGGACGCGGCGCGTCTCGAGCGCTCGAACGGACGCGAGCTCGCGCTCGATTATCTGAGTGTGACCCTCTCTCATCCCCGGTGGCTGGCGGCGCGCTGGCTCGACCGCTGCGGGTTCGACGCCGCGGAGGCATGGGCGCGCTTCAACAACGCCGCGGCGCCCCTCACGCTTCGCGCCAACCGTCTTCGCGAGGATCGCGAGACGCTGTCGGCGCGACTGGCCGCACACGGCGTCCAGACAGAGCGGACCCGGTTCGCCCCCGACGGCCTCGTCGTCCGCGAGGGGAATCCGCTGGCGACCCCGCTGGCCGGGGACGGAAGCTTTGTCGTTCAGGATGAGGCGTCGCAGCTCGTGGCGATGATGGCCGGTGGTGCGAGCGGTGAGCGCATCCTGGACGCCTGCGCCGCGCCTGGCGGCAAGACGATCGCGCTCGCCTCGGCCGTCGGCTCTGCCGGCCTCGTCGTGGCGGCCGACTTCCGGTCCAAGCGTCTCGATCTCCTCGCCGCCACCGTTCGAACAGCGGGCGCAGATCGCGTACGTCTCATACGCAGCGATCTCCGGCGCCCACTTCCCTTCCGCGCCGCGTTCGACGCCGTCCTGGTCGATGCGCCGTGCTCGGGCGTCGGAACGATCCGGCGCGACCCCGACATCCGCTGGCGCCGCAAAGAATCGGATCTCGCCGGCCTGGCGCGCGACGAGTTGACGATGCTGCGGGAGGCGTCGCGTGCGGTGCGGCCCGGCGGCCGTTTGATCTACGCCACCTGTTCGAGCGAGCCTGAAGAGAACGAGCACGTCGTCTCGAGCTTCCTCGAGACGGAGCCGCGGTTCGCGTACGCGGATCCGCGCGTCAATACTTTACGAGCGCCGCATCTCGACGGAATCGCTCCGGTCCTGGACGAAACCGGTGCGCTGCGCACGCTGCCGCACCTCCATGGCCTCGAGGCGTTTTACGCGGTGATTCTGGTACACTGTGAGACCTAGTGCTGACCACGCGCGTATGGACCGCCGGCAAATGGCTCATCCTCGCCGGCGCGCTCATCATGACGTACACGCTCTTCGCCGTGGCGGCGGCGCGGGTCGCGCTGAAGACGCGTGACGTGCTGCTGCCGGATCTCCGCGGCCGCACGGTGAACGAAGCGAACGCCGTGCTGGCGGAGCTCGGGCTTCGGCTGAAGGTCGAGGAAGGGCGGCGGCTCGATCCGAAAGTGCCGGCCGAGCACATCGCTCTCCAGGAGCCGGCGGTGGGATCCACCACGCGGCGGGAGCGCAGCGTCAAGGTGTGGATCAGCGGCGGCCAGCGCCTGGCGAACGTGCCGGGGGTCGTCGGCGAGACGGACCGCTCGGCGCAGATGCGCCTGCAGCAGGACGGGTTCCAGATCGGGTCGGTCGCCGAGATTCGCACGGGCGGCGTGCCCGCGGGGGCCGTGGTCGCGCAGGAGCCGCCGGCCTCGGCGCCAGGCACCAGCGTGTCGCTGCTCGTCAACCGGGGCGAGCGCAGCGCGACCTACGTGATGCCGGATCTCATCGGCGTCAACGGCGATCGCGCGGCGGACATCCTCCGCCGCCGGGGATTTCGCGTCGCGCTCGTCGGCGATCATCCGTATCCGGGCGTGCCGGCGGGAATCGTGATTCGGCAGGCGCCGCAAGGTGGCTTTCAGATCGCTCCGGGAGAGCCGATCTCGCTCGAAGTCAGCCGGTGATCAAGATCGCTCCGTCAATCCTCTCCGCCGACTTCGCGGCCCTTGGCGAGGCGATCCGCGCGGCCGAGCGCGGCGGGGCCGACCTGATCCATGTCGACGTCATGGACGGTCATTTCGTGCCGAACATCACGATCGGCCCACCGGTCGTACGCGCCGTGAAGCGAGCCGCGACGGTTCCGCTCGACGTCCACCTCATGATCAGCCAGCCGGATCTGTTCGTCGCCGCGTTCGCGGAGGCAGGGGCATCGATGATCTCTGTCCACGTCGAGGTGCTCCCTCACCTGCACCGGACGGTGGCGCTCATCCGCAGCCTGGGCGTCAAGGCCGGGGTCGTGCTGAACCCGTCCACGCCCGTGGTCGCGCTCGAGGAAGTCGCGGGTGACGTGGACTACGTGCTCGTGATGTCGGTCAACCCCGGCTTTGGGGGCCAGACTTTCATCCCGCGCAGCGAGTCCAAGGTACGGGCGGTCCGCGCGCTGCTCGACCAGGCCGGCAGCCGCGCGCCTGTCGAGGTGGACGGCGGCGTCGACGAGACGAACGCCGGCCGCCTCGTCTCTGCAGGTGCATCCATTCTCGTCGCCGGACAGGCGATCTTCGGGAGGCCGGACATCGCCGGCGCGATACGCGGGCTTCGCGCCGCGGCCGAGGCAGGCGCCGGCGCCGGGCGCCCGGCCTGATCGTGCCGGCCTCGGTCTCGGCCGTTCGCGTCCGCTACGCGGAAACCGACAAGATGGGGGTCGTGTACTACGCGAACTACTTCGTGTGGTTCGAGGTGGCGCGCGCCGACCTCTTGCGTTCGCTCGGCTGGACCTATCGTGAAATGGAGGAGGAGGGCGTCGCGCTTCCCGTCATCGAAGCGCACTGCGAGTACAGGCAACCGGCGCGATACGATGACGAGTTGGACGTCAAAGCGGAAGGATCGATGCTGTCGATGGTGCGCATGCAGTTCGAGTATGAGGTCATCCGGAAGATCGACGGGACGGTCGCGGCCGTCGGCCGCACGGTGCACGCCGCGCTCGACCGCGGCGGGCGTCCGTGCCGGCTGCCCGAACGGATTCGAAAGGCCTTCGCATGAAGGCCGTCGTCACCGGCTGCGCCGGGTTCATCGGTTCGCACCTCTCCACGGCCCTGCTCGACCGCGGCGCCGAGGTGACAGGCCTCGATTGCTTCACGGATTACTACCCGCGCGCGGCGAAGGAGGCGAACCTCGCGCCGCTCCGGGACCGGCGCGGGTTCCGATTCATCGAGGACCGTCTGGAAAAAATGGATCTCGCGCCGCTCGTCGACGGCGCGACGCACGTGTTTCATCTGGCCGCGCAGGCAGGCGTGCGCAAGAGCTGGGGCCGCGATTTCCGGACCTACACCGTGGACAACGTAGACGCGACGCAGGCGCTGCTCGAGGCGATCAAGGAACGACCGATCGCCCGTCTCGTCTACGCGTCGAGCTCGTCGGTGTATGGAGACGCCGCGGAGATTCCAATGCGCGAGGACGCGCGGCCACAGCCCGTCTCGCCATATGGCGTCACCAAGCTGGCCGCCGAGCAACTCTGCAGCCTCTATCACGCCAACTTCGGCGTGCCCGCGGTCTCGTTGCGCTACTTCACCGTGTACGGGCCGCGGCAGCGCCCCGATATGGCGTTTCATCGCTTCCTGCGCGCCTCGCTCAAGAGTCAGCCAATCACTCTGTACGGCGACGGTTCGCAGACCCGCGACTTCACCTACGTGGGAGACGCCGTCGCGGCGACGGTCGCCGCGGGCGACCGAGGCGTGCCCGGCGGCGTCTACAACATCGGGGGAGGCTCCCGGGTCTCGATGAACGAGGTGCTGGCGCTCATCGAACGCGTGACGGGCCGGCCGCTCGACGTGCGCCGGGAGCCCGCGCAGAAGGGGGACATGCGCGACACGTACGCTGATACGTCGCGCGCGCGCGCGGACCTTCTTTTTGCCCCCTCGGTGACCCTGGAAGAGGGCCTCCGGGCCGAGAAAGACTGGCTCGCCGGCCTCCCGGTTTCCCTGTGATGAGGATCAGTTCTGTAATGTCGAGGGTCAGTTTGGTGCTTCTGATGTCGGTTCTGGCGGCCTGTGCGAGCGGACCCTCCGAACCGCCGACCGGGACGCCTGAACCGGACAAGTTCCTCTTCGAGCGCGGTACCGCGGCGCTCGAGGAGCGCAAGTGGCTGAACGCGCGGGAGTACTTCCGCAGGCTCGTGGACACCTACCCACAGAGCCCCTACCGGGCGGACGCGAAGCTCGGGATCGGCGACAGCTACCTCGGAGATGGCACCACCGAGGGAAAAATCCTTGGTATCAACGAGTTCCGCGAATTTCTGACGTTCTTCCCCACCCACAGACGGGCGGACTACGCCCAGTACAAGCTCGGGATGGGCCATTTCCTGCAAATGCTGGCCCCTCAGCGGGACCAGACCGAAACCCGCGAGGCGATCAAGGAATTCGAGACCTTCGTCGAGCGGTATCCCAACAGCCCGTTGATGGGCGAGGTCAGGGAGAAGCTCAGAGCTGCTCGAGACCGGCTGGCGTCGGCGGACTACGAAGTCGGGTTGTTCTATTTTCGGAGTCGCTGGTACCCCGGAGCCATTGACCGCTTCAAGGTGCTGTTGGCGCGCGACGCAGAGTACACGTTTCGGGACGCTGTGTATTTTCATCTCGCGGAGTCGCTCGTCAGGATGAACCAGGGCGCCGAGGCGCTGCCCTATTTCGAGCGGCTGGTGAAAGAGTTCGAGAAGAGCGAGTTCCTGGAAGAAGCGCAGAAACGAATCACGGAGCTGAAAGCCACCAATGCGAAAGCCAAGACTCTCTGACATGAAACGCCCGGCGCTGCTGGTCACCACGTCACTCGCGGTTCTCGTGTGCGCCGCCGCCGCCGGGGCGCAGATCGTCCCGTCGGCGCGCGCCGGCCTGCCCCGGACCGGAGAGCTCGACATCGTTTGCGGACCGCGCGCGGTGAATGGCCTTCCCACTCCGGGCCTGACCGTCCTCGGCTCTCAGCAGGGCACGAAGGGTCTCATCGCGCCGTATCACGGCCTGGTCCTGAACGGCGGGTCGAACCAGGGGTTGAAGCCGGGCCAGGAGTACTACGTTCGCCGCGTCATCCCGCCGATGGACCGCGGACACTCGAAATGGACGGAAGGCCAGCCGATCGGCATTCACACCGCGGGTTGGGTGCGGGTCGTCAGGGTCGAGGCCGATCGCGCGGTTGCCGATTCCGTCTACGCGTGCGACGGCTATGAAATCGGTGACTATCTCGAGCCGTTTTCGCCGCCGTCAGCCGATCCGAAGGTGATTCCGGGCGGCGAGCCTGACTACGAGAATCCGGGCACGGTCCTCTTCGGCGACGAGCGGCGCGCGATGAGCGCGGGCACGTCAATGATGGTGATCGATCGCGGATCCGATCATGGCGTCAAGGCGGGCCAGCAGCTGACGGTGTATCGGCGTTCGCTGAATGGCGAGGGCCCGATCCACTCAGTCGCCCGCGGCACGGCGATCGCGGTGATGCCCGAAAGCGCGATGGTCCGTCTGGACGGGGCGCGCGACGCGGTGTATGCCGGCGACCTTGTCGCTCTGCACAGGTAACGACGCGTCGGGCTCGACCGGCGCCCGGCTCCAGGGCGAGAGCACCTGCTGGAAGCGGCGGTAGTAGTCGATCCCCGACGCAACCGCCGCGACGAGCGCCAACCACAGCGCCGCCTGCCCGAGCACGAAGAACCCCTGCATGTGATCCCGCCCCGGGATCAGGAGCAGGATCGCGACCACCTGCGTGGTCATCTTGAGCTTCCCGAGCGGCGACGCCGGAATCGTGACGCCACGCGCGTGGCCGACGCTGCGCAGCACCGTGACGGCGAACTCGCGCCCCAGGATGACCGCGACCATCCAGGCGGGCGCGAGATCCATCTGCACGAGGGACACGAGCGCGGCGGTGACGAGCAGCTTGTCCGCCAGCGGATCCATGAGCTGGCCGAGCGTGGTCACCTGCTTGCGCCGGCGCGCCAGGTAGCCGTCGAGCCAGTCGGTCAGGGCCGCGATCGCGAAGATCGCCGCGCCAATCAGTTCTTTGCGCACGCCGAAAATCAGCCGTCCCTCGAACTTGGTCAACAGCACGACCACGAGCAGCGGGACGAGGAACAGGCGCGCGAGCGTGAGCGTGTTGGGAAGATTCATCCGCGGCAGCGCCATCATTCTAGATGATATGATTGCCGATTGTCATGAAGGCCATCCTGCTCGCCGGTGGCAAGGGGACGCGGCTGCGCCCGCTGACGGTCCACACGCCCAAGCCCATCGTCCCGATCTTCGACCGGCCGTTCCTCTACTATCAGCTCGATTTGCTCCGCCAGCTGCCCGAAATTGATGAAGTCATTCTGAGCCTCAACTACCAGCCGCGGCGCATCGAGGAGATCTTCGGCGACGGCGACGACATCGGCATCCGCCTCCGCTACGTCGTCGAGCCGATGCCGCTCGGCACCGCCGGCGCCGTGAAGTATGCCGAGCAGTATCTGTCGGACTCGGTCGTCGTGTTCAACGGCGACGTGCTGACCGCGGTGGATCTCGCGGCGGTCCTGAAGCTCCACCGCGAGCGGCAGGCGAAGGCGACGATCGTGCTGACGCCGGTCGAGAACCCTTCGGCGTACGGCCTGGTCGAAACGGATGCGGCGGGCAACGTGCAGCGGTTCCTCGAGAAGCCGTCCCCCGATCAGATCACCTGCGACACGATCAACGCTGGCATCTACGTGCTCGAGCCCGAGACCTTCGATCGGATTCCGAAAGACACGGCATGGTCCATCGAGCGCAGCTACTTCCCGTCGCTCGTCGAGCGCGGGGAAACGTTCGTCGCGTATGTCTACCGGGGATACTGGATCGACATCGGAACGCCGGAGAAGTACCTCCAGGTGCACCGGGACGTCATGGACGGCCGGTTTTCCGCGCCGCCGTTCAACGGCGGCGGCCCGTCCGCGCGGATCGCGCCCGACGCGCGGCTCGAGCCGGGCGCCGTCGTTGAAGGTCCGTGCTTCGTTGATACCGGAGCCGTCGTGAAGGCCGGCGCGCGCGTTCTCCCCTATTCCGTCATCGGCCGCCATGCCCACATCGAGGAAGAGGCGGTCGTCGACGGATCGATCCTCTGGGCGAACACACGGGTGTGTCGAGAAGCGACGGTGCGCCGCGCGATTGTCGGGCGCCATTGCCACATCGGCCGCGCCGTCTCGGTCGAGCCGGGCACGGTTCTCGGCGATAAGTCGGTCCTGACGGACTACACACGACACTAGGGCCTGGGGCCTGGGACCTGGGGCCTGAAATCGAGACGACCATGATCCTGAATCCGGGCATCTTCAAGGCGTACGACATCCGCGGGATTTACGGAAAAGAGATCGACGAGGGGGCCGCGCGGGAGATCGGGCGCGCGTTCGTCGCGTATCTGAAGCCGAAACGGATTGCCGTCGGCCGCGACATGCGCGTGTCGGCGCCGGCGGTCGCCTCGGCGTTCATCGACGGCGCCCGGGAGCAGGGGGCCGATGTGGTCGACTACGGTCTCATCGGTACGGACATGCTCTACTACGCCGTCGCGCGCGACGCCCACGACGGCGGCGCGGTGATTACGGCCTCGCACAATCCCAAAGAGTACATCGGCGCCAAGCTCGTGAGGCGCGAGGCGTTTCCGCTCAGCGGCGACGCGGGGATCGACGACATCCGCGAGATGGTCGTCAGGCGCGCAATCCCTGCCCCACCCGGAAACCGAGGATCCCTGACGCGCCAGGATGTGCTGGACGAGTACATCGAGCACGTCCTTTCGTTCATCGACGTGTCGGCGATCAAGCCTTTCAATGTCGTGCTCGACGCCGGCAGCGGCATCGCCGGGCTGGTGGCGCCGCCACTCTTCGATCGGCTGCCGTGCCGGACGACGAGGCTGTGCTTCGAGGTGGACGGCACGTTCCCGAACCACGAGGCGAACCCGCTCATCGAAGAGAACCGCCGCGACATCGTCGAGCGCGTCGTCCGCGAGAAGGCGGACGTCGGCATCGCGTGGGACGGAGACGCCGATCGGTGCTTTTTCATCGACGGGAACGGCGAGTTCATCGCCGGCGATTTCGTCACGGCGCTCCTGGCTCAGGCGTTCCTGTTGAAGCATCCGGGCTCGAAGATCGTCTACGACGTGCGCGCCAGCTACGCCGTCAGGGACATCGTGGCCGAGCATGGCGGTACGGCACTCATCAACCGGGTCGGCCACGCGTTCTTCAAGCGGCGTATGCGCGAGGAAAACGCGATCTTCGGCGGCGAGGTCACGGGCCACTACTACTTCCGTGACAACTTCTACGCCGACAACGGCTTCATCCCCGCGCTGTTGATCCTCGAGCTGATGTCGAAGAAGGGACAGACGCTCGCGCAGCTGCTCGATCCGCTGCGGAAGAAGTACTTCATCTCGGGAGAGCTCAACACGAAAGTCGGCGACATGAAGGTCGTGGAGGCAAAGATCGCCGGCCTGGCGGCGAAGTACCTCCGACGGCCGCCAGTCGACGCTGGACGGCATTTCGGTCGAGTACGACGACTGGCACTTCAACGTCCGCCCCTCGAACACCGAGCCGCTGCTGCGGCTCAACCTGGAAGGGCTGACGAAAGAGATCATGGAGCGCCGGCGGGACGAGGTGCTGGGGTTTATTCGCTCGTAGTACGAGGCTTTAGCCTCGTTTGTGCAACGGCAGCCCTAAAGGGCTGCGCTCCGCACTGGCGGGCCTGGGCTGGTCGCCCGGCCGGCTTCGGGATGTCGGTGTCTAAACCCACATGGGCCGAGTAGCAGCGACCCTCAGTCGCCCGGGTTGGCGTCAGCTCGTCGTCCTCATAGCTGGCCTGACCACGGTTCTTTCCATTGACCTGCCGGATCCAGCGGAGGCGCAGCGGCGCATCGGCCTTAGTCTGCGAGTCGGCGTGCTGAAGCGATCGCCGTTCGATAGCTCGCCGGAGCCGGACCCGTTCTGCTTGGACCTCAATCGACGCTCGAGCTCGAGTGGCGCGCGATGAACAACACCGGCGCACCCTTTGACATTCCATCGCTGGACGCCCTCCTTCAGTTGCATCTGTCAGGCGGCGGGCGTCGGATTCCGGTCCACACAGAGTGGGCGACGCACATGACGCTGCGATCCGGGGCCAACGGGAGAACGCTCGACGACTCTCCCTGCTGGTGCGACGATGTTGCCGGATGGCACATCGCTCAGCGTGCGTGGCTCCACGACGCGTCTGGACGGATCTGCATTCGCGCCGGGAGACTACGTTCTCGAGCCGGCCGCGAGACCGATTCCACAGATCTTGCCTGGAGGCGAGCGGACCATTCCGCTCGCCGAGGCGGCCATCGCAATTCACCTTCAGATAGTGGCCGTGAATTCTCCGGAACGACAGCGTCAGTTCCACCTGATCGAGGGCGGGTACTACAAAGGCATCGACAGCTCTCGCGCTCTCGAGCATTACTCTCGCGCTCTCGAGCATTACGCCGCGCTGGTGTCGCTGCCCGGGGCGACGTGGATCGATTCGCTGCCGCTCGCGGAGCTGTACGCCGACCTCGGAAAGCATCGAGACGCGTGCGCGGTCTATCGACGGATCCTTCCCGATCTCATCCGCAGTCTCGACGCTCCGCCCTGGCACCGGAACCCTGTCGGGCGGACCGTCTACCTTCGCTTGGCGGCGATGAGTTGCGCGGTGGAAGGAGACCTTCTCACAGCAGCCGACCTCCTCCGGCTCGAAGGTCGCACGCCGCAGCACAAGATTCCGGAGGAGATCGAGCGGTTACGCAAAATCGCGCCGAAGCCAGAGGGGTAGGCCCGCCTTCGCGGCCGAAACGCCCGAACGCTTCGGCGCGGCAGGCCTTGGGGCCTGGAGCCTCGGGCTTGGGGCCTGGGGCTGTGGTGCGAGGCTCTAGCCTCGTTGCCACCGCAGCGCTACACTGGAGCACTATGTACAAGAACGTCTGCGTTGGCCTGCTCTTCGGCGCGCTGGCGGTCGGATGCGGCAAGGACTCTTCACCCACTCAACCCACGACGAATCCAAGCGGGAACACGGATGGTCCGGCCGCCAAGCTCACGGTCACGATCGACAGCCTTGGCTCGGGCGAAGCGGTGACCGGCTTGAGCAATGTCACCGTCGACGCGAGGGAGTCGAGCGGGAGCGGCCTCACCTACCGCGTCGACTTCGGTGACGGCGCGACTGCGACCGAAGCGGTCGCCAGGCACGTCTATGGGGCCGTGGGCACGTTCAGGGTAGCGGTCACGGTGACCGATGCTTCGGGCAGGACATCGAGCGCTTCCCGTGAGGTCGCGGTGAGCTCACCCGTCGGCGCCTGGCTGTCGAGCGGATATCTCAGCCGAGCGCGGCAGGTTGAGGTGCGCACGCTGACGCTGACCGGCCAGGACGGGCGCACGCTCCGCGGAGTCCTCGGCGTCACGGGCGAACGCGAGCGAGCCGTGACAGGCACGCTCAGCGGCGAGCGCGCCGTTCAGTTCGTCCTCGACGATGGGAGTGAGACCCTCGAGGGCGTGTTGCCCGGCGTCTTGAGCGGTGAATCCTCGCGGCTGGCGCTTGTAGCGCGCGGTGGCCGCGCCGACGGCGAACGCCTCGAGTTCGTACCGCTGCGGGGCGAGCCGTCTGGCTCGCCGCCGGATGCGGTGCTGAAGATGCGGTTCTTCAGTTTCGGTGCTCCGTTCGCAGTCCAGGGCTTCAGCCCGATCCTCTTCGACGGCTCGACCTCGCGAGGAGATGGATTGACGTACTTCATCGAGTTCGGGGATCGCGAGTTCTCCACCGAGCAAAGCGCCGTGCATCCGATCGCCAACGCAGACTGTCCTCACGGGATTCGCCTACCCTGCCCCTACACCGCCCGTCTCACGGTGGTGGATAGGTTTGGCCGATCGGATCAGGAGGTGGTGTCGTTCGATGTCACGTCACTGGTGACCCGTGGTTACTAC
Organism: uncultured Acidobacteriota bacterium; assembly: GCA_963847125.1. Taxonomy (GTDB): domain Bacteria; phylum Acidobacteriota; class Vicinamibacteria; order Vicinamibacterales; family 2-12-FULL-66-21; genus DATAEE01. The sequence continues at coordinate 3,517,921 of CAWJYM010000004.1, forward strand.
GTCTTCTGGCAGGGGAATGATGGGATCGTGGTGTTCGATTCGCAGGACGGGCGGGAAGTAACCGGCATCTTTCAGTCGTACAGCGGCGGTTACCCTGGCACACGGTTCAGCGGCACTCTAAGTGGCGAACGCGACATCAGGCTCGTGGTTGCTGGCTCCGACATCGTTCTCACCGGGACGCTCAGCCTGCAGGGCAGCCAATGGGACTGGAGGCTGATGCTCACGCAGTCCGGCGGGGCACAGCCCGGCAAGACATACGAGTTCTACTTCAGGAACGGCTACTAAGACAGGTGAGGTCCGCCTCCGCCGCTGCGCGGCTACGGCGAGACAACTTTCGCGTGATCACGGAAGAGCGAAAGTTGGAGCGGGCTACGGGAATCGAACCCGTCTAGCTGGCTTGGGAAGCCAGAGCATTACCACTATGCTAAGCCCGCACGTGGGCTAAGCCGCGATTATACCCAACCCCAAGCCCCCCGCTCAGGGACGCCGCCAGAGACCGAGGGCTACGCACAGCCAGGCGATCGTCAGGCATCCGAACCCGAAGACGGTCGGAACCAACGCTTCCGCGAGACCGACGGCAGCCAGTCGCGACAACCCTGCAGGCTCGTTGACGACGATGCCCATAAGGACGTGGAGCACGCCCAGTGACGTGCCGCTGAGCGCCGCGAAAATCGCGGCCAGCGACAGCGGACGCATTAACGCGAGACGCTGCTCGTTGGGTGAGGCGGCGTATAGAATCCCCATGCCCATCGGCACGAGGCCCATGAACATGCTCGCCAGGGCAAAGATCCCCGCGTGTGTCAGTATTCCCATCGTGCACAGCTCCCGGAAGGTGTCACGTCCTGATAGAACGCGCAGGAGCCTGGAGCGTGACGCTGTCACGCTTCGCGCTCGTCCGCGTTAGTACCTCGATGGACCGTCAGCTCGAGCTGCAGATCGTCGGCCGTTTGCGGGATGGCGACCCGGACGCTTTTGATGCCGTGCACGGCGCGTTCAACGTGCGGCTGTTCAACTTTCTGGTCAGGCTGACAAACCGCCGGGACGTCGCCGAGGATCTCCTTGAAGAGACCTGGCTGCGGCTGGTCAGGCATGCCCGACGCCTGAGGCCTGACACCCGCCTGGCCCCATGGCTGTTCACGGTTGCACGACACCTCTACGCAAGCTATTGCCGCTCCCGGCTGCTGGAGGATTCCCACGCTGGGAACTTGATAGGCCTGTGGCCTTCTGGCTCGCCCGGGCCATCCCCGCTCGATGCGCTGGAGGCCAGCGAGGCCCAGCAGCGAATCGCGACTGCGCTGGCCTCCCTTCCCGCCGCGTACCGCGAAGTGCTGCTGCTCGTGGCTGTCGAGGGACTGCAACCGTCCGAAGCGGCGGAGGTCTGTGGCGTGACGGCGGAAGCCATGCGCCAACGCCTGAGCCGCGCGCGCGCCCTTCTGGCGCGCCGACTCGCCGGGGATGAAGGACCCGGTCTCGTGTCTCTGAACGAGGTGCCGACATGACTTCCAACGACGCTCGCGACCCGATGCTGCAGGCAGCTCGCGCATTTGCGCCAGGCTGCACCGGACCCCGCCCGCGCCGAACGCGTGCGGGCGCAGTGCCGCGCACGATTGGGCCGCGCCCGACGATCGGATCGCGCGGCAACGATCGTCGCAATCGCGCGCATCCTTGCGCCGGTGGTTGTGGGCTGCGTCTATCGAACCACGCGAATGGCCGTCACCATCGCGGCCCGCTTCCCTTCGCGCTCGGCGGTCAGCTCGATCCCGTAGTCGCCGTTGGACAGCGGCGCGAGGTTCACGTCCGCGACGAGCCAGTGGACACCGTCACTCTCGCGCTCGCTGACCGCGACGGGAACCTCGAGCGGCTGGCCGGTCCGATCGACCACGCGGCCAGAGACGGCTCGCGCGCCTGGCGCGAGCGGAGCTTCGAGTCGGACGCGCTCCGTGCGGTAGAAACGGAAGTCAGCGGCCGGACGCGGAGGCGCCGTCGCGCCGCCCAAGCGAAAGAGCAGAGGCTCGGCGGCGGCGAACACGTCCGGCGGTGTGACCTTGACGGACACGACCTCGCCCAGCGCCGGTGCGCCGCCGCTGCCGCGCGGCGTCAATCGGGCCTGCACCTGGATGTCGCCGGAGACGTCACCGGCATTGGTGGCAATCAGAAAGCCGCGGGAGCCGGGCTCCATCGCGCCGCGTCCCGCGCCCCCGGCCCCGTTCCCCGCCGTGACGATGACGGATGCGTCCGCGCCGGAGGCCCATGCCGTTCGAGCGGTGGACGACTCGAGCTCGCCCGCAATCCAAAGTCGAAGTCCGCCTGACGTCTTCACGCCGATCGCATGGAGCCGGAAGGGTGCGGTCGGCCGGATCTGCGACAGCCGGCCGAGGGCAGCGGACAGTTCCGCCGGCGGGGCCGGTCCGTTCGCGCCGGCGGGCATCGGCGCGGCAACCGCCGTGCTGAGAGGGCCCGGTTTCGACCCGGGCGCCGCCTTGGGGTCGCCGGCCGTAATCTCTTCGAGGGTCGCGGCGCGATACCCCTCGCGCGCTCGTATCTCCAGCCCTGGACGCTTCACGCGGACGCGAATCCGTCGATACTTCCCATCCAGCTTCGTGTTCGTCGAGTAGTAGCCAAGCAGGTAGTACTGAGAGAGGTCGGCGACGACTTTCTGCATCCCCTTCGCGAGGTCGTTGGTGTTGTAGACGGCGACGCCGTCGGTGGCGGTCGACAGCGAGACGAGCGAGTTCTGACGCTGACGCATCAGCGCCCACTGTGTTCGGCTGTCGAGCGGCGAGGAGGCATCGACCGGCGAGCGCAGGCCGCCCGCGTCGAGCGAGTAGAACGCCGCGTTCGTCCGGTTGGCTTCGCCGGTGATGTCCCGGAAGTACTGATCGTTGTCCTGGCTCGCGAGCGTCATCCGATCGGTGTCGCACTGCTGCTGGGACGCGCCGCCGTATGAGCTCGGGTTCGTCAGGGTCGGCTTGCCACCAGGGCCGGTGAAGATCTGCGGCACTCCGGGGACCGAGCCTCCGGTCATCGACATCAGGCCCTGGTTGTCCCGGAAAAGGATCCAGCCCTCGGTCACGACGATGATCGCCTTCCGCTCGTCCCTCAGGATCTGGAGGTGGCGGACGAGGTCGCGAAGGGAGTCGAACGTCAGCCGCTCGCGCCTCCGGGCGATGAGCTCCCTGGCGAGAGCCTGCGGGTAACAGGTCATGTACGCGCTCTCCACGGCATCGAGGCGCGTGTAGTCGTCACCGACCCCCCAGAACGCCGAGGTTGCCAGCCCGCGTTCGATCACGGACGCTTTGTGCCCGAGGATGAGATCCGTCACGTCCATTTCCGGCTTCGCTACGGCGACCAGATCCTCCGGCGCGAGCAATTGATCCAGCACACGCGCGAGCGCGGAGCCGGCGCGCTGCGAGTTTTCGGGCCTGACGTGATAGGTGTCGAGAAAGATCACGAACACGCGCCTGCGGGGATCTCCGGCCCGCTCGTTGCCTTCGCGCTGGCTGTTCGGATCGCTCACCGCCGCGATCCGCGTGGCCGCGCCGATCTTCACGTGCTCGAAGCTCTCGATCTTCTGCGCGACGCTATCCTCGAGCAGCTCGAAGTCGGCAGCCGTCAGATCCTCGACCGGGACGCCGTTTTTCGTGACGAAGGCGTCCACGCGAACCAGCGTGGCTTCGACGCGGAAGACCGGCTGGTCGGCGGGGCGTGGCTGCTGAGAGACGATGAGCGCGATTGCGGCGAGGGCGAGGCTTCTCACCGGACGACCCGGATCGCCGTGACGACGATGTCGCGCCTGCCGTCCCGCTCGGCGGACAGCTCCACCACGTAATCGCCCGCGCCGAGCGGGGCCGGATTCAGATCGGCGACGAGCCACCGGATGCCGGCGTCCGTTCGCTCGGAGACGGCGACGGCGACGCCGAGCGGCTTGCCGGCACGATCGAGCAGCCGCGCCTGGGCCGATCCCGCCGTCTCCGCGAGCGCGAGCTCCAGGCGGATCTTCTCGGTGCGAAAGACTCTGAAGCTCGCGATGGGCACAGGCGCCGCGTTGCCGCGCAGGCTGAAGAGCAGCGGGGCATCCGCCAGCAATGCCCCGTTGCCCGGCGGGGTTGCCGATACGGCAGCGGAAAGTGGCAGCGTCGACTCGCCTGTCGGGCGCACCCGCCCCTGAACGCTCAGCGAGTCGGCTCCGCTACTTTCGATCGGCACCGACACGACGAAGCTCTTCGCGCCGGGCGCCATCGTGGCGCGCGCGGAGGACCCGGCGCCCCGCGCCCCACTCACCGTCACGGTTGCCTCCCCGCCGTTTGCCCAGGCCGGCGTCCTGGCGAGGCTCCCGTCCAGCTCTCCCGCGACCAGAATCCTCAGACCCGTGCGCTCTCGCAGCGTGACCGCATGAAGGTGCAGGGATGTATTGGGCCGGAGCGCCGCGAGACGCCCGAGCGCGTTGGTGATGGAGTTGTTTGACGGGCCTGTTCGAGACCGGCCGCTCCATCGGCAACGGCCGGATCCGCTGCTTTCCGCGCAGAGGTCACTTCCTCCGTCGTCGGCGCCCGATACCCGCGCCGCGCCCGCACGTCGACGCCCGGGCGCTTCACGCGGACCTTGATCGATCGAAACTTCCCGTCGAGCTTCGCGTTCGTCGAGTAGTAGCCGAGGAGGTAGTACGACGTCAGATCGGCAGCCATCCGCTTGAGGCCACCCTCGATGTCGTTGCTGTTCATGACCGCGATCCCATCGGTGGCGGCCGCAAGCGTCATCAACGATTCCTGCCGGGTCCTCAACATCGCCCTGTCGACGTTTACGGGCGGCGGCGGACTCGGGCCCGATCGGGTTGTCGAACACGGGAAGCCCGCGGGGATCGACCGGGTAGAAGCTCGCGTTCGCGCGGTTCGCGTCGTCGAGTATCTGCCGGAAGTACCGCTCGTTGTCCATGTGGGCCAGGCGTCTGGCGATCGGCGTCGCACTCGTACATCGAGCGCGCCGCCGACGTTGTCTCGCGGGTCTGCCCCCGCGCGGAGCTTGCCGCCCGGGCCGACGTAGATCTCGGGCTTGCCCGGAACAATGGGATCGGCCTCCGGATGAGGGCGCAACGGCTTTGCGAGGTTGAGATTCTCTCGAAACTGCAGCCAACCTTCCGACACGGCGATGATCGCCTTACGTTCTTCCCGCACGCCTCGAAGATGGACGACGAGGTCCTCGAGCGAGTCGAGGACCAGGCGTTCCCGGCGACGCGCGACCATTTCGCGCCAGATCGGTTCACCGCCGACGAGGCCGTTGTAGCAGGCCTCGTACTGGTACTCCTTCTGGTCCCTCTCGACAATCTGAAACCGTCGGCCCCACGCCCAGTTGTCGGTGAGCGCCCCTTCGAGCACCTGCGTCTTGCGGCCGAGCGTGAGGCTCGCGGCCGACATCTCCGGCGTCATGAATCCGATCAGATCGTCCGGGCCGATGATCTGATCCATCAGCGAAATGAGCGGACGCCGGATGTTGTGCGATCCGTCCACCGAGACGTGATACGTGTCGAGGAAGATGACGAAGACGCGGGCACGGGGATCCTCGGCCATCTGGTTCCCCTGCCGCTGCGAGTCCGGTTCGGCGCGCGTTTCCTGCGGTCCGGCGGGCCGCACGACGATGTGCTCGAAGGTGTCGATCTTCTGGGGCGCACCGTCCTCCAGGACTTCGAAGTCGTTCAGCGTGAGGTCGGCGACCGGCACGCCACCCCGCGTCGGGTACACATCGACGCGCACGAAGTTCGCCTCCGTCTTGAACGTCGGCTGCGGCTGTGGGGGTGGCGGCTGTTGCTGCGGCGGCGGCGGTTGCTGGGCTGCTGCGGCTGCTGCGCGTGCGCGGGCTTGAAGGACGACCCTTCCAGGATCGCGGCGCACAGCGCGCCAAGGAGGAGCGCACGTCGGGCCGAGCGTCCTGGGAACGTCCGGGGTCGTACGGTCACGAGGAAATCGCTCAGATGCGCGGCGCTGGCCCGCTCGCGCACACAGTGTAGCGCAGGAATTACTACATGTCGCCCAGCCGAGCGGAAGGTTTCTTTACAGATCCTCAACAGGGGCCTTGCGGCGCCGCTGATGGCCTCGTCGCTGTATGTGGCGATGATTGCACGGGTTACCTGCTGATGAGGTGCTGATCGGTTGAGCCTGACGAGGTGGCAGCCCCTTTGCTCTATTTGAAAGCTACAGGAACCCCGGTCTGAGATGGCGAATTCCTAGCCATCTCCCACGATTGCTCCTCATAACAGCTCCCGCCGCGCGGCCGGCTCGAAAAAGCCGGTCGCGCCCACCTCTTTTCTTGGTCTGCGATGGGGCCCCACCCCCATCGCCAACCGCATTACTTCCTGCTCGCGGGGCCCCACCGCCGCTCGCTCGCGCTCGGCGGCTTCGCGCCTCGCGCGGGCTCAAGGCTGTTCGCTCCCGCTCGGCGCGCTGGTCCCGGGCTTAAACACGACACTTGATGGCTGGATCCTCCGCAGCCCGACAGGCACACATCCCGCGAGCCGCCGTAGTTTCTCCTGCAGTTCGAATCAGTCGTCCGTTTCAATCCTTGAAATGCCGGTGCGTTCCAGGCTGTAACTCACCCAGAACGATGTCGCGAGCCACTTTCTCTACGAGCGTCTTCACGTCGTCAGACGTTCGACCGTAAATGTCCACGACGACCTCGCCGGACTGCGGCTCCCCTGGTCCTGTCAGTTGAAAACCAATCACAATCGCGTCGTCACGACTGGTTGCGATCCTTGACAGACGCACATTCCAGACATCTTCAGCAGCGCTGCTAACTCGCAGGCCCTGCAACCCACGCTGAAGTTCTTCGAACGTGGGGAGCTGGGCTTCGGTCTGGAACTTTGCGTCTGGCTCGAATCCACATCGCAGGCAGCGCCACGATTCGACGGTTTCGGCTGAACCCAGGAACGCCTGGCCGAGTGCAGGGTCATCGGACACCGTACGTGACCAGGTCATCGCAACCCGGTCGCACGAAGGACACTCGATTAGCGCGGTTTCACCAAGTTTCGGCATTGCGTCCTCCTCCCCAGCCTGGAGGTGCAGATTCTACTCCCGCCCGCCCCGGATCGAGTTTGTCGGAGAAGTATCACGGCTGGGGGGCGGGCCCCACTGGAGGCGGAGCTTCAGCTCAGGCGAACGGCCCTCAGCGAGGAGCGCACGGAGGTCCCGATCGTCGAACCGAAGTCGGCGCGCAGCCGCGTCCTGGCGCCGCTCTAGCGCGACGCCGCTGCGAAGATCAACGGTGTACTCTCGAGGTAGGGCGTCAGTTAGGGTGTCAGACACGACTCCGCGAGGCCGTGAGTCGACGAAGAAGAACCGCGAATTTATTGGGGAGATTTGGTCGGGATGGCGGGATTCGAACCCGCGACCCCCAGACCCCCAGTCTGGTGCGCTAGCCAGGCTGCGCTACATCCCGATCAGCGGCGAGCTTTCTTCTTCTTGACGGTGGGCTTCTTCGTTCGCGCAGCCGGGGCCGCGGCGCGACGCACTTCGAACAGCGACGGATTCCGCTTGTGCGGATCGCCGTTGCCGGCCAGCAGCTCGAGAATCCAGCGGAGTCCCTGTCGAACGTCGGCGATCCGCTCGCGCGCGTCCGCTCCGAGCAGCTCGGTCAGCGACGCCTCAGCCGTGTCCCCTTCCGAGCTCCGGCCGACCTCTTCTTCAAGGCGCCGTCGGGCGCCGGCCAGCGTGAGGCCTTCGACGAAGAGCAGTTCCTTGATTCGCAGAACGCGCTGAACGTCCGAACGGCGGTACATCCTGCTGACCGCCTGCGCCCTTGGCCACGCCGAGATCCGGAAACTCCGCTTCCCACGATCGCAGCACGTATGGCTGGACCTTGGCGATTTCACAGACCTCAGGCGATTTGAAGAGCGATCGGTTCGGGATGTCCATCAGGCCGGTCGTCGGCTCGCTCGTCGCTTTCACTCGGCTGTCGCCCGTAAAGTATACCAAAGGTTCGAGTAAAATCCGGCCGTGACGAAGTGCCTCTCGTGCAGCGCCTCGCTGGCCTCCGAGACGCGCTTCTGCCCCGACTGCGGCGCCCCTCTTGCGCAGTCGAGCGAGGACACCGAAACCCGCCTTGCGCCGCAGGCGGCCCTGGGGGTCACGACGTCGCGTCCGTCATCGTCCCGCCCATCGTCAGGGTCGCATTCAGGCTGGCTGTCGACGAGCGCCGTCATCGACGAGGGCCGGTTCCTGCCGGGCGCCATCCTGGCCGGGCGTTACCGGATGATCGGTCCCATCGGCAAAGGGGGCATGGGCGAAGTGTACCGGGCCGACGATCTCCGCCTCGGCCAACCGGTCGCGCTCAAGTTCCTGCCGGGGTCGGTTGCGAACGATGCGGCGCGGCTCGCCCAGTTCCATCAGGAGGTCCGCAGCGCGCGCCAGGTCTCGCACCCGAACGTCTGCCGCGTGTACGACATCGGCGAGGTGGACGGCCTGACCTTCCTCTCGATGGAGTACGTCGCGGGCGAGGACCTCGCGTCGCTCGCGAAGCGGATCGGTCGGCTGTCGCCGGACAAGGCGCTGGATCTCTCGCGTCAGCTGTGTGCCGGGCTCGCCGCGGCTCACGACCGCCGCGTCCTCCACCGGGACCTGAAGCCGGCGAATGTGATGCTGGACGACAACGGCCAGCTGCGCATCACCGACTTCGGTCTCGCGGGGATGGCGGGGGACGTCGGCCCCCGCGCGGGCACGCCCGCGTACATGGCGCCGGAACAGTTGACCGGCCAGCCGGCGACGGTCCAGAGCGACATCTACGCGCTCGGTCTCGTGATCTACGAGCTCTTCACGGGACAGCGTCCATTCGACTTCCGAAGCATCGCGGAGCTGATGCAGCGCCACGACGAAGGCGTTCCCCCGCCATCGTCTTTCGTGACGGGTCTGGATCTGTCCCTGGACCGCGCGATCATGCGCTGCCTCGAGCGCGACCCGGCCAGGCGCCCCGACTCGGCGCGCAAGGTCCTCGCGTCGCTGCCGGGGGGCGATCCTCTTGCCGCCGCGCTCGCCGCCGGCGAGACGCCATCGCCAGAAATGGTGGCGGCCGCGGGCGAAACGAGCGCGATCCGCCCGGCGGTCGGTCTGGCCGTGCTTACCGCGGTCCTCGTCGGGCTGGCTGCGATAACGACGATCTACGACAGAACCCTGCTCGTCAGCATCGTCCCGATGGAGCGCTCACCGGACGCGCTTGCCGATCGCGCCCAGGAGCTCGTTGCGCAAATCGGCTACACGGAGCCGCCGGTCGACCGCGCGTGGGGTTTGGTCAACAACGTCGAGGCCCTTCGCTGGATCGCACGGACCGACAGCAGCCTGAATCGGTGGGATCGCCTGAAATCCGGCTCCCCGGCCGCCGCCGTGTTCTGGTACCGGCAAAGCCGGGGGCCGATGGTCCCAATCACGCGGAATACTCAGGTCTTGCAGAACGATCCCCCGATGACGGGCGCCGGCATGATCCTCGTCTCCCTCGACACCCGGGGGCGTCTCCTCGAGCTTCTCGCCCTGCCGCCGCGCCGCGACGCGGGAGCTCCCGTTCCTGTGGCCCCCGATGACCAGCGGCTCTTTCGGTCCGCGGGCCTCGATCCGTCGCGCTTCACTGAGATTGCGACCGACGTGACGCCGCGGGCGTTCGCTGACGCCCGCCGCGCGTTCGAGGGTCCGCTCGAGGACGATCCTTCGACGAAGGTCCGCGTGGAGACCTCGACGTACCGCGGGCGGCCGGTATCGTTTCAGATTATTTCGCCGTGGACCCAGATCGCCGCGGGCCAGCGGGTTGCCCAGGGAACCGCAGAGCGCCTCATCGGCATCTTCGCGGCCGTCCTGGCGCCGCTGCTACTCGTCGCGGGGGTCGTGCTGGCCCGCCGCAACCTGAAGAGCGGCCGCGGCGACCGGCGTGGCGCGGCGGCGGCCGGCACCTACATGCTGACGACCGGCCTCACGGCGTGGGTCATAGGCGCGACGCACACGTCCATCATCGACAGCGAGGTCGACCGGCTGTTCAACGTTGCGATCGCTGGCGGCCTCTTCTCGGCGGCGATGCTCTGGGTCTGGTATATCGGCGTCGAGCCGTACGTCAGGCGATTCTGGCCGAACATGATGCTCGGCTGGTCGAGGCTCGTCTCGGGCCGCATTCGCGATCCGCGCGTCGGCCTCGAGGTGCTCGCCGGCGCGGCGTGCGGCACGCTGATGACCTTCCTGCTCGCGCTGCACGACGTCGTGCCCCCCCTTTTCGGGCTTCCCGCGCCGATGCCGCAGACGTCCGAGCTTTCAGTGCTCATCGAGACGCGCCGCTTTCTTTCTTTTCTCTTCAGCGCAGCGAACCTGGCCCTCTACAACGGGATGATCGGCGTGTTCGGTCTCGTGTTCTTTCGTATCCTCTTCCGCCGGCGCTGGCTGGCGCTCGTCGTGGTGATGGCCGCCTTCACTCCGGTGGCGCTCCGCGGCATGTTCCCCGGGGACACCGGGCTCCTGGAGGTCCTGTTCGGATTCCTCATCCTTGGAGCGGTCATCGGCGCGATCGTGCAGTTCGGTCTCGTGGCCGGGTCGGTCGCGTTGTTCTTTCACTTCATCACGTCGTCGGTTGCCCTGACGTGGGACTGGTCCGCCTGGTATGCCGGAGCCACGATCGGCACCCTGGCGTGCGCCGTCGCGATCGCCGCTTTTGGGTACTACGCGGCTCGGGGTGAAGAACCCCTGTTCAGCCCCGCTTTCGACTGACGGCGCTGCGCCGTCTGACCAGGATTCGAACCGGCGCCCCTGTCAACCCGAACGACTCCCTCAGGCGATTCTTCAGGAACCGCTCGTATGAGAAATGAAACTCCGTGGCCACGTTGGTGAAGAACACGAAGGTCGGCGGTTTCACTGCGGTCTGCGCTGCATAAAGGATGCGCACCTCCCGTCGCCCCGGGCTCGCGGGGGGATGTACGGCGGTGACGGCCTGGACGAACCTGTTCAACTCCCCCGTCGACACCCGTCGCGCGCGGGCTTCCGCCACGCGGTCGATCGTCTCGAGCAGTTTTGGCGTGCGCTCTCCGGTGCGCGCCGAAATGTGGAGCACCGGCGCATACTCCAGGAACTTGAGCTGGAACCGCAGCTTGTCGTCGAATTCCTTGACGAACTCCGAACCGCGGTCTTTGACGAGGTCCCACTTGTTTGCGGCGATGATGATGCCGCAGCCAGCTCTTTCGGCTTCTCCGGCAATGGCACCATCCTGATCCGACGCCCCTTCGACCGCGTCGAGGACGAGCACGGCAACATCGGCGCGCTCGATCGCGCGGCGCGCCACGAGGACGCTGACCGCTTCGATGCCTCCCGCCCTCGCGACACGGCCAGGCCGGCGGATGCCGGCGGTGTCGACGATACGAAAGGTCTGCCGGTGCCACTTCAGCACCGCGTCCACGGCGTCGCGCGTGGTCCCCGGCATGTCGTTCACCATCACCCGTTCTTCGCGCAGCAGTCGGTTGACGAGCGACGACTTGCCGACGTTCGGCCGTCCCACGATTGCGACGGCGATCTCATCCTCGCGGGGCCGTGGGACTCCGGGCTCGGCCTCGGCCCTCGATCGTGCCTGCGGAAGCCGTTCGAGCACTTCGTCCAGCAGATCGCCGACCCCATCACCGTGCTCCGCCGCGATTTCGAGAATCGGCTCGAACCCGAACTCGTAGAACTCGATTGAGCGCCCGCGGGCGCGCCGGTCATCCGCTTTGTTGACCGCGATGACGACCGGCACGCCGCGCGACCGGAGGGCGGCGGCGATCTCCCGGTCTCCGGACACGAGCCCTTCTCGTCCGTCCACGACGAAGATGACGAGGTCGGCCGCCTCGAGCGCCGTGCGGCCCCGTTCGACCACGAGCTCGTGGAGCGGATCGTCGCTCGCGCCGAACATGCCTCCGGTATCGACGAGCGTAAAAGCGACGCCCTGCCACTCTGCCGGTTGCGCGATCACGTCCCGTGTGGTCCCTGCGACCGACGTGACGATGGCGCGCCGCGTCCGGGTGATGCGGTTGAAGAGCGTGGACTTGCCGACGTTCGGACGGCCGGCCAGGACCACGGTCGGGAGCGTTTTCACGGGCATTCCGGGCGGATCCCCATATTTCACTTACGGGCTGACTTGACAGCGTAAGTGACAGAAATTATGATAGTTACGCTTTTCGAGGAGCGCCCAAGCATGATCAAAGTCGACATCGTCAACGAGGTGTCGAAAATAGCCGACATCACCAAGGTCAAAGCCGAGGTGGCTGTCGATGCGGTCTTCGACGCGATGCGGCTCTCCATGCAGCGGGGCGAGCGAATCGAGCTGCGCGGCTTCGGCGTGTTTCAGGTGAAGCCACGAAAGCGCGGCATTGGCAGAAACCCCCGGACTGGTAAAGAGGTCCGCATTCCCCCCGGTCGGACCATCCGCTTCAAACCCGGGAAGGATCTTCAGAATATAGGAGGCTAAGCGCCTCCGCCCGCATTTGTACGAGCGTTCGTGGAACCGCCCCTCGCATCGGATGATCTCCCGCCTTCGGCGCCGCCCCCCAGGCAGCGGTTCCAGCACCGCTACTGGTTGCACGGTCTGCTGTTCCTGCTCACCGTCGGAACGACCACGCTCGCGGGGGGATGTCACTACGCCAGCTACCGCCTGACCAGCGGGCAGCTCCCTCAGGCGCTGACGCTTGCCGATTTCGTCCCGGGAGGGTTCTGGTACAGCCTGGCGATTCTCGCGATCCTTGGCGCGCACGAAATGGGTCACTATCTGATGTGCCGCTGGCATCGGACCGACGCCACGCTGCCCTACTTCCTGCCGGTTCCAATCCCACTCACGGGAACGATAGGCGCCTTCATCAGAATCCGCGAGCCCTTTCGAACGCGGCGGGTTCTGTTCGACATCGGAGTGGCCGGTCCGATCGCGGGCTTCCTCGTTCTCGTGCCGATGCTCTTTCTCGGCGTCGCCTGGTCGCCCGCCGTCTCTGCCCCAAGCGACCCGGAACAGCTGGCGTCGGCTATTTCGATGGGTGAGCCGCTTCTGTTCCAATTGGTGGACCGCGTCGTCTGGGGAGAGGCGAACAGGGGCTGGGTGAACATGCATCCCCTCGCGTTCGCCTCCTGGTTCGGTCTGATCGCGACGGCGCTGAACCTGCTGCCCTTCGGTCAGCTCGACGGGGGCCATATTGCTTACGCCGTGCTCGGCCGCCGATCGACGATTGTCTCGCTCGCGACGGTCGCCTTCGCCGTCGGTCTGACGTTCGTGTCCTCGAGCTGGTACCTCGTCACGGGGATGATGCTGTTGATGCTCCTTACGTTCGGGCCGAGGCACCCGAGCGTCCTCGACGAGGAGGAAGATCTCGACGCCGCGCGCGTGTGGATCGCGGTCGCGGCGGCCGTCATCCTCGTCGTCTGCTTTACCCCGGCGCCTATCGAGCCCTACAAGCTGCTGAACGCACCCTAAAGGACGCTGACAGGGTCGACGTCGATCGTGACGCGCCGCTTCAGGTCCGGCTTGCCCTGCAGCGCGTCGAGCAGGGCCTGGCGCATCGGGCCCCGGGCGGAGCCTTTGAGAAAAAACTGCGTCCGGTGCTCGCCCCGCAGCCGGACGAAGGGCGCGGGCGCGGGCCCCAGCAGGCGGAAACCGGCGGCCGGCGTCCGCACGCGGCGGGCCAGATCGGTCGCGGCGTCCAGCGCCCCCCGGAGCGATGGCCCGCGCACGATGACGTTCACCAGGGCGACCGCCGGCGGATAGCGCATGGCGGTCCGGTACTTGATCTCCTCTTCGAAGAACGCCCGGTAATCCTGGCGACAGGCGTGTCGAATGCTGTAGTGCTTCGGGTACAGCGTCTGGATGATGGCTTCGCCAGGCGCTGCGCCCCGGCCGGCGCGCCCGGCGACCTGCGTCAGCAGCTGAAACGTGCGCTCGGAGGCGCGGAAGTCCGCCAGTCCCAGGCCGACGTCTGCCGAGATGACGCCGACGAGCGTGACTCGCGGGAAGTCGTGCCCTTTGGCGATCATCTGGGTGCCGACGAGCACGTCGATCTCGCCCGCGGCGAAGCGATCGAGCATCGAACCGATCGCGCCGCGGCGGCGCACGGTATCGCGATCCACGCGCGCGACGCGGACGCCCTCGACGAGCGTGGTCACCTCTGCCTCGACGCGCTCAGTGCCGAACCCGAGGCGCTCGACGTAGGGTCCCGCGCACTGAGGGCACTGCTTCGGCAAGGCCATCGAGTAGTTGCAGTAGTGACAGCGCGCCCGGCCGGCGGCGAGGTGCACCGTCAGCGAGACGCTGCAGTTCGGGCACTCGACCGTCGCGGCGCACTGGCGGCAGAAGACCGCGGCCGCGTAGCCGCGGCGATTGAGCAGCAGCAGGGCCTGCTCCCGCCGCGCCAGGCAGTCGCGCAGCGCCTGGGCCAGTGGCCGGCTGAGGATGACGTCGGGTCCTTCGGCCGCGTACTCGTCGCGCATGTCCACGATGCGGACGCCCGGGAGCGGCCGGTCCAGCACGCGGGTATCGAGCGTCAGCCTCTCGTACCGGCCGCCGAGCGCGTTCTGATAGCTCTCCATGGAAGGCGTCGCAGATCCCAGGAGCGCCAGCGCGCCGGCCTGACGCGCGCGCATGACGGCCACGTCACGCCCGTGGTAGCGCGGGGTCTCTTCCTGCTTGTACGAGCTGTCGTGCTCTTCGTCGACGACGACGAGGCCCAGCCGGTCGATCGGCGCAAAGACCGCCGACCGCGTGCCCACCACGACGTCGATCGCGCCGTCCCGGATCCTGATCCACTGATCGTGCCGCTCGCCGTCGGACAGCCCGCTGTGCTGAATCGCGACCCGCTCTCCGAACGCGCGTCTGAATCGCGCCGCCACCGCTGCCGTGAGCGCGATCTCGGGCACGAGCATCAGGACGCGCTTTCCCGCCGAGACGATGTGCTCGCCGAGGCGAACGTAGATTTCGGTCTTGCCGCTTCCCGTCACGCCATGAAGAAGCGCGCAGTGGAACCGACCCGCGTTCGCCAGCTCTCGCAGTCGGTCGAGAACGAGCTGCTGATTGGCCGAGAGCACAATTGCCCCGGCGGCCTGGGCACCCTGAGCACCCTGAGCACCTCGAGCACCCCGATCGATCTTCCGTCTCGTGATCGAGACGAGCCGGCGGTCGGCCAGGCGCTTCAACGTCACTTGATCGATCCCGCGCGCGGTCAGGACAGGAACGTCGACGCCCTCCGGCGCACCGGCCAGCACGGCCAGCGCCTCGCGCTGTCGCGCGCCGAGCCGCAGGTCGGCGGCGTCGAGGCCCGCGGCCGTGGCCGACGCGACGCGGACGGTCTTGGAGGCATCCGCGCGTCCCCGCAGGGGCTGGCTGACCTCGACGAGCCCCTCCCGCGCCAGCGCATTCACAAGGGCGTTGAGCCCCTCCGCGCGGCGCTGCAACGCCGAAACGAGCGAACGGACCGGCACCGCACGGCCGTTCCGGAGCGCGGCGAGCACCCTCGTCCGCGGCGTCCCCAGGGCCATGGGGGCGCGTGCGCCCGCCTCCGTGATTCGAACGTGGCGTTCGCTTTCAATCCAGGCGGAGGGCGGCATCGCACCCGCGAGCGTTTCGCCCGGACCGCACGCGTAGTACTCCGCCGTCCACAGCGCGAGGTCGACGACAGCATCCGGCAGGAACGGCCCGTCGTCCAGGACGTCGGCGATCGGCTTCAGCGCGCGAGTTTCTGCCGCGCCGTCGCCGCTGCCGACCGCGATTCCAGTCATCATGCGGCTTCCGACTGGAACGAGCACTCTCGCGCCGCGCGCGGGAGGCGTCCACCGATCCGGAAGTTCGTAGGTGAGAAAACCGAGGAAGGGAACGGGGACGGCTACGAAGATAACCATTGTGGAATGCTGACTGTGGATTGTGGATTGTGACGGGCGCCCGTGCAATCCACATTCAGCAATCAGCATTCAACATTGCTCAGTAGCTGCTTCGCTTTTTTCATATCCTCCCACGTATCCCGCTTGCGATCCGGGCTGCGAAGCAGGTACGCAGGATGGAAGGTGCAGACCAGCTTGGCGCCTTTCAGATCGTACACCCGGCCGCGAAGGCGCGAGATCGGCGCCTCGGTGGACAACAGCGTCTTCGCCGCGAAGCTTCCGAGTGCGACGATGACCCGCGGAGCGATGGATTCAATCTGGCGGAAGAGGAACGGCTGACAGGTCGCGACTTCGTCCGTCTCGGGGTTGCGATTCTCAGGCGGCCGGCATTTGATCACGTTCGCGATGTAGACCTCATCGCGCGTCAGGCCGATGGCCTCGATGATTTTGGTCAGCAGCTGACCCGCGCGCCCGACGAAAGGAATGCCCTGCAGGTCCTCGTCGTGGCCCGGCGCCTCGCCGACGAACATCAGGTCCGCCTCCGGATTGCCCACGCCGAACACGACCTGGCTGCGCCCGAGCCCGTGAAGCTTGCAACGCGTGCAGTCCCCGATCTCGGCGCGGAGCGCTGCGAGGGCGTCGGCGGCCGAGGCCGAGAAACGGACGGGATCTGGGGAGGCCTCAACGATGTGGGGGGCCTCAACGATGTGGTACGAGGCTTTAGCCTCGTCTCGATCGGCCGGCCTCGACCATTGGGGATCTCTCCCGAGGCCGTCCACGCCGAGCTCGGCAAAGTACTCGAGATGATCAGCGAGTTGTTGACGGGGATTCATCGCGGCGTGGGGTCCCGGAGATTGCGGCCAGCATCGACTCGACGCGATCCAGGATGACGCCCGCGAGCGCGGCCTTCGATTGCAGCGGCAACGGTTCGTCGGCCTCCCGGGTGACCAGGGTCGCAACGTTGGTCGTCACTTCGAACCCCGCATCGGAGCGGGATACGTCGTTGGCGACGATCAGGTCGACGTTCTTGCTGCGCAGCTTCTCGCGTGCGCGGGTTTCCGGTGCACCGGTCTCGGCCGCGAATCCGACCAGTACCGGCCGGGCGCCGTTGCGTCGGGCGCCGAGCTCCCCCAGGATGTCGGGGGTCCGCACGAGGCGAATCGTCATCGCGTCGTCATCCTTGGGCAGCTTGCCCGTGGCGCGCCCCTGCTCCGGGGTGTAGTCCGCCACCGCGGCCGCCATGACGACGGCGTCTGCCTCTGGCGCGCGGGCGGCGACCGCATCCCGCATCTCCGCCGCGCTGCGGACGCGAACGATCTCGAGGCCCGCCGGCGGCGGGAGCTCGGTCGGACCCGACACGAGCCAGACCCGCGCCCCGCGGCGCGCCGCCTCGGCGGCGATGGCGTATCCCATCCTGCCGCTCGAGCGGTTTCCGACATAGCGAACCGGGTCGAGGTCTTCGTAGGTTGGTCCAGCCGTCACGAGGATCGCGCGTCCGACGAGAGAGCCGACAGGACGCACCAGCGCGTCGGCCGCCGCCGCGACGTCGGCTGGCTCCGCCAGCCTCCCCTTGCCGACCCATCCGCAGGCGAGGTATCCCTCGCCCGGCTCGACGAACCGTACGCCGCGCGCGGCGAGCGCCGCCAGATTCTTCTGCACGGCTTCGTGCGCGAGCATGTGCGTATTCATCGCCGGCGCGAGGAGCACCGGCGCACGCGTGGCGAGATACAAGGAGCTCAGGAAGTCGTCGGCGATCCCGTTGGCGAACTTGCCGATGATGTTCGCCGTCGCGGGCGCGACGACGAGGAGGCCGATTTCCGACGCGAGCGCGATGTGCTCGATGTCGGCGTTGAACCCCGGCGCGAACTGGTCGGTGATGACACGGCGCCTGGTGATGGCCTCGAACGTGACCGGACCCACGAACCGCCGCGCGGCGCGCGTCATGACCGCCGCCACGTCGTGGCCACGCTGCTGCAGCAGCCGCGCGACCTCGACCGCCTTGTAGGCGCCGATTCCGCCGGTTACCCCGAGGGCGATGAGAGCCATGTGGAGTGCCTAGTCCCTAGTGCCTAGTCCCTTCAGTCCCGGGAGACGACTTAACGCTTTTCCTTCTTTTCGGGCTCGACCCGTGAAACGGCGCCGCTGTCGACCTCGCGCAAGGCCGTCTTGGCCTTCTTGGTGGCCGGCTCGACGCGCGGTGTGCAGCCGTCGAGCAGTTGTCTCGCGCGCGCGCCCGCTACCGCGACGGTCTCGAATCTCGATTTCTTCACGATATCTCCTTGGCGGACCTGAGAGGTCCGCCCTCCGCATCAAACGTCCGGACGATCCGCTCTGCATGGGGCCGAATCGCCGGCAGCCGGGCCCGCTCCGCCAGCACGATCCCTTTCAGCCGTTCTACGCACGCATCGAGCTCGTCGTTGACGACGACGTAGTCGTATTCGGCGTAGGCGGCGACCTCGGCTCGCGCCGTGCGCAGCCGCCGCTGGACGGCCTCTTCGGCGTCCTTGCTTCGCCCGCGCAGTCGCCGCTCGAGGACCTCGAACGACGGCGGGAGCACGAAGATCGCGACCGTGTCGCGGCGCCGGCTCCGGACCTGCCGCGCCCCCTGGACGTCGATGACCAGGACGAGGTCACAGCCACGCTCCAGGTAGCCCGCGGTATCGGTGGCGCTCGTGCCGTAGAGATTCCCGAAGACGTCTGCCCATTCCAGGAATTCCCCGGCGCGCGCCATCTCCTCGAACTTCTGGCGGCTGATGAAATTATAGTCTACCGTGTCCGATTCCCCTGCGCGAGCGGGCCGCGACGTGTAGGACCGCGACATCGTCAGGTCGGGCACCAACTGGACGAGGCGCTCGATGAGCGTGGTCTTGCCCGTGCCCGACGGGGCGGATACGACGAAGAGGATCCCTGGGGCCTGGGATCTGGGGCTTGGGGCCAGGAGATTCGGACGCCCCGACTCACTCGACATTCTGAACCTGCTCGCGCATTTTCTCGAGCTCCGCCTTCATGGCCACGACGATGGGCGGCGCGTCTTCTCCTTCCGCCTTCGAGCCGATCGTGTTCACCTCGCGGTTCATTTCCTGGATGAGAAAGTCCAGCTTGCGGCCGCACGGCTCGGGCGCCTCCGCGAGCGCCTGCCAGTGGGCCAGATGGCTGCGGAAGCGGACGATTTCTTCCGTGATGTCCGAGCGCGCCACGAAGCGCACGATCTCCTGCGCGATTGCGGCCGGCTCGGTCAGGCTGTCGGCTCCCAGATCGCGGATCCGCTCGGCCAGCCGGGTTTCGAGCGTTTTGCGGCCGCTCTCGGCGGCCTGCGCGACGCGATCGACGAGGTCGCCGAGCAGCGCGCGGCGCCCTTCGAGGTCCCGATGGAGGAACGCCCCCTCGCGGCCGCGCATGACGTCCAGCTCCCCCACGGCGCCGATGACGGCCGCTTCGACCGCGCGGCGTACTTCTTCCGGCGGCCCCTCGCCATCCGTTCCCGCCTTCTCCCGAATCGCCAGCGCCTGGGGGAGCCGGAGCAGGTCACCCGGCTGCAGCGCGCCGGTGACGACGCCTTTCGCCCGCGCCTGTTCGAGCGCCGCGGCCAGCGCGTCGATCAGCGGCTCGTTCAGCTCGACCACGATCGAGGGCTGGCGCCGCAGCTGGAGGTTCACGGTCAGCTCCACTCGCCCGCGGCCGATGCGCTCCTGCACGATCGCCCGCAGACGAGACTCCATGTCGGCGAGCGACGGCGGCAGGCGGGCCTGCAGGTCGAGAAAGCGATGGTTGACCGCGCGGAGGGTCACGCTGATCGTCCCCTGTTCATCTTCGCGCGTGAGCGCGGCGAACCCGGTCATTGATCTGATCATGCGGGTGCCGCCTCCCGCCGCGTGCCGGCAAACTGCAGCGTGTGCAGCTTGGCGTACGCGCCGCCGGGACGTGAGACCAGGTCGTCGTGCCGGCCCGTCTCGACGATCCGTCCCCGTTCGAGCACGATGATGAAGTCGGAGCGGCGCACGGTCGACAGCCGGTGAGCGATCACGAACGACGTCCGGTTCTGCATCAATCGCGCGAGCGCGTCCTGCACGAGGCGCTCCGACTCGGCGTCGAGCGAGGAGGTGGCCTCGTCGAGGATGAGGATCGGAGGGTTTTTCAGGAGCGCGCGCGCGATCGCCAGCCGCTGCCGCTGGCCCCCCGACAGCCGCTGGCCGCGCTCGCCGATCCGCGTTCCGTACCGGAGCGGCTGCGCGACGATGAACTCGTGGGCGTGCGCCGCGCGCGCCGCGGCCTCGATCTCGGCCTCCGACGCGTGGGGCGCGCCGTACGCGATGTTGCGGGCGATCGTGTCGTCGAAGAGAACGGTGTCCTGCGTGACCATGCCGACCTGCGCCCGCAGCGAGCGCAGCGTGACGTTCCGGATGTCGACGCCGTCGATCAGGATGGCGCCGCCCGTGACGTCGAAGAAGCGCGGCACGAGGTTGACCAGCGTCGTCTTGCCTGCCCCGCTCAGCCCCACAATCGCGACCGCCTGACCCGCGCCAACGGTGAACGACACGTCGCGCAGGATCTGGCGGGCGTCGCCGTCGTCGTATTTGAAGCTCACGCCGCGGAACTCCACCGACTGCGCGAGCGGCGCGAGCGGCGTCGCGTCGGGGCGATCGAGCACCTCGGAGTGCGTGTCGAGCATCTCGAAAATGCGCTCCGAGGCGGCGATCGCCTGGTTGAGCGTCGCGTTCACCCGGCTCAGTTTCTTGATCGGCGCGTACATCATGAACGCCGCGAAGATGAACGCCGCGAACTCGCCCGTCGTGAGCTGGCGGCTGGCGATCTCGCGGCTTCCGTACCACAGCGCCGCGACCACGGCGAGCCCGCCGACGAACTCCATGATCGGCGGGAGCGCCGACACGGAGCTCGTGATCTTCAGGTTCGTCCGGTACACGCGCCACGCCGCGCGGTTGAATCGCTCGGCCTCCTGCGCCTCGGCGCCGAACGCCTTCACGATGCGATGGCCGGTGAAGGCCTCGGCCGTGATGTGGGAGAGGTTCTCGAGCTGTTCCTGGCTGCGGCGGGTCGTCCGGCGGACGCGCTGCCCGAGCCGTATGAGCGGATAGATGACGAGCGGCGTGCCGGTCAGGCAGACGAGCGCGAGGCGTGCGTCGTACCAGAAGAGGATGGCCACGTACCCGACCAGCGCGAGCGATTCCCTGATCAGATCGCCGATCGTCTCGGACACCGCCTGCTGGACCTGGCCGACGTCGTTGGTGACGCGTGACATCAGCTGTCCGCTCGTCCGCCGGGCGAAGAACCCCGCGGACTGGCCGAGGATGTGACGGAACAGCAGGTTGCGCAGGTCCAGCACGACGCGCTGGCCGACGTCCGTCATGAGATAGACGGAGCCGTAGGATCCGAGCCCTTTCAGCAGATACGCGCCGATGACGAGGCCGGTGACCCGACCCAGGTTCTCGCGGGACGGAAGCACTTCGTCGAAGATCGGCTGGATGAGGATCGCGATCAGCCAGGACGCGCCGGCGTAGACGAGCATCGCGGCGAGCGCCGCCAGGAACCGCCCGCGGTGCGGCCGAGCATACCGGAGCAGGCGCAGGAACGCGTTCACTCGGTGAACCGGTACTTGATGAGCACCCAGAGCGCGACGACCCCGTCCCGCCAGGTGATCTTCTTGCCTTCCTCGTACCCGCGGCCGTCGTAGGTGATGGGCACTTCGTAGACCCGATAGTTGCGCTTGAAGATTTTAGCGGTGATCTCGGGCTCGATGCCGAAACCGTTCGAGCGGAGCCGGAACGACCTCAGGACCTCGACCCGCATCGCCTTGTAGCAGGTCTCCATGTCGGTCAGCATCGTGTTGTACAGAATGTTCGTCACGAGCGTCAGCAGGCGGTTGCCCACGTAGTGCGTGAACAGGAACACCCGATGCCGCCCGAGGAATCGCGATCCGTACACCACATCGGCGCGGCCCTGGAAGATGAGCTCGAGCAGCTGGGGGTAGTCCTCGGGCGAGTACTCGAGATCCGCGTCCTGAATGACGACCACGTTTCCCGTCACCCGCTCGAAACCCGCGCGGAGCGCCGCGCCCTTGCCCAGGTTCCCGGGCTGGAGCAGGAGCACGAAGCCGCGTTCGCGCTGCAACGCCACGAGACGGTCTCTGGTGCCATCGGTCGAGCCGTCGTCGACCACGATCAGCTCGATGCGAAGCGGGACGGCCAGCACGCGCCCGATGATCTCATCGATCGTGCCGCGCTCGTTGAAGACCGGCATCACGACCGAGAGCCGCGGGTCGGTCAGGACCCCTCGCGGCGGCGACATCAGGGACGCACCTGTCCCCGGTACCCCGACGGACGTCGTGAATGCCATCGCCAGGCGGTCTCGACGATCGCGTCGATGCTGTCGAAGCGCGGCATCCACCTCAGTTCCCGGCGGATGCGGTCGCTCGACGCGAACAGCACGGCCGGATCGCCGTCGCGCCGCGGCCCGATCGTGCACGCCACGCGCGAGCGGGTCACCCGTTCGACGGCGGCGATGACGTCCCGGACGGAGACCGGACGGCCGTTTCCGAGGTTGTACGCGCCGGACGGGCCGCCCGACGCCAGCGCCCGCAGTGCCAGAAGGTGCGCATCGGCGAGATCGCTCACGTGAACGAAGTCACGCAGGCAGGTGCCGTCGGGCGTCGGGTAGTCATCTCCGAAGACCGTCAGCGGCGGGCCCCCGGTCGCCGCGGCCACCGCCAGCGGAATGAGGTGGATCTCGGGATCGTGGTCCTCGCCGAGGTCGCCGTCGGGGTCCGCGCCGGACGCGTTGAAGTAGCGGAGCGCCCGCGATCGGATGCCGTACGCCCGTTCGTAGTGTGGCATCGCGCGCTCGATCGCCAGCTTCGTCTCGCCGTACGCGTTGATCGGCGCCTTCGGGTGGTCTTCGGCGATCGGCGTCTCGACGGGGTTGCCGAAGACCGCCGCGGTCGACGAAAACACGAAGCGCTCGACCCGCTCGGCGCGCATCGCGTCGAGCACCGCGAGGGTTCCGCTGACGTTGTTGCGATAGTAGCCGGCGGGATCCCGCACGGACTCACCGACCGACAGCGAGGCCGCGAAGTGCATGACGGCGGTCGCGCCGCTCTGGCGGATCGCCTCGCGTACCCGGGCCGTGTCGAGCACGTCCCCTTCGACGATCCCGACGCGGGCCTTCGTGGCGCTGGCGATGGCCTCGACCGCCTCGCGATGGCCGGCGGACAGGTTGTCGTACACGGTCACGGCGCAGCCGTCGCGAACGAGGGCCTTCACGGCATGGCTCCCGACGTACCCGGCGCCGCCCGTGACCAGCACGCTCTCCATCAGCGCCCGATTGAATAGTACGTGAACCCCTGCGCTTTCATGTGATCGGGCGCATAGAGGTTGCGCCCGTCGAAGATGATCGGCGCGCGCATCAGCTTCCGCATCCGCGCGAAATCCGGCTCGCGGAATTCGTTCCACTCCGTGACAATGGCCAGTCCGTCCGCCCCTGTCAGCGCCTCGTAGCTCGAGTCGGCGTACGAGATCCTCCCGCCGAAGAGTTTTCGCGCGACCGTCATCGCCTCGGGGTCGAACGCCTGGACTTTCGCGCCCGCGGCAACCAATGCCTCGACGAGGTCGATCGACGGCGCGTCGCGCATGTCGTCGGTGCGCGGCTTGAAGGCCAGCCCCCAGACCGCGAATCGCTTCCCTTTGAGGCTGCCGTAGTGCTTGTCCATCTTCTGAAAGAGCCGTTTCTTCTGCGCGGCGTTCACGGCCTCGACCGAGGTCAGGATCTGGAAGTCGTACTTCTGATCCGCGGCGAACCGGACCATCGCCTTCACGTCCTTGGGAAAACAGCTGCCGCCGTAGCCCACGCCCGGAAACAGGAACGAGGGTCCGATCCGCTTGTCCGAGCCGACCGCGCGCCGGACGTGGTCGACATCGGCGCCGAGCACCTCGCAGACGTTCGCGATCTCGTTCATGAAAGAGATGCGCGTAGCGAGCATGGCATTGGCGGCGTACTTCGCCAGCTCGGCGCTCGCGCAGTCCATCACCATGATCGGCGCGCCCGTGCGCGTGAACGGACGGTACAGCTCCGTCATCAGCTCGGCCGCCCGGGGATCCTCGACGCCGATGACGACGCGGTCGGGCCGCATGAAGTCGTCGATCGCCGCTCCTTCCTTGAGAAACTCGGGGTTGCTGACCACGCTGAACGGGTGGGTCGTATGCCGCCTGACGACGTCGCGGACGCGGGCGCTCGTTCCGACGGGGACCGTGCTCTTGTCGACGATGACCTTGTAGCCGTTCATGGCCTGGGCGATCTCACGCGCCACGCCCAGGACATGCTGAAGATCTGCCGATCCATCCTCTCCTTGCGGCGTGCCGACGGCGATGAAGACGATCTGCGCCTGCCGGACGGCTTTCGGCAGCGTCGTGGCGAAGCTCAATCGCGCCTCCGCGCGGTTGCGTCGCACCAGCTCCTCGAGCCCCGGTTCGTAGATGGGGATTTTCCCTCGCTGGAGCATGCGGATCTTGGCGGCGTCGCGGTCCACGCACACGACCTCGTTTCCGTTTTCGGCCAGACAGGCTCCCGCGACCAGTCCGACATACCCGGCTCCTACAACTGCGATTCGCATAAACTCCTTACCCTAGCACGTCCATAAAAGGCCTGTCATGCTACTCTCAACGCGTTGCGCATCCTGCTGGATTACCGGCCGGCCCTGCGGGACCGCACCGGCGTCGGGGAGTACGTCCACGAGCTCGCCCGCGCGCTGACCCGCACACCTGACGAAGTCGTGCTGTTCTCGAGCTCCTGGAAGGACCGGGTCGACACCCGTACGCTCGCACCGGCCGCCGTCGTCGATCGCCGCGTCCCCGTCCGGCTGCTCAACCTGGCCTGGCACCGCCTCGAATGGCCGCCGGTCGAGGCGCTCGGCGTGGGCGTCGTGGACGTCGCGCACTCGCCGCACCCGCTCCTGCTGCCCGCTCGCGACGCCGTTCAGGTGGTGACGATCCACGACCTCGACTTCCTTCGGCGGCCGGAGCGCACGGCGCGCGAGATCCGGCGCGACTACGCGCGACTCTCGCGCGACCACGCTCGCCGCGCCGACCTCGTCGTGGTCTCTTCGGACTTCGCGGCGCGCGACGTGATCGACACGTTCGGCCTCGACCCGACGCGAGTGGTCGTCTGCCCGGCAGGCGCCCCGCGATGGAAGCGCGTCACGCGCCGGCCGGATCACGGCTATCTTCTCTTCCTCGGCACGCTGGAGCCGCGCAAGAACATCGGCGGCCTGCTCGACGCGTACGAGCGGCTGCTGGCGCATCGAAAGGATGCGCCCGATCTCTGGATCGCGGGAGGCGCGAGCGCGTCGGCCGCCCGCTGGATCGAACGGGCTGCGCGGCCTCCCCTCGCGGGGCGGGTCAAGATGCTGGGCTACGTTGATCCGGACCACCGCCGCGCGCTCTACGAGGGGGCCAGCCTGCTCGTTCTTCCGTCTTTCGACGAAGGATTCGGGCTGACCGCGCTCGAGGCCATGACGCTCGGGGTGCCCGTCATCGCGAGCGAACGAGGGGCGCTGCCGGAGCTCGTCGGCGACGCCGGCCTGCTGACCGATCCGGACGACCCGGACACGATCACCGCCGCCATCATCCGTGTGCTGGACGACGCGTCGCTTGCAGCCGGGATGGAGACCCGCGGCATCGCGCGCGCCAAGCGATTCGACTGGGACGAGTCCGCTCGCCTGCTGCGTGATGCCTACGCCGCCGCCATCCGCCGGCGGCGGGAACGCGCCGCCTGATGCCCACGGTTGCCGTGGACGCGAGGGAGCTGGCGGGCCGCCCGACCGGCGTCGGACGGTACCTCCTGGAGCTCCTGAAACGCTGGGAGGGCGCGTCACGATCGTCCCAGTCGAGTCACGCCTTTGTCCCGTACGCGCATCGGGCGCTGCCTCCCGGCACGCCATTCGCCGATCGCGCGGTCGTGCTCGAGGGGACGGGCGGGACGCGCTGGGAACAGATGACGTTCGCGCGCGCACTCCGGCGCGACGCCCCGGATGTGCTGTTCGCGCCGGCGGCCACCGCGCCCCTTGCGGTGGCCGTGCCGATCGCGCTGACGATCCATGACCTCTCGTACGCCGCGCATCCGGAGTGGTTTTCGTGGCGCGAGGGGGCGCGGCGTCGGCTCTTGACCCGGCTGTCGGCGCAGAAGGCCGCAGTTGTGCTGACCGGGTCGGCGTTCTCGGCGGGCGAGATCGTCGAGCGGCTGGGCATCGCAGCGACAAAAGTGCGCGTCACTTACTACGGCGCCCGGGCCGACGAGGCTGAAGCCTCGTACCACAGCCACGCGGACGAGGCTAAAGCCTCGTACCACGAACCCCTCGTGCTCTTCGTCGGGTCGCTGTTCAACCGGCGGCACATTCCTGCCTTGCTCCACGCCTTTGGGCACGTCATCCGGCAGATGCCCGCGGCACGGCTTGTGATCGCCGGCGAGAACCGAACCTATCCGCGCGAGGATCCGTCCAGCCTGGCGGCGTCGCTGGGCATCGCGCGCAGCGTGGATATTCGCGACTACGCCAGCGACGAGGACATCGCGACGCTCTACCGTCGGGCGGCGGTGTTCGTGTTCGTGTCCGAGTACGAGGGCTTCGGGTTCACGCCCCTCGACGCGCTCGCGTACGGCGTGCCGATTGTCGTAGCCGATACGCCGCTCTCGCGGGAAATCTACGGCGACGCCGCGGTGACGGTGCGGGCCGGCGACGCTCACGCCCTGGGCGAGGCCATTCTCGTGCTGCTGGGGCACCCTGTGCGCCGGCAGGCGGCGCTTGCTGCGGCGCCCGCCGTGCTCGCGCGCTATTCCTGGGCGCGCGCGGCCGAGGAGACCCTGGCGGCGATCGAGCAGGCTGCGGCGGGCGACCGACCGACGCCGACAGGGGCTAGCCCTGACCCTTCGGCAAGCTCAGGGTCACCCCGAGCAACGTCGAGGGGTGAGCGAGCGCAGCGAGCCGAAGGGTGACGGGCCGGCCCGGCGTCACGATCGTGATCGTCAGCTTCAACGTGCGCGACCATCTCGCGCGGTGCCTCCAGTCGCTCGTCAACGCGCCGCCCGCAGCCCCCCACGAGGTTGTCGTCGTGGACAACGCCTCGGGAGACGGCACGATCGCGATGGTGCGCGACCGGTGGCCCGCCGTCCGCGCGATTGCGCTCGACCGCAACGTGGGGTTTGCGGCGGCCAGCAACGTCGGGATCCGCGAGACGCGCGCCGGAGGCTCGCCCCTCGTGCTGCTCCTCAACAGCGACACGATCGTTCCTTCCGGGTCGCTCGACCGGCTGATCGATCGGCTGGTTCGCACGCCGTCGGCCGCGGCGGCGGGACCCCGGCTGGTCGACACCATCGGCATTCGAGAAGTGTCCTGGGGGCGCATGCCGACGCCGTCGGTCGAGCTCCGGCAGAAGGTGCTCGTCCGGCTGCACCAGCGCGGCACGGGAGTCGCACGGCGCATCGTCCACCGGCGGACGGAGCGGGAGCGGTTCGTGGATTGGGTAAGCGGCGCGTGCCTGCTGGTCTGGCGGGCCGACGCGGAGGCCGTGGGGCTGCTCGACGAGCGGTTCTTCATGTATCTCGAGGATGTCGACTTCTGCGCCGCCCACCGGGCGCGGGGCCGCGCGATTCTCTTCACCCCCGCCGCCGAGGTCGTGCACGTGCGCGGCCGTTCGCGCGCCACGGCGCCGGAGATGGTCGAGGCTGCCTACCGGCGCGCTCAGCTCGCCTTTTACGCGAAGCATCACCCGCGCTGGCATGCCTGGCTGCGTCGGTACCTTCGAATTCGCGGTAAGCTCGACCCCCGAGACTCGTAGATTGCGAATCGCCATCGACGCCCGCAAACTCCACGACTACGGCATTGGAACGTACGTACGGAATCTCGTCCGCCAGCTGGCGCGGCAGGATCGAACGACGGAGTACGTGCTGTTGTGCCGTCCGGACGACTGCCAGGCGTTGCAGGCGCTGGCGGAGAACTTCCGGGCGGTGCCCGACCGCTCGCGTCCGTATTCCATCCGCGAGCAGATTTCGGTGCCCATGGGCCTGCGCCGGGAAGCCATCGACCTCTTTCACGCCCCGCACTACGTGCTTCCGCCGCTCGTTCAGTGCCGGTCGGTCGTGACGATTCACGACTGTATCCACCTGATGTTCCCGCAGTACCTCCCCAACCGCCTGGCCTGGGGCTACGCGCGGGCGTCGATGTGGGCCGCCACGCACCGCTCGGACCGGGTGCTGACCGTCTCGGAGGCGTCGAAGCGTGACATTCTGCGCTTCTTTCACATCCCGCCGGAAAAGATCGACGTGATCTACAACGGGATCGACGAGCGCTTCTGGACACCGCCCCCGGAGGAGGCCGTGTGCCGCGTGCGGGAACGCTATCAGCTCAACGATCCATTCCTGCTGTACGCGGGAAACATCAAGCCGCACAAGAACCTCGAGCGTGTGATCGAAGCGTTCGATCGACTCCGGAAAGAAGGGTTCGCCGATCTCAAGCTGATGATCATCGGGGACGAGATCTCGAAGTACGCCGCGCTGCGGCGCGCGGTGCACCGCCACCACCTGCACAAGCACGTCCGCTTCTTCGGTTTCGTGCCGGACGACACGCTCGCGGTGCTCTATCGCCTGGCCGACGTGTTCGTCTTTCCGTCGCTCTACGAGGGCTTCGGCCTGCCGCCGCTCGAAGCCATGGCCAGCGGGACGCCGGTGGTCACGTCGAACGTGTCGTCGCTGCCCGAGGTCGCGGGCGACGCGGCCCTGCTCGTCGACCCGCGCGATCCAGAGGCGATCGCCGGCGCGATCCGGATGGCCCTGACCGACCGCACGCTCCGGGAGGATCTCCGGCGGCGCGGCCTTGCCCGCGCGCGCGCCTTCTCCTGGGAAGCGTCGGTCGCGCGCGTCCGGGCGATTTACGCGGAGGTGCTCGCGCGATGAACCCTTCGGCTCGCCCTTCGGGCTCGCTCAGGGCTGGCCTCCGCGTGGCGCTCGTCCACGACTGGCTGACCGGCATGCGCGGCGGCGAGCGGGTGCTCGAAGGCCTCTGCCGGCTGTATCCGCACGCCGAGCTGTTCACGCTCATCCATGTCCAGGGGTCCGTGTCGCAGACCATCGAGGGGCGTCCGATCCACACGTCGTTCGTGCAGCGGCTGCCGCGGTCGGCGCGCTACTACCGCCACTACCTGCCGCTCTTCCCTGTCGCCATCGAGCAGTTCGACCTCGATCGCTTCGACCTCGTCGTCAGCAGCAGCCACTGCGCGGCGAAGGCGGTCGTGACGACCGGCCGGGCGCGCCACGTCTGCTACTGTCACTCGCCGATGCGCTATGCCTGGGATCAATTCGACGCGTACTTTGGCGAGGCGCGGATCGGCCGCGCCGGGTCGCGCCTGATGCGGCAGGTGATGCGGCGGATGGCGCGATGGGACGCCGCGACTGCCGATCGGGTGGATCGCTTCGTCGCGAACTCGCGTCATGTTGCCGGCCGGATCAGCCGATACTATAATCGCCAGGCGACCGTTGTGTATCCGCCCGTCGATACCGACTTCTTTCATCCGGACGGTACCGCCCCCGGCGACTACTTCCTGGTGGTTTCGGCGCTGGTTCCCTACAAACGCATCGACCTGGCAATCGAAGCGGCGGCCCGGGCGGGCGTGCGCCTGAAGATCGCGGGCGTGGGCACCGAGCGGTCGTGGCTCGAGCGTCTGGCGGGCCCGTCGGTGGAGTTCGTCGGCCGCGCGTCGAATGAGGACGTGCGCGACCTGTATCGCGGGGCCCAGGCCGTGCTCATGCCTGGCGAGGAAGACTTCGGGATCGTCCCGATCGAAGCGCAGGCGTGCGGCCGGCCCGCGATCGCGCTGGCCGCCGGGGGCGCCCTCGAGACGATCGAAGACGGCGTCACGGGCGTGCTCGTGACCGATGCGACCGCGGAATCGTTTGCGGACGCCATCCGGCGCGTCGCGCGGGACGGGTTCAACCCGCAGGTGCTGCGCGCGCGGGCGGAGCGGTTTTCAGAGGAGCGATTTCTGTCCGGCATGACGCAGATCATCACCGACGTGCTCGCCGCGCCGGTGGAGGCGCGATGGTAAGGCGCCAGAGCCGTCTGCTGACGACCTATCACGTGCTCGCCGACGCGATGCTCGGCATGAGCGCCTTCGCGCTGGCCTACGCGCTCCGGTTCGAGTCCGGCCTCATCCCCATCACGAAGGGACAGCCCCCCTTCTCGCAGTACGTGACGCTCCTTCCGTTCATCGCCGCGCTCGTCCCGCTCGCGTTTCAGACGCAGGGGCTCTACCGCCTCCGGCGCGGTCGCTCGCGTGTGGATGATTTCTTCGCGGTGTTCGTCGGCACGATCGTGGCGGTCGTGGTCGGACAGTTCGGCACGCTCTACGTGCAGACCTATTTCGCCTCGGACGCCGCGAGGGAACGGGGGGCGTACGAGGTGTCGCAGTACGTCTGGGCCATTTTCCTCGTGATGAACGTCACGCTCGCCTACGGCTCGCGCGCGATCGTCCGCGGCGCGCTGGAGCGGCGCTGGCGCGCCGGCGTGGGCATCAAGCGCGTCCTCGTCGCGGGGGCCGGCGATCTCGGTCGGCTCGTCGCCGACAAGATCCTCGAGCATGCCGAGCTGGGCTATCGCATCGTCGGATTCGTGGACGACCGCGCCACCGGCGATCACATCGGCTACCGCGGTCTTCCCCTTCTGGGGACGCTCGAGGAGACCGGCGAGATCTGCAATCGGGAGCAGGTCGATCATGTGTATGTGGCGCTGCCACTCGAGGAGCACGCGCGGATGCTCCTCGTGATCGACCAGATCGGCCAGGAGATGATCGATATCCACGTCGTGCCCGATGTCCTCCAGTTCATGGCCTTGCGCGCGCGCCTGGAGGACCTGGACGGCGTCCCGATCATCTCGATCAACGACGTGCCGCTGCAGGGGCTGAACAGCGTCCTCAAGCGGTTGATCGACATCGCGATTTCGGGGGCCGCGTTGCTCGCCCTGACGCTGCCGATGGGGATTATCGCGCTGCTCGTCCGGCTGACCTCACCGGGGCCGGTCTTCTACCGTCAGGAGCGGATGGGGCTCGACGGAAAGGGGTTCGGCGTCTACAAGTTCCGCTCCATGTTCGCGAACGCCGAAACCGACAGCGGACCGGTCTGGGCGCGCGACGACGACCCGCGCTGCACGCCGCTCGGAGGGTACCTGCGCCGCTGGGACCTCGACGAGCTCCCGCAGTTCTGGAACGTGCTCAAGGGGGACATGTCCATCGTCGGGCCCCGGCCGGAACGGCCGTTCTTCGTCGCGCAGTTCAAGCAGCGCATCCCGCAGTACATGCTGCGCCACAAGGTCAAGGCGGGCATCACCGGCTGGGCGCAGGTCAACGGCTGGCGCGGCAACACGTCGATCGAGAAACGAATCGAGTACGACCTCTATTACATCGAAAACTGGTCGGTCGGCCTCGACCTGAAAATCATGTGGCTGACGGTCCTGCGGGGATTCTCGCGGGCCATATGAAGGGCAAGACAGTCGTCATCACGGGTGCCGCCGGGTTCATCGGGTCGCACCTGGCCGAAACGCTCCTGGATCGCGGCGCCAGGGTCGTCGGTATCGACAACCTGTTGACCGGGGCGACGGCGAACATCGCGCACCTGGCCAACCGCGACTTCACGTTCATCAAGCTCGACGTCACCAACTACATCTACGTCGAGGGGCCGGTCGATTACGTGCTGCACTGGGCGAGCCCCGCGAGCCCGATCGACTACCACGAGCTGCCGATCCCGACGCTCAAGGTGGGAGCGCTTGGCACCCACAAGGCGCTCGGGCTCGCCAAGGCGAAGGGGGCGACCTTCGTGCTGGCCTCGACCTCCGAGGTCTACGGCGACCCGCTGGAGCATCCCCAGAAGGAATCCTACTGGGGCAACGTCAATCCGGTCGGCCCCCGCGGCGTGTACGACGAAGCGAAGCGCTTCGCCGAGGCGATGACCGTCGCCTACCGCCGGTACCACGGCGTGAACACCAAGATCGTCCGGATCTTCAACACGTACGGCCCGCGGATGCGGATCCACGACGGGCGCGCCGTTCCTGAGTTCATCTCGCAGGCCTTGCGGGGCGAGGAGCTGACGATCTTCGGAAGCGGCAAGCAGACGCGCAGCTTCTGCTACATCACCGATCTGGTCGACGGAATCCTGCGCCTGACGACGTCTGACGTGAACGATCCCGTGAACATCGGCAACCCCCACGAGATGACGATCGAGGAGATCGCGCTGGCGATCAAGCGTCTGACGGGGTCGTCGTCTCCGATCGGCTACCGGCCGTTGCCCGAGGACGACCCGAAAGTCCGCAAGCCGGACATCACCCGGGCGCGCACGCTGCTCGGCTGGGAGCCGAAGGTCGGCCTCGAGGAAGGACTCACGAAGACGATCGAGTACTTCCGCGCGAAAATCGGCTGACCTCGAGAGGCCGGCTCAGGCGCTCTTGGTCTTCGACCGCAGGCCCTTGATTCCCCGCCCGATGCGTTCGGCCAGCTCGCGCTCGGTCTGAAGCGACTTGAGCGTCGCCTGGGCTTCCTGCACCTTCTCGCCGAGCTTCGTGAAGGCGTCCATGACGTGGTCGAGCACCGCTTTCTGCTCGCCGATGGCGTCCATGTTGAGCTGCACGTCCTCGAGCATGTTGACGATGACGTTGGTCTTGAGCTGGACCTCTCCGACGAGCGCCTTGCGGGAATCGATCTCTGCCAGCCGGGACTCGGTCTCGCCGATGCCGGCGAGCACTTCATCCACGCGCGCCTTGAGCGCGGCGACCTGGGCCCGGTGCTCCTCGACGTGCTGGAGGTCTGACTTGCTGCGGGCGCTGATCTCGTGGACGGTCTCGACCTCCTTCTTGATCGTGTCGACGACACCCTCGCGCAGCGCCAGCCCCTGAATCTTCCGGTCCACGTCCTCGGTCATCTGCTTCAGGTCGCCCAGACGCGCCTCGAACGAGGTGATGCGCTTCTCGGCGAAGGCGATCTGCGCGCGGCGCTGCTCGAGCTGTTTCAGCGCCGCGTCGAGCCGCTTGAGCTGATCGTCGGAGGCTTCGACGTGGCCCGCCACCTCGCGCTGACGAGCCTGGACCCGGGTCAGCTCCTCGACGAGCTCTCCCTTGACCGACGTCGCGTGGGCCATCGAGTCGACGAGTCCCTGGACCTGCTTCTGCCGCTCGGTCGCTTCTTCGGAGAGCGTGCGGCTCGTGCTGAGCATCTCGGTGAGGCGCTTCTCCTGTTCGGCCAGCTCCGCCTCGTCCCGGCTCACCGCCTCGAAACGCGCGTGGGCTTTTTCTATCTGACCGTTGAGCATCGAGAGCTGCGCCGTCAGCGGCAAGAGCTTGTTCTGGAGCGCGCTGACTCCTTCCAGCTTCTGCTGGGCGTCGGTCACCTGGATGCCGAGGCCGTCGCACAGATTCTTGAGCGTCTCGATTTCCGCGCGCCGTTTGACCTGGTCTTCGATCTTGCGGTCCACGTCGGTCGCGAAGCCGTTGAGCGCGTTCAACCGGCCCTCGATCCGATCGATGAACTGCTGCTGTCCCGCGAGGCGGTTCATCTGACGATCGAGGTCGTCGGCGATCGCCACGAGGTTGGCCGCCTTCTCCGTCCCTTCCGCGACGACGGACAGCTGGCTGGTGATGGTCTCCATCTTGGTCTCGAGCTCTGGCACGTCGGCGCCGAACGCCGTCAGCCGTGCGAGGAAGGTCTCGAGCGCGGATCGGTCCGCCGCGAGCTGGTCGCGAAGCTGGCTGGCGGCCGCGTGGCTCTTGTAGAACTCCTGGATCTCGCCCTTCAGCGCCTCGACATCCTGGCGGCTCGCGCGCAGACCGTCGAGCTGCCGTGTCGTCTTCTGTGAGAGCTCGTCCACCTGCGCGAGCCCGTCCTGCAACCCATCGAGCGTCGCCTGCTTCTTCTGAAGATCCTCGGCCAGAGCCGTCAGCCGCTCGACGTCCTTCCCGATGCCGCTGACTTTCTGGGAGATCGCGCTGACGTTCCGCTCCCGCGCCGCCAGCGCTTCCATCCCCTTCTCCGCCTCCGCGACGGAGGTCTGGAGCACCCGCACGCGGTTGTCGAACGCGTCGAACTGCTTCCGTTCGACCGCCATCTTCTCGACGTAGCCCCGGATGAAATCGGCGAGCGTCGCGCGATCGCGCTCGAGCCGCGCGACGTCGACCGTAAACGACTCCTTGGCCTTGAGCGCGGAGTCGAGCTGGCCGGTGACGTCACGGCCAAGTTTCTCGATCCGCTCGATGTTCTCTTCCGTGCGCGCCGCGTGCTTCGATCCCTCGTCGAGCTTCCCAATCTGAACTTCCATGTGCCAGACCAGCTCGTTCAGGCGGTTCGCCTCGACCACCGCGTGCTCGACGGTGGACTTCTGGCCCTCGAGCGCCTTCACCTTCTGGCCGACGTGCTCGGCCAGGGCGTTGAGCGACGCCATCCGCTCCTCGGTCGTCCGGCTCATCTCCTGAAGCGTCGCGAGCGAGCCGAGCTTCTGTTCGACTTCCTTGACCGTGGAGGCGATGACCGTGGCTTCCTCGCGCGCCTCGCGCGTGGACTCGAGGAGCCTGGCGAAATCCTGGGTGAGCTGACCGGACGAGCCGCGGAGCTGCTCGACGTCCGTCGAGACGGCGCCCGCTCGGTCGGCCGTCTCCTTCATGTCGACGACCGTCTGCCGGAGCTGCTCGCGCAACTCTTCCAGCAGTTCCTGATCCTTCTTGAGCGCGTCGAGGCTGTCCCGCGTCTGCAGCGCCAGCGACGACAGGCTCTGAACGTCCTTGCGATGTGTCTGCAGCTCGCCGTCCGGGGCGATGAGCTTCTCGGCGTCGCGCTGCGCGCCGACGACGGTGCTGCCGAGCGCCGTCACTTTCTGGTCGAGCGTCTCGACGGCCGCGATCTGCCGGTCTATCTGCGCGAGGTGGGTCGAGATCTCGTCGAGCCGCGAGCCGACTTTCGTCGCCTTCTCGTCGACCTGCTGGAGCGATTTCGACGCCTGGGAAAGCCGCGTGCCCTGGAGCTGTATCTGGCTGAGCATCGTACTGAGTGCGCCGCGCTCTTCCCGCGCCGAGTTGATGAGCGTCAGGAGCTCGTCTGTTTGCTCCCGCACCTTGCTCTGGCCTCCCCCACTGAGCTTTTTGATCGAATCGAGCATGGCAGTCCTTTTCCGGCGTCCGGGGACACACGTGTCCTGAGATTCGCACTAAGAGTGTCGGCGGGAGCGTTCCAGATCTTGAGTCGAGGGGATGTCAAGAATAGCACAGGAGGTCACGGCTGCCCCAGCGTATGTGCGCCGCGCCAGACGTAGTCGAGCGCCGACACGACCGTGACGACGAGCGACGCATACACGCAGATCGTCACGATCGGCGACGGCTGGTCCAGATAGTTGAATGTCAAGGCCGCAACGCCGGTGACCAGGTACGTCGCGGTCGCCATCTTGCCCCAGAACGACGGGTGGAACGTCCGCCTCCCGACCGCCAGGTTGACGATCACCACCGTCAGGACGATGGCGAGGTCGCGGCTGATGATCAGGACCGTGAGCCAGAGCGGGATACGGTTCGGGAATCCCAGGTCGGGCAGCGTGAGCACGACGAAGGTCGTGACGAGCAGGAGCTTGTCGGCCATCGGATCGAGCCAAGCGCCCAGCGTCGTCTTCTGGCCGGTGCGGCGCGCGATCAACCCGTCCAGGCCGTCGGTCACGCCGGCAGCAAGAAACGTCAGGAGCGCCCACCCTGGGTGGCCGTAGAGCAGAAAGAGGACGAAGGCCGGGATCAGCAGCACGCGGAGCAGCGTGAGCTGATTGGCGGCGGTGAGCGATCCGATCACGGCCGGCGGTTCCAGAGCGCCCGCAGGCGCTCGACGGCGGCCGATGCCTCCGCTCCGCTCACCGGACGCGACACCTGGAACGTGTTCCCCTCGAGCGGCTTCATCGCTTCTGCCGTGACCGCCAGCGCCGCGGCCGGGTAGCTCGGGTGGCCGGGCATGAGGTCCGCGAACTGGGGCGTGGCCTCGCGCCAGCCCTTCGCCATTCTCGGGTCTCGGGTGGCGATGACCTCGAGGGCGCGCGCGAGCGTTTCGGCGAAGTCGCTGCGATTGACCGTCGCGCCCGGCTGGAAGGTGTGGTTCGGATAGACGGGCATGATCCCGGAGCGCACGACCGCGAGGATCCAGGGTGCGGCCCAATGCCGGCGGGTATCGGTGATCACCACGGCCGCCTGCCTCCCGGCCTTTCCCACGAGTTGATCGAGGCGCACGCCGATGAGCGCGGCGACGTCGCCGCGCGTCACGGTCTCCGCGGCGCCGATCGCCTGGTACGACGCGGGCAGCTTCGCCAGCGCCATCCGGTCGCGTACCCGCTCGATGCGCGCGCTGATGTCCGGGTTTGGCTCGATCGCCGCTGCCTGTTCGTACGCGCGCGCCGCGGCGTCGAACTCGTTCCGCGCTTCGTGCACCTCTCCGATGATCAGCAGGGGGCGCGCATCCGCTTTGTCCAGCTCGGCGGCGCGTCTCGCCGCCTCCAGGGCCGTGTCGAGCCGGCCGGCCCGCTGCTCCACTATCGCCAACTCCCGGTACAGGAAGGCGCTCTCGGGCGAGGCCTCGATCGCTTCCTTGTACCGATCCCGCGCGGCATCCAGGCGTCCGCCTTCGGCTTCGCGGCGCGCCGCCGCAATCGTGTCCTCGACCGCCTTGAACCGCAGCGCGTCGATTCGGTCCCTGATTTCGTCGAGCGACGCGTCTGCGTTGACGGCCGCTTCGAAGCTGGCGATGGCCTCTTCCGTTCGTCCCGCCGCGAGGAGCGCATCGCCGCGGCCGACGAGAGCCGGGACGTACGCCGGCTCCCGTGCCAGCGCGCGCGAGAAATGATCGACGGCGGCGCGCGTGTCGCGGCGCGCCAGCGCGACGTAGCCGAGCGCCGCTTCCGACGGGAAGAACTCAGGGGCGTTCCGCAGCGCCGAGCCGAATCGCCGCTCGGCCTGGCGCAGATCTCCAGCCTGAAGCGCCTCCCAGCCGATCCGGTGCGCCGCCGCGGCATCGGACTTCTCGAGCGCTTCCGGGACCGGCGGGAAAATGTAGGTCGGAAACCGGGGTCCGGTCGTGGCGGGCGGCGCTGTTTTGGGGGCGCATGCCGCGGCGAGCAGCACGATCCCCGCGAGCACCCTGAGCACCGTGAGCCCTCTGAGCACCTCGAGCACCCCGCTACGCGCTCAGCTGCTTGAGCAGCCGTCGGGGAACGTCGACTTCGAGCGATACGCGACCGTTCGTGGTGACGTGACGCAGGACGCGCGCGTGGCGGTAGAGCTGTGAGATACGCGCGCGATCGCTGTCCGACGTGGCGTCGAACTCGAGCGTGACCCGCGCGAGGTCGAGCGAGAGGCGCGAGACGATGGCGTCGATGAGCTCCTGGCGGCCCTCTCCTGTCAGCGCCGACAGGCACAGCGCCGACGGGTTCGCGGCCTGCAGCCGCCGCACATCGTCGCTGGCCAGCAGGTCGCATTTGTTGAAGACCTCGAGCGTGGGAACGGCTGCGGCATCCACGTCGGCCAGGACACGCCCGACCGCCTCGATGCGCCTCGACCGGTCCGGCGCCGCGGCGTCCACGACGTGCACGAGGAGCTCCGCAGCCGCGACCTCTTCGAGCGTCGCTCGGAAGGCGGCGACGAGCTGGTGCGGCAGGCGATCGATGAAGCCGACCGTGTCGGAGATGAGGAGCTGGCGGTGATCCGGCAGTCGCACGCGACGGACCAGAGGGTCCAGCGTCACGAAGAGCGCGTCCGACGCCTGAGCGGAGTCCCCCGTCAGCTGGTTGAAGAGCGTCGTCTTCCCGGCGTTGGTGTAGCCGACGAGCGCGACGGTCGGCACCGCTTCTTTGTTACGACGGTCCCGGAGCTGGCTCCGGCGCCGTCGGACGCCATCGATGTCGCGCCCCAGGGCGCTGATGCGGTGGCGGATGCGGCGGCGGTCGGTCTCGAGCTTGGTTTCGCCAGGTCCCCGTGTGCCGATGCCGCCGCCGAGCCGCGACAGCGCCGTACTGGCGCCGACGAGCCGCGGCAACATGTACTTGAGCTGCGCGAGCTCGACCTGCAGCTTCCCTTCCCGCGTCCGGGCGCGCCGCGAAAAGATGTCGAGGATCAGCTGCGTCCGGTCGACGACTTTGCGATCGAGCTTCGCTTCGAGGTTCCGGAGCTGCGCCGGCGACAGCTCGTTGTCGAAGATCACGACGTCGGTGCCGGTCTCCACGCACGCCGTCGCGAGCGTGTCGAGCTTTCCTTTGCCGAGAAACGTGGCCGGATCCGGCTTGGGACGATCCTGGAGGACGCGCAGGACGACGCGCGCCCCGGCCGCTTCCGCGAGGCCGGCCAGCTCGTCGAGCGCATGATCGGGATCGACGCGGTTCAGACCTCCGCTCACCAGCCCCACGAGCGCCGCGCGTTCACTCACTTCAGCGATTCTAGCACCGCCGCCCACGCGATCGCCCCTTCCCGCACGAGCCGCGCGACGTCGCCGCGCGCATCGACGATCGTTGAGGGCGCGCCTCCGGGCGCG
Source organism: uncultured Acidobacteriota bacterium (assembly GCA_963847125.1). Lineage (GTDB taxonomy): Bacteria > Acidobacteriota > Vicinamibacteria > Vicinamibacterales > 2-12-FULL-66-21 > DATAEE01. The sequence goes on from CAWJYM010000004.1 coordinate 3,556,319, forward strand.
GGCCCGGCGTCGACCACGGCGTCGAGATCGGCGCCGAATGCGCGGAGGACCGCCGGCGCGTCGGCCACGGCGGGCGAGCCCGATCGGTTCGCGCTGGTGGCTGTCAGCGGCGCGCCGAGCGCGCGCGCCAGGGCGCGGGGCACGGCATGCGCCGGGACGCGCACCGCGACGCTGCGATCAGACGCGCGGACGCCCGCAACGAGGTCGCGGTGGGCGTCGAGCAGCACCGCGAGCGGGCCCGGCCAGAAGCGCGCCGCGAGCCGTTCGGCCACCGCCGTCATGCGTCCCGCCCGATCGCGGACCTGATCCAGATCGGCGGCGACGAGCGGGACCGCGGCGGCCGCTTCTCGCCCCTTCACCTCGAACAATCGGGCCACGGCGCAGCTGTCGCGCGGATCCACCGCGAGCCCGTACAGCGTGTCTGTCGGAATCGCGACGATCCCGCCGCCTTTGATGATGTCGACGATGCTCGCCACGGTGTCGGGCGCCGGCCGATCCGGGTCGAGGGTCAGGACGAGAGTCACCCTACAATGATTATCCATGTCGCACACGCTGCAGCTGCTCCTCCTGCTGGCAGTCTTCGTCGTGGCGGCCAAGCTGGCGGGCGCCGCGGCCAACCGGATCGGTCAGCCGGCCGTCTTCGGCGAGATCCTGGTTGGCCTGCTGCTCGGGCCGACGCTCCTCGACGTCTTGAGCTGGCCGATCTTCACGACGACGCCGGCCGCGGTCGGACACGCCAGCGAACCCGGGTCGCTGCTGGCGACCATCCGGGACCTCGCCGAGATCGGCGTCATCCTCCTCATGTTCATCGCGGGCGCCGAAACCGACCTCGACGAGATGAAGCGCGTGGGCCGGGTCGCGTTCTGGGTCGCGTTCGGCGGCGTCGCGTTCCCGATGATCGGCGGCGCGCTGGTCGCCGCGGCGTTCGGCTATCCGCTCCTCTGGCAGGGCATCTTCATCGGCACGATCCTGACCGCCACGAGCGTCAGCATCTCGGCGCAGACGCTGATCGAGCTCGGCGCGCTCAAGTCGAAGGAGGGCTCGACGATTCTCGGAGCGGCGGTGATCGACGACGTGATGGGCCTCGTCGTGCTCTCGATCGTGGTCGCGATGGCGCGCGCCGGAGGCCAGCTCGACATCGCCGGAATCGCCTTCATGACGCTCAGGATCGCGCTCTTCTTCGCGGGGGCGATCCTGGTCGGCCGTGCGCTGCCGGCGATCGCGCGCTTTGCCGACCGCCTCGAAGTCAGCCAGGGCCTGCTCGCGGTCGTCCTCGCGATCGCGTTCGTCTACGCCTGGGGCGCCGAATACCTCGGCGGCGTCGCGGCGATCACCGGGTCCTATCTGGCGGGGCTCATCCTCGCCCAGACCCGTTACAAAGAGCGGATCGACGAGGCGATCCATCCGCTCACGTATTCGCTCTTCGTGCCGGTGTTCTTCATCAGCATCGGCCTGCACGCGAACGGCCGCGATCTCGGCGCCCGCGCGGCATTCGCCCTCGCGCTCGTCCTCGTCGCGATCGTGACGAAAGCGCTCGGCTGCGCCCTCTTCGCCCGCATCGCCGGGTTCGACACGACGGCGTCGATGCGCGTCGGCGCCGGCATGATCTCGCGGGGCGAGGTCGGCCTCATCGTCGCCGGGTACGGACTGGCCAACGGACTCATCGATCGTGACGTCTTTTCGGCCTCGGTGGTGATGGTGCTCGTGACGACGATGGTCACGCCGCCGCTGCTGAAGGCGACGTTCCCCGTCCGGCGCGGCCGTGAGATCGTGGTGGAGGAAACCATTGGCGGCCCGCCGGAGACCTAACTTTCCACGGCCGGCGTCTGCGGCGTGGCCGCGATCGGGCCTTCGATCATGACGCGCCGGACCAGCACGGCGACGACCCCCATTGCGATCGCGGAAATCAGGAACACCGCGCGGATACTGATCGCGGCGACCAGACCGGACGCCAGCGGGCTGAGCGCGAGCCCGAGCAACGACGCCGTCGTCAGCACGCCAAACCCGGCGCCGCCGGCGCCGGCCGGAATCACGCTTCCCGCGGTGGCATACGCGCAGGTCATCGCGATCCCCACCGCCGCTCCGAACACGGGCGTGACGACGAACAGCACCCAGACGCTTCCGGCCAGCGCGTAAAAGAGAGAGGCCGCCGCGGCGAGCCCCGCGCAGACGACGAGGACCCGCCTGGGGCGGACGGTGCGCAGCAGCCGCGGGGCGATCTGATTGCCCGCCGCCCCGGCGCCCGCGGAGATCGAGAACAGCAGACCGGCAATGAGGGCGACCCTCGATGGCGACAGGCCGGCGTCGAGCTCGGCGACGAAGAGCGGCAGCACCGGACCGAACGCCCGATCCGCGAACTGGACGGCAAAGATCACTCCCATCAGCAGCAGAAAGTTCTCGAACGCCAGAATGTCGCGGAACGAGATCCGGCCGGACGACCGGCTCGCTCGCGGGTCGGGGGTGTCGACATCCTTATAGAGGATGAAGACGAGCAGCAGCGCCGCGGCGTAGAAGCCTGCCGTGACCAGAAACGCGCGGCGCAGCCCGACGAGGCCGGCGACGATGCCGCCGATGACCGGCCCGAGGGCGGGCCCGAGCCGCTGCGCCGTCTGCACCGTGCCGATCGCCTGAGCCATTCGACCGGGAGGAGCGGATTGCGCGGCCATCGTGAGCGTCAGCGCTCCGTACCCGGCGAAGATCCCCTGCACCGCGCGCAGCGCGAAGACCTGCCAGGCCTCGCTCACGTAGGCGGTCAGCGTCATGATGACCACGAAGCTCGCGATCGACCGCTCGACCATGATCTTCCGGCCGTAGCGGTCGGCGAGCCGTCCCCAGAACGGCGCGAGGATCGCCGTGAGCCCGGGCGTGACGCCGAGCGAGAGCCCGGACCAGAGCGCGATCTCCCCGACGTCCGTCACGCCGAGCTGCTGGAAGTACAGAGGGAGGAAGGGCATCACCAGCGTGAACCCGGTGAAGCCGATGAAGCTGGCGCCGGCGGCGGCGAACACGTTCTGCCGCCACCTTCTGGATTCTGGATTCTGAATTCTAGATTCCCCGCTCAGAATCGGATCTTCAAGTCCTGGTCCTGCCGCACGTGAATCGTGTCCACGAACCGGATCTGGTGCGGGTTCGACTGCATCACGACCGAGCTCGTCCGCGTGCCGTCGCCGAAAAACCGGACGCCCCGCATGAGCGTCCCGTCGGTGACGCCGGTCGCGGCGAAGATCATCGAATCGCCGGAAGCGAGATCTTTCGACCGGTAAATCCGCTTCGGGTCCTTGATCCCCATCTGCCGGCACCGTTCCTCGTGCTCCGGCTTGCTGACGACGAGGCGGGCGAAGATCTCGCCGTTGAGGCACCGCATGGCGGCGGCGGTCAGCACGCCTTCGGGCGCGCCACCCGTCCCCATCACGGCGTGCACGCCTGTGCCGACGACGGCCGCCGCGATCCCGGCCGACAGGTCGCCGTCGCCGATCAGCCGGATGCGCGCGCCGGTCGCGCGGATGTCGTTGATCAGCTTCTCGTGCCGCGGTCGATCGAGCACGATGACGACCAGGTCGCCGACCTTTCGCTCGAGGCATTTTGCGATGGCCGCCAGATTGTCGGCGACCGGCGCGTCGAGGCTGACGGAATCCTTCGAGCTCGGCCCGACGACGAGCTTTTCCATGTACAGGTCCGGGGCGTGCAGCAGCTCGCCGCGACCAGCGGCCGCCAGAACCGCAATCGCGTTGGGTGAGCCGGTGGCGCAGAGATTGGTCCCCTCCAGCGGGTCCACGGCGATGTCCACCGCGGGGTACCGGGTGCCGTCGCCGGGGCGCGAATGCGCGCGGCCGACCTTCTCGCCGATGAACAGCATCGGCGCCTCGTCCCGCTCTCCCTCGCCGATCACGATCGTCCCGTCGATCGGGACAGTGTCCATGCAGGAGCGCATCGCTTCGACCGCCGCCTGGTCGGACTTGTGGCGATCGCCCTGCCCCATCGTGTGCGCGCAGGCGATCGCCGCCTGCTCGACGACGCGCAGAAACTCGAGCGAAAGGTCGCTGGTCATTGTGGATTGCTGAGTGCTGAATGTGAAGCTACTTGACGCGCTGCGCCGCCGGCTCGGCGGCCCGATACGGCGGCAGCTCGCAGCGGGTGGGACGATCCGCCCGATACCCGAGCAGGTAGTCCGCCTGCATGATCTTGTGAATCTCGCGCGTGCCTTCGTAGATGACCGCGCCCTTGCAGTTGCGATAGAACCGGCCGACCGGATACTCGTCTGAGTATCCGTTGGCGCCGTGGACCTGGACGGCGTCCCCGGCGGCGCGCTCGGACGCGACCGTCGCGAACCACTTCGCCAGTCCGGTTTCGCGCGTATTGCGTCGCCCCTCGTTCTTCAGGACCCCGGCCCGCAGCCAGAGGAGGCGGGACGCCTGATAGTCCGACTCCATCTGCGCGAGCATCTCTTTCACGAGCTGATGCTGCCCGATCTCGACGCCGAACGTCTTGCGATCCTTCGCGTACTTGACGCTGGCGTCGCGGCACGCGCGGATCAGCCCCGTCGCGCCGGCCGCGACGGTATAGCGCCCCTGATCGAGCGCGAACATCGCAATCTTGAACCCTTCTCCAAGGCGGCCGACGACGTTCTCTTCCGGCACTTCGACGTCGTCCATCTTGAAGAAGCCCGTGTTTCCGGCGAGGATGCCCCACTTCTCCTTCAGCGTCCCGCTCGAGAAGCCCTTGAACGCCCGCTCGACGATGAAGGCGCTGATGCCCGACGGGTCCCGCTGCTTCTTTTTCTCGAGATCCGACCAGGCGAAGACGAGGAAGTTGTCGGCGACGTCGCCGAGCGAGATCCACATCTTCTCGCCCGAGAGGTGAAAGCGATCGCCCTTCTTGATCGCGACCGTCTGGATGCCGCGGGCGTCGCTGCCGGCGGCCGGCTCGGTGAGCCCGTACGTCGCGATTTTCTTCCCCTGGGCCTGCGGAACGAGATAGCGCCGCTTCTGATCGTCGGTCCCCCACGCCAGCAGCGTCAGGCAGTTCAGCCCCGCGTGCACCGACATGATGACGCGCAGGGACGTGTCGACGTACTCCAGCTCTTCGCTGATGAGGCCGAGGCTGATGTAGTCCATCCCGGCGCCGCCGTACTCCTGCGGCACCGAGCAGCCGAGCAGCCCGAGCTCGGCCATCTGCGGCAGGATATTGCGGTCGAACCGGTGCTCGCGATCGAGGTCGTGGATCCTTGGCGCGACTTCGCGCGCCCCCCATTCACGGACGGACTGCTCGAGCAGACGGTGTTCTTCGGACAGGTCGAAGCTGATCATGATGAACGGACATTATAAAGGGAGATAAAGGGAGCTCACACCCGGCGTACGGTGACCGCCGCGCCGCGCGCCAGCCCCAGCCGATCGACGGCGCTCGACGCGTTCGCCGCGAGCTCCAGGTGGTCGGTGCTTCCGAACAGCGCGCACACTTCGTCCGGGCCGATCTCTGAATACGTCGCGACGAGACGTCCGATGCGGTGGGGCCCCGCCTCGATCTGGATGCCGGCTCCCTGCGCCAGCCGTTCCACCGTCCGCCGATCGATGTTGGTCACCAGATTGCCGAAACGATCGATTCGCAGAACGCGCCCCGCGATCGCGTCGCCGGTCACGTCAGCCGGCGCCAGATCCAGCTTGCAGTAGTCGGTCACGGCGCGTCCGAGCGCCGAGAGCTGGATCCCTTTTGCCAGCCAGGCGGCCGCCGGCGCAAAGCGGTCGCGGCCTTCGAACGTCCGGCTGACGGTCGGGCGCGCGTACCGCCGCTCGGTGAGCTCGACGACGCGCTTGGGGGCCGTCTCCTGGAAGACGGCGGTCAGCACGCCGTTGTCCGGCGCCACGAACTTGTGATCGGACGTTTCGGCGGCGAGGCCGCGGCGCGCCGAGCCGACGCCCGGATCGATGACCGTGAGAAAGATGGTCCCCTGCGGAAAGTACTTATAGCTCGCCGCCAGCTCGACGGCCGCGGTGAGGACGTCGTGCGGGGGGATGTCGTGCGAAATGTCCACCAGCTCGACGTCAGGACAGATGCCGAGGATCACGCCTTTCATCGTGCCGGCGTAGTGATCGCTCGTCCCGAAGTCGCTGATCAGGGCGATGACCGGGCGGGCCATACGCCATCGTAGCGCGCGGGGCTAGGGCTTGCGAAGCAGGATCTCGCGTGTGTTGGTCTTGAGAAGAAACGAATCGGAGACGACGAGCGGGTCGAACATTTTCTGAATGTCGCGGTTCTGAAAGACGCTGCGCTTCATGGGCGGCGCCGCGGACGTCCGGTGGCGCAGCCGCGCATCGTCGACGATCACGAACCGCGTGTAGTGAGCGGTCTCGAGAGCCAGCGTGCCGAAGAAGCCGAAGACGAGCCCGCCCGGCTTGAGCGCGCGCACGAGCTCACGGGCGATCGCCTGCGCCGCCGGTCGCGGCAGGTAGTCGAAGAGATCCCAGCACAGGATGGCGTCCACGCTGCCGTCGGGTTGTCGCAGCCGCGACGCGAAGGCCGTGGCCAGCTCGTCGAGGTGTCCCGCCCGCGTGTGGCGATCGAGATCGGTGAAGAGGTCCTCGACGAACAGCTTGCAGCCGAGTCGTTCGCCGTAAAACGCGACGTTCGATCCGACGACGGGGCCGAGATCGACGATGACGGGAGCGTCGCGTCCGGAAAGGGAAGCAAGAAGACGAGCGAATCCCTTCGACACGTAGGCCTCGACGTCCGGAGCGCCGCCGGCCGTGGCCGACGGCGGGTCCGGTCGTCGGGGTCCCAAGCGCAGAAGGTCGCTGAATCCGCGCGCCACTGCCCGACCCTGACCCGAGCCGCGTCAGTGCTGAACGACGGCTGGCGCGGGTTGGCTCGCGGCCGGCTTCGACTCGGACTTCGGCTCGGACTTCGCCTCGGCCCGGCCGTCGGACCGCCCCGCCCCCGCGCGCTGCATGTCGATGCTGCCGCGGAAGTGCGCCCCTTCGGCGATCGCGACGCGCGGCGCCGCGATGTCACCGTCGACCGACCCGTTGTCGCGAATGTCCACTTTCTCGGTCGCCGTCACGTTGCCGTGCACTTCGCCGAGGATGATGGCCGATTTCGCGAAGATCTGGGCCTTGATCTTACCGTTCGGGCCGATGGTCAGCACGTGCTGACGGAGCTCAATCTTGCCTTCGACCTGGCCTTCGATCGTCAAATCTTCGCTGCCGTTCAACTCGCCTTTGATGACGACCGACTTGCCAATGTTCACCGTGTCCCTCCCCAGGCCTGGCCTCGCGTCTGTGGCGGGCCGCGGGGCGGCCGCCGTGGTGGTTGGCTGAGCCGGGGCAGGCATTGGATCGGCCCCAGCTCCGGGCTTCACCGCTTCATCGCGTTTCCACATTGCACTGTCTCTCCCAGATTGGTTGTGCACGTCGCAGGGCTGCACGAGGTCGCCCTCGTGGGGAGCAATCCAGCAATGGTATCATGAAAGGTAAAGTATTGATGCGTATCTACTTCGACCACAATGCAACGACGCCGCTCCACCCGGACGTCGCCGCTTCCATGACACGAGTGCTCAAGGAAGATTTCGGCAATCCATCGAGCGTCCATCAGTACGGGCAGCGGGCGAAGGCAATCCTGGATGACGCTCGCGGCGCCGTCGCGGCGCTCATCGGCGCCGAACCGGCCGAAGTGGTCTTCACGAGTGGCGGGACCGAAGCGGACAATTTCGCGATCCGCGGCGCGGCCGAAGCGCTCGAGCCGGCTGGGCGCCGACACCTCGTCGCCAGCGCGATCGAGCACGAGGCGGTCCTGAACACGTTCAAGGCGCTCGCGAAGCGCGGCTGGCAGACGACCTTCGTGCCGGTCGACGCGCGCGGCGTCGTCGATCCGGATCGCGTGCGCGCTGCCCTCACCGACGCCACGGCTCTCGTGTCGGTGATGCATGCGAACAACGAGATCGGAACGATCCAGCCGATCGCCGAGATCGCGGCGCTCGCGCACGAGCGTGGCGCGCTCATGCACACCGACGCGGTGCAGTCGGCGGGAAAGATTCCGATCGATGTCGCGGCCCTCCACGTCGATCTGCTGGCGATCTCCGCGCACAAGTTCAACGGTCCGAAAGGAGCGGGTGCGCTCTGGATCCGGCGCGGCACGCGGCTGACGGCGATTCTCACCGGTGGCCGCCACGAGCGCAGCCGGCGCGCCGGAACGGAGAACGTGCCCGGCCTCGCCGGCCTCGGCGCCGCCGCGGCGGCGGCGCGCGCCAAGCTGCCGACCGAACCTCTGCGCCTGTCGTCGCTCCGCGACCGGTTGGAAGCAGGCATCCTGGCCGGGGTTCCGGGAACGGCGGTGAACGGCGCGCGCGACCCGCGCGTGGCCAACACGACGAACGTCAGCTTCGACGGGGTCGAGGCGGAGTCGCTGCTCATCGCGCTCGATCTCGCCGGTGTCGCGGTGTCGACCGGATCGGCCTGCTCCTCCGGGACGCTGGAGCCCTCGCACGTGTTGCGCGCGATGGGCTTCCCGCCCCACCGGACGCAGAACTCCATCCGCTTCAGCCTCGGGCAGGACAACACCGAAGCCGAAGTCGATCACGTGGTCGGCATTCTGCCGGGAATCGTCGTGAAGCTGAGGAGCCTGACGGGAGCTGGGGCCCGGCGTGGAAACACCGCAGGGACTAGGAACTAGGGACCTGAGGTTCAGCTCATTGCTGAATGTGGAGTGTGGAATGCTGAATCAATCAGCATTCAGCACTCAGCATTCCACAATGGGCTCAGATGACTATGCGCATCGTCGTAGCCATGTCCGGCGGAGTCGATTCGTCCGTGGCGGCCGCGCTGCTCGCCGCGGAGGGCCACGACGTCATCGGTCTGTCGATGCAGTTGTACGACCAGACCCGGGGAGATGTCCGCTTCGGCAGCTGTTGCACGATCGACGATCTGTACGACGCGCGGCGCGTCGCCTCCTCGCTCGGCATCCCCCACTACATCGTCAACCTCGAGCGGCAGTTCGGGGAGCACGTCCTGTCGAATTTCGTCGGCGAGTACACGTCCGGGAGGACGCCGATTCCGTGCGTGCACTGCAACGGCGACTTGAAGTTCGCGGAGCTCGCGGATCGGGCCCGGGGCTTCGGCGCCGCGGCGGTCGCCACCGGCCACTACGCGCGCGTCGATCGCCACGGGTCGGGACGCTATCGGCTGCTTCGTGGGCTCGATCCGTCGAAGGATCAGTCCTATTTCCTCTTCACGCTGTCGCAGGATCAGCTGTCGCAGGCGCAGTTTCCAGTCGGCGCGCTGACGAAGGATGACGTGCGCACCACCGCGCGGCGCCTTGGGCTTCGCGTGGCCGAGAAGCCGGACAGTCAGGAGCTGTGCTTCGTCGCCAGCGGCGACCACGCGGCGTTCGTCGAGCGGAACGCGCCCGAGCCGGTCGGCGCGGGGGTCATCACCGATCGCGACGGGCGCGTGCTGGGCAGGCACGAGGGCACACATCACTTCACGATCGGGCAGCGCAAGGGCCTCGGCCTCAGCGCCGGCGTGCCTCTCTATGTCGTCGACATCGACGCAGCCGACCGTCGGGTGATCGTCGGCCCGCGCGACGCCCTCGATCGGACGACGCTGACCGCGTCGCAGGTCAACTGGATCTCAGGCGAGACGCCTTCCGGCCCCGTCCGCGCGACGGCGCGGATTCGGCACCGCCACCGCGAGGCGCCCGCGACCATTACGGCGTTCGATGCAGATCGGGTGCGCGTGGAGTTTGACGAGCCGCAGGCCGCGGTTGCGCCTGGACAGGCAGTGGTGTTTTACGAGGGTGACGAGGTTCTTGGAGGGGGATGGATTGATTGAAGGTCGGGCCTACGGCGCAACCGCCTCTTTCGCCCCCAGGTGCTGCGGCAGTCCTTCCAGATATTTTTCCGCGTCAATCGCCGCCATGCAGCCCGAGCCGGCAGCCGTGACCGCCTGCCGGTAGATGTGATCCTGGACGTCGCCGCACGCGAAGACACCCGGGACGCTCGTCCGCGTGCCGTCGTGCGTCACGAGGTAGCCGTTTAAATCCATGTCCAGCTGCCCGACGAAGAGCGACGTATTCGGCGTGTGGCCGATCGCGACGAAAACGCCGTCGAGAGGGATTTCCTTCCGCTCGCCCGTGCGGTTATTGCGCAGCCCGATGCCGGTGACCACGTCGGTTCCGCGGACGTCCTCGACTTCGCTGTTCCATTCAAAGGAGATCTTCGGGTTGGCGAACGCCTTGTCCTGCATGATCTTCGACGCGCGCAACGTGTCGCGCCGATGGACGACCGTCACGTGCGAGGCGAACTTGGTCAGGAAGATGGCCTCCTCCATCGCCGAGTCACCCCCGCCGACGACGGCGATGGGACGGTCGCGGAAAAAGTACCCGTCGCAGGTCGCGCAGGTCGAGACGCCGTGCCCCATCAGCTTGCGCTCCGACGGTCTGCCCAGCAGTCGGGCTGACGCACCCGTTGCGATGATGAGCGCATGGCAGCGATGCTCGTCTTCCGTCGTTCGGACGATAAACGGACCGCGGGACACGTCGACGGCGCTCACGTCTCCCTGGACGATCGCCGTGCCGAACCGTGTGGCCTGCGCCCGCATCTCCGCCATCAGCCCGGGTCCCATGATGCCGTCGCGGAAGCCGGGGTAATTTTCGACCGCGGTCGTCAGCATCAGCTGGCCGCCCGCCTCGAGGCCTTCGATCAACAGCGGTTTGAGGTTGGCCCGCGCGGCGTACAGAGCGGCGGTCAGACCCGCCGGCCCCGAGCCGATGATGATCACGTTGCGCATGGCTGCGAATGATATCCGTCTACTGGACGTGCTTGTCGAGGAGGCGCTTGAGGGTATCCTTGTCGGTCAGGCCCACGACCTGCTCGACGACCTGTCCGCCCTTGAAGAGCAGCAGCGTCGGGATCCCGCGGACCATGTATCGCATGGGGACCGACGGATTCTCGTCCACGTTCATCTTGCCGATGACGACCCTTCCCGCGTAGTCCGCCGCGAGCGCTTCGACGGTCGGCGCGATTCGCCGGCAGGGGCCGCACCACTCCGCCCAGAAGTCGACGAGAACGGGAGCCTTGGCCCCCAGGACCTTCTGCTCGAAATCTCCGTCTGTAAACGTCTCCAGATTCGCTGACGCCATTCCTTACCTTTCTGGCTGCTGCCCACGCGCCGTTACCCGGCGCCTCGGTCTGACCGATGGCGCCTTCGGAAACAGGCCCCTATACACTTTGACATACTCCCGGGCCGAAACGTCCCAGGAATGATCCTCCGCCATCCCCGCAAGTTGAAGCGCGCGCCAGGGTTGCCCGTCCTGCGTGTACACGGCGACCGCCCGCTCGACCGTTCTCAGAAGCGCGCGTGTCGTGTAGTCCTCGAACGTGAAGCCGGTCCCTTTTCCTGTCGTGTCTGAGTAGTTGGTGATTGTGTCGGCGAGGCCGCCCGTCGCTCGCACAACCGGCACGGTGCCGTATCGCATGCTGTACATCTGGTTGAGACCGCACGGCTCGAACCGTGACGGCATGAGGAACATGTCGGAGCCGCCGACGATGAGGTGCGCCAGCGACTCGTCGAACGCGATCTCCGCCCCCACGCGCGCCGGATGCTCGGCCGCCAGCCGCGCCCACTGGCGCTCGTAGCGCGCCTCGCCCGAGCCGAGCAGCGCAAACGTCGCGTCGAGAGCCATGAGGTCGGGGATGGCGGCGCCGAGCAGGTCGAAACCTTTCTGATCTGTCATCCTGGAGACGAGCCCGATGACCGGGCGGTCGAGCGCCTCTTGGTCGGAAGGAAGCCGAAGCCGCTCCAGCAGCGCGCGCTTGACCTCTCGCTTGGCGTCGAGGCTTGACGGTCCAAAGTGAACGGGCAGATGGACGTCCGTTTCGGGGTTCCACCCCTCCGCGTCGATGCCGTTCAGGATGCCGCTGAGGACCGCCTGCCGGGCGCGAAGGATCCCGTCGAAGTTGAAGCCGAGCTCCGGCGTGACGATCTCGCGCGCGTAGCGCGGGCTGACCGTGGTTATCCGGTCGGCGAAGTTCACGCCCCCTTTGAGAAAGCTCATCCGGCCCCAGAACTCGAGCGCTTCGGGCGTGTACAGCTCCCAGCCCAGATCCAGGCTCCGCATCGTCTCGCCGGGGAACAACCCCTGGAACGCGAGGTTGTGGATCGTGAAGACGATCGGAAGGCCGACGAGTCGCGGGTGCCGCGCGTAGTGCGTCTTCAAGTACACGGGTGCGAGCCCGGTCTGCCATTCGTGCGCGTGCACGAGCGACGGACGCCACTCATCCTCCATCCGGGCGCCGAACTCCAGCGCGGCTCTGGACAACACGGCGAACCGGATCGCGTTGTCCGGATAGTCGCGATCGCCGGCGCTGTAGATTCCGGGGCGATCGTAGAGCTCGGGCACATCCACGAAGATCGCGCGCGCCCCGTCGGCCAGCGGATGCTCCACGTAGCCGACGTCGAAGGGCCGGCCGCCGATCCACAGACGCTGCTGGTCGATCGACGAGCCGGCGTCGACGCCTCTGTACCGCGGCAGCACCAGCGTGACGCGGTGCCCGAGTCGCCCGAGCGCCTGCGGCAGGGCGCCGGCGACGTCGCCGAGCCCTCCGGTTTTTGCGAACGGAGTCGCCTCAGGCGAGATCATAAGGATGGACAACGGTTTCGATCGGGCGATCGGCTGATCGGGTGATCGGGTCATGTAGTCGGTTGTAGGGGCGGTTCGCGAACCGCCCCTACGGAGTCATCGACGATCATCGCGTGACCTCGCGCTCGAGCTTCCGGCCGAGCGCCGCCTCGCGGGCGGCGTCGGCGTGGCGCCCCTGGCGGCTGTACAGGTCGGCCCGAACGTAGTGTCCGAGCGGCGCGTACGGCGAGCGCGGCTGAAGCTCCACGCCGCGCTCGGCGAGCCGCGCAGCCTCCTCCAGCTCGCGGTTCATGTCGAGGAGCAGCTTTGCGAGATACAGGTGCCCCTCGGCGAACATCGGGTTGGCCGCGATCGCCTCGCGATACGCCCTGAGCTGCGCGTCGCGCTGCCCCAGCTCGCCGTAGAGCCGACCGAGGTTGAACATGGCTTTGTAGCTCGACGGGTGGAGCTCGATCTCCTTCAAGTACTCGTCGATCGCCGTCCGGTAGTCACGCCGTTCCTCCGCGATGAGCGCCAGATTGAAATGCGCCAGCCGCACATCGGATCGCTGCGCGATCGCCGACCGAATCTCCTGTTCTGCCTGCGCGAGGTTACCTTTCTTCAGCGCCACCGCGCCCAGCGCGTTTCGAGCCGCCACCATTTTGGGTTCGAGCTGCAGGGCCTCGGTCAGGAGCTTCGACGCTTCGTCCAGTTCGCCGCGATCGATCAGAATCTGGGCGACCTCGTACCTGATTTGAGAGTTCTTCGGATCCAGCGCCAGGAACCGGCGGTACCCGACGAGCGCCTCCTCATCCTTGCCGATCTGCCGGAAGGCGTTGGCCATGTTCACCATCGCCATCTCGTCATCCGGCTTGAGCGCGAGCACGCGCTTGAAGTACTCGATTGCCTGCTCCTGCCGGTTCACGCGCGTGTGCACGTTGCCCAGCATGAACCAGGCGTCGACGACCTTGGGGTCCTCGCCGACAACCTGTTTGAGGATGCCCACGACCTCGTCGAACCGCTTCTCGTCTTTCGAGATGTCACGAGCCTTGCTGATCATGTTGAACACGCGGATCTTGTCCTTTGGATCCGCCAGGCCGCTGCGCGAGGCGTCCGGCGGCGCCGTCGCGACGAACGACCCGATGTAGCCCAGCGCCGCGAGCCGCGCCCGGGCCTCGGGATCGACCTCCGGCTCGCTGGTGGGCCGTTCGGCCTTCGTGAAGCGGGCTTCCAGCTCGCCCAGGCGGGCGAGCATTCGATCCGCGAGCTGCTTTCGTTCGTCGAAGAGATTCGTCCGCTCCCCCGGGTCCTGCTCGAGATCGTACAGCTCCGGCCTCGGCGCCGCGATGAGCTTGAACCGACCCGAGCGCAGCGCCCGGAGGTCGCTCCACCCATAGTGATAGAGCGGATAGGTGGACTCGGCGTAGGCTTCGAGCCCGAGCTCCGCGGCCGCCCCCGTCATCAACGGCACCAGACTCACGCCGTCCCCGTTCGGCACGTTCTGCACGCCGAGCAACTCGGCCACCGTTGGCGCGATGTCCAGCGTCCGGACGACATCCGCGACCCGTCTGCCCTGCGCTCCCTGCAGCGGCGAACGGATTATCAGCGGCACGCGGACGACGCTCTCATAGATGAAGAAGCCGTGACTCCCCTCTCCGTGATCCTCCAGGCTCTCGCCGTGGTCGCCGACGACGACGATGACCGTGCGGTCCAGGATGTCGCGCTCGCGGAGGAAGTCGACGAGCCGGCCGACCTGCGAGTCCGTGAATGCGATCTCGCCGAGGTACGGGCGGCCTGGATACCGCGACTTGAATGGCTCGGGCGGCTCGTAAGGCGTGTGGGGATCGTAGAGGTGCACCCAGCCGAAGAAACGCTGGCCCGCCACGCCGGCCATCCACTCGAGCGCCTTGTCCACGACCTCGTTGGCCGGGCGCTGGATCGCTCCGAGGGAGATCGCGCGGTACTTCGTGAGGTCGAAGTCGTCGAAGTAGGTCTCGAACCCCTGGTCGAGCCCCCACTTCGAGTCGAGGACGTATGCGCCGACGAAGGCGCCGGTCTTGAAGCCACGCGCCAGGAGCGTTTCCGCCAGCGTCGTCTCCGACGGATCGACGAAAAAGCCGCCGTTGTCGCGGACGCCGTGCTCGGGCGGCACCCGGCTCGTGAAGATGGTGGTGTGGGCGGGCAGCGTGAGCGGCGCCGCGGTGGCCGCCTGCTGGAAAAGCACCCCTTCTGCGGCCAGCCGATCGAGCGCGGGCGTGTCGATCTCCTGGAAGCCGTATGCGTGGAGCCGGTCGGCCCTGGTGGTGTCGAGCGAGACGATCAGCAGGTTGAAGTCCGAGGCGCGGAGGTCTGCCGCTCCCCAGGCCTGCCAGCCAAGCCAGGCGACCCCCGCGGCTACGGCGCTCATCACGACGAGCGCCGCGACGCGGACGAGGCTAAAGCCTCGGACCACCTCGCGCTTCAACGGTTTGGATTTCGATCCAAGTGGCATGACGAAATGCGTACGCGATGACGCGGGGATTCACGCAAGGCTTGACGCCTAAGTAGTTTAGCATTACAAGTTACGGCGACGGTCGGCGCTTCTGCTCTCGTGGGGCATGTCACTTGCTCGCCTGTGCCACAACCGGGAGCCGTGCGGCGTCCGGTTACCCCACCAGCCTGGAGGTTGATGTGAACCACTTCGTCAGACGTATGACGGGATCGGTGCTCGTCTTGGCGATCGCGGCAGTCCTCTGCGCGACGCCGTGCGCAGCCGATACCGTCGCGAGGCCCGCAGCGGCCAGCACGCTCACGACGCTCTCGCCCGCGAGCCTGCAGATCCTCAACTCCGCGCCAGCCGCGGCGCGGACCCAGGAAGGCTCGGCGACCCCGCCGAGCGGATTCTTCAAGTCGCGCAAGGGCGCCCTCGCGCTTGGTCTCATCGCGGCGGGCATCGGCTATACGGTGTGGA
The DNA here is from genome assembly GCA_963847125.1 of uncultured Acidobacteriota bacterium. GTDB lineage: Bacteria > Acidobacteriota > Vicinamibacteria > Vicinamibacterales > 2-12-FULL-66-21 > DATAEE01. Next base: position 3,571,875 of record CAWJYM010000004.1, read on the forward strand.
CGGTTTTCGACAGCCGCGACCCCGTCAAGTCACCGATTCGCTGAAGGCACCAGAGGAGTTTCAGAATCCATGCAGATTCTCAGACGCGGATTATTGGTCGTGCTCCTTCTGGCGCTCACCGCCCCGGGAGCGTACGCCCAGACCCTGACAGGGTCCGTTTCAGGAACGATTAAGGACGAACAGGGCGCCGTTCTGCCGGGCGTCACCGTGACGCTGACCGGCCGGACGGGCTCTCAAACGACAGTCACCGACGCGGCGGGTGAATACCGCTTCCCGGGACTCGAGCCGGGGGTTTACGCCGTTTCGGCGGAGCTCTCGGGATTCCAGACGACGCGGCAGGAGAACGTCACCGTGTCGATCGCCGCGAGCCCGACCGTGGACATCGCGCTCAAGGTCGCGGGTCTGCAGGAGAGCGTCACGGTCCTCGCCGACTCGTCGATCGTCGACGTGAGGAGCAGCGCCACCGACACGAAGATCTCACAGGACCTGCTCGCGAACGCGCCGATCACCCGGACGGCCATCAACGTGCTCAACGTCGCGCCGGGGATCAACAACAGCTCGGCGTACGGCGCCGACGGCAGCACCGCCAACTCACTGCTCATCGACGGAGTCGACACGCGCGATCCGTCAGGCGGCACGCCGTGGACGTTCTACAACTACAACATCGTCGAGGAGATCCAGATCCAGGGTCTCGGAGCGTCCGCGGAGTATGGTGGCTTCACTGGCGCGGTGATCAACACGATCACCAAGTCGGGCGGCAACCGCTTCTCAGGCCTGTTCGAAATACTCGGCACAAGCAGCGGTCTGGCGTCCAGCAACGTCAGTCAGGACATCATTGACCAGAACCTGGCGCTGGGGGACCCGGCCCAGACCAAGCAATACGTTGATCTCACCGCGCAGCTCGGCGGACCGATCAAACAGAACAAGGCGTTTTTCTTCGTGAGCGCGCAGCGGTTCCTGCTTGAAACCGATCCGAGCGGTCCGGTCACGCGGAGGCACGAGGTCAGCCCGCGGCTGAACTTCAAGACCACCTTCCAACCGACCAACTCGGACACGTTCACGGGCACTCTTCAGTACGACGCCTACAACATCATCGGCCGCGCGGGAAAGGGGCTTCAATCCACTGACGAGCTGACAAACCGCGAGGACGCTCCTGAGTGGGTGTGGCTCCTTCAGTGGCGCCACCTGTTCGGGTCGAACACCTTCGCCGAGGTGAAGTACACCGGTTGGTGGGGTTTCTTTGACCTCAACCCTGAGGTGAACCAGTCCGGACGTCTCGACCTGGGCACCGGCCTGTTCTCCGTCTCCCAAGGCTGGTTCTCCTACTCCGATCGCGAGCGAAATCAGGTCAACGGCTCGGTCACGCACTATGCGGACAAGTTCGGTCGGCACGAGTTCAAGTTCGGCGCCGAGCTCGAGCGGAGCATGACGCGAGATCGGTACGGCTACGTCAACGACGTTTTCTTCAACGACTACTACGGCGCGCCGTACGTCGCGTACAGCTATGGGTACGACCTCACCGGACACAACGAACGGGAGTCGCTCTTCGCCCAGGACTCGTGGAAGATCCGCGACCGGCTGACGCTCAACGTCGGCCTTCGCGGCGACTTCATCCGGGGCACGCATCCCGACCTCGGCAAGGTGTTCAGCACCACGAGCTGGTCGCCGCGCCTCGGCTTCGCCTGGGATGTGACGGGGGATTACCGCAGCGTGCTGAAGGGCTCGTACGGTCACTACTATGAAGGTGCTCAGACGGCCGCATTCGTGAAGGCCGTGCCGGGCGAGCAAGACTTCGTGGGGTTCGAGGTCAATCCGAACGGGACCCTCGGCGCCGAGTTCCTGCGGGACGAGGCCATCCCATACCGCGTCGCGGATGACCTGAAGCACCCCCGCGTTGAGGAGGCGACGCTCTCGTTCGAGCGGGCGCTCACGAGCGACATGCGTTTGACTGCCACGGGCATCTGGCGGGAGGACAAGAACTTCCTGGGAGCTGTCAGCCCATCGGCGCGCTGGCGCCCCGTCCAGGCGAACAACACGCTGACCAACACGCCCATCACGCTCTACAACTGGGCGAATCGCAGCGACAGCGACACCGACTTCCTGATCCGGAACGTAGAAGGCTTCCAGTTCCTGGATCCGGGCGGGAACGTCATAGGCACCCTCGATCCACATCGAAGCTACCAGGCGCTGATGCTCGTGTTGTCGAAACGCTACACGAACCGCTGGCAGGCGCAGGCATCGTACGTCCTGTCGAAAGCGGAGGGGAACGTCGACAACACGGGGGGACAGCAGATTGGCTCGAGCATCTTCGAGAATCCGAATCGTTCGATCGTGAACACCGACGGGCGGCTGACCAACGATCGGACGCACGAGTTCAAGCTGCTGGGGAGCTATTCGATTCCGAAGATCGAGGTGGGGGTGAACGCCGTTTTCCGGTCCCTGAGCGGCCGGAACTACACGCCGTTCGCGCAGTACGCGACGAGCCTGCTGAACGCGCCGACGGCGTCACGGCAGCCGTTCCTCGAGCCGCGCGGCAGCCGGCGTCTGCCGTCGGACAGCAACCTCGACCTCAGGTTCGAGAAGACCTTCAACCTCGGATCGAGGGACCGAATCGGCCTGTTCCTCGAGGTGCTCAACACGTTCAACGCGAACACGACGACGGCGGTCGTCACTCGCACGCCGAGCACGGACATCACCTACGCGCCCGGCCAGGTCACGACGGTGAACTTCGAGTCGCCTCAGACTCTCGTCCCCGCGCGGCAGATCCAGCTCGCGGCGAGGTGGACCTTCTAGATTGCATGTAGGCCCAACCTTCAGGTTGGGCGTGTTCGGATCATCGGCAGCCGGATGATTCGCGCACGCCCGACCTGAAAGGTCGGGCCTACACCGCTTCCCCCGCCTTCCATTACAATCTCATCCGTGCCCGGAGGACAGCGGCCCACAGGGCCGGCCCGCCCTGCCCCGCGTGAGGTCGCCGAGCTGACGCAACTGCGTGAGGAGCAGCCCGAGCTCGCTCCCGCGATCGACCTCCAGCTGGCCTTGATCGCCCTCCAACGCCGCGTCCAGGGCCGCGTGCCGCTGCCGTCGCTGCGGCTCGATCCGGCCGACGTCCGCGCGCGTGCCGCCGCGGGTAAGTCCCTGCTTCGCTTCGATCAAATCCCGTTCGAGTACAGCGACGTCAGGTACCTCATTCGCGAAACGGCGGCAGCGATGCGGCGGTACGAGGCGCTCGAGGATGAGGATTTTCGCCGGGCGGACACGATGGCGCGGGACCCCGCGCCGCTCGACCCCGTGCTGGAGAAGTGGTTCAACGGCAACAGCGACCTCACCCCGGGTATCGAGAGCGTCCTTACCCAGGCGCTGCGTCCGTTTCTCGTGCGGTGTGCCGAGGCTGTGCTGGCCTCCGCCGATCTGTCCGAATGGACGGCGCGCACCTGCCCGGTCTGCGGCGGTGAGCCGGATTTCTCGACGATCACGCCCGCCGCGGAGCGCCACCTGATTTGCGGCCGGTGCGCGGCGCGGTGGAAGTTCGATGCGGTCGCCTGCCCTTATTGCGGCAACGGCGACCGCGCCCGGATCAAGTCGTTCACCTCACGCGCGTACCGCATTTACGCCTGCGATGCCTGCCACCGGTATCTGAAGGCGTACGACGCCCGCGCCGCGAGCAGGCCCGTGATGGTCCAGGTCGACAGCGTCGCGACGCTGCCGCTCGACGCGCTGGTCATTCAGAAGGGGTATCGAGCGTAGCCCATTGTTGAATGCTGATTGCTGGAATGCTGAATTGATTCAGCATTCCACAATCCAGATTCAGCAATGATCGGGTTAGTCTTGCTGTGGCTGGGGCTTGCCGAAGACGCCGGGCGCCTGCTCGTTCAGCCAGTTGAAGATGTGCTTGGTCTCCATGAAGCGCAGCGCATTGTTGCGCGCTCCAAGGACCACCACCGCGACCTGATCGCCCTGCGGCATCTTGAGAAGCGTCGCGAGGCAGTAGCCGGCCTTGTAGATGAACCCCGTCTTGCCGCCGCGGATGTCCATGTCGCCGCCAAGCAGCTGGTTCGTGTTGTGGATCGCCACGGTCCGGCGGGAGGTCATCAGCGAGTAATCCGTCTTGCGCATCACCGGCCCGATCCGCTCGTCCGAGGCGGCGAAGGCAATCAGCCGCGACAGATCGTAGGCCGACGAGACGTTCTCCGGCAGCAGGCCGGACGGATCGGTGAACGCGGTGCTCTCGAGCCCGAGCTCGACCGCCTTCTGGTTCATCCGCTGGACGAAATCCTCGGAGCCGCCGTGCGAGTTCCGGGCGAGCGCGCGCGCGGCTGCGTTGTCGGATGCGATCAGCGTGAGATGCAGCAGATCCTCGCCCCGCACCCACTCCCCCGCGCGCAGATACGTCGTCGACGCCGCTCGGACGTCTCCGCGTTCGATCACGTACTGCTGTGAGAGATCCGGGTTGTCCTCGAGGAAGACGATGGCGGTCATCACCTTGGTGATGCTCGCGATCGACCGCTGGTCCTGAGCGTTCTCGGCAAACAGGACCTGGCCGGTCTCGGGATTGAAGACGATGGCCGCCGCCGCGCGGATGTCCGGGACGAGCGCGCCGGTCGCGTCGGTCTTGAACCTGGGCGTCATCGCGTCGCGCAGGACGCGCATGCGCGCCGCCGCACGGGCGCGCGCCAGCCGGGCACGACGCGCGCGAGCCGCGCTGCTCGAATAGCGGCGCGTCGTGGTCTTCTTCTTGACGACGGGTTTTTTCGCGGTGGTGCTGCTGGATTTGGGAGCGGGCGCAGTCTCGGCTGAGGCCTGGATCGAGGGCCCGACGACGCCCATGCTGATGAGCGCTGTCAGGACACGAACGACCCAGAATGACGAATTACGCCGCACTTTCCCTCCCGGACGTACTAATCCGGCACACGTGCCGTTGAAACTTGAAACCGAGGATTACGGATCGTAGCATTGAAGTCCTATCCTCGCAAGCACTTATAGGCCCCACACGCCGGTCCTGGGCTCATCAGTTACCAAAACGTGTGCCAAACGGCCGGGCCCGGCGACGCCACCCGGTCCCGCGGGGTTCCCGTAGTATCTTTTCGGCGCCATGAGGCCCACCTATCAGGCGGAATTCGAGGCGCTCCGGGCAACCATCCGGGAGCGAGGCACTGCCCGCGTCGTGTTGTTTTTCGTCGTAATCGCCGTCTGGGGGGCTCTGACAGTCGCCACCACAGCCGTCATTGTGTTGCCTGTCGCCGCTCTTTTGCCGCTTCTGGTGCTCGCGGCCGGTTTCGAGGCCACTTCGTCCCTTCATATCGGCATCGAGCGGATCGGCCGCTACCTTCAGGCAGCGCACGAGGACCGACCTTTTGACGATCCTCAGGGCACCCCCGGCTGGGAGACGACCGCCATGCAGTTCGGCGCCCGGGGCCGGACGATCGGGGCTGACGCACTCTTCTCCGTCGTCTACGTGCTCGCGGGCGTCGCCAACTTCCTGCCGGTCGCCTTGACGGCACAGACCAGGGAGGAGATGGTCGCGATTGGTGCGGTGCATGCTTTTTTCATCTGGCGCGTGCTGACCTTGCGACGTGCGGTGGCGACGCAGCGCGAACGGGAGCTCGCGGTGTTCCGGGAGATCCTGGAGGGCGCAAAGGACGGGTTAAACGCAAAGGACGCAGAGGACGCAAAGGACGCGGAGGGCTGAGACAGCGCGGCGACCCCCGCGCCGAAGGCGCGCCGGCCGCCGCTCCGTCTCCACGTTCTCAGCGACCTCTGCGTTTGATCCGTCTCCGCGCGCTCCGAAAACTCCGCGCCCTCACTTCCTCGCGAGCGCGACCGCGAGCAGTAGCGCCCGCCCCGTCCCCTGCTCGGAGTTCGTGGAGTCGAACGTTTCGCCGAGCGCATGTGCGCCGGTTCCACGACCGCCGCCGTCGATCGTCACCGCCGGAATGCCGAGGTTCATCGGGATGTTCGAGTCCGTCGATCCCTCGTCCAGATTGACGGGCAGCCCGAGCGCCGTGGTGACTGAAACCGCAGCCTGCACGACCGGCGAGTTCGCCCCGGTACGGCCCGCCGGCCGATCGCCGACGAGCGTCTTGTCGACCGCCAGTTTCCCGCGGTTGCTCCAGCGCAGGTTTTCTTCCTCGAGCGCCGCATCGACCGCCCTGTGAAAGTTGGCGTCCACCGATAGAAGCGCGGCCGGGTCCGCCGACCGCATGTCCACCTCGGCCCAGGCTTCGAACGCGATCGAATTGATCGACGTTCCGCCGCCGACGCGGCCGACGTTGAACGTCGTCTTGGGCTCGCTCGGCACCTGGAAGTCGCCGATCTTCGCGATGGCGCGGCCGAGCGCGTGGATCGGGTTCGCGAGGCCGAACGCGCCGTAGCTGTGGCCGCCGGGTCCCTTGAACGCAACGCGGTACCTCTTGCTCCCGACGCCGATGTGCGTGATGCCGAGTCCCGTCCCGTCCACCGATACGAACCGATCGATCTTCCCTTTCAGCTCTCCGTCGAACAGATGTTTGACGCCGCGGAGATCGCCGAGCCCTTCTTCCCCGACGGTCCCGACAAACGTGATGGTGCCTTCGGTCTGCACCTTTGCGTCAGCCATCGCTTTTATGACGCCGAGGACGACGGCAAGGCCGCGGCAGTCGTCGCCGATGCCCGGTCCTTTGAGGATCGAGCCGAGGCGCGTCACGCGGACGTCGGTCTCTTCGGGGAAGACGGTGTCGAGATGCGCCGAGAACACGACGTGGGGCCGCGGCGCGGCGCCCGGCCGCTCGCCGAGGACGTTGCCGACCTTGTCGATCCGGACGTTCTTGAGCCCGAGCTCGCGGAAGGCCTGCGCGTACGCTTTGCCGCGGGCGGTCTCCTTGAACGGGGGCGCGGGGATTTCGCACAGCCGCACCTGCTCTTCGAGGACCCACGGCTCGTTGGTCTTCACCGCCGCCATCGCCGCGCTGACGGCTGCATCCTTTAATAGAAGGGGTCCAACCTCGGTGGCGCGCTCCTGCGCTGCGGAGGCGCCGACCATCAGGGTAGTGATGACGAAACAGACGGCGATCCTCATCGTGGGCGACTCTCCTGACCCTGCGACTTCGTCGAGCCACTCTCCACGCTCTGCAGGATGGGATTGAACAGAATCCTGAACGTCCCGTGGGGCTGACCGCGGAAATACGGCCCGAACCCGACGAGCACGACCTTGCCGCGGCCGAGCGACGCCTCGACGATGGCCGCCTTTCCCGCGATCTTCGCCTCGCCGTTGATCCAGCCGGACATCAGCAGACGGTCGGTCGCGTAGCGCGCGGGGACGCGCACGCTGTCGCCCGCGCCGGCCTCCACGTCGAAGGCGCGGCCGTTGACGAAGAACGCGGCCTGTCCTTCCGCCACTCCGTTCGTGAGCGGGTGCGAGGTGTCGACCGTCAGGCGGAGGAGCGATCCGGGGCAGTAGAACTCTGTGTTCCGAACGCCTTCGATCGCGTTGCGTACCGGCAAGCCGAATTGCTGGATCGGCACGTCCGTCGCGCCGTCGATCGCGATCAACGTTCCCCCCGCCTCGACGAACGCCTTCAACGAGGCGGCGCCTTCGACGCCGATTCCGCCGACATACTCCGCCGGCATCGTCCCGGCTGCGTGCCCCTCGATGATTTCTTTCGCCGATTGATCCGGAAGGATGATCGCGTCGAAGCGCGCGCGGAGGTTCCCGGCGCGGACGTCTTTGTCGCGCAGCGACTGATACGGCACGCTGAACTGTTCGAGGACGAACCGGGCCCAGCCCTCGTCCATCGACGCGACCCAGGACTTGTAGAGGCCGACGCGTGGTGCGCGCCCGGCGGCCGTCAGCTCGCGGATGCGTCCGGTGACTTCGAGATTCGTGCCGGGGACGGGTGACGCCGCTGACATCGACCCGAAACTGATCACGCGTTCGAGCGGCGCCTCGAATGGATCCTCGATCACGTCGGCCCGCACGCCCATCTGATACGGCAGCGTCCAGCCGGCCATGTCGTACGGCCGCTTTGGCGGACCGTTGGGGCCGTCGCGTCGGTCCGGGTGGCGCTGCGGCTCGAGCAGATCTTTCGCGTACCCGCGATGCGGCTGCGACATGAGCACGACGAAGGAGCCCGCCCGGTGCGACCCGCCACCCGCCGTGAAATCGGCAGCCGCGCGGTGCACCTCAACGGCCCCAAGATCAAGGATCTCCGCCAGTCGCACGGCCGTTGACCAGTCCCGCTGCCCTGCGGGGATCACGTATGCGTACGGCTTGCCCCGCTTGCCCGCCACGATCTGGTCGCGGGCCATCTGATACCGGTTGTATAGCCAGTCTTCCCGATAGTCCGCTGCGAGCCGCATGACGGCCATCGTCGCGGTGACCATGTAGTCCATCTGATCGCGCAACCGCCACATGCCTCCCTTCCACGGGCTCGGGTTCCATGTTGAAGGTTCCATCGCGTTCTCACCGCTGCCGAGCCGCGCCGGCAATTGCTTGTCGGTAATCTCGACCGGCGTCGCGTACCGGCCGGACGCCGTCTCCGTCAGGATGCCGACGACGTTGTGGAAGCAGGGCGTCGAGCGCATGCCGCCGTTCCACCAGTTCGAGTACGTCGAATAGCCCTGCGCCCCGCGCTTCCCTTCCTGTTCCAGCCGCTGCATGATGCCGACCCCCAGCAGCGAGATGCCGCGGTTCACCAGCGGATGCATGTTCGGGTTGACCGGATCGTCCATCGGCGGCGCCCAGATGCGCGGCGACGTCTGACCGGACTGGTGGTGGTTGTAGAGAACCTGGGGGAACCACTCCTGATAGAGCTGCCGCGTGACGTTGCGCGTTTCCGGCAGGTTCTGCATGAACCAGTCGCGGTTGTTGTCGTGCCCGGCGTGCTTCTGATACAGGACCGGCAGCGGGCTGGTCTCGAAGGGCGTGCCGACGTTCGAGCGGTACCACTTCGCCACGATGTCGAGGCCGTCCGGATTCATGACCGGCATCAGCAGGACGATCGCGTTGTCCCGCAGCCGGCGGAGCTCGTCGGTCTCCCCGCCGGCGATTGTCATCGCCACTTCCGCGCTCACCTGCGCGTGCGCCACCTCGGTCGCGTGAAGCCCCATGTCGAGCCACACGATCGTTCGCCCCTCGCGCGCCAACGCGCGCGCCTGGTCGTCGGTCAGCCCGCGGCTGTCCGCCAGGCGGCGTGCGATCTCCTTGTAGCGCTCGAGCCGCGCCATGTTCGCTTCCGAGGAGATGACGCTCAGGATCATCTCGCGCCCCTCGGCGGTCTTGCCGATCTCGAAGAGCCTGACGCGATCGGTCGCGGCGTCGAGCGCCTGGAAGTAGCGGACGATCTGGGCGTAGTCGGCGAGCTTCCGGTCGGTGCCGGGCTCGAACCCGAACGTGGCGGCGGGCCTCGGCAAGGATGCCGGCGCCTGCGCCTGAGCCGCTACCAGGATTAGGACGAACAGTGCTCTCATTGCGGGGACCTCTTTCTCTGCGTCCTCTGCTACCTCTGCGCCTCTGCGAGATCCAGATTGACGGATTGTTATACCGCCGTTTGGAGAGGATCGTCCCATGGGCGGCCATCTCCGATCGGCGGCTTGCTATGCAACCCTCACCCGATCTATCGTTTACGCCGCATTTACCCGAACGTCCCGAATTCGACGCCGTGGCACTTTGCTTGCTCGCCGGCGTACGCAGATACCTTGGGTCAAGCTCCGTCTATCGGTTGGTAACTCCCCTCTAACCGGAGGCATGGAATGCGTAGTCGATTTACAGTTCTCGGCATCGTGGCGCTCGTTCTGGCGCTCGCGGTTCCAGCGGCCGCACAGGACTTCCGCGGTCGTATCAACGGCGCGGTCACCGACAACAGCGGCGCCATTCTGCCGGGTGTGACGGTTACCGCGACGAGCCCCGCGCTCATCCAGCCCATGACGGCGGTCACGGGCGAGGATGGAACCTATCGCCTCATCGCCCTGCCTGCCGGAACATATGTCCTCACCTACGAGCTGCAGGGCTTCCAGACGCTCAAGCGCGAAGGCATCCGCGTGGTGATCAACACCACGTTGAGCGTCGACGCGCAGCTCAGCGTCGCGACGCTGCAGGAGACCGTCACCGTTACCGGAGAATCTCCTGTCGTCGACACATCGACCACGACGGTTGGAACGAACTTCACGAACGAGCTGCTGACCGAGATCCCGAACGCGCGGGACATCTGGGCCGCCATGGCGCAGGCCCCCGGCTTCCAGGTCACGGGCTACGACGTCGGCGGGTCGCACACGGGCACGCAGACTGGGTTCGTCACCTACGGCGTCAGCCAGCAGAACACGACGCGCATCGAGGGCATCAACACGACTGAAGGCGCGAGCGCCAACGCCGGCTACTTCGACTTCGGGTCGTTCGAGGAGTTCCAGCTCGGCGGCGCCGGCAACGACGCCGCGCAGGACGTGCCGGGCGCCTCGCTCAATATCACGGTGAAGTCCGGCGGGGATCGCTTCCAGGGCATGTTCTACGGCGACTTCGAGAACGACAGCACGATTAGCGACAACGTGCCGGACGCGTTTGCGACCCCGTTCACGAGGGACGACAACGGGTTCTTCACGACGGCGCCGGGTGGCCTCGCGACCGGGAACCCGATCACGGAGCAATACGACATCAACTTCAATCTCGGCGGGCCGCTCTGGAAGGGCAAGGCGTGGTGGTTCTTCTCGTACCGCCTGAATAATCAGTACAAGACGATCATCGGTCTGCCGGATCTGGCGCAGTCGAAGTTGAGCAACCCGTACACGATCAAGGGCACCTTCCAGATTTCAAAAAACAACCAGCTGATCGGCTACATGAACAAACGCGAGAAGCTGCAGGACAAGCGCGACCTCGGGCCGGCAGTACCGCTGTCCGCATCGCACTATCAGTCATCGAGGAACTATCCATGGAAGGGCGAGTGGACCTCCGTGTTGAGCGACCGCATGTTCCTGGACGTGATAGCCGGCAACTGGTACAACTTCTTCCCGCTCCGGCCGCAGACCGAGTTCGGCAACTGGCCGGTCGAAGACTTCGTTCCCGGCCGAATCGACCTGACGTCCGGTAACCGGTTCGTCGGCGGCGCGACCGACTACTACCAGGACCAGAAGCGCTTCAAACCGCAGGTCAACGTCTCGCTGGCGTACTTCAAGGACGGCTGGCATGGCGGCCACGACTTCAAGTTCGGCTTCGAGGCGCGGCGCGACCGGCGGAAGCTGTTCAACGATCAGCCCTTCAATATCTGGTATCGCGACCGGAACAACCTGCCGTCCGAAGTGGATCTCTACAACGGCCCCGTTGAGGGCATCAACGACGTCAACGTGCGGAGCTTCTACATCCAGGACAGCTGGAAGTGGAACAACCGGCTGACGCTCAACCTGGGCGTGCGCATGGACCACTATTGGGACGGCTGGCCTGAGCAGAGCCACTCACCGGCTGGCCTGCCGCAGCTCTCGGGGTCGCTGGCGCCGCTTCCGCCGGCCGAGCAGACGCGTATCACGAACTTCTTCGCGCCAATAACTGTGGACGCGCAGACAGTATCGAAGACGACGACGGTCGGTCCGCGGGCGGGCTTCGCGTACGATCTGCGCGGCAACGGCAAGTCCGTGATGAAGGGCTTCTACGGCCGGTACTACTTCAACTCGGCCGACATCATCGCCGACAACCAGAACCGGGTCGGCGCCGCGCAGCTTCGGTACAACTTCATCGACCGGAACGGCAACCGGCTGCTGGACGGACCGAACGAGCTCGGAAGCTTCATCCAGACGGTCGGCGGCGCCGGATTCGTGACCGTGGATCCGAATCTCGAGCGGCCGTACGGCGAAGAAGTGTCGGCGCACTTCGAGCAGGAATTGCGCGAAGGGCTCTCCGGCAGGGTCTCGTACGTCTACAAGAACATTCGTAACGAGTGGGCCGAAGTGGACGTGACGCGCAACGCCGCTCAGACCATTCCGAGGCAGGTCGTCGATCGCGGCCCCGACGGGATTCTCGGCAACGCGGACGATTCCGCGTACACGCTGTTCGACTTCCCCGCCGGCACGCCCAGCCAGCGTGAGTTCACGAACCCGGACGACCCGGCCTACAACTCCGACTACAGCACGGTCGAGTTCGCGGTGAACCGGCGCTTCCGCAGCGGATGGATGGTCCTCACGTCCTTCGAGTACACGTGGCTGGACGAGTTCGTGGGCGTTGGCTCGACCACGAGCGTCCTCAGCTCCGCTGGAAACACGAAGGCGTACTCGTGGAACGACAACTTGCGCCAGGCGGATCGTGAAACAACGACGCTCTGGAACTACAAGCTGGTCGGGCGCTATACGCTGCCGTGGGACATCGGCACCAGCGGGTCCTACAAACTGCAGAGCGGCCGCCAGTGGGGTCGCTCGATCAACCTGGCGGCGCCGGTCGGGACACCGGCCTTGAACATTGGAAGCCAGACAGTGCGCGTAGAGCCCGTGACGGCCAACCGTGCGCCGAACGTCCACATCGTCGATCTGCGGCTCGACAAGTCGTTCCGGCTGCCGAACCAGCTGGGTCGGTTTACGGCGATGTTCGACGTGTTCAACCTGTTCAACCTCGGCACGCCGATCGTCTTCAGAACGCAGACGGGTAACGTGACGGCCGGCGCGCCCTTCGGCAACTTCCAGGAAGTGCTCGCGCTGCTCGACCCCCGGATCATTCGTTTCGGCATTCGGTACGAGTTCTAGGGCTTAGGGCTCAGGGCCTGGGGCCTGGGAGATTCTCCTCTCAGGCCCCATCGCCCGACCTTGCCCAGGCCCAATGTCACGCCGATCCTCCAGACCCAAGCCCCACGTATTACGCCCGACACATCAAGCCCCAGGCCCTGAGGATCAGTCTTCCAACCCCCAGTCCCCAAGCCCCAGGCCCCGGGCCCAGCTCGGGTTCCTCGCCCTCTACTGCCTGTCCGGTGCGGCCGCCCTGCTCTACGAAGTGGCCTGGCTGCGGCTCCTCGCGCTCCATCTGGGCCACACGGTCGCCGCCGTCAGCACGGTGCTGACCGCGTTCATGGGCGGGCTCGCCGCCGGCGCTGCGCTCGCGGGACGACGCGTTGAAAGCTTGACGTCGGCGTCGGCGCTTCGCGCGTGCGCCCTTTTCGAGCTCCTCATCGCGCTGTCGGCTGCGATCGTTCCGTTTGCGATCGCCGCGGCGCAGCCGCTTCTCGCCGCCGCGTACGGGGACGGCGGCGGCGCGTGGTTCGGTCCGATGCGCGTCGCTATCGCGCTCGCGGCGCTTGCCGTCCCGACGATGGCGATGGGGGCGACGTTCCCGATGGCGGTCCGCGCGCTCGCCGGACGCCCGGCTGGCGCCAGCGCTCTTTACGCCGCGAACACTGTCGGCGCGGCGCTCGGCGCGGCGGCCGCGGGCTTCGTTCTGCTCCCCGCGCTGGGGCTTCGAGGCACGACGCTCGTTGGGGTTGCCATCAATCTGATCGTTGCGACGGGTTTCTGGGTGCTACGTGCTCAGGGTGCTCAGGGTGCTCAGGGTGCTCAAGGTGCTCAAGGTGCTCAAGGTGCTCAAGGTGCTCAAGGTGCTGATCTCCAAGGTGCCGCTGCCAGCACCCAGAGCACCATGAGCACCTTGAGCACCAAGAAGAACTGGCTCGTCCTGGGTGCCATTGCGGTGTCCGGCTTCATCGGATTGGCGTACGAGGTCGCCTGGACCCGCGTGCTGGCGATGGTGATTGGTCCGACCAGTTACGCCTTCAGCGGCATGCTCGTCACGTTCGTCGCCGGGATCGCGCTCGGCGCGGCGGCCGGCGCCGCGCTCGCCCGGCGGATGACGCGTCCGATCCTCGGCCTCGCGGCCGCGTTTCTCGTCGGCTCGGCCGGCGCGGGCGTGGCGTTGATGTTCATCGGCCGCGGTCCCCTCATCGTCGGGGAATGGGTCGCGCGGCCCGATGCGAGCTTCGGATGGATCGTCGGCGCCGAGCTCGCGCTCGGCGCGGCGCTGCTCCTTCCGATCACGCTGTCCCTCGGCGCCGCGTTTCCGATGGCGCTGGCGGCGATCGAATGGACCAGCCTGAAGGCGGGTGCCACAAGCGATGGCGCCGCCTCGGCGGCTCGTGTCTACGTGGCGAACACGATTGGCGCGATCGCGGGATCGCTCGCCGGCGGGTGGCTGCTCGTTCCGGCGCTCGGCCTGCGCGGCACGATCGTCACCCTCGCGATCGCAGGAGCGATCGTCGCCGCCCTCCTCGCGCTGACGTCTGGCGCGCGAACGGTGACGTCGATGTCGCTCGGCGCGGCCGCGGCCGCCTCCGCCGCCGTGGTCCTTCTTGCGCCCGCATGGAATCCGGAGATGCTGTCCGCGGGCGCCTACAAGTACGCGCCGTACCTGCGCGGCGGGGATCTCGAGACGGGGCTCTCCGCCGGGACGCTGCTCTACTATCGTGAAGGGGCCGCCGGCACCGTCAGCGTCCGAAAGACGGCCGCGTCGATCGCGATGGCCATCGATGGCAAGGTGGACGCCTCGAACGACGCCGACATGCTGACGCAGCGGCTGCTCGCCCACCTGCCGCTCGTGCTGCACGGCTCGCCGCGCGACGTGGCCATCGTCGGCCTCGGCAGCGGCGTCACGGCCGGCTCGGCGCTCGCCCACGACGTCTCGCGCGTGGACGTGCTCGAAATCTCCCCTGAAGTCGTCGAGGCCTCATCGCACTTCGTTCGGGAGAACCGCAACGCCCTCCGCGATCCTCGTCTTCGTCTGGTCGTGGGCGACGGGCGGTCGCATCTCGCGCTCGGCACGCGGACATACGACGTCATCATCTCCGAGCCGTCGAACCCCTGGATGGCGGGCGTGGCCGGTCTGTTCACCCGCGAGTTCTTCGAATCGGCGCGCGCGCGCCTCGCGCCGCAGGGTCTGCTCTGCCAGTGGACCCACACGTACGACATCAGCCAGGCCGATCTGCGTTCGATCGCCGCGACCTTCGCGTCGGTTTTTCCCGACGGGACGATGTGGCTCGTGGGCGAAGGCGACCTGCTCCTGATTGGAGGGCCATCGGGCGTTCGGCCCGATGGCGGCCGCGTCGCGCGGGCGATCGCGCGCGCGGAGGTTCGCCAGGATCTTGCCGAAGTAGGCGTCCGGTCGCCGTTCGGGCTGTTGTCGCTCTTCGCGGGCGACGGCGACGATCTGCGCGCGTTCGGGGCCGGCAGCGCGATCCAGACCGACGATCGTCTTGCGCTGGAGTTCTCGGCGCCCCGCGCCATCTTCGGCCGGTCGAGCGACGAGAACGCGCGCGACCTTCGCGACCGGGCCACGCGGGCTCGCAGACCGCCTGCGGTCGCGAAGGCGTTCGCGGCCGCCACCGCCTCCGACTGGCGCGATCGCGGCCTGATGCTGCTGGCGTCGGATGCCCACACAGCCGCCCTGGAAGACCTGACTCGGGCGGCCCGGCTGGACCCGCGGGATCGCGCGACGCTCGAAGCGCTTGTCCGGGCGGCCGGCGCCGCTCAGCGGATCGATGAGGCCGACCGGTTGCTCGCCGAGCTCGCCGGCCGGGACGCCCGGAACGTCCCGGCCAGGCTGGAGCGCTCCCGGATCGCCGCGGGTCGGGGCGATTATGTCCTCGCTCGAAGGCTGATCGTCGAGGCGGGCAAGATGGAGCCCGGAAACCTCGACGTGCTCGAACAGCTCGCGTCGGTCGTCGCGGACGAGCAGGACCAGGAAGGGTTGTCGAGGGTCGTCGCGGGGTTGGAAACGGCCGCCCCGAACGCGCCGGCGACGCTCTATTACGCCGCCAGCCTCGAGTTCCTCAAGGGCAACCCGCCAAAAGCGGCGGAGCTTGCCGAGCGCGCGGCCGCGCTCCGGCCTGGCGACCACCGGGCGCTGAACCTGGCTGGAGCGGCGTACGGCGCGCTCGGCCGGACGGATCGCGCGCGCGAGGCCTTCCAGGCAGCGCTTCGGGCCAGCCCGGAGGACCCCGTCGCGTACGTCAATCTCGGCACGCTGGAGCTGCAGGCGGCGAACGCGACCTCCGCCGGAGAGTACTTCTCCGATGCGCTCACGCTGGATCCCGCCTCAGCCCCCGCGCGCGAAGGACTCGCGCGAGCGCTCGAGATTCTCGGCGACACAAGTCGCGCCGCGGCGGTCCGCCGGGGCACATAACTGTCAGCCTAGTCCGGGGCTCCGCCCCGGACCCCGGCTCGGTCGCTTGCGCAGCGAGGACGAAACGCGCCGCATAACGGTGCAGACATCGCTGCGAAGACAAATCGTCGCGCGGAGGCTGACAAAGTGTGTGTCTAGATAGAACTGCGATCCAAACTTCCGTCGCGCGGAATCCACGCGTGCGTGTTCGTTGACCCGTCCACCGCCGTTATCCTCTGGTGAAATCACTGCGAACCGTGTCGAACGCTGCGACCGATTGCACGGCACGACACTTGCTAAATAACTGAGCAGGAGAATCGGGTTTATGAGCTCTCTCGTTCGCCTTCTCGGGTTCACGAAGTTGACGTGCGGTTGTGTGATCGGCCGCTATCGCGAGGTCGCCACGAGCCGTGAGGTCGCATACGTGGAAGAGAAGGGGGCGGCCTGCACCGACCACGGCCACCGCCGCAACCACACCATTGGAACGGCTCGGTTCGGGGCGCGGCTGCCGGTCGCCATTACCGCCAAGGCTTCTTGAAGGGGTACGCCCCGCACACCACCCTCCGAAGTGGGGGGGCGGTCCTCCGTTTTTTTCTCGGTGATTGCCTCGACGTTCTCCCAAGCCTCCCCGAACACGCGGTAAGCGTCGTCGTCACCTCGCCTCCTTACAATCTCGGCATCCGATACCGCTCGTACCACGACGCGCTCCCCCGCGCGGGATACCTCGACTGGACCGATGCCTGGATTGGGGCGGTCGCGAGGACGCTGTCGCCGGCCGGGTCGCTTTTCCTGAATGTCGGGGCGAAGCCGAGCGACCCGTGGACGGCCATGGACGTGGCGCAGACGGCGCGCCGCCGCCTGGCGCTCCAAAACGTGATCCACTGGATCAAGTCGATTGCGATCGACCGCGATTCGGCCGGCGCGAGGGCCGGCCTGGACAGGGACCTGGCGGTCGGGCACTACAAACCGATCAACAGCGACCGTTTTCTCAACGACTGTCAGGAGTTCATTTTCCACTTCACACCCCAGGGCCGCACGCGGCTGGACCGGCGAGCGATCGGCGTCCGGTATCAGGATCCGTCGAACATCGCCCGCTGGCGCGCCGCCGGCGGAGGCGTCCGGTGTCGGGGTAACACGTGGTTCATTCCCTACGAGACCATCCAGAGCCGGGACAAGGAGCGTCCTCACCCGGCGACGTTCCCGCCCCGGGTGCCCGAATACTGTCTCCGGCTCCACGGGTTGAAGCGGATCGGCCTCGTCATGGATCCTTTTCTGGGCCTGGGGAGCACGGCGATTGCCTGCGCGAGCCTCGGCGTCGACTTCGTCGGGATCGAGCTGGACAAGCACTACTTGCGCGAAGCGGTCGCGCGCACCCAGAGCGCTCTGGACAGCCTGGATTGAGGTACAAGACCGGCTTGTGGCCACCGGCACCGGCGTGATGGAGTGGCATTCGGCATTAGAATGTCCGCATGCTCACCAGCGCCTTCACGCTCATCATGCTTACCATGCTTACCATGGCGATGCAGCAACCTGCGGCACCCCCGCCGGCGCAGCCTCCCCCGCCGCCCCCCGCGGTCAAGGTTGGCGAACCGGCGCCTGACTTCACATTGGCGTATTTCGCGCCGCCGACCACCGAGGGTGGACGGCCGGAGCGGAAAGAGGTCACGCTCAGCTCGTTCAAGGGCAAACAGAACGTCGTTCTGGCCTGGTTCCCGGCCGCCTTCTCTCCCGGTTGAACGAAGGAGATGTCCCAGTATCGGGACAATGCCGGCAAGTTCACGGAGACCAACACCGTCATCTTCGGTTTGAGCGTCGACAGCGTGTGGGCGAACATGGCGTTCGCAAAGCAGCTCGGCGCGGAGTTCCCGATCCTCAGCGACTCGAAGCGGGAAGTCGCGAAGACGTACGGCATCCTGGATGAGGCGAACGGCGTGGCCCGCCGCACGACCTTCGTCGTCGATACGAACGGCATCATCCAGCACATCGAGCAGGGGAATGCCGCGATTGACCCATCAGGCGCCGTCGGCGCGTGCGCGCGCTTGAAGAAATAGAGTCAAGGCGTAGCGCAGCCCTTCAGGGCTGCCTGGTAAATTCGACGTATCGAGGCGCGAAGTCGCACTACGATTGTCATCCGTCCCGATGATCTCTAGGCCGTCATGCGGCGCTCCACGCGAAATCGGTGTTTTCGTAGTCGCATGACGGCGGCGCGCACAGCGCGCCCGCGAGGGAGCGGCGCGGGGCGAGGGGCCCCCGCAAGCGACCGAGCCGGGGTCCGGGGCGGAGCCCCGGTTTAACAAGGAGGAAGCATGGCCAAGCGCGTGTGCGCGATGATCGCGGTGATCGTCGCGTTCGCGGCGCCCATCGCCGCCCAGACGGCGGCGTCGGGCACCGTTGAAGGCATCGTGAAAGACCCCACCGGAGGGGTACTCCCCGGCGTCACGGTCATCGTCAGGAACATGGAGACGAACGTGGCGCGCGAAACCGTGACCGACGAGGGCGGCCGGTATCGGGCGGCTGCCCTTCAGCCTGGTCGCTACGAAGTGTCGGCGGAGCTGGCCGGCTTCGAAGGTTCGAAGATCTCGGACGTGATCGTCCAGGTCGGACAGAACGTTCCCATCGACGTCCAGATGCGCCCGGCGGGCGTGTCGGAGACGCTGACGGTCTCCGGCGAGTCGCCGGTGATCGACATCGCGCGCACCGACGTCAGCAACGTCGTCGGGCAGCAGGCGATCTCGAACCTCCCGATCAACGGACGCCGCTGGGAGAACTTCGTCCTCCTCAGCCCGGGCGTGACCAACGACGGCAACTTCGGGCTGGTCAGCTACCGCGGCATTTCCGGGTTGTACAACAACAACACCGTGGACGGCGTGGACAACAACCAGGCGTTCTTCTCGGAGGCGCGAGGCCGCACGCGCGCGTCGTACACCATCAGCCAGGCGGCCATCCGCGAGTTCCAGGTCGGGATCAGCAACTTCTCCGCCGAGTTCGGGCGCGCGGCGGGCGGAACGGTCAACGCCGTCACGAAGTCGGGCACGAACACGCTCCACGGCGAAGGCTTCTACTACCTCCGCGACGATGCGTTTCAGGCGCGCGAACCGTTCACACCGACCAAGCCCGAGGAGTTGCGGCAGCAGTTCGGCGTCAGCGTCGGCGGGCCGATCCAGCGCGACAAAGTCTTCTACTTCGTGAACTACGACCAGCAGCTGCGCGACTTCCCCGGCTTCGTCCGGACGTTCGACACGAACTACCTCACGCAGGCCTGCACGGCGCCGGGATGCGCGTCGACCCGCGCGTTCTTTGACGATATCAGCGGCTTCTTCGACCGCGAGGGGGACAACCGGATCCTCCTCGGCAAGGTCGACACGGCGCTGAACGCGAAGCACAACCTCGCGGTTCAGTACAACATGCACCGCTGGGAGTCGCCGAACGGCATCCAGACGCAGCCGATCCTCGCCGGCACGGCGAACGACGCAAACGGCACGGACAGCGTCAAGACGGACTTCGCCGTCGTGTCGCTGAACTCCGTCCTCAGCAACAAGCTCCTCAACGAGTTCCGGTTCCAGATCGGCCGCGACTTCGAGTCGCAGTCGCCGAACTCACCGGGGCCCGGCACGACGGTGACCAACGGTATCAGCTATGGCATGCCGAACTTTCTGCCACGGCCGAAATATCCCGATGAGCGCCGCTATCAGTTCATCGACAACATGTCGTATTACATCGGCGCCCACAGCCTGAAGGCGGGCTTCGACATCAACTACGTCCGCGAGGACGTCATCAACCTGTTCCAGGGCGGGGGCGTCTACACGTATCCGACACTGCAGTCGATCGCGTCGGATTGTCCGCCAGGGGCGTCAGGATGCGTGCGGCTCGCCGACGCGACCGTCGGCCGTCACTACTCGAACTACGTCCAGGCGTTCGACCTGCGCGGGCTCGCGGGCGACGTGTTCTTCACGACGACCGACTACAACTTCTTCATCCAGGACACGTGGACCGTCGGCCCGCAGCTGACGGTGAACGCCGGCCTCCGCTACGAGTATCAGAAGCTGCCGCAGCCGGGTGAAGCCGAGGTGCACGGGATCGTCTTCACGGGCAATCCGAACTATCCACTGACCCAGAGCTTCAACCAGGACAAGAACAACTGGGGGCCGCGGATTGGCTTTACGTACGACTTCGGCGGCAACCACACGTCGATCGTCAAGGGCGGATACGGCATCTACTTCGGCCGGACCAGCAACAGCGTGCTGTCGAGCGCGCTGACGAACAATGCCGTGACGTTCGCGACCTACAACTTCAACCCGTCATCGCCGGGCGCTCCGGTGTATCCGAACGCCTTGAGCGCGCCGCCCACGACCGCAGGGGCCGTGCCGAGCATTCAGTACCTCTCGCCGGATATCGAGCGGCCGGAAATTCACATGGCGGACGTGACGTTCGAGCACGAGATCGCCGAGGCGATGACCGTGTCGGCCTCGTACCTGTTCAGCCGCGGCACGCACCTGCCGCTGTTCCTCGACACGAACCTGCCGGCGCCGAACTCGCAGGTCACCTACGTGCTCGCGGGCCAGAACCTGGGCACGTTCCCGTTCTACCGTGGATCGCGGCCCGATGCGCGAATCGGATCGGCCATCCAGGTCCTCGACGAGGTCGACTCGCGGTACAACGCGATGGTCGTGCAGGTCAACCGGCGGTTCAGCAAGGGTCTGCTCTTCAACGTGAACTACACGCTGTCGAAAGCGACCGACGATGGCCAGAACTCGACGACGTTCATCGCGAACTCGTCGAGCGTCCGCGATCCGAACGATCTCGCGTCCGAGGAAGGCGTCGCGAATTTCGACCGCCGCCACCGCTTCGTCGCGAGCTTCCACTATGCGCCCGAGTACCTCTGGGGTATCCAGGTCGGGGGTGTCTGGACCATGGAGAGCGGTCTGCCGATCGATCCGCTGATCAGCGGCAGCGTCGCCGGCACGGGGGCGGTCCTCACGGGATCGACCAACGGTACCGGCGGTCTGAACCGCGCGCCGTTCCTCGAGCGCAACGGCTTCCGACAGGATGGACGCCGGACGGTCGACCTGCGCCTGTCGAAGTCGTTCGACCTGGCCGACCGGGGTCAGCTCGTGGTGCTCTGGGAGGCGTTCAACATCTTCAATACCGTGAACTACACGTCGTACTCGGCGACGCGGTACAACGTTCAGAGCGCGACGTTCAACGCGGCGCAGAATCTCGTCACGGTCAACCTGACAGAGAACTCCGGGTTCCTGGTTCCGTCGTCCGCGAGCAACACGCTCTTCGGGCCGCGCGACATGCAGCTGGGGATCAAGTTTCTCTGGTAGGAACTGGGGCTTGGGGGTCGGGGCTCAGGGCTTCGGGCGGTTGGGGCTTAGGGCATAGGGCTTGGGGCTTAGGTTCTCCCCAAGCCCCAGGCCCCGATCCCCAGGCCCTACTTCTGCGACTGCGTCGGAGGCAGCGGTCGGAGCGAGTACGACCGGCGTGAGAAGACCGTGAGATCCTTCCGGGTGATCTTGATATCCACCTTGCGAGTCCGCTTCAGCGGGTCCGGGTTCGTCGAGTAGTAGCCGATCACGTAGTAATCGCTCGTCTCGTTGTCGATCCGCTTCAGCGCCCGGTCGAAGTCGTTCTGGTTGACGACGGCGATGCCGCCGGTCTCCTCGGCCAGGACCCGCAGGCTGTCCTGCGACGTGCGGACGTAGTTGGAGTACTCCACCGGGTCGATCTTCTCGTCGAGGTCCGGGCCGCCGACGAGGCCGCGCGGATCGATCGTGTAGATCGTGGCGTTCGCCCGGTTGGCGGCGCGCGTCAGCTCCGCGAGTTCCCGAGCGAGATCCGCATCCGCGAACTGATTCCCCTGCTTCAGGAACGGGTCGGTCGCCATGTCCCCCGGGCTGCCTTCGAAGTTCGAGTTCTGACCCGAGGCGCGCCCGTACATGTCGGTGCCCGCGCGCGCGTTGGGGAACGGGTTGAAGTCGTACCCGTTGCTGACGTAGACGAACGCCTTGCGGCGATTGTGGACCTGCTCGAGGTTCTTCATGATGTCGTACGCCGTCGAGAACGCGACGTGCGCGCGATAGCGTACTTCGCTCGGCCCCTCCGCTCCGGACGGCGCGTCGAGGATGTCCTGCGGCTTCAGGCCGTTTCCAGCGATCTTCTTGATCGCCTCCTGCAGGCGCTTGCGGTCGTACGTGAGATCGATCGCGATTGACGATGGGCCCGTCGAGACCATCCCGAACATGTCGCCGTCGTGCACGAGCGTCTGGTCGATCTTCTTGAACAGCTCGCGGATGCGGCCCGTGTTGCGGAAATCGAGGTGGAGGTCGTCGACGAAGATGAGGAAGATCCGGCCCGCCGCGTCGCTCGTCGGCCGCTGCTGCGGGAGGATGATCCCCTCGGGAGCCGGGGGCGGCGGCGGCACGACCTGGTTGTACACGCGGCCGCCGTGCGTTAACACGAGCGACGAGATCTCCTGCTTGACGTCGTCTTCGTAGACCTCGAACTCTTCCTTCTTCAGATCCGCTACGAACTGGCCCTTGGCGTCGCGCACGATGACATCGTTGGTGACAAGGTCGATACGTACGCGGATGGGTTCCTGCTTCGGAACGATGACGCCGCCCTGGGGTTGGGCCGGCTTTTCCTGCTGATCGGGACGCGCGCCGCTTGCAGGAGCGAGCGGCAGGAGCCCGGCGATGGTCACGAACAACGCCAACCGTGTCAGGGACATAGGCGAATTATACCTCTCGGAGGATGTGGTACGAGGCTTTAAGCCTCGTCCGGACGACCCTAAAGGGTCGTACCACTAGAGGGCGTGCCACCAGACGCACCGCCACTGGAACCGCCGCGCTTCCGGCGCCGGCGCCGCCGGTGGCTCGGCTGAGGCAGCTGCGCACGAATGGCTTCGAACCACTGCTCGAAGTATTCGAGGCCGGTCCGCGCCTCTTCCGCGGTGACCCAGGTCTCTGGGTTTAGACGTTCGGCCTCCCCTCGAAGGACGTCCCGCTGCACGGGATCCGCGATGCGCTGGTTGATGCGGGTCAGGAGCTCGGCGTGCCGCGTCCGGAGGCGTTCGAGGACCGTCGAATCGAGCAGTTGTGGGGGTTCCGGCCTCTCCGTGCGTTCCACGGGCTCCGGCTCGAGCTCGAGCTCGCGTTCCAGGTCCGGCTCCAGATCGAGTGCGCCCTCCGGCTCGACGGCGACTTCGGGCTCGGCTTCCCCGCCGATGGCTTCCTCGGCGATTGTTTCGTCCGGAAGGGCTTCACGTGGCTCAGGTTTCGGGACCGTGAGCACTGGTGCCGGCTCGCGGCGTGGCTCCTGTGAACGGCCGCGATCCGGACGTCCTCCTCTGTCTCGGCGTCGCCGGCCGTAATCCTCCGGGGGCGGCGGAGGTGGCGGTTGCGCCTTGAGCATTCGCGACCACTCGAACTGCACGTCCGGATGCGCGTCTTCCAGGAGGCGGATGGCTTCTTCATCGATCGCCGCGCGCCCGACGCGCACGTGCGGCGGCGTGCGGAACCAGTACAGAATGCGCGGCTCCTGGCGCCCCTGTCCGCGGGACGTGTGAAGCACGTAGGTATGCTCGTAGCCGCGCTGGTCGCGGCTGAACCTCATGAACGGCAGATTATTTTTTCCTCTTCGCGGGCTTTCGGGCCGGCGCGGCGCGCCGTGCCGGGCGCGGGGCGACCGCGCTCTTCGGGCGCGCGGGGCGCGGAGCGCGCGCCGCGGGCGTCGGCGCGCGGTGGGCCATCGTGAAGCGGATCTGGTCGCCGATCGCGTGGTAGCTCCAGATCTCCGAGACGCTGACGGTGTTGTCGGCGCACAGCCGTTTCGCGATGTCGACGGCGCCCGCCGGCACGTACAAGTGAAACGGCACGCGCGCGCGGCCCAGGTGCGTCCACTGCGCCAGCGCCTCGAGGTGGTTGACCGACTCCCCCGTCTCGACTTCGATCACGCCGCTCAGCTTGCGCCCTTTCTCCGACGAATTGAGCACGAGGTCCGGATAGACCATCAAGGTCCCGGACTTGACCGGGGCGTTCTTCTCCTCCCCGATGTTCACGACAACGTCGTACTTCCGCTTGAGTTTAGCCTGGAGGTGGCGGATGACGCGGTCGTGCTCGAGCTGCTCGCGGACTGGTCGAACCAGGATGGGCACGAGGCCTCCGGCGTTGACGGAACCCGAAACTCTACCACATCTGACGATCGGCCTCGGGCGCCTGGCGGCCTCGGACCCCGGATCCGGGGCGGAGCCCCGGCCTGGTTTGACGATCCGCGCCGTACCGCCGATAATGGAAGAACCCACCGTGATTCAAATAGATACGCCCGAAGCCACGAAGCCGACCAAAAGCATTCTCATCGTGGACGACGACAGGTCCGCGCTCGATACACTGGCGCGCCTTCTGAAGCTCGAGGGATTTGCCGTCGCGACGGCCGCCGACGCGGAGACCGGCCTGACCATCGCCCAGGAGATGCGCCCGAACGCGATCATCCTGGACCTCCGGATGCCCGTCGTGAACGGCGTCCAGATGCTCCGGCGGCTGCGCGCCAACCCCGACCTGGTCGAAGTGCCGGTCGGCATGGTGACCGGCGACTATTTCATGCCCGAGGCCACTGCGGCGGAGATCAAGTCGCTCGGCGCCTCCCTCCGCTTCAAGCCGATGTGGCTTGAGGATCTGCTCGCCCTCGCCCGCACCCTGGTCGCGGCGTGACCGCTCCGGGCCGCGAGCCTGGTAAACGCGGCGCCGGGTCGGCGCATGTGACGGCCGACCGCTTCCTCCGCGCGTGCCGGCGCGAGCCCGTCGACGTGACCCCCGTCTGGTTCATGCGCCAGGCGGGCCGCTACATGGCCGAGTACCGCGCGCTGCGCGAGCGGCACTCGCTGCTCGACATCTGTCGCGCTCCGGATCTCGCGGCTGCCGTCACGCTTCAGCCGCTCGCCAGCATCGATCTGGACGCCGCGATCCTGTTCTCCGATCTGCTGGTTCCTCTCGAGCCGATGGGGCTCCCCTTCGATTTCGTCAAGGGCGAGGGGCCGTCGATCGCCAATCCGATCCGCTCCGATTCGGACATCGACCGCCTGCGGCGCGTCGATCCGCGCGAGTCGCTCGCGCACGTGCTCGAGACGATTCGAATCGTCCGCCGCGAGCTCGAAGGTCGGGCGCCGCTCATCGGTTTCGCCGGCGCGCCGTTTACCCTCGCCTCATACGCGATCGAGGGCGGACCTTCGACGAGCTTCGCGCGGACGAAGGCCCTGATGTACGCCGATCCGCGCGCGTGGCACCGCCTGCTCGACCTGCTCGCCGAAACGGTCGGCGCGTACCTCGTGGCGCAGATCGAGGCTGGCGCGCAGGCCGTGCAGGTCTTCGACTCGTGGGTCGGCTCGCTCAGCCCCGCCGACTACCGTGAGTTCGCGATGCCCCACTCGAAGCGCGTCTTCGACGCGATCGGCGGCCGCGCGCCGTCGATTCACTTCGGTGTCGGGACGACCACCCTGCTGCCGCTGATGCGCGAGGCGGGCGGCGACGTCATCGGCCTCGACT
Organism: uncultured Acidobacteriota bacterium; assembly: GCA_963847125.1. Classification (GTDB taxonomy): domain Bacteria; phylum Acidobacteriota; class Vicinamibacteria; order Vicinamibacterales; family 2-12-FULL-66-21; genus DATAEE01. The sequence goes on from CAWJYM010000004.1 coordinate 3,597,501, forward strand.
GGCGCGTGCCGCTCGACGAAGGCTGGCGCCAGTCGGGTGAGGACCGCGGCGTGCAGGGCAACCTCGATCCGACGCTGCTGCTCGGTCCGAAGCCGCGCCTCCTCGCCGGCGCAGCCGACGTCCTGCGGCGGGCGGACGGCCGCCCTGGCCACATCTTCAACCTCGGCCACGGCATCCTGCCGACGACGCCGGTCGAGCAGGTGCAGGCGCTCGCGCGGTTCGTGCACGAGTACAGGGCGTAGAGTCCACTAGTCGGGCATTGCGTCTTCTTTTTTTGGTTTCCGTGGGCCCCCACCCCCACGGCTGCCACGCCTCGCTCACGCTCGGCGCGCTGATGCAGCCGGCTTGCTGAAAGACGGACAACGAACGTTGACCTCTCCTTCCGTCGTCGTGATCGGCGCGGGCATCGCCGGCCTCGCGGCCGCCTACGAGTTGCTTCAGTGCGGCGTTACGCCGATCGTGCTCGAGGCATCGGATCGCGCCGGCGGGTTGATCCTCACCGAGCGCGAAGGGCCCTTCGTCATCGACGCCGGGCCGGACTCGATCCTGGCGACCAAACGGGGCGGGACGGCGCTGTGCGAAGCATTGGGCCTGGGCGATCGCCTCATCTCCACGACTCCCCCGCGCACGTCGTCCGTGCTGGCAGGCGGCCGGCTCCATCCCCTTCCACGTCCGGCGGTGCTCGGCCTTCCGCTCACGTGGCGCGCCGCCGCCGGCGCGACGATGATCTCGGCGGCGGGCCGCGCGCGGATGACGCTCGAGCCGTGGATTCCCGCGCGAGCCACGCCGGACGAATCGATCGCCTCGTTCATCAGGCGGCGGTTCGGGAGGCAGGCGGTCGAGTACCTCGCCGAGCCGCTCCTCGCCGGGATCCACGCCGGAGACATCGACCGCCTCGCTGTCCGGCCGCTCTTTCCGGCGCTCGTCGATGCGGAGCGCACTCATGGGAGCGTGATGAAGGGCCTGCGTGAGAGAACGACTGAGGCGGTGTCGCAGCCAGCCTCGGAACCGCGGGAAGGCCCTTTTCTTTCTCTCCCCGGAGGGATGGGCGAGATCGTGCAGACGCTCGAAGCGGCGCTGCCGCGCGGCACGATTCAACTCCGTGCGCGTGTGGCGGCGGTTCGACGGGAGGACGGCCAGTTTCGAGTGTACAGGCCCGAGGGCCGGGTCTCCTGCGCCGCGGTCATCGTCGCGGCCCCGGCCTGGGCCGCGCAGGAGATGCTCGAGGCGCTCGATCCCATGCTGGCCACGCTGTGCGGCGGCATCCCGTACACCTCCAGCGCCATCGTCACGCTGGCTTTCGATCTGGATGCCGTCGGAGCGCCGCTGAGCGGCAGCGGCTTCGTCGTCCCGCGTGCCGAGCGCGAGCCGATCATGGCCGCCACGTGGGTTTCGTCGAAGTGGCCCGGGCGCGCGCCGCCGGACAGCGTTCTGATTCGCGCGTTCCTCGGAGGAGCGCGCGATCCGGACGCGGTCAATCGAAGCGACGCCGACCTCGTCGATGCGGCGCTGCGCACGTTGACGCCGATCGCGCGGCTCTCGGGGACGCCCCGGCTTGCGCGCGTGTACCGCTGGCGGCGGGCGTCGCCGCAGCTCGAAATCGGCCACCTCGCGCGTCTCGCAGCCATCGAGCAGCGGCTCGAGGCGTGGCCGGGCCTGTTCCTCGCGGGCAGCGGTTACCGGGTGACGGGTATTCCCGACGGCATCGAAGATGCGCGGACAATGGCCCGGAAAGCCGCGAAATTCGTCAATGCGCTCCAGCAGCCCTGAAGGGCTGCGCTACAATTCTTTTCATGAAACCGATGCGCGTCGTCGCGCTCCTCACCGCTCTTCTCGTCGCCGCACCGTTACCGTCGTTGTCGGAGTCCCATCTCGATCCGGCGATCGAGAAGGTGTTGAAAGAGATTCGCAAGAAAGACACGGGTCAGCTTGCCGTCTCGGAGGAGGACGGACGGTTCCTGCGGATGCTCATCGCGGCGTCGGGCTCGAAGCGGGTGCTCGAGATCGGGGCCGCGAGCGGCTACAGCGCGATCTGGATGGGGCTGGCGCTGCGCGAGACAGGCGGGCGGATGGTCACCATCGAGTACGACGCCGCGCGCGCGCGTGAGGCGGCCGCGAACATCAAGCGCGCGGGGCTGGCCGACATCGTGCAGGTCGTGCCTGGCGACGCGTTCGCCGAGATCCCGAAAGTGGCCGGCACGTTCGATTTCGTTTTCCTGGACGCGTGGAAGAAAGACTACCAGCGGTTTTTCGATCTGGTGTTCCCGCGCATGGAGAAGGGCGGACTGTTCGTCGCCCACAACGTGGTCAACAAGCGCAGCGAGATGGGAGATTTTCTGAAGACGATCGATTCACACCCTGCGCTGTGGACCACTATCGTGAGCCCATCGGGCGAGGGTGTGTCCGTTTCGTTGAAACGGCAGTAGGAATCTCAATGCTGATTGCTGATTGCTGAATTGACATCCAGCATTCAGCAATCCAGATTCAGCAATGGGCGATCAAGCGTCCGCCGCCTTCTTCTTGCGGCGTGTGCCTCGCGGGCGGGAGGCGGGTGCAGGCTCGTCGCTCGGCTCGAGCCGCGACATCGACGTCAGGAATTTTTTCACTCCCCCGTCGTCGAACTGCACGCGTGTGTACGCGTCCTCGACCGCTATCACAGACCCCAGGCCGTAGGTCGGCTCGACGACCCGGGCTCCCACGTCAAAACGCTTCATCGCTGTAACCTCAGCCGCAAGTGACAGAATTTATGCGAGATGTGGCGCTCGCGTCAAACCCCTGTCTTCGAGCGGGCTTTCGGGAGCTCAGGTGTGTGATCCACAATCGACAATTCGCATTGTCTAAGACAGTCCACGTCATAGGGGTTCCCCTCGACCTGGGCGGCAACCGCCGCGGCGTCGACATGGGGCCATCCGCCTTCCGGATTGCCGGCCTTGGCGAGCGGATCGCGGCGCTCGGCCACAAAGTCGTCGACAAGGGGGACCTCGTCACGCCCATCCCGGAGATCAAAGCGGAGGGAGATCCGAAAAAACGCTACATCCGCGACATCGCGCGCGTCTGTCAGAAACTTTTTCAGGCATCTTCTGCCTGTTTGGAAGCGGGCGGTTTTCCTCTGGTTCTCGGCGGCGACCACAGCCTGGCAGCCGGATCGGTTGCGGCGGCCGCAGATTTCGCACGCCGCCGGGAAAAGCCGCTCGGCCTGTTCTGGATCGACGCCCACGGCGACATGAACACGCCGGCCACCTCGCTCAGCGGCAACGTGCACGGCATGCCGCTCGCCGCGATCATCGGGCCGGAGCCGGCGGAGCTCGCGGGTATCGGCGGCTTCACGCCGAAGGTCGAGCCGGAGCGGACCGTGCTCATCGGGATCCGCAACCTCGATGAGCGGGAAAAAGTCCTCGTGCGTGAGTCGCGTGTGCACGTGTTCACGATGAAGGACATCGATCGCCAGGGCATCGCCGCCATCATGGAGCAGGCGATCGCGATCGCGGGCGCCGGAACCGCCGGCATCCACGTCTCGTTCGACGTAGACGTCTGCGACCCTTCCATCGCGCCGGGCGTCGGGACGCCGGTGAAGGGAGGGCTCGACTACCGCGAAGCGCACGTCGTCATGGAAATGATCTCCGACTCCGGCCTGATGACGTCGCTCGACCTCGTGGAGGTGAACCCCATCCTGGACGTCCAGAACACGACGGCCATCCTCGGCACCGAGCTCGTCTCGTCCGCGCTTGGGCAGAAGATCCTCTGAACCACTATTCCGCGGGCGGGACTGTGCCGAAACATCACGCAGTGAGCATTCTGAAGGCGGCCGCCGACGCCCAGCCGGCGGCCGCTCTTTGCACGCGCTGCCACGGCCACCTGACGTACGGCCACGTCTGCCGGCGTCACGCGCCGACGACCCATGGCGGCGATTTCTTCCTCGGGGCCGTGCTCGGAGGGGCGATCGGGATCCTCCTCCTCGGCATGGGAGGAGACGCGCTGTTCGGCCGCGCGATGGACACTATCGGTCTCGTCACCGGCTCGCTGGGCGGGTTTACTCTCGTCCTCGCCTCCCGCCGCGTCCAGCTTCGCTGAATTGCATCAAGCTGAGAGCTGCCTAGCCGAGGCTCACGCTGGGCGTCAGTTCGCGTGAGCGAAGGCTGGCCCTTCGACTTCGCTCAGGGCATTCGACTCTTCGGTGGCCCGCCATGAGCGAGCCTGCGGCTCGCCGGACGGCGGGGCGCAGGCGAGTCGAATGGTGGGCCGCGCAAGGATCGAACTTGCGACACCCTGATTAAAAGTCAGGTGCTCTACCACTGAGCTAGCGGCCCTTCGAGGGATCAACATCCAATGCTGATTGTCGAATGCTGAATTGTACTACTGCTTCGCCGCGACATAGCTACGCCGCGCGCGGACCTTCAGGCCCGGATCCTTCACGCGGACTTCGAGCTTGTGCGTCTTGCCGTCGAGCGCCGGCGGCGCGAACCCCAGTACGTACTGATGATGCAGCTCCTCCGCGACGCGCTTGAACGTCGACGCGAGGTCGGCCGCCTGAGTCAGCTCGAAATAACCGCCGCCGGTCTGGTCGGCAATCGTCTGCAGGCCCTTGTCCGGCCGGTCCCCTGCCCCGAAGCCCCGCCATCTCCCGCCTGGGCCTATGGGATTGTGGCCGACGAGACCGATCGCGTAGATCATGACGTTCTCCTGCACCGCGCGCTCCATGACGTCGTCGAGGGAATTGTTGTTCGCGCGCTGGGGGTTCATCGGCCGATCCGCGCCGTCGGTGAAGACGAGGACGACGCGCCGGCCCTCCTGGCGCAGCAGACCGGTGATGCCGACATTGATGGCGTTCCAGAGCGGTGTCGGACCCTCGGTTTGCAGCTCCGTCCGCAGAATATCGAGGAGCGCCTGCCGATCGGACGTGAACTCCCGGGGATCCACCTGAATCCGGCCGGCGAAGCTGCCGATGCGCGCCTGGTCCGCCGGGAGAAACTGCTCGACGAGCGCTTCGGCCGATTCCTCCACGAGCCTGAAGTTGCGGCGCATGCTGCCGCTTCGATCGAGCATCATCACGATGGTGATGCGCTGCACGTCGTTCGCGAAGACCGTGAGCTCCTGACGCTTCCCGTTGTCGTAGACCTCGAACGCGTCGCGCTCGAGTGCGGTGACGAGGCGTCCGGTGGCATCGGTCACCGTCGCGTAGATCGCGACGGTACGGATGCCGGCCTTGAAGGTCGGTTCCTGCCCTGAGGCGATCGCGAGTGTCAGTCCGACCTGGAGAATCGCGATCGAAGCCAGAGAACGGAAGCACACGACAATCAAGGATACACGTCTGGTAGACTCGGTATCAGATGTGCGCCTCAGTTCATCCTTTTCGAGGTGGCCGGCATGTGCGTGATCGTGAAGGCATGGAGCTCGTCGGTCTTGTTCGTGTTCCTGTCCGCGTCCCTCGCAACCGCGCAGGTGCTGCCGGTGCCGCCGGGCGCTGACGCGAAGCGCCGCGCAGACGCCGAGCAGTTGGCGAAGGCGACGCTCGCGCGGGACAAGTCGATCGCTCCCGCATCGATCGAAGTCGCGAGCGCAGAAGCCGTGACGTGGCAGGACACGTCGCTCGGCTGTCCGGCGCCCGACATGATGTATGCGCAGCGGCTTGTTTCTGGCTACAAGTTCGTGTTGCGTGCGGCGGGAAAGAGCTACAACGTCCATGTCGGAGAGCGCAACGCCATCATCTGCGATCGATCTGACACACAGGCCGGGACGACCAGCTCGCCGGTCCCACCGGACGTGCAGGCCTATCGTCTGGCGCGGGAAGCGCTGGCATCGGCGCGCGGCGTGTCTCCGGATCGCGTCCTTCTCAAGCGGGCACGGCCGCTGGCGGCGTCGGATCCACGCTGCAGGATGCCGGAAGGACGGAAGCCGGAAGGGGGCACCGTCTACCTCGTCGAGCTGACGCTAGGGGACGAAACCGTCTATTACGCCGCCGATCGGCTCGCCGCGGTGCCCTGCCAGGCCAAATAAGCGGCCGGTGGCCTGATCCGACGCCCGCTCCCCAGCCCAGCCGTTCCTGGCGTATACTCCCTCACCCCCATCGGACCCTAGGACAGGCGCTACTGGCGACTATCGCCGTAGGCGACATTCACGGGAACCTCGCGGCGCTCGACGATCTTCTCGCGCGCCTCCTGCCGGAGATCCGCCCGGACGACGTGCTCGTGTTCCTGGGCGACTACATCGACCGCGGCCCGGACGCGCAGGGTGTCCTGGAGCGTCTCGTGGCGCTCCGCGCCTCGCCGCCGTGCGACGTTCGCTTCCTGCTCGGCAACCACGAAGAGTGGATGCTCAAGACGCTCCACGATCACACCTCTCATAGCTGGCTCGTCGGGATGGAAGCCATCACCACGATCGCGAGCTACTCGCGCCTTGCGGCGCTTCAGATGCTCGCGGCGGCGCGGGACGCGGGCCTGAGGATATACAGCGGAAGAGTCGCGCTGCCGTACGACCGGTTTTTCAAGCTCGTGCCGGCCGCGCACCTCGACCTGCTCGGATCGCTTTGGACCTTCGTCAGAACCGACGACGTGATCTGCGTGCACGGGGGTGTCCCCGTGGATAACACTCCTCTCGACCACGCGGCCCAATCCGACCTTGTCTGGGGCGCGACCGGGTTCCCGGACGCCTACTCGGGGCCGGAGAGCGTCGTCTACGGGCACTGGAACGACTGCCCCATCGGCGGCGACGACTGGCCGACGATCCGGGTTACCGGGCGCGCCTACGGGATCGACACCATTTCCCGCGGCGTCCTGACGGCGCTGCGGTTCCCTGACCTGAAGGTCTTCCAGAGCCGAAGGCACCTGGCCGATTCGAACGACCGTTGACCCGGCCCGCGTATACTGCTGGGGCATGGATTGGGGCCGGAAGCGACGCTCGCTTCTCGCGGCTCAGGCCACGCTCGAGGCGCGTCACCGGGCTCTGGGCGCGGCTGATGCCGGTGTTGACTCGGACCGACAAGGTCCGGGGGAGGCTTCCGGGGAAAGCGCCGCCAAAGCGGGGGCAAGGCAGCTTCACGAGATACGCGAGCATCACGAGGAGCTGCAGGAGCACCACGCGGCGCTCGCGGAGTATCAAACGGCGCTCGCCGGGCTGCCCCCGGTGGAGCGGGATGCGCTCAGCGTCGCGGCGACGCTGGCGTCCGCGGAGGTCATGCTCGTCGAGGCGGGTCGCGCCGTCGACGAAGCGCGGGGCGCGTGGCGTCGCGCCACCGATGTGTACAAGAAGGTGCGCGACATGCTGGATCGTCAGGAGTAGGAGGCCGGACCGTACGTGAGGATCTTTCGCGCGCTGCGCTGGTTGATCTGGACGGGCGTAAAGCTGGGCCTGGTGGTTTTCGTGCTGTTCATCGGGTGGGCCTGGTTCGCGAACGCATATCAGGAGGCGCCGGCCGCGCCCTGCGCCGCCCGTCCGCCGATCGGCATGGCGAAGATCGAAGAGAAGACACCCGGGTACCGGCGTCCGGAATCCGCGACCTATCTCGCGTTTCCCGAGCAGTTTCTCGCGCACAACGCGCACGAATACGCGCAGGCGCTCGCCGCCGGACCACCGAGTCGCTACCCGTACTTCGGCGCGATCGCCCAGTACTGGCGCGGCTACTACCGCGTGTTCAAGATCACTCAGGCCAAGTACGGGTTCCAAACCAGGGATCATCGATTGCCCATTCTGATCGGCCTCGGTTTGACCGCCGAGAATGCCGTGAAGGGCGTCTACGAAAACACGATTGGAAGATTGACGGAGCGGTTTTCGGATGGCGGCAAGTCAGCCGAAGATCAGTACGCGGCAAAGAAGGTCGCCGAATACGCGACGTCGCTGCGCACCGCCCCTTCGTATGAGTTCCGCTACGGCCAGGCGCTTGGAGGTCTGTGGCGGACGCCGGCCCGCGGCGCGTATCAGGCCCGCAAGATCGAGCGCCGGGCGTTTCTGACGATCGAGTACGGCCTCAAGGGACTGTACGCCTGGATGCTCGGGCTCGCGGCGCCGGACGACGCGCCGCCGCAGATCCACGCGCTCGCGCTCGTCAGCAAATCGCCTGAGGTGATCTCGCTTCCGCGAGACGAGTTGTTCACCGCCGCGCTGACCGTGCTCGTCGGGAAGGGCGTGACGATCTACGAGATCGCCGGCAACGACGAAATCTTCCTGACCGCGCTCGGCCCCGCGAATGCGCTGAATGGCCCGGATGGCGGCCCGCTCAAGCCCGCGAACACATGGCGGGTCGAATTCGTCGAGCCCCTCCTCACCGAGCCCTCGGTCGTTCGCATCGGCCTGACCGTTCCGCCGTCGTGCCTGGCCCGCCTGCTCGCCGATCTTCAGGCGAGCGGCGCGACGCTCGAGCGCGCGTACGCCTACTAGGAATGCAGGTCCGGCTGAAGCCGGACACTACGGATCGACTCAATCACTCCACGGATCCACTCAATCCACTTCACACCGCGTAAAACCTTACCGGAAAGGTAAGCCAACGCGCGATACCTCGGCTGTTTTCAGGCCGTTTTCATTGCGCAGGCTGGCCGCGCTCCGGGGCATGGCGCTTGCGTTGTTCACGCGGACCGAATGCCTCGACCGTCGTTTGTCAGTCGACGTCTGCCCTTGCGGCGTTGGATGCGGATCCTCTCGGTCCAGACTCTCGGGCTGGCATTCGCGCTGGCGTCAGTGGCCAGCCCTGCCGTGGCCCAGACTCCCGAACCCGTGCCGCCGGCACCTGCCGCAAAGCCTCCGCTACCCGCCGAACCGGAACAGAATCTCATCAACCTGTCGACGACGCAGCCGCTGAAACGTCACGGCAGCTACTTCCGCATCACGCATCGCTTCGCGCGCGATCTCCGGCGCGGTTCGTTCGCGGATCTTGCGCGGTCGTTGTTCAGCCTCGACGACGGCGCGGTCATCGGGCTCGAATACCGGTTCGCTCCCACGAGCAAGCTCCAGGCGGGGATTCATCGTTCGATGTTCACGAAGACGATCGAGTTCCTCGGCCGCTACGACGGATGGCGCCAGGACGGCGGCCTTCCTGTTTCGCTCTCGTTCGTCGCATCCGTGGAAGGGACGAACAACTTCAGCGACGATCACTCGCCTGCGTTCGGCATCGTCGCCTCGCGCGTCTTCGGGGACGTCCTGGCGCTGTATGTGTCGCCGACCTTCGTCTGGGACTCGCGCCTGTCGACGGATGCCACCGGTCATGAAGAGCACGATCATGATGTGGAGCTCCCCTTAGAGAGCGATCTGATCGCGGAGGGCCGGAACACATTGTTCATGGGATTTGGCGGGCGCGTACGGTTCAGGCCGACCGCGTACGTGTCCTTCGAGATCTCGCCGCGGCTCTCCGGATACGACCCGCTCAACGCAACCTGGGGCGTTGCGATCGAGAAGCACACCTGGGGTCACATGTTCCAGCTCAACTTTACGAACAACTTTGGCACGACTTATGGACAGATTGCACGAGGCGGAAGCGAGCACGACATTTACCTGGGATTCAACATCACGCGAACGTTCTGACGCTCCGAACGTCGCTTGGAGGCCTACGAACATGAAGAGACTTGGATTCGCCGTTCTGATGTCCGCGATCGTCGCATTTGGCGTCGCCGCCTGCGACGATGACAACCCCACGGACCCGAGCAGCTCAGCCGGTGATCTTCACAGCGACTTTGCTTCCGTCGAACGAAGTGCCGGCGATCACGAACGCTGACTCGACCGGGCGTGGCACGGTAACGATTACATTCAACCTGACCCGGGATGCCGCCGGCGCGATCACTGCCGGGACGGTCACCTTCAATGCGCCACTGACCACTTTCCCCGCAGGCACCGTCGTCAGGGCGGCGCACATTCACAATGGAGCAGCCGGCGTCAACGCACCTGTCTTCATCGACACCGGCCTTACGACCGCGGCGGCGATTACGTTGACGAACGGCAGCGGTACGCTCGACTTCCAGAACGTCAGCGGCACCACCGTCACGCCGACCAACCTTCAGGCAGTCATCGACAACCCTGCCGGCCACTACTTCAATGTGCACACCAATCTGAACACGGGCGGCGCCGTCCGCGGCCAGCTCGCGCGGCAGTAAGCAACCGCCCATTGTGGATTGTTGAATGCTGAGTGCTGAATGAATTCATTCAGCACTCAGCAATCCTAATTCAGCATTGAGCTGAGAAAGCTCGTAATCGCCGTTACCACGCGCTGCCCCGCCAGCAGCTCGTAGTCGTTGTGATCCGTCCGATCGATGATTGCCAGCCGTTTCGGCTCGAGCGCCGCCTCGAAGAGGCGACGGCTCAACGCGGTCGGGACGACGCTGTCGTGGTCGGCGGCGATGACGAGAAGCGGGCAGCGGATGTCGCGGATCCGGTCTATCGACGCAAACCGATCGATGAGCATCATCCCCACCGGCAGAAACGGATAGTGGTGCCGGCCGGTGTCGGTCAGAGACGTGAACGGCGACCGAAGGATGAGCGCCGCGGGCGGCTGCTCGGCGGCGAGGCGGACCGCGACGCCGCTCCCGAGCGATTCGCCGAAGTAGACGATGCGATCGCTTCCGGCCCGGCCCGCCACGTAGCGGCGGGCGGCGCGTGCGTCGGCCGCAAGCCCCTCCTCTGATGGCGACCCCGGGTTGCCGCCGTAGCCGCGGTAATCGAACAGCAGGACCGAGATTCCGTGTTCGGCAAGGGCGGCAGCCAGCGGCGCGCGGAAGGCACGATTCCCCGCGTTCCCGTTGAAGACGATGACCGTCACGGGTTGCCCCGCCTTGGCGGCGCGCGGGCACGAACCAGCCGCCGAGGGTCAGCCCGTCGTCGGTCGCGAAGGCGATGGCTTCGGCCCCTGGCAGACCTGCCCCGGCGGGCGGCGGAACCACCCCCATCGGGAAGTAAATCAGGCTCCGCTGTCCGAGCCAGACCAGCAACAGGAGAACCGCCAGAATCCCCAGCAGCGCCAGGACCCGGAGCATCCCCGCAGAGTAGCCCGGCTGCCCCTTGGGGCCAATGCCCTTTTGTTCGTCAGGGTTTCGTCAACCGTTACATCCAAGGGGAGGGAAAGGCCGGGGCCCCCGCCTCCGCTAAAGCTACGGCGGGGCAGGCCGCCTCCGCTCAAGCTACAGAGGGGCAGGTCCCAGGCCCGATTCCACTTCTTCCGGAGGAGTCTGAACCGTGAAATCTGAGGGCCAGCTCCTCGACCTGGCCGCGTCGGTCGCCGACGGGTCTCAGGTCGATTGGCAGGCCGCCGAAACCGGCGCCGAGAAGGACGCGCGACGGCTCGTTCGGCATTTGCGGCTCGTCGCCGACGTGGCGGAGCTCTACCGCAGCCTTCCCGAAGCGCCCGCACAATCCACTGAGGCCGACGAACGGACGCCTGACGGGCCCCGCTGGGGCCGTCTGATTCTGCTCGAGAAAATTGGCGAGGGCACCTCGTCCGAGGTCTATCGCGCCTGGGATCCAGAGCTTCAGCGCGAGGTCGCCCTGAAGCTGTTGCGCGCGGATGGGTCCCAGGCCGAGGCGGCGCGCTGGCGGATGCTCGGTGAGGCAAGGCGCCTCGCCCGGGTGCGCCACCCGCACGTCGTTCTCGTCTACGGTGCGGATCGTCGGGAGGATCGAGTCGGGCTCTGGATGGAGCTCATCGACGGCGCGACGCTCGACACTCTCGTCCAGCGAAGCGGGCTGCTCGGGGCCCGCGAAGCGGCGCTGGTCGGGCTGGATCTGTGCCGCGCGCTCGCCGCGGTCCACGCGGCGGGCCTCGTGCACCGCGACATCAAAGCGCAGAACGTGATGCGCGAGAGCGGCGGCCGGATCGTGCTGATGGACTTCGGCACGGGCGAGGACGTTCGCCATATCGAGCGCCGATTGGCGGGGACCCCGCTCTACCTCGCGCCGGAGATCCTGTCTGGCGGCGCCGCGTCTGGCAGCAGCGACCTGTACAGCCTGGGCGTCCTGCTCTTCTACCTCGTCACCGGACAATTCCCGATCGCGGCGTCGACGTTCGACAACCTCGTCAAGGCGCACGGCGAGCGTAACATCCGGCGCCTCCGCGATCTACGCCCCAATCTTCCCGAGGCTTTCGTTCGCGTCGTCGAGCGGGCGATCGAGCCTGTGCCGGCGGCGCGGTACCCCAGCGCGGGGGCGATGGAGTCGGCGCTGCGCGACTCGCTCGCCGCGACACGGCCGGTGGACGATATCGCTGCGGCCCGCGACGCCGTCCGCCCGCGCTGGTGGAAGCCGGCGGGATGGGGCGCCCTGGCGGCGGCGGTGGCCCTGTCGGCGATCCTGCTGCCGAACTGGCGCGCGCCGAGCCCGGTCGTGGGCGAGACCATCGACGAGCTGGCCGTGCTGCCGCTGACCGATCGATCCGGAGGCTCGGCGCCCCCCTACCTGGCGGAGGCGCTGACCGATGAGTTGATCACGACGCTGGGTCAGATCCGTTCCCTGCGGGTCACGTCGAACAGGTCCGTCGCGCGGTTCAAAGATTCGCGGGGACCCGTCGGCGACATCGCGCGGTCGCTTGGGGTGGACGCGGTGCTCGAAGGCAGCATCTCGCGCGACGAGAACGCGACCGTCGACCGCGGAGTGGCCGTCAGCGCGCGGCTGCTCGCCGCCGACAGCGGGCGTGAGATCTGGGCGAGAACGTTCCACACGCGCTCGGGAGATACGGCCGCTCTCGCGGCGGATCTCGCGAGCGTGATGTCCCGCGAGATTCGCGTGGCCGTCACGACCGACGAGGCCAGGCGCCTGCTGCACCGCAGGCAGACGAACCCGGCTGCCGAGGAGGCGTACTTCCGGGGCCGGTCGCATTTGAAGCAGTTCGGCGTCGCCAGCTCCCGCCTCGCGGCGGCCGAATTCGAGCGCGCGGTTCAGCTGGATCCCGCGCACGCGCCGGCCCACGCGGGCATCGCGCGCGCGTACATCGCGCTCGGCTTTGCCGGCGGGCTGGCGCAGCCGGAAGCCAGGCAGCGTGCCCTCGGCCCCGCCGCGCGCGCGCTCGCGCTCGACCCGGCGCTCGCCGAACCCCACGAGGTCATGGGCGACCTCCGCTTCTTCTACGACTGGGACTGGGAAAGCGCCGAAGTGGAATACCGCCGCGCGCTCGACGCGAATCCAAGCTCGGGCTGCCGATCGCAGTACCGCTCGGTACCTGGCGGCCGCCGTTCGCCTGCCGGAGGCGATCGCCGAAGCGACGCTGGCATTCGAGCTCGACCCGCTCTCCGCGGAGGCGGCGCAGACCCTCGCGATGATCCATTACTACGCGCGGGACTACGAAAAGGCGGACGCGGCGTTGCGGCTCGCCAGCACGCTCGACCCGGGCCTGGCGCGGATCCACTACGTGTGGGGCCGCGTCTACGAGGCCCAGTCGCGATTCAAGGAAGCCGTCGCTGCCAATCAGCGGGCACTCACGCTGGTGGCAGAGCCCGCCCCGAGCTGGGTCGCCAACAGGGCCCGTCTCGAAGCGCTGAACGGACACGCGGCGGTTGCTCGGGGCTTGCTCGACCGCCTGATCGCTGACGACGCGAACAGCGCCGTCCGCATCGCGCCCGAGCACCTTGCATACGTGCACCTGGCGCTTGGTGAACGGGAGGCGGCGATCCGTCTGCTCACGAGAGCCGTTGCCGAGCGGGATCCCGAGATCCTCTGGATGGCGGTCGACCCGCGGCTCGATGCATTGCGCCAGGATCCGCGTTTCGAGTCGTTGCTCGTCCGCGTCCGCCCGCGGTAGCGCTTGACCACGTCGGGCGCAGTCACTAGACTGCCGTCCTCAATTGCTCTCGAGGAGACATCGTGGCTAAGCGACGCGCAAGATCGAGGCGACGCGCCGGACCCAGAAGGACGCGACGGACGAGCTTGAAGAAAATCGAGCTTCGTCCAATTCGACGCCGGGTCGAGCAGACCATCCGGAAGCTCCGCCGTGTCGAGCAGACGGGGGACGTGCGCAAGGCGCTCAGGGGTCTCAAGCACTGCCTGGGTGAGATTCGCATGATCTGCGGGCCGAGCATGTCGATTCCTATTCCCTGAGGCTCCCGCCCGCCTTCGCTCGCTACGCGAGCTTCGGCGGGGCAAGCCAGTAACGCCCTCTCCCCCACCCCGGGCGTCCCCAAAGCGTGCAACTCTGTACACCCGCACGCCGATGTTCGGTTCGCCCGCAATCACCGTTTCATACAGAGAAGCGCGTAGGCCGGACCGAGAGAGCCTGTCGCAGGAGAACACGTCATGGACGTCCCGTTGCCGGCCTTTGAGACGCTCGAGCGGTATATGCCAACACCCAAGTACCCGCGCCAGGGGATGGTCGGGCGGGCTGCGGTCGGCGAAAACGAGCGCCTGCGGCGGGAGCTCGAGCGGATCTCGATCGAGAACCGCAACCTTGCGCGGGAGCTCGCGCGCCTCCGGGACGCGCACGAAGATCTGAGCGAGTCGGCCCTGATCTGGATTCAGATGTACGAGCGTCAGCTCGATCGCGCCAACCGGACGCAGTCCGCCAGTCGGCAGGCTTCCGGTGAGAGGATCCCCAAGGAAGCGGGCAACGACTCACGACGCCAGAGGTAAGGTCGGGCCTGCGGGTATCGATCAGCCGTGGCGCCGCAGATCCGTCGCCGGCGCCGGCAGACGGCCGTGGCGCTGCCAGGCTTCGAAGGCCGCGACGTCCTGGCGCCGCTTCGTGAGGTGGCGTGACCGCGGCCGGCGGGTCAACGGTTTGCGGGCGCGATTTCTAGGAACTGTCACAAGCGTCAACCTCCCAGGTTTCTTATCGGCCCGGCGGGAGGATGACGACAATCTCCCCTACTTGCACGCCTCGTCTCGTGACTTCCCGGCAGCCCTACAGGGCTGCGCTACGTGTTTGTCCTCGTGATTTCCCGGCAGCCCTGCCCGCCTCCGCTCTTCGAGCTTCGGCGAGGTCTCGCCGTAGCGCTTCGCGCGAAGGCGGAAAGGGCTGCGCTACGCGTTCGTCTTATTGAGCGGCTGACGTCGAAGAAGGCTCTGCCGGCGTCAGCACGACCTTGCGGAAGGCGATCTTCCCGTGATCGCCCTGCAGCATCAACGGACCGGGGGTGCCTTCGTCGCTGTCGAGCGCGCCGCCGGTGATTCCGGGGATCTCCGCATCCTGGACGATCGTCCTGCCGTTGAGGACCACCGTCACGCGACGTCCGACGAGCGTGATGTCGTATGTCTGCCACTCGCCCGGACGGCCCGACGCGTTGGTGGCCGGCCGGAGGAACCCGTAGACGCCCCCCATCCGCAAGCTGTCCATCGCCTTCCCGACGTCGTCCTGGATCTGCACCTCGTACCGGCCGCGCAGGTAAACGCCGCTGTTGCTCTTGGGGACGATGTTGAACTCCACGTGGAGCTTGAAGTCGGCGAATGTACGCTCGGTGATGGCGTCGACGCATGGCGGCGCAACGGTCAGCGCGCCATCGACCACGCTCCAGCAGTTGCCCCGCGCCGCGCTGCGGAGCTTCCAGCCGGCGAGGTCCTTTCCGTTGAACAGGTCAATCGGCGTTCCCCACCTCGGCGGCGCCTCCCGGTGGAGCGACGGCGCGCGCACGCCGCTCCATTTCAACGTCGCGCCGTCGGCCGCTGCTGTCGTGCCTTCGAGCCGGTCGCCCGTGAGACGCCCTTTGAGGATCAGATCTGTCTTGTTCCGCTCGTACTGAACCGGGACGCGAACGAACAGGTCGCCGTCACGGTACGTGATCTCGGAGACGTGGCGGTTGCTTCCGGTGCGCCCGACGAAGCGCGCCATCAGCTCCGTCTCTTTGCGCAACATCACTTCGAGCCAGGAGGGATACGCGCCGTCCGTGCCCTGAACGGTCAGATCCCACCGCCCGAGGAGCGGGTCGGCGAATCCAGGAACGGGTTGCTGCGCCGGCTGCGCGACGGCGAAGAACGCGAACAGCGCGGCAAGCGGCACGAGGATCGGCATCTTCGGCATGCGCGCATCATACACTCGGCTCGCTGGGCGTCTGAAAATGCAGAGCTTAGCTCCCCCGAAACTGTTGCAACGACCCTAAAGGGTCGTACCACCTATTGAAACTTCAAGGGCGGCGCTGCTTTGGGCTGTTCACGGTTGTAGTCTTCGCCGAGGAGCGCGGCGATCGTCGCGGCGACCTGCGCCTGCGTGGCCGTCGTACCTGAACGCACGCCGAGCGCGGGGACGGGCGGTCCCATCACACCAATCCAGATCTGCTCGGCGGCCGGCACTTTGCGTCCATGGTCCGGCCAGTCCGTTGCCGCACTGCCGCGCCCGTGATCGGTCGTGACGATGAGCGCCGTGCGGTTCGCGTACTCCGGCATCGCCTGCGCCGTGTACCACAACCGGCGGATGAACCGATCGTTGCGCTCGGCCGCGTCGAGATACAGGTCGTAGCGCCGGCCGTGCGCCCACTCATCCGTCTCGCCGAGCATCACGTAGAGGACGCGCGGGCGGCGCGTTCGGAGGTACTCCAGCGCGCCGAATCCAGTCGGCGCGTCGAACCGGGTCTGACCCCAGTACGGGGGCAGGTCCGCGGCGAACTCGTTGAGCAGCCGCTCTCGCTCTGTCGCCGGCTCCGCCACCGGAGGACCCTCGCCGTTGCACACCACGCCGCTGCGGGACGCATTCAGGATCCAGGGCAGGAGCTCCCATGACGCGAACGCGGCCACGCGGCCCGCGAAGGCAGGCCGCTTGTTGAGCCACTCGAGCACGGTGACGTTGGGGTTCGCCATCGGATCGTTGCTGTCGATCCGGGGGTCGGCGAAGCCGGCGAGC
Organism: uncultured Acidobacteriota bacterium; assembly: GCA_963847125.1. GTDB lineage: Bacteria > Acidobacteriota > Vicinamibacteria > Vicinamibacterales > 2-12-FULL-66-21 > DATAEE01. The sequence goes on from CAWJYM010000004.1 coordinate 3,614,227, forward strand.
AGCTCGTTATAACCCGGATAGGAGAATCGCAGACCGTTCGTGATCCGCGCGATGCTGCCGGCCGCCGGATCGCCGAAGATCTGACCCTGTCGGGAAATCGTCGACCAGAAGAACGGCATCAGGCGCTCGCGTCGCGCGGCGGGGGTCGGCCCGCCGAAACGCCGCTCGGTTTCCTTGGCGTCGGCCACGCCTCCTGCTTCCCTGGTCAGCAGCCCGGCGGCCATTCCCCCGAATACTTCCTGCCACCGCATGCCGTCCATCGTGACGACGAAAACGTTCGCGGCGATGGTGGGTGACGAAGGGCCGCGGGCCTGAGAGGCCCGCGCTCCTGCGAGAGCCGCAAGAAGCGGCGCCGAGACGAGAAGCACGACGATCAGCAACCGTCTGTGTCGCATCGCTGTATCCTACTCGCGCCGTGCGATGCCCGTTCACGACGCTTCTCCCCGTAATGGCTCTCGCCGGGGTCTCGTCGCTCGCCCTGGGCGCCCGCGACGGCGACGCCACGGACCGGGACTGGCCGGCCTACGGCGGCAGGGCTGAGAACATCAGACACTCGCGCCTGAGCCAGATCGATCGCTCGAACGTGCGGCGACTCGAGGTAGCGTGGACCTTCGACGCGGCGGACGGCGCCGGCGGCCTGCAGACACAACCGATCATCGTCGGTGGCGTGCTCTACGCGAATACGCCGAAGCACCGGGTCATCGCGCTCGACGCCGCGACCGGGATGCTCAAGTGGACGTTCGACGCCGGCCTCGACCTCACCGGCGCGAACCGTGGCGTCACATGGTGGGCGGACGGCGACGATCGACGGATCTTCGCCGGCGTCGATCGATTCGTGTACGCGCTCGATGCCCGGACCGGCGCCCCCATCCCCTCTTTCGGCCGTGACGGACGCATCGATCTGCACGAAGACCTCGGGCGGGATCCGTCGGCCCAATCGGTGCGGCTGACGACGCCGGGGATCGTCTATCGAGACCTGCTCATCGTCGGCGGTCGGGTCTCCGAGTCGCTTCCGGCGTCGCCGGGAGACATCCGCGCGTACGACGCGCGGAGCGGGAAGCTTCGCTGGTCGTTTCACACCGTGCCGCGTCCCGGAGAGTTCGGGTACGAGACCTGGCCGCCGGACGCCTGGAAGTACAGCGGCGGGGCGAACAACTGGGCGGGCATGGCCGTGGACGACGCTCGCGGCGTTGTCTACGTGCCGACCGGATCCGCGGCCGCGGACTTCTACGGCGACAATCGTCGTGGGGACAACCTGTTCGCGAACAGCCTGCTCGCGCTCGACGCCGCGACGGGCAAGCGCCTCTGGCATTTTCAAGCCGTGCGGCACGACATCTGGGATCGAGATTTCCCCTCGCCGCCAGGTCTCGTGACCGTTCGCAGGGACGGGCGCACGGTGGACGCGGTGGCGCAGACGAGCAAGCAGGGCTACGTGTTCCTCTTCGACCGCGTGACCGGGAGGCCGCTCTTCCCCGTCAAGTACCGGAAGTATCCGCGCAGCCGCGTCGACGGAGAGACCACGGCCGGCTCACAACCGCTGCCGACCGCGCCGGCGCCCTTCGCGCGGCAGATCCTGACCGAGGCCTTGCTGACGCGGCGGACGCCCGAGGCTCGCGCGGCCGTGCTGACCGACTATCAAAGGATGCGGAGCGGCGGAGCCTTCGTGCCATTCTCGCTGGGCGTGGAAACCGTGATCTTTCCAGGCTTCGACGGCGGCGCCGAGTGGGGCGGCGCCGCGTTCGATCCGGACACGGCCCTGCTCTTCGTGAACTCGAACGAGATGGCCTGGCGCGCCAGCCTGGCGCCGTCCGAGAAGGCGACGAGCGGCCGCGCGGTCTATCTGAGGGACTGCGCCGTCTGCCACCGCGACGACTTGAAAGGAACGCCGCCGCAATTCCCATCGCTCGTCGCCATCGGAAGGCGGAAGACAGATGCCGAGCTCACGACAGTCGTCCGGAACGGTACCGCCCGGATGCCAGGGTTTCCGAAATTGTCGGACGACGTCGTGCGTGCGCTCGTCGGATACATGGCGCGCGGCGAGAACCGCGAGCTCGAGACGGTCGCGTCCTCCCCCGTCGATCAGAAGTATCGGTTTACGGGTTATCACAAGTTTCTCGATCCGGACGGCTACCCCGCCGTGGCGCCCCCCTGGGGCACGCTGAACGCCATCGATCTCGATACCGGCGAGTACGCGTGGACCGTTCCGCTCGGCGAGTACCCGGAGCTCGCGGCGAAGGGACTGAAGAACACGGGCACCGAGAACTACGGCGGGCCGATCGTGACCGCCGGCGGCCTCGTGTTCATCGGCGCGACGAGCTTCGACAAGAAGTTCCGCGCCTTCGACAAGGACACGGGGGCGCTCCTCTGGGAGACCACGCTCCCGTTCGCCGGCAACGCCACGCCGGCAACGTATGAGGTAGATGGAAGGCAATACGTCGTGATTGCTGCGGGCGGCGGCAAAGCGCCGAAGGCGCCAACGGGTGCGACCTACGTTGCCTTCGCGTTACCGAAGCCGTGATAAAATCCGCGCCCCGTCACAACCATTCACTGGGGAGGGATACATGCAAACAAAACGAGTCGGATTCGGCCTCGTGATGCTTCTGGCCGTCGTAATCGCCGCGCCAGACCTTCGGGGCCACGGCAACGATCACAGAGACCATCGTGGCGATGTAGAGATCGCCGTTATCGACGACTGCGATCCGGATGATCCGAACTGGGCGAATGCTCCGGGCGGCTGCGTGCAGGACAAGGGAGACGTCAGCCTGCTGGAGTTCAACCAATTCCTCGTGTCTCCACTTTACGGTGGCCTTCCTCCGGCCGCAGGCTTCGTCGTCGGCCACCCGTCCTGGAGAAACGAGCCGGGACACGTCACGATCAGAGAGGGCAGGAAGATCCGCGTCAAAAATGAAGGCGGTAGGCCTCACACCTTCACCGAGGTCGCAGAGTTCGGCGGCGGTCGCGCCGGTAATCCCCTCCTCAACCGCGGGTTGACGCTGGCACCGGCGTGCGCGGCACCCACGCCGCCAGCGACCGATCCCAGCGAGCTCGCACCGGGCCGCCGGCTCAGGATTACTGCGGAGAACGCCGGAATCCACAAGTTCCAGTGCTGCTTCCATCCGTGGATGCGTGCCACGATTCGCGTCGTTGAAAAGAACGATCACAGCGACCACTAGACGCACGTAGCATCACGAGACTCCAAGGCGTGGTCTTTCGACCCCCAAGATCACGCCTGACTTCCCTCTTCCGGATCCAAGTAAAATCCAGGCCCAACCGCGGCCATGAAGTACCTCTTCGTCTCCCTCGACGGCCTGATCGCGGACATCGCGTGGGAAGTGGTCAAAGAAGGCCACGAGGTCAGGTTCTACATCAACGACCCGGGCGAGAAGGAGATCGCCGACGGGTTCGTCCCGAAGACCGACAACTGGGAGCGGGACGTGGATTGGGCCGACCTGATCGTCTTCGACGACGTGCTCGGGCAGGGCACGCACGCGCAGCGGCTGCGTCAGTCCGGCAAGCGTGTCGTCGGCGGCACGCCGTACACCGATCGGTTGGAAGACGACCGGGCGTTCGGCCAGCAGGAGCTGAAGAACGCCGGCGTGTCGATCATCCCGCAGGAGAACTTCACGTCGTTCGACGATGCGGTGACCTTCGTGAAAGCGAACCCGGGCCGGTACGTCATCAAGCCGAGCGGCGAAGCGCAGAACTACAAGCGGCTCCTGTTTGTCGGTGAGGAGGAAGATGGCCACGACGTCATCCAGGTCCTCGGCGACTACAAGGCGGCGCTCTCGCATCGCATCAAGGAGTTTCAGCTTCAGCGGCGCATCATGGGCGTGGAAGTCGCGGCAGGCGCCTTCTTCAACGGGAAGGAGTTCGTCTATCCCATCTGCGTGAACTTCGAGCACAAGAAGCTCTTCCCCGGCGACATCGGTCCCTCGACGGGCGAGATGGGGACGTCGATGTTCTGGAGCGAGCCCAACAAGATCTTCGGCTCCACGCTCAAGAAAATGGAGCCGAAGCTGCGCGAGGAAGGGTACGTCGGCTTCATCGACGTGAACTGCATCGTCAACAGCAACGGCATCTACCCGCTCGAGTTCACGGCGCGGTTCGGCTACCCCACCATCAGCATCCAGCAGGAAGGGCTGATCACCCCGATCGGCGAGCTGTTCTACAAGCTCGCGGAGGGAACGCTCACACGGTTCCGCGGCCGCAGCGGCTTCCAGGTGGGCGTCCGGGTCGTCGTGCCACCCTTTCCGTTCAACGATCCGGAGACGTTCGAGAGCAGCTCGAAGGATGCGGTGATTCTGTTCAAGACCGCGAGCCGTGAAGGCTTTCACATCGAGGACGTCAAGAACGTCAACGGCGAATGGGTGGTCACCGGCACGTCGGGTGTCGTGCTGATCGTCTGCGGCACCGGCTCCACGATGAAGCAGGCGCAGAGACAAGCGTACAACCGCGTACGCAACGTCATGATCCCGAACATGTACTACCGGGAGGATGTCGGCGACCGCTGGTCCGAGGAAGACAGCGATCGCCTGCACAGCTGGGGTTACCTCCGAGAATGACCCACACCTGTACTCCGCGAGTTGTATAATCGCCGCCCGCTCTCGGGCTCTCAGGAATCGCCAGCAAAGGAGTTCCGTATGAGGGGCAACAACGAAGAGTCCCGCCGAAGAATGCGAGAGCTGTACGACAAGGCGATCGGCCGGTCGCGGCAGGGCCGCCCGGACGGTGTCAGCCGCAGAAACTTTCTGCACTTGAGCGCGGCCGCCAGTGCCGGTGCGGCCGCGTCAGTGGGGACCGGACTGGGCGCGCAACAGATCGCGCCGGAGGGCGCGCAGGACGCGCATGGTTCCTCCGCGCCAGATGACTTCAACGAGGCGACCATCGCGCAGTTGCAAAGAGCGATGGCGAGGGGTCGCACCAGCTCGGTCGAGCTGACGTTGTTTTACCTGCGCCGGATTCGGGCTCTCGACGAAAGCGGGCCGCGGTTGAACTCGGTGCTCGAGCTCAACCCCGACGCGCTGGCTATGGCGCATCGCGCCGACGCGCTTCGCCGTCGCGGACAGTTCCTGGGTCCGCTGCACGGCATTCCAGTGCTGCTGAAGGACAACATCGACACGGGCGACCGGACGCAGACGACCGCGGGCTCCTTCGGGCTCGCCGGCCAACCCGCTGTTCGCGATTCCACGGTGGCCGCCAAGCTGCGCGCCGGAGGCGCCGTCTTGCTCGGTAAGCTCAACCTGAGCGAGTGGGCGAACATCCGATCGTTCTTCTCGTCCAGCGGTTGGAGCGGACGCGGGGGACAGTGCAACAACCCCTACGCGATCGATCGCAACCCGTGTGGCTCGAGCTCCGGATCGGGCGCGGCTGTCTCCGGGAATCTCTGCGCGGTGTCGCTCGGCACCGAGACCGACGGCAGCATCGTCTGCCCCTCGAGCCTCTGCGGCGTCGTCGGCATCAAACCGACCGTGGGGCTGACGAGCCGCGCGGGCGTCGTGCCGATCTCGCACACGCAGGACACCGTCGGACCGCACGCGCGCACCGTCGCCGACGCCGCGGCGGTGCTGGGCGTCATTCAGAGCCAGATGCCAGATAGCCGCGATCCGGCCACTAGCGGGGTGCCGCTGGGTCGGCAAGGGATGGGAACCAGGCCCGTTCTGCCCACCGATTACACGCGGTTCCTCAATCCGGACGGGCTTCGCGGTCAGCGAATTGGCGTGACCCGACAGGGCGTCGACGACGCCGCCCCGGACGTGGCGGCCATCTTCGACCGCGCGCTGGCCGCGATGGAGTCCGCTGGCGCCATTCTGGTGGACCTCGATGCGACGTTCACGTTCCCGCCGGGCGACGGCGAGTTTCTCGTCCTGCTGTTCGAGTTCGTCGGCGACCTTCGGAACTATCTCGCGACGCGCGTCGGCGTGCCGCTGGCGGGCGGCACGCTGGCCGACGCGATCCTCTTCAACGAAACGAACGCCGACCGTGAGATGCCGTTCTTCGGGCAGGAGATCTTCGAGCTCGCCGCCGCGCTCGAGACGGGCCCGGACGACGAGCAACCGCTCTTCGGCGGCCTCACCTACAATGAAGCGCTCGAGATCGATCGCCTGGCCACGGTGAACGGCATCGACCGGGCGCTCACCCAATTCAACGTGAGTGCCATTGTGACACCGACCGGCACACCCGCCTGGTGCACGGATGTGATCACCGGCGATCACTTCACCTTTGCCACGTCGTCGCTCGCGGCGGTCGGTGGCTACCCGATCGTCAACGTGCCGATGGGGAACTACTTCGGGCTGCCGGTCGGGCTCAGCTTCATCGGCACCGCGTTCAGCGAGCCGATTCTGATTCGCCTCGCATCGGGCTTCGAACACGTGGCGCACGCGCGGATCGTGCCGCGCTTCTTCCCGACGCTGCCGCTGCGCAACCTCAGAGGAGTGCCGCTGCGCAGGCTTCGGGGCCGTGGACGACGCCGCCATCATTTGATGTGATGAAGGAAGTCGAAGCCGAGGGACGGCAGCTGCGCATCGCATGACAGCGGCCGTCGCCTTTTCCGCGTGTATCCTGCTCGTGGCACATACCGGCGCGGCGCAGCCGCTTGGCGGCGCCGCGCACCCTTCCGCCTACCGAAAAGGATCGATTGACTGGAGCGTGATTGCGGGCGGCGCGCTCCCGGTGGACCTGCTCGCCGCCCGAAGCGACCGCCGGTTGTCGCTCGCGGCGTTCGAAATCGGCCGCATCATGAGCGGCCCGCTGGGCCCCGGCGCGCTCGGCGGACAGTTCGAGATCCTCCTGCAGGTGATGCCGGTCGTTGTGCGGGGCCCGGAGGAATTCTGGGGCGTCGGCATCTCTCCGATCTTTCGCTGGAGCTTCACCGGATGGAAAAGCCTGCGGCCCTTTGCGGAGCTGTCAGCCGGCCTGATGTTAATCGAGTGGGACACGCCGGAGGCCGGACGGGTCGGCCGGAATTTCAACCAGCAGATGGGCGTGGGTGCGAGGATCGGGAACCCGTCCGGACGTGCGCTCGTCACCGGCTACCGGTTTCAGCACATCTCGAACGGGTCCCCGAGTCTTCCAAGCCCCGCCGTGGACACGCACTTGATCTACGTCGGCGTGTCCGTCATGCGGTAAGCACTAATTCCTGTCGCAGTCGTCTCCGTCCCAGTGGCGGCCATGGTGGTGTCTGCCGTGCTTCGGCTGCAGGAAGTGCTTGAACGCCCAATCCGCCACGCTTTCCCCTTGTCTTCGGGCGTCGACGTCCGCGAAGCGGAAGTGAATGCCGAGCAGGATCCGCGCCAGGACCACATCGTCGGCGAGCGCCGAGATGCGCGTGTAGGTTCGCGTGCGCCTCGGGTCATCGGCGGCTCCCAGCTGCGGGGCGTTGCTGGTCACCGTGAAGTTCAACCTGTCCTTGCCGAAGAAGTGCCGAAGGGTCCGCGTGAACGCCCCTGTTAGGTTGTTCGCGCCCGACGTGTAGTCGGGATATGGAGGCGTGTTGATGAGTGACAGCCAGGTCGTGTCGCCTGCCGTGTGCCGGTTGCCGTCATCGTCCCCTTCCTGGACCGCGGTGACAGGGCGCCAGAAGTTGAAGTGGACCTTGCTGTCCCAGGCAGTGATGAAGGCGTCCGCCATCGACAGGTTGGCCAGTGCGTACAGTCTCGAGTTGTCCGAAATGCTGAGGTGTTTTGCTTCTGAAAGCGCGCGCAGGACGCGATGGTATTGCGCGAGGAAGTTCTCGGAAAAGAAGTAGGCATGGGCAGTCTGAGCGTCGGTGCGCTTGACGCCCTCGAAGCGCCCGCAGTCGACGCACGGCAGGTTCGCCAGGGAGCCGAGGGCCTTCACCTCGTTGTAGTTCCGGCGGTACTCGCCACTCGTCAATCTGGGTTGCCCCGGAGCGCGAAATTGCGTGCCGTCGATGATGGTGAACGTATCCAACCCGCCAGCCCAAGGCGCAAACATTGGAGCTGTAGGCGGCGGCGGACTTCCGATGTGATTCGGCGTCGGACGCCACTCGCCCGCCTGACATCCATCCGCCTCGTCTTCGCAGCCCCTGAAGTCGGTTGGATTGCTGGGCGCGGCGCGGTAGAGCAACAGGAACTCGGCGGCAATTTCCTCACCAACCGCGATCCCCGGATCGCCTGTCAGGTTATTGGCAGTCAGGTAGTCGGCCAGAGCCTTATCGAGGCACAAGCCCAGCGTGCACGGTTCTACCGTCGGAGCCTTCAACGGATAGAGGCCGACCAGCACGCCGTGTGCGGCCGCTGCGGCGGCTGCATCCGCCGAGCCGTCAGCCCCCCTGATCCGTTTGTGGTACGGCTTGAAGTCTCGTTCGATCGACTGGACGGCGTCGTAGACCGCAGCCTGAATGAGGGCCGAATCGACGACACCGATGGGCCCGGGCCGGCCGGTCGGTATGGCGGCCTGCGCGATGTTGTTCCAATGGGTTAGGGCGTCTGCCATGGCCGTTCCCGCCGAGGCCAGACAACCGACCACGACGAGAATGGCCACTCGGAATAGGGGTCTCATTGTCATAGGGCTCCTCTTTCTGTCCTGAAACGCTCCCCATGAGCGCTCCGGACAGCGCAGTTCGGCTGAGGGTAACGGGGAAACAAGAAGCTAAGCCCCCAACGGTCATCTCGTCAAGAGATGCCGTTGGGGGGCGGAACATTTCAGGCGGGCGTTACGAGGACGACTTAGGTATTTCGAATCCCTTGCGGTATTCGCGAGTCAGCAGGCGATCCGCCTTCTTGTCATCGACGAACGTCTCCGACTTGCCGTCGAACACCAGCGAGTGGCCGACGCGATAGGAGATGTTTGCGAGGTGCGGCAGCGCCGAGGAGAGATGCCCCTCGAGCCCGTCGCACGCGAGCATCTTCGGGTCTCCCGCGCGGATCGCGTCGACGAAGTTCTGGAGGTGCGGAGACTCGCTGCTCGTCAGGACGAGCGGATCGCTGCCGCTGCTCGTCGCGGGCGCCTCGGAGCCCGGTCCCTTCTCGTTCTTGGGCCCCATGTACGACTGCCACGAGCGGCCGTCGCCGTCGATCCACAGCCAGCCCTTCGATCCGTAGAAGAGATTTCCGATACGCTGCGTGCCCTCGTCGTTCGTGAACTCGCCGCGCGTCGCGAACTCGAGAACGGCGCCGTCCGCGTACTCGAACATCGTCGTCTGCGTATCGGGCGTCTCCTGCGAGGCCTCGGGCCCGAAGTAGCCGCCCATCGAGCTGATCTTCACAGGGTGCTCTTGCTTGCGAAGCCCCCAGCGCGCGATGTCGAACTGGTGCGGACCCTGGTTGCCGGTGTCGCCGTTGCCGTAGTCCCAGTGCCAGTGCCAGTTGTAGTGGAAGCGATTGCGGTTGAACGGCCGCTTCGGAGCCGGTCCCAGCCACAAGTCGTAGTCCACCTTGGAGAGATACTGCGCGTCGTAGGTCGGCTCGTCGCTCGTCGCGGAGATCGTCAGCCGGTATGTCTCGCCCGGCGCCATCGGCCCATCCGGGTATTTCCCGATCCCCGGGCGCGGCTTGAAGCAGAGACCCCGCGCCATGTACACCGGCCCGATGCCCCCCTCGTGGAGAAACTTGATCGCCTGCACCACCGCAGGGCGGCTGCGGTTCATCGTGCCGACCTGTACCAGCTTGTTGTATCGGGCGGCCGCCTCCACCATGCGTCGCCCTTCCCAGACCGTATGAGACGAGGGCTTTTCGACGTAGACGTGCTTGCCGGCTTGAAGCGCCCAGACCGTTGCGAGCGCGTGCCAGTGATTCGGGGTCGCGATGACGACGGCGTCGATGTCCTTGTCGTCGAGCGCGCGGCGGAAATCCTGGACGAAGCCGGGCTTGAACTCGGGGACGTCCTGCAGGAGCCTCGCGTCGTTGATTCGTTCGGGCGCCAGGTTCGCATCCACGTCACAGAGGGTCTTCACCTCGACGTTCTTGAGACGCGCGAACCCTCGCTTCAGCGAGTTGCCCTGACCGCGAATGCCGATGCTGGCGATGATGACGCGGCCGTTGGCGCCCATGACCCCCTTGACGCGGCTTGCCCTGAGCGAAGTCGAAGGGCTTGACGCCGCGTGCGCCCATGGGCCGAACAGCTCGCCGCCGACCGCCACGCCCGCCGCGGCCGCCCCGACGCGCGCGGTGAAGTCGCGGCGTGAGATGCCGTTCTGCCTGCCGTCGTTGTCGGGAGCCTGTCCAGGGCGATGTCGAAGGGCCACGGTGACCTCCTCTGCGGGAAAAGCGCGCCGATGTCGCCCGCATCGTAGCACGTTCGTGCTGGTGGTACGACCCTTTAGGGTCGTCCGCCTGCGGACGAGGCTGAAGCCTCGTACCACGGGTCGTTCCGGGGTATGCTGCGCCTGCCAGGAGCCGAGAAATGACAGTCTCACGTCGCGCGTTCTTGCACACCGCGGCAGCGACCGCGGCCCTTTCTGCAATCCCCAGCCGGACCGCGGGTGACGCTGCCGCCGACCCGGTCAAGCGAACCGGCGGGCCGTCGATGAAGCTGAGCCTTGCCGCCTATTCCTTCCGGGACTCGCTCGCAGGGGCGAAGAAGTCGATGACGCTGGACGACTTCGTCGACCTGGCCTCGACCTACGACCTCGAGGCGGTCGAGCCGACCTCTTATTACTTTCCCGACCCGCCGACCGCCGCCTACTGCAGGTCGCTGCGGCGCCACGCCTTTCTCCAGGGTTTGGCGATCTCCGGGACCGCGGTGCGCAATACCTTCACGCACCGGCCGGGGCCTGAGCTCGACAAGGAGATCGACCACGTGAAGCGCTGGGTGGATCTGGCGGCGGAGCTGCACGCCCCGAGCATCCGGATCTTCGCCGGCGATCTGCAGAAGGGAACGTCGGAGACGGATGCGCGGCGGTGGTGCGTGGACGCCATCCACCGGGCCTGCGAGCACGCCGGAAGCCGCGGCGTCATCCTCGCGCTCGAGAACCATGGCGGCATCGTCACGACCCCCGAGCAGCTGCTGGCGATCGTCCGTGAGGTCAAGTCGGACTGGTTCGGCGTGAACCTCGACACCGGCAACTTCCGCGGTGCGGATCCCTACGCCGAGTTGGCGCAGGCCGCGCCGTACGCCGTCGTCGTGCAGGTGAAAACCGAAGTCTCCGTGAACAACGGGCCGAGGCAGCCGGCCGACTTCGCCCGTATCGTCTCCATCCTTCGCGGCCTCAACTATCGCGGATTTGTCACACTGGAGTACGAGGCGGCGGAAGATCCGCGACGGGCGGTACCGGAGCACCTGAAGCAGCTGCGCAAGCTGATCGCAGTGAGCGGATCGTGACGGCGCGTTGACTCACTCGTTCCGGAGCGCCCGGACCGGGTCGACCCGCGCCGCCGCGACGGCGGGCACGAGATTCGCCCCCAGGGCGACGAGCAGCAGCACTCCGGTTGCCGCGCCGTACGCCGCGGGGTCGAGCCCGCTGACACCGTAAAGGAGCGAGTCGAGCACTCGGGCTACACCGGCCGCCGCCACCGCGCCGAGGGTGACGCCGGCCAGCGCAAGCCGTCCACCCTGACCGAGAATCATCCTCACGACCTGCCACCGCTCGGCGCCGAGCGCGATCCGAATCCCGACTTCCCGCGTTCGCCGGCTCACCGAATAGGCGACCACGCCGTACAAACCGACAGCCGCCAGGAGCAACGCAAGAGCGCCGAATGCGCCCAGCGCCATCGCGCCAATCCGTGTCGGAGCGACCGTCGTCGCCGCTACTTCCTCCGCTGTCGCGTCGTCGGTGAACAGGATGTCGGGCTCGAGCGCCCAGAGGGCCTCCCTGAACATCGGAAGCGCCGCCGACGCCGGCGTCACGGTCCGCGCAATGAAGGTGATCTGCTCGTCGGGCGTTTCGGGCAGGTGGAGATATGGACGCGGATCTTCACCGACCGATCGGACCTTATGGTCCCGTGCCACGCCGACGATCTCGAATGGCGCCGATGAAAACGTACCTGTGTAGATCTGTCGTCCAACCGCGGAGCCATCCGGCCAGTACTGCCGCGCCAACGTCTCGTTGACGATCGCGACTTTGCGCTTCTGCCTGATGTCGTCGTCCGTAAACGCGCGGCCCGCGACGAGAGGCACGCCTACGACGCTGAAATAGTCGGCGCCGATCGCCGCCGCGTCCACGAGGGTTCCGTCGTCCCCGGGCGCGTGATGGCCCTGTACGAGGATGCCGTCCATGTTGATGTCTGGCGACAACGGCAGCCGGGACGCCGTCGAGACGGCGGTGACGCCCGGCAGCGCTCGAAGCGCTCTGAGCGCGCGCTCCCGGAACGCCGTCGCACGACCGGCGTCGTAGCCGTTCATCTGCAGGTTGAACGACAGCAGCGACACCGGTCGCGGGTCGTAGCCGAGATCCGTCGCGTTCGCCGTCACCAAGCCTCGCGCGAGCAACGCGCCAGCCACGAGCAGCACGAGCGACAGCGAGAGCTGGCCCACGACGAGGACGTTGCTGAGCGTCACGCGCCGCCGGCTCTCTCCTTCCATCGATGCTTTGAGCGCGGGCACGAGCTCCAGCTTCGACGCCGACCACGCGGGCGCGATGCCGAACAGAAGCGCGGTGGCGATCGAAGCGCCCAGCGCAAACGTCAGGACGGTCCCGTCGAGTGAAAAGTCGAAGCTGACCGGGACGGGCAGCAGGTCGGTGCCGAACCCCGTGAGCGCGCGGCCCGCCCACCAGGCGACGAGCGTGCCGAGCGCGCCTCCGGCGGCCGCGAGGACGAACCCTTCGCTGAGCAGCTGACGGACGATGCGGGCCCGGCTGGCGCCGATGGCCGTGCGAATCGCCAGCTCGCGCCGGCGCGCCGCGCCGCGCGCGAGCAGCATGTTGGCCACGTTGGCGCACGCAATCAGGAGCACGAGGCTGACGGCCCCGAGGAGCGCCGCGCTGGCCGCCTTGACGTAGCCGTCGAGCATCGGATGGAACCGGATGTTCGACGCCGGCAGCACGCTGACCGTCACCTTGTCGTTGGTCACCGGGTAAGCCGTGCGAAGCCGCGCGAAGATCGTCTCGATCTGCGCGCGCGCGTCTTCGATCCGTCTCCCGTCCGCGAGCCGGCCCTTCAGGAACAGCCATCGCGTCCCGCGGCGCTCGAGCCGGGTCTTGCCTGGATCCTCGTCGGCAGACGCCTGCACGCCGGCGAACTCGAAGCGATCGACCATCATCAAGGGCGCCCAGAAGTCGGTCGGAATGCCCGGGATCGTACCGGTGAAGCTGGGTGGGCCGATGCCGACGATCGTGTAGCCGAAGCCCGACAGCTCGATCGTCTCGCCGATCACGTCATGGCGTCCGCCGAACCGGCGCTGCCAGAGGCCGTGACCGAGCACGACGACCGGGACGGCGCCGGGCACGGCGTTCTCGTCCTCCCGAAAGACGCGACCGGCCGGGAGACGGATCCCCAGCACGTCGAAGTAGTCGGAAGAGACGACCTCGCCCGTCACGAGAGCGGGCGGCTCGCTCGAGAGGATTCCGCGGACGTACGCGCTGGCCGCGATTCCCTTCAGGGCACTCGCTTCTCTCCGGATGTCGACGTAGTCCAGGTACGAAGTCGTGAGCTGAGGAAAATCGTCTGTCAGGCCCGTGTAAATCTCGACGAGTCGGTCGGGCTGCGATATCGGGCTGGTCCGAAGCAGCACGCCGTTGACGACGCTGAAAAGGGTGGTGTTGAGGCCGATGCCGAGAGCCAGCGACGCGATGGCGGCCGCGGAGAATCCGGGTCTCCTGATCAACTGCCGCGCGCCATGGCGCAGATCCCGAAGGAACGAGCTCATGGACGCCTCATTCTCGTTTCAAGTATTTACGGCCACCAGTGTCGGAAGGTTGCCCGCGTTCCCTACCGGCCTGCCCTGCAGGCGTAGGCCACGCGCTCGGCGGGGCCGTCGGTCACGAGATGCGCGGCGTGCGCCATCTCATGGGTCAGGGTGTGGGCTGGGCCATCCATCGGGTTCTCGTATCCGCCGCACCCCTTGCCGCCGGCGAGTCCTCCCAGCCCTATCTCGATCGTGCCGTCGTCGGTGTAGAAGGCGATCTGCCTGGGGATGTACTGGCCGCACAGCGGCTCCCTGCACCGCACCGTCAGCCCGCGGCCGCACTGCCTGTGGAAGGATTCGAGGACGCCGTGCTCCTCGAGCACCTGCTGGCACGGACCGTTCGCCTGTGCGACCGCCTTGCAGATACCTTCGAACGCCCGCTCGAGCGCGCGCTTCTGATCCGGCGTGCAATCGAGAGCCGTGATCGATTCGCGAGGGGAGTCAGTCGATGGCCCCTCCCCACAGGCCGAGGTCCATACCAAGCTACAGATCGCGAGGACCAGGATCTTGAAAGGAGTATTCACGCCAACGAAACTATATGACGGTCCGATCGTCGTGACTGCACGTGACATGCCCGGACGGAAATTGGGGGAGGTCTTAGAGGTTGGGAGGTTGGCTTCGCGGATCACAGGCACGCGGCCCGTCTTAAAGGCAGCATCCGTGTAATCCGCGAAATCCGTGGCTTTCGTGACCGAAGGTAGAATTGGTCAAACATGCGCTACGCCTGGCTCGCGGTCGTGCCCGTCCTGTCCTGGCTGCCGCCCACGCCTATGCCGAATCACGCTCAAGCCGAACGCCCGCGGCTCTCGGTGAAGCTCACGGACGATTTCGAGGTCACCGGCGCCGGCGAGCACGAGAGCTGGCGCCAGACGGACTGGACAACGCTCCACAAGCGTCAGGCCGACGGCCATCCGTACGAATCGCGATTCAAGGTGCTCTATTCGAGCACCGGCCTGTACTTTCTGATGGATGGGACGGATCGAACGCTCACCGCGACCATGAGCGAGGACTTCATGGACCTCTGGCACGAGGACGTGTTCGAGGTCTTCCTGTGGACCGACGAGCGGCACCCCGTGTACTTCGAGTACGAGATCTCTCCGCTCGGCCGCGAGCTTCCGATCCTCGTGCCGAACTTTGGCGGCCAGTTCCTGGGCTGGCGGCCCTGGCACTACGAGCGCGATCGGTTGACGCGCAAGGCGACCACGGTTACCGGCGGGCCAAAGCAATCGTCGGCGTCGATTCAGGGATGGCGCGCGGAATTCTTCATCCCCTACGCGCTGCTGAAGCCCCTTCAGAACGTCCCGCCCAGGCCGGGCACGACCTGGCGCGCGAACTTTTACCGTGTGGACCACGACGGCGGGCGCAGCACGCACTGGTATTGGTCGCGCATCGAGAAGAACTTCCACGACTACGAGCGATTCGGGGAGCTCCTCTTCGCGGACCGGTGATGACGGACCCCGAACGCTCGTTCAGGCCGGGCGAACGGCTGCGTCCTCAGCGGACCAGCCTGCGCGTGCCGGTGCGCTATCACATCATCGGCGACGCCTGGTATGAAGGCTGGACGGAGAACATCAGCCGCTCGGGCGTGCTCGTTCGCGCCGCGCAGGCCCCGCCGCTCGGCGCCGAGGTCGACGTCATCCTCACACTGCCGGCCGGCATCGTGAGCGAGCTGGCCGGAGAGACCTTCTGCGCCGGCGCGATCGTCCGGCTGCTGGCGGAAGTCGAGGGGCAATCGCCCGGGTTCGCGATTGTGTTCAGGCGATGCCGGCCCACGGTCGCCAGCCGGAGCTCATGAGCGCAGACCAGTCTCCGAATCGTCCCGCCCTGGCGCTCGTGCTCACCGGCGGCGGCTCCCGCGCCGCGTATCAGGTCGGCTTCCTCCGCGTGCTGGTGCGCGAGTTTCCAGGCTTCAGCCCGGACATCCTGACGGGAGTTTCGGCCGGGGGCATCAACGCGGCCTATCTGGCGGCCCATCAACAGCCATTCGCCGAAAAGGTCGAGAACCTCGCGAACGTCTGGAGCGACCTGCGCATCGACGACGTCTTCCGCGTGGACTTGCGCGACCTGGCGTCGCGCACGCTGCGGTGGGGCGGACGGCTGCTGTCCGCCGGCCACTCTCCCCTGCCGCCCGCGCGAAGCATGGTCGACACGGCGCCGCTCCGCGGGCTCCTCGAACGCGTGCTCGAGGCGAACTCCGGCGAGATCCGCGGCATCGCGCGGAGCCTGAAGGCCGGCTGGCTGCGGGCGCTCGCGCTGACAGCGTCGAGCTACACGACCGGACAATCGATCACGTGGGTACAGACCCACGACGACTGCCGGATCGAGACGTGGGAGCGCCCCCAGCGCAGAAGCGCCAGGTGCGTGCTCCGCGTCGACCACGTGATGGCGTCGTCTGCGCTTCCCTTCTTTTTCCCGGCGATTGAGGTCGACGGCGCCTGGTACGGGGACGGAGGCATCCGGCTCACCGCGCCGCTGTCGCCGGCGGTCCACCTCGGCGCGCGACGAGTCATCGCGGTGTCGACCCGCTACGCCCGTTCACGCGAGGAGGCGGACCGGCCCGAAGTTGTGGGCTATCCCCCGCCGGCGCAGGTGGCGGGGGTGCTCTATAACGCGATCTTCCTCGATCAGCTCGACGCCGACGCCCTGCACATGCAGCAGGTCAACCGCTTCATCGCGCGGTTGCCAGAGGGACAGCGCGAGGGGTTGCGCCACATCGACCTGCTGGTCCTGCGGCCGTCAGTGGATCTGGGACGCCTGGCCAACGCGTACGAGCCCGATCTGCCGCGCGCGTTCCGGTTTCTGACGCGCGGCTTCGGCACGCGCGAGACGCGCTCGAACGACATGTTGAGCATCGTGATGTTTCAGCGCGATTACGTGCGGCGGCTCATCGAAATCGGCGAGGCGGACGCCCTGGCTCGAATCGCCGACATCCGGAGGTTTCTGGATGCCGATCGTACAGTTCTGTAAAACATTCAGCGTGGCGACCGGCGTCGCTCGATCGCTTCGACCGATTTCCTGAGGAAATCCCCGTATTCCCGCCGGCACCCGCGGTATGGATCTTGCGCCCCGAAGGACGCCCAGCCGTCCAATGACAACCGCTCCTTCGAAAAGAATCATCGCGGGTTTGTGCCTGGCCCTGGCCATTGCCGCCTGCTGGCCCGTCTACCGGGCGCGGGCGGCGACGAACCTGCCGCCAGGGTTCCAGGACGTGCTGGTGGTCGAGGGCCTGGCGAATGCCACGGCCATGCAGTTCGCTCCCGACGGGCGGCTGTTCGTGGCGCAACAGGGCGGGCAGCTGCGCGTCGTCAAGAACGGAGCGCTGCTCGCGACGCCTTTCGTCAGCCTGACCGTCAATTCGTCCGGCGAGCGCGGGCTTCTGGGCGTGACGTTCGATCCCGACTTCGCCACGAACCAGTTCGTGTATGTGTTTTACACGGCGACATCGCCCTCGATTCACAACCGCATCAGCCGCTTCACGGCCAACGGCGACGTGGCCGTCCCGGGCAGTGAGCTCGTCCTCCTCGACTTCGACAACCTGAGCGGCGCGACCAATCACAACGGCGGCGCCATGCACTTCGGCCTGGATGGAAAACTGTATGCGGCGCATGGCGACAACGCGAACGGAAACAACGCGCAGACGCTGAACAACCTGCTCGGCAAGATCATCCGCATGAACCCGGTGGCGGATCCGACCGCGCAGGTTCCAACCGACAACCCGTTTTTCGGAACCGCAACCGGAAAGAACCGGCTCATCTGGGTGCTCGGGCTGCGCAATCCCTTCACGTTCAGCATCCAGCCAGCCACCGGCCTCACGTTCGTCAACGACGTCGGGCAGAACACGTGGGAAGAAATCGACAGCGCGCAGGCCGGCCGCAATTTCGGATGGCCGACGACCGAAGGCTCTTTCAATCCTTCGAGCTTCCCGCAGTTCACGAACCCGGTTTACAGCTACCCGCACAGCGGCGCCACTCCATCCGGCTGCGCCATCACGGGCGGAGCGTTCTACAACCCACCGGTCCCGACGTTCCCGGCCTCGTACGTCGGCAAGTACTTCTTCGCGGACTTCTGCTCGGGATGGATCTACTACATCGATCCGGCCAACCCGTCCCCGACGCAGTTCGCGCAGTCGATCTCGTCTCCCGTCGACTTGAAGCTCGGGCCGGACGCCGCCCTGTATTACCTCGAGCGCGGCACGGGAAGCGTCAAAAGGATTCAGCCGAGCGGGAGCACGCCGCCGCAGATCACACAACAGCCGGCGAACCGGACGGTGCCGGTCGGGGGCACTGCGACGTTTACGGTCGCGGCGAGCGGCTCGGCGCCGCTGTCGTATCAGTGGCAGAGGAACAACGCCGACATCGCGGACGCCACGTCACCTTCGTACACGACGCCTCCGGCGGCCCTGGCGGACAACGGCACGAGCTATCGGTGCCGCGTGTCCAATTCGTTGGGCACGGCGACGAGCAATGCAGCGGTCCTCACGGTCACGACCAACACGCCTCCGGTCGCCACGATCGTGACTCCCGCAGCCGGGAGCCGGTACTCCGCCGGAACCACGCTGTCGTTCTCCGGGACGGGCACAGACGCGGAGAACGGAACGCTCCCGGCGAGCGCCTTCCGGTGGCGAATCGACTTCCACCACGATACGCACACGCATCCAGCCATGCCGGACACCACCGGCGTCAGGAGTGGTACATTCGCGATCCCCAACACCGGAGAAACCGCGTCGAACGTCTGGTATCGGGTCTACTTGACCGTGACCGATTCGGGCGGGCTCTCGACCACGACCTCGCGAGACGTCTTGCCGAACACCGTCGTCATCAGCCTGGCGACGAACCCACCCGGTCTGCGGGTGACGCTGGACGGCCAGCCGATCACGACACCGACGAGCGTCACGAGCGTCGTTGGAATCATTCGCACCCTGGGAGTCGTCTCGCCGCAGGTCTCGGGCAACACGACGTATCACTTTGCCTCGTGGTCCGACGGCGGAGCCGCGACTCACACGGTCGCCACGCCGGGGACCAACCGAACGTACACCGCCTCTTACGTCTCCATTCTGACGACGCCGACCGGCTTGCGAGTCGTGAGGTAGGTCACAAAAGAGAAAGAGCGGAACGTCCGGGGACGTTCCGCTCTTGAGAGTGTCCGGGCCGCTCAGTTCGATGTCTTACTGGATGATCGTCGACGGCGCAACCGGCGGGTCGGGAATCGCGCCGCCCGTCGTGTTCTGCCAGATGGATCCATCGCGCGCGAGCGCGAAGGAGCGCTGACCGGTCGACCCGATCGTCACCGGCACCGCGGTGCCAAACACCGCGCCGACGGTTCCGTTGCCCGCGCAGTCGTTCGGGCCGGCGCCCGCGCCGCTCGCCACCACGTTGACCTGGTATCCGCTCTTGGTCACCGGCTCGGCCGCCGCGAGGTCCGCCGACAGGAAGCCGACCATGTTGGCCATGACGTCCTGGTAGGCCCCGTTGCCGCACGAGCTCGAGTAAGCCGCTTCACCCGACGACACGGCGCGCAGAGACCCGATGGCCGACGCCTCGTTGCCCGACATGCGGGCGCGAAGCAGACCGGGCACCGCGATCGCCGCGATGATGCCGATGATCGCCACGACGATCAGCAGCTCGATCAGTGTGAAACCCTTCTGGTTACGCATTTCTTGATAACTCTCCCTTTTTCCTTCTCAATGGGTTTTTAGTCTTCGGTGTCACGCCTGCTTAGGCAAGGGAGGGGCCACATGTCATCGGGCGTTCTCACGTGCGCCTGGCCAACCTTGTAAAGACCGTCGCTAAAGACATTGACGAGGAAAAGCCGCGAGGGGAGACCCTCGTCGCGAGCCCGAATTCCCGCGCCAAATCGACAAATAGTGTCAGTCGACCGCCACTGAATGACACACAATCACGATCCTGCGTACGGCGACTAACCAACAAGAGCTACGGGTTTTGCGGTCCGCTCAAGGAAGGCGGGTAGTGCAACTCCGGCCCGGGAGACTCCCGCGGAGCTCCCGGGCCGTCGTCACGCCGGCGTGGCGCCGGCGAGATCAGCTCAGTTCCTGAATCGCAACCTCCTGAACGACAGATCGACACCTCCATAGGTCCCGAAGGAGCCGCCGAAGGTCTCATACGAGGTGCCGAGCGCGTCCAGCATCCCCTGCGAGAGGTCGATCGGGCCCGGATCGGGCGCGCCCATCCCCTGTGTGACGCCGACCAGCGCATCGCTGCGGTTGGTGGCGCCGTAATCAATCGTGATGTTGCCGTTTCGAGCGAGCACCACGCTGAAGTAGTTCGTGCCGGTCGCGAGGAACTCCGGCACGCTTACGAAGTGGACGTGCAACGCGTGGTCCCTCTCCTCGGCGATCACGAGGCCGCCCACCGGATTGAGGTCATCCCACAGCGGCGCGATACGTGGCGGTCCGGCGAGCAGCTCCGGCACGGTCTCCGTGAAGTCGCCGTTGGCCGCCCCGAACGTCAGGTTGCCGTTGCCGTTTACAAAGACGCTCGACCAGCTCGCTCCCTGGAACGGGAAGGTGAACGTCGTGAGCGGAACCTGGACCGAGCTGTCGTCCCCCACCGGAATGATCGTTCCTCTGTACCTGTTGATGGTGAGGACATAGCGCCCGAAGTCTCCACCTGCCCCGGTAAAACCGAGGTCCGGGAATGTAGAGACACCCACCATGTATCTCCCAGGCACGAGGATCTGCACGAGGAGCCGCGAGAGGAGCCCGACGCCGCCGTCATCGTCAGCCAGCAGCAGGTTTCCGGCCGCATCGAAGATGCCGACGACCGTGTCCATCCCCTGATTGCCCGGTACGGTCTCGATGGCGAGGATGTCCCCCGCGCTGGCGTTGAACGTGAAGAAGTCGACGTCATTGCCGAGCGGCTTGATCTCCGTGTAGGTGTTTGCCGTGCTGAACGGCAGTTCAACCAGGCACTCCACGGTCTGCGAGGCGGGTGTGTTGTTCGGCTCGAACCCGTCGACGAAGCCGGACGTGCCGGTGAATCTGAGCGTCCGGTTATCCAGGTCGTTGTCGAGCGCGGTGAACACTTCGTAGATCGCAGGCTCCCAGCGGCCGTTGATCGTCGAGGCAAAGCCGCTGAGGTCGCGCTCGAGCTCGAAGCCGGACGTAATCCGCACGCCGCAGCTGTAGCCGGCCGCTCCGTCGGTCGCGCTCATGGCGCCGTACGTAATATTGAAGCGGCTCCGGCTGCCGTCGACGTTGTTGGTCGGCGCGAACACCGTGAACGAGAACGTGTTCGCACCGCCGACGCTGAACTCCGGCACGTTGGTGAAGGCGACGGTGAGCGAACTGTTGCTGTCCGAATAGGCGACGGTGCCTCCGGCCGCTGGATTCAGGTCGTCCCAGAGCCCGGCAATCCTCGTGGGGCCGGTGAGCATCCCCGCCGCGGACTCGCCAAAGGCAGTGCTGCCCGCCCCGAACGTGAGGCTGCCGTTCGAGTTGATGAACAACGAGTCGAACGTCTGGCCGCAGATCTGCATCTGGAACGGCGGGAAGACCTCGGCGAAGGTGTCGTCCCCCAGCACGAGCGGCACGCGGTTGAAGATGATGTCGATTCCACCGACCGTGGCCCCCGCGCCGGCTGAAACCGGCGTGAAGACGTTCGGAATGTCGGTCGCGGCATTGTTCGACTCAAGTGCGCCGTTGTAGAACTCTTCCGGACCGGGCAGCGTCCGTGGCGGCGTGCTGAATCCACCATTCGTGATCCGATCGACGTAGATCGCGTAGCTCGCCCCGGGCGTCAAGCCGCGCAGCGTATACCTCCCCACGAACGGACTTCCCGTCGTGAAGTCATCCGTGAAGTCGCTCGAAATCGCCGACACCGCGTCGTCGAATGGGTTGAGGATGTTGCGGGCGATGATGTTTACGCCGGTCAACGGCGTGGTGTTGTTGGGGGCGAGGATCGTCCCGGTAATCGTTCCAGTGGTCGTGGCAAACGACGGCTCCGGGTAGAGGAACGAGAAGATCGCGATGTCGTCGGGGTGCGGAGTCGCCATCCCGCCGTTGATGAACAGGAAGGGGTACATCGTCTCGATCCGGCCGGCGAACGAAGGCCGGCCGAACGTGTCGTTCGGGGAGGGTCCCGTGTGGTCGGCAAAGCCGGCAGCCTGGCCGTTCACCACTGTGTGCGCGAGGTTCTGATAGTGGCCGAACTCGTGCACCTGCACCGACAGGAACTCGGCGATCGGGAAGGCGTTCGGCCCCAACAGCGCCCCGCCGTTCATGAACGAGAGGCCCTCGATGATGTCGCCGGTCACGACGTTGACCCACTCAGGACCTGCGAAACCGAGCACGCCCGAGCCCGCACCGAACAGCAGAGTGAAGATCGCGCCATCCTCGTCGAACACGATCGCGCTCAACCCATCCGGCGCGACCGGGTTCAGGAATGGCCCGAAATTCGTCTCGTCCACATCGAAGGGAAGCGCACCGGCATTCAGGTGCGTGGCGCTCGCCGACGGTATCGCGGCCCACGCCGCAAAGGCCGCCTCCGTCTGGGCCACGGCCTGCGCGTTTGTCTGCGGCCCCAACCCTCCCTGATCCGGATTGAAAGGAATGTTCACGCCGCCGCCCGGCCAACGGAAGGGCTGGCCAGGTGCACGGACCAGCAGCGGGCCGCCCGCGTAACTGATCGTGGACAGCATCATGAGGAACACGGAGACGAAAAACAGCCGTTTGTGTCTGGCAGTCATGATCTCCTCCTCACTGTCCGATGAGAGAGCGGATTTGACCCGCCAGTTCGGCATACGGCATCGGGCCCGAGTACGAGGCGGGCTCAGACGCGAGCGTCCGCGCTGCGGCCGGGGCCATACCGCGGAAGAGGCCGCTGTTGTTCACTTCGTTGGCCACGGTCTCGTCCTTGCCGTTCTGATAGATGGTGAAGCACCCTTGCCCGAGCCCGACCGTCGCGGAAAGGCCGACGGCGCTCGGCCGGGTCCCGAAGACGAGGTAGTAGCGGCCGACGGTCAGCACCGGCATCTTCGGCAGCGGTGAGGAGAACATGAGGTCGCCCCGCCGGACGCTGGGCTGTTTGCCGAGCATTCGAATCTCGGCGGTGGGCACGCCTTTCACCTCGGTCACGTCGCCGCGAAACAGCTCGTCGACCTGGATGCGGTAGGTCACGATGTTCAACTGTCCGCCGCCGACGGCGATCGTTCCTTCCTGCGCCGAGAGGACGCGTCCGCGGTAAATCGAATGCGCGCGGTCGACCATCTCGGCGAGGTTGAACTGCATGACGGTGGTGGCGAAGAGTGGAGCTCCCGCCATCACGATGAGAAACACCAGGGCCCATTTGCGGAGAAGAGACAGGGACATCTTCGACACCTCCTGAAGCGCACGAAGCGTGGGCTATCCCCGGGGGGCGGGAAAGGGCGCGAGAATACTGTTGGGCTTGGGCACTGTCAAGACGAATCCACGCATGTGGAGGCGTGGCGCTCCTCGCAAAGAGTCGGATAGATCTTCCGTGACCTAGCCCGGCAGGCGCGGCGGATGGCCGCGGTTATATCACCGACCAGGGATCGGTCCCCTTTCAACAAGAGCGCCGGAGGTGACGCCGGAATTCAGGACACCTTGCGTGCGAACGTCGTCGTGCCGGCACAGAAGACGTCGCGATACTGAGGCGGACGCAGCCTGTGAACGGCCAGGAGGTGCATGCCATCATGCCCAGTGGCATACGTCCGCTCGGTCGAATTGTGCAGCGCGATGATGCCGCCAGCCTTGAGAAAGCGCACCCACGCGTCGTAGGCCTGTCTTGCGCCGTCTGGCGACTGGTCCCCGTCGAGGAACAGCATGTCGATCGGTTCCGCCCACCCGGCCGCCACCGACGCCGCCGTCCCCTGGTGAACCTCGACCCAGTCGGTCAGGCCCGCTCGAGCGATGTTGGCCTGGAACCGCTCGCGGAGCGGACGGGGGTCGGCATCCGCAACCGCGCGGTACGTGGGAACCGAAAAAGCATCTCCCGACGCGTCGAACGGATCGATGCAGTGGACTCTGCCGCTGCCGCGCTCTTTTCGCGCGCCGGCCAACAGGATCGCGGACTTACCCAGGAACGAACCGATCTCGACGATGACGGCGTTCGACGGCAGCGCGTAACACGCGGAGGCGAGCGCCAGACCCTCTTGCCGGTCGAGCCAGCTCGGAATGGAGAACGCGTGGGCCAGATACGGGCCGAACGGACCGTAACGCGCGCGATACACGTGACGCGCGACAGGCGGGCATAGGTGCACCAGCATTCCCAGGCGGCGAGCGACAGCGGTCCAGGGGCGCATGATCCTGCGGCCACAGTATGGCCCAGCGCGAGCCGGCGACCAGACCACTCCTACAGCCAGATCCTGAGCTCGTCGGTCTTGATCGGCGGGTCGTCGCTCGTCGTCGTCCTCTTGACGATGCTCCGCACCAAGGTTATTGCGTTGTTCCTTGGGCCAGCCGGAATCGGGCTGATGGGTCTCTTCAGCTCGATGGCGAGCCTGGTCGGAACGCTCACGGGAATGGGCGTCCCGACGAGCGGCGTTCGACAGATCGCTGAAGCGGCGGGCGCCGCCGACGAAATCCGAATCGCACGCACCGTAACGGCAGTGCGGTGGATCGTGATCCGTCTGGGCCTCCTGTGGGCTGCGCTGCTTGCCGCCTTCTGCGTTCCAGTCAGCTACATCACGTTCGGCACCGCGGATCTCGCGGTCCAAATCGCTTTGCTGTCGGGGGTGGTCGCGGCCGGCGCCATCGCGGACGGACAGACGGCGTTGCTTCAGGGATTGAGACGCATTGGGGACGTGGCCAAGGTGGCCATTCTCGGAACGGCCGCCAGCGTCGTCCTCACCGTGCCGGTGGTGTACTTCTGGCGTCAGGACGCAGTGGTGGCCCTCCTCCTCGCGGCTTCAGGAGCAGGCCTGGCCTCGTCCTGGTGGTACGCACGCCGGGTTCCGCTTGCGCCCGTGTCGATGACGTGGCGCGATGCACTTGTGGAGGCCAGACCCCTGGTCCGCCTTGGGCTCGCCGCGATGTCTGCCGCACTGATGGTCGCGGCGATCGCCTATGTCGTGCGCGTGGTCGTCGTACGGTATCTGGGCCTCGAAGCCGCCGGCATCTTTCACGCGGCGACGGCGTTGTCGAGCGTGTACTGCGGGTTCATCCTCTCGGCAATGGGCGCGGACTTTCTTCCGAGGGTGTCGGCGGTCTCGAGCGACGACGCGCAATGCAACCGCCTCGTGAACGAACAGGCTGAAGTAGGGCTGCTCCTGGCGTTCCCCGGGATCTGTGCCACCCTCGCGTTTGCCCCGTGGCTCGTTCGGCTGTTGTATTCCGGACAGTTCGGCCTCGCCACTGAAGTGCTGGAGTGGCAGGTGCTGGGTGTCTTCCTGCGGGTCGCATCCTGGCCCATGGGGTACCTGCTGCTGGCCAAAGGGAACGCCAGACTCTACTTCTGGACGGAAGCGTCCTACAACCTTCTCCACGTGGCCCTGATCTGGATCTGCGTTCAGCTGTGGGGGCTTCCGGGAACGGGCATCGCGTTCTTCGGCCTCTATCTCTATTACTGCGCGCTGATGTATGTGGTCATCCGCAAGCTGACCGGTTTCGCGTGGTCGGCGCCCAATCAGCGTCTTGCCGCCGTCGCGATCCCGACGGTCGCGTTTGTGTTCATGTGCCGGATGGTGTTTCCGGCGCCCTGGGATGTCATCGCTGCGTCCGCGGCAACGACCTTCTCCGGATTGCATTCCCTTCGAATGCTGCGGTCACTGCCCGGCCGCGAGCGCCTGGCTGGATCTGTGGGCGATCCGCTACGGCGGCTCCGCGCGGCTGGTGTCCGAGCGATCGGTTTCTCGAGGTAGCGCATGGCTGACCACACCGGAAAGCCGTTGGTTACCTTCTATGTGATCGCCTACAACCAGGCACGATTCGTTCGCGAAGCCGTCGAAGGTGCGCTCCGACAGACGTACAGTCCGACAGAGATCGTCCTCTCGGACGACTGCTCGACCGACGACACGTTCACCCTCATGCAGGAGGCCGTGAAGGGGTATGCGGGCCCTCACACAGTCGTTCTGAACAGGAACGAGCGCAACCTGGGTCTGAGCGGGCATTTCAATCGGATCATGGAACTGGCGACTGGCGAGTTGATCATCCCCGCCGACGGCGACGACGTGTCCGAGCCGTGGCGAATCGAGCGATGCGTCGAGGTCTGGCTGCAGCACGGGAAGCCGGCGGCTCTTGCTTCGTCGGTCTTCTGCATCGATGCGCAAGGGAGTCGGTCAAAGGCCAAGCACGGCGATGAGCTGTTTGCCTCGTTCCTCCCGACTGAGAACGAAACCCGCCCCGCCAGCCTTGTCCGCTTCGTGAAGGAAGGCTCGCCGAGACTGGCGAGCTGCAGCTGTGCCTGGAGCATGAAACTGTATGCCGCCTTCGGGCCGCTGCCTCCGGGGGGCTGGTTCGAAGATGACATCATGACGCTTCGCGCCTGGCTCTTCGACCGAATCGTGTTCATCCCGGAGGCGCTCGTCCGCTACCGAGAACATGACTCCAACATGGTCAACCGGGCTGCGATTGCACTGTCGACGCCGGACGCGAGGCACCGCGCCGAAGAGGAGACACGAGTCGAGGCGCAGCGCCGCAGGGACGCTCTCCTGAGCTACCTGCCCGACCTCGAGCTGGCGGTCCGGCGGCACTGGATTACGCGCCCGATGTACCAGGAACTCACTCATCAGGTCGTGACACGATGCGCGCTGCATCAGGTCATTGAGAAGTGGTGGAATGTCGGCTGGATCAAACGTCTCGGCTGGTTTCTGTTCTTCGTCGCGTCCGGTCGTATGAGGGAGGGGCGGTGGTGCAGCACGCGGTTGCTGCCATTCGCCGTTTTCCTGTCGATGGCGGCGATTCGGAGCCGGCTGCGAGGATAAATTCCCCATCACTGCCGCGGCGTTCAGGAGCCGCGTCTTCACTGCGCGTGGGGCTGATGCTCTCTCGTTGCGACTCCGCTGAGCTCGAATTGGCGCATGATCGAGAGGTTCACGAGAAGGTTGTCTCCCAACCGGGTCAAGGTCAGCCCGACGGGCGCTGAATATCCCCAGAGCTCAGATGGGTAGCGGAGGGCGATTCCGCTTCCTGTCCTGGAAAACTCCCGCACCGTGCCGTCGCTCATCAGATCGGAGCTGACTCTCGCGACGACTCTGCCTTCTTCGATTGCGAGAACGATCCGGACGTTGAGTGGTCCCGTCGGCCCATCCAGCGCCAAGGTCCATACGCCCAGGAACGCCTCTGCCTCGTCAGGCGCAAGAAGTACGGCTTGGGGCTCTTCGGTTCGTGGGGACGCGTCCTGATGCGCGATTGAGTGGCCACCGCCGAGCAGCACACATGGCAGGGTGATCATCAAGGCCCACATACATGGTTCGACGCGGTACGTGGATCTTTGTTCGTCAGCTATTCGTCAACTCGGCCCCACAATTCGTGGAATCAGAACTTGAAGCCGAACGCGTTCGACCAGCCGTAGTCGTTATTGGAGAACCCTTCCGGCGGTTGGCTGTCGTAGTTGTCGAAGAGCCCGATCCGGAAATACCAGTCTCCCGGCAGGTTGAAGTCCAGGTCGAACCGATACGCCAACCGGTACCGATCGGAAATCGTCAGGCTGGGATAGTACGTGAACCGCGTGATGAGGTCCGTGATCTTCAGCTTCTCGGTCATGAACTCCGTCCCCAGATAGGCCTCTCCCGAGTTCTTCGAGGGCAACGTGGCGTCCGTGAAGTGCTCATTGGTCCACGCCAGCCCTCCCCCGAGCGCCAGGTACTGCGACGCCGACCGCAGCAGGTACCGCCCGCCTCCGCCGCCAATCGTCGTCCGCAGGTCCAGACCCTGTTCTTCGCTGTTCAGGAAATCCTGGGTGGTGTTGATGTACCAGCGGCTGCCCAGGAAGCGGCGGAAATCGTTCCCAACGTCCCATCGCTGAGTCTCCGGTGCGTTCTCCTGCGAGCTCCTGAAGACGTTGGCGAACAGTACATCGACGTGGTGCTCGTCCCGGTAGGAGAGGTTCGTCCCGAGCGAGAGCTGTTTCGCCGAGTTGGTGCGCGTCATGCTGTAGCCGAGGTCCAGGCCCGCATCGAACCGCGACCAGAACGTCCGCTCGAACGGCTGCACCGCCGCCACGTCCGGCAACTGCACGCTCGTCTCGGCGACCTGCACGACCGGCTTCTTCGCCGGGTCCGGCTTCAAGGAGCCCGACAGACGCTTTCCGTCGAATGTCTCCACCAGGAACTGCCGATCGCTTTCAATCGAGGCGATCTTTTCCCACTTGATCTTGAAATCGGAGTCTGAATAGTCCGTCTCGAATACCAGCACGTCCTTCGCAACACTCTTGATTTCGCCCACGAGCCTGTCACCGCTGGTCGTGATCACGACGTCCGGGGCCGCGTAGGCTGCGGCAGCGGTCCCTATGAAGCCGGCAAGGCAGACGATGATCACCCTACGGTAGACCGCGGCAGTTAGCGAGGTACCCATGCTGTCCTCTCTCGTAATTGGTGTAAGCGCGGCGCACGGCATGAACGGGATGGCGTGGCGGAAATACAAGGGCTAAAGGTCGTAGAGTGACGTCGCCAGCGGGCAAGAAGTGTTCCGACGATGCGCCGCGCGAAAGCCGCCGTCGAATCGACGATGACGAGTGCGGGCTCCCCCGTCAGGTCGGAGTCCCCACGACATGCCGGAGGCGACCGACCGATTCCGCTGTGATTTCGTGGCGTGCGCATCCGGGCATCACATCTGCAAGGCGCTGAACGCTTTGGGCAGCCGCATCTCAAAGTGAATCGGAACAAGCTCCTGGTCGGACTCGCCCTGATCGCCTGGCTCGGCGTGACCGCGGTCCGCCTCGTTGATGCGAGTCAGCCGGGTGCGCAGCAGCCGTCCGCGCAAACGCCGCCCGCGCAAACTCCCGCGCCAACGCCGGCCGCCGCGTTACCGCCCGGCTACGCCGGCACCGATACCTGCGTCCTCTGTCACGACGCCGAGTCACAGAGCATTTCGCACTCGAGGCATGGACAGGCCAAGGACGCCCGCTCGCCCGCCGCCACGCTGGGCTGCGAGAGCTGCCACGGTCCGGGCCAGGCGCACGTCGACGACGAGGCCAAGGGACAGATCAGGAAATTCAAGGAAATGAAGCCAGCCGAGGCCAGCGAGACCTGCCTCAGCTGCCACAACCGGGGCACCCACGCGGGCTGGGAAGGCGGCGCTCACGCAGCGCGGAATCTCACGTGCACGACCTGCCACAGCGTGCACAACCCGCAATCGGTGCAGAGCCAGCTGGTGAAGCCGACGGAGACGCAGCTGTGCGCCCAATGCCATCGCGTGCAGGTGGTGAAGACCGAGCGAGCGGTGGCGCACATGCCCGTTCGCGAAGGCAAGATGTCGTGCTCGTCGTGCCATAACCCGCACGGGTCGATCAGCAACGTGAAGGGCCTCAAGGTCGGAAGCTCCGTCAATGAAACCTGTACGAGCTGTCACGCGGAGATGCGTGGGCCGATGTTGTGGGAACACACTCCGGTGCGCGAGAGCTGCACGACCTGTCACGACCCGCACGGGTCATCGAACGATCGCATGCTGAACGTGCGCATGCCGATGCTCTGTCAGCGCTGCCACGTGGCGGCCAGCCACCCGGCGACGGTGTACGACAACACCAGGATCACGACCAACAAGAGCAATCGCATGTTCGGACGCTCGTGCGTGAACTGCCACTCGAACGTCCATGGGTCCAATCACCCGTCGGGCCAGTTCTTCATGCGCTAGAGCGACCCATATGCGACTGTTTCTGGCGCGCCTGTGTGTTCCGCTGACCGTGGCGGCGTTGGTCGGGGCGGCGCCGGCTTCCTCCCAGACTCCCCCGCCTCCCCAGACACCCAAACCTCCGTCAGACCAGGCCGCGCAGCCGGAGGCGACGCCCGATCAGGCGGTCGAAGACTCGAGGAGTCTGTTCGCGCCCAGCTGGAACATGTTTCAGCTCTCGGGCCGCTGGAGCAGCGTCTCGGGCGACCCGGCGCGCTGGCAGCGGTACCAGGACCTTCGCGACGGCTTGCTGTTCACGACCGGACGCGCGCTGCATGAAACCCCCGAGTGGAACGGCACGGTGGGCGCCGACAACGTCGGCTGGCGCGACCAGCGCTATTTCGGCACCTACGAACGGTTCGGCCTTCTCCAGATCACCGGTCTGTGGGATGAGATCCCGCAGTTCTACAGCGTCGACACGAAAACGGCGTTCACGGAGGCCGCAGACGGTGTGCTCGTGCTGGACGACAACGCGCAACGAGCGGCGAGCCACAACGCGTACCTCTCGATCTCGCCGCAATTCGATCTGCGCGAAAGCCGCGAGATCGGCACGTTTCGCGTCAAGGCGACACCGACGACACACCTCGACGTCATCGGGGGCTTCACGACGACGAAGCACTCGGGCGAGTTGCCGTGGGGGGCAAGCTTCGGGTTCAGCAACGACAACGAAGTGGCGTTGCCGTACAGGTCCCGCACGAACGACATGGACGTGGGTCTCGAGTGGACGAACGCCCGGGGGATGTTTCGCGCCGCCTACAACGGGTCGTGGTTCAACAACCAGGCCGACACGCTGACCTGGGACAACCCGCTGGTGCTGACCGATTCGACGTCGGCCTCGGGGCACGGCCGGACGGCGCTGTGGCCGTCCAACTCTCTGCAGACCATCAGCGCAGCGGGGTACGCGAAGTTCGCCAAGCGGACGCAGTTCACCGGCTCGCTCGCCTTCGGTTGGGGGAACAACGACGAGCCGCTGCTGCCGTTCACGATCAACAGTGCGTTGCCGCAGCTCACTCTGCCGCGCGCGACCGCCGACGCCTCGGCCACCACGATCGCCACGACGCTCAACCTCGTCTCCCGCCCGGACGACGACTGGCGGTTCAGCGCCCGGTTCCGCCGGTACGACTACAACAACGGGATGCCCGATACGCCGATTGGCGACATCATCAGCTACGACACGTCCGTCGGCGAGAGCACGACTGGCGGGCCGCTCCAGTACGCACACGCCCGCAACACGCTCGACGCCGACGCCACGTGGACCGGCTTCCGCCCCGTGGCGCTCACCGTCGGATACACGAACAACCACAACAGCTATGACTTTCGCATCTTCGAGTCGACGAACGAGAACGTCCTGCAGCTGAAGGCAGACTCGGTCGGTTTCGGGTGGATGAACTTTCGTGCGCGCTACGAGTATGGCAGCCGGGGCGGGTCCGGCCTGGACGAGGCGTCGCTCATTCAGATCGGCGAGCAGCCGGCGATGCGGCACTACGATGTCGCGGATCGCACGCGCAACAGGTTTGTCGGCCAGGTGGACGTCGCGCCGAACGAGGCGCTGACGCTCAGCTTCAGTGGAGGGTTCGGCACAGACGAGTTCGGCGACAGTTACTTCGGGTTGCAGGACGCTGGTTTCCGCAACGTGACGGTCAGCGCCGACTACGCGGTTGTGAACGGCCTCGTCGTGGGGGGCAGCTACGACTACGAAAGGTACACGGGCCTGGCGCGATCGCGGTCTGCGGGTTCGAGCTCGGTCGAGCAGCAGGATCCCAACCGCGACTGGACCGTGGATTCAACGGAAAACGTCCACTACTTTTCGATCTACGTGTCGCCGCCCCGGATCGGCGCCAACACCGAGACGCGTCTCTCGTACGAGTACGCGCACGCCCGCGGGAACTTCGTCTATGTGGTCGGACCCGCGCTGCCGCCGCCGTCGCAATTGCCGGAGACGTTCAACAAGCTCCAGGATTTCCGGCTCGACGTGCGCCATCGGCTGAACCGGCGGCTGGCGGCGACGCTGTCGTACGTCTACGAACCGTCACGGATCTTCGACTTCGCGTTCGATCCCAGCGTGATCGACAGCATCGTGCAACCGAGCTCGCTCGTCCTCGGCTACACGTACCGTCCGTACACGACACACACGGCCGTGTTCGGCATTCTGTATTTCTGGTAAGGTCGGGGCGCAGAAACTGGGAGGCATGATGCAGAAGATGGCGATTATCGGCGGGCTGTTCGTGGCAGGCGTCACCGCCGCGCTCGTCGTGGGCACGCCGCGACCGGTGCGTTCACAGGATGCGGAGCAGGTCAAGAAGGGCCAGCAGGTCTACAACACCCAGAAGTGCCAGCTGTGCCATTCCATCGCCGGCAAGGGCGCCAAGACGGGCCCCCTCGACGGCGTCGGATCGAAGCTCTCGGCTGAGGAGATCCGCGAGTGGATCGTCGATCCCATCGAGATGGCCAAGAAAGCGAAGTCCACGAAAAAACCGCCGATGCCGAAGAAGTACGACAAGCTTCCGGCCGGAGACATCGACGCGCTCGTCGCCTACATGCAGAGCCTGAAAAAGTAGAGCGATCGCGTGCCGAGCAGCGCCTTAGCCCGACATCCGGTCTCGCTGGCTGGCGTCGTGTTGACCACGGCGAGCGCGGTGGTCTTCATCGCCCTGCTCATCGCGCTCCTCTTCGGCCTCTTCAACAACCCGTACGCCGCGCTCGTCGTCTTCGTCGCGCTGCCGGCGCTCTTCGTGCTCGGCCTGCTGCTCATTCCCCTCGGCATGTGGCTCGAGCACCGCAGGCTGCTCCGCCAACCGGGCGCCACGCGGGAGTGGTTCGTCATCGACTTCAGGTCGGCGGCGACACGCCGCATGGCACTGATGATCGTCGCATTGACGGCGGTCAATGCCGTGATCGTGCTGGTCGCCGGATATGGCGCGCTCCACTCGATGGAATCCCCTGAGTTCTGCGGCCAGACGTGCCACACGCCGATGCACCCGCAGTTCACGGCGTGGCAGGATGCCCCGCATTCGCAGGTCGCATGCGTCGATTGCCACATCGGCGAAGGGGGCCGCGCGTTCGTCAAGTACAAGATGAACGGCCTGCGGCAGCTGTACCACGTCATCAACGGGCACTACCCGCGACCGATCCCCGGCGTCGCCGACCTGCGTCCCGCGCAGGAGGTGTGCGGGGCGTGTCACTGGTCGGGCAAGGGATTTGGCGACGTCGTCCGCGTCAAGCGGGAATACGCCGACGATGAGGCGAACACGGAGACCTCGACGTTCCTGCAGATGTTCGTGGGCGGTCCGGGCGCGCCGGCGCGCAGCGGCCGCGCCATCCATTGGCACGCCGATCCACGCGTGCGCATCGAATTCATCTTCACCGACGTCGAACGCCAGACCATTCCGTTCGTGAAGTACACGGATGCGCAGGGCCGCGTCCGCGAGTACGCGGCTCAGGGCACGACGCCGGAGCAGCTCGCGAAGGGCACCTGGCGCACGATGGACTGCATCGATTGCCACAACGTCGTCGCTCATCGCGTCGCGGCGACACCGGAGCAGGCTGTGGATGCGGCGCTCGCGGCGGGCCGAATAGACCGCGGGCTCCCCTTCGTCCGGCGCGAAGCCGTACGCCTGATGAAAGCGAGTCACCAGACCAGTGACGAGGCCGCGCGCGTCATCGCCGAGGATTTGCCGAAGTTCTACACGTCACGCGGCCGCGCCGTCGACGCCCAGGTCACGGGTGCCGTGTCCGCGCTGCAGACGATCTACAGGCGGAACGTGTTTCCGATCATGAAGGTCACTTTCGGCACCTATCCAGACAACATGGGACACGTGACGTCGCCGGGCTGTTTTCGGTGCCACGACGGCAGCCTCGTGGCCAGGGACGGCACCGCGATCAACGCGGACTGCGAGTACTGCCACAAGCAGCTCGAGCCCGGGAGTCGGTGATGCCGTGACGCGACGTGCGCGCCGCTCGGCTCACCAGGACCTGGGCTCGATGGCACTCTCCGAGATGTAGATCTCTCCAGCCGCGGCCAATCGGACCGCGGCCACGAGCTCGAGGTGCAAATCGGCCTTGTGGACGACGCAGAGCGCCCCAAGGTCGAGCCACTCTCGAGGGTTCCGGACCGTTGCGGTCATCAGGACGAAGGGGACTGCGCGACCGGCCCGGCGGAGCGCCTTCAGCGCCTCGATGCCGGTGAGCGACGGCATGGAAAGGTCGCTCACGATCACATCCGGGTTCTGCGCCAGCGCCGCGTCAACCAATTCCCGCCCGGTGGAGACCACGTCGATGATATCGAACGTGTCCCGCAGCAGCCTGGCGACCGCACGTTGTATCTCGTGGCGGTCGTCTGCCACCAGAACCCGCAACCTGCCGACCCCAGTGTCTTGCACACTCCAGCATTGCCGGGGCAGACCCCGATGTCGTTGCGCTGGAGCAATCAGGCTGTTTTGCTCAGTCGAGCAGGAGCTTCTCCGGACAGAGGATGTGCACGGCGCCGCGGGCCTTGCTGACCGCGCCGTCGCGCTCCCAGCCCTTGAGCAGCCGGCTGGCCGTGAACGGACTGACGTCGGCGAGCGAGGCCAGTTGCTCGTTCTTGATCTGGATTTGGACTCCCGGGCCGGAGGGGGTGCCGCCGCGCGAGCCGAGACGCATGAGCGCGTGGGCCAGCCGCTGCTCGGCGGTCCTCGACAGAAGCCGCTCGTGCCGCTCGGCGAACGAGGCGGCGTAGCGCAGCGCAACGTACAGCACGTTTCCCGCGATCTGGGGGTGCTCCACCGCGAACCGCTGAATCACGTCACGCGTCCAGACCAGCGCTTCGCCGCGCTCGAGCGCCTCGGCGGTCCCGATGTAGTCCACGTCTGCCGCCAGCACGCTGCCGAGGCCGAACATGTCGCCCGGCCCGAGAATGCCCAGTACCACTTCGCGGCCGGTGCTGGAGAGCCGGCCGAACCGCACGCGCCCCTTCCGCAGGAGGAACAGGCGATCGGCTGGCTCGCCCGCGCGGCAGAGTACCTGGGCGGGCTGGATGGTTCGCCGGCGCGACCCGGCGAGTATCGCCCGGCGCGCGTCAGGCTCGATGCCAGCGAGCAGGCAATCGGTGAGGTCGCTCGCATGTGAGCGGTGTTCTGGCATAGCCACCACGCACGAAGGGGGACGCTGAACGGGTTCCCTGGCCCAGAGCATACCGTGGTTCTGCGGCAATCCTCCTAAGACCAAGGGCCTAGAGGCCTTGACAGGAGCGCAGGCACATCGTCAGACTCTCGGCTCTCTTACGAACCCGGCCATGAACAATCCGACGCTCTCAATCAAGCACGTCCCTTTGAACCGCAACGAGCCGTGCAGCGTCTGCGGCGCCCTGTTCGTTCCCGCGGAGGACTCGGGCTCGCGTGTGTTGAGGATCGTGGCGACCGGCGCCAATCCGGATGCCTACGCTGCCCTGATGTGCGGCGGCTGCCACTCGAAATGGTCCCACGGTGTCACCGTGACGTGCCGCACCGGCCTCACGCTGTAACGCCTACACCCCCAAGAAACCGCACGGGGTCCGCCCGGCGTGAGGCGAGTTGAGCGAGGTCGCAGCGATGGTTGGAGACCCGACTGTCATCGGATGGGCAACATGCTTCGCGTACCTCCTGACCGCCTGGCTCTGTTTTCGAGCCGCGACACGCGCGTCTCGGCCCCTGGTCCTCGATCGAGGTCGCCCGAGGGTGCCGGGACCCGGGCGTCGCCGCGCACCCCTCGAGCGCGTCTGGCTCGCACTCGCTGTACTGCTCGCTTTTCTGGGATTCAACAAGCAGCTCGACCTTCAGCTCCAGATTACCGACGTCGGGCGCTGGCTCGCCCTGAGGCAAGGCTGGTACGAGAACCGGATGTACGCCAAGGTCGCCTTCGTCACCCTTCTCCTGTTCACCGTCATCGGTGCCTGGGTGTTTCTGCTGCGACAGGGGCGGGGCAGATTCCGCCAGATCGGGCTGGCAATCTTCGGCGCCGCCCTCGTGGGAGTCTACGTTCTCGTTCGAGGCGTGTCCTACGATGTTCTCGACGTGCGCGTTCGGGTGTTGGGTGTGCAGCTGCACGAAGCCATCGAACTGAGCGGTATCCTCCTGATCGCCTGCTCGGCAGCGCTTTTCCCACGGTACGCCGCCTCAACAGAGATTCAAGGTCGTGGTATCGGTCAAGGCCTGCGCTGAGGTACCTGGATCCGATGATCCGTGAATTTGTGATGCATGTCGGGCACGTCGTACTTGGGCATGTGGCACGTACTACAACGCGAGTTGCCGACGGGACACGGCCGCTCCGCTCGTTCGCTCGTCGGCTGGACGCCGGAAGTGACATGGCAGCTGAGACAACGGTCGTCGTACGCGACAGGATCTGTCACGAGCTGACGGTGAGGGTCGTGGCACGCGATGCACGTCAGCCTGGCGTCCCGGGTCTTCCAGCATCGACTCAACTGCAGGCGGTACGGCTGCGATCGTAACGCCGGAATGCCTTTTTGGCCGGTGAGCGCGATGTCGAAGAAGGTCGCGTGACACGCACCGCAGAAATCCACTGATTCTTCCGGCCGCAGTTTCGACGGGTTCAGCATCGGCGCGTCTCCGGCCACGACTCGCGGCAGTTTCATCGCGTCGACATGCCGGCGGCCTGGCCCGTGGCACGCCTCGCAGGTCACTCCCGGTATCGCATTGGCGGCGTCGAACCTTCCTTCGGTCGTCGGCGCCGTGGTATGGCACGCGAAGCACCGGCGGAGTTCCGTGTCGTCCACGGGGCGCGCCATCGCCTCGGCGAGATCGCGGGGCGCCGTGACGGCCCGGCCGGGCGTAAACGCGAGCGTGCGGAGCGAATCGAAGTAGCTGACGCGCGCCTCGTGAATCGTCCCGTTACGATCGAAGAGAAAGGATTGCCCGACCTTGCCCGCTCCGAATGCCCACGTCAGCCGCGCTGATGAGGATTGCGTTCCACTCGAGACGGTGTAGAGCGGTAGCTGGTCGCCGTCCGAAGCGATCTTGTATGAATAGGATCCGGTGCTGAACGTCAGCCGCGTTGATGCGCGCACCACATCCGAGCGATCGGCCCTGATCGCGGTTCGTGCCATCGACGTTGCAGGCTGACTGCTGGTCTGATTCCCATGACAGGGTGCGCATGCCTCTGCCCCGATGTAGTCGGCGCGCGGAGAGGTTCCTTTTGTTGGCCACCATCCGGGGCCCTGAATCCTGTCTCGCGTGGCCAGCTGGCGGCCGGTGGCGATGTTTTCGTGAATGACAACCGTTGCGCTGACAATGACGACCGTTAACAAGACGCCCAATCCGCCGCGACCCATCGAGATACCTGCCGGCTGCGATCTTTGGGTACTTCGGCGGGGGATGGCAAGGGAAAACGACCGGCGGAGCTTACGTGTTTCGAAAACAATTACCGGGTTCGTGTTCCGATCGAGCGTAGCGCTTCGTCTCATTGGTATGAGTCGGAAAGCCTATACTCGGGCGCATGGAGGCGCGCTCGGACGAGGACCTGATTACCGAGTACAACTCGGCGCCGGCCTCGGACCGATCTCGCCAGATGCTCGACGAGCTGTTCCGCCGTCACCGCGCCCGGGTCATCGCATGGTGTTACCGGCTGACCGGCGACCGCGATCGTGCGCCGGATCTGGCGCAGGACGTGTTCGTCAAAGCCTATTCCAGCCTCGCCATGTTCCGGCGCGATTCCAAGTTCACGACGTGGCTGTACGTCATCGCGCGCAACCGCTGCCGCGACGAGGCGCGCGCACGCGCGGCCCGACGTCGCGAAGTGCCGGAAGAGGAAATTGTCGACATCCCTTCTGAGCTGAACGACGCGCTGGCGGCGCTGGATGCGCGCGATGCGCGAAACGTCGTGCGGACGTTGATGGATGCCGTGCTGGACGAGACGGAGAAACGCGTGATGACCCTGCATTACGGCCACGACATGCGGCTCGATGCGATCACGGCGGCGCTCGGCTTGACCAACACGAGCGGCGCCAAGGCATGTATCGTCAGCGCGAAGCGCAAGTTGATGGCCGCGGTAGAGCGATGGAAGAACAAATCCTGAGGGCGGCGCTCGGCCCGAGCGACGACTGCCTGTCGGTCGAGCAGCTGGGACGCTACGCCGACGGCGCGCTCGATGTCCAGGAG
Source organism: uncultured Acidobacteriota bacterium (assembly GCA_963847125.1). GTDB lineage: Bacteria > Acidobacteriota > Vicinamibacteria > Vicinamibacterales > 2-12-FULL-66-21 > DATAEE01. The sequence continues at coordinate 3,651,961 of CAWJYM010000004.1, forward strand.
AAGGCCGCCGCCGAAACGCACATTCGCAGCTGTCTCAACTGCCAGGCGGAGCTCGCGCTGCTGCTCGCGCTGACGTCGAGCGGCGTCCGGGCGGACGAAACGGCTCTCGTGCGTGACGGTATGGCCCGTCTGGATCAACGCTCCGCCCGGATGCGCGCGGTGGCTGCTGTTTTACTGGCCGGGATTACCGCCGGCAGCTTCTACGTTTATCTCACGCGGGATGCCCCAGTGCTGCCCGACCGCGTCACGACTGGCGACGAGGTCATGCGTTCGCTGTCAGTCAAACTGCGAGGACCGATCGGTGACCAGCCGGATGTGCCGCGACGGTTCGAATGGGCCGCCGTCGATCGGGCGGTCCGCTACCGCGTGCGGCTCATGGCGGTGACCCGTGAGGAGCTCTGGTCCATTTCCACGTCCGAGCCCGGCGTGGAGCCGCCGTCGTCAGTGAGGGCGTCGATGACTCCCGGCAGGACGCTGCTGTGGGACGTAACGGCCTACGACGCTGCAGGACGGCCCATTGCCGAATCGGGGATGCAGTCCTTCAGAGTCGCGCCAAGGTGATACGGGATATCCCCTGTTCCGCGCCTCACGCCTCCCACGTCTCATGCAAGAGGGAGGTAATCCGTGAACGCACGACATGTGCTGGCGTGGCTTCCGCTGGTCGTCGCGGTGAGTGTCACCGGGGCCGACGCGCAAACGAAGGCCTATGTGGCTCACGCGAGTGCCAACGTCGTTTCGGTGATCGACACGGCAACCGGCACAGTCGTAGGCACGGTTCCGGTCGGTGCCGGACCCACACGCGTCGCTTTGAACCGCGCTGGCACCCGCGCGTACGTCACGAACCAAGCCGCCGACTCCATCTCGGTAATCGATACGCACTCTGATGCTGTCATCGCCACGATTCCGGTCGGAGACAGCCCGTCGTATCTAGCGGTGACACCGGACGGCGGCTCGTTGTACGTGATGACGGCCGGCGGAACGGTCCAGGTCGTTGACGCCGCATCTCAGAGCGTGATTGCCTCCATCCCGGTCGGAAGCAGCGGTGAGATCGCCATCACGCCGGACGGCACGCGGGCCTATGTTGCAGCTGGTTACATCCACGTCATCGACACCGCCACCAACGCGCTCGTGCGCTCCTTCGAGGCGGCGGCCGCACCCGTTACGGGAGTGACGAACACCGCCACGTCTGTCGCCATCTCGCCGGACGGCGCTCGCGCCTACGTCGGGGTCTTCGTCCTCGGCTCGGGAAGCGGCGGGTTTACGGCGGGCGGCAACATCGTCCTGGTGGACACCGCGTCAGAGTCGGTGTCCGGCTCGATTTTTCTTGGCTCGGTGCCGGGCACTCTTGCCCTGACGCCGGAGGGCAGCCGTTTGTATGTCGGGATCCAGTCGACCTTCGTCAACACCGGCTACGGCGCGGGCTTCTTCCCGGGGCGTCATGTGGTCGTGGTCGACACCATCACCGATACCGTTGCGTGGTCGAACATCATCGATCTCGGCGCGGATGGACCGAACTGGACCCAGCAGAACACGCCAGCCGGCATCGGCGTGACGCCGGATCGACACGCCGTCTACATCGCGGTGCCCCGCCTCAGTAAGGTGGCCATCGCCGAGGTGAACACGAACTCGGTGACCCGATGGCTTCCCGTGACGGCCGGTCCCGGCCATCTCGCCGTCGCCCCCGACGCCACCGTGACGCCGATGCCCTATGTCATGGATGCGGCCGACGACAGTTCGACCATGACGACGGCCGGCGGCCCGGCGGTCGCGAACGTTCTGGCCAACGATCGGATCGGAGGCATCGCTGCGACGTTCGCGCACGTAACGCTGACGCAAATGTCGTCCACGTCCGACGGGCTTGCACTCGATGCTGTGAGCGGTGCGGTCTCGCTTGCGGCCGGCGCGGCCCTCGGGGTTGAGACGCTGGTCTACCGGATCTGTGAGATCGCGGATCCCTCGAACTGCGACGATGCGACGGTGACGGTCACCGTCCTGCCGCCGTACGTCATCGACGCCGTGAACGACACCGGCGGCGTGACGTTCCCGGGAAGAACCGTGGTGGCGAACGTGCTCGCGAACGACACGCTCGGCGGAACGCCGGCGACGGCCGCCCGCGTGACGCTATCCGCCGTTTCGTCGACGGCCTCAGGTCTTACGCTTGACGCGGCCACCGGTTCGGTCTTCGTCGCGCTCGGCACGACCGCCGGGACGCACACGTTGACGTACCGCATCTGCGAAATCGTCGACCCGGTGAACTGCGACGACGCCGACGTCACGGTCACCGTGAAGCTCTTCGTGATCGACGCCGTCAACGACAGCGGACTCGTGCCGAAGGCAGGAGGAACGGCGGTCGCAAACGTGCTGGCGAACGACAGGTTCGCCGCCGCGGTGGCCACGCTCGCCAAGGTGAGCCTGTCACAACAGGCGTCAACGCACGCGGGCATTATTCTCAACGTTGCCAGCGGCGCCGTGACCGTCGCCGGCGGAACGACCGTCGGTACGCATGCGCTCACCTATCGCATCTGCGAGATTGCCACGCCGTCGAACTGTGACGACGCGATTGTCACGGTCACGGTTCTGGCCACGCCGATCACGGCGGGGGGCGATTACGCGCGGGTGTCGTCGAAAGTTGCGGGCACGGCGGTCGCGAACGTGCTGGCGAACGATCGGCTGGGCGGCGCGCCCGCAACGCTGGCGAACGTGACGCTTTCCCTGGTGTCGCTCGCGCCGGCCAACAGCAAGATCCGCCTCGATCTCACGGATGGGTCTGTCGACATCCTCGGAAAGACGGAATCGGGACTCTACTTGCTCGTGTATCAGATTTGCGAGATCGCGATGCCGACCAACTGCGCGCGCGCGACGGTGCGGCTCGACTTGACCGGGAGCCTCTGAATATGCGGACGAGACTTCGTGTCGTAATCATCGTCGCGATCGTGTCCCCTGTCGGCGTCGCTCACACGCTATCGAGCACGCGGGACGGCGATCGCGATCGCAGACTGGAGTTGGTCAGCATCAGCGGCGATGGGAACCAGGCCAATAACGACAACGACGCCGCCTCGATCAGCGCTGACGGCCGTTATGTCGCGTTCGTCTCGCTCGCTGAAAATCTGGTGCCGAACGACACCAACCTGTCGTCCGATGTCTTCGTGCGCGATCGCGAGGCGGGCACTACCGAGCGCGTCAGTGTCGGGCCGCTCGGCGTGGAGGGGGACGGGAACAGCGGCATGCTGTCAGGGTTGGGTCGGGCCGACATCAGCCGGGATGGCCGCTTCGTCGCGTTCGCGTCGGAGGCGTCCAACTTCGTCCTCGGAGACGTCCCCGGCACGGCGGACGTCTTCGTGCATGACCGGCGGACCCGCACGACCGAGCTCATCAGCCGGGGTGTCGACGGCCTTCCGGCGGGCGGCTCGACCGCGCCATCAATCAGCGGAGACGGCCGGTTCGTGGCGTTCCTGTCGTTCTCCGATCGGCTGGTGCCCGACGGCAACCCGAACTTCGTCGACCATGTCTTCGTGGTCGATCGGATGACGAACGCCATCGAACGGATCGACGTGGCCAACGACGGTGCGCTCGCCGATAGCGGCGCGCTCCACGTCATCATCAGCGCCGACGGCCGCATCGTCGGCTTCGACACGTCCGCCGGTAACCTCGTCGCAGGCGACGGCGATCAGGCTCACGACGTCTTCGTTCGCGACCGCAAGGCTGGAAAGACGGAGGGCATCACCACGCGGACCGCGACCGACACCTTCACCGGCCAGAGCTTCCTGACGTCGATCTCCGGCGATGGCCGCTTCATCGGCTTCGAATCGAACGATATATCGCTCGTGCGCCGCGACCGGAACCAGTTCTTCTCCGACGCGTTCGTGTTCGATCGGAGGCACGATCGGCTGCGGCTCGTCAGCCGCAGCAGCGACGGCGAACAGGGCAACGACGACAGCTTCGGCACACTCGTCAGCGACGACGGCACGTTCGCCATCTTCAGCTCGCGCGCATCCAACCTCGTGCGGCGGGACGTCAACCAGGCCGTCGACGTCTTCCGCCGCGATCTCGAAAACGGCCGGACGGAGCGTCTTGCCGCGGACGACAGAATCGACGAGTTCCGGCCGTTTGGCTTCGAGGTCGTCGCCACTGACATGACGCCGCATGCTCGCAGGATCGCGCTTCTGACGCGCGCGGACCTCGAGCCCGAGCAGGACGTCGGATTCTTCGTCGCGGACGTCTACATACTCGAGACGCGGGAGCGGTAGTCGCGGTCGGATCTTTTCAACGCAGAAGAGCCCCGTATGGCCGCGGGTCTTCACGAGCGTGCTTCCCGGAGTCGACCGGGCGCAACACAATGCGACGAGCCAGAACAGCAGGATGCCCCCGATCAATTGGCCATCGACATGATGCATCCATGCGTTCTGTGATGCCGCTCGGATGCTGGTCATGTGGCCGTTCCCAACCCGAACCACCTCCCACACGGCTCCCCACAACCGAAGGCACTGCAGTCCGAGAAAACTGACGGCGACGGAAGCCATGCCGGTTGCGATCAGCCGTGCGAATTGCTCGTCAGACGAGAAGCGGCGTAACAGCCAACGAGTCGCTACGATCGCGCCGAGCACATAGAGCGGCAGGAAGAGCAGGCTCACCGCGACGTCAAAGCTCACATTCCGTTGACCGCCGGCGAGGTGAACCTGTTCGGACGTCACGCCGTGGTTGTTCTCTATGGCGTGGCGCAGCCGTGACAGGCATTCGCGCCTGAAACGACCACCGTCAATCAGGCCGCCATGATGCTCGACGCCGAAGCGCCTGCCGAATTCGACGTCGGCGTGCCGAATGGCCAGTTCCTCCGCGATCTGCGCGTCGCCGACGAGATGTTTCTGATGCGCCGCGTTCCGCGGGTCGATGGGGAATGCGGTGTCGCCCGTCCACTCGCAGGCGCTGTTGATCCGACTGCGGTCAATGCAACCCGGACAGGTCACATACGTGGCCCAGACGCCACCGGCCATGGCGACGAGTCCCAGCAGGCACGCCGCGAGCGACGGTCTCATCCGCAGCGTTAGAACCCGATCGAGCAGGATGGTTCCGTGCGGATTATCGCACCAGGCTGACCTTCAGATAGCGCCCGTTCGCGAGCTTGAGATAGTAGAAGCGGGCCGAGGTCTTTCCCGACGCGCGAGCCGCTGGCACGTACAGGCCATACTTCGGCTGGTCGCTGGCTTCGTTGGCGCGCTCTTCCAGGATCATGTCGCGGTCGGGCATGTTGACGACGGGTTCCTCCGTCGCTACGAAGAGCGGCTGTTTGTCGAAATACGCGACCTCGGTTCCGGGCGGCGGCGCCGACGGAAACAATCGGGTGTCACCTTCGGCCGTCTTTCCGCTCGTCGCACCCGGAACGCGCTCGGCTCCCGCCCCTCCCGTACCGACCGGTTCGGTAGCTGCTGGCCCTGGGTTGGCGCCACGCGGCTGACCGGCGACGATGAACCAGAGGAGCAATGCCAAGAGACCAGCGACGCCAATGATCGTCCGCACGACCCACGCTGGCTGTTTATTCATACTTCTCTTGTTAGCAAACGCCAGGCCACCGTCGGTACGATCGAGACTTCATGCATCAACATGAGGCTGATGCCCTGCTGAGGTCCATAGTTCTGAACGAGGAGCCGTTCAAGACGGGATGGCGCGTGCGATACGAGGTCGAAGACATCGGCCGCGGCCTGCGCGCGAAAGCGAGGACGGATCCCTAATGATCCTTCGGAGGCTTCGCACGCACCTTAGCGGATTCCCCTACGTTGGCGGGCGCAAAGCGCTTATCCAATTCGGCCTGAATCTGCGCGATGCGCTGAAACTGGATTTCAAGGTCCTTTGCCTGCGTCGCAGACAGGTCTTCGACGCGCTTCAGGCGCTCCGCGAGCTGGGCTAGGCGCTGGTCGAGGGCCCTGAGTTGCATGGAGGGAACTAAACAATACTGGAGGGCCGGCCGTGCGTCAACGCGTCAAGGGTTATTAGAGCAGGAAATAAATGGCACACGACCTGACCCCCGTCTAACGTCTGGTCAGCTCGATTCTGCCGGTGCTCGGGCCATCTATCCCTTGAGTCGTTCCACTCATCTGATGTCCATTCACCGTTGCAATTATGTTGGAGGGTGGACCACGGGGCCGACTGGCGTCGGCAGGACAAGATCACTTGCTCTTCCGACGCGTGCGCTCAGGCCGCGAAGGCGGTCGGCGCCGCGGCTCCATCGGCCTTTGCAGGATCGCCGGCGCACCTGAGGATC
>CAWJYM010000005.1:0-426922 GCA_963847125.1 uncultured Acidobacteriota bacterium
CGACAAGAGTTCAGCGCGGCGACGTGGTCACCCTCGTGGGGCCGTCCCGGCGAATCGCCCAGGCCGTGAGCCGCCTCGGCGTGCCCGACCGCGCGACCGACGTGACCGACATGGTGCTCGTGGCGTTCGGCATCGTGGTGGGCGCGCTGATTGGTATCCCCGCGCTCATGCTGGGCGGCATCGAAATCGGGTTGAGCCTGAGCGTCGGCGTACTGGTCGGCGGACTGTTGTGCGGCTGGCTCCGCTCGATGTGGCCCCGCTACTTCGGCCGCATTCCGAGCGCGACGCTCTGGGTGTTCGAGTCGATCGGGCTGGCAGGATTCGTGGCGGTCGTGGGTCTCAACGCCGGGCCGGACTTCGTGACCGGCCTGCGCACGAGCGGGGTCAGCCTCGTCGTGGCCGGGCTCCTCACCGTGCTCCTCCCGCATCTCGTTGGCGTCGTGGTCGGCTGGTGGGGGTTCAAGATGCATCCGGGCGTGTTGCTGGGTGTCTGCGCCGGGGCGGGAACCGCGACGCCGGCGCTCGCCGCGATCCAGGAAGCCGCGAAGAGTGCCGTCCCCACGCTCGGATACGGCGTCGCCTACGCGGTGGGCAACGTCCTCCTCGCCCTCTGGGGCACCGTCATCGTCGCGCTGCTGTAGGATCTGCGTTTGCTGGCGCGCGGACTGAGATCCGGTCGGCGGTGGGCCACGACGGCGCTCTCTGTGGTTGCTCTCACGTTGTCGCTGAGCGGAACCGCTCTCGGGCAGGGCCGCACGGACGTCGTCACGCTCGCCAACGGCGATCGGATCACGGGCGAAGTGGTCCGGCTCGAGCGCGGCAGGCTGGAGTTCAAGACCGACGACGCGGGCACGCTGTATCTGGAGTGGGACAAGCTCGTGAGCCTCGTCGCGGCGAATCGATTCGTGGAGGTCCTGACGACGACCGGCATCCGCTATCTCGGTCCGCTGGTGCCGGCGACCGAGCGCGCGATCTCGGTGGCCACGTCGGAGGGCGCAGTCACGCTTCAGATGTCTGAGGTGACGCTGATCACGCCAATCGGCACGAGCTTCTGGCGGAAACTCGACGGTTCGATCGACGCCGGGTTCAGCTCGACGCAATCGAGCGGTGTCACACAGCTCACTTTCAACTCTGAGACCGTGTACAGGAAGCCGGCGTTCTCAGCGCGTCTTACCGGGTCGCTGACCCTGACGCAAACAGACGATGAAGAGGGCCGCGACGACCGCGGGTACGTGGAGGCGTCGTATCTCCGGTACCCGTGGCACCGATGGTTCATCACGTCGGCCACCCGCTTCGAAACCAACGAGAGCCTGGGTCTCGAGCTGCGGTCCCAGATCTGGGTTGCGGGCGGGCCGCGCCTGGTCAACAGCAACCGTGCGCAGATGGTGATCGGCGGCGGACTGTCCGTCAACGACGAACGCGGCGTGGATGTCGAGGCGACGCAGAACATCGAGGCGGTCGGCCTCTTTCGCTGGTCCTTCTACACGTACGACCGGCCCAAAACCAATCTCGACGTGGGCTTTCAGTACTATCCCAGCCTGAGCAACTGGGGCCGGCAACGCCTGCAGCTCGACGCCGGCGTCAAACGGGAGCTCCTGACAGATCTCTTCGTCGCGATGAGTTTGTACAACACGTTCGACAGCCGTCCGCCCAATCCCGACGCAAACACGAACGATATCGGCATCGTGGTGTCGATCGGATGGAGCTATTGACAGGACAATTGGCACGTGCGGTGCTGTTCGTGCGACACATGACAACCCCAGGCTGGCTCGCGTGGAACCGCCTGTATCGGGCGGTGAGCTATCTCCGGTCGTCGCTCTGGATCGTTCCATTCCTCGCCATCGTCCTGGTGCTCATGCTCGTGCCGGTGCTTCGACTGCTCGACGCCTGGCTCGGGTGGCGGCTGGTCGGACTGGGTGCCGCCGGGGCGCAGACGCTCTACCAGTCGGTGATCACGCTGGCGTTGTCGTTCATGGTCTTCACGTTCGGCTCGCTTCTGGTGGCCATTCAGATCGCCAGCGGCCAGCTGACGCCGCGGATCATCGCGACGACGCTGCTCCGCGACAACGTCGTCCGGTTCAGCGTCGGGTTGTTCGTCTTTTCGCTCGTGTTCGCGATCATGGCGCTCAACCGGCTCGAGAACAGCGTGCACGAGATTGTCGCCCTGATGACCGCGCTGCTCGGGATCGCCTGCATGGCGGCGTTCCTGTTTCTGATCGACTACGCCGCGCGCCTGCTGAGGCCGGTCAGCATCCTCGCCCGCATCGGCAATGAGGGGCTCGCGGTGATCAAGTCGGTGTACCCGTTGCTGGGTGCCGGCACCGTCGATGCCGCGGAGGCGTTCGTCGAACCACGCGAGACGCACCGCCGGATCGTTCGCCATACCGGCACGTCCGAAATCGTGCTCGCGGTCGATCTCGCCACGCTCGTGCGCGAAGCGCAGCGAGCCGACGGGATCATCGAATTCGTGCCGGAGGTCGGCGACTTCGTCGCGACCGACGAGCCTCTCTTCATCGTGTACGGCGGCTCCGGTGCGATCGACGACCGCCGGCTGCAGGCGACGGTGGTGTTCGGCACGGAGCGGACGATGGAGCAGGATCCGCTCTTTTCGTTCCGCATCATGGTCGACATCGCGCTGAAGGCGCTGTCGCCGGCCATCAACGACCCGACCACGGCGGTGCTCGCGATCGACCAGATCCACCGGCTGCTGCGCGTCGTTGGCAAGCGCCAGCTGCGGGGAGCGGCGATCAGGGACGAGCGGGGTCAGCTCCGTGTCGTGTTCTGTACGCCGAACTGGGAGGACTTCGTCAACCTCGCGTGCAATGAAATCCGATACTGCGGGGCCTCGAACGTGCAGATCGCGCGACGGATGCGGGCGATGCTCGACAACCTCATCACGTCGCTTCCGCCGCATCGCCACGCCGCGCTCGACGAGGAGCGGCAGCGGCTGGATCAGATGCTCGAGTCGTTCTACCGCATCCCGGCGGATCTGGCGCTCGCCCGTGTCCCGGATTCACAGGGACTGGGAGGATCGCCGGGACCCATGTCCCGCTGAAGCACGATGTCTGTCACCGGCTCGCCGCCGGCAGAAAATAGAACAGGATGGCAATCATCGCGTACACCAGGATGAGCTGAACGCCCTTGTACCAGTTGGACCGGCCGTCGCCGGCCACGATGGCGCCGATCAGCACGCTCAGGAACAGCGTCCCGATTTCGGCCCGGCTGAAGGAGAGCTCCAGCGGCTGCGGCGCGATGAAGCCGCTCAGGAGTACGAGCACCGGCGCGACGAACAGGGCGATCTGGATGCTGCTGCCCATCGCGATGCCGATGGTGAGGTCCAGCTTGTTCTTCCGCGCCATCGCGATGGCCGAGCCGCTCTCGGCGGCGCCACCGATGATCGCGAGGAACACGATGCCGATGAACACCTCCGACATCCCGAGCGCCTTGCCCGTGCCCTCCGCCGCGCCCACGAGAATTTCGCTCATCCACGCCGCGAGAGCCGACGCGCCCAGCAGGCTGGCGACGGTCCGTCCGAGGCCCCACCGCGCGCCCTCGTGGCCGTGCTCTCGTCTTCCCCGCGGCGCTCTGGAAAAAGTCGGGATGCGTCTTGAGCAGAAAGAGCAGATACAGGCCGTAGGCCGCGAGCAACACGAAGGCCGTCCCGAGGTTCACGAGCTTTTCCTCGTGAATCGTGCCTTCGGGCGAGAAGAAGCGGTTGAACGCGCTCGGCACGCCCAGGCTGATCGCCGAGACCAGCATCATCGAGCTGTAGAGCCGCGCCGCGCCGGCGTTGTACTCCTGCGTGTGATGGCGCAGGCCGCCGAGAAAGAAGGCGACCCCCATGGCGAGCATCAGGTTGGCGAGAATCGCCCCGATGATCGATGCGCGCACCATGTCGAGGAGACCGGCCTTCAGCGCGACCAGCGCGATGATCAGCTCCGGCGCGTTGCCGAACGTGGCGTTGAGCAGCCCGCCGATGGCGTCGCCCGTGCGCGTCGCGAGCTGTTCGGTGGAGAGCACGATCAACCGGGCGATGGGGACGATCGCCAGCGCCGCCGAGAAGAAAAGGACCGGCGCAGGCACGTGCGCGCGTTCCAGCGCGACCGAGATGGGGATGAACGCCAGCAGCCAGTTCATCGATGGTTTGAAGATGCGTCAGGACCTCGTCGTCCGGGCTTGCGCTTCATACATCCGGTTCGCGATCGCGAAGAACAACCCCGTGGACCAGCCACACATGAGGATCCCCGTCAACGCCTCGACCCCGCCGACCAGCCGCCACTCCTCCGGCAACACGATGTCGCCATACCCGGTGGTCGTATACGTGACGGCGCTGAAGTAGAAAGCGGCCTGCGGGTCGGGAATCGCATCTCGCCAGACGTAGAACAGCGCCCAGACGGTGATCTCGACCAGATGCAGGACGATCATCCAGCCCGCGATGCCGATGAAGCGCAGGGTCCAACGCCAGAAATCGTGCGCCGACTCCGAGGGGCGGCGCCGCCAGCGGATGGCCGACGTGACCCCGCCGGCGTGGATGACCACGCAGACGGCCATGAGACACAAGGCGACGAGGAGCTTTGAGAGCATCGAAGGCGCTCAGTCGGACTGCACTCCCGGCTATCAGACGGCCTTGAGCCCCTCCGCCCGGAAGATCGCGCACGTCCGCTCGACGACCTCTGGCGACGGGGGATTGACGTCGTCGAGCTCGTAATTCAAGTTGAGCCGCTTCCACTTGAAGCGCCCCATCTGGTGAAACGGCAGGACGTCGACGCGCTCCACGTTGCCCAGGCTTCCGACGAACGCGGCGAGTTTCGAAACGCCCTGGACGTCGTCGGTCCAGCCCGGGACCAGAACGTACCGGAGCCACATAGGCCGCTTGCGCGCGGCCAGGCGGCGCGCGAACGCCAGCGTCGGCTCGATGTCCATGCCGACGAGCCGGCGGTGCACGTCCGGATCCCCGGCCTTGATATCGAGCAGCACGAGGTCGATCGTGTCGAGCTCGGCGTCGGTGAGCCGGTCGCCGAGGTAGCCGTTGGTGTCGAGCGCCGTGTGGACGCCCATCTTCTTCGCAGCCGCAAACAGCTTCACCGCAAATCGATCCTGCATGAGCGGCTCGCCGCCGCTCAGGGTGAAGCCGCCCGACATGGTCTTCAGGCCGTGACGATACTTGCCGAGAACCTCCGTCGCCCTCGCAATGGTGACCGGGTGGCCGTTGGTCATCGTCCACGTGTCCGGATTGTGGCAATAGAGGCACCGGAATTGACAGCCGGCCGTCCAGGCGACGACGCGAATGCCCGGACCGTCTACCGCCGACCCGGTCGTGAAAGAGTGGAGAAATCCCATGTCGCCCGTGGCGAGCGCGGTGCGGACGTCCGACTCGGGAACGTCCTTGCCGAGATTGACGCGCAGCTCGTACGGACTCTTCGCTTCGAGCGGTGTCGCCGCCGCCGACTGGGCGTCAGCCATGGCTACGCTCCGTGGAACGTGCGGTTGATCACGTCCATCTGCTGATCGCGCGTGAGCCGCACGAAGTTGACCGCGTAGCCCGACACGCGGATCGTCAGGCTCGGGTACTTCTCTGGATGATCCATGGCGTCCAGGAGCGTCTCGCGATTCAGCACGTTCACGTTCATGTGGTAGCCGGTCGTCCCGAAGAACGCGTCGAGGATGCCGGTGAGATTGTTGATGCGGTCCTCCGGCACGCGCCCGAGCCCTTCCGGCAGGAGCGATGTCGTGAGCGAAATCCCGTCCGCGGCGTCGCGATACGGAATCTTGGCGACCGACGCGGCGGACGCGTGGATGCCATGCGTGTCCCGGCCGTGCATCGGGTTCGCCCCCGGCGCGAACGGCTGTCCGCGCCGGCGGCCATCGGGCGTGTGCCCCGTGGCCTTGCCGTAGACGACGTTCGACGTGATCGTCAGCACCGACTGCGTGTGAAGGGCGTGCCGATAGGTCGGATACTTTCGCAGCTTGCTCATGAACTTGCTCACGGCCCAGACCGCGAGCTGATCGACACGGTTGTCGTTGTTCCCGAAGAGCGGAAACTCGCCCTCGGTCTGGTAGTCGGTCACCAGCCCGGTTGCGTCACGCACGACCCGCACCTTCGCGTACTTGATCGCTGAAAGGCTGTCGGACACGACCGACAGCCCGGCGATTCCGAACGCCATCGTGCGCAGCGGCGCGTAGTCGTGCAGCGCCATCTCGATGCGCTCGTAGGCGTACTTGTCGTGCATGTAGTGGATGATGTTCATGGCGTTGACATAGACGCCTGCGAGCCAGTCCATCATCTTCTCGAATCTGCCGAGGACATCGTCGAAGTCCAGCACGTCCCCCTTCACTGGCTCGAAGGCCGGTGCGACCTGGTCGCCGCTGATCTCGTCGCGGCCGCCGTTGATCGCGTAGAGCAGGCACTTCGCGAGGTTCGCCCGGGCGCCGAAGAACTGCATCTGCTTGCCGATGAGCATCGGCGAGACGCAGCACGCGATCGCCCCGTCGTCGCCCCACGCCTGGCGCATGATCTCGTCGCTCTCGAACTGGATCGAGCTCGTGTCGATGGCGACCTTGGCGGAGAAGCGCCGGAAGCCGTCGGGCAGCCGCGGCGAGTACCAGATCGTGAGGTTCGGCTCCGGAGCGGGACCGAGGTTGTAGAGCGTATGCAGCATCCGGAAGCTCGTCTTGGTCACGAGCGACCGGCCGTCGTCGCCCATTCCGGCGATGGACTCGGTCACCCACGTCGGGTCGCCGGCGAACAGGTCGTCGTACTCGGGCGTGCGCAGAAACCGGACGATGCGCAGCTTGATGACGAAATCGTCGATGATCTCCTGCGCCTGTTCCTCGGTGAGCGCGCCCGACGCGAGGTCGCGCGCGAAATAGACGTCGAGAAACGTCGACGTCCGCCCGAGCGACATCGCCGCGCCGTTCTGCTCTTTCACACCCGCCAGGTATCCGAAGTAGAGCCACTGCACGGCTTCCTTCGCGGTGCGCGCCGGACCGGAGATGTCGAAGCCGTAGGCCGACGCCATCTGCTGCAGCTCCTTCAGCGCTCGGATCTGCTCGGCAAGCTCCTCGCGATCCCGGATGATGTCGTCGGTCGACAGCGCCGGGTCGAGGTCGCTCTTCTCCTCCTGCTTGCGCTCTATCAGCCGAGCGACGCCGTAGAGCGCCACGCGGCGATAGTCGCCGATGATCCGGCCCCGGCCGTACGCATCGGGCAGCCCCGTCAGGATGTGCGAGCTGCGGCATTTCCGGACGTCCGCGGTGTAGGCGTCGAACACGGCGTCGTTGTGCGTCTTCCGATACTTGGTGAAGGTCTCGACGACGTGCGGATCGGCCGTGTAGCCGTACGCCTTCAGCGCGGTGACGACCAGGCGAAAGCCGCCGTTCGGCATGATCGCGCGCTTGAGCGGCGCGTCGGTCTGCAGCCCGACGATGATCTCGTTGTCCCGGTCGATGTAGCCGGGCGCGTGCGCGGTGATGGAGCTGGGAATCGGCGAGACGTCGAGCACGCCCTTCTTGCGCTCCTCGACGAACAGCGCCATGAGCCTGTCCCAGATCTTCAGCGTGCGCTTGGTGGCGGGCGCCAGGAAGGACTCGTCGCCGTCGTACGGCTCGTAGTTCTGCTGGATGAAGTCGCGAACGTTGATCTCTTTCTGCCAGAGACCGGGCTGGAATCCATTCCAGGCTGACGTCTTCGGTCCGTCGTGTTCTCGTGGGTCACTGTAGTGGTCATTGAGGTACTCCTTCGATCAGTCCCAGCAGCAGCCCGGTGTGCCGCGCGATCATCAGCTCCTCGTTGGTCGGAATCACCCAGGCAGACACTCGGCTGCCGGCCTTGGAGATCCGCGGACCCCTGGCGAGCGTTCGCCTTGTCGTCCAGGTCGATCCCGAGCCACGCGGAGGCTTCCGCAGATGCGGCGCCGGATCTCGGGGGAGTTCTCGCCAATCCCCGCGGTGAACACCAGCCCGTCGATTCCGCCGAGCACGGCGGCGAGCGCTCCGATCTCCTTGGCGGCACGGTAGACGAAATAGTCCACCGCCAGCTTGGCGGCTGGCTCCGGACTCTCCACCAGGTCGCGCATGTCGTTGCTGATCCCCGAGATGCCCAACAGGCCGGACTTCTTGTAGAGGATCGTCTCCACTTCCCTGGCGGTGAGCCGGAGCGTCTGGAACAGATAGAGGATCACACCGGGATCGACGGCGCCGGGCCTGGTGCCCATGCACAGCCCATCGAGCGCGGTGAACCCGAGGCTGCTGTCGACGCTCTTGCCGTTCTTCAGCGCGCACAGGCTCGCGCCACTCCCGAGGTGAGCGACGATGACGCGCCCGCCGGCGATCTCCGGCGCGACGGTCGGGAGCATCGAGGCGATGTATTCGTACGACAGTCCATGAAAGCCGTATCGCTGCACGCCGGCGCGGCAGATGTCCTGCGGCAGCGGAACCACCGAGGCGACGGCCGGCTGGCCGCGATGAAAGCTCGTGTCGAAGCAGGCGACCTGCGGGACACCAGGCAGCCGCTCGGACACGGCTTCGATCGCCGCCAGATTGTGCGGCTGATGGAGAGGCGCGAGCGGCACCAGCGTTTGCAGCTCGTCCATCACCTCTTTCGTGACAATCGTCGGACCGGCGAACGTGGCGCCGCCGTGCACGACGCGATGGCCGACGCCGAGCACACGCGACGCCGCCGTACGTGGAACGGAACCACGCCGCCAGCGCGTCGAACGCGGAGCGGCCGTCATGGACGCCACCGCCCAGCTGGCGATCGACGAGGCTTCCACCCGCCCCGTCCTTGACCGCGAGCCGCGGCGAGGTCCCGATGCCCTCGATCTGCCCCCGCGCTTCCAGTTGCCAGCCCTCTTCGCCGGCCTCCGGTAGATGCAGAACTTGAGGCTCGATGAGCCGGCATTGAGCACGAGGGCGTAGTCGTCCATACGCATTGACTCCATCAATTCCAATCAGGCAGTCGGCGCTGCCTGAAGTGACTGCCGCCGCGCATGCGCCGCGATCATCGCGACCGCGCAGCTCGCGATCTTCGAACGGACGCTGTCCGCTCGGCTCGTCAGGATGATCGGCACGCGCGCGCCCAGCACGAGACCGGCGCTGTCCGCGTTGGCCAGGAAGCTGAGCTGCTTGGCCAGGATGTTCCCCGCCTCGAGGTCCGGGCGCCAGCAGAATGTCCGGATCGCCGGCGACCGGCGACAGGATGCCCTTGATTCGCGCCGCCTCCTTGCTGATCGCGTTGTCGAACGCGAGCGGGCCGTCCAGGACGGCGCCCGTGATCTGCTTCCGCTCGGCCATCTTGCACAGCGCAGCGGCATCGAGGGTGGCGGGCATCTTGGAGGTGACCGTCTCGACTGCGGCGAGAATCGCGACCTTCGGTCGTTCGACGCCGAGCGAGATCGCCAGATCGATGGCGTTCTGGCAGATGTCCATCTTGTCTTCCAGCGTCGGCGCGATGTTGATCGCGCGCGTCGGTGACGATGAGGACCTTGTGATAGGTGGGAATGTCCATGATGAACACGTGACTGATGCGGCGGCCCGTGCGCAGGCCGGTCTCGCGCGCGACGACCGCGCCCAGCAGCTCGTCGGTGTGCAGGCTGCCCTTCATCAGGAGCTCGGCCTTGCCCTGGCGAACGAGCTCCACCGCTTTGGCCGCCGAGCCATGGCTGTGCGGAGCGTCGACGATCTCGTGCTCGCCCGAGGTCGATGCCTTTCTCCTTCGCAAGCTCCTGGATCTTTGCCGCCGGACCCACGAGAATCGGCACGATCAGCCCCTTCGCGGCGGCCTCGACCGCGCCGCGAGCGCCGATTCCTCGCAGGGATGCGCCACCGCGGTCGGCACCGGCTCGAGGCCTCGGCACCTCGCCAGCAACAGTTCGTACTTTCCGGTTCCAGTCTGTCCAGTCATGGTCTGTAACCCACTGGTGCCGGGGCCGGTCGTCGAGCCGCGGGCCCCGTCTCTTTCAAGAGAAGCGTGAGAACGATGGCGACGGCGACACCGTACAAGAGCGGCTCGAACGTCGTCTGATAGTGCTCGAGCGTCAGATCTCCGGCGCCGCCCGACGGCCATCAGGATCCAGGCGAACACTGGGCCCAGCAGGGCACTGAACGTGAAGTTCAGGAAGTTGACGACGCCGGTGGACGTGCCGCTCATCTCCGGCGGGTTGGCCTCCTTGATCACCGTGTACGGCAGCATCGCCGCGCCCGACGCGATTCCGGCGACGAGGCCGAGAACGTAGGGAGGAAAGACGTCAGTGGGGCCGTAGAGAATCCACGCGAGGCGACGCAAACAGCACGACAGCCGCCCGCGACGATGACCGGCTTCCGCCGGCCCAGCCGATCCGAGACGAATCCGAGGAGCGGGCAGCCGATGATCCAGCCGAATGGAACCGTCGACGATCGCAGCACCGCCGATGCGTAGTCCAACCCGCGCGCGTCCTGCAGATACCGGACGCCCCAGACCATGTCGAAGATCGTCGTGGGGATGAACAGCAGGCCCGCGATCATCCCGCACAGGATCGACTGGGGATTCCGGAACACGGTGCCCATCGCGCGGCCGGCGGTCTTCAGCCAGTCGTCGCTCCTGGCCGCGGGCGCCGGTTCGGGGAGCAGCAGGAAGAGCAGCACGCTGATCGCCAGCCCGCCGATGCCCATGCCGATCCAGAAGACGTTCCAGCCGACGCCACTCGCGATCATCGGACCGACGACGAACTGGCCCGCGGAGCCGCCGGCCATGCCGAACATCTGGGTCGCGCCGATGAGCGTCGCCGCACGGGACGCCGGGAAATTCGTCGTCGCGATGTAGACGGCGCCGACCAGCGCGAACACGCCGCCGGCGCCCTGCAGCAGCCGCCCGACGCTGGCCGCCTGCGGTGTTACCGGAGGCGAAGAGCAGCGCCCCGATGCCGACGGTGGCCGCGCCGATCGGCACGACCCGCCGCGGCCCGAGGCGATCCATCGCGACGCCCGCAACGAGGCTGAACGGCGAGTAGCCGTAGTAGAAGAGGCCGACCATCGAGGCGACGCCGGCCGCCGTCAGACCGAACGCGTCGGACAACTGCGGCATCATGACGGCCGGGGCCGATCGCAGCGATGTACTGATAGAAGTAGTACACCGCTGTGATCAGCCACGCGACCGCGGCAGTCTTTGCTGCGCCGTTCACCTGAATGCCTCCACCGGCTGCCCTGAACGGCGCCCCGGTTCTAGCAGAGCGTCACGGAGACCGCCAGACCGCCTTCCGACGTTTCCTTGTACTTCGCGTTCATCTCCTTCGCCGTGAGCGCCATCGCGGCGACGGTCGTGTCGAAGTCGACGCGGCGGTTGGCTCGGGATCTCGTTGCTCGCGATCATGAAGCCGGTCCAGGCCTTGACGGCTCCGAACGCGCACCGCTCGATGCACGGCAGCTGCACGAAGCCGGCGACCGGGTCGCAGGTCATCCCGAGGTGATGCTGCAGCGACGCTTCTGCCGCGTTCGCCACGACCTGCGGTCGGAAAGTCGTGAGCCTGCGCGAGGAAGGCCGCGCCCATCGCCGAGGCGACGCCGATCTCCGCCTGGCAGCCGCCCTCCGCTCCGGAGAGCGTGGCGTTGTGCTTGCACAGGTAGCCGACCAGCCGCGGCAGCCAGGAAGCCGTCCCGGATCTTCTCCTGCGGCAGCTTGCGGCCGCCCTCGCCCAGCGCGTACACCAGCGCCGGCATGACGCCGGCCGACCCGCCCGTCGGCGCGGTCACGACGAGATGCCCGCGGGCGTTCTCCTCCGATCCCGCCAGCGCGTACGCCGACACGACGCCCGACGCCGCGCTGCGTCTCGTACTTGTCGTCCATCGCGCGCTTGTAGACTTCGCCCGCCTTGGTCTTGAGCTTGATCGGCCCGGGCAGCGTGCCGGTGGGCGCCTTCAACCCGGCCTTGACGATGTTGACCATCGCGTTGTGGATCTTGTCGATGAAGGCGTTGATCTCCGCCTCGCTCTTGCCGGAGACGGCCACCTCGTTCGCCATGACGACCTGCGCGATCGAGAGCTTGTTCTTCTCCGCGTGCTCCAGCAGCTCCTTCATCGTCGAGTACGGGTATTTCGGCTGCCCCTTCTTCGGCGGCTGATATCCCTTCCACTCGATGAAGCCGCCGCCGACCGAGTAGTACTCGAGCTCGTGCAGAACCGAGTCGCCGCCCATCAACTTGCAGGTCATCGTGTTGGGGTGCGGGAAGTTGCCCTTGGGCGCGTCGTAGACGATGTCTTGCAGCGACACGTTGAAGGTCTTGTCGCCCAGCTTCACCGGAAAGCTCTGGTTCGGGTTCGCGGCCAGGCTGTCGAGGAATTCGGGCTCGACGGTCGCCGGCTCCTTGCCGATCATGCCGGCGAGCGCGGCCCGCTCGGTGCCGTGCCCCTTGCCCGTCGCGCTCAGGCTGCCGAACAGATGGACCTTGATGCCGGTGGCCTTCGCGAGCTGGTCCGGCCGGCAGCTTGGTGCAGCGCTGGTAGAAGTCGTAGGTGATGCGCATCGGGCCGATCGTGTGGGAGCTGGAAGGTCCCGGTCCGACCTTGTAGAACTCTTCCAGCACGGTCATCACCGGGCCTTTGGATTTCTTGACGACCTCGAGATCCGCTGAGACGTTCCCCGCGGTTCCCACCGGCGTCGCGGGCGCCGGGGTCGAGGCCGCGATCTCTTTGTCGTTGGGTGCGGCGCAACCGGCCATCACCGACGCTGCGCCGAGGGCGGCGCCGCGCATCATGAACGCCCGGCGGTCGATGCCTGGAGGAACGTCCGCCACCTTCAACGCCGGTGCGGGCAGAACCGTCTTGTCGTCGTCCTTCTCGAATGCCATATCTTGCCCCTCCTCATGGGGTAGTCCTCGGACGTGCCCGCTTTCAGGCGTGCCTTGCTGACGGCAAGGCGCGTACCCCGCCCCCGGCGGCGCGGCGTCGGCGACAAGTCGTCCAGTTCAAGGACTTTGGCAGCATCCAAGGCATGCGTCCCTGTGCCGGAGACTCCGCCTGACCGGAGTTCCCCCTGAATGCCGGAGCCGCGCTCGTTACTCGGGTGCAACGTCCATGACTAACGCCCCGGCATCATTGCCGGGACAGTCGTCGATGTCGTTGCGCCAGAGCAACTTGTTGAACTAAGGACTGCCGACTGGGGCCTCCCTCAACGACCCTTGAGGGCGTTGCGGAGGTTGTCGGCCAGCGATCCGAGCGAGGCCGTGGGCGCAGCGTCCGGTCTCGCGGCGTACTCGCGCAGTTCCGCCCGCTCCCGCTGCTCCGCCACCGCCTTCTTGCTGAGGCGAATGCGCCTGCCTGCCGGATCGACCTCGAGTACCGCGACCTCCACCTCGCTGCCGATCGGGAACGCCTTCACCATGTCCGTGTCGCGATCCACGCCCGTTTCGGCGAACGGTATCAAGCCGGTGCGCCCCGGCGACAGGAACACGAACACGCCGAACGTCTCGTGACGCTCCACCTTGCCGGTCACGATCGCGCCGGGTTCGAGAGCGCCCTGCGCCGACGCGGCCCGCGAAGACCCTTCGTCGACGAGCGCGAGGCCGATGCGCTTCTGCGCCGTGTCGATGCTCAGGATCTCGAACGCCCCGGTCAAGCCGACGGCCACTGATTTCGCCCACCCTCCGGTGCGACCCGTCGGGGCAAACGTGGACGCGTGCGCCAACCCTTCGATGCCGGGCTCCAGCTCCACGAACGCGCCGAAGTCCGCCACGCGCGTCACGCGGCCCGTCCGCACCTGGCCCACCTCATAGTTGGTGGCCACCGAGGTCCACGGATCGTCCAGGAGCTGCTTCAGCCCGAGCGAGATCTTCTGCGTGGCGCCATCCACCCGCAGCACCTTCACGGTGATCTGGTCGCCCGGCGCGACAATCTCATTGGGGCTGGTGACGCGCGACCAGCTCATTTCAGACAC
This sequence comes from uncultured Acidobacteriota bacterium, assembly GCA_963847125.1. Lineage (GTDB taxonomy): Bacteria > Acidobacteriota > Vicinamibacteria > Vicinamibacterales > 2-12-FULL-66-21 > DATAEE01. The sequence continues at coordinate 13,904 of CAWJYM010000005.1, forward strand.
ATGGAGCAGGCCTTGTATGCCGCCGCCAAGATCCACGAAGGCGCCGAACTCCGGCACCGATGCGACCCGTCCGCTCAGCACCGCGCCGGGCACGATCGACTTGCGCACGTCCGCAGCGCTGGCGCGCTGCTGCTCCTCGAGGTGCTTGCGCCGGGAGAGGACGACGTTTTTCCCGCCGTCCCTGTACTCGATGATCCGGAACGCGTAGACCTGCCCTTCGTGCACCGCCGGGTCCGCGGTGCGGACGATGTCGATCTGCGAGAGCGGGCAGAACGCGCGCTCGCGGGCGACGCGCACCTCGTAGCCGCCCTTCACGGCTTGCACCACTTTGCCTTCCACGGCGAGCCCCGCCTGGAACGCGTCCTCGAGCTCGCGCTGCGTGGCGGCGTTGCGCACGCCCCTGCGCGTCAGCACGATGCCGCCGCTGGTGGAGACGACCATCGCCTGGATGCGATCGCCGACCGACACCTCGACGTTCCCGTCGGCGTCCTTCAGCTCCGCGAGGTCGATCTCGGCCTCGCCTTTGCCGCCCACGTTGACGAAGGCCACGTCCGAGCCGAACGCCACGATGGTGCCCTCGATGGTCTGGCCCCGATCGAACTGGCGCGGCTTGAGGGACGCCTCGAACATCGCGGCGAAATCTTCTTCTTGCTCGCTCACTGCGTCCTCCTCGAAACTGGGACGCTCGTGATTATATCGGGCGACGGGTAAGGACCGGAATTCTAACAACTTGCAGGTGTCGCGCCTGGCCACTACTACCAAAGTCCAATAGGCCGATCAAGACGAGCGCGGCTATATTATATCCGAAAGCGAGCTGTTGCCGTTCCGGCAAAGCCGATCGAAGGAGAAGTCGGGATAAAGTGAGCCCGGTCGTTGAAAAGGGGTGTGCCTTGAGGGTGCATCGCAAAACCTCTGTTGTCGTGGACTTCTTGACGTCCGTCGTGCTGACTGCCGCGGTTGGCTGCGGCGGCGGAGCCGATCGCGAATCGGCGGCGGTTGCCCCCGGCGCGCAGGGGGAAGCCAGCCAGGATCGCCGGATTCTTCCGGTTGCTGAGCCGACCTACGCGCCAATCACCGAGCTGGACGCGCGGAAGGCGAAAGCGCCGCCCCGGTTCGAGGTGAAGGCGCCTGCCGGCGCGCCGAACGTCGTGATCGTCCTCATCGACGACATCGGCTTCGGGCACTCGAGCGCGTTCGGCGGGCCGATCAACATGCCGACGCTGGAGCGGCTGTCCCAGGCGGGCCTGCGCTACAACAGATTCCACACCACCGCGCTCTGCTCGCCGACGCGAACGGCGCTCCTGACGGGCCGGAACCATCACGTCAACAACGCCGGCGCGATCATGGAGCTGGCGACCGCGTTCCCGGGCAACACCGGCGTGCGGCCGAACAGCGTGGCGCCGCTCGCCGAGATCCTGCGGCTGAATGGCTACAGCACCGCGGCGTTCGGGAAGTACCACGAGACCGCGCCCTGGGAAGTGTCGGTCTCCGGACCTTTCGATCGCTGGCCGACACGGTCAGGGTTCGACAAGTTTTACGGCTTCATCGGCGGTGAGACGAACCAGTGGGCGCCGGCGATCTACGACGGCGTCGTCCGCGTCGAGCACGAGCCCGAGCCGAACTATCACTTCACGACGGACATGACGAACCAGGCGATCGCCTGGGCGCGCTTCCAGAACACGATGACGCCCGACAAGCCGGTCTACATGTATTTCGCGACGGGGGCGACGCACGCGCCGCACCACGCGCCGGCGGAGTTCAGCAAGCGCTACCGCGGCAAGTTCGACGCGGGCTGGGACGCGTTGCGCGAAGAGACGCTTGCCCGGCAGCTCAAGCTTGGCGTCGTGCCGGCCGGGACGAAGCTGACCGAGCGGCCGAAGGAGATCCCCGCGTGGGACGGCCTGTCCGCGGACCAGAAAAGACTTTTTGCGCGCCAGATGGAGGTCTTTGCGGGATTTGCCGAGCACACTGACTACGAAGTCGGACGCCTCGTGCAGGCCCTCGAGGACATGGGCAGGCTGAACAACACGCTGTTTTTCTACATCGTGGGGGACAACGGGTCGAGCGCAGAAGGCGGTCCGGACGGCACGTACAACGAGATGCTGGCACTCAACGGCATCGTCAGCGACCTCTCGTCGCAGCTGAAGTGGATCGACCAGTGGGGCAGTCCGATGACGTTCCCGCATTTCTCGATCGGTTGGGCGCATGCCGGCAACACGCCGTTCCAGTGGACGAAGCAAGTCGCGTCGCACTTTGGCGGCACGCGCAACGGCATGGTCCTGCACTGGCCGGACGGCATCAAGGCGAAGGGGGAGGTCCGCTCGCAATTCCATCACGTCATCGACGTCGCGCCGACGGCGCTCGAGGCGGCGAAGCTGCCGGAGCCGACATCCGTGAACGGGACGAAACAGCGGCCGATGGACGGCGTGTCGATGCTGTACAGCGTTCGACAATGCGTCCAGCTGCCGATCGCCGAACCACACAGTATTTCGAGATGTTCGGGAATCGCGCGATCTACAACAATGGCTGGGTCGCGGCGACGCGCCATTCGATTCCGTGGTTGATGGTCCAGAACCCACCGCTCGAACAGGACAAGTGGGAGCTGTACAACGTCGCCGAGGACTTCAGCCAGGCGAACGATCTCGCCGCCCAGAACCAGGCCAAGCTCAAGGAGCTGCAGGATCTGTTCATGAAGGAAGCGGTGCGCAACAACGTCCTCCCGATCGACGACCGACGTGCGGAGCGCTTCGACCCGGCTATCGCCGGCAGGCCGGACCTTCTCGGACCGCGGACGTCACTGACGCTTTATGAGGGCATGACGGGTATTGCCGAGAATGCCTTCATCAATGTGAAGGGCCGGTCGTTCACCATCACCGCGGAGATCGAGGTCCCGCCGAAGGGCGCGGAAGGCGTCATCATCGCGCAGGCCGGCCGATTCGGCGGCTGGAGCCTGTACATGAAGGGCGGACGCGTCCACCAGGTGCACAACTATGGCGGCCTCGAACGCTTCACGGTCTCGTCCACCGCGGCGCTGGCGCCGGGTCGACATACTGTGAAGTACGAGTTCGCCTATGACGGAGGCCGCCCCGGCGCTGGCGGAACGAGCAGGCTGTTCGTCGACGGTCAGCCGAGCGGCGAAGCCAAGGTCGGCAGAACAATGCCCTTCGCGTTCTCGGGCGACGAGGGAGCGGACGTCGGAGTGGACCACGAGACGCCGGTGACGGAGGAGTACGCGCAGGGCCGAAATCGCTTCACCGGGCGTATCCACAAGGTCACGGTCGAGACCAAGCCTCCGACGCGGGGGACGTAGCAAAACCAGAATCCAGAATTCAGAATCTAGAAATCCAGAAGGCAACGGCGTTCGAAAGATCCAGACCTGCTTCGAACCATCACCCTCTGGATTCTAAATTCTGGATTCTGGATTCTGAATTCTCACATTGATCGCGTCTTACCGACCGAGGTTGTCGATCGCGAAGCGAAGGGGCCCGCCGGAAGACCTGATCATGCCCTCGAAGGGCCTATCCAGCTCCACGATCAGGAACAACGCCGCCGCGACCGACACCGCAGCGATGAAGAGCGACGCTGACGACTGTCGCGTTACGAGGCGCATAGAGGCCAAAGCTCGCGAAGATCACTGACAGCCAGAAGATCACGACGACAATGAACGCCTGCGGAATGGCGTCGTCGCTCGCGAACACCCGCCACCGTGTCTTCAGCACTTCTTCGCTGAGCTCGAGCGCCTCGTCCTTGAACCAGCGCTGGGCCTCGGTCGCCGGCGAGAGGTGAAGAATCTGGTTTTCGATTTCCTCGACTTTCGGCGTTGGCAGCGCGACGACGTCACGGCTGACGCCCTTCGGCCGGCCACGTCGTTTCAACCTGGAATACCACGATGCTTCGCAGCAGGTCGCGCGTAGGTGTGGTCTCCGAGCCGTACCGCGCAAGGAGGCGGTCCAGTGTCAGGATGTTGACCGCGCTGTTTCTGATCGCCGTATCGTGGGCGTCGAACGTGCTTCGCGCAGCGGTGGTCACGAAACCCAGCAAAACGGCGGTCATCGTCGTGATCAGGCCCATGGCGAGCCGCACCACGTCCTGGGACTCCTTGCTCAGGTGCGGTGCCGGCAACCGCTTATGCACGTAGGCGCCAAGCAGGGCGGAGCCAAACGCGCAAACGAACGTGATGGACGCGATGGTCAGGGCTGTCACGCGGGTCCCGCGGGCGCCTCATGCCGAACAAGTCCCTCAGGTTGTGGGACTCATTTCAGCCTGACGCTGGGAACCGGGAAGGTCGTCGTGATGACCAGAGTCTGGCCTTCCGTTTTCACACGCGCGCCCGTTTCCCAGAAATAACGGATGTTGACCAGGGCGAAGAGCATCGACTTGCTCGCGATCGGCAGCGTCACGTCCGGCCCGAAGCCGAAGACTTTGTGCTTGTTGACGAGCTGCGGCTCGATCGCGCTCTCCGCCTGGCAACACGAAGCTTCCGAGCTCGTCCTCGGTCAGCTTCCACTGGGCGTAGTAGGCGGCACCGATGACGAGACCGCCACCCAGGAACGACTTGCCCACGCCTCCTTCGAGGGAGAGGATCTGGCCGACTTTGACGTCGGTATCCTCTTTCTTCCCGTGGAGCTCCCAGAAGGCGGTGGTGGCGAGACTCGCGGTCCGTGCCTCATCGAAATATAGCGTCGTCCCGAGGAACGGTTCGTATGTCCACATGCCCTTCCCGATGTTGTCGCTGCCACCGGGCTCGTATCGCCCCGTCGGCATATAGAACTGGAACCCGGCGGAGACGTCCGCGCGCTTCGCGTGCCATCCCAGGTCGAGCGGCCGGACGAGAGTGTCGGCGAAGCTCGTGTCGACCGTGTCGCTGAAGCCAAAGGCGGGCGCCTCGAACGACGCGTTGGCCCAGGGAAGCACCGCCATCACGCCGTAGCTCGCCCCGAGGACCTTTGCCTTGCTCACGTACCAGAGCAGAGGAGCGCCGGCCGAGAGGTTGCTGCTGGCCGGGGCGTCCGGCGCCAGGCGGACGATGTTTCCGTCAGCATCCTTGACGGTGTCGGTGTCGTATCGAAGATAGAAGAGCGCGGCATAGAAGCCGGGCGCCGGCTGCGATCCAGCTTGCACGCCGAAGTCGCCCAGGCTGTGACTTCCGTTCAGTTGAGCCTGGACCGACACGGTCGGAAGCAGCGTGAGCCCGCACGCCGCACCAAGGAATATCAGTCGTCGTCTCATTGGAACATTCCTCTTTGGCCGAAGTGGCCTCGTCGCTCAGATAGCAAGAAGGGCGCCGCTTTCGAATCGAGCCCGTGCACGCGCGAACATCACGGCCTGACGGGTGAATACGGACTCCTCGAGCGTCCGTTGGCTCCGCCACACGGCCACGTTACAGCATGCCGTCAGCGTGATCACCGAATCCCGTGAGCCCATCGCGCCGCGGCTCGTCGCCATCGTCGCGCCCGCGCGTGGCGAGTCGCGGGCTGCCGCCCGCAGGAGCCACGCTCAGGCATGCGCGTTGCTCTCGTCGCTCCTCTATGCGACATCTCGACTCGACGCGCGCCTTCGGAGTCGCGATCGCCGCGACGCTCGTCACGGCGACATTTGCGCCGGCAGACGCCCAGACGACATCGGATGCGGCGTTGGCCGATCTGCGCCGTCTCGTCGATGACCAACGCCGGCTGCTGGAGGAGCAGACGCGTCGCCTCGACGCTCAAGCGCGTGAGCTCGAGGCGTTGCGCGCGCGGCTCGATGACACGAGCGCCGTGGCTCTTGCGGCGCGAACACAGTTGGCAGCGTTGACAGGGAGCGCCGCGCCCGCGGCCCCGCTCACCGCACAGACGTCCCGGGGCGACAGCCAGGATCCGCAGCGCACGCCCGAACTGCCGGCCCCGGTCGTGTCCGCCGGCGACTTTCCGGGATCGCTCCGCATTCCCGGCGCCGACGCCGCGCTCAAGATTGGCGGGCAGGCGCGCATGACGCTGGTGCACACGCTCGCGGCGCTCGGCACCGACGATCGCTTCGTCACGTCGTCCATTCCGGTCGAGGACGAGGTGCCGGGTGAGCAGTCGCGCACCACCTATTCACCTGCGGCGAGCCGCGGCAACCTGGACATCCGCGCGCAGACGCCGATCGGACCCCTGCGCACGTTTCTCGAAAGCGACTTCGCCGGCTCGGGACGAACGATGCGGCTGCGTCATGCGTTCATCCAGTCCGATCGCGTGCTGGTCGGCCAGACGTGGTCGACGTTTTCGGATCCCGAAACAGAGCCCATCGGCATCGACTTCGAGGGCTTGAATGCCATCTCGCTCTTTCGCCAGCCGCTTCTTCGCTATACACGCGCCATCACCGGGCACCTGAACGCGTCGCTGGCGCTCGAGAACCCATCGCCCGACCTGACGGGCGCGCAGGGCGTCAATCTCGTACCCGACTTCATCGCGCGACTGCGCTGGGATCCCGAGGCCGCACGCGGTGGCAGCTTGCGCCTTACCCGCACGTCGCACGTGCAAGCCGCGCTGCTCGCGCGCTCGCTGCGCGGCACTCCATTCGACCGTCCGGACACGACTCTGTCCACCGGCGCCTTCGGCGCCAACGTGAGCGGCGTACTCCTGCCGAAATGGGACCGGGACGATCGCGTCAAGTTCGCGGGCAACGCGGGCTGGGGTATCGGCCGCTATATCACCGACCTCGGCACGCTCGGCGGCCAGGACGCCGTGTACGACGCAACAACCAATCAGCTCCGTGCGCTGCTCGTCTCGTCCGGTTACATCGGCTACGAGCGCCAGTGGCGGCCGACCTTCACGTCGGCTATTACGTACGGCATCGTCAACGTCACCAATCTCGACGTTCAGCCAGACGATGCCCTGCACCGCACGCAGCGGTCCTCGATCAATCTGACCTGGACGCCCGATTCAGCAGCTCGATCTCGTGCTGGAATTTCTCGGCGGCACACGCGTCAACAAGGACGGCAGACGCGGAACGTCGTCTCAGATCCAGGCCGGGTGGACGTTTCGATTCTGAGCCGTTCGGGCTGCATGACCGTCTATTGCGAGCCCCTCACGGCCCACCGTGATCTCGCCGACAGCCTGCGCCTGCCGGCAGTTCGTTTTTGCCGCTTCAGGCGCGGTCGCCCGGCGGTCCGGATTTTGAGTACGAGGTGACCATTCTGACTTGCAAAGGAGAACGCTGTATGAGCCAGAGCCACCTCACGATTGACTTCCCGATCAAGGGACCCGCGAATGCCAAGGCGCTCACCGAAGAGCTGCCCCCGTTGATGCCCGATTTCGCGAGGACGCAGGACCAGCTCGGTACCGTGCACTTCTCCCGTTTCATGGTCAAGGGAGACGAGAAGCTTCTCTTCATTTCGGACATCGACGGCGAGGTCGACCGCATCTGGGGCGGCTCGTGGAGAGTGCCGGCCCGGTGCTCGACGCCATCTTCAAACACGTGGACGACGCTCCGGCCACGCCCGTGGCTGACAACCCTCAGAGAGTCATCACATGGCTGAAGTATCACGTCCGCGAGCCTCTCGATACGTATTGCGCTTACGAGGCTTCGGTTCAGGACATCAAGGCGTTGGCGCGTGCGGCGGGCTTTACAGGCAATACCTCGCAAGCCCCCTTGCTGACATACATGGCCTTCAAGTCACGTCTGCAAGCCTTTGCCTTGAAGCTGGTCGGGCCGCCCTGTTGCATGACAAGGGCACAGAAGGCGTTGGATTCTGTTGGGACGGTGCATTTCTCCGATTGGGTGCCCTTTGAGAACAACCATATGGGCTTCTTCACCATCTTCGACGGTTCTTTCGAGAAGTACATCCAGGACTTCGCGGACAAGACCACGGTTCGTGTTCGATACTCTCTTTCCACATGTCGTTGGCGCGCCGCCAACCCCAGTAGCAAAGAACGCCCAGGCGTTCTATCAGTGGGCATTGGAAAACAACTATCCGCCCATCGGGTTTTACAGCGCCTATCCAGGCCTCTCGGTTCAAGACATCAAAGCCCTGCTGGCCGACCGCAAGTCACAATCGGCCACCGCTCGATAGCCGTTGTGGAACGACGATCAATCAGGAGCTCCGCGCTGGCAAAGCAGAACACGACACAAGGAGAAACACGATATGAGCCAGAGCCATCTCACGATTGACTTCCCGATCAAGGGACCCGCGAATGCCAAGGCGCTCACCGAAGAGCTGCCCCCGTTGATGCCCGATTTCGCAAAGACGCAGGACCAGCTCGGTACCGTGCACTTCTCCCGTTTCATGGTCAAGGGAGACGAGAAGCTTCTCTTCCTGTCGGACATCGACGGTGAGATCGACACGCATATTGAGCGGCTCGTGGAGAGTGCCGGCCCGGTGCTTGACGCCATCTTCAAACACGTGGACGACCCTCCGGCCACGCCCGTGGCTGGTAACCCTCAGAGGGTCATCAAATGGCTGAAGTCTCATGTCCGCGAGCCTCTCGACACGTATTTCGCTTACGACGACGCTTCGGTTCAGGACATCAAGGCAGCCGCTCGTGCGGCGGGCTTTACAGGCAAGACCTCACAAGCCCCCTTGCTGACATACATGGCCTTCAAGTCACGTGTGCAAGGCTTTGTCTTGAAGCTGGTCGGGCCGGCCATGATCGGAGAGAAGGGACATAAGGCGTCGGATGCTATTGGGACGCTGCATTTCTCCCATTTTGTGCCCTTTGAGAACAACCACTTAGGCTTCTTCACCGTCTTCGACGGTGATTTCGAGAAGTACATCCAGGACTTCGCAGACAAAACCTCGTTCACTTTCGATGCTCTCTTTCCACAATATCATTGGCGCGCCGCCAACTCCAGTAGCAAAGAACGCCCAGGCGTTCATTCAGTGGGCATCGGAAAACAACTATCCGCCCATCGGGTTTTACAGCGCCTATCCAGGCCTCTCGGTTCAAGACATTCGAGCCCTGCTGGCCGACCGCAAGTCACAATCGGCCACCGCTCGATAGCAGTCGTGGAACGACGATCAATCAGGAGCTCCGCGCTGGCAAAGCAGAACACAACACAAGGAGAAACACGATATGAGCCAGAGCCATCTCACGATTGACTTCCCGATCAAGGGACCCGCGAATGCCAAGGCGCTCACCGAAGAGCTGCCCCCGTTGATGCCCGATTTCGCGAAGGACGCAGGACCAGCTCGGTACCGTGCACTTCTCCCGTTTCATGGTCAAGGGAGACGAGAAGCTTCTCTTCCTGTCGGACATCGACGGCGAGATCGACCAGCATATTGAGCGGCTCGTGGAGAGTGCCGGCCCGGTGTTCGACGCCATCTTCAAACACGTGGACGACCCTCCAGCCACGCCGGTGGCTAATAACCCTCAGAGGGTCATCAAATGGCTGAAGTCTCATGTCCGCAAGCCACTCGACACGTATTTCGCTTACGACGACGCTTCGGTTCAGGACATCAAGGCGGCCGCTCGTGCGGCGGGCTTTACAGGCAATACCTCACAAGCCCCCTTGCTGACATACATGGCCTTCAAGTCACGTGTGCAAGGTTTTGTCTCGAAGGCGGTCGGGCCGGCCATGCTGAGAGAGAAGGGACATAAAGCGAACGATGTTGTCGGGACGCTGCATTTCTCCCATTGGGTGCCCTTCGAGAACAACCACTTAGGCTTCTTCACCATCTTCGACGGTGATTTCGCGAAGTACATCCAGGACTTCGCAGACAAAACGTCGTTTGCTTTCGATACGATCTTTCCGCATATCGTTGGCGCGCCGCCAACCCCAGTAGCAAAGAACGCCCAGGCGTTCTATCAGTGGGCATTGGAAAACAACTATCCGCCGATCGGGTTTTACAGCGCCTATCCAGGCCTCTCGGTTCAAGACATTCGAGCCCTGCTGGCCGATCGCAAGTCACAATCGGCCACCGCTCGATAGCAGTGGAGTCACTCGATCACGAACCATCATTAGTCGGAGGGACGCGCGTTGGCCAAGGAGATCAAAGCACCAGCAGCCCCGGCGAGGAGGACCCGGGGCTTCTTCGCCGAATGCTTCGTCGAAGGCGACGCGAGAACGCGCAGACGGAGGGCGATTCGGGGACGATGGACAAGTCCGCGCTCGACCTCGCGGACATTCAGGGCTTCATTCTCCGCGGTTACAGGATGCCGATGGTGCGGCATTTCTTGTTGCCGTAGCAACGCCGGCACACGCGCGCAGGCAACTCGGACGGCTCGTCAGCGGCGACGAATCCGACGCCCCGCAAATCACCACCGCCGAGGACTGGCACGTGGGGTTCGCGCCCGGACCGGCAGACAATCCCGCGGCGGCCCCGCGTCGCAAGCCCGACTACTGCCTCAACATCGGTATCACGTGGCCCGGACTGGTGGCGCTGGAGATCAACGAACGCGTCCCAACGCTGTCGTTCAAGTCATTTGGCGCGTTCACCGAAGGAGCCGCGCGACGAGCGGCGTTGGTCGGAGATGTCGGAGCAAGCGCGCCGCAGAACTGGAGTGGCGGTTTTGGAGAAGGGCACGATCACGTCCTGGTGACGCTGCACGCGATCAGCCCGGAAGCGATGCAGAGCTACAGCGACAGGGTGTGTGCCTGGTTTGCCGAAGGCAATGCCTTTCGAGAAATCTGGCGCCAGGACGGGATGGCGTTGATGGAGATGCAAAACGGCCAACCCGTGCCGACAAGCAAGATTCACTTCGGCTATACCGACGGCATCTCCAAGACCACCATTCGCGGCGGCCCGGAAAGGTATCCCCGCTGATCACCAGCAGCCCTGCGAGCCATGGCTCTTCGTCTTGCGGGAAGACGCTGAGAACTACGACGTGCCGGAGCCGCGACAGCTCGGCCTGAACGGCAGCTTTGCGAGTGTTCAAGAAGATCGAGACCGACGTCGTTGGCTTTGAGAATTTCCTGCAGTCGAACAAAGACAAAATCGATCCTGAACTGCTCGCGGCAAAGATGTGCGGGCGATGGCGCAACGGCGTGCCGCTCGCCTTGTCACCGGACACGGATAGCCCTGCGGGGGGATATCGCCCGAACAGATGAACGATTTCGAGTATGTGAATGCCGATGGTTCGGGAGATCCGAAGGGGATCCGCTGTCCCGTCGGCGCACACATCCGCCGCGTCAATCCACGAGGTCAGCCAATCGCGGGCCAGGGTGTGCCCGGCGGCAGCAATAATTCTCACCGGCTGATGCGTTGCCTTCTGCCTTACGGGCCGACCTACGATCCACGGAAGCCGTACGATGGCATCGAGCGCGGGATTCTCGGTTATTTCATCAACGCGAACATCGAAAACCAGTACGAGTTCGTGCTGCGACAGTGGGTCAATGACAGCGAATTCGCCGGAGCCGTCAGGCTTCACCCACAGTCGAAAGATCCACTGATTGGCACCCAGGACCCGCGCGGAAAGCATTTTCGTGATCCCCCAGGCAAATGGGGGCCCGCCGATCGAGGTCACAGGTCTCTCGACCTTCGTGACGACCAAAGCCGCTGCGTACGTGTTTCTGCCGAGCATCACAGCCATCAGATTTATCGCCAACGTGGCATGAAAGGAAACGACGATGGCCATCACACAAGACCAGGGCGACTTCTCCAGCGCAGTTCGTTCGATATGCACCGGAGCTCGACGCGCTGAGTGCACATTTCGAGGAAGATCTCGAGACAGTGGTCGCCGGCGTCGAACAATACGTGGTCAACTCGGTTGCGGGCGAGGGCGTGGGACGCGCGGTACGATTCGCTCATGCGAAAGGGTATGGGCTTGTGCGTGCCGAAGTGGAAATTCTCGACGGGCTGCCGCCCGGATATGCCCAAGGCATCTACGCCACACCCGGACGGCACGATGCGCTGATTCGCTTCTCGAACGGTGTCGCACATCTCGGTGCGGATGCGACACTGTCGAATGCATTCGGGCTGGCGCTCAAAATGTTTGACATTGCCGGTCCGACCCTCCTGGACGACGAGCCGGACGCAGGGACGTTCGACTACAACACCATCAACATGCCCGTCTTCTTCTGTAACACGGTGGCGCACTATCTGTTCATCCAGCAGCTGTTCACCGACGCCCCAAGTTACTTTGCGAGAGGCAGAGCCGGCGCCCATCAATTGCTTTCGGAGTTCTTGACCGGGAAGGGCACGCTCGCTGAGAAGGACTGGGCGTGGGATGAGCTGCTGGCATTTCTCGCATTGGCTCGGCTGCCGCCGCAGAATGTCCTGCTTTCGACCTACTGGACGGATGGGGGCTGTGCGCCACGGTGACTTCATCGCAAAGGTGCGCTTCGCTCCCGTGCCGGCATTCGCAGACGCTGTCGAACGCCGCGTTGTCGATCTGATGTCCGATCCCGACGCCTACCGCCATGCGCTGGTGGCGGAGCTGAAGCAGCGGCCGTTCGAGTTCGACCTGCAGGTGCAGCTCTGCACGAATCTCGAGCGAATGCCCGTCCAGGACGTGACCGTCGAATGGCTGGAGGCGCTCTCGCCATTCGTCACCGTGGCCAAGGTCCGTGTACCGGCGCAGGACATTTCCGGTGCTGACAACCTCGAAAAAATGGACGCGTTGTCCTTTACCCCCTGGCGGGTCACGGCGGAGCATGCGCCACTCGGCGAGATCCAGCGAGTACGAAAAGAAGTGTACCGGCGCTCGTCGATCGCACGCCATCGACTCAATCGTCAGGAGCGACGAGAGCCGCGAAGCGTGCGCGAGGTGCTCGGCGAGCGGCAAGCCATCTAGTCTTACCCGAGGGGCTTCGCCCCTCGGACTCCCCAACACGCTCTCTCGCGCGCCGCGGCGCCGGCGCGCTCCGTTCGCGTGGCTCGCTCGCGCGCTCGCTCGCCGCGCATGTCAGCGCCGCCTCACGAACAGTTGTCAGCGCTGACGGAATGCCGTGAGACGGTCGCTGTCCGCAGCGATCCCACGCTCATGAGACACACGCGAACTGTGAGGCCGCAGTCACGATCTCGTCGTGCGACGGATTGAGCTCGAGCCGGGCGAGCTTCTTGCAGCCCTGCCACGGCGTGTAGTGGCCCATGCAGGGCGAAGGAGGAGTTGTGTGGCGAAAAGTCATCGTGCGTGATGGCGATCATCGTTCTGACAGCGGCGAAGGCGGCGGCTCAGGATCCGCGGGTCGAGATGAGCGCCACTGCCGGATGGACGTTCAGCAACGGCGTGGAGGCAGACAGTAGCCTGACCGTGCCCGGCGTGGGAACGTTCAACACCATTGAGCCCAAGGATGCATTTTCCTGGGGGCTGCGGCTGGGATTCTTCGCCGGCGAGAACTCGGAGGTCGGCTTCCTCTTCAATCAGCAGGCGACGGAGCTCGAGCTCGGAGGAACGACGACCGTCAAGCTCGGAGACATGAAGATCAACAATTACCACGGCTATTACGCCTACAACTTTGGTGACGCCGGTGCCGCGGTTCGCCCGTACCTGCTCTTCGGGCTCGGGGCGACGCAGTATGGCAAGGTGACCGCGACCGTCGCCGGGACCTCACGGGACATCCCGGGCGACTCCAGGTTCTCCGGCACAGGCGCCTTCGGAGTGAAAGCCTACCCAGGCAAGAATGTCGGCGTGACGCTTCGAAGCTCGCTGGACACCGACCTATATCACGACGACTACGGAGGGCTGGTGGTGCGACCCTTATTGGGGCTGCTACCTTGTCGGGAGTTCCAAGTACTCGCACCAGTTCGACCTGGCCGCCGGTATTTCGTTCCGATTCTGATTGTCGTCGCGTGGGAGAGCGCGCGGTCTCGGTGCGGGAGCGAGCGTCAACGCCCCGCGACCACGCGTTCCTTGTCGAGCATTGCCATTACCTCGTCCGCGTAGCGTCCCCGGCGCAGCAGTTCTGCCATCATCCGCATCGGTCGATCGATATGCGTGAAGAATGCCTTGTAGCCGGCGCACAAATAGTTCAGGCCGGGCTCGCCGTCCGGCGTCGTGATGAAGCGATTCTTGGGGCACTCACCGTGACAGGCGAATCGGACCGGGCACTCGCGACAGTACCGAGGCAGCGTGTCCCGTTTGGCGAGGCCGAATTGCCGCTGCTGCTCTGACGTGACGAGCTGCAGCATGTGGACCCGCTGGATGTTGCCCAGCAGATGCTTCGGCTCGACGAAGTGATCGCACGAGTAGAGGTCGCCGTTGTGCTCGAGCGCCAGGGCGCTGCCGCAGGTCTCGTTGAAGACGCACATCGCCGACGGCAGGCCGACCCACGACGCCAGCGCGGCATCGAACATCTGCACGAACACGCGCCCGACATCCGCGCGGATCCATTCGTCGAACATGCCGATGAGAAAGCGTCCCCACTGCTCCGGTCTCACCGATCGATTCGTCACCTCGTTCCCCTCGAGCACGTACAGCGGGCGCGGATCGCTGCCGCGCTCGCCCCAGCCACGATTGGCGAGCGGCAGCATCTCCGCGCTCACGCGCTCGACAATCGGGATGAACTGGAGGAACTCGGCCCCGAGCTCGTCCCGGAAGAAGCGGTAGACGTCGCGTGAATGATCGCCGTTGGCCGCGTGCACGGTGCAGAGGATGTTGACGTCGACGCCGTGCTTCTGGAGCAGCCGCCAACTCCTGATCACGCTGTCGAACGTACCTTGGCCGCCTTTGTCCACGCGATAGGCGTCGTGCAGCTCGCGTGGTCCGTCGATGCTCAGCCCGACGAGATACCGGTGCGCCTTGAAGAACGCCGCCCATTCATCGTCCAACAGCGTGCCGTTGGTTTGAATGGTGAAGGCGAGCGTCTGGTCCGGTCGCTTGTAGCGTTCGGCGTAGTCCACCGTGCGCTCGAAGAAGTCGAGGCCCATCAGCGTCGGCTCGCCGCCCTGCCAGGCGATGCTCACCTCGGGCCCCGCCTCGGATTCGAGCAACTGGCGGACGTAGGTCTCGAGCAGTTGGTCCGCCATCCGAAAGCGGCTTCCCGGGTAGAGCATTTCCTTCGAGAGGAAAAAGCAGTATTTGCAATCGAGATTGCACACCGCGCCGGTCGGTTTCGCCAGCACGTGGAAGTTAGCAAGCCGACGCATGATGACCTCGATGACGTCCGTCAGCGCGGCGGCGGATCCGCCTACTGCGCAAGCTTCTGGTAGTTGGACTTCGTGATGCGGACTTCGACCTTGCTCTTCGGTATTGCGAGCACCACGGTGCCCGGATGGCTCGTCCCGTCGGGCAGCGCGGCCATCGTCACCTTCAACGTGACGGCGTTGTCCGGCTCGTCGAGCCAGGTGTTGACGTCGATCTGCTGGAGCGACTTGACGGTCGAATCGAACGTCAGCGTCAACGCGTCGTTGGCCTTGGCGTAGCCCGGGAACTTGAGCGATGCGCGGCCGGGGCCCGCCTGAGAGAGCGACGCGGTGCCGGCATTCATCACCACCTGCATCATGTCGGGGGAGGGTGGGAGGTATTGCTGGACGAGCGCCACCGCCGCCTCGAGCTCCTCCTTCATCTCCTCCGTCTTGTTCGCGACCATCTTGCCCTTC
The DNA here is from genome assembly GCA_963847125.1 of uncultured Acidobacteriota bacterium. Taxonomy (GTDB): domain Bacteria; phylum Acidobacteriota; class Vicinamibacteria; order Vicinamibacterales; family 2-12-FULL-66-21; genus DATAEE01. Next base: position 29,343 of record CAWJYM010000005.1, read on the forward strand.
AGCCCGCGTTTCTTCTCCGGCGGGGGTGGCTCGACGACAGGTGTCTTCTGCACCTTGCCGTCGGGCCCGTAGCGGCACATGTCCACCTTCGTGTTCTTCACCTCGCCCTTGAGGCTGAGCTCGGTCTTCTCGAGCCAGGAGTACGAGCGGAGGGCCTTCTGATTGAGCGCCGCGGCCTGCTTGGCGGCGGCCAGCTTCTGCTGCAGTTCCTGCTTCAGCTCCTGCGCGGTCAGCGGCGCCACCACGATAAGGGTGAGCGCGCATGCCATCGAGATCAACGCCGAATGCCTCGTCTTCATGGTTCTCTCCTGCCTCAACGCACGGCCACGTTCGTCGTGATCTCCACCTGCAGCGGCACCGCCAGGGTGAACGCCTGCGGGGTCTGCGCCGCGATGACGGCTGGTTTGACGGAGCCGGCCGCGGCCGCCGCGCCGCCGACGCCCGTCCCCACCGCCGCACCGATCGCGGCTCCCTCGCCGCCACCGGCAATCGCACCGATGGTGGCGCCCACCGCGGCTCCGCCGACCATCTTCTTCGCTCCGCTTGCGGTCCCGCCCGAGACATTCACCGGTTGCGTCTTGATCGGCCGCACGCGGCCGCCGACCTGCATGTCCGTGAGCGTCACGCTCAACGTCGGCTGGCCCTTCATCTTGCTGCCGGAATCAACCGCGCTCACCACGCCGTACACCTTCGTGCCGTGCGGTGCGATCATGCGGCCGTTGGCGGCGAGGTCCTGGTCCAGGAAGCCCTGGAAGCGGTTGCCGACCTGCGCGGTCGCGGAGCTCACTTCGGTGGCCAGCCGGACCACGAGGACCGTCCCCGCAGGGGCCTCGAGGTGCTCGACCACCGCACGGACAGGCGCGGCCACTGGTGCCGCGGGCGTGGTGGCCGGAGCTGCCACCGGAGCCTTCGCAGCCGCTGGCGCCGCGGGCGCGGGCGCCTTGACCGGAGCCGCCGGTGCCGCCGCTGTCGGCGGCGTCGGCGGCGTGTCCACCATGACGTACATCTCCGCGCCGTCGGGCGACAGGTACGGCACGTAGTAGCGGCCGCCGGCCTTGAAGTACATCGTGTTCAGTTGGACGACCTCGAAGTCTGCCGGCAGCGCCGCGACGAAGACGGTCCCTGCTGGTGCCGTCACCACCACGAACGATTCCTGCGCGCCGTTCATCACGCGCCGGTAGAACGCGTTGGCGCTGAGATAGTAGGTGGTGCCTGCGACGCTCACGAGCACGCGCGTCGCCGGCAGCGTCGCCATCGTGGCGCCCTGCGGCGCGGGCACCGCCTGGTACGCCGTCTTTCCGTCGCTGGTCGTCGTCTGCTTGCAGTAGCTGCCGTCTTGCGACACCAGGTACGTGACGCCCGCAATGATCAGAATCGTCGCGCCTGGAGGAGGGTAGCTGTAATACGAGTAGTACGGTGGCGGAACCGGGTAGTAATAGTGGACGCCACCATACGTATAGGGCCGGTAATACGCGCCGCCGTAGCGTGTAGTAGGGGCGACCGTAATATGTCGCGGTCCTGTAACCCGATGGCAACGTCGTCGTCACACGTCCGCCGTACGGGCCGGCCACGGCGGTGTTCCACCCGCCATACGGCGTGCGGGCGGCGGCGGCGTTGTAGGTGCCGTTGTATTTGGTGTTGACCGTTCCGGCGACCGCCGGCTGGCCGTAGTAGGTGCGGCCCGCCACGCCTTCGCCGGAGGCCGAACGCCCGGTGCTGGTGCGCGCGCTCCCCTCGACGGTCGCGTAGCCGCCCTGACCCTCGACCTCTCGGGACCGGGTGGCCGACTCGCCCCACGCCGTCGTGGTGGTCGTCGTCTTGTCGACCTGCTCGGTTCTCGGCGTCCACTTCCCTGGTCGTGCTCCGCGTCGCACCGCTCTGCGTCTGTGCCTGCCGGGTGGCCGTCGCGCCGGAGCCGGTCTGGTTCACCGTCCGCGTGCCGCTCGCACGCTGTCCCTGCACGGAGCCGTGTTGCCGGAGTGGCTGTAGGTTCCCCGCGCGGACGACACCGATCCACGCGACGTGTTGCGCTTCGAGCGCGGCGGTCGAGCCGATGACAAGAGCGATCAGGGTGACCGAAATGGTCAGGTGACGACTCATCGCGCTCCTCCCGCCGGCGGCTCCGCCCGGCCGACGAATGCCAGTACCTCGACACGGGCGGCGCCGTCGGGCGGCGTGAAGACGAACAGCGCATCCGGTAGCCGCGGCTCGAGATTCCACTTCCGGATGGTCGCCGTGTACTGTGGAACTTCGTCCTCGGTCTTGTAGGTAATCACCAGCTTGCGCGGCAGCGGGTCCTTGCCGGCATCGATCCAGAGCTGCCAGTCGATCGTGGCCTGCTCGAACGCCAGGTGGTGGCAAGGCACGCCGGCGGCCTCGTGGATGCCGAGGTACTCGCCGCGCTGCACGCCGCCCATCAGCCGCTCGTAGCTATTCGCATACAGGAAGTCCGCGAGTGGAACGACCGTGCCGGTCTGCTCGAACACCCAGTCGAGCGCCGCGTCCACGGTCGGCGGAACCTCGCCGCTGGCCCAGACGTGCTGTTCCTTGTCGAGCGCCGCGAACACCTTGCCGTCGTACCAGAACGAACGGTTCACCGCGTCACCTGACGCATCGCCCACCAGCCGGTCGGGACGACGCAAGGCCACGCGACGGGTGCTGGTGAGCTGCCGCCGGGGGCTGTGCTCCGGCACCTCGTCGTACAGTTCCTCGGCCTCGAGAGCAAACGCCCTGGCTCGAGCGAGGCGCTCGCTCATCTGCCGCACGAGCGCGTCCGCGCGCGGGTCCACGAGGCCCGCGCCTGGACCGAGCTCCGGCTCAATGCGAGGCGGGGGCGGCTCGGATGCCAACGCCACCTCCGGGTCGCCCGCGCGACAACCCGTCGCCACTGGCGCCGAGGAGAAGTACCGGGAGAACGAGGTATCGCGTCATAGAAGCTCTCCGGCCAACAGGGACGGGGAACATGGATCGCGGTGTAGCAAGAAATCACCCAACGGCGGTGCCGCTGGGCGAGGGTGATTCGCTGCGAAAACCTTCACAGATGACGCCCTCGGCGATGAGCGCCCGATCGTTCATCTGTGGCCCTTCACCGCATGCTGTCAGATGGCCACGAAATGCGGTGAGCTCGAGCGCTGTCGGCGGCGCCCATTCACCCTTGCAGCAGCACCGTGGCCAGCGCCAGGAGCCCCAGAATCGAGAAGAGGCCCGCCACGATCGCGGCGACGGACGCCGGCACGATCCTGCCGTACTCGGCGCGCAGCGCACGCATGCTCTGCCGGTGCTGGGCGGTCGACAGCAGCAACGAGACGAGCCCGATCGCGATCATGACCAGCGCGAACTCGTGTGGGCCCAGCACGGAGCCGCTCGGCACGGGTCGGTCCCTGAGCTCGAACTCGAAGAACTTGTAGATGGTGAACCCGAACGTGATCATCGACACGGCCGTGCGGACCCACGCCATCAGGGTGCGCTCGTACGCCAGCCTGGTGCGATCGACCGCGAGTCGAGTGCCGGTGTCGATCTGAACGGCGCTCGATTCCATGTCGCTCACGACCTCCGAACCAGGCGACGAGCAATTCGCGTGACGGAACCGCGGATCAGCAGATAGGGAACGAAGGCCAGCATGATGGCGACAATCAGGGCTTCGCCCGGATAGACCCACCGCTGAATGATGATCTGGTAGACAACGTCGATCCCCAGGGCGAGCACGAAGACCTTCGCCACGTCCGTCCACCCCTCGCGTACGTGCTCGCGCCGATGCTCCGGATCGCTCAGGATCGCCCAGAAGTAGGCCCGCCGTCCCATACGCGCATCGGCGAGACCAGCGTGAAGCGCGAGGCCCGCTGCTACCAGCGGCTGGAGGATCAACCGGAACGTCAACGGTCCGCCTATGCGGCCAGCCAGGTTTTCCCAGATACGGGCCAGCGTCTCGTCCATTGCGGTCACTCCGCACTCTTCGCGCGCCACGGCCAGCGTCCCTCAATCTCGACGACGAGCGACCAGCTGAGGAACGTCCGCACCACGACGAGCAGCCCGAGAATGCTCACGCTCAGCAGCGTCGGGTCGAGCGCGACGGTTCTCACGATGTCGGCGGCCACGAGGAACTCGAGCCCCAGCATGAGCGCTTTGCCGAGGTAGATCTTGTAGCGATGGTAGGCGTCGCTCCGATCCACGCGCAGGTGACGAAGGTACCGTGCCGTGCCGTGGACGATGGCGACCAGGATGAGCGCGACGGCCAGGACTTCCACGGCGACCGCCGAGAGCTCGATCGTCTGTCGAATCACGTCCACGATTTCCACCGGATCACCCCTGGCGCTGTCAACGCGAAGGCGGCCTCGAAGGGCGCTCGCGCGCCAGCGACTCGATCTTCAAGTGCAGGTATTCGGGCAGCCCGTCGAACACTGCGCCCATGTCTCGGACGCGAAGCAGCGCTTCGATCCCGACGGCATCGACGGAGACGAGCTCGCTCAGGTCGATGCGCAGCGGCCTCGCGGCCTTTGCGCACGTCTCGACGAAATCGGGCACCTGCGCGTCCCCGAGCCGGCCCGCGAGATGGACGACCGTACCAAGAACGCCGTGGACAACCTCGATCCGGCATTCCACGCCCAGCGCATCGCAAGAGCCAGGCCACGTGCACGGGTGCGAGGCGGGCGACACGGACACCCAGAATTCCAAGTGATCCGCGATCTCTGGTCTGCCGCACGAAGGGTGCGTGGGCACACGCCCGCTCGACCTCACAACATTTCGTGAGCGTTCTAACCGCGGATCGTGAACCTGCACCGGTGACGTCCGCCATTGGTCGCCGGCGAGTCGACCCGTTTCCTCGGATATTCCGCATCGAGCCATTCGATCGACCTCGCAGGACGAAGTGGACGCCTTCTTGCGTGAGCGCAGATCGAACCGAGGAGCATTCTCATGATGAACACACTGGCCTCATTCACGGTTCTGGTCGCGACCGCGCTGGCGTCGCCGGACCGCGTGGGCGCTCAAACCGTGGATCAATGGACCGCGATTCAGCAGCTCCAGGCCGACCTCAAGGCCGATCGCCAGGCGGTAGTGGCGGCGAACCTTCCGCTCACCGAGGACGAGGCGCGCGCTTTCTGGCCCGTCTACAAGGAGTATCGCGGGGAGATCGAGAAGCTCGGCGACCGCTTGGCCACGTTGATCACGGCGTACGCCGCCAACTTCGAGACGATGACCGACGAGAAGGCCGACACGTTCTTCAAGGAGTTGCTGGCGATCGAGCGCGACAAGGTCACGGTGCGTGAGAAGTATCGTACCGAAAGTCCGAGCTGTGTTGCCTGCGATCAAGGCGGCGCGTTTCTTTCAGATCGAGAACAAACTCGACGCGATCGTCAACGTGGCGCTGGCCTCGGAGATCCCGCTGGTGCCCGTCAAGAAATAGACGTTCCGCCGTGCACCTTGAATAGGAGAAGACTCATGTTGAATCGGTGTTCCTGGTTGGTCGCACTCGCCATCGTCGCGTCGACGGCGCCAGCAGTCGCGCAGGAGCCGCGCGCCGAAGTGAGCGTGCTCCTGGGCTGGGCGTTCTCAGAAGGCGTCGACGGCGAGCCCGTCGCCACAGCGGACGGCATCTTCGACCGCGTGGACCCAAAGGATGCCTTCAAGTGGGGTCTGAGTGCCGGCGCGCTGCTCGGCGACGGCGCCGAAGTGGGGTTTCTGTTCGGGCAGCAACGGAGCACGCTCCAGGCCAGCGGCACCAGCACCGTCGACATCGGCGACATGACCGTGAACACGTATCACGGATACTTCGCCTACAACTTCCTCGAGTCGGATGACACGGTGCGGCCGTACATCATGGGCGGCCTCGGCGCAACCAGCTTCAGCTCGGTGGACTTCACCCGGCTCAACGGTCAGACAGGCACGATTGCCGGCGAGACCCGGTTTTCCACGACGTGGGGGGCGGGCGTGAAGGTCTACGCCAGCCCGAACGTCGGCGCGCGACTGGGCATTCAGTGGACGCCGACCTACATCAAGTCCGACGCGGTCGGCTGGTGGTGCGATCCGTTCTGGGGGTGCTACGTCGTGGGCAGTGCCCAGTATGCGCACCAATTCGATATCAGCGGCGGCCTGACGTTCAGGTTCTAGGTGATCTCATGTGTTCATCTGCGCGTACGAAACACAGGCTGGCCGTCGCGATCGCCGTCGCGCTGGCCCCGCTGTGTCTGCCGGCGCAGTCTGCGGCGCAGCCCTTCATCTATCCATTCTTGGGCTATGACTTCGGCGGTGATTCCGGATGCCCGGAGATCACCGGGTGCGACGACAAGAATCTCAACTGGGGCGTGTCGCTCGGCGCCGTCGGTGGAATCGTCGGTGCAGAGATCGAGTTCGCCCACACTGACGGCTTCTTTGGTGAAACCCCCACCACCAAGACAGGCGTGACCACCGTCATGGGTCACTTCCTGCTGGCGCCGAAGTTCGGCCCCATCCAGCCGTACGCTCTGGCCGGGCTGGGCCTCATCAAAAGCAACGTCGACGTGAGCGCGGGGACCCCGCTGGAGGAGAGCCAGAACGACTTCGGGTACGACGTCGGTGGAGGCTTGATGGTCTTCTTCGGCCGACACGTGGGGGCGCGCGCCGACGTTCGCTATTTCCACTCGTTCAGCGCCATCAACCTCCTTGGCCTGGACGCTCTTCGTGAGGAAAAGCTCGACTTCGGGAGGTTCAGCGCCGGTGTCGTCTTCAAATTCTAATCGCATCGAGCTATCGGCGGCGGTCGTGCTGTTGGCGCTCGTGCTGATCGCGCCGGCCGACGTGCGCGCCCAGGCTCAAGCCGACGCGTGCGGCCCCGGGGCCGCCGCAGCGACGCCCGGTGTCGTCTGGCAGGGACATGAGCGTCTCGGTTTGCCTCAAGTCGCCAGCCTGCTCGCGCCCGCACTCTGGTTCTCGGCCGACGAGCCGCTGCTCACCGAAGAGCATCCGCCGATTCCCACTGCGCACCCCTGCGACCGCTCCGCCAGCGGCGCAGTGGTCTACTACCAGGTCACCGAGCTCACGTATCGGGGGGAAGCGCCGGTCGGCCGGCCCGAGCAGGATGACGCGACATTTGCCGACAAGGTCGAGTCCTTCATCCTGAAGTACTACTTCTACTACCCGGAGGATTCCGGGGTCGGCGGACACACGCACGACCTCGAGACCGCGGAGTTCGAGGTGTGGCTCGACGGGGACGACAGCTGCCGTCGGGTGCGGCTCGCCTCGGTCGAAGCGCAGGCTCATGGCAGCCGCTGGTACTCGAACACCCTGAAAATCCGCCCGGACGCGAAGTACCCGATGACGCTCTTCGTGGAAGAGGGCAAGCATGCGACGGCGCCGGACCGCAATGCCGACGGCACCTTTATGCGGGGGTACGACGTCACCGAGCGCGTCAACGACGCATGGGGAGTGCGCGACTCGCTTGGGCACGGAGTGCTGTTGTCGTCCGCATACTCGCCGGAGATGACCAAGCGGCGCACGGAAGCGTTTCGACTGCTGCCGCCCGAGTCCCCCTACCTCCAGGTGACGGCCCGGCAACGCTCGTACAGCGACGGACAGCCTTCGCTCGGTCGGTACGAACTGCGTCCGGCAAACACCGTCGCGGCGTGCGCGGAAATCCCTACAGATCGCACCCGCCTCGTCGGGATGATGGCCGACCATCGATTCGGCGTCGACGAGCGGCCCACGCAGTACAAGGCGGGGAGCGTCGACCGCGCGCTCTCAGAGCTGACCCTCCCGGACGCGTGGTTGTCCGCCAGTCTCCGCGTGACCAATCGGACGCTCGGCGCGGCGTTGATCTTCAAGGGTCTGGATCTGCGAGAGGGGTGGATCGTCCCGCGCGTGACCGTCAGTAGCCGTGACGCGACCGGTGAGCTCCTGTTCACGCCCTCTGCCTCTCGATGGGCCGACTACTACGTGTCCGGCGGCGCTCGCCGGCAGTATGTGACGACGCGCGAGAGCCGCACCATCGACACCGAACAGGGCCCTCAAGAGATCGTGATCCTCGTCCCGCCCAACTGGAAGATCGTGGTCGAAACGGGCGTCAGGTTTCGGGCCAAACTGCCGGCGAAAATGCGGCCGTTCGTGTTTGGCTACAGCTTCGGGGGCTTGCGGTTTGGCCTTCAAGCTCTGGGCTTCTCGAGTGTCGAGCAGTTTCGGTTCATCTGGGAGATCGGCGCCGGCGCCTGGTGAGGAGGAGATCGTCATCATGAGTGGCACGCCACGAACAGTCGCGCTGGCCGTGCTGGGGCTGGGGATCTCCGGCAGCTGTCAGCCGGCCGACGCGCAGGTCTCGGACGGCGTCAGCGTCCTGTTGAAGATTTCGATCGACCCGTCGGTGGGCGGCACCGCGATCGGAGCGGCCTCGGGAACCATAGACGGCGTGCCCGCCTCGACCGAGGAAGCCTCATGGACTGACACGCACTCGGAAACATCTCCGCTGTTCGAAGCGGGCGTGGCGTTTCGGGCCGGCGACGCCGCCGAGATCCTCGCCCTCTTCAACTATGGCCGCGCCGGCGCAGACGCCGTGACCATCGGCGAAATAGGCGGCAATCCTTTGACGGCGAGCTTCGACCCCTACGAGTTCTGGGGGCTCGAGGGAGGCGTGCGCTTGAGGCCCGCTTCGGGAGTCGGCCCGTACGCCACGCTCACGGCCGGATTCCGTCGCGTGAGTGAAATCCAGGCACGACTCATGACCGGCTCGACGATTCGCGCGGTGACCGGTTACGAGGCGTCGACCGTGCCCAGCTTCGCCGTCGGCGGCGGCATGTTATGGGGCAGCGGCGACTTCGCCATGGGATTCGAGGTGGCGCTGCGATATGCGGGCGCGCCGTCGATGCCGTCGGGACGGCCTCTCGAGCCGACCTCCGATCCGGGAGCCCGATGGTCGCTGCCAGTCGGCGTTGTCCTCAGGTTCTGACACGCGGAGGTTTGATGAACACATGCGTTTTGGGCCGCCGGCGCTTCCTTGCCACGACGATTGGCGCGTACGCGATCGGTCCGGTCACCTCCATATCGGAGCAGACCGGCACCAGGGGAAGCGGGTCGCTGACGAAGGAAGCGCGCGACCGGATGACGCCCGCTCAAGTGCTCGACGAGCTCAGGATGGGCAACGAGCGCTTTCGAACGGGAAAAATGGTGTCTCGGGATTATCGAGATCAGCAGCGCACCAGCGCGGCGGGTCAGTTCCCGTCGGCCGCTGTTCTCGGGTGTATCGACTCACGTGCGCCGGCCGAGATTGTCTTCGACGCCGGCATCGGCGACACCTTCAACGCGCGCATCGCAGGCAACGTCGTGAACGATGACTTGCTCGGGAGCCTCGAGTTTGCCTGCGCCGTGGCGGGCGCCAAGGTGCTCCTCCTCTTCGGACACACGGCCTGTGGCGCGATCAAGGGAGCGATCGACGACGTCGAGATGGGGAACCTGACGGGACTGCTGGCCCGCGTGAAGCCGGCCATCACGGCGACCACCTACGCCGGGGAGAAGTCGAGCAAGAACGGCGCATACGTCGACGCGGTGGCTCGAACGAACGTTTTGCTCGGCCTCGACAACATCCGCCGCCGGAGCCCGACGCTGGCGGATCTCGAGAAGCAGCGCACCATTCGGATCCTGGGTGCGATGTACGACTTGACCTCGGGAACCGTCGAATTCCTGGGCTGAGGCACAGAGACATGGCGTCCTCATGCTGTTCAACTTGTTGACGTGCGTCCTGCTGGCCGGCGCGGCTCCCCTCGACGCCAGGCCAGAACCGGCGTTCTCTCGGCTCGACCGGCCAACACCCTCTCTTGTCCCAATCCTCCAGGAACCATTCGACTGGATGGCCGAACGCCGCGCCTGCGAGGGCTGCCCTCGGCGGAGCGTGGGCCGGGCTCTGTTCCAGACCACGATGATCAACGTCGTCTACGGGACCGCGAACCTGATCCGCGGCCAGGTCACGGCGAGGATCACGCCGAAGACGTGGTGGGACAACATGGCAGCAACGGGTGGGTCTGGGACCTGGACGACTTCGATGGTCAATCAGATCGGTCATCCCTACCAGGGGAACAACTACTTCACGTCGGGCCGCGCCAACGGCCTGAGCTTCTACGAGTCGGCGGCGTTGGCCGCCTTCGGCAGCGGCACCTGGGAGTATTTCGGCGAGACGAACCTGCCCTCGGTGAACGACTTCATCAACACGACGCTCGGCGGCATCGCGCTCGGCGAGATGTTCCACCGCGCGGCGTGGCTCGTGCGCGACACGCGGGCCACCGGGCGTGGGCGACTGTGGCGCGAGATCGGTGCGACCGCTCTCGATCCCGTGACTGGCTACAACCGCTTCCGCACCGGGGACGCCAAGCGCGTCACCGACAAGCCCGCCGAGATGGTGCCGTCGACGCTCGCCGGGTTCACGTCGGCGGGCGTGCTCTGGCGAGGCTCCGAGACCCGCGCGATCGACGCCGCCGGCCAGCCGTTCCTGGAAGTGGACCTGCTGTACGGCGATCCACGGACCGGGCACAGCCGGATGCCGTATGACGCATTCACGGTGCGGCTTCGGTTCGGCGGCGGCGCCGGTTTCAGCGAGGCGCGCGTGCGCGGGCGGCTGCTGGGGCAACCGTTGGGCGGCGGCAAGACGCAGTTCACCGTCATGCAGAGCTACGACTATCAGAGCAACGACGCCTACGCCACCGGCGCGCAGTCCTTCGAGGCGGCCGTCGGGATGACGCAGCCGCTGTCGTCACGGAACGAATGTCTGGCTCATGGGATGGGGAGGCCTGACCGTGCTGGGCGCTGTCGATTCCCTTCCGCTCGGCATCACCGAGCGCCCGCCACCGCCAGAGCCGAGCCAGGCGCCGGGCAGGGCGTCTCGGAGGGACCCCGTTTCTACGATTACGGGCCGGGCTCGACCTTCGGCGCGGCCGCGCTCTTCTCCCGCGATCGCCGCCCGTTTGCTGCGCTCCTCTACGAGGGCCGTCATCTCTATTCGCTGGACGGCGTGCGCGCCAACCACTTCCTGCAGCGGGCGCGTCTGGATCTGCTGCTGCCGCTGCGAGGGTCGCGTTCGGTTTCGGCGTGTCCGGCGAGTACTTCTTTCGTCAGAGCTTCTACCAGGACGAGGATCGCTACGCAGCTCGAATATCGCTATCCCCAGTTCCGCGCGTATCTCACGTGGAGCATCGAGTGAGCCGGCGGCTGCGCGCGGCACTCCGCTGCGGTCTGCTGCTTGCCTGGCTCGCGCCGTCCGTGGTCGCCGCGCAGTCGGCACCGCCAGCGCCTCCGGCCGCGGCGACCGACGTGGCCGCGGAGGCGTCGAGGCTGTGGCTCGTGGCCGGCGGCGCGTTTGCCGACCGTGCGCGGCGACTGTCAGACCTGCGAAGAGGACTTCCCCTACCGTCACGCGGGCAGCGTCCTCGCCAACGTCGGGTATCGCGTGAACGACCGCATGGACGTCGGCGGCGAGGTGTTCTGGATGCCGGTGGATACGCCGGACGGCCAGGATTCGCACCACCCATCTCGACGCCGTGGCGCAGTTCCGGCCGTGGGCCTCGCAGGGTTTCTTCGTCAAGGGCGGCGCGGGCATGGCCTTCGTCCGCAACTGGGTGGACGCGATCGGCCCGGATCCGATCAACTCGAAGGCCTTGTCGGTGGTCATCGGCGCCGGCTGGGCCTTTCGGCCGGCGGAGCGCGTCGGGCTGCAGGTGTTCGGCGCGCAGCACGTCGCGGCGCTCGGCGACTTCCAGACAGCCGAGGAGGACATTCCGGACGTCGTGGGCAATTTCTGGTCGCTCGGCGTCGCCATCGTGATTCGTTAGGCGTTGGCGCCAACGGATGACCGTGGCCTGCGATCACCGGATGTTGTGACCGACGGTGACGGTCGGCAGGAAGAGCCCCGCAAACCGCGAAACATCCTTGGAGATTCGGCAGGGTTTGAACACTGTGAACGGGTCCACGTCTTGCAGCCCCGTGGTTGAAGAACGCTCGTGGCGAGACGACTGGCCCTCTCACTGCTGATCTGCGCTGTGTGCGTAGCCCGGCCGCATGCGACGCTCGCTCAGTCTGCGGATCCCTTAGAGGGGCGCATCGTCACGGAAGTTCGCGTGACCGGCCTACGACACGTGTCATTCGATGTGGTCGAACGGCACTTGGCCACGAAGGCGGGAGAGCCTTTTCGCCGAGCAACGGTCGCGTTGGACCGACGGCGGCTCGACGAGCTCCGCCTGTTCACGACCGTCCACATCGAAGCAGACCTCGAGACCGATGGCGTGGTCGTCGAGGTTGCCGTGACCGAAACGCTGCGACTGCTGCCCGTGATCATCCTCCGCGTGACGGATGAGAACGGCGTCAGCGCCGGTCCAGGCATGCGAGGCATCAACCTCCTGGGGCACGAAACACAATCGAGCGTGGCCGTCCGTTTCGGCGGGGAGCCCGGTGTGACGGCGACCCTTGATGCGACGACGATCACGCCGGGCACCTGGATGAGGCATCTGGGGTTCAGCTATTCGAAGCGGCGGAATACGCTGTACGACTTCGACGAGCGCGCGACGTCTGCCGACGTGCGCATCGCTCGCAATTGGTCGCATGGTCTGAGGACCGGCGCGACCGCCGAGGTCCTGGCGATCGACACGGGGTCCTCCGGTGCGTCGCTGTCTGCGGATGGCACGGACATCATTCCCACGCTCGGGGCGTTCGTCACGCTTGACACGCTGGATTCGTCCACGAACCCGCGACATGGCACATGGGCCGAAGTCGAGGTCGACCGACTCGTCGGAGACGCGCGGTCGTGGACATTCATCCTGGACGGACGGAGATTCCAGCGGCTGTCAGAGCGTCACGGGCTCGGGCTCTTCTCGCTCGCGACGTTTCAGACCGGCGAGGTCGGCGTCGAGCTGCCGGAGTACCTCCAGTTCTCTTTGGGGGGCGCCAACAGCGTACGCGGCTGGAGCCTCGGGTCGCGGCGCGGTCGAAACCAGTTCATTGGCACGTTCGAATACGCATACGTCGTGCAGCCGGTACGAGCCTTCTCTGTAAAGGGACTGAATTTGTACGGCGGGCTGCAGCTCGTGGGGTTCGCAGACGTTGGCCTGACGTGGGGCGACGACAGCGCCCAGGAATCGGAGTCGGCCATCGATGGCTACGGCGTAGGACTGCGACTCCTCGTGCCATTTGTCGACGTCATCCGGCTCGACGTGGCGTGGGGCGAGCCAGGACGAGGCGCGACCGGGTATTTCGGCGTGTCGCTCAAAGCCGCGCGACAGCGCCAACGTGTTCGATGACGGCGGCCGGCGTGGGAGCACGCCGGCCGCAGCGCTGACAACATGTCCCTTAGTGGTCGCCGGCTGCTACTGGCGTCGAGGCGCGCGACGGCGCAGCCGCCTCAGCCGGCTTCGCGAACGCCTTGTACTTGACGGTGACCTGGTCGATCCTGCCGTTGAATCTGAACGGCGCCTTGTCGTAGTAGTCGAGCGATACCGGCGAGCCGAGCGCAACGCCGATGTCGAGACAATCGTTTGCAGTGAAGAGCAACGGGGCGCTGATCGGGACGCGGCCTTCAGCGAAGAGTCTGCCGTTGACCGTGATCGTGACGTCGAGCGGACCGGCAGGTCTCAATTCCGCATATGCGGTCTCGATGCCGATCGTCACCTTGCCCGTCGGGAGCTTCTCCCTGGCGCGAATCTTCGTGCGCTGGACGATGAAGAGGTTGTACTCGTAGCACAGGATCCCGTCTTCGACAAAGCACGTGAGACCACCCGCAAAAGATCCCAGCTTGTAGAGCACGCCATTGGCATTGGCCGGTACGTCGGCGATGATCGTGACGAGGTTCGGCTTGTTGCCGAGCGCCGGCGCACAGAACTCCGGCATTCGGGTGATATCGCCCGAGAAAGTCCACTCGCGGTACGGTGGGGCAATACGCATCTCGGGATGCAAGCATCGGAATCCACAGGCCGCCGCCGATGGGCAGCACTTTGTTTCGCGCCGCCTCCATCGCGAACAGCTCTTTCAGCTGCGCGAGCTTCTCTGGCATCGTCGCCGCGAGGTCGTTGTTCTGCGTCCAGTCCTCGTCGAGGTTGTAGAGCTCCCATGTGTCCCGATCCGGAGTCCACTCGCGGACGCCGGGGGCAGCCCAGGCACCCAGGGCACCCGTGGCCCGAACACCGACGCCATCCAGCCGTCGTGATAGATCGCGCGGCTGCCCATAATCTCGAAGTACTGGGTCAACAGACGGCCTGGAGCGTGCGGATCGTCGAAGGAATACGCGAAGCTCACGCCGTCGATCTGATCCTGGGCGATCCCGTTGACTTCCCTCGGCGGCGAGATGCCAAGTACCTCGTAGATCGTCGGGACGACGTCGTTCACATGATGGAATTGCGGGCGCGGTGTCGTATCCGGCGTGATCTTCGCGGGCCACCGAACCGCCATCGGGTTGCGGGTTCCACCGAAGTGCGACGCGATGAGCTTCGTGCCTTTGTAAGGCGTGCTGCCGGCCCAGGCCCAGCCAGCAATGGTACTGGTTGTCGGTCTTCGCAGACCCGAGTACGTCGAGACCACCGAGGGCTTCGAGCGCCTTGATGTGCATGGACACAGTGGAAGGAATGCCGTTCTGCGCGATCAGCTCGCTGATCGTGCCGTTCTGGCCCTCGGCTGAGGATCCGTTGTCGCCCCAGATGTAGAAGATCAACGTGTTCTCGCCATAACCGAGCCGATCGAGCTCGTCGACGAGCCGGCCGACCTGAGTGTCCACGTGCTCGGTGAAGCCCGCCGCAACTTCCATCAATCGCCGCTGGAATGGTTTCTCATTCTCTGGAATGCTGTCCCACGACGGCATCGTCGGATCGCGCGGCGTGAGCTGGGCTTCCTGAGGAATCCATCCCTGTTGTTTCGCCCGCGCGAACACGCGCTCACGATATTTGTCCCAGCCGTCGTCGAACTTGCCTTTGTACTTGTCGGCCCACTCCTTCATGATGTGGTGCGGTCCATGGATGGCGCCGCTCGCCCAGTACATGTAGAAGGGCTTGTCGGGCTGGAAGGCTTTATGCCTGCGCAGCCACCCGATCGCATCGTCGGCAAGATCTTCGCTCAGGTGATAGCCCTCCTCGCGCGTGCGGGGCGGAGCGACGTAGGTGGTGTTACGAACCAGGTTGGGCTCGTACTGCGACGCTTCGCCGCAGAGAAAACCATAGAAGTAATCGAAGCCGTAGCCAGTCGGCCAGCAATCGAAGGGGCCCGCCGCGGTTGTTTGTTCGGCAGGCGTGTTGTGCCATTTGCCCCACGCGCCTGTGGTATAGCCGTAGTGCCGAAGCACCTCCGCGGCGGTCGCACAGCTCTTGGGCATGACCCCGGAGTACCCGTCCCAGTCGTTCGCCATCTCCCCGATCTGTCCGGCCCCGACACGATGGTGGTTCCGCCCGGTCAGGAGGGACGCTCGAGTCGGGGAGCACATGGCCGTGGTGTGGAACCGGTTGTAGGTAATGCCCTCCTTGGAGATTCTGTCGAGGGCCGGCGTGTGTACTTCGCCGCCGAACGTCGAGGGGAGTCCGGGTCCGGCATCGTCGATGAGGACGATCAGGATGTTCGGCGCATCGGCATGCAGGCGGCGCGGCTCGACGCGCCGCTGGTAAACCGACTCCTGCATGGTTCGTCCAGCGATGCTGGCTGACGGGGTAGGGGGGAACGGGAGAACGTCCTGCGCCGGCAGTTTCGGGAATACCGTGGGTGTGCCCCGGGTCACCTTTTGCGAGCTCATACTACCTCCAGGAACTGCCAGCGTTGGCGTGCTCTACCTCTTTCTCCTCGACCGAGACGCGAGTCACTCGTTACTCCTTCTTCGCCGGCGACGTCACCGACACGGTCAACGCTTCGGTCCACGTGATGTCCACGCGATCGCCGACTTTCACCTTGGCCAGGGCCGCCTTGTCCGCGACGCGCGACGAGTAGTTCCACTTCACGTTCTCGCCCTTGAACGTGATGGACGGCACGGCGGCGTCGATCGCGGTGATCGTGGCCGTGATCGTTCGCTGCATGGCGGCTGTGCCCGCGGGGCTCGCGCCTGTCCCTTTGGTCAGGCCCTCCGAGCTCGTATCGACGGCTGCCTCGCCTGCGGGCTTCAGGCGAATGACGATGTTGTCGTAGTAGCGCGCCGTGATCGTATCCCCCACCTTGATCTCGGAGAATCGTTCCATCGACTTGGGAACCGTGATGGGGATGAAGTCCCCGTCGGCGTCCTTGACGGTCAGCGTGCGTGTGCTCGCGTCAATCGCTTCGACGGTTGCCGTAATCGTCTCGGCCTCGCCAGGAATCGTCTTGGTTTGCGCGCTCGCACAGATGGTCGCCATCACGACGGAAGTGGTCATCATCACGCTCACGAAGCTCACACTCATATCTCCTCCTGTCGTCTCGACGGAGCCCTGTCGACGGCTGGCGATCACGACGCTACAGGTCGAGCACGGTCCGTGCCACCGCGATCACCGAGGTTGTCGCTAGCGGAATTGGCTGAAGGCATCCCGGAGTCACGGCATGTTGTGACCGACCTGACAACCCGCGGGTAGGACTGGGACGGAGCGCGTGCGGACCGTCGGTCCGACCTGCGTCCGCAAGCTCCATCTCTTGAGCATGAGAGTTGCAAATTGCTCTCCGATGGTCCTCGAATCGCTTGGGATCCGCCTGTGCGCCAGTAGACCGCGCGCTATCGCTTCTGCAGGTCGCGCGGTCCTGTGGTGTGTGCTCACGACGAGCGCCCTCGCGCAGTGCGCTCTTGCTGTGCCACCTGCTGTGCCACCTGCTTCCGAGGAAGGCGTGCCCGTGATCTACCGGGGGCAGGAAATCGTCCGGATGTATCGCGGCGTCGGCGGCATCGGACCTGCCGAGCGCGCGCGCGTCGCGTCCGAGCGTCTGAATCAATTCGTCGGTGACCCCACGGTCGATCCGACACGCGTCACCGTTCGCGATCACGAAACGTACAGTGAACTGATGCACGACGACCTCGTCCTCGGCGTCATTACCGACGAGGACGCCAAGGGTGTGGGCCAGCCGCGGCCTGAGTACGCCCGACAGGTGCGAGATCGCCTGGCAGAAGTCATCACCACCACGCGAGAGGAGGTCAGCGTGTGGTCGATCACCATCGGCCTCGGCTGGGCTGGTACTCGCCACAGGGATCTTGGCGGTCCTCCTGTGGCTGCTCGTGCGCGGGGCCGCCGACTCCACCAACGCGTCGAGGACGCGTATCAGCGGCTGACCGCCGATCCCGGGGTTGGACGCGTCGCCGAACGTCAGCCGTGAATCGACGCGGCCTTCCGCTGCGCGTGCTGCAACGTGATGCCCAGTTTCTTCATGCGAAACCGGAGCGTGTTCGGGTGAAGTCCGAGTCGCTCGGCGGCGTTGCCGATGCCGTTGATGCGCCAGTTGCACTGCCGAAGCGTGTTCTCGATGTGCATGCGCTGGACGGCGTCGAGCGTTCCGGAGGCGACCGGCTCTCTGTTCGCGCAGGCCATCGCCGAACGTCGCATCGAGCTGCAGGGTGTCGCCGGTGGATCGAATCAACGCGCGCTCGATGGCGTTTTCCAGCTCACGCACGTTGCCCGGCCAGTCGTGCCGGGCGAGCGCGCTCATCACCTCGTCGGGTACCTTGGTGATGCGGCGCTCCAGTTCTCTTTGATGGTTGTGGATGAAGAACCACACCAGCGAGGAGATGTCTTCTCGACGTTCGCGCAGCGGCGGCACCTTGATCGGAAACACGCTGAGTCGATAGTAGAGATCGGCCCTGAACAGCCCTTTCGCCACGGACGTCTCCAGATCATGATGCGTCGCCGCGATGACGCGGACGTCGGCGCGTCGCGTGCGTGACGATCCAACGCGCTCGAACTCGCCTTCCTGCAGCACGCGCAGGAGCTTGCCTTGCATTTCGAGCGGCAGATCGCCGATTTCGTCGAGGAAGATCGTGCCCCCGTCCGCGAGCTCGAAGCGTCCCTGGCGCAGGCTGACGGCGCCGGTGAACGCGCCCTTTTCATGCCCGAAGAGCTCACTCTCAATCAGGCTGGGCGGCAGCGCGGCGCAGTTCACCCGTACCAGCGCACGCGCCCGGCGACGGCTGCGTTCGTGGACGGCACGGGCAAACAGTTCCTTGCCGGTGCCGGTTTCGCCCAGCAGCAACACCGCGCAATTGAGCGGCGCGACCTGTGCGAGCCGCTCCAGGGCGTCACGCATCACCGCGCTCTCGCCGACGATCTCGTCGAAATCGTGGAAGGTCTTGATGTCTTCCTTGAGGCAGACGTTGTCAGCGGTCAGTCGGTGGTTGAGCTGCTGGATTTCCGCCACGCTCGCACGAAGCGCTGCGTCCTGCCGGCTGCGCTGCAGCACGCCGCAGATGATGCCGGCCAGGAGCCGCACGCGATCCTGTATGGGCGCGGGCCACTCGCGCACCCGCTGGCAGCTGCCGACCACCAGCGCCCAGACGTTTCGCTCGCCGATCGTGACCGGCACGGCGAGCATCGACGACATGCCGCTTCGGCGGGCATACTCCCGTTCGGCCAGCGCCTCCATCGGCAGGTCCTCGAGACGAGACACGGCGACCACCTCACGGTTCATGAGCCGGCTCGTGAGCCATCGCCAGCTCGTCGGATCGACGTCGACGCGCGGCTCCTCGACCCCGGGTCGCTGGCCCGAGTGCGACGTGTGAATCGTGCCGTTTTCGTTGAATTCGATGAATCGTGCTGCGGTCGACATTCAGCGCGAGGCACGTCTGTTCGAGCGCATCGACGAGCGCGGTCGTGAGGTGTTCGACCTCGAGTGACGCAAAGCGCGTCGACAGGTCGGTCAACAGGCGTTCGAATCCCGCCTCGCCGTCGACTGCTGTCGCTCGCAGTGAAGCCGCTACGAGATGCATTGGCATTGCCACCACCGTTTCCCTCCCAGTGCGGCCCAGACGGCCGGCACGAGCTCCTCGCCGGCCGACACCTTGGGCACGTAGCCCAGGCCGCCGACCGCCCATCCCCGCCGCATCACCAGCGGGTCGGCGTGAACCGTCACGAATACGACGCGAGCCGAGGGGTTCCTGCGAAGGATTTCCCGTGCCGCCCCGATTCCATCGAGGAAGGGCATCGAGATATCCGTGACGATCGCGTCGGGGGACACCCGAGCGACCGCATCGACGAGGGCTCGCCCGTCGCCCACGGCGGCCACCACGTCGAACTCGGCTGCCAGCAACTGCTCGAGAAGCGCCAGGACGGCGGCCTGATCGTCGGCCAGCACGACTCGCGGTCTACGCTCTCTTGAGCCGGTCGTCACGATGCCGGAATGGTACGCGGCGGCGGATCGTGCGATAGCGGGGGACTCCCGATGAGAGACGACAAAAGTTACGGATATGCGGGTCCGAAAAACTACGGATGACCAGGCTAGTCAGAGCTCGTCAGACAAGGCCCCTCTTGACGGCCAGGGCAACCAGCTCGGCCGTTGACTGCACACCCAGCACGCGCATCATTTCGTACTTGTGTGTTTCCACGGTGCGGGTCGAGAGGTCGAGACTGACGGCGATTTCCTTCATCCGCCGGCCCTCGACGATCAGACGCAGCACGTCGCGCTGGCGCGGTGTGAGTCGCAGGGTCGTCACCACGCGGCTGGTCGAAGGCGTCGAGGACATCCCTCGTGATGGCGGGTGTGAGATACGTGCGGCCGTTTAACACCTGGTCGATCGCGTCAAACAGCTCCTCGCCGGCCGATTGCTTCAAGAGGAACGCAGACGCGCCTGCGCGCATCGCCCTGGCTGCGACACTTGCGTCGCCGTGCATGGTCAGGATGACGAACTTGCTGGCGACACCGCGTTTCTTGAGCCGCTCGAGCGCCTCCAGTCCGCTCATGGTGGGCATGTTCACATCCGCGATGATGATGTCGGGGCGAAAGCGCTCCGCGGCCTCGATGAGCGCACGGCCGTCCGCGACGATGGCCACCACATCAAAGCGGGCGCTGAGCAATTGGACGAGCCCCTCGGCGAGAATCGTGTGATCGTCGGCCACGAGAATGCTCGGTCGGCTCATGGCGAGCTGGCTAGACAACGACCGGCTCGGACGCGGTTGATACCGGAACTCTCACCCAGACGGTGATGGTCGTCCCCATATGCGGCGCGGTGTCGATCGAAAGCCGCCCGCCAATCAACCGAACCCGCTCTTCGATGCTGCGGAGGCCGAGACCG
Organism: uncultured Acidobacteriota bacterium; assembly: GCA_963847125.1. Taxonomy (GTDB): domain Bacteria; phylum Acidobacteriota; class Vicinamibacteria; order Vicinamibacterales; family 2-12-FULL-66-21; genus DATAEE01. Next base: position 49,486 of record CAWJYM010000005.1, read on the forward strand.
CTGCCCTGTTCGCGCACCTCCGCCAGGTTGAACCCCTTCCCGTCGTCCACCACCGCGAGCTGCATCTCTTCCTCGACGCGCCGCACCGTGACGTGAACCTGCCGAGCGTAGGCGTGTTTGGCGATGTTGCGCAACGCCTCCTGGACGATGCGGTAGAGACACAACGCGATCGTCATGTCGGAGATGGCGAGATCTCCATCGGCCTCGACCACCACTTCCAGGGACTGTTGTTTGGCAAACTCCCCACAGTGGCTTCGCATGGCGTCCACCAGACTCGCATGCTCGAGCGCGCCTGGGTGAAGATCGTGTGAAAGCAGCCGGATCTCGTTTGCGACCCGGATGGTTTGCTGCAGGGCGGCCGAGAGCGCCTCGAGCAGCTCCGCGCTGCCTTGCGTCTCGGGTCGCCGCTTGCATCCGCTAATGGCAATCGAGATGGCCGCGAGCTGCTGACCGATGTCATCGTGCAGATCGCGGGCGATACGCGCGCGTTCCGCCTCCTGCGCCGTGATGAGACGTCCGGCAAGGTCCTGAGTCTCCGCGTGGCTCTGCCGCAACGCCGCCTCGTTGGCACGCTGCGCCTCTTCGGCCTGACGACGCTCGGTGATGTCGATACACGACCCGATGTAGCCGAGGAGAGTGCCGTCGGAGGCAAGGCGGGGCACACCCGTGTCGAGCACCCATCGGTATTCGCCATCCGCCCGCCGCAGGCGGTACTCCATCCGGAAGGACTCTCGGCCGGGCCATGCGGCGGTGTAGATCGGTCAAACAGCGATGCAAGTCGTCCGGGTGCACGCCTTCGGTCCAGCCTTCGCCGAGCTCGTCCTGCAATGCGGCGTCCCCTGAACTCCAGCCACGGCTTGTTGAAGAAGTCGCACTTTTGGTCGGGGCCCGCGCGCCACACCATCACGGGAGCGGTATCGGCCATCACCCGGAATCGTTCCTCGCTCTCTCGCAGCGAGTTCTCGGCGCGGCGCCGGTTTCTCCGCTGAATCAGCAATCCCACGATCAGGGACGTCTGGAGCAGCACAACGGCGAGGGTACTGAGGATGTAGCTGCGGTACTGCTCGAACAGCCCTGGTTCGCGAAACCTGAGCTCCACGCCAGCGTGGGACGCGGGCTTCACTGACGTTCCAACGGTCAAGCTGACGCCAATCGAGCGCATCGACACTCGCGTCAGCGAAGGTGATCGGAATGTCCTCGGGTCGCTCGCCGCGCAACACGCGCAGCGCGAGTTCGCTCGCCCTTGTGGCGGCCAGTCTCGCCTGAAAGCAACCGACCGCCGAAAACGCCCGGAACGTTGTCGTTCCACGAGTAGATCGGCGCGTTGCTCGCCGCCGCCAGGCGCTCCGACACCGATGCGGTCCGAAACCGCCGGCCCTCGCGATCGGCACTGATCGAGACCAGAAAGACAATCGAGTGCTCCGGCAGCGCCGCCAGCCGGTCGGTCAACTCCGCCACAGAGTATCCGCGCAAGAAGGTGAACTCGACGCCTCGCGGCGGCGTGGGCACCTGAGAGCGAAACTTGCGTTCGTTCCGTGCATCCAGCTTTGATGCGCCGGACACGACGAACACGTGACGGGTGTCGGGATGCACCCGCAGCGCCAAATCTAGCGACTCTTTGAATGGCCACCGATACGTATGGCCGGTCGATTTCGGAACTGGCCGCGCATCGTGGTCGATGAACACGATCGGCGGTTGAGACGGGAGCCGCGCCTGTAGCCGCCCCGCAAGAGCGGCCTCGTCCGGGCCATTCGCGATCAGCAGCTTGATCGTCCGGTCGGCATACGTGCGCACCAGATAGTCTTCGAAGTCGGATTCGTACGACGGGTCTGGAAAGTGGTAGCGGTCAAGTAACTCGGAGTAGTAGTCAAGCTGATCGCCCAGTGCGTCACCCAGCACCTTCCGGTAGGTCCGCTCACGGATGGTGTAATAGGGAGCCGCTTCGGGAAATGTCCCTGCGGGAGCGTCCTCGGAAAGGGAGTACAACGTCAGTACGCCTGTCCGGCTGCGGGTGGGCGCGGCCGTATCTTGACCCTGAGCCGCGGCCGGCGTCAGGCACGCGGCGACCGTGATTGCCGCGCGAAGCCATGGCCGGCGCTTCATGACCGTTAGAAGTACCCCTTCGCCCGAAACAGGAGTTGTCGCGGGATGGGCCATGTGGTCTGCTGGCCGAAGTTCGGGCTGGAAAAGACCCGCGACGCGAGGCTGCCGTCGCTCGTTTCCTGCAGTGTGTTGCGTAGCTCGACGCCCAACTCCAGCCGCCGCGGGCCACTGCGGAAGAGCGTCTTCGACACTCGGAGGAACAGCCATTGCTCGTTCGGCAGACGATACGAGCCCGGCTCGTCGAAGTTGACATTGCGCCGCCCCTGCGGCAGGACCACCTGAATCTGAGGGGCATACGGAAGCCCGGACATGAGCGCGAGATTCCCCGACACCTGGACGTCGATCTTCGGAACCTCGTACGAGCCGGTCACAGTGAGCACGTGCGGCCGGTCATTGGGGCTCAGGCGACCAGTCAAATTGACGTAGTCATTAGGGTCTTGCCCGACGGTGGTGGCAAAGACGGACGCCCCTGTCGTCTGGAGGCCCTCGGTCTTCGAATACATGTAGTTGAGGTTCAGCATCCAGCGAGTCGCCAGACGCCGATATGCGCTCAGCACCAGCCCGTCGTATCGACTGAAGAAGCCCGGGCCGTTCGTCCGCAGGAACCTCCGCTCGCTGGGGGCGTTCATCAGCGGGTAAACCGTGACCGGACCGGCGGGAGACGTCACGGTCTGCGTCCCGTAGATCCCGCCGATATCCCGCCAACCGATCTGATTTCTCGAGGTCTTGTGCACGTAGGTGACGCTGACGCCCAGGTTTCGTGCCATCTCACGATCGACGCCGATCGAGTACCGATCCGTATACGGTGCCTCAATAGCGGCGTCGACGGCGAGATTCGCTGTCGAATCCGTTACCGAAATGATCGTCGTGTAGTCCCTCGTGACCGGATCGAAGCGCGCGAGCGTGACCGGCGTGATCCCGGGATGCATACCGGCGAAATCGTTGAGGAACACCGAGCGGTAATAGCGTCCGGCTGTGGCCCGTAGCACTGTTCGGCTGTCGCTCGTCAGGCGCAGGTTGATCCCCATCCGCGGCGACACCTTCTTCCACGAGAACATCTCTCCAAGCCCCGGAATCGTCGCCCCGGTTTCGCCGAAGGACTGGTTACAGTGGCAGAGCCCATCCGTCCCGCTGTACGCCGCAGGGTCCACGACGGGCGCGGCCGGACTGATGGCCACCATCCTGTCGAATCGAATGCCCGGTGTCATCGTGAGCCGGCCCATGGTCAGTTCATCCTCAGCCCACACGCTCTGTGACCTGGATTCTGCAGCGTACACGAGGGGAGACTGATACTGCGCCTGGTCGGGGGCACCGTTGAAGTCCAGATACCGGACCCCGCCAGGCCACACATGCTGACCTGTATCGAGGTTACGCGCGATCTGTACGCCAAACCGGATGTTGTGGTCGACACGGCTGCCGGACACGAAGTGATTCAGTTTCACGTTCACGTCGTCCCGGATCGGTTGATACGCCTGGGATGGCCCCGCGGTGTAGTTGCTGCGGCTGACGCCGGTGAAGGTATCAAGGTGTCCAGGCGTCTCGAGGCTTTCGGTATCGGCGTTCAAATTGGGCCCCAGCCCGTTGAACCCGTACGGTATCGACAGGTGGAAGAAGCGCGCCGTGAGCACGCTGGAAGGCCTGAGGGTGGCCGTCAATTCCGAACCGAAATAGCGCATGTCCCCCGTGTACCGAGCGCTCGCCTCGAGCGGCGTGGTTGCGGTGGGAAAATCAGGGGTCAGCCAATTCCACCATTCGTAGTAGAGGCTCTGCTGGAACTGCATCTTGTCGTTGATCTTCCACGTCACCTTCGCCATGTTCCGCACTTCGCTCTTGATCCATTGCTGGTCCTCGGGTCGATCCGGCTGGCCAGGATACCGAATGGCCGGGCCGGTGTTGGTCTGGCCTCCATGGAACCATAGCCGGTTCTTGACGATGGGGCCGCCGATGTGCGCGGAATAGTCGAGATACTTGTACAGCTCGAATCCCGTTTCGCCCAGGGGACAATTGCATGGCAGCGTGATGGGAACGCTCGTCAGGCCCTGGGGGCGCCCAGTAAATTGAACCATCCCCTCGATAGACGTTCGTCCCCGCCTTGCTCACGTAGTTCATCACGCCGCCTTGCGCCTGTTGGTACTCCGCCGACGCGCCGAGCGACACAAGGTTGATTTCCTCGGCCGCGTCCATGTCGTAGAAGGCCCAGGCCAATCCGTTCGAGGGGTGATTGGTCAACATGCCGTCGACCAGGTAGGACGAATCAGTTGAGTTGGAGCCCATGATCACGGGATTCGTTCCGCTGTTGTAGTTGCCCAGCGCCACGCCGGGAAGCGTCCCCAGATAAGCGGTGACTCCCTGTCTCGCGGTCGGAAGCGCCTCGACGGCTTCTCGTCCGAGACTCCTCGCCACCCCTGTCTGGCGCGGATCGACCACCGGCGACCCACCACTCACGGTAATGGTCTCCGCGACGGGTGCCACACCGAGCGTGACGTTGCGCTCGATGGTGCCGCCCACGGTGACCCATAGATCCTTCTGAAGGTATGTGGTAAAGCCAGGCCGCGACACCTCCAACTCGTAGACGCCCGGCGGAAGCGTGCTGAACCGATACGCCCCTTGCGCATTCGTGACGCTTGTCACTGGACCGCCCGGCAGCGCGGGGGATGTGACGGTGACCGTGACGTCGGGCAAGGCGGCGCGAGAGTCGTCGCTGACGACGCCGGTGATGGTGCCGGTCACGACCTGCGCGTCGATCGAACGCGCACAGAAACACGTGGCGACGACAGCGGACGAAATCAGCAACTGTCGCACAAGCGGCTTTCCCCTACATCGAGTGGAAGGGCAGTGATTCTAACAGCCTGATCCAGGTCGCGGTGGACACTACGACCAAAGTCCAATACGGAGGGTACGGAGGCATCGGAGTAACAACGGAGTAACGGAGTCAACGGGGAAGAAACGGAGACTGACCTCAGCCGTGTATCCTGTGACGTGCTCCACGACAAGAAGCTGACCTCGATTGCGGCGACGCTCGTCATTCTGATGACTATCGCCGCGGCTGGTTGCGGTCGTCCGAGCCCGCGCCCGTCCTGGCCGAACGTGAGGTCCGGGAAGCCCTGCTCGCCGAGCTCCGGCCGGTGGCGCTGCAGAACTGCACGCTGAGCCGCTTCGGAGGCACGCACGACAGCGGTCTTCTGATGTGCAAGAACCTGCTGGAAGGCGTCGAAGCCGCGTACTCCTACGGCATCGGGGGCAAAGACGACTGGGGCTGCGAGGTATCGATGCAGTTCGGCGTGCCGGTGCACCAGTACGACTGCCTCGACACGCGCCGGCCGGCCTGCGCGGAGGGGCACCCGGCGTTCCACACCGAGTGCCTCGGCGCCAGTCGTGAGCAGACGGCAACCCAGAAGTTCGACACGCTCGCCAATCAGATCGCCGACGAACGGGGACCGCGGCAAGCGTCTCGTCGTCCGGATCGACGTGGAGGGGAAAGAGTGGGAGTCCCTCATGCAGACGCCTCGAGCAGTGTTCGACGACATCGAGCAGCTGACCGTGGAGTTTCACGGCGTCAACGAGCAGCCGGTTCCTCGATGTCCTCCGGCGCCTCAAGCAGGACTTTCACATCGCAAACGTGTACTTCAACAACAACGCCTGTTCGGCCGACTTCCCGCCGATGCCCGCGTGGGTCTATCAGGTGCTGTTCGTCAACAGGCGCGTCGCTCTGGTCGACCCGTCCGTCCCGGGCACTCCGCTGCCCAGCCCGCGGAACGCCCGCGACAATCCCGCTCTGCCCGACTGTCAGCCCGAGATCCCCGACCGTGCGGCGCGAGAGCGCCACCTCCGGCAGCAGCTCCTGGACGAGCTCCGGCCGGTAGCGCTCAAGAACTGCACGCTCGCCCGGTTCGGGAGTGCGGACGACGGCGGGTATCTGATGTGCGAGAACCTGATCAGCGGGCTGCAGACGGCGTATTCATACGGCGTGGGCAGGAACGACGACTGGGGATGCGACGTGTCGACGCGATACGGCGTGCCGGTCCACCAGTACCGATTGCTTCGACCCGGCGCGCCCGGAGTGCAAGTCGGGCAGGTTCATCTTCCACGACGAGTGCATCGCCGACCGCGGAGAGCGCGCGTACTCCCGCGTCTTCGACACGCTGGCGAATCAGATCGCGGCAAACGGCGACAGCGGCAAGCGCATGATCGTCAAGATCGACGTGGAAGGAGCGGAATGGGATGCGCTCATGGCTACGCCCGACACGCTCCTGCAACAAATCGATCAGCTTCCGATGGAGCTTCACGGTGTCAACGACGCGCGCTTCCTGAACGTCGTCCGAAAGCTCAAGCGCACGTTCCATCTTGTCAACCTTCACTTCAATAACTTCTCGTGCTCGTCTGCATCGGCGCCGCTTCCGGGCTGGGCCTACCAGGTCCTGTTCGTCAACAAGCGGCTCGGGGTGCTCGACCGGGCGCGCGGAACGCCGCCGCCGAGCCCGTTGAACGCGCCCGACAGCCCTCACAGGCCTGATTGCCAGGTGGATTTCACGGCACGATAGTCGCCTCGATCCGCTTCGGGTCGAGCCGCCAGACGTTGCTTTGCCGCAGGTTCGAGAGCCACACGGAACCGTGGCCGACGCGGATCGCGTCTCCGCCGGGCCCGAAGAACTGTTGCGCGACCGTGTTGGTGGATGGATCGATCCGCGTGACCGGGTACTCGAACGACGTGACCCACACCGATCCCTCGCCGACGGCGATCTCGCCGCCAGGTCCGGGAATGCCGGCCTCTATCGTCGAGACGACCTTGTTCGTCTTCGCATCGACGCGCGAGATCGTCCCGTCTCCCTGGTTGATCGTCCAGACCGATCCCTCTCCGACCGCGAGGAAGCGCGGCTTCGGACCGACCGCGACCGTCTCTTCGATCGCGTTGGTATAGGGATTGACGCGGGTCACGAGATTCTTCTCGGTGCTCGTGACCCACACCGCGCCTTCGCCGAACGCCACGGCGAACGAGCCGGGCGCGACATAGATCTCGGCGACGACTTTGCTCGTGGCCGGGTCGATGCGGACGAGCGTGCCCTTCGCGTCGCTCATCATCCAGATGCTGCCGGCGCCCGCAGCGAGGCCGCCTTCGCTGTTGCCGATCGTCAACGGCAGGGTCGCCGTCACCTGTCCGGTCTTCAGATCGACGCGCGACACGCTCGGATCGCCGCAGTTGGGAACCCAGAGGCTCTCGAAGGCGGCCGCCAGGCCCGAGCAGGGCCCCTTGCCGACGGCGATGGTCGCGACGATCTTGTTCGTCTTCGGATCGATCCTGGTCACGCTGTTCTTCGGGTAGTTCGAGACCCAGACGTGATCGTCGATGGCGATCCAATCGGGGACGCCCGGAATGTCGTAGATCTGATCGGGTTTGAGCCGCTCGATCGGAATGCGCCGCGAGGCATCCTTGATGCCTGGCCGCTTCGGCGTCGCCGGGCCCTGGCTCCGGCCGTCCGCGGCCACTAAGGCACAGGCTGTCAAGAAGATGGAGACTGTGAATGTGCTGCGCATGAGGGTCGGTGCGATAATAACGCAAGCCTGATGGCCGCCAGCATCCGCCCCAACGCAGCCTTGGCCGGCGCGTCGATCCTGCTGATGACGGCGACGGTCTGGGCATCCAGAATCCAACCGGCCCAGCCGGTCCAGCCGCCCGCGCCGCAGGTGACGACCCGCGAGGTCGAGCTCTTCGAGTCGCGGATCCGTCCGCTCCTCATCGACAACTGTTTCTCCTGCCACACCGACGACGAGAAGGGCGGCCTGCGGCTCGACTCACGCGACCGGATGCTGAAGGGTGGCGAGAGCGGGCCGGCCATCGTGCCGGGCGATCCTGAGTCGAGCCTGTTGATCAAGGCGGTCCGTCACGCGCCCGGCATCGCGAAGATGCCGCGGAACGAGCCGAAGCTCTCCGATGTGCAGATCGCGGGGCTGGTGGAGTGGATCAAGGCTGGCGCGCCCTGGCCTGCGGCGGCCGTCGTATCGACTCCCGCGGCGACGAAGGCCGATGCCGGGAACGCCGGCATCACCGCCGAACATCGCGCGTTCTGGTCGTTCCAGCCGCTCGGACGGCCGGCGGTTCCGACCGTGACGACCGCGGGCTGGGCCAGGACCGACATCGATCGCTTCATCCTCGCGCGGCTCGAAAAAGAGGGACTGACGCCGGTCAAGGCGGCCGACAAGCTCACGCTCATCCGCAGGGCGACGCTCGACCTGACGGGTCTGCCCCCGACCTTCGAGGAGGTCGACGCGTTCGAGAAGGACGCGTCACCGGACGGGTTCGCCAAAGTGGTCGATCGCCTGCTGGCCTCGCCGCGATACGGCGAAGCGTGGGGCCGGATGTGGCTCGACGTCGCGCGCTATGGCGAAGACGACCCGCGCAGCCTCGACCCCAAGGGCCGCGGCTACGCGCCGTACCCGAACGCCTACCTGTATCGGGACTGGGTCATCAAGGCGTTCAACGACGATCTGCCGTACGACCAGTTCGTCAAGGCGCAGATCGCGGGGGATCTGCTCGACGAGCGCTCGCTCGCGCGCACGCTGCCGGCGCTCGGTTTCCTCGGACTCGGCCCGTGGTACTACGACAACGGCGCGGTCGAGATCACCCGGGCCGACGAACGCCACGACCGCGTGGATGTCGTCACGCGCGGGTTCCTCGGCCTGACCGTCGCCTGCGCGCGCTGTCACGATCACAAGTACGACCCGATCCTCGCGAGGGACTACTACGCGATCGCGGGTGTGTTCGTGAACTCGGACTACCACGAATACCCGCTCGCGCCGAAGTCGATCGTGGAGGAGTACAAGGCGCAGGAAAAGAAGATCGAGCAGAAGGAAAAGCTGCTCGCGAAGTTCATGCAGACCGAGAGCCGGCAGCTGGCGGAGACGCTGGCGTTCAGCGCGTCCAGGTACATGCAGTCCGCCTGGAAGGTGACAGGCGAGCCGAAGAAGGACATGGCGCGCGTCGTCAACGAAGACAAGCTGGATTTCGAGCTGTTCGAGCGCTGGATCAGGTTCCTCGCGAAGCCGCCGAAGTTCTACCCCTACCTGAAAGACTGGCAGGCGATGATCAAGGAAGGGGGCACGGCCGCCGAAGCGAAGAAGCTCGGGGACGAGTTCCAGAAGCTGCTCCTCGACGTCATGTTCGAGAAGAAAGACGCGGAGGAAGAGAACGAGATCATCCGCGCCAAGGCGCTGCCCGGCACGAAGAAGAAGAAGGAAGCGAACCTCCCGAACGAATTCATCACGAACGACGATTTCTGCCCCGGCTGCGGCCTCGAGCTGAAGAGCCTGCCCACCGAGAAGGTGCAGTTCTGGACCGACGTCTTCGAACGGGACCTGGCGGAAGGCGTCGAGCCGTTCCTCCAGGAGTACGTCAAGCCGGGGCTGCTCGCGTTTCGGGGCTGGGGCCTCGAACGGTTCCTGAGCGGCGACCGCCGGCGGCACGTCGAAGATCTGCGCGCCGACATCAAGGACATGAAGAAGGCGCTCCCGCCGAAGTTCACGTACGTCCACGGTGTGCGGGATGCCGCCAGGCCGGAGAACCTGAAGGTTGCGATCCGGGGCAACCCGATGAACCTGGGCAATGAGGTGCCGCGCCGGTTTCTGAGCGTGCTGAGCGAGCCTGAGCCCGCGCCGTTCACGAAGGGCAGCGGCCGGCTGGAGCTCGCCGACATCATCGCGACCCATCCGCTCGCCGCGCGCGTGATCGTCAACCGCATCTGGAAGGGGCACTTCGGCACCGGCATCGTCGACACGCCGAGCAACTTCGGCTCGAACGGGGAGCGGCCGACGCATCCCGAGCTCCTCGAGTACCTGGCGACGTTCTTCGTGTCGAAGGGCATGTCGATCAAGACGCTGCACCGCGAGATCATGCTCAGCGCCGTGTATCAGCTGAGCGCGCAGAATGCAGCGGCCAATGCCGAGAAGGATGGCGGCAACCGTCTCTACTGGCGGGCCAACCCGCGACGGCTGACGGCCGAGCAGATCCGCGACTCGGTGCTGCTGGTCTCGGGCGCCCTCGAGCCGAAGATCGGCGGGGCCTCACAGGAGCTGACGCCCGCGTTCAACCGGCGAACCGTGTACGGCAAGGTGAGCCGGTACAAGCTCGACCAGTTCCTGCAGCTCTTCGACTTTCCCGCGGCGACGATTTCGGCCGAGCAGCGGTTCAGCACCAGCGTTCCGCTGCAGCGGCTGTTCTTCATGAACAGCGAGTTCATGCAGCAGCAGGGAGAGCTGCTCGCGCGGCGGGTCGAATCCGAGCCGGACACGCGCGCCAGGATCCGGAAGGCGTATCGTCTGATTTACGGCCGGGAACCGGTGGAGGCAGAGATCGCCGCCGGCGCGGCGTATGTCTCGCAAGAGCCGATGCGCGCGTACGAAGAGCGCAAGGCCGAGGCGGCCAAGAAGCCGGACGGCACGGCTGACAAGAAGAAGCAGACCACCGGCGATGGCGAAGACGACGGCGACGACGAGGACCGGCCGCGCCCGATGACCGGCGACGGCATGATGGCGGGCGTGGTGCCGGGCGCCGGCGGGAAGGCCGAGGCGAAGCTGCTGCCGGTCACCGCGTTTGGACGATACATGAAGGTCCTGCTCAGCTCGGGCGAGTTCCTGTTCGTGAATTGACATGACCTCCAGAGAACCCTTCACCCGGCGCGAAGCGCTGTGCCGCATCGGCAGCGGCTTCGGCATGTTGGCGTTCGCCGGCATGGTCGGCGAGTCGCTCGCGACCGCCGCAACGCATCGTGGGTCAGGATGCGAAGACTCTGGCGACCGGCGGCCTCCACCACGCGGCGAAGGCGAAGCACGTCATCTTCCTGTTCATGAACGGCGGGCTGTCGCAGGTGGACAGCTTCGACCCGAAGCCGATGCTGGACAAGTACCACGGCCAGCCGCTGCCCGGCGGCGCCGTCGCCACCGAGCGGAAGACCGGCATGCTCTTGAAGTCGCCCTTTACCTTCAAGAAGTACGGCCAGGTCGGCATGGACGTCAGCGAGCTGTTTCCGCACGTCGGCGCGTGCGCGGACGACATCTGCTTCATCCGCTCGGTCTACACCGACATTCCGAACCACGAGCCGTCGATGCTGATGATGAACACCGGCCACACGCAGGTCGGCCGGCCGTCGATCGGTTCGTGGCTCACCTACGGGCTCGGCACCGGCAACAAGAACCTTCCCGGCTACGTCGTCCTCTGTCCGGACATGCCGACGACGGTCGGGCCGCCGCTCTGGAACAGCGCCTTCCTGCCCGCGGTGCACCAGGGCACCTACATCTCCGACAAGGCGGAGAAGCCGGATCAGATCGTCGGCAAGGACTTCGACCCGAAGAAGCTGGTGTCCTACATCCACAACGAGAAGATCACGCTGGCCGAGCAGCGGCGCGAGCTGGATCTGCTCGAGGAGCTGGACCGTCTGCGCCGCGAGCGCGAAGGCGTTCAGGACCCGCAGCTCGAGGCGGCAATCCAGTCGATGGAAGTCGCCTATCGGATGCAGACCGAAGCGCCCGAGGTGTTCGACATCCGGAAGGAGAGCGAGGCGACGCTGAAGCTGTACGGGCCGGGCAGCACCGCGCGCGGCTGCCTGATGGCGGTGCGGCTCGTCGAGCGCGGCGTCCGGATGGTGCAGGTGTACTACGCCAAGCGCGATCCCTGGGACGCGCACAACGACATCCAGGCGCACCGCAAGAACGCGAAAGACTCCGACCAGCCGTTCGCCGCCGTCATCAAAGATCTCAAGTCACGCGGGCTGTTCGACGAGACGCTGGTCATCTGCGGGTCCGAGTTCGGCCGCACGCCGGTCTGCGAGATCGGCAGCAACGCGCCCCAGCAGAACGGCCGCGACCACAACCCGTTCGGGTTCACGATGTGGATGGCGGGCGGCGGCGTCAAGGGGGGCACCATCTACGGCGCCACGGACGACTTCGGGTTCAAGGCGATCGAGAAGCCCGTGCACGTCCACGATCTGCACGCGACGATCCTTCACCTCATGGGGGTCGATCACACGAAGCTGACCTACCGATACAGCGGCCGTGACTTCCGGCTGACCGACGTGTCCGGCACCGTGGTGCACGAGATCCTCGCCTGAAAAAAGGGGACAGTCACCTTTTTACGTTGGCCGTAAAAAGGTGACTGTCCCCTTTTCTTCAAACGATTGAACTGACCTGCCGGCCGCCTGTACCAACTTGGATCTCCCGCGTCCCGCGATCGCGATTGTCGTTCGGCGGCCGTCTCGCCGATTCGGTCGTTCATCCCTCGAAGCGCGCTTGCCGTGTCGGCGGATGTCGTTTCGTCCCCGGGCCGGATGAACGCCGGAGTCCGCTCTGTTCAGTGGCGTCGTGATTGCTCGTGTGCCTCGACGGTAGGGAACCATCCCTCATATCGGGAGGTCAGGCATGTCGAGTATCACAGGTCGGATCCTGTGTTCGTTCGGGCTCGTCTTCGTCTGGGCGCTGGCGCCACTCGCTGGCGCGCAGCAGACCACCGGGACGATCGCCGGACGCGTACTGGATCCTCAGGGATCCGCAATCCCCGGCGCCACGGTGACGGCGACGAACACGCAGACCGGTTTCAGCAGAGGCACGGTCAGCGACACCGAAGGGCTGTACCGCCTCGCGGCGCTTCCGGTCGGCACCTACGACGTCAAGGTGGAGCTGCAGGGATTTGCCACGATTGAGCAGAAGGGGCTTCAGGTCAGCGTCGGTCAGACGGTCGACGCGAACTTCGACCTCAAGGTCGCCGGGCTGACGGAGACCGTGACCGTCAGCAGCGACTCGACGCTCATCCAGACGACCTCGTCGTCGGTCGGCGGGCTCGTCGACGTCCAGCACATCGAGAGCCTGCCGCTGAACGGCCGGCAGTTCGCGAACCTCGCGCTGACGATCCCGGGCGTCGGCCTCGGGTTTCACTCCGATCCGACCAAGAGCACGCAGTTCTCCCCGCAGATCGCCGGCGGCAACGGCCGCAACGTCAACTATCTGATCGACGGCGGCGACAACAACGACGACACGGTCGGCGGGCTGCTGCAGCTCTTCCCGCTGGAGGCGATCCAGGAGTTCAACTTCCAGACGGCGCGGTACAAGGCCGAGTACGGGCGCAGCAACGGCGGCGTCATGAACATCGTCACCAAGAGCGGGACGAACCAGTATCAGGGGAGCTGGTTCACGCTGCTCCGAGACGATGGCATGAACGCGAAGACGGAAACGGAAACGCTGAACGAGGTCGACAAGCAGAGCTACCGACGGTATCAGTTCGGCGGCTCCATCGGCGGCCCGTTCCTCAAGGACCGCGCGCACTTCTTCGCCGCGGCCGAGCGGACGCAGCTCGACACGGCGCAGACGGTCGACACGCTCGGGCTGTTTCCGGCCGAGAACGGCGTCTTCACGACGCCCGTCCGGGAGAACCTGCTCACCGTCAAGGGGACCGCGAGCCTCAACGCCGAGCCAGTACCTGTCGGTCCGCTACGGGCGCAACACGAACTCGCAGCCGTACGGCGCCGGCCCGCAGGCGACCGTCGACAACTGGGGCGTGAGCGAGAACAGCTTCAACTCGATCAACGTGAACCACAACTGGGTGCTCGGAGGGTCGAAGCTGAACGAGTTCATCTTCCAGTTCGCCGATTTCTCGAATTTCATCTCGGCCAACAGCCTCGATCCGTATCAGATCTTTCCGAACGGCGTCACGATCGGGCAGAACCCCAACACGCCGCAGACGACCGAGCAGCACAAATGGCAGTTCCGCGACGATTTCTCGTGGCACATGCAAGGTCTCGGCGGCCTCGGCCACGATCTTCAAGGCGGGCGTGAACTTCATCAACGAGCCGCGGCTGTTCATCACCTTCAACGTCGGCACGGGCGGTTACGCGTACCAACATCTCGACAACAGCGTCAGCGGACCGATCTCGCAGGTCACCCTGCAGGGCGGCTCGGCCGAAGCGAACATTCCGACGAAGCAGTTCTCGACCTACATCCAGGACGACTGGCGGGTCACGAACAAGCTGACGCTCAACCTCGGCCTCCGGTACGACCTGAACACCGGCTTCGCGATCGACCAATCGCTGAACCCCAATTACGTGATGATCGCGAGCGCCGGCGCCGCCGGTCAGCTGAGCGGGTTGCCGGGCTACGAGGACTTCGGCAAGGAGGCGGAAGAAGACTACGACAACTTCCAGCCGCGCGTCGGGTTCGCGTACGACGTGCGCGGAAACGGGGGAGACGTGGTCCGGGCCGGGTACGGGCGCTACTACGACTTCGGCTACACGAACTCCAACATCCTCTTCGCCGCGGTCAATGCGACCGGCGTCGGGGCGGGCACCGTGTTCGAGGTCAACAACGCGAGCGGCATCAGGAATCCGAACGGGACCTTCTTCTCCGTCAACGATCCGGTCAGCAACATCCAGGCGCTCAACGAAGCCGGCGGGGCGCTTCCGCTCAACCGGCACGTGGCCTCGCCGCGCATCAAGCAGCCGTATACCGATCAGTACTCGGTGGGCTGGTCGCACGAGTTCGATGCCGCGACGGTGATGGACGTGGACTACGTGCACGTCGAGGGCCGCGACATCGGGTGGCGGCCGCGGCTCAACGCGCGGCATCCCGGCGAAGCCGTTCGTCCGCTGGCGCAGCTCGGCATCGTGCCGAGCCCTGAGGATGTCGCGATCGCCGTCAGCCGGGGGCGCAGCCGCCACAACGCGCTCAACCTCGGTCTGCGGCGGCGGATGAACCGCGGGATCCAGGTGTCGGCGTGGTACTCGTTGTCCGACTCGATCTCGACGACCGGCAACAGCGGCGACGAGCTCGACATCACGAACATCCAGAGCTCGGCAGATCCATTCGGCGACGTGCAGTTCGGCCCGGCGCGGAGGTCGGACGCCCGGCACCGCGCGACGATCAGCGCCGTGGTGATGCTGCCGTGGGGTTTCCAGGTCTCGCCGATCTGGCGCTACCGGTCGGCGCTCCCGGTCAATATCGTCGAAGGCGTGGACCTCAACCGGGATGACGTCAACAACGACATCCCGCTCCGGGCCTACGCGTTCGACGGCGTCGGCAACGCGCCGAAGGACATCGGCGAGTGCACGACGATCAACTGCGGACGCGGCGCGAGCCTGTCGCAGGTCAACCTGCGGGTCTCGAAGAGCTTCGCGATCGGCGCGGGGATGCGCGTCGAAGCCATCGGGGAAGTCTTCAACCTCTTCAACGCGAAGAACCCGTCGGGCTTCGGTCCGTTCACGAACTTCCAGGACAAGCGGCTCGTGATCAATGCGGACGGGACGACGTCGCCCAATCCGACCTTCCTGCAGCCGACGACCTACGCCGGCGACTTCCAGGAGCCGGAGCAGCGCGTCGGCCAGATCGGCTTCCGGATCGTCTTCTGAGCCTGAAACGGGGACAGTCACCATTTTTCGTAGAGCGTAAAAAGGTGACTGTCCCCTTATTCAACTAGGCCAAAGGTCCAATAGATCGACTCGAGGCGTCGATATAGGGTGAAGCCAACCGGTCCGGCGTACAGCCGACAGGGATCCACAGCCCGGACTGCCCAGATGACGAGCCCGTGGACGCCTGAAAATTCGGGTTGGCTGACGTTGGACCGGGCGTTTCCCCACCTGTCGTAGGACCAAGGTCCACTTGTCCTCGGTCCGCGCATCCCTTACGCTTGGCACTCATGCGCTTTCTTTCAATTCTGCACTTCGTTGCGACGCTTACCGTCTGCGGGCTCACGGCCGCGCCTGCTCTGGGGCAAGAGCCCGCTCCGCCGCCGCCCGCTCCGCCGCCGCCTCCCCAGGGCTCGACGACGGCGAACGACTGGCTCACGCGCGAGAAGCTCCTCGGCGACTGGGGAGGCACGCGGACTGAGCTGGGGAACAGGGGTGTCCGGCTGGGCGCCGACTTCACGCAGTTTTTCGAGTGGGCGCCGGAAGGAGACGACGACCGAGGGTTCGACTACGGCGGCAGGCTCGACGTCCGGTTGCAAAGCGATTTGAGCAACTACGTCGCCAAAGGACTGGCGGTGACCTCGCACCTGAAGTTCCGGTACGGAGACACGCCGCTCCTGGCCGGCGGCACGCTGGTGCCCACGAGCGCGGCGCTGCTCTTTCCGGAAGCCGACGGCGAGGAGATTCAGCTGAGCAGCCTCTTCGGCTCGTACTTCTTCAGCCCACAGTTCGTGCTCAATTTCGGGCGCTTCGACACCATCGATCTTTACGTGAAGCCGTTCACCGGCGGCGAAGGGATCGACAAGTTCATGAACATGGCGTTCGCCGCGCCGCCGATATGGGCGCGCACGATACCGCCGGTCGCGGAAGGGGTGATCGGGGCTTTTCTGAAGAATTCCGAGCCGCTCGTCACGCTCGGGCTGATCGAATCCACGGAGGACGGCTTCTTCGACAACGGCGCAACCGTCATGTGGGATGTGCGGCTGCCGTTCAAACCGTTCGAGCTGCCGGGCCAGTACAGCGTCGGCGGCGAGTTCAGCTCCATCACGGCCACGTCGCTCGACCAGACCAAGCTCGCGCTCCTTCCGCCGCTCAACATTCCGCTCGCGGAGGAAGAGGGCGCGTGGACGCTGAACGCGACGGCTCATCAGTACCTCACGTACGACGAGGGCACGAAGCGCGGCTGGGGCGCCTTCGGCATGTTCGGCGTGACCGACGGCAACCCCAACTTCGTGGACGTCTTCGCGCACGCCGGGTTCGCGGGCAACGTGCCGCTGAGAGGACGAGAGCGCGATACCTTCGGGCTGGGTTACTACTACAGCGGGGTGAGCGACGATCTGCAGAACACGCTCGAGCCTCTGATTCGGATGCGGAAGGAGCAGGGCTTCGAGATCTTCTACAGCTTCGCGCCGACGGGGTGGAGCAAGCTGACCGCCGATCTGCAGCTCGTCGATCCGTTCCTCCTCGGATCCGAGACGCGGTTGTTCTTTTCGGTTCGCTGGAAGATCGAGATCTGAGCACGAGCGATTTGGCATAGACTCGACTTTGCGAGCAGGTATCCAGCATGTCCAGGCAAACAGCTCATCCTTTTCGGCTTCGCGCCGCGGCCGCATTCGCATTATTGATGCTGGCCTCAGCGGCCGTCATTCTCTCCGCGAAGGTCAAGATCGACGTGCTGCACGACTCGGAGTTCGACTTCCGGCCGGTGAAGACGTTCGCGTGGCACCCGGACGGCGCTGGTGAAGTGAAGGTCCTCGTGAAGTACGGCGGCGACCCGATCAAGCTACGGGAGCGGTTCGAGCCGGTGATCAAGCCGGTGGTGGAGCAGGAGCTCACGAGGAAGGGTCTGACGCCCGCGTCGGGGGGGACGCCTGACGTCTTCGCCAGCTACTACCTGCTCATCACGGCGGGCGACTCGTCCCAGGCGATGGGGCAGTTCCTCAGCCCGACGATGGAGTGGGGCGTACCGCCGTTTTCCGGCGCCACGCAGTCGCTGAATATCTACGAGCAAGGCTCGCTCATCCTCGACCTGTCCTCGCCGTCGCTGAAGAGCGCGGTCTGGCGCGGCGTGGCGAAGGCGGAAATCGATCGTCAGCGGACCGAGCCGAAGCGCGACGAGCGCATCCGCGAAGCCGTGCGCGAGATGTTCAAGAAGTATCCACCCAAGCCCAAAAAGTGATTTGAAAGAAGCCCGGAAGCAGCAAGGTGTTGGAATCAGTGCGCCGAGCGTAGCGAGGCGTGGCAGGCGCCGGGGGTGGGGCCCCGGCGCAAACAAAAACAATGATGCGACGACTGATCGGTCTGACCCTGCTCTCGACCTTTCCCTCGGTCGCCTCTCGCCCAGTCACCCGCGAAACCCGCACAGCCGGCCCCGAAGCCCCCGGCACCCGCGAAACCGGCCCCGGCGACGGTGGCGCCCGACCTCGTCCTCCAGAAATGGACCGGGGATCTCGACGGGATGATCAAGCGGCGCCGGATCCGCGTGCTGACGACCTACTCGAAGACGCACTACTTCATCGACAAGGGCCAGCAGCGCGGGATCACCTACGACGCGTTCAAGGAGTTCGAGGAGGTCCTGAACAAGAAGCACAAGACCGGCAACCTGCGCGTGAACGTCGTGTTCGTGCCGATGTCGCGCGACGAGCTGGGTCCCGCGCTGATCGATGGCCGGGGCGACGTGGCGTTCGCCTCCATCGTCGTCACGCCGGAGCGGCAGAAGATCGTCGACTTCGCGGCTCCGTCGAACACCGGCGTGAGCGAGGTCGTCGTCACGGGCCCGAAGTCGCCGAAGATCGCCACGCTCGACGACCTCGCGGGTCAGGAGGTCTTCGTTCGCCCGAACAGCATCTACCATGAGAGCCTTGTCAGGCTCAACGAGGACTTCAAAAAGCGGGGGAAAGCCGCCGTCGTCCTCAAGCCGGCGCCCGTCGTCCTCGAGGACGAGGACCTGCTCGAGATGCTCAACGCCGGTCTCGTCAAGGCTGTCGTCGTCTACAGCCATCTGGCGCAGTTCTGGAAGCAGATCTTTCCCAACATCGTGCCGCACGAGGACGTCGTGCTGGAAAAGGATCTGACGATCGCTCCGGCGATCCGGAAGAACAGCCCGCTGCTGAAGGCCGAGCTCGACGCGTTCGTCAAGACGCACGGGAAGGGAACCGCGTTCGGTAACATCATCGTCGCGAAGTACATGAAGGGCGCGAAGTTCGTGAAGAACGCGACCAACGACGCCGACATGAAGCGCTTCCGCGCCATCGTCGACCTGTTCCGGAAGTACAGCGGGAAGTACAACGTCGACTGGCTGCTGATGGCGGCGCAGGGCTACCAGGAGTCGGGGCTCGATCAGAACGTCAAGAGCCAGGTCGGCGCGGTCGGCGTCATGCAGGTCATGCCCGCGACGGGCAAGGAGCTCAAGGTCGGCGACATCACGCAAGCTCGAGCCGAACATCCACGCCGGCGTCAAATACATGCGGTTCATGATCGACCAGTACTACGCCAAGGAGCCGATGGACGATCTGAACAAGGCGCTCTTCACCTTCGCGTCCTACAACGCCGGGCCGGCCAGAGTGCGCCAGCTCAGGCGCGAAGCTGAGAAGCAGGGGCTCAATCCGAACGTGTGGTTCAACAACGTCGAGCGGATTGCGTCGGCGCGCATCGGCCGGGAGACGGTGACCTACGTCAGCAATATCTACAAGTACTACGTCGCGTACAAGCTCGTCCTGGATGAGATGGAGGAGAGGGCGAAGGCGAAGCAGGTACCGAAGTAGCCTCATTTCATCCGGACGAACATCACCTCGAACGTCTGTCCGGCCGCGGGCTGGGTGTAGAGCCCGAACAGCCGATCGTCCTGCGGATCGTAGGTGAGCGCGTAGTCGCGCCCGGATAGCCCGTATCTCGGAGCTCGACGAACACCCGCAACGCGCCGCCCGAATCGGCCGCTGTCGCCTTCGCGACGTTGATCGGGCGCGGGTTGAAGTACGCGACCCGCACACCGCCGCCGGTCTCGGACGTCCGTATCTCCAGGACGTAGCCCCCTTCCAGCCGCTGCCACCGGCCCTCCAACCGGCTCAGTGGCACTCCGGACGGCTCGGAAGCGGTCTGCGCCGCCTCGCCTCCGTTCCTGCCGCGAGTGACCAGCACGAGCGCCGCAGCGCCGACCGCTGCAAGCGCGAGCACGACCAGCATCGTCGGCCTCTTCAGGATGGAGCGGGTCGTCGATCGCTTTGCCCTTGGCTTGTGCTTCATGTGCCCACCGGTTGACTATCATTCCTCATGGGCGAGAGGATAACTAATCCCATGAAGGTGAAACCCGCGCGCCGTCTGCCCCTGGCCCTCGTGGCACTCGCCGCGGCTGCGGCCATCGTCGTGAGCGCGTACGCCGCAACGCGGCTTTTTCGAAGCGACAGACCGAGCTGTCTCGGCCCCGCCGGAGGATGTCGTCCAAGGCTCCGGCCGGGATGAAGTGGATCCCTGGCGGCGCGTTCATGATGGGGAGCGACGAGGCGCGCAGCCAGTTGAACGAGCGGCCGGCCCATCGTGTCCGCGTCGCCGGGTTCTGGATGGACGAGCATCCGGTCACGAACGCCGAGTTCCGCGCGTTCGTCGAGGCGACCGGCTACGTGACGACGGCGGAACGAAAGCCGGACTGGGAAGAGATCAAGAAGCAGGTCGCGCCCGGCACGCCGAAACCGGACGACAGCAAGCTCGTGCCCGGAGCGCTCGTGTTCGTCCCGCCATCTCATGCCGTGCCGCTCACCGATCTCACGCAGTGGTGGCAATGGACGCCAGACGCGAGCTGGCGTCACCCCGAAGGTCCCGGCAGCACCATCGACGGCAAGGACAGGCATCCCGTCGTCCAGGTGTCGTGGGACGACGCGGCCGCGTTCGCGAAATGGGCGGGGAAGCGGTTGCCGACCGAGGCGGAGTGGGAATTCGCCGCGCGTGGCGGGCTGGAAGGGAAGCGGTACTCCTGGGGCGATGAGTTCGAGCCGGGCGGCCCTCACAGGGCCAACATTTTTCACGGCGACTTCCCGCATCGGCAGACCGCCGAGGACGGCTATCCCGCGACGTCGCCTGTCGGCAGTTTTCCGCCGAACGGTTACGGACTCGTCGACGTGGCGGGGAACGTCTGGCAGTGGACGGCCGACTTGTATCGGGCGGACGAGTTCACGCAGCGCGCCGGGAACGAGGCGCTCTGCGACAATCCTCAGGGCCCGGCGTCAACCTACGATCCGAACGATCCGTACTCTGTGCGCCGGGTCATCAAGGGCGGCTCTTTCCTGTGCCACGTCACCTACTGCGAGAGCTATCGCCCGAGCGCACGCCGAGGCACGCCACCCGACACGGGCTCGTCTCACGTCGGGTTCCGCCTGGTCCAGGTGGTCAGGGGGTCGTGACGCGGTTCTCTGTGGCTGATGGCAGCCGCTCGAGTCCGACGAGCCTCCAGCTGCCGCCCGCGCGCCTGAAGTACACGTCGACCGGCTGCGCCCACGAGGGATGGCCCGGATCGACGCCGCTGACGGAGATCTTCACGAATGTTCCGTCGGCGGACGGCAACCCGGAGGGCGCCGGGAGGCGCTCGGTCGGCGCGGCGGTCTCGCCGATCGCCGTGGTCTGGCCGGTCGCGTTGTCGAAGCGGGACCACGCGGCCTTGTAGCCGCTCGCGGGCGGTTTGGCGAACCCTGCCGCAACCGCGGCGTTCTCGAAGCTCAACGCGCCGTCGCCAGCCATCGCGAACTTGTGCGCGGGATTGATCTTGGTCAGATACACCTGACCGATCTTGTCGCGCCGCTTGATGAGCGAGTCGGCCAGGCTCTTCTCGGAGGACGGATCGCCGAACTGACCCTCATTGACCGCGGCACGGACCATCTCGTCGGTGAAGGCCATGACGCGGAGCGCCGCCCAGAACGTATCGTCGGCCCTGGCGTGGAGGACCGCGCTGGCCGGGACCCGCGCCTTCCACTCCTCCGGCTCGAAGTACTCACCCTCGAAGCGGCCGACTTCCGGGGCTTTCGGGTAGGACATGTACCTGCCACGGCCGGATGTAGAAGCCGAGCGTCAGCATCCGCTTGACGAGGGGCGCTCCCTCGTAGAGGTGCTCGTAGCCATCGTCCGGGTCCTTCCTCTCGAGCGCGCCGGTCCCGAGTGACGATCCCACGTCCTGCAGATAATGACGCACGAAGCTGCGGCCGTTCTCCGTGATCACGCTGTCGAGCGTGTTGCTCGCCTTCATGTCCGTGAGGTTGGTCCAGCCGCCGAAGACCTGCAGCGCCCGCAGCTCGCGGCGGTGCTCGTGCGGGATGACGTCGTTGGGGTCATCGGGCCGCGTGCCGTAGTACTTGAACCCGCCGATCACGCGCCCGGGAAGGGCCCGCGCCGCGAGGACGCGATACGAACCGTCGCTGCTCGGCTCGGAGCGCTTGAGCACCTTGCGGACGTCCTTCATCGTCATCTGTCGGACGCGACCCGACAGGGTCCTGATGCGTGCGTTGTCCGCGACGGCGAGGTTCTTGGGGTCAATGCTGCTGATGTAGCTCTCGACCTGGTAGTAGCCGAGCGCCCAGAAGATCCGACAGGCGACCGCGATGGCGGCGGTCGCCGCGCGCGGGTGGTCCTTCGCGTCGAACGAGAGGAACCACGTCTCTCCTTTTTCGTCCCGGACGATGAAGCCGGGAGCGGCGCCGGCCGTCTTGGGACGAATGACGGTCCACTGGCCCGGCGCCGGGCCGTCCATCGTGTTCGGACCGCGCCGCAGCTCCTCGATCGAGACCGGCTTCGCGTAGATGCGGTTCGTGAACCAGCTCGAGTCCGGCACCTCGTCGATCGTGTTGATGTTCTTTGCGCGCACGTTCGGCGTCGGATCGCCTGGACGCGCGAACAGGTTGAGCAGCAGGTCGGCGGCGAGATCGATTTCCCACTCCGCAACCTTCGAGGCGTCCTGCGTCTCCGGCTCGCGGGCGATCGGATCGTCCTTGTAGAACCGCTGCGAGGCGCCGCGAGCGGTCCAGGAGCCCGCCGCCAGAATGGCAGTGAGGACGACGAGAGTGAGGATCGATTTGCGCATGATTAAAACACCGCACCGGAAGCGAAGACGAGGTTCCAGCCCTCGGAGCCGCGGGCGCCTTCTATCCTGAGGAACGTGACCGCCGGGAGGTGAAACCGTACGCCGATGCCGTAGTTACTGTTCGCCCCGTCGAAGTCGAGATCTTCCCGTCTGCTCGCCACCTTGCCGATGTCGTAGAAGAGGGCCCAGTCCATGCCCAGCCGATTCGGGATCCAGCGGAACTCGGCCTGACCGAGGAGGCTGTGCCGGTCGCGGAAGCGCCAGGAGGAGTACGCCCGCAGCGTCCGACCGCTTCCGAGCGAAGGCAGCAGGAAGAAGGGCACGACGTCATCGTCGTTCAGCGACGTCTCGACGCGCCCGTGAAATGAGAGGACCCAGGTGTCCCGAAATATCGGAACGTGCTGAATCAGGGTGGCATCGAGCTTGTCGAAGGTCAGAGCATCGTCCGAGTCTGCGTAGTTGTGGAACGTCACACCGTAGAAGCCGCCGGAGCGCGCGTAGGACCGAAAGGGTCGCCAGTCGATGCCCAGCGTGCCCTGCGAGTGCAGGTATGTGGGACTGCTGCCGAGGCCGGGCGCCGTGACGGGGTTGTAGATCGTCTCGATAGAAGGTGCGGAACCAAGTCCTGGCTCGATCGTGTAGTCCTCGTACGCGACGGCGCCGTCGAGCACGAACCACTTGCGCGGGCGAAGCTCGAGCAAGCCCTCCGCCACGGTCTGCTTCCACCGATAATTCGCGCGGGCATCCTGGGTCGTGTCGTTGCCCAGCCCGAAGTACGCGGCCTCCGGTGCGTCACGCCACCCGGCCCGGAGGATGAACGCGGAGTGATCACCGAAGGGCATTCGCGTGGTGGCTTCGAAGAGCTTGTAGTTCTTGAACGTCCAGGATCCCTTGACGTCCCAGAACGACGCATCGGCGTAGAATTGACGGTATCCGGCGCCCAGCGTGAACCCGCCGCCGCTCAACGCGTTGTCGAAAAACGGAAACGGTCCGCTCGGCGCCTCGATCGCCTCGCGCCTGAAGCCCGCGATGATCCGCTCCGCTCTCGACGGGACGTAGGGTTTCAGCTCCTTGGCCTTCGCCGCCTGCGCCGCGGCGATGAGCTCCTCGCGCGACTGCGGTTCCTGCGCCTCCACCGGCACCGCGCCCCCGACGATGCCCCAGGTAATCAGCGCTGTGAGAGCGATCCCGCTTCGTACAGAGCGATTCACAGTAAACCTCGAGAAGAGCTAATTCGGTCTATTTCCGCGACTTCCGCGCGGGCGGTCACGTCAGGCGCGACCGCATCCGGCGTAACCCAGAGCAGGAAGACCAGATTCTACCCGATTCGCGGTCCCGCCTGAAGAGTTTGGGGAACGTGGGGCACCGGACTAGAATCGCGAGGAGATTACGGGAGGTTATCGTGCCTCGAAGACTGACGTTCGTGGCGGCGGCTTGCCTGGTCGCACTCGGGACGGTGGCGGCGGCGGCGCAACTGCCCGGCCTGCCGATCCGCATCACCTCGTGGGCCGTCAACATGAGCAACATCGCGACGGGCTCCAACGCGATCGTGTACATCACGATCGACCGGTGGTCCACGGAGGCCGAGCGCCAGGGGCTCATGACGACCTTCTTCGAGAAGGGTCCCGAGAAGCTGCTCGACGCCGTCCAGGACACCAGGCCGGTCGGTCGCATCCGCTTTCCCAACACGCTCGGCTACGATCTGCGCTTCGCCCGCCACTATCCGCTGGAAGAGGGAGGGGAGCGGTACGTCATCATCACCGACCGCAGGATCGGCTTTGCCGAGGCGCGGAATCAGCCGCGCACGATCGACTATCCGTTCACGCTGATCGAGATCCGCGTCGGCAAGGACGGCAAGGGCGAGGGGAAGATGTCGGTCGCGACCAAGATCTCGTTCAACAAGAAGCACAACACCGTCGAGCTCGAGAACTATTCGAGCGAGCCGGTACGGTTGACCAACGTCAAAGTCGAAAAGAAATGAGAGCGCAGAGGACCAGGAGGCCACAGAGAAGACCGGGGACGGGGAGACACGGAGACACAGAGCCACAGAGAAACCTAAATTAGGTTGAATTTCCTCTGTGTCTCTGTGTCTCTGTGCCTCCTCGTCCCCGCCTTTTTCTCTGTGTCTCACGTTTTTCTCTGTGTCTCCTAGGACCAAGGTCGTATGGCGGCGCCCCGCGCGGCCGCCGTAGCATTCCCCGTGGCATAAGACCGAGTCCAGAGGAGGTCCCATGGCTTCGCATGCGTTTGGCAGGAGCTGGTGGCTGGTTCTGTTGCGCGGGATCTTCGCGATCCTCTTCGGCGTTCTCGCGTTCGTCTGGCCCGGGCTGACGCTGGTGGCGCTGGTCACGCTGTACGGCATCTACGCGATCGCCGACGGCGGCGTTGCGGTGTACACGGCGCTGGCGGGCGGCGGCCCGGTTTCCCGCTGGTGGCTGCTCTTCGCCGGATTGCTCGGCCTCGCCGTCGGCATGGTCACGCTCGCGTGGCCCGGCATCACCGCGCTGGCGCTCCTCGTCTGCATCGCGGTCTGGGCGCTCGTGCGCGGGATCTTCGAGATCGTCAGCGCGATACAGCTCCGTAAGGTGATCGACCACGAGTGGTGGCTGATCGGGAGCGGCATGTTGTCTGTGCTGTTCGGCCTCGTCATCCTGATGGCGCCGGGCGCCGGCGCGATCGCGCTCGTATGGGTCATCGGCGCGTATTCGATCGCCTTCGGCTGCCTGCTGGTCGGGCTCGCTCTGAGATTGAGGAGCTTCGGGGCGCTGGTCGCCCGGTAGGCTACGACCAAAGTCCTATCCGCTGCCTGAAGCGGACCGATCTAGACTTCTACCCTTAACAAAGGAATGGTGCGATGACATCAGCCAGACTTGCCGTCCTGCTCGTCGTCGGAGCATTTGTGGCGCTTCCAGCGCACGCGGCGCAGGATCCAAAGCCGATCACCGAGTCGGTCACCGTCAAGGCGACGATCGAGGCGATCGACCAGACGTCGAAGAAGGTCACGCTGAAAGGGCCGAAGGGGAACTACGTCGAGGTCGACGCGAGCGCAATGCCGCGGTTCGATCAGTTGAAGGTCGGGGACGTCGTGACGGCGACCTACTCCGAGTCGCTCGCGGTGCACATCCGCAAACCGGGCGAACCGGCACCCCCTGCCGGCTCTGACACCGTGACGCGCCGAGAGGGCGCGCCGGGCGCAAGCGCCGCACGGCAGCGCACGGTGACGGTCACCATTCAAGCCATCGATCCCAAGACACCTTCGGTGACGATCAAGACCACCGACGGCCGGGTCCTCACGTTCCGCGTCGAGAATCCGAAGAACCTCGAGAAGGTCAAGGTTGGCGACACGGTCGACGTCACTTACACCGAGGCGTTTCTGCTGAAAGCGGATCCAGCCGCTAAATAAGCTCCATCGAACGACTGTCAAGGAGTGCTGCATGAGACTGGCAATTCCACGACGCGCGCCGTGGGGACTCGTACTCGGCTTCTGTCTGGGGCTGGCGCTCGTTCCCGCGACGGCCGTGGCACAACAAGCGGCGGGCAAGCCGAACATCCTCGTGCTGTTCGGCGACGACATCGGCTTCTGGAACGTGAGCGCCTACAACCACGGGATGATGGGTTACAAGACGCCCAACATCGACCGCATCGCGAAAGAGGGGGCGCTCTTCACCGATGCCTACGCGCAGCAGAGCTGCACGGCCGGGCGCGCGGCGTTCATCACGGGCCAGTCGCCGATCCGCACGGGCCTCCTCAAGGTCGGCCTGCCCAGCGCGCCCGAGGGCTTGTCCGACAAGGACCCGACCATCGCGAACCTGCTCAAGGGCCAGGGCTACGCGACCGGGCAGTTCGGCAAGAACCACCTCGGCGACCGCAACGAGTTCATCCCGACCGTGCACGGCTTCGACGAGTTCTTCGGCAACTTCTATCACCTGAACGCCGAAGAAGAGCCGGAGAACCCGGACTACCCGAAGGACCCGAAGTTCAAGGCCATGTTCGGCCCCCGCGGCGTGTTTCGCTGCTCCGCCACCGCGGCCGCCAGCACGCTGCCGGCCGATGCGCGCTTCGGGGCGTGGGGCAAGCAGCGCTGCGAGGACACCGGCCCGCTGACCAGGAAGCGGATGGAGACGATCGACGAAGAAGTGATGGCCGCGACGACGAAGTTCATCGACGCGAATCAGGCGGCCGGCAAACCGTGGTTCGTCTGGTTCAACACCACGCGCATGCACATCTTCACGCACCTCAAGAAGGAGTCGGAGGGCAAGACGGGTCTCGGCACGTACCCCGACGGCATGGTGGAGCACGACGGCCACATCGGGCAGCTGCTCAAGAAACTGGACGACTTGAAGATCGCCGACAACACGATCGTCATCTGGACCACCGACAACGGGGCCGAGGTGATGAGCTGGCCCGACGGCGGCACGACGATATTCCGAGGGGAGAAGAACACGAACTGGGAGGGCGGCTACCGCGTGCCGCTCGCCGTGCGGTGGCCGGGCGTGATCAAGCCAGGCACGGTCATCAACGAGATCGTTTCGCACGAAGACTGGCTGCCAACCCTTCTCGCTGCCACCGGTCAGGGAAACGTCAAGGAAAGCCTGCTGAAGGGCACCACCGTCGCCGGGCGCAACCTACAAGGTCCACCTCGACGGCTACAACCTGCTGCCCTACTTCAAGGGCGAGACGAAAGAATGGCCGCGCAAGGAGTTCATCTACTGGACCGACGATGGGGATCCGGCGTGCCTGCGCTACGACAACTGGAAGATGGTGTTCCTGGAGCAGCGGGCTGAGGGTCTGGAGGTGTGGCAGGACCCGCTCGTCGTGTTGCGCTTCCCCAAACTCTTCAATCTGCGAACCGACCCGTTAGAGCGTGGGCCTGAAGAAGGCATGGACTACCGGCGGTGGCGAATTGACCGCGCCTTCATGCTCGCGCCTGCCGGAGCGATCGTGGGACGCTGGATGCAAAGCTTCAAGGAGTTCCCGCCGCGAGCGAAGCCGGGCAGTTTCAATCTGAGCGATGTGATGGACAAGGTCATGGCGGGCTCGCGCTAGCGGCTCGTCGGCGATGATCCAGAAGGGCGGCGGCGGGACGATTCCCACCGCCGCCCTTTTTCGTGTCACCGTGTCCACGATGCCACGCACCCGATCTGCTTCCGCGCTGCTGCTCCTGTCGGGCGCGGCGGCGCTCATCTGCGAAACGCTCTGGGTCAAACAGCTGTCGCGGGTGGTCGGTGTCGAGATCCACGCCGTGACGATTGCGCTGAGCGCCTTCTTCGCCGGCCTTGCGATTGGAAGCGTGGTGTTCGGCAGGATGGCGGACCGGAGCGCACGGCCGCTGCGCCTGTACGCCGCGCTGGAAGCGGGCGCGGCGGTGCTGGGCCTGGCGTCTACGTTCCTGCTTGCACGCGTGGCCCCACTCTACGTTTCCCTCCAGGACTCGGTCGGCGTTCTCGCGTGGTTGCTGCCGTGCGTGCTGGTAGCGGCGCCGGCGTGCCTGATCGGTGGGACGTTGCCCGCGATGCTGCGGGCGCTGCACCCCGACGACCGCGGTGTGGCGTCTGCGACCGGCCTCCTGTATGCCGCGAACACGATGGGTGCCGTTGCCGGTACCCTGGCCACGCCCTTCCTGCTCGTGCCGGCGTTCGGCATCATCGGCACGGGCATCTTCGCGTGTGGACTCCAACTGGCGGCGGCCGGCGCGGCGCTGGCCGTCGATCGGCGCACACTCAACCACGGAAGCCCGTCCGCACGGCGGTCGCACCAGCACCCAGCGACGCCCGCCTCGCCCTCGCGCTGTACGCCGGGGCCGGCGGAGTCGCGATGGGTTACGAAGTGATCTGGTCGGAGCTGCTGGTGCAGTTTCTCAGCACGCGCGCCTATGCGTTCGCCGTGATGCTGGCCACCTATCTCGCTGGCCTCGCGCTCGGCAGCTACCTGTTCGCTCGCAGCGATGGAAAGAGGGCCGATCCCTGGCGCACCTTCGGGCTCCTGATCGCAGGAGCGGGCGCGAGCGCCATCGCGATCGTCGCGCTGCTGGGCGTCTGGATGACCGACGCGCAGACGTTCGCGGGCATGTGGGCCATGCGCGCAACCGGGAGCGAAACGGCGGAAGTGTCGGCCCGCTTTGTCGTGGCCGCGCTTGCGGTCCTGCTCGTGCCGACCGACGTTTCTCGGCGCGGCGTTTCCCGCGGCATCGCGGCTCACGGCGCGTGCCGCGAGCGTGGGCCAGGCGGTCGGGGCCACGCTCGCGCTCAACATTCTTGGCGGCATTGCAGGAACGCTCTCACGGGCTTCGTGCTCGTGCCGTGGCTGGGCCTCGTGCGCGCGCTCGGCCTGCTGGCCGCCGCCGGCGCGATCATGGGCGCGGTCGCGTTCAGAAAAGGCGGTGGCTCCTTCGCGATCGACAGGCGCGATGGTGGCCGCCATCCTCGCGGTCGTCGTATTCACGCCGCCAGACAAGATGGCGCGCCTGCTGGCGGAGAAGCGCGGCGGGGAGGTGCGATTCTACGAAGAGGGCGCCGGCGGCACCGTGGCCGTCATCGAGCAGCGGGCGCCGGCGGGCGCGTTTCGGCGCCTCTACATCCAGGGCGTGTCGAACTCGGGCGACACGCTGGCCTCGCTGCGCTACATGCGGCTGCAGGCGCTGCTGCCGCTTCTCGTGCACGCCGCCGAGCCGCGGTCAGCTCTCGTCGTCGGACTGGGAACCGGGATCACAGCGGGGGCCCTATTGGCCGATTCGTCCCTCGAGCGCCGGGTCGTCGCCGAGCTGCTGCCGGCGGTCGTGCGCGCGGTGCCGCTGTTTGCCGGCAATCTTGGTGTGGCCTCGGACTCTCGCGTGGAAATCCGCGTGGGTGACGGGAGGCACGAGCTGCTGCGCCGAAACGAGCGCTACGATCTGATCACTCTCGAGCCGCCGCCCCCCTCCGCCGCCGGCGTGGCGAATCTGTACTCGCGCGATTTCTACGAGCTGTGCCGCAATCGCTTGCATCCGGGCGGCCTCATGGCTCAGTGGTGGCCCCTGGCGGCGCAGAACGACGAAGATTCGCGGTCGCTCGTCCGCAGTTTCCTCGACGTGTTTCCGTATGCGACGGTCTGGACGACCGAGCTCTACGAGATGCTCCTCGTCGGGTCGGCGAGCCCCATCACGACTCGATGGACCGCAGGGTCGCGACGCGCTTCTCGCGGCCGGACACCGCACGCGTCCTGGGGGAGGCCGGCATCGAGTCGCCGGCGGCGCTCCTCGCCACCTGGATCACCGATCGGGCGGGTCTCGAAGCCTACGCGGGCGATGCGCCGCCGGTGACCGACGACCGCCCGATCATCGAACACGCGGCGTGGGTGCGTCGCGGCGAGTTCCAGCGCGTCCTGCCCCGTGTCCTCGCCCTCGCGACCGACGTACCGCTCGGCCCCGACGATCCGCTGCGCGCGGACGTCCAGGCCGAACGGCGCGAGCTTCTCGCCTTTTATCGCTTCGCGCTGCACGCATCTGCTGGCGAGCGAGCGGAGGCCGCCATCGCGCTCGAAGAAGCGCTCGGCCGGGATCCGAGGAACCCGTACTACCGGTGGATGGCTCTCGGCGGCCAGTAGTTGCCACAGTAGAATTCGCGTCGACTCCATGAGGTCCACGATGCGTACCCAACGAGTGACCTTTGCCATGTGTATCGCCGCGTTTGCCGCTGCGCCGCTCGGTGCGCAGACGCCTCCTTCCGTCTCGGCGCCCCAGTCACCACCGAGCGTGGAGGCGACGCTGGCCGAGCTCCGCACGCTCGTCGAGCGTCAGCAAGGGCTGCTCGAGGCCCAGAGCAAACTGCTCGAGGGTTTGAGCAAGGAGATCGCGGGGCTGAAGAAGCAGGTCGACGATGCCGGCGCCGTGGCCCTGACGGCGCGGAACGAGGTCGCGGACCTCAAGAAGCAGCCTGCCGTAGCCGACGGTGCCCGACGCCGTTGCAGAGCGCCTGGCGCAGGTCGAAAAGGCCGTACAGCGCGTGCCGGAGATGACCGACGTCGTGGCGGCGGGGGAGTTCCCCGGATCCATGCGCATTCCTGGCACCGACGCGGCGATGAAATTGGCGGACAGGCACGGATTACAGCCGTCCACACGCTCGCTGCGCTCGGGACGGACGACCGTTTCGTGACGTCGTCGATCCCTGTCGGCGACCAGATCGCCGGCGAAGATGCCCGAACGGTGTACTCTCCCAGGCCCTCGCGGTTGAACGTCGACCTGCGGTCGCCCAGCGGGATCGGTCCGCGTCAGAACGTTCGTCGAGGCCGACTTTGCCGGATCCGGCAACACGTTCCGGCTGCGCCACGCGTTCATGCAGACCAAGCGGTTCGTCGTCGGTCAGACCTGGTCGACGTTCTCGGATCCGGAAGCCGAACCGATCGGCATCGACTTCGAGGGGCTGAACGCGATCTCGCTCTTCCGGCAGCCGCTGCTTCGGTACACGCATCCGCTGAAGCCCACGTTGAATCTCGCCCTGGCGCTCGAGAATCCCGCGCCCGATCTGACGGGTGCGCAGGGCGTCAACCTGACCCCCGACTTCATCGCGCGCGTCCGCTGGGATCCGGCTGAAGGACATCCGCTCCGCGGGCTGTTGGGCAGGACTGCTCACGTGCAGGCGGCGATCCTCGTCCGATCGCTGCGCGGGGAAGTGACCGACCAGCCGGCCCTGACGCTCTCGACCGGAGGGTTGGGCCTCAACGTCAGCGGCGTTCTCGTCCCGCGCTGGGACGCGGACGACCGCGTGAAGTTCGCGGTCAACGCGGGCTGGGGCATCGGCAAGTACATCACCGACCTCGGGACGCTCGGCGGTCAGGACGCCGTCTTCAACCCCGTCGACAACAGCCTGGAGGCGCTGCGCGTCGGTTCCGGGTACTTCGGCTACGAGCGACAGTGGCGGCCGACATTCAGTTCAACCTTTACCTACGGCATCGTGAACGTCGACAACCTGGACATCCAGACGCCCGACTCGCTTCGGCGGACGCAGCGGACGACGATCAACCTGACGTGGTCGCCGATTCCGCAGGGGGATCTGGTGCTCGAGTTCCTCGCGGGCACGCGGGTCAACAAGGACGGGCAGCGCGGGACGTCGAGCCAGATTCAGACCGGCTGGACGTTCCGGTTTTGAACCGTGTAGGCACTGGGCACTAGGCAATAGGCACTCTGTCCATCTGCGGAGTGCCTAGTGCCTAATGCCTAGTGCCTAACGTGGAGTAGGATCGCCTCATGGCCCGAGGCTGGGAGAGCAAGGCGGTCGAGGCGCAGCAGGAAGAGAAGGTGCGGGCGGCGCCGGCGCCCCGCTCGTGGAGCGTGGAACAGGCGCAGCGCGACGATCGCCGCAGGACGCTCGAGATGACGCGCGCCCGCACGCTGCACGACCTCGAGCGCGCGACCGTCGACGCGCATCGCCGCATGCTCGAGCAGGCGCTCGCCGCCGTGGACGATCAGCTGGCGGAGCTCGATCGAGAGTCTTGAGTTTTGAGTTCTGAGTCATGAGTTCTGAGTCAGGACCCACAACTCAAGACTCACAACTCACAACTCAGGACTCACAACTCAGAACTCAGGACTTCTCGATCGTCCTCTACGACGGCGTCTGCAACGTCTGCAGCGGCTCGGTCCGCTTCATCCTGCCGCGGGATCGGAAGGCGGTCTTCCGCTTCGCGTCGCTCCAATCGTCCACCGCGGAGCGCCTGCTCACGGCCTGCGGCCGCGCGCCGGGGACGCTCGACAGCCTCGTGCTCATCGAGCGGGGAGGGTGTTACGAGCGATCGGAGGCCGCGCTGCGCATCGCGGGTCGGCTGTCGTTTCCATGGAAGCTCGCAGCCGGGCTGAGGGTCATCCCGCGGCCGATCCGCGACGCGTTCTACAACTGGTTCGCGGCGCGGCGCTATCGATGGTTCGGCAGGAAGGACGTCTGCGACCTCCCCCCGCCGGAGTGGAGAGCGCGGTTTCTCGAGTAGACCGAACCATGACCTCGCACGCCTACAGGTCCCTGGTGATCCTCGCCATCGTTGTCGCCGGCTTGGGTGTCTGCCATCTGGCGGGGTCGAGCCAGGCGCCGGGCTCGGCCTCACGCCTCGCTCCAGACCGGTCCCGTGTCGCCGGAATGCCGCCTGAGTTGCGCGCGCGGTTGGCCGCGAGCCCCATGGCGTTCTTCAGGTTCGTGAACCAGGAGTGGATGCGCGAGGTGTGCGCGGCGTTCCGCACCGAGGCCAGGACCCTGCCGGCGGCGACGCTTCATGGCGACGCCCACATCGAGCAGTACGCGATGACGGCCGTGACCCGAGGCCTCGACGACTTCGACGACTCTGACCGGGGGCCGGCGGTCATCGACATCATCCGTTTTCTCGGGTCGCTGGAGCTCGCAGCCGCTCAGCGAGGGTGGACCAACTCTCTTGCCGCGACCATCGATGCGTTCCTCGCCGGGTATCGGCGGGCTCTCCAGGATCCGTCCTACATGCCCCCGGACCCTGCGGTCGTGAAGCGTCTGCGTGGCGCGACGGTGAAGACCCAGGAAGAGTTCCTGTCGTGGACCGATTCGCTCATGCAGCCCCTCGCAGAGAACGAACGGGCAAACACGCACGTCACGTGGGCGAAAGTCGTGGCCGTGGTGTCCAGGGAATCTCCGGAGTTCACGCCGGCGTTCCTGACGTTGAAGAAGGTGGGCTGGCTTCGCATGGGGATCGGCAGCGCACTTACGCGCCAGCTTCTGATCCGGATCGAAGGCACATCTGAGCGGTCCGAGGACGACCTCGTGCTGGAAGCCAAGCAGGTGTTCCAGGCCCAGAGTTCCTGCCTGAGCGCGCCTCGCAGCTCCGAGACCTTGCGGGTGGTCGAAGGAGTCCGGCAGATCGCTCGCCTGCAGCCGCCGCTCCTTGTTGCGCTGCCCGGCATCGACGATTCACGGCCAGACGGCCGCGACTGGTGGATCCGGACCTGGGATCGTACCTACCGGGAGGTCGGGATCGCCGAGCTCGACTCCGCCGAGGAGCTGCGAGAAGTCGCGCATGACGCCGGGGCGCAGTTGGGGAGCACCAGCCTCAGTGGGCAGTCCGGGGCTCTGGCGGACCTCAGCCGGCTCGTCAAACTCAAGGGCCTCACGCGCCTCGAGCCTCGGATTCGGAAGGTCGCTCACGACCTGACGACGGACCTCCTCCAGGCGTGGGAGCAGTTCAGGGTCGAGGTCCCTTGAATAGACCTACCGCTTCGCGAACTCGTACGTCGTCCCGTCGGCCCTGAAGGCGACGATCGAGTACGGCACGGGATAGTTGCTTTCCATCCCTGGCGATCCGGCGGGCATGCCGGGCACTGCGATGCCGGCGATCTTCGGACGCTCCTTCAACAGCTTCTGGACGAGATCCGCCGGGACGTGTCCTTCGACGAGATAGTTCCCGATGACGGCCGTATGGCAGGACCGCAGGCTCTCGGGGACGCGCCTGCGGGCGGGCACGGCGTCGAGCTGCGCGGTGACCTCGCGCGTGACGGCGAAGCCGGCCGTTTTCATGTGGTCGGCCCACTTGCCGCAGCAGCCGCACGTCGGGGTCAGGTACACCGTGGCCTTGACGGGCGCCGGCTTCTGCTGGCTTTGCGCCTGCAGGGTACCCGCCGTACACGCGAGAAGGACCGTTGTGACGATCCGGAGGGCAGTACGTCGCATGAACCGATCATACCCGACCCAGTCCCTAGACCAAGGTCCTATAGACCTCAGCCTTCCCCGAAATCTACGCTCGAACTGCTGGCACACGCCCGGAGCCAGTTACCGGAGGGTGCAGCACCCATCTGGGCCTTTTTTGGGAGTCGAGCATGTTTCGAAAAGTCGTGTGGCAGGCCGCCTTGATCGTGCTGTTCGCGGCGGCGCCGGCGTTCGCACAGCCGCGAGTCGAGATCAGCGGCATCCTCGGGTGGACGTTCTCTGACGGCGTCACGGGCCAGGCGATCCTCGCCGGTGACGGCAACATCTACGACGCCATCGACGTTGTGGACTCGTTCAATTGGGGATTCAGCGTCGGCGTGCTCGCGACCGAGGGCGCCGAAGTGGGCTTCATGTACGGACGGCAGGAGTCGCGGCTCGATGTGACGGGCACCAACACGGTCGAGGTCGGCGACATGGCCGTGCAGACGTATCACGGGTACTTCGCCTACAACTTCGGGCCGGCCGACAGCCCGGTGAGGCCGTACGTTCTCGGCGGGCTCGGCGCGACGAGCTACGGCAGCGTCCCCTTCACGCGCGCCGGATTCTCGGGGGAGACGGAAGGAAACACTCAGTTCTCGACCACCTGGGGCGCGGGCGTGAAATTCGTCCCCTCGCGCGGGATCGGTGTGCGCGCCGGCCTCCAGTGGACGCCGACCTACATCAAGTCGGACGCCGTCGGCTGGTGGTGCGACCCGTACTGGGGCTGCTACGTCGTCGGGGACGCCCAGTACGCGAATCAGTTCTCGTTCAACGGCGGTGTGATCTTCCGCTTCTAAGTCTTTCCCGCTACTTGTCGGGCGCGCGCGAGCTCCGGGCGATCCGAATCGGCCGTCTTCGCGATCTCCAGGAGCTCACGCGCGTGCCGGGTCGCCGCTTCGCGGTCGCCGGCGGCCTCGGCCGCGCGCATCGCTCCGGCCACCGCGCGGAACCGGTTCGGCTCCTTCTTCATCGTCGCCTCGAACGCGACGAGCGCCTCCTTCGGCCGTTTCGCCTCGAGCAGCATCTCGCCGAGCATCTCGCGCGCGGGTGCGAGCGGGCCTGGCGAGACGGCTGACTTGTCGATCGCGTCCTCGGCGTCGGCCGCTGCACTCAGCGCGGCGATTCCGCCGTCGCGGCGGCCTTCGGCGAACGCTACCCACGCTTCGGCGATACGTCGCTGGACGTCCACCCGGGCGGCCCA
Organism: uncultured Acidobacteriota bacterium; assembly: GCA_963847125.1. Taxonomy (GTDB): domain Bacteria; phylum Acidobacteriota; class Vicinamibacteria; order Vicinamibacterales; family 2-12-FULL-66-21; genus DATAEE01. The sequence continues at coordinate 84,952 of CAWJYM010000005.1, forward strand.
GTCGGCATCGGACCCGGCGGCGAGCTGCTCGGCGAGTGCCTTCAAGCGGGTGATCTCGGCGCCGGCGGCAGCCGGCGAACCGCTGCGCGCCGCGCCCAGCGCGCGCGCGAACGGCGTCACCGCATCCACCCAGGGATACGTGGTCGCGCGCGCCTCCAGAGACGACGCGTCCGCCCACACCCCGCGCTCGAGAGCGTAACGGGCAGGGATCGCCGCGAGAGCGTACAACCCGGCGGAACCGGGCGCCGCACCGCCGATCGAATCCGGGTTGAACCTGGCGCGGACCTCGGGCAGCCGATCGAGAACGCGCCGCGCGGCTGCGTCCTGCCCCAGCTGGAGGTACGCGTATATCTGATAGTCCATCGCGTGCAGCACTTCGCCGTGGGTGCCGAGCTTCGACGCGGTCTCGGCCGACGCGATGTTGGACGCGATCGAGTCCTGCCAGTAGCCGACGCGCGTGAAGGTGTGCGACGGCATGTGGAGGGCGTGCGGCGCGGACGGCGCGATCTTGGCGTAACGCCGCGCCGCGTCGACCGCGCGCGGCGCGAGCGGCGGATGATCGTACGCGTGGATGATGTAGTGCGCCAGCCCCGGGTGCTCAGGATGTTCGCGAAAGAGCGGCTCCAGGATTGCGGTCGCCTTGAGCTGGTTCGCGTAGGTCTTGTCGGTCGCGAGCGCATTCTGGCTGACCGCGAGCGCGTAGAAGATCTTCGCCTCCATGTCATCCGGGTAGGCGGCGACGATCTTTTCCATGGCGCGCTCGTAGGCCAGCGTCCGGTCCCTCTGCGGGACCCCGGGCGCGCCGTCGAAGAGCAGCGCCGCCGCGTCGAAGTACGCGCGCTCGCGAGCGTCCATCTTGCCGTCGGTCGACGCCCGGGCGCGGGCTACCGCTTCCTGCCCCCGCTCGATCACCTGCGGCGGACGCACGCCCCCGAACGGGTTGCTCCACTGGCTCAGGACGATGCCCCAGTGGGCCACCGCGCAGGACGGCTCTTTCTGGAGGACCGCCGTAAAGGCCTCGATGGCGAACCTGAACTCGAATGAGTGCAACAGCGCAACCGACCGGTTGAACCCGTCACGGACCGCGGGGCTGCAGGACGTCCGGAACTCGACCTTCCCGAGCGCCTCTCCAGACGAGGTCCCGTGTTCGTGCTGAGCGTCAGCGGGTGACGCCCCCACGAGCGAGAAGGCCACAAACGCCGCGCGAAGGATGCCGATCCTCACGTCCCAGGTCATGTCAGCCTCACAGTCCCCTGAGTATAAGCGGGCAGAGACCCAACGGGCAGGCGGGTTACTCCGTCCAGTGCAGGACGTTCCGGAGAATCGACCAGCGCGGTCGTTTGGCCGCGGCGTTCCGGCCGAGGATCCAGTAGCGATAGAGGGCGTCGATCGTGCCGTCCTTACGCTTTAGCTCGATCCAGGTGTTCACGAAGCTCGCGAACCTCTCGTCCCGCCGGGCGACGGGATAGGCGAGCGGAATCTTGATCGTGCCAGGCTCCGGCACGACGACCGAGAACTTCGGATGCAGAAGCGTCCAGGCCGAAGCACGCTCTGCCGGGAGCACGGCGGCGTCGAACGGCAGCTCGCCGTCCGTGAACGCCTCTCCTACCGTGCGAACGAGGTGGAAGCGGGCGTCGGGCAGGAGATCCTTCGCCTTCTGAATGTAGTACGGCACGTCGGGAATGCCCACGACGAGCGCTCGCATCGACCGGATGCCGGCCCACGTCGAGAAATCCGCTCGCCGGTGGTCCCGCACGACAAACGACAGCGTCTCGTCCAGGTAGGACGTCGAGAAGAGCACCTGGCTCGCGCGCAGCGTCGTCACGACGATGCCGCTCATGACGATGTCGCAGTCGTCCGCGTCGAGGTGCTCGGCGAGGCGGTCGCGATCGACCGGCACGAATTCCAGCCGCACCTGCAGCTCGCGGGCGAGCTGGTGCGCGAGGTCGACGTCGAAGCCGACGAGGTTGCCGGCGCGGTTGAAGTACGCGAACGGGAGGGAATCGACCGCGTACCCCACCCGGAGGGCGCCTCTCCGGCGCACCGACTCCAACAGAGGCTCGGAGCCTGCGGCAGCAGGCTGGGGAGGCCGATCGCGATGGACGACGGCCTCGACGGTCGGGTAGAGCGGTTGCATGTCCGCGATCACCGCGCCTGAATCCTCGCCTCCCCCGACCGCACGGGTGAGGACGATCCGCGCGCCGCCCAGCGTCACCGCGGTCAACACCACCGTGACGGCGGCGAAGCGCACGAGTCGAGCGGGCTGGTATCGGAGCGTGCCGGTGATCGCGCACGTCCCGAGCAGAGCCACCGTCATCGTGTGAACCGCCGCCAGAAGAGCGCCGAACCGGGAGTTGATCACCCCGGTCGCGTGAAAGAGTTGGATCGCATCCGCCGGGACGCGGAAGACGTCCAGCAGGAAGGGCACGGCGGCCTGGATGCTGCCGAAGAACGAGACGAGCCCGAGAGCTCCCAGACGGACCCAGTCGGTGACGGGGATGGCAGCGTCGGAAAACCATCCCGCGAAGAGAATGAAGCTGAGAGACAGCAGCTTGCCGGTGTGAGGAAAATTGAACGACGCTGGGACCACGACGTCGGGCGTCGAGGCCGCGTGCTCGGGCGCGAGCCGGTGTCGAGCGAGCAGCTCTTTGCTCGCCTCGGTCAGGACGGGGAGGACGATGAAGAGGTCCGCCGTCATGAAGGCGGTCAGAAGCGCGTTGCGCGTGCGCGACAGCATTTCACCGGCCCCGATCGGCGTCAGCGCCGACACCAGCCCGGGCAGCACCCACAGGCTGACGAGCAGCGCGACGAGGATGTACGCGACGAGGTAGACCTCGATCCGCTGGAATTGCTCGAGGCCGAGCGTGCCCGCGGTGACCGCGGCGATCGCGAACAGGCCGTAGGGCGTCAACCGGGCCAGAAAGTGCGTCACGCGTGAGAGCGCCGCGCGCACGACGGCGAGCACGTCCATGAGGGGCTGCTTGCGCTCGATGCCGATGAGCGCCACGCCGACCATCACCGAGAACAGCACGACCGCAGGCACGACGTTGTTGGCGAGCGAGTGAAACGGATTCGAAGGCACGAACAGCGCGACGAAATCGAACGCCGGGCGCTGTTCCACGAGCGTCGTGCTGAAGAACGCGCCGCGCTCGACGACGGGAAACGCGAGCGGCACGAGGAAGGCATAGACGAGCGCCACCAGCCACAGCGCAACGATGACCGCGCCGACCCGCAGACCGAGCAGCCGCGCCTCGTCCGGCCGCAGCGTCCCGAGGCTCGAGATGATCGAGACCGTCACGTAGGGCAGGACCGTCATCTGGAGCAGCTTGACGAAGCCCTCGGCGGCCCACCCGAGGACGGCCGTCTGCTCGCCGAAGAACAGACCGACGAGGATGCCGGCGCCGAGGCCGACCAGAATCTGGTTCGAAAAACTCAATCGGAGCGTCGCGCAGGCGCATGCAGACCTCGGCGGTCAGAGTTGACCGGTTCCCGTCTGTGCGGCTTTGGCCTTGAGCTGCCGATTCAGGAGCGTGACGACGCCGAGCCACGCGCCGGCCAGGACGACGTTGATCGCCGCGAACGCCGGTACCGTAAAGACCAGCTTCTCGCCGATGAAGACGAGGCCCGCCTGGACGACGTCCCCCATGCGCACGAAGAACGAATCGACCGCCTGCTTGGCCTTGTACTTCGCCTCACGGCTCGTCGGCAGCCAGAGCGCCTGCTTCGTCGTGTTGCCGAGCGAGTAGTCGATGCTGTTGTCCGCTGCCTTCAGATAGCCCATCGCGGTGATGGAAGGGGCGCGCAGCATCAGCAGATAGCCCGAGAACGCGACGATCGGGTGGATGTACAGCGATTTCCCCACGCCCAGGAACTTGAAGACGCGGGAGACGACGAACATCTGCAGCAGGAACCCGAGCAGGTTCACGGTACTGAAAAACTGGCTGTAGACGTTGCCGATGAAGTGTCCACGCGCCGCTTCTGCCTCCGGCCCCGAGCCATGGGTGGCGTGCGCGGTCTCGACGACGTAGCGCCCGAACAGGTACTCCCCGGATGTGTTGACGATGTTCAGCAGGATCGTGAGGAGTGCGATGAGCATCAGGTACCGGTCGGAGCGGATAAGCGCGAACCCTCCCTCGCGTCCGAGCGGCTCGTCGCTGGACGCTTCCTCCGAGCCGGTCTGCCGACCGGGGCGTGACGCGATTGACGAGGCGCGCCAGAAAGACGCACGCCGTCAGTCCGACCGCCGCCCCGACAAGCAGGTGCGGGGGGCCGGTCGCCTCCATGATCTGGCCGGCACGGACCGATCCGACCCACGCGCCGAGGCTGCTGCCGACGCCGATGAGCGGGAAGAGCCGTTTGCCCTGCTCCGTGCGTGTAGAGGTCGGCGGCGAAGGCCCAGAACTGCGCGATCACCATCAGGTTGAAGATTCCGACCCAGAGGAAGTATGGAATGCCGATGTGGAGGCCGGCGCCGAGCGCGATGAGGAACAGCCCGAGGTGCGAAATGAAAAAGACCGTGGTCCACTGGACGAGCTGCATGCGGTTCACGCGCGACGCGAACGCGCCGTACGCCGGAACGAGGAACAGGAGGAGGATCGCCTGGCCGGCCGACGAGTAGCTTTTCACCTCGGCGCCACCTTCGCCGAGGATGAAGACCTCGCGGGCGGTCTTGATCATGTAATACGCCGCCAGGATGAGGAACATGATGAGCGTCATGAGCAGGACGCTCGCGACCTCGTCGCGGCGGACGTCGGCGATCGGCGCCAGGAGGCGCTCGGGCCAGGTCTTCGGTCCGGGACTCACGTCTTCGTCCCTTTGCCTTCGCCCTCGAGCGCGGCGCGCGCCGCCGCGAGCTCCTTCTTCTTGGCGTCGTCGACGCGGGGGAATTCCAGCTTCAGCTCGCGAAGCGCGGCGATGGTGACCGAGGCGACGACGATCCGCGCAAACCATTTGGCGTCGGCGGGCACGATGACCCACGGCGCCTCGGGCGTGGCCGTCTGCCGGATCAGGTCTTCGTACGCCTCCATGTACTCGTCCCAGTGTCCGCGCTCCTTGGCATCCGCGAGCGAGAACTTCCAGTTCTTTTCCGGCATGTCCAGCCGCTCGAGAAACCGCTTCTTCTGTTCTTTCCGGGACACGTTCAGGAAGAACTTGCGGATGACGTACCCGTTGCGCGCGAGGTACCGCTCGAATGCGGCGATGTCCTCGTAGCGCTCCTTCCAGATGTGCTTCGTGATGAGCGTGGGCGGGACCTTCTGTCCCCGCAGGAACTCGGGATGCACGCGGACGACGAGCACTTCCTCGTAGTACGAGCGGTTGAAGATCCCTATCCGGCCGCGCTCCGGCAGCGACTTCGACGTGCGCCAGAGAAAATCGTGATCGAGCTCCTCGGCGGACGGCGACTTGAAGGAGTACACCTGACAGCCCTGCGGGTTGACACCGGACAGGACATGTTTGATCGCGCCGTCCTTGCCCGCCGCATCCATCGCCTGGAAAATGAGGAGCACGCCCCAGCGGTCCTGCGCGTACAGCCGCTCCTGGAGCTCGCACAGCATCTCGACGCCGCTGTCCAGGAGAACCTTGCCCTCTTTCTTCGATTTCACCCAGCGGGTGTCGTCCGGGTCATGGTCCTTCAGCTTGAACGTGTCGCCGTTCTTGACCACATACGGCTTGATGAAGTCTTCGACGTCTCTTGCCACCAGGCCTCCTCCGACCGTCGAGGTTAGCTGGCAGAGACTATACGATCCATGGGACCTTAGGCGCAGGTGACGATCTTCAAGTGGAATCTCGCAGGAGAGACCAGGTGACGTGCCGCATATTTGCCGCGGCTCTTCTGGTGCTGCTTTGTCGCTCCCCCGCGAGCGCCCAGGATCTGCAGTTGTGGGGAAGCCTGACTCTCAACTGGCCGAAGAGCCACCGGCTGTCGTTCCAGCTGGAGATCGAGCCGAAGGTCCTGGTCGTGGCCGAAGATGACGACCCAGGGTGGGCGACCCTGGACGTCATACCCAACGTCGACTACGCGCTGAAGCCATGGCTGGATCTCGTGGGAGAAGTCCAGACTGGTTTCACGGCGCAGACCGATGATCTCGACTCGTTCGAGCTCTCACCGCGGGCAGGCGCCCGCGTTCACCTGTTCTCGCGTGACATACGGAGAGTCGTCGACCTTCGGGAGCTGCCGCCGAAGCGAAAGATCGTCATCCGCGATCTCATGCGCGTCGAATGGCGGAACCTCTTCTACAACGACGACCGGAGCACGAGCTCCACGGTCCGGTTTCGCAACCGGCTCGAGCTTCAGGTGCCGCTCAACAAAGATCGGTTGACGGACAACGGGGCGCGTTACCTGACGGCGGACTGGGAGTGGTTCATTCCACTGGAAGATGTCGCCGAACGGTACGCCAACAAGCAGCGCATTCGTACGGGCATCGGCTATCGCCGCAACTTCCACTGGCGCTTCGAGGCGCTTTACATCTGGAACCGCTCGCGCAACACGGTGGACGACGGATTCACGACGTCCGACAACATCATCGACTTTCGCGTGAAGCGGGTGTTCTGACCGGAAGACTCCTGTAGGATCCGAATACATGAGAGATGCAGTTGTACGAACGTTGGTGGCCGGCTTCTCTGAGCATCGCCACCGCTTCGGTGGCAACGGCGCAGCAGCCGGCAGCGGCCACCGCCGCTCAGGCGGAGTCGGCCGACCTCGCCAAGAAGCTGTCGAACCCGATCTCCGATCTGGTGAGCGTGCCGTTTCAGTTCAACTGGGAACAGAACGTCGGGCCCGGACGAGCAGACACGGTTCATCCTCAACGTGCAACCCGTCGTGCCGTTCGCGCTGAACAGCGACTGGAACCTCATCACGCGCATCATCGTGCCGCTCGTCAGCCAGCCGCCGCTCTTCGCAGGCGGGGAGTCGGCCTTCGGTGTCAGCGACATCCTCACATCATTCTTTTTGTCGCCGTCGAAAGGGACCCCGTTCACGTGGGGCGTGGGGCCGGCCATCAGCCTCCCCTCTACGACCATCCCCACGCTCGGGACGGAAAAGTGGAGCGCGGGGCCCACCGTGGTCGTGCTGAAGCAGACGGGACCGTGGACGTACGGCGCGCTCTGGAATCAGGTGTGGTCCTTCTCCGGTAACGCGGACCGTGACGACGTGAATCAGATGTTCCTGCAGCCGTTTCTTGCCTACCAGGCCACCCACACCATCACGCTCACGGTCCAGTCCGAGTCCACGGCCAACTGGGAAGTGGACGAGGGCAGATGGACGGTCCCGATCAACGTGCTCGTATCGAAGCTGTCATCGTTCGGGACGTTTCCCGCGAGCTATGCGGTCGGCGTCGGCGGATTCGTGAGTCATCCGGACGTCGGACCGTCGTGGAAGATCCGGGGGGCCATCGTCATTCTGCTGCCGCGACGACGGTAGGGGTGGCCGCGAGGCCTACGCTCACGGCCAATCCAGGTCCAAAACCGCCTGGCTTGCGACGATGCTTAGCGCTTAGTCGACCGGGCCGGGCATGTCACGTCGGCAGGATAGATGCTGGCAGACGACCTTTGAAGGCGCGCAGCCGGGTAACATCCGGCGAGGGATCCTCGCAGTTCGAGGAGCGCGGCCGCGTACCGAAGGTTGTCGGCGATGCGGCGCGCAGCCTTCGAGTCGATCTGCTGTTCGACTATCCCGTCCTGCGAGCACGCGTCGCGACTCCGAGTTCGTTCGTACGTCTTTCACGTTGCCTCAGAGCAGAGACCTTCTGCACCTCAAGACGATCGCCAAGGCTCGACGCTCTTCGCCAGGTGACGCGGAAGACATCGCCTTTCTGGAGGCGCGTCGTCACAACCGGCGCTGAAGTCGCTCGGCCGTCGATCAGGCTTTCGACCGCGCGCCCGCGATCACGAGGACCACTCCGGCAACGACCGCCGCGCCGCCGGCGACGGCGGGGATCGGAATCGTCTTGCGCTCTTCGGTCGTGGCTTCGATCGGGCCGATATCCAACACTTTCTCGCGATCCGTGTATGAAAACCCGCCGAGCGCGAGCGCCGCGATGCCGAGCACGATCAGCACGATCCCGATGATGGTCGTCCCCTTCATGGGTCAACCCCTCCTGTCGGGGTCGAGCTCTGCAGGTTCTTTGCCACTTTCTCGACCTGTTCCATGACCCGCAGGAGGTTGCCGCTCCACAACTTACCGATCTGTTCCTCGGTGTAGCCGCGGCGAACCAGCTCGAGCGTGACGTTGAACGTCTCGCTCGCGTCGTTCCAGCCGGCGACGCCGCCGCCGCCGTCGAAGTCGGAGGAGATCCCCACGTGTTCGAGGCCGATCAGTTTCACGGCGTAGTCGATGTGATCGACGAAGTCCTTGACGGTCGCGCGCGGAGGCGGCGGGAATTTCTTGTCGATGTCCGCCTGCCGCGCGAGATACTCGGTTCGTTTTTCGGGCGACAGCTGCGCGAGCGCGCCGCGACCGCCGCCCCCACCGCGTGGCCCCGGCTCGGGAAGCCCGAACTCCTTGCGGAGCTCCGCGATCGCCGCGGCGCGCTCGGGTGAATCTGGCGGCGGCGTCTTGACGTAGCTGTTGAACGCCACGGTCTGGATCACGCCGCCGTTCTTCTTCAGCGCCAGGAGCTGCTCGTCGTCCATGTTGCGGCTGTGATCGCAGAGCGCGCGCACGGCCGAATGCGAGGCGATCACCGGCGCCTTCGAGAGCGCGATCGCCTGCAGGTTGGCCGCCTTCGACGGGTGGGAGAGATCGACCATGATGCCAAGCCGGTTCATCTCGGCGATCGCCTGCTTACCGAGATCGCTCAGCCCGTTGTGCAGCCATGCGCCGTCGCGCTCGCCGGTATTCGAGTCGGCGAGCTGGCTGTGGCCGTTGTGCGCCAGCGACATGTAGCGTCCGCCGCGGTCGTAGAACTCCTTCACGCGCCGGATGTCGGTGCCGATGGGATATGCGTTCTCGACGCCGATGAGCGCGACCTTCTTGCCTTTCGCCGCGATCCGGCGGACGTCGGCGGCGGTGAGCGCCAGCTCGATCTGATCCGGCGCGATCTCCTTCGTCAGACGATGGATGGCGTCGAACTTCTCGATCGCCGCTTTGTAGGCCTTGTCGTACGCCTCGGCCGTCAGCTCGCCCTGCCCGACGTACACGATGAAGAAGGAGGCGTCGAGGCCGCCCTCCTTCATCTTCGGCAGGTTGACCTGTGTATCGAGCCGCTGCGTGTAGTTCTTTTCGCGCGTGAAGTTTTCAGGGTTGATGTCGTCGTGCGTGTCGAGCGTTATGACGCGCTCGTGGATGGCTCGGGCTTTCGCGACGAGCCCGGCGTCAGCCCCCTGCGCCTCCGCGCTGAGCCTCACCCACGTCCGGGCGCAGAAGAGCATTCCGAGGACGAGGACGAGCACGCCGACCATCGCGATCGCGCGGGCGGCCGGCCCCGCAACGCGCATACGCATCCAGCTCATTTTCTGTTCTCCTGTAGTTCTGAGTCTTGAGTTCTGAGTCTTGAGTCAGTGAATCTACGCAAAACTCACAACTGCAAAACTCAAAACTGCAGCGTAAGATTAGCAGCATGGCCAGTGCCGATGCCATCACCGAGTTCCTCGCCGCCGCGGAGCGCGCGCGCGCCCATCAGGTGGACACGGCGCCCGCCACGCTCGCGACCTGCGATAAGAGCGGCCGGCCGTCCGCGCGCATCGTGCTCGTGCGCGGCGTGGACGCGCGCGGCTTCGCCTTTCACACGAACTACGACAGCCGGAAGGGGCGCGAGCTTTCGCAGAACCCGCACGCGGCGCTCTGCTTCTACTGGCCGACGCTCGACGAGCAGATTCGGGTGGAAGGCTCGATCGAGCGGCTGGGGGCGGACGAGTCGGACGCCTACTTCGTGACGCGACCGCGCGGCAGTCAGCTCGGCGCGTGGGCCTCGACCCAGAGCGCGCCGCTTCCGTCGCGGGAAACCCTCGAGGCCAAGTACCGCGACGTCGAGTCGCGCTTCGGCGACGGACCCATACCGCGCCCGCCGTTCTGGGGAGGCTTCCGGCTCAGGCCCGACCGCGTCGAGTTCTGGTACGGCCGGCCGGACCGCCTGCACGATCGCGTGCTCTACGTGCAGGACGGGTCCGGCTGGCGGATTGAACGGCTCTATCCCTAGCTAGGAGCGCGGTCCGAATCCCTGTCGATAACCCTGCCGGAATCCGACGCGGTACCCGGACTGATAGTGGTCGCGGCGGCCCATCGAGTTCTGGTAGCCGGCGTCTGCCTGTTCGAGCTCGCGCTGACCTTCGAGGTCCCAGGCGCGGTTGCTCTGCCGATCCTCCTGGCCGGCCTGGCGTCCGTCGAGCAGACCGCGATCGAACCCCGAGCGGTACGCCGGCGTCGTCATCACTTCGCGACGTCCGCCGGTCCCGATGATCTGCTCGTCCTCGTCCGGCCAGTCGTCGGACATCGTCGGATCGGCGTTACTCCCGAGGAATTCGCTCAGGCGCAGGACGCCGTTCCGATCCCGGTCGAGCCGGTTGAACGTCTCGCGGTCGCCGTACCATTCGTCGCGAGACACGACGCCGTTGTTGTTCCGGTCCACGCTGTCGAAGACATCGACGAGATCGTCCCAGCCGTCGCGACTGCGAGAGGGGTCGCGGTCGTCGTTGATGCCCACCTCGGTCCCCGACAGCACGCCATCCTTGTTGATATCGTGGACGTCGAACGAGCGGGCGCTCCCGCGCCACTCGGATCGCGTGATCACGCCGTCGCGATTGACGTCCATCCCACGGAACCGCGTGCGGCCCTGTTGAGCTTCGACGACGGTCGCGCCGAGCGCGACCGTCAGAAATACACCCATCACGTACTGCTGAGATCGCATGGTGTGTGTGCCTCCGCTGATGATCGCTGCGAAGGTCGTGCCGGAGGACAGACGAGGCTGAAGCCTCGTACCACGGACCAGGCTGAAGCCTGGTGCCACAAGCGACGCTTGCTTCAGCGCGTGGCGGGCATGCGCACCTCGACCGTTGCGAGGGCGGAGATCCCGGGCGCGAGAATCGCGCGCGGGTCCGAGCTGATCAAGTACGAGTGATCGAACAGATTGCGCACGTTCAGCCGAAGCTCGACGCCATCGGTCAAACGGTATCCGCCGGCGGCGTCGACGAGGCCGTAGCCGGCGACCTCGACCTCGGTTGGACCGGGACGATCGTCCCGATCGTACGCGGCACCGCGGAGTTGCCAGAAGGCGCGCTGGCCGAACGCTCGGTGAATCTGGACTGATACGGACGCGGGGGAGACGTCGTCGAGCGGGGTTCCGTCGCCGACGACGAGACCGTGGGAGAGCTGTGCGGCGAGCTGCAGCGTCAACGCCGGGCGGATCTCGGTCTGCGCTTCGACCTCGATGCCGCGTATGCGCGCGCGGTCGCGATTGCGGAAAAAGAAATTGTCCGGGGTCGTCTCGAAGCGCTCGATGAGGGAGTCAATCCGGTAGTGATAGCCGAAGAACGCCAGGCGCACCCGTCGCGCCGTGTAGCGGAGGGCCACGTCGAACTGCAGGCTCGTCTCCGGTTCGAGGTCCGGGTTCCCGGTGATGAACCCGCGGCCGGACGGGCCGCGGAAATATCGATCCGATAGCGTGGGATCGCGGAACCCCCGTGCCACCTGTCCCGTCAGCGACCAGCCGCGATACGGCCCGGCGGTCAGCGCCGCGAAACCCGAAGCGGCGCCGTTGGCCGTGGATCGATCCCCGAAGTATCCGTCCGTGTTCGACGAGGTCACGCGATCGACCCGGATGCCGCCGCTCGCGAGCAGAGTGCGCACGATCGCGGTCTCGCCTTCGAAATACCCCGCGACGTCCAGGCGACTGGCGGAGTCCACCGAGACGTTCTCGGTCGTGGACGAGACCGAACCCGCGGGGTCGTACGCGACCCGGACATCCAGCGCGTGCAGGTCGAACCGGCCGTTGACGTCAACCCCCGCCTCGAACTTCGCGCGGCCCACCTGTCGCTCCCCCGACCCGCGCACGTGGAAGTCGTTCGCGGAAACGTCCGCGCGCTCGATCTGACGCGGCTGGGTCGCCGTTGGGAAGCGATCCTGATCCGTGACGACGGCGTTCGTGCCGAGGAAGCCGCTCAGGACGGCCCGCGAAAACGGTCCGACATCACGCAGATCGTACGTCGTCGTGAACCGGTGTGAGTCCTCTGTCGGATAATAGAAGCGCACGACGGAGGAGTTGTTCCGCGGCCGCTCGACGTCGCGCGCGAAGTCGCTCTGAAACCCGGCGGAGAAGAGGCCGCGCCCGAGCGTATGCTCGACGCGCGCGATAAACCCCTGGTCGCGGGCGCCGGAGTTGAAGACCTCGCCGTCGGGGCTCCGGTAGTCCTCGGAAGCGCGGTAGTGCGCCTGCACCAGGACGCCGCCCCCTGTGAGACCCTTCGCCAGCTCCACTCCCGCGCGCCCCTGTGGCACGCCGGCGCCGGCGCTGCCACTGAACCGGAACTGCAGCGGGGAGCCCGCGGCGACCGAGCGCGTGCGCGCGAGGATCACGCCGCCAAACGCGTCCGAGCCGTAGGCGACCGAGCCAGGTCCCCGGGCGACCTCGACATCTTCGAGGACGAACGGATCCAGGAACGTCGCGCTCGGCCCGACCCGGCGCTCCGACGTCACGCGGGCGCCGTCGACGAGAATGAGCGTGCGGCCGCGCGCCATTCCCCGGACCGCCGGCACGGCCGATTGTCCTTCCGACACCATCGAGACGCCCGCGACGTTTTCCAGCGCCTGCACCAGCGTCGCCGGCTGCCGCAGCTCGAGCTCACGATGTGACAGCATCGTCGTCCCGCTGGCCGGGGTAGCCTCGATGCCGGGCGCGCTTCCGGATACGGTTACGGATTCTTCGAGGATCGGCGATACGCGGACTTCGAGCGTCCGTGCGGGATCGATCGTCTCGATCAGGACCGGCTTGAGGACCCGGCCGCCCGGCAGGACGACCAGCACTTCGAAGGGGGGAACGGGCGCGGGCGCCCAGATGAAGCGCCCCTCGACGTCGGTGTGGACCGTGCCCGTATAGCCCAGAATGGAGACTTCCGCGTGCGCGATCGGCGCGCCGGTGCGCGAGTCGATCACGACGCCCTCGAGCCCCGTTGCGGCCAAGAGGCCGGCCGGAACGACCACGAGCGCGGCAGCAATCGCCGCGACCCAGCCGCGAATCATCCCAGTAGTCTAACTGACTACGGCCGTCCTCCGTCGCGGGTCGGGCGTCGTCGATGATCCCGATGCCGATGGTATCGACCACGGCCACATTCATGAGGTCGCACAGCATCACCACGAAGAGCTCCAGGTTTCCTGGTTGTCATCCGCCAGGATCGGAATGCCGATCGTCTTTTCGGTCTCGCCAGGCTCGAAGGTCAACGTCCCGGTGCCGCGCCTCGTAGTCGCGCTCCCGGCCACCGCCGTCAGGTTCGCGGTCCGGAAATCGACCTTGACCGTCGGCCGGACGGGGCCGACAACCTGACGCGGAACGTCATCGGCGCGGCGCCCTCTGATGGCTCTTCGGCGTCGCGCGCTGCCGATCCGAATCCTCGGGCGCCGGTCGTCGTCCCGGATCGTGCACGATGCCCTCGCCGTCGAGGATGGTCGCATTCATCGCGGCCGACGAGGTCTGACCGATGAACGTTTCGACGGTTCGTCGAGCGATGTCGTCGACGATCTGCACGATGATCGTCTGGTGGACGTCGCCTGGGTCGAATACGAGCACACCTGCCGCGGCAGTGTAGTCCGCGTGCGGCTGCCGACGCCGTCGGTCGCGGTGCCGTCGGCCGTCGCGAAGCGCTACCGAGATCGTGGAGGCCGACGGGCGCGGGCAGCGATGACCTTGACGCGCGCGACCCAGTCGCCTTCGCAGACCCGCGTTGCCGATCTGAGATCGGGAGGGCTCCGGATCGTCGTTCAGGATCGTGCCGGTTCCCGACGCCCGTTCAATGGTCGCGTTCGGGCTGGCATCGCTCAAGCGGACGGTAAAGAGCTCGTCGGGCTCGACAAGCCGATCGCCAATCACATCGACGACGATCGTCTGGGTCGTCATCTCCGGGCCAAAGGTGAGCGTGCCCTCGTTGGTGACGTAATCGAGGCCGGCCGTGGCGCCGTCCGGCGGATCGCCCGCCTCGGTTCTGAACCGGACCGTCACGTCGTGCCAGTGCGGCCCCTGCAACGTGACCGTGAACCGAGCCCGGGTGACGCCGTGATCGCCTTCCGTCACGCTGACGTCATCGATGGACAGGCTGGCAGGCGGCGTGAAGTACGCGACGAGCGGGTCGTGGTCGCCGGCTCGCTCCGCGCGGGCCGGATCGTTACGGAGCACCTCGGGGAAGTCGGCGTTCGCGCGCCCGAAGTGGACACCGCCAAACGCGCCGGCAAGGTTCTGAGTGAACAGGATGTGATCGAGCTGCTGCGCGTTGCCGTCGAACACGAACGAATAACGCTCGTCGGGCGGAACCGAGGAACCGGAATCAACGAGGTCCGGATCGACGAGATCCGGGCTCGCGAGGAGGACCGCCGACGGCGGCGCCGGCAGCCCGGTGATCGTCCCGATTGAATCCACGAGCCCGTCGTTGAACTGGAACGCGTTCATGCCGCCGAGCACGACGATCCGCTCGTTGGGATCGCCGATCTGGCGGGCCTGCACCAGGTTGGCCAGGAACTCCGCCTGGGCCCGCCGCTTCGCGCGGACGCGCGGCCCGGCCGCGGGATCGGAGATGTCGTCCAGCGACTGCAGATGGTTCGCGATGACCGTGATGGGGAAGCCCGCACCGTCCCCTCCAGTGAACGCCGCGCGCAGGATGAGGGAGGGGCGATCGTTCAACGGATCGATGCTGCCATCGGTCGGATCGACGAAGGTGCCCGACCTCTCCCTGAGTCACGTCGCGGACTTGCATCCGCGTGCTCCTGACGAGGAACCCGACGTCGATGCCGCCAGGGTCGCTGCCTTCGATGAGGTACGCGAGGTAGGCCGGGCTCGCCTGACCGGCCGCGATGGCATCGAAGTTTATCCGGTCGGCAAGCGCCTGCAGGACGTCGGCGTTCTCTGCTTCCGAAACGCCGAGGACGTCAGGTGTCCGAAGCACATTCCGCACGAGCAGCGACAGCTTGCTCAACCGTCGTTCGAGCCCCGCCTCGGTCATCACGACGTCGGTTGTGGCGGGGTCGTCGGCGGTGTCGTACAACCGCTGCAGGTTGAGCGACGCGACCGTGAACTGGCTCGCGCCCGGCTCGACGACCGCTGCTGCGGTCGGCTGGTCGCTCGTGCTCAACGAAGCGTCCGGGTCGACGGCGATGCTATAGGCGTTGACGTCGTAGTTCAGCGGGCCGACGAGGCCGCTGACGGTCTGACCGGCCGCGAGGTCGAGCGCGGCGGCTCCGACCTGCTCGTCGCTGTCGACGCGGATCCGCTCCGGATTGCCGTCGAAGCGGGGAACGCACGGCGACGGGGGAACACATGACGGCAGACCCGGCGGCTCCGGTTCGAACGGATCGAGCCCCGGCTCACGCATCGTGCGCGCCGCGGAGCCGTCGTCGATCACACCGAAGAAGACGCCGGTGCTCGTCGCGGACGCGCTGGCCTCGTCCAGGGTCCCCTCGGTCGGCCCGACGACGAGGAGCGACGCCACGCGTACGCGCATGCCCTCGAACCGTTCGAGCGCGTCCAGGGGCCCATCGGCCGGTGTGTCCGACGGCGTCAGCGTCATCGGCGCGGGCAGCGGGTTTCCGACCGAGATGATTTGCACCTGCCCGCCGGAGATCTGGGTGACTCGCCGGCCTTCGGGGTTGCTGAGGGGAAGCTCGGAAACGACGCCCGTCACCTCGACGAGATCGCCGCGTGCCACCATCGATCCCGGCACGGATCGAATCAGAAGGCCCTCAGAAGTCTGCGGATCGTCGTCTGCTTCTGCGTCGGGGGCTTGAATGTAGAAGCCGAGGTCGCCCGTCCGGACGCCGGTCACGATGCCGGTGGTGCGAACTCTTTCGCCGGCAAAGGGCGACGTGGCGCCGCTTCCCTGGATGTCGTTGATCGCGCGATCCGTCGGGAGCGGAGACGACTCGATCCGGATGTCGTCGATGCCAATCCACTCGTCGTTGTTCGTCGTCCCGGGCGGCGGCATCGGCACGCCGTAGTCCGTCGTCATGATCCGGAGCTGGACGCAGGGCTGATTGTTCGCGTCCGCAGGGAGCATGACTGAAACCGGTGTCACGAGCGTCGCGAGGCCCGGACCTGTTGTCGCGTCCGGAATGAAGGCGGCGGGCACATTGGTGAAATTCCCTGTGAGCCCGCTGCAGTCCGGCGAGGAGCCGACGCGGTAGTGCAGGGCCACCGGCTGGACTGCGTTGTCGGCCGAACCATCCACATCGCGGACGTTGTACGACACGACGATGTTCGATCGGCCGAGTGTGGTGATGTTTATTCGAAGATGGGGCGCCTTGGGCTGTCCGCCGCCTTGCAACGCAACAACAGGGTTGCCGCTCTGAAGCTCGGCGACGCCGATGTTCGCCAGATTCAGACCATTGAGGTCGAGCTGGTTAACTCTCACGACCGGGCCCAGTGGATCCGAGGGATCGGGGGCGAGAACCGTTTGTGGATCGACGCTGAAGCCCGCCACGAGCTGCCCGCGAAATCCGGCGATCCCCGGGACGGCGGACCAGTTGTTTTCGACGTTAAGGAGAGCTGTGTCGGTCCAGTCCTGGAAGAAGGGAAGCGTCTGAACAGTGTTATCCGCCGACGCGCGTTGCATCAGCGCGACAGAAAGAGCAATTACGAGAAATGAGAGTCGCCTCGGCACACGGGTACCGAAGAGCATCGCAGGGTGCCTCAAAAATGACCTCCGGGTCAGCACTCATCGTAACCTGTTTAGCTGCAACAGATCCGCAACCTTTTTTGAAATTTCTCAAAACGGCACAGCTGGTTTCAGAACCGTGAGACGCGCGCGGGCGTCACGATTTTTCATAGGGTTTTCACGACTTCTGAGCGGTCGCGGTCGTAGCGTGTGAGCAAGGAAGGAACACGCCCTCGACTTCGCTCAGGGCAAGCCCATGACGATGACTCCAGCGCGGCGCCTTGCACCGGTTCTCTGGCTGCTCTTCGGTTTGTTTTTTTTGAGAGTCGTCGGTCAGGTGCTGGTCGCGTTCGCGGGCGTGACCTGGCTGCCTCCGATGCGGCACTGGCAGTCCGGATTGATCGGTTATCCGTACTTGCTGTCATCGCAGATCGTGATGCTTGCGGGGATGTTGAAGGTGAATGCGGATTTCACGCGGGGGGACGGCTGGTTCGCGCGGCCGAACCGCACGTTCGGCCGGATCGCGGTTCCGTTCGGGTGGCTGTATCTGTCGTCGATGATTCTGCGCTATGCGATCACTCGGACGTTGCTGATTCCGGTGACGCTTCACTGCGTTCTGGCGATTTACGTCATTCTTTTCGGGCGGTACCACTTAGCAGATAGAGAAGCACACCCGCGGCAAGCGCAGCCGCTCCTGCGATCGCCTGGCCGCGTGTGATTCCCGTCAAGAGCCACACCGACGCCGCGGCGGCGGCAATCGGCACGAGGGGACCGCCCGGCAGGACGAACGCCGACGGAGAGGGCTGACGGCGCCGCAGCAGCGGCACCGCGAGGCACGTGGAGGCGCTGAACAGCAGCCGGGCGATCGCGCTGACGATCGCCAGCTGCGAGAAGTTGGCGGCCAGCGAGACGAGCCATGCGATGACGGCGAACGCGACGATCGCGACGTGGGGCGTGCGGAAGCGCGGATGCACGCGCGCGAGCCGGGACGGCAGATCGCCCCACGCCCCGAGCGCGAACAGAATGCGCGGGCCGACGAGCGCGAGCGCGCTCAGGCTGCCGACGGTCGAGACGAGCGCTCCGGCTGTCACGAGCGTGCCGCCGCGCGGGCCAAGTATCGCCGACGCGGCTGATGCGAGCGGCGTGGGGTCGGTCGCGAGAGCGGGCAGCACGCTCAGCGCGACCATCTGAATGAGCACGTAGAGGATCGCGGTCATCCCGATCGCCGTCACCAGAGCGATCGGGACGTCACGGCGCGGGCGCGTCGCCTCGGCCGCCGGGACCGACGCGTTCTCGAACCCGCCGAACGCGAAGATCAACAGCAGGCTGGCCTCGCGCAACCCGCTTGCAGCCGGGTCCGGCACGAGATCGAAGCGGGCCGGGTCCAGGAACGGCAGCCCTGCGGCCAGCAGCAACAGCAGCGGCCCGAGCTTCGCGATCGTCAGCGCGTTCACGGCCGCCGCGCCCTGCCGGACGCCGAGGACGTTCACGCCGGCGAGCCCGCCGATGATGGCCGTCAGGAGCGCCGCCCGCCCGGCTCCCGTCCCGAGCACGGGCCAGAAGTTCGCCGCGTACGCGGCGCAGGCGTTCGCGATCGCTCCGGCGGCGGCAAGCCTCGACAGGAAGAACATCCAGCCGACCTCGAAGCCGACGAACCGGCCGAACGCCGTGCGCGCGTAGATGTACGGCCCGCCGGTCTCCTCGAAGCGGCTGCCGGCCTCCGCGAAGCAGAGGACCACGAGCGCGGTCAGCGCCGCCGCGACGATGTAGGCGGCGGGGCTCGCGGCGCCCATCAGCGCAGCCACCGTCGCCGGCAGCACGAAGATGCCGGAGCCGATGACGCCGTTGACGGCGATGGCGATCAGGCTGAAGAGGCCGAGGGCCCTCGAGAAGGAGGCGGGGGCGAGCGGAGGACGAGGAGACGGCTTCAACGCAGAGTTCGCAGAGGGCGCGGAGGTCCAGCTGGAAGCAGGATCGGCCGGGGCCCGACCTTCGGTCGGGCCTGGCGTTGCACGAACGAGCCCACACGCAAGAGCCTGGGAACTAGGCGCTCTCGAAAGGCTCTTGCGTGTGGGCTCGTTCGCGCAACGCACGCGCCGAAGGCGCGCCGGCCGATCCTGCTTCCAGCCTCTGCGGTCCTCTGCGGCCTCTGCGTTTAACCCGTCTCTGTGCTCTCGCTCCATCTCGGCACCCTCAGACGTTATTCAGAATCGACAGCGCGGTCCCCGAGAAGATGCGGTCCTTTTCGTGAGCTGGAATGTCCAGCTGTTCGATGGAGGAGACGGCGCGGTCGATCGAGCCGAGCAGGTGCGGATAGTCGCTGCCCATCGCCATGTGGTCCGATCCCACGAGGTCGCGCGCGTGGCGCAGGTTGTGCGGGCTGAAGGTGACCGTGTCGTAGTAGAGCCGCTTCAAGTAGGTGCTCGGCGGCGCATCGATCTTCGTACGGCACTCGGCGAAGTCCCGGTAGCCGCTGTCGAGCCGCTCCATGAGCCAGGGGATCGCGCCGCCGAGATGGCCGATGAGCCAGCGGATGTTCGGCAGCTCGCGGAGAAGGCCGTCGAAGCACATCCGCGCCACCGCCAGCGTCGTGTCGAATGGAAAGCCGACGAGCGGCCCGAGCACGTACTCGCCGAACGGCGCGGCGTTGGCGGGCAGCATCGGGTGCAGGAAGATACACAGCCCGATCCGGTTGGCTTCCTCGAAAAACGGCCGGTACACCGGGGAGGTCAGCGCGCGGCCACGGATGTTGCTCAGCAGGACGACGCCGTTCATCTTCAGCTCGTCGATGGATCGGCGCAGCTCCTTGAGCGCGGCGTCCGGATCGTCCATCGGAATCGACGCGAAGCCCTTGAACCGCGCGGGATACCGGGCGATCAACCCGGCGTACGCGTCGTTCACTTCGCGCGCGATCGCCGCCTGCCCGGGTCCCTCCACGAAGAAGACGTTGGGCGTCGACAGCGAAATCACCTCGACGTCGATGCCGACCCGATCCATGTCGGCGAGACGCTTCGCGGGATCGGTCATCGGCGGCGTGATGCCGAAGAACCGCGCGCCGCCGTAGGTGATGATCGTCCGGCCGGTCGGGTCCGTCGTGAAAGAAAACTCCCGGCCCTGTTCCTTGATGCGGTCGAAGAACACCGAAGGGTAGTAGTGGGTGTGGAGGTCGTATTTCATGCGCGGCCCCCGCGGGGGCATTCGTCGAGGGCGCGCGCGATCGCGTCGAGCAGGGCCTGAGGCGCGAACGGCTTTCGGAGCACCGCGATGGCGCCCGCCCTCAGCGAGTCGACCTCGACCTGCGCGCTGCCGACGGCGGTGATGACGATGACCGGCATCGCGGGGGCGATGGCGGTCAGACGGGCCTGCAGTTCGAGCCCGCTCATCCCGGTCAAACGCGCGTCGAGCACCAGACACCCCGCGGGTCTCTGATCGAGCTCCTCGAGGAAGTCTTCGGCGGATGCAAACGTCTCCACCGACAGCCCCGCGCTCGTCAGGAGCCGCTTCAACGCGGGACGCATCGACGGATCGTCGTCGACGACAAATACCGTGGCCGGCCGCATATCAGGCGAGGCGCGACTCCAGCGCAGAGCCGGTGGCCCGGGGGACCGCGCCCGTCGGCTCGCAGGCGGTCAGGCGGAACGAGAACGTCATGCCTCGGTCCCCATTGCGCTCGGCCGTGAGCTCCCCGCCATGGGCCGTCACAATGGCTTGGCAGATCGCGAGGCCGAGACCCATTCCGCCGGGCTTGGTCGTGTAGAAAGGCTCGAAGATTTGGGGAAGCTCGTCCTCGGAAAGGCCGACCCCGTTGTCACCGACCGACACGACGACCTCTCTGCCGATCGTGCGCATCCGAAGGATCACACGCCGTTCGGGGACTTCCAGATCGCGCACGCCTTCAAAGGCATTGATCAGCAGGTTGAGCACGACCTGCTGTATCTGTACACGGTCTCCCAGCACGAACGGGACACAATCCTCGAGATCCATCTCGATCTGGATTCGATGCGCGACGATCTCCCCGCGGACGAGCCGCAGCACTTCGTCGATGAGCGTGGTGACGTCGAGCGGCGCGTGCTCGGTTGTTCCCTTGGTCAGGAGATCTCTGAGCCGATGCAGCACGTCTCCCGCGCGCCGGCTGTCTGCGATGATGTCGCGCATGACCTCGCGCAGCTCGTCGACGTCGGTCTGACCGCTGGCGACGAGGTTCAGCCCGGCCTGCGCGTTGACGCCGATCGCGGCCAGCGGCTGGTTGATCTCGTGCGCCAGCGATCCCGTCAACGCGCCGAGCATCGAGACCCGGCCCACGTGCGCGAGCGCGTCGCGCAGCCGGCGGACTTCGTCCTCCGCCCGAATCCGTTCCGTGATGTCGCGGACGACGCTCAGGACCTTGTCGCTGTCGCAGCGCACGACGCGCGCCTCGTAGAAGCGGATATCGCCGTGCGACGGCGCCGGGTACTCGAACGCGCACGGGCCCCCGGAGGCCATGGCCTCGGCGAAGCAGCGTTCGAGTCCGGCTGCCAGGTCCGGCGGCAGGACCTCGCGGATGTTCCTGCCGAGAAACACCTCAGGAGGCACCAGCAGATCTCCGGGGTCCTTCGCGTGATAGTCGAGAAACACGCCGTCCGCGGTGAGCAGGAACACCCAGTCGGGCAGCGCTTTGAGGATGGCCCGGTGCCTCGCCTCGGCCGCGGCGAGCGCGGCCGCCGAGATCTTGAGGGCCTTCTCCGCCCGGAACCTGTCCGTGATGTCGTGGGCGACCCCCCGCACGATGGGCGACTGGACGCCGTCGGTGCGAAGCGAGCTGTGAAACTCCCAGATTCTCCTCTCCCCACCGCGGGTCAGGACCGACATGCGGCCCTTGGCCACTCCGTCTCGCCGGACGGTCGCCAGATAGACGTCGAACGTGTCGACGTCTTCCGGCCTCAACAGATCCCGGACCGACATCCGCAGGAACTCATCCAGGTGATACCCCAGGATCCTGGGAGGCCCCGGGTTGGCCGAGAGCAGCCGGCCTTCGAGGTCGTGTGTGCAGATCAGATCCTCGCTGTGTTCGACCAGGTCTCGATATCGATCCTCGCTGTCCCGTAAAGCCTGTTCGACGCGCCGGCGCTCCTCGATCTCCTCGAGCAACGCCTCGTTCCTTCCCGCAATCTCCAGGCTGTCGTTGAGGGTCTTCAGAAGGGCGCGCTGGGCGTGCTGATGCTCCTCGACCAGCAGAAGCACGATGCCCAGGCAGATCCCGCAGGAAGACACGAGATCCAGAACGAACAGGAACGGCCCCGCCAGGTTCACGGCCGAAGTGAGGAAGCTGCCCGGGACGCTCCCGGGGTCGAGCGCCAGATGCCCGACCAGGGCCGTGGCGTACAAACTCTGGTCGAGCGCGTAGAGCAGGCAAAAGGCCCCGGTGACGCCACTGGCCCAGGATTGACTGGTCCGCGAGCGCCGCAGAAAGACGACAGCGCAGAAGAGCAGCGCAGCGGCAAGCCCCACGATGCGCGGTGTCTGGCGCAGTGCGAAACTCGTCGCCACCTGGTCCCGCGACAGCAGCGACAGCAGAAAGCTCAGCGCGCCCACGGCCAGCGCCAGGCCGACGCCTGCGCGCTGCCACGAGCGGCCGGGCGGGCCCGCCGGCCGGAGGCTCAACGCTCCGAACAGCAGTAGCGGAATCTGGGTGAAGCCGGCGAGCACCATCAGGAAGTACACGCCGGCCCTGATCTCCGCCCATTCGGGCGGGAGCTGTCTTGCCAGGAAGGCACTCGCCAGGAACAGGGCGAAGGAGGTCCAGGCGCAGGCCCACCACCAGAAAAACTCCTGCCTGCGGAGTCGAGCGTGGAGCGACCACAACAGCGACACCAGAAAAAGCGTCAGGACCAACTGGGTGAGCACGAAGACGTTCTCGCCGCTCATCGGTGTGGCATTTTAGCTCACCGGCGGCGGCTCGAAGCGTTCGGCGCCGAATGTCGACCAGTGCCTGTGCGGGTCGGGACCTCGGTTCTTGGGATCAGGCACCGCCTGAGGTTGCCGTGCCTAAGCGGGCATCGAGCGCCGCCGTGAGTGCGGTCTGGAGCGCCGCGGTCTTCGCGGCCGGAAGCCCGTAGGTCGAGATCCACACGCCAAGGTGGGCGTTGGTTGCCGAGGGCCCGCCCTCAAACTCGATGAACAGGAGTCCGTCGTTGAGCGCGGGGACACGCCCCCAGGCGTGACGATCGCGCGAGACTTCTTCGAGCGTCGCATCGACCACGCCGCCGAGAAGCGGCGGCTCGAAGAGCGATTCCCAGACCTTGGAAGGCGGTTTGGTCATCCTTCGTCGATCCCACACCATCGTCCGCGGCGTATCGGCATGGCGCTCCAGGTAATGACGCAGGTTCATGAGGAAGTACCGCCACCCGTTCCGGGTGCTGGTGAACTGGTCGTCCCAGTCGGCGCTCGCGTCGAAGCCTGAATGCACGAGGCGCACGACAGTCCGGCTTGCCCTGAGCGAAGTCGAAGGGCTTGCCCCGAGCGAAGTCGAAGGGCCCGCGCGTTCGACGTGGAAATCGATCCGCGAGACGACGCCCGGTCTGGAAGGATCCGCCGGATCTTCGAATTGCAGGTGCGTCGGCGGTTCCGAAACCTTCACCTGCGTCGTCCAGTCCATCTCAGAACCCCAGGACAGCGTGAGCTTCCCGCCGGGCTCGGTGGACCCGCTTGCCTTCAGCGGGAACCAGCGCTCGATCTGCTTCGGTTCGGTCAGCGCGCGCCAGACGGCGTCGAGATCGGCCGGGATTTCCACCGTGAGGTCGATGCTTCGAGTCTTCGTCTTCGTATCAATCACGAGCCATCTCCTCTGCGGGCAGGGAGGGATACGCCGCGGTCACGACGGTGAACGCGCGGCCGCCCTCGGCCCGATCGTTGTTGTAGCGCGCGACGAGTTGCGTGAGGGCCTGAGTCAGTTCCTCTGCGAACGCGTGCTGGTCGGACGCGCTCGCGAAACGCACGGTACTGTGCAGCGTGAGCGTCGGGAGCTTCTTGCCGGCGTCGCGCGCGCGGCGTTCGAGCGTCGTGACCTCGTGCGTCATTCGGGCCGCGACGGCGCCGAGGTAGGCGCTCGAGAGGCGGTCCTGAACCGTCTCCGGGTCGACGCCGAGGGCGGCGACCAGATCCGGCGCGATCGTATGCACGCGCGCGGTCACGCGAAGCAGGCGTTCGACGCAGTTGCCCTTGCGGCGGGTGAGCGCGGTCTCGACGAGCCGGTCCCGGCGCAAGGCGCGGACGTGATAGGCGACGCGCTGACGCGACGTCCCGAGGGCGCGGGCGACGTCGGCGGCGGAGCGGGGCTGCCGCAGGAGTCCGAGGATGCGGAAGCGGACCGGGTCGACGAGCGCTGCGCCTTCGCCGCGACGAACGGAAGGCGGCTTCGGCGGCACAGGCGCGCCTTCGCCGCGGCGAAGCGCGGGCGGCTTCGGCGGCGCAAGCGCGCCCTCGCCGCGCCGCTGAATCCGCCTCGTCGCGTCGGGCTGCCCGGTCACCATCGCGCCCCAGTCTAGCCGACAAAGATAGTTTGTCAAGAGCATAAGTATTGACGGCTGCTGGCTGTCCGACGCACGATGCGCGGCTGGAGCGTGTCGCACGTTTGTTGCCCCGCTGTCATGGTAGAGTGACCCACCCGAAGGCACACTACGGAGCTCACGGCTTCTTTGGGAGATCTGTCATGCACCGACGAAGACTGACGTACGCGATTCTCGCGCTGTGCCTCTGCGTCTGGCCGGTGGCAGCTCACGGCCAACAGGAAACCGCGACGATTGTCGGGACCGTGACCGATGGGACCGGCGCGATCGTTCCCGGCGCCACCGTCATGGTCACCAACGTCCAGACCAACATCAGCCTCACGACCCAGACCGATGACCGCGGCGCCTTCGCCGTGGCGAGCCTCCGGCCGGGCGAGTACTCGCTGACGGTCGAGCTCAGCGGCTTTCAGAAGACGATCCGCACCGGTGTGATTCTGCAGGTCGCGCAGGTCGCCCGCATCGATCTGACGCTCCAGACGGGTCAGCTGACCGAAACCGTGGAGGTCGTCGGCAACTCCCCGATCCTCGAAACCCAGACGTCGTCGCGCGGCGCCGTGATCGACGAGAAGCAAATCGTCGAGCTCCCGCTGAACGGGCGGGACTACAACCAGCTCGCGCTGCTGTCGCCGGGCGTCCTCCCCGGCACGCCGCGGCTCGCGAGCGTCAATTTCAAGGGCGTGCTGAACGTCAACGGCAACCGCACGTTCAACAACGTGTTCCTGCTCGACGGCGTCGACAACATCTCGTACTCGAACTCGTTCCGCGGCGAGAACGTGCAGCTCGTCCAGCCGTCGATCGAAGCGCTTCAGGAATTCAAGATCCAGACGAACGCGTACTCGGCGGAGTTCGGCCGGAGCTCCGGCGCCGTCGTCAACGCGGTCATCAAGTCCGGTACGAACACGCTCCGGGGAAGCGTCTATGAGTTCCTCCGGAACGATTCACTCGACGCGAACAACTTCTTTTCGAACGCGCTGGGCGCGCCGAAGCCGAAGCGTGAGCGCAACCAGTTCGGCGTCGCCGCCGGCGGCCCGCTCGTCAGGAACAAGACGTTCTGGTTCGGCGACTACGAAGGGCTGCGCGATCAAGAGGGCATCCCGCGCGTGCGCCAGGTGCCGACCGCGGCGGAGAAGGCGGGGCTCTTCAGCGCGGCGGTCGTCGATCCGTTCGCAGCCGGGCGGCCCCAGTTCAGCCGCAACCCGGCAGGGCAGTGGGTCATCCCGTCCAACCGCTGGGATCCGGTCGGCGCGGCGATTGTCGCGCTGATTCCCGATCCGAACGTGCCGAACTCGACGATCTATGCGTCGACGCCGGTCACCGACACGCGGCAGGATCAGTTCGACGTCCGCATCGATCATCAATTCAGCTCCAACGTCTCGACCTTCGGACGCTACAGCTTCGTGGACACGCTGACGTTCCGCCCGGCGCCGCTCCCGGGGCTGGCGGAAGGGTCGTTCAACGATGCGTTCGGAGCGAACGACAACCGGTCGCAGGGTCTCGCGCTCGGCGTGACCTGGGTCGCGTCGTCGAATCTCGTGGGGGACATCCGCTTCGGGTATTCGCGCGGCGACTACTACACGAACCCGCCCAACTTCGGCATCGACGGAGCCGCCGCGGTTGGTCTGAGAAATGTCCCGAGCGACGCGTCAATCGTGGGCGGCGTCCCCAAGGTCAACATCCAGGGCTTCGACGCCGTCGGACGCCACACGTCGACGCCGCAGTTCCAGACGCCGCGCTCCTGGAACCCGCGCGCGACGTTCAGCTGGAACCGGGGCCAGCACTTCATCAAGTTCGGCGGCGAGTTCCTGCACGTGCAGACGCGCATCAACGACCTGAACGCGACGATCGGCCGCATGAACTTCGAGAACCGCTTCACCAACCGCGCGGTCGGCGATCTGCTCCTGGGTCTCCCGTCCCAGCTCGCGCTGACGAGCTACACCGTCATGGATCAGGGCCAGGACATGCAGTTCTACTTCGTCCAGGACGACTACCGCCTCACGTCGAAGCTGACGGCGAACATCGGCCTGCGCTACGAGTACGCGACGCCGCCGCAAGAGAAGGACAACCAGTTCGGAAACTTCGATCCCGAAACCGGGACGATGGTGTTTGCGACCGATGGCGACACGTACGAGCGGTCGCTGATTCGGCCAGACCGGAACAACTTCGCGCCGCGCATCGGGTTCGCCTACACGCCGGTGGAGCGATGGGTCATCAGGGGCGGCTACGGCGTGTTCTACACGCACACGGTCAGACAGGGTCGTGAAGGGCTGCTCGGCTTCAATCCGCCGTACCTGGTCGACAACCTCCTGCAGACCGGCGTCACCGGCGCCGCTGCCGTCGCGTCGGCTGCGCCGTTCCGCCTGGTCAACGGGTACCCGTCGGGGCTTCTCGATCCGAATTCGCTGGCGCCGACGGTTCTCCGCCGCGGGCAGGATCCGGACCAGCGGACGCCGTACATCCAGCAGTACAACATCGGCGCGCAGTACGAGCTCATGCCGGACGTCGTCCTCGACATCGCGTATGTGGGCAACAAGGGGACGAAGCTGAACGGCTTCCGGAATCTGAACCAGCGCGCGGTCATCACCAACGCCGACGGCTCGCAGGCGGCGGGCGCGCGGCCGTATCCGGACTTCGGCGACATCCAGTGGATGGAGAACCGGGTCGACTCGAGCTACAAGTCGCTTCAGGTGCGGCTGGAGAAGCGGTTCTCGAAGGGTCTGTCGGCGAACGTCAGCTACACGTGGGGCGAGGCGCTGTCGGACGCGCCCGATCACATCTCGACGAGCGGCGGCGGGGCCGGCGTGGACACGGGCGTCTTCCGCGAGCCGCAGGACGGCAACAACCTGCGCGCGGAGAGAGGGCCGTCGGAGTTCGACATCGAGCACCGCTTCGTCGCCAGCTACATCTGGGAGCTGCCGTTCGGCCGCGGCCACGCCATCGGCAACGACTGGGGCCCCGCGATGGATCTCATCCTCGGCGGCTGGCAGCTGACGGGGATCCACGTCATTCAGAGCGGCCTGGCGCTCACGGCGACGCTCAGCGGGGCGACGGTCGTGAACCTGGGCGGCGAGCGCCGCGCGCGGCCGAATCTCGTGGGCGATCCCGAGCTGCCTTCGTCCCAGCGCACGATCGACCGCTGGTTCAACACGGACGCGTTTGCGGCCTTCAGCCCGGCGCCGCAGGCGTTCGGAAACGCGGGTGTGGGCATCATGCGCGGGCCGAGCATGACGAGCTTCGACTTCTCGCTGTCGAAGAACTTCCCGGTCGGCGATCGGCGATCGATCCAGTTCCGGATCGAGCTGTTCAACGCGTTCAACAACGCGAACTTCGGCCCGCCCAACATCGCGCGCGATTCGACCGGCTTCGGTCAAATCCTCACGGCCGGGGCGGCGCGCATCATGCAGTTCGGGCTGAAGTTCTACTTTTGACGCCGAAAAGGGGACAGTCACCTTTTTACGAAAAATGAAAAAAGGTGACAGTCCCCTTTTCGTTGCGCTGGCCGTGATGGTGACGGCCGCCCCCTTCCAAGATACGGCCGCAGATCATCATCGCCGCGGCGTGGCGCATCATGAGCGGCGCAGCCTCGACGAGGCGAGCCGCGAGTACGCGCGCACGCTGGAGCTGGATCCCCCGCGCGATCCGACGCCGGACGAGCTCCAGCGCGCGCGCCGCTTTGCGCCCCGCGTCTACACGACGCAGTCGGAGTTTTTCCCGTTGAAAGACTTCGCCGTCATCATCCACCCCACCAGACCGCTCATCGCCTACCACTTCTTCTGGGAAGACGACATCGACTTTCCCGAAGACAACGATCCCTGCGATCACGAGCTGATGTGGATCGAGCACTCGGCGGACGGCTCCGATATCACGGGAATCTGGACGTACTTTCACGGCCGCCTGCTCGCGGGGGGAGCGGAAGCGCTGCAGGATGCGCGACGGCACGGCATGCGGCCGCGTGTGAACACGCAGTGGGGCAAGCACGGCTCCATGCCGCTCGGGTGGGAATCGTTGTCAATCACCGCCACCGAAGGGGACGTCGAGCGCAAGTACCTGTCGCTCGATCGACCGCTCTCGCTCCTGGAGTACAACGAGGCGACGTTCAGGAAGCTGAGCACCGAAGGCCGGCGCCTGATGGAGCATCCGCTCGGGCGGCGCCTCGGCTGGCCCGATCGGTTTTCCGGAGACTGGAAAGCGTTCGTCGGTTTCTCCCGCCCGATCGAGACGCAGGAGTGGCTGGACCGGACGAAGATGATCAAGGTCTCGCGCTGGAACAGCGCCACGATCGATCAGCATTTCCTGCCGTATAACTTCCGGCCCAAGACCGAGTGGCCCGTCCCGGCCGCCTCGACGCCGTCGCCCGCGCTGGTTGGCGCGAGCTCGATCGACAGTTTTCAGCTGCCGCCGAAGTCGATCTTCGATCGGACGATGCCGCGCTATCCGAACGTGTGGTTTTACATCGACGCCTCGCTTGTGGCGTCTTACAAGTCGGCCGTGACGTTCGTCACCGACCGTCTCCGCGAGGCCATGCGGCTGCGCGAGTTCTTCGGGCCTTTCGATAACCCTGAAGGATGCGACTTCGAGGGCCGCCTGGAGCACCTTCAACCCTGGGAGGACAACGCGGCCCGTGCGCTGCAGCACTCGCACGCTTTTCACATCCGCTACTACTATTCGGCCCTGGCCGGGCGGAACCTCGAGCGGGTCAGCCTCGAGACGGCGACCGGTGACGCGCCGTTCTATCGTGTCGCGGCGAGCGCGCACTATGAAGTCGAGCACACGAACCCGAACCACGCCGACGTCGAATCGTGCCCGATTTGCGGCCGGACCGGGGAATACGAACAGCAGCGCGGCAACCTGGTGGAGCGCGTGCACGATCCGCTCGGGCTGGAGCTGTTGTTGAAGGGGACGATTCGCGGTGAGACCGTACGGTTCGAGGAGTACGGTCAGCGCGAGGTGGGTTCCGTCTCGGCGCTGTCGAATGAGCTGTCCGTGCGGCAGTTCATGTTTGACGCAGGCTCAGGCGATCGCAATACGCTCCGGATCGGCATCGTCGTGGTGTCGCCCTGACGCTGTTGCCCGGCGTCACGTGTGTCCTACGACCAGGAGCGTCCCCGACAACTCCGCGACCTCACGAAGGCAGTGACGAAGGTTCTCCGGGTCGAGCTCAGCGAAGCTTTCGTCGAGCACAACTAGATCTGCGCCCTGGAGCAGTGCCCTCGCCATGAAGAGTCGACTCCGCTCACCATGCGAGAGCTGCCAACCGGTTTCACCCACGAGCTGAAACAATCCTCCGGGCATCCGGTCGAGCAAATCGCCCAGTTGGAGCCGCCGGCAGACGGCCTCGGCCGCCTCGAGATCTTCAGGAAGGGGCGGCCAGCGCCGGCCCATGAGGAGGTTGAAGGCCAGACTCTCGGTGAACACGTGGTTCTCGTGGAACTGTGGGGCCGCGACGACGCGACGTCGCCACCCTTCCTCGCCGAGCGTCGCCCGATCCATCCCATCGATCAACAGAACGCCGGACGTCGGCCTCCGCAAACCGGTCAGCAGCGATACGAGCGTCGACTTCCCACTTCCCGATGGCCCGGAGACGTGGACATGCTCGCCGTGTCCGATTCGGAAACTGCAATCCTTGAGCGCGGCCTCTGGACGGTCGGAATAGCGAAAGCTGAGATCCCTGGCGGTTACGACCGGTCCCGGTCGCGACGGCGTTTCCACGGACAGTGGCGGTGTCGGATCGCCACAGCCCACGGCTTCAGGCCGCCGCGCGGCTTCGAGCAGCGGCTTTATCTGAGTCCATCCGATGGCGGCCGCTGCGACGTACGCGAACGTCGAGGTCAGCTTCGCGAGCGCTCCGAAAGCCAGCATCGTCGCTCCAAGGCCGACGGCCAGCATTGCAGGCGCGGTCTGCGCGGTGATGAACGATGGCGCGAGCCCGATCAGTCCGATCATCAACCAGCAGCGGGGGACAGCCATCAGCGCCTGGTCGGTTCGGTCCATCCGCGATGAGCGCATGAGGTACGGCTCGAGAAGTTGGTCCTCTCCGTCGTGCCAGTGAGCGATGGGCTCCTGGGCCAGGCGAGTCCGATGCCCGACCATCCGCTCCACCATGTCCTGTGTCATGTGGCGTCGCGCGGTCGTCCATTCCCGGCGCCGTCTGAGATAGGACCAGCCGAGCAGCGATGTGATCAGCAGCGTCGCCAGCAACAGGATGAGGTGCGCGATATGTCCAGCGGCGATGAAGATTGCAGCCGCGAGCAGTAATTCGATGGTGGTGGCCAGCGCCGAAAAGCAGGCCGCGAGGGAGAGCGACTCGACCGACTCCGATTCCATCACGCGCGCGAGATGATGGCCGACGCCCTCGTGACGTGTCTCGTCCGGATCCAGCCGCAAGGCGCCGAAGAGCAGGCGCAGTTTGACCAGGCCGCCCGCGCCGACGGCGAAGACTCCCTGGGACCAGGCCGCCAGCAGCCCGAGCGGCACGAGGATGAACAACAGGAAGGTCCAGGCGACGAGTGTCCCCGAGTCGAAGCGACCCTCGAGCGCGGCCCTGCCCACGATCCACCAGGATGTGGCCCACACGCACGCGTGCCCGACGTACGCCATCGAGAGGATCAGCAGATGCCGGGTCAGAAGCGCGTGACGGAGCTGGTGCAGGAACGGCGCGTCGGGTCGAAGACGGAGCAGCCAGCACGCTGATGTCGGTGCGGCCCCCAGTCGGTCACGCAGAATCGCCGACGCGGCGCCGGCCTGCCGCGCGTCGGGAATACCGGCCTCTTCCACCAGGGACCGCGCCAACGGGGCGAATGGCGCATCCAGATCGTGGCGCAGCCGCGCTGCGAGTTCGCGGACGGGCATCCGGTGACGTCGACCGTCGCGTCCAAGGATGATCGCGGTTCGGCGCCCTGCGTCGAGGAGCGCTAGAAACGCCGGCCCGTCCGGACCGGAAAGCATGAGGAGGGCCGGGCCAGCGAACCGCAGACTTCGTTCGACGTCGTTGTACGGGATCTCAGTCGATTCGGCTTCGACGTTCAGCCGGCGACAGGCCTGCTCGACCCAGCATCCAAGCGCGTCGAGGTCTGCTTCGACAGGGGGCCGAGGTGCCGGGAGGTGCGCGCCGGATTGAGGCTGAACGCCGCTCGCGTGCGCGAGCAGTTCCAAGGCCCTGTCGAGGCTCGTTACAGCCCACGCGAGCTCTGACGCTCGGTCCATCGGGTCACCTCATGACGCGGATCTTCAATCAGCGAGCCCTCGTTCACACGCCACCGGCGCCACCCCGGTCCGCACCAGAGCTCGGCGACGGCTTGCTCGGCTTCGAGGAGCTTCACATACGTCGAGCCGGAGCGCCTGGAGAGCTCGAAGGGCTTGCCGTCCTCGACGATTCGACCGGCGTCGATGGCGAGCACGCGGTCGAACGCCTGCGTCTCGCTGATGTCGTGGGTCACACAGAGCAGGGTTGCGTTGCGCCACCGGGTGCGGGCTCGTGCCAGCAGGTCGTGCCGACGCCGCCGATCGAGCCCGCGAAACGGCTCGTCCAGAATCACGAGGCGCACGTGCCGATCCGCGAGCGCACGGCCGAACCGCACCCGCTGGCCCTCTCCGCCGGATGTCAACGCGCCCCCTTCTCCCAGCAGCGACTGGAGCCCGTCCGGCAATCTCTGAAGAACGTCCTGGAGCGCGGCCGTTTCGATGACCTGACTCATATCAGACGCCGGCGCGTCCGAAGCGCCGTACCGAAGGTTGTCGAACAGCGAGCGATTCCAGAGCTGAATCGCAGGATCGACCCAGGCGGTCTGATGCCGCAGAATCCTCAACGCATCTCCGTCCAGGCTCACACCGTCCACGAGAACTTGTCCGGCGCTCGGACGATGCCATCCCAGCAGAATCCCGACCAGCGACGATTTGCCGGCGCCGGATCGGCCGACGATAGCGACGTGCTCCCCCGGCCGGATTTGGAGATTCATGTCCTCGAGGATCTCGCGCCCCGCGAGCCGAACGTGTACGTGCTCGAGCGCGACGGCCACACCAGCCGGGTTCTCGCGGGATCCGACGGCTCGGGAGCTCGACTCCGATGGGTTTGTCTCATCGGGCGCGCCGAGCGGTTCGAGGAGCCGTTCCACGACGTTGCGATGCCCGCCGTATCGGAGCAGGGTCATCGCAAGCTCGCGTCCGAGGACGGGCAGACTCAGCGCCCAGTAGACGAGAAGGAGTATTCCGCCGGGTCCGCCGCCGCGCGTGACGTAGCCCAGCACGAGCCAGGCCGCGAGTCCGAAACCGGCAAGCGATTGCAGGCCTTCGATGACAACACCGGCGCGAAGCAGGTGCAGACCGGCGCGCGCCCACTCGACGACCAACGTCTCGTGCCCGCGGCGAAGCGAGCGCTCGGCTCCGTGGGTGCGGGCCGTGACGAGGCCGAGGAGACTGTCCAGATAGAAACGGCTCATGGCCGCAGCGTGAGTGCGCGCTCGCAGCTCGCGCTCGGCAAGCCTGGGCTGCACGGCCAGCGGGATGCCGAGGGCCAGCGCAGCAGCGACCGCCGCAATGGGGGCGCCGTGCGGATCGAGCCAGGCCAGACCGGCTGCGGTCAGAATCAGCTGTGTCGAGGTTCGGATCAGCCGCGCGCCCAGATCCGGGAGGCCGTGGAGCGCCTGCAGGCCGTGCGCCCGCTGTGCCATGTCCGAGACGAGCCGACTCTGGAAATATCGATCGCCGAGACGCGGAAGCTTGTCGAGCAGCGCGACTCGCAGCCGAGTCTCCAGGCGTCGGCCGAGACGCAGAGTGCCTCCGCTGACGGCGACATCGAGTGGAAGCAGGGTGCCCAGAAAGACAAGCAGGACGATCATCGCCCCCAGACGGTGCTCGGGCAGGCCCAGCCAGTGCCCGATGTCGAGAAAGCCGCGGAACAACAGCACCTCGACGAGCACCGCGCCGGCACCGAGAAAGATCGACCACGCGAGCAGGCCGGGAGCCAGTGTCCCGTCCGCTCGCAGGCAGTGCATCACCTCTCGAAGCGGGCGGTACGGTGGCTCCCGGACTGCCGTCGCGAGGTCGCGCGGCAGCCCCGCGAGCGCCTCTTCCCGCGCCGCAGGATCATCTCGATCCTGAACCGCGACCGCCCGATCCAGGACGCGAACCAGGACCGCGCCGCGGCAGAGGATCCGGCTGCCGTCCGACTGCGACGGATCCGGCTGGACCGACCAGTACGTGGGCGGGATCAAGTGCTCATGGGTGGTGGTGGCATCGCGCGACCGGTCGAGCAGCGTGCGAAGGACCCGATCCGCCTCCACACCGCGGCGCAGCCCGCCGGACCGGACCAGGGCCGTCACCATCCGCGTCGCGGCATCGAGGGTCGCGAGCCCGCGCCAGCCGGGATCGGCGACGGCGTCCGCAGAGAGCCGCTCGCAGTGACCGCGCGAGAAATCCAGCCGTGCCAGACGCTCGCTCAGGCTAGCCAGAAACTCGCCCGATGCCGCCCACGCACGCCACGCCGCCGCCGGCACGGGATGAACATGTGTGTATATCTCGTCGATCAAATCCTGTGCGCGGAGCCAACGCCGCCCTTTTGCCGGATCCATGACCTGGACGATCCGTCCGTGAAGACGCCAGACGACGAGAAAGTGCAGCATGTTGCTCGCATGGCGGGTCACGACAAGCGCCGGGAGCGCTCGCGCTGCGGGCAACAGCAGGTGGTCGACGGGAATCATGATCTGCTCGGCCGTGAGCCCGAGGCGGACGGCGATCCGCTCAATCACGTTGATTGAGGTCCCGTCGATATCGGTCTGACACGCTTCCTGAAGACGCGGATAACTGATGGAGATCCCGAAGCCTTCCAGGAGGCACTTGAGCGAGGCCGGTCCGCAGTCCATGCTCGAGGTCTGAACGACCTCGGGGGCGAAGACGTGACGCCTCGCGAAGGGGAGGAGGCGCCGCTTCATCGACCGTCAGGCTCCTGAGTTCCATCTGGCGTCGGGCGGGCCGCGGCATTTCTCAGCGGCTGTCCGAGCGTGCGAATGAGGAGAGCCACCGGAGCGACGCGTTCCACCTCGACTTCAGCCACTCCCGGCAACCCGTGCTCGAGCGGGATGTCTGACGGCGCACGATCGAGAGTCAGCTCGACTCGAACTCGACCTTCTCGCGTCTCGCTTGCCACCTTCTGCACGGTCGCCGGAACGTAGCCGTATTGAGCCCACGGAAAGCCGTCGAGGCGGAGCCGCGCCGGCTGGCCGGGGCGCAAGCGTCCCAGCGCGGTCGGCAGAAATTCAGCGACCGCCTTCAGTTGCCCGTTCGGGACGATCGACGCAAGGCGCTCGCCCTGCTGGATGACCGCTCCGATCTGCAAGGGGGCGATTTCGGCGAGACGTCCGTCCACGGGCGCGCGGATGCGGCGCTCATCCGCCTCCCGCTCCCGCCGGGTAACCGTCGCGGCGACCGCCGCCCGTTCTCCTTCGAGCGTCACGCGCTCCCGAACGAGAGCGCCGAAATGGCCACGCCGTTCGCGTTCGGCAGTGACCTGTTCAGCGCGAAGGCGCTCGACGCCGAGGCGAGCGGCGGCGGCGTCCGCGCGCTGCTGGTCCGCGTCCGCTTCTGACCGATCAAGATCAGCCTCGCTCACGAGCCCCTGCTGGGCAAGATGCCGCATGCGTGCGTGCTGGTCAGCCGCGCGCTTGGCGGCAGCCTGGGTAGCGGCCAGCTTCTGCGAGGCCTCGGCAAGCGCCGCGCGCGCCGCACGGTTGGCGAGCGCGATCGCTTGCTCTTCCGCCACGATTTCGTTTCCAATCGCCGACACCTGGAGGGTCAGCGCCGTGAGGCGCGTCCGTTCTTCGGTCGTCTCCAGCTCTTCGCGGTCCGCCTCGATCTCGACGAGCACGTCGCCGCTCCGTACCTCGCGGCCCAGCGTGAGATACGAGGCGACGACGCGGCCGCCGACCGCGGGTGCCACGGGGTGCACGCGTTCCATCTCGAGACGAGCCCTCGCGCTGACTTCGGAAACGGAGACGCGGCCAAAAGCGACCCAACCGCACCAGAGTGCGATGGTCGCGCTGATCAGGATCAACGCGAGCACCGTGGGGTTCATCCCGTCCCTGTGAAGCGCCCGCATGGTCCGGGGAAATGAGGAGGACACAATGGTCTCCTGAGAATTGTCAGGCGTGGGGGCCCTGGCGCGGAACGCGCGAGAACCACCACGCCTGGACGACCTCCGGCCCCGTTACCGGGACGGGGCCGGCCGTACCGCTAGCACCTCTTATGGCGCTTCCTCGGACCGAAGATCGTGATGTCGATGTCGATATCCACATCGACGTCGATCCAGAGGCCGCACTTGTAACAGCGCGAGCCCGCTCTGAGATCTGTCTGTACGACCATGGTTCCTCCTGTTGCCGGGTAATCCGGCTGTGGCAGTCGCGAACCAGTCGACGCCTGCCCAACGTAAAAATAGCGGCGCGTCCGGTCGACAACAATCGGGTGAAACCCGAAAATCGAGAGGGAAGATCCTGTAGGAGGCTCGGCTTATAACGCGCTCAGGCCCCGGCGGATGGCATAACGGACCAGCCCGGCCGTCTCATGAATGTCGAGCTTTCCCATGAGCCGGCTGCGGTGCGTGTCCGCTGTCTTGACGCTGAGGTCAAGCAGTTGAGCGATTTCCTTCGTCGTCCGCCCTTCGGCGATCAGTTGAAGGACCTGCCGCTCCCGCAGGGTTAACGGATCGGCCGGAGGTTCGGCCCAGGCCCGACGGTCCATCAATGCTCCGGAGACACCGCCCAGGTAGACCTGTCCTCGCAGAACCTTGTGAATCGCCCGCACCAGGTCCGACGCTTCCTGCGCCTTGCCAATGTATGCTTTGATGCCGGCGCGAACTCCTTCAGGCACGTAGTCCTGCACACTACGCGTGGTCAGAAGGATCGTTTCGGTATGCGGCGAGACGTGCCGAATCGCGCGGGCCGTATCCATCGCATTGAGGAGCCGCATTGCCGAAGAGAGAATCGCGATACCGGGTTGAAGATCCCTGGCCAGCCGGACAGCCTCGAGCCCATCGCAGGCTTCTCCCACGACCTCGAAGTGCGCCAGCCCGAGCAACGTTCTCAGGCCCTGGCGAAACATCTGACGGTCGTTCGCGAGAATGATCCGGACCTGGGCCCGGGCGTGGCCCGCCGGTTTGTCGCGACTGTGTTGGGCGCGGAACGTAGTGGCGGGGCGTTCCACACTTGACGCCCCGGGGACCCAGCCTGAGGGTCCGGTCGCAAGAACCAAGGACTGCCTCCAGTGGTGTTGAGAGCTCCCACCTAGTCCAGGTCTCGACGAAGGACTACGCGCGCAACCCAAGCAAGCGATGTGCCTCGACACAACTCGCCGTCGAAGCGCGCAGCGATACCCCTCGCGGCGCATGCAATCTCCCACCAGTCAATTGGTTAGTTCTTGATGGCTCAACACGCCCCGAACCCGCTGAGGTGGCCCGCTGTGTCTGTGAACACAACAGAGCAGTCGGAAAATGACTCAGCGCGCGGAGCTTCTGGCTCAGCGTTCTGCAGAGCGAGTAGCCGATTCCCACTCCACGTCGTCACCGACGCGGATCTCGCTTCCCTCGAGCACTTCGGCCCAGGCGCCGCCTCCCCAGTGCGGGCGCATGGCCTCCTGAAGGCCCGCGTGCGCCTCCTCCATTCGCTCGCACGGCCGCGTTTCGCCGCCGATGAGCAGCCGGCACGCCCCGACGCGCAGCACCCGGCTTCGCGTCTCTTCGAGATCGATACCTGACACCATCAGGTTCGCGCGCCGCGCCGAGGGGTCGACGTAAGCGCCCAACGTGCGCGTCAGCGCCGCCCATCTTTCCGCGGCGATGATGGTCACGTGCCGGCGCCCGCCGTAATTGGCGCTGCCGCGAAGGCCGCGTCCGGCGTCGAGCATTCCCGCGTCAACGGGATCCATCGGGCCGCGGTGCGCGCGCTTCATCCAGATGCGTTCGAGCGTGCCCATGTCGCGTATCATCTCACGCGAAATGAGGACTGCGATTCTGTTACTGGCCGCGCTCGTCGTCGCCGCCGGCTGCCGCGATCCGGCGAGGGTGTCGGTCAGGCCGCAGGCGAGCGACGAGCTCCTGCTGACGATCGAGGTGCGCGACGATGCGTCGACGGATGCAGTAACGGTGAGCGCGTTTGCCATTCATGTGGACGGCAAGCCAGGCCACGAGGTGCTGATCGTTCCGGGAAGCGGCCGCAGGAGCTACGACACGCTGATCGGACCGCTTTCGAGCGCCGAGCACACGGTGGAAGTGAAGCCGTCATCCGTATGGCCGCAGCACTCCGCCGTACGGCTGATCGGTACTGCCGTGAGAACCGTCACGGCGGCCGACCCGGAATACAGACTGCTTCGTCTTGCGCCGGCGATTGTGCTGCGATCGGACACGACCGGCACGTCGAACGACATGCCCGTGCTGCTGTACGTCGAGGATAGCGGCGATGCGCTGAAGTACACGACCGTCTTCACGAACGAAGACGGCGGAACAGAGACCGCGCCCTTGTTCGCGCGCTGGGGCCGCGCGTGCGACATCGAAGAAACGTACGTCGTGCAGCTGGACGGCGCGGGCCGGGCGACCGCGGAGACCTTTCAGGGGCCCGAGCACAAGATCACGCCGTTCAACGGGACTCGAATCGGCGCCCATCCGGTGTTGACCGTCGCCACGCGAAACAACATGTTCCTGGACAGCGGCGCAGCGGGCGTCACCATCAGACCGGTGCCGGTCGTCGTCGAGCCGGATGCGGGCACCCGCGAGTCAATTCTGGACGATCGTCCCTGGCTGCAGCGGCTGACCGCGCGCGAGCTCGCGGCCGAAAAGAAGCCGTTCGACCCGCGGGACTTCGTCTATCTCGAGGCGAAGGTGCAACTGGCGGATGACGCGGCGGCCGCGGCGTGGGTCGAACAACCTGGTGGAGAGCGCGTATCGTCGGACCGCGGCGACGAGCGGCTGAGGGTCACGCGCGACGGCAGGGTCCGCGTCGCCGTGCCGCTTGCCCGCGACGGCTCCGTCACGACCGCGGGTTGGAGCTGCCTCCCGCGGAAGGGGCGCAGCGGGCCTGCCGCGCCGAAGCCGCGAAGCGGCGAAGGCGACCCGTGTCAGATCGAGCCTGGCCGAATCTTCAGGCTCTCAGACGATTTCGAAGTTCGAGCGATCCCGATCGAAGTGTCAAAGTGAGATCGCGAGCGCTGGACGGACGGCCGGCGCGGACATGCGCCGCGGCAGCGACGGCGTCGTCCAGGCGCTCGCAACTGGTCGACCTCGGCCCGCTCGTCATCGGGGCGAGGTCGGATAGGCAGTAAGCGGCGTGGGCCGGGTGAGCCGGCTGCGCTCCGCCTCGATGGCCGCTTCGGCCCAGGCGTGGTAGAGCGGCGCGAGGGCGGCCGGCCAGCGGCGGATCAGTGTGTACTCGCGCGCCGCGCGTCCCATGAGGCTTTTTGCCTCTGCATGCCGCATCAGATAAGCGATGGGCGAGCAGAAGCTCGACGCATTGCCCGCCTCGCAGACGAAGCCCGTCTCGTCCGCCCGCATGTTCTCGCTGGGGCCGCCCTGGTCCGACACGATGACCGGAAGCCCGCACGCCTGCGCTTCGAGGACCACGTTGCCGGCCGAGTCGGTGGTGCTGGGAAAAACGAAGGCGTCTGCCGATGCCATCGCATCCGCGACCTCGGCGTGGGGCCGGGTGCCAGTGAACACGGCGTCCGGACACAGTCCTTTCAACTCCTCGCGCATCGGACCATCGCCGACGAAGATGAAGCGGTGCGAGACGCGATGTCCGATGAGCGCCGTCTGCAGGTCGTCGAACAGCGCGAGCCCCTTCTCGCGCGACAGCCGGCCGACGTAGATCAACGCCGGGCGCCGATCGCTGACGCCCCAGCGTTCACGGAGCGCTTCCGAGCGACGGGCTGGAGAGAATGTCTGAGTGTCCACGCCGCGCGTCCACAGCGCGAGCCGCGTCCGATCGAAGCCTCCGTCCGCCAGGAGCGATCGGGTGGACTCCGAAGGCACGAGGAGCCTCCGGCTCGGCTTGTACAACCAGTTCATGTAGCTGCGCATGATCCGGCCCGCCATCACCGATCCGCTCAGCATCGTCGTGTATTCCGCGAGGTGTGTGTGAAAGCTGCCGACCAGCGGAAGCCGGAGTTTTGCCGCCACGTAACGGGCGGCAAGGCCGATCGGCCCCGGCGTCGTGACGTGCACGACCGAGATCCCATCCGCCGCCGCGTTCCGCGCGAAGGCCCGGAAGCGCGGCGCGTAGATCCGCATCTCGCGGTAGTACGGAATGCCGACACCCATCGACTCGAGCGCCAGGTACTCCGGTGTGGCGACCGCGAGATCCGACGCTGTATAGATCCGCGGCTGGATGCCGGACGGCGCGTGCTTCAGCACGGCACGGAGCGTCGTCGTGACCCCGTTGACCTTGTCGAAGTCGTTGTCCGTGAAGATGGCGACGCGCATCAGGCCACCTCCGGCAGGCGGTCTTCGACAAGCTCACGGCGGCCCGGCCTGGCCACCAGGTCGAACAGGAGGTCGCGGTTGAAGCGCATCTCCAGGATGAAGTGGGCGAGCGCGACCGTCAGCGGGACGGCGATGCACGGCAGCACGAACGTCGCTCCCAGGAACATCGCGCAGCGGCGCCAGTCGAGAGGCCGCTCGAACACGCGGCGCGCGTTCTCCAGATGGAACGCGCTCGCGATGCGGACGATGTCGGACGCCATCGTGAAGTAGTTTCCCTGGCGTCCACCGACGCGCACGCGTCCGGCGCGCAGGCCCGCGAGAAACTCGTCGCGCGTCCGGGCGCCGTCGACTTCGATCCACGTCCGGCCGATCCCACGCCCGGTGTGTGAGTCGCTGCCGGCAATCGGCGTGCGTCCGTACGCCTCGGCGAGCGCGCGAGCCGTCCGGTTCTGGCTCCGCAGCCGCGAGCCGTTGACGATCTCGACGCCGTCGACCCAGGGGACGAGCGCCGCGATGTGCTTCGCCGTGATCTCGCCGTTGATCCGCGACGCGACGTGGTTGAGCGACGTGAAGATGCGCTGCTGGCGCAGATAAGGAAGCAGCTCGGCCACGTCGTGGCGGAGCCGCTGGATCTCGGCGTGCTGCGTTTCGGTGACGCCCAGTACACCGAGATGCACGCGCACCGAGTCGTTCGGAAAGACGCCGGTGACCTCGCAGCCGACGATGACGTCCGGCCGGTCGGCGATGGTGAGCGCGCCGTCGATCCGGTCATGGTCCGTGATGGCGACCAGGTCCATCCCGCGGGCCCTGGCCCGTCGATAGACCCCTTCGGGAGTGTTATAGGACTCCCGCAGGAACCGGTCGAGCGGACGGATCGTCGAGCGGCCCGAGTAGACGGTATGAACGTGCGTGTCCAGCTTCACACGGCCTCCTTGCAGGCTCTGGGGAGCCTTTGGAACGCGCCGCGCTTTGCTGGGCACAAAGCGCTTTCAGACGACGAGCAGGGTCAGAATCTCAGGTTCGCGTGACGAGGTGGTGTAGGGCGTACGACAGAAGGGTAAAACTTCAAATGGGTTCGAGAAGGTTCGAGGGGGTTCAACGCCGAGTTCCCAGACGGACGATGATCGCACCAACGATCCCGGCGAAGGCGGACCCTGCCAGAATTCCGACCTTGGCGGAGTCGAGGAACGGAGTTCCGTCGAACGCCAGCGTCGCGATGAAGAGCGACATCGTGAATCCGATGCCGCCGAACCATGCGCAGCCGCGCAGCATCGTCCAGTTGACCCCCTGCGGAAGCGCGGCAGCCCGGGCGCGCACGGCCACCATCGCGGCCCCCGTGATCCCGAGCGGTTTTCCGACGACCAGGCCCAGGATGACGGCCAGCGTGACGCGATCGACGGACAACCCGCCCAGCGAAACGCCCGCGTTCGAGAGCGCGAAGAGCGGCATGACGACGAACGCGGACAGCCTGTGAAGGGCGTGTTCCAATCTCAGAAGCGGCGCAGTGGCCAGGGCGCTGGCGCGCTCGAGTCCGAAGATCGCGTCCTGCTGCCCCTTGCTCGTCAACACGAGGAGGTCGCCCGTTTCGCTTCGATCGAATTCGTCGAGCAGGCCGCGCGCGGCGGCCGAGAACTCCGCGGCATTGCTGTGCGATCGCGCGGGAATCGCCAACGCGAGCAGCACGCCCGCGACGGTGGCGTGCACTCCGGACTCATGCACGAAATACCAGAGCACGAATCCCATCACGAGATACGGTGTGAGCCAGCGCACGTAGAGAAGATTCAGCGCGGCAAGACACAACAGACAGAGACCAGCCATTGCGAGGGCGTGCCCGGCAATCGCGCCGGTGTAGAAGAGCGCGATGACCAGTACGGCTCCGATGTCGTCCACGATGGCCAGCGCCGCGAGAAAGATCTTGAGGCCGCTCGGCGCCTGCGGCGCGACCATCGCCAGCGCCCCGAGCGCGAAGGCGATATCGGTGGCCATCGCGATCGCCCATCCCCGAGACGCGGGTCCCGAGCCGCTCGCCAGGAGATAGATCAACGCCGGCACCGCCATACCGCCGAGCGCGGAGGCCATAGGGAGGGCCGCCTGGCGCGGGGACGAGAGCTCTCCTGCGAGCAACGCCCGCTTGATCTCCAGGCCGACCAGGAGGAAGAAGATCGCCATCAACCCGTCGTTGATCCACTGGTGAACGGTCAACGACAGTGCGTGGCCGGCTCCGCCAATAGTGATCGTCGTCGCCCAGAGGTCGTGATAGGGTGTCGCCCACGGGGAGTTGGCGGCCACGAGCGCCGCGCACGCGCAGCCGACGAGCAACGCCCCGCCCGCGGCCTCGGTCTTGAAAAACCTCTGGAAGGAACGCGTCACACGAGAGCTTCAGGCGGCAGCATGACTCCCGCAGGTGGCTCGAAGCGATTAGAACTTGAAGACGATACCGCCGCTGAACCTGCCGAAGTCGAGCTTGTCCTCGCCCAGAACGACCTCCAGGTCGAGCAAGTCGAGAGCGCTGAATGAGCGGAAATACCGAACGTCGGCACGCGCGCCTATGTGTTCTCCGAAGAACACCATCAAGCCCCCACCGATGTCATAGCCGAAGTCGTTCTCGCCGTCGTCAACCGACGTTCCAGCGGTCAGCTCCACGGTGCTCCTGATGACGCCGAGGCCGGCGAGGCCGTACGGTTGGATTGGACCGAACTTTGGCGCAAGCAGAAAGTGACCCATGATGGTGGTCACGGTTGTCTTCGTCCCAACCGTTTCACCAAAGAAGTTGTCGGTGTGCGCGAATTCGAGCTCTGCGCCGACAATTCCTCCGACCGCTCCGAGCGAGACGCCCCAGTTGAGATTCTTGTCCTCGCACCCCGTGATTTCCGGGCA
Source organism: uncultured Acidobacteriota bacterium (assembly GCA_963847125.1). GTDB lineage: Bacteria > Acidobacteriota > Vicinamibacteria > Vicinamibacterales > 2-12-FULL-66-21 > DATAEE01. The sequence continues at coordinate 127,609 of CAWJYM010000005.1, forward strand.
TCCGGAATCCCCGCTGAAGTTGTATCCGAGGAACGGATAGATGAAGGCCTGCGCGGCAGCCTGCGTGGGTAAACAGAGCACAGCCGCCCCGACGACGACCGCGACCGCAAGGCTGTGTTTCGCCCGAGCGAATGAAGTCATGAGATCACCTACTGGCCTGGATTCTATCCGCCTTGACGGACTCGATTGATGAGACCAAAGTCCAATGGCGCGTCCGGGACGGCCGAGTATGCTGGGCGGACTTGCGAAGGCCTGCTGTCTGGCCGGAGGCCCTCCGGAATAGCGGAGGCTCAAAGCGGAGCGAAGGTTAGGAGGCAACTTATGAGCTCGACCCTGATCAGAGTGTTGATGACCACCGGTATCGTGGTGGCGGCGAGCGCTGCGCTGAGCGCGCAATCCAAGACGATCCCCGGCGATGTCGTGACGATCACGGCAACCGTCGAGGCGATCGACGCGACGACGCGCACGCTGACGGTGAAAGACTCCGACGGGAACTTCAAGCCCATTACGGTTTCCAGGTCGATGGAGCGATTTTCCGAGATCAAGGTGGGGGATACGATCACGGCGCGCTATTACGACAACATCGTCATTCGCGTGAAGCCCCCGGGCGAGGCAGCCGTCGATGCGACCACGGCGGGCCTGACCAAGGGATCAGGCGCGAGCCCCGCGGGGACGGCGGCCATGCAGACAACGATCACGGCCACGATCGTCGCGATCGACCGCAACGTGCCGTCCATCACGTTCAAGGGCGAGAACGTGAAGTGGAACTACTCGTCAAGGGTCGCGGACAAGGCCGCCCTGGCCAAGGTGAATGTCGGCGATCGCGTGGACATCACGTGGACGGAGGCAGTGACCGTCTCCGTGACGTCGCCGGCGAAGAAGGATTGAAGACCATTCCGGACGATTTGATCACGGGCGCCGTCGAATTCCTGGGCTGAGGTAAAGTCATCGCGTACCAGTCATGATGTTCAACCTGTTGACGTGTGTCCTCCTGGCTGGCGCTGCTCCTCTCGACGCAAGGCCCGAGCAGGCTATCTCCCGACTCGACCGACCCACGCCCCTGCTCATCCCAGCGCTCCAGCAACCATTCGACTGGAAGGCCGAGGGACGCGCTTGCGAGGGCTGCCCCCGGCGGAGCGTCGGCAGGGCCCTGTTCCAGACGACGATGATCAACGTCGTCTACGAGCTCGCGAACCTGATACGCGGGCAGGCCACGGCGAGGATCACTCCGGCGACGTGGTGGGACAACATGGCGCAGGGATGGGTCTGGGACCTGGACGACTTCGTGGTCAACCAGGTCGGTCATCCATATCAGGGGAACAACTACTTCACATCCGGCCGCGCCAACGGGCTGAGCTTCTACGAATCTGCGGCGTTGGCCGCTTTCGGCAGCGCCACCTGGGAATATTACGGCGAGACGAACTTTCCCTCGGTGAACGACTTCATCAACACGACGCTCGGCGGCATCGCGCTCGGCGAGATGTTCAACCGCGCGGCCTGGCTCGTGCGCGACACGCGGGCGACCGGGCGTGGGCGTCTGTGGCGCGAGATCGGCGCGACCGTCCTCGATCCGGTGACGGGCTACAACCGCTTCCGCACCGGGGACGCGAAGCGCCTCACCGACAAGCCAGCCGAGATGGTGCCGTCAGCGCTCGCCGGTGTGGCGTCGGCAGGTGTGCTTTGGCGTGGCTCAGAGACCCGCGCGATCGACGCGACCGGCCAGCCGTTTCTCGAAGCAGACCTGTTGTACGGAGATCCCCGGACCGGCTACAGCCGGACGCCCTATGACGCATTCGGAGTGAGGCTACGCTTCGGCGGCGGCAGCGCCTTCAGCGAGGCCCGCGTGCGCGGGCGGCTGCTGGGGCAGCCGTTGGGCGGCGGCAAGACGCAGTTCACCGTCATGCAGAGCTACGACTATCAGGCCAACGACGCCTACGCCACCGGCGCGCAGTCCTTCGAGGCGGCGGTTGGACTGACGCAGGCGCTGTCGTCACGGACCGATCTCTGGTTCCTGGGATGGGGAGGCCTGACGGTGCTGGGCGCTGTCGATTCCCTTCCGCTCGGCATCACCGAGCGCCCACCACCGCCAGAGGAACCCGGCGGCGAACAGGGGGTTTCCGAGGGACCCCGCTTCTACGACTACGGGCCGGGCTCGACCTTCGGCGCCAGCGCGCTCTTCTCCCGCGATCGCCACCCGTTTGCGGCGTTTTTCTACGAGGGCCGTCATCTCTACTCGATAGACGGCGTGCGCGCCAACCACTTCCTGCAGCGCGTGCGTCTGGACCTGCTGCTGCCCTTACGAGGGGCGCTCGGTTTCGGCGTGTCCGGAGAGTATTTCTTTCGTCAGAGCTTCTACCAGGACGAGGATCGCACTCAGGTCGAATACCGGTATCCCCAGTTCCGGACGTATCTCACGTGGAGCATCCAGCAGTGAGGCGGCGGCTGCGCGCGGTACTCCGCTGCAGTTTGCTGCTTGCCTGGCTCGCGCCGTCGGTGGTTGCCGCGCAGTCGGCAACGCCCGCGGCCCCAGCCGTGCCGCCTGCCGAGGCCGCGGAGGCGTCGAAGTTGTGGCTCGTGGCCGGCGGCACGTTCGCCGCCGTCCGCGGCGACTGTCAGACGTGCGAAGAGGACTTTCCATACCGTAACGGTGGCGGCATCCTGGCCAACATCGGGTATCGCGTGAACGACCGCATGGACGTCGGCGGTGAGTTGTACTGGGTGCCGATGGATACGGCGGAGGGGCAGATCCGAACCACTCATATCGACGCCGTCGCGCAGTTCCGGCCGTGGGGCTCGCAGGGCTTCTTCGTGAAGGGGGGCGCTGGAATGGCCTTCGTCCGCAACTGGGTGGATGGGATCGGCCCGGATCCGATCAACTCGAAGGCCTGGTCGGTGGTCATCGGCGGCGGCTGGGCCTTTCGGCCGGCCGCGCGCGTCGGGCTGCAGGTATTCGGCGCGCAGCACGTCGCGGCGCTCGGCGATTTGCAGACAGCCGAGGAGGAGATTCCGGACGTCGTGGGCAACTTCTGGTCGCTCGGCGTCGCGATTGTCATTCGCTAAAGGTATGCGCGCAGCTTGTGCCGTACTCCTCTTGCTCGGAGGCGCCCAACCCGCCGCAGCACAAGGCCTCGACTTCACGTTCTTCATCGGCCGGGCGTTCCCGATCTACGACGAGCGGCTGACTCTCCGGCCGTCCACACCGACAGTGCCTGGCGTGGACATCACGGTGGACGGATCGCCGCTCCTCGAGGCGGACGGCGGTCCGGTCGTCGGGGGCGCGGTCGCGTTCGAGTGGGGCGTTCTCGGCATCGAGGGCCGGCTCGATGGAACCGACGTGTCGTTCGACCTGACCGGCGCCAGATACAATCTCCGCGGCACGCAGCCGCCGTTCGAAGGCGTCACGGCGAGCATCACGATTTCCGACGGTACCTTCGAGGCCGATCGCATCTGGATCATGTCGGGGAACGTGAGAGTCCGCACTCCAGGTCCGATTGCCCTCATCGCCTCCGGCGGCCTGAGCTATCTCCCGGACATCACCGTGACAGGGTCCATTCCGATTCGGGTGGAGGTTTCGGGCGTTCAGGTGCCTGATTTCAACGCGAGGCTCACGCTCCGCGGGGTGCCAGGCCAATCCGAAGACCGGTGGGGCGTCAACGGCGGGGTCGGCCTGCGGTTCGGCGGACGCGTGGCGCTGATGGGCGAGGTTCGCGTCTTCTACTTCCAGGACTACGAGTTACGTTTCGGCGCCGAAAGCAGCGGGGAGATCCTGGACGAAGTGCTGTCCGGCCTTGCGCCCGTCCGCTTCGACCCGGTCTTTGTAAACGCGCAGGCTGGCGTGACGTTCAGGTTTTGAAGCCGATACTCCCCGCGCTCATCGTTGCCGCAGCCTCTGTCGCCGTCGCCGCCGATAGTCGTGACGCGGCGCCCAACGCCGCGCCGCTGTCCTGCCGAGAGATCGTCGCCTCCACCGGTGATCTGCCCCGGTCGACCGTGCAGTGGTACGAACAGGAAGGCACGCGCTCGCGTGCGACGCTCGATGCGTGGTGCCGCGGCGTCGGTCCGGTCGTCTATCACTCGCATCCGGCAAACGCCTCGGACAATTCACCGGCCGGCGTCGGCCTCGCTCCGATCGCCGTCGTCAGTTGGAATGTGAACGTCGGCGCCGGGGACCTCCCGGAATTCGTTGCGGACCTCCGCGCGGGAAAGTTGTCGGACGGGCGCCGCGTGGAACATTTCGTTCTGCTGCTGCAGGAGGCACTGCGTACCGGAGATGCAGTGCCACCGCGTGGCGCTTCGCAGGCCGGGGCGCGCCGCCTTCTCCGCAGCTCGCCACGCGTCGACATCGTCAGCTTCGCCCGCGAGTCGGGGCTGTCGCTTCTTTACGTGCCGTCGATGCGGAACGGCCTCGACACGAGCGCCCCGCCTGAAGATCGCGGCAATGCGATTCTGTCGACCCTGCCGCTCGTTGCCCCTGGAGCGGTGGAGCTGCCGTTTTCGCGGCAGCGCCGCGTCGCGACGCTGGCAACGCTCGCTGGCCTGGGCGACAGCGCGCCGCTCGGAATCATGTCGGTCCATCTCGACCCGTTCGTCGGCGCGAAGCGATTGTGGGTGTTCGGCGCGGCGGGCGCGCGCGGCCGGCAGGCGCGTGCGATCGCGGAGGTCCTCCCGCCGCGCGGGCCGGTCGTCGTCGGGGGCGACTTCAACACCTGGCTCGGGACCTGCGAGACCGCGCTTCGAGAGATGGCGCAGGTCACCGGCCAGCCGGCGCAGGCGCGCGAAGGCACGTACGCCACCGGCGCGGTCCTCGACTATCTCTTCTTTCGGACGCCGCCGTCCTGGCGCGCGAGCTACGAACGCGCCGGCGACACGTACGGGTCCGATCACTATCCGCTGATAGGCTGGATCACACCGGGCTCAGAGCTCACGCAGTCCGGCGCTCAGTCCTGATTCCGGCGCGGTCAGAAGAGCGTGAAGCAGCTCTCGATCGCCGTGTTGTTGCCCCGGGTCGTCCGCGCGATGATCTCGAACTTGAATTCCTTTCCACGGCTCGTGACGAGCGGCGGAACTTCGACGCGGGTCACGCTCGGCGGCAGGTCCAGGCTCAACATAACGCCGGACCGCTCGACGAACAGCTGATACGTTGCGATCGTCACCGGTCCTTTCTTGCCGACGTCAGGATGCGACGTCCGAACGGGATCCCACTGGATGACAACCGGCGGATGCACCTGCGGCAGGACCGCGTCGCAATTCTCGGCCGCGGGCAAGCCGGACACGAGGACGTTCTCCGGCGGTGCGGCGAGCACGTGTGATAAGGTAGCGACCCCTTCGATCTCGCCGCCATCCTGTGCGCGCGCTTCGATCTCGTACCGTCCCTCGGGGAACCGGCGGAAGAACCGCGCGGGCGACAATTCATCAAACGGCGGTTCGGCGCTTTCGAAAGCGAGTTGCGTCAGCCCCTGAGCGCTCAACCTGCCGCGAGCAACGAGATCCAGCAGCGGCAACTCTCCGGGGCCTTCGATCTCCAGCCGTGTCCACGTCTCGCCATCGATGGCCGCGTGCAGCCCAAGGTCACCATCGGTGTGGTTCAACTCGACGAAGATCTCGGCTTGAGCAAACCGGCGCGGGCTGGTGGTCTGGGCCCCGGGCACGGCAGTTACCGCGACCGCGGCGCCTGCGAGAACGGCGATCCAACCTCGCACCCACGACTTCCTTCGCTGTTCGTTCATGTGAACCTCCTACGCAACGGCGGTTAGACGCCGCGGCGCGCAGGAATCCTTTTTTCGAGCCGCGCGAAGGATCCGAGCCAGCCGGACCGTCAAAGAAGCCGGGAGGTGTTCATGTGCAGGAAGCTCATCGCGCTGCTGGTCGCCTGGTCCCTTCCAGGCGTGGCCGTCGCGGGGCCGCTCAAGGACGCGGCTGAAAAAGCAGGGCGTGAACTCGCGCGTGCCCGACAGGACGTCGAAGGCCGGAGCTCCGCGCGTCTATGGACCGGAGTGGCCCTGCTGGCCGGAGGGGGTGTGCTGACCACGCTAGGGGCCCTCGAGATCGGAGACGACGAGACCGGCCCGGATGACGGCGAGGACCTCGACGGCTCGGACGACGGCGAGGACAGTGACGGGGTGAACAAGGCGCTCGTCGGCGGCGGGATCGCGGCCGCGGCGCTTGGCGGCGTGATCCTGCTGACGGGCCGGAAAACGGGTCCGAGCGTTTCGCTGCGGCGGAACGGCATCGTCGTCAAGCACACCGTTCGGTTCTGACCGGCCGGTCCAGAGTATCGTGCTGACGTGAGCGACGCGCCGCTCGTCCGGCGAGTGTGTGCAGGCGAGGAAGCGGCATTCGACGAGTTCTTTGCGTTGTACTTCCCCCGTCTGTACCGCTTCGCGATCGCGCGGCTGAAGGGCAACGAGGACGCCTCGGAAGAAGTCGTCCAGCGCACGTTGATACGCGCCATCGACCGTCTGCACACGTTCAGAGGTGATGCGGCGTTGCTTACGTGGTTGTGCACGTTGTGCAGGCACGAGATCGCGGAGTGGATCACACGCGAGGGGCGTGGCCGGGCAGTCTCGCTGTCGGACGAGCAGGAGGCGTCGCGTCTCGCGCTCGACAGGCTTGCAGCAGACAACATTGATGATCCTGACAATGCGCTCCACCGGCGTGAAGTGGCTCGACTCGTTCACTCCGTGCTCGATCACCTGCCCGATCAATATGGCGACGTGCTCGAGTGGAAGTATCTCGAGGAGCTGCCGGTCGATGAAATCGCCGGCCGGCTCGGTCTCGGATACAAGGCGGCGGAGTCGCTGCTGACGCGGGCGCGCGCGGCGTTTCGCGACAGCTTCTCGCGCCTTGCAGGGGGCTGGCCAACGCAGCGCCGGCCCCGCCCAGGAGAGGAATCGTGATCGACAGCCATCGGACGCCGACGGGCGCCGACGAGCAGGGTGGTGAGGTGGAGACCACGCGCCGGATGTTTCAGGTGGCGGGTCCGCGTGCCGCTCCGCCCGCTGAGCGTCAGTCTCGCGTCCGGAGCCACGTGCACGCGCACTGGGGCGGGAACGTCCGCCGCCGCCGGGTCGGGCCGCGCCGGGTTGCAGCCTGGACCGGGATGCTGGCGGCCGCGGCGGCGCTCATGTTGATCGTCAGCCGGCTCGACGACCGATCCGCTCCCGCTCCGGTTCCTGCAACGGCAGCATGGATCGCGAAGATCGGCGGGCCGAAAGACGCCGCGCATCGTGTGATGCCCGCCGGATTCGCTCGTCCGCTTGCCGTCGACGAGGCCGTACTCGTCGGCGAGACGATTGAAACCGGCGATGCGGGCCGAGTGGGGCTTCGCTTCGCGGACGGAACATCCGTGCGGCTCGATGTGTCCTCGCGCGCGACGCTCGTTGTGCCTCGCGCGATCGAACTGTCGAGTGGCGCGGTGTATGTGGACACGGGCACCGGCGCGCGACGGCTGGAGATTCGCACATCTCTGGGAACCGCTCGCGACATCGGCACCCAGTTCGAGGTGCGCCTCGTCGAGGCCAGGCTGCGACTCAGAGTGCGGACCGGCGCGGTCGAGCTGAGCGACCGGCACCGATCCGTGACGGGTCACGCGGGCACGGAGATCCTGTTTTCGGCGACCGAGGCAGAATCGCGACCGTTTGCGCCGTTCGGCGCCGAATGGCAGTGGCCTGTCGAGGTGTCACCGCCAATCGACATCGAGGGCGTGCCACTGGCGACCTACCTCGACCGGCTGGCGCGGGAGCAGGGCTGGACCGTGCAGTACGTCGATTCGACGCTTGCACGTGACGCCGGCGGTATTATCCTGCACGGGTCGGTCGCCGGCCTCGCGCCGGCCGACGCGCTCGACGTCGCGATCGGCACGAGCGGCCTCGCGTATCGCCTCGACAACGGACGACTGGTCGTGTCCCGTGAGACTTCGCGCTGACGCATCTGCGGTCGCGGTTCTGCTGGTTGCGATGGCGCTGCCCGCATCGGCTCAGGACGTCCGCCGGGCGGCTGACTCGAAGAAGATTGCCGGCCGCCCGCTGGCTGAGGTCCTGACATCGCTCCAGGCGCGCGGGCTTCCGATCGTATTCAGCTCCAACATCGTCACGGCCGACATGCGGGTCCAGGTGGAGCCGCGCGCCGCGAAGCCGCGGGATCAACTCGACGAGGTGCTCGCGCCTCATGGCCTCATGGCGCGTGAGGGTCCAGGCCGAGTCCTTCAGATCGTCCGTACGTCGCGCACTCACGAGGCGATCCCAAGCGTCAGTCCGCCTGTCCATCGGCAAGAGGCGAGTACGATCCCGGATCCGCTTCCGGTCTACAACGAGCGCATCACCGTGACATCGCCGTGGCCGTGGTGGGAGCCGGTCGCGGGCGTCGCCGAGGGGTCAGTGAAACACCGGGAGTTGACCGCGATGCCTGCGGGCCTGGTCGACGATCCGGTCAAGGCAATCCAGTCGATGCCGCGCGTGGCGCCGATCGGCGACTATCGCAGCGAGTTCGTCGTCAGGGCCAGCCCGTTCCGCCACGCGGAGGTCGTCGTCGACGGCGTGTCGACATCGTGGCTTCGGCACGCACCGGCCGAATCGGCGTCGGTCAGCATGTTCACGACTCAGCTACTCGAGTCGGCGACGCTGCGCGCGGGCGCGTACGCGCGCACGTACGGCGATCGGCTCGGCCCTCAACTCGAGCTGACGTTGCGCGAAGGGGCACGCGACCGCGTCCACGTCAACGGGACCGTCGCCAACACCGCCGCCACGGTCGTCGCAGAAGGGCCGATTGGGCACGCGCGCGGATCCTGGATCGCTGCGGCGCGTCAGAGCCTGCTCGAGTGGCCCGGGGAGGATCTCGGGTCCGCTGTCCCGGTGTTCGGATTCTCCGATGCGATGGGGAAGCTGGTGCTCGACATGAACGCTCATCACCAGGTCGGATTCTCGCTCCTGGCAGGGCGCTCGCGCGTCGACATCGACGAGGAAGTCGAGAGCGGCTCTCCGATCCAGCCAGCGGCGCACACATCGGTTGCCAACCTCTCGTGGCGTTCGACGATCGGTTCCACGACCGTGCTCACCCAGCGGGGTTATCTGGTCCGGCAGGAGCTCGTGAGCGAGCCCCGCATCTCAACCGACGTTGTGTCGCTCGGAACCAACGAGGACATGGTCTATCGCGCGTCGCTCGTGACAAAGATGCCAATCGGTGTCCTGCAGGGTGGTGCGCATGTCGGTCGTACCACATGGCAGGGTACCGACGCCTCGGCATCGGCCTGGACGCGGTCGGGGTATATCAACCTTCAGGCTCGAGCCGGGAACAGGCTCACCATGGCGCCTGGCCTTCGCGTGGGCGGCGCCTCGCACGTGTCCGGCGCGTCCGTGTCGCCGTGGCTGCTTGGCGAACTGGACGTTGGCCGCTGGACGCTCGCTGCATCGACAGGCATGTCGCACCAGTATCCAGAGATTGGACGGGCGCACAGGCTTTCGATGCTGAACCCACGACAGCCAGAGAGCGCGATCCATGCGGACGTGAGCATCCGCCGCCAGTTGACCGCCGACGTGAGATGGGAGGCGACACTCTATCAGCGCCGCGAGCGTGGCATCCTCGATCGCAACGGCAGCCGGCTCGCAGGATCGGCGCGTGGCTTCGAGCTCGTCGTCGAACGCCGGAGTACGACCGGTTTGTCCGGGTGGGGCGCGTACACGTACGGTCGCGCGCGGCACATGGACGCCGAACGAGGCGAGACGTTCTGGGCGGACTTCGACCAGCGGCACGCGATGGCGGCGTTCGGGATGTACCGGTGGCCCGATTCGACGACTGTGGGCGCGACGCTGCGCATCGGGACGGGCGTTCCGATCCCCGGCTATCTGTCCTCGCGTGGCGAGGAGCTGTTCATCGGCGAACGGCGAAACGCGCTGCGGCTCTCCACCTATTCCCGGTTCGACGTGCGAGCGGATCGCGCGTTTCGGGTCGGCGATCGCGGGCTGCACGCGTTCGTGGAGGTCGTCAACGTCCTCAACCGCTCGAATACCGCTGCCGCTCGCGGGACGTTTGGCTTCGGCGGCGAAGCGTTTGGCTTCGTCGAGCGGCTGACGCCGCGGCGCGCGTCAGCAGGCGTGACGTTCGGTTGGTGAGCCTTAGATGTCCCCTCGCACGGCCGCCGCGTCCAGCTCCGCGTCGCTGACCTCGCGGAATTCTCCCTCCCATTTGGCGACGACGACGGTGGCCAGGCAGTTACCGACGACGTTGACCATCGTCCGGCCCATGTCCATGAGCTCGTCGACGCCGAGGATGAGCGTGACCCCCTCGAGAGGGAGGTGGTAGCTCGCCAAAGTGCCGGCGAGGATGACGAGCGACGCGCGCGGGACGCCGGCGACGCCCTTGCTCGTCAGCATCAGCGTCAGGAGCATCGTGATCTGTTGCCCGATGGTCAGCTCAACGTTCGCGGCCTGGGCGACGAAGATCGCGGCGAGCGAGAGGTAGAGCGAGCTGCCATCGAGGTTGAAGCTGTAGCCAAGAGGCAGGACGAACGCGACGATTCGCCGCGGTACGCCAAGACGCTCGGTGACCTCCAGCGCCCGCGGCAGCGCCGCCTCGCTCGACGTCGTCGAGAAGGCGATCACCGCCGGCTCGCGCACCGCCCTCAGGAACTTCCGGATCGGGATCCGGAACATCAGCATGATCGGGAGGAGGACCAGGAGAATGAACGCCGCGAGGGCGAGATAGAGCGTGATCACCAGGAGGGCGAGGTTCTTCAGGATGCCGAGCCCGCCGTGCCCCACGGTATACGCGATCGCGGCGCCGACGCCGATCGGCGCGTAGCGCATGACGATGTTGGTGAACTTGAACATCGTTTCGGAGAGCGACTCGCAGAGAGCGACGATCGGCCGTCCCTTCTCGCCAAGGAGGCTGAGCGCGATCGCAAAGAAGATGCTGAAGACGACGATCTGGAGCACCTCGCCGTCGGCCATGGCCCTGATGACCGACTCCGGCACCGTGTGCAGCAGCACCTGATCCCAGGTCTTGGCCTGCGCCGCGATTTCGCTTTTTTCCACGGGAAGGTCGACGCCGTCGCCGGGACGCGTGATGTTCACCGCGATGAGGCCGATGAGGAGCGCGAGGGTGGTGACGACCTCGAAGTAGATGAGCGCGCGGATGCCCATTCGGCCGACGGTGCGCAGGTGCCCCGCGCCCGCGATGCCGGCCACGAGCGTCGCGAAGATCAGCGGCGCGATGATCATCTTGATCATCCGCAGGAATAGCTGGCTGAACGGGCGAATGTACCTGGCCCACTCGGGGTCCGTGTTGCTGACGATCGCGCCTACGATGATCCCGAGGACCAGGCCGATCAGGATCTGCTGGGTGAGTGAAAGCCCCCGGGTTCGAGGGGGTTCTGGAACTGACGCGGCGGGCATGGGCCCGTAGTCTAGACCAGGATTTCGCGGATGACACGGATTTTTCGTCAGCGGCGCGCCAAGAGCGTGCCCAGCTCCCGGCTGTCACGCCCGTAGACGTCCGGGCGGAAATGGACGGTGCCGTCCTCGTGGACGCGCGCGGTCCAGTACATCAGATGCACCGGGATGGGCCGGCGCAGCTTGACGTGCTTTTCCTCGCCGGCGTTCATCGCCTCGGTTATCCGCTCGGGCGTCCACTCCGATTGATCCCGCAGCAGATATTCCGCGAGCGTCCGCGGCTGCTCGACGCGCACGCAGCCGTGGCTCAGCGCCCGGTAGGTACGCTTGAAGAGCGCGTCCGCTGGCGTGTCGTGAAGGTAGACGTCGTACTCGTTCGGGAACACGAACTTCACGAGGCCGAGCGAGTTCGAGGCCCCCGGGCGCTGGCGGAACCGGTACGGGAAGTCTTCATCCTCGCTGACGGACGACCAGTCGATTGTCGACGGATCGACCACCCTGCCGGATGTCCCGACGACCTCGATCCGGTTCCGGTCGAGAAACGACGGGTCCGACTGCACCAGGGGGATCGTCTCGCCCGAGGCGATGCCGTCCGGCACGTTCCAGTACGGGCTGAACACGACGTGCGTCATCGTGTCGCTGAAGATCGGCGTCGGCGTGCTCCTGGCGCCCGTGATCACGTTCATGCTGAGCGCCATCCGCTGGCCCTCATGAATCTCGAGCCGGAATTCCGGGACGTTCACGAAGATGTAGCGTTCGCCCAACTCACGAGGCAGCCAGCGCCACCGCTCCAGGTTGAGCTCGAGCCGCTTGATCCGGCTGGCCACCGGCACGTTCATCTCGGCGACGAGCTGACGCCCGACGACGCCGTCAGGCTCGAGGCCGTGCCGCCGCTGGAAATGCGCGACCGCTGCCGCAAGCTCCTCGTCGTAGACCGAATCAGCCGAACCCTTCGAACCCTCGAAATCCCAGGACGCGCGGAGTCGCTCCGCGAGCGCGGGCACATCGGGGCTCTGCTCGCCTTTCTTGAGCGTGAGCGTGGCGGGCAGAGATTTCCAACCGCCCGCCTCGGCGATCGCAACGTACTTCTGGTATGCCTCTTTCAGCCGGAGGTACTCGGCGTGCGCCGGCGCGAATTCGGCGAACTGGTCCTCGAGGGTGCCGTCCTCGATCGCCGATGCCAGCTTCTGCTTGAAATCGATCTTCTGCCGGCGCAGGCGCCACAGTTTGTCGGCGGGTCTTTCGCTGTCCGCGGCGCCTGCCGAGAGATCGGCGACCGCACGAATCCACGCCCAGGTGGCCTTGACGTCCAGCGGAACGGTTGCGCTCTCCTCCAGCGGCTTCCGGCGGAGCCAGCTCCGCCCCGTCCTGGCGCGCGCGTCGGTCAGCGTTCCGATCTCGTAGCGGTCGGGATCGATTCCGTGCGTCCGCATCCCGTGCAGGGCATCGACGAGAGAACCGAATTGCCACTCCGGGCGCCGCCCGTCGATCCAGATCAGTCTGTAGTCGCGGGAGTCGTAGAGGTCCCGCATCGTCTTCCAGAGCGCCGAGCGGTCGCGATCGCGACGCACGTCGGCCGGGACCGATGCGAGGACTGCTTTCAGCTCCGCAGCCTGACGCTGCACCAGCGCGTCGTCTCCGACGCAGGCAGCGGCGCCGATCAGACATCCCACTACCACAACAGTGGGCAACGCCCTGCTCATCAGTGGTATCCGGCCCATCAATAGCGCTCCCATCGCACAGCTAAGGCAGATGCCGTGCCAGGACATGGAAGCCCGGGCAATTAGGTCTAAGACACGAGGCCCGCTATAATTACGGCAATCATGTGGACCAAGAACATGTCGGGCCCGCGGAAGAAGGCGCCGAAGACGATCGCCGTGATCGATCCGGACCTCTGCTTCGGCGCGTTCGCCTGCTCGATTTGCCAGGCCGCCTGCCCGGTGGCCGACTGCATCACCGAGGCGCCGGATCGCGACGGCCGAATCGTCTGCGCCGTGCGGGCGGACCTCTGCATCGGCTGCGGGCTCTGCGTGACGCTCGGCAACCCGACCGCGCCGCAGCCGCGTGAGTTCGGCTGCCCGCCCGACTACGACGCCATCAACATGATGCCGTTCGAGGAAGTGGCGCCGCTCGTCGCGGAGGACGAGACTGGAATGGGCCTGGGCACTCTCAGGGACGCGGATACGTCGCCTTCTTAGACGCCTGGTAGAACCTGGACGGCAGCGGCCGTCCGACTTTCTCCTCGATGAAGCTCGACGCGCGCAGGAGCGCGTCGAGATCCACGCCGGTCTGCACTCCCAGCCCGTTCAGCATGTACACGAGGTCCTCGGTCGCGACGTTGCCTGTCGCGCCAGGCGCATACGGACAGCCGCCGAGTCCTCCGGCTGAGGCGTCGAAGGTGTGGACGCCGGCCTCGAGCGCCGCGAGCGTATTCGCGAGCGCGGTGCCGCGCGTGTCGTGAAAATGCAGGGCGATGCGCTCCAGTCCGATTTCCGATCCCAGTGTTTTGAGCGCCGTTCGAACCTGACCCGGATGCGCGATGCCGATCGTGTCGCTGACGGCGACCTCGAAGGCGCCCATCTGAAGCAGACGGCTGGCGACCTCGACCACCCGTGCGATCGGCACGTCTCCCTCGAACGGGCAGCCGAACGCCGTGGAGAGATAGCCGCGAACGCGCATGCCCGCCAGTGCCGCGCGGCCTGCGACCTCGGCGTACGCCGCGAGGGAGGCATCGATCGATTGGTTGATGTTGCGCCGGCTGAACGTTTCAGAAGCGGCCGCGAAGATCGCGATCTCGCCGACGCGGGCGGCCTTCGCGCGTTCGAGCCCCTCGACGTTGGGAACGAGGGCCGTGTAGCGGACGCCCGGCCGCCGCGCGATGCCGGCGAAGACGCTTTCGGTGCCTGCCATCTGCGGCACCCACTTCGGGCTCACGAATGCCCCGACCTCGATCACGGGGAGCCCGGTCGCCGAGAGGAGATCGATGAAGGCGACCTTGTCGGCCGTCGAGACGGTAGCTGCTTCGTTCTGCAGCCCGTCGCGGGGCCCGACTTCGACTAGCGTGACGTCCATCGCTACGAGATATCCACGAGCGTCACGCCCGGCTGAACGAGCTGTCCTTCGGTGCAATGCACCGCCGCGACCGTTCCGTCTTGGGGCGACCGGAGCGGCAGCTCCATCTTCATCGCCTCGAGCACCAGCAGCGTGTCTCCTTTCTTTACGACGGTCCCGGGCGCGGTCTGGATTCGCAGGACAGTGGCCGGCATCGGCGCCGACAGCGCGCCGGGCATGGACGAGCGCGGCCTTCGAGTCGCGGTCACGGTGGCGCCGGGCTTTAGCCCGGCGGCTCGTTCAGCCTCAACGACGTAAACGCTCCCCTCGAAAAACACCCAGCGCACGTCGCCATCAACCGCGATGAACAACCGCGTGCGCCGGCCGTCGCGATCGAGAAGCAGCTCGCCAGGGGAAATTTCGGTGACGTTCGGGTCCCCGGCCATCACCGGCCCCATCCCGTCAACTCGGTCCACGGATCCGGAGGCGCGGACTGGGGTTGTCCGACGACGCCCGACCTGAAGGTCGGGCCTACGCTGACTGGTCGATACGACCGCGAGGCCGCTTCCACGTCGGGCGGGATCTCATCGCGCTTGACGAGCTCGTCGAGGTGCTCCTCGACGAACGCTGTGCTGATCTCCGCCGCGCGAAACGACGGGTGCGCCAGGATCGCGCCCAGAAACGCGACGTTCGTACGAATCCCGAGAATCGGATACTCGCGAAGCGCCGCGGCGGCTCGCGCGATCGCGGCATCCCGGCTTTCGGCGAAGGCGACGACCTTCGCGAGCAGCGGATCGTAGTGGACGGTCACGTCGCTGCCTTCGGCGATCCCGGAGTCGACGCGAACCCCCGGCGCGGCCGGCTCGCGGTAGAGCAGAATCCGGCCGGCCTGCGGGAGGAACCCGCTGGCCGGATCTTCGGCGTAGACGCGGCATTCGATCGCGTGACCGCGCTGGACGAGCGTCGACTGGGTCCACGGCAGCGGCGCGCCCGCCGCGACATCGAGCTGCGCGCGCACGATGTCGATGCCGGCGACCGCTTCGGTGACCGGGTGTTCGACCTGCAACCGGGTGTTCATCTCGAGGAAGTAGAAGCGCGCGTCGTCGCCCGAGCCTTCCAGCAGGAACTCGATCGTGCCGGCGTTGCGATACCCCGCGGCCCGCGCCGCGGCGACCGCGGCCTCGCCCATCCGCGCCCGCAGCGCCGGCGAGACCGCCAGGGACGGGCTTTCCTCGACAATCTTCTGGTGTCGCCGCTGGACGGAGCATTCCCGCTCGAATAAATGGACCGCGTGCCCTTCGGCGTCGGCGAAGATCTGGATCTCGACGTGACGCGGGCGCTCGACGAGCCGTTCGACGTAGAGCGTCCCGTCTCCGAACGCCGCGAGCGCTTCCCGGCGTGCGGCGGCGACGGCCTCCCATGCTTCGTCCAACGCGCGGATTGCGCGCATTCCCTTGCCGCCGCCGCCGGATGACGGCTTCACCAGCGCCGGCAGCCCGACGCTTTCGACTGCGGCGACGATCCCCGCGTCCGACTGATCGGACGGCGTCACGCCAGGGACAACCGGCACGCCCGCGCGCTCCATGAGGCGGCGGGCGCCGATCTTCGAGCCCATCTTGGCGATGACGTCGGCCGGCGGCCCGACGAAGATGAGGCCGGCCTGGGCGCACGCGCCCGCGAGTGCAGGATTCTCCGACAGAAACCCGTAGCCCGGATGGATCGCGTCGGCGCCGCTCGTACGCGCCGCTTCGATGATTTTCCGGACGGACAGGTAGCTCTCCGCCGCCGGCGCCGGGCCGAGGTGAACCGCGCGGTCCGCGGCGAGAACGTGGACCGCGCGCTCGTCAGCGTCGGAGTACACGGCGACGCTTTCGACACCCGCCTCGCGGCAGGCGCGGATAATCCGCACGGCAATCTCGCCGCGATTCGCGATCAGCAGTCTCTTAATCGTCGCCAATCATCAATCCGCAATGTTCAATCCAGAATCGCCAATCGCCAATTCAATCCACAATCAGCAACCCACAATCGACAATGCCTAGGCGTCCCACGGTGGCTTTTGCTTCCGCAGGAACGCTTTCATTCCGTCCTGCCCGTCGCGCGACACGCGCTGCCTGGCGATGGTTTCAGCCGTCAGCGATCTGACGTCGGACGGCCGCCGCCCCGCCACCTGCGCGATGAGCGCCTTGGCTTCCGCCATCGCCGCAGGCGAGGAACTTGCCAGCTCGCCGAGCACCCGCTCGATCGCGTCGTCGAGCCCCGCCGGGGCGACTACCGTGTGCACGAGGCCGATGTCCCGGGCGTGATCCGCCGCGAAGCGCCGCCCGGTGAGAAACAGCTCGCGCGCGGCCGCGGCGCCGATCTTCGCGACGACGAAGGGAGAAATCACTGCCGGAAGGATTCCGAGCTTCACTTCGGTGAACCCGAAGATCGCGTCGTCGGCGGCGACGACGATGTCGCAGACGGCGGCAAGCCCGGCGCCGCCGCCGAGCGCGGCGCCCTGGACTCGCGCGACGAGCGGGAAGGGCAGCGCGTCGAGCGCTTCGAACACGTACGCGGCCGCCGTCGCGTCGCGAACGTTCTCCTCCTGCGAGTAGCCGACCATCTTCGACATCCACTCGAGGTCCGCGCCCGCGCAGAAGACAGGCCCGGCGCCCTGCAGCACGGCGGCGCGGAGCCGGCGTTCCGCCGCGGCCTGTTCGGCCCACGCCGTCAGCTCGGCGATCAGCGCCTCGTTGAAGGCATTGCGGACCTCGGGGCGGTTCAGCGTGATCCGCGCGATCTGGTTGTCGATCCGAACGTCGATGAACTCTGCCACGTCTCTAGTCAAACACCTGGCTCATGGCGTTAGGGCCCCCACGTTTGAACGCAAAGGACGCAGAGGACGCGAGAGGAAGTCGCAGCAGGATCGGCCGGGGCCCGACCTCCGGTCGGGCCTGGCGTTGCACGAACGAACCCACACGTAAGAGCCTGGCAAGTCAGCGCATCTCGAAAGGCTCTTCCGTGCGGGCTCGTTCGGGCAACGCACGCGCCGAAGGCGCGCCGGCCGATCCTGCTCCCAGAACCCTTCTCAATCTCTGCGACCTCTGCAACCTCTGCGACCTCTGCGTTTCAAGAACGTCCCTGCGCCCTCCTACATCCGGAACACCCCGAACTTCGGCGGCGGGATCGGCGCGTTGAACGCCATCGACAACCCGAGCGCGAGCGCCTGGCGCGTCTCGGCCGGATCGAGGATCCCGTCGTCCCACAACCGGGCCGTGGAGTAGTACGGCGACCCCTCCCGCTCGTACTTGTCGAGGATCGGGTCGCGGATCGCCGCCTCCTCATCGGCCGAGAGCTCCTTGCGGTCGCGCGCGAGCTGGTCGCGTTTGACCGTCGTCAGCACGCCGGCCGCCTGCTCGCCTCCCATCACCGAGATGCGCGCGTTCGGCCACATCCAGAGCAGCCGCGGCTCGTACGCCCGTCCGCACATGCCGTAGTTGCCCGCGCCGAACGACCCGCCGACGATGACGGTGAACTTCGGCACGACGGAATTCGCCACCGCGTGGACCATCTTCGCGCCGTCCTTCGCGATGCCGGCCCGCTCGTACTGCCGTCCGACGATGAACCCCGTGATGTTCTGGAGGAAGATCAGCGGGATCGCGCGCAGGTTGCACAGCTCGATGAAGTGCGTCGCCTTGAGCGCGGATTCCGAGAAGAGGACGCCGTTGTTCGCGACGATGCCCACGAGGTAGCCGTGCAGCCGCGCGAAGCCCGTGACGAGAGTCGCGCCGTACCGTTCCTTGAACTCGTCGAACCGCGATCCGTCGACGAGACGAGCGATGACCTCACGGACGTCGTATGGCTTGCGCACGTCCGCCTGCACGACCCCGTAGATCTCTTTCGGATCGTAGTGAGGGTCTTCCGGCGTCGTGACGTCGGCCGGAGGGGACTTCGTGGCGTTCAGCGTGGCCACGATCGTCCGAGCGACATGCAGCGCGTGCTCGTCATCCTCGGCGAAGTAGTCGGCCACCCCTGAGAGCCGAGTGTGCACGTCCGCGCCGCCCAGCTCCTCCGCCGTGACTTCTTCGCCCGTCGCGGCCTTCACCAGCGGCGGGCCGCCGAGGAAGATCGTCCCGGTGCCGCGCACGATGACGGTCTCGTCGGACATCGCCGGGACGTAGGCGCCGCCCGCGGTGCACGAGCCCATGACGAGCGCGATCTGCGGGATCCGCTCGGCCGACATGCGCGCCTGGTTGAAGAAGATCCGGCCGAAATGATCGCGGTCCGGAAAGACCTCCGCCTGAAGCGGGAGGAAGGCGCCGCCGGAATCGACGAGATACACGCACGGCAGCCGGTTCTCGAGCGCGATCTGCTGCGCCCGCACGTGCTTCTTCACCGTGATGGGGTAGTAGGTCCCTCCCTTCACCGTGGCGTCGTTGGCGACGATGAGGACCTCGCGGCCGGAGACGCGGCCGACGCCGGTCACGAGGCCGGCCGCAGGCGCCTCGCTGTCGTACATCTCCCATGCCGCCAGCGGCGAGAGCTCCAGAAACGGCGAGCCGGGGTCGAGCAGTCGGTCGATCCGCTCGCGGACGGTCAGCTTTCCCTGTTCGCGATGGCGCTGCAGGTACTTTTCGCCGCCGCCAAGGCGCGTGGCCGCGATCCGCTCGCGCAGCTCGCGTACGAGGCCGTCCATGCGCGCGCTGTTGGCGCGGAATTCATCGGAGGCCGGATCGACGTGCGTCCCGAGGACGTCCATCACCAGCCGCAGCAGTCGCTCTTGAAGCCGCAGCGGGGACAGCGCCAGACGGCGTGCATGCGGAACATCTCGGCGCCGCAGCGATCGCACCCGCCTTCGCTTGCCACCTGGGCAAGCGTCGGCGTGGCAGGTCCGCCTTCGCTCGCGCTCGACGCGAGCGTCGGCGAGACAAGCCCAGCGTCGCCCTGAGCTGGCGCGACAACGGGCGGGGTTGGAGGTGCGACGCCGGGCTTGGGCGCGAGCTTCTTCGGGTCTCTGTTATTAGACATGCGGGTTTACCCCGCCGAAGCTCCGGCGGAGCCGGAGCGAAGGCGGGCATGCGCGGATTATAGATGACCGGTCCCCAGGGCGTTCTTTTGTATTGAAATCAGTCGCACCGTCTTGTAGCCTTACAGATTGTCAACCAAGTGACGCGCAACTCATAGTTGTATAGGAACCAGACGCTTTGGCGCACGTCTTGCTGAGGTCGGGCGTCGCTCGGAGCGCGGACCTCTCAGGCCCGCTGTAGGTGAACATGACAACAAACGGAAAACGCCGGCACCGCGTTCTCGCGATCGACGATGAACCGGCGATGATCGACTGGCTGAAGATGGTCCTCGAGCACGAAGGGTTCGAGGTGCGAACGGCGCTCATCGGGACGAAGGCGGAAGAGATCTTCAAGAGCTGGAAGCCGGACGTGGTGGTGACGGACCTGATGCTGCCCGACATCGACGGCGTCGATCTCCTGCGCCGGTTCAAGCAGACCCATCAGGAAACGGAGGTCATCGTCGTCACCGGCCACGGGAGCGTGCAGAAGGCGGTCGAGGCGACGAAGGCAGGCGCGTTCGACTTCGTCGAAAAACCGATCAAAGACCCCGACGAGCTCCTCGCTCGCCTTCGACGGGCGCTCGAGCTGCGCACGCTGCGCGACGAGAACGTCGAGCTGAAGCGGCAGCTCGAAGGACGGTTCCAGTTCGGCAACATCATCGGAAAAAGCAAGAAGATGCACGAGGTGCTCGACCTCGTCGCCAGCGTCGCCGGCAGCGATGCGAACATTCTGATCCAGGGGGAGAACGGGACGGGCAAGGAGCTGATCGCCAACGCCCTCCACTACAACAGCAAGCGCGCGAAGGGGCCGTTCATCAAGATCAACTGCGCGGCGATCCCCAAGGACCTGATCGAGTCGGAGCTGTTCGGCTACAAGAAGGGCGCGTTCACGGGCGCGATGACCGACAAGGAAGGCCTCTTCGAGATGGCCGAAGGCGGGATCGCTCCTGCTCGACGAGATCGGCGAGATGCCGTCGTACCTGCAGACGAAGCTGCTGCGCGTCCTGCAGGAGCGCGAGTACCGGCCGATCGGGAGCGACCGGATCGTGCGCGTCGACTTCAGGCTCATCTGCGCGACGAACATCGACCTCGACGTCGCCCTCAGCGAGGGCAAGCTGCGGGAAGATCTCTACTTCCGCATCAACACCATCACTCTGCGGGTGCCGCCGCTCCGGGAGCGGACCGAGGACATCCCGCTGCTCTGGGAGTACTTCCGCGACAAGTACAACAAGCGCCACCAGCGCAACATCAAGGGGATCACGGGCGACGCGATGCACGCGCTCATGCGGCACCGGTGGCCGGGGAACGTGCGGGAGCTCGAGAACGTGATCGAACGCGGCGTGCTGATTTCGAAGGGGAACGAGATCACGCCGACGGACCTGCCCGAGAGCCTGCGCGAGGAGAGCCGCGCGCAGACCGACTTCACGATCCCGCCCCACCGCACGCTCGCCGAGATCGAGAAGATGGCTATCGTCCAGACGCTGCACCGGACGAACTGGAACAAGCAGGAGGCGGCGCAGATTCTGGGGCTGTACCGGCCCACGCTGTACAGCAAGATGAAGAAGCATGCGATCCTCGACCCGGGCAAGGGGGGCGCCGCGAATCGTCGCGCGGGCGCGTGACCGCGCTGGATCGCTCCCGTGCGAGGCCCGCGGCCGAGCTTGGCCTCGCCCATCGAATGGCACGGTCTGTGGATCAGATTCGGTCATAGGAGGCGGACGTGGACGATCGGTCTCGCGTTTGTATGTCGTCGTTCATCGGGGCGGTCGCCGGCGCGCTCTACGGGTATCTCTACCTCACCGAGAGCGGGCGACGCTTCCGCCTCGAGATCGAGCCGCGGCTGGACAATTTCGTCGGCGAGGTGCAGCGTCTGCGCGGAACCGTACGGAAGGCCCAGTTTGCCGTCAACGAAGGGCGGCAATCGCTGTACGAAATCACAGGGAGAGGCTGACGTGGATCTCGACACTACCAACATGCTGCTCGGCATCATGGCGGTCGTGAGCGTCCTCGAAGGGCTGCTCATCATCGGCCTCAGTGTGGGCGGCTACATGGTCTACCGGCGGGTCACGACGCTCGTCACCGAGCTCGAAGAGCGTCAGATCGCGCCGCTGACGGCGAAGGTCAACGCGATTCTCGAGGACGTGCAAGGGGTCACGGGGCGGATGCAGGCGCAGGCGGCTCGGGTCGATAATGCCATACATGGCACCCTGGCCAAGGTGGATTCGACGGCTGCCGGCGTCCAGGACGCGGTCCGGAACCAGGTGCATACCGTGGTCGGCGTCGCGCGCGGCGTGCGCGCCGTCCTGGCGAGCCTGTTCGGCCGGAAGGTGACCGAAGCGCGGGCCTGAGATCGCAGGGCACATCAAGCACAGTTGGAGGTTCGTTCACATGGCGTACGAATACGATCGCATCGAGCGTGAAGAGGGGAGCGGCGCATTTCTGATGGGGCTGCTGGCCGGAACGGTCCTGGGCGCGGGGCTCGGGATGCTGTTCGCGCCGAAGGCCGGGTCGGAGCTTCGCAGCCAGCTCTCCGAGCAGGCGAACAAGCTGCGGGACACCGCGTCGGAGACCTACGGCCAGGCAACCGAGAAGGTCACCCAGATAGTCGACCGCGGCCGCGAGGCGTACGATAAGGCGCGCGGGACGGCGTCGCGCGCTGCGGAGGCCGTCTCCAGGAAGGCCGAGTCGTTCGGCGCAACCGGCACGGCCGGCTCACCGGCGGGATTCAACCCGTCGGGCGGCGAGCGGCTGTAGATTCGGCCACAGCACGGCGTAGGCCCGGCCTTCAGGCCGGGCGTGCAGGGATCACCCCGACGTTCGGGGCAGCTCGGGCCCGCCCGACCTGAACGTCGGGCCTATTCCGGGTTGTGCCCGGTCCAGTTGATATCATTGGGCCCGTGCCGTCGCGGTCGCTGGCCTTGCGGGCGCTCGCGCGCGTGCGGGCCGAAGTCAAGCTGACCCTGCTGTCGTTCTGGCGGGGCTTCACGAGCTTCTACAACAGCGACGACCTCACGTTCGCGGCCTCGATCGCGTACTACGCGCTCCTCTCGCTCTTCCCGTTTTTTCTCCTGGCCTTCTCGATCCTCGGCTCGGTGACCGCCGACGCAGGAGATCGCGCGACCGCGCTGAACTTCGTGCTCCGCTACTTTCCCCGCCAGCTGGACTTTCTCACGAGGCAGCTCGACGCGTTGAGGCAGTCGACCGTCCCGCTCGGCATCGCGGGCAGCATCATCATGACCTGGGCGGCGATGGGGGTCTTCGGCGCCGTCACCTCCGCCATCAATCACGCCTGGGGCGTCGAGCGGCAGCCCAGCTACTTCAAACACAAGCTGATCTCGCTGTTGATGCTGGTCGCGTCGAGCTTGTTGCTCCTCGCGGGCCTGCTGCTCGCGAGCGCCGTGAGCGTCGCTCAGGCTTCGTGGTTCGCGGACGTCGTCGAACGAACGCCGTGGCTGCTCGCCCTGGGCAGCTTCGCCGTCCGCTGGGCGACCACGTTTCTCTTCATCATCGTGACGGGTCTGGTCTTCTATTTCGTCCCGAACGCGGAAGTGCGGTTTCGCGACGTCTGGGTTGGCGCGGTCCTCACCGGCCTGCTCTGGCGCGGCGCTCTGAAGCTGTTCTCGTTCTACGTGCGGGACCTCAGTCGGTTCAGCGTCCACGGATCGATCGCCGCCGTCGTAGTGTTTTTGATCTGGGTGTATGTATCGGCGGTGATCCTGCTGTACGGCGCCGAGTTCACAGCAGCGTACGCACGGCTGAGACGGCACCGGCCCGAGGACGTGCCCGCGGCCGCCAGTCCGCGCGTTTCGGTGTAGGTAACGCGCGAAACAGAAGGGGTCGTCGGCGACCCACCCGTCCAACCCATCCGCGTAAGTAGTTGAAAAGTTCTTGGCACCGCGGTTGCTCTTAGTACGGGGTGTCGGACGCGAAAGCGTTCGAACCACCTCTCCGGCGTTCCGCTGGAGAACACGCCCTGCCAAAAGCGCCTGCCAACAGGCTGCAGGGAGCGCAAGATGCTCCCTGCCTTGTCTTGTACGAACGTCAGGGTTCTTAGGTTCTTGGGTTCTGGGTAGGGTTCAGGGTTCGGTGTTCTGAGTCCTCGGCGGTGGCTGTCCTCGACGTTCTCGGCGGCGCGAGCGGCGCGGAGCGTCGCGGAGGCGCGTGCTTCAGTTCGAGCTGGCTGTTGATGTACAGCGCGGTGCCGAGGACGACAATCGCGCCACCGACGCCGAAGCCTGCCTCGGGCGCGTCGCCCGCGAAGGTCATGATGAACCAGAGCGCCACGCCGAGGCCCATCAAGATGACGCCCATGCGGCGGTAGCGTGCCGCGCGCGCGGCGACTTCCTCGTCCCACAGCGGCTGGCCCATGGCACGCTCGAAGCGGCCGGGATCGACCTCGGGCGGCGGCGCGATCCCTCGCTCAATCATCGCCAGCCGCTCGCGGTGCGCCATCTCGCGCAGTTTGCCGCGCTGGCGCGCGCTCATGATGAACACGATGAGGGCTCCCACGATCATCATGAACGCGATAAACATGAAGACTTCTTCGGGCTCCACGGAACCTCCGTCGAAGTGATTAGACTGGGCCCCGCGGCCGATTGTTTCGCATGAAACAATCCACGGGGGCGGGGACTCTAATAAAGTTGCCAGCGGATGGACCAGGCGGAAGAACGCGAGATCATCCGGCGCTGCCGGAACGGTGACGAGTCCGCGTTCGCCAGCCTGGTGGACGCGTACAAGGATCTCGTGTTTGCACTGTCGTTCCGTCTGACCGGGAGCCGCGATCTCGCGCAGGACCTCGCGCAGGATGTGTTCCTGCGCGTGCATCGGGGCCTGCCGTACTTCCGCGGCGAAGCCCGGCTCGGCACCTGGATCTATCGCATCGTCGCGAACCTCGCGACCGAGGCGCGGTTCCGCCGGCGGCCGGAAACGTCGCTCGACGCGAGAGAGGAAGGCCGGCCGGCGCGCGAGCTGGCGTCGCATGACGCCTCGTTCGCGGAGCTTGAGCTGAAGGATCGCCTCGAAAAGGCGATGGCGCGGCTCCCGGAGCACTATCAGCTCCTGGTCGCCGGGCACTACCTCAAGGGCGTGCGGTACGAGGATCTCGCCGACGCAGCCGGGGTCCCGATCGGCACCGTGAAGACGCATCTGCACCGCGCGAAGCGGATGCTGCGCAAGTTCCTGGACGACCCGTCATGACCTGCCGCGAAATGGACGATCGGATCGAATCGCTCGCCGCCGGCGACGAAGCGCACACCGACGAGACGAGAGCGCACCTGGACGACTGCGTACGCTGCCAGGCGGCGTTCGCGCGGGCGCAGCAGATCGAACGCCTCCTCGCCGCGCGCCCCGCGCAGGCGGCCCCGCCGCGCTTCACCGAGGCGATCGCCGCGCACGTGCGCCGCGAGCGTTGGGAATCGGAGCAGTCGCTCGACCGCTGGTTCAACCTGATGGTGGCGGCCTGCGCGTTGCTCGCGGCCGCGGGCTTGTGGCTGCTCGCGAACGTGAGCGGTGTGGCGGCCGTGGGCGCCGACGCTGGTCGGCTGATGCGCGAGGGGGCCGGGATCGCCGCCGACCGCCTGGCCCGCGACCTGCCCACCTACGTCGCCGCCACGGGGATCCTGCTCTCGACGATCGCGATCTGGTTGTGGGCCGAGCGGACGTCGTAGTCCGCCCAATGTGGAATGCTGACTGCAATCCACCATCAGCATTGTGTCAGCGCCCTTGCGCGACGAACAACAGATTCTCGCGCCTGCTCGCCACGAGGCGCTCGACCAGCCGTAGCGCGAGCGATGCGATAACGACCGCGGCGACGGCCCACACGCCCACGAGGAGCGCGGTAATTCCTGCGCTGCGGAAGAGCAGGGCGCCGGCCGCGGCCGCGAGCGCCGCCGGGGCGGCCGCAGCGACGACCGACACGAACCCGAGGAAGTTCGCCGCCTGATGAGGGTTGCTGTCGCGGCCGATGCTCGCGAGATTCACCTTGCGCGGGAAGATGGCGGAGAGCATCGCGTTGATCGGCGCGAGCACCGCGTACGTCGCGGCGGTCCCCATGATGAGCGCAAACCATAACGAAACCGGCGTCGACGGCGAGGCCGCGATCCCGATTCCAAGGACGAAGGCGGCGGGCCCCATCAGGACCAGCGCGCCGCCGACGGCTTTGCCAATGAGCAGCTCGCGGTCCGATATGGGCATCAGCGTCTGAAGCGTCAACCCGGCGCCGTCGCACGCGAACTGGTTCAACGAGAGCGGTCCGAGCGACAGCAGCGTGATCCCAAGACCGAAGATGCCTATGCTGAGCCCGGGACGAAGCGTGAACAGGACTGGAAACTCCGCGGTGCGCACCATCAGCACCCACAGGAGCGGCAGCGTCATCACCACCCCGAAGATCACGATCTTTCCGCGCGGCGTACGGAAGCAGAGCCGGGCGAACGCCCAGGCAACGGCGGACGCAGCCGCGGTCAAGCCAGGAACCTGGCGCCGCGCCGGTCCGGCACGGTCACGGGTCCGCCGCGGGCCGCTCGTCGCGGGCGTCTCGATGAGCCGCCGGTAGGCCCGCCACGCCACCGCGTGCAAGGCGAAGGTCGCCAGCATCAGGGCACCGGTCCAGCCGGCGGCGGCTCCGGCCCGTCCAGCCGACGCCGCCCTGGCCGCCGCCGTGAATTGTCCCGGCGGCAGCGCCTGCCCGACCCCCGACAGGACGCGCCGGAGCGGGCGCGTCCCCCGATCCGAGTCGCCCTGGCGTTCGAGCCGGCCTGGCCGATCCGATCGGCGTCTTTCCCTGGCTTCGTCGAAGTCCGGCACGAGAAAGGACGGCACCATCGATAGCAGCATGAAGCCAAGCATCGCGGCGACCATGGCCCGCTCGCCGCGCCTGCGGTTTCTGAGCAGCAGCTGCAGCAGCGACGCCGATAGCATCGCCAGGCCAAGGATGACCGCGATCATTCCGATGCCGGAGACGAACGTGATCAAAACTCCCAGCGGCCGTCCGGAGAGGGCGAAGCCGATCGGTACCCCGACGAACAGCGGAAGCAGGATCCCGAGCCACGGATCGGCGAGGACGCCGAGCATCTGCAGAAAGTAGAGCACCCCCCGGGGAATGGGCAGCAGCAGGAGCCTGAGCTGACCCGATGCCTCGGAGCTCGCGGGGAAGACGAGCGGGGCGAACAACGTGAAGCCACACGCGAACATCAGGATTATGTGCACGGCGGTCAGCATCGTCGCGCCCGCCGGCTGGCCGGCCCAGAAGCCGGCCAGGAAGCCCACGGCGCCGAGCCCGATCGCCGCCGGAACCATGAGGATGATCGCGATGATGGGAACGAGCGTCTGCGCCGCGAGCGAGAAGCGCTCGACGATGTCGCGCCCCCGGCCGCGCGACAGCGATCGCATCAGCATCCGCCAGCGCAGCCACATCAGCGCCCGCAGATAGCGGGCAATGTCCGATTTCATCTGCGTCAATCCGCGTGCATCTGCGGCTTAAATCCAGTCGAGCGTCGGCTTCATCTCGGCGCCGCCCACCAGCTCCAGGAAGATTTCTTCCAGCGTGCGGCCGGCGCCGTGGCCGAGCTCTCCGATCGGCCCCTGCGCGACGAGCCGGCCCCTGTGAATGACGCCGATCTGATCGCAAAGCCGTTCGACGATCTCGAGGATGTGCGACGTCAGGAAGATCGTCCCGCCGCGCTTCACGAACGAGTGAAGCAGCTCCTTGATTTGCCGCGACGCGATCGCGTCGATTCCCTCGAACGGCTCGTCGAGGAAGAGCAGCCGCGGCCCGGGCAGCAGGGCGGCCGCGAGCGACAGCTTCTTGCGCATGCCGTGCGAGTAATCGGCGACCAGGCTGTCGGCCGCGTCCGTGAGGTCGACGAGCGCGAGCAGCTCGTCGGTCCGCTCCCGGACGAGGGCCGGGTCGAGCCCGTGAACCTGTCCGATGAAGTCGAGCGTCTCGGCGGCGCTCAGCCGTTCGAACAGCGCGAGGTCCTCCGGTACCACTCCAACCTTTCGCTTCACCGCGACCGGATCCGCCATCGGGTCGTGGCCCAGTATGGACATCCGCCCGCTCGACGGGCGCAGAAGGCCCGTGAGGCACTTGATGGTGGTGGACTTGCCCGCGCCGTTCGGCCCTAGAAAGCCATAGAAGCTCCCGGCAGGCACCGCGAGGGCCACGTCGTCTACGGCGGTAAAGGAGCCGAACCGCCGGGTCAACCCCTGTGTTTCGACCGCGAGCACGGGCGGCATCTTATCAATGCCGAATCCCGAATGCCGAATGCCGAAGGTTTCGTCATTCGGCATTTGGCATTTGGCATTCGGCATTGGGTCTGCAAGTCCGTATGGACCCGTCTGAGCTGATCCTAACCTCTGCGAGAGCGGTTGCGGTCTACGCGCTGATGCTGGTGGTCATCAGGCTCCTCGGCAAGCGCACGGTCGGGAACTTCTCTGCGTTCGACCTGATCATCGCGCTGATGCTCGGGGAGCTCGTCGACGAGATCATCTACGGCGACGTGCGGTTCCTGCAGGGCACCGTCGCCATCGTGACGCTCGCGGCGCTCGCGTCGGCCGATTCCTGGGCGAGCTTCAAGAGCCGCGCGATGCAGAAGGCGCTCGAGGGGACGCCGACCGTCATCGTTCGCGACGGCGCGCTCGCCCAGGACGGCATGCGCGCGGAGCGGATGAACGAGCGCGACGTCATGGCGATGCTCCGTCTGTCTGGCGTCCGGGATGTTCGCGAGGTACACCTGGCCGTAGTCGAGGTCGACGGTGACGTGAGCGTGCTCAAGCATGACTGGGCCGAGCCCGCGGAGAAGGCGGACGTCGACAGCGCGCAGAAGAAGAAGAAGGAAGCGGCGCTCGACGGCCGCGAGCATCCGCCGCTCTCAACGCAAACCGACTCGCCGGATGCGCTGGGGCAAGCCTGATGGATCCGCTTCGCATCGTCGTGCGTGCCGCCTTCGTGTATGTCTTCCTTCTCGTGATGGTCCGATTGTCCGGAAAGCGGACGGTCGCGCACGGGACGACCGTGGACTTCGTCCTCGCGCTCGTGTTCGCCGACCTGGTGGACGACCTCGTCTGGGCCGAAGTCGCGATGACGCAGTTCGTCGTCGGGGCCGGCACGCTCTTTCTGTGCAGCGGCCTGTGGGGTCTGTCCAAGAGCAGACAGCCCGTCGCGCGCGCGCGACGCTGACGGCTGGCGGCCGGCCCACTCAGGCCTGTTCCTGCAGGAACGAGGCAAGGAACTCCTGCGCTCTTGCCAGGATGCCGCGTCGCGCCCAAGCGCTGCGTTCCACGCGGGCGCACGCGGCTACGTCGTCGAGAAAGGTTCTCTGAAGCTGTTCCGCCAGAGTGTGATCGAAGAAGCAGACGTTGCTCTCTTCATTGTGCGCGAACGACCGATTGTCGAAGTTGGTCGTGCCGATGGTTGCCCAGACACCGTCGACGACCATGGTCTTGTGATGCAGCATCGTGCGGTTGTATTCCAGAATCGCGATCCCCGCTTCCAGCAGCCGGCCGAAAAGGCGCACACTGTTGTGTCGAGCGAGCCAGTTATCGTTGCGGATGCCTGACACCATGATGCGCACGTCGACTCCGCGGCGCTTCGCTTCGATCAAGGTCTCGATCGCGACGGGGTCAGGAACGAAATATGGGTTAGCGATGTAAATCGCCTTCCGAGCGCAGACAATCGAAAGGTAGTACATCGTGCGTACGTTCGAGCCGCCCGTTTCCGGCGAGCTCATCAGCGTCTGCACGGCGAGGGCGCCCCGGGGTTCGATTGGCGGGTAGTACAGTGAACCGGTCAGCAGCTCTCCTGTGCTCTTCTGCCAGTTCTGGGCGAAACCCGTCTGCAGCGGTGTCACTGCAGGACCTTCGAGGCGTATCTGCATATCACGCCAATGATCCGGCCCCTCCGCGTTGCCCAACCAGTGGTCCGCGATACCTGCCCCTCCCGTGAAGGCGATCTGACCGTCGACGATCAACGATTTCCGGTGAGTGCGATTGTTGAAACGGCCCAGCGTGTACCAATGAATGGGGTTGTACCAGTCGACCTGACATCCTCCAGCTTCCAGTGTTTCCAGAACCTCGGAACCGATGCTTGCCGAGCCAATGGCATCGAGCAGGATCTTGACCTTGACTCCGGCCTTCGCCCGCGCGGCGAGGGATTGCGCGAACACGAGACCGATCTTCCCTGCCCAATAGATGTAGGCCTCGATAGTGATTGAGGTCTGAGCCCCTCCAATCGCTTCGAGCATCCGCGGGTAAAAGGCATCGCCGTTGTTCAGGAGCTCGACGGCGTTGCCCTTCAGGAACGGACCACCGCTGGCGCCCGCCATAGTGTCCAGAAACTCCTTGGAGTCGATAGGAAATTCATGATCCAGACCGAACCGAGGCGGGAGCGCAATGGGCGCGATCAGATAACTTACGATTGCCATCGCGCCGGCACCGACGGCCCAACCCCATCGCCCGGCAGCAGCAGCCCAGAGGCTGATCGCGGCCCAGGGCCACCATGACCACAGGAGCCGGCGCGCTCGCGTCCAGAATGGGAGTCTCCCTTTCGGAGCACGGGACCGCGGGTCGACGGTTGGGCG
Organism: uncultured Acidobacteriota bacterium; assembly: GCA_963847125.1. GTDB lineage: Bacteria > Acidobacteriota > Vicinamibacteria > Vicinamibacterales > 2-12-FULL-66-21 > DATAEE01. The sequence goes on from CAWJYM010000005.1 coordinate 157,662, forward strand.
ACGCCGCCCAGGTCTGATACCGCGATGCCGCCACGCGCCGGGTCGACTTCTCGGGCGGGGAGCAACGAGTGTGCGAGGTGGTCCGCCGTGAACAGTCGGCCGGCGGGTTCGGACGAGGAGGACAGTTCAGTCAAACGTAAACCCTGTGGGGGAAACACGCGCAGCGCTGAGACCGCGTGGACTATCGGACCGGTGGGTTGCCCACTCGCGCCCTCGCCCAGCGCGGCCTCAGTTCAACGAAAACCGTCTTAGATCATCTACGTTCTCTCCGTAGCGAGCCCGACGTGGGTGTGCAGAAGCCGTGCCTGCGGCCGGAGCACCCCTGCTGTTCTCGGCGTCACCGTGGCCGATTGCTACGCGTTCGACGCCCTGAAAAATCCGACGAGCTCTCTCCGCCGGGCATTCCCTCGGGGAACACCGTTTGCGTGATTCCGCAGGGAGAACGGGGACAAGTATGGACAGCAAGGATCCGTCAGCCGAGAAACCTGAACTGTATTCGACCGCAACCGATCGGTTGTCTGAGGGGCCCGGGCCCAGGGCCGTCACAACGCAGGATCACGACGCGATCAGCCGATGGGCGGCGCGTCACCAGGCCGCGCCGGCAACTGGCGAAGCCACCGCGTCCGGTCCGGCGACAGCGAAGGTCGCCGACGGCGGCACAGGCCTCCGCTTCAATTTTCCCGGATTCGCGCGGTTCCGATCGATCACCTGGGGCGAGTGGTTCGAGCACTTCGATCAGCACGGCCTGATGTTGGTTTACGAAGAGGATGTCGCCGATCGGGCCTACGCACTCTGGCAAGCCCGGGGCGGCGGCGCCGGGCACGATTGTGACGACTGGTTCGAGGCAGAACGACAACTGGGCGAATCTACGGCGCGGCCGATGGGACGATACCGTATCGTGCATCGGTCTTGAAACAGCGGTCTCGGTATGAACACCCCCCGCGAGGCTGGCCACGACGCCGACGAGCTCGGTGGGCTCGACCGGTTTGGCGACGTGCGTCTGGTACCCCGCGAGCAGCGCGCGGCGGCCATTCCATCCCACCTCTTTGATTTTGGTCAGCTACGTCTTGTAGCCGGCACTTAGAATCTTTTGCCGCCTTTCGGCGATTCCATGTGTACGTCGACCTTCTTGTTGCCGCCGGCGCGGACCTTGCGTAATTGTCTGAGTGGCGAACGAACCCCACGAGATTCGAGCCCAGGAGGAGACATGGCAGCGACGTCTTTGAGAGAATTGTTCGTTGAAGAGCTGCGCGACATGTACGACGGCGAAAAGCAATTGACGCGCGCGCTCACGAAGATGGCGAAATCAGCCGAGGCGGAGGCGTTGCAGGAGGCGTTCACGACCCACCTTCACGAAACTGAAAAGCAGATCACGCGACTCGAGCAGGTGTTCGGAAGTCTCGGAGAACCAGTGCGCGGGAAGAAATGCGAAAGCCATCCGACGAATTTCTCGATCTCAGTGAGGAGGGCGAATTCCGCGGCGCGTCTCGTGTCGGCCAACGTAGTCATCGCCGGCGGAGAGAGCAAGTCGCGGGCCAGCGCAAGTCGGTTGTCGTCGAATCAGGCTGTGTGAAGGACTGCGCGGAGCACGGTGAGCAGGTCCGATGGTGAACAAGGCTTGTGCAGGAAGGCATCGCAGCCGGCGCGGCGGGCGGATGCTTGTGCGATGTGTGTCGTAGACGCGGTGAGGAGCACGATGGGGATAGAGTGTGTCGTGGGAGATCCTTTGAGGTGCTCCGCCGCGGCGTAGCCGTCGAGGCGCGGCATCTGGGCGTCCATGAGAATCACGTCCGGGCTCAGCCGTTCTGCGATCTCGATGGCCTCCGTTCCATCCTGCGCCTGGCAGGTGCGGAACCCGCACAGCGCCAGGAGCTCGGACCACAGCTCGCGCGTGTCGGGGTGATCGTCAGCGATGAGCACGAGCCGATCGCGGGGCCCGTGTCGTCGTTCGACAGGGGCCGTGCCGATCGATGCTCGCTTGGACATCCAACGCGACGCTCACGCAACAATCGAGCCGTCATCAATTCCGTGGGAAGTAGTAACTGCTGGGCACGCCGAGCCGTGGCTCACGTATTGCACAGGGGCAGTGTGAGGCCCAGCGATGGATGCACTAGTGGTCGGTACGGTCTTCGTCGGTTCCCTTGTCGTCGCCGTCGCCGGCGCCCATGGCGCTCTTTCGTTGGTGCTGTACCTGATGACGCAAGGGCGCTGCGTGAATGGATAGCCTGGCGGGACGGCTTCAAACCCGCTCGATTCCCGCTTCCTTGATCTTCTTCAAGAACGTCTTGTAGCCGACACCTAGAATCTTCGCCGCCTTTCGTCGGTTCCATTGCACACGGCGAAGTGTATCTGTGATGAGCGTGCGCTCCGCCGCCAGGGCTGCCTGCCGCGCGACGTCTGCGAGCCGCGGGCCGTCCTCAGACGCCGCCAGGGTCTCCGGTTCGTCGTCTGACGATTCGCTGTCAGCCTTCGCCTGAGATGAATCGTCGATGGGCGGAGGCCCTGAAGCGGGTGTCAGGGCGGGAAGCGGAGATGACGAGACGTTCTCCGGTGCAGCCGCGACGTTCTCCGGTGCAGCCGCGACGTTCAACTCGTCCATGATCAGCTGCTCGTCCTGGAGGATGACAAATCGCTTGATCATGTTCTCGAGCTCGCGAACGTTCCCCGGCCATGCGTAGCGCAGCAGTCGCTCGCGAATCTCGCCGCTGATCGGACGACTCGGCCGGTTATAGCGTTGCGAGTACTTCGCGATGAAGAAGTCGGCCAACCGTGGAATCTCATCGCGTCGTTCCCGGAGCGGCGGAACAACCACGTCTATGACTTTCAGGCGGTAGTACAGGTCTTCGCGAAACTGGCCGCGCATCATCATCCCTTCCAGATCGCGGTTCGTTGCGGTCACGACGCGTACGTCGATGTCGACTTTCTTGTTGCTGCCAAGCTTCGTGAAATCGGCGTCCTGCAGTACGTGCAGCAGTTTTGCCTGGAGCGCCGGCGCCATCTCGCCGATCTCGTCGAGGAAAATCGTCCCGAGATGCGCTTGCTCGAACTTGCCAATACGTGTCGTCTCTGCGCCTGTGAATGCCCCCCTCTCGTGGCCGAACAGTTCGCTCTCGAGAAGTTCGGCCGGCAGCGCGGCGCAGTTGACCTTGACGAACGGCTTGTGCTTTCGTGCCGACTGCAGATGGAGCGCGCGAGCGACCAACTCCTTTCCCACACCGCTTTCACCGCGAATCAGAATGGTGACATCGCTGTCCGCAACCTGATCGATAATCCGCGCGACTTTACGCATCGCCGGGCTCTCGCCCCCGCCGATGAAGGCCTGGCTCTGATCGTCACTGAGCTGACGCTTCAGGTTGCTCAACTCGCTGACGACGCGCCTGCTCTCAATGGCTTGCTTTACTGCGGCCTCGAGCGCGACCTCGCCGAGGCCTTCGGGGTCATCCGGTTTGACGACGTAGTTCGCGGCACCGAGGCGAACGGCTTCGACAATGACCTGCGCCTGTCCGCGGCCAGACAGCATGATGACTTGCAGCTCGGCGTCCGCCGCTTTCAGGGCTTTGAGCGTCTCCAGTCCGTCCATGCCGGGCATGGCGACGTCAAGCAGCACCACGTCGACGCGCTCACCTCCGCGGACTGCCGCGAGGATCTGATCGCCGCGCGTGTATGAGCGCGCCTTGTACCCACGCAGCTCCAGAAACGTACGGAGATATCCGGCGAACCCGGAGTCGTCGTCGACGGTGACGATCGTTGGCTGCTCGGGGCGCGCCACCACCGGTATGGCTTCGTGGGCGTCCTTCTCTTTCTGCACGTCTGCACCCTCGCGGGCTGGGCCGGTTGAGCGGACAACGTAGCACACCGCACGGGTAATCGTCGTGCTGCCTCCGCGATCGCAGCCCCGGCCGTTTAAGACACATCTCTGGGTTCGCCGCGACGGCCCGCACCTTGCGTAATTCGCTGCGAGCGGCAGACGAGACCCGCGAGTTTCGAGCCCAGGAGGAGACATGGCAGCGAAGTCGTTGAGAGAACTGTTCGTTGAAGAGCTGCGCGACATGTACGACGGGGAAAAGCAATTGACGCGCGCGCTCACGAAGATGGCGAAATCAGCCGAGGCGGAGGCGTTGCAGGAGGCGTTCACGACCCACCTTCACGAAACCGAGAAGCAGATCACGCGACTCGAGCAGGTGTTCCGAAGTCTCGGGGAGCCGGTGCGCGGGAAGAAATGCGAAGGCATCCAGGGAATCGTCGAGGAAGGGAAGACGGCGATGGAGGAGCTCGAGGGCGCCGTGCTCGACGCCGCGCTGATCGCAGGCGCCCAAAAGGTCGAGCACTACGAGATTGCTTCCTACGGCACCCTCGCCTATTTCGCGGAGTTGCTTGGCGAAAGCAGGGCCAAGGAACTGCTCGGCCAGACGCTGGAAGAGGAGAAAGCGGCCGACGAGAAGCTGAATGAGATCGCCATGTCCGAGGTCAATCGCGAGGCGTTGACCGAGGGAAGCGAGGAAGACGAGCGGATGGCGACCTCGGGGACCGGCGCGCGAAGCCGGAAACGATAGGACGGCCCGGACGGGCGTCGAGAACGGCTCAGGTTGATCTAAATTGGCGAAGCGGGCCTCTTTTGAGTTGATAATGTCACGTCCAACACCGTGGCATCAGAGACACACAAGGCGCTCGCTCCCGCCATCCCGATCGGCGTGCGCAACCAGATTCCCAAGGCACGCCTGAACCTGAGCCGTCTTCAAGATCGTTCGTCGTCGCTCACTCCGCTCGAGTCCCGCGTCGTGCCCGCCGCGTTGGAAGGGCTCGAAGACGCGTTGCACGAGCTGGAGATCACGTGCGAGCACAGCCAGACACTGCTCGAGCGGTGCGCGGCGGCGGAGGCGGCGCTCGGGTTGGCCCACCAGCGCTATCTCGCGTTGTTCAACAGCGCGCCCGTGCCGTACGTGATGACCGATCTGAAGGGCGTCATCCTGGAAGCCAACGCTGCCGCTTCGGAGCTGCTGCACGTGAGTCCCCGGTGGCTGCAAAACAAGCCGCTCGACCTGTACCTCGAAGAGCGCGGGCTCTTCGCGCAGATACTGGCTCGCCAGAGCGATTCGCATGCGTTCTGCGAGCCTCTGGAGTTGACGATCCGGCCGCGGGAGCGCGCGCGGATCGCCGTACGCGCGCGCGTCAGGCGGTTCGAAGGCGCGTCGGGTGACCCGGAGTTGTGGTGGGTGTTCCTACGCGCTTCCGCGCTTGACAGTCGCTGACAGCCGTCCTATCGTCTCCTTTGCCACCAGCTCGAGTTGCAGATTCAAACGGATCGCGCCGGGTTCCGCGAGCGTTCAGGCGTAGAATGAGAAAGAACGGTTCGTGGGTATCCACTCCACATCCGGCGTCACCCAGACGGTAGCGACCGCCCGGGCGCAACTCGATGACCTCTTGGCTGAGCTGGAGGCCGGCTCCAGATTCGTCGATCGAATTCAATCTGATTTCGCGGCGCTCGACGGCCAGCTGACACAGAGTCAGCGGCACCGCGGGGAGATGACCCATCTCGTCACGCGACTCGGCGACTTACGCGCCTCTGTTCGTCAGCAGCGGATGCTGATGACGCAGCTGCGCGAATGCTTCGACACGCTGCGACGACAGGTCGGCCGTCGCTGAGTTCGCCCGGCGTTTCTGCAGTCGGTTCTTCCGGCAGCGGGGCTTCGCCATGGAGCTACATCATCATCCGGATCCCGTCGTTGGCGTCGAGCGGATCCTCCTCGTCGACGCGGCCGTGGACGAACGCGAGATGTACGCCGTGGCTCTGCGCGCGCAGGGGTATGACGTGCGCGAGAGCGGCGACGGCGAGGAGGCGCTGCTCGAGACACGGATCGCCGCGCCCGATCTGATCGTCGCGGACGTCGTCCTGCCGAAGGTTCACGGTCTCCAGTTCCTCGCTACTCTGCGTGCGGATGCGGTGACCCGCGAAATCCCGGTCATCATGCTGACCGGATACGATCAGCCGCTCAGCGTCGTATCCGAAGCGAAAGCGGCTGGCGCAACGACGGTTCGCATCAAGCCGTGCCTTCCAGAGACTCTCATCAGGGACATCGAGGGCATCCTGCAGGTGTGCCGGGCCCTCCGGCAGAAAGCGGAGACCGTTCGTCAGCACGCCCTCGAGACCAGGACGCGGGCCGCTGCCGCCGTGGCGCGCTCCGTGGATCTCGCGCACCGGGCCTGCCCGACCTGCGGGACGGATCTGACGCCCAGCGGCGTGATCCGCGCGTCGGTAGGGCATACCTACTACCGTCCCTGCCCGACCGGCTGTGGATGGTGGTACTACGACGGGCCAGGCCGGCAGATGCGCAAGCTCATCTAGCGTCCCGTTCCCCTTCGCGCATTCAGCACGCCGTTTGCACCGGAGGCCCGAGCGAGAAAAGGAGCGCTGCCGCTTGCCCGGTCGCGACATTGTCGTCATCGGCGCCTCGGCGGGCGGGGTCGAGGCGCTCAGGGATCTGATTGCTCGTCTTCCCGGCGACCTTCCGGCAGCCGTTCTGCTCGTGTTGCATCTCGGCCGGACGCTTAGCCGGCTGCCGGAGATCCTGCAGCGGTCGAGCCGTCTTGCAGTCACTCAAGCCAAGGATGGCGATAGCCTCGCGCGCCGGCGGGTCTATGTGGCTCCACCCGATCGCCATCTCATCCTGACGGATGGCAGGATCGCCCTGTCGCACGGCCCGACCGTCAACGGTCTTCGACCGGCGATCGACCCGCTGTTTCAGTCGGCGGCCCGGACCTACGGCGCTCGGGTCCTCGGCGTCGTCCTGACCGGGGGTGGCGATGACGGGACGGCCGGCCTGCGAGAAATGAAAGGCGCCGGCGGTCTGACCGTGGCGCAGGAACCGGAAGAGGCCCTCCATCCGTGGATGCCCCAAAACGCGATCGAGTTCGTGCCGGTCGATCACGTGATGCGACTGGCCGACATCGCCCTGCTGATTCAGGCCGAAGCGGGCGGCGACAGTAGCGCTCAACCCTTTGAGTTTTCGGAGGGACGCGTGGCCAATCTTGATGCCGACAAGCAGGGCCGGGTCTCGAGCTTGACTTGTCCCGAATGCAACGGGGCGTTGTGGCAGCGCGACGAGGACGGCCTGCTGCGGTTCCAGTGCCGGATCGGGCACGTCTACTCGCCCGAAAGTCTCCTCGAAGAGCAGGCGGATACCGTCGACCGCGCGCTCTGGGCGGCGCTCCGATCGCTCCAGGAGCGCGCAGCTCGCTGCCGAAAGCTCGCGCTGCAGGCCCGCGTGCGCGGCCACGCCGGCAGCGCGGATACGTTTCTCAAGCGGGCGGAGGAGATGGACGGCCATGCCGTCGTTCTGCGTGACGTCATCAGCCGGAGGATGCCGTCGCTCGAAACGCCGGACTACGCCGTCGAAGCGCCATCGCCGGAGTCAGAGGAGACGCCGTCGACGTCGCGCTGATCCTCCATGATCAGAATCGCGCCTGTGACCGTGTGGTCGCCGCCCCGAAGCGGACTGGAGGTGACCCTGCAGGCGAACCCCCGGCCCCTTCGGTTGGTCGCTTGAACCACCGTGACCCGGTTGCCGTCCGCTTCCGCCAGAATGTCCTTGATATCTGACTTCAGCTCGGCAACCGGCAGCCCGATGTCGAGGTTGAGCAGGTGCGCGCCGCGAACCTCTTCGCTCCGCAGCCCCCAGAGATCCTGGGCGCGCTCGTTCCAGATCTGAACCGCCAGGTTGCGATCGACGACGACGATGCCGGCGCGCAAGCTCGTCAGGATGGAGTTCAGGAAGGCATTGAGCTCTTTCAGGTCGGTCCCGCGCGTCCGCAGCTCTTCGTTCATGGTCTGCAGCTCCTCGTTGGTCGACTGCAGCTCCTCGTTGATCGTCTCCAGCTCTTCGTTCGTGGATTGCAGTTCCTCGTTCGTCGTTTCCAGCTCCTCGACGGTCGATTGGAGCTCCTCGTTCGTCGTTTCCAGTTCTTCGTTCGTGGACCGCAGCTCCTCGTAAGCCGTTTCCAGTTCATGCCTGGAGTGCTGCAGCTCGGCCTGCAGACGTCGGAGCCGGGTGATGTCCGCGAAGCTGACCTTGAAGCCGAGCGTGGCGCCTGCCTGATCGACGAGCGGCGTGACCTGGACGTCGAACTCACGGCCGTCGCCCGGCCCGACGCTCCACTCGACGTTCTTGATGAGGATAGGACGACGCTCGGCCGCCGCCTTCTCGATGGCAGAGCGGATATCTGCGGGTCGATACGAGAGGTCGAGGTCCTGCAACGGACGCCCGATGTCCCTGGCCGAGAGTCCAAACAGCCGGCGCGCCTGGTCGTTTGCCAGCACGAACGTCCCCGATCCGTCCACCACGAACTGGACCATTGGATCGGCGTCGAACGCGGCCTCATGGAGTCCCACCTGCAAAACCGCGGGAGGTACGGGCTCGTCGCGGCCAACCTGGGCCGCGAGGAGCAGCCGGTCGCGCTTCTGCACCTTCGGCGTCACTCTGTACAAGCGCAGCTTCAGGTCCACTGGCTGGAACAGGGCGGAATGGTTGACGAGCACTTCCGCTTTTCCGACGAGCAGAAGGCCGCCGTCATTGAGACCGAAGTGGAATCGCCCGACGATCTTCTGCTGCACTTCGGCGTTGAAGTACATCAGCGTGTTGCGGCACGTGATGAAGTCCGCGCGCGAGATCGGCGAGTCCTGAATCAGGTCGTGACGCCCGAGGATGACCGACTGCCGGAGCTCCTTGCTGAACATGTAGTTGCCGTTCACCGCGGTGAAGTACTTCGCCAGGTGCCCCGGGGGCACACCTTCGACCTGGCGCGGCGTGTAGACCGCCTGCCGAGCCGTCGCGAGGGCGTCCTCGTCGGCGTCCGTGGCGTAGATCTTCACGCGATCCTTGAACGCTTGTTCTCCCAGCGCGTCGGCGAGAACCATGGCCAGCGTGTACGCTTCTTCTCCCGACGCGCAGGCCGCCGACCAGATCCGGATCGGGCTGGCGCCGTCTTTCGCACGGATCAGGGCAGGGAGGGCCTCCGCGGCGAGGTATTCCCACACCGCGGCGTCACGGAAAAAAGAGGTGACGTTGATGAGGATGGTGTTGAACAGCGCGCCGAACTCCTTCGGATGGACCTCCAGGTGGTCCACATACGACTCGTAGGCGGTGAGGCCGACGGTGCCCATTCGCTTCTCGATGCGGCGCTTCAGGCTCGATCGCTTGTACGCGGAGAAGTCGAAACCGCGGGTGAGACGCAAGTGGTTGAGCAGTACGTCGAACGCTGCGTCGCTGCTGTCGAACGCTGCTTCGTTGGTCATGATGGCGGCCCGGGAACCGGCGCGGTCAACACAATCAGTTTTGGACCGATCTCGCTGAGCGGCAGGATGAAATCGACATTTCCCGTTCGAATCGCGGCATCGGGCATCGCGAAGAACTCCGATGAGGCCTCGTCCTGGGCGATCACGGTCCCGCCGCGTCGCTTGACTGCCACGACGCCGTCGGCGCCGTCGAGGCCCGTCCCGGTCAAGACGACCGCGATCGTCCGCGCGCCGAACCCGTGCGCGACCGACGAGAAGAGGAGATCGGCGGCCGGGCGCAGGTAGTGCACCGGCTCTCCCGTGGTCAGGGCCACCGTCCCGTTCGCGGTGGCGAGCAGGTGGCGGTCAGGGGGCGCGATGTACACGACCCCGGCGGCGAGCCGATCGCCGTCGCGCGCTTCCCGGACTTGAAGCCGCGTGTGACGACCCAGAAGCTTAGCCAACAGGCTCGGGTGATTTCGGTCGAGGTGCTGGACAACCAGGACGGCGGCGGGAAACTCTGCGGGCAACGCGGCAAACAGACGATCGAGCGCGCGGAGTCCGCCGGCGGACGAAGCCACGGCCACGACCAGGAGATCGCTGGCGCGCGGAGGAGGGCCGCCACCAGCGTCGGGAGTCATGAAGAATTCCAATCCCAGACTGTACCACAGAGAGCTGGCCAATCAGCTGAAATCGGTACAGACGTTGCACGACGCCAGCCAGCAGCAAGGAGCGACCATGCCCACCTCGTCGAAACAGGTCCGATATGCCGTGGTCGGCCTTGGCCATATCGCCCAGGTCGCCGTCCTACCCGCGTTCGCGCACGCGCGGAACTCGCGCCTGGCGGCGCTCGTCAGCGGCGACAGGCACAAACGCGCGCAGCTGTCGAAGAGATACAAGGTGCCGGCCTTCTCCTACGACGAATACGAAGCATGTCTGGCTCAGGTCGATGCGGCGTACATCGCGCTGCCGAACTCGATGCACGCGGAATACACCATCCGCGCGGCGAACGCCGGCGTCCATGTGCTCTGCGAGAAGCCGCTCGCCGTGACCGTCGCCGAGTGCGAGCGGATGATCGAGACCTGCGAGAGCGCCGGCGTGAAGCTGATGACGGCGTACCGCCTGCACTTCGAGAAGATCAGCCTCGAGGCCATCGATCTGGTGCGGCGCGGCCGCATCGGCGTGCCGAAATTCTTCTCGTCGACGTTTTCGATGCAGGTCAAGCCGGGCAACATCAGGACGCAGGAGGAGCTCGGGGGCGGGACGCTCTACGACCTCGGGGTGTATTGCATCAACGCGGTGCGGCACCTGTTCGGCGGAGAGCCGATCGAGGTCTTCGGGTACTCGGTCAACGCGGCCGGGAACAGGATGCCGGAGATCGACGAATCGACCTCCGCCGTGCTGCGCTTCGAGGGGGACCGCGTCGCGACGTTCGTCACCAGCTTCAACGCCGCCGACTCGGGGTTCTACGTCATCGTCGGCACGAAAGGCAGCCTCTGTCTCGATCCGGCCTACGAGTACGCCGAGGGCCTCTCGTACGAGCTCACGGTAGATGGCAGGACGACGAGCAAGCAGGGGAGGAAGAGCGATCAATTCGCGCCGGAGCTGGAGCATTTTTCTGAGTGCATCCTCCGCGATCGCGAACCGGAGCCCTCGGGCCGCGAAGGGATGCAGGACGTGCGGATCGTACAGGCGCTCTACGAATCGTCGCGGCGCGGTGAGCCCGTGCACGTCCCGGCGTACGAGGAATCAAAGCGGCCGGACAAGCGGCAGGAGATGCGCCGGCCGGCGGTGCGCAAGCCGGAGCTCGTCAGGGTGGAGTCGGCGCACGAGGAGTGAGGGCGGATCGGCGCCAGGAGTTCCGGTCCGCCCTTCCTCGACCACCTACTTGCTACTTGCTTTCGCAGCTGCCCGACGTTGCACGCACGGACGACACCTTGAGAACCTTCGCGTCTCCGCTCATGCGCGCCGAACCGCTCGGGGCGCTCGCTTCGGGAGTCGAGGAGCCGGACATCTTGTCTTCCAGCTGGCCGCGAACCTCGACGCGCTGACCGATGAACTTGGCGAGGTCATCCTCTTCGCCCTTCAGTTTGTACGTCGCGCCGATTCCAGCCGAACCAGCCGTTGCACTCGGCGTCGAGCCCGACGTGCCGGTGGGGCTGCCCGATCCCGAACCCATGCTCGCCGACGTGAGGATGAACTTCGCATCGTCCGAACCGGAGCGTGCGCTACTCGGCGTGCTTCCGCTTGGGCTCGTGCTTCCGGATGCGCTCGGGCTCATGTCCGCGCGCTGAACGCAGCCGGTGAACGTCACGTCCTTCTGACGGTCGTCCGCCTGTGCCTGAGTATCCCGCGGCCGGTCCGGTTGAGGTGTAGGCGGTGGTGTCTGCGCGCTTGCTGCCAGCCCAAGAGCCAGAACAGCCGCGCTCGTCCAAACGAAACTCTTTTTCATGTCGCCTCCATGGTAGTCGTACGAATTTTTTTGCAAGTTGACCGCCATGAAGGGTCGACCCGACCTGCCGGAATTCGGCCGAGCGGCGCGCGACTCGTGTCTGGTTCTCACACACGGCCTGTCGGATTCTCCCATCTGAGCGTTGCGCGAGTTCAGCCGTTCTGTGTTCGAGCGGATTGTTATAGTAGCGGGATGCCCAACAGGCTGGCGGCCGAACGCAGCCCGTACCTGCTCCAGCACGCCGAGAATCCCGTCGACTGGTATCCCTGGGGCGACGCCGCGTTCGCGAAGGCGCGCGACGAAGACAAGCCCATTTTTCTTTCAATCGGATACTCGACGTGTCACTGGTGCCACGTCATGGAGCACGAATCGTTCGAGAGCCCGGCCATTGCCGAACAGCTCAACCGCGATTTCGTCCCGATCAAAGTCGATCGGGAAGAGCGGCCGGACGTCGATCGCGTCTACATGACGTTCGTGCAGGCGACGACCGGCGCCGGCGGCTGGCCGATGAGCGTCTGGCTGACGCCGGCGCTCAAGCCGTTCTACGGCGGCACCTACTATCCGCCCAGCTCGCGATGGGGCCGCCCCGGTTTCGCCGAGGTGCTCGAGGAGATCGCGCGCGTCTGGAAGGGCGAGCGAGCGAACGTGGATCGGGTCGCGGACGATCTGCTCGCGAGGATGACGGAGGCGACAACGCGTCCGGACGGGAAGCAGGTGAAGACCGCGATTGCCGGGCCCGACGCGCTCGCGATCGGCGTCGAGCAGTTCCGCCGCGTCTTCGATTCACGCCGCGGCGGCTTCGGCGACGCGCCGAAGTTCCCACGTCCATCCGAGCTTCTGTTTCTCCTCCGTGCGGACGCCACGGAAATGGTCCTCCAGACGCTGCGCGCGATGGCGCTCGGCGGGATGCGCGACCACGTCGGCGGAGGGTTCCATCGCTATTCGGTGGACGGCGCCTGGCGTGTGCCGCACTTCGAGAAGATGCTGTACGACCAGGCGCAGCTGGCGATCGCCTATCTCGAGGCGGCGCAGGCGAGTGGCGACACGTTCTACGCCACGGTGGCCGAGGACACGCTCGACTATGTCCTGCGCGAGATGACCGATGAACGCGGCGGCTTCTACTCGGCTGAGGATGCAGACTCGCTCCCTCCGGAGTCGGCCGGGCAGCCGGATGCGCACAAGTCGGAGGGCGCGTTCTATCTCTGGCGCGACGACGAGATCGGCACGCTGCTCGGCGGGGACGCCGACGTCGTCCGCAAACGCTTCGGCATCGAGCCGGGCGGCAACGCCCCGCACGATCCGCAGCAGGAGTTCACGGGAAAGAACATCCTCTATGTCGACCAGCCGATCGAAGACATCGCGATCCGAACGGGTCGGCCGGCCGACGAGATCATCGATGTCCTCGCGCGCGCGCGCACGAGGATGTTCGAGGCACGCGCGGGGCGCCCGCGTCCTCATCTGGACGACAAGATCCTGACGGCGTGGAACGGCCTGATGATCGCCGCCCTCGCCCGGGCCGCGCGCGTTCTCCGGGGCCCCGGCCGCCTCCGCCCGGCGAATGAAACCATACCGGGCTTCGGCGAGCTCGGCCGAAGCCAAGCGAAGGCCAGGCCTCTTAGGCCCGGGGACCGATACCTTGACGCGGCGCGCCGCGCCGCCCGATTCATCCGAGACACCCTTTGGCGCGACGGTGTGGTTCTGCGACGGTATCGCGCCGGCGAGGCCGCGATTGACGGGTATTGCGAGGACTATGCGTGCCTCGTCTGGGGGCTGCTCGAGCTCTTCCAGGCTGACGGCGATCCCGCCTGGCTCGAATGGGCGCTCGACGTTCAGCGGTCGCAGGACACCCGCTTCTGGGACGACACCGACGCAGGCTGGTTCTCGACGACAGGCGACGATCCGACAGTGCTCCTTCGCCTGAAAGAGGAGTACGACGGCGCCGAGCCGTCGCCGGGATCGATCGCGACGATGAATCTGATCTTTCTCTCGCAGCTGACGGGCAGACGGGAGTTCGCCGAGCGGGCGGGTCGGACGCTGGCGCGCTACGGCCCCAGGTTCGGCGAGGCGGCGCGCGCGCTTCCTCTCATGCTCGCCGCGCTGGCCACCTGGCACGCCGCCCTCGAGCAGGTCGTGGTCGTCGGCCAGCCGGGAACGCCCGATGATGCCGCCATGCTCGAAGCCGTCGCGCGCCGCTACCGGCCGTTCGCGGTAGTCGTGCCCGTTGCGCCAGGAGAGCGACAGAACGCGCTCGCGCGCCTGATGCCGCTGGTCGGACCGATGGCGATGCGCGATGGACGCGCGACGGCGTACGTCTGCCGCGACTTTGCCTGCCAGGCGCCGGTCACGGATCCGGGCCTGCTATAGCGTCTGTCGATCTGCGATCAGAGCCGGCGTTCCAGCATGACAGACATCTTTCGACTCGAGATTCCGCAATCGAAAGGGAACCTCATCACCGCCGCGGCCGTGAGCGCGCTGCGGGAGTCGCTGGCGCGCGTAGCGGGCGACCCGCACGTCAAGCTGATCGCGCTCGAGGGGCGTGGGCCGGATTTCAGCTTCGGCGCGAGCATTCCGGAGCACGCCCCCGGCGAGATCGAGCGCGTGCTGCCAGACATGCACAGGCTCGTCTTCGATCTGCTCGATGCGCCGGCGCCGACGGCGGCGATCGTGCGCGGGCAGTGCCTGGGCGGCGGGTTCGAGCTGGCGCTCGCGTGCGACTTCATCTTCGCCGCGGAGGATGCCGTCCTCGGTCTGCCGGAGGTCAAGCTGGGCGTTTTTCCGCCGGCCGGCGCGGCGCTGCTGCCGGCGCGCATCGGCGCGGCGCGTGCGGCACGAGCCGTGCTGACGGGCGAGACCCGTCCGGCCGCCGAGTGGCACGCCGCGGGGTTGGTGGCGCTCGTGGCGCCCGCGGCCAGGCTCGCGGCCGAAATCGAGCGCTGGTTCAACACGCACTTCAAGCCCCGGTCCGCGGCTGCGCTCCGCCACGCCGCGCTGGCCGCCCGTCTCGCGCTGCGCGACGAGGTCGCGCGCACGCTCCCCGCGCTCGAACAGCTATACTTGAGCCGACTGATGCGGACGGCGGACGCCGCCGAAGGCGTCGCGGCGTTCATGGAAAAACGTGCCCCTCGGTGGCGTGACGAGTAGACAGCCTTGAGCCCGCGCGAGGCGCGAAGCCGTAGCTCGGTGCTGCGAGACAGCGCGGCGAGCGAAGCGAGCCGTGGTAGGCGGTGGGGTGGGGCCCCACCGCAAAACTAAAAAATGACTTACGAGATAGAAATCGTTTTGCGCGAGAGCGACAGCGCCGTGACCGAGCGCGTGTCGCATCCGGCCGCGCCGGATGGTTGGAGCGTGGACGACGTCCGCGAAATCCTGAAGAAGATGCTGACGGCGATCGACCGCGCGAGGAATCCAGAAGCGCCGCCTCGTGACGTGACGCTGCGCGGCTTCTCCTGGATCGTCGAGCCCAGTGAAGGCCAGGTCGTGATCGCCATCGAGATCCCGACGGGCGCCGCCGTCGCGGGGCCGTTCGCGATCGAGGAGGCGCGGCTGACGTCGATGATCGCGAGCGCGATGGGCCGGCCGTCCGCGACGACACGCGTTCATTAATTGGGAGGCTTCGTGAGACTGTTCGCGTTCGTGCTAACCCTCGGGCTCGCGTCGGGCGCCTCCGCCCAGCCGCCGGACTTCAGCAAGGTCGAGGTCAAGGCGACCAAGCTCGCCGACGGGCTCTACATGCTCGCCGGCGCCGGCGGGAACCTCGGCCTGTCGGTGGGGGAGGATGCGGTCTTTCTGGTAGACGATGATTTCGCCCCGCTGACCGAAAAGGTCAAGGCGGCGATCGCCGCGATCAGCGACAAGCCGGTGCGGTTCGTGCTCAACACCCACTGGCACTTCGACCACACCGGCGGCAACGAGAACCTCGGCCAGGGCGGCGCGCTCATCGTGGCGCACGACAACGTGCGCAAGCGCATGAGCGTCGAGCACTTCATCAAAGATCTCAACATGAAGATTCCGGCGTCGCCGAAGGTGGCGCTGCCCGTCGTCACGTTCTCCGACTCGGCGTCGTTCCACATCAACGGCGAGGAAATCCACGCGCTTCACATCCCGCCGGCCCACACCGACGGCGACAGCTTCGTCCACTTCCGCAAGGCGAACGTCCTCCACCTGGGAGATACGTTCTTCAACGGCTTGTACCCGTTCTTCGACAGGTCGACCGGCGGATCGGTCGAGGGCATGATTGCCGCCGCCGAGAAGGCGCTGTCCATGTGCGACGCGTCCACGAAGATCATTCCGGGGCACGGCCCCCTCGGCGACAAGAAGGCGCTCGAGACCTATCTGTCGATGCTGCGCACGGTCCGCGATCGCGTGAAGAAGCTCGTCGACGCGGGGAAGACGGCCGAGGAGGCCATCGCCGCGAAACCGCTCGCCGATTTCGACGCGACGTGGGGCAAAGGCTTCCTGCCGCCGGACCAGTTCCTTCGGCTGGTCCATGGGTCGCTGAGCGCGCCCAGGTGAGAAATCCGAGGCGGGGCCGCCGGCCCGGCCGTACTCAAGGATCCGGATCCAATCAGAGCGGTTTTGGATCGGCTCGTCAGGCCGGAAGTCGTTCCACGGCAATAGCCTGACTCAGAGCCGCCTCTCGACAACGATGACGTCCCTCCAGACACCATCCAGCTGCGCGTGCTTCTCGTAGACCCCGACCCGCCGGAAGCCCGTGCGATCCAGGAGAGCGAGGCTGGCGGTGTTTTCAGGAAAGACGCGGGACACGAGCTTCCAGAAGCCGGACTCTCGCGCGGCGGCGATCAGACCCTCGAGCGCGGCACGCCCGACGCCTGTCCGGCGCGCATCGCGCGCGACGTAGACGGAGGCTTCGGCGATGCCGGCGTAGCAGGCCCGCGGCCGGTACTCGAACGTCGCGCCGAAGCCGGCGATTCGCCCCTCGCGCTCGACGACGACCACGGGATGCCGGCCGTCGAGCCATTGTTCGACGTCGTCGGAGGTCCGGAGCCGCGTCTCGAACGTGGCGACGCGGTCTTCGATCCCTTCGTTGTAGATGCGTGCGATGGCGGGGGCGTCTCCGCGCGCCGCGCCCCTGACCGAAGACTTCACGTCCCAAGCTTACCGGCTTACGAACCCGGCCCGAAATTTGCTAAATCTCGAAGCGCTGCGTGCTGACGGAGGGAAGGAGCGCAGCGGCAGGAGGCCATCGTGTTGCTTGCGTGCTGGCTCGCGCTTCAATTGCCGTTGGCTGTAATCGTCGGAAAATGGCTGAGATTGCGCGTTCCGACTGAAGCCTGACGCGCTGGATTCGTTCTTCAAATCCGACTCCGAGACCCCGGAGTCCCGCAGATTGTCGGCCTTTCTCACAGTGTAAATCCGGCTGGCGGTGTCACAAGGTTGTCACCGCCTGACTCGAATCGCTCCCCGAGATAATCCGTTGTCGGCCAGTCGTGTGCTCCCAGTGCGCGGCCAGCGCATTGGCCACCAGTGGCCAATTGGTTCACCGGTCGGCCGCACCGTAGAATCGTGCGAGAGCCGGGGTGGCGGAACTGGCAGACGCACGGGACTTAAAATCCCGGGCCCGAGAGGGCGTGTGGGTTCGATCCCCACCCCCGGCAGAACTCTGGGTGCGCACCGAGGTGCGCCGCTCCTCCCCGGTTTCTCACCCGCCGATACTTGCTAAGAGACATTCAGAGGGCCGAGTGCAGAACCTGGGTTCACGAGCAAGGTCGATAAGCCGGCGGCTCGCGGTCGTCGGAGTTCTGGTGGGGAGCGCGGGCTGCAACAGTGCGACCGGGCCTTCAGAGGACGAGGACCTCCGTCTCACCGTGCAGATCAGTTCGCCGACCGTCGCACCAGGGCAGTCGGCCACGATCACTATTACTCTGCAGAACGCCGGCGAGGAGACCGTCAACCTCACGTTCAACAGTGGATGCCAGATGCTGCCGTACATTCGCGCGAGCTCGACGAATCAGATCCTCTATCCCACGAGCGGCGACTGGACGTGCACACTCGTTCTCACGCAACTGTCACTGAGGGCTGGCGCCACGATGCAACGGGTGATACGCGTGCGCGCACCCGAAACGCCCGGCGACGCCGACGCCTCGCTCCCGCCAGGTGAGTACCAGGTGTTCGCCCGGCTGGACGACACACGCTTCCGGCTTCAGGCGGATCCGGTCTCGTTCGTCGTCCAGTAGTACGACCCTTCAGGGTCGTCTGAGCTCCGTGCTATGGATATGGAAACTGCGAGCACGGCCACTCCTGCAGGACGAACACCGAGTTGATGTTCAGCCACACTCGTGCGGCGGGCCGCGAGCCGGGAACCCACGGCGCCCTCGGATCCGCTTCCACGCGAACCCAGCTGCCTTCCGGCGCCTCCACGACCTTGAACATCTCCGGCGGCTCGTTGACGATGCGAAACACGCGGTAGCACGCTCCAACCTGCCACGGGCGCACCCGCGCCTGTTCCTGAGCGGGGTGATCGGCAAACGCCGCGTTCCACGCCGCTGCGATCGCGCTCGCGCTTCCGACGATCGCGGCCACTCCAATGATGAGTACGACGACTCTACGCATGCAGCCTCCGATGCCTTAACGAATAATACGAGTCGTACCGATCAGCTGCAAAGCTCGACCATCAAAGAGCTATTGATGCCATACATATCTACGTTAGACTCCTTCTGAGTGGCAACCGGGCGGAGGATCCTCGTTGTCGAAGACGATGCTGATCTCCGCGCGTTGTACTCTTCCGCGCTTCGCGTAGCCGGATACGAAGTCGAGGCGGTCGGCGATGGCCTCGACGCGCTCTACCATCTCGAGAACCGCCTGCCCGCGCTCGTCGTCCTGGATATCGGACTCCCGCGCATCAGCGGCCGAACGGTGTACGAGGAGATCGCCGCCCACCGGCGCACGCACCGCCTCCCGATCGTCGTCGTCAGCGGCGACCCCGGCGACCTGAAGGAAACGAGGTGGCTCTGCATCCTCCGAAAGCCGGTCGATCTCGATGCGCTCATCGTCACCGTCGAGCAATGCCTCACGAAGGCCGGGTCCCGCCGGCGCAAGCCACGCAAGGTGTTCTAGCCGCAACGCCCGACACATGAAATAGGATAGGCGCCACGATGCCGGCCATCGTTCAGGCGCTCGTCGGCGGGGTGTTGCTCGGCGCGGTGAATACGTTCGGAGATTTCTTCTGGGAATGGATGAACCTGCGCCACCGCGTCGCCTACGGCGTCGCGCACGGCGCTCTCCTGCTCCTGTGCCTCGGCCTGTATCTGGGGATCCTGGCCAGACGCCCGCTCGCCGGCGCGATCGGCGGGATCGTCTCAGGGACTCTGGCTGCCTGTGTCTTCTATGCGCTCGCTCCGGCGATGCGCCTCGCGGCGATGTTCCCGGCGTGGGTCGCGCTGTGGCTGCTGATCGGGCTGCTCGACGGCGCCGTGCTCCGCAAAGGGCGCGCGGCCCCGGCGCTGGCGCGCGGCGCGATCGCGGCGGTCGCGTCAGGCCTCGCGTTCTATGCGATCGCCGGGATCTGGACGAACCCGTCGCCCGGCGGGCCGCGCTACCTGGTCAACTTCGTCAGTTGGACGTTCGCGTTCATCCCGGGGCTCGTTGCGCTGCTGGCCGGCAGGCGGCCCTGACGACCTACTTCTGCTGCTTCTGCTTGTATCCGGCTGGAATCTCGAACAACGTGTCCGCGACGGGGCCGGCCGAGACCGACGTCACTTCGGTCGTCATCGTGGCGCCGCCCATCTTGTTCATCATGCCGGCCATCATGTCGTTGCCCTGGAACTTCATCGTGAACTCCTGGGCGTACGGCATGCCGCGCGAGGCCATTTCCTGATACAGCCTGGCCATCCCCTTCGCCTGGCCCGGCTGCGCCTTGGCCTGCCGCGGGTCGCTGAAGAAGAGTCCCTTCTCGACCGCGGTCTTGTAGAAGGCCTCGTAGTCTTTCGCGCCCGGCGCGTCCTTCACCAGACAGGCGGGCCCCGACATCACCATGCTCATCGCGTTGTTGCCCATCGTCATCGGGATCTCGATCTCGATGTTGTGGACGGTGCAGGTCTGACCGGCGATCTGCCGCGTCTGGGTGGTCGGCGTGACGCTGGCTTTGATGTCGGACGCCTGGATCTTCTGCATGTCGGCGGCCATCCTGGCCATGTCGTAGATTTCCGCTTCCTTCTTCTTGTGATTGAGCGAGACCATCCGCTGGGCGTCCGCATCGATGATCATGGACGTTTCGTCTTCGCCGCGCGTCTGGTCGATGCGCATCTTCGAGCCCTTGAGATACTGGACGCTCTCACCGGACGCCGCCGCGCCAATCGGGCCTTTGCCGGTTGTTTTCTGATTCACGGTGACGTCGGCGAAGGCGGGGGCGGCGAGGAGCGCCGACAGCGCAAACGCGGCGGCGACGAGCGCCGGCGCGTAACGATCCCTGGTCGCGGCTCGAGCGGACATTGAAGCTCCTTGGTTGAGAATGACGGCCAATCGACCATCTATTGTAAGGTATCCCTGATCCCGATGAAGCTGCCGACGGTTGCCGTCCTGGGCATCGTCCTGTCGCCGGGCGCTGCCGCCTCCGCGCAGCCCTCGTCCCAACCGTCCGACTCCGTCGTTTTCATCCGGGTATTCGCCACCGTCAGCGCGGAGGTCGACGAGTTTCGGAAGCGAGTCGAGCAGAGCGACGTGCAGGTTGCGACGGGAACGGGCTTCATCGTGTCGTCCTCGGGCCACGTTCTGACGAATCACCACTTGATCGCTCTCGAGAGCAAGACGGTCACGATCGACGGCCGGAAGTTCGAGATCAGGACGGCTCTCGATCGGATCGAGGTCGTGCTTCCTTCCGGCCAACGCCTCGACGCGACGGTGTTCGGGTCGGATCCGGAAATGGATCTCGCCGTGCTGGCCGCCGGCGCCGGCGGGCTGCCGTACCTGCCGTTCGGCGATTCCGACGCGATCGAGCGGGGCGCGTCCGTGACGGCGTTCGGCTATCCGCTCGGCGAAGCGGTCGAGGTCGGGCGGAGGACGACCGGCGTCGCGGCGCCGCAGGCGACCATCACGCCCGGCGCGGTGTCCGCGGTTCGCGCGGGGGACGATGAACAGCCGCGGTTTCTGCAGGTCACCAACGCGCTGAACCCAGGGAACAGCGGCGGGCCGATCGTCGACGCCGAGGGCTACGCCGTCGGCATCGTCGCGATGAAGGCGACCAAGGCGGACGGCGTGGGATTCGCGATCGCGATCAATCGCGCCAAGGATTTTCTCGAGCGGGTCGGGCTCGACTCGGCGCTTCCATCGCGGCGCCTGGCCCTGGGCCCGGCGGCGTCGCTATCCGACAAAGGCCTTCGGCTGAGAATGCCGCACGGTTATCAGGATCTGGTGCCAGGCCGGCTGCGCGTCGAGGCTGGGGACCGATCCGCGGGAGATCCCGTGTTGGAGGTCGATCGCGTGTTCTCGCGATGGACCCTCGATCAGATGGAGCAGGGCGTGCTCGCGGGAGGTCGGGTGGTGTCCGGACCGCCGTACGAGATCGATGGCCAGGCACGCCGAGCGACGAAGGGGCAGGTCTCGGGCCGCGCGTCGAGGACCGGCGTGGACGGCGGCCGCAGGACGATGGAGTATCGGATCGTCTCGCTGGGCAACGACTGGATCGTCGCACGATACGAAGGAACGGCCGAGGCGATGGCGTTCAACCGCAGCGTGCTGAAGGGGTCGCTTGTGTCGCTTGAGGTCGATCCCCTGTTGCGCGCGGAAATGCAGCCCCCGCGATGGTTGCCCGGGCGCGTCGAGCCGGCCGGGTGGATTCCGGAGCCGGGCGGTCCGTTCGGCTGCGAGCAAAGCCCCGTGCCTCCGGGATATGCCTGGACGTCCCCGGATCACTACGGGTATACCGCCCGTTATGCAGTCTGGGAGGGCGCTGTCGCCTCGACGCTCGTCGCGGCTTGTCATGGGGCGAAAGCGGACGGGAGCTATCGATCGTTCGTGAGCCATGCCGGGGTCAGCTACGTGTCTTCCGGGCTGTTGCTGCGGGGGGAAACTGGCGTCGTGCAGATAGAGTTCCGCGTGCCGCGCGAGCACGAAGCCGCCGCGGTCGAGTGGCTGCGTCACTGGCGCACCGCGCTGACGGGAAAATGAAATCAGTCGTCTCGGGCCTCTTCGCGTTTCTCGCCCTGATCGCGCCAGAGCTCCGCTCA
Organism: uncultured Acidobacteriota bacterium; assembly: GCA_963847125.1. Lineage (GTDB taxonomy): Bacteria > Acidobacteriota > Vicinamibacteria > Vicinamibacterales > 2-12-FULL-66-21 > DATAEE01. Next base: position 179,563 of record CAWJYM010000005.1, read on the forward strand.
GCCTCACCCGACGCCGAGTGGCCGTCGTTCCGTGGGCCATCCGCCTCGGGCGTCGCGGACGGGGAGCGCATCCCCGACACGTGGGACGTGGCAGGCGGAAAGAACGTCCGCTGGAAGACGCCAATCCCCGGGCTCGCGCACTCGAGCCCGGTCGTCGCCGGCGACCGTGTGTTCGTGACGACTGCGGTCAGCAGCAAGGGGGCGGCGACGTTCAAGCCAGGGCTCTACGGCGACGGGACCGCCTCAGAGGATCGCTCGTCGCATCAATGGAAGGTGATTGCCCTGGACCGTCAGACGGGCAAGGTTCTCTGGGAGCGCGTCGCGTTCGAAGGGGAGCCCCGGGAGAAACGCCACATCAAGGCTACCTACGCCAATCAGACCCCCGCCACCGACGGACGCGTCGTCGTCGCGTTCTTCGGATCGCAGGGACTATATGCCTACGACGTTTCGGGGAAGAAGCTCTGGGAGCGCGACCTCGGCCGTTTGAACGCCGGCGCGTACGACATTCCCAGCTACGAATGGGGCAACGCCAGCTCACCGATCATCTACAAGGACCGGGTCATCGTGCAGTGCGATACGCACGAGGCGTCGTTCCTGATGGCGCTCGATCTGAAGACGGGACGGACGCTGTGGAAGACCGATCGGACCGAGCTGCCGTCCTGGGGGACGCCGACCGTGTACACGGGCGGCTCGCGGCCGGAGGTCGTCACGAACGCGTCGAACTTCATCCGCGGCTACGATCCGGACACGGGGAAGGAGCTGTGGCGGCTCGGCGGCAGCTCGAAAATCACGGCGCCGACGCCGGTTTTCACGAAGGACCTCGTCATCGTCTCGAGCGGGCGCGCGCCGGAGCGGCCGATCTTCGCGATCCGGCCGGGAGGGGCGGGCGACTTGACCCTTACCGACGGCCAGTCCGCCAGCAACGCCATCGCCTGGAGCAAGCGCGGGCGCGGGTCATACATGCCGACGCCGATCATCTATCAGGGCTACGTCTACGTGCTCGCCAACCAGGGCCTCCTCGACTGTTACGAGCTCGCCACCGGCCGCGAGGTCTATCGCGAGCGCATTCCGCACCACGGCAGCGGCTTCAGCGCCTCGCCCGTCGCCTCCGACGGCCGGCTGTTCCTGCCCAGCGAGGACGGGGACGTGTTCGTCATCCGTACAGGGCCAACGTTCGGCCTCGCCGCGACCAACACGATGGGGGAGCTCGTCATGGCGACGCCGGCGATCGCCCATCGAACGCTCTTCGTCCGTACGGAGAGGCACCTGGTCGCGATCGCGCAGTAGTTGGGTCGCGTTTTCCTGTGGCGTCCGGCTTCAGCCGGACCTATAATCCGCGCGCTCCCTTTTTCATCATGCGTGCGGCAGCTCCGGCTCTCACCGTGCTGCTCGTGGTGGCTTCGTCCGCTGAGGCGCAGTATTTCGGCCGGAATAAGGTCGAGTACGACCGCTTCGACTTCCGCGTCGCGCGGACCGACCACTTCGACATCTACTTCGCCGCAAAGGACGAAGCGGCCGCGGCCGACGCGGCCGCGCTCGCCGAGCGCTGGCGGGCTCGCCTGGCGCGCGCGCTCGATCACAAGCTGACCGAACGTCAGCCGCTCGTGCTGTACGGCAGCCACCGCGAGTTCGCGCAGACGAACATCGTCGGCGGCGCCATCGGCGAGGGCGTGGGCGGCGTGACCGAAGGACTGCGCCGGCGGATCGTCATGCCGTTCGGCTACAGCCTCGCGGAAACGGATCACGTGCTGGGCCATGAGATCGCGCACGCGTTTCAGTACGAGATCTCATCGCAGCATGGCACGTCGATGTACGTGCCCCTGTGGTTCGCCGAGGGCATGGCCGAGTACCTGTCGGTCGGACCGTCACACCCGCAAACGACGGTCATGATGAGCGACGCGGTCGCGAGTGGGAAGCTGCCGTCAATCGAGGCGCTGGACCGCGGTCCGATCTCCCCGTATCGCAGCGGCCACGCGCTGTGGAGCTGGATGGCGTACCGGTTCGGCGAGAGCGTTGTCGCGGCCGCGCTGAAGCAGAAAGGGCGCGCGGGCGTTCTCAAGCGGCTCGAGCGCGTCACGGGTCTGAAGACGGAGGCGCTCGAGCGCGAATGGCACGACTGGCTCCGCGCGACCTTCTCAGCGGATGCGGTCGAGGGCCCGACGCAATTCACCGCCGTTGCCACGGGCGGCCGCGTGAACCTGGCGCCGGCCCTCAGTCCGGACGGGCGTCGCGTGGTGTTCCTGTCCGAGCGCGATCGTCTGTCGGTCGATCTGTTCCTCGCCGACGCGCGCTCCGGCCGGATCGAGCGCAAGCTCCTGACGACGGCGGCCCGTCCGGAAATCGAAAGCCTGCAGTCGCTCCGGTCGGCTGGCGCATGGTCGCCGGACGGCCGCCAGTTCGCGTTCGCCGTCGTCCGCAACGGTCAGCCGGCGCTGCTCATCTTCGACGTCGAGCGCGGCCGCGTCAGCCGGCGGGTGACGCTTCCCTCGCTCGGCGAGATCGCCAGCCCCTCCTGGGCGCCCGACGGCAAGGCGCTCGCGTTCACGGCTCTCGTCGCGGGCGCGACGGACCTCTATCTTTACGAGCTCGACGCGGGCCGCCTGCGTGCGCTCACGGCCGATCCGTACGCGGACCTGCAGCCCGCCTGGTCTCCTGACGGATCGCGCATCGCGATTGCGACCGACCGGTTCACGACAGATCGCCCGGCGCTCGCGGCGGGACGGCTGGAGCTGGCCCTCGTAGAGCTCGCAACCGGGAGCATCTCGCGTGTCGCCGCGTTCGAGGCGAATCACTTCTCGCCGCAGTGGACGCCGGACAGCGCGTCGATCGTCTTCGTCACCGATCACGCGCCCGGACGCCTCGCGCGCGTCGACCTCGCGTCGGGCACAGCCGGCTTCGCCGGCGAGCTGCCTGGTGCGGTGAGCGGGCTGACGCTCGAAGGCCCGTCGCTCTCGGTCGCCCGCCACGCCGGCACGGTCGCTGTCAGCGTCTACGAGCGTGGCAGATTCAACATCCACGTCGCGGACGTCGTGCCCGTGGCGATGCCGGCCGTCGCATCGGCCCTTCCGGACGCACCTCCATCTGACAAACCCGTAGTGTCCGGCTTTAGCCGGACCGAACCGAGCACCCTCGAGAGCGTGGAGTACCGACCGCGGCTGCAGTTCGACGGCGTGCTGCAGCCATATGTCGCCACGGGCGGAAGCGCGTTCGGCAGCTTCGTTCGCGGCGGCGCCGCGTTGTCGTTCGGCGACATGCTGGGAGGGGAACGGCTCGGCATCGCGGTCCAGGCAGGCACGCGGCGCACGGATCTTGCGGTGCAGGTGCAGTACCTGAACCGGGACTCCCGCTGGAACTGGGGCGTCGCCGCCGAGGTGATGCCCTACGCCCGCGGGCGCACCCGGACGCTCGACGAAAGCGACGGCGCCATCGTCGTGCGGGAGTCGGCGCGCGAAGTGCAGTTTCACTCACGGCTCGCGGGCCTGCTGGCGTATCCGTTCAGCCGGACGCGGCGACTCGAGCTGAGCGCGGGCCTGCGCCACATTCAATACGAGCACGAGCTTCGGAGGCGGGAATACGCCCGTCCCGGCGGACGCCTCGTGGGAGAAACCGACGAGAGCGTTCCCGGCGTGCAGCCGGCCGGCTTCTTCGAAAGCTCCGCCGCGCTCGTGTCGGATCGCGCGGTCTATGGACCCGTCGGCCCGATTCTGGGCGAGCGGTGGCGGGTCGAGCTGTCGCCGGCCATCGGGTCGCTCCGCTTCGCGGGCGTTCTCGCCGACTATCGCAGATACTTCATGCCGGCGCGTCCCTACACGATTGCCGCGCGCGTGCTCCACTCGGCACGGTACGGTCCGGATGCAGACGACCCGCGGCTCGTGCCGATGTTCGCCGGCTACCGGCACCTCGTCCGCGGCTACGACGCGGCGGCGTTCGGCGGATGCGACAAGGATGGCGACTGCGACCGCTTCGATGCGCTCTTCGGCAGCCGTCTTCTGGTCACGAACATCGAGCTGCGCGTGCCGATCGCGGGAGCGGCCGCACGCGAGGTGCGTTACGGCCGGCTGCCGGCCGAAGCGTTTCTGTTCGCGGACGCCGGCGTGGCGTGGACGGGCCTCGACCGGCCTGAGTTCGCGGGTGGCGCACGGCGGCTCGTTCGCAGCGCCGGCGCCGGCGTGCGGGTCAACGTCTTCGGGATGGTCGCGGAAATCGGCGCCGCACGACCGTTCGACCGTGCGCGCAATGGATGGGACTTCGTGTTCAATCTGAGGCCGTCGTTCTAGCCGCCGCGAGCCGCACCACTCCGCGCCATTCCTGGCCGCCGCTCCATCCGACCGCGAGCACTCCGAAGACCACACGCTCGCCTGACGCCGGCACAAGCCCCGGGAATACGACGAACTGCTCCTTGCGGCCTCCGCCTGCGATTGGTTCCTCGATCGTCTGCACCTGAACCGCGGTGACCCGCTCGCCGCCATCCACGGCCGCGGCGGTCAAGATGAGGTGTTCGATGTTCTGTTGCTTCAGGTTGGTAACGACGTAACGCAGGCGCAATCCGGTGGAGCCGCCCGGCTCGATTGTCGCGGACTCGATGCGCACGGGGCTCGCATCAGCCTGCGAGATCGTCAAATGCGCGCCGTTCCGCGCGGGTACCTCGGAGGCAAAGACGAGCGCGATTCCAACCGTCAGCTCGGAGATCACGCCTGAAACGCCAGCAATCGTTGCGCCCAGCGGCGGCGCCGACCTAAGCCGTTGCATCTCAGCTGATTAGCTCGGATGGACCAGGGCTGGGCGGCATCCGTGAGTGCCTCAAATACGGCGAAGCTCGGCCCTTTGTGTAACTGACGACCTTCTGGTGGGGAGTGAGGGGTCGTCCCGGCTTCACTACGCCGCCCAGGGCTGCGGAAGTGTGAAGCGCGCTACCCACTTTGCTGGCACCGCGATTGATCCCCCTTGACCGATGCTGCGAATCGGGCTGAGGCTGGTCGTCGCCGTACCGGTCGCGTTGTACGTCGGCACCGGGCTGGGCCTGCTGCACGCGCGTCTCGCCTGGCGGCTCATCGATGGCCCGGTGAGGTTGCCGGGGCTGGCGAGCGGGCCGCAGGCGACCATGCTTTTCGATCGCCACGATCGGCCGGTCTTCTCGCTGCACGAGGAAGCACGCATCGACATTCCGCTCGAAAGCATGTCGCCGTCCCTCGTCCAGGCCGTGCTCGCGGTCGAGGACCAACGCTTCTTCTCCCACCGGGGCCTGGATCCGATTCGCATCGCAGGCGCCACCTGGGCCAATCTGCGCGCCGGCCGGATCGTCGAAGGGGGGAGCACCATCACCCAGCAGCTCGTGCGACGGCTCGCGATCGGATCGGAGCGCACGTGGCGGCGGAAGGTCCGTGAGGCGCTCGCGGCAACCGATCTCGAAGCGAGCTCTTCCAAGCAGGAAATCCTGCAGACGTATCTGAACAACGTCTACTTTGGCGACGGCTACTACGGCGTCGAGGCAGCCTCGCGTGGATACTTTGGAACGTCGGCCTCGAGCCTCGATGCCTCGCAGGGCGCGCTGCTCGCGGGGTTGATCCGATCGCCCGCGAACTCGCCCCGGCAGCGGCCGGCCCGCGCGTTGGCGCGACGCAACCTCGTGCTGCGCAGAATGCGCGACGCGGCGATGATGGACGCCCCCGCGTACCGTGAGGCGCTGGCGGCGCCGATGCTGATCCGGGCGCGCCGCGAGGCCGCGATCGGCCGCCTCGATCACACGGCCTCCGACCACGCGATGCACGAGTGCGGACTGTATTTTTACGAAGAGGCTCGCCGGCAGCTGGCATTGATCTTCGGGTGGGAGCGAGTACGGCGCGGCGGCCTGCGCGTCTACACCACGATCGACCCGGTCCTTCAGCGCGAAGCGGAGCAGGCGGTACGTACCCGGTTGATCGAGATTGAAACACGCCGCCGCAGGGACACCGGCCGCTTGCAAGGAGCGTTGGTCTCGATCGACCCGCGTACAGGTGAAGTTCTCGCGCTCGTGGGCGGCCGCGACGGACACACGAGCCGCTACAATCGCGCGATCGACGCACGGCGTCAGCCCGGGTCGGCGTTCAAGCCGATCATCTACGCGGCCGCGATCGAGCAGGGATTCGGACCGGGGTCGCTGCTGCAGGAGCTCGAGACGCCGATCGCGGCCGGTTCCGACTACTGGCTGCCGGGGGGCGAGCACGAGGATGCGCAGTACACGCTGCGGAGCGCGCTGAAGGTGTCGAGCAATCGCGCGTCCGCGCAGCTGCTCCAGCGCATCGGGTTGTCATCGGCGCTGTATTACGCCGAGCGGCTCGGGATCGCCTCGGCGCTGCCGGCCGTCCCGTCCCTCGCGCTCGGGACCGGCGGCGTGACGCCGCTCGAATTGACGTCCGCCTACGGCACGTTCGCGAACGGCGGTCTCTGGAACGCACCGCACTTCATCCGCCGCGTCGAGGACGCCAACGGCGACGTGGTGTGGCAGCCGACGCTGACCGTCCGTCAGGCCGTCCGGCCGTCCACCGCCTACCTGATGAGCAGCATGCTCTCCGACGTCGTGAGCGGCGGGACCGGCTACATCGTCCGCGGGCTGCTGAACCGGCCGTCGGCTGGCAAGACCGGAACGACCGACGACTACGCGGATGCCTGGTTCGTGGGCTACACGACCCGGCTGGTCACCGGCGTGTGGATCGGGCTGGATCGGCCCGCGCCGATCATGCGGCGAGGCTTCGGCGGGACCGTCGCCGCGCCGGCCTGGGCGCGCTTCATGAACGCGGCGACGAAGAACGACCCGGCGGAGTGGTTCGTGCAGCCGACCGACGTCGAGCGTGTCACGCTCTGCGCGCGCACCGGCGCGCGCGCCGTCGAGGCCTGCAAGGAGCCCGTGATGCACCCTCTCGTCCCGCTTGTCCTCGACGCTGCCGGCGCTACGCCCACGCCGCACGGACCGACCGGGGTGTACGAGGACATCTTCGCGATCGGTTCAGGCCCCTACGAGCTCTGTCCCCTGCATTCCGCGCCGGCCGCTGCCGTGACGCCCACGCTGGATCCCGCGACGCTCCAGCCGGTGCCCTAATGGCATCCGGTACGAGACTTTAGCCTCGTTCGAGGAGACGAGTCTGAAGCCTCGTCCCACTACTCGGCTATAATTCACCTCATCCCCATGTTTACCTGGTGGCAGTGGCTCATCCTGGGGCTGGTGCTGATCCTCCTGGAGATGGCGGCCTCGGGCGGCTTTTACGTCATCTTCTTCGGCGTGGCGGCGATTACCATCGGCGCGCTGCACCTGCTCAACCTGGCGGGCCCCGCATGGGTCCAGCTGCTCCTGTTCTCGCTCATCTCAGTGGGGTCGCTCGTGCTGTTCCGCAATCCGATGATCCGTTGGCTGAAACTGGATCAGGGATCGCCGGACGTGGACACGCTGGCGGGGGAGATCGCGGTTCCGCTCGAGGACATCGCGCCCGGGGAAGTCGGGCGCGTGGAACTCCGCGGGACGGTCTGGCAGGCGCGCAACACGACTACGGCGCCCATCTCTCGAGGCCGGCGATGCGCCGTCGTGCGGGTCGATCGGCTGATGCTTTTCATCGAACCGGAAGGAGCTCGAACGTGACAGGTACGCTGATCCTACTGCTGGCTCTGGCGTTCTTCGTGCTGATCATCGTCGCCAAGACGGCGATCGTCGTGCCGCAGCAGAGCGCGTTCGTGGTCGAGCGCCTCGGGCGGTACGCCGGCACGCTCGGCGCCGGGTTCCACATCCTGTTGCCGTTCGTCGACGTCATCCGCTACCGCCTGTCGTTGAAGGAAGCGGCGGTGGACATTCCGGCTCAGGTCTGCATCACCCGTGACAACGTCCAGGTGGGGGTCGACGGGATTCTCTACCTCAAAGTCCTGAACCCCGAGCGGGCATCGTACGGGATCTCCGATTATCACTTCGCCATCAGCCAGCTGGCGCAGACGACTCTCAGGAGCGAAATCGGCAAGATCGATCTGGACAAGACGTTCGAAGAACGGATGAACATCAACGCGCAGCTCGTGAGCGAGCTGGACAAGGCCTCGGAGGCCTGGGGCGTCAAGGTGCTGCGCTACGAAATCAAGAACATCACGCCGCCCCATGACGTGCTCGCCGCGATGGAGAAGCAGATGCGAGCCGAGCGGGAGAAGCGTGCGGTGATCCTGACGTCGGAGGGCACGCGCGACGCCGCCATCAACAACGCGGAAGGCGAAAAGCAGGTCGTGATCAAGGCATCCGAGGCGCGCAAGCAGCAGCAGATCAACGAGGCCGAAGGGGAGGCCTCGGCGATCCTCGCGGTCGCCATCGCCACCGCCGAGGGCCTGCGCAAGGTCGCCGAAGCGCTCCGCCAGCCCGGCGGAAACGAAGCGATGCAGCTCCGGGTCGCGGAGCACTACCTCACTCAGTTCGGCGAGCTGGCGAAGGAAACCAACACGCTCATCCTGCCCGCCAACGTGTCCGACATCGCGTCGATGATCGCGTTGGCCACGACGGTCGCGAAGGGACCGACAGCGAGAACGTGACGCTCATTGCTGAATGTGGAATGCTGAAGGTGGATTGTTTACGTACCGAAGGTGTTGCACGCCTCGGGATCGCCCCGTTCCAGGCCACGGCGGAACCACTCGACGCGTTGCGCAGACGAGCCGTGGGTGAACGACTCCGGAACCACGCGACCGCTCGACCGCTGCTGGAGCCGGTCGTCGCCAATCGCCGCGGCCGCGCGGAGTCCCTCCTCGACGTCGCCGCTCTCGAGCTCCACGCGGTTCTGCATGAAGCGTCCGGGCTGGGACGCCGCGTGCCCCCACACGCCGGCAAAGCAATCCGCCTGTAGCTCCAGCCGCACCGACAGTTCATTCGCCTGCGACGGATTGCGCCGTTGCATCTGGCGCATCTGGCCCTCGATCCCTGTTACGGTCTGGACGTGGTGCCCGACCTCGTGCGCGATGACGTAGGCCTGCGCGAAATCACCTGGTGCTCCGAAGCGCCGATCGAGCTCGTCGAAAAAGCTGAGATCGAGATAGACGCGCCTGTCGGCGGGGCAGTAAAAGGGACCGGTTGCCGACTGCGCGAAGCCGCACGCCGAGTCTATCGCCTGGCGGAACAACGTCGCGCGCGTCTCCTGGTACCGATCCGGGATCAAGCCCTTCCAGGTTTCCTGCGCGTCCTTCATGACCGCTCCGACCATATCGGCGAGACGCTCTTCCTCGGCCGTAGTCGCAACTGGTCCGGACGTGCCGGTTGGTTCCGACCCCGGCGGCGTCGCGCCGCCGCTCAAGAGCGACAGGAAGTCGGCTCCCGTCAGCCAACTCAGCAGTAGCAGGACGAGCAGGCCGCCAATACCGATTGGCACCCCACGTCCTCCGAAGCCCGACCGGCCCCGCATGTCGTCGACCTGGCCGCGATCACCCGTCCAGCGCATCGGTGTCCCTCCGGTCTAGAATCGTAGGCAATGATCGCGCCGACGGCGACTCCGGTCGAGCGTTTTTTCGACCGCGCGTTCGCGCGGGCGACAGGGGCGGCGCCGGTCCCCGGCAATCGGGTTCGACTGCTCCGCGACGGCGCCGAGAACTACGGCGCCTGGCTCGAGTCGATTGCGGACGCGGGCCAGTGGATCCACTTCGAAAGCTATATCATCCACGACGATGAGGTGGGGCTTCAGTTCGCCGAAGCGCTCGCCAAGCGGGCCCGCGCCGGGGTCGTCGTTCGAGTCTTGTACGACTGGTGGGGATCGTTTCAGATCACGCCGCGCAAGTACGCCCAGATTCTTCGCGAGGCGGGCGCCGAGCTGCGCGTGGTGAATCCTCCACACCTGGGCAGCCCGCTCGCCTGGTTGAGCCGCGACCATCGTAAGGCGATCGCGATCGACGGCCAGATCGGCTACGTCTCGGGCCTGTGCGTGGGGGAGCGCTGGGTCGGCGAGAACCCCTGGCGAGACACCGGAATCGAAATCGTGGGGCCGGCGGTCGCGCAGATCGAAGACGCGTTCGCCGATCTCTGGGCGGAGACCGGCGATTCACTGCCTCCGGCGGAGCGCGTCAACGCGAGCGATATCCAGCCTGCCGGCAGGCTGCCCGTCCGAGTGGTCGCGAGCGTGCCCGGGGCCACCGGGATGTACCGCCTCGATCAGCTCGTCGCCGCCGCGGCGCGCAAGACGCTGTGGCTCACTGACGCCTACTTCATCGCGACGACGCCGTATGTGCAGTCGCTCAAGGCGGCGGCTGCCGACGGCGTCGACGTCCGGCTGCTCGTTCCCGGCTCGAGCGACGTGCCTGGCGCCCGCGCCCTGACGCGCGCGGCGTATCGCGCGCTGCTCGAGGGAGGCATCCGCGTCTTCGAGTGGAACGGGTCGATGCTGCACGCGAAGACGGCGGTCGCCGACGGCCGTTGGGCGCGCGTCGGCTCGACGAACCTGAACCCCTCCAGCTGGCTCGGCAACTGGGAGCTGGACGTCTCGATCGAGGACGAAACGTTCGCGCGCCAGATGGAAGCGATGTACGAGCAGGACCTGACGAACGCGACCGAGATCGTGATCGGCCGCCGCCGCCGCATGCGTCCGATCGATGCGCCGCACGTCTCGCGCGGCGCGGGACCGGGCTCGCCTCGGCGGCGCACGCGCGGCACGGGCCGCATGACGGCGGGAGCGCTTGGCATCGGCAGCGCCGTCGGCGCCGCGCTCACGCGGAGCCGGCCGATCGGCCCGGCCGAGGCGCGGATCCTCGGAGCCGCAGCCATGCTGCTGTTCGCGCTCGGTGTCGTCGGTTTCATGTGGCCCCGTTTCCTCAGCGTCCCGCTTGCCATCCTGATGGTCTGGAGCGGGATCTCGCTGCTCGCGCGCGCCTGGCAGCTTCATCGAGCGGCCCGCCGCACCAGGTAGCGGCGACTCGGAGCAGGAGCGTCACCGCTTGACAGGATTTGTCACCGGCCCTGACAGGGGTTGTCGATCTCGAACCAGTTCGTAACCCGACGCCTCGGTGCACCCGCCTGAAAAAACGCGCCTTCGTGCGTCAGCGTGACCTGGCAGTCGGATTGCTCAAGAGTCCGAGTGGTTATGCGCGCCCGGAGGCCCGCGTCCCTGGGGTTTACGCTTGTTGAACTGTTGATAACCGTCGCGATCATCGGAATCATCTCTGCGATTGCCGTTCCGGCGCTGCTCCGCGGCCGGATGGCAGGGAACGAAGCGTCGGCGATTGGCTCGATTCGCGCGGTCAATGCCGCCGAGACCGCGTACGCGACCTCGGCGGCCCGCGGTGGGTTCGCAGTTCTCCTCTCGACTCTCCAGACTCCCTGCGGGGGCGCGGGGGCTGGATTCCTGTCGATGGACCTTTCGTTCGATCCCAGCTTCAAGAGCGGCTACATCGTCACGCTGCAGGCGGCTGCCGGCTCGAACGTCGGGCCGGTCGACTGCAACGGGACCGCGACGCAGACCGGGTACTACGCCTCGGCGATTCCGCGCGTGGTCGGCGCCACGGGGCAGCGCGCGTTTGCCACGAACAACATCAACGCCGTCTGGCAGAACACGACCGGCGCCGCGCCCGCCGAGCCGTTCGTGGTGACCGCCACGATCAGCCCCATCCAGTAGCCAGGGATTTCAGGGAACGGGAACCGGGGTCGGGCACAGGTCGGGAACGTGCGCCTGCAGTGAAGCGTCTGCGTGGGCGTGGTCGCCATCGTGCTTGGCCTTGCGCTTCGGCTCGAGCGAGACCTCGCCGATCTTGCGGATCCGCACGTCGCCGCCGAACGACTCCATCTCGATCTGCGCGGCGCCATTGCCGAGAGTGAACCTGCGGCGGCGGCCGCGGCTACCTTCGGTTGCGTCCCCGGCGAGCGGGAACGACGATGCCATGTCCCCCTGATACGTGCGCACCGACACGCTCGCGCTCGCGTTCTCCGGCAGCGCCAGCGTGATGTCGCCGTTGTGCGTCGAGCAGCGATAGAAGCCGTCGGCGACGGCACCCTCATAGATGATGTCGCCGTTCACCGTCGTCGCCTCGAGGCTCGCGGCCTTCATGCCGAGCATCCGGATGTCGCCGTTGATCGTGGTCGCGGTGATGTCGCCCGTGGCGCCTCTGATGCTGATGCCTTCGTTGACCGTGTCGAGCTTCAGCTTGCCCCGCGCGTCTTCGACGATGATTTCACCTTCAATCGACTTCAGCGAGACCACGCCCGAGCCGCCCTTCAGCGTCACGTCGCCGCGGGTGGTCTCGACGCTCACGTCGGACTGGGTGCCTTCGATCGACACGAAATTGTACGTGCCGTTGACCCTCACGGGGAGCCAGGCGGGAACCGAGATCGTGTAGTCCACGGATCCCGGGGCGCCGGAGCGGGAGGCGGACACATTGATCTCCACCCCCTCCGTGCGCACGTTCACCTTCGCCCGGCTGTCGTGGTCGGCGACGACCCGTAGTTCGTCCTTGTTCCACGCCTTGACGAGCACCTCACCCGCGAAGTTCTGGACCTGGAGGCGCTGTCCTTTCTGGACCGGGACGGTCTGATCCGTCGCCGGCGGCCGAGAGGGCCGACGCTCCGCCTGCGCGGCGGCCGGTGACGCACCCAGCATCACCGCCCCGAGCATGTAGCCGGACACGACGAACGCGAAACGCGTCATGCGCATGAGAAGCTATCCTTCGACATCTGCCAGCGCGCTGACGCGGCGGAGCAGCGCGAGCTTACGCTGCCGCGCCGCCGCGAGGTGGCTGTAGAGATATGTGTTTGCCGGGTCGGCCGAGAGCGCGCGCTGCGACTGCTCGATGGCCTGATCGATAGAGGCCAGGCTGGCCGCGAGCACCTTGATCGTCTCAGGATCGAGACGCGACCGCCCAACCTCGAGCGCGCGCTGGAGATCGGCGACCGCCTCGTCATACGACGCGTCCGCGAGGTCCACCGGCACGACCGCGGGGTTTTCGACGACCGCGGCCTGCGTCGGCGGCGCGGCCGGCTCGATGGCCTGCTGGCGCAGCATCCACACCGCCCCGCCAGACAACACCATGAGCGCGATTCCGGCGGCGGCGAGCTGCGGCAGCGAGAACGTATAGCGCCGCGATCCGCCCATCGCCGCGATCCGCTGCTCGATGCCGGGCCAGAGGTCTGTATTCGGCGGCCGCTCGGTCATCGACTTCGCGCGCGACACGACGCCCGTGAGCTCGTCGAGCGTCGTCCGGCACGATTCGCACGCGGTCAGGTGCGCGTCCAGCTCGCGGCGCTCCGACGCGTCGAGCTCGTCGTCCAGGTATTCCGACAACCGGTCAGTCCATTGATCCATAAAAACCCCAGGCCCCAAGCCCTATGCCCCAGGCCCTACCTCAAGTGCTTCCTCAACATCATCCGCGCCCGGTGCAACTGCGCCTTCGACGTCCCGGGCGAGATGCCGAGCAGCGAGCCGATCTCGTGGTGTTTGTAGCCCTCGACGTCGTGCAGCACGAAAATCTCGCGCGCGCCGTCGGGAAGCCGCTCGAGCGCCGCCTCGAAGTCCATCGAAAGCTCCGGGCGCATCGGCGTAGACCGGGCCGTCTCGAAAACCGCTTCCGAGTCGACGCGACGCGAGCGCTCGGCACCGCCGGCACGAAACCGCTCGAGCACGACATTCACGGCGAGCCGGTGCAGCCATGTCGTGAACGCTGCTTCGCCGCGGAACGTCCCGAGCTTCTGCCACGCGCGGACGAAGACGTCCTGCGCCAGCTCGTCGACGTCCTTGCCGCCGGCCATGCGGCGCACGATGCCGTGCACGCGGGGGATGTGGGTGCGATACAGGCGCTCGAAGGCCTGAACGTCTCCCCTGGCCGCGCGCGAAACGTCCATGTCGTCGCGGTCGGGTGCCCGTTTCGACTCCAAAGCCGTCAGCCCGATCGGCAGCGTCTCCTGTTGCAGCATCCCCGGGGGACGCTATCTATCGTCCCTGCACTAGCTTGGATGCTTACCTGTAGTGGAAGGTTGAAACCGCCATGCCTGGGGCCTCAGGCCCGAGGCCGACTGGCTCATCGTAAGACATCGTACGGGTCGAGGGGCAGGCCTTCCCACCAGCGGGGCGGCTCCAGAGCCTTGAAGATCGCGAAATGAAGGTGGGGGGTATTGGCAGGGGCGTTCCCCGAGGTCCCGACGTACCCGATTGTCTCTCCCCGGCGAACCTCGTCACCCTCCTCGAGATCTGACACATAGCGCTCGAGGTGAGCGTAGTAATAGATGAACTGCTTCTCCGGGTCGAACTGGTAAATCGTGAGCCCCCCATAGCGGCTCGTGAAGAGACGCGCGACGGTCCCCGCCTCGACGGCCCGCACGGGCGTGTGACGCGGCGCCAGGATGTCGATCGCCTCATGGCGCCGGCCGCCGCTCCGCGCGTCGGCGTACGACCGGACCAGCGCCGATCGTTCGACCCCCTCGACAGGCATGGTCAGGCGGCGGTTGCGCAGCAACGCGAGCGGCTCGGGTCCGATCGTGGATTCGACACGTTCAGGCGGCTCAGGGGTCGTGCCCCCATCGGTGCCGACCGGGTTTGGCGCCGTCGCGGCGGGCGGTTCCGGAGGATGCAACGGCGGTGACGCCGGCGGGGTTCCGCTGCCGGCGACGGCGCGAGATTCCCACCCGGAGGGTTCCGGACGAAGTCCGATGAAGTTCCCGTAGTACCAGATGAGCATCGCAAGCGTGCAGAAACCGGCGACGAAGCCGACACCGGCAGCGGCCCCAAGACGGCGAGCGGCCTCGCGTTTTGTCATTCAGGCTACTGAGTAAAGACGACTGGAGTCCCCGGGCGGACGAGAGCCGCCAGCCGCAGCGCATCCCAGTTCGTCAGCCGAACGCATCCATGCGATTCCGATTTGCCGATGCGGGACGGCTCGGGAGACCCGTGCAGCCCGTAGTGCGGCTTGCTGATGTCGATCCAGACCGACCCCACCGGATTGTTGGGGCCCGGCTTGATCGTCGCCTTCGCGTGCGAGGGGTCCGCGTCCCAGAACAAGTCGGGGTTGTAGTGGAATGCCGGACGCCGCGCGACCGCGGTGACTTTCCATTCACCGATGGGCAGGGGATCGAACTCGCTGCCGCTCGTCACCGGAGCGGCGAAGATGACCGCCCCATCAGGCCCCGTGACTTCGACGGTGGACGCCCCTTTGGACACGCGGACGACGACCGGCGAGGACGTTGTCCCGGCCGTGCCCACCGGCCCGCGTCCGCCGGAAGACTCTCGCGACCCGGCTTCGGGGGGCTTGACGTTCGGCACGTTGATTCGCTCGCCCGCGTCGAATCTCGCCGCCGGGTTGAGCCGTGCGAGCAGCGCGGGGCTCGCGTGAAACTTCTCGGCGAGCCCCTCGAGCGGCGTGCGATAGGACAGCGCCGGCAACGATGCCTGTTCGACGAGGTCCTGCGGAATGTCGGGCGCGAAGGGTCCTGCGACGTCTTCCGGCGTGATCGTGTATTCCACGACCGCCGGGACGTTCTCGTTCTCGCCCGAGAGCTTCTGCAGGACCGCCGCGTGGCTGGCATCGGTCAGCGCGCGGGCTGTTCGCGTACGCCTGCGTCGCGCGGCGCGTGTTCGTGCCGTCGCGGCCGTCGATCTCCCCCGGCGAGAAGCCGACTCTGTCCAGCCAGACTTGCAGCTGCAGCACATCGGAGCGCGGAGTTCGCCGAGGGAGCTGAGGTCGCAGACACAAGAAAAACGCAGAGGACGCAGAGCAATAACCTGGTCATGGTTCGGTCTCCCGCACGCGGCGATCGGCTCCGGCGCGGCGTTCCGGCGCCTGGAGCTGACCGTCGGCGATTTCAATGACGCGGTAGGGACGATCTGGATCGATCGCGCGCATCAGCGACAGGGACACGTTGAACACCGGCACGCCGTTCCGTGTCCTGCCTTCAGGTCGTCCGTGGTGCGCGTGGCCGTGGAATACCGCGGTGACGGGGAAGCGAGTCAGCGGTTCTTCGAGCCGGCTGCACCCCATGAACGGAAAGATTTCGCGCGGTTCGCCTTCGACCGTCGCGGCGATCGGCGCGTAGTGGAGCAGCGCGACGCGATGAGGCGCGCGCAGCCGCGCGAGCGCCGTCTCGAGCTTCAGCGCTTCGTCCACCGCCTCGCGAACGAAGGCCTTGACCGTCTGCTCGCCCCACGGACCGAGCGTGCCGCGGCCGAACCCGCCGGCGAATCCTTTTACGCCCGCGAAGCCGACGCCGTGGATCTCGCAGGTCTCGCCGTCGAGGACGACGATCCCGGCGTCGGACAGGATTTCGCGCACGGCGCCTTGTGCGCCGCTCTCGTAGTCATGGTTGCCGAGCACCGCGACGATCGGGATCTTCACGGCGGCGGCGATCTCGCGCGCGAGCAGGCGCGCTTCTTCCGGGAGGCCGTAGTCGGTCAGGTCGCCGCAAATCAGCAGGATGTCCGCTTCGTCGGCGATCCGCGCGAGCAGCGGCTGCACCGTGCCCTGTGATGGGCGCGCGTAGTGCAGGTCTCCGATCGCCGCGATGCGGACGCGTTCCTTCGGGAGGCTCATCCACTACGGATGAGTAGCAAAGACGGTACCGCGTAGCCACCTGTAGGGGCGGTTCGCGAACCGCCCCTACGCCTATTTGATGAGATAGAGCTCGGTCTGGCGGCCGTCGATCCAACCCCAGCCGTTGGAAAACAGCGCGGCGTCCTCCTCGAGCGCGAAGCGTACCTGCTGGTTGTCCCACTCTTTCACCGGATGCAGGACGTTCAGCTCGATCGAATGCCACGTGGATACGCGGAAGATGTACTCGCCGCGCACCGGCACTCCCTGCTGATAGTCCGTCATGCCGATTGGAGGGCCGGCGCCATGGCCGTGGTATCCGATCGGGTGACAGTAAATGGACGGCGTAATACCAGCACCCTTGGCCTCGGCGAGCGCCGCCGCGAGCGCGGCATTGCCCGTATGGCCAGTCCGCGCGTTGCGCATCGTCATGTCCTGGAGTCTGTTCGCCGCGCGCAATCCCTCGCGAAGTCCCGCGGGTGCCTGCTGCTCGCCCTCGAGCAGCACGTACGCGTTGTGCTGGGTGTCGGTGGAGAAGCCGAGGTACACGAGGCCGAAATCCGTGTGCAGCATGTCGCCCCGCTGGATGATCCGCTTGTCCGGGGGGAGCTCCGGGGGCAGGCCGCCTTTCCGCTGAATGCTCACGGAGGGATGGAACCAACCGCCGAGTCCGAGCCCTGCGACGCGCTGCCGCATCCACCACACGACGTCGTCGGTCGTCGTCACTCCAGGGGTGATGACTTTATTCGAGAATGCCTCGCGGATGATCTGATGCGCGACGGCCATCACGTGGCGGTAGGCGTCGGTCTCCTCCGGGAGCTTCGCCTCGAGCCAGCCGACCGCCAGCATCTCGGCCGACTTCACGCGAGGCGCGTACTTCGCGCCGAGCGCTTCCAGGACGTTGTCCTTTTCGTTCGCCGTCAGGCCATCGGCGTGGTTCCAGGCTTCGGACGTATTGAGGCCGATCGCTTTCGGATCGCGCTCCTCGACGACCTTGCGGAGTCCTTCCCACTGTGCGTCGTTCTTCGTCTCCACGACGGTGTAAACACGGTCGTAGTCGAACCGGCCGATCGACAGCCGCTCGACCCCTTCCTTCCCCCGATCGAAGAACACGAGAATCGTCCGTCGTCTCGATGAGTACGTCGTCAGCGGGGAGATGGAGCGAAAGACCGGATCGTCGTTGTATTCGCGCGACACGATGATCCACATGTCGATCTTCTCGCGACGCATGAGGTCCGGCAGGAGCGTGTCGAACCGTTTCAGGATCCAGCCTTTGACGAGCGCGGCCTGCTCGCGGTGCGTGAGCACGCGGTCGTTGGGATAGGTGACTGCAGGTGGCGCGGGTTGCAGCAGGCTGATCGTAAGGAGCGCAGCGATCGGGGTCATGGCGGGAGATTATAAGCTGGTAGCATAGAGCTGTATGTGGCGTCGGTGGGCGCTGCCGGCCGTAATGATTGCGGCGGCCGGCTGCAATGGATTCTGCGGCGAAGTCGTCGTCCGGGAACCGGCCAACGGGGGAGCGCCCGCGCCGACTTCAGCGGCCTCCGGATCGGAGCCGTCCCGCCCTCGCATCGTCGTCCTGGGCGACAGCCTGACCGCCGGCCTCGGGTTGGTGGAATCGGAGGCGTATCCCTCGCTGCTCCAGAAGAAGCTCGACGACGAGGGCTATGAGTTCGAGGTCGTCAACGCCGGCGTGTCGGGCGACACGACCGCCGGGGGCCTCCGCCGGCTGGACTGGGCGCTCGAGGGGGACGTGAAGGTTCTGATCGTCGCGCTCGGCGCCAACGACGCCCTCCGCGGGTTGTCCATCGACGAGATGAAGGAGAATCTGGGAACCATCATCGAGCGGGCCCGGGGGGGCGGCGTGATGGTGCTGCTTGCGGGCATGGAGGCGCCGCCGAACTACGGGGAGGAGTACACCGTCAAATTCAGACAGGTGTATCGCGATCTCGCGCGTACCCACCAGGTTCCCCTCGTGCCGTTCCTGCTCGACGGCGTCGCCGGCGAGGCACGCCTCAACCAGGGAGACGGCATCCACCCGAACGCTGAAGGAGCGCGGCTGATCGCCGAGACGATCTGGCGCGCCCTCCGACCGATGGCCGACGCGGCGACGGCAACTCCATGATCGAGCTGCGCGGCGTTTCCAAGACCGTTCCGAGCGGGGACGGCCAGCTCACGATTCTCCATCCGCTGGATCTGTCGGTGGGGTCGGGGGAGTTCCTGGCGGTGACCGGTCCGTCAGGGAGCGGCAAATCGACGCTGCTCGGGCTCATCGCCGGGCTCGACGCGCCAACGACCGGCTCGGTCATCATCGACGGCGCGGACATCACGGCGCTCGACGAGGACCGTCTGGCGCGTCTTCGCGGCGCGAAGATCGGGTTCGTCTTCCAGTTCTTCCATCTGATCCCGTCGCTGACCGCGCTCGAAAACGTGCGCGTCCCCCTGGAGCTCGCGGAAGCACGCGACCCCGCGCAACGCGCGACGGCGCTGCTCGATGAAGTCGGCCTGGCGGACCGCCGTCACCACTATCCGTCCCAGTTGTCCGGCGGCGAGCAGCAGCGCGTGGCGATCGCGCGCGCGCTGGCGAACGACCCGCCGATCGTCCTGGCGGACGAGCCGACCGGCAATCTCGACAGCGTCACCGGCCGCCACATCATCGATCTGCTCGCAGACGTCAACCGCACCCGTCGCGCCACGGTTGTTCTCGTGACGCACGACGCGGAACTCGCGGCCCGCGCCGATTCCCGAATCGCGCTCCGGGACGGTCGTATCGTGGAGATGAGCAGGGTCGCATGAAGTTCGCGCTGCTGATGGCCGTGCGGGAGATGCGCGCGTCGTGGCGCCGGCTGCTGTTCTTCTTCGCGTGCGTCGCGCTCGGCGTCGCGACGATCGTCGCGCTGCGCTCCGTCATCCAGAGCGTGCGCGTCGCGCTGGCGGGCGAGGCGCGCACGCTGCTCGCTTCCGACGTCGCGCTGTTCACCAACCGGCCGTGGGACCCGGACACACGGCGGCTTCTCGACCAGCGCCTGTCGGTCCCCGCCGTGCGCGAGCGGACCGAGACGATCGAGGCCGCGACGATGGCGAGGCCGGCGATCGAGCGGAAGCCGATCGCGAGAATGGTGGAGCTGCGCGGCGTGCAGCCGCCCTTTCCGTTGTACGGCGCGTTCAAGCTGGCCGACGGCCGTCCCTACTCCTACGAGCTCCTCCGCAATCACGGCGCGCTCGTCCGTCCCGAGCTCCTCGCTCAGCTCGACCTCAAGGAAGGGGACGAGGTCCTCTTCGGGGGCACGAAGTTCCAGATCCGCGGCGTCATCCGCGAAGAGCCGGGGAACCGCTCCGGCCCGTTCAGCCTCGGCTCGCGCGCCGTCGTCGCCTACGACGATCTGCGAGCCGCGGGCCTGCTGACGTTCGGCAGCCGGGCGCGCTACGCGATCCTCCTCCGGGTCGAAGGCGAGAGCGAAGCGCGAAACCTCGTCGAAGGGCTGCGCAAGGAGTTCCGCGCCCGGTTCGTGAACGTGCGCTGGTACCGCGCAACCGAGGAGGACATCGGCGAAGACCTCCAGCGCGCGGAGGATTACCTCAGTCTCGTCGGCCTCGCCATGGTGATTCTGGGGGGCGTCGGGGTCTGGAGCGTCACGCGCGTGTTCGTGCACCAGAAGCTGCGCAGCATCGCCGTGTTGAAGTGCCTCGGGGCGACGAGCCGTCAGGTGCTCGCGACGTACCTCATGCAGGTCATGGTCCTGGCGCTCGCGGGCAGCGGCCTCGGCGTGCTGCTCGCCGGCCTGGCGATCGCGGCGATCCCGGCGTCGCTTGCCACGGCGCTCGGCGCCGCGTCGTACGGGCTGACCGTTTCCGCGGCTCTTCAGGGGATCGCGGTCGGCCTGCTGGTGTCGCTGCTCTTCGCGCTGGTGCCCCTGCTCGACGTGCGTCGCGTGAAGCCGCTGCTGGTCCTGCGCCAGGGGACCATGGCGGGCGCAGGCGAGGACGGCGGAAAACGACCGGCGTGGTACCGCCGGATCGACTGGTTGAAGGTGATCGCGTCGGTCCTGGTCTCGGCCGTTCTGGCGGTCGTCGCGGGGTGGCAGGCGGGGTCCTGGCGCGTCGGCCTGATCATCACGCTCGCGCTCGCCGGCGTCGGCCTCGTGCTGACGGGAGCGGGGGCGGGCCTGGTGCGCGCGATCGCGCCGCTCAGCTGGTCGCGCCGCTTTGCCGTGCGGCATGCGGTCATCAACCTGCGCCGTCCCGGAAACCAGACACGAGTAATCCTCCTGGCCGTCGGGCTGGGCGCGTTCTTCGTGATCGGCGTCCAGGTCGTCCAGTCGAACCTGCTGCGGGAGATCGCGCTCGAGCTGGGAGAGGATTCGCCCGATCTGTTTCTGATCGACGTGCAGGAGGACCAGGCGGCCGGCGTGCGACGACTGCTCCAGGAGCAGACCGGCATCGAGCCGAAGCTCGTCCCCGTGCTGCGCGCTCGCGTCGTCGGCGTGCGCGGTCGAGAAGTCAACCTCGAGAACTACGAGGACGTCCGCGGCCGCGGTTCGCTCGGCCGGGAATACGTCATCACGTACCGCGACAGCCTCGAGGCGAACGAAACGCTGCTCGACGGCCCGCTGTGGGGCCCGGGCACGGCGGCCGACGGTCAGGTCTCGATCGAAGAGGGCATCCGCGAGCGCTTCAACATCCACGTCGGAGACGACATCCGGTTCGACGTCATGGGGCGCATCGTCGTGGCGCGGGTCACGAGCGTCCGGCGCGTGGACTGGGACCAGGCCCGGAGCGGCGGCTTCATGTTCGTGTTCAGCCCTGCCACCTTCGCCCGCGCGCCGCACGCGTACATCGGGTTCGTCAAGGCGCCGGACGACATCGACCGTCGGGCCCGGCTCCAGCGCGATCTCGTCGTGGCGTTCCCGAACGTGTCGGCCATCGACATCCGCGAGGTCCTGGAGCGCGCCCGCACGATCGTCGCGAACGTCTCGCTGGCTATCTCGATCGTGGGTCTGGTGGCGCTGGCCGGCGGCGCGCTGATCCTCGCCGGCGCCGTGGCGATGACCCGGTTCCAGCGCATCTACGAAGCCGCGATTCTTCGCACCCTGGGAGCGACGTCGCGCACGCTTGGGGCGATGCTGGCCTTCGAGTACGGGCTGCTCGGCCTGCTCGCGGGCGTCATCGGATCCGCAGGCGCCGCCGTCCTCGGGTGGGCCGCAGCCCGGTTCCTCCTCGACATCGTCTGGACGCCCGCCCCCGGCGTGAACGTGATCGGGGTCGCCATCACCGGCGCGCTGGTGTGCGCGATCGGTGTCGGCGCGAGCCTCGAGGTGCTGAGGCGGAAGCCGTTGGGGACCTTGAGGGCGGAATAGACCGCCGCGCGAGTGGATTGGGAATGCAGTGACGGATCTAACGCAAAGGGCGCAGAGGGGCGGAGAAGGGCGCCGAGGTAAGCAGGCAGCAGGATCGGCCCGGGGCCCGACCTCCGGTCGGGCCTGGTGTTGCACGAACGAACGCATGGGTAAGAGCTCTCCGAGCAAATCCTAGCAGCAGGCTCTTACCGATGCGTTCGTTCGCGCAACACACGCGCCGAAGGCGCGCCGGCCGATCCTGCTGCCTGCCTCTGCGGTCTCTGCGTCCTTTGCGTTAATCCGTGGGTGGGTGCTCTCTCCAACCTTGAATGGAGTCTGCGAATGGTTACTCACGAAATCATCGGCGACGACATGCAGGCGGTGATTCTGTCGCTCGGGCAGGGAGACGCCGTTCGCGCGGAGGCGGGCGCGATGATGTTCATGACCGACGGGATCGACATGGACGCCAAGATGGACGGCGGTCTGCTCGGCGGCCTCAAGCGGACGCTGCTGGCGGGGGAGAGCTTCTTCATCACGTGGTTCCGTTGTCAGACGGCGACCGGCCGCGTGGCGTTTGCCGGCCCGTACCCGGGCAAGATCATCCCGATCGAACTGAAAGGGGAGTCGCTCCTCTGTCAGAAGGATTCGTTCCTGTGCGCGGTCGGCGAGGTCGACATCAGCATCGCGTTCACCAAGCGAATCGGCGCCGGCTTCTTCGGCGGCGAGGGCTTCATCCTCCAGAAGCTGGAGGGACGCGGTCAGGTGTTCGCGCACAGTGGCGGCACCATCGTCCCGATGGAGCTGCAACCGGGGGAGCGGCTGAAGGTAGATACGGGCTGCCTCGTGGCGTTTCAGCCGACGGTCGACTACGACATCGTCCGCGTCGGCGGCATCAAGACGAGCCTGTTCGGCGGAGAAGGGCTGTTCTTCGCCGCGCTGACGGGCCCCGGAAAGGTGTGGCTGCAGACGCTGCCGTTTTCGCGGCTCGCCGATCGCGTCAACGCGGCGCGACGGGGCGATCGCGAAGATGTAAAGCGAGACCTTGGCGGCGTGCTCGGCCGCGTCGGCGATCTCATCGGCGGCGATCGGTAGTATGATGGGGTTTTCTCCGGCGCCCGGAATCAGCGACGAGAGGGCGCCGTGCCGGGGGGACCTGGGTATGGACGAAGTGACGACCTACAAGGAGGCGCTCCTGCGCAAGCGGGGCGAGATCCTTGGCTCGGGCGGCACCAACAAGCCGCTCCAGGCGTCGATCGAGACCAACACGCGGCAGGGCGACCTCGCCGATCAGGCCAGCGGCAACAACGAGGTCCACATTCAGCTGAAGCTGAAGCAGACCGACGCGAAAATCCTGCAGGCAATCGAGGAAGCGCTCTGGCGCATCGAGAAGGGCACTTACGGCGTCTGCCGCGACTGTGGCGAGCCGATCGCTCCGGCCCGCCTGAACGCGATCCCCTGGACGCGCGTGTGCATCACGTGCAAGGAAAAACAGGGGACGTGAAACCGGCCGAGACCCGCGCGCTGCTCGAGGCGATCTACCGGGACAAACTGGCGCTGCGGCAGCGCCACGTGGCCGCCGCCCGGCGCGTCAGCGCCTACGAGGCCAACAACGCCTACCAGTACGTGATCAACCGCGAGGACGTTCATCTTGAATGGCTCCGCGAGGCGGTCGCCGCCGCCGGCGGCACGCTGGCGGACGTCCCCTTGCCGGAGGTGACGGGTGCTCTCTCCGACCATCATGGCGGAGGATCGCGAGAGCGCGGGCGGGTTCGTCAATCGCTGGAAGGACCAGATCCGCGCGCTCAGCAACGCGCGCCACCGAACGATGCTCGGCCTGATGCTGGGAGAGACGCTCGAGCAGCAGCGGTTCTTTGCTCAAGCGGTTGCCGGCCGGACCGACCTCCTCGGCCGCCGCGACACCCCGGGGACGCCCGGAGAGGTCCTGCCGACCCGCTGGGTTGAGTAAGTTGCGCTGCGCGGTCGCGCTGGGCAGCAATCTCGGCGACCGCGCCGGCCATCTGGATTACGCGACCACCCGCCTGCGCACGCTGCTCGATGATCTGCTCGTCTCAGCGTATCTAGACACCGAGCCCGTCGGCGTCGGGAATCAGCCTCGCTATTTGAACGCTGCCGTCGTCGGCAGTGCGCCTGCCGGGATGACGCCGCGGGCGCTCGTCGATGCGCTGCTGGCCATCGAACGCGAGCGTGGCCGTGAGCGTCCATTCCCTCGCGCGCCCCGCACCCTGGATCTGGATCTGGTGTTGTACGGGGACCTGATCGTGAAGGAAGAGGGACTCGAGGTGCCGCACCCACGGTTCCGTGAACGGGCGTTCGTGCTGGAACCGATGGTGTCTATTGCGCCGGAGTTGCGGGATCCAGTTTCCGGCAAGACGGTGCGAGAGCTCTGGCGCTCATTGCTGAACGTGGATTGCTGAATGCGGAATTCAGCATCCAGCAATCAGCATTGAGCGTTCTACGTCGTCTTCTTGAACACCAACTTCTGCGACCGCGTCCCCCGAGGCGTCTGCGTCGTGCGCTCGACGACCATCGTCCCGTCCGCCGCCAGCGAGCGGACTTCCTTCGTCTCGAGCGTCCGCTCGCCGCTGGGCGTGGTCATCGTCTGTGTGCTTTCGACGACGATCCGGTCGCCGTCCCAGCGCGCCTTTGATTTGAGCTGGCCGCCGCGCATGCCGGTGTTGGCGCTTTCGCTTCCGTCGAGCTTGAAGGTCGTCACGTTCGAGTGGCCGCCGACCTGTTGATCGATCGACAGCTCACTGGCTGTCTGTGTGATTACGAACTTCGCGTCGAGGGCAGGACTCGGGGCGCGGCTGGGTCCGCCCCCTGGTCCGCCACTACCCGACCCGCCGCCACTGGCACCGCCGAGCTCGCTCTTGGCCACGTCCAGGAGCCACGTTCCAGAAAAATCCGGCTTCCCCTGCGCGAGCACCACCGTCGCCCACGCCATCATCGCCAGTGCCGTCACCGTCGCTTTGTTACGCATGTCTAGCGCCTACGTGGTTTTCTTGAAAACGAGCTTCTGCGTCCGCGTCCCCCGCGGAGTCACCGTCGTGCGCTCGACGACCATCGTTCCGTCGGGCGCCAGCCAGCGGATTTCCTTCGTGTCGAGCGATCGCTCGCCGTCAGGCGTGTTCATTGTCTGCGTGCTCTCGACGATGAGCCTGTTGCCGTCCCAGCGCGTCTTTGACTTGACCTGGCCGCCGCGCATCCCCGTGTTGACGCTCTCGCTGCCATCGAGCTTGAAGGTCGTCACGGTCGAGTTGCCGCCAACCTGCTGATCGATTGAAAGCTCGCTGGCGGTCTGCTTGACCAGGAACTTTGCGTCGAGAGGAAGGCCCTGCCCGCGTCCCGGCCTGTCGCCCCCGGGTCCGCCGGCGGGAGGCGCGCCCGTCTCGCTCTTGTCCAGGTCGAGCGTCCACGTCCCCGAGAAGTCCGGTTTCGCCTGGGCGAGCGCGATCGTCGCCGCTACGACAGCGATCGCAAGTGTCATTCCTACTTTATGCATAAGTCTCCATTCAGCATTCAGCAATCCACAATGGGTTATTCGTACCGCAACGCCTCGATCGGATCGAGGCGCGCCGCCTTGCGGGCCGGATAAAAGCCGAAGAACACACCCGTACCCGCGGCGAAGCCGAATGCCATCAGGATGGCGTCCGGCGGGATGACGGCGGGCCATTCGAGGAACTGCCGCACACCCCCCGAGAGGGCGAAGCCGAGACCGATGCCGACCAGTCCCCCGAACAGGCTGATGACAATCGCCTCGACGAGGAACTGCATCAGCACGTCCCGGCCGCGCGCGCCGATCGCCATCCGGAGGCCGATCTCGCGCGTTCGTTCCGTGACCGACACGAGCATGATGTTCATGATGCCGATGCCGCCGACGAGCAGCGACACGCCGGCGATGCTCGCGAGGAGGGCGGTCATGGTCCTGGTCGTCTCGGTCCGGACGCTCGCCATCTCTTCGAGCGTGCGCACCATGAAGTCGTCCGGCTCCCCCGGCTCGAGCTTGTGCCGGACTCGGAGGGTGTTGATGATCTCATCTGCCGTCGGCAGCGTCTGCGCGGCGGAGACCGCCGAGACCGTGATGTTGTTCAAGTGCTGGATCCCCATCAGCTTCTTCTGGGCCGCCGTGTACGGGATGAAGACCGTGTCGTCCTGGTCCTGTCCCATCGCCGACTGTCCCTTGGGCGCCAGGACGCCGACGACGCGGAACGGCTGATTGCGAATGCGGATGATCTGACCGGTCGGATCGACCTCCTCGCCGAACAGGGTCTCAGAGACCACCGACCCCAGCACCGCGACCTTCGCCGAAGTCTGCACGTCCTGCTGCGTGAAGTACGCGCCGTACTGCGTCGGCCAGGAGCGGATGAGCGGCATGTCCACGCCCGTGCCCTCGACGCGGGTCGACCAGTTCTGGTTGCCCGCGATGACTTGTCCGCGCGTGTTCGCACCGGGCGAGACGTACTGGACGCCGGGAAGAGCGCCGATCGCCTCTGCGTCCTCTACGGTCAGCGTGTTCGAGGACCCCTGTCCCTGGCGGACGCCGCCGACGGACCAGTTGCCGGAGTTGACCATGATCATGTTCGTGCCGGCCGACTTGACCTGATCCTCGATCTGCGTCTGCGCGCCGGTCCCGAGGGCGACCATCGTGATCACGGCGGCGACGCCGATGATCATCCCCAGCATCGTCAGCGACGTGCGGAGCTTGTTCCTACTGAGCGCCTTGAGCGCGATCCGGACGGTCATCAGGAGTGACATGGTGTTGGTCCTCGGGTGGGGGCAGGGCAGCGAGCTCCTCGGTGGCGATCCGGCGGGTCGCGATCGCCTGATCGCGGACGATTCTGCCGTCGCGGAACGAGATCAGCCGCGTGCCGTACTCGGCGATGTCGGCTTCGTGCGTGATGAGCAGGACCGTGATGCCACGGTCGGCGTTCAGCCGCTGAAAAATCTCCATGACCTCGATGCTCGTCCGCGAGTCGAGGTTGCCCGTCGGCTCGTCCGCAAGGATGATCGACGGCTCGTTGATGAGCGCTCGCGCGATGGCCACGCGCTGCTGTTGTCCACCCGACAGCTGATTCGGGTAGTGCTGCGCGCGGTCGTCGAGGCCGACGGCCGCAAGGGCCGCCATCGCGCGTCGATGCCGTTCCCCGGTCTTGAGCGACGCGCCGCCGTTGTAGAGGAGCGGCAGCTCGACGTTGTCCAGCGCCGTCGTGCGCGAGAGCAGGTTGAAACCCTGGAAGACGAACCCGATCTTGCGGTTCCGGATCCGCGCCAGCTCGTCTCGCGACATGCTCGAGACGTTCTTTCCATCCAGCACGTACTGTCCGGTCGTCGGACGATCGAGGCACCCCAGGATGTGCATGAAGGTCGATTTTCCCGACCCGGATGGGCCGGTGACCGCCACGAACTCGCCGGTCTGGACGTCGATGCTGACGCCGCGCAGCGCGCGGACGTCCACCTCGCCCACGATGTAGGTCTTGGTGAGGTCCTTTACGCTGATGACTGCCATGTGAACGCCATTCAGCAATCAGCAATCAGCACTGATCTACCGTCGCTGATTGCCTCCGCCGCCTGGCGCGTTGCGCTGGCCTCCCATGTTCGGTGGGCGCTGGCCCGGCATGAGCGGCGATCGGGGTCCGCCCGCGCCCGCCGCGGCCGGCTGGTCGATGATGACTCCGGTCACGAGCTCCGTGCCGGGCTGCAGATCGTTGCTCAGGAGCTCGGTCCAGGTGCCGTCTGACACGCCGAGCCTCAGACGTATCGGCTTGAGCTGTTTGTTCGCAAACGTCCAGACACGGCCCGTCGTTTCCGTCTGCGGCAGCGGCCCGAAGAGCTGGTCGATGGTTTGAGCCCCTGTGCCGACCGCCGTCTTTGCCGCTGGCTGCCGCGGTGAGGAGCTGCCGTTCCCGTCGCCGCGCTGGTCGGGATTGAACCCCCGCTCGCGCGCACGCTGCGCGAACTGCGCGCGCTCTTCGGGCGACATGTTCTGCATCCGCTCCTGAAAACGCTTGCGCCGCTCGTCGGGGTTCGCCGCGTCCGCCGGGCTGCTGTTGCCGGTCGCTCGAGGCCGTTGCGCGTTTGACGACCCGTCGCCGGTCGCGGCCCCGGCCGCTGGCTGTCCCTGCGTGCCCGTCGCCCCGGACGCGCCGGCACCCGGCGTCGTCGGCGGGGCCGTTGCCGTCTGGGCCGGCGCGTCTGGTCGGCCTCGCAGCTCCTGCGGGGCCTCCTGCCCGAGCGCGGCGAACATGTCGGTGGTCGGCCGGAACCGGAGCGCCATCGTCGGCACGCGGACGACGTCCGCGCGGCGCGCGATCTCGATGGTCACGTTCGCCGTCATGCCCGGCTTCAGTTTCAGCGCGGGATTCGGCACGTCGATGACCGTCGCGTAGGTGACGACGTTCTGTACGATGACCGGCTGGAGCCTGATCTGGGACACCGTTCCGAGAAAGTCGTCGGTGGGGTAGGCGTCGACGCGGAAGCGGACGGCCTGTCCCGGACGGATACGGCCGACATCCGCTTCGTCGATGTTGGCGTTCACCTTCATCTTCGTCAGGTCCGCGGCCAGCAGATACAACGTCGGCGCCTGCATGCTGGCGGCGACGGTCTGGCCGACGTCCACGTTCCGGGAGATGACGATGCCGTCGATCGGCGCGTGGATGACCGTGTGGTCCAGATTCACGCGCATCTGGTTGAGGTTCGCGCGCGCCTGGGTGATTCCGGCCTGCGCGGATCGGAGCTGCGCCTCAGTCGATCGGACGTTGACCTCGGCCGCTTCGAGCTCCGTCTTCGGGATCAGGCCCCGGTCCGACAGACCGCGGGCGCGCGTCAGCTTGACGCGGACGTCGTCGAGCGACACGCGAAGCCGCTCCACCTCCGCCTGGGCCCGCGCCACGTTCGCTTCCTGCTGCTCAATCTGGGTCTGGATGAGAGACGGGTCGAGCCTCGCGATGACCTGCCCCTTGCGGACGATCGCGTTGAAGTCCGCGTAGAGCTCCTGCACGGTGCCCGACACCTGCGTGCCGACCTGGACGGTCGTAACTGCTTCGAGGGTACCCGTGGCCCCTACCGTGTCGACGACGTCCCCCCGTGTCACCTGCGCCGTCGCGATCTGCGGTTCCTTGTCGCCGCGGCGCATGTAGTACGCGCCGGCGGAAATGCCAACCGCCACGAGCGCGATGACGATGATGGTCGCTCGCTTCATGCCGTATGCCCGTGATCGGGGCCTTTGTCGTGATGAACGCCCTTACGCAACCCGCTCCAGCCTTCTTCGAACAGCGTGTACACCGTCGGCACGAATACGAGCGTGATGAGCGTGGACGTCAGCAGGCCGCCGATGACCACGCGGGCGAGCGGCGACTGCAGCTCCGCGCCTTCGCCGATCCCGAGCGACATCGGCACGAGGCCGAGCATCGTGCAGAGCGAGGTCATGAGGATGGGGCGCAACCGGGTGCGTCCCGCCCGCTCGACCGCCTCGCGCAGCGCGACGCCATCACGGCGCCGCAGCACGTTGGTGTAATCGACGAGCAGGATGGCGTTCGAGACCACGATACCTGCGAGCATGATGACGCCGATGTACGCCTGGAGGCTGAACGGCGTGCCCGTCAGCTTGAGCGCCAGGACGACGCCGATTGCCGCGAGCGGCACGGAGAACATGATGATGAACGGATCCTTCAGGGATTCGTACTGCGACGCCATGACGGCATAGACCAGGAGAATCGCGAGGACCAGCATGAGCTGCAGCTGACCGAACGCGCGCCGCTGCTCCTCGACTTCCTGGCCGAACCCGACCGAAAAGTCCTGCGGCACGCGCAGATCCGGCAGGCGCTCGTTGACCGCGTCGACCGCCCGGCTCAGCGTCGTCTCGAGCTCGGCGTTCACGCGCGTCATGCGCTCCTGGTTTTTCCGCTGGATCTCGGTCGGCCCCTGCTCCGACACGACCTTCATCAGGTTCTTCGCCTGGAGGACCTGTCCCTGAGGCGTGCTGATGAGAATGTCGCTGACATCCGACACACGCCCGCGATCCTCCTCTCGCAGTCGAACGACGATCGGATACTCGTAGCCGCGCTCGCGGAAGAAGGCGGCCTGCGTGCCGGCGACGTTTGTCTGGATGGTGTTTGCCACGCCGGACACGGTCAACCCCAGCATCGCCGCCTTCGGTCGGTCGACCCGGATCGCCAGCTCCGGGCGGCCCTCGTCGCGCCCCACGCGCACGTCGGCGATGCCGGGCGTGCGATCCATGACGGCCTTCGTGTCCTGCGCGAGCCGCTTGGCGTCCGCGAGATCGTGGCCGCGGATCTCGACCGCGAGGCGGCTCTCGTTGCCTCCGCCCATGATGCGGTTCATCTGGTTATTGCCGCCCGAGGGTCGCGCCCGGATGATCACGCCCGGGAGTTGTCCCGCGAGCGAGCGCCGGAGCGCGATCGCGATCTCTTCATTGCTCCGCTCGCGTTCGGTGCGCGGAACCAGCCGCACCGTCACCTCGCCGCGATGGCCGGCGCCGCCCATGAAGCCGCCGCCGCCCGCGCTGCTGATGAGTGCAGCCGTCTCCGGCACTTCCTGGCGGATCATCCCCTCGAGCCGCTCGAGCGTGTCGTGCACGCGCTCGATCCGCGTCCCCACGGCCATCTCGGCGTCCACTCGCACTTCGCCCTCATCGGTCTGCGGCATCAGCTCGAAGCCGATCGTCGGCAGGATGAGCAGCGCGACGACGAACAGCCCCGCCCCGATGCCGAGGACGGTCGGCCGATGCATCAGCGAACGGTGCACCAGGCGGCCGTAGCGGTCATCCATGGCCTCCAGGGTGTGCTCGCTCCACGCAAAGAGCCGGGCGCTGAGCCCTTTCCGCTCGGACGCCTTTTTCGGCAGCCGCAGCCACTTCGCGCAGAGCACGGGAACCAGCGTGACCGCGACGAAGAGCGACATGGACAGCGAGAAGATGACGACGATCGAGAGCTGCGTGAAGAGGATGCTCGAGACGCCGGTCAGGAAGAGGAGCGGAATGAAGACGGCGATGTGGGTGAGGGTCGACGCGACGATCGCCGACCACACTTCCTCGCTCCCGTCGATGGCCGCCTGCTCGTGCGACTTGCCCATCTCCATGTGCCGGTACGTGTTCTCCAGCACGACGATCGCCGCGTCGACGATCATCCCTATCCCGAGCGCCAGACCGCCGAAGGTCATGGTATTCAGCGTGAAGCCGGCGAAGTACAGGAGCGCGAACGTGCCGATGACCGAGATCGGAATCGACGTGCAGACGATGAGCGTGGCCCGGAAATCGCGCAGGAAGAGGAAGATGACGAGGATGACCAGGATCGACCCGAGCATCGCGTGCTCTTTCACCGAGTCGATCGCGCGGCCGATGAACACCGACTGGTCGTCGAGCATCGTCAGCCGGATGCCCGGCACCTCGCGGTTGATCCGCTCCACCTCGAGCTTGACCGCGTCGGCGATCTGGACCGTGTTCTCGCCGGACTGTTTGGTCACCCGCAGGCGGACCCCCGGCTTGCCGTTGATCCGCGTGAACGACCGGAAATCCTCGGTCGCGTCCTTCACGTCGGCGATGTCCTTCATGTAGACCGGCACGCCGTTCTTCGTCATGACCACGAGGTCGCGAATCTGGTCGAGGTTCTCGAACTGCCCCTGGCTGCGGAGGAGGTAGGTCGTGTCTCCCTCGTCGATCTCGCCGAGCGGGATGTTCTCGTTCTCGGTCTGGATGATGTTCACGACGCGGTCGACCGAGAGATCGAGCGCGGTGATCTTCTCCTTCGACAGGTTGACGTGGATCTGCCGGCGCAGCCCGCCGTCGACCGTGACGGCCGCCACGCCCGGTACGCGCTCGAGCCGCGGCGACAGGTCGTTGGACGCGATCTCCCGCAGCGTCACACGGTCGTAGTCCCCCTCGAGTCCGATGCCCATGATGGGGAAGGTCGTCGAGTCGAACTTGAAGACGGTCGGCGGATCGGCATCCTCCGGCAGTCGGCCGCGCACGCGATCGATCCGCGACCGGACCTCGTCGGCCGCCTCGTTGAGGTCGGTGCCCCACGCGAAGTTGAGCGTCACGCGCGCGTTGCCCTCCGACGCCGTCGACTCGAGGCGCTCGACGCCGGCGACCGCGCTCGTCGCCTGCTCGATCGGCCGGACGATCAGCTCCTCGATCTCGAGCGGCCCGACGCCCGGGTAGCCGACGCGGACCGTGATGCTCGGAAAGCTCACGTCCGGCATCAGGTCGACCGGCAGCCGCATGAGCGAGATCCCGCCGATCAGGATGACGACGGCCGAAATCATGAACATCGTGATCGGCCGGTGGATGGCTGTACGCGGAATACTCATTCTCGTCCCCAATCAACGATCAGCAATCAAACATCAGCACTCAGAATTCAGCACTCAGCATTGCGCCTAGCGTCCGCCCTGCGGCTTGCTACCGCGTGGCGCCGGGCTCCGGTTGCCGCTGGTCGGTACTCTGACCGCCGCCGGCGAGCACGATCGTGTCGCCGTCGCGCAGCGATCCCGCCCCGGTCGTGACGATTCGCGCGCCGTCGTTGAGGCCGGCCGTGATCTCGACCCTGGTCTCGTCCTGCAGGCCGGTCTCGACCGCCGAGAAGGCGGCCTTCTGGCCCGAGGCGACGAACACGCCCTGCTTCCCTTCGATCTCGACGAGCGCATTGCGCGGAACCACGAGCGCGTTCGGCCGCGTGTCGACCGTCAGCCGCACGCGCGCGTACATCCCGGCCTTCAGGCGATACCCGGGGTTCGGGATCTCGATTTCCATCTGCGCGGTCCTCGTGGCGGCGTCGAAAAGGGGAGCGACACGCGCGACCCGTCCCGTGAACTGTTCGCCCGGGTACGCGTCCACTTCCACCGCCGCCGCCGTCCCTTGACGGACGCGGCTCACGTCCTTCTCCACGAGATTGGCGACCATCCGCACGGTCCTCAAGGCGACCACCGAGACGACGGGGGAGTTCTGGGACGCGAACGCCCCCTGGTCGAGATACCGCTTGCCGACGAAGCCCGTGACCGGCGACCGGATGACCGTGTTGGCGAGCGTGAAGCGGAGCTCGTCCTGCCGCGCCTGTGCCTGCGCGAACTGCGCCCGCGCGAGGTCGACCTGCGCCGCGGCGGCCTGATACCGCGCGTCCGCGTCGTCCAACCCCTGCCTCGGCAGGAGCTGCCGGTCGTAGAGGCTGCGCGCCCGCTCGAGGGCGGTCTCGGCGAACTTGAGGTCCGCCTCGCGCTGACGCACGGTCGCGCGCGCAACTTCGAAAGAGGCCTCCGCCTGCTTGACCTGCTCGCGGATCTCACTGTCCTCGATGACGGCGATCGGCTGGCCGTCCGACACGGAATCGCCGAGCTTGACGCTCACGCTCTGCAGACGGCCGCTGACCTTCGGCACGACTTCGACGGTCGCCTCGCCGATCAGATTGCCGACGACGGTGACGTGCTCGGAGACCGCCTCGCGGCGGGCCGACGCGACCTCAACGGTCATGGGCGGTCGTGCGCCAGGCCCGCCGGCGCCGCCAGGCCCGCCCGGCCGGCCCTGCGCCTCGGCTCCAGGCTGGTCGGCCCGGTTGTAGACGACGATGCCCGCCAGACCGACGAGCGCGATGACGGCGACGATGACGGCCTTCCGCATGGATCTCCCTACTGCTGCTGACGCGCACCGGCCGTCACGGCCGCGTTCGCGGTGGTGCCGCCGCCGGCGCCGCTGATGACGGAGATGCCGGCGCGCGACAGCGCCGTGCGCTGGACGCGCTCGAAGTCGACCCGCGACTTCTGATAGTCGAGCAGCGCGCGGAGCTCGATGATCTGGGCGTCGGCGAGGTCGCGCTGCGCCTGCACGACCAGGAAGTTCGTCGACATGCCGACCTCGAACTTGCTGTTCTCCGCCTCGAGCCGCTTCTGGGAGAGCTCGCGCGCCGCGGTCGCGGCATCAATCCGCTTCTGGTTGCTCTGAACGTTCAGCGCCGTGGTCGTCACCTCGGTCGCCACCTGCAGCTCGAGCGCGCGCAGCTGCGCCTGCGTCTGCTGGATTTGCAGCTTCGCCCGCGCGACGCCTGCCTCCGCCGCGCTCGTGCCGATCGGGTAGCTGAGATTCAACTGAAGGTTCCAGGTCGGCGCGTCGAGGTTTGTCAGCGTCCGCAGCGCGTCGTTGTAGCCGCCAGGAATCACCCTGGAGACGACCCCTCCGAGACCGCTGCGCTCGAACACCGTGCCGCCGACGCCCGCCACGCCGTACCCGGCCGTCAGATCCAGCGCCGGCAGGGTCGAATCCTGGAGGCCGCGCAGCGTCACGTCGTTGCTCTCGAGCGTCTTCTTCGCCTGCGCAATGTCCGTGCGGTCCGCGATCGCCTTGGTGATGGCCCCCTGGAGATCGATCGGTTCCGGAGCGAACGACGGCCGATCGACCGGGTTAATCCTGGCCGCCCAGAGCGGGTCGTTGGTGCCGGACACAATCTGGCGCTTGAGCGCCAGCTCCGCCGTCAGCAGCGTGGCTTCCGCCGTCGCGAGCGTCTGGCGACGCGTGGCCGCCTCTGCTTCGGACTGGACGACATCGATGGGAGCCATCGTCCCGATCTCGACACGCGCCCGGTTGTCGGTGATCAGCTTTTCGGCGAGCTCGAGCGAGCTCTGCGCGACGCGCACGGCCTGTTGAGCGAACAGCAGATCCCAATACGCATTCCGCACGTTCGCCAACGTATTGTTGATGGTCGTGTCGAGCTGGATCTCTGAGATGTCCTGATTGATCGCCGTGACGCGGAGCTGGGTGCGCGTCGCGTCGGTCTTGAAGCCGCGCAGGATCGGCTGCACGTACACCGCATTGAGATTGGTGTTCAGCGCCGGGTTTCGCGTGGCGAAGAGGTCCGACTGAGCAATCCGCGTGTTGCCGAACGTCATGGAATACGCGCCGCCGCCCCACCGCACGTTCTGCGCCAGGCCGGCATTGGCCGTCGCGGTCTCGGTCGTCAGCACGTCGCCGCCCGCCGTCTGGCTGCGGCTGAACGCCGTCGAATCGCGGTAGCCAAGCGCCGACGTCAAGGCCGGACGGTATGTGGCTTCCAGCGCAGCGATCGAGAAGTCGAACGTCGTCGGGTTCAGCCGCTCGACCGCAATATCAAGGTTACGTTCCAGCGCGCGGGCAACCGCATCCTCGATCTTCAAATCGACCGCGGTGCCCTGCGCCTGGGCGGAGACGCTCGTCGCCGGCATCGGCGGAACCGGCGGCGCGGGCGTTTGCGCGGCAGCCGGCACAGCCAGCGACAGCGCAACTAAAACTGGGATCCCCTTCATCAGTCCTGGTCCTTTCGATCGCGCCGATCGTTAATCGCGCGCAGTTTCTCGTTCTGTTCGGACGTCAGCACGCGGTGCATCTTGTAGATCATCAGCATCCGTGCTTTGTTCAGCTCGCCGCGCGTCGTCTCGACGCGATCCAGCTGCTGGGCGACGGTCGCTTCCGGCGACGTCCGCTCGCGGATCATGCGGGAGAGGTCTTTCTCGAGCAGATCGAGCTGTTCCTTGAGCGTCCTGAGCCTCTGGATGCTCGCCTGGAAAATCTGCTCTATTTCCTGCGCCTGCTGGGCGGTCAGCGCCAGTTCGGCTTTGATTTGGTCGTCGTGCCACCACTTGTGGCGGTGCCGGCCGTCCGACTGTTGCGGGTGGGTCCGGTCATATGACGCCGGCGCCGCCGCGGCCGTTCCGATCGTCGACGCCGACACGACGGCCGCGGCCAGCAGCCAGCCCAGAGCATGCCTGGTCATCGGATGACACTCCTTGTCAACACTCAGACTATTTACGACCGGGGCGGAGACTTCGTTTACCTGCTGTCAGGCTAGAAAGACAGGCCAGTCAAGCGGTTAGCAGCGTCGCCGCGAATGGCATCCGACTTGCTCAGTCGGGGGGTGGGCGTCGGAGGCGAGCCCGGGTGCCTGCCGCGCTCGGACGGGAAATGCCCATGCGTCGCTCTAAGACGGCGTGGATACTCCTGGCGTTGTTCCTTGTCGCGATTGGTGTGAGCACGGCCTACACCATGGGGGACGAGACCGTGGTCGTGGGCGAGATCACCGCCGCCGACCATGAGGCGGAAGAGGGCTACTTCGCCCTCGGACAGAAAGCTACGCTCATCGCGCAGCCCGGCACCAAGCTTCACGGCTGGCTGGCCAACCACCGCGGCCAGCGCGTCCGGGTCCTCATCGCGATTGCGGAAAACGATTCGCAGAATCC
This sequence comes from uncultured Acidobacteriota bacterium, assembly GCA_963847125.1. Classification (GTDB taxonomy): domain Bacteria; phylum Acidobacteriota; class Vicinamibacteria; order Vicinamibacterales; family 2-12-FULL-66-21; genus DATAEE01. The sequence goes on from CAWJYM010000005.1 coordinate 215,610, forward strand.
TGATTAGCCAGCTGATCGAGGCGCGCGATGACTTCGCCGATGATGTTGTTCGGCGTGGATGCGCCCGCGGTGAGGCCGATCGTCATCGGGCCGGCGGCCGGCAGCCAGCCTGACCTCGTGGTTTCGTTGACGGCGCCTGTCGACGGCGCGCCGACCGGGCGGTGCCGGATTCCCTCCGCCGACACCAGACAAGACGTATCGGCGATGTGATAGGTCGGCACGCGCTCGCCGCAGATGCGGGCGAGGTTGCAGGTGTTGCTGCTGTTGTAGCCGCCGACGACCACCATCAAATCGAGACTGTGGGTTCCCAGCAGCTCGAGGACGGCGTCCTGGCGCTCCTGGGTGGCGCTGCAGATCGTGTCGAACGCCCGGAAGTGCTCTGGTAACGCCGCCTCCCCGTATCGCGCCGCCATCGCCTCGCGGAACATCCGCTCGACCTCGAGCGACTCCGACATCAGCATCGTCGTCTGGTTGGCGCAGCCGATCTGAACGAGGTCGCGGTCCGGGTCGAAGCCGGCGGAGACGGCCCCTTCGAAGCGCGCCAGGAAGGCCTCCCGGTCGCCGTCGGCCGTGATGTAGTCGCACGCGATCTGGGCCTCCGCGCGATCGAGGACGACCAGATATCGGCCGCGCGGGTACTTGACGGCCTGCGACGCCGTCGCGCGGGTCTCTTCGTGCTTCGCCTTGCCGTGGATGATCGAGGTGAAGCCATCCTGCGCGTACCGCGCGACGTTCTTCCAGACGTTCAACACGGAGCCGCAGGTGGTGTCGACCAGCGTGCAGCCGCGCTCGTCGAGGCGGATCATCTCGCCGACCGTCACCCCGAACGCCGGGAGGATGACAACGTCGTCGGGGCCGAGGCGGTCGTAGCGTTCACCGGGATCGGTGAGGAACCGGATGCCCGCGGCGCGCAGACGATCGTTCACGTGCGGGTTGTGGATGATCTCGCCGGTGAGAAAGACCTGGCGATCAGGAAACCGGCGTCGCGCCTGGTACGCGTAATCGACCGCGCGATCGACGCCATAGCAGAAGCCGAACTCGTGTGCGAGGTGCACGGTCAGCCGACCGACGTCGTAGCGGAACCCGGCCGCGCGCACGCGGTCGACGATGGCGCTGTGGTACTCGGCGGCCAGCTCGCCCGCGACCGCATCCTTCAGGTCGAGGCCTTTGCGAAAAATGAGAGGGGGCATCGGGTGGGACGGGCGTTCTTACCGACCCAACGACGCCTCCCGCACGCGCGGCGTCAGCGCGTCGATGGCGCGAAGCTCGTCGACGCGCGGCTCGACGAGGGCGTCTTCGATCTCGCGGAGGAGCCGTTCGTCGTTGGCCCCGGCCGTCGTGCCCGCGGTCATGACCGGGGTACGGCGCGCGAGCTCTGCCTGGACGCGAGGACTGTTTCGCCAGGGATTGCCGAACTCGAACGCCCGTCCGGCGACGATCCCTGTGAGGAGCCCGGCGGCGGCCGCCGCGGCAATCCAGCGCCGGGCGCCGTTCCGGGCGCTCGGGAAGGGCCGCGTCGACAAGGGGAAGTGGAGCACCCGCGCCGGCCGCTCGGCGTTTTCGAGCCGGCGGAGGATGTGCGTGTGCTGCGCCGCGAGTCGATCGGGGGTGAAGTGCTCGTCCGCTTCGTCGGCCGCGTCCCGCGCGGCCAGGAAGACCTGCGCCAGCGCGTCGTACTCCGCACGGCAGTCGTCGCATGTCGAGACGTGCGGGTGGGCGCCTCCGTCGGGCCAGAGTTCCGCAAGCTCGCGCGCCGAAAGGTGACCGAATGCCATAGGGTTCAGAGCGTCTCCGTCAGCAGCTTCCGCAAACGGCGGATCGCACGAAACAAATGCACGCGCACCGTCGATTCATTCAAGCCCGTCATCTCACCCACCTCGCGCGCCGAGTGGCCCTCGACCTGACTGAGGACGAACACCGAACGCTGCCGCTCGGGCAGCTTCGCGAGCGCCCCCGCGAGGGCCCGCCGCCGCTCGCGCGAGAGGAGGGCCGCCTCGGGCGACAGCCCCCGCGCCACCGGCACCTGCGCGTCCCCGACCGCTTCGATCGGGACGATCCATCGTTCGCGCCGGCCGCGCGCCTTGATCCGGTCCAGGCACCCGTTGATCAGGATGCGCGTGAACCAGATCTCGAAGGGGAGCGCCTCGCGGAACGACGCCAGGTGCGAGTAGGCCTTGACGAAGGCGTCCTGCACGGCCTCGTCCGCCTCGGCCGCCTCGCGCAGGTAATGAAACGCGATGCGCGATGCGCGCCGCTGGTGCCGCGAGACCAGCTCCGCGAACCGATCCCGCGCCGCGGCGTGATCCCCCGCCGCCCGCAGCGCTTTGACCGCGGCGGCGGCGCGTGTGTCCGCCTCGCGGGCAGCGACTACTGGAGCGGGTCGGGCGGCTCCTGTCATGAGGAAATACGCCCCCGATCGACCAGGCGTTTACGAGTGGGGGCCACTCGCTATTATTGATCAAGATGGGGCACGGATTCAGCCGGTGACCGCCCAGCCTCGCGCGCACGAGTTCGTGTTCGCCCGATTGCGGTACGACTCCGGCGACTGGGACTACAACCCGAAGGTCGCCGCCAACGTCCTCAACTCGGTCGTCGAGTACACCACGATCCCCGTGTACCCCGAGGAAATCGTCATCGGCGCCGATTCGGACGAGCTGCTGTCATTCCCGTTCCTGTTCATGACCGGCCACAAGCTGGTCCGCTTCAGCCGGCGCGAGCGGGACCATCTCGCCCGCTTCGTCGAGCAGGGCGGGCTGCTGTTCTCGGACGATTGCAACCACGATATCGCCGGGCTGTACGCGCGGTCGTTCGAGGAAGAGATGCGCGTCGTGTTTCCGGGTCCACGGACCCTGGCGAAGCTGCCTGCTTCACACCGCGTCTATCGCAGCTTTTTCGTCTTTCCCGAGGGGCCGCCGACCACGTCCCACGAGCTGAACGGCTGGGGCGACGAGATCGTGCACGACTACCTGCGAGGGGTGGAGGCGAACGGCCGGCTCGGCGTGCTCTACAGCAACAAGGACTACGGCTGCGAGTGGGACTACGACTGGCGGAACAAGCGGTTCCAGCGGGAGGACAACACGAAGTTCGCGGTGAATATTGTCGTGTATGCCATGACCTAGGGTTCGAGGAGGTTCGAGAGGGTTCGGACCGGTGCGAGGCGGCTTGAAAGCCTCGTGCCCGGAAAATAGAAAGAGAGAATATCCTCGGTCGACTCGCCGGCGGTGGCGCGGACGATCGCGCCGCGCTGGCAGAGGCCCACGCCGTGGCCGAACCCGGTCCCGTCGAACGCGAACTCGGCCCCCTCCCGCTGCACATCGAAGCGCGAGCTCGGGAATGCCGAGACGCCGAACGCGCGCGCCATCACCATCCGGAACTCCTCGCCCCTCACGACGGGCTCGCGCTCGCCGGCAACCAGGACGAGCGCCGCGCGTCCGGCCGAGTCACGCGAGAAGACGTCGATCCGATCGAGCCGCGCCCCCGGGTTGGTCCGGCCATCGCGCGCGAGCGCTTCGCGCAGCTTGACCCGATCGACGCGGAACCGCCAGGTGCGGTGAGCGGAACCGTCCGGCAGATCGTCCGGTCCGCCATTCAGGTACGGTTCGGCGCGTCCGCCCCAGATCTCTCCGGCGGCGCTGCGGTACCCCCCGCAGTCGGCGTGAAAGAGCGCGAGCACGGGCGCGGACTCGAAGCGCAGCACGCGCCCGCGCGTCGACTCGATCGCCAGTTCCGCAACGGCGCGCCATCGTGACCGCGACGCGCGGTCGAAATCCACGAGTTGACAGTGTGTGGTTGCGCACAGGTCGAAGCCGTCACGCGCGTGACGGCCGAGGCTCGCGATCGCGAAGGTGCGGGCGAGGATGGCCTGCACCTGGTACACACGCGCCGCGGTGTCCGGATCGCTGCCCGACGGCGCGATCTCCGCGAGGATCGAGGCGCGCACGTACTCTTCGAGGGCGAGCGAGACGACGGAGCCGCTCGCGAGGCGCACGCTGAGTGTGGCGGGGAGCTCTACCGGCTGCGAGGGCGTGGTCTGCGGGCGCGCGACCCCACCGCCGCACGCCGCGGCGATCGTGGCCATGCCCATCAGACACCCGCGGACCACGAACCTGTTCGGACCCATGTACACCCGTTCGAACCTGCTCGAACCCTCGTTCTTCCTATCGGTCCCGTCGTATGTTACATTACTAACTCCCAGCAACTGTTGCCCCCGGGGACCAGCCCACCCGCAGGGACTCCTTGATCGGATCGATGGCTATCACGCTGACAGTAGTGGACGATCGCGCGATGATCGATCTGCGGGCGCTCGCGCCGGAAGTGCGCGACGCGATCGTGGCCGATCTCGAAGTCGCGGTGGCGCGCGCACGTGCGCTCACGGCTACCGCCCCCGGAGACGCGGCGCCGCCCGCCGGGGCCGACGGCGCCGATCCGGCGGCCGCCGAGCGGACCCGGGTGCAGAGCGCCCTGGAGCGCGCGCACGGCAACAAGAAGCTTGCCGCCGAGCTCCTCGGCGTCAGCCGGCGCGCGCTGTACCGGCGCCTGGAACGTCTCCATCTCGGCGAGACGATCACGCGGCGTCCTCACAGCCCGTCTTTTTGAAATCGCCGTTTCCTGAAGTACCATCCTGCAATTCGGCCGCCCTGCGTGGCGCCGAAGGGAGACAGGATGGCCACCCAGCAGGAGTCCGGGCTCGAGGCGCACGGGATCGAGAACGTCGCCCGGGTGTACTGGAATCTCAGTGTCCCGGCGCTGTGTGAGGAGGCCGTCCGCCGCCGCGAGGGGTCGATCGCCGAAGGTGGTCCCCTCGTCTGCCGCACCGGCCAGCACACCGGCCGTTCCCCCAACGACAAGTTCATCGTCCAGGAGTCATCGAGCGAGGGGCACGTCTGGTGGGGCAAGGTCAACCGCCCGATTGAAGCCGCGCATTTCGACGAGCTCCAAGGGCAGCTCGTGCGCTACCTCGAAGGGAAAGAGCTCTTCGTCCAGGATTGCTTCGCGGGCGCCGACCCGGAGTACCGGCTGCCAATCCGCGTGATCACCGAGCAGGCCTGGCACAGCCTGTTCGCGCGGCACATGTTCATCCGGGGCGAGCAGCACGAGAGCGTGCGCCACGCCCAGCCTGGCTTCACGGTGATCGATGCGCCCGGGTTCCATGCGTCTCCCGGCCGGCACGGGACGAACTCCGAAGTGTTCATCCTCGTCCACCTCGGCCGGCGAACCGTCCTGATCGGCGGCACCAGCTACGCGGGGGAGATCAAGAAATCGATCTTCACCGTGATGAACTATCTGCTTCCGCTCCGAGACGTCCTGTCGATGCATTGTTCGGCGAACGTGGGACCGTCGGGCGACGTCGCGCTCTTTTTCGGCCTCTCCGGCACTGGCAAGACGACGCTGTCGAGCGACCCCGAGCGCCGGCTGATCGGCGACGACGAGCACGCGTGGAGCGAACGGGGCGTCTTCAACGTGGAGGGAGGCTGCTACGCGAAGATGATCCGCCTGTCGGCGGAGGCGGAGCCGCAGATCTACGCGACCACGCGCCGTTTCGGGACGGTGCTCGAAAACGTCCGGATGGACGCGGCGTCACGCCGGCTCGACCTCGACGATGAATCGCTGACGGAGAACACGCGCGGGGCGTACCCGCTCGAGTTCATCGACAACGCGGAAGCGTCCGGTCAGGCGGGGCATCCCCGCAACATCATCATGCTGACGGCGGACGCGTTCGGTGTCCTGCCCCCGATCGCGCGGCTGTCGTCTGCCGCTGCGATGTATCACTTTCTCTCGGGGTACACCGCCAAGGTCGCCGGCACAGAAAAGGGTGTGACGGAGCCGAAGGCCACCTTCAGCACCTGCTTCGGCGCGCCGTTCATGGTGCTCCACCCGACGGTGTACGCGCGGTTCCTCGGCGATCGGATTGCGCGGCATCAGGCGCGCGTCTGGCTCGTGAACACCGGCTGGACCGGCGGGCCGTACGGCGTCGGGTCGCGGATGAAAATCGGGCACACGCGCGCGATGATCCGCGCGGCGCTGGCCGGCGCGCTCGACACCGTTCCCTACGAGCGAGACAAGACTTTGAACGTCGACGTGCCGACGCGCTGCCCGGGCGTGCCCGAGGAGGTTCTCAAGCCGCGCGGCACGTGGAAGGACGGCACGGCGTACGACGCGCAGGCCGCGAAGCTCGCGAAGATGTTCGTGGACAATTTCAGGACGTTCGAGGCCGAGGCGGCGCCGGACGTGAAGGCGGCCGGGCCGAGGGCTTAGTGCCCATTGTGGAATGTGGAATGCTGAATGCTGAATGGAGGGAACGCGCCTGACGGGTGATCGCGGCAATTCAGCATTCAGCACTCAGCAATCCACAATGTACGAGCCTGTCATCGGCCTCGAGATCCACGCCCAGCTGCTGACCGAGACGAAGATCTTCTGCGGATGCAGTACCGCTTTCGGCGATCCGCCGAACACCAACGTCTGTCCGGTCTGTCTTGGCCTTCCCGGCGCGTTGCCGGTCCTCAACCGCCGCGCGGTCGACTACGCGATCAGGGCGGCGCTCGCGCTCGGGTGCACGGTGCAGCCGACCTCGATCTTCGCGCGCAAGAACTACTTCTATCCGGATCTGCCCAAGGGCTATCAGATTTCGCAGTACGAGCGGCCGCTCGCGACCGATGGCGCGCTCGAGTACGCCGCCGGCGGCGTTCAGAAGCGGGTCGGGATCATCCGGGTGCACCTCGAGGAGGACGCCGGAAAATCTCTCCACGAGGGGTTCCCGGACTCGGAGCGTCGAACCTACGTCGACTTCAACCGGAGCGGGGTGCCGCTCATCGAGATCGTCACACACCCGGACCTGCGATCGGCGGCCGACGCGGCCGATTTCTTCGCGCGGCTGCGGGCGATCCTGCTGGCGCTCGGCGTCAACGACGGCAACATGGAAGAGGGAAGCCTCCGGTGCGACGCCAACGTGTCGGTCCGGCCGGCAGGGCGCGAGGCGCTCGGCGTGAAGGCCGAGGTCAAGAACGTCAACTCGTTCCGGTACCTCCAGAAGGCCCTCGAGTTTGAAATCGACCGGCAGATTGCCGTGCTGAACGAGGGCGGACGCGTGACGCAGGAAACGCGGCTCTGGGACTCCACCACCGGCCGGACGGTTTCGATGCGCAGCAAGGAAGAAGCGCACGACTACCGGTACTTTCCGGAGCCGGACCTTCCGCCGCTCGACGTCCGTCCGGAATGGATCGACGAAGCGCGCCGGGCCCTCCCGGAGCTGCCGGACGCTCGCAAGTCCCGCCTGGCGGCGACCTACGCCCTGGCCGACGCGGACGCCGCCTACCTGAGCCAGCCCGCGGCGCTCGCGCGATACTTCGAGGATACCGCCGGCGCCTCGGGGGATCCCCGCCTGTCGGCGAATTGGATCATGGGAGAACTGGCGCGGAAGCTCAAGGAGACCGATACGACGATCGAGGGATCCCGCCTCTCGCCCTCGGCGCTCGCGGGCCTGATTCGGCTCGTGGCGCGGGGCGCGATCAGCGGCCCGACCGCGAAAGAGGTCTTCGAGAAGATGTACGATACGGGCCGCGCGGCCGACGACATCGTCGCGGCGGAAGGACTCGGGCGGATCGACGACGCGGCGGCGCTCGAAAGCCTTGCGCGCGACGTGGTCGCGAAGAACGCGTCTGCCGTCGAGCAATACCGCGCCGGCAAGACGGCGACGCTGGGCTTTCTGGTGGGGCAGGTCATGAAGGCGACCGGCGGCAAGGCGAACCCGGCGCTGGTCAACGACCTGCTCAAGAAACTGATCGGATGATCGAAGCCTCTCACCTGTCGAAGGTTTACAGCCGCGGCGTGTATGCGCTGCGGGATCTCTCGCTCCGCGTCGACAAGGGTGAGTTCGTGTTCCTGACCGGCCCGAGCGGCGCCGGCAAGTCCACGTTCCTCCGCCTCCTCCTCAGGCAGGAGGTGCCCTCCGACGGCCAGCTCGTGGTCAACGGCCGGCATCTGGCCGATCTGAAGCCGCGCGAGGTGCAGGCGTACCGCCGATCCATCGGATTCGTCTTTCAGGACTTCAAGCTGATCGAGGCCCAGACCGTGCTCGAGAACGTGGCGTTCGTGCCGCGCGTGCTCGGCGCCTCCGACGCGCAGCAGCGGCGCCGGGTGTTCCAGGTGCTGAAGTGGGTCGGCCTGCAGCACCGCATGGCCGCCTTTCCGCTCGAGCTGTCCGGCGGTGAGCAACAGCGGATTGCCATCGCTCGCGCGCTGGTCAACGATCCGGTGCTCATCATCGCGGATGAGCCGACCGGCAACCTCGATCCGGACCTGTCGCTCGAGATCATGAACCTGTTTCGTGAGATCAATGCCCGCGGCACGACCGTGCTCGTCGCGACGCACGATCGCGATCTCATCCATCGGGTCGGCCGGCGCACGATGACGCTCGACCACGGCTCCCTCGTGGAGGTCACCTGATGAAGCAGGCGCTGCAGTACTTCTTCAGTGAGGCGGCGACGAGCCTGTGGCGGCGCCGGCACGGAGCGTTCCTCGCGATCTTCACGATCGCGTCGGGCCTGTTCATCCTCGGGCTCTTCCTGCTCGTGACCACAAACGGCGGCCGCCTCGTCCAGCGATGGACCGACGCGGCCGAGCTGTCGGTCTTTCTGCGGGACGATGTGACGAGCGAGCAGCTCGGTGCGATTGAGGAGACCGTCGATCGGAGCGGGCTTGCCGCCCGCCGGGAATACCTTTCGAAGGATGAAGCCCGCCGGCGCTTCCGTCGCGACTACCGCGACCTCGCGGCGGCGGCGGACACGCTCGAGCTCAATCCCTTTCCCGCGTCGGTCGAGGTTCGGCTTCGCACCGAAGAGTCGGGTGGCGAGGTCGTTGACGCGCTGGCGACCAAACTCGCGACCACGCCGGGCGTCGCCGACGTACGGTTCGATCGCCGGTGGCTGCAGCGGCTTCTCGGAGCGCTGACGCTCATCCGTGGGGCGGGCTTCTTCCTCGTCGCGGTGCTCGCGGTCGCCGCCGCGCTGACCGTCTCGAGCGTCGTGCGCCTGGCCGCGCACGCGCGGCGTGACGAAATTGAAATCATGCAGCTCGTCGGCGCCCCGGCGGCCTACGTGCGGGGGCCGTTCATCGCGGAGGGTGTCATCCAAGGCGGGGCGGGGGCCCTCATGGGCCTGCTGCTGTTGTGGGTGGTGTTCGCCGTGATGAACGCACGGTACGGTCGGATGGCGTCGGAGTCGCTGGGCCTCGAGTCGCTGACGTTCCTTCCGGCCGGCCTGGCGATTTCAATTCTTGCGGGAGGGATGGCGCTCGGGTGCCTGGGAGGTCTCGTCGCCTCCCGGAGCGTTCGCACGTGGTAGGCCTCGCGGGAACGAGGGCGCCGACCGCTGCGATCATGTTGACACGCATGGTCGGCGCGCATACACTCAGAAGAATCCTCTAAGCGATGTCCGACGCGAGGAGTCGTATGCGCTTCGTCAGCGATCGGCATCCAGCCGCGCCACCGTTCAACGGCGTGGCGGACTTCTACAGACAAGAGTTCATCAAACATCAGCAGTGCATCGAGAAACAGCGCGCCTATTACTCCGAGCGCGCGCTGCACGACGTCGAGGAGGCGCTCTCGCGCGTCCTTGCGGAGCTCGACACGCTGTGCGCGAAAGAGAACGCTGACCAGGTGGTCGGCAAGCTTCTGCGCACGTTCGACGCCGTGACCGGGCTCTCCGCATGGGCAGCCTGGTCGGATCAAACCCCCAAGCTTCACTGACGTCTCCTCCGCTTCCGCCGGTTCGCTCGCGTCGTGAAGACGTACTGGCCATCGTCCGCGCCGCGATTGGCGCCGCCGATCCACGGCGCCTCGTCGCACGAGCCCTCGCCGACCAGCCGTTCGAATTCGCGGATCCGTCGGGTGTCGTGGCCGCCGGAAAGGCGGCGGGCGGCATGTTGTCCGCGTTTGCCGCGGTGGCGGGTCGGCGCCTGCGCACGGGGATCATCGCGTGTCCTGAGCGGCCGGCGTCGCTGCCCCCATCGGTCGAGTGGGAGGGCGCATCCCATCCGGTTCCCGGGGACGGGAGCGTGCGTGCCGCGCGGCGGGCGCTCGAAGTGGCGCGCGAGATGCGCGCTCAGGACGGCGACCTCGTCGTGCTCCTGTCCGGAGGCGCGTCGGCCATGCTGGCGCTGCCCCTGGACGGGCTGTCGATCGACGACAAGGCAGAAACGACCCGCCTCGTCCTCGCCGCCGGCTGCCCGATTCACGAGATCAACACGCTCCGGAAGCATCTGTCGGCAATCAAAGGCGGCCGCCTCGGGGCCGCGGCCGGGCGGAGCCTGACGCTCGCCATCTCGGATGTCGTCGGCCCGATCGAAGCGGATCCCGCGGTGATCGGGTCGGGCCCCTCGGCCCCCGATCTCACGACGTACGCGGACGCGCTGCACGTGCTCGAGGCTCGGGGACTCCTCGATGACGTGCCATCGGCCGTGCTCAGGCACCTGCGCCGCGGCGTCCGCGGCAGCGTCGAAGAGAGCATCAAGCCGGGGGATGAGCGGCTGCGCGACGCCGACGTGCGAATCGTCGGCAGCCGGCGCGACGCGATGGAAGGGGCGCGGCACGAAGCGCGCGCGCGGGGCTACAGCGTCGAGGTGCTGGACGAGGCGGTCGTGGGGGAGGCGCGCGCCGCCGGTCCCGCGCTCGTCGAGCGGGCGATGGCGGCCCGCGGCGCCGGTCCGTACTGTCTGATCGCGTCCGGTGAAACGACGGTGACGGTGAAGGGGCGAGGGCGGGGCGGCCGGAATCAGGAGATTGTGTTATCGGCGATCCGCGCGCTCGCCGACGCCGGCCGTCAGATGGCGCTCGCGAGCGCCGGCACCGACGGCATCGACGGCCCGACCGACGCCGCCGGCGCGGTGGCCGACGCCGCGACGCTCGAGCGCTCCCAGCTCCGCGGGCTCGGCGCGCCGGAGTGGGCGCTCGACGAGAACGACAGCTACGGGTTCTTCGAGGCGCTCGGCGATCTCATCCGAACGGGACCGACCGGCACCAACGTCGGCGACGTGCACGTCGTGGTTGTCGGGTAGTGCTAGATTAGCGGACATGCCGCGGAGCAAGCTCATTCTCTATACCCTCCTCGGGATCGCGCTCGCGCTGGCGGGCGGGTGGTTGTGGGGCGCCTCCGGCAGATTCAGCGTCGCCGAGCAGGCGCGCAGCGCCGAACAGCGGGCGGACCTGGCGGACGCGCGGGCGCGGATCCTCGAGGGGCGCGTCGCCCTCTTTCAGTCGAATTTCGGCGACGCGGGACGTCAGCTCGAGATCGCCAGAAGGCCGCTGGAGCGGGCGCGCGATCGCTACCGCGAGCGCGGGCAGCAGGAGCTGGTGGCGCAGGTGGAAGAGGCGTTGAAGCGGGTCGACGCGGCGCAGCGCGCGGCGGGCCAGCTCGATACCGGCGCCAACGCGCGCGCCGCCGAGGCGGTGACGCTGCTGGAGAAGGTCACTTCAGGATCGTTGCCTTCACCTCCACGGTGACGCTGCGATCGCTGTTGGGATCCGCGGATTTCGTCACACCCAGGGACTGTCCCGAGACGAGCACGCACTCTAGCATTTCGGAGATGTTGTTCGAGGGCGAGGTTTCGGTGTCGGCCGGACGATATTCAAACGTGACAAAGAGCCGAATCAGGCCGTCGCGCAGGATCTCGGGACGCGTATCCACGTTGAGCCTGACGTCCTGGATGCCGAACTTCTCTGTCCGGACATTGCCGCCAGTTCTCACTCTTCCCGCCGTCCTGTCCGCTGTCACGATGGACACGGTCTTGGTCTCGGGCTGCGCCGTGCCGCGTTGATCGCGAATCGTCAGCTCCACCCGGACGTTGACGGGCTGTCCCGCCTCCCGTTGGCGGCGCTCCTGTTCCTGCGCTTTCGCGCGCTCGGCGGCCTGACGCTCGCGCTCGGCCGCCTCCTTCTCTTTCTCCTTTTCTTGCGTCTGAGCGCGGGCCTGCGCGGCCGCCTCGCGCTCCTGGGCCGCCGACGACTGGAACTGTGCTGACGGCGACGATCCAATCACGAGAACCAGTCCGAGTCCGACGAGCGTGCGGCGAAGCATGTCACTGACCTCCTGTCGCCGTGGGCGGCGACACCAACGGTTTGATGTCCAGAGTCTCGATTTCAAGCGGCGCGTCGACGTCGAGCGCCGGGAGCGGCGTCGCGCCGGTGTCGAGCGGGGCGATGCCGATCGCATACGGCGCTTCGAGCGCGGGGATCGACGCGATAGTCGGCTCGACTGCCCGCGGGGCCGCCGCCAGCCGCGCCCGCGCCGGTGCAGCGCTTTCGGTTGGCGCGCGCGGAACGAGTGCAATCACGGGCGGCGGCGCTTGCGTCAGCAGAAGCCATTCCGGAACCCGTACGGGAAGTTCCACCGGCTGCCGAGCCGGCCAGCCGAGATACGCCGCGAGCAGAATGCCGGCCGCCGCGGCGAGCCACCAGGCGTGGTACGAGGCTTTCGCCTCGTTGCCACCGGCACGAATCTCTTCGATCACCCGTACCCGCAGGTCGACCGGCGATGGCCCGGCGGTCATCCCGCGTGCGGCGTCGTCGATGAGAGGGTCGAAATCAGTCATGATGTTTTGGTTGCGCTGGGGCCCCACCCCCAGCGCCTACCACGCCTCGCTCACGCTCGGCGCGCTGGCTCGGACAGCTTGCTAATACCCGAGCCGCTCCAGCTTCTCCCGCACGATCCGGCGCGCTTCGGAGATGCGCCACTTCAACGTGCCGACCGGAACCCCGAGCATCGCGGCCATCTCGGTGTACGAGTGTTCCCCGGTCGCGGCGAGCAGGAGCGGGTCGCGCAGCTTGACCGGCAGACCCGCGATCAGCCTCTTGGCGGCTCGATGCGCCGACGCGGCGACGAGCGCCGCGTCCGCCGGCCGTTCCAACGCCGGCGGGTCGGCCGTCCTGCCGTCCTCGGTCTCGAGCGAGAGGAACGACCGGCGCATGGCGCGTCGGCGGTCGAGCGCTTTGTTCCAGACAATCGTCAGCAGCCATGTCTTGAAAGACGACTCCCCGCGAAATCGATCCAGCCTCCGGTACGCGGCCACGAATGCCTCTTGCGCCGCATCGTCCGCCTCCGCCTGCGACCCTGTCGCCGCAAGCGCCGCCCGAAACACCGGCTCGCGGAACCAATCGACCAGCTGGCCGAAGGCATCAGGGTCTCCGGCCCGGGCGCGTTCGAGCGCTGCGGCCACTTCCGGCGGTTCGCTCACACAACCAGTAGACTCGGCCGTTCCGAGCGCGGTTGGGAATAATGTAAAGAGATGCAAGAAGACTTACTGAAACAGATACGAGACAAGATTGACCATCCAGCCACGGCACGTGAGCTGCTGCAGGTCCTGAAGATTCCCCGCGAGGCGCGCGCCTCGTTCAAACGTCACCTCGACACCCTCGTCAGCTCTGGCGCCCTGGTCCAGATTCGTGGGAACCGGTACGGCCTGCCCGACAGGATGAACCTTGTCGTCGGACGCGTCCAGATGCACCCGCGCGGGTTTGGATTCGTGATCCCCGAACAGCCGGAGGAAGGCCAGGGAGACATCTACATCGCCGGCTCCAACCTCAACCAGGCGATGCACGGCGACCGCGTCGTCGCGCGAATCGAGCGGTACAAGGATGGGAACCGCGCGGAGGGCCGCATCATCCGGGTCCTCGAGCGGAGCGCGTCGACCGTTGTCGGCCGTTTCGATCGGGATGACTCCGGGCTCGGCTTCGTCGCCCCGTTCGACAGGCGGCTCGTGATGGACGTCCATGTACCGCGGGGCGAGGAGCGCGGCGCGGCTCCCGGCGAGATGGTCACGGTGGAGATCACCCGCTGGCCGACGCCGACGCGAGGGCCGCTCGGCCGGGTCGTGGAGGTGCTGGGACGCATCGACGCCCCGGGCGTCGATACGACGATCATCATCCGCAAGCATGGGATCCAGGACGAGCACAGCGACGAGGCGGTCCAGGAAGCGAAACGGCTCGGCGGCGACGTCCGGGAGCGTGACATTCGCGGCCGGACCGACTTCCGGAAGATCGTCACCGTCACGATCGACGGCGAGCACGCGCGCGACTTCGACGACGCGATCACGATCGAGCGGATATCGAACGGTCATTACTGGCTGGGTGTGCACATCGCCGACGTGTCGCACTACGTCCAGGAGGACAGCGTGCTCGACACCGAGGCGTACGAGCGAGGGACGTCGGTCTACTTTCCGGAGCGCGCGGTGCACATGTTTCCGTCCGAGCTCGCGACGGGGCTGTGCAGCCTGAATCCCAACGTCGACCGCCTCGTGCAGTCCTGTCTGATGGAGGTCGATCGTCACGGCGACGTCGTCCGCTACGAGATGCATGACGGGGTGATCAACAGCGACGCCAGGATGACCTACACGGACGTCAACGCCATCCTGACGGAGCGCAACCCGGCGACGATCGCCACGTACCGCTCCCTCGTGCCCCAGTTCGAGCTGATGCGCGAGCTCTTCGACATCCTCAACGGGCGGCGCCGGCGCCGGGGGTCGATCGATTTCGACCTGAAAGAGCCGGAGGTCATCCTGGACGATGCGGGCAGGGTCGAGGAGATCATTGCCGCGGAGCGGAACATCGCGCACCGCATCATCGAGGAGTTCATGCTCCTCGCGAACGAGACGGTCGCGCAGCACCTCGCTGACAAGGGCGTTCCGTCGCTGTTCCGGATCCACGAGGAGCCCGATCCGCTGAAGGCCGAGGAGTTCGAGGAGTTCATCTCGACGCTGGGCTACAGCCTCGCGGCGCCCGCCAACGCGCTCCGGCCGCGGCACTTCCAGAAGCTCGTCGAGCGCATCAAGGGGACGCCGGAGGAGAAACCGATAGCGTTCCTCATGCTGCGGACGATGCAGAAGGCGCGGTACGACCCGGCGAACCTGGGCCACTTCGGACTGGCGGCGGAGAGCTACACGCACTTCACCTCGCCCATCAGGCGGTATCCGGATCTGGTCGTCCACCGCGTTCTCCGTGAATCCCGGCGGGAGATGAACGACGAGCGGCGCGCCGAGCTGACCGACGAGCTGCCGGAGGTCGCGCGCCATACCTCCGAGCGCGAGCGCCGCGCCGACGACGCCGAGCGCGAGCTGGTGCAGTGGAAGAAGGTCCGCTTCATGGCGGACAAGGTCGGCGACGAGTTCGATGGCTTCGTCACGGGCGTCGCGGCCTTCGGGCTCTTCGTGGAGCTCATCGAGCACTTCGTCGAGGGCCTGGTCCACGTCTCGACCATGGCGGACGACTATTACCGGTTCGTCGATCGGGCGCACATCCTCCGCGGCGAGAACACGAAGAAGGTCTACCGGCTGGGCGACAAGATCCGCGTCCAGGTCGTCCGCGTCGACATGGAGCGGCGTCAGATCGATCTCGGGATCGCCGAGATTCTCGACGCGGTTCGGGAGTCGGAGTCGCGACGCGGTCCGCGGCGCAGTCAGGCACAGCCCAAACAGGCGGGGCGGCCGCCCCACGCCGGACAGGCGGCGGGGCCTGGGTTCAAACCGGGCCCGCGGAAGCGCGCGCAGCGCCCGGGCCGCCGCGAGCGCGCGGCGCGGCGCAGGCGATGACGAGATCGCTCATCATCGGGACCGCGGGCCATATCGATCATGGCAAGTCGACGCTGGTTCGCGCGCTGACCGGCACCGATCCGGACAGGCTCAAAGAGGAGCAGGAACGGGGCATCACGATCGACCTCGGCTTCGCCCACTACGAAGCCGACGGAATCACCTATGCCTTCGTCGACGTCCCCGGCCACGAGCGCTTCGTCAAGAACATGCTCGCCGGCGTCGGCGGCATCGACTGCATTCTTCTGGTGGTTGCCGCCGACGAGTCGGTCAAGCCGCAGACGCGCGAGCATTTCGACATCTGCCGCCTCCTTCGCGTGCCGGCGGGCGTCGTCGCGTTGACCAAAGCGGATCTCGCCGACGCGGAGACCCTCGAGCTCGTGACGATCGAGACGCGCGAGCTCATCGAGGGGACGTTCCTGGAAGGCGCACCGGTGATCCCGTTGTCCGCGCGGACCGGCCTCGGGCTGGATGCGCTGCGCGCGGCGCTCGCTTCGCTGGGGCGCGCGCGCGCCCCGCGCGCGCCGTCCGGAGGCGGCGATCCGGCTGCCGATTGACCGTGTGTTCTCCATGAAGGGGTTTGGCACCGTCGTGACCGGCACGCTCGTCGGCGGCACGATCCGCGAGGAGACGGAGCTGGTTTCGCTCCCGGCCGGGCGTCGAGTGAAGGTGCGCGGCGTGCAGGTGCACGGCCATCGCGCCACGGAGGCGCGGGCGGGTCAGCGGACGGCGGTCAATCTCGGCGGCGTCGAGGTCGTGCACCTGACGCGCGGCGACACGCTCGCCGAGGCTGGCACGCTGGAGCCGTCGTTGATCGTCGACGCGATCGTGGAGCTCCTGCCGGGCGCGAAGCCGCTGAAGAACGGCGCCCGAATCAGGCTCCATCAGGGAACGAGCGAGCTGCTGGGACGAGTGTCGCTCGCGCGCGACGCCGCGATTCGGCCAGGCGGTGAAGAGTACGTCCGACTCCGTCTTGAATCGCCGGCGGTTGTGACACGCGGCGATCGCTTCATCCTCCGGGCGTACTCGCCTCCCGTGACGATTGCCGGCGGGGAGGTGCTCGACCCGAAACCGCCGCGAGGGCCGGTCCGCAGCGAGGCCGGCCTTGCGAGGTTTGCGCGTCTCGATCCCCGTCAAAACGGAACAGACGAGGCGGCAGCAGCCTTCGTCGAGGAGAGCGGGTCGGCGGGGCTGACCCGTCAGGCGATCGTCGCGAGATCCGGGCTCTCGCCGGCGGAGGTGGCCGCGGCCGCCGAGCGGCTCGCGCGGGCCCGACGGGTCGTGGATGTCGGTCCGGTCCTCGTGTCGGCGCGCATCCTGGAGGACTTAGCCGGACGGTCGGTCGCGGATCTGACGGCGCATCACGCGGCGCAGCCGCTCTCGGAAGGCGTGCCGAGAGAGGAGCTTCGCGAGAGATTGGCCGGCCGTGCGCACATCGCGGTGTTCGAGCGCGTGCTGCAGGATCTGGTCGCGGCAGGGACGATCGTGGCCCGGGATCGCCTCGCGCTGGCAGGACATCGCGTGTCGCTGTCGGCGGGCGAGGCGCGCGCGCGTGAAGCCGTCGAGCGGGCGTACCGCGAAGCGGCGCTCGTGCCGCCCGACGCGGCATCGCTGCCTGCGGCGCTCGGACTCCCGCGCGCCGACGTCGATCGCATGGTTGCGCTGCTCGTGCGACAGAAGACGCTGATTCGCGTCGAGGACCTGTTGTTTCACACCGACGCGCTGGCGCGGTTGAAGGCGGAGGTCGCCTCACTGAAAGGCGGCGGTCAACCGGCGCGCGTGGACGTCGCCGCGTTCAAGGAACGCTACGGCGTCAGCCGGAAGTTCGCGATTCCGTTGCTGGAGTATCTCGACCGGGAGCGGGTCACGCGGCGCGTGGGGGACTCTCGAGTAGTGCTCTAAGCCCCAATCACACCTCGTCCTTCGAGCTTCGTACCTGAGCGTGTGCGTCCTCTTTGGTGGCATCCTTGAAGTTGCGGATGCCTCGGCCGATACCTCGTCCAATCTCGGGCAGGCGGTTTGCTCCGAAGATCAGGATGATCAGGAAGAAGATGATCAGCAGCTCCGGCAGACCGAGCGGGCCAAACAGGGCAAACATAAGGGCTCCCTTGTGTTCGTGGATTGTACCACTCTTCGTCATGCTCAACCTCAACGCCGGGCTCCCGGCGGCCGGGCCCGGCGCCCCTGCCGTCGGCCGTGGTCAGTTCGTCTCGTCGGTCGACGTGGTCGAGGTTTACGCCAGCGTCGTCGATGACAAGGGGGAGCCGGCGATAGGCCTGTCGCGGGAGGACTTCCAGGTCTACGAGGATGGCGTGTTCCAGAACGTCAACACGTTCGCCGCCGGCGACTTCCCGCTGGCCGTGGCCCTGGCCATCGACCGCAGCGCCAGCATGAAGGGGAAGCGGCTGGCAGTCGCTCAAGAAGCGGCCCGCGTTTTTCTGGAGGCGCTTCGACCAGAGGATCGCGCGCTGGTGCTGGCCATCGGCAGTCAGGTGGAAGCGGTCGCGCCGCTGTCGACCGACCGGACAGCCCAGCTTGCGGCGGTCGCCCGGCTCGATGCCTGGGGGACGACGCCCCTCCACGACGCCGTGGCCGAGGGCATCGAGCGCATTCAGGGCGCCGATGGGCGCCGCGCGCTCGTGCTGCTTTCGGACGGCGATGAGCGCTACAGCGCACGCACAGGGGCGGACGTGACGGCGCTGGCGCGGCGGTCCGACGTCATGATCTTTCCCGTTGCCCTCGGGCGGACCCGTCCCGCGATCTTCGCGGAGCTGGCGACGTTGACGGGCGGCCGATCGCTGCACGCCGAGGACCCGCGCGCGCTGACCGAAGCGGTTCGTGGCATCGCGCGCGAGCTGCGCCATCAATACCTGCTTGGCTACACGCCGAGACGCCCGCTGTCGGAGCCTGGAGCGTGGCGCTCAATCACGGTCAGAGTGAAGCGGCCCGGTCTTCGCGTGCGCGCCCGAGACGGCTATCTCGAACGATGAACCGCCAGGCCAGACCGACTTCGAGCGTGCGAGCGAGCCGCCTGCGCAGCCCCCGGTAGGGCTGACGCCCTGCGACCAGGTCCGCCATGATCGCCGCGATCGCCGGGCGTTCGAGCGCGCCGACCAGCATCCGGAGGAAACGCGGCTCGAAAAAGCTGGCTTTCAGCCGTGCCGCGCGCTCGAGCTCCGGATAGACGTCGCGCCGCAGCGCGCCGTCGTAGCTCGCCGCCGGATCGTTCCGCGCGAGGATTGCACTGGCGGCCGCATCCGCTGATTGGAGCGCGAAGAAGATGCCCTCGCGTGTGATCGAATCCACCAGCCCCGCGGCATCGCCGATGAGCATCCAGCGCGGCCCTGCCGCGCGCTCGCGATCGAAGTCGTGCGGTCCGAGCGATGGGATGGGCCAGGAGTAAGGAACCAGCGCCGTTCCGGGGCGTGTGAGACCGGACGCGTCGATCCAGCGGCGCGTCCACTCGCGGAGCGCGCGCGCGCCCGCGGCATCCGCCTGCGCGCACACTCCAATTGCCAGGTGATCGAGGCGTGGAAAGGACCACGCATAGCCTGGGGGCGAATCCGTGAAGCGGACGACGATGTCCGATGCGGTGACGCCGCGCGCGAAAAAGCCCGTCGCGATGGAGATCTGATCCCGCCGGAACGGCCGCCACAGTTTCCTCCGCGTGATGCCGGCCGCGCCGTCCGCGCCGACCAGCCACCAGGCCCGCACGGTGCGGCGGTCCGTCCGGATCGCGGCCTCCTCCCGCCCGGCCGTGACGTCGAGGACGCGTTCCGGGATGAGCTCCGCGCCCGCCTCGAGCGCGGCGTCGAGCAGCCAGCGGTCGAACGCGGCGCGGCTGGTGACGGCCAGCGACCCCGCCGCGAGCGCCACGGCCTCCGAGAGGCCATCCTGCTCGAAGCGAGCGCGGTTGATGTCGCGGAAAAGGGGACCGACCCTCCCAATCAACTCGAGCGCCCTGCCGGTCACGCCGCCGCCGCACGGCTTCTCGCGCGGATGGCTGGCGTCGACGATGGCCACGCGCGCGCCGCCGCGCGCCAGACGGCACGCGGTCCACGCGCCTGCAGGTCCCGCACCCGCAATCGCCACGTCGTAGGTTGGCATCCTCGGCGATCCTGACATATTCTCAATGCTGATTGTGGAATGCTGAGTGTGGAATGGCCCATTCAGCATTCAGCAATCCACATTCCAGATTGATCAAGTGAGCCACCCCCTCGTGCTGGCGCTCTTTGACGGTCCCTCGGACGCCGCAGCCGCGATCGGCGAGCTTCGCGGGCTCGGCGTCACGCGCGAGGATCTGTCGGTCGTCGCGCGGACTCACGACGAGGAGGGAACGCTCGCGCGTACGCTCGAAGCGACGCCGGGGGCTGACCTCGAGGACTCGCGCCTCGCCGCGCGCCTGGGCGAGCTGGGCGGGCAGATCCTCGCGGCGATCGCGATCGTGATGCCGGGTGTCGGCCCGATCGTCGCCGCCGGCCCGCTCGCGGCCGAACTGGGCGAGGCGGCGGGACATGTGGCGGGAGGCGTGGCGCCGATGCTGACGCATGCCGGCGTGAGCGAGCCGGCCGCCCAGGCGTTCGTGGACGCCGTGCAGCAGGGCGCGATCCTTCTCGGCGTGCACGCCCGCGAGACGCCACCCGACCGCATTCGCGCCGTCCTCGAACGACACCGCGCCCGCGGCGCCGCCCTTGCCAGCTGGCCGGATGAGTGATGCCGATAAGGAGAAGGGACTGCTGATGCCGGACGTCGCGACGGAACGCTTCACCGTGGGCGTGTTTCAGGATACCGCGTGGGCCACGCGCGGGATCGATGCGCTCGGACGGCACAACTTCCCGGCCGAGGCGCTGTCGATCATCGCGAAGGCGACGCCCGAGACCGAGGCGCTGCTGACGACGACGTTCGGCGCGGCGGACCGCATGGACATCAAGAACCTCGGCGCGTCGGTCGTTCGCGGCTCGCTCGTCGCCGCGCTCCAGGGATCGGCGAACGACCTCGCCGCGCTCGGCCTCGGCGCGACGATGAATCGCGTCGGGTTTCAGGTGCACGACAGCTTCATCTTCGAAACGCTCACGGCGCGCGGCGGTGTGCTGGTCGCGATCAGGAGCGAGGTCCGGGCCGCCGATGCGCTGGCGACGCTCCACGCGTACGGCGGAGGTAACGCCGCGATTGGCGCCTGGACCGGACGCGTGTGACCGACAAGGAGGACTAGTCGTCTAAAGACAGAAAGGCGCCCGGCCGCGTAACCTCAGGCATTTGTTTTGCACTTGTCGAAGGGCCGGGGGTCAGCGACAATACTAAGGAACCCTTAGCTTTACCATGGATTCCGCGGAGAAACTCTTCCCCCGCTCGGTGTTGTTTGCCGACGGCCACGAGCACGAAAAACGGCTCGGAGGTGCGTTTAGCGCATCCGCCGTCGCCCACGTCCTCGTGTTCGTCCTGGCCATCGTCGTTGCGAACCTCCCGCGGGACGAGACGCCCGTACGGCCGACGCCAACCCCCAATTACGACCTCATTTTCCTTGCGCAACCCGGCCCTGGGGGAGGCGGCGGTGGCGGCGGCAATCAGACGCCGGCTCCACCTCAGAAGAAGCTCGAGCTGCCCAAACCAGAAAAGCCCAAGCCCGTCTTCGTCGAGCCAAAACCCGAGCCCAAGCCCGAACCGCCAAAACTCGAGCCTCCAACGACCGTCCCGGTTCAGACGATTGCCGCAGTGATGCAGCCCGGCTCGATCGAAGCTCCGCCAACGGTGGGCGAGGCACGCGGGCCGGGCACCGGCTCCGGCTCCGGAACCGGTACTGGCACCGGATCGGGTCCAGGTCAGGGATCAGGCGTGGGGCCCGGGTATGGAGGTGGTTTCGGTGGCGGGGCGTATCGACCCGGCTCAGGCATCGAAACGCCGCGCATTGTCCGCGAGGTCAAGCCTCAGTACACGGCGGATGCGATGCGCGCGAAGATTCAGGGCGTCGTCGAGCTCGAAGCGGTCGTGCTGCCCGACGGTACCGTCGGGACGATTCAGGTGACCCGCTCTCTCGATCGCACCTTCGGCCTCGATCAGAAGGCCATCGAAGCGGTCAAGCAGTGGCGCTTCATCGCCGGACGCAGGCTTGGCGAGCCGGTGCCCGTTCTCGTCACGATCGAGCTGACGTTCACGCTTCGGTAGAGGGACGTAGGGACTGAGGACCAGGGCTCTAGCGTCGCGACACGCTACAAAAAGAAAGGCCGGCGGATTCCTCCGCCGGCCTTTTGTCGTTCGAGGGGCTAGTCCCTAGTCCCTACAGTGTTAGTTAATACATCCCGCCCATCCCGCCGCCGTGGGGCGCCGGAGCGTCCTTCTTCTCCTCCGGGATTTCGGAGACAAGGGCTTCGGTCGTGAGCAGCAGGGAGGCGATCGACGCCGCGTTCTGCAGCGCCGTGCGGACCACCTTCGTGGGATCGATGACGCCCGCCTGGACCAGATTCTCGAACTTGTCGGTTGCGGCGTTGTAGCCGTCCTCGTCCTTCGCTTCCTTCACGCGCTGGACGACGATCGATCCTTCCTGACCGGCGTTGGTCGCGATCCAGCGGACGGGCGCCTCGACGGCCTTCTTGATCAGATCGACGCCGACCTTCTGGTCGCCGTCCACCTTGAGGCTGTCGAGCGCCTTGGCGGCGCGGATGAGCGCCACGCCGCCGCCGGGGACGATCCCCTCTTCAACGGCTGCCTTGGTCGCGTGCATCGCGTCCTCAACGCGGGCCTTCTTTTCCTTCATTTCAGTTTCGGTCGCGGCGCCGACCTTGATCACCGCGACGCCGCCGACGAGCTTCGCGAGCCGCTCCTGCAGCTTCTCGCGATCGTAGTCGGAAGTGGTGTCTTCGACCTGGGTCCGGATCTGCTTGACGCGCCCTTCGATGGCCGACTGGTTGCCCCCACCCTCGACGATCGTCGTGTTGTCCTTGTCGATCGTGACCTTCTTGGCCTTCCCGAGGTCGTCGAGCTTGATGTTCTCCAGCTTGATCCCGAGATCCTCGGTGATCGCGCGGCCGCCCGTGAGGACCGCGATGTCCTCGAGCATGGCCTTGCGTCGGTCACCGAAACCCGGCGCCTTCACTGCTGCCGCCTGGAGGGTGCCGCGCAGCTTGTTCACGACGAGTGTCGCCAGCGCCTCGCCGTCGACGTCCTCGGCGACGATCACCAGCGGCTTGCCCGCGCGCGCCACCTGCTCGAGGAGCGGCAGCAGGTCCTTCATCGAGCTGATCTTTTTCTCGTGGATCAGGATGACGGCGTTCTCGAGCACGACTTCCATACGCTCGGGATCGGTCACGAAGTACGGCGACAGGTAGCCGCGGTCGAACTGCATGCCCTCGACGACCTCGAGCGTGGTCTCGAGTGTCTTGGCCTCTTCAACCGTGATGACGCCGTCCTTGCCGACCTTGTCCATCGCCTCGGCGATGATCTTGCCGATCGTCTCGTCGCTGTTCGCCGAGATCGTGCCGACCTGGGCGATGGCTTTGCCGCTGATGGGCTTGCTGAGCTTCTTGAGCTCGGCGACGATGACCTCGACCGCCTTTTCGATCCCGCGCTTGACTTCCATGGGGTTGGCGCCTGCGGCGACGTTCTTCGCGCCCTCACGGAAAATCGCCTGCGCTAGCACCGTAGCCGTCGTCGTGCCGTCGCCCGCGATGTCGCTCGTCTTGCTGGCGACCTCACGGACCATCTGGGCGCCCATGTTCTCGAGCGAGTCCTTCAGCTCGATCTCCTTGGCGACGGTGACGCCGTCCTTGGTAATCGTCGGGGATCCGAATTTCTTGTCGAGGACGACGTTGCGCCCCTTGGGGCCCAGCGTCACCTTGACCGCGTCGGCGAGGGCGTTCACGCCGCGCAGGATCGCCTGGCGAGAGTCCTCTCCGTAAACAATCTGTTTTGCCATATTGCTGTTCTCTCCCTCTTGCTTGCTGATCCGAACACGCCCGACCTGAAGGTCGGGCCTACGGCTATCCCTCGATGACGCCGAGGACCTCTTCCTCGCGCATGATGAGGTACTCGTCGCCGTCCAGCTTGATCTCCTGGCCGGAGTACTTGCCGAAGAGGATGAGGTCGCCCGCCTTGACGTCGAGCGGCGTCACCTTGCCGTCCTTCTCGGCCTTGCCCTTGCCGACCGCGATCACCTTGCCCTGCTGGGGCTTCTCTTTTGCCGTATCGGGGATGATGATTCCGCCCACTTTCTGCTCACCCTCCTCGATTCGCTGCACGATGATCCGGTCGTGGAGCGGCCTCACCTTGGTCTTCGTAGCTGTCGCTGGCATAACACTCATCTCCTGGGACGCACTGAGTTAGGGGAGAACGCCCCGCGGTTCAAACTGAACTTGGTCGTCTCTGCCGGTTAGCAGTCGCAGTGCCCGACTGCTAAATATATTGAGGCAGCTGGAAGGTGTCAAGGGGCGCGCCAGTCCGGCCGCCGCGGCTTTTGACTACCCGAACACGAGCTGAGTCACGGCCGACTCCAGGTTCCAGTAGATCAGCGCGACCGCCGTCACGTTGAACGCCGCGTGGGCGACGATCAGGAACCACAGCCGGCCTGTGACCGCGAAGATCGCCCCGTGCACGAGTCCCACGACGGCGCCCTGCTGGACCCCGGCGAGCCCCTGCAGCGAATAGTGCGCCAGTCCGAACACTGCGGCGCCGACGACGACGATGAGGGCTTTCACCCCCACACCGGGACCGAACAGCTTGCCAAGGCGCTCGAAAAGAAAGCCCCGCATGACCGTCTCTTCTCCGAAGGCCGCGACGACCGTTACCGACCACAGCGCCGCAGGCAGCGCAGCGCGGTTGCCGACCAGATACTGGAACGCGGCGTTTGTCGGCTCCGCGCCGAAGAGAGGCATCACGATCGCCTTCATCAGGACCTTGAACGCGATGCCGAAGGCGATGCCGAGCGCAATCGTTCGCGCCCAGCTGTGCGGCGTCACATAGCCGATCTCTCGCCAGGGGGTGCAGGATCGCCAGGCCCACGCGAGCGCCAGGATGCCGCCGAGCGGCACGGGACCGACGTTACCTGCGAGGAGGATGACGACCATCGCCAGGATTCCGAGCGGCCCGAAGCCGCGCAGAGCCTGGGCGATCTCGTCCGGGCGGTTGGCACTCATCGCTGGTGGCGGGTGATGCTGGAGGGGCAGCCGAAAGCCCCTTCGGGAGGGGCGGTTCGCGACCGCCCCTACGCGATGCCGCGTCTCTTGATCTTGTACTCGGTAATCTTCCGGGTCATGGTGTTTCGATGGAGGCCCAGGATCTTGGCAGCCTTGAGCAGACTGCCACCGGAGCGGGCGAGGGCTCTCTGGATGAAAACGCGCTCGAACTCGCGCTTCGCATCCTCGTACAGGATGCCCCGATCGATCATCTCCTGGACCAGCTTCTCGAGCTGCTCTCGCAAGGCGCCTCCGCCGGCCCGCGTTAAAGCGCCCGCCCCGTGAGCAGGCGAAACGCTTCGAGGTATTTCTCCCGGGTCCGCTGCACGACCTCGTCGGGCAGCGAAGGCACCGGCGGCTGTTTATTCCAGCGAATGCTCTCGAGGTAGTCCCGGACGAACTGCTTGTCGAAGCTCGGCTGGCCCCGGCCCGGCGCGTACTCGTCCCGGGGCCAGAACCGGGAGGAGTCGGGGGTCAGCACCTCGTCAATGAGCACGGGGCGATCCTGTGAGTCCCCGACGAGGCCGAACTCGAACTTGGTGTCGGCGACGATGATGCCGCGCGAAGCCGCGTGCGCCGCGCCCCGCCTGTAGAGCTCCAGCGTCAGGTCCTTCAGCCGGGCGATCAACGGCCGCCCGACTATCCGGCCCGCTTCGTCTTCGCTGATGTTGACGTCGTGGCCGGTCTCGGCCTTGGTTGCCGGGGTGAAGATCGGCTCGGGGAGCCGGTCCGATTCGCTCAGGCCGGCCGGCAGCGTGATTCCGCACACCTCGCCGGTCTGTTGATACTCCTTCCAACCCGATCCCGACAGATAGCCGCGCGCCACGCACTCGATCGGCACGGGCGTCGTCTTTTTCACGAGCATCGAACGTCCTGCGAGCACGTCTACGTGCGCGCGCGCCGCCGCCGGGAAGTCGACCGGATCGACCGACTCGAGGTGATGTTCGGTCACATCACCAAGCTCGCGGAACCAGAACGCGGACAGTTGCGTGAGTACACGTCCCTTGTCGGGAATGCCGGACGCGAGCACGTAATCGAACGCAGAGATGCGATCGGTCGCGACGATCAACAGATGATCGTCGAGATCGTACACGTCGCGGACTTTTCCGCGGCGATGCAACGTGAGGCCGGAGAGCGCGGTTTCAAGAATTGGCGCGGAAGAAAGCAACGGGTCCTCGTTCGGAAGGCGACAAGCTTAGGCGATAGATCCGCACGAGTCAAGCCGCAGAACGGACGCGGTTGAACGCGAAAACCGTTTCAGCGAATCACGATGTCGCCGCGCGTCACTCGAAGCGACAACTGGGGGCCGCCGCCGCGCACGGAGCCGCGCGCGCGCTGCTCGTCCGCCGTCTTTACGAGCTGCACGCTCCCGGTGAGGCTGTCCGGCAACCGAATCTCGCCGCGCGCCGCGGTGGCGTCGATGGTCACGCCGGCGTTGTCAGGGAGCCGCACGGCGAGCGTCTCTTCGTTGGTGATCGCCACGAGCGGGATGGCGGCCGCGAGCTCGATCGAGATCTCGGTGCCGCGCCCGTCGATGCGCGTGTCGCGCTTCAGTCCGCCGAGCTCCAGGCTGCCCTCGGCGGCGTTGGCCCGCACTTCGCCCCCGACCTCGTCGATCTCGACTTCGACGCGGTTGGCGGTCAGGTCGAGCCTGCCGCCGATCTTGTTCACGCGCAGCGTCCCCCCGGAGAGGTCGAGCGTCGCGTCCCCCTTGACCTGGTCGATCTCGACCTCGCCTCGTCGAGCGGTGAGCTTGACGAGGCCGACCGCGTCGGCTCGGAGGCGTCCTCCCTGAAACGTGCCGCGGAGCTCTCCGTTCACCGTGCCGATGACGATCTCACCACGGGTGTCGTCGAGGAAGAGCCCGCCGATGTCCTGGAGCTCGGCCGCCCCGCGCGTCTCGCGAAGCCGGACCGTGAGCCGCTTCGGGATTCTCAGCGTCAGATCGCCTCGCTGCCGGCCCTCGACCGGGTATTCCACGGTAATCGCGATGACGCCGCCCGTCTGGTCGACCTTGACGGCGGTCCGGCGGGCCAGGTTGTTCGCTTCCTCCTGGTCGGTGCCCGTGGAATGGACGCGCAGCTCGGCGCTGATGTTCTCGCGCGCCTCACCGACGACCTTCACCGTGGCGATCGCGCCGACGCGGAGCTCCGTCACGTCCTTGTTGAGAGGAATGACCGTCTCGCTGGAGTGCTCAGCCTCGGCGCTGTTCTCCCGTACCTCGCGGCGCAGATGGTCGAGCATCCGTGAGAACGAGAAGCCCTCGCGGGCCGGCCCGGCCGGCGCGGCGAACTGATAAACGACGGCTCCCAGGAACACGAAAGCGACGATCAGTAGTAACTCGCGTTTTCCCATCAGTTTGAAGGTATCTTTATATTACCGAATCTCCATGCGGCCACAGCTACGCACCGGTCTCATCCTCGTCGTGACCGTCGCGCTGCTCGCGTTCTTCCTGCGCAGCGCCAACCTGGGGGCGGTCTGGGCCGAGTTGCGCCGGGCCGACGCCGTCCCGATCGTCGGTTCGGTCCTGGCCATGGCGGTCGTGTACGCCTTGCGGGCGGTGCGGTGGCAGTTTCTGTTGCGGCCGATCGGAGGCGCCGGGTTCGGCATCGCGTTGCGGGCGACGGTGATCGGCTTTGCGATCAGCGCGCTGCTGCCGGCGCGACCGGGCGAAGCCGTGCGCCCGTATCTGCTGGCGCGCCGCGCGGGGCTCAGCTTTACCTCCGTCCTTGCGACCATTCTCATCGAGCGCATTCTCGATCTGTCAGCCGTGCTGCTCCTGTTCGCCTCGTTCGTGCTGCTCTTCGACCCCGGAATGCAGGCCGCCGACGCGCGGCTCTACGACGCCGTGAAGCTGGGCGGAACGGTCGCGGCCGTCATCGCGCTCGCCACGCTCGCGCTGATGAGCATCCTCGCGGGGCACCCGGCGCGGCTCGGACGGATGGTGTTCGCCGTTGAACGCGTGCTGCCCGCGAAATTCGTCCACGCCGTCGCGCGCATCTTCGAGCGCTTCGCGGGAGGCCTCGCCGCGACGCGCAACCCCCGCGATATCGTGACGGCGCTGGCGCTGTCCCTGCCCGTCTGGCTGGGGATTGCGGCGAGCGTGTGGCTCGTGACGCGGGCATTTCATATGACGGTGCCGTTCACCGGTTCGTTCCTGCTCATGACGCTGCTGGTCGTCGGCATCGCCGTGCCGACGCCAGGCGGGGTCGGGGGGTTTCACGAGGCCTTCCGGATCGGCGCGACCGCCTTCTACGGCGTGAACAACGACCGCGCGGTCGGCTGCGCGATTGCGCTCCATGCGAGCCAGTTCGTGCCGGTCGTCATCGCCGGCCTCGTGTTCATGGCGCAGGAAGGGCTGACGTTCGGGTCGGTGTCGGGCTTGGCCGCCCAGCCACAGCCAGCGACGGATGCTGAGATCGCCGCGCCGGCCCGAGCGCAACTAAAAAAATGAAATGTCCCTACTGCGGGCACCTCGGCGACAAGGTCGTCGATTCGCGCGAGAGCAAGGAAGGGGAGGTCATCCGCCGCCGCCGGGAGTGCCTCGAGTGCGCGAAGCGCTTTACGAGCTACGAGCGGATCGACGAAATCCCGTACATGGTCGTCAAGAAAGATGGGAGCCGCGAGCGGTTCGAGCGGCAGAAACTCGTGGCCGGTCTGCTCAAGGCCTGCGAGAAGCGGCCCGTCAGCGTCGCGGCGCTCGAGTCCATCGCGGATCAGGTCGAGGGGCGCCTGCAGGATCGGCCCGAGAAGGAAATCTCGACCGAAGAGATCGGCGCGTTCGTCATGCAGGAGCTGCGCGGACTCGACAAGGTGGCCTACGTCCGGTTCGCTTCGGTCTATCGCCACTTCCGTGACATCGGCGAGTTCATGACCGAGCTGAAGGACCTGCTCAACGCGAAGGACGAACGATGACGCTCGCGGGAGCCCCCGCCCGGACCCCGCCGGCGAACGCGTCGGCCGGACGCCGGCCGTTCCGCGACAACCCGCGGTTGATCATCACGGCGCTCGCGCTGCTGGTCGGGTCGCTCGTGGCGCTCGTCATCTTCGCCAGCCAGCAGCCCACCGAGCTGGATCCCGATTTTCTCAGCGAGGTCGTGCTGAACGCCCTCGTCTTCGTGGATTTCACGCTCGTCTGCGTGCTCGTCTTCTACCTCGCGCGGAACATCATCAAGCTGGTCGTCGAGCGGCGCCGGGCGCTGCCGTTCGCCCGCTTCCGGGCGAAGCTCGTTGCGGCGCTGCTCGCGATGACCATCGTCCCGTCGGTGCTGGTGCTCATCATCGGGAGCGAGTTGATCCGCCGCACCGCGGCGAACTGGTTCAGCGCGCCGATCGAGGAAGTTCTGAAGTCGGCGACCCAGATTGCCGGCGACTATCGCCAGGAGCGGGAGCGGCTCGTGCTCGGCCACAGCGCCCGCATCGCGCGCGCGATCGACGCCGACCGGCTCCTGGCGGCCGACGTCGAGGCCGTCCGCGCGGTGATCGCGCCGGAGATTACCCAGGAGCGCGTTGGCCTGGTCGAGGTCTATCGCATCGTGCGCACGCCGGGCGCGCAGCCGACCGCGGAGCCCATCGTCTCGGTCCAGTCGCCGTCGCTGCCGCGCGGCCACGTCCGCGCGACCTCCGACCGGCTCGCCGAGCGCGTGGCGGCGGGCAGCGAGGTTCGCGCGCAGCACGACTCGATCGACGCCGGCGGGGAGCTGGTCCGCGCGCCGGCGCTGGTCGTCACCCGCTCGGGCACACCCGTTGGCGTCGTCGTCGCGAGCGATCACCTGAGCGGATCGCTCGCGACGCACTCCCGGCGCATCGTCAACGCCTATGAAGGCTACAGCCAGCTGCGCGTCCTGCGCCGGCCGCTCGAAGGGGTGTACCTCAGCTTTTTCCTGTTGATGACGCTGATGGTCCTCGCGAGCGCCACGTGGATGGGCGTGTACGTCGCGAAGCGGATCACGCGGCCGGTGCAGATGCTCGCCGAAGGGGCGCGAGCCATCGGTTCGGGCCGTCTCGACCACCGTATCGAGCAGGAGACCGCCGATGAGTTCGGCTCGCTCGTCGAGGCGTTCAACACGATGGCGGGAGAGCTGGCCGTCAGCCGGAAGAAGCTGGATCGCTCGCGGACCGATCTCGAGCGCAAGAACGTCACGCTCGAGGAGAGCCGCCGGTACATCGAGACGATCCTTCAGCGGATCGCGACCGGCGTCATCTCGATCGGGCCGGACGGGACGGTGACGACGGTGAACGCGGCCGCGGCGCGGCTGCTCGGCCTCGACGGGGCGGTCGGCCGCCCGTCGGCGGAGCTCTTCGGCCGTGAGGCGCTGACGCCGCTCGGCGCCCTCATCGCGGGCGCGCAAGCCGGCGCGGCGGCGCCGATCGCGCAGGAGGTCGCGCTGGTGCACGACGGCCGCGAGGTGCACCTCGCCGCGGCGGCGACGGCGCTGGTCGGCGAGTCGGGGGGCGTCGCCGGCACCGTGCTGGTGTTCGACGACGTGACGCCGCTCATCCGGGCGCAGCGGGTCGCCGCCTGGCGCGACGTCGCGCGGCGGCTCGCGCACGAGATCAAGAATCCGCTGACGCCGATCCAGTTGTCCGCCGAGCGGCTGCGGCGCCACTTCGGCGGCGCGCCGCCGAACGCGCGGGCGCTGGTCGAGGAGTGCACGGACACGATCGTCGCGGAGGTCGAGTCGCTGAAAGCGCTCGTCGATGAGTTCGCGCAGTTCGCCCGCATGCCCGCGCCGCGGGCCTCCCCCGCGGACCTCAACGCGGTGCTGACCGAGACGCTGGCGATCTACGACGGCCTCTTCAAGACCGTTCGCATCGAGCGTGCCTTCGCGGCCGACCTGCCGCCGGTCCGGCTCGACGCCGAGCAGATCAAGCGCGTCGTCATCAACCTCGTCGACAACGCGGTCGAAGCGATGGGGGGCCGGGACGGCGCTCCGGGCGGACAGATTGTGGTCTCGACCGAGCGCGACGCCGCGGCCGGCGTCGCGCGGATCGTGATCGCCGACAACGGCCCCGGAATCTCGGCGGGGGATCGCGACAAGTTGTTCATGCCGTACTATTCGACGAAACGCCGCGGCAGCGGCCTGGGTCTCGCGATCGTCCGCCGCATCGTCGTGGAGCATGGCGGAAGCATCGAGGTGACCGACAACGAGCCCAGGGGCACCCGGTTCACCATCGAGCTGCCGGTTTAACGAGAATCCAGAATCCAGAATCCAGAATTCAGAATACAGACGTGAGACGGACAATTCTTCTGGTTGACGACGAAGCCGGCGTGCGGACGGCGCTGACCGGTGTCCTCAAGGACGAAGGGTACGTCGTCGAGGCGGTGCCGAGCGGCGAGGAGTGTCTGGACCGGCTGGCGCGCGGGCCGGTCGACCTCGTCATCCTCGACATCTGGCTGCCCGGCATGGACGGCCTCGCGACGCTGCAGCGTCTGCGCGAGCGCCGCGCCGACGCCGTCGTCATCATGATCTCCGGCCACGGCAACATCGAGTCGGCGGTCAAGGCGATCAAGCTCGGCGCGTACGACTTCGTCGAGAAGCCGTTGTCGCTCGAGAAGACCGTCCTCGTCGTCCGCAACGCGCTGCGCCACCGCGAGCTCGAAGCGGAGAACCGCGCGCTGCGCGCCAGCGTCGACCGCCGGCTGGTGATGGTGGGCGACAGCCACGTCATGGCGCAGCTCCGCGAGCAGGTGGCGATGACGGCGCCCACGAACGGCCGCGTCCTGATCTACGGCGAGAACGGGACGGGGAAGGAGCTGGTCGCGCGCTCGATACACGCGATGAGCCGCCGGCGGAACGGGCCGTTCATCGAAGTCAACTGCGCGGCGATCCCGGAGGAGCTGATCGAGTCGGAGCTGTTCGGCCACGTCAAGGGGGCGTTTACCGGCGCCGTCGCGGATCGGCGCGGCAAGTTCGAGCTGGCGGATGGCGGCACGCTCTTCCTGGACGAGATCGGCGACATGAGCCTGAAGACGCAGGCGAAGGTGCTCCGGGCGCTGCAGGAGCAGGTGGTCGAGCCGGTCGGCGGCACGTCGAGCGTGAAGGTCGACGTCCGCGTGCTCGCGGCGACGAACAAGGAACTGCCGTCGGAAATCCGGACCGGGCGGTTCCGGGAAGATCTGTACTTCCGGCTGAATGTCATCCCGATTTTCGTGCCGCCTCTCCGCGATCGAGACGCCGACGTTCCCACGCTGGCAGAGCACTTCATGGCCGAATTCGCCCGCGAGTACGGCCGGCGGCCGAAGAAGCTCGACGCATCGGCCGCCTCGCGCCTGAAGGCGTATCGATGGCCCGGGAACGTGCGGGAGCTGCGAAACGTGATCGAGCGCGTGTTTATCCTTGCGCCCGGCGAGACGATTGGCGTTCAGGACCTGGCATTCCTGGACGGCGGCGCGGACACGGTCGCGATCGACGCCGCGGGCGAGCTCCTGCCGCTCCACGATGCACGCGATCGGTTCGAGCGCGACTACATCCTGCGGGCGCTCGCGGCGCAGAACGGCAACATTTCACGCACCGCTGAGCTCCTGGGCGTCGAGCGCAGCAATCTCTATCGAAAGATGCGGGCGTTCGGGATTGCGCCGAGGCGGGCGGAGACGGAAGAAGAGCCGGTGTAGGCCCGACCTTCAGGTCGGGCGTGCGCGGATCAGGAACGAAGCCTGTTCTCGAGCACCTGATCGCTCGTGAAGCGTTCGAGCTGCAGATAATGTTCGGCGGCGCCCACGAGCGCGGCCGACGGTACGAGCCCCACGATCTCGCTCTCGAGGACGGTCACGCCATAGCGCTCGGCTTCGCGCTTCACGACCTCGAACACGCGGTGGATCGGAGTCTTTTCGTAGTTCGTCAGGTTCATCGACACCTGGACGATGCCCCGATCCTCGAGGCGGATCCCCATCGCTTTGACGAACCGAAACCCGCCGCTGCTCTGTCGAATGGCTGCCGCAATCTTCTTCGCCACGTCGAGACGATCGGTGGCCAGGTTGATGTTGTACGCGATGAGCGGCATGCGCGCGCCGACCACCGACGCGCCGGCGGACGGATGCGGCTCGGCCGGGCCGTAGTCCGGCTTCCAGGACGGGTCGCGCATCTTCTCGCGCAGCCCCTCGAACTCTCCGCGCCGGATGTCTTCGAGATTGCGCCGCGCGGGATTGCTGGCAGCCTCCTCATACAGGTAGACCGGCACGCCGAAGCGTTCGGCGATCGCCGCCGCCGTCGCTTTGGCCAGTGCGACGCACTGGTCCATCTTGACCCCTTCGATCGGCACGAACGGCACCACATCCACGGCGCCGAGGCGGGGATGCTCGCCCGAGTGCGCGCGCAGGTCGATCGCGGCGACGGCCCGCTCGTACAGCTTCAGCACCGCCTCCTTGAGCGGCTCGGCATCGCCGGCCAGGGTGAGGACCGATCGGTTGTGGGACGAGTCGGACGAATGGTCGAGGACGCGGACCCGATCGACTGCGCGGAGCGCCGCGACGATGCCTTCCACCACATCCCGGCGCCGTCCCTCGCTGATGTTCGGGACGCACTCGATGATGGCCATCACGCAGGTTGTACCACAGACCAGAACCGCCGGCCGGCCGGCGCCGAGTCGCGGCCGGCGGATCTGCGTTGATCTGGCTGCAGCCGCGGCTTATAATCCGTGCGCGCTCAACAGCATGGCCGATTCGCTGCGCCAGGACATTCCCGACGACCGCGCCGCGCACGTCCGCATAGAAGAACTCCTCGTCGGCGGCCTCGACCACTACTTCGCCGCTCAGTACGAAGAAGCGATTCATCTCTGGACGCGCGTGCTGTTCCTCGATCGCGGGCACGCGCGTGCGCGGGCCTACATCGAGCGGGCGCGCAGCGCCATCGCCGAACGTCAGCGCGAATCGGAGGAGCTCCTCCACAGAGGGGTCGCGGCATTCAAGGAAGGAGACAAGGGCGAGGCGCGCAGTCTGCTCACCCGCGCCGTCGAGCGCGGGGCGTCGGACCCGGAGGCGCTGGCCGTCCTTGGCCGCCTCGATCGACTCGACGCGCCGATTGACGTTCCGTCGAGTCTGCCGGCGACGTCGGAGTCGCGCCGCAGGGGTGCGACCGCTGCACCCGCCGCCGCGCATCACGACGAACGCGCCTCCTCCAGCGGACAGGTCTGGGTCCTGGTGTGCGCGATCATCCTGCTCGCGTTCATCGCCGGCGCCGGCCTGGTCCTGTCCGGCGCGTTGGCCGTCCCGGACTTCGCGCTCGGCTCCGAACGCCGTGGAGCGGACGTCAGCGGGCGCGCGGAAACGCCGCTGCCGCTGCCCTCGGCATCGGAAGTCGCCCTCGCACGCGCGCGGGTGCTCTCCGACAAGGGTCGCCTGCGCGACGCCCTTCGGCTGCTCGACACCGTCGGCGCCGGTGATCCGCTCCAGCCGGACGCCGACCGCCTGCGCGCGGCGATTCAGCGCGCGCTCCTTGCGACAGCCGGGCCGGCCGGGCTCCCGGCACCCCCGCGATGAGATGCCCGAAGTGCCGGTATATCAGCTTCGAGCGCGGCGAGCGCTGCCGCAACTGCGGCTACGACTTTTCTCTCACGTCAGAGCCTGAAGAGCTGGAACTTCCGATGCGCGACGCCGGCCGGGAGCCGGTCGGTCCGTTGACGGACCTGGCGCTCGAGGAACCGGTCGAGGCGGTCGCCTCGGGCGTCGCGGCGACCGGGACCGAATGGTTCGACCAGCGCCGGCCGCCGGGACGGACGACCGACTTGCCGTTGTTCGGGCCCACGCCCGCGCCGCGGGCCCCGCTGGCCGTCCGCCGCCCGGCGCAGGATCAAGGTGCGCGCGAGTCCCGTCACATTCCACGTCTGCGGTTCGAGCGGGCGGCCACCGTCCCGTCGAGTGACGGTCGATCCGATCAAGCGGTCGACGGGTCCACGGCCAGCGCGCCGCGCCGTCTCCTCGCGGGAGCCATCGACGCGGCGATCGTTGCGGCTACCGATTTTCTCGTGCTGTATCTCACGCTTCGACTGTGCGGATTGAGCTTCGGCGACGCGCTCCTGCTGCCGATCGTGCCGTTTGTCGGGTTTCTGCTTCTGCTGAACGGCGGATACCTGGCGGCCTTCACGGCCGCCAGCGGTCAGACCATCGGGAAGATGGCCACGGGGATTAAGGTGGTCGGTGTACCCGATGGAGAGGCGGGCGGATCCGCCGACCGTGTCGGCTTCGGCCTCGCGACGCTTCGAACCCTCGCTTACCTGGCCTCGGCGCTCCCAGCCGGGCTCGGCTTCGTGCCCGCCTTCATCGGCCGCGACCGCCGCGCGCTGCACGATCGCCTGACGGAGACGCGCGTCATAAGGGTTGTTTAGGTCCCCGTGGTCCGGCTGGCGGTTCTCCTCTCGACATTCTGCTACGTGGGTTATGCGCCGTTCGCGCCCGGCACCGTAGGTTCGGCGGCGGGGCTCGCGGTCTATGCGCTGGTCAGGTGGGTCGGAGCACCCTTCTTCGAAGCGGCGGTAATTGCCGCGCTTTTTGCCGTTGGCGTCTGGGCTGGAACGATCACTGAGCGCTATTTCGGGGGGATCGACCCCGGGCCGATCGTCCTCGACGAGGTCGTCGGCATGCTGATGACGCTGGCCTTCATCCCGGTCGGATGGAGCGGCGCGATAGCCGGGTTCGTCCTGTTTCGTGTGATGGATGTCATCAAGCCATTTCCGGCCGCGCGTTTCGAGCGGCTGCACGGCGGCCTGGGCGTGATGGCGGACGACGCCATGGCGGCCGTGTACGCGAACCTGGCGCTCCGCGCCGCCCGCTGGGCGTTTCCCGGCTGGATCGCATGACCGACGGGACCGAACCGCCTGTCTGGCGCTCCGCCGCGATCGTGGCCGTGGGCAGCGAGCTGCTCACGCCGACGCGCATCGACACGAACTCGCTCTATCTCACCGAGCAGCTCAACGCGATCGGCGTCGAGATCGTCGCGAAGGGCGTCGTTGGCGACGATCACCAGGCGGTCGCGGACGCCTTCAGGCATGCCGAGTCGCGCGCCGACCTGGTCGTCATGACTGGTGGCCTCGGGCCGACCGACGACGACGTGACCCGCGAGGCGATCGCGGCGGCGCTCGATCTGCCGCTCGAAGAGGATCCAGCCATCGTCGCGCTGATCGAACAGCGGTTCGCGGCGCGCGGCCTCGAGATGCCGGCGATCAACAGGCGCCAGGCGCTCGTGCCGCGGGGCGCCCGCGTGCTCGACAATCCGAACGGAACGGCGCCGGGGCTCTGGCTGCAGAGCGGCGACAGCAGCGTGCTCCTCCTGCCCGGTCCGCCCTCCGAGCTGAAGCCGATGTTCGAAGGCTGGTGCAAGGCCGTTGTCGGCGCCTGCGGAGGTGTCGTGCCCATCCATCGGCGCCTGGTCCGCATCACGGGCCGGACCGAGTCGCACGCCGAAGAAGCCCTCCAGCCGTACTACGAAGCCTGGCAGCGCGCCCAGCCGCCGGTCGCGGCGACGATCCTGGCGGCGATGGGCCAGATCGAGTTGCACCTGTCGGTGCGCGCCGATGCCGACGCCGCGCGCGACGCGCTGGAGCGCGCCGCGGCCGACGTCCGAGGCGCGCTCGGCGACGATGTCGTCAGCGACGACGGAAAGGCGCTGGAAGAGGTCGTCGGGGACCTGCTTCGCGCGCGCGGCTGGACGCTGGCGATTGCGGAGTCCTGCACGGGCGGCCTGGTGTCGTCGCGGATCACCGACATTGCCGGCAGCTCGGACTACCTGCAGCTCTCGGTCGTGTCTGTACAGCAACGCGTCGAAGATCGACGTATTGAGCGTTCCGGCGGACCTCATCGAGGTGCACGGCGCGGTGAGCGAACAGGTGGCGGCGGCCATGGCGACCGGGGCGCGCGAGCGCGCGCACGCGCACGTCGGGCTC
This sequence comes from uncultured Acidobacteriota bacterium, assembly GCA_963847125.1. GTDB lineage: Bacteria > Acidobacteriota > Vicinamibacteria > Vicinamibacterales > 2-12-FULL-66-21 > DATAEE01. Next base: position 252,221 of record CAWJYM010000005.1, read on the forward strand.
GGGATCACCGGCGTCGCCGGCCCGGGCGGCGGGACAACGCGGAAGCCGGTGGGCACGGTCGCCATCGCGGTCGTCGGCCCCGACGGCGCGTCACGGGTCCGAATGCACAAGCTTCGGGGAAATCGGCAGCAGATCAAGACGTGGGCCGCGCAAGTCGCGTTGGATTCCCTGCGGCGCATGCTTCTCAAAGGGTGAGACTCTTCGTCGCGATCGATCTCTCCGACGATCAGCGAGCGGAAGCGGCGCGCGCGGCCACGCTGCTGCAACGCGCGCTGGACGCCGCGCAGGCGCCGCGCGCCATCCGGTGGGTTGCGGCGCCGCAGCTGCATCTGACGCTCCGGTTCATCGGCGAGGTAGACGAGGCGCTCGGCGCGCGCCTCGCGGAGGCGTTGGCGCCGCCGCTGACGGTTTCGTCCTTCCCCCTCGCGCTCGGCGAGCCCGGCGTCTTCCCGGGTCCCGGCCGCCCGCGCGTCATCTGGATCGGTCTCGCCGATGGCATCGAGGGCGCGTCGGCTACTCACGATGCGATCGAGGAGCGCCTCCGCTCACGAGGTCTTCCCCGGGAGGAGCGGCCCTTCCGGGCCCACGTGACGCTCGGCCGCGCGCGCGAGATGCGGCCGGCGCACGCGACGGCGCTCGGCGAGGCCATGGCCAGGCTGCGGATCGAGCCGGCAACCGCGACGGTCACGCATGCGACGTTGTATCGTAGTCGTCTGTCGCCCAGAGGCGCTCAGTACGACGCCCTGGTGCGCACGATGCTGGCCGGATGATCCTGCTGCTTGCCTATCTCCTCGGCTCGATCCCCTTCGCTCTGCTCGTCTCGCGGCGCTTCGGCGGCGTCGATCCGCGCATCGCCGGCAGCGGCAACGTCGGCGCCGCGAACGTCATGCGGACGACGAGCAGGACGATCGGCGCGGTCGTCCTGCTGCTCGACGTCGGCAAAGGGGCCGCTGCCGTCACCGCTGCGCGCGCGGCGGGGGCTGGGGACGTGGGAGCCGCCGGCGCGGCGCTCGCGGCGGTCGTCGGCCACATCTACCCGATTTGGCTGAGGCTCCGCGGCGGCAAGGGGGTCGCGGTCGCGTGCGGCGCGTTCGCCGTGCTGACGCCGCTGGCGACCGCGGCTGCCGCCGGGATTTTTGCGGGCGTCGTGTGGGCGACGCGCTACGTCTCGCTCGGGTCCGTAGTCGCGACGGCGGCGCTGGCTCCTCTGGCCCAGGCTGCCGGCGCTTCACCGCCGATTGTGCTGGGGGCAGCGGCCTCTTCCGGACTCGTCATCTTCCGGCATCGCGGCAATCTCGTCCGGCTCGTCCGCCGGACGGAGCGCCGAATCGGAGGGCGCGCGTGAGCCGCATCGCCATCCTCGGCGCGGGAAGCTGGGGCACCGCGCTGGCGATTCATCTCGGGCTTGCCGGTCATCACGTCCGGGTGTGGGGACGCGATCCGAAGCTGGTGGCGCGGATGGCGTCGACGCGCGCGAACACAGAGTACCTGCCGGACGTGCCGCTGCACGATGCGGTGGAACCGACCAACTCCATCCCGCACGCGCTCGACGCCGCCGACTTCCTGGTGGTCGCCGTGCCGTCCCACGGCGTCCGGCAGGTCTTGACGCTCGCCGCGGCGGCGGTGCCGCCCAACGCCGTCGTCGTGAGCGCGACGAAGGGCATCGAGGCGGATTCGCTGCTGCGGATGTCCGAGGTCCTCGAGGCGGAGCTGGGCGAGCCCGGCGCGGATCGCCGTGCTGTCGGGTCCGAGCTTCGCTCTGGAGGTTGCGCGCCAGCGACCCACGGCGGTCTCGGTCGCGTCGCGCGACGCCGCAACCGCCGCACGGGTGCAGAAGGAATTCCGCGGCCGTTACCTTCGCCTCTACGTGACGGACGACGTCGCCGGGGTCGAGGTCGGAGGCGCCGTCAAGAACGTCATCGCGATCGCCGCCGGCGCCGCGGAAGGACTCGGCCTGGGGCACAATGCGATGGCGGCGCTCATTACGCGAGGGCTCGCCGAAATGTCGCGTCTCGCCTGCGCGATCGGCGGGAGGCGCGAAACGCTGGGAGGGCTCAGTGGGCTTGGCGATCTCGTCCTGACGTGCACGGGCGACTTGAGCCGGAACCGGCGCGTCGGGATCGCGCTCGGACAGGGCCGCCGGCTCGACGAGATTCTCGCCGGCATGCGAATGGTCGCCGAGGGCGTGAAAACGACGGGTGCGGCGCTGGCGCTCGGCGCGCGCCACGGCGTCGAGCTCCCCATCGCGGCGCAGATGGCGGATGTGTTCAACGGCCGGCGTGCGCCGCAGGAGGCGCTCGAAGAGCTGATGCTCAGGCGGCAGCGAGCAGAATGAGCTTCTTCGACAAGCTCCGTTCAGGCCTTGCGCGGACCAAAGAGCAGTTTCTCGGCCGCTTCGACGAGTCCAGCGTCGAGACTCCGCCCGGACGAGCGGACAAGCCTTCCCCCAGGGCCTCCCGAGCGGTGCCCATTCAGAGTCTGGACGCCCTCGAGGAGGCCCTGATCGCCGCCGACGTGGGCGTGGCGGCCGCCGACCGAATCGTCCGCGCCGTCCAGGCGCGCGCCGCCGTCGGGGGAGACCTTCGCGATCTCGTGAAGGACGAGCTGCGGGAAATCCTCAAAGCCGCGGATCGTGAGGTTCCCCGGGACAACGTCAGGCCGCACGTCGTGCTCGTCGTGGGCGTGAACGGAACCGGGAAGACGACAACGGTCGGCAAGCTCGCTCGCCTGATGAAGGAACAGGGCGTTCCTCCGCTCATCTGCGCGGCCGACACGTTTCGCGCGGCAGCGGTCGAGCAACTCGAGATCTGGGCGAATCGCGCGGGTGTCGACATCCTGCGCGCCAGACAGGGAGCCGACCCGGCCGCGGTCGTGTTCGACGCAGTGGCCTCCGCAAGAGCGAAAGGCCGCGCGGCGGTTCTCATCGACACCGCCGGGCGTCTTCATACGCGGCTGAACCTGATGTCCGAGCTGGACAAGATCAGACGCATCGTCGCGCGTGAAGTCGACGGCGCGCCGCACGAGGTCCTGCTCGTGCTCGACGCGACCGTGGGCCAGAACGGTCTGGTGCAGGCGCGGGAGTTTCTTCAAGCCGCGGGCGTGACGGGCGTCGTCCTGACGAAACTGGACGGCACGGCCAAGGGCGGGATCGCCGTGGCGATCGCTCACGATCTGAAATTGCCGATCCGATACGTGGGCGTTGGAGAAGCCATCGACGATCTGATCCCGTTCTCTCCCGACGAGTACGTCGACGCCCTTTTCGAAGAGAAGTGGTGACAGCGAGCTCGGACGAGGCTGAAGCCTCGTGCCACAGCCGGGGTGTGGGGCGGAGCCCCACGGGAAAATGACCGACGCTGACTACATGGAGCGCGCGCTGCTGCACGCCGGACGCGGGCGCGGGCGCACCTCGCCGAATCCTGTGGTGGGCGCGCTCGTCGTCTCCGACGGAGTCGTCGTCGCGAGCGGCTACCACGAGCGGGCCGGTGAGGCTCACGCCGAGGTGCGCGCGCTCGACGCGGCGGGCCCCCGCGCTCGCGGCGCGACGCTGTACTCCACGCTCGAACCCTGTTGCCACACGGGACGAACCGGACCCTGCACCGAGCGCATCGTCGACGCCGGCATCCGTCGCGTCGTGGCCGCCGTCCGCGACCCCAACCCGCGCGTCGCGGGCGGCGGCTTCGCGGCGTTGCGCGCGCGCGGCGTCGAGGTCGTGGATGGCGTGATGGAGGAAGACGCGGCGCGCGCCAACCAGCCGTTTTTCACCTGGACGCGCGAAGGCCGGCCACTCGTGACGATGAAAATTGCGCTCAGCCGGGACGGACGCGTCGCCGCCGGCCGTGGCGTGCGGACGCCCATCACCGGTCCGGTTTCCGACCGCCAGGTACATCGCGATCGCGCCGAGACCGACGCCATCGGCATCGGCGTCGGCAGCGTGCTCACCGACGATCCGCTCCTCACCGCGCGCGGCGCGTGGCGTGAGCGTCCTCTCACGCGAGTGGTGTTCGACCGATCGCTGCGGACGCCGCCGACCGCGCGGCTCTTCTCGACGCTGGCGGCTGGCCCGGTTATAGTGTGTACGTTAGCCAACGCAGTTGACGGAGAAGCGGCTGCCGGCCTCAGAGGAGCCGGCGCGCAGGTCGAGGGCATCCGCGGAAACTTTCTGCCGGAGGCGTTGCGCCGTCTCGGCGAGCTGGGCGTGACGTCAATCATCCTCGAGGGAGGACCGGCTCTCCATGGGTCGGCGTGGCGCGAGCGTCTCGTCGATCGCGTTCAACTCTACATCGGTCAACGAGTGCTCGGGGTCGATGGAGTGCCGTGGCTGGACGGCGCGACGTTCTCCCTGAGGGCGCTTTCGAGGGTCGGCACGCGCTGGCTGGGCGGCGATCTCCTCATAGAGGGCGATGTTCACGGGACTCATTGAATCGGTCGGAGAAGTTGCGGAGTTCAAATCGACGCCCGCGGGCTTCCGCATCGGTCTGGCGACCTCGCTCGCGGCGGAGCTCGCGGCCGGGGACAGCGTGGCGGTGAACGGCGTCTGCCTGACCGTCGTCAACGCCGACAGCGAGAGCATCCATGCCGACGTCTCGCCGGAGACGGCGCGCGTCAGCTCGCTCGGATCGCTCCGCCGCGGCACGCTCGTCAACCTGGAGCGGCCCATGCGGGCCGACGCGCGGCTCGGTGGCCACTTCGTCCAGGGGCATGTCGACGGGACGGGCGTGATCGAGGAGGTGCGTGACGCCGGAGAGCACCACTGGCTGACGGTGAAGTTCCCGCCGGCCCTCGCCGCCTACATCGTCCGCAAGGGGTCGATCGCCGTCGACGGGATCAGCCTGACCGTCGCCGGCGTCGACGACAAGCATTTCGACGTTCAGATCGTGCCCTTCACGTGGACCCATACCAACCTGCGCGCCGCGAAGCTCCACGACATCGTCAACATCGAATGCGATATCCTCGGAAAGTACGTCGTCCGCTACGCCGAGCTCGCGGGCCTCGCGCCGGTGAAGCCGGGGCGGCCGGGCCAGCCATGAAAAAACGAAATCCCTTCGCCTCGATCGAGGACGCCGTCAACGCGGTGCGGAACGGGCGCATGATCATCGTCGTCGACGACGAGGATCGCGAGAACGAAGGGGACCTCACGATAGCCGCCGAGAAGATCACGCCGGAAGCGATCAACTTCATGGCGACCCACGGGCGCGGGCTGATCTGCATGCCGATGACCGCGGAGCGGCTCGACGAGCTCGATGTCCCGCTGATGGTCCGCGAGAACAGCACGCGCTTCGACACCGCCTTCTGCGTGTCGGTCGAGGCGAAGGGCGTGACGACGACGGGCATCTCGGCGGCGGATCGCGCCGCGACGGTCCTCGCGGCGATCGACCCGTCGACACGGCCGTCGGATCTGGCGCGTCCCGGCCACATGTTCCCGCTCCGGGCGCGTGCCGGCGGCGTGCTCGTACGCGCCGGCCAGACCGAAGCGGCGGTCGACCTTGCGCGCATCGCCGGGCTGTACCCCGCCGGCGTCATCTGCGAAATCATGAACGCCGACGGGACCATGGCGCGCGTGCCGGAGCTCGCGAAGTTCGCGAAGCGTCACTCGCTGCTCCTGATCACGATCGCGGATCTCATCCAGTACCGGATGCGGACGGAGGGCCTGGTCCGCCGCGTCGCGACCGCCGATCTGCCGACCCGTCACGGCAGCTTCCGGATCTCGGCCTACGAGAGCCTGATCGATCAGGAAACGCACGTGGCGCTCGTGCGAGGGGAGATCGGCGACGGCGACGGTGTGCTCGTGCGCGTGCATTCGCGCTGCCTGACCGGCGACGTGTTCCACTCGGCGCGCTGCGACTGCGGCGCGCAGCTCGATGCCGCCATGGAACGGATCGCGATCGAGGGCCGCGGGGTACTGCTGTATCTGAACCAGGAAGGACGCGGCATCGGCCTCGCGAACAAGATTCGCGCCTATGAGCTCCAGGAGCAGGGCCTGGACACCGTCGAGGCCAACGAGCGGCTCGGCTTCAAGGCCGATCAGCGTGACTACGGAATCGGCGTGCAGATCCTCAAGGACCTCGGGGTTCGCAGCATGCGCCTCTTGTCCAACAACCCGCGAAAGCTCGTCGGCCTGGAGGGCTACGGTCTCTCGGTGGCCGAATGGCTTCCGCTCGAGGTTCCCGCCTCGGACCACTCTCGCCACTACCTTCGAGTGAAGAAAGAAAAGCTCGGGCACAAGCTGTCCTCGGTTTGACAGCGTCAGTTCCGCTCAGTTACCATAAGCGTTTGCGTTTGAATCCCTTAGGGCCACAGGGACAGTGTTCGAAGCGCTCACGACCCGCCTCCAGGATGTCTTCCGTTCGCTCCGCGGCGAAGCGCGGCTGACGGAGGAGACCGTCGAAACCGCCCTCCGGGAGATCCGGATGGCGCTGCTCGAGGCGGACGTCAATTTCAAGGTCGTCAAGGCCTTCGTCGATCGCGTGCGAGACCGGGCCGTCGATCAGGAGATCCTCCGCAGCCTGACGCCGGCGCAGGAGGTCGTGCGGATCGTGCGCGACGAGATGCTGGCGCTCTTCGGCGACACGGCCGGAGGGTTGCCGGCGACATCGGCGCGGCCCCGCGTGATTCTGCTGCTCGGGCTGCAGGGTTCCGGCAAGACGACGACCGCCGCGAAACTGGGACGCTGGTTGCAGGCGCAGGGGAAGCACGCCCTGGCGGTCTCGACCGACGTGCGGCGCCCGGCGGCCATCGAGCAGCTGTCCGTGCTCGCGAAACAGGCCGGGCTCCGGACCCACGAACCGGCCGGCGTGATGGACCCGGTGGCGCGCGCCGCCGGAGCGCTGACGGAGGCGAGAAACCTCGGGTTCGACGCCGTGATCGTGGACACCGCGGGTCGCCTGCACATCGACGACGAGCTCATGGACGAGCTCGGGGCGATCAAGCAGGCGGTGGAACCGGGCGATCTGCTCTATGTCGCCGATGCGATGACGGGGCAGGACGCGATCAAGAGCGCGGGCGAATTCAACCGGCGGGTGGGCGTCACGGGCGTCGTCCTGACGAAGCTGGACGGCGATGCGCGCGGGGGCGCCGCGCTCTCGGTCGTCGGCGTCGTCGGCGTCCCGATCGCGTTTGTCGGGAGCGGCGAGCGGTTGCAGGATTTGGAGCCGTTCCATCCCGACCGCGTCGTCTCGCGGGTTCTCGGAATGGGCGACGTGCTGTCGCTCATCGAGAAGGCGGAGCAGGCGGTCTCGCGCGAGGAGGCGGAGCAGCTCGAGCGAAAAATCCGCACCGATGATTTCACGCTCGAGGACTTCCGCGACCAGCTGCGCGCGATCAAGCGGATGGGACCGCTGGAGTCGATCCTGGGCATGCTGCCGGGCATGGGCAACCTTCGCGAGGCCATGCAGCAGCGCGGCGAGATGGACGAGTCGCAGCTCGATCGCATCGAGGCGATTATCAACTCCATGACGCCGCTCGAACGCCGGCGGCAGGAGATCATCAGCGGAAGCCGCCGAAAGCGGATCGCGCGCGGCAGCGGCACGTCGGTCGAAGAAGTGAACCGCCTGCTCAAGCAGTTCGTGCAGATGCGGAAAATGCTGAAAGCGGTCGGCGGGCTCGCCGGCCTGGGCAAGAAAAAGAAGAAGGGCCGCGGCGGCCTCGACGCCCTGCGGTCGATGATGAGGTAACAGATGCTGGTCATTCGCATGCGGCGTGCGGGCTCGAAGAAGCGCCCGTTCTTCCGGGTCGTGGTCACCGAAGCGAAGAACCCCCGCGAGGGGAGCTTCGTCGAAATCCTCGGGCACTACAACCCGCGCACCAAACCGGAGACGCTCGTGCTCGATCGCGAGCGCGTGGCGCACTGGATCAAGGCGGGGGCGCGCCCCTCGGACACCGTGCGGACGCTGCTCGATCGCGCGCCGGTCGCGGCGCCGGCGGCGGAGCCGGTCGAGGGGGGCGCGGTCCGGTCGTGAGCCGGGCGCGCGACGTCGTCGAGGTCGTGGCGCGTGCGCTCGCCGACCGGCCGGAGCAGGTGCGCGTCGTCGAGACCGAGCAGCGCGGGCAGACGGTCGTCGAGCTGTTCATGGCGCCCGGAGATCTGGGGCGGGTGATCGGGAGGCAGGGACGCACCGCGCAGGCGGTCCGCACGCTGGCGTCGGCCGCCGCGGAGTCCGAGGGCCTGAAGGTCAACGTCGAGTTCAGGGATTAGGTCGGGCCCTGGGGCCCGCCTTCGCGGCCGAAGCGCCAAACGCGGAGCCGCTTCGGCGAGGCAGGCTTGGGGCCTGGGGTTTTGAACACTGGCGATTCCACTGTGAGTTCGTGGGAAGAGATGGTGGTCGTCGGGCGGGTGGCGCGCGCCCATGGCAACCGTGGGGAAGTCGTCATCAACGCGGAGACTGATTTTCCGGACCTCCGTTTCCGCGCGGGCAGCGAGCTGCGGGTGCGGCGCGGCGATGCGATCGACACGCTGAAGGTCGCGGCCGTTCGCAGCCATCAGGCCCGGCCGGTCGTCCTCTTCGAGGGCGTCAGCACCATGGACGCGGCGGAGGCGCTCGCCGGCGCCGAGCTCCGGATCGACCCGGAGGCGATGCGGCCGCTGGCGTCGGGCGAGTTCTACCGCCACGAGCTGGTCGGCTGCCGCGTCGAGACGACCGACGGGCGCGAGGTCGGCGATGTTCGGCGCGTCGAAGAAGGCTCCGGCGTCGATCGGCTGGTCGTGGCGGGCGCCCGGGGCGAGATTCTCGTGCCGCTTGCGCGAGATATCTGCGTGACGATCGACGCGGCGTCGCGGCGCATCGTCATCGCGCCGCCGGACGGGCTGCTCGAGTTGAATGAATGAAGTTCGACCTCGTCACGATCTTTCCGCAGATGGTCGATGCCTGTTTGCGGGAGGGCGTCATCGGACGGGCGGCGGGCCGGGGGCTCATCGACGTCCGCGTCCACGATTTGCGCGACTTTACCGACGATCGGCACCGGGTCGTCGACGACGTGCCGTTCGGAGGCGGGCCCGGAATGGTGCTCAAGCCCGAGCCGTTCTTTCGGGCGCTCGAGCGCGTCGAGTCGGAACGCGGGCGGCCTGAGGCGATCGTGTTGACGTCTCCCGACGGGCGGCGGTTCACGCACGTCGAGGCGGAGCGTTTGAGCCGGCTGTCGCACGTCGCCGTCCTGTGCGGGCGCTACGAGGGTGTCGACGAGCGGGTCCGGGCGCACGTGGCGACCGAAGAGCTGTCGATCGGCGACTACGTGCTGACCGGCGGCGAGCTGGCGGCGCTGGTGATCGTCGACGCGGTCGCGCGGCTGAAGCCGGGGGTCGTCGGCGACGAAGCCTCGGTCGAGCGCGACTCGTTCGCGCGCGGGCTGCTGGACTTTCCGCAGTTCACGCGGCCGGCGGTGTGCCGCGGGCTCGAAGTGCCCCAGGTGCTGCTGTCGGGGCACCACGCGGAGATCGCGCGCTGGCGCCGGCGCGAAGCGCTCCGCCGTACGCTGGATCGCCGGCCCGATCTGCTCGTGGCGGCGCCGCTGGACGATGAGGATCGCCGGCTGCTCGAAGAATTGAAACGGTAAGCGCGCGCGAAGCGCGCGCCCGCCGGAGCGGAGCGGGGCAGCGGGCCCCCGCGAGCGACGGCGTTGGGGGGGTCCGGCGGGGCGAAGCCCCCCGGTTGAGTATGAAGGGAGCCACGTCATCATGAAGGCCATCGAGACCATCGAGGGCGCGCAGCTCGTCGAGCGCCCGGCGATGAAGCCCGGCGACACCGTTCGAGTCCACGTCCGAGTGCGCGAAGGGGACAAAGAACGCATCCAGATCTTCGAGGGAATGGTGATCGCGTACCGGCGCGGCGGCGCCCGCGCATCGTTCACCGTCCGCAAGGTGTCGTTCGGCCAGGGGGTCGAGCGGATTTTCCCGCTCCACTCGCCGACCATCGATCGAATCGACGTCCTCCGGACGGCGAAGGTCCGGCGCGCGAAGCTCTACTTCCTGCGCGACCTCAAGGGCAAAGCGGCACGCATGCGAGAACAAAAGAAGCCTGCCTGACCCATTTCTGATTTAGGATTGCTGATTGCTGAGTTCACTCGGCATTCAGCGGTCCACATTCAATGAGGCAACGCGCCTTTCGCACACTCGAGAATGCGGTCCGCCGTCTCGGGTATCCAAGCGTGGCGGGCGTCGACGAAGTGGGACGCGGGTGCCTGGCGGGCCCCGTGGTAGCGGCGGCCGTCGTGCTCGACCCGGGCCGGTACGTGCCCCGGATCTGCGACTCCAAGGCGGTCACGCCGATCGAGCGCGAGCAGTTGTATGACCGGATCACGCGGGAGGCGGCGGCGTGGGCGGTCGCCGCGGCCGACACCGGCGAGATTGACACGTTCAACATTCACCAGGCGTCGCTCCGGGCGATGCAGCGCGCCGTGCTTCAGCTCACGCCGCTGCCAAGCTTTGTGCTCGTAGACGCCTTCCGCATCCCGGATCTGCCGATGCCGCAGCGTCCGGTCATCCACGGCGACGCCCGCTGTACTGCCATCGCCGCGGCGTCGATCGTGGCCAAGGTCACTCGAGACCGGCTGATGCGGCTCCTGCACGAGCAGGATCCCCGCTACGGTTTCGATCGGCACAAAGGGTACGCGACGCGCGATCACCTGGAGGCGGTTGCGCGCCACGGTTACTCCGACGCCCATCGCCGCTCGTTCCGGCCGCCGTCGCTGTTTGATAGGATGGAGTAGTTTCCCTGCCGAGCTGGAGACCCCAGGTTGCCCATCGACCGCGCAGAAACGCTCAAGAAGGCTGAGAAGGCCCTCAGACAGGGACGCATCGACGCCGCCATCGAGGAGTACCTGCGCGTCGTCGAGGATCAGCCGAGCGACTGGAACACCGCGAACACGCTGGGCGATCTGTACGTCCGGGCCGGAAAGTCCGACAAGGCGGCCGGTCAGTACATCCGAATCGCCGAGCACTTCGCGCGCGAGGGTTTCTACCCGAAGGCCGCCGCCCTCTACAAGAAGATCCTGAAAGTCCGTCCCGACGACGAGAGGGCGCTGCTCCAGCTCGCCGAAGTGTCGGCGCGGCTGGGCCTGCTGGCCGATGCCAAGACGCAGCTCACCACGGTCCTCAAACAACGTCAGGGCCGCGGAGACCACAAGGGCGCCAACGAGTTGATGGTGCGGCTCGGCGCGCTCGATCCCAACGACTTCGACGCGCGGCTCATGGGGGCGCGCGTGCTCGCCGACACGGGCAAGGGCACCGACGCGGCCGCCCGTTTCCGGCAGATCGCCGAGGAGCTTCGCGAGAAAGGGCGCGACGACGACGCCGCGAACGCGCTGCGGGAAGCCATTCGGCTGAATCCTCAGGACGTCGAGGGGCGGGCGCAGCTCGCGCGCGAGTGCCTGTCGAGGAACGACGTCGCCGGCGCGCGGGAATTCCTCGACGCGGAAACCGCCGGGAACGATCCGGAGCTCCTGGTCGCGCTCGCAGAGATCGAGCTGCACGGCGAACGGGACGACAGCGCGCGCGACATCCTGAGGCGGGTGCTCGCCGCCGACGAGTCCAGAGCCGACGCCATCATGAATCTGGGCTGGTCGTTCGTGCAGGCGAGGCCGATGACCGCGTTCATGTGCATCGAGATGATCGTCGACTTGAAAGCCGCCGGAGGGGACTACCCGACGGCCGCGGCGATGCTGCAGGAATACGTCGCGCGCGCGTCCACGCAGGTGCCGGCGCTGCTCAAGCTCGTCGAGCTCTGCGTCGACGGCGGTCTCGAATCCACGATGTACGATGCGCAGGCGCAGCTGTGCGACGCCTACCTGGCCGGTGGCCAGTCGGCCGAGGCGCGGGTCATCGCCGAGGATCTCGTCGCGCGCGAGCCGTGGGAGCGCGGACACATCGAACGCTTCCGCCAGGCGCTCGTGATGCAGAAGGTGCCCGACCCGGACAGCATCATCGCCGAGCGGTTGAGCGGCCAGTCGCCGTTCCTGGCGACGGATCATTTCGCGCCGCTCGATCTCAGCGAGCCGGTCGGTGAGCGTCGATCGACGTCGAGCGATGTCCCAGACGAGCCTGCGCGAGACGTCGCCGCGCCATCGCGCCCGGCGCGAGGCGCCGCCACGCCGCGGGCCGCGGCCGGCTCCTCGGAAAAAGCTGAAGTGGATCTCACCGGCGTCCTCGGAAAAGCGGCAGCGGCCGACTCGCTGTCGGATGTGTTCAGGGCCAGGCGGGAGGAGGATGCGGACGACGCGGCCGAGCAGCTGAAGCTGGCGCGTACGTACCTGGACACCGGGATGCCGGACGAGGCCATCGGCGCGCTCCAGGCGGCCGCGCGGTCGCCGCGCCACCGCTTCGAGGCCGCGTCGGCGCTCGCGCGGCTGTACGCGCACCGGGGCGAGTTCGGCCCGGCGGTCGAGTGGTTCGAGCGCGCGGCGGAGGCGCCGGCACCGAACACCGATGCCGGACGAGCGCTTCTCTACGATCTCGGCGTCGCGCTGGAGGCATCGGGCGAGGTCACGCGCGCCCTCGCCGTCTTCCTGGAGCTGCAGGCGGATGCCGATCGGTACCGCGACGTGCAGGCGCGCATCGATCGCCTGTCACGGGTCCAGACCGGAGGTTAGCCGTTCGCTCCGTCAGCCGGATCCTGTTGGCGGCGTACTTCCTCGAAGCGGGCCTCCTGCTCGTGCTCGCCCCATGGATCGACCGGTTCTGGGATCAGAACTCCTTCCTCGTGACCTCTCCGTCGCTTCGCGATTGGATTAACAACTCGTTCGTGCGGGGCGCCGTGTCGGGAATCGGCGTGCTGACCGTCCTCGCGGGCCTTGCCGAGATCGCCGCGATGTTCGCCGCGCGCCGGACCCCGGAGCCGGGGAACCACGCGTCGATCTGACGCTACCTCAACCGCTCGCGCAATCGTCGGAATGTAGCTTGCACGCAACAGAGCGTTGCGAACCCCGACAGTAACGCGCTACCCGCCCTTCACCGCAGCCGCGGGAGTCATCGTGACGGCGTGTGCGATGACGACGTGTGCGGTCACGACGGCGAACGCACAGGAAACGTTCCTGTTTCCAGCGATCCACGACGCGCGGCCGGCGATCATCGATCGCGTCAAGGCCGAACCCGCCCGGCTCGACATCGCGACGTGGTACCTGACCGACCGGTTGATCACGTCGGCCATCGTGCAGAAGTTTCTGGCCGGCGTACAAGTCAGAATCATCGGCGATCGCGTCTCGATCTTCGAGATCGATGCCGCAACCCGCAGAGAGTTCGAGTACCTGGCGTCGAACGGCGTCCCGGTTCGGCTGCGGTACCACCCGACGAACTTCCCATCGATCATGCATTGGAAGTGCGGGATCTTCGTCGGGCAGAACGTGATCGAGTTCGGGTCCGCCAACTGGACGCCGTTCGAGCTGACGCAGGCGTCCCCGACGAACTTCAAGGACGAGACGGTGATGTTCACGAGCGATCCGGCGCTCGTGAACGCTTTCAAGACCAGGTTCGACCAGATGTGGGCCGACACCACCAATTTTCTCGACTGGCCGGCCGCGTATCAGCTGGAGACCGGGACCCCGTGGACGGTTCCGATGGCGATCTCGCGTACTCGCCTGGAACCCGACCACCCGACGCCTCCCGCGCTGATCTGGAGCCAGGGACCCGAGCTGAACGATCGGTTGGCGGCGGCAATCGACGGTGAGACGAGGTATGTGGACATGGTCGTCTATCGGCTCACGGTCCCGGTCATCACGAACGCGCTCGTACGGAAGCTCCAGGTCGGCATCCCGGTGCGCCTGATGATCGAGCCGGAGCAGTACCGCAACCCGGACTTCCCGGAATACTGGCTGACCGGCTCGCGCCTCGATCAGCTGTGGCGCGCCGGTGCGCAGATAAAGCGGCGGACGCATCAGGGCCTCACGCACATGAAGGTCCTCCTCACGTCCGCGCTCGGCATGCACGGCTCGTCGAATTTCACGGCGAACTGGGAACGGGATCACAACTTCTTCTTCGAGATCGGGACCAGGCCTGCACTGCACGCTCAGCTGCAAACGCGCTTCAATCAGATGTGGGCTGACGCCGCCAATTACACGACCTTCCAGCCTCTGCCACCAAGCGCGCCCGCCCTGATCGCTCCGGCCAACAGCGCGCAGGCCCTTCCCACCACGGTGAGCCTGTCGTGGCGTCGAGCGCCGTGGGCCGTCGCGTTCGACGTCTACATTGGAACCTCCTCGTCCACGCTGGCGTTTGCCGGTCGGGTCCACGCGCCTCAGACCGAGGATCCACCGACGACCTACACGTTCACGCCCAACGGCGGCTTCCTGCCCCAGACCCAGTACTTCTGGAAAGTGGTCTCGCGGACCTTCGCAACCGACGCGAACCCCGCGCTCGTCGCGTCGTCTCCGGTATGGTCGTTCAGGATCGGAGCGGGGCTCAGATCGCCTTCGAATCTTCGAGTCGTACGTTAGCGTCGACGCGAGGGCCGCGCGGCGTCGCGGCCGTCGACCCACCGCAAACGATTCCGTGTCCGTATAATCCGTGGTCGCAGAATCCGTGAAATCCGCGCCCCCGGTCATCTGCCTCGTCACCGATCGCCGCCGCCTGGCGCCGGGCGAGAGTCTGCAGGTCCAGATGGACCGGCTCGTCGCCCAGGCCGCCGAAGCGGCCCGGGCCGGCGTCGATCTGATCCAGTTGCGGGAGCGTGATCTGGAAGGCGCGGCGCTTGCCAGGCTCGCGCGGAGACTCATCGATGCCGCGGCGCCGGCACGAGTGGTCGTCAACGATCGTGGTGACGTCGCGCTCGCCGCGGGCGCGCATGGCGTCCACCTCCGCGGCGATTCGTACGAAGCAGGACGCCTTCGCGGACTCGCGCCGGCGGGATGGCTGATCGGGCGGTCGGTCCACACGCCTGCAGAAGCGATTGCCGCTGGCGAGGCGGTGGATTATCTGGTGTTCGGCTCCGTCTACCCTACAGCCTCGAAGTCCGGGGCCCTCCCGGCGGGCGCGGCTGAGCTGAAAAAAGTCGCCGCGGCGGCTGACACGCGCGTCCTGGCAATCGGCGGTGTGACGGTGGCGCGGCTCCCCGAGATCGCTGCCACCGGGTCTGCTGGCGTGGCCGCGATCGAGCTCTTCCTGCCCCCGGGCGCCGAATTTCCCGAGCGCCCCGGCATCGCGGCCGCCGTCAGGGCGATCCGCGCCGCCTTCGGCACGGAGTTTGATTGATACAATACCGGCCATCCATGGGCGATTTTGGGGGAAAGCTCCGGCAGGCGCGCGAGCGGCGCGGTGTGTCCCTGCGGCAGATCGCGGGCGCCACAAAGATTTCCGTGGGCGTGCTCGAGGCGCTCGAACGCAACGACGTGTCGAAGCTGCCCGGCGGCATCTTCAGCCGTGCGTTCGTGCGTTCCTACGCGAGTGAGGTTGGTCTCGACCCCGACGAGACAATCCGCGATTTCGTCACCGAGTTCTCGAGCGAAGGGGGAGGCGGCGCGCCGCCTCCACCGCTTCAGGTTGCTGCACCCGCTGCGCTCCGACCCGTCGACCCTTCGACAGGCTCAGGGTCGTCCCGGGCGAAGTCGAAGGACGACAAGCTCAGGGTCGCCGTGAGCAGCGTGGAAGGGCGACCGACCGACGCGAGCCGCGGAGTACCGAAAACCGCTCCGGAGCCGGGTCGACGCACGCAGCCCTCCGTCGACATCGTGCCGGACGAAAGCGAGTTCGAAAGTCAGCAACGCATGGCGAGCGTTGTCCTGCGGCTGCTCATGGTCAGCGTTCCGCTCGTGCTCGTGATTCTGTATTTCAGCCTGCGTGGGGGGGCTCCAGCCGACGGGACGCCGGCGTCGAGGCCGGCGCCCGAAGCGGCGCCGCCGCCGCCCGCATCCGTCGAGCAGGCGGCCGCACCGCTCGGCGCGGCGACCGCCGGCCGGCAGGTGCCCGCGATCGGCGCCGCTGCGGCGCCGACGGTTCCATCGGGGTCGCCGGACGAGCAGACGATTGAGCTGCGGCCGGGCGCGCCCTGCTGGGTCTCGCTGACGGTCGATGGCAGCCCGTCGTTGACACGTGAAATGCAGGCGGGGGAGCGCGAGGTCCGCACGTTCCGCCAGGAGGCGGTGCTCAAGGTGGGCGACGCCGCCGCGTGCGAGTTCGCGTTGAACGGCCGCGTCGCCAGGCCGCTCGGTGGATCAGGGCAGACGCGCACCGTCAAGATCACTCCGCAGAACCTGACCTCTTACCTGCGCTGATGGACCCGGGCCTCAGGAATCCCCTCATCGATTGTTTTCGGCGCGGGGAAGCCGCTCATGACGTCCGGCTTCTGGCGGCGCAGGGCGCCATGGCGATCCGCCCCCTCGAGCGACTCGCGCTGCTCGTGCTCCTGGTGGACGATCCGGAGCCCGACGTCGCGGCGGCGGCCGACGCGACGATCGCCGCGCTGCCCGAACGGGCCCTCATGAGCTTTCTCGCGCGGACCGACGTGCCCGACGTCATGCGGCAGTTCTTCGGCAAGCGAGGCATCACGCCGGCACGCGAGTCCGACCGCATCGCGGAGGACGAGCAGCTGCTCGAAGCGGACGCGTCCAAGGAAGAGCCGCCGCCCGGCGAGGGGGGAAACCCGATTGCCAACATGTCGATTCTCGACCGCATGAAGATCGCGATGAGAGGCTCGCGCGAGCAGCGCCAGACCCTCATTCGCGATCCGAACAAGATGGTTTCGGCCGCCGTCCTCAGCAGCCCGAAACTGACGGAAAGCGAAATCGAGTCCTTCGCCCGGATGGGGAACGTGAGCGAGGATGTCCTGCGGACCATCGGCATGAACCGGTCCTGGACGAAGAACTACGGGGTGATCGCCGCCCTGGCGCGCAACCCCAAGACGCCGCCGGCGATCTCGCTCAACCTCGTCGGGCGTCTGAACGAACGCGATATGAAGGTCATCACCTTCGACCGCAACGTCCCGGAGGCGCTTCGCCTCGCTGCGCGGAAGTTCCTCAGCAAGGGCAAAGGAGATTGAGCCTTACGGGCATGGATGCGCTGGACGAAATCAAACAGCTCTACTTCAGCGCCACGAAGGCGACCGTGCAGCGGGACCTGGCCCGCGCGATCGCTCTCTTGAAAGGCATGAAGAGCGAAGAAGAGCGCCAGAAGGCCGCCGTCTACATGGACGGCCTCTCGCAGATGCGCAGCGAGTGGGGGATGCGGCCCGGCGGCTCGAGGCAGAAGAAGCCGCCGAGACGACGACCGTAAAGGGTCTGTGGCACGAGGCTTCAGCCTCGTCCAGGGCCGACGACCCTAAAGGGTCGTACCACGGTTTCGCCTCAGCCGCTTGCGCAGCATCTCCACGGGCAGCGTGTTGAGGATGTCCTCGGCGCGCAGCCATGCGCGGCGCGCGACCATAACGCCCCAGCGAAGGAAGTCGAACTCGCTCGGCATGTGCGAATCGGAATCGACGACGATCGCGACGCCGCGCTCGCGGGCGAGACGCGCGTGCACGTCGTTCAGGTCGAGCCGCTGCGGGTGGCTGTTGATCTCGAGCGCGACGCCGAGCCGCGCGGCCGTGTCGATGACGTGTTCCATGTTGACCGCGTAGGGCGGACGCTTCAGGATCCGCCGGCCAGTCGGGTGTCCCAGCACGTCGACCCACCGGTTCTCGATGGCACGCAGGATCCGCTCCGTCATCTGGCTCTCTTCCTGGTTGAAGCCGGAATGGACGGAGGCGACCACGATGTCCAGCTGGGCGAGACAGTCGTCCGAGAGGTCGAGCCGGCCATCCGGCAGGATTTCGCACTCGATGCCGGCGAGGAGCGTGATGCCGGCGCGCCTGGAGGCCTCCCGGACGGCTTTGGCGTGTTCGAGCGCGCGTGCCTCGTCGAGCCCTTCGACCATTGCCAGCGCGCGGCTGTGGTCGGTCACCGCGAGATACTCGAGCCCGGCCGCCCTGGCGGCTCGCGCCATGGTGAGGATGTCGGCACGGCCGTCGCTGGCCGTCGTGTGCGAATGGAGATCGCCCTTCAGGTCCGAGCGCTCGACGAGGGCCGGGAGACCGTTGGCTTCCGCCGCGGCGAGCTCGCCGCGGTTCTCGCGCAGCTCCGGCGGAACATACGCAAGCCCGAGCGCCTTGTAAATCGACGCTTCCGTCTTGCCGGCTACGGCGCGCTCCTTCTCGTTGTAGAGCCCGTACTCGTTCAGCTTCAGACCGCGACCGAGCGCACGATCGCGGAGGGCGATGTTGTGCGCCTTCGACCCCGTGAAGTACTGGAGCGCCGCCCCCTCGCTCTCGCGCGCGACGACGCGCACGTCCGCTTGAAGGCCGCCGCGCAGGATGACGCTCGACTTCGTGTCGCCCCGCGCCAGGATGCGTTCAACGAGCGGATGGCTCGTGAACGACGCCATGAGCGCCGCCGGGCCGCCGGCGCCGGCCGGTCCGGCGACGACGATATCGAGGTCGCCGCACGTGTCGCAGCCCCGGCGAAGGCTGCCGACGGGGGTGATGGAGGCCTTCGGCGCGGCGTGACTGAGATGGGCGACGATCGCCGCGGCCGCGTCGCTCGCGTCGCTGATCAGCCGGCGGTTGCCGAGCTGCTTGCGATCCTCGATCGCCTTGAGGATGAGCGCCGCTTTCTTCTCGCCCATTCCTTTTATGCCGCGCAGCCGCCCGCTGCGCGCGGCCGCCTCGAGGTCTTCGAGGGTCTTGATCTCGAGCGACCCGTACAGCAACGCGACGGTCTTGGGACCGACCCCCTGCAGGCGGAGCAGATCCAATACGGTCGGCGGAAACTCTTTCAGGAGGGCCTTGTGATACTCGAGGCCGCCGGTGTCGAGCAGCTCGCCGATCTTCGCGGCGAGATCCTTGCCGATACCGGGGAGCTTGAGGCGCGCGTCGGGCGGCAGATCCGCGACGCGTTCACCCATCGTGGCGATCGTCTCGGCGGCGGTGCGGTAGGCGCGCACCCGGAACGGGTTCTCGTTCTTGATCTCGAGCAGATCGCCGATCTCGGCGAAGACGCGGGCTATCGACGCGTTATCCACGATCGACGATCAATCCCTGTGTTTCGACCCGGTAGTTCAGGACCTGTGCGCCCGCGGACGTCAGCGCCGCCCGTACCGCGGGCAGCCGATCCGGTTCCGCGAAGACGATCATGCAGCCGCCGCCGCCCGCACCGCAGACCTTGGCGGCCTGCGCGCCCGCGCTGCGGGCGATCGAAATCAGCCGCTCGATCTCCGGGGTGCTGACGCCGGGGGCGAGCCGCTTGCGGTTGTCCCACTCCGCCGCGATCTGCCGGCCGACCTCGGGCCAGTCGCCGCGGCCGAGCGCCTCGCGCATCGCGATCGCGATGTCGCGGATCTGCTCGAACCGATCGAACACGCCGCGGTCGCCGTCGATGTGCCGCTTGGTGACTTCCCAGTTGTTGATGCCGGACTGCCGCGAGGCGCCGGTATACGCCAGGACGATGTGCGCCTCGAGGGCGCGCGGGTCGACCGCCAGGGGGATCCGCCGGACGCCGTCCGGACGCAGTTCGACGGCCGACACGCCGCCGTAGAGCGCGGGCCGAAAATCCTGCGCGCCGGTCGGGACGTCGATCGCCTGGGCCTCGACGTTCATCGCGATCTGCAGCAGCACGTCGTCTTCGAGCACCGTCTGTTGCCAGGCGGCCACGGCGCCGCACACGGCGACGTTCAGCGCCGAAGAGCCGGCGATCCCGGCGCCGACCGGCGACTCCGACGCCGTCGCGACGCGCAGCCCGCCGGCGCGGAAAAACTGCAGAAGGCGCCCGATCAGCCTCAGCTCGTGGTTGCCGCGCAGCTCGGACCAGTGGCTGGCTCTCACGGTACGACCGGTATCGGCCGACGCAATCTCGATCTTCCCGTCGTCGAGCGACGTGAGCTCGCACCGCGCGCGCAGGCTGATGGCGGCGTTGAGCGTTTGCGCATCCTCGTGAAAGAGATAGAGCGGCCAGATATCGATCGTGCCGCCGGCAAGATCGATGCGCGTGGGGGCCGAGGATGTGATGCGCACGCGCAGATTATAATGGCGGATTGATGTCACTGCGGGACCTCCGGCGTCACGTCGGGCAGTTGCTGGTCGCGGGTTTCGACGGCCACACGCTGCCCGCCGACCTCAAGACGCTGGCTCGTGAGTTCGATCTCGGCGGCGTCATCTTCTTTGCGCGCAACGTCGTCGAGCCGGCGCAGGTGGCCGAGCTCGCACGGGAGGCGCGGGCGCTCCGGCGTGAGCTGCCGCTCTGGGTGAGCGTCGACCAGGAAGGCGGGCGCGTCGCCCGCCTGAAGCGCCCGTTCACCGAGTGGCCCCCGATGCTTGCGCTCGGGCGCAGCGGCGACGAGCAGCTCGCGGGGCGCTTCGCGCAGGCGCTGGCGGCCGAGCTCAGGGCAGTCGGCATCAACCTGGACTACACGCCCGTCCTCGACGTGAACACGAACCCGAAGAACACGGTCATCGGCGATCGCGCCTTCGGCGAGCGGGCGGAGGAGGTCGCGCGGTTCGGGCGCATCGTCATTCGCACGCTGCAGGCGGCGGGAATCGCCGCCTGCGGGAAACACTTTCCGGGACATGGCGACACGGTTGCCGACTCGCACCACGAACTGCCGATCGTCGAACACGATCCGGACCGAATCCGTCGGGTCGAGCTCGAGCCGTTCAAGGCGGCCATCGACGAGCAGGTCGCCGCGATCATGACGGCGCACGTCCTGGTCCCGGCCTTCGACGAGGAGCGGCCAGCGACGCTCGCGCCGGCGTTGGTCGACGGCCTCTTGAAGCGCGAGCTCGGGTACGGCGGGCTGGTTCTGAGCGACGACCTGGAGATGAAAGCTGTCAGCGCGCGATACGGCATCGCCGACAGCGCCGTGGGTGCGATCGCCGCCGGCTGCGACGCGATGCTCATCTGCACCGGTGGTCAGGAGCCGCAGGTCGCGGCGCTCGAGGCGATCATCCACGCGGTCGAGCAGGAGCGTCTGCCGTTCACGCGAATAGAGGATGCGATGGCTCGTCACCGGCGCGTCAAGGAACGGTTTCTCGCCGGCCGGAGCGAGGAAACGCGCCCCCGGCTCGCGGAGGTCATTGGACGGGGCGAGCATCTCGCGATCGCCGAGGAGATGGCGAGGTTCCTCTGAGCGGGATGCTGAAGCCGCGCGCGCTGCGGCCCGGAGATCGTATCGCCGTCGTGTCACCCGCCAGCCCGTTCAAGCGCGAAGAGTTCGAGGCGGGCGTGGCCGAGCTGCGGGCGCTCGGCTTCGAGCCGGTCTACGACGAGCGTGTGTTCGCGAGGCGCGGCTACGTGGCGGGAGACCCGGAGATCCGCGCCGCGACCATCCACGAAGCCTGGACCGATCCGTCGATCGCGGCGCTCGTCGGGGTGCGAGGGGGCTACGGCAGCGTGCAGGTGTTGCCGCTCCTCGATGCCGACCTCGCCCGGGCCGCGCGCAAACCATTCATCGGCTACAGCGATCTGACGTCGCTTCTGGTTTTCCTGAACGGCGTCTGCGGTCTGGTGGCCTTTCATGGGCCGATGCTCGCAGGGCGACTCGGCCGGGGCGAGCAAGGCTACGATCGCCGCTCGCTCCTGGCGTGCCTCACCCGCGCGGAGCCCGCCGGGGAGCTCAGCCCTCCGGGGCTCGAGGTGCTGCGGCCCGGCGAGGTCTCGGGGCCGCTGTTCGGCGGGACGCTCTCGCAGCTCGTCGGCTCGCTCGGGACGAGGTATGCCTTCGACCCGCCCGCCGGGTTCGTGCTTTTTCTGGATGAAGTCCGCGAGCGCCCGTACCGCATCGACCGGATGTTCATGCAACTGAGGCTGAGCGGCATCCTGGGCCGCGCACGGGCGATCGTCTGGGGCGAGCTGCCGGGGTGCGACGAGCCGGGTGGGGAATACGTCGCGAGGGCGACCGCGGCCGATCTCGTCCGCGATTTTCCGGGCCCCGTGCTCGCCGGCTTTCCGTCCGGGCACACGATCGGCCCCGCCTGGACGCTCCCGATGGGCGTCCGCGCCTCGGTCGTGGCAGGCAACCGGCCGGCGGTCGTGATCGAGGAGGCGGCGGTCGCGTGACGCGTGTGCATTTGATCGGCATGTGCGGGACCGCGATGGCGACGCTGGCCGCGATGCTGAAGAAGCGCGGATTCGACGTCCGCGGGTCCGATCAGGACATTTACCCGCCGATGAGCGACTTCCTGGCCGGACTCGGCATCGCGATTCATCAGGGCTACCGCGCGGAGCACATCACCGGCGATCTCGACCTCGTGATCGTGGGAAACGCCATTTCCCGCGGCAATCCCGAGCTCGAGGAAGTGCTCGACCGGAAGATCCGGTACTGTTCGCTGCCGGAGGCGATCCGCGATCATTTTCTCTGGGGCGCGCGCTCCGTCGTGATCGCGGGGACTCACGGGAAGACGACGACGACGTCGCTGGCCGGGTGGGTGCTCACCGACGGCGGCCTGGACCCCAGCGTGCTCATCGGCGGCATCGCCGAGAACTTCGATTCGAGCTTCCGGCTCGGCGGCGGCCGCGAGTTCGTGATCGAAGGCGACGAGTACGACAGCGCGTTCTTCGACAAGACCGCGAAGTTCCTGAAGTACCTCCCGGATATCGCCGTCGTGAACAACATCGAGTTCGACCACGCCGACATCTACGCCAGCCTGGACGAGATCCGGCTGGCGTTCCGGCGTCTGGTCAACCTGGTGCCGCGCCGCGGGCTGCTGCTGGTCGGCGCGGATGACAAAGAGGCGCGCGACCTTATCTCCACCGCCCGCTGCCGCGTCGAGACCTTCGGGCTATCGGACGGAGCCGACTGGCAGGCGCACGACGTGCGGCCGCTCCAGGATCGAATGACCTTCGGCGTTCGATACAAGGGGATGCCCTACGCGGCGGTCGAGGTTCCGCTGCTCGGCCTGCACAACGTACGCAACACCGTCGCCGCCATCGCCGTCGGCGCGGCGTGCGGGTTGACGGGCACGACCGTGGCCGACAGCCTCGCGAAGTTCAAGGGCATCCGGCGCCGGATGCAGCTTCGCGGGGATGTGAGCGGCGTGTCCGTGTACGACGATTTTGCGCATCATCCCACCGCGATCGCGGAGACGCTTGCCGGGCTGCGCTCGGCGTTCCCCCGCCGCCGGATCTGGGCGGTCTTCGAGCCGCGCTCGGCGACATCCTGCCGCCGGGTGTTCCAGCAGGATTTTGCGCGGGCGTTCGACGGCGCCGATGAGGTGGTCATCTCCGCCGTCTTCCGTTCGAGCCTGCCGGAGCCGGAACGGCTGTCCGCCGAACAGCTCGTCGCCGACCTTCGGGCGGCGGGAAAGCGGGCGCGGCACATCCCGGCGGTCGACGACATCGTGGCGGCGATCGCGAAGGAGCACCGGATGGGGGACCTCGTCGTGATCATGTCGAACGGCGGCTTTGGAGGGATCCATCAGAAGCTCATCGACGCTCTCGCGCCACCCTCTGGAGGGCGGACCGCATAGGTCCGCCGGAGGATGACCGACTTCGTCCTTCGCCCGGCCGGCGATGCCGCGATCGTCGTCGATTTCGAGGCGCGCCTCGATCCCGTCGTGAACGCACGCGCCGTCGGGCTCGCGCAATCCATTCGTGCTACGGCGCCCGCCGGCCTCCGCGACGTCGTCGTCGGCTATCACTCGGTGACCGCCTATTACGATCCGCTCGCGGTCGACGCGGACGACCTGCTCACATGGCTCGGCCTCGAGGCCCGGCGATCGCGGCCGGCAGGTTCCGGCGAAGGGCGCACGGTGACGGTGCCCGTCCTGTACGGCGGCGAGTGGGGACCGGACCTGGCGGCGGTCGCCGAGTTTGCCGGCTGCGACGCGAGCGAGGTCGTTCGCCTTCACGCCTCGCGGGTCTACCGCGTGTACATGCTCGGCTTCGTCCCGGGATTCGCGTACATGGCAGAGGTCGACGCGAAGATCGCCGCGCCCCGCCGGCAGGCGCCTCGCGTCGCCGTTCCGGCAGGCTCGATCGGGATCGCCGGACCGCAGACCGGTGTGTATCCGGTGTCGACCCCGGGCGGCTGGAACCTGATCGGCCGTACGCCGCTCGTCACGTTCGACCCGGAGCAGGACGAGCCTTGCGCGTTTCGCCCCGGGGACGCCGTCCGATTCGAACCGATCGAGAGATGGCCGGCGTAGTCGTCGCGAAGGCCGGCATGTTGACCACGGTCCAGGACCGTGGGCGATGGGGTCTGCAGGGAAGCGGTGTACCGGTGGCCGGGCCGATGGACGCCGTGTCGCACCGTGTCGCCAACCGCCTGCTCGGGAACGATGCCGAGGCTGCGACGCTCGAGATTACGTTGATCGGCCCGGAACTGATCTTCGAGGAGGCGGCCGTGGTCGCCGTCTGCGGGGCGGAGTTCCCGCTGCGGGTGGATGGAGCGCCGGCGCCGATGTGGGGTCCAATCGAAATGAGGGCCGGCGCGCGGATGACGTTCGGCTCGCGTGTCCACGGCGCGCGCGCGTACTGCGCCATCGCGGGCGGCCTCGCGTGCGAGCCTGTGTTCGGCAGCCGCGCCACCAGTCTCGTCGCTCGGATGGGGCCATTCGAAGGGCGGGCGCTGACCGCGGGCGATCGTCTTCCGCTCGCACCCGGCCGGCCGACGGCGGTCGAGGAACTGCCCGAGACGACGCTGAAAGGCCGCGTGACGCCGCTGGTGCCGTTGCCGCAGGGCGGCGCGCGATTGCGGGTCATGTGGGGACCGCAGGAGCACCTTTTTACAGACGCTGCGCGCGACACGCTCACGTCCAGCCGCTATGTCGTCACGCCGCAATCGAACCGCATGGGCTACCGCCTCGACGGGCCGCGGCTCGGGCATCGACACTCCGCAGACATTCTCTCGGACGCGACGCCCCTCGGGACGCTTCAGGTACCGGGATCGGGGCAGCCGATTCTGCTCATGGCGGATCGCCAGACGGCCGGCGGCTATCCGAAGATCGCGACCGTCATCTCCGCCGACCTCGCCCTGGCCGGCCAGCTCGCCCCGGGAGACTGGGTGGCGTTCGCGGCCTGCGATAGACGCACGGCGCTCACGGCGCTGCGCGATCAGGAGGCGCTCATCAGTGGCGCTCGCTGAAGAACTGCGCGCCGCGTTCGGCGACCGCGCGCGACGGCAGGCGCCCCTGGCGCCGTTGACCACGTTCAAGGTGGGTGGGCCCGCCGACTGGCTGATCGACGCGGCAGGGGCCGAGGACGTCCGCCGCGCGCTGGTGACAGCCGGCCGGCTCGGTCAGCCCGTCACGCTCCTCGGCGGCGGATCGAACGTGCTCGTCGCGGACGCGGGGGTCCGCGGACTCGTCGTCCGCGTGCATGGGGGTGACGTCCGGCAAATCGCTCCAGGCCTCGTCCGCGCCGACGCCGGGGTTACCATCAACGGCCTGGTGCGCTGGACGATTAACCACGGGCTGGCCGGCCTGGAAGCCTGGGCCGGCACGCCCGGCACGGTCGGGGGAGCGGTCCACGGCAACGCGCATTTTCAGGGACGCAACATCGGCGAGCTGATCGAGCGGGTGATCGTGGCCGGACCCGACGGAGCCATTCTCGAACTTCGAACCGCGGAGATGGAGTTCGGGTACGACACGAGCCGGCTGCAGCGTACCGGGGAAAAGGCGCTCTCGGCCGATTTCCACGTCGGCGCCGGCGATCCCGCGGACCTGCGCGCCGTCGCCCGCGCGTCGCTCGCATATCGAAAGCGTACGCAGCCGCTCGAGACGCCGAGCGCCGGCTGCATCTTTCAGAATCCGAACCCCGCCACCGATCGGCTCCCCGACGGGGTGCCGGCCTCCGCCGGCGCGCTGGTTGATCGGGCGGGACTGAAGGGCGCGCGCGAAGGGCGGGCGCAGGTCTCGACGACGCACGCCAACTTCATTGTCAATCATGGCGGCGCGTCGGCCCGCGACATCCGGCGGCTGATCGAACGGTGCAAGCAGGCGGTCCGCGAGCACTTCGGCGTCGAGCTGCGGGAAGAGATCGTGTATCTGGGGGATTTCAACGAGCAGGCCTGAAGGCCAGCGCTACGGCTGTCGACGACCGTAGCGCAGCCCTTTAGGGCTGCCAGAGGACCTATGTCCGTATTGAGAATCGAAGGCGGCCGGGCGCTCGAAGGTCGGCTGGACGTCGAGGGAAACAAGAACGCGGCGCTGCCGCTCGTGGCCGCCTGCCTCCTGACCGACGAGACCTGCGTCCTCGAGAACGTGCCCCGCATCCGGGACGTCGAGGTGATGGCGGCGCTGCTGAAAGGTCTCGGTGCCGAGGTGGACGGGGTCGGCACCCCGACCCTCACGATTCGGTGCGCGAAGGTCACGACCGATCGCCCCGATCCGGCGCTCGTAGGGCGGCTCCGCGGCTCGGTTCTGCTGGCCGGCCCGCTGCTGGCGCGCCGCGGCTCGACGCGGCTGGCGCCGCCCGGAGGCGACTTTCCGGCGCGCCGAACGATCTCGACGCACCTGCAGGCGCTGGTTGCGCTTGGGGCGCGCCTGACCGATGAGCCCGGCCACGCCCTGGACGCGCCCGACGGCCTGCGGGGCGCGTCGATGTATCTCGACGAGGCGTCGGTCACCGGCACGGAAACGGCCCTGCTGGCCGCCGCGGCGGCTCGCGGTGAAACGGTCATTCGCCATGCCGCCACTGAGCCGCACGTGCTGCAGTTGTGCCGGTTCCTCCAGGAGATGGGCGTTGAGATCGAAGGCGGGGGGACGTCCACGATCCGGATTGCCGGCACCCCGCGGATCCGCGGCGCCAGGTACCGGCTCTGGGGCGACTACATCGAAGCGGGCAGCTGGGCCGTCGTCGCCGCGATCACGGGCGGGGCGATCGACGTCGGTGGCGCGCGGCCCGAGGATATGGAGGTCGTCGCCGCCGTACTGCAACCGATGGGCGTGCGCTGCACGTTCGACGACGAGAAATTCGTCGTCGAGCGATCCGATCGCCTGCGCGCCGTGCGGCGGATCACGACCGGGCTCTGGCCCGGGTTTCCGACCGACCTGGTCAGCCTCGTGACTGTGCTGGCCACGCAGGCCGAGGGACGCACGCTCGTGCACGACTGGATGTACGAGCTGCGGCTCTTCGCGCTCGAGCAGCTGAGCGCCATGCGCGCGGATCTGTTCCTCTGCGATCCGCATCGCATCATCGTGACCGGGCCGACGAAGCTCAAAGGCCGCGTCCTCGACAGCCGCGACATTCGTTCCGGCATGGCGCTCATCGCCGCGGCGCTGGCGGCGGAAGGGGAGAGCATGCTGCACCCGCTGGAGACGGTTGAGCGGGGATACGCGGCCGTCGTCGAACGCCTGCAGAAGCTCGGCGCCCGCGTGAGCCGGGAAGAGTCCCTGACAGAGTAGAGTCCGCCTTTAGGCGGACCGGGATTCTACGGAATCGGGATCGGCTTGACGGGCGGCGGCGGCTGGATCGGCTGCGGTGTTGGAGGCTGCGGCGGTTGCGCCGGGGGCTGATCGACCGGCTCCGGCGGAACCGGCCTCGGCGGATCAAGCAGCGGAGAGCCCGAATCCCGTCCGACCCGGAACGGACGCAGATCCGCTTCGGTCAGATCCAGCACCCGGACGATGTGCGGCGTGAGCGTCAGCAGGATATCGGTCTGCTGCGTTTCCTTGCGATTGTGGGCGAAGAGGCGACCGATGACCGGCAGATCGCTCAGGCCAGGGATGCCGTCCATCACCGTCCGCTCGTCGTCACGAATCAGCCCCGCCAGCATGTTCGTCTCGCCGTCCCGCAGCCGGATCGTCGTCGTGATCTGACGGTTCCCGAAGGTGGGCAGGTCGCCGAACCCGGTCCCGGAGATGTTGCTGATTTCGACCCTTAGGACGAGCGAGACCTCGTCGTCGTGATGGATCCGAGGCGTGATGTCGATGTTGACGCCGATGTTCTCGTAGACGAACGACGTAATCGGCTGCTGGTTGATGCCGCCGGTCGCGATCGGCGCGAAGGTGGTGACCGGTACCGGCACGCGCTCGCCGAATCGCGCCTGCGCGGCCATCCCTTCGGAGGTGCGCAGCCGCGGGCTCGCGAGGGCGCGCGTGTTCGTGTCGGACTTCAGCAGCCGGTAGAAGAGCGACGGCAGGCCGGCGAGGAACACGTCCGACGACGTGAGGTTGCGCAGATCGAAGAGGGTCATGCCGGGCCGGTTGATGTCGACGGTTCCAGAGATGCCGGGCTGGCCGGGCGACGCGATCTGGAGCCCGTACTCCAGGAGCTTGGTGCGGTCGACCTCCAGCAGCTCCACGTCGATGACGACTTCGGGCCGCGCCTTGTCGATCGCGGCCAGTACGCGAGACGCCGCGGCAATCCGCTCCGGCGTGTCCTTCACGGTGAACGCGTTCGTGCCGGTAATGGGAGCGATCTTGCGGGCGTCGACGACGATGCGCAGGAGATCGATCGTTTCCTTGAGGTCGGCATTGCTCAGATAAAACGTCCGGACGACTTCTTCCTCGTACTCGCGGCGCTTCGCCGGTGTGTCGGGGATGATGGTGATCGTGCGCGGCGCGGTGACGCGGTAGAACGTCCGGGTCGCGGAGGAAACCGACGTCAGCGCGTCCCCGAGCGTCACGTTGCGCAGGTCGATCGAGATCGTCGCGTCGCGGAACGCGGGGTCGAAGATGAGATTGAGGTTGGCGAAGCGGGCGATGGTCGTGAACACGGCGCGCGCGCTCGCGTCGCCGAAGACGAGCGTGTCGGCGAGCTTGACGTCTTCCGGCAGATCGTGGCCGGCCGGCGGCATGTCACGCGTCCGGTTGATCAGCGCCTCGAGCGCCGTCTGTCCTTCCTTGGCGACCGCGACCTTGGCGCGGAGCGCATTCCGCGTCGTCGTCAGCTCGCGCTCCACGTCGGCGTTGGTCGGATTCAGCTCGGCCGCGAGTTGGTACTCGAGCAGCGCCTCCTCGAACCGGTTGTTGGCGGCGAGCCGCCGTCCGCGTTCGTAGTGCGCGTTCGACGCGCGCAGCTTCGCCCGTTCGAGCGACAGCTTGGCCGTGCGGTCTGACGGATCCTCTCGCACCGCCTTGGTGTATTCGACGACGGCGCGATCGAAGTCTTCGAATCGCTCCGCTTCCTTCGCGTTGCGCATCGCGGTCGAATGCGCACACCCCGACACCGAAAGGGCAACGGCGAACGCGACGGCGAGTCTACGGCTGGCCTGTCCTGATGACATCTGCCCCGCGCGGGATGGAGAACTCGAAAACCTTATCGGTCAATCCGGTGTTCTCCTTGACGTTGGCAAACGTGAACGCCGAACGGCCCCCCTGGCGGTCATCCGCCGCCAACATGCTGATCGCGTGGGTCTCCCGATTGACCACGAGGGTGAGGGTATTGTACTCCCGCTGCTCCTGGCGGGGGGTCAGCTCGATCGCCACCGACCCGGGCGGCGCCCCTGCCGGCACGGGGGCCGGTTTTGCCGTGAAGTCCCGTGCCAGGTCTCCCTTGCCGGTCAGAAACAGCGCCGCGGTCGCCGCCCGGTCCTCGGCCGGCATCGGACTGACGATGACCTGGCGATCCGCCGGCACATACGAATAGATCTGACGCCCGTCGGACACGAACAGCTTCTCTTCCGGATTCGTGTACCGCCACCGCATCCGCCCGGGTTTCTTGACCTGGATCGTCCCGCGCTCGACGACCTTTTTCTTGAGCACGCCGCCGGTGTAGGTGTGCGTGAAGTCGGCGGTGAAGTCGCGGACACGGTCGTAGCGCGCCTGAACCGCGCGGGCGAGCGTGGCCGGATCGGAAGTGTCCTGCTGGGCCGGTTGTGCGGCCGACACCGACCAGGTGGCAAGCAATGCGGCGAGGATCGGCAGACAGCGCATATGTAGAGGTTAGACCGAAACGCGGATCCGGGCGTTAGTTCCGTTTCGCGCGAAGCGTCGTCAGCAGCTCATCCAGGGGTCGGGTGTTCGCGACGCTGGCCGGCTCGACCCAGCCGCGCCGCGCGGTGCCCACGCCGAAGAGCATGTAGCGGCCCATCATCGCCGCCTGGTGGCAGTCGCTGTCGACGGTCAGCCGAACCCCCGCCGCGGCCGCCCGCTGCGCCAGCCCGCCGTCGAGGTCGAGATGGGAAGGGGCGCCGTCGACTTCGAGCAGCGTGCCGGTCTCGGACGCGAGCTCGAAAAGCCGATCGTAGTCGAGCGGATATCCCTCCCGGCGGCCGACCAGCTGGTTGGACGGGTGTGTCAACACGTTCACGAGAGGATGCGCCGCGGCGGCGGCGTATCGGGAGAGCAGAGCCTCCGGCGACTGACCGGCAGCGTCGTGCAGAGAAGCGAGCACGATGTCCAGCCGTTCCAGCAGTGCGTCCGGCAGGTCGAGAGACCCGTCGGAGAGGATCTCCGCCTCGACCCCTTTCAGAATTCTGACGCGTGGATAACGCGTCTGGACTTCGTCGATTTCGTCCATCTGCCGCAGCAACGTGGTCTCGGAATGCACGCGCGACGCGGCGGCGCCGGGGGAGTGGTCCGTGATCGCGATGTACTCGTACGCGAGCGCGTCGGCAGCGCGGACGACCGTCTCGACATCGTCCCGCCCGTCGCTGTAACGCGTGTGCAGATGCAGGTCGCCGCGGATGTCGGACCGGGTCAGCAGCCGCGGAAGCGTGCCCTGCGCGGCTCGTGCCAGTTCGTGGCCTCCAGATCGAATCTCGGGAGGCACGCACGGCAGGCCGAGCGCGGCATAAACCTCGTCTTCGGTCGTGCCGCGAAGGTCGTCGATGCTTCCCCCGGCGAGCGCGTCGAGGTGCCTGACGTGCGCGTCGGTCCCCGTGGCCCGAATGAAGGCTGCGCCGAAGCGCGACGGGGGATAGGCCTCGATGACGACCAGCTGTCGATCGATTGTCAGACCGCGAGCGGCGTGACGCACCCCCGCCGGATCTTCCGTGCGGGCCAGCACGGCGAACCGGGGGATGACCGGGTCGAAGCGGCGAAGGCCACCGGCCGGGAAGAAGGCCGTGCCTGGCGGAACCTTGCGCGCGAGCCCGGCGACCGCCCGTTCGAAGATGTCCCAGGCGCGGCCGAGGGTAATGCTCAATGCTGACTGCGGAATGCTGATTGCTGAATGATCGTCAGCCCTTCAGCGATCCAGGCGCGGGCGGCGCTGCCTGCGGCGCTTCCTTCGTGTCGGTCGGGAGCTTGGCCGTGATCCAGTCGTTGATGCCCCCCTTGAGCGCCGACGCCCGGTAGCCGCGGCGGACCAGTTCGGCGACGAGCGGCGCGCTCACGAGCTCGTCGGGGTCCGAGTCGTACAGCACGATTTCACGGTCGCGGGGCAGCGACGCGGGGTCGAAGCTCTTGGGGTGCAGACGGATGGCGCCCGGCAGCATCACCGTGCTGTGCTCGTATGGATACTTCAGGCGGACGTCGACAATCACCGGCGCCGCGCCGGCGTCCAGCCGTTGCTTGAGGTCTTCCTTTGAAATTCGGGGCACCGCCATGGGCCGGTATTGTAGCCCGATGGCGTACGGCGGGGGCGCTTAGCGCGCTGCCGGCTGGTGGACGTGGGCGTGCGCGTGGGCGTGGGCTTCGGCCGAAGCCGTCCGAACGTCCCAACCCTGCGACCGTCGGCCGCAGACCGAGCAGCGGAGGTAGATGACCCCTTGCTCACAGCAGACGCCGTAGTCGTGACCGGTGAGATAGCAGCTAATCCAGAACCACATGATCTTATTCCTTGATGTCTCGCCGCGGCTCATGGCAAGGGCAGTGCCAGCGCCCTTTCGGGTGCGCCGCCGCGTAAAGAGACGCGCGAAGCTGCGATATTCCGTGAGAAGCTTGAGTGGTCGAGCTCGGGAGGTTGGATTAGGGCGGGCAGAAAAAAGACAGTCGGCTTACGGTTTTGTCCCGCGAAGTACCTAATTTATCGAGCAGGAACCGGGCCCGCGCGGGTCGCCGCAGGCGCCGCAGGCGCCCGAGGGCGAGAACGACGAATCCATGGTCGAGCTGGCTGACCCCTTCCCGTTGACCGCAAAGACCGATAGTTGCTTGTCGAGCGCCAGACTCGAGCAGGCGGGACAGGCGGGCTTGCGCTCTCCCTGGACGAGGGTCTCGAAGGAGTGCCGGCAGTCCTGGCAGACGTACTCGAAGATGGGCATAGGGTGGAGTGTAACATCTCGGGCTTGGGGCCTGGGGCTTTGGGGCTTCGGGGCTTCGGGGCTGGGAGCGGGTGATGAACTCAAATGATCTCTCGGCGTTGAAGGCGGCCTTCGGCGGGCTGAGTGCCTCCTTCCAGCGCCTCGACGGCTTCAGCGAACCCGTCAACCGCCTTGAGTCGGACTTCAACGGCGTCGATCCTCAGGAGCTGCTGAAGGCGGCGGCCGGGCACGCGATTGCCGCCGCGGCGCTCGCTGGTTTCGTGCGGCGCCTCGTCGCGGGGGAGACGGGCCAGGTCGTCGATGCCTCGCCGTCCATCGGACCGGACAAGGAGAGCGAGGAGCAGAGATAAGGCCGTCGTCACGCCCGACGTTGTCGGGTCACGACGTAGAGCGCCTCCGCCGTGCGCTGGAGAAACCCCGCCCGGACCAGCGTCTCGAGCACCATGCGTACCGACCCTGCATCGGCATCCACGAGCCGAGCGAGCTCCTCGGCAGAGCCCTGAAGATCGGGATTCTCCTGAAACTCTCCGCGCACTCGTACGAGCGCAATCGACAGCACGCGATCGGCGGTTGTCGGCTCGGCCCGCAGCGTCAGGAGCTGAAGCAGGCGGGCCGTTCTGTCGTGTATGGCGTCAGACTTACTGCGCAGCGCCTCGCTCTTGTCATTGAGAGACCGAGCCCGTTCGCGCACTGCCAGACCGCGCGCCCGGGATTCGCGACATATCGCCAGCACGCGGACGACCTCCTCGCGAACACGTTCCGGTAAGCAGGGTTTGACGAGGACGGCGGAGCAGCCCGCGTCCAGGGCCACGCGGGCGGTCTCGTTGTCGGCGTGGCCGGTGATCCCAACGATCGGAAGGCTGCAGGTGAACGCGTCGCCTTTCAAAGTGCGACACAGCGTCACGCCGTCACCGTTTGGCAAGTTGAGCTCGGTCACCACGACGGCGGGCGGTGAAAGCGCGATGAGCCGAAGGGCTCGCGGAGCATTCTCCGCAGCGTGGACGCGAAACCCGAAATAGTTCAGATGGTAGTGGTAGGCGGCGCGAGAGTCCGTATCAGGCCCGACGAGCAGGATGATTGGAGCATCGAGCCGAGTCGGCAGGGCGAAGTCCATCATGTTTAGAACAGCTGAACGGAGCGCGAAGGCTAGCACGAAGCGCGCTGGGTGGGAAGAACCGAATGAAAGTGGTGGACGGCAGGAGGCTCGAACTCCCGACCTCTGCGTTGCGAACGCAGCGCTCTCCCAACTGAGCTAGCCGCCCACGGATGGCCGCACGACGACGCGAGGTGCGCCCAATGGAAGCTCCGATCCTAACACGCGCTTCAAACGGGCAGCAACCAGCCCGCCGTCGCCGTGCGCCTCAGCGTTCGCGAACTGGAATGTCCCCCAGCCCCTGATTGCCCCACTGGACGGTGTAGATCGTAGTGTAGTTGCTGCTCGACCGCAGGACGTACCAAAGCCCGGTGCCCGGTCGGTAGATGGCTGGATCCGTCCTGCCGTCGCCGTCGAAGTCGGCGGGCATCGGCTGATCGTTCTGCGCCTGGACGCCCCACTGCACGCTGAATGAGCCGATGTAGCCGGTGTTCGAGGTTCTGACGAACCAGGTGCCGACGCCGGGGCGATAGACAGCCGGGTCGACCTTGCCGTCCCCGTCGAAATCGGCCGGCACCGGGATGTCGCCCTGGGCCTGGACGCCCCACTGCAACACGAAGAAGCTGGCGTATTCGCTGTCGGACCGCTTGATGAACCACTGGCCGGTCGAGGGCCGATAGATGGCGATGTCGGTGCGCCCGTCGCCGTCGTAGTCCGCCGGGACCGGCACGTCCCCGGCGATGCCCCACGGGACGATGAGCGAGGAGGTGTAGCTGCCAGTCGATTTGGCGATGAGCCACTGGCCGGTCGATGGTCGATACACGGCGGGATCGGCTTTCCTGTCGGTGTCGTAGTTGCCCGGCACGGGCACGTCGCCCGAGGTGCCCCAATTCACGGAGAAGAAGGTCGTGTAGTTCGCGCTCGAGTTCTTGATGAACCAGAACGAGCTCCCGCCAGGGCCGGGCCTGAAGATCGCCGGATCGACCGTGCGGTCGCCATCGTAGTCGGAGAGCGCAGGCAGATCGGTCGACAGGCCCCAGGGGACCATGAGCGCGTCGGTGTAGCTGGTGGAGGATTGAGTGATCCACCATTGCCCGGCGGGCGCGCGAAAGACCGCCAGATCCGCACGACCGTCGTTCCCGAAGTCCGAGACCGTCCGACCTTCCCACACGTGGACGGATGAGGCGCCGCCGGACGGGAGCGCCTCGACGTTCATGGAGATCCTGAAGGTTCCTGTCTGCTGAACGCCGAAGAGGAGGTTGACCGGCACGCTGCCACCCGCCGGCAAGGGAGCCGCCAGCGTCACGAACCCCACGCCCATACTGCTGTTGAATCCGCCCCCGTTGGGCTGAGAGGGCGGCTGCTCGAGCGTGGTGCCGCGCACCGTCACCACCCCTACACTCGTGCCGACGGCAATGTCACCTGAGGTTCTTGGACGCAGATCCGCGACGCCACTCGGAGACGGGAACGTATTGATGAAAGAGATTCGGATCCGCAGGCGGGTGATGTTGACGCCCGTGCTATTCCAGATACGTCGCCGCAGCGCAATCGTCCCGAACGTGCTGTTGTTTGCCGGATCGCTGGTGAAATCCAGCTCGAAGTTCGCGGGCCGTCCGAAGCCCACGGCGGGATCGAGCGGCGTGACGAAGATCCCGGTGCCAGTCTGGTTGGGGCCCGCCAGGTTCTCGGGTCCCGGCGTGCCCAGCCGCTGGCCGGCTTCCCTCGCCGTGCCGTTCGTATCGACGAACACGAAATCGGCGGCGTTATCGTTGGTGTCCTGCGGAAACCCGGTGACCGACGCTCGATAGAAGCTGTAATGGCCCACAAACGGCGTCACCGCCGGATATCCCGTTCCTTCCCTGTAGAGAACATTGGCCTCCGACGTGGAACCGACCGCGTCTATGCGGTTCGCGGGCGTGAAGTCGGCGGGAAGCGACGTCCAGAAGAGCGCGATCCCGGCGTTGTCCGGGATGTCGGTCGTGTAGGTCGCGTTGCCGACCGCCGTCTGGCCGGACCCGGCGGGGTAGGACGCCAGGCTGTACCCGAGCGAGTTCACGCCGAGGTAGTGCCCCCGCGCCGGGATCACCGTCCCGTTCGGGATGATGAATCTCGCGACCCCGTCGGACGCCACCAACGCGTACCCCGCGCCGGTCACCGACGTGACGGTGACCGGCGCGTCGTTCGGATTGTAGATCTCGACGAACTCGTCGGTGCTGTTCAGTCCGCGGAGCTGGAACTCGCTGATGATCAGCCGCGCGCCGAGCTGAGCGTACGCGGGACTCGCGAATCCGCCGACGACCAGCGCGATAACCACGATTCCCAGGAGCGCTGGCCGCCGGCTCGACAGGATCCTGCCCGATTCACTGCACATCATGTCCTCCTCACGACTGCAGCTGCGCGGAATCAGCGTTCGCGGACTGGTATGTCGCCGAGCGCCTGGTTACCCCACTGGACGCTAAAGAACGTGGTGTAGTTGGTGCTCGACCGCACGACGTACCAGAACCCGATGCCCGGTCGATAGACGGCCGGATCCGCTCTGCCATCGCCGTCGAAGTCGGCGGGCATCGGCTGATCGTTCTGCGCCTGGACGCCCCACTGCACGCTGAACGAGCCGATGTAGCCGGTGTTCGAGGTTCTGACGAACCAGGTGCCGATGCCGGGACGATAGACCGCCGGGTCGACCTTGCCGTCCCCGTCGAAATCGGCCGGCACCGGGATGTCGCCCTGGGCCTGGACGCCCCACTGCAGGACGAAGAAGGTCGCATACTCGCTGTCGGATCGCTTGATGAACCACTGGCCCGTCGACGGCCGATAGATGGCGATGTCCGTGCGCCCGTCGCCGTCGTAATCGGCCGGGACCGGCACGTCGCCGGCGATGCCCCACGGGACGATGAGCGAGGAGGTGTAGCTGCCAGTCGATCTAGCGATCAACCACTGACCGGTCGAGGCCCTGTACACCGCGGGATCGGCTTTCCTGTCCGTGTCGTAGAAGCCCGGCACGGGGAGATCGCCCGAAGTGCCCCAATGCACGGAGAAGGAGGTCGTGTAGTTCGCGCTCGAGTTCTTGATGAACCAGAACGAGTTGCCGCCAGCGCCGGGCCGGAAGACCGCCGGATCGACAAAGCCGTCGCCATCGTAGTCCGAGAGCGCGGGCAGATCGGTCGACAGGCCCCAGGGCACCATGAGTACGCCGGTGTAGCTGGGAGATTGAGTGATCCACCACTGCCCGGCGGGCGCGCGATAGACCACCAGGTCGGCGCGACCGTCGGACCCGAAGTCCGAGAGTGTCCGACCTTCCCAGGTGTGGACCGATGAGGCGCCACCGCCGGGCAGCGCCTCGACGTTCATGGAGATCCGGAAGGCTCCTGTCTGCTGAATGCCGAAAAGGAAGTTGACCGGCACGTTGCCGCCCGCGGCGAGAGGAGTTCCAAGCGTCACGACGGCTACGTTCATGGAAGTGTTGAAGCCGCCGCCGTTCGGCTGACTCGGCGGCTGCTCGAGCGTCGTGCCGTTCACCAGCACCGTTCCTCCGCCCGTGAGACCGACGAGTACGGCGCTGGAGGTTCTGGGACGCAAATCGGCGATGCCGCTCGGGGACGGGAACGTGTTCACGAACGAGAATCGGATCCGCAGGCGCGTAATATTCGCACCCGTGTTGTTCCAGATTCGCCGCCGCAGCGCAATCGTCCCGAACGTGCTGTTGTTTGCCGGATCGCTCGTGAAGTCCCGCAGGAAGTTCGGAACCTCTCCAATGCCCACCGCGCCATCGAGCGGCGTGACGAGAATCCCCGTGCCGGTCTGATTGGGGCCCGCCAGGTTCTCGGGTCCGGGCGCGCCCAGCCGCTGCCCGGCGCCGGCCGAGGTGCCGTTCGTGTCGACGAACACGAAATCCGCCGCGTTGTTGTTCGTATCCTGCGGAAACCCGGTGACCGACGCTCGGTAGAAGCTGTAGTCGATTGAGAACGGCGTCAGCGCCGGATAACCGCTGCCTTCCTTGTAGAGGACGTTGGCCTCCGACGTGGACCCAACCGCGTCCACGCGGTTTGCAAGCGTGAAGCTCGCGGCAACCGACGTTCTGAAAAGAGCGATCCCCGCGTTGTCCGGGATGTCGCTCGTGTACGTCGCGTTCGCGGGAGCGTTCCCTGCGAGGCTGTACGCGACCGAGTTCGCGCCGAGGTAGTGCCCGCGCGCCGGGATAACCGTCCCGTTCGGGATGATGATCCTCGCGACCCCGTCGGACGCCACGACCGCGTACCCAATGCCGCTCACCGACGTGACCGTCACCGGCGCGTCGCTCGGATTGTAGATCTCGACGAACTCGTCGTTGGCCCCGCTCGGTCCGCGGAGCCGGAACTCGCTGATGATCAGCGGCGCGCCGAGCTGGGCGAACGCTGGAGTCGCGAACCCACCGACGATCAACACGAGAACGAGGATCCTCGAAAACGCCGGACGCGCGCTGGACCAGACGATGTTCGGCTCGCAACTCATCGTGATGCCTCCGTTGGTGCACAACTCTACAGAACCCGGGGCCGCTGCGCCTGACAGTTTGTTGAAGGAGTGCTGACCATCTCATGACGAAAACGACGTGATCGCCGAAACCGAACGAACTGACGAAACCGTGCGACTAACGAAACCGTGAGATCTGCACGTTCTCGCAGTATTCTTCTACGGACGATGTCCAAACGTATCGGGGTGCTGACCGGCGGCGGCGACGCTCCGGGCCTGAACGCCGTCATCCGCGCCGTCGTGAAGGCCGCGGCCAATTCCAGCGCCCAGGTCATCGGCCTCGAGGACAGCTTCGACGGCCTGATCGAGCCGGGCCGCGCGCGCCCGCTCGCGCCGCGTGATGTCACCGGCATCCTCCGCGTCGGCGGCACGATCCTCGGCACGACGAACCGCGGCAATCCCTTCGCGTACCCTGTCGAAACTCGGTCGTCGGGGACCGTCGACTATTCCGACCGCTGCCTCGAGATGTACCGCGATCTCCAGCTCGACGCGGTGATCGTCATCGGCGGCGACGGCACGCTGGCGATCGCCCACGAATTCCAGAAGCGCGGGATGCCCATCGTCGGGGTGCCCAAGACGATCGACAACGACATCGTCCTCACCAACAGCTCGTTCGGCTTCGACTCGGCCGTGAGCTTCGCCACCGACGCGATCGATCGGCTGCACACGACCGCCGAGGCCCACCACCGCGTCATGGTGGTCGAAGTCATGGGCCGGTATGCGGGATGGATCGCGATCAATGCCGGGATCGCCGGCGGCGCCGACGTGATTCTGATTCCGGAGATTCCCTACGACATCGAGAAGGTCGCCGCTCGAATCACCGAGCGGGATCGCTGGGGCGCGAAGTTCAGCATCGTCGTCGCCGCGGAAGGGGCGAAGCCGATCGACGGGGAAGTCTCCGTCCTGACGTCGGCGTCGGCCGGTCGCGTCGAGCGCCTCGGCGGCATCGGCGCGCGTATCGCGGAACATCTCGAGCGCGACACGGGAAAAGAGGCACGCTGCGTCGTACTGGGCCACCTCCAGCGCGGCGGCCCACCCACGAGCTTCGACCGAATACTGGCGACGCGACTGGGACGGAAGGCCGTCGAACTGGTCATGCAGGGACGCTTCGGCTGCATGGTCGCGAACCATCCGCCGGATATCGGCGCCGTCCCGCTCGAAGATATCGTCGGCAGGACGAAGCAGGTGCCGCTCGATTCCGATCTGATCGGCACCGCGCGCGCTGTCGGGATTTCTCTGGGGGATTAGGCGGGCGCTTGACCGGTCGCTTCCGCGACGACGCGCTCGACCGGAATCGCGTCGCCCGCGCCGAGCGCCACCATCAGAAGCACCCGGGCTTTCGGAGCGGACAGCTGACCCGCCATCATCGCGCCCAGCGAGAGGAGATCGCGCCCGCCGCCCTCGTATCCGTACCGCGGGCTGACGCCGCCCGCGACGGCCCGCGTCGCGACGAGAACCCGAACGCCTGCCTCCAGGGCGGCGCGGATGCCTGCACGAAGGCCGGGCGGCACGTTGCCGTTGCCGAACGCCTCGATGGTCAGGCCGCGCGCGCCGCTCGCTAGCGCGCAGCGCACGAAGCGATCGTCGGCGCCCGCGGCGGCCGATATCAGGTCGACGCGCGCGTCGATGCGCGGCACGCGCAGACCTGCTTCCGCTCCGGCAGCCTGCCACGCCGGCCGGGCCGTACCGGACCGGAGGAAACGCACGTGGCCGTTTTCGACGATGCCGACAGGGCCCTTGCCGGGCGCACCGAACGCCGCCGGCTTCGCGCTGTGCAGCTTCCGGGCTTCAGCGGCGGACAGGATCGTCCCACCCATGACGATGAGCGCACCCCGGGCTCTGGCACCGGGTGAGGCCGCCACTCGGAGCGCGGCGCGGAGGTTGGCCGGACCATCCCAGTCGGGGTCCGACGAGGGATGCATCGCGCCGAGGAGGACAACGGGCTTGTCCGACGTCAGCACGAGGTGCAGGAAGAACGCCGTCTCTTCGAGGGTATCGGTTCCGTGGGTCACGACCAGGCCGTCGACGTCAGGCCGTTCGAGCCATGCGGCCGCGCGCCGCGCGAGGCGCCACATCTGTTCGGGCGTCACGTGCGGGCCCGGGAGCCGCGAGAAATCCTCGCACTCGACGTCGGCGATCCCTCCGAGCTCGGGGACGCGCGCGACGATCTCCCGCCAGCCGAGCGCAGGCACGACGGCGCCCGACTCATCGACCGTCATGGAGATCGTGCCGCCGGTGAAGAGGATGCCAATCATGAATCCTGGCTCGGGCCGGCCTAAGAGGCCGGCCCCTCCAATGTGTCTGGAGGGGCCGGTCTTCAGACCGGCCCGCCACCGAGTACTTCGAGATACTTCAACGCCCCTCCGGTGTTGAAGAGGACGATCGTGTCGGATCGTCTGACGTCGCCGCGGCGCAGCAGTACTTTGAGCGCCTGCAGAGCGGCGCCACCTTCGGGAGCGGCGCTTACTCCCTCGGCCGCGCCCATCTCTCGCATCGAAGCGATCATCTCGGCATCGGTCGCGGCGATTGCCGTCCCGCCGCTCTCGCGGAGGGCGCGCAGCACGAGAAAGTCTCCGACGGCGCGCGGCACGCGCAGCCCGTCCGCAACCGTGCGCGCGTTCTCCCACGGCTCGGCCTTTTCGGTCCCACGCTCGAAGGCGCGAACGATCGGCGCGCAGCCGTCCGCCTGTACGGTGACCATCTTCGGCCGGCGGCCGGGCGCGAGCCAGCCGAGGCGCTCCAGCTCCTCGAACGCCTTCCACATCCCGACGATGCCCGTGCCCCCACCCGTCGGATAGATGATCCAGTCGGGCAGACGCCAGCCGAGCTGCTCGGCCACCTCGTAGCCCATCGTCTTCTTTCCCTCGACGCGGTACGGCTCCTTGAGCGTCGACGTGTCGTACCAGCCGAGCGGCGCGCCGCGTTCGGCCGCCACGCGGCCGGCGTCGGTGATGAGCCCGTCGACGAGCGTCACCTCGGCGCCATAGAGCTCGCACTCGCGGATGAACGGCGGCTTGACGTCCTTCGGCATGAACACCTGGGCGGCGATACCGGCCCGCGCCGCGTACGCCGCGAGGGCGTTACCGGCGTTGCCCGCTGACGGGATCGACAGCGTCTTTGCGCCGAGGTACAGCGCTCGCGTGACCGCCGCCGAGAGCCCGCGCGCCTTGAACGAGTTCGTCGGGTTCAGCGACTCGTCCTTCACGTACAGGCCGTCGAGCCCCAATCGTCCGCCCAGCCGCCGGGCGTGCAACAACGGCGTCCACCCTTCGCCCAGAGTCACCGGCGTCTCTCCGGCATCCACGAAGAGCGGCATCAGTTCCCGGTACCGCCACATGGTCGGCTCGCGATCGGCGAGCGAATCGCGGCGCCAGGCCGCGGCGGCCGCATCGAGGTCGTATCGGGCGAGCAGGGGAGCGCCGCACGCGCAGAGGTGATGGGCCGAGCGCGGGTCACGGGAGGCAGCGCCGCAGGGCGCGCTGCATTCCAGGTGGGTGAAAAAGCTGCCCATTGCTGATTGCTGATTGTGGATTGCTGAGTGGTGCTGACTGCGAAATCAGCAATCAGCAATCCACATTCAGCATTGGGCTACTTTCCCAATAACTCCTGATCCTTCTTCTTCTGCAGGTCGTCGATCAAGTGCACGTGCTGGTCGGTGATCTTCTGGACTTCGTCCAGCCCGCGCCGCTCGTCGTCCTCGGAAATCTTGTGATCCTTGAGGAGCTTCTTCAGGCGCTCGTTCGAGTCCCGCCGGACCTGGCGCACGCTGTTCCGCCCGTCCTCGGCGTACTTGTGCACGAGCTTCGAGAGCTCCTTGCGCCGCTCTTCCGTCAGCGGGGGAATCGGGATCCGGACCACCTTGCCGTCGTTGGACGGATTCAGCCCGAGGTTCGCGTTGCGGATCGCTTTCTCGCACTCTTTCAGGAGCGACGGATCGAACGGCTGCGCCACGATCAGCGTCGGTTCGGGGACCGAGAGCGAGGCCACCTGGTTGAGCGGCATCGGCGAGCCGTAAGCCTCGACGTGCACGGAGTCGAGGATCGTGACCGACGCCCGACCCGTGCGTACGCCCGCCAGCTCCTTGCGGACGTGGTCGATCGCCGCGTCCATCCGTTTCTTCACTTCAGCGGACAAGCCCTTGAGATCGTTCACATCCATATCAGGCCTTCACGAGAGTACCGACATGCTCGCCCATGATGACGCGGCGCAGGTTGCCGGGCGTGCGCAGGCTGAACACGACGATGGGAAGCCGGTTGTCCATGCACAGGGAGATCGCGGTTGCATCCATCACCTTCAGCCCCTGCTCGAGGACCTGCAGGTACGAGATGGAGTCGAACCGCGTGGCCGTCGGCGTCGTCATCGGATCGGCGGTGTAGATCCCGTCGACCTTCGTCCCCTTGAGGATGACTTCCGCTCTTATCTCCATCGCGCGCAGAGCCGCGGCGGTGTCGGTGGTGAAGTACGGATTCCCGGTGCCGGCGGCGAAGACCACGACACGCTTCTTTTCGAGGTGGCGGATCGCGCGGCGCCGGATGAACGGCTCGGCGACGGCCCGCATCTCGATAGCGGTCGCGAGCCGCGTGGTGATCCCGAGGTGTTCGAGGGCGTCCTGGAGCGCCAGGGCGTTGATGACCGTCGCGAGCATGCCCATGTAGTCGGCGGTGGAGCGGTCCATGCCCTTCGCGCTCGCTGCGAGCCCCCGGAAGAGGTTCCCGCCGCCGATGACGATGCCGGTTTCGACGCCGAGTTGTTGGACCTCGCCGATCTCGGCGGCGATCTGTGCGGTGACCTTGGGGTCGATGCCGAAGGGCTCTTCGCCCATCAGCGCTTCGCCCGACAGCTTCAGGAGGACGCGGGAGTAGACCGGCGACGACGACATCAGCGGGGGATTATACCCGCTAGTCTTTCTCGCCGACCCTGAATCGGACGAAACGGGCGACGGTGATGTTCTCACCGAGCTTCGCGATGGCCGCGGTGACCATCTGTCCGATGGTCGTTTTCTGGTCGCGGATCGACAGCTGGTCGAGCAGCACGGACTGCTCGTAGAAGCTGTTGAGCTTTCCTTCCACGATCTTGTCGAGCACCTGCGCCGGCTTGCCGGTGTTCTCGACCTGCGCGCGGTAGATCGACCTCTCCCGTTCGATGACCTCGGCGGGCACGTCCTCGCGTCTCACGAACTGCGGGCTCGCGGCGGCGATGTGCATCGCGATCTCCTTGACGAGCGTCTGGAAATCCGCGGTGCGGGCCACGAAGTCGGATTCACAATTCACCTCGACGAGGACGCCGATCCTGCCCCCCATGTGGATGTAGTGGCCAATCAGCCCCTCGGAGGTCGAGCGGCCCGTTTTCCTGGCGGCCTGCGCGAGCCCCCGCTTGCGCAGGATCGTCGTCGCTTCTTCGAGGTCGCCGCCGGCTTCGACGAGCGCCGCCTTGCACTCCATCATGCCCGCGCCAGTCCGGTCGCGGAGGGTCTTCACGAGGTCCGCCGTAATCGTCGCCATCTCAATTCCTGTTCAGAAGGTTCTATGGGTGTACATGAAAACGGCCGGCCCTGTCGTACGGCCGGCCGTCGCGGAAGTCTTCTAGACCGCCGCCGACGTGGCCTCGGCGCGGGCCTGGCGCGCGGCGGTGCGGACGGTCCGCCGGCCGCGATCGTCGCTCCCCTCGTCTCCTTCGGCCTCGGCGTGCGCGCTCTCGCGCGCGGCGCGCCCGGCGAGGACCGCCTCGGCGACGCGCGACGCGAACAGC
This sequence comes from uncultured Acidobacteriota bacterium, assembly GCA_963847125.1. Classification (GTDB taxonomy): domain Bacteria; phylum Acidobacteriota; class Vicinamibacteria; order Vicinamibacterales; family 2-12-FULL-66-21; genus DATAEE01. The sequence continues at coordinate 295,591 of CAWJYM010000005.1, forward strand.
CGGATCGACCGCAGGGCGTCGTCGTTGCCGGGGATGACGTAGTCGACTTCGTCCGGATCGCAGTTGGTATCCACGATGCCGATGACGGGAATCTTCAGCTTGCGCGCCTCGTCGACCGCGATCTTCTCCTTGCGCGTATCGACGACGAAGACCGCGTCCGGCAGGCGGGACATGCCGCGGATGCCGTCGAGGTTCTTCTGGAGCTTGCGCTTTTCCTTCTCGATCGACGCGATCTCCTTCTTGGAGAGCGTGTCGTAGCGGCCGTCGGTCACCATCGCCTCGAGATCGCGCAGGCGGCCGAGGCTCCGCTGGATCGTCGCGAAGTTGGTCAGGAGGCCGCCGAGCCAGCGCTGGTTCACGTGGAACATGCTGCAGCGCTGCGCTTCTTCGGCGATCGCGTCCTGCGCCTGCCGCTTCGTGCCGACGAAGAGAATGGTGCGCCCGTCCGACGCGAGGTTCATGACGAACTCCTCGGCCGTCCGAAAGAGCTTGGCGGTCTTGCCGAGATCGAGGATGTAGATCCCGTTCCGCTCGCCGAAGATGTACTCCTTCATCTTCGGGTTCCACCGCTTCGTCTGGTGGCCGAAGTGGACTCCGGCCTCCAGCAGATCCTTCAGGGACAACGGCTCCAAACTTCCTCCTAGCGCTTGCTGAACTGGAAGCGCTTGCGCGCTCCCTTCTGCCCGTACTTCTTGCGTTCCTTGATCCGCGCGTCCCGCGTGAGGAACCCCGCCTGCTTCAGGCGCTGGCGCAGCTCCGCGTTGTATTCAATCAGCGCCCGCGCGATGCCGAGCTTGAGCGCGCCCGCCTGGCCGGACACTCCGCCGCCCGCGATCGTCGCGAGCACGTCGAACTTGTCGGAGGTCTCCGTCAGCAGCAGCGGTTGCTTGATCTGGCTGCGCAGCGCTTCGGTGGGGAAGGCTCCTTCGATCGGCCGCCGGTTGATGGTGAAGTCGCCTTTGCCAGGTCTGAGGAACACGCGCGCGGTGGATGTCTTCCGACGCCCCGTACCGTAATACTGAATCACTGCCAAGTTAGGCGACCTCGCGTTTCGCGGGCTTCTGCGCCGCGTGTGGATGGTCCGCTCGGGCGTAGACCTTGAGCTTCCGCGCCATCGCGTTGCCCAGCTTGGTCTTCGGCAGCATGCCCTGGACCGCCTCTTCGACGAGCCGCACCGGATCCTTCTGCCGCACGATCTTCGCGCGCTCCTCGCGGAGGCCGCCTTCATACCCGCTGTGGTAGCGGTACACCTTCTGCGTTTCCTTGCGGCCGGTCAGCTTGACCTTCGCCGCGTTGATCACGATGACGTGGTCGCCCGTGTCCAGAAACGGCGTGTAGCTCGGCTTGTGCTTCCCGGAGAGCAGCCGCGCCGCGGCGCTGGCTACCCGGCCGAGCACCTGGCCGTCGGCGTCGATGACATGCCATCGGCGCTCGATGCTCCCGACACCCGGCATAAACGTGCCCATGCGTTCCCTTTCAGCCTGGTCCCAAGGACGGCAAACCAAGAGGATACTTGGGATTACCGGCGTTGTCAACGGTACGGAAGACTCGCGCACGAGTCCTCCCGCGCGACGACGCGGGTAGTTCGGTTACGTTTCTGTGCGAGGCATCCTGTTTTGTGACGTGTGCGCGGGAAGCGCTGACCCAGGAATCCGCACATCTGCGTACGAAAGCCCGGAAGTGCATTCGATCTTGCCGAAGAGCTGGTGGCACCCCGCTTGCCAAGCCCGAGTGGGCTGTGGCGGCTCACGCTGACGATATGCGTGCGCGCGCACACCCCTGACAAACTTCCGTCGAATTCGCAGGATTACACAGTGCTGCTGAAGCGCACGAAGTCACTCGTGGGTCTCGACATCGGTTCGAGCGCCGTCAAGGCGGTCGAGCTCAAGCCGGCGGGGCGCGGCTACAAGGTCGCCGCCTTCGGCAGCGAGCCGATCCCGCCCGACAGCATCGTCGATGGCGCCATTATCGACGGCACGGCCGTCGCCGACGCGATCCGCCGGCTGTTCGACAGCCGCAAGATCAAGACCCGTGACGTCGCGGCGTCGCTCTCGGGCAACGCCGTCATCGTCAAGAAGATCACCGTTCCCCAGATGACCGAGTCCGAAATCGCGGAATCCATCTACTGGGAAGCGGAGCAGTACATCCCGTTCGACATCCAGGACGTCAACCTCGACTACCAGATCATCGAGACCGGCGGGTCGACCGGCGGCAAGCCGACGATGGACGTGCTGCTCGTGGCCGCGAAGAAGGAGAAGATCGCCGACTACACCGGCGTCATCGCCCAGGCGGGCCGCACGGCGGTCGTCGTGGACGTCGATGCCTTCGCGCTGCAGAACGCCTACGAGGTCAACTACGGCCTTCAGCCGGGCCAGATCGTCGCCCTGCTGAACGCCGGCGCGAGCGCGACCAACATCAACATCCTGCAGGGCGAGCAGTCGGTCTTCACCCGCGACGTCTCCATCGGAGGCAACGCCTACACCGAGGCGTTGCAGAAGGAGCTGAACCTCCCGTACGACGCGGCGGACGCCCTGAAGAAGGGTCAGGCGGTGGATGGCGTCGGCTACGACGAAGCGAAGCCGGTCCTCCGTGCGGTGACCGAGAACATGATGCTGGAGATTCAGAAGACCTTCGACTTCTTCAAGGCGACGGCCGCGTCCGATCGGATCGACCGGATCGTCCTGAGCGGCGGGGCGTCGAGGGCGGAGGGCTTCGCGGACATGCTGGCCGACCGGTTCGAATCGCCTGTCGAGTCGTTCGACCCGTTCAAGGCGATCGCGTTCGACAATCGAAAGCTGGGCGTTGCGTCGCCGTCTGACGTCGCCCCGACCGCCGCGGTGGCCGTCGGGCTCGCGCTGCGCAGGGCGGGTGACCGATGATCCGGATCAACCTCCTCGCAGTCGAGAGAGAGCAGCCCCGCGCGAAGCGGCGCGCCGGCCTCAGCCTCAGTCTGGGCCAGGCGCAGAAGATCACGATCGCCGCGAGCCTCATCGTCGTCCTGACCGGGCTCGGCATCGTCTGGTGGTTCTGGGCGCTGCGCCAGCGATCGGCGCTCCTCGACCAGGACATCGCGGATGCCGAGGCCGAGACGAGGCGGCTGCGCACCGTGCTCACCCAGGTCCAGAAGTTCGAGGGAAAGCGCGCCCAGCTCCAGCAGCGCGTCTCGCTCATCGAAGAGTTGCGCAAGGGCCAGATCGGGCCGGTGCACATGCTCGATTCGATCAGCAAGAGCCTCCCGGACCGGCTGTGGTTCACGGAGCTGACGCAAACCGGCAGCGAGGTGCAGATGAAGGGGTTCGCGACGTCGCTGACGGCGATCTCGGACCTCGTCGCGAACCTCGAAGCGTCGGGGTACTTCAAGAAGCCGGTCGAGATCGTGGACACGCAGGTCGGCGCGGCGACGGGGCCGCTGGCGGCGCAGGCGGGTGAGCTCGTGAAATTCGAGGTCAAGGGGAACTACCAGCCACCGCCGCCGCCGGCGCTGGCGAAACCGCCGGCAACCGCGGCCTCGACGGGCAGCGGCGTACCGCCGGCGAGCAGATAAGGGATCGAGAGGGCACGAGAGCCTCATGGCGCAGATATCGCTGAGCAGACTTCCCTGGTGGGCCCAGATCACCGCGTTCGCCGTCTTGGCGGGCGCCGCGGTCTTCGGCTTCTGGTACTACTACGTCTCCGACGTGAGCGCGGAGATGGCTACGCGCGAAGCCCGGCTCCAGCAGCTGCGCACCGACATCACGCGGGGGTTGAACACGGCGAAGCGGCTGCCCGAATTCCAGTCGCAGGTCGACGAGCTGGAGCGGCGCCTCGAAGCGCTCAAGAGCGTGCTGCCCGAGCAGAAGGACTACGCGGACATTCTGCGGCGCGTCCAGACGCTCGCGACGCAGTCGAACCTGACGATACGAGGGTTCCAGCCGAAACCGGTCGAGGCCAAACAGATCCACGAGGAGTGGCCGATCGTGCTCGAGCTGGACGGCACGTACCACAACCTCGGAATGTTCTTCGATCGAATCAGCAAGTTCCCGCGAATCATCAACGTGCAAGCGCTGAAGATCCGCTCGAAGGACCAGCCATCGCCGACTTCGACGATCAGCGCGGAATGCACCGCGTTGACGTTCGTGCTGGTGGATTCGACGAAGGCCCCGCCGGGCAAGCCCGGCGCGAAGCCCATGCCGCCGCGTCCGGCCGCGGGAAAGAGCGGTCCATAGCGATGAAGGGATTGACGACGGTTCTTCGTTTCGGGCTCGCCACGGCGTTCGTGGTGTGCGCCCTAGGACTGACGAGCTCGATCGGCGCGCAGCAGCCTGCGGCGCCGCTCCCGGGTCAGACCTCGGCGGCGAGCCCGGCCCAGCCGGAGAAGCCGGCGCCGCCCGACGTGTTTTCGTACAACCCGGAGGGTCGTCGCGATCCGTTCGTGAGCCTGCTGTTTCGCGGCGGGGACCTCAAGCCGTCGCGGGACAGCCGTCCCGACGGCCTGCCGGGCATGCTGATCAGCGAAATCGCGCTGCGCGGCATTCTCAAGGACAAGACAGGATTCGTGGCCATGGTCTCGGGACCCGACAACAAGACGCACATCATTCGCGGCAACGACAAGGTTTTCGACGGTACGGTGAAAGCCATTACGGCTGATTCGGTCATCTTCTCGCAGGACGTCAACGATCCGCTCTCGCTCGTCAAACAGCGCGAAGTGCGAAAGTACCTGCGAGCCACGCAGGAGGGGAAGTGATGCGGCTGGCTCCCAGGTCCGTGCGCGCCGCGTATGCGGCCGCGACGGCCGCCGCCGTCGCGCTGACCGTGCTCGCGGCGGGTGCCGCGACCGGTGCAGCGCGGCTGGTCGGCGTGTCCGCGGAAGCACGCGACAACGGGCAAACGGTGTTCATCGAGGCGACCGAGCCGGTCGCATACTCGGTCAGCCGCCCCGACGCGCGAACCGTGCTCGTCGAGTTGCGCAACGTGAGCGTGGCGGGTGCCGCGAATCGCGTGAGCACGACGGGTACCAGCCTCGTCGCCAAGGTCTCTTTCGAGGATGGCAACGCGCTCGACGGCACCGCCGTCGGCCGGATCCTGCTGGCCTTGAACGCCCCCTCTGCGCACAAGGTCCGCAGCTCGCGCAACACGATTCGCGTCGACCTTGCGCAGGCGGGCCCCGCCATCGACAACGGCGCCGCCGCGCTCGTCGAGGCGGCTGCGACAGCTGCCGTGCCGGCCGGCCTCGCGATCTCCGGCCTCGCCGAGGCCGCGGGCACGGTCGGGATCGATCCCATGTCCGCGCTGCAGGCGCCGCCGCCGGCGGCGGCTGCCAGTCTGACGGCGCAGGTTCCCGGTGCCGTCCCTGCGGAGGCAAAGCTGCCCGAGATCCGGCCGGCCGCCCCCAAGCCGGCCGCTGCCAGGCCGGCGCAGGCTGTCGCTGCCGCGCAGCAGCAGGCGCCACCCGCGCCGCCGGTCATCAACGACGCCACGCCCGGAGCGCAGCGCCCGACCGCCGAGGTGACCGAGGGTCGCAAGCGCTACACCGGGCACCCGGTCAGCCTCGACTTCCAGAACGCGGACCTTCGTTCGGTGCTTCGCACGTTCGCCGAGATCAGCGGCCTGAACATGGTCATCGATCCCGCCGTGCAGGGGACCGTCGACATCGTCCTGACTGAGGTACCGTGGGACCAGGCGCTCGACATCATTCTGCGCGGCAACCAGCTCGGCTACACGGTTGACGGCACGATCGTCCGCATCGCCCCGCTCAAAGTGCTCGCCTCGGAAGAGGACGAGCGGCGCAAGCTTGCCGATGCCCAGGCACTCTCCGGCGACCTGCGCGTCCGCACGTTCGCGTTGAGCTACGCGAAGGCGACGGAGCTGCAGCCGCTGTTGACGCGCTCCGCGCTGTCGCAGCGCGGCCAGATCCAGGTCGACCCGCGCACGAACACGTTGATCATCACCGACCTGACGGACCGTCTGACGACGGCGGAAAACCTGATCAACATCCTGGACCGTCCGGAGCCGCAGGTCGAAGTCGAAGCGCGTGTCGTGACGACCACGCGGGACTTCGCGCGTGAGCTCGGCGTCCAGTGGGGTTTCAACGGCCGCGTGGATCCCGAGATCGGCAATACGACCGGCGCTCGCGTTCCCGAACCGCGGCAGCATCGGCGGCCGGACCGGAAGCGTCTCGGGTCCCGAGGTGTCCAACGACCCCCGCGGCGACCCGCGGCAGCGCGCCGGCTCGGTGGTCAACCTGCCGGTCGAGCCCGGCCAACGGCGCGATCGGCCTCGCGCTCGGCTCGATCAACGGCGCGTTCAACCTCGACGTCGCCCTGTCGGCGCTCGAGCGCACCGGCAAGGGCCGCGTGCTCTCGACCCCGCGCCTGACGACGCAGAACAACGTCGAGGCCGAGGTCGCGCAGGGTATCCAGATCCCGATCCAGACCGTCGCCAACAACACCGTGACGGTCAGCTTCAAGGATGCGGTGCTGATGCTGAAGGTGACGCCGCAGATCACGTCGGCGAACACCGTCATCATGCGGATCACCGTCGAGAACGCCACGCCGGACTTCGGCCGCGACGTGCAGGGCATCCCGCCGATCGACACGCAGCGGGCGCTCACGCAGGTCCAGGTCAACGACGGCGCCACGACGGTGATCGGCGGCATCTTCGTCAGCCGGGAGTCGAGCAACATCAACCGGGTGCCGTTCCTTCATCGCGTCCCGCTCCTCGGCTGGCTGTTCCGACGCGATGAGATTCAAGACGAGAGCCGCGAGCTGTTGATCTTCATCACGCCGCGGATCCTGAGAGGCTAGGCCATGAGGCCGCGTGGAGCTATGACGATGACTACGGAAGCAATTGGCGGTCGCCGCAAGGCGGTGTGGGGTGCGGCGATGGCGGTGGGCGTCGCCCTGTCGGCGCTCTCGCAGGTGGCCTGCGGAGACATGGTGCTCGAGGGAGACACGTCCTCGTACCTGATCATCCAGAACCTCGATGGATCGTCGGGGGCGGAGCCGGACGAGTTCGGCAACCCGATCACGTCCGACGTGCTGACGAATCAGAGCATTTTCAACGACCTCGGCCGCGTGCAGATGCGGCTGGCGATGAAGGATCCGGGCACCGCGGGATCGCCGACGGCGCCGACCCCGAACAACTGGATCACCGTGTCGCAGTACCGCGTCAAATTCATTCGCGCGGACGGACGCGGCACCGAAGGCGTGGACGTGCCGTTCGGCTTTGACGGCACGATGGCGGCCACCCTCACCGATCTGAACCAGATCGTCACGATTCCATTCGAGCTCGTGCGGCATACGGCGAAGGTCGAGGCGCCGCTCGCGGGCCTCCGGGGAAGCTTTGTCATCATCAACGCCATCGCGGAAATCACGTTCTACGGCCGTGACCAGACAGGCCGCGAAACCAGCGTCACGGGACGAGTGAGCATCAACTTCGGCGACTTCGCCGATCCGGCGAGCTAATCAAGATGAGCATGACCATGCGACGTATCGCACGACTGACCGTTCTCCTTTCCGCAACCGCTCTCGCGGGCACCGGCTGCACCACGAACGAGGTCGAGGCGCCGCCACTGATGGGTCCGTCCGAGCTGGCGCTCTCTGTTGCGGTGACGGCTACGCCTGACATCGTGACCGAGGACGGCGCCTCACAATCCGTGATCGATATCTTCGCGCGGGACGAGAACGCGCAGCCCCGGGCGAACGTCCAGGTTCGCGTAACGGTCGACCAGGGTCGGCTGTCGGCCTCCACGGTCTCGACAGGCGGCAACGGGCGCGTGAGCGTGACGTTTACGGCGCCGGTGACCCAATTTCCCGGGTTCGATGCCGGCAACGTCGCGACCGTGTCGGTCACGCCGATCAGCAACAACTTCGCGAATGCCATCACCCGGCAGGTCTTCATCCGGCTCGTTCCACCGGCCGTCATCCAGATCCCAGGGTCTCCAGTCGCGGCCTTCGCGTTCGGCCCGCCGAACCCGAAAGTAGGCGACCAGGTCCTGCTCGACGCGTCGGCGTCGTTCGACCCCAATGGCACGATCGTCAGCTACGAGTGGGATTTCGGCGACGGCGACGTGCACGGGTTCGGCAGGAACCAGGACCACGACTACACCGCGCCCGGCACCTACTTCGTGACGCTCACCGTGACCGACGACTCCGGGCTCAAGGGGACGGTCACCCGGGCCATCAACGTCATAGAGTAACGGCCGGTCGTTTGGCCGTAGAATCTCCGGCATCATGCCGGACAAGCGGATTGACGATCTGAGACGTCGGGTCGACGCCGACCCGACGTCCATCGCCTTCGCAGCCCTCGCCGAAGAATACCGCCGCATTGGAAAGTTTCAGGACGCCGTAGACGTCTGCCGTCGCGGTCTGGAACGCCATCCCGCGTACATCTCTGCCAAGGTCACGCTCGCGCGCGCGCTGATCGAGCTGATGCAGCTCGACGAGGCGCAGCAGGAGCTCGACGCGGTCCTGCGGATCGCTCCAGAAAACCTGGCCGCCATCCGTGCGCGGGCCGACGTTCATCACCGCCGCGGGTTCATTCCAGAGACGTTCGATTTCGAGGCGGCGCAGCGAGAGGCCGAGCGCGACGCACGGGCTCCGGCGCCGGCGGAGACCGTCACGGCCAAGCCGGTGGAGACCGTCGCGGCCCGGCCGGAGGAGATCGTGGCGGCCCGGACCGATGCGGTCGCACAGCCTGTCGTTCACGCGCCGACACCCCATCACGTGAACGAAGAGATCGCGCGCCTCGAGGCGTTCCTCCAGAGGATCGTCGCTGAGCGCCGCCGCCGCGAGGCGCCCGTCGCGTGACGCTGAAGAGCACCGCCGCGCGGCCGATGTTCGACCGCCGGCTCCTCGCACTGCGAACGCAGCTCGCAGACGCCGGCCTCGACGCGCTCCTGGTCACGAACGTCATCAACGTGGCGTATCTGAGCGGCCTGAGGGCGAGCGCGGCTGCGCTGGTCGTCACGCCGGACGACGCGACGCTGGTCACCGATTTCCGCTACCAGGAAGCCGCGCGGCTGCGCCTCGGGGCCGGTGACGCGCCGTCCGGCGTCCACCTCGAGATCGTCGATCAGACCTACGACCAGACGATCGTGGAGGTGATCCGCAGGGGTGGCCTCCAGGCGATCGGCGTCGAATCGGCCCACCTCACCATCAAGAGATTTCACTGGCTGCAGAAGGAGCTCGGGGGAGGGTCTGTCCTCGAGCCGATGGACCGTCAGGTCGAGCGCCTGCGGCTCGTCAAGGACGAAGCCGAAATACTGACTATGCGGGAGGCGGCCCGGCGGCTGTCGGCGGTGGCCCGTGAGGTCTGGTCGGCGGTCGCGCCCGGCCGGACGGAGCGGGAGGTGGCGGCCGACATCGACGCCGCGCTCCTGCGGGGCGGCTTCGATCGGCCGGCGTTCGAGACGATCGTCGCGTCCGGGCCCAATTCGGCCCTGCCGCACGCGCGCCCGACGCCCCGGCGGCTCCACAGCGGGGAGGCGGTGCTGCTGGACTTCGGGGGGGTCTACGACGGATACTGCGTGGATTCTGACGCGCACGGGTGTCTTAGGCCCGGCGCCAGCGGCTCTCCGGCGGCTGCACGAGGCGGTAGCGGCTTCGCAGGCAGCGGCCATCGAGGTCATCCGGCCGGGAACCACCGCATCGGCGGTCGACACCGCGGCGCGCGAGGCGCTTGCGGCCCGTGGGTTCGGCCGCGACGCCTTCGGCCACGGCACGGGCCACGGCCTGGGGCTCGAAGTGCACGAGGAACCGCGCATCGCTCCGCGTGGATCGGGCGAGCGGACCGACGTCCCGCTCGAAGCGGGAATGATCCTCACCGTCGAGCCGGGCGCGTACGTGCCCGGCCTCGGAGGTGTTCGAATCGAAGACGACGTGCTGGTGACTCCCGGCGGGGTCGAAGTCCTGACCAGCGCGCCGCGAGCCTTGCACGTTATCGACGCAGGTTTATGAATCTGGATGACGTGAAACAGATCCTGCACCTGATGCGCGAGCACGAGCTGACCGAGTTCGAGCTCGAGCGCGACGGGATCAAGATCCGCGTGTGCAAGAACGGAGGCGCGAGCCAGTCGGCGGTGCCTGCCGTGCACCACGCGCCGATCGTCACGCCCGCGCCGCCCGCCGCCGGGCCCGCGCTGCCTGCCGCGCCCGCGGAGGCGACGGAAGAGAGCGAAGAGCAGGAATTCGCCGTCGTGAAGTCCCCCATCGTCGGAACGTTCTACCGCTCGTCGGAACCGGGCGCTCCATCGTTCGTCGAGGTTGGCACGATCGTGAAGAAGGGCCAGGTCCTCTGCATCATCGAGGCGATGAAGCTGATGAACGAGATCGAATCGGACCACGACGGAGAGATCGCCAGCATCTACGTCGAGAACGGCAAGCCGGTGCAGTACGGCGAGCGTCTGTTCGCGATCCGGTCGACCGGAGGGCGGACCTCTTAGGTCCGCCGACGCCTGCCTCCAATGGCCCGATTCTGATGTTCAAGAAAATCCTCATCGCCAATCGCGGCGAGATCGCGCTTCGCGTCATCTACGCCTGCCGCGAGCTGGGCATCAAGACCGTCGCCGTGTACTCCGAGGCGGACGAGCACTCGCTGCACGTCCGGTTCGCCGACGAAGATGTCTGCATCGGACCCGCGCGAAGCCTCGACAGCTATCTCAATGTCCCGGCGATCATCAGCGCGGCCGAGGTCACCGGCGCCGACGCGATTCACCCCGGCTACGGCTTTCTGTCGGAGAGCGCCTATCTCGCGGAAGTGTGCGAGGCCTGCCACATCCGGTTCATCGGACCGGACCCGAACGTCATCCGGCTCATGGGAGACAAGGCACGGGCCCGCCGCGCGATGAAGAAAGCCGGCGTCCCGGTGCTGCCCGGCAGCGACGGACCGGTCGAGAGCGAGGAAAAGGCGCAGAAGGTCGCGAAGGATCTGGGTTACCCGGTGATCATCAAGGCGGTCGCCGGCGGCGGGGGCCGCGGGATGCGGGTCGTCCGGCTGGCCGGAGACCTCGGGAGGGCGCTCAAGACGGCGCAGCGGGAGGCGGAGGCAGCCTTCGGCGTCGGAGACGTGTACCTTGAGAAATACGTCGACGCGCCGCGGCACATCGAAATCCAGGTGATCGGCGACCATCACGGCGCCGTGGTGCACCTCGGCGAGCGCGAGTGCTCGATCCAGCGGCGCCACCAGAAGCTCATCGAGGAAGCGCCCTCGGCGGCGCTCAGCGACAAACAGCGCCGCCGTCTCGGGAGCACGGTCGTCGACGCCGCCCGCGCGGTGCAATACACCAACGCCGGGACGTTCGAGTTCATCATGGACCCGGCGGGCAACTTCTACTTCCTCGAGGTCAATACGCGGCTCCAGGTCGAGCACCCGGTGACGGAGTCCATCACGGGCGTGGACATCGTCAAGGAGCAGATCCGCGTGGCGGCGGGCGAGCGGCTGGCGTTCAAACAGGGGGACGTCACGTTCACCGGCCATGCCATCGAGTGCCGCATCAACGCCGAGGATCCGGTCACCTTCACGCCGTCTCCGGGCGTCGTGCACGCGTTCAGCGTCCCCGGCGGACCCGGGATTCGCGTCGACACGTTCGTGCACGCCGAGGCGACCATCCCCCCGTACTACGATTCGCTCATCGCGAAAGTGATCGCCTGGGGCCGCGATCGGCAGGAAGCGGTCGCGCGCATGCGACGGACGCTCGAGCTGACGGTCATCGAGGGCATCAAGACCTCGATTCCGCTCCACTTGAAGATCCTCTCTGATCCCGACTTCCTGGCGGCGCGGATCAACACCGCATTCATGGACCGCTACGCGATCGAGAAAAAAAAAGGTGACAAGCCCTTCGCCGAGGCGGTCTGAAGGCGGGCTCTACGCAATTCTCGATGTGGACGTAGCAGCGGCGCGCGGCTGGGCGGCGCTGGATCTCGCGCGCGCCTTCCTGGATGGCGGGGCGCGTCTCATTCAACTGCGTGCCAAGCGAATGGGCTCCGGGCCGCTCGTCGATCTGACGGAGCAGCTGGTCGCGCTCGCGCGTCCGTATGGCGGCCGGCTGATCGTCAACGATCGCGCCGACGTCGCGCGGATCGGGGGGGCGGCGGGCGTCCATGTGGGGCAGGACGACGTCGACGCCGCCGCGGCGCGGGCGATCGTCGGCGCGGACGGTCTGGTCGGCCTCTCCACGCACACCGCCGAACAGATAGAGGCGGCGCTTCGCCAGCCCATCTCGTACCTCGCCGTCGGCCCGGTCTTCGGCACCGCGACGAAGGACACGGGCTATTCCCCGATCGGGTTGGACCTGGTGCGGCGGGCCGCCGCGCGGGCCGGGACGATCCCGGTCGTCGGGATCGGCGGAATCGACCTGCGGCGGGCGCCGGAGGTCCTGGCCGCCGGGGCGGCCGCCGTCGCGGTGATTTCAGATCTGGTCACGGACGATCCGGCGGCCCGCGTCCGTGCCTACCTTGTATAATCTCCCGGCCTTCGCCATCCCTGGAGGATGAATGGACTCGAATCTGTTCAAGACGAAGTCTATCGAGCAGCTGGTCGGCGACGCGGAAAGCGGCGCGAAATCGCTCCGGCGAACCCTCACCGCGTTCGACCTGACGATGCTCGGGATCGGCGCAATCATCGGGACCGGCATCTTCGTGCTGACCGGCACTGCGGCCGCCAACCAGGCGGGCCCGGCGATCGCGCTGTCGTACGCCCTCGCGGGCGTCGCGTGCAGCTTCGCCGCCCTCTGCTATGCCGAGTTCGCCGCGATGATCCCGATCGCCGGCAGCGCCTACACCTATTCGTACGCGACGCTCGGCGAGATCTTCGCCTGGATGATCGGCTGGGACCTGATTCTCGAGTATGCGGTCGGCTCGATGACCGTCGCCATCGGATGGAGCGGGTACTTCCAGCGGATCCTCGCCGGGTTCGGCGTCAGCCTCCCGCAGTGGATGGCCGCGGCGCCGGGCACGGCCGAGGGCGCGCTCGTCAACCTGCCGGCGATTCTCATCGTCCTCGGCATCATGGTGCTCCTCGTGATCGGCGTTCGCGAGAGCGCGCGGTTCAACGCGGCGATGGTCGCCGTCAAGCTGGCGGCGGTCCTGTTCTTCATCGTCGTCGGCTTCACCTACGTCAAGCCGGAGAACTGGTCGCCGTTCGCGCCGTACGGGTGGGCCGGCATCATGACCGGCGCCGCCGTCGTGTTCTTCGCCTACATCGGCTTCGACGCCGTTTCGACGACCGCCGAGGAGGCCAAGAACCCGAGCAGGGACCTTCCGATCGGCATCATCGCGTCGCTCGTCATCTGCACCCTGCTCTATCTGATCGTCGCGGCGATTCTCAGCGGCATCGTCCCCGTCGTCGACTTCAAGAACGACGCGAAGTTCCTCAACGCGCCGGTGGGCTACGCGCTGTCGGTTATCGGCCAGGACTGGGCGGCGGGGCTGGTGTCGGCCGGAGCGGTCGCCGGGATCACGAGCGTGCTCCTGGTCATGCTCATGAGCCAGCCGCGCATCTTCTTTTCCATGAGCCGCGACCACCTGCTGCCGCCGGGCGTCAGCAAGGTCCACCCCAGGTTCAAGACGCCCTACATCACCACGATCATCACCTGCGTCGTCGTCGCGATCGCGGCCGGCTTCATCCCCATTCAGGTTGTCGGCGAGATGACGAGCATCGGCACGCTCTTCGCGTTCGTGGTCGTCTCGATCGCCGTGCTGGTGCTGCGGAGCAAGCGCCCGGACGCGCACCGGCCGTTCAAGGTCGCCGGCGGCCCGATCATCCCGATCCTGGGGACACTCTCATGCCTGTATCTGATGATCAGCCTCTCGGTCATGACCTGGATGCGGTTCCTGCTGTGGCTCGACCTCGGGATGCTGATTTACTGGTTCTACGGCCGGACGCACAGCTCGCTGCGCGACCCGACAGAGTCCGCCCGGCAGAGCGGGGTGGAGTGGACGGGCAACCTGGTCACGATCCTCGGCTCGCTCGTGACGTTCAACGGCTTCGCGATTTTCCTGCTCGGCCTGCTCACCGAGTGGGGCGTCACGCGCGAGGACCTCGCGAAGTGGAGCGAGCTCGACGCGGTCATCAGCCGCGTGGGACTGCACGTGAACCCCGAGATCGCCGATCGATTCGGCCTGACCATCCTGGCCATCGGCATCGTTCTGCTGATCCTGGGTATGGTCCTGCGGCGGGCCGGCCGACGAACGAGCTGAACGATCCGCGGGGATCCGTGGCTCATGCCCGCCCGCATCCTCAATGGCGTCGCCGTCGCCGAGGCCATCCGGGCCGAGGCGCGGCCCCGCATTCAGGCGTTTCAGGCGAAGGCCGGACGCCCGCCGGGCCTCGCGATCGTGCTGGTCGGCGACAACCCCGCGTCGGAGATCTACGTCCGGAACAAGGTGAAGGGCGGTGGCGAGGCCGGACTGGCGGTCCGCCTCGAGCGCCTGCCGTCGGCTGCCACGCTCGAGGATCTGCTCGGGCTCATCCGCCTGTTGAACGGCGATCCCACGGTCGACGGCATTCTCGTCCAGTCGCCGCTGCCGGCGTCGCTCGGCGCCGCCGGCTCGCAGCGGGTCTTCGACGCCATCGACCCCGGGAAAGACGTCGACGGGTTTCACCCAATCAACGTCGGACGGCTGGCGCAGGGACGACCGGCCTTCGCGCCGTGCACCCCGGCCGGCATCATCGAGCTGCTGGACCGGTCGGGCATCGCGATAGGCGGCACGCGCGCCGTCGTGCTCGGCCGGTCGGCGATCGTCGGTCGGCCGATGGCGGCGCTCCTCGTGGCGCGCGACGCGACCGTCACGATCTGTCATTCGAAGACGCCGGACCTCGCGGCCGTCTCCGCCACGGGAGACCTGGTCATCGCGGCGATCGGCCGGCCCGCGTTCGTGACGCGCGAGTTCGTCAAGCCGGGCGCCACGGTCGTGGACGTCGGGATCTCGCGTCTGACCGACCGCGCGCAGGTGCAGTCGCTCTTCGGTGGCACGCCCCGGATGGGGACGTTCGAGAAAAACGGTTCGCTGATTGTCGGCGACCTGCATCCGAACGTCGCGGAGGTCGCAGGCGCCCTGACGCCCGTGCCCGGCGGCGTCGGGCCTCTGACGATCGCGATGTTGTTGGTTAATACGATTACGGCTGCCGAACGGCGGCGAGCGTCCTGACGACCTCGTCCACCTGCCGATCGGTGTCCTCGAACGTTCCGTCGGTCCGAATCACGTGATCGGCGCGATTGACCTTTTCCTGGATGGGCATCTGCGCGGCGATCCGGCGCCGCGCGTCTTCTTCTGAGAGCCCGTTCCGCTCGACGAGGCGCGCCAGCTGGCTCTCGGGCGTGCACGCGACCACGATGACGCGGTCGAACTGGCCGTCGTGCCCGGTTTCATACAGCAGCGGGATGTCGGCGACGGCGAGGGGCGCGCCCGCGACCTCGGCGCGGCGCAGCCACCCCTGAATCGCCTCGTACACGGCCGGATGGACTATGGCTTCGAGATCCCGTCGGCCGGCATCGTCGGAGAAAACCGTCGCCGCCAGGCGCGCACGGTCGAGCGCGCCATCGGGACGGAGCACCCCCGGGCCGAAGCGCTTCGTGATGGCCGCCAATCCGGGCGTGCCCGGCCGGACGACCTCGCGAGCGAGCTGGTCGGCGTCGACGACCGGAATGCCGTTCGCGGCCAGCCGGGCGGCACAGTACGACTTTCCCGTCGCGATGCCGCCGGTCAGGGCCACACGGATCATGAATTGTCGATTGGGGATTGGGGAATGACGACTGATTGGCGATTGGCGATTGGCGATTGGGGATTGATTGACGATTGAGGATTGAATTGACGATTGATGATGGGTGTCGCAGCACTCGGCCGATGACCGAGGTTGCCCCGATGCCAAATCATCAATCCGCAATGAATCCTCAATCCCCAATCCTCAATTGTCAATCAATCGCCAATCCCAAATCCCAAATCCACAATGCGCGAACGTTAGTGAATGAGTTCCGCCCGCGTCTCCTCATCGTCCTTGGCCGGCGCGATGCGCTCCTCGACGAACGTGTTCCACTCGTGGCAGTGCGGGCACTGCCACAGGAGCTCCGTGCTTCGGTAGCGGCACCTGACACAGATGTGCGGGTCGAGGTAGAAGACGGCTTCCTCCGCCAGATCGATATAGGTGGCCACCAGCTGTCGCGGCAGGTCCATTGAAGAGAGGCGGCGCCAGATGGCCTGATGCAGCGCCAGCGCGTGCGGGTTGTGGACGAGCGCGTCGAAGAGCAGGCCGAGCGCTTCCGACGCGAGGCCGCGGTCTCCAAGGTGCCGCGCAAGCGCGAGCCGCGCCCGCCAGTCCTGCGGGCTCGCATCGATCAGGCGCCGGCAGAGGTCGGGAAACCGGTCGGGCGCGCCGAGCTGCGTGTACGCGGCGGCCAGCCGTTCGAACGCCAGATAGGCCCGCTCGGGCGAGACGTGAATCAGCTGTTCCCAGAGCGTGATCGCCTCGGCCGTGCGCCCTTCCTTGTGGCGCACGTCTCCGAGGCTCAGGTAGGCCGGCAACGCGCCCGGATCCATCTCGATCGCGGCTTCGAACCGCTTCGCCGCCTCCTGGCGGTCGCCCCGCGCGAGGGCTTCACGTCCCAGCTCGTTCTCGATGAAGGCGAGCGTCGCCTGACTGCGCGGCTTGTCCTCGGGCGAGGCAGATTCGCGCAGCCGCTCACGGACGGTGTGAGCCTGCTGCCACTGTTTCTGCTCGGCGTACAGCTTCTCGAGGTTGAGGAGCGCGTACTGGTTCTCCGGGTCGAGCCGCAGGACTTCGGTGAAGGCCTCGACCGCCCGGTCTACGAAGCCGCCGCGGCGGTAGTCGAGCCCGAGGCAGAGCAGCACGTTTGCGTGCTCCAGCTTCCTCAGGTTGGGCCGCTGCAGGAGCGCCTGATGCTCCTGAATCGCGCGTCCGACCTGTCCCTTCTCGCGATACAGGTTGCCGAGAATGAGGCGCAGCTCGAGCGACTCGGGGTGCAGCGCGCCGGCGCGCGACAGCGCGTCTATCGCCTGATCGGTCTGGTTGGCGACGAGGAAGTTCAGGCCGAGGATGAAATGGGGCGAGTCGCGGAGCCGCCGCCGGTCCACCCAGCGGCCGTCCTGCAGCTTGTAGCGCTCCCATGCCTTGCCGGCCGCGAGGCCGACGAGCAGCGCGACGAGCGCCGCGATGAGGAGCTGCGCGTTGCTTTCCATTTTTGGTTTGCGCTCAGAACATCTGCGTCCGCCACAAGTCGTGGACCTGGACGACGCCCTCGATCACGTCGCCATCGCCGACCACGACGACGGCGGTAATTTTCCGGTCTTCCATGACCCTCAACGCTTCGACCGCGAGGAGCGATCGCCGGATCGTCACCGGCCGCGGCGTCATCACGTCGGCTGCGGTGGCGTCTCGAATGGCGGCGTCCCAGTGGCGCCGCAGGTCGCCGTCGGTGATGATGCCTGCCAGGCGCCCGGCGGCATCAGCGACGCACGTCATGCCGAGCCGCTTGCTCGACATTTCGTGCACGACGTCTTTCATCGGGGTGTCGACGAGGACACGCGGGATCTCGTCGCCACCGTGCATGACGTGCTCGACACGCATCAGGCGCCGCCCGAGTCGGCCTCCCGGGTGCAGGCTCGCGAAGTGCTCCTCGCTGAAGCCCTTCCGCACCAGGAGCGTCATCGCCAGCGCATCTCCGAGCGCCAGCGCGGCGGTCGTGCTCGCCGTGGGGACGAGGTTCATCGGGCACGCCTCGCCACGGATGCCGCAGTCGAGCGTCACGTCGGCCGCGTGGCCAAGGGGCGAATCGGGCGAGCCCGTAATCGCGATGAGCCCGGCGCCGATTCGGCGAATCGCTTCGATGAGCCGCAGAATCTCTTCCGTCTCGCCGCTGTACGACAGGGCCATGACGATGTCGTCACGCCGGACGACACCGAGGTCGCCATGGATGGCCTCGGTCGGATGCATGAAGAATGCGGAGGTGCCGGTGCTCGCGAACGTCGCCGCGATCTTGCGGCAGATGATTCCGGACTTGCCGAGGCCGGTGACGATGACCCGGCCTTCGCACGCGTGGAGCATCCCCACCGCGCGCTCGAAAGCCTCGCCCAGACGATCGACGAGCGACAGGATCGCGGCCGCTTCGGTGCGGAGCACCCGCCGCGCCAGGTCCAGCGCATCGACTGTCGCCGGGGTCGACCCGACGGCCCGACGTTCGCTCATCTCGCCACACCCACTTCCCGTACCGCCGCGTCGATTCTCAGGAGCCGCGCGAGGAGCGCGTCCAGGCGGGCCAGGGGCAGCGCGTTCTGCGCGTCGCTCTTGGCGCTCGCCGGGTCGTCGTGCACTTCGAGGAAGACGCCGTCCACGCCGGCGGCGACGCCCGCCGACGCCAGCGGCTCGATGAACTCCGCCTGGCCCGCCGTCACGCCGTCACCGGCTCCCGGCAGCTGCAGGCTGTGAGTGACGTCGAAGACAACCGGAAAGCCGAGCCCGCGCAGCAGCGGAAAGGCGCGCATGTCCACGACGAGGTTGTGATACCCGAAGCTCACGCCCCGCTCGGTGACGATGACGTTTGGATTGCCCTCGGCCGTGACCTTGGCGATCGCGTGGCGCATGTCATCGGGCGCGAGGAACTGTCCCTTCTTGATGTTGACCACGCGGCCGGTGCGCGCGGCGGCCACGAGCAGATCGGTCTGCCGTGACAGGAACGCCGGGATCTGCAGCACATCGGCGACCTCGGCGGCCGGGCCGGCCTGCGCCGGTTCGTGGATGTCCGTGAGAATCGGCAGACCCGTCCGCCGCTTGACGGCATCGAGG
This sequence comes from uncultured Acidobacteriota bacterium, assembly GCA_963847125.1. GTDB lineage: Bacteria > Acidobacteriota > Vicinamibacteria > Vicinamibacterales > 2-12-FULL-66-21 > DATAEE01. Next base: position 314,365 of record CAWJYM010000005.1, read on the forward strand.
GCGCGAAGCCCGCCGGCGAGCCCGGGTCCGCGATACGAGCCCCCCGACGTCCGGTTCGCCTTGTCGTACGACGCTTTGAAGATCAACGGGATGCGGTGCCGTCCGGCGATCTCGGCGATCGCCTCCGCCAGCTTCAGCGCGTGGGCGTCGCTCTCGATCACGCACGGGCCGGCGATGAGCGTCAGCGGCGCGCCGCCGCCGAGCCGGACGCCGCCACTCTGAACGGCCTGCACTCTGAGATTCTACCCCGCGACGACTTCGGCCGCGCGGGCGCTGGTCTTGTGTTTGTGACTGGCTTCGACGAACCCCGCGAAGAGCGGGTGGGGGTCGAGCGGCTTCGATTTGAACTCCGGATGGAACTGCACCGCGACGTACCACGGGTGCCCCGGGACTTCGACGATCTCGACGAACTTGCCGTCCGTGGAACGGCCGACGATCTCGAGCCCGTTGTCGGTCAGGGTCCGCTCGTACAGGCAGTTGAATTCGTAGCGATGCCGGTGCCGCTCGTGAATCACCGGCCGTCCGTACAGGCGATGGGCAAGCGAGCCCGCCTTGAGATGGCACTCGTACGATCCCAGCCGCATCGTCCCGCCCAGATCGTCCACCCCGAGCAGGTCGCGCAGCTTGTAGATGATCTTGTGCGGCGCATCGGGGGACACCTCGGTCGAGTCGGCCTCCGACAGGCCCGCCACATGCCGCGCGTACTCGACGGCGGCCCACTGGAAGCCGTAGCAGATGCCGAAATAGGGAATGCGCCGCTCGCGGGCGATCTCCGCCGCTTTCATCATGCCGCGGGTGCCGCGGTCGCCGAACCCGCCCGGCACGAGGATCCCGTGCGCGCCGTCGAGGAGCCGCGCGCCGTCCGGCTGCTCGAGCGCCTCCGCTTCGACCCAGCGGATGTTCACCCGCAGCCGGTGCCTGAAGCCGCCATGGTAGAGCGCTTCGTTGAGGCTCTTGTACGAGTCTTCATAGCCGACGTACTTCCCGACGACGTGAATCGTGATCTCGTCGGTCGGGTTCTGAATGCGATGGACGAGGTCTTCCCAGGCCGCCATCCGCCGCTCGGTCTGCGGAAGGTGCAGCACCTTGAGAATGATCCGATCGAGGCCTTCGGCCGCGAGCACGAGCGGCACCTCGTAGATGCTCGACACGTCCTTGGCGGTGATCACCGCCTCTTCGTCCACGTCGCAGAAGAGGGCGATCTTTCGCTTGATCTCCGGGTCGAGGAAGCGATCGGTCCGGCAGAGCAGGATGTCCGGCTGGATGCCGATGGCGCGCAGGTCGCGGACGCTGTGCTGCGTCGGCTTCGTCTTCAGCTCGCCCGCCGCGCCGATGAACGGCACCAGCGTCAGGTGAATGTAGAGCGTGTTCTCCCGGCCGACGTCCTGGCGCAGCTGGCGGATCGCCTCGAGGAAGGGCAGGCTCTCGATGTCGCCGACCGTGCCGCCGATCTCGACGATCACGACGTCGATCTCGTTCCCCGCTTCGGGGGTCGCCTTCCTCGCGACCGACCGGATGCTCTCTTTGATCTCGTTGGTGATGTGCGGAATGACCTGGACGGTCCGTCCCAGATAGTCGCCGCGGCGCTCCTTCTGGATGACCGACAGGTAGATCTTCCCGGTCGTCCAGTTGTTGTTGCGCGTCGCCACCATGGAGGTGAAGCGCTCGTAGTGGCCCAGGTCGAGGTCCGTCTCCGCGCCGTCGTCGGTGACGTAGACCTCTCCGTGCTGGTACGGGCTCATCGTCCCGGGGTCGACGTTGATGTAGGGGTCGAACTTCTGAAGCGCGACGCGATAGCCGTGCCCTTCGAGCAGGCTGCCGATCGACGCGGCGGCGAGCCCCTTGCCGAGCGAGGAAACGACGCCGCCGGTCACGAGGATGTATTTCACGGGACGGGTTTTCTCGGTCATACGTGTTGTCGGAGCGGTTGCCTGGCGGCCAGCCGCTGTCGCACGCGCTCCAGATCCAGCGGCGTGTCGACTTCGATTGAGTCCTCCGTGGTTTCGACCGTGCGGATGCGATACCCGTGCTCCAGCACGCGAAGCTGTTCGAGCGCCTCGGCGCGTTCGAGCGGCGTCGGCGTCAGGCGCGACAGCTCGAGGAGGAAGCTTCGCCTGTAGGCGTACAGGCCGATGTGCTTCCACACCGCGACGGCGCGCCCGTCCCGGTTGAACGGGATCGGCGCCCGTGAGAAATAGAGCGCGTCGCCATCCGCCGCGACGGCCACTTTGACGATATTCGGGTCGGCGATGGCCCCGGGATCGTCGAGGCGGCGCCGGATGGTGCTCATCGGCAGCGACGGATCGTCGGCGAGCACGCCGGCGACATCGTCGATGGTGCCCGGATCGATGAGCGGCAGGTCTCCCTGCACGTTGACGACGATGTCGCAGGCGAGTGACGCGGCGACTTCCGCGACGCGGTCCGTTCCGCTTGCGTGCGCGGGCGACGTCATGCGCACCTCGCCCCCGAACGCCGCCACCGCCGCGCGGATCCGCTCGTCGTCGGTGGCAACGATCGTGGCGGAGACCGATTGCGCCGACGCGGCGCGGCGATACACGTGCTCGACCATCGGTCGGCCGTTCAGCGTTGCGAGAGGTTTGCCAGGGAAGCGAGTAGAAGCGAATCTAACTGGTATGACGACCGCTACGCGCGGGGGCACGGGCAATCTTACCACAAGGACTCGTAGTACGAGGCTTCAGCCTCGTCTCGCGATACGAGGCTAAAGCCTCGTGCCACGGTGAGAAGTCGGACGCCGGCAGACGTGCTAGGATATTTCGTTCGCCTCATGCAGGTCCGACGTTCGGCGGCCATCGTCGGCGGCGTCGCGTTGCTGGGCGCCTGGCTCGCGTCGGCGACGGGATTGATCCCGGGCCAGCCCGAGCCTGCGCCGCTGGAGCCGCGCGCATCCGCGACGTCTGGCGGCGCGTCGCTCGACCAGGAAGTCCGCGCGCAGGCGGCGCGCCTCCGGGATCGTCTGCACCGCGCGCCGAATCCCCAGCCGGCGGGCCGGAATCCGTTCCGCTTCGAGTCGCGCCGTACGGCCGTCGATCGCGTCGCACCGTCGCGCCCGGCGGTCGTCGAGGCCCCGCCGCCGCCGGTCGTCACGCCCCTCCCGATCAAGCTCGAAGGCCTCGCCGAGCGTGAGGTCGACGGCGCGAAGAAGCGCATCGCCATCCTGTCGATTTACACGGAGATTTTTCTGGTCGCCGAAGGGGAGACGTTCAACGCCCGCCACCGCGTGAAAGCGATCGGAACCGACGCCGTCGAGCTCGAAGAGATCGCCACGGGAGCGATCACCAGACTCGCGATTCGGTAGGGGCGGTTCGCGAACCGCTGCACCCAAATCCTCACGACGACCGCGCTTCTGACGGCCGACGCGCGGCGCACTTCGTCGACAACGCCTTCGTCAATCTCTCCCTCTCCGCCCGGAGCGTCCACGCTCACCACGCCGACCGCACCGGCCGGGCCGCGCCCGAGCGCGAAGGTCCCGATGTTGATCCCGTGACGGCCGAGAATCGTGCCGACCTCTCCGATGACGCCCGGCCGATCGTCGTTCGCGAGCACGATGAGCGTGCCCTCGAGCGGCGCCTCGACCGCGACGCCGTCGAGCAGGACCAGTCGGGGTGCGCCGGGCTCGAATACCGCCCCTTCGACCCAGCGCTCGCCACCGCTCGTCTGCAGCTTCACCGAGATCAGCGACGTGAAATTGCGGGTCCGGGTGCTGCGCGATTCGACGACCTCGACGCCCCGGCCCGCCGCGACCGCGCGGGCGTTCACGAGCGAGATGCCCGAGGCCAGCATGCGCTTGAACAACCCGACCAGGACCGCGCTCGTCAAGAGGTCACCGGGCGCGTCGGTCAGTGCGCCGTAATAGCGCACGCCGACGGCGTGCGTGCGCGCTTCCTCCAGCTGACTCGCGAGGCTGCCCAGCGCCTCGGCGAGCCGGAGCGCGGGCCGCAGCCGGCGGAATTCTTCAGCCGACACCGACGGGAAATTGACCGCGTTCCGGACGATGCCGTCGCGCAGGAAATCGCGGACGCTCGTGACCGTTTCGAGTCCGACGAGCTCCTGAGCTTCGTGCGTCGAAGCAGCGATGTGAGGCGTGGCGACCACCTGTGCCAGCTGAGTCAGCCGTTTGTCCGTCGGAGGCTCCACCTCGAAGACGTCCAGGCCGGCGCCAGCGACGTGCCCGGACTCGATCGCGTCCGCCAGGGCTCGCTCGTCGATGAGGTCGCCCCGCGACGTGTTCACGATCCGAACACCTGTCTTGCATCGGGACAGCCGCGCGGCGTCGAAGAGATGGCGCGTCGCAGACGTCGACGGCATGTGAAGGGTGACGTAGTCGGCGCGGGCGCACAGGTCGTCGAGGCTCAGCAGGGCGACGCCGAGGTCCTGCGCCACGTGCGCGGCAATGTAGGGATCGTGAGCCACGATCGTCATCCCGAAGCTGTGGGCGCGTGCCGCGACCGCCTGTCCGATTCGGCCCAGTCCGACGACGCCGAGCGTCTTACCGCGGAGCTCGGCGCCGAGTAACCCCTTCTTCGCCCAGCGCCCTTCCTTCATTGACCGATCCGCGCTTGGAATCGCGCGGGCCGCCGCCAGCATCAACGCGAGCGCGTGCTCGGCCACGCTGATGCTGTTGGCGCCCGGCGCGTTCATCACGATGATCCCGCGGGCGCTGGCCGCTTCCAGGTTCACGTTGTCCACGCCGGTGCCGGCGCGCGCGACGACTCTCAAAGTCGGGCCGGCATCGAGCAGCCGTTCGTCGACAGTCGTCGCGCTTCGCACGAGGAGCGCGTCGGCGCCGGCGAGGTCGGCGGCCAGTGTCTGAGGATCGCGCCCGGAGCGCGCATCGACAATCCAGCCGGGCTCGGCGCGGAGAACGTCGAGAGCGGAGGCGGGCAGGTCGTCGGCGACAACGATGCGCATTCCTATATAATGATGCGTTCCGTAGAACGTGTGACGAGCGCACTACGGTGGTGCAAACCGGTGGATCGGCGCGGATGATGCGGCTCGCCGCAGGATCGACCGCCGCTTTTCCACATAGTTTTCCACCGTTTCTGTTGAAATCCCCCGACGCGCAAAGGGGGACGTGACCTAAACTTCATGCCTCACTTCGCGACGCTCACGCCGCCGACCGACGGCGCCGCCATCACGCGGAGAAACGGTCAGCTCCAGGTTCCCAATCATCCCATCGTACCCTTCATCGAAGGGGATGGCACCGGCCCCGACATCTGGCGCGCGAGCGTCCGAGTCTTCGACGCCGCCGTGACGAAAGCGTTCGGCGGCGCGCGAAAGATCGCATGGTTCGAGGTGCCCGCCGGTGAAAAGGCGAAAGAGCTTGCCGGCGAGTGGCTCCCGAACGATACGCTCGAGGCCGTGCGGGCCTACAAGGTTGCGATCAAAGGTCCGCTGACGACACCGGTCGGCGGCGGCATCCGGAGCCTCAACGTCACGCTGCGGCAGGTGCTGGACCTTTACGCATGTGTGCGCCCTGTGCGGTACTTCAAGGGCACGCCCGCGCCCGTGACGCACCCCGAGCGGATGAACGTCGTGATTTTCCGCGAGAACACCGAGGACGTCTACGCCGGCATCGAGTGGGCGAAGGGAACCCCGCAGGCAGAGGCGATCATCCAGTTCCTCGAGCGGGAAATGGGAAAGCGTGTCCGCCCCGACTCTGGCATCGGGATCAAGCCGATTTCGGAAACCGGAACGAAGCGGCTGGTTCGGATGGCCATCAACTACTCGCTGATGAACAACCGGAAGATCGTCACGATCGTCCACAAGGGGAACATCATGAAGTTCACCGAGGGGGCGTTCCGCGACTGGGCCTACGAGGTAGCGAAGGCCGAGTTCCGCGATCGGGTCGTGACTGAAGACGAGGTGGGGCAGGGCACCCCGGCGGCGGGCAAGCTGCTCATCAACGATCGCATCGCCGACAGCGTGTTCCAGCAGGTGCTGACGCGGACCTCCGACTACGACGTCTTCGCGACGCCCAACCTGAACGGCGACTACCTCTCGGACGCCTGTGCGGCGCAGGTTGGCGGCCTCGGCATGGCGCCCGGCGCGAACATCGGCGACGACATCGCGTTCTTCGAGGCCACGCACGGGACCGCGCCGAAGTACGCCGGCAAGGACATGATCAATCCCGGCTCCGTGATCCTGTCGGGCGTGATGATGCTTCGCTATCTCGGCTGGGGTGGCGCCGCCGATCTGATCGAAACCGGCCTCGAGCGGACGATTCTGCAGAAGAAGGTCACCTACGATCTCGCGCGGCAGATGGAGAACGCGACAGAGCTGAAGACGTCGCAGTTCGCGGACGCCGTGATTTCAAACATGTAGGCTCGGAGGGCGGAGCCTCTCAGGCCCGCCAACACTGGATGAATCGCAAAGTCACCGTGGTCGGGGGCGCCGGCGCCGTCGGCCAGACCGTCGCCCGGCAGATCGCCAACAAGGAGCTCGCGGACGTCGTCATCGTCGACATCGCCGATCAGAAGGCGGCGGGCGTGGCGCTCGACATCTACGAGGCCTGCCCCATCGAAGGGTCCGACTCGCGCCTGATCGGCGTGGGCACGGCGGGTTGGGCCGAGACGGCCAACTCCGACATCGTCGTCATCACGTCGGGCGTGCCGCGCAAGCCGGGGATGAGCCGCGACGACCTGCTGAACGTGAACTACAAGATCATGCAGGACGTGACGGCGGAGGTCGTGAAGCACTCGCCGAATTGCATCATCGTTCCGGTCAGCAATCCGCTCGACGCGATGGCCCAGGCCGTGTTCCGCCTCAGCAAGTTCCCGAAGCACCGCGTCATCGGGATGGCCGGCGTCCTCGACTCCGCGCGCATGCGGACGTTCATCGCGATGGAGCTGAACGTCTCGGTCGAGAACGTCCACGCGTTCGTGCTCGGCGGTCACGGGGACACGATGGTCCCCCTCGCGCGGTACTCGACGGTTGCGGGGATTCCGCTGCCGGACCTGCTGCCGAAGGACCGGATCGACGCCATCGCGAAGCGGACGGCGGACGGAGGCGCGGAAATCACGAAGCTGGTCGGGACCAGCGCCTGGTTCGCCCCGGGCTCCGCGGTCGTCGAGATGGTGGACGCAATCCTGAAGGACAAGAAGAAGATCCTGCCTTGCTCGGTCTATCTGGAAGGGGAGTACGGCGTCACCGGGCTCTTCGTCGGGGTGCCGGTCAAACTGGGAGCGCGCGGTGTCGAAGAGATCATCCAGATCAAGCTCACGCCGGACGAGCAAGCGGCGCTGGACAAGTCGGCTGCCGCTGTCCGTGAGCTCGTTGGCGTCATCAAGGTGTAACGCGGAGGGGCGGTTCGCGAACCGCCCCTACCGCGCGAAGAGCTTCGCCCTCAGGTACTCCCGATTCATCATCGCGATGTTGGCGAGGCTGATCTCCTTCGGGCAGACGGCTTCGCACTCGCCTTCGTTCGAGCAGCTCCCGAACCCTTCGGCGTCGTGCCGGTCGACCATCGCGATCACGCGCGCCCTCCGCTCGATCTGTCCCTGGGGCAGGAGCCCGAGGTGCCGGATCTTCGCAGCCGTGAAGAGCGCGCCTGACGCGTTCTTGCACGCCGCGACGCAGGCGCCGCAGCCGATGCAGGCGGCGGAGTCCATCGCGGCCTCGGCAACCGCCTTTGGAACCAGGATGGCGTTCCCGTCCGGCGCGCCGCCGACGTTGACCGACGTGTAGCCTCCCGCCTGAACGATCCGGTCGAACGCGCCGCGATCGACGACGAGATCCTTGAGGACGGGGAAGGCGCGGGCGCGCCACGGCTCGATCGTGAGCGTGTCCCCGTCCTTGAACCGCCGCATGTGGAGCTGACAGGTCGTCGTCCCGGGGTCAGGGCCGTGGGCGACGCCGTCGATCGTCACGCCGCAGGCGCCGCAGATCCCCTCGCGGCAATCGGAATCGAACGCGATTGGATCCTCGCCCTTCGCGATCAGGCCTTCGTTGACGACGTCCAGCATCTCGAGGAACGACATGTCCGGGGAGACGTGCTCGGCGGGGTAGTCCACGAGCCGCCCCTGCGCGTCCGGTCCCGCCTGCCGCCAGACCCTCAGGTGGATGCGCATTATTTGTAGCTTCTCTGAGACGGCTTGACGTACTCGAATGCGAGCGGTTCCTTGTGGAGAGTGTGGGGCTTTCCAACGCCAGCGAATTCCCAGGCCGCGACGTAGCTGAACTGCTCGTCGTCTCGCCGGGCTTCGTTGTCCGGAGTCTGATGCTCTTCGCGGAAGTGGCCGCCGCAGGACTCTTCTCGTTCCAGCGCGTCGAGCGCCAGCAGTTCCGCGAACTCGAGGTAGTCGGCGACCCGGCCGGCGTATTCGAGGTTCCTGTTCAGGTTGTTCCTCTCTCCCGGGACCGACACGTTGTGCCAGAACTCGTCGCGCAGGTGGGGGATGCGGGCGAGCGCTTTTTTCAGGCCGGCAGCGTTGCGCGCCATCCCGACTTCGTCCCACAGGAGCCGTCCGAGCTCACGGTGCAGCGCCCGCGGAGTCTTGCGCCCTCGAACCTTCAACAGCGCGTCGATCCGCTCCTGTGTCGCGTTCGCGGCCTCGCGGAAGGCGTCATGGTCCGCGCTCACCGCGGGAAGCGACGAGCTCCCGAGGTAGTGCGCCAGCGTGTACGGGATGACGAAGTAGCCGTCGGCCAGTCCCTGCATCAGCGCGCTGGCGCCGAGCCGGTTCGCGCCGTGGTCCGAGAAGTTCGCCTCGCCGAGCACGTGCAGGCCCGGCACGTTGCTCATCAGGTTGTAGTCCACCCAGAGGCCGCCCATGGTGTAGTGGACCGCCGGAAAGATGCGCATCGGGATCTCGTACGGATCTTCGGCGGTGATCTTCCGGTACATGTCGAAGAGGTTGCTGTATTTGCTCTCGATGACGTCCCGGCCGAGCCGTTTGATGGCATCCGTGAAGTCGAGGTACACGGCGAGACCGCTCTCGCCGACACCGCGTCCCTCGTCGCAGACACCTTTCGCGGCCCGGGACGCGACGTCGCGCGGCACCAGGTTGCCGAAGCTCGGGTAGCGCCGCTCGAGGTAGTAATCGCGGTCCTCGTCCGGGATATGCTGCGGCGGGCGATGGTCGCGGGCGTTCTTTGGAACCCAGACGCGGCCGTCGTTGCGGAGGCTCTCGCTCATCAACGTCAGCTTCGACTGATGTTCCCCGGAGACAGGGATGCACGTAGGGTGAATCTGCGTGAAGCACGGGTTCGCGAAGAGCGCGCCCCGCTTGTGCGCGCGCCAGGCGGCCGTCACGTTCGAGTTCACGGCGTTGGTCGAGAGGTAGTACGCGGTGCCGTAGCCGCCGGTGCAGAGCAGAACGGCGTGCGCCGCGTGGCGTTCCAGCTCGCCCGTCACGAGATTCCGCACGACGATCCCGCGCGCCTGGCCGTTGACGAGGACCAGGTCGAGCATCTCGCGGTTCGGAAACATCCGGACCGTGCCGAGCTCCACCTGCCGCATCATCGACTGGTACGCGCCGAGCAGGAGCTGCTGGCCCGTCTGGCCGCGGGCGTAGAAGGTCCGCGACACCTGCGCGCCGCCGAACGATCGATTGTCGAGCAGGCCCCCGTATTCCCGCGCGAACGGGACTCCTTGCGCGACGCACTGGTCGATGATGTTCACGCTCAGCTGCGCCAGCCGGTAGACGTTCGCTTCTCGTGCCCGGTAGTCGCCACCTTTGATGGTGTCGTAGAAGAGCCGCTGCACGCTGTCGCCGTCGTTCTGGTAATTCTTCGCGGCGTTGATGCCCCCCTGGGCGGCGATGCTGTGGGCGCGGCGGGCGCTGTCGTGGATGCAGAAGCTCAGCACCTGATAGCCCAGCTCGCCGAGAGACGACGCGGCCGAGGCCCCGGCCAGGCCCGTCCCGACGACGATGATGGTGAACTTGCGCCGGTTCGCCGGGTTCACCAGCTTCATCTCGAAGCGGTGACGATCCCACTTGTCTGCGAGCGCCCCGCCGGGAACGTTCGAGTCGAGCGTCATCGTATGAAGTACACCACCACCGGAATGACGCCGAGGCCGCCGGCGATGGCGACGGCGAGGATCGTGCCCGCGGTCAGAATCTGGCGCGCCCGGCGCGGGTGATCGACGCCGAGCGACTGAAGGGAGCTCGAGATACCGTGACGGAGGTGAAAGCCGATCAGGAGCATCGCCACCACGTACAGCCCCACCGTTACCGGGTTTCCGAAGAGCTCCATCTCGAGGCGATACAGGTCCCGGACTCCCGTCTCGCCGACCTCGTACAATTCGCCGAACTTGAACTGCTTCAGGTGGATGACGACAAAGGCCAGCGTCATGAGGCCGGTCCAGATCATCGTCGTCGACGCAATCGTCTTGCGGCTCGTGTGGCCCGCCATCCGCTTCATCTCGTAGCGGTTCGGGCGAGCCCGGCGATTGTCGACGTACATCTGCACGGTCTTGAAGATGTGCAGCACGAATATGGCCGCCAGTCCGATCTCGATCGGGATGATCAGGGGATTCGAGAGCAGAAAGTGTGAGTATCCGTTGAACGACTCCGGCCCGAGGAAGACGAGCAGGTTTCCGGCCAGGTGGAGAATCAAATAGAGAACGAGCGCGATTCCGGTGAGCGCGATGAGCAGTTTGGTGCCGACCGACGACGACAGGATGCTACGCGAGGGCATTACGCGCGGACTCCAACAGAAGATTGTATATGATTACTGGATCGCGATGAAGATTCACGAGTATCAGGCGAAGCAGATCCTCGCGCGGTATGGCGTACCGATCCCGCGCGGTGAAGTTGCCCACACGCCCGAAGAGGCCGCAGGAATCGCGCGCCGCCTCGGAGGCGGGATGGTCGTCGTCAAGGCCCAGATTCACGCCGGCGGACGCGGCAAGGGCGGCGGCGTCAAGGTCGCGAAGAAGGCGGACGAGGCTGAGGAGCTCGCGAAGAAGATCCTGGGCATGACGCTCGTCACCCACCAGACCGGTCCGGAAGGACGCGTCGTGGGCCGGGTCCTCGTCGAAGAAGGGCTCGAGATCGCGCGGGAGATCTATCTCGGCATGGTTCTCGACCGGTCGGCCGGCCGCCCGGTGTTGATGGTCAGCCCGGAAGGCGGGATGGACATCGAGAAGGTCGCGGACGAGAAGCCGGATCGGATCTTCAAGGAGCATGTCGATCCGACCGTCGGCCTCGCGCCGTTCCAGACGCGGAAGCTGGCGTTCGCGCTCGGCCTGGAAGGGCCGCAGGTGTCGAAAGCCGCCAGGCTCATGACCGCCGTTTACGACACGTTTCGGGAGACCGACGCGTCGCTCGTGGAAATCAACCCGCTCATCGTGACGAAATCGGGAGACCTGCTCGCGCTCGACGCGAAGATGACGTTCGACGACAACGCCCTCTTCCGGCATGCCGAGATCAAGGAGTTCCGCGACCTGTCGGAGGAGGACCCGCTCGAGATCGAAGCGTCGAGGTTCTCGCTCAACTACATCAAGCTCGACGGGTCGATCGGCTGCATGGTCAACGGCGCCGGGCTGGCGATGGCGACCATGGACATCATCAAGCTCGCGGGCGGCGAGCCGGCGAACTTCCTCGACGTCGGCGGCGGGGCGAACGCCGAGCAGATCCGCAACGCGTTCAAGATCCTGATGTCCGATACCCACGTGAAGGCCGTGCTCATCAATATCTTTGGAGGCATCCTCCGCTGCGACGTGCTCGCCGAAGGGGTCATCGCGGCGGTGAAGGAGCTGGGCGTCCGCGTCCCGATCGTGATTCGAATGGAAGGCACGAACGTGGAGAAAGGCAAGCAGATGCTCCGCGACAGCGGCCTCAACTTCACGACCGCCGACGCGATGGACGAAGCCGCGGAGAAGGTCGTCCGCCTCGCCAAAAGCTAGGCGTTTCGAATCAACGCGCCGAGCGTGAGCGACCCGCCTCCGCTCGGCGAGCTTCAGCGAGCTTCGGCGAGGCCTCGCCGAAGCCTTGGCGAAGGCGGGGGCGTGGCAGGCGCTGGGGGTGGGGCCCCAGCGCAAATCAAAGAAAAGATGGCTGTTTTAATCGACAAGAACACCCGCCTCCTGGTCCAGGGCCTGACCGGCCGCGAGGGCACGTTCCACGCGAAAGCGGCGGCCGCCTACGGGACGACCGTCGTGGGAGGCATCACGCCCGGCAAGGGCGGGACGACCCACGAAGGCTGGCCGATCTTCGACACGGTCGAGGAGGCGGCCCGCAAGACCGGCGCAAACGCGTCGGTGATCTTCGTTCCGCCGGCGTTCGCCGCCGATGCGGTGATGGAGGCGGCAGACGCGGGGCTGCCGTTGACCGTCTGCATCACCGAAGGCATCCCGACGCTCGACATGATGCGCGCGCTGACCTTCCTCGCGTCCAGGAAGACCCGCCTGATCGGTCCGAACTGTCCCGGCCTCATCACGGCGGGGGAGGCCAAGGCCGGCATCATCCCCGGCCACATCTGCCAGCGCGGGCGCGTCGGGATCGTCTCGAAGAGCGGCACGCTGACCTACGAGGCGATCCATCAGCTCACGAGGCTCGGGCTCGGCCAGACGACGTGCATCGGCATCGGCGGCGACCCGCTCATCGGCACGACGTTCATCGACGCACTGGCGCTGTTCTCGAACGACCCGGAGACCGAAGCGGTCGTCATGATCGGCGAGATTGGCGGCTCGGCGGAGGAGGAGGCGGCAGCCTGGATCCGGCAGCAGTTCCGCAAGCCGGTCGTCGGGTTCATCGCCGGCCAGACGGCGCCGCCGGGGCGGCGGATGGGTCACGCCGGGGCGATTATCGCGGGCGGGAAGGGAACCGCCGCGGAGAAGATGGCCGCGCTCGAGCAGGCCGGCGTCACCGTCGTCAGGAGCCCGGCCGACATCGGCGCCGCGGTCGCCAAGCGGCTGGGCGCTAAGCGCTGAGCGCCAGCGCTGTTATAATTTCACTCATATGGCAGCGTCAGATGTCGCGGTCCAGGAGACCGCGTCGCAAGCGGCGACCCGCCGGGTCGTCAACGATTTCAGCATCCAGGTCGCCACGGTCAACGGGTCGGGCAGCCAGACGGCCAACCTCGTCCTGCTGCGCTCGATCTTTCAGATGGGCGTGCCGGTCTCGGGCAAGAACCTCTTCCCGTCCAACATTGCCGGGCTGCCGACGTGGTACACGATCCGCGCGAACAAGGACGGCTGGATAGGTCGCAAGAAAGAGATCGACTTCCTCGTCGCCATGAACGCGGAGACGGCGAAGGAAGACGTCCTCACGCTCGAAGCGGGGGCCGCCGTCGTCTACGACGAGCCGCTGAAGCTGAAAGACCTGCGCGGCGATCTCGTCTTCTATCCGGTGCCGTTCGACAAGCTCGTCGCGCCGGTCTGCCCGGACGCCAAGCTGCGCCGTCTCGTGCGGAACATGATCTACGACGGCATCCTGTCGCGTCTCCTGAACGCCGACATGGGGCAGATGGAGAAGGCGCTCCGGAAGCAGATGGGGAAAAAGACGAAGGCGATCGAGCTGAACATGAACGCCTTGAAGGCCGGCTACGAGTTCGCCTCCCAGAACCTCGAGAAGCGCGATCCGTTCTGGCTCGAGCCGATGGACAAGACCGGCGGGATGGTCCTCGTCGAGGGGAACGCCGCGGGGGCGCTCGGGTGCGTCATGGCCGGCTGCACCGTCGTCGCGTGGTATCCGATTACGCCGTCATCGTCTCTGCCGGAGGCGATCATCGGCTACATGCGCAAGTACCGCACGGACAAGGCGACCGGCAAGGCGACGTTCGCGATCGTTCAGGCCGAGGACGAGATCGCGGCCCTCGGGATGGTGCTGGGCGCGAGCTGGGCCGGGGCGCGGTCGATGACCTCCACGTCGGGTCCCGGCATCTCGCTGATGTCGGAGTTCGCGGGGCTGTCCTACTACGCCGAGGTTCCCGGCGTCATCTTCGACATTCAACGGGTCGGGCCGTCCACCGGTCTGCCGACGCGCACGGCGCAAGGGGACATCACGCTCGCCGCGCTGAACTCGCACGGCGACACGAAGCACGTCCTGCTCATCCCCGCGTCCGTGGGCGAGTGCTACCAGATGGCGATGGACGCGTTCGACCTCGCCGAGCGGCTGCAGACGCTCGTGTTCGTGATGAGCGATCTGGATCTCGGCATGAACACCTGGATGTCGGATCCGTTCCCGTATCCGACGAAGTCGATCGACCGCGGCAAGCTGTTGACGCCGGAAGTCGTGAAGCGCATGGGCGGGCAGTTCGGCCGCTACCTGGACATCGACGGCGACGGCATCCCGTACCGGTCGATTCCCGGCGACGGCATGCCGGCGTACTTCGCGCGCGGGTCCGGGCACAACGCGCGCGGGCAATACAGCGAGCGTCCGGACGACTATCAGAAGAACCTCGACCGGCTGGCGCGGAAGTTCGAGACGGCGAAAAAGCTGGTTCCGACGCCGATCGTGGACGAGCAGCCGGGGGCCGAAATCGGGTTTGTCGCGTACGGCACGAGCCACTGGGCGGTCGAGGAGAGCCGCGACCAGCTCGCGCGTGAGAACGGCCTCAAGACCTCCTATCTGCGGCTGCGCGCGTACCCGTTCACGCCGGAGCTGGAGGCGTTCATCGAGCGCTATCCGCGCATCTATGTGGTCGAGCAGAATCGCGACGCCCAGATGCTGTCCCTGATCAAGATGGATCTGACGGCCGCCCAGTCGGGGCGCTGCCGGAGCGTGCTGCACTACAACGGCCTGCCCATCGACGCCCGGTCGATTACCGACGACGTCCTGGTGCAGGAGGGCCTGAAGGCGCCGGAAGCGCAGCACGTCGCCGAGTTCGCAGGCGGGGGCGCTGGCTTCGGCGGAGAGTAGCCCCGACCTTCAGGTCGGGCGGACAGGAACGAGACAACCATGAGCGTGACGGCTCCACAACCCGGGAAGAAAGTCAATCGAATCGGCCTCGAGACGCAGCCGTACCGCGGTGGCAAGACGACGCTGTGCGCCGGCTGCGGGCACAACGCCATCTCCGAGCGGATCATCGACGCCTTCTTCGAGATGGGGGTCGACCCGAATCAGGTCATCAAGCTGTCGGGGATCGGCTGCTCGAGCAAGAGCCCGGCGTACTTCCTGGGCGGAGCGCACGGCTTCAACGCCGTGCACGGCCGGATGCCGTCGGTCGGCACCGGCGCCATGCTGGCGAACCGGAAGATGATCGCGATCGGCGTCTCGGGGGACGGAGACACGGGCGCCATCGGCATCGGTCAGTTCGTGCACCTGATGCGGCGGAACCTGCCGATCATCTACATCATCGAGGACAACGGCTGCTACGGGTTGACGAAAGGGCAGTTCTCGCCGACCGCCGACCTCGGGTCGAAACTCAAGACGGGCGTCGTCAACGATCTGCCGCCGATCGACACGTGCGCCCTGGCGATCGAGCTGGGGGCGACGTTCGTCGCCCGGTCGTTCTCCGGCGACAAGAAGCAGCTGCTCTCGATCCTCAAAGCGTCGCTGAGCCATCGCGGCACGAGCATGATCGACGTCCTGTCGCCCTGCGTGACGTTCAACGATCACGAGGGTTCGACCAAGAGCTACGCCTACGTGAAGGATCACGACGAGCCGCTCGGCGAGGTGAGCTTCGTGCCGTTCTTCGAGGACATCAGCGTGGAGTACGACCCGGGGACGAGCAAGGAGGTCACGCTTCACGACGGGTCGCGGCTCTATCTGAAGAAGGTGGCCGAGGACTACGACCCGACGGATCGCATCTCGGCGATGCGGCTGCTCCACGAGACGTCGCGGCGCGGCGAGTTCGCCACCGGGGTTCTCTACATCGAGCCCGATCGCGACGACTTCATCGAGCTGCTGAACCTCGTGGACGAACCGCTGGCGACGCTCCCGCTCGAACGCATCCGCCCGGATCAGGCTGCGCTGGACGAAATCAACGAGAGCCTTCGGTGATCATTGCTGACTGCTGAAGGTGGATTGCTGAATGAATTCAGCATTCAGCATTCCACAATCAGCATTGGGCAACTAACCCTGCGACTCATCCTCGTTCGCCCCGAGGGAATCTTCCGCGACCGCGACCGGATCGTTGGGCAGCCCCTGATCGTTCACGCCGGGGCCGTGAGGGTTGGCGTTCTGCGGCTGGTCGGGGCGATCGCCCTCGACGGCTCCCTTCTGAACGTCGGGATCGTCAGTCTGTGTTGGATGTTGAGGCATATATAATCCATCGGATATGCAGCGGACGTTGGCCATCATCAAACCGGACGCGGTCGGACGAGGGCTCGCCGGCAGGATCCTTCAGCGCATCGAGGAGGCCGGATTCCAGATTCGTGCCATGCGGATGGTCCGTCTGACGAAAGCTGAGGCGGAGGGATTTTACGCGGTGCACCGGGAGCGGCCCTTCTTCAGGAGTCTGACCGACTTCATGTCCTCGGGACCCGCGGTCGTGCTGGCGCTCGAAGCGCCGGATGCCATTAAGAAATGGCGGACGTTGATGGGGGCGACCGATCCGTCAAAAGCGGACGCCGGGACCATCCGGAAGGAATTCGGTGCGTCGATCGAGCACAACGCGACGCACGGATCCGATGCACCGGAGACCGCGGCATTCGAGGTGGGTTACTTCTTCGCAGGGGCCGATCTCGTCTAGGTCACGGATCGTCCAACCCCCATGGGCAAGTCGCTCCTCCTCATCGGCCTCCTGATCGCCGGCGCCGGCGCGCTGATGATGCTCGGCCTCCCGCTGGGAAAGCTGCCGGGAGACTTCACGTACCGCCGCGGAGGCATCACCTTCTACTTTCCGCTGGGGACCTCGATTCTCGTGTCGCTTATACTCACGCTCGTTTTCACGCTTTTGAGACGCTAGGGACCGCGAACCCAAAGAACCCTGAGAACCCATGTCCATCAAGTCCGATAAATGGATCCGTCGTATGGCCCTCGAGCACCGGATGATCGAGCCGTTCGAGCAGCGGCAGGTGCGGGCCGGCGTCGTCTCGTACGGCGTGTCCTCATACGGCTACGACATTCGCGTGGCCGATGAATTCAAGGTCTTCACCAACATCAACAGCACCGTCATCGACCCGAAGGCGTTCGATCCGCGGTCGTTCGTCGATATCAAGGCTCCGATCTGCATCGTCCCGCCGAACTCGTTTGCCCTGGCGCGGACCGTCGAGTACTTCCGGATCCCCCGTGATGTCCTGACCGTCTGCCTCGGAAAGTCCACGTATGCCCGGTGTGGGATCATCGTCAACGTCACCCCCTTCGAGCCGGAGTGGGAGGGGACCGCGACCCTCGAGATCTCGAACACGACACCCCTGCCGGCGAAGATCTACGCGAACGAGGGGATCGCCCAGGTGCTGTTCTTCCAGAGCGACGAGCCGTGCGAAACCTCCTATGCGGACAAACGCGGGAAATACCAGTCGCAGCTCGACGTGACGCTCCCCAAGATTTGACCTTCGTGAAACATTCGTAGTACAAACACAGCCGCAATTCTGCACGGGCATTCCCTCAGACGGACGAATGGAAAAACTCGTCGAGCGTGAAGACGCTCCCCGCCCGGGTCCATCTGCCGCGCCCCTTGCCGTCCAGTTTTTTCTGATCCCGCTGGCCGTGGTGGCCGTGGTGGTCGCGATTTACGCCGGCTTCCGGATGCTGATGGTGGACGAGCGGTCCGCCGAGGACTATCTCGTGGAGCTGCAGACGACGCGCGGATCGCGCCGGTGGCCCGCCGCCTACGAGTTGTCCCGCCGGATGGCCGATCCGGAGTTGCAGAAACGGAACCCGGGCCTCGGAGCCGCGCTCGTGAAGGCGTTCCAGGAGTCGCAGGGCGACGACCCGAGGGTTCAACGATATCTGGCCCTGGCGATCGGCCGTCTCGCGCCGGCGCCCGCCGGGGCGACCGACGCGCTGCTGGCCGCATTGCCGTCGGCTGACGCCGAAACTCGAATCGCCGTCGTCTGGGCGCTTGGCGCAACGGGCGACGTAGCCGCGGTTCCCGCGATTCAGAAGCTGTACGGCTCCGACGACGCGGGCGTCCGGAAGATCGTCGTTTTTGCGCTTGGCGTGCTGCCGGGCGAAACCCAGCGCGACACGCTGCGGACGGCGCTGAACGATCCCGCGCCCGATGTGCAGTGGAACGCGGCGGTTGCTCTGGCGGAGGATGGGATTGCGGACGGCGTCCCCGTGTTGCGGCAGATGCTCGACCGTGCATACGTGCAGAAGACCGTCACCCGGACGACGCCGCGAGACGCCAACGTCGATCCCATCGGCGACGTGATGATCAGCGGGGTGCGCGCCGCCGCGCGGCTGAAGGCCGCCGAGTTGCACGAGCCGGTGGCCGCGCTCAGCCGTGGCGACGACAGCTTGAAAGTCCGCCAGGCCGCGCTCGAGGCGCTGCGCGACTGGCCGCACTTATAGAATTCTGGAGGGCCGGCCAACCGCCGGCCCAAGAGGAGGTTCGTGGCAGACGACCCGATCGACGAAACCGCGGATCCGCCGAAGAAGGCGCCGAACCCGCCGGCCCAGCCGCTGACGCCGTCGCATGTCGCTCCTGCGGCGGGAGCGGTCCCGTCCGCGCAAGGTCCCGCCGCCGCACCGGCTGCCCACAAGCCGGCGGCCCCGCCCAAGCCGGCCGCGCCGGCGGTGCCAGCGGAAAAGCTGGCGGGGAAGACCACGACGGTGGCGGCGGAAGCCGCGAAGAAACCCGATCGCGCCCCGGACGACTCGTCGCCGCTTCTCACGCGCCGCGGCTGGATTGCGCTGGCGTGGGGGTCGTTCACGGCCGCCTCGGCCGCCGCGCTGGCCGCGACCGGCCGTTTCATGTTCCCGAACGTCCTCAACGAGCCGCCGCAGCAGTTCAAGATCGGCTTCGCGTCGGAGTACGGGCCCGGCGTCGACGAGCGGTGGAAAGAGAAGTTCGGCGTCTGGATCGTCCGCACTCCCAATGACGTCGCCCACAACGCGGCAGGGTTTTACGCGCTGCTCGTGACGTGTACGCACCTGGGATGCACGCCGAACTGGCTGTCGGCCGAGAACAAGTTCAAGTGTCCCTGTCACGGCAGCGGCTTCCGGCCGACCGGGATCAACTTCGAAGGGCCGGCGCCACGACCGCTCGAGCGCGCCCGAATCGTGCTCGCCGACGATGGGCAGATTCTCGTGGACAAGTCGCGCAAGTTCCAGCAGGAGCTGGGGCAGTGGATCGATCCTGAGGCGTTCCTGCAGGTGTAGGCCCGACAACACACATGGCTGAATCGAAAACCGTCCAGACAATCGCCCCGAAGGAGCCGGCGCTCACCCGCGCCTGGAACTACCTGACCGAGACGCAGATCTGGAAGTCGATCTTCCGGCACGGCGCGCCGGTGACCGACCGGAACCGCGTGCTCGTGATGCTGACCAACGTCTTCCTGCATCTGCATCCCGTGCGGATCCGGAAGTCCGGCGTCAAGCTGCGCTACACGTGGTGCATGGGTGGGCTGAGCTTCTTCCTGTTCCTCGTCCTCACGTTCACCGGCCTCCTGCTGATGTTCTATTACCGTCCGACGCTCGAGTACGCCTACTCCGACATCGTCGGGCTGCGGGAGCACGTGCCGCTCGGGATCATGCGCGAGATGCACCGCTGGGGCGCGCACGCGATGGTCATCACGGTGTGGCTGCACATGTTCCGCGTCTTCATGACCGGCTCGTACAAGCCGCCGCGCGAGTTCAACTGGAACGTCGGCGTGATCATGCTCGTCCTGACGCTGCTGCTGTCGTTCACGGGCTACCTCCTGCCGTGGGACCAGCTGGCCATCTGGGCCATCACCGTCGGCTCCAACATGGCGCGCGCGACGCCGTTCCTCGGCCACGAGGGGCCCGGAGCGGCGCTGCTCGCGCTGGGCGATGTGAAACTGATCCACGCGGGCGACGACGCGCGGTTTGCGCTCCTCGGCGGAACGTTCGTCGGGGAGGGCGCGCTGCTGCGGTTTTACGTGCTCCACTGCGTGGGGCTGCCGCTCGTGATCGCCGTGTTGATGGCCGTGCACTTCTGGCGAGTGAGGAAGGACGGAGGAATCTCGGGGCCGCTCTAGACATGCGCGTTGGGCCGGTCTGAAGACCAGCCGCTCCCTTAATCGACGATGGACCTGATCAAGAGCTTCTTCAACCTACTGGCGGACCCGCGGCTCTTCTTCTTTCTGACGAGCGCCGCGCTCGTCCTGATCGTGTGGAAGCGGGAGGCGTTCGCGAAGAACATGGTCGGCTACGGCCTGATCATCGGCCTGACCGTTTTCTTCCTGTTTGGCGGGTTCGACCCCAACTTCCGCCTGATCATCACGAAGCCGGACAACGTCCCGATCGTCGGCCTGATCTTCCTCCTCATCTTCTTCGTGTGGTACTCGATGCGCGAGGCGGTCCTCAACGACCGGCGCCTCGCGGCGGGGAAGCCGCCCGTCGAAAAGGAAGAGGAGAACCGCGTCTGGGTCTGGCCCGACCTGGTCTACACCGAGCTGATCTCGCTCATCCTCTGCTCGGTCGTGCTGATTGTCTGGTCGATCCTCCTGAAGGCCCCGCTCGAACAGCCGGCGAACCGATCGGTGACGCCGAACCCGTCGAAGGCGCCCTGGTATTTCCTCGGCCTCCAGGAGATGCTCGTCTACTTCGACCCCTGGCTCGCGGGCGTCGTCCTGCCGGGGCTGATCATCGTCGGGTTGATGGCGATCCCGTACATCGACACGAATCCGAAAGGGAACGGTTATTACACGTTCCGTGAGCGAAAGGTCGAGATTACCCTTTTCCTGTTCGGGTTCGCCGTGCTCTGGTCGTCGCTCATCGTGCTCGGCACGTTCCTGCGCGGTCCGAACTGGAACTTCTTCGGACCCTTCGAGTACTGGGACATCCACAAGCTCGAGGCGCTCACCAACGTGAACCTGTCGGAGTACATCTGGATCCGCGGGTTCGGTTCCGGCCTGCCGTCGAACTGGTTCCTGCGGGAGATATTCGGGATTGTGGTGGTGCTGATCTACACCTTCGGCCTGCCGGTCCTGCTGGCGAAGCGTGGCCTGAAGCGGTATTACGACAAGCTCGGGCCAGGGCGGTACTACATCACGGTGTTCCTGTTCCTGATGATGATGTCGCTGCCGGCGAAAATGCTGATGCGGTGGATCTTCAACCTGAAGTACATCGTGGCGATACCGGAGTTCTTCTTCAATATTTAGCAGGCCTGAAGGCCTGCGCTACGAGAATCGCTTACCCGTAGCGCAGCCCTTCAGGGCTGCCGGAGTGTACAGTAGCGCAGCCTCAGGCTCCGGGGATGGCAGAAAAAGAGCATCGGGCACGCCTATAACATCGACTTCCTCAACGTCGTGTTCGCGGCGTCGAGCATCTTCCTCTTCGTGTCGGTCGTCTGGATGGTGTGGGACGACTTTGACCGTGAGTGGAAAGGCTACCAGCGCCGCTTCGCGACTCTCGAGCAAGAGGTCACGGCGGCCAGCATCAAGCAGCTCGACCAGAAAATAGACAAAGCCTCCATGGACCGCCTCCGCCAGCAGCGCGCCGAGGCGGAGAAGCTGATCGAGGCGAACCGTGCGAAGGTGAACGAGCGCGAGCAGCAGATCGAAGGGCTCACCAACCGCCTCTACCGCGTCAATCAGGACTTCCAGTTCGCGAAGGCGAAATACGACGTCAACCGCTACGATTTCGAGGCGAGGCGGAACAAGGATCCCGAAGGCGCCAAGGAGCGTCAGGCGGCGATAGAGGAGGAAGGCCGGCGGGTCACCGAGCTTCAGCTCGAGGTCGAGAAGATCGAGGCCGAGCGCGCCGCCGCACAGGCGGAGCTCGGGAAGTTCACGGGCGCCGCGGCGGACGCGCAGAAAAAGCTGGACGAGCTGACCGCCGAGCGGACGCGGCTCGAGAAGCGGCTCGACGTGATTGCGCCGAGCATCGTGAAGGATTACTTCCGGGATGCGCCTCTCGCCGACTTCATGGCGCCGACCATCAAGGTCCAGCAGGTCATCACGCCGAACATCGTGGACGACGTCAACTTCACGCGCGTCGTGAAGATGGATCGGTGCATGACCTGCCACCTGGCGATCGATCGCCAGGGCTACGAGAACCGTCCGCAGCCGTTCCGCACGCACCCCAACCTGAGCGTCTACGTGGGCAGCAACTCGCCGCACCCGATGGGGGAGATCGGCTGCACCGTGTGCCATGAAGGCATGGGGCAGTCGCTGACGTTCCGCGACGCGTCCCACACGCCTGCGAACACGAAGCAGCGGCACGAGTGGGAGGAACAGTACCACTGGGAGGAGCCGCACCTCTGGGACTATCCGATGCTTCCCAAGGGGATGACCGAGGCCTCCTGCGCGAAGTGCCACAAGACCGAGACCTTCATCCCGAACGCGCCGACGCTCACGCGCGCGTATGCGACCTACGAGCGCGCCGGCTGCTATGCCTGCCACAAGACGCGCGGGTTCGAAGGGCTCCGGAAGCCGGGGCCGAACCTGACGCGCATCGGGTCGAAGCTCACGCCCGAGTGGGTGAAGACCTGGGTCCGGAAACCGACCGCCATCAAGCCGACGACCTGGATGCCACAGCCCTGGTACACCTCGAACTCGAGCGGGCCGGAGGACGCGAAGAGGAACGAGGTCGAGATCGACGCCGCGGTGGCGTACCTCTTTGCGAACAGCGACCCCTACCAGCCCGCGGTGGCCGCTCCGCCGCGAGGAGACGCGGCGAGCGGGAAGAAGATCGTCGACTCTATCGGCTGTCTCGCCTGCCACATCACCGGGAACGAGAACCGTTGGGACGCCGGGCCCCGCCGGACGTTCGGCCAGCCGCTGCAGAACATCGGCAACAAGACGTCGTACGTCTGGCTGTTCAACTGGGTCCGGGATCCCAAACACTACAGCGCAGACACCTTCATGCCCGACCTGCGCCTGACCGACGCGCAGGTGGCGGACGTCGCGACCTATCTGACGACGCTCAAGGGGCCCGCCGGTGAACCGGCGAAGGCGGAGGTCGACCAGAAGGCGACCGACGACGTCCTGTTCGACTATCTCAGCGCGGTCATGCCGGTGGAACAGGCGCGCGTGACGCTGTCGAAGATGGACGGGAAGGCCAAGCAGCTCGACCTCGGACGCCGGACGATCGCCCGCTACGGGTGCTTCTCCTGCCACGAGATCAAGGGCTTCGAGAAGGAGCAGCCGATCGGGACGGAGCTGACCGAGCAGGGGAGCAAGCTGACGTCGCGGCTCGACTTCGCGTTCGTCGACATCGAGCACACGAAGCTCGACTGGTTCCACACGAAGATGAAGGACCCGCGCATCTTCGACCGGAACCGCGTGTTGAGGCCGCTCGAGAAGCTGCGCATGCCCGACTACCAGACGTCGGACGACGAGGCGCACCTGCTCGTCGCCGCGTTGATGAGCTTCCAGCGCGACATCCAGCCGAGGCAGGCGCTTCGGCAGACATCGATGCGCAACGACGCGCTCGTGGCGGGGCGGAACTTCGTCTCGCGGCGGAACTGCGTCGCCTGCCACGAGATCGAAGGCAACGGCGGGGACTACAAGAAGCTCCTGACCGACGAGTCGCTGGCGCCGCCGCTGCTCACTCCCGAAGGCGCCAAGGTTCGGCCGGACTGGCTCTACGCGTTCCTGCGCACGCCGATCACGATCCGGCCGTGGCTCGACGTGCGGATGCCGACCTTCGGCCTCGGCGACGACCACCTCAACGGGGTGATTTCCTACTTCGGCGCCGTGTCGAACAGCATGCGGCCTTTCGCGACCCACGAAGTCGTCCGGGCCTCCGATGCGACCGCGACCGGCGCGCAGCTGTTCGAGAAGCTCCGCTGCCAGCAGTGCCACGTCCTCGGCGCCATCCCGAAAGACCAGCCGACGTCGAACCTCGCACCGGATCTCCGCATGGCCTCCGAGCGGTTACAGCCCGACTGGATTCTCGAGTGGCTCCGGAAGCCGTCGGATATCCAGCCTGGCACGCGGATGCCCGCGTTCTGGCCCGACTATCCGAAGTCCTTCTATCCCGAGCTCGGCAACGACGCGGCCGCGCAGATTCGCGCGATCAGGGATCATCTGCTGACGTTTCGCGGCGGACCCAACCCGAAGACGCCAACCGCGCAGGTGGCGTCGCCCGACTAGACGAAAACGGCCGTCCGGCTGGGAGCCGGACGGCCGTCTCACGATCGTGCGACCGATTGAATGAGTCTTACGCGGCGTGAAGGCTCTTCTGGTCGCCCGCCTTCACCTCGATCCGGCGCGGCTTCAGGCTCTCGCGGAGCGGGAGCGCCAGTTCGAGCATCCCGTTGTTGTAGGTCGCGGTGACCTTCTCGGAATCGATGGCGTCCGGAAGGGTCAGCGTCCGCTCGAAACGTCCATACGCGATCTCGGTCAGGTGCGCCTGGGTCTTGTCGTTGCCGACCGGCACCGTCCGGCTGCGCTCGCCGCGGATCGTCAACGTGTCGCCGGACAGGTCAATCTGGACGTTCTTCGGGTCGATGCCCGGCAGCGCCACGCGGACGTGCCACGCATCCTTGCCGGAGAGCACTTCGAGCGCCGGCGCGAACGCTCCCGCCGCTCCCGTGTCTCCATACGCTCGTCCGAACAGCCGGTCCATTTCGCGGTGGAGAGTTGTCAGCTCTTCGAATGGGCTCCATCTCGTCGTACCGAACATGGTTCTTTCCTCCTCGATCTGCTTACTGGGGTTTAACCCGCAATAACGACGTATCTTAGACCATGCATTATGTACTGTCAAGTAATATGACTATATAACACTCACATCGCAGTCTATACGGTTTGGCTCGGTCCGGCTATACTTGAAGCACCCCAGCCTCCATCGCGCTCCCCCTCAGGAGATTTCGTCATGAAGACCCTCGCCATCGTGGCGGTGGTGGGCGCGACGCTCGTACCGACCTCAGCAGGCGCCCAGGGCCTGGCCGACGCGGCGCGGCGCGCGGAGGATGCGCGGAAGGGGGGCGTCGCAGCCCCCGTCCTGACGGACAAGGATCTGCCCAACGAGACCGGCGCTTCGGCACGGCAGATCAGCGCGCACGAGTTGAATGACCGGAATTTCCAGGCATTCATGAATACGCGGCGGGCCTACGTGAAGATGCTCATCGCCGACGCTCCGCTTCGCGGCCGCATGCAGGCTCGCATGGTGCAGGCGAAGTCGATCGACTCGGCCGTGGCCATTTGGAACGGCGAAGAAGCCGTGCTCGCGCTCATTCGCGAGAACGGCACGAACCCGCGCGAGTTTCTCCTGACCGAGCTCGCGGTGGCGCATGCGGTCCTGGTGCTGAGGAAGACGATGCAGGGCGGCCAGGCCGAGGCGCTGCCTCCAGCCGTGGAGCACAACGTGGCGTTCGTTCGCAGTCACTGGCCGGAGATCGAGTCGTTCGCGCGGGAGATCCAGGCGCTCGCTAGCCAGATGCCGTAGCGCGGCGATATCGTTGTCGGATGGGGCCGGCGAGAACAGTCCTCGATCCCGTCTGCGGAATGACCATCGCGCCCGAGGGCGCCGCCGGCTCTTACGTCTATCGGGGCGAGACCTACTACTTCTGCAACCCCTCCTGTCTCGAGCGTTTCAAAGCCGATCCTGAGCGGTACCTCCAGAAGCCCCAGCCGTCAGAGCACCAGCACCCAGAGCACCCGCACCCAGGGCACCAAGTGCACCGAGAGCACCCAGTGCACCCACCTCCCGTCGAGTACACCTGCCCGATGCATCCGGAAATCCGTCAGATGGGGCCCGGCACCTGCCCCAAGTGCGGCATGGCGCTCGAGCCGGTCGTCGCGACGCTGGAGGAAGCGCCGGACCACGAGCTGAAGGACATGTCGCGGCGCTTCTGGACCTCCGCTGTCCTGACGGCGCCGATCCTCGCGTCCATGCGCTGGCCCGTGCCCCCGGCCGTTCTGCTCGTGCTCACCACCCCGGTCGTCCTGTGGGGCGGCTGGCCGTTCTTCGTTCGCGGCTGGCAGTCCATCGTCAACCGCCATCTCAACATGTTCACGCTGATCGCGATGGGCACAGGCGCCGCGTACGCCTACAGCGTCGTAGCCACACTCGCCCCGCCGCTCGTGCCCCACGCGTTTCGGGGGCACGACGGGACGATGGCGCTGTACTTCGAGCCGGCGGCCGTCATCGTCACGCTCGTGCTGCTCGGGCAGGTTCTCGAGCTACGGGCGCGGGCGCGCACGAGTGGCGCGATTCGCGCGCTGCTCGGCCTCGCGCCGAAGAGCGCGCGGCGTGTCGATCCAGACGGCGAGCGCGACGTCCCGGTTGCCGACGTTCGGGTCGGCGACCGCCTCCGCGTCCGGCCTGGCGAACGCGTTCCCGTGGACGGCGTCGTGATCGACGGTACGACGAGCGTGGACGAGTCGATGGTGACCGGCGAGTCGATTCCAGTCGAGAAGGGTCCGGACAGCCGGGTGACCGGCGGCACCGTGAACGGAACCGGAAGCATCATCTTCCGCGCGGAGCGCGTTGGCACCGACACGCTGCTCGCGCAGATCGTGCGGATGGTCGGGGAGGCGCAGCGGTCGCGGGCGCCCATCCAGCGGCTGGCCGACAGGGTATCCGCGTGGTTTGTACCGGCCGTGGTCGTCGTGGCCGCGATGACGTTTGCCGGCTGGGCGTGGCTCGGGCCGGAACCGCGGTTCGCTTACGCGCTCGTGAACGCGATCGCCGTCCTGATCATCGCCTGTCCGTGCGCGCTCGGTCTCGCGACGCCAATGTCGATCATGGTGGGGACCGGTCGCGGCGCGACGGCCGGCGTCCTCGTCCGCGATGCCGCGGCGCTCGAGGTCCTCGAGACAGCCGACACGCTTGTCGTGGACAAGACGGGGACGCTCACCGAAGGCAAGCCGAAGGTGCTGGCGATTGAGACGACCGGAAGCCCGAGCGACGTCGAGTTGCTGCGGCTGGCGTCCGGTGTCGAGCAGGCGAGCGAGCACCCGCTCGCATCGGCGGTTCTCTCGATGGCGAGGGACAGACAGGTTCCGATCCCGTCGGCGACGCGGTTTCGGTCGGTGACCGGGAAAGGAGTGATCGCGGAGGTCGAGGGCCGGGCCGTGGCGGTTGGCAATGCCGCGCTCATGCACGACGCGGGCGCCGATCCGGCGCCGCTCGAGGGAAAGGCGGCCACGCTGCGCCGCGAAGGGATGACGGTGGTGTTCGTCGCGATTGACAACGCCGCGCGCGGGCTGATTGGCGTCGCGGATCCCATCAAGCCGGAGACGAAGGCGGCGATCGAGACGCTCCGCCGCGAGGGCGTGGAGCCGATCATGGTCACCGGCGACAACCGCGCGACGGCGGAAGCGGTCGCACGCGCCGTTCGGATCGATGTCGTCGAGGCGGAAGTGGCTCCAGAGCGCAAGGCGGACATCGTCGAGCGATTGCAGGAGGAAGGACGCCGCGTGATCATGGCGGGGGATGGCGTCAACGACGCGCCGGCGCTCGCCCGGGCGGACGTCGGCATCGCCATGGGCACCGGGACCGACGTCGCCATCGAGAGCGCGGGCGTGACGCTCGTGAAAGGGGATCTGCGTGGCATCGTCCGTGCCCGGCGCCTCAGCCGCGCGACGATGCGAAACATCCGTCAGAATCTGTTCTTCGCGTTCGTGTACAACATCGCGGGGGTTCCCATTGCGGCGGGAGTCCTCTATCCGTGGTTCGGCCTCCTCCTCAGCCCGATGATCGCCAGCGCCGCGATGACCTTCAGTTCAGTCTCAGTGATCGCCAACGCTCTGCGACTCCGCCGCGCCGAGCTCTGAACTTCATTTTCGCGCGAATGGCCCAGTCCGGGAAACTCTGCCCGCAGGACGCTCGGCGAGCGAATCGAGCAACCCGGCGCGCTCGTTCTTGCGGAGCCGGCCGACTCGCGCTTCCCAATCCTTCAGCAGGGCCCGCAGATCGTCCCGCAGCGCCGTCAACTGTTCGACGCGGCGCTCGAGCTCTCCAAGCCGGTCGCGCCCGATGGCCAGGACCTGCCGGCAGGGGGCGCCGCCGGCATCGCGCTCCCGCAAGACCTGGGACAGTTCCCTTACCGAGAATCCCGCGTCGAGGGCGCGGCGGACGACCATGATCCGCCGGATCGCGGACTCGGGATATTTCCGGTAGCCGTTCGCATCCCGCGGTACGCGGGGGAGCAGCCCCCGCCGCTCGTAGTAGCGCACCGTGTCGGGGCTCACTTCCGTCATCCTGGCGATCTCGCCCGCGCGAAGCGTCGTCATCGCGGTTCGAGCGGATCGCCCGTCCGGTGCTCCGTGATCTGGAACCTCAGAAACGCATGCAGGGCGGCGAGCGCCTCCGCGTCAGCCGTCGTCACGAGGACCTTTGCTCCGGACGGCAGATCTTCGTACCGGAAGGCGAGCGTCTCTCGACGCGCCTTCAGCACGTCGATGCCGGGCGGCGGCTTGTCGTGGATGAACATCGGCAGCGCGAAGTCCCCGTCGCTGAACGCCGATCGGATGTGCCGGAGGTGCGCCCGAATCTCCTTCGCGAGAGCCAGGTCGGCCGGGTCTTTCGCGGTGACTTCGATCGCGCCACCGGTCTTCTGGAGCAGAAAGTGGTGCACGGATCGTTCCTGGTCGAACCCCATCGCCTGCTTCCCGCGCTGCTGCATGGCGTGGTGTCCGGCGTCGTGCTGCCCGATTGAGACGGTCGCGGCGATCACCAAGGACAGCGCTGTCATGGCGGCGTGACGGATCATGGTGGGCTCCTCTGACAGCATCGTAAAGGCTGGAACCGTTCCAGGGTCAAGGGACGATTTCAGCCGACTCAGTAGAATGGCTCCAACCTCGAGGAGCGGGCCATGCGCATCAACCTCTCGATGAATCCGTATCTTTTCGGCTGCGCCATTCTGTTCGCCTGGTGGTTGATCGTTCTCGTCATCGTCCGCGCGCGCGGGACGACACGTAACTGGCACGAGTTCTGGTGGGGCAGCTTCGGGTGCAGCCTGCTTGGCTTCACCGAGCCGCTCTTCGTTCCCGAGTACTGGGATCCGCCTTCGGTGTTGTCCTACGGTCGATGGGATCTCGAGAGCTTCCTGTTCTGTTTCTTCGTCGGGGGCATCGCCGGCGTCGCGCCGGAGTGGCGCCCGCTGCGTAGGGTATTCCAATCGATCGACTACGGCATCTGGACCCTGTCCCGTGGCGTCTACGACTGGTTCCAGCGGCTGACCGGGGCGGAGCCTCTCAAGGCGAGCAACGAGATCGTGTCGAGCGCCGACATGCGGCGAGACAACGCGCTGCTTGGCGCGATCTTCCTCGGCGGCTTCGGCTTTACCGCCCACCTCGGGCTGAACGTCATCTACGACGCGGCGCTCACGTGTGTCCTGGTCGGTGCGTACGTCGCGTGGTACCGCCCCCGCCTGCGATGGCAGGTGTGGGCCGGGGGGATCATTTTCACAGTCGTGTACACGGTCGTCCTCGTTCTCACGGGACTGCGGTTCCCGACGTTCTACGACGACCACTGGAATCTGCCGGCACTGTCGGGCGTCAGCATCCTGGGCGCGCCGCTCGAGGAGTACCTGTTCGCCTTTACGATGGGCGTCTTCTGGGCGCCGCTCTTCGAGTCCTGGCGCAGCGAGCGTCAGTCAGAGGTCGCGCGGCATAGAGCCGACGACGCGTCTGCACGCCGACTGAAGCCCCGACCTTGACGCTACTGCGTTTTCAGAGCCGCGATGTTTGCGTTCGCCGCCGCCGTCGTCTTGTCAATCGCCGCGTACAACTCATCCGCCTGCGCCTTGAGCTTGGCCGCGTCCGGCGCGAGGCTGGCGACCGCGCTCGCATTGAGATCGTTGCCGAGGAACGTCACCTGGTCCTGCAGCGATTTCATGAACGGCCCGTACAGCTCGGAAGCCTGCTGTCCCGTGCTGCGGATCTCGCTGAACCGCTCTTTCGTCTGGGCCAACCGGTCTTCGCTGCGTTTCCGAAGGTCCGCGTTCTGGATGCCGGCCGTCGAGCCTTCCCAATCCTTGAAGACGGTGTCGGCTTGCGCGTTCATTTCTGTTGAGCGTTGCGCAATCTCCGCGCGTTTCTTCTCGGTGTTGGTCATCTCCTTCTGCAGTTTCTTGTAGGCATCGCGCCGGTCCTTCGTGTCTGGCGCGAGGACCGAGTCGTAGGCCGCCATCGTTTTCTGAAGCTGCAGCTTGGCCTCGGTGATCGCACCGACGGTCGAGTTCGCCCTCTTGACCAGCTGTTGAACCTGCTTGACCCCCTCATCCTGCGCCCAGGCCGATCCGGCCGAGCCCATCAGGACGGCAATGACGATTGCAAGTGACTTGTGATGGCGCATAGTGCTCCTCCGTTTGCCGCCGTGCGGCGGACTCGGGGCGAGTCTATGTGTCCGCGGTCACCGGATCAATTTGGCCTTTAGGACTAGGGAGTGCGTTGCGGCTCAGGTAGGATTGACCGCCACACGCAGGCTCCATCCCAGCATCAGCAGGCCGATCGCCGCCACCCAGCTGCCGGCGACGCGAACGGCGATGCGTGCCCAGGCGGGATGCAGAGAGACGACCAGAGCGGACGCCAGAGCGACGATCACGAAGGCGGCGCACGCGATGCCCGCGAGGCTGATGCCTTCGCGCTGCACCTCTGCGAGGCTCACGCCGTTCAACCAGCCGTGCAGCAGACCGACGGCCACCGCAAGCGCCGCGACGGTGCGAGGGGACAAGCGGCGATCCAGGGCGGTGAGGCTGCCCAGCAGAAGAAATGAAATCGTCGGGCTCGTGGCAGGGAGCAGGGGCGCCGCCGTGAGCAAGCCAAAGATGCCTCCGACCAGCCACGCGCCGCTCAGGGCGAAGAGCGCCGAGCGTGCGGCTGCGGGTCCGTTGAGACCAGCCAGCAGCGCAAGGGCGATGATGGGAACCAGGTCGTCAGGACTCATGAAGACGTGCGAGATGCCGTCGTAGATGGGCCCGAGGCCGGTCGTCACCAGGTGCGCGATCACCATGGGCAGTCTCACGCCACCGCTCCCCAGAGGAACGCGACGCCGGCCACGGCCACGGCCACTCCGGCCACACGAAGCGCGACGCGTCCCGCAGACCACCGATGCACGACGCCTATCGCGATGCCGACGCCGTGGAGCAGCCCCGTCGCAACGACGAAGCCGATGCTGTATGCGAGGCCGCTCTGGCCGGGCGGCAATTCGGTGCCGTGCGCGTGACCGTGAAAGATAGCAAAGAACCCGACGAGCGACGCCGCAATCAGCAGCGAAGGACGGGCCTCGCTCGCGACCATCACGCCAAGCAGCAGGGCGGAGAGCGCGATCCCGATCTCGACGCCCGGCAGCGTCACGCCCATCAGGCCGAGAAAGCCGCCGACGGCCATCACCATCGGGAACGTGACCGGCAGCAACCACAGCGCCGGCGGCCCGAGCTGCGCGCCCCACAGCCCCACCGCGATCATGGCGACGACGTGATCGAGGCCCGACAGTGGATGCAGGAAACCCGTCAGGAACCCCCGCGCCGCACCGGTCTGCTCGTGCGC
Source organism: uncultured Acidobacteriota bacterium (assembly GCA_963847125.1). Taxonomy (GTDB): domain Bacteria; phylum Acidobacteriota; class Vicinamibacteria; order Vicinamibacterales; family 2-12-FULL-66-21; genus DATAEE01. The sequence goes on from CAWJYM010000005.1 coordinate 345,785, forward strand.
CAGCACCGGTTCGCTCCCTGCGAGCACCAGCATCATCACGACGAGACACCAGGCGCGCAGCGACAGCGTCATCGCGGTCCCCCCAGGAGCATGAGCGTGCGCTGGATGGTCCAGTAAGCGCCGAGCGATCCGACGGCATACCCGGGAAGCGCCTCAGCGAACCGCGGCCACCGAATCTGCAGCGTTCGAAATGCGCGCTCGAGACCGAGGATGAGGCCGACGAAAAACAGCTGTCCGACCTCGACCCCGACGTTGAACAGGAGCAGAGCCAGTGGGATCTCAGCCTGCGGCAACCCCATCGTCGTCAAGCCGCTGGCGAAGCCGAAGCCATGCAGCAGGCCGAACGCGAACGCGACGATCCAGGGATGTTCGATGGTGAAGCTCGTCTCGCCGCGCCACTTGCGGACAATCTCCGGTCCGAGGAAGAGAATGCTCAACGCGATGGCGGCGTTGAGTGGCGGCACCGGCGCGCTCGCGTATCCGAGCGTGGCAATCGCCAGCGTGATGCTGTGCGCGACGGTGAAGGAGGTGATCGTCTTTACCAGGGTCCATCGGTCGCTGACGATCAACAGCAGGCCGAGCACGAAGAGCAGGTGGTCCACGCCGAGCAGGATGTGCTCGACGCCGAGGCGCAAGTAGCCGAGTGACCGCTGCCACCCGGACGTCTGCGCCCCGAGGGTCACCGTCGGGTTGACCGGCTTGAGCAGGTGGCTCTCGAGCCGGCCGTCCGCATGGTGCACGCGGACGATGACGTCGGTGACCGTCGAATCGAGGCCGTCGATGGCGAGCGTTTTCCCCGCGATCCCTCCGGCGCACGTCATCGTGCCGCGGACCACGAGCGCGCCGGGCGTCAGCGGCTGCTGACCCGACGCCGTGAAATCGCATTCCTTCGGAATGAGCGGCGCGATGTAGATCTCGATCTCGCCGCCGGCCGGCTTCTTCCAGAGGAGGCTGTAGGTTTCCGGCCCGATTTCGCGCAGCTCGAGGAACCCGGGCCGAAGCTCGTGAGCGTGGGTCGGCCGCGCACCGGCGAGAGTGAAAAGGACGAGGAAGACGATCGACCGTCTCATCGCCCGCCGTCCGGAGTCGTGCGTCGCGGCTCCACGATCACTTTGTAGCGGGAGAGCATCTCCGCATACATCTGGTCGATGCGTTCCCGCCGTCGCGCCGCGAACAGGTCGCGCTCGACCTGCGGTCGGACATCCTCGAGTGCCGGCATCCGGCCCTCGTCGCGCGCGTGCACCCAGACCAGGTGCAATCCGTAGCCCGATCGCAGCGGCCCCGCCCACCGGCCGGGCTCGATCTTCAGCAGCTCGTCTGCGAACTCCTCGCCGAACAGCTGGGCGATGCTGCGCTGCGTGGAGCGCTCCACGTCACGCGGCAACATCAATGAGTCTCCGATGGTTGTGGGGACGTCCCGGCCCGCGGCCGACAACCGTGCGAGCAGGATTCTCGCGTCACGTTCGGTCGCGGCGCCCCGCCGATCCGGGCTCACGTACACCTGACGGAACGCCATCTCCGGCTCTACGCGGTACTGGTCAGGGTGCGCTTTCAGCCAGGCCTGGAGCTCGGCGTCCGTGACCGGCGAGCCGTCCGCGCTGTCCTCGATCAGGAACTCGAGCTTCTGCCTGAGGCGGCGCCTGATCACGGTGTCGTCGCGATCCAGGCCGAGCGCCAGGCCTTCGCGGGTGGCCAGCTCGTCGCGCACGTAGTCGTCGACCAGACCCTTGAGCTCCTGCTCGGTGGGCGGCCGCTGCCACGTCCGCGTGAACACAGCGACCATCGAATCGATCTGGCCAGGCGTGATGACGATCCGGTTCGATCCGGCGCCGCCGCGCCAGTGCGACACGGCGAAGAGCAGCGCGCCGAGCGCGAGGAAGTGGACGAGTGGTTCGCGCAGCCAGCGCTTGATCCGGCGGGCCTTTGGAATCTCGATCACGCGCGCAACAGTATATGGCGCGACTCCGCCGATCGATTGTGGCGCATTGGACTTTGGTCGTACCCGGACGTTCGAACGGGCGGACACTGCTAGAATTCGCCCGTTCCTTCGAGAGAGAGGTTGATGTGAAACGGCCAGGGGCGTCGCTCTGTGTGTTGGGTGGTCTGTTGGTGGCGGTCATCGTCGTCGCGCGTGCGCAGCAGCCGCAACCCCCGCAACCGCCACCACCGAGCCCGCCGGTCGGCGATATCGGCCGCCTGGATCCGGCGACCGCGGCCAAGCGGTTCAAGACGCCCGGCTTCTCGCCGTACGCGGGCCGCAACTACCCGACCCGCGTCTATTGGGGCGACAGCCACCTGCACACCGCCATGTCGCTGGACGCGCGGACCGCCGGCAACACGCTCACGCCTGAAGACGCCTTGCGGTTCGCGCAAGGCGAGGAAGTAGTGTCTGCCACCGGCGTCCCCGCAAGACTGTCGCGGCCGCTCGACTGGCTCGTGGTCGCTGACCACTCCGACGCGATGGGTGTCATGAACGAAGTGGCGCTCGGGAACCCGCAGCTCCTCACCGATCCGCAGGTGAAGGCCTGGCACGACGCGATCAAGACGGGCGGGGACACAGCCGTCAAGGCCGCGTACGAAGTCGTCACGGCACTTTCCACGGGCAAAGTGCCGCCGGTCATGCTCGATCGTAAGCTGACCCGCTCGCTGTGGGAGCGCCAGACGGCGATCATGGAGAAATACAACGAGCCGGGCCGGTTCACCGCCTTCATCGGGTACGAGTGGACGAGCAATAACTCGGGCAACAATCTTCACCGGAATGTGATCTATCGCGACGGCAAGGCGAGGGCCGACCAGATGCTGCCGTTCACGACTCAGGAGAGCGAGAACCCCGAGGATCTGTGGAAGTGGATGCAGGCCTGGGAGGACAAGACGGGCGGCTCGCTTCTGGCCATTCCGCACAACGGCAACATCAGCAACGGCCTGATGTTCCGCGTGGAAACCTACAAGGGCGCCCCGCTGACGCGCGACTGGGCGGTCACGCGATCCAAATGGGAGCCGGTCTACGAGACCACGCAGATCAAGGGGGATGGCGAATCGCACCCGTCGCTGTCGCCGAACGACGAGATGGCGGGCTACGAGACGTGGGACAAGGGCAACCTGACGCTGACGCCGAAGAAGCCCGATATGATCCAGTTCGAGTACTCGAGGCAGGCCCTGAAGAACGGCCTGAAGATCGAGCAGCAGCTCGGCGTCAACCCGTTCAAGTTCGGCATGATCGGCAGCACCGACGCCCACACCTCGCTGGCGGCCGTCGAAGAGGAGAATTTCTTCGGGAAGCACTCTGGCGTGGAACCGAACGCCGAACGCGTCAAGGACGTCGTCATGGAGTTCGGCGGCAGGAAGCTGATGGCGTGGGAGCAGGCGTCGTCGGGGTTCGCTGGCATCTGGGCCACCGACAACACGCGTGAGGCGCTCTGGGACGCGATGAAGCGCAAGGAGGTCTACGCCACGACCGGACCCCGCATGCTCGTGCGTTTGTTCGGAGGCTGGGACTTCGACGTGAAGGACGCGCAGACCCGCGTGCCGGCGGAAGCCGGCTACTCGAAGGGCGTACCGATGGGCGGTGATCTCCGTCAGGCTCCGGCGGCCAAAGTTCCGACATTCCTCGTGGCCGCCCTGAAGGACCCGCTGAGCGGAAACCTCGACCGCATCCAGATCATCAAAGGATGGCTCGACAAGCGCGGCGCCGTTCAGGAAAAAGTCTATGACGTCGTCTGGGCCGATGCCGCGACCAGAAAGCCCGACCCGAAAGGGAAGCTGCCGGCGGTCGGCAACACCGTAGATGTCGCCAACGCGACATGGACGAACTCCATCGGCGATTCGGAGTTGATCACGGTATGGAGGGACCCGGACTTCGACCCGTCGCTCAAGGCCTTCTATTACGCCCGCGTCATCGAGATTCCAACGCCCCGCTGGACGGCGTACGAGGCGAAACGATTCGGGATCAAGATGGGCCCCGAAATCCCCATGACCACGCAAGAGCGGGCGTATACATCACCGATCTGGTACACACCGAAGTAGCTCAGTAGTGTTTCGGACCTCCGCGGCAGATTTCAAGATGGAGGTGAGCGTGTGATCTGGGCGATCGCGATCGCCGGCGGGTTGTTCGTCGGGATGCTGGTGCTCCAGGACGCTGGACATCGCCTCGGCCTGCGGCGGCTCGCCCGTGATCCGGAGGGAATTCGGACCGGCGCGATCGACGGGGCGGTCTTCGGCCTGCTGGGCCTCCTGATGGCGTTCACCTTTTCAGGTGCGGCCTCACGCTTCGATGACCGGCGCCACCTCGTGATCGAGGAAGCCAACATGATTGGCACGGCCTGGCTTCGAATCGAGTTGCTCCCGGCGAGCGCGCAGCCCGCCGTGCGCGACCTGTTTCGCCGGTATCTCGACTCGCGCCTCGAAACGTATCGCAAGGTGCCGGATATGGAAGCAGTGAGGCTCGAGCTGGCTCGCTCGGCGAGCCTGCAAAACGACATCTGGGCCGCGGCCGTCGCGGGCAGCCGGGCATCGGACACCACGGCGGCTTCGATGCTGCTCCTCCCCGCCCTGAACCAGATGATCGACATCACGACGACGAGGACGATGGTTGCGGAAATCCATCCGCCGCCAGTCATGTTCGTCATGCTCGCGGCCATTGCGTTGATGAGCGCGCTCGTAGCGGGCTACGGGATGGCCGGCAAGACACGCAACTGGATCCATATCGTCGCGTTCGCATCCGCCGTGGCCGCCACGGTCTACGTCATCTTCGACATGGAGTACCCACGGCTTGGACTGATCCGCGTCGACGCCATCGATCACGTGCTCGCCGATCTGCGGCGGAGCATGAAATGACCGCGGTGGACGCGTGATGGTAAGGTTGAGACCTGACTCAACGCACTCAGTCGACAGGGAGTGTGATCATGCAGCGTCCGGGGCTCGTGGCAGTGATAGTGGGATTGGCGGCATCGGCGTTGATCGCCGGATGCACGAGCAAGGAAACCCAGCAGCCCGCCGCTCCGCCGTCAGCGGCCCCTGCGCCAACTGCGCCGACCAGCGCCGATCGCCCGACGCGCGTGTTCTACGGCGACACTCACCTGCACACCGCCATGTCGATGGATGCCGGCGCGTTCGGCAACCGACTCGGCGTCGAGGACGCCTACCGCTTCGCCCGTGGCGAGGAAGTGAAGGCGTCCAGCGGGCAGCAGGCGAAGCTGTCGCGCCCGCTCGATTTCCTGGTGGTCGCCGACCACTCCGACAACATGGGATTCTTCCCCGACCTGTTCGCCGCAAAGCCGGAAATCCTGGCCCATCCCACCGGCAAGAAGTGGTTCGACATGGTCAAGGCCGGTCAGGGCAACGCGGCGGCGTTGGACATCATCGATCAGTTCTCGCGCGGCACGTTTCCCAAGGAGCTGATGTATTACCCCGGCACGGCTCCTTATGCCGCCGCGTGGAAGCTCACGATCGACGCGGCCGAGAAGTACAACGCGCCCGGCACGTTCACCGCCTTCATCGGCTACGAGTGGACCTCGCAGGTGCCGCCGGGCAACAACCTGCACCGTGTGGTGGTCTATCGCGACGGCGGCGACAGGGCCAGACAGACCGAGCCGTTCACGACCTATCCGCCCGCCGGCAGCACCACGCCGGAAGACCTGTGGAAGGTGCTGAAGGCCTACCAGGACAAGACCGGCGGCCAGGTGCTGGCGATCGCGCACAACGGCAACCTGTCCAACGGCTGGATGTTTCCGTGGGACATCAACCCGGCCAGCAAGGGACCGCTGACGCGCGAGTACGCGGAAGCGCGCATCCTCTGGGAGCCTCTGTACGAGGCGACCCAGATCAAGGGTGATGGCGAGGCGCATCCTTTCCTGTCAAAAAATGACGAATTCGCCGGCTTCGAGATCTGGGACAAGGGCAACCTCAACCTGAGCGAGCGCAAGAAGAACGAGATGCTGCAAGGCGAGTACACGCGTACTGCCCTGCAGACCGGCTTGCAGCTCGAGCAGAAGCTGGGTGTGAATCCCTACAAGTTCGGCCTGATCGGTTCGACCGACTCGCACACCTCGCTCACCACGGCCGACGACAACAATTTCTGGGGCAAGAACACGCCCAGCGAGCCGGGAGCCAAGCGCGCCGAGCATCCATTCATGAGCGCCCCGCTCGGCACGATCATGGGCTGGGAGCAGACCGCATCCGGCTACGCCGCGGTCTGGGCGACGGAGAACACCCGCGCCGGCATATGGGACGCGATGAAGCGCAAGGAAACCTACGCCACCACCGGGCCGCGGATGACCGTCCGTTTCTTCGGTGGCTGGGATTTCGTCGACGCGGACGCGCAGGCTGGCGACATCGCCAAGGCCGGCTACGACAAGGGCGTGCCGATGGGCGGCGACCTCAAAGCAGCATCGGAAGGGAAGTCGCCGGCCTTTCTGGTCGCCGCGATAAAGGATCCGGAGGGCGGCAACCTTGATCGCATCCAGATCGTCAAGGGATGGGTCGATGCAAAAGGGGCGCGCCAGGAGAAGGTCTACGACGTGGCCTGGTCCGGCGATCGCAAACCTGGCGCCGATGGCAAGTTACCGCCGGTGGGCAATACGGTCGACGTCCCCAATGCCACGTACACCAACACCATCGGCGCGGCCCAGTTGGCCGCAGTCTGGAAGGATCCAGCCTTCGATCCCAGCCTCCGGGCGGTTTACTACACGCGCGTGATCGAGATTCCGACGCCACGCTGGACCGCCTACGACGCCAAGCGCTTCAACGTGAAGATGCCAAAGGAAGTGAAGATGACGACGCAGGAGCGCGCGTATACCTCACCGATCTGGTATACGCCCGCCCGTTGAGAGGTTCTCATGCGACACGCAGTCCTGATGTTTCTGGGTATTGCGCTCTCCACACTGCCCGCGCACGGCCAGGCTGGGGGAGCGGAGCAGCACGTCGCGGCGCTGAAGAAGTCGCTGGCCTCCAGCCAGGCCAGCCTTCGCAAGTACGAATGGGTCGAGACGACGGTCATCAGCCTGAAGGGCGAGGAGAAAGCGCGCAAGCAGAACCGCTGCTACTACGGCGCCGACGGCAAGGTGCAGAAGGTCCCGCTCGACAAGCCCCAGCCACCGCCGCAGCAGGCGTCAGGCGGCGGCCGGCGAGGAGGCCGCGTCAAGAAGCACGTCGTCGAGAACAAGAAAGAGGAGATGCAGGACTACATGGAACAGGCGGTCGCCCTGATCCACCAGTACCTCCCGCCCAACCCGGAGCGGATCCAGGCCGCGAAAGACGCCGGCAAGACTCGCGCTGAAACCTGGCGAGGGACGCGTGCGCCTCGAGTTCACCGACTATCTGAAGGCCGGCGATCTGATGGCGATCGAGGTCGACCCCGCGACCGACAGGCTGCTCGGCCTGAGCGTCTCGACGTATCTCGAGAAAGCGGACGATCAGGTCAAGCTCGAGGTCCGTGAAGCGACGCTGCCGGACGGGACGACTTATACGGCGCAGACGACGCTCGACGCGCCCGCCAAGAACATCCGCGTCGTCATCGAGAACTCGGGCTATCGCCCGGTGAGCCAATGAGACGCGACGACGTCTTGTTCGCCTACTGCTGCTGGTAGATCCGGATGTAGTCCACTTCCAGCTGACGCACGAGCGTCTGGTTCGCCAGGACCGAACCCCAGTCCCGCTCCCATTGATTGTCGATCATCATGTGCAGAATCAGCTGCATCGGGCCGCTCTCGATGGTGCCCGCGCCGCCGTTGAACTGCCCGCATTTCACGCCGTCGATGTACCACGCGATGTGCGTCGGCTGCCAGTCCAGGCCGAACCTCACGAACGCGGTCGAATAGTCTCTGGTCTGACACGCCCCGTTGTTGTGCAAACCGTTGTTGGGTGTGAAGGAGTTGGTGCGGCCGTTGTAGTGGTACGTCATGAACACCGTGTCAGGGAAGCCGCCGAGGATCTCGACGATGTCGATTTCCGTGTTGTAGCTGAAGCTCGGATTGGTCGGCAGCATCCAGAATGCGGTGAAGAATCCTGCCGTGCCGGGAAACTTCATCCGCGACTCGACATAGCCGTACGTGAACGGGAACAAATAGGGCGAGCCGTTGTCCGCTCGGGGCCGCGCGGTCGACACCAGCCCGGCCTTGTAGGTGCACTGCCCCTGGTAACACGCACTGCTCGCGTAAGGCGGTGCCAGCGGCTCGGCCACCAGGCGGGCGATGCCGTTGCCGACCTGCACCTGCGACGGCAGGTATCGCTCCTTGCCGGTATTGAAGGACGCCGTGCAGGCGCCAAAATTCCAGTCGAAGCAGGGTGTCAGTTTGGTGAGGTCGAGAGCAGTGCCGTTGAATTCTTCGGCGTACGTCACCCTCCACTGCTTGCCGCTCGCGGCGGGCGCCGGCGGCGCCGGGAAACAGTTGGGCGGGGCGCCGATCAGCCCGGCGGCGCAGCTGCCGGCGCCATCCCAGATCCGGAGATTCCTGGGCGTCGTCGGAAGCACCTGTACGAGTGCCGTAGCGAGGACCAGCCAACGAAGATTACCCATGATTCACGGTACGGCAAGATGGACGCCACGTCCCGCGCGCTTTTTCGGCAGGATCTCACCGAGACGATCTGATTCGGGCAGGGCCGGTCGGACGGCCGCCACAGATCCCGTATGACGGGCGCAAGATCTGTGATCGTCGGCCGCTGCTCTATAATCGCGCCACTTCACGAAGGCGCTTCCTTATGACCATACGGCTGCTCTCGGCGAGCATCGCGATGCTTCTCATCGCGCTGGCGCCGGTCTCGACCCGGCGGGCGATCGATCTGGAAAACGCCACGATCGCGGATTTCAACGCCGCCTTCAACGCCGGCACGCTCACGTCGGAGAAACTGACGGCGCTGTTCCTGGCGCGAATCAACGCCTACGATCGCCGCGGTCCGTCGCTGCGCGCCATGATCGCGGTCAACCCGAAAGCGCTCGACACGGCGCGGGCGCTCGATGCCGAGCGCAAATCGAAAGGCCCACGCTCGCAACTCCACGGCATCCCCGTAGTCCTCAAGGACAACTTCGACACCATGGACATGCCGACGACCGGTGGATCGGTCCTCCTCGAAGGGTCGATTCCGCCCGACGATGCGTTCGTGGTGAGAAAGCTGCGGTCGGCGGGCGTCGTCGTCATGGGCAAGGCCAACCTGTCCGAGTTCGCGTCGGGTAGCGCGTACAGCTCGCTCGGCGGCCACACGCTCAACCCGCACGACCCCACGAGAAGCCCCTCGGGATCGTCCGGAGGAACCGGTGTTGCGGTGGCGGCGGCCTATGCGGTCGTCGGCCTTGGCACCGACACCGGCGGTTCGGTGCGCGGGCCATCCGCCGCGAATGGGGTGGTCGGATTGAAGCCGACGCACGGTCTGTTGAGCCGCGACGGCATCATCCCGCTCGCCCTGACGTTCGATACGGCCGGGCCGATGGCGAGAAGCGTGTACGACGTCGCCGCCGTGCTCGGCGCGATGACTGGGGTGGACAGCGCCGACGCCGCGACCGGCAAGAGCGAAGGACGTTTCGAGACGGACTACACGAAGCACCTGACCGCGGACGCGTTGAAGGGCGCCCGCATCGGCGTCGCGCGTGATTTCGTCGGCAACGACCAGGACGTCGACTGGGTCTTCGAGGCGGCACTCGAGTCGATCCGCCGCGCAGGCGCGACCGTCGTCGACGTGCGCTATCCGAACTGGCTGCTCACGGCGAAAGACGAGTTCTACAACGCGATCCGGCGTCCCGAATTCACCGTCCAGGTCGGGCAGTATCTCTCGACCCTGGACCCGAAATATCCCAAGACGCTGGCGCAGATGATCGAACGCGCGAACGAGTTCACGGCTACACGCGGCGATGGCGCCGGCCCGAATCCGAGCCGCTGGACGCTGTTCAAGCGCGAAGTCGAGAGCGGAACGACGGACGATTATCGATACACGTCGGTCCGCGACCACGGTCTGCCGCTCATCCGCGCGGCGGTCGAAGGGATCCTCACGTCGCAGAAGCTCGACGCGATCGTCTACCCGACGGCATCGCGGCGGCCGCCGCTGATTGCCGAGGCGCCGGCAGCGGCGGCGCCCGACGCGATTCTCCGCGCCATGGGGCTTGGCGCGACCAATCTGGCGAATCTGACCGGGTTTCCCGATCTGATCGTGCCGGCCGGGTTTACGGGCGACCGTCTACCGGTCACGATCTCTTTTCTCGGCCCGGCCTTCAGCGAGCCGAGATTGCTGGCGCTCGGGTACAGCTTCGAGCAGGCGACCCGCGCACGGCGTCTGCCGCGGCATACCCCGTCTCTGGCGGGCGAGGCCATCAACACACCTTAGAGTTGAGCCCGGCCTCTGCGGAATGCAAGACTACGGGATGAGCCGGTGGTGTCATCCGGCTCGAGCGTGGTCTGCGATGAATCATCTTGAGCTCGGCCGCGAGTGCTACGGACGTCGCTGCTGGGGTGACGCCTACCGGGCGCTCCTATGCGCGGATCAGGCGACGCCGCTCGAAGCCGACGATCTCGAGCGGCTGGCGACAGCGGCGTTCGTAACCGGCCGCGACGGCGAATTTCAGCGGATCCAAGAGAGACTGCATCGGATGCACACCGACGCGGGCGCGCGCGGGCGCGCGGCGCGCTGTACGTTCTGGCTCGCACTCACGTCCCTGTTTTACGGCGAGATCGGTCACGCGAACGCCTGGATTGCGCGGGGCCAGCGGCTTGTCCAGGACGAAGCCTGCGTCGAGCAGGGCTATGTGCTGCTCCCTGTCGCCGAACAGCAGCTGAACGGCGGCCAGTATGATGCGGCACACGCCACCGCAAGCCGTACCGTTGCGATCGGTGAATGCTTTGGAGACGCCGACCTCGTCGCGGCGGCCCGGCACGTCCAGGGCCGTGCGCTCATCCAGCAGGGCGATGCGCTCGCCGGGCTGAAACGACTGGATGAAGCCATGCTCGCCGTCGTCGCGGGTGATCTATCCCCGATCGTGACGGGGTTGATGTACTGCAGCGTGATCGACGCCTGCCGACAGGTCTATGCCGTGGGCCGCGCTCGCGAATGGACCTCTGCGTTTTCGAGCGTGTGCGAGCAACAGCCGGAGATGTTGGCGTTCACGGGCTCGTGCCTCGCGTATCGTGCCGAGATCCTGCAGTTCCAGGGGGCATGGCCGGACGCGATGATCGAAGCCTCACGTGCCTGTGAGCGTGCCGAGCGCGCCGACCGCAAGCCGCCAGGCGCCGCGCTCTATCAACAGGCCGAGATCTACCGCCTGTGCGGCGAGTGTGAGAAGGCTGAGGAAGCCTATCGCTCGGCGAGCGAGCGGGGATGCGAGCCGCAGCCAGGACTCGCGCTCCTGCGGCTGGCTCAAGGACGCACCGACGCCGCGTGTGCGACGATCCGCCGGCTGACGAGCGCGACCGGCGATCGGCTGCGACGTGCCAGACTCCTGCCGGCACACCTCGAGATCATGCTCGCGACTGGAGATGTCGGGGAGGCGCGACGCGCCCGTGATGAACTGCAGGAGCTGGCGCACGCGTTCGACGCCGACGTGCTGCGCGCGGTGGTTGCGCAGGCCGACGGCGCGATTGCCCTGGCGGAAGGCAACGCCCGCGCGGCGCTCGACCCGCTTCGGTGCGCGTTCGAGCTGTGGGAGCGCCTCGAGGCGCCCTACGAGGCCGCCCGTGTGCGCGTGCTCACCGGGCAGGCGTGTCGTGCCCTCGGCGACGACGAGGCGGCAGGGCTCGAGCACGGGGCGGCCAGGTCCGTGTTCGAACGCCTCGGAGCACGGCCGGATCTGGCTCGTCTCGATGCGCCGAACACGCCGGTCGACCCGGCCTCCAGGGGTCCGTTGACGGCCCGCGAGCTTCGCGTGTTGCGCCTGATCTCGACCGGCCGGACCAACAAGGAGATCGCGGAAGAGTTGTGCGTAAGCGAGCGAACAATCGACCGCCACGTCAGCAATATCCTGGACAAGCTCGACGTGCGATCGCGTGCCGCCGCCACGGCGTACGCCTACGATCACAAGCTCTTCTGACCGACGTCGGGCACGACGAGTCTGACGTGGCGGAAACTACCCATTTCATGGTCCCCCCTGTGGGTGGTTTCGCCGAAGCGCCCGCAGTCGCGTTTGTCGCACACTCGAACTGCAAGGGACCCCCCAAGATCGAAAGGACGAGGAGTAGACATGGCAAAGGACGCAACCATGTACGACGCGATCATCATCGGCGCGCGATGCGCGGGCGCTCCGACAGCGATGCTCCTGGCCCGGAAGGGCTATCGCGTCCTGGTGGTCGACAAGGCCACGTTTCCGAGCGACACAATCTCCACGCACATCATCTGGCCGCATGGCGCCGAAGTCATGGACCGCTGGGGGCTGCTCGATCGACTGGCTGCGACCGGTTGCCCGCCGGTCGCCCTGAAGCTGATCTTTGACGTCGGCCCGTTCGCGCTGAAGGGCGGCGTGACCGACACAAACGGCGGACGCGGCGGCTTCTGCCCTCGTCGCACGGTGCTGGACAAGATCCTCGTCGATGCGGCTGTCGAGGCGGGGGCCGAACTGCGAGAAGGGTTCAGCGCAGAGGCGCTGCTGAGAGACGGCGATCGCGTCGTCGGCATCAAGGGCCACAGCCGAACGGGCGGCGCGATCGAGGAGCGGGCGCGAGTCGTGATCGGCGCCGACGGTCTGCACTCGCTGGTGGCCAGGGCCGTCCGAGCGCCGGAGTACGACGTGAAGCCGCCGATCACCACGAACTACTACAGCTACTTCAGCGGATTCGAGGCCGACGATCTCGAGGAGTACGTCCGCGACTACCAGGCCGTCGGCTGCTTCCCGACGCACGACGGTCTGACGCTCATCGCCGTGCTGTGGCCCGCCAGCAGATTCGAAGAGGTGCGCGCTGATATCGAGGGCCACGTCAGGAAGGTGCTCGAGTCTACGCCGACCGTCGCGGATCGGCTGCAGGACGCAAAGCGGGAAGAGAAGTGGGTCGGGACGGCCGGCGTCGCCAACTACTTCCGCCAGCCGTACGGCCCGGGCTGGGCGCTCGTCGGCGACGCAGCATACGACAAGGATCCGATCACGGCGCAGGGGATCAGCGACGCCTTCATCGACGCGGAGCATCTGACCAACGCGCTGGACGATGGCTGGTCCGGGCGCCGTCCGCTGGATGACGCGCTAGCCGAGTGTCAGTCGAGACGCGATCGGCGCGCCAAGCCCATGTACGACTTCACCTGCCAGCTGGCGACGCTGGAACCGCCGCCGCCACACATGCAGCGGCTCTTCGCGGCCCTGCGCGGCAACCAGGAGGGCACGAATCAGTTCTACTCCGCAATCACTGGCTCGAGTCCGCTCCCAGCCTTCATGAGTCCGGAGAATCTCGACCGGATCATGGCGAGTGCCGGAGCTCGAGGGTGATGCCTTTGAGAGGAGCGACGTCATGTATGTGATCCGTGAGGTTCTGAACTGCAGGCCCGGGAAGGTCCGCGACATGGTCGAGAAGTTCCGGGGCATCTCAACGGCCCTGAAAGAAATGGGGCAGGAACCCCTTCGCGTGCTCACCGATGTCACGGGCGAGCCCTTCTGGACCGTCATCGCCGAGGCGAAGGTCGAGAAGATCGACGATTTCTTCACCATGGAGAAACAGCTCATGGCCAACGAGACGCTCCGCAAGGCCATGGCTGACTATCACGACCTCGTCGACCGCGGGCGGCGGGAAATCTATCGCATCGAATGAGCGATCAGCAGCTCGGAACCGTGGTCATCGGTGGGAGCCAGTCAGGTCTGGCCGTCGGCTATCACCTCAGACAACGGGGTCAGCCGTTCGTGATCCTGGACGAGAACGAGCGGATCGGTGATACCTGGCGGAAAAGGTGGGATTCGCTGCGTCTGTTTACGCCTGGGCGTTACGATGGCCTGCCGGGGATGCCGTTTCCGGGATCGCCCTCTTCTTGTCCGACGAAGGACGAGACGGCCGATTACCTGGAGGCGTATGCCCGCAGGTTCGAGCTCCCTGTCCGAACCAGTGTCAAAGTCGACAGACTGTGCAAGGTCGGGGATCGGTTCGCGGTGATCTGTGGCAAGGACACGCTCGTCGCCGAGAACGTGGTCGTTGCTACCGGTGCCTCCCACCACCCGCGGGTCCCGCCGTTCGCACGCGAGCTGGACGAGCGGATTGTCCAGCTCCATTCCAAGGAGTACCGCAACCCAACCCAAATCCAGGATGGGGGAGTGCTGGTGGTGGGCGCCGGCAACTCGGGCGCGGAGATCGCCATCGAGCTCGCTCCCCGCCATAAGACGTGGGTATCGGGCCCGGACACGGGGCAGGAGCCCACCCGTGCCGGGAGTCTGCCCGATCAACTGTTTACACCCATCATGTGGTTCATGGCGACGCGGTTGACGGTGAAGACGCTACCTGGAAGAAAGCTCCGCGACCACTTTCTCGACCCGCCTCGAGGAATCCCTCTGGGCCGGGTGCGACGAAAGGACTTTGCCGCCGCTGGCATCGAAAGAGTACCGCGCACGATCGGGGTGAGGAACGGATATCCCGTCCTCGACGACGGAAGGGTCCTCGAGGTGTCGAACGTCATCTGGTGCACCGGATTCACACCCGATTATCACTGGATCGATTTCTCGCTCACGACCCGCCACGGCCTTCCCATTCACGATCGAGGCATCGTCGAATCCTGCCCCGGTCTCTACTTCATCGGGCTTCTGTTCCTCCACTCGCTGAGCTCATCGCTGCTCGGAGGTGTGGGACGGGATGCCGAGCACATCGTCGACCACATCGTTGCCGTGCAGCGGCGACAGCTCGCCTGAGCCTGGCTGTCATCGTCCTCATTTCTGTGGTCGAATGTCGATCCAGGAGTTTCCCGTTCGACCTGTTGGTAAAGGACGGAAGGTGACGTCATGAACATCGTGCTCTGGGTTCTGCAGGTGCTGCTCGCGGTTGCGTTCTTTGCCCACGGCTGGCTCTTTCTCTCGCCCCCGCCGGAGATCGCCGCACAGATGAACGCGTCGCTGCCGCGATGGTTCCAGCTCTTCCTCGGCGTGGCGGAAGTGCTCGCCGCGCTGGGACTTATCCTTCCGGGACTGACGCGGATCCTGCCGTGGCTGGTCAGCTGGGCGGCCGCCGGGATCGTGATCGTGATGGTGTCGGCGACGGCCCTCCACGTGGTGCGAAGCGAGATGAGCTCGGCGGCGATCACGCTGCTGCTGCTCGCGATGGCGGCGTTCGTCGCGTACATGCGGCATCGTGTGCTGCCGATTGGCGTCCGGCGTACCGCGTAGGCCGCAAAGCGTGACGATTCTAATCGTGGCGTAGCGCGACCTGTCCGTTTCTGGCACGTTGCATCCAGCCGCGTGCCGCTTCCCTGAGATTCCCCACGTCCCCAGGCTCAGCCTCCTGGCTACTTGACACGGTGGGTTCCAGGCCTCAGTATCCCGTGGCTACCCCAGCTCATCTGTATGTTGGCTATGCATCGACTGGGATCGATGCAGAGGAGGAGAGATCTATGAACCGGCACCCGCGATACGGGCGGATTGTGGCTTCATCGTTTGTGATCCTCACGCTGTTCGGGATCGGATCGGCCTACGCCCAGGGGAGGCCTCCGAACCCGTCGCAGAACAGGTTCGATGAAATTCTCGAGCGTCTCGCCAGGATTGAGGCCCAGTTGGAGGACGCGCCTTCCGCGTCCGCGACATTCTGCATTTCTCAGGGACGGGGACTCGAACTCAAAGGGAAATTCGCGGCCGAAACCGGCACGGAAGTAGATCTGGGAGTCGGCTGGCCCAATGTGGCGTGGGCCAAGGCCATCGGCAAGGTGAAACTTCCAATCGTGCTGTTCGCGGGCCCTATTCCGATCCCGATTCCGAGCGAGGCGAGCGTCGAGCTCGGCGGGGCCCACGGACGCAACTTCGACATCTGCGTCGACCTCCCGATCGCCCTCAGCCCGGGAGACCAGGGTCGGCTGCAGGGAGTTTGGGACTCGATGAACGACCAGGCCAATCTCGGCGAGACGTTCCAGACGAAGGGAAGATTCCAGAGGCGCGCCGCGCGAGCCATCAACTATGCCTGCCGCAAGGTGGATGGATTGCTGCAGTGCCCCATCCTTCCCAACCTGCCGCTGGCAGCCTCGGGTCTGGCAAGCGCTGCGGATGACTCCGAGCAGGAGATGGAGCGGGCGGACACGGCATCGGAGAACCTGCTGGAAGGGGGACTCGGCGCGGTAGAGGAAGGGTTGCAGGCGTTCAGGGAGGGCAACGTGAGCGAGTTGCTGGCCAGCCTGGATCTGCCATCGGACGTCCGGTCCGTCTTGCAAGATCCGGAGAGGATCTTCGAGGGTCTGCCCGATGTCTCGGCAGGCCTGCCAAGCTGTGACAGTGTGCAGATCACGCCGGAGATGCGAGCTCGCCGGCCGGTACTGAACCGCCTCTGCGCGGAATTGAGCGGCCTGCCGAACGACGCCGTCGTCAAGGGCGCCTTCGAGAAGATCGACCAGCTGTCTGATGAAGTGCTCGATGCCATCGCGGAGCTCATGGGGCCGCTGCTCACGAACGTCGGGGAGGCGCCTCAGAATACGAGGGATCGTTTCTGCAGATCGGTAATCGGTCAGCGGCCGGTCTTCGACCGGTACTGCGGCCGGTAGGATAAGGATTCACCAGCGGTCGCAGGGGTTCCGGCTCAACGCCGGAACCCTGAGGTCGCCTGCCGATAATTCACGGACAGCTTAGTCGCAGGCCTGTGAGCTCAGTAGCCGACGCACGTTTCCGCGTGGCCCCGCACATGTACTCCACCGTGAGCGTCTTCAGGACGCCGGGGGCAGGATCGCCGCACCAGCCGTTGCTCACCGATACCAGGCAGCGAGGGCGGAAGCCTCCGCACGCCTCGCTCACGTGCTTCTTCATATCCGGTCCGGCGGTGCAGGTCCGACCCGGAACGCCATACTCCGCCTCGACGACTTCGATGAATCCGGTCGACGCCAGATAGCGGACCGTCCAGAGCAGCAGCAGGCCCCCAACGAACGCAAGAGCGACGATGACGAACGTGCGGCGATGTGGCCTCATACTGGCTCGTTCCCTCCTGGCCGACGTTCCGAGTGTGACGAGAATATCGGCTGTTGGCGCATGCGGCCAGATAATCATGTCGCTTGCCCTGTTAGTGACGGTCGCATCTGTATACTGAATGATATATAGTCGTTCTGGCCAACATGTCGGACAGACCACGAAGCGTCGATCGCCTGCTGCCGTTGAAGCCCAAGGTCCTGCATATTCTGCTGGCCCTCGCCGATGGTCCGCGTCATGGTTACAGCATCATGCAGGAGGTCGCGGCCCGCACGGATGGACAGGTCCGCGTGTGGCCGGCAGCCATGTATGGAACCCTTCGCGAGCTCGAAGACCTGGACTTGATCGCGGAGTCAGAGAAGCGACCCAGTGATGATGACGAGCGGCGACGATACTTTGCGCTGACGCCCCTCGGAAAGCGCGTGCTGAGTGGCGAGGTCCGGCGCCTGGAGGCGATCGTCGGCCACGCACGCGCGAGCCGAGCCCTGCGCAGGCCGGGACGCGCATGAAGCCGCCTTCGATCGCGCAGTCGCATCGCGCGTACGGCCGACTGCTCTGGCTGCTTCGCGGCCGGGATCCTCAGGAGCAGCGAGCGATCAAGGAAGACGCGGAACGGCTTCTGGACGCAGCTCGTGCGCGGGGCCGAGGTGCATTTGCGGCGACGTGGCTCGCCCTGATGTGGGATCTCGTCATCGTCGGCACCGGGCATGACCTCGCACGGGCTCTTCGATCGCTGGTGCGCGCACCTGGATTCACACTGACGGTGTCTCTGCTCCTCGGTCTGGGCGTTGCGGCGACGACAACGCTGTTCGCTCTGGTCAACGCCGTCATCCTGAAACCCTTGCCCTATGACGACCCGGAACAGCTGGTCATGGTCTGGGAGTCGAACGTTCCGCAGAAGCGTCTGCGCGAGGGGCCGTCGCCGGGCAACGTCGACGACTGGGTCGCGCACAACGATGCATTCGAGGCGCTCACCGCGTGGTGGACAGCCTCGGCGACGCTGCGTGGCCGGGATGGCAGCGCGCCGGTCGCGGGTGTCCAGGTGACGAAAGGCTTCTTCGAGGTCTTCCGCCGCGCGCCCCTCTTCGGTCGGACCTTCGCGGACCACGAGTACCTCGGCAGGCCTTCGATCACGTCCGGCAGGACTGGCGGCCAGGAGCCGGTCCTCGTTCTGAGTCATCGTCTGTGGCAGAGCCTCGGCGCGGATCCCGCGCTGGTCGGAGGAACCGTCCACGTTGAAGGTCGCAACTGGCGTGTTCTGGGCGTCATGCCTGCCGACTTTGCCATTCCGGATGTCGGTGCGGCCTTCTGGACTCCCTGGGATATTCGCGAGGCCTATCGTGGCGCGCGCTTTCCCGACGGGCCGCCTCGGGATTTCCGCTTTTTGCGCGCCGTCGGTCGTGTGAAACCTGGCCTGTCGCGTGAAGCAGCGACGGACAGGATGGAAATCCTCGCGGCCCGCCTCGCTGCAGATCATCCGCGTACGAATGCCGACTGGAGCATTCGGCTGGTGCCGCTGAGAGAGGAGTTGGTACGCTCGAGCCGCACCGAGTTGCTGCTCGTGTTCGGCGCTGTGTTTTGTCTGCTCCTGCTCGTCTGCGCCAACGTGGCGAGTCTCGCGATCGCGCGTCGCGCTGCACGTGCGCGGGAGATGGCCATTCGATTAGCGCTCGGCGCCGGCCGGACACGCATCGTCAGAGAGCATCTGGCGGAGACCGCACTGTGCGCAGTGCTGACCGCGCTCGTGGCCATCGTCCTCACGGCATGGTCGTTGGGTGCCGCGGTCGCGTTTGCTCCGTCGGATATACCTCGGTTGCACGAGGTCGACGTGAACGCCCGCGTCGTGTCGTTTGCGATGGCCCTGTCGCTCCTGGTCACCATCATCGGCGTGGTCCTTCCGGGCCTTCGAGGCCGTTCCCAGGCGATCGCGCCCACACTGAAGGACGGCGCGCCGGTCTCTGGACGGAACGCGAGTCGGGTGCGACGCGCGCTCGTGGTCGCTGAAATCGCCGTCACGGTCGTGCTCCTCGTCGGCGCCGGACTGCTGGCCCGCAGTTTCGCGAGCCTGCAGCGCGTCGACCCGGGCTTCGACGTGCAGAACCTGCTGGTGTTGCGGATCGCGCCCGATGTCACGAGGTACCGGGGCCGGCTCGTGACCGACTACTACGCTCGGGTTCTCGACTCCATCCGCGAGCTGCCCGGCGTCGCGTCGGTCGCCGCGGTCACGGTGCTTCCGATGAGCACGATCGGCTCGGACTTCTATCGGCCGTATTGGTTGGAGGGCGCCCGTCCTGACGGGTACGTTGCCACCGAGGCGAACGTTCGAATGGCGACGCCTGGATACTTCACCACGCTTGGACTCCCGCTCGTGTCGGGCCGCGAGTTCTCGGCTCGAGATGAACCGGGTGCGCCGCCTGTCATCATCATCAACGAAAGTCTGGCCCGGAGCGCCTGGAAGGGCCAGGATCCCGTGGGCCGCACACTCATCCTCGACTACCAGGGCGGTGCGTCTCCGCGCCAGGTCGTCGGCGTCGTCCGCGATGCGAGGTACCGCGGCCCTCGCAGCGATCCGGCACCGGAGATCTTCATCCCGCACGCGCAGAACCCCTATCTGGTCATGAACGTCGTGGTGCGAACGACGATCGACCCGGGCGCGTTGGCCCAGACGGCACGCGCCCAGGCGTTGAAGGTGGACCCCGATCAACCGGTTCACTCCGTCACCACGATGGAGCGGCTGTTGGATGACACCCTGCAGCAGGATCGATTCGCGATGCTGTTGGTGGCGTTGTTTGCCGCGGCGGGTCTGGTGACCGCCGCGACCGGGGTGTACGCGTTGCTGGCGTATACGGTCGCTCAGCGGAGACGCGAAATCGCGGTCCGCATGGCTATCGGGGCGTCATCGTATTCGGTGGCATGGTCGGTCGTGATGGAGTCATTGATGCTCGCATTGGCGGGCTGTGTCGTCGGCGCTCTCGGCGTGGCAGCCGTCAGCCGGCTGGCGCGATCCGTCCTCTTCGGCATCGCACCTCAGGATCCGCTGACGCTGGGGACGACCGCGGCCGTTCTCCTCACCGCGGTGCTGGCGGCGAGCTGGCTTCCGGCGCGACGTGCGGCGAGAATCAATCCGGTGTCGGCGATGCGAATCTGACCGACTCAGGCGGGTCCCTTCTTGCTCTTGAGATTCAACGCCAAGGCTGCTCGAATGAGGTCCTTCAGCGCGGCTTGGTCGATCTTGTCGTCCTCGTGGATGTCGATGGCGCGCCTGACTTTCCCATCAAGGCTGGAGTTGAACAGGCCCGAAGGGTCCTTCAGAGAGGCTCCCTTGGAGAAGGTCAGCTTGACCACGTTCTTGTAGGCCTCGCCCGTGCAGATGTCGCCGCTGTGGGACCAGACCGGCGTCCCCATCCACTTCCACTCTTCGACCACCTCCGGATCGGCCTCCTTTATGAGCCGGCGCACCTTCTCGAGAGTCTTACCGCGCCAATCCCCGAGCTCCTTGATCCTTTCATCGATCAGTTTGGAAGCTGCCTTTCCCCGTTTCGGCGTCGAGTTCATTGAGTCAACCTTTCGGGCGTGTTGTGAAACGCGTTCTAGAATACGGCATGTGGGCAGGGGCCGAAGAGGTCGCAAACGCCGCAAAGGCACACGGGCTCGTCGTGATCGCCGGTGCCGGCGTGTCGATGTCGGCGCCCACTGCACTACCGGGTTGGAACGACTTCAACGATCTGGTGCTGTCGGCGCTCGGGCGCCAGGTGTCGAAGGCAACCGGCAACGAGGTCGACGGCCCGGATGTCGTGCGCGCGCTCCGGAAATTCCGCGACGAGATGGGCGGGTTCCCGCCCGACTTTCAGGCGCAGCTCATGGAGGACGAGTGCGACACGGAGTACTTCCGCGTGCTGCAGGTCCTCGACGTCGACGTGCGCAACGCGTGCCATGAGGCCATTGCCGCCATTGCCGCGTCCGGCCACTTGCGCGCCGTTGTGACCACGAACTTCGATCGGCTGATCGAGCGTGCGCTCGAGGCGCGCGGCGTCCCTCACGAGACGTTCTTCGCCGCCGAGCACTTCGAGAAGCTGGCGGGCCGTCCGGCAGGCGCGCTGCCCGTCATCAAAGCTCACGGATCGGTGCAGTCGACCGAATCGATGGTCGACACGCTGCGGCAGCGGATGCAGGGGCGGCCCGAGGCGCTGCAGCCGGCCCTGGCCGAGCTCTTTGCCGCCCACGCGTGCCTGACCGTCGGCTTTTCGGGGGCTGACCTTGCCTACGAGCCCCAGTACCTGGGTCTGCGAGCGGGCGCGCCCCGATCGCCGGCGTTCGTCGTCATGAAGCGCGCCGGTGCCGATCTGCATCCGGCGATGAGCGAGCTGCTCGCAGCCTGCGGGCCGGCCGGGAAGGTGATCGACGGGACGCTGCCCGAGAGCCTGACCGACGTCGCAACCGCGCTTGGCACGACGCCGCCCGCCGTCGACGCGTCCGCTGACCTCGCGTCGCTCCGCGCCGCGCGGCTCTCTGAGCTCGAGCAACGCACGGACGGCTGGGTCGAATCGATCGGCCACATCACGTCGGTGAATGTCCTCTCGGCGCTGACGGAGGCGCGCTCGAGCCGCGGCGGCTTCGAGATCCGCCGGGCCGCCAGACGCCACGGCCTGGGCGTGACGACGACCGCCGCACCCGGCTATTGGCGATTCCAGGTGAACTTCGGGCGGAACCTCCTGGAGCGTGGAATCAACGGCAACGACCTCAGCGCCGAGTCCTGCTACGACGAGCTCCACGCCGGCCAGCTCGATCACGTCGAGCCCGACGACGGCTTTCGCATTCTGCTGCGGGCGAGCTATCGCGGCAACCGGTTCGACGCGAAAGCGCATCTCGCGCTCGCGCATCTCCATCGTGGCGAATGCGATCGCGCGCTGAAGTCCGCGGAAGACTTCGCGCAAGAAGCGCTGAAGGAACGGTACAGCTTACATATCGTGGACGCGGTGCTGGCGCTCGGCGTCGTGTGCACGCAGACGGGGCAGTGGTCGGCGCTCGTCGAGTGGCTGGAGGGCGTCCATCCGTTCGTCCGGCGCGTCGGCGACGAGCCGCGCCGGGCGCGACTGTACGCGCTCTTCGGCCGAGCGCTCGCGTTCAAGCGGCGCTACGACGAGGCCGACCGGCTGCTCGCTGAGGGCATCCAGATCGGCGAGCGGCTCGGCCTTGGGCTGGTCCTGGCCGAACTTCGCGCCGCCGCCGGCTACTTCGAGTGGGAGCGCGGCAACTTCGCCGAGGCCGGGTCCTTGCTGATGTGGTCCTGCAACACGCTTGGACGCGCAGAGCAGCGTGCGACGCTCCTGCCCGCGCTGCTCGATCTCGTGCCTGTCGCGCAAAAGATCGGCAACAACGCCCTCTGCAAGCAGGCGGTCGAGAAGGTCGAGGCCGAGCTCGACCGCTTTCCGGGCTACGTGCCACGCTACTATCAGCGGATTGCGCACGTCTTCTTGAACTCCGGCCAACTCGACAAGGCTCGCGAGGCGGTCGCCGCGCTTCGAACGACCGGCGACGCCACCCACAACCCGTGGGCGCCGGCCGCCGCGCAAGTGCTCGGCCAGATGATCGAGCAGGCCTCAACGACGCGCCCGGGGGAGTGAAGACAACCTTTCGCCTCGTCGCAACCGTCTGAGTCGGGACAGGTGGTCTCAGATGTCTTCTCTGCTGCTCGACCTTCGCCACGCCCTCCGAGTCCTGGTCAAGAACCCGACCGCGACAGCCGTCGCCGTCTTCACCCTGGCCCTGGCCGTCGGCGCCGCCACGGCCATCTTCAGCGTCGTCTACGGCGTCTTGCTGCGGCCGCTGCCGTATCCGGCGCCCGACCGTCTGACGGCCGTGTGGGAAGTGACCCACCGCGGCACCTACGCCCGGCTCGCCGACCCGAACTTCGAGGATTTCCGCGATCGCAACCGCAGCTTCACCGCCATGGCGAAATACAGCGATCGCGTGACGTCGGTCGCCGGCACGACCGAGCCGGCGCGGGTGCGGGTCGCGACGGTGAGCAGGGACTTCTTCGGCGTGCTGGGTGTCCAGCCCTCGTTCGGCCGCGGCTTCACCGCCGAGGACGCCCACGTCGGCGCCGCGCCGGTCGCCGTCGTGAGCCACCGGTACTGGATGCAGTCGCTGGGATCCGCCGCGGCCCTGGCGGACTATCACCTGCGCATCGAAGGCCGTGCGTACACGGTCGTGGGGGTAATGCCGGCCGGCTTCCAGTTTCCAGCAAAGGCCGACGTGTGGCTGCCGGCCGAGCTCAACGCGCCGCGGGCGAGCCGGACCGCGCACAACTACGCCGCCGTCGGGCGCCTCCGCGACGGCGTGAGCGCCGCGCAGGCCAGCGCCAATCTGAGCGCCATCGCCCAGGACATCATCCGGCAGTCGCCCGAGAAGGGTGACTATCTGATGCGCGACGCGGCGGCCGTGCCGCTGCAGTCGTCGCTCACGCGCCGCGTCGGCTCGACGCTCTACGTGCTCCTGGGTGCGGTCTTCTTCCTCCTGCTCGTCGCCTGCGCCAACGTGACGAACCTCCTGCTCGCGCAAGCCGCCGCACGCCAGCGCGAGCTCGCCATCCGTCACGCGCTGGGGGCCGGCCGCGGCCGGCTCGTCCGGCAGTTCCTGGCCGAGACGCTCGTGTTGCTGGCGATCAGCTGCCTGGGCGGCCTGCTGATGGCCGCGCTCGGCACGACCGCGCTGCTGTCGCTCGCCCCGGCCGACCTGCCGCGCCTGGACGAAGTGTCGATGAACCGGCCCGTGCTGGCCTTCGCGATGAGCCTGTCGGCGCTCGTCGCGATCGCGCTCGGGCTGATCACGGCGGTGCGAGCGGCGAAGCGCGATCCGCGCGAGAGCCTCGTGGACGGCGCGCGGGGCCAGGCGGGCGGGGTCTCCAGCCAGCGCGTCGGGCGGATCGTCGTCGCGTCGCAGGTGGCGATGACCGTTGTCCTCCTCGTCGGTGCCGCGCTCCTCGGCCGCAGCCTGCTGCGCGTGCTCGCGGTCGACCCGGGATTCCGCACGGACGGCATCCTGGCGATGGATCTCGCCCTGCCGTACTCCGAGGATCCGATGGCGAAGGCGCGGCTCTCGCCGTTCTACGCCGGCGTCTTCGATCGGCTGCGCGGGATCCCTGGGGTCGAGGAGGTCGCCGCGGCGAACGCCGTTCCGATGGATGGCGGTTTCCCCGACGGGCTGTTCCTGCTGGTCACGCCGAACGACGTGCCGAAGACGATGGAGGAGCTCGCGATTCGCTTCCGTGACAAGGACCGGCTGGGAACCGCCGACTACGGCGCCGTGTCACCGGCCTACTTCCGCGTCCTCGGGATTCCCCTGGTTCGAGGACGGCTCTTCGACGAGCGCGATGCGCCCGACGCACCCCACGTCGCGGTGATCAACGAGTCGCTCGCCCGATCGCGGTGGCGGGACGCCGATCCGATCGGCGCCACGATCGAGTTCGGGAACATGGACGGCGACCTCCGACCGCTGACGGTCGTCGGCGTCGTCGGCGACACGCGCGAGTACGGCCTCGAGCAGCCGGCCCGTCCCACGCTGTACGTCGATGTGATGCAGCGGCCGGCGTTCTCGGTGACGGTCGTCATGCGCTCGAGCGCTGATCCGCGCGGGATTGCTGCCGCGGCGCGCACGATTCTCAGAGAGGTCGCGCCGGATGTCCCTCCGCGCTTCCGCACGTTCGAGCAGATCTACGCCGCCTCGCTCGGTGCGCGGCGCTTCAATCTCACCCTGGTCGCCGTGTTTGCCGGCACGGCGCTCGCCCTGGCCACGGCCGGGATTTACGGCGTGATGACCTACACCGTCACGCGGCGCCGGCGCGAGATTGGCGTCAGGATGGCGCTCGGCGCCAGCCGCGCCCAGGTCTTTCGCAGCGTCCTCGGGCAGGGGCTCACGACCACGACGATCGGCGTCGCCGCCGGCGTCGTCGTGGCGCTCGGCCTGACGCGGACGATCGAAAGCCTGCTGTTCGGGGTGACGGCGACCGATCCGGTGACGTTTGCCGCGGTGGTCGGGCTTCTGGCGCTGGTGGCGATCCTCGCGTGCTACCTGCCGGCCCGGCGCGCGACGCACGCCGATCCGATGGAGGCGCTGCGGCAGGAGTAGAGGCCCCCGTCGTTCTGTCACAAGGAGTATGATGCGCGCGTTGAATGGAGCAAGGTGTTAGCTTCGGTCGTCATCGGTTCGATCTCGAAACCGGGCGCCTGTGGTCCGGCAAACGGGAGATCAAACTCACGCCGAAGGCTTCTGCGGTGCTCAAGGCGCTGGTGACGCAGGCGGGAGAGCCAGTCGGCAAGGAAGAGCTGTTCGCCTCCGTGTGGAACGGGACCGTCGTAAGTGATGACGCGCTGATCTCCTGTGTCCAGGAGTTGCGCAAGGCCCTTGCGGATGATGCCAAGCAGCCGCGTTTCATCGAAACGCGGCATCGCCGCGGCTATCGGTTCATCGCTCGGCTATCCAAGCCAGCGGCAAAAACAACTGCCGAGTCCGACGGCGCGTCAGAGCATGCGTCAAAGGCGGCGCGCGCAGCAGCGGGCGATCTCGATCTTGAGGCGCTTTGGACCCAGCCGGCAATTGCCGTCTTCCCATTCGAGGACCTCAGCGAGATTGTCGACCGTGCCCACTTCGCGGACGGGATAACCCAGGACATCATTACAGCGCTGTCATGCTGGCGAAGATTTCCCGTCATCGCCCGCAACTCGACGTGGTTCAGTAAGGCGAAGCACGGCGACTCCGCGGCGGCGGCACGGGAGCTTGGGGCACGCTATTTCCTGCAGGGCAGCGTGCGCCATGCGGGCACCAAGATCCGAATCTGCGTTCAGCTTGTCGACGCGAGCTCGGCGACGCAGATCTGGGCGCGCCGGTATGATCGCGATCTCGGCAACATGTTTGCCGTTCAGGATGAGATCACGGCTTGCGTCGTCCAGAGCATCGAGCCGCAGCTCACTCGTCGAGAACTCCATCGCGCGCTGCGCAAGCATCCGCAGAATCTCGACAGTTGGGATTACACGCAGCGCGCCTTTTCTTGCCTCGCTGGAGCGTTGTCGCACCTCCACGCATTCGCTGGCGCGGATGCCGCCGAGGCCCGCCACCTGCTCCACAAGGCGATCAACCTCGACCCTGCGTCGTCCTATGCGCATTCGCTGCTCGCGCTGTCGCACTTCCATGACGCCCTGGCGGACTGGACAAAAGATCCGCCGCGTGCCCTCACAGCGACACTACATGCAGCGCGCCGGGCGGTCGAACTCGACGACGAAGACTGGCTGTCTCACGCGTTGCTGGGTATCGCCGTTCTCTGGACCAGCCGTAACTACGACAGAGCTCTAGAAGAGGTGGAGCGGGCGATTGCGCTCAATCCCTCGGCGGTAATCGCGTACCAGTTCCTGGGATGCGTCGCCGTCTTTGCCGGCCGCCCAACGCAAGCGGTGCCGGCCCTGGAGACCGTCTTGCATCTGGATCCACAGTACCAGTCGCGGTCGTTGATCCTGGCCGACCTGTCTCTCGCGCGCCTTCTGCTTGGCGACGTCGACGGTGCTGTTGCTGCCGCAACAGACGCGGTCCACCGAGAGCCACAGAACGTTCGTGCCCACCACCGGCTGGTTGCCGCGCTCGGGCACACGGCGCGGGAAGCGGAAGCGAGGGCCGCGCTGGAGACGCTCCTGCACCTTCAGCCGGACTTCTCCGACGCGTACGTCCGCGCCACCTATCCATTTCAGTTCGCCGAGCATCTGGCCCTGTTCAACGAAGGACTTCGCAGGGCGGGATGGAAAGGCACCATCGAATAGGAAGCAGTGCGTGCGAAAGAAAACGCAATTGGCGAATATCAGACACTGACGGTCGTCAAAACGCGAGGAGCGCCTGTACCATCGGCGTCCAGCCATTCAGACCTGCGGTATACGGAGTAAAGGCCCCGCTATAAGGAGCTCTGTGGACCCGGATCAGCTCGGCGGTGAGCCACAGCCGTTCGGTCGGAAGGAAATACCACTTTGCACCACCCCCATACTCCTGCGAGTCGCCAAACTGTCCGAAGACCTTGGACCCGCGGCCATAAAGCATGAGCCTCTTGGGAACGACAAAATGACCCGCCGTCAACTCCAAGCCGTGGTCGAATGTGGATGTGAGCGGCAGCGGTCCATCGGCTTCGAAGTCGTTGAGCCACCGCATGAAGTATTGCGCGTTGACCGCAAAACCGCTCCGTTTGAGACCGCCGTCAATCGCCCACATCCTGTACGTGGCCTTGTCGAGCGTTACATTCGGCGCGAACGCTCCGGTCGAGAAGGTCAGGACGCCGTCGGAATTGTACAGGGAGGTGTTCTCGGGGCTCGTTTGATCGAGATTTGAAAAACGATCCTCGCGGGATCTCGTATACGAGGTGCCAAGTCGAATGCGGGTTTTGTCGGAGGCGAAAAAATCATCGTACATGTTGCGTGCTTTGCCTGGTTCCCCGTAGGGACCCAGCGGTTCCCACCAGACACTGCCGGATCCCAGCAGATGCGTGTCGATCTTGTTTGCCGAGATATTCAAAGTGTTCAGACCGTTGCCGACGAACACCAGATAATTCAGCCCCTTCACGGGTTCTCCGTTCGCCCAGACGCCCTGGGTGAACCCGGGACGGAAGAAGTTGTCAGCCATGCTCCTGTCGACGGCCGAGTAAAACGGGAACGTGGCAACCAGTGATCGGCTGCCTGGAACGCCCGTGTACCCCCCGGTGATCGCGAGCGCCCGGTTGAATTGCCAGCCAATGTTCCCGGCGACGACGATCGAGGCGGCCCCGGCGGACGTCCAGACGGTGAAGCTATAGCGCAGCCTGTTGTCGAAGACGTAGCCGCCCAGGATGAACATCGCGCGATTGACCGTGATGTCGTTGCGTATATTAACGTCGTGGGAATTGCCCAGGTGGTCGGTGAACGTTTCAGGGGACGACAGTGTATTGAGATATCGGAGCTGGGTATTGACGTTGAACTTCAGCAGGAAAGGCACCTTCGCGTCTTCGCGAGATTGCCAGATGACCATTCCGTCCCTATAACGCTCGTCATCTCCCTGTGGTGCGGCAACGGAGGCCGGCGGTACAGAAGCAATTGCTGAAACTGTCACCGCCGGTGGGGTATTCAACTCGACATTCGCCGCCGGCACCCAGGCATCTGCCGCTGCCGCGCCCCCATCAAACCGTCGCTGCAATCGGTCGACTTGTTCAAGCAGGATCCTCTGCTGCTCCTCCATCCTGCGAAGGAGTTCCCGGACCGCGACGTTCTCCGCCTTCACGGCCTCGATTTCGCTCAGCAGGTCCTTTGGCTTGGGGTCCTCAGCCGCGACCCTGTTCTCTGCACTGCCTGGTTTGGGTTCCGAAACGGCGACCGTGCCGTTCGGCTGGGCTGCAGCAGACTGTCCGGAGGCAGGAGTCGCGAAGAACGTAACCGACGTCAACGCGAATGCGACTGAAGCCTTGATGAATGCGCGGGGTATCGACACGTGAGTCTCCCTCGTTGCCATCCCGACATGATTGAAGTACTGGAATTGCGACACTCGCCAAGCCACGGAACTCTCCCATGGCCTGGCGAGCCATCGCCGGGGAGCAATGGAGGCTCCTCGTGGCTCGATTCCCAAACCGAGCTCGAGCGAGGAGCCCCCATGCGATCAGCAGAGCGTTACGGAGAGGGCGAGGCCAGCCTCGCTTGTTTCCTTGTACTTGCTGTTCATGTCCTTGGCGGTCTCGGCCAGGGCCATGACGGTTGCGTCGAAATTGACGCGGTGCCTGGATGCTATCTCGTTGCTGGCGATCGCGTAGGCGGTCCAGGCCTTGACTGCCCCGAATGCGCACCGCTCGATGCACGGAACCTGCACGTAACCGGCGACCGGGTCGCAGGTCATGCCCAGGTGATGCTCCAGCGCGGATTCGGCCGCATTCTCGACCACCAGCGATGGTGCGCCGTACGCGGTCGCGACCAATGCCGCAGCCATCGACGACGCCACGCCTATCTCTGCCTGGCAGCCGCCCTCGGCCGCAGACAGCGTCGCATGGTGCTTGCAGAGGTAGCCGACCGCCGCAGCCGCGAGCATGCCGTCACGGACCTTCTGCAGCTCCATCTTCCGGACCTCGAGGAGCCCATAGACCAGCGCCGGCATGACGCCGGCGGAACCACCGGTCGGAGCCGTGATCACGAGGTGCCCGCGCCCGTTTTCTTCGGATGCCGCCAACGCGAATGCCGACAGCGTGCCGATTCCGCGGTCTGATTGATACTTCTCGTCCATGGCGCGCTTGTAAACGGTGGCTGCCTTGCTGTGCAGTTTGATCGGGCCGGGCAGCACGTCATCCTCCGGCATCCCAAGCCCCGACTTTACCGTCGCGGTCATGGCGTTGATGATCTTGTCGATGAACGCATACACGTCCGCTTCCGACTTGCCCGTGATCGACGTTTCGTTGGCAAGCATGATCTTGGCGATGGTGGTCTTGTTGGTGTCGGCGTGGGCCCGCAGTTCTTTCATCGTCCTGAACGGGTACTTCGGCGGGTTCTTCTTCGGGGGCGTGTACCCTTTCCACTCGATGAATCCGCCGCCCACGGAGTAGTACTCCTGCTCGAGCAGCACCTCGCTGCCGGCGAGGAGCTTGACCGTCATCGTGTTCGGGTGCTTGAAGTCGCCCTTCGGCGCGTCGTAGATGACGTCCTTGAGGCTCACGTCGATCGACTTGTTGCCGAGCTTCACCGGGAACACCTGGTCAGGCTTGTCTCGCAAGCTGTCGAGAAACTTCGGGTCGACCGTTGCCGGTTCCTTCCCGACCAGCCCCGCGAGCGCGGCTCGTTCGGTGCCGTGTCCCTTGCCCGTCGCGCTGAGGCTTCCGAACAAGTTCACCTGAAGCTTCGTCGCCTTGGCGAGCTTGTCGGCCGGCAGTTTGGCGGCTTGCTGGTAGAAATCGTAGGTAATGCGCATCGGGCCAATCGTGTGCGAGCTGGAAGGGCCCGGGCCCACCTTGTAGAACTCGTCCACGGTCGTCAACACGGGCCCCTGGCCCTTCTTCACGACATTCAAGTCCTTGGAGAGCGGCGGCGGCGGTGGTTCCGCGGCCTGCGGCGGCATCGTTGCGATGGCCATCGCTGTTCTCTCGTGGGCCGAGAGAGAGTGGCCTGTCATCACTGCGGCAGCACCGCCCACAGCGCTCCGTATCAGGAAATTGCGGCGATCCACGCCGGGTGGAACCTCCTGTGAGATGAGTGGGGTTGTATCCGCGAGCGGATCTTCGTTTTCTTTGTTTGACATGTGCCCGTGCTCCCTTTGACTAAGTTTCGGCCCTGCGACTCGGGCCCCCCGCCGCAGCGTCACGAACGGCGTCACCGCCAAGGGCACGCCGTGTGCCAGAGCTGGTGGCCAGGAATCAGGCCTGTTTTCGTCCGGGACGGTTCTCCGCGGAGGCCCCGCATATCCGGCCCGACGGAGTCCCTCCGAGATTCCGTAGGCTTGGCCCCTTGGGTAAAATGCGAGTCAATTGGTTACGGGGTATTCATGTTCGAATCGCAGGCTCGCAGACTGTCGCGGCGGGATTTTCTGGGGTGTGCCGCGACCGGCGCGGTGGCACTCGCCACGGGCACAACGCTATCCGCGCGACCCGGATGGATCCGTCAGACGATCCACAAGTCCGAGAAGCTCGAAGCGATGGTGTTGAGCGATGGCCACTTCTTTCTGCCGACAGGATTCCTGCTCGCGCCGGACTCGCCGCCCGCCGAGAGAGAAGCCGTCCTGAAAGCCGCACCGCCTACCGGCGATCAATTCCAGCTCCCCAACAACATCGCCCTGATCAAAGGACCGTCGGACCTGATTCTTGTCGACGCGGGCACCGGCCCACGTCACCAGCCAACGGCGGGGAAGCTGGCCGACCATCTCAAAGCCGCTGGTATCCAGCCCACGGCCGTCACCACGGTGGTGCTGACGCATGGCCATCCCGACCACCTGTGGGGCGTGCTCGACGCTGGCGACAACCCCATCTATCCGAACGCTACCTATGTGATCTCGGCGCGCGAGTGGGACCTCTGGTCAGATCCGAATCTGTTGCGGACGCTCCCGCCGGCGGTGGCGAACGACCGGATCGTCAGCGGGGCGAGCAGCCACCTCGCTCGCATCAAGGACAAGATCAAGATGGTGCGGGGGGGCGACGAAATCATCAGCGGCGTGCGTGTGATCGAGACTCCCGGGCATACGCAGGGCCATATCTCAGTGGAGCTCTCGGGGGGCGACGGACTGGTCATCGGTGGGGATGCCCTTACGCACCCCGTCATCTCCTTCCAGCACCCATCATGGAGGGTGCCGGTGGACCATGAGGCCGACCGCGGAATCGCGACGCGCTTGCGTCTGCTCGATCGCCTGGCCACCGATAGGGTGCGGTTGCTCGGTGCCCATCTGCCTGTTCCGGGCACCGGCTTCGTCGAGCGCAAGGGTGGCGCCTATCGCTTCGCGCCGGCTTGAAGCTTGCGCGAACTGAGGCCGGCCTCCTGCGTCAGCAGCCGTCGACGCGCGACCGGAGTCATCAGATACGCCCTGAATTGCCCGTCTTTGATCCCGTACCCCGTTATCTGTCCCCGATCGTTGATGTCGACTGCCCAGCTGAGGTCCCAGCCGGAGTCTGGCGCTATCAACGAGTTCAGGGCGGTCATGACGCCATCCTCGTACAAGATCGCACGCTGCGCGTACTTGATGCATGGAACGTACATTCCCGTGTCAGGATCCAAACACAGATCCTTGTAGGGTTCGTCGGCGATCCCGACGACTTTGCCACGGTCATTGATGGCAAAGGCACAGCTGTTGCGCCCACCCGGAAGAGTGCCGATGTTTGTGATCGCCCCGTCTGAGTAGATGAACCCGTTGAAAGCGTCGCCGCTTGCAACCAGGCCTTCGCCCACGACCTGCCCGCGGTTGTTGATTCCCTCGGCATAGCTTTCGTTATTCGGTCCACCGAACGGGTTGATCTCCGTCATCATCCCCTCGCGGTACACGAACGCCCGGGCATGCCCGTTCACGGTGTCGGAGGCGAACCCGGCGATCTCTCCGGCATTGTTGATAGCCAGAGCTGCACTGTACCCGCCGAACGATCCAAGGTCGGTCATGACCCCGTCGCTGTAGAGGAACGCGTGACGATTGACGCTGTCCAGATATGAGTATCCGACGGCTTGTCCGCGGTCATTGAGGGACAGGGCAACTCCGTTGAACCAGCCGAAAGCGACGCCTCCGAGAGATCCGAGCATCGTGATCCGGCCGGTTCGGCTGTCGTAGATGGCCGGCAAATAGACCCCGTTCCTCTGGACTCCGCTGGCGACCTGCCCGCCTGTGTTGATGTCCTGCGGATTGCTGCCTTCAAGAGGGGCGAGTGAGGTCATCACACCCGACCTGAAGAGGAAGGCGTCGCTGGACAAATCACCCCTCCTCCGCGACAAGCCCACGACGTCGCCGCTGTCATTGATGGCATAGGCGAAGTTCTCTGAGCCCCCGAGGGTGGGAAGCTCAACGATTGTGTATTTGACTAAGTCTGCCTGGGCGGCGAGGACGCCGACGGTGCACGTCGCCAGGATCGCAACCAGCCAGCCAATGGACCGGCTTTTCATGGGGGGACTCCCTTAAGTCGAAGCCTTCGAGCACATTACAGACCGATTCGCCGCGGCTGAAAGAATCTCAGGCACCCGTACAGGGATATGGGCCGACACCTTGTGATTTGATGGTACGGAGGCGAGCACCGCCGGTACTTGCAGTTGTGAAGTGATGGGGACGCGCGAAATCCGCCGCTGATGCATGGCGGCAATGCGTAGCGCGTCCGTACAAACGAAGAGGCCGCCGGATACCGGCGACGAGGCGAACAAAGAGCGAATGTGATACGCTGGGGCGCCATGGCGCCGCTCTCGCAACTCGAGGTGCTGGCGGTCGACTGTCAGGCCACGGCTGCAGCTCCGCGAGGGCATCTCATTGAGATCGGCTGGGCCCGAGTTCGCAAGACAATCACGCACGCGCGTGCGTGCCTGGTCGCGCTTCCGGACAGCGATCAGATTCCGCCAGCCGTTGCGCGGATCACCGGAATCTCCGAGCGCATGATGCGAGACGCAGTCGACGGATACCGCGCATGGCGCGAGCTGTCCGACCAAGCCGCCAGTTTCTCGCACCAGCCCGCGCCGACGGTCATTCACTTCGCTCGATTCGAGGAGCCGTTCCTCCGCTCGTTGGCCGCCGGCGTGTTTCCGCTCGATGTGGTCTGCACGCGGGATATTGCCAGGCGCCTTTTCCCTAATCTGCCTCGTTGCAGCCTGCGTGCCCTTTCTGGATACTTCGGTCGGGCGGTTGGCGCGCTGCGTCGCAGCGCCGATCACGTGGATGCGACGGCGTTCGTCTGGCAAGAGCTTGTCCGGCTGCTCGAGATGCAGGGTGTGTCGACGTGGGGCGCGCTCCACGACTGGCTGGCCGGACCGGTCAAGCCGACCAGGTGTCGACGCCGCGTTTGGCCGATGCCGCGGGACGTGCGGCTTTCGCTGCCGGATGCCCCTGGCATCTATCGCATGCTGCGGACAGACGATAGCGTCCTGTACGTCGGCAAGGCAGCTTCGCTCCATCATCGGGTCAACAGCTACTTTCGGAAGCAGAACGGGGTCCCCGAGCGGTCGCTTGAGATGCTGTCGCAGGCACGCGCGATCTCGTTCGACGTCACACCCAGTCCGCTGGAGGCCGCGCTCCTCGAGCCGGACGAAATCAAGCGGCACCGACCGCCCTACAACGTCGCGCTCACGATTCAGGACCGCGCGTTGTGGTTCACGTCGCCGGATCTCAGCGCGCGTAGTTCACAGCCGTC
The DNA here is from genome assembly GCA_963847125.1 of uncultured Acidobacteriota bacterium. GTDB lineage: Bacteria > Acidobacteriota > Vicinamibacteria > Vicinamibacterales > 2-12-FULL-66-21 > DATAEE01. Next base: position 379,651 of record CAWJYM010000005.1, read on the forward strand.
GCCACACTGTCCGCTCGGACCATTTGCTTCCCCCGATACGCTCGATCAATTCGTGGCCCTCACTCGGGCAGACTGCGCGGCGCTGACGTCCGGTCCATGGGGCCCGGATGCAGGCACATTCAACGCCGGTTACGAGCGGCTGTGCGCGACGCATCCTGAAATGTCGCGCATCAACCTCTCTGCGCACGCCAAGCTGCTGCGGCTTGGCACGCGCCTGTGGCGAGAAGGTCGGCGAGACCGCGACGTTGATGAAGACGACGTCAACGAAACGGGTCGTGGCTTCACGGGGTGGACCCCGGAGTTCGTTCACGTGTCCCTCGAGTGGCTCGCGTTGCGGGCGGCGCTGGCCCGACGCCGCGCGATCTGGCTAACCCGGTTGGTCGATTCGAGCGTGGTGTGGCGCGAGCCCGGTGGCAGTTGTGCGCGGCTCATTGTGATCGAGAGCAGCGAGGTGGTGTTGAGCGGGGCAGTGGACGCAAACGCAACGCCACCGATTCCACCGGGTTACCGTCGTCCAGTGGCCGCACGTCGTGAGGCCTTCACCCTCGCCTCCTTCGATCGCCTACGCGTATTGACTACGGAGCTGAAGCGCTTGATTGCAGCTGGCGCTCCAGTGGCGCTGCGCCTGGGCGTCGGACCGGCACTCGACGAGTCGCGACTCGCGTCTGCGCTGTGGTGGGTATGATGCGTGGCTGGCAGATGATCGACCGATGGACGGACAGGCTCTCCGCAGTCGACGTGTGGGCGCACACCCACAGCGAGACGGTCGTCCAGTACGCCGTCATGCACTGAGGGTCCAGGGCGAAGAGGCAACGAGATGGGTTCCACAGCCACCATTCTCCACGCCGACCTCGACGCCTTTTATGCGTCGGTCGAACAGCTGCTTGACCCTCGCCTGCGCGGCAAGCCGATTGCGGTCGGCGGCGGCGTCGTTCTCGCGGCCTCCTACGAAGCGCGGGCCTTCGGCGTACGAAGCGGCATGCCTGGACGGCGCGCGCGGCAACTCTGTCACGACCTCGTTTTTGTCGGCGGACATTTCGACGAATACCAACGGCTCGGCGACGCCGCCATCGGAGTACTGAGCGATTTCACGCCTTCCATAGAGCGCATCTCCATCGACGAGGCCTTCGCCGACGTTGCAGGGTGCACGCATCTCTTCGGTTCGCCGGCAGAGATCGCAAGGACGGTTCGGGCCCGCGTGCGCGCCGAGCTTGGCTTGCCGATGTCAATCGGCGTGGCGCGTACCAAGCACCTGGCGAAGATCGCCTCGCAGGTCGCTAAGCCGGATGGATTGGTCGTCGTCGATCCAGATACTGAACTCGAGTTCCTTCACAAACTGCCCGTGGCGCTCATGTGGGGCGTGGGCCCCGCCACCGAGGCGCGGCTCGCCAAGATCGGCGTCACTACCATCGGTCAATTGGCTGAGAGCTCTCCTCAATCCGTGGAGCGATTGCTTGGGCACGCGGCGGGAAGAAAGTTGACGGCACTCGCCTGGAACAGCGATCCGCGGCACATCCAGACGCGCCGGCGCGCGCGCTCCGCCGGCGCACAATCGGCGCTCGGACGACGGCCTGCGATCGAGCGCGTCTTCAAACCGACGCTCCACCATCTCGCCGACCGCATCGGCGCGCGGCTCCGCGCCAAATCCCTGGCGGGCCGGACGGTCACGGTCCGCGTGCGCTTCGCCGATTTGCGCTCGGTCACGCGCTCGCTCACGCTGTCAGCGCCGATTTCTGCAACGAGGGCTCTCGCTGAGATCGCCGAGGACTTGGTGCGCGGCGTCCTTGCGGATCATCTTGACGAGAGGACGATCTCGCTGCTGGCGATCTCCGTCTCACATCTCGAAGCGCATGCGATCGTGCAACTGGAGCTGCCGCTCGGGCTTGCCGACGAAGGACGCCGTCCTGGCACAAAGAAAGGCCTGGCGCGATCGCGCGCAGACCAGGCCATCGATGCGATCCGCAAGCGTTTCGGAGGACAAGCGGTGGATTATGGGTCAGCGTTGCGGGTTGTGCGCTCCGTCCCTGACGAGTTCCGACGCCTTGCTGAAAGAGAGCTTTGAATGCCACTCGCTGCAAGTTGTGATGGTTGCGGGGGCGTGCAACCAGCGGTACTTGCAGCTGTGGAGCAGCGCGGCGTGAGACACCGTCCCTACAAGCGTCCTACTCATGCATGCTCGCCAGCGCAGCACTACAGGCGTATGTCCGCTCGTCGACCGACGCTCCGGGTCGCAGGCGCGCCTGGGACGGTGCCCCACGGGACATCTCCGCAGCAAGTTCTGAGCGATTCGCGGGGCGAGTTGTGCTCGGCCGCAGTAGGGAGTGCCCGCAGCGATCGAAGCAAGTCGGGCGTAAGCGATTTATCTACCGCGTCCTCGCGTAGCTTTCGGTGGTGTGGTCGATGACCGCGATCGCATCGACCTCGATCAGGTAGCCGGGGGACATCGTCGCTATCCCGACCACTACGTTTGCTGGTTTGTGATCTCCGAACAGCGCTATCTGGGCCGCTTCGATGATCGGCACGTGTTCGTCGCGTCTGTAATCGACGACATAGACTGTGATCTTGCAGACTTGCTCAGGCCGGGCACCGGCAGCAGCAAGCGCACGGCCGAGATTGCCAAACGCCAGGCGCGCCTGAGCCGCAAAATCACCGTGGCCAACGAGCTTGCCGTTTATGTCTTCGGGCTGCTGGCCCGAGACGAATACCAACTTGCTTCCTGTCGCGACGACGACCTGGGTGTACATTTCCGGAATCGGCAGATCATCGGGATTGATGCATTCGAGCGGCATTGAACGGGTCTCCTGCTATGGGTGACAAGTAGCTTTGCGTAAACCATTGATGACTCGAGATCCAGGGAGGACCTGCGAGGTGGGCAAGGCGTGCTTTACGTTCCACGGCAGCAGCGCTTCGAAATCCTCGACGCCCTTGGCATAGGGAACCTTCTCGAACAGGTGCGAGAGGTAGGCATGCGGCTCACACCTCGGTCGCGCTATTGTAGGGCCGCTCGAACGATTCTCCCGTTGGGCGAGACGTGCGCGCAACCGCCGATACCAGTTGCATTCTGGAAAGAAGGAACTGGTGGTCTCTGTTCAATCGAAACGCACGCGGCCGTCTGAACTCCGTCACCATTCCCGAATTCGACGGAGATGGCCTTTCTAGTAGGGACACCCTCCACTCGGGTCCGACGCAACAGATCGTCCGCGTCGGGCCCGAGCCGCAGGTTCATGCCGGTCAGCGCAGCTTGAGGTTGGCGACCTTGTCCACGAGGGACTCCGCGTACCAGGGGTTGCCGTCTGCCGCGATCGCGATCCCGATCGGGTCGGGGCGCTTCGGGTCGGCGAAATCAATCGCCTTGCTGGCCTCGGTGATCACACCGTCCTGCGTGATCCGAGCGATGTTGCCGCGGAGGTTCTGCGTGAACCACACGTTGCCATCCGGGGCTGCGGCGATGCCCAGCGGGGTTGCGCCCTCGGCGGTCGCGAATTCGACGACGGCGTGCGGACCGGATGCACTCGGCGTGAGCCGCGCGATGAGGTCGGCAAAGATCTCAGTCGCCCATACCGTGCCATTGGGAGCGACCGCGATCCCTGCCGCCACGCCGCTCAGTGGCGTCAAGCTGACGACACCGACGGCTGGATCGATCTCCCCGATCACACCGATCACATCCGTTTCGGTCACTTCGGATCCGATAAACCACACCGTTCCGTCCCCCGCTACCGCGACGTCGTCGACACCGTCGTTGAGCGCAACCGGGTAGAACGTGAACGCCGCGGTGACGACGTCGAAGCGGCCGATCCTGTTGTTGAAGGAATCCGCGAACCAGATGCTGGTCGAGTCTGCCGCGACGCCGCCGAGCGGGCTCCCGGTCTCGCTCGGAGGAACCGGTGGAACCGGAACGCTGCTTTGGACTTCTCCCGAGGTGGTGATCCGGCGCAACTGTCCATCGTTGTCGCTGATGTAGAGGATCCCATCGGGGCCTTGGACGATGTCATTGGTGATGCAGAAGTCGCAGACGGCGAACTCGGTGATGTTGCCTCGCGGCGTGACGCGCGCGACCGAACCGGGGGTGAGAAACGTCACCGGGTCGAACGCTCCCTGGACCGTGAACCAGACATTTCCATCAAGCGTGTCCGTGACGTCGTGTGGACTGTTACTCGTCGGCAATCTGTAGTGCTTGAGAGTTCCGAGCCCGGCTGCCGCCTCAGTGACGGGCGCGGGAGCCGAAATCAGGCTGGCCGCGATGACGACGACCCATCTGCGTACGCTCATCGATGTAGACATCTTGTCCTCCTTGCGTCCCCTTTTGTTAGTGTCCTCTCGCATCCGGTGACCAATTGCACGACGAACTGGGGGTAGGACCGTGGATCGACGATCCTCGGAACGTCGTGGAAGTGGCTTGATGCCTTGACTTGCTCTTCACCACCTAGCAGGCGCGACTGATCAGTGATACGGCCACCGCTGGCCGACAATCCAGAACGAAGGTTTGTGGCGGAAGGAGCGTCAATTGATCGTGACGCTGGTCACCTGCGTCGCCTGCTGACCGTCCTGAGCGCGAACCGTCAGATCGAACGTGAACGCCCCCTGACGCCCTCTGTCGCGGATCGAAGAACGCGAAAGCCGCGAACACGTTCCTCGCCACCATCGTCGGCACCGTCACGACTCCGGCCGACCCCCACCGCCGCCCTTGGCGGTGAGAGGTGATATGAGGCCGGCACCCATGGCCAGAGAGATGAGGACCGCTGAGCAGGTCAAAATCTTTCTCGTCACAGCGACCTCCTCGTTTCAGCAGAATCGCGGTGAACGTGCAAAAGACATGCTGCCGCTGTGGATGAGCCGCTGTGGTCAGTGCGCGCAGCAACGGCGGCGATCGTACGCCCGTCGCGCCTTTCGCAAACCGTATCCGCTTTTCGGAAGATGTCGCCGCACGGGATCAGCCGGCTCGAGGCCAAGCTTGGCCAGAGCGCAACGCGGCGCACGATCACGCGCGCCGGCAACATCGGCTTCGCAAGACGGCCTCAGTATCTGTTCTCCGGACTGTCGAAGTGCGGCATCTGCGGCGCTGGGTTCATCATGGCCGGCCGCAATCGGCTCGCATGCTTCGGGCCCGCGAGAAAGGCACCTGCGACAACCGCCTCACCATCAGGCGTGACGAGGTCGAGGCGCGAGTTCTGAACGCGCTCCAGGAGAAGCTCCTGCGTCAGGACCTGTTTGAGGAGTTCTGCGAAGAATTCACGCGCGAGATGAACCGACTCCGGATGCGGCATCGCGCCAGCCTCTCAGCCGCGGAGGATGAGATCGAACGCATCGAGGCCCGCCGCAAGAAGCTGATCGAGATGGTGATGGAAGGCGTGGCGCCCTCAGTCGTGAAAGACGAGCTGAACACGAACGCGGCCAGGCGGGAACAACTGGAAGCCAAGCTCGCTGCGACGGAGGAACCGCCGCCGCTCCTGCACCCGGAGATGGCGCCGGATCTACCGAGCGAAGGTCACAGAGCTCGCCAAGGCCCTCCAGGAGCCGGACAGCCGGTCTGAGGCGATCGAGGCACTGCGCGGCCTCATGGACGCGATTGTGCTCACGCCAGACCAAGCTCGGCGAGACGCTTCAGATCGAGTTGCGGGGCAATCTGGCGGCGATGCTCGGGGCCACCGTACAAACGAAGAGGTCGCCGGAGATCCGACGACCTCTCCCTGCAAGTATCGTTGGTTGCGGGGGCGGGATTTGAACCCGCGACCTTTGGGTTATGAGCCCAACGAGCTACCGGACTGCTCCACCCCGCGTCAGAGAAGATAGCATTCTATCAGCCCCGCGCAAGTGGCCGCAAGCGGCTCAGCCGGCCATTCCACAATCCACACTCAGCATTCAGCAGTGATCGCCTAGGGCTTCGTCCTGTCCCTGACGACGAAGAGCACTTCTCCAGGTCGAATGAGGCCGAGCTCCCGGCGGGCGAGCTCCTCGACCGCCGCCGGATCCTCCTTCAGCCGCCGCGCGGCTTCCCGCAGCCGCGCATTCTCGGATCGGAGCCGCTCGATCGAGCTGGAGAGCTCGGCATCGTGCCGCCGGGCCCGCGTCATCTCGATCAATCCCTTGTCGCCGACGAGCGCCTCGACGGCGACGAGGATCGACAGGAAGGCGAGGGCCCAGCGCACCGCCCGGCGCACCCTTGGGGCGCGGCTGGCGGCCGGTTCGGACCGGGGATTCCGGCGTCTGGGAGCAGGCGACTGGTCTGTTCGTCGATGGGCAGGCATGTTTGAAGGGTCGCGACGTTGTACCGTAATTTCGACCGAAGTACAAGACCCCAGTAGGGACTAGGGACTGCGAATATCGACTGAGGACGAAGAGAATGCCATCCACCGACTGTGTCATCGCGCTCACGACCCTCCCGGCCGATGCCGATGTGGACGCCTTCGGAAAGGCGCTCGTCGACGAGCGGCTGGCGGCCTGCGTCAACGTGCTGCCGGAGATGACCTCGATCTACAGGTGGGAAGGGAAGGTGGAGAAGGCCGCCGAGCGCCAGGTCATCATCAAGACGACTGCGGCCCGCCTCGCCGCGCTGCGGGACCGTATCCGGCAGCTCCACACGTATGACGTGCCGGAGTTTGTCGTGGTGCCGATCCTCTCCGGCAGCGAGGAGTACCTGAAGTGGGTCGGTGAGTCCAGTCGGTCCGGCTGAAGCCGGACACTACGCGCCGACAAAACTGGACGAGGCTAAAGCCTCGTACCACGCGCCGAGAAAAACTGGACGAGGCTAAAACCTCGTGCCACCAGAGGGGGAGGGTGGCGCCCGCCGCGCCCGCAGCCACGCGATGATCGCCGGCAGCAGCGACAGGAAGATCACGATGGCGACGACGATGTGGAGACGTTCTTCGAGGTTGGGAATGGCCCGGCCGAGGAAGAAGCCGGTGAGCGTCATGCTGAGCACCCAGCCAATCCCGCCGAGGATGTTGTAGATCGCGAAGCTGCGATAGGTCATCTCCGCCGCGCCCGCGACGACCGGCGCGAACGTCCGGATGATCGGCACGAACCGCGCGATCACGATCGTCTTGCCTCCATGCTTCTCGTAGAACTCGTGCGTCCGGATCAGATGCTCGCGCCGGAACAGGAACGAATTGGGCCGGTTGTAGAGCGCCTGGCCGGCGCGGCGGCCGATGTAGTAGCCGGTCGCATCCCCGATGATCGCGGCCGCGATCACGAAGACGTTCAGCCACACGATGTCGAGATCGCCCTTGGCGGCGAAGAGCCCCGCCGTCACGAGCAGTGAGTCCCCCGGCAGGAAGAAGCCGACCATCAGCCCGGTCTCGGCGAACACGATCGCCACGATGCCGATGAGGCCGCCCAGCCGGACGAGCTCGGGGACGTTGTAGACAGTTTCGAAAAACTTCTGGACCAGCCCGATCAGCGTGTCAATCACAGTCCCTCGAGCGCCTGTTTGAGGTCGTCTTTGAGATCGTCGATGTCCTCGATCCCGGCCGAGATGCGCACCATGCCGTCGGTAATCCCGATCGCGGCGCGGCGCTCGGGAGGGACCGACGCATGCGTCATCGTCGCCGGATGCGAGATGAGCGTTTCGACGCCTCCGAGGCTCTCGGCCAGAGACATCAGCCGCACGCGGTTCAGCACGTGGCGGGCCGCCTCCAGCGAGCCGACGTCGAACGTCAGCATCCCGCTGAAGCCGCGCATCTGCTTCGCGGCCAGCTGGTGCTGCGGATGTGACTTCAGGCCGGGGTAGAGCACCTGTTTCACCTTCGGGTGGGATGCGAGGCACTCCGCCAGCGCCAATCCGTTGACGTTGTGCTGCGCCATCCGGACCGCCAGCGTCTTGGTGCCGCGCAGCACCAGCCACGAGTCGAACGGGCTCAGGATCGCCCCCATCCCGTTCTGCACGAACTTGAGCCAGTCGAGATCCTCCTGGCTCTGCGCGACGACGATGCCGCCGACGCTGTCGCTGTGGCCGTTCAGGTACTTGGTCGTGCTGTGGGTGACCAGGTCGGCGCCGAATTCGATCGGCCGCTGGTTGTACGGGCTCGCGAACGTGTTGTCGACGACGAGCTTCGCCCCTGCTTTGTGCGCGATGGCGGCCATGCGCGCCAGGTCCGCGATCCGCATGACCGGGTTGGTCGGCGTCTCCACGAAGAGCATGCGCGTCTTCGGCGTCATCGCCTGCTCGACGAGCTCGGGCCGCGAGGTGTCCACGTAGCTGAACGTCAGCGCGTAGCGGGTGAGGATCTTGTCGAAGAACCGGAACGTCCCGCCGTAGGTGTTGTCGGTGACCACGACGTGGTCGCCCGCCTTGAGCATGCTGGCGATGGCGGCGATCGCGGACATGCCGGAAGCATAGGCGTACGCGCCGCGGCCTCCCTCGAGCGCGGCGATGTTCGCCTCGACCGCCGCGCGCGTCGGGTTCTGCGTGCGCCCGTACTCGAACCCCTTGTGCTCGCCGAGGGCGTCCTGCACGTAGGTCGCCGTCTGGAAGATCGGCGTGATGATGGCGCCGGTCGACGGGTCCGGCGTCTGGCCGGCGTGGATGCACACGGTCGAAAAGCGCGCCTTGTCAGTGAGCTTCATTAGTCCTCATCGAACACACCCTTCGAGATGTACCGCTCGGCCCCGTCAGGAATGATGGTGACGACGCGCGCAGCGGCGCCCAGCCGCGCGGCGACCTGGATGGCGCCGTTGACCGCCGCCCCGCCCGATCCGCCCGAGAGCACGCCGCACTCGCGCGCCAGCGCTCGAGTCGTCTCGAACGCCGGGTCGTCCGGGACGGTGACGATCTCGTCGATGAGCGCCCGATCCAGCGTACCGGGCCAGAACGACCCGCCGATGCCTTCGACGCGGTGCGGCCCGCGCGGCGCCCCGGACCAGATCGATCCCTGGGGCTCGACGAGGACGGCCAGCGCCCGCGACCCGCGCTCGCGAAAGTAGCGGACGATGCCCGTGAACGTGCCGCCCGTGCCGGCGCCGATGACGATCGCGTCGACGCGCCCGTCGGTCTGCTCCCACAGCTCGGGCCCGGTGACGTCGTGGTGATACGCCGGGTTCGCCTGGTTCTCGAACTGCTGCAGCACGACCGCGTGCGGGATCGTCAGCGCGAGCTCTCTCGCTTTCGCAATCGCTCCGCGGATCCCATCGTCTTCCGGCGTCAGCACGAGCTCGCCGCCGAGCGCCCGCATCACGATCAGCTTCTCGCGGCTGAAATTCTCGGGGACGACGAGGACGACGCGGTAGCCGCGCTGGCTGCCGATGAGCGCGAGGCCGATCCCGGTGTTGCCCGCGGTCGGCTCGACGATCACGGAGTCGCGCGTGAGACGCCCGTCCCGCTCCGCGGCGAGCACCATCCCGATCGCCGCGCGATCCTTCAGGCTGCCGCCGGGATTGAGGTACTCGAGCTTCGCCCAGATCTGCGCGCCGCCGGAAGGTTCGAGTTTGGTGAGGCGGAGGAGCGGCGTCCGTCCCACCAGATCGAGGATGGACTCGCTCACGCGCAGTGACGACACGGGCCTGTACGATAGTCTGTTATCATCGGTTTTTCAATGTTCGGCAGACGATCGCACACCGCACCCGAGCCTCAATCGGGCCCGCGTGCGCTCCTCTTCCGGACGTTCCCCGGTCGACTCTTCCTCGCATCCACGACCATCAGGCTGCTGCTCGCGCTCGTCGGCAGCCTCGTCACGCTTCCCAAGCTCGCGGATCTCTTCGCCGCGGTGGCGACGCTCGGGATCCTCCTGTCGCTGGCGATCTTCACCGTACGGCTGCTCAGGCTCGCGAACCGCCGGCTGCTGTGGCGCGTCCGGCGCAAGCTGATCATCTCGTACGTCTTCATGGGCGTCATCCCGGCCGGGTTGATCCTCGTCTTCTTCCTCTTCGGCGGCGTCGTGATGTTCATGAACATCACGACGTATCTGTTCAAGGACGGCTACGACGATTTCGTGGACGAAGTGCGCGTCATGGCGGAGACCTCCGCGGTCGAGATCGCGCGCAGCGTGCGCGTGCAGGATGCGGGCGCGATCCTCACGCGCCGGCGCGCCAACCTGCAGGCGCGCTATCCAGAGCTGTCGCTGGCGCTCGTACCGGTTCAGCCGCCCGACGGCGGCACATCGGCCGTGGCCTCGGTGATGGCCGGACCGTGGCGTCACGTGCAGCCGCCCGCGACGTTGCCGGCCTGGGTCGTGGACCGCGGCGAATTCGTCGGCACGCTCGCGGTGAGCCCACCCGATGCCGCGGACGAGCCGGAGCTCCTGATTCGCGCCGCGGTGCCGGTGGGCCGGCCCGCCGGAGCGCGCTACGCCGTCATCGTCGATCTGCCCGTCGATCAGGAGGTGGTCGAGCGGCTCAGGGACAAGACCGGCATCCGCGCCGGCGACGTGACGGTGCGCACCTACGCTGCCAGGCCGCTCGTGGGCCGGCTGCGCAGCGCCGCGTCGTCGTTCTTCCGCCGCGAGCCGCAGTCGCCCGACGCGTCGGCCGCCGGCGGCGCCAACGTCATGGTTCTGGAGTACCACGACTGGGAGACCGGCATGACGGATCGCGCGCACGTGAGCCTGGACGTCAGGATGCGCGATCTGTATACACGGCTGTCGTCCGCCGGGCCCCGCGTCCAGAACGAGAGCTTCGGCGACGTGATCCTGTTCGTGCTGGTCCTCGTGGCGGCGCTCTTCCTCATCATTCAGATCGTCGCGCTCGTCATGGGGTTCGCGCTGGCCCGCTCGATCACCGGCTCGGTCCACGAGCTGTTCATGGGGACCGAGCGCGTGCGGCAGGGAGACTTCACCCATCGGATGAAGGTCACGGCGCAGGACCAGCTCGGCGAGCTGGCCATCTCGTTCAACGAAATGACCGGCAGCATCGAGCAGCTCCTCCAGACCGAGGCGGAGAAGAAGCGGCTCGAGGAGGAGCTGCGCATCGCGCGGCAGATTCAGATGTCGCTCCTGCCGCCGGGGCCGCTGCTCATGCCCGGCCTCGAAGTCGCGGCGCTCTGCGTCCCCGCGCGGGAGGTCGGCGGCGACTACTACGATTTTCTGACGCTCGGCGAAGGGCGCGTCGGCGTGCTGATTGCTGACGTGTCGGGCAAAGGCACGTCGGCCGCGCTCTACATGGCGGAGCTCAAGGGGCTGGTCCTCGCGCTCAGCCAGATCTATCAATCGCCGAGGGACCTCTTGATCGAGGTCAACAGGATCATCTCCGACAACCTCGACAGCCGCAGCTTCATCACGATGACCTACGCCGTCATCGATCTGACCGCCGGGACGCTGACCTACGCGAGGGCCGGGCACACCCCCCTGATCTATCTTCCCGCACAAGGGATCGATCACGGCGTCGCGCAGGTGCTCACGCCGAGTGGAATGGTGCTCGGGCTGCAACTCGACGGAGGTCCGGAGAAGTTCGTCGAACTGCTCGACGAGCGCACGCTGACGATCGGCCCCGGCGACGTCTTCGTGCTCTACACCGACGGCGTGACGGAAGCGATGAACATGGAGTCGGACCTCTTCGGCGACAGCCGGCTGAGCGCGCTGGTCGAGGAGCACGGTCACCTCGAGTCGTCCGAGCTGCGCGAGCGGATCCTGCGCGAGGTCGAAGCGTTCGTGGGCGACGCCGATCAGCACGACGACATGACGATGATCCTGATCAAGATCGAAGAGGTGGGCGCCGTGCGCGCGGTCGAGTACGCCGCAGCCTCCCGCGTCGTATGAACAATGACCCGGTCGTCATCTTCCGCACGCACTCGGAGATCGAAGCCAGCATCGTCCGGGGACTGCTCGAGGCGCATGGCATCCCCGTCCTGGTGTCGTCCGGCCTGACCCGGTCCGTGTTTCCGGTGGCGATCAGCGGCCCCAACGAGCTCAAGGTGGCCGTGAACGAAGGGGACGCGGCCGACGCGCGCCGGCTGATCGAGTCGCATCGAGAGGAAGTGTCAGAGAGCCGGGTCGTCCCCCTGCGGGACGAGTTCCGGGGCCTCGAGGATCGCATCGACTATCGGTTTCGCGATCCCGGGCTGCTCGAGCACGCCCTGACGCACCGCTCGCGGGTCCATGAGGACGCGAGCGGCGGCGTCTTCGACAACGAGTCGCTCGAGTTCCTCGGCGACGCGGTGCTCGGCTTCGTGATCGCCGATCTGCTCTTCCGGGAGTTCCCGCAGCACAACGAGGGGGAGAAGTCGAAGATCAAGGCCTCGATCGTCTCCGCCCCTTCGCTCGGCCGGCTCGCCGAGCAGATCGGCCTCGGCGAGTTCCTGATTCTCGGCCGCGGGGAGGAGAAGAGCGGCGGGCGGCTGAAGATGGCGCTCGTCTCCGACAGCTACGAGGCGCTCATCGCCGCGGTTTACCTGGACGGCGGCATCCAGGCGGCGCGGACGTTCATCGAGCGGGAGTTCGGCGGCCTGATCAACGAGGCGAAAAAGCGCGGCACGGACTCTGCGTTCACGATGGACTTCAAGTCCGCGCTGCAGGAGTGGCTGCAGTCCCGGGACCGGGGGCTTCCCGAGTACCGCCTCGCGGGCGAGCTGGGTCCGGCGCATCGTCGGACGTTCGAGGTCGAGGTGCTGGTGGGTGGCGAGTCCATCGCGCGCGGTTCGGGACGGAGCAAGAAGTCAGCCGAACAGAAGGCCGCGAGGGAAGCCCTGGAGATCTTCGGGAAGACACAGACGTAGGCCCGACCTCAATCAATCTCAATCAACCCGTGATCGGGCGCGCCGGCCATGGCCATGGCGGGCTCGGGCTGCGGCTCGTCGGCCGGCCGCTGCTGCGGCAACCGCGCGAGCGCGAAGTGGTGCACCTCGCGCGCCACGTCGTCCTCGTTCGGCGGCGCCGGCCGGCAATGCAGCCGCACCCACAGGCGCAGGAGCGGATCCGTGTAGCTGTAGCGCTTCTGCCTCGACGCGACGAGGTCCACGTCCTCGAGCCACGACAGGTAGTCCTTGGTCGAGCCCGGGGTGCGGCGCAGGCGCTGCGCGATCTCGGTGAGCGTCAGCGGCTCTTCCTCCGCCAGGACTTCCAGAATCGCCTTGAGCGCGCCGTAGCCGCGGGCGCGGTGCAGCCGCAGCTCGTAACAGTAGCGGCAGGCCTCCGACAGGCGGCCGCCGTGGCCGATGACGGCCGACAGCGCGCTGACTGGATCCGCGATGCCGCGCAGGGCCATCGCCGCGGTCGCGTCGGTGAGCGCGCGGACGTACATCGGACGGCCATCGCCGAGGGCGTGGATGGCGCGCGCGATCTCGTCGCGGTCGCTCGGGATGGCGCCCGCGGCGGCGGTTGGCAGCGCCGCGGCGACTTCCTGCGCCGCGAGGGGCGGCACGTGGATCACTTCGAACTGCGGCGGCGCATCGCGGAGCAGCCGGTGCGCGCGCGCGACGTAGCGCGCGGTCAGCACGAAGCGGTTCGAGCTGCCGGCGAGCGCCGCCACGAGATCCCTCAGGACGCTGCGCAGCCCGGGGAAGCTCTCGAAGGTTCGCAGCTCGAGCGCTTCATCGAGGAGAAAGGTCGCGGGTCCGCCGCCCGGGGCGCGCGCGCCGTCGAAAAACGCCAGCGTCGCGTCGAACGCCTGCCGCGCGCCCGCACCCGGCGCCGCGGGAGCCGGCGGGAACGGGGAGTGCTCGCGGATCGCCCGCAGCAGCCGTTCTGGCGTCGTCGAGACGCGCTCGAGGTCGATGTACTGCGCCGAGGTCCGGCCGATCGCGTCGCGCAGCCGGAGCAGGAGAGACGAGCGGCCGCTGCCGCAGCCACCCAGGAGCACGGGTATCCGCCGCGGCGACGCATCGATCGCCGCGAGCACGCGCCGTTCCAGCGCAGGACGCTCCGCCATCATGACGGCCCCTTTCGCAGCATCGGCATGCGCACGCCGCGCGCCTCCGCGGTCCGGATCGCCTCCGGATACCCAGCGTCGGCATGCCTGACAACTCCGAGCCCAGGATCAGAGGTCAGTACCCGTTCGAGCTTTTCGTCCGCCTCCCGGGAGCCATCCGCCACGACGACCATCCCGGCGTGGAGAGAATACCCGATTCCGACTCCGCCGCCATGGTGCACGGACACCCAGCTCGCGCCCGACGACGTGTTCAAGAGCGCATTGAGGATCGGCCAGTCGGCGATCGCGTCGCTCCCGTCGCGCATGCCTTCGGTCTCACGATTGGGAGATGCGACCGACCCGGCATCGAGATGATCGCGGCCGATGACGATCGGCGCCTTGACGGCGCCGCGCCGCACGAGCTCGTTGAGGGCCAGGCCGAAGCGCGCGCGCTCGCCGTAGCCGAGCCAGCAAATGCGGGCCGGCAGCCCCTGGAACGCGACGCGCTCGCCGGCCATCCGGATCCAGCGGCAGAGCGCCGCGTCCGACGCGAACATCTCGAGCGCGAGCCGATCGGTCGCGCGGATGTCCTCCGGGTCGCCGGAGAGCGCGGCCCACCTGAACGGCCCCTTCCCCTCACAGAACAGCGGCCGGATGTACTCGGGCACGAAGCCGGGGATCTCGAAGGCGTTCGCGACGCCGGCGCGTTCGGCCTGCCCGCGGATGTTGTTGCCGTAGTCGAAAACGACCGCGCCGCGTTTCTTGAGCGCGAGCATGGCCTCGACGTGCGCCCCGATCGCCGCCATCGAGCGGCGCAGGTACTCGTCCGGCCGCGTACGGCGAAGCGAGTCGGCGTCGGGCAGCGACAGGCCGTTCGGCACGTACCCGTTCAAGGCGTCGTGCGCGGAGGTCTGGTCCGTCACGACGTCCGGGGTCACGTTCCGGCGAACGAGCTCGGGGAGGATGTCCGCCGCGTTCCCGAGGCAGGCGATCGAGCGGGCTTCTCCACGCTCCCGGCAGGCGGTGGCTTTCGCCAGGGCTTCGTCCAGATCGTCGATCCGCTCGTCAACGTAGCGCGTGGCCAGCCGCCGTTCGATTCTGCGCGGATCGACTTCGACGACGAGCGCGACGCCGCCGTTCATGGTGACGGCCAGCGGCTGCGCGCCGCCCATGCCGCCGAGGCCGGAGGTCACCACGAGCCGCCCGCGCAGGTCGGAGCCGAACGAGCGGCGCGCCAGCGATGCCAGGGTCTCGTAGGTGCCCTGGAGGATGCCCTGCGTCCCGATGTAAATCCAGCTTCCGGCCGTCATCTGGCCGTACATCGTGAGGCCGCGCGCTTCGAGATCGCGGAAGCGCTCCCATGTCGCCCACGCCGGCACGAGCAACGCGTTCGCGATGAGGACGCGCGGCGCCCAGGCGTGCGTCCGGAAGACGCCGACCGGCTTGCCCGACTGGACGACGAGCGTCTCGTCGTGCTCGAGCGCGCGCAGCGACGCGACGATCGCGTCGAACGACGCCCAGTCGCGCGCCGCTTTGCCCGATCCGCCGTAGACGACGAGATCGTCCGGCCGCTCGGCGACGTCGGGATCGAGATTGTTCATGAGCATGCGGAGCGCCGCCTCCTGAGGCCAGCCCTTGCAGCTGATCGAACTGCCGCGAGGTGCGCTGACGTGACGGGCGATTGTGCTCATGTGGAAGTGATGAATCTAAAAAGACGCGACGGCGATGTCAATTTGAAACTACAACCGCGTTTCTAAAACTACAACCGCGTTTCTACTTGACATCCATCGCGCACGCGTGTTCCACCTCGCCCGACGCAAGCGCCGCGCCAATCGCGGCGATGTCTGGCGACGGCGGTCGGTCCGCGTCGAGCGACGGCACGGTTTCGCGCACACGCGCGTGCACGCGCGCGAGCGGCGGCGAGGTCTGCAGCGGCGCGAGCAGATCGATCGCCTGGCACGCGCACAAGAGCTCGATTCCCACGACGTCGCGCGCGAGCGCGACGGCGCGCGCCGCCTTGAGCGCCGCGCCCATGCTCATGCTGACGTGATCTTCGCGCCCCGCCGAGGTCGGGATCGAATCGACGCTGGCCGGATGCGCGAGTGTTTTGATCTCGGACACGAGCGCGGCCGCCGTCACCTGCGCCATCATGAGCCCCGAGTGCAACCCGCTCTGCTTCGTGAGGAACGCGGGCAGGCCGCTGACCGACGGATTCAAGAGTCGATCCGACCGGCGCTCGCTGATCGACGCGAGCTGGGCCACAGCCATCGCGGTCAGGTCGGCGGCGATGGCGACCGGCGCGCCGTGGAAGTTCCCGCCCGAGACGACGTCGCCGTCGTCGAAGACCATGGGATTGTCGGTCGCGGCGTTCGCCTCGACCTCGACGGTCCGCTGGACGAACGCGAGCGCGTCCCTGGCGGCGCCATGGACCTGGGGCGCGCAGCGCAGCGAATAGGCGTCCTGCACCTGGCCGCAATGCTCGTGCGACTTGTTGATCGCGCTCCCGTCGAGCAGCCGCCAGAGGTTGGAGGCGGAGGCGCGCTGCCCCTCGAACGGCCGGGCCTCGTGGATGCGCGCCTCGAAGGGCCGCCGCGACCCGCGCAGGGCGTCAACCGTCAACGCGGCGGCGATATCGGCGCCGCGGGCGAGCCTGAGGGCGTCGGCCAGCGCCAGCGCCAGCACGGCCGTGGACGGCTGGGTGCCGTTGATGAGCGCCAGGCCTTCTTTCGGCTGAAGCGCGACCGCCGCCAGCCCCGCCGCGCGCAGCGCGTCCGCTCCGGCGACATCCCGCCCCGTTTTTACGCGGTCGAGGACCCAGCCTTCGCCCACCAGGACCAGCGCCAGGTGCGCCAGCGGCGCCAGATCGCCGCTCGCCCCGACCGAGCCGCGGCTCGGCACGGATGGGATGACGCCGGCGTTGAGGAGCTTCAGCAGCGCCTCGAGCGTCTCGCGCCGCACCCCGGAATGCCCCTTGGCCAGCACGTTCGCGCGCAGCGCCATGACGGCACGGACGACCCGCGGCGGGAGCGGGTCGCCGACGCCGGCGGCGTGACTGCGCAGCAGGTTGAGTTGCAGCTCGCCGAGGGACTCCGGCGGGATGCGGACGTCGGCAAGCGAGCCGAAGCCGGTGTTGACGCCGTACACGGCCTCGGTTCCCTCGGCGGTACGATCGACGATGCGGCGCGCGGCGTCCACGCGGCCGGCGGCCGCGGCGCTCAGGCTCACCGGCTCCGCGCCGTCGGCGATCCGGACGATCGCCGCGAGGTCCAGTGATTCGCCGTCGAGTACGATCATCAGGTTAGAATATTACCGCGTCATGAACATCGCCGTACTCGGCGCGCAGTGGGGCGACGAAGGCAAAGGCAAGATCGTCGACCTGCTCACGCCGCACTTCGACATCGTCGCGCGGTATCAGGGCGGGCACAACGCGGGACACACCGTCTACGCGAACGGGACGAAGTTCATCCTCCGCCTGATCCCATCCGGCATTCTGCACCCGGGCGTCACGTGCGTCATCGGCAACGGCCTCGTCGTCGATCCGCAGGCGCTGTTCGCGGAGGTCGACGAGCTGGAGCGCGCCGGAGTGTCGGTCGGCGATCGGCTGGTCATCAGCGACCGGGCGCATCTGATACTGCCGTATCACCGCGAGCTCGACCTGCTGAGCGAAGCGCGGCGCGGCGAGCGCAAGATCGGAACGACGTCGCGCGGCATCGGACCCGCGTACGAGGACAAGATCGGCCGGCGCGGCGTGCGCGTCGGCGACCTCGCGCAGGCGGCCGCGCTCGAGGAAGCGGTGCAGCACAACGTCGCCGCGCGCAATCGCCTCGTGGGCGATCAGGCGATGGACTGGCGGAAGGTGATCGAGGATCTGCGCGCCGCGTGGGAACGCCTGCGGCCGATGGTCACCGACGTCTCCTTGTACCTCGCGCGCGCGCAGGGCGACGGGCGTCGCGTGCTCTTCGAGGGGGCGCAGGGCACGCTGCTCGACATCGATCATGGCACGTACCCCTACGTCACGTCGTCGAACGCCACCATCGGCGGTGTGTGCACCGGCCTGGGCGTCGGGCCGCGCGCGATCGGCGGCGTGCTCGGCATCGCGAAGGCCTACACGACGCGCGTCGGGGCCGGACCGCTGCCGACCGAGCTGACCGGGCCGATGGGGGACCGCCTGCGTGAGAGCGGGAAGGAGTTCGGGGCCGTGACCGGACGTCCGAGGCGCTGCGGGTGGTACGACGCCGTCGCCGTGCGGTACGCCGCGCGCACCAACGGGATCGACGCGCTCGCCATCACGAAGCTGGACGTGCTCGACGGCCTCGACGAGATTCCGATCTGCACCGCCTACCGGTGTGAGGGGAGCGTCCTGACCGAGCTCCCGGGCGACGTCGCGCTGCTCGCGGCGTGCGAGCCCGTGTACGAATCGATGACGGGTTGGCGAACGCCGACGAGCGGGGTACGGCGCTACGCGGACCTGCCGCCGGAGGCGCGCCGCTACATCTCGCGGCTCGAGGAGGTCAGCGGCGTGCCGGCCGCGATTGTCTCGACCGGCTCGGCGCGCGAGGACACCATCATGCGGGATGATGTCTGGAGCATCAGAGGTCTGACGCCTTCCGCCTAGGCGCGGGGCGGAGCCCCACGGTTAGACTTTGACGCGCTCGCAGTAGCGGGTGATCGAGGCCTCGTCGGCGTCCACGAACTCCAGCCCCGCGCGATACCTGGGGGCGCCGCCGGTCTTGGGCAGCTCGAACTTGGCCCAGGCGACCGACGCGCGGAACCGGATCGGCGCGTCGTCCTGCGGAAGCGCGATGCGCACGCGCTGGTTCGGGCGGAGGCTGGCGCTCGACAGCACCTGCGCGCCGATCAGCGAGATGTCGATGAGCACCGCGGCGTCGCCGTCGATCTGCATCTCGATGCCGGCGCGCACGCGCACACGCGGCGCGCGGCGCGTGCCGTGCCAGTCGAGCGGCCGGGGCGCTTCGCCGGCTGGCGCCTGGTTGACGGCCGACGCGACGGCGGCGACGTGGCCCCCGCCCGCCGACGCGGCGTCCGATTTGCCGGCCGCGGCCGCCGGCGGGGCCGTCGCTTCCGGTGCGCGGGCCGCCGGACGGGAGATGACGCGGGCGTAGTCGCCCGTGTGCGAGAGCACGCGAATCTCGGTCTCGGCGAGCGTCGGATCGCTCTTGATCCGGTTGATGAGCGCGGCCCCCCGCGACGTCGCCGCAAACAGCCGTTCGAGCACGACGAGCGACGGACGCTGTTCCGTGATGGCCTGAAGCGCCTGAAGCGGCTGCGTATCGGGGAACGCGAGCGCTCCACCCACACCAGCGCTCGACTGCAGCGCGTCGAGGAGCTCCGACGCACCTATGACAACCGCAGACTCCGACATATGGACACTACAGTGTACAGGGAGCCGGAGGGGGAGCGCAACGCGCGGCGGCGCGAAACCGCCGTGCTCGTCGACCTCGACGACACGCTTTTCGACCAGGGACGCGCCGTCCGTGGCGGGCTCGAGGCGGTCACCGCGCGCTTCGCCGCGCTCGGCGCGTTACCGGTCGAACAGCTTCTCGACACACACGACGCATGGCTCGACCGGCTGCACCTGAGCGTGCTTCGCGGCGATCTCGCGGTCGATGAGGCGCGCCGGATTCGGCTCGGCCGGCTGCTCGCCGAGGCGGGACTCCACCCCACGGATGCGGACCTCGATCTCGCCGTGCGGGAGTACCGGCGCGGCTACGTCGAGGCGTGGTGTGCGATCGACGGAGCCGCGGCGCTCCTCGCGCGGCTCCGCCGCGACGCGCGCGTCGCGATCGTCAGCAACAACACGCGCGACGAACAGGTCGGCAAGCTTCGCGCGTGCGGTCTGGATCGGCTGGTCGACGCGCTGATCGTGTGGGAGGACGTGCGCATCGCCAAGCCGGATCCTGCCATGTTCCGCGTCGCGCTCGAGCGCCTGGGCCCGGGCACGCGCGCCGAGGCGGCGGTGGTGCTGGGTGATTCCTGGTCGGCCGATGTGATGGGGGCGGTTGCCGCGGGCATGCGCGCGGTCTGGTTCAACCGCCGCGGCGTGGCCTGTCCCGATGCGAGCCTCGCGATCGAAATCCGTGCGCTCGTGCCCACGGAGTCGATCGCGAGGGTCATTCTGGGGAGCCTGCAACAGCCGTAGCTGCGCGTAGGCAGTTGCGCTAGAGCTGCGGAATCGTCGCGCCTCCCATGGCGGCGTTGAACGCCGTGAGATGTTTGCGCAATTCCTCGAGCTTCGTCTTGATCGCCGGGTCGACGGTCATCGCGCCCCCCGCCGTAGCGGTCGTCCCTGACGTGCCCGTCGGCGGCGGCGGCGTGGTGGATCCCGTGGTGCCGGCCACCGCGGACCCGGCGCTCGCGCCGATCAGCGTGTTCAGGCTCTGTTCGACCGCGTTGTACTTGTCCTTCCAATCGCTCTGCGCGGTAATGAGCGCGTTGAAATTGGTAATGAGTTGCGCCACCTGCGTGCGCGCTTCACCCTGAAGCTGCGCTGCCGCCGGCAGCTGCGTGACTTCGCTCAACACGCGGCGCGCTTCCGAAAGATGCTGCCGCGCCGCCGACTGATCCGGCTGTCCGGCCGCGGCGGGTGGCTGCTGCGGAGGCGTCTGCTCGGTTGGCGTCGTGGGCGGCGGCGTGGAAGGCTGCGGCTGCGTCGGCGGCGCCGGTTGCGGCTGCGCCGGTGGCGGCGGCTGCGACGGCGGCGGTGCCGTGGGGGTCGTCGGCGGGGGAGTCGCGCTCGGCGGAGCGGCCGGCGGAGCGGCCTCCGGGGAAGCCGTGCCGCTCTTGGAGGCGGCGAACGCCGTCACGTGCGTCCGTACTTCCTCGAGCTTGGCCTTCACGTCCGCGCTGATCGCTGCGTCCGCCGTCAGGCCGGTGATCGCCTTGTCGATCGCGGTCACGTTCGTCGCCCACGTCTTGGGGCTCGCCTTCTCGAGCGCCGAAAGCTGGCGGCGCACGTCGGCGATCTTCGAGGCCGCGGGTCCGGTGACGGCGTCCTGCGGAATGCCGTCCAGCGCCGCTTTGGCCTTGCTGATGTGGTCATCAGCCGACTGTGTCGAAGTTGCCGGCTGTGTCTGCTCTTGCTGCGGTTGCGGAGCCTGTGGTGTAGAGGCTGGCTGCTGGGCTGCCGCGGGCGCCGTTGTCAGCGCCGCAATAGCGGCGGCGGTCAGCCATGGGGTAAGGCGTGTCATGTATCTGTTCCTCCTATTTACCCTGCGAAATCCAGCCATTGAAACAGCAAGCGAGGTGCCACACTCCGACCTCGGCTGTACGACCCTGTGGTACGACCTTCAGGGTCGTCTCGTGTGACGAGGCTTAAAGCGTCTCGCGGGACGAGGCTGAAGCCTCGTGCCACAACATCTTTCTCGTGCCGCAACATCTTTAATGAGAGCGCGTGTGAAAGCCGGCCGCTTCGAGCGCGACGCGGACTTCCTCGAACAGCTGGCGCGCCGGCTCTGACGCGCCCGCCCGGGTGAGGGCGCGATCGACGTTGAACATGCGGAAACGGATCGCCTCGAGGTGAAACGCGGCGATCGCGCGCTTCAGGGCCTCGCATTCCTGAAGCAGGTCTGGCGTCGCGATCCCGCCGGGAGCCCCGATGAGGGCGACGAGCGCCCCGAGTTTCTGCTGCGCGGTTTCTCTCGCGTCGCTCGTGGTCATGACGGTCCCGTAGTATAGTCGCGGTCGATGCGCGCCGGGACTTCCGTGCTGAGCGCGGCCGGCCGCCGGCACCACTGGGCCGGCGCCGAGCGGCTGTCCATCAAGACGTTCCCGCGTGGATGCGCGCTCTACGACATCGGCAGCGGACGATACCGGGTCGACGGGGCCGGGTATCTGATCGTCAACGAGGGGCAGCCGTACGAGATCACGGTGGACTCCGCGGCGCCGGTCGAGTCCTTCTGCATCTTCTTCGATCCCGGCCTGGCGGAGGATGTCCGCCACACGATGGTCTCGCCCGACGACCGCCTGCTCGACGACCCGGAGGCGCGGGGCGAGGCGGTGCGATTCATCGAGCGCGTTCATCCGCACGACGATCTCGTCACGCCCCTGCTCGAACGCCTGCACTCGGCGCCCGTTCACCGCCGGGCGGATCGCGGATGGCTCGACGAGCGTGCGCGCGATCTCGTCTCGGCGCTGTTGACCGTGGATCGCGGCGAGCGTGCGCGGTCCGATCGTCTCGACGCGGTCAGGCCGGCGACGCGGCTCGAGCTGTATCGCCGCATCCAGCGCGCCCGCGACTACGCGCGCGCCTCGCTCGACCGGCGGCTGGAACTGAAAGACCTGGCGCGCGTCGCGTGCCTGTCGCCTGCCCACTTCCTGCGCACGTTCCGGACGGGCTTTGGCGTGACGCCGCACGCGTTCCTGACGCGGGAACGGCTCGACGCGGCGACGCGTCTCCTCGAGACGACCGACACCCCGGTTACTGATATCTGCCTGGCGGTAGGCTTCGAGAGCCTCGGGTCGTTCAGCTGGGCATTCCGCCGCCGCTTCGGCCTCTCTCCGGTGGCATGGCGCCAGGCCCGAAAAAAGCATTCTGGAAGAAGCGCCCTGTCCCGTTCCTGAGGGACACTGTCGGCATGACTCCAGCCGAGATCAAGCTATCCACCATCGGGCAGGTGTCGATGCGCGCGAAGGACATCGAGCGCGCCATCGCGTTCTACCGCGACACCCTCGGCATCCGGCACCTGTTCACATTCGGCACGCTCGCGTTCTTCGACTGCGGCGGCGTCAGGCTGATGCTTGGCCTTCCGGAGAAGCCGGAGTTCGACCATCCGGGGTCGGTCCTGTATTTCAAGGTCGACGACATTCGCGCGGCTCACGCGACGCTGGAAGGGCGGGGCGTCGCGTTCGAGGGCCCGCCGCACCTCATCGCAAAAATGCCGGATCACGAGCTGTGGATGGCGTTCTTCCGGGATTCGGAGGCGAACCTGCTGGCGCTCATGGCGGAGATCCGCCAGTAACCCTAAGGCTGGTATCGCTCGCGCCATCGATCGACGCGCGGGTCCATCACGCGACGCCACAACGGTGGTGCCAGGGCCAGCACGAACATGGCGCCATATCCGGTCGGGAGCTGCGGCGCGGCGTCGAGCGCGTACAAGACCTGGTATCGCTTGCTCGCCGCGACGTGATGGTCCGCGTGGCGCGCCAGGTTGATGAGAATCCAGTTGCTGACCCGGTGGGTCGAGTCCCAGGAATGCCATGGCATGACCCGCTCGTACTGTCCGGGAGCTACCTCCCGGCGCACGAGCCCGTAGTGCTCGATGTAATTGATCGTCTCGATCAACAGGAAGGCGACGACCGACTGAGCGGCCAGAAACACGATTCCTCTCCAGCCGTACCGCAGACCGACGCCGGAATACAGGACGATCAGGACGCCTGCGTACCGGAGCATGCGGTTCGCCTGCGTCAGCGTCGGATGGCCGTGCTTGCCGAGCCGGCGGGCCTCGATTCGCCAGGCGCTCCGGACGCCGCCGAGGACCGTGCGTGGAAGAAACGCGTACAGGCTTTCCCCGTAGCGGGCGGTCGCCGGGTCGCGCGGCGTGCCCACATGGCGGTGATGGCCGTGCACGTGCTCGATCGCGAACTGCGGATACGTCACGGACAGAAGGAGCAGATCGCCGAGGAGCCGTTCGAAGCGCGACGGCCGGTGAATCAGCTCGTGCGCGAACGTCATCCCGATCGCGCCCGCCGTCAGGCCGATTGAGAGCGTGGTGCCGACGGTCTCGACCGCCGTCATCGCCCCTGACGCGACCCGTTCGAGGCCCCAGACGATCAACGCGAGCTGAACCGGTACCCACAGCCACGTAATGGCGCGAAACGCAGGGTTGTCCGAGAGCGCAGGTTCTTCGGCGGCAGACGGGTTCCGGGGATTCAGGCCGACCAGCGCATCAATCGCCGGCACGATGACGTAGAGGATTGTCAGCGGAAAGAACGTCCAGCCGCCCCCCAGCCGTCCGGTGAGCACGATGATCGGCGGCAGGACGAAGCCGATGCCGTGAGGAAGGGCCCGGAGCACCGGGAGTCATTCTAGGGCCTCCAGCTTGCGCCGCAGGAATCGCCGCTCCGGCTCGCTGCACGGGCAGGCAAGCGCGTCGCGGAAGGCATCGGCGGCACGCATGTGCTCTCCCAGCTCCGACAGAAGCTGACCTTCCACGGCTGGCAGAAGGTAGTAGCCGTCGAGCTCCTCGCGGCGATCGATGGCCGCGAGGGCGGCGAGACCGGCCCTCGGGCCCTCCACCCGCGCCACGGCCACGGCGCGGTTCAACGCGACGACCGGCGAGGGAGCGCACGCCAGGAGCCGATCGTAGAGCGTCAGGATCTCGGACCAGGCGGTTTCTTCGCCGGTGACCGCGCCGCGGGCATGCACGGCGGCAATCGCCGCCTGAAGGTGATACGGCGTCATCTCGTCTCCGCGCGCCGATCGCTCGAAGTGGGTGAAACCGAGCGCGAGAAGCCCTCGATCCCATCGCCCTCGGTCCTGATCGGCGAGCACGACGACGTCGCCCGCGTCGTTGACGCGCGCGGGGAGCCGTGCCGCCTGAAAGGCGAGGAGAGCGGCCAGCGCGTCCGCTTGCGGCGAGGCGGTCGCGGGATGCTCGGCGACGAGCCGCGCGAGCCGGAGCGCCTCCGCGCAGACGTCCTCGCGCACGAGCGACTCGCCGCCCGGCGCCGTGTAGCCCTCGTTGAACATCAGGTAAAGGACTTCTAAAACGCGATCAATCTGGATTGTGGATTGCTGAATGCTGAATTGACGCAGGTGTCTCTTTGCCCTCACCAGCCGCTGGGCGATCGTCGACGGCTCGGCCAGGAACGCGCGTGCGATCTCCGCCACGCTGAAGCCGCCCACGGTCTTGAGCGCGAGCGCGACGCTCGCCTCCCGCGACAGCGCCGGGTCGCAGCAGAGCGCCACCATCTGCAGCTCGTCGTCTTCGAACAGGCGATCGACAGAGGCGTCGTCGGGCGGCATGGCCTGTCTCGTCCGCTCGAGCTCCGCGGCAATCGCATCCTCGCGCTGCCGGAAGGCGCCGTGACGGCGCAGCGCGTCGAGCGCCGCGTTGCGCGCGACGCTCAGGAGCCAGCCGCCCGGGTTGGCGGGCACGCCGTGGAACGGCCACTGCTGCAGCGCCTTGACGAGCGCGTCCTGTACGACCTCTTCGGCCAGGTCGACGTGCGCCGGGCCGAACAGACGAGTGAGGTGCGCGACCATCTGCCCGGCGCGCTTCCGGAACAGATGCTCGACCATCAGGCTGACTTGCCCTGAGCGAGTCGAGGGATCGCCTCGACTACGCTCGGGACGACCCTGAGCTTGCCGAAGGGTCGAAGGGCGTCAGACGTGATCAACTTCCCGAATCTCGATCGACCCGAACTCGAGGTGCGGGCAGTCGACGCATCGCTCGACCGCCTGGTCGTAGCTGTCGGCAAGGATGGTGAAGTAGCCGCCCAGGACCTCCTTGGCCTCGGCGTACGGGCCGTCGGTCGTTCGTACGCGCCCGTTCTCCCGGCGCATCGTCCGCGCCGCACCCTGGGTCAGCTTGGCGCCGCCGGCGAGCAGCCCCCGCTCGCGCAGGCTGTCTCCCCACGCAAGGTATTTCTGGATGATCCGCTGGATCTCGTCTGGGCTCAGCGAAGCAAACTGCGCCGGATCCTCACGAAGCACGAGCATGTACTGCGGCATGGCGCGTTAGTTTACTTTCGAGAACCGCTGTTTCTCGACGAAGACAGTCTTGCCCTGCTTCACGAAATCCCAGACCGTCGTGAACCGGTCCTGACTTTCGAGTGTGTACTGCGCGCGGTGCATGTGTCCGGCGCCCGTGGGGAGGTTGGTGGCGTCGAGGAACTCGAACGTCATCTCGCCGGAAGCCGGATTGTACGACGCAAGCTGCATGCGCGGCTGGTTCTTCGCGATGCAGTAGTGAGAGAGCACGAGCCGGGATCCGTCGAGGTGATACAGGGTGACCATCTCGCCGCCCGCGCCCATCTTCGGATCGCTGTACTTCTCGAGGAGGGCAGAGCCATTGGCGATGACCTCGAAGCGGGTCACGGCGCCCTTAGGGTCGCCCGCCGTGGCCTCCCAGTTCCCCGCGAGCTGCTTCAACCGCTCGAACGCCGCCGCCGCATCCGGACCGTCGCCGTCCGCGTGCCGTCCGACCAGGGCAGGGGTTGTTGTGAGCGAGACAGCAATCAGAGCTGAGACGAGTCGTGTCATGTGACCTCCCGGTTAGCATCAAGACGAACCGGGAGGCGGAAAATCGACAATCGACCTAGCGCCCGTAACCAAGATTGACGGAAACTCGGAAATGCGGCTCCCACCCGCCGCGGAACTCCGGCGCCACGTAAAAGTTGGTGCCGAGGAAGATGCGCACGCCGGCGCCGGCGGTGAATCCTCCCTCGCTCGAGGTGAACGTTTCGCCGTTGAACTCGTCGCGCGTCTGGAACAGGCCGCCGCCGACGACCAGGTAGGGGACGACGGGACGTCCCGGTGCGCGCTCGGACAGATCGACGTAGACGTTTCCGGTGAGCATCAGGTCGCGGTGGTCGTTCTCGCCGGTCATGTACTGAAACTCCGGCCCGATGCTGACGCGCGGCATCAGGTAGACCCTCGCCGCCGCCGCGACGAGCGTGTGCCCGACGATCCCGTCGTCGGCGAAGCCTGTATAGCCGCCGCCCCCCTCGAGGGCGAAGCCCCGACCCTGGGCCGATGCCAGGCCGGGAACCGCGGCCAGCGCCAGCGCCAAACACCAGGCTTTCGTCATTTACGTTGCGCCTCCCATCAGGGAATGCGCAAAGAAGAGCGAAGGCAGCTCATCAGGCTTCAAGCCCCAGGCCCCAAGCCCCAGGCCCCATCAAACTTCCGCGTTCGTCTATATCCGTCCGCGGCTTATCATCTGGCGCGGAGGTAGGAGGCTATGGGGAGCGCGTTCAGGGACTTCCTGCTCAAACAGAATGCATTGGCCCTGGCGGTCGGCGTGATCGTCGGCGCGGCGGTCGGCAAGGTCGTGGCGTCGCTCGTCGCCGACGTGCTGATGCCGCTGATCAGCCTCGGGCTGCCTGCCGGAGAGTGGCGGGCGGCAAAGATCGTCCTGTCGGAGAGCGTGGGAGCCGACGGCAAGCCCGTCATCAACGCGATCAACTACGGCACGTTCGTCGGGACGATCATCGACTTCGTCATCGTCGCGTTCGCGGTCTTCATGATCGTCCGCTATCTCCTCCGGCCGGCGCCGGACGCGCCGACGAAGGTCTGTCAGTTCTGCCGTGAGACGATTCCCGCCGAGGCCAAGAAGTGCAGGGCGTGTACCTCCGCGGTCTAGCAGGTAGCGCAGGCCTTCAGGCCTGCCTGGAGGAGAGAATGGTCAGTGTGACGCGCAATACCGGGATGCTGCTGCTTGGGATCTACCTCATTCTCGTCGGCATCACAGGCCTCGTGTCGTTCCCGGTGCTGATCCCGCTTCACGCGATACTCGCACTTCTTGCCGGGGTGTTCATCCTCCTGGGGCGTTAACTCGTCGATCTGTGGCGTCCGGCTTCAGCCGGACCGGTGCCAGCGCGGCGTATCGCTGAGAGGCGCGCAGGTTCTATCGTTTCTTCGCGGCTCTCCTCCCGCCTCGTCTGTACGGTTCTTTGTTCTCCGCCTTGCCGTGTCCGCCGCCGCCGCGCTTCTCGCCGCCGCCGTGGATGGCGTTGACGGTCGCCCAGGCGCGCCGCTCCGCCTCGCGCCCGGAGAGGCCGCGCCCCCGATAACCCGCTTCGATGTGCTCGGCCTTCCGCTTCTGCTTGTCGGTGTACTTGCGCTTGTCTCCTTGAGGCATGGCAATCTCCCTCCCGTCCGTCTCCCGTAGTGTCCGGCTTTAGCCGGACCTCGATGGCCGTGACGCAACCAGCATGCCGATTTATTTGCGTCGAAATGGATACACGAGCTGGGCGACGAGACCCGCGGGCACGTCATCATTGATGATGCCGAATCGCTGCGGCTGGCGGCCGGGCGGCATGTAGAACGTCCCGAAGAGCAGATCGATGAAGGGAAACAGGCCGGCGAAATTTTTGTCGAGCCCTTCTTCCTCGGTCGTGTGATGCCAGCGGTGAAAGGCCGGGCTCGCAACGAGGTACCGGAAGGGGCCGTAGCTCCAGCTCACATTGGCGTGAAGGAAGAGGGCGTAGAACGTGAGAAACGGCACGAACGCCGCGAGCGCGGCGCCGTTGAACCCCATCCAGTACAGCGGAAGGACCTGGACAATCCGCGACACCGCGTCGTTGACGGGATGCAGCCGGACGGAGGACAGCCAGTCGACATTCCTGGACGAGTGGTGTATCGCGTGGAAACGCCAGAGCAACCGTCCGTGGAAGATCCGGTGCGACCAGTAGGCGAGCAGGTCAGCCAGGATGAGTATCAGCGGCACCTGAACGACGAGCGGTAGAGACGATGCCCAGGTGCGCCGGGTCGTCGCAACCCGGCGAAGCTCGTCCAGCGTCAGGCCTTGCGAAAGCGCGATCAGTACGAAAACGATGCCGAGCGAGATCCGCGTCGCGAAGCGGGTGACGAGCGGCGTGAAGAACCAGTAGGCGACGTCGACGCGCGTGTCAACCGGGTGCCTGCGCTGCGCGGGGAGCGACGGCCGCCAGCGCTCGAGCAGCCAGAAAACGGCCGAGAGAACCAGCAACCCCACGGCGAGTGAGACGAGCGTAGGCGACCTGTCTATGGCGGAACCCTTGATGGATTGGACCGTCCCCGATAAAAGAAGGATACGCCAGAGCCGTGAGCCCCGATGGCGGCCGCCGGCGCATTAGGTTAAAGATGATGCTTATGGCGGGGAAGCCCCTGGTCTGGGCGCTGACGCTCACGGTGGCGACTGCGGCCGCTTCGGCGGAGCTGAAGCCGCCAACGATTGCCGCTTTTGAGAAGTACGTGCGCCTGACCGAACAGCGCATGGACGCGGAGCTCGGTCAGGCGGCCGCCTTCCTCTGGATCGACCGGCTCAGCGGCCAGGCCAAGGGTGACGCGATGGCCCGGCTGAAACGGGGAGAGCTCGTGATCGATCGGCTCCGGACGCGCGACGGGGCGGCGGAGCTCGACGCGCCGGACGGCATGATCCACCACTGGGTCGGCGTCGTCTTTCTCCCCGGCGTCAAGGTGGATGCGGCGGTGGCGCTCCTCCAGGACTACGACCGCCACGCGCGGATCTACGCCCCGAACGTCGCCGCGTCGAAAACGCTCGAAAAGAAGGGGGATCGCT
Source organism: uncultured Acidobacteriota bacterium (assembly GCA_963847125.1). Classification (GTDB taxonomy): domain Bacteria; phylum Acidobacteriota; class Vicinamibacteria; order Vicinamibacterales; family 2-12-FULL-66-21; genus DATAEE01. The sequence goes on from CAWJYM010000005.1 coordinate 408,666, forward strand.
ACCGCGTGTTCCTCAGGTTCTACATGAAGAAGGTGATCGCGGTCACGATGAACACCGAGCACGAAGCTGCGTTCACGCGCCCCGCAGCCGATCGCGCCTGGAGCCGGATTCACAGCACGCGGGTATCGGAAGTCGCCGACGCCGGCACTCCACAGGAGCGGGAGCTGCCGCCCGGACGCGACCAGGGATTCATGTGGCGCCTGAACACCTACTGGCGGTTCCTCGAGCGCGACGGCGGCACGTACGTGCAGTGTGAATCGGTGACGCTGTCGCGCGACATGCCGTTCGGGTTGGGCTGGCTGATAGGGCCGTTCGTGACGAGCGTGCCGAAGGATTCGCTGACGTTTACGCTGGAGAAAACGCGCGCCGCGCTGGCCGGCCCGGCGTCGTAAACCATTACCTGTCCGCCCCGTAGTGTCCGGCTTTAGCCGGACCTCGTCCTTTAGCCGGACCCTCAGGACCACTTCTTGACCAGGATCGCGCGGGGGTAGAGCAGCGAGAAGCCTGCGCGCTGGGCGTTCTGCATCGACTTCGAGCCCGGCTGGACCGTTACGGTCGCGAGGTCGCAGCCGTAGTACGCCGCGTCGATCAGCCGCGCGCGCAGCACCGCGCTCTGAACGCCCTTCCGCCGATGCTCGGGCAGCGTCGCCGCGCCGGTCAGCTGCGCCAGGCCGTCTTCCAGACGCACCGATCCGCCGCCGGCGAGCGTGCCGTTGCGGTGGGCCACGTATCGAACCGAGCCCTTGATCCCGGATTGATCCCGGAACGCGCGTTCGAGCATTTCACGCGGGTACGTCTCGTGCGATGGGGGCCCGTCGAAGGTGTCCGCCTGCGCGAAGCCGGTGATCATCGCATCGATCCAGAGCGGATCGTCGGACGCCTGCAGCCGCGCGACCGTGATACCACTGGTCTGGTCTTCCACTTGCCGTCGGTTCGCCTCGTCGATGTACGCAGGGTCGAGCGAAAGGCCGAGGACGTTCTCGAAGTTGAGGAGGATGTACCCGCGGCGCGTCAGCATCGCGCCGACGGTGGGGTCGGCGAGCGTCGACAGCTCGACTTGAAGCGGCGCGTCGCGGCGCCGGAATTCTCCCTCGAGATGCTCGAGCGCCGATTCGTCCAGCTCGCCGGCCAGGCCGAGCCCCGCAAGCTTGTTGAACGGGGCGCCCGGGCTTCCGTAGACGGCGACCGTGCCGCCGATTCCCGTGACGAACGCATCCTGGCCGCGGCGGCCCTGGATCCCGGCAAAGGCGGCGCAGAGCCGCGCTTCAGCCAGATCGATGCGCGCGGCGAGCGTCGTGGTGGCAAAGAGCATCCGGGAATCATATCTCTGCGCTGCCGAGCTCCAAAAACTGCTGAGCCGCGCGACGCCGGATGAGCACGGTTCTTGAAACACAGTGCGCTCGCCGGGAGCTCGACTGGAGAAATGGGCGCTCCTGGGGAAGGCGGCTGTGAAGCGCATCCGACATCCGCGTACAGAACTTGCCGTCGCGACGGGCGCCGCGGTGCTTCTGCTGGGCTCGGCGGCGGCGTGCGGCTCATCGGCGAGGACGGACGTCGGTCCCTCTGAGTTCCTACGCTGCGCCGTCGAAGCGTCTGCAGCACCGGCTGCTTTTCCGCCCGACGGAGGCGGCGGCAAGCTAACGGTCGCCACGGATCGCGACTGCGCCTGGTCGGCGTCCGCCGCCGCCTCCTGGATCACCCTCGCAGCTACGTCGGGGCAGGGGGGCGCCACGGTGGACTTCACCGTCGCGGCCAATGCGGAGGCCGCGGCGCGATCGACGTCCTTCACCGTCGGAAATCAGCAGGTGGCCGTCACCCAGCAACCGGCCGTCTGCCGGTTCCAACTCTCCGCTACGGGCGGGAATCTGCCTTCGGCCGGCGGTTCGATGACGATCGACGTCACGCCGAGCAGCACGCTGTGCGAGTGGCGCGCGCGGTCGGAGGCGGACTGGATCGTCGTGCGTGAAGGGGCGACGGGCCGCGGCAACGGCCGCGTGGTGGTCGAAGCCGGGCCGAGCGGCGGTCCGACGCGGGCGGGCAACATCGTCATTGCAGATATTCCCGTGACCGTCACCCAGGGTGACGGTTGCGCGTACACGATCGCGCCGCTCAATCAGAACGTCGGGGCCAGCGGCGGCTCCGGGACGATCACCGTCACGACAGGACCGGGATGCCCCTGGACCGCCATGAGTCAAACGGGGTGGATCACGATCGCATCGGGCGCCGCGGGGTCCGGAAGCGGAGCGGTCGCATTCAACGTCGCCGCTACTGACGGGCCGTCGCGGACCGGCTCGCTGACGGTGGCGGGTCGGACGTTCACGGTGACCCAATCCCAGGGGTGCGCGTACTCGATCGATCCGTCGAGTGCAACGGTGCCGGCCGGCGGCGGGGCAGGCGAGGTCCGGGTGAACACAGCCGTCGGCTGCGCGTGGAACGCGACGAGCAATGCTTCGTGGATCACGCTGGATGGCCCTGCCGCCGGCAACGGACCGGGCTCCATTCGCTTCAACGTTGCTGCGCACTCGGGCCCGTCACGCACGGGCGCGCTGACCGTAGCCGGCCGCGCGTTCTCGATCACGCAGCAGTCCGGCTGCGCGATCACGCTCGGCGCGAGCGGGCAGGCTTTCCCGGCGGCTGGCGGGCCAGGCTCGGTACGGGTCGACGGATCGGGTGGCTGCCAGTGGCAGGCCGTGAGCAACGCGTCCTGGATCACGGTCCAGAGTGGTGCCTCCGGCACCGGCGGCGGGGAAGTGCGATACGACGTCGCAGCCAACCCCGCAGCCGCACGCACGGGCACGATGACGATCGGCGGGCACACCTTCACCGTCACTCAGGCGGCCGCCACCGTCTGCTCGTTTGCGCTGAGCGCGACGGGTGCGAACATCCCGGCTGGTGGCGGAGGTGGCTCGGTCGGCGTCACGGCTCCAGCCAGTTGCGCGTGGAGCGCGAGCTCCGATCCCGCCGCCACGTGGCTGCGAATCACGGCAGGCGCGAGCGGAAGCGGGGACGGCAGGGTCGACTTCGTGGTCGATCCGAATAGCGGCCCACCACGATCGTCGACGCTCATGATCGCCGGCCAGGCGTTCACGGTTCAGCAGGCGGGTGGCTGCAGCATCAGCATCGCGCCGGCGGGGCAGACGGTTGCGAGCGGCGGCGGCGGGGGAACGATCACGGTGAACACGTCAGCAGGATGCGCGTGGAACGCGACGACTGCTGACGGATGGATCACGATTACTGCCGGCTCGAGCGGATCGGGATCGGGGTCGGTCGAATTCACGGTCGCGCCAAACACAGCCGCGGCGCGGACGGGAGTCATCTCGATCGCCGGGCAGCAGTTCACCGTCGAACAAGCGGCGGCGTGCGCGTTCTCGATCGCGCCGACCGCACAGACGTTCGACACCGCGGGCGGACCCGGGACCATCTCGGTCACGACGACCGATGGGTGCGGCTGGACCGCGACGAGTGCGGATCCGTGGATCGCGATCACGCCGCCCGCGGGCGGAAGCGGATCGGGATCGGTGATGTTCACCGTGGCGGCGAACAGCGGCGCGGCCCGGAGTGCGACGCTGACGGTCGCGGGCCAACCCTTCAGCGTGACGCAGATGGGGACGATGCTCGTGCTAGAATCTTTGATCGTTCGCGACACCCCAATCGTCCCCATCGTCCAGAGGCCCAGGACGTAGCCCTTTCAAGGCTAAAACACGGGTTCGAATCCCGTTGGGGACGCCAAAATTATTTTGAGAGCTGTCAGCGGCAGTTAAGTATTGGAACGCGTTGGCAGTTACCCCGGTTCGAACAAACCCCTTTCCGTCGAACGCGATGCCGTCGGGGAAAAACAGCTGCTGAAGACGCTGTCGCTGATTCAGCGCGGCACGACACGCTGATCGCGTTTTGTCGGTTGAACTCGCCCGGGAACTCCGCTCCGCTGGTAGAATCGTTGACGCCGTCCATACTGAATCCCTGCCGGCCTAGGCCCCGGAACTGAATCCCACGTTCCCGCGGGCCGATCGTGCTGCGCCCGGTCTCGCGTCGCGTAAGGCCGATGGAGATGAGCTACGTGACCGCTGAGAGAACCTCTGAGACCGCCAACACGTCGGAGCTAAACAAGCGGCCGGGGCCGCCCACCGCGCTGGACATCACCCTCGCGTACCACGAGCGAACGAAACACCAACCCTTTCGCTTTGCGCCCGCTCTCGGTTACATGGACTGGGACACGCAGCCGGATCCGTTTCGCCGTTTCGTCGGGGCGCCGCTGCTTCCTCTCGAGTTTGTCCCGGTGGGCCCGGAGCCTCGTTATGAGCCCGCGTTCGTGCTCGGTCACATCGCCCGAACCCCGCTGGACCGTGTCTCGATCTCTCAACTTTTCCAGGATGCGCTCGCCCTCTCGGCCTGGAAGCAGGCCGGGAGCTCCCGTTGGTCACTCCGGGTCAATCCATCGAGCGGGAATCTTCATCCGACCGAGGGCTACCTGGTTGCCGGGCCCATCGCCGGTCTTCATCCTCGGCCAGCCGTCTACCACTACACACCGTTCGAGCACGCGCTCGAGCTCAGGGCGGAGCTCTCGGGCGAAGCGTGGTTGAAGATTGCGGCACAGCTGCCGGAGGACGCTGTCCTCGTGGGCCTGACGTCCATACACTGGCGCGAGTCCTGGAAGTACGGCGAGCGGGCTTTCCGCTATTGCCATCACGACGCCGGTCACGCGATCGGAAGCTTCGCTGTATCTGCCGCGGGGCTCGGCTGGGAGGCGAAGCTGCTCGAAAGCGTCACCGACGGCGATCTGGCTGTGCTCGTGGGTGTGCACGTGCAGACCGGGATCGAGGCCGAGCACGCCGACTGCCTCTTGGCCGTTTTCCCTCCGGGAGCCGGCTTCACGATCGACGAGCAGCGTGTGTTCACCATTCCGGGCACGGTGCGCGACGAGCTGCGTGGCGCGCCGTGGTCTGGGGTGCCGAACCGGCTGAGCGGCGATCATCATTTCTGGCCCGTCATCGACGAGGTAGCCACGGCAACAGAAAAGCTCTCGCGCCCTGATGAGGCGTTGTGGTCTCCGATCCTCTTTGAGAACAGCTCCCTCGAGATGGGCGACTCGCCGCTCGCGCTTCGCCGCATCATTCACCAGCGGCGCAGTGCAGTCGCACTCGATGGCCATACGGGGATCACACGCGAGGCTTTTTATCAGATCCTGCTGAAGGCCATGCCGGGCTCGCGGCAGGTCCCGTTCACCACGCTGCCGTGGCGCCCGCGCGTCGATCTCTTGCTCTTCGTTCACCGCGTGGCGGACTTGGCTCCCGGCCTGTATGCCCTCGTGCGAGACCCCGCGCGCGTGCGGGCGCTCGAAGAGTCGATGGATCGCACCTTGGTCTGGACGATACCAGCCGGGTGTCCTGCGTCCTTGCCTCTCTTCTTCTTGGAGGAGGGGGATGCGCGCCGTGGCGCCCAACAGACGAGCTGCGATCAGGAAGTCGCCGCCGACGGGGTCTTCGCAGCGGCCATGCTCGCCGACTACCGCGCGTCCCTCGAGGCGTTCGGCCCCTGGTTCTACCGCCGCTTGTTTTGGGAGACAGGCGTCATTGGGCAGATCCTCTACCTCGAAGCCGAAGCAAGTGGCATCCGCAGCACCGGCATCGGCTGCTTCTTCGACGACCTCACCCACCGGGTCTTCGGGCTCACGGGCGACCGCTTTCAGGTGCTCTACCACTTCACCATGGGCGGGCCGGTCGACGATCCACGCCTGCAGACCCATCCGCCGTATCAGCACCTCGCGCGTTTATGTGATCGACGTCACGGACTCCGGGGCGGATCTCTCGGTTCTCCTTCTCGTCGAGAACTTCCCTGACCAGCAGATCCGGCCAGTATTCGCCGGGTGTCAGCTGCTCGACGATCTCACAGGGCCGCCATCTTCTCGCCGTCGAGCGGGCAATGAATCGGAGACGCTCGTCTGGCCGCTCGCGCGCTCAGCATCTCCGTTCATTCGCCTCGTAGCGGCCTCGCCCGGATTGGGGCGCCTCGCGTCCTGCGCCTTCTGCGCGGTTTCGGATTGACAATCGCTCTGGTGGAGCGACAATCGAGCGGCGCCCGATCGTACGATCTCACGCCTGACGCTCGCGCGGCAGAACGCGACGCTACGCGGCACCTGGGGACGGAGAATTAGGACATGTCCGCGAAAATCTACGACCCCGCGTTTCCCGACGACGACCTCGTCGGCACCCTGGATGTCGGCGACGAGGTCCGGCGCAAAGAGGCGTTGCGTGAAGCGAGGGCCTTGCAGACCGCGATTTTCAACAGCGTGAATTTCTCGAGCATCGCCACGGACGCGAACGGCGTCATTCAGATCTTCAACGTCGGCGCCGAGCGGATGCTGGGCTACACGGCCGCCGAGGTGATGAACCAGATCACGCCGGCCGACATTTCCGATCCGCAGGAAGTGATCGCGCGCGCCAAAGCGCTGAGCGTCGAGCTCGGAACTCCGATTACGCCAGGCTTTGACGCATTGGTGTTCAAGGCCTCGCGCGGGATCGAAGATATCTACGAGCTGACCTATATCCGCAAGGATGGGAGCCGCTTCCCGGCGGTGGTGTCCGTCACGGCGCTGCGCGACGCGCACGACGCGATCATCGGCTATCTGTTGATCGGCACCGACAACACCGCGCGCAAGCAGGCGGAGGAGGCGCTACTCAAGGCGGGGGCCCTGCAGACCGCGATTTTCAACAGCGCCAATTTCTCGAGTATCGCCACGGACGCGAAGGGCGTCATTCAGATCTTCAACGTCGGCGCCGAGCGGATGCTGGGCTACACGGCCGTCGAGGTGATGAACCAGATCACGCCGGCCGACATTTCCGATCCGCAGGAAGTGATCGCGCGCGCCAAAGCGCTGAGCGTCGAGCTCGGAACCCCGATTACGCCAGGCTTTGAGGCATTGGTGTTCAAGGCCTCGCGCGGGATCGAAGATATCTACGAGCTGACCTATATCCGCAAGGATGGGAGCCGCTTCCCGGCGGTGGTGTCCGTCACGGCGCTGCGCGACGCGCAGGACGCCATCATCGGCTATCTGTTGATCGGCACCGACAATACCGCGCGCAAGCAGGTCGAAGAGGAGCGGAAGAAGCTCGATCAGCGGCTGCGCGACCAGCAGTTCTACACGCGCTCGCTCATCGAATCCAACATCGACGCACTGATGACCACCGATCCGTCCGGCATCATTACCGACGTCAACAAGCAGATGGAGTCGCTCACCGGTTGCACGCGTGACGAGCTGATCGGCGCGCCGTTCAAGAACTACTTTACCGATCCGGAGCGAGCCGAGGCAGCTATTAAGCTGGTGCTCAGCGAAAAGAAGGTCACCAACTACGAACTGACCGCGCGCGCCAGGGGCGGCAAGCAAACAGTGGTGTCCTACAATGCGACCACCTTCTACGACCGAGAGAGGACTCTTGCAGGGCGTGTTCGCCGCTGCGCGCGACGTGACCGAGCGCAATCGCCTGGATCAGGTGCTACAGGAAAAGAACGTCGAGCTGGAGAGCGCCAAGTCTGTGGCGGAACAAGCGAACCTCGCCAAATCGGATTTCCTTTCCAGCATGAGCCATGAGCTGCGCAGCCCGCTCAATGCGATCCTCGGTTTCGCCCAGCTGATGGAGTCCGACCCCCAGCCGCCGACGCCGTCCCAGAAGGAAAGTATCACCCAGATTCTCGATGCAGGATGGCATCTGCTGAACCTGATCAACGAGATCCTCGATCTCGCGGTGATCGAGTCCGGGAAGGTCTCGCTGTCTGGAGAATCGGTGTCGCTGGACGAGGTCATGATCGAATGCCGGGCCATGATGGAACCGCAGGCGCATCAGCGTGGCATTAGCATGACCTTTCCCCAATTCGACAACCCCTGCTTCGTCAGTTCCGATCGGACCCGGTTGAAGCAGATTCTCATCAATCTGCTCTCCAACGCGATCAAATACAACACGGCGCGGGGAACGGTCGTCGTGGACTACACCGTGAGCGCCCCGGATCGCATTCGTATCAACATCAAGGACACCGGCGCGGGATTGCGTCCGGAAAAGCTGGCGCAGCTGTTCCAGCCGTTCAATCGTCTCGGACAAGAGGCCGGGGGCGAGGAAGGCACAGGCATCGGCCTCGTGGTGACCAAGCGCCTGGTCGAACTGATGGGGGGCGCAATCGGCGTGGACAGCACGGTCGGGGCGGGAAGCGTGTTCTGGATCGAACTGATCTCGGCTGCTGCACCGCAACTTGCCGTTGAAGGAGGCGAAGCTGCCGCACATGCCCGACCGCACGTGCGGCACGGCGCGCGGCTGCGCACCCTGCTCTGTGTAGAGGACAACCCGGCCAACCTGAAGCTGGTTGAGGGACTCATCGCGCGCCGCCCCGATCTGCGCCTGCTCACGGCCGTGAACGGGACTCTCGGCATCGAGCTTGCGCGCGCCGCCCAGCCGGAGATGATCCTGATGGACGTCAATCTGCCTGACATCAGCGGTATCGAGGCAATGAAAACCCTGCGCGAAGACCCGGTCACCGCGCACATCCCCATCGTCGCCCTCAGCGCGAATGCCATGCCGCACGACATCAGGAAGGGCCTGGAGGCGGGATTCTTCCGGTATCTCACCAAGCCCATCAAGGTCAACGAGTTCATGGACACGCTGCGCATGGCGCTGGAATTTGCCGAACAGCGGGCCGCAGAAGAAGGGCGCCCATTCCCGTTGCCCCTCGTCGACGGGCACATGCCAGAAATGGATGGCTTCACGCTGGCCGGAAAGTCGAAGGCCTCGTCCGAGGCTCTCCGGAACGCCATCCCCGATGGGCTGACGAGCCGGCCTGGAGAAGCGGCCGTCTCTCCGGAGCCGCCCCGCGCCCGGACAGCCCGCACGACGGGGCTGCGCATCCTCGTCGCCGAAGACCATCCCGTGAACCAGGAGGTAGCGAGGCAGATCCTCCAGCGGCTGGGGCATCACGTCGAGGTGGCCGCCGATGGCCACGCGGCGCTCGCCGCGCTCGAACAGTCGGGGCGCGGGACGTTCGATCTCGTGCTGATGGACGTGCAGATGCCGGTGATGGGCGGGATCGAGGCCACGGCCGCAATCCGCGACGCCGAGCGCGCTTCGGGGACGCACCTGCCGATCGTCGCGCTGACGGCGCACGCCATGCACGGCGACCGCGAACGGTACCTCGAGGCCGGCATGGACGGGTACGTCACGAAGCCGATTGACGGCGTCGAGCTGACCCGCATCATCGACCAGCTGGTGCCGCCCGCTGCAGCGCAAGGGACGGTCCCGACGGCGGCGGTCCCGGTTGCGCCGGTCGCGGCTGGCCGACCCGCTTTCGACGAGCGGTTCGTCCGTGCGAGGCTGAGTGACAACGCGCGGCTGTTCGCAAAGCTGGTGCGTCTGTTTCTCGAAGACTATCCCGCCCGGATGCGAGCCATGCGGCGCGCCATCGCCGCCGACGACGGAGAGGCGCTGCGCGAGGCCGCGCACGCGGTGAAGGGGGCTGCGGCAAATTTCGCAGCCGCTCCGGTGGTCGAAGCCGCGCGTCAACTCGAGCTTCAGGGCAAGAACGGGGACCTCTATAAGTCGCTGGCGACGTACGATGTGCTGACCCGGGAGATGCAGCGCCTACGGCGGGCGCTCGGCCGCGCCAGCGATCGGCCACGCACTTCCGGACACCCCCAGCGGCAGAGGAACGCAGGGCGATGAGCAGCATCCTGATCGTCGAAGATGACCGGTCCACGCGTCACTTCCTGGCGGAGACGCTGAAGACCGCCGGATTCTCTGTCGCGTCGGCGAACGACGGAGTGGAAGCTTTGAAACGCCTGCGCGCCGGCTCCTACGATCTGATGCTCCTCGATGTGTGGATGCCGAAGATGAACGGACTGGACGTGCTGGCCGCGCTGCCTCAGGACGGGGCGCGCCCCCGGGTCGTCGTGATGACCTCGGACGACACGCCGGAAACGCTGCTCAGGGCGGTCCGCGAACAGGCGTGGCGGTACCTGGCGAAGCCCGTCGAGCCACAGGCGCTGGTCGAGCTCCTGCACGAAGTGCTGGCTCAGACCGCCGTGCCGCGTGCGATCGAGGTGGTGTCAGCCCGACCGGACTGGGTCGAGCTGTTGGTGCCGTGCGAGCGCGCGGTGGTTGATCGAATCGAGAGCTTCATGACGCACCTCGAAGCCGATCTGCCGGTCGACGTCCGGGAGTCGGTAGGCTACGCATTTCGGGAGCTCCTGATGAACGCGATCGAATGGGGCGGAGGGCTCGACCCTTCCCGCACCGTGCGGGTCGCTTACCTCAGGGCAAAACGGATGTTGCTCTATCGCATCGCGGATCCCGGCCCCGGCTTCAATTTGGAGGGGCTGTTGCACGCCGCCATCGGCCAGCCGGAAGACGATCCGACGGCGCACGCGATCGTGCGCGAGGAAAAAGGGATACGGCCGGGTGGATTCGGGATTCTGACCGTGCGTGCGAAAGTCGACGAGCTGCTGTACAACGAAAAGCGCAACGAGGTGGTGTTCGTGATGTATCTGGACGAACCGCCCTAGAGCCATATCCGCGGTGGCTCGTACGCTTCACTGTTCGCTTGCTGCCGCGTTTACGGACAGCGGCGACGCTACAGCTCTAATGGAGAGCGATAGGGCAGTTCGCATCGGCATCGCGCATGACGGCAAAGGCGCTTTCGGCTGTCCGGCGCATCTGGCTCTACGGCTCCCACGTGTACATTGCAAGCAGAAACATCGCCCATACCTTTAAGACGAGCCTGCACGCCAGCGGTAAGTTTCGACACGCGTTCGTCAGTGATGCGGCATCACAGAAATATCAGGCGGAACGGACCGAATCAGGTTCGGCAGCGTAGATCGCCCGGCGCCGCACGCGTCGCGCGAACCAGATCGCGAACGCGAAGGCAAACACCGACCCGCCGACGCGGACCCGATCGTACGCGCGCCAGAACGCCACTATCCTCCCCAATAGCCGCGTCTGATTCCTGAGGTTCGCTGAAGCAGTCGTCTTTGCCTCGCAGAAGGACGTCGACGCCGCGATAGGAGCCTCGAAGGCAAAAGATGGCAGAAAGCCCCTTGCGCGCAGAGCGGCCGCGCGATCATGCGATCCGTTCAGAGCCGACGGCCGGCACGTCTCCAGGGACCTCGCGCGTCCACTCCGGTATTCCCCCCGTTGGGGACGCTACCCATTTCACGACCGCACGCGCCTAATTCCCGTCAGCATCATCCGGCTCGAGACCGAGCTGTCGAAGGTGTTCCCGTGCGGCCTCCGGCAGTGGCTTGCCGAGCGTCGCATAGAGTTTCTCGACCTCCGAACGAAGTCCATGAATGAAGCTGACGCTGAGAGCCAGGGCCGCCTTCTTGAGTGCTTCCCTCCCCGAGGGATCAGCATCCAACCGCTCGTGCAAAGATTCCAAGACGCTGGTCAGTCGCAGTAGCTCGTGCCCGTCGGCATGAGTCAAACGTGCCCCCAGTCTTTGCGGATGATTGTCACCCGCTTAGGCTACCCTGTGGCGCCCGACGACCGTAAATGGCGCGTAGCCGTTTGGGGACGCCAACCTTCGCTCGCGTACTTTGCTGAGCCAGCTTCGGTTGGCAAGCCAGCGAGCTCATTAACGGACATGCGAAGGTTGCCCGCCGAAGCCGCTTCGCGGCGAAGGCGGACCTTCATCAAGATTCTTCGATCTCAGCGAGCTTCGTCTGGGTAAGCCAGCGAGCCGCTGTTGCGAAGTCTGTCCCGCCGAGTCGCGAGCGGGCGCCGGTTTTCCATCACAGTAGAGCTTCGGCCAACCGGGCAACCAAGTTGCAGCCGCGGCCGAGTTCGTCCGGCGTAGCCGTCTCCCGGCTCTCCGTTTTCCCACATCTGGGGCAATACGTGCCCCATTGGGACGAGAGGCTACATGCTGTTTCGAAGCCCTCGCGGTCGAAGCCTTCCTCCTCGTTGCCCGCCTGGAAGCGTGGCTGTCAGGACCGGCCTGATCGCGCCGGAGGGCGGCCGCTGAATGTCGACGGCTTGCAGCATCTCGATCGTCATCAGCACGCTCAATCGAGCCAACTTGCTCGGCGCCGCGATCGACAGCATTTGCGCGCAGAACGCCGGCGGTACGTCTTACGAGCTCATCATCGTCGACAACAACTCAACTGACGATACTGCAGAGGTCGTACGGCGCTACATGCAGCGCTATGCGGCGGTGCGGTATGCGTTCCAACCCGAGCCCGGCGTGTCTCAGGGACGCAACCTCGGGGTGCAGCTCGCGCGCGCGCCGATCGTGGCGTTTACCGATGATGACGTCCGCGTGCCGCCTTCGTGGGTCTCACGAATACAGGAAGCGTTTGACAGACACCGCGACGCCGCCTTCGTTGGCGGACCCGTGCTTCCCCTGTGGGCCGCCGCGCCACCCGCCTGGCTGACCGAGCGCCATTGGGGACCCGTCTCGCTCTTGAACTACGGGGACGCCCTTCTGACGATCGAGGCGAGCCGCCCGCTCTGTCTCATAACCGCGAACCTCGCCGTCCGACGGCGGGTGTTCGAGGAGGTGGGCCCGTTTGCGCCCGAGTTCAGACGATGCCAGGACCACGAGCTGCTCCTGCGCTTCTGGGCGGCCGGGCAGCGCGGACTGTATCTGCCCGACCTCGTCGTGCACACCGAAGTGCCTCAAGAACGTCTCACGAAGGCGTATCACCGCATGTGGCACGAGCGAAACGGCCGCTATTACGCGCTGATGCCCATCAGCGATCTGTTCCGGACGCGGAATTCTGCGCCGCCGCGGACGCTGTGGGGAACGCCACTGTTCGTTTACCGGCAGATCGGCGCCGCAGCGGTTGGATGGTTGACCGCGACGCTGGGGATGAATCAGAGCATCGCGTTCTACCACGAGACGTGCATGCGGCGATCTGCAGGTTATATCCGGGCGCGCTACGCCCAGCGTGTGCGCAAGCGTACGCCGCCGCTCCACGAGGAGCGTCCCCACCTCGCCGACGCCGTGTCGCCTGGCGACAGGACGGCGGAAGCGTCAATCCCGCCCGGGATGAGTTCAAACCGATCGGTCGCCCAGCCGATGCGCCGCGGCCGGGTGCTGCTCGTGTACGCCATGCTGGCGGTCCTGCTGACGGGATCGGCGCGCGACATCCTCAGCGACGAAGAGCACTGGCCGTTTTCGCCGTATCCGATGTTCTCCGCCGTGGAGCGATCGCGCACGCTCCGGAGCCTGCGTCTGTTTGCCGTCACGCCGGGAGCCGAGACGCGCGAGCTGCCGCTTCTGGCATACGAGCACCTTCAGCCGATGGATCAGTGCCGGGTCTCCACCGCGCTGTCGTGGATGCGCCGACGTCCCGACGGCGAGCAGCGCATGAAAGATGCTGCGCGCAGCGCCTTCGAACGGTATGAAGCGCTCCGGCACGCGGGTAAGCACGACGGGCCTGCCATCGCGGCCGTACGCGTCTATCTGCTCCAGTGGGACCTGACCCGGTGGGCAGACAACGTGGATCGGCCCAAACGGCGCGAGCTCGTTGCCGAATACCGGAAACCGGCCGAGGAATGACGTGAAGAGTATCGCGCGGGCGCTCATCGGCCGATGGCAGCGGTTCTGGTTCGAGCCGTCGTCGCCAACGAGCCTGGGAGTGTGCCGAGTGCTGTTCTACGGCGCACTGTTCGCCGTCTACGCGCGCGAGGACTTCGCGGGATGGGCGTCGGTCTCGACCGGCTATTGGAGGCCCGTCTGGATCTTCGATGTGTTGGGCCTCCAGGTCCTCAGCGCCGAGTGGCTCCGCGTGCTCGACATGGCATGGAAGATCGCCCTCATTCTCAGCGCGATTGGACTCGCGACGCGCCTGTGTATGGCAGCCGCGTTTCCACTGGGTCTGTACCTACTTCGGTCTGCCGCACAACTTCGGGCAGACGTACCATTTCGACGCGCTTGTCGTTTTCGTGCTCGCAATCTTCGCGCTGTCACGCGCCGGCGACGCGTGGTCCCTCGACGCACTTTTCGCGCGCGCGCGGGTCGCATCACGGGGCGGCGCTCCCGTGCCGCCCACACCGCCGCCGAGCGGCGAATACACCTGGCCGTCCCGCATGGTGTGGGTCGCGATGGCGCTCGTGTTCTTTGCGGCCGGCGCCTCCAAGCTGCGCCGATCCGGTCTCGAGTGGATCACGTCCGACAGTCTGGCCATACACCTCATGCGCGCCGCGTATCACGTATCCGACGCCGATCCGATCGGACCGTTCGGTCTCTGGATTGCGCAGTCCACGCTCCTGACCCGGGCGCTCGCCGCGATGACGATCGTCGTTGAGTTCGCATTTCCTTTGGCGCTCGTCAGCCGCTACGCCCGCTGGTTCTTCGTGCCGAGCGCGTTTCTGATGCTCGTGGGAATCCGCGTGCTCATGGGGCCCACATTTGGGACGTTCCTCATCTGCAGTGTCTTCTGGGTGCCCTGGGATCGAGTGGGCGCCTGGCTGGGCGTGCGATGGCGACGGCTGGGCACGTTTGCCCTGGCGTATGACGGCGGCTGCGGCCTGTGCGGCCGAACGATCGCAATCATACGCGGTCTCGATCTCGCGCGGCGCGTTGACATCCTGGAGATCCGGACCGACTGGGCCACGATTGCTCAGCGCTGGCCGGCGCTGCAACAGGGGGCCTGCGCGGCGACCATGCACGTCGTCGGACCAGACGGCACGGTTACCGCCGGTTTCGACGCATACCGCACGCTCGCACGTGTCCTGCCGCTCGGCTGGCCGATCCTCCCCGTGCTCTATGTGCCCGGAGTGGCGGCGATTGGCCGGAGAGTGTATGCCGCGATCGCGGCGCGGCGACTCCGGTTGGGATGCGCTCTGCCGCTCGCCTCCCGGGACGTATCCGCTCAGACGCCTGGCCCGAGACAGGAAGGAGCTGCGCCGCTGTGACTATCAGGGAGTACCATGCTTCGTATATTCCCCTCCATGGCCTGGCAAAGCGGATCCAGGCGCAGAGCAGCAGCGGGGCTTCTCGTCGCCGTGGCACTGGGAGCTGGCTCTGTTGGCGCGAAGCTCTGGAGGCGGTACCAAGCCAATGCCTCGTGCTGCCAGATGCCCCTATCGCAAAGCCTCGTCGTAAGTGCCAAAGAAATCCTGGGCGTCACGACATTCAATTCGCAGATGGGTCAAGACAAGTGGGTGTCCGAGGTCGTCTTTCCGGGCGTGGACGATGGATTCTTCCTGGATGTGGGATCGGGCGATGGCACGTTCATGTCGAACACGAAAGCGCTGGAGCAAAAGGGCTGGACTGGAATCTGCGTCGATCCGTTCCCCAGAAACATGCAGGATCGCACCTGCCACATCTTCGAAGGCGTTGTCTTCAGTAAAGCTGGCGAGCGGGTGAAATTCTGGGCCGCGGACAACTGGGGCGGGATTATCGAAGATACGTTTGGAATCTCAAAGGAGAAGATGGAAAAGAACAAGGCTCTCAATGCCCGGGCGATCGAGTTCACGACCGTGACACTCGGGGACGTCCTCGAACGCGCGAAGGCTCCTCGATTCATTCATTACGTGAGTATGGACATCGAAGGAGGGGAGCTCCATGCATTGAAGGGTTTTCCGTTCGACAAGTATCAGATGGGCGCGCTGACCGTCGAGCACAATTTCAGCGAACCCAAGCGCAGTGACATCAAAGCCTTGATGGAAAGCCGCGGCTACAGGCGCGTGCATACGTCGGTTCGGGACGATTTCTACGTGTCGGCTAGTCGTTAGATCCCCATGACATTTTTGCGGAGAGTGACGCCGCTCTTCCACAGCCCGATGCGGCCGGCACTTCTCCGGGGATACCGCGCGTCCACTCCGGTATTCGCCCCGTTGGGGACGAATCCTCTTTTTCCTGCGCGCGTGGCGCTCGACCCTCACTAATCAATTGAAGCTTCGTCCAGCGATATACATAAACGCGTTCCATTGCCGGACGAAAATCCACCAAGCGAAAGCGCCATCTGGCACCGTCGGAAGGGCCGGCTTGTCCTTCAGGTTGCTGACGGGGCCGGCATCAATCCAAAGGCCGTCACCCGTTCCGTCGGTGACGGGCTCTGGAGATTCGACGATGCACCAGGCAAGGCCAGAAACGGTAAGCGTCGCTGGTCGGTAAGCCTCTCGTTCAGCCTCTGTCGCTGCGTGAGCATCCCCAACCCAGACGCGCAGTGCCAACGTTGCGCGGTGGGAAACGTAATCAATCGTGAGAGTGCGAAGAAGCGCGTCATGGAAGCCGTTGGGGAGTTCGAGTGCGATATCGTCAAGCGTCATGGTCGCACGATAGCGCATTTGGCTCCGTCTCATTAACGTCGACCTCTGGTCTTAATCCTGATCCGTTGGGTTAGGCAGCCAGCAGAAAGGCGTGAAAGGCGCGTTTCCAACCTTCGCCCTCCCCTTGGGGACGCCATCCTCCGCTCGCGTACTTTCGCTAAGCGAGCTACGGCTGGGACCGTTCGTTCGCTTGCGGCCGTTCACGGACGCAAGTGCTGTTTGAACCAGGCTCCGATTCTTGCATCGCGGTCATGGCGATTGTTTGCCACCTCGTGAACGTCGTCGGCGTATACGATGACCGCGTAGCGCTTTCCGAGTTGTGCCAGTTTCGTAGCGAATATCATCGCCTCGGTGGCCGGCACCTCCTGGTCATTCGCGCCGTGGAGGATCAGGAGCGGCGCGCTGATGTGCTCCGGCCAGTTCATCGCAGAGAGTTCACGGAGCAGGGCTGCGCCCTTCGTTGGGTATTCGGGGTGTCGCGCCATGACGGATGCGGTGACCTTCGGAGAGCGCTGCGCGAATGCTTCAGCATCGAAGACGGCTCCAACGACCGCTGAGGCCCGTGCTGGAAACCCTCGCTTGAGCACCAGGAACGACATCATTCCGCCACGGGACAATCCATACAGGAATAGATTGGCTGGGTTGGTATACGGGAGCTGCGCCGCCATTTGGGAGAGCGACATGACGTCGTCGATGTCAGCGCCACCAACCTCGTCGACCCCTTCTCCTCCGTCGTTGCCCCTGTACCTGTGACGCCAGCACCACGAAGCCCTGGGATGCGAAGCCATAGAAGTCGAGCAGGTTCCACGTGTCGATCTTTCCGATGTCGCGAAAGCCACCTCGGTTGTACACGATGACCGGATGTCGTGTGTCGCCCGTGTTGCGCGGCTTGACGATGTAGCCGACGACGCGAAGGCCGTGGCTGATGTACTGAATCCGGAGACAGTCCACCGTGGTGCTCGAGGCGGCAGCTGTGTATGCCTCGCGCGAGTAGTCACCGTCTCGTGAATGCGGAGGTCTCCTCGTAGGGACTGAAGGCACACGCGGTCTGCGCGACAACGGTGCCGTCCGCTGACTGCGAGCGGGACGCCGGAACGGTCGCCCGAGTGGCCTGTGCGAGTACGGCGAGGAGGATTCCGCCGAGCCGAATCATGCCTGACATCTGCTGCTGAGACGACAGGACCACCTGGATTGTTCGCTGGGTTCCGAGAGGGAGAATAAGCTGGTTGAGGCGGCTGGACAGTGTTGATGCGCCACCTCGCGTGGATTGTGTGCGTGTCAGCCCTGGTAGGACTCTCGGGCTGCTCGGCGCGGTCGACCGCGCCGAAGCCAGCTCCGTCGAGACCTACCCGGATTGTCGAAGTACGCGAAGGGTTGGCGTCCTACTACGGTCCGGGGTTCTCGGGCCGGACGATGGCGAGCGGCGCGAAGTTCGACAGCCGCGCGATGATTGCCGCGCACCCGAGCTATCCGTTCGGAACCCTCGTTCGGGTGACGAACTTGCGCAACGGGCGCGCCGTTGACGTGCGAATTCTCGACCGAGGACCAGCGGCCGGTCCGCGATCCGCAGGTGTCATCATCGACGTGTCGTATGGCGTGGCGCAGAGGCTCGGCTTCATCCGGGAGGGTCGAACCCGAGTGCGACTCGAAGTCCTGAGATTGGGGAAGTGAATCGTCGTCCGGTCGTTGGACGCCAAGGCTGTTCTGCCGAAACAGATGTGTCCCGCCGACGCCCGTCGTCCCAATGAAGCATATGATTGTGCCGTGGCGGTCGAGCGCGTGGCCTGCGGCGCCAGCCTGATCGACGTCCTCGATCGCGTCCTGGACAAAGGCATCGTCATCGGTGACTGGGAGCGGGTCTCGCTCGTCGATCTCCTCCCCGCCGCCTGGTTGTCGCAATCCGCATTTGAAGACGATGCCGATCTCGTCGACATCGATCTCGTCACCGGCGCCGCGTCGTCGCAATCCGCATTGGAAGACGATGACGATGATGATGACGGCGGGGAA
>CAWJYM010000006.1:0-91144 GCA_963847125.1 uncultured Acidobacteriota bacterium
AGCCCGGACGACGAGGTCCTGACGCCATGCCGAGCTCCTTCAAACCATCGATGAACTGGCTGCTGGCGTTCATCCCCATCTCGGTCGCGCTGGAACGCGCGCACGTGCCTGCGCCGGTCCTTTTCTTCTCGGCGGCGCTGGCGATCGTCCCCATCGCCCGGTTGATCGTGCTCTCCACCGAACAGCTCGCGACGCGCACGGGCGACGCCATCGGCGGGCTGCTCAACGCCACGTTCGGCAACGCGCCGGAGCTGATCATCGCGCTGGTCGCGCTGAAGGCCGGTCTCCTCGACATGGTGCGCGCATCGATCATCGGGGCGATTCTCGCCAACCTGATGCTCGCCATGGGGGTCGCCTTCTTTCTCGGCGGCCTGCGGCATCACACGCAGGAGTACAACGCCGGCGCGGCGCGGCTCTACAGCTCGATGATGCTGGTCTCGGCGATCAGCCTGGGCGTGCCGAGCGCCTTCAACCGCTTCTTCTCGCCCGACGGCACGATTCACGAGGAGAAGCTCGTGAACCTCGGGACGGCCTGCGTGTTGCTCGCGGCCTACGGCCTGTATCTGCTCTTTCTGCTCAAGACCCATCCCGACTTTTTCCAGAGCGCCGCGGGGAAGACCAGAGCACGGCCACGAGGGCGCGCGGTGGGGCCTGGGACGGACCGTCGCCAGCCTGCTGGGCGCGTCGGCTCTCGCGGCGTGGATGAGCGAAATTCTCGTGGGCGCGGCGGAGGGCACGGGCAAGGCGCTCGGGATGTCGGAGGTGTTCATCGGCATCGTGTTCCTCGCGATCATCGGTGGCGCCGCCGAGAGCGGCTCGGCCATCGCGATGGCGCGGAAGAACAAGCTGGACCTCACCATCGGCATCGCGATGGGCAGCAGCATCCAGATCGCCCTGTTCGTCGCGCCGGTGCTCGTACTCCTGAGCGGCTTCATCGCGCCGCAGCCGCTGGAGCTCTCCTTCAGCCGGGCCGAAATCGGGACGCTGTTCCTGAGCGTGCTGATCGGCGCCATCGTGGCCGGCGACGGCCGGTCCAACTGGTACAAGGGCGTTCAGCTCATCCTGGTGTACGCGATGATTGCCATCCTGTTCTATTTTCTGCCGGCGGCGAGCCGGTGACAGACATCGTGCTTCAGCGGGACATGGGTCCCGGCGATCCTCCCAGTCCTTGTGAATCCGGGACACGGGCGAGCGCCAGATCCGCCGGGATGCGGTAGAACGACTCGAGCATCTGATCCAGCCGCTCCCGCTCCGCGTCGAGCGCGGCGTGGCGATGCGGCGGAAGCGACGTGATGAGGTTGTCGAGCATCGCCCGCATCCGTCGCGCGATCTGCACGTTCGAGGCCCCGCAGTATCGGATTTCATTGCACGCGAGGTTGACGAAGTCCTCCCAGTTCGGCGTACAGAACACGACACGGAGCTGACCCCGCTCGTCCCTGATCGCCGCTCCCCGCAGCTGGCGCTTGCCAACGACGCGCAGCAGCCGGTGGATCTGGTCGATCGCGAGCACCGCCGTGGTCGGGTCGTTGATGGCCGGCGACAGCGCCTTCAGCGCGATGTCGACCATGATGCGGAACGAAAAGAGCGGATCCTGCTCCATCGTCCGCTCCGTGCCGAACACCACCGTCGCCTGCAGCCGGCGGTCGTCGATCGCACCGGAGCCGCCGTACACGATGAAGAGAGGCTCGTCGGTCGCGACGAAGTCGCCGACCTCCGGCACGAATTCGATGATCCCGTCGGCTCGCTGCGCTTCGCGCACGAGCGTGGCGAGATCGACGGCGAGCACGATTTCGGACGTGCCGGTATGGCGAACGATCCGGCGGTGCGCTCGCGTGGTTCGACGAACGCCTCCGCGGCATCGACGGTGCCGGCACCCAGCAACGGGTACACCGACTTGATCACCGCGAGCCCCTCATTGCCGATGCGGGCGAGGATGCTGACCGGCCTCAGCAGGCGCGCGGCGTAGTCGATCAGAAACAGGAACGCCGCCATGCAGGCGATCCCGAGCAGCGCGGTCACCAGGGCGACAATCTCGTGCACGCTGTTCTCGAGCCGGTTGAGCGCCATGATCGCGAACACGAGCGAAAAGACGAACAACCCGACGCTGAACCGGACGACGTTGTCGCGGAGCAGCGTCGTCGCGATGATCCGCGGCGTCAGCTGGCCGCTGGCGATCTGAATGGCCACCAGCAGCGAGCCGAATGTGAAGACCATGAACGACAACGCCAGCGTGATCACCGACTGGTAGAGCGTCTGCGCCCCGGCGGCACCCAGTCCGACCAGCCGCCACCCGAGCCAGGCGTCGAGCAGTCGAAGCACCGGCACGAGCATGAGCACCAGGACGATGGCGAGGAATGGAACGATCCAGAGCGACGACCGGAGATAGCTCACCGCCCGATACAGGCGGTTCCACGCGAGCCAGCCTGGGGTTGTCATGTGTCGCACGAACAGCACCGGACGTGCCACCCGGCATGAGATCGGCGTAGAGAGCTAAGCTTGCGTCGGCGCACGGCATTTTGGCCGCCGGCGGCGCGTTTCACGAATGGCTGGCGACGGTCCCGCCGGAGTTCCTCCGGAATAGCGGAGGACCGTTGCCCCCAGGAGGATCCATGTCGAATACCCCCACGCGCCTCGAGCACGATCTGCTCGGCGACAAGGCCGTGCCGATCGACGCGTATTACGGCGTTCAGACCGCCAGAGCCCTCGAGAACCTCGATATTTCAGGAGTGCATCTGGCGCTGTATCCCAACCTGATTAGGGGCCTCGCCATGGTCAAAATGGCCGCGGCGCGGGCCAACTTCGAGCGGGTTCGGCGTCTCACGGGCATCGAGGGCGCGTGCCAGGAGCTGATCGACGGCAAGCTCCACGACCAGTTCCGCCTCGACGTCTTTCAGGGCGGCGCCGGCACCTCCACGAACATGAACGCCAACGAAGTGATCGCCAACCGGCGCTGGAGCTGATCGGGCATCGTAAAGGCGAGCACGGCCCACGATCACGTCAACCTCTCGCAGTCCACGAACGACGCGTATCCCTCGGGCCGAGGACCTGATCGAAGCGACCAGGACACGCAGGCCTGCGTCCTGACCGTCCTGCATGAAGAGCCTGGCGATCAAGCTCTCGAAGATCTGCAACGACCTGCGCCTGCTCGTGTCGGGACCGAGATGTGGCTTGCGCGAAATCAACCTGCCGCCGAAGCAGCCCGGCTCGTCGATCATGCCGGGCAAGGTCAATCCGGTCATCCCTGGTACAAGGGCGTTCAGCTCATCCTGGTGTACGCCATGATTGCCATCCTGTTTTATTTCCTGTCAATAGCTCCATCCGATCGACACCACGATGCCGATGTCGTTCGTGTTTGCGTCGGGATTGGGCGGACGGCTGTCGAACGTGTTGTACCGACTCATCGAGACGAAGAGATCTGTCAGGAGCTCCCGTTTGACGCCGGCGTCGAGCTGCAGGCGTTGCCGGCCCCAGTTGCTCAGGCTGGGATAGGTACTGAAAGCCCACGTCGAGATTGGTTTTGGGCCGATCGTACGTGTAGAAGGACCAGCGAAAGAGGCCGACCGCCTCGATGTTCTGCGTCGCCTCGACATCCACGCCGCGTTCGTCGTTGACGGACAGTCCGCCGCCGATCACCATCTGCGCACGGTTGCTGTTGACCAGGCGCGGCCCGGCCGCAACCGCAGATCTGGGACCGCAGCTCGAGACCCAGGCTCTCGTTGGTTTCGAAGCGGGTGGCCGACGTGATGAACCATCGGTGCCACGGGTACCGGAGATACGACGCCTCCACGTACCCGCGGTCGTCGCGGCCCTCTTCGTCGTCTGTTTGCGTCAGGGTCAGCGACCCGGTAAGACGCGCTGAGAACGCCGGCTTCCTGTACACGGTCTCAGAGTTGAAAGTGAGCTGTGTGACACCGCTCGATTGCGTCGAGCTGAACCCGGCGTCGATCGAACCGTCGAGTTTCCGCCAGAAGCTCGTGCCGATTGGCGTGATCAGCGTCACCTCAGACATCTGAAGCGTGACTGCGCCCTCCGACGTGGCCACCGAGATCGCGCGCTCGGTCGCCGGCACCAGCGGACCGAGATAGCGGATGCCGGTCGTCGTCAGGACCTCCACGAATCGATTCGCCGCGACGAGGCTCACGAGCTTGTCCCACTCCAGATACAGCGTGCCCGCGTCGTCGGTCTTGAACTCCAGCCTGCCGCGCTCGAGCCGGACCACTTCGCCCGTGATCCGATCGCCGTTGGCGAGCGTGACGACGTCCGTGCGGCCCTGCCCGAGAGCGGTTCCGCTCAGCGACAACGTGAGAGCAACCACAGAGAGCGCCGTCGTGGCCCACCGCCGACCGGATCTCAGTCCGCGCGCCACCAAACGCAGATCCTACAGCAGCGCGACGATGACGGTGCCCCAGAGGGCGAGGAGGACGTTGCCCACCGCGTAGGCGACGCCGTATCCGAGCGTGGGGACGGCACTCTTCGCGGCTTCCTGGATCGCGGCGAGCGCTGGCGTCGCGGTTCCCGCCCCGGCGCAGACACCCAGCAACACGCCCGGATGCATCTTGAACCCCCACCAGCCGACCACGACGCCAACGAGATGCGGGAGGAGCACGGTGAGGAGCCCGGCCACGACGAGGCTGACGCCGCTCGTGCGCAGGCCGGTCACGAAGTCCGGCCCGGCGTTGAGACCCACGACCGCCACGAATCCTGCCAGCCCGATCGACTCGAACACCCAGAGCGTCGCGCTCGGAATGCGGCCGAAGTAGCGGGGCCACATCGAGCGGAGCCAGCCGCACAACAGTCCGCCGACCAGTACGCCCACGCTCAGGCTCAACCCGATCTCGATGCCGCCCGAGCATGAGCGCGGGGATGCCAATCAGCGCGCCCGCCGACGATGCCGAACGCCACGAGCACCATGTCGGTCACGTCGGTCGCGCGGTCGGGCACGCCGAGGCGGCTCACGGCCTGGGCGATTCGCCGGGACGGCCCCACGAGGGTGACCACGTCGCCGCGCTGAACTCTTGTCGCCGGAAATATGGCGATCGGCGTGCCCGCGCGCGAGATGCGTCTCAGGTAGACGCTGCGCAGGGCCTCCTCTCCGGCGAGGTCAGCCAACGTGCGGCCGTCGATGTCGGCGCGCGTCACGACGACGTCCAGGACCTCCGCGGGGATCTCGAGGACCGTCCTGTCGTCGACTTCCCGGAGATCGAGCCTCCGTTCGTCCATCCTTGCCACCATCAGTTCACGGCGGCCCGTGATCGCCAGCGTGTCGCCGGCCAGCACGGTCGTCGTTTCATCGGGGTCGAAGATCTGGTCGCCACGGCGAATCCGTTCGACGAACAGCCGCGCGTCGCTCGCAAGCCGTTCGAGATCGCGGGTTCGTTGCCCGACGAGCGGCGATCCCGGCTGCACGGTATAGGCGCGATACTCGAAATCCCGACGCGTCGCGGTGCCGGGGCCGTGGCCGGCCTGCAGCTCCTGTTCGTAGCGGCGGCACTCCTCCTCGAGGTTGATCCCCATGATCCGCGGCGCGATCTGCGCCAGGAACCAGGCGGCGCCGACGACGCCGATCAGGTACGTGACGGCAAAGGCGATCGGAATCCGGTTGGTGATCGCCGCCGTCTCGGCGTCGGACAGACCGAGCCGCGCGATGGCGTCGCTCGCGGTCCCGATCGTCGCGGACTCGGTGAGCGCGCCGGCGATCACTCCGGCCGCGGTGCCGGCGTCGTAGCCGAACAGCCGGCTCACCAGGTACGCCACGACGAGGCCGGCTATCGCGATGATCGCGGAGAGCGCCGCCTGCTGGAGGCCGTCGCTCTTCAGTCCCCGGAAGAACTGCGGCCCCGTTCTGAACCCGATCGAAAAGAGAAAGAGGAGGAAGAAGCACTGCTTGACCTCCCCTGACACGTGCACCCCGAGCTGGCCGACGGCCACGCCCGCGAGCAGCGTGCCCGTGACCGCACCGAGCGTGAAGGTCCCCAGTTTCAGCTTGCCGAGGGCGTACCCGATCCCGAGCACGAGGAAGAACGTGACCTCGGGATGCTCGCGCAGCACACCGACAAGGTCCTGCAGCATGACCGGCCTCTCTACGTCCTGCCGGACACGGCGGCTGACGGCGCCGCCGCGGCCTGCGCGGCCCGGCACGCCATGACGTATCCGCGAGCGACCGCTCGGACCGCGCGGCCGATGTTCTCGTAGACGTCGTCGTCGAGGTTGGCGAACGACACGCGCACGGACCAGTTCGGCGCCTCGAAGCCTCCGCCGTTGAGGAGCACGATGCCGTGGTCTTCGGCCAGGCGGAACACGATATCGAGCGGGTGCACGTTGGCCTTCACCCACGTCACGACATCCTCGCCACCGTACTTGCGCATCCAGAACTCGAAGTCGATGAGGCCGTAGTACCAGTCGAACAGTGGGTTGGGATCCACCTGGATGCCGAGTCCCTCGATGGTCGCGAGGGTCCGCCTGCGGACGATCTCGATGCAGGCCTGCTGGTACACCTTCTTCTCGTCGTAGAGCTCCGCGAGCGAGAAGAGGGCCATCATCACCTGCTGGGGCAGCGACAGGCCGGCGGTGTGGTTCAGGGCGACATCCCGGCTATCCGCGACGATCCGGTCGATGAACTTGACGTTCCGCGGTTCGAGCGTCAGGCCCGTGTAGCGCTTGTCGAGCGCGCGCGCGACGGCCTCGGGGTGCGCCGCGATCTTCTCGTCGAAGATATTGTCCTCGTGCAGGGCGATCACGCCGAGGCGCCAGCCCGTGCAGCCGAAGTACTTGCTGTAGGAATACACGCCGATCGTGTTCCTCGGGAACTCGCCGAGGAGCGACCGGAATCCCGGAACGAACGTCCCGTAGACGTCGTCGGTGAGCAGCAGCAGGTCGGGGCGCTTTTTGAGGACGTCGCCGATCCGCGCGATCGAGTCGCGGCTGAGCGCCACGGCGTACGGGTTGCCCGGATTGACGACGAAGAAGGCCTTGACCTTGGGATCCAGCAGGGGCTTCAGATCCTCCTCCGTGAACTGCCATCGCTGCTCCTGCCGTGCCTGGATGAACACCATCTTCAGGTCGTAGTCTTCGAGGTGCGGCATCTCGAGATACGGCGTGAAGATGGGGGTCACCATGGCGATCGTGTCGCCCGGGTTCAGGAGGCGATTCAGCTTGAGCGACTTGAAGATGTAGCACATCGCCGCCGTCCCGCCCTCGACCGCGTACAGGGCGAACGTGCCCTTCGGCCGCGGCTCGCCGCACATGGCCCACTGCAGGTACTCGCGAACGATGCGTTCGTTGTGGACGAGCATCCGATCGGGGACGGGGTAGTTATCGCCGATGATCGAATCGACCAGCTCGTGCACGAACGCGTCTGCGTTGAAGGCGAATGTCCTGACCGCCCAGGGAATGACGTTCTGCAGGAACGTGGCGCCGGGCATGTCGGCGTGCGCCTTGAGCCAGGCGTCGAGGCGCGCGGCGACGCCCGGGGCCTTCGGCATGCCCCCCACGCCCGCTGGCAGCTCCATGGTGCGCTGGCTTTCGGTAATGGCGAACTGGCCGAGCAGGAAGAAGCCCGAGCGCGGCTCGGTCGCGATCCAGTTCGGATTACCTCGTCCCGCGTTCAGATACGCGATCTGCGCGGCCTTGGCGCTCTTGGTCGCGATCTTCGCCAGATCGTTCTTGATTTCGAACGGGCTGAGCGTCTCGTACTGACGCAACGTCACGGCATCCATAGTCCGTCTCCTGCTCTCGCGAGCCTTCTAGCCGAATCTGCTCATCACGAGCACGATGGCCATCCCGAAAATCGTGAGGAGCGTGTTGCCGATCGCGTAGGGCATCCCGTAGCCCAGCGCCGGGACCTTGCTTCTGGCCGCATCCTGAATCATGCCGAGCGCCGCGGTCGTCGTTCGCACGCCGGCGCAGACGCCGAACAGGATCGCCGGGTCGAACTTGAAGACGTGGTACCCGAGCAGAATCCCGATGACGAGCGGCACCGAGGTCGCCACGACGCCCCACACGAAGAGGCTCAGACCCACCTGCTGCAGGCCGGTCACGAACGCCGGCCCCGCGTTGATCCCGACGACGGCAATGAAGACATTGAGGCCGAGGGTGTTCATCAGGTTCAGGGCCGCGGCCGGAATGCGCCCGAATGTCGGACGAACCGCCCGGAGATACCCGAGGATCAGACCCGCCAGCAGCGCGCCGCCCGACGTCGACAGCCCGATGGGAATCCCTTTCCAGTTCACACTGAGCGCCCCCACCAGACCGCCGATCACGATCCCCCCGGCGACGGTCATGAGATCCGTCGATTCCAGCGGTCGATCTGCGTAGCCGAGGGCCCTGGCGGCTTCCTCGACATGCCGCGTGGTGCCCACGACCGAGAGGATGTCGCCCCGCAACACTTCCAGCTCGGGGAGAATCGGCAGCTCCACCATGTTCCGCGTGATTCGCCGGAGGTAGACGCCCCGTGCGAATGGCTGGTCGGCCAGTTGCCGCAGCGTCGTGCCGCTCATCGCCTTGTTCGTGACGAAGATGTCCATCGCGGTCGCCGGGACCTGCAGCAGGCTGGGGTCGTGCACCTCCGGGATCGCGGGTTCGACGTGCTCGACCAGCGCGGCATGCGGGCCCGAAATGGCGACGACGTCCCCCGGCGCGAGGACCGTGTCCGGTCCCGCCTCAATCACGGCGTCGCCGCGCCGGACCCGTTCGACGAAGACACGAAGGCCCGGGAAGAGATCGCGCACGGGTCGGCCGGTCAGGGCGGATGCGGCGTCGACGCGGTACGCGCGGATCTCGATCGCGCGGTAGGCCGAGAAGACGCCCGGATCGAACTCGACGGTCCCACCGCCGAGACGGCGTTCGTACGCGACGCAGGCCGCCGGCAGGTCGATGCCGATCAGCTTCGGGCCGAGCTGCGCGAGCAGGATCGCCGATCCAATCGTGCCGAAGATGTAGGTCACGGCGTAGCCGATGGGCACGGCGTCGGTGTATCGCTTCGCCTCTGCCGCCGCCAGGCCCAGCCGCTCGATCTGGTCCGAGGCGACGCCAATCGACGCGGAGATGGTCTGCGAGCCGGCATAGAGGCCGGCCGCGTAGCCCAGGTCGAGACCGGCCACGAGAGCGCACAGAATCGGGACGACCAGGCAGAGAGCGAGCACGACCAGCGAGAACGCGATCTGCCGGGGCCCGTCGCTGCCGAGCCCTCGGAAGAACTGCGGGCCGACGCCGTAGCCGACCGCGAAGAGAAACATGAGAAAGAAGGTGGACTTGATCGGTCCTTCGATCGCAAGCCCAAGCTGGCCGATCAGGATGGCCGCCAGGAGCGTGGCGGTCACGCTGCCGAGCGAGAATCCCGCAAGTTTCCGTGGACCGATCCCGAACCCGGCCGCCAGCGCAAGGAAGACGGCGAGCTCGGGATAGGCCCGCAGGGTCGCGACGAACCAGCTCCAGACGGCGAGATCCATCGCGTCCCCGGTCAGTACTTGTCGAAGAGTTCCTGGACCTTCTTCGGGTCCGAGGACTGGGTCAGCGCGAGCTTCAGCAGCACACGCGACTTGGATGGGTTGAGCTCCTTCGACACCACCGTGCCGGTCTTGTCGTCATCCACCTCGATATTTCGGCGGACGATTCCCTCCCCCACTCGCGTCGATCGCACGACGACGACACCCTTTGCGAGCGCGCGCTTGACCGCCTCGAGCGCCGGCGTCGTCATGTTGCCGTCGCCGACGCCGGCGATGACGATCCCTTTCGCGCCGCCCGCGACGGCGGCATCGATCAGGTCGGGAGACATCCCGGCGTGCGCGTAAATGACGTCCACGCGCGGCAGGGTCTGGCCCGCGGTCACCTTGAATGGCGTCGCGGTCGTGTGCGCCCGTGCCGGCGACCGGGAGAACTCGCGGTCATCGAACAGACACACGCCAATCAACCCCGCTTCAGGGGAGACGAACGTCTCGACGTCGGTGGTGTGCCGCTTGGTGATGGCGCGCGCCCCGTGGATGTCGTCGTTGGCCACGACCAGCACGCCCCGGCCCTTGGCCCGCGGATCGCCCGCGACGCCGACGGCGTTGTAGATGTTCAGCGGGCCGTCGGCGCTGAGCGACGTGGACGGGCGCATCGAGCCGGTCAGCACCACCGGCTTGTCGCTCTTCACGACCAGATTGAGGAAATAGGCCGTCTCCTCCATCGTGTCGGTGCCGTGCGTGATCGCCACGCCGTCGACATCGGACTTCGCCAGCAGACCATTGACCTCGGTCGCGAGCTTCACCCAGAGCTCGTCGTTCATGTCCTGGCTGCCGACCGACGACACCTGCACGCCGCGCACGTCCGCGAACTTCTTCATCTGCGGCACGGCGTTGATCAGCGTCTCCACCGCGACCGCGCCGGACTTGTATCCAGCCGCGGTCGTGGATTCGGCCGAGCCGGCGATGGTCCCGCCGGTGGCGACGATGACGATCCTGGGCTTGGCTCCCTGCGCGCCGGCCGGGACTGTGCGAATCACGACGGCACCAGCCACGGCCGCGGCCAGGGACACATACAAAACGTTCCGGTACATGTTGACCTCTGAACTTTCTGCGTCAGCTTCCGCTCTTCCTCGCCGCGTACGGATTTCCGCCCAGCGCATTCGAGATGTCGGTGATCGCCCGCTGCGCGCGCACGCTGTTGCCCGCATCGTCGAGCGGCGGGGACACGACGGCGATGCCGAACTTGCCCGGCGAGACGGCGATGATGCCGCCGCCGACGCCGCTCTTGGCCGGCAGTCCCGTCGCATAGAGCCACTTGCCCGAGTCGTCATAGAGTCCGGCCGTCGCCATCACGGCGAGTACGCCGGGCACCCTGGCCGGGTCCATCACCTGCTTGCCCGTGACGGGGTTCCTGCCGCCAAACGCCAGCGTGGCCGCCATCATCGCCAGATCGTTCGCGTTGACCCCGATCGAGCACTGGCGCGTGTAGAGATCGACCGCCTGCTGCCAGTTGTTCTTGATGTAGCCGTAGGCGAGCATGAGCGCGCCGATCGCCTGGTTGCGCTGGTTCGTGTCGGACTCCGACTTGTAGACGTCCTGGAGCACGCTCAGCTGGCGTCCCGCGGCGTCGTTGTGGAAGCCGATGATCTTCTTCCAGACCTCGTCGGACGAGGATCCCGTCACCATGCTGGTCGCCGAGATGGCGCCTGGATTCACCAGCGGGTTCATCTCCGGCGCGCCCGTCCCGACGACGGTCCGGACGCCCTCGATCGCGATGATCGAATTGAAGCGCGCGCCCGTCGCGTCGACGCCGATGCGCTTCGCGACGGAATCCAGCCCCTGTTCCTGGATGACCTGCGCCATCGTGAAGACCTTCGAGATCGACTGGATCGAGACCTCGGTCTTCACGTCGCCCGCGGAGAAGACCTTGCCGTCCGCGGTCACGACGGCGATGCCGAACAGGTTCGGGTCGACCTTCGCCAGGGCCGGGATGTAGTCCGCGTTCTTGCCTTCCTTCAGCGTCCTGAACTTCCCATAGGCCGCGTCAACGGCCTGTTGCACCTGGGAGGATGAGGCGGGCTGGGGTGGAGTGGGCGCCTGCGCGCCGAGCGACGGCATGCCCAGGGCCAGCAGCGCCGAGCAGCCCCGCCCCGAGAGAAACACGCCGATTCCGTCGATTCATGATCAACCTCCAAGCTTCCACGAGAAGTTGTATTTGAACGAGAACTGCACCTTGACGCCGTCGCTCGTGAACCCGTCCGAGAAGTTCTCGCGGCGGCCCCACTGGAATTCGCCGGCGACCATCACATTCGGGGCGGGGTAGTGGACGAGGTTGCCCACCACGTAGTGACCCGTCCTGAAGGCGCTGGGCGCCTGCGCGTCGGTGTTGTCGTTCTCCTGCCACGAGTAGCCGATCGAGGTGCTGTATTCCTCGCTGAAGGAGTGATCGAGAAACGCGACGATGCCGAGGATCGGGACCGGTTCGCCGACGACCGGCGTCACCGGGTTGGAAAGGTTATTGGCGATGCCGATGTCTATGGGAGAGTCGTTCATGTAGTTCTGAATGCCCTCGCCAAACACGAACTGCAACCGGATCGTGCTCGCCTTGCTCGGCTTGAGGTTCGAGCTGAGGTTGATGCCCCATCCCCAGGCATCGCCCGAGAGGTCGAATTGATCGTCGAGGACGTCGTCCCACTTGATCAGCCGGAGCATGCCGGCGGCTCTGCAGGTAGCCCCAGTCCTGTGAGTACTTGTAGGCGCCGGAGAAGTCGGGCAGCGGGAATCGTGCCCGGATGTTCTGCAGCTCCACACGGTCCGCATAGACGCCCGAGTCGCCGCTCGCGCCGGGCCGCTCGACGGCGAGCGTGAGGCTTGGCGGTTGGCATCCAGCGGACCTGCACGTTGCGAAACAACACCATGCCGGTGGGTCCCCAGTACTCGACAATGTTCGGGAAGACGTCCGGATCCATGAACGGGCTCCACCACTGGCCCGCCCCGAATTGTCCGAGCTCGCCATATGCGTGGCGGAGGCGGAACGTGGTCTGCCCCTCGTCCACGCCCACGCCGAACAGCTCGAACTCGAACGTGGTCTTCAGGTCGCCCACCGCCGTCGGCGTGGTCGATCGCACGCCCAGGCGGCTCTGCCGGACGCCGGCGAACGTGCTGCCGTCCTCGCCGAACTGATTCTCGAATGAGGGCAGCCTGGTGAGACGCAGCGTGTCGAACCAGTTCGGGTTGATCTGCGTGAAGTTCCCGCCGATGTCGAGCATCGCGAAGCCGTAGATCTCGAAGCTCGGCTTCGTTTCC
This sequence comes from uncultured Acidobacteriota bacterium, assembly GCA_963847125.1. Classification (GTDB taxonomy): domain Bacteria; phylum Acidobacteriota; class Vicinamibacteria; order Vicinamibacterales; family 2-12-FULL-66-21; genus DATAEE01. The sequence goes on from CAWJYM010000006.1 coordinate 12,750, forward strand.
TGCGGGCATGCTCGGAGGCGCAGGTGCTGGCCTGCTGGGCTGCGTCTCCTGCGCGCGCGCGATCGAGGAGCCGCCGACGATCAGAAACGCCGTCAGCCAGATCAAACCGGTATGCCGGTTCGTCGGTGTTCGTCGCATGTCTGTCTCTCCTTGTCTGAGTGCATTCATTGCGACGTTTGCCTTTTCCCACGCGCGGACACGGCGCCGGCCTTCGTCGAAGATCCGCTCGTAATTGCCCTTCCGGACTTTCAGGCTCGCGTCCGGCGTGAGCAGGCGCCAGACCGGCGCCCACATGTCGAACACGGCGAAATACGGCGCCGGACCGGCCGGCGCCACGGTGTCGGTTCCGAAGAGGAACCGGTCGGGATACTTGTTGAGCATCGCCGCCACGCGCTTGACGGACTCCGGCGAGGCCACCGCGTACTTGGCGACCTCGTCCCAGGAGATATCGAAGCTCACATGGGCGAGCGCCGGATCGGTGAGCATCGCCTCGACGATCCCGACGTGCGTGGGCGTGCGCTCGGCCGCCTCGGCCGACACCCGCACCGGATGGACGATCCGTCCGAGGCCGATGTGCGCCCAGATGATGGTCGTCTTCGGGTGGCGCTTGAGCAGCGCTTTCATCTGAGACAGGTACACCGGCTCCGCGTCGGTCTTCGCGAACGGCATGTCGATGTCGTTGTGGAGGATCACGACGAGGCCCGACTCTGCGGCGAAGTCGAGGATGCGGTCGAGCGCGGGATTGGTGAGGCTGGCCGTCTCGCCGGAGATCTTGGCCGAGACGAATTCCTTGTGGATGCTGAACTCGCCGATGCCGGAGAAGACGCCGGGAAACGCCTTCAGCACCCGCCGGATGTGATCGACGCCGTACATGTCGGCCGGGTTGAAGCCGGTGATCATCGGATCGAAGCGCGCCTGTTCCTCCTTCGAGAGCGAGCGATAGACGGCCGCGATGTACGCGTCGGTGAACGAGTAGTAGTAGAGCGGCGCGTCGCTCTGCAGGTAGTAGGTCGGCGCGAAGTCGCCGGAATTGCCGTACGACCACTGCTGCTGCAAGCGGGATGCCGAAGAGCGTCGAGCGGCCGACGCGGTTCCCCATGATCTTGAGGAACTGACGCGGCTCGATGCCCTCCTGGATGTAGTTCGTCAGGTGGAAATGGGAGTCGTTGAAACCGTCGGCCGGTCCCTGTCCCTGCGCGCCGGTGGGACGCGCGAGAAACATCGCGGACAACGTCAGGCTCGCGAGGGCAGCCAGGAAGACGGCCGACCGGGACGACAGGTGGCGAAGGATCTTCATAGATCGATCAGAAATTCATCTCGAGATTGATGTGGAAGACGGGTCCCTTGGACCCGACCGCGTACGGATAGGCGGTATATCCGACCGGAGACCCGTTCACGTACATCAACTCTCCGTTCACTCGCAGCCCCCGCTCCTTCATGAAGTACCAATTGGCCCCGCCCCGCACTTCCCAGGGGTCGCCGAAGTCGCCGTACACCTGCGAGGTGCCGAAGTACACCTGAAGGATCCTCGGAACGGCCATCGCGGAGGCCTGCAGCTGATAGCCGGTGTCGTCGATGTTCGGGATGCTGCCGGTGTTGAGGCCGGTGAAGTTCCTCAACCAGCGCCAGTACACCTCGCCTTCGAGCGCGATGCCCTTGTACTTGACGCCGGCGTCGATGCTCACCATGTGGTAGTCCACCTCGTTGACGGTGATCCCCTGGCCGAAGAGGTCGGGCGTGAAGATGATGCTGCCGTCAGACAGACGGATCTGGCTGTTCTCGATCGACTCGGTGCCCGGCTGGCTCTGTCGCTCCTCGAGGCTGTGCGTGTAGTGCAGGCCGACCCGCGTGGCGACCTTCTGGTGATCGTCGTAGTCGCCGAACGTGTTCCACAGGCCGAACTCGCCGGTCGTGGGCAGCCACACCAGGGAGTACGATTGCGTATCGAACTTGTTGTCGAGTTGCGCGGCGCTCACGCCGAGCGTGCTCAGATTGTTCCCGACCATCACCTGGTACTTGAGCTCGGTCTGGAACTCGCCTTTCAGCCACACGCCACGTCGTGTACGAGCCCCTGAAGAACTCGTCGGCGATCAGGCGATTGTCGACGCCCAGCCAGTACGGGAACTGGCCCTCCGTACTCCGTACCGACGGCAGTGAAGTGATACCGGCACCGACGGCGATGTGCCTGTTGAAGCTGAACGTGAGGTTTCCCGCGCCGACGACCTGTGCCGGATCGCCCTGCGACGTATTCGCGGACCAGACATAGAGGTAGTAACGGAACTTCGGCGTGAGAAACCATCCGGAGAATGGCGCGAAGAACTTCTGCAACTGCACGTCCTGGCGCCGTTGCACCGTTTTTGTGTTGCCGAACGCGTCGACATAGGTCTCGTCCAGATTTCTCTGGTTCAAGTACCTCGCGTAGCTGAAGAGCCGAAAATAGATCTGGCCCTTCTCGCCGTCGACGAGCAGGAACCCGACGTTGGGAATGTACTGAAGCGGCTTCGGCTTCGTCGTCTCCGGCTGTGCGGCCTGGCCGGTGATGAACTCGCCGCTGCAGCCGTCGGAGACCCAGATGTTCGTCTGATCGTAGCCCCACGTTCGTCCGAGCAGACACGCTGACTCGCCGGTCGAGCGCTGCAGCACGACGCCCGCCGACGTGTCGGCCGCGCAGTTCGTGCGTTCTCCGGGCTTCGACGCGCACAAAATGGAGACCGCCGCCAGCTGCGCGGCGGCCTGGGCCGTGCGGCGCAGCGCCGGCCCCGGTCGGCGGCGCCGACGTCTCTTGCGCGCTGATCGAAGAAGTCGAAAGCAGGAAAAAGGCGGCGGTGACGGCGCGCGTCTCTGAATCGCGCGTGGATTCCGGGCCAGTAGCAGTCTAATCATCCGCTGTGCGCTCAGCACGCGCGGTGCCACGCACAGTCAGCCGGACCAACGCCGTCCAAGTCGTTGACCGCGAACGAGTCCCGCGAGCGACCGAGCTACGGACTCACGGCTGGCCCTCCGATATTCCGGAGCACCTCCGGTATAACGGCAGGTTCCACCCGCGCGAAGGGGCGTCCGGGATCGCGCAATCTTCCCGGCACCCAACCGGTTAGACTGTTCGCGTACCCGCGGTGCGTCTGGCATGTCGGGTGCTCACGTTCGATTCAGATCTGGGCTAAGGAGAGAGGAAATGAAAAGGATCGGTTCACTGGCGCTTGTCGCCGTGACCCTCGTGGCGTTCTCCGGTTCGGGCGCTGCCTGGACGCGGCAGCAGCCGACCGTGGCAGATCCCCAAGCCCGGCGTGCCGGAGATCATGACGCTCGAGGGGATGTACGTGCGCGCCGCGTACAACAACGAAGGCTATGCGATCCTCGGCTATCGTCTCGCCAACCTGTCGATCGGCGAAGAGTGGATGCTTCTCGAGTTCGGCACGACGGTTCGCGATGGCGTGCCGAACTACACGCTGAAACGCGACGCGCTGTCGATCGAGACGCCGGACGGCAAGACCATTCCGATGGCGACCAACGCGGAGTACCTGAAGGTGGACCTGCGGGCGATGCAGAATCGCGAGAAGGTCCAGCGCGACTCGATCAACTACTTTCCGCCGAGCGCGACACACGCGTGCCGCATCGGGTTCTTCGCCGAGGTGGGCTCGCGCCAGATGGCGTTCGACGAGGTCGAGCTCAGCAACACGCGCGGATGCGTCGGCCGGATCTTCTTCCAGGTGCCGGGTGGGATTCAGTACGGCCAGCACTGGCTCAACGTGAAGTTCGAGAAGAGTCTCGTCCGCGTGCCGTTCAGGATCCTGACGAAGGACGAAGAGAAGCTGCTGTCGAAGAACTACAAGGACATCCGGAAGCAGGTCCAGGACGCCTTCAAGCCGAAGAAATCGACCTGACGGACGAGTAGCGCCATCGTGACGCCACCGATCACGGCGCTACTCACGCTCTATCTGAGTGTGGCGGCGGCTTCCCGCGCCGGCCAGGCGGTGGCGCAAGGCCGCGCCGCCGCAGGAGGCCGACGCCGACAAACACACCGGCCTTCAAGATCAGCGGCCTCGTCTACGGCGACTACTACTATGTCGCCGCGAATCACCGCGACGAGCTCGTCGATCGGAACGGCTTCTGGCTCCGGCGTGTGTACTTCACGTACGACCACACGCTGACGCAGGCGTTCTCGTTGCGCGTTCGGCTCGAGGTGAACAGCGAGGGCGACTTCGTCTCGACCGGCGTCAACAGCCCGTACCTGAAGGACGCCTGGCTCAAATGGACGCGCGGGTCGCACGCGCTCACCTTCGGCATGGCCTCGACACCACAGATCGAGTTCGTCGAAGGCTTTCAGGGCTACCGCTCGATCGAGAAAACCCCCATCGATCTGTACCGCTGGGACTCCTCGCGGGACCTGGGCATCCTGCTGCAGGGCCGCCTCGGCGGCGCGCAGCGAACGAGCTACTCGGTCCAGGTGGGCAACGGATCGGGAACCGAATCCGAAGTGGACCGGAGCAAGTCCGTGCGGGCGCAGCTGGCCCATCGCTTCGAGGGCGGCCTCGCGCTCGAGGGCTACGCCGACTGGCAGGATCGACCCGACGGGCGAGACATCTCGACGCTCGAGGCGTTTGCCGGCTGGCAGGAAAAGACGTGGCGCGCGTCTCTCGAGTACGGCTCGCAGAAGCGTCGCGACGCCTCCGACTCGGGGGGCGATCTGGATCTCGAGTTCCTGTCCGCGTTTGCGACTGTCCAGCTGACCTCGAAGCTGGCGGCCGTGGGTCGAGTCGACCGCAGCTTCGACCCGATCCCGGACGGTGAGACGATCGACTACATGCCGTTTGCCGACACGGCCCGCTCGTTCTTTGGCTACGCGGCGATTGACGTGACGCTTGCGCCGACGGTGCACCTCATTCCGAACGTCGAGTGGACGACGTACGGACGGGGACCGGACGGCACGACACCGGCATTCGACCTGGTTCCGCGTGTGACGCTGTTTTTCAGCTGGTAGATCGAGCCCAACGATTCGAGACGGCTCGGGCCAGCGCATAGGGAAGCATGATCAACACGGGGCCCGACGACGAGCGCCGCGCCGGGATGCGAGACGCCCAGGATGATCCGCTGGAAGATCGCATCCATGAGGATGCCCATCAGCAGCAGGTTGATCACGGTCTGGAACGCGCTTCTCACGAGCGCGCCGCGCACACCCGAACGGAACAGCACGCCGGACAGATAGGGCGGCAGCCCCGCCTTCGCGTCAGCCAGCCCGCTTCGGACGCCCAGGATGACCGCGACGAGGGGTTGCACGACGAATCGGAATTTACCCGGGCCGGCGAGCCTTCGGGGGATGTCCTCGAGGAAGGCGCGCGAAAAGAGATAGATGCCTCCCCGTTCGTACGCGTCACCGAGCGCCGCCGGCGCCGACAGCACGAGCACGAGCAGCGTGACGCTCGCGAGAATCGCGGTGACGCTCCCGCGACGCCATCGATTCCACCTCACGGCGACGCGCTGCGGTCCGGCGGCCGCGTCGACGCCTTCCAGTCAGACACGACGAGATCGACGGTTTGTCCCGATTGGAGCGGACCGTACTCCTGTTCGAAGCCGATCCGCCGGAGCGCCTCTCGGACCTCGCCGTGCACTTCGGCCAACCGGAACTCGATGCTCGCGAGCGCGGAAGTGTTTTGTGCAGGTCGGCGAGGAGCTCGGCGCCGGCGAGATCGATTCTCGGCACCGCGCCCATGAAGAACACGACGAGCCGCACGGCATCCGTGCGCACGTTCAGAAGCTCGAACAGCCGCTCACGCACGAATTCCACGTTGAAGTACAGCAGCGCCGACTCGCAGCGGACCACGAGCACGCCGGGCGTGCGTTCGTTATCCGGCTGACGCGAACGGTCGGCGTAATAGGTCGTTCCGGGGACGCGCGTCAGCTCGGTGACCCGCGGGCGTGAGGCCTGGCGCAGCAGGAGCACGATCGATATCGCGGCCCCAAGCAGTACGCCGTTGACCGGCCCGGATCCGAGCACGCCGACGAGCGCCGCGATCGCCACGAAGAACTCCCCGCGGCTGAATCGCCAGATGTGCCGCAGCGCGTGGACGTCGACGAGGCTCATGACGGCGGCGAGCACGATCGCCGCCAGGACCGGCTGCGGCAGGTTCCGCAGCAGTCCGGAGGCAAAGAGCACGACGAACGAGCGTGAAGATCGGCGGCGACCAGGCCCGACAGCGGCGTGCGCGCGCCCTGCGCTCTCGTTGACGAGCGACTGCGACATGCCGCCGCTCACCGGAAACCCGCGGCCGATTCCCGCGGCGAGATTGGCCGCGCCGATCGCCAGCAGTTCCTGATTCGCGTCGAACCGATGGCCGTGCTTCTGGCCGAACATCCGGCCGATGGCGGACGACTCCACCGCGGCGAGGACGAACGCCGCCAGCGCGATGGGCAGGAGCGCGTTCAGCTCGTGCGGCTGACAGGACGGCACGCCGAGCGAGCGGCAGGCCCTGCGGCACATCGCCCAGCAACGACACGCCCCGTGCCTCGAGGCTCAGGAATCGCGCCGCCAGCATGCCGGCGACGACGACAAGGAACGCCACCGGCCGGTTCTTGAGCCAGAGCTTGCCGGCAATGAGAACGGTCAACGCAACCGCTCCCACGAGCAAGGACACCTCGTGCGTGTCGCCCAGATGCGCGAGGAAGTAGCCCGAGCGCTCCCAGAAATCGCCGTGCGTGCCCTTGAAGCCAAACAGCTTGGGAAGCTGCGTGCTCGCCAGGTACAGCGCCAGTCCCGCCTTGAAGCCGACGAGCACGGTTTCGGAAAAAAAGCCGACGGCAGTGCCGGCGCGGACGAGCCACGCCACGAACGCAATGCCGCGACACGATCAGCGCCACGCACGCAGCCAGGGCCGCGTGCCGCGCCGGATCGCCGGCGCTCAACTCCCCCACCGACGCGCCGACGAGCAATGACAGCGCCGACGTGACGGTCACGACGGTGTGCTTCGAGCTGCAGAACAGCCAGAAGATCAGCCCGGAAAAGAGGCACGCGTAGAGGCCCGCTTCGGGCGGAAGGCCGGCGAGCGACGCGTCGCCGATCCCCGCGGGCAGGAGGTAGGCGGCAAGCGTGAGGCCGGCGATGAGATCGGGCCGCAGCCACTCGGCCCGATACTCAGGCAGCCACCGGAGGGCCGGCAGCGCCAGCGCGGTAGGTACGGTCACGTTCTCCGGCGCCGCTTGACGTGCAGCTGCGCCAGCGACCGCGCGAGCGAGGCGTTGACCGACGCGACCTCCTCATCCGAGATCTTCTCGCGAAGTCGGGCTGCGGCGCGCTGGCGCGCCTCCTCCACTTTGGCTTCATCGACCTGCTCGGCGGGAATCGCCATGTCGGTGACGATCGACACGCGGTCGGCGGTGATCTCCACGAGCCCTTCGCCCACCGCGAGCAACCGATCCTGCCCGTCCCTGGTGACGATGATCCCGCCCGGCACGATTTGCGTGATGAGCCTGACGTGGTGCGGATACACCCCGAGCTCTCCCTCGATGCCCGGCAGGGTGACCATGTGGACGTCCTCGGAGAAGACGGTCCCCTGCGGCGTGACGATTTCCAGCTTGAGGGTGTCCATACTCATATGGGGCTCCGCCCCAAACCCCGGCTCGGTCGCTCGCGCCCTTCGACGCTGCTCAGGGCGTCCCGAGCAACGTCGAGGGACGGGGGCCCCTACGCCCCGCTCCGCTCCCTCGCGAGGCGCGCCGTGCGCGCCTCAACCCGCCTCAACCTTGGTTGATTTCCTCGATCCCGCCCTTCATGTAGAAGTTCCCTTCGGGCACGGCGTCGTGTTTGCCGTCGAGGATCTCCTTGAAGCCGCGAACGGTGTCGGCGATCGCGACCTGCCTGCCCTCGCGGCCGGTGAACACCTGCGCCGAGCTGAACGGCTGGCTCAGGAACCGCTGGATCTTGCGCGCGCGATACACCGTCAGCTTGTCGTCCGGCGACAGCTCGTCCATCCCGAGAATCGCGATGATGTCCTGCAGGTCCTTGAACCGCTGCAGCACTTTCTGCACGCGGCGCGCGACATCGTAGTGCTCCTCGCCGACGATCTCGGGCGCCAGGGCGCGCGACGTCGACGCCAGCGGATCCACGGCGGGATAGATCCCCAGCTCGGCGATCGAGCGCTCGAGGACGATCGTCGCGTCCAGGTGGGCGAACGTCGTCGCCGGCGCCGGGTCCGTCAGGTCGTCGGCCGGGACGTACACCGCCTGGAAGGAGGTGATCGACCCTTTCTTGGTGGAGGTAATCCGCTCCTGAAGGACGCCCATCTCAGCCGCGAGCGTCGGCTGATAGCCGACGGCGCTGGCCGTGCGGCCGAGCAGCGCGGAGACTTCCGAGCCGGCCTGAGAGAACCGGAAGATGTTGTCGATGAAGAGCAACACGTCCTGGTTCTTCTCGTCGCGGAAGTATTCGGTGATCGCGAGGCCCGAGAGCGCCACGCGGAGGCGCGCGCCCGGTGGTTCGTTCATCTGGCCATACACCAGCGCGATCTTTGATGCGCCCAGGTCCTTCTGGTTGATGACGCCGGCCTGGGACATCTCGTGGTAGAGATCGTTCCCCTCGCGCGTCCGCTCACCGACGCCGGCGAACACCGACACGCCGCCGTGGAGCTTGGCGATGTTGTTGATCAGCTCCATGATGACCACGGTCTTGCCGACGCCCGCGCCGCCGAACGCGCCGACCTTGCCCCCCTTCAGGAACGGACAGATCAGATCGATGACCTTGATGCCGGTCGAGAGCAGCTGGGGAGAGGTCGATTGGTCTACGAGCGGCGGCGGGGGGCGGTGGATCGGATAGTACTTGTCCGCCTTGACCGGTCCGCGCTCGTCGACCGGGATTGCCGGTGACGTCGAAGACGCGGCCCATCACGCCTTCGCCCTACGGGCATGGAGATGGGGCCGCCGGTGTCCTTGACCTCGAAGCCGCGTTTGAGCCCCTCGGTGCCGGCCATCGAGATCGTCCGGACCCACTTGTCGCCGAGGTGCTGCTGCACTTCGAGCGTCAGCTTGACCGGCTCGCGCGCGACCGTGTAGTCGACGGTCAGCGCGTTGAAAATCGGTGGGAGGGCTTCTGGAAACTCGACGTCCACCACCGCCCCCACGACCTGAACGACTTTGCCGATGTTCATGCTCCTACCTGTCTGCGAAATCTGAGAGTGTTCGGCTCATTCGGCCTGACCGCCCGCGATCTCCAGTAGTTCCTTCGTGATGTTGCCCTGCCGCAGCTTGTTGTATTCCAGCTTCAGCGCATCGATCAGGGTCTCCGCGCTGTCGGTGGCGTTCTTCATCGACACCATGCGCGCGCTCTGCTCGCTGGCCTTGGCATTCAGCAACACGTAATAGATGTAGATATTCAGGTAGTGTCCGAGGAGATAGCCCAGAAGCGCCTCGGGGCTGGGCTCGAACAGCGTTTCGGCCGTGTCGGCCGCCAGGGCCTCCTCGCGTTGCGCCCCGACGACCTTGACGCCTTTGATCTCCCCCACCGGCAGATACTCGATGGACACCGGCTCCTGCGTGAGCGTGTTGACGAAACGTGTCGTGACGATCCGGACCTGATCCACCTCCCCCTTCAGGAAGAGGTCGCGGGCGAAGCCGGCGATGGCTCTCGCTTCGGGAAACGTCGGCGAATCGCCGTAGGCGAACTCGGCGGCCAGATTCCGTCCGGTGCGGGCGACGAACTGCGCGGCTTTGCGGCCGGCCGTGATGAAGATCGTCGACGCCGGATCGAACTGCGCCGCGACGCGGAAGACGTTGGTGTTGAGCGCCCCGCAGAGGCCCTTGTCGGCCGCGATCAGGATGACCGCGCGCTTGCGGACCTCGCGCGCTTCCAGAAGCGGATGGGTGAAGTCGACGGTCCGCGTGGTCGCGCTGCGCTGGATGCGGTACAGGAGGCGCGCGAAGGGCTGGGTGGCAATCGCCGCCTGTTGCGCCTTGCGCATCTTCGACGCGGCCACCATCTGCATGGCTTTCGTGATCTGCGCGGTGCCGCTGATCGACTTGATCCGCCGGCGAAGCTCGCGGGGGCTGGCCATCCTATTTCCACGTCTGTTTGAACTGATCGGCGGCGGCCTTCAACTCGGCGGCCAGCTCCTTGCTCAGCGCCTTCTCCTCCGCGATCTTCCGGAGCAGGTCGGCCTTCCGCGTGGTCAGGAACTCCGTCCACGCGGCCTGGAACGCTTTGATGCGCTCGACCGGCACATCGTCCACGTAGCCGTTCTGCACCGCCCAGATCACGCCGACCTGGACGTCCACGGGAATCGGGCTGTACCTGCGACTGCTTGAAGAGCTCGACGATGCGCTTGCCGCGATCGATCTTCGCTTGCGTCGCCGCGTCCAGCTCGGACCCGAATTGGGCGAACGCGGCGAGCTCCCGGAACTGCGCGAGGTCTCCCTTCAGCTGGCCGGCGACCTGCTTCATGGCCTTGAGCTGTGCCGCCGAACCCACGCGCGACACCGAGATGCCGACCGAGATCGCCGGCCGTATGCCCTGGTAGAAGAGGTCCGTTTCCAGGAAGATCTGCCCATCGGTGATCGAGATCACATTGGTCGGGATGTACGCGGAGACGTCGCCCTGCCTGGGTTTCGATGATCGGAAGCGCCGTCAGCGAGCCGTTGCCGTACTGTTCGCCGACGCGCGCCGCTCGCTCGAGCAGCCGGCTGTGGAGGTAGAAGACGTCACCGGGATACGCTTCGCGACCCGACGGACGTTTCAAGACCAGTGAGACCTGACGGTAGGCCACGGCGTGCTTCGACAGATCGTCGTACACGATCAGCGCGTCCATGCCGTTGTCCATGAACCATTCGCCCATCGCCGCGCCCGCGAACGGCGCGAGGTACTGGCTGGTCGCGGAATCCGCGGCCGGCGACGCCAGGATGATGCTGTACGGCATCGCGCCCGCTTCCTCGAGAACGCTTGCGATTCGGGCGATCGTCGATTGTTTCTGCCCGATCGCGACGTAGATGGAATAGAGCGGTCGGTAGTCCTTGTCGCCCGCGGCTTCAGCCGCTTTGTTGAGCCGGGCCTGGCTGATGATCGTGTCGATGCAGATCGTCGTCTTGCCGGTGGAACGGTCCCCGATGATCAGCTCGCGCTGGCCGCGGCCGATCGGGATCATCGCGTCAATCGGCATGATGCCCGTCTGCACCGGCTGTCCGATCGGGCGGCGGCGGATGATCCCCGGCGCCAGCTTCTCGACGGGATAGGCGACGGTGCTGGCGATCGGGCCCTTCCCGTCCAGCGGCTCGCCCAGCGTGTTGACGACGCGGCCCAGCAGGCCCTTCCCCACCGGGACCTGCAGGAGCTTTCCGGTCGCGCGGACTTCATCCCCTTCCTGGAGCTTCGTGTAGTCGCCGAGAATGATCGCCCCGACCTCGGTTTCGTCGAGGTTCAGCGCCAGGCCCGTGATGCCCTCTCCGAAGTCGAGCATCTCGTTCAGCATGACGTCGCCCAGGCCTTCGACCTTGGCAACGCCGTCGCCGATCTCGCGAATGACGCCGACGCTCGCCTTGGCCGTCGCGGCCTTGGCGCCCGCGATCTGGGCTTCGATTTCCTGAAGCAGGTCAACCATGTGTCTCTCACCTCACCGCGCTGCCGGACGGCTCGACCTCACAAGCGCGCCGCGAGAGCGGCCAGCCGCGCCCTCACGGTGCCGTCGTACACGTCGCTGCCGACCTTTATGCGCATGCCACCGATGAGCGCCGGGTTCTGGCCGAACGACGTTTCCAGCCCGCGGCCATAGACGCGCGTCAGGCCGGCCTGGACGGTTTCGCGCACGCTGCCGGCGAGCGGCGCCGCGGTCTCGACGACAGCCGTATGCCGATCGCGTTCGAGTCGCACCAGGCGCTGAAAGCCAGACAAGATGGGCAGAGCGCCTCGGCGCCTGGACTGGGCGACACCCCGCGCGACCTGCCGGACGCGGCCCTCGTCCAGCAGGCCGTCGACCAGACACAGCTGGAACAGTTGTCGCGCCGCGCGCCTGGCCTTTCGGCTCTGCTTCATTCCTACGACGCCAGTTGCCTGGCCGTCTCCTCCGCGAGCCGGCGATGATCCTCCGGCGTCAGGACCTTGCCCGTGACCGTCGCGGTCGTCTCCACGACGAGCCGGCCGACCTCGCGCTTCAACTCAGTGAGCATGTGGGCACGGTCCCGCTCGGTGGCTTCGCGCGCCCTGATCATGATCTGTTCGGCGGCGGCGATCGCCTTCTGAGTTTCCTGCGCCTGGACGCGGGCGGCCGCGGCGCGCGCTTCCTCGATCAGCCGCTTGCCCTCGGCATCGGCCTTCATCAGCACCGTCTGACGGTCCGCTTCGATGCGCGCCAGCTCCGCTTTGATCTTCTCGGCGTTGGCCAGACCGCTCGCGATCTGCTGCCGCCGCGCCTCCAGCATCCGGAGAATCGGTTTGTACGCGAGGAGGTACAGGACGCCGCACACGATCCCGAAGCTGACGATCTGGGCACCCAGATGAGGCCAGTCGACGCCGAACGTGCGGGCGACCTGTTCGATCTGTCCCATGCTGACCGCCTACTGCTGCACGAGGAACAGGGCGTAGAACACAATCGCCTCGGCGAAGGCGATGGCCAGAATGGACTGGACCATGATCTTCGTGGACGCGCCGGGATTCCGGCCGACCGCTATCGACGCGCCCTGGCCGATCAACCCCACGCCGATGGCCGCGCCAAGAGCCGCGAGGCCGACATGAATGCTTCCGATCATCTGAGTTGTCCTTTCTGTCCGGCGTTCAGCCGTGCGCGGCCGCGGCCCCGGCTTCCTCGTGATGCTGACAAATCAACAGCGTGAAGACAGCGGTCAGCAACATGAAGACCATCGCCTGCACCAGACCCACCAGCAGCTCCATGAAATAGAACGGTATCGGCAGCAACCACCCGAGACCCGGCACGATCGTGGCCATGGCCTCGAGCATGTTCTCGCCTGCGAAGATGTTCCCGTAGAGACGAAAGCTCAGTGAGACGGGGCGGAACAGGATCGACACGATCTCCAGGCAACCGGCGGCGAAGAACACGACGACCATCAGGACCTTCAAGAACCCCGTCGTCTCTCCCTTCGGCGCAAAGAGCTCCTTGACGATGCCGCGCGGGCCGGTTTCCTGGAGCGCCCAGATGATCCACCACGCGAAGAACACCAGCGCCATCGCCAGCGTCAGGTTGAGATCGGCGTTCGCTCCCCGAAAAAGGGGCTGTTCGATGACGAACCGGTGAGCGGTCTGGTGTCCCCACCCGATCGTTCCAACGCCAGGGATGAGGCCCATCCAGTTCGCCGCGAGGATGAAAATGAAGGTGGTCGCGAAGAACCAGAAGGTCCGCTCGACCAGGTGCTTGCCGATGATGCTCTCCAGGAGGCCGTACAGGCTCTCCACCAGCCACTCCAGGAAGTTCTGAGCGCCCTTTGGAACCTGGGTCATCTTGCGTGTCGCGATTTGGGCAAAGACGATCAGCCCAAGTGCCACGATCCACGTGACGACCATGGAGTTCGTGATGGGAAAGCCGAATGGACGCCCGATCTCGACCGCCTTCTGCGACAAGCCGTGTCCGACCGGTTCGGCGAGGCCGAAGCAGACGATGTCGAGGATGTTCATGCGAGTGCCGCGTTCTCGCCGGCAGCACGGCGCGTGCCACGGGCTGGCCGATCGACACGGATCCAGCGAGCCCGCGGATCGGCTGGTACAACGGAGACTTCGCGTCGCGGGTCCAGGGTCCTATCGACGGTCCGGCCTCCGGTATTCCGGACGTTCTCCGCGATGCCGGAGGGTGCCCGCCGCCGTTTGAATCACGACCGGCCGATTCGCCGCACTTGCGGGACTCCGGAGGCCTTCGAGCAGGGTGCCGCCTTGGTACGTCTGCTGCAATCGACTCGGCCCGCCCGCCTTCGCCTTCGGCTTCGGCGCGGCAAGCACTTGCGCTGCTGAGGAGTGAGATGGCCATGGCTACGATGACTATTGGACAGGCGACGATTCACGGCGTGCTTTCCTTCACGGTGTTCATGGCAGCCGCTTCGACAGCGCAGCCACAGACAGCCGTCGAAACCTTCACGGCAACGGCGGCGGTCAAGACCGCCGCGGCCGCGACGGCCAGCGCGCCCGTGACGCTGACCGTCGACCGGAAGATGTCGCAGGCCGAAGCGGACACGCTCGTCGCCGCCTTCAAGGCGGGCGGGGTCGCGGGACTGCGCAAGGCGCTCGTCGGCGTTGCTCCGACGGGCTCGGTGCGGCTCGGCGACGGGACTCCGACGCCTACGCGCCTGACCATCGAGCGGCCGACCGACAGAGGGCGGCTCCTCACCATGGTGACCGACAAGCCAATCCTGTTTCTGGGCGCCGGCATGGCTGGCGCCAAGCCGAAGGAGGGCTACGACTTCGCCATCGTCGACATCGAGGTCGACGCCCAGGGCAAGGGATCCGGCACGCTGGCCCCCGCGGCAAAGGTCACCGTCAAGGAAGGCGTGTTCGTCGTGGATGATTACGCCTCGGAGGTCGTCCGGCTGACCGGGGTCAGCAGGGTGAAGTAGGGCTCAAAAATTGACTGTGGCGAGTCGAAGCATCGATCTGGCGGAGACGTCTCGGCTGGCAATCGAGGCGTTGCCGAGCGGCGTTCTGATCGCAGACGTCAACGGCACGATTGCGCTCGTCAATCGCGAGCTGGAACGACAGTTCGGCTACACGCGCGCGGAGCTCGTCGGACAGAACGTCGATCTGGTGCTGCCCGAGGCCTCGAACCTGATTCACGCCGCGCACCCGGCAGGTTTCGAGCACGCCCCCTCGGCGCCGATCATGGGAGCCGGCCGTGAGCGTTTCGGCCGCCGCAAGGACGGTTCGCAGATCCAGGTGGAGATCGGGCTCAGACCGGTCCAGCTCGCGGATAGCTTCTTCGTGCTCGCTTCCGTCGTGGACACCACGCAGCGCGACGAGCTGGAACGCGTCCGCCAGGCCGCCTTCGAGGAACAGCTCGAGTTCGAGCGGTTCATCGCCGAGCTGTCAGGTCAGTTCATCAATCTCGACGCCGACCGGATCGACGAAGCGATCCGGAGTGGTCTCGGCCGCATCTGCGCGCAGCTCGGTCTGGACCGAGGCAGCTTCTACCGGATAGGACCGGATGGCGAGCTCTTCGTCGATTGCGTCGGCTGGGTGGCGCCCGGCGTGCCACCGATCGACGGGCCCATTCCTGCGAAGGAACGGCTGCCCTGGGCGCTCGGACGGCTCCGTGCGGGGGAGGTCGTGTCCTTTTCGACGCGCGACGACGTGCCGAGCGACGTCGATCGCGCCAGCTACGCGGCGCTCGGCATCCGGTCGGCACTGGTGATACCCCTGTCTGTCGACGACCGCATCGAAGGCGCAGTGGGCTTCAACGCCGTACGCGAGGACCGGCCGTGGCCGCCGGAGGTCGTGCACCGCCTCGAGGTCGTCGCGGGCGTGTTCGCGCAGCTCCTGGCGCGGCAGCGGCGTGACGAGGCGCTGCGCGCCGCGACGGCCGAAGCGCAGCGTCTGAAGGAGCAATTACAGTCGGAGAACGTGTACCTACGGAGGGAGGCGCGGGAACGTCTGGGGCCCAGCCGCGCCGTGGGCCAGGGCGCCGCCGTGCGGTTAGTGCTGGAGCAGATCGAGCAGGTCGCGGCGACCGATTCGACGGTCCTGCTGCTGGGGGAGACCGGGACGGGAAAGGAGCTCTTTGCGACGCAGATCCACGAGCTGAGCGAACGTCACGGCCGGGCGATGGTCAGGGTCAACTGCGCGGCGATCCCGGCGACGCTGATCGAGAGCGAGCTGTTCGGGCGCGAGAAGGGGGCTTTCACAGGCGCGCTGGCGCGGCAGGTCGGTCGCTTCGAGCTGGCGGATCACTCGACGATCTTCCTCGATGAAATCGGCGATCTGCCCCCCGACGTGCAGGTGAAGCTGCTGCGCGTGCTCGAGGAACGACAGATCGAGCGGCTGGGCAGTCCGCGGCCGATCGCGGTGGATACCCGGATCATCGCCGCCACGCACCGGAACCTTGAGCAGCGGATCGCGGAGGGCCTCTTCCGGGAAGATCTCTACTACCGGCTGAGCGTGTTTCCCATTCACGTGCCGCCTTTGCGCGAGCGCGTCGAGGACATTCCGCTGCTCGTCTGGCGGTTCGTGGAGGAATTCTCGAAGGCGTTCGGCAAGCGCGTGGACTCCATCGACAAGGACAACCTCGTGGCCCTGCAGCAATACGCGTGGCCCGGGAACATCCGGGAGTTACGCAACGTCGTGGAGCGCGCGATGATCGGCGCGACGGGCCCGCGGGTGACCATCGCGCTCCCGCAGCCGACGCCGGCAGCGAGCCGCCGCAGCGGGAAGCTCGTCGACGTCGAGCGAGAGCACATCCGGAGCGTGCTCGAGGGCACGGGCTGGAGGATTCGAGGCCCCGGCGGGGCGGCCGAGCGGCTCGGAATGAAGCCCACGACCCTCGAGACGCGAATGGCAAAACTCGGGCTCAGGCGCCCCGGCCACCGCTAGGCCTCGGCTCGTGCCTTCTCAGGCTCCGGCATGCCGTGGCCCCTCTGCGATACCGGGGGGGCGGATGCGCCAACGCGGTCTCCCGCGATCGTGCGATCACCGCCAAGGTGTTCATTCGATGGCCGCTAGGCGACCTGCGACCGAACTCGTCCACTTGGAACGGCTGGTGCTTGGACACGCGGCATGGTCCGGCTGACCGTCGCGCTCAGTGCAGCGTCCGCGCGCGGGACTCAGGATCTCCTCGAGGCGCTTCGTTTCCTGGAGTTGAGCACGCGGCTGGAGCGCGGCTGCCTGGGATGTTCCGCCTGGATCGATCCCGACTCGACGGTGCGTCACGTGGAGGAGTGGGCCACCGAACCGGACATGCGCCGGCGCGTGCGCTCGGACCGGTTCACCTCGCTCCTGGCCGTCGTGGAGTCCGCCCGCGAAGCCCAGGTGCAGTTCGACTTCGTCAAGGAGACGCGCGGGCTCGACTACGTTGAGGAAGCCCGCCGCGATGGCCCAATGGAGAGTAGACAAGGATGAAGCGAGCGAAGTACGAGAAAGCGCTGGGCAAGCTGCAGGTGCGGCTGTGCCATCTCCAGCGATGGGTCAAGGAGAAGGGCCTGCGCGTGGTCATCGTGCTCGAAGGACGCGACGGGGCAGGCAAGGGAGGGACGATTCGCGCGATCACCGAGCGTCTCAGCCCGCGCGTGTTCAGGGTCGTCGCCTTACCGGCCCCCTCGGACCGCGAGAAGAGCCAGATGTACATGCAGCGCTACATGCAACATTTTCCCGGCGGCCGGCGAGGTGGTCATCTTCGATCGGAGTTGGTACAACCGCGCCGGCGTCGAGTACGTGATGGGTTTCTGCTCGCCAGAGCAGCACAAGCGGTTCCTGCAGCTCTGCCCCGAGATGGAGAAGTACATGGTCGATGGCGGCGTCATCCTGATTAAGCTCTGGCTGGAAGTGAGCAACGACGAGCAGAAGCGCCGCTTCGAGGCCCGCATCACAGATCCGCTCCGGCAGTGGAAGCTCAGCGTGATGGATTTGCCCTCGCGGAAGCGCTGGTACGACTATTCACGTGCGCGCGACATCATGTTGAAGCGGACCGACACCCGATTCGCACCCTGGCACATCGTCCGCACGGACGACAAACGGGCGGCGCGCCTGAATACGATCGAGCACCTGCTCTCGAGGATTCCGCACAAGAAACTCCGCCAGGAGAAGATCAAGCTCCCCGCACGATCGTCGAAGCGCGCGTACGACGACGACGCGTCGATCGCGCGGCGGCGCTTCGTGCGCGAGCGCTATTGAGGGTGTGCAGGTCATGAAGGGACTCACGATCGCCGTCAGCGCGGCTCTTGCGTGGGCCGGCGCGGCTCTGTTGCTGCCGGACGGACCGGCAGCGCATGAAGCGCTCGCGTCGCAAGCCGCCGCGCAAGCCGCGAAGACGACGCCGTCAAAGGCGGCGCCGAAGCCGGAGGAGCTCGATCGGCTGCTCGCGCCCGTCGCGCTGTATCCCGACGCGCTTCTGACGCAGATCCTGCTCTGCACGGCGACCCCCGGTAAGGTCGCCGCCCTCAACGAGTGGCTGGCGAGCCAGACCGCGAAGGGTACCGATCTCCAGGACGCCGCGACGAAATCCGGATTCGAGCCGAGCTTCGTTGCGCTCGTCCTCTTTCCGCAGGTTGTCGAGACGATGGCGAGCCAGATGGACTGGACGACCCGGATCGGCCAGGCGTTCGCGGCGGATCGATCCGCCGTGTTCGCCAGCATCCAGCGGTTGAGGACGCAGGCCAAGAACGTAGGGACTCTCAAGACCACGTCGCAACAGGAAGTCGAAACCCGGACGACGTCGTCAGGCGAGCAGGTGATCGTCATCGAGCCTGCCAACCCTCAGATTGTCTACGTGCCGCAATACAACCCGCAGGTCGTGTACACGCAGCCGGCGTCGACGACGGTCGTCATCCAGGAGGATGACGACAGCGCCGAAGCGGTTGCGGCCGGCCTCATCGGATTCACGGCGGGGATCGCGATTGGCGCCGCGATCGACAACGATTATTACTACGGTCCTCACGGATTCTACGGCGGCGGCTACATGTACAACGACGCGTGGGACGACTACTACGACGCGCGCGAGGATGCCAGGGAAGACTGGCAGGATCACCGCGAGGACCTGAACGAGGACCGAAGCGAGCGTCGCGAAGACGTGGCCGACGAGCGCGGTGAGCGGGCGGGTACGACGCAGGAGCAACGTACCGAACGCCAGCAGACCCGGCAGGAAAACCCGCAGACGCAGGCGCAGCGCGAGCAGCGGAAGACCGAAGCGCAGGGCAAGGCGCAGCAGGCCCGGAGCTCGGGCGCCAGCGCGAGCGGCGCGAGCACGAGTCAGGCATCCCGGGGGCACAGCGGCAATAAGGCAGCCACGCAGCGCAGCTCCGGATCGGACGCGTTCTCCGGCTACTCGAGTGGAAAATCCACGCGCGCGTCCAGCTCGCGCGGCCAGAGCAGCCGGAGCAGCTCGCGCGGCGGCGGCGGCGGCGGCGGCGGCGGTGACGCGGTGACATCGAGCCGAGTGGTGAAGGACGTGACGAGAATCGCAAAGACGGCGTGCGGCGTGATCGCGCTGGCGTGCGCGTGCGTGGCGGTGGCGGCGGCCGTCTCCTGCAGCTCTTCTGCCCCGGGCCCGCGGACGTTCGGGACGCCGGAAGAGGCGGTGCGTGCGTTGAACGAAGTCGTCAAGGCCGGGAAGATGGATGACCTGCTGGCCATCTTCGGCCCGGACGGCAAGGAGTTGGCCGGGTCGTCGGATCCGGCAACCGGCAGCAGGAACCGCAAGGTGTTCACGGTCGCCGTCGCCGAGGGGTGGAAGCTGGTCGATCAGGGTACCGACCGCAAAGTACTCGTCGTCGGCAACGAAGAATGGCCGTTCCCGGTCCCTCTCGTGCGAGAGGCGAACGGCTGGCGATTCGACACGGCGGCAGGCAAGGAAGAAGTGATCGCCCGGCGCATCGGGCGCAACGAGCTCGCGGTGATGCAGATCTGCCGGACCTACGTCGCCGCGCAGAGGCTCTACGCCCGTTCCGGTCACGATGGAAAGCGCGCGGGGTTGTACGCGACGACGTTCCGGAGCGATCGCGGAAAACAAAACGGCCTGTATTGGCCGGCGGTGCGAGGTCAGAAGCGCAGCCCGCTCGGAGATCTCGTGGCCCAGGCGGCCGAGGAAGGCCGACCGGTGGGCGCGGATCGTCAGCCCTCGCCCTTTCACGGGTACTACTTCAAGATCCTGACCGGCCAGGGCGCCGCAGCGACTGGCGGCGCCAGGAATTATGTGGCAGCCGGAGACATGTCCGGCGGGTTCGCGCTCGTCGCGTGGCCTGCCCAGTACGACGTGACCGGAGTCATGACCTTCATCGTCAATCAGGACGGCGGCGTTCGCGAGAAGGACCTCGGACCTGGAACCGATGCCGCCGCCAGGGCGATGACGCTGTACGACCCCGATTCGTCCTGGGCCACGGTGGAGTAAGTGACCACCCACGTGTTGGGTGCCTGTGTCGTCGCGCTGGTTCTGTCCTCGCTCGACGCGCGCTCACAAACGATGCCGGGTGCCGCTCCGGCCGCGGCGCCAACCCAACCCGAACCACCGAAAGACGTCCTCGGCCGCAGCACACCTCGAGGGACGGTCCTCGGGTTTCTCAGCGCCGCGCGCCGGGGAGAGGATGCACTGGCGGGTCAGTACCTGGACGCTCCGTCCGGTGGAGAGGCCGCGGACACTCTCGCCCACGAGCTGTTCATCGTTCTCGACGCCCGGCTGCCCGCTCGACTGCCGCAACTGAGCGACGCTCCCGAGGGCTCCCGTTCGAACCCACTGACACCCAACCAGGAGCTGGTCGGAACGGTCCAGGGCTCCGCCGGCGCCGTGGACATCGTGCTCGAACGAGTCGAACGTGGAAGCACCGGTCCGATCTGGCTCTTCTCACGCAGGACGCTCGAATCCGTTCCGAGGCTGTACCAAGAGATCGCGGTCCTCTGGAAGGATGCGCCCGTTCCCAGGTTCCTGACGAGTACGCGCGTAGGAGGCGTCCGGCTCTTCGAGTGGCTCGCCGTCATTCTCGGTCTGCCACTGTTGTATCTGGCGACCGTGCTCTTGAACAGGATGCTCACGCCGCTGATGGGACTCGCGTGGCGTCGCATGTTCAAGGGATCGGATCTCTTCACCCGCAGCGTTCTGCCGGCGCCGGCCCGACTGCTGATCCTGGCGCTGGCGGGTCGCTGGCTGCTGGCCCGACTGCCTCTGTCGCTGCTCGGTCCGGCAGTTCTGGACCAATCTGGCAATCCTTCTGACGATTGTGGCGGTCGTCTGGCTCCTGTTTCTCCTGAACGGTGAGGTCGAACGCTACATTCGCCGGCGCTTTCCGCGCACCAGCTCCGCTGCCGCGACCTCGCTG
The DNA here is from genome assembly GCA_963847125.1 of uncultured Acidobacteriota bacterium. Lineage (GTDB taxonomy): Bacteria > Acidobacteriota > Vicinamibacteria > Vicinamibacterales > 2-12-FULL-66-21 > DATAEE01. The sequence continues at coordinate 33,672 of CAWJYM010000006.1, forward strand.
CTGCGCGTCGGTCGCAGGGTCGTCGACGTCCTGATCGTGTTCGCAGCCGTGCTCGTCGTGCTTCGTCGTTTCGGCGTGGACCCGACGCCGGTGCTGGCGGGACTCGGTGTGGGAGGCATCGCCGTAGCGCTTGCGGCGCAGAAGACACTGGAGAACGTGATCGCCGGCGCGTCCCTGATCTTCGACCAGGCGGTGCGTGTCGGAGACTTTCTGAAGGTGGGGGACGTTCAGGGTACCGTCGAACACATCGGCCTGCGCTCGACACGGATCCGTACTCTCGATCGGACCGTCGTGAGCATCCCCAACAGTCAGATCGCGAACGCGAGCCTCGAGACGCTCTCAGTGCGCGACAAGTTCTGGTTTCATCCGGTCGTGGGGCTCGTGTACGAGACGACGTCGGACCAGCTGCGCGCCGTCGTCGACGGCATCCGTCAGATGCTCGACGACCACCCCTCCGTCGCCCACGAATCGGTGCGCGTCCGGTTCATCCACCTCGGTTCGTTTTCTCTCGACGTGGACGTCTTCGCGTACGTCTTCGCCCGCGACTGGAACCACTTCCTCGAGATTCAGGAGCAGCTGCTCTTCGCCGTCACGGAGATCGTCGACAAGGCCGGCACCCAGATCGCGTTCCCGTCTCAGACGATGTACGTCTCCAACGAACAGGCCGCCGCCCCTGTCGCGGAATCCATCCCGACGGCGACGCGATAAGGTGTGACGATTACTGGCGCGCGGTTCCGGTCGACGGGTCGCGGGCGGCGGGCCGGCGGCATCGCCTCGAAGTTGCCCCCGAGCGCCAGGTGCACGTTCACGCGCTGCACCCGTTGTTCGGCCTGCACGCGGATGACGGCCGCGCGCGTCGCCTCCAGCGCGAGCTGTCGCTGCGTCACGAATCTGAGATCGGTGCTGCCGACCTTGAACTGGGTCTGCACGATCTCGAGCGCGCGCTGACTGTCGGAGAGCGTCTGCGCGAGGATCTGCTCGCGCTCGCGCGCGGCGATTTCCGCGGACAGCGCATTCTCGACCTCACCGAAGGCCCGGAGGCCGATCGATGCGTACGCGGCGATGGCCTGTTTCTGCTCCGCCGTCCGAATCTCGACCTGCCTCTTGAGGGCGCCGCCCCTGAAGACGGGCGCAAGCAGGTTGGCGCCGACGTTCCACACGGGGTTGTCGCGATCCTGCAGCACGAACAGTTCGCTCGAGATGCTGCTGACGCCGGTCGTCAGCGCGATCGCCGGGAGCCGGGCCGCCTTCGCCTCATGGACCCGGTTGAACGCCGCGGCGATGCGCCGTTCGGCCGCGATCACATCCGGGCGGCGCTCGAGGAGGCCTGACGGGAGCCCTCCTGGCACGGCGTCGGGCTGTCCCGGCAGCTGGGGCGAAACGGCGGCTGCAGCAGCGGGATACCTCCCGAGCAGGAGCTCCAGCGCGCGGATGGCCTGCTCGCGCGCGAGCTCGATCTGACGCAGCGTGTCACGGTAGGTTCCGGACGTGGCGCGCGCGACAAAGATATCTTCTTCGTTGCCTACCCCGATGCGCGCCCGATCCTGGGCGAGGCGGACGAGTTCGTCGCCTTCCCGAATAGTCTCGCGCGCGCGCTCCGCCTGGAGCCCCGCTTCGGTGGCCAGGAACCAGCTCTTGGCCACGAGCGCGGCAAGCGACTGCCGCGCGTACTCGAAGTCGGCTTCGGCAGACCTGGCGTCGGCAACCGCCGCCGCACGGCCGTATCGGACGCGGCCCCAGAGGTCGACCTCCCAGGACACCGTAAGGGCCGCGCCCTGCAGGCCCGAGTTGTCGCCCGACATCTTGCCGCCGCCGCGCGCGAGGATGTCGACCGACGGATACAACCTCGCTCCCGCGAGCCTCGCAAGGAGCAGCGCCTGCTCCACGCGTGCGGCCGCCACTTGCAGGTCTGCGTTGTGCGCAATGGCCTCGACAACCGCAGCGGTCAGCTGATCGTCGCGGAACGTGGCGAGCCAGTTGTCCGAGATGGGGACACCGGCCGCAGGCCCCCTCCACCCGCTCGGGGGCGTCACCGCCGGCAACGCCTGTTCTTTGATCGCCGCCGCGTCCGGCGGCTTCTTGAGTATGCAGCCCGTCGCCGTCAGCAGGATCGCGGCCGCAAGCGGAGCTCGGAGGCGCGCCAGCAGACTCTCCATCAATGACCCATGCTGATGCTGTGCTTGATGATGACGTAGTCGAGGTACGACGCCACGCGCAGGATCACCTTGCGGATGATGTGAACCAGCGCGAGGTGCTCGGTGTAGATCGCCGCGGACCCGCGCGCGCCCGCGGCCAGGAAGAGCTCGCGGTCCCGCTCGGCGACCACGAGCTTCACCGGGAACCGGCCGGGCGGCGCGCTGACGACCGTCCGCGGCAGATCGCCGGACGCCTCGATCTGTCCCTGTCCCTGCGCCCATATCACCGAGTCGACGTGGGCCTTGATCACGCGGCCAGGGTACGTGTCGAGCGTAATCTCCACTTCATTCCCCGCTTCGACCTGATGCAGCTCGTTCTGGCCGAAGATCGCGAAGATCTGGTACTCGTCGTCCACGAACGTCATGACCTCGTTGAACGGCATGCCCGCCACGAAGAAGCCCGGACGAAGCATCACGTTCACCATGGTGCCGTTGCCCGGCGCGACGACGGTCGTCTGCGATAGATCCCACCGGGCGTTCTCGAGCTGCGCGCGCGTCGTATCCACCTGCGCCTGGGCGACCCGCACCTGCGCCTGGGCGGTGGCGATCTGCGCCTTGACCTCCGCTACCGCCGCAAGATCGCCGTTTACGCGTCCCGCGAGCTTTTCTCGCACCTGTTGTTCGGCGGCACGTGCGCCGGCGAGCTGAGCCGTCAGCTCGTTGACGTTCGTCTGGGCCTGCTCGAGATCGAAACGACTGCCGGCGCCCGTCGACACGAGCTCGGTGTTCTGCGCGACGCGGGTCTTGGCCAGGGTCAGCGAAGCCGAGACCGAGCTCACCTGGCCGGTGGCCTGGTTCAACTGCTCGTGCAGCTCTCGCTCGCTCGCCGCTGCGTTGGCCAGCCGTGCCTGCATCTCCGTGAGCCGCGCCCGGTCGGCGCCGACCTTCGCATCCTCGGAGGCCAGCCGCGCCTCGAGCGACACCACCTCGTTCTGATAGGGCGTCGGATCGATGCGGAACAGTACGTCCCCCTTTTTGACCGGGCGGTTGTTCTCGACCGGCACCTCGACGACGCGTCCCCTCACCTGCGACACGACGGGCACGACGTACTTGACCACGCGGACGTCGCTCGTCGTCGGCGCAAAAATATTCAGGAGGAGAAGGAGCGCCGCGATCATGACGATCGGGAAGATCACGACGCCGACCTTCCAGGGCGTGGTCCAGGGCAGCAGCTTCAGCTTGATGAAGATCAGCCAGACGAAAAACGAGTAGATGCCGAGTAGGATGACTTCCATCTAGCGAGCCTCATCGGCGGCGAACTTCGCCTCGAGGGCCGTGAGATCGGCGCGAAGGACCTCGAGCTCGGACGGCGGAACGCCTCGCGCCTCGAGCCGCTCCAGCCTGTCGCGAAGGCTCGCCACGCCTTCTCCCGGCCCAGGCCCGTGCTCTTTGAGTGCGTCCGGATGGACGTCGGTCCCGTACGCCATCTTGTACATGACCGGCTTCGAATAGGCCCACAGCCACGCGAGCGGCCAGAGGAGGCCTCCGAACACCAGCGAGAGCAGGCACAACGTCCGGATGGCCTCGAACTGGGGATGGTGCCGCTTGTGCGCGATCTTCTCCGGAAGGACGTGGACCATCCAGAAGAGCACGATCAGCACGGCCGGCACGAGGAAGATCACAAGCACCGCGATGATCGTGGCGAGCGTGTCCTCGAGTTCAGGCGACAGCAGCGACGCGCGCGCGTCGTCCGGAGCGGCCAGCGAGAAGACCAGGGCTGCCGCCCCGACGATCGCCCGGGCGGCTCTCGGCCCCTTCAAACTGCCGAATCCAAGGGTGGAGCGCATGACCGGTACCCGAACAGCAGCCGCCGTGCCAGCGTTGCCGTCGGCCGTCGGCGTGTCCGTAAACCGATGACGCGCCGAGAGTAGACGCGCCAGCACACCCCTCTCCGTCGGCGCGCGTCAACCTCCGCTATTCCGGGTATGCTCCGGGATACCGGAGCCCAATTTCATTCGGCGCAATCGGGTGATATACCTAAGCCACATCTTCCATCCAAGGGAAGTCCCACTAATGGGAGGATCCATCAGACCCGCGTGGAACGAGCCGGGGTTCGATGCCGACCGCCTGTTCAGGCTGGCGGCCGAGTCGCTCCCGAGCGGCGTTCTCGTCGTCGCCGCGGACGGCACGATCGTCTTCGTCAATGCCGAAGTCGAGCGATTGAGCGGCTTTACCCGTCAGGAGCTGATAGGGCAACCCGTCGAGATCCTGCTGCCGGACGCTCGGCCCGAACCCGGCCGGATGGGCGCACGTCGCGAGCTCTTCGGCCGCCGCCGTGACGGCTCCGAGTTCCCCGTCGAAATCGGCCTGAACCCGATCGAAACCCCCCACGGCACGTTCGTGCTCGCGACGATGGTGGACATCGCCGCACGCAAACAGATCGACAGGGCGACCAGCGTGACGCTCGAGGAACAGCTCGAGTTCGAGCGGCTCGTCGCCGAGTTGACGGCAAAGTTCATCAACCTGCCTGCAGACCAGGTCGTTGACGCGATCCGCGATGCCCTCCGTCGGATTGGCGAGGGGCTCGATATCGACCGCTGCAACTTTTACAGGATTCAGCCGGATGGCATGATGATCGATCCGATCAGCTGGGTGCGAGCGGGGTTTGAGCCTCCGCCGGCGCCCGTTGCCGCCGAAAAAGACTTTCCCTGGGCTCTCGAGACGCTCCGCGCCGGTCAGGTGGTGTGCTTCTCCAGCGTCGAGGAAATCCCCGACCCCGTAGACCGGGAGAACTACCGCGCCAACGGGATTCGGGCTGCCCTCACCGTGCCGTTGTCGGTGGCGGGCGAGATTATCGGCGCCGTTGGCTTCAATCGGTTGCGGGAGCTACGCTCCTGGGCTCCGGAGACGGTTCATCGGCTCCGCGTGATCGCCGGCGCCTTCGGCAACGTTCTGGCGCGCCAGAAAGCGGACGAGTCGCTCGCGAAAGCGCTCGCCGAAGTGGAACGGTTGCGCGACCAGTTACACGCCGAGAACGTGTACCTCCGGAGAGAAGCCCGGGAGCGCCTGGGCACCGGCGCAATCGTCGGCAACAGCCCGGCCGTGCGCCGCGTTCTCGAGCAGGTACAACAGGTGGCGGCGACCGATTCGACGGTGCTGCTCCTCGGAGAGACGGGGACGGGCAAGGAGCTGTTTGCGACGCAGATTCACGAAGCCAGCACGCGGCGCGCGCGCACGATGGTGCGCGTGAACTGCGCGGCGATCCCCGAGACGCTCATGGAGAGCGAGCTGTTCGGGCGCGAGAAGGGAGCCTTCACCGGCGCGCTCGCACGGCAGGCGGGGCGTTTCGAGGTGGCAGACCACTCGACCATCTTTCTCGACGAGATCGGCGACCTGCCGGCCGACGTCCAGGTCAAGCTGCTGCGAGTGCTGGAGGAGCGGCAGATCGAGCGGCTCGGCAGCCCGAAGCCGATTCAGGTGGACGTCAGGATCATCGCCGCCACGCACCGGGACCTGGAGCAGCGGATCGCGGAGGGGACGTTTCGCGAGGATTTGTATTACCGGCTCAACGTCTTTCCCATTCGAGTGCCGCCGCTGCGGGAACGGGTCGAGGATATTCCGCTGCTGGTGTGGCGGTTCGTCGAGGAGTTCTCGCGCACGTTCGGCAAGCGGATCGAGGCGATCCCCCGCGAGGCGATGGCGGCGCTGCAGCAGCATGCGTGGCCGGGCAACATCCGCGAGCTGCGCAACGTCGTGGAGCGCGCGATGATCGTGGCGACCGGGCCCCGGCTGACGATCGCCCTTCCGGCGACCAAGATGCCTCCGGGCAAGCGCAGCCTCAAGCTGGCCGATGTCGAGGAACAGCACATCCGGACCGTGCTCGAGACCACACACTGGCGCATCCGGGGGGCGGGAGGCGCGGCGGAGCGGCTCGGGCTCCGGCCCACCACGCTCGAAACGCGCATGGCCAAGCTGGGAATCAGCCGGCCGAGGGCCAGATAGGGCCCGCATGAGCTACCTGCCCTAAGGTCCCATAGACGCCCCTCGTTCGCTTCCCTATGCTGGCCCGGTCCTTTTTCGAGACATCTGAAGATGGAAGCGGGCCCTAGATGCGGGTGTAGACTCAGCCAACCGTCCAACCCGATATGTCAGAACGACCCTGGATCCAGTCCCAGACTGGATCCGCCACGCTCGGCGCGAAGTTAACGGGTCTCTTCGGTCTCGCGGCCGAATCGATACCGAGCGGCATTCTTGTCGTTGATCCCGTTGGCACCATCGTGCTGGTGAACCATCAGCTCGAGCGACAATTCGGGTACTCACGCGAGGAGTTGCTCGGGCAGTCGGTTGAGACCCTTCTGCCCGAAGTCTGGCGCGCCGTCCATGCGATGCACCGTGAAGGCTTCCAGAGGGTGCTCGACGTCCGGGCAGGTCTCGAAAAAGATCTGCACGGCCGCCGCCGCGACGGCAGCGCCTTCCCCGCAGAGATCAGCTTGATTCCTTTGCAGACGGAGGAGGGCATCTTCGTCCTCGGCTGCATAGTTGACATGACGACGCGCCTGGAGGCCGCCAGGCTGACGGTCGAACGACAGCTGGACTTCGAGCGGCTCATCGCGGAGCTGTCATACAAGTTCATCAACCTGCCTTCGGATGAAGTCGTCGAGGCGATTTTCGACGCGCTCCACCGAATCGGCGAAACGCTCGATCTCGATCGTTGCTCCTTTTACACGGTTCAGCCCGATGGCGACCTGCTCGCTCCGATCAGTTGGTGGCGCGACAGCATCCCGCCGCGGCTCGCGGTGACTTCGGCCAGAGAGCACTTCCCGTGGGCGAACGAAACGATCCTCGCCGGCCGGTTGCTGTGCTTTTCCACGATCGAGGAAGTCCCGAACCGCGTGGACCGCGCCGGCTACCTGGGAGACGGCATCCGCTCTTCCGTGACCGTCCCCTTGTCAGTTTCGAATCGAGTCGTCGGGGCGATGGGGTTCGACACGATCGAAAAGGAACGCGAGTGGACCGCGGAAACGCTCCATACCCTGAAGGTGATCGCCACGGTTTTCGCCAGCGTCCTTGCGCGCCTGGAGGGCGACAAGGAGCTGCGTCAGGCCATCTCGCAGGGGGAACGGATTCGCGATCGGTTGGACGCGGAAAACAAATATCTCCGCCGCGAGGTCCAGGCGCGCCTCGGCTCCGGGACTGTCATCGGCCGGAGCGCGGCGGTGGGCCGCGCCCTGGAGCAGATCCGGCAGGTGGCGGCCACCGATTCGACCGTGCTGCTCCTGGGCGAGACCGGCACCGGCAAGGAGCTGTTCGCGACGCAGATTCACGAACTGAGCGCGCGACGCGATCGGCCGATGGTGCGCGTGAACTGCTCGGCGATTCCCGCCACGCTCATGGAGAGCGAGCTGTTCGGCCGCGAGAAAGGGGCCTTTACCGGCGCCCTCGCGCGGCAGATCGGCCGCTTCGAGCTGGCGGATCACTCGACGATCTTCCTCGACGAGATTGGCGACCTGCCGGCGGACGTCCAGGTCAAGCTGCTTCGGGTGCTGGAGGAGCGGCAGATCGAGCGGCTCGGGAGCCCGAAAGGCATCCATGTGGACGTGCGGATCATCGCGGCCACGCACCGGGATCTCGAACAGCGAATCATCGATGAAGCGTTCCGCGAAGACCTGTTCTACCGGCTCAACGTCTTTCCCATACGCGTGCCGCCGCTGCGGGAACGCCTCGAAGACATTCCGCTTCTGGTCTGGCGCTTCGTCGAGGAGTTCTCGATCGCGTTCGGCAAGCGGATAGAGACGATCCCGATGGAAAACATGCAGGCTCTGCAACGGTATGCATGGCCGGGCAACATTCGCGAGCTCCGCAACGTGGTCGAGCGCGCGATGATCGTGGCAGCCGGCACGCGTCTGACGATTGCGCTCCCCGCGTCGAAGACCGCGGCGCCCGAGAAACGCAGCGCAAAGCTGGCCGAGGTCGAGCGGGAGCACATTCACGGCGTGCTGCGAGAGCACGGCGTGGCGCATTCGTGGAGCGGGCGGCGCGGCGGACCGGCTCGGGCTCCGGCCCACCACGCTCGAGACGCGGATGGCCAAGCTCGGGCTCAGGCGTCCCAGCAGCCCGTCCTCGGTCCACTAGGACTGGATCTTCACCGCCGCGCTGAGCTGGAACTGGAGCCGCGTCTCGGCCGGCAGCTTCAGATGCTCCTCGCCGCTTGCGGCCACGATGGCTCCGGTTGCGCCGCCGACGGCCGCGCCGATGGCCGCCCCTGAACCTCCGCCCGCGATACCCCCGACGATGGCGCCGAGGCCGGCGCCTCCACCGACCTTGCGCGCAGTCTTCTTCCCTTCTCCCTTGCCTGTGGTCTCGACGTAGGCGGTGGCCACCTCGTACACCATTCCACCGAACCCAATCGAGTTCAGCTTCAACGAGATCTTGTCGCTGCCCTTCATCGTCCCCGACTGCTGCACCTGGACAGCTTGCAGGACGGCCGACGCGCCGCGCGGGATGACGGTCGAACCTTCGACCATCACCGGGTCGTCCACGATCGCCTTGAACTTCATTCCGGCCTGAGAAGCATCGACGTCGATCGCCTGCGTGAGGCGGACGTTCACCGTCGCGCCGGCCGGGACGGTCACCGTCTTTGGCGCCGGCTTTGGCGCGGTGGCCGGGCTCGCCGGCGACGCCGCCTGCGGCGGTTTCCGCGGGGTGAATTCCACCGAGACCGCCTCCGTCAGCGGGACCTCGGCCACGCGGCCGTTATCCAGAAGGACCCGAACGGCCTTGCTGTCGCCGCCGATGAACATCCCTTCCACGGTCTGTCCGGATCGCAGCCGGATCCGGTCCGCCGACAGCGACACTCCCGTCCCGAGCACGAGCATCGCGGCAATCCAGCGAGTCCTTCGAGTCGTCATTTCTGTGCTCTCTCGTCTTTGGCGATGGGAAGCGAGGCCGCGATCTGCAGGTCGATCAGCAGCTGGAGCTGATGCTCGACCTGCAGAAAGCGGAGGGCCGTACGCGGCGACAACGCCTTCCGGACGCGGTCGTAGCACCCGGCCCTGGCGGCCTGCCGCCGTGTCTCGAGGTCGAGCGCCCTGGTGGCGAGCTTTTCGGCGATCGCGTCGGTGAGCGTCTCGAAGGTGCTCGCATATTCCGCGATCAGGGCCACCCGCTCGTCGCCGAGCTTCGCCATCTCGGCGTCGTACTCGCGATAGATGGGCCAGAACGCCGCGTCCTCCGCCTCGGTGAAGCCCATGACCTCGGTGATGATCACGACTTTCTGCGCCACCACGTCACGGCGCATCAGCTCCGCATAGGCGCTCAGATTGAGCGTCTTCGTGTCCTGCTCGGTAGCCTGCGGAATCTGCTCGTGTCCCGCGACACCAGTTGCCGCGAGCAGCAGGAGCGCGGCGATCATTCCTCGCCTCACCTTGCACCCTCCAGTCGTCTCGTCCGGTCGCACTAGGTCTGTTGCTTGGGCGGATAGTTCTTGAAGATCTTCTTCATAGCGTTGTTGATGCTCTTGTCGCGCTTTTCAGGATTGGCCTGCGTATTCACTTCCTTCACGGCCATCCCGCGCCAGGCGAGCTTGTTCCCCTTGGCGTCGGCGAGGTCGACGACGAGCGTGCCGATGAGAATGTCCCGGACCTGTGTGGTCGTCGTCCCGCCGCCCCAGCCGCCGCCCCAGCCGTAGCCGTAGGCCCCGTAGCCGCCGCCGTACCCACTGCTGTACGTCGAGATGTCTTTCTGCTTGTCGAACGCGATGTGGTAGATCACGACGACGTCCGGGTTCGCGTCGTCCTTCGTCAAGCCTTTCGCGGCGAGCTGCGCATCGATGGCGGCAACGATGCGGTCGTCGATGAGCGGCTGGCCGACCTTCGTCCCATCCTTGTGCGTGTAGGTCTTGAAGGACGCGAAGTTCGCGGTCTTGTCGTAGTCGTAGCTGACCTTCTGGGCCATGGCGAGCGCCGGAGTCAGGAGAATGGCGATCGCGGCGGTCACGAGTGTCTTCTTCATGCGAGCTTCCTTTCGACTGGCCGTTATTGGCGTCGGATTGAGGGAAGGAGGGTGCAATTGTCGAGCCGCGCCAGCGCCTTCACCCGCCGCGGCAGATGCTCGGACGCCCGAAGCATCACACGGCATTCCGGAGGAACTCCGGTCCAGCGGAGCCCGTATAACGCGCCGCTGAATCAGAACAGGCAATCGCGGCGGGCACAATCCCTGCTCTGTCGACGACACCCCACGCGTGGGTACCTATGTCTATTACGATGGAGCACGAGCCAGGGAACGTCTATCGTCTCGAGATTCGGGGCACCTTGAGCAAGAAGGACCTCGATCGGTGTCAGGCGGCGCTGGCCGGCGAGATCGCCCGTGTCGGGCCGGTCAAGCTGTTGTTCGTGCTGGCCGGCTTCGAGGGGTGGGAGGCGCACGCCGACTGGAACGACCTGACCTTCTTCGTGAAGCAGGGGGACAGCATCGAGCGAATCGCCATCGTCGGAGCCGAACGATGGCGGAGCGAGGCATTGATGTTCGCCGGCGCGGATCTGCGGAAAGCGCCTGTGGAATTTTTTTCCGAGCAAGCGGCCGCGGCCGCTCGCGCCTGGCTATCGGCTTGATCGAGCCGGGCGACAGATCGCCCGCAGGAGAGGATCCAGCGTCATGAATCAACCCAGGCACCCTCGTCGGGCCGCCGCTCTCGTTGCGGCGATCAGCCTATTGGTGCAACCGTCCGCCCCCGCGATCGCCGACGCGACGCCGCAGGCTCAGCCTGCCGCGAAGCCGGCGCCCGTCTTCCCAGACGACAAAAACCACGACCCCGACCGCATCGAAGGCCACGCCGGCGTCGGCCGCCTCCGCGCCGGCGCCAGTCGATGGCGGCTGGCCGCGGATCTACGATCTGCCGAGCGGCGGCACGATCCTGTTGTATCAACCTCAGGTCGCCAGCTGGGAAAAGCAGGCCCACATCGTTGCCTTCAGCGCCGTCTCCTATCGCTCGACGACCGCTGACAAGCCGGCGATGGGCACGATCAAACTCGAATCGGATACGAAGGTCGCGCTCGACGAGCGGCTGGTCAGCTTCGACCCGATGAAGATTACCGAAGCCAACTTCCCAACACTGCAGAAGGAGCAGATCCGCGAGGTCACCGCGCAGATCGACAAAGCCATCCCGGACGACGACCGCGTGATCGCACTGGATCGGGTCCTGGCCAACGTGGACAAGAGCGCGATCGTCCCGAAGAACGTGGAGGGCATCAAGGCGGATCCCCCGACCATCTTCTTCAGCAAGACGCCCGCGGTCATCGTGAATCTCGACGGCGAGCCGATCTGGAGCCCCATCAAGGAGAACGACCTGAAGTTCGCGGTCAACACGAACTGGGACCTGTTTGAGCACGGCCCGACCAGCATCTTCTATCTTCGAAACAACGATGCGTGGCTCAAGGCCAGAGACGTCAAAGGGCCCTGGTCCGCCGCTGGGACGCTCCCCGACAGCTTCAAGAAGCTGCCGGCGGAAGAGAACTGGAAAGAGGTCAAGACGAATCTGCCCGGCAGGTCGATCGCGGCGTCGGCGGTGCCGAAGGTATTGGTCAGCCTCCAGCCGGCCGAGCTCATTCTCCTCACGGGCGAGCCCAACTACCTCCTGGTCCAGGGCACCGAACTTCTGTGGGTCAGCAACACCGAGAGCGACGTCTTCCGCATGGGAAAGAGCGGATCGGTCTACTACCTGGTGGCGGGCCGCTGGTTCTCGGCGCCGGACTTCACCGGACCGTGGACGTTCGCCACGCCGTCTCTTCCCGCCGACTTCAAGAAGATCCCGCTCGAGCACGCCCGGTCGCGGGTGCTGGCGTCCGTTCCCGGTACCGATCAGGCGGCGGAAGCGGTGTTGCTCGCGCAGGTGCCGCAGACCGCGCGCGTCAAGAAGAAGGAGCTGAAGGCGCCCGACGTCGCGTTCCAGGGCGATCCGCAGTTCACGCCGATCGAAAAGACGACGGTGCAGCGCGCCGTGAACACCGACAAGGACGTCTTCAAGGTCGGCGACCTGTACTACATGTGCTATCAGGGCGTGTGGTTCGTCGGCAAGGGCGCCTCGGGGCCATGGGAAGTGGCCAGCTCGGTGCCGGAGCAGATCTACCAGATCCCGGTCAGCTCTCCAGCGCATCACGTGACCTACGTGACCGTTGAAGACGATGACGACGAGTGGGTGACGTATGCCGCGGCGGCCGGCTACACGGGGATGATGGTCGCCTGGGGCTGCACCGTGTGGGGCTCCGGTTACTACTATCCCCCCTACATCGGGTGGGGCGGGTACTATCCTTATTACTACCCGCATTTCCCGACCTACGGGTATTCCGCCTGGTACAACCCATGGACAGGCGCATACGGACGCAGCGCCGGCGTCTACGGTCCGTACGGCGGCGCCGGCGTTGGCGCGCGCTACAACCCGCGGACGGGGACTTACGCTCGCGGCGCGGCCGCATACGGCCCGTACGGCGCGCGCGGCGTCGCGCAGGCCTACAATCCGCGCACGGGCACCTACGCGCAGACGCGTCAGGGATCGAACGTCTACGGCAGCTGGGGCTCGACGTCCGTGCAACGCGGCGACGATTGGGCGAAGACCAATCGCTATACGAACCGGCGGACCGATACGACGACGCGAACGGTCAGGACCGACGACGGCGCCGCCGTGACCCGCCGCGGCGATTCGGGCTTCGTCGGCGCCGGCAGCGGCGGCAACGTCTACGCCGGCAAGGACGGCAACGTCTATCGGAATCAGGACGGCTCGTGGCAGAAGTACGACAACGGCGGATGGTCGAACACCGAGAAGCAGCCCAGCGGCGAGCGGCCCCGGCCGACGACGGGTCAGGAGCGGCCAAGCCACCACCGATCGCGGCAGTAACGTGGATCGCGGCACGCAGGATCAACTCAATCGAGATTCGCGCGCGCGCAGCGAAGGCGCGCAGCGGAGCCAGGATTACAGTAACTATCGCAGCGGCAGCTCGTCGCACCGCTCGGGCAGCTACCGCGGCGGCGGCGGCGGAGGTGGCCGAGGCGGAGGAGGGAGACGGCGCTAAAGCTCACGCTCGCGCTGGCTGCGGCGAAAGAGCGCGATCGCACCGAGCATCAGCGGGATCTCGGTCAGAAAGTAACGTGTACGCGAAGCGCGCGAACTCGACGCGTCCGAGCAGCGTCACCGCGACCGCCATTGCCACACCCAGATTGCGCGTGCCGAACTCGGCGGCCAGCGTGAATCGATCCCGAGGATCTTCGGTGACCGGCACCGCGGTCATCCAGCCGACAGCCGCCGAGCACACGATGAACGCGCACGCCAGCGGAACGGTGACCGACAGGCCGCTGACGAAGGTCCACGGATCGTCCAGGATGATGAGGACCAGCACCATCCCGACACCGATGAACGCCAGCCGCTGAACCGGCGACCGGTACCGTCCCGACAGATCCGCCCACCGTCGCCGCACCCACATGCCGAGCCCGACAGGCAACGCCAGCATCAGGAGGAGCTGCACGAGGAGCAGGTTGATCGGCGGCGCGATGGCCAGTTGTCCCCCGAGCAGCGTCTCGAGCCCCTGGCCGATCAGCGGTACCGTGAAGCCGGCCAGCAGGCACGACAGACCGGTGAGCGTGACCGACAGCGCCGTGGACGCGCGCGCGAGGTAGCTGTAGGTATTCGAGATCCCGCCGATTGGACACGCGGCGACGAGGAGCAGGCCGGCCGTGACGTCTGGCGGGGGCCGAAAGGCCCACGTGAGGGCGACCGCGATCGGTGGCAGGAGGAGGATCGGCCCGACGAGACCGGCCAGCACGAGCACCGGCTGACGACGCACGCGTGCGAAGTCCTCCCACGTCAGATCCAACCCGACCGCCAGGAGCAGGATGAACGTCAGCGGCGGCACCGTGACGTCGATGAGCGTCTGCACCCGTCTACCGCTGTAGCGTCAACTGGATACCGATCTGGCGGGATTCTCCGGGACGCCCGCCGATGGCGGGCGGAGGCGTACCGAACGTCCCGGTGATGTAGTCCTCGTTCGTGAGGTTCCGCGCGTACGCGGCGAGGGACCAGTGGCGGTGTCCCGGCCCGGCTTCGGCGCTCACGTCCAGAAGCGCGTACGCACTCTGCCGCTGGATCGCGTCGTTGAAGGGCGTGAAGAACACGGTACTCTGCCACCTCGAGTCGCCGCGCAACGAAAACCGACCTCTTCGTCCCAGCTGACCGTTCCACTCGAGCCAGAGACGTCCCGACCACTCCGGTGCGTTGTTGAGCCGACGTCCGGCGACGTCACCGGTGATGCCTTCGAGGCCCACGGCGATGTACCGATCGTAGGCGGCGTCGAGCCAGGCCAGATGTCCTCCGGCGCGCACGGCAGAGGCGAGGCGTGCCGCGCCTTCGAGCTCGACACCGCGAATCGTCGCCTCCGCCGCGTTGGAAATATCGATCACGCCGGGCCGAATCGGCGTCTGCACCTGCAGGTCCGTGTAGTCCATGTGGAACATCGCGAGGTTGATCCGGGCGCGTCCACGCGCGAGATCGGTCTTCAGACCGCCCTCGTAGCTCCACGCCCATTCGGGATCGTACCCGCGACCCGCCTCGGGCGACGTGATGTTGAACCCGCCGCTCTTGAACCCTCGGGTCGCGGAGATATAAGCGAACGTGCTCTCCCGCAGGCGCGTGTCGAGCCCGATCTTCGGCGTCCACGCGGTGTGCGACAGCGCGTCCGTGTACTCGTAGGTCGAACCTGGAATCAGGACCACCGGCAGGTCGAGCGTATAGAGCCGCCCTCGATTGGCGAACGTCTTCCGCTCCCGCGTGTAGCGTAGTCCGGCCGTCGCCGACAGACGCTCGGTGACGTCGAGTGTCGCCTGTCCGAATACCGCTCCTGCGCTGGCGTCGACCGTGGGATCGAGGAGATTCTCGAGGCGGGGCCCCAGGACCTGGATCAATGTCGGTTGGTGGTCGACTTCGTCGAACAGGAACAGACCGGCGATCCACTCGACCCGGGGCCGCCGTTGAGCGACCGTCACTTCCTCCGACCACTGGTGGTGCATTTCGCGCAGGTCGACCGACGTGAGATCCAGCTCCGTGATGTCGGCGTCGTTCCGGACGCGGTAGTCCAGCTTCCGGTAAGCCGTCAGGCTCGTCAGCGTCGTCTCGGGCGCGAGCCGCACGGTGAGACGGGCGGCCCCGCCGTACTGCAGGGTCCGACCGTCCGCGAGCGTCGACGCGCGGACCTCGTGAAGATCGGGAGGGTTGTCGATCTGGAACCCGGGCTTCACGGCCAGGACCTTCGCGTAGGTCAGCGGCACCGGATCCTGATCGGTCAGGTCCGCCGTCAGGAGCAGGCTGCTCCGCCGGTCGAACACGACGTGCAGCTTCCCGCGCGCGGCCGTGACGTCCTCGCCGCCCAGCGGATGGTCGGGGTGATCCAGATCCCGGACAAAGCCCTGACGGATCCCGCGCAGGACGGCTCCGCTCGCCATGATCCTTCCCGGAACGACAGGACCGCTCACGCGTGCCTCGGCCCGAAGCGTGTCGAGGCTCCCCACGACGAGCCGCCCCGAGACCTCGACATCGTCCGTGGGAGGCTTCGTGATGACATTCAGCGCGCCGCCGACGGCGTTGCGGCCGTACAGCGTGCCCTGCGGGCCGCGGAGCACTTCGACGCGCTCGAGGTCCAGGAAATCCGCGAGCACGGACACGGGGCGCGCGAGGTACACGCCATCGACGTAGACGGCGGAGCTCGGATCGGTCCCGGCGAAGACGACAGTGCTGCCGATTCCCCGGATAGTGAGCTGTGCGAAGTCGGAGTTCTGGGAGAACGTGACCGAAGGCGCGAGGCCGGAAAGGTGTGCCACCGTGTGAGAGTCGAGGCGCTGCAGCTCGGTCGCCGGCAGCACGCTCACCGCCATGGGGGTCGTTTGCACGTCCTGCTCGCCGGTCTTCGGCGCCGTCACGACGGCGTGTTCCAGCAGCAGGACCGAGAGCGTCAGCGTAACGGTGAGCTTTTCTCCGGGGCCGAGTCGAAGGATGCGGCGTGCCGGCGCAAACCCGGGATGCGCGGCGTGCAGCTCGTACTCGCCGACCGGAAGATTCTCGAGGTGGAAGCGTCCGTCAGGGCCGGTTTCGGTGACCCGATCGTCGGTCCCCTGCACGCTGATCGTGACAGCCGGGAGGCGGGCCCCGGTGGCGTCCTCGACGGATCCGATGATCCGAGACGAGGGTTGTGCGCTGACCGGCAGCGCGAACGACAGCGTGGCCACCAGCACAGACGCGAAGCGATAGTGTCGAGGCGCCGGCCCGAGCGGCGTCAAGAGCATGGAAGGGTGAGCTCTCCTCCAGGGCGCGTCGAACCGCAGGAACTGGCAGTAAGGAGCATATACCCGGGTCGGGGGGACCCGGCTATAGGACCAAAGGCCGATGGAATGGTACGGCCGCCTGCGAGTGGCAAGACGTTGCGTCGGGGCGACGCTGACAGTAATGTGTCTGGGCACCAGAGGAGCTGTGAATGCTGAGACGCGTTGTGCCGTGTGTCGTCCTCGCCTGCACGTTGACCGCATCGAACGCCTCCGCCCAATGGATCAAGGAAACAGCGAAGCGGTCCGGCATCGGCGGATCCGTCGGCGGCATCTTCACGACCGACGACGACGTCAGCCTCGGTCCGGCATTCGGCTTCAACTTCGGCCTCGCCCCTGAGCCAGGCCTCGGTGCGACGCTCGGTTTCGGGTGGTATCAGGCTGACCTGACTCTCCCGGGCGTCTCCGGCGACGTGGAGGTCGGGCGCCTCCGCGTTCGTCCCATCATGGCCGGCATCGGCTACACGTGGGTGACCGGTCGGGTGGCGACAGGCGTGTCAGTGAACGCCGGCATCAGCATCAACTCGATCCGTCTGGACGACCAGTACCGCAACTTCTTCGGACCTGGCACCGAGGTCACCGTCGACGCGAGCAACAGCTTCTGTGTCCGGCCTCAGCTAAGGGTCGAATACGCGGCAGGGCGGAAGGTCGGCATCTTCTCGAGCGCCGGCTTCTTCTTCACCGAGTTCGACAACGTCATCGAGACGCCGGTCGGCCGCTTCGACAACACGTGGGACGCGAGCAGCTTCAACGTGTTCGTCGGCGTGATGGTCTACCCCTTCAAGTGAGGCCTCGAAATAGGCGCCTCAGAAACCAGCGCGCCGAAGGGCCGCGGCGTAGTCCTCGACCGTATTGCAGGTCTGGAAGCTCTCGAGATCGGGATCGACGTCACGCAGCTCGTCGGGCTGGACACGTCGCGCGTGCACGTGGTCGAGGAGATCGCGCGTGCGGAGCGCCCGTCTGGCGACGAGCGCCTCGACAATCGGCACTATCGAGCGCGCGTAGACGGCCGCCGTCATCATGAGATGGCCGTCGATTAACGGGACCGCGGCATCGTAGCCCGTGCTGAGCTCGAGAAGCCGCCCGATGAGGGCGGGACGGAGGAACGGCGCGTCACACGCCGTCACGAACGCCCGGTCTGCCTTCACGTGGCGGAGGCCGACCATCAGCCCGGCCAGTGGCCCGAGGCCTTCCGCAGGGTCCCGTAGCGCCTCGAATCCCTCAGGCAGCGTCTGGCCTTCCCGCGCCACGAGCACGACATCGTCCGCCGCCTGCCGGACGATCCTGACGGCGCGCGCGAGGAGCGTTTCGCCGCCGAACGGGAGCGACGCCTTGTCGCGCCCCATGCGCGTCGAGCGTCCGCCGCAGAGCACGATGGCCGACCGGGTCGCGGACTGTATAAGATCTCCGCCGATGATCGTCATTCTGATGGGGGTTTCCGGATCCGGCAAGACGACGGTCGGCCGGATGCTGGCCGGCGAGCTCGGGTGGGAATTCCTCGAGGCGGACGAGTTTCATCCGCCGGCCAACATCGACAAGATGCGGCGCGGAGAACCGCTCGACGACGCGGATCGCGATCCCTGGCTCGCGGCGATCGCGAAGGCGCTCGACGAGCGCGTGCAAGCCGGCCGGAATGCGGTCCTCGCCTGCTCGGCGCTCAAGCACGCGTACCGCAAACGGCTGCGGGTCGCTCCGGAGGTCCGCTTCGTCTACCTGAAAGGGACGTTCGAGGAGATCGAGGAACGGCTCGGCGATCGCCGCGGGCACTTCTTCTCACCCGATCTGCTCGAGAGTCAGTTCGAGGCGCTCGAAGAGCCGCACGACGCGCTCGTCGTCGATATTTCGAACCCACCCGCGGCGATCGTTCGCGAAATCACTCGCGAGCTCGAGATCAACCACCAGTAATCTTCAATCGCGCCCCCGCGGAGCATTCCAGCCACCCACTTCCCTGGCCAGCGCCTCTGCCTCCGTGGGACCCCAGGTCCCCGGGTCGTACTCGTGTAAGCGGCCGCCGTCCCGGATGACGGGATCGACGATGGCCCACGCCGCTTCGACGACGTCCTGGCGGGCGAAAAGGGTGGCATCTCCGGCGATCGCGTCGCCGAGCAGGCGCTCGTAGGCGTCCATGCGCCCTTCGGTCCCCTGCTCCGGCAATTGCACGACGGACAGCTCGACCGGCTCCCCTTTCATGCCCTCGCCGGGCGACTTCGCCCGCGCGCCGATTGCAATCTCCACGTCGGGGCTCACGCGGAACCGAACGTAGTTGCCGAGCGACGGCATCGGCTCTTTGAACACGACGAGCGGGGGGTTCCGCAGCTCGACGATCACCTCTGTCGCCGTGAGGGCGAGGCACTTGCCGGCTCGCACGTAGAACGGCACGCCTTCCCAACGCCAGGAGTCCACGTGGAGCCGCAGCGCCGCATAGGTGGGCACCGGTGAGTCCTGCGCGACGTTGGCCTCGCGTCGATAGCCGCGGAACTGGCCGATGACCAGATCATCGACGCTGAGCGGCCGCGTCGTGCGCAGCACCTTCGCCTGCTCGTCGTGGATCGTCTCGGCGTGGACGCCGGCGGGGGCCTCCATCGCCAGGTAGCTCACGATCTGCAGCAGGTGATTCTGGATGACGTCCCGGATCACGCCCATCTCTTCGTACAGTTTGCCGCGCCCGTCGACGCCGAAGCGCTCCGCCATCGTGATCTGAACGTTCTCGACGTAATGCCTGTTCCAGATCGGCTCGAGGAAGGCGTTGGAGAAGCGGAAATAGAGAATGTTCTGCACCGCCTCCTTGCCGAGATAGTGATCGATGCGGAAGATCGCATCCTCTGGAAAGACCTCGTGGAGCGTCTCGTTGAGCGCGCGCGCGGACGCGAGATCGCGGCCGAACGGTTTCTCGATGATGACGCGCGCCCCGTGCGTGCATCCCGCTTCCCTGAGCTGGCGCACGACGACCGGGAACATGCTCGGCGGGATCGCGAGGTAGTGCGCGGGACGCTGAGCCTCTCCCAGCTCCGTCCGGAGGCGCTTGAACGTCGCCGGATCGTTGTAGTCGCCGTCGACGTAGCGCAGCCGATCGGCCAGCGTCGGGAAGGCCTTCGGATCGACGCCGCCGCCGTGCTCCTCGACGCTGGCCCTCGCCCGCTCGATCAGCTGCTCCCGCGTCCAGCCGGATCGACCGACCCCGACGATAGCGAAATCGAGCCGCCCGCGCCGCGCCATCGCCTGAAACGCCGGAAAGATCTTCTTGTAGGCCAGGTCGCCGGAAGCGCCGAAGAAGACGAGGGCGTCGGATCGGCGGCTGTCGTCGGTCATGTGGTCCTAGCTCACGGAGGCAAGGGAGGGCACGGAGAATGACAAACACGGAGACACGGAGATCACGGAGTTGCCTGTTGTGGCCTTCCTCAAACCTTGGTTTCTCCGTGTCCTCCGTGTCTCCGTGTTTATCACTTTCCGTGACCTCCGTACCCTCCGTGATCACCGCCGCTCCGTGTGCCCCCCGAACCCGTACCGCATCGCCGACAGCACCTTGTTCGCGAACAGGTCGAGATCACGCGACGCGAACCGCTCGAAGAGCGCGGCCGTCAGCACGTGCGCCGGCACGCCCTCGTCGTTGGCCGCCTGCACCGTCCACCGTCCCTCGCCCGAGTCGGCGACGGTGCCGCCGAACTTCTCGAGCGTCGGATCGGCGGCGAGCGCCTGGGCCGTCAGATCGAGCAGCCACGAGCTGACGACGCTTCCCCGCCGCCACAGCTCGGTCACATCCGCCAGGTCGAAATCGTATTGATAGTGCTCCGGGTGCCTGAGCGGCGCGGTCTCGGCATCTTTCTCGTGGCTTGCCTTCCCGACGTTGGCGCGTTTCAGGATGTTGAGACCCTCGGCGTACGCCGCCATGAGCCCGTACTCGATTCCGTTGTGGATCATCTTCACGAAGTGCCCCGCGCCCGCGGGACCGCAGTGCAGGTAGCCATGCTCGGCGGTACTCTGCCGGCCCTCGCGGCCTGGTGTCCGCGCAATCTGTCCCGGACCAGGCGATAGCGTCTTGAAGATCGGATCGAGCCGCGCGACGACCTCCTTCTCGCCGCCAATCATCAGGCAGTAGCCGCGGTCGAGCCCCCACACGCCGCCGCTGGTGCCCATGTCCACGTAGTGCATCCCCCGAGCGCTCAAGCGCTGGGCGCGCGCGATGTCATCCTGGTAGTGGGAGTTCCCGCCGTCGATGATGGTGTCTCCCCGCGCCAGCAACGGGACCAGCTCGTCGATCGTCGCCTCGACGATCGCGGCCGGCACCATGAGGCAGATCGTTCTCGGAGGGCCGAGCTTCGCGACGAAATCGGCGAGCGAGGAGCCGCCGGACGCTCCGTCCTGAACCAGCGCGTCGACCGCCGGCAGCCGCCCGGTCGTACACCACGCACGCGTGGCCGCCGAGCATCAGGCGGCGGACCATGTTTCCACCCATTCGGCCGAGGCCGATCATCCCGAGCTGCATTCGTGAGCCCCCACGCGGGGCCTGAGAGGCCCGCGTTCAAACGCGGGCCTGAGAGGCCCGCGCTCCCGGCGGGAACTATGTCACAGGCGCAGATGGGGCGGGAAGAGACGCGGGAGCCTCGGCGATCTGTTGCATCACGCGCGCGACGACCAGGTCGCATCGCGACGCGTGGAACTGGAAGGCCTCGGCGGTGGCGGCGCCGGCCCGCGCGTAGAGCTCGTCGCGGAGCAGGCCGCGCGCGCGATGCAGGCGGGTCTTGACCGTGTCCTCGTTGATCTCCAGGCACTCGGCCGTGTCGATCGTGCTCAGCCCCTCGACCTCCCGAAGCATGAACACGACGCGGTAGCTCTCGGGCAGCGCTTCCAGCGCCGCCTCGAGCATGCGCCTGAGCTCGCCCGCGAACGCCTGGTGCTCGGGGTCCGGCAATGCCGATGGATGAGCGTCCATGCTGGCAGGATCGATCGACCCATTCCCGTCGGCCGGCGACCGTCGCCGCGCGCGGGCGAGCGCCTCGTGGACGGCGATCTTCGTGAGCCACGTCGCGAAGCGTGCCCGTTCGGCGAACTGATCCAGATGGAAGAAGGCGTTCACGTAGGCCTGCTGGATGGCATCCTCAATCTCGTTCGAGTTGCCCATGATAGAGCGTACGACGCGATACAGTCGCTGGTTATAGCGGCGCATCAGCACTTCAAAGAGCGCCGTATCGCCAGCCCGGACGCGTTGAAGCAGCTCTTCATCAGACATACATACAAAGAGTAATCGAGGTGCCAAAAGGTTCCCGCCTTCGCGCTACGCGCTTCGGCGGGGCAAGCCCGGCGTCGCGCTCCGCGCTTCGGCGGGGCAAGCCCGGCGTCGCGCTCCGCGCTTCGGCGGGGCAAGCCCGGCGTCGCGCTCCGCGCTTCGGCGGCCGGCAGGCCCGGCGTCGCGCTCCGCGCTTCGGCGGGGCAAGCCCGGCGTCGCGCTCCGCGCTTCGGCGGGGCAGGCCCACCCGCTCATCCCTTAGACATTGTCACCTCGGACGAGCTGCGCACTCTATAGAGAAAGGAGGCTCCCATGCGCCGTTCCGTCACGCTCGTGCTTGCGGCCGCTGCAGGCGGCTGGGCTCTGTCGCTCGCCAGCATCTCGATTCTGCGCGCCGACGACGACCATCGATCGAAAAGGTCTGACGATCCCCTGTTCGCCCAGTCGGAGCAAATGCTGCGCGAGGGGCGGAAAACGTTCCGGTCCGATACCTTCGGAGACGAGGCATTCTGGGGAGGAACGCTCGAGCTGCACGAGGCCGTGGCCGGCCGGAAGCTCGGCGGGGTCGGTCCGGGCCTGAGCCCCAAAGCCGCCCTGGGGATCGGCCTGAAGGTCGATCTCGACCAACTTCCCCGTGAGCTCGTCCGCCTGCTGCGTCGAGGCAGAGTCAACCTGGACGACGCCGCGACTACCCTTGCCCTGCTCCGCCTCGACGCCGTCGTCGGCCTGACCGGCTTCTTCGACGATGGGCGGCTGAAATCGATTGGGATCCAGTGCGCGCTGTGCCATTCGACCGTCGATAACTCGTTCGCGTTCGGCATCGGCCGCCGGCTGGACGGCTGGGCGGCCCGTGACCTGAACGTCGGAGCCATCATCGGGCTCGCGCCCAACCTGCAGCCGTTAGCCGATCTGCTGGGCGTCGACGTGGCGACGGTGAAGAAAGTGGTCGGGGCGTGGGGCCCGGGCAAGTTCGACGCCGAGCTGTTGCTCGACGGCCAGGGGTTCAGGCCGGACGGTAAGACCGCGGCGACGCTCATTCCACCAGCCTTCGGGCTCGCGGGCGTGAACCTCCACACCTGGACGGGCTGGGGCGGCGTGAGCCACTGGAACGCCTTCGTCGCCAACATCGAGATGGGCGGGTCGGGGATTTTCTACGACCCGCGGCTCGACAATGCCGAGCAGTTCCCGGTCGCCGCGAGAGCCGGGTTCGGCAACATCCGGAACTCGCCGGATCGCATCACGCCGAAGCTCGCCGCGCTCCAGTTCTACCAGCTCGCGCTGCAGGCGCCGCCGGCGCCGCGGCACGTGTTCGACTCGAACATGGCGCGGCGAGGGAAGGTCCTGTTCAACGGACGCGCGCAGTGCTCGACCTGTCACGTGCCGCCACTCTTCACCGAGCCTGGCTGGAACATGCACACCGCCGAAGAGATCGGCATCGATCCGTTCCAGGCCGATCGCTCGCCGGACCGCCGATATCGGACCGCGCCCTTGAAGGGGTTGTGGACGCACATGAAGGGCGGCTTCTACCACGACGGGCGGTTCGCGACGCTTCGCGACGTGGTCGAGCACTACGATCGACTGCTGTCGCTCGGGCTCTCCGAGCCGCAGAAGCGCGAGCTCGTCGAGTATTTGAAGTCGTTGTAGGTCAGAATTCAGAATACAGAATCTAGAATACAGAATGCAGGATTCAGAAGGCTCTCGTTCGAACGTCCGGATGACCCGAGCGTTTCGTTTCTTCTGGATTCTGAATTCTGAATTCTAAATTCTGAATTCTAAATTCTGAATCGCTACCTTCTCGCGTCGAGCGCGAGCCGGATGTCGTCGAGCAGCAGATCTTCGTTGAACGGCTTCCGGAGGAAGGAGACCGCGCCCTTCTGGATGGCGCGCTCCTTCATTTCTTCGGTGCCGTACGCGCTCATGAAAATGATCGGGATCCGCGGGCTGAGCGCCGCCAGCTCGCGCTGGAGGTCGAGTCCGCTCATGCCCGGGAGCCGCACGTCGAGGATGAGGCACGCCGTCTCGCGATCGCCCCGCTGCAGGAACTCCTCCGCCGATCCGAACGAATCCGCCGTAAGGCCCGCCGATTTCATCAAGCGCTGGAGGGCGCGCCGAATCGACTCGTCGTCGTCCACGATGGTGACGAGGACCACCGCCATCTCTCCTCCCGTCCACCAGATGATGAGCGCCGGAGCCGGCCGACCCGGACGGGAGGAACGTTAACAGCCTCCGGGGGCGACGGGAATAGGACCTTGGTCCATCCCCGTTATGAGGCGCGAGGAGGCGTGGGCAGATGGTCGGCCATCCGAACCAGCTCCGCGAGCGAGCCGGCGTGCATCTTTTGCATCACCTGTGCCCGGTGCACTTTGACCGTTTTCTCGGAAATCCCGAGCTCGGCGGCGACCTGCTTGTTGAGAAGGCCGGTCACGACGAGCCGCATCACCTGGCGCTCGCGCGGCGTCAGCTCGTCATAGCGACGGCGCAGCCCCGTCGCCTCCGAGCGCTTGCGGAGCGCCTCGCGGTCGCGGTCGAGCGCCTTCCGAATCGCCTCGAGGAGCTCCTGCTCGCGCAGCGGCTTGGTCAGGAACTCCGACGCGCCCGCTTTCATGGCCCGCACGGTGACGGGGATGTCGCCGTGGCCGGTGATGAAGATGATGGGCATCGGCCGCTCGATGCCGGCCAGCTCGCGCTGGACGTCGAGTCCGCTCGTGCCCGGCAGCCGCAGGTCGAGGACGAGGCACTGCGGCCCGTCCGTGCGCGGGGTTCGAAGGAACTCGTCCGCCGTCCCGAACGTCTGACACGCGAACCCCACCGATCCCAGCAGCCGCTTCAACGCCGTCCGCACGGAGGCATCGTCGTCGACGACGTAGACGGTCTGATCTTCAATCACTCGGCAGCCCCTCAGCCGGGAGAACGATGTGGAAGGTGGCCCCACTGGAGTCGTTCGGCACCGCCCAGAGGCGGCCGCCGTGGGCCTGGACGATCGACCGGGTGATGGCGAGACCCATGCCCATCCCTTCCGGCTTCGTCGTGAAAAACGGGTCGAAGATGCGCTCGGCCTTCCGCGGGTCGAGGCCCGTCCCTGTATCGGACACCGAGATGAGGACGTCGCTCGCCTCGCGCCAGGTCCGCAGGCTCAGGTGCCGCTCCCGGTCGACGTCGCGCATGGCGTCGAGGCCGTTCACGATCAGGTTGAACACCACCTGTTGGAGCTGAATGCGATCGCCCATCACGCGCGGGAGCCCCGTGCACAGATCCGTCGAGCAGCGGACATGGTTTCGATCGGCGCGACTGCGGGCGAGCGCGATGACCTCGCGAATCACCTCGTTCAAGTCGACGGGCGCATGCTCGACCGGGGCATGCCGGAACAGCTCGCGCGTCCGCCGAATCACCTCGCTCGCGCGGTTGCTGTCGGTCACGACGTCCGCCAGTGCCTCGCGCACATCACCGAGCTCCGCGCCGCGTCCCTGAAGCCACCGCTGGCACGCGTTCACATTGGCGACAATCGCGCACAGCGGCTGATCGATCTCGTGCGCGATCGAGGCGGCCAGCTCGCCGAGCGCGGACATGCGGCCCATGCGTGCCACCTCCATCTGCGCGTGGTGGAGCGCCTCCTCCGCCTCTTTGCGTTCGGTGATGTCGGTCGCGGTGCCGCTGGCCCGAATCGGCCGCGCCCCGGCGCGCTCGACGATCGCGCCTCTTGCGACAAACCAGCGGATGCTGCCATCGCTGTGAAACAGCCGGCACTCCAGTTCGACCGAGGGGATGCGCCCATCCACGTGCGCGGTCATCCGCTTGTGCGCTTGATCCAGATCCGCGGCGTGAAACAGGGGGACCCACTCGATCGCGGAGCGGCCGGGACCGCGCGGGTCGAGCCCGAGATCCGTGTTGATCGACGGATCGACGTACACCTGATTGGTCCGGAGGTCCCAGTCCCACACGCCGACTCGCGCCGCGCTCGTCGCCAGCGTGTAGCGCCGCTCGCTGTCGCGCAGCCGCTCCTCGGCGCGGGTCCGTTCGGTGACGTCCTGGACGATCGACAGCCGATGGTCGCCGTCGCAGCGGACGACCCGCGCCTGGTACGTCCGGTTCTCGCCCTGAATCGGCAGCGTGTACTGCACCACAGCCGGATCGTGTTCTGTCGCGGCGGCGAAGGCCTCCTTGAATTGCGCGGCCAGCGCCGCCGGCATCACTTCCTCCGGCCGTCTGCCGAGAAAACGCTCCGGCGGGACGAGCAGTTTGCTCCGGTCCTTCGCGTGAAAGTCCAGGTAAACGCCGTCGGCGGTCTGCAGGAACATCAGGTCGGGAATGGCGGTGAGAATCGCCCGGTTGCGCGCCTCGCTCGCCCGGAGCGCCGAGTCCCACCGGGTCCGCGCCTCGCTGAGCGCCGCGAGCAGCAGCAGGGGCACGGCCGCGACGATGAAAAAGACCTGCAGCGACACGACGCTCGAGGCGGGGGTGGCGCCGACGAACGGGCCGACCCCGTCGCGCGCATCGGGAATCCATTGAAGGGCGACGACCGTCAGCGCCGCCGACAATCCGAACGGCCCGAAGCGAACGGCTGCCCACAACAGCACGGGCAGCGGGAGGTACAGCAGCGCCGGCAGCCCGACGCTTCCGGAGGGAGTCCATCGGAAGGCTGCCGCGTGCACGACGAACAAGGCGACGAGCAATCCACAGAACTCAATCGCCCGGCCGGGACGGCGTCGGAGCTCTCGGATCGCCGCAGGCGCCAGAAAAATCACCGGCGTCAGCATCAACCCGGTCGCGACGTTGGCAAAGACGCGCGCGCGGTACGCCGTCCAGAAACTGGGCGCCCACCCCAACTCGACGTAGAGCATGGCGGGCAGAAACGACGCCGCCACCGGCGCGGCGACACACGCGGCGACGAACAGTGCGGCCGCCCGAAGATCATCGAGGTGGGGCCGAGGCCCCGCGTACAGCCGGACCATCCAGGCGCCCAGAAGCGCCTGCGAAGCGTTCCCGACAAAGCTGATGAGCTGAGCGCCCAGCCCTATGCCGTCCTGGGTGTGGGCCGCGATGTGGCCGACGAGCGCCGCGACGAGAGCGACACCCCAGGAGCTCGTGGGCAACAGAAGGAATGCGGCGAAGAGGATCGCGTTGGGCGGCCAGACGAAGCCGATGCCGCTCTGCGGGAGCCGCAAGGCAAACCCCGCGTGCGAGGCGAGATAGATCGAAAGAGCAATCAGGAAGGCGGTTGCGGGGACACCACCAAAACGCAACCGCAGCCGGGTCGCATCCGCGGATCGGTACGTGGCCCGGACGGCAACGTCACTCAAGCCCGTTGTCACTCCACGGTCTGCTGTCTCCGCCGCTCGCAGGCCGGGCGGGTGCAGAGCCTACTCACCGGTAATCGAGAGCGGTCCCGTCATTCTAACTGTAACGACCTGGAACGCGAAGATGCCTGTTCAGTATTCAACGCCCCCTTGGGTTCACTGGGACCGCGTTTGCGGTAGCATCTGCGGTGTGCCCACCCACTTTGACGACCGCCGCCACAATTCGGATCGCCGCCGCGCCTCGCGAGGAGGCCGCCGCCCGGCCGATCGGGCCGGCGCGGCGCCCCTGGTGCTCGTCGCCGACGACGACGCGGGGAGCGCGGCGCGCTCGGAAGCCATCCTGTGCCGCCTGAGGTTCGCCGTAGCGCCGGCCGGCAGCGTGGAGGAAGCCGTTCGGGTCATGCGGGCCCTCCGGCCGGAGGTAGTCGTAGCCCGGCTGCGCGACAACGACCGGCTCAAGTATGAGATGCGCAAAGATCCCCTGACGGCCGATATACCGGTCGTCGAGATAAACGACGGAGCGATGGAACCCGAACAGTTCGTCGAAGAAGTGCGGGCTGCCTTAAGGCCACCGCCCTAACTTTGCGACAATAAAGGGGTTCGTGCTACTCTGACCGGGTACCGCCGGCTCCCCCGGCGCTAAACAGCTGCAGTGAGCAGATCCAACCCGCTCGAGGTAAACCTCGGGCTCGTACCGCGCGCGCGCGTCGACATCGTCGACCCGCGCACCTCCCTCTCGGCCGGCGAGCGTGCCGCACTCAGGCCCTTCGCCCGTTGTCTCTACTGGTCCAGTCACACCACCGCAGGCTTTCTGGAAAGGGCGCTGGCGGCGCGTCTATTGCGGCGAAAGGCGACGGCCGGCTACCTCGATGCCTTCCGGGCGATCTTCCCCGAGGGTGGGGGCTACGAGCACGACCGTCTCGATCAGCGGACGGAGCTGGCGCCGGAGCAGCGGCTCGTCGAGCCGAGGAACGCCGACTCGCACCTCGCCTTCATCGCGGCCGGGCTGCGCACCTGCGTGAGCTTCCCGAACCGGGAAGCCGAACCGGTCCGCTTCGTGGATCTGGACGGGATGCACGCGGGCCAGCCTCGCCAGCGCCTGGCCCGGATCATCGGGTACCAGCGCGAGGATGAGGTCGAGCGGCTCCAGATCGAGGTGCCCATGTCGGCCCACCCGGTCGACTCTATCAATCTCAAGGACCCGCGCCTCGGCATCTACGAGCAGCTCAACGCCCTGATCGCCCGCCACGACGTCACGAAGGGGCGCCTCAGGCTGGCGCTCGACCACGGAGAGCGTCACGCCGGGCTGACGGTCAACGAGTACGAGACGCTCCTCATGCGCTACGACCTGGCCGAGGTGCTGCGCAACCCGCTCCGGTTCGCCGCCCAGCAGGCCCGCAATGCGTTGAAGGATCCGCGCGCGGTGCCGGTCAAGACGCTCGGCTACGCGAAATACGATCTCGTCCGCGTCGTCAATCAAGTCGTCGACGCGCTCGGCCTGCGCGAATCAGTCGTGGAGCGGCTGGTCTCGCGCGCGCTGGCCGCGCCGGCGGCGCGGTTCCTGCGCATGAAGCGGCGCGTGGACCTCCTCGTGTCGGACACGAACGGCGACGGCCGCGGCACGCTCGTCGAGGGAACCTACCAGAGCCCCATCCTCGTCCAGTGGCATCGCGCGCCGCGAGAGGCGCGCTTCCTGGACGTCACGCTCACACGCCTGTCGTGACAGACGAGGAACGCGAAGAAATCCTGCGGCTGCTCGCGAGCTACGACGACATGACGCGCGCGATCATGACGCTCGTCAAGCTCGTGCACGCCGCCCCGGATATCGAGCTCGACACGAAGCACGCCAGCCTCGTGGCCGAAGTCGCCGCGCTGGCGCCCGTGTGGCGGAGCCACGCCGAGACCGCGCGGGCGAAGCTCCTCCTGGAGCGGCGCAGCCGGAGGGTCGACCCACCGTCCGACGCCTATCACGGTCTCGAGCGCCGGCAATCGTGGGAGGAATGATTGTAGGCCCAACCTTCAGGCCGGGCGTCCCCGCATAAGCCGAAGGTCCGGATGGTCCCACCACGCCCGACCTTAAGGTCGGGCCTACGGCGTCAGCTTCCGCGTCTCGAAATCGACGGGATTCAGCGGCACGTCCCAGTGGGCGTCCAGGATCTCGAACCGCCGCGCCTCTTCCTTCCTGAACTTCGCCTGGTCCGGGTACAGCTTCTTGATGACCTCTTCCTCGGACGGTCCCGCGGCCGGCTCGCGCGCGACCAGCTCCACGGCAAACGTCCAGTCCGCGCGCCCGTCGCCGTGGTACCGCGGCGCGTAAGTCCGAATAGTCGAGTACGCGCCTCCCTGCATCCGCGCCTTCAGTATCGGGTAGTGATTGCGCTGGAAGAGATTGAGGAACTCGTCCTGATGGCCCCATTTCACTTTGTAGAAGTACCAGGTGGTGACTTCGCGGACTTGGGTTCCTTGGGTTCTTGGGGTTCCTGGGGTTCCGAGGGTTCCAGCGGTTCCAAGGGTTCCAACAAGAAGCATGAGCGAGAGGGCGAGATAGCGCATGTCGGCTCCGTTTCGAGCCGGAATGTTCTCACAACTCGCCGCAGCCCTAAAGGGCTGCGCTACAAGGTTGCGCTAGGCTGCGCTACGGGCACAGTTTCACCCCCGCGTCGACCAGCGGGCCGAGGTCCTTCGGCTTGCGCGGCAGCGGCGGCCATGTTCGCTCGTGCCCTTCGTCCTCGATCTGCTTCAATTCGGCGGCGGAGACGCGGTGGGTCTCGAGCAGCTGCTGCCGACACGACTTGGTGTTGCACCGGGCCGATGCGGCGAAGATGTCCATCCGCTGCTCCTGCTTCAGCCGCGAGAGCGGATTGCTCGGCGGTCGTGAGGACTCGGGCATTCTGATCGGCTGGACGGAACCGTAGCCGCGCGCAGTCGCTTCCTCGTTCACGGCGTAGTTGGCCCCGGCATGCCGAAACACGACCGCGCCGGATTGGCAGCCCAGCGTGCCGACGCCTACGCTGAACGGCCAGCGCCAGTCGAACTCCGACCTCGTCACCGTGCGCTGCTGGGACACGGGAACATCCGGGATCGGATCCTGGATGGCCTGGGACGCGCAGCCGGCGATCGCAAAGAGGAGCATCGGCACGCCTGCGCGGGGTCTCACGTCGGCTACTCGTACCGCAGCGCGGTGACCGGATCGAGGCGCGTCGCCCGCCGCGCCGGCCAGAAGCACGCCGCGAGCGCAACCGCTACGAGCAGGATGGCGATCGAGACCAGCGTCGCCGGATCGGCGGCGCTCGTCTGCATCAGAAAGCTTCGCAGGAGTCTGCCGATGACCAGCGCGCCGCCAAGGCCCGCGACGAGCCCGGTGCCGAGCGGCAGAAGCGCATGGCGGACGAACAACCAGACGACGTCGCCTCGCTGGGCGCCGAGCGCCATGCGCACGCCGATTTCCTGCGTGCGCTGCCGCACCGAATACGCGGTCGTCGCATAGAGTCCGACTGCCGCCACGGCGAGCGCGATCCCGGCAAACACCACGAACATCAGACCGAAGATGCGATGCGCCCAGCGGGACTGTCCCTCGAGCACGCGCAGGGAGATGATGCCGGACACCGCCAGCTCGGGATCCAGCGCCCGGACTTCCTGCCGGACGAGCGCGGCGAGGCCTTCCGGCGCCGGGCCACGCACCAGCAACGTCGCGAACGGTCGGGGGTCGGCGCGCATCGGGACGTAGGCGACTGGGTCCAGCTCCTGGAGGTCAAAGGGCTGCTGCTGCCGAATCGAGGGGGACACGCCGACGATCGTCAGCCACGGAGATTCGGTTCCCGAAACCACCGGATCTGACAGTCGGATGCGCCGCCCGAGCGGCTCCTCGTTCGGAAAGTGCAACCCGGCGAGGCGTTCGTTCACGATGACGGTCTCGTACCCGGGCGCGCCATCGACAGCGCTGAACACCCGCCCTCTCAGCAGCCGCACGCCCAGCGTCTCGAAATACTCCGGACCGATCGCAACGAAGGACACGTTCGGCGTGGTTCCTTCTTTCGCCGGAGGGCGTGCGTCAACGGACAGCGCCCGGCGACGGGCGCCGGCGAACGGCACGTTGCTCGTGAACGCAGCCGAGGCGATCGGGCCGATTCCTTCGAACCGCGCCATAAGACGGTCATAGAAGAGCAACCACTGCTCTCGCGGGTATTTCTGTACCGGCAGCGTCAGGCCCATCGCAACGACCTGGGAGCCGTCCACGACCCGGTCCGCCCGATGGAGCGCGAGGAAGCTGCGCATCATCAGGCCGGCGCCGGCCAACAACACGAGCGTGAAGGCGAGCTCGATCCCGAGCAGCACGCGCGTCCAGCGGCGGGCCCGCACGCCGCCGGAGCCGGTCCATCCGGATTCTTTCAGGACCTCGTTCGCGCTGGTCCTGGAGAGGTGCAGCGCCGGCACCAGCCCGAAGATCAAGCCAGTGCCCAGACAGGCGGCCGCCATGAATGCGAGCACGCGCGCGTCCATCGTCCATCGGATGGAGTACGGGAAGTTGATCCCGTCGACGTGACTCATGAACGCTCGGAGACCGGCGACTGCCAGGGCAAGGCCCAGCCCGCCGGCGGCGATGAGCAGCACCGCGCTTTCGACGAGCAGTTGTCGGACAATCCTCCACCTCGTCGCGCCGAGCGACGCGCGCATCGCCATCTCTCGCGATCGGGAGGCCGCGCGCGCGAGCAGGAGGTTGGCGATGTTCGCGCACGCGATCAGCAGCACGAATCCAACGGCGCCGACGAGCGCCATGAAGATCCGTCGTGCTGAGCTGCTGTCGACGAAAGGCGTTACCGCCGCGCCCAGATCCTTGTTCGTGTCGGGAAAGGCTCGGGCAAGACGGTCGGCGATTGCGGCCAGCTCCGACTGGGCCTCCAGTATCCCCTTCCGAGCCGCGAGACGTCCAAAGACCGTGAGCGTTCTGGCATCGCGCTTCTGCCTCGCGAGGTCGGGCATCTGCGCAAGCGGCTGCCAGATGTCCGAGACCACCGGGAACCTGAAACCCTCCGGCATGACGCCGATGACGACCGCCGGCACGCCGTTCACCCGGATCGTGCGGCCGACGACGGCGGGGTCGTTGCCGTAGCGTCCATTCCAGACGCGGTAGCCGAGCATGACGACCGGCGGAGCGTCCGGACGATCGTCCTCGGGAAGGAAATCCCGGCCCAGCGTCGGGCGGTCCCCGATCAGCCGAAAGGCGTTCCACGAGAGATACGAACCAGAGAAGCGATCGGGCGCGGCGCTCTCGTCGGCGACGATCAGCTGCGTGTCGCTGTACGCCGCGACGCCTTCGAGTGCGTTCGTCGACCGACGCCAGTCTTCGAAGTCCGGGAACGACACCAGGAGCGGGCGCCCCGCCGCGTTGCGCATGCCCAGCCGCACGATGCGATCTGGATCGTCGACGGGTAGCCCGCGCGACAGCGCGTTCACAACCGTGAACACCGTGCCGTTGATCCCTATCCCGAGCGCTAGAGTCGTGACGGCCACGAGCGTGAACGCGCGGTCCTTCAGCAGCAGGCGCACGGCGAAACGCAGGTCCTGACCGGCATCCTGAAGCCAGGGCCAGATCCAGACGTCGCGGGCGCGCTCACGGGCCGACAACACATTGCCGAGCGCACGCCGGGCCTCGAGCGCGGCGTCGTCACGTGTGAGGCCGCGCCGCTCGAGATCCTGCGCTTTCAGCCGCTGATGCTGTTCCAGTTCTTCGGCGAGCTCATCCTCGAGCCGCCCGCGGCGAGCGAGGTACCAAACGCGCCTGAGAAACTCTCGCATCGCGTCACGCCGTGTCGAGAACCTTGTGGATCGCCAGGATCAAGCGATCGAACTCCTGCCGCTCGACCACCAGGTGCTTACGGCCCGCCGCGGTCAGCGTGTAGTAGCGCGCCCGGCGGTTGTTCTCCGACGCGCCCCACTCCGCCTTGACCCAACCCTTCAGGAGGAGCCGCTGCAGCGCCGGATACAGCGAGCTCTCCCCCACCTGGAGCACGTCTTCCGACACGAGTTGGATGTGCTGCGCGATGCCGTACCCGTGCTTCGCGCCAGGCCCGAGCGCTTTGAGGATCAGCAGTTCGAGCGTGCCGGGCAGGAGATCGGGCGCGTCATTGCTTCCCATGGCTTCCCATCGTCTGACGATGGGAGAATGCCGCAACCCAACCTTCGTGTCAAGCGGACAGCCTTTCTCAGGATTCTTCAGGCGCCGCTCACGACCTGCGTCACGGGCTTGCGTAGAGTGTTCGGGAGGGGTGCACATGGCCGCGCTGGGATTGCTCATTGGGCTCAGTATGTTGAATTTCGGCGTCAAGGGAGGCGTGAACGCGGCAAACCTGATGGTCGAGGGCGGCGTGGTCCATCCTGGTCTGAACAACCACATCGGGTGGGTGGCAGGCACATTCGCGGCTTGGCCCGTGACCACGCACCTGGACATCCAGTGTGAAACGCTCTTCAGCCGAAAGGGGACCTCGTTCGACCAGTCCGGCGTCGATGCGGACATCAGCATCAGGTACCTCGAGATTCCGATCCTTTTCCGGTACGGGTCATCCGTGGAGGCCGGCAAATTGCGGCACGGCAAATCGGCGAAGGTCTTCGCGGGACCGTCGTTCGCCTTCAGGCGGAAAGTGGAAGCGACCGGCGAGTTCCCGGGTCTTGCCGACGAAGAGGACATCGAGGACGAGTCGCGGCGTTCGACCTCGGATTCGTGATAGGCGCGGGCATCGAAAGTCGCGGGATCGTGTTCGACAGCCGGTACACGCGGGGGCTCAGGAACGTCAACGCTCGGCCCGGCGGGGATGACGCCAACTTCAAGCACCGGGTGTTCTCGATTATGGTCGGGGTCAGGCTGTGAAGAATGAGGGAGAGGTACACATGCGTGTAGCAACAGCGGTTCTGGCTGCGGTCCTGCTCGGAGCAGGGTCGGCGGCCGCGCAGGACGTCAGCGGCGGCGTGAAGGGGGGCGTCAACTTCGCGAACATCGTCATCGACGGCGACGCCGCCGACCTCAATCTGGAGACTCGCATCGGCCTGGTCGCGGGCGGGTTCGTGACGTGGCCGATCACGCCGCGGTTTGACATTCAGCCGGAAGCGCTCGTCAGCCTCAAGGGCGCCTCGTTCGACGAGTTCGGCGTCGAGGCGGACATCGAGCTCACCTACCTCGAGTTTCCAATCCTGTTCCGCTACGGGTCGCCCATCTCGTCCGGCTCGTCGCTCAAGGTGTTCGCCGGACCGTCACTCGCCTTCAAGCTGAACGCGGAGACGACCGGAGAGTTCCTCGGCATGTCCGAAAATCAGGATATCGACGACGATGTGGAGAGCTTCGACTTCGGCCTCGTGATCGGCGCCGGCATCGAGGCGGGTCACTTCACGTTCGACGGCCGGTACACATGGGGGCTCACCAACATCAACGCCGAACCCCAGCAGGACGACACCTCGGTCAAGAATCGCGTCTTCTCGCTCCTGGTCGGATTCCGGTTCTGAGGAGTATCATCCTCCTTCTTGGCAGCCCTGAAGGGCTGCGCTACGTCTCGGATGTGGACGAAGGAGGGATCGTCATGCGCAAACTGACGATAGTGGCGCTCCTCATCGCGTGTTTCGCCCTCGCGTGCGGCGGGCCGTCGGGCGGCCGCCCGGCGCAGGGCCCGCCCGCGCGCGTCAAGATCGGCCTTCTGATGGACGACGTCCAGCAGGAACGGTGGCAGCGCGATCGTGATCTGTTCGTGGCGCGCGCCAAAGAGCTGCGGGCCGAGGTGCTCGTGCGGTCGGCCGACCTCGATCAGGCGAAGCAGATCCAGCAGGCCGAGGAGCTGTTGAAGGAAGGCGTCAAAGTCCTGGTCGTCGTCCCGCACGACGCCGAGAAGGCCGCGGCGATCGTCGAGACGGCCAAGAAGCAGAACGTGCCCGTGATCAGCTACGACCGGTTGATCCGCAACGCCGACGTCGATCTCTACGTCTCCTTCGACAACGTCAAGGTTGGCGAGATGCAGGCGCGATATCTGCTCGACCGCGCGCCCAAGGGCAACTATCTCCTGATCGGGGGCGCGCCGACCGACAACAACGCCAAGCTCCTGCGCGAAGGGCAGATGAAGGTGCTCGAGCCGGCGATCAAGCGCGGCGACGTCAGGATCGTCGGCGATTACTGGGCGGACAACTGGGAAGCGGCGTCGGCGGAGAAGCACACGGAAGAGACGCTGAAAAAGACCCGCAACAATCTCGCCGCGGTCGTCGCCTCGAACGACGTCACGGCAGGCGGCGTCATCCGCGCGCTCGAGAAGCAGAAGCTGGCCGGCAAAGTGCTCGTGTCCGGGCAGGATGCCGAGTTGCCGGCGGTTCAACGGCTGGTGGCGGGAACGCAGGCGATGACGGTGTACAAGCGCATTACGCCCCTCGCGCGCACGGCCGCGCGCTCCGCTGTGGACCTCGCCGACGGCGACAAGGTCGACGGCACATCGACCGTCAACAACGGCCGCAAGGACGTTCCGGCGCTTCTCCTCGATGGAATGCCCGTCGACAAGGAAAACGTCGAGCAGACGGTCGTCGCCGACGGGTTCCACAAGAAGGAGGAGGTTTTCAAACCCAAGCCTTGAATCAATGCTGAATGCGGAATGCTGAGTGCTGAATGACATTCCACATTCAGCACTCCACAATCAGCATTGGGAAACTCTCGCCACCAGCTCGTCCAGCGACCTGACGCGCTCGCACGGGTATTCCGCGTACAGATCGAGCGGATCGAGGAGCATCGCGCGAATCCCGGCCGCGCGCGCGCCGACGACGTCGACGTGGTAGATGTCGCCGACATGCAGCGTGCTCTCGCGGCGCGCGCCGAGCCGCTCGAGCGCGCACTCGAAGATGCGCGCGTCCGGCTTCTCGATCCCCACCTCGGCTGAATCGATCACGCAGTCGACGCATCGCGCGAGGCCCACGCGCTCGAACTTCGCGCAGAGCGTGCCGTTGGCGTTCGACACGACCGCCAGCTGAAGTCCGAGCCGGCGCAATCGTTCCAGCGCCGGAACGACGTCGGGCGGAACCACCTCCCAGAGATTGTGTCGGGCGTGATAGGTCCGCAGCTCATCGAGCGCGGCGTCCCGCTCCCGGCTCGGCGGAACGCCGGCCGCGTCGAAGACGAGGTCGAGGTACCGCCGGCCTCGTTTCTCGTCCGGCGCCGAACGAATCAGGGCGGGCTCGTCGATCTGCTTCCGGACGTGAGGCTCCCCCGCCGCCAGCTTCCCGGGATCCACCTTGATTCCGTGTTGTCCCAGAACCGCGCTGACGCGGGTCCAGTTGGGAAACACGAGCACGCCGCCGGCGTCGAGGAAGAGGGTCTTGACCCTCACCGACACATCTGACACGCCAGTCGTCACTGCGCGGAACGCGCTCGGTCGACTGGTGCGTGGTTCAGGCGAGCTGCCTCAACCGAATCGACATCCGAGGCGGGCAGCAAGATGCGGAAGGTCGCACCCAGTCCCTCCCCCGGGCTTTCGGCCAGGGTCTTTCCTCCGTGGAGCTCGACGATCTCTCGCACGAGCGAAAGGCCCAGCCCCAATCCGCCGGCACGGGTCGAGTTGGTGTCAGCCTGACGGAACCGTTCGAAGACATGCGGGAGTTGGTCCGGACGAATGCCGATGCCTGTGTCGCTGACGGCGATTTCCACGAAGCGGTCCGAGGTGGCGACCTTGACGTCGATGCGTCCATCCTTGCTCGTAAACTTCACGGCATTGACGAGCAGGTTCCACACGGCCTGCTTGAGGCGATCGTGATCGCCGCGGCACTCGTGGGTGCCTGTCTCGATCGCGATATCGATTCGCAGGCCTTTGCCTTCTGCGGTCGACTGGACGGCTTCGATGGCGCCGTTGACGACGGCGGCGAGATTCACCGGCTGACGTTGGAGCTCGAGCTTGCCGTTGATGATCCGGGAGATATCGAGCAGATCTTCGACGAGACGAAGCTCGGCCTTCAGGTTCCGCTCGAGCGCGTCCCATGCGTGCTCCAGCTTCGGGCCGGTCACGATTCCGTCTCGAATCATCTGCGCCCAGCCTACGGCGCCATTCAACGGCGTTCGCAGCTCGTGCGACAGCGTCGCCAGGAACTGGTCCTTGAAGCGACTCGCCTCCTCCGCTTCCGACCGGGCCGCACGTTCGCCGGCCAGCAGCGCTTCCCGTTCCTCGGCGTCCCGGATGAGCCGTTCGGACTGCCGCGCAATCACGAGCCCCTGCTCGATGCGATCGAGTGTCGCACCCAGATAGTCGCCGAGATAGCTCGCGATTCTCTGGTCGGACAATCCGTAAGACGTGGTCTCCGATGCAAAACGGATCGCTCCGATCAACCGCCCGGCCGATTCGAGAGGTGCATCGAGGCGGGTGGAGGCATGCCCGGCGCAGCCCCGACGCACGACCTCCTCGACCGGGATCGAGCGTGGAACGGGACCTTCCAGCGCGATTGCCCAGTGCACACCCGAGTTCGTGTCAGAGAGCACGACCGTGCACTGCGAGAAGTCCATGACCCATTTGAGCCGGTCTGCCAGAACTCGGAACAGCTCGTCGTGCTGCTGTACGCGCGAGCACGCCGAGAGCAGTTCGAGGAGCAGATTCAGACGCGCGACGCTTGCTGCCTCGGGCATACCTACACCTGGGAGAACATCTCGTCGTCGGCTATCCCTGTCGCATCGGCCATGATATTCGCGTAGACCGCCAGCGCCGACATGCCGATCGCTTCGACGATCTCAGCCTGGTTGAGGCCATGGGCAATCAGCGTCGCGAAATCCTTTTCGTCGAGGCTCTGTGGATCCCGCGCGCATTTCACGCCGAACTTGATGACGGCACGCGCCCGCTCAGGGAGAAGCTCGTCCATCCGTTCGACCAATGTGTCGAGGGTTTTCGCATCCACACCCAGCATCCGGCAGCAAGCCAGATGGGCGGCCTCGCAGTAGCGGCAGTTTCGGTCCTTCGAGATCGCGACGAACATCATCTCCTTCAATGTTCGCGGCAGCTGGCCTTCGACCAGCACGTTTCGTACGAGTCCCCACGTCCCCTTCGCCACGGACAGGGAGTGTCCCTGGGTCTTCAGGAAATTCGGTACGGCCGGAAAACCCATGCGGCGGCGGAAATCCTCGTAAATCTCCGCCACGTCTGGCGCGGCTCGCTCAGGCGCAACCAATGGAGGTCTGGGCACAGTTGGGTTGAACGGTGCCTACGATATCACGGGAATCCCGGCGGGCCGGGACCTCGAGGGTTCCGAGATGGTCGGCTATCGGACGGTGTGGCGCACGATAGTGCCATCCTTCATGACAAACGGCAACGCATGACGGGGTGATACGCTGTCTCTCGTCTACCGACATCTCAGACATGGATCTCGTCCTCCTGGGCGCGCCTGGATCGGGCAAGGGAACCCAGGCCGATCACTTGCGGCGCCAGATCGGCCTCACGCACATCGCCTCCGGCGATCTGTTCCGCCACCATCTCCAGCAGAAGACCGATCTGGGCGTCCAGGCCAGCGAATACATGGCGCGAGGCGCCCTCGTGCCAGACCCCATCACGATTGCGATGCTCCGCGAGCGGATCTGTCAGCCCGACGCGGTCAAAGGCGTGCTCCTCGATGGATTCCCGAGGACGATGGAGCAGGCGATCGCGCTCAACGAGATGATGTCCGGGCTCGGACGTCAGATCGATGCGGTTCTCTACGTCGAGGTGTCGGACGACGAGCTGGTCGAGCGCCTGTCAGGACGCCTGATCTGCCGCGAATGCCAGGTCCCCTTCCACCGGACGGCGAACCCGTTCACAACCTGTCCGGAGGGTCGCTGCGCCGGCGAGCACCTCTACCAGCGGGCGGACGACGCGCCCGAAACCGTGCGCGCTCGTCTGGTCACGTTCCACCGTCAGACGGCGCCCGTGATTGACTACTACCGGCTGATCAACCTGCTGGTCACGGTGCCTGGAAGCGGCGCGGTCGACCAGGTCAAACGCGCGACGCTCGATGCCGTGAAGCGTCTCGCAAAGGAAAGCTGATGTTCGAAGCTGCCGAGCTCGGTCAGGAGATTCCAAAAGACGAGTACAAGGCGCGGATCCCGACGCTTCGCACGGAGCTGCTCGAGGCGCAGCGGCAGTTGACGGCCGCGCGCTTCCCCGTGATCGTCGTGTTCGGCGGTGTCGACGGCGCCGGCAAGGGGGAGACCGTCAACCTGCTGAACGAGTGGATGGATCCTCGCTGGATCGTCACACGCGCCTACGGGGAACCGTCGGATGAGGAGAGCGAACGCCCGGAGTACTGGCGCTATTGGCGAGACCTGCCGCGAAAGGGCCGGATCGGGCTCTTCCTGAGCTCGTGGTATTCCCGGCCCCTGCTGGATCGCGTCTACCGTCGAAGCCGACGCGCCGACTTCGACAAAGAGCTCGATCGGATTGCCGCGTTTGAAAGGACGTTGACCGACGACGGCGCCCTCATCCTCAAGTTCTGGATGCACCTCGGACAGCGCGCGCAAAAGAAACATCTTCGAAGGCTCGAGAAGGATCCCCTGACCAGGTGGCGCGTGACGAAGCTGCAGTGGCAGCACTGGAGGATGTACGGCCGGTTCGTGGCGTCGGCGGAACGGGCTCTGCAGCGCACGGGCACCGTGGATGCGCCCTGGATGATCGTTGAGGGTGTAGACGAAGCGTATCGAAGCCTCACGGTGGCGACCACGATACGTGACGCGATCCGCAAGGCGCTCGCGCTGAAACGAGGCGAGAAGCCAACGCTGACGCTCGTGACCGAGTCCGGAAAGCAGCCGCGAGCGAAGGGAACGCCGGGGGCACGGCCCAGCGTGGGCGCCCCGGCTCAGATCCTGGGCGCCCAGGCGCCGACGATCCTCAGCAGCCTCGACATGTCGCAATCGCTCGCCAAGAAGGAGTTCGCGACCGAGCTCGAGAAGTACCAGGGACGCCTGAATCGCCTGCAACGGAAGGCGCAGGCCGAATGCGTCTCGACGATCATGGTGTTCGAAGGCTGGGACGCCGCGGGCAAAGGCGGAGCGATCAGGCGGATCACCGGCGCCCTGGATGCCCGGTCGTATCAGGTCATTCCGATCGCGGCGCCTACCGACGAAGAGCGGGCGCAGCATTATCTCTGGCGTTTCTGGCGTCACCTCTCGCGCGCCGGGAAGCTCACGATCTTCGATCGAAGCTGGTACGGGCGCGTGCTGGTCGAGCGGGTCGAAGGCTTCGCGACCGAACAGGAATGGATGCGGGCCTATTCGGAGATCGGCGCCTTCGAGGAGGAGCTCGTCGAGCATGGAATCGTCCTGATCAAGTACTGGGTCCACATCACGCAGGAAGAACAGCTGCGCCGCTTCAAGGAGCGCGAGAAGGCTCGATACAAGCAGTGGAAGCTGACCGACGAGGATTGGCGCAACCGGGCGAAGTGGGACGACTACGAGCGCGCGGTCAACGACATGGTCGAGCGCACCAGCACGCGGCTGGCTCCATGGACGCTGATCG
Source organism: uncultured Acidobacteriota bacterium (assembly GCA_963847125.1). Classification (GTDB taxonomy): domain Bacteria; phylum Acidobacteriota; class Vicinamibacteria; order Vicinamibacterales; family 2-12-FULL-66-21; genus DATAEE01. The sequence continues at coordinate 74,161 of CAWJYM010000006.1, forward strand.
AGGGGAACGACAAATACTTCGCGCGGCTGAAAGTGCTGAAGACGGCGTGCGACAGCCTGAAGGCCGCGCTGTAGGAGCGTGGGAGGCGTGGAGATGTGCGGCTCACCTGGAACACGGCCGGCGACCTCGGCGCTCGTACTCGGGTGCGCATTGGCCATAGCGACCGCGTGCGTCGTCGGTGCCTGCCGGCGTAAAGAACCCCAGCCCCGCGAAGACCCCGGTCGCGCGGTGTCCATGGGCATCTTTCCGGCGCCGGATCGGACGTTCTTCTTCGAGTACCCCGTCGATGGCGTCGACCTCGGGCAGGGATGGCATCGCGAGGCCGTCAGCAAGGCGGTCGCGACGTGCATCGAGTTCACCGCGCAAAAAGATACCGGACAGGAGCAATCGATGGAGCTGTCGGTCGTGCACGACAGTAGCGCGTTGATGGACGCGCTCGATGTCTCGGCGGAGGCGCAGTTCAAGTCGATCGGGTATTCGGTGTCCGGCAAAGCCCGATACGCGAAAGAGACGGAGGTGAGATCGACGAGCGTGAACGTGGTGGCTCATGCCAGGGTGATGAACGGGGTCGACTACGTAGGGCCGGCAGAAGCGGGACGGCCGCGCCGCGTCGACCTGACGCAGGACCATCGTGAGCTGGCTCGACGCGACCGCGTGGCATTCGAGCAGGAGTGCGGAGACGGATTCGTGGCCGTCGTGTATGCGGGCGCCGAGCTGGCCGGCGTGCTGTCGGTCGATGGGTTCGATTCAAAAACGCGAGCCAGCCTCGAGGCCTCTTTGAGCGGCTCGGTCGGGGGCTTCAGCGCCGCGGGCACGCTCGCGAAAACGGCGGAAGCCAAGACCGCGACTCACAAGGTACGCGTGACCTTTTACCAGACCGGCGGCTCGGGCAGCCCCATGCCAACGACGGAGCTGGAGCTCCTCGATGCCGTCAAACGGTTGCCGGGGCTGGCCGCCGAAAACCCGTACAACTATCGAATTCAAGTACAGAGTTACCGCTCGCTGCCGGGCTACCCAACCGACACAAGGGAGGATCCGGATCGATACCGACACGCGCTCGCGACCAGCTACGGCCGGCTGCTGACACTCTGGCACGCCGTGGTCGACGCGCTGGAGCTGGAGGCGGGAATAGACTACGTCGACTCTCACGAGGGTCAGGACGCGTCGGCGATTCGCGAGCGCATGCAGGCGCTGCACGACGAGCTCATGAAGACAATGGAGCGCATCCGCGCCTTCTCCCGGCTCTGCGCGTTTTACGACGAGGACATGACACCTGAGAATGGCCCGAATCCTTGCGCGGTCGGGGATGATCTCAAATCAATCGACGAGTACGCGTACCGCCTGCGGTTGCCGGTGTTGAGGCGCACGGTAGGTACTATCAAAGATCCCAAGGTGGTCGCCGCAGCGATCATCGATCAGCACGTCCGTGACGTGTCAAGACGCCGGTGCGAGCGCAATCTCGAGGATCCCGGTTGCTTGCCGGAAAGCAGGATCGAAGAGCTCAGGAAGAAACTCGTCCCGCTGACACAGTGAGAGCGTGGCTGGAGGTGTTCATGCGAACCACATGGTGCTCCGGGTTCATGGTCGTCGTCTCGGTCGCGATCGCTTCCACGCCATCATCCGGTCAGCCGTCGTCAACCGGCGAGCAGTTCCTTGGGGTCTGGTCGGGCACGTGGGAAGGAGCCGGCGGCTCCGGCGGCTTCGAGCTGACGCTGGAAAAAGCCAGGGACGGCACGATCGCGGGGAAGGTATCGGTGACCGGCGAACCGACCTACAAGGCGACGTTCAGAACGCTTTCATTCGATGGCGCGAAGATGACCGCCATCTACGAGTTTCCTCCGGAGCCGGCGGCCGAGGTGGTGCTCGGCGCGACGTTTGAAACGGGCAGCGCGAAGGGGACGTGGTCTCTTCGGCAGAAAGGCGACAGCGCCGACGTGGCGAGCGGCACGTGGAGCGTGGCCAGACAGTGACCGCTCGACTGCGCTAGCGTGCCGGTCGTCACACCCTGAGGGCGTTTCGTCACAGCCAGAGCTCAGAACGCGAGACGCTGACGTCAAACGGACATCATGCGCACGCTCGCATCGTTGTCGTTCCTCGTGATCCTGAGCGGCTCGGGAGGCTCGGAGCAGTCGGGCACGCTCCCACGGCGCTCGGGTCTCCCTCAAGAAACCTTTCCTGGCGTCGAAGTCGTCTACACGGCGGTCCGCAATCCGAGAGGCCCGCTCCAGCGGGCCATTCTGACGCGGCCCGAGCGATCGACGGGTCGACGGCCCGCGATCTTGTTCGTGCCGTGGCTGAGCTGCGATTCGGTCGAGAGTCCGAAGGGTGCGGCCCCAGGGATCGACCAGTTCCTGCAGCGCCTGGCGACGGAGACGCCGTTCGTTCTGCTTCGCGTCGACAAGCCAGGCGTCGGCGACAGCGAGGGGGTTTGCGCGGAAACCGACCTCGAAACGGAGATCGAAGGCAGCCGAGCCGCGCTTGCGTTTCTCCGCGCACATCCCTGGGTGGATCCCTCGAGAATTCTGATCATGGGACAGAGTTTTTCCGGCGCGTTCCTGCCGCTCGTCGCCGGCGAGACTCCCGTCGCGGGCTACGTCGTGATCAACAGCTGGGTCCGATCCTGGTTCGAACGGCTCATCGAATTCGAACGTCTGCGGATGGAACGGTCCAAAGTGGCGCCGGGGGAAGTGAGCGACCGCGTGGCAGCGCTTGTTGAGCTCTACACCGGCTTCCTGCTCGAGAAGAAAACGCCGGCGCAGGTGATCAAGGAAAAGCCGGCCCTTGCGCGCGTCTGGGACGATCAGCCGGGGCATCAGTACGGACGGCCTGCGGTGTTCTTCCATCAACTCCAGGCGATCAACGCTTCTCGCGCGTGGTCGAACGTGCGTGTCCCGACGCTGGCGATCTGGGGTGAGGCGGATTTCGTGATGCACCGGATCGATCACGAGCGGCTGGTGGCGCTCGTGAACGCAAACGCGCCAGGCGCCGCGAGGCTGCTGACGGTGCCCGGCATGGACCACGCGATGCGCGTAACAGGCCCCGACGGCAAGCCTCAGTTGCCGGCGCCGGTCGTGGATGCGGTCAAGACGTTTCTGAAGGCGACGCTCGAGCGGAGCTGAGCGCCCGATCAGCGGCTCGCGAGGGACAGCCGGAACGCGGCCATCTCCTCGCCGTTGCGAACCAGCAAGGTGTTCCCCACCAGAACCGGGTGATTCCAGGTTTTGCCCTCGATCGCCGGGAACCGCGCGAGCTCGGTGAACTTGTCGGGCGTCGCCCCGACCAGCGCCAGCTCGCCCTCCTCTGACAGCACGAGCAGCAGATCCTGGTCGGGCAACAGGACGAGCTGGCCGCTGCCGTACCGTCCGCCCTTCCACCTGCGCGCGCCATCGTTGAGATCGATGCATGCGAGGATGCGTCCGTCGAAGCCGAACAGATGACCCTTGTGGACGACGAAGTCGTTGAAGTACGGCTTCATCCCGGCCGACGTCCAGCGCTCCTCGACTTTCCATCCGTCGGCTCCGTGCGCGACCGCAATGCGGCGGACGCCGAGCCCTCCGTTTCTACCGTTCGGGATGAGTATGTCGCGGTCTGCGATGCGCGCCGGTTGCACGATGGTGTCCCCCGGCCACGCGTGCTCCCAGAGCACCGTGCCGTCCGCCGGCGCGATGCTGGTCGCGCCGGCCGTGGTCAGCTGGAGGACCTGCGCGACTCCATCGATCGTCACGAGGTGCGGCGAGCTGTAACTGTCGCCGCTGACCTTGCCGGTCCAGCGCGGCTTGCCGGTCGCGCGGTCGTAAGCGGCGAGCCCGCCGGCGTACACGATGACGACATCGCCGACAACCAGCGGCGAGCTCGAGAAGCCCCAGAACGGGACTGTCCCGCCGATGTCGGACGCCGCGTTCCGCGACCAGACGACGGCGCCGCTACCAGCGTCCAGCGCGTTCACGATTCCGGTCGCGCCGAGCGTGTACACGCGGCCGTCACTCAGGGTTGGTGTGGCTCGCGGGCCGGCGCCGGCGTTCGACTCCCAGAACCGCGCCGGGTCGCGGTGAATCCACACGGGCTCACCGGTGGTCGCCTTGTAGCTTGCGACGATCTCGTCTTCCCCTCGCTGCTCCTGCGTGTAGAGAAGATCGCCGCCGACCGCGAAGGAGGACCAGGCCGGCCCGATCGGCCGGCGCCAGAGCTCGACCGGCGGCGACTTCGACCAATCGGTCTCGAGCCGAACGCCGTGAATGATGCCGTCGCGCTCGGATCCGCGAAAGCCGGCCCAAGCCAGGACCGGCTTTGCCGCTGCCGCGATCGGCGGAAGTGCTGATGGTTCGGCGGCGGGCTTCGCCGCCGGCCGGTCCTCGGCGGTCTTGGTGACTGTTGGACTCGCCGGGAGCGCTTCAGCCGGCGCCGCTTTTTCTGGAGTCGCTGCTGCCGGAGGCGCAGCCACCGAAGGGCCATCAGCGAGCTTGGCTGCCAGCCGTTGCTCGTGGGTCTCCGTCCACCGCCACGCGAGCTGCGCGACGCCGTCCCCGGTGATCCCGTCGGTCCGGATGAGCGTCCACGCGGCGCATGCGAGCAGGATGATGGCGGCCATGACGCGGCGGCGAGATCCCGCCGCAAGACGGCGGCCTGCCACTGCCCCGGCGACGAGGGCAAGGCCCATGAGAGGGACGGAGTAGACGCCGAGCATCATCCCCATCATCCCGCCGCGGATTGACTCGTGGACGACGAGCGACGTCACGAACAGCGCGACGACGATCAGAGCGAGGGTGCCGAGGCGCTCCAACCAGGGCGCCCGGCTGAAGAAGGTCCACCACAGGGCAATAACCAACCCGCCCACGACTGCGCCCAAGAACCCATAGAGCCCGGCGTCTGGAGCGACGACAGGGAGCACAAACATGCCCAGCGCTATGAGCACGGCGGCAACCACGCCCGGCCACAGCCTGAGCGGTTTCCCGAGAGTCGGTTCGGCGGTCTGTGCATGAGTCATGGGTGCGACCAGACTACGCCCATGAGCCGTTGTTTTCTAGTTTGATGTTGGCCTCACATCGCGTTGACGATTCCCTGACGTTGCTCGCTCCGCTCGAACCATGGCCTCCTGCGGGCGTCCTACTAGATAGAAGGAGGCCGAGGTGCCTGACCCCGTGTCTCCTCGGAGGTTACGGTCGTGTTGGGCAAAATCTTTCTTACTTCATGGCTCGTGGCGTTTCCTGCCGTCGTCCTGGCGGACGTTCGCGTCGACTACGATCGCCACAAGGATTTCAGCAAGTACCGGACGTTTGACGTCGAGATTGGATCGCTGGTGCGGCTCGACGGTTCGGTCGACGAGCAGAATACGCTCGCCGAGGACCGCCTGCGCGGCGCCGTCACCCGCGAGCTTCTGTCGCGCGGCCTCGAGCCGACCGACGATGGAGCCAGCCTGGTGGTTCGCATTTCGGCGCGTGACACCGAGCGGACATCAATCATCAGTACCGGGCCCGTTTATCCGCGCTACTACGTGCGTCGACGCTGGGGATACTGGGGCGGTCCGTATCGATATGGATTCTGGGGGTCGCCGTATTATGGCGACGTCTGGACCCGCCGCTACGTCGAGGGCGCATTGACGGTCGACGTCATCGAACGCCAGACCGGTGCGCTCGTCTACCGCGCCGAGGTCACGGACGAAGTCGGCAAGGACCTGGACAAGCAGGTGGCGAAATCGATCGACAAGGCGTTCAAGAAGTTTCCCGTCAAGGAGCTCGGGAGGTAACACCCATTTGGCTTACCGCGCCTCAGAAATGTGGTACGACGCTTTAGCGTCGTTGCGCGTGGTACGACGCTTTAGCGTCGTTGCACGTGGTACGACGCTTTAGCGTCGTCCGTCGGTTAGGGTAAGCTTGTCACCAGTGCTCGACCGACGCCACTTTCTCGGCTCCGCCGCTGCCACCGCGGCTTTCTTCGCCATGCACGACCTGCCCTTGCTGGCGGCCCAGTCCGCTCCTGCGGCGCAGGTCCCGATGGGCCCGCGCATCCTGTCGCTCGAGCTCCTTTCCGGAGCGCCCCTCAGCGTCATGAAGGCGTTCTACGGGAAGACACTCGATCTGGCCATCCTGGAGGAGCGAGCCGACCGATTCACGATTCAAGCCGGCGAGACCCGGATGACGTTCGTCACCAGCTCGGACACGGTGGACGGGCGGCCCTTCGACTCCGCTCAGGGCAGGCCCTTCGACTCTGCTCAGGGCAGGCCGCCGTTCTACCATTTCGCGTTCAACATCCCCGAGAACAAGATCCTGAAGGCGCTCGAGTGGCAGAAGGCGCGGACGCCCATGCTCCCCATCCCCGAGCGCAACCGGGCTGCCGGTTTTCCTCCCGAGGTGGTCGACTACAGCCACTGGAACGCGCACTCGATCTTCTTCCTCGATCCCGCCGGCAACGTCGTCGAGTACATCGCGCGGCACGATCTGAAGAATGGCGACAAGAACTCGTTCACCTGGGGGGACATCCTCTACGCGAGCGAGATTGGCCTGGTCGTAGACGACGTCGCGGCGACGGCGGCGAGGCTGACGGACCTGGCGGCTATGCCGCAGTACAGAGGCGGCAGCGATCAGTTCATGGCCATGGGGGACGAGTACGGACTGCTGCTCGTCATGAAGCGCGGCCGCATCGTCGACTTCACGTCAGACCCACACAACGGTGTGCGCGTGTATCGCACAGGCGTTGCGGTTCGCGGGGCAAAGACCGCCAAGCACCAGTTCGCCGACTATCCTTACGAGCTCGCCGTCGAAGAGCGCTGCAGCTGCGCCTGACACGCGTCTGACTCGAAGGGTCGTCGACATCGCACCAGGATCCCGCAATGACCGAGATCACACCTGTAGCAACTGGGGGCCGGCCGCTGGCCGGTGCTCCGCCGTTCCGGCCCTTCTCCTCGCTGGTTCGTATCGATGTCAGCGCCCAGTCGCATACAGGGCTCGTGCGAACGAACAACGAGGATCAGTTCTTCGTCACAAAGGCGACCCGCTCGCTGGAAACGATGCTGACCAGCCTCCCCGCCGGCGACGTGCCCGAGCGCGCGGATGAGATCAATTACATGATGGTCGTCGCCGATGGGATGGGCGGCCACGCCGGCGGCGAGGTTGCGAGCCGGCTGGCCATCAGCGCCCTGGTCGGCCTGGCCCTGCAGGTGCCAGACTGGATCTTCACGGTGGACGAAGAACACGCGCCCGAGATGAAGAGGCGCGCCCAGAAAGTCGTGCAACAGGTTGGTTCGATACTGATCGAGCGCGGTCGCCAGGACGCCGCGTTGCACGGCATGGGATCGACGCTGACCGCCGCCCGAAGCTGTGGCCGCGATCTCCTGATCGTCCACGTCGGTGACTCGCGCGCGTATCTGTTCCGGGCCGGCCGTCTGCATCGCCTCACCAAGGACCACACGTACGCGCAAATGCTGGCTGACACGGGCCGACTGCCGCCCGGCGACGTGACCGCCTCACGCCTGCGCCACGTCCTCACCAACGCGCTCGGCGGTTCCGCCGGGCCTGTCGACGTCGACGTCGATCTGCTGCGCCTCAACGACGGCGATCGGCTGCTGCTCTGCAGCGATGGACTCACCGATGGCGTCGACGACGACACGATCACGACGACGTTCAATGGCACACAGACGTCGGCCGAGGCCTGCGATCGGCTCCTGCAACTCGCGCTCGCTGGTGGAGGGCGCGACAACATCACCGTCATCGTCGCGGCGTTCGGCTTTCCCACGCCAGAGTCGCGGTAAATACTGGCCCGGCATGCGCAGGCTCCTGATCGTGCTGGCCGTGGCGTTCACGTCCGTGGGAGCGGCGCCAGGCCAAACCGATCAGCCGATTGCGGAACTTCTCAAGATTCATCAGTACGATCTCGCTGCCGAGGGCAAGGCGCTGCTCGAAAAGGAGGCACGGGCGGCCTCCTTTTTTCTCATTGGGGGGCTCCACGGTGACAAAGAGACGCCAGCAAATCCCAAAAACCAGGCGCTGCAATCGATCGTGGAGTTAACGAAGGACGGCTACAAGCGCACGCAAGCGACTCAACTACTCGCGCTTGCACGCAGCATGGGTGACGTCACAGACAGCACGCCGGGGGGCATTTCGCTACGCCAGCAGGTTATCAAGACCTTGGAAGTCGAAGTCGAACGAGCGTGATGAAGGAGTTCTTTCTTGCCCATTATCGGGCTGCGGGCGGGAAGCCTAAAGTGATGACGGTCTTCGGGCAGAATCATCTCCACCGCGGTATCGATCGACGCGGGGTCTCAACGCTCGGAAACTTCATTGCCGAGTTGGCGATTGCCGAGGGCGTCCAGTCGTTTCACGTCGTACTCTTCGCGGCGGGGGGGCAAGATCAACTTCTTCGGCCTCCGAGACCTGGATCAACGCAAGGACGATCCAACGTTTGGAGTGCTGGCGTCGGCCGCGCGCTACCCGGCGACGCTCTTCGACCTGCGACCCATCAGGCGTGCCCTTCACCAGGTTCTACCGGACAAACTCTCGGCGATCGATTCCGGCCTCCTCTATTGGGCCGATTCATACGATGCGATCCTGTGTTACCGCGAGGTCACGCCAGCCGCTCAGTGATCGGGGATACCTTGCCGATCTCACCGAAAGTTGTCGAGCCGCATGAGGTCGGAATCGAAGCGCACCATCTTCGTCGCCAATGCCCAGCGCCCGTCGCGGGACACCATCATGTGCGGGTAGATCGGCGGTATCCGAAATCCGAGCCGGCCCACTCGACTGACTCGCTGATCGCTGAACCGGTACACATCAATCGCATCGAAGTCCTGCTCGCGGGTGAGGAACACGATCCCAGCCTCCGTGACCGACCATAAGAACGGCCGAACGCGCTCGAGCACCAGTTCCTCCTGTCCGCCGACAAGAGGTACGCGCATCAGCCTGGCCGTCCCTGCGCTCGGCAGGCTCCCCGGACCACGGTCGAGATAAAAGAGGTGCCGGCCGTCCGGAGACTCGCGCGGCTCGAAGCCGCCATTCTGAGTCAGTCGAATGGCTTGGCCTCCGTGGGCAGGGAGACGCCAAGCGTCCGGAATCACTCCTGCGCGCGTCGACGCGAAATAGATCCACTTTCCATCGCCAGACCACGACGGAACCCCGTCTATGGAGGGTTCGGCGGTCAGCCGACGCAGGTGCCCTCCATCGGATCCGACGAGATAAACGTCAGTATTGCCGGCGATCGCTGCTTCGAACGCGATCCTTGCGCCGTCCGGGGACCATCCACCAACCAGGAGTCCAGGAGCGCCGAGTGACGTGATCTGCTGAAGGCCGCTCCCATCACGTCCAGCGACCCAAAGCTCGGGACCGCCTGAGCGGGACGACATCAACGCAATCCGGCTGCCGTCTGGCGAGAACCGCGCCGAACCCTCGTGGCGAGTCGAATTCGAAAACGCCTTCGACTCGATTGTGCCATTCACCAGGCGGGCCTCGAGGGCCATCATGTGAAGGTCGACGTCTTGCATGATCGTCTGAAACGCAAGGCGTGCCGGTTGCCCGGGCATCGGTCTCGAGATAGACGGATACACAGCGGTCGCGGGGATGTCGGCAATTGGCGATCCTCGTGCCGGATTGGCGCTGTTCGCGTGGAGTCGCCACAGACGAGTGGCTGCCGGTTCCTCGACCGAGTAGACAACCTCCCTGCCATCGGGCGTCCACGACAGCCCTGTCAGCATTGCGCTCCAGTTCGTTAGCCGACGTGGTTCGCCGCCTCCCATGGGCACGACGTACAGGTCCGCGATTCCCCTCTTCTCATAGCGTATGAACGCCAGCGACTTGCCGTCTGGTGAAACTTCGAACCTATAGTCTCCATCGCCGACGGGGGCTTGCGTGAGCCGGCGACGCTCCAGCGTGTCGAGAAACACCTGGTGGATGCCAAACGGACCGCTTTGCCCTTGCCGGTCACGGATGAGCACCGATTTCGAGTCAGCACCCCACGCGACGTGAGTGCCTGAAGCTGATACCTGGCGTTCGGCTCCACCAAGTTGCGACATGGTGAAGACACCTTGTCTGTCCCGGACGAAGGCGATACTGTGCCCGTCAGGGGACCAGGCCGGGTCGAGCTCCCATTCCGGCGTCTCTGTCAATCGCCGAAGCGCTTCACTCGCGACGGCCCTCACATAGATATCCGTCGCCCCTTCGTCGCCGCCCGCCCAGGCGAAGGCGACAAGGTTTCCGTCCGGCGACAACGCAGGCGGTCCCTCCCGGCCTTGATACGAGGCCAGCGGCAGCAGCTGGGCTGGAGCGTCCGCCGACGTGCGGAGTGCGCGCCACACGACGGTTGTCGCAGCCACCGCGCCGAGCGCGACCGCCACGACGACCAGGCTTGCGCGCCTGAAATCTGTGACCGGACGCCCTTCCTGGAGCGCTGTGATAGCAACCGGACTCTCGGTATGGGTGGGCGAGGCGGCATTCCCTCCGAACACCGGTACGTAGCTGCCCTTCGGCAGCGAGATGACGACGGGATCGGACCGGCCCTCGTAGTACTCGCGCAGTTTGTCGCGGAGCCGCCTGGCGTCGACCCGAACCACCGGATCTGTGCCGCCATCGAAGTCCGTCCCTTTCCCGTAGAGCTCGCGAGCGAGGACCGATTCTTTGAGCGTATGGCCCTGCCCGGACAGGGCTTGTTCAACGATGAAGGACAGAAAGCGCCGCAGCTGGTGAGATCGGGAAAAGACCGCGCTGGCCAGGATTCGATCGAGCTGTCCGCGGATAACAGAATCCGACAGCTGGTTCGGCGCGTGGCCGCTTGCGCCAGTTTCGGCGGGCATCGGGCGCTCCGTAGGACTGGAACGCAGTGTACAACAGCCCGTTTCCGGAGGTAGAACACCGTAGAGATCTGGCGCCTCCCAACGACCTGCTTCAGTGTTCCTCTCGGTCGAGGAGTCCGCTCACGAGGCCGACCTCCGGGGCGCTCGTCGTCCGGAACCAGGAGGGCCCATGTCTCGAACCGCACGTCAGTGTGTCGCGTTGGCCGCCATGATCGCTTTCGCGACGATCGGTGGCAGCACCCTATCCGTTTCAAACGGGCTACGCCAGGATGAGCGTGCCATGGAGCTCAACCGCAAGAAGCTCAATGGCAAGAAGCTATTCGAGAGGGAGACGTTCGGCGGCAATGGCCTGTACGTGCCAGACCTGCCATAGCAAGCGCACGGGCACCCTCACCGTGAAGGATGTGCAGGAGATTATCGAGAGGGCGGACCCGGATGACCCATTCCTGATCCACGACGCGCTCGACGACGACGGAGTCGGCACGACGCGGGTCCAGAGGCACACCACCATCCGGCTGATAATCCCACTGCCTCCGTGGGTCTCGATGGCGGACGATCCGGGTGCAACCCACGTCACCGTGTTTCGCGGCATCCCCTCCACCCGGAACACGCCGGCGCTCGACCCTGTTCTCCTCCACGATGGACGCGCGCCCACGCTCCAGGAGCAGGCGCTTGGAGCGATCCACGACCACTACCAGAACACCGCGGAACCGACGGCAGCGCAGCTCGACGCCATTGCAGAATTCCAGCGGACCGGCGCTCGCTTCTTCTCCTCGCATGAGCTGAGGAGGTTCGCCGCCGGTGGACCGCCGCCCGAGCTGCCCCCGGGAATCACGCCCGCCGAGCGGCGAGGACGGACGTTTCTGGTCGACGCCCCCTTCACTCCTCCTTCCAAGAACGGCATCTGCGCCCTCTGTCATGGCGGTCCGATGCTGAACAGGGTCAACCAGGCGCACTCGGACTTCGTCGGACCCGGCAGTCCACCCCCGGGGGGGCGTTTCTTCAACACGGGTGTGACGATTGTCAATGAGCCCAACAATCCGATCCGAACGTGGGTCGTCGATGACGGGATCAACCCGGTGGTCACGGTCCGCTCGCCCGATCTAGGCCTGCTCCTCAACCCCACGCCTCCGTCGCCGCCACCGTCCGTCATCCCCCGCGCGTTCTTTGCGGAGCTCTTCAAGATCCCGACGCTCTGGGGTGTCAAGAACACCGCGCCCTACTTCCACAACAACGGCGCCAAGACGCTCCGCGACGCCGTCGCTCATTACCAGCGGTTCTTCAACTTCACCGAAGCGCAGGACCCGGTTGGTTCGCGGTCCCTGGGCGGTTTCATCACCCTGACAGACGACGACGTTGACGACATCGTCGCGTACCTGAAGCTCCTGGGTCCGAGGCGGAGAGACAGGTAACCGAGTTGACCGAATGCATCGCGCCACGCCCCAAGAGGAGGACACATGCGTCGCTCACGCTGGAACCATGCTGTATTACTTGTTGCGCTGCTGGCGGCCGCGCTGTTTCTGTTCACCCATCCCGCGGTCGCGATTCAGGACTCGGAAGACAAAGTGTGGTTTGGTCCTGCGGGATCACTTCGGGAGATCGCGCTCTCGTGAACATCTACGCGATAGGACACCCCGAAGAGATCGGCAACCCGAACGAGCAGGACGGACCAGCCTTCTAGTCGCAGAGCTGCAGCGGGCCGTCGAGAGGCTGCGTTCCGAGGCCGGCACGCAGCTTCAGCGCATCGCGCAACTTCAGGCGCAGCTCGACGTGACGCTCGCCGAATTCCACCGGCTGCAGCAAGACGAGGAATCACGGTCAGATTGATCAGCCTTCACTCCACGCGCAGGGCGGCAATCGGATCGACGCGGGCGGCTCGAAGCGCAGGAACGAGGTTCGCGAGTACGGCCGCGGCGGCCAGCGTCGCCGCGGCGGCCGCAAGCGAGAACGGGTCGCCGGGCCTCACGCCGAACAGCATCCCCCCGACCGCGTCGCCGGCGAGAACGGCGACGGCGGCCCCTGTGGCGAGACCGGCGACGACCGGCGCCAGGCCGGTTCGCAGCACCAGTGCGATCACCTCGCGGCGCGAAGCCCCCAGCGCGGCGCGGATGCCGATCTCCCTCCGCCGTGCCGCCACCGCCGCCGCCGAGACCGCATAGACGCCCACCATCGCGAGCAGCAGCGCCGCGGCGGCAAATGCCGCAACCAACTGCAGGTTGAAGCGCCTCGGCGCCAGCGTGCCTGCCATCCATTGATCCATGCTGCGCACGAATGATGCGGGGACGGCCGGATCGACCGCGGCAATCTCGCGCCGCACGCTGCTGGCAGCCGCCAGCGGCGCGCCGTCGGTGTGCACCACCCAGTACATGTTGTTGGCGAGCCAGATGGTAGTCTGATCGGGCACCTGGGCGATCGGCACGTACGCTTCGACGGTGACGTCCTTCTCGAGGCCGAAGTGCCTCACGTCGCCGACCACGCCGACGATCTCCACTTCCCGAGGAACCTTTTCGCCATCGTCCAGGCGCATGCGGCGGCCGACCGGACTGCGGCCCGCGAAGAACCGCCGCGCGAGCGTCGCGTTGATGATCGCCACCGGCGCCGCGTCGTGGCGATCGGCGGCGGTGAAGCTGCGCCCCTCGCGCAGCGGAATGCCGAGCACGCGGAAGTAGTCGGGGCTGATCATCCGGTAGTGCGCGTCGGGCGCATCTTTGGCGATCACGCCGTCCACGAAGAATGCGGCCGTCGCGAGATAGCCGTTCATGGGCACGACGTTGGCCGCCGCCGCGCTGCGAACCCCTGCGATCGACGCGAGGCGGGGCTGCACCTGGTTGTAGAAGCTCTCGATCGCGGCCCGCCCGTTGTACCGGGCGCGTGGCAGCGAGAGCCGGACGGTCAGAACCTGCGCCGGACGGAAGCCTGGATCGACGGCCAGCACCTGCTGGAAGCTGCGCGCCAGGACCGCGGCCGTCATCAGCAAGACCGTCGAGAGCGCGACTTCCGCGAACACCAGGACGGTGCGCACCCGACGCCCGCCGAGGCTCGACCCACGTTGGCCACCCTGGAGCGCGCCGCGAAGGTCCCCCCGCCAGGCTTGCACCGCCGGCGCGAGTCCGATGAGGACGCTGGCGCCAAGCGCCGCCAGCAGCGTGAGACCGGCGGCCGACCACCCGATTCCGATCTCGGCGACGCGCGGCAGGTCGGCTGGCCCGATCGAGAGGAGCGCCGCAACGAGCATGCGCGCGACGAGAAGGCCGGCCGCACCGCCAAGGAGGCCGAGAACCGCCGCTTCGGCCAGCACGTGCCCGACGATGCGCGAGCGCGACGCACCGAGTGCGGTCCGCACCGCCAGTTCCCGCTGGCGCGTTGTGGCGCGGACGAGAAAGAGGTTGGCCAGGTTGGCGCACGCGACCAGCATGACGACGACAACGGCGCCGAGGAGCATCCAGAGCATGGGCGCGGACCTGCCGCTGATCTCGTCGTGCAGTCGGGCCACGCGCATCGCGGTGTCGGTGCCGTGCGAGTCCGGGTACTCGTCGTGCAGCCGTCTCCCGATCGCGGTGAGATCGTCGGCCGCCTGCGCGTCCGTGGTGCCAGGCTTCAAACGCGCGATCACCCGCAGGAATGCCTGCGCGCGGTTGCCGCGCCGTACATCGGCAACCGGCGAATAAGGCGCGACGAGATCGACGTCGCGGACCAGCGACACGAAGTCCGGCCGCAGGATGCCGATGACGGTGAAGGTCTCGCCGTTGAGAACGATCGACGTCCCGACCGCATCCGTTCTCTCGCCGAACCGCCGCTGCCACATGCCGTGGCTCAGCAGCGCCACCGCCCGCTGATCGTCGTCGGGCTGTATCGCCCGCCCGAGGTGCACACGGGCGCCGGTGAGGTCGAAGTAGTTGGCGGACACCCGCATGGCCGTGAGCCGCTCGGCCTCGCCGCTGCCGGTGAGGTTGGCGCTCCATCCGAAGAACGAGGCGATCCCTTCCAGCGTCCGGTTGGATTGGGCAAAGTCGGCGAGATCGGGCAGCGAGAGTGGCTGACGGTCGGTTCCCGGACGGACGATGCTGAAGGTGAGGAGCCGATCCGGCTCGCTGAGCGGCAGCGGACGGAGCACGATCGTCTGCACCAGCGTGTACATCGCGGTGTTGGCGCCGACCGCCAGCGCCAGCACGCCGATCACGCACGCGGCAAACGCCGGCTGGCGGCGCCACGGGCGCACGGCATGGCGGAGGTCCATGAAGGTCATGCCTGCGAGCATACGGACCGGCGGCTCGCAAACAAAGCTCATTCTTCTGCTAGAATCGATGAATCTTATTCATGGACATCGAGGTCAGGCATCTCCAGATGGTGACGGCGGTCGCCGCGTCCGGGAGCGTGACGCAGGCGGCCAGAGATCTGCACCTGACGCAGTCCGCCGTCAGTCATCAACTCCGCGCCATCGAGGCTCGGCTGGGGACGCCCCTGTTCCTCCGCGTGGGCAAGCGCATGGTGGCGACCGCCGCGGGCGGCCGGGTCCTCGAGACCGCCCGGCGCGTCCTTGACGACATCAAGGCGGCCGAGGAAGACGTGCGGCGGCACGGCGCCGGTGAGGCCAGCGTGATCCGTGTCTGCGCCCAGTGCAATACCGGGTATCACTGGCTGCCGCCGCTCATCGACGCTTTCCGCCGGACGCATCCCGCGGTGGACGTGTCGATCGCGGTCGAGTGCACGATGCGGCCGCTCGAGGCGCTGCTCGAAGGCCGGCTCGACGTCGCCATCGTCACCGACGCGGTCCGCAGCAGCCACGTCAGGACACGGCCGCTGTTCGAGGACGAGCATGCCGCGATCGTCGCGCCCGACCATCGCTTCGCCGCGCAGGCCTTCGTCAGCCCGAAAGACCTGGGTGACGAGCGGTTGCTGCTCTATTCGAGCTCGCCCGACGACAGCTTCACGATCCAGAAGATCTTGAAGCCGGCGGGCGTTGTCGCCGGGCGCGTGTCGTTCGTCATGCTCACGGAAGCGATCCTCGAGATGGTGAAGGCGCGGCTCGGCGTCAGCGTCATGCAGACATGGGCGATTGCGCCGGCGCTCCGCGCCGGCGACGTCCGGGCCGTCCCCATCACCGCTTCGGGCATCCGCCGCCAGTGGCGAGCGGCGACGCTCACGCAGGCGGGCCGCGTGCCCCACGTGAACGCGTTCATCGATCTCCTGGCCGCGCGCGCGCTGCCGGCCCGCCGCCGGCCCTTGGCCGTTCCCCGCGCGCGCCGGCGATAATGAGCCCACGCTACGCCATCGCGGACGAGCGTGACCTGCCTGTTGCCGTGGAGCGGCTCGATGCAGCTACTCGTCTCGCCACGTCTTGACCGCTGAGGCGATCAGAATCAACGCAAGCCCAGGCAGCAACACGCTGTCGGGCACGACGCCCAGGAGCTGGCCGCCGATGAGCGCGCCCACAATCGACCCGCCAGCCATGACGAGCACAAAGCTTCGATTCCGCGACAGCACTGCGAAGCTGCGATCGCGGCTATAGCGCGTGAAGCCCATAATCATCGTGGGAAGGCTGACGGCCAGCGACAAGCTGCCCGCGAGCTTGATGTTCGCACCAAACAACAGCACCAGCGTGGGGATGAGCAGTTCACCGCCGGCAACGCCGAGGAGCGCGGCGACCAGCCCGATCACGAGGCCGGCTAGCGTCCCCGCAACCATCAACGCCGTACCTTCGAACGCGGGCGTCATCGCCGTCGTGGGTTCGTGCACTGTCATCAGGACGACCGCGATGATCGCGAGGAGCGCCGCAATCACGCGACGCAACGACGTAGAACTCAAGCGCGTTGCATAGTCCGCACCCACCCACGCCCCGATCAAGCTGCCCGACAGGAGATTCAAGATGGTCGGCCACGCCGCGGCGACCTCCGCGATCGGAATGGTGCGCGACCGAAACGGCAACGCGAACGCCACGACGACGAGACTCGTCGCTTTGTTGAGGATGACCGCCTCGAGCGCGCCGAAACCAAAGAGGCCCAGCAGGAGCGGCAGGCGAAATTCGGCGCCACCGAGACCGATCAATCCTCCCAGAATGCCAATCGCTGTCCCACACAGGAAGGCAGTGCCGTGTCTGCGGGTCGCCATCACAGCAGAGTCTATCGCCTAGGTTCACGGGGGGCGTTCCCGGGGCGGTTAACGCTCTAGTTACCAACCAGCCTTGAAGACTGGAAAAGTATGGAGGCGCCG
>CAWJYM010000007.1:0-58902 GCA_963847125.1 uncultured Acidobacteriota bacterium
GCGAAGTCTGCCGCCGCAGCGCCCGCTTCGCGTCCAGTCCGAATTCCGGCTTGCCCTTCTGACCGCCGATCCGGATCGGGATGACGGTCTCGCCGTTGCGCCTGAACCAGAGATCCCCCAGCCGCGCCAGCACCGACTTCCAGCCTGTCGTCATCTGCGAGAGAGACGCATCGGTGATGAGGAGGCCTTCGAAGTTCAGGGCCTCGCTCCGCAGGTGGAACGTGCCGGACAGCCGGACCCGGGCGCCCGGGACCGAGAAGGTCAGCTTCGAGAAGCGCATCGAGCCGCCGGCGAGCGAGAAGGCGCCCGAGACATTCGATACGACCCGGTCTCCGGGGGGCGGCGTGTCGTTCGCGCTGATCCCTCGCCCGCGCTGGCTGAGCGTCGAGACCGCCTTCTGCACGTCGAAATCGTCGAACCGCGCGGAGGCGAGCTGGAACGTGCCGTCGAGCCGAAGCCGATCGATGACGTCCGGCTCACCGGGCGGCAGCTCCATCCGCGCCAGGACGCGCACGTCGCCCGTCATGGGTGGACGCGCTCCCTTGACGGCAAGCCGCAGCACATCTTCGAGGCGCGCGCGCTCGACCTTCACGTCGAGCTTGATCAGCCGTCCTTTGACGTCGCGGGCTCGGACGACGCGGCCGCTGGTGGCGATGTGAGACTGGCCGAGCACGGCGCGGACGCTGTTGAGAATCGTGTCGCCGCTGGTGCCGTCCACGACGGCGTCGAACTCGGTCGTGAGCGGCATCGGGTTGTTCGCCGATGTCAACGCGAACGCCGGCATCTCGGTCCGGCCGCGAACCTCGAGCCGCTCGAGCGGGCCCGCGAACTGGCCCGTTGACGACAGGATTCCCGAAATGCCCTTGAAGACGCCGAGGTCGGCATCCTTGAAGGTGTACTCGCCGGCGACACGGGTCCGCCCCGGGTCGCGGCGGATCCAGCGCTCGATCCGGCCGTGCGCCTTGACGTCGCCAGGCGGCGTCGGAATCGACAGGGTCGCGTCGAAGCGCGTCGGCCCCTCGAGGCTGGCATCCGCCAGCACGACGCGATGGATGTCGTAAATGCGCGGCAGCTTCGCGGGGTTCCTCGACGCCACCTCGAGGCGCGTCGATTCGGCGGTCAGCTCCCTGATCACAGCCGGGCTGCTTTTCCAGGCGGAGTCCGGCGTGTCCGCGTCATCTTTATTGTCAGTGTCCGGGCTGCCTTTCGGCCCGGGCGTCACGCGCACGACGACGCCGTTCAAACGGACGACGTCGATCCGACGAGGCTGACGGAACAGGCCGAGCGGGCCGGCGTGGATCTCGAAGGCCTTGATTTCGATGAACGGGGCAGGGTCGCCGTGGCGTTTCAGAACGAGGTCGCTGCCATCCGCGGAGAGCGTGGGCAGCGGGTGGGCGCCGAAATCGCCGATCTCGACGTCGCTATCAAGGCGCTCGGTGAGGAACAACTCCATCCGTTCGCGGAGCGCCTCGGGATGGACGAAGCTCAACAGCACGAGCGTGAGCGCGGTCACCACGGCGGCGACCGCACTCAGCAGCAGCACCCAGGTGCGCCGGCGCATCAGCTCGATCTCAGCAAGCTGGATGCCGTTGCTATAAGCTTGCGCCATGGCCTGGGGCTGGCTGCGCGTGATCGAAACGATTGGCGATCTCGTCGACGTCGGGCGAAAAGTCCGCCGCGCCAGCTCGGCGGTCAGAGGAGACGGCGACGAGATCCAGCGGGCCGAGCCTCAGGGACTCAGCTCCGCGCTCGGGCAGATGGAGACGCGGCTGACCGGCGTCCTGATCGGCGCCCTGCAGGAAGCCTTCGAGCGCGATCGCATGCGGCTCGAGCTCGAGCGCGAACAGGTCGATGCGGAACGGCGCCGGGCACAGGAGGCGCTGCGGCTCGAGGCCGATCGGCAGGCGGCCGAGCGGGCGCTCGCGGAGCGCCGCCTGACGATGATCGCCGCGCTGGCGTTGTGGATCACGTCGGCTGCAGTGGCTGTCTGGCTGCAGGGGATGCGTGCGCCGATCGCGCGCGTGCCGCTCGGCATCGGATGGGCGTCGCTCATCGCCGCGATCGCGTTCGCGACCGCTGCGCGAGGACCGCTGGCGCAGGGCTTCCTGCTCACCGGCTTCGCTCTGATCGCCCTCGCCGTGGTGCTTGCCCTATGAGTCCGGAGGTCAGGGGCCAGGGGCCGGGGACCGGGAGCGCGGAGCTCATCACCGACTACGACCTTCATCTCTTCAATGAAGGCACCCACGCCAGCATCTACGACAAGCTCGGCGCGCACCTGGTGACGGAGCCGGAGCCGGGGACGCACTTCGCCGTCTGGGCGCCGAACGCGGGCCGCGTGCGGCTCATCGGCGACTTCAACGGCTGGAACGGGAACGGCTGGGAGCTGGAACCGATCGGGGCGAGCGGCATCTGGCGGCGGTTCGCCCCCGGCGTGGCCGCCGGCGTCCGCTACAAGTACTGAGATCCTCCCGCGCGGGACCGACGTCGTGCTCCAGAAGGCCGACCCGTACGGCTTCTTCTTCGAGGTGACGCCCGCGACCGCGTCGGTTGTCTGGGACATCAATCGTTATTTGTGGCGGGACGACGACTGGATGCGCGGCCGTGCGGAGCGCAACTCCTGGCTGGATCGCCCGGCCACGATCTACGAAGTGCACCTCGGCTCGTGGCAGCGGGCGCCTGGGGAGGGGAACCGCTTGCTCACATACCGCGAGCTGGCGGATCGGCTGATCCCGTACGTTCGATCGCTCGGCTACACCCACATCGAGCTGCTGCCGGTGATGGAGCATCCCTTCACCGGATCCTGGGGCTACCAGGTGATCGGCTTCTACGCGCCGACGAGCCGGTTCGGCCCGCCGGAGGACTTCAAGTACTTCGTGGACCAGTGCCACCAGCACGGGCTCGGGGTGATTCTCGACTGGGTGCCCGGCCACTTTCCTAGCGACGCGCACGGCCTCGGCCGGTTCGACGGCACGGCGCTCTACGAGCATGCGGACCCGCGGCAGGGTGTCCACCGCGACTGGGGCACGCTCATCTTCAACTACGCGCGCCACGAGGTGCGCAGCTTCCTCCTCGCCAACGCGCTGTTCTGGCTGAAGGAGTACCACGTGGACGGCCTCCGCGTGGACGCCGTCGCGTCGATGCTCTACCTGGACTACTCGCGCGGGGCAGGTGAGTGGGTGCCGAACGCGTTCGGCGGCCGCGAGAACCTCGACGCGATCGACTTCATGCGCCAGCTCAACACGCTCACCCACGGCGAAGCGTCGGGCAGCATCACTGTGGCCGAGGAATCCACGGCGTTTCCCGCGGTGAGCCGTCCGAACTACCTCGGCGGCCTCGGGTTCACCTACAAGTGGAACATGGGGTGGATGCACGACATCCTGAAGTACATCTCGGCCGACCCGGTGCACCGCCGGTGGGAGCACCGGCACATCACCTTCTCGATGCTGTACGCCTTCTCCGAGAATTTCATGCTGCCGTTCTCACACGATGAAGTCGTGCACGGGAAGGGCTCGATGATCGCCAAGATCCCGGGCGATGCCTGGCAGAAAGCGGCGACGCTGCGCGCGCTGTACGGGTACATGTTCGTTCACCCGGGCAAGAAGCTGATGTTCATGGGGAGCGAGTTCGGCCAGGTGCGCGAGTGGAACCACGACCGGAGCCTGGACTGGCACCTCCTGGCGGACGACGGCGGGCTTCACGCGGGGATCAAGCGCTTCGTCAACGATCTCAACTTCACGTATCAGCGCGAGCGATCGCTGCACGAGGTGGATTTCGACCCGTCGGGGTTCCAGTGGATCGACTGCAACGACAGCGAGAACAGTGTCGTCTCGCTCGTCCGGCGCGGGCGGGATCCGCACGAGTTCACGGTGGCGCTCGTGAACTTCACGCCGATCGCGCGGTACGCCTACCGAATCGGCGTGCCGTCGGGCGGGCGGTACGAAGAGATCCTGAACAGCGATTCGGCGTGGTACGGAGGAGGGGGCGTGGGCAACCTCGGCGGGGTCGAATCCGACCGGATGCCGTCACACGGCCATCCGCACTCGCTGTCGGTCACGCTGCCACCGCTCGGGTTCGTGCTCTTCAAGCCGCGGCGGTCCGGCTGAAGCCGGGTGGCGGTCCGGCTAAAGCCGGACGCTACGTCGTGGACAGGGCTACGTCATGGACAGGGCCTCGATCGCTCTCCACTGCCCCTCGGTCACCGGCATCACCGAGAGCCGCGACATCCGGACGAGGAGGAAGTCGTCGAAACGTCCGTCCCCCTTGATCTCTTTCAACGTCACGGGCCGCGCGAGTTTGCGTTCCGGCACGACGTCCACCGCGTACAGTTTTCCCGACTTGTCCTGGGGGTCCGGGTACGCGTTCCCATCCGCCTTCATGACGCCGACGACCGCCTTCTCGTCGCCGGTGTGGTAGTAGAAGATCAGATCGCCGTTGGCGACCGATCGGAGGTGCTTCTGCGCGAGCGGGTTTCTGACGCCCGTCCAGGACGTCCGCCCATCCTTGCTGAACTCGTCGAAGCTGTAGTGGGTGGGCTCTTCCTTGAAGAGCCATCGATTGGCTGCCATGCCCCGGAATTCTAAACCACGTCCCGCGCGCGGCGATTGGGAACACCTGCGCCTCACGGATCGGATTCGTCCCGGCCTCCGCGTGCTCTTCGTCGGGATCAATCCCGGCGTCCGCTCGGCGATGACGGGCCACCATTTCGCGGGGTACTCGAACCGCTTCTGGAAGCTGCTCCACGAGGCGGGACTCGTCCCGCGTCCCGTGACGTACGAAGATGACGTCCGTCTGCCGGACTGGGGCTATGGGATCACCAACCTCGTCGCGCGGCCGAGCCCCGGCATCGACGAGCTGAAGCCTGCAGAGTACTCAGAGGCGCGCGACGCGCTCGTCCGAAAAATCCTCCGATACGCGCCGGACGTCGTCGCGCTCGTGGGCGTCACGCTCCATCGCGCGCTGTTCCCGGAGCGCCGGAAAGCGCCCGTCGCGCTGGGCTGGCAGGACGAATCGCTGGGCGGCGCGCGGGTGTTCGTGCTGCCGAACCCGAGCGGCCGGAACGCGAACTACAGCTACGCCGAGATGCTCGCGGCGTTCAAAGGCCTGGCTCTCCCGGCAGCCCTGAAGGGCTGCGCTACTTCTTCTTTCCCGCGCGCTTCTGCTTCGCGCGCGTCCAGTCCGCCTCGAACACGTTCGCGAGCCGCTTCACGAGCCGGGCGTCGCGGATGACGATGCCGACCTCGCGCCGCTCGTCGAGCTCGGGCTTGCGCAGGCTCTGGCTGCCGACGAACGCCCGGCGTCCGTCGCGGACGAGCGCGCGCACGTGCAGCCGGCCGGGGAACTTCCGCACCTTGAAACCGGAGTCCACCCACTTCTTTTCGATCTTCCCGAGGATCCGGATCCGGACGCCGGCGTTGGCACGCGTCTTCAACAGTTGCAGGATGTCGTCGTCTGAGACATTGGGGTCGTAAATGAGCAGCTCGCGCCGCGTCTTCCGGATGAAGCGCGACAGGCGCTGGCGCGCGTTCTCCGGGCTGACGACGAGCCCGCGCGAGGTCGGTTTGAAGTTCTGCCGGTTCGAGTCTGCCTCGATGAGCCGGGCCGCATCGGCGATCAGCTTCCGGCTGCGCGTGACGACGCCGAAGCTGCGGCTCATCTGCATGTCGAGCTCGGTGTAGTTGAACCCCATCACGTACAGCCGCCTCGCGTCGATCACGAGCAGCTTGCCGTGGTAGCGGACCAGGTCGTCGTCGGTGCGCGCGACCGTGACGCCCGCTTTGAGCAGCCGGCGCTCCAGCTTGCGCAGCTCCTTCTCGCCGCCTCGGTTCGTATGCGCGATGAGCGCGCGCACCGCGACGCCGCGCGAGACAGCCGACTTGAGCGCCTTTTCGACGGGCGCGAGGTCGAGGCGGAAGATGACCGCGTCGACGCTTTTCCTGGCGCGCTTGATGGCACGGATGAGCGGAGCCGCACCCTCGTCGGGCTGGACAATGAGTCGCATGGGCGCTGATTCTATGTTCGACTAACGCAGCGTGTCACGCGTGAGAGGCGGACCACGGAGGCCAAGGAGGACACGGAGAGGGACAAACACGGAGACACGGGGATCACGGAGCTTAGATGGCTCCGCGTTCTCCGTGCCTCCGTGGTGATCTCTCTCCGTGACCTCTCTGGCCTCCGTGGCCATCAAACGACGAGCTTTGCTGGATACTTGGACTAAAGGAGGCCCGAACGATGAAGACTTCGATGATGGTCTTGGCGGCATTCGTGGGAGGCGCCGCGGTCGCGCACGTCGCGGCCAATCGTCAGCCTGAGACGCCCGCGCGCGTCTTTCAGAGTCCGGGCGGGACGACGCTGCGGGTCCTGCTGGATCAGACAGATCTGAAGGGAACCGAAGTCGAAGTCGCCGAGCTGACGTTCCGTCCGAACAGCGATTCGGGCGACCATCAGCACGGCGTCGTCGAGACGTTCTACGTACTCGATGGGGAGCTGGAGCACGTGGTCGACGGCCGGAGCGTGAAGCTGTCCCCGGGCATGGTGGGAACCGTGCGGCCGCCGGCCCAGGTTCGCCACAAGACGGGCCCGGCCGGCGCGAAGACGCTCGTCATCTGGGTGCCGGGCGGAGAAATCGCGCGCGTCACCTCGCGATGGCGCGCGCAGTAGGAGCGCGGGCCTCTCAGGCCCGCGGCTCGTTCACCGCCCGTGCACGCGCCAGCCCTCCGCCGTCCAGGCCTGCGCCGCGCGGACCGTCAGGCCGGGACGTTTGACGCTGATCTCCAGCCTGTCGGGAGCGATGAGCGACTGCGGGCGTGAATAAACGATCTGGTACTGGTTCCGGAGCTCCGCCGCGAGGCTTTGCAGCCGCTCGGAGAGGGCCATGCTCGTGAGCAGATGCTCGCGCCGCCCGCCGGTCTCCCGCGCCCCTTTTTCGAGCGTGAACTCGCGCTCCCACCTCGCGCTGTCGAAGAGGGGAGTCGCCGGCTGGTCGAAGAGGAACGAGTGCAGCGTGGCGCCCGTCCTGCGCACTTCATCGAGCACGGTCTGATGATACCGATCGCTGAACTCCGGACCCTCGGTGGTGATCGCGACGATGATCGGCCGGCGTCCCTCTCGCTTCCGCAGCGCCCGCGACGCGTCGATGATCGCGTCGAGCAGATAGGCGCCGGTCCCGGACCGGGCGAACAACTGTCCGACGGCTGCCTCCTGCCGGATCGGATCGCGCGAGAAGTCGGCGAGAAGCGCGGGGCGCTCGCCGAATTCGTACAGCGCGATTTCCTGGGAGCCGTTCATTCCTCTGAAGAACGATCTGAGGGCCGTTCGAAGGTCGTTGAGGTGCGGCCGGATGGCCTCGCTGGTATCCACGAGGACGGCGATCTGCAGGGGATCGGTCGCGCGCTTGACGTCGAGGATCTCTCGCTCCACGCCGTTCTCGCGGAGGGTGAAATCGGTTGCCGAGAGGACGGCGACCGGCGCGCCATTCTCGTCCAGCACGCTCGCGTAGAGTGAGCGGTCTTCCGTCGGTTCCCACGCTGAGATGGAGTAGGGGCCGAGGATGACGGCGAGAGCAACGAGGACGCGTGCCAGAACAGACATAAGCTCCTCCATCGAGAGAAGCGAATGCTGGGGGGCCAGCGTACGTGCGCCTCGCTTCGTCTCGATTCGAATTGCAGGCGCCTACTTGTTATGACGTCTCCGGCAGGCCCTTGGTTTCATGCTCAACGGTTGACCGTGCGCAGGCCCCCTTCGGTATAGCGATCTCCCGCCACCAGCGGCGCCACGCCGTCGAGCGACGCGAGGTCGTCTGGCGACAGCTGGACACGGACTGCCCCCGCGTTCTCCTCCACCCGTTCCGCGCGTGTCGTGCCCGGGATCGGAATGACATCCGGGCCGCGTGACAGCAGCCAGGCGAGCGCGAGCTGCGCCGGGGTGCAGCCCTTGGCACGCGCGAGCGCCTCGACCTTCGCCACGATGTCGAGATTCCTGCGGAAGTTCTCGTCCTGAAAACGCGGATTCTGACGGCGCCAGTCGGTCGGCGCGAGATCGTCGGCCGAGCGGAACCGGCCGGTCAGGAATCCGCGCCCGAGCGGGCTGTACGGCACGAATGCGATGCCGAGGTCCCGGCAGGTCGCGAGGAGTTTCTGCTCGGGCTCACGGCTCCACAACGAGTATTCGGTCTGCAGCGCGGCGATCGGATGCACGGCATGCGCGCGACGGATGGTCTCGGGCGCGGCTTCGGAGAGGCCGAGGTGTCGTACCTTGCCCGCTTTCACCAGCTCGCCCATCGCGCCGACGGTCTCTTCGATCGGAGTGTTGGGATCGACGCGGTGTTGATAGTAGAGGTCGATCGTGTCTACCCCGAGCCGTTGCAGCGACGCATCGCAGGCTTTCCGCACGTACTCGGGCCGGCCGTCGATCCCCTGGAAAGCGCCCTCTTCGGACCTGACGTACCCGAACTTGGTCGCCACGACAACTTCGTCGCGGCGGTTCCGTATGGCTCGAGCAAGAAGCCGCTCGTTCGTGAAAGGTCCATACGCGTCAGAGGTGTCCAGGAAGTTGATGCCAAGATCCAGCGCGCGGTGAATCGTCCCGATAGAGCGCTCATCGTCGGCAGGCCCGTAGAAGTCGGACATGCCCATGCATCCAAGCCCGATCGCCGAAATCGAAGGGCCCCCGCGGCCCAGCTGCCGTTGCGGCATCGCCGTCATCGCTGCCTCCGTATCGGCCTCAACCGAATCAGGTCCTGGACCGACAGCCGTACGACGCCAGAGAATCAGACCAGGATCCAGGTCAGGCGGCCGTCGCAACAGAATCCCGGTTCTTCACGGGCGGACGTGCCCCCTCACAGTGGGCCCGATCATTCTTCTCGAGCAGCACCGAGTCGCCAAACTCGTGCGTCCGGTAGCCTCCTGCCTCGAGCGCGGCGCTCGCCCGAGACAGGGTCCGATCGTCCATGAAGGCACGCAAGACCTGGTAATGACTGCTGTCGGGTTCGTGCGTACCCGAGAGGATGACGTCGACGATCTTCAACCGGGTGGTCGGTCCAAGGCGCTGGTCGGCGATGCCATCGCCGGCGCGTACGACATGACGGCCGACGCCGGCGTGCTCCAGCGCGCGCACGACGGTCGTGCCGATCGCGACGATCCGTCCGCCGTCGACGTTTCGGATGGCCGAGGCCGTAGTTTCTGGAATGTGATAAGGCTCGTCGAGCGGCAGGCGCCGATCGAGCTCGGGGTCGCCGGTCGACGAGATACCCGCCGCGAGCGTCAGCGTCGCGAACTGCACGCCGCGCGCGCGCATCGCGTCGATCGATTTCCAATCCAGGACGAACCCCGCGGACGGCGGCTCGAAGGCGACTGGCCGCGCCGCGATTGGCGTCCACACATCCCACAGGGCAAGCGGGTCAGGCAGGTGCGCGTATTGAATCGGCCGGCCGTGTCGCGCGAGGCCGGCCCACATCGTGTGCGCCGAGCCGTCGAACCGAAGCGCAACGAAGCGCGGATGGCCGAGCACAGCCTCGACGGTGGCGTGAAGCGGTCCGAGGAGGAGGCGATCGCCGCGGGACAGGTGCGGAGGCGGAGGGCGATCCTCAGTCCGTGTGTGGAAGTCACCGGCGCCGAACACAATCGCCGAAAACCTGGTCGGGCCGAGCCACGCGGCGAGCCGCACTTCGATCTCTGAACCGCTGGCCTCGTGCACGCCGTGCAGGCTGGCAGGCAGTGTCGCCGCGTCATTCGCCACGACGAGATCCCCTGGCCGCAGGAAGTCGACGAATCGCGAGCGCGGCGCGTGCATGCTGCGGCCGCGCGCGTCTATCACAAGCAGCCTGGCATCCCTGGATCGCTGAACCGGCCGATTGGCTGATTTCATCTGCGGATCTCCCCGGCGGCCGCCAGCGCTGGCGCGTGCGAACCGGGCCGTGTGGCCAGAGCGGCCGCGATGGCGTCGACGAGCTCGCGAGCGGCCGCCTCCGGACGCTTGAGCGTCGCCGGGTCGGCGTCGGGCACGGCAATCGCGTGGAGCGGCGTGTCCATGTCGCCCGGATCGATCGACAGGACCCGGACGCCTGTGTCCGCGAGCTCCTCGTCCCAGATGCGACTCATGTGACGGAGCGCGGCCTTGCTCGCGCCGTAAGCGCCCCATGTCGGATACGGCGTGATCGCGGCGTCGCTCGACACGTTGAGGACCACGGCGCCGCGGCCGGTCCGGGCCGATGCGCTCAGCGCGCCGAGCACCGCCTTCGTCAAACGGAACGGGCCCACGACGTTCGTCGCGAGCGCCAGCTCGAGCTCTTCACATTCCGTGTCTGCCAGCAACGCGAGCGGCGTCGGCCCCAGGCTGGAGGCGCTGTTGATGAGCACGTCGAGGCCCCCCAGATTCCCAAGGATCTGGAGCGCAATCGGGTGAATCTCTTCCTTCTTCGCGACATCCCCAACGATACCGACCGATCCTGGATTCGAGCGCGCGACCTCATCCACCGGTCCGGGCGTTCGCGCGACGAACGCCACCCGCGCGCCGCGCCGCTGGAGCTCGCGCACCAGCGCGAGCCCGAGGCCGGAGGTTCCGCCAGTCACCGCCGCCCGCACGCCGTCGAGGCGAATCGTGTCTCCGTGAAGCGTCATGATGGTCCTCGATTCCAAGGCAATCGTAGCGGTCCGGATGCCGCTGGCGCTTCGGGCGGGCGGACAGGGAGGGGACCTGTCCGATCGGACAGGGGGGGCGTGACTGACTCAATTGCGGATTGGGGATTGTCGATTGTCGGTTGATTGATGATTGGCTATTGACGATTGACGATTATTTGGCGATTGACGATTGGTCCTACGCGCGGGCCCGGCCCGCGCCCCTCGGCAAGCTCGGGGCGCCCTGAGCCTGTCGAAGGGCGGAGCCGTGCCTGACCCGCCAGAGCGACCCTAAGGGTCGTGCCACACCCCCTATGAAGACGACAGCAATCCCCGCTCGGCCGCAATCGCGACCGCCTGCGCGCGGTTCTCGGCGCCGAGCTTGTTGAAAATCGCCGTCACGTGAAACTTGACGGTCCGCTCCGAGATCGAGAGCGTTTCCGCGATCTGTCTGTTGGACAGGCCGGCGGCGACCAGGCGCAGCACGCCGCGCTCACGAACGCTCAACAGCCCGGTGCGCCCGCGCGGTTGGGCGAATCCATCCACGAGCTTCGACGCGATGCGAGGCGTCAGATATGACTCGCCCGCGTGCACCTGCCGGATCGCCTGCGCGATCTCCGCGGCCGGCGAACCCTTGAGCAGATAACCGCGCGCGCCGCCCCTGATCGCGCGGAACACTTCCTCGTCCGCCTCGTATGCCGTGAAGACCACGATGCCGCGATCCTGGCCGGCGAAGCTCGTGACGCTGTCGACGTCCCGAACGTCGGGGAGCTTGAGATCGAGAAGGACGATGTCCGGGCGGAGCCGCGCGGCCAGCCGAAGGCCCTCTTCGACGCTGTCGGCTGCGCCGACGACGTCGATGTCGCGCTCGCGCTCGAGAACGGCCGTGACGCCTTCGCGCACGATGGGATGGTCGTCGACGATAAGTACCCGGATCACGTCTTGATCTCGAGCGGGATGGTCACGGTGACGGTCGTGCCGCGGCCGGGCGTGCTTCGGATGGAGGCTCGTCCACCCACGAGGCGTGCGCGATCCTCGATCCCGACCAGGCCGAACCCCCGGCGGTGAGCACCGCGCACGCGGAAGCCCTTTCCGGTGTCGGCGACGATCAGGCGCAGGCGGCCGCGGCGCCGATCCAGCCGGACCGACGCCTCGCGCGCGTTCGCGTGCTTGCGGATGTTGGTCAATGCCTCGCCGGCGATCCGGAACACCTCGGATTCCACCTCGCCCGGGATCGCACCGACGTCGGCGATGTCCATCCGGACGCGTACCCCGGTGTCGGCCGTGAACTCGCGCGACAGCGCGGCGAGGGCTTCGGGAAGCGTTCGATTCTCGAGCGACGAAGCCCGAAGCGTGCGAATGGATCGCCTGGCCTCGTCCAGGCTCTGACGCGCGGCGTCGAGCGCCTTCCGCAGCGCGGGCCGCGCGCGGTCGCGCCGCTCGAGCCGCGACAGGCCCGCCTCGATGTGCAGCGCGACCGCCGTGAATCCCTGCGCCAGTGTGTCGTGGAGGTCACGGGCAATGCGAGAGCGCTCGTCCGCCCGCGCATGCTCGATCGATTGCTCGCCGAGGCGCGCGCGCTCGATGGCCACGCCGACCTGATCCGCGATGGTCGTCAGCAGATCCAGCTCCTGTCGCGTCAGCCGCCGCCAGCCGCGCATCGCGAGGTTCATCACGCCGAGCGGCCGATCGCCCGCATAGAGCGGAACGCTCGCGTGGCATCGCAGGCCCCCGGTCAGCGCCGCCTCCGGCGACCGCACCGCCGGCGCCAGCCGGCTGCACTCGACGACGTCGATGTTCCGCGCGGTCAGCTGACCGCTGCGAAAAAGTTCGAGGCACCAGCACGACCGGCCGGTCATCCGTACGGGTTCCTGGAGGTACGGCGGCAAGTGCTGTACGGCGGCGCTGTAAAAACGGTCGGACGCCGGATCGCGGAGCCACACCCAGCCGGTTTCGACGCCAAGCAGAGTGGCCATGCGGCTGAGCGCCTCGCTCGCCGCCCGCTGTTCGGTCGGCGCGCTATTGAGGGCTTCGGCCACTTCCTTGAGGACGCGCAGCGCTCGCGTTTCGGTGAAGCGGCGGTGGGGCTTATCATGGCGGCGGCTCACTGAGGCGATTCTAATCCGCCGGCGACCGGCGGCAGATCGCGCAAACGGATCGTCGCCCAGCGTCGTCTAAGCCTCTATGCGGCGGAGCCTTATCTCGACAGTGATTCTGGTGGCTGTCATCGTCAGCCCCACGGACGCGCCCGCGCAATCGGCGCCGGATGTACCGACTCAGCCCGCGACCGCTCGAGCCGAGCTTCGGCCGGAGCGTGCCGCGCAGCCGCCCGTCATCGACGGCATCCTGGACGATGACGCGTGGCGGGGCGGGGCGCTCGAGACCGGCGAGTGGCTCTCGTATAACCCGCTCCATGGGAACGCGATTCCGCAGCAGACGAAGGTGTGGATCTCGTACGACGCCGACTACCTTTATTTCGCGTTCCAGTGCGACGATCCGCAGCCCGCCGGGATCAAGACGTCGATCACGCGGCGCGACAACATCTGGTCGGACGATTGGGTCGGCCTCAGCCTCGACGCCCTCGGCACGGGGCAGGCTTCGTACCATCTGATGGTGAACCCGAGCGGCGTGCAGCTCGACATGCTGAACAGCGCCGCCGGCGGCGAGGACCAGTCGCCCGACTTCGTCTGGGACAGCGCCGGACGGTTGAACCAGTCCGGCTACGCCGTCGAGATGCGTCTCCCCCTGCAGACGATTCGCTTTCGCGGCGGCAGCGACCTCCGTATGGGCATCCTGTTCTGGAGGCGCGTCAGCCGCACGGGCGTGTCCGTCGCGTGGCCGCCGCTCGAACCTGGCAAGTGGGTCTTCGAGAAGCATGCGTCGCTGCGTTTCCCCGAGCTTCAGCCTCGTCTGACCCGCGAACTGATCCCGTCCACGACCTACGCGCGTAACGAGGTCAGAGAGTCACCGGTCCTCTGGGGCAGCGCAGACGATGAGCTCGACTTCGGTCTCAGCGGGAAGTACGGCATCACGTCCACGGTCACGCTCGATGCCACGATCAACCCGGACTTCAGCCAGGTCGAGAGCGACGCGTTTCAAGTGGAAGTCAATCAGCGCTTCCCGATCTTCTTCTCGGAGAAGCGTCCGTTCTTCATGGAAGGCGCCGGCATCTTCACGCTCGCGGGCCAGGGGAACGACAACAGCCTGCAGGCGGCGGTCCACACGCGCCGCATCGTCGATCCCGTGTTCGGAGCAAAGCTGACGGGCAGCCTGGGCCGGTTCGCGTTCGGCACGCTGTCGGCGCTCGATCAGGCACCGGGACGCGAGGTGGAACCCGACCATCCGGACTTCGGCAAGGATCGGCTGTTCAACATCCTGCGCGGGCAATACAGCCTCGGGCCGAGCAACTACCTCGGCGCGCTGGTCGTCGATTCGGAGTTCGCGGGCGGATTCAACCGTGTTCTGGGGACCGATCTGTCGTGGCGCGTCAACGACACACAACGCGTGAGCGGCTTCCTGCTCGGCTCGGCCACGCGGCAGCCGCGGGCAGAAAACACGACGACCGGCATCGGCGCGCAAGCCGGCTACGAATACTCGACGCGCAAGCTGGTGCTGGTCGGATACGGCGAGCACTACGATTCCGACTTCGAGATGCAGACCGCCTTCATCAACCGGGTCGGCATCACGGGCGGCTGGGGATTCGCCGAGTACAGCTTCTACCCGGACAAAAAGTATCCCTGGCTGCTGCGTATCTCGCCGTTCTCGTTCACCCAGGGAGGGCAGGATCGAAACGCCGGCGGGAACGAGCTGCTGCAGGTCACCGGCGCCCGCGTCAGCTTCACGCGGCAGGGGTTTCTGCGGGTCGATCGCTTCGATGGATTCGAGACGTGGGCCGGCCAGAGGTTCGACCGCGGGAACTGGCGGACGCAGGGTGGAGTCCAGCTCTATCGCTGGCTTTCACTGAACGGGCAGTACTTCACCGGAGCCGCCGTCTTCTACGATCCGACGGATCCATTTCAAGGTGAGGTGCAGGACGGCCGCCTCAACGTCACATTCCAGCCGAGCGGCCGCTTCACGCAGTCGTTGGAGTACCGGCGCGTCTCGTTCGACCGGGAGTCCACCGGCGAGCCGGTCTACGATCTGGACATCATCAACAGCCGGACGACGTATCAGTTCACGCGGCAGTTTTACGTGCGGGGCATCGTGCAGTACGACAGCTCCCGCTACCGCGTGCTCACCGACTTTCTCGCTTCGTACGAGCTCCGGCCGGGCACCGTCGCCTACATCGGCTACGGGTCGCTCTTGGAGCGCCGGGATTTCGTGGATGGCGAGTGGACGCTCGGCGCGGGCGACTATCAGACGAGCCAGCGGGGGCTGTTCTTCAAAGCGTCTTACCTACATCGATTCTAGACTTTGACTGCCCAATGCTGGAATGCTGAATGCTGATTGCTGATTTGGTCAATCAGCATTCCACAATCCACAATCAGCATTGGGCGTTAAGCCTGCCACCCTCCCCCCAGCGCTCGATAGAGCTGAACCAGCGCGAGCAGCTCGTCGCGTCTGGTCCGGGCGAGGACGAGCTCGGCCTCGAACAGATCCCGGTCCGCGTCCAGCGCGTTCAGCAGGGTGTCGACGCCGCCGCGGTATCGCATGTAGGACAGCCGCGACCGATCCTGAAGCGTCGCGACCAGCTTTTCCTGCTGCGCCCGAACCTCGCGGACCTTCTGATGCTCGATCAGCGCATCGGAGACTTCCCGGAAGGCGGTCTGAATCACGCGTTCGTACTGGATCAGCGCCAGCTGCTGCTGGGCCTCGGCGAGCCGCACGCTCGACTTGATGCGGCCGGCGTTGAAGATCGGCTGCGTCACGGCCGGCGCGAACTGCCACACCCTCGCGGGACCCGAGAAGAGGTTCGACAGGGAGTCGCTCTGGACCCCGAGAAAACCGGTCAGGCTGATCCGGGGAAAATATGCGGCCTTCGCCACGCCGATGAAGGCGTTGGCCGCGACGAGGTTCTGCTCGGCGGCTCTGATGTCCGGGCGCCGCTCGAGGAGTGAGGAAGGCAATCCTGGCGGGACCGAGGGGGGCTGTTCCTGGTCGGTCAGGGAACGGCCTCGCGGCTTGGCCTCGGGGTTGCCGCCGAGCAGAAGACTGAGCTGATTCTCGGTCTGTTCGATGAGCCGCTCCGCGATCGGAATTGCCTGCGCGGCGCCGTAGACGAGCTGCTCGCCCTGGCGGAGCTCGACGACCGTGGCGAGCCCGCTTTGCTCCCGGATGCGGATCAGCTGGAGCGATTCCTCGCGGGTCGCCAGCGTGCGTTTGGCGATCCCCAGCTCCATGTCGAGCGCGAGCAGGTTGAAGTACGCCCCGGCGACGTCGCTCACGAGCGTCGTCATCACCGCTTTCCGGTTCTCTTCGCTGGCGAGCAGGTCCGCCCGCGCGGCCTCGGTCGCCCGCCGCAGCCGGCCCCAGACGTCCAGCTCGAACGAGAGAAGATTGATCGCGGCGCCGCCGACGGTTCGGGTCTGATCGACCCCCTGGGGGAGCGGGATGGCGCCGCCCGCGGGGAAGCGCTGGCTGGTCACGCCGGCGCTCGCGTCGATCGTCGGGAACTGGTCGGCGCGCGTAATGCCGAGATTCGCGCGGGCCGCCTCGACCCGCACGACGGCGTCGCGCACGTCGTAATTCTTCACGAGCGCCGTGCGGACCATCTCCTGCAGACGCTCGTCCTTGAACACCTCGAACCACTTCAGGTCCGCAAGCGAGGCGGCGGCCGGCGCGGCCGATGGGCTGCTGCGAAAGGCCGCGGGCGGATCGATGGCCGGCCTGCGGTAGTTCGGTCCGACCGTGCAGGCGGTCAGCACAGCGGCTGTCATCGCGACGATGATCAATCGTGTCGTCATATCTCTGGCCTATGTCATACGCCACGCGCGCACGCCCGGCCTGAAGGCCGGGCCTACTCCAGAACGGCCGACGGACGGAGGCCGGAGGGGATCCGAACGGTGTCCGCCTCGACCTCCTGCTCTTCGGCGGCCACCGTGGCCCGTGTCCGAGCGACGAGCATGTAAATGGACGGCACCACGAACAGCGTGAACACCGTGCCGATGATCATGCCGGTGACCAGCATGATGCCGATGCTGTTCCGCGCCCCCGCTCCGGGTCCCGTTGCGATGACGAGCGGAAAGTGGCCGACCACCGTCGCCGCCGTCGTCATCAGAATCGGGCGCAGCCGCGTGCCCGCCGCTTCGATCACCGCGCGCAGCTTGTCGACTCCGGTCTCCTGCAGGTGGTTGGCGAACTGCACGATCAGGATGCCGTTCTTGGACACCAGTCCGACGAGTGTGATCAGCCCCACCTGGCTGTAGATGTTCAGCGTCGTGAAGCCCAGGAACGAGAACAGCAGAGAGCCGGAGATCGCCAGCGGAACCGAGCCCGCCAGGATGATGAACGGATCCCGGAAGCTCTCGAACTGCGCGGCGAGCACGAGGTAAATCAGGATCGCCGAGAGCAGGAACGTGCTCAGGAACTTGCTGCCCTCCACGCGGAGCTGGCGCGACTCGCCCGCGTAGTCGATCGTGAACCCCTGAGGCAGGATCGCCCGTGCCTCGTCTTCGAGCACGCGCAGCGCCTGGTCGAGCGGAACCGGCGGCGGGATCACGCCCTGGATCCGAATCGCGTTGAGCTGCTGGAACTTCTTGAGCTCGCGCGCCTGGGTCGTCGTCTGCAGGCTGGCGAACGTCGACAGCGGGACGAGCTGGTCATCCGACCCCGTGATGTACATCTGCTCGAGCTGATCAGGCGTCAACCGGTCCTCGCGCTTGACCTGCGGAATGACCTTGTAGCTCCGGCCCTGAATGCTGAACCGGTTCACGTAGTCCCCGCCGAGCATCGTGGAGAGGTCGAGTCCCGCCTGGCTCAGGCTGACCCCCTGCGAGCGAAGCTTGTCCCGATCGAAGACGACCTCCGTCTGGGGCTGGTCGAACTTCACGTCGACGTCCGCGAACATGAACAGGCCGCTCGCGAACGCCTTCGGGACGAGCTGGTTCGCGAACTCCCGAAGCTGCTCCGGCTCCGCCGCCGACGAGATCACGAGATCGACCGGGAAGTCCCCGCCGCCGGGAAGCGGCGGCGGGGTCAGCGGGATCGCACGGATACCGGGAATCTGCGACAGGGGTCCCGCAATCTCGAGCAGGAGCTGATCGGTGGTCTTCGTCCGTTCGCTCCACGGCTTGGTCACGAACCCGCCGAAGCCGCCCGTCGGAAACGTGAGCTGGAAGATGCTGGCGGCCTCGGGAAGCGATCGATAGACGTTGGCGACCTGCTCCGAGAACATCTTGGTCTGATCGAGCGTGGAGTTTGCCGACGTCTGGAGGATCGAGAACACGACTCCCTGGTCTTCGGCGGGCGCGAGCTCGCGCTGCGAAAACATGTAGAACGGCACCATCAGCAACACCACGATCGCCCAGAACACGAGGACGACTGGTCTGTAGCGAAGCGTGCCCGTCAGCGCCCGCGTATACCCGTTGCGCACGCTTTCGAAACGCCGATTGATCCACCCGGCGAATCCTCGCTCGCTCTGCCCGGAGCGCAGGAGCTTCGCGCTCATCATGGGCGACAGCGTGAGCGCGACGATGCCGGACACGATGACCGCGCCGGCCAGCGTGAACGCGAACTCCCGGAACAGCGCGCCCGTCAGCCCGCCCTGGATGCCCGACCGGGGCATACACGGCAGCCAGCGTGATGGTCATGGCGATGATCGGGCCGACCAGCTCCCGGGCGCCGTCGATGGCCGCCCGGAACGGAGGCTTGCCCAGGTGTATATGCCTTTCTATGTTCTCCACCATCACGATCGCGTCATCCACGACCAGGCCGACCGACAGCACGATCGCGAGCAGCGTCAGCAGGTTGATCGTGAATCCCGCCGCGAGCATCAGGAAGACCGCGCCGACGAGCGAGATCGGAATCGCGACGATCGGGATGAGCACCGACCGCAGCGATCCCAGGAAGAGGAAGATCACCACGATGACGATGATGAGCGTCTCGGAGAGCGTCGTGAGCACTTCGTTGATCGCATCATCGATGTACGCGGTCGCGTCGTAGGGGATGCCGGCGACCATGCCGACCGGCATCTGCGCCTGGATGCCCGGGATCTCGGCACGAACCCGTTCGATGACCTCGAGCGAGTTGGCCGTCGGCAGGACCCAGATGCCCATGAACACCGCGGTCTGGCCGTTGAAGCGGACGTCTTCCTCGTAGTTCTCCGCGCCAAGGACCACGTCCGCGATGTCGCCGAGCCGGACGACGACGCGATCCTCCTCCTTGACGACGAGCTGGCGGAACTCTTCCGGCGACCGCAGGTCGGTGTTGGCGACCAGGTTCACCGACACCATGGAACCCTTCGTGCGCCCGAGCGCCGACAGGTAGTTGTTGCGCGCCAGCGCATCGCGCACCATCGAGGGCGAGATGCCGTGCGCCGCCATCTGCTCCGGCTTGAGCCAGATCCGCATAGCGAAGGTGCGGTCGCCCAGAATGTCGGCGCGCTGAACGCCGCTGACGGCGCTCAGCTTCGGCTGCACGACGCGAATCAGATAGTCGGTGATCTGGTTCTGATCCAGCCCCTCCGATGAGAAGCTGAGGTAGAGCGCGGCGAATTGCGTTTCCGCATTCTCCACCTCGATGACCGGCGCCTCCGCCTCGGGCGGCAGGTCGTTGCGGACCTGGGCCACCTTCGACTGAATCTGCGTCAGGGCGTCGTTGGTGTCGTAGTTGAGCCGCAGGTGCACGGCGATCGTGCTGAGCCCCTGGGCGCTGGACGACTCCATGTAGTCGATGCCGTCGGCACTCGCGATGACGCGCTCGAGCGGCGTCGTGATGAACCCGCGCACGAGATCGGCGTTCGCGCCCACGTACACCGTCGACACGCGGACGACGGCGATGTCGCTGCGCGGGTACTGCCGGACGCTCAAGGACCGGATCGACTGCAGCCCGGCGATCAGGATCACCAGGTTGACGACGATCGCGAGTACCGGGCGCTTGACGAAGAGATCGGTGAAGCGCATTAGCTATCCTCGGGCTTGGGCTTGGGGTTGTTCGCCGGCCGGACCTTGTTGTTCACGAGGACCGCCGCGCCGTTACGGAGCTTGAACACGCCGGAGGTGACGACCTCGTCGCCGGCTTTGACGCCGGAGACCACGGCAACCTGATCGCCGCGCGTGCCTTCGAGCTTGACGATCTGCTGGCGCACGCCCCGGTAGGTCTGGCCGTCTTCGCCTTTGAGATCCGTGACGACGAACACCGAGTCGCCGTAGGGCGCGTAGCTGATGGCGGAGGCCGGCAGCGTCACGACCGAACGGGTCGCGCCCAACATGACCTCCGCCTGAACGAACATGCCGGGTCGCAGCGTGCCGCGCGGGTTAGCCAGCGTCGCCTGAATCTGGACGTTCCGGGTTGTCTGGTCCACGACCGAGTCGAGCGCCGTGATGCGCCCGGTGAAGTCGACGCCCGCCAGGTTGTCGGCCGTGACGCGCACGGTGCGGCCCACGCCCACCTGCCCCGCCTGCTGCTGCGGCACGCCGAAGTTCACGTAGATCGGACTCAGCGCCTGGAGCGGCACGATCGCGTCGCCGCCCGACAGATACTGTCCGAGGTTGACCTGACGGATCCCCAGGATGCCCGAGAACGGCGCCCGGATGGTCTTCCGAGCGATCGTTGCCCGGATCTCGCCGACCCGCGCTTCGGTGCTCTTCTGCTGAGCGGCGGCGCTGTCGTACTCCGCGCGGGAGATCGCACCTTCGGAGACCAGGCCCTCCATGCGCTTGAAGTTCAGACGGGCGAGATCGCGATCGGCCTCGACCGCAGCCAACTGCGCCTGCTCCTGCCGCGTATCGAGCTGCACGAGCACATCACCCTCGCGAATGGCCCTGCCGGAATCGAACGCGATTCGGTCCACGATCCCAGGCAGGTCGGCGCTCACCGTCACGCCCTGCACGGCCGCCATCGTCCCGATCGCGCTGAGCGTCGCGGGCCACTTCTCCTGCTCGGCGACGATGGTCGTCACGGCCTCAGGGGGAGGTACGAACGCCTGACCGGCCATCGCCTGAAACTGGCGGAGCTTGAAGAAACCGAGCGCCCCGATGACCAGCGCCATCACCACCAGCATGAGAATCAATCGTTTGACCATATGTCCTCTCTCTACCGGGGCTCCGCCCCGGACCCCGGCTCGGTCGCTAGCGGGGCCCCTTCGCCCCGCGCCGCTCCCTCGCGGGCGCGCTTTGCGCGCCGCCGTTATGCGGTAACGAAATCCTCATACGCATAACGGTCTAACGTGTCGAACACGCACCGCAATTACCTCTCCGGTAATTCCGGTAATCACGAGCGGCTCACGCTGGGCCTCGCCCCATGCTCGTAAGACGCCCCCTGCCCGTATGACGATCAGCGGGCATCGCGATCGACAGCGTCCGATGTCGGGGATTTGCGCCGACGGTAGATCGGTCTGCCGGTAAACAGCTGCTCACGGTCGGCGTGGGGGACGCCGCCCGGTCGGGCGAGCCTGATATGGAAGACGCCCGCCGAGCGCCGGAGGTTCCGCCCGTGCGCCGCCGTGCGTTGACGAATCTCTGACACATCAATGGATCTCCTGAGTCGGCCGACGCTTACAACCGATCGCTCCGTCGTCAGGACGTCCGTTTGTCATACGGACGTCGTGTGGCTTCACGGTCTTGAGCGAGGTCGAAGCAGTCGCCGAGGAACGCCAACAACTCCTCCGTCGAACCGAAGCGGAGCTCTCGACCGGTATCAACCTCTTCAATCCAACCGGTGAAGCGCTTTTGCCGCGTCTGAGTCTCCGCTCCAAGCTGCAGAACAAACGCCCGTCGCATCACACACTAGAGACTACGAACGCGATCGGTCGGCGACGTGAAAGTCCCGTTCAAACGGCTGTTAAATTTCCGTTGGAGTCTCGCGTCGAGCGCGTGGTGTTCATCGGCGCACGGATGGGCTTACACGCGACATCGAAGTGCTAAAGTGAAGGGGCACCTCCTCGATCACCGCGGCTCGGATCCGTTCTCGCCCTTCTGCGCGGTGGCCCCGCTGGGACTCGCGCGCGCATGCGCGCTCGCGGGGGATGGCGAGGGGAGCGTGGCGATCTACGAGGCGTTCATCGCCGATTGGGAGGACGCGGATCCGGACATCCCGGTTCTCCTCGAAGCCCGTGACGAGTGTGAGCGCCTCAAACGAGGCTAGCCCGTGGTGCAACCCACGGCTGCCAAACCGCTTTCAGCCTTCGCTGCTGAGAGTCTGCGCTCAGAAGTTCGAGGAGCCCCGCGCGATCAAGAAGTTGACGAACCCAGGGCGTGGTCTCCGCGATCCGCACATCGGCCTGAGACTGCACCGCGACGTTGTATAGACGCACCAGTTCGCCAACCCCGCCCGCGTCGAGATCCCAGACCCCTGCCAGATTGACCAGGATTCCCTGCGCGCCGCGTCGCAGAAGGGCCTGGACGCGGTGTCGCAGATCGCGGTTCAGGGGGACGCGCAACGGTCCCTGGATGTACAGGATCCAGACACCACCCGGGCGTTGCTCTTCGCGAACGACAATCATTCAATTCCTGTGAGGGTCATTGCCCCCTTCTCGGAATTGTAGGAATGGAGCGGGCAGTGAGGGTGTGAAAGATCCGTTGAAGCTGCCGTTAAACTTCCGTTGGAGCGTTGCCTACGCGACGCGATCGTTCGGCTGTACGGTGATGGGCCACTGTCCGGCGTCCCCGGTCAAAAGATCGACAAGGCCTGCCCGATCGAGAAGCTGACGGACCCGCGCGGTGACTTCCACAACTCGAAGCACTCCGTGGGCCGCAGTCGCCATGTTGTAGAGATGGACCAGCTCGCCCAGCCCACCCGCGTCCAGAGCCGGGACACGCGACACATCGAGCAGGATTCGTTGTCCGCCGCGGCGCAAGAGTGTGTTGACGCTCCGCCGCAGCTCCCCCCCGACCGGCACGCGCAGCGGCCCGTGAATACGCAGGACCGACGCGCCGCACCAGCGTTTTTCATCGATCGAGATCATGGAATCATTCCCGCTGAGCGGGCTCCCGCCCCTGAAGCCAGGGGCACAACCGTTACAACACGCGGTGATCACGTTTCATTCCCCCGTGGGTTTCCGGACCGCACACGCCGTGTGCGCGTCCCGCCTCTGAACATCATGACCTTCTATTGATAAGTCGAAGAGGAACGTCCTGGATCGACATCGACCGCCGACGTCCGCGGTCCGCCGCTCAGAATCCGACGATCAGGCTGATCCGGGCGGTTCGGGGGAGTGTGGGATGGAAGTGGATGTCGTCGACGCCGCCCACGGGCTCGCCTGGCAGCCGCGACGTGTAGAAGTAGTCGATGTCGCTGTTCTTCGCGTCGAAGAGGTTGAAGAGGTCGAGGGCGATCCGCACGCCGTCGCTGAACTTGTATCCCGCCTCGAGGTTCACCAGGCTCGTCGCCTTCGAACGGACGGAGTTGTCCTCGACGAGCGGCCGCGGCCCGAAGTACCGCCATCTCACGCTCCCGAACATGTTCCGCACGCTGTCGACGGTCGCGCCCCCGGACAGCACCGTCGCGACGGCGCCCGGAATCAGGTCACCCGCGGGATCGTCGTCGGTGAAGCGCGCGCTCGAGACCGCGAGGTCGAAGTCGAACGTCAGCCACGGCCGCGGCGAGTAGTAGTTGGCCCACTCGACGCCGTACCGGTGGCTCGGACGACCGGCCTCGGTCGTTCCGGCGTCGCCGATGAAGATCAGTTCCGAGTCGAGGCTCAGCGTCCAGACGGTGAGGCTCGTTTGCAGACCCGGGATCCGAACGCTTCGGATGCCGAGCTCCGCGCCCCTCGCGCGCGCGAGCGGCGTGACGCGTTCGGCTGGCGCCCCCGTCGTCGGATCGACGGTGATGGTCGCGCCGCGCGCGTCGTTGCTGTGAAAGCCGAGCCCGGCGTTGACGTACAGCTCCGTGCCGTGCCACGGCCCGAACATCGCCCCGGCCTTCGGGCTGACGAGCGCGGCGTGGTCCGTTCCCGAGTTCGCCGGTTCACCCGCGTCGACGTCGAAGCGATACCAGTCCACCCGCGCGCCGGCGAGCGTGCGAAGCCAGGGCGTCCACTGCGTCTCGTTCTGGGCGATAGCCGCCGGCGCTCGTCTGGAGGACGGAGTCCTCGCGGATCGTGTCCAACGGCGCGCGCGCGACCGTGTGATACAGGCCGACGTTGGAGATGTCGTCGTTGCGCAGCTGCACGCCGAAGGTGTTCTGCACGGCACGGCCCGCCCAGCGGCCGAGCCGCCGGTGACTCAGTCGTGCGCCCGAGACGAAGCGACGATCGGCCTGGCGGAACTGATCGCCGTTCTCCGGGTCGTCGAGGAAGTAGGTGAAGTTGGAGAACAGGTTCAGATCGTACGCGAGGCCGAACGCCGTCAGCTTCGTGCTCGCGTTGTTTCGCGTGCGCTGCCATTCGAACGATCCGCTGTACCGGTAGGAATCGCCGCCATCCGTCGTGTCGATCGTCCCGAACCGATCGAGCGTTCCATCGCCTACGGCGCGCGACGGAATCTGGTCGGTCGAGTCCCAGACGCCGCGGTACCCCATGCCCGTGAGCGCGAATCCGTTCTGCGTGTCGCCGCGGCTGTAGCGGACGAGGCCGTTGACCTTCCGGAAGCTGTCCGGCTGCTCCCACGGCCCGTCGTTGTGCTGCACTTCGAGCGCGGCGAGCAGGCGGCCCTGGCCGATCGCCGGGGACGCGGCCGCGAGCACGCGGCCGAACCCCTCGTCGCCGCCGCCGGCGCGGACGATCGGACGCGCCAGGCTGTTCGTGTAGTTGATGTTCGCGGCGCCCGCGGTCGCGAAGTCACCCTGATCCGCGAAGTAGGGTCCTTTCGAGTACTGCACGCCGCTGACGAGCTCGGGAATGAGGAAATTGAGATCCGCGTAGCCGTGGCCATGCCCGTGCGTCGGGAGATTCACCGGGATGCCCGCGACCGTCGTGGCGAAATCGGTTCCGTGATCGAGGTTGAAACCTCGCAGGTAGTACTGATTCGCCTTGCCTTCTCCGCTGTGCTGACTGATCACCATGCCGGGAACGGTCTCGAGCACCTCGCCTGTGCGCACGATCGGACGCGTGTCGAGCTGGCGGGCGGTGATGGCTCCCTGACTGGCGGACTGGGCGATGCCCACCAGATTCTGTGCAGGGTTCTCCGCGTCGGCAAGGTTGGTGAACGTGGATTTGCCGGTGACCGTCACGTCCGCGTGGAGGGCCAGTGACAGCACGACATTCGAGCGCACCGTGCCGGCCGCCGGCACGACGACCGTTCGCCGCGCGGTTGAGAAATTGACCAGCGAATAGACGACCTGAGCCTCGCCAGGCGCGAGATTGTCGAACCGGTACGCGCCCTGCGCATCCGTTGCCGTCTGCCGCATGTGGCCCGCAGCCATCGTCAGCTCGACGACGACGCCCGGCAGCAGGCCGCTGGTTTCGTCCTTGACGACGCCGACGACCTCAGAGGTCTGTGCGACGGCCGTCCCGGCGAAGAGCAGGATGCCCAGGGTCGAACGAATCAGCAAACCCGCGCGAACACGAGACATGCCGCTCCTGAGGACGCGTGCACGGTCCAACGTCCGCCTATACTACGGTGGGGTCGAGGGTTTGGATCTGTGGGGGTCGTTACTGGAACCGCATCGGCCGAATCTCGATGCAGCCGAGGCCGCCGGCACAGGCGGTCGGGATCTTGCTGGCCCACCCGATCGCCTCGTCGAGATCCTGGCAGTGAAGGATGTAGTAGCCCGCCAGCTGCTCCTTCGTTTCAGCGAAAGGTCCATCGAGGATCACCGGCCGGCCGTCGACCACCCGGACGGTGGTGGCCGTGGGCGTGGGGGCCAGCGGTTCGGCCGCGACGAAGGCGCCGGCCCGGCGCGCCTCGTCCATGACCGTCCGATGCCCCTCTGCGACGCCGCTCAGGACCTCCGGAGCGGCCCGTTCCAGCTCTGCCTCGTTCGAATAGATGAGGAGCATGTATCGCATGTCTTCCCCTACGTCGTGGCGGACGGGACCGCCGTCTCGGCGACCTGCCTGACTTCGATCGTGCCCGTACGCGCCGCCGGGATTCGCGCGGCGATGGCGATCGCCTCGTCGAGATCGTCGACGTCGACCACGAAATAGCCGCCGAGCTGCTCGCGCGTCTCCGCGAAGGGGCCACTCGTCACGACCTGCTTTCCGTCGCGAACCCGGACGCTCCTGGCGGAGGACGTCGGGTGCAGCCTTTCGCCGGCCACCCATCGGCCGGCCGCCTTCATCTGTTCTCTCAATGCCCTGTATTCGAGGTAGATCTGCTGCCGCTCGTCCTCAGTGAGCTTCCCGAACGACTCCTCGTCGTGCTGAATCAGCAAGATGTATTTCACGGTCGCGCCTCCTGCGGTAAGTCGAACGGCCGGCGCCCGGATCGACAGCATCCCTATAGCACACGTAGCGCAGCCCTTTTAGGGCTGCCCCATGCGTAAGCCCTTTAGGGCTGCCAGCCGTAGCGCAGCCCTTTAGGGCTGCCTGGGCGATAGTATCTGTTCATGCCTTCAGAGGCTGGCGCCGCCGCGGCCGTCGACGAGCTGTACCGCTCGGATTGGGGCCGGATCGTCGCCACCCTGATACGGCTCGTGGGCGATTTCGACCTCGCCGAGGAGGCGGCGCAGGAAGCGTTTGCCGTCGCCGTCGACAGCTGGCGGACCTCCGGCGTTCCGGACCTGCCGCGCGCCTGGATCATCAAGACCGCCCGCCACAAGGCCATCGACCGGATCCGCCGCCGGCAGCTCTTCGAGGAGAAGCTCGAGTGGTATGCCCACACGGAGTCCGCGCGGAGCGTCGAGGAGCCGAGCTACGACACGAGCGAGATTCCCGACGATCGCCTGCGGCTGATCTTCACGTGCTGCCACCCGGCGCTCGCGCTCGAGGCACAGGTCGCGCTGACGCTGCGCACGCTCGGCGGGCTCGAGACCGACGAGATCGCCCACGCGTTCCTCGTGCCGCCGGCGACGATGGCGCAGCGGCTGGTGCGCGCGAAGCGGAAGATTCGCGAGGCGCGCATTCCCTACACGGTGCCGGACACGACCGACATGCCGGCGCGGCTCGACGCCGTGCTGATGGTGATTTATCTCATCTTCAACGAAGGGTACGCGGCGACCCGGCGGGAGCCGCTGGTCAGGACCGATCTCTGCGCCGAGGCCATTCGACTCGGGCGTCTCGTGCGGACGCTCATGCCGCAACCTCCGGCCGAGGCGACGGGGCTCGTCGCGCTCATGCTGCTGCACGATTCGCGGCGGGACGCCCGGGTCGACGAAGAGGGCGATCTCGTCGTGCTCGACGAGCAGGATCGCGGCCGCTGGGATCAGAGGCAGATCGCGGCCGCGCTGCCGCTCGTCGAAGAGGCATTGCGCGGCGGACCGGGGCCCTTCGCGCTGCAGGCGGCGATCGCGGCGCTGCACTGCCAGGCCGCCAGGCCGGAGGACACGGACTGGCGGCAGATCGTGCAGCTTTACGATCTCCTCGAGCGGGTGCAGCCCTCGCCGGTCGTGTCCTTGAACCGGGCGGTGGCGGTCGCGATGGCGGACGGTCCCCGGCCGGCGCTGACGATCCTCGACGCGATCGCTGCGTCAGGCGATCTCGAGGGCTACCATCTGCTGCACGCCGCC
The DNA here is from genome assembly GCA_963847125.1 of uncultured Acidobacteriota bacterium. GTDB lineage: Bacteria > Acidobacteriota > Vicinamibacteria > Vicinamibacterales > 2-12-FULL-66-21 > DATAEE01. Next base: position 27,315 of record CAWJYM010000007.1, read on the forward strand.
CGCGCCGATCTGCTGCGCCGCCTCGGATCGTCGGACGACGCCGCGAAGAGCTACGAGCGGGCGCTGGCGCTCGTCACCAACGACAGCGAGCGGCGCTTTCTGGAGCGGCGGCTGCGCGAGGTGCGAGGGTGACGTTCATGGTTTCACGTGACTTCGCGTGACACGCTCGGACGTTTTTTGGCTGGAGGTTTGGGAGGTTAAGGGAGGTTGACTTCACTCGCTTTCCTCCGTTGCGGACTCGAGCAAAGCGGCCTCGCCAAAGGGGCAAAAACTGCAACGGGGCGTCGGGGACGAAGTGGAAAAAAACGACTGGGCAGAAGAGCGGCCGTCAGGCCGGACGCGCGCAAAGCGGCGGCCTCAGCAAGGCCCGGCTCCGCCGGGCCGTCGGTCTGAACGGCCACACCTGGAGGATTTGCAAGCGCAGTCAGTCCTCAAAAACCTCCCTGACCTCCCCCTAAATAACCGTCCGGGGCGTGTCACGTGCAGTCAAAAGAATCAGGAAAGTCACCAAGAAACCTCCGAATGCCCCTGAACGTGTTCCGCCATCCATCGCCACACGCTGAATAGAACTCGTCAGCCTCCGGTCCGGCCGGAAACCCGTCCTGACACACGCGGAGCGTCGATCCCTCAGGATGCGGAGCGACGAGAAACTCGGTGACGAAGTCCGCGCGGAAGGGAAGCGGGCCGCTCCGCGCGCGATAGCGATAGTCGCTCAGAACCAGTCGCGATGGCGGCTCGAACTCCCGGATCGTCGCCATCGTCACGTAGTCCGGATCGTCTTCTGAGCCGCCCCACGTGGCGGTCCAGACGCCACCTCTCTCGGAAAGCACGATCGCCCGAGCCGCTTCCCACCACTGACGAATGGCGCTCGGCGTGTGCAAGAGCGCGAACAACTTCTCTGGGGGCACGCGGAACACTTCCTCGTGAACGTGACGGCGCGTTTCTGGAGCGGTCCTGGGTACGGATGAGTCTTGCATGCGACTCCTGGATACACCCTGCGGCAAGTAACCGGCAGGAGAAACCGGGAGCCGGTAGCCGGTCGTTCCGGCCGGTGAACCGCATGTGACGGAGAATTGATGGCTCCGTAGTCCCACAGTCACTTCGAGGACGTACCTATCGACGGCCGGCGTCCGGATCTCCCGGACCGGCAGCCGAGAGGTGTCCCTTGAAGAGACTCGCCCTGCGTCGTACTCTCCTGACGTTCGCGGCGCTCGCCATCTGCGGCGTCGCGCGCGCCCAGACGCTCGAAGGCTTCGCGTCGCTCCCGGCGGATACGTTCGCGGCCGGGCCGACGTCGGGCCAGCTCATCCCTCCGCCCTTCCCGAACGGCAGAGTTCCGCCCTTCCTCGACAAGCAGCCCATCCAGGGCTTCTCGTCCGTGCTCCGCACCTCGAGGGGCGATTTCCTGGCCATGCCCGACAACGGCTTCGGGGCAAAGGAAAACTCTCCGGACTACGTGCTCCGCGTCTATCGCATCTCGCCGGAGTTCAAGACGAAGCATGGCGGCAGCGGAGAAATCGACGTCAAATCGTTCATCACCCTGCGCGATCCGCATCACAAGATCAACTTTCCAATCCTGGCCGAGCGCGACGTCTACCCCGGAAGCACCATCCCCGTCGATCCGCGCATCAAGCGCAACCGATGGCTCACGGGCTGGGACTTCGACATCGAATCGGTTCGCGAGGCCCACGACGGCACGCTCTGGTTCGGCGACGAGTTCGGGCCGTTCCTCATCCACACGGACGCGACCGGCAAGGTCCTCGAAGCTCCATTTCCGCTGCCGGGCGTGCAGTCTCCGCAGAACCCGTTCCTGGGATCCGGAACGTTCAATCTGCCTCGCAGCAAGGGCTTCGAAGGAATGGCCATCAGCCCCAACGGGAAGACGCTGTATCCGATGCTCGAGGGGGCGCTGACGACGGATCCGGATCAGAGGCGGTTGATCATCAACGAGTTCGACATCAGGAAGCGTCGCTACACGGGCCGCCAGTGGTTCTATCGGCTCGACGACGCGCTCTTCGCGATTGGAGACCTGACCACCGTCGAGAACGGCCTGTTCCTGGTGATCGAGCGTGACAACAACCAGGGTGCGGCTGCGGCCTTCAAGAAAATCTTCCTGGTGGATGTCGGGGAGTGCGACCCGGCCGGCTTCCTGATCAAGCACGAGGTCGTGGACCTCCTGCAGATTGCGGATCCTTCGGGCCTCGGCGGGCTCGGACCGGTCTTCACGTTTCCGTTCCAGACGATCGAGAGCGTGATTCCACTCGGCAGCCGGCGCCTCGGGATCCTCGACGACAACAACTACCCGTTCAGCTCCGCCCGCAACCCGGGCGAGCCCGACCCGAACGAATTCATCATCATCAGGCTGGACCGGCCGATCCGGTTCTTTGCGCGGACGCACGATCGGTGAAGAAGCGAACGCGCTGACCTTCGTCCAGGAGGGTCGCGGGCCGCGTGCCCGTGACCCTCGACAACACCGCCTCCAGCATCGGAGTCATGCGACGGAGCTGCCGCAACCGAATCACGATGTTCCAGGCAGCCTCGAACTTCTTCCAGCCGGCGCTGTACGCGAAGTGTTTGGCCTGGTGCTTCAACGAGTCGTGCGTGCGGGCGGCGCGCGCGATCGACGACCAGCGATAGAACTCCCGGTACGCCCAGTCGTAGCCGGCTTCGAGCCTCTGCGGGGTCAGCCGTGCGGGGGAGTACACCACGTGGCGCGTGTCGTAGAGGTCCCAGTTGCGGGTCGTGATGCGTCCTGATTGCTCCATTCGCGCGTAGAGTCGCGTCCCCGGATAGGGCGTCTGGATGTGGAACGTCGCGGTCGTGATCCCGGCCTCGATCGCCCACTCGACCGTCCGTCGAAAGACATCCTCCTCGTCATCGTCCATCCCGAAGACGAAGCTGCCGTTGATCATGATCCCCAGGTCGTGGAGCCGCCCCGTCACGGCGCGATAGTCCCGGCCGAGATTCTGACGCTTGTTGCTGTGCGCGAGGTTGGCGGGCGTCAGCGTCTCGAATCCCACGAACAGGCTTCGAAGCCCGGCATCCGCCGCGCGCTCGATGAGGTCGTCGCGGAGGACGGAATCCACGGTCGCGGCGCCCTGGAACAGGCGGCGCATGCCTTTCATCCCGGCGAACAGCGCGCGGGCGAACGGACGATCCCCCAGCAGGTGATCGTCGAGGAAGTACAGGTGACGGCCCGGCAGCCGCTCGATCTCGGCCAGCGCATCGTCCACGCGCTGGGTGTAGAACGATCGACCTCCCGCGAAGAACGCGTCCTTGTAGCAGAAGTCGCAGTGCTGGGGGCAGCCGCGCGTGACGACGATCGAGTTCGGGACCAGGTAGTTGCGCCGGGTGATGAGGTCGCGCCGGACGGGCGGCAGGCGGTCGAGCGTTCGTCCCGCGGTCGATTCGTACCGGGGCGCGGGGCACCCCGCGCGAAAGTCCGCGAGGAAGCGGGGGAACGTCTGTTCACCCGGTCCGAGGAAGACGGCGTCGGCGTGCGGCGCCGCTTCGGCCGGGAGGGAGGTCACGTGGAGCCCGCCGAGCGCGACGAAGCTGCCCCTCGACCGATAGAGGTCGGCGAGCCGATAGGCGCGATACGCGTTGGTGATGTAGACCTGAATGACGACGAGATCCGGGGCGTCGTCGAGCGTCAGCGGCTGCACGTGCTCGTCCTCGAGGACGGCGTCATCGTCCGGGTCCAGGTAGGCGGCCAGCGTGGCCAGGCCGAGCGGCGGGAAGAGCGAGTACTTGACGGGACGCCAGAACGGGCTGGTCGCTTCGGTCAAGGCGGGGAGGATGAACTTCACGCGGAGCGGGCGGCGGAGGGTCACAGCTTTGGATTGTAAAGTAATCTGGGTTAGAATGCCAGCTGCTTGTGATTTCGACGACTGCCCGTGCCTTCAACGCGTCCCGCGCGTTCACGCCAGTCGCAGCGCTGCGCGCGGCGTCCGCGTGACGGCGCCTCCGAATCAAACGGCATCCGTGTTCGTCCGTGAAATCCGTGTTTCGTAATCCGTGGTTTTCGTGATCCGTGAAGTCATCCTCCCTTTAACCTCCCGAACCTCCCCCTAAAAAACGTCCGAGCGTGTCTGGTCATGAAACGGTTTTACGACAGACAAATTACATTGATTTAAACGATTTAAGGCGATTTGCACATCGGTTCATTACGATCTAGAGTCTCAAACTTCAGGAGGCTCGATGGTCGGGCGACGTTCGGGACTGCTCTGCTTAGCGCTGTGGCTGGCGACGTCGGCGGGGTCGCGGCGCAGGTCGGCGGCGGAGCGTTGATCGGTGCCGTGTCGGATCAGGCCGGCGCGGCGGTGCCGGGGGCGACGGTCACCGCCACGGCGGTGGGGACGAAGCTCTCGCGCGTCGCCGTCACCGGCTCCGATGGTACCTACTCGTTTCCGAGGCTCGCCTCGGGTTCCTATCAGGTGCACGTCGAGCTCACCGGGTTCCGGCCGCTGACGCGAGAAGGGATTCAGATTGCCACGGGAGAGACGGTCCGGCTCGATCTTCAACTGCAGGTTGGCGGACTGTCCGAAGCCATTACCGTCACCGCCGACGCGTCCCTGCTTCGCGGCGAGACCGCCGCGCTCGGGCAGGTCATCGACAACCGGAAGGTCGTCGATCTGCCGCTCAACGGCCGCAGCTTCGTCACCCTCGCCGGCCTGGCGCCCGGCGTCGCGCTGCCGCCGGGATCGTCCCTGCCGCGCATCAACGGCGGCCGGCCGCGCACGAACGAGTACCTCTTCGACGGGATCTCGGTGCTGCAGCCCGAGCCGGGGCAGGTCGCGTTCTTTCCGAACGTCGACGCCATCCAGGAGTTCAAGATCGAAAGCAACAGCCCGCCCGCCGAGTTCGGCCGCTTCAACGGCGGCGTCGTCAACCTGACGACCAAGGCGGGCACGAATTCGTTCCGAGGCAGCCTGTTCGAGTTCATCCGGAACGAATCCCTGAACGCCAGGAACTTCTTCGCCTCGACGAACCCGGTGAAGCCGACGTTCCGGCGCAATCAATTCGGGGGCGTACTCGGCGGCCCGATTCGCGAGAGCCGGACCTTCTTCTTCGTGGATTATCAGGGTCAACGGCAGACGATCGGGCGCACGGTGATCTCGACCGTGCCCACGGCCCTGCAGCGTCAGGGCGTGTTCACGGAGCCGACCGCCGGACGCGTGCCCGTCATCTACGATCCGGCCACGACGGGGCAGACATCGACGGGCGCGTTCACGCGCAGCCCGTTCCCCGGCAACGCCATTCCCGCCGGGCGGATGGATCCGATCGCGCAACAGTTGCTGCAGCGCTATCCACACCCGACCTCGGCCGGCACGGCCAATAACTTCCAGCGCGTCGGCGACGAGACCGTGGACCAGGATCAGTTCAGCGTGCGGATCGATCACCGCCTCACCGCGTCCGGAGACCGCTTGTTCGGGAGGCTGACCGGGTTCCGCGAGGAGTTCATCCCGGTGTTGCCGCTTCCCGACGGCAGCGGCGTCGCGACCGGCGTGCTCGGCCCGCAGGACACGAAGGCCTGGGCGTTCGCGTCGAGCTACCAGCGGACGTTCTCCGACCGGCTCCTGAACGAGCTTCGCGTCGGCGACACGAGGCGGGCGGTCGACCGGTCGGCGGCTCCGCTGAACGCCGCCGCGGCCGCGAGCCTGGACCTGCCGTGGATCCCGACGTTCGCGCAGTTTCTCAACACGCTGCCGACGTTTCTCGTCGCCGGATATCAGCAGCTCGGCTCGCCGCCGAACACCGCGAGCGACTTCGGCACGAGCGTGACGCAGGTCGCCGACACCCTCACCTGGCTGAAGGGGAGGCACACGATAAAGGCGGGCGCCGACATCCGCTGGGAGCGCCTGAACGTCATCCAGCCCCCCTCGCCGACCGGGTCGTTCACTTTCAGCAATCTCTTCACCGATCTGCCGGGGGTCGCGAACACGGGAACGCCCATGGCCAGCTTCCTGCTCGGCCAGGTCCAGCAGTTCTCGATGGACGTGCAACTCGACGAGGTTCGCAATCGCGCGTCCTTTCAGGAGTACTTCGTCCAGGACGATTGGAGGGCGTCCGATCGCGTCACGGTCAATGCCGGCTTGCGGTACACGCTGAATTTCCCCTCGACGGAGGAAAGCAACCAGGCGGCGGTCTTCAACCTGGACACGCAGCAGCTCGAGTACCTGGGACGGGACGGCCATCCGCGATCGGCGCGGCGGCTCCACGCGAACAACTTCGGCCCGCGCCTCGGCATCGTCGGGCGCGTGACGGACAAGACCGTCGCGCGGATCGGCTACGGGATCGTGTGGATCGAGCAGGCGGGGATCACGACGCCTTTTACAACGCCGGTCTTTCCATTCCTCCAGACGGTGTCGCAGCGCACGCTGGACAACATCGCGCCCGCCTTCACGCTCGCCCAGGGACCGGGGGTCGAGCCCATCCCGCTGACTCCGGACGCCGGCCTCGGGCAGGGCGTCTTCTCGGTCGAGCGCGATCTCGGTTCGGGGTACGTCCAGCAGTGGAACGTCTCCGTTCAACGCGAGCTCACGCCCACCATCGCGGTCGAGGCGGCCTACGTGGGGTCGAAGATCACCAGGGTCGGCATTCCCGATTCGAACCTGAATCAACTGAGCGTCGATCAACTTGCGATTGGGGCGCCGCTGCAGCAGCGCGTCCCGAATCCGTACTTCGGCACCATCCCGCGCTCGTCGTCGCTCGGAGATCCGACCATCTCGCGGGCCCAGCTCCTCAAGCCCTATCCACGGTTTACGACCGTCAGCCTCTATCGGAACAACGTCGGCACGACGATCTATCACGGCGCGTACGTCAAGCTCGAACAGCGGCTGTCGCGCGGCCTGTCGTACCTCGTGGGCTACACGCGGTCGAAGCTCGTGGACGACGCGTCGTCGGTGTTCGACGCGTCGATTCTCACGGGGCCGGTGGCGAACTTTCCCGTCGCCGACAGCTTCAACCGCAGCCTGGAACGGGATTACTCGACCGGCGACATCCCCCACGTCTTCGTCGCGTCGGCCGTCTGGGAGATTCCGTGGGGGTTCGACCCTGACCGGCATTCTTACGCTGCAGTCGGGCGTGCCGGTCGCGGTCACGCAAACGACGAACAACAATGCGTTCGCGGGGTTCGGGACGCAGCGGCCGAACGTCTCGGGCGAGACCTCCGCTTCCGAGCGACGAGCGATCCGTGAGCCGCTGGTTCAACACGGCCGCGTTCTCGACGGCTGGCCCGTTCACGATCGGGTCGGCGTCGCGCAATCCGGTACGCGGCCCTGGCTATCGCAATCTCGACCTCGCCCTCATGCGCCGCGTGCCGCTGCGGGGGAGCAACGTCCTGGAAGTGCGCGCCGAGGTCTTCAACGCGACGAATACACCGCCGCTCGGCCCGCCGAACGGCGTGTTCGGCTCCGCCGCGTTCGGCACGATCACGACCGCCGCCGATCCGCGCGTGGTTCAGCTTGCGCTGAAGTTCCTGTTCTGATCGTTCGGCGAACGTAAGCGGCTTACGTCGGCGTGTGGTACGACCCTTTAGGGTCGTCTGGGCTCCCGACGTCTAGGCCTCCGGACGAGGCTAAAGCCTCGTACCACAACGAGGCTAAAGCCTCGTGCCACAGACGAGGCTAAAGCCTCGTACCACATGACCGGCACGCGACGTGCTAATCTGCAAGACGTCCATGGCCTTGTTCCGCCGGCGCCTGCGTCTCTGGGTGGCTGCCTGGTTGATGGTCCAGGCGGCGTCGCTCTCGGCGCTCGTCCCGCGTGACTGCTGCGCGGCGCATCGCCCTGCGGCGAGCGTCGAGCCGCCGAGCTGCCACGAGAAGATCGCGGCGCTCATGTGTCCGATGCGCGCCGCGGACGGCACGCCGTGTCCCATGCATCGAGGCGGTCACGGCGATGCGGAGCAGGAATCCCACAAGAAGTGTTCGATCCGCGGGACCTGCGCCGGCCCCATGGCCGCGTTGTTCAGGCTCCTGTCGGACCCGGGCGTGTTCGAGGGATCGTTCGTCGTGCTTCCGGGCGTCCATGCAGGCTCTGTCCGTCGGTGATGCAGGAGAACCTGGTCACGCGTCTCACGCCTCCCGATCCTCCACCTCCTCGCGCGTAACCGCACTGCTCCGAAGGCACACGTGTGCCTCGAGCGCCTGTGGTCACGTTTTCCGAGGAGGTGTCCCTTGAAGTGGCCGAGAGTTCCGGCTCTCGCGAGCGTCGTGCTCGCGGGCGCCCATGCAGTGTTTGCTCAGCAATCGATTGACTACGCCAGCGTCAGCGGGCGCGTAGCCGACCAGTCCGGTGCGGTCGTGCGGAGGTGCGCAGGTCACCGCTCGACAGACCCAGACGAACCTGATCGCGACGACGATCACCGATCAGAACGGCCGGTTCCGATTTCCATATCTCAGGGTGGGGCCGTACCTGATCACCGTCAGCCGCCAGGGGTTTCAGGACGCGACGCACGCCCTCACGCTCGCGGCGGGCGCCGCGTTCGAGCTGCCGGTGACGCTCGCGGTCGGTGGGGTGGAGGCGGCGGTGACCGTCACCGCAGAGACCGCGGTGCTCGAAGCCGCCCGCAGCCAGATCGCCGGCACGGTGTCCGACAGCGAGGTCAGGAGCCTGCCCCTCAACGGACGCAACTTCCTGGAGGTCGCGCTCCTCGTTCCGGGCGTCTCGCCGACCAATATCTCGAGTACGCAGTTGTTTCCCGAGACCTCCGCCGTTCCCGGCATCAGCCTCTCGGTGAGCAGCCAGCGGAATCTGTCCAACAACTTCATCGTCGACGGCCTCTCGGCCAACGACGATGCCGCGGGGCTGAGCGGCATCACCTACGGCGTGGACGCCGTCGAGCAGTTCCAGGTGGTCACGTCGGGCGGCCAGGCCGAGCTCGGCCGCGCGCTGGGCGGGTACGTGAACGTCGTGACGAAGAGCGGCACGAACGTGCTCCACGGAACGGTGTACGACTACATACGCGACGACCGCTTCAACGAGGAGAATCCGATCTCAGACAAGACGCTGCCGATGCATCAATCGCAGTATGGAGGCAGTCTGGGCGGACCGATCGTGCCCGACAGGACCTTCTACTTCACGAACGTGGAACGGCGCGATCTCGACCAGACCGGGCTCGTCACGATCCTGCCGCAGAACGTCGCGATCGTGAACGCCCGTCTGACTGCAACCGGCTATCAGGGCCCTCTGATAACAACCGACGTATACCCGAATCCAGTAGATCTGAGAAATGCCCTGGCGAAGGTCGACCATCAGGTGAACGGCCGCGATCAGCTGGGGATTCGTTACAGCCTGTATGACGCCAGTTCTCAGAACTCACGGGGCGCCGGCGGCCTCGCCGCGCCGAGCGCGTCGTCCGCCCTCGAGAACCTCGACCAGACGATCGCCGTGAGCAACACGCTCATTCTCTCGAGCCGGACCGTGCTCGAGACCCGGGCACAGTATGCACACAGCGATCTGAAAGCGCCGCCCACCGATCCGATTGGCCCTGCGGTCAGCATCACGGGCGTAGCCTCATTTGGAACGCTCTCGTCCAGCCCCACGGGCCGGCTCAACCGGATGTATCAGATCGTCAACAACCTGTCGCATCAGGCGGGCGCGCATGCCTTCAGGGTCGGCGCCGACTTCGTGTACAACGACGATCGGATCACTTTCCCGCGGGCGATTCGCGGGACGTACGGGTTCCAGTCGCTGCCGAGCTTCCTGGCGGGCGTCTACAGCAACGCCGGTTTTACACAAACGTTCGGTGATACCGCGGTGTCGCAGACGAATCCGAACCTCGGAGTGTTCGTGCAGGACGAGTGGAAGGTCAGCCCGGACGTCACGCTGAATCTGGGCGTCCGGTACGACCTGCAGTTCCTCGAGACAATCAACACGGACGCGGACAACGTCTCGCCGCGCGTCGGCGTCGCCTGGTCCCCCTTCGACTCACGCCGCACCATCGTCCGAAGCAGCGCCGGCCTGTTCTACGACCGCGTTCCTCTCCGGGCGCTCGCCAACGCGCTGCTCTCTGCGGGTAACACGACCGATCTGAACAGTCTGCGCCAGATCGCGGTCAGCCTCTCTCCTACGCAGGCGGGCGCGCCGACGTTCCCGAACATCCTGAGCGAGGTCGTGCCTTCCGTGACCCTGCCGAGCCTGACGACGATGGATCCGAACCTCCAGAACGCGTATTCGCGGCAGGCGAGCGTCGAGGTCGAGCAGCAGATCGGCGAGCGTACGACCCTCAGCGTCGGGTATCAGTACGTGCGCGGGTCGAATCTGATCATGACGGTGAATCAGAACGTTCCGACCTGCGTTCCCGTCGGCACGAACAACGGGTGCCGGCCGAATCCGAATTACGCGAACAACAGCCAGTACTCCTCGGTTGGCGAGTCCTCCTATCACGGCCTGCACGTCTCGTTCATGCAGAGACCGGCCGGGTGGGGTCAGTACCGGATCGCCTACACGTTGTCGGAGGCGATGAACAACGTCGGCGAGTTCTTTTTCAGCTCGCCCATCGATCCGTTCGATCTCTCGAAGGACCGGGGACGCTCTGACAACGATCAGCGTCACCGCCTGGTGATCAACGGCTCGGTGAACTCGCCAATGGGCCCGGCGTCAACGGCCTGGGAGTACCTCACGCACGGATTCCAGGTGAGTGGGCTGTTGCAGGCGTACTCGGAGGCGCCCTTCAACATCACGTCCGGCGCGACGACGATTCAGGGCACCGCGGGCCGGCCGATCGTGGACGGTGAGTTCATCGATCGGAATGCCGGTATCGGCACGGCGTTCTTCAACCTGAGCGCGCGTGTGAGCCGTGCGTTCCGGCTCAGGGGTCGCGTGGAGCTGGAAGCGCTGGCGGAGGGCTTCAACCTCACGAACCGGGCCAACGTCGTGACGCGGAATGCGGTCTTCGGTACCGGGGCCTATCCGACGAACCCGTTGCCGAACTTCGGGCAAATCACGGCGGTGGGCGAACCGCGATCGTTTCAATTCGCGCTCCGTCTCAGGTTCTGACAGCTATGCGCACTGATGACTCTGTCCGAATGACGGCCGCACTTCTCGCGGGTGTCTGGGTTCTTCTCGCTGGCCTGCAGGCAGCTCCGTCCACGAGCACGGTCTCGTTGACGGTGAAAGGACGCTCGAGTGCGACGCCCTGGGTGGCGGCGGCCGGCTCGTTCGTCGTCGTCGCCTGGGGGGCGTCGACCGAAGGCAAGACCGATGTCTTCGCCGTGGTCAGCCGGGACGCGGGACGGACGTTCGATGGCCCCGTGCAGGTGAACGCCGTCGCCGGCGAAGCGCGGCTCGGCGGAGAGCTTCCGCCGCGCGTCGCGCTTTCACGGACCGCCGGATCCGGCGACCCGGAAATCGCCGTTCTCTGGACCGCGCGCGGCAGCGGCGGTACGGAGGTCAAGACCACCAGGTCGCGTGATGGCGGCAAGACGTTCGATCCACCTGTCGCGCTTCAGTCATCGGGCGCGGCCGGAGATCGAGGGTGGCCGGCGCTGACGCTCGACCAGCAGGGCGCGGCGCACGCCATCTGGCTGGATCATCGCGGGCTCGCGGCCGAGCGGGGTAGCGGCGCAAGCCCCTCGACTTCGCTCGGGGCAAGCCACGCGCATCGTCAAAGAGGCGCGGCGCACGACGGCGTGGCGATGGCCCAGAAGTCAGGCTTGTACTACGCCTCCTTGGCGGACCTAAGAGGTCCGCCCTCCAGCGCAGCGGGATCGCCGTCCGGCGAACGGGAGCTCGCGAAGGGCGTGTGCTACTGCTGCAAGACCGCATTGGCGGCTGGACCCGGCGGTGCGCTGTACGCCGCCTGGCGTCATGTGTATCCCGGCAATCTTCGCGACATGGCGTTTACGATTTCGCGGGATCGCGGGCGATCGTTTTCCGCGCCGGTGCGCGTCCGCGAAGACGGATGGTCCATCGAGGGGTGTCCGGACGATGGTCCGGCCATGACCGTTGACGAGGAAGGGACGGCGCACCTCGTATGGCCGACTGTCCTCGGGGGCGAGAATCCCGAGGGCGCCTTGTTCTACGCGTCCACGCGCGACGGCCGCACGTTCGGACGCTCGACGCGCATTCCCACGCTCGGAAGCCCCAAGCCGTCACATCCTCAGATCGCCGTCGGTCGCGGCGGTCGACTCGTCGTCGCCTGGGACGAGGCGATCGGAGGCCGGCGCGTCGCCGCGGCACGCGAGCTGACGCCGGGCCCGGATCGCGTCGACTTCGGCCCCGTCGTCACGCTCGCCGATGAAGGACCTGCGATGTATCCCGTTCTGGCGAGCACCGATGCGGGCATCCTGGCCGTCTGGACGACCGGCGGCGACGCCTCCGTGATCCGGACGCGCATCGTCCGCCTTCCGGCGATCGCCGGATCGTTACCGCCGCGTCAGGATGAGCCGATGGTTCCGTGACACGCACTGTGGGTGCTCGACCGTCGAGCCTGGACTGCAGCTACGGCGTGAGCCCCATTCGGTCGTCAGCTCGCAACGGTCGACAGCTCCATCGAAGCGAGCGGAGATCGTAGAGTCGGCTGTCACTGAGGTTTCGACCGATCCCCCAAGAGTGATGTACGTGTTCTTTGCGACCTGCTCCACGAGACCGGGTGCGCCGTGGAGGTCGCCGAGATAAGCCGCAAGATAGTCGCCAGCGACACCAATCGTGAAGGTGTTGTAGTCGTCTAAGAATGGCGAACCACTGACCGTCACGTTGAACCGCGAGTTGGCTGGAACGTCCGGGTTCGACGCGAGCGCGATCGTCGCTCCATACGTTCTCGTTCGCGCCTCGTTCGGCAGGTCAGCGCATGCGCTATCGGCAATGAACGTCAGGGTATAGTCACCCGCGATGTTGGCATGCGGAGCGAGCGACTCGAGGTTGAAGTGGATCCAGTAGTTGGGATTGCAGTTTCCGCAGCGCGCAGGGAACGGCCACGTTGCGGAGACGTGACCGTCCTTGCTCGCGGTGAAGCGGCTCGTTTCGTCAAATGACCCTGTCAACCGGTACACACCGTCGGCGCCGACGATCGTCGAGAGACCGGCCTGAGGGCCGGCGACGACCTCCACTCTGGCGCCGGCGAGGGGTCTCCACGCGGCGTCGGACACGGTACCCGCCAGCTGGATCCCGGTCGGTTGCGGAACCGGCTGCGGATCTTGCGATGGCGCCACCGGTGACTTGGGCGAGGAATCGCAGCCGCCCAGTCCAAGGGCAACGAGCGTGACGACGATCGGAAGCAGTCGGCGATACATGGGTTCCCTCTTTGCGGAAACGGCCGCCATAGAGGTAAACGCCCCAGCCCCGGATCGCTAACAGCCGACAGTTTTGGCTCCGACAGCGGCGGACGCGAAAAGGCCGATGCCGAGCAGCAGCAGGAGGAGCCCGACGATGCGACGGTACGTCGATTCCGGAATCCGGCGCAGCAGGGGAACGCCGACGAACGTGCCGATGGTCACGCCGATCGACGCGGCTATCCAGATGCCGGCCGCGCTGGCAATCACCTGGCCGGCCGAAAGTATGTAGATCGGCAGCCTCGCCGCGTCGACCAGCAGCGCCGAGGCGGTCGCCGTGGCGACGATTTGACGCGGGGTCAGATTGAAGCCGAGCAACGCGGCGGCTCGAATCCCTCCCTGATTGCCGACGAGCCCGCCGAAGAGACCCGACAGGACGCCGCCCACCAGTCGCCAGAAGCGGGTCTCGGACAGCGGCACACGACGCCGGGCCAGCTCGGTGGACCCCGCAAGAACCAGGAGCGACGCCAGCAGGACCGTCAGCACCGGGCTCGCGAGCCGCGACTGCAGCGCGGCGCCGGCCAGCCCTCCGGCGGCGCTGGCCAGTCCGAACTGTTTGAACGTGGGCAGATGCACGTCGGGCCGCAGGCGGACGAAGCGGATCGCCGTTGCCAGCGCGTGCGGGATCGCCAGAATCGCCACGGCGTGTGGCGTGGGCATCGACAGCATCAGGAGCGGCGTGAGCAGGCTTCCGATGCCGAAGCCGGAGACCGCGGCGACGGCGCCGGCGAGCACGGCCACCACTCCGACGAGCCACAGCGAATCCAGCACGACATCTCATAGCATGCTTCGGTAATAATCCGACGACATGACCCGTCCGGAGTCCCGCGTGCTTGGTTTCTGGGCCGCCGCATCGATCGTCACCGGCAACATGGTCGGGTCCGGCGTGTTCCTGCTGCCGGCGTCGCTCGCGCCGTACGGCGCGCTCAGCCTCATCGGGTGGATCGTGTCCGCGGCGGGAGCCATCGCACTGGCGCTCGTGTTCGCGCGGCTCGCGCGGCAGCTCCCCATCGCCGGAGGACTGTATGCCTACACGCGGCAGGCGTTCGGCGACGTCCCCGGTTTTCTCGTCGCGTGGGGATACTGGTTGTCCATTGTCGGCACGCTCGCGGCCCTGGCGGTTGCGGGTGTCGGCTATCTCGATCCCTTCATCCCGGGGATCGTCCGCGCGCCCCCGGCGGCAGGAGCGCTGGCGGTCGCGTTCGTCTGGATCGTGATCGGGTTCAACGTCGCTGGCGTCGGCGTCGCGGGACGCGTGCAGATTGTCACGACGGTCCTGAAGCTCCTTCCGCTCGTCGTTGTCGCCGTCGGCGGCATTGTTTTCTTTCGATCGGACGCGTTCACCCTCCCCGACACCACGACGACGCCGATGGGCGCCCAGCTGATCTCGGTCATGACGCTCACGCTCTGGGCGTTCCTCGGCCTCGAGTGCGCGACGATCCCGGCCGGAAGCGTCCGGGATCCGGCTCGCACGATCCCGCTCGCGACGATTGCCGGCACCGTCCTCGCCGCGGCGGTCTATATCGTGTCGACGATAGGCGTCATGAGCCTGGTCGGGGCCGAAGAGCTGGCTTCGTCGACGGCTCCATTCGCCGACGGCGCGCGCCGGCTGCTCGGCGAGGCGGGCGCCCGGATCGTGGCCATCGGCGCCGCGATCTCGTGCCTCGGGGCGCTGAACGGCTGGGCGCTCATGGCCGGACAGCTGCCGATGGCGGCTGCGGACGACGGGCTGTTTCCGCCGCTGTTCGCGCGGCTTTCGTCGAGAGGCACGCCGGCGCTCGGGATGATCGTCGCGGGCGTTCTGGCTTCTGTGCTGGTCGGGTTGAACTACTCGCGCGACCTGGTCGATCTGTTCACGTTCATCATCCTTCTCTGCACCCTCGGGACGCTCGTGCCGTACGTCTTCTGCTCGCTCGCGGTGTGGCTGCTGCCGCGGCAGCGATTCTCCGGCATGGCGGCCGCGGTCAGCATCTTTGCGTTCGTGTACGCGATGTTCGCGATCGGTGGAGCGGGCGCGGACACGGTGTTCTACGGGTTCCTGTTGCTGATGGCCGGGCTGCCCGTGTATGTGTGGGTCAGGCTTGCATGAGCGCCTTCAACGAATTCGGCGAGCTGCGGCGGGTGGCGCTGCGGCACGCGCGAGACGCATTCGCGGGCCCGGGTCGCGCCGAAGACGAGTGGCGCGCGCTGAAATTCACGGCACCGCCGGACGTCGGGCTCGCGGTCGCGCAGTACGACGCCTTCCGCGAGCTGTTCCGGGCATCGGGCGTGCGAATCGACGAGCTTCCATCCGATTCCGACCTGACGCTGGATGCGATCTACGTGCGCGACGCGTCGATCGTGACGCCGACGGGTGTCGTGCTTGTGCCGCATGGGGAAGCCGGCCCGCGAGAACGAACCGGCCGCGCAGCGCCGCGCGTTCGAGGCGCTCGGAATTACGGTCGCCGGGGCGATTGAGCCGCCCGGTCAGATCGAGGGGGGCGACGTCGTATGGTTCGACGAGCGCACGGTTGCCGTCGGCCGCGGCTACCGCACCAACGACGCGGGCATCGAGCAGTTTCGCGATCTGCTCGGCCCGGGCGTGGACGTCATCGTCGTTCCGCTGCCGCACTACCGCGGACCTGCCGACGTATTTCACCTGATGTCGATCGTGAGCCCCGTGGACGAGGAGGCCGCGGTCGTGTACTCGCCGCTGATGCCGGTCCCGTTTCGTGAATGGCTCTGCGCACGCGGCATCCGCCCGATCGACGTGCCGGACGAGGAGTTCGACTCGATGGGGACCAACGTCCTGGCGCTCGCACCCAGTCGATGCGTGATGCTCGAGGGCAATCCCGTCACGCGCGCGCGGCTGGAAGCGGCGGGCGTCGACGTGACGGTCTACGCCGGCTCTGAGATCAGTCTGAAGGGGGGCGGCGGCCCGACGTGCCTGACGCGGCCGCTGGAACGCGCCGCAACGCCTCAACAGCCGCGCGGGTTTTCCACGTAGTGCCAAAGTCCTATAGGACGATCGGTCGGGCCTTCGATAGTCTCCCCGACGATCGACGATCATGGACTGTTCGGTAGGAGGCTGGATGAGTAGAGCAGCACACACGTTGGCGATCGCGTTCTTTCTGCTTCCAGTCGCGGCTGGTTGCCGGAGCGAACCGGCAACCGCGACCGCCGCGCAGCCCAACCCCCCGGCGGCCGACCCGCTCCCGTCCTGGAATGACGGCCCGTCGAAGAAGGCGATCGTCGACTTCGTCGGCCGCGCGACGAAGGAAGGCGGTCCGGACTTCGTGCCGGTCGCTCAGCGGATCGCGACCTTCGACAACGACGGCACGCTGTGGGCGGAGCAGCCGATCTACTTCCAGCTGGCCTTTGCCTTTGATCGGGTGAAGGCATTGGCGCCGGCACACCCGGAATGGAAGGAGAAGCAGCCGTTCAAGGGTGTGATCGAAGGCGACATGAAGGCGATTGCCGCCGCCGGCGAGCGAGGTCTGATGGAGATCATCGGGGCCACGCACTCCGGGACCACGACCGAAGAGTTCGAGAAGATCGTGCAGGACTGGATCGCCTCCGCGAAACACCCGAAGACGAACCGGCTTTATACCGACATGGTCTACCAGCCGATGCTCGAGCTCCTGGCGTACCTGCGGGCGAACGGCTTCAAGACCTTCATCGTCTCGGGCGGAGGCGTGGAGTTCATGCGCCCCTGGGTCGAGCGGGTGTACGGCATCCCGCCCGAGCAGGTGGTCGGGAGCCGCGCAAAGGTCAAGTACGAGGTGCGCAACGGCGTGCCGGTCCTCCTCCGATTGCCCGAGGTCGATCACATCGACGACAAGGCCGGGAAGCCTGTCGGCATCAATCAAGTCATCGGCCGGCGTCCGGTCGCGGCGTTCGGGAACTCCGACGGCGACTTCGAGATGCTCGAATGGACGACGTCCGCGCCCGGTCTGCGCTTCGGGTTCATCGTCCATCACACCGACGCCGAGCGCGAATGGGCCTATGACCGCGACTCGCATATCGGACGGCTCGCGCGGGGGCTGGACGAGGCGCCGAAGCGCGGCTGGATCGTGATGGACATGAAGCGCGACTGGAAGGTGATTTACCCCTCGCGGTAAGGAAAAGGGGACAGTCACCTTTTTTCATTGGTCGTAAAAAGGTGACTGTCCCCTTTTCTGCATGTGCGCGTCGAGCGCCTCGTAGCGGGGCCGCAGCGGATCGGCCGTGTCGCGGATGGTCTCGTCGAGGTGCAGCACGCGGCCGCCCTGGTCGTACCGCGGCCACTTCGGCAGGGTCGAGTCTGACCCGTTCGGGTCGCCTGTCCGCGCGAAGTTCGCCCAGTACGTCGTCATCGCGTCGGACAGTTTGCGATCGCTCGGTTCCCATGGGACGTTCTTCACCGAGTCGAGCGCGCCGAAGACGTACTCGATCTCGCCGGCGTGCCGCGCGCCGATGTCGCGCGAGGTGGCGGGCATGCCGTTGATCTTCGCGTCCGGCGCGACGGGAATCTTGCGATCGAACGAGTAGCGGTACACGGGCGCCTGACCGGTCCGTGCATGCACCTCGATCCACTTCCAGGTCGAGTAGCCCATGAAGAGGTCGCTCGTCAGCGCCGCCGCGGACTCGAGTGCCTCGGCATCGGTGGCGGCCGGATAGACCTTCAGGATCGCGTCAGCCTCGTCTCCGAATCGCTTGCGCGTCTCTTCCGCGAAGCTCTGCGCCGTCGGCTTCTGCTTCCCGAGCACGACACCGGCACGGATCTCGTCGGCGTTCCAGCCCGCGAGAAGCGGCACCCGGCTCTGTCTGCCGGCGGCGAAGACGGTATGGACCTCCTCGGGCAAGACGTAACCGTCGAGATTCGGCGAGAACCACGGCTGCGTCTTGAGGGCCGCCTGCAGGACCGCTTCGCCAGAGACAGCGCGAAGCGCCGCCAGCGAGGGGGCGCCGAGGGCCTCGGCGAACTTCGCGCCCCGCTCCTCGGTGCTGGCCAGCGATCCAGGCGCGAGGCCGCCGCGCGGGAAAAAGGCTCCGCTCTCCCCGATCGCCTTGTGGAACAGCCCCCGCGCGAGCGGAGAGGCCATGAGCGCGCTCACGGAAAGCGACCCGGCCGACTCTCCGAAGATCGTGACGTTGTCCGGATCGCCTCCGAACGCCGCGATGTTCGCCTGCACCCAGCGGAGGGCCGCGATCTGATCGAGCAGCCCGTAGTTCCCCGAGGCGTCGTGTCCCGACTCCTTCGTCAGGTCCGGGTGCGCGAGAAAACCGAAGACGCCGAGCCGGTAGTTGAACGTGACGAGGAGGACGCCCTTCCGCGCGAAGGCTTCGCCGTCGTGCCGAGGCTCCGCGCCCGCGCCCGCCTGGAAGCCGCCGCCGTGGATCCACACCATCACGGGCAGCCGCTGAGGTCGATAGTGACGGGGATCGTGGCGGCGGTCCAGATATTCAGGCTGAGGCAGTCCTCGCTGGTGTCGGTGAACGCGATGTCGCCGAAGATGCTGCCCTGGAGGCACGCCGGTCCGAACCGGGTCGCGTCGCGCGTCCCCTCCCACGGCGCGGCCGGCCGCGGCGCCTGCCAGCGCAGCGCGCCGATGGGCGCGGCGGCGAACGGGATGCCCTTGAAGATCCGGATGCGCCCGTCGCTGCTGGCGGTGCCGGTCACCAGCCCGGTGGCCGTCTTCACCTGCGCGGCCGCCTCGCCGCCCGACGCGATGCCACACATCAACACCATGGCCGCGGTCCACACGCGCGGTCCTCGCACAGCTGGCTCCATCCCGGACAGACGCATCCTTATATATCACTGCCGGGTGTCAGGTCGGCGCATGCGGACTCCGAGAGCCTCAGCCAGGCGCTTGATCGCCTCTTCCTCGTCACGACTCACCGTCGTCCCACCGAAACCAAGGAAGCCGCCTTCCTTCGACGCTCGAGAGACCGCCGTTGCAATGGACGCCAGCCACGCCTTGTACACCTCGGCCTCGCCCGGGGACTTGCTCTCGACCGCCTGGACGGCAGCCTTGATCGCGCCCATCAGCGCATCCTTCGTCTGCGCGCGATCGCCCGCGGGCAGGTCTGGCAGCTCGGGACGGCCGCTGGTCACGCTCTCGGCGATCGACTTCGCGATTTCCGGCGCGTTGCCCGATGCCGACGACCGCGTGATCGCCTTCCCGACCGCCAGGGCTTCCTTCGCGATTCCGAGCGGCCCGCTGGCGTCCGCCAACGTGATCAACAGACCAGCCGCTACGGGTGCGCCTGAAATTGCCTTCCACTCTTCGGCGCTGTAGTCGGTTTTCTTGGACATAGCCGTTCCCTTCTGGGGGCCCCAAGCGGAATCTACGCCCGGGGCAGGCTCGGCGCCATAGGACTAACGTAGTACGACCATGCGCCGAGGGGAGAGACTGATGGCAGGGTGTGCGGTGTGCGCCGTGGTTCAGGTTTGGACGAGCTTCAGACCGAGCACGCGTTCCGCGTTCTCGTAATAGACCTTGCGGAGGATCTGCTCCGGCAGGCCAAGACCGTAGATCCGCCATCGGCCCTGCGGCGGCACGGGCGCGGGCGCATAGTCGAAGTACTCATCCTGGGTTTCGAGGAACCGGTAGTAGATCCGATACAAATCTTCCCCGAACACCTGCTGCGGGGTCTCGATGCCGAGCGGCACCGCGTCGGTGCCGAACAGGACCCGGTCCTGGTATCTCTCGAAGAAGCGGGCCGACGTCCGGGGCTGGCGGCCGAGCTCTCCGATCCGGGCGCCGATTTCCACGTGAACGTTGGGGAACTTGTCCAGCATCTGACCAACCGCTCCGAGGTTCTCGGCCCAGTGGCCCACGTGCAGCCCGACGAACGTCGTCTTTGGATGTCTGCCGAACACCCGATCGCGTGCGTCCAGGATGTCTTTCAGGGCAGGAAAGTCCCTGCCGTGGAAGGACCAATCCGGATGGGCGCCGAGCTCTTCGTACCGCTCGTTGAACCGATCGATCGGCAGGAAGAATGCCTCCGGATCGCCGACGTGAATGGCCACGGGCAGACCGAGACGGCCGCAGGCCTCCCACATCGGATCGAACCGTTTGTCGTCCACGCGCACGAGCGTGCCCTGCGTCCCGCCGTCGCGCAGATACAGACCGAGAGTCTTGAGGACCTTCACGCCGACGGCGCCCGCGGCCTTGGCCCGGGCGATCTCGTCCGCCTGCCACGCGGCGTAGCCGGCCTCACTCGCACGAGCCCAGGTCGGTTCCGTCATCGAGACGAACCGGCGGGGAAACGCGCGGTCGAAGCTCGTGATCGTGGACGCAAGCCCTTCACCCGTTCCTCCGGTCAGGTTCACCATGGTCTGCACGTTGACTGCGTCCATGGCTGGCAGCAGCTTCGCCGGAGGCACGCTCGGTCGCTGGGAGCGTGGCCGGGGCGAGACGTGGGTGTGAAAATCGATGACCGGGAAGCGCGCGCGGGCACACGTGGGTTTCGGTCACGTGCAGCATACTCTTCGGCTCGAACTCGGCCAGCCGAAGAGGCAGGCTCCGATCACCTGCCGGCTGTTGACTCGCGGGCCTGACGTTGTCGGTCGCCGCGGCACCGTCGCCGAGGGCAGAGCCCACCAGGCCCGTGCCGGCGGCAGACAACCACCCGCGTCGCGTCCACGCCGCCCGTCGTCCCGCCGCCGGTCGCTCGCCCTTCATCGCACGGATGCGGAACTGGTGCCGCTCGACGCGAACACGTACTCGTGTTGCGCGTCGCGTACGGTGAGCGTGGGTTTGGGTCCCGGACCGACGACGAACTCGAGGCCGATGATGCCCGGCGCGATCGTGAGAAACGAGACCGTGCCGTCAGGGTTGTGGCGGGAGGCGACCTCGCTCTTCCATTCGCCGAAATCGAAGATGGTGGAGGCGCCGTTCCGGCGGACGGTGATGCCCCCGAGCGCATCATTTATATAGTGTCCCGCGAGCTTGCCGGCGTCGGCCGCAGCGGCCGGCACCGTGAGGAGCTTCCGCTCAGCCGCAAGTTGATCAAAGTAGCTCTTCGCCTGCGCGGCGACGTCGGCGTCGGCCTGCGGCCGGCCGTCGAACAGGACCTCGAGGAGCTTCCGGTCGAACGCCGAGCGGACCACCCAGCCCGGATCGCCGTTCGTCAGGATGACCGCTCCGACCTTGTGATCCGGCAGCCACATCATGTCGCTGTGGTATCCGATCAGGTCGCCGCCGTGCTGCACGACCGGGATGCCGTAGGTCTTGTCGACGATGAGGCCCATGCCGTAGGCGGTGTCCTGACCGATCGACACTTGCGGCGCCCGGCGCGCGAGGAGTGTGTCCTTCGCGATGTAGGACGCGCCGCCCGGCAGCTTTCCTTCGTCGAGCTCCATCTGGACGTACTTGAGCATGTCGCGCACGCTGCTCCAGGCGCCGCCCGCGGGACGAACGGGTATGACCGCGTAGTTGATCTCCATCACGGCCCGCGCGGGCTTGCCGTTCACGTCCTGCGCATGTGCCGCGGCGTGATTCGCCGCAAGCGCGCGCGTGAAGTCGAACGTCGTGGCAGTCATGCCGAGCGGACGGAAGACCCGGGTCGACATCGCTTCGTCGTACGCCGCGCCCAGCTCGAGCTTCGGGAACGCGACGTGGCCGCCGGCGAAGCCCGCGGCGCCTGCGAGCGGATTCGAGTACTGGAACATCTCTCCGAACTTGCTCGTCGGCTTCATCGTCCCGAGCACCTTGAGCGCGCCCTCCGGCGTCAGCTCCCGGAACTCGAACAGCCACTCGAAGTCCTGGCGGGGCAGGCCGGTGCAGGCGCAAATCAGATGTTTGACGAGCACGCGGCTCGTGACGTCGGCGTCGCCGAGCGTGAACGACGGCAGCAGGCTCGTAACCGGCGTTTCCCACGTCAGCTTGCCCTCGTCGAGCAGCTTCGCCAGCATCAGCGTCGTCAGCGCCTTCGTGTTCGACGCGACGCTGTAGAGCGTGTCGGCGTCCGGTCTGGCGGCGGAGCCGATTTCACGGAGGCCGAAGCCGCCTTCGAACACGACCTTCCCGTCCTGAACGATCCCGAGCGACGCACCCGGCACGCCGAGCTTCTGAAGCCCGGTTTCGACGAAACGAGTCAGCTCGGCGATCCGCTTCGCGTCGAGCTTGTGCGCCGGCTTGCCGGCGAACGTCTCGCGCTCGTAGCCTTTCGGCAGCAGCCGGCCGAAGATCAGCGCGACCTGTCCTAAACGCTTCTCGCCGACGGCCGAATCCATGTCGTAGATCACGACCGTCCACGTGTCGCCTCTTCGACGTGCGTTCGCCGAGACATCGCGCTTCTCGTTCGGGGAGGTCTGATAGCTGTAGTCGCGGATGCCGGACCAGCCGTCCTTGTCGGGGTAGTCGTTCGTGACTTTGAGAGGCCGCTTCGCGGCCTCCGGGCTATACGCGGCCCAGGCGGCGGCGACGGCGGCGTCAGCGTCCTTCGCTTTTACGTCGACCAGCGCGATGTGCGAGGCGCCTTCCGGCGCCGTGAGGATGGTCGCCGGGCCGCGAACCTCGATTCGCCATCCGGCCGGCGCGACGAACTTGTTGCCCTCGACCGTCGTCCGGGGCGTGTCGGCGGCGAGGACCTCGCTCGTTGCCGCCGGGGGCTGCTGGGGAGCGGCCGAGGTCGACTGCAGGGTCAGGGACGCGAGAAAAAGGAGGACGGGAAGAGCTGCGCGCATGGAGCGAACAATAGCGCAACGCGCGCGCAGCTGTCGAACGATGCTTTTCGCGTCAGTTACACGACGCCGCCACCGGCTGCAACGATTGCGCCCGCAACTCGCGGTTCATGAGCACGCCGGTCGCGGCGACGCGCCGCCCGACATAGTCTGCCAGTTTCAGCGAGTATGTCGCATCCACGAGCTCGATCGAGGAGGTGCTCTTCTTGAAGAATCCGGATCGCCAGCTTCGAGACTTCGGCACATCCACGCCCGACGTGTCCTTCAGCCGGAACGTGTGCTCATCGCGCTCGAGGCATCCCGTGATCGTGACTGGTGCCGCGTCCGCGACATCCACCTTCGCCGCCGATTGCACGGCAGTTTCTTTCGGCGCCGACTCCGCGGCTGGTGTATCGAACGTCGGCTCCAGCGCCAGGGCCTTCATTGATTCGAGTGCCGGCTCCGCGCCTGCGATCTTCTTCGTTGCGCGTCGAGCGGGTGGTGGCGCTGGTATCGACATCTCTTCCGCCTGGGCGTCGACTTCCGGCGCTGCGTCTGCGCTCACGAAACCGGGTCGGCTCGCGAAATCGGGTCGGTAAGACCGCTGGCGCGCCGTGAGGAGCGGAACAGCGGCCATGAGGCAAATCACCCCCAGGACGACCGACCGCTTGCTGATCGCCCACGGTGAGGGTCTGGACCGCCTCGCGCCCGCAGAATTCTTCACTCGAGTCGATCGGCGCCGTTGCTTCGCCTTCTTCACGCGCACGACATCCTCCTCTTGAACTGGCTTCCGGTGTCGGGCCTTCAGAGAGCAAATCGGGTGCTCGCCCGAGCCTGGCACCCGCCGGTCTGTAACCCACTGCGGAAGCCGGGGTTGATGTCGCGACGCAGATGGGGTCGCGGCCGTGGCTCAGGATGGAACGCCCAATTGTGTGATCGGGCGGCGCTATCTGGGTGGGTCGGTTTCGAGGTGCAGCTCTTTCGCGAGCCGCGACATCGCGCGGGTGACGGTCATGCCGGCGGCCGCTTTGGACTTGCCCAGTCTCGTCGCGATCTCCTCGGCGCTGTAGCCGAGCTCGATGCGCCACACGATGACTTGACGGTCGGCAGGCCTCAGCCTGCGCAAGGCCTCGAGAAACCGGTCCAGCTGCTCCCGCATGATCGCCGCTTCCAGGGGAGACGGCATCCAATCACGCGGTTCCGCATCGACGCTCGCTTCCGGCCCCCGTCGCTTCGATCCGCGAATGAGATCGCGAATGCGATTGACGACCGCGCGCCGGAGATACGCCTGCAGGCCGCCGACGGTGCGATGCTGAAAGCGCTTGAGGCCCTTGAGGGTTCCCACGAAGGCATCCTGGACTACGTCCTCGGTGTCGGCTCCGCTGCGCGCGTAATGCGGAAGCTTTCCGCGCGCCCACCGTCTGACGGGCGGCAGCGCGCGCTCGATCAGGATCCTCGCCGCGACCTCATCGCCGCGCTGCGCGCGCTCGAGTACTTCGACGGTCGAATCGGACAACTGATCTGGGCCTCGATCGCCACGGTCGGGCATGTGCGCTGTGTCTCGCTGCGGGTAGCATGGCCCAACGGCGGGCGGGCTTCAAATCGCGGCGCACGACCGCCATTTCTGCAGCTTTCGCGCCTGGTCTCCGGAGCGTCTGGGTTATCCTCCCGGCAGCGCCAATTGACTGAAACGTGGCTGGTTCCAGCGCTCGAAGCCATGTAGCGTACCTTGCGGCGCTGGACTTGCATCTCACGCCCTTTCGACGGAGCACACCGATGTCTACACTTCTCCTCTCTGCGGTCATTACAGGGCTGCTCGGCCAGGAGGCCCCCGCGCCCGCGCAGGCACCCAACGTGGTGGCTCGGGAATGGACGGTCACGGTCTCGGTCGAGCGCATCGAGCGCTCGCAGCGCGTCGTGACGTTCCGCCGGGACGGCTCGCTGCAGGACGTTTACGTGGACCCGAAGGTCGCGGTGTTCGACGACCTCATGGTCGGCGACGTCGTGACCATCCGCTACGTGGAATCCGAGATCGTGCACGTCCGGCCCGGTGCGCAGCCGAGCGAGGCGCGCGACACGACCGAGGAAGCCCGGAAAGCAGATGGCAGCAAGGTGATCGCGCAAACGAAGGCCGTGGTCACGATCGACAAGATCGACCCCGCGACGTCGCTGGTGACCTACCGCACGGCATACGGCCAGCAAGCCGTGCGCCTCGTGACCGACAAGCGGCTCCTCGAGGGAGTGAAGCCGGGTGACCAGGTCGAGGTCACGCTGACTCGAGAGCGCGCGATCGACATCCAGCGCAAGAAGCCGTAGCGGCGGTCGCGAGATGCATGCTACTGCTTTTCGTAGAACGACACAACGTCCACGGGCCGTCCTTTGACGTCGGTGCCCTTGATCGTCGTTGTCCGCGTTTTTCCGTCCTCCGACACGACGATCGTCGAAGTCGTCGTCACTTTGCCGTCCTGTTTGCTGGTGACTCTGATGGTTCTCGCGTCCACCCGCGTGAGCATGACGACGTTGCCGTATGGACTGTTGCCTGTGGCCGGATAGTCCTTGCCGTCGAAGTTCGCCGTGAACCCCCAGTGACCGGCTGAGCCGTCGGCCGTCACAAGATCAACCGTCATCTTGATGCCTTGTCCTGCGGTCTCGATTGTCGTGCTGCCGCTTTTGACGCCCTTGGATTTCGCGACGTTCAGTTTCCACGTGCCAATCAGTGGGTCGCCCTGCTGGGCGAGAACCGCAACGCTGAATATTCCGACGACGACCGCCGCTGCGACCAGACGATTGGTAGTCACGATGTGCCTTTCCGTGTCCGAGTTACCGTTCATTCAGGATCCGCGGAGTCTGACTCAGTGGTGGGACGGATACAAGACAATCTTCCGGTTTCGGTGGTAGTCTGCCGCGCGACTCGATGAAAACCCCCGCCGTTATCGCAGTGATGGCGATGTGCTGCGGCTGGATGTCCCTGTCTGCGGTGTCTCAGGCACCCCCGGACATCGAGGAGGTGGTGACGCAGATCGGCGAGCGCGTCGCCAGGTACTACCGCCGCGCGCAAAGCCTGGTCTGTCTGGAACAGTCCGTCGTCCAGCCGATCTCACGGACCTGGTCGTCGGAGGGGCTTGCGCGCACGGTCGAATCGGAGCTGCGCGTGGAATCCGAGGGCTCGGATGGCGCGAGGCTGCCTCAGGCGAGGGTGATCCGGGACGTTCGCCGGATCAACGGACGCGCACCGAACCAGAGAGACAAGACCGATCGCAGCGGCTGCACCGATCCGCGCCCCCTGTCGCACGAGCCGCTCGCCTTCCTCCTGCCGGCGCACCGCGACGGGTACCGGTTTACGTCGATCCGCGACGGGGAAGAGAACGACAGCGCGGCACTGATCATCGACTACGTGTCGACGATTCGGAAGAGCCGGCCGGAGTTGATCGAGGACGAGCTCGGGCACGCAGGACTGCTTCGACTGGTCCGGCCCTGTCGCGACGCGCGGACGCGTGTGGGTCGATGCGAGCACGTACGAAGTGCTCCGCGTCGAGCGACGCATCGCCGGTCCCATCGACGTGCGCGTTCCCTGGACGTTGCAGCGCCGCTACCTCCTCCCACTGTCGGTCGTTGTCGAGCGGGACGATGTGACCATCCGCTACAAGCCGGTGACCTTCACCGACCCCCACGAGGTGATCCTGCTGCCGGAATCCAGCGAATCGCTGACGTTGATACGCACAGGTCTTCAGTCGGTTCGCCGGAGCGAGCGGTTCAGCGGCTACCGCCGCTTTCTGACCGGTGGCCGCGTCGTCAGCGGGCGTCCCTAGTCCCTTCAACGCAGGCGCCTATGCCGGCACCCCCACGGGAGTGACCGCGGCGCGATCTTCTTCGCCGGTGCGAATCCGGTAGATCTTCTCGACCGGCAGCACGAACACCTTGCCGTCGCCGACGGCGCCGGTCCGGGCGCCGTGCAGGATGGCGTTGACAGTGGTTTCGACGAAATTATCCGACACGCCGATCTCCAGGCGTACTTTCTCCGACAGCTCCATCTTTACCGTCGTGCCGCGGTACGTCTCGACGTGCTCGCGCTCTCCGCCGTGTCCCTGGACGCGGCTGATCGTGAGTCCCTGGACTTCGGCCTTGAAGAGCCGCTCGAGCACGGCGCTCAGACGCTCCGGGCGGACGATGGCGACGACCAGCTTCATACGTGACCTCCCTCAGCCGTCGGCTGCAACGTCGTCGCGAGCAACGGCTCGCGCTCGGGCAGGACCAGGATCGCTCCCTCGCCCGCGGCGTAGGCCTCTTCGCCGTGCTGGCTGACGTCCATCCCCAGCGCTTCGTCGGTCGATTCGGCTCGGAGCGGCACGATCAACGCGACCAGTTTCAGAAGGCCGATCGTCAGCACGCCGCTGTAGGCGGCCACCGCCATCACGGCGACAATCTGCACGCCGACCTGTCCCGGGTTGCCGAACAGGAGCCCGTCGGCGACGCCGTTCCAGCTCTTTTGCGCGAAGACGCCGGTCAGAATCGCGCCGACCATCCCGCCGACGCCGTGCGCAGCCACGACGTCCAGCGAGTCGTCCAGCCGCGTCCGCACACGCCAGACCAGCGCGTAGTAGCTCGGCACGGCGGCAATGGCGCCCAGCACGATCGCGCTGATCGGGCTGACGAAGCCTGCCGCCGGCGTCACCGCGACCAGGCCGACGACAATCGCGGTCGCGGCGCCGACGGCGGTCGCCTTCTGACCGCGCATCAGATCCAGCAGCGTCCACACCACCAGCGTCGCCGCCGGCGCCATCATCGTGGTCGTGAACGCGAGCGCGGCGATGGCGTTTGCGCCGAGCGCGCTTCCGGCGTTGAACCCGAACCAGCCGAACCACAACAGTCCTGCGCCGAGGAGCGTGAACGGCACGTTGTGCGGAAGGATCGCCTGACGCGCGTAGTCCTTGCGCGGGCCCAGGACGATCGCGGCCATCAGCGCGGCCGCGCCGGCATTGACGTGGACGACGGTGCCGCCCGCGAAGTCCAGCGCGCCGAGCTTCGCCAGCCAGCCGCCGCCCCAGACCCAGTGCGCGACCGGGCTGTAGACGACGATCATCCACAACGCGATGAACGTCACGTACGCGGAGAAACGCATCCGCTCGACGATGGCGCCGGAGATGAGGGCGGCGGTGATGATGGCAAACGTGCCCTGATACGCCATGAAGAGCACATGAGGAATCGTTCCCTGCGGCTCGAGCCCGACGTTCCGGAGCAGCGCCCGCGACAGATCGCCGATGAGGGCATTCCCGGGGCCGAACGCGAGCGTGTACCCGACGATCGCCCACCCGACGCCGACGACGCCGAGCGCGACGACGCTCATCATCATCGTGTTCAGCGCGTTCTTGGATCGAACCAGCCCGCCGTAGAAAAAGGCCAGCGCCGGCGTCATCAGCAGGACGAGCGCCGTTGCGATCAGCATCCACGCGACATCAGCACCGTTCATCCGTCACCTCACCTCGTTCCGATTGCCTTACCAAGGCCTGTGCCAGCCGCGCGGCGCGCGACTCGCCGGAATTCGGCCAGAAAACCGCAGGATTCGCGGGACACACGCGGGCGCCTGGTCCGACATTTTTGTCGGAACGCCTGAACCCGGCGACATTCGTGTTGGAGCGAACGGCCCGGGTCATCGCTGCGGCGAGCTGAAGACGTAGAAGAGCCCGACCGTCAGCGTGGTCTGCGGCTTGACGCGGCTGCTCCCGTTCGCGAAGAACGGCCGATTCGAGACGTCCCGCCGGTACTCGACCCGCGTGAAGAGCTGGTCGTCGACCTTGAATTCGCTCGTCAGCGTGCCGCCGCGGATCGTCTGCGCCACGCCCGTCGTGAACCCATCCCGATCCTCGTACCACTCGAGGCGCGGCGAGATCGCCCACCATGACGTCGCCGTCACGCGGGCGTACGCCGCGACCCCCTGCCACTGCACCGGAGCGCCGTCCACCCGATCCCGGCCGATGTCGTAGTTCGCCATCAGCGAGAGCCAGGAAACCGCGGCATAGGTGACGATCGTGTCCGACACATGGCGGATGTCCTCATCGTCGTCGGTCTGCTCGGGCCCGACCATGTAGCCCTGAACGATGGAGAGCTTGCTCGTCGGTTTGAACGTCGCCTGCACGCCAAACGATTTCCCGCCGTTGTTCTCGACGACGTTGTTCCAGCCGTTGACGATGAGGCCGGCGATCGCGAACCGGTCGCCGAATCCATAGGTGACGCGAGCGCCCATGTGGTAGTACGGAATCGCCAGGGCGAAGAGCAGCGACCGCGAATAGTTCCAGTTGTCTTTCGTCTCGATCATCTCGGCGCCGAGCGGCGTCACCATCTTGCCGACGTCGATCTGCAGGCCCCGGCCGAGCGGCGCGAGGTAGGTGACGTAGCCCTGCTGGAGGTTCCGGAACTGGCCCGACCCGCCGGGCTCCGCCGCATGCACCATGTCGGTCGCGGGGCCGACGTTGAAGTCCAGACGAAAGCCGAGACGGCTTTGGGCCGTCGGCCGCCGCTCCAGCGCGATCTCCGCGAGGTTGAAGCTGAACTGGTTGTGCTTCGTATCGAAGTTCCGCAGCTGCGCGTCCCCGGACGAGGGCTGGAAGCGATAGCTGTAGTAGGCGTCGACGAAGCCGACGACGCCGATGCTGCGGACGAACGCGGCGAGTCCGGCGTCTGACGCCTGATCAGAGGCGCCCTCCTCGCTCGCCGCGGGCGCGGCATCAGGCGCGGACTGTTGCGCGAGCGGTGCCGGAGCCTGCAGCCCGGCGAGAACGAGCGCGACGATGAACCCCTCGGCCGCCAAGACCATGTTGCTTCCTCCCCGATGGCGCCGACGCTCAGCACGCTGCGTGCCGCGTGCGTTGTCGAGCGCCTTACGGAGCGAATCGCGCGGGACGCAAACGATTGCGTCGATGCGAGTTGACGTTGGAGGAGGGCGAATGACGCTGGTGTCTTGGGGATTCAGCCGAATACGACGAGAACGTCTGGATTGAAGAGGAGGCCGACATTTATGTCCGACTGCTGGGCGCACGGGCATTCGAAGAGTGGCTTATTGAAACCGGCGGCAGTCGATGCCGTACTTGCGCACTTTGTAGCTGATGATGCGCTCGCTCGTCCGCAGCAGCTTCGCGGCCCGCGCGCGGTTGCCGCGCGTGCTCTTGAGCGCGTCCTGAATCAGATCTTTCTCGTAGGCCTGTACCGCGTCGCCGATGGCGACGCGCGTGACCGTGCCGGACGCCTCTGCGGTCTGCAGCGTCGGCGGGAGATGATGGCCGTGGATGACGCCGCCGTCGCAGACGAGGACGGCCCGTTCGATCGTGTTCTCGAGCTCGCGCACGTTGCCGGGCCAGTGATAGCTGGTGAGCATGTCGATGGCCGGCGTCGACATGCGCCTGATGGGCTTCCCGTGCTCCTTGGCGTATTTCTGCGTGAAGTGATCGGCCAGGAGCATGATGTCCGGCTTCCGCTCCCGCAGCGGCGGCGCGAAGATCGTGAACACGTTGAGCCTGTAGTACAGATCCTCGCGAAACGAGCTTTCCGCGATCAGCTTCTCGAGCGGCCGGTGCGTCGCCGCAATCAGCCGGACGTTGATGCGAATCGGCTCCGTGCCGCCGAGTCGCTCGATCTCGCGCGTCTGAAGCACGCGGAGCAGCTTCACCTGCGTGGCGGGGTTCAGATCGCCCACCTCGTCCAGGAAGAGCGTCCCCCCTTCCGCCATCTCGAATCGGCCCTTCTTCAGCCCGTGCGCGCCGGTGAACGCGCCTTTCTCGTACCCGAAGAGCTCCGACTCGACGAGCGACTCCGGCAGGGCGGCGCAGTTCACCGCGATGAACCGCTTCTTCGCACGGGGAGATCCGGTGTGGATCGCGTGGGCGATCATCTCCTTGCCGGTGCCCGACTCGCCGCGAATCAGCACCGTCGTGTTCGTGCGGGCGACCTGCGCCACCTGGTCGTAGACCTGACGGATCGGCGCGCTGTTGCCGATGATGTGCCGGGCGTAGTGATCCTGGAGCTCGTCGCGCAGGTGCGCGTTCTCCTCGACCAGCCCTTGACGCTCGGCGTCGACGAGCCGCGTCGTCTTGATCGCGTGGGAGATCACCGACGCGACGACGCAGAAGAATGTCAGCGAGCGATCGTAGTCGCGGCCGGGGTTGAACGGCAGGTCGACGCCGAGCGCGCCGATCGTCCGGCGATCGACGATGAGCGGGACGCAGATGAAGCTGAGCTCCTTGCGCGCGAGCTCGGGACGCTTGTCCGCGCGGCGCAGGAACATCGGCTCGCGGCTGATCTGCGGCACGACGACGGGCCGGCCGCTCTCCACGACCCTTCCGGTGACGCCTTCGCCCAGACGGTAGCGGGCCCGCCGGCCCGCCGCGCTCAGCCCGATCGAGGCCTCGATGGCGAGCTCGGCGGTGTCCGGCTGGAGGATCGTCACGGAGCTGCGGACGGCGTGGTGATGGCGCTCGAGGATCTCCAGCACGGGATGGAGGCCGGCCTTGAAATTGAGCGTCCCGGCCAGGGCCTGGCTGATCTCGACGAGCGTGGTGAGCTTGCGGATCTCCGCGCTGTGATCGCGGCCGGCCCGCCGGGTCCCGGCGTGAGAGGCGGGTCCGACACGTTCGTCGCCCATGCGGGAGTTTCAGACAAATTTGTCGGGAGCGCAAGCGCATGAGCCGGC
>CAWJYM010000008.1:0-16480 GCA_963847125.1 uncultured Acidobacteriota bacterium
GATTTCTACGCGCTGGATCCGCATCACAAGAAACGCCTCGAGCAGATGCGGTTGATTCTTTAACGACGCGTCTGATCGACGAGCGGCCGCAGCGCCGCATCCAGCGTCTGCTCCGATGCGCCGACGTCGACGTTCCTGAAAAGAAACCACCGCTCGGTGTGCTCCGCCGACCCGCCGGGCGCGAGACGCGAGAGCGGCGCGAGCGTTTCGAGCTCGATGAAGTTCCCCGCCGTGTAGGTCTCCGTGTTGCTCCCGAAGTCCGGATAGGCGGCGTCCTTCACCCAGCCGAATCGTTTCACGAACAGCGTCCTGTCCCGGAGGTACGCGCCCCAGCCCTGCGCGTTGCCGAGGCCGATTTTCTGCGGCTCCTTCAGTCGCGCGTCGGTTCTGAGACGGATGTACTTCTTGCCGATCGTCCAGCGGGGATCGGAAAGATCCGTGTAGTGCCAGACGGCCATGGGCCTCGCGGGCAGCAGATACTCGTCGTGCGATCGATACGGTTCCTGCGGGAGGATCACTTCCCCGCCGCCATTCATGATGGTCAGCGCCCATGGGGACACCTCGATGTCCCACAGGCCCCGGTTCGACAGCCGGTGATGCACCGTCACACCGGTCCCCTCCTCGTCGAGCGTGACCGTCAGTTCCTTCTGGATTCCGGTCTCGCGCTCGACCGGCTGCACGAGCCGGATCGTCCGCCCCTCGACGGTGTGGACGACTGGATTGTTGTCCGGCGAGTAGCTGCGCGGCATCGCTTCAGGCGCGGTCCACAGGCGGTGTCCGCCCCACGGCTTCCACACACCCAGCTCCGTCTTGACCTCATCGTCCGGCAACTCGCCGAGGATGTTGTCGTTGTCGCCGCCGACGAACGCGTACCTGATGATGCGCGGCCCGATGTCGGTCGTGACGAGGACCTCGACAGTCCCGTTGGACAGCCGCAGGCAGTTCGGCTTCGACAGACATGAGACTTTTTCAACCTTCACCTGACTCCAACACGGCGAAGGGAAAAGGGCGATTCCGCACACCAAAGCCGCAACTCGCATCACCGGCCTCCTTCGGGTCTAGAATAGCGGACCGAGGGTCTCACGATGACCGTCCGCAGCACTCTCGTCGGCGTCATGCTCGTGGCGATCGGGGCCATCGGAACACTCGGACAGACCCTATCCTACGAGCCGAGCGCCGAGAACCTGAAGGTGCGGCAGTGGTTCCAGGACGCCAGGTTCGGGTTGTTCGTCCACTGGGGCGTCTACAGCCTGCTCTCCGACGGCGAATGGGTCATGAACAATCGCCGTATCCCGGCGGCGGACTACGAAAAGCTGCCCGCGTTCTTCAATCCCATCGGCTTCGACGCCGACGAGTGGGTCAGGCTCGCGAAAGAGGCGGGCATGAAGTACATCACCATCACGAGCAAGCATCACGATGGCTTCGCGATGTTCGACTCCAGGACCTCCGACTGGGACATCGTCGATCGGACCCCGTATAAGAAGGACGTGCTGAAGCCGCTCGCCGAGGCTTGCCGGCGGCATGGCCTCAAACTGTTCTTCTACTATTCGCAGCTCGATTGGCACCACCCGGATTACTTCCCGCTCGGACGGACCGGCCGCGACGCCGGGCGGCCGAACGCGGGCGAGTGGCCGCGCTACCTCGACTACATGGACGCGCAGCTCACCGAGCTGCTCACGAACTACGGCGACATCGGCGGCATCTGGTTCGACGGCTGGTGGGACAAGCCGGACGCCGACTGGCGCCTGCAGCGCACCTACAGCCTGATTCACAAGCTGCAGCCGGCCGCGCTCGTCGGCGCGAACCACCACCGTCGGCCGTTCCCAGGCGAGGACTTCCAGATGTGGGAGAAGGATCTGCCGGGCGGCAACACGGCAGGATTCAACGCCGACGCCGAGATCGGGACCCTGCCGCTCGAGACGTGCGACACGATCAACGGCGCCTGGGGCTTCAACATCAACGACCGCCGATACAAGAGCACGCGCGAGCTCATTCACTATCTCGCGCGCGCCGCCGGCCACAACGCGAACTTCCTGTTGAACGTCGGGCCGATGCCCGACGGGAGAATCCAGCCCGAGTTCGTGACACGCCTGCGCGAGGTCGGCGACTGGCTCAAGACCAACGGCGCCGCCATCTACGGGACCCGCGGCGGTCCGATTCCGCCGCGGGACTGGGGCACGACGACTCGGCGCGAGGACAAGATCTACGTGCACGTGCTGGAGTGGCAGGATGAGACGCTGCTCGTGCCGCCGCTCGGCGGGCGCGTGCGCGCGGCGCGCTTCCTCCGCGACGGCAGCCGCGCCGATTTCGTCCAGCACGAGCTCGGCGTGCTGTTGAAGCTGCCGAAAGACAAGCGCGACCCGAACAACACCGTCGTCGAGCTCCAGATGGAAGCAGGCGGCGCTACACCTTCACGCGAACAGCCATGACCAAACGCACACGTCGCACTTTCCTGAAGGACGCAGCCGCAGGGGCTGCCGGCGCGAGCTTTGCGTCGCTGGGGTCAACGCCGGGCGTCTCGGCCCGATCGCAGGACCGGGTGGCGGGCGCGAACCGACGCGTCCGCCTGGGCGTCATCGGTTGCGGCGGCATGGGGACCGGCGACTTGCGCGCGATGCTGCGGCTCGGCGCCGAATGCGTCGCGCTCTGCGACGTGGATGACGAGCAGACAGCGAAGGCTCGCGCGGGAGTCGAGAAGAATTATCAGCAGACGCCCGCCTTCGTCACGCGCGACTTCCGGCGCCTCCTCGACCGCAAGGACCTCGACGTCATCGTCGTGGGAACACCCGATCACTGGCACGCGCTGCAGACGGTGATGGCGTGTCAGGCGGGCAAGGATGTGTACGTCGAGAAGCCGCTCTCGCTCACGATCGGCGAGGGACGCGTGATGGTGGACGCGGCGCGCCGGTACAACCGCGTCGTGCAGATGGGCACGCAGCAGCGGAGCTCGACGCACTCTTCGCAGGCGGTCGAGTTCCTGAAGAGCGGAAAGCTCGGCAAGATCCGGCTCGTCAAAACATGGGCCTATCAGGACTGGATGGGCAACATCCCGCCGGTGCCCGATGGCGAAGCGCCCTCAACCGTCGACTACGACATGTGGCTCGGTCCCGCGCCGAAGCGGCCCTTCAACCGCAACCGCTTCCACTTCAACTTCCGGTGGTACTACGACTACTCCGGCGGGCTCATGACCGACTGGGGCGCGCACATGATCGATGTCGCGAACTGGGGCATGGGCGCGGGCGCTCCCAACGCCGCCGTCTCCGTCGGCGGCAAGTTCGGATTCCCTGACGATGCGGAAGAGACGCCAGACACGCAGCAGGCGCTGTGGGAGTACGACGGCTACAGCATGATCTGGGAGCACGCGACGGCGATCGGCCAGGGACCGTACATGCGGGATCACGGCGTCGCGTTTCACGGGAACAACGGCGTGCTCGTGCTCGATCGCCGCGGCTGGGAAGTGCTGCCCGAGACGGAAACGAAGGATGGCCGCAAGGCCTATCGCATGATCGGTGAGCCGCATCGCGGCGGCGGACAGGACTTCCATCTCGAACACGTGCGCGACTTCCTCGAGTGCGTCGAGTCGCGCAAGCGGCCGCGCTCTGACGTCGAGGTCGGGCACACGTCGATGATCGCGTGCCACCTCGCGAACATCGCGTTCCGGATGAAGCGCCGCATCAACTGGGACGTGAAGAACGAAAAGGTAATCGGCGATCCCGAAGCGCAGGCGCTCGTCATGAAGGAATATCGGGCGCCCTGGAAGTTGCCGGCCGCATCGTCCAGCCTGTAAGCCCAAGGGGACTTCCCATGAAACACACCATCGGCCTCACCCTCTGCGTTCTCGGATTGTCCGTTCCGATCGCCTCAGCGGAGACCACCCCGCTACTGGCCCAGCAGCCGGCGCTCAGCGCCACCGAAATCGCCTTCGCGTTCGCGGGCGATCTCTGGACCGTCCCGCGGCAGGGAGGCGAAGCCCGGCGCCTCACGACAGGAGTCGGCGTCGAGCAGGGCCCAATGTTCTCGCCCGACGGCAAATCGATCGCGTTCACGGGACAATACGACGGCAATACCGACGTCTTCGTGGTCCCGGCCGAAGGGGGCGTGCCCAAGAGGCTGACGTGGCACCCCGACGCGGACTTCGCGCTCGGCTGGACGCCCGACGGCAAGAAGATTCTCTTCTCGTCGGCGCGGAACAGCTACTCGCGCTATCGCGAGCTGTATCTGGCGGGCCTCGACGGCGGGCTCGAGGAGAAACTTCCGCTGCCGATGGGCTGGGAGGCCAGTTTTTCTCCGGACGGCCGACAGATTGCCTACGTGCCGCTCAGCCGGGCGTTCTTCGCGTGGAAGCGCTACCGCGGCGGCCAAACGACGCCGATCTGGATTGCCGCGCTGGCGAACAGCCGAATCGAGAAACTGCCGCGCGAGAACTCGAACGACTTCTGCCCCATGTGGGTCGGCGACAAGGTGTACTTCCTCAGCGACCGCAACGACATCGTCAGTTTGTTCTCGTACGACATCAAGACGAAGAAGGTCACGCAGGCCGTCCCGAACCAGGGCATGGACTTCAAGTCCGCGTCGGCCGGTCCCGGGGGGATCGTCATCGAGCAGTTCGGGCAGATACACCTCTTCGACCTCGCCTCGAGCAAGATGACGCCGGTCAACATCGACGTCGCGGGTGACATGACCGAGCTGCGGCCCAAGCTGGTGAACGTGGGACGGCGCCTGACCAGCGCGCACATCTCCCCCACCGGCGCGAGGGCGCTGTTCGAAGCGCGGGGCGAGATCCTCACCGTGCCCGCGGAAAAAGGAGACACGCGCAATCTGACCGAGACGACCGGCGTGATGGAGCGCGATCCGTCGTGGTCACCGGACGGCAAATCGATCGCCTATTTCTCCGACGAGAGCGGCGAGTACGAGCTGCACGTCCGCGACTCGATGGGCAGGAATCCGCCCAAAAAGATCCGGCTGGAACAGAAGCCAACCTTCTACTTCATCCCGCGCTGGTCGCCTGACAGCAAGAAGATCTCGTACAGTGACGCGCACCTCACCACCTGGTACGTGGACGTCGAGCAGGGGAAGCCGGTGAAGGTGGACAAAGATCGATATCTGTCCCCACCCGGAGAGCGGGTTCGGGCGTGGTCCCCCGACAGCAGATGGCTGGCGTACTCCAAACGGCTGAAGAACTACATGAGCGCGATCTTCCTCTACTCGCTGGCCGACGGGACGAGCACACAACTCACCGACGGCCTGAGCGACGCGCGCCATCCCGTGTTCGACAAGGATGGGAAGTACCTGTACTTCACCGCGAGCACCGACTCGGGGCCGTCGCTCGAGCCAGACATCCGGAGCGCGACGCGGGCGGTGACGCGCAACGTGTATCTCGCGGTGCTGTCGAAGACCGAGCCTTCTCCGTTCGCGCCCGAAAGCGACGAGGAAACAGGAACCGACAAACCGGACGCGGAGAAAAAACCGGAAGCGGCCGGAACCGGACCCGATCAAGCGAAGCGCGAACCGCCCAAGACGGGTGAGACGAAGCCGGCGGAGGTCAAGGAGACGAAGATCGATCTCGACAAGATCGGCCAGCGGATCCTCGCGATGCCGCTGCCGGCCCGGCGGTACACCGGACTGCAGGCCGGCAAGGCCGGCAACCTGTTCGCGATCGAAGCGCTGCCGGCCACCGGGCCAGGCCAGCCGCCGCCGGGCGTCGCCGTTCACCGGCACGGCCTCAAGGAGCGCAAGTCTGACGTCGTCTTTACAGGCGTCCGCTTTTTCGAGGTCTCGGCGAACGGCGAGAAAACGCTGACCGCGCAGCAGGACCGCTGGACGATTCAACCGTTGCGGCCGATCCCGCCCGGCCCCGCTGCCGCGCCGTCAGGACCGGCGGGCGCCACCTCCGGACCGGCATCCGGTGGCGGGCCCGGGGGACCTGGAGGAGGCGGCCCGCCTCCGCCGCCGCTCAACACGGAGAGCATCGAGGTCAAGTCCGACCCGCGCGTCGAGTGGAAGCAGATGTATCACGACGCGTGGCGGATCCAGCGGGAGTTCTTCTACGATCCGAACCTCCACGGGCTCGACCTGCAGGAGGCGATCAAGAAATACGAACCGTACCTGCAGTCCGTGATGGCGCGGAGAGATCTCACGTATCTGTTCGCCGACATGATGGGAGAGATCACCGTCGGCCACCTCGGCGTCGGCGGCGGCGACAACCCTGAGGTCAAGATCGTCCCGACGGGCCTGCTGGGCTGCGACTATCGAATCGAGAACGGCCGGTACCGCTTCGCGCGCATCTACGACGGAGAGAACTGGAACCCGGACCTCAAGGCGCCGCTCACGCAGCCGGGGGTCAACGTCCAGGAGGGCGACTACCTTCTGTCCGTGAACGGGAAGGACGTTCGGGCCACCGACAACGTGTACAGCTTCTTCGAGGCGACCTCCGGGAAGAGCGTCCTGCTTCGCGTCGGCCCGACGCCCGACGGCGCCGGCGCGCGCGAGGTCACCGCCGTTCCGGTCTCGAGCGAAGCGCGACTGCGCAACCTGGCCTGGATTGAGAGCAACCGCCGCAAGGTGGACCAGGCGACCAACGGCCGCGTCGCGTACGTCTACATGCCCGACACCGCCTTCGGCGGCCTGACGAACTTCACGCGCTACTTCTACGCGCAGGTCGGGAAGGAAGCGGCCATCATCGACGAGCGCTTCAACGGCGGCGGCGCGCTCGCCACCGACATCATCGAGCAGCTCAATCGGACGATGATGAGCCTCGTCGCGACCCGCGACGGCGAAGACGAAGTGCAGCCGCAGGGGGCGATCTTCGGGCCGAAGGTCATGATCATCAACGAGTACGCCGGCTCGGGCGGCGACGCGATGCCGAACTACTTCCGGCGCGCCGGCGTCGGCAAGCTCATAGGCAAGCGCACGTGGGGCGGGCTCGTCGGCCGCGCCGGCGCCCCGCCGCTGATGGACGGCGGATTCGTGACGTCGCCGAGCTCCGGCGTCTGGGGGCCGGCGGGACAATGGGACGCGGAGAACGTCGGCATCCCGCCGGACATCGAGATCGAGCACGATCCGGAGCTGGTCCGCCAGGGCAAGGATCCGCAGCTCGAAAGGGCGATCCAGGAAGTGATGGCGGCGCTGGAGAAGAACCCGGTTCCGAAGCCGAAGCGGCCGCCGTATCCGAACTACGGGAAGAAGAAGCGCATCACGACGGAGTCGGGGGCGGCGCGGAGGCCTTAGTGCAATCCCTGAATTGTGGGTGATTGACGATTGGCGTCAGCGCGGCCGGCTCCCCCCCAACCTTGGGCCGGCCGCACTGACGCAACCGGGCCGCTCAGTAGGACGGCCGCCAGTCGATGCCGTTCTCGGCCGCCATCCCGGACAGCTGGTTTGCCCGCAGGTCGTAGCGCTCCCGACCCATCGTGTCCAGGTGGCGCATCTGGCCGTCTATCTGCGTCAGCATCGTGGATATCCGCTGGCGCTGCATCGCTCGCTTGTTGATCGGCAGGTTCGAATACGCCCCGAGCTGGCGTGTCAGCTGCGCGATGAGCTGATCCATGTCCGTCGTCGTGCCGACCGACCCGGAATCGGCTCCCCGTGCGTCGCGGCTGGCGACCCAGAGCATGAGCGCGATCCCCCCGATCGGCACCAGCCAGGACAGCAACCCGAGAACGCCCAGAACAACGAACAACAACGCGTCCATAACTCCTCCCGTTGGAACCGGGCCCGAACGGCGTCGATGCTCCAGAATACGAGGCCCCGGGCGCGGCCGCGCTCACGGGAGGATGACGGTTGGATGACGTAAGTCTGACGGTCAGGCCGGGCGCAGCCGGCGCGTCGCCAGCGTGAGCGCCAGAACGAGAAGGACCAGGAAGCCGAGCGCAAAGGGGGCGACTTCGGCGGCGCCCGCGTCGAACGCGAGCATCGCGTTCACCCCCTGCATCGCCCACCCGGTCGGCACGAGGTTCCCGATGGTCCGCATGGTCGGCCCGACGACCTCGAGCGGCCACCAGAGGCCGCCAAGCGGCGCCAGGAGAATCGCGGTCCAGATCGCCGCGGTCGCGGCCGTGTCCGGATCGTCGAACAGCGTGCCGATCAGCAGGCCAAGCGCCGCGGAGGCCAGCGCGAAGATCGTCAGGAACCCGAAGAACACCCAGCCGTGCTGCGCCCAGCGGATGCCGAAGACGAGGACGCCCAGCGCCAGCATGTATCCCGTTTGAATCCAGCCGATCGCGAACCGGCTGAGCAGCTTCCCGAGCACGATGTCGCGCTTTCGGATGGGGGCGATGAAGAGCCGCCGCATGCGGCCGGCGGCGCGGTCCGCGGCGATCGTCGCGCCAGAGACCAGGACGTTGAGGAACACGAACATCACGAGGTAGGAGGGCACGCTGCGCTGAAAGCCCGCGGTCATCGGGCGGTGCTGGACCCCGATGTCCCCGGGCCTCAGCGCGATGACCTCGGCTTTTGCGAGCCGCGCCGGCAGCGCGGCGATCGACTCGGCGGAGAGATTCGCGTCGCCGTGCAGATACAGGAGCGTCAGCGCCTTCTGCACCTTGAAGCGGACGTTGCGCTCCTCCGTCGACTCGTCTTCGCGCGCGTGGAGCGTCAGCCGCATCGGTTTCGAGGCAGCGAACAGCGCCGCCGCGCCCGCCGGGATCTCGACGCTCCATCGGTCGGCCTCCACCGCGGGCGCATGGACGACCGCGATCCGGTCCGGTTCCAGCAGGACCCCGACCGCGCGGGCGACGCGGTCGTCGGCATCGCGATTGACGATCGCCACGCTCGTCTGCCGCTCCGGCTGCGGCTTGAAGAGCAGGCCGAAGAACACGGTAAAGACGACGGGACCGATGAAGATCCAGCCGAGCGCCTCGCGCTCGCGCGCCAGGCGCTTCAGATCGAGCCAGGCGATGGCGAGAGCATTCATGCCGGTCTCATGCCGTCAGCCGCCGGCGCTCCATCGCGACCCCAATCGCCACGAGCGCGAGCGCCCACACCCAGATGATTCCGACGGGCCGCAGCAGCTCGCCGAGCGTCCTGCCGCGGACGAGGACGTCGATGAACGCCTTCTGCGCCGCGCCGTTCGGCAGCGCCTCGCCGATCGCGCGGAGCGTGGCCGGATAACTCTCGAGCGGCACGAAGGCGCCACCGAGGAGCGACAGGATCATGATCACCGCGCCCGCGACCGCCTGCGCGCCCGCTTCGCTGCGCGCCATCGCGATCACCATCAACTGCAGGCCAGTCACGAAGAGCGCGAAGCCGACGGCGATGGCCAGGAGCGTCGCCGGCTGCTTCAGCTCCAGCCGGAACACCAGGCTACCGATGAGCGCCAGCACGATCAAGAGGGCCGTCAGCGCCACCAGGAGATACAGCGCGCCGCCGGCCAGGATCGCCGCACGGCTGGCCGGCGCGATGGCGACCCGCCGCTGGAGGCCGGCCTCCCGGTCGCGAAGCAGCCGCGTGGCGAGCGCCTGGCTGATGAACATCAATCCGAACATCACCAGGCCGGGGAAGATGTACGCGAAGAATGTTCCGGCGCCCCACTCGAACCCCTGCGAAGAGCCGGACGGCCTCTTCACGTCGACGGCCAGGTCCTGCAGCTGATTGAGAATCTGCAGCCGCTCGCCGGCGCGGAAGAACCCTCTCGAGATCTCCGCGACTTCGTCCTCCGTCGGCGCGCGCCCGGCGGCAGCGACCGTGTTGATCGCATCGAGCGGCGCCTGCGCCTGCGCCAGGAGGCCGTTGACGATGGCGGTCAGCATCTGGAGCATGCTGTGAACGATTTCGGGAGAGATGGTCTGCGCGGGATTCGGCACGAACCGGATCTCCGCGGTCTTGCGGTCCAGGAGCGCCTGCTGGAATCCGGCCGGTACCACGATCAGCGCCGAGGCCTGGCCGCGCTGAAGGCTCCGGCGCGCCGACGGAACGTCGGCGGCCGTGTCGATCTCGATGTAGTCGGCAAGCGGCCCCGACCCGATGAGCCGTGGCACCGCAGACGAGGCGAACGTCCGGTCCTCGTCGAGGACGAGCACCTTGATCGGCGGCAGCTTGCCGCTGGCCGCGCTCGGCGCGAAGGCCGCGTATTCGATACCGGCGAGCGTCAGGGGGATCGCCATGAGCAGGAGAATGAGCCCCGGACTCCTGGCGAGCCGCTTCAGGTGGTGGGCGGCGATGATCCCCGCGGCTCTCATTCGCGCAGCTCGCGTCCCGTGAGCTTGATGAACAGGTTCTCGAGGCTCGGCTGCCGGACGGCGACTTCCCGCACCTCGCCCAGCTGCGCGGCGATGGGAAGGAGCGCCGACAGCTGACGCTCGGCGCTCGCCAGGCTGACGAGCAGCTCCGAATCAGTGGCTTTGATCAGCTGCACGTCCGGCAGCGCTCCGAGGGCTGCCGGGACCGCGTCGGCGCGGAACGTCCCGCGGAGCGCGGCGATCTCCCGTTCGCCTGCCGCCCGCCGCAGCTCCGCCAGCGTGCCCTCGGCGAGAATCGCGCCGCGATCGATGATGCCGATGCGATCGCAGAGGCGCTCCGCTTCGTCGAGATAGTGCGTCGTGTAGACCACCGCCGCGCCGTCCCTCGCGATCGCGCGGACGAGCTCCAGGATGTTCAGCCGCGTCTGCGGATCCAGGCCGACCGTCGGCTCGTCGAAGAGCACCGCCCGGGGCCGATGCAGCACGCCGGCGGCGATGTTCAGGCGCCGCAGCAT
The DNA here is from genome assembly GCA_963847125.1 of uncultured Acidobacteriota bacterium. Taxonomy (GTDB): domain Bacteria; phylum Acidobacteriota; class Vicinamibacteria; order Vicinamibacterales; family 2-12-FULL-66-21; genus DATAEE01. The sequence continues at coordinate 10,691 of CAWJYM010000008.1, forward strand.
GCCGCCCGAGGTACTGACGGACGGGCTCGCGGTCCCGGTCGGCGAGGCTCACGCGCTGGAGGATCTCGTCGATCCGCGCGCGCAGGTCGGCGCCGCGCAGGCCGTAGAGCCTGCCGAAGAACGCAAGGTTGTCGCGAGCCGACAGCTCCTGGTACACGGCCACGTCCTGCGGCACGACGCCGAGCGTCCGGCGCGCCTCGAGCGGCTGCCGCACGACGTCGAGCCCGTTCAGGCGCGCGCTGCCGGCGTCGGGCGGGACGAGACCGCACAGAATGTTGATGGCCGTGGACTTGCCGGCGCCGTTCGGGCCGAGCAGCCCGTAAATCTCGCCGGCGCTGACGTGGAAGCTGATCCCGCGCAGCGCTTCCAGATCTCCGAACCGCTTGCGCAGATTCGCGACCTCCACGGCCGCATTCCCGACTGCCGTCGTCATAGTGTGTTCACCGAACGATACGGATGCGGAGCACGCCGTCGCGCGCAAAATCGGCGAACGCACGCCAGGAGTCGGTGAGCGGTGGGTCTATGGGCGGTGGGTGGCGCGGCCAGCTCCGGCTGGTGGAGCCGGCCGCGTTCGATGAAGAGAGGCTTCAGCCGATCGCCGCGCCCTGCTTCGAGACGATCTCCGCCGCCCGAGCGACGTTGCTGGCGCCGATGACGATGCGGTTGTTGGTGGCGACGTAGGAGAACGTGACGTTCACGTTCGCATCGGCGATCTGGCGGAAGATGTTTGCCGCCACGCCCGGACGGTCCGCCACCTCCGCGACGACGACCTCCTCGTCGCGCGAGACCGTCAAACCGGCCGCCTCCAGCGCCTTGCGCGCCGCGGCGGCATCGGTCGTCACTACGTGCAGCGTGCCGTCCGTTTCGGAGTAGCCCTCGACGTTGACACCGGTTTTGGCGATCGCCTCAAACGCTTTCGCGAGCGCGCCCGGACGATCGTCAGACAATTTGATCGTGAAATCCTTCGCGAGTGTCTGCATGTTGACCCTCCTTTCCGGGTCGCCATGATTCGCGGGCACGGGCCGCCCAGCCGTCGGCCGTGCAGAGACCAGCCTGTGAGGATACTCCTAAGGCCTCGCAAGGGACAGCAGATTTGCGAGGACCCGATAGGCACCGGGCACGGCGTAGGGCAACTGACGATGGAAGGCGTAGGCGAAGTAGGTGTAGTGCCCGCTGCCGTACTTCGCGTGCAGCCAGCCGCCCGCCTGCGGCGGCTGGCCCTTGTCCCAGGTCGCGATCAGCGCGGTGTACGCCGGGTCCCACGACGACCAGAATTTCGTGCCGCGCTGCTCCACCCAGCCGTCGAAGTCCGCCCTCGTAATGACGTTTGGATGATGGAACACAGGATGCGTCGGGACGAGGATCTCGACGGGCGAGTCCTCCTCCGAGACCTCTTCGGCCCGGAGCGTCAGCTCGCCGGGAAACGGCGCGAACACCTTGGGGTCGAGCTCGGCCGTGTTGTAGAGCACGATCAGGTTGCCGCCCGCCTTCACGTAGTCGAGCAGCCGATGGTTGTAGGTACGGAGATCGCTGCGAACCGCGTACGCGCGCGTTCCCGTCACGATCGCGTTGAACCGTCGCAGATCGCCTGACGCAAGGTCCTCTTCGTCGAGCAACTCGACCGTCGCGCCGAGCTGGGCGATGCCGGACGGCACGTCGTCGCCAACGCCCATCACGTACCCGACGACGAGCCCCGGCCGAATCTTCACGTCCACGCCGCGCACGGCGACGTCGGCGGATCGGAACAGGAACCCGGTCTCCAGATCGCGCTTCTCGATGACGTCGTAGCCTTCGCGATACTCGCGACCGTCCGCGGTCGCGACGACCTCGATCCGGTGGTCGCGGTCGGCGGGCGTGGGAATGGACACGACGAAGCGGAACTGACGTTTCTCTGCCGTCCGCGCGAACGCGAACGGCGCGTGCGACGGGTCGGACGTCCAGCCCGCCGGCAGCCGGAGCGCAAGCACGCCTTCCACCGGTCCGGCCTTGTTGCTGAGCAGCTCGACGTCGACGCGCACCGATTGTGCGCCGGCCCCGCGCGGGACGACAGCCTGACGCGGCCGGACGTTGACGGCCAGCGCGGGCACGACCTTCAGCTCGCGCAAGACGTCGCCGTACGGGAGCTGCGATTCGCGGCTCCGGACGATACGGTAGAGGCGAACAGGCACACCGTCGACCGCGTAGGAAGCAAGCGCGAAGAACCTCGGTGTTCCGTTCGGGGAATGAACCTCCGTCACGTCGGCGATGTCGTAGCGATGCTGCTCGATGCCGTCGCGCCTGAAGTACGGTTTAGAGACGCGGGAATGGTCCGGCAGCGCGACGCGGACACGCCGCTCGGCGCGTTGGTTGTAGCCGAGCGTCGCCGGCGTCTCGTCCAGGGGTTTGATGTCTTCGCGGTCGCGCGTGACGACCGTCAGGGCCGTCAGAGCGATCGGCACGCGGCTGCGATTCGTGAGCGCGAGCCGCACGTCAAAGCTCTGACCCGGAACCACCGCCCCTCTCAGCTCTCCATCACCCGCCACGGCGGTGAACTCGAGGCCCAGCGCCGTGTCGATGGCGTCCATGAACTGCTGCACTTTGTGATGCAACACGAAGAGCGCTTCGGGCTCGTGTGTCAGAACATCGATGGCCTCGCGCGTCGCACGCAGGCCGCGCGTCAGCGCCGGCACACAGGCCGCCGGATCGCCCATCGAAAACGCGCGGATCGCCGCGTCGACCTCGCGATCGATCGCGTCGAGGCGCGCCTGAGCGCCGTCCGGGGCCGGTCGATCACTCACGCTGAAGATGCCACCGATGCGCGTATCGATGCCGTCGAAGAAGCTTCGTTCCTTCGCGGGGGCTCCCGGCCCGGTGCTGGAGGGCACGCGGCTCTCGACCCGCTTGTAGTAGGCGACCGATGACCCGGCCTGGCGGTTGACCCGACCGCCGTTCTGCGAACGCTGGAAGCTCAGGCCGTATCTGGCGAGGCTGTCGTAGGAGTCGCCGAGGATCGGATTGTATTCGCCCGTGTCGATCGCGATCGTCCAGTCTTCGTTGTCGCGGACGCCGCCGATGTACAACTTCAGAGGCTGCCACGGCCGCAGCCCCTGCTTGACCTGCTCCGGAAAGACGTTCGGATCGCCGGCCGCCTTCCACGCCTCCTGCGTGAGCAGGCCTGCGGCCTGATGCTGGCCGTGCCCGTCGCGCTGGTTGCCCTGGAACCGGGAGACGAGCACGAACGGCCGATCCATGCGGATCACCCGCACGACGTCGCGAAGCACGTGCTCCCGCCCCCATTTGTCGAGCGCCTCGTCGAGCCGCTTGGAGAAGCCGTAATCGATCACCGTCGTGAAGTACTGATAGTCGAGGCCGTAGGAGCGATCGGCGACCAGCAGCTCCTCGGTCCTGATCAGTCCGAGAGCGTCGAACAGTTCCGGTCCGATGGCGTTGTCGCCCGACTCGCCGCGGGTCAACGTGAGCAGCGCCACACGTGCGCCGGCGCCATGGCTCATCATCGCGAGCATCCCGCCGTGCTCGTCGTCCGGGTGCGCCGTCGTGTGCATGACGCTGGCGGTCGTGCGCAGTCTCTGGAGCCTCAACCAGGTTCCGGCGGCGCCCCGGTCGTGGGGCGGCGACTGCGAAAACGCACTGACGAACACAGACGACGAACACAGCAGGAGGACAGCCGTTCGCTTCACTTCAGCCACCGCGTGAACCAGTCCAGGTTGCGCTGCATCTGCTCGCGCTGCATCTTCGGCTCGTAGAGGACGTGTCCGCCGCGGGGATAGATGTCGAGCTCCACCAGCTTTCCGTGCGCCTTGAGCGCGCGATAGAGCGCCCTCGCCTGCGAGACGGGCACGCGCGGATCGACCTCGCCGTGCTGGATGAGCAGCGGCGTCGTGACGTTCGCGGCGTGCGTGAGCGGCGAATGCGCGGCGTAGCCGGCGGCGTTCTCCCACGGCGCCTTGAAGTACTCGACCATGAAGTCGCCTCCCTCCGAGATGTAGTACATGCTCGCGAGATCGGTCACGCTCGCGCCGGTCGATGCCGCCTTGAACCGCCCGGTCTGCCCCACGATCCAACTGGTCATGAACCCGCCATACGAGGCGCCCATCGCGCCCAGTCGATCTGGATCGGCGATCCCCCGCGCGATCAGGTGGTCGACGCCCGCCATGATGTCGCGATAGTCTCCCTCGCCCCAGGAGTTGACGATCAGATCGAAGCCTTTCTCGCCGTACCCCGAGCCGCCACGTGGCATCGGGAGAAGAATCGCGAAGCCTGCGCTGGCCATCGCCTGCACAGGATACGGCTCCACCTGCCCGACGGTGTGCGGAAACTGCGGGAAGATGCCGTAGAAGAAGCCGCCGATCGGCCCGCCGTGGCTGTACACGAGGAGAGGCAGTTTTCGCGCGATTCCCTCGCCAGCCTGCGTGGCCGAAGCCTCGGAGAGGCGAAGGCCCGGAGGCGTGACCAACAGGCCCCAGATTTCCATCCCGTCGAAAGACTTCCATCGAATCGGCTCGACCGCGCCAAGGGCGAGATCGCGAACCTCGGGGTTGATTTCGGTGAGCTTCCGCGGCTTCCCCCCAGCGGTCAGATCGAGCAGGTGGACGTCACCGGTCGTGCCGTGCTCGACCGATCGATAGGCGAATCGCCGCCCGTCGCGGCTGACGCTCGGCGAAAAGCTGGCCGAGCGTCCCGTCGTCAACGGCTCGATCCGGCCCGAATCGAGCCAGACCCGCGCGGGGGGCGATTCGAACATCCGCTCCCCCATCGCAAACGTGCCTTCGGTGTACGTGAACATGACCGACTTGCTGTCGGGCGCCCACGTGAACTCCGCGACCCAGGTGCCGGTGTCTCCCGTCAGCATCCGCGGTGCGCCCGCCGACGCGCCGTCGAGCGAGATGACCGAGAGTCCGCGCGCCGCCTTGAGCAGTCTGCGGCCGCCGGTCGAGATGAACGCGACGTGGCGCCCATCGGGTGAGATCTGAGGCGCGTTGTCGATCCCCTCGCGCTCGACGAGAACCCGCGGCGCTCCTCCCTCTCGCGCAATGGCGTACAGAGAGGTCTGTACGGCGCCATGAAACCGGAGAACGGCGCCGCCGAGTACACGAGCGATCGGCCGTCGGGCATCCAGGACACGCCGTCCACGAAGTGGTCGAGCGGCGTCATCGCGCGAGGAGCGCCGCCGTCGAGCGCCTGCAGCCACAGCCGCGGAGGACGATTCTGCCGGTCGACCTGGATGACGAACGTCTGATCCTTCCGTCGCCGCTCTTCCTCCTCCGACATCGACTGAACCGAGAGGTACGCAATCGTTCGTCCGTCCGGAGCCCACTCGTAGGTCGAGACGCCCTCCGGCGCCGACGTCATCTGCTTCGGCTCGCCGCCGGCGATCGGCAGCGTCATGACCTGCGGCCGCTCACCCACCCATGCGAGGAACGACAACGCCTTGCCGTCGGGCGTCCACTTCAACCGCGCCGCGGGGAGCGGCCGGTTGAAGATGCGCGTCGAGGACGTCAGCTTGACCGGCTCCGGCCCGGAGGATGATGAGACGACGAAGATCGCCGGCTCGTAGGCGTTGCGCTCGAATGAGGCTTCCGACACGACGTAGGCGACGCGCTCGCCGTCGGGAGAGATCCGCACGTCCGACATCGCGCGCACGCGCATCAGGTCATCGATCGTCACGGGGCGCGGAGGCGACGGCGACGACACCATCGCCAGAATCGCGGACAAGCCGATTGTTACAGCTCTCATCTTTTTTGTTTGCGCTGGGGCCCCACCCCCAGCGCCTGCCACGGCTCGCTCTCGCTC
>CAWJYM010000009.1:0-1903007 GCA_963847125.1 uncultured Acidobacteriota bacterium
TGGAGGTTTTGCAGACCTCTGCCTTACCACTTGGCGACGGCGCCGTTTTGGGGGCGGCTATGGCTGCGAGCTACAGATGAAACGCGCGCGGGCAGTTGGTGTATACATGTCAGCCAACCGAGCTACCTAACCTGCTGAACGCGCGAAGCGCGCCACCGTGGCCTACCAACCGAAGCTCGCATAAGACCAGAGCGAAGGACAGCCCTGAGCCTAAGCGAGGCGCCGGAGGGAAGCGCGCGAGCGCGCCGCCGAGCGCGAGCGAGTTGGGGGCGGGGCCCCAACGAGCGAGTTAAACAATGGAGCGGGAAACGGGATTCGAACCCGCGACTTCGACCTTGGCAAGGTCGCACTCTACCACTGAGTTATTCCCGCTCGCCCGGAAAGACAATAGCGTACCACACCGACTCCGGGTTCGAAAAGGTTCGAGGGGGTTCGAGCGGGTTCGAGGAGGTTCGATTGAGTTCGAGAGGGTCGCGTGCTGATTCGAGCTGAACAGCCGGGCGACTGGGTCGCCGTGCACCGGGTCAACGAGTCCGCCTTCGAAACTCCGCTCGAGGCCAATCTCGTGGACGCGCTTCGCCAGCAGGCGTCAGAGGCCGTTTCACTGGTCGCCGAACATAGCGGGGCCATCCTCGGCCACATCATGTTCTCGCCCGTGACACTCTCTAAGCATCCCGACCTGAAGCTGATGGGGCTCGCGCCGATGGCGGTCGCGCCGCCGCATCAGCGCGGCGGAATAGGCTCGGCGCTGGTTCGTGCCGGTCTCGAGCGTTGCAAGGAGCTCGGCTACGGCGCGGTCGTCGTGCTCGGACATCCCGAGTACTACCCGCGCTTCGGCTTTTCGCCGGCGAGCCGCTTTGGAATCGGCTGCGAGTACGACGTGCCCGACGACGTGTTCATGATGCTCGAGCTTCGGCCTGGGTTCTTGGAAGGGGCGTCAGGCGTGATCAGATACCACGACGCGTTCAGAAACACGCTCTAACTTCTTTACGGTTCTTGGGTTCTTTGGGTTCTTTGGGTTCTTTAGGTTCTTTGGGTATCCGAGCAATCCGTGGCCCGCCTACGCCAAGGCTTCGGCGCGGCAAGCTTCTGATCCGCGTAATCCGTGGCTCGTGATCGGCAATCGGTGGTCAGATATTGAGCGCAGCCGCCAACCGCTTCTTGATCGACGTGCGGAACGCCAGCCAGAGCCCCGAGCGGGCTTTCGGTGTGGAGGCGCTTGCGTAGGGGAACATCGGGCTCGTCGGCTCGAACCCCTGCCGAATCAATTGATGCTGCACGCGCAGCGTCCGCTCGACCAGCTTGCGAGGATCGCGGATGCGCTCGACCCGCTCGGTGCCGTCCGGGTAGTCGATGACCAGCTCATACCCTTCCCCGTCCGGCGCTCGGCGCACCTCGACGTCCACCTGCTGGCGGCCGCGGGTCAGGAACCAGATCATTCCTGACGATCCTTTCGGGCGCCCAGGCACCAGGCATTAGGCACTGGGGCCACAGATCTGCACTAATCGACCGCGTCGAACGCCGACCGGTACACGGTCAGAATCGGCTCCGGCCCGGACCAGTCGACCGCCACGACATCGAACCGGCAGTCGACCTCCCCCAGCCGCTGATCGAACAGATAGGCCTCCGCCATCCGCGTCATCCGCCATTCCTTCCGGGCCGTGATCGACTCCTCGGCCGATCCGTAGTCCTCCCCCGCCCGCGCCCGCACCTCGACGAACACGAGCGTCTCGCCGTCGCGCGCGATGATGTCGATTTCTCCCCACCTTGTACGGAAGCGGCGTTGCAGAATCTGATACCCCCGCGCGGCCAGCTCGCGCGACGCGAGATCTTCCGCCTGTTTTCCGAGCTTCTGCCGATGCGTGGATTGCACGGATCGGCGCGTGGCAACACCTGTGCCGGACCGGGCAGAAACGTCCGGAGTGGGTGCGACATTACGTTTAGAGAGATGGAGATGGCCCGCCTGAAGGCGGGCGCCACATTGAGGAGGAGGCCGCTGAAGGCGGGCGCACTGAGGAGGGAGACGGCCCGCCTGAAGGCGGGCACCACATGACGAATGCGGCGGGCGCCACATGGCTAATGCTGACAGTGTTATAGTGGCTCGCATCCCCCGAAAACATAAGAGATGACGGCTCGCCCACTCGTCCTGGCTCCCCAGGAAGCGTTGATCGCTGGCGGCTCGGCGGAGCGGTTCGAGCAGCGCGTCCAGAAGCTGTTCGAGGAGGGGCACCGCCATGTGATTTGCGACCTCGGAGAAGTCTGGGCGGCAGACAGCCGAGGCATCCGCGCGCTCGTCCGGGGCCATACGACCGCCCAGCGGCTCGGTGGCAGCTTCAAGATCGCCAATCCCCATCAACAGGTCCGGTCGATCCTCGAGCTGTCAGGGCTCGACCGTGTCCTCGGGATCTACGAGACCGTCGCCGACGCGCGCCGCCGCGTCTGGCCGTGGAAACAGATCGCGGTCATCCTTGCGGTCGTGACGCTGGGGACGGCGCTCGTTCTTTCAGACATCGACTGGCAGACCGGGGCCGTCGAGTCGAGCCAGGATCCGACGCTGCTCGGCGGCACGACGGCGGTCCGACATCAGAACCCGTTCGATCCGCTGCTTCGACTCATCGTCTCTGCCGCGATTGGGCTGCTCGTCACGGCGGTCCACCGGCCGTACGTCGCCGACCGGCCGATGGGGCGCTCGATGCAGCAGGCGCAGATCCTGCTCGCGGTCGCCGGCGCGATGATCATGATCATCATCGGCAACAACGTCGCCCGTGCGTTCGGTATCGCCGGCGCCGCAAGCATCATCCGCTTTCGCACCCCGGTCGAAGATCCGAAGGACGTGACGATCCTCTTCCTCCTGATGGCGCTCGGCATGTCCGCCGGACTCGGGTTCTACGCCGTCGCCGGCATGGGCACGGCGTTCCTGTGTCTGTTCCTGCTCGTCCTCGACCGCTTCAGCGACCAGAAATCCCGCATGATGCGCCTCGACGTCTTCGGCGAGGGGAAGGAGTTCCCGACGGCCTACGTGCAGAACGTGTTCGTCCGCAACCGGATGGCCTTCGAGACCAAGGAAGTCTCGCTCGGCGAGAAGGTGAGAGTCCGGTATCACGTGTCGATCCCCGCTGCCGCCTCGCTCGAGGATCTCGGGGCGCAGCTCATGGGAGACGGCACCAGCGGCGTGAAGTCGGTGGCCTGGGAACCGGTAAAGGAGCGAGAGTGATCCGATCGTCCGCGGCGTTCTCCGTGCTGTTGCTCGTCACGTCCGCCGAGGCGGCCCGCGCGCAGGCGCCCGCCCCGACGCCTCCGCCGGCGGCCGCGGAGCGCGAGCAGGTGGAGCCGGAGGGCTTCGAGATGCGATGGAACCCGCGGCCATCGCTGCGCATCGCCGGGGACATGCTGCGCGTCGATCTGCGGGTCAAGCTCCAGCTGGACTGGCGCTGGGCGCCGGACGAGATCGATCTGAGCGGCGGCCTGTTCGAGCTTCAGCGCCGGCGCATCGGCGTCGAGGGTGTCTTCCTGAAGCACTTCGAATACGAGGTCGAGCGCGAGATGGACTTCAACCCGGAGGAGGAGGCGCTCGCGGGCGGCCTCGACGAGGTGGACGACAGCCCGTGGCGCGACGTCTTCGTCAACTTCCGATATTTCCGCGACGCCCAGATCAAGGTCGGCAAGTTCAAGGTGCCGTTCAGCCTCGAGCAGATCACGGGACCGACGAACCTCGATTTCGTCTACCGCTCGCGCATCGCCGCCGATCTCGCCCCCGGCCGCGACATCGGCGCGATGATCCACGGCCGCGGCCGCGTCGTCGGATACGAGTTCGGGGTGTTCCAGCATGACGGCGAGAACTCGAAATTCGATTTCAACGAGGGGGCCGACACGACCGCGGCGGGACGCTTCCTCGTTCGGCCGCTCCGCATCGAGGACTCGGAGCTCGACGCGCTCGAGGTCGGGGTCGCCGCGACCGTGGGAGACGTGGCTGAAGGGCTCAACACGCTTCGAGGGCGCAGCACGTGGGGCGACGAGTTCTTTTTCGACGCCTACGTCAAGGGACGCCGCGTCAGGTTTGGCGCCGAGGCGAACTGGGAGCCGCGCAACTTCTCCGTCAAGAGCGAGTACATCCGGACCCGCGACGAGCGCCAGGGCCAGGGGATCCTCGCCGACGACTTGCCCGCCCTGATCGGGCAAGGCTGGTACGTCGGCGCCACCTGGGTCGTGACCGGGGAGGACAAGTCCGGAGGGGTCGAGCCGCGCCGGCCGCTCTTCGGGGGCGGCATCGGGGCCATCGAGCTGGCCGGCCGGTACGAGCGGATGCGGATGGGAAGCGACGCCCCAGGCGAACCGGAGGAGCAGAACCCCCGCGCTGTCAATCTCTTAGAGAATGGGGAAAGATTGTGGACGTTCGGTCTAAACTGGTATCTCAATCGCTGGATGCGGATCCAGCTTAACGGCATCCGCGAAACGATCGACGACATCGAGCGCAGCCCCTCCCCCACCCAGAACACGTTCTGGCTCGGAGTGGCGCGGCTGCAGCTGGTTCTCTAGCTCTCAGCGCCCCAGCTGAGGAGGACACCGTGGTTCGGCGTGGCTCGGCGGCGCTGGATCGCACTGATTTTCGCAGCCTGGACGTGGACCGCGACGGCGTGGGCTCAGACACCGGATCCCACTCCGAAGCCGGAACCGGCGCCAGATCCAACTGCGGAGTTCTTCGACGACAACACCGTTCACGAGATTCGGCTGATGATCAACCCGAGGGACTGGGATCAGCTGAAGCTCGAGTTCCAGCAGAACACCTACTACGGCTGCCACTTCGTCTGGAAGGGCCAGGAGGTTCGAAACGTCGGGATCCGGTCGCGCGGAAACGGGAGCCGGAGCGGGATCAAGCCGGGCCTGCGCGTCGATTTCGATCGCTATAGCCACCGGGCAGCGTTTCCTGGGTTTGAAGTCCGTCATCCTGCGCAACAACACGCAGGATCCGACCATGCTGCACGAGCGTGTGGCGATGAAGCTCTTCCAGCGGATGGGCGTGCCAGTCCCGCGGGAAGCCCATGCCCGGTTGTTCGTGAACGACGTCTACGCAGGTCTCTACACGATCGTCGAGGCGGTGGACAAGGACTTCCTCTCGCGCCACTACCAGGAGAACGACGGCTTCCTGTACCAGTACGACTACGACGCCACCGACTCGCCGTACTACTTCACCTACAGGGGCAGCGACCCGGGACTGTACTCGCCCGACCCGTTCAAGCCCGCCACGCACGAGAAGGACCCGAATCCCGCGCCGCTCGAAGCGATGATCAAGATCATCAACGAGACGCCGGACTCCGAGTTTCCCGCCGCCATCGCGGAGCACCTCGATCTCAAGAAGTTCCTCACGCACGTCGCGACGGAGAACTTCCTGGGTGAGCTCGACGGCGTCCTCGGCAACTACGCGATGAACAACTTCTATTTCTACCGGTTCGAGAACAAGAACCTGTCGACGTTCATCCCTTGGGACAAGAGCCACACGTTCATGGTGGGTCCGGACCACAACATCTGGCACAACATCGTCGCACCGTCATGGCTGCAGAATCGGCTGATGGAGCGGATCATGGACCACACGGAGCTGGTGGACTTCTACGTGAGCGAGATTGAAAAGGCGGCGAATATCGCCGCGGCGCCGGCGACGACGCCGACTCCGACGCAGAGCCTCGACGCGCCGACCCTGAAGGGGTGGCTGGAGACCGAGACCCTTCGACAGTACGAGCAGATCAGGCAGTTCGCGCTGCAGGATCCTTTCAAGCCGCATTCGAACGAGGATTTCGAGGCAGCAGCCCAGTCGATGCTCTTTTTCGCCCGCGAGCGGGCGAACCTCGTCCGGCCGCAGATCGACAGGCACTTCGGTAGATAGTCCTGGGGCCCGCCTTCGCGGCACGAGCGATAGCCGCTTCGGCGCGGCAGGCCTTGGGGCTTGGGGCCTCAGTCTGGAGGCGGGCCTCTCAGGCCCGCCTGCCTAATGGCACCCTTCCTGGCCTGAGTCAGACGCCGACTCGCCCGGCACCGCGATGAACTGCCAGAGATACTCGGTCGGGCGGAGCGTGAGCTTCAGCACGCCAAAGACGCTCGCGACCGCCTCGCTGTTCGGCGCGCGCCGCAGGACCTGGTAGGGCGTCGCCCCGCCGGTCCCGACGACGAACTGCCGAATCCCGCGCGCCAGATCCAACCGTCCATGCGCATCCTGCGGCGCGAAGCGCTCGTACAGATGATCGTGCGCCGCCATGATGACGTCGACGTCGAACTCGTACAGCAACTGATACAGGTCGCGCATGTGCAGCTGCGGGTTGTTCGGGCCCGACGTGTAGAGCGGATGGTGGAAGTACGCCGCCGTGCAGAGCTTCTCGCGGTTTTCCGTGAGGTCGGCGCGCAGCCAGGCCATCTGGCCGGCGTGCGCCACTCTCGGAAATCTCGGCTCGGGCTCGCTGTTCAACGAGATGATGTGCCAGCTACCCAGGTCGTAACTGTAGTACCCGCGACCCGGGGGTCCGGCGCTCAAGCCGAAATAGGTGTAGTACGGCAGCGCGGCGGTGGTCTCGTACTCGTGGTTGCCGGGGGCCGGATAGGTCCGGTCCTTGAAACGGCCCCAATACGGCTCGTAGCACTCGGCGAACTCGCGGCCCGTGCCCCGCATGTAGGCGTTGTCGCCGAGCGTGAACACCGTCCCGGGGATGCCTTCGATGAGCCTGGCGGTGGCGGCGACGCCGGGCAGGCCGCACCAGCCGATATCTCCCGCCCCCACCATCACATACTCTCGAATCGGACCGGCCGGGACTAGGCACGACGGGGTCGGTCGCCGATCGAGACGGAGATGGACCTTGAGGCCGCGGGCTGCTGCAGGCCAGTGAGAGCGCCAACACGGCCGCGCAAGCCGCGATGGGTCTGGTCACAGAGGGTGTTAACGAAGAATACACTAAGACGCGGCGAGCGCGAAGCGTTCCACTTCTGTAAGTGACTCCCCGAACAATCTGACCGCGGTGTCGGCCTGCGCCTCGGTCAGCACGAGCGGCGGCGCGAACCGGACGGCGTTTTTCCCCGCTCCGAGAATCAGCACGCCGCGCTTGAACATCGCGTTCACGACGGCGTCCCGCTCCGCGACCGCGCGCTCCTTGGTCTTGCGATCCCGGACCAGTTCGACGCCAATCATCAACCCCTTGCCGCGGACGTCGCCGATGAGCGGGTGGCGATCCATGAGGCCTCGCAGGCCCTGCATCATGTGCGCGCCAACGGTCTCCGCGTTCTTCACCAGCGTGTCGCGCAGGAGCCCAATCGTCGCGATCGCCGCGGCGCACGCGACGGGGTTGCCGCCGAAGGTCGAGGCGTGCGCACCCGGCGGCCACATCATGATGTCCGCGCGGGCCGCCGTGATGCCGAGCGGCATTCCAGACGCGATGCCCTTGGCGACCGTCACGATATCCGGCCGCAGGTCGAAGTGCTCGCACGCGAACATCTTCCCCGTCCGGCCCATGCCGGATTGCACCTCGTCGGTCACCAGCAGCATCCCGTGCGTCTTCGTGATCGCCGAGAGCCGATCGAGGAACTGCTTCGGCGGGACGACGTAGCCCCCTTCCCCCTGGATCGGCTCGACGACGATCGCGGCCACTTCGTCGGGCGAGATGAGGTGCACGAGGATCTGGTCCTCGATGTAGCTCGCGCACTCCGCGCCGCAGGTCTCGGGCTTCATGCCGAGCGGACAGCGGTAACAGTCGGGGTACGGCGCGTGGTACACGCCGGACATCAGCGGCCCGAAGCCCCGGCGCTGGATCGCCTTGCTCGACGTCAGCGACAGGGCGCCGAGCGACCGCCCGTGGAACGAGCCGAGGAAAGCGATCAGGCCGTGGCGCTTCGTGGAGTACCGCGCCAGCTTGATGGCCGCCTCGATCGCTTCGGTGCCGGAGTTGCCGAAGAAGGTCCGCACGGGGCCGTCGATCGGCACGATCGACGCGACTTCCTCGGCGAGCCGCACCTGCGGCTCGTAGTAGAAGTCCGTGCCGGACATGTGCAGGAACTTCTGTGCCTGCTCCACGATCGCCTTGACGACGACGGGGTGCGAGTGGCCGGTCGAGTTGACCGCGATGCCGGCGGCACAATCGAGAAAGCGGTTGCCGTCGACGTCCTCGACGACCGCGCCTTCCCCGCGAGCCATGACGAACGGATACGAACGGGTATACGACGTCGAGACGCAGGTCGCGTCGCGGTCGATGATGGCCTTCGCCTTCGGGCCGGGCAGATCGGTCTTGATGTCGGGTGCGTTCATTCCATCCTCGAAGGCACTAGGCAATAGGCACTAGGCATTCAGCCAGGATCAGAGTGCCTAATGCCTAGTGCCCAGTGCCTACCGGTTATTTCCGTTTCCATCTCGTCCCCGATGGCGAGTCCTCGAGCACCACGCCCGCGGCGTCGAGCTCGTCGCGGATGCGATCGGCGGTCGCGAAGTCGCGGGCGCTGCGCGCGGCGCGGCGCGCCGCGAGCCGCTCTTCGATCTGCGCTTCCGGCAACGGCGGCCGCTCGTCCTCTGCGCGGCGGAGCGACATGACGCCGAGCACGCGGTCGAACCCGTCGAACGCGTCACGGATCGTCTGGATGTCGGGCTGGCCGACCTCCTTGCGGTCGATCGCCGCATTGAGCGCGCGCACGAGATCGAACAGCACGCCAAGCGCGCCGGCTGTGTTCAGGTCGTCCGCCATCATCGCGGCGAACGCCTGCTTTCCTTCGTCGACTCGCGCGGCAATCGCCGGGTGCGCCGATCCGCCGGTGACGGCCTCGAGCCGGGCGCTGAAGTCCGCCCAGCGCCGGACGGCCTTCTCGGCGTCCTGCAGCGCCTCCCAGGAAAACCGGAGCTGCTTCCGGTAGTGCACCGACAGCAGCGCGTATCGCAGGGCGGAAGCGCGGTGCCCGGCGCCGAGCACGTCCTGGACGGTGAACACGTTGCCGAGCGACTTCGACATCTTCTCGACCCGGCCCGGATCGTCCGAGGCTTGCGGGCCGTCATCGTCCTCGATCATGAGGTGCTCGGTGTGCACCCAGAAGCGGGAGAACGGCCGGCCGGTGGCCGCCTCGCTCTGCGCGATCTCGTTCTCGTGGTGCGGGAAGATCAGATCGACGCCGCCGGCGTGCAGGTCGATCGGCGGAGGCCCCAGCAGCCGCAGCGCCATCGCCGAGCACTCGATGTGCCAGCCGGGACGGCCCGGCGGAAGGCTGTCGGGCGTCCACGCGGGCTCGCCTGGACGGGTCGCCTTCCAGAGGACGAAGTCCCGCGCGTTCTCCTTGTCGTACTTGTCGGCATCGACGCGCGCGCCCGGCTTGATGCCCTCGTGGTCCAGCCGCGCGAGCTTGCCGTACTCCGGGAACGACGCGATCTTGAAATAGATCGACCCTTCGTTCGTGTAGGTGTGGCCGCGCGTCTCGAGGTCGTGAATCACCTGGCCCATCGCCTCGAGGTTCTCGGAATCGGTCGCCCGCGGCGTCTCTTCGACCGGCTCGAGCCCGAGCGCCGCCGCGTCGGTCCGGAACGCCTCGATCCAGCGGTCGGTGTACTCGCGCAGCGGCACGCCGGCGCGCTGCGACTCGAGGATCGTCCGGTCGTCGACGTCCGTGAAGTTCATGACCTGCCGGACGCGCCAGCCTTGCTGGTACTTGAGCACGCGCCGCAGCACGTCGAGGCAGACGAAGGTGCGGAAGTTGCCGATGTGGCCCCGGGCGTAGACCGTCAGGCCGCACGTATACATCCGCACGGTGCCGGCCTCGGACGGCTCGAAGGGCTCTTCCCGGCGGGTCAGGGTGTTATACAGCCGCAAGCTCGAATGATCGCTTCCCGGCCCGAACGTGGACTGTCAGCCCCGCCTGAGACCCCTCATAGTGGATGGCGATTGGTCCGTTCGACGGGTCGAGGCCGGCGGCCTGCCGGTTGAACTCGGCGGCCAGCCGCGCGGCGCTGTCGGCCGGATACCCGAGCTGCTCGGCGACCATCCTCGTCATCGCGGCGGCGATCGACATGAAGCGAGGCTCCGCCGGAACGGTCAGATCCAGGGAGAGCGGCAAAGACAACGGCGGCTGGCCCGCGGGCATCCAGTAATTCTAACGCAGTGAGGCACTGGGGACTAGGCGACTGGGGACTCGAGGGGGCATTGGGCCTCATCACAGAGTGCCCAGTCCCTAGTGCCTAGTCCCTACAGAGAGATAAGAGAAAACAGCCGGCCGGCGTGGCGGATGTCCGCTTCGATCTGCGCGCGCAGCGCGTCCACGTCGGGAAACGCCCGCTCGTCTCGAAGCCGCTGCAGGAAGAACAGGCGCAGCCGGGCGCCGTACAGGTCCCGGTCGCTTCCGAGGAGATGCGTCTCGACGATCGTCGTCCCACTCGCGCCGAAGGTAGGCCGGGTTCCGATATTGGTGACCGACGGCCGAATCGCTTCCTCGCCGGCGACCCGGACCGCCGTCGCGTACACGCCGTGCGGCGGCGTCAGCTCGTTGTCCGAGCAGACGTTCGCCGTCGGGAATCCGATGTCGCGGCCGCGCCCCTCCCCCTTCACGACCTGGCCGTCCAGGAACACATGCCGCCCGAGCAGCGCACCCGCTTCGTCGACGCGCCCTTCGGCCACGAGCCGCCGGATGCGGGTGCTGCTGACGACAAACTCCTTGTAGCGGACCGGGTCGATTTTCTCCGCGCGGAAGCCGTAGCGGGGCCCGAGCTGGCGGAGCAGGCTGTAGTTGCCGGATCGATCGCGGCCGAACAGAAAGTTCGCCCCGACCCAGACCTCGACCACGTGGAGCCAGTCGACCAGCGCGGCGCGGACGAAGGTCTCGGGATCCCAGCGCGAGAGCTCGTGCGAGAAGCGCACGATGACGACGCCGTGCATCCCCGATTCGTCGAGCGCCTCGAGCCGCTGCGCGACCGTCATGAGCAGCGGCGGCGCCTTGTCGGGGCGGACGACCCGCGGCGGATGCGGATCGAACGTCATCGCGATCGGCGTCCCGCCCCGCTCCCCCGCCCTCCGCCTCACGCGTTCGATGATCTTCATGTGGCCTCGATGGAGGCCGTCGAAGTTGCCGAGCGCGACGACGGGCTGCGGCCAGCGCGTCGGACGCGGATCGTCGGGGAAGTGGAGGACCTGCATCTCGATCTCAGTTGGGCACTAGGCACTAGGCACTTCGTAACGATGCAGCAGAAGAACGGAGTGCCTATTGCCTAGTGCCCAGTGCCTACAGAGTGACAACCAACCCATCATACGCGAGCGCCATGCCCTCCGGCAGGCGCGCGCAGGTCGCGGCGTGCGGCAGGTCGTGCGCCATGTGCGTGAACCAGGCGCGCCGGACGCCGATCCGCCGCGCCGCGTCGACCGCCTCGTCGAGCGTGAAGTGCGTCGGATGCGGGCGATCGCGCAGCGCGCCGAGCACGACCGCCTCGACGCCGTCGAGCAGCGGCCAGGAGTCGTCTGGAATCCCGCTGCAGTCGGTCAGGTAGGCGAAGCGATCGAGCCGCCAGCCGAGGATGGAGCGCGGGCCGTGACGGATCGGAACCGGGACGAACGACGCGCCCCCAATCCGCACGGGACCGTCCACGACGTGCAGATCGATCTCGGGGATGCCGCCGCCGGCCTTCGACTCGCTCAGGCCGCCCGAGCCAGTCGAGGGGCGCGCGGCGTGGCCGGGTCGAAGATGTACCAGAACGCCCTGCGGATGTCGTCGGCCGACCGCGCGTCCGCCCAGCACGGGATGGCGCCTCCCTGCAGCGCGTTGAACCGCCGCACATCGTCCAGGCCCAGGATGTGATCGGCGTGGCTGTGCGTGAAGAGGATCGCCTCGACGCGGGTGATGTTCAACGCCAGCGCCTGGGCACGGAGGTCGGTCGCGGTGTCGACGAGCACGGGCGTACCGTCGCCCGTTTCGATCAGGATGGACGGGCGGAGACGTCGATCGCGCGGATCGGAGGACGTGCACGTCGCGCAGGTGCAGCCGATCATCGGCACGCCATGCGATGTGCCGGTTCCAAGGAACGTGACCTTCAAGGCTCGATGATTCGTTTTTCGTGCTGCTGCGCGTCGACGTAGCGCAGCCGGAGCTCGTAGAGAACCTGCTGCAGCAGGCGCGCTTCGCCGTCGGCGAGGTTGCCGCGCGTCTTGACCTCGATCATCTCCAGCAGCCCGATCATCTGCGCCGCTCCCTCGAGATTCAACGGTTGACGCTGGCCGCTCACCGCATCCGCGAGATCGCCGAAGTGCACGGCCGCCGCGCTCGCGAGCATGATGACGAGGCTGGAAAAGGCGGGATCGAGATCTGGAACGCCGCCGGAATCGTCCATCGGACCTCGATGGTACCATAGCTCGCCATGGCGAAAAGGACGAAGCGGCGCACTCCGACACGTAGATCGAAGGTGAGCTTGCCTCGCCGAAGCGCCGTGAAGGCGGGACTGTCTCGCCGCAGCGGCGCGAAGGCGGGCCGAAGCCGCGCGAAGGCGGGGCTGACGTTTCAGGAGCTGACCGACACGATGGCGCGGTTGCGCGGGCCGCGCGGCTGCCCGTGGGATCGCGAGCAGACGCTCGCGTCGCTGCGTCCGTACGTGCTGGAAGAAACATACGAAGTGCTCGACGCGATCGACCGCAACGACATGAACGCGCTCGAAGGAGAAATCGGCGACCTGATCTTTGAAGGGGTGTTCCTCGCACAGATCTGCGCGGACGATGGACGCTTCACGGTCGCGGATTCGCTGCGCGCCGTCACGCAGAAGCTCGTCCGCCGCCACCCGCACGTGTTCGGATCCGCGAGATCGCTGACGTCACGGGGCGTCAAGACGCAGTGGGAACAGATCAAGGCCGACGAGCAGCGCGAGCGCGGCGATCGCCGGTCGGTCCTCGGAGGGGTCAAGCGATCGCTCCCGGCGCTCCTGCGCGCCTACGAGATCGGCACGCGGGTCGGCGCGGTCGGCTTCGACTGGGCACGCGCGGACGACGTCGTGGCGAAGGTGCGCGAGGAAGTGGACGAGCTGGCGGAGGCGGTCGAAAAAGCCGACCGGGACGGGGCCGAGGAGGAAATGGGTGACCTGCTCTTCGCGCTCGCCAATCTCGCGCGCAAGCTCGGGATCGAGCCGGAGTCCGCGCTGCGCCGGGCCAACGGGAAGTTCACCGCGCGCTTCGAGGCCCTGGAGCGGCGATTCGAGTCGGAAGGGCGATCCATCCATGGCGCCACGCTCGCCGAGATGGAATCACGCTGGCAGGAGGTAAAAAACAGCTCGATTTCCCGTAAGTGATTGACTGGGGCGGCGCGCGCCGCTTGCAGGTGCCCCGGCGTGCCCGCGGTCCTCCCCACCGTCGCCATCGTCCTGGGCGCGGCGTTCGGCTCGGTGGCTCCGAGCCTCGTCCTGGGCCTCGCGTGGTGGGGATTGATGCTGCTCGCCGCGGGCATGGCCTGCCTCATCCGCGATCGGCCGGGCGCGGGCTTTTCGATCGCCGTCACCATCGCGTTCTCCGCGGCCGGCGCCGCGCTGGCCGGTCTTGCCACCTCGCGCGCGTTCGCTCCGGGCCTGCGGGTGCAGCATGACGCCGGCCTGATCGGCCGGGGCGCGCCGGTCGAGATCGAGGGACGCCTGCTCGAGGACGCGGCGCCGACCGACTACGGGGCCAGCCTGCTCCTCGCCGTCGAACGAACCGGATCCGGGGGCGTGTGGCGTGCGACCGACGGCGCGGTTCGGCTGTCGGTGGGCGGAACGCTCGCCCGCGAGGCGCATCCCGGCTGGCGGGCCGGGCGCCGAGTACGGGTTACCGCGACGCTGCGGCTCCCGACCGGCTACCGGAATCCGGGTGCGCGGGACGACGCCGCGGCGCTCGCCCGGCGCGGCGTCGCGCTCGTGGGCTCGGTCAAGAGCGCCGCGCTCGTCGAGGTCGTCGCCCGCGGCCAGCCCGTGGCCGAGGCGGCCGCGGCGCTGCGGGCCCGCGTGCGTGACGCCGTCGATCGACGCCTCGGCCCGCGCGCCCCTACATCCGCCGCGATCGTCACCGCCATCCTCATCGGCGATCGTGCCGGCCTCGATCCGGCGGTCGAGCGCCGGCTGCAGGAGGCAGGCACCTACCACGTCATCGCGATCTCCGGCGGCAACATCGCCGTTCTCGCGGCGATGGCGCTGGCGCTGGTGCGATTCACGCGCGCGCCCGGGCCATCCGGTCCCCTCGCCGCCATCGTCGCGCTCTCGGCGTATGGCTTCGTGGCGGGCGGCGGGCCGTCGGTCGGACGCGCCACGCTGGCGGCCGTCATCTATCTTGCGGCCCGCGCGCTCGACCACCGCGCGCCGCCGCTGAACGCGCTCGCCGTCACGCTCGCGGCGGCGATTCTCGCCTCGCCGCTGGACCTGTACGATCCGGGGCTGGCGCTGTCGTTCGGCGCCACGCTCGCGCTGATCGTCGTGGCCGAGCGGATGCTTCATTCAGCATTCAGCATTCCACATTCAGCATTGAGAGCATTCCTGGCCCTTGGCGCGGCAACCGTCTGCGCCGAGATCGCCGTGCTGCCGCTGGGTGCCCTGGCCTTCGGCCGGGTGACCGCCGCCGGCCTCGCGCTCAACTTCGTCGCGATTCCCCTCATGGCCGTCGTCCAGATCGCCGGCCTCGCGCTCGTGAGCGCCGATTCCGTGCTGCCTCCGCTGGCCGATCTCGCGGCGCGCGTCGCCGATCTCTGCGCGACCGCGGTGATGGCGTCGACTTCCCTCCTGGACCTCGCGCCCTGGCTCACCTGGCGCGTGGCCGCGCCGCCGTGGCTCCTGGTGGTCGTCTACTACACGGCCTGGGCGCTGGTCGTGAAAAGGGGACAGTCACCTTTTTTCAAGAATTGTAAAAAGGTGACTGTCCCCTTTTCTGTGGCGGTCTGCGCCGGCGTCGCGATCGCGTGGCCGGGCTCCTGGCAGATCCCAGACACGACGCAGCGGTCACTGCAGGTGACCGTGCTCGACGTCGGTCAGGGCGATTCGATCCTGATCGCGCTTCCATCCGGCCGCCACATCCTCGTCGACGCGGGCGGCGCGGTCGCCTCCAGCTTCGACACGGGCGGCCGCGTCGTCGCGCCGGCGCTCGCCGCGCTCGGCGTCCGGCGCCTGCACGCGCTCGCCCTGACGCATCCCGATCCCGATCACATCGGCGGCGCGCCGACGATCCTGCGGGACTTCAGCCCCGCGGAGGTCTGGGAAGGGGTTCCCGTGCCGCGTCATCCCGCGCGGCGCGATCTGGCGTTCGAGGCCGCGCGACGCCGGATTGGATGGCGACCGATGCGCGCGGGCGACCGCCTGGACGATGGCGGCGCCGTGATCGACGTCCTGCATCCGCCGCCACCGGACTGGGAGCGCCAGAAGGCTCGGAACGACGACTCGCTCGTCCTCGACGTCCGGCTCGGCGGCGTCTCGATTCTCCTGACCGGCGACATCGGTCGCGACACCGAGCGCGCGATCGTCTCATCGATCCGTCCGGCCGCGATCCGGATCCTCAAGGCTGCCCACCATGGAAGCGCGACGTCCACGAGCGCGGAGTTCCTGCTCGCAACACGCCCCGCGGCCGTGATCTTCACGGCCGGACGTGACAATCGGTTCGGCCACCCCGCACCCGTCGTGGTCGCGCGTGTTCAGGCGTCGGGTGCGCAGATGTTTCGGACGGATGTGGATGGGGCGATCTCGATCACGACCGATGGGCGGTCCGCCGTCCTGACGACGGTGAGTGGACGGCGATGGATGGCGAACAACCCATAGGCCCGGCCTTCAGGCCGGGCGTGATGGGATCATCCGGACGTTCGGGTTAACCCCGCACGCCCGACCTAAAGGTCGGGCCTACACCGTCGGGTTTACGATCGCGCCCGCGACGGCGCATGGTATTCCTGCAGCGCCCGCACCGTCAGCGCCTCCGCCTTGAGCGCCTTGATCGCGTTGACCGCCGCGGCGGCCCCGGTGAGGGTCGTGATGCACGGCACGTCGTGAAGCGTCGCCGTGCGCCGGACCGTGCGGTCGTCGAAGAACGACTCGCGACCGAGCGGCGTGTTGACGACGAGCTGGATCTTGCCGTTGAGGATCTCGTCGGCCACGTGCGGCCGGCCCTCGTTGATCTTGAACACGATGTCCGCCGGGACGCCGTGGGCGCGCAGGAAGGCGGCGGTGCCGCGCGTCGCGACTATCCGGAAGCCGAGCGCGGCCAGATCGCGCGCGATCGGCAGGACGTTCGGCTTGTCGTCGTTGTTGACGCTGAGGAACGCGCATCCGTCCGCCGGAAGCCGATGACCCGCGGCCAGCTGCGCCTTGGCGAACGCCGGCCCGAAGGCGGAGGCCCCTCCCATCACTTCCCCCGTCGATTTCATCTCCGGCCCGAGGATCGTGTCGACGCCGGGGAAGCGCATGAACGGGAAGACCGGCGTCTTCACGAACACGCCGGCGACCTCGAGGTCCTCGGTGAGCCCCTGCTCCGCGAGCGTCTGGCCAATCATCACGCGCGCCGCGACCTTCGCCAGCGGCACGCCCGTCGCTTTCGACAGGTACGGCACGGTCCTCGACGCGCGCGGGTTCACCTCGAGGATGTACACGACGTCTGCCTTGATCGCGAACTGGACGTTCATCAGCCCGACGACCTTCAGCGACCGCGCCACGCGTCTGGTGTACTCGCGGATCGTCGTCAGGTGGCGCTCCGCGACCATGTACGGCGGGACCACACAGGAGCTGTCGCCGGAGTGGATGCCGGCCTCCTCGATGTGCTCCATCACGCCGCCGATGACGACGCCGCCAGAGGCGTCCGCGATCGCGTCGACGTCGAGCTCGAACGCGTCCTCGAGGAACTTGTCGATGAGCACCGGATGATCCGGCGACGCCGTCACCGCCGTCGTCATGTACCGATCGAGCGCCGCGGTGTCGTACACGATCGCCATCGCGCGGCCGCCGAGCACGTACGACGGCCGGACGAGAACGGGGAACCCGATCCGGGCCGCCGCCTCGCGCGCCTCTTCGGGCGACGTCGCGGTGCCGCTCGGCGCCTGCGGAATCCCGAGCTGCCAGAGCAGGTCCGCGAACCGCCGCCGGTCCTCCGCGAGATCGATCGAATCGGGGGACGTGCCGAGGATCCGGACGCCTGCGTCCTGCAGCGGGATGGCGAGCTTCAGCGGCGTCTGGCCGCCGTACTGCACGACGCAGGCGACGTCGCCGCCGGCCTCTCGCTCGCGCTCGACGATCGCGAACACATCCTCGAAGGTGAGCGGCTCGAAATAGAGGCGATCGACCGTGTCGTAGTCGGTCGAGACGGTCTCGGGGTTGCAGTTCACCATCACCGTCTCGAAGCCGGCCTCGCGCACAGCGAACGCCGCGTGCACGCAGCAGTAGTCGAACTCGATTCCCTGGCCGATCCGGTTCGGGCCGCTCCCGAGGATGATGACCTTCGGGCGGGAGGTCGGCGCCGCCTCGCACTCGTCCTCGTAGGTTCCGTACAGGTACGGCGTGAACGACTCGAACTCGGCGGCGCACGTGTCGATGCGTTTGTAGGCGGTCTTCAGGCCGGCATCGGACCGCCGTTGGCGCACGGCCTCCTCGCCGACGCCGAGGATGCCCGCGAGATCGCCGTCGCCGAACCCGGCCCGCTTGAGCGTGCGGAGCAGGTCGGGCGTCAGGCCGCGCAGGCCGACGAGCGCGGCCGAGCGCGCAAGGCCGACGAGCTGTTGGAACTGCGCGAGGAACCACGGGTCGATCTTCGTCTGGGCGTGGAGCTCCTCGACCGTCCAGCCCTGCGCGAGCGCGCGGAAGACCGCCCACATGCGCCGGTCGGTCGGGACGCTCAGCGCGCGCTGGAGCGCCGCCCGATCCTCTTCCGCCTCCCACGCCGCCGCGCCTTCGGAGTCGCCGTCCGCGTCGGGCTCGGCCACGCCGGACGCGGAACCTTCCTGCGCGAAGAGACGGCCGCTCTTCCCCAGCTCGAGCGACCGGAACGCCTTCAGGAACGCTTCCTTGAACGTCCGGCCGATCGCCATCACCTCGCCGACCGACTTCATCTGGGTCGTCAGCGTCCGGTCGGCCTGCGGGAACTTCTCGAACGCCCAGCGCGGGACCTTGACGACCACGTAGTCGATCGTCGGCTCGAACGAGGCGGGCGTCAGCTTCGTGATGTCGTTCGGGATTTCGTCGAGGCGATAGCCGAGCGCGAGCTTCGCGGCGATCTTCGCGATCGGGAAGCCCGTGGCCTTCGACGCGAGCGCCGACGAGCGGGACACGCGCGGGTTCATCTCGATCACGACCATGCGCCCGTCGGCCGGATTGACCGCGAACTGGATGTTCGACCCGCCGGTCTCGACGCCGACCCGCCGGATGATCCGGCGCGCCGCGTCGCGCATGCGCTGGTATTCCTTGTCGGTCAGCGTGAGCGCCGGCGCGACCGTGATGCTGTCGCCGGTGTGCACGCCCATCGGATCGATGTTCTCGATCGAGCAGATGACGACGAAGTTGTCCGCGCCGTCGCGCATCACCTCGAGCTCGAATTCCTTCCAGCCGATGACCGACTGCTCGAGCAGCACCTCGTGGACCGGGCTGAGATCGAGCCCGCGCCCGACGACCTCGCGGAACTCTTCGATGTTGTAGGCGATGCCGCCGCCGACGCCGCCGAGGGTGAACGACGGCCGGACGATGACCGGGAAGCCGATCTCGTCGGCGACGCGGTACGCCTCGTCGAGCGAGCGGACGTAGCCGCTGTCTGGCACCTCCATCCCGATCTCGCGCATCGCGTCCCGGAACTTGAGCCGGTCCTCCGCGACCTTGATCGCGTCGATCTGCGCGCCGATCAGCTTGACGCCGTACCGGTCGAGCGTGCCGTTCTCGGCGAGCGCCACGGCGAGGTTGAGCGCGGTCTGGCCGCCGACGGTCGGCAGCAGCGCGTCCGGCCGCTCTTCGGCGATGACCGCGCCGACGAGCTCCGGCGTGAGCGGCTCGACGTACGTGCGATGCGCAAACTCCGGGTCCGTCATGATCGTCGCCGGGTTGCTGTTGACGAGCACGACCTCGAGCCCCTCGGCCATCAGCGCCTTGCACGCCTGCGTGCCGGAGTAGTCGAACTCGCACGCCTGGCCGATCACGATCGGCCCGGACCCGATGACGAGGACCCTTCGGATGTCAGTACGACGAGGCATCTAGTTCAATGTTGAATGCTGATTGCTGATTGCTGAATGCTGAATGCAATCCACATTCAGCAATCCACAATCCACAGTGATCAAGCCCGTTTCTCAATCTCGTCCATGAATTGTCGGAACAGGTAATCCGCGTCGTGCGGCCCCGGAGAGGCCTCGGGGTGGTACTGGACGCAGAACACCGGCTTCGTCTCGTGCCGCAGGCCCTCGATCGTGCCGTCGTACAGGTTCACGTGCGTCACCTTGACGTCCGACGGCAGCGTGGTCGGGTCCACCGCGAAGCCATGATTCTGAGACGTGATTTCCACCTGACCCGAGCCCAGCTGCTTGACGGGATGGTTGGCGCCCCGGTGGCCGAACTTCAGCTTGTAGGTCCGTCCTCCCAGCGCGAGCGCGAGGATCTGATGACCGAGGCAGATGCCGAACACCGGCACGTCCGATTTCACGAGCTCACGCGCGTTGCGGATCGCGTAGTTGAGCGCCGCGGGATCGCCCGGCCCGTTGCTGAGGAACACGCCGTCGGGCGAGGTCGCGAGCAGGTCGGAGGCCGGCGCCGTCGCCGGAAACACGCGCACGTCGCAGTCGTACGCCTCGAAGCGGCGAAGAATGTTCCACTTCATGCCGAAGTCGTAGGCGGCGATCTTCAGCCGGCGTTTCCCGCGCCGATTGGCCGGCACGAGGAACTCCTCGTCGGTCGTCCCGCCCTCCCAGTCGAACGGCTCGCGGCAGGTGACGTCGAGGACGAGGTCCGACCCTTCCATCGGACGCGCCGCGCGTGCCTTCTCGACGAGCGTCTCGGGATCGGCCGGCCCGGTCGCGATGACGCCCCGCATGACGCCCGAGGACCGCAGCAGACGCGTGAGCGCGCGCGTGTCGACGTCGGCGATCGCGACGATGCCGTGATGGATCAGGTAGTCCCGGAGCGTGCTTTCCGCGCGCCAGTTGCTGGCAACCGGGGACGTCTGCCGCATGACGAAGCCGGCCACCTGCGGCGCCCGCGACTCGGTGTCGCCCCCCGTGACGCCGTAGTTGCCGATCTCCGGGCAGGTCATCGTGACGATCTGCCCGGCGTAGGAGGGGTCCGTCAGGACTTCCTGGTAGCCGGTCATGCTCGTGTTGAACACGACCTCGCCGGACGTTTCCCCCGCGGCGCCCGCGGCTTCGCCGCGGAACCACTTCCCGTTCTCGAGTGCCAGGTATGCGATCACGATTTTATTGTAGGCCCGGCCTTGAGGCCGGGCGTGCGCGAATCAGCCGGACGGCCGGGCCATCCCGGCACCCCCGACCTGAAGGTCGGGCCTACTGTGCCTCAAGGAATCTGTTCCAGAGACCCCGTCACCCGCGTCGTCGTTCCGGCAACGACGCGCCTCGAGTCCGTCCACGTGCGGTGTTTCGGCAGCTCCAGGCGGATGACGCGGGCGCCAACCGGGATGGCGGCGAGCGACAGCGGCGTCACGCCGACCGCCCGGCCGTCGACGAACACGCGGGCGCCGCTCGGCCGCGAGTCGACAAAGAGGGATCCGGTGTATTGGGTCGTTCCGGCCGTCGGGCGCGGCGGC
Source organism: uncultured Acidobacteriota bacterium (assembly GCA_963847125.1). Lineage (GTDB taxonomy): Bacteria > Acidobacteriota > Vicinamibacteria > Vicinamibacterales > 2-12-FULL-66-21 > DATAEE01. The sequence goes on from CAWJYM010000009.1 coordinate 20,697, forward strand.
GCCGGGCGAGTCGGCGCGGCGGGCTGCGGTCGCGCCCGCGCCGGAGCGGGACGAGCGGAGCCGGTGGTGGATGTCGCCGTCCCGGCGAGCCTCACGTCGATCTCCTGGCTGTTCTGCTGCGCCGACAGCGTAACCTCGCGGCTTTCAGCGCTGTAGCCGCGCTCCGCCACCCGGATCGTGTGCCGGCCGAGCGTGAGATCGGACAGCGTGAGCGGCGTCCTGCCCCGCCACACGCCATCGACGATCACGCCGGCGCGCGCGGGCGTCGAGCGGACGACGATCGTGCCGCGGATCGAGCGCTCCGTGGCGGCGGACGGAACCGCGGGTGGCGCCGCAGCCGGCGCGGGCGTCGCCGCCGGCGGCTCGCTTGAAGCGGGCGCCGGCGCCGCGGGCGGATCCACCTTGGCTTCGCTCCATGCCGCACCCGAAGGCTGCGCGGCGGCCGAGCCGCCGCCGACCGCGTCACCCCGTGTGCCGACCGCGTAACCTGCGACGAACCCGACGAGCATACCCGCCACGAGCATGACCGCGAGCGGAAGAAGTCTCATAGGTTCTCGCGGCTCTTTCGGTTCGACGGGTTCCATGGATTCCATGGCTTCCATCGGTTCCATGGGTTCCGCGGGTTCGATGGGCGGACTCAGCGCAAGGTCAGGCTCTGGTTCGCGATCGAGGCCTCGTTCCAGTGTCCGCTCGAGAACGGGTTCGGCCTCGAGCTCCGGTTCGGGCGGAAGAACCACTTGCGGTTCCTTCCGCGGTACGGGAATCAGCTCGCGCGGCGGTTCGGCCGCCCCTTCCGGCTCGCGCTTCTTTTCGAGCACCCTCAGGTTCGGCTTCACCTCCGCCTCGTCGAGCGCGTCGACGAGCGAGGGTTGAACCTTTGGGACTCCTGGAACACGCGGAACCTCTGGAGCCTTCGAGGAAATCACTGGCGTGACCTGCCGCTCCTCTTCTCCTTCGGCGGCAGCTTCGAGCGCACGCGCGAAGGCGAGCGCGCTGGGATACCGTGCGGCCGGATCGGCGGCGAGCGCGCGGACGAGCGGGCCCGCGAGCAGCCGCGAGGCGAGCGGGTCGGCGCCGCGCAGCTCGACCGTCTCCGATCCGGTCAGCGGACCGGCGATCCGGCGCGCCGTCAGCAGCTCGTACCCGATGGCCGCCAGCGAGTACACGTCGGCCGCCGCTTCCCACTTCTCGCCGGCGACGCGCTCTGGCGCGCTGTACGGCCGCCGCACCGGCGGACGGAGACCGACCGCTTCGAGCACGCTCGCAACGCCGAAGCCGGTCGCGCGCGCCTCGTCCGGCGTCAGGAAGATGTCGCGAGGGTGGAGCGTCCCGTGGCCAAAGCCCGCCGCGCGCGCGAAATCGATCGCGCCCGCGAGCTGTGCGATGAATGGCAGCGCGGTGTCGAGCCGCGCCGGCGCGTAGTGACGGATCGCGATGTCGAGCGACTCGCCCGCGACGTACTCCAGGGCGAGATACGCCGTCCCGCCTTCGATGCCGGCCGCGATCGGCGCGACGATCGACGGGTGCCCGAGGCCCGCGTCGACGAGCCGCTGAAGCTCATCGGCAAGCGCACGCGCCTGTTCGGGGGTCAGATCGAGGCGAAACGCCTTGACCGCGGCGAGCCGGTCGCGCGATGGCTCGTAGGTACGAAAGACGGGACCGAGAACACCGACGCCAATCTGATGCAGGACCCGGAACGGTCCGAATGCGGCCGGAGGGGAGAACGATGCTGCGTCGCTCGCGTTCAGCTCAGAAGCTCCTCGGCAAGTGTTTCAGATGGTAGCATACGAACTCGGTGGAAGAGGCGCGGAAGATCGCGATCGACGTGCGGCGGTTCCCCTGGATCCGGCGGCTCGCGGGCGAGTACGCCTGGAACTTCCCGAGCGTCGAGACCTTTTTCTCCGGCAGCCCATCCTCACCCGACGCCTGGCGGGACGCCATCGCGCGTGCGCAGGCCCATCCGCGCCGCCGCGATCAAGTGGTGTCGGCGATCATGGCACAGCTCGGCTCCCGCCGATCGCCCGACGCGGCGAAGGAAGCCGCGGCCCGGTTGCGCGATCCGCGCGCCGTCGCGATCGTCACGGGCCAGCAGGCGGGACTCTTCGGCGGCCCGCTCTTCACGGTTCTCAAGGCGATCACGACCATCCAGCTCGCCGCGCGCGTCACGGCCGAGCACGGCGTGCCGACCGTTCCGGTCTTCTGGGTGGACGCGGAGGACCACGACTGGGATGAAGTCCGCGCGTGCCACGTCCTCGACGACGAGCTGAGGTACCGGACGATCGCGCTGCCCGAGCCGCCGGGCGCGAACGAGATCCCGGTGGCCTGGATCCGCCTGAACGAGTCGATCGACCGCGTGGCCGACGACCTGGCGCTGACGCTGGCGCCGACCGAGTTCACCGAGTCGGTGCTCGGGGCGCTGCGCCTGAGCTACCGCCCGGGGGTCGGGATGGCGGAGGCGTTCGCGGGCTGGATGGACGGCCTGCTCGGCGGGCGCGGACTGGTGGTCTTCGACGGCGCGGACCCGGCCTCAAAAACGCTGGCCGCCGATCTGTTCACACGTGAGCTCGCCACCCCGGGGCGCACGGCGACGCTCGCGATCGAGAGCGGCCGGGCGCTGTCGGCCCGGGGACACGACCCGCAGGTCGTGCCGCAGGAAGACGGCGTCGCCCTTTTCCGTCTCGACGGCGCCCGCCGCCCGATCCGCGTCCGCGACGGACGGTTTGCCATCGGCGACGAATCGGTGGACATGGCGACCCTCGCCGCAGAGGTGGCTTCCGCGCCGACGCGCTTCAGCCCCAACGTCCTGCTCCGGCCGCTGGTGCAGGACACGATCTTTCCGACCGTCTGCTACGTGGCCGGGCCGAGCGAGCTCGCATACCTCGCACAGCTCGGGCCTATCTACCGGCACTTCGGCGTGCCCATGCCCCTCATCCACCCGCGCGCGACTGCGACGATCCTCGACTCCGCATCTGCACGGTTCCTCGCCCGCTATGCCCTGCCGCTCGAGTCACTTCAGCCGCAGGGAGAGGCGGCGCTCAATCGCCTCCTCGAATCACAGCTGCCGCCCTCGGTCGAGCAGTCGCTGCACGCCACGACCGCCGCCATCGGGGAGCAGATGGCGAAGGTCATGGAAGCCGTGCCGGCCATCGACCCGACACTCGTTGGAGCGGCCAGGACAACGCTCGGCCGGATGGAGCACGACCTCAAGACGCTGCATCAGAAGATCATTCAGGCGGCGAAACGCCGCGACGAGACGCTGCGCCGCCAGTTCGCCCGCGCGCAGGGGCAGGCCTTCCCCGCCGGCCAGCCCCAGGAGCGCGCGCTCGGCGTCATCTTTTTTCTCAACCGCTACGGCTGGGGCCTCATCGATCGGCTGATGGAAGAGTTACCCATCGACATGGGTAAGCACTGGGTCCTCACGATCTAGAAGGACGGCCGTTAACACCGTCGGCGTGTGAACGTCCTCACTTCCAGAGGTGCTGTGATGGACGTTCCTGGAACCTGCCGCTGGATCCCTGTTGCTGTGGTTGCCGTGGCTCTATTCGGGTTGCCGCAGCGCGCGGTCGCCGGCCCGCCGCTTCTCTGCCAGGCCTTCGACATCGGCAGCGCGAAATCGCTCCCCTGGGGCAATGACGGCTGGAACAGCCCGGCCGCGAACTATCAGGTCGATGGGCTCGTGCCGGATGCGCTGGCGCTCCTCTCGCACGAAACGCCGGTCCTGGAGCGGATGGAAACGATGCGGCGCGCGGCGATCTACGCCAGCCGCGACGTTCGCCTCGCCGCAGACCTGCTGTCCGCGCTGAGCCGCCGGGCGCTCGAGCGGAACGGTCTCGAGGCGAACCGCCACGCGTGGTTCGACTTCGGGTATCTCGTCGAGACTTATAAACAGGCCGGCTTCCTCTTCAAGAACGGCAACCCCGCGGATGGGATGGACGGCTACCGTCACGTGAAGAAAGCGCTCGACACGGCGTCGACCGTCGAACCGGAGATGGAGTTCGCCGCTGCGTTGATCACCGAGCGCAAGGAGCGCGGCGTTGCCGCCGCCCATTTCCGGAAGGCGACGTCGGGCGCGAAGCCTGATTCGCTGCTGGCGCGCAATCTGTCGGAGCGCGTCCCGTAACAGAAAAGGGGACAGTCACCTTTTTACGCGATCCGTAAAAAGGTGACTGTCCCCTTTTCACGGATGGTCGTCACAGCGCCTCGCTCGCCGACCGGAGCCGCTCCTCCGCTTCTTTCAGCCGGGTCATGGCGCGGTTCCACGACGCATCGTCCGTGGAGAGCCGTTCGCGCGACGCCGCGATCGCCCGGGCCGTTTCCTCGGGCGCCGGGCCGCCCGGCGTGCGGCGGACCTCCACGAACCGCATCGGGCTGAGGATGCGCTGCAGGTCGGCTTCGCTCCAACCGATTGGCGCGCCGGTGACGTCGCGCGCCACCCGATCCAGAACCGTGGCCGGGCCGAGCGACGGCTCCGCGGTCTGCTCGGTCACGAACCGCGCCGCCACTCCGTGCGCAATCCGGAACGACAGGCCCCGATCGCGCGTGAGCGTATCGGCCAGCTCGGTGACCGTGATCCAGTTTTGTCCGGCCCTCGCCGCCATCCGGTCTCTATCGAAGCCGGCGTCCCGCAGCGCCGCCGCCACGAGCTTCACCGCGCGCGTGGCGTCCTTGAACATCGAGAAGACGAGCGGCTGCAGGTCGTCCTCGGTATCGACGACGTCGCCGAACGGAGTGTTGTGGACGGTGGTGACGATCGCCGACGCCTGCCCGACCGCCTTGCTCGCGATCGCCCGCGCATGCTCGAGCGCGACCGGGTTGCGCTTCTGCGGCATGATGCTGCTCGACTGCACGTACCCCTCGCCGAGCCGCAGGTAGCCGAACTCGGTCGTGCACCAGAGCAACAGGTCCTGGACGAACCGCCCCAGGCCGGCGAGCGCGATCGAGACGGAGGCCGCGCTCTCGAGCAGGTAGTCCACCGTCGCGATGCTGCCGTACGTGTTGCCGGTCGGCGCATCGAAGCCGAGCAGATCGCTCGTGAGGCCGCGGTCGATCGGGAAGCCCGTGCCGGTGATCGCGCAGGCGCCGAGCGGGCACGCGTTGACGGTCGCGAAGGCCGCCGCCAGCCGCGTCGCGTCGCGCTCGAGCTGCTCGATCGCGGCGAGCAGGTAGTGCGCCACCGTCGTCGGCTGCGCCGGCTGCGTGTGCGTGTGGGCCGCGAACACCGTGTCGCGATGTCGATCGGCGATGGCGAGGAGCGTCCGGCGCAGCTCGAGCGTCGCCCCGAGGAGACCCAGCACGAACTCCCGCTGCCGCATCCGGTACATCGTCATGTCGATGTCGTTCCGGCTCCGCGCGGTGTGGAGCCGGCCGGCCGTTTCCTCGCCGCAGGCCTGGATGAGCAGGCGCTCGACGTAGAAGAAGAGATCTTCGCAGGACCCGTCGTACCGCGCGGCGCGAACCTCCTGTTCGGACAGCCGCTCCAGGCCATCTCGAATCCGGCGCGCGTCACCCTGCGAGACGATACCGGTGCGCACCAGCATCACGAGGTGTGCGTGGTGGATCGCGAGCAGCGGCGAGAGAAAGAGGGTCTTGGCGTCCTCGAAGTTCTCGTTGAGGACGTGGGTGACGTACTCGGGGGCGAAGGGCATGCTTCAGAATTCAGAATCTAGAATTTAGAATTTAGAATCCAGAATCCAGAACCCAGAAGGAAGAGCGCTCGGGTCATCCGAACGTTCGGACGATCCTTCTAAATTCTAGATTCTGGATTCTAGATTCTAGATTCTGGATTCTGAATTCTATCAACGTTAGAAGATCACCTTGAACCCCAACTGAAACTGCCTCTGCTCGTACCCGCCGGTGGGGGGCAGCTCGTCGCCGGAGGCCGGGAGCGCCGCGGCCGGGTTGCCCGCGGTGTCCGTCGTGACGACGCTGTTCACGGCCGCCCACTGCACGCTGTTGAACACGTTCTTCAGTTCGGCGATCACCTCGGCGCGAACGCTGCCCCGAATTGGGACGATCCGCGAGAAGCGGAGGTCCACGTTGTACCGGGCTGGCAGGTTCAGCGAGTTCCGCGGGACGGCGAGCGGGCGGTCGCTGTTGGAGTTTCCGTCGTTGTTCAACTCGCGGTTGGCGCGGACGTTGACCGGCACGCCGCTCGCGAAGAGCAGAGCGGCGCCGATCTGGTTGTGGTTGAGGATCGCCCGCAGCACCTTGTTCGAGACCTCCACGGTGGGCTGCGCGACGAGGCTGCCGACGAAGGTGTGGCGCTGATCGAGGATGTTCGGCCCCAGATCGCGCTCGAGGCTGGTCGGATCGACACGCCCCTGGTCCCCCTGCACCGACAGCACGTTCGTGATCGGCGCGTCGTCCTCGCTTTTCGCGAGCGTGTACGCGAAGTCCATCTGGATGCCGTCGCTGAAGCGGCGCGTGAGCTGCAGCGTCAGCGCGCGGTACGTCGACTCACCCACCGACTGCACCGATTGAATATTGCGGAAGCGCGGATCCAGCCGCGTCGCCGCCGACACGGCGGTGCTGAAGATCGGGCGGCCGTCGCCGAGCGTCCCGGTCGGGTTGATCAGGTTGATGTTGGTGATGACGGGGAGATCGTTGCCGCGCACGTACGAGAAGCCGGCGGCGACCGTGTACCAATCGTCGAGGGCCCGTTCGACCTGCACGTTCGTCTGCCAGCTGCGGGCGATGCGGAAGGCCGGATCCACGGTCGCCGCGTCGCCGATCGGGCGGACGAAGCCCGGCGGCGTGTTCTCGAGCGTGTTCGGGAACGCGGGAGCGCCCGCCGACGTCGGGGTCAGCGTCACGGTCGTCCGTGCCGCGGAGCCGTCCTGCAGGAGCGCGGTCTCGTACGCCGCCAGAAGCGGCTGGTCGTACATCAAGCCGGTGTTCGCGCGGAGGACGGTCCGGCCCGCTTCGTCGAGCGTCCAGACGACGCCGGCCCGCGGCTGCCAGTTGTTCCTGTCCACCGTAAAGTCGCGAGAGGACTCGAGCGGCGCGTCCGGCAGACCCTCCGGGATGTCGTACAGGTCGTAGCGCACGCCGTAGAGCAGCTTCAGCCGCGAGTTCAGCCGCCAGTCGTCCTGAACGAAGAGCGAATAGAGATTGGACGAGTACTCGCAGATCCGGGTTGCCGATGAACTGCTGGAACGAGGTGTAGCCCAGCCGGCTGGTCCCGGCCAGCGCCGCGTTGTAGGCCGCGACGTTCGGGAACGTGTAGAGCTGGAACTGCGTCTGCGTGCGCGTGTCGGCGACGTGCTGGATGTCGAAGCCGAACTTGTAGGAGTGGTTGGCCCGCAGGAACGTGAGGTTCTCGATCACCTGAAACACGTCTTGCGTGAACGCGAACCCGGCGTCGGCGCTGCCGGCGATCGGGCCGCCGAAGTTCGCGACGCTCGCCACGGTGATCGCCGGTCCGATGCCGGCGTCCAGCCCGGGCACGCGCCCCTGACTGCGCGTGGCGTACTGCACGCGCAGCTCGTTCAGGAGGTTCGCGCCCACCGTCGACACGAGCTGCGCCGCGGTCGAGTGCTGCCGGTCGCTGAAGTCGGTCCCCCGCTCCACGGAGTTCAACCCGCCGCCGATGTTGTTGACGATGAAGTTGTCGAAATAGATGTACCGGGCCGTCAGGCGGTTGGACGCGTTGATCGTCGCGTCCACCTTCCCGATGCCGAACTTGGTGTCGAGCGCGGCCGGCATGTAGGCTGGCTCGGTGAGCCCGAGCGCGGCGGCGTTCGCCGCCGAGATCGTGATGACGCGCCCGCCGGACAGGTCGCGGTTCGTGTTCTCGAAGCCCGCGAAGTACTGCATCCTGTCGCGGACGATCGGCCCGCCCAGATCGACGGTGAACAGATCGACGTCGGTCGGCGGCTTGTCGGCGTTTGCCGGCGCGAAGAACGGCGTCGCGGCGAAGGCCTTCCGCTGGAAGCGATAGCCCGCCTCCCCTTTCACCGTGTTCGTGCCCGACGGCGTGATCGCGTTGTAGACCATCCCCATCGTCTGACCGAACTCCGGCGCGTAGCCGGTGGTGATGACCTTGACTTCGCGGATCATGACCTCCGACATCGGCATCTGGCGGAGGCCGGCGCGGTCCTTCTGGGTGTTGTTGTTGCCGTCGATCTGGTAGTTCACGCGAAGCAGGGCGCCGTTCGCCGTCAACCGCGGCACGCCGAACTCCTGGGTCTCGAAGCCGGTCACGCCGGGCTGCAGCAGCGCGAAGTTGTACGGGTTGCGCGAGGTGAGCGGCAGCGTCTTGATCTCGCGCTCGTTGATCGTACGCCCCTGATCGATGCGGCCGGTATCGACGACCGACGAGTCGGCGATCACCGAGACGGTTTCGGTGACCGTGCCGACGCCGAGCCGGAGGTTGACGACAGCCGTCTCGCCGGCGGTGAGCACGATGCCAGCCTGCTCGAACTTCTTGAATCCGGTGAGCTCAGCGGTGACACGGTAGGTGCCGAGCGGGAGCAACGGCGCGCGGTAGACGCCGGCGTCGTTCGAGAGGACGCTGCGCGACGCGCCGGTGTCGAGATTCGTCACGGTGACCGTCACGCCCGGCAGCACCGAGCCGGAGTCGTCCGTAATCGTGCCTTCGATGGTGCCGTTGATCGCCTGGGACTGGGCGAACGCGGGGGACGCGCACAGCAACGCGACGACGAGCCGGAGCCACACCTTGGTCATCATTTTCTTCCTGAGACCTCGCTCGAAACCGAGTATATCGCCGCGTTCGGCTCCGGCCGAAACAGCCATCAGCCATGTCCACCGGCGACGTACAATGCTTAGGCGCGCACGGCGCGCCTGCGAGGGAGCGGCGCGGGGCATGGGGCCCCCGCAAGCGACCGAGCCGGGGTCCGGGGCGGAGCCCCGTCCTTGATTAGACGCCAATGACAACCCCGACGACCCCGCCCCGCGGCGCCAGGCGGCTGCCCAAAATCCTCTGGCGATGGCGCTGGCCGCTCGTCGTGCTGTCGGTCCTCGCCCTCGTGTTCGTCGTCATCCTCGCCCGCTATTACGTCACGTTCGGCCGCATGATCGACGAGCGGTTGCATGGCGAGCGGACGCGCGCCGAACCACGGGTCTTTGCTCGCGCGCTCGAGCTTCGGCCGGGGCAGGCGTTGTCGCCCGCTCAGCTCGTCGACCGGCTGAACGATCTGGGTTACGCGCACCGCGCGCGGGCGGAGAAGCCGGGCGAGTTCGCGATCGGCCGCGAAGCGATGGCGCTCGTCCCGCGAGCCGGCTCGCATGGCGCCAAGCTGATGCGGATCGTGTTCCGCAGGACCGGGAAGCCGGGCACCGAGCTGAACGCGCTCGAGCGGATCGAGGCGGTCGGGGCCGCGAAGCCCGGACGGATCGACCGTCTGACGCTCGAGGCGCCGCTCCTCACCGGGCTCGTCAACGCGGGACGCGAGAAGCGCCGGATGGTGCCGCTCGCGCAGATCCCGAAACAGCTCGTCAACGCCGTCCTCGCGATCGAGGATCGCCGGTTCTACGAGCATCCCGGGATCGATCCCATCCGGATCGTCGGCGCGCTGGTCTCGAATCTCTTCGGCGATCGGCTCTACAGCGGCGCGAGCACGATCACCCAGCAGCTCGCGCGCAACTTCTTCCTGACCGACCAGATGGAGATCGAGCAGGCCACGGGCCGCCGATCGCTTGCCGCCTACCGCCGAAAGCTGAAGGAACAGTTCATGTCGATCGTGCTCGAGGGGCGCGCGACGAAGGACGAGATCCTCGAGCTCTATCTCAATGATGTGTATCTCGGCCAGCGCGGATCGTTCGCGATCCACGGCGTCGCCGAGGCGTCGCGCCTGATCTTCGGCAAGGACGTCGCGAACGTGACGCTCTCCGAGGGGGCGATGATCGCCGGCGTCATCCAGACCGCGCGCCATTCCCCGTTCCGTGACACGGCACGCGCGAAGGAACGCCGCAACACCGTACTCCGGGCGATGGCCGAAGCGGGCTACGTGAGCGCCGAGGCGGCGGATCGCGCGTCGCTCGAGCCGGTGGCGATTGCGCCGCGCGCGCTCGACTCCGAGGCGCCGTACTTCGTCGACTACATCGGCCAGGAGATCCAGGCCTGGCGCCCCGACCTCGCGCGCGGCGACAAACCGGTCGACGTCTACACGACGCTCGACCTGCACCTGCAGCGGATCGCCGAGGACGTCATGCGCGACGGGCTCGTGCCGGTCGATAAGGTCCTGGCGCGCCGCAAGCGTCCTCAGGCGCAGTCGGCGCTCATCGCCGCCGACCCGCGCACCGGCGACATCCTGGCGCTGGTCGGCGGCCGCTCGTACAACCAGTCGCAGTTCAACCGCGCCGTGACCGCCCGCCGGCAGCCGGGTTCGGTCTTCAAGCCGTTCGTGTACCTGGCGGCGTTCGAGCGCGCCGCGGAGCTCGCCCGCACGGATCTGACCCCCGCGACGCTCGTCTGGGACGAGCCGTCGGAGTTCCTGTTCGAGGACCAGCCACCGTACGCGCCCGCGAACTACGAGGGGGAATACGACGGCGAGATCACGCTCCGCCGCGCGCTGGCCCTCTCCCGCAACATCGTCGCGGTGAAAGTGGCGGAAAGCACCGGCTACGATCAGGTGGCGTCGCTCTGGAAGAAGATCGGCGCGGGCACGCCGCCGAAGCCGTATCCGTCGATCGCGCTCGGCGTCTTCGAGGCGACGCCGCTCGAGATCGCCACGGCCTATTCGCTGTTCGCCAACGGGGGCGTCATGCGTCCGCTGCGCGCGATCAACAAGGTCGCCGACGGAGGCAAGGAAATCGCGCCCCCGCAGGGACGGACGAAACAGATCGCCCGCGAGGACACGACGTTTCTCGTCATGAACATGATGCGGAGCGTGCTGAACGAAGGCACCGGCTTCGGCGCGCGCGCCGCCGGCTTCGCGCTCGACGCCGCCGGCAAGTCCGGAACGACGAACGACCTCCGCGACGCCTGGTTCGTCGGCTTCACACCGGAGCTCCTGACGGTCGTCTGGGTCGGCCTCGACGACAACCGGCCCATCGGCCTCAGCGGGACCCAGGCGGCGCTGCCGATCTGGACGTCGTTCATGATGCGCGCCCTCGCGGGCCGGCCGAACAAGCCGTTCGAGCCCCCCACTGGCGTGACCCTCGTCGACATCGATCGCGACACCGGCCGGCTGGCGCAGCGCGGCTGCCCGCGCATCTACCGGGAGGCGTTCCTGGCCGGCTCCGAGCCGGGCGCGGCGTGCACCTTACACTCTTGGTGAGTTTCAGAGTCTAGAATTCAGAATACAGAATCTAGAATTCAGAATATAGAATCTAGAAGGGCTTGGATCCTGACATCTGAATTCCAGATTCTAAATTCTAGATTCTGATTCTAGATTCTGAACAACATGCTCGAAGAAGTCATGACCGCCGCAAACGACGCGCTGACGCGCGGCGAGACCGTCGCGCTCGTGACGATCGTCCGCGCCCAAGGGTCGACGCCGCAGCGCGTGGGCGCGAAGATGCTCGTCTACGCCGACGGCCGGACGGTCGGCACGATCGGCGGCGGCTGCTACGAGAGCGAGGCGTTCTGGAAGGCGCGCGAGGCCATCGCGAGCGGCAAGCACGCCCTCGTCCGGTTCGATCTCAACGACGACATCGCCGGCGAGTCCGGCCTCGTCTGCGGCGGCCAGATGGATGTGTTCATCGAGCCGCTGGCGCCGTCGCCGCACCTGTACATCGCCGGCGGCGGCCACGTGAGCCTCTGCCTCGCGCGCGCGGCGGCCGAGGTCGGCTTCCGGATTCACGTCGTGGACGACCGCGAGAAGTACGCCAACGCCGAGCGCTTCCCCGACGCGGACGAGGTCGTCGTCGACTCGATCCCCGGCTGGCTCGAACAGGCCGCGTTCGCCCCTCCGGCATACGTCGCGATCGTCACCCGCGGACACCAGCACGACATGGCGGCGCTCCGGGCCGTCGCGACGCGGGATCTGCGCTACGTCGGGCTGATCGGGAGCCGCGCCAAGGTCACGCGCATCTACGACGCGCTCCGTGAGGAGGGCCTGCCGGCCGAGGCGTTGCGGCGCGTCCACGCGCCGATCGGCCTGGACCTCGGCGCCGTCACGCCGGCCGAAATCGCCGTCAGCATCGTCGCCGAGCTCGTCGCCGTGCGTCACGGCAAGCTCGACGCCGGCTCCACCGCGGATCCTGAAGCGTTGACGATGAAGTTCACCCCGCCGACGCTGCGCAACTGACCGTCCGCATTGGCGCGATCCCGTCCCAACATCGGTCACACTGAGCGGACGGTTGCGGGGCTCTTGTCTGTAACCCTCTGACTGCGAACGAGCCGCGTGACGCCTGGCGGCACGCGCCGTGCTCGTGGCGCCTCGGGGGAGGTTCACATGTTCGCGTTGTGGCAGGACGCGCGGTTCGGCCTCCGGACGCTGGCGAGAAGCCCCGGCTTTGCGGTGGCCGCGCTCGCCACGCTCGCGCTCGGGATCGGCGCCAACGCCGCCATTTTCAGCCTCGTGAACGCGCTCCTCCGCCAGGAGCTGCCCGTTCCGGACGCGTCCGGCCTCGTTCACGTGTACCAGACGCGCGCGGATCGCCCGTCGGACGATTTCCCGCTTTCGCTCGTCGACTATCGCCACTATCGCGAGCACGCCGAGTCGTTCGAGGAGCTCGCCGCGCATTACCCGACCGCGCCCCTGCATCTCGTCGCCGGCGACGTGACCGAGGCGATCACAGGCAGCGTCGTAACGGCCAACTATTTTCCGCTGCTTGGCCTCTCGCCGGCCGCCGGACGATTCTTCTCCGCTGAAGAGGACAGCGTTCCGGGGCGCGACGCCGTCGTCGTGATCAGCCACGCGTTCTGGCGGCGGCGCTATGGCGCAGATCCTCGGGCCGTCGGCTCGACCATCTCGGTCAACGGCACGACGTTCACCGTCGTCGGTGTCGCCCCGCGCGAGTTCGTCGGGGTCCTGCTGGGCGGCGCCTCGCTCGACGTGTGGATTCCCAGCGCGATGTTCCGCGTCGGGTATCGGTATTGCGATGCGTTTCAGCGGAGCTGCACGGTCGTCCAGATGCTCGGCCGGCTCAAGAGGGATCGAACGATCGCTTCTGCGCAGAGAGAGCTGGACGTGCTCGCACGCGGTCTGGAAGCGGCCTATCCCGCCGAGAAGAAGGGGCTCGGCGTACGCGCATTGCCGGCCCGCGGCTCGTATCCGGCGCAGCAGGCCGAAGCCGATCGCCCCGTCAAGGTGCTCCTCGTGACCGTGGGAGTGGTCCTGCTGATCGCGTGCGCCAATCTGGCGGCGTTGCTGCTCGCGCGCGGGATGCACCGTCGGAAGGAGATCGCCATCCGCCTCGCGCTCGGCGCGAGCCGCGGCCGTCTGATCCGGCAACTTCTCGCCGAGAGTCTGGTCCTGGCGCTGGCCGGCGGCGCGCTCGGGTTGATCGTCGCATCCTGGCTGAAGGAGTACCTGTCGGGGTTCTACGCGACCGATTACGCCGGTCGGGCGTTGAATTTCAGCGTCGCCATCGATCGGGTCGTGCTCCTGTCGACGCTGGCACTGTCGATCCTGACCGGCGTCGTCTTCGGCCTCGTGCCTGCGCTTCAGGCGAGCGGTCCGGACGTCGTGCCGGTGCTCAAGGACGAAACCTCCGCCGGCGGCCTCCGCCGGTCGCGGCTCCGCGATGCGCTCATCGTCACGCAGGTTGCGGCGTCAGTCGCCCTGCTCATCGGCGCGGGGCTGCTCGTGCGCAGCATGTCGACCATTTACCAGGGGCCGGGATTCGACCCGAGGCCTGTCGTGCTCCTGCGACTCCGGCCCAGCCTCGTCGAATACGACGTGCCGAAGGCGCGCGCGTTTCAACGGCGGGTCATCGAGCGGCTGGAAGCGCTGCCGGGCGTCCTGGCCGCAAGCCCGGCGGAGGGCTTTCCTTATTTCGGCACATGGGGAGGCGTGACGCCGGTCTGGATGCCGGGACGCGCGCCCGAACGAACCGAAGACGCGTTTCGTGTCGCCGCCGGCAAGGTCGGACCGTCGTACTTCAAGACCATCGGCGCCAGCGTAGTGGAAGGGCGCGAGTTCGGCGAACAGGACGGCAGGCAGACGCCGCGCGTCATCGTCGTCAACGAAGTTCTCGCGCGCCATTTCTGGCCCGGTAGCCACGCCGCGGGTCAGACGCTTGTCGTCGATGGGCAACCGCATGAGATTGTGGGCGTCGTCCGCCTCGCCGCCTATCACAACCTCAACGAACCGCCGTTGCCGTCTCTCTTTCTGAACTACTGGCAGCACGAGACCGCTGACGCGTGGGATGCCGATTCCCGCACGCACGTCCGCGTGGCCGGGGATGCGGCCGCGATGCTGCCGGCGCTTCGACGGGAGATCGCCGCGGTCGATCCGAACGTTCCGATCACCGAGGACTATCCGCTGACGCTCCGGCTGGAGCACGCGTTCAAGCCACTACGGGTCGCTCGCTCGATGCTGACCGGCGTCGGGTTCCTCGCCGTCCTTCTCAGCGCCATCGGCCTCTACGGCGGGCTTGCCTACAACGTCGCGCGTCGCACGCGCGAGATTGCAATCCGTATTGCGCTCGGCGCGGATCGGCGTTCGGTCGCGGGCCTCGTGCTCCGCCAGGGAGCCGGGCTGACGCTGGCGGGCGTGGCGATCGGGCTGGTCGGGGCGTTCGTCGCTTCGCGGTTTCTCTCGAGCCTCCTCTACGGCGTCGACCCCCACGATCGACTGACCTTCATCGCCGTCCCGGTCGCGCTCTGCACGGTGGCTCTGCTCGCGAGCTACATCCCCGCGCGCCGCGCGACACGCGTCGATCCGATGATCGCGCTGCGCTACGACTGACGTTCTCAATACACGTCGAGATCGCGCCCGACGGCCAGCTGCCCCGCATACTTCGACATCTCACGCAGAAAAGTGGCCGGAGGGGATCGTTCGGCGTCGACGGTCGGCCGGAGAGACATCGAGCTGTGATAAATGACCAGCAGTTTCGGTTTGGCTTGGGTCGCCAGCTCGACGAGCTGTGCCGTCGTCGTGTGATGCTGCGCGGCATACTTATGAAAGTCGGGACGCCTCGCCAGCCACTCGAGCGTCAGTGCCTCGTGGATCAGCACATCACATCCGCGGCAGGCATCGATCGTCGCCTGCGTGGGGTTGGTATCCCCTGAGATGACGATGCTGCGGTCGGCCGTGTCGAACCGGTATCCGTAGCTCTCCATCGCATGCTTCGTCGCGAAAGCCGTCACGGTCACGTTCGCATCCTTGTACACGACACCGGGACGGACTTCGTGCGCGTTGACGGCGTGGCCTTCCGGGAACGCGCCCACGGTATAGAGCTGGCGGTCGCGTGTCCGGGTCTCGAAGTCGGCGCGGTACGCTTCGAAGATATGCTCCGTCATCGCCTTGATTCCGCTGGGACCGTAGACTTCGAGCGGGACGCGCCGTCCGATTACCCACGGCGTCAGGATCAAATCCGGATATCCAACGGTGTGGTCCGAGTGCAGGTGGGTCACGAAGGCCACGCGCAGCTTGACCGGATCCAGCGCGGCGATTCCTTTGTCCACGGCGGCCGACTTCGCACGGCGAACGACACCTGCGCCGAAGTCGACGAGATACGGCGTGCCGTTGACGACGATCGCCGTGGCCGGTCCTGAACGGTCAGGATCGGCGGGAGGAGTCCCGGTGCCCAGCAGCACGACCTGCGTGCCGCTCCCGGGAGCCTGAACGGGCGCCGCGGAATTCGTCGCAGCGAGCGCGATCGAAATGCCCGCAATCGCCAAGAGAGAGGAATGCCTGTTCATGCCGCGGAGAGTACTACAATGTCCAGGGTGTCTACCCTCCTCCTCCGCGGCGCCACCATCCTCACGATGAACGATTCGTTCGACGTCGTCGAGGGAGCCGTTTCCGTGAAGGACGGCATCATCGTCGCCGTCGGCCCGGAGGCGGAGCGCGGGTCACACGACACGGTGATCGATGCGCGCGGCGGGTACGTGCTGCCCGGCCTCATTCAGACACACGTCCATCTTTGCCAGACGCTTTTCCGCGGCTATGCGGACGATCTGACGCTCCTCGAATGGCTGCGCCGGCGCGTCTGGCCGATGGAAGCGGCGCACACGCCGCAGACCCTTTCCGCATCGGCGCGCCTGGCGGCCGCGGAGCTCCTCCTCTCCGGGACGACGACCGCGCTGACGATGGAGACGGTGCACGATACGGAGTCGGTGTTCGAGGCGCTGGCGGACACGGGGCTGAGGGCCATCATCGGGAAATGCATGATGGACGCGGACAGTCCGGACGTGCCGGCCCGGCTGCGCGAGGAGACGAAGCGGTCGATCGAAGAGAGCGAAGGCCTCGTGCGGCGGTGGAACGGGCGGACCGGGCGGCTCCGGGCCGCGTTCGCGCCGCGGTTTGCCGTCTCGTGCACGCGCGAGCTGCTCGAAGCGGTGGCGGCGCTGTCGGAGTCAACGGGAGCACTCGTGCACACGCACGCATCTGAATCGCGCGACGAGCTCGAGGTCGTCCGGAAGATGACGGGATGCGACAACCTCGACTATCTCGCCGCCGTCGGCCTCGCGACGCCGCGCCTCTGCGCGGCGCACTGCGTCTGGACCGGCGACGCCCAGCAGTCGCTGCTGGCCGAGCGCGGCGTGAAAGTCCTCCACTGCCCGTCCTCCAACCTCAAGCTCGGATCCGGTATCGCGCCGGTCGTCGAGTTGCGCGCGCGGGGAGTGTCGGTGTCGCTGGGGGCCGACGGCGCCGCCTGCAACAACCGACTGGACATGTTCGAGGAGATGCGGCTGGCGGCGATCCTGCAGGCGCTGCGGCTCGGGCCCGGCGCCCTGCCGGCGCGCGAGGCGCTCTGGATGGCTACGCGCGAAGGGGCGCGCGCGCTCGCGATGGAGGACGCGATCGGATCCGTCGAGCCAGGCAAACGGGCCGACCTGATTGTCATCGACCGCGACCGGCCGCACCTGGCGACGGCACCCGACCCGTTCTCGGCGATCGTCTACGGGGCGACGGGCGCGGACGTCCGGACGTCGCTCGTCGACGGCGAGCCGCTCGTTCGCGATTTCTCGCTGGTCCGGCTGGACCGTGAAGCGATCCTGCGTGAGGCGAAGTCGGCGGCCGCGGCCGTGGCCGGGCGCGCAGCTGTTGTATAATTCTTTAGCACTCGACGTAAGAGACTGCTAACTCATGGTTGCTGATCGCTCCACAACGCTCGCCGAGCGCGATCGCCGCATCCTCGCGGCGCTCGTGCATTCGTACATCGAGAAGGGGGAACCCGTGTCGTCGCTGCGTCTGGCCGAACAGCGCGGCTTCGGCGTGTCCTCCGCGACCGTGCGGAACGTCCTGTCGCGCCTCGAGGAAGCGGGGTACGTTCAGCAGCCGCATACGTCGGCCGGGCGCGTCCCGACCGACCTCGGCTACCGCGTCTATGTCGATCAGCTGCTCGAAGGGCGGCGGCCATCGCGGGCGGCGGCGCGCGTGCAGGCTCGCCTTCGGCGGGCGGCGACGGTGCCGGATGTTCTGGAAGACGTCTCACAGGAGCTCTCGCGCGCCGCGCATCAGATCGGCTTCGCGGTCGCGCCAGAAAGCCAGGCGGCAACCTTCCGCCACATCGATTTCGTGGCGCTCGACGAGCGCCGGGTCCTGGTCGTGCTCGTCGCGACCGGCGGCGAGATCGCTCACAAAGTGATCGAGCTGGACGAAGCGCTGCGTCCCGTGGACCTCCAGCAGGCGGCCAACTACCTGAACAGCGAGTTTTCCGGCCTGGCGCTCGCGGCGGTCCGCGACGCGATCGAGGCGCGCCTGCGGCAGGAGCGCGTGCTCTACGACCGGCTGATCCAGCGCGCGCTGACGCTCGCCGCGTCGAGCCTCTCCGAGCTCGAAACGTCGGACACCGTCTTCATCCAGGGGGCATCGCTGCTCCTCGAGGGGACGGCCGACTTCCCCATCGAAACGCTGCGGGCGCTGTTCAGGATGATCGAAGAGAAGCACCGGCTGGTGCAGTTGCTCGACGAGTGCATCGACGGCGCGGGCCTGACGATCCTGATCGGTCGCGAACACACGACACCCGAGATGCAGGCCTTCAGCCTCGTCGCATCGACGTATCGCGACGGATCCCGAACCGGGATGGTCGGTGTGATCGGCCCTACCCGCATGCGCTACTCGCGCGCGATCGCCGTCGTCGACGGCGTGTCGCGCGCCATGTCAAGCATGACCAGTATCCTCATCGCACGCTAGACGCAATGCCCGACAACAGAAAACGCTTCGACGAATTCGCAGACGAAGACACGCGCTCACCCCTCGACGGCGACGCGCCAACCGAGACCGACGACGTCCGGCCGGCTGATGAAGCGGCCGCCGCCGGGGCGCCAGCGGGGTCGGACGTGGAACGCCAGCGGGACGAGTACTACGACCTGCTGCTGCGCACCCGCGCGGAGTTCGACAACTATCGGAAGCGCGTCGAGCGGGAGCGCCAGGAGTGGACCAACGCGGCCGCCGCCGACTTCCTCCGGGATCTACTCCCCCTCGTCGACGACCTCGAGCGCGCGCTCGGCGCGGACTCGAGCGGGGGCGCGTACCGGAAAGGGGTCGAGCTGATCCACAAACAGCTCCTCGACCTGCTGGCCAAGCGCGGCGCCCGCCCGATCGAGGCGGTCGGCGCCGATTTCGATCCGCACATCCATCAGGCCGTCACCCACGACCACGTCGAGGGGGCCCGCGACGGCGAGGTGGTCGAAGAGCTGCGCCGGGGCTACATGCTCGGCGACCGGCTGCTCCGTCCCTCGATGGTCAAGGTCGCGAAGGCGTGACGACGACCAAGCGCGACTACTACGACGTGCTCGGCGTCGACCGGTCGGCCGCCGAAGCCGAGATCAAGAGCGCGTACCGCAAGCTCGCGCTCAAGCACCATCCCGACCGCAATCCCGGGGACAAAGTCGCCGAGGAGAAATTCAAAGAGGCGGCCGAGGCGTACGCCATCCTCGCGGATGCCGAGAAGCGCTCGGCCTACGATCGCTTCGGGTTCGCGGGCGTGCGCGGCGCCGCGGGCGCCGGCGCCGGATTCGACCCCACCGTCTTCGCCGACTTCAGCGACATCTTCGGCGGCCTCGGCGAAATGTTCGGCTTCGGGGATCTGTTCGGCGCCGCCCGCCGGCGTCACGGGCCGATGCGCGGCGCGGATCTCCGTTACGACCTCGAGATCGCCTTTCTCGAGTCCGCGAAGGGCGCTGAGACATCGATCCTCATCCCCCGCGAGGAATCCTGCGAGACCTGCTCGGGCAGAGGCTCCGCACCCGGGAAGTCCGCGGAGACGTGCCCGCAATGCCAGGGGCGCGGCCAGCTCCGATATCAGCAGGGGTTCCTCACGGTCACGCGGCCGTGCGGGCAGTGCCGCGGCGCGGGCAAGATCATCACGCATCCATGCGAGACCTGCCGCGGCGCGGGACGCGTGTCGCGCGAGCGGAAGCTGACGGTCAAGATCCCGGCAGGCATCGCGAGCGGTCAGCGGATGCGGCTGCACGGCGAGGGGGAACACGGCGCGAACGGCGGGCCTCCCGGCGATCTCTACGTCGTCGTTCACGTCCAGGACCATCCGTTCTTCCACCGCGAGGCGGACGATCTGATGTGCGAAGCGCCCGTCAGCTTCCCGCTTCTCGCGCTCGGCGGATCCATCAAAGTGCCGACGCTCGATGGGGAGGCGACGGTGAGCATCCCGGCCGGCACCCAGGGCGGGGCGCGCTTCAGGCTGCGCGGCAAAGGCATGCCGAACGTCAGCGGCCGCGGCCGCGGCGACCTCCACGTCATCGTGCGCCCGGCGGTTCCCCGCAAGCTCACGAAGGAGCAGAAGAAGCTGATCGAACAGCTCGGGGAGACGATGCCCCAGGAGAAGATCGACCCGAGCGCGGCGCACGACGCGGACGAGAAGCCGTTCTTCGAAAAGGTCAAAGATATCTTCGGATAGTGCCTCGGGCCTCGGTGGGTCCTCGTGCGAGCTCCTGCTTTAACCATTCGCTTCCCTACCGACGATGCGTCGTTGCGCGATCTCGTTGCCGCTGAACTCGACGGCACGGATGCGGCCGCGATCGACGATGCCGACGATCTCGAGTGGCGAGTCTTCTACGACGCGCGTGAGACGCGTGAGGCGGCGCGCCAGACGCTGGAACCGTTCGCGCGCGCGCACGAGCTCACGGTCGGATCGCTCGAGGTCGAAGACGGAGACTGGGCCCGTCGAAGTCAGGCCGCGCTGACCGCCGTCCGCGTCGGCGACATCGTCGTCGCGCCACCGTGGGATCGCGCGAGGCGCCGGAGGGGAGCGCGGCGAAGCCGCGCCGCCGAGCGCGAGCGAGCGGGGGTGGGGCCCCGCGAGCAGGAAGAAATGCAGGCGGGCCACTTTCGCGACCTGATTGAGATCGTCATCGAGCCGTCGTGGGGGTTTGGCACCGGCCACCACGCCAGCACCAGGCTGTGCTTGCGGGCGATGCAACAGCTCGACCTGCGCGGGAAATCGGTCATCGACGTCGGCACAGGTTCCGGCGTCCTGGCGATCGCCGCCGTCAAGCTCGGTGCGGCGCGCGTGACCGCGATTGACACCGATCCCGACGCGGTCGCGAGCGCAAGGGAGAACGGCGCGCGCAACCAGGTCGTTGTCGATTGGTACGTCGCCGACGTTGCCGCGGCGGACGGGCCGTCCGCGCGCGGATTCGACGTCGTCCTCGCGAATCTGACGGGTGCGTGGCTACGGCGCCTCTCTCGCTCCCTGGGCGAGCTGGCATCGCGCGGAGGGATCTGCGTGTTCGCCGGCCTTCAGACCTCTGAGAGGGACCGGGTGCTCGAGGCGTTTCTCCCGTCGAGCCGACTCGAACACGAGCTGGAAGAGGACGGCTGGTCCGCGCTTGTCCTGACGAGAACTCATCCGTAGCGGATTAGGGATGGCATTCCACCCGGCCGCTTGGCCGGGATCATGCTCTGCACCCGTCAGGGCCTCCTACCGATAGCAGGAGCGTACGAGGGCATGACAGAGGAGCGCAAACCACGCAGCGAATCACTACTCAGTGAGATCCGCGAGCTCACCGACAAGGTACGGGAGGTCCGTCTTGAGCTCGAGGAGCTCGTCAAGCGCCCGCCGGACCGGTCGGCGTGGAGAATGCTGAGCTCCCACGGCGAGCGGGGCCACGCCAGCGACCGCTCCAGGGCCCGCGTGCCGGAGCGGCCGCGCCCCGGGCCCAACCGGTCCAAGGCCGACCCCGACCATTCCAATACCGGACCGGATCCCGCTCCAGACGACGATCCTGGCGACGACCGCTAGAAATCACCCCATCCGGCACGCAACACGGCAATCGCGACGAGCGGCGCCGTCTCTGCCCGCAGCGTGAGGGCGCCAAGGGTCAGCGGGCGGCAGCCGGCTCTTCGGCCCGCCTGAATCTCGCCCTCGTCCCACCCGCCCTCAGGACCGACGATGAGCACCGCGCTGGATACCGGCTCGCGACCATGGCGGGGTGCCGCTTCAGCGGTGCCGCCGGCTGCGGGCTCTATCAGCATGATCCCGCTCCCGACGGTGGTGATCCACTCGTCGAAGTCCGCCGCCGGGAGAATCTCGGGCACCACCGCGCGGCGGCACTGCTTCGCCGACGCGATCGCGACGCGGCTCCAACGCTCGCGCGCCGATTCGGCGCGCGCCGCGACTGCGCGCACGACGGTCCGGCGCGTGAGAAGCGGCTGGACGGCGGTGACGCCGAGCGTAGTGGCGTCGCGCACGACGGCGTCCATCTTGTCTCCTTTGAGGATCGCCTGCGCGAGCGTCAGCCCGACGCGCGGCTCCGCCGCCGCGGCGATCCGATCGAGGAGGCGCACCCGCGCGCCGCGCCGGCCGGTGCGTTCGACGCGGGCGCGCCATTCGGCGCCCCGGCCGTCGAAGACCGCGATCTCGTCTCCCTCGCTCAACCGCAGCACGTGCGTCAGGTGATGCGCTTCGTGCGATGGCAGGTCCGCGAACTCGCCATCGATCTCAGGAGAATAGAAGCGATGGAGCATCGTCATTCAGCACTCAGCATTCAGCAATCCACAATGGTATAGTCTCGCAACAAGTGCTGTTCCGCGGTCAGTCCCTTGGAAAATACAAGATTCTCTCCCCGCTCGGGAGCGGTGGTTTCGGCAGCGTCTACCTCGCCGAAGATACGTGGATTCACAAGCGGGTCGCGATCAAGGTCCCGCACCGGCAGAACCTCGACTTCGGCGAGCTCCTGAAAGAGCCGCGGCTGCTCGCCAGCCTGAACCACCCGAACATCGTCGCGATCATCACGGCCGAGAAGCAGGAGAATCTCTTCTTCATCGTCATGGAGTACGTGCCGGGCGAGACGCTCGAGCACACGATCGGGACGACGGGGCCGCTCGAGCTCGGCCGCGCGCTCGACGTCGCGTGCCAGATCTGCAACGCCGTGGATCATGCCCACCGCCAGGGCGTGATCCATCGCGATCTGCGCCCGGCGAACGTCCTGATGTCGGACACGCAGGTCGCGAAGGTCGCCGACTTCGGGACGTCCCGCTTTCTCGAGATCGCGGCGCACGGGACCACGGTCATCGGCAGCCCGCCGTACATGGCGCCGGAGCAGTTTCACGGCAAGGCCGTGTTCGCGTCGGACCTCTACTCCCTCGGCGTGACGATGTATCAGATGCTGACCGGCGCGCTGCCCTACGAGACGCCGGCGCCGTCGGACCTCGCGAAGCTGATGACGGGCGAGCTCGTCTCGCCGCCGCGGCTGAAGAACTCGTCGATCCCGAAGGCGATCAGCGACATCGTCATGCGCGCGATGGCGCCGGATGTGGCGGCGCGTTACCAGCGGGCCTCCGAGCTGCTCGACGACCTGCTGGCCTCGCGGCCCGCGCCGGTGAAGAAGGTCGCGGCCGCGGCCGGCCGCGTCACGCCCACCCCCGACCCCATCCGCATCCCGCGCGCGAGCGTGCCCCGCGATGCCCGGTTCTGCCGGCAGTGCCGCAAGCCCCTCCATGCGCGCGCGGACCGGTGTCCTTTTTGTGGTGAGCCGCAATGAAGAGGTGCTAAAATCGCTCAGCCGACCCTTGCTGAGTCTGACCCCCTCTTCAGCGATCTGCGCGACCTGCGACAAGGAGTGACGATGTCGTTTACGGGCACAGGAAAAGTCTGGATGAACGGGTCGCTCGTCGACTGGGCGGACGCGAAGATCCACATCGCGTCGCACGTCGTGCACTACGGCAGCGGGGTGTTCGAAGGGGCGCGCTGTTACGACAGCCCCAAGGGCTCGGCCTGCTTCCGCCTCGATGCCCACATGCGCCGGCTCTACGACTCGGCGAAGATCTATCGCATGGAGCCGAAGGTGGACCGCGCGGCCCTGACCTCGGCGGTGCTCGACACGATCCGCGCGAACGAGTTCAAGGCCTGCTACATCCGGCCTATCATCTACCGCGGCTACAACGCGCTCAGCGTCAATCCGCTGCCGAACCCCGTCGAGATCGCGATTCTGACCTGGGAGTGGGGCGCGTATCTCGGCGCGGACGCGCTCGAGAAGGGCGTCGACGTTCGCATCAGCTCCTGGTCGCGGATGGCCCCGAACACCTTCCCCGCGCTCGCGAAGACGGCGGCCAACTACGCGAACTCCGGCCTCATCAAGATGGAAGCGATCGGCGACGGCTACAGCGAGGGGATCGCGCTCGACACGTTCGGCTATCTCAGCGAGGGAAGCGGCCAGAACCTCTTCCTCGTCCGCGACAACGTGGTCTACACACCGCCGTTGACGGCGTCGGTCCTGCCGGGCATCACGCGCGACTCGGTCATCACGCTGGCGCGGGAACTCGGCTTCCGCGTGCGCGAAGAGATGCTGCCGCGCGAGCTCATCTACATCGCCGACGAGGCGTTCTTCGCCGGCACCGCGGTCGAGATCACGCCGATCCGCTCCGTCGACAAGATCACCATCGGCAACGGTAAGCGGGGCCCGATCACCGAGGCGGTTCAACGCACGTTCTTCGACATCATCCGCGGCGACGTCCCCGATACGCACGGGTGGCTGACCTACGTCCAGCCGGGCGCGGCCGCCCGCCGCGAGCGCGCGCCGCTCCGGACGGCGGCACGATAAGCCCGAATAGGGTACAATTCTCTTCTCCCCAGTCTGCTGAAGCTCCCTGGCTACGGGCCCCGAGGGTCGGGGCCTGAAAAACTATGCACATCCACGAACTTCTGCTGGCGGCCGTGCAGGGCGGCGCCTCCGACCTTCATATCAAGGCGGGCAGCTATCCGATGATGCGCGTGCACGGGACGCTCGTGCCCGCCTCGGAAGCCAAGCGCCTCGAGGTGTCGGACACCGAGACGATGGGGCTGTCGATCCTCGCGCCCGACCAACGGCAGAAGTTCGAGAAGCACCACGAGATCGACCTGGCGTACATGGTCCCCGGGCTCGGCCGCTTCCGCTGCAACGTCTTCCGGCAGCGGGGCACCGTCGGCATCGTCATGCGCGTCATCCCGACGCGGATCCTGACGATAGAAGAGCTGGGCCTGCCGCCGGTCCTCCAGACGATCGCCGAGGAGGAGCGCGGCCTGGTGCTCGTGACCGGCACGACGGGCAGCGGCAAGAGCACGACGCTCGCGGCGATGATCGACCACATCAACGCGACCAGCGCGTCGCACATCATGACGGTCGAGGACCCGATCGAGTTCCTGCACCGCGACAACCGGTCCATCGTCAACCAGCGCGAGGTCACCGTGGACACGTCGAGCTTCGCCCACGCGCTGCGGAGCGCGCTGCGGCAGGACCCGGATGTCATCCTCGTGGGCGAGATGCGCGATTTCGAGACGGTGGAGACCGGGCTCGCCGCCGCCGAGACCGGCCACCTCGTCTTCTCGACGCTCCACACCCTCGACGCGACCGAGACGATCAACCGGATCATCGCGGTCTTCCCGCCGCACCAGCAGCGACAGATCCGGATGCAGCTGGCCAGCGTCATCAAGGCGGTGATTTCACAGCGCCTGGTCCCGCGCGCCGACGGGCGCGGCCGCGTGCCGGCGGTCGAGGTGCTGATCGGCACGCCGTTCATCCGCGACTGCATCGTGGATAAGGAAAAAACGAGCCAGATCCCCGCCGCGATCGCCGCCGGCACGTCGCAGTACGGGATGCAGACGTTCGATCAGTCGATCTTCGGTCTCTACTCGAACGGCTGGATTACGCTGGACGAGGCGCTGCGCTCGGCGTCGAACGTGGACGAATTCAAGCTCAAGGTCCAGGGGATCTCGACGACCGTGGACGCGGCGCGCGACGAGATGGCGTCGAAGGTCATCGGATCGCCTGAAATCACGAGGTTTGGCGGCTGATCCCTACACGTACGCGCTGACGCTGCTGGCGCGCCGCGAGCTGTCGGCCGCCCAGATCCGCAGCCGTCTGAAGAAACGCGAGTTCCCCGACCCCGACATCGACGCGGCGATCGGCCGCCTGCAGGCATCGCGGGCGCTCGACGACGGGCGTGTCGCCCGCGCCTACGCGCGCACCGCGGCGTCCTCCAAAGGCCGCGGCCGGGCGCGAATCCTTCGCGAGATCGAAGCGCTGGGAATAGACCGTTCCACTGCGCGAGACGCCGTCGACGAAGCGTTCGCCGACGTGGACGAAGACACCCTCCTTGCGAAGGCGCTTGAACGGAAGCTCCGCGGGCGCCGGGTCAAAGACCCCGCCGAGTTCCGTCGTCTCCATCAGTTCCTGATGCGCCAGGGATTCGAGCCGGGAAAGATCGTCAGGGCGCTCGAAGAGCGCGGCGGACGCGCGTTCGGAGATACTTAGTCGCGAGCGCGTCCGTTCTCTTGGCGCGTAGCTCGACGGCGCGCTGGTCTGCTGGAAGAGCGGGTCGCACGGGGGCCCGCGGCGCACGTGTATGTCGCTCTGCGCCGGGCCTGTTGCTTCGATCCGCGCATCGGTGTGGTCGGGAGGGGGCCCGCCGCAGACCGACACACACGTGCGCTGCGGGCTGGAGACGCGCGCCGTCGAGCCCCACGCGCCAGGACGGTAGCAATCAACACGAGCCCGCGAGCAGGCGCTTCATCGGTGTCAGGAAGGGGGGAGACGCACGGCCGTTTCTGCGCTATGGTCGAACCTCGGGGACTACGTCGACGAACTTGCGCCACGCGCTCAGGATCTTCTCCGGGTTGTGGGCGAGCGCGCCGCCGTACACCGTCAGCGGCTTCCCGGCCGAGCCCAACGCGCCGTTCGTCCAGACCCGGTGAACCATCAGCGACACGCCGACGATCGGCACCTTCAGGTTGAAGTACGGCGGCGAGGCGCGCTGGTCGCGAGCGATCTCGATCCGCAGTCCTTCGTTGCTGACGTCGAGGAGGGTCGATTGCGCGCCGTCGATGAGCGCCTCGAGCCTGCCGACGGGCTTGCGCGGCGATCGGCGGGACGGCCGCGCCTCCCCGGCCGCCATGGCCACATAACACAGCAACTCGGTGCGATCGACCGGACGCTGCAGGAACATCGCCTGGCGCCGCTCGGCCTGCCGCCTCGAGCTCGAATCATCGTCGCCGATGACGACGATGGGGGTGTGGGGGTTCCGCATGCGTCCGCGGCCGATTTCGTGCAGGCCGTCGAGAAACGCGAGCTTGACGTCGGAAATGAGCAGATCGCAGGACTGCGCCTCGAGCTGACTGCGCGCCGCTCCGAGGCTCGACGCCGGCACGGGCTCGAATCCATCCGACGCCAGCCAGTCGGCGAGCACCTCTGATTCGCCCGGGTGCGACGACGCGATCACGATTCTGAGACGGCCTGTCGAGGACATGCCGGACACCGGCGCCGGGGCGTGCACTCGACGTGCCAGCGCGAAACGCCCGCCAGACGGCAAAGTCGTTTCCGTGTCCGTACCAATCCGGCACTTCTGATTACACCGTTCGAACCGATTCACCTGTGCGGTTCGGGCGCGACCGGCACACGCGTCGCGCCGCGGTTCGCGCTACAATTTCAAAAATGCATTCCCGCGACGTCCGCGACAGCTTCCTGAAGTACTTCGAACGGAACGGCCACCGCGTCGTCCAGAGCTCGTCGCTCGTCCCCCACGACGATCCGTCGCTCCTCTTCACGAACGCCGGAATGAACCAGTTCAAGGACGTGTTCCTCGGGAAGGAGTCGAGGGACTACAAGCGCGCGGCGTCGTCGCAGAAGTGCATGCGCGTCAGCGGAAAGCACAACGACCTCGACAACGTCGGCCCGTCGCTGCGCCACCACACCTTCTTCGAGATGCTCGGGAACTTCTCCTTCGGCGACTACTTCAAGAAGGAGGCGATCCCCTTTGCGTGGGAGCTGCTGACGACGGTCTGGAAGCTGCCTGGCGATCGGCTCTTCCCCACCATCTTCAAGGGCGAGAGCGGCATTCCGCGGGACGACGAAGCGCACGCGGTATGGACGACGCTGGTTGCGGCGGATCGCATCACCGAGCTGGGCCTCGACGAGAACTTCTGGGCCATGGGCGAGACAGGACCGTGCGGCCGCTGCTCCGAGATTCACTACTTCCGCGGGAACGACGTCCCGTGCCCGGAGCCGGTCTGCCGCGGCCTCGACTGCTCCTGCGACCGGTTCGTCGAGGTCTGGAACAACGTGTTCATGGAGTTCGACCGCCAGCCGGACGGGTCGTTGAAGCCGCTGCCGGCGCTGTCGGTCGATACCGGGATGGGGCTCGAGCGGATCTGCGCCGTCCTGCAGGAGAAGATCTCGAACTACGACACCGATCTGTTCACGCCGCTCCTGGCGGCAATCGGCGAGCGCGCCGGCCGTCTGTACGGAGCAACGTTGAGTGACCCCGGCGACATCTCGATGCGCGTGGTGGCGGACCACACCCGCGCGATGACGTTCCTCATCGCCGACGGCGTCGTCCCGTCGAACGAATGGCGCGGCTACGTGCTGCGCAAGATCATGCGGCGCGCGATGCGCCACGGCAAGAAGCTGGGCCTGACCGAGCCGTTCCTCCACACGCTCGTCGACGTCCTCGCGCGCGAGATGGGAGCCGCGTACCCGGAACTGAAGCGAAACCGGGATTCGGTCGTGCAGGTGGTCAAGAGCGAGGAGGAGCGCTTCGACGCCGTCCTCACCGCCGGGCTTCCCCGGCTCGAGGCGGCCATCGATCGCGCGCTCGCCTCGGCTGGTGGCACGACCCTTCAGGGTCGTCCGCAACTTCCAGGCGAGGAAATCTTCCGCCTCTACGACTCGCTCGGGATGCCGATCGACTTCGTCGAGGACATCGCGGCGCAGCGCGGGGTCGGCCTCGACCGCGAGGGGTACGACCGGGCCATGGAAGGCCAGCGCGAGAAGGCGCGCGCCGGCAGCGCGTTCGAGGCGAAGAAGGCGGTCGAGTTCGGCTATTCGTCGGACGCCGCAAAGAAGGCGGCGCTCGCGGTTGGCGACCGCTTCGACGGCTACACGAGCACGAAAACGTCCGGCGTCCCGGCCGTCGCCCTTTTCGATGCCGACCGGCGGCAAGTTCAGACGCTCACCGCAGGCGCCGACGGCTTCGTCGTGCTCGAGAGGACGCCGTTCTACCTCGAGGCCGGCGGCCAGGTGTCCGACAGCGGAAAGATCTCCTCTGAGGCGTCAGACGCGTCCGCGGTGGTCCTGGGGCTGACACGGCTCGCGGCCGGCGGGCCGCGCGCGCATCGCGTGCACGTCGAGCGTGGCACGCTTCGCGAGCGGGACCTCGTGACGGCGGAGGTGGATGACGCGACGCGCGACTCGACGCGCCGCAACCACACGGCGACCCATCTCCTGCACGCCGCGCTTCGTCAGGTGCTCGGGGGGCACGTCAAGCAGGCAGGGTCGCTCGTGGCGCCGGACCGCCTGCGGTTCGACTTCGTGCACTTCGCGCCGATGTCCGCGGACCGATCTGGATCGCATCGAGCGGATGGTCAATGAGCAGGTCTACCGCAACGCTCCGGTCGAGACCGCCGAACGAGACACGCAGGAAGCGATGGCAGCGGGCGCGATGGCGCTCTTCGGCGAAAAGTACGGCGACCGGGTCCGCGTCGTGACGATCCCCGGCTTCAGCGTGGAGCTCTGCGGCGGCACGCACTGCCGCGCGACCGGGGACATCGGCTTCTTCGTGATCACGCAGGAAAGCGGCGTCGCGGCCGGCGTCCGCCGCATCGAGGCGCTCACGGGCGAGGGAGCCGTGCGCTATTACGAGGAGCGGCGCGACGCGCTCGCCGGCGTCCTCGACGCGCTCGCCGCGCCAGCCGATCAGGCGGCCGAGGCCGTGCGTCGGCTGCAGGCGGAGGCGAAGCGGCTTCAGCGCGAGAACGAGCAGCTCAGGATGAAGGCGGCGCTCGGAGGCGGCGGGTCCTCCGCCGCCGGGTCGGACGACGCGATCGAGATCGACGGCGTCAGGATGGTCGCGCGGAAGGTCGCGGGGCTGGAGAAGAACGCGCTGCGGGGCCTGTCGGATTCGCTTCGCGACCGCCTGACGACCGGCGTCGTCGTGCTCGCGTCGGAGAACGACGGGAAGGTCGCGCTGGTCGTGTCCGTCACGAAAGACCTCGCGGGCCGCGTGCATGCCGGCAACGTCGTCAAGCAGATCGCACCGATCGTCGGCGGCGGCGGAGGCGGGCGCCCGGACTTCGCGGAGGCCGGTGGGAAGGATCCCGCGAGGATCGACGAGCTGCTCGCGAAGAGCCGAGAAGTCGTACGCGAGATGCTGGCCGGACGAGGCTGAAGCCTCGTGCCACAACTCTGAGCTTCGCCCACAGAACTGAAACCAGGGGTTCCTAAACCGCACACCAGGGGCCAGGGCGCCCCCATGCCCGGCCCGATATGAACACATAACCGCCGTATTTCCAGTAATTACGGCTACATCGCCGGACGGGCCGACCCGGCCGGTGCCTTGCTCAATCAGCCCCGGATTCAACCGTTTAGGACGCGAATCCTTTCAGCCATGAGGCGCCTGCTGTTCGCCGCGTTCGTCTGCGTCCTGGCGGTCCCCGCGACCGTTCAGGCCCAGATCTACGCCTGGCGCGACGCCGAGGGGAACCTGGTGTTGTCGGACCGGGCCAAGGTCAAAGAGGCAAAGAAGGTCGAGACCTTCGCCGTCGCGACCGAGAGCCCCGCGATCAGGACGGCAACTCCGGCTGCAGCCAGGCGCGCGGCGCTGTACGACGACTTGATCGTCGCGCACTCGCGCGATCAGGGTATCCGGGCCGAACTGGTCCGGGCAGTCATCCACGCCGAGTCGGCGTACGATCCCTGGGCCCGCTCGTTCAAGGGCGCGATGGGGTTGATGCAGATCATGCCGGCGACGGCGCGGGACTTCGGCGTGCTCAACCCGTACGACCCGGCGGAGAACATCCGGGCGGGCGTGCGGTACCTCCGCCGGCTGCTCGATCGCTACGACGACAACGAAGAGCTGGCGCTCGCCGCCTACAACGCGGGGCCAACCACCGTCGACCGCTACGGCCAGAAAGTGCCGCCGTATCGGGAAACGCAGACCTACGTCGCGAAGATCACCAAGGCGACCGCCAAGTCCCGCTCGACCCGGATCGTTCGCTCCGTCGAGACCGTCGACGGCCGCGAGGTCGTCCGGTACTCGAACAAGCCGGCCCCGCGGTAGTTCGCTCAGCAGTCAGCAGTCAGCAATCAGCATTGAGCCTTGCGCTCTATATCGACGGCCGATATAATCGCCGCCGTTCATGGCTCACCGTTCTCCCAGCGCTCCCGACGCGCTGCTTCCGCTGCCGCCCGCATTCGTTCACATCCTCCTCGCGCTCGCCGACGGGGAGCGTCATGGCTACGCGATCATGCAGGAGATCAGGCGGCTGACCGACGGCGACGTCGAGATGGGGCCGGGCACGTTGTACGGAGCGGTCAAGCGGCTGCTGGAGTTCGGCCTGATCGACGAATCGGACGAGCGGCCCGATCCGGAGCTGGATGACGAGCGGCGTCGGTACTACCGGATGACGGCGTACGGTTCGCGCGTTCTGCGGGCTGAAACGGGGCGCCTCTCGCGGCTCGTCCGCGTCGCGCGCGCGAAGGGAGCGGCGGGTGCTCGGTGATCTGCTGCTCCGGCTTCTGCTCGCGCTCCTCCCGCGTTCCCTGCGCCGGGCGCACGGCCGCGAGATGCGCCAGCTTGCGCGCGATCGGTGGCGTGAAGCGTCGGCATCGGGCCGCGGATTCGCGCGGACCCGCGTCGCAGGGTGGCTCGCCGCGGATGTTCTGCGCGCCGCGCCCGGCGAGCACGCATACGAGTGGCGGCGACGCGGCCGGCGCCTGAGGCACGAGCCGACTCGACGCCGAGGACAACCCATGAGCGATCTCCTGGCCGACCTCCGCTACGCCCTCCGTCTCGCCACGCTGTCCCCCGTGTTCACGGGCGCCGCGATCCTGACGCTCGCCCTCGGCATCGGCGCCACGACGGCGATTTACGCGCTTGCCGACGCGACGCTCCTCCGACCGCTGCCGGTCGGCGACGTGGACAGCCTGTACGGCACCCGCTGGAGCGCCTCCTACCCGGCGTTCCGGGACTATCTCGCGCGTACCGATACCTTCGACGGGGTCGTCGCCTTCAGCGGGCGTGACACGTTCAGCCTCCAGCGCGGGAACTCGACGGAGCTCGCGGCCGGCGCGTTCGTGTCCGGCAACTACTTCGACGTGTTGGGAATCGGCCCGCAGCTCGGAAGGATTCTCCTGCCAGCCGACGAAGGCGCTCAAGGAGGGGCGCTCGTCGCCGTTCTGAGCGACCGCTACTGGCGGACGCAGTGCAATGCGGACCCGGCGATCGTCGGGACGACGCTGCGGGTGAACGGCCGCGCCGCGCTCGTCGTCGGCGTGGCGGCGCGCGGCTTCCGCGGGGTCACGCTGCAGGCGGATCCGGCGTTCTGGATGCCGCTCTCTTCGTTCCGGGAAATAGAAACGGCGCCGTTCTTTCGCCGGGTCGATCCGCTGAAGAGCCGCGGCCTGGTGTGGCTCCGCCTCGTGATGCGCCTGAAGCCGGGCGTGACGCCGGAACAGGCCGGCGCCGTCATCGCGGCGACCTACAAAGCCAACCACGCAGCCGACCCGGAAGCGGCGCGCGACGCCGACGAGGCGGCTCAAATCCACCCGCTCAAGGCGACCGCCGTCGGATTCAGCACCCAACGCGACCTGAGCAGGTTCCTCCTGCTGCTGGGAGGCGTTGTCGGATTCACC
Organism: uncultured Acidobacteriota bacterium; assembly: GCA_963847125.1. Taxonomy (GTDB): domain Bacteria; phylum Acidobacteriota; class Vicinamibacteria; order Vicinamibacterales; family 2-12-FULL-66-21; genus DATAEE01. Next base: position 52,840 of record CAWJYM010000009.1, read on the forward strand.
CTGCTCGTCGCCTGTGCAAACCTGGCGAATATGCTGCTCGTCCGCGCCACCGCGCGGCGGCGCGAGATCGCCGTGCGCCTTGCGCTTGGCGCGAGCCGCGGCCGGCTCGTGCGCCAGATGCTGACTGAGAACCTGTTGCTCGCGCTCGCCGGCGGCGCCGCCGGGCTCTTCGTCGCGCAATGGATGATTGCGCTCCTCGCACGCTTCCAGTTGCCGGGCGAGATTCCCATCGAGGGCCTGCGGCTCGGTCTCGGCTGGCGCTCGTTGACGGCGGCGCTTGCGGCGTCGCTCGGCACGGCGGTTCTGTTCGGGCTCGTGCCGGCGCTGCGGGCGTCGGCGCTCGGGATCGTCGGCGCGCTGCGGGGCCAGGTCCGCACGACCTCGCGGCATCGGCTGCGCGGCGCCTTGATCACCGCGCAGGTTGCGCTCTCGCTGGTCCTCCTGGCGGGCGGCGCGCTGTTCGTGCGGGGGCTCGAGCGCGCCCTCCGCACCGAGCTCGGCTTCCGCTCGGAGGGGGTGGCCACGGCGTCCGTCGACCTCGGTCTGGCCCGATACGAGGCCGCGCGCGCGCGGCAGTTCTACGACTCGGCGCTCGATCGCCTGTACGCGCTGCCGTCGGTGCGCGCCGCCGCCTGGGCGAGTCACGTCCCGATGCGCGGCGTCATGATGTGGACGATTGAAGTCGACGGCTTCACGCCGCCGAAGGGTCGCAGCGTGCATGCGGACATCGCGTACGTCTACGGCCGTTACTTCCCGGCGCTCGGCATCCCCGTCCTCGAGGGACGCGCGCTCGACGCGCGCGACCGCGAGGGCGCTCCGCTCGCGGCGGTCGTCAACCGCGCGATGGCGGCGAAATTCTGGGCCGGCCGCGCCGCCCTCGGCGGACGCTTCCGCTTCGACGAGAAGGGTCCCTGGGTCGATGTCGTCGGAATCGCAGGAGACGTCAGGGGGCGCGCCATCGACGAAGAGGTAATGCCGACAATGTACCTGCCCTTCCTCCAGCACCAGGAGGACACTCTGCTCAACGCCGCGACGCTCATCGTCCGGACCGACCGCGAGGCAGGGAGCATGGGAAGCGCGCTCGTGAGCGCCGTTCGCGGCGTGGATGGAAACCTGCCCGTCGACCGCGTCATGACGCTCGACGATCACGTCCGCGCCCAGGTGCTGCCGCAGAGGATGGGCGTGCGGCTCTTCACCTTCTTCGGGCTCGTCGCGCTCGTCATCGCGACCGTCGGGATCTACGGGGTCGCTTCGGCGGCGGTCGTGGAACGGACGCGCGAGCTCGGAATCCGGATGGCGCTCGGGGCGCGCGCGCAGCAGGTCGTCGCGCTCGTCCAGCGTCAGACACTCGCGCCGGTCGGCGCCGGGATCGTCCTGGGCCTGCTGCTGGCGGTCTGGACGGCGAAGCTCGTGGGGGCGCTGCTCTACGGCCTCGATCCGGACGATCCGATGGCCTTCACCGCGGTGGCGCTCGCGCTGGCGGCGGTTGCCCTTCTCGCCGCCTGGGTTCCGGCCCGCCGCGCGGCCAGGGTCGACCCGGCGATCACGCTACGCAGTGAATGAGTCAATGGAGTCCGTCCGCTTAGATGTCTGGCTGGATGTCGCGTGCCTGTTCCGCACGAGGTCTGAAGCCAAGCGCGCGTGTGAGGGCGGGAAGGTCGAGGTCAACGGCGCCCGCGCGAAGCCGCATCGCGACGTGCGCCCCGGGGACGAGATCGTGATCACCCGCCCGCTCGGGCGGCGGCAGCGCGTGCGCGTCGCCGGAGTGGCGGAAAAGCACCTCCCGAAGGCGGAGGCCCGGACGCTCTACGAGGACCTCACGCCGCCCCCGACGGCCGAGGAGATCGAGCTTCGCCGGATGGCCCGGCTGGCGCGCCCGTTCGTCCGCACCGCGCCTGGCGCACCCGACCGGCGGGAGCGCCGCGCGATCAGGCGGCTGAAGGGGCGGGAATAATATGTGGTACGACCCTTTAGGGTCGTCCCCCAGACGAGGCTAAAGCCTCGTACCACAAGGCCGCGCTATAATGAGTGGTTCAATTCAGGACTGAGGAGCAGACCATCACGTGGCAATCAGGCACAAGTCGGCCCAGAAGGCTCACCGTCAGAACGTCGTGCGGCGCGACGCGAACCGTCAGGTCCGCAGCCGTCTTCGCAGCGCGCTGAAGGACATCCGCGCGGCGATCGACGCCAAGGACACCAAGCAGGCGCACGCCGCGCTCAACGAAACCATCTCGCTCATCGACAAGATGGCGGGCAAGGGCATCATCCACGCGAACGCCGCCGGCCGCTACAAGTCGCGGATCAGCAGACGGCTCAAGGCCGCCTCCGCGTAAGAGCTTGCCCCGCTGAAGCCCTAGCGGCGAAGGCGGGCTTGCCCCGCCGAAGCTCCAGGAGCGAAGGCGTTGCCGCCGAACCCTAGGCGGGCTTGCCCCGCCGAAGCCCTAGCGGCGAAGGCGGGCTTGCCCCGCCGAAGCCCTAGCGGCGAAGGCGGGAGTCGCAGAGCTCCACCACCAGCCGCTCGAGCAGCACGCGTGGGTCTCCCCCTGACGTCTTGATGTCGGTGTCGGTCCGAAACACTGCGTTGACCGCGGTGCGGACGCCGGAAGGGTTCACGCGCGCGAGCCTGTCGCGCACGACCCAGGCGAGCTGCCCGAGCATCAGGTACGGCACGACACCGGCGTCGAGCGCGAGCGCGAGCTCGCGGAGAGCGGTCGCGGTATCGCCGCGCTCGATCGCGTTCGCCACCGCCCATCGGTCCTGCGAGGTCTTGTCGCTCGCGACCTCCTCCGCATCCTCGCGCGTGATCCGTTTCCGCTCGCCGGCGAAGGCGATCAGCCGCTCGACATCCGCGCGCAGCCGGCCGACGTCCGCCCCCGCCCGCTCGGCGAGCAATCGACCCGCGTCGGGATCGATGGTCCGGCCCGCCGCTGTCGCCTCCCGCTGGACCCAGGCCTGGGCCTTCTGAAAGATCGCCCCGAGCTCGCGGCTTTGAAACTCGCGGTCGCTCTTGAAACCCCATGCCTCGACGACGACGGCTTGTTTGTAGATGGCCTTCGTCAGCCGCCGCCCTTTGTCCACGTCAGCCGCCACGAGCACGAGCGTCGTCTGGGGCTCGGGAGAGGCGATGTAGCGCTCGAGGGCGTCCAGCTCGGTGCTGGCCTCCTCCTCAGCCGCCCCCTCCCCTTCCGCGCCGCGCCGCTTCGGCTTGAGCCACTTCTCCGCGCGCACGACGACGACGACGCGGCGGGGTGCCATCATCGGCAGCGTGCGCGCAGCCTGGACGACGGCATCGGGAGACACGCCTTTGTCGGTGGCGTGGAACCGGTCGTGGTTGAAGGCGCGGAGGTCCTCCTCGACGAGCGACGCGAACTCGTTGACGAGCGCCGTCAGCGCGCCGTCGTCATCGCCGACGAGAAGATAGACAAGCGCCGGCTTGCCGGCGGCGATCTCTTTCCTGACATCGTCGTAGCGCCTGGCGGGCACGGGCTAGAACGCCTCCAGAATCGCGCTGACAACGCTCCGCGCGAACGCGGTCGCAATGCGCTCGGCGGCGTTGTCGTTCTGGTTGAAGAATGCGTTCGGGTCGAAGGCCGTCGAGCCCGTCGTGACCTCGAACTCGTCCCGGAACTGCATCGACGGGTTGGACCAGAGGACCTTGCCCGTCGCGGTCTCCTTGAACTCGATCCGGGCGGTCATGATGACGACGTTCCGGGACGCCTGGCGCTGCTCGGTAAAGCTGGCAGGCGCGGACGTGATCGCGGTGATCTCGCCTGTCAGCAGGCCGTCCACGCCCGTCGCGACCGGCAGGACCTTGTAGCGTCCGCGGCCGATCAGCTCGGACCGTACTTTCTCCGTGACCCGGCGCTCGATATCGAAGACCGACGTGTGGTTGGCGAACATCGGCACGCCGATCGTCTTGATCGTTTCCGGAAGGAACGAGCCCCGCCCGGCCAGGGAGTACCCGCATGCGGCCAGCACTACGAAGGCACTGGGCACTAGGCAATAGGCACTCAGACATCTCAACGAAGGCCTAGACAACAATGCTCACCAGCTTTCCACCGTTGACGACGACAATCTTCTTGATCTGCTTGCCCTTCACGTGGGCCTGCACCTGCGGATCGGCGAGCGCCAGGGCCTGGAGCTCGTCGTCTGACGTGCCTGCCGGTACCGTGAGCCGGGCGCGAACCTTCCCGTTGATCTGCACCGGTACGACGACTTCCTCGGCTTTGGCCACCTCGGCGTCGTAGCCGGGCCAGGCGGCGGTCGCGATGCCGCCGGCGTGGCCGAGGCGCTCCCAGAGCTCCTCCGACATGTGCGGCGCGAACGGCGAGAGCATCAGCACGAGCGTCTCTACCGCCTCCTTGAGAACCGCCACCGTTTCCTTCCGCTCGACGACCCCCGCCGATGCCGCGGCTTCGCCGCGCCGTGGGCCGAACGCCCGCCCGGGCCGATCGCAGAACTGATAGAGCTCGTTGACCAGCTCCATCAGGGCCGACACCGCGGTGTTCAAATGGACGCGCGGGTCGAGGTCCTGCGTGACGCGCCTGATGGTGTCGTGGGTCTTCCGGCGCAGCGCGCGTTCGGCATCCTCCAGCTCTCCGGTGGGTGCCGGAATGCCGTCGCCGGCGATCGTGTCGCAGACCGAATCCACGAGCCGCCAGACGCGCGCGAGGAACCGGAAGCTGCCCTCGAGGCCCGCATCGGTCCACTCGATCTCCTTCTCGGGCGGCGCGACGAACGTCACGTACACACGCAGCGCGTCCGCGCCGAACTTCTGCGTCATGTCGTCCGGATCGACGACGTTCCCCTTCGACTTCGACATCACCTGGCCGTTTCGGAGCACCATGCCCTGCGTGAGCACGCGCTCGAACGGCTCGTCCATCCCGACCATCCCGAGGTCGCGAAAGACGCGCGTGAAGAATCGCGAGTAGATCAGGTGCAGGATCGCGTGCTCGATCCCGCCGCTGTAGAAGTCGACCGGACCCCAGTACTTGACCTTCGCCGGTTCGAACGCCTTCGCCTCGTTCCTGGGATCGCAGAACCTGAAGAAATACCACGAGGAGTCGACGAAGGTGTCCATCGTGTCGGTCTCGCGCTTCGCGGGACCGCCGCACTTCCAGCAGGTTGCGTTGACGAACTCCGGGATCTGAGCGAGCGGCGAATCCCCGCGCCCGCTGAATTCGGCCGTCTTGGGGAGGACGACGGGCAGGTCCTCGTCGCGGACCGGGACGATGCCGCACGCGTCGCAGTAGAGCATCGGAATGGGCGTGCCCCAGTAGCGCTGGCGCGAGATGCCCCAGTCCTTGAGCCGATACTGGACGGTGCCCTCGCCGATCCGGCGCTTCTCAGCCTCGGCCGTCAGCGCCGCGCGCGCGGCGTCGGACGACATCCCGTCGTATGGCCCCGAGTTCACGAGGACCCCGTCGTTCGAGACGCTTTCGGTCATTGAATCGACGACCGGCGTCGGACCGTCCGCCGGACGCACGACGACCTGAATGGGCAGGCCGTACTTGCGCGCGAACTCGAAGTCGCGCTCATCGTGGGCCGGGACACCCATCACGGCGCCGGTGCCGTATTCGACCAGCACGAAGTTGGCGATCCAGATCGGAACGGGTGCGCCCGTGAACGGGTTGATCGCCTTGCGTCCGGTGTCGAAGCCCTCTTTCTCGACCTCCCCCGTCATGCGCGCGGTGCGGTCCTGCGAGCGGAACCGGTTGACGCGCGCGCGGAACGCTGCGGGGTCGCCGGACTCCCGCGCGAAACGCTCGACCATCTCGTGCTCAGGGGCAAGCAAAACGAACGTCGCGCCGTAGATCGTGTCGATGCGGGTGGTGAAGACGTCTATCGCTTCTCCAGGGCCCGCCTTCGCAGCCGAGGGTTCGAGCTCGGGCTGCTTCGGCGCGGCAAGCTTTGGGGAATGGGGCTTGGGGCTTGAACCCCCAGGCCCCAGGCCCGATGCCCCAGGCCCGGCCAGCGCGAAGCGCATGCGAGCCCCTTCCGACCTGCCGATCCAGTTCCGCTGCATCGTCAGGACTTTCTCGGGCCACTCGTCGAGCTTCAAGATCGCGTCGAGGAGCTCGTCGGCGTAAGACGTAATCCGGAAGAACCATTGTTCCAGCTCGCGCGTGGTAACCGGCGTGCCGCAGCGCCAGCAGCCGCCGTCCACGACCTGCTCGTTGGCCAGCACCGTCTGGCAACTCGGGCACCAGTTGACGGTCGACCGGCGCCGGTACGCGATGCCCCGCTCGAACATCCGGATGAACAGCCACTGGTTCCAGCGGTAGTACTCGGGCAGACAGGTCGCGATCTCCCGCTCCCACGCGTAGCTGATGCCGAGCCGCTGGAGCTGCCCCTTCATGTGCGCGATGTTCTCGAGCGTCCAGGTCTCGGGGTGCGTATTGCTCTTGATCGCGGCGTTCTCGGCCGGCAGCCCGAACGCGTCCCAACCGAACGGGTGGAGGACGTTGAAGCCGCGCATCCGCTTCATGCGCGCAACGACGTCGCCGATCATGTAGTTTCGGACGTGCCCCACGTGCGCGTGGCCGGACGGGTACGCGAACATCTCGAGGCAGTAGAACTTCGGCTTCGTGGGATCCTCGGTGACCTCGAAGGCCCTCGAGGCGCGCCACGCCTCCTGCCACTTCTTCTCGATTTCCTGGGGTTTGTAGTCCACGTCAGGGGAAATTATATCTGACGGTCTCAACGCTTTGCGCCGACGACGACGGCGAACGAGTCGCGCCGCCAGGGGACGTCGACCGAGAAACCGGCTGAGCGGACGCAGTTCGATCTCATCCTCGAGCCGGAAGTAGACGTCCTCCTTTGCCCATTCCCGGAGGTAGGCGGCGCCGCGGCCTCCACGGTAGCGGCGCCGCAGATGCGCGAGCCAGACGCTTCGATCGAGCGCCTGAAGGCGCCGGTTCGAAGCCAGGCAACAGTCCGCATTCACGAACAGCCCGCCGCGGCGAAGCGCTCTGAAGCAGCGCGCGTAGAGCCGGGCCTTGGCGGCGCGCGTCGCCACGTGATGCAGCGCCAGAGAGGCTGTCACGGCATCGCAGCGCGGGAGCGCCGCGCTCAGGAAGTCCCCGCGCCGTGCCGTCAGCCGCGGGCCCAGCCTCTTCTGCGCCATCTGCAGCATGTCCTCGTCGCTGTCGATGCCGACGATGCGCGCCGCGGGTTGCGCGGCGAGCGACCGGGCCGACAACGCACCGGATCCGATCCCCAGATCTACGACGAGCGGCCGCCGGCGCGGCAGCGCGCGCAACGCCGCGGCCGCCGCGTCGAGCATCTCTTCGTAGCGTGGGATGAACGTTCGGATCCGCGCGTCGTATTCGCTGAGCTTGATTCCAAGGTGAGACTCAACGCCCATGCTTCAGAATCCAGAATCTAGAATCTCAGAATCTAGAAGATAGACCAGAAAGGCTTCTGCGCGGCCCGAACGGCTTCGAGCGCGGCGCGGCCGCGTGAATCAGAGTCGTGGTACGACCCTTTAGGGTCGTCGGGGGTGTGGTACGACCCTTTAGGGTCGTGCTGCCCCTCGAGCACCCGGATGGACGCACTCAGGCACTCCGCAAAGGCACGCAGATCGTAGCCTCCCTCGGTGACCATCGCGAGGCGGCCGCCGCAGGCGCGCTCCGCGGCCGCGCGAAGCCCGCCCACGATCGCGGCGTATCCCTCGGTGGACAGGCGCATGCCGGCCAGCGGATCGCGCTCGTGCGCGTCGAAGCCGGCCGAGACGAGCACGAGATCCGGCGCAAACGACTCCACGACCGGCCCGACGATGCCGCCGTAGACGAGGCGATAGTCGGCATCGGTCGCCCCCGCCTCGAGCGGGACGTTGACGGTAAACCCGCGGCCGGGACCGTCGCCGACTTCATCAGCGGCCCCCGTGCCCGGGTAGTACGGGTACTGGTGCGTCGAGACATAGAGCACGCGCGGGTCGGCGTAGAACATCCACTGCGTGCCGTTGCCATGGTGGACGTCGATGTCCACCACGGCGACCTTCGAGGCGCCGGCTGCCAGCGCATCCGCCGCGGCGACGGCGACGTTGTTGTACAGGCAGAACCCCATCGCCCGGTTCCGCTCGGCATGGTGGCCGGGTGGCCGGACCAGGGCGAACGTCGGACCGCCGCCGTCGAGCGTCCGGCGTGCGGCCTGCACGGCCGCGCCGGCGGCGAGAGCCACGATCTCGAGCGACTCGGGCGACGTGAAGGTGTCCGGATCGAGCCTCGCCGCGCGGCCACGCGTGGACTCGAGCCGGTCGAGATAGTCGGCGTCGTGAACGCGCGCCAGCTCTTCACGCGTCGCCGGCCGGGGCTCGGCCGTCGCGCCGCCACGGCGCCGCCAGTCGAGCGCAACGGCGTCCATGACCTCGGCCCGTTCGGGCCGTTCAGGATGGCCGGGCGGCGTCGAATGCTCGCCGAAGCGCTCGGACGCGATCAAGAGCAGCGGCATCGGTCGGTCGCAGAGGCAACGGGCCGCCGGCGCCTATTGATTCGACGTGGACTTCGCAGGCGCCGGCTTTCGCTTGAACACGATCTCCGGCGCGGCCGGCTCGAGCGGGATCGAGACGCTCTCGACCTTGCCATTCGCGCCGTACGAGAAGCTCAACCGGGCATCGTCGACCGGCGATCGCGGCCCGCCTTTGACGCGGCGGAAGACGTCGTAGTGAAAGTGCTCGAGCGGCACGGTGAACTCATCCAGCATGAAGACCAGACCACCGTTTTCGTGCGCGATCCGCACCACGCCGTATCCCGGATGCTCGAACGTCCCCGCGTAGTCCGACAGGGGATGCGACGGCGACGTTCCGGCCACGCGCTCCACTTCCCGTTCCCGCTCGCGCTCTTTCTGGCGCTTGTCCGCATACGCCAGAACCGTCCTCTGGCGGGCCACCCAATCGATCTGGGCAACACCCAGCAGGCGATCGTAAACGTTGCGCATCACGATGGCCGTCACCGGATTCACGCCGGAGTAGTTCGACAGGACCATCACGCCGATACGGTCATCCGGCATCCACGACATCGCGGAGATGAAGCCGTCGATCCCGCCGCTGTGCTCGACGAGCTTGTGCCCGCGGTAGCTCGAGATGCCAACGCCGAGGCCGTAGCCGCCCGGCACGATTTCAGCGAACCGGGGCACTTCGGGGTCCAGGTTGACCGCGGGCGCCGACGAGGGGAACTGCATCCGGAGGGCAAACCGTTTCGAGAGGAGTGGCTTTCCGTTGTACATCCCCTGGTCGATATGCATCCGGATGTACTGCATCATCTCCTCGACGCTCGAGTTGATCGATCCCGCCGGACCAACCGCGTCGATGTTGCGGTACGGCACGGCCACGACCTTGCCGTCCCGCTCCATGTACGGCAGCGCAGAGTCGTCCGATGCCGGCAAATCGCGCACGGAGGTGTTGGAGCGCGACATCCCCAGCGGCTCGAAGATGCGCTGATCGATCAGGTCGTCCCAGGACTTGCCCGTGTTCTGCTCGAGAAGGACGCCTGCCGTCATGAACATCAGGTTGTTGTACTGGTAGCGCTGCCGGAACGTGGCGCTCGGCTCGAGATACTTCAGGCGCTGATACAGCTCCTTACGCGTGAACGCGCGCCCGAACCACATCGAGTCGTGGCGCGGCAGGCCCGAGCGGTGCGTCACCAGATCGGTCGGCGTCATCAGCCGTGCCGACACTTCGTCGGACAGCTCGAAGTCGGGCAGGTAGGTTCGGACGGGCTTGTCCCAGTCCAGCTTCCCCTCGTCTGAGAGCATCCCCATCAACGTCACCGTGAAGCTCTTCGAGTTCGAGCCGATCGCCATGAGCGTCCGCGGCGTGACCGGAAGCTGTTTCTCGACGTCGCGGTATCCGTAGCCCTTCGAGAGCACGACCGTGCCATCGCGTACGGCGGCGACCGCGAGGCCGGGCACCTTCCACTCGCGCATCACTCCCGCCACGAACGCGTCGAACCCGTCGAACGAGGTCGACGCCGGCTGGCGCGCGACGAGGACGAGCGGGACGGCCAGGACGGCGAAAAAGACGGCTCTAACGCGTCCGCGCAACATACGTACCTCCAGCTAAACGGGGCTTCGTGGGCAGAGTGGGGATTATATGCGCTGCATGGGGTACTAACGCAGAGGACGCAGAGGACGCAGAGATCGCAGAGAGTGAGCTGGAAGCAGGGTCGGCCGGGGCCCGACCTTCGGTCGGGCCTGGCGTTGCTCGAACGAGCCCACACGTAAGAGCCTGGGAAGTAAGCGCTCTCGAAAGGGGCTCTTACGTGTGGGTTCGTTCGCGCAACGCACGCGCCGAAGGCGCGCCGGCCGATCCTGCTTCCAGCCTCTGCGTCCTTTGCGTCCTCTGCGTTAGTGCCTTTCTCCGTGTGCCTCTAGGTACCGGACTTCGTTGCCTTTCCCTCCACGACCGTCGCCCACTTCGTGCCGTCCTGAGACATTTCCCATTTGAAGGTGTACGAAGTCGGCGATGCTTCCACGATCGAGTACCGGGACTTGAAGGTCATCCCTCCGACCGTCGAGTCGGCCGTGAACGTCCACGTATTGCCGCTCTTGGTGCCAGCCGACAACTCCGAGACGCCCATGCTGTCGATGATGTAGAAGTTGTAAGCCTTGTCTCCGGCGTTGTAGCTCATGATGCCGAGACCCTTCATGTTCCCCATCACGCCGGCGCCTTCATTCCGACACACGACCTGGAAACCGCCGGTGAACCACTCACACGTGTCGGCCGACGTCATCTTGCCGCCGGGACCGAACGGTCCGGGCTTGAGCTCCGCCTGCCCGGTCCACTTTCCAACGAAGTACTCCATCGCTTTATGTTCGGGGCCGGGCTTCGGCGCCGGCGGCGCCTGGGCGAGGACGGATACGGCGCCGCCCGCCAGGACCGCCGTAACTCCCAGCGCCAAAAGGACGACCCTGAAGGGTCGTGCCACGAGCTCTTTCGTCATTGATGCCTCCTGTCGTTCAACTGTGAAGTGAGTGAGGAAGACGTGAGCAGCTCCTCGAGATACTGCTTCCACAACCTCGCAATCGTGTGCGATCCATGGCCGCGCGTCTCCGGGCTCAGCGGGAGGACCACGGCCTTCCCGTTCCGGACCCGTTTGATCTCGCGCTCCAGGATGCCGAGTTCCGGCGGGTTGATCAGATCGTCCGCCGAGTTGACGGCGATGAGCGGCGCCCGTATTTGCTCGAGGTTCGGGCCTGGATCGTAGTCGCGCGACGCGTCGACCTGATAGAGGAGGTCGTTCGCGTCGCCGGTCTTCAACGACGAGGCGAGCGACGCGTCGAACGCGGCGTCGCTCGCGGCGAGCGTCTGCATCTGCTCCTGGCGCAGGACCGGGTTGCTGCTCATGAGATACAGCAGGCCCTGCGCCGTGCGAAGGCTCTGCGGCTGAACGGTGTAGGCGCCGCCGCGCCACTCCGGGTCGTTGCGGATCGCGTCGATGACGATGCGCCGCCAGACGCGGTTGCGGCCGGAGATCTGCGTGGGCAGGCTGGCCAGGGGCATGAGCGCGTCCATGAAATCGGGGTACCGCCCGCCCCAGACCCACGTGTGCATGCCGCCCATCGACGTGCCCATCACGAGCCGCAGGTGGTTGACGCCCAGCCCCTCGGTGAGCAGCCGGTATTGCGCCTCGACCATGTCGGCGTAGCCGTAGCGGGGAAAGCGGGCCCGAAGCCCGTCGCTCGGCTTGCTGGACTGCCCGTGCCCGATGCCGTCAGGCAGGACGATGAAGTACCGCGTGGCGTCGAGGAGCGCGCCGGCGCCGAAGAGCTCACCGGCGAAGTCGGCGCGCAGGAACTGGTTCCCTGTCCCGCCGGTGCCGTGCATGATGAGGACCGCGTTCCGGACGACGCCCTGCGCGTCGCGCGCTGGTGTCCCGATCGTCCGATAGTGCAGCCGGAGCTCCGGCAGGGTCTCGCCGGACGCGAACCGGAAGTTCTTGACGACGAAGTCTCCCTGGACCGGCGTGGGATACTCGGCAGCGCGAGGGGCGCGGGGCTGCCGGCCCTCACCGACAATGGCTGCCGCGTCGCCGATCCAGAACGCGACGCACAGGAGCAGGAGCGTTCTCATCATGAAACAGGCCCTCGGTGAAACCCGTCCATCCTCCCACGGAGCCCCCCGATGAGCAAAGGCCGTCTGGAGGCGTTCAGCGACGGCGTCATCGCCATCATCATCACCATCATGGTGCTGGAGCTGAAGGTGCCGCACGGCGCGGACCTGGCCGCGCTCCGGCCGCTGCTGCCGGTCTTCGCGACCTACGTCATGAGCTTCGTGTTCGTCGCGATCTACTGGAACAACCATCACCACATGCTCCAGGCCAGCGAGCGGATCAGCGGCAGGATCTTGTGGGCGAACACGCACTTGCTGTTCTGGCTCTCGCTCGTGCCGTTCGTGACCGGGTGGATGGGCGAGAACGACTTCGCGCCGCTGCCGACGGCCGTCTACGGCGCGGTGATGGTCGGTGCCGGCCTCGCCTACCTGATTCTCCAGAAGGCGATCATCTCGCATCATGGCCGGCAGTCGAGGCTCGCCAGGGCTCTCGGGCGGGACTTCAAAGGGAAAGTGTCCTTCGGCGCGTACGCGCTCGCGATCCCGCTCGCGTTCGTCAATCCGTGGATCTCGGCCGCTATCTATGTAGGCATAGCGCTCCTGTGGTTCGTCCCGGATCGCCGGATCGAGGCGCTGCTGAAGGATTAGGACGAGGCTGAAGCCTCGTACTACAACTTTATCGACGCTTCTTCGACCGACCCTTCGCGGCAGGCGGCGCGATGGCGTACTCGAGTCCGAGGATGCCCGTCTTCTCGTAGATCCGATGCTTCGTCAGCTTCAGCGTCATCTGCGGGGCAGGCGGCGGAAAGAGCGGGATGCCGCCGCCGAGGAGGACCGGGATCACGCCGACCTCCACCGTGTCGACCAGCCCCGCCTCCGCAAGGCTCCGAAACAGTTGGCCGCCGCCGAACAGCCAGATGTCCTTGCCGGGCGCGGCGCGCAGCGCGCTCACGGTTTCCGTCGCCTTGTCCGGAGCAACGATCGTCACCTTTGGATAGTCTTGTTGTCGAAGCGTGCTCGAAAAGACGAACGTCTTTGTCCCAGGGGACGAGCCCTGCCCCGCCTTGCCCATCCCTTCGAACGTCCGGCGGCCGATGAGGAACGTGTCGAACTGCTTGAAGATCCCCGCGAAGTCGATATCCGGATCCATGATGATCCAGTCGGCTTCTCCCTTGGGCCCGGCGATGAAGCCGTCCAGGCTCGACGCCACCGAGTAGCGAACGCGCCGCATGGTGTCCTCCGTTTTCTCAGTGGGGATCGATCGCCGGCTGCCCTTTCAGGGCCAGCCGGACGAGGCCGGCGCCCGCGACCGCCGCCCACACCCCTTCCAGCACGACGAACGGCATGAACGAGATCAGATACGACGAATAGCCCGCCAGCGCCGCGCCGACGAAATTGAGCAGCGAGTACGAAAAGCCTTCGGCGCGGACGAATCGAAACAGATTCAGGAGGAACGCGACCAGGAGAAGCGCAACGCCGATGAAACCGATCACTGTCGCCTGACTCGAGTGCATTGAAAGGTCCTCACGACCTGGCTGGTCTCAGTGTTACTTGACGAACCCCCTCGCGCGAAGCCAGCTCTCGAGCAGGCGCGGCCACGCGCTCAGCACCGGATTGTCCGGCGCAAGCCCGACCCCGTGACGGCCCGTTTCGAAGACGTGCAGCTCGTACGGGACTTTGGCCCCCCGCAGCGCCGCCGCAAACTGGAGGCTGTTCTCGACCAGCACCACGGCATCGTCCGCCGTGTGGAACAGGAATGTCGGGGGCGTGTGAGTCGTCACGCGGCGCTCGCTCGACAGCGCCTGAACCAGCTCCGCGGATGGATTCGGGCCAAGCAGATTGTTCCGTGAGCCGGCGTGCGCGATCCGTGCCTCCATCGAGATCACCGGATAGGCGAGCACCGCAAGGTCGGGCCGGCTACTGACTCGATCGACAGCATCCGCCGCGGCCGGGTCGCCGGCGTCGAACTGCGTTGCGACGGTCGACGCCAGATGCCCGCCGGCCGAAAAGCCGATGACGCCGATCCGACCGGGATCGACGCCCCAGTCCTTCGCCCGAGCCCGGACCGTTCGGATGGCGCGGGCGACATCCTGGAGAGGCGCCGGATGCCGGTATCGCGGCCCCAGCCGGTATTTGAGGACGCGGCGGTCACGCCGATGCCGTTCAGCCAGACCGCAACGTTGTGACCTTCGTGATCGGCGAGACGGGTGTAGCTGCCGCCCGGGCACACGACGAACGCCGCACCGTTCGAGGCACCCTGCCGGTCGATAGACCGAGATGGTTGGCGTGTCCTCCGGGCCCGAACCAACCGCGCCGGGAGCGCCGCCAGGCCACAGCCGCGCGGGTGCGGGACGCGACACCTCCTGCGAATTGGCAGAATCGAGAAGCGCGAGGCTCGAGGCAAACGTCAGGATGACGAGACGCTTCATCTGGACGCGCTACTTCAACGGCGAGTAGTCCGTCGCCTGCAGGAACACCGAATCGATCTTGCTGACGATCGGGCCGCCCGCCTCCGATTCCCCCTTGGCCTTCAGCCAGTCCGGATCGGCGCGGAAGGCGTCCCAGCTCTTCTTGGCGGCCTCCCGGCCGTCGTGCGCAAGGATGTAGATCAGCGTGTTCCCGGCCATCGACCCATCCTGCGGCGTCCAGTACCCGACGTTGGTCATGCCGTGCTTCGTGAAGAGCCGCACGGTATGGGTGCGAAAGCGGGCGTTGAGGGCGTCCAGCTTCCCTTCGTGCGTGTAGTAGGTCCGGATCTCGAAGACGCGCCCGCCCGTCTGCGCGGCGATGCCAGGCGCGGCATGAAAGACAGCGCCTAACGCGTAGCCGGCGGCGAGCGCCGTGACCAGGACAGCGAGCGAAACACGTCTCATCTCAATCTCCCTTCAACAGACCGTGGCACGACGCTTCAGCGTCGTCCAGGACGAGGCTGAAGCCTCGTACTACATATCGACAAGATGCTTGTCATAGCCCGCCCCGACGAGCGCCTCATACGCCTCCCAGACATCGTCCGGAATGTCCTGAGCAATCTGAAAGCCTCTGGCCGGGTACAGTCGAATCCGCTGCAGATCTCCCACCATGATGCTGATGACATCGTCTCGCGAGAGCGTCTCGTGTGAGTACCGGTCGAGATACCCATCGAGCGAGATTCTGGGCGACGTCACGATCACGTCCTTTTCGGGCCAGAGCTTTCTGAACGTGGCGTAGCTCCGCCGCTCCATGTACGGCTTCTGAACGACGATGAACCTCTGGGGGTCCAGCTGACGTTCCGCCAGGAGCTGCCTGGTAAAGAGCACGTTCTCGCCGGTGTTCGTCGATGTGTTCTCGGTGAGAATCTTCTCTCGAGGTACACCGAGACCAACCGCGATCTTCGCGAACTGGTCCGCCTCGGGCTCGCTCCAGACGCGCCCCGTGATCGATCCGAGTCCGCCCGCGAACACGAGCAGCGGCGCCCAGCCTTCCAGGAACAGCTGAGCGCCGCGCTCTGCCACGATGGTGTCGTGGCTGCAGAGCACGAGGATGACGTCGGCCTTCGAGAGCTCGTGATCCAGTTGGTGGTAACGCCAGATCTTTTCCACGAGCGGGCGCAGCCTGTCGTTCATGCGCCCGCGCGGTGCATCGTCGATCAGAACCATTTCTCGTCGGCGCTCGGGCCGTAGATCGATGGGACCTTGGCATCAGCCATGCGAAGGTAGATCGAGAACTGGCCCCGGTGATGGATCTGATCCCCCAACAAGAACCACAGGAAGTCGATCCGCGGGATGTCGCCCAACGTCTTCGGCGCGGTGAAGAACTTCACCGGGTCCAACATCTTGTCGTCCGGTATGGATGTGATGAGGTCGCCGAACTCACTGTGCGCTTTCTCGAGCGCTCCCAGGATCTCCTGCCAGGACTCCGGCGGGGCCGGAGGCGCGCCGGAGGGACCACTCTTCGCGAACTCGTTGTTCATGACACGGGTGCCGAGCCCGCGCTCGAGCACGAACATCCACGCCAGCTCGCGCGCGGTCTTGCACTTCGGATGCGGACGGAGCTCGATCTGATCGGTCGGGTAGGCGCGAAGCACGCGCATCGTGGTCGCATGCTCGCGGTCGTAGCTTGCGAGGAATTGCTGCTTCGGTGTGGGAGTGGTCGACGTGGCCATGGTGCCTCCTCAGCGAAATCTACTTCGGCTTCCAGATCCCGAGCAGCCGGCGGACGAGCACCAGCTGCCCCACGTGATAGGCGTTGTGATCGGCCACCAGCAACAGCTCGCGAAGATACGTCTGGCCGGTGCCGTGAGGGATCCGGGCGGCGAGATCGGTCCTCGAATCGGCGGCGAGCTGCTGGAGCGCTTTGCGGTCTTTCCGAAACTGCTTGATGCTCTCCTCCCAGGCCGACGGCGTGGGCGGAGCCGGCGTCGGCGGCCAGTAGTCATCGGGCCACTTCTGCTCCTTGTACTCCGGGTTCCGGCAGAATTCCAGAATGTCACGCTGCGTGCGCTTCAGATGCTCCAGAAGCTGCCACGGAGAATGCGGCAGCCCTTCCGGCTGCTTGCCGCGGGCCTCCGGCGGAATGTCCGCCACGGCGGCGTCGAATCCGACGTGGGCATCCTCCCACGCAAGAAGACGACCCAGCAGGTCACGAACCGGGGCGTCGAGGTTTTTCGTCCGTCCAACGTTCGCGCGTGCGTCGGCCATGTGCCTCTCTTGACCTCAATTCTCCACGGCGGACCCCCGCAGGGGCAATTGACAGTTCAGGCACCGCTGAGTGTAAAAACTCCAGCGGCGTCCGTCGCTGCAGAACCGCCGGTGACAGCGGGGACAGCGGCTGGTGGCCGCGAGGGCGCCGGCGACCAGATAGGCCGTCAGCCACAGCAGGGCCACGAACGGGATGCTCGTTTCGGGAGCCTTCATCGTGACGAGAAGGGCGGCGGGAACATAGCTGAAGAACCAGAACCACATCATGGATCTGCGGAGCCGGATCTGATCCAGGCCGGCGGCGAGCGATTCAGCCGGCACGTGTTCGGCGGCGATCGACTCGCTGAAGTCGAAGTCGGCCTCTTCGGGCGTGTCGCCTGCGACGGCTTGCCGGAGCAGCTCGTGTGCGGCCGCCTGTTGACTGGACGGCACCATCACGACCACATCGAGGGTGCCGCCCGGCTCGCCAGCGGAATCGGCCTCACGCAGGTACGCGTCGATGCCCGCGGCCTTCAAGCGGGCGGCCGCGGTCTCGGCGGCGGCATGGCTGCCGGAGATCGCTACGCTCACGAACCAATCCTGCTGCACCGGCTAGGTCGCTCGCTCCGTTGTGATCATCGGCACAATTCTGTCGATGGGGCACGTCGATCAGGCCCCGGAACCCCATTCGGGGCCGCGCGGCACGAATCGTGCGTCGGTGGCCCACCCATGCGCGAGGCTATCTCGGGTTTCCTCGCTTCGTCACTTGTTTTTTTCCTCGCTCCGGCGACAACCAGCGCTCAGACCGCGACGGTGACGATCCGCGTCGACGCCGCCGCCAGCCGTCATCCGATCGACCCGAACGTCTATGGCGTCGCCCACGCCACCACGGCTCAACTCAACGACCTCAACGCTCCGCTCCATCGAAACGGCGGCAACAACACGACGCGCTACAACTGGCAGCTGAACGCCGACAACCGCGGCAACGATTGGTACTACCAGAGCATCGCGGACGGAAGCGCGACCGCCGGCGAGCGTGGCGACAGCTTCTTCACGAGCTCGCGCGCCGCGAACGCCACCGCGATGTTGACGGTACCGCTGATCCCGTGGGTGGCCAAGGTCGGCCCGGGCCGCGCGAAGCTCGCGAGCTTTTCCATAGCCAAGTATGGCCCGCAGACCGGGAACGACTGGCAGTGGTTCCCCGACGCCGGCAATGGGATCCGGACCAACGGGCAGTTCGTGACCGGGAACGACCCGAACGATGCCAGCGTCCCGTCAACCTCCGCCTTCCAGCGCGGGTGGATCCAGCACCTGGTCAACCGCTGGGGGACGAACACGAACGGCGGCTTGCGCTATTACATCCTCGACAACGAGCCGAGCCTCTGGCACGCGACGCATCGCGACGTCCACCCGACCGGGGCAACGATGGACGAGATTCGGGACCGGATGATCGATTACGGCGCGATGATCAAGACGGTCGATCCTTCCGCGCTCGTCGTCGGGCCCGAGGAATGGGGCTGGAGCGGATACCTGTTCAGCGGGTTCGACCAGCAGTACGGCAGCATCAACGGCTGGAGCTTTCTGCCGGATCGCGCCAACCACGGCGGCGCCGACTACCTCCCCTGGCTTCTCGATCAGCTCCGCCAGAACCATGCGGCGACCGGACGCCGCCTGCTCGACGTCTTCACCGTCCACTACTATCCGCAGAGCGGCGAGTTCAGCGACGACGTGTCGGCCACGATGCAGCAGCGGCGCAACCGCTCGACCCGTTCCCTGTGGGACCCCGCCTACGTCGATCAATCCTGGATCAACGATCGCGTCCAGTTGATCCCCCGCCTGAAGAACTGGGTCGGCACGCACTACCCGGGCACGTCGATCGGGATCACGGAATACAACTGGGGCGCCGAGAACCACATCAACGGCGCGACAGCGCAGGCGGACATCTACGGGATTTTCGGCCGCGAAGGGCTCGACATGGCGGCACGCTGGGCCACGCCCGCGACGAGCACGCCGACGTACAAGGCGATGAAGATGTATCGCAACTACGACGGCAGCAAATCCACGTTCGGCGACGTCAGCGTCGCCGCCACGGTGCCGAATCCCGACGCGGTCGCCGCCTTCGCGGCGGAACGGTCGTCGGATCGCGCGGTGACCGTCATGGTCATCAACAAGGACGCATCGACGACGGCCGCGACGATCAATCTCGTCAACGTCGCGCACCGGGGATCGGCGCAGGTCTGGCAGTTGACGGCGGCCAACGCGATCAACCGTCTGCCGGACGTCGGGTTCGGCGGCAACAGCTTCGCCGCCACGATCCCGCCGCAGAGCATCACGCTGTTCGTCCTCCCAGCCGGCGCGCCCGTGCCGACCGCACCGAGCAATCTGAGAGTCATCCGGGACTAGGAAAGCCTCGAGACGACGAAGGCGATCACGATCACAATCAGGGCGCCAACGACCACGACAACCTCTGCCCGCCGCAACCATTGTTCCGGTCTCGACATTGGGGCCCCTCCTCTTATCGCTTGCGCGATGATCGAACCTGCCCTGATGAGCGCTTTGGCTTCGAGCGCTTTGCTGCTCTGACGGTCGTCTGCCAGGCCAGGGTCAGCGCCTCGCCGAGCGTCTCCTCGTCGACCGACTTCAGTCGCACGGCCGTGCATCCCTGCCGTCCCCATGCCCCGCTCTCGGGCACGAACGTCGCCGGGTCTTGCCGCACGAACGTCTGCTGTTGCTCGGGTGACAACTTGACCATTCCCCACAGGCGGTCGTTATGAAGCGTCGCGAAGATCCGGCCGTTGACGCGAAAGTCGGGATGTCCCATGTGAGCGCCTTCGACCGCGTCCTTCATCCCGAGCGCGATACGGCGGAAGTCTTTTTCGGTCGGCATGGTGTTTAGGATCGCGTAGTGTCCGCCTTTAGGCGGACCCGGTAAACCGCTGATTGATCTCGGCGAACGGAATCGCGCGGGCAAGACCGGTGAAGGTCCCCCGCTCCGCGATTTCCGTCGCCGCCTGCAGGAACCCGCTCCACGCCGTACGTGCCAGGGCGCCGCCGACGCTGATCCGCCGGACGCCCGCCGCGGCAAGCTCCGCCACGGTCGTGAAGTCGCTCCCGACGAGCACGTTGACCGGCTTGGGGGCGACGGCGCCGATGACGGCTGCGATCTCCTCTTTGGTGCGCAGGCCCGGCGCGTACAGGCAATCGGCCCCCGCGGCCGCGTACGCCGTGAGCCGGCGGATGGTCTCCGCCAGATCCGGACGACCGACGATGAACCCTTCTGAACGCGCGGTGAGCAGGACGCCACTTCCGCTGTCGTCGATCGCTCGTCGCGCGGCCCGGATTCGCTCGACGGCGAGGGAGAATTCGAAGAGCGGATTCGAGGCGTTCCCCGTCGAGTCTTCGATCGAAAGGCCCGCCACCCCCGTCGCGGTCGCGGCTGCGACGTTGGCGGCGACGGCAGCCGGATCGATC
This sequence comes from uncultured Acidobacteriota bacterium, assembly GCA_963847125.1. GTDB lineage: Bacteria > Acidobacteriota > Vicinamibacteria > Vicinamibacterales > 2-12-FULL-66-21 > DATAEE01. Next base: position 73,015 of record CAWJYM010000009.1, read on the forward strand.
GCGAACCCGCCTTCGAAGTCCGCGTTGACCGGCACGTCAACGCCGTCCGCGATCGACCGGATGTGGGCCAGCGCCTCGTCGAGCGACACACGGTTGTCGGCACGGCCCAGGGTCCAGGCGAACCCCGAGCTGGTGGTCGCGAGCGCCGGGAAGCCGAGCTGGGCGAGCGCGCGGGCGCTGCCGACGTCCCATGGATTCGGGATCACGAAGCAGCCGGACTCGTGAAGTCGACGGAACGTCCGGCACTTGTCGGTCGCGCCGGTCATCGAGGCGGGCTCTTTTTCGCGGGCTGATCGAGGTTGTACGCCCCTCCGCTTTTCGCGACGTCGAACTCCTTGGACTTTCCTTTCGGAATGCTCAGGGATCGCCATCTCGGCCCGGCATAGTGCTTGGCGAGGAGCACGATCTGGCCGACGTGCGCGGCGTAGTGCGTGACCTGGCGGTTGATGGCCTCGACGACCGTGTGGGCCTCGCCCCGAATCCTGACGGTCTTCTGCAGGTCCTCCGGCGTGAGCGAACCAATCGCGCCGAACAGGAGGCTCCACCCATCCTCCCAATCCGACATGATGTTGCCGAGGGTGTCGTCGGGACCCACCATGAACTCTCCGTCGCGATCGCGCGTCTGCTTCTCGCCGTCCGATGTCAGAAACTCCGTCCAGCGCGAGCGCATGTTCCCCGCGACGTGCTTCATGATGATGGCGATGCTGTTCGCCTCGGGGTCCAGGGCGGCGAACAGCTGCTCACCCTCGATTTGATCGATGGCCTTGTCCGCCAGGTCTTTCAGCTTCCTGAGCTGAAGGATCGTGTCCTCGATGTAGTGCTTCTCGATCATCGTGTGCCTCCGCCGGGGTGTCGAAGAGCCTACATTACCTCACCGACTCGCGATTCCTTCCGCGGCATACCCGTTCAGGGCTTCCTGGTTGAAGCAGGCAAAGACGACATGCGCGATCGATTTCTGTCGCGCGAGCTCCTCTCGAACCGTTGCCACCGCGACGCTCGTGGCCGCGCCCAGCGGATAGCCGTAGATGCCGGTGCTGATCGCCGGAAACGCGATGCTGGAGAGCGCTTCACGCCCGGCGAGCTCGAGCGACGCTCTGTAGGCTGAAGCGAGCAACGCGGGTTCGTCGTTCCCTCCGCCGCGCCAGACGGGGCCGACGGCGTGAATGACGAACCGCGCCGGAAGTCGAAAGCCGGGCGTGATGCGCGCTTCTCCCGTGGGACAGGGAGCCACGCGCGCGCAGGCGGCGGCCAGTTCGGGACCTGCCGCCCGATGGATCGCGCCGCACACGCCGCCGCCCGGCGCCAGTTCGGTGTTCGCGGCGTTGACGATGGCGTCGACGTCGAGCGTGGTGATGTCGACGAGGCGGGCTTCCATCCGCTGGCCGTCCACGGAGCCCTACCCGGCGGCCGGGTCGGCGATATCGGCCAGGCGATTCGAGTCTGTAAACGCGAGCGATTCGGAGTTCACGCAGTACCGAAGGCCGCTCGGCCGCGGCCCGTCCTCGAAGACGTGGCCGAGGTGCGCGTCGCAGCGCACGCAGAGGATCTCGACGCGCGACATGCCGAAGGTGCGGTCCTCGTGCGTCCCCACGTTCTCGACCGCTACGGGCGCGAAGAAGCTCGGCCAGCCGGTGCCGGAATGGAACTTGGCGTCCGACGCGAAGAGCGGCAGGCCGCAGCAGATGCAGGTGTAGACGCCTTTGCGCTTGTTGTCGAGGAGCGTGCCACAGAACGGGCGTTCGGTCCCCTTGCCTCGCGCGATCTGAAACTGTTCCGGCGTGAGCTGAGCCCGCCACTGAGCATCCGTTTTCTCGACGCGGGCGGACTCGACCGGCCCGACCAGTCGTCCCTGGCGATCGAAGACCTTCACCTTCACTGCCGTGTCCTCGCCGTGCCGGCGCGGCCGTACGCGCGACGCACCTCGTCTTCCGTAAAGACCGCAAACACGAACGGCTGAGCCTCGAGGAACCGCGCGAGGTCCCGGAGCGTCGCGCCCACCTGGGCGAGCCGGCCTTCGTCGATGAACAGCTGCGAGTTCTCGGATTCGTAACTCGTCACGAGCTTCTTCTCCGCCGGATCGAACTTCCGGTGCAGCTCCTCGACCAGCGCCGGCGCAAAGTGCCGCCGCGCAGGCGGCCCCGACGGCATGCCGTGGTCTGCCGTGACGGCCAGCAGGTAGTCCTTTCCGACCTTCGCTTCGAGCGCCTTGAGCATTCGCGCCAGGTTCCTGTCCATCTCGCCGAGCGTCAGGCGCAGCTCGTGTGAATCCGGTCCGAACTGATGACCGACGAAGTCCGCACTCTTGTAGTTCATCAGCAGCAGGTCCGGCACATCGTCCGCGCCGAGCGCCTCGCGCTCGATCATGGCGATCATCGCGTCAGCTTCGAAGCCTGGAAAAAGCGCCGACCGTCGAACCGCCGACGGGGAATCGATCTTGTGATTCAGCCACTCCCCTCTCTCCGACCATAACGCACCCGGCTTGTGATCGCCGAGGTACTCCGGCAACCGGAAGCACTCGGTGTTCGAGACCCAGGCACCTTTGTTCTCATCGTAGTTGACGAGTGCCACCGGCGCGCCATTCGGCTGACACGCGCCGTGTCCAGCGAGCGCCGTCGTCGCGCGATAGCTGCTTCCCTGCGCCAGGATGACCGCCCGGCCCGACGTTGCCAGCTGCAAGACATCCGAAAGCGTCAACGCCATCAGCACCTGCGGCACCATCCCGGCGAACAGATCCTGGCGCCGCCGGCGGATCCGGTCGTAGAAGTTGTTGCCGGTGACGCCATGAAAGCGGGGATCGGTGCCTGTCGAAATCGTGGAGTGACCGACCGCCGTGTTCGACGGAATCACATTGACCTGGGCCTGACTGAACCACGCGCCGCCGCGGCGCAGCGCGCTGAGCGTCGGCATGACGTCGGCGTACCGATCGAAGTAGTCGCGCCGCATGCCGTCCAGGACGAGAAGGAAGACCGCCCGTGGCCGGGCAAACCCCGTGCGCAGAACCGGCAGGACCCGCCCCGTCGCGGTCGGAGGCATCGCGACGCCGAGCGCCGCTGCAAGCGTGGGCGCAACGTCCTGCTGCACGGCCGGAATGGAATGGACGCCTGGCTTCACGGCCGGCCCGGCGAACAGCAGAGGAATCGCGACGTCGTACGGCCAGGGCGAGCCGTGCATGTAGTCGTACTCCGGCTCCGCCCGCGTGATGATGTCGCCGTCCCGCGGAACGATCATCAGCTGGCCGGTTCGTCCGGGAAAGTACGACCGGGCGAACATCTCCAGGAACCGCTGGCGGGTCGCGGAAGGGGCCTGTCCAGAACCCGTCCCACCCGGCGCGAGGAGTGCGAGTATCAGAACGACGGCGGCGCGAGCGATCAGCCGCATCGCGGACGACCTCATGACTCCTTCTGGTAGACCGTCTTCACATGCTTGACGGATGCGGTCACGAGCTTCTTGAGGGTCGGCAGGTGAACGTCCGAAAGGCGCTTGATGTGGAGGCACGCCTTCCCGTGCGAGTGTTTGCCCAGCCTGGCCAGCAGGCCGTCGTAGCCTTCGAATCCCGACATGAGGTACAGGGTGATCTTCTGTTCGCGCGGGGCGAACGCAGCCAGCATCCAGTCGGCCTCGCGGCCGCTCGCATACTTGTAGTGGTAGTCGCCGAAGCCGACGAGCCCTGATCCCCACATCCTGGGCGGGGCCTTCGTGGCCTTCTTCATGATGTCCACGAGTACCCGACAGTCCTTGCGAATCTCTGCGTCTTTGATCGAGCCGAGAAAGTCGTTGACGGAGCGGTCGGTCGGTTTCGTCTTGAGCTCGGCCATAGCACCTCCATCCTCCGCATGCTCCGAACTAACGTCGGACCCTGCGACGCGCCTGGACCAGGTAGGCGCTGAACAGCACAACCATCATCGTATCGATCGTGAGCGTGAGGCTGGCCTGGTGAACGAGATAGGGCGGACCCAGAACGAGCACCAGGCCGATGAAAAACAGTTTCCCGAGACTGGCGACGATCAGGATCAGAGGACGTGCCGGGGGATCGTAGGCGCCGTAGATCAGCATCGCTCCCACCAGGCCGACGAGCGCGCCCCAGCTGCGGACGATGATCTCCGCGAGGGGTCCCTGAAGCGCTTCGCCGAACGTGGTTCGCATCGCCGCCTGAGGCGCAACCGCGGCGTAGAACATCGAGCACGTCAGGATGCCAGCGACCAGCATGATCCACTTTATGTTGGCGGCAATCCACCTCACCGCTTCCTCCAGACCGGCAGGAGCGAGGCGTCTCGTCGGTCGCGATCACACACCGAACTGGCGGAGGTGATGATCGAGGTGCTTGTGCTCGAGCACGCCCCAGCTTCGTCCGGAAAGCCGGCCGAAGACGCGGCTGGGCGGCCACTCGGCCGAGGGGCCGCGGTCTGCGAAGCGCCGGATCAAGTCACGCAACGTACTCACATCGTTCTGCCACGTCGTCGGTGGAGTCGCCAGAAACTCCGGCGGGCTCTTTCCTTTCCCCTTGGGCCACGGCAGAACATGGATGACGAGCCAGTTCAGCGGAGCATGGGACAGTGGGCCGGAGGGAGGCCCCGTCTCGAGCTCGCCGAGGGCCTGGCGAAAGGCGCAGCTGACGTGACAGACCATCGCCGGCGCGGTGAAGCGGCCCCAGAGAGGCTTGCGATCCGGCGTCAGGCGTCCGATCCGGCCGAGAATCGCTTCGCGGGCCGCGGGATCGAAGATTGATGCCATGCAGCGCCGTCGATCCTAGCACACGGGTTTGCGGCGCGAGCGAATCGGGCTTCAACTCGCTCGCGCCGCCTCGCGGGATCCGTCAAGGGGCAGGCACCGCCGTGCGGTTGGCGGGAACGATCTGCGGCTCGTAGGCAAAGACCTCGCGGCTGCGCGGGTTGACGAGCACCTTGAGCCACTGCACGTCGTTGTTTCCCGTGGCCGCGCTGTTGCCGAAGGTCTCGACGCGCGTGAAGTTCTCGAGCCGGTGGCCCCGGGCGTCGAGAAACGGCTTGTCGACGCGGAAGTAATGCGAATCGCCGTGCACGTAGGCGACTGGCTTTCTGAAAGCGACGACCTCTTCGCGGAGCGCCAGCAGAAATTCCTGGAATCCGTCGGGCTGGCCGTCGGTCTGCGCCAGCGTCCTCGGATCGCGCAGCGGGGCGCGCGACGGATCCGACAGGTCCCAGCCGGGGTTGGCCTGGGAAATCAGCATGATTGCCGACGAATGTCGCGCCGTCGCCTCCTCAAACGTCTCCCGCATCCACGCGATGACCGCCTGATTCCGCGCCGCCCACTCGGCCGGATCGGGCGCCGTATCGCACAGGTTGTTGCAGGACCCCTGAATGTTGAGCGTCGCGTACGTGACGCCGCGGATGCTCCACCGGCGGTTCTCGACGCACGGCACCAGTCCGTTCACGCCAAGGCACAACGCTTCGGTCTGAACCTGCTGTCGCATCCGCCGGCGTCCGAGCGAAAACGGGGTGCTGAAAAAGACCTGCCGCTCGTGGTCGAGGCGCTCGAGCGACGAGAACGGGCCGTTCGACGGACGATCGCAGTCGGTCCAGTCGTTGTCGCCGGGGGTGAACACGACCGGCGCCCTGAGCAGCGTGAAGTAACGAAGGGCCTGCGTGTACAGCGCGTCGCTGCAGTCCGTGGGCGTCGCGGAGCCGGGCGTGCTGTTCCCCGCCTTGAGATCGCCGTCGTGCAGGGTGAACTCGAGATCCTGCCGGTTCATGTCGGCGACGAGATTCGGCACGCCGACCTGCGCCTGGATATCGGAGTACGGCAGGTCGCCCCACGCGCCGATCGCGTACGTGCGGTCGTCGCGGTCGCGATCGTCACGGTCCAGGCCGTCATCGTCCCGACGCTGCGATCCGCCGTCGGCTCCCAGGGCCGCCGCCATTGCCGCGACAACCACCGTCATCCCGGCGATCCTGAGCCATCTGCTCGTGCTCTTCATACCGTCCCTCCTGAGTCGTGGGTCATGGCCTCGACGCCGAAGCCGACAAGGGACGGTAGAGCGCGCGTGTCGCGCGCGCGTAACGGACGAGTATCGTCGCTGAAAAGATGCCGGAGACCAGCCCAGCCGTTGCGGGCGCGGCCGCGGCCGGGCCCGTACTCAAGTCCGCTTTTTTCAGCTCAACGTCGCGAGACTTTCCCTCACGCGGTCCCACAGCGGATGGATAGGGTGGCTCGCCAGCAGGAGCGCCGCCTCTTGAACCGAATGCCAGCGTCGTTCGCGAATTCTCATCTCTCGCCACTGCTCTTGCTCTTCCCGAACCTCCATGAGGTAGACCAACACGGTGAGGGGAGCGTTCCATTTTGTGTAGACGTATGTGCCGATCGGCTCGCCGATGAGTTCGCCGAGTACGCCGGCTTCTTCGAGGGCTTCATTCAGAGCCGCCTGTTCCGGCGTATCGCCGCGATCGATGAACCCCTTTGGAATTGCCCATTTTCGGGAGTCCTTTCGACGCGTCAGACACAACTCCAGGCCGGCGGTTCCGCGACGAACGGCGATCACCGCAACCTGCTGTGAAGAGTTTTTCGCGGAGGTCATAGCCTAACTCGGATGGTGTCGTGGGCCTTCCAGCACCTCGACGACGTAGTAGTCGCCAGGTTCTGGCTGTTCGGCGGCGAAGCGTTCGGCGCCCGCGATCGCTTCGTTCAACCCTGGAAAGAGGCAGAACTCGTTCGTGGGAATCTCGTCTGCCATCGCGTTGCAGGATAGTGGCGAGCATTCCAGCCCTAACACCGACTCCATCGACTTGCTGACGCTGTCAAATCCCAGACTTCGAAACTCATCGGGGATCGGTTCTGATTGGACGTCCTCGGGAATCTTAAGAGGGAGACGACCGTCCTTCGTGAACACCTCCAGGTATATTCGATAGGCAAAAAGTCGGTACTGCGATTCCTGGCCAGGCGGGATGGCTCGAAGCGCGTCCGACACTCGATTGAACCAACCCAGGCCGTTGTGAAGCCAGAGGTCGACCCAGTCCTCTGGTCCAGGAGAAATGCACCGGCTGACGCTGCAGATTTCCCTCACGCCAGGGGCATGCACGCTTTCCGGCTTCAGCATGACCTGCTTCGTGAAGAAACCTGCGTCAATCATGGTTACCACGGACGCTCCCCGAGCCAGCGCCGGATACGCTGACCGAAGTCCAGGCGACGGATGCGCATATGCTCCTCCGGCCCGAACCGTTCGCGAACAACGTGGAAGATCTCCCGCCGCCCGATGAGCCATGTGTGATCCGGGAATCCCTCGGTACCGCGGCGCGTCCGGGTCGGCGCTCCGAAGGCGGCTTCGAAGTGCCGCTGAAACTCATCGAACGAGGCTTTCAGGTCAGGGTACTCGTTCCCGAAGAACTCGAGTTCCTGCAACCCCTTCCCTTTTCGATCGAAGTGGAGGCCGAGGCTGCATCGCAGGCCGCCAAGAGCGACGACAGTCATGGTCGAGTAGCCCGCCGTCACCTGACGTAACTTCGTGCCGATGAGTTTCTGGATTTCGGCCTCCGCGGCTCCCCACTTGAGGGTCACCGGCGGATCGTCAACGGTGAAGCCGACCGACAGATCCATCCCTGCTCCAATGCACCTCAGTCACCAGACTTGTGGCCTGCAAGCGAGATGCAGAACCTCAGGCTCTCTGCGCCACCATGGACCGCCGGTTTGCGAAACCGCTCGACGAGCTCGCCTCCGTTCGCTTCGATCACGCGCCGGGATGCAACGTTCTCGGCGTCGGTGGTCACGTACACGAAGGCGAGCCCCTCATCCGTTGCCTGCGGCAGCAGGAGCCGCAGGGCTCGAGTGGCATATCCACGCCGCCGCTTCCACGGAACGACCGAATACCCGATGTGACCGAGACAGTATGGCGGGAGCTCGTAGGTCCCTGGCTGCCAGCGAAGGTTGATCGCACCGCAGAATTCTCCGTCCCACATCCATCGAGAGTACCCGGGGAGCCGGGCAACGGTGGAACCGTCGGGCAGAGTCACCGGCGGGCCCTTGGCCTCACGGTCGACCTGTTCTGCCAGGAACCGCTCGGCGTTCGCTGCAATGCGCGCGAGATGCTCCAGAGCGGCCTCCGGCCGGAGGTTGTCCGGCGACCATCCCTGCTGAAGCGCGTGAACGTACCCCGGCAGGTACTGCGCGGCAGGCCAGACGAGCTCCATGGATGGAGCCAGCATTGAACCCCTATCTCAGGAACCTTCGCACCAGGGGGAACAGGAGAAACGACACGCCAAACCACTGGGCGAAAACACAGGCTTTGTAAAACCCGGGGAGCGCACTATGGGGATTGCCGCTGAGCACGACGGCTACGAACATGGGGATGATGTTCATGAATCCCCAGACTCGTATCAGCCCATCGAGAACAGGGACTGCGAATTCACCGCTAAAAAGAATCCAGGTGACCAGACTTGCGGCGGCCCCGACACCTACGGAGAACAGTATTCGGTTCATCGTCCGCTCGCCTTCAGATTCCGGGCGCGCGCCCGATTCGAAGCAGCTTCGTCAGATTCCCGCCCAGGATCGCCTCTTTGTCGGGGTCGGGGAGGAACGGCGCCTCGAGGACGAGGTCGACCGTCGCCGGCCAGTCGAAGGGCACGTCCGTACCGTAAACGATCTGCTTGACGCCCACCTCCGCCACGAGATGCCGTAGTGCCTCCGTCGAGAAGGCCATCGTATCGATGAGGATCTGCGACCTCAGATACTCGCTGGGTTTCCGCTTGTTCGCGCAGTTCGCGTTGCGGCGCACGGTGCAGGCGACTTCGGTGCGTCCGAGGTAAGAAGGCAGATAGCCGCCGGCGTGCGCCGCGCAGATGCGCAGGCCGGGGAACCTGTCGAGCGTTCCGTCGAAGATCAGTCGCGAGAGGAAGTAGGTCGTCTCGAGCGGATTACCGATGATGTTGCCGAGATCGCCGCGGCCGTCGAGAGCGCCTTTCCTGATGATGTTCTCGGCGCCGCCGGGGTGCATGAAGACCAGCACGCCGAGCTCGGCGGCTTTGGCCCAGAACGGGTCGTACTTCGGCAGCGAGAGATCCTCGCCGTTCACGTGTCCGCCAATCGACGCTCCGCGCAGTCCCAGGCGCTGAACGCCGTCCTGGAGCTGCTCGGCGGCCAGCTCGGGATGCTGCAGGGCGACGGACGCCAACGCCACGAAGCGATCGGTATGGGCAGCGACCCATTTCGCCAGGCCCTCGTTCTGCGCTCGAACGATCCGGCGCGCGAGATCGACGTCGGCGGCCGCGTACCACCAGTACCCGTTGATGCTCAGCACCTCGATGTCCACGCCCTGCCGATCCATGACCTGGAGCCGTTGCGGGCCAAGGATGCTGTTCCCTGCACCGCCACCCATCCGCTCTAGCGGCGTGCCTTGCACGATGTCCTGCACCGGGATGACGCAGTGCGCGTGCACGTCGATCACCCGGACGCGCCGGCCGCCCACCATCACCTGGCGTCGTGTCGACTGGGCCTGAAGGGCGCCCGCCATGACCCAACATAAGAACTCCCGACGACCTGGCACGTCACCTCCGCATCAAGACTGCCTGCGCACGGTCTTCGAGCGCCGCCAACGACGCCTCCAGCTCCCCTCGTGTCCGTTCGATCGTCCCATCGTCGGCATCCCTGGGGACATCGATCGGCGCGCCGATGACGAGCGCGGCGTCAGCGAAGGGCTTCGGCACCTGCGTCTGGTCCCAGCTCCGCGCGGTCCAATGGCGCGATGTCTCGACGTGGAATGGGAGGATCGGATTGCCGGTCGCCCCCGCGAGCCACACCGCGCCCGGCTGCGCGATCTTTGCCGGACCGCGGGGCCCGTCCAGCGTGAATCCGGCCGGCTTCCCCGCCTGCATGTCGCGTACGAGCTGCAGCAGCGCCCGTTTCCCGCCGCGCGACGTGGACCCGCGCGCCGTCCCGTACCCGAACCGCTTGATGATCTGGGCGATCCACTCGCCATCGAAGTTCTCGCTCGTGATGACGACGATGCCGCGGCGGCGGAAGAAGTAGGTGGCGGGAAGAATTCGGCCGTGCCAGAAGGCGAAGATCGGCTGGCGGCCGGAGGCGGCGACGGCATCCAGGTGCTCGCGCCCTTCGACCGTCCAGCGGAGCGTCCGGCCGATGAGCGCCACAATCGGATAGCCGACTGTGGCGATCGACGCGGCTTTGAAGCGCTGAGCGAGAGTGAGCACAGGTCAGGCGTGCGCCGTCGAGCTCCCGGCCCGGCGCAGCACCCGGAGCGTGACCCAGGCTATGAGCGCGAGCGCGCCGATGTCCCAGGCACACAGCTTTGCCACGCGATAGTACGGCATGTACTCCCACAGGCCGTACCGGTCGACGACCGTCTCTTCGAACAGCACCCACGTGTTGAAGAAGGTCACGATGACGGCCGCCTTCACGATCCCTGGCACGTCGCGGGGGAATACTTCGCGCATCAGCGTGCTCCTTCGAGCGAGGGACGGTCCGTCGCCCCGGTCACATGATCGCACAACGAACTCGGTCCGGACCGGCCTAGCGCCGCTGCCACCGGATGTCCACGCCGTCGCTCGACCCAAGCGCGCTGCGAAGCAGCCCCAGGAGATGGTCGGTGGCCCGGCCGTCGCCCAGCAAGTCGATCGTCTCCGCGTCGATGTAGTAGTCCTGATCCTTGGTGGACTCTTCTTCAAGTCGCTCGATGAGCAGCTGCAGCTCGGCCTCTGTGATGGTGCCGATGAGTTGGTTCGTCGACGCGTTGTAGAGATCAATCATTTGGACACTCGATGAAGTTGCCGGGCTGACCCGGTTCACATCAGAGCTTAGCAGGCTTTCAGCGCCAGAACGCCCACCAGGGACGCAACTGTCGACCAAGCGCATCGTCGATCATGATGAGGATGTAGTGATCGCCTTGGCCGAGTACGGCGTACGCCTGCCGATAGCTGTCTCGTGCGCCAGGGTTCGAAGCCACGTCCCGCCGATACGCGCCGCGTAGCAAGCCGACGACCTTGGCTTCATAGGCTTCGTCTGAGATCTCCGTGGCCAGCTGCTCGTCCAGCGCCGGATCGGCCGTGAAGTCCGGGTCCGATTCGGACCAACTCAGCATCCGTTTCTCCGCTTCGGACAGCCGGATCCCCTCGGAACGCGCGTGAGCAAGAACCTTCTCAACGAAGAATCGCTTGGCCTCGCGTTCAGTCTGCAATGGTGGCCTTTTTTGGGTAGCGCTACCGGCTGTCAAGCGGCATATCGCACGAATTCCCTCTTCTTCGGCATCCCCGCGGTCACCCTCGACCACGCGCCGTCCCGCCACGCCTCGTAGTCACGAAAGGCGCACGGCAGGCCGACGGCGTTGAGGAGCTCCGGCCTGTCCATCAACTGAAAATGCAGGTGCGGCGCCGTCGAGTTGCCCGAGTGCCCGACGTCCGCCAGATGCTCGCCAGCCGGAACGTCGGCCCCTTCCCTGACTCGAACCGATCCGGTGCGGGCATGGGCGATGAGCGCGTACACGTCCTTCGCTGCCATCTTGAGCACGACGTGGTTGCCGAGCACCATACGAAGGGCGTTGGCCCTCTTCGGATTGAATGTCAGGGCATTCTTGAGGACAACCCCGAGGTCCCTCACGAAATGAACAGGATTTCTCTCCGGCCACCTGTCGCTTGCCGCAACCACCGACGCGTCGAACGGCGAGTGGATCGGCGCTCCCCACGCGTAGAAGTCGTCGAGCGGTGCACCCAGGACGTGGTAGCGACGCATCGAGGCCCGGCAGAACTTCCAGCCTTCGTGCTCTCTGTCGATTCGCACGAAGTCGTAGGCGTATCGCTGGCCGAGCTGGTCGGTGCCGTGGCTCGGGACTTTCTCCGCCGGCGTGTGGTACGCGGTCCACTCCCCTCTCAGGGGGAAGTCGACGACGATCGGCTCAGGTTCCATCTCGTACCGGCTGCCCGCACTCTTCGCAGAACCTCGCCGACGGAGACACCGGATGCCCCGCAAGACATCGTCTCTGAAGGTCGTGTTCTCTCGTACGCAGAGCCGAATAGAACACGGCGAATGCGACTGCGTAGAAAACTATCCAATGTCCCGAGAAACCTCTCCATATCGCACCAGGCGTCGGGCCAGGCCCAGGCTTTAAGCCGCCAGTGAGATATGCAAAGTACGCGAAGTTGATCATCGCGTACAGAGTCGCACTCCAAACGAATCGTCGCATCCAGGCGGGGCAACCTCTGAGGGCTGCACGCCAGAGATCCTTCTGCTTGAACTCCCGAGTAAGGGGTTGTAGTACCAAGATCGCTGGGAACCACACCACGAATAGGCCGATGTGCAGAATCCACGACCGTTCGCCGAGCGGCGTGGGGACTCCGGCGAGCGATGCTGCGTGCACGATGACGCTGAGGACGAGCCCCGTTCCAGCGATACCCATGAGGACGTAGAGAATTGGATTCATCGATGACGGCCGGCGCAGTGCGCCGCACCGTCCAGCGGTGTCACGGCGAGTTCAGCGACAGTGCGATCGCTCTCAAGCCGAGCGCGAGCGGGGCATCGTGCTCTACCGCAGCAGCCTCATGACAATGAGGATGAGAATGACGATCAGGAGCACGTGGATGGCGTTACCGCTGCGTGGGATCCTCGGGATGCGGGCCGGACCGAAGTAGCCAAGCAGCCAAAGCACGAGCAACAGGACGATGAGTAACTCAAGCATGAGAATCCTCGCTTCGGCCCTATCGACCCGCTCCAAGGGCAACAGACGCGCATCCTAACACGCTCGCACCTCGCGCCGCGCACTACATCGTAGCCAGGAGTTCTCGCGCGCGCGCTTCGACGCCGGTCCAGGCAAGATCAACGAGGCACCGAACCATACGTTGCGTACAAGCGTAAATCGGCACACAAGAACAGTGTCTCGCCGCGATCCTCGGCAGAGTCGAGCGCTCTGCAAATTCGCTCGAGGCCTCGCTCGTATTGCTCGTCCGTGAGAACGGCGAGCTGCGAGGTCATGCCCCTCTCGAGACGTCCTTCCTCGAGCGCCGTCCGGGCTGAAAGCTGGGCGGGCAAGTGCTGTATCTCATCTGTGCGGACATCCACAAACCGGAGTGCGTGCATCCACTCGCGAATCTGGCTCGACGCGGGATACCGGTGTTTGTCGATCTCGACGACAGGCTCGAAGTACTCGTAGATGTACCAGCGATCGACACCCGTGTGCGGGTCCAGACCGATCGTCATCAGCTCTCCGCCCGGCCGGAGCACGCGTCGCGCCTCGGCAAGGAACCTGCGCTTGTCCTCGAAGTGATGCAGGGCATTGATGCAGAAGACACGTTCGAACGCCGCACTCGCCCAAGGAAGATGTTCGGCTGTCGCGTGCGCAAGCGCCGCCCCGGGCGCCTGGTCGCGCGCGTAGTCCAGCATGTTGGAGGAGGCGTCAACGCCAGCGACGCGAATACCTCGTTCGGCGAGCCGCCGCAGCCAATGACCGGTGCCGCAGCCGACTTCGAGCACACGCCCGGCCAGGCCGGGTCGGACGAAGGCCGCCAACGCCTCCTCGACGCCGGAATAGTCGTTGATCGCATATCGCCGATCGTAGTTCGCGGCGATCGAGTCGTAGTCCACGCTCACGGATTACTTCACGCGGGGCACGGTCGACGTCATCTCGCGTCCCACCATCTCGAGAGACCCTCCCCCGCCTGCCGCGGATGTTGGGCGTAGTGCGATGTGTCGTTGAAGAGCATGAGGCGCGCTCGCACGGCGTCCCGGAAGTCGAGCACGTTCATGCTGGCTGGCGCCTGATCCAGCCGGTCGCGGTAGCCACGCGGATCGAATCCGAGCAGACTGCTGAGGACCAGACGGATCGTCGCCTTGTGTGAGACCACCACCACGCGCTGGCCCTTGTGGCGCGTGACAATCTCGCGAATCACGGGAAGCGCCCGAGCGAGCACCTCGACGCCGGACTCGCCTCCCTGGGGGGCGAACGTGAAGGGATCTTCCTCCCACGCCGCGTATTCGTCGGGGTAGCGCTCCTCGACTTCTTTTCGCGTGAGGCCCTCCCAGTGGCCGTGGCCGATCTCACGAAGCCCATCACGTGTTTCGATCGTCACGGCGCAGGCGCCCGCGACGATGCGCGCGGTCTCGACGGTCCGTGAAAAAGGGCTGCAGTACACGGCTGTCATGCCCTCGTTCCGGAGCCGCTCGCCGAGGCGCGCTGCCTGCCATCTCCCCTCGTCGGACAGCTCGGCGTCCGCGCCCGGAATAGCGATCCTCTGCCGTGAGCTCGGTGGCGCCGTGGCGCACGAGGTAGACGCGCGTGGCGGGCGCCTTCATGGAATCGGCCATCACGGCGTCCGCACCGGGCCCAGTTTCTGAACGACCTTGCCGTCCGCGTCGAGGAACTCGATGCTCGCGGCGCCGTCCGCCTCCACCTTCAGCGCCAGCCGGTTGCGTCCTTCCGCGTCCGACAACATTACGGTTGCCGCGCGGTCGCGGGTCTTCCCGACGAGGATGCGCTGCGCCGGCTTCGGCGCGGCTGCGCGGGCCTGCGCGATTGCAGCCTCGCGCTTCTCTTTGTCCTGAATCGCGTTCGCAGCGTTCAGTTGATCGACGAGATTGCTCAGCGGAGCGTCAGGCCTGTCCCAGACCTTGAAGCCGGCGGTCCGCAGGCCGTTCTCCTCCGCATAGTCGAACCCGATCGTCTGGTCCTGGCCCAACTGATCGAACATGATGCCGGCGCTGGCCAGACGCTGGCCATCTTTCTCCCGGCCCCGCAGCGTGAGCCCGCCCGCCTCGTCTCCCTGATCGTTGAAGAAGATGAGCCCCGCATACGGCCGCTGCCGCTGGATCGTCTTCCCCCCGATGACGCCGGGATGCATGCGCTCCTTGTTCGAGATGACGAGCCTGAGCGTGCCGTCGGCGTCCACGATGTTGATGCGCTCGGCAGTGATCTCGCCCAGGTTCTGCGGCTTCGCAGGCTGGCGGAACGCGGACGCCGTGAGGACGACGAAGAACAGCAGCGTCGTGACGACGTAGGCGTGGAGGAGGCGAAGCTGGCGACGAATCGAGCGTGTCATACGATCTCCTGGGATGGCGGGACCCGCTCCAACGTGAAGTCACGTGGCCCACTCACAGAATTCGGCATCCAGGCCCGCAACGTCGCCCGACCGCGAGTCCGGGGATGGAAACGGCGTCCTGAAAGTGAAGGCATAGGCTGACGGCCCGCGTTGCTCGAGGTGCTGGAGACGCTCCTGTGCCTCGGCGACAGTCGGGACGTGTCCCACGGGGATCCACCACAGCGCCAGGATGGGGCCCTCGATCGGCTCGAACCATTGCTTCCTGTCGCGAAGCGGCCCGACGTGCGCGCTCGCGTACACGAACTGCTGGAGCGCTTCCAGGGACACCCACACGGACATGTTGATGGCCATGCGCTCGTCCGGGAACGGTCGGATCGCCGTGGCATTGCCTTCTTCAGTCTGGAGCCGCCACACGAATCCCGGACTGCGGTCGGCCAGCGCATTGATGGGGTCCAGCTGGGACCGGAAGCCCTCCATCATCGGGTCGTCGAGCGGCGCCCGAAGACGTCCGATGTTCACCTGCGCCAAATGGAAGCGAGTCACTCTCCTCTCCTCCTCACGCTGGACGATCCGAATCGCGGCTTCGATGCGACGAGCTACTCGGGATCGCGATTCACCGTGTCCATCGAAAAAGCCGGCACACAGACCGCGACGTATTCGGCGCCGCCGTCCTCGGGTGTGCTGTAGCGAATCCACTCGCCCGGCGACGTGACCACCGCCTGACCGGCGCGCACGTCGAGCGCGCCGCCCTCGAACTCCACGCGCACCGTCCCCCGCAGGACGACGGTAATCTCCTCGAACCGAGGCCGCTGTCCCGGCTCGCGCCAGCCCGCCGGGGACACCATCCGTGCGACGCTGAGGGCGCTGTGTCCCGAGTTCACGCGGCCAGCGTACTCTTCGATCCGTTTTGGCGGCTGACCAGCCGCGGCGACGACGGTGGGGGCATCGATCAAGCGAGGCATGAGTCGCGCTGCTTCAGAATGGCTGTCCGGCGAACTCGAACAGCCTGCGGACAATCTCCCAGCGGTGCCCCACTCCGAGGATGAACAGGCCGAGCAGCGTCATCGATACCACAGAGAGCCAGAACGCTAGTGGCTGGCTCGATCGATCGATTGGTCCATCGTCCGAGTCGTAGAACGTTCCTCGCGCCACGGCGACGAGCGCGTAGACGATGAACCCGCCTCCGATCACCGTCGCGACACCGCGAAGCAGATCCTGATTCAAGGTGTGACCTGCGGCTGCGCCTCATCACACGTGCTGATCGACCAGGATCGGATTCCCGTCCGGGTCCACAGCGATGAAGCTGGCCGGCCCGGTCGTGCTCTCGTCTGCCTGCTGTTGAAACTGCACGCCCTGGGCTCTCAGCTGGCGCTGCAGCTCGCGGACGTCGGTGAACGCGGCCACCTTCTGGGCGTTGCTGTCCCAGCCGGGATTGAAGGTGAGGATGTTCTTCTCGAACATCCCTTGAAACAGCCCTATCACGTGGTTGCCGTTCTTCAGGATCAGCCAGCCCTGCGACGGCTCGCCGGCGAATCGCGTGAAGCCGAACTTTTCGTAGAAGACCCTCGAAGCGTCCAGGTTCTTGACCGCCAGGCTGACTGAGAACGTGCCGAGATCCATGCTCTGCTCCTATCGCTTGTTCATCAACTGAGGCCCTACGCCTCACCACTGTCTCGTGCATGCGAAACGGTCCAAGCGAACAAGTCCTTGAAGTCTTCGAAGCACGTCGGGCATACCCAGTGATACTCGTCGAGGGTCGCGTAGCCTTCCTGCAACGTATCAGGAAGCGCCTCGACAGTGAACTTGGCTGAACAAAACTCGCAGTGATCGTGATCCCAATAGGGGTTTCTTGGCGTAGCGCCGGTACGCGCGACGAACCAACGTCGCACGTTTCAGGTATCTTTCCTGGCCTTGAAGACGCCGGTCGGCAGGATCTCCCTCCGTCGGAGCATTGGCTCTCCATCCGGTCAGGTTCCCGCCCCCTTGAGCGACAACCGTGCGGCCGTCGGGTGCGTTCGAAGATCCAGCCTTCGAATCCGGAGGAATTGTTGAAGACTTCCAGCCGAATACCTGCGCCGAAGTCGAGCGACAAGTCAGCGCTGCCCTCGGCAGCCACAGCGGCCACGACGACGTGGTTCTTGAGAAGGTCGCAGACCGCGGACGCAGCGTCGACCGGCTCGGACAGACCGAATTTCTGGCGGTGATCCTCGCTCCCCACCGCGATGGCCACCACCCTTCACGAGTCGCCAAGGTGAGGCCACCCGAAGAACGTAACCATCCCCGAAGTCGAAGATCCACTCGTCGGTCCCGTCATCGTGGCGGAGGGACCGGAGCGATCGCGCCAGGAGCCACGACATCTGAGTGCTCATCTTGCGCCTGAAAGCATGGCTATCGGCCGCTCACCCGCGAACGGCGCATCGGCAACTCGGTCCGGACCGAGTTGGATGTTGGCACAAGATCGGTGCCGCGCGCCGGCGGTCGCCGTCTTCCGCGAACAGATCTCCTGGCGCGTCCGTGGGTCGCAAGCGCGAGCCAGGCAGCCACCGCTGCCGACTTTTGCTCGACACGCCACGGACCGGTGATTGCACCGCCGAGCGCCGCCACTTTGGCACGTACGTGATGCTCGCGTTGCCGCAGCGCGTCGGCGGCCAGCGCGTAAAGGTCCCGATCGCGCCAGACCGAACATGACAGGGCGTTGGCGGCGACTCCCTCTTCTACCACGCTGCGAAACAGCCGGCCCTCGAGCGCATGGATGCGAATGTGCTCATTCGTGATGCGTTCAGGATCGATCAGGCTGCCCGCGACGACGCCGACACCGGTCGGTCGGTACCCGGCAGCCTTGTAATCCCGGATCAGGCCGACCACTGAGCGCCTTCCAAACCGCCGCACGGAGCGGAGAAGGCGGGTAAGGGCGGGGCCACGGCCTCGCGCGGTTCCGAAGCCCGCATGGTACGGCTGCCGGGATTCCGGGAGAGCCGGGTCACTCAATTCAATCCTGCGGCTGTCGACCGCACGAGGCGACCCCGGTGGCCCGGTCAGCAGCACGACGGCCGCCCATCCGGATTTCACGGTGATTCCGAGAGCTGCGCGAGATTGGCTTGTACTGTCGCTCATGGCTTCGGTTGAGCGCCCGCCCTTCTATTGCGCGGCCGTTCCAGCGCGCGCCTCCGTCAAGAAGCAACGGTAGTCGGTCGACGGGGGCTCGTGACCGAGCTGGCGCAGGAGCAGCGTGACCTGCCCTCGATGATGAGTCGAGTGGTTGAGGGTGTGCTGGACGAGCTCGCCAAGGGTGTAGGTATTGTCGTCCACGGCCCGCGGCGCATCGAGCTCCGCCTGCGTCAGGCCGCGCAGGTAGGCCGCATACGCCTCCTCGTGGCGAGCCCAGGCGCTCCGGAGGCTCGCGAAATCAGGATACTCGCCCGGGGTCGGGTCGGGCAGAAAGTCGCCATCCTGCCAGAAGTGCAGCCACCCGCGCTCGCCCCAGAGAATGTGGATCAGCGTGCCATGGAGTGAGCCGAAACTCGCTCGCAGGTCGCGTTCGCGCTCCTCGACGCCGAGCGTCGCTGCCGCTCGAAGGAGGCGGGTGTTCGCCCAGTGATTGTAGGCGGCCAGCAATCGCAGTTGCTCGACAGTCACAACCTAACTCCGTCGCCCGTCGAATGCGCATCGCACCCTCTCGAGCTCTATTCGTCTGTCAGACCGCAGGTTTGCGTGCCGTGAACCAGGCGACCGCACCAAGAAGCTCCCGGCTGGTCGCCGGCACGAGGCCGGAGGCAGCCAGCCCCTGCGTGAAGCCCGCCGAGTCGAACCGGTCATGCTGTGGATGCTCGAAGAGCCGCCGGCTGATGGGATGAACGATGAAGGGCCGAAGGATTTCTTCGGCGTAGAACTGTCCACCCGGCCGGAGCACACGATGCACCTCCGCTACAGCCCGCCGCCACTCGGGAACATGATGGATGGCACCGAAGTCGACAACCGCATCGTACACGTCGTCCCGCACGGCTATCGCGCTCGCGTCACCCACCCACAGTCGAACCCGCGAACCATACCTGGCGAGCCGCCGTCGGGCGAGGCCGACCATCCGGGGATCGAGATCGAACGCGTCGACGGAATCGGCGCCGAAGAGCTCGAGGATGAGCTCGGTGCCGACACCGCGACCACAGCCGACTTCCAGGGCCCGCCCGCCCCGGATCGCGCCACCCATCCGAAGCAGACGACGCGCCTCGACGTACCGCTGGAGGGCCGCCCGCACCGGGTTGTTCATGAGGGCCTGTTCGAAGCGATTAAGCAGCACTGTAACGTGCCCTCCGATCATCAGCGCGGGCAGTTAATCCAAGAACTGGCTCGCTCTCAGCGCCCCATTCAGCTAGACGAGGATGGCCGAGAGGGCGAGGGCCGGGTCAGTTTGACCCCCGCGTCGAACTCTAGACACCAGGCAAGAATGGCCCGGTGCCGGGCGCTGCCAATCGTCTGATAGCGCGTCGAAGGCTGTCGAGGCCAGATGCGGCAACCGCACGCAGGAATCTGATAGCTGCTCGAATCTTCGTCATTGTGCCTCCAAACTGACCTGCGACCACCCGATGCTACCGCGTTCGCCCGGCGCGTGCCCGCCGCTTGTCGGCTGCAGCAGTCAGCGGCCGCCGTTCCCGAGTCGAGTTCGGTCTGTTAGCCCTCGGTCCTACCACCTTGCCTGAAGGTCCACTACGTCGTAGTGCTCGACCTCTTGCGGCAGTTCGAGGAGCGCGGCTTTGTCCTCCGGGTAGTACTTCGGCCGCCCAGGGTCGCCGTCCGTGTACTCGACAAGCGCCTCCATGGAATCCCAGAATGACACGAACATGAACTCGACCGCGTCTGAGGCAGGCCGACGGAGAAGGATCCAACCTCGATTACCGCTCACTCCCCCGTAGTCCGGGTAAGCCATCTCCTTCAGGAAGCGCTGGTACTCGTCGGCTTTTGACACGCTGGTTCTACCTCGCCACACCCGAATGATCATCCCTGTCCCCCCAGCTGCCCCTGCCCTCACGTCGCGGTCGGTCCAACGACTGCGTTCACTTGCCGGGCCGTCTGCAAGGAACGTGATGTCTCGAAAAACCGTCGCGCCGGCCCGGTCAAGTGCAACGCTTTGTCGTGCCGCGATCCGGCGGTGTTCGTTCAGCCTTGCCGGCTCACCATGAAGTTAATCCAGATCGGGGCGAAGGGGGACGTGCAACCCTTCGACACGGGATAGTCCCGATAGATTCCCAACTTCTCGCCTATGGCGATGGCCCGCTTGCGGTGTTTGGGGAAGTGGATTCCGATTGCGGCAAGAGTCATGTTCATCGTCCACTGCACTTCAGGATCGGCGCTGGCCATTTCAGACTCGATGCGATCCAGCAGCGCCGGGAGAGCGAGCCCGTCCGGACTCTTCGCGACCCGCTCCGCGGTGAGGTCCCATCCGGCGCGGGCCGCCCAGCGTCCGTCCGTGGCCATCCATGCCTGGCGAAGAGTCTCCTTGTCGGGGTGCTGCCTGACGACATAGGCGATGAGCCAGTCCGCCACCCGTACAAAGGCGATCGACCGCACCATCCGTTCCATCTCGTCGGCCGACAGTTTCTTGGGCTGGATCAGGAGAGTGGCCAGGAACTGGGCGTCGACGTGCCCGGTCTCCCAGAGCGACAGAGCCAACGGATGGTCCGTCCGGATCTTTTTCGCCAGCACCCGGATGTCGCCGAGACTGACGCCGAACTGATTGTCGCCGGCGCCGCCCTTGGCGTTCTGCGCCCGCACCTTCGCGTTGCCGAGCGCTTTGAGCTGCTTGAGAGTTTCGTCGAGGGTCATGGTCGTGATCCTACTCGGGTGAGCCAGCGAGGCTACTCCGTTGATGATCCTCTGGAAACAAAGACCAGGTCCTCGTCGTTTTCGACGTCGGTGATGTAGACGCGACCGAAGTGCTTCGGTTCGGCCACCATGACCCCACGGCCATTCGTTCGGAAGTGCCAGTCCATAGCGGGATCGCCCGTCAGGCCGGTGACGACGAATTCAACGTGGCCGGGATCGCCATGGCATAGGACGCGGTCGCCCTGTTCGACGAGTTCGCCCGATTGGTACTGCAGCCTCGCCATTCGCGCACGCCCAACGCACAGCAGCTCGGTCCGGACCGAGTTGAACGTTGGCGCAACATCGGTGCCGCTCGTCGGTTGCCGCAGGAAGCAGCCGGTTCCGCGAGTCAGCGAGCGACGAACCACAACAGCGGCATCAGCGGCCCAGCCACGCTCGCCGCCAGACACCAACCGCCGAAAACCCGTTCGTGCTCATTGCGAAGCATGTGCAAGGTCGACAGCAGCAGGCCGGCCGCACCGCACAGAATGGCGCCGATCAGCGTCCCGATCCCCCAGAGCGGGCCGCGGAGGAGGTTCGGCGAGATAGTCGCTGCGATGACTGTGGCCCCACCGCAGAGAAAAGCAGCCACCGCGAACATGGCCACCAGCCCGCGGTCGGTCGATGGACCAATTTCAAGTGCTGATCCAAGCAGGTCAGCCAATACATCCGTCAGGAGGCTCATGCTGTCCGATCCCTGGCGGGGCGAATCCTGTGACGTTTCAGCTGGGCGGCGAATTCCCTCGCGAACTCCGGCGGGAAGCCATCGTCAGATCTACATCCCGTCGTACTGCGGTCCTCCACCGCCCTCCGGCGGGACCCAGTCGATGATCTGGTACGGGTCCATGATGTCGCACGTCTTGCAGTGCACGCAGTTCGACGCATTGATCTGCAGCTTCTTCCCTCCCTGCCCATCGTCCACCATCTCGTAGACGTGCGCGGGACAGAAGCGCGTGCACGGGTTGCCGAACTCGACGCGGCAGCGCGTGCGGCAGATGTCGGTGTCGTGGACGATCAGGTGCGACGGCTGGTCCTCGGCGTGGCGCGTGCCGGAGTAGTGGACGTTGGTCAGCCGGTCGAACGTCAGCTTGCGATCGATCTTGACGGGCGCGGCCGGGACGCCTCCGGCGATGGCGCCTTGCGCGTCGTAGTACTGCTCGATCGTCTCGATCCGCTCGTGCCCCGCGTGCGAGGGCATGGGGTCCTTGATCCACCAGCCGTTCGTGACGAACGACACCGCCGAGTACGCGATGCCGGCGTAGAGCCCGTGGCCAAAGCTCTGGTGGACGTTCCGGACGGCGTACAGCTCCTTCCGAACGTCGCTCTCGTTCACCTTCGTCTCGAACGCGCGCAGCTTCGACGCGGAGACGTCGCCGGCGCGAACGGCGTCGAAGGCGGTCTCGGCCGCGAGCATGCCGGTCTTGAGGGCGAGGTGCACGCCCTTGAGCCTGAAGGCATTCAGGTAGCCGGCGGCGTCGCCCACGATGAGGGCGCCGTCCATCCACGTGCGGGGGATCGTGTGCCACCCCCCTTCGGGCAGCGCCTTCGCGCCGTAGCGCACCATCTGGCCGCCGTCGAGCAGCTCGCGCACGAGCGGATGAAGCTTGAAGCGCTGGAACGCGAGGTGCGGATCGAACAGCGGGTCCCGGTAGTCGAGCCCGGCGACGAATCCGACAGACAGAAGCCCGTCCGGCATCGTGTAGATGAAGCCGCCGCCGAACTCCTCGTTCTTGAGCGGATAGCCCATGGTGTGCATCACGACGCCCGGGCCGATCCGCTCCTTCGGGACCTCCCACAGCTCCTTGATGCCGATCGCGTAGACCTGCTGCTGCTTCCCCTCGTCCAGCTTCAGCCGGCGGACGAGCGTCTTCGTGAGGTTGCCGCGGACGCCCTCCGCGAGGATCGTGACCTTCGCCGAGATGTCCACCCCCGGCTCGAACGTCCCCTTCTTCTCGCCGTGCTTGCCGATGCCGCGATCGCCCGTGCGAACCCCGGCCACGCGGTTCCCGTCGAGCAGCATCTCCGTCGCGGAGAAGCCGGTGAAGAGGTCGATCCCCTCCGCCTCGACGAGCGAAGCCAGCCACTTCACGAGCTTGTTCAGCGACATGACGTAGTGGCCGTGGTTCGCGAACGGCGGAGGCGTGATCGGGAACTTGAAGCGATTGTGCTCGGTGAGGAAGTAGATGCGGTCCTCGTGGACCTCGGCGGCGAGCGGCGCCCCCTTCTCCTTGAAGTCCGGCACGAGCTCGCGAAGGCTGCGCGGATCGAGGAGCGCCCCCGACAGCATGTGCGCGCCCGCCTCGCGCGCTTTCTCGAGGACCGCTATCGAGAGCGGCTCGCCCCCCTTTTCCTTCTGGAGCTGGGCAAGACGAAGCGCCGCGCCCATGCCGGCGGGGCCGCCGCCCACGATGAGGACGTCGACTTCGAGGGTTTCGCGGTCCGCCATGCTCTGCTCGGATTACCCCGCTGTTCAGATGATGCCATCGCCAACGGTGTAGGCCCGACCTTCAGGTCGGGCGTGGTCGGATCATCCGGCCGCCCGGATGTTTCCAGCACGCCCGGCCTGAAAGGCCGGGCTTACATTTTTTCCAGCTCAGCGATCATCGCCGGGACCACCTCGAACAGATCGCCCACGATGCCGTAGTCCGCCACCTCGAAGATGGGCGCTTCCGAGTCCTTGTTGACCGCAGCGATCGTCCGCGAGCCCTTCATCCCGACGACGTGCTGGATCGCGCCCGAGATGCCGAGCGCGAAGTACAGCTTGGGCGCGACGGTCTGGCCGGAGCTGCCGATCTGCCGGTCCATGGGAAGCCAGCCCGAGTCGCAGATCGGCCGCGAGGCGGCCACCTCGGCGCCGAGCGCCTTCGCCAGCTTCTCGGCGAGCGCGATGTGCTCCTGGCCCTTGATACCGCGGCCGACGGCGACGATCCGCTCGGCCTGCGAGAGGTCGACCGCCTGCTTCGCTTCCTTGAACGGCGCCTCCGGCTTCTGACGGATCGCGGCGGCGTCCACCTTCGCGGCGACCGTGCGCACGGGGACCGCCGAGGCTCCCCGCTTCGCGGCGTCGGCCCGATACGCGCCGATCTGCATCGTGACGAGATGCGGCGCCGGGCCTTCGGCAACCACGTCGGCGCTGAGCTTGCCCTGGAACATCGGCCGGACGAAGGCGCGGCTGCCGCCGTCCGCCTTGATCGCGACGCAGTCGGTCACGATGGCGCGCTGGAGCCGCGCCGCGAGCGCCGGCGCGAAGTCGCGTGTCTGGTACGTGTGCGGCAGCAGCACGAGCTCCGGAGCCAGCTCACCGATGATCCCCGCGAGCGCCGCGACGTAGCCGTCCGGCGTGTAGGGCTCGAGCGCGGGGGATTCGAGCGCGACGATCTCCTTGACGTCGGCCGCCGCCAGCTCGCCGGCGACACTCGCCACCGAGGCGCCCGGCACGACGACGGCGATCGGCCCGCCCGCCTGCTGCGCCGCGGCGAGCGTCTCCCACGTCGCCCGGTTCAGTTTTCCTTCACGCTGTTCGGCGATGACCAGATTCATTCAGCACTCAGCATTCAGCAATCCGCATTGAGCTAGATGACCCGGGCTTCTTCCCGGAGTCGTTTCACCAGCTCCTTGGCCGCCTCAGACGGAGAACCCGGGATCATCTGCGTCTTCTTCCCCTTCTCGGGCACGTACAGGCTCACGATGCGCTGGCGCGCGGCCGGCACCGCGGCGGCGGGGACCTTGCGGATCTCCTTTTTCTTCGCCCCCATGATCCCTTTCAGGGTCGCGTAGCGAAGCTGGTTGATCCCGCTCTGGATGGTCAGGAGCGCCGGCAGCGGCATCGCCACCCACTGGAACCAGCCGCCTTCCAGCTCGCGCTTGACGCGCATCGTCTTTGCCGCGGCGTCCACGGTGACTTCCATGATGATCGTGGCGTGAGGCACCCCGAGCATCTCCGCGAGGACGACGCCCACCTGGCCGAAGCCCTGGTCGTCGGACTGGAGGCCCGTCAGGACGAGGTCGAACGCTTCGTCGCGGATGGCGGCGGCGAGCGCCCCGGCGACTTGAACGGCATCGGCCGAGGCGAGCGCGTCCGACTCGACGTGGATCGCGCGATCCGCCCCGCGGGCGAGCGCCTCGCGCAGGACCTGGGCGGCGCGCGGCGGCCCGGCCGAGCACACGACGACTTCGCCGCCGTGCTTCTCCTTGAGACGCAGCGCCTCCTCGAGCGCGTACGCATCCGGCTCGTTGAGCTCGAAGCTGGCGTCCTGGTCACGAATCCAGGTCTTCTGTTCGCTCACGCGGATCGGCCACTCGCGCGTGATGACTTGCTTGACGCAGACGGCAATTTTCATTCAGAGAATCGTTTGAAGAGGAGCGCGCCGTTCGTGCCGCCGAAGCCGAAGGAGTTCGACAGCGCGTACTCGATGGCGAGCGGGCGCGCTTTGTGCGGCACGTAGTCGAGATCGCATTCGGGGTCGGGGTGCTCGAGGTTGATCGTCGGCGGGACCATCTGGTGCTTCACCGCGAGCGCCGAGATCCCCGCCTCGAGGCCGCCCGCCGCACCCAGCAGATGCCCCGTCATCGACTTCGTCGAGGAGATGGCGAGCGAGCCGGCATGGTCGCCGAAGAGCTTTTTGATCGCCAGCGTCTCGAGCTTGTCGTTGTACGGCGTCGACGTGCCGTGCGCGTTGATGTACTGGACGTCAGCGGGCCCGACCTTCGCGTCGCGAAGCGCCGCGCCCATCACCCGCATCGCGCCGTCGCCATCCTCTGACGGCGCGGTGATGTGGTACGCGTCGCCAGACATGCCGTATCCGACCATCTCCGCATAGACCGGCGCCCCGCGCCGGCGGGCGTGCTCCAGCTCTTCGAGCACGATCACGCCCGCGCCCTCGCCCATCACGAACCCGTCCCGTTCGGCATCGAACGGCCGGCTGGCACCCGCGGGATTGTCGTTGCGCGTGGACAGCGCACGCATCGCCGCGAACCCGCCGACCCCGAGCGGCGTGATCGCCGCCTCGGACCCGCCGGCGATCATCACGTCGGCGTCGCAGCGGCGGATGACTTCCCAGGCATCGCCGATCGCGTGCGCGGAGGCGGAGCACGCGGTGCAGGTGGCGGAGTTCGGGCCCTTGGCGCCGATGCGGATCGAGACCTGGCCCGCGGCGAGGTTGATGATGGCGGCCGGGATGAAGAACGGCGAGATGCGGCGCGGCCCCCCGTCGAGCAGCGCCTTGTGCTCGCGCTCGATCGTGCTGAACCCGCCGATGCCGGAGGCGATGAAGACGCCGGCCCGCGGCGCCAGCTCGGGACCGATCGTCAGCCGCGCGTCGCGCATCGCGAAATCGGCCGCGGCGATGGCGAACTGGATGAAGACGTCCATCTTCTTGACGTCTTTCTTCTCGACGAATTTCAGCGGATCGAACCCCGGGACCTCGCCGGCGATGCGACAGGCGTGCTGCGCCGCGTCGAAACGGGTGATCGGACCGATCCCGCTGCGCCCGGCTAACAGCGCTTCCCAGTTGGCGGCGGTCCCCACCCCGAGCGGGGACACGAGGCCAACCCCCGTGATGACGACGCGCCTGCTCATCCCCCTATTTCTTGGCCTTGGCGTGCGACTCGATGTACTCGACCGCTTCCTTCACGCGCGTAATCTTCTCGGCGTCTTCGTCCGGGATCTCGATCCCGAACTCCTCCTCGAACGCCATGACCAGCTCGACGGTGTCGAGCGAGTCCGCGCCGAGGTCGTCCACGAACGACGCGTCGGGCGTGACCTCCTCTTCGTCGACCCCGAGCTGCTCCACGATGATGCCCTTCACTTTTTCAGCAACCGCCATCATGCCTCCTACATGTACATGCCGCCGTTGACCGCGATGACCTGCCCCGTAATATACGCTGCCTCATCCGAGGCGAGAAAGCAGACCGCGGCGGCCACATCGTCCGGCGTGCCGAGACGGCCGAGTGGAATCTTCTCCACCCAGGTGTCGCGCGCGCCCTCGGTGAGCGCGCGCGTCATATCGGTGTCGATCAGCCCTGGCGCGACCACGTTGACCGTGATGCCGCGCGACGCCACTTCCAGCGCCAGGGCCTTCGAGAAGCCGATGAGCCCCGCTTTCGACGCGGCGTAGTTCGCCTGGCCCGGATTGCCGGCCTGGCCGACGACGGAGCTGATGGTGATGATCCGGCCGGCGCGCTGCTTCATCATCGGCCGCAGCACCGCCTGCGCGCAGGCGAACGCCGCCGTCAGGTTCGTCGCCAGGACCGCATCCCAGTCCGCCGGCTTCATCCGCACGATGAGCTGATCCCGGGCGATGCCGGCGTTGCTGACCAGGATGTCCACGCGCCCGTGGCGCTCGAGCGCGCCGCCGACCATGGCGTCGATCGAAGCGTGATCGGTAACGTCCACCTTGGCCGCTTCGGCCCTGCCGCCCGCCGCTGAAATCGCCTCGACGACCGCCCCTGTCTCGGCGCCGCGCGCCGCCGCCACGACGTGGGCGCCGCGCGCCGCGAGCCGGCTCGCGATGGCCCGGCCGATGCCGCGCGACGCGCCGGTGACGATCGCCACGCGGCCAGCCAGATCAGTCATGAGCCATCTTGAACGGGCAGTCCGGCCGCCGCGAGCTCCGTCAGGCCGCGCTCGTCCTCGACGCTCACCACGCGGGCGCCGCGATCGATCTTCCGGACGAGGCCGGCGAGGACCGTGCCCGGACCCACTTCAACATACGTTCGGACGCCGCTGGATGCAAGGCGGCGGACGACCGCTTCCCAGCGGACCGGGGCCGAGACCTGGCGGATGAGCGCCTCGACGGCCTCCGCGGCGGACCGCTTCGGCTCGGCGTCCACGTTGGCCACGACCGGCACGCGCGGCTCCGAGACGGCGAGGGCGCGCAGCTCGGGCGCGAGCCGCGCCTCCGCCGGCGCCATCAGCGCGCAGTGAAACGGCGCGCTGACGTTGAGCGGCACGACGCGCTTCGCGCCGAGCGCCTTGGCCCGTTCGCCGGCGCGCGCGACCGCGTCCCGATGGCCCGCGATGACGACCTGCCCCGGCGCGTTCAGGTTGGCGGGCGCGACGATCTCTCCGTTCGCCGCTTCCGCGCAGGCGCGGGCGACCGCCTCCGCGTCGGCGCCGAGGATCGCCGCCATCGCTCCCACACCCACCGGCACCGCTTCCTGCATGAAGCGCCCGCGGCGCCGCACGATTCGCAGCGCGTCCGCGAACCCGAACGTCCCGGCCGCGACGTTCGCGGAGTACTCTCCGAGGCTGTGCCCGGCCACGAAGTCCGGTTCGATTCCCAGCGACGCGAGCAGGCGCGACACGCCGACGCTCATCGCGAGAATCGCCGGCTGCGTGTTTTCCGTCAGCGTCAGCGCCTCCTCGGGGCCCTCGAAGCAGAGGCGGCTGAGCGGCTCGCCGAGCGCGGCGTCCGCCTCCGCGAACGTGTCGCGGACGATCGGAAATCGATCGGCCAGGAGCTTTCCCATCCCGACTTTCTGCGAGCCCTGGCCGGGGAAGAGGAAGGCAATCATCAGGATTTGGCGCCTGGGGCCTGGGGCGTGGGTCCCGGGGCTTGGGGCCTGGGGTTTGGGGCGGGTTCCACGGTCGCCGCGATCTCTTCCTTGATGCGCTCGAGCAGACCGTCCTGCGCGAACCGGTGCGCCATGGCGACGGCGTTGCGCACCGCCTTCGGCGACGAGCGCCCGTGGCCGACGATGCAGATCCCGGCGACGCCGAGGAGCGGCGCGCCGCCGTACTCCGAATAATCCACGCGCTTCCGAAAGCCGCGGAACGCCCGCCGCGACATCAGCGCTCCGACCCGCGCCGTGATGGTCTGCGACAGCTCCTCGCGCAGCAGCGCTTCGAGCGTGTCGATCAACCCCTCGCTGATCTTCAGCGCGACGTTGCCCGTGAAGCCGTCGCAGACGATGACATCCGCCTCGCCCGCGTACACGTCGCGCCCTTCCACGTTGCCGATGAAGCACGGCGACGTCTTCAACAGGCGGTGCGCCTCGCGGACCAGCTCGGTGCCTTTCGTCTCTTCCGCGCCAATCGAGAGCAGTCCGACGCGCGGCTCTGGCGTGCCAAGCGCCACGCGCGCGAACACGCGTCCCATCGCGGCGAACTGCACCAGGTGCGCCGGCCGGCACTCGACGTTGGCGCCGGCGTCGACGAGCACCGCGGCACCGCGGCGCGTCGGGATCGTCACACCGAGCGCGGGCCGATCGACCCCCTCGAGCATGCCGAACGCCGCGTGCGCGGCCATGACGGTCGCGCCGGTGTGTCCGGCGCTGAAGAGCGCCGCCGCGTCGCGCCGGGCGACCGCGTCCGCGGCGACGCGGATGGAGGCGCCAGGCTTCCGGCGCAGCGCCGACGCGGGCGACTCCTCCATCGCCACGACGTCGGGCGCATGCCGCACCTCGACGTCGAGCGCATGGACGCCCGGATGCCGCGCGAGCTCGGCGTCCACGGCCGCGCGATCGCCGGCGAGGAGAAGCCCCGCGCCGAGCCGGCGCGCCGCGACCAGCGCGCCGTCCACGACGGCGCGCGGCGCGTCGTCGCCGCCCATCGCGTCAACGGCTATGCGCATTCTCGAAGGTGCACTGGGTGCCCTGGCGTGCACTCGGGTGCCGGTGCACCAAGTGCTCAGTGCACGTGCATCGGTGCAGGTGCACTCAGCACCGAGCACGCAGCACCCGCACCCAGAGCACCTAGGGCACCGGCACCTGTGCACCTGACCTCGTCTACTCTTGACCTGGCGTCCCTTGTAGTAGCCGCAGTTCGGGCAGACCTGGTGCGGCGGCTTGGCTTCGTGGCACTGCGGGCATTCGCCGACCGGCACCGGCTTCAGCGCGTCATGCGTGCGCCGCTTCGCGGTCCGCGTTTTGGAGTGTCGTCGTTTTGGATTCGGCATCGTCGTCTCAGGCAGCCCTGGCAGGGCTGCGCTACAGGGCTGCGCTAGGGGCAGCGTTACGGTTTCTTCAGGGCCTTCAACTTCTCGAATCGTGGGTCGTGCCACTCGGCACGGCAGTCGCACGAACCGCGATTCAAATTCGTCCCGCACAGCGGACAGAGGCCCTTGCAGGCCTCCGCACAGAGCGGCTTCATCGGCAACGCCAGGTACAACTGCTCCCGTACCAGGTCGCCGAGATCGATCGTCTCGTCCCGGTAGAAGGCCGTGCCGAGATCGTCTTCCTGGACTTCGTGCTCGTCCTTCGAATCCCGTTTGGCGTGCCCGCCGGGGGCGACGTTCTCGCGGTGCGGCAGATACCGCAGATCGAACGCCGCCTCCACCGGCACGCGAAACGGCTCGGTGCACCGGCTGCAACTGAGCTCCAGCGTCGTCACGGCTCGCCCGACCAGGTGGTACGCCTGCTTGTCCTTGCGGACGAGCGCGTCGAAGGACACCGGTTCCGCGACGGTGAGGTCCTCCGACCCTTCGAACGCCGAGACGGGCCACGTCCGGGCGACGCGCTCTTCGGCGCCGTCGCGGAGGCGGCTGAGATCGAGCAGCATGAGGTCACGCGGCCAGCGCTCGGCAGGGCGGCCGGAGGCTGGACGAAACAACGATTATAACGGTCAGGGGGGCTGTAAATCCACCCACGGCTTGGGGATGAAGAGCCGCTCGAAGAGCGAGATCGCGTAGCGATCGGTCATGCCGGCGAGGAAGTCGAGGGCCGCGACGTCGAGCCCGTCGTGCTCCACGGTGCGGAGGTCGAGGAACTCCTCCGGCCGCTCGCGCACTTTCTCCCAGAGTCCCTCGAGCACCCCCCGCGCCTTGCTGAACTCCCGCGTCGCGACCGAGTTCTCGTAGACCGCCTCGAACAGAAAGCTTCGCAGCGCCAGCGTCGCGTCGAGGACTTCGTCGCTCATACGTATCTCGGTCAGCCCGCCGTCGAGCGTTCGCAGCACGACATCGGTCACCATGCATCCGATGCGCGCCGACGACGTGGCGCCGAGCGTTTTGACGGGAGCCGCCGGCAGGCCGTCCACGGTCAGGATGCCGGCCCGGACCGAGTCGTCGATGTCGTGGTTCACGTAGGCGATGATGTCGGCCACGCGCGCAACCTGTCCCTCCATCGTCGTCGCTCGATGGGCAGGGTCGGCGCCGACCGGCGCGCCGCTCTTCCCTTTCGAGTGGCGCGCGATGCCGTCGCGGACCTCCCACGTCAGATTCAAGCCGCGTCCGTCGTTTTCGAGGACATCGACGATGCGCAGGCTCTGCTCGTAATGGTTGAAGCCGGCGGGCACGAGCCCGCGCAGCACGCGTTCGCCGGCGTGGCCAAACGGCGTGTGGCCGAGGTCGTGGCCGAGAGCGATCGCTTCAGTGAGCTCCTCGTGCAGGCGCAGGACCTTGGAGATGCTGCGGGCAATCTGCGAGACCTCGAGTGTGTGCGTGAGGCGCGTGCGGTAGTGGTCGCCCGTCGGCGCGAAGAAGACCTGCGTCTTGTGCTTTAGGCGCCGGAACGCTTTCGAGTGAATGACCCGATCGCGGTCGCGCTGGAACGCGGGCCGGATCGGATCCTCCGGCTCCGGATGGAGCCGCCCCTTCGTCCCGGAGCTCCTGGCCGACTGCGGCGCGAGAAGGTCCTGCTCTCGCTGTTCCAGTTGTTCTCGTATCGTCATGCGATCACGTCCGCGAGAAAGCTCGTGCCGTGCGCGAGCGGCGTCACCGCGAAGATCTCGGCCAGCGTCTGGCCGAGATCGGCGAAGGTCGGCCGGGTCCCGAGGTCGACGCCCTTCCGGACGGCGGCTCCAGTGACGAGCAGCGGCACGTGCTCCCTGGAATGGTCCGTGCTGGGCGTCGTGGGATCGTTCCCGTGGTCGGCGGTGACGACGAGGAGATCCCGTGGGCCGAGGCGCGGGATCAGCTCGGACAACCGCGCGTCGAAGCGCTCGAGATTGGCCGCATAGCCTGCCGGGTCGTTGCGGTGGCCGTAGACGGTGTCGAAATCGACGAGATTCGCGAAGATCAGCCCCGACCGCGACTCGTGCATCGCCCGTTCGATCGCGTCCATCCCCTCGTCGTCGTTCGCGGTGTGGACGGCCGTCGTGATGCCCCGGCCGGCGAAGAGGTCCTCGATTTTCCCGATCGCGACGACGTGACGTCCGGCGGCGGCCAGCCTGTCGAGCAGCGTCTCACCGGCGGGCGGGAGCGCGAAGTCCTTGCGGTTCGACGTGCGGGCGAAGCTGCCCGCCGCGCCGACGAACGGCCGGGCGATGACCCGGCCGATGCCGCGCTCGACCGCCGCGAGCTGGTACGCCGTCTCGCAGATCCGATACAGCTCGGGCACGGGGATGACCGATTCGTGCGCGGCGATCTGAAACACGCTGTCGGCGGACGTGTAGACGATCGGCGATCCCGTTCGGATGTGTTCCGGGCCGAGCTCGTTGATGATCACGGTACCGGACGCGACGACGTTGCCGATCGTCCGGCGGCCGATGTGCCGTTCGAACTCGGCGATCAGATCGGCCGGGAACCCGTCCGGAAACACCGGGAACGGGCGATCGAGGACGATGCCCATGAGCTCCCAATGGCCCGTGACCGAATCCTTGCCCGCGGACGCCTCGGCCATGCGTCCGAACGCGCCGAGCGGCTCGACGATCGGCTCGACGTCGCGGAGATGGACGATGCGCGGGAGCCCGAGGCTCCGCAGCGCGGGGATCTGCAGCTGTGTCTGGCGCGCGATGTTGCCGAGCGTGTTGCTCCCTTCGTCGCCGTACTCGGCGGCGTCGGGAAGCGCGCCGATGCCGACGCTGTCCAGCACGATGACGATGGCGCGGTCAGGAGACGGAGGCAAGCGCGTCTTCGATGGAGGCGAGAGCGGCGGGATCGTCGCCCAATCGGTGAATCCACCGTAGATTAGGCTCTTTCCGGAACCAGATCAACTGCCGGCGCGCGTACCGCTTGTTCTCGCGCACGATGAGCGCGCGCGTCTCCTGCTCGTCGCGCACGCCACCCAGGAGCTCGAGGACCTGCCGGTACACGAGACCGGTGAACGGCAGCGCCGTGTCCGGAATGCCGGCGCGCCTGAGCCTCTCGACCTCTGCAACGATGCCGCGCGCGAATTGCGCGTCGACGCGGCGGGCGACGCGCTCCGCAATCGCCTCGGAGGGAGGATTCAGCACGAAGCCGGCGATCTCGTACTCCGGCAGCGGCGAGGCGGTCTCCACGAAGTGGTCGGTCAGCGGACGGCCGGTGAGAAAGTAGACCTCCAGCGCGCGAATCATCCGCTTCTCGTCGCGCGGCTGGATGCGGGCAGCCGAAGGAGGATCGACGCAGGCCAGCAGCCGGTGGAGCCGTTCGGGGCCGCGCCTTCGCGCAATCGCCGCGAGCCGCGCGCGCATCGCGGCATCGCGACCGGGGCCGGCGAACAGCCCCCGCGCCAGCGCCCGATAGTAGAACCCGGTCCCTCCGACGAGAATCGGCAGCCGTCCGCGGGCGCTGATGTCCCGAATGACCGCGGACGCCTCGCGCGCGTACCGGGCGGCCGAGTACTCCTCGAGCGGATCGGCGACGTCTACGAGATGGTGCGCGATGCCCCGCCGCTCCTCCGCCGACACTTTGTCGGTCCCGATGTCGAAGCCGCGGTAGACGGCGGTCGAATCGCAGCTCACGACTTCCCCATCGTGCCGCTCGGCGAGCGCGACCCCGAGCGCGCTCTTGCCGCTGGCGGTCGGGCCGAGGATCGCGACGAGCATTTGTCGCGTCATGCCAGCAGGCGATACAGCGTGAACGCCACGACGACGAAGAGCAGGATCAGGAGGCCGAGCCGCTGGCTGTTCAATCTGCGTTCATCTGCGTGCATCTGCGGCTAGGGCATGGGCTCGTTGTAAAGGAACGTGACAGTGAAGTGAGCACGGTCGTCCGGATACTCCGGCGGCAGCGGCTGCGTGGGGTTCGACGCGAGAATGGCGTTGACCGCCGCGTGGGTGAACCCCTCGACTGTTGAAGGCTTCACCACCGTCACGTCGGTGATGCGGCCATCCTTGTGGACGTAAAACGTGAGGATCACATGGCCGCGCATCGTCCAAGCGGCGTACGGAACGTTCCAGTTGCGCTTCACCTGCGCGACGAAGCGCCGCACCCACGGTCCGAACTCGACGCCCTTCGTGTCGAACTGGATCTGCGGGCCGTACTCGCCGCCGCCGCCGCTCGGATTGCCGAACGTCTGGGAGCCGACGTAGCGCTGGATGTTGTTGAGCGCGTCGGCGATCGGGCCCGCGACGCCGCGCCGGCGATCCGAGCCGTCGCGTTCGGCGATCGGCGGGCCCTGCGTCGAGGGCGCCCCCGGGAGCGTGGTGCCGCCGTTGGTACCTTGCGGCGCCTGCGCCGGCGTCCCGGGGGCCGGCGAGGAGGGCGCGGCCCGAGGCGCCGGGACGGGCGGCACGTCCGTGATTTCCCGCTCAGGCGTGTTCCCGCGCGCGAACGGCAACGGGTTGGTCGGATTCGGGGCGCGCTCCGGCGCGCGCGCGACACGGTCCTGGTCCGACAGCTCGAAGCGGGGCGGCGGTTTCTGCGCGGGCGTGTCGAGGCGCGGCTGCACGAACACGAATCGGGCGTTCTGGCGCTGCCGCTCCAGCTCCGCAATCCGTTGCGCCTCGATCTCCGCCGCACGGCGAGCGGCCGCCTCCTTGAAGAACGGCAGCTGCGGCGCGAGGACGAGGAGCAGCGCTCCGAGGAGGTGCGCGATGATCGACAGCAGCACTCCCTCCCGGCGGGAGATGGGGCTGACGAGCGTCGGCTCCTCGGGCCGATAGTCCTCGAAGTTGAAGTACATCAGGAACTTACGATTGTAGCAGGCACTAGGCACTAGGGACTAGGCACTCTGCGCGAACGGCTATCGATCGCCACTCCTAACACATGCACAGTGCCTAGTGCCCAGCGCCTTCAGCGTTGAGCTAGCGCCTCGTGCCAACAAAGAGATAGACGATGCCGAGTGTCAGTGGGACGGTGCGGACCCGCGCGAAACCGGCTGACTCGAGCATGCCGGAGAACGCCTGGGGTGACTGAAACGCCTCGACCGACGCCGGCAGATACGAGTACGCCTCACCGTGGCGCGAGACCGCGCGGCCGATGAGCGGCAGTAAGCGGCGGAAGTAGAGACGATAGAGCGCGCGGATCCCAGGGATCTTCGGGAAGCCGAACTCGAGGATCGCAAGCCGCCCGCCGGGCCGCAGGACCCGCGCCAGCTCAGCGACCGCGCGCTCGGGCTGTTCTACATTCCGAATCCCGAATCCAATCGACGCCGCATCGCACGACGCGTCCGCTACAGGCAGCGCGGTGGCGTCGCCGCGAACGAGCGGGATGCGCGCCTGGAGGCCCCGCGCGCGAATCTTGGCGTGGGCGATCGCCAGCATCGCGGGCGCGAAGTCCACGCCGATCACCTTCGACGGACCCGAGAAGCCCGTCGCTCTATCGTCGCGCTGAAGGGGGCGCGGGCCTCTCAGGCCCGCGGCTCGTTCAACCGCCGTGATAGCGAGATCTCCGGTCCCGGTGCACAAATCGAGCAGCCGCTCGCCGTCCGCGAGCCGGAGCTCGGCCACCGCGCGCGCGCGCCATCGTCGATCCAGGCCGAGGCTCAGAACGTGGTTGAGCAGATCGTAGCGCCCCGCGATCGCATCGAACATTGAAGCGATCCGCGGGGGAGATTTATCGGGGAAAGTCATGCCGAAAGGAAGTCACGTACGTTAACGCAGAGTTCGCAGAGAAACGCCGAGGACATGGCCGTGTCGACTGGGGCCCGACCTTCGGTCGGGCCGAGGCTGGGCGAGGGATCGGATCCGCAAGAGCCACTGAAGCGGCCTATGCTCTTGCGGGTCCGATCCCTCGTCCAGCCGCCGCGCCGCAGGCGCGCCAGTCGACACGGCCCTCTGCAGCCTCTGCGTCCTCTGCGTTTGAAGCTTTTTCGGGCTTCATCACCCCGTCCACGCTGGGTACAGCGAATGCTCGAATCCCAGCGCCGACAGGATCTTCCCCGCCATGAAGTCGGCGAGATCGTCGAGCGTCTTCGGTCCCTGGTAGAACGCCGGCATCGCCGGAAGGATCATGGCGCCTGCCTCGGCGCACAGAACCATGTTCTTGAGCTGCGGCAGGCTCATCGGCGTTTCACGCGGCACGACGACGAGCGGACGGCGCTCCTTGAGCATCACGTCGGCGGCGCGCTCGATCAGGTTCCGGGAGAGACCGTGCGCGACCCCGGCGAGCGTTTTCATCGAGCAGGGCACGATCGCCATCCCGTGCGCATCGTGGCTCCCGCTCGCGATTGTCGCGCCGAGGTCCCGATTGCTGTGGACGACGAACGAGCCGGCCTTGACGCCTGCCCCATACCGCGCCGCCAGGTAGTCGCCGAACCGGTCGATCGCCGCCTCCTCCCCCAGCTCATCGCGCAGGAGGCGGCGGCCGAAGTCTGACGCGACGATTTCGAGCCGCGCCCCTTGTTCGAGGAGCGCGGCGATCGTCCGCACCGCGTAGATCGCGCCGCTCGCGCCGGTGACGCCGATCACGGTCGTTCGCATGGCTCTATGCTAACTACTAGAGGCTCGAGACGTAAACCGCCAGCGCCGTCGTCAGGAAGTAGAGGATCCCGACGTAGCCGTTCAAGTCGAACGCGCGCTTCACCTGCGACAGGTCGTGCTCGCTGACGAGCGACTGCTCGTAGACGAGCAGCACTGCCACGCCGGCCACGCCGGCGAGGTAGATCGGCCCGAGCGGCACGAGCGCGCCCAGCGCCGCGAGCGCGGCGACGGCGACGACGTGCATCGCGCGCGAGATGACGAGCGCCGTGCGAACGCCGAACCGGACCGGAATCGACCGGAGGCCGTGCGCGCGGTCGAACGCGAGATCCTGACAGGCATACAGCACGTCGAAGCCGGCGACCCACATCCCGATCGCCAGGCCGAGCAGCCACGGCTCCCATCCGGCGCGGCCGCCCGCGGCCAGCCAGCCGCCGACCGGCGCCACGGCCATGGCGAGGCCGAGAAACAGCTGCGTGTAGGCCGTGTAGCGCTTGGCCAGCGAGTACCAGAAGACGATGGCGAGCGCGACCGGCGAGAGCGCGAAACAGATCGGCCCGAGCTTCCAGGAGGCCAGGACGAAGATGACGCACGAGAGGGCGACGAACGCGACGGCTTCTCCGGATCGGATCGCGCCCCGCGGCAGCTCGCGCGAGGCGGTCCGCGGGTTGAGCGCGTCGAACCGCGCGTCGACGAGACGGTTGAACCCCATCGCGGCGCCTCGCGCCGAAACCATCGCCAGGACGATCCAGCCCACGCGGGTCCAGGTCAACGGCACGTAGCGCGATGCGAGCAACGCTCCCGTCAAGGCGAACGGCAGCGCGAAGACGCTGTGGCTGAAGCGGACGAACGACGCGTAGGTGCGGAGTCTGTTCAACACTCCAACCACCGAATCTGCGAAGGCAGAACGCCGTGCACCAGATATTCTTCCACATCCGTCACGCCGTCCGGCACGTCGACGGCGATCGCTTCGGCGCGCGCGGCGGGCGCGAGCACGCCCAGGTCGCCGCCGAATCCGAGCGCCTCGGCGCCGGCGCGCGTCGCGCTGTCCAGGAGCTGCGCCGCGGGGACGTGCGGCGCGATCGACCGGAGCGCCGCCAGCTCGCTGAACAGGTTGAGGTCTTGCACGCTCGCGAGGCTGTCGGTGCCAATCGCAACTCTGGCGCCAGAGGCATAGAACCGCTGGACCGGAGGTTCGCCGACGCCAATCCAGATGTTGCTGCGTGGACAGGTGACGATCGTCGCATCGGCGTCCGCGACCCGCCTCAGCTCGCTGGCGCCGAGCTGCACGGCATGGACGACGAGCATCCGGCCGGTCAGCACGCCGAGCCGATCCAGATACTCGATCGGGCCGCAGCCCGGCGGCCGCCACTTGGGATTCCAGCTGTTGAACTGCAGCAGCATCTCGCGCCAGGGCCCCTTCCCCTCGCGCAGAAACGCCATCTCCTCCCGCGATTCGCCCGCGTGGACCGATGTCAGACTCTTCCGCATGCCGACCTCGCGCGCGATGTCGCGAAAGAGCTCGGGCGAGACGGAGTACGGCGCGTGCGGGGCGATCGTGCCGCGGACGCGCTCGCTCTCGAGCTTCGTCACCGCCTCCATCGCTTCCGACGCCATCCGCCAGGAATCGGCGACGTTGAATCCGATCAGCTCGTAGAACACGACCGCCGTGAGACCGGCGGCCTTGATCGCGTCGACCGCCGCCAGCGTGTTCGTGACGTCTCCCGCGAGCGCGGTGCCGGCCGCGCGGGCCTCGGCGACGCCGGCGGCGATCCCGATCGGATCGTCCCGGCCAGCGGCGCGGCGTACGCCAAGCATCCGCTTGACCCAACCCACCATGCCGTCGCCGGCCGGCGGCACGCGGCCCCGCATCCAGGACAGCTCGAAGTGGGTGTGTGCGTTCACGAGGCCGGGCATGATGGCCACGCGTCCCAGGTCTGCCTGCGGGCCAGGCGGAGCCTCCCCGGTTCCGCACGCGCGCACCCGTCCGTCCTCGACGGCCAGCCAGCCGTCGCGAATCGGCGGCGCTGCGATCGGGACTATCCAGGCGGCGCGGTAGACAATCACGTCCGCTGGCGGCGGGACTTCTCGCTGGCGCTCCGCGCGGCGTAACTGGTGAGCTCGTCCGGCATGGCGACGTCCCCCTCCTCCTTGGACACGGCGAGGCTGTGCATGCGCGGAACCTGGCGCTCGCGGAAGATCGGATCGCCGAGAATCTGGTAGTGCATGTTGCGCCGCTTCGCGGCGAAGCCGGCGTTCTCGATGTTGCGGACGATCTCGACTTCGTCCATGCAGTACGCGGCGCCGGCGGCCCTCACCACGTTCTCTTCGATCATGACGCTGCCCATGTCGTTCGCGCCGTAGGCCAGGCTGAGCTGCCCGACCTTCCCGCCCTGCGTGACCCACGAGGCCTGCAGGTTGTCGAAGTTGTCCAGGACGATCCGCGCCGTGGCGAGCGTCCGCAGGTAGTCGACGCCGGTCGCTTCCACGCCACCCAGCTCGGTGTGCTCGGGTTGGTAGCTCCAGGTGATGAACGCGGTGAACCCGCCGGTCTCGTCCTGCAGCTCGCGCAGCCGTATCAGGTGCTCGATCCGCTCCTCAGGGCTGTCCACGCTCCCGTACATCATTGTCGCCGTGGTACGGAGGCCCGCCCGGTGCGCGTGACGCATGACGTCGAGCCACTCGTCCGACGTCGCCTTGCCGTAGCAGTTCAGGAGCTTCCGGACACGGTCGACGAGGATCTCGGCGCCGCCGCCCGGGATGCTGTCGAGGCCGGCGGCCGTCAGCCGCTCGATGACGGCCGGCACCGGCAGCTGGGACAGGCGTGAGAGGTGAATCACCTCCGGCGGCGACAGCGCGTGCAGCCGGAAATCCGGATAGCGCTGCTTGATCGCGCGGAACAGATCCTCGTACCACTGGAGCGGCAGGTCCGGATTGTGGCCGCCCTGCAGGAGGAGCTGGACGCCGCCCACCGCGATCGTCTCGTCGATCTTCCTGAACACTTCGTCAAAGCCGAGGACGTAGCCCTCGTCGGATCCGACCGGGCGGTAGAACGCGCAGAAGTTGCAGCGCGCGACGCAGACGTTCGTGTAGTTAACGTTGCGGTCGATGATGTAGGTGACGATGCCGTCGGGGTGCTTGCGCTCGCGAACGGCGTCCGCCATCCGGCCCAGCTCGGAGGTCGGGGCATTCAGATACAGATCGATCGCGTCGCGCGCGTTGACTCGCATAAACGGGGCGGGCCTCTCAGGCCCGCCGGACAGCAGGTTGTTCGGCCCCGCCGAAGAACGCCAGCGGCCGCCTGCGCACCAGGCCCTGCTCTTCCGCCAGCTCGTAGAAGCGCTCGAGGCCCGCGCGCTCGGCGTCGCCGAGGCCGTACCTCATATTATTTCGCAGGTACGCCCGGCCGCGCGCGACGCGGACGGCGTCTCCCGCGCCGTACGCCTCGGCGATCGCGTCTCCCGCCGCGACGCCGGCGTCCCGTGCCGCCTGCAGCGTCCGGATGTCTTCCTGCCCCAGCACGCCCGGCCGCCCGGCCCAGAAGGCCCAGACGAACGGGAGGCCGGTCAGCCCGCGCCACGCGTCGCCCAGGTCGATCTTCTCCAACCCGGCGGCCTCCGTCGTCGCGAACAACGCCGGATCGCCGATCACCAGGGCCGCGTCAGCCTTGCCGAGCATCGTCTTGAAATCGGGCGGGAGCGTGTCGAACGACGGCCGGATGTCGAACGCGCGCGCGCAGAGAATCTGCAGCAGCGCCGCGGACGTGCGCGAGCTGGAGTCGAGCGCGATCGTCCGAACGTCGGCTATCGGCTTCGACGTGAACAAGGCGACCGACGCCACGTCGCCCAGCGAGGCGATTGAAACGCCGGGCACGAGGTGGTAGGGATCGCCACGCAGGAACTCGATTGACGGAATCATGCCGAGGTCGATCGAGCCCTCGTGCAGAAGCGCCGCACAGCGGGATGGCGGGTCGAATTGGAGCGCATACCGATCGGCGCGGGCGCCCAGGCCGTGAACGAGGGGGCGCGCGTTCAGATAGTCGACCGCCCCCAGCCGGATCCTCGGCGCCATGCAGCTCACCGCGACGCGCCCGCGGCGGTCTCGGGCGCCGCGATCGGATCGAAGCGGCCGTTGCGCGGGACCGGCACGAACGATGCCGAGCGGATGTTGCGCTTCACCTCTTCGAGCGGCGCCCGCCTCGGGCCGAGCAGGTTGACGGAGGACGGGTCGAGCGGGACGGCGTCGAGATCGTTGGCGCCGAAGGTCAGCGCGACCTGCGCCAGCTTCGGGCCGTACAGCGTCCAGTCGATCTGAACCGTGTCCACGTTGTCGAGAAAGAGCCGCGCGAGCGCCACGAGCTTCACATCGTCGTAGCCGGTCGTCGGTGACGCCGAGTCCAGCGCGCGCGGGAGCGGAGCAAACGCCCTCGCGACGCCGCCGGGAGATGCCGCGGCCGCGTCACGCACGCGCTGGAGAACCGCGATCGGGTCACGCTGAGACGAGTGGACCGTCAACCGTGCGATGTCGAGGCCGGCGCCGTAGACGGCCGAGATCGACTCGGCCGGATTCGCGAGCCGATCGATCGCCGCCTCGGCGATCATCTCGATCCCCGACTCCTTGAGGCGAGACATGACGGCCGGCAACGCGCCGAGATGTTCGAGGTCGTGAAGGGCGAAGCCAGTGAGGGTCCGGCTAAAGCCGGACGCTACGAGAGATTGGATTAACGATTGCAGAAGAGACTCAACCTGCGCGAGGCTGTCCGGGCGGCCGGTGATGCGGACTTCGCCCGCCTCGCGCGGAATCGTTGTCGGCACGGGGCCGGACACCGGCACGTCGAGCACGCGTACGAACGTCACGCGGTCGCCGTGCCGCGCCTTTCGCGCTTCGTCCGCCCGAACGCCGATCGCGATCAGGTTCGGGGTGTCCAGGACCTCCTGCGCTTCGGCAACCGTCATCATCGCGGCTTGTCCTGGAGCCCTTGCGGGGATGCCTTCCATCCCTGAGCGATCTTCGTCCAGAGCTCGGCCGCCCGGCGCCCGGCCTGCTCCGTTGTCGTCAGCCGCTTCGGCCATTCGCGGGTGAAGCCCTCGGACGGCCATTTGCGCGTCGCGTCAATCCCCATCTTGCCGCCATACGCCGGCAGGTCGGAGGCGTTCTCGAGATCGTCCATCGGTCCCTTCGTGAACTGGACGTCGCGAACCGGATCGACATGGGTGCCGACGATCCACGCGACCTCCGCCTCGTTCTGCACGTCGACGTCCTTGTCGACGACGACGATGATCTTGGAGAACATGAGCTGGCCGAGGCCCCAGAAGGCATTCATGATCTTGCGCGCGTGCCCGGGATAGCGTTTGTCGATCGACACCAGCACGAGGTTGTGAAAAATCCCCGCGGGCGGGAAGTTCATGTCGACGATTTCGGGGATGGTCTTTCGAATCAGCGGGAGGAAGATCCGCTCGCTCGCCTTGCCGAGATAGACGTCCTCCATCGGCGGGATGCCGACGATCGTCGTGTGGTAGATCGGGCGCTTCCGATGCGTGATGCACGTCAGGTGAAACACCGGGAAGTCGTCTTCGAGCGAGTAGAAGCCGGTGTGGTCGCCGAACGGCCCTTCGCGGCGCCGCTCACCCGGCTCGACGTAACCCTCGAGCACGATCTGGGCGTTCGCGGGGACCTCGAGGTCCACGGTCAGGCACTTCACGAGCTCCACGCGGTCGCGCCGGATGAAGCCGGCCAGCATCAGCTCGTCGAGGCCCTCCGGCATCGGCGCCGTGGCGGCGTAGGCCAGGACCGGATCGGGCCCGAGCGCGACCGCGACGTCGAGGCGGCGGCCCAGCCGCTCGGCGACGCGGTAATGCTGCGCGCCCCCCTTGTGACGCTGCCAGTGCATGGCGGTCGTCCGCCCGTCGAACACCTGCATGCGGTAGGCGCCGACGTTCCGCACGCCGGTCTCGGGGTCCCTGGTGATGACGAGCGGGAACGTGATGTACCGCCCGCCGTCTTCGGGCCAGCACCGCAGGATCGGGAGCATGTCGAGGGAACCGTCGCGCGCCACGACCTCCTGGCACGGCCCGTCCTTCACCGTTTTCGGCATGACGTCCGTGAGGCGCGACATCTGCGGCAGCATTTTCATCGCGTCGAAAATGCCGGACGGCAGCTTCGGCGTCGTCAGCTCGTCGATGTCCTTCGCGAGATCGTCGAGCGCCTTCACCCCGAGCGCGAGGCACATGCGCGACATCGACCCGAACAGGTTGATCGCGACCGGCAGGTCGAAACCGGTGGGGCGCTCGAAGAGGAGCGCCGGCCCGCCGCCCGGCGACTTCGACGCACGGTCGGTCACCGCGCAGATCTCGAGGTCGGGGCTCACCGGCTCGCGCACGCGCGCCAGCTCGCGGCGGTTATCGAGCTCGTCGATGAACGCGTTCAGGTCCTTAAACACGGAAGAATTCAGAATTCAGAATCTAGAATACAGAATACAGAATCCAGAGGGCTGCAGGTTCATGCGCGTTCCATCGCGGTCGCCACCTGGTGAGCGAGCACGAGCGCTCTGCGGCCGGCGGCGCCGTCCACCAGAGGCTGCGTGCGCGCCCGCGCGGCGCTGACGAAGTCCGCCAGCTCGCGGGCGAGCGGCTCCTCGCGCGGGATCTCCATCTTCCCTCCCTCGATGGCCGGGCGCTCGCCGTCCCGCCGCACGAGCTGGTAGGCCTCGACCTCCTGAGCGGCGTAGTCAATCGAGAGATAGCTGTCGGGCTGGAACAGCCGGATCTTGCGGATGCGGTCCCGGCTGATCCGGCTGGCCGTCAGGTTGGCGATGCAGCCGGACGCGAACCGGATGCGCGCGTTGGCGATGTCGACGCGGGGCGTCAGGACGGGGACGCCGACCGCCTCGATCGACGCCGCCTCGGACCGGACGAACGCGAGCACCACGTCGAGGTCGTGAATCATCAGGTCGAAGACGACATCGATATCGAGGCTCCGCTCCGGAAACACCCCGAGGCGGTGCACTTCGACGAACCTCGGCGTCGCCACGCGCGGCAGCGCCGCGACGACGGCCGGATTGTATCGCTCGGTGTGGCCGACGCCGAACGTCGCGCCCGAGCGCGCCGCGGCGGCGATCATGCCGTCCGCCTCGGCGATCGACCGCGCCATCGGCTTCTCGACCAGCGTCGCGATTCCGCGCTCGAGAAACGGCAGCGCGACCTCGGCGTGGACGTTGGTCGGCACGGCGATCGTCACCGCATCCACGTCCATCTGCGACGCGAGGTCGCGCGCGCCAGTATAGGCCGTCGCGCCCGTCGCCGCCGCGACCTCGTCCGCCCGGCCGCGGTCGATGTCCACGACCGCTGCCAACGTGACGCCCGGCATCGTCGAGAGCAGCCGCGCGTGGTGGCGCCCCAGATGCCCGACCCCGACGACTGCCACCCGCAGCCCGCTCACGTCTTCCTGCCCACGACCGCAATCTTTGCGTCGTCCGCCTGCGCCCGGAACGCCTCCCCGTCGAGGACGAGCGTCCTCCCGGCGTCGATCGAGAGCGCCGACGCGCCGGCGGCTCGCATGGCTTGAATCGTCAGCAGGCCGACGACCGGGACGTCGAACCGCATGTCCTGGTTCGGCTTCGCGACCTTCACGACGCTCACGCCTGGCCCGGCGAGGC
The DNA here is from genome assembly GCA_963847125.1 of uncultured Acidobacteriota bacterium. GTDB lineage: Bacteria > Acidobacteriota > Vicinamibacteria > Vicinamibacterales > 2-12-FULL-66-21 > DATAEE01. Next base: position 117,026 of record CAWJYM010000009.1, read on the forward strand.
GCCCGGCGCGGGCGATCACCTCGTCGGTCCCTTCCATCGCCTCGACCGCGACGACCGCCCGGTGCTTGACCGCGATCGTCTGACCGATGTCGAGCCCGGCGATCGCGTCCGCCATCCTGTAGCCGAACTCGAAGTCCGCCCGCTCGTCCCCGGTCGGCGGCCGCTCCGTCAGGACGCCCTCACGCGCGAGGAGCGGTGTGAGAAACGCGGTCGAGTCCACGAGCGTGATCCCGTTGTCCTTGAGCACGTCGGCCACCGCGGCGATGAGCGCGTCGGTGTTGCGCGACCCGAGGCGCGAGATGACCGACAGCAGCGTCATGTCGGGCACGATGTTCGCGAAGATTTTGGCGTGCTTCACCTGGCCGGCCATCAGCGCCTCGCTGGCGCCGGCCGACTTGAGAATCTTGATGCACTGCCCGAGCTGCCCGAGCGAGATCCAGTGCAGGTCCGCTGGCTGCGGCCCTTTCGTCGCGGCCGCCTCGATCTCGGGAAAGGCCTCTTCTTTGATCGCCACGACGGTCACGTCGTAGCCGAGGCTGCGAGCGCCGTCCAGGGCCAGAAACGGAAAGCGCCCATTGCCGGCAATCAACCCGATTCGGGGCATTTATTCGTCCGCGACCATTTCTTCCATCCGCCGCGTGGGGCGCCGGAGAATCACGCCGCGGGTCGAGCTGCGGATGAATCCGACGAGATATCGCACCTCGTCGCACGCGAGCGTGCGGTCGGCTTCGATCTGCGCCAGCGCGCGGGTCGTGTTCAGCTTCGAGACCAGGAGGACCCGGTACGCGTGCCTGAGCTTGGCCACGACGTCCGGCGGGAAGCCGCGCCGCACGAGCCCGATCGTGTTGACGCCGAAGATCCGCGCGGGCCGGCTGCCCACGGTCTTGGCAAACGGCAGCGCGTCCTTGGTCACGATGGTCGCGCCGCCGATGAACGCGTGCTGCCCCACCTTGCAGAACTGATGCACCGCCGAGAACGCGCTGATCGTCGCGAAGTCCTCGACAGTGACGTGCCCGCCGAGCGTGGCGGAATTGCCGAAGATCGTGTGGTGGCCGACGTGGCAGTCGTGCGCCACGTGCACGTAGGCCATGAACAGGTTGTGATCGCCGATCGTCGTCTCGCCGCCGCCCCCCGCGGTCCCCCGGTGCACGGTCACGAACTCCCGGAACACGTTGCGGCGGCCGATCACGAGCCGGCTCCGCTCGCCCTTGAACTTCAGATCCTGAGGAATCAACCCGATCGACGCCATCGGGAAGATCTCGCAGTCGTCGCCGATCTCGGTCCAGCCGCCGACGATCGAGGAGGCGCCGATCCGACAGTTGCGGCCGATCCGGACGTGCTCGCCGACGACCGCGTGCGGGCCGATGACGGTGCCGGCCCCGATGGTCGCGCCGCGGCCGACGATCGCGCTCGGATGAATGAGGTCCTCGGACGCGGACTCGGCCTGGCGCCCGATCAGGAGGTCCATCTGGGCAACAATCTGATCGCCGACGCGCGCCACACCGACCGCGCGCGCGAGGGCCGCGCGGCGCCGGTCGAGCGTCACCTCGAGCTGCAACCGGTCGCCGGGCACGACCTGCCGCCGGAACTTCGCGTTGTCGACGCCTCGCAGGAACAGGCGCCCGTTCCCGCCCGCTGTCTCCTGCAGAAGAAGGACGCTCGCGACCTGTGACAGCGTTTCGATCATCAGCACGCCCGGCATCATCGGCGCGCCCGGAAAGTGCCCCTGGAAGAATTCTTCGCTGACGGTGACGTTCTTGACCGCGACGATCCGCCGCCCGGGCTCGCAGGACTCGATGGCGTCCACGAGGAGCGAGGGATAGCGGTAGGCCAACCGCTCCAGGACGGCGGGGATGTCGATGGACACGGGAGTAACTGTAGCAGGCCCGGGATGATTCGGGCACTGCGGGACTGCCCGCCTCCGCTCATCGAGCTTCGGCGAGGTCCCGCCGTAGCGCTTCGCGCGAAGGCGGAAAGGTCGGGCCTACATCATTTCTTCGGAGCCGGCGCCGTCTTCGGCTGCGAATCGAGCCGCTTGATGACCTCGGCCGACAGGTCCAGCCCCGGATGGCCCGCGATGATCCCCGAGTCGCCGGCGCTGAAGATCATGTGCAGGCCCTTTTCCTGCAGGAGCGTCCGGATGACCGGGATCACGCGGTTCTGGAAGTCCTGCTGCAGATCCTGTGTGAGGTCCTGCACCTCCGCCTGCGCGGTCTGCTGCGCGAACTGGATTTCGCGCTGCATGCGGTCGATGTCCTTTTCGAGCTGCGCGCGGGCGCTGTCGTTCAATACCGACCCGCTCTGTGCGAGCTTCTGCTGCGCCGTCTGAAGGGCCTTGTTCTTGTCCGCCAGCTCGGATTGCTTCTTGGTGCTCAGCTCCTGAATCCTCGCCGTCGCGGCCTTGCCGTCAGCCGACTGGCTCGCAATCTGCTGCAGGTTCACGAACGCGAACTTGGCCCCCTCCGGCCACGGCTGCGGGGGCTGCGCGGCCGGCGGCGGCGGCGCCGGGGGCGCGGGCTGCGCCGGGGTCGGCTGCGTCGGCGCGGGCGTCGGCGCAGGAGGCGTCTGGGCAAATGTCGAAGTCGCCGCCAGGCTCAGGGCGGCCGCGAGCACAAACACTTTCATACTGATACTGACCTCGTTCTCTTTCGCTGATGCAGCCCTAAAGGGCTGCGCTACAAGCTCCTGGCAGGCCCGAGGCCTGCGCTACGGGTATCGGCGTGAACCGGCGCTGCGTCCGCGCCGGATCTGCGTATATCTGCGTGAATCTGCGGCTCAGAAGGTCGATCCTACCGCAAAGCGGAACGTGAACGCCTTCTGTGGTTGCAGCTGGTTGTCCAGGACGCCGTCGCGCTGCGGGTTCCACGCGAAGATCAGCCGGAACGGCACGTTGAGGACCGGCATGAAGAACCGGATCTCCGCGCCGGTCGACGTCTTCCAGTCGTCCATCGCGAAGTTATCGCCGCGGTCCTGCACCTGCCCGGCGTCGTAGAACAGCACGAGCCGCACCGGCCCGGCGATGTTGATGAGGTACTCCCCGTTGAACAACAGGCTCTTGTTGCCGCCGATCACGAGACCCGAGACCGCGTCGTACGGCCCGATCGTCCGGATGTCGAATCCCCGTACGCTGTACTCGCCGCCGAGGAACAGCCGCTCGAAGATGGGAAGAATGTTCGAATCGCCGTACGGCGAGATGAACTCCCACTGCCCGCGGAATCCGAGCGACGTGCGGTTCGTGTGACGGAAGTACCAGATCCCCTCGAGCCGGGGGTTGTAGAACTTGCAGCAGCCGCCGACTTCCAGGCCCTCCGGGGTCGTCAGCGGCGGCGTGTTGCCGCCCAACCCCGCGAGGTCGAACGACGCGGTGTACCGTCGACCGGTCGTCGGGAAGATGGGACTGTCAACCGTGTTGTGGACGAGGCTCGGAGCGATCTTGCTGATCGTCCGGTGGCCGCCGACCCCAAGGAGGAGCGAATCCGCCAGGAAGGGGTTCGTTGCCGCCAGGATCGGATCGAGGTAGAGCTCGTTCAGCTCCTTGACCTTGACCTGCTCGTAGCTGTAGCTGAGGAACATCCGCGTGAAGTCGGCGAGCGGGAAGCCGAATACGAGGTTGCCCCCGGTCGATTGCTGCGTGAACTGCGAGATGTAGCGGACCTCGCGGGTGAAGATGTCGAAACCGAGCGTGATCGGACGATCGAACAGGAACGGCTCGGTGAACGCGAGCTGGTAGTTGCGCGCGCGCGACCCCGCCTGCGCCGCCACCGTCAGCGTCTCGCCCCGTCCGAGGAAGTTCGACGTCTGGAACGACAACTGACCGAAAAAGCCTTCGAACTGCGAGACTCCGGCGCCAAACGTGAGCTGATTCCGGTTCTGCTCCTCGAGCTTCAGCGTGACGTCGACCTCGCTCGTCTCGGCCCCCTGCGCACCGGGCGTCTTCTGGACGTCGATCGCATCGCCACCCTCCAGGGACTTGAAGTAGCCGAGCTGGTTCAGCCGCTTGACGCTCGCTTTCAGCCCCTCCGTGTTGAACACGCCCCCCTCGTACACCCGCAGCTCGCGCCGGATGACGTTGTCGCGCGTCGTCGTGTTCCCGATGAAGGTGATCCGGTTGACGAAGTACTGCTTGCCCGGCTGCATCCGCATCGTGACGTCGACGATGGGCGCCGCGCCGGGGTTGCCGTTGGGTTTGTCGTTCGCGGCGCCGTCCGCGCCGTCGTTCGGTTTGCCGTTCGTGCTGCCGTTGCCGTTGGCCAGGTCGCGCGGCTTCAGATCCGGAAACCCGACGAACTCGTAGTAGCCGCCCGAGCCGAAGATCTCCCGGGCCTTCTCGAGCCCCTTCCGGATCCGCTTCTCCGCGTACCAGTCGCCGGTCTTCATCTTGAAGAGCGGCCGCAGCGCTTCTTCCTTGACGACGGTGTTCCCTTCGAACTTGAAGTCGCCGACGCGGTACCGCGCCCCTTCGGTGACCGGGACGCGCAGCTGGATGTGCCGCGTCTTGCCGTCCTTCGAGTCCTCGAGCACCTTCAGCTCCGGCTGGCCGACCTGCGCCGCGATGTAGCCTTCGTTGCGGTAATGCTCGACGACTTTTTCGGCGTCCTCTTCGAACTTCCCTTCCTTGTAGGTCCCGCCGCCGGTGATGAAGGAGAAGAAGCCGCGCCCCTTGTTTTCCTTCATCTTCTTCGCGAGGGATCCGTCCGACATCTTGACGTTGCCGACGAAGTCGATGTCGCTGATCTCGACCTTGGGCCCCTCGGTGATGTTGAAGGTGAGATGTATGAGCTTGGGACCGCCCGCCATTTCCTTGATCGTCGGCTTCACCTCGGCGTACTGGTAGCCCTTCTCGGCGTACAGCTCCCGGACGATCCCGGTCACCCGGCGGACGAGCCCCTGGTCGATGAAGGAGTCGGTCCGGATGACCGCGTTCTTCTCTTTCAGCGCCTCGTCGATTTTCGAGATCTCGACCTTTTTCGACCCGTCGTAGTCGACGATCTTGACCCGCTGCCGCTCCTCCATGTCGAACACGACGTACTTGGCCGCCACGCCGTTCGAGTACGGCCGGTCTTCGACCGAGAGGGTGAGGTTGTCGAGGAAGTTCGTGCTCCAGAGCCGCTTGTAGTCCGACAGCAGGCTCTGCTCGGTGGCCTCGTTGTAAGGAATCCAGACGCCGGCGCTCGGACGGCTGGTCTGGGTCTGAATGTAATAGACGTAGGTCTGAGGATCGATGACGGAGACGTTCCCCTGCGTGGAGAACCGTACCTCGATCGCCCTGAGCAGCGTCGGCGAACCGGGCGGCGGGGTGATTTCGGCCTGGGGCTGACCCGCGGTCGGCGCGGCCGGAGCCTGGGCAGCAGGAGCCGGTGCGGACGGTGCCGGGGCCGGCAGCGGCGATACCGGCGGCGGCTGCTGGGCGGCTGCAAGAGCCGGCACGAGCAGTCCCGCGACGATCAGGACGGGGAGCGGTCGCATGGGTTCGTAATCAAGCCAGGAATTAGGGACCAGGAACTGGGGACTAGGACGACGAGGCCTAGTTCCTCGTCCCTAGTTCCCAGTCCCTTAATACAACCTACAACTTTACAGGAAGTTAGACGCTGGCCGCCAGCCGGCGGCCGGTCTCGGCCTGGCCCGCCACGCGGTAGGCCAGGGCGCCGCCGTCGAGGTAGACCTTGACGTCGCCGCTTCGCAGGTGGCCGCGGATGAGCTCCTCGGACAGCGGATCCTCTACATATCGCTGGATCGCGCGGCGCAGGGGTCGCGCCCCGTACGAGCGGTCCTTGCAGGTCTGCTCGATGATCCAGTCCACCACGTCGTCGGCCAACTCGATGTTGAGCCGCCGATCGACCAGGTTGTCGTTGAGCTGCCGCACGAGCAGCCGTGTGATTTGCCGCAGATCGTCGTCGGCGAGCGCCTCGAAGACGATGATCTCGTCGATGCGGTTGATGAATTCGGGGTTGAAGGTCCGCTTGACCTCTCCCAGAACCATGTCCGACACGCTCCGGGCGATTTCCTTCTGATCGCTCGACTGGAACCCCATCGAGGCCTTCTTCTGAATGAAGCGGGCCCCGATGTTCGACGTCATGATGATGATGGCGTTCTTGAAGTTCACCCGGTTGCCCAGGCCGTCCGTGAGGTGCCCGTCCTCGAAGACCTGCAGCAGGATGTTGAACAGGTCGGGGTGCGCCTTCTCGATCTCGTCGAGCAGCACCACCGAGTAGGGGTTCCGCTTCACCTTCTCGGTGAGCTGGCCGCCCTCTTCGTGGCCGACGTATCCGGGCGGCGAGCCAATCAGCTTCGAAACCGAGTGCTTCTCCATGTACTCCGACATGTCGAAGCGGATGAGCGCGTTGTCGCTGCCGAAGAGAAAACCGGCGAGGCCGCGCGCGAGCTCGGTCTTCCCGACCCCGGTCGGACCGAGGAAGACGAAGCTGCCCACGGGCCGCGTCGGCGCCTTGAGCCCCGCGCGCGAGCGCCGGATGGCGCGCGCGAGCGCCGAGATCGCCTTGTCCTGGCTGATGACGCGCCGGTGCAGCTCTTCCTCCATCCGGAGGAGCTTGTCCCCTTCGTCCTGGCTGAGCGACGTGATCGGGACGCCCGTCCACTTGGCCACGACCTCGTCGATGTCCGGCTTGGCGACGACGACGCGGCGGGCGGAGGACTTAACGTCGAACCGCTCCCGGACGAACTGCAGGTTCTCCCGCGCCAGCACTTCCTGCTCGCGGAAGAACTGGGCCTTCTCGAAGTCTTTCTGCGAGACCGCGGTCTCCATCTGCTCGACGGCGACGCGGATCGACTTGTTGATCTCGCCGAACTCCTCGCTGTAGCCCGCCTCGCGCAGCTTGGCGCGCGCGCCTGCCTCGTCGACGAGGTCGATGGCCTTGTCCGGCAGGAATCGGTCCGTGATGTAGCGGCTCGACTGGTAGACGGCCGCCTCCAGCGCCTCGGAGGTGTACTCGACGTGATGGAACTGCTCGTAGCGGTCCTTCACGCCCATCAGGACTTCGATCGTCTCGCGCTCGGTCGGCGGATCGACCTTGATCGCCTGGAAGCGGCGCTCGAGCGAGCGGTCCTTCTCGATGTACTTGCGGTACTCGGACGGCGTCGTGGCGCCGATGCAGCGGATCTCCCCGCGCGACAGGGCCGGCTTGAGGATGTTGGCGGCGTCGAGCGACCCTTCGGCCGAGCCCGCGCCCACGAGGGTGTGCAGCTCGTCGATGAACACGATGATGTTCGGGTTCTCGGTGAGCTCCTTCATGATCGCCTTCAGGCGCTCCTCGAACTGCCCGCGGTACTTCGTGCCCGCGACGATCAGCGAGATGTCGAGGGCGAGGATGCGCTTGTCGGCCAGGAAGTGCGGCACGTCGCCGCAGACAATCTTCTGAGCGAGCCCTTCGACGATGGCGGTCTTCCCGACGCCGGGCTCGCCGATGAGGACCGCGTTGTTCTTCGTGCGGCGGCAGAGCACCTGCTGGACCCGCTCGAGCTCGTGGTGGCGCCCGACCAGCGGGTCGAGCTGGTTCTTCATCGCCGCCTCGGTCAGGTCGCGGCTGAACTCGGCGAGGAGCGGCGTCTCCTTGACGCGCGTCAGCGTCGTCTTCTCGTTGAGGAGCTGGACAATATCCTCACGGACGGTGTTGAGGCGCATCCCCTTTTCCATGAGGATGGTCGCCGCCACCGAGCGCTCCTCGCGAAGGATGCCGAGCAGGAGGTGCTCCGTGCCGATGTAGTTGTGGAGCAGCCGGTCCGCCTCTTCGGCGGCGAACTGGAGGACCCGCTTGGCTTCGGCGCTGAACGGTATCTCGACCGAGGTCGAGACTTTCTCCCGGAAAACCGTGCGGCCTTCTATTTCTTTTCGAATGGTCTCGAGCGACAGGTGAGAGCGGGCAAAGATGCGGCTGGTCAGTCCCTTACCTTCACGGATCAGCCCGAGTAGCAGGTGCTCGGTCTCGATCGAAATGCTACCGAGCTGGCTGGCTTCATAGCGTGCAAAGAACAGCACGCGCCGTGCGCGTTCCGTGTACCGTTCGAACATCCTAAGGGTCCTACGTAAAAGGGTTCGTGTTCGATGGCATCGGCGAACCTTGTAACCGCATTATACGGCATAGCTAGCTCAGGGCCAACCGAGCCGTCGTGGTAAGTGCGGATTCTAAGCCACTTAGCGAGACTCCTTGGGCGGACGCCCAACTTGTGACAGGACAGAACTGCATGAGAACGGAGCTATTAGTTACAGATCTGGCAACCTTTATCCCTACTCAACGCGGCCGCGACCGCATGAACCCGCGCAGTCGCCGCGCGTCTCGCCGGCCCCTTGAGCGCGCGTCCAGGCGTCGCGCCGGTCAGGACGCCATCACGGATGATGGACACGCCATTGACGATGACGTGATGAATGCCGACTGAGTACTGATGCGGGTCGGTGTAGGTGGCCCGGTCCGCGATCGTCCCCTCGTCGAACAGGGTGAGGTCGGCGTACATTCCCTTCGCGATGCGCCCGCGCTCGCGCTGCCCTATCTGATCGGCGGACATCGACGTCATCCGCTTGATCGCTTCTTCCAGCGTCAGCACCTTCTGCTCGCGAACGTATCGGCCGAGCACGCGAGGGAACGTGCCGTAGCTTCTCGGATGCGGATGGCCGATGCCGTAGCCGACCGGGTCGCCGTCGGTATCGAACATCGTCAATGGGTGACGCATGATTCGAACGACGTCCTGCTCGTCCATGCTGTGATAGATCGCGCTGAAGCCGCCCTTCAGTTGGAGCTCGATCGCGAGCTGGATGCCCGTCTCGATCGTGTCCGGCAGGCCGCGGTCTTTCGCCAAATCGGCGAGCGTCCGCCCGTCGTACCGGCGGTCGGACGGCAGCGTGCGGAACTGGATGTTGGCCAGGTCGGCGCCGCCGCGCTCGACCGTGAAGATCCGCTTCATGTCCGCTTCGAGCTTCGCGCGCGTGGCGGGGTCCTTGGCCCGCCTGGCGAACGCCTCTCGCCCGCCGGCGAGCGACCATTGCGGAAACAGCACACTCGATCCCGTGCTCGATGCCGTGTACGGGTACATGTCCAGCGTGACGTCGAGTCCCTCTTTTCTCGCTGCGTCGATCATCGTCAGGCTCTTCACGCTCCATCCCCACTGCGGTTTCCCGACGGCCTTGTGATGCTGCACCTGGCCGGGAATCCGCGCCTCGCGCGCGATCCGGATCACCTCGGCCACCGAATCGAGGAGGCCCGCGGCCTCGTCGCGCATGTGCGACACGTAGATACCGCCGTGCCGCGCCGCGACTTTCGCCAGCTCGATGACTTCTTCGGTCTTCGCGTAGTTCGCCGGCACGTAGATCAGGCCGGTCGACAGGCCGAGGGCGCCTGCCTTCATGCTTTCCTCGACCAGCGCTTTCATCTGCTCGAGCTCGCCGGCGGTGGGCGCGCGGTTCTCGAGGCCGATCACTTTCGTCCGCGCCCAGGAGTGACCCGCGAAGAAGCCGATGTTCGGCGCGACTTTCAGCTCGGACATGTACTTGTCCAGCGGCCACGGCTGATCGCCGCTGTGCAGGCTCGCGAGAATCGTGGTGATGCCCTGCCGCGTGAAGTTCTCGGCGAGCGGGTGCTGATGAATGGTCGTCTGGATGTGGGCGTGATGATCGATGAAGCCGGGAGCGACGATGAGCCCGTTCGCTTCGACGACCTGACGGGCGGAGGCGGCCTCGATGTTAGGGGCGACCTGGGCGATCCGGTCGCCTGTAATCGCCACGTCGGCACGGAATCGCGAAGCGCCCGTGCCGTCCACGACCGTCCCTCCGCGGATGATAAGGTCGAAGGAGGCTGGCTGGGCGTCGACCACGGCCAGAAGACCGATCACCGAGATGAAATAGAATGGCCGGAACATCGATGCGGATTATACTGCCGGCCCTTTTCTCACTCGGCGCCGCCCTGGCGCTCGCGTGGACGCAGGCAGGATCCTCGAATCTCGATCGGCGCGTCCGGGAGTTTCTCGATCGCAATCGCTCGAACTGGCACGATCTGAACGTCCCCGAGGTCGACGGGCGGACGCTGCACGACCTCGTTCTCAAGCACAAGTACACGAAGGCGCTCGAGATCGGCACGTCAACCGGTCACTCGGGAATCTGGATCGCCTGGGCGCTGAGCAAGACTGGTGGCCGGCTAGTCACGATCGACATCGACGAACGGCGTCACAAAATCGCGCTGGCCAACTTCAAGGAGGCCGGCCTCTCGGAGTACATCGACGCGAGGCTCGCCGATGCGCACGAGCTCGTTCCGAAACTCGAGGGCCCGTTCGACTTCGTCTTCTCCGACGCGGACAAGGAGTGGTACACGAACTACTTCGTGGCCGTGTGGCCGAAGGTCCAGAGCGGCGGTTGTTTCACAGCGCATAACGTGTCGGGGACGCGGCAGGCCGGCATCCGCGAGTTCCTGGCCCACCTCAAGACCGTCCCGAACGCAGAGACGACGATCGATCGAGGCAGCAACGCCGGGCTGTCGATCACGTTCAAACGTTCTTCGTGATCTCCTCGTGCACCCTCGCGCGCTCCCGATCGATCTGATCCGGAGACGCGCCGAGCTCGCGAAGGATCGCCTCGGTGAACGCGAGCGCGACCTCCGCTTCTCCGGAGAACACCATGTCGGCCCCCGCACGCCGCAGGGGCGGCAGATCGCGCAGATAGTTGCCACGCGCGAGAATGCGAATCTTCGGATTCAACTCACGCGCGAGCCGGATGATCTCCTGGCTGCCCTGCATCGACGCTGAGGCGAGGACCAGATAACCGCCGCTCCCGATGCCGGCCTGGACCAGGGTGTCGCGGCGGCTGGCGTCGCCGTACACCGCTTCGATTCCATCGTCTCGCAGCTGCCGCACGACGTCGAGATTGAGGTCGATGAGCGTGGGCGCGATCCCGTTCTCACGAAGCAGCCGTGTCACGGATTGGCCGGATGGCCCATAGCCCACGACGATCGCGCGGTGACGGCTGTCGGACGGTCGATCGCCCAGGTCCGGCGCCGGGACCGCCGGAGAGTCGGCGCCGGCGGATGCGCGGCGCGCCCGGGCGGCGATTGGATCCACGGCACGGTACAGCAGCGGGTTCACGCTGATCGAGACGATGGCCGCCGCGACGAGGGCGTTCGTCCCGCCCGGATCGAGGACTTTCAGATCGCGCCCGACCGTCGCCAGCATGAACGAGAACTCGCCAATCTGCGCGAGCGCAACCGCCACGGCGAGCGCCACGCCAATCGGGTACCGCATCAGCAGGACGATGATCAACGCGGCCGCGGGCTTCCCAATCAGGATCACGCCCAGCGCGAGCGCCACGACCGTCGGTTCCCTGAGGATGCGGACCGGATCGACCAGCATGCCGACCGAAACGAAGAACAGCACGCCGAAGGCGTCGCGCAGCGGCAGCGCCTCGCCCGCCGCCCGCACGCTGAACTCCGACCGGCCAACGACGAGCCCGGCGAGGAACGCTCCGAGCGCCATCGAGACGCTGAACCACTGCGCGGCCGCCACGGCAATCCCGAGCGCGATGACGAGAACGGTCAGGTTGAACAGGTCGCGCGAGCGGCTCAGCGCCGCACGCTCCAGGAGCCAGGGGATGATCCGGCCGCCGACGGTCATCGTCAGGATGACGAGGGCCGCGATCTTGACGATCGCTATCGCCAGGTCGCCCGCCAGGCGTGAGGAACCGGCGCCGAATCCAACGTCCTCGGCGAAAACTACGGGCATCAACACGAGGATGACCACCGTGAAGAGATCCTCGACGACGAGCCAGCCCACCGCGATGTGCCCAACCGGTGTGTGGAGATCGTGATGGTCGGACAGCACGCGGACGAGGACGACGGTGCTCGCGACCGACAACGCGAGACCAAACACCACGCCCGAACTCCAGTCCCAGCCGACCGCTCGGGCCGCCAGCGCGCCCAGTCCGGTGGCGACCAGACTCTGCACGATCGCCCCCGGCACGGCGACGCGCCGGACGGCCAGCAGTTCCTTGAAATGAAACTGAAGGCCGACGCCGAACATCAGGAGGATGACGCCGATCTCGGCGAGCTGCTCGGCCAGCGCCCGATCCGCCGAGAACCCCGGCGTGTAGGGTCCGACGACGACGCCTGCGAGCAGGTATCCGACGATCGGAGACAGGCGCAGCCGTTCCGTGATGGAGCCGAGGACGAGAGCCGCGGCAAGACCGCCGGTGGCGGTCAGGATGAGGTCGGTGTTGTGCACACTGAATTGCCAATCGTCCGCGGATTATACTTGGCAGGCCCGAGAGGCCCCTCCGCATGGCGGGCCTGAGAGGCCCGTCCTCCACACCCTATGCGCATCGCGTATCAAGGAGAACCCGGCGCGTTCAGCGAGGCGGCGGCCGGGCTCATCCAGCCGCAGGCGACAACCGTTCCCTGCAGGAGCTTCGAGGAGGTCTTCGACGCCGTCGCGCGCGGCAATGTCTCGCACGGGATCGTCCCCATCGAGAACTCGATCGGCGGAAGCATCCATCGCAACTACGATCTGCTGCTCGAGCACGAGCTGCCGATCGTGGGCGAGGTCGAGCTGAAGGTCGAGCACGCGCTGCTCGCGATGCCTGGAGTCGCGCTGGAATCGGTGAAACGTGTCTACTCGCATCCCCAGGCGCTCGCCCAGTGCGAGCGTTTCCTGCAGAGTCTGCCCGGCATCGAGGTCGTCGCCACCTACGACACCGCCGGCAGCGCCAAGATGATCCGCGACGGCGGCGTCAAGGATGCCGCGGCGATTGCCTCCGCCCGGGCGGCGGCGATCTTCGGCCTGGACGTCCTGCGATCGGGGATTCAGGACTACGAAGCCAACATCACCCGCTTCCTGATGATCTGCAAACGCCCGGTGCCGCTCGGCACGCCCGACAAGACCTCGATCGTCGTGTCGCTCGGCAACGAGCCGGGCTCGCTCTTCAAGGCGCTGAGCGTGTTCGCGCTCCGCAACATCGACCTCACGAAGCTCGAGTCCCGGCCGATTCGCGGCCGGCCATGGGAGTATCTCTTCTACATCGACCTCGGCATAGCGCGCGAAGAGCTCCAATGCGCCCGCGCGCTCGTGCACCTCGGCGAGTTCGCCCGCTCGCTGCGGACCCTCGGGACCTACGAGCGCTGGAAGGGCTCCGGCCAGTGAGGATCCAATGAACTATCTCGCCGAAGCGATCGGGACGATGCTGCTCATCACGCTGGGAGATGGCGTGGTCGCCAACGTCCTGCTGAACAAGTCGAAGGGTCAGGGCAGCGGCTGGATCGTGATCGCCACCGGCTGGGGACTCGCCGTGGCGATGGCCGTTTACGCCGTCGGCCGGATCAGCGGCGCGCATCTCAACCCGGCCGTCACCGTGGCGCTGGCCTCCATCGGCGCGTTCGGGTGGGGGGATGTGCCAGGGTACATCCTCGCGCAGATGGTCGGCGCCTTCGCCGGAGCGGTCGTCGTCTGGCTGGCCTATCTGCCCCACTGGCGCCAGACCACGGACGCCGACGCGAAGCTGGCCGTCTTCTGCACCGGGCCCGCGATTCGGCAGCCGACCGCGAACCTCGTCACGGAGGCGATCGGCACCGCGGTCCTGGTTTTCGGCGTGCTCGCCATCGGCGCGAACGCCGAAACCATGACGAATTCTGGGCAGGGCGATCTGGCCGTTGTCTTCCACCTCGGAATCCAGCCGCTCCTCGTCGGCGCGCTCGTCTTCGCCATCGGCCTGTCGCTCGGCGGGCCGACCGGCTATGCGATCAACCCGGCCCGCGATCTCGGGCCTCGTCTGGCGTACAGCCTGCTGCCGATTCCGCGCAAGCGGGACGCCGACTGGGACTACGCCTGGATTCCGGTCGTGGGTCCGCTGATCGGTGGCGTCGTGGGTGCCGGGCTCTTCTTCGCGATCGGCTTCTGAGGTCCGCATGGCTCGATACGTCGGCGCAATCGATCAGGGCACGACGAGCAGCCGTTTCATTGTCTTCGACGAAGCGGGCGGCATCGCCGGACAACATCAGCTCGAGCACCGCCAGATCCTCCCGAGACCCGGCTGGGTCGAGCACGATCCGATCGAGATCCTGAAGCGCACCGAGGAAGTCATCGCAGGCGGGATGCGCAACGCGCGTGTCCTTGCCGCCGACCTCGCGGCCATCGGCGTCACGAACCAGCGCGAGACCACGGTCGTCTGGAACCCGAAAACGGGCGAGCCCTGGACGAACGCGATCGTCTGGCAGGACACGCGCACCGATCGCATCGTCGCGGGCCTCGAGCGCGATGGTCAGGGTGCAGCCATCCGCCGCAAGACCGGTCTTCCGCCCGCAACGTACTTTTCGGCGCCGAAGCTCCAGTGGATCCTGGAAAACGTCGACGGCGTCAGGCGCGCCGCCGACCGGGGCGAGGCGCTCTTCGGCACGATCGACACGTGGATCATCTGGAATCTGACCGGCGGGCCGGATGGCGGCGTCCACGTGACCGACGTGACGAATGCGAGCCGGACGATGCTCGCGGATCTCGAGACGTTGACGTGGGACGACGAGCTGCTCGCGCTGTTCGGTGTCTCTCGATCGATGTTGCCGGAGATCCGTCCGTCCTCGGATCGGCGCTCGTACGGCACGACGCGAGCGGCCGGCCCGACAGGCGGCGAGGTGCCCATCTCGGCGGACCTCGGCGATCAGCAGGCGGCGACGGTCGGTCAGGCCTGCTACGCGCCCGGCACGGCCAAGAACACGTACGGCACCGGCAACTTCATGCTCCTCAACACCGGGACCCGCCGAGTCCCGTCGACGTCGGGGCTGCTGACGACGGTGTGTTATCGATTCGACGACCGGCCGACCGTGTACGCGCTCGAGGGTTCTGTTGCGGTGACCGGCTCCGCCGTGCAATGGCTGCGGGATCAGCTGGGCATCATTAGTACTGCCGCCGACATCGAATCGCTCGCCAACACGGTGCAGGATGCAGGCGGAATGTACTTCGTGCCTGCGTTCTCCGGCTTGTTCGCGCCGTACTGGCGGTCGGACGCGCGCGGCGCGATCGTAGGCCTGTCCAGATACCACGAGAAAGGCCACCTCGCCCGCGCCACGCTCGAGGCGATCTGCTTCCAGACCCGCGCGGTGCTCGACGCGATGATCGCCGACGCGAGCATCGCGCTCGACGTGCTCAAGGTGGACGGCGGCGCGACGGTCAACGACACGCTGCTGCAACTGCAGGCGGACATCCTGGGCGTTTCCGTCGTCCGGCCTGTGATTACAGAAACGACGGCGCTCGGTGCGGCTTACGCCGCGGGGCTCGCGGCCGGTGTCTGGAAGGATCTGGCTGAGCTGGAGCGCAAGTGGCGCCCCGACAAGCAGTGGGAGCCGCGGTGGAGCGCGGACCAGCGCGAGTCCGCGTACGCGGGATGGAAGAAGGCGGTCGAGCGGACGTTCGGGTGGATTGAGCTCACCCTGTGAAGCCCGATACGCTGCCCACTGAAACCGTCGAGGCCGAAGGCCACCTCGTCGATTCCGGCCTATTGTCCGGGATTTTCGACAAGGTCATCGCACGCGGCGGCGCCTTCGAAGTCGTTCGCTTCGATCTGGGTCAGACGAACGAGGAGTTCTCACGGCTGACCCTGAAGGTGACCGCGCCGAGTGTCGCGGCTCTTGACGATCTCCTCGAAGAGCTCGTCTCGCTGGGCTGCCGGCGTGAGGACCATCGGGATGCGCTCGTCCGGCCCGCCGATCGAGACGGCTGCGCGCCGGAGGACTTCTATTCGACGACCAACCAACGGACGGAAGTACGCGTCATGGGACGGTGGATACCCGTCGAGCAGCAGCGAATGGACGCCGTGATCGTGACCGATACCGCGAAGGCCTCGTGCCGCAAGCTGCGCGATATCCGCGCCGGCGATCGGATCGTGTGCGGCCTCGACGGCATCCGCGTCGTCCCCGAGTTCAAGGCCCGCGATCGGCTGGGCTTCGCGTTCATGAACACCGAGGTGTCGTCCGAGCGGCGGGTCGAGGCGAGCGTCGGACGAATCGCCGAGATGTTCCGCGAAACGAAGTCGACAGGCGGAAAGATCGCGTTCGTCGCCGGGCCGGTCGTGGCTCACACCGGCGGCATCCCGCACTTTTGCGAGCTGATTCGCCGAGGGTTCGTGGACGTCATCCTCGCCGGGAACGCGCTCGCGACCCACGACATCGAAGCGGCGCTCTTCGGCACGTCGCTCGGCGTCAATCTCGAGACGGGCGTCGCGGTCGAGGGCGGCCATCGTCATCACATGCGCGCGATCAACGCGATCCGCCGGGCCGGCGGCATCGCCGCCGCGGTCGAGTCCGGGATTCTGCAGTCGGGAGTCATGTACGAGTGCGTCCGGCGCGGCGTGCCATTCCTGCTCGCCGGCAGCATTCGCGACGACGGGCCGCTGCCGGAGACGATGATGGACCTGGTCGAGGCGCAGGATCGCTACGCGGCCGCGCTGAAAGACGTCGGGACGGTGGTCGTCCTCTCGAGCATGCTCCATGGGATCGGCGTCGGGAACATGGTGCCGGCGTGGGTCCGCATGGTGTGCGTGGACATCAACCCGGCCGTCATCACGAAGCTCGCCGACCGCGGATCGTCGCAGACGCTTGGAGTGGTCACCGACGCCGGGCTGTTCCTGCATCATCTGGCGGCGCGGCTGGCGTAGGCTCAGGGCACCGGCGCAGGCACAGCCACGACAGTGTCAAACCTCAGCTTCCGCCGGAACTCCCGCTGCAGCAGCCACACGTTCAGCGCCATCTGCACGAGTACCGTGGCGACCGCCAGGTACCAGACGTGCCGGAGCTCGAACCCCGGCCTCCGCGACATCAGAAACGCGGGCACCGCGAAGCACACCAGTCGTACGGCCGAGATGATCACGGGAGGCACGCTGTTGCCGATCCCCTGAAAGATGCTCGAGCTCGTGAACACGATCGCGCTCGGCACGAAGTTCCATGAGGTGATGCGCAGGTACTCGGCGCCAATCAGGACGACCGTGGGATCCGGCGAGAAGGGGCGAATCAATGCGGCCGGCGAGATGTGGCACAGGACGGTCAACACACCCATCAGCCCCGACGCCATCATGGCCGCCCACCGGAACGTCTCCCGCACGCGATCGGCCTGGCGCGCTCCGAAGTTCTGGCCGACGACCGGCGACGCCGCGAAGGCAATCGCCAGCACCGGGAGGAACAGCGACTGCATGACGCGGCCGCCGATGCCGAACCCCGCCTGCGCCGCGGCGCCGAAATCCTGGATCAGCCGGTACACGAGCATCATGTAGAGCGACAGCAGCAGGAACTCGCCGCCCGCCGGGGCGCCAATCGCCATCATCCGCTTCCAGATCCTCAAGTCCGGCTTCCAGGCGGTCCGATCGAACGTCACGTAGCCTTCGAGCCGCAGGAAGTACATGACGAGCAACACGATGCCGAACACGATTGCCACGAGCGTCGAGAGCGCCGCGCCGGCAACCCCCATCGCGACGCCCGTCCCCCAACCGAAGATGAGCACCGGCGCGAGCACGATGTTCAGGACGACGGTAATGACCTGCACGACGGTGGTGGGCTTGACGATTCCCGTCCCGCGAAGCGCGGACCCCATGGCAACCACGCCGAACTGCAGCGCGAGCGCGGGGAGGAACCACGCCAGGTACTCTTCCCCCATCCTGACGGTCTCGGTGTCGGCCGCGAGCGCCCGGCAGTACGCTCCGCGAACGGCGAAGGCGACGACAAGGAAGACGAGGCCGGACAGAACCGACAGCACGAGCGACTGATTGAAGACGACACGCGCGCGCGCCCGGTCCTTCGCTCCCGCCGCGTGGGCAATCAGCGTGGTGGTGCCGACGCCGAGCGCCTGGGTCAGCGCCAGCACGACGAACGACACGGTTCCGGCGAGGCCGACCGCGGCGACCGCCTCCTTGCCCAGCCGGCCGACCCAGTACATGTCGACGAGCAGATACAGCGTCTGGAGGAGCATGCTCGCGGCGAGAAACGCGGCAATCTGCATCAGATTGCGCGCGACCGGTCCCTGCGTCAGATCCTTCATTACGGCTCCATGATACCGGCCTGGCCCGCCGAAGCCTCGGCGTAGGCGGCCTTGCCCCGCCGAAGCCTTGGCGGAGGCGGGTGAATGACCCGAACCCTCGCGTGAATCCGCCCGTATGGTGTCGTATGAGCATCCTCCAGGACGTGCGCTACGGCCTCCGCATCCTGCGGCGCAGCCCCGGGACGGCGGCGGCGGCCGCGCTGTCGCTCGCGCTCGGCATCGGCGCGAACAGCGCGATCTACAGCTGGGTCCGCGGCGTCCTCATCGAGCCCCTCTCTGGCGTGAGCCAGCAGGAAGACATCGTCGTCCTGGCCAGCCGGAGCCGGAGCGGCGCCTGGCGGACGCTCTCATACCCCGACTACGTGGACCTGCGGGACACGTGCAAGACGCTCGACGGACTGGTCGTGGACAGCATCGTCACCGTGAGCCTGGGCGCGACTGGAGAGGCGCGCCACGCGGAGCGGGTGTACGGGTCCCTGGTGAGCGGGAACTACTTCGACGTGCTCCGCACCGGCATGGGGCTCGGCCGCGGCTTCACGCGCGCCGAGGACGAGGCGCCCGGCCGCGCGCCGGTCGTGGTCGTCAGCCACGGGCTGTGGCAGCGCCGTTACGCCAGCGATCCAACGATCGTGGGCCAGACGATTCCCATCAACGGCAGGCCGTACACCGTCGTGGGCGTCGCGCCCGCGGACTTTTATGGCGTCTGGAGCGGCCTCGCGCTGGACCTCTGGATTCCGGTCATGATGCAGGCCGACGTCATGCAGGGCGATCTGATTCGGGCCCGGGGAAGCCGTTGGCTCCAGGGCCTCGGCCGCCTCGCGCCGGGCGTCACCGTCGAACAAGCCAACGCAGAAGTGAAAGCCGCGACCGAGCGGCTCGCGCAGGCCTGGCCCGACACGAACGAGGGCTGGGCCGGGGCGGCGGTGCCGATGTGGCGGTCCCCCTTCGGGGCGCAGCTCTTTCTGACGCCGGTGCTCCTGACCCTCAGCGGCGTCGTCTCACTCGTCCTGCTGCTGGCGTGCGCGAACGTCGCCAACCTGCTTCTGGCGCGAGCCCTCGGGCGGCGCCGCGAGATGGCGATCCGGCTCGCGGTCGGCGCGTCGCGGCGGCGTCTCGTCCGTCAGATGCTCGTGGAGAGCGTGATGCTTGCAGGCCTCGGAGGCCTCGGAGGCATCCTGATCGCGATGGCGGCCGGTCCGCTCCTCGCGACGTTCAATCCGCCGACCGACCTGATGCTCAGGCCGGCGGTCACCGTGGACGCCGGGGTCGTTGGGTTCACCGCGCTCCTGAGCCTCCTGACGGGGCTCGTGTTCGGCCTCGCACCGGCGTTTCAGTCCGCGCGAGCGGAAGTGACGGTCGCGCTCCGCGAGGAGTCGGCCGCGGGCAGCCGTCATCGTTCCCGCCTGCGGGACGCGCTCGTCGTCACTCAGGTCGCCCTCTCGACGATGCTGCTCGTCGGCGCGGGACTGTTCATCCGGAGCATGTTCGCGGCCGAACGCGTGGATCCCGGCTTCAATCCGCGCGACCTCGTGCTGGCGGGCTACAACCTGTTCCCGAACGGCTATGCCCCTGAGACCGGTGCGGTATTCCACGAGCGCCTCGTGCGCCAGCTTCAATCCGAGCCCGGCGTCCGCGCGGCCGGCGTCGCGATGCGGCTGCCGCTTGGCTTCGAGGGCAGCAGCTCGATGACCGTGTCCATCGACGGCTACTCGCGCCGCCCGGATGAGGACCTCAACATCCAGTACAACATCGTCTCGCCCGGCTACTTCCCTGCGATGCAGATTCCGATCGTCGCGGGGCGCGACTTCACCTTCGACGATCGTTCCGACACGACGGGCGTGATGATCGTGAATCGCACGATGGCCGAGCGGTACTGGAAGGGGGATCCCCTCGGCCGCACGGTGCGGATTGGCGAAACGCCGTACCAGATCGTGGGCGTCGTGCCGACTGGCAAGTACCAGACGCTCGCGGAGGATCCACGGCCCTTCTTCTACCTGCCAATCCGCCAGAGGTATCGCTCCAACGCGATCATTCATGTCCGGACTTCCGAGAGCCCCGGAGCGGCGCTCCAGCGGATCCGCGGCGTCGTCTCGGCGCTCGATCCGAACCTGCCGATTTTCGCGACGCGGACAGGTGAGCAACAGATGGCCTTCGGCACGTTCGCGAACCGGATCGCCGCGTCGTTTCTCGGCGCGTTCGGCGCGCTCGCGCTGCTGCTGGCCGGCGTGGGGCTGTACGGCGTGATGGCGTTCGCGGTCGCCCAGCGGACACGGGAGATCGGCATCCGCATGGCGCTCGGCGCGCGGCCGTCGGACATCCTGCGATCGGTCACGAGCCAGGGCCTGCGCGTCGCGTTGGTAGGGCTCGCGATTGGCGCGGCCGGAGCGTTCGCGTCGCTGCCGTTCGCGTCGCGGCTGCTCGTCGGCGTCGGGCCGCGCGACGCGGCTACGTATGCCGGCGTCGCCGGAATGCTGGCGCTGGTCGCGATGCTGGCGAGCGGAATTCCGGGGCTGCGGGCGGCGCGGTTGAATCCCGTCGACGCGTTGCGAAGGCCTTAGTACCCCGTCCGCGGAGCTCCAGGCAGGCCGAATGCGTAGAGGGCGCTCCTGGTCCTGATCAGCAGCTCCCCGTCCGCGGGGACCGGCGTCGCGAACACCTCGTCTTCGAGCGCGTTCACGGCGAGAATCTCCCACTGCGCCGCGGCGGAGACGACCGAGACCGTGCCGTCCTGGCTGACCAGCCATACCTTGCCGTCCGCGCCAATCGGGGAAGCAAAGTACTTGTCGATGGCCCCCTTCAGGCGGCCCTGCTTGAGGACGCCGCCCGTCTCGGGATCGAACGAGATGAGAATCCCGCTGTCGTTCACCATGAAGAGGACGTTGCGATACAGGAGCGTGGACGGGACCTGCGGAACCGGCCGCTTGTACTTCCAGCGGATCGCCTGATCGGTCATGTCACCCTGGCCGCCGAGGCGGATGGCGAGCAGCCCGTTCTCGGACGCGAGCATCGCGCGAAACACGGCCCACTCCGCTGCGTTCAACTGCCCGTCGCGGTTGCCGTCGAACGCGCCGTAGCCGTACTTCGGACTCAACATGCGATCCATCGGATCGGCGCCGGTCACCTCATCGGCCGCGACGAGGCCGTCGCCGTTCTTGTCGTACCGCTTCAGGCCCTCTTCGAAGGAGACGGTCGGGATCTGCTCGCCCGCCTGGTTCTGCCGGAAGCCCCAGCCGTTTATGTAGAGCGTCGTGGCGTCGAGACTGGCCGCCGATTTCATCTCGCACGCGAGGCCGCGCACCCACCAGAGCTTCGATCCGTCCTTCACCGAATAGGCCGTCAGCTGAAACGACTCCGGCACGAGCACCTGCGCGCCACCCTGCGCCGGCCGATAGATGGTCGGCGTCGAGTAGCCGGAGATGACGTGCGGACGAGACACCTTCCATCGCTCCCGGCCGGTTTTCGGATCGACGGCCAGCAGGTACGAGTCGGTGTCCTGATCGACCGGGAGCAGCAGCACATCGTCCGCCAGAATCGGCGACGCGCCGAAGCCGTAGAACATGTTGAAGGGACCGAGCGCGGTGCGCCATCGTTCCTTGCCGTCCGGGTCAAAACTGATCAGCCCGAAGTCCTGGAAGAACGCGTAGACGTTCGTCCCGTCGGTCACGGGACTGGGCGACGCCGGACCGTTGACGTTCTCCTGCCGCCCCTTCTGGCGCCGCGGGATCTCGCGCCGCCACAACTCTCGCCCGCTGGCTCGATCGAGCCCGATCACCAGCAGCCGGTAGTCCGTCTTCTCCGGCGTATGCGCGGTCAGAAAGATCCGCGTGTTCGTCACGACAGGCGACGAATGACCCGGAGGCAGCGGCGTCTTCCACCGCACGTTCGTCGCGGGACCGAAGCTCACCGGGAGGTTCGTGGCGTCCGACACTCCTGTCCCATTGGGGCCGCGGAAACGGGTCCAGTTCTCGGAGCCATGAGCCGCGACGCCGAGCGTGACGAGCAGTGTGACGATCGAAGCGGAGAGACGCATGAGTGCGCCAGTATAACGGTCTTAGCCTTCAATCGGCCGTCATCTGCGTTTGGACACGGCGGTCACGGCGGTCACGACGGAGTGCACGGCGCCCGCGCCCGGGCGGCCCGCGATTCGCCACAGGTTGATGAGCAGATCGACTGCCATCACGGCGGCGGTCACCGCCAGGCCGAGGGCGATGACCTTGTTGAGCAGCGCGGCCTGTTCGGCATACCTGGCCGGATCCCCGGTGGCATCAAAAATAGAGACGAGCTCGCGGGTGCGCAGCACGAGATAGATGATCCCGATGACGCTCAGGTCGGTGACGATGCGAGCGATCTCGCGGAACCGTATCCAATGAGGGCGCGCCAGATTGATGCCGTTCTGTGCGATGCCCATCAGAATCAGGACCATGATTGGGACGTAGAACTCGCGCCAGATCGGTGAGAGGCGGACGGTCACGCCATCGCCGCTGAAGACGATCCGGTCGAACGGCGGGACGGCCAGCCAATACAGAAGGAAGAGGGTTCCGAGGATCAGCCCGAAGATGGACTCGGTGAGCGGAACGCGCTCGGCGTCGACGCTCGTGACGGCCGGCAGCGCGCCCGGATCCCAGCTCTCCAGAAAGCGGATCCTGACCTGCCAGCGTTCCAACAGCGCGAACCCGACCGTGACGACGCCGATGCCGAAGATGACGGCGCTGACCACGTTGCCGACGAGGCCGCCGGCGATTCCTGCCGGATTCTGGGAGGTGAATCCGGCGACGATCGCAACGGCGACGTTCCCCAACACGAGGATGCCCGTCAGAATCTTCAGGGCGAACCAGTAGTACGGATACAGCGCCGGGCCGATCAGGTGCTGCTGCGGCAGGTAGCGGCCGGCCGCCAGCAGCGGATGGCCGTACTTCTTGAGGACCGCGACTTCCTCCGCCCGGTTCAGCGTCCGGCCGAGCAGCGCCTCCTGCTCCTCGACGTCCGACAGGATGCTGTCCGACAGCTCGGCGACGATGTCGCGCTGCTGCGCCTTCGGGAGGTAGGTCTTCAGAGCGTGCAGATATCGATCGAGCAATTCCATGACGTGTCCTTAGAGAATCCGTTCCAGCGCGCCGTTGATGCCCTTCCACTCGGCCAGCAGCTGCTTGAGGATCAGCTTGCCGTCCGCGGAGAGGCGGTAGAAGCGCTTGTTCCGCTTGTCTTCCTCCCGCCACTCGCTCACGAGCAACCCCTGGCTCTCCAGCCGCCGCAGCAGCGGATACAGGGTCCCCTCGTCCATGGCTATCCCCTTCTCCGCCAGCGCTTTCCGGAGGGTGTAGCCGTAGTGCTCGGCGCGGAGCTGCGCGAGCACCGCGACGATGAGGCAGCCGCGGCGCAGCTCGAGACGAAGCGATTCGAACAGGTCCTCGTTGACGGCGGATGCTGTGTTACTCACAGTGTGTGGCACACACTGTATAGCGCACAGTAGTGGCCCGTCAAGTCCCCGCGTAAGCTACCGCTTCTGGGGTTCCCCCGGAGGGTTGTCATGTCGGATGAGCTCCTCGGCATCGTGCGATCCGTCAACCGTCTGGCGGCGCTCCAGCGCCTCGGTGTCCTGGACACGCCGGCCGAAGCCTCCTTCGATCGGCTGACGCGGATGGCGTGCCGGCTGCTCCGCGCGCCGATTGGCCTCGTATCGCTCGTCGATCGCGATCGCCAGTTCTTCAAGAGCTGCGTCGGGTTGCCGGAGCCAATCGCGTCGGAGCGGCAGACGCCGATCTCCAGTTCCTTCTGCAAACATGTCGTGGCGAGCGGCAAGCCGCTCATCGTCGAGGATGCGCGGGCGAACGCGCTGGTCCAGAAGAACCCGGCCGTCGAGCTGATGGGGATCACGGCGTACGCGGGCATCCCGCTGACGACGAGCGACGGGCACGTGATCGGGAGCTTCTGCGTCATCGACAGCCGGCCGCGGACCTGGACGTACGAGGACGTGGAGACGCTTCAGGATCTGGCGGCGTGCGTGATGCACGAAGTGGAGGGACGGAAGCTGTTGCGAGACTCGGAGGCGCGGTGCCGTCAGCTCGAGGCCAGGCTGCGCGAGATCGAGACGCGGGCGAGGAACTGAAGACGCGTCAGCACGACTTACACTTGTTATTGTTCTTCGCGCCCAGCTTCACCAGCAGCTCGAGCGTCTCCGGAAACGGCTGCGTGCGCTGCACCGGGCCGTTGGCCATGTCCGCGGTCGTCTCGCCCGCTCGATTCACCGCCTTGACGTCGGCTCCCTTGGAGATCAGGTAGAGGATCATCTCGTTGTCGCCGCGCGCGGCCGCGTGGTGGAGGGCGGTGTTCCCTTCGTGATCCCTGGCGTTCACATCGACCCCGATCTCCTCGACCAGGTACCTGACGGCCGGCATCCACCCGCTCGGCGCGTTGCGGTGGGAGTTCGCCGCGAACCCCTCGCCGTAGCCGACGCCGGTCGCCGCCTGGAGCGGCGTCACGCCCGGCCCGCCGACCGGAACCGGCGGCAGCCCGGACACGTCCTCGACGACCTCGCGTCCGCCGTCCCCGGTGCGCGGGCGGCCGGCCGGCTTGACGGTCCCGAGATTCGGATCGGCGCCGTGCGCGACGAGCAGCTTCATGGCCTCGACGTCGCTGGCGTACGCCGCACGCCAGAATGGCGTCGCCCCAATCTCGTCGACGCCTGAGAGATCGAAGTTGTAGCCCGAGTACCACACCTTCTTCTTCAGGCGCGCGTTCACGTCAACGCCCTTCGCGACGAGCGCCCGCATGACGTCGATGTACGAGACCTTCTGCTGCGTGTACGCCCTGGGCTGCGGATAGAGCGCCTTCGGCGCCCACTGGACGTTGAGCGCGGCATAGAGAGGCGTGACGCCGTTATCGCTCGCCAGCCTGGGATTGGCGCCGCGTTCGAGCAGGAACATCGCGAGGTCGAGCTGACCGTTGATGACGGCCATCAGGAGCGGGCTCGTGCCGTCTCCGCCGGTGACCTGGTTGAGATCTGCGCCCGACTCGAGGAGCAGCTTGACCGCGTCGGTGTGGCCCTGCCGGATCGCGAAGTGCACCGGCGTCAGCCCGCCCTGCGTGCTCACCAGCTCGGCGAACCTGAACTGGCGGCTGAGCCCCGCGACCTGTGAGGCCGGATCGGGCCGGGCCGGTTCGCCGCCCCTGCGCTCCTCGGGCCTGGTCTCGGCGGGACGCGCCTCTCCTTCTCCTCCCCGCTGTCCGGCGGGCCGTGCTTCGAGGGTCGAAGGGCGAGCGAGGGCGGCGGAATAGCCGCCGACGACGGCGGGCTCGGCGCCAGGCGCGCGCTGGGCGCCCTGACGCTGCGCCTGCTGCGCGCGCAGGAAGGCTTCCTCTTCGGCGTTGGTGAGCGTCTTGACGTCGATGACTTTCGTGGTGACCTTGACGTCGGCGCCGCCCGCCACGAGAGCCTGTATGGCGTCCACGTGGCCGTAGGCGGCGGCGAACATCAGCGCGGTCTCTCCCCGCGCGGACTCTTTCGCGTTGATGTCGGCGCCGTGAGCCAGCAGGAGCTTGACGGCCTCCACCCGGCCGGAGGCTGCGGCGAACATGAGCGGCGTGGTGCCATTGGTCGTGGCGGTCTTCGCGTCCGCGCCCGCCTTGAGCAGCACTTCGATGACCGCGCTGTCGCCGATCTGGCTCGCCATGAGGAGCGGCGTCAGACCGCCGAGCCGGGTCGTCGCCTTCAGGTTCGCGCCGGCGTAGACGAGCGTGCGCGCGAGCTCGACGTCGCCATGACGCGCCGCCCAGTGCAGCGCCGTCATGCCGTCCCCTTGCGCGGCGTTGACGTCCGCTCCCTGCTTCAGCAGGGACCGCACCGCCTCGCGCCCGCCCTGCATCGCGGCATCGGCGACGCTGGATTCGGACGCGACGCGCGCGGAGAGTCGACAGAGCGGCGCCATGCGCTAAGCGACGAGGCTCGCTTCGCAGCAACATGCAGTCCTTCCAGCTCTCTGGCACGTAGCCAGGGCTTCAGCCATGCCATGTGCCCTGAAGGCTGCCTAAGCCCTCGTGCCCTACACCATCGTCGTGTTCGGAATCCCCGTCAGATCGAACGTCCCCGTGCTGTCGCCGAAGCTCTGGACATCGTCGAGGCCGAGCCCGTGGAGCAGCGTCAGCATCACGTTCGCCATGGGTGTGCCCTCTCCGGCCTTGAGGTGCAGGTTCCCTCTCAAGCGGCCGTTCGCGTGACCCGCCAGGAACAGCGGGCAGCGCTTGTGGTTGTGCACGTTCGAGTTCCCCATCGGAGAGCCGTACACGACGAGCGTCTTCTCGAGGAGGTTGCTGTCCCCTTCCTGCATGTTCTTGAGCTTCTCGAGGAAGTACGGCACGAGGCTGACGTGGTACTTGTTGATTGCGGCAAACTGCGCGATGCGGTCCTCGCGCTCGCCGTGGTGCGACGCCGGGTGGAACGGGACCTTGGCGCCTTCGATCGGGTAGACCCGGGCCGATCCGTCGCGCCCCATCTTGAACGAGAACACGCGCGTGATGTCGGCCGCGAACGCCAGCGCCTGGAGGTCGAACATCAGCTTGACGTGCTCCTCGAACGAATCCGGGACGCCGATGGGCGCGCCCGGCAGCTCTCGAGGCTCGCCGCTCGCGTTGTGCGCTTCGATTCGCTGGATCCGCCGCTCGATCTCGCGGATGTCTTCGAGATACTGCGCGAGCCTCGCGCGGTCGCCGGGCCCGAGGTCGGTGCGCAGGCGGGCCACCTCGCCCGCGATCCAGTCGAGGATGCTCCGGTTGGTCTTCCGGTGCTTGGCGCGCTCGTCGGGCGTGGCGCCCATGCCGAAGAGCTGATCGAAGGCCGCCCGCGGATCCCGCACCATCGGCAGCGGATCTTCGGGCCCCGCCCAGCTGATCGTGTCGGTGTAGACGCAGGCGTAGCCGTAGGCGCAGCCGCCCGACTGATCCACGTTTTCGATGCAGAGCTGCAGCGAGGGAATCGGCGTGTCCTGGCCGAACCGCTGGGCGTACATCTGGTCCATCGAGATCCCGACGTGGACGTCCGATCCCTCGGTCTGCTTCGGATGCGCCTGGGTCAGGAAGACCGCGCTCGACCGGAAGTGATCGCCGCCGATCTCGTTGGGCAGGAAGGCCTCGGCGTTGCGCACGTCGGTGTTGCTGACGATCGTGAGGTAGTCGCGATACGGCTCGAGCGGGCTGAGGCTGCTCGGCGTGAGATCGAACGCGCGCCCGACGTCGGCGGGAGACCACATGTGCTTCGCGAGGCCGTGGACCGTCGCGCCCGCCGAGCCGTGCACCATCTCGATGCACGAGAGGCGCGTGCTGCCGGCCGCCGCCGTCTTGGCGAGAAGCGTGCGCGCCGGCACCATCGCGTCGAGGAACGGCAGCGCCACGGTCACACCCATGCCGCGGAGGACGGTGCGACGCGACACGTGCTTTTTCGTGATGTACATCGTTTGCCTCAGCAGCCCTGAAGGGCTGCGCTACATAACCCTCGGGGCAGCTACTGTTCCGTGGTCGACTCCGCTCTGCTCATCTGGAACGCAGGGCTCTTCACGATTCCCAACACGAACGAAGAAAAACGCAGGTTGGCCGTCCCCGCGTCGCGGACGGTGGCGCGCACCGTCGGCATGTCGTACGGCTCGATCCGGCGGCCCAGCGCGTACGCCATCAGGTTCTCGGTGAACGTGCGCAGGAACGTCTCCTGGCGCTTGAGCAGCGCCCGCCGCAGATCGGCCGGGCCGTTCAGCGTGGACCCGTCGTAGAGGGTCCCGGAGGCATCGACCGGCACGCCGTTGTCCTTGATCCGCCACGCACCCGTCACGTCGAAGTTCTCGAGCGCCAGGCCGAGCGGATCGATCACGCGGTGACAGGAATTGCAGGTCGGGTTCTTGCGATGCACTTCCATCCGCTCGCGCACCGAGAGGAGCCGCCCTTCCTTCGCCGAGTCGGTCGCCTCGAGATCGGGCACGTCGTCGGGCGGCGGCGGCGGGGGTGAGCCAAGGAACACTTCCATGACCCACTTGCCGCGCAGCACGGGCGACGTCCGGTCGGCGACCGAGGTCATCGTCAGGACGCTGCCCTGGCCGAGCAGGCCGCGGCGGTTCTCATCCGGAATCCGCGCGCGCTGGAAGCGCGTGCCCGTGACGTTCGGGATGCCGTAGTGCCGCGCCAGGCGCCCGTCGACGAACGTGTAGTCCGCAGTCAGCAGATCCAGCACGCTCCGATCGTCCCGGACGATGCTCTCGATGAACAACTCGGTCTCGCGCTGCATCGCTTCGCCGAGCGTGTGGTCGTAGAGCGGATACTGCAGCGGGTCGGGATGGATCTTCTCGAGATCCTGCAGCCGGAGCCACTGCGCGCCGAAGCGGGTCGCGAGCGTCGCGGCGCGCGGGTCGGCGAGCATCCGTCGGACCTGCTTCTCGAGCACGGCCGGCGTCCGCAAGGTCTCCTGCTCCGCCGCGCGCATCAGCTCGGCGTCGGGCGCCGAGGCCCAGAGGAAATAGGACAGCCGCGACGCGAGATCGAGATCGCTGAGCCGGTAATTCTGGCCGGGCTTGGCGGTCGGCCGGACTTCCTCGAGACGGAAAATGAAATGCGGGCTCGCGAGGATGGCCTGCAGCGCGGTCCGGATGCCGGACTCGAAATCCCCTTCCTCACGGCCTGCCTTGTAGAACTTCATCAACCCGGAGAGGTCGTCCGGCGTGAGGGGACGGCGGTACGCGCGCCGCGCGAGGTCCGACACGATCTTCGACGCGCACGGCGCCTCCTCCTGCGGCTCGAGCGGCCGGCACGTGAACACCTTGCGGCGGCCGGGCGTCTCCGAGACCCCGGTCACCTTGTGCGGTCCGACAATCGCCAGGTCGCGGAGGTGCGGCAGCGTCGTGACGCCGAGCGCGCTGCCGATCTGCGTGTCGGCCAGCGTGTGCTCGACCGGGCGCAGGATGTCATCCACCGGTCCTTCGTAACGCTGAATGAAGGTGGCGGAGACGCGCTGGGGACCGGCCTTCACAGCAATCGCCGGCGTCTGCAGGTTCATGCCGTTCGGATCCGCTTCGCTCATCCGCGGGTTGATGTCGAGGAGCGCCTTCCGCTCGCCGTTGATCGACACCTCGAGCTGCTCGTTGCGCGCCGTGCTGCCGTACAGCTGTCCAGTCGGGATCGAGTGCAGCATCATCCGGAACGTGTACTCGCCGTCGGCCGGAAAATTGTGAACGACAGAGATGCCGCCCCGCGTGCCGAACGGTGCGCCCTCGACGTGCGCGAGCTGCGACGCCGTGCGCGGCAGCTTGAAGGTCGTCGACGTCGGGCTCGCGTCCGGGTCGCCGAGCGCATCCCGGCTGATCTTGCCTGCCGCCCGCAGATAGCCTTCGAGCAGCGTCGGCGAGAACGACTGGACGTCGGCGATGTTGTCGAAGTTGTGGCTGAGGGTGTCTGGCGGCAGGAACGCGGAGACGTCGACGTCAACCGCCAGTAGATCGCGAATCGATCGGGCGTACTCGGCCCGATTCAGCCGCTGGAACGTGCGGCGGCCGGGATTCGGACGGATGGCGGCCGCTTTGTCGACGTGCGTTTCGAGAGACACAACCAGCGCGTCGAGCGTCGCCGCGTCAGGCCTCTCCTGGCCCGGGGGCGGCATCATGCCCGCACGCAGCTTGCGGATCACCTTCTCGGCGACGTCCGCCGACTGATCGGCGCGCGCCGGATCGAACGACTGGAGGCTCAGCCCGCCCTTCTCCTTGTCGTCGTCATGACAGGTGAGGCAGTACTCCTCGATCAGCGTGCGTTGGGATTGCGGCGTGAGCGTGAGCGGCTTAAGCGTCGATGCGTGCGAAACGGCGAGCCGCGGCGGTACTCGCTCCGCCTGTGTGGCTGGCACCGCCAGGCAGAATGCGATGACGACGGCGCTGAGGATGGCCGCGGTGGACTTCCTCATTGTCGGCCCCAGGCGGCGCGCGTACACTCTCGGGGCAGTATACGGCCGTCGAGGGGCCGAACGGTAGGTCTTTCGGTTCGGAAACGAGGTGTCCGATGAGGTCGCGGGCGGGCGCAATCCTATTGATGGCCTTCGCGTTAGCCGAGTTGGCCGGCCCATCACCCGCCGAGGGACGCCGGGCGCCACGCCACAACCGCATTGTCGATCTGCTGTCCCAGAACAAGGTCGTGCTGGGCTTGTTCGCGCCCGCGCGAACCGCCGAGGCGGCGAAGAAGGCGGCCGCCGATCCCGAGATGGACTTCATCTTCCTCAACATGGAGCAGGTCCAGAGCTACAACCCCTCGGAGGTCAAGGCGTTCCTGCAGGCGCTCGTCGAAGGCGGTGTCACGAAGAACCCCAACAATCATCCTCTGATGACCCGGCTTCCGGTCTTTCATGACGATCCCGCCGCCGCCCGGCGGCGCACCGCCGAGATCCTCAACCTCGGCGCGCACGCGATCGTGTTTCCCGGCATGGAAAGCCGCGAGGAGGCGGAACAGGCCATCGCGTCGATGCGGTTCGCGCCGTCCGGCGTGCGTCCGGACGATGCCGGCGAGGCGCCGGCGTACTGGGGAATGTCCGCGCAGGAATACAAGAAGAGGGCGGACGTCTACCCCATCAATCCGGATGGCGAGCTGATTTCGTTCTTCATCATCGAAAGCGAGAAAGGGATCGCGAACAGCCGGGAGATCACGCGCGTCCGGCCGACGATCGCGACGCCCGGCCCCGGCACGCTGCGGCGCGTCTACCAGGGGGACATGGAGAAAGTCGAGCACGCGATCCAGACGCAGCTCGCGTCGTGCAAAGAGTTCAACGTGCCGTGTGGGATTACCGCCAACGCGAAGGACATCGAGAAGCGGATTCGCGAAGGCTTCCGCGTGATCATCATCTACGACCGGGATTATCCAGAGACGATCAAGGTTGGGCGGCAGGCGGTGGGTCGCTGACACGAATCAAACGCAAAGGACGCAAAGGAAGCAGAGGACGGGAAGGGTGAGCTGGAAGCAGAATCGGCCGGGGCCCGACCTACGGTCGGGCCTAGCGTTGCACGAACGAGCCCAGACGTAAGAGCCTCGCAACAAGTGCTCCCGGAGTGGCTCTTACGTCTGGACTCGTTCGCGCAACGCACGCGCCGAAGGCGCGCCGGCCGATCCTGCTTCCAGCCTCTGCGCCCTCTGCGTTGAAAGCTTTTACCGCTTCACGACCTCGACGCCCTGCTGTTCGGTCGGCGACGGCCCCTTCGCGAGCCCGACGGCGTCGAGCACGAACGAGTATCGGAACGCGGTCTCCCGCAGCCGGTCGTAGCGCCCCGAGCTGCCGCCGTGTCCACCCGCGAGATTGATCTTGAAGTACAGCGGGTTGCTGTCGGTCTTCATCGCGCGCAGCTTCGCCACCCACTTCGCCGGCTCGAAGAACATCACCTGCGAGTCGTTGAGCGACGTCGTCACGAGCAGCCAGGGATAGGCCTTCTTCTCGACGTTGTCGTACGGCGAGTAGCTGCGCAGGTACCTGTACTGCGTCCGGCTTCTGCGGGTTCCCCCACTGCTCCCATTCCTGCGCGGTCAGCGGCAGCGACTTGTCGAGCATCGTGTTGATGACGTCCACGAACGGCACGTCGGCGACGATCGCCTTGAACAGATCCGGCCGCATGTTCGCGATGACGCCCATCAGGAGGCCGCCGGCGCTGCCGCCGTTCGCGACCAGCCGGTCCGGCTTCGTGTAGTTGTTCTTCACCAGGTACTCAGCGACGTCGATGAAGTCGTTGAACGTGTTCTTCTTCTTCATCATCTTCCCGTCGTCGTACCACTGACGGCCCATCTCCTGGCCGCCGCGGACGTGCGCGATCGCGTACGTCATCCCGCGATCGACGAGGCTGAACACGTTCGAGTTGAACGTCGGCTCCATCGTGGATCCGTACGAGCCATAGGCGTAGAGGAACAGCGGAGCCGGGCCCGCGGGGACGTTCTTCTTCTTGAGGATCGATACCGGCACCTGCACGCCGTCACGCGCCGGCGCCATCCGGCGCTGGACCTCGTACTGCGTCGCGTCGAAGCCGCTGGGGATCTCCTGACGCTTCTTCAGCTCCCGCTCCTTCGTCGTCATGTTGTAGTCGAACACGGACGAGGGCGTGACGAACGAGGAGTAGCTGAAGCGGAACACGTCGTTGTCGAACTCGGCGTTCGTGCTCCCGAACACGCCGTACGCCGCCTCGGGGAACGTCACGTCGTGGGAGCCGTCGGACGCCAGGTCGACGACGCGAAGGCGGCGAAGCCCGTCGCGCCGCTCCGTCACGACCGCGTGCTTCTTGAACACGTCGACGCCCTCGATGAACACCTCGGACCGGTGCGCCGCCCAGTCCTTCCAGCTTGCCGGCGCGCCTTCCGCGTCCGGCGTGCGGACGATGCGGAAGTTGCGGGCGCCGTCGTTCGTCAGGATGTAGAAGGAGTTGCCGCCGTGCTCGACGCTGTACTCCACGTTCGGACGGCGCGGCGCGATGACGCGCGGCGCGTCCGTCGGGCTCGCCGCCGGAATCACTCGCCACTCGGATGATGTGTAGCCATCGTCTGGAATGAAGATGAACTTGTCGCTGCGCGAGCGGAAGACGTACACGTTGTTCAGGACGTCGTCTTCCTGGAACACCTTGACGTCCTGCCCCTTCGGCCCGCCGATCACGTGCCGCCACACCGCGTTCCCGCGCTTCGCCTCGTCCGCCGTCATGTAGAAGAACGTCTTGTTGTCGTCGGCCCAGGCGGTGCCGTTCCAGGCCTTCGGAATCGAGTCGAGGATCGCGCCCGTCGTGAGGTCCTTCACGTAGAGCGTGTACTCGCGGAACGCGGTCAGGTCCTCGAGGTAGATCAGCTTGTTCCCGTCCGGGCTGACGTCGAAGCCGCCCAAGCCGTGGAACTTCTTCCCCTCCGCGAGCGCGTTCTGATCGAGAATCACCTGTTCCGGAGCGTCCAGCGTGCCCTTCTTCCGGCAGAAGATTGGATAGCCCTTCCCCTGTTCGGTCCGCGTGTAGTACCAGTAGCCGTCCTTGAGGTACGGGACCGCGCTGTCGGATTCCTTGATGCGGCCGAGGAGCTCCTTGTACAACGTTTCCTGCAGCGCCTCGGTGTGCTTCATGCGCGCCGCGGTGTACGCGTTCTCCGCCTCCAGGTGCTTGATGACCTCCGGGTTGCCCTTGTCGCGGAGCCAGTTGTAGTTGTCCACGAGCGTGTCGCCGTGGAGCGTCGTGGTTTTCGGCTCGATCTTCGCGACGGGCGGCTTGACCGCGTCCTGGCCGGCCAGGCGGGCCGGACCGGATGCCAACAGGGCGAGGGCGACCGCGCCGCTCGAGCAGGCGAATCGACGGGCGTGAGACATTGTGATCTCCAGAATGAGGGCTTCCTCGGGATCTTACCGGACAATTCACCGACGGGCACGCGAGAAACTGGTGGTACGAGGCTTCAGCCTCGTCCTCAACCTGCGAGGGTGTGACGAGTGGTGGGATGATGATCGCGTGATCCGGAAAGGGGCGCCGCATGCCCGCTGACGACGGCGACATCGTCGTCCCGGGCTCGATCAGCAACCTCGGCCCGGCCTTCGACGCGCTGTCGGTAGCCATCGATCTGGAGCTGCGCCTTCGGATTGTCGAGCGGCGACCGTCTGCCGAAGACGTCGTCGATTTCGTCTTCGTCGATCGTCCGCCCGTGGGTGACAACCGGATTGCAGCCGCGTTCCGCCACGCCCGCGGCCTGGTGGGAACGCCAACGCCCGGCCTGCGCGTGGAGGTCCGCAGCGAGATTCCCATGCGTGCCGGCCTGGGCAGCAGCGGGGCGGCAACGGTCGCCGGCCTGCGGCTCTACGAAGCGGTCACGGCGCCGAGGCCCGCCGAGACCTGGCTGGAGATGGCGGCGGCGATTGAGGGTCACCCGGACAACGCCGCCGCGGGGCTGCTCGGCGGCCTGACGTTGAGCTGCCAGCGCGAGGATGGGCGGATCACCGCGCGGGCCTGGCGATGGCCGTCATCGATCAAGTTCGTCGTCGCCACTCCGGCGGTCGAGCTCGCGACGCCGGTCGCCCGCAACGTGCTGCCGGAGCGTGTGTCGCGTGCCGACGCGGTGTTCAACCTTCAGCGCGCGCTGCTGCTGGTACGCGCGCTCGAAACCGGGCATAACGGAGATCTGCGCGAGGCGATGCGAGACCGCTGGCATCAACCGTTCCGGGAGCCGCTCGTCCCCGGTCTGGCGGAAGCGCTGGCGCTCGAGCACCCGGCAGTCGCCGGCGTCTGCCTGTGCGGCGCCGGACCGTCGGTCGCCGCGCTGACGAGCGGTGCCGAGTCCGACATTGCTGAAGTTGCGGCGCTGCTCGCCGACGTGTACCGTCGTCTTGGCGTGCGGTGCACGATCCGGACGCTGGCCGCGGTGCATCCGTTCGATTCGTCACCGCCGGGCTTCGGGCGACCCTGAAGGGTCGCGCCACGAATACATAGAGGTCTCATGAGCTTCACACTCCGTTGCCATCTCTGCCAGGCCGGTTATCCCGCGGATGCGCTCTGGGTCTGCAGCAAGTGCCTCGGGCCGCTGGAGGTCACCTACGACTATCCGGCGATCGCGCAGAGCATTTCACGTGAGCGTATCGAAAGCCGTCCGCACAATCTCTGGCGCTATCGCGAGCTGTTGCCCATCGACGGACAGCCGCGCACCGGCCTGCATTCCGGCTTTACTCCGCTCGTGCGCGCGGATCGGCTGGCCGCGAAGATCGGAGTGCGGGAGCTCTATATAAAGGATGACTCCGTCAACCATCCGACCTGCTCGTACAAGGACCGCGTCGTCTCCATCGCCGCGACGCGCGCGGTCGAGCTTGGTTTCGAAGTGCTCGCGTGCGCGTCGACCGGCAACCTGGCCGGCAGCGTCGCCGCGCACGCGGCCCGTCTGGGGCTCGGCTGCTACGTCTTCATCCCCGACGATCTCGAGACAGGAAAGGTCGCGGGGGCGGGCGTCTTCCGCCCGCACATCGTCGCCGTCGCCGGCAACTATGACGACGTGAACAGGCTGTGCACGCAGGTGGCCGACAAGTACGGCTGGGGCTTTGCCAACATCAACCTGCGGGCGTACTACGCCGAGGGCGCCAAGACGTGCGGGTTCGAGATCGCCGAGCAGCTCGGATGGCGATTCCCGCGCCACGTCGTCTCGCCGGTCGCGGGCGGCACGCTGCTGCCGCGCATCCTCAAGGCGTTCGAAGAACTGCGACAGGTTGGCCTGGTCGAAGGAGATCTGCCGTCGATCCACGCGGCGCAGGCGGCCGGCTGCGCGCCGGTCGTGCGGGCCCTCGAGGCCGGCCTCGAATTCCCGGATCCGGTGAAGCCGCAGACCATCGCGAAGTCGATCGCCATCGGCAATCCGGCGGACGGCTTCCAGGTGCTGCGCGCCGTCCGCTCGACGGGCGGGTCCGGGGCGATGGTGGACGATGACGAGATTCTCGAGGGCATCCGGCTCCTCGCCGAGACGGAGGGGATTTTCACCGAGCCTGCCGGCGGGACGACGGTCGCGGCGACGCGGCGGCTCGTCGAGCGCGGCGCGATTCCGCCCGACGAGTCGGTCGTCGTCTGCGTGACGGGGAACGGCTACAAGACGATCGAGGCGCTGCGGGATCACGCCGTCGAGCCCATCCGCGTCGGCCGTTCGCTTCGCGACTTCGAAGCGGGCGTCGCGACGCTCGCGGCTAGTGGCACGACCCGCTAACGTGGCACGACCCTTTAGGGTCGTCCAGATTAGTAGTACGACCCTTTAGGGTCGTCAACATCATGGCAAGCGCCTATCACGCGGTCTTTCGATGCGTCGCGGGCTGTCCCGGCGACCATTCGATCTGGCAACCCATCTACCGCTGTCCCTCGTGCCACGGCCTGCTGCAGGTCGTGCACGACGTGGATGCGCTCGCCCACCGCAGCGCCGTGGCCTGGATGCGGCTCTTCGACGATCGCTACAAGCGGACGACCTGGCCGTACGGCTCGAGCGTGTGGGGCAAGAAGGAGTGGGTCTGTCCGGGAATCCGCGACGACAACATCGTGTCGATGGACGAGGGCGGGACCAACGTCTTCTGGGCGGAGCGGCTCGGGCGCGAGCTTGGCCTCGATGCCGTCTGGGTGAAGATGTGCGGCAACTCGCACACCGGGTCCTTCAAGGATCTCGGGATGACGGTGCTCGTCTCGGTCGTGAAGCAGATGATGGCGGACGGCGCGCGGGTCCGCGCCGTCGCGTGCGCGTCCACGGGCGACACGTCGGCGTCGCTCGCGGCGTACGCCGCGGCCGCGGGCATCCCGGCGATCGTCATCCTGCCGCGCGCGCGCGTGACGCCGGCGCAGCTCGTCCAGCCGATGGCGAACGGCGCCCAGGTCCTCGCGCTCGACACCGACTTCGACGGCTGCATGGCGATCGTGCAGCGGCTGGTCGAGGACGAGGGCGTGTACCTCGCGAACTCGATGAACAGCCTGCGCATCGAGGGGCAGAAAACGCTGTCGATCGAGATCGTGCAGCAGTTCGACTGGGAGGTCCCGGACCTCGTCATCGTGCCGGGCGGCAACCTCGGCAACGTCAGCGCGATCGGCGCCGGCTTCGACATGATGGAAGCGCTGCGGCTCATCGCGCGCCGGCCGCGGATCGTCGTCGCGCAGGCGGAAGCGGCCAACCCGTTGTACCGCGCGTATCGACGCAACTGGGAGTTCGAGCCGATTCCTGCGCGCCCGACGCTCGCGTCCGCGATCCAGATCGGTAACCCCGTCTCGGTCAACAAAGCGATCGACACGCTCCGCCGCTACGACGGAGCGGTCGAGCAGGCGACCGAGCAGGAGCTCGCGGATGCGGCGGCGCGCGCGGACCGCGCCGGCCTGTTCTCGTGTCCCCACACGGGCGTCGCGCTGGCGGCGCTCGAGAAGATGGCGGCGCGCGGCGAGATCGCGCGCGACGACCGGGTCGTCGTCATCTCGACCGCCAGCGGCCTGAAGTTCGCGGAGTTCAAGGTCGGCTACCACGCCGAGCGGCTCAACGGCGTGCGGCCCACGCTCGCGAATCCGCCGATTGACCTGCCGAACGATTACGACGCGGTGCGGCGCGCCGTCGAGCGGGTCGTGGCGGTCTGAGCCACGGATTACCACGGATTCAAATCAGCCACGGATTACACGGATTACACGGATTTCTCGGTCCTTGCGGGAGCCGAACCGTTTCGCAAAAACCGGTGTCGAATCTTCTGTGGCTACGGGCACAGGCTGGGACAAGAGCTCCAGCAATCAGAGGAAATAGAAGAGGTGCTGTATGCGGCCGACCGATGATGAACTTCAGCAACGATGGTGGCACCGGCTGTTCAAGGTCGTTCGAGGAATAGCCATCCCGGTGTCTCTGGTACCAGCCATTTGGCTCGCCGCGGTCGTGGTCTCCAGCAAGTCCGGCACGGCGGTCGAGAGGATCACACTCTCGCAATGGGCCGCGGAGACCATGAGAGCAACGCCTGGACGCCGCGTCGTATCAACCTCGGGGTTTCTAGCCGACAAACGCGGGGATCGGATCGGATGTGTGACTGCGGGCAATATCGTTGACGTCGACGGGTCGCGTCTTACAGACACGGCTTCACAGTGCACGCTTCCCAACACCAACGCGACCGCGCTGGTCGCGGTGCTCGAGAAAAGCTTTCCTGAGCATCGTGTGCACGTCGGCAATGGCGTGACGTGTCTCGTTCCCCGTGACTTGTGCGCTGAAGGTACGATCGCTCGCTATGGCTACGAGCAGGTTTACACGATCTCTGACGCTGCCCTTCTTGTTCTCATCCCAGCGTTCACAGTGCTTGTCACGATCGCGCTGTTGAACTTCGTCTACTATCGGTTGGTCATGTACGTCGTGTTCGGGAACGATCACAACGTGCCTGTGCCCCAGTCCTAGAAGCCGGCTGGTCAGTGTCGAGGCTCGCCCGGCGGATTGCCGCGAAACGGCAGGCGCGCGCGGCCAACCGGGATGCCGGCCCGCCGGAGCCGCTCCATCAACATCTCGTCCCACAGGACGATGATGCCCTCGTCCTGCAGATCCATCTCTCGACGCAGGCTGCCGATCATGTGGCCCACGCGCGCGGCTTCGCGCCAGTCGCGCGGGCGGACGAGCAGTACGTCTTCGGGCGCCGCGCCGACGACGTACAGTCGATCGGCGAGCTCGTGCAGCACCTGTCCGGGGTGCAGCACGGTGCCGGTCGGCAGCTCGAGCGCAAAGACGGCGCCGTCCGGCGCTTCGACCCGGCGCCTCACGCGTCGGCGATCTTCGGCGCTCATGGGGAGTTCGACGACCCGGCGGCCGGCCGGGCGCGCGGGGTGCTGATGAGTCAACGACTGAATGACGACCATAGGACCACCTGTGATCAATTCGACTGTCTGATTTCGCTTGTGATAGCACCCCGCGGGCCCACCGCGAGAATTGTATCTCCCGATCTGAAGGAGTAGTTGTCCCCTCCCTGTTCCAGATTCGTCTGGTCGCAAAACAGCCTCAAGACGAAACCGTCCCCCAACCGAATCGTCAAGTCGGGAACAGGATCGCTCAGCTCCACCTGGAGAACGGTCTTGTCGGTCAGCTTCGAAAGGCCTGTAACGATTGGACCGTCGTTCCGATCGTCGTCGGTCGAACCGCAGACTATCATCTGATCGTGTTCAAGCCGCCAGGCGCACTGGACGAAGAGATCGAACTCCCCTTCCTGGTCACGTTGATCTGCGCCAAGGAACGGGTTCCGCACCAGGTGCCGTCGCGGAACGGGCTGTCCGAAGTCCAGTTTGATTTGAGAACCGTTCGGCCGCCCGGCGACGATGCTCCAGCACTTCTTGCCGCGAAGGAGCTCCAGCCATTCTCTCAGTTGCACGACAGACTGTGCCCGGGAGTCACCGCCACGTTCCATTTCTGATTCGCCTCGCGATCTATGGAACCGCCGAACCGACATCGGCTGCGGTGAACCCTACGTCTACCCAGCCCCTTCCGGCGGATGGTACCTCCACCATCACGCCGCGCATCAGCCGTCCCGCCGGCTGCCGCACGATGAGCCGATATCGACCAGGCGGGATGTTGTCGAGCCGAAAGTGTCCCTGGGCGTCTGTCACCGCAAAGGGTTCGCGATCGAACGCATACACCCATGCGGCCATCCACGGATGGATGTCACACGAGAGCACGACTGGATCGTCGATCGGCGTGGCGGCGAACCGGCGCGGCGCCGGTGGTGGCGAGCCTGCGGCCGTATTCAGGCTGAATGCGTTGGGACCGTCCGCCTTCGACGACCGGACGTTGTGAGCCGCGGGATCGTCGTTCGTGAACCGCACAGGCTGGCCGACGTGCACGGCGAGGACCTGAGGCTCGAAGATGAAGTCGCGCTGGTTCAGCGTGGCCGGCGTCGTCAGCGGCGCGCCGTTGCGGGCATCGTCGAGAAAGACGACGGCGTACTGTAAGCCGCCGCTCTTGTCGACATAGAGGACATGCTGGGTCCGGCCGCCCTCGACCACGAAGGTCGGCGCCGGCGGCGTGCCTTCGAAGGTGACGCGGCCCTCGATGACGCCGACTGTCGCCTGGTCGACGCTCGTTGCGGCGGGCCACCGCAGGCCTGAGAGGCCTGCGCTCCAGAACTGCGGAATCGCGAGCGCGACGCAGGCGGCGGCCGCGGCGCTACTCGGTCGTTTGGACGGCGAGCCGGACCTCCTTCGCCACGGACGTCTTGTCCT
Organism: uncultured Acidobacteriota bacterium; assembly: GCA_963847125.1. Lineage (GTDB taxonomy): Bacteria > Acidobacteriota > Vicinamibacteria > Vicinamibacterales > 2-12-FULL-66-21 > DATAEE01. Next base: position 156,703 of record CAWJYM010000009.1, read on the forward strand.
TCGCGGTGTTGTAGATGACGACGACCCGCTCGCCTTCCTTGATTTCCGTCTTTTCTGCCTTCTGTTTCCCGCGGAGGATTTTCGTCTGGTCGTTCAGCGTCACGCTGACCGTCTTTCCATCCGTACCCTTCACCTCCAGCTGACTGTCCTGAATTTTGGCGACGGTTCCCATGACCTTGTGATCGTGGCCCTCGTGCGCCAGCACGGTCGGGGCCAGACTCAGGATGACCGCGCCGACATGGAGCAGGATGGGTCGCAGACTACTCATCGTTTTCTCCCGGATGTTTGTGTTTCGGCTGCGGCGGCGGTGACGATGGCTTGTCCCCGCCCCGCAGGAAGTCTTCAATCGCTTTCTCGCCCTCGAGCTCCGCCGGAGAGCGCGGGTTCAGCGCCTCCATCTCTTCGATTTCCGCCTTCGTCAGCTTCGGCAGACGGCGGATGAAATGCACGAGATGCCAGCTCGCATCCTGTCCTTCTTTCGTGCCCGTGCCCCACGCCGGCATGCCCGTAAACCTGATTCCATTCTCGATGATCCAGAAGAGCTCACCGTCCGAGAGCTCCTGCGTCGCGCTCGCGCGCATGTCAGGCGCCCGCGGATAGAGGCCGCGCCCCATCTCCGTCTCGCCGCCGCCGTCGTTCGCGTGGCAGACGGCGCAATGGTCGGCGAAGTGCGCGCGTCCGGCCGCGACGACCTCGTCTGAGTATGGCACGGGGTTCTGCAGCGACCGCGCGTGCCGGGCGATGACGATCGTTCGGGCGCGCCGCGCGGCAACCGATTCGAACGCTCCCGGCTCCTCGCGCGCACTGAGGCCCGTGCTCATGAGGTACCACATCCCGATTGCGCCGATGATGACAAGCAGGAGCACGAGCAGCGCGAATGCCTTGAGCACCGATCTCATGAGCCCCTCACTCCTTCCCCTACCGGAATTCTACGCGCTGCGGAGGAGCGATGAACCTCTACTGGAATGCAGGGGCTGGTTGGGCGGGAATTTCCACGGGAGTGCGCACCTCGCGATCTCGAACGGTCGAGGCGCCCTTGGGGACGACCTTCCAGAACGCGGCCGCTGCTTCGCTGCCCAGCTCGAGCAGCTGACGAGCCGTCCGGCTCGACGTGAGGTCGTGATGGGTCGTCAGCAGCACCGCCAGCTCGTCCCAGTCCTCGTCGTCCAGCGCGACGACGTCGACCATCGCCTGGTTGCAGCGGTTCTGGAAGCTGCGGGTGGCATCGAGGACGAAGGCGGCCCCGCCCGTCATCCCTGCGGCGAAGTTTCGTCCGGTCAGACCGAGCACGACGACGAGACCGCCGGTCATGTACTCGCAGGCGTGATCGCCGACGCCTTCTACGACGGCGACTGCTCCGCTGTTGCGGACCGCGAACCGCTCGCCTGCCGCGCCCGCGAAGAACGCCCGCCCGCCGGTCGCGCCGTAGAGCGCGGTGTTGCCTACGATCACCCCACCGGTGCCTGACGCAGATCGGATGACGATCTCGCCGCCGTGCATGCCTTTGCCGACGTAGTCGTTCGCGTCGCCCGTCAGGTGCAGCGAGACACCGGGCAGGAGAAACGCGCCGAAGCTCTGTCCCGCCGATCCGGACAGCGCGATCCGCACGGAACCGTCCGGCAGGCCGGCGTCGCCGAACCGGGCCGCGATCGCGCCCGCGAGACGGGTTCCGACCGCCCGATCCGTGTTGCGAACGGAGCCGCACAACTCCAGAGGATGCCGCGGGCTGATGGTGCTGAGCAGATCGTCATTCACCACGTCGTCGAGCCACGGTGTGTGGTACGACACTTTAGGGTCGTCCCCGGACGAGGCTGAAGCCTCGTGCCACAAGCGGGTGTGGCACGACCCTTTAGGGTCGTCCCCAGACGAGGCTAAAGCCTCGCGCCACAGGAGCGGTGTCACATCGAGGGGCATTGGAACGCCAGACTTCGGGGCAAGCAGATCGGCGCGCCCGATCAGATCGTCGAGCCGACGGAAACCGGCGCGCGCAAGCATGCGCCGCACATCCTCGGCCAGCATTCGGAAGTAGGCGACGAGCATCTCGGGCGTTCCGGCGAAACGGTTCCGGAGATCGGGGCGCTGCGTGGCAATTCCTACCGGACACGTGTTGAGGTGGCACTGCCGCGCCATGACGCAGCCGATCGCGACGACCGCGGCAGTCCCGAACCCGAACTCGTCGGCACCGAGGGCCGCGGCGATCGCCACATCGCGTCCGATCTTCAGGCCGCCGTCCACCTGCAGGCGGACCCGGTTCCTCAAGCCATGGTGCTCGAGCACCTGCTGCGCCTCCGCGAGCCCCAGCTCCCAGGGCATCCCGGCATGCTTGATCGACGCGCGCGGCGACGCGCCGGTGCCGCCGTCATGTCCGCTGATCTGCACCGCATCGGCTCCCGCCTTCACGACACCGGCGGCGACAATTCCGACGCCGGTCTGCGCGACGAGCTTGACGCCGATGCGGGCGGCCGGGTGAAAACGCTTCAGGTCGAAGACGAGCTGCGCGAGATCCTCGATGCTGTAGATGTCGTGATGGACCGGCGGCGAAATCAACGTGATGCCGGCCTGCGCGTGCCGCAGGCGCGCGATGTGGTCGACGACCTTCGCGGCCGGCAGCTGTCCGCCCTCGCCAGGCTTCGAGCCCTGCGCGATCTTGATCTGGATCTCGTCCGCCGAGATCAGGTATCCGGGCGTCACGCCGAACCGCGCGGAGGCGATCTGTTTGATGGCGCTGCCGTCCCAGTCCGACCCCGGAGTCCGGCGGAAGCGTTCGGGCTCTTCTCCCCCTTCGCCGCTGTTGCTTCGGCCACCAAGCCGGTTCATCGCGATCGCGATGACCCGGTGCGCCTCCGGGCTCAGCGCGCCGACCGACATCGCCGACGCAAAGAATCGGCGGCAGATCCCATCCACCGGCTCGACCTCGTCTAACGGCACTGGCTCGGCTGAACGGAACTCCAGAAGGTCCCTGACCGCGGTCGGCGGCCGCTCCGAGACGAGCCGCGCGAACGCCTCGTACGCCTCTTCACTGTGCGACCCGGCCGCCCGGTGGAGCTGGCGCACGACAACGGGGTTGTTGGCGTGATACTCGCCGTCCCGGCGGTAGGTGTGGAATCCCGGAAACGCGGGCGTGCCGGTCGTCTGGCGATCGAGGATCTGGCGCGCCAGATCACGAAGCGTCAAGCCCCCGAGGGGCGACGGCGTGCCCGGGAAGAATCGATCGACGACTGACGTATCGAGCCCGAGAATCTCGAACAACTGGCCGCCGCGGTACCCGCTGAACGTGCTGACGCCCATCTTCGAGAAGATCTTCAGCAGCCCTCGCTCGAGCGTGAGGCGGTACCGCTCGACCGCCGCGCCCGCGCGGGAACGCGGCACCAGCGAGGCGACCGTCGCGTAGGCGAGATATGGAAGGACCGCGTCCGCGCCGTACGCGAACAGTGTAGCGATCTGGTGCGGATCGCGAGCCTCGCCGGTCTCGACGATGATGCTGGCGCGCATCCGGCGGCCGCGCGCCGCGAGGTGGTGGTGGACCGCCGCGGTTCCGAGCAGCGCGGGAATCGCAGCCTGCCTCGCCGAAGCCTTGGCGAAGGCGGGACTCGGATCAACATCCCGGTCCGTCAGCACCACGAGCCGCGCTCCGCCGTCGACGCAGGCAGCCGCCGTCGCGACACGTTCCTCGATGGCGGATTCCAGCGCCTCTTCTCCGCCGTCGGCCGCAAACACCATCGGGATCCGGGCGACCTCGTTTCCAGGGACGGTCCCGACAGCGCGGACGAACTGCTCCTCGGTGAGGATCGGCGACGAAAGCGACAGCAATCCTGCTTCCGGCGTCAACTCCGACTCGTCCACGTATCCCGTGCGCGGGCCGAGCAGCACGCCGAGCGACATCGCGCACGCTTCGCGAATCGGATCCATCGGCGGATTCGTGACCTGCGCGAAGCGCTGCCGGAAGAAGTCGGGAAGGATCCGCGAGCACCTGGACATCGCCGCCGGCGGGGCGTCGTCTCCCATCGAGCCGACGGCTTCTTCTCCCTGCTCGCCCATGACGCGAAGGATCAGCTCAATCTCCTCGCGTGTGTACGCAAAGCGCCGCTGCTGCTGAAGGAGCGCGTCTCCTTGAAGGGCCTCCCGACGCGCTCTCGAGACCACTCTCGAACGCCGGGCTGCCTTCGAGGATGGCGCGGCGTCGAGGTTCACCACAGCGCGCGCGAGCAGACGCCCGTACGGGCGCTGCCTCGCGAGCGACGCGCGGATGGCCTCCGTCTCGTGGAACGTGCCGGCGACCGTGTCGACGACGACCATCCCGCCGGGCCCGATGCGCCCGCGCCTCGCCACGTCACGCTCGACGACGTCGAAGATCCCCGCTTCCGAGCCGAGCAGCAGTTGATCGTCGGCGGTGCGAAGGTACCGAAGCGGGCGGAAGCCGTTGCGATCGAGCGCCGCGCCGATGACACGGCCATCGGTGAAGGCGAGCGCCGCCGGGCCGTCCCACGGCTCGCTGAAGCAGGCCTGATACGCGTAGAACGCGGCGACGTCGGGCGGCAGCTCCGCGTCCCGCTCCCAGGCAGGGGGGACCAGGCGCGACACCGCGTGCGGCAGGCTGAACCCGCTGTGCCGCAGGAGCTCGACCGCCTCGTCCAGGCTCTGCGAGTCGCTGCCCGTCTCGTCGACGATCCGCTCGCCCGAATAGGGCCCGAGACACTTCGGATCGCGGACCCTCGCCCGCATCCACAGCCGGTTGCCCTGGATCGTGTTGATCTCGCCGTTGTGCGCGAGCATCCGGAACGGCTGGGCGAGCCGCCACTCGGGGGCCGTGTTGGTGCTGAAGCGCTGGTGCACGATCGCGAGCGCGCTGTCGAATGCCAGGCTGCGGAGATCCGGATAGAACACCGGCAGCTGCGCCGGCGTCACCAGTCCCTTGTAAACCACGGTCGACGTGGACAGGGAGACCACCGAGAAGCCGGACAGCCTGATGCGCGCGGCGTACCGCTCGATTCGAAGCCGAGCCCGGTGCAGCCGCGCATCAGCGTCAGGAAGCGAGCCCTCGGCCACGCCGACGGCCTGCCAGATCTCCGGTCGCGCGTCGCGCGCGATCGGATCGAGCACGGTCTCGTCGATCGGGACCGGCCGCCAGGCCACGGACGGCCAGCCGGCGGCTCGGATGACGCGCTCGATCGCGGGAACCACGACCGCCTTCGCGCCCGACGGCCAGAAGAACATCCCGAGCATCCGGGTCTCGCCCGCTTGCGCCGGGCGGATCGCGAGCTCGCGCGAGAAGAGCGTCCAGGGGATCTGCGTCAGGATTCCGGCGCCGTCCGGGCACGACGGACGCGCGGCGCCGCGGTGCGCGAGCCTCGCGAGCGCATCGAGCGCGCGCTCGACGACCGCGTGGCTGCGGCGCCCGCGCGCGTCGGCGACGAGGCCGACGCCGCAGGCGTCACGTTCGAGCTCAGGGCGATAGAGCGGAGGAAGCGTCGAATGCACCGCGAGCGCATGATAACGAGCGCGGTCCGGATCGATTCATAGAATCTCCGCATGATCTCCATGATCGTTTCATCATCAGGTGGTGAGATGGAGAGGATGAGGGAATTCGATTCTCGAGGTGAGGGAGTTCAGCGAGGGGCCCTTATCACGATCTTTAACGCAAAGGCCGCAAAGGACGCAGAGGACGCAGAGGACGCGAGCTGGAAGCAGGATCGGCCGGCGCGCCTTCGGCGCGTGCGTTGCGCGAACGAGCCACACGCGTAAGAGCCTCGCAACTGCGGTCTTGGGAGCAGGCTCTTACGCGTGTGGCTCGTTCGTGCAACGCCAGGCCCGACCGTAGGTCGGGCCCCGGCCGATCCTGCTTCCAGCCTCAGCGATCTTTGCGACTTTGCGTTTAAGACTTTCAAACCCGGAGAGTTTTTGCCTGCCTGGCGCCCGTCGAGCGGTGAAGAATTTGCCACCTTCGCCGAGCCAGAACCCGGTAAGTCGTTTGTATTCAGTGCTCGCGTTTACGGCATTGCCAGTGCAGATCCGGACGGCATGCCGAGTCTGACCGCAAAGCAATTGAATCGCATGACGAGGGCCATCATCGGAGCGGCCATACGGGTTCATAAGGCGCTCGGGCCAGGCTTACTCGAATCGGTCTACCTCGCGAGTCTGGTCTTTGAGCTTTCGAAAGCGGGTTTCAGCGTCGAGACTCAGAAAGCAGTGCCGGTCTCATACCAGGGAGTCCGACTCGATTGTGGCTTTCGGGCCGACATCATCGTGAACGGGTCTGTTGTCGTCGAGGTCAAGTCGATCCAGAGCCTGGCGCCGATCCACGAGGCGCAGATGCTGACGTATCTCCGGCTGTCTGGATGCACCGTCGGCCTGATTCTCAACTTCAACACACCGGTGATGAAGCAGGGAATCAAGCGAGTGGTGTGTGGTTTCCCGGAAGACTGAGAGACGGTTTAAACGCTGAGCACGCAGAGAACGCCGAGATGTCACGAGGATACGGCTTCGACGGAAGAGCGGCGGCCGGGGCCCGACCTCCGGCCGCCGCTTCTGTGTCTTCTGAATCTCTGCGTCCTTTGCGTCCTTTGCGTCCTCTGCGTTTAACCCGTCACTGGACGCTCTCCTCCTCACGCCCGTCCGACGAATCCACTCAGTACCGCCGGCACTCTCCTCCCCGCGAGCGCCGTCGCAACCTCGCTCGCGAGCGAGGGCTCGTACTCCGCGAGCGGCCGCACGTAGTCCCCCTCCATGACCGCGATCGGCACGCCGTGACGATAAACCATCCGGCTCGCGCCGCGCGCCGGCACGCGATCGCCGGGGGTGACGATGCCGGCGAGATTGAGCGGATCGGCGGCGCTGATGGTAATCAGCGCGTCGTTCAGCGGCGTGCGCCGGACCTCGCGCAGGCGATCGACCGCCTCGCCAAGCGCAAACTGTTCGCCGGACATGCCGGTCACGAATCGGCCGCCGCGGATTTCGCCGCGCGCCTCGAGCCGGCGGTACACGCGCGCCAGATCGCGCCACGGGGCCGTGTTCGTCTCGCGCGCGAGCAGCCGGCGGAAGACAATGCCATACCGCCGCAGCAGCGCCCACGCCTGGAGCTCGACCGCCGCCTCGCGATCCGCGGAGTCCTCGGATCCGCGAAGGATGCGACCACCGTCCCGACGAATCGGCGCGCGCGATCGCGCGTCGCGTCCGGTCGCCGTGCGCGCACGATCGTCCGCAGGCCGGCGAACCCATCGGACGCGACGAGCCCGGCCGACACCAGCTCGCCGATCGCGCTCCGGACGATCACATCGTCAGCGCCGCAGGCCGCGGCGATCTCCTTCAAGAACGACGCGCCGCGCTTCTCGAGCACGTCGAGGACAGTGCGGGCGAGAGCGCTCAGCGATTCGTCAGCGCTACGGCTGACCTGCCGTCGTCCGCGCGCAGGGCGAGCCAGGCGTCCGCGTGCTCGCGGAGGAACAGCGCGATCGGGCTCACCCCCGCGACCTGGATCGACCCGGCCGACAGGCGCGCCCATCCGACCTGGCCCGTGAGGCACAACAAGTCGAGCATCGACGGCTCGTAGCGATCGAGCCGTGCCGGCAGCACGGAGCGCTCCCACGCGCGCGCTGGCAACTCGAAGCCGTCGAGCTCGCCGAGGACGGCGCGCAGACCATCGATCCCGCTCAGGCGCGTCGTCTTGTCGACGTGCTGCCACGTAAACAGGAAGCGCATGAAGTCCGCCGGGCTCACGGGCTCGATCTCGGCGCGGAGGCGATTGAGCGTGTAGCGATGGATCCGCGCCAGCAGCCGGCGATCGCACCATTCGAGGAGCACCGGGCCTCTCAGGCCCGGTGACTCGGATTCGCGGCGACCCGGATTCGACCGGCGTAAAAAACCCACGCAGGACGACGCCTTCCGCTTCGAGCGTTTCGAGCGCGGTCGTCGCCTCGGTTTCGCCAACCAGGAGCGATCGCGCCAAGGCGGCGGCGGTGACGGGGCCCGTGAGCGTGAGCCTGCCGCGCACGAGCTCGACGATCGCTTCGTCACGATTCCAGACGCGGGCGGCGCGCGACGGGGGCGGCGTCGACGATCGGATCGATCGTGGCGTCAGGATGCACGGCTAAGAGCTCAGGCAAACGTTCGGCGGCCACCCACAGCGGGTCCGCGAACGTGACACGGCGATCCGCAATCAATCGATCGAACAGATCCGCAGCGATCGAAGCCGCATCCTCTTTCGTCAGGATCCCGGCGGTCAGCAGCGCGTCGTGCAGCTCGTCGGCGTCGCGGGGCTCCGGCCGCGCCTCGTCGCGGACGCGGTCAATCGCGGCGGCGTCGAGCGCGCCGAGGTCCCCCGCAGCCGACGGCTCGGTGGCGCGACGCGAGTACACCGCCTGCGTCCGCCTCTCCTCGAGCGGCGCGTCGTCCAGGAACGCATACGGGCGCGCGTTCAGGATTTCGTGCGCCAGCGGCGACGGCTCCGGCGTGTCGCGCGAGATGCAGCGCACGTCGCCGCGATGAATGCGCTCGAGCACGGCGGAGAGCGCCTCGAAGTCCATGGCCTCTTCCAGGCAATCGCGGACCGTCTGACCGACGAGCGGATGGTCCGGGATCTGGCGGTCGCCGGGAATGTTCTCGAGACACGCGGCGGCGTCCGGGAACACCGCCGCCATCAGGTCATCCGCCAGCATGCGCTGGAGCTGCGGCGGCACTTTCCTGCCGTTGCGGTTCCGCGGCACGGCGAGCGAGATCGTCGTGTTCCAGCGCCACCGCGTCTGGAACACCGGGGCGTCGAGGAACGCCTGGACCAGCACGTCGCGCGCGGTCGCCGGATGCAGGTAGCGGAAGACGTCCGCGAGCGGGAACGAATGCTGCGGCCCGAGCGAGAGCAGGATCGCGTCCTCGGTGGCCGCGGCCTGGAGCTCGAAGTTGAACTGCCGGCAGAAGCGCTTGCGAAGCGCAAGGCCCCAGGCGCGGTTCACGCGGCTGCCGAACGGGGCGTGCAGCACGAGCTGCATGCCGCCCGATTCGTCGAAGAACCGCTCGAGCACGAGCGTGTCATGGGTCGGCAGCACACCCAGCGCGCGGCGCGCATCGGCCAGATACGCGACGATCTGCTCGGCGGCGGCGGGCGACACTGTCGACAAAGGATGGGACTGTCCCTTTTTCCAGCGCATCCTCGACATCCGATCGGAGGGCGCTCACCGAGCGCGACAGCTCGTCGCTGCGCCCCGGAGCCTCGCCGAACCAGAACGGGATCGTCGGCGGAGCGCCCTTCGCGTCCGCCACCCGCACGATGCCGGGGCCAACCTGCAGAATCTGCCACGACGCGTTGCCCAGCTGGAAGATGTCGCCCGCCGAGCTCTCGATCGCGAAGTCCTCGTTCAGCGTGCCGATGAACGTGTCCTCCGGCACGAGGACGACGCGGTAGTCGGCGACTTCCGGGATGGCGCCGCCCGACGTGATCGCCAGCAGCCGCGCGCCGCGGCGGCCGCGCAGCCTGGCGTTCACCTCGTCGCGATGGACCAGCGCGCTGCGGCGGCCCCGGCGCGTCGCGAACCCGTCGGCCGTCATCTTCACGACCGCGTCGAAATCGCGCCGCTCGAGCGCGCGGTAGGGCCACGCCCGCCGCACGAGCGCGAAGAGCTCGTCCTCCGCATACTCGCGGGAAGCCGATTCGGCGACGATCTGCTGCGCCAGAACATCGAGCGGAGCGTCGTGCAAGACGATGCGGTCGAGCTCGCCTCGCCGGACCGACCGGATGAGCGCCGCGCACTCGACGAGATCGTCGCGCGAGACCGGAAACAGCCGACCTTTCGGCAGACCATGGATCGTGTGGCCCGGAGCGTCCGACGCGCTGCAGGAAGGTCGCGATGCGGTGCGGCGAACCGATCTGGCAGACGAGATCGACCGACCCGATGTCGATTCCCAGCTCGAGGGACGCGGTCGCGATGAGCGCCTTCAGGTGCCCGCCCTTCAGCCTGGACTCGGCGTCGAGCCGCCGCTCCTTCGACAGGCTGCCGTGATGAGCCGTGACGACCGTGTCGCCGAGCCGCTCGCTGAGGTGTCGCGCCAGCCGCTCCGCCAGCCGCCGCGTGTTCACGAACACCAGCGTCGTCCGGTGCGCCGCGACGAGCTCGGTCAGGCGATCGTAGTACTCCTCCCACACCTCGTGGGACATGACGGCCTCGAGCGGCGAGCGCGGAATCTCCAGCCCCAGGTCCATCTCCCGCCGGTGCCCTTCGTCTACGATTGCGCAGTCGGCTTGCTCGGTCCCGGTCAGATATCGCGCGACTTCCTCGATGGGATTCTGGGTGGCTGAGAGGCCGATCCGTTGGAGGGACGGGCCGGTCTGAAGACCGGCCCCTCCAATGACTGCCTCGCAGCCGCTCCAGCGACAGGGCGAGATGGGCCCCGCGCCTGGTGCCGATGACCGCGTGGATCTCGTCGACGATGACCATGCGCGCCGTCCGCAGCATCTCGCGGCTGCGCTCGGCGGTGAGCAGCAGGTAGAGCGACTCGGGCGTCGTGACCAGAATGTGCGGCGGCGTACGCAGCATCGCCGCGCGCTCGGATTGCGTCGTGTCTCCCGTCCGCACGGCCGCCGTGATGCGCGGCGGGGTCAGGCCGGCCTCTTCCGCAAGCTGACGGATGCCGCGGCGCGGCTCGCCGAGGTTCTTGACGATGTCGGCGCTCAGCGCCTTGAGCGGCGATACGTAGACGACCCGGACCTCATCCGGCAGCGGGCCGCGAAGTCCTTCTTGAAACAGGTCGTCGAGCGCTCCGAGAAATGCGGCGAGCGTCTTGCCGGATCCGGTTGGCGCCGCGATGAGCGTATGGCGGCCGCGGCGGATTTCAGCCCAGCCGCGGCGCTGGGCCGTCGTCGGCTCGCCGAGCGTGTCGGCGAACCAGCGCGCGATGACTGGATGGAATTCCGAGAGAGCCACACCCCATTCTAGTGGAGGCTCTACTTGACGGGGAGTTCGAGGTAGAAGGTCGTGCCCTCGCCGGCGCGCGACTCGCACGTGATCGCGCCGCCGAGCGCCCGCACGCATTCGGCCACGATGGCGAGGCCGAGGCCGCTGCCGTCTACGCCGAGACGGTCGTCCAGCTCGGCGTGCGCCCGGAAGAACCGCTTGAAGACCGCCGGCTTCGCGTCATCGGGGATGCCGAGGCCGTTGTCGCTCACGCGGATCGTGCAGGTGGAGTCCGCCTGGCCGTCGAGGCGAATCTCGACGAAGCGGTCCGGCTTCGCCGGGTCGCAGTACTTGATGCCGTTGGACACGAGATTCAACAGCGCGAGCTCGAGCCGTGCAGGATCGACCAGCAGGACAGGCAGACGGGGATCGACCCGCACGGCCACTTGACGGGCCTGAGCCATCTCTCGGAGCTGGCGCGCAACCTCCCCCGCGAGCGTGGCCACTTCGACGACCTGCGAGCTCGGGCTGTCGAGCGCCTCGTCGAGGTGCGCGACACGCTGCAGCGTGTTCAACAGCGTGCTTAGACGCTCGGAGTTCCGCCGAATCGTGCTCGCAATGCGCTCCAGCCGCTGCGCATCCTGTTGGACGTCCTCCTTGACGATCAAGCTCGCCGCGACCAGGATCGTGCCGACGGGCGAGCGCAGCTCGTGGCTGGCCATCCGGTTGTAGCTCCGGAGCTGCTCGGTCTGCGCCTCGATGGTCGCGGTGTATTCGCCGACGAACGTATCCACGGTCGTTCGCATCAGTGCGCGCACCGCGCGCATCAGTTTGCGCATCGCGTCCAGGCACACGCCCGATGCCGGGTCCAGCCCGAGCCGCATCGTCTCTTCGGCGACGAAATTCTCCAGAATCTCCGCGAGGAGCTCGTACTCCCGCAGGATCTGATGCACCGAGGCTTTCTGCTCGTGGCGCAGCTGCCCCAGCTCGCGCGCCTTGTCGATGACGGCGGCATTCGCGGCGATCTCTTCGGCCTGCGGCGCCCGCAGATAGCGGGCGATCTCCCCCAGGAGCAACGGGATGTGATCCAGGAGCTTGTCGGTCGGAAAGACGTCGTTCGCCTCGACCGGGAGCACCGTCTTGAGCCGCTCGAGCCAGGCCTGAGCCAGCTTCACGCGTTCGGCCTGGATGCGCTCGGCCAGTATCTGGGCGTAGCTGCCGGTGGCAGATGTCACTGGTCGGACCTTTCGGGAACAGAACCGGGAGGTCAGATGTTATCGCACACCTCAGGCGTTTGTTCAACCTTTCGCGGCCGGCCCCCGGCTGAAAGACACGGCGGCGCTTAACAGAACTGTCATGGCTCGCCCCGCTCGAGCTTTTTCCACTGGACGACGTAATCCTCCACGTTCGCGGCGGTGACGACGTCCACGCCGGAGTCGACGATTGGTGACGGCGGCATCTTCCCGGCCTTGATGCCGGCGAGCAGCTTGACCGACTCGGCGCCCCAACCGAAATACTTCTGACCAATCAGCAGTTGCACCTTGCCCGCTCTGATGAGTTCTGGCGCCGGCGGGATGGTGTCGAAGGCGATGAACTTCGTCTTGGCCGGATTGACCGCGTCGAGCGCGTTGCGCGTGAACACGGGCCAGCCGCCGACCGAGATCCACGCGCGGAGATCCGGATAGCGGTTCGTTCCGGACGCGATGATCTCCGCGCACCGGATGCTGTCCTCCTTGATGTCGTAGACCTCGACCACCTTGATGCCCGGATGCTTCGCGAGCACTTCCTGGACGCCTTCGAGCCGCCGCGCCAGATTCACGGCGCCGATGCTGGTGATGAGCGCGACCTGACCCTTGCCGTCGAGCATCCGGACCGCCTCCTCGCCCATGATGCGTCCCGCGGCGCGATCGTCGACGCCGTAGTACGCAATCCGCTTCGAGTTCGGCGCGTCGGAATCCCACGTGACGACGGGGATGCCGGCGTCCATCGCGCGGTTGATCGTTTCGTTGAGAAAGTCCCCGCCAAGGCTGGAAATCGCGATGCCATCCACGCGCTGCGTGATGAACGACTCGAGGATCTCCTTCTGGCGGAGCTGATCGGCGGTTTCTGGGCCGCGCCAGATGACCTCGATGTTCCCGAGTTGCGCGGCGGCGCGCTCGGCGCCGACCTTCGCGTAGTTGAAGACTGGAAGGTCGAGCGATTTCGGGATGACCGCGAAGCGGAGCTTTCGCGTCGCGGGATCGCCTGACGACGCCGCGTCCCTGTTCCCACCGCCGCAGGCGGCCGCAAATGCGAACGCAGCCGCCACCACAACCAAGGTCCGGCTAAAGCCGGACGCTACGCGGAATCGCTCTTCCATCTGACCCCCTCACCGAGTGCGGCTGACCAGCAGTTGATCCATCACGACGATCACGATGACGACGACGCCGACAATGAGCCTATCGTAGAACGTCGCGCCCGGGATCTGCGGCAGCGCGTTGCGCAGCACGCCGAAAATCAGCGTGCCCAGGACGGCGCCGATGACCGATCCGCGCCCGCCCGACAGGCTGGCGCCGCCGACGACCGCCGACGCGATGATGTCCAGCTCGTAGCCCATCGCCAGGTCCGCCTTGCCCTGCCCCTGCACGACCGCAAGGACGACCCCGGAAATCGTCGACAGGAGCGCGGCGAGCACGTACACCGACGTCTTGACCGCGCCGACTGCGACCCCCGAAAACCGCGCGGCGGTTTCGTTGCCGCCGACCGCGTAGATGGCCCTCCCCCACTGGAACCGGACCATCAGCACCTGAAACAGGACGGCGAGCCCGATCATCGCTCCCGGCGCGAACCAGTCGAGCGGGAGGCCGAACGGCTGCCAGCCCGGCGGGAGCGCCCCGGACACGTCGAAGAAGCGCGCCTGCGTGAAGATGAACGCCGCCCCGCGCGCGATGCCCATCACGCCGAGCGTCGCGATGAACGGCGGCAGCCCGACGAGCACGACCAGCGCGGACGTGACCAGGCCCGCCGCGAGGCCGGCGGCGATCGCCATCGCCACGCTCGCGCCGAGCGACCATCCCCCTTCGACGAACAGCCCGCCGAGGACGACGCTCGCCAGCGCGATCACCGCGCCGGGCGACAGATCGACGCCGCCCGAGATGATCACCATCGCGGCGCCGATCGCCGCGATGCCGTAGATCGACGAATACTTCAGGATGAGCAGCGCATTCGGTCCGTTCAGAAAAGGATGCGACCGATCCCCGTCCGGTGCCAGGTACCACGCGAAGAACAACACCTCGAGCGCGAGGATGGCGACCGTGCTGAGCTCTCGAGTCCGCCACAGGCGCTTCACGCGGCGGCCCCCGGCTCGGCCGTCGCCAGCCGCATGACCGATTCCTCGTCCGCCCGTTCGCCGGCGATCTCGCCCTGTATCCGCCCCTCACGCATGACGACGACCCGATGCGCGAGCTCGAGCACCTCGGGAAGATCGCTCGAGGCGACGAGACAGGCCGTGCCTTCCCGGGCCTGACGCCGGATGATCTCGTGGATCTCGAACTTCGCGCCCACGTCCACTCCCTTGGTCGGCTCGTCCATCAACAGGATGCGCGGCGCCATCGCCAGCCATCGCGCGACGACCACCTTCTGCTGGTTGCCTCCGCTCAGGCTGTCGGGGAACGCCTCGGGCCCGGGCGTCTTGATGTTCCAGGCGCGGATCATCGCACGCGCGTCCGCCTGCTCGACCCGCGACCGAACCACGAGGCTCGAACGCGCGGCTTCGCGCGGCAGGACCAGGTTGTGACGGAGATTGAGGTTGAAGAACAGCCCCTGCTGCTGGCGATCCTCGGGCACGAGCGCGAGGCCGGCGCGCGCGGCGTCCCGGGGCGCCGCGAAGCGGCACTCGTCCCCATCGATCGCGATCGCTCCCGCGTCCGGCGTGTGGAGGGCGAACAGCGTCTCGAGCAGCTCGGACCGTCCCGACCCGACGAGCCCGAACAGGCAGACGATCTCGCCCGGGCGGATCGCGAGCGACACATCCTCGAAGCAGGGACGCCGCGTCAGACGGTCGATCGTGAAGCGCGGCTGGTCCGACGGCCGCGGACCCGAGGCATCGGCGTCCACGACGCGCGGCGGAAGATCCCGGCCGACCATCGCGCGAACGATCGCGTCGGGACGCGTCGCCGCCCGGTCGAACGTCCCGGCGTGAGCGCCGTCCCGCAGGACCGTGATCCGATCGCACAACGCGAACACCTCGGGCAACCGATGCGACACGTAGATCAACGTCGTGCCCCTGCCCTTCAAGTCCGCCAGCACGCGAAACAGGTGGTCCACCTCGGCATCGGTCAGCGACGTCGTCGGCTCGTCGAGCGCCAGGATCCGGCACTCGAACGCGAGCGCGCGCGCGACCTGCACGAGCTGCCGGTAGGCCGCGGAGAGGTTACCGGCGAGGTCGTCCGGAGAGACGGGGATGTGAAGCCGCTCGATCAGCGTCCGGGTCCGGTCGCGCATCGCCCGCTCGCGCAGGAGCCCGCCGCGGGTCAGCTCGCGCCCGGCGAAGATGTTCGCGGTGACGGTCAGGTCGGGAAACGCGAGCATCTCCTGGTGCACGATGCCGATGCCGTGCGCCAGCGCGTCGCGTGGCCGCGCGAGCGCGATCGGCCGGCCGTCGAGGCACAGCTCACCGCTGTCCGGGCGAAGGGAGCCCGAGAGGATCTTCAGCAGCGTCGACTTGCCGGCGCCGTTCTCGCCGACGAGCGCGTGCGCCTCGCCCGCCGCCACGTCGAAGCTGACGCCGCCGAGCGCGCGCACGGCGCCGAACGACTTGCGGACGTCGCGGAAGGAGACCGCCGGTTTCATGTCCACCATTCAGCAATCAGCAATCAGCATTCAGCAGTGGGAAGTTATCCATACACGTATGGCGTCCTTCCTCGCACGCCCGGACGTATCCGCATCAGGCCCCCGTCGTGCGGCTGCACTGCCTTTCCAGCCTTTTTCAACCCGATGGTCGCCGAGGTGATGTAGAGCTCATCGAGCGCTGCGCCGCCGAAGGCGCACTTGGTGGGATGCGACGCCGGGAGCGCCACGACCCGATCGAGCGTCCCGTTCGGGGCGTAGCGGTGCAGCGCGGACCCCGCCCACTGCGCAACCCAGATGTAGCCGTCCGCGTCGAGGATCAAACCGTCCGGGAAGCCGTGCTCGCGCGCGATGTGGACGAGCGCGCGACGGTTGGCGACCGCGCCGGTCGCGAGATCGTAGTCGAACACGTCGATGCGTCGTGTGAGACTGTCGACGTAGTACATCACGCGCGCGTCGGCGCTCCACGCGATGCCGTTGGAGATCGAGATGTCGTCGACCATCTTCGTGACGCGGCCGTCGGGATCGAGGCGGTAGAGCGCGCCGGCCCCGGCCGACTCGTCGAGCGCCATCGTCCCGGCCCAGAAGCGTCCGGCAGGATCGCAGGCGCCGTCGTTCATTCGGTTGCCGGGCCGATCCGCCTCGACCTCCGCGATGGTCGAGAGGCGTCCGGTCTTCCACTCGAAGCGCTCGAAGCCGAGGCTGGTTGCGAGGACGAGCGACCCGTCCCGGCTCGGCGTGACGGCCCCGACCGGCCGGCCGACCTCTCGGATCTCGTCTTGTCCGGAAACTGGATCGAACCGATGCACGCGCCCCTGCAGGATATCGACCCAGAGCACCCGCGCCGAGGCGGCGTCCCAGATCGGCCCTTCGCCGAGCTCGGCTCGGGCGTCGTGAACGAGCTCCACCTCCGCCATCAGGACGAGCTGCGCGCACCGAGGCGCGATTCCCAGCCGTGCTCGAAGAGCTTGATGCGCCCGCCCGTCGGTGGGTGTGCCGCGCAGATGTCGTGATTCAGCTTGATGCCCAGCCCCGGCCGCTCGGGGACGGAGAAGCAGCCGTCGGCCGCGTCGACGCGTGGCGCGTGATCGACGAGCGTCTGGACCCAGGGATCGGCGAAGTCGTTGAAGTGCTCGAGGACCTTGTAGTTGGGTGTGGAGGCGGCGAAGTGCACGTTCGCCATCGTGCCGACAGGCCCGCAGACGTTGTGCGGGGCGAGGAGCAGCGAGTAGGCGTCCGCCCAGCCGGCGAGACGCTTCATCGGGAGGAAGCCGCCGAAGTGCGTGAGGTCGACCTGCACGACGTCCATCGCCCCGCCTTCGATGAATGGACGGATGTCTTCGAGCGTGTGCGCACGTTCCCCCGTCGCGATCGGTGTCGTCGTCGCGGCGCGGACGCGCGCGAGCACGCGTGCGTTCTCGGGCGGCACGGGCTCTTCGATCCACTCGGGATCATACGGCTCGAGAAGGGTGGCGACCTTTGCGGCCGTCGCCGGGGTGAAACGCCCGTGCATTTCGATCATGATCTGCACGTCGGGACCGACGGCCTCGCGCACAGCCGCAATGATCTCGATTGCGCGACGCCGTTCCGGCCGCGCGATCTCGGCGGAGGCTGCGCCAAACGGATCGATCTTCAGCGCGCGGTAGCCTTTTGCGACAACGCCTTTCGCGAGCTCCGCAATCGCAGCCGGATCGCGATCCGTCTGATACCAGCCGTTCGCATACGCCGGCACGCGCTCACGGAACCTGCCCCCGAGCAGCTTCCACACCGGCACACCGAGCGCCTGCCCCTTGAGGTCCCAGCACGCGATGTCGAACGCCGCGAGCGCCGACTGCGTGATCTCGCCGGGCCGGCCGTACTCGGCGCGCTGGACGTTCCATGCGAGCCGCTCGACGTCGAACGGATCGGCGCCGACGACATACCGTGGCGCGAGCTCCTGCAGGCAGGCGACGAGCGTCTCGGTCTTGTTGACCATCCGCACCTCGCCGACGCCGGTGAGGCCTTGATCCGTCACGAGCTCGACGAACGTCAGCTCCCGCCAGGGCGCGCCGACGACGGTGATGCGCAAGTCGACGATTTTCATCAGGCAGAATCCTTCGTCCATCGGCCGTCGATGAGCCGCTGAATGCCGAGTGGGTTCGCCGCCCGCAGCGCCTCCGGGAGGAGCGCGTCGGGCGTGTTCTGAAACGCCACCGGCCGCAGGAAACGGCGAATGCTGGTCGCGCCAACCGACGTGTGTCCGGGGCAGGTCGTCGCCGGGTACGGACCACCGTGCTGCATGCCCCACACGACGACGACCCCGGTCGGATACCCGTTCCAGACGATGCGGCCCGCTTTGTCGGTGAGCACCGCCGAGAGTCGAGAGGCCCACTCGGCGTCCGAGGCGTCCGCGTGGATCGTGGCCGTCAAGCTGCCCTCGAGGCCCGCCGCCAGGTCAATCATCGACTGGGCCGACGGACACCGCACGATCACCGACACCGGACCGAAGTGCTCCTCGCGGAGCGCGGGCGTCGCCGCAAACGTCGCGAGATCGGTCGTCATGACGACGCCCGGACGCGCGAGAGCCTCGCCTCTTTCCCCACTGTGGTACGAGCCTTTAGGCTCGTCTCTGCCCAGCACCTCGACCCCCGGCAGCGCTCCGGTCCGCTCCAGCTTTTCCTTCAGCCCGGCGTGCAGCTGCGGGTTGAGCATGAGGCCCGGCTCGACGCGCCGCGACGCGCTCGGCGATCGCGGCGGCGAACGCGCGGCCGCCGGCGTCGGTCGACGGGACGAAGACGACGCCGGGCTTCGTGCAGAACTGACCGGTCCCGAGCGTGATCGAGTTCGCCAGGCCGTCCGCGATCTCGGCCGCCCGCGACGAGAACGCGTCCGGGGCGATGAAGACCGGGTTCAGGCTGCCCATCTCGGCGAAGACGGGAATCGGGTGCGGCCGCGACGCCGCGAGATCGTGAATCGCCCGTCCGGCAGCCAGCGACCCCGTGAACGCGATCGCCCGAACCTCTTGAGCGGTCACGAGCGCCCGCGCGGCCTCCAACCCCCGCGCCTGCAGCAGGCCGATGACGCCGTCCGGCGCGCCGGTGTCGCGCGCCGCCGCGTCGAGCGCGCGCGTGCACGCCTCGGACGTGGCCGGATGCGACGGATGTCCCTTGACGATGACCGGACACCCGGCGGCGAGCGCCGAGGCCGTGTCGCCGCCGGCGACGCCGAAGGCCAGGGGGAAGTTGCTCGGCGTGAACACGGCGACGGGACCGATCGGGACCAGCATGCGCCGGACGTCCGGCCGCGGCGGCTTGGCCGAGGGATCCGGGGGCGAGATGATCGCGTCGACGTACGACCCCTCTGCCACCACGTCGGCAAAGGCGCGAAGTTGAGCGACCGTCCGGTCCAGCTCGTTGTTCAACCGCGCGGCGCCGAGTCCGGTCTCGGCATCCGCCGTCGACACGAGCGCCTCGCGGCTGGACTCGAGTCGCTCGGCTCCCTTTCGCAGAAACTCTGCCCGATCGCCGGGCGCCGACGCGCGCCACGCACCGAAGGCGCGCGCCGCACGCGCCGCCGCGGCGCGGACGTCGTCGAGCGTCGCCTCCTCGAACAGTTCCTGTCCCGGGCGGCCGGTCCGCGGGTCGAAGGCTGTAAAGGTCGTCATCGTCTCTCGAGAACGCCGATGGGTGATGGAGCCGCGTCCGGGGCGTAGCGTCGCAGAAGCGCGAGCGCGATCGAGGCGCGGCGGACCCGCTCGCGCGCCATCGCGATGGCCGTCGCCTCGAGATGCTGGCCGCATGGATACAACCCGGGCGCGTTGCGGAGCCCGAACTTCAGGTAAATCGGCGCGCCAACCCGCACGAGCTCGGCGATCTCGTAGTGGCGCACGGCGCCGCCGAAATCATCCGGGCTCTCGATATAGAGATCGATGGCGGCGTCGACCGCCTGGCGAATCGCGGCGATCTGGGCGAGCGACAGGTCGCCCGGCAGATTGATCGACGTCGCGCCCAGATCTTCGAGTACGCGCGCGGTCGCCGGATTCGGCGCGGCGACCGTGACCGAGACCTTGAGCACGAAGTCCGCGGGCAGGTCGCCGGAGGCCTTCATCCGTCCGAGCACCATGAGCTGGCCGATATCGGCGACGAGCGCCGATCGAATGCCGAGCTCGGCGGCGTGCAGCACGTCGTCGATGCCGTATCCGAGCTGATCGGCCCCGCGCAGGGACGATCCGATGACGCGTCCGTTGGTGCTGGCGGCCTGGACGCCGATATCCCAGTTCGCCCGCGGTCCGACGAAGAGGCATACTTCGACGCCGCGCTCGCGGCCGAGCGCGACCATGGCGCGGATCTCGTCGTCGGTCTGCAGCATGATGCCGCTGCCCTGGCTGACGCGATGGACCGGTACGCCGTGCGCGTCCGCCTCGGCCATGACCGTCTGCATGACGCGCGGCCCTTCGCACGACGGGATCTCGATTCGATACTGACCGCCGTCGGCGAACCGCTTGCGCGAGGCCGGCAGCTCGTGCGCGTCGCGCTGCGGCAGGTCGAGCCCGGCGAGAATGTCACGTGCGTTCCTCATTACCTTCCCTCCGCTTCGGGCGTGCGACCCGATCCACGGTCTCTGCCAGAGTCGTAGACATCGGTCGGTAATGATATTACGATTGGCGGCCGGCAGAACTGCATGCGCGCACACGTCTTCGCGACGATCCTGGCCGTCGCCGCAGCGCTCGTTCCCGCGGGGACCGGCGTCACGCGCGCGGCCTTCGGAACCATGCCCGACGGCACCCCCATCGAAGTCTTCACGATCGCAAACGCCCGCGGCATCGAAGTCCGCGCCATCGAGTTCGGCGCGATCATCGTCTCGCTCACCACGCCGGATCGGAGCGGACGCTCGGCCGACGTCGTCCTCGGCTACGACACGCTCGCCGATTACGTCTCGAAAAACACGCCGTACCTGGGCGGCGTCGTCGGACGCTACGCGAACCGGATCGCGAAGGGTCGTTTCACGCTCGACGGCCAGGAGTACAAGCTCGCGACGAACAACGGGCCGAACCACCTGCACGGCGGCGTGAAAGGCTTCGACAAGGTCGCCTGGAGCGGCGAGCCGGTCACGGGTGCGGACGGCCCTGGCGTAGCGTTCACCTATACCAGCCGGGACGGCGAGGAAGGCTACCCCGGCACGCTGAAAGTCCGAGTCACCTACACGTTGAACGACCGCAACGAGCTGACCGTGGACTATCACGCGACGTCGGACAAGCCGACGCACGTGAACCTGAGCCAGCACAGTTACTTCAATCTCTCTGGCGGGGATCGCAACATCCTCGACCATACGCTGACCATGAACGCCGAGCGATTCACGCCCGTGGACGAGGCGCTGATTCCGACCGGCGAGCTTGCGCCGGTTGCGGGTACGCCGCTCGACTTCAGGAAGCCGACGGCGATCGGCGCGCGGATCGAAGACAAGCACGTGCAGCTGCTCCGCGGGCGGGGCTACGACCACAACTTCGTGGTCCGGCTCAAGCCGGACGCTACGGGTGATCGCGACGTCGCCCCCGCCGCGCGGCTGGTCGATCCGGTGTCGGGCCGGACGCTCGACGTCGCGACGACGGAGCCGGGGATCCAGTTCTACTCGGGCAATTTCCTCGACGGCACCATCAAAGGCAAGAAGGGGCGCGTCTACGCCCAGCGCTGGGGGCTCTGCCTCGAGACCCAGCACTTCCCCGATTCACCCAACCGGTCGAACTTCCCCTCAACCATCCTGCGGCCGGGCGTCGAGTACCGGTCCCGGACAGTCTTCACGTTCGGCGTCACCCGCTGACCGCAGCCTGTCGATCCCGCCGACTGCCGTTCGTATAGTAGGTGGGAGAACAACGATGACGCAGTATCTGCTCAGCATTTATCAGCCCGACGGCGAAACGCCTCCGCCCGAGTTCCTGGCGAAGGTCATGCGGGACGTCTACGCGCTCCTCGATGAGGCCAAGGCCGCGGGCGTCTGGGTCTTCAACGGCGGCCTGCATCCCCCGACGACGGCGACCGTCCTGCGGCACCAGCGCGATGAGGTGCTCATGACCGACGGCCCTTACGCCGAGGGCAAGGAGCACATCGGCGGGTTCATGGTCGTCAAGGCGCCGGATCTCGACGTCGCGCTCGAGTGGGGCCGCAAGCTCGCGCGCGTGTTGTCGCCGCTTGCGATCGAGGTCCGACCCTTCCGCGCAGAGGTGGAGAGCTGATCGAACGCGTGTTCCGCGCGGAGTACGGCCGCGCGGTCGCGGTCCTCGTCCGGTACTTCCGCGATATCGATCTCGCGGAAGAAGCCGTTCAGGATGCGTTCACCGTGGCGCTGCAACGGTGGCCGTCCGCTGGACCGCCGCCGAACCCGGCGGCGTGGATCATCACCACGGCTCGCAACCGGGCGATCGATCGACTTCGCCGCGAAGCCTCCCGTGAGGACCGGCACGCCCAGGCGGCGCTGTTGTCCCCGAAAGCCGACCGGCCCGAGGAAAAGGACGAGGGCGACGTGCCGGACGATCGACTGCGCCTGATCTTCACCTGTTGCCATCCTTCGCTCGCCACGGGCGCGCAGGTCGCGCTGACGCTCCGGTTGCTCGGAGGGCTCACGACCGCGGAGATCGCGCGCGCGTTCCTCGTTCCGGAGCCGACGATGTCGCAGCGGCTGGTTCGGGCGAAGGGAAAGATCCGCGACGCGAGGATTCCCTATCGGGTTCCCGGTGAGGAGGATCGCCCGGGTCGCGTGCGCGCCGTACTGGCGGTCGTGTATCTCATTTTCAACGAGGGCTACACCGCGAGCTCGGGCGACCGCCTCGTCCGCGAAGACCTCTGCGCCGAGGCGATCCGTCTGGCAAGGCTTCTCGACGACCTGATGCCGGACGAGCCGGAGGTCATGGGGCTGCTCGCGTTGATGCTGCTCGTCGAGTCGCGCCGCGCGACGCGCACCACGGCCGACGGCGACCTCGTGCGCCTCGCCGATCAGGACCGCGCGCTGTGGAATCGCGACCTCATCTCCGAAGGCCAGGGGATCGTCCGCCGATGCCTCGCGCGCAAGCGGCCCGGTCCCTACCAGATCCAGGCGGCGATCAACGCCGTCCACAGCGACGCGCGCCTCGCGTCCGCCACGGACTGGAGACAGATCGTCCGGCTGTACGATCAACTCCTGACGATCACGCCCAGCCCCGTCGTGGCCCTCAACCGCGCCGTCGCGGTGGCCGAGGTCGAAGGACCGGCGGCGGCGCTCGAGCTCGTCGATGGTCTTTCCGGCCCCGAGCTCGATCGCTATCACCTGTTCCACGCGATCCGCGCCGACCTGCTCCGGCGCGTGGGCCGGCAGGATGAAGCGGCGCTGGCGTACGCCGCGGCGATCGATCGCACCAAGAACGCGCGCGAGCGCGACTTCCTGGAGCGCACGCGAACGTCGCTCGGCTGACTGGACTCGAACGCGCATCCGCGTGGCACAATGCGGCGATGGCGATCGATGTGAGAGCCGCGGAAGAAGCCGAGGTCGACGCGCTCGCGAAGCTCTGGTACGAGGCCTGGCAGGATGCCCACTCACGGATCGTGCCGGCAGAGCTCACGCAGGCCCGGACGCTGGAGAGTTTTCGACTGAGGCTGCGTGGGGATCTTCCGAACGTCCGGGTCGTGGGCCCGTCCGGCGCGCCACTGGGGTTCTGCACCGTGAAGGGGGACGAGCTCTATCAGCTCTTCGTCTCAGCGCAATCCCGCGGGTCAGGCGTCGCCGCCGCGTTGATCGACGATGCGGAGGCCCGGCTGTCTGCGAGCGGCGTCGACACCGCCTGGCTCGCGTGCGCGATCGGGAACGACCGAGCGGCGCGATTCTACGAGAAGCGCGGATGGCGCCTGGCCGGCACCTTCGTCAGTCGGTTGGACACGTCGGGCGGGACGTTCCCGTTGGAGGTGTGGAAGTACGAAAAGACCCTGACCCGTTGACCGCGGATTCCGATCACACAACCACGGATTCCGATCACGGAACCACGGATTTCACGGATTCTTGAACTACGGGCCACGGATTACGCGGATTCCTAAACTACGGGCCACGGATTGCACGGATGGTCGTCAGGCCTCAGCGCCGCGCACCTCCCGGCTCCCGCGCACGTTTGTTCCACTCCCACAGGCCACCGGTAACGCTCGCTGGAAGCCTGTGACCGAGTTGACGCGCGAGCATGACGATCTGGCCTCGGTGATGGCCCTCGTGCGCGACGAAATACGTCAGGACATGGGGGACGTCCAGGGGCAGGTTGCGCCAGACGTAGGCTTTCGACGGCGGCACATGGCCTCCTGCCGCGAGACCGAGCTCGAGGAGCGCTTCGATCCCCATGCTGCTCCGCCCGAGAGCGACAAGCAATTCGCGGCGCGTGACTTTGCGGCGGTCGACAGAGGCGGGGACGGCGATCCCGTGCTCGCGGCCGAGAGTCTTGAGCCACGAGCACCGGGAGTTGTGGACATGCCCGGCGATCATGCGGATCGTGCGTCGTGGCGCCCCGGGAATCGGGGCGTCCCAGAGTGGGGCGGGCAGGTGTTCAACGAGATACGCAGTGACTCGACTGTTGGTCCGCCAGGAAGCCAGGAGCCTTGCGTCGAGATCAGCGGGTGGGGTCATTGAAAGGAGGCAGCGTAGCTCGCCATAAGCTTGCCTGTGGCTTCTGGATTGAGATCATAAATGCCCGTCCTTACACGCTCAAACCAACCATAATAGTTGTCGAACATGATCCGTCTCGCGTTGTTCACACCGCTCCCTTTCGCAACGAAGGCGGCTTTCGACGCACCATTTTCTGACAGGAACTTGACGCAGCGCAGTGCATCCTGACGATAGGCTGTCACAAGCGCCCGACGCGTTGCCCCGCCGACGTTCGGATCGCCGACTCGCCTGGAGAACTCCCCAAGAAGCCGGGCTTTCTTCCATTTTGATTGACGCGGCCGATAGGGAGCCGGGTCAGCATGCACAACGACGAGCTGATCCCGCAAGCGAACTGTTATCAGCCCGAGTCCAAGACGTCGGCAGAGCGTCAGGTTCTTTCGAAGCGCCCCTCTGAAACCCCGGCCCTGGCTGGCCGGTACGGCAATGTAGACGGAATCGGTTATCGTTTGTCGCTCTGTCGCTTGATGAAACAACGACAGCGAAAAAGCGGTCTTGAGCTCGACGACTACCGCCGACTCATCGCCACGGACAGCGACTACATCTGCCACACCGACCTCCGCCTTCACCTCATAGCCCTGGTTCTCGAGGAAGCGCTTGATCGGCTCGTACAGCGTCGTTTCACGCATGTTGGACAATCCAATCGGTCACGATTCAACCCATCGCTTTGACGCCGCCGAGGCCTTCTCGGACGAGACCACAGAGGTAGCGAATCTCGTCATCCTCGAGACCCTCTCCGAACGTCGTGAGGCCCTGCCGCGTTTTTACCGTCACGCCCCGGCCCTTCGCAAAGCGCGCGAGCGACGCCAGCAGCCGTTCCGTGCGCGGACCTACCGCGGCCGAGCCGTGCGACTCGAGAGCCTTCTGGTCCGCGGCGCGCCGTGCCGACACGGCTGTGGATTCACGTGTGCTGAAGTCCACGTCGAGGATGTCCGAGGCATCAAGCGACGCGACGGTGCTGGTCCTCCACGCGCCCCGCTCCTGAATCCCGATGCCCTGCGGCGAAACCAGGACGACGGTGGCGCCACGGCGGGAGCGGAGGAAGCCGTTCATCACCGTCATCGCCGGCACAACGCCGAAAAAGAAGGTGATGAATCCGAGAAACGCCCACGCGACCGGATCCGGCGTCTGGCTTCCCCGGAAGAACTCGGCGAGCGGAGGTCCGATGAACAGAGGAATCGCCAATGGAATCAGCCCGGCGGCGAGCACGATCGGATGAAGCCGTGATCGGGGAATAACGATTCGAATCTGACCCGTCTCACGGCTCACCTGACTCCGCGCCCCAGGTGGTCGACTGGCCGTCTCTCGACGGAAAGGATCGCGCGAGGCCCTCTGCTGGAGCGACTGGTCGGCCTCGCTCGACGACAGCCGGACCGCGTGATCCGTAGACGCATCCTCGATGTCGAGGTGCAGGTGCTTCGCGACCGCCACGGCGCACGCTCGGGATTCCCCGTAGACCGTGAAGCTGCACAACGGAAGATCCGTCCCCGCGCGCGCTTTCAGCCCCACCGGAAAGCGATCGGATGTATCCGAGTCGCCCTGGACGAAGCCGAGCGTCACGGCCGTATACCCCTCGAGCGGAAAGGTCCGCTCTTTGAGCGGCACCACCAGGCCCCACTGCTTGATGACTGCCCGCTGGCTCCTGTCGATGGTCGTCCAACTGCGCCCGAACACCAGGGCCCCGCCGACGGCTGTGAATGCGGCGCCCATCAGCATGAGCGCTGGCCACCCCCATCCCGGCATCTCGTCGGCATTGCTGACCGGGACCACGCCGAAGGTGACCAGAAACATGAAGACACCGGCCGCGAAGAATGGCAGGCCGAAGACCGACATGCACCCGCCACCTTCACGAATCTGCAATCGATCCGGCGTTACCTGCTGAAACGGACGGGCCATCGTCCGTCTTATCGGAGGGTGACGCCGATCGCTTGCGTCGGGCCACGGATTGCACGGATTCTTGGACTAACAAGCCACGGATTGCACGGATTACGCGGATCGGAAAGACCGCAGCTTACGTCAGTCTAACCACCAGTCTATGAAACCCAGCGGGTCCCAGAACTCGATTGCCACAAGCAAGCAGGCCGCGCTCCCGAAGACGACCGCTCTCTTGATAATCTGCCGACGCCCTCTGAGAACTCCTACGCACGCAAGCGTTATGGCCCACAGCGGCAGTCCAAACAACGCTACGACCAGGAGCCACACTGCGCTCGTCGACAGAGCGGTCGCAATGAGACCGTCGAGGTTGTCTCGGTATGTTAGCGGCCATCGACCGAGAGTGAGCCGCATCCAGGCTGCCAAGAGCGCCAAAAGCACGAGGAGCGAGGCGGGCACATAGGTAAGGTAGCGATTCACAAGATCGCCCGAGCTTCAGTAGGAATCCTCCCATCACCATCCGTGCAATCCGTGTAATCCGTGGCTTCGTGATCCGCGTAATCCGTGGCTCATGAATCCGCGAAATCCGTGGCCTAGCGGAGCTTCCACTCCTGAATCCCCGCGGACCACTGCGGCTGCATCGTCACTTCCACGCGCAGGGCATCGGTGGTGACCGGCGTGAATGCCACCTTGTTCCAGGCGTCCTTCGCGACGCCGTAGGCGGCGGTCGCGCTGACCGGCTTCCACTCCCCGCCATCCTTATATAGAAGGCGCCACGAGGCGGGCACGCGCACCTGCCCGCGCCCGGTATCGTCGAACCAGTACAGCTCGACCTCGGAGACGGTCGCAGCCTTCGCGAGCGCCATCTCGGCCCACTCGGTCGTTCCACGCGTAGGCCACCAGTCGAAATAGGATGACGAATCCGCGGACGACGGCGGCTCCTCGCCGTCATGGATCGGCCGCGGGTTCTTCCGCCCGGAAGTCGTCACGGTGCTGGTCGTCGCGAGCGTCGGATACGGCGCAGGCCGCGCGTTCGCCTCGGAGCGCGGAAGCCAGACAATCATCTGCCCGCGTCCGCGGTTCGCCCACGCGTAGTACGGAATGGCGGTGAAGTCCTGCTCCGTCTTCGTGACGGCTCCCTTCTCGTCAAACGCGAGCGCCGTGGCGCGTCCCGTGATGACCTGGACGCCGTTGAGTAGATTCGGCCGGAATTCGGACGTCAGCGAAGTGGAGTCGGCCAGGACGAGATTGCGCACTCGTCCGTTCGGGTTGTCCGGCCATTCGGCCGCGAACATCAGCGGTCCGCGTTGCAGCGCGACGCGGCCGCGGTCGGCCTCGACGCTCTCGTGCGCCACTACCCGGCGCACCGGCATGGGAAGATGCAGCTCGATGGTGTCGCCTGTGCGCCACCGACGGGCGAGGGTGACGTAGCCCTTGTCGACGGTGAGTGGCACAGGCTCGCCATTGACCTTCACGATCGCCGGCAGGATCGCGCGGGCTCATGCCCGCCGCGACCTCCGCAGCCGCGGTCTCCGCCTCGGTCCGGCTCAAGCCGGACACTGCGGGAAAAATGTGTAGAGATCGCTCGGCACGGGCTCGTTGCGCGCCCAGCCAGGGATGCGCACTTTGATCGCGAATTGCCGCGCCTGACCCGGGTCGATCGTCATCGTGACGTCGCCATCCCAGGGATAGCGGGTCTCTTGCACGATCTTGACGGGCCGGCCGCCGAGATCAATGTCCGCGCGTCCCGCCGCATAGAGATTGACGAAGATCGCATCTCCCTGTTTCGCGTACGCGTAGCCGGGAACCGACGCAAGGAACCGAGTGACGTTCGACGGACAGCAGGCGACGCCGAACCACGGGCTGCGCTCGTGCTGGCCGTTCGACTCCAGCGGGTTCGGATAGAAGAACGTCTTGCCGTCCAGCGACACGCCCGAGATCAGACCGTTGAAGAGCGTCCGCTCCATCACGTCGATGTACTTCGCGTCGCCATGAAGCAGGAAGAGGCGGTGGTTCCAGTAGTCCAGGCCGATCGACGCGCACGTCTCGTTGTAGGCGGTCATGTTCGGCAGCTCGTAGTGGCGGCCGAAGGCCTCGCCCGCGCCAGACGCACCGATCCCGCCGGTGATGTACAGCTTCCTGCCGACCGTGTTCTCCCAGATCGTGTCGATCGCCTTGATGTACGCCGCGTCGCCGGTCAGCGCCGCGACGTCCGCCATCCCGGAATACATGTACGTTGCGCGGACGGCGTGGCCCACAGGCTCGGTCTGTTCGACGACCCGCTGCTGCGCCTGGTTGTAGACGAGCCCGCGCGGGTTTACCTTTTCGCCGGGATTGGGGCCGCGCTCGTCGAGCAGGAACTTCGCGAGCGTCAGGTACCGCTCGTCGCCCGTCACGCGATACAGCCGCGCGAGCGCCATCTCGGTGATCTGGTGGCCGGGCCAGATGGACCGCTTGCCTGGCCCGAACACGCTGACGAGCAGGTTCGCGCTCTTGATCGCGACATCGAGGAGCGTGCGCTTGCCCGTCGCCAGATAATGCGCGACCGCCGCTTCGTACAGGTGCCCGAGGTTGTACAGCTCGTGGCTGTCGTCGCGCTCGAGCTCCCACCGCTCCTTCCCCGCCCACCGATGCGGGTTCTGCGGATCGATCGTCCGCGTCGTGTAGATGTATCCATCCGGCTCCTGGGCGGCCGCGATCTTCGCGATCAGCGTGTCGACGTAGGCTTCGAGCTTCGGATCGGGATGGACGCTCAACGTGTACGACGCCCCCTCGATGACCTTGTACACGTCGGTGTCGTCGAACGGGTACCCGGGCGGCTTCCGGTTCTCGAGCGGCTGGCCGCGGAGCACCGTCGCCGCGCGATCGAAGAGGTCCACGCGGCCGGTCCGCTCGCACTGCTGAAACGCGAACGGGATCGTGACCGTGCGATTGATCTCGATCTTCGGCGCCCAGAACTGGTCGGTCAGGTGGACCGCCGTGAACGGCACGGGCTGGACCGGATAGTCCCGCGGCGGGGCCTGCGGGCGACCGGCGGGCGTTTGCGCCGCGCCGAGGACCGCGAGCGCTGCCGCGAGAGCAGGAAGGCAGAACGCGACGTCTCGTAGCATGAGGATAGGTATTACCATAAGCCGCGCCGTTGAAAAGGGGACTGTCACCTTTTTACTTTTTGCGAAAAAAGGTGACTGTCCCCTTTTCGCCAGGAGGCCACGGATGACTGAGCCGGTATCGAGACGTGACGCACTCAAGACTCTCGGCTCGGCCGGCGTGGCCGCGATCGTCAGAGTCCCGACGGCCGAAGGCCCGGGGATTGAAATCGCCGTCGCGCCGTCCGGCCAGCACAGCGTGAGGGTGACGGTGAGCCCCGCCTTCGCGGCCGAAACTGGCCCGCTTCGGCGTGGCAGGCCGCTCGGCCGTGGGCTCACGGTGCCGGTCCCGCTCGACGGCGCGCTCGCGCAGCCTGCGAAAGCCTCGGCGGCGCCTGCGGCGAAAGTGACGCCGCCGGGCAACCGTCAGCGCATTCGCTGCGGCTCGTTCAACGTCTCCATTTCAACCGAGCCGATGAGCGTTCGCATCGAAGCCGCGAACGGACGCGTCGTGCAGCAACTCCAGATCGATCCCGAGAAAGGAACGCTCCGCTTCCCGATCGGCGACGGGCCGCTGCTCGGTCTCGGCGAAGGCGGCCCGCAGTTCGACCGGCGCGGGTCGACCGACGCGATGAAGAACGGTCAGGGCGGCTACCGGCTGCGCACGCACGGCGGCCGGGCGCCGGTGCAGTGGCTCGTCGGGACGGCCGGCTGGGCGATGTTCATCCACCATCCGCAGGGCTCGTTCGACTTCACAGGGCCGGACGCGCGCTTCGATCCGGCATCGCCCGGTCTGCCGCTCGACCTTTTCATCGTCGGCACCCGCGACCCGGTGCAGGTGATGGCCGAATACGCGCGCCTGACCGGTCTTCCCGAGATGCCGCCGCTCTGGTCGCTCGGCTACCTGCAATCGCACCGCACGCTCTCCGGGCCCGATGAGATCGTGAAGGTCGCGCGAACGTTCCGCGAAAAGCGATTGCCGTGTGACGCGCTCATCTATCTGGGCACCGGCTTCACGCCGTCCGGGTGGAACACGAACAACGGCGAGTTCACGTGGAACGCCAACAACTTCCCCGACCCGAAAGGGATGATCGACACGCTGCACGGTCTCGATTTCAAGGTCGTCCTCCACGTCGTCATCGAAGGCCGCCGGCTGACGGGCGCGGTCTCCGACCCGTGCAACGACGGCGATCGTGTGCCGAGCGGCCGTACGCCCGACGGCAAATGGCCGGACGACCGCAGCGTCAGCTGTTACTGGCCGTATCACAAGTCGCTGTACGACATCGGCGCCGATGGTTGGTGGCCGGACCAGGGGGACGGCCTCGACGCGCCGTCGCGCCTCGCGCGGCATCGGATGTATTGGGAGGGCTCGCAGCTCTGGCGCCCGAACGAGCGGCCGTTCGCGCTGCATCGCAACGGACACGCCGGGATGCAGCGTTACGCGGCGTTCCTGTGGTCCGGGGACGTCTACACGACGTGGGAGACGCTCCGCACGCACGTGCCGGTTGCGATCAACACCGGCCTGAGCGGCATTCCCTACTGGGGCACCGACATCGGCGGCTTCGTGCCGACTGCGGAGTACACCGGCGAGCTGCACGTGCGCTGGTTCCAGTTCGGCGCCTTCTGCCCGCTCTTCCGCGCGCACGGGCGCTCGTGGCACCTGCGTCTGCCGTGGGGATGGAACACGGGCGAGCTCGGCCCGAACGAGATCGTGACGCCGAACTACACCGGCGCCGCGAACCCGCCGCCGTCGGAGCTCCGGAACGCCGACGTCGAACCGATCTGCCGCAAATACCTCGAGCTGCGCTACCGGCTGCTGCCCTACCTGTACAGCGCGGTCCGCGAGACCGCGCGGACGGGCCTGCCGATCATGCGCTCCCTGTGGCTGCACTACTCGGACGATGCGGCCGCGTCGGCGCGCGGCGACGAATACCTGTGGGGCAGAGACTTCCTGGTCGCGCCGGTGACCGACAAGGGCGCGACGTCGCGGTCGGTCTACCTGCCGCGCGGAGCGTGGTACGACTTCTGGAAGGACGAAAAGATCGATGGCGGCCGCGAAATCCAGCGCGCCGTCGATCTCGCCACGATCCCGTTGTACGTCCGCGCCGGCGCCATCGTGCCGTTCGGCCCCGTCAAGCAGTACTCCGATGAGACGATCGATGCGCCGCTCGAGCTGCGCGTGTATCCCGGCGCGGACGGGAGCTTTACGCTGTACGAAGACGACGGGAGGACGTTCGGCTACAGGAAGGGCGAATGGATGGGAATCGCAATGGCATGGGATGACCGGGCGCGGCGGCTGACGCTTCGACTCGAGCCCGGCTCACGCATGCTGCCGCCGATGTCGCGGACGATCGAGGCTCGGATTGCGGGCACGACCGCCGCGAAGACCATCGTGTTCAACGGACGGGCCGTGTCGGTCACGCTCTAGCAGTCCGTGCTCATGCTGAAATTGCACGTGGTCGCGGTGTTCCTGATGGCCGGCACGCTGGTTTCGCCAGCCTGGCAAGGGTCGACACCGACAACGCCTGGCGGCCTGAAGAGGCCGCCAATCGTGACGGCGACTGAGGCGCCCGCCGGAACTGAAATGTTGCCGGTGAAGTGGGTCAGGGTCGCCGTTCCGGAACTCGGCGTGATGCGCGCGGCAGTCGCGCGACCGTCGGGCACTGGTCCTTTTCCTGCGATCCTTGTTCTGCACGGCACGCATGGGTTCGCGCGGCAGTACGTTGAATGGGCCAACGACTTGGCGCGCGGTGGCTTCATCGCCGTGGCCGCCTGTTGGTTTTCAGGCAGCGGAGGCGCCGGCGCGCATGAGGTAACGCCGCCGATTCCGTGTCCGGAGATTCCGCCCCTGGGGTCCGGTGAGTATCCGGAAGCCGTGCAGTTCGTCGACGCCTTGGTGCAGGCGACGCGCGCGTTACCGGGCGCGCGCGCTGATCGGCTCGCGCTCGTCGGGCACTCCCGCGGCGCCGGAGCCACGCAGCAATACCTCCTGGCGAGTGGGAACGTACAGGCCTCCGTGCTCCATTCTTCGGGCTACGCGCTCAGACCCTGGAATCGCGCCGCGGAGTTCAACGTGCCGATCCTGATTATGCATGGCACCGCAGATAGCTTCGGAGAGAACACACAGTTTGGCTTTGCACGTGAATTCGAGATGGCCTTGCGAGCAAACAGGAAACCCGTCGAGACGGCTTACTGCGAACGATGCGGGCACAACACCTTCTTCACTAACTCAACTCAGCGCGACGATGAGCTGAAGAGGATGATCGAGTTTCTCCGCCGCCATCTCGGTGTCCCTTAATCCGTGCAATCCGTGTAATCCGTGGTTCGTACGTTGAAATCCGTGGTGATCCGTGGCTAACGAATCAAGCGAACCCCGAACACCGGCGCGACCTCGTTGCCGCCGGTCGCCTGGAAGCGGACCGTGAGCTTCTGCTTGCCCTGGACGAGATCCGCGGGCAACGGGTACTCGACGTCGAAGAAACGCGACACGCTGCCCTGGTCGATGCGCTGCTCGCCGATCTTCTGACCGTCGACCAGGATCTCGAACGAGCGCGGCCGCCGGTTGTCGCTGTTGTACGTGCGACGAGCGTCGCGGGTGTCCCGCGGTCGGCAGGTCGTAAGAGAACCACTTCGCGGCGCGCCGGCCCGGCCGACCGTCGGCGCGGACGATCGACGTCTCCTCGCCCTGTTGATTGAACGCTTTCTCCGCCTCCTGGCCGCCCGGCCGCACGAGTCCCGACGGTCGCCGCCTCCAGCTTCTGTTGTCGCGCCTGCTCGGCGGCCACTTCCGCCACCTTCTTCTCGTACTCAGCGGGCGTGAACAGATCCCAGTACGCGGCGTAGGTCCGCCGATGCACACGGTAGAAGGGAACGAGCTCGACGTCCTTGCTCCGTCCGACGCCGTCGCTCCGGAACGTGCCCGGCTTATCCGGAACCGGCTTCACCCACTCGGTGACGGGCCGGCCGGAGGTCACGAGCGCCGGGACCTCCGGTCGTGACTGGTTCTCCACCGGGGCGCCCGACGCGGGAACATCCGTGCGGCGCTCCGGCGCCGGACCGAGATCGCCCGCGAGAACGATTGGGCCCCACATCACGGCGGCGAGGCGGGCAGTGTCTGGCACCGGTTCGAGCCTCAGCGCTTTGGGCAGGGCCAGCGTGACCGTGTCCCCGCTCTTCCAGGTTCGTTTGATCTCGAGGTAGGACGCAGGAGGCGGCAGCTCCTTAACCACTTCGCCGTTCACCCTGACGGTGAACCCATCCTTCGCCCACGAGGGCCGGCGGACCGCCAGCGTCAACATCTTCGGCACGTCGGCCGTCACCTTGAGCGTTGCCGAATCTCCCTCAGGAAAGCCCGTCTCCATCGCGACGCGAACACCCGCGGCTTTCCAGTCGGCGGTCGACGGAGCGTAGAGATTGACCCACAGACGATCGCCCGCCTCGTAGTAGATCCCCAGGCCGTGCAGCGCGTGGCTCTCCATGCTCGAGCCGACGCAGCACGTGAAGCTGCGGAACATGTCCTGGTACTCGCGTCGCACGCCCCGCCCGACCGGCACCATGTAGCAGACGGCGCCGTCGGTCGGATCGATGGATCCGAGGATGTGGTTGAAGAGCGCACGCTCGTGAAACTCCGCGTACTCCACCGATGGCCTGACCGCGAACAGCGCGCGCGTCAGCTTGAGCATGTTGTAGATGTTGCACGTCTCGGCCGTGCGTCCATCGACGATGTTGCCCAGCCGATCGGGCTCGCGGAAGTACTCGTCTTTTCCGTGCCCGCCGGTCGCGAACGTGTGATGGTGCGCGACGCGATCCCAGAAGAACTCCGCCGCGACGCGATCGTCCGCCTGCCCCGCGTACACGTAGCGGGACAACGAGCCGATCAACTTCGGCACCTGCGTGTTGCCGTGCAGACCGTCGAGCGGATCCTCGCGGCGCTTGAGCGGATCCAGGACAGCGTTGTGCTCGAACTTGTACGACAGCGTCAGCCATCGCTTGTCGCCGGTGTCGGCATAGAGGTCCGCCATCACCTCGTTCATGCCGCCGAACTCCGTGCCCAGCATCTTCTGAATCTGGGCATCGTCCATCGGGGCCAGCATCGCCTCCGCCCACTTCGCGAAGCCGATCTCGACGTCGAGCGCGGTCCGGTTCCCGGTGTACCGGTAGGCGTCTCGCAGGCCGGCGTACGTCTTGTGAAGCGTGTACCAAGGGGACCACAGACCGTTCAGGTCGAAGTTGGCAGAGCGGATGTTCCCCTTCCCTACTTCGGCGAATGCCTCCTTGACTTTCGCGAGCGCACCGGCGAATCCATCCCCCTGCTTCTCCTGGACCTCTTTCAGTTCCTTGACGATGTAGTCGGCGCGCTCCTTGAAGCGCGCATCACCGGTCGCGGCCCACATCAGGCTGACGCCCGACAGGTAGTGCCCCGCGATGTGGCCGGTGAGGTTGCGGCCGTCGCCGTCCCAGCCGCCGTACGGCTGCGCCTTCGGCTCGAGACCGGCGCGCTGCCGGTAGTACGCGAGCATGCGGTCGGGCTCGAGCTTGAGGAGGTACTCTGCGTTGAGGTCCTGCGCGCGCTTGAGCGGACCGCCCGTGAGGCGGACGTCAGAGAGCGGCAGCGGCCGGGCTGCAGTGGCTACCGCATCTGCGGTCCGCCGGGCGCCGGTCGGCCCGGCGGCAACCGAGAAGCCGATGAGGGCGACGAGAATCGAGCGGCGGTGACGCATCATCGCGACATGTTACCCGTAGGCCCGGCCTTCAGGCCGGGCATGCCGGAACATCCGGACGATCCGGACACGCCCGACCTAAAAGGTCGGGCCTACATCCGTCTAGAACAGAAACCTCGCCCCGACCTGGACGAGCCGCGCGCCTGGCAGCCCCGGCGGGTTCCGCGTCGCGGTGACGCGGCCGAAGGTCGTGGCCGCGGTGTTGGTCGCCGGGTTGTTGAGGTTCAACGTGTTGAACACGTTGTAGGCCTCGACCCGAAGCTGCAGCCGCTGGCTGTTCCCGCCGAACATGCGGAGCGAGAAGTTCTTCAGCAGCGACAGGTCCGTGCTGAAGTAGCCCGGTCCGTAGAAGCCGTTGCGGGCCAGCGTGCCGAGCGTCCCGCGCGGCGGCAGCGGGAAGTCGGCCGCCGTGAACGCGCCGGCGATCCATTCCTCGTCCGAGATGCCGCTCGTCTCGAGGCCGGAGCTCGGCGTGTTGACGCGATCGCTGTTCACGCCGTCCGCGTTGAAGTCGCACGTCGGATACGCCGAGTTGCACGTCACGGTGAACGGCTGGCCCGACTGCCAGATCGTGACGCCGTTCAGCTGCCAGCCGCCCGCGATCGCGTTCAGCCAGGCGTTGGCCGGCTCGTACGGGATCTGCCAGATGACGTTCATCGCGAGCTTGTGCCGCACGTCGAACGACGCGTTGCCGTAGTCGCGTTCGAGGTCGGTGACTTCTTCGGCCGAGCCCGGGTAGTCCTTGGCGTTTCCGAGCGTGTAGGCCGCCTGGAAGCTGAAGCCGCGGTTGAACCGCCGGTTCACCTGCAGCGTCACGCCGTGGTAGTTCGAGCTGATCCGGCTCTCCGCCAGGCCGACCTGGCCGAAGCTTGGATTGAGACGGTTGCGGGCGTTGTCGAGCAGATCGCCCGCGAAGCGGTTGTAGTCCTCGCCGCCCGGGCCGTCGAAGCTCATGAAGTTGCGCCCCGCGGAGCCGATGTAGTTCGCCTCGACCACGAACAGCGCGGGAAGCTGACGCTGGACGCCGACGAACCAGTTGTACGAGTAGGGGATCGTCGCGTCAGGATCAATGACGCGCAGGTCGATCCGCGCGCCGCGAATCCCGCCGTTCGCGTCGAGCCCTCGGCTGAGCGCCGGGTTTTGCGGGTAGTCGGGGCCGAGCGTGTACAGCAAGGGCACGCCGTCCTGCACCGTCGCGTTCGCGTTGGCGAAGAACGGCGGGTTCAGCCGCTCGTCGCTCCACACGGTGTTGTTGATCCGGTTGTAGGACAGCCCGCCGCCGGCCCGCACGACCGTCCGCGCCTCGCCGTCGAGATCCCAGGAGATGCCGAGCCGCGGCCCGATGTTGTTCCAGTCGGTGTCGTACAGCCGTGGGATCTCCCCGACCCGCGCGGTTCTCACCTGCTCCTGCCGCGTCTCTCCGGCCCCGAGCATGATGCCGCCGAAGCTGCGGTTCACTTTCTTCGGGCTCATGAACACTTCGTAGCGGAGGCCGAGGTTGAGCGTCACGTTCGATCGGACCTTCCAGTTGTCCTGCGCGAAGAACGCGAATTCGCGGCCGCGGTACTCTCCGACCGCGAGCGCGGGAAGCCCGGTCGTCGGATCTACGCCCCGCTGCTCCCGGAAGATCTCGTCGTCGGCGAAATCCAGAATCCCCGTGCTGCCCGTGATGCCGAGCGGCGTCTGGAACTCGTAGTTCGGGCGCTCCCAGTGATGCAGCTCGCTGTCGTCCATTGACATGCGCAGCTCACCGCCGAACCGGAAGCTGTGCTCTCCGCGGTTCATCGTCAGCGTGTCCTTCAGCTCGAAGTTGTTCTGCGTAAAACCGATCGGATGCCAGAACTCGACGCCGAAGCCCGCGGCCGGGTTGTTCATGCCTTGGATGGTGATCGTGGGCGACTCCGGCGTCGGATCGCCCGCCTCGCCGTGCATCCGCACGTAGCCGAAGCTCAGCTCGTTCAGCGTCTGGCTCGACACGATGCGCGTGTGGCCGACGCTGAAGAACTGGTTCCGGTGCGGATACGGATGATCGAACGCGGCGCGCAGGTAGCTGAACTCGGGCACGATCCGCGACATGTAGTAACTGGCGCGCAGCTTATCGTTGCCGTCTCGAAAGACCTGATCGAACCGGCCGTTGAACTGCCGCCCTTCGCGGTGATTCGGCACGGCGTAGTTAATCGTGCCGATGTCCGGAATGCCATCCGGAGGGCCGATGGCGCGGACGCCGGGAGCCGGGCTCCCGAGGTCGCGAAGGTTCTCGGTCGGGTAGACGGGCGGCCGGAATCGATCGAGAAGGAATGCGGCGTTCGAGTTCGGTCGGGTCCGGAGCACGAAGTCGCGAAATGCCTCAGTCTCCACCGTGTACTGCTGTCCGGATCCGGAGTCTTCCTGCACGCCTTCATACGAGAAGAAGAAAAACGAGCTGTCGCGCTTGACGGGCCCGCCGACGCTCGCCCCCCAGTCGTTCTTGTTGAAGTCCCCCTTCTGCGTCTCGAAGAAGCCCTTCGCGCGCATGCTGTTGTCGCGGTGGAACATGAACGCGCTGCCCCGGAGCTGGTTCGTGCCCCCTCGCGTGACGAGGCTGATCGCCGCGCCGGAGTTACGCCCGTATTCCGCCGACGCGTTGTTCGCGACGACCTGAAACTCTTCGACCGCGTCGGTGTTCGGCACGAGGAGCAGCGTGCCGGACCAGGGTCCGCCGTTGATGCTCAGGCCGTCGACCATCGCGTTGTTCGCGCCGGTCCGCTGCCCGTTGGCGTTGAACTGCATCCCCTGCTCTTGCGCGAGAAAATCGACGGCGCCGGGCAGGCCGAGAACGCCGGGCTGCAGTGTCGCGAGGGTAATGGGGTTCCGGCCGGCAATCGGCAAGTCCACGATCCTCTGCCGCTCGACGATGGCCGACACCTCGGCCTTCTCGGTGTGCACGTCGGGCGATGCGGCGACGACCTGAATCGTCTCGACGAGGACACCGGCGTTGAGCGTGAAGTTGACGCCGAGCGTCGCGCCAACCGACAGGATCACGTCCGGGCGCGCGCCCTTGTTGAACCCGGGAAGCTCCGCGGTCACGTCGTACCGGCCCGGATCCAGGCTCAGCACGCGATAGATGCCGCTCTCGTTGCTGACCCCGGTCCGCACTTCGCCGGTCGCGCGGTTCGTGACGGTGACGGTGACGCCGGGAAGCACTGCGCCGGTTTGATCGGCGATCGTGCCTTGGATGGCGCCGAGCTGGCGCTGAGCGACGGCGGAGTCCGGTACCGCCGCCCCGAGCAGAACGATAACGAGCCCGACCGAGAGGATCCTCGTTCGTGGCATACCTCATCCTCCAGCCTCTTCTATACGCGTGATCGTTCACGGCCGCCAATGAAACGAAGTTATCGGCCTATAAGCTGGTCCGCTCGGAAGGTTCGCGTGCGCGCGGCGTGTGGCCGGCCGCCCGTGCCGCTCAGACGTGGCGATAGACGTCCCAGCCGAGATAGGTGTCGAGGGCGTCCTCGACCGCCTCGGCGACCGACGCGCGCGTCGCCGCGACGTGGTGCTCGAAGCCCCTCCGGCAAATCATCCGCAGGAGATGCTGGAACTCAGGAATCTCGATGACGCCGTAGCCGCCGAACGTCTCGAGGCGTGTCGTCGGTGAAACGGCCCTCGCCGACGTAGGACGAGATCTCCCCCGCCTCGTCGTCGGTCGAGACGCGGCAATACGTGAAGGCGCCGGGCGCGATGCGTCCGACGATGGTGCCGAACGTGTTCTCCTTGCCGACAGTGCCCGCGATGATCTCCTGGTAGTCCATCCGGTGCTCGGCGAAGAAGCTCTTCGGAAGATTCGAACAGTGAAACACCACGCCCTTGTTCGGGTCCTCTCCGAAGTTGTTGTTCCAGTCGAGCAGCGCGGCCGGCTGCTCGGACGCCGACTGCAGCACGTACATGCCGAGCAACCCCGCGATGTCCGTCTCGCACGCGCTCGGCATCAGCGACTCGGACATCATGCTCATCAGGGTGCACGGCACGACGCCGTAGAACTCTTCCAGCGACGTCCAGCACTGGATGGCGGTCGCCGAGAGCTGTTTCTCCTGCATCCAGCGATCGATCGCGACGCCGAGCTTCGCCATCCGCATCAGGCTCAACGTGGGGATGCCTTGCACGCCCGTGTACGCGCCTATCGCGGAGAGCTTGGCCTTGACCGCCGGCTCGCCGTCCGCCATCCGCTGCACCCAGCCGAGCACTTCGGAGAGATCGAGGGTCTCGACCGAGATGCCGGCCCGCTCGAACAGCTTCTCGCTGAACCGGACGGTGTTGAACGCGGCCGGTCTGGCGCCAATCGCGCCGATGCGGGCGCCCTTCAGACGTTGGACGACGCGGCAGGTGCCGCCGAACCGGCGCAGGTCCGCCTGGAACGAGGCGTGGCCCGGCGCGACGGTGTGGAGCGAGGTGAGCGAATACGGGATGCCGTACTGGTGCAGGTTGTTGCAGACCGACATCTTGCCGCAGAAGCTGTCGCGCCGGTGCTCGATCGTCATCCGCGATCCTTCGTCTGAGAATGCGTGGATGAGGACGGGCACGTCGAGCGCGGCCCAGCGCAGCGTGTTCGAGACGGCCCGCTCGTCGCCGAAGTTCGGCAACGTGACGAGCACGCCGTCGATCTCGTCGCGGCGCGCCCGAAACAGGTCGGCGCACGCGCGCGCGTCGGCGAGACTTTCCACGGCGCCGTAGGGGGTCGCGTCGGGCTCGAGCGCCACGACGCCGAACCCCGCCCGTTCGAGCGCCGCCAGCGCCTCCGTCCGTCCCGCGGTGCACAGATGTGACGGGAAGAAGCCGCGGTTGCCGACGATGACGCCGAGCGTGGTGGGTCGCGCGCCCATGATCGGCCCCCAACGTTACCACGGCGCCCGGCGGACCGGAAGCGAGCGTGAACGTTACCGTAAAGGAAATAATCTGCTATCCTGCGCCGGCCATGGCCCCTCTCAGAGCCGCACACACGAGGCGGCACATCCTCTCGAGTCTCACGCTCCTCGCGCTCGCCGGTCTCGCGGCCGTCCTGCACGGGCAGCCGACCGCCACGCCGGCCGCCGCGAAGGCGCGCATCAAGATCGATCCACGAACGCGTGATCGGCGAGGTGCACCCGCACGTGTTCGGCAACTTCGCCGAGCACCTCGGCCGGTGCATCTACGGCGGGATGTTCGAGGAAGGCAGCCCGCTGGCGGACGCGGACGGCTTCCGCCGGGATGTGCTCGACGCGGCGCGCGGTCTCGGCGTCACGATCCTGCGCTGGCCAGGCGGCAACTTCGCGTCTGGTTACAACTGGAAGGACGGCATCGGTCCGCGCGACCAGCGTCCGGTGCGGCGCGACCACGCCTGGGGCGCGATCGAAAGCAACCGGTTCGGGACCGATGACTTCCTGCGCTATGCCGAGCGGTTGAACGTCGAGCCGTACCTGTGCATCAATGCCGGGCTCGGCTCGGTCGAGGACGCCCGCAACTGGGTCGAGTACACGAACGAAGCGGGCCACACGTACTGGGCGCAGCAGCGCCGCAAGAACGGCCGCGACAAACCGTGGGGGGTCACGTACTGGGGCCTGGGCAACGAGATCGACGGGCCGTGGCAGCTCGGGCACAAGAACGCCAACGACTACGCCACGTTTGCCCTGGAAGCGGCGAAGGCGATGCGCCGCGTCGACGAGTCGATCAAGCTGATTGCGTCTGGCTCGTCGAACTTCGGCTCCGGCGCCGACTGGGTGGGCTGGAACCGCACCGTGCTCGAGCGGCTGCGCAACGAAATCGATTACATCTCGCTGCACACCTACATCGCCAACCGATCCAACAACCTCGAGCAGTTTCTGGCCGTCTCGCGGGACATCGACGATCGCATCGAGGTGGTAACGGGGCAGATCAAGGCGGTGCAGGCCACGATGCAGAATCCGCGGCCGATCGCCATCGCCTTCGACGAGTGGAACGTCTGGTACCGCACGATCACCCCCGGCAACACCGAGTACGAGATCGCGCGCACCGGCCTCGAGGAGATCTACAACTTCGAGGATGCGCTCGCGATGGGCATGTTCCTCAATTCGTTCATCCGCCACGCCGACGTCGTGAAGATGGCGAATCTCGCGCAGCTCGTGAACGTGATCGCGCCGATCTTCACGAACAAGGAGGGGCTGTATCTCCAGACGATCTACTTCCCGCTGGCCGAGTACGCCAAACAGCGGGGGCACCAGGCGCTCGACGCGCTCGTGGAATCGCCGCAATACAAGCCGGATCGCGGCCGGCCGCTCGGGTATCTCGACGTGTCCGCCACCTACGACCCGAAGAGCCGGCAGGTGTTCGTCAACGTGCTGAATCGGAGCGAGAAGACCGACATCACGGCGCGTATCGAGAACGTCGCGGGAGCGCCGTCGGGCCCCGTGAGCGTCTGGGAGCTGAACCATCCGGATCTGAAGGCGACGCACACATTCGGCAAGGATACGGTGGTGCGGCCGGTCACCCGGAATGCAAACGTGAAGGCGTCCGGGAACGGCTTCGAGTACACGTTCCCGAAGCACTCGCTGACGATTCTGAAGTGGTGACGCAATGAGCCAGACGATCGATCGTCGCAGATTCCTGGCGGGCCTGGGCCAGTCCGGCGCGGCGCTGGCGGCCGGGTCGTTCCTCGGCCGCATCGGGTACGCGCAGGCCAAAGGACCCGCGCGGGCGCTCGTCAATCAGGCCCGCTATCGCGCCGACGTCGACCGCCGTCTCCTCGGGGCCTTCCTGGAGCATCTCGGCAGAGCGATCTACACGGGTGTGTACGAGCCCGGCTCGCCACGCGCCGACGCCAATGGATTCCGCACCGACGT
This sequence comes from uncultured Acidobacteriota bacterium, assembly GCA_963847125.1. Taxonomy (GTDB): domain Bacteria; phylum Acidobacteriota; class Vicinamibacteria; order Vicinamibacterales; family 2-12-FULL-66-21; genus DATAEE01. The sequence continues at coordinate 198,558 of CAWJYM010000009.1, forward strand.
CATCGCCGAGATCAAAGGCCTCAACGTGCCGATCATGCGGTACCCGGGTGGGAACTTCGTGTCGGGCTACAACTGGCTCGATGGCGTCGGTCCCAAGAAAGAACGGCCAACCGTGCTCGAGCGCGCCTGGAATTCGCTCGAGACGAATCAGTTCGGCACGAACGAATTCATCGAGTGGTGCAAGCTCGTCGAGACCGAGCCGCTGCTGGCGTTCAACCTCGGCACCGGCACGCCGGAGATGGCGGTCGCCTACGTCGAGTACTGCAACGTCGAGAAGGGGACGAAGTGGAGCGACCTGCGGCGCTCGCACGGCCACCAGCAGCCTCACAACGTGCGCTACTGGTGTCTCGGAAACGAGATGGATGGCCCGTGGCAGATTGGCCACATGCCGGCGCGCGAATACGGGCGGAAGGCGCGCGACACGGCGCGGCAGATCCGCGTCCTCGACCGGAGCCTGCAGCTCATCGCCTGCGGGTCGAGCAACACGAACATGCCGACGTACCTCGTCTGGGACCGCGAGGTGCTGGAAGAGTGCTACGACCAGGTGGACGGCATTTCCCTGCACAACTATTACGGGAACACGCCGGGGCAGACGGGCGGCCGCGCGGAGCGATATCTGGCGTTGAACCTGGACATGGAGCGACAGATCCACGAGATCGCCGCGGTCTGCGACTACGTGCAGGGGCTGCGCAAGTCGCAGAAGCGTCTCTGGCTGTCGTTCGACGAGTGGAACGTCTGGTACCGCGCGCGCGGAGGGGCGTTCGCCGACGGCAAGAGGGCGTTTGCGCCGAAGCTGCTCGAGGAAGTCTACAACCTCGAGGACGCGCTGCTCGTGGGCGGGTTCCTCAACACGCTGCTGCGGCAGGCCGACCGCGTCCGCGTCGGCTGCCTGGCGCAGATCGTCAACGTCATCGCCCCGCTCATGACCAACGAGACGTCGGTCCTGCGCCAGAGCATCTTCTATCCGTATGCGTGGGCCCTCAAATACGCTCGTGGACGGGTCCTCGACCTGAGCGTCGAATCGGAAACCTACCCGATCACCGCCGCAGGACTCCGGCCGGATCTCGCGCGCGACGATCAGGTGCCGTTTGTCGACGTGGTCGCGACGATCGACCCGAAGAGCGGCGAGTCGTGCGTGCTGATGCTCAACCGGGATCTCAACGCCGAGCGCGAGCTGGTGCTCGAGTGGCGCGACCCGACGCCGACGCGCGTGCTGGCATGCGAGACGCTGACGGCGCCGGATCTGAAGGCCTTCAACACGTTCGAGCAGCCCAAGCAGGTGATCCCGCGCGCGCTCGAGCCGCCCAAGCCGGGCGCCCGCATGACGTTCAAACTGCCCGCACGTTCGTACAGCGTTGCGCACATCGCCACGTCGACGGGTCGTGGCGGGGTCGCGCAGGAGCGTCGCAGACCATCTGGATCTGGATCGCCGCGACCGATTGCTTCGGAAGATCCACGACCAGCGCCTGTCCTGCGAGCCTGACGGGCAACGCCGCCGGTCTGACCTCGTCCGTCTTCTCGAACGTGTTCTTCGCGCGCATGTCGGCGTGCGTCAGCACCGTGCCGCGCGCCTCACGGGCTTGCGCCCCGCCCGCGAATCGGATGCGCGCGGCGACGGGCGACTCGAGAGAGGGATTGACCAGTGTCACCGTCACTTGCTTCTCGCGGATAGACGCGGAACCGGTCAGCGGCGCGATCTTCGCGGAGCCCTGCTGCACCGGAACGGTCAGCGCATCGGCTCGAACCTGCATCGGCACGAGCCGCGCTCCCTTGTGCGGCTGGTACATCTCGAAGACGTAGTACGGCGGCGTGCGCGTGTACTTGTCTTCCATGGCGAGGAAGAGCGAGTGAATGCAGTTGACGGTCTGCGCGACGTTCGCCATCTCGATCTTGTCGGCGTGCCGGTTGAAGATGTCGAACGTGATCGCGGTGTGGATCGCATCGCGAAGGGTCACGGGCTGGCTCAGGATGTACGCGGGCGCGATCTCCTCGCCCGGCTTGTACCAGACGCCCCATTCGTCCACGATCAGCTTCGTGCGGTGCTGAGGATCGTACTTGCCCATCGCATCCCAGTGCGTCTGAATCACCGACTCGGTGCGCAGGCCCTCGAGGAGCACCGTATACCAGTCGGGCGCCCCGAAATCGGCGACCCCCATCTTGTTGCCGCGAAAGTCCGTGTAGAAATGCGGCGAGAAGCCGTGCACCTCGCTCCGGTGGCCTCCCTGCATGGCCTCGAAGAATCCCGTCGTCCACCCAAGGTCCATGTCGCGTGAATGCCCGCGCGGGCCGGTCGCGATGAGGAACGGCTGGACGTAGACCGGGAACTGCGTGACGAACTTGCGGTACTCGATGGCGTATTCGCCCGGTTTCATGTCTCCGCCGCAGCCCCACGATTCGTTCCCGACGCCCCAGTACTTCACGCGGAACGGCTCCTTGTCGCCGTTGGCGGCGCGCTCGTCAGCGAGGCTCTCAGTGCCAATTGGAGCGTTGCAGTACGAGACCCAGTCGTGAAACTCCTTCGGCGTCCCCGAGCCCACGTTGGCGGCAATGTAAGGCTCGGCGCCGACGAGACGGCACAGCCGGATGAACTCGTGGACACCGAACTGATTCGATTCGGTGGCGTGCACGCCGGGGGGCATTCGGCTTTCCCAGAAGTTGTAGGTCCTGGGACGTTTCGCCGCGGCTCCGATCCCGTCGCGCCAGTGATAGCCATCGGCGAAGCAGCCGCCTGGCCAGCGGAGGTTCGGCGCGCCGATCCGCTTCATGTCGTCTACGAATTGCCGGCGGATCCCCTCGACATGCGGAACCTTGGAATCACGTCCCACCCAGATGCCGTCGTAGATCACACCGCCGAGGTGTTCGATGAAATGGCCGTAGACGTGCGGGTTGATGATCGCCCCCGGCCGGTCCAGCGCCAGCTCGATGTCGGTCTCCGCCGCCAGAATGCGCCGGGATCCGGCCACGGCGCCCAGTCCGGCGCACGCCACTGACGTGATGAAAGTTCGTCGTCGCATCGTCGGGCAGCCTCCTGACCTGCGGCTTGACGGCCGTGAAACCGGGATGGTACACGCATCCGCGATGAATCGCTGGACATTGACGGCGGCGGCCGTGGTTTGCTGCATCGCGGCGGCCGCGGCGTTCGAGCAGGAGATGTTGAAGCTCGAAGGGGATATCGCTCCGGTTCACGATCCCGTCGCCATCAAGGAGAAAGAAACCTACTACGTTTTCTCTACTGGCGGCCGCAACGGGCAGGGCGTCATCCCGATCCGCACGTCCCCGGATTTGCGCAGATGGAAGAGCTCAGGTTTCGTGTTCCAGTCGCTGCCCGGGTGGGTCACGCGCGAGATCCCGAAGGCGCAGAACGCCTGGGCGCCCGACATCTCGTTCTACAACGGAAAGTATCACCTGTACTATTCGGTCTCGACCTTCGGCAGCCGGGATTCAGCCATCGGTCTGGCGACGTCGCGCACGCTCGATTCGTCGAGTCCGGACCATGCATGGGTGGACCAGGGGCTGGTGCTCCGCTCGTACGCCGAGAAGGACGACTGGAATGCGATCGACCCCAATCTCGTGGTCGAGGATCCCGTCAACGTATGGCTGGCGTGGGGCAGCTTCTGGGGTGGCATCAAGATGCGCCGCGTCGATCCCGCGACAGGCAGGTTCTCCACCAGCGATATCACGATGCACTCCCTGAGCAGCCGGCCCCGCGATCAACCGATCGGCGGCGCGGTCGAAGCCCCCTTCATCGTTCGCCACGGGGAGTACTGGTATCTGTTCGTGTCGTTCGACCGCTGCTGCCGCGGCGCCGACAGCACCTATCACGTGGTCGTCGGCCGGTCGCGCGACATCACGGGGCCGTATGTCGACAGGGCCGGCCGGCGGATGACGGAGGGAGGAGGCTCGCTCGTCATCGAGGCGACGACTCCGACCTGGCGTGGTCCGGGGCATCCCGGTTTTCTCCGGGACGCCGGGAACGACTACCTGATCTTCCACGCCTATTTCGGGGCGGGCCGAGGACGCGGGTCAGCCTTGCAGATCTCCACGCTGGCCTGGAACGACGGCTGGCCGGCTGTCGGAGCACTTCCGTAGTGGGCCGCCAGCTGATCAGTTCACTCCGTCGCCGTAGTATGAACCGATTACTCTTGACAACACCTCGGCCTTGGCGCAAATTGCACGCGACGGCCACCGTGAACGTTCACGGTCGAGCCGGGCTGGAACCTTGTCGGACCCTCATCGGAGGTTGACGTGACGAGGACGCGCATCGTAGTGCCCAGCGTTTTACTCGCTTGTTCTCGCGCTGAACGCCCCGGTCGCCGCGCAACGCGCCGACCGCGCGATCATCAGCGGCGTCGTCCACGATGCGCAAGGTGCCGCGCTTCCCGGGGCGACGGTCATCGTCAAAAACGAAGCCACGGGCGTCGAGACGGCGCTCGTGACCAACAGCGCCGGCGCGTACACGACGCCTCCGCTGGTCCTCAGCCGCTATAGCGTCACGGTCGACATGGCGGGGTTCAAGCGGTCGGTGGCATCCGACATCCTGCTGCAGGGGGGCGAGGCGCTTCGCCACGACGTCGTGATGCAGCTCGGCGCGCTGGAGGAGACGATCACCGTCGCGGGCCGTTCGCCCATTGACGTCACGACGCCGGACGTCGCCCACACGGTCAACGAGAAGTACTACCGCGAACTGCCGATCATCACCGCGTCGGACGTCCGCCTGGCCGAGGCGGTCCTCCAGATTCAGCCTGGGTACCTCCCGATGCGGCCCAACGGCGACCCGATGTTCCGCGGCAGCCAGTTCAACTCGCGGATCAACGGCGGCCAGACGATGGCGACGGAGAATTTCTTCGACGGCGCCGCGTTCGGGTACGCCGTCGGGCACCAGCAGAGCCACGAGAGCACGCCGCCGGTCGAAGCGGTCCAGGAAGTGAAGGTCATCTCGACCACCTACTCCGCGCAGTACGGCCACACGAGTGGCGGCTTCATCGAATACACCGGCAAGTCGGGCACGAACTCGTTCCACGGGAGCGTGTACCAGTACATGGCGGACGACGCGTTGAACGGGAACGGGATCTTCGCGGAACGCGCCGGGCTCGACAAGACGCCGCTTCGGAACGACAACTTCGGATTCACGCTCGGCGGCCCGATTAAACGCACCAAGACCTTCTTCTTCACCAACGTCGACTACACCAGAATCCGCTCGGGCACGCTGCCAGGCTTCGGCAACACCACGCCGACGGATGCGTTCAAGAATGGCGACTTCAGCGCGCTGCTGACCGGCCAGCAAGTGGGCGTCGACGCGCTCGGACGGCCCATCATGGGCGGCCAGATTTTCAATCCCGCCACCACGCGCCCGGTAGGTACTGTCACCGTCCGCGATCCGTACCCGGGCAACATCATTCCGTTGAACGATCCGCTGCGAAGCCAGGTCGCCGCTCGCATCGTCCCGTTCATGGTCCGCCCGGATCGGGAGGGCATCTCCAACAACGTCGCGGGGAACCCCGCGGGGGACCAGACCTGGGAGCTGGACGCGCGGAACATCATGGCCCGGCTCGATCACAGCTTCACGGGGAATATCCGGGGGAGCACCAGTTTCTACTGGAACCGGCGGCCGTCAGTGCGCAATTGCGGCGAGGTTGCCGGGTGCGACGTGCCCAACGACCCCGAAACCGCATCGGCGCAGAACACCGATTACTACGGCAACGGATTCTTCCAGCGTATCTCGACGCACCACGCGCATCAGCAGTTCGACTGGATCATCCGCGACAACCTGCTGAATCACTCCACGATTGCGTACGACCGCTGGTTCATGGGCGGGAATCACCTCGCGTCAGGCGGGAACTGGCCGCAGCGACTGTTCGGCCAGAATAACGGCGGCATCCTGGACACGAGCGCGGGGCCGCCGGTGATGTCGTTCACCGGCAACATTCCTTACAACGCGATCGGTCTGAACGGCTGGCCGGCGTTCGGATTCCTCGTGAACAACCGGTGGCAGTTCTCGAACGACATCACGTGGGTGAAGGGCAGACACTCGCTGAAGGCCGGTTTCGAGTTCCGTCACCACGATTTCCCCTTCGAGGGCTGGGCGGCGGGCCCGGTCGCCGGCGACTTCAACTTCAATCGCCTGGGCACGGCTGGATACGACGCGAATGGCAACAGCCTCGCGGCGACCGGCGACCCATTTGCCTCGTTCCTGCTGGGCCAGGTCCAGCAGGCCACGCAGACGGTCCCCGTTCACCCGACGTTCAGAGAGACCTACACGGGCGTCTGGATCAACGACGAGTTCAAGGTCTCGGACAAGCTGACGCTGACGCTCGGGCTGCGCTTCGACTATCAGTCGGCCCGCACCGAGACCCAGAACCAGTATTCGACGTTCGATCCGAACACGCCGAACCCTGGCGCGGGCAACATTCCGGGCGCGATCATCTTCGCGGGGGAGGGCCCGGGCCTCGCCGGCACACGCAAGTTCGAGAACCCGGACAGGGATGCCTGGGGTCCGCGCGTTGGCTTTGCCTACCGCATGTCAGACAAGGACGTCGTCCGCGGAGGCTACGGAATCTATTACGCGCACGTGGCCTTCGATCAGTTCATCGGTCAGCCGACGACGGGGTTCCAGACCAACCTCCTGGCGCCGAACACGACGAACGGCATCTCGCCCGCGTTCTATCTGGATCAGGGATTCCCGCAGGACCGCGTGGAGCTTCCGCCGTTCATCAGCCCCACCGTCGGGCTCGGCACTGCACCGATTGCCGTCACACCGAACGGGCTGACGCTGCCCCGGTTCCAGAACTGGTCTGTCACCTACCAGCGCCAGCTCACGGACAACATGATGGTCGATGTGTCGTACATCGGCAATCGCGGGACCCGTCTGAACCATCACCCGCAGACGCTTGGCGTGGACGCCAACATGAACGATCCGAGCGTTCTCGCCCTTGGTACCGCATTGCTGCAGTCGAACATCAACTCGCCGGCCGCCAGGGCTGCGAACATCCCCATTCCGTATCCGGGCTTCAACGGGAACGTGGCCCAGGCGCTGCGCAAGTATCCGCAGTATCAGGCCATCAACTGGCGAGGCGTTCCGACCGGAGAAAGCCAGTACCACTCCGCACTGTTCGTGCTCGAGCGACGCTTCTCACGCGGGTTCCAGGGCCGGGTCGGATACACCTACTCGCATCTGGAGAACAACGGCGCCGAGAGCGCGCAGGGTGCCAACGGCATCAACGGTGGTATTCAGAACCCGGCGGACGCGCTCGAACGGCAGCTCAGCGCCGACGACACCCCGCACGTCTTCCTGACAGGCTTCACGTGGGAAATCCCGGGGCCGCAGTCAGGCCTGGCGAACCTCCTCCTGGGTGGCTGGGGCGTCAGCGGGATCCTGCGCTACGAAAGTGGACGGCCGCTGAGCATCACCATGACAAACGATCTCGGAGGGCTGCTCTTCAACGGCCAGAAGCGGCCAAATCGCGAGTCGGGAGTGGCTGGCGTAGCGGACAACGGCGACTTCGACCCGGCGACCGACAACTACTTCAACCGGGGGGCGTGGACCGATCCTGGTCCCCTGCAGTTCGGAAACGCGCCGAAGCGCGACGGCGATGTTCGGGGCTTCCCCAACTACAGCGAGGACATCAACATCTTCAAGACCTTCCGGCTGCGCGAGCCGATGAGGCTTCGGTTCGAGCTCTCGATGGGCAATCTCTTCAACCGCGTCGTGTTCTGCGATCCGAACCAGAACTGGAGCTCGCCCGCGTTCGGGACGGTGAGCACGCAATGCAATACGCCCCGATCGACGCAGGTGGCGGTACGACTCGACTTCTAGAAACCCGCTGAGGCCGGGGAAACGCCTCGTCGAGGGTGGGCGGAACCAGAGGACTGAACCGGAAGTACACTGTCGGCGTGCCGGTCCTGTGCACGTTCCTGCTGCTGGGCTCCGTCGTTGGTGCTGTCGGTCAGGTCGACGCGCCAGGTGCGCTGCAGAAGGCCGCGACGCTCGTCCAACAGGGACGGCTGGACGAAGCGGAGCAGCAGGCACGACAGGCGCTCGACGATCCGGCAACCCGGGCCGCCGCCAACTCCGTACTCGGCACGATCAGATTCCAGCAGAAGCGCCTCGCAGAGAGCGTCAGCTTCTTTCAGAAGGCCATCAGCCTCGAGCGCGGCCTGCTCGGCGCGCATCTGAGCCTCGGGCAGATCTACACGCTTCAGGGCAAAACTGATGTGGCGGCTCGGATGTTCGAGCGGGTCCTGGAGCTGGATCCCTCGAATCCGAACGCCAGGCTCGCGCTCGCGCGCACCGAGACAGAGAACCGCGAGGCGTCGATCGCGTTCGCCCTGCTGCTCGCCGCCGAGGGGCACGCCGCCGAATCCATCGACATCCTGGAACGGCTGCGGCGGCGCGCGCCGTCGTACGAGATCGCCTTCAATCTCGCCGGGGCGTATCAGCTGAACAACGAGCCTGCCCGCGCACTCGATGCCTACGACGAGGCGCTCGGCCTGAAGCCGGACTCGCTTCCGGCCCTCCGACAGGCGGCAACGATCGCGGAGCGGCGCGGCGAGCTCGAGCGGTCGCTCTCATACTTGATACGAGCGAAGAAGATCGAGCCCGACGATCCTGAGATTCTGCTCGCGTTTGGCCGCGTGTGCCTGCGGATGGATCTGCTGGAGGATGCCGAGCCGGCGCTGCTGAAGGCGGCGGCGATGAAGCCCGACGACCCGGCCTATCAGTACACGCTCGCGGCGGCGAAGGTCGGCAAACGTCAGTTCGAGGCAGCCCAACGCCTGATTGAAGCGCTCGTCGAAAAGCGGCCGGACGATCCCCAGCTCCAGTACGCGCTGGGATCTATCCTCTATATACAGGGTCATCTGGCTGAGGCGGCGGCGCGTCTGCGCGAGAGCATCCGGCTTCAGCCCGAGCAACTCGCCTCGCACTATTACCTTGCTCTGGTTGCGAGAGATCAGGCGAACGATGCGGAGGCGATCGACTTGCTGGAAAAGCTGGTCCGGCGCCATCCCGATCACGCCGCATCGAGCGAGGCGCTGGGCAGCCTGCTCATGACCGCCCGGCGCTACCCCGAAGCAGAACACAACCTGCGGACGGCGGTGCGGCTCAACCCGAAGTCGGTGAAGGCGAACTATCAGCTTGGGCTGCTCCTGGCGCGCATGGGGAGAAAGGAAGAGGCGGACAAGCAGCTCGAGCTCGCGAAGTCGCTGCGCGAGGAAGACGAAACCAATTCGCGCCTGCAGCTTCGCCTGCTGGATCCCGGTCAATGACGAGCGTGCTTCTCGTCGTGTTGCTGTGTACGAGCGGCCCGGCCGGCGCGCAGCAGACCCCCGCTCCGGCGCCAGCAGCCCAGGACCCGCGAACTCCCCCGGTGTCCATCAGCGAGCTCGAGGCCGCCGCGGAGCGCAGCGCTGGCGACCCCAAGCCATGGGTTCTACTCGGTCTCGCGTACTGGGATCGCAACGAGTTCCCGCGCGCGATGAGCGCCTTCGAGCGCGCCGTGAAAGTCGGACCGCAGTCGGCGGAAGCGCACAACTGGCTGGGGGTCGCGCTCTCGGAGAAGACCGATCTCCCCGGCGCCGTCGCGGCGTTCAGGAAAGCCGTCGCGCTGGATCCGCAGTACGGGCGCGCCTATTCCAACCTGGGTGCGGCGCTCGCCCAGAGCGGCGACTACGGCGAGGCAGTACAGATATTCACCAAGGCTCTGGCGCTGGAGCCAAACAGCCTTGGCGCGCGCATGAACCTTGGAATGGCGCTGCGGGAGACGGGTGACTTCGACGGCGCGCTGAAGCACCTGCGGCCGGTCGCCGCCGCCAACCCGGATCACGCAGGTCTTCAGTACGAGCTCGGGCAGACGCTTCGCCAGAGCGGCGATCTCGCTGGCGCCGTTGCGGCTTTCGAGAAGGCGCTCGAAATCGATCCGGAGCTGCGCGAAGGCTACTACGCGCTCGGAGCCGCGTTGAAACAGCAGAGCGCGGCCGCCGCCCCGAAGAAGCTGCGTCCGTCCGCGCCGAGTCCCGCCGACGATTCGTTCCGTCGCGCCCAGGAATCGGTCGGCCGTGGCGACCTGGCGGCGGCGCGCGAGCAGCTTACTGAAGCCATCCGGCTCGACGAGAACCACGCCGAGGCGCACACGCTGCTGGGGTATGCCCTCGGCCAGCAAGGCGATCTCCCTGCCGGCCTCGCCCATCTCGAACGCGCGACAAAGCTTCGCCCTGATTCTGCCGACGCTCACTACAACCTCGGGGTTGCGCTGTGGTACAGCGGATCCAGGGACAGGGCGCTGGGCGAGCTCCGTGAAAGCGTGAAGCTCGATCCCGCGCTCGGTGCCAGCCACGCGTTTCTCGGGACGGCCTTGCGCGAACGGTCGGACTGGAACGCCGCACGCGCGAGCCTGCAGCGCGCGATCGCGCTTCTCCCGCCGACCGCGGCTGTCTACGTCGATCTTGGTATCACCTATCTGCGCGCCGGGGATCTCGACAAGGCACTCGGCCAGTTGGAAGCCGGGCTGAACCTCCCGTCGTCTTCGCTTCCGGCGCCCGACTGGGCCGGCGGCATCGCCGGCCTGCGCCAGGCGCTCGCGGCGAGCCCGAACCGGGCCGAGGCACACAACGTCCTCGGCCTGATGCTTGGCCGCGCGGGAGCCGCGAGCGGAGAGGTGCAGGCCGCGTTTCGCGAAGCGATTCGACTGCGGCCTGATTTCGCCGAAGCTCACAACAACCTCGGCCTGCTGCTGATACAGGCGGGCGACGACCAGGGCGGCATCGCCGCGCTGCGCGAGGCGGTCCGGATCAGTCCCGGCTACGCCGATGCCCGGGCGAACCTCGGCGCGGCGCTTACTCCCACCGACGCAGCGGAAGCGATACGCGAGCTCGAGAAAGCAGTCGCGCTGGCGCCGGATTCCGTGAAGGCGCAGTTCAACCTCGCGGTAGCCTACGGCTCCAGTCCAAATCACGGGCCGGCCAGGGAAATCGAACAACTGAGAAAGGTCCTCGAGCTCGCGCCCACCTTCGCGCGCGCGCACCTCGGGCTCGGGAAGGCGCTGCTTCGGGATGGCAAGGTCGACGAAGCCGTCGGCGCGCTCCGCGAGGCGGCACGGCTCGAGCCGAAAAGCGGAGAAACACACTACCAGCTCGGCCTGGCGCTGTCGCGCGCGGGGAAGAAGGAAGAAGCCGCGGTCGAGCTCCAGAAGGGCCGTGAGCTCGTGGCCGCCGACGATCGCGCCAGGAACGCCAATCTCGACATCGCCGAAGGCCGTGCCGCGCTCGAGCGCGGCGACGCCGATGACGCCGCAGCGAAGTTTCGCCGCGCGATCCAGCGCCGCCCCGATTCCTCCGAAGCGCGCCGCTTCCTCGAGTCGCTGAAGACTCCCGCGACCGGGCACGACGACCCGAAGAAGGTCGCGGACTTCGAAGGCTACATCCGCGAGGGCCAGTTCAAGGAAGTCGAGCCGCTCCTCGCTGAATACGTGAAGGAGCGTCCGAAGTCCTCGTGGGGCTGGTACGCGCTCGGCTACAGCTTCTTCGGGCAGCAGAAGATCGGCGACTCGATCCGCGCGCTGGCGAAGTCGCTCGAACTGGACATCCGGAACGCGGAGGCGCACAAGATCCTCGGCCGGAACCTGATGATCATCGGCCGGTTCGACGCCGCGCAGGTCGAATTCGAGCAGGCGCTCCGCTACAAGCCGGACTCCGCCGAGGCGTACTACAACCTGGGCAAGCTGTTTTCGATCCAGGACAACTGGGAGCCGGCGCGCAAGGCGCTCGACGCGGCCGTGCGCATCGATCCCTCGTACGTCGAGGCGCAGGACGCGCTCGGGCTCGCGCTCGAATCGCTCGGTGACGACGCGGGCGCGATCGCGCGATACGAGAAGGCGATTGCTCTGAACGAGGAACGAAAAGGCACCTTTGTTTCCGCGCACGTGAACCTGAGCGCCTACTACAACCGGACGGGCGACTCGGAGAAGGCGCTCGAGTACGCCCGCCAGGCTCTCGCGCTCGATCCGGGATCGGACCGGGCGTTGTTTCAGAAGGGCAGGGCCTACGAGCGCGCGGGGAAGCTCAGCGAGGCTGTCAACGCGCTGAACGAAGCGATCGCCACCAATTCACGCGTCTCCTCCTACTACTACGTCCTGGCTGGTGTCTATCGGCGTCTGGGCTGGATGGACGAGAGCCGCAAGGCGCTCGACGTCTTCAGCCGCCTCGAGCGCGAAAGCAAGGAGCTGGAAAAAAAGCGCCGCAGCGGCGCTGAGGGCGCGCCACCCAGGCCGCCGGACTCGACGCGTGACTAGCGGCCGCCATTCTCGACGCCTGTTCCTGCGGAGACTGGGGCGCCTGGGTACCGTGGCGTTGGTGCCCGGAGTCGCCCTCGATCGGCTGCTGGCGTCCGAGTCCAACGGCGCCGTGACGTTTACCGACATCACCGCGGCCGCCGGCCTGTCCCGGGCCCTGAACGTGTCGGGGAGCCCTGAGGACAAGCAGTTCGTGCTGGAGGAGATGGGCTGCGGCGCCGCGTTCTTCGACTACGACAACGACGGCTGGCTCGACATCTTCCTCGTGAACGGCACGAGCTTCGAGCCGACGGCGCACGCCGCCAAACCGGCCAGCTACCTGTTCCACAACAACCGCGACGGCACGTTCACCGACGTCACGCTGAAGGCCGGTCTGACCCATTCCGGCTGGGGCCAGGCGTGTTGCGTCGGCGACTACGACAACGACGGCTTCGACGATCTGTTCGTGACGTACTGGGGACACAACGTGCTGTACCGCAACAACGGCGACGGCACGTTCGCCGACGTCTCCGAGCGCGCAGGCGTCGCCGGCTCGGCCGCGCGATGGGGCGCGGGCTGCTGCTTCCTCGACTACGACCGCGATGGCCGCCTGGACCTGTTCGTCGCGAACTATCTGAACTTCGATCCGCAGAAGGCGCCACGTCCCGGCGACTCGGCGTACTGCCGCTATAACGAGATTCCCGTTCCGTGCGGCCCGCTGGGATTCGCCGGCGGGACGAACCTCCTCTATCGAAACCGCGGAGACGGGACGTTCACCGACGTGTCGGAGCAGTCCGGCATCGTCCATCCGCGCGGGCCGTCCACGATGGTGTTCGTCGGGAGCAACTGGCGGGCGACCGGCTCCTATGGAATGGGCGCCGCCTCCGCGGACTTCGACAACGACGGCTGGCCGGACATCTATGTCGCCTGCGACACGGCCCCGAGCCTGCTCTATCGCAACAACCACGACGGGACGTTCCGGGAGATTGCGATCCCGGCCGGCTGCGCGCTCGACGAGCACGGCGTCGCGCTGGCCGGGATGGGCGTGGGCGTCGCCGACTACGACGGCGACGGCTGGCTGGATATCGTGCGGACGAACTTCTCGGAGCAGGTCACGACGCTCTACCGGAACTACGGCGGCACGTTCGAGGTGGCGAGCATCAGGGCGGGCCTCGGCGCGAACCGGAAGCACCTCGGCTTCGGAGTGGACTTCTTCGACTTCGACAACGACGGATGGAGCGACATCTTCATCGCGAACGGCCACGTGTACGCGCAGATCGCGAACCGGAAGCTGCACGTCACCTACCGCCAGCCGAAGCTGCTCTACCGCAATCGCGGCGACGGGCGCTTCGAAGACGTGTCGTCGACGGCCGGACCGGCGATCCGCGCCGAGAACCTCGGGCGCGGCTGCGCCTTCGGCGACTTCGACAACGACGGCGACGTGGATGTCCTCGTCAACAACCTGGACGGCCCGCCGACGCTCCTGCGCAACGACGGCGGGAACCGGAACAACTGGATCCTGATCAAATGCGTGGGCACACGGTCGAATCGGTCGGCGATCGGAACCCGCGTGAAGGTCACGGCAGGCGGCCGGAGCCAGATAGACGAGATCATGAGCGGGTCGAGCTACTACTCGCAGAACGACCTGCGCCTGCATTTCGGCCTCGGCCGATCCGCCAGGGCGGACACGGTGGAGATCGCGTGGCCGTCCGGCGAGAAGGAAACGCTGCGGAACGTTCCCGCCAACCACCTGATCGTGTGCCAGGAGACGAAGGGCATCGTCTCGCGCCGGAGTTTCCGGTAGGCCGCCGATGGAGGGATCGCGACGCGTGCGACGGCTGGTTCTCGGATGCGGATGTCTGTCGGTGCTGGCGGGCGCCGCGGATCCGGGCGTGCGGTTCACCGACGTGACTCAGGCCGCAGGAATCGCCTTCAAGCACGAGAGCTCGGCGACATCGAACAAGTATCTGCTGGAGACGATGGGAGGCGGCGTCGCGCTGCTGGACGTCGACAACGACGGCCGGCTGGATGTGTTCTTCACGAACGGGGCGCGGCTCGAGGATCCGATGCCGGATGGCAAACAGCCGGACAAGTCCGCAGCGGCCTTCTGGAATCGCCTCTATCGCCAGACCTCGACGGGCGCGTTCATCGACGTCACGGAGAAGGCCGGCCTGACCGGGAGGCCGCAGAACCGCTACGGCATGGGCATCGCGGTCGGCGACTACGACAACGATGGGTTCGCCGACATCTACGTGACCAGCTTCGACGGCAATACCCTGTATCGCAACCAGGGGGACGGCACGTTCGCGGACGTGACCTCTCGAGCCGGCGTGGCGGCCGCCGGATGGAGCGCGAGCGCCGGCTTCTTCGACTACGACAACGACGGCGCGCTCGACCTCTTCGTTACCCGCTACCTGGACTGGACCTTCAAGAACAATCGCTATTGCGGCGAGAAGAAACCGGGGTACCGCGCCTACTGCCATCCGGACAACTTCGACCCCGTCACCAACATCCTGTTCCGCAACAACGGCAACGGCACGTTCACCGACGTGTCCTCTCGAGCAGGTATTGCCGCAGCGGCCGGCAAGGGGCTCGGGGTGTCCTTCGCGGATTATGACGATGACGGGTTCGTGGATGTGTATGTGGCCAACGACTCCGTGCAGTCTTTTCTCCATCGCAACAACGGCGATGGCACGTTCGCGGAAGTCGGCCTGCTCGCCGGCGTCGGCTTCAACGAAAGCGGGAAGACGTTTGCCGGCATGGGCGTGGACTTCAGCGACTACGATAACGACGGCCGCCCGGATGTCTTCGTGACGGATCTGTCCAACGAGCGGTACATGCTGTTCCGGCACAACGGCGACGGCAGCTTCCGGGACGTCACCAATGCGTCCGGCGTCGGGGGCGCCACGCTGTCTTTCTCGGGCTGGAGCACGCGGTTCTTCGACTACGACAACGACGGGTGGAAGGATATTTTCGTGGCGCAGGGCCACGTCATGGACACGATCGAGAAGACCGCGCCGAATCTGAAGTACCTGCAGCCGCCCTTGTTGCTCCGAAACGAATCGGGACGGTTCGTTCGAGTCTCCCCCGGCGAGGTCTTCCAGCGGGATTGGGCCGGGCGCGGCGCCGCCTTCGGCGACCTGGACAATGACGGCGACGTCGACGTGGTCGTGAGCAACGTCGGACAGAGCGCCGTCGTACTCCGGAACGATGGCGGCAATCAGAACAACTGGATCGAGATCCGCACGGCCGGCAGGAAATCAAACCGCGACGGAATCGGATGCCGGGTCAAGGTGGTCTCCGCCTCCGGGCTGACGCAATATGCCGCCATCAACACCGCCGTGGGCTACCTGTCCGCCAGCGACAAGCGGCTCGTCGTCGGTCTCAATCGAGACGACTACGCGAAGCTCGTAGAGATTCGCTGGCCGTCGGGCGTCGTCCAGAAGTTCGAGAACGTCAAGGCACGCCAGGTCCTGACGGCAACAGAGAAATGATCACACGCCGCGAGCTCCTCGCGTTGCTGGCCTGCTCGGCCAGCCCTGCCTTCGGTCAGGGAATCTCCACGCGGAGCGTCAAGCCGCAGCCTCGCGGAAAGCCCTCCGGCCGTCCTTTTCCGTCGCGCCTCGTCGACGTCGCGAAGCAGGCCGGTCTCACGGAGCCGATCGTCTACGGCGGAGTCGACTCGAAGCGCTACATCATCGAGGTCGTCGGCTGCGGCGTGGCGTTTCTCGATTACGACAACGACGGCTGGCTGGATCTGTTCGTGTTGAACGGCACCCGGCTCGAAAGCCCGCCGCCCGGCGCGACCAACCGCCTGTACAAGAACAACCGCGACGGCACCTTCACGGACGTCACACAGAAGGCGGGCCTGGTCCACACGGGTTGGGCGTCTGCTGTAACCGTCGGCGACTACGACAACGATGGGTTCGACGACCTGTTCATCACGTACTACGGCCACAACGTCCTCTATCGCAACAACGGCGATGGCACGTTCACTGATGTGACGGTGAAGGCGGGTCTCCGCCAGGAGGCCGTGCGTTACGGTGCCGGCTGCACGTGGGTCGATTACGACCGCGACGGCCACCTGGATTTGTTCGTGGCGACGTACCTGAGCACGACGCTCGAGAAACTGCCGAAGCCTGGCGAGAATCCTGACTGCCGCTGGAAGGGCGTTCCCGTGAACTGCGGCCCCCGTGGCCTGCCGACTGGATACGTTCAGTTATTCCACAACAACGGCGATGGCACCTTCACGGATGTCAGCCGGCAGACGGGGGTCGCCGCGGCATCTGGCGCGTATCCAATGACGGCGGTCGCGGCCGACTACGACAACGACGGCTGGCCCGACATCTACGTCGCCTGCGATTCCACGCCGAGCTGGCTCTTTCGCAATCAGCACGATGGCACGTTCCGCGAGGAGGCGCTCGAGCGGGGCGTCGCGCTGAGCGAGGACGGGCTCGAGCAGGCCGGCATGGGCGTCGCGATCGGCGACTACGATCTCGACGGCACCCTCGACATCTTCAAGACGCACTTCGCCGACGATACGAACGTGTTGTACCGCAACGACGGCAAGGGCAACTTCGACGACTTCACGATCCGCGCCGGAATCGGCGTCGAGACCCGATACGTCGGCTGGGGCGCGGGGATGGTCGATCTCGACAACGATGGCTTCCCGGATCTGTTCATGGTGACCGGCAGTGTGTATCCGGAGGTGGAGCGGCAGCTTCCCGCGTACCCGTTTCGAACGCCGCGGCTGGTCTTCCGCAACCTGGGCGACGGCAGGTTCGAGGAACTGATCGAGGAGGCGGGGCCTGGCGTGGCGGCGGCGCACGCGAGCCGGGGCTGCGCGTTCGGCGACTTCGACAACGACGGCGACGTCGACGTTCTGGTCATGAACATGAACGAGCCGCCGTCGCTCCTGCGCAACGACGTGACGGGCGGCCATCACTGGCTGAAGGTGCTGCTCGTCGGAGTGAAGTCGAACCGCAGCGCGATCGGCGCCCGCGTGACCGCTCGGTACGGCGGCCGCACGCAGGCGCAGGACGTGACGGCGCAATCCAGCTTCTACTCGGCCAACGACCGCCGCGTGCATTTCGGGCTCGGCGCGGCCACGTCGGCGGACCTGGCCGTCCGATGGCCGAACGGAGCGACCGAGCACGTTCCGAAGGTCGAGGCGGACCAGCTCGTCGTCATCCGCGAGGGAGCGGGCATCATCCGCACGCAGAAATTCCGCTAGGGGCCGCAGATTGACGCAGATGAACGCAGATAAAGGCAGATCGCATTGATCTGCGTGGCGCACGCTCGGGGCGGCTGGCGCAGCCAGCCGCCGGCTCGAACAGGGCGAGGGGCGAGCGTGAGACCGACCTGCCCTCCCTCCGTCTCACGATCGCCCCTCGCCCTGTTCGAGCATCGCGCCTTCGGCGCGACCGAGCGTGCGCCCTGCGTGTATCTGCGGCTTGTTTAGTCTGTAACCGCCAGAATCCGTGAAATCCGCGAAATCCGTGGCTACCGGGATCCGCTGGAATCCGTGGGGACCTCCCAGTGTCCGGACACGGCCGAACGAAACAGCGCGTCGATGACGGCCATGTTCCGCACCGAGTCCTCCAGCGGATACGGAGCGGGCGTCCCTTCGCGAATCGCGCGCGAGAACAGATCGCCTTGAAGCCGGAACTGGTCGCAGGTCTCGAACTCGACGCGCTCGGCCCCGCCGCCGAAAAGGTCCGACCCGTCGTCCACGACCAGACGGCACGGGCGATCGCCCGGCGCGTTGAACGGAATCTCGATCTCGATCCGGCCTCGCTCGCCGAAGATCTGGACGCGCTGCGAGGCCACCATCTGCGTGCCGCACGTCCCGACCGCGTGCCCGGATGGGTACTCCAGCAGTATCGACGTCAGACGATCGACCCCGAAGTCCGCGTCGCGGTCGATCGCGGCGACGACGCGCCGCGGCTCTTCGGCGAAGATCAGCCTCGACGTGTGGACGAGATAGCAGCCGATGTCCATCAAGGCGCCGCCGCCGTACGCAGGGATGTTGCGGATGTTCGCCGCGTCCCGATTGAAATAGGAGAAACAGCCGAGGATCGACCGCACCGATCCGATGCGGCCCGATCGCACGATGTCCCGGGCGCCGATCCACTGGGGGTGCGCCCGGACCATGAACGCCTCCTGAATGCTCACACCCGTCCGGTCGCGCGCCGCCAGGAGCGCGCGCGCCTCGTCGGCGCTCACACCGATCGGCTTCTCGCAGAGGACGTGCTTGCCCGCCTCGGCCGCGCGGATCGACCACGGGACGTGGAGCTGGTTGGGCAGCGGGTTGTAGACGGCATCGATCTCGGTATCGGCCAACAACTCCTCGTAGGAGCCGTATGCCTTGGGAATGCCGAGGGATGCCGCGGCGCGCCGCGCCCGATCGAGATCCCGCGACGCGATCGCCGCCACCTCGCTCCAGCGTCCGCCCTGCATCGCGGGAATGACTTTCGTCGTGGCGATCTTGGCCACGCCAAGCACGCCCCACCGGATTCTCTCTGTCATGCTGGTCGAGGGCAGATCGACGGCGCGGTCGGCGACGGCGGTGTCACCAGGCTGGCGTCTCTGCGGCCATCACGCGAGGATCTCTTCGATCACCTGACCGTGCACGTCGGTCAGGCGCATGTCGCGCCCGCTGAACCGGTAGGTCAGCTTCTCGTGGTCGAACCCGAGCAGCTGGAGAATCGTCGCGTGCAGGTCGTACACCGACTTCTTGTTGTCGACCGCGCGATAGCCGTACTGATCGGTCGCCCCCACGATGCTCCCGCCCTTGACGCCGGCGCCCGCGAGCCACAGGCTGAACCCCTGGTTGTTGTGGTCGCGGCCGTCCATCCGCTCCGAGATCGGCAGGCGCCCGAACTCCCCGTGCCAGATGATCAGCGTCGACTCGAACAGGCCGCGGCTCTTGAGATCTTTGATGAGGCCCGCGATGGGCTTGTCCGTTTCGGCGCAGTGCAGTCCGTGGTTGCCCTTCAAGTCCCAGTGCGCGTCCCAGCTCGGCTCGAAGTTCCCGCCGCCTGAAAAGATTTGCACGAAGCGCACGCCGCGCTCGACGAGCCGACGCGCCATCAACGCCTGACGCCCGAAGTAGTCGGTCGGCTGTTCGCCGACGCCGTAGAGCGCGCGCGTCGCCGGCGACTCGCGGCTGATGTCGATCGCGTCTGGCGCGTGGGTCTGCATCCGGAACGCCAGCTCGTACGAATGCACGCGCGCGGACAACTCCGTATCCTCTGGATTGGCCGAGGCGTGCCGTTCGTTGAGCTCGTGGAGCAGCCGGAGCCAGCGCCGCTGCTCGTCCGGCGTCCGCGTCGCGGGCGGTTTCAGGTCGACGATGGGATCCCCCTTGTCGCGGAACTGCGTCCCCTGATACGCCGCCGGCATGTAGCCGTTGCCCCAGTTGGGCGGCCCGTTGATCGGACCGCCGCGATGGTCGGTGAACACGATGAAGCCCGGCAGGTTCTCGTTCTCGCTGCCAAGCCCATACGTCACCCAGCTGCCGACGCTCGGGTGCCCGGCCAGGATGCTGCCGGTGTTCATCTGAAAGAGCGCCGGCCCGTGCGCCGGGCTCAGCGCGTACATCGATCGAATGAGCGCGATGTCGTCGGTGTGCTGCGCCACGTGCGGGAAGAGCTCCGAGACCTCCATGCCGCACTGGCCGTGCTTCTTGAAACTCCAGGGTGAGGGCATCAACCCGCCCGGCGTGCCCATCACCGTCCGGACGTCTCCGACGTCCTTCATGGTCTCGCCCTGCCACTTGACGAGATCCGGCTTGGGATCGAACGTGTCTATCTGGCTGGCGCCGCCGTAGCAGAAGATCGAAATCACCGCCTTCGCCTTCGCCGGAAAGTGCGGCGGCCTGGGCGCCAGCGGATTGGCGGAGGCCGGCTGGGCGAGCAGACCCTCGCGGCTGAGCAGGTCCGCGAATGCGACGCTCGCGATCCCCCCTCCGAGCTTTCGCAGCAGCTCGCGACGCGAGACCAGCAGGTCGGCCGACGAACCGGAGCAGCGACAGCTCATGGGCGGTAGACGAACTCGTTCAGGTTGAACAGCACGTGACAGAACTCGGCCAGTGCCGCAGGATCGCTCTTCACGTACGCCATCGACTGTTTCCGCTCGACCGCGTCCGGCGGCCGGCCGAGCGCCAGACGGAACGCGCGCTCGACCTGCGCCGCCGCCGACGCTCCGGCCTCGCGTCGCAGGCGCGCCGCGAAGCGCTCGGCCTGCAGGATCACGAACCGGTTGTTCATCAGCAGCAGCGCCTGAGGCGCGACGGTCGATCGGTTCCGTCGGTCGACCGAATTGATCAGGTTCGGTTGATCGAACGTCTCGAAGAGGGGGTATCGGATGCTCCGCTTCGAGAACACGTACAGGCTGCGTCGCCAGGTCGACGGATCGTCATCGGGCTTGCCCCGCCACGTCCGCTTCGAGCTTTCCTCGAACAGGTCGGGATCGATGTACGGGAACACGTTCGGCCCGCCAAGCGTCCGGTCGAGCGTCCCGGCTGCCGCAAGCACCTGATCTCTGAGGATCTCCGCTTCGAGACGTTGGCGGGGCATGCGCCAGAAGAACCGGTTCTCGGGATCGATCCGGACGTTTACCGCGATGTCGTCGCTCGCCATCTGGTACGCGCGCGACGTGAGCATCAGGCGGTGCATCGCCTTGAGGCTCCAGCCGCGCGCGACGAGCTCGAGCGCGAGCCAGTCGAGCAGCTCGGGGTGCGAAGGCGGCTCCCCGAGCTTTCCGAAATTGCTCGGCGTGCGGACAATGCCCTCGCCGAAGTGATGCTGCCAGAGCCTGTTGACGATCACGCGCGCGGTCAGCGGATTCGAGGGTGACGCCACCCACTCGGCGAAGCCGCGTCGCCGCCAGCTCGATGCGGCCCCTTCGGGCGGCGCCGGGAAGGAGGGCTCGCGCTCGACGGCGACCGTCAGGACGCCCGGCGTCATCAGCGATCCCTTCGCGTCGGGGCTGCCGCGGTGCAGGTAGTACGACGGCCGGGGCGTTCGACTTTCTTCGCGAATCGCCCTCGCGGTCGGGTACTTCTCCGGTTTCTGACGCTCGACGGCCGCGATGCGATCGACGACGGCGCGGTGCGCGTCCCGATCCTGCGCGGACATGAGCGGGACGAGATCGGCGTCGGTGATTTTCTTGCGGGTCGAGTCGTCTTGCAGCGTCTTCTCGATCTGCGCGACGTTGAGGCGCTGCCCTTCCGTCCGTCGATCGGGCGGCGTGTGCCACGCCTTCTGCAGGTAGTCGGGCAGCGTGGCGATCTCCTGATCGACGAGCCGCTTGAGGTACGGCGCCTCGAGCGTGCGCTTGTCGGCGCGCAACGGCGCCAGCAGGCCGTCCACGCGCTCGACCTCCGCCTCGTACGCGCGCACCTCGTGCGCCGGCACGAGTGGATGCTCGACGCCCCGCGTCGACGCGAAGACCGCCTGGATCCGGTAATAGTCCTTCTGCGGGATCGGGTCGAACTTGTGGTTGTGGCAGCGAGCGCAACCCACCGTCAATCCCAGAAACGTCAGCGACGTCGTCGAGACGATGTCGTCGAGCGAGTCCTGACGGCCCCGCTCACCTCCTCCGCCGCCCTCGGGGCCGAGCCGGAGAAATCCCGTGGCGATCACCGCCTCGTCGGAGGCGGGCCTGTACTCGTCGCCCGCAATCTGCTCCCGGATGAACTGGTCGTACGGCTTGTCTCTGTTGAACGCATCGACGACGTAGTCGCGGTAGCGCCACATTTCTGCGCGATCGACGTCGAACTCGAACCCGCCCGAGTCGGCGTAGCGCGCCAGGTCGAGCCAGTGGCGCGCCCATCGCTCGCCGTAATGCGGCGACGCGAGCAGCCGATCGACCACGCGCTCCCAGGCGTCCGGCGCGCGGTCCCCGACGAAGGCGTCGACCTCCGCGGGAGTGGGCGGCAGACCCGTGACGTCGAGATACGCGCGGCGGATGAGCGTGCGTCGATCGGCCGGAGGCGACGGCCTCAGCCCACGCGACGTCATCGGCGCGATCAGGAACGCGTCGATCGGGTTCGCGCTCCAGTCCGGGTTCGGGACAGCGGGCGTCGGGACACGGTGCGGGGGCTGATAGGCCCAGTACCGGCGCTCGTCGGGCGTGATCGGCCGCTCTTCCAGCCGCGCGAGGTCGGGGCTCGACGCCACCGGTTTACCGCTGGCCGCCTCCTCGACCGCCTCGAGTGAGGCACCATCCAGAATCCACTGCCGGATCGCGGCAAGCTCGAGGTCCGAGAGCTTCCGTTGCTTGTAGGGCATCCTCGGCTCGTCATCGTGCGAGACGAGCAGGAAGAGCCGGCTCTCCGCCGGTGCATGCGGCACGACCACCCGGCCGCCGAGACCGCCGGCGAGGAGCGCGGACTGCGTGCGCAGGTCGAGGCCGCCCTTCTTCGGCTCGCCGTGGCACTCGAAGCACTTGCCGCGGAAGATTTCGTAGACCTGGCGGGCGCGGTCGTCGGCATCGCGCGCAAGGACGGGCGGCGCAAGAACCAGCACCAGACCCATTCCGGTCATCGCGCCGGCCAGCCATCGCGCGCGGCGATCCGTCACGGACATCGACGTCCTCATGATAATACGCTATGAAGATTCGGGCCGTCGCTTATCGGCCCATAAGTTTTGCGCAGAGAAGGAGCCGAAAATGTTCGCCGCCAGACCGAACAGTTCGACCCGTCGAGCCCGCGCGGGGGCACGTCTCGTCGGCCCGCTCCTCGTCGCCGCTGCCGCCTCTGCCGCAACGAACGGATCTCGACAACCGTCGCCGACGGCCCGGATCGCCATCGATGCCGGCACGGTCGATGGCCGCATCAGTCCGCTGCTCTACGGGCAGTTCGCCGAGTTCATGTTCGAGGGCATCAAGGGCGGATTGCACGCGGAACTGCTTCGGAACCGCAGCTTCGAGGAGCGGCCGGGCGGCATCGGCCTGTCTCAGCACTGGGAGCGCTACCCCGACGACCGCAACGACGACTACGCGATCTCGTTCGGCTGGGACGAGACCACGGCGTACGGGACGGGCGTGTACGCGGCCGCATCGGCGAGCGGTCACTCGCTGCGGATCCAGCTTCGTCCCGGCGTCGTGGCGCGCCACGGCGTCTATCAGGCGCGCGTGCCGATCAGACAGGGTCTCGACTATCACGGCTACGTGTGGATGAGGGCCGACTCGTTCACCGGCAGCGTGAGCGCGTCGCTCGAAGCAGACGCCGACGGCGGACGCATCTATGACGAAAGGCCGCTCGGAAACGTCGGCGGCGACTGGAAGCAGTATGCGTTCACGCTGCGGCCGGCGGCGAGCGATTCGGGCGCGCGCTTCGCGATCCTCGTCAGCGGCGTCGGCACGTTGTGGGTCGACCAGGTGTCGCTCCTGCCCGGCGACGCCGTCGACGGCGTGCGCGCAGACGTCCTCGAGAAGGTGAAGGCGCTCGCGCCCGCCTTTCTCCGCTGGCCCGGCGGAAACGTCGCGCAGGACTATCGGTGGCAGTGGGGGATCGGCCCGCGCGACGAGCGGCCCGCATGGGTGAATCCGTCCTGGAACAACGAGGTCGAGCCGGCCGATTTCGGCACGGACGAGTTCGTCCGGTTCGCCCGGCGCGTCGGCGCCGAACCGTCGATCACCGTCAACGTCGAGGGACGCGGCGCGACCGTCGAGGAGGCCGCGGCGTGGGTCGAGTATTGCAACGGCCCGGCCACCTCGCCATTCGGCAGGATGCGCGCACGGCACGGGCATCCGGAACCGTACCGCGTCAAGTACTGGGAGATCGGCAACGAAATCTGGGGAGACTGGGTGCGCGGCCACTCGGATGCGACGACCTACGCGCGCAACCTCACCCGGTATGTCGCCAGGATGCGCGCGGTCGATCCATCGATTCAGGTGATTGCGGTCGGCGACAACGACATGTCCTGGAACCGAACCGTGTTGACGAGTACGGACGAGCGCGTCGACTATCTGGCGATTCACCACTACTACGGCCGCCGGGACATGGGGGACGACTTACGCAACTTGCTGGCGCGGCCGCTCCACTACGAGCGCTTCTACCGCGACGTCGACGCCGCCTGGCGGGAGCTGCCGTCCGATCGACGGCCACGACTGGCGATCAACGAGTGGGGCCTCGACATCCCCGAGTCGCAGCAGTACTCGATCGTCGCGGCGCTTTACGGGGCGCGACTGATGAACGTGTTCGAACGCCAAAGCGACCTCGTCGCGATGAGCGCGGTGTCGGATCTCGTCAATGGCTGGCCGGGCGGCATCATCCAGGCAGGTCGCCATGGTGTGTTCGTCACGCCGATTTATCTGGTCAACCGCCTGTACGCGACACACTCGGCGCGGAGCGGCTGGCCACTCGCGTAGACGGCCCGACGGTCTCGACCACGCGCGAGGGGAACGAGATTCCGGTCGTGGATGTCACGGCGAGCCGGTCCGCAGACGGTCGCAGGATTTTCGTGAAGGCCGTCAATACAGACCTCCACTGGCCGTTGAGCGCCCGCGTCGAGCTGCGTGGCGCGCAGGTCTCTCCCGACGCGATCGTCAGGCGGGTCGTGGCCGATTCGCTCGCCACGGTGAACGGCTTTGCCACACCCGAGGCTGTCAGAGTGCTGGAGAGCCCTCTCAGGGCGGGGAGCAGCTTCACGTTGGAGCTGCCGCGACACTCGGTGTCGGTCGTCACGCTCACCGTTCGGCGGTAACGCCCCGCAGGAGCCGGCCCACGTCGACGCTATTTCTTGCCCGTCAGCGAACGAATGAACTGGATCTCTGCTTCGTCGAATGGCGTGCCATTCCTTCGAAACAGATCGTGATGCCAGACCGGCGGCTCGGCCGTGAACGGCTCCTTCCACGAGCTCCAGGGGTAGATCGTCTGGCTCTTGCCGTCCACGAGGCCCCAGATGTAAGCGCCCACGTTGTGTTTTTTCAGCACCGGCAATGCGGCCCGAATCGTGCTGCCGAACGAGCGCGCCAGGTACTCCGTGCAGAGGAGCGGACGGCCGTACCGACGGAGCGCCGAGATTCGGCTCTCGAGAGTTTTTGCATCCGTGTAGGCGTGAAACGAGATCACATCCGACTGCTCCGCCGCGAGCCGGCCGACCGCGGTCTTCGGCCCGGCGTCTGAGAAATCCTCCTCGAGCCAGGGCCCGACCGTCAGCGGCTGATCGGCATTGACCTCGCGCGCCCAGCCGAGCGCGCTCCGAAGCAGCGCGAGCGCCATCTCCGCCTTGTTCGGGATCTCCTGTTTTCCGTACGCGTCGGTGTTCAGGTTGTCCGGCTCGTTGAAGACATCCCACGCGTGCACCCGCTTGTCGTTCCGGAAGCGGCGCATGACGCCCTGGACGTACGGTCGCAGTTCCGCGTGACGCTGCGGGTTTCCGAGGATCGCCGCCCCAGGGCTCTGAACCCAGCCGGAGTTGTGCACGTGCGGCTTCGGCGGGCGTTGTTTGCCCAGCTGCGGGTTCGGATCCCACACCCCATCGAAGAGGACCAGCATGACGCCGATCTGGTGCCGATTCGCGATCTCGAGGAATCGATCGATTCGCCGAAGGAACCCTTCCGAGCCCTGCTTCCAGAGCAGGTCGTGGAGAAAGACGCGCATGCTGTTGAAGCCGAGGCCCTTCGCCCATCCGAGCTCCCGATCGATCGTGGCCTCGTCGAAGGTGTCGGCCTGCCACATCTCGAGCTGATTGATGGCGGTGCTCGGGATGAAGTTCGAGCCGATCAGCCATCCGTGCTGCTTCTGCCAGGCCGCGGCCCGCTCAGGGGTCCACCGCGCCTGGGCGGACGCGAGCTGCGCGGTCGAGCACGCTGCGACGACGAGCAGGACAACGGTGCGGAAGGTCATCATCGTGGTTTCACCGAAGCAGGAAGAGAGACACGCCCTGGCGCGGCAGCGTGCACGTCAGCCGCGCACGTCCACCCTCGATGTCCAGCGCCTGCGCGGGGCCGATTCGCGCCAACTGTCCGGATTTCTCCAGCTGCGCGTACTGGGCCGGCGTCGGCGCCTGGGGCGAGCCCATGCGCTTCCACGCCTCGTACGCGTTGCTGTGATCGGCGTCGATTCTGAACTGCTCCACCGTCATCCGCCGCCCGGACAGGCCTTCGATGGACAGCTCGACCTCCGCCGGCGGCGCCGGCAGGTCGTCGTCGTGATAGTTCCAGACCAGGACCGCGAGGTCGCGATCGTTCCGCGCCGCGATGGCATTGACGTCGGGACGGTCGCGCACGCCCGTGTCGCGCACGGCGTCGAGCGGGAGCGCTCCCGTGCTTTCCACCTTCACGAAGTTGCCGCGCATGCGGCCCAGCATGCGAAACACGTTCAGCACGGGCTTCGCGAGACCGTTCGTCGCCAGATCGCGAAAGCCGTCGAAGTACGGCTGGTCCTCGAACTCGAACGCCCACGTGACGGAGCCGAGCAGGTTCACCTGGTGCAGGGCGGCAAGCTCATAGGTCCGCGCGAGCTGCTCGGCGGTGTAGCTGGAGTACATCGTGCCGTTGCGGTACGCGTTCTGCGGATGCGTCCGGACGGGACACGCGGCGCATCCCTCCGGATCGGACTCGCCGATGATGATCGGCATCGCGCGGAGCTCGGGGTACGACGCGACGATCTGGAAGCCGTTCGCGATGGCCTTCAGGTGCGTGTCGATGCCCATCTGGACGTGGCCGTCCCCGGTCACGCGAGGCGCGCCCTTGGCGTGGAAGCCGACGTAGTCGAGCGGCGATCCCGTTCGACCGGTGGCATGATTGCGGCCACGGAGGCAATGCTCGAGGAAGTCGCGCAGAAACTTCTGCGTTCTGGGACCGAGCGGCCCCGTCACGTGCGGACCGCCGATGCGCGCCGTCGGCAACGCACGCTTCACGCCATCCGCGGCGTAATCGTAGAGTTTGAAGTACTCCTCCGGTGTGCCCTGCCAGTAGCCGATATCCGGCTCGTTCCAGACTTCCCACCACCACGTGTCGACCTCTGCGCGGCCGTATTTCTCGACGGCATGCCGCACCCACTGCGCGACGAGCTCGCGCCACTTGTCGTAGTCCTTGGCCGGGTACGCCCAGCCCGTGTAGATCTTGTTGTACTCCTGGCCGGGCGCCCACGCGTGCCTGTACGGGTGCGGTTTGACGGACAGCGCCTCGGGCATGAACCCGATCTGCACGAGGGGCTTCATGCCGCGCTCGACGTAGGTGTCGAAGATGCGGTCGATGATGGTCCAATCGTACCGGGGCCGGCCTGCGGCGTCCTCGCGGTAGGCGTTGGTGGAGCCCCACTTCAGGCCGGGCGATCCGTCGCCTGTCGTCAGCAGATTGTGCGTGCGCACGTAGACCGGCACCGGGCTCAACGCCGCCAGCTCAGACAGGAGCTTGCGGCCGTCCTTCATATAGGTATAGTTCGGCTCGTCGTACCCGAAGAAGGCCCACACGGGCTTCATGGGACCCGTCGAGGCCGACGCGTCGACGCGCACGGCCACGCGATCGGCCTGCGGGGGCGGAACGGGGCGCGCCGCGGCGGCGGCGATGGTTGCCGCGGCGAGCGCCGCTGCCGACAAAGGCCCACCGTAAACGTTCACGACGGGCGATAATACGGGGCGTTCGGCGGGGCTGTCA
Source organism: uncultured Acidobacteriota bacterium (assembly GCA_963847125.1). GTDB lineage: Bacteria > Acidobacteriota > Vicinamibacteria > Vicinamibacterales > 2-12-FULL-66-21 > DATAEE01. The sequence goes on from CAWJYM010000009.1 coordinate 226,433, forward strand.
AAGGCGCCGACATCTGAGACGATGAGGACCATGACCGAGAGGCGGAACCGGAACTGGACGATGCGGATCGCGGGCGGCATCCTTGCGGGACTCGTGGCGTGCGCGGCGTGCACGCGCGATGGCGGCGGGACCGGCTCGACGCGGGCCATCAAGCTGGCGTTCGTCACGAACAACGCCAGCGAGTTCTGGAAGATCGCCGCCGCCGGCGTCCGCAAGTACGAAGGCGAGGGCAAGGTCCAGGTCGACGTGAAGATGCCGCCCAACGGCACGACCGAGGAGCAGAACCAGATCCTCGAGAACCTCGCGAGCCAGGGCTACGACGCGATCGCGGTCAGCGTCATCGCGCCCGAACGACCAGGTGCCGGTGCTGAACCGCATCGCCGAGAAGACGCCGCTCATCACCTTCGACTCCGACGCGCCGCCGGTCGAACCGGCTGCTCTACATCGGCACCGACAACTACGAGGCCGGCAAGGCGCTCGGCGAGCCGAGATCGTCAAGCTGCTGCCGAAGGGCGGGAAGTGGCCGTCTTCGTCGGCAGCTTTTCCGCCGACAACGCCGCCCAGCGCTTCAAGGGCATTCAGGACGCCATCAGCGGACACGAGCATCGAGATCGTCGATCGACGCGAGGACAGCACGGATCGCGCGAAGGCGCGGTCGAACGTCGAGGACATCGTGAACGCGCACCGCGATCTCAATCTGGTCGCGGTCTCTGGTCCTACAACGGGCCGGCGATCGCCGCGGCGCTCGAGGCGCTCGGCAAGAAGGGAAGGTGCTGGCGGCCGTCTTCGACGAGGAGGACGGAACGCTCGAAGGCATCGCGAACGGCACGATCGCCGGCACCGTCGTCCAGAAGCCGTTCCAGTTCGGTTATCTGTCGAGCAAGTGGATGCACGACCTGGCGACCCGCGGCGACTCGGCCCGCGCCGCCATTCCGCCCGGCAAGGTCATCGATACCGGCGTGGAGGTCATCGACAAGGACAACGTGGCGGAGTTCTCCAAGCAGCTCGCCGCGCTCCAGCAGCCGTAAGCCACGTGCCCGCCACGAGCCTCGAGCCCGCCCACCCGCGCCTGCTCGAGATGCGCGGCAATCACCAAGCGGTTTCCCGGCGTCATCGCGCTCCAGGACGTGTCGCTCTCGCTCGGCGCCGGCGAGGTGCTCGCGCTGATGGGCGAGAACGGCGCGGGCAAGAGCACGCTGATGAAGATCCTCGGCGGCGCCTATCCGCCGGACGAGGGCGAGATTCTGGTCGACGGCGAGCCCGTGACGCTCGGCGGCGTCCGCGACGCGCGACGGACCGGCATCGCCCTCATCCATCAGGAGCTGATGCTGGCGCCGAACCTCGACATCACCGCGAACATCTTTCTCGGCAACGAGGGACCGCGCACTCCCTGGCTCGCCGCCCGCGTCGCCGCGCGCCGTGCGCGCACGGCGCGCCGACGCGCTCCTGGCGCGAGTCGGCCTCCGCGTGCCGCCGGGCACGGCGGTGTCCTCCCTGACGCGCGGGCCAGATGCAGATGGTCGAGATCGCCAAGGCCCTCTCCCTGGACGCGCGCATCATCGTCATGGACGAGCCGACCTCGTCGCTGACCGCCGGCGAGTCGGCGCACCTCTTCGCCATCGTCGGCAGCTGCGCGCGCGAGGGGCTCGGGCATCGTCTACATCTCGCACCGGATGGAGGAGGTCCTCGCAGCTGGCCGACCGCATCACCGTGCTGCGTGACGGCCGGTACGTGGGCGATCTGGCGCGCGCCGCGGCGACCCACAAGGCGATCGTCGCCATGATGGTCGGGCGCGAGCTGAGTGGCCACTATTTTCCTCCCCGCCACGCTCCGCCCGACGGCGAGATCGTGCTGCAGGTGACCGACCTGGTCGTCCCGGGCGCGCCGGACCCGCGTCACGTTTTCGGTCCGGCGCGGCGAGATTCTCGGGTTCGCGGGACTCGTCGGCGCCGGCCGGACGGAGCTGATGCAGACGATCTTCGGCATCACGCCGGCGCTGGGCGGAACGATGCTGATCGGCGGCACGCCGTTCGCGCCGCGCGAGGCCGCGGGAGGCGATCGACGCCGGCGTGTTCCTCGCGCCCGAGGACCGCAAGCGGCACGGCCTCGTGCTGCCGATGATCGGTGGCCGAGAACACGTCGCTCCCGAGCGTCGAACGGTACGCGCGCCACGGCATGCTGGATCGCGCGGCGGAGCGTCAGGTGGCCGAGACGCCGAGGCGGCGCGGCTGCGGCACGAAGACGCCGACGGTCCTCCAGAAGGTGATCGGACCTCTCGGGCGGCAATCAGCAGAAGGTCGTGCTGGCGAAGTGGCTCGCGCTGAAGCCGCGCGTCCTGATGCTGGACGAGCCGACGCGCGGCATCGACGTGGGCGCGAAGGCCGAGATCTACCGGCAGATGGCGCGCTCGCCGACAGCGGCATCGCCATCCTGATGGTCAGCTCCGAGATGGAAGAGGTGATCGGGATGAGCGATCGCGTCGTCGTGATGCGCGAAGCGGCGGATCACCGGTGTCGTCCCGCGCGAACGGCTCACGCAGGAACGCGTGGCGGAGCTGATGACCGGCCGGGCCGATGGAGGCGGCATCGCATGAGGCGTGAGCTCGGCATGTTCGTCGCGCTCCTGCGCATGTGCGCGGGGCTCTGGCTCTCAGAACCCGGACTTCCTGGGGCACTCGAACGCGATCAACACGACGCGCCAGATCTCGATGCTCGGGCATCTTCGCGCATCGGCATCGGGTTCGTGATCATCACCGGCGGGCATCGATCTGTCGATCGGATCCGTGATCGGTCTGACCGGGGTGCTGATCGCCAAACTCTCGGCGCCGGCGGGCGGGCGGTCTTGGATATTCCCTCTGGATCGGGATCCCCGTCGCGCTCGGCACGGCGCTGCTGATCGGTTTTCTCCAGGGCACGCTCATCACGCGGCTGAGGCTTCAGCCCTTCATCGTCACGCTGGGCGGCATGCTGCTGCTTCGTGGCGTCTCGCAGACGATCGTCGAGGGCGGCACGCTGAGCCTCGGCGACATCGCCGCTCCTGGAGCTCGCGAACGGCGGGCTGCTGCGGATCGCAGGCGAGCCGCTCGTTCCGTATCCTTTACTCATCTTCGCGGCGGTCGCCGCGCTGGCGACGTATGTGCTCCACTTCTCCGTGTTCGGCCGTTACGTCTATGCGATCGGCGGAAACCGGGAGGCGGCCGAGTACTCCGGCATCAACGTGCGGCGCGTCGAGACGCTCACCTACGTCATCTCCGCCGGGCTCGGAGGCGTCGCCGGAGTCTGTTACGCGTCGTACATCGGACAGATGTCGCAGCAGGTGGGCATCGCCTACGAGCTCTACGCGATCTCGGCGGCCGTGCTCGGCGGGTGCTCGCTGCGCGGCGGCGAAGGCACCGTGCTCGGGATCGTCATCGGGTCGGCCATCATGCGCGTGATCGACAACGGCATCAACATGTTCCAGATTCCGTACGTCGACGATCGCGGCATCGCCCGCATCTGGCGCCTCGACTCGAACTGGACCTTCGTCATCGTCGGCGCGGTCATCCTGCTCGCCGTCGTGCTCGATCAGGTTGCGCACATCCTGCAGGCGGCGCGGCGGACGCGGGCCGCGGCGGCCGCGGCGATGCCCACGGTGCGCGCACCGACATGACGTGTCCGATGCGGAGGGGCTGCGAGGTCAGCGCCGCGGCCGCTGCCCGTAGTACGCGGTCGTGCCGTGCTTGCGAAAATAATGCTTGTCGACGAGGTGCGCGTCGGGCCGGGGCGCGCCTGGCGCGATCATGCGCGCCGTAATCTCCAGACGCGCGAGAAACTCCAGGACGCCCGCCCGCTCCACGGCCTCGAACGCATCCGCCGCCCACACGAACGGGCCGTGGTTCGCGACGAGCACCGCGCCCACCTCGTCGGGCGAGATGCCGCCGGTGCGGAACGCCTCGACGATCACCAGACCGGTGTTGCGCTCGTACTCGGTCGCGACCTCCTCGGGACGCATCGCCCGCGTGACCGGCACGTCCCCGCGAAAATAGTCGGCATGCGTCGTGCCCATGCAGCGCAGCGGCAGCCGCGACTGGGCGAGAATCGTGGCGCATTCCGAGTGGGTGTGCACGATCCCGCCGCAGCGGAACGCGCGATACAGCTCGACGTGTGTCGGCGTATCCGACGAGGGGCGGAAGCTCGTCTCGAGGGGCGTACCGGTCTCGAGCGACACCGGCACCATGTGATCCGCGGTGAGCTGGTCGTACGGCACGCCGCTTGGCTTGATCACGCACAGGCCGGCCTCGTGATCCGCGCCCGACACGTTCCCGAACGTGCCGAGGACCAGGCCGGTGGCCGCCAGCGCCTGGTTCGCCCGGAGCACTCGCTCGCGCAGCTCCAAGGCAATCATGCGCGCGCGACCTCGGTCCCGGCGCCGGCGACGGTCCGCTCGCGGATGGCCAGCAGGCGCTTCATGACGCCGGCAGGGTCGGCGGACGCGCCGTCGACGCCGCCGAAACCGTCGTGCAGCTCGCGGTAGATCCGATAGAGCTCGTCGTACACGGCGTGCGCCGCAGCGTCGGGCTGGAACGCCTGCGGACGAAGCGACGTCATCACGGCCTGGGCGTCCTCGAATCGATCGTATCCGCCCGAGGCCGATCCCGCCGCTACCGACGCGGAAATGGCCGCGCCCAACGCCGGCGTCTGCGGCGAACCCGCCACGTGCATGGGGGAGCCGAGCACGTCCGCGTAGATCTGCATGAAGAGCGCATTCTTCTCGGCAATGCCGCCGCAGCAGACGACGCGTTCGATGGGCACGCCGTAGTCCTTCAAACGCTCGACGATGGCCCGCGCGCCGAAGGCGGTCGCCTCGATCAGCGCCCGGTAGATGTCGGAGCGCGTGGTGTGAAGCGTCTGGCCGACGAGCAGGCCGGTCAGACGCGGATCGACGAGCACGGTGCGGTTGCCGTTGTTCCAATCGAGCGCCACGAGCCCGCACTGTCCGGGACGAAGCCGTGCCGCCTCGTCGGAGAGCTTCTCGTGGAGCGCGTCGTCGCCCGCGCAGACGATGTCGACCCACCACCTGAGGAGATCGCCCACCGCCGACTGCCCTGCCTCGATGCCGTAGTAGCCCGGCATGATCGACCCGCGGACGATCCCGCAAATGCCAGGGATGTCCGCCAGCGGCTCGCCGAGGGACGCGATCGCGCAGTCGCAGGTGGATGTGCCGATGATCTTGACGAACGTGCCGCTTCGGATGCCCGCGCCGACCGCGCCGTAGTGCGCGTCGAATCCGCCCATCGCGATCGGAATGCCTGCGCGCAGTCCGAAGGCTTCCGCCCACGCCGGGGCGAGGTGCCCCGCCGGTCGGTCCGCGGGATGCGCGGCGGCGTAAAGGCGATCCCTGAGCGGCGCGAGCTTCGGGTGCAGCCGCGCGAGGAATGCGGCCGCGGGGAGCCCTCCCCAGGCCTCCGAATACAGCGCCTTGTGCCCCGCTGCGCAGACGCACCGCTGGATGCTCCCGGGCGAATCGACCCCGGCGAGAACGGCCGGCACGAAATCGGCGAGCTCGACCCAGCTCGCCGCCGCGTCGAACACATCCGGCGCGACGTTCAGGCAGCGCCAGATCTTCGCCCAGAACCATTCCGACGAGTAGGTTCCCCCGATCGGCGCGAGGAGATGCGGGGCGTGCTCGCGGGCGGCCCGCGTGATGGCTTCGGCTTCCGCCGCGGCCGTGTGGTCCTTCCAGAGCCATGCGTGCGCGGCCAGATTGGCGCGCCAGCGCGGATCGATCGCGAGCGGACGGGTTCTCGCGTCGACCGGCAGCGGCGTCGATCCTGTCGTGTCGACGCCGATCCCGATCACCTGCGCGCGTGAGAAGCCCTTCGTCCGCTCGGCGGCGGCCAGCGCCGCCGGCACGGCGATCTTCAGCGCCTCGATGTAGTCGCCCGGATCCTGGCGCGCCAGGTAGGGCTCGCGCGGGTCGAGCAGGACCCCCTCGTCGCCCGACGGATAGTGGAACACGTGGAGACCGCGGATCCCGCCGTCGGCGCAGTCGATGACGACCCCGCGCGCGGAATTGGTGCCGTAATCGATGCCGATCGTGAATGCCATGTCGCTTCAGGACCCCGAGCGATGCCGCACCCGGCCGTCGTCGAGCAATCGCTCGAAGGCGTCGGTCTCGAGCACGGTGAGGGACGCCACGTGGAGGTCGGCCGCGGCGCCATGCGGTCCCAGCCCAATCACGCCCATGCCTGCCGCACGGGCCGCCTCGACGCCGGCCGCCGCATCTTCCACCACGACACACGCGGACGGCGCGGTGCGCAGCCGTTCCGCACCAACGAGAAACACTTCCGGGTCCGGCTTGCCGCGACGGACGTCCTCGGCTGCCACAATCGCCTCGAACGTCCCGGTCCAGCCGAGCGCCTCGATCGCCGCCTCGACGTTCAAACGGGGCGCGGATGTCGTGATGGCTTGCCGCCATCCCCGCGCCGCGAGACGCTGGAGCCAGTCCTGCGCGCCCGGCAGACCCTCGAGACCCTCTTCGCGCATCAAGCGCCGGTACGCGGCCTCTTTGGCGTCGCCGATCCGGCGGATTCTGTCCTCATCCGCGTCAGGCCCAAGCCACCTGCGCAGAATGCGGTCGTTGCGCTGACCGAACGTGGCGACGAATTGCGCGCGTGTCGGAGCCGCGCCATCCTCGCGCAACGCCAACTGCCACGATCGCCAGTGATACTCGGACGAATCGATCAGCGTGCCATCGAGGTCCCACAGAACAGCCGCCATCCAGGATCTCCCGGCGCCCGGCCTTACGCCCGGCCCCCGGCGGCGTTAAGATGGGATCGGTAATGTCCTCCGACGCCCGGAAACCGCCGTCTCCCGCGCAGCCGGTCGGGATCAAGGATATTGCGCGCGCGCTGGGCGTTTCTACGGGCACCGTCGACCGCGCCCTCCATGCCAAACCGGGCGTGAACCCCATGACTCGCGCGCGGGTGCTGAGCATGGCCGAATCGCTCGGCTATCGGCCGAACCTGGCTGCCCGGTATCTCAAGTCGCGGAAGCAGCTTCGGATCTCGGTCCACCTCCCCCAGGAGATCGCGCTCTTCTGGGACTCGCTTCGAGAAGGCATCCGCGAGGCGGCGGCGCCGTTCGCCCCAGCGCTCTACGTGGATTTCCGAAGCTACCCGAGTCTCGGAGAGGGCGACATCCCGCTGTTCGAGGAGGCGCTTCGCGACGGCACGAACGGGCTGATCATCGCGCCCGGCAATCCGGCCGCGCTGAAATCCTGCATCCGCAAGGCGGCGCGCGCGGACATTCCGGTCGTGTGCGTCGTCACCGACGCGCCGGACACGCAGCGCCTGATGTCGGTGAGCGCGGACCCCTTTACGGTTGGCGCCGTCGCGGGCGAGCTGTTGAGCCGGTTCCAGCCGGGCGGAGGAACCGTCGCATTCTTCACGGGCTGGCTCTCGACGGAGGACCATGCCGAGAAGCTCCGCGGCTTCGAGTCGAGCCTGAAGTCGAGTGGCGGCGCGCTGCGGCTCGGCCCGATCGTGGAGGCGCACGATGACCCGCGCGAAGGGTATCGTCGTGCGCTGGCAGTGCTTCGCGCGCACCCGGACCTGACCTCTATCTACGTCAGTACGGCGAACTCGCTTCCGGTCCTCCGTGCCGCTGAGCAGGAGGGACGGCTTCCCCGCCTCACCGTGGTCACGACCGATCTGTTTCCGGAGCTCGTCGAGCGGATCCGCGCCGGCACGATCGCCGCAACCGTCTATCAGCGGCCGCTCAGCCAGGGACGTCTGGCCTTGCAGGCGCTGTATCAGTTCCTTCTGGACGGGACGTGTCCGACCGCGCGTATGCATGTCGTACCGCACCTGGTGATGCGCAGTAATCTCGATCTCTTTCTCGAGCGGCTCCCCATCGACCTCGAGGGGGCCGGCACGCCCCTCGCTCCGGACCGCACGGCGTCTCGTCGCCTCGGCGCCGCGGCTATGAGCCCCCGCGGCTCGCTCTCGCGGACGCGGCGGCCGTCCGGTTCCCGTCAACGCGTATAACTCAGCCCGCCGGGCCTGGCGCGATAAGTATACGTGTACGTTCACGCCGCGCGTGATCGCCGATCGGTCAGGCGCCGCTCAACCGGTACAGCAGCCAGGAGCACGCCACGGCGAGGCCGACGATACCGAGAATCACCAGCGCGAGGGCCGGTGCGACGCGCCGCTCGATTTCGGGGATTTCGCTGGATGGGTAGCTGCGCAGAAAGATGAGATAGGCAAGCCACGCCAGGCCTGCCCCGGCGATCACGTCGAGCACATAGTGCTGCTTGGTGAACAGCGTGGAAAGTGCGACGAGCGAGGCGCACATCAGGGCCGTGACGCCGAGGCCGCGATGCACGCGGTAACAGGTCAGCGCGGATACGAATGAGTGCGCGACGTGGAGAGACGGAAAGCAGTTATATGGTGGGTCGGCGCCGTAAAGGAACCGTAAGCCCCAGACGCCAAATCCTTCTCCGACCACATCGTCCCCACGCGGTGCCCTGGTCGGATACACCACGAAGAAGACATACGCGGTGATCCACACCATCAGGTAGGCCAGCACAGTCCGGCGAATCTGCTCCTCCCGACAGACAACAAATACGGGCAGCAGGATGAGGAACAAGTAGAGCGATCCGTAGACGAGCGCCCAACTTGGCTGCAGCGGCACGAGACGATCCAGCGCCAACTCGGGCGCGTACGTCCTCCGGCCGCGAACCTCCGCCGCAATGAAGATGTAAAGGGGGACCAACGAAACGAGCATGACCATGGGAGCGGTCACGCGGTACGGTCGGGTCGCCGCCCGTATGACCATGCTCCACTTGAACGGAACGGCATCAGGACCGGTCATCAAAGGCTCGGTCACGGCTTTGATGATCTGTTTCGGTCAACGGTCAGCTGAACTGCAACGCTTACCGCTATTACCAGCTCCCGTGGACCAGCGAGCGCAGACGCTGGTCGTAGACCTCCCGCACGGCCGCCATCGCTGATGGGCCGATCGGCGGCAGCGACGCAGCCTCCGCGTTCTCGCGCGCCTGGACAGCCGTCCGCGCGCCGGGAATCGCGGTGCTCACCGCGTCGAACATCAGGATCCACCGCAGCGCGAACTGCGCGAGCGTGGCTCCCGCCGGCACCAGCGGCCGCAGGACTTCGACAGCCTCGAGGCCTGTGTCGTACGGAATGCCCGAGAACGTCTCGCCCTTGTCGAAGGCTTCCCCGTTGCGGTTGAAGGCACGGTGGTCGTCCGGCTCGAAGCGAGAGGTGCTCCGGAGCTTGCCGGTCAGCAGACCGCTCGCGAGCGGGACGCGCGCGAGGATTCCCACGCCGCGCGCCCGGGCCTCTGGAAACAACTCCTCGGCCGGCTTCAGCCGGAACGCATTGAAGATGATCTGGACCGTCCGGACGTTCGGATACCGGATCGCTTTGAGCGCTTCCTCGACCGTCTCCACGCTCACGCCGTAGTGGCGCAGCTTTCCGGCCGCCACGAGATCGTCGAGGATGCCGAAGACCTCGGGCCTGTCGTACACCTGCGGGTGAGGACAGTGGAGCTGAAGCAGATCGATGGCGTCCGTGTCGAGATTCGACAGGCTGCGGTCGATCCACGAGCGGAGGTTCTCGGAGGTGTACCCATCGGGCGTCTGAGCCGGCAGCCGACGCCCGGCCTTGGTCGCGACGTAGATCGTCTCGCCCGGCCGCTCCCGCCTGAGGCGTGCGACCAGCCGCTCGCTCCGCCCGTCGCCGTAGACGTCGGCTGTGTCGACGAAGTTCACGCCGGCGTCGATCGACGCATGCAGCGCCCGCATCGACTCCTCGTCGTCCACGGCGCCCCAACTGCCGCCGATGGCCCAGGCGCCGAAGCCGATCGCCGACACGGTCATGCCGGTCGTTCCAAGCGGTCGGTAGTTCACAGATAGGTCAGCGTTGGAGAGACTGAAATCCTAGCACGGCAACGGAAGTGCGGAAATGCGCGCGAATCGTGCAAGCATAACTTGGCCATGACTGTAGACGCGCCGGCTACCAAGCCGCCGCACTCAACGAGCGACACACTCAGCCTCCACATACGCAAGGTCGGGATCGCAGCGCTCATAGCCTACGGACCGATGCTCCTGATTCATGCGTTATGCATAACGGGCTTTGTGGGGTGGGGGATCCAGGGTGTGGAGCTCTTCATCCTCGTTCCCCTTGCTGCGCTGATTGTTACCGTAGCCCTTCTCCCCTTCCTCGCTTCATCCCGCTCTCGACAGGGTGCTGTCTCGACCCTCGTTGTGTCGGGCTGCCTGGTTCTCCTCTTCATTCCTGCCCTGCTGGGTGCGAATGGGCTGCGTACCTTCGGCTTCTATCTCGCCGCGCGGCGCGCAGCGCCCTTGATTAGTGCGATCGAGAACTACATCCGTGACACAGGGACTCCTCCCGAGACACTCCCGCAGCTGGTTCCGCGCTACTTACCGTCTCTACCCGCAAGACTTCCGGCCCTCGAACTCGTCACCGGCCAAGAAGCTCGAGAGCGCTACGAGGGCAACGACTGGGTGCTCTCCTCCGACGTCCCCACGGGCCTCATAAACTGGGATCAATTCATGTACTTCCCGAACCAGCGCTATCCTGAGACCGGCTACGGTGGCTGGATTCAGCGCATCGAGCGCTGGGCCTACGTTCACGAGTAGGGCTACCTACCGTTGAACGCGCGTCCCGACGCTTCGCCGCTTCTATAAGTCTTCGGGTCTGAGGCCAGTCCGTTTTGCGAGGCCTTGGTCGCAGGCCAGCTGCTCACGCCGCCTGGAAGGTGACGTTCAGGAGTTCGGCGGGGGCTTCGCCGTGCTCCAGGCGCTCGGCGATGACTCGAAGCGCCAGAGCCTGAACTCGCGCGACGGCTTCATCGCGGTTCTGGGCGTAACACATCACGCCTGGGAGGGCCGGCACTTCGGCAAGCCACCGGCCGTCCGTCTCGCGCTCGAGTTCGATCGTGAAGGTCACGTCGGTACCTGTACTATCGCCCCGGCCGGCTAACAAGCGGCTCCACCCGACCGGTGGCTGTGTGTGACTATCGTTGTACACGCCCCGACGCGTCGCCGCCGGCGAGCCGATCGACCTCGGCGGCCGAGACGCGGTTGAAGTCGCCGGGAATCGTCTGCTTCAGCGCGCTCGCGGCGACGCCAAAGCGAAGCGCCTGCTCGGGCGTCCGGTTCGTCACGAGACCGTAAATCAAGCCCGCGGCAAAGCTGTCGCCGCCGCCGATCCGATCGACGAGCCGCACGTCGTAGCGCTGGCTCTGGTGCAGCGTCCGCGCGTCAGCCTCCCACAAGACCGCGCTCCAGCCGTTGTCGCTCGCCGACACGCTCTCCCGCAGAGTCACCGCGACCATCTTCGGGCCGAAGTCCCGCGTGACCCGTTCGGCCGCCTGGCGGTAGCCGTCGAGATTGAGCTGGCCGGCGGTGACGTCGGCGCCCGGGACCTCTACCCCGAGGACGCACTGCAGGTCTTCCTCGTTCGCGATGACGACGTCCACGAGGCGCATCAACGGCTTCATCGTCTGCTGCGCCTGCGCTTCGGTCCACAGCTTCTTGCGGTAGTTGAGATCCACGCTGACGCGGATGCCCGCCGCGCGCGCCGCTTCCAGCGCGCGAGCGGTGGCCGCGGCCGCGGTCGCGCCGAGCGCCGGCGTGATGCCGGTCACGTGGAACCAGGCGGCGCCTTTGAGGACCGCCGGCCAGTCGACGGCGTCGGGCGCCATCTCCGCGATCGCCGACCGCGCGCGATCGTAGATGACCGTCGAGGCGCGCTGGCTCGCGCCCGCCTCCGTGAAATAGATCCCGAGCCGCTCGCCGCCTCTGAGAATCCGATCGGTCTGGACGCCTTCGCCCCGGAGCGCTCGTATGACGGCGTCGCCGACGGCGTGCGGCGGTACCCGCGTGACGTACACGCTCTCGAGACCGAACTGCGCGAGGCTGACCGCGACGTTCGCCTCTCCCCCGCCGAACGTCGCCGACAGCATCGGGGATTGCAGCAGCCGCTCGAAGCCGGGCGGGCTCAGGCGGAGCATGATCTCGCCGAAGGTCACGACCTTCATCAACCCGAGCTCCTGGCGGCCCGGACGTTGGCGACGATCCGCTCGGCGTTCGCGCGCAGCGTCGCGTAGTCGCCGGCGGCGATCGCTTTCGCGTCGAGGAGCGCGGTGCCGACGCCGACCGCCACGGCGCCCGCCCTGATCCAGTCGCCGGCGTTATCGAGGGTGACGCCGCCGGTCGGCATCAACCTCACCTGCGGGAGCGGCGCGCGAACGTCCTTGATGAAGCCCGGCCCGAGCGCCGTGGCCGGGAACACCTTGACGATGTCCGCGCCGGCATCCCAGGCCTCGAGGATTTCGGTCGGCGTGAAACAACCCGGCAGCACCGGCACGTCCCGCGCGTGGCAGGCCTCGATGACCTCGCGCCGGAACACCGGACCGACGACGAACTGGGCGCCCGCGTCGATCACGCGTCTCGCGGTCGTGGGATCGACGACGGTGCCCGCCCCCAGCAGAAACCCGGGCGGCATCGTCGGGGCCAGCTCCGCGATCAGCTCGACCGCGCGGGGCACCGTCATCGTGACCTCGAGCGCGCGCACGCCGCCCGCGGCGATCGCCTCGACGACCGCGCGGACCTTCTCCGGCTCTTTCATCCGGATGATCGCGACGATGCCGGCCTGCTCGATGGCCGCGGTCACCGCGGCCCGTCGCGCGCTCACGTCAGGCATTGGGGATGTCGTGAATCCAGCGGTGCGCGGGATCTTCGTGGAGCGCGAGCTTCCGCTGGGCGCCCGCCATGCCCCACAGGTAGTACAGACGATAGCCAGGCGGCGCGGACACGGGATGGTAGCCGTACGGCAGCAGCACGGCGTCGCCGTCGCGCACCGCGTGGGTCACCGATTCGCCGTCCGCGGTGTAGAGCATCTGCTGGCCGAACCCCTGCGGAGGATCGACGCGGAAGTAATAGACCTCTTCCAGCGTGGGCTCGCCGTCCCGGCCGTCGTGTTTGTGCGGCGGGTAACTGCTCCAGTTGCCCGGCGGATTGAACGTCTCGCCGACCATCAGGCGCCGCGCGTGCGGGTCGTCTACGAAAAGGTTGTGGACCTCGCGCGCGTAGTTTCCGCGGCCGCGCGCCGCCGGGCTCACGCGATCCGGCGTCGTCAACGCCGGTTTTCCGCCCGCGGGCGCGGGCGTCGAGAAGAGCACCGCTTCCAGCGGCGCTTCCGCCTTCACGCTCAGCGACGCGCCGGGCGGAAGATACAGCGCCGTCGCGCGCTCCGCGAACACGCTCTCGCGCGAGACGGTCCAGCGCTCGGTCCCTACCGCGAACGCGCCGCGCCCCTGCTGCAGCACGACGATCGTCTCTTCGTCGTCGAGATGGAACTCGGCCGACGCGCCGGCATCGAGCGTCAGCCGGCGCGTCGTCAGCTCCCGCGCGCCGGCGTCGCCGCGGCGCTGCAGGACCTGGACTCCGGCGGTTCGAGGCTTCCGGAACAACGTCTCGCTCAACATAAGAATCTAGAATCTAGAATCTAGAATTCAGAATCTAGAATTCAGAGAATACTGCATCCGTGTAATCCGCGAAATCGTTATCCCAACTCGAGCACGGCCGGAATCCGGATGGACGCGCCGCGGACCTCGTGAACCGCCGCCGGCCACTCGGGGCTGGTCGTGATGAGCTCGAGCCGATCGTCACCGTGGACGAGGCAGGTGTCCTCCACCTTCGTCCCCGTGATCGACGGGTTCCATGCGAACGCCTGCGCGGGACGGACCGCGTCCTGCGACGCCGGGTGCGCCACCCATTCGCGCGCACGGTAGCCGATCGCGCCGCCCTGATGGTGCAGCCGTTCCTCGCCCGGAAAGCCGGCGCTGGCATACGCCGACGCCGCGATCTCGAACAGTCGCGCGCCGGTCGCGTCGGAACGGGTCGCGTCGAGAAGGGCGGCGAAGACCCCAGCCGTCGCCCGCGTGCGCGCCGCCAGGTCGTTCACCGGGGTGGCGCTCACCATCCGCGACAGCGCGACGACGAGCCCGTCGCGCTCGGCGCAGCAGGCGACGAGCAGCCGCGCGCGCCACACGCGATCCGTTGCGACAGGGTGGCGGTATCGCCCGATCCGATCGTCGGCGCCGACGAGGAGGACGACGGGCCGGATGCCATGGGCGAGGAGAGAGCTGCCCACGACGGCGGCGACCTGCTTCTCCGTCATGCCTGGCTCGAGCGTACGTACGGCACTCCCCACGATGACGCCCGTCTCCCGACCGAGCGTGCGATAGCGCTCCACTTCTTCAGGGATCAGCGGGGCCCGCAGACGCGCGATCTGCGGCTCGACGAAGGTCGAGGGAGAGGCGACGACGTCCGCCCCGACCGCGTCGCCGCCGAGCGCCCGCTGGGCCAGCCGAATCGACAGCGACGGATCGGCGCGCTCGTCGGTCCAGGCGTACTCGATCAGCTGGAACTCGAGTCCGTCGAGCGCCTCCTGCGACACGCGGGCGCTCTCGATCGAGTTGGCGAGCACGAAGCGGCGTCCGTCGGCCGCGACGAGCAGCTCGCCGTTCCCGCGCTCGCGCGACCCGTCCACGCGGTTCGACCGGCCGCCGGTCAGCCACGCGAAGTTGTGCTGCGTGGCGAGGAGGATTCCAGCAAAGTTCGACTCCCGCGCGAGCCGCGCGACGCGCTCGGTTTTCAGATCCAGCTCACGTGTTGACGCCACGGATTGTTGATTATGTGCCACGGATTCAACGAGTCCTCAGGTTATAACGCACGGTCGATCGGAAACGGCTGTCCCGACCACGCCTTGACCGCCGTCCACGGCGCCGCCGGCGATGACCAGAATGGGTCGCCGGCCGGCAGCCCCAGCGGCAGCAGCGCGACGGCGCTCAGGTACAGGCTGCCGGTCGAGATGTACCGCTCGCCGACGTCCGGCTGATGACCGCCGAGACCGATCCGAAGCCATCCGTCCGCATCGAACGTGCCGGGCGCGTCGAGCGTTCGAACGATGACCGCCGAAAGCGCGCCGCGCACCTGCGCGGGCGACACGTCGGCCGGCAGCTCGCGCCGGAGCGCCATCTGCGCCAGGAGCTGAAAGGCGCCGCAGCGGTACGCGATCGAGCGGCCGACCGCCGGGAAGCTGCCGTCGGGCGCGATGAGGCGCTCGAGAATCGCGGCAAACCGCCGCGCGCGATCTCGCACACGCTCGCCCATCTCCTTCCAGGCCGGCACGTCGTGGCCGCAGGCGTCGAGCACGTCGAGCATCATCGGCTGTATCACGAAGCTGTTGTAGTAGTCCCAGTGGAACTGCGGCCCGTCGCCGTAGACGCCGTCGCCTTTGTACCACTGCTCGTGCTGCCGGAGCGCGTAGTCTACGCGCACTCGATCCCACGTCGCGCCGAGCTTCGCGAGCCCGGCCTCGACCATCGCCGAAAACAGCAGCCAGTTGCTGAAGGCGGGCACGATCGGCCGCGTCGACTCGAGCGCGGCGATGAGGTGCCGCTTCGTCGCATCCTCCATCGGCTCGACGAGCGCTCGCGGCGCACGAAGCAGTCCGTGCGCCAGGAAGGCGGCGTCCACGAGCGGCTGACGGTCGCGCGTGAAGTTCATGAAGTCGGGAGACGCGGGGTCGACCGCGCTCGCCAGCGCGCGCCGCGAGAGCGCACCGTACTGCGCTCGGAGACGCCCTTCGGCCGTGTCGTCCGCCGGCAGATCCAGCCACGGGGCCACGCCGGCGATCAGCCGGCCGAAGGCCTCGAGGTGGGTGACGCCGCGACGATTCGCGCCGCTCGCCTCCTCGACCGGCATGCGGAGCTTGAGCGTACGGTTCGCGAGATTGTTGAGGACGGGATCGGCGAGGCGTCGGGCGATGGCGACCCAGCGGCCGCGATCGGCTGCGCCGGCAGGCTGCGAGGGAACGGCCGCACCCGTAAAGGCGGATGCGGCCGGTGTGGTTGAAACAGGGGCGACCGCCACGGCGGCGGTCGCCTTGAGGAAGTCTCGACGCTCCAGGCTCTAGAACCTCGCCTTCACGCCAATCTGAATCTGCCGCTCCGTCGTCCCGCACAGCGAGCAGGAGGGGTTCGACAGCATCGCGCCGATCGTGCCGAACGCGGCGTTGCCGAGCGTCCCGTTCGGGTTCACGAACTGGGCATGGTTCAGCAGGTTGAACGCTTCGATCCGGAACTCCGTCTCGACGCGGCCGATCCGGGTGAGCTTGATCAGCGACGCGTCGATGTTGAACTGCCCGGGCCCACGCATGGTGTTGCGACCGGTGTCGCCGTAGGTCCCGGTCGGGTCCGGAACGGCCACCCAGCAGCTCGTGTCGAACCAGCGATCGATCGTCGGGTTCGAGATGCTGCCATCGCAGACCTGATTCGGCCGGTTCCCGGTGCCCGTCGACTGAACGCCCTGCGTCTGACTGATGGTGAACGGCAGACCCGACCGGAGGTACAGGATGCCGCTCACGTTCCAGCCGCCATACCACTGGTCGCGCGCGACCGGCAGCTCGTAGATCCAGCTCGAGCTGAAGGTATGCCGCACGTCGTACTGGGCAAAGCCCCAGTCGTAGTCGAAGTCGTACACGTTGAGGAACGTGACGGTGCCGTCGTTGTCGGACGCGAAGTCGTAGGTTCTCCCATAGGTGTAGGAGTTGGCGAACGAGAACCGGTTCGCGAGCCTGCGGTTGAACTTCAGGAGCAGCGCGTTGTGGCTGATTTCGCCCTTGCTCTGCACCTGACCGAGCGTCCGGAGCGCGGGTGAGATCGCGATGTACGGCCGGTTGACGTCAGAGTTGCTGACGCCGACGGTGGGCCGCGCCTGGTTCGGATCGCCCTTCACCGTGAGCTGCCGTCCCTGCGACCCGGCGTACGCCGCCTCGACGAGGTAGTTCGTGCCGAGCTGTCGCTGGACGTTCACGTTGTAGTTGTGCGCGTACGCGTCGCGCGCGTTGATGTCGAAGATCGACCGCGTGGTGCCAGCCGGCGCACGATTCGGATCCACGCCCGGAGGCGGCGGCAAGCCGTCCTGCAGGCGCAGGTTGATCCCGAGCGTGCTCGTCAGCGTCGTCGCCTGGAGGAACGGTGGGTTCTGCGCCTTCGACGACGACGTGCCGCCAGGCGTGAAGTTCCAGAACATGCCCCAGCCGCCGCGCACCACGGTGCGGCCGCTGCCGTCGAGATCGTAGGCGAATCCGAGCCGCGGCCCGAAGTTCTTCTTCGAGTACGTCTGCAGGTGGCGGCCCACCTGGACCCCATCGATCACCGCGTCGGGAGACGCGACGACGAACCTGCCCGTCGACGGATCGAAATTCGACTGCTTGTCGTCCACCTCGACCCAGGGCACGAAGAGATCCCACCGAAGGCCCATGTTGAGGGTGAGCCTCTGGGACAGCCGAAAGTCGTCCTGGACGTATACCGCCACCTCCGGGCGTTTCTCCGTGTAGGTCCCGGCGTCGAACAGCCGCCGGTCCTTGAGGTCGTTGTAGCCGAGCAGGAAGCTGGCGACGTCGTACCCGGTACTGGAGTTCGTGACGCAGCCCGTCGGGCGGCCGCCGCAGTTGGACGTCTGATTCTGGTTGAACCGGAACTGGCCGACGATCAAGTCGGCGTTGAGGATCTCGCGCGACCGCAGCGTCAGGCTGCCGCCCGTCTTGATCAGGTGCTTGCCCTTGATCCAGGTGACGTTGTCGAAGATCTGGAAGTCGTTCTGGTTCGTGATGAGCGGCTGGTTGCCGTTCGAGCCGAGGTTCCGCGACCCGCCGTTCTGGAAGATGAGCTGGCTCATCGCCGACGTCACGTCGTTCAGGTTGACGCCGGGGATACCCATCTGCTGCGCGAGGTTCGTGCCGTAGTCGATCGGCGTCATCAGGAACTCGATCGAGCTCCAGCCAAACCGGAACTCGTTGAGCCATCCGCTGCCGAACGTGTGTGTGTCGTTGAACGCCATGCTCTGCGCCGCGATGTTCCCATCGCCCGCGCCGAACGTGTTGCCGGCGTCGCCGTGCGCCATCGTGGCGGGCAGCAGGCGGTGCGTTTTCTGATGGCTGTACCGCACGAAGAACCGGTTGTTCGTGCTCAGGTTGTGATCGAGCTTGAAGTCGCCCTGATTGTCCTGGCGCTCGAGGTTCGGGTTGATCAGATAGTTGTTGATCTGCGATCCGTTCGCGCCGCGTGTCCCTTCCGTGTTGGGCTCGGGAATCAGCTGGTTCAGGATGTTGCGCGATGCCGGATCCCAGCGACTCTCAGGAACGATGTTGCCGGCGAACGGGGTGTTGGTGACGGGATCGTAGATGACACGATTGAGCGCTGAGAAGTCCCCGCGCCGCATCGCCAATGTGGGCACGGTGGACAAGTACGTCTGCCCCTGCGTGACGCGGTACCCCTGGTAGTCGGCGAAGAAGAACGTCTTGTCGCGGAAGATCGGGCCGCCGATCGTGCCGCCGAACTGGTTCTGCTTGAAGTCCGGCTTGGGCCGCCCCGCGCGGTTGTTGAAGAAGTTGTTCGCGTCGAACGCGTCGTTCCTGTGGAACTCGAACACGCTGCCTCTCATGGCATTCGCGCCCGACTTGATCATGATGTTCACGACGCCGCCGAGCGATCGGCCGAACTCCGCCGAGTAGGTGCTGGTTTGCAGCTTGAACTCGTCGAGGGCGTCGACGCTCGGGAAGATGACGACGGTCTGGAGCCAGGTCTCGTTGTTGTCCACGCCGTCGAGCATGTAGTTGTTGTCGCGGGGCCTCTGGCCGTTGGCCGAGAAGGCGGCCGACGCGCGCCACGCGAGGCTGCCGGCGCCGTCGATGTTGGCGCCCGGGATGCCGCGGAGCACGCCCGGCACGCCGCGCGTGAGGCTGACGAAGTTGCGGCCGTTGAGCGGCAGCGTCTCGATCGCCTCTTCGCCGATCGTGGTGCCGAGCTCGGAGGTCTGGGTCGAGACGAGCGGCGAGGAGGCTTCGATCGTCACCGTCTCGGTCATGGTGCCGACTTCGAGCTTCAGGTCCATGCGCACGCGCTGGTCGACGCCGACCTCGATGTTCGACAAGGTCACGGTCCGGAAGCCGGTCAGCTCGGCGGTGACGGAGTAGGTGCCGGTCGGCAGCGACGGCGCGGCGTACTCGCCCCGGGTGTCGGTGACGACGTGCCGCACGAGGCCCGTCCCCGTGTGGGTAAGGGTGACGCTCGCGCCCGCCACGACCGCGCCGGTGGAGTCGGTGACGGTGCCGAGGATGGTGCCCGTCACGGCCTGCGCGGACACGGCCCGCGGCGCGACGGCCAGGACGACGGCGAATGCGAGACAGAGCGCGACGAGCGGACTGACCCTGGCGGCCGAAGCCGCCCTACTTCTCTTCATGCTGTCCTCCGCGCTTGGGCGCCCTGGGGGCGCCGGCGACGCGACCCACTGAAAAGGGGCTGGTGTAGGGACGCTGTATATCATATATTTCGGTCGCCAGAGCCGTTTTATCTACGGACCCCGCTCCCGGGCGCTCCCGGGGGCCTGCGGAGGCTGCCGAGCCGTGACGACCGCCCTTTCCACCGCGTTGGGGAAAGATCAGCGACACCGCACCAAGCAGGAGTTCGTCTACCGCACGCTGCGGGAAGCCATCATCCGCTGCGACTTCCAGCCGGGCGAGCGGCTCGTCATCGACGACCTGGCCCGGCGGCTCGAGGTCAGCGCGATCCCCGTCCGCGAGGCGCTCCAGATCCTCCAGTCGGAACGTCTGGTCGTGAACGTGCCGCACGTCGGCGCAACGGTCGCGCCGATCTCGCGCGACTCGATTCTGGAAGTCTTTACCGTGCTCGAAGGGCTGGAAATCGTCGCGGCGCGGGAGGCGGCCGCGCGCGCGAACGCCGAACAGGTGGAACAGCTCGGCGAGATCGTCGCGGAGATGGATCGCGCGGTGGCGGCGCACCGGCTCGACGAGTGGGCCGACCTGAACACGCGCTTCCACCTCGCCTTCAGCCGCCTGACCGGGATGCCGCTCCTCGAAGAGATGATGGCCCAGGTCCTGGATCGCTGGGACCGCGTCCGCCGGTATTTCTTCAGCGGCGTCCTGATGCACCGCGTCGAGCGCGCGCAGGAAGAACACCGCACGCTCTTCGACGCGCTGACCAAGCGCGATACCTGCCGCCTCGAGGAGACCGTGCGGCAGCACAATCGCGGCGCGCTCGCGGCGTATACGGCGTATCTCGAGAAGCCGTAGGCACTAGGCACTAGGGACTAGGGCCGCACTGTTCAAGTCCCTAGCCGCCTGTCCTTATACCCACTTGATACTGTGATCTCCCGTGACCGCGATCGTCTGCGGCGGGGCGTCGATCCGGAAGAACGACCACGGACCGGGGATGAACGGATACCGATCGACCACGCGCTCGTCGATCTCAATCCCGAGGCCGGGGCCTTTCGGAACGACGAGATATCCGTCGGCGATCTCGAGCGGCGCGGCGAGGATCTCGTCCGCCAGCGGAAAGGGGTACATCCCGGGACGCCCCTCGTTCGCGTGGCACGGATACTCGAGCCACTCGACGACCGCCTCCGGCCAGCACACGCCGAAGTGCGCCGCCGCGAGGACCTCGAGCGTCGTCCCCCAGCTGTGAAACGCGAAGCGCAGCCCCGCTGAGGCGACCGCTTCCACGACGCGCCGGCCCATCGCAAAACCGCCCTGACAGCACACGTCCATCTGGACGACATCGACGGCGCGCTTCTGGATCAGATCGAGGAAGCCCGCCTCGTCCGGCTCGTGTTCTCCGCTGGCGAGCTTGAGGAGGCCCTGCGCGCGCAGGCGAACGTAGGAGTCGTGATCCTCGGGCGGCAGAGGCTCCTCGAGCCAGACTGGATCGCAGATCGACATGGCCGCGCCGAGCCCGGCGACGGTCTCGAAGCTGTAGTTCCGCTCGCCCATCCGCCACCAGGAATGGGCGTCGATCATCAGGCCGAAGGAGGGACCGGTCGCGACGCGCATCCGCTGGACGGTATCGAAGTCCAGATCCGGACCGAGCGCCGGGCGCATCTTGTAGGCGAGAAAGCCCATCGCCTGAATGGCCGCCGCTTCCTCGGCGTAGCGCTCGGGGGACATGTACATCCCGGCGCTGCCGTACAGCTTGATGCGATCCCGGATCCGGCCGCCGATCACTTCCGAGAGGGCGCAGCCATCGTATCGGGCGGCGGCGTCCATGAGCGCGATCTCGACGGCGCGATACACCCTCTCGCCCGCGGCGCTTCCCTTGAACTCCAGGTCGTTCCACCGGCGAGGATCCTTGCCGTCGAGGAACGGGCGGATCTCGTCGCGAATCACGCGATGCGCGCGCTCGTCGGCCGGACCGGGCGCGTAGCCGCGCAGGCCCGTGTCCGTCGTAATCCGGATGAACATCGCGTCGCGCTTCAGGATCGTCCGCTCGCCTCCCCAGAACGGGAGACGGAGCGGCTCCGGAAGCGGACAGGAGAGGAGGAAGGACTCGACGCTGGTGATTTTCACGGGGGGCAGAATTCAGAATCTAGAATCTAGAATCTAGAATCCGGAATCTAGAAAGCTCTCAGCCGAACGCTGCTAGCCACCCAACGCCCTTTCCTTTCCTTCTAGATTCTAAATTCTGAATTCTAGATTCTGAGTACTACCACCGAATCGGTTCGGGGAAAAACTCCGCGAGCAGATCCTGGTAGAACGGCTTCAGGGCCTCGGCGTCGGGCTTCCCGTCCCCCTTCGAATACAGATCGTACCGGTTGAACGCCCGCACCCACTTGAACATCTCGCGATCGCGATCGTTCATCAGGTGGCCGTACGCGCCCTCGCGGTGCGCCGCATAGAAGGAGTGATACCGGAGCATGTAGTGCGCTTCGACGGGCAGACGATCCTTCACGGCGTGATACAGGTACTCGTCGTGGCCCCACGACATGTGGACGTTCTCGAGGCCGCAGTGCCGCTCGTAGATACCGCACTCGCTCGAGTACCGCGGGTCGTGCCGGTCGGGATTCTCCTCGAAGAACTCCGGATACACGATGGAGTCGGAAAACGCGCACCCCACCGGGAACGTGTCGCCGACGACCGCCCACTGCGGCTCGCCCCAGAGGCAGAGCACCTTGCCGAGGTCGTGTATCAGACCCGTGGCGATCATCCATCGCGGCTGGTTCGCGCGGCGAATCGACTCCGCCGTCTGCAGCGCGTGATCGAGCTGCGTGAGATCGAGGTCCGGGTCGCTGTCGTCCACGAGCGTGTTCAGGAACTCGAGCGTTTCCCAGGCGCCCATCGCCTTGCGGTTCAGCGAAAGATAGTCGGCCTCTTTCTGCCGGACGAAGTCGAACGTCTGATGCCGGTGATTGAGCTGGTAGAACGTCTTGACGCTCGGCCGCGTCTCGGCGGCGTAATTTCGGAAAGTGGTGGATTGGGCCATGGCTCTATGATGTTACCATCGCGGGCAAGGGCCATGGATCTCCGCCAGCTCGAAATCCTGCGCGCGGTCGCCGAGCGAGGCTCCTTCACGGGCGCCGGCCGCCACCTCCACCTGTCGCAGTCGGCGGTGAGCCGTCAGATCCTGCTCCTCGAAGAGGAGCTCCACGAGCCGCTCTTCCTCCGCATCGGCCGCAAGGTCCGGATCACCCCGGCCGGCGATCAGCTCCTCCGGCTCGCCTACCGCGTCTTCAACGACATGGAAGAGACCCGCCTGTTGATTCGCGAGGGGCAGAATGCGCTGAGCGGTACGCTGCGCCTGATGGGCGGGATGACGGTCTGCCTCTACGTGTTTCCGGCGCTGGTCAAAGAGTACCGGCGTCTGCATCCGGGCATCGAGGTAAAGGTGACGCCCGGCACGACGACCCGGGTGCTGCGGAAGTTCAAGTCGGGCGCAGCGGACCTCGCCCTGCTCACGCTGCCGATCGACGACCCGAATCTCGTCACGACGCCGGTGATGCGGGAAGAGCTGCACCTGGTGACCGCTCCGAACCACCCGCTGGCCGGCCGCCGTCGCGTGACGCCGCTGGATCTGACCGGCCTGCCGTTCGTGCTCTTCGAGGCGGGCTCGAACACGCGCCGCGTGCTGGACGCGTTCTTCCTCCGCGAAGCCATCGACCCGCGCATCGTCAGCGAAACGGAGAACGTCGAGATCATCAAGGCGATGGTGCGGGTGGGCCTCGGGGTGACGATCATTCCCTACCACGCGGTCGCGCGCGAGGTGCGCACCGGACACCTGGCCTGCGCCCGCATCGCGGGGCAGACGCTCGTCCGGGAAACCGGGTGGGTCTATCCACGGTCGCACAGGGTGCCGCGGATGGTACAAGAGATGATGCAGCTGCTCGTAAAGCTCCTGCCGAAGCTGCGGCTCTCACCGCGAAACGCGCCGGCGTCGACCGAGAAGATCGTCCCGCTCGAGAGGACGGGCCCCTAGCCCGGCCACCTCGTCCGCTTGCCTGGCGCCCGGCGCAACCATGCGGGACTGAAACGCATCCAAGACGCATTATGAGTACCCGGGACGAGATCCGCCCTGCGCTGCTCGAAGATTCCGTGCGCGACCTCCGCCATGGCGGCCGCCTGCTGAGACGGGCGCCCGGCTTCACCGCCGCGGCGCTGGCGACGCTCGCCCTCGGCATCGGCGCGACCGCCGCGATCTTCAGCGTGGTGCGCACGGTCATGCTCGAGCCGCTGCCGTACCACGAACCCGATCGAATCGTGACGGTGTGGGAAACCAACCGCGGCGGCACCCAGCGGAACGTGATCGCCCCGGCCAACTTCGTCGCCTGGCGCGAGCGCACTCGAACGCTCGATCATCTCGGTATGGTCGGACCGGGCTCCCTCGCCATGGTCATCAACGGCCAGCCGCTCGACATCGACGGGCTCACGATCTCGTCCGACGTCTTTCGCGCCCTGGGCGTCCAGCCCGTGCTCGGCCGCGCGTACACGGCCGAGGAAGACAGCGGGAACTCGGTCATCGTGCTCGGCCACGAATTCTGGCGCGGGCGCCTCGGCGGCCGCGGGGACGTGCTCGACCTGACCCTCACCACCGATGGGGGGCCCCGGACGGTCATCGGCGTGATGCCTCCCGGCTTCACGATCGTCGGTCAGAAGGCCGACTTCCTGATTCCATACGGTCAGACGACGGAGCAGCTCCGCGCGGTGCGCGGCCGCGGCAGTTCGTACGCCATCGCGCGCCTGCGCGAGGGCGTCTCGTTCGAGCAGGCGTACGGCGAGATGCGCGGCATGTTCGCCGATCTCGAGAAAGAGCAGCCGCAGCGCAACGCGCGCCGGACGGTGATGCTCTTTTCCGCGCAGGAGCAGATGGTCGGAGAAATCCGCCCGGCGCTGCTCGCGCTGGTGGGCGCGGTCATGCTGGTGCTGCTCGTGGCCTGCGTCAACGTCGCGAATCTGCTCCTGGCGCGCAGCGCCGCGCGCGAGCGCGAGCTCGGCCTGCGCGCCGCGCTCGGCGCACAACGCGGCCGGCTGGTGCGCCAGATGCTCATCGAAAGCCTGGTGCTCGCCTTCGCCGGCGGCCTCGCGGGGCTGGCCGTCGCCGCGTGGTGTCATCGCGGCCTTCTCGCGCTCGTGGGCGATCGCATTCCAGTTCCGCGGCTCGAGCAGTTGACGCTCGATCTCCCGGTCGTCGCCTTCACGATGGCCGTTGCGCTGGCGACCGGCGTCCTCTTCGGCCTCGTCCCCGCGTTCGTCTCGACGAGCCACGCGAGCGATGCGTTGCGCGAGGGCGGGCGTCACGGCGGCGGCCGGCGGCTGCACCGCGTGCTCAGCACGCTCGTCGTCGCCGAAGTGGCGCTGTCGCTGGTGCTGCTGGCCGGCGCCGGTCTCTTGATGCGCAGCCTGATCAAGCTGCAGAGCGTGGACCCCGGCTTCCGCGCGGCAGGCGTGCTCACGGCGGGTGTGCAGCTCCCGGCCACGCGGTACGACGTGCCCCAGGCCGGGAGCTTCTTCCGCGACTCGCTGTCGCGCATCGCCGCCCTGCCGGGCGTCGAGCACGCCGCGGGCGCTTCGTGCATGCCGGTGCCGTTCGCGTGCATCGGGACGAGCTTCTGGCGCGTCGATCGGCCCCGGCCGGCGGACGGCCAGCTGGCATCCAGCCAGGTACGGCCGGTCACGCCTGGATTCTTCAAAACGATGGGGATTCCACACGTCGCCGGACGCGACTTCTCCGACTCCGACACCGTGGACTCGGCGCCGGTCGCGATCGTCAGCGAAGAGCTCGTGAGGCAGCAGTTCCCGGATGGAAACGCGCTCGGCACGCGCCTTCGCGTCAACTTCGACCATGCCAACGGCAGAAACGACATGGAATGGACGATCGTCGGCGTCGTCGGCAATACCCGGTCGTCGCTGGACGGGCCCGTCCGCCAGACGATCTTCGTTCCGAGGACGCAGCGCCCGGGCCGGGGCATCACCTTCTTCGTGCGCACCGGGCAGGATCCGATGCTGCTCGCGACCAGCGTAACGGGGGTCGTTCACGCGATGGAGGCGGAAGCGCCGGTCGTCGTCCGCACGCTCGAGGAGGTCGTCGGCAACACGATCGCCCGTCCTCGGGCGATTTCAGTACTGGTCGGCGTGTTCGCGCTCGTGGCGCTCGCGCTCGCGGCGGTCGGGGTCTACGGCGTGATGGCGTACTCGGTGCGGGAGCGGACCCAGGAAATCGGCATCCGCATGGCCCTCGGCGCGACCGCGGGTTCGGTGCTCCGGCTCGTGGTGGGCCAGGCGCTGCGCCTCGTCTCGATCGGCGTCGTCGTGGGGCTGGTCGCGGCTGGCGCGCTCACGCGGCTGCTCGAGCGGTTGTTGTACGAGGTCGAACCGCTCGATCCGTGGACGTTCGCCGTCACCGCGGTGGTCCTGCTCGTGGTCGCCACGGTCGCGTCGTACGTGCCGGCGCGCCGCGGCATGCACATCGCGCCCATCGACGCGCTGAGAACAAATTAGGAGGGCGGGCCTCTTAGGCCCGCCGAACGGTGAGGGCGGGCCTCTCAGGCCCGCCTAATAATCGTCGCCTTCGTAGCTCGACGCCGCGGCGCCCTCGACTCGCGTCCGAATCTGCTGGTGAATCCACGCGAGCGGCTCAGGCTCGATCGCGCGGAACGCCCGCCACTCTTCCTCGGTCAACACGACGGCGATGACACGCGTGCTGGCAGGGATCGCTTCAGTTGTCGGGTGAAAGACGTCGTCGGCCGCCTCGATGCTGGGAACCATGGAGCGATGATACGCGCACGTGTGCGCGCACGCTCATACAGACTTCTCATGGGATCGATGCGTACCGGGCATCGACGGAGTCGATTAGATTCTTTCCGAGCCGACGGCAGACGACTGCACGGTCTCGACGCCGCGCTCGGTGGTGTTGCGCCGCGAGACGGCGATTCGCACCGCGGTGAGACAGCGGTTGATCTGCTGAACCGTGTCGATGGGCGCCGGCGAACGGCTGGACGACAACGCCCCCGACAAGGGAATGACGAAGAGAACGATCCGGGCCGCGAGAAGCACGTCTGGCACTATCGCAAACGGCATACCCCGGTATTTGGGGCGATTCAGGCCTGGTTGCCCGGAGCGCCGGCGGCAACGTGGTTACAATTGCAACTCCCGATGCCGGAATTGTCAGCCCTATGAAGAAGGTGGCCGCCCTCTTCGTGCTTCTCGCGTCGGCCTCGCCGTTCGCCGACACGTACCCGCGCCAGCCGGGAGTGGACGCCATCCACTACGTCTTCCGGCTGACGCTCGTCGACGCGTCGAACGAGATCGCGGGCGACGCGACCGATCCAGCTCCGGCTCGCCGCCGACAACCTGGCGGAAGCCCTGCTCGATCTGGCGTCGGCGGGCGAGCGCGGCGGGATGACGGTGTCGTCGGTGACGATCGGGGGTGGCGCGGCGTCGTTCTCACACGAGAGCGACCGCCTCCGAATTACGCTGCCCGCGGGCGCGAAGAAAGGTCAGGACGTCTCCTGTACGATTCGTTATCGGGGCGTCCCCGCCGAAGGGCTGCGCCTCATCCCGAACATCCACGGCGAGCGAACGATCTTCAGCGAGAACTGGCCGAATCGGGCGCGCCACTGGCTGCCGATGATCGACCATCCCTACGACAAGGCGACCGGCGAGCTCATCGTGACCGCGCCCGCGCATTACCAGGTGGTCTCGAACGGGCTGCTCGTCGAGGAGACCGACCTGGCGGACGGCCGCCGGCGCACGCACTGGAAGCAGTCGGTGCCGATCTCCTCCTGGCTGTATGCGCTCGGCGTGGCGCGTTTCACGGTCCACCACGCCGGGCTGACCCAGGGCGTGCCGCTGCAGACCTGGGTCTTTCCGCAGGACCGCGACGCCGGTCTCACGCTGTTCGAGGAGACCACGCGGCAGGCGATGGCGTTTTTCACGGAACGGATCGGGCCGTATTCGTACGAGAAGCTCGCGAACGTCGAAGCGGCCGGCCTCTCCGGCGGCACCGAGCACGCGTCGGCAATCTTCTACGGCGAGAAAGGTGTCACGAAAGGCCGCGGGCCGGTCGTTCACGAGGTCGCGCACCAGTGGTGGGGCAACGCCGTCACCGAGCGCGACTGGGACGATGTCTGGCTCAGCGAGGGGTTCGCCACGTATTTCGCGATGCTCTTCACGGAGCACGTGAACGGGCGGGATGCCTTCGTCCGAAGCCTCCGGGGAAGCCGCCAGACCGTGCTCGAGACCGAGCGCAAGCTGCCCGATACGCCCGTGATTCATCGAAACCTGTCGGACATGCGCCGCGTCCTCAATGCGCTCGTCTACCAGAAAGCCGGCTGGGTGCTTCACATGCTGCGCGGCCTCGTCGGCACCGAAGCGTTCTGGAAGGGCATCCGCGAGTACTATCGCCGCTATCGAAACGGGAACGTCTCCACCGACGACTTCCGCGCGGTGATGGAGGAGGCGTCGGGACAGGACCTTCGGTGGTTCTTCAATCAGTGGCTGACGCGGCCCGGCACGCCGGTGATCGAGGGCTCCTGGCGCTACGACAACGCACGGAAGCAGATTGAGGTCGAGCTGTCTCAAACCGTGGCCGGCGATCCGTACCGCCTGCCGATCGAGATCGGCGTCGCCGCGCGGCCCGGGGATCCGGCCCGGATCGAGCGTGTGGAGCTGACTCAGGGCCGCTCTACGTTCACGATCGCGGCGGACGCCGAACCGGCGTCGGTGGTTCTGGATCCCAACACCTGGCTGCTGATGGAGGCCGGGCCGTTTACCCGGCTTCCGTAGCGCAGGCCTTCCGCCTTCGCTGAAGCTACGGCGGACCACCGTAGCCTTGGCGGAGGTGGTCAGGCCTGCCTGGAGATTCGCATGCGCCGATTTCTGATGTCGGTCCTGCTTGTTGCGCTCGCCGCGCGCCCCGCAAGCGCCCAGCACTATCAATCGGACTTCCCTGCCGAGGAATTCAAAGCGCGGTGGGCGAAGCTCTTCGAGCGGATCGGCGACGGCGCCCTGGCGGTCGTCCAGGGCATGCCGCTGACCGACGGGTACACGTTTCCGCGTCAGTACAACACGTTCTACTACTTGAGCGGCATCGAGACGCCGGGGGCGTACCTGGTGTTCGACGGACGCACGCGAAGGGTGGCGTTGTATCTGCCGCCGCGCAACGAGCGTCTCGAGCGCGCCGAAGGCAAGGTGCTCTCGGCGGATGATGCCGAGCTCGTGAAGCGGCTGACCGGCGTAGACGAGGTGCGCCGCTCGACGCGACGAGGTCGAGGGATGGCCCCGATCGCCGGACCTGAGAGGTCCGGCGCCCACCCCGGGAGCCGGTGGGATCATCTACGCGGAATTCTCTCCCGCCGAAGCAGCCGGCCAGAGCCGGGGCGAGCTGGTGGCGGCGGAAACCGCGCGGGCGCTCGACTATTGGGACGGCGGCACGTCCAGGCAGCGGCGCTTCGTCGAGCTGCTGCGCGCGCGACATCCGCGCGCCGTGATCAGGGATCTCAACCCGGCCCTCGACGAGCTGCGCGCGATCAAGAGCCCGCGGGAAATCGCGCTGATTCGGCGCGCGTCGCAGCTCGCGGGCCTCGGCTTGATCGAGGCCATGCGGAGCACCGAGCCGGGCGTCACCGAGTATCAGCTCGACGCCGCCGCGCGGTATGTGTTCCTCCTCAACGGCGCGCGGCTCGAGGCCTACCGATCGATCACCGCTGCCGGCACCGAGAACATCAACAACATGCACTATTTCCGCAACACCGCGACGCTCGAGGACGGCGACCTCGTGCTGATGGACTACGCGCCCGACTACCGGTACTACGTCAGCGACATCGGCCGGGTCTGGCCCGTCAACGGCAAGTACAACGCGTGGCAGCGGGAGCTGCTCCAGTTCGTGCTCGAGTACCACAAGGCCGTCCTCGCGCGCATCCGGCCGGGCGTCACGCCGGCGCAGATCATGGAGGAGGCCCGAAAAGCGATGGAGCCTGTCTTCGCGCGGACGAAGTTCTCGAAGCCGATCTACGAGCAGGCCGCGCGGCGGCTGGTCGAGACCGGCGGCGGCGTCTTTTCCCACACCGTCGGGATGGCGGTCCACGACGTCGGCGGGTATCGAGGCGGCCTGAAACCCGGCCATGTGTTCTCGGTCGACCCGCAGCTTCGCGTACCCGAGGAAAACCTGTATCTTCGGTATGAGGACACGGTGGTCGTCACCGACACCGGCGTCGAGAACTTCACCGACTTCCTCCCGATGGAGCTGGATGCGATGGAACGGCTCGTTCGGGAGAAGGGCATCGTCCAGAGCGCGCCCCCGGATCAGAAAGCCATGCGGAGCTCAAAATGAAAACCCACACACGCGTCGCCGTCGTCGCCCTGGCATTGAGCGCATGGGCGGCCGCCGTTTCGGCGGGGCCGCTGCAGGATGACCTGAAGGCCCGCCGCGGCCGCGTGATGGAACGGCTCGGGTCCGAGAGCCTCCTGATCGTCTGGGGCGGACGGTCCACAGCGGACCCGGACAGAGAGGAGCCGGCCGCAGAAAATCTGTACTACCTGACCGGAACGACCCAGTCGGATTCGATCCTCGTGCTGATGCCTGGGAATGTGACGAAAAAAGAAATCCTGTTCGTCCGCCCGTTCAACGCCAGGCGCGAGCACTGGGATGGTCACTCCCTGACGCAGAAGGAAGCGACCGAGCTGACCGGCATCGAGACCGTCTTCACGCTCGACCAGTTCGAGCCGTTCATCGAGGCGACCTTCTCGCGCCGTGCCTTCAGAACCGAGCGGCCGGGCGCCTCCGCTCCCCCGGGCGACAAACCGGCCGAGCACGCCTTCTTCACCGCGCTCGAGCAGAGCCGCGCGCGGCTCGCGCTCGTCGTCGGCCGGCGATCGCTGTCCGAGCCGCTCAATAAACCGCTCGAATTCGCGAACCGCCTGCGCGAGCGGTTCGACGGCTTCACGCTGCTCGACGCCAGCGAGACCATCCACGGCCTGCGGCAGGTCAAGACCACGTTCGAGCAGGGCATTCTGCGCCGGAGCCTCGAGATCTCGAACGAGGCGCACATGGCCGGCATGCGTGCCGCGGCGCCAGGCCGGCACGAATACGAGGTCGAGTCGGCGATCGAGGCCGTCTACATGAAAAACGGCGCCATGAAGCCGGGCTACGACTCCATCGTCGGCAGCGGGCCGAACAGCACGATCCTCCACTACAACGAGTCGAGCCGGAAGATGGATGCGGGCGATCTGCTGCTCGTCGACGCCGCCGGCAGCTATCAGGGCTACACCGGCGACATCACGCGGACCTATCCGATCAGCGGGTCGTTCACGCCGGCCCAGAAGGAGATCTACGAGATCGTCCTCGCCGCGCAGGAGGCCGGGATCAAAGCGGCAAAGTCCGGCAGCCGCACCTCGGACATCACGGATGCGTGCGCCGACGTGATCAAGAAAGGACTCCTCAGGCTCGGGTTGATTACCGATGCGTCAGGCGATCAGTATCGCGTCTGGGCGACGCACGGGCCGGTCCACTGGATCGGTCTCCATGTCCACGACGTGGGCGTCACCAACGTCCTGGCGCCGGGGATGGCCTTCGTCATCGAGCCCGGCATCTACATCCGCGAGCAGGCGCTCGACACGATGCCGGCGACGAAGGACAACCTCGCGTTCATCGAGAAGGTGCGGCCGGTGGTGAAGAAGTACCTCAACACCGGCGTGCGCATCGAGGATTCCTTCCTGCTGACGCCGACCGGGCTCGAGCGGCTGTCGGCGCCGGTCCCACGGACGATCGCCGAGATCGAAAGCTTCATGCGGACTCAGTCACCCAAGACGTCGGCGCCGGGCGGAAGCGGTTCGGCGCGATAGAGGGCGACGGTGTTCCGCACGGCCGAGGCCAGGAACACCGCCACCATCCCGACGACGCCGGCGAGTCCGCCCACGTCGAACAGGTAGAAAGGTCCGAGCCCGAACATCTGCACCATCGGCCGGGCCATCGCCGCGAGGGCGCCGATCGCGAGCAGGATCCGCAGCTCGGTCGGCCCGAACCCCGCGAACGAGATCCGGAAGACGCCGAGCGTGTGCGTGGCGAGGAAGGACTCGGCGCACAGCAGCAGATAGCTCACGAGGAGCGCCCACGCAATCCAGGGGCTGACCAGCCCCGACAGCGCGAGCCCGCCGAACAGAAACGTCGTGTTGATGATGTCGACGACGTGATCGAGATAGAAGCCGTAGCGCGGGCGCTGGGCGTTGCGGACACGGGCGACGGTGCCGTCGAGGCTGTCCCCGAACCAGTTGATGGCCAGGAAGAGCGGGACGAGCGCGAGCGCGTACGGGGCGCGCGAGGCGGCGGCAAACGCTCCACCGGCGCCGACCATCGCCAGCGCGCCGAGCGCGGTCAGGTGATCGGAATTCACCCGCCGGGGCAGCCGCTCCGCCATCCAGATCAAGGCACGTTTCTCGGCCGCGGCGAACACGCTCGTGTGTTCCCGTGTATGCGTTCCTGCCGGTACAACAGCTTCCATACACATGAATGCGAAAAAGGCGTGGAAACAGGCTCATGCCTGGGACTGGCGGGAACTTCCCTGGTGCGTTGACAGTATACCCACTGTGGCTATACTCACGAGGCAGCTAATGGGACTCTATCGCGCACTTCTTCTTCTCTATCCCGCCAGCTTCCGGGGCGAGTACCGTGACGAGCTCTGCGCCGTGTTCGCCGAACGCCGCCGTCGCACCAGCGGAGTCGGATCGGTCGCGGTGCTCTGGCTCGACGCGATCCGCGACGTCTTCGTCAACGCGGCGCGAGTGCACGCGGACATCCTGCGCCAGGATCTGCGCTACGCGCGGCGCTCCCTGACGCGCACGCCCGGCTTCGCCCTCACCGCGGTGCTCGTCATCGCGCTCGGCATCGGCGCCAACAGCGCGGTCTTTTCGCTCACCGATCAGGTGTTCCTCCGGCCTTTGCCGTACGCCGACTCAGATCGTCTGGTGAAAGTCTGGGAGGACGTTCCGGGCTATACGCGGATGGAGACCTCGGCTCCGAACTTCGTCGACTGGCGGCGCATGAGCAGGTCGTTCACGGCCATGGGGGCGTTCCAGGGTCTCTCGAGAAACCTGGTCGGGGGGACGGAACCGCGGCTGCTCGAAGGGGCGACGGTCGACGCGAACGTCCTTCGCATGCTCGGCGTTTCTCCCCGGCTCGGCCGCATCTTCGCGGACGAGGACGACCGGCCCGGCGCGCCCGCGACGGTCGTCCTCAGCTACGCGCTGTGGCGGTCGGAGTTCGGCGGCCGCGCGGACGTGCTCGGCACCCGACTCCGTCTGGACGAGACCGAGCATCTCGTCATCGGCGTCATGCCGCCGGCGTTCATGTTCCCCACTCGCAACGCCCAGATGTGGACGCCGCTCCAGCTCGACCCGGCGGAGGACACGGATCGCGACAACAACTATCTGCACGTCCTGGCGAGGCTCGAGCCGGAGATGTCGCTCGAGGCGGCGCAGGCGGAGATGAACGTCGTCACCGAGCAGCTCGAGCGCGACTACCCGAAAGAAAATCTCCGTACCCGCGCGACCGTGCACTCGCTGCGGGACCAGGTCCCTGCGCAGAACCGCCTGATGCTCGTGGGGCTTGCCGGCGCCTCGTTCTGCGTCCTGCTCATCGCCTGCACGAACCTCGCGAGCCTGCTCCTCACGCGCGTCCTCAAGCGACGCAAGGAGCTGGCGATGCGGACGGCGTTGGGCGCGGGGCGCGAGCGGCTCGTGCGCCAGCTGCTGACCGAGAGCCTCGTGCTCGCCCTTCTGGGCGGAGTGCTCGGGGTCGCGGTCGCCATCGTCGCCGTGCCCCTGCTCGCGCGCCTGGTGCCGCCGACGCTCCCCGTGGCCGAGGCCACCGCGGTCGATCTGCGGGTTTTGATCTTCGCCGCCATCGCCACGCTCGCCACGGGCCTCGGGTTCGGCGTCGTGCCCGCGGTCCGCGTCGCGCGCGATCGGGACCTCTCCGGCCTCCGCGAAGGATCTCGGGGCGGGGCTGGTGGACGCACCGAGCGGTTGCGAGCTCTCCTCGTGTCGGCGGAAGTGGCCGCGTCGGTGGTCCTGCTCATCTCCGCGGGTCTGCTGATTCGCGCGCTGTGGCGCGTCCAGGCCGTCGACCCCGGCTTCGAAACGCCGGGCGTCGCCGCCGTGCAGACGCCGCTGCCGAGAGAGAAATACGCGGCGACGGGCCGCCGCGTCGATCTGTATTCGCGCATCCTGTCGGACGTGCGCGCGCTGCCCGGCGTGACGAGCGCCGCGTACATCAGTTCTCTCCCGATGGTGTTGCGAGGGGGCATCTGGCCCGTGGAGGTCGAAGGCGCGTCGACGGTCCCGGAGGAGCTGCGCGGCCAGCGCGCCGCGAGCCTCCGATACGTGACGCCCGGGTTCTTCTCGACGCTCCAGATCCCGCTCGGTCGGGGCCGCGACATCACCGAGTCGGACACGCAGAACGCGCCGGGCGTCGCGGTCGTCAGCGAGTCGTTCGCCAGACGTTACTGGCCGGGACAGGATCCCCTGGGCAAACGGTTCACGTTCGCGTTCCTGCCGCGAACGGTCGTGGGCGTCGTGGGAGATATCCGCGTCCGTGGACTCGAGCGGGAGAGCGAGCCCCAGGTGTACCTGTCATATCAGCAGGTCCCCGACGGCGCGATTCGCTTCTACATCCCGAAGGAGCTGGTCGTCCGGTCGTCGACCGAGGCCACCGCAGTGCTGCCGGCCGTGCGCGCCATCATCCGAAAGGCGGACCCTGAGCTTCCGATCTCCGCGGCCCGGACGCTGCAGGAGGTCGTCGATGCCGACACGGCGTCGCGCGTCACCCAGCTTCGCGTGCTGGCGGCGTTCGCCGCTCTCTCGCTGCTTCTGGCGGGGATCGGCCTGCACGGGCTGCTGTCGTTCGCGGTTTCGCAGCGCGTCCCCGAGATCAGCCTGCGGATGGCGCTCGGCGCGCGCGGCCGCGATGTTCTCGCGCTCGTCCTCGGGCAGACGCTGCTGCTCGCCGTCGCTGGAGCCATCGTCGGAATGGCGCTCGCCTACGCCGCGGGACGCTGGATGCAGGGACTCCTCTTCGGCATTCAGCCTGGCGATCTCGTCACGTTCTCGACGGCGGCGGGCGTCGCGCTGCTGATGACCATCTCAGGGAGTCTCCTGCCCGCGCTGCGCGCGGTGCGCGTCGATCCCGCAACCGTCCTCCGCGCCGAGTAAACACATGACGTTCAAGACCGAAGACATCGACGAGCTCCTTCCCCTCCCGCCGGCGACGTTCCACATCCTGATCGCGCTGGCGGAAGAGGATCGGCACGGTTACGCGATCATCCTCGAGGTCGCGGCGCGGACCGGCGGCGCGACGCAGCTCAGCGCCGGGACGTTGTACCGATCGATTCAGCGGATGCAGGAGCAGGGGCTGATTGTCGAGACCCGGGACCGCCCCGCCCCTGAGGAAGACGACGAGCGGCGGCGGTACTATCGCGTCACGCCGTTCGGATTGGCGGTGGCGCGCGCGGAGGCGCGGCGGCTGACGCAGCTGGTCAAGCTCGCGCGCGCCTGCGGGCTCGCGCCAGAGCGCGGCTGATGAGACCGCCGTCGCGGCGCGACGATCGCAGGCGCCGCTTTGGCGAGTCCCGCCGAAGCCTCGGCGAAGGCGGAATCTACCGCGCGCTCCTCCATCTATACCCTGCCAGCTTCCGCGGCGAGTACGGGGAAGAGTTGACCGCGGTGTTCGTCGAGCGCCGCCGGCGGACATCCGGCGTCGTGGCGGTCGCCGCATTGTGGGTCGGCGCGGTCACCGACATCTTCGCGAACGCCGCACGGACACACTGGGACATCCTGCGCCAGGACCTGCGCTACGCGCGGCGCGGCTTGACGCGCACGCCCGGCTTCGCCGTCACGGCCATTCTCGTCACCGCGCTCGGCATCGGCGCCAATACCGCCGTCTTCTCGCTCACCGATCAAGTCTTTCTGCGGCCGCTGCCCTACGCTGACGCCGACCGGCTCGTGATGGTGTGGCAGAACGCTCCGGGTTACACGCGCGTCGAGGCCTCACCGCCCAACTATCTCGACTGGCAGCGCATGAACCGGTCGTTCGAGACGATGGGGGCGTTCACCGGCCGGGCGTGGAACATGGTCGGCGGGACCGAGCCGCGGCGGCTCGAAGGGGCCAGCGCCAGCGCGGAGGTCATCCGGATGCTCGGTGTGCGTCCGGTGATTGGCCGCATCTTCGCGGACGAAGACGATGAGCTCGGCGCGGCGCGGACCGTCATGTTGAGCTACGGGCTCTGGCGCTCGGAGTTCGGCGGCAGCGCCGACGTCCTCGGCAAACGAATCCGACTGGACGAGGTCGAGCACGTCGTCATCGGCGTGATGCCGGCGGCGTTCACGTTCCCGACCCGCGAGGCGCAAATCTGGACGCCGCTGGAGTTCAGCGAAGAGAACGGAGACGAGGATCGCGGCAACAATTATCTGTACGTGCTGGCACGGCTCCAGACGGGCGCGTCGCTCGAGGCGGCGCGGGCCGAGATGAACGTCGTCGCGGAGCAGCTCGAGCGGCAGTACCCGAAGGAGAATCGGGATGCGGGCGCGACCGTGCACCTGCTGCGCGATCAGGTCTCGACGCAAAACCGGCTGCTGCTCGTCGGGCTGACCGGCGCGGCGCTTTGCGTGCTGCTGATCGCCTGCACGAACCTCGCGAGCCTGCTCCTGGCGCGCGTCCTGAAGCGGCGGAAGGAGCTGGCGATGCGGACCGCGATGGGCGCGGGCCGCGAACGGCTCGTCCGTCAGCTTCTCACAGAGAGCTTCGTGTTGTCGGTCGCGGGCGGCCTGCTGGGCGTCGCGGTGGCGACCGCCGCGGTGCCGCTCCTGGCGCGGCTCGTGCCGGCGACCCTACCGGTCGGCGACGCGACCGCGGTGGACGGGCGTGTGCTGCTGTTCGCCGCCATCGTCACCTTCGCGACCGGAATCGGTTTCGGCGTCGTGCCGGCGCTGCGTGTGGCGGGCGACCGGGACTTCTCCGGTCTGCGGGAAGGATCGCGCGGCGGCACCGGCGGCCGGACCGAGCGGCTGCGCGCGACCCTCGTCGCGGCGGAAGTCGCCGCGTCGGTCGTCCTGCTGGTGTCGGCGGGCCTGCTCATCCGCGCGCTCTGGCGCGTCCAGTCGGTCGAGCCTGGCTTCGACCAGACGAACGTCGTCACGGTGCAGACGCCGCTCCCGATCACGAAGTACGGTCCGACCGCGCGCCGCGTCGATCTGTATTCGCGCATCCTCGCCGACGTTCGCGCGCTGCCGGCCGTCACGAGCGCGGCGTACGTCAGCGCTCTGCCCATGGTCATGACCGGAGGCATCTGGAACGTGACGTTCGTCGGCACACCGGGCGTGACCGACGACGAGGACAACGATCGGACGGCAAGCCTCCGGTTCGTGACGCCCGGCTTCTTCGAAACGCTCCGCATTCCCCTTCGCGCGGGACGCGACATCAGCGAGTCCGACACGTTCGAGTCGAACGGCGTCGTCGTGGTCAGCGAGTCCTTCGTCAAACGCTACCTGCCGGGCGTCGATCCCATCGGCCGGCGGATCGACTTCGCGCTTCGCCAGCGAACGATCGTCGGCGTCGTCGGGGACATTCGGGTGCGCGGGCTGGAACGGGAGAGCGAGCCCCAGGCGTACGTGTCGTACCGGCAGGTACGGGACGGCAACATCATCTTTTACATCCCGAAGGAGCTCGTGATCCGCGCCGCGACCGATCCCGTCGCGCTCGTCCCGTCGGTGCGCCGGATCGTCCGCAGCGCCGACCCGGATGTGCCGATCGCCGCCGTCCGAACGCTCACCGAGGTGGTCGCCACCGACACCGCGTCCCGCACGACGCAGCTTCGCGTGCTCGGCGCGTTCGCTGCGTTGTCGCTCCTCCTCGCCGGCATCGGTCTGCACGGGCTGCTGTCGTTCGCGGTGTCCCAGCGCCTGCCGGAGATCAGCCTGCGGATGGCGCTCGGCGCGCGCGCCGGGGACGTCCTCGGCCTCGTCCTCCGGCAGGTGCTGATTCTGACGCTCGTCGGCGCGGTCGTGGGGATGGCGCTCGCCTACGCGGCGGGACGCTGGATGGAAGGGCTGCTGTTCGGCGTGCAGCCTGGAGATCCGGTCACGTTCTCGACGGCTGCCGTCGTGGCCCTGCTGATGACGATCTCCGGAAGCCTCTTTCCCGCCCTGCGCGCCGTGCGGGTGGACCCGGCGACGGTTCTGCGGGCTGAGTGAACCCTTTGCGTGACTTTCCTGACTTCTCATGACACACCCGAGAGTTTAGGAAAAGGAGGTTCGGGAGGTGTAGGGAGGATGACTTCACAGATCACGGGCCACGGATTACACGGATGCCGCGGATGAAAACTGAAGAGGATTGCGGCCGTCGCGCCGACGGCCATCAGCGTGACGTCCTCCCTTGACCTCCAAAACCTCCCCTTAAAACTTCCGTCCGGGCGTGACATCCGAAGTCCCGTGAAGTCCGCAAGTCGAGTGAAGTCACGAGACTCACTCAGGGTTAGGGCCTTCCGGAAGGACTGGTCGGGCCATCCGCGTTATCCGTGGTCGTGATCCGCAGAATCCCGTTCAATCCGTGGTCCGTCGTGCGACGTGGTGTTATGCGTGGCGCGATCGTCCGAATCTGTGGTCTCGAACAAGCTCGACCGTGTAGACCGTGTATCACGGAACGCCAATTCGTGGTTAGATCAGCGAATGAAGGCGCGCACTCTCACCACGCTTGCGATCCTCGCTCTCCCTATTCGACTTGCGGCTCAAGCGCCGCAGCCCGTTCCGCCGACGCAGCCCGCTGCTCCTGCGGCGCAGCCTCCCGCACCACGAAAGCCGGCTCCGGCCGCGCGCGGGCCGATAGAAGTCCGTGTCACGAGCCGTGCGGGTGAGCC
Source organism: uncultured Acidobacteriota bacterium (assembly GCA_963847125.1). Taxonomy (GTDB): domain Bacteria; phylum Acidobacteriota; class Vicinamibacteria; order Vicinamibacterales; family 2-12-FULL-66-21; genus DATAEE01. Next base: position 264,716 of record CAWJYM010000009.1, read on the forward strand.
GCTGGGCGGCGTCGCCGTGATCATGGAGGGCGGGATCTCGCGTTCGGGCGAGACGGCCGAGAACGGCGTCGTCATGCTGCGCACCGTGCCGGCGGGTCAGTACCGGCTCCGATTCACGTCGAACGGCTGGATCACCCTCGAGCGGGACATTACGGTTCGAGGGAGCGGGACGACGCGCGTCGAGGTCGCGCTGAACGCCGCCGAGGCGCCCCCGCCGGCGCCGGCCCCGCCGCCGCCGGACCCCGCGCCGGCCCCGGCCCCAGCGGCGCCGGACCCGAACGTCGAGCCGAAGACCGTCGTGATCCCTGACTTCATCGATCAGAACTTCCTGGGCCGCGCGCCGCGGAAGGACTCAGTGCTCGGCTGCACCTCGTCGATGAAGAGCACGCTGCTGCAGCTGCGCGATCCGCTGGCCGAGCACTCGCACGCGGACGGGGACGAAGTGCTGTACGTCGTCGCGGGCGAAGCGACGCACAAGGTCGGGGGGCGTGAAAGCCGACTGGAGGCGGGCACCTACAGCCTCGTCCCGCGCGGCGTCCCACACTCCATCACACGGCGCGGCACGAACCCGATCGTCCTCTTGTCGATCGAAACCGGTCAGCCGTGCGCGAGCGGCGTGACGACCCGTTGACGCCGGTTCGTCCCATCTGCGGTCATATGCGGCTGCCGTCCGCCTGCCCTGAGCGCAGTCGAAGGGCGGCCGCTTATCAGGTTATTAGCTCAACTTAGATTGACGGCTCTCCTCTCGGGGTGTAAACACTCCGCTCAGGAGGACCGATGACCCACGCGTTTCGCCTCGGTTTCCTCGTCGCCGTTCTGACCCTCGCCGGCGCGGTGCCGGCGTTCTCGCAAGTCTCTACAGGATCGATCACCGGGGTAGTGGAAGACACGAGCGGTGCCGTCCTGCCCGGCGCGACCGTCGCCCTCACCGGCGAGCGGCTCATCGGCGGAACACGAACGCAGGTGACCGACTCGTCCGGCGCATACCGCTTCGACCGGCTCGTGCCTGGCACGTACGTCGTCAAGTTCGAGCTGCAGGGATTCAAGACCGTCGAGCGTCGCGACATCGTCGTGAACGCGAGCTTCAACGCCGCGGTCAACGTCAAGCTGGAAGTCGGCACGCTTCAGGAGACGATCACCGTGTCCGGCGAGTCGCCGACGGTCGACGTCAAGTCGAACCTCCAGCAGACCGTCATGAGCCAGGAGATCCTCGAGGGGATTCCGACGGGGCGCGATCCGTGGTCGCTTGCCAAGGTCATCCCCGGCGTTCAGGTCAGCACCTACGACGTGGGCGGCAACCAGGCCATGCAGCAGAGCTCGCTGCGCGTGCACGGCGCGCGCGACGAGGACAAGAACTTCGCGATCGACGGGTCGACCGTCAACTGGCCCGGCGGCGGCGGCGGTTCCACGATGCTCTACTACGACCAGGGGATGTTCGACGAGGTCAACTATCAGACGTCGGCGATTCCGGCGGAAGTGATGACCGGCGGCATCTACCTGAACATGGTGACCAAGAGCGGCAGCAACCGCTGGCGCGGCGACATGAAGTACTTCTTCGCCGACAAGGACTGGCAGAGCGTCAACGATCAGGCGCTGACGGCGATCGGTCTCCCGGGCGGCACGCCCGTGACGAAGCTGTACGACTTCAACGTGGCCGGAGGAGGTCCGCTGGCGCGGGACCGGCTGTGGGTGAATGGCGCGTATCGGAACTGGCGGACGGACAAGCTGACGCTGGCCCGCAATCCGGATGGCTCACGCGCGATCGACGACAACCTGATCTGGAACGTGTCGGGCAAGGGGATCTGGCAGGCGACGGCGAACCAGAAGATCGCCGGCTCCTACAACTACAACTGGAAGGAGCGCTTCCATCGCCGCGACACGCCGCCGAACTTCGTCGAGGACAACGCGTCGCTGTGGCAGACGAACCCGGCGTTCTCGACGCAGATCAGATACACCCTCGTCCGCAACAAGATGGTGTTCGACTCGACGTTCAACATCATGGACGGCGTCACGAACTACTACTACCAGCCAGGAACCGCGGAGACCGACATCCGCATCGTCGACAACGGGCTGAGCACGGCGGCGGTCGCGGCGGCGCGGCACGAGGAGGCGCCCAACTATCGCACCGTGTTCGACAACGTCGTCTCTTATGCGCAGCCCGGGTGGGGCGGCGATCACATGTTGAAGGCCGGCCTGCAGTACTCCCAGATGGGGATGTTCCAGCAGTTCTGGGTGAATCAGGACCAGTGGATCGAATTCAACAACAGCGCGCCGAACCAGGTCCGGCTGTGGAACACGCCGACGGCGCACAACAGCAAGATCCAGCTCTATGGCCTGTTCGCGCAGGATGCCTGGAGCCACAAGCGGGTCACGCTGAACCTCGGCATTCGCATCGATCACGCGAGCGGCTGGATGCCCGAGCAGTCGAACCCCGCGGGCCAGTTCACCGATGCGCGCTCCCTCGCGCGCACCGACGTCTTCAGCTCCTGGCGCGGCGTGTGGCGCACGGGCGTCGTGTACGACGTGTTCGGCAACGGCCGGACCGCGGTCAAGGCGAGCGCGAGCCGCTACTCGGGACAGATCGGGTTGAACATGGTGCAGCGGGTTCACCCGTTCCAGCTCACCAGCGGGACGCGGCCGTGGACGGATCGCAACACCGATCGGATCCCCCAGGCGAGCGAGCTCGGGGCGTTCACCGGCTTCCCCGGCCTCACGAGCCGCTACGCCGACGCGGACGGACCCGATTGGTCGTACTCGGACGAGTTTACGGCCGGCGTCGAGCACCAGCTCATGTCGGACTTCCGGGTCGGCGTGATGTACTACCACCGCTCGAACCGGAAGCAGATCGGCCAGCGCAACGTCGCCGTGCCCCCGTCGGCCTACACGGAGCAGACCGCCGCCGTGCCTGCGTCGCCGCAGGGCCCGGGCGGCACGATCACGTTCTACAACCTCAACCCGGCGTTCACGGGCCGCCAGGACAACGTGTTCGACAACGAGCCGCTGCTCGATACGACGTACGACGGAGTCGAGATCACGGCGGCGAAGCGCTTCAGCCAGCGCTGGCAGCTTGTCGCGGGATTGACGCTCGGAAAGAACTTCGGCGGCGTCGCCGCCAACGACCTGAACGACCCCAACAACGAGCTGAATTTCCCGGAAGGGATCGAAGGTCCGGACTCGGCATACGCGTTCCGGCTGTCGGGATCCTACATGGCGCCGTACGAAATCAACCTGAGCGGCAGCTACATCCTGAACGACGGATATCCGTACCAGTCGCAGATCAACATCACGCGCACGATTTTCCCGACGCTGACGCGCGCGAGCCAGACCGTCCGGCTGAGCGAGCGCGGAGATGAGCGGCTTCCCCACGTCGCGATGGTGGACCTGCGGATCTCGCGCGCGTTCCGCTTCGGCAACCGGCGCATCACACCGCTCGTCGAGATCTTCAACCTCGGCAACGCGGACACGATCATCGGCTACACCACGACGACCGGCTCGGCGTACCTGCGGCCGGCCGACATTCTCGCGCCGCGGATCGTCAGGTTCGGCGTCACGGTGGACTTCTAGAAAGGGACAAACACCCATGCTGATTGCGGAATGCTGAGTGCTGATTTCAACTCAGCATTCCACATTCAGCACTCAGCATTGGGAAAAGGTATGGACCTCCTCCAGCTCGAGCATTTCCTCGCCGTCGTCGAAGAGGGCACCTTCACGCGCGCGGCAGAACGTGTCTGCCGCACGCAGCCCGCGGTCAGCCAGAGCATCAAGAAGCTCGAAGAGGAAGTCGGCGCGCCCCTCTTCGCCCGGGATGTCCATGAGGTGTCGCTCACCGAGGCCGGACGCGTGCTCGCCGATTACGCGCGCCGCATGGTGGAGCTGAGAAACGACGCCTTCCGGCACGTGTCGGAGCTGAAGACGCTCAAGGCGGGCACGCTCGCGATCGCGGCGCACGAATCGGCGGCGGTTTACCTGCTGCCGGCGCCGCTGCGCAGCTACCTCGAGCGCTTCCCCGACATCAGGGTCGGCATCTACCGCAGCCGACTGAACGAGATTCCACGACAGGTCCTCGACCGCGAGGTGGACGTCGGGTTCGTGAAGGAGGAGCCCGCGTTCCACGACCTGCAGTGGGCGGAAGTGCACACCGACGAGATGATCCTCGTCGCTGCGCCGACTCATCCGCTCGCGAGCCGGGCCGACGTGCGCGTCCGCGACCTGGGCTCGGAGCATTTCGTGCTGCATCACCTGTGCAGCGCGACCGCGGACACCATCCAGCGGCTCTTCGAGCAGCACGCCACGCGCTGCCGGATCGTCGCCGAGCTGTGGAGCTTCGAGAACATCAAGAGCTTCGTCCAGGAAGGCGTCGGGATGGCGATCGTCCCCGGAATCACCGTCCGCCAGGAGGTGCGCGACGGAACGCTCGCGCAGATTCCTATCCAAGAGCTGTCGATCCCGCGCCGGACGCTGATGGTCTACCGCGAGCAGGGGTACCTGTCCGAGCCGGCGCGAGAGCTCATCAAGCTGGTCCGCAACTTCAACTGGGACCGGATCGGCGCCACGACAAGCGCCCGCAAACGGCGCGAGGCCGTGCCCTTCCGCGCGGCGCGCTCGTGATTCTGGAGGGGCCGGTCTTAAGACCGGCCCCTCCAACTCGTCCCTGCCCGTTCGGGTGATGCGCCGCCATCCTCGCGCCCGCGAGAATGGCGACATGAGCACCTCTCCCCTCTCAACTCTCTCCGACGCCATGGCCGACGCGATCGCCTCGGTCGCTCCCAGCGTCGTGCAGGTTCAAGGGCACCGCCGCCCGGTGTCCGGCATTGTGTTCGCCACCGACGCCGTCGTGACGAGCGGTCGCGCGCTCGGACGCGACGATGGCCTTCATGTGCGCGCCGGCGACGGCCGCACGTTCGACGCAGAGCTGGCGGGCTGGGATCCGGCCACAGGTCTCGCCGCGCTGCGCGTCAAGGGTCTGGGACTCCAACCCGCACCCCGTCTCGAATCGGCGCCGCGCGTCGGTCACCTCGCACTCGCCGTCGCCAGATCGTGGAGCAATGCCCTCACCGCGAGCGCCGGCATCGTCGCCGTGATCGGCGGTCCGCTGCGTACGGGGCGGGGCCGGGCGATCGACGAAGTCATCCGCACGACGGCGCCGATGCATGACGGATTTGCGGGCGGCGCGTTCGTGAGCGCCGCCGGCGGCGTCATCGGTGTCACGACCGCCGCGGCGATCCGTGGTCTGGGCGTGGTGATCCCGGCGGCGATTGCCTGGAAGACGGCGCAGGACGTGCTCCAGCACGGAAGCCCGAAGCGCGGGTTTCTGGGGATCGCCGGCCAGCCCGTGACCCTTGCCGCCCGTCAGCGCGGCGATTCGGCGCGCGAGCGCGGGCTGCTCGTCACGGCCGTCACCGCGGGGAGCCCGGCCGACGGGGCAGGCGTGCTGGTCGGCGACGTCCTGCTGGAATTCGACGGACATCCCGTCGACGCGCCGGAGGACCTGCTGCAGTTGTTGAGCGGGGATCGCGTCGGCCGCGCGGTTCCCCTTCGGCTGCTACGCGGCAGCGAGGCCCATGACATCAGCGTGACGGTTGCCACGCGCCAGGCGCCTTCTTAGGCGGCCCGGTCTAAGATCGAGACATGCGCGTCGTCCTCGTCGGTCCCGCAGATGGACGCGCCCGCTTGCGCGCGTTTCTCGCCGACGGGATGGACGTCGTCGGCGAGGCGCCGACGCTCGCGGCGGCGCGGTCGGCGGCGTTCGAGGCCGACGCCTGGCTGATCGCGCCCGATCCTTCGTCCAACGGAGGCGAACCGGGTGAATCGGTCGTGGAATCGCTTACGCCACGCGAGCTGGACGTCCTGGATCTCCTCGCACAGGGTCTGTCGAACAAGGGAATCGCGACGCGGCTCGCCATCAGCGATCAGACCGTGAAGTTTCACGTCGCGTCGATCTGCGGGAAGCTCGGGGCGGCGAACCGCACGGACGCGGTCCGACGCGCGGTCCGCGGCGGGTTGATCGCGCTCTAGAGACGATCGAAGCTCCCGAAGACAGTGGCCGCAGCGATGAAAAGAGTATAGAGTAATGCGCAGAGTCCCTGACCTGAGCTGAGCCAGCCAGCGTTCCCACGCGCCGATCCGTGGGCGCGCGCCGACCGGCACCGCTTCCGCCACCGGCTCTTTTTTCCATCGACAGAACGCTCGTTGCAGTCTCGCGCCGGTGTCCTGTCGAACGCATCCAACCGGGCGCGCTGTGCTGAAAAGAAAGGCCGGCTGATGCACTCTCGCGGACCGTCGCACGGCGCGTGGCGCGGAACGGGGCACATGCCTTCCAGCGACGGTTATCGCCGGCTGAGCGTCCGGGTGATCGAACAGGCGCTGCGCGACATCGTCGCGGCGCCCGGATCCACGTCGGAGCACGACAGCGCACGGCTTTTTCTCGCCGGCTCGCCGATGCTCAAGCTCTGGTGCGAGCTCGCCGCGCTGGACCCGGCGCGCGTCGCCGCTCACGCAGGGCAGCTCATGGACACCAGCTTCAGGACCGGCGACCCGGCACGCCGCCTGGTACCCTTCGCGAAGCCCAGGCCGATCAAGTCCACCATATGACCAAGCAGCAAGAAGCGCTCGCAGGTGCGGACGCGGCCCCGTCCGCCTGTCCGTCGTGCGGCGGGCGTGAGCTCACCACGGTCAGCAAGACCGTGGATGTCACGACCTACTGGCGCTGCGTGAGGTGCGGAGAAGTCTGGAACGTCAGCCGTCGAGCCGCCGGGCAACGGCGGACCTACGGCGTGCGCCGCGACAGTTGGTAGACCTGCCATCACATGACCCCGGACGACCTCGCTGCCCTGGACGCGGCCCTGAAGAGAGTCTCGCGTCTCGCCGCTCGGCTCGGGCCCGGAGACTCGGAGAACCACGTCCAGCGCTCACTGGCAGAACTGGCGAGCGCCATCGGCAGACAGCAAGAGTTGGCCCCTCCTCTGGACCGCTTGGTGGTGAGTCTCCGGCAGCTCCAGCAATCCCGAGATCGGGGACGTCGGCGGGATGAGCAACGCGGCGCCGCCGGGATCGAGCGCATGCTGGAGACGATTCAGGAAGACCTGCTGCCTATCCTGCGGGGCCGCTAGGCCTTAAAGCACGCTTCGAATCAACCCGCCGTCAATCTGCAGCGTGGCGCCCGTGATGTACGACGCGGCGTCCGACAGCAGGAACGCCGCGGCCCGGCCGAACTCGTCCGGATCGCCGTACCTGCCGGCCGGGATCGACGCGATCGAGCGCTTCCGTTGTTCGTCGGTCGCGATCCCCGCCTTCTTTGCGTTCCCCTCATCGAGCTGGCGAAGGCGATCGGTATCGAGCCGTCCGGGAATGATTTGGTTGACCCGGATCTTCTCGGCCGCCAGCTCCAGCGCGAGCGTCTTGGCGAGCGCGGAGACCGAGGCGCGCATGACCGTCGAGAGTCCCAGGTTGGGAATGGGCTCCTTGACGGACGAGGACGTGGACACGAGGATGGAGCCGCCCCCGCGTTTCTTCATCGATGGCACGGCGGCGCGGACCATCCGGAGAACACTGAACAGCAGCAGATCGGCGGCGTCCTGCCACGCGGCATCGTCGAACGCGATCGCCGGGCCGGCAGGCGGACCGCCGGAGTTGGTGAAGAGCAGATCGAGTCCGCCGAAGCGCCGTTCGGTCGCGGCGGTCCAGCGCGCGATGTCCTCGGCGGCCCGCACGTCCGCCGCCATCGCGAACACGTCGCCGGCCGACCCGGTCAGCCGCTTCGCGGCGTCGCAGATCGCCGCCTCGTCGCGCGACGCGATCGACACCGAGGCGCCGTCGGCCGCGAGCGCCTTCGCGACGGCGAACCCGAGGCCGCGGCTCGCGCCCGCGACCATCGCGACCTTGCCTTTCAGGCCGAGATCCATGCGCTCCCCTTTTCCTTCTTGACCCACTCCAGCACGCGATCGAGCGCCTGGCGCGTCGCATCGTCGAGCCGCGCGGCGGGCGGCCGGGTGGTCGGGCTCTCGAGGGCTCCGCGCCGGTGCAGGACTTCCTTACGGATCGCCATGCCGATGCCTTCCTGGAACTCGAACCGCATCAGCGGCACGGTCCGATAGAACAGATCGGCCGCCTCGTCGATCTTCTTCGCGTTGAAGAGCGACACGATGCGGACGAGGATCTCCGGAAACGCGAACCCCGTCATCGCGCCCGTGGCCCCGGCCAGCAGTTCTTCGAGCAGGAAGACCCCGCCGAGACCGCCGAAGATCCGGACCTTCACGTCACCGGCTTTCTCACCCTTGAGCTGCTCCAGGATGCGCGAGGTCTTGAACGGCGTCGGCGGGTCTTCGAGCTTGATCGTCCGCGCCTTCGGGATCTCGCGCGCGATGCGCGCCAGCAGCCACGGCTCCATCGCGTAGCCCGAGATCGGCGGATAGTCCTGCACGACGATCTCGATATCGACAGCCTCAGCCAGTGCCGCGTAGTGCCGGACGACGGCGTCGGAGTTCAGCTTGACCATGCGTGGCGGGCTGACCATGACGGCCGCGGCGCCCGCGACGCGCGCGTGACGGCTGTAGCTGATGCAGGTGCGCGTGCCATCCGCGGTCGTACCGGCGACAACAGGGACGCGTCCCTGAACTTCGTCCAGCACCACATCGAGCACGTGCGCACGCTCGGCATCGTCGAGCCGGGCGACCTCGCCTGTGACTCCCAGCGCGGTGAGACCGTTGACGCCAGCTTCCAGGAACATCGTGACGACGCGGCGCAGGCTGGCTTCGTCCACGGCGCCGTCGGCCGAGAACGGCGTGGGGAGCACCGAATAGACGCCTTCGAAGGTCATCGACCGGCCATTTTAGGTCAAATCCAATTCGGAAAACTGATGGGGCAATAAGCTGGGAGTCCTGATACGCTTTCAAGCCAACATGAACCCGATCACCGGCCTTCTCGTGGCGCTCGGCGTGCTCACAGCCGTCTATATCGCGGCGTGCGCCCGCACCATCGCGGGACTCAAGCGCACGCCCGGCTCCGCGTCTGCGACGCCTGCGACGGACGCGCGTTTCCCGACGCCGACGCAGATGGGCGTCGGCGCGATCACCAACTTCCTCGACACGCTCGGAATCGGGTCATTTGCGACGACTACGGCGCTCTTCCGCTGGTTGCGCATGGTTCCGGATCGAGTCATTCCCGGGACGCTCAACGCCGGCCACACGCTTCCGACGGTCCTGCAGGCTTTCATCTATACCGCAGTGATCCCGGTCGACGTGCTGACGCTCTTCTCGATGATCGCGGCGGCGGTCGCAGGGGCCTGGCTCGGCGCCGGCGTCGTGGCGAAGTGGCCGAAGCGCAAGGTCCAGATCGGCATGGGGGCTGCCCTTCTCGCGGCGGCGGTCTTCTTCCTCATGAAGCAGCTCAACCTTTTCCCGGCTGGAAGCGACGTGATTGGCGTTCGCGGCGCGAAGCTCGCGCTCGCGGTCGGCGGCAACTTCGTACTGGGCGCGCTGATGACGCTGGGCATCGGACTCTACGCCCCCTGTATGACGCTGGTCGGTCTGCTTGGTATGAGCGAGCGTACGGCGTTCCCCATCATGATGGGTTCGTGCGCGTTCCTGATGCCGGTGGGCAGCCTCAGATTCATCCGCGAGCGCAGCTACAGCCTGCGCCCGGCGCTCGGGCTCGCAATCGGCGGGATCCCAGGGGTGCTCGTCGCGGCATATATTGTCAGGCAGCTGCCGCTCTACTGGGTGCGCTGGCTCGTCATCTTCGTGGTCGTGTACACCGCGATCACAATGCTCATGTCGGCGTTCGCCGAGCGGAAGGCGTCGGTCGAAGCCGCCGCGGAGGCCTAGCCACGGATTACGCGGATCACGATTAGCCACGGATTACACGGATTACACGGATTATTGGGAGGAGGATATGCGCAAGCTGGCGTCCCTGTTTTGTGTGGCATCCGTCACGGGTCTGGCGGCGTCGATCTCCGGTCAACAACCGCAGCGGCGACAGGGACCTCCCGCCGAGGCGATCGTCCCTGCCCCGGCGCGCGGCGCCGACGAGGGCAAGGGGCCGTTCAAGACGCTCGTCATCCGCGGCGCGATCCTGATCGACGGCACCGGCGCGCCCCCCTTCGGGCCCGTCGACATCGTCATCGAAGGGAACAAGATTCAGTCGGTTCGAGGAGCGGGCACGCCTGGCCTTCCACTGCGTCCGAACCGCGGGCCCGACAAGCCCGACCATGAGATCGACGGCACCGGCATGTACGTCATGCCCGGCTTCGTCTCGATGCACGAGCACGCGGGCGGATCGCCCAAGAACCCCGAGGCCGAGTACCCCTTCAAGCTCTGGCTCGCGCACGGCGTGACGACGGTCCGCGGCGTCCCGCTCGGCGCCAACGACTGGCTCGTCAAGGAGCGTGAGCGCGGCAACCGCAACGAGATCGTCGCGCCGCGCATCGTGAACTATCAGCGGCCTGGCGCCGGCTGGGACAAGGGGCAGCCCGACACGCCGGAAGCGGCGCGCGCGTGGGTCCAGTGGGCGGCGCAGAACGGTGTCGAGGGATTGAAGGTCGGCGCGCACCGGCCCGAGATCATGGCGGCGCTGCTGGACGAGGCGAAGAAGCTCGGCCTCGGCTCGACCGCGCACCTGCAGCAAACCGGCGTCGCCCAGATGAACGCGCTCGACGCCGCCAGGCTGGGCCTTGGCACGGTTACGCACTTCTACGGCCACTTCGAAGCGCTGCTGAAGGATTACGTCGTTCAACCGTGGCCCGTCGATCAGATCAATGACGATGAGCAAATGCGCTTCGGTCAGGTCGCGCGGCTCTGGGACAAGATTCACACGCCGGGCGGGCCTGAATGGAAGGAATACCTGCAGGAGCAGCGCAAGCTAGGCACGGTGTTCGATCCGACGATGACGGCGTACGCGGCGGGCCGCGATCTGATGCGGATGCGGAACGCCGACTGGCACCCGAAGTACACGCTGCCCTCGCTGATGGATTTCTACTCACCGAGCCGCGCCAACCACGGGTCGTACTGGTACTACTGGACGCTGGACGACGAGATCGCGTGGCGCAACTTCTACCAGGTGTGGTTCAAGCTTCTGAACGACTACAAGAAGATGGGCGGCCGGGTGACCGTCAGCGCCGACGCCGCCTTCATCTACAACACGTACGGCTTCGGGAACATCCACGAGATGGAGCTCCTGCAGGAAGCGGGCTTCCATCCGCTGGAGGTGATTCAGGCGGCGACCTACAACGGCGCGTTGACGATCGCCGAGCCGGCCGGCAAGCCGATCGACCGAGGCGTCGTCCGGGCGGGCCTGCTGGCCGACTTGATCGTCATCGATCAGAATCCGTTGAAGAACCTGAAGGTGCTCTACGGCACCGGCGCGCTGCGACTCAACGATCAGACCGCAAAGCCGGAGTGGATCGGCGGCATCAAGTACACGATCAAGGACGGGATCGTCTACGACGCGAAGAAGCTGCTGGCTGACGTCGCCGCGATGGTCGACAAGCAGAAGCAGAGCCGGACCAGGACGACGACGGCGCAGCGCTAGCGGGGGGCGCGGCCGCTCACGTCGAAACAACATCGCGGCCGTTCGCCGCGCTCGCAGCGCTGGCGAACGGTCGCGGCGCCCACCAGTTCGGCCACGAAGCTTTCCATCGCCACGCACACGGCCGGGTGCGTGCCGGTCAGCGCCGCGAGCGGACAGCTCGCGCCACGAATGACGGTGTGGCCGTTTTCCTCGACGTGCGTGACCGCGCCCAGCCGCTGGTTCATCAGGTCGCTCGCGGCCCGGACGCGAGATCCGAGGCTGTCGGAGTCACGCCGGGCGGCCGTAAGCTCGGCCGCGAGTCCCTTCCCCGCCTGACGCATGAATCGATCGACCTGAGCCGCCGGCTGGCCGCTCGTCAGCAGCCGCACGAGCTGGATGAGCAGGGGAACGTACGCTCCTGAGAGCGATTGCTCCACCTCGGGCGTCAGCACGAAGACCGACGATGGCCTCGTCGTGCCGCGCCGGCGTCCGCCGCGTTCCACCACCCCGTCGCGCTCCATACCGGTGAGGTGCGCGCGGACGCCATTGGCGGTGAGCTCGAGCCTGGATGCGATCTCATCGACGGTCAGGCCGCCGTGTTGAAGCAGCGTCACGATGCGACCGCGAGTGGAGTCGAGCAGGTGTTTCCTGAGCATCGGCCTGTCGTCTATTACTACGCGTTCACCCAATTAGTTGCAGATCCCTGGCCAGCGCCGCCCGAGTGTCAGCGGATTCCGTGGCCTTCATCTTGCTAAATACCACAGATAGGGCTTGGTTATCTTGACCAAACTCAGCAAGGAGGCTTCCATGTCTCGTGCGCAGGTGCTCCTGGCTGGCGGAATTCTCGCGTTCGCCACCGCGTCTACGGCGATGCTCCGTCAGCCGGTCCCGCCACAGCCGTCCGCGACGGCCGGCAAAGTCGACCCCACGAGCCGCGCCAGCGGATTCGACGTCACGATCAACCAGAACGCCCAGCGCATGATCGCCGAAGGCCGGCAGATCTTCCGCCACGACACATTCGGAGACGAGGCGTTCTGGGGGGATCAGCTCAAGCTGCACCAGGCGATCGTCGGCGAGAAGCTCGGCGGTGTCGGACCGGGCGTCAGCCCGAAGATGGCGCTGAGCGTCGGGTTGAAAGTCGACGCCGAAGCGCTCCCGGCCGATCTCGTGGCGCAAATCAAGGCGGGCAAGGTCAACATGGACGACCCGGCCTCGACCGTCGCGCTGCTGAAAGCCAACGCCGTCGTCGGCGTGACCGCGTTCCTCAATGCGGACGGGTCGGCCAAATCGATGGGGATCCAGTGCGCGCTCTGCCACTCCACTGTCGACGATTCGTTCGCGCCCGGCATCGGCCGCCGGCTGGACGGCTGGCCGAATCGCGATCTGAACGTCGGCGCGATCGTGGCGCTCGCACCCGATCTGTCGCCGTTCACCAAGCTGCTGGGCGCAGACGCCGAGGGCGTTCGCAAGGTGCTCAAGAGCTGGGGCCCGGGCCGGTACGACGCGGAGCTGAATCAGGACGGCAAGGCGATGCGCTCTGACGGCAAGTCGGCGGCGACGGTGCTCCCCGCGGCGTTCGGCCTCGCCGGCGTCAACCTGCATACCTACACGGGCTGGGGCGGCGTGTCCCACTGGAACGCCTACGTCGCCAACACCCAGATGCACGGGAAGGGCGTCTTCTTCGATCCACGGCTCGACGACAAGAGTCGATTCCCTGTCGCGGCCAAGGCGGGCCACGGCAACGTGCGCAACAACCCCGACCTGATCACGTCGAAGCTGGCCGCGCTGCACTTCTACCAGCTCGCGATTCCGGCGCCGACGCCGCCAGCCGGCAGCTTCGACGCGCAGGCCGCGAAGCGGGGCGAGGGTGTCTTCGCGGGCCAGGCCGCGTGCGCGCGCTGTCACGTGCCGCCGCTCTTCACCGAGCCGGGCTGGCCGATGCACACGGCCGAGGAGATCGGCATCGACGGCTTCCAGGCGGATCGATCGCCGGACAAGCGGTATCGCACGACGCCGCTCCGCGGGCTGTTCACGCGCATGAAGGGCGGCTTCTACCATGACGGCCGCTTTGCGACGCTGGACGCCGTGGTCGAGCACTACGACAAGCACTTCAACCTGAAGCTCACCGCGGACCAGAAGAAGGAGCTCGTCGAGTACTTGAAGTCGCTGTAGTAGAAAAGGGGACAGTCACCTTTTTACGCGAATTGAAAAAAGGTGACTGTCCCCTTTTTGTTTACGGCGCGGACAGGAATCGCAGGATCTCCTTCATGAGCCGCTCGCCTTCGTTCGTCGTGAAGATGAACTGGGCATGAGCGGACCCTTTCAGCACGAGCAGTTGTTTCGGGTCAGGCGTCTTGTCGTACTGCTGACGAATCTCGACGAGCCGCGGTGATCCGTCTGGCGCCGTGTCATCGCGAGTCGTGGCAAAGAGCGTCGGGACCTTCAACCGCTCGGGCTCGGGAATCGGCGCCGGGGCCAGCAAAACGAGACGCTCTATCTCACGGGGCGCAGCCTCGATCGTTGCCTGCGCCGCGGCCCAGCCTCCGAAACCAGCGCCAACGACCGATACGGTCTCGGCGCCGTTCTTCCGCAGATACCGGACCGCGTCCAGGACATCTACATAGAGCTGCGATTCGGGCGGGAGGCGCTGCCCGGGCCAGTCCTTGATGAAGTCGATCGCCAGCACGCGAAAGCCGGCGTCTGCCAGCGCGCTCGCCTGCCGTTCCCAACTCCAGCGGTGGAAGTGCGCCGCAGAGGCGAGCACTACACCGCGGCGGCCTTTCCCATACTCGTCTCCAGAGATCGTTCTGCGATCCGTTGTCGACAGCTGCACACCTCGGGGCCGCTCGATCTCTCGCGGCGGCGGCAGGTCCTCTTTCTGCAGCGCCAACGGAGGAAGCCCGCGCGCGCGATCAAGCCGACCGATCGCCTTCAGGGCACGCTTATCGGAAGTTCGTAGGACAGGACTGCAGCTGTCGACGTCCTGCGGGTTCTCTCCAGCGAAGATGACGTAGGCCTGCCCCATGACCAGGCTCATCCCGTAAGGGCTCGGGACATTCTTCAGCGTGATGGTGCGTGCGTTCCCTTTCCACACCCGAATCGCTTGCACGGAGAACTCCTCGCCGGTTGGCGGGTCCGTACGCTCTACGACACGCCCGACGAGGACGTGCTTGTAGCGCGCCAGCATGCCCTCGTAGTGCTCGTCCGAGACGCAGAGCCTTTCGATCCCCCGGCTGGCATCGCTGACGACACCCGTCCCGAGGATCAGCGCAGCGAGCGCGGCGACGCCCGCCTGCCGTACTGCCATGGGCCCTCCCGTTGGGGTAGCTTCAACTAGTATGCGCCCGATCCGGATACGCCTGGCGTCCGCGTCGCCCGGGCAGCGCGTGCCAGTTCGACATACGCCCACACTGCCGCGGATCCGACGGCGAGGAGTCCCACCGCGTTGGCTACGAACGCCGCATCCGGCCCCGTCTCCCAGATAAGACGCTGAGGAGTCGCAGATAGCTGCCACTCAGACCGCCCGCGCGTGAACAGGTCGAAGGCGCTGAAGACGTTGCCGCCGCCATGCAGGATCATGCTTGGCAGGGTCGAATCCGTGAGATGCGCCAGCGCACCGTAGACCGCCGCCACAGCCACGTAGAACGGCAGGAGTGCGATTGTGACCTCCCGGTGCGTGAAGTGCGTGAGGCCGAACAGAACTCCAGCGACCAGGATCGCGATCACAGCTCCATGCCGGCGCTCGATCGGTCGCTGCAGGTACCCGCGGAAAGAGGTCTCCTCCACGACGCCGGCGACGGCCGCGCTCATGAGCACCCACATCAACACGGTCAGCGCGGGGTATTGGGAAACGTCGAGATCTCGCTGCTGTGGGAGCACCACGAGCCGACCAAGCACTCCCTGAAGAAGCAGGACGCTCACGAGGCCGAGGATTCCTGCCAACAGCGCCGGTCCCCAGAGGTCCGGCGGGATGCTGTTCGCCCGGGAATCCCTGCGCCGCGTCTCAGAGGTCGCGCGCGGCGGTCCTTCTCCGCGGACGGCATACCGCCAGAAGAGCCACAGGTAGATGGCCATGATCGGCACGGCCCACGGAACAGACGATTTGTGTTTGAGGTTGGCACCCGCGAGCAAGGCCCATGGCACGGTGCCGGCCGTCGCCACGGCAGCGCCGGTGACAATCGCCTGCACGAGAACGGGGAGGCGCCGCCAGGGCGCTACGCCCATCCAAACGCTTCGAGCGCCGACGCGGCGAGTCGCCGCACGTCCGCCCAGTGCTCACTGCTCGTCAGGGCTTCGTCCGTCCATAGCTCGACGTCGAATTCGGCGCCGTCACGAGAAATGGTTGCCAGCTTCCGATCGATTATGGCGAGCGCGTCGGCCTGAGGTCGGGTCACATCGCTCGCATAGTTGCTCCGGACGACGGCGAACCAGTGATCGAAATCAAGAGCGAGCTCGTCGGCTTTCACGACGAAGTCAGGGAACAGTGCTCGCTGACCGGAGCCCGAGATCGCAAGGGCCTGGAGGCTCCGTCGCAACTGCTTGAAGTGCCAGGAGCGCTCCGGGTTTTCTTCGGCCATGGCCTCGTTAGCCACCGAACAATCCTTTCGCAAAGAAGTGCGCGATGGTGGCGGCGAAGGCCGTCCCGACGCTCAGGAGAACCACCCGGCCGAAACGCCAGGGCGCGTGCAGGCCGGCGAACTGGACGAAGAGATCGACAAGATACACGGCGCAATAGCAGACGTTGGCGAGAACGGCCAGGAAGAAGATCCCCAACATGAGATCGAAAGACAGCTGATCTCGCGAGGCTGGCCAGGCGGTGAAGAAGTGCACGAGGACGACGAGGGCCAGCACGCTGTTGAAAATGAGGCGCCGGGGTTCCCAATAGCGAAGCCCTTCGGCCGCATAGCCGCTCAAGCGGGCCAGAAAGCCTTTCGGAGTTACCGAATCCGGACTCACGTCGATGCTCTGTTCCACGCGGTCACCTGCGCCAGAGGATCAGGATGCATCCGAGGAGTACTCCGCCAACGAGCCCCACGATGGCCGGAACCCGGAGCCCCTCGAGCTCCAGGACCAACGCGCCCAGCAGGACGATGATCGTCAGAACGGCTCCGATGCCGCCGCGCACCGGAATCTTGTCCATTCGGATCTCGACGTTGCGGTCGGCCATAGAACCCTCCTCAGGAATCGTGCCGGCGCCGTTTCAGCACCCAGGCCAGGACCAGCATGCCTGGCACGAAGTAGACCACGAAAACGCCGGTCAGGTTGAGGTACGGAAATCCGAGCGACGAATCCCAGCGTCACCGGCAACGCCTCGACGGTTTCATGAGACTTCACGGCTACGAGCGACGAGAAGAACCGTTCGAGGTCCGCGCGCGAGCTCAGGAGCGTGTTGACCGGCTCAGCCTCCGGAGCGCCGTGCGCCGCCACGACTCGAGCCCGATAGATGTAGTCCAGCCGCGGGAACTCGCGGCGGAGATATTCGTTGCCCCCTTCGAACAGCGGATCCTGCTTGCCGCGACGGATGCCGCCGCCCGACTGCTCGCCGTACTCGCCGTTGAGGCGATCGACGACGTCCATGCCTTCGACGATCCGGCCGAACGGCACGAACGGTTCCAGATCGTGCGTCGGCGAGTTGTCGCGCAGGTTGATGAAGACCTGCGTCGTCCGGCCATTCGGATCCTTGAAGGCATACGCGATCGTGCCGCGGACGTTCGACGTCATTCTCGGTTCGTCCGGCAGCGTGCGCGTCCGCCAGGCTTTCGATACGGCCGGGTCGCCGTTGATGCCGAACTGCGCCCACTGTCCGGAGATGACGCGGAAGAACCGGGCGCCGTCGTAGTAGCCATGGCGGACCAGATTGTAAAAACGGTCCACACCCTGTGGGGCCCACTCTCTCTGCACATCGATCCCGATGCCCCCCTTGTTCGTCTCGAGATCGACCCGGAAGCGCTCCGGCGCCGGCCGGCTCCACTCCGGATCATCCGGCTTGAGGAGCAGCGACGTGTTGCCCGCCTGCAGAAGGACGACGGCGACAAGGCCGGCCGCGAGACGAATCATGGATATATGCCTATTATCGGCCCATAACTCCGATCGATTGGCCACTCCCCGGGGAGGGCGCTAGAATCGCGCGCATGAAGCGCATCCTCCTCCTCGCCGCCGCCGGCGTTCTCCTGGCCGAAGCCGCACCCGCCCAGGTCACGAAGGCCGATTACGAACGGGCCATCGGGCTGCGCGACAAATACCAGGCCCTGACCGTCAACGTCCCGGAACCGGCCACGTGGATCGAGAAGAAACCCCGATTCCACTACCGCCGGTGGATCAAGGGCGGCAACGAACACATGCTCGTCGACGTCGAGACGAAAGAGAAGCGTCCGGCGTTCGACCACGCGCGGCTCGCGCAGGCGCTGAACAAGCTCGTGCGCCCGAAAGAGGACTACACCGTGCTGAAGCTCCCCTTCAACACCTTCAGATTCGTCGACGAAGAGAAGGCCATCGAGATGAACGTCGAGGGCACGACGTGGCGGTGTAGCGTCGCCGACTACGAGTGCAAGAAGGCAGAACCGCCGGTCGCAGGGTTCCGCCGCGGCCGCGGAGGGCCGACTCGCAATCCGGAGGCCACCGAAGAGTTTCGCCCCCGTAAGTCCCCGGACGCCAAGTGGGAGGCGCTCGTCAACAACTTCAACATCGCGGTCCGGCCCGCAGGCGGCGGCAAGCTCGTCACGCTCAGCACCGACGGATCCGAAGGGAACTTCTTCGATCCGTGGTCGATCGAGTGGTCACCCGACTCGAAGAAGATCGCGGCCTATCGCGTTCGGCCGGGGTACCACCGGTACGTGCACTACGTGGAGTCGTCTCCGGAAGACCAGCTCCAGCCGAAGAACTCGACGATGCTCTACGCGAAGCCCGGGGACGTGCTCGATCTCGAGCAGCCGGCCATCTTCGACGTCGAGCCTGCAAGGCAGATCAGCATCTCGAACGATCTCTTCGAGAACCCGTTCAACCTCTCCGATCTGGTCTGGCGCAAGGACAGCCGCGCCGTGACGTTCGAGTACAACCAGCGCGGCCATCAGCTCTTCCGCGTCATCGAGGTCGACGCCTCGTCCGGCAAGGCGCGGGCCGTCATCTCCGAGGAGCCGAAGACCTTTTTCTACTACAACCAGGCAGGCACGAGCCGCAGCGCCGGCAAGCGGTTTCGCCACGACATCGCCGACGGCAAGGAGGTCGTCTGGATGTCGGAGCGCGACGGCTGGAACCACCTGTATCTGTACGACGGCGTGACGGGCCGGGTGAAGAGCCAGATCACGAAGGGAAACTGGGCCGTCCGCAGCGTGGAGAAAGTGGACGAAGAGAAACGTCAGATCTGGTTCAGCGCGAACGGCATGTACGAGGGCAAGGACCCGTACTTCCTTCACCTCTACCGGATCGGCTTCGACGGGACCGGTCTCACGCCGCTGACGAAGGAGGACGCCGACCACTCCCCGGTGTTCTCGTCCGACCAGACCTATTACGTCGACACTTACTCGAGAGTGGACGTCGCGCCAGTGTCGGAGCTGCGCCGGACGAGCGACGGTTCGCTGATGATGGAGCTCGAGCGCGGCGACATCACCGATCTGAAAAGCGCCGGTTGGGCGCCGCCAGAGGTCTTCGTGGCCAAGGGCCGCGACGGCAAGACCGACATCTGGGGCGTCATCGTCCGTCCGGCGAATCTCGATCCCTCGAAGAAGTATCCCGTCGTCGAGAACATCTACGCGGGACCGCAGGGCTCGTTCGTTCCGAAGACGTTCGCCGCGTACTCACAGATGCAGACGCTCGCCGAGCTCGGCTTGGTCGTCGTGCAGATCGACGGCATGGGCACGTCGAACCGGTCGAAGGCGTTCCACGACGTCGCCTGGCACAACCTCGGCGATGCCGGCTTCCCGGATCGCATCCTCTGGCACAAGGCGGTCGCG
Source organism: uncultured Acidobacteriota bacterium (assembly GCA_963847125.1). GTDB lineage: Bacteria > Acidobacteriota > Vicinamibacteria > Vicinamibacterales > 2-12-FULL-66-21 > DATAEE01. The sequence continues at coordinate 284,167 of CAWJYM010000009.1, forward strand.
GCGAAGTACCCGTACTACGACATCTCGCGCGTCGGAATCTACGGCAACTCGGCCGGCGGTCAGAACTCGATGGGCGCGCTGCTCTTTCACCCCGAGTTCTACAAGGCCGCGCTTTCGTCGGTCGGCTGCCACGACAACCGGATGGACAAACTCTGGTGGAACGAGCAGTGGATGGGGTGGCCGATCGGCCCGCAGTACGCCGCGTCGTCCAACGTCGACCACGCGCACAAGCTGCAGGGCAAGCTCCTGCTGGTCGTCGGCGAGCTCGACAACAACGTCGACCCATCGTCGACGATGCAGGTGGTGAACGCGCTGATCAAGGCGAACAAGACGTTCGAGCTGCTCGTGATTCCTGGAGCGGGACACGGACACGGCGGGGCGTATGGCGAGCGGAAACGCTACGACTTCTTCGTGCAGCACCTGCTCGGGCAGACGCCGCCGGATTGGAATCAGGTCGATCGGACGAAAACGACCGACGCAGCATCACGGCAGCCCTGAAGGGCAGCCCTAAAGGGCCGCGCTACGGGCTGCGCTACCTGATGGCGACGCTCATGACCTCGACCGGCGACGGGTGCGCGCTCGAGACGGCGTGCGGAACGTTCCGCGGGAGGAAGACCACCGCCCCGGATTCGTAGTCCTTCACGGACTTCTCGCCGCCGACCTGCACTTCCATTTTCGCGGGCGTGAGCTGGACCACGACGAGATCGAACGGGTGCGAGTGGATCGGCTCGCGGGCGCCGGGAGCAAACCGGACGTTCGTGGCGCGCGCTTCGTCGTTCTCGAGGATCACCTTTCGTGTGATGCCTGCCGGCGTTTCGATCGTTGGCGCGGCGCTTGCCGCCATCCGATCCGGCTTGATCGCGATGGTCACGAGGTCAAAGTTATCAGACCCGACGTTGGCGGCGGCGTGCATGATCTGCTTCGGAATGAACTGGACGTGCCCGGTGTCCCGCGGCTCGGTCACCTTCCTGCCGTCGAGCTCCATCTCTACCTGACCCGCGCCGATCTGCACGACGACGGCTGAGAACGGGTGCGTGTGAGGCGTCTCGCGCGCCGCGGGCGCCATGCGGAGCCGCGCGATGAGAACCGTCGCGTTGTCGGCGAGGACGGTCCTCGTGATGCCAGGTGGCGGCGTGGGCACCTGGCGGGCGGCCCTCTCAGGCGCGCCGGCTTGGAGGGCGGGCCTCTCAGGCCCGCCGAACACGCCGAGTATCGCGGCCACCACGAGCGCAATCCGCATCGCGACATCATAAGACCAACCGCTGACGGCCGCGTTCCGTCAAAGGGAGCGTATGAGCCAGATCCTCGCCGACCTCCGCCTCGCCCTGCGCGCCTGGCGCAAATCGCCTGGCTTCACCGCGATCGCCGTCACGTCGATCGCCCTCGGCATCGGCGCGAACGCAGCCATCTTCACGCTCGTCGATCAGGTTCTCCTCCGAACGCTGCCGGTGAAGGATCCGGATGCCATCGTGCAAGTGAGCTATATCGGGTCGGCGTTCGGCAACAACTGGGGCGACGGAAGCGAGTTGTCCTTTCCGATGTTCACCGACTTCCGCGACAACAACCAGGTCTTCGACGGCGTCATGGCCCGCTTCGGCTTCGCGCTCCACACGGGCATCGCCGGGAAGACCGAGCGCGTCGCCGGCGAGATCGTCTCGGGCACGTACTTTCAGACGCTCGGCGTCAACGCCGCGGCGGGCCGTCTGTTCACACCGGACGACGACAAGGCTCCGGGTGGTCATCCGGTGGCGGTGCTCAGCCACGGCTTCTGGACGAGCCGGTTCGGCGGCGATCCCTCCATCGTCGGCGGCGCGATGACCGTCAACGGCCAGCCGTACACCGTGATCGGCGTCGCGCAGCGCGGGTTCGAAGGCGTCGAGATCGGACGGCCGACGCAGGTCTTCGTCCCGCTGATGATGAAGGCGCAGCTCACGCCCGGCTGGAACGGCCTCGACGATCGACGCTGGCACTGGCTTCGCGTGTTCGCGCGGCTGAAGCCTGGCGTGACCGCCGAGCAGGCGCGCGCCTCGCTCGAGCCCTTCTACCGCAGCCGGCTCGAGATGGAAGTGAAGGAACCGGCGTTCGCGAACGTCCCGGAGCGCGGCCGCAAGCGATTTCTCGAGAACAAGCTGACGATCATTCCTGCCGCGCAGGGCCGCTCCAGCTTCCGCCGCTCGATGACGACGCCGCTCTGGGTGTTGATGGGGACGGCGGTCGGCGTCCTGCTGATCGCGTGCGCGAACGTCGCGAACCTGCTGCTCGCGCGGGGCGCCGCGCGCCAGCGCGAGATGGCCGTGCGGCTCGCGCTCGGCGCGACGCGCGGCGGGCTCGTCCGCCAGCTCCTCGTCGAGAGCCTGCTGCTGGCCTTCGCCGGCGGCGCTCGCCGGGGTCGCGCTGTCGCTCATCGGCGCGCCGCTCGTGCTGGGCTTCTTCGTCAACCCCGAAACGCCGCAGCCCGTGTCGACGTCGCCGGATTTCCGGATCCTCGCGTTCACGTTCGGCGTCTCCACGCTGACGGGCATCCTCTTCGGCCTGACGCCCGCGCTCAAATCCACGCGGCCCTCGCTTGGCGCCCACGTTGAAGGACCACGCCGGCAGCGTCCTCGGCGGCCATGCCCGCCTCCGCAAGGCGCTCGTCGCGACGCAGGTCGGCCTCTCGCTCCTCCTTCTGCTCGGCGCGGGCCTGTTCCTCCGCACGCTCGACAACCTCCTCGCGGTCGACATCGGCTTCAAGACGCGCTCGCTGCGTTTCGTTCAGCGTCGATCCGTCGCTCAACGGCTACACGACGGCGCGGTCGAGGCAATTCGTCCGGACGCTGCTCGAGCGCCTGAACAGCACGCCCGGCATCACGTCGGCCGGCCTCGCGACGATGCGGCTGCTCGACGGCAACCAGTGGAGCAGCACGATGTCGATCGCAGGCTACACTCCGGGCCCCGACGAGCGGACGAACGTGCTCAACAATGCCATCTCTCCCGGCTACTTCAAGGCGATGGGCATCCCGATCCTGATGGGACGCGACTTCGACGATCGGGACGAGCGGCTCGAGCCGCCGAGGGACGGCGCCGCCGTTCCGCGTGGCCATTGCGAACGAGGCGTTCGCGAAGAAGTTCTTCGCCGGCCGGAATCCAATCGGTGGACGCATCGGATTCGGCAGCAACCCGAATACGCCAACGCCTATTGAAGTCGTCGGAGTCGTCCGCGATTCGAAGTACACCGACGTCACGCGACGACGTCCGGCCGGGGCTCTTCTTCCCGTACCTGGAAAGCCGCACGCCTGGCGGGATTCACGGTGTACATTCGAATCGTCGCAGCCGCCGGAATCGATCTTCACGACGGCACGGCAGATCATCCAGCAGCTCGATCCGAATCTGCCCGTGCACGGGACGCGCACGCTCGAACGCCAGGTCGAGCAGTCGTTGCAGCGCGAGCGGCTCGTCGCGACGATGACGTCGGTATTCGGCACGCTGGCAACGCTGCTCGCCGTCGTCGGACTGTACGGCGTCATGGCCTACACCGTGGCGCGGCGGACGCGCGAGATCGGGATCCGGATGGCGCTCGGCGCGCGCGCGGCGACGATCGGTTGGCTGGTGATTCGGGAAGTCCTGATCATCACGGCGGTTGGCGTGGCGCTCGCGCTGCCGGCCGCCTGGTGGCTCTCGCGCTTCGTCGAGAGCCAGCTCTTCGGCGTCAAGTCGACCGACGCGGTCACCGTCGTCGGGGCGATCGCGCTACTGATCACGGTCTCGGTCGTCGCCGGCCTCATCCCCTCGAATCGCGCGGCGCGGGTCAATCCGACGACGGCACTTCGATACGAATAGGACCAACGGAGGCGGCTATAATCTGCGCCCAGTCGGCGGGGCCTGAAAGGCCCCGCCCTCCGGCATCGTGACCGCTCCTTTCCTTATTCGCCATTCGGCCTTTGGCCTTGCGCTGCTCGGGGCCATTGCCTGCGCCCCGGCCGTCGCTCTCGCTCAGGCCCAGGTGATTCGGTTCGGCCGGCTCTGGGACGGCTCGCGCATCCTGAACGACGCCAGTGTCGTCGTCGACGCCGGACGCATCGTCCGAGTCAGCACCGGCACGCCGGACGTTCCGGCAGGCGCTCAGGTCATCGACCTCCGGCGCTACATGGGCCTCCCCGGCCTCATCGACGTCCACACGCACATCACCTACTACTGGGACGGCAAGCCAGGGACGCGTCCGCGCCCCTCGACTGGCTCGGGGCGCCCTGAGCCTGTCGAAGGGCGCGGCCAGCGGCGGCATCCCGCGGTCACGGTTTTTCTCGCGCAGGAGAACGCCCGGCGCACGCTCGAGACGGGGGTCACGACAATCCGCGACCTCAACGCGTCGAACGACACCGACATCGCGATGCGGGATCTCATCGACATGGGAAAGATGATCGGGCCGCGGATGTTCGTGTCGGGACAGGGCCTCGGCGCAAGGCCGGGCGCCGGGCCCGATCCGGCCGCGATGCGCGGCCTGGCTGAGGACCGGATCAAGGCCGGCGCCGACTGGGTGAAGGTGTTCGGATCGCGCGGTGGGTTCGAGACCGTCGACGGGACGCAGACTGTGACCTTTGACGAGATGCACGCGGTCGTCGAAGCGTCGCACGCCCTCGATCGGAAGGTCGCCATTCACTCCTACGGTCCGTCCGGTGTCCGCGACGCCGTTCGCGCCGGAGCCGATTCGGTGGAACACGGCGCCGAGATCGATGACGACACCCTGGCCGAGATGGTGAAGCGAGGCACGGTCTGGGTGCCGACGATCGATCACAACCGTTACTACATCGACGCGAAGGACGAGTACGGCTTCGCGCCAGGCTCCGAGGAGGCGCTGAAGGGCTACATCGAGCGGAACCTCGAGTCGGCGCGGCGTGCGGTCAAGGCGGGCGTGCGATTCGCGATGGGATCGGACGCCGTCTACTCGATGTTCGGGCAGAACACGAGAGAGCTCGGGTGGTTCGTCAAGGCGGGCATGACGCCGGAACAAGCGCTGACGGCCGCAACGAGGACGGGCGCGGAGCTGCTCGGGCTCCGGGACCGGCTCGGGCGCGTGGCGCCGGGGTTTCTGGCCGATCTCGTCGCGGTCGAAGGCGATCCCCTGCAGAACATCGAGGCACTGTTCACAGGCGTCAGATGGGTGATGAAGGACGGCACTGTCGTGGTCGATACGAGAGTGCGATAGTCTTCAACCGTGGGCGCACTCCCCTTCGGCATTCGTCATTCGGCATTCGGCATGGCTGTCTATTTGCTGCTCGTTCAGATGAACGCGCACGACCTGTGGCATGTGTTCGCGATCCGGTATGCCACGCTCCCGGATTTTCCCGTCGCCTCTCTCATCGCGGGCGCCGACAAGACGCGGCGCATGGACATCGCGATGACCGTCTGGCTGCTCGAGGCGACCGATGGCCGGAACGTTCTCGTCGACGCCGGGTTCTACCACGCGAGGTTCCGTGAGAAATGGAAGCCGCGCGACTTCGTGCTGCCGTCTACCGCGGTCGGCTGGATGAACGTGCGGCCGGAAGAGGTGACCGACATCATCATCACGCACGTGCATTGGGACCACCTGGACGGCCTGGACCTGTTCCCCACCGCGACCGTCTGGCTGCAACGCGAAGAATACGAGCACTACGTCGATGAACGAGGCCGGCCCAAAGCCCAGGGCATTGATTCCGATAACGCCGGGATGCTCGCCCAATTCAAACGCATGGGCCGCCTGCAGCTCGTGGACGGGGACGACAAGGAGATTACCCCGGGTATCAAGGTCCACACCGGCGGCCGCCACACGTTCGCCTCGCAATACGTCACGGTCCGCACGCCGCGCGGCACGGTCGTCATCGCCTCCGACAACATGTACTTGTACGAGAACCTCGATCGCGGCGTGCCGATCGCGCAGACGCTCGACCCGGCGGCGAACCTTCGCGCGCAGAAGCGCATGGTCGCGATTGCCGCCGCGCCGTCCTTCGTCATCCCGGGCCACGACCCGCTGGTCTTCGAGCGCTTCACCCTCGTGAAGCCGGGCGTCGCCGCGATCCCTCGCTAGGGCGTATTCGCGATCCTGGTCCCCTGCGAGACGACAGCCTGCCAGCGACCGTCTCGTCGCTGAAAGACATCCGTGAACCGCAACGCAACGGGCGAACCGTCCTTCAGCGTCACGGTCGTCCGGCCTGTCACGATCGCCACCGTGTCTCCCAGAAGGCGCACCTTGACGTCGTCGATGCCGGCATTGGCGGGGCGGCCAGCGACCGGCGGGCCGAACTGCTCTTTCATCACCTCGGCCTTCGTGAGCACGCGGCCGGCGATGTCGGTCGTCGTCCAGTCGTCGGCGAGTATGGAGCTGTAGGCCTCGCGGTCTCCGGCGAGCCAGGTCTTGATCAGCCGCTGCTCAATCTGCGCCAGATCGTCGGCCGCGGATGTCGACTGCACCATCAGAAACATGAGCATGCCGAGGATGACCGCCATCTGAGGAGTGTAAGCCGATCGTCATTCGGGTGTTGCGCCCAGCTTGTAGCCCCAGAACCGGACGACGTACCGCGTCCGAAACGTGCGGAACAGCAGCGTGCGGCCCCGCGCCTCCGCGCTCATGTCCTGCGGCACCCACACCTCGCCCTGCGGCTGCTGGCGCGCACGCAGCCGGCTCCCCTTCCAGACGCGCGCGATGAGCCCCCACCCCACCGACACATCGTCGACGAGCTCCGCCTCGGCCTGGACGATGTCTCCCGCGGGCGTGACCCAGATCCGGCCCTGCATCGCCCGGATGAAGAGCCCCGCGCGGCTGTGGAGACGCGCGTCGGGCCGTGGCTCGAAGGCGAGAATCGTGGTCTGACGCCCGTCGATCACCTCGCGTCCGTCGATCCGGACGACGAGGCCGCGGCGGAGATCTTCGACCGCCTCGCGGCGGCGCTCGCGAGTCTTGCCCCCCTTCCTGCCGGACTCGGCGCGTTCGTCGGCGCGGCGCTCATCGTCGTCTTCGCGCTCGTCCGGCGTCGGCGCCCTGCCATCGACCGAGACGAGACGGCTTTCCGGCTCGCCGCCGGGCGTTGCCGGCGACACGACATAGACGCGCGCCTCGCGAGTCGTTTCGGCGCCCGCGCGGTCCAGCTCAATCTCGATGTCCTCCTCGAAATAGCCGTAGCGCTCGAGGTGGGCGCGCGCCTCGTTGATGCGGTCGCGGACGCGGGCCGCGAGGCGCTGGACCTCGTCGCTCCCGTCGCCCGGCGCCCGTTGAACGGCCACCTCGGGCCGGGGGGACGTGCCCGCGAAGCCCGCCGTGGCGGCCACAAGGGAGAGGAGCGCGACTGTGCGAGTCACTCGATTGAGGCTACATCATCAGGCCCGCTTTGACGCCTGACAGAAGACGGGTTAGCTTCTTTGCGGGCCAGTTTTCGCCCGCCGGGTCGCGGGAGCGGGCTGCGCGTCACATTCTGGAGGTGCTGCGGTCATGCCGGACGACAAGCCGGTCGATTATTACGAAGTGCTCCAGGTCAGCTCGACCGCCGAACCGGAGACGATTCACCGCGTGTACCGGCTCCACGCGCAGCGGTATCACCCGGACAACCAGGAGACCGGCAACCGGAGCCGTTTCGAGGAGATCGCCGAAGCCTACAGCGTCCTGAGCGACCCCGAGCGGCGGGCCCAATACGACATCGTCTACTCGAAGCGGCGCCAGGAGCGGTGGCGCCTCATCTCGAGCGGGGCCGAGTCGGAAAACGACTTCGAGTCCGAGCAGCTCGTTCGACTGACGCTCCTCGAGGTTCTCTACACCCGCCGACGGATGGAGCCGGGGGACGCCGGGGTTTACTCGACGGATCTCGAGGGCCTGATCGGCCGGCCGCGCGAGCACCTGGAATTCACGATTTGGTACTTGGCCCAGAAGAAGTTCCTGCAGCGCGACGACTCGTCCCGGCTGATCATCACGGCCGAAGGAGTCGAGTTCCTGGAGCAGAACTACCGCGCCAATCTGCAACGGAAGCGCCTCCCTGAGGCCCGCAACCCGTCTTGACCCTGTGGTACGACCCTTCAGGGTCGTCTGAGTCCCGGACGAGGCTAAAGCCTCGTGCCACGTGATTGCGAAAGCCTCGGCCACCACCGCCTCACCTGCCGGCGGTACTCCGTGTAGTCGGCGCCGAAGAGCCTGGCCAGCGTCGGCTCCTCATAGAACAGCACGAACAGGTGCACGGTCAGCGCGAACACCGCCGTGAATCCCAGGAGCGCGAGCGATTGATAGAAGAGCGACGCCCCGGCGAGGCCGACGAGCGCCCCGATGTACATCGGGTTGCGCACGTATCGGTACGGGCCGCGCACGACGAGGCGGCGGGGCGGATCGAACGGCGCCGGTGTGCCCTTGCCGACGATGCCGAACGCCAGCACGCACGAGATCGCGAGCGACAGGCCGAGGATCACGGCAGCGGCGCCCAGGATCTGCGCCGGGCCGACGTCAGGGGGCGCCGTCACACCGGACCGGACCAGGACCCGCGCCGGCAGGAACACGAGCACGAACGAGATGAACAGCGTGGCGTACGTGAGCCCGCGCATCAGGGCAAACATGGGCCCTCCTTCTCTCTACCCTGTACTACGCTCGCGACGCGACAGTTGTCGCAGGACCGGTTCCTAGAGCAACAGGGAGTCGCAGAAAACGAGGCCGCGTTCATCTTCGGCATGGCCGTTGGCGCGGTCGTCGGCCACGGGCTTATCCTCGCAACCGAGAAATCGGAGCGCCGCCGATGAGCGCCTTAATCCTCCGGTTTGACCGTGGCCGCCCGTCTCGCCTGGAGCCTCGGAAGGTTCCCGGCGCCGCCATTCCACACCCGCCCGCGGAACCGATCGGCAACCTTCATTTGCCTCATTTGGACGAACGCACCAGACCTCCGGCCGACCGCGCTCCCTACGGTTATCGAACTGGTCCAAGGCCAGATCCGCCGCGCGCGAAGGGAGCAAGTCTCATGACCGCTCTCGTCCGTTAGGCGATTGGAGGGCTGTCGCGACGGGGCACGAGGGAACTCAAGATTCCCCCGCGCCATCGCTCCTTGTCAGTAGACGGTTTTGACAGCGGTTCGGAACGCCACATCCCAAATCACAAACGACCGGGTCTTGTCTTCCAGCGCTGTCTTGGGGCGATTCTTGCCCGGGGCTGTTCGTCGATGCGCCCAGCCTTCAAACAGGAATCTGTTGCCGTGTTTATCACGTCGGTTGTTCGGCGTGTATCCAAGACCAACAGCGGATAACAACTCGTCGGCGCGTCGCAGTTCTGAAGGCTCGCTGATGCCATTGTGGTTGGAATCCGTCCACAAGAGCAGTTTCTTGAAGATCGGATCATCGCTAGACACTGATCCCCGCATCACGTTACCGTTGGTCTCCATCGCCATCTGTCTGAGAGCAATGAATCCATTCGTGACCCCCGGAAGCGTGTTATTTCCAAACAACTCTTTGCCGCTCGTGATTGCGCCGTCGCCGTCTCGGTCCATAGCAAGGAACGCCACATCCGAACTAGCGTCGGTCCAGGAGACTTGCTCTAGCATACCGTCGCCATTCAGATCGAAAGGCACTCCATCCACCTCGGAAGTGAGCAGGTATTCCGACTCGCGGTTCAACGAGATAAGAATCGGCGTGTCACCATTACACCACCCCGACCCACCCTCTATCGGCGGCATCCACTCTCCACCATTACAATCGCACATGCACTCTTCATTACCACCGCAATAGTCGCAGTTCGGAGGTGGACCACAATCCCCCCCGTTCAGCGTAGTCGGACGGTTCAACTGCACCTCAACATAAGGGGTCCACAACGAATGATTGGACAGTCCACTCCAAGGACCACATGCGGCCTTGCGAAGCAGCATAGTGGCATTCGTTTCGCCGTCAGTTTTATCCGTACGGCATGTCGAGCCAACTATCTCGGTCAGGTCGCAATTATCGAAGACCGACCCAGAAATCCAACCCTCAGCGCGGGCTGTGCGGCCGCCACAGTAGTCCTGAGTCGTAGTTGCCGTGAACTTGACGATGTGATTGGTCGTATCCGACACGTCAGCAGAGTTGACCGTGTATGTGCACTGCTGCGAGAATCCTGGTGTGACATTCGCGCAGAGCACGGCGACCACAGTTGCGAGCATGCGTCCCAGCCTCCGGAGAGATTTGACACGGCCAACAGCCAAGAGTTCCGCCTCAGCCATCATACAGATCCTCCTTTGCCGCTCCCTAAAGAGTCCGACGTGTGCAAAACTCGATTATGCGACTGGTCGGTGGTTCTTGGTTTAGCCGCGTCAAGGGTCCGACGGTTGCGACCCTTAGGGTCAGTCACCCCCTGACGAATCACAAACGCCACGAGTGGCGTTGGTTCTAAACGCGCCTCAGGGCCTTCTCGACGACGCGCCAGCTAACCAGCCCTTGTTCATCGACGAGGCGCGCCGAAGCAGTGCGCGTCCCTCACCTTGGCCTTCACAGAAGCGGCGCACGACCTCGCCGCTCCAGCGCGGGTGCTTGTCGATCACCGGCAGCTCTGGCAGTGGAAACGTGCCGTGGCGTCTGGAGCGACGGATCGTCGTCACCGACATCCGCAGGATGCGGGGCCACGTCGTCGATGAAGCAAACGGCCAGAATGTCGTCAGGCGGGCGGGACAAACCCCTTCGGCTGAGGCTTCGAGCGGCCCATTGTTTTCGGACAGGTCAACTCGTCAGCTTTGCGAGCTCCTCAGGCACGCTCGTGAATAGGGTCCGAGGATGATCCACCAGAGACCGACGAACTCCAAACAAAGTCCTCGGGTCGCGACATCCTTGATTCGCTGCTTTTGAATCCGTTCGTCGCTCTCCTTGCGCAAACGCTCTAGCTAGAGTGTTTTCGTCATCAGGATGAAGTGGCACGGCCGGGTCGAGTGCTCCATGTCCGGGAACGGCGCGGTCCCGGTCTCGACGTAGCCGAGGCGTCGGTAGAAGGGCGGCAGCTCCTCGCGGAGGTTGACCACCTCGATGTCCATGTGGCGGCAGCCCGCGGCGCGGCACCGCGCTTCGGCCTCGTCGATCAGCGTTCGACCGAATCCCTTCCCCTGTTTGAAGGGATCGATCGACAGCATCGCGAAGTGTCCGCGCCCCTCTTCGATCTTCAGATAGATACATCCGGCCGGCATCCCCGGAGGATCTTCGAGGACGAGGAACTCGCCTCGCTTCATGAGGCCGCGCACCTCGTCCGGGTTCGTCCGATCGCCTGTCTTGAAAAAGGCTTCCACGCGGAACGCGAGCGAGATCAGCCGCGCGATCGCCGGCGCCTCTTCCTCGGCCGCGACGCGGACGCGGGTCGCCGAGGTGGTCACGCCGCCACGCTGGCCCGCGCGCTCACGAACGCCTTCATCGTCCATCTCCTGCCAGCGTGTGAATCGCGCCGGTCCGGCCGTCGATCCGCCGGACGCGACGGTTCTCCGCGTCCGCCACGAAAAGATCCCCGTTGGCGCCGCGCACGAGGCCGTAGGGCGTGCTGAACTCGCCGCTCCCGGCCAGGACGCGGATCTTGTCGGTCGCCGCCTCGATCATCAGGACGCGATTGTCCAGGCTCGTGAAAATGAGGTTGCCCTCCGAGTCGTACACCATCGCGCCGAAATACATGAACGGCGCCTGTGCCGCGGCCGCGCCGTCGGCCGCGGAGCCCTGCTCGCCGCTGCCTGCGATCGTCGTAATCGTGCCGGTCTTCGGATCCCAGCGCCGAATCCGCTGGTTGAAGCTGTCGCCGAACACCAGCCGGCCCTGCTCGTCGAACAGGCCGTTGTGCGGCCGCTGCAGCGTCGCCTTGGTCGCGGGCCCGCCGTCCCCCGAGAACCCTCGCGCCGTCGAACCGATGACCGTGGTGATGACGCCCGTCTGAGCGTCGACCCTCCTGATGCAGTGCGCCTCGGTATCGAAGATGAAGAGGTGGCCGGCGCCGTCGAGCGTCAGCCCGAACGGGTTCGTCAGGCCCGCCTTGCCCGCCGGCCCGCCGTCGCCGCTATGCGCCTGCGCGCCCGTGCCGACGATCGTCGTGATGACGCCGGTCTTCGCGTCGATGCGGCGCACGCGATGGTTGCCGCGATCGGCAAGATACAGGTCGCCGGTCGGTCCAAACTCGACCCACTCGGGGTTGCGCAGCATCGCCTCGCGCGCGGGGCCGCCGTCGCCGGAGAAGCCGGGCTGCCCCGTCCCGGCGACGACGGTGACCGCGCCGGTCTTCACGTCGATGCGGAACACGTAATGCGCCCCGCGGTCCGCCAGGATCAGGTTGCCCGACGGGTGCATCGTGAGACCCGAGGGGAAGCGGAACGCCGGAGCGCCAGCCTCCTGGCCGGCGATGAGCGCCCCGAGCATGAGGACCACGAGGCCGCAGCCCCTCACCGCATTCTCCTGATCTCATCGTCCAGGCCGGTCATCTCCCATCGAATCATCGACACCGGAATCATCCCGGCCGCGTGAAACGCGTCGAAAAAGTCACGGACGACGAACTTCTCGCCGAGCTGCTGCGCGCGATCGCCCATCAGCTTCTCGATGTGGACCTTTCCGATCAGATAGCTGGTGCCGTATCCCGGCTGCTCCAGGTACAGCTGCTGCTCACCCCAGACGGTATTGCCGTCGCGCGGCAGCCAGCCGTACGGCGTGTTCGAGACCGCGTAGTCCACGGCCCGATCGAGCGTCCACTCGTTGCTGTGCATCATCAGCGCGCCCATCGCGCGCGCCCCGCGTTGGGCGAGCATCACCCAGACGAGCTCGCGCACGCGCGGTCCCGCCGCGTCGAGAAAACCGGCGGTCGTCGCGATCTCCTCGAACGCGGTGGCGAACCCCTCGGCGCGCGTGTCCCAGATGTTGTAGAGCAGCGGGACGCGCCGGATCGCGCTCGCGTGCGGCTCCCGCTCCATGCGCGCCAGGTCGAACCAGTGCGTCCCGTGGCCGCGCATCGGCCGGAGGTCGCGATACTCGATCTGCGTGAAGAAATCGCGCAGCCGTGCCGGCGGGATGAACCCCCCTTCCCGCGCGAGCAGCGCCGGCTCGTAGTAGTCCGGGACGGTGAAGACCTGGCGATCCCGCAGGAAGGCGATGAACTCGCGCACGGCTTCGCGGTAGCGTTTGCGGTATTCCTCCTCGGTCGCGACCATCTCGAGCTTCGGCAGGTCGCGGTTCCGGCTCGCGGCGAGCTCCAGGTGTGTCCGCGCCCGCGACAGCTCACGCTGCACGATGACGAGCTGGTCGCGCCAGGTGTACGGCTCCAGGTGCACGTTCTTCATGTACCAGTCGGTACTCGGCGGCGCCGACGCCGGACGGTTTCGCCATACCCTTGCTGCGAAGCGCGAGCCAGGTGCCGAACTCCTCCACCGCCTTCTTCGCACGCTCGACGTCCGCCACGAGCGCCGGATGCTCCGTTCCCAGCCGCGTCGCGAGCGCCGCGAGCGTCTCGCTCTCGTCCTTCTTGACGCGCGCCCCGAGGAAGTACAGGTCCGTCGCGTTCTCGACGAGATTCCGCCTGCCCTGTTCGAGCCACTCCGGTATGGCCCGCAGGTCGGCGCTCAGCTGCGCGACCTGCTGGGGCGTCAGCGTCGACCGGTAGGTCCAGAGCGGGATCGCGAGCGGCCTCGCGGGCCCCTCGCGTCCCGGGACGTCGGAGTCGCTGGCCTGAACGACCTCGTAGAAGATGGGATTGCGCGCCCATGGCTTCAGCACGCGATGGTCGAACTCCATCCCGTTCATCTCGGCGCGCACGAGGTGATAGTCGACCTGCTGCGGCACGGGCCAGCCGGATGGATCGATCGCCGCCAACCGCGCTTGAAGCGCGGCCAGGCCGCGCCGCTGCGCGGCGACCGCCTTCGGCGTGAAATCCGGCACGCCGTTCACTCTCTTCGGCGCCTGGAACGTCCTCCATTCCTTGAAGAGCGCGACCAGCTGCTCGTAGGTCCCGCCGGCCGCCGTCGCGCCTTCGGCGCTTTGGCGAGCCTCGCCGAAGCTTCCGCTGAGGCGGGCCGGCTGGAGGCCGGCCGCCGGCAGCAGAATGAGCAGGAACACAAGTACGAAGTACGAAGGTCGAAGGCTGAAGTTGGCGCGCATCTACTGATGCCCGTGAGCGGGATCGTTTCGATGCGCCTCGTAGTGCTGGCGCAGCAGATCCTTGCCGTAGTCGTTGCCGTTCGGCGTGCGGACGACGGTGTGGATGTGACGCCGGCCCGGAACGCGCGGCCCTCCGAGCGCGACCGGCAGCTGGTGGTCGAACTCGACCAGGATCACCGGACTGTGGACGCGGTAGTAGAAGACCTCGGCCCCGCCGACCCACGCGAAGTACGTCTCGTTCAACCGCGCGCGGACCTCGTCCATCCTGACCTTCGCGTGTCCGTCGTCCATGTGGCCGACGAACGTGGACACGATGTCCAGGAGCTGCTTCTGCTGCGGCGCCGTGAGGTCGGCCGCCGGGATGCCGGCATAATCGAGCACCAGGTTGTCGCGGAACGCCTGCGCCTGCGCGTTGTTGCCCGGTTTCTCCGGCGCGACGACGGCCTTCTTGCGCTGCTCGTCGGTCAGCGATTTCCACAGCGCGAGCCCGGCGTTCTGCTCGTCCTGCAGCACGACGGTGCCGGCGTACTTGCCGGTCTCGGCCGATACCGGCTCCGAACCCATGAAGGTGGGAGTCATCACGACCTGATCGCGCAGCACGAAGTAATTGATGATGAGATGGTGGCCGTCGAGTTGCCAGCCCCACGGCTCAGACTCGGATGGCTGCCCCATGACCGTGAGGTGATAGAGTCCCTCGCCGTACTCTTCGAAGTTGTTCACGAGCTCCCCGAGGTGACCGTTCAGCCGCATGATGGCGCGCGACGTCTCGAGGCCGCGCGCGCTCAACGACGCGCGAAGGAGCCCGAAGGCGCGATCCCGCTGCGCGTCGGTCATCTCTTTGAAGGAAATCCCCTGCCGCGTGTACCGGTGAATGTTGTTCCAGAGCCGCCACTCTCCATCGTCCACGCCGAAGGCGGTTCGCTTGCGCTGGTCGGGCGTCAGCTGCGCGAGGAACCCGGCCGCCGCCTGGCGAACGGGCGCCGTCGTCACGCCCGTCGCGCGGATCGGAAACAGGCCTTCGACGATGGCGCCGTTGGTGGTGACGCCCTTGAAGGGCTCGGCGAGCGGGTCGCGCGCCGGCTGCGCGCGGAGGCCGAGGCCGACGAGGATCGCCGCCGAGGTCAGTGCAAGAACAGTACGTGGATAGCCCATGGGACAGGTATTCTACCCGCCGCCCGCCTTCGCCAAGGCTTCGGCGGGGCAGGCAAGGAGGCCGGCCCAATGATCGGACCGTCGAGACGAATGGTGTCGCTGCTCGTCGTCGTATTCGCATGTGCGTCTGCCGTCCGCCTGGGTACGCAGGCTCAGAAGCCCCCCTGGACGCCCTCGCCACCGACGAACCTTCAGGCGCTGCCGAAGGACATTCCAGTCAAGCAGCTCATTCAGACCATGCGCAGCTTTACGCAGGGGCTCGGCGTGCGGTGCCAGCACTGTCACGTGTTCAAGGGTGACGACCCCAACGACCTGTCGACGTTCGATTTCGCGAATGACGACAAGGAGTCGAAAAAGACCGCGCGCGCGATGATCCGGATGGCGATGGTCATCAACACCGACCATTTGAAGGACATCGGGGAGGCGCGGCCCCCCGGGGAGATGAAGGTGACGTGCTACACGTGCCACCGCGGGGAGACGAAGCCGGCGACGCGGCGGCCGGAGCCGTAGGATCATTACATTTTTGCACAGTGACGTCGGGAACCGTCGCCAGATCGCCGGAACGGACGCGAAAAACCCCGCGACATAGCCGCCTTTCATCTAGGGCGTTCAAGGTACGCGCGTTGCACGAGCGCCGGGTTTTGACGATTCGAAGCTGCGTCACCGCACTCGGCCTTTGCCTCATCGCGGCCATTGAGGTCGGCGCGCAGAGTTCTCCGCTCAGCCGCCCCGCCAACCTTCGCATCGTCGACGGACCCGTCACTTCGCAAGGTACGCTGCGAGTGATGACCTGGAACGTTCACTTCGGCAAGAACACCAGCAACGTGCTCAACCTGGAGGCGCAGGCCAACATCATGGCCAACTCGGGGGCGCACGTCATCCTGCTCCAGGAGGCCTCGACCTGGGACGGCGATCAGCCGAACCAGTTCCCGATCCTGCTGCAGCAGCGAACCGGACATACGTGGTATCGAGTCTGGGCGCCTCACGTCGGCACGACCGGTGAGGGCACGCTCATCCTCACCCGGCTGCCCATCGTGGCATCGTCCACGGCGAACTTCCATGAGCGTGGCTTCGGTCGCGTGGTCGTATCAGTGGCTGGCGTGAACGTGACGCTCTTCAACGTCCACCTCACGTACGAACCGAGCAGCCTGCGAACCCAGCAGCTGGCGTCGTTCATGCCGTGGTCGATCGGATTCTCCGGGCCGGCCATTGCGGGCGGGGACTTCAACGCCTGGTGGGGCGAATCCTGGATCGCGACGGTCGAGACCGGCTATACCGATACCTGGCAGGACGTGACCGGCAGCGACCAGAACGGGTACACTCACAACAACATCCGCTTCGACTATCTTTTCCGCAAGCTGGCCAGCAACTGGCGGCTGACTCCAACGTCCTGCACGGTCATCCAGACGAGCACGTCGGATCATCGGCCGGTGGTGGCCGATTACACCGTCAGGTAACGCGAGCTACTTCGTCGTTCCCGGAGCCGGCTCGCGCTTCCAGATGTCGGCCAGGACCCGTTTGAAGTTGCCCCCGAGGATCAGCTCTATATCGCGGTCGCTGTACTTGCGGCGAATCAGACCCTCGGCCAGGTCGAACATGCGCTGCGGGTGATTGAGGCCCTCGATGTCGAGCTTGTCGCGGAAGCCGTAGGAACCCTTGTACGCCGCGCGCAGGCGCTTGTTGTCTTCGGGCGGCATCGCGTCGTAGCCATACAGGTCGATGTCGCTCCCCACCCCCACGTGCTCGACCGACGTCAGCCGGGCCACGTGGTCGATGTGATCGAGCACGTGCTCGATGGTCGTCGGCTCCTCGGCACGGACGAACATCCGCACGCCCGTGATGCCCATGACGCCCCCCTTCGAGGCCATCTTCCGGATCGCCTCGTCCGTCTTGCAGCGGGGATGGCCTGGCACGAGCGCCCGGCAGTTGGAGTGCGTGATGAGCACTGGACGCTTGCTCACCTCGAACGCGTCGAGGGTCGTGCGATCGCCGCAGTGCGAGACGTCGACGGCCATGCCGGCCTTGTTCATGCGCTCGACGATGGCCACGCCGAAATCGGAGAGCCCTTCGTCGCGGCGCTCGGTGGATCCGTTGCCGATCAGGTTCCGCGTGTTGTACGTGAGCTGGGATACCCGCTGGCCCGCGGCATAAAACAGATCGACGTCGTCGGCCGTGCGGAAGTGTTCGGCATTCTGCAGCCCGAGCAGCACGCCGATGCGGCCGGCGCCCTTCACCCGGTCCAGATCGGCGGCGCTGTCGATCCGCAGGAACGCCTGATCCTGGTTGGCGAGAAACGAGTTCCAGGCGGAAAGGAACTGCAGCGTCTGCGCGTGCGCGTTGGGCCCGCCGGTGCCGACGGCGATATGGAAGACGTTGATGCCCGAGGTCCGGAAGGGCGCGAGATCGGCAGCCGTGAAGGCGTCCGGGTCGGACATCCACCGCCCGAACTTCGGGAAGTCCAGCGTGAGCGGGCTGAGCATGTCGATGACGGTGGCCCGGCGGACCAGGTCGACCGCCCGCGCGGAGTATTCCCGAGATTGCGCGAAAAGCTGGCGTCCCGCAGCGGCGGCGCCGAGGCTGACGAACGCCCTCAGAAGATCGCGCCGGCCTGGCATGAACCGCTCGCTCAGGTGGAGACTTTCGCCAGCGTGAAGACGCCGGTTGGCTGAATCACCTTCAACTGCGTCGGCCTGGCCGGGTCGACCACGAAGCGAGCGCTGAAGCCGCTCAAGCCCTTCAGGACGAACGTCGTGCCGTGGGCGGGTTCGAGCACGTACGGCGGCTGACCGGGAAGCGTCAGCGACAGCGTCGACGCGTTCAACGTCACGCTCATCTTGAACGCGGGGTTATCTGCCATGGCGTAGTCGCCGGCGAGCTGGCGGAGAAAGCCCGCATCGGTGAGGCGCGCCGGCGGCTGTTTCCTGAACGAAATCGGCTCGACGAACGGCTCGAACGGGACGGTGAGGCGATCGATCTCGCCCTGTCCGTCGGTGAAAAACTGGAAGAAGAGTTTCAGCTCGGCCAGGGTCTTTTCCTCGACGTCCGCGCGGAACGTCTCGTAGTGCCAGTGATTCAGCCGCATCGGGATGTCGTGGAACCGCACCGCGAGTTTCTCCCCGTCGCGCGCGACCATCACCGACCCGTACGCGGGGTGCACGTATTCGCCCGCATAGTCGTCCAGCGCGTGCGCGGGTGTCGTGCCGGTCTTGCGCTCTTCGCCCGCCGCCTTCTTGGCGCTTGCCGCGGCCTTCTCGCCTACGTCGCGCCGCTTGAGAGAGCGCTCGTTCCAGTCGAGGGGTTCGAGACCCAGAACCCGATCCGATGCGACACGCGCAACGATGGAGGGCAGCGGCGTGCCGTGGAGGTTCGTCAGCACGACGACCCCGAGACCCTCGTCCGGCATCAGAGACACCATGCACGAAAAGCCGTCGACGTTGCCGCCGTGATGCACGCGCTTCCGGCCGCGATACGACTCGATGAACCATCCCAATCCGTACGCCGGCTGCTGAATCTCCGGATCCTCGAACAGGCCGGGGAAGGTCTGAATGACCATCTGAGGCCGATGCATCTCCTGGATCTGCCGGGCCGCCACGATGCGCTTGTCGTCGACCATGCCACCACCAACGTGCAGCTTCAGCCATCGCGTCAGGTCGTTCACCGTGGAATTGACAGAGCCGGCGGGGCCCATGGGGCCGACGACCCGGAACGGAACGTCGATGGCTGTCTTCTCCTTCAGCGTGTACGGCACGGCGAAATCGCGTCCCTTCTGGATCTCGCCCACGTCGAAGTTGGTGTTCTTCATTCCAAGCGGGTCCAGGATCCGCGTACGGACGACGTCTTCCCACGACATGCCCGCGACCTGGGCCGACAGGTGGCCCGCCGTCATGAACATCAGATTCTGGTATTGAAACTTCTCGCGAAAATCCGCGTTCGGCTCCAGGTACGGCAGCCGATCGACGAGCTCCGTCCTCGACAGCCTGGCGCCGTACCAGACCAGGTCATGCCGTGGCAGACCTGCGCGGTGCGTCACGAGATCCCGAGGCGTCATCCGCTCACCGGCGACTTCGTCCTTCAGCGCAAATGTCGGAAGGTGCTTGGTGACCGGCTCGTCCCACGCGACCTTCCCCTCCTCCACCAGAATCCCCAACGCCATCGTCGTGAACGCCTTGCTCGACGAGGCGATCGGGAAGATCGTGTCGGCTGTGACCGGTAGGTTCGACTGAATGTTGCGCAGGCCGTACCCTTTCGCGAGCACGACTTCGCCGTCCTTGACGATGGCAACGGCGACGCCCGGCACGTTCCAGCTCTTCATGGCCGACTGGACGAACTCGTCGAACCCGGCGAGCGCGGAGGAGGCGGCGGGCGACGGATCGCGTTTCCGTTCGAGCTTGAACGGCAGCGACTGCCCCGCCTGGCTGAAGGTGCCTGCGATCGACGCGCCGTCGGTCGCGAGCGTGCCCTTGAACGCCGGCGCGCCCGGCACCGAAGGCAACGCAAACGAGACCGCCGACCCCTGCACCACCACGTCGGCGAGCGCGACGCCGCGTGCGCCCTGCGCGGGGATGTCGATCGTACCGCTCCAGCCGCCGCCGGACGAGGTCAGCGTGACGGCTACCTTGAGCTCGGCGCTGGGCAGCGTGATCGCGCCCTCCCAGCGTCCCGCGGCCGACGCTTCTCCGCGCTGAGAAACGCGCGCGAGCGCCGGCTCGCCTGCGGTGGCGACGCCGGCCAGCAGGACGAGCAGGGAGATTGCGCGCATCGTCATGACGGTCGCTCCTGCGTTAGAAATCGAACCGCACGCCGAGCTGGACGCGGCGCGGCAGGATGTTCTGCACGGTGTTGATCCGCTGGTTCGTGATGACGCCGAAGTTGGTCTGTTGCTGCAGACTGGTCGTCGACGCCACGAGCGTGGTCGGATCGGCGAAGTTGACGTGGTTCAGCACGTTGATCGCGTCCACCGAGATGGTCAACCGCGTGTCCCCGGCAATCCGCGTGGATTTCCCGAGGCTCAGATCGAGCTGCCAGAATCCGAGGCCGCGGATGGGGCCCCGGCCGGTCTGCGTATCTTCGCTGAGCCGCAGCCGTCGGACGCCGTTGTAGACGCCTTCGGGATCCTGGAACAGGTTCAGCCCGGTTCCGTTTCTCGCCCGGTCGCTGTTGGTGCCGATGCCACCCGACCCCGTGACGCCGTCATTCACGCTGGCGTCCGGGAGATCTCCCGTCGGAAGGGCCCCCGAGTTGAACCCGAGCAGCGCGCTCCCGCCAAAGACCTGCGTTCCCTGCACAAGCGTGAGCGGGAATCCGCCTTGCGCGCGGAAGATCCCCGCCGTATACCAGCCGCCCCACCAGCGGCCCGATCCGAGCGGCAGGTCGTAGACCCAGTTGCTGTTGAAGATGTGGGTGACGTCATCGAACGATGGGCCGTAGTCGGAGTCGGGATCGAAGGAGTTCGGGAGAAGCGAGGCGCTGTTCTGCACCGCGCCGACCTGGTCGAGCGATTTCGACCAGGTGTAGTTGGCGTCGAACGCCAGGCCGTTCGAGAAGCGCTTGCGGACGGTCGTGAAGAAGCCGTTGTAGTTGGAGCGGCCGATCGAGGTCCGCATGAACAGCTCGAGCACCTGCAGGTTGTCGAACGAGCGCGCCGCAACCTGGTCCATCACGAACAGGAACAGGTTGCTCAAGTTCCCGTTGATGATGTCCGCGGTGCCGATCGACGCCAGCGCCCGCGTCCGCGAACCAGACGGCCCCAGGCCGGGCAGGAGGTTCTCGAACCACGGCTGCGGCGTGACGCCCCCGGCGCCGCCGGGATTCGCGCGCAACTGGGCGGCCAGCGCGTCGAACGCCTGCGCAAACGTCTGGCCCGAGATGTTGTCCCGGAACATGTACGGCACCTGGTTCAGGTTGAGACTCTGATACAGGTTGCGGCCGTACCGGCCGATGTACCCGAGCTCGAGGACCAGGTTACCGCGCAGCTCGCGCTGCAGGGTGAGGCTCGCCGTGTGGCTTCGCGGGACCGTGATGTTGGGATCCACGACGAACGACAGCGTTTCACCGAACCCGAGATTCGGAACGATCGGCGATTGCGCGGCGGTGTTGACCGGGACGGGAATCTGCCCGTCGACACCGACGCGGAACGGCTGGCCGGCGGCGTTGCGCGGACTGTTTGCCGACAGTGTCTGCGCGAAGCCGACGCCGAGCGTCGGAATCGTGATGGTCTGCACGGTGGTGCTCCGGTCGTAGAGCAGCGAGTACCCGCCGCGGATGACGCTCTTGCCGTCGCCGAAGAGCCGGTTCGTCCAGCCGCTGGTGAACGACGGCGTCCACGCCGCAGAGATGCGCGGCGAGACGTTCGTCCAGTCGACGTCGAAGGCGTGGGAGCGGCCGGACTCCCTGATGGGGATGTAGGCCAGCGCCGGATTGAAAATCTCGCCGCGCTCGGCGGCGGCGCGCTTGTCGGCGAGGTACCGCTTCGGATCGACCAGGTCGCCCGTGTCCCGGAACGTCAGCAGCGTCTGCCGGCCCTCCTTTTCGGTCGGCGGCGTCTGCCAGTTGTAGGTGAGGCCGTAGTTCAGGGTGAAGGTCGGCGACACCTGCCACGTGTCCGCCGCGTAGAACTCGTACGCGCTCAGATCGGATTCGGTGATGAGCCCGGTGCCGATTGGGTTCGGCTGAAGGTTGCCGTCCCTGGTCGCCATATAGGCGGACGAATCGACCTGTCCGAGGAGCGCGGCATACAACTGGTTGTAGCGCTGGACGTCGGCGGCGGCGATGAAGCTCGGACGCTGAGAAGCCGGTATCGGGCTGAACTGCAGCGCAGACACCTGCGCGACCGGCGTGCTGATCGAACCGATCACCTTGTCGTTTCGGAAGTCTTCTTCGTGCATGAACCGGAGGTTGAAGCCGCCCTGCAGGGTGTGGCTGCCTTTGAGCCAGGTCAGGTTGTTGATGACCTGATAGGTCTCGAGGGGGAACGCCTGCCGGCGCGCGTTCTGCGTCCCGACGTCGACCGGTTCTCCCAGAAAGGTCCCGGCCAGATCGACGGCGATGTTCAGGCCCGGCACCTGCGGCGCCGGGTCGATGGCTCCGACAGCCCGGTCGTCCTTCACGTACCCGACTCGGAACTCGTTCGTCAGGGTCGAAGAGAGGACACCCACGAGCCCGACCGACACGGCGGTCCCTTTGGTCGGGAACGGGCGCACCGCGAGACGATTGACGATGTCCACCTGACTCTGGTCCCGCCGCTTGCGGTCGGCGACGTTCATCGAGGCGTCGAGGCGCCAGTCCGAGCTGAACGAGTGATCGAGCCTGAAGATCCCCTGGTTGTCGTCGGTCGGGGTCGCGTAGTCGAAGGTGAACCCGGCGGTGTTCAAGCCGTCGCCGGCCGTGAAGTCGTTCGGTTCGGGATACAGCGAGAGCATCTGGAGGATCAGCGGATTCGCGCCGAGGCCGCGGGGATCGAAGGTGCGCGGGTTGATCGTCTGGACGCCGCCGCCGGCGTCACGGAACTGGAGCAGACCCTGCTTGAGCGATGCCGTTGGGACGAGCCGCGTGACGCTGGACGACCCGCGGTCGCGGCGGCCCTCGTAGAGCCCGAAGAAGAACGTCTTGCCTTTGACGATCGGTCCGCCGAGCGACCCGCCGAACCGGTTGTCCTCGAGGGGCGGCTTCGGCAGGCCGAGGCGGTTCGTGTCCCAGCTCGTCGCGTTCCAGTTCTCGTCCTGCGTGTAGCCGTACACCGAGCCGTGGAAGCTGTTGGTGCCGCGCTTGGTGACGAACGACACCTGCGCGCCCGACGACCGGCCGAAGCTGACGTTCGGATTGGCCACGGTCATCCGGAACTCCTCGATCGACTCGGCGGGCGTCGGGACGGCGGTCCGGAACGTCGTACCAATCACGTTGTCGGACACGTCGATGCCGTCGACCGAGTACGTCGACTGGTCGGTCCGCGCGCCGGTCACGAACCCGGTCGAGGTGGCGCCGGGCTGGAGCGCGAGCAGGTTGGCGGCGTCGCGCGTCAGGTTCGGGAGCAGCATGAGGCGCTCACGCTCGATCGTGTTGCCGACGCTCGAGTCGCGCTTGATCACGAGCGTCTCGGATGTCGCGCTCACCGTCACTTGCTCGGCGAGTCCACCCAGCTCGAGCCCCACGTCCTGCACGACCGGCCGCGTGGCCTCGACGACGATCCCGGTCACCGTGGCTGTTTTGAAACCCTCGAGCGTCGCAGAGAGGTCGTAGACGCCTGGAGGCAGGGTGAAGAACGCGTAGCGGCCCTGCGGGTCGCTGACGCCGGTGCGCGCCTGCGTGGTCGCCCGGTCGGTGAGCGTGACGGTCGCGCCGGGAACGACGGATCCCTGCGCGTCGGTGATGCGGCCCGACATCGAAGCCGTGGTGGCCGTCTGCGCCATGAGCGGCGAGGCCAATAGCAACGAGAACAGACCGGCGACAAGGCGTAGCGTGACCGCTCCCATCTGGTGCTCCTCCGCGCGGCATATTGCATCACGTGATGCACAGTGTCAAACTGGATCGACGCTATCGCTCCGCCGTGCGCGCCGCACGTGCATTGTTTGTTGCACTCGGCTCCAGCGGCGCGGATGCCGCTCATGTCGACGAACGGTCAATCGCCCCTCGAGCTCCGAATCGCGCGCGCCGAACGGCGCCTCAACCATCGCCGGCGCCGGCTGGTGCAGGCCATCCTGGAAAACGCGCAGGAGAGCTGCTTCCTCTCGTCGCGGGAACTCGCGCGCCGGCATCGCGCCGACCCCGCCACGATCGTGCGGACCGCTCAGGCGCTCGGCTACGAGCGGTTCAGCGATTTCTCAGCGGACCTCCGGGCGCACTTTCTCCGGACGCTGACGCCCTATGCGGTGATGCAGGCCGGCGCGAGCAGGCATCTCGATCTCCGCGCGCGCGTCCGTCAGAGCCTGCAGGACGATCTCGAACGCGTGCGGGCCGTGCAATCGAGCCTCAGCCCCGACCAGGTCATCGCCCTGGCGCGGCACATCCACCGTGCGCGCCGGATCGTCGTCGTCGGCGTCGATCTCGCCGCATCGCTGTCCTGGTTTCTGGCGTACGGCCTGACCGCGCTGGGGTTCGACGCGGAAGCGCCGACCGGCAGCGCGGGGAACCTGCTCCATCACGTCCGGTTCCTGACGAGGGAAGACCTGCTCGTCGGGATCAGCTTCAGGAAATGCCTCCGGGAGACGGTCGACGCCGTTCGTCTCGCCGGCACACGCCGAGTGCCGACGTTCGGGATCACGGACAACGGGGACGGCCCGCTCGGACGGTATTGCGATCGGTACCTGTCAGTGTCGATTGAGAGCTCGTCGATCGCCGGATCCTACGTGGCCGCCATGACGGCGCTGAACGCCATCCTCGTCGCGTGCACGCACCTGCGCCCGAAGCGATCGCTGGCGGCGCTGCGGAACACGCGGGAAGATTACCTCTCGGGTCCCAGGTGGTTTCAGGAAACACGCTGAGGGCGCGGAGGGGCGGAGATCGCAGAAACGGTTAAAACGCAGAGGGCCGGCAATGCCCTCATTTCTTCGCCACATAGGCAGTCCGGGCCCTCACCGTGTGCTCCGGGTCACGCGTCGTCACCGTGATGCGATGAAGCTTGCCGTCCCTGGGCGTCGGCGGCACGTAGCCGAGCGTGTACTGCTGTCGCAACTCGGCAACGATTTGCCGGGCGGTACCGCTGAAGGCGTCCCGGTTCTGCACGCGAAACGCCGCGCCGCCGGTCGGAGAGGCGAGCCTGGTCAGCGCTCCGATGTCCACTCCCAGCAATTCTGCCGGAAGGCCGCAGGGCGCCGGGTCGGCGGGCCAGTCAATCGCCAGCGCGTACAACAGCGCGTCGCTCTTTTGAAGCGCCGCCAGTCCGTCCCCTTCATCGTCATAGACACCATTTCGATGCAGGCGCCCGTCGAGCCCCACCGGGTAGTCGGGACCCAGAGTATTCTTCGCCATCGAATCACTGCCGTCTGTCACGACTATCACCGCTCGCTTGCGCGTCCGGCTCGACTCGAGCTCCCGAATCGCCTGCCCCACGGCGAAGAACAGAGCGGTCCCGCCGGCCGGCTGGACGCGGCGAAGCCTCTCGATCGGAACGTTCGTGGGCGCGGTCCACCGCGCGATCCTGAGCAGCTGATGGTTGAATGCGACGACGGCCCAGCGATCGTCGGGACCGAGCGCGGCGACGAGTGACTCGATAGCCTCCACGGCGGACTTGTGCCGCGCGCCGGCCATGCTGCAGCTGATATCGACGAGCACCAGGATGCTTGTCGGGAGTCGGTCGCTGGAGAACAGCGCGATTTCCTGCTTGCGCCCGTCTTCGAACACTTCGAAAGCGTCGGCCGGCAGACCCGTGACAATCCGGCCGGTGGCATCGACGACCGTGGCGTCGAGATGCACCAGTTCGATACCGGACGTCAGCCGGGGCTGCGCCGGTGCCGCAGCCCTGGCGGCCACCAGTCCGAGCAGCGTCACGAGAACGGTCGCGCGCACCAATCGCCAATCCTAGCCTCTATAGAGAACCTTTTCGAACCCCCTCGAACCTTTTCGAACCTGTGTTCCGTCTAAGCCACTATGTTCAAAGCTCTATCCGTTTTGGCCTGCCTGGTCGTCGCGACCCCGGTAGCGGCCCAATCGAAGCAGTTCGACAAGACCGTCCCGCTCCCGTCCGGCGGCTACCTCGCTCTGCACGCGACCCGGGGCAGCGTGAAGCTGACCTCGTGGGACCGGAACGAAGTCGAGATCCGCGCCCGCATCCAGGCGGCGCCCGGGGTGGACTCCGACTACGCCCGCAGGAGCGTCGACGAAACGACGGTGGACGTCACCGCCGGCTCACGGGACGTCCGGATCCGCTCGAACTACGACAAAGTGTCGGGCGCACGGAACTGGTTCGGTGTCATGCCGTGGAAGGAAGTGCCCGAGATCCATTACGAGATCCGCGCGCCGCGCAAGCTCGACATGCGGCTCGACATCGATCGATCCGACAGCACCGTGCGGGGGTTCGAGGGCCGCGTCGACATCGTGAGCGACCGCAGCGAGCTCGACCTCGTCGATCTTGCCGGCCGGATCACGCTGGACGTGGATCGAGGGGAATCGTCGCGCCTCCAGAATGTCCGCGGCTCGCTCCGCATCGACGGGGATCGGACCAACTTCGACATCGGACTGGTGCGTCTCGACGATCGATCCTCCATCGAAACGGACCGGGGCGATATCCGGATTGCGGTCCCGCAGTCTCAAGGCATCACGATCGACGCCGATCTGACCCGCAGGAGCGACTTCGACGCCGACAACCTGACGGTCCAGAAGCGCCACGGCGACGCTCGGCGCTTCACGGCCGACGTCAACGGCGGCGGGCCGACGCTGACGGTCGAAGCGGACCGGGGGCGGATTCGGCTGGCGAAGACGCCGTAAGGCGGGCCTGAAGGCCTGCGCGCAAGGCAGGCCTAAAGGCCTGCGCCACTGGTAGCGGTCGCGGCGCCGGCCGCCAGGCGTTCGGCGTGCAGCGGCTGCCACATCGCGAGCACGGATTCACGCAGCCGCTCGGTCTCGGCGGCGAAGTCGTCGCCGGCTGGAGGCCGCGGCGCGCCGAACTCGAGGATCACGCGCGCGCGGGACCAGGGCGCGAGCGAGCGCCAGCCGAAGGGCCGGTTCCGGGGCCAGACGTCCCACGCGCCGTCGATCGCCGCGGGCACGATCGGCACGCCGAGGTGCCGCGACAGGATCGCCGCCCCCTTCCGGAACGCCTTCACGGTTCCATCGATCGATCGCTCCCCTTCGGGAAACAACACGAGCACCCGTCCGCGGCGCAGGCCGTAGCCTCCCGCCTGCATCGCCCTCACCAGGTTCGCGTCCGGATCGACGGGTACGATGTTCGCCATCCGCGCGATCCACTGCATGAACGGGGTCTCGAAGTACTCGCTCGCACCGACGAAGAAGAGCTGCCTGAACACGGGGAACGGCAACGCGGCGACGACCAGAAACGAATCGATGTAGCTCTGATGGTTGGGGCTGATCACGTACGGGCCGCGTGACGGGAGGCGCCGGCGGCCGCGAACCGTGAAGCCGCACGTCAGACGCGCGGCGAGATAGATCAGCTTCATGAGCGCGAAGAACGCGACCGACTGGATGATCTTGCGCTTGTCCAGCTCCCGGAGAAATCGATCGTCTGCCGGCGCCTGATCGAGGAGGCGTGCCCAGGTCGCGTCATCCGAGGTCCGGCCGCCTTCAGGACGGGACACGGTCCGGCTAAAGCCGGACACTACGACGTCGTTTGTAGTGTCGTGCGCCGGCTTTAGCCGGACCAACACGCCGTCCACCAGATCGCGCAGCGTCGCTATTCCCTGCCCTGCCTCTTCCCCGAGATCCGCGCCGAGCGCCTGTGAGACGTGCATCAGCAGCTCGACGCGCTCCATCGAGTCGAGGCCGAGATCGAGCTCCAGGTGCGCGCCGGGGTACAGCGCAACGCCTGGCTTGACCACTTCCCGCACCACCGCGAGCACGCGCGCCACGTCCGGTTGCGCGGCCCACGCCGCATCCTCGCCGCTCGGACGATCGGCCTCCTGCTCCGCGCGCTCCTGCCGCGCCCGCAGTTCCCTTTCGACCTCGAACCGCTTGAGCTTTCTCGTCGTCGTCCGGGGCAGCTCGTCGAGCGTGATGTCGTAGCCGAGCACGCGCTTGTGGCCGGGCAGCTCCACCGACAGCCCTTCGATCTCGAACCGCAGCAGCTCGCGCATGTTGACGACGCGCCGTTCGCGCAGGACGTCGAGGTCCGGACGCACGAGCGCGTGCAGCCGCTCGGCCGCCGGCTCTCCCGGCCGCGACAGCCCGACGACGCACAGCTCTTTGATGAAGGGGGAACGCTCGTAGTGCGCCTCGATTTCCTCCGGGTAGATGTTCTTGCCCGAGCTGAGGACGATGACTTCCTTGATTCGGCCCGTGACGTAGAGCCGCCCGGCGGCGTCGATCGAGCCGAGGTCGCCCGTGCGCAGCCACCCGCCCCGCAGGCTCTGCGCCGTCTCGTCCGGCCGGTTGAAGTAGCCGGCCATGACGATCGGGCCGCGGATGGCGATCTCGCCGGCGTCGACGGTCACCTCGACGCCTGGCAACGGAGGTCCGACCGAAGAGACCTCGGGGTCGCCCGCCTCGGCCATCGTCGCCGCGCCAGACGACTCGGTCAGGCCGTAGGCCTGCTGGATCGTGAATCCGAGGCGGTACAGATCGCGTCCGATCGCGGGATCGAAGCGCGCGCCGCCGGTAATGAGCACGCGCATGCGCGGGCCGAGCGCGTGGTGGGCGCGCCGGAACACTACCCGTCCAAAGTTCAGACCGACGGCCGCGCGCAACCGGCCGTTGAGCGCGGCCAGGGCGTGCGCGCTGAACCTGAGCGGCGCCGGCGTCCGATCGATCTCCTGTCGGATGCGCTGGTGCACGAGGTAGAAGAACTGCGGGACGCAGCAGAAGATCGTGATCCCGCGCTCGGCGAGCGCGCGCAGGAGCTCTTGTGTGTTGACCGTCTCGAGAAAGACGACCCGCGCGCCTATCGACAACGGCAGCAACAGGTTCGCCACCTGCGCGAGCGCGTGGAAAAGCGGCAGCACGCCGAGCACGGCGTCCCGCTCGTCGACGCTCAGGCGCCCGAAGACGGCCGTCCGCTGGGCCAGCAGGTTGGCGTGCGTGAGCACGACGCCCTTCGGATCGCTGGTCGTTCCTGACGTATACAGGATCACCGCAGGTGCACTGGGTGCACTGGGTGCCCTGGGTGCACTAGGTGCGGGTGCACCAGGTGCACTGGGTGCCAAATCCGGCAGCTGCGCGACGTCTACGTCCGCGGCGCCGGCGCGGGCGGCGTCGATGTGGCGCTCGTCCGCGAAGACGAGGCGTGCGCCGCTCGACCGAACGACCGTCGCGATCTGCGCGGGTTTGTACGCCGTGTCGAGCGGCACGGCGACGGCGCCGATGCGGAGGATGCCCAGATACGCCGCGCACCAGCGGGCATCGTTGTCCGCGAGGATGGCGACCCGGTCGCCCGCCGCCACTCCGCGGCCGGCGAGCCAGGCGCCGGTCCGCTCCGCGGCGGCCCTCAGCTCGCCGTACGTGAGGCCATCGACGCGATCGCGCCGCTGCACCTCGACGGCGACGCGGTTGCCGAACCGCGCCGCCGTCTGGTCGAAGAGCTCGAAGAAGGAATCGATGCCGGGATTATAGTGACGCAGAGGACGCAGAGGAGGCAAAGATTCTCTGCCCCCTCTGCGCCTTTGCGTTAGAGCGTCAGTTTCTCTCGAATCTGCTTCGCCTGCTCGAGGTGCTTCTGAACGGTCGGCAGGATCGTCGACGCGAACTGCGAGAGGGCGTCGGCGCCTGCGTCCTTTCTACCCTCGAGCTTTTCCACCGTCGCTTCGTGCGCCTCGATCATGGCGTCGATGTATGCCCGGTCGAACTCGCTGCCCGTGAGGATCGACAGCCGGTCGCGCAGCTCCCGGTGCTTCTCGTTGACCATCGCCGGCACCTGCAGGTTCTGCTGCGCCGCCGCCTGCTTGAGGGCGTCCAGCGCCTTCGTGTGATCGCTGACCAGCATCTCGCCGAATGCTTTCACTTCAGGCGAGGCCGCTTTTTGCTGGGCCACCTGGCCGAGGTCGATTTCGGTCATGTTCCCGCTGCCGAGGTCGTTCACGAATTGCTGGGCATCGGCGGACTCGCCTGACGTCCCGGTGGGCCGGGCGTCCGCGGCCGGCGGGGTCCCGGCCGGTGGGGCCGTATCTTCCGCGGGACGCTCGCACGCCGCCGCGCTGACGGCTACCGCGAGCGCAAGGATGAGTTGTGTCCTTTTACACATCTGTTGGCACCTCTCTAAACCTTTCAGAGAAGTGCAAGCCCCGGTCCCGACTTCTGCCGAGGTTGGAGGGCCGGCGAAACGAGTTCAACGCTGAGTTCGCAGAGATCGCGGAGGGAGAGCTGAAGCAGGAGCGGCCGGGGCCCGACCTTCGGTCGGGCCTCGCGTTGCACGAACGAGCCCGGACGTAAGAGCCTGCCGAACGGCCTCTAGAACTGGCTCTTACGTGCGGGCTCGTTCGCGCAACGCACGCGCCGAAGGCGCGCCGGCCGCTCCTGTTTCAGGCTCTGCGTTCTTTGCGTTCTGCGTTTAATCCGTCCGTGCGCGCGCGCTCATTGACCGGCCGTCGTCGTCCTCCGGCCTCGCTCCGCTTTCTGTTTCTCGACCATCTTCGCCACGTCGGCCCGGAGTTGATCGGCGTTGTACGCGATGCCGTCCTTGATCGTCCATTTGATGCCGACGATGCGCTCCGCCTGGCTCGTTTGATCGTTCAGCTTCACCGCGCCGGTGGCGTAGAGGACCTTGAAGTTCTGCAACGGGTTGTGCGAGACGACGACCATGTCGGCGAGGAGACCTTCCCGGACGACACCGAACTCGATCGGCTTGCCTTTCGGCTCATGCAGCGTCATCGCGCCGTTCATCGTCGCCGCCTGCACGACTTCGAGCGGATGGAAGCCCGCTTCCTGCAGCATCTCCAGCTCGTTGACGTAGCCGAAGCCGTAGGTCTGATAGATGAAGCCCGAATCGGATCCGGTCGTCACGCGGCCGCCCATCTTCTTGTAGTCGTTCATCAGCTTGAACCAGACCTGATAGAAGTTCCGCCACGCCACCTCGTCCTCGGTCGTCCAGTCGTACCAGTACGCGCCGTGATTACGGCGGCTCGGCTGATAGAAGTCGAACAGCGACGGGAGCGTGTATTTTTCGTGCCACTCGGCGTTGCGGAACTTCTGGACGTCCCGCCCGGCCGAATAGATGGTCATCGTCGGGTCGAACGTCGTGCCGAGCTTGAGGTGCTCTTCGAGGTACGCCTTCCATTCCGGGCCGCCCGGCGTGTGGATCTTGTCCCACAGCCGCGCCACCTGCCCGAATCGCCACTGCTCGTCGTCGTAGTTCATGTCGACCGGCCACGGCTGAACCACGTAGTCCTTCAGCAGCGACTCGAAGTGGCCGTAGAAGTGCGTGACCGTGTCGAGGCCGGCGCGCGCCGCCTTGATCGCGTTCATCTGGGCGACGCCGCTCTGCGCAAGGTGCGCCGTCGTGCCAAGCCCCTGCTTCTTCGCCTCGTCGCAGAGCGCTTCCATGATCTCGGGCCGGTGCGAGCCGAGCTTGAGGCCGTCGATGTTGTTCTTCGCGGCCCAGCGCACGTACTCGCGCGCCTTCTCGGGCGAGTCGATCTGCCCGCCGTCCCACCCGGAGCCGGGCCGCTGATAGTTGAAGATGCGCGGCGCGACGATCTCGTTGCGCGCGCTGCGGTCCTTCTCGCGCGACGAGATGTCCTGGCCCGCGAGCGAGACCCCGCGGACCGTCGTCACGCCGTGGGCGAGCCAGAGCTTGTAGGCGTACTCTGCCTCGGCGTTCTTCGGCGGCCCGCCGGCATGGACGTGCAGATCGACGAAGCCCGGGAGGACATACATCCCCGCGGCATCGATTTCGAAGTCCGGCCGGTCGGGCGCCCGGTTGCTGCGCGGCGGGAGCCCGGGCGTGCCGGCGCTGCGGATCGAGGCGATGCGGTTGTTCTCGATGACGATGTCGACGGGGCCGCGCGGGGGACCGCCCGTGCCGTCGATGAGCGTGGCGCCACGGATCACCAACGTCTTGTAGGGTCCCTTCCCCTCGTCCGCACGGCGGGCGGGCGCGGCGACCAGACCGTCGCGGTCCCCTTCCGCACCGCGCGGACGCTGCGTCTGCGCCGTGAGCGGTGCGCTTGGACTGAGGGTGAGCGCCGCGACAACAAGGGCGCCGGAAAGCGCAAGGCGTGCACTGATCGACATGATTCCTCCTGCCGTGGATGGCGATTCTACCCCAGCCGGTCCAGCCGTAGCCCCGCGGCCCCGGTTGGGCGTAGAATGAACGCCTCCCGACCCAGCTCCGTTTAGGAGGCCGTATGCGTCATCGCTCCGCTCTCCGGCGCGCCGGATTGCTGCTCGTCGCCTGCTCTTCGTTCGTTCCGGTTCTCCTCGCCCAGCCAGCCTCCCAGCCGAGGCCCTGGACCGGACGGGAGAAAGAGATCGAGGAGTACATCAAGGTCGCCGAAATCGAGAGCATCAAGGACATCGGGATCGGGGTGACCAAGCCGCAAAAGGCGACGCTGAAGCCCGGCGGGCCGATCGAAGCGATCGCGTGGAAGCACATCCCGCCCAAGCGCTACCAGGGATACTGGGAAAGCTACAAGTCCGAGATCGCGGCCTACGAGCTGGACAAGCTCCTCGGGCTCGGCATGATCCCCCCGACGGTCGAGAAACGGTACAAGGGGGACCTCGGCGCCGCGATCATGTGGTGCCCGGAGGTCAAGAGCTTCAAGGACACGGGCGGCCCGCCCAAGAACATCCCGCCGCAGCAGGTGCTCCGCTGGAACAGGCAGATCATCCGCACGAAGATGTTCGACAACCTGATCTACAACATGGACCCCAACCTGGGGAACTGGCTCGTCGATCCGGGCTGGAACCTCATCCTCATCGACCACACCCGCTCGTTCACGACCGAGAAGAAGATGACGCACGAAGACATGAAGCGCATCGACACCGAGCTGTGGGCGAAGATGGAGGCCCTGACCGAGGAGTCGCTGCAGGCGGCGCTCGGAGAATGGATCGGCAAACGCGAGATCAGGGCCATGCTCGAACGCCGCGACAAGATGCGCGAAATCATCGCGAATCTCGTCAAGAGCACCGACGGCGGCGAAGCCGCCGTGTTCGTGAAATAAGGACGGCGCACCCGCTCCGCCACCCTCGCCGCCGGCCGAGTTGTGTTTCCCGCCTCTGAAGTCGGGATTTCCCTATATTTCCCGAGCCCAGCCGGACCCATATCTCCTTAGAAAGCCCAGACTGTATCGAAAGTAGTCACAGCCGTGGGCCGGACTTATCTCGTCCAGTCAGCCGAGCTTCAGGGGATTCCGACGATGCTGGTCGAAGCGCCAAAGATACGTCGTGGTGAGTACACCGAGGTTCGCTATCAGCAGTGGGAGTCGGGACGAGTGCTACTGCTTGCGCGTGCGGCGGCAGGGATCGCGACATGGCCGGTCGTCTGGCCTCTCGCCCGACTCTGCCGCTGCTCGGACATGATCTTCCGCACCGTATCGGAGGTCCTGAGCCTTCTTCCCTACCTGATTGGCGTCATTGTTCGAGCCGAGTTTTACCGGTTCGCGCTGACAAAGTGCGGGAGGAATGTCGTCATTGAGTGTGGAACGGTCTTCATCTACCGCGACATCTCAATCGGAGACCACGTCGGGATCGGACGATACTGCGTCATCCATCATTGCGATTTTGGCGACTACGCAATGGCGGGTGAGGGTTCGAGCTTCCTTAGCGGGGCCAGACAGCACCGGTTTGACCGCACCGACCTTCCGATGGTGTTTCAGCGAGGCCAGAAGAAGCGTATCGCGTTAGGCGAGGACTCCTGGGTCGGCGCCCGTTCCGTCGTCATGGAGGACGTCGGCCGTGGGTCGATTGTCGGCGCCGGATCGGTGGTCACAAAGCCGGTTGACGAGTTCACTATTGTGGCGGGCAATCCAGCACGAGCGATACGCCCACGCCGTGCCGTCAAGCCGCGGCCGCCCGCGGTTCTGAAATCGTGCGCCAGCTGACATCTGCCGCGACCAATTTCCCACGCGTCGCGCGCGCCAGGCCGATCTCCGCTTAGCCCGTTGCGCCTCGCTCGGCCGGACGGCCCGTAGTACCCTCGCCGCCGGCCGAGTTGTGTTTTCCCGACTCTGAAGTCGGGATTCCCCTGTATTTCCCCCGCCCCGGACGACCCATATCTTCCAGAGGCAGCGACCGTGGGACGACTGTGACGGGTCGTGCCACCCACTGCCGGTCGTATCGCGCGTTTCGAAGAGGAAGCGGCCGAAAAGGTCGGACGCACCGAAGGGGGCGAAGCCTTGCTGGAAACAACCGGGGCGAAGTGGCGGGCACTCTGGACGCACAGTCATTCCGAGCAGCTCGTCCATGATCAGCTGGCAGCGAAGGGCTTCCAGCCGTTTCTCCCAAAGATGGAGATCTGGTCGCGGCGGCGGGGCGAACAGCACCCCATTCAGGTCCCGATGTTCCCCGGCTACCTCTTCCTCAACCACACCCTGGACAAGGCCGCGTACCTCCAGGTTTGCCAGGTCAGGGGTCTCGTGCGGGTGCTGGGCGAACGGTGGGATCGCCTCGCCGAGATTCCTCACTCGCAGATCGACGCCGTCCAGCGCGTAGCTGGTGCGGGGCGGCGTGTCCTCCCGCATCCCTATCTCGCCGAAGGCCGGCGGGTCCGAATCCTTCGCGGACCGTTGCGCGGCGTAGAAGGCCTCCTGACGCACGCCGACTCGGCCGCCGGGGCGCTCGTGGTCTCCATCGAGCTGCTTCAACGCAGCGTGTCGATCGACATCGATTGCACTGACGTCGAGCCTGCATGATCCGGTTTACCACCTTCACGATCGCGACCGGTGTCGCGTTGATGCCGTCGCTCGCGGTCGCCCAGGGAATGACCTACGCCACCCTCTCGCTCTCGACCAGACAGGTGTACGAAGACAATCTGTTCATCGCCGGATCGCCCGAGGGACAAAGCGATCTCGTCATCAGCGGCGGGCCGGCTGTCGAGGCTGGCTATGTCGCCCGGCCGCTGAGGATCATGGCGCGCTACGCCTTCGAAGCCGACCGCTATACGCAGCACCCCTCGCTGAGCCGTGCCTTCGCGCGGCAGGAAGCGGCCGTCGCGATTGAGCAGCGCCCGACCCGTCGTCTCTTCCTCGACCTTCGGACGTCCTACCTGACCACTCACACGCCAATCGAGCTCAACGCCGAGAGCGCGCTCATCATCCCTGCGGAGCACCGGCGCGCCGAGCGTCTGCTGGCGAGCTCGAAGGCGGTCTACGACTGGACCCTGGCGACACAGCTGGAGCTCGACTACACGTTCAGCCGGGATGATCTTCGAGGAGGTGTGGCGGGCATGTCGCACGAGGCCCGCGTGGGGCTCATGCGGCAATCGGCGCCACGAAGCACGGCCAGGCTGGCGTACGGGGTCCGGCACTTCACCTTCGACGCGGGGCGCGCCGAGATATGGCATCTCCTCACCGCGGGCTGGAGGCACGAGGTGACCCGCCAGACAACCATCGAGATCATCGGCGGGCCCCGGGTTTCGTCCAGCACCGTGCGTCCTGAGCTCAACGCCCAGATTCAGCGGCGCTTCCAGCGGGGAGCGTTAGCGGCCGGCTATTCGACCACGCAGACGACGGCGCTTGGAGAGACCGGGACGCTCGACGTTCAACGCCTGGACATCTCTGCCTCGTACCGCCCGACGCCGAACATGACGGTGAGCGTCGGCCCCACGGCTGCCATCAGCTCGCGCGACGGCGTGCCGATCTCGGTCTACACGCTCAACATCGACGCCGTCCGGCGCCTGCGAAGCGGATTGTCGGTGGTCGTGTCGGCGAGCAGCGGCCTGCAGGAGGGCACACTCGTCGGGGGCGCGAGGCCGGTCCCGTATCGCCGTGTATCGGTGGGGCTCGTCGCAACGCTGCCGCCCGCCACCCGTGTTCCCCGACCAGAGAGGCCGCAGTGACAACGCCGGTCACCCTTACGGACGTCGACGATCATCTGGTGACGCTCGTCCGGCGTTCATCGCCGGAAGCGGAACAGTACAACAGCCTCCGTTACGCGATCGAAAAGGCGCGCGGCGGCGCCGCGTCACAGATCCTGGCGGTGACGAGTCCCGTCGTCGGCGACGGGAAGACGACGACGGCGGTCAATCTCGCCGGTGTGCTCGCCCATCGCCGTGACGCACGCGTACTCCTCATCGACGCCGACCTCCGGTGTCCGGCGGTTCCCAGGGTGCTCGGGCTGTCGACGTCCGGACAACCCGGACTGGTAGACGTCCTTCAGGATTCCGCCTTGTCGATCGATCGTGTCGCAATCGCGCTGCCGCAGTTCAATCTGTCCGTCGTGACGACGGGCACCTTCTCGGACGACCCGTTCGAGCTGCTGCGCGCCCCGCGGGCCGGAGACGTGCTCGATGACGCGAGGCGCAAGTACGAGTTCGTCATTCTGGACTGCTCGCCGCTGCTGCTGGTGCCGGACTCGCAAGCTCTCGAAAAGTGGGTCGATGGCTTCGTCCTGGTCGTATCCGCGCACGGCACGCCCAGAAAGCTGGTCGGCGACGCGGTGAAACTCATCAGCTCTTCCAAGTTGATCGGAACGGTTTTCAACCGCGACGATCGCAGATTGTCCGGGTACTACGGCCACTACTACGGCTACGGCCAGCGACCATCGCGGCCCGGCGGACCGTCAGACGACCCGCCGGGGGCGCGGGCCTCTCAGGCCCGCGTATAAGCCTTCGTCACAACCTCCAACAAGAACGTGTTTCGCGACCGCGTGCTCATACTGGGACTGACGCCGCTTGCAGAGCGTCTGATTCGCGAGCTCAAGGCTCGCGCGTCGCACGGCTGCACCCTTGTCGGCGTCGTCGACGACCATCCGGGCCGTTCCTGCCTTCCGCTCGGCTATCCGGTCGTCGGGCCGTACGGCCGCCTCAAGGACATCATCCGGGACCTGCGTCCCCATCGAGTGGTCGTCGCCTCGGTCGACCGCCGCGGCAAGATGCCGTTGCGGCTGCTGCTGGAGTCATGTGTTCGGCGCGGGATCATCGTCGAGGAGGGAGCGGAGTTCTACGAGCGGCTCACGGGCAAGATTGCGATGGAAGCGCTGACCCCCGGCCAGATTGTCTTCTCACGACGCTTCAGGCCGTCGCGAATCAGACAGCTGGCAGCGATGGGCCTGGCCGTGCCCCTCGCGACCGCCTCCCTCGTCCTGCTCTTCCCGCTCATGGCGTTGATCGCGATCGCCATCAAGCTCGACTCCCGCGGCCCCGTCCTCACGCCACACGAGCGCGCCGGCCTCGACGGCCGGCCGTTCAAGCTCCTGAGATTCAGGATGTCCGAAGCAACGGGTCTGTCCCGCGTCGGGCGGTGGCTGCAGGCATGGAAGCTTGACGGGTTGCCCCAGCTCCTCAACGTCGTGAGGGGCGAGATGAACCTCGTGGGTCCATCCGCCCATCACCCGTCCAGTTACGAGCTGCTCACGCTCGTGGGGCGAAATCAGACCGAGCTGACGGGCGTAGCCACCAGTTATTACGAGCTGCGGTTCCTGGTTCGTCCGGGTCTGACGGGCTGGGCCCAGATTCGGCACGGCAGCGTCGACAGCCTCGACGACGCGATGGAAGCGTTGAAGCTCGACCTGTATTACGTGAAACACGCCTCGCCGTGGCTGGATCTTCGAATCCTTCTCGAGGCGTTCGAAATGTTCGTGACCCGACGACGCGCGCGCCCGGTCGCGAAACCGGACAGCGTCGGCGCGCGCGCCGTTCAACTGAATGGGAGACTTCATGGCTGACGCGCGCGGTATCTGCACCGTCCGTCGCCGCCTGGTCGGGGGACTGCTGCTCGCCTGGATGACGTGGAGTCCACCGTGCCTCGCCCGCCAGGCATCGCTCGCCGAGACGGTCCCCGGCGCCGGTGACGCCTATGTCATCGGGCCCGAAGACGTGCTCGACATCGCCGTCTGGAACAACGCCACCCTCAGCCGCGTCGTCCCGGTGCGGCCCGATGGAAAGATCTCTCTTCCGTTATTGAACGACGTCCATGCCGCGGGCCTGACGCCGACCGAGCTGCGGGACGCCCTTTCGAAGGCGCTGGCGCCGTTCATGGCGGTTGCGGAGGTTTCGGTGATCGTCCGCGAGGTGCACAGCTTCAAGGTGGCGGTCATCGGCGAGGTGCGAGCACCGGGCCGCTACGAGTTGAAGAGCCTCGCCACGGTTCTCGACGTTCTCGCGATGGCCGGGGGGCTGAGCGACTACGCCGACAAGGAGAACATCGTCATTCTCCGGCGGGACGCCGGCACGACGAAGCAGATTTCGTTCGACTACACGAAGCTCACGGCGCGGAATGGCTCCGCAAACCGGAACGGCGCGACCAGCAGCGGACAGGAAAACGTCTCCGTCCGTCCTGGCGACATCATCCTCGTTCGATGACAAGCATTCGCCCGGCGACCCGTCGACTCTCCGATCAGGCGTCCCTGGGCCTGAGCGCCGATGCCGTGCTGGAGGCCTGGAAACGGCGGAAGTGGCTGGCCGTCCTGGTGTTCAGCACGGCGGTCGTGGGCGCCGGCGCCATCGCGTTCTCGCTTCCAGACCTCTATCGCGCCAAGACGACCGTGCTGGTGGGCCGACCGCAGGTCTCGGAAGAATTCGTGCGATCGGCGGTCACGACCGAGCTCGAGACCAGGATTCAGACGATCCAGCAGCAGGTCATGAGCCGCGAGCGCCTGACCGATCTGATCGTGCGCCTGAACCTCTATCCCCGGCTCAGAGAACAGATCGACTTCGAGAGCGTGGTCGAGACGATGCGGCGCGACGTTCGGCTCGACTTCAAGGGCGCAGACTCGTTGGTCGGACGCGCCTCGACGATCTCCTTCGCCGTGAACTACACGGGACGGGATCCAGAGACGGTGGCGCTGGTCGCCAATACCCTGGCCGCGGCCTACGTCGAGGCCAACGTGCGAAGCCGCGCCCAACAGTCCGCTCAGACCGCGGAGTTCCTCAAGCAGCAGCTGGCGGAAACGAAGCTGGAGCTGACGACCCAGGAGCAGCTGGTCAGCGAGTTCAAGCTGCGCCACGGCGTCGAGCTGCCGGAACAGTTCGGGTCGAACCTCGCGGCTCTCGAACGCCTCAACGCGCAGCTGCGCCTCAACGGCGAATACCAGATCCGCGCGATGGAGCGCCGTGAGCGGATTGAAACGCAGCTCGGACTGCCGACCTCCGGCGCGCCCGGCACGTTCACGCAGGCAGAAACCCCGCTGTCGAAGCGCAAGCAGGAGCTGGCGCTGCTGCGGCGGCAGTTCAGCGACAAGTACCCGGACGTCATTCGACTGCAGGCGGAAATCGCGGCGCTCGAACAGCAGGCGGCTCAGTCGGTCGCCGCGCGAACCCGCCGGGACGAATGGGGACGCGACCAATGGGGACACGACATCGGCGGCGAGGCCCCAGGCGCCGGTGGGAACGAATGGATCCCAGGCGGCGATACGAGCGGGTAAAGCGCCCGCGCCGCCGGACCCGGGCACGCCCTCGAAGCATCCCCTCAGCGCGGTGAGCAAGGAAATCGCCTCGCTCCGTCAGGAAGAAGCATTCCTGCGTCGCGCCATCGCCGGATACGAGGCTCGCGTCGAAAACGCCCCGCAGCGGGAGCAGGAGCTGCAGCGGCTGTCGTTCGACTACAAGACGACGAAGGACCGCTACGAGACGCTCTTGAAACGCTACGAGGAAGCGCAGCTCGCCGACAGCCTCGAGCAGGGTCAGAACGCGGAGCAGTTCCGCATCCTCGATTCGGCGCTTCCCCCTCAGGCGCCGGCTGCCCCGAACCGTCTGCTGCTGCTCCTTCTCGGACTGGCGGGCTCCCTTGCGTTCACGTGTGGAATCGTGTTCGCGGCGGAAAAACTGGACACGAGTTTTCACTCCATCGAGGACCTGCAGGCATTTGCGGATGTCCCGACCCTGGCAGCGATTCGTGTGATTGTCACCGAGGGCGACATACGCCGCCAGCGCATCCGGCTTGCGCTGATGGCCGTGCTGGCCGTCCTGGGCCTCGTGCTGATCGCCGCCGTTGCCTACCGCTTCGGCCTGGACAACGAGCAGATCGTTCGAATGGTTTCCGGGGGCCGCCGGTGACCGCGATGAACGGCGGAAAGGAGGGGCCTGTGCGTCGCTCGATCGGCGGTCCGTTTCCCATGGCCGTGACGCCGATCGAGACGCCACGGGAGGGATCCGACGCGGAATTCCGTCACCTGCTGGCGATCGAGTACAAGCGTTCGGAACGCACCGGTCGACCCTGCCTGCTGCTGCTCGTCGACCTGCAGGACCACCGTGGTGTGGGCCTCCCGATCGACCCGACGGTCGGCGCGAAGCTCTTTGCGGGACTCCGGCTCGCCCTCCGCGATACCGATGTCGTCGGGTGGTACGTCGCGAATCGCGTGGCCGGAGCCGTGCTCACGGACCTGGCCGACGGTTCCCGGGCGCACGTCTCACTGGTCGTGCGCCAGACGGTCACCAGGATCCTCACCGAGCAGCTGCCGCAGGATGTCGTCCCTCGACTCCGGGTTCGCGTCCACGAGTCTCCGGACCCTGGCAGGACCGGCGCGGATACGCACTGATTCTCCGGTGGACCATATGAGGCGCTCCCCCAGCCGGCGGCAGCCGATCATCATCAGCGAAGAGCTCTTCAGGAGCGTCCTGATCCGTGAGCGGAAGCGCGCCCATCGATCGCTTGACCCGTTCGTGCTCATGCGCGTGGAGATCAGCGCCCCGCTGCTGACGGACTCGTCGGCGATCTGGGAAGGGGTCCTCGCCGCCGTGGCGGCCGCGAAGCGCGACGCCGACATCATGGGGTGGATCGACTGGCGCGCCGTCATCGGCGTCGTCCTGATCGGAGTCGCCGAATCCGAGGCCGACGTGGCGCGCGCACGTTTCGACGCGCGCGTGCGGCGGGAGCTCGCCCTGCGCCTGGATGTGGACACGGTCGACCGCATGTCGATCCGGGTTCATTGTGAAACCGAGCCCGCCTTTCTGGAGGAAGAGGGACGACCGTTCGTGCCGGATCGGCGACTGCTCTTCGACGCCGTCAAACGAGGCCAGGACCTGGTCTTCAGCCTTGCGCTCCTGATCCTCCTCTCGCCTCTCTTTCTGGTCATTGCCGTCCTGGTGAAGTGCGGGTCCCGCGGTCCCGTGTTTTTTCCGCAGGTGCGAATCGGTCACCGGATGAAGCCGTTCCGAATGCTCAAGTTCCGCACCATGCGCTGCGACGCCGACCCGAAGCTGCATCACGATTTCGTCAGCGCGTTCATCAAAGACCGCAATCGACACGACGAGCCAGGCACGAGCCGTGTCTTCAAGCTCGTCAACGATCCCCGCGTGACTCCAGTCGGGCGAATTCTCAGAAAGACGAGCTTTGACGAGCTCCCGCAGCTCTGGAACGTGCTGCGAGGAGACATGTCGCTGGTCGGGCCGCGCCCCCCGCTGCCGTACGAGCTCGAGCAGTATCAACCCTGGCACTGCCGGCGAGTGCTCGAGGCCAAGCCAGGAATGACGGGACTCTGGCAGGTGTCCGGGCGCAGCCGGACGACCTTCGACGAGATGGTACGTCTCGACCTCCGGTATGCGAGAACCCGCTCGCTCTGGGCGGACATCAAGATTCTCCTCGCGACGCCGGCGGCGGTCATTTCAGGAAAGGGTGCGCGCTGACGATGCTGCCGATCACAGATGCTCCGCCGCTGAACGACTACCGCGCCGTCGCACCGGACGTCAGGCTGGGCAGCCGCGTCAGGCTCGGCAGGTTCATCAACCTGTACGGATGCGAGATCGGCGACGAGACGAAGATCGGGGCCTTCGTCGAGATTCAGAAGAACGCGACAGTCGGCCGGCGATGCAAGATCTCGAGCCATACCTTCATCTGCGAGGGCGTGACGATTGAGGACCGCGTCTTCGTCGGCCACGGCGTGACCTTCATCAACGACTCGTACCCGCGGGCCACCACGGACACCGGCGATCTTCAGACCGAAGCGGACTGGCGCGTCGCGCGAACCGTGGTGCGCGCGGGCGCGTCGATCGGCTCCGGCGCAACGATCCTGTGCAACGTCGTGATCGGCGAGGATGCCATCGTCGGCGCAGGCAGCGTCGTCACCAGGGACGTGCCCGCGAAGGCCATCGTCGCCGGCAACCCGGCGAGGGTCGTGCGCTACATCGAGGCTCGAGATGCTCGCTGAGTCGACGGATCCCCTCGCGGCCTGCGTCTCTGAGTTCGGACGGAGGCACGTTCTCGTCCTTGGCGACGCGATGCTGGACGAGTACCTCCTCGGCGACTGCAGCAGGATCTCTCCGGAAGCGCCCGTGCCGGTCTTGAAGGTCAATACGACGAGGCAGGTCCTCGGGGGCGCCGCCAATACGGCCGCGAACGTGGTCTCTCTCGGCGGACAGGCCACGCTCGTCGCGCTCGTCGGCAACGACGAAGGGGGCCTCACGCTCCGCCGGTGCGCGGCGGACGCTCGCGTCGAACTGCTCGCCGTGGACCACGGGCTGGCGACGCTTCGCAAGACCCGCGTCATCGGCCAGCAGCAACAGATTGTCCGGCTCGATTACGAAGACATCCCGACCCTCGACGCGTCGATCGAATCCGAGATCCTCGGGCTCGTCGATGCCCGCGCCAGGTTCTGCGACATTGTCGTCATCTCAGACTACGCGAAGGGTTTCCTGTCGCCGTCGCTCTCGCAGGAGATCATTCGGCGAGCCCATGAAGCGGGCCGGCAGGTCATCATCGATCCCCGGCCTCAGAACCGGGACTGCTACAGAGGCTGCGACTATCTGACACCCAATTGGCGGGAGTCTCGCGGACTCCTGGGCCTGCCGGACGCCGAGCCGTCCCCGGATGCGGCGGCGGAGGTCGCCCGCGCCCTTGCGTCCCAGCTCGACACGAACGTCGTCCTGACGCTGGGCCGGCACGGCATCTCCTTCTGCAGCCGGAACGGGACCCAGCAGTTTGCCCTCCCGACTCTTGCCCGGGAGGTCTTCGACGTCAGCGGCGCCGGCGACACGGTCGTGGCGGCGTTTGCCCTGGCGCGCGCGTCGGGCGCCGATCACGCCTCCGCCCTGGCGCTCGCCAACCGGGCCGCGAGCGTCGTCGTCGGGAAGTTCGGAACCGCCACGGTGACCGCCGACGAGATCCTGGGGGGCACGGATGCGGCCCGGCTCGTGCGTCGACCCGCGCTGGGGCCGCTGGCGAAAACGCTCCGCGACCAGGGCAAGCGGATCGGGACGATTGTCGGGACGTTCGAGCGGCTCGACGGCGATCACCTGGATGTTCTCGCCGAGACCCGGGGGCTGGCCGACGTGCTGATCGTCGGTCTCATCGGCGACGCGTCCTGCAAGGCCGCGGGGCGATCGATCGGCAGCGAGCGGCGCCGGGCCGAGACGCTGCTCGCGCTTCGGATGGTGGACTACGTCCACATCCTCGATGCGTCCGGTCTGGACGCTTTCTCGACGAGCTGAACCCCGATGTCCACGTCGACGGCTGCCCCCGCGAGACCGCCGTCGAACGCGTCCAATCCAGCGACGCGGCGGACGCCATCGAAGCGTTGTCAGCACTCAACTAGATGCCGCCAGTGAGCTCGACGATGGGACCTCGCGAGATTGCGTGGGACTGCCGCTTCTTTCTCGGCGATCGGCCGTGCGTCTGGCACAAACGCACGCAGGCGCTCTGCGTCTGCGATCGTTACGAGCCCATTGACGAGCGGCTGCTGATCGTCAAGCTCGATGCGATGGGTGACG
Organism: uncultured Acidobacteriota bacterium; assembly: GCA_963847125.1. GTDB lineage: Bacteria > Acidobacteriota > Vicinamibacteria > Vicinamibacterales > 2-12-FULL-66-21 > DATAEE01. The sequence goes on from CAWJYM010000009.1 coordinate 327,758, forward strand.
TGCTCAGGTCGACGGCGCTCCTGCCCGTGCTCGCCGACGCGCATCCTCGAGCGGCGATTACCTGGATTACGCGCAAGGAGTCCGTTCCCCTGCTCGACCGCAACCCTTACGTCGCGGAAGTCCTCGAGCTCGGGCCCGAGGCGCTCGTCCAGCTGCACACTCGGGCCTTCGACCGGGTCATCAACCTGGACGCCTCGAAAACGAGCGCCGCACTGGCGACCGCCGCGTGGTCGAAGCGCAAAGACGGGTTTCTGCTCGACGAGCGGGGCTGCGTGCAGCCGACGAACGACGCGGCGCGGGCATGGCTGGAGGCCGGAATCTTCGACGACATCAAGCGGATGGGCACCTCGACGTATCAGGATCGCATGGCCGACATCCTCGGTCTTGCCGGCCGGCCGCATCGATACGTCTTCGAGCTCGGCGCGGAGGAGATCGCGCGTGCCAGGACGCACCTCGAGTCGATCGGGCTCGATTTCGGTCGACCGATCCTCGGTCTGAACACCGGCGCGGGCGGTCGGTGGCCGCTGAAGCAGTGGAGGGAGGATGGCTACCTCGCCATCGCGGACCACCTGACGCGCAGTCATGGCGCGCAATGCCTGCTGCTCGGTGGCCCGTCCGAACGGGAGCGTCACGACAGGCTCCTCCGCGCTGCGACGGTTCCGCTGTGGGATGCGGGATGCGACAACCCCGTCCGCCATTTCGCGGCGCTGCTGAGCCACTGCGACGTCGTCGTGACCGGCGACACGCTCGCGATGCATCTGGCCCTGGCTCTCAACCGGCGGACGGTCGTGCTCTTCGGGCCGACGAGCGCGGCCGAGATCGAGCTCTATGGCCTCGGCGAAAAGATCGTGCCCGACATGAACTGCCTGAGCTGTTACAAGACCGCCTGCGACTTCGTGCCCAACTGCATGGATCTCATCTCCACCGATACGGTCGAGCGCGCGGTGGCCCGCCAACTGGCACTCGCGCGACCGGGGGCGCTCTCTGGCACACCACATCAAGAGGAATCCAAGTGGACACCAACATCCCGACCATTCAAGCACGTTCGAGTTTTCCCGCAGCCGGCCTGCCGCTGAACCCGACCGATTGCGTCGTCGGCAGCTTTGCAGCCGCCACGCACGCCGAGCCGCCGCCGGCGGACTGCGTGCGCGTCGGGGTCGTCGGCTACGGCTATTGGGGTCCGAACGTGGTCAGAAACCTCAATGGCCTCGAAACCTGCCACCTCGCCTCGATCTGTGACAGGAGCTCCGCCGCCCTCGCGCGGGCGCGGCGCTTGTATCCGGGCGTGGACCTCACGCAGGACCCATCCGATGTGCTGGCCTCCCCGGATGTCGACGCCGTAGCGGTCGTCACGCCGGTCTGGACGCACTACGAGCTGGCGAAAGCGGCGCTCGAGAACGGCAAGCACGTCTTCGTCGAAAAGCCGTTCACCTCCACGATCGCGCAGGCCGAGACGCTCATCGAGCTCGCGGACCGCAAGAACCTCAGAATCATGGTGGACCACACGTTCCTCTTCAACGGCGCCGTCAGGAAGATCAGGCAGCTCGTCGACGAGGGCGTGCTCGGAGACCTGTACTACTTCGACTCGACGCGCGTGAACCTGGGCCTCTTTCAGCACGATGTGAACGTCGTATGGGATCTGGCCCCGCACGATCTGTCGATCATGGATCACATCATCCTGGAGAAGCCGGAAGCGATCGTCGCGACGGGCGGGACGCACCTGAATGGCCTCCCGGACGTCGCGTTCATCACGGTGTTCTTTCCGCGGAACGTGATCGCCCACATCAACGTCAACTGGCTCTCCCCCGTCAAAGTGCGCACGACGCTCATCGGCGGCGAGCACAAGATGCTCGTGTGGAACGACCTCGAGCCCGACGAGAAGATCAAGATTTACGACAAGGGCGTGAAGATCACCACCCGACAGGATGTCCGTGAGCTGCTCGTCAGCTACCGGTCGGGAGACGTGTGGGCGCCGAAGATCGACCAGACCGAGGCGCTGAGAGTCGAGCTGGATTATTTCGCGGAATGCATCCGGTCCGGCCAGACCCCGATCAACGACGGCGTGGCGGGGCTCCGGGTGGTCCGAATGCTCGAAGCGGCCGACGAGTCGTTGAAGGCGCGCGGACAGATCGTGCCGCTCGGCGCCGGGAGCTAGAGGATCGGCACGTGCTGAAACTCGCCCTGGACGCGAAGAGCGATCGCGGGCTGACGGTCCTCTGCGTGGGCGCCCACAGCGACGACATCGAAATCGGATGCGGCGGTACGCTGCTGCAGCTCCTCTCCGAGCGCCGCGATGTCGACGTTCATTGGGTGGTGCTGGGGTCCTCGGGCGACCGGGATCATGAAGCCCGGACGAGCGCGGACTGCTTCCTCGCGGAGGCCAGGAAGAAGGAGATCGTCGTCGAACACTTCAAGACGAGCTTCTTCCCCTACGTGGGCGCGGTGGTCAAGGAGTTCTTCGAGAGACTGAAGGCCAGCGTCTCGCCCGACGTCATCTTCACCCACAACCGGCACGACCTTCACCAGGATCACCGGGTCGTCTCGGAACTGACGTGGAACACGTTCAGAGACCATCTGATCCTCGAATACGAGATCTTGAAGTACGACGGCGACCTGGGACGCCCGAACGTATTCGTGCACCTCGACGAGCGCGTCTGCCGGAAGAAAGTCGAGCTGCTCATCGAGTGCTTCGAGACGCAGCGAACGAAAGACTGGTTCACACCCGATGCGTTCATGTCCCTTCTCAGAATCCGTGGAGTCGAGGCGAGGTCCCCGGGGAAGTACGCCGAGGCGTTTTACTGCCGCAAAGCTGTGCTGAGCGGCGATGGCACGTGAGGAACCAGCCGTGAAGTCTCCGGTGAGAGCGTACCTGCGGCTCAATCAGCGACTGTGGAGCCACCTGCCGGTTTCCGTGGTCGCGCAGCCGCCGGTGCGACGATATGGCGCGCTCCTGCACCGGCTGGTCGCGGCGAGAGCCGTGCGCTCCCAGTACTTCGGAACGTTTTTCTTCCGCAACCGTCCGCAACTGGCGCTGATTCGTCTGCTGGCCGAGCGGAATGCCATCGGTTCGACCCTGAGGCTGGCCTTCCTGGGCTGCAGCAACGGCGCCGAGCTGTATTCGGTCCTTTGGACCATTCGCTCAGCCAGGCCGGACCTGAACGTCGTGTCACAGGCCGTGGATATCTCCCCGAAGGTCCTGGCAATGGCCCAGAAAGGCGTGTACTCGATGGCCGCCTCTGAAGTGGTGGGCCAGCCGATCTTCGCCCGCATCACGGCGAGCGAGATGGCGGTGATGTTCGACGCGGGGCCGGACGACGGCGAGCTGAGAATCAAGAAGTGGCTCAAGGAGGCAGTCGCCTTCCGGCTCGCCGACGTCACGTCCCCCAAGCTTCTCGACATGCTGGGTCCGCAGGACATGGTCTTCGCGAACAACGTTCTGTGCCACATGGATCCACCCCAGGCCGAGCAGTGTCTGCGCAACATCGCGCGGCTCGTGACCCCTGGGGGACACCTGATCGTGTCGGGAGTCGACCTCGACCTGCGTGCCAGGGTTGCGCTGGATCTCGGCTGGCGACCGGTCCGTGAGTCGATCGAAGCGATCCACAACGGCGACCCGTCGGTGCGAAACGACTGGCCCTGCCGGTATTGGGGCCTGGAACCCTTCGACCGGAACCGAAGCGATCGCGACGTCCGATACGCGTCGGCCTTCCAGGTATGGCCCCAACAACAGCGCGGAGGGAGCGCGAGATGACCATGACTGCCCTGCCGGCGGCCCCTAGCGCGGCCTCGGTCGTCAAGACGGATCTGGACTACATCTGCCGCCACCTGCAGAGCGAGTTCGGCCGCCTCGCCGGCACGCACGTTCTGCTGACGGGTGGCGCAGGATTCCTCGGCTATTACCTCGTTCAGGCGATCCTGCATTGGAACCAGAGGGTCTCCTCGCCCGAGCGGCTGCGCCTCACCGTCTACGACAACTTCGCGCGCGGGTGCCCGCGCTGGCTCACCGAGCTGCGGGACGACACGGCCCTCACGATCGTCGCGCACGACATCTCCGCCCCGCTGCCCGCGGACATCCCGGAGTTTCAGTACATCGTCCACGCGGCGTCCATCGCGTCGCCCACACACTACCGCCAGCGTCCGATCGAGACGATGGATGCCAATGTGAACGGGCTGCGCGCGCTGCTCGGGTACGCGCACGAGCTTCACGCGGCCGGCCGGAAGGTCGGCGGCTTCCTCTTCTTCTCGAGCAGCGAGATCTACGGCGATGCGTTGCCAGGCGATATCCCGACTTCCGAAGAATACCGAGGCAACGTGTCCTGCACCGGGCCGCGCGCCTGCTACGACGAAGCGAAGCGGTACGGCGAGACGCTCTGCGTCAACTTCGCCCGGCAGTACGGCGTGCCGGTGACGATGGTCCGCCCTTTCAACAACTACGGTCCGGGCCTCAGGCTGTCGGATCGCCGCGTCATCCCGGACCTCGCTCGGGACATCCTGGCCGAACGCGACGTCGTGCTGCTCTCAGACGGCTCCCCTACGCGCACGTTCTGCTACGTCGCGGACGCCGTCGTCGGCTACTACAAGGCGCTCGTCAACGGCCGGCCGGGAGAGGCGTACAACATCGGCGTCGAGGCACCCGAGATCTCGATAGCCGAGCTCGCGGAGCGCCTCGTGCATCAGGCTCGCGATCTGTTCGGGTACCGCGGCCGGGTAGTCAGACAGACGAGCGCCGAGCAGGACTACCTCACGGACAACCCCAACCGCCGCTGTCCGACGATCACGAAGGCGCGTTCGGAGCTCGGGTTCGATCCGACTATCCCGCTGGATGAAGGGCTGCGACGCGTGTTGCTCTGGTACTCCGACAACCAGGATGCGGGGATGGCGTGAGGGGCACGATATGAGAGTTGCCGTCGTCGGCGCGGGATATGTCGGCCTCGTCACCGCCGCCTGTCTCGCGGAGAAGGGTCATCGGGTCACCTGCGCGGATGTCGATCGCGCGAAGATCGACGGGATTCGTCGCGCGATCCCGCCGATTCACGAGCGGGGCCTCGCGGATCTCCTCCGCCGGCACGTCGGCGGCAGGCTCGACGCGACGACCGACCTCGCTCATGCCGTCAGTGAGTCCGACATCACACTGATCGCGGTCGGCACGCCGTTTGACGGTCAGGCGATCGACCTCGGGCAGATCCGGGACGCGGCGCGCGAGATCGGGATCGCGCTGCGCGGTACGTCGACGTATCACGTCGTCGTCGTCAAGAGCACGGTTGTGCCCGGAACGACGGACGAGGTCGTGACCCCAATCCTCGAAGAGGCGTCCGGAAAGAAGGCCGGCCGCGATTTCGGCGTGGGGATGAATCCGGAGTTCCTCACCGAAGGAGAAGCGATCGACGACTTCATGCACCCCGACCGGCTCGTGCTCGGCGGAATAGACGAGCGGTCGATCGACACGCTCTCCGCGTTGTACGCGCCATTCGATGGAGTCGAGCAGCTTCGGACCAACACCCGCACGGCGGAGATGATCAAGTACGCCTCCAACGCCCTGCTGGCGACGGCCATCTCCTTCTCCAACGAGATCGCGAACCTCTGCAGCGCGCTTGGCGGCATCGACGTCGTCGACGTGATGGAGGGTCTGCATCTGAGCAGATACCTGAGCCCGGCGCAGCCAGACGGAGGCCGCACGCTCGCGCCAATCGCCGCATTTCTGTGGGCCGGGTGCGGCTACGGGGGAAGCTGCCTGCCCAAGGACGTCAAAGCCCTGATTGCGCACGCCCGGCAATCGGGCGGATCCATGCCGCTGCTCGAGGCGGTCGATCGCATCAATCAGAATCAGCCCCGGCAGCTCCTCACTCTTCTGAAGAAACATCTTCCAGTCCTGCGGGGAGCGCGGATCGGAGTGCTGGGTCTCGCATTCCGGCCGGATACCGGCGACTTGAGAGCATCGCCGGCGCTCCCCATCATTCGCGAATTGCTCGACGCCGGCGCCAGCGTCAAGGCCTACGACCCGGCCGTCAAGCACGAGACGGAGATGCTTCCTCGACATTCTCATCTCGTCCTGTGTCAGGACCTTGCCGAAGCGATCGACGGCGTCCAGGCGGTCGTGCTCGTGACGCGGTGGGAGGAATTCCGCCGTGTTCCGGAACTGATCGCGGCCCTGTCGCCGCAACCCGTCCTCATCGATGGCCGCCGGATGCTGGACAAGCGTCGCGTGGCCCGTTACGAGGGCATCGGCCTCACCGCATGAGATTCTCAGAGACTCCCCTCGCCGGCGCCTACGTCATCGAGCCGGAACGCCTCGTGGACGATCGCGGGTTCTTCGCGCGCTCCTGGTGCCGGCGCGAGTTCGACGCGTTGGGCCTCGACGGCGGCCTGGTGCAGGCCAACCTGGGTTTCAACCACAAGCGCGGAACGCTCCGCGGCATGCACTACCAGGTCGCCCCCCACCAGGAGGCCAAGCTCGTTGGATGCACTCGTGGTGCCATCTGGGACGTCATCGTCGACCTGCGTGCCGATTCGCCGACGCACTGCAAGTGGATCGCCGTCGAGCTGACGCAGGACAACCACAAGATGCTCTACGTTCCCGCCGGCTGCGCGCACGGGTACCAGACGCTCGCCGACGATTCCGAGCTGACGTATCAGACGACGGCATTCTATGCGCCTGACGCCGCGCGCGGCGTCAGGTTCGACGATCCGGCGTTCGCCATCGCCTGGCCGCTCGAGGTTCGGATGATCTCGGAGCGGGATCGCAGCTGGCCCGATTACGCGGGCCCCGAGAGGGCCGCGCTCCACGCGGCCCTGAAAGGGCCGCGCTCCACGGTATGACCAAGCGCGTGCTCGTCACGGGCGCCACCGGCTTCATCGGCCGGCATTGCCTGCCGCTGCTGACGGATCTCGGCTATGAGGTTCACGCAACATCTTCCTCCGAGCGCCCGACGTCCGCGCATGGAGAGACCTGGCACACGCTCGATCTGCTCGACCCGGAGGCGATCCCGTCAGTTCTGCAGACGGTGACACCCACGCACCTCCTCCATCTGGCGTGGTACGTCGTCCCGGGCAAGCTGGCGGAAGCGCCCGAGAACTTCCTCTGGCTCCAGTCCAGCCTGGAGCTGATTCGACAGTTCCACCAGCATGGCGGAGCGCGCGTCCTCGTCGCCGGCACCGGGTACGAGTACGACTGGACCTACGGGTATTGCTCCGAATCGATTACGCCCCGGTCGCCGAGCACCTTTTACGGGATCTGCAAGCATGCCCTTCACGTTGCGCTCGAGGGGTACGCGCGTCGGACAGGCCTCAGCAGCGCCTGGGCGCGGATCTTTTTCCTGTACGGCCCGCACGAGCATCCCGATCGCCTCGTGCCGTCGGTCGTCCGATCCCTCCTCCGGGGCGAGCCTGCGCGCTGCTCTCACGGACTGCAGATCCGCGACTACCTGCACGTCGAGGACGTCGCGGACGGCATCGTGCGCCTGCTCGACAGCGACGTGACGGGGCCGATGAACGTCGCCTCCGGCCGTCCGATCATGCTCAGAGACATCGTCCTCGAGATTGCCCGGCGGATCGGCGCCGAGGATCTCGTCCTCCTTGGTGCGATCCCGACCCGTGCCAACGACACGCCGCTCGTCGTCGCCGACGTGACCCGGTTGTCAGAGGTGCTGCGGTGGCAGCCACGTTACACGCTGGACGATGGACTGGCGCACACCATCGGCTGGTGGAGACATCACCTGCACTCTGGCCTGGCGGAAACCGCGGCTGCCCTCACTGGACGATCATGACGAACATCGCGATTCTCGGCGCCGGGATGGCGGGCTTCGGAGCCGCGCACCGCCTGCATTCGGAGCAGATCGGCTCGGTCCTCTACGAACAGAAGGCCCACTACGGAGGCCACACCTCCAGCCACCGACTCGGGAATGGCTTCGTTTTCGACGAAGGCCCCCACGTCTCCTTCACCAAGGTCGAACGGCTGCAGCAACTGCTGGCCGACAACATCGACCACGACTACCAGATCCTCTCCACGCGGGTGAACAACTACTGGAAGGGCTACTGGATCAAGCACCCGGCGCAGTGCAACCTGCACGGGCTGCCGACCGACCTGGTCGTCGACATCCTGCGGGACTTCGTCCACGCGCAGCATCATGACCACGGGCCCATCAACAATTACGCCGACTGGCTGACCGCGTCGTTCGGCGCGACGTTCGCCAGGACGTTCCCGATGGAGTACGGGTTCAAGTACCACACGACGACGGCCGACAACATGACGACGGACTGGCTGGGCCCGCGCCTGTATCGTCCCCAGCTGGAGGAAGTCCTGCGAGGCGCTCTGTCGCCGACGACGCCGGACGTCCACTACATCAGCCACTTCCGGTACCCCTCGCGCAATGGCTTCGTCTCCTATCTGGCGCCGTTCGCGCGCATGACCGATCTGCGGCTGGGCCACGAAGTGAGTCGTGTGGACGCCCGCGCACGCACGCTGCACTTTGCGAACGGCCGGGTCGCCGGCTACGACCACCTGATCTCGTCGCTTCCGCTGCCGGAGCTGATCAAGCGGATCGGCGGCGTCCCTCCGGACGTCGCGGAGGCGGCGGAGAAGCTGGCCTGCACAACGGTCGTGATCGTCAGCCTCGGCATCGATCGGCCCGACATCATCGACGCCCACTGGACCTATTTCTACGACCGGGATGTCTTTTTCACGCGGCTCAGCACCCCGCACATGCAGTCGCCGAACAACGTCCCGCCCGGGGCCGGCAGCCTCCAGGCGGAGGTCTACTTTTCCAAAAAGTATCGGCCGCTCGACCGATCGCCGGAGGAGTGCATCGAGCCGGTGATCAGCGATCTCCGGCGCGTAGGCCTCCTGCGGGAGGATGACAAGATTCTCGTTCGTCACGCCATGCTGATTCCGTACGCCAACGTCATCTTCGATCTCGACCGTCCCGCCGCGTTGGCGACCGTACGTGGGTACCTCGACGACGTGGGGATCGTCGCCTGCGGGCGTTACGGCGAGTGGGGGTATCAGTGGACCGATGAAGCGTTCATGAGCGGAGAGAATGCCGCTCAAAAGATTCTGGACGGGATGTCGGTGTCCGGCCGCGCGCTGCGACATGTGACCGAGGAGGTCGTCCAATGAAAGTCGTGCTCTTCTGCGGCGGGCTCGGAACGCGCTTGAGGGAGTACTCGGAGAATATCCCGAAGCCGCTGGTGTCCATCGGCTATCGACCCATCCTGTGGCACGTGATGAAGTATTACGCCCACTACGGCCACACGGATTTCATCCTCTGCCTCGGCTACAAGGCCGACCTGATCAAGCAGTACTTCCTGCACTACGACGAGTGCGTCTCCAACAATTTCGTGCTGTCGAACGGCGGCAAGGAGCTCCGGCTGCTGAACCGCGACATCGAAAACTGGAACATCACGTTCGTCGACACCGGGATCATGTCCAACATCGGGCAGCGGCTGAAGGCCGTCGAAGAACACCTCGAGGGAGAAGAGGTCTTCCTGGCGAACTATACCGACGGCCTCACGGACCTCCCGCTGGACGAACACCTCCGGTATTTTCTCGACCACCGCAAGATCGCCACGTTCGTGTCGGCCAGGCCGACGCAGAGCTTCCACGTCGTGTGCGCGGACGATGACGTCGTCACCGACATCCGCCATTTGAGTCGATCGGGCCTTCGGATCAACGGCGGGTACTTCATCTTCCGGAAGGACATCTTCGACTACATGAGGGAGGGCGAGGAGCTCGTCGAGGAGCCGTTCCACCGGTTGATCGATGAACGCCAGCTCATCGCGTATCGCCACGAAGGATTCTGGGCCTCGATGGACACCTTCAAGGAACGGCAGCAGCTCGAGGAGCTGTACAACCGCGGTCACGCCCCCTGGGAGATCTGGAAGGCCCCGGTCCGCCAGCAGCCTCCATCGGTTCTCAGGCCGGCGCTGGTCCGGCGGGACGGCGAACTGGTCGCCGCTCAGGCGCTACGGTGATGCGCATTTCTCCGGCTGAGCTGTGTTTCCCCCCTCCCCGAAGTCCGGGTTCCCCTGTATTTTCCCCGGCCCCACGCGACCCATATCCCTTTAGGTAGCGGTTCAACCCGGGAGCGGGCGGCCGGACGAGCTCAGCCGCACCGAAGGGGGCGAAGCCTTGGCCCCTCCTCCGCGACACGGGACCCGCAGCTCCATATGCACGCTCCCTTCGTCAGTGTGGTCACGCCTGTCTTCAACGGCGCTCGGTATCTCGTCGAGTGCATCGAGAGCGTGCGCAACCAGGGCTACCACAACTGGGAATACATCATCGTGAACAACTGCAGCACCGATGCGACCCTGGAGATAGCCGCTCGGTATGCCGCGATCGACCCACGCATCAAGGTGGTGACCAACCGCACGTTCGTGGGCATGTTCGAAAACCACAACATCGCGCTGTCCCTGATCTCCTCGCGCAGCCGCTACTGCAAAGTCGTACCGGCCGACGACTGGATAACCCCCGACTGCCTCGAACGACTGGTGCGCCTGGCAGAAGATCGTCCGAGCGTCGGCATCGTGGGCTCCTATCAGCTCCGCGACGAAGTGCGGTGGATCGGGCTCCCGGAGACCACCGTCGTCATCCCGGGCCGCGAGGTGTGCCGGCTGAGCCTCCTGGGTGAGCTGGACGTGTTCGGGAGCACGACGAGCTGTCTGTATCGGTCCGCCCTCGTGCGACAACAGCAGGGATCGTTTTTTCCTCATTCCAGGCCGCACGCCGATACGAGCGTGTGTTATCGCGACCTCCAGCATTGCGACTTCGGCTTCGTCCACGCGGTCCTCTCTATCGAGCGCGTCCACGACGATCGAGCCACCGCGAAAGCGGAGCGTCTCAGCATGGGGACCGTCGCCTACCTCGAGACCCTGCTGGACTACGGACCCCGCTACCTGACCGCGCCGGAGTTCGCTTGGCGCAAACAGGAAGCGATGGTGGAGTACTACCGGTTCCTCGGGGGCTGCCTGCTGAAGATGCGGCCGCGCGAGTTCTGGCGCTTCCATGCCTCGCGGCTGAGGGAGCTCGGCTATCCGATCCAGTGGCGGAAGGTGTGGCAGGGAGCGGCCGCCGAGTCGATCGAGGAGATCCGACATCCGAAGACGGCGCTCCGCAAGCTGGCCCAGACGGTGAGACAGGTCGGCCGATCGTGACAGCACTCCTGTTCGCATTGGAGATCGCATGAGCAGCGCCGAACTGACTGCCGCACGGGCCGACCTGCCCGTCGTCGGTCAGATCCGAACGGCTCGCGAGAGTCACACGATCGACCTCGCGCCGGCGGATCTGAAACGGCAGACTGCCCGCGGGGCGCTCGTGACGATCGGATCCCAGGTCGGCACCTTCGTGCTGCGCATCGGCTCGGTCATGGTCATGGCACGGCTTCTCCTGAAGGAAGACTTCGGGTTGGTGTACATGGTAACGGCGTTCACCGGACTCCTCGGGCTGATTCGGGACGGCGGGCTCTCGATGGCAGCCGTGCAACGCGAGTCGATTACGACGACTCAAACGTCTACCCTTTTCTGGATCAACCTCGCCATCGGCGGCCTGCTGGCCTTGTTCGTGGCGGTGATCGCTCCCCTTCTCGCCGCGTTCTACGGCGAGCCTCGGCTCCTCTGGGTGAGCCTTGCGCTCGGGACAACGTTCATCTTCAACGGCGCGGCGACGCAGCATCGAGCGATGCTTCAGCGAGCCATGCGGTTCAACACGCTGGCGATCATCGACGTCGCGTCGGTCGTCGCCAGCATGGCGGTCGGCATCGGGATGGCGCTGATGGGGTACGGGTACTGGTCGATCGTCGGCATGCTGATCGCCCAGCCGGCGGCGAGCCTCGTGGGCTCGTGGCTGGCCACCGGATGGATCCCCGGGAGTCCGTCCCGTCAATCCGACATTCGCTCGATGCTCGCCTACGGCGGCGCGATCACGGTGACCAGCCTGATCGTCTATCTGGCCACGAACGTCGACAAGGTCCTCCTCGGGCGATTCTGGGGCGCCGAGGCGCTCGGCACCTACGGCCGCGCCTATCAGCTCATCAACCTGCCGCTCGAGAACCTGAACTCGACGATCGGGCTCGTGCTATTTCCGGCGCTCGCGCGCGTGCAGCACGATCCGGCCCGGCTTCGACGCTACTTCCTGAAGGGCTACGGCTTTCTTCTGACGGTGCTGGTGCCGATCACCGCCGCATGCGTCCTGTTCCCGGACGACATCATCCGGGTGTTTCTTGGGTCGAAGTGGGACGACGCCGCGGTCATCTTTCGTCTGCTGGCGCCCGGTATGCTGGCGTTCGCGTTCGCCAATCCCTTGTCCTGGCTCATGCTCGCCGGCGGTCACGCCGGCCGATCGCTCCGGCTTGCGGCGGTCATGACGCCCCTGCTGATCCTGAGCTACGTCCTCGGCCTGCCGTACGGACCACAGGGGGTCGCCGCTGGACTCTCGATCACCATGACGCTTGCGCTCGTTCCGCTGTTGCAGTGGGCACCGCGAGACACCCTGATCACGAGGCGGGATCTCTTCCACGTGATCGCGCCGCTCCTGGTCTCGGTCGGCATCGGCGGCGCAACGGCGCTGGCCGTGCGATCAACCCTGGAATCCATCGAGCCTGCGTTCCTGCGGCTGGCCGTGGAGTCGTCGGTATTCTTCGGCGGCTATCTGCTCAGCCTCCTCTTCGTCATGAAGCAGATGTCGGTCTACCAGGGCGTGCTCGAAGATGTCGGGCTGTGGCCGGTCCGCAAGTTCTGGCGAGTCCTTGGGTAACGTCGACGTGGCTCCGAGAACCATCGGTCTCCTCGATCACATGGGCTACGGCAATCTGGGCGACGCAGCCGTCCAGGAGGCCGTGATCGCCAACATCCGGAAACGGCTGCCGGACGTCAGGCTCGTCGGATTCTCGCTCGTGCCGGACGACACGACCAAACGACACGGCATCCCCTGCTATCCGATTCGCTGGTGGTATCCCACAACGGCCCCGACACCGGTGGACGCCGGCGGCACGCCGGATACCAGGTCGAGACTGAAGCGCGCGCTGATGAAAGTCCCGCGACTGCGTGCCTGCGGGAAGCCGGTGCTCGACCTGGCACGCGAAGCGCGGTTCCTTGTGCGGTCGTACGGACGGCTGAGACATCTCGACCTGCTGATCATCTCCGGAGGCGGACAGCTTGGAGACCTGTGGCGGGGCCCCTGGGAGCACCCGTACACGCTCTTCAAGTTTGCCCTCCTCGCCAAGCTCGCGCGGCGACCTGTGTATTTTCTCAATGTCGGCGCCGGCCCGCTGGAACACCCTCTCAGCCGCTTTTTCGCCAGATGGGCCGTCCAGCTTGCGGACTATCGCTCGTTCCGCGACCAGGACTCGCGCGAGCTCGTGCGCAGCATCGGCGTCACCGCGGAGACGCACGTGCATCCGGACCCGGCGTACGCGTTGGAGCTCGCGGGACGTCCGGATGGCCGGGCGCGCGGCTCCTCCGCACCCATCGTGGGCCTCAATCCGATCGGCTTTTGCGATCCCCGCGTCTGGGCGCGCGGCGACGACTCGGTGTACCAGGGCTATCTCGACAAGCTGACCCGGTTTGCCGCGTGGCTCCTCGAAAACGGCTACACGCTGCGCGTCTACAGCACCGAAACCAGCGTCGACCGGTTTGCCATGGAGGATCTGAAAGCGCGGCTGCACGCGCGGGGCGCCTCGCCAGAGGCCACCTCCCAGATCTTCCAGACGCCGAGCGCGACGGTGGACGATGTGCTGCGCGAAATGGCGGGGTTCGATTTCATCGTCACCGCGAAGTTCCACGGCATCATCTTTTCTCACCTGCTCGGAAAGCCGATCGTCTCGCTGAGCTATCACCGGAAGATGGACGCCGCGATGCGATCGCTCGGTCAGGAACGCTTCAACGCGGACATCGAGCGCTTCGACGTCGAGTGGCTGATCGGCGCCTTTCGATCGCTCGTTGACGAGAGCGACCGTATCCGCTCGGGGTGCAAGACGGCGGTCGAGGCACGAGCCGCCGACCTCTCACGGCAATTCGACGGCCTTTTCACGAAATCATCGACAGCCATCGCATAGGCCCGGCTCGGCGAATCCCATCCTTCCACAGCAAACCTGAACAAGCCCCGCACGACGGGGGAGGTAGTGCAATGACTTCGCGACACTCCGCAACGCTCTCGCTGTTCGTTCTGGCAACGCTCTTTTTCTCCTGGGCCGTTCCGGACGCTGTGCCGGCCCAGACGGCGTCGTTCATGGCGCGCCGGGATTTCGTCGCCGGAACCAAGCCGGTGGCGCTGGCCGCGGGCGACTTCAACCGCGACGGCGCGCAGGATATCGCGGTGGCCGACCATGGCGCCACCGTCGTGGCGGTGCTCCTGGGGAACGGAGATGGGACGTTCCAGGCGGCCCGCAACGTCGACGCAGGCCCCGCGCCCCGCGGCGTGGCGGTCGCCGACTTCAATCGTGACGGGATACCGGATCTCGTGGCAGCCAACTTCGGCTCCGTCACCGTCTCGGTGATGCTGGGCAACGGCGATGGCACGTTCGGGACGCGGCTGTCCTTGCCGGTCGGCACCAATCCGTGGTCGGTGGCCGTCGGCGACTTCAACAACGACACGATAGCCGACATCGTCTCGGGTGACCACGATTCGGAGACCGCCTCGGTGCTGCTGGGTGTAGGCAACGGGACGTTCCAGCCGGCCCGATCGTTCGGGGCGAGCTTCGGCCCATCGTCGGTCGCCGTGGGCGACATCAATCGCGATGGAAGACAGGACCTCGCGCTTTCCAATTTCGGCGCGAGCACCGTCGCGGTGCTGCTGGGCAACGGCGACGGGACGTTCCAGGCGGTGCGACTCGTCCCGGCAGGCGGCGCCAACCCGCATGGCGTCGCCGTGGGCGATATCAACGGCGATGGGTCGCCGGACCTGGCCGTGGCCAACTATGTCGGCAACAGCGTGTCGGTCGTACGGGGCAACGGCGATGGCACCTTCCAGCCGGCGGTCGTCGTTCGGCAAGGTGGCGGTCCTGCGTGCGTCGCGGTGACCGACCTCGGCGGCGACGGGGCAGCCGATCTGGCGATTGCCGATCACGACACCCACTCGGTCACGGTGCTGCGCGGCAACGGCGACGGAACGTTCCAGCCGGCTCAGACCTACGGAACAGGCAGCACCCCGCCGTGCGTAATCGCCGCCGAGTTCAACGGAAATGGCCGGCCGGACCTGGCGACGGCGAACTACGGCCTCGGGCCGGCCGCGGGGGTCACCGTGTCGGTGCTTCTCGACAACGCCAACGGGACGTTCCAGGCGGCGCCCGCGTTCGCGGCCGGCAGCGGGCCGAGATCGGTTGCCGTGGGCGATTTCAATCGCGACGGGATCCGCGACTTGACGGTCGCCAACTTCGATTCCACCACCGTCTCGGTGCTGCGAGGCACGGGGAACGGGGCCTTTGGAGCTGCGCAGGCCTTCGCGGCGGGCAGCGGCCCGATTTCTGTCGCCGTCGGCGACGTCGATCGCGACGGCATAGAGGATCTCGTCGCTGCCAACTACGGCACCGCATCGGTCGCAGGCCTCACCGTGTCGCTCCTGCGTGGCAACGCCGACGGAACGTTCGGAGCAGCGGTCCCCCTCGGAGCTGGTGAACGCCCGATCTTCGTCACGATGGGTGATTTCAACCGGGACGGCTCGGCCGACCTCGCTGCCGCCAACTTCGCGTCGAACAACGTCTCGGTCCTGCTGGGCAACGGCAACGGCACCTTCCAGTCGGCCCAGAGCTTCGGCGTCGGGACCGGTCCTATCGCGGTCGCCGCGGGCAACTTCAACGGCGATCAGAATCCGGATCTCGCGGTCGCCAACTTCCAGTCGAGCAACGTCTCGATCCTGCTGGGCAACGGTACCGGATCGTTCTCGCTGCCGACGAACGCCGCAGCGGGGTCCCAACCCCACTCCATTGCCCCGGGAGACTTCAACCGCGACGGCGTCGCCGACCTGGCGGTCGCGAATTTCGGCTCCAATGACCTCTCGCTACTCGTCGGAAACGGCGATGGGACGTTCCGGGCGCCGGTGAACTTTGCGGCAGGGGTCCGGCCTCAGTCGGTGGCCGCCGGCGATTTCAGCGGCGACTCGATTCTGGATCTCGCGGTGGCGAACCAGGGCTCCGGCATTGTCTCGGTCCTCATCGGGAACGGCGATGGAACCTTCCGGACCGCGGTGCCCTTCGGTGTCGGGTTCGAACCGATGGCGGTTGCCGTCGGGCAGCTCAACGCCGACACGAGGCCTGACATCGCCGTGGCGAACTTCGCATCGGCCAGCGTTTCGGTCCTGATGAACACCTCGGGCGCCCAGGCCGTCACGGTGGCCTCCTTGACGGTGAACCCGTCGACTGTCCAGGGCGGCAGTTCCTCGACCGGCACGGTGACGCTGACCGGGCCTGCGCCCGGCGGCGGAGCGGTGGTGTCGCTCTCCAGCAGCAATTCCGGCGTCGCCGCCGTCCCGTCCACTGTGACGGTTCAGAGCGGCGCGACGAGCGCGACGTTCACGGTCACCACCAGCACGGTGACGGCGTCGACGACGGTCACCCTCTCGGCCACCTTTGGTGCGACCGCAACCGCCTCGCTGACGGTGACGCCGGCGCCGGCCGGACCCACGCTGACGTCGCTGGATCTCAATCCGACGAGCGTGACCGGTGGCAGCTCTTCGACCGGCACGGTGACTCTCAGTGGCCCCGCCCCGAGCGGCGGCACGGTAGTCTCGCTCTCGAGCAGCAACACGAGCGTCGCCACGGTTCCGGCAAGCGTGACGGTTGCGAGTGGGGCGACGACGGCGACCTTTACCGTCAACACCAGTGCGGTGACCGCCACCACGTCCGTGACGATCTCCGGGACGCTGAACGGCACCACGCGGTCGGATTCGCTGACCGTGACGCCTCCTGCCGCGCCCACGATGACCTCGCTGGGACTCAGCCCGACGAGCGTGACCGGTGGAACGTCCTCAACCGGTACGGTGACCTTGAGCGGGCAGGCACCGAGCGGTGGGATGGTCGTGTCGCTCTCGAGCAGCAACACGAGCGTCGCCACGGCTCCGGCAAGCGTGACGGTTGCGAGCGGAGCGACGACGGCGACCTTTACCGTCAACACCAGTGCGGTGACCGCCACCACGTCCGTGACGATCTCCGGGACGCTGAACGGCACGACGCGGTCGGCCTCGCTGACCGTGACGCCTCCGGCCGCGCCCACGCTGACCTCGCTGGACCTCAACCCGGCGAACCCAATCGGCGGAACGTCCTCAACCGGCACGGTGACCTTGAGCGGGCAGGCGCCGACCGGCGGGATGGTCGTGTCGCTCTCGAGCAGTAACACCAGTGTCGCGACGGTTCCGGCCAGCGTGACGGTTCCGGCTGGAGCGACGGCCGCGAATTTCACGGTCAGCACGAGTCCGGTACTCGCGCAGACCTCCGTGACCATCTCCGCCACGCTGAACGGCGTGACGCGAACGGCCGCGCTGACCGTGCGTCCGGTCCTGCCGACACTCTCGTCGGTGAGCGTGAACCCCGCGAGCGTGACCGGCGGAACACCATCGACCGGCACCGTGACGTTGAGCGGGCCGGCGCCGAGCGGTGGCGCTCTGGTATCGCTCTCCAGCAGCAGTCCGGGCGCGGCCGCCGTCGCGGCGACCGTGACGGTTGCAAGCGGCGCGACGACGGCGACCTTCACGATCACCACGGGCGCGGTGGCCGTCTCGACGGCGGCGACGATCTCGGGCTCGTATCAGAGTGTGGGGCGGTCGGCGACGCTCACCGTGCTGCCTCCATTCCTCTCCTCGCTGACGCTGAACCCGACGAGCGTCGTGGGCGGTCTCGGTACTTCTACTGGCAGGGTGACGTTAACCGGCCCGGCGCCCGCGGGCGGCATCGTCGTCTCGCTGGCCAGCAGCAATACGTTAGCGGCGCGCGTCCCCGCGAGCGTGACCGTTCCGGCCGGCGCGTCGAGCGCGACGTTCACGGTCACCACGTCACTGGTTCTCCTCTCGACCGACGTCTTGATTTCGTCTTCGTATAACAGCGCCAGCCGGACGGCCATCCTTACGGTCCGCTCGGCAGTGCCGATTCTGTAGAAACATGAGGAGCATCCAATGAGCACGCGAGAGGTTCCTTTTCTCGATCTGGTCACGGCTCATCGTGAGCTTCGGGAGGAGCTCCTCGAAGTCGTAGAGACCGCGCTCGATTCCGCCGGTTTCATCGGCGGCCCGATGGTCCAGGAGTTCGAGCGCGAGTTCGCGACGTTCTGCGATTCCCGGTTTTCGGTGGGAGTGGCCAGCGGAACCGATGCGCTGCGCTTCGCGTTGATGGCGGCCGGTGTCGAGCCTGGCGATACCGTCGTGACCACGCCGCTTACGTTCATCGCCACGACCGAGGCCATCTCGCAGGCGGGGGCGGTGCCGGACTTCGTCGACATCGATCAGCGCACGTACACGATGGATCCGGAGAAGTTGCGTCGGTACCTGGAGGTCGACTGCACACCGGAGCCGCACCCGTCGCGTCGAGTGGTGAGCAAGCGGACCGGGCGGCCGGTCACGGCCGTCGTCCCGGTGCACTTGTACGGACAGATGGCCGACATGGATCCGATTCTCGAGCTGGCGGCCCGGTACGACTTCACCGTCGTCGAGGACGCATGCCAGGCACACGGCGCGGAGTACCTCTCGAAGAAAGAAGGACGCTGGTGCAAGGCAGGATCGATGGGCCGTGCCGCGGCGTTCAGCTTCTACCCCGGCAAGAACCTCGGCGCGTGCGGCGAGGCAGGCGCCGTCACGACCGATGACGAGGCAGTCGCGCGGCGATGCCAGATCCTGCGCGACCACGGCCAGTCCAGGAAGTACTTCCACGATATCGAGGGATACAACGGCCGGTTGGACGCCATCCAGGCCGGCTTCCTCCGGGTGAAGCTACGCTGCCTGCCCGCCTGGAACCAGCAGAGACGGGAGCGGGCGTACCGCTACGAGGAGCTGTTTGCCTACACCGACGGATCCGTGATCCTCCCGGCTGTGCCGCAGTGGTCCCGACCGGTCTATCACCTGTATGTGGTGCGCGTCGCCGACCGCGAGGCGCTCCAGGCGCGTCTCGCGGCCGACGGCATCGGAACCGGCATCCACTACCCCGTTCCGCTTCACCTCGCGGAGGCCTACACGCATCTCGGCTTTCGACGGGGTGACTTCCCGGTTGCCGAGCGGGCGGCGTCGCACATCCTTTCGCTCCCGATGTTCCCGACACTCACATCCGAGCAGCAGGAGCGGGTCGTTGCCTGCGTCGTCGGATCTCAGACCGAAGGTCAATGGTCACGCACAGAGGAGCTCGCGTCATGAGCGCGCCTGCCGCCGTCGTTGTCGTCGGACTCGGAGAGATCGGGAAGCCTCTTCTGACGCTCGTCTCGAGGCATCACCATGCGGTGGGCGTCGACGTCACGCCGATTGCCCAGCCACCGCGCGACGTCGACGTCATGCACGTGTGCTATCCATTCCAGATCGAGGACTTCGTCGGGGAGACGGCTCGCTATATCGAGCGCTTCGAGCCTGCGATCACCATCATCAACAGCACGGTTGGAGTCGGGACGACCCGTGCCGTCGCCGAGCGAACGGGTGCAGCCGTGGCGCACAGCCCGATGCTCGGCAAGCATTCGCGCATGCTCGAGGACATCCTTGGCTACACCAAATTCGTAGGGGGGATCGATCCGGGCGCCTCGAGAAGGGCGGCCGAGCATTTCGCGTCGCTGGGGATGCGAACCCGCACCCTGTCGTCGCCGGAAGCCACGGAGCTCGCGAAGCTGACGGAGACGACCTATTTCGGCCTGTTGATCGCGTGGGCTCAGGAAGTGGAGCGTTACTGCGATCGACTCGGGCAGAGTTACGACGAAGTCGTCTCGCTGTCCGAGCAGGTCGCGTTCTTCCCGCCTGTCAAATACTTCCCGGGCGTCATCGGCGGGCATTGCGTGATGCCGAACATCGACATCCTGAGCCGCATCGTGGACTCCGAGATGCTGGAAGCCATCCAGTCGTCCAACATGAAAAAGATCGAGCGGGAAGCCAGCAAAGACCGGACGACGCTGGAGAGTCCCGCGGCGTAGGCCGATGATCATGTCCCCAGGCGACCGAATCCTCGTCACAGGGTCCACAGGCTTTCTGGGCTCGCGTGTCGTTGCCAGCCTGTTGAGCCACGGGCTGAGCAACGTCCGGTGCTTTACCAGATGGTCCAGCGATCTCGGGGGACTCGAGGCGGCTACAGGACGACGTGCCGCGGACCTGGAGATCATGCGTGGGAACCTGCTGTCCCGCGAAGACTGTGAGCGCGCCACCAGGAATGTGTCGGTGGTGTATCACCTGGCGGCCAGCACGGGGTCGAAGTCGTTCGCGGAAGCCTTCATGAACTCCGTGGTCACGACCCGCAACCTGCTCGAGGCGGCGGGCGCGCACGGTTGCCTGGAGCGGTTCGTCAGCGTCAGTTCCTTCGCGGTGTACACGAACAGGGACAAGCGGCGGCGGGCCGTTCTCGATGAGTCGTGCTCCATCGATACAGAGTCCGAGCGCCGCGGCGAGGCGTACTGCTTTGCGAAGGTGAAGCAGGATGAGCTCGTCATGGAGTACGGCCGGAGGCGCGGGCTTCCCTACGTGCTCGTGCGGCCCGGGGTCGTGTACGGTCCCGGGAAAGCCGCCATCTCCGGCCGCGTCGGTTCGGGCGCGTTCGGAATCTTCCTTCACCTCGGCGGCTCGAATGTCATCCCGTTGACCTACGTCGACAACTGCGCCGAGGCGATCGTCCTGGCGGGCATCACGCCGGGCGTCGAAGGAGAAGTCCTGAACGTCGTCGACGACGATCTGCCGACGAGCCGGCAGTTCCTGCGCCTGTACAAGAAGAACGTCAAGCCGTTCCGGTCCATTCCGGTGCCTCGCGCCGCGAGCTATGCCATGTGCGCGCTGTGGGAACGGTACTCTGCGTGGTCGGAAGGACAGTTGCCGCCGGTCTTCAATCGCCGGGCGTGGCACGCCTACTGGAAAGGAAGCCGCTATACCAACGCCAGGGTGAAGCGGATGCTGGGCTGGAGTCCCCGGGTCTCGACGGCCGAGGGTCTCAGGCGGTATTTCGCGAGCTGCCAGGAGCAGGAACGTCATGTCGCTTAGGGTCGGGATCGTCGGTTGCGGGAAGATTGCCGACGCCCACGCAGAACAGATCCGGCGGCTTCAGGGGTGCGCGATCGTCGGCGTGTGCGATCGCGAAGAGCTCATGGCCCGGCAGTTGGCCCAGCGTTTCGGGGTCGAACGGTCATTCGACGACGTCCTCAGGCTCCTGGACGAAGGCCGTCCTGACGTGGTGCACATCACGACGCCGCCGGACAGCCACTTCCGAATCGCCCAGCTCTGTCTGGAGCGCGGGTGTCACGTCTACGTGGAGAAGCCGTTCACGCTCGACGCACGCGAAGCGGAGGAACTGATCCGACTGGCGGAGAAACGGCGGCTGCGGCTGACGGTCGGACACGATGCGCAGTTCAGCCCGGCGACCCGGCGCCTGCGCACGCTGGTCCGCGATGGGTTCGTCGGCGATGCCGTCATCCACATGGAGAGCTGCTACGGCTACGACCTGGGCGACGCGACCTATGCCTCCGCGTTTCTGCGGGATCGCGAGCACTGGGTGCGCAAGCTTCCCGGTGGCCTGCTGCAGAACGTGATCAGCCACGGGATCGCGCGGATCGCCGAGTTCCTGCACGGGAACAACCCTCGAGTGATCGCCTCTGGATTCGCCAGCGCCGCGGTCCACGGCCCGGGCGACGGCCAGGTGCTCGACGAATTGCGGGTCGTGATTCTCGACGACGATCAGACCGCGTACTTCACGCTGTCGTCGCGGATGCGTCCGCTCCAGCATCAGTTCCGCATCTTCGGCTCCAGGAATGGAGTGGTGCTCGACGAGCAGCAGCAGACCGTCGTCAAGCTCAGAGGGGCGCCGTTCAAGAGCTACGTCGAACGGTTCGTCCCGCCCGTCATCTTCGCCGGCCAGTACCTGGCGAACGCATCGCACAACGCACGACTGTTCCTCAGGAACGACTTCCACATGGAGTCGGGCAAGAAGGAGCTGATAGCGGCGCTGTACCGCTCGATTGCCGAGGGCCGTCCCGCACCGATCCCGTATCGAGAGATTCTGCTGACGGCAAGGCTCATGGACTCGATCTTCGAGCAGCTTGGGACGTGGCCGTCGGCGGCCTGTCGCGAGGAGGTCGTGGCGCGTGTGCCCTGAGGTGGACTATCTCGGCGCCATCGAGAGGATATGGGACGAGCATCTGCGCGTGGCGATGGCGCTTCCGACGCTCGCCGCAGACGTGGACCGTGCGGTGACGGTCATCGCCCGGTCGCTGGCGGAGGGTGGCGCGCTGCTGACGTGCGGAAACGGCGGGTCGGCCGCCGACGCCCAGCACATCGCCGCGGAGCTGACCGGACGGTTTTTCCGGGACCGCCGGCCGCTCCGCGCCATTTCCCTGCACGCCAACCCGTCGTCGCTCACCGCGATCGCCAACGACTACGGCTACGACCACGTGTTCGCGCGCGAGGTACAGGCGTACGGCCGCCCCGGAGACGTCCTCCTCGCCATCTCGACGAGCGGCAGGAGCATCAACGTCCTGCGGGCGATCGATGTCGCACGCGACAAGCGGATGGCTGTCATCGGCCTGACCGGAGAAAGCGGCGGCTCGATGCGTGAGCATTGCGACGTGTGTCTCTGCGTGCCTTCTGACTCGACGCCGCGAATTCAGGAGTGCCACATCCTCATTGGCCACACGATCTGCGAGCTCCTCGAGCAGATCCTCTGTTGATATGAAAGTGGCGCTGCTGACCGGCGGCAAGGATCCCCACTACGTTCGCGGGCTGCTCCCCGAGCTGGCGGCCAGGGGCGTGCACGTCGTCCTGGTCGGCAGCGAGGCGTTGTCAGACTGCCAGGACTCCGGCGGCCGCGTGGAGTTTCACAACCTGGTCGGCAGCGAGGATCCCGCCCCCACCGCGGGTCTGGTGGCAAAAGCCTGGCGGGTGCTGAGCTACTACGCCAGGCTCCTCGTATTCGCCGTCCGGACCGACGCGAAGCTGTTTCACGTGCTCTGGTTCCGCAAGTTCCCGCTGCTGGAAAGAACGCTGCTGCACGCGTACTTCAAGCTCCTGCGGAAGAAGCTGGTCCTGACGGCACACAACGTCGACGATCGCGCACGCGACGGAGCGAGGCCGACTCTGTCGAACAGACTGTCGCTGGCCTTTCTGTATCGAACCGTGGACCACATCTTCGTTCACACGGAACAGATGAAGCGTGAGCTGGTCCAGGCGTTCGGCATCACCGAGCGGAAGGTCACGGTCGTGCCGTTCGGCCTCAACGAGGCCATCCCGGCGTCGACCGCGCCGCGATCGGCCGCGAGACAGCGATTCGGATGGAAGGCAGACGACAGGATCCTGCTCTTCTTCGGAAACATCTCACCCTACAAAGGCGTCGAGGATCTGCTGCATGCGCTGGCGATCCTCGTTCGGGAGGACGGGCCGTTCACGCTCGTCCTGGCCGGACGCGTGAAGGACCGGAGCAGCGAAGCCTACTGGCGCGAGATTGAGCGACTGATCGAAGAGCTCCAGTTGAGCCGCTACGTCCGCAAGGAGATCAGGTACATCCCGGATACAGATGTCGGACTCTTCTTCCGGGCTTCCGATGTCTCGGTGCTCCCGTATCGACGGGTGTATCAGTCCGGCGTGCTCCCGCTGTCATACGCGCAGGGGCTGCCCGTGATCGCCGCCGATGTCGGCTCCATGAAAGAAGACATCGTCGAAGGCGAAACCGGCCTGGTGTTCAAGTCGGGCGATGTGCTCGATCTCGTGAGCCAGATTCGAGCGTATTTCGCGGCCGACATGTTCAGGAATCTCGAAACGACTCACCGACGGATTCGCGACCATGCCGCCGCGCGGTTCTCATGGACGGCCAACGCTGAGCAGACGTGCGCGGTCTACGACCGTGTGCTGCAGGACTGAACTGTCATGACGCCTCTCGTCTCCATCCTCATTCCGGCCTTCAACTCGGAGTCCTGGATCTCCGACACCCTCAGGTCGGCGATCGCGCAGACCTGGCCCCGGAAGGAAATCATCGTGGTCGACGACGGATCGAGCGATCGCACGGTGGCGGCGGCTCGCCAGTTCCGCTCGGCCGGCGTACAGGTCGTCACCCAGGAAAATCAAGGGGCGCCCGCCACGCGGAACAGAGCCTTCTCCCTGTGTCAGGGCGACTACATCCAGTGGTTGGACGCCGACGATCTGCTGTCGCCCGGGAAGGTCGCGAAGCAGGTGGACGCGCTGGAACGCGGCTGCAGCCCGCGGACCCTGCTGTCGTCGGGCTGGGCCCATTTCATGTATCGACACGATCGCGCAGACGTCAGACCCACGGCGCTCTGGTGCGACCTCTCCCCCGCTGAGTGGCTGATGCGGAAGCTGGAGCAGAACCTCCACATGCAGACGGCTACCTGGCTCGTGAGCCGCGAGCTGACGGAGGCGGCCGGTCCCTGGAATACGCGCATGCTCGGAGATGACGACGGCGAGTATTTCTGCCGGGTCCTCCTCGCGAGCGACGGCGTCCGCTTCGTGCCTGATGGAGGCGTGTTCTACCGACGGAACGGCTCCGCCAGACTGAGTTACATCGGCCGATCCAATCGAAAGATTGAGGCGCAATTCCACTCCATGCGGCTCCATATCGGGTACCTGCTGTCGCTGGAGGACAGCGACAGGGCCCGCGCCGCGTGCGTGACATACCTCCAGAACTGGTTGATTACTTTCTATCCCGAAAGGCTCGACATCGTCCGTGAGGCGGAGGAATTGGCGCTCCGGCTCGGAGGCCGGCTCGAGCCGCCCCGATTGTCGTGGAAGTACGAATGGATTCGGCGGCTGTTTGGCTGGACCATCGCCAAGAGAGCGCAGGATGGGCTGCGCGGAGCCAAATGGTCCGCGTTGAGACGGTGGGATCAGGCGCTGTCACGGCTGCAGGAACCGCGCGTGCTGACCAGCCCCTCCTTCTGCCCGCCGCCGTCCGTGGAAACGGGCCGCGAGCGATGAGGATCGTTTCGTGATCGGCGTCGTGGCCAGGATCGAACAGCGCGACATCGTCCGCGAGTTCTTCGAGCTCTTCAAGACGCCGTGGGAGTTCTGGCGCCCACGCGGACGCTACGACGTGGTCATTCACGCCGATGGCGAGCCGGAGGAAACGCCTGCCAGGCTCGTGATCGTGTACGGAAGCCAGATGACCGCCTGGGACCACAGGACGGGGAGCCTCCCCGGGCAGCCGCGGCGCCGCACCACCCTCTCCTGGATTGGGGAGCGCATCCCGATTTACGGAAGCTGCGTCACGTTCCAGGATGACGGCACGTCTCCCGGACTCGTCCTCGAGGACACCGGCGAACCGGTCGTGTCGGTGACACGCACCGATGCCGGCGCCGTCGTGCGTATCGGCTACGACCTTTTCCGGGAGATTCGGTTTCTCCTGGAGACCGGCCAGCCGCCCGCACACGCGGCCATTCCCACTCTGGAGCGGCACATCGCGTTCTTGCGGAGTGCGATCGTCAACTCAGGCGTTCCGTTGGTGGAAATCCCGCCGATCCCTGAAGGCTATCGATTCATCGCCTGCCTGACCCATGACGTCGATCATCCGTCGATCCGGCTGCATCGATTCGACCACACCATGTTCGGATTCCTTTACCGTGCGGTGGTCGGCTCGGTCTTCGACGTGTGCAGCGGCAGGGCGAGGCCGACCACGCTGCTGCGCAACTGGGCGGCGGCCGTCAAGCTGCCGTTCGTGCACGCGCGTCTGGCCGAGGACTTCTGGTCCGGTTTCGAACGGTACCTCGAGATTGAAAAGGGCCTCGGCTCGACCTTCTTTGTGATTCCGCTCAAGAACGATCCGGGACGAACTGTCGAGGCGGGAGCCCCGCGGCTCCGGGCGTCTGCCTATGGCGTCTCGGACATCGCCGATCGCGTGAAAAGCCTTGGCGCCTCGGGCTGTGAAGTCGCGCTTCACGGCATCGATGCCTGGCTCGACACGTCCAGAGGACGCGACGAGCGGAGCCACGTGTCGGGGGTGACGGGCGTGTCGACCACCGGCGTCCGCATGCATTGGCTGTACTTCGACGAACGGGCGCCCGAGCGGCTGGAGGCGGCCGGATTCACCTACGATTCCACGTTCGGCTACAACGACACCGTCGGCTTTCGCGCCGGCACCCTTCAGGCCTTCAGGCCGCCCGCGGCGACGCGACTCCTCGAGCTGCCGCTGACGCTCATGGACACGGCGTTGTTCTATCCCTCGCACATGAATCTGACCGCGAAAGGGGCAAAAGACGTGGTGTGGCCTCTCGTGGACAACGCCGAGCGATACGGTGGAGCGTTGACCGTCAACTGGCACGATCGGAGTCTGGCGCCCGAGCGGCTCTGGGACACCTTCTACGTCGACCTGGTGCAAGAGCTGAAGCAGCGGGCGGCATGGTTTCCCACAGCGACTCAGGCCGCATCGTGGTTCCATCGGCGGCGCTCCGCCGTGTTTGAACGCGCCCACCCGGAAGGCGCGTCGGTCCGAATCAGGACTGCCGCCGACAGCAGCGCCCCGCTGCCGGGATTGACCGTCCGCATGCACACGCCGGGTCCTCCCGACGGAGACCCGGCGCGCTGGCGACGATCCACGCGGTACACGGACGTGCCGCTCAGAGACACGCTCGATACGCGCGTCAGTGCGGGAGAACGGGCATGAGCGATGTCACTCCGTTCCGGTACATCCTGATCACGCCGGCTCACAACGAAGAAGCGTTCATCGAAAAGACCATCCAATCGGTTATCAGCCAGACCGTCCTCCCGGTCCGATGGGTGATCGTGAACGACGGATCGACGGATGGAACGGCGAGGATCGTCGAACGGTACCTGCCGCGCTACGAGTGGATCGAGCTGGTCGACAGGCCGGCACGGCCGGAACGGAGCTTTGCGGCGAAGGTGCACTCCTTCAATGCCGGGTACGAACGAGTCAGGTCGATCGACCATCAGGTTGTGGGCAACCTCGATGCCGACATCTCGTTCGACGCCGATTTTCTCGAGTTCCTCCTGGACCGGTTCAAGGAGGACCCGGGCCTTGGCGTGGCCGGAACGGTTTTCCGCGAGCACGGATACAGCTCCGAGACCGACAGCTTCGAAGGCCAGCATCACGTCTCCGGTCAGTGCCAGCTCTTTCGACGCGAGTGCTTCGAGGCGATCGGCGGTTACGTCCCGCACAAGGCAGGAGGCATCGACTGGATTGCCGTGACGACCGCACGGATGATGGGCTGGAGCACGCGTTCGTTTCGCGAGAAGTGGTTCTTCCACCACCGCAGCCTGGGCACCGCGGAACGAGGCAGGCTCCGTTCGGCGTTCTCGTACGGTGAAAAGGACTACTACCTCGGCGGGCATCCACTCTGGGAGCTGTTCAGGACGGCGTACAGAATGTCGAGACGGCCGTACGGCCTCGGAGGGCTCGCCGTCGGGGCCGGCTACCTGTGGGCATCCATTCGACGAACCTCTCGACCGGTCTCGCCCGAGCTCATGCGATTTCATCGCGCGGAGCAGATGCGAAAGCTCCGGGCCATCCTGCGGTCGGCGCTGACCTTCAAGCGGGTTGACAGTTTCCGAGTCCTGCCCGGCTAGGACATTCGCGGTCGCACCGTCTCCGGTCCCTACCATGACGCCCCCCCTCGACAGGATTCGAGCCGCTCTCGAGCGTTTTCTGACGTGGCTCGATCGGTACGGGGAGACTTCGTACGATCACCAGAGCTTTTACGCCGGGGCGATCGGCCGCAGCGCGAAGGCTCTGTACTACCGGAAGAGGATCCTCGGCACGCTGGCGGTTTCGCCGATCGTCTTCTGCGAGGCCTTCGTCCCCGCAACGCGACGCCTGTTCTGGATCCGACAGCGCTTTCCGATCGCCGATGCCCATTACGCGATGGGGTTCCTGTTCCTCTTCCGGCTGACCGGCGAGCGGGAACACTACCGTCGAGCCGTGCACTTCCTCGAGGTCCTCGAGGAGACGCGCTGCCCGGGATTCGAGCGTGACGGGTGGGGCTATCCGTTCGGCTGGGAGACCAGAGGAGGCACCATCCGGCCCGGAACGCCTCTCATCACCACGCTGCCGTACGTCTACGAGGCCTTTCAGGAAGCCTACGAGCTCGATAGGAGCGAGCGCTGGCGGCTGCGGCTGCGCTCGATCGCTCAGCACGCGCTGCTCGACTACCGGGATGTTGCGATCTCGCAGCATGCCGCCAGCTGCGGATACACGCCGGGCCCGAGCGACCCATGCGGCGTCATCAATGCCAGCGCTTACCGGGCTTTCCTTCTGACGAGAGCAGCCCGGGACTTCTCTGAGCCTTCGTACGCCCAGGTGGCCGAGAAAAACCTCGCCTTCGTTGTCGAATCACAGAACGCCGACGGATCCTGGTACTACTCCACTGACGGCCAACGCGACTTCGTCGATCACTTCCATACCTGCTTCGTGCTGAAGGCGCTGGCCAAGATCGAGCGGCTCACCGGGGATCCTCGCTGCAGTCGCGCCATTGAACGCGGGGTGGACTACTACGTCGGCCATCTGTTCGATGAGGAACGGCTGCCCAGGCCATTCGCCAAAGCGCCTCGCCTGACGGTCTATCGGCGTGAGCTGTATGACTACGCCGAGTGCCTCAACCTCGCCACTCTCCTGCGAGGGCGGTTCCCGGACCTTGACGCGATCAGGCTGAGGGTCCTTCGCGATGCGCTCGATCGCTGGCAAAAGCCCGATGGCTCGTTCCCGGCCAGACAACTCCTGGCCGGGTGGGACAACGTGCCGATGCACCGGTGGGCGCAGTCACAGATGTTCCGGAGTCTTTCCCTGGTGCTGCTCGATCAGGCCACGAACTAATCGCCATGTGCGGAATCTGCGGACAGTTCAATTTCGGTGACGGGGCTCCCGTCGCGACCCGCGACCTGCGAGCGATGACGCAGACGATCGTCCATCGTGGGCCGGACGATGAGGGCCAGTACGTGTGCGGAAGCCTCGGCCTCGGCTTCCGCCGGCTGTCCATCATCGATCTGGCGGGCGGCCATCAGCCGATGTCCGACGCTGCCGGGACGGTCTGGGTCGTCTTCAACGGCGAGATTTACAACTTCCGCGAGCTCCGCGAGCAGCTCGAGAACCGCGGACATCGGTTCCGCACCCGGTCGGACACCGAGGTCATCGTTCACGGATACAAGGAATGGGACACCGGTGTCTTCGATCGCCTCAACGGGATGTTCGGCGTGGCGATCTGGGATGCGCGGAAGCAGCGTCTCGTCCTGAGTCGCGACGCGATGGGGATCAAACCCATCTACTACGCCATCGAGGATGGAACGCTCCTGTTCGGCTCCGAAATCCGCCCCGTGATCGCGGCGATGAGGCGGCGACCGGACGTCGATCCCGTCGCCCTGAATCTCTTCCTGCGCTACCGCTACACGCCGGCGCCGCTCACCATCTTCAAGGGGGTCGAGAAGCTGGCGCCCGGAACGATGCTGGTGGTCGAGCGAGGCCAGGCTCGACGACACCGGTGGTATCGCTATACCCCCGAGCCCTTTGCGTCGCCGAAAGCGGTGGAAGAGGCGGCCACCGAGCTGCTCGATCTGTATCGCGGGGCCGTACGGCGCCACCTGATCAGCGACGTCCCGGTAGGCATCCTGTTGAGCGGCGGCGTCGATTCCGCCCTGTTGCTGGCGCTCATGAACGAGCGCGGCCGGCCGTGGCCGGCCTACACGGTCGGCTACGGGGAGAGCTTCGAAGACGACGAGCTGATGGACGCCGCGGAAACGGCGTCGCTGCTTGGCGCCTCTCACGTCCCGATCACCATCGACCGCCATCAGTTCGAGACGTCGCTGCCCGCGATCGTCGAGTGTCTGGAGGAGCCGATCGCCGCCTCCTCGATCGTTCCGATGTACTTCGTCTGCCAGCGGGCACGGCAGGATGTCAAGGTCGCCCTGATCGGCCAGGGACCCGACGAGCTCTTCGCCGGCTACAAACGGCATCTCGGTGTTCGATACGGAGAGCTGTGGCGCCGTCTCCCGCGTCCGTTCCAGCGGGCGGTCGGCGCCGCGATCGGGCGGCTTCCGCGCAACGAGACGCTGAAGCGCGGCGCCGCTGCGCTCGCGGTGGAGGATCGCCTCCGGCGCTACCAGCAGGTCTTCTCGCTGGCCCGGGGCGAGACGATCGATGCGCTGTTTCGCGACGGGTTGCTCCCGGACCAGGCCGGCGATCGGGTGCTCGAGTGCTGGCGTGAGCTCCAGCCGCAGATGTCGCAGACCGACGAGCTCGGCGGCCTGCAACTTCTGGAGCTCCGTTCGTCGCTTCCTGACGAGCTCCTGATGTATGCCGACAAGCTCTCGATGGCGCACGGCCTCGAGGTCAGGGTCCCTTACCTGGACCGCACCATCGTCGAATACGCACAGCGCCTGGGAGCCGACCTCAAAATCCGCAACGGCAGCCGCAAGTTTCTGCATCGGCAGGTTGCCCGGCGGTTTCTACCGTCCAGCGTCCTGAGGCGAAAGAAGCGCGGGTTTGCCGTCAACGTCGTGGACGGCTGGCTGCATTCGTCGCTGTCCGGGAAGCTGCCGGAGCTCCTGCAGAACCCGGATTCGCTAATCTTCAGCCTGTTGAAGCGCAAACCGATGCAGAAGCTCCTCGAGGATCATCGATCGGGACGCCAGGACAACCACAAGCTTCTCTTCAGTCTGTCGCTGTTCGAGGAGTGGTTGCGATCGGCGGGTACGAACCGAAGGGTATCCAGCCCGACCCGCTGTGAGATCCCGCATCACACAGGGTGCGCGTCGTGAGCACGGCAGTCGCTCGCGCGCTGCCTCGGCAGGCCGCCGACGTCATGCCTCTTCGGGGGAAGCGGGCAGCGATGCTGCTGTTTTCGTACTACCCCATGGATCAGCGGCCGAGGCGCGCTGCGGAGGCCTTGCGGCAGGAGGGCATGGCCGTCGATCTCATCTGTCTCAGCGAGACTCCCACCGATCCGAAACGTGAGACCGTGAACGGCGTCGAGGTCCGGCGCGTTCCGCTCAGACGCCGCCGCGGCGGCATCGCCGCCTATGTGTTTCAGTACGCGGCGTTCGTTGCGATCTCGTTCACCCTGCTCGCCGCCCGCTCCTTGAGGAGACGGTACGACCTGGTCTACGTGAACAACATGCCGGACTTCCTGGTCCTCGGCGCGCTGGTGCCGAAAGCGCTCGGCGCGAAGGTCATCCTCGATCTCCACGATCCGATGCCAGAGTTGCTGACGACGATTTTCGGCTTTTCTCCGGAGAGTCTGGCCGTCAGGGTCCTGAAATCTCTCGAGGCCTGGAGCATCAGGCTGGCGGATCGTGTGATCACGGTCAACGTCGCCTGCAAGAGGCTGTTCGCCTCGCGGAGCTGCCCGCCGGAGAAGATCCGCGTCGTCATGAATTCCCCCGATGACAAAGTGTACGGAATCCGGGCCCCACGCCCGCCGGCTGTGAACCGCTCCGCTCCATCCAGGCGATTCGTGGTCATGTATCACGGCTCACTGGTCGAACGAAACGGCCTCGCGCTCGCCGTCGAAGCCGTCGCGCGGATCCGGACGTCGGTGCCGGGCGTCGAGCTGAGGATCTACGGCTCCCGGACGCCGTTCCTCGAGCGCGTCATGGAGTCGGTTCGCGCCGGAGGCCTGACCGACGAGATCCGATATCTGGGGCCGTCCAAGAGACACGAAGACATCGTCGACGCGATCGCCCGGTGCGACGTCGGGATCGTCCCGAACACGCGCAGCGTGTTCACCGAGATCAACACGCCGACCCGCATCTTCGAGTTCCTCGCGCTGGGGAAGCCGGTCATCGCCCCCAGGGCGCCGGGCATCCGCGACTACTTCGACGAGGGCTCGCTGATTTTCTTCGAGCTCGGCGACGTCGACGACCTTGCCCGGCAGATCGACTACGCGTTCCGGCACCGCGAGGAAACGGGCGAAATCGCGAGGCGAGGCCAGAAGGTCTACCTGGCGCACGCCTGGCCGGAAGAGCGGCGTGAGCTGGTGGATCTCACCAGAGAGCTGCTGAACGGCGGCGCTCGGACAGCCTGATCGGACCATGCCTGGAATCGTCGGCCTCGTCACCCGGATGCCCCGCGAGAGGGCGACGCTGGAGCTCCAGCGCATGGTGGAGGCGCTTCGTCACGAGACCTTCTACGTCGCGGGCACCTGGCACGACGAGGAGCTGGGCGTGTACGTCGGGTGGGTGGCTCGGAAAGAATCCGACGCCGCACGGATGCCGCTCCGAAACGAACGGGGCGACGTCGTGCTCGTCTTTTCCGGGGAGGAGTTCCCCGATTCAGACACGCGGCGCCGGCTGCGCGCGCGCGGGCACCGGTTCGACATGGCCGGGCCTGGCTATCTGGTCCCCTTCTACGAAGAGCATCCCTCGTTTCCGGACGGGTTGAACGGGAGATTCCACGGAATCCTCGCCGACAAGAGGCGTGGAACGACGATGCTCTTCAACGATCGGTACGGGATGCACCGGGTCTACTTCCACGAGTCACAGGAGGCCTTTTATTTCGCCGCCGAGGCCAAGGCCATTCTCGCGGTGCGCCCCGAGCTCAGGCAGCTTGACGCACGAGGACTCGGCGAGTTCGTCTCGTGCGGCTGTGTCATGGAGAACCGCACGCTCTTCCAGGGCGTCAATGTTCTTCCCGGCGCCTCGGCCTGGGTCTTCGGGAAGGGATGCCTCGAGAAAAAGCGAGCCTACTTCCACCCCCGAGAGTGGGAGGACCAGCCGCGACTGGAGCCGGACGCCTACTACCCGCAGCTCCGGGAAATCTTTTCGCGGAATCTGCCACGCTATTTCGAGACGCCCGATCGGATCGGGATGTCCCTGACGGGCGGGCTGGACAGCCGGATGATCATGGCGTGGCGGAAGGCCGCGCCGGAATCCCTCCCCTGCTACACCTTCGGCGGAATGTTCCGCGACTGTCGGGACGTGCTCGTCGCACGGCAGGTGGCCCGGACGTGCGGCCAACAACACGAGGTGATTCCGGTCGGCGAGGAATTCCTCTCGCGCTTTGCCGAGTACGCGCAGCGGACGGTGTATCTCACGGACGGATGCGCGGACGTGAGCCGTTCTCCGGATCTCTACATCAACGCGCGCGCGAGGGAGATCGCGCCGGTGCGGATGACGGGCAATTACGGCGGAGAGCTGCTCCGCCGGGTCCGGGCGTTCAAACCAGTCGCGCCGCTGCCCGAGCTGTTCAATCCTGCGCTGCTCCCCTTCGTGCGCGAGGCCGCCGACACGTACGCCGGACTTCGGCGCGGCCACCCGTTGTCTTTTTCGCTGTTCAACCAGGGCCCCTGGTTTCACTTCGGCGTCCTCGGGCTCGAGGAGACGCAGCTCTCACTGCGATCGCCGTTCCTCGACAACGACCTGGTCAGGCTGGTCTTCCAGGCACCGGAGTCCGCGCTCGCAGGCAACGACATGTGCCTGCGCCTCATCGCCGACGGTGACCCGGTCCTTCGCCGGATCAGCACCGACCGCGGCGTCGGCGGGGACCCCGGTCGCCTGTCCGCGGCGGTCTCCAGAGGCGTTCTGGAATTCCTGTTCAAGGCGGAATATGCCTATGACATCGGGATGCCCCAGAGCGCAGCAAGGATCGATCACTTGCTCTCACCGCTCCGCCTGGAACGCCTCTTTCTCGGCCGCCACAAACCCACTCACTTTCGCGTGTGGTACCGTGATGCCCTCGCGGGCCACGTCAGGGACATCCTTCTGGATCCCCGGGCGCAGTCGCGGCCGTACGTCCGGCGCAAGAGCCTCGAGGCCGTGGTGCACGGTCACCTGAAGGGAGATCAGAACTACACCACCGAGATCCACAAGCTGTTGACGCTCGAGCTCCTGCACCGAGCCTTCGTCGATCCGAGGCACTGAATGCCCGCCGGACTCGCCACCATCCTCTACTGGCTCGGAATCGTGGGACTCTTCCG
This sequence comes from uncultured Acidobacteriota bacterium, assembly GCA_963847125.1. Classification (GTDB taxonomy): domain Bacteria; phylum Acidobacteriota; class Vicinamibacteria; order Vicinamibacterales; family 2-12-FULL-66-21; genus DATAEE01. Next base: position 361,754 of record CAWJYM010000009.1, read on the forward strand.
TCTCGGCCGGGATGGGATGCCCCGCTCATCCCCGGCTCTCTGGATTCCTGTCGTGTGGCTCGCGATCGGCGCGTCCCGCAGCCTCTCGCAGTGGCTCGGAGGGGCGACGGACATGGCGTCGCCGGACCAGTATCTGGACGGAAGCCCCCTCGATGCGCTGCTCTTCATGGCGCTCGAGGCGGCTGCCGTGCTGACGCTCATCGGACGTTCAGAGCGAGCCGGCGCGTTCCTGCGCGCGAACTGGCCGCTCGTCCTCTTCTTTCTGTTTGGCGCCCTGAGCGTTCTCTGGTCCGACTTTCCCGTGGTCGCCCTGAAACGATGGATCAAGGCCGTCGGGAACTTCGCCATGGTTCTGGTGGTGTTGACCGATCCCGCCCCGCGCCCGGCGGTACGGCGACTCCTTGCCCGCGCGGGGTTTCTCCTCATACCTCTCTCCGTCCTGTTCATCAAATATTACCCAGAGCTCGGGCGAGGCTTCGACGCCTGGACCGGGCGCGCGTACAACATGGGCGTTGGACTCGACAAGAACGCGCTGGGCACGATCTGCCTGATCTTCGGCCTTGGATCGCTGTGGCAGTTGCTCTCCGGGCTTCGACAGCGCCCACGCGTGACCGGGCCGCTCGTCGCGCACGGCGCGACTCTGGCGATGGCGCTCTGGCTCTTTTCGCTCGCCGATTCCGCGACCTCGTTCGGCTGCTTTCTGGTAGGCGCGACGCTCATCGTGCTCACCAGTCGGCCCGCATTCCTCTTCAGCCCGCTGTTCGCGCACGCCATCGCGGGGGGCATCGTAGTCCTCTGTCTGGTCGGGCTGTTCCTCAATACCGAGGTGGGCCTCCTCCAGGCGCTCGGGCGGGATGCGACGCTCACCACTCGGACCCTGCTGTGGGCGGACGTCCTCCGGGTGCCCGTGGACCCCTTGCTGGGAACCGGGTTTGAGAGCTTCTGGCTGGGAGAGCGGGCCGAGGCCCTCTGGACGAAGTACTGGTGGCACCCGAATCAGGCGCACAACGGCTACCTCGAAGTCTTCCTCAACTCAGGCTGGGTGGGCATCACGCTCCTCGGCCTGGTCATGGTCTGGGGATACCGGGACATCATGCGCACGCTGTCGCGCGACCCCGAACTGGGTGGCCTCCGGTTCGCGTTTTTTCTGGCGGCGGTGCTCTACAACCTGACCGAAGCGGCGTTCAAGGTGATGCACCCGGTGTGGGTCGTCTTCCTCCTGGCCGTGACGGTCGTCCCAGCCTGCGCGCAGCTTCGTATGAGGGAAATCGAATGACCGCTGGAAGTCCGCTGATCGTTCCCGGTGAACTGCAGATCCTGACGAAGCAGACCTTGGTCCGGGGAAGAGCGGCCGAGATCGATTGCGTCGAGATCGACGGCCAGACGTTTTCCATCAACCGCGGTCCGGTCACCGTGGTAGGCCTGGAAGATGAGTGGTACGAGGACCTCCGCGATCCCGAGAGGGTGATCGGGGTCCTGCGGGAACATGCCGGCATCAGGGCCGACATCCTCACCTTCTGGCAACGCGTGCCCGACACGGAGCCGAGATACTCCTTCCATCTCGAGTGGCAGGAGCTCGCGGTGCTGCCGGTCCGAAGCTACGACGACTGGTGGCAGCATCGCATCACGTCGCGCGTGCGAAACCTCATTCGCAAGTCCGAGAAGGAAGGCGTCATCGTCCGGGAAACCACCTATGACGACGACTTCGTCCGCGGCATGACCGCCATCTTCAACGAGTCACCGGTGCGCCAGGGGCGGCGCTTCTGGCACTACGGGAAAGATTTCGAGACGGTCAAACGCCAGTTTGCCCGCTACATCCACCGCGAGCACATGATCGGCGCGTACTACCGGGACGAGATGATCGGCTTGATCATGCTCGGCAACGCGGGCCGCTTCGGCGTCACCGGCCAGATCATCTCGAGCCTGCAGCATCGCGACAAGGCGACCAACAACGCGCTGGTGGCGAAGGCCGTCGACGTCTGCGCGCAGCGTGGCCTCGACCACCTCGTCTACCTGTTCTGGGGCGACGACTCGCTGGCCGAATTCAAGCGCCGCTGCGGATTCGAGTGCACCAGGGTTCCCCGCTATTACGTGCCGTTGACGCGGAAGGGAAAGTGGGGACTGCAGTGCGGCGCCCACCGGGGCTGGAGGGAAATGGTGCCGACGCGCATCAAGGCCCCGCTGAAACAACTGCGAAGGCTGATCTGGACGTAGGCGCGGTCCGCGAACCGCCGCTACACCGGCCGGAGTGATTCATGAAAACACCGACGATACTCGTCTCGAGTCTTGCGCTGTTGCTCGTGTTGCTGGTGCCTGCCGGATCTGACGTCTCGGCCGGCGGCGTCGCGCCCTACGCGGTCGGAACGCCGCTGGTCGGGCCGGTGCCCGCCTGGTTCACGCCATCGTTGAGACAACAGGTCATCGCCGCGGAAGGGGTGCCCGTCGCGGCCCCGGCCGCCGCGCCGCTTCCAGGCGAGATCGGGATCCGGCCCGGGTCCTGGATGATCGCGCCGCGCGGCTGCACGATGAACTTCGTGTTCATCCGGGATGGGGTGTATGGCATCGGCACCGCCGGCCACTGCGTCGACGCCGTCGGCCAGCGCGTGATCCTGCTGACGCTCGCGCCAGGGACGAGCAATCCCGTCCTCGTCGACATCGGGAGCGTGGTCGTTCGCCAGCAGAACGCAGTCGATGACGACTTCGCTCTCGTTGCAATCAACCCGGTTCTCAACTCCTGGGTCGATCCAACGGCGGCTGTCATGGCGGGGCCCTGCGGGGCGTACGGTGGCGCGGGGCCGGAGGTCGTGACGCATTACGGTCACGGCACCGCGATCGGCACCGGCGGCACGCCGCGCGTGGGCATCGCGTTGATCTGGGAACCCCGTTACGTCGGCTGGGAGGGCGCGGCGATGTCCGGAGATTCGGGAAGCCCGGTCCGGGTCACTGACTTCAAGGCGGCCGGCGTCCTGACGGCCCTGATCGTCAACCCCGGAGGGTTGTCGGTGTCGGTCGCCGGCACGCGAATCGGCAGGATGCTGGAGATCGCCGCCGGCTGGTCCCTCGTCAACAGCCCGCTGTGTCTGTAGGGGCGGTTCGCGAACCGCCCCTACGACCTGTCAGCGCATCACCCTCAGGTTCTCGGGAGGCCTGGGAGCCGCGATTCCGAGCTCGTACGCGCCGATGTCCCATCCCCCGCCGAGAGGCCGTCCGGTCGAATTGATGCTCGTGGCGTACGCAGCGGCCAGCGGGGCGCCGCGATCCACGGCGGGCGAGGCTGGCAGGATGCGCAACCCGTCACGATTCGGCGCCAGATCGACCCCGAACACGCCTGCGAAGCCGTTGGGCAACAGGGCCGTGTTCACGAACAACGGATCGCCGGCGGAAGCCGATGCTTCGTACGCGGCCAGGTTCGCGGCCGTATAGCTCGTGCCACCCGATGAGACCAGGGTGCCGCCGCCCCTGTAATAGATGTTGTTGGAGTGCGCCGTGATCACGCCCTCGACGTCGGTGAGCGGCACCCCCGCCGTGTAGTGGACGATGTTGTTCCTGAACTCGAAGAGGTTCACGGTGGCGTTGTTCTGCTGAACGATCACCGGCGCGTTGTAAAACGTGTTGTTGTACATCCGCAGGCTCAGCGTGTTCTTCAAGTCCGTTCCGATCAGCAACCCGCCGTTGACGGTGCTGTTGTAGACGATGTTGCCGTAGATCTTCACGTCCTTGGGGTCGCCGCCGCTGGCGCCGTCATAGATCCGGATCGCCCCGTTGGCGGTCGCGTTCGTGATGATGTTGTGGCGGATGTGGATGTTGTTCGGCCCCAGCCCGGGATAGTGATTGGTTTCGTTCCCGTTGATGAAGACCGACGCACCTTTGACGTCGTGCAGGTAGTTGAATTCGATGTAGGCATCCTGCACGAAGCCCTTCACCAGGATGCCGGCGCCGCAGCAGTAATCCGGATCCTGTCCGGTGTTGTAGGCTTCGTTCCGCCGGACGGTGATGTTTCGTATCCGGCTGTTCGCCGTCGAGTCGCCCGGGTACAGACAGATCGCATCCCGGGAGACATCGTGGACGACCGAGTCCGAGATCTCGACGTTGTCCACGAAGCCGTTCGAGCCGCCATGATTGCTGACGATGATCCCGTATTTGAACTGTCCGAGGGCCACGCGACTCGACACGTTGCGAACGATTGAATTCTGCACCCGCTTCATCGCGCCGGTCATCAACGCGTAAAAGGCATGATTGATGTCGATGCCCGACGTGACCCGGCGGTTGGCGTCGACGTCGAATCCCCTGAAAATCGTCTCCGACGTCGGATGATCTCTGAACCGCACGACGCCCGCTTCGTGATCGGCATTCGCCCGGATGGTGGCGCGTGTGCCGACCCCCCACGAGTCCCCGATATAGGTGACGCCTCCCACGAGCCAGAGCCCCTGGGTGCCGGTGACCAGCCACGTATCGGCGCGGTCGAAATACACGACGTCGCCCGGCCTCAGCACACCTGACCCAGCGTACGCCGCCATCCCGGGACAGTTCTTCCAGGCCGTGGCCTGGCTCGTCCCGTTGTTGCCGTCGCTGCCCGCTGATTGATCGACATAGAACGTCGCCGCGGACGCATCGGCGCCGAGGGCCACGACCAGGCCCAACCCCAGGACGATCCGGTCCAGGGTCACCGATTGATTCTCAGGTTCAGGGGAGCGGACGGCGTCTGCGCCTGCGATGACACGAGCGGATGAGGATACGTGTACTTCACGTACCCGGGCTTCGGTTTCCCGGTGATGTAATCACGGCCCAACTGCACCCACGAGGACGTCTGGTTGTTCCCGGGGCACTCGTTCGGGTTGTAGTCGGCGAGGCCTGGCGACTGAGGCAGCCCCACGCCGAGGTTGTTCCAGATGTAAAGAGGGTCGGTCGTCAGCGAGGAGCCGTTGTGGGACTGCCCCACCTGGTGGAAGCACGGATAGCTGCTGCAACATGCGTTCGGTCCGGCCTTCCGGCGCAGCTGCTGCACGGTGAGCTGGAGTTCCGGCTTCGAGCCCCACGTGCCGGAGCCGATGTCCCCCATGACGTTGTCGGTCACGACTCCCGTTCCGCCGCGGACGTACCACCACCAGTTCAGGTTGAGCGGAAACGGCACGCCGTTGAGGCTTCCTGAGGGAGTGAAGATGAACGTGTTGTTGTAGACCTCGGTGTGTCGAGCGCCGAATGTGGAGGTGTCGGCTCCGTGGCAGACAAAGCCGCTGTTGTTGAACGTATTGAATCGGATGACCGTACGGGCGTTGTCGTCGCAGTCGATCACCTGCAGGTAAATGTTCGTAAAGATGTTGTCCTCGATGTAGATGTTCGCCGTCCCGGTCGTGTCGGCAGTCCCCATCGTGGAGGCGGTCGACCACGACGAGCCGTTGGACTCATCCTTGAGCTGCAGGCATCCGGACCCAGCCCCTCCCGATCCGCTCGTCCCGTTCGCGACCAGCGATTCGAACACGTTGTGATGGATGACCGCCCCATTCCTTCGGACCGTCATGCACTGTGCCAGTTGAAAGTTCGGCACTCTGAAGTAGTTGTCGTGGACGACCGGCGGCCTTCCAGAGCCGGTGATGAGCATGTATCGGCCCGTCCCGGTGCCAGGCAGGAAGTTGAGATTGCTCACCCTGGTGTTGAAGCTCGAACCGGTCGTGATCGAGATGAGATCGCCGGATCCGGCGCTGTGCGTGATGAACACGGCGCCCTTGGTCTGTCCGCTGATCGCGATCTGCTTGTTGGTGGCAATCCCGCTCGTCCAGGTGCACGACCCGACGGGGATTACCACCGTGTCTCCGTCAACGGCGGCGTTGACGGCGGTCTGAACGTCCGCACGGGAGCAGCTCGCCGCGACTCTGGTCGCGGCCTGTCCTTCGGAGCTGGAAAGCGCAGTCAGGACCAGAGCGAGCGACAGTCGCTCGATCAGCGTCGTCGTCGTGGTCAGCTTCGTCATTCACGTCCTCGTTCCGGCCGAGGAAATCGCACCTTGCCCGGCAGGCGCTGACCGGCCCGGCAAAGAGGCTAGCTCGACAATCGTGTTCCCGGATCGTCTCAAAGCACCGCGGCAGCGTCCAGCACAGCTTTATCGCTGCCCCGGCGGTGCCCAGGTCGGGAACCCGATGGGTCTGTACGGCTTATCGATTTTCTTGTGGCAAACGAGGTGCCACGACGGCGTGGCGGTCGGTCACACGGCGGGTCGCGATCTCCTAGGAATTACGGGTGCAGGAGCCGGTACGGTCTGGTTGGTCCACTTACAATCGGAGGCCGACCTAGTCCGAATATGTAAGACTTTCCGTGAATAAGTAAGACTTTCCGTGAGTACTTCTGATGACAGTCGCGCGTCGAGGATGTCGGAGTGGGTCGAGGTCAGGCCTGGATGAGGCCCTGCCTGATCGCGTATCGCACGAGACCGGCGGTCGTGTGGATCTCGAGCTTCTGCATGATGCGCGCTCGGTAGGTTTCCGCGGACTTGATCCCGACGGCCAGCACCTGCGCGATCTCCTTGCTGGTCTTCCCTTCCGCCACGAGCTGCAGGACCTGGCGCTCGCGCGACGTCAGGGCATCGACGGTGCTCCGGGTCCGGCCCAGACATGCGTCCACGAGCGTGCGTGAGACACTCGGACTGAGATACGTCATCCCTCGGTGAACCGAGCGAACCGCCTCGACGAGATCCTGCGCGGCCTGCGTCTTGATGACGTAGCCGTGCGCGCCGGCCCGCAACGCGCCGATCACGTACTGCTCGTCGGTATACATGGTCAGCAAGATCAGCTTCGCCCGCGGCGCCACCTTCAGAATCTGCGCGCCGGCGTCCAGCCCATTGAGGACCGGCATCGCGATGTCGAGGATCGCGACGTCGGGACAGAGTTTCTGGGCCAACGCCACGGCCTCCTGGCCGTCGTGCGCCTCGGCCAGGATCGTGAACCCCTCCCGTTCGAGCACTACCTTGAGCGCCTGACGGAAGAGGACGTGGTCATCCGCGAGCAGGATCCCGGGACCCATTCGGCGTCTCCAACGTAATCGACACGTCCAGCTGCGTGCCCTGACCGGGGGTGGACTCGATGTGCATCGACCCTCCGAGCGCCGCGACGCGTTCGTGAATGCCGGTCAGACCCATCCCCCGACCGGAAACGCGCGCGGCCATGGCGGACCGCACGTCGAACCCCGCGCCGTCGTCCCGGATCCGGCATCGCAGGCTGCCGTTCTCGCGCCATATCCGAATGGCCACATGCGTCGCGCTGGCGTGCCTCGCCACGTTCGTCAGCGCCTCCTGCACGATTCGATACACCGCCGTTTCAACGAGGAGGGGAATGCTCCCCTCGGTCGATCCGTCAACGGTCGTGATCAGGCCGGCGCGCAGCGAGACGCCGTCCGCGAGAAACTCGAGGGCCGGAAGCAGGCCGAGGTCGGCGAGCGCCGTCGGTCGCAGCTCGTGGGCCAGCCGGCGCAGCTGACCTTCGACTTCTCCCAGAAGCTCGTTGATCTTGCGCACGTGCTCGAGCCCTGCCGGCGTCGCTTCCCGTTCGACGTCGCGCAGCGCGAGGTAGATCGACGCGAGCAGCTGACCGGCTTCGTCGTGCAGCGCATGCGCGATGCGCTTGATCTCCACCTCGACCCGCTCGTACAGGTGACGCAGGGCAATCGCGGCTTCCTCGAAGCCGCGGTGCGTCATCTCGAACGGCGACAGCGTCTCGACCAGAAAGCCCGCGCTGTGAGCGATATCCTCCCGCGCCCGCTCAGGCACGCGCTCGAGCATCTCCGCCAGCGCATCGTGGTGGATCATCGCCAGATCCAGAATCCCGACGCCCTTTCCCAGCGCGACCCGCCCCAACTCGTACGCGCGCTGCAGATCCGCCTCGTCGCGGCGATCGAGGTACTGTTTCAGCGCGCCGGCGTAGGCCGCGGGCAGATCGATCGAGCTGTCAACCACGGTGCAAGTCACGCCTTCCACTTCGTGAAGGTGACCGTCGTACCCTTCCCTGGCTCGGACGCCAGATCGAATTCGTCGACGAGCCGCCGCACCCCACACAGTCCGAGGCCGAGACTCCCCGAGGTGGAGTAGCCGCCCGCCAGCGCGCGGCGAGGATCCGCGATACCCGGACCGTCGTCGCGCGCAATGACGAGCATGCCGGGAACCGTCCCGGCCACTAGCGCCTTCAGGACTATGGTGCCTGACTCGGCGTAGAGGATGATGTTGCGCGCCAATTCGGAAATGGCCGTGGCGACGAGCGTCGCGTCGGTCGGCGTGAAACCCAGCCGGAAGGCAAGCGCCCGGCCGTGCTGTCGGGCCGCGACGATATCGCTCTCCGCGCGTATCGGCACGCTGGTCTCGATCTCGCCGGACCGGTGACCCACGAGGCTTCTTGCGTCGATGGCGTCCGGCAGAACGCCTGTTGCCATGGCAGGTGTCACCTTCTCCTCCCCCTCAACGACCGGGCTCCACGTCATCGAGCGGGACGTGAACCGGCTGCCGCTCCGCGACTGAGACGAGCAGCGCGAGATGACGCTCGGCGGCAAACTGCAGCTGGAACTCGCCCAGATGATTTGCCGACGTGCTGTCCAGCGCCCGCTCGCCCGCGAGCACTTCGACACGACAGCCGCTGCAGCCTTCGTCCGGTCGATCGGCGTCCGCCACTTGCCCTATGAGAATCTGCCGGGGAGTCGCCCGGCTTGCCACCAGCCGGAGATCGATTGAGAGCGTCCCGGCCTGGTACAAGAGACGACGCGGGCTCGTCGCGTTTCCACGAACGCCGGCGCCCGCCTCTTTCAAGCTGTCGAAGATCAGCCTCGCCCACACAGGCGCCTGGAGGGCCTGGCCAGGGAGGGTGCTGAGATTCGCCCGGGCAATCCGGACCGCATCGTCAGGTGGGGTGTACAGCGGCTCACGACCTGCCACTCCGGCAACGGCGAGCCACAGCTCTCGCGCCTTGATACAGCGTTTACAGCCCTCCTGGAGGTGCGCCCCGATGGCGGTCGCACGGGCGGGCGGAAGCGTCCCCCTTACGACATCGACCCACTCCTCATCGCGCACGTGGAGCATGACTACCCTTCCTTGTGAAATGGGATCTGGCGGGCCCCGGAAATATAGGGTTACCAGCCACGGAACCGCCCCATCAGGGCGAAGGGGGCCCAATAGTACGGATGTGGATGCGAGGCCTTGGTCTCGAGCATCGCCAGCCGGGCCGCCTCAGCGGTATCCCCAGCGGCCAGCAGGGCCCGATAAAAGCTCGTCATGAACGCCGTCGTGCTCTCGTCGTGGACGTCCCAGAGACTCAACAGGAGCGATCGCGCGCCAGCCGCAAACAGACCCCGGCTGATTCCGAGGATTTCGTCACCCGCCGCCGCAACCGTCTGTCCGGTGGCGCACCCGCTCAGCGTGACGAGCGCGGCGGGCAGCGCGAGGCGGGAGAGATCGTGCCCGGTGAGATAGCCGTCGGCGAGCCGGATGGCCGAGAACATGGGGCTGTCCGGCCTGAAGCGGCCGTGCGAGGCGATGTGGACGACCCGGCTGGATTGAGCGCGCGACCGAAACACTTCCGTCGTGGCGCGAGCTCCAACGAACAGGGCGGCCCGTGGCAGCACCGCCGCGACCTGGCGCGCCTCGACTTCTATCAGCGGCGCCCGCTCATCGGGCACGGCGAGAACGAGGGACTCCTGCGCGACCTCCGCCGTCGGCAGCGGCTGCCGCTCGGCAACCGCGTAGACGCTGGCGCTCGGGGCGTAAGACACGGTGCAGCGATCGATCACGTAGCGCTGCCCGTCGAACAGCGCGTGGAAGGGCACGTAGTGCAGAAAGCCGTGCGGGACGATGACGAGGTGTCCGCCCATGACGTGGTGCCAGACCGGCCCCAGGAGCTCGTGGTGGAGCGCCTGAAGGTGCGTCCGTACCGACTCGAGGAGCAGGGGCTTGAACGTCCGCGCGTGCCCGGCCCCGAGCCGGACCTTCTCGATCTGAAACTGCAGCCACTGAACGAGCGCCTGCAGCCGCTCGACCGATCCAACCTCGACGACCCGCAGAGTCTTCGGGCCGATGCACCACAACACGATCCGGTCCTGAACCTGGAAGAACTCGAGGAGGAACGCGTGGGCCGGCAACGCCGCACGAAGCTCCTCGAGCGTGGCCGTCGCGGACTCCGGCGGGCCGCCCGCCCACTGGTCCACGGGCGGAAGCTCGCGCTGGAGGCGGGCCAGCTCCTTTTCGCGCTGGCTGAGCTCGCGCTGTAAACGCTCGACCCGCCCGGGCTCGGGCCCACCCGGCTGCAGCGCTTCTCGTTCGGCCGCGTGGTAATACCAGTTCAGCTCCTCGCGCAGCGTCCTGATGCGGCAGGCGGCCGGACTCTCGGCGTGCTCGCCGGCCTCGGGCGCGCCCGGCGGCGACACGATCAGGTCGAGCAGGCTGCGGCCCTTGGCCTGTTCGACGTAGGTGAAGGCCTCCTCGTGCTTGCGCGGGTCGGACTCGGCGTCCTCGATGCACAGCGCGACGAGCCGCTCGTATGGCTCGAGCTTGTTGCGGCCGAACGCAATCTTCAACTCGTCGCCTCTGAGCCGGCCGCGCAGCCGCTCGGCGTCCTGGCGGGCCAGGTGATAGGACCCGTACGCCTCGGCGCGATCGCCGCTTGCGGCGTGCACCTGTCCCCTGACGAGGTGCATTTCGTACGTCAGGGCGGGGGCGTCGAGGCCGTGAAGTTCCGCGCTCGCGCGATCGGACGCGGTTCGCGCCGAATCCAGCTCCCCGAGCCTCAAGGCCACGCGGGCCTCCAGCAGATGAGACAACGCGGTCTTCGTCGTCAAGGAGGTCTGCGCGAAGAACGTCCGCGCCTGCTCGGCGAGCAGCCGCGACTCCGGCAGGCGGCCCTCCTGGTACAGCAGGGCCGCGCGGTAGAGATCGATCAGGGATGGCCAGACGAGGTTCCCCTCTTCGATGAACTTGGCTTTCGCGGCCTCGAACATGTCGGAGGCGAGGGTGATCTTTCCCTCGCGTCCGTCCGCGATCGCAATGTTCGCGAGCGCCTTGGCCGTTTCGTAGCCGTTCCCGAGATCGACGAACCGCGAGCGAGCCTGCTCGGCGAGCTCGCGCGCCTCCTCGTTCAAACCGACCTCGAGATAGATTTCGGAAAGGTCCAGCCGGCAGAGCGCCGAATGATACCGGTCTCCCTCCCGATCGGAAGCCTCCGCCGTCGCCCGCAGCAGGTCGATGGCCCGCGCGTACTCGCCGCGAAGGTAGTAGAGCCACGCGACGTTGTAGTCGGTCTGGGCCACCTTGAGCGGCATCGCGTGCTCGATCGATAGCGCGCGGGCGGACTCGTACGTGGCCAGCGCTTCCGGAAACCGCATCAGGCTCGTCAGCGTGACCGCCTGGTTGTGGAGGGCCGACACGGTGCCGTCGATGTCGCCGAGCGACCGGACCCGCTCGCCCGCCCGCTCGTACGCCTCGAGCGCCTCGACGAAGCGATCCTGGCGGTGCAGGATGTTGCCGAGGTTGAGGTCGAGCCGCGCGAGCCGCAGGTCGTCGCCGATTCGCTGGAAGATCTCGCGTGCCCGGGCGCCGGCGCGCAGCGCCTCGTCGTATCGCCCGAGGAGAATCAGCGGCTGGATGGCCGCGTTCAGCGTGCGCGCAACCTGCGCGTCGTCGCCGGCCGATTCGAACAGGCTCAGCGCGCGCTCGTGCCGTTCCACCGACAGCGCATGCGAGCCGGAGGCCCAGAGCGCGTTCGCCTGGGCGCGCAGGCAGAGACCGACCAGACGCGGGTCATCGATGCTTCGGGCGATGACTTCGGCGGCGACGGCCAGCGCAAGCGAGCGCTGCCGGTCGACGTGGAGCTGCTGATGGGCGCCCTCGATCAGCCGTTCGACGTTGGCGGCCTGCACCAGCTCGGGGCGACTGCCGAGGTACTTCGGCCGCTCGGCATCCGGGAGCCCCGCGAGCGTCTTGACCGCTTCGTCGAGAAAGGAATTCACAGGCCGGCCTTTTCCAGACCCTGCCGGAGCCGACGGAGACAGCGCAGGCGGAGGAAGCCGATCGACCCCGTGGCGACGCCGAGCGCGGCGGCAACCTCGCTATATGGTCGCGGCGGCGTCTCGAAGAACAACATCCGGACCATCTGCTGGCATCGCGGCGAGAGACCGCCGATGGCGTCTCGCACGGCCTGCTCGCGCTCGACCTCTTCGAGCAACGCCTGAGGGGCGGTCTCGGGAAGGGTGGGACGTTCCTCGAGTCGCCTTAAGTCATCCTCGTCGCTCGAGTACCTCGATTCCTGCCGTCGCGTCCGCCAGCATCTGTGGGCCGTCGCCTGCATCAACCACTTCGGCAGCGCGGTCGGGTTGCGAAGCCTGGGCAGCTCGGCCACCAGGTCGGCACAGACCGCCTGAAAGATGTCGGCCGCGTCGGTGCGCGAGAATCCGTACTTGATCGGAATCGAGAAAATCAGGTTCTTGTACTTGTCGATCAGCGCAGCCCACGCCTGCTCGTTCCCCTGACGGCATGCGCTGACGAGCCGCACGTCGGACCACTGACGCTCGGCCTGCGATCGCGATTCGGTCCGGGTGTCCGGCATCACCTCGCGCTGACCGTGGCTGACCGCAAGTACAGCTCCTCTACGTTCCATAGGGTTTGATGGCCGAGCACCGCAGGGCGGAAATTGCCGACCTCCTGCCGGGCGCCGACGAGGACGTGCGGGCTGGTCAGGAATACGAGCGGCACCTGTTCGGCGACGAGCAGCTGCACACGGTCGTAGAGCTGCTTCCGCCGGGGGTAGTCGAGCGTGACGAGCTGTTGCTCCATCAGCGAGTCCACTTCGGCTTCCCACGCCGCCCGCGGCTGCTTCTGACCGAGACTCCAGAGGTGGCTGGTCCCGCGAGAGAGCCAGACGCTCATCTCCGAGTTCGGATCGGCGTCACCCTCTCCGAATCCAAGGAGGCACCCCTCGTAGTCCAGAGACTGGAACACCCGGTCGGCGAGCGCGCGGGACTCCAGCGGCACGATCTGGACGCGCATCCCGAGCTGACCGAGATCGTCCTGGACGATGGTCGCCATCTTCATGCGCTGCGAATTCGATGCGCCCACCACGATCGAGAACTCGACCGGCTGCCCCGCGGCGTCGACGAGCGTCGTGCCCCGATAGGTGAAACCGGCGCCGGTGAGCAGCGCCCGCGCCCGCTCCAGCGAGCGCGGCGGCCGCGGGATCGCCGTGTTGATCCATCGCCGGTTGCCGGGGGGAACGTTCCCCCACAGCGCCGCGGCGCGTCCCTGGTACGCCAGGCGGACCAGCGCGTCACGATCGATCGCCAGCGAGACCGCCTGCCGGAACCGCGTCTCCCGGAACCAGCGCTGCGCCCGCGTGATACCCGGCCGATCCGCGGGGAGATCGTTCAGGTTGAAGAACAGGAAGTTGTACTCGAGACCGGGCCCGAGATCCCGGAGCTGGTGGCCCAACGTGGATGCGCCTCGCTGGAGAACGGCAAAGTTCTCGGCGCTGATGCGGTTGAGCAGGTGACTCTCGCCGGTCTGGAAACGCAGGAGCTGCGCATCTTCTGTCGGCACCTGAAGGAACACGAGCTCATCGACGTACGGAAGCCGCTTCCCCGCACCATCCGTTTTCCAGTAGTGCGGATTCCGCACGAGCACGATCCGCTCGCCCGGGACGACCTGTCCCAGCCGGAAAGGGCCCAGGCCGGCGATGCCGCCCGGCGCCGTGGCGAGCCCCCAGGCCTCGGACAGCCGGCCGGCGGCGTACGCCGGCTCGAGGAGGTGCCTGGGAAGTATCGCCATGCTGTCGAAGAGCCGTTCCGCGGCGGCGTAGGGCTGCGCAAGGGTGAACCGGACCGTGTGGTTGTCCACCTTCTCGACAGTCAGCGGCTTCCCGCCGATGACCAGCAGGTCGCGCTGCGGCGCGCGAATGCGTTCGTCCAGCAGCACGCGGAACGTGAAGAGGACGTCGTCGGCGCCGAACGGCGCGCCGTCAGAGAAACGAACGCCTTCGCGCAGCCGCAGGGTGTACTGCCGGCCATCGGGCGACACCGACCAGGACTGCGCGAGCGCGGGTTCCGTGAGCTGCGTGTCGCGATTGATGTGGATCAGGTCCGCGGTGAGCCGTCCGATGACGTCACGCGACGGGCCATCGGCTGATGTGACCGGATTCAACGTCCTGGGCTCCGATCGGAGCGCGACAATGAGCCGCCCGCCGTGACGACCGGCCTCGGCGCCGAGCGCCGGGTCATCGCGCATGTGCCGGGCCGGCGAATCGATGAGCGCCGATTCGGCGGTGACCAGCGCGAGGAGCAGCATCAGGCTCGTTTTCACAGCGAGGCGCCTTTCAGGCGTTCGTTCAGTGCTGAACCCAGCGCCTGGTACAAGGCCGTGACGCTCACGAGAACGATCGCCGGAAGGAACATCCACCAGTACGTCGCAACCACGTGATAGCGCTGCAGGCTCGAAAGCACGTTCCCCCAGCTCGGCACCGGTTCCGCCACGCCGAGCCCGAAGAAGGACAGCGTCACCTCGGCCAGGATGTAGTGCGGGATCAGAATCGCCGCCTGTGTGAGCAGTATCGCGTACGTCTGAGGCAGCAGGTGACGCCGGATGAGGTGGAGGTCGGTGGCGCCGAAGCCGCGGCTGGCCACGACGTACCGCCGCTCCCGGCCGCTCAACACGATGCCGCGGATGAGCCGCGCAGGGCGCGCCCAGCCGATCGCGCCTATGACCATGACCATCAGGAGAAATGCGTCGCGTGGCTCGACGTTCAATGGAAGCACGGCGCGCAGACCGAAGAGCAGATACAACCAGGGCAGCGCCAGGAACATTTCTCCGACTCGCATGACGGCGTCGTCCAGCCAGCCGCCGTAGAATCCCGCAGCCAGACCCAGGACCAGCCCGAACCCGAGCGACAGCAGCGTGGCGGACCAGCCGGCCAGCAGCGACACCTGCCCGCCGTGGAGCATGCGGGAGAACACGTCGCGGCCGTACTCGTCGCTTCCAAAAAGGAACAGGCGGGCGGGTTCGTCCACCCCCACGAGATGGACAGTCGTGGGGAAGAGCCCGAACAGCGAGTGTTCGCTGCCGCGAACGAAGAAGCGCAGCGGATACGGCCGGGGTGCGTCCGCTCCCTGGCGAGGACCATCGACGAACGGTCGAAGGTTGAACGTACCGCTGTCGGCTACGAATCGTATCCGGGTGGGGGGCGACCAGGGCAGGTCGCGATGCTGAGTCCTGGGATCGTACGGCGCAACGAAGCCGGCGACCAACAGCAGCGCATGCAGCGCAATCAGGAGCGCCAGCGAGATCCGGAAGCCGCGACCGGTACGTTTGTGATTCATGCCAGTCTGATTCGCGGGTCCATCAGGACGAGGAGCGCGTCGACCACCAGACCGGCCGCCGCCAGGAACGCGGTCGACAGTACGACCGCGCCGACCACGAGATAGATGTCTCGCGCCAGAATCGCGTCGAGAAACAACGGACCGAGACCGGGCCATCCCATGATGATTTCGACGATGAGCGACGCGCTGAGCAGCGTGGCCAGCGAATAGCCCAGGAGCGAAATCAGCGGATTCGCCGCGAGCGGCGCCGCGTGCCGCACGATCAGCGTGCGGCGAGGGATGCCGTGGCCGCGCGCGGCCCTGATGGGTGGGGCCTCCAGCGCCGACACCATCGCGCTCCGCACGTGACGAAACACCACGGGAAATATCGCCACGACGAGCGCGCAGAGCGGGAGGAGGCCGTGCCGTGCGACGTCCAGGAGGCGCGCCGTGACGCCGGCGTCGTCCGTGCCAAGCGAGACCATTCCTCCGGCCGGAAACCACCCGGTGCGCGCGGCGAAGGCCACGAGCAACAGCGGCACGAGCAGATCCGGCACCGCGAGCGCCGTCGACGTGGCGGCGCCGGTGGCCCGATCAACCCATCCGCCTCGCGCCGCGGCCGCGGCGATCCCAAGCGGCACCGCCAGCAGCCACGCGGCGAGCGTCGCGGGAAGGGTCAGCGCCAGCGTGTTGAGCGCGCGCCCCCAGAGGAGCGAGGCAGCCGGCATGTCGTACGCCAGCGAGAACCCGAAATCGCCTCGGGCGACCGCCCACAGCCAGCGGACGTACCGCAGCGGCAGCGGATCGTCGAGCCCATAGTGCTGGCGGAGCGCCTCCACGGTCGCCGGCGCAATCCGCGGATCCATCCGAAGCTCGGTCAGAAAGTCTCCAGGCGCCAGTTCGAGCATGACGAACGTCAGCAGAGACACACCGATCACGAGCCAGATCGTCTGCACGGCGCGCCGAAGGAGGTAGCGCATGTGGGCTAGGCGTAGCGCCCGAGCGGCGCGGCGGCGCACGGGGATGCCAGGACGAGTCCGTCGCGCATGACGACGACCCGGTCCGTAATCGCCGAGATCATCGCGAGATCGTGAGAGATGACGAGGCAGGCGAACGCGCGGCGTTCGCGCAGACGCGCGATCAGCTCGAGAATCTGCCGCTGCACCGGCAGATCGATGCCCGAGAAGGCTTCGTCCAGCACCAGCAGCGACGGCTCGAGGGCGAGCGCCCGCGCAATCGCCAGCCGCTGCCGCTCGCCTCCGCTGAATGACGCGGGCGGATCGCCGGCGCGGCTGGATGGCAGCCCCACCTCGGCCATCAACTCCAGCGCCCTCGCCCGTCGATCTCGGGTGGACCCGATCCCTTGCACGACCAGCGGCTCGGCGACGATCGCTTCTGCGCTGAAACGGGGGTTCAGCGCGCCGGCCGGATCCTGGACAATCACCTGGACGTCACGCCGATAGCGGCGCAGTGCCGCACCCCGAAGACGCCGAACGTCGATCCCGTCGAAGCGAATCTCTCCGGCGTCCGGTTCTTCCAGGCGCGCCAGGCATCGGGCCAGCGTCGACTTCCCCGAGCCGGACGCGCCCACAAGGCCGATGGTAGCGTCCCGCGGTATCGTCAGGCACACGTCCCGCAGCGCCGTGACGGCCCGTCGGCCGCCGAACGGCCACCGGCGCTGCGTGTAGACCTTCGTCAGACCCTTGATCTCGACGAGCGGCCCGCGCTCGGCTCCGGGTGATGCGCCAGATCGGACGAGCGATGGGCGTCTGGCATCCACGAGCGACCGCGTTCGTGAATGGACCGGCGCCGACAGCACGCGATCCGCGGGTCCTTCCTCGACGATCCGTCCGCCGGACAACACGCACACATGATCGGCGACGGCCGCGAGCACCGAGGGACTGTGACTGATGAAGAGCAGCGCGAGCCGTCGTGTCCGCTGGAGCCGCCGCAACAGGTCGAGAACCTCGGTCTGGATCGCGGCGTCGACCGAGGCCGTGGGCTCGTCGGCGATGAGCAGATCCGGATCGGGCGCCAGGGCCTGAGCGATGAGCACACGCTGTCGCTGGCCGCCGCTCAACTGGTGCGGATACGAGGCAAAGATCCGGGGCGCTTCCTCGCCGAATCCGGCCTCCTTCAACAAGCTCAGCGCCCTGCCACGCTCGTCGAGAAAGCCGCGATCGCGTCGATGGGCGCGCAAGACGTGCCCAATCTGTGTTCCCACGCTCAGCACCGGGTTCAGCGCGAGCTCGGGCTCCTGATAAATCACGGCGATGCCCGCGCCGCGGAGCGCCTCGAGCTCTCGCTCTCGCAGGCCGAGCAGCTCTCTGCCGTCGAATCGGACGGATCCGGAGACGCGCGCCTGATCGGGAAGAAGACCGAGGATGGCCAGCGCCAGGGAAGTCTTGCCGGAACCGGACTCTCCAAGCAGCCCGACCGACGCGCCGCGCGCGATCGACAGGCTGACGCCGTCCACGGCGCGGGCCGGATGCGACGCGCCTTCGTAGACGACCGAGAGCCCGCACACCTGCAGAAGCGGAGCGGCCTCCGGATCCATGGAATCTTCCAGTCTGCGACGTGCGATCGAGAGGTGTTACGGCTGGTACGGGTTCGTCCCCGACACAGCCCCCAGCACGTCGAGCCGCCCGCACGCCACGCCGGCAATCGGCAGCGCCGCCGAGGTCGCCGACCGAGCCCCGTCCTGCCTGATCGACGGGTTCCCCTCAGCCAGCAGCGCCGCCGTCCCTGCGACGAAGGGCGCGCTGAACGACGTCCCCCATGCCGCGGCGTAGGTCCCGAACGGGTACGGCGTGATGACGGCCTCACCCGGGGCCGCCACCCAGAAAAGATCCTCGCCGAAATTCGAGAACGAGGAAATGGCGTCCTGGTCGTCGGTCGATGGGACGCCGATGACGCCTTCGATCGCCGCCGGATACATCGCGGCGTGCTCGCCGTCGTTGCCGGCCGAAGCGATCACGAGCGAGCCCTTCGACATCGCGCGCTGAACGGCTCTCCTCAGCTCGACGGAGGACTCCGGGTAGCTGAAGCTCATGTTCAGCACCTTCGCCTTTCGCTTGACCGCGTAGTGGACCGCTCGGATGATATCCGAGCTGTATCCGCGGCCATCCGACCGGAAGGCCTTGAGCGGCATGATCGAGGCCTCCGGCGCCACCAGGTGGACGACACCCGCCACCATCGTGCCGTGGCCGAATGCAGGGTGCTCGGGACCATCGACGACGGCCATCGTCGATTGATCCACAACCGCCATCGTCGATTGATTCACGAGAGCCGGTGCCGCTTCCCCATCGACCACCGCCATAGTGGACTGGTCGACGCCAACGTCCTCCCGCTCGGATCCACCGTCGACGTTGCGTGTGAAGTCGTAGCCATCGATGAGAACCGGGCTCAGCACCGGATGGTACGGATCCACGCCCGTATCGATGATTGCGACCTTCACGGAGCGACCGGTCAGGCCGGATGACCCCTGCGCATCCTGAACCTGCACCCGCTGGGCGGCGGGCTGCTGGGCGTAGCCCCGCCACACGGTTTGGCCGTGGAACGGCACCGGTTCGCGATCGTTGAGGCCGGCTGGCGCCTCGCCCGCGTCGTCGGCGAGGGCCTGAACGAGGAGGTCTATCTCGGCGTTCTCGACGCCGGGCAGGTTCGTCAGCATCGTGACGAACAGCTGCGGATCGATGAGATCCGGCGTCGTGACCAGGAAGACCTGCTGGAGGTTTTCGTCGAGCGGATACCGCACGGTGCAACCGGCAAGCCAGCAGACCCAGTGGGCAATTGGCGCACCGCTCCCGAACAGACTCGGCGTTCGGAGAATGAACCGCTGATCCGCACTGGCGGGGAGAGTCTGGACGACCAGACTAAGGACCAGTGCGACCGTGATCCGGGTGAGCCGGCGGAACGAGAGCGTGAGAGCCTTTTCGTTCATGGGCGTGAGAGCTGTATGGATTCTTCCGGCGTAGGGAGCGATAGTGTATTGAGATCCTTCACAATACAGACACCCGAGCGGCGGCAAAGCACAAGGTATGCCGGGCGTCACGGTCGAGCTTAGGGATTTAAGGCCGGCCCGAAAGCGTGAAGGCTATTCCAGGAACTGGGGCTCGGGACGCTCCTCGCCCGCCTGTTCGAGGTGCGGGTGTTTCATGAGAATTCGCGCGCAGGTGTTCCACCGCAGGATGGCTTCGTCGTTGCCCGCGGGCCGGAGCGCCTCGGCTCGTTCGTACCAGCTCATGGCCTCGCGCAGCCACTCGTACACCGACGACGCGGCGCCCGGCCCGCCGCGATCCAGGAGCGCTTTGGCGCGCCGCTCGCGCACGATCCCGGAGTAGTAGGCACGCTCGTAGTCGTTGCCCAGGCGCCGCAAAACCTCGTCCGCTTCCTGCGCCGCGCCCGAGGCATGGTCCCCGAATTGATCCGTGAGCGCGAGCAGGAGCATGACCAGCGCCTGCTGATGGTTCGGATCCACCTCGAGGACGTCCCGGCAGATGCTCTCCGCTTCGATTGGCTCGTTGAGCAGGCGGTACCGCTCCGCCCTGGCCAGCGCCGGCTGGATGGCATCGCGCGACAGCGGCTTGAGTTGATACATAGCGACCTCCGGGCGTAGCTCAACAATGCACAGGCACTCGAAAGCGGAGCAGGCCGCTTCTCCGTTACCCTTTTGTTACAAGCCGCAGCACCTTCCGCAACGGATCGTAGTGCTCGTCGACCACGCGCTCCTTGAGCGGAATGATGGCGTTCTCCGTAATCGTGATGTGCTCCGGGCACACCTTCGTGCAGCATCTGGTGATGTTGCAGTAGCCGACGCCGAACTGATCCTTCAGGTCGGCGAGCCGGTTCGCCGTGTCGAGCGGGTGCATTTCGAGCGCCGCGGCGTAAACGAGGTAGCGCGGGCCTATGAAGCTCTCGTGCAGGTGATGGTCTCGGAGGATGTGGCAGACGTCCTGGCACAGGAAGCACTCGATGCACTTGCGGAACTCCTGCACGCGCTCGACGTCCTGCTGCCCCATCCGCCACGTGCCGTCGGGCGCGTCCGGCGGCCGCGGCTTGAACGGCTTGATCCGCTTCTTGACCGCGAAGTTCCAGGACACGTCTGTCACGAGGTCGCGCACGAGCGGGAATGCCTTCATCGGCTGGACGGTCACCGGGTCGTCGAGCTTCAGCGTGCTGAGGCGCGTCATGCACATCAGCCGCGGGTTGCCGTTGACCTCCGCGGAGCAGGAGCCGCACTTGCCCGCCTTGCAGTTCCACCGGACGGCGAGGTCGGGCGCCTGGTCCGCCTGGATGCGGTGTACGGCGTCGAGCACGACCATCCCTTCCGAGACGTCGGTCGCGTAGTCCTGGTATCCGCCGCTCGACTTGTCTCCCCTCCAGATCCTGAAGGTCGCTTTCATAGTCGCCTATTCATCATCTACGCGTTCTCTTCAATGATCTTCTTGAGCTCCGCCGGAGTCTCCGGAATCGGCGCTCGGGTTACGGTCATCCCCCCGTCGGCGCCCTTCCGTACGACGATGTTGAAGCGGCCGGCGGCCGGGTCCTTGTCGGGATAGTCCTCCCGGAAATGCGCGCCGCGGCTCTCCTTCCGCTCGATCGCAGAACGGGCGACGGCTTCCGACGACGTCAAGAGATTGGGCAGATCGAGCGCCGTGTGCCAACCGGTGTTGTACTCACGATGGCCGGTGACGCCGGCGCGAGAGGCGCGCGCCGCCAGCGACGCCAGGCACTCCAGCGCGCGGCGCATTTCAGCCTCGACGCGGACGATCCCGACCAGATCCTGCATCGTCTCCTGCAGATCATGTTGGACCTTGTACGGATTCTCTCCACCTGCCCCGCGGTCGAACGGCGCGAGAGCGGCCCGCGACGCCTGGTCGACCTGACGCTCGTCGATCCGGCCTGCCGGCTGGTTCTTCGCGAACGCGGCGGCGTGCTCGCCGGCGCGCTTCCCGAAGACCAGCAGGTCGGAGAGAGAGTTGCCGCCGAGCCGGTTCGCGCCGTTGATGCCGGCCGCGCACTCTCCCGCCGCGAACAACCCTGGAACGGTGGACATCTGCGTCTCGGCGTCGACCGCAATCCCGCCCATGATGTAGTGCGTCGTCGGTCCGACTTCCATGGCCTCGCGCGTGATGTCGATGTCCGCCAGTTCCTTGAACTGATGGTACATGCTCGGGAGCTTCTTCTTGATGTGCTCCGCGGCGTTCGACAGCTTCTCCTTGATCCACGAGATGTCGAGGTAGACGCCGCCGTGCGGGCTTCCGCGGCCCGCCTTGATCTCGCGGACGATGCAGCGAGCGATGTGGTCGCGGGTCAACAACTCTGGTGGACGGCGCGCCGACTTGTCGCCTTGCGTGTACCGCCAGCCCTCCTCAGGCGTGTCGGCGGTCTGTGCCCGGTACAGCTCGGGGATGTCGTCGAACATGAAGCGGCGGCCTTCCTTGTTCTTGAGAACGCCGCCTTCTCCGCGCACGCCTTCCGTAACGAGGATGCCCTGCACGCCCGGCGGCCAGACCATGCCGGTCGGGTGAAATTGCACGAACTCCATGTCCATCAAGTCGGCGCCGGCCTGGTAAGCGAGCGCGTGCCCGTCGCCGGTGTATTCCCAGCTGTTGCTCGTGATGCGGTACGCGCGGCCGATGCCGCCGGTCGCCAGGACGACGGCCCGCGCCTTGAAGTGCCGAAAGCGTCCGCGCTCCCGGTCGTATCCGAAGGCGCCGACGACGCGACCGTCGTCGGTGAGAAGGGTGAGGACGGTGACTTCCATGTGGACGTCGAGGCCGCGGTGGATCCCGTGATCCTGCAGCGTGCGGATCATCTCGAGACCGGTGCGGTCGCCGACGTGCGCCAGGCGCGGATACTTGTGGCCCCCGAAGTTGCGCTGCAGGATCCGGCCGTCCTTCGTCCGATCGAAGAGCGCGCCCCAGGCTTCCAGCTCACGGACGCGATCCGGGGCCTCCTTCGCGTGCAGCTCGGCCATGCGCCAGTTGTTGACGTACTGACCGCCCCGCATCGTGTCGGCGAAGTGGACCTTCCAGCTGTCGCGCTCGTCGACGTTGGCGAGCGCCGCGGCGATGCCCCCTTCGGCCATCACCGTGTGCGCCTTGCCGAGCAGGGATTTGCAGACCAGCCCGACCCGCACGCCTGCCGCCGACGCCTCGATCGCGGCGCGGAGCCCGGCGCCCCCCGCACCGATGACGAGCAGATCATGCTCGTATGTCTCGTAGCTCAGAGCAGCCTCCAGTCCGACCAGACGCCCATCGAGCACAGCCGGACATAGAGATCGGCGAACGCCACGGAGAACAGGCTCGCCCACGCCCAGCGCATATGCCGGCCGTTCAAGCAGCTCACGCAGTCGTACACGGCGCTTCTGACGCGCAGGTGAGACAGCTCGTCGCGGCGGCCGCCGGCAAGGTGACGGAGCGAGTGACAGCCGAACGTGTAGCCGCCGAGCAGGATGACGTTCGCGAGGAGCGCGAGCGTGCCCACCCCGACGCCGAATTCCTTCTGGCCGGAGAGAGGATCGACGAACCAGAGCGCCTTCCACACGTCCCAGGTCAGGATCACGATGAACCCGATCGCGAGGTAGAGGAAGTAGCGATGGACGTTCTGCAGGATCAGCGGGAACGATTGCTCGCCCCAGTAGGTCTTGCGGGGCTCACCGACCGTGCAGGATGGGGGATCGGCCCAGAAGGCTTTGTAGTACGCGCCGCGGTAGTAGTAGCACGTGACGCGGAATCCACCCGGGGCCCACAGAATGAGGAGCGCCGCGGAAAACGGAATCGCGCCTGGCCACCAGCGCGGGACGGCCCCGAACCAGCTGTGCTCGCCGGCGCCGAAAAGCAGCGGCGAGTAGAACGGGGACAGGTACGGTCCGAACTCGTAATGCGCCCCCTGGAATGCCGCCCAGCCCGAATACGCGAGGAACGCGCCGAGACCGGCGAACGTCGCAAGCGGCTGCACCCACCACGCGTCGCGCCGCGCCGTACGCCCGAACCCCCCGTGGTCCATCGGAAGCGCCCTCGGCGCCATTCATCCCCCTCTCACACAATTTCGTGGTACGCGGCTTCAGCCGCGTCCGCCGAGGCTAAGGCCTCGTACCACAACTGTGGCAGTGATCCGTGGCCAACCATATCGATGGCGGCGCGACATTTCAATAGGGCGATGGTAGGCTGAGACAGCAGGGCCCATGTCGACCGCCCGGATCCTCTCGTTCTCGGCCGCCCGGATTCTCCTCGTCGGCCGGCAGGATGCGCTCCTCGCTCAACTCAGAGACTTCCGAGCGCCCTCCGAAGCAGGGATCGAATGCTGCGACGGCGAGGCGGACGCGCTGCAGCGGCTGCGCTCGGGGCCGGTGGACGTGCTGGTCACTGATCCGGAGACCAGCATTCGCGCCGACCTCGCGTTCACCCGGGAGGTTCGGCAAACCCGCCCAGGCGTGCGCGTCATCGCCCTCGGTCCGGCTGCGTCGCCGGACGACGTCATCGCCGCGATCCGCGCCAATGTCTTCGCCTGCTACTCGGCCCCGTTCAACTACGTCGAGATCGCCGGCATGGTGGCGCAGGCTCTCGATCAGCCCGACTGGCAGAACGGAATCCAAATCGTGTCGGGCCTCAGCAACTGGTTCACGCTACGCGTGAGCTGTCACCTCCTGACAGCCGAGCGGCTCATCAACTTCATGACGCAGCTGCGATCCGATCTGCCGGACAACGAGCGCGATCTCCTGATCGCGGCGTTTCGGGAGATGCTGATCAACGCGATGGAGCACGGCGCCGGGTTCGATTCACGAAAGGTCGTCGAAGTGACTGCCGCGAAAACCGCGCGCGCCATCGTCTATCACTTCCGCGATCCCGGAAACGGGTTCAGCAAGGAGTCGCTCACGCATGCGGCGCAGACGCCCACTATGGACGATGTCGCGGCGAGCGCGGAAGAGCGCGCGGCCCGCGCGCTGCGGCCAGGCGGGTTCGGGATGCTGATCGCGCGGCAGGTTGCCGACGAGCTCGTCTACAACGAGCCGGGGAATGAGGTCATTCTGATCAAGCACATAGACAAAAAGCGGGAGTAGCTCATTGTGGATTGCTGAATGCTGATTGCTGAATGAACAATCAGCATTCCACAATCAGCAATCAGCAATGGGTCATTGAACGTCCTTGAGCTTGATCGACCGCCCGATGCGCTCAAACACAGGATCGTACGCCGGCGCCTCATCCTCGGGGGCGATCGTCACGTAGTAGAAGAGATTCCCATCCGCCAGAAACGTCGTGAAGACGCCGATCAATTCTGTCTTGCCCATGGCCGATCGGTTCGCGAGCGGCACGCCGAGCGCCGAGCGCTGAGCGATCCTCGTGTCCGTCGGCTGCCCTGCCTGCTTGAGCTCTGGATTGTTCTGCGCGAAGGCGCCCACCAGCGCGCGCGTCGCTTCGCGCAGATCGCGAGAGGAGGCGCGGGCGACGCCGAACTGGACGCCGTGCGTGAACACGGTCTGTCCGTTGTACGCGCCGTAGCCGTTCGGCGGAACGACTTTGATCGCGTTGTTCGACGAGAGGCCCTTCCAGTTCGACGGCACGTCCACCTCGAACAGCTTGCCGCCCGCGATCTTCTGAAACTGTGAGGAGGGCGCGGGCACGGGCTGGCCGACGGTGCCGACGCTTTCCGTCGTCCCGCCGCCGCCGGACGGGGCCGAGCCGGCGTTCGCGACGTCCGCCATCGAGCGCGGCGCCGGCAGCGCCGCGAACGTGCCCTTCACCCGCGCGAAGTCGGTCGCCTCCGGCGCACGCTGCGCCACCTGAAGCATCGACGCCTCTTTCGCGATGTACTGTGTGCGGTTGCCGGGATCGGGATGGCTGCTCATCCACTGCGGGCTGCCGGCGCCCCCCTGCTTCGCGATCGTCTCGAACATCCGTCCGAGATCACGCGGGTCGTAGCCGGCGCGCGCCATGATCTGCGCGCCGAGGAGATCCGCCTGCTTCTCGTAGTCGCGGCTGTATTTCAGCAGCCACGTCCCAAGCCCGAACTGGCTCCCCTGCGCGATCACCTGCCCCCAGCCGCCGCCGACGACCGCGCCCGTGATCGCGCCGGCGAGCTGGCCCCACTGGAACCCCTGCGCCTTGGTCGCGTTGGCGGTGCCGTGCCGCAGCAGCACGTGACTCAATTCGTGCGCCATCACGCCGACGACCTCGCCCTCCCCCGCCGCCGCCTCGAACATGCCGCGGTTGACGAACATCGGGCCGCCGGGCAGTGCGAAGGCGTTGATCTCTTTCAGGTTGACCGGCGTGAACGAGTATTCGAAGACAGGGTTGGTGAACTCGGCGGGCGTCGCCGCGACCAATCGCTTGCCGAGACGATCGAGATACGCCGCGATCGCCAGATCCTCGATGACGGGGTACTTCTTGAGGACCTCGGCCGCGGCCTCACGGCCCAACTGGACGTCCTGCTCGGGCGTGAAGTTGTTCTTGGGCCGCTTGATGGGCGTCTGCGCGGCCAGCGGGATGACCGCGGCGGCGATCAGGATAGCCGTCGACAGCCGGAACGCTCTGGCCATGCGATCAGATTACCACCGGCCGGCCAGCCGCATGTTGTGCGTCGCTGACAAACTTCACGAGTATCTCAAGGCCTGCGCGGGGTCGAGTTGGGCCGCCAGCCGCGACGGATAAATCGTCGCCGCGAAGCAGATCACGATGGCCGAGACGATGACGACGACGACGTCGAGCGTTTCGAGCGTGAACGGGACGTACGAGATCTGATAGACGTCCATCGGAACGCGGATCAACTGATAGCGATCGAGCACGTACGACAGCCCCAGGCCGCCCGCCGCGCCGCACGCCGTCCCGGCGAGCCCGATGACGAGCCCCTGCAGTACGAAGATCGTCCGCACGCTCGACGTCTGGCTTCCCATCGTCTTCAGGATGGCGATGTCGCGGTTCTTTTCCATCACCAACAGCACCAGCGACGCGATGATGTTGAGCGCCGCGACCATGACGATCAGCCCGATCGTGATCGAGATCGCCATCTTCTGGATCCAGAGCGCGGAGAAGAACGACCGGTTCATGTCCGTCCAGTCCTGAGCACCGTACTCCTTCCCCAGACGTTCTTCCACCGAGTCGGCGATCGCCGGCGCGTCGTAGATGTCCCGGACGCGAAGCTGCATGTAGTCCGGCCGGGTCCGGTTCAGCAGCCGCTGGGCGACGGGTAGGGTTACGAATCCGTACTGCGAATCGAACTCGTAGAGGCCCAGCTGAAAGATGCCGACGACGCGCAGCACGCGCACGCGCGGCACCATCCCGTTCGGCGTCAGCGCCCCCTCAGGTGTCAGGAGTTGGACCTGATCGCCGACGAACGCCCCGAGCTGGTCGGACAGATCCTTGCCGATGATGATCCCCTCGCTCTTCCCCTCGGACTCCTGGAGATCCTCGACCCGCCCCGACAGCATCGATCGTTGGAGGTCGGTGACCCGGCTTTCGAGCCCCGGGTCGATGCCCTTGAGCGAGATGAACGCCCGCTCCTGGCTGGAGTCGATGAGCGCCTTGTCGAGCATCATCGGCGCGGCCCCCTCCACGCCGTCGATCGCCTCCAGCTTGCGGGCCTCCTCGCGGTAGTCGCCGAGGCCGCCCGCCTTGAAGACGTTCACATGCGCGCTGGCACCCAGGATGCGCGTGCGCATCTCCTGCTGCAGCCCCGTCATCAGCGCCAGCGCGACGATGAGCGCCATGACCCCGACGGCCACGCCGATCGTCGAGATGAGCGAGATGAGCGAGATCAACGCCTGCTTGCGGCCGGCCAGCAGGTAGCGCAGGGCGACGAAAAACTCGAACGGAAGGTCCATATTCCGTGGAATCCGCGGCATCCGTGGCCCGTGATATCCGCGTAATCCGTGGCCTAACCGGGGATCAGCTTTCCCTCGTGCAGTCTGAGGATGCGATCGCACGAACCGGCGAGCCGCATGTTGTGCGTCGCGATCAGCGAAGTCAGCGTCTGCTCCCGGTGCATCTCCCGCAGCAGCTCGTGCAGGGTATCCGCGGTGTGCTCGTCGAGATCGCCGGTCGGCTCGTCGGCGAGGAGCAGCGCCGGCCGCATGACCAGCGCGCGCGCGACCGCCACCCGCTGCTGTTCGCCGCCCGAGAGCATGCCCGGCCGGTGGGTCAGCCGCGAACCGAGCCCGACGCGCCCGAGCAGCTCCTCAGCACGCGGGCGCCGGACGGCCCCGTTGACGCGCGCGATGCGCAGCGGCATCTCGGTGTTCTCGACCGCGGTGAACTCCGGCAGCAAGTGATGGAACTGGAAGACGAAGCCGACGTGCCGGTTGCGGAACGCCACACGATCGGCATCGCGCATCTCCGTCAGAACTGCGTCGCCGACCCGAATCGACCCGGCATCGACCGAATCCAACCCGCCGAGCACGTGCAGCAGCGTGCTCTTTCCCACGCCGGATGCGCCGACGACCGCCACCATCTCTCCCCGCTCGACCGTCAAATCGAGGTCCCGGAGCACGGTCAGCGATCCGCCCGGAAGCGGATAGGACTTGGTCAGGCCGGATACTTCTATAAAAGACATCTCAGAATTCAGAATTCAGAATCTAGAATTCAGAAGTCCTCCTTCGAACGCCGATAGCCATCCCAACGTGGTCTTTCCTTCTGGATTCTGGATTCTGGATTCTGAATTCAGAAGTATTCATGAATACCTCAAGGCCTGAGCGGGATCGAGGCGCGCCGCAAGCCGCGACGGGTAGATCGTCGCCGCGAAGCAGATCACGATGGCCGAGACGATGACGACGACGACGTCGAGCGTTTCGAGCGTGAACGGGACGTGCGAGATCTGATAGACGTCCATCGGAACGCGGATGAGCTGATAGCGATCGAGCACGTACGACAGCCCCAGGCCACCAGCCGCGCCGCACGCCGTCCCGACGAGCCCGATGACGAGCCCCTGCAGTACGAAGATCGTCCGCACGCTCGACGTCTGGCTTCCCATCGTCTTCAGGATGGCGATGTCGCGGTTCTTTTCCATCACCAGCAACACCAGCGACGCGATGATGTTGAGCGCCGCGACCATGACGATCAGCCCGATCGTGATCGAGATCACCATCTTCTCGATCCAGAGCGCCGAGAAGAGCGACCGGTTCATGTCGGTCCAGTCCTGGGCGCCGTACTCGCTCCCGAGCCGCTCCGTGACCGACTCCGCGATCGCCGGCGCGTCGTAGATGTCCCGGACGCGAAGCTGCATGTAGTCCGGCCGGTTCCGGTTCAGCAGGCGCTGGGCGACGGGCAGCGTCACGAACCCGTACTGCGAGTCGAACTCGTAGAGGCCCAGCTGAAAGATGCCGACGACGCGCAGCACGCGCACGCGCGGCATCATCCCGTTCGGCGTCAGGGTTCCCTCGGGCGTGAGGACCTGCACCTGATCGCCGACGAACGCCCCGAGCTGGTCGGACAGATCCTTGCCGATGATGATCCCCTCGCTCTTCCCCTCGGACTCCTGGAGATCCTCGACCCGCCCCGACAGCATCGATCGTTGGAGGTCGGTGACCCGGCTTTCGAACCCCGGATCGATGCCCTTGAGCGAGATGAACGCCCGCTCCTGGCTGGAATCAATGAGCGCTTTGCCGAGCATCATCGGCGCGGCCCCCTCGACCCCGTCGATCGCCTCGAGCTTCTTGGCCTCCTCCTTGTAGTCCGCGAGCCCGCCCGCCTTGAAGACGTACACGTGCGCGCTGGCCCCCAGGATGCGGGTGCGCATCTCCTGCTGCAGCCCCGTCATCAGCGCCAGCGCGACGATGAGCGCCATGACGCCGACCGCCACGCCGATCGTCGAGATGAGCGAGATCAGCGAGATGAACGCCTGCTTGCGGCCGGCCAGCAGGTAGCGCACGGCGACGAACAGTTCGAAGGGGAGATCCATGGGAAGAATTCAGAATCATTAGAATTTAGAATCTAGAAGAAAACCAAGAAAACCATCACACGAGGCCCGGGCGACGCATCCTCCGTTCACTCCGTGTCCTCCCTTCTAGATTCTGTATTCTGAATTCTAGATTCTGCTCTGGGCCGCATGTGCGGAAACAGAATGACGTCGCGGATCGACGGGCTCCCCGTCAGGAGCATCACGAGGCGATCGATGCCGACGCCTTCGCCAGCCGCGGGCGGCAGGCCGTACTCGAGCGCGCGGACGTAGTCGTCGTCCATGACGTGCGCCTCGGCGTCGCCGCCGGCGCGCTGCGCGATCTGCTGCTCGAAGCGCCTCCGCTGCTCCGCCGGATCGTTCAGCTCGCTGAAGGCGTTCGCGATCTCGAACCCTCCGATGTACAGCTCGAACCGTTCGACCGTGTCCGGGTCGTCCGGCCGCTGTTTCGAGAGCGGCGAGACCTCGGTCGGGAAGTCGTACACGAACGTGGGGTCGATGAGCTGCTCCTCCAAAAGACTCTCGAAGATCTCGGTCGCGATCTTGCCCGCTCCCCAGCCCGGCTGCAGCTCGACGCCGAGCCTGGATGCGACCTTCGCCGCGGTGTCCCGCTGCCGAAGGTCGCGCTCGTCGACCGGTTGCTTCAGCCGCTGGCTCGCCGCCTCCGCCGCCGCCTGGCGGAGCGACACCTTCCGGTAGGGTGGCATCAAAGAGATCTGACGCTCGTTGAAGGTGACCTGTTCCGTTCCGATGGCCTCGCGCGCGACCGTCGAGATGAGCTCTTCGGTCATGGTGATCAACTCTTTGTAGTCGCTGTAGGCCTGGTAGAACTCCAGCATCGTGAACTCGGGGTTGTACTTGAACGAGATCCCCTCGTTTCGGAAATTCCGGTTGATCTCGTACACCCGCTCGAACCCTCCGACCGTGAGCCGTTTCAGGTACAGCTCCGGCGCGATGCGCAGGAACAGGTCCATGTCGAGCGCGTTGTGGTGGGTCTTGAACGGCCGCGCCAGCGCGCCGCCGGCGATCGGCTGCAGCATCGGCGTCTCCACCTCGAGATAGCCGCGGGCGTTCAGGAAGCTCCGGATGGCCGCAAGCGCACGGCTCCGGACCTCGAACACCCGGCGCACGTCGGGATTGACGATCAGGTCGACGTAACGCTGACGGTAGCGGATCTCGACGTCCGTCAGGCCGTGCCACTTCTCCGGCAGCGGGATGAAACACTTCGCGAGAAACTCCAGCCGCGACGCCCAGATCGTCAGCTCGTTGGTCTTCGTGCGGAACACGCGGCCCGCGGTCCCGACCCAGTCGCCAAAGTCGAGCAGCTTGAAGATCCGGAAGTCACGCTCCGGAAGCGAGTCCTGGCGGATGTAGACCTGGATCTTCGCGCGTCCGTCGGTGATGACGAGAAAGCTGGCCTTGCCGAAGCTCCGGATCGCCAGCACGCGGCCCGCGGTCGTCGTCTCCGGCCGCGCCGCCTCCAACTCGTCATGGCTCTTCGCCCCGTGCGCCTCGACGATCGCCTGCACGGTGTCGGTGCGTGCGAAAGCGTGAGGATACGGATCGACGCCCAGACGGACCAGCTCCTCGAAGTTGGCACGCCGCTGGACGAGCTGATCGGTCTCTCTCTCTGTCATTACTTCCTTTGCCGTGGGGCCCCACCCCCACGGCCTGCCACGCCACGCCTCGCTCACGCTCGGCGCGCTGATTCGTGGCGCCCGGCTTTAGCCGGGCCCTCCCAGCTTCTTCCTGATCCCGTCCAATACGCCGTTGACGAAGCCCGGCGCTTCGTCGGTGCTGAACAGGCGCGCGAGCTCCACCGCCTCGTTGATCACGACCTTGTGCGGGGTGTCCGGCACGTGGAGGAACTCGTGAACCGCCAGCCGGAGGATCAGCCGATCGACCACGGCCATCCGATCCAGCCGCCAGTTCTCCGCGCTGCCGGCGATGATCGGGTCCGCCTCCGCCGCGCCGGCGGCAGTTCCCCGCGCCAGCCCCTCGGCGAGCGCACGCGCCTCGTCGGTCAGCGGCCCGGCGTCTCCCATGCTCCAGAACGTACTGACCGCCTCGTCGATCGACAGCCGGCCGATCTCCCACTGATAGAGCATCTGCAGCGCTGCCGCGCGCGCCCGACGCCGATCCTCGAGGCCGGGGGGCATCCCGTCAGCCGATCGCGCGGAACAGCCGCGCCATCTCGATCGCGGCGAGCGCCGCTTCCCGTCCCTTGTTCTCCGACGCCTCGCCCGCGCGCTCGAGCGCCTCTTCGACCGTGTTCGTCGTGAGGACGCCGAACGCCATCGGGACGCCGGTCTGCCCCGACGCGTCCATGATCCCGTGCGCGACGGCGGAGGCGATGTACTCGAAATGCGGCGTGGCGCCGCGGATCAGGCAGCCGAGGCAGACGACCGCGTCCACTTTGCCCGCTTCCGCCACGCGCCGCGCCGCCTGCGGGATTTCGAACGAGCCCGGCACGTCGTGGACCGCGATCGCCTCGCGCGACGCGCCCAGGCTGACGAGCGTCTCGAGCGCGGCGGCCAGCAGCCGACTCGTAATGGACTCGTTGAACCGGGACACGACGAGCGCGAAGCGCAGGCCGTCGGCCCGCAGGTCGGCGCCCGGCTCCGGAGATCCCTGTTTCACTACTTTCCTTTGAATTGCGGCTTGCGCTTGTCGAGGAAGGCCCTGGTCCCCTCGCGCATGTCCTCGGTCGTCGAAACCAGGCCGAATAACGTGGCCTCGTAGAGCTCGGCTTCGGCGCTCGACATCTCGAGCCCGCGGTTGACGGCGTCGATGATGTAGCGCGCGGCGACGGGCGCCTTCTCCGCGAGCGTCGCGGCGAGCGTCCTCGCCTCCGCGGCGAGCTCCGCCGCCGGGACGACACGATTGACGAGCCCGATCCGATGCGCCTCGGCCGCGGTGATGGCGTCGCCCGTCAGCAGCAGCTCGAGCGCGCGGCCCTTGCCCACAAGTCTCGGAAGCCGCTGCGATCCGGCATAGCCGGGCATCAGTCCGAGGTTGATCTCAGGTTGACCGAGCCTGGCCGTGTCCGCGGCGATCCGAATCGTGCAGGCCATCGCCAGCTCGCATCCGCCGCCGAGCGCCACGCCGTTGATCGCCGCGACGACCGGCTTCCCCATCGTCTCGATCAGGTCGAGGACGTGCTGGCCGCGGTGGGCGTGCTCGCGGCCCCCCACGGGAGTCTGGACCGCGAGCTCGTTGATGTCGGCGCCGGCGATGAAGGCCTTGTCGCCCGCTCCGGTGATGACGACCGCGCGGACGCCGTCGTCATGTTTCAACGCGAGAATGGCGCGCCGCAGCTCGTCCACCGTCTCGCTGTTCAGGGCGTTGCGCTTCTCGGGGCGATTGATCGTGATCACGGCGACCGCGCCGTCGCGGTCGAGGAGCAGATTCTGATAGGTCATATCGGA
Organism: uncultured Acidobacteriota bacterium; assembly: GCA_963847125.1. Lineage (GTDB taxonomy): Bacteria > Acidobacteriota > Vicinamibacteria > Vicinamibacterales > 2-12-FULL-66-21 > DATAEE01. The sequence continues at coordinate 394,378 of CAWJYM010000009.1, forward strand.
AGCGGATACATCAGCCAGCTCAGGACCAGCGCCGCCCCGACGAATGCCCCGAAGAGCAGGCCGCCCGTACGAAGCTGCTCGCGGGGCTCGTCGCGCATCAGCACGGCAAACACGAGCGAGACAAAGAAGGCGAAGAGCAGCAGCAGAAGGAAATGGGTCATTTCCTTCCCAGCGCGATGTCGTATGCGTCGAGGATCACGAGAGAGTTCAGCAGGCCGGCCACGATGAGGAACGCGTTCCCGTACTCGTACGACGACGCGACGACGCGCCCGGCGCCGAGACCGAACGCCTTCGCGATCAGGTACGGCACGCCGAGGCCGACGTCCGCAATCGCCGCGAGCGCGACGAGCGGCTGCGATGGCTCGAAGGGGAACAGTCGGCCGTTCAGCAAGAGACCGATCGCGAACATCAGGGGCAACGCGATCAGGAAGACGAGACCCTTCTGCCGCCGTCCGAGCCACAAATGCGCCGCGCCCGGCACGGCCCATCCCGCCACGGCCAGCAGCGCCACGCTTCCCCGTTCGCGCGGCCTGGCCTTCTCCGCGGTCGTCGCCCGGCCGTCCATCTTCGGTAGTCTACCTCAGCTCGCTTTTCGAGCCGCGGTCGCGACGACCCAGGCTGCCGCCGCGCCGAGCGGCAGGGCGGCCAGAAAACGCGCGACCGACCCCGGATTCACGACGCCCAGCCACTCGACGATCAGCGTGACGGCGGTCGGGATCGCGGCGACGAGCAGAATCCTCCGGACCGTGGACGCTCGCAGCGAGTTCGGCGGCCCGAGCGCTCGCGAGCGGCCGAGGCGCGCCTGCGCGAAGGCGAACGCCGCTCCTGCGGTCGCCGACGCATACAGCCCGGTGCAACGGGCGCAGACCGGCATCGGCGCGCCGGCAACCCAGAACGACCGGGCGGGACGCTGGTGACAGATGAAGCTACCGAAGAGGTACGGCAGGTCGAACCCGAACGGGGCGGCGACGATCGCCGCGACCCAGACTATGGAGCCGAGGAAGAGGACACGGACGAGGATTGCCGGATTTTACCTCACCCCGAACGCCGACAGCGGCGCCCGGAGGATCTCGGCGAAATAGCCGGTTCGCGTCCGCGAGCGGACGTCGGGACGGGACAGGATCTGCACCACGACACGCCGGAACCGCCCGTCCTTGCGCGCGTTTTTCGGCGCGTAGGCGAGAGAGTACTGGGCTCCGAGCTCCGCGGCGATCTGCCCGAAGACACCCGACAGATCCTGAATCCGCTGCGGAAAGAACGCCTGCGCGCCGGTCTCCTGAGCGATCGTCTTCATGGCGTAGTCGGACTGCGTGAAGTACCGCCGTGCGGCGCCGCGCCGCGCGGCCGTGGCCGGAGACTGAAGCGAGATCGTATAGATACTGACGCCGGCCCGCCGGGACTGCTCGAGCACGTCGTCGAACGGGATGAGGCTGGCCGTGTCCTCCCCGTCCGAAAACACCGCAATCGCCTGCCGGCGAACGGCGCTGGACTGCTTCGCCGCCCGGCCGAACTCGCGGAGCGCGACGTAGATGGCGTTGTGCAACGCCGTCGCGCCGGCTGGATGCAGCCCCGTGAGGGCCGCCTCGAGCGCCGCACGGTCGCCGGTGAGCCCTTGCACAATCTTGACGCCCTCGTTGAAGCCGACGATCGCCGCGCGATCCCCGTCGCGCAGCTTGCGCAGAACGCCGAGCGCCGCCTCCCGGGCGATGGGCATCTTGTCGATCATGCTCGCGCTCGTGTCGAGCAGCAGAATCAGATCGATCGGGATCTCGCTCGCCGCGAAGAACGACACGTCCTGCTTGACGCCATCCTCGAACACCGCGAAATCGTTCTCGAGGAGCCCCGACACGTACTTCTGACCCAGATCGGTGACGGTGACGCTGAGGGCAACGAGCTCGACGCTGCTCTTGAACGTGTCCTGCCCTGCGCTCGCCGGCTGGACCTCGGTCGGAGGAGGGGATGGTGCTGTTTGGGCGAGAGCCGCGGGATCCCCCGCGACGGTGAGAACGGCCAGAACAAGGGCGACACGCTTCATCGCCGACTCCCAACTGCTCAGCAGCCTGTGCGGGCTGCTTCTGCTCGAGGCTGGTTGTGCAAGGAATGTTCCCCGCAGCCTGAGCGTTTCTAACCGGGACAGAACGGAGCGCGCACGATGACGTCGTGCGGGGTGGGTCGTCCGCTTCCCCAAGTACTACTACTGAGAACAACGTCCGCCGCGAGCCGGGCGAACGCGATCAGGATGAGCCGGTGCGAACAAGGAGCGAAAACCAATGGCGGCACGCAGGACGAAGCGGTACCGGTTCGCTCAAGAATGACACCGGCCGTTACAAAACTGGCGGCGCTCCGAAGCTGGCTTCATACCTCGCGCGGAACTCGTCCCACGTGTAGGCGTGACTCAGGCCGCCGAGATGCTCGAGCGCGTAGGTCGCCGCAACGCTCCCGAGGCGCGCGCAGGTCTCGTAGGTGGCGCCCGCGGCCAGACCTCTCATGAAGCCCCCGCGATAGGCATCCCCGACCCCGGTCGGATCGACGATGCGCCGCGGCGGGACCGCGGGGACCTCGATCTGGCCATCGTGCGTGTAGACCCACGCGCCCTTTTCCCCGCGCGTGACCACGACCGCCTCGCGGACGGCCGCGATGACGGCCGGTTCGTCCATCCCGGTCTTCTGCCGGATGATCTCGAACTCGTAGTCGTTGCAGATCAGGATGGAGGCGCCGACGAGACCCGCCTTCAGCTCGTCTCCATCCACGCGCGCGACCTGCTGGCTCGGGTCGTAGATGTACCGGATGCCGAGCGCACGGCACTCCTCCGCATACTGGCGCATCGCCAGGGGATCGTTGGGCGCGACGATCGCCAGGTCGCACCGTCCGGCCGTCCGGAACGACAGCTCCGCGGCGTTCGCCATCGCGCCCGTGTAGAAGGAGGCGATCTGATTGTTCTCCCGGTCCGTGCTGCAGAAGAACGACGCCGTGAACTTGCCGTCGATCTCGCGCACGAGGCTCGTGTCCACTCCGGCCGCCTCGAGCCAGCGCCGGTATTCCGGGAAGTCCTGCCCCGCGGTCGCCATCAGGACGGGCCTGGTCCCCAGGAGCGCGAGCGTGTACGCGATGTTCGGAGCGCAGCCCCCGCGCCGCTTGTCCATCGTGTCCACGAGGAAGCTGAGGCTGACCCGCGAGAGGTGCTCCTGGAGGAACAGCTCCGTGAACTTCCCCGGAAACGACATCAGGTAGTCGAACGCGATCGAGCCGGTGACGACGATTCTCATGTCATGTACTTGCCAATAATCGGCGCGAGGTCGCGCTTCGTGGCGGCCGGAATGGCCTCGGGCCTGGTGATGATGGCGGTCGCGAGCGCGGTCGCGCACGCGCACGTCCGATCAATCGGCAGCTGCTCGACGGCGTTGGCGATGACCTGCTGCGCGGTCTTCGCGTTCTGCATCAGCGTCGCGATGATCATCTCGACGGTGACCTGGTCGTGGCCCGGATGCCAGCAATCGTAGTCGGTCACGAGGGCGATGGTCGTGTAGCAGATCTCGGCCTCGCGCGCGAGCTTGGCTTCCTGGAGGTTCGTCATGCCGATGATGTCCATCCCCCAGGAGCGGTACAGCTTCGACTCGGCGAGCGTCGAGAACTGCGGCCCTTCCATGCAGACATACGTGCCGCCGCGGTGCACGGTGGCGCCGGCCTTCCGTGCCGCCTCGAACGCCACCGACGCGAGACGCCCGCAGATCGGGTGCGCGAAGGCCACATGGGCGGCCAGGCCCCGGCCGAAAAAGGTGCCGATCCGCCCCCTCGTCCGGTCGACGAATTGATCCGGGATGACGAGGTGAAGCGGCGCGTAGTCCTCCCTCAGCGAGCCGACCGCGCTCGCCGACAGGATCCACTCCACGCCGAGGGTCTTGAACCCGTAGATGTTCGCGCGGAAGTTCAACTCGGACGGCAGGAGGCGATGCCCGGCGCCGTGCCGGGCCAGGAACGCGACCCGGCGGCCCCTGAGTGTGCCGACCACGTAGGGACCGGACGGCTCGCCGAAGGGCGTGTCGAGGCGCCGCTCGTCCTTGTCGGTCAGCTCCGCCATGTCGTAGAGACCGCTGCCGCCGATTACGCCGATCTGGACTGTGTCTCTCATTCAGCACTCAGCATTCAGCAATCAGCATTGCTAGACCAGCGGCTCCACGAATCGCTTGCCATCCTTCTCGCGGATGTAGCCGGCCGCGATGTTCGGATCGTGCTCGAAGAAGATCAGGTACTCCCGCTGAATGGCTTCGCGGATGAACGCATGCTTGAAGGCCAGCGTGTCCATCGGGTACAGGTCGTATCCCATGATCCACGCGTCGTCCACGTGCGAGGTCGTCGGAATCATGTCGGCGGCGAAGACGGCCGTCTTCCCGCGCGATTCGATCATCACGACCTGGTGGTACATCGTGTGCCCCCCGCTCTTGCGGACCGACACGCCGGGCATGACCGTCACGTCGGCATCGACGAGCTGCAGCACGCGGGCCGCAGCGAGCGGCTGAAAGTTCTCCGCGATGTAGCTCGCGCGGTTCCGCTCGTGCGGGTGGGTCGCGTCCTCCCACTCGCCGCGCCGGACCAGGTACTGCGCCCGGGGGAAGCGGGGCTGCATCCGGCCGTCGAAAGCCTCCGTGAACCCTCCGGCATGATCGAAGTGCAGGTGGGTCGCGAGCACGATGTCGATCTCTTCGACCGCGACGCCGGCCTCGGCCAGCGCATGGTCGAGGTGCCGGGCGCGATCGAGGCCGTAGATTCTCGTGCTCTTCTCGTCCATCTTGTCGCCGATGCCCGCGTCGATGATCATCGTCCGCGCCCCGCGCACGAGGAGCGGCCGCATCGCCAGGGTGATGCGGTTTCGGTCATCGGCCGGGGCACGCTTTTCCCACAGCGGCTTCGGCACGACGCCGAACATCGCGCCGCCGTCCAGCTTGAGGAAGCCGTCGCTGAGGGAAATCAGTTCCAGGTCGCCGAAACGCATCACGCCGTTTGTTTCAATTCGACCAGCACACCGTGGGTGCTGGCGGGGTGGATGAACGCCACGAGCGAGCCATGGGCGCCGTCGCGGGGGCGCTCGTCGATCAACTTCACCCCACGCGCCTTCAGCCGCGCGAGCGCCGCTTCGAGATCGTCCACGCGCAGCGTGATGTGGTGCAGCCCCGGTCCGCGCTTCTCGAGATATCTCGCGATCGGCGAATCGGGCGCGGTCGCCTCGAGGAGCTCGAGCGCCGCCTCGCCGGCCGGAATGAAGTGCGCCCGGACGCGCTGGGACTGGACCTCTTCGGGCGCCTCGATCTCGAGGCCGAGCGCGTCGCGGTAGAACCGCAACGCGGCGTCGAGATCGGCGACCGCAATGCCGATGTGGTCGAGCGTGGCTTTCATCGTTTGATGGCCCTGTCGAGAATGTCCTGCGCCGCCGTATACGGATCGAGGTCGCGCGCCGCAATCCGATCCAGGATTCGATCGAACTCGCCCTGCGCGAGCACGCGCTGCTCGACGTGCTGGAGGAATCTTCGTCCGACGAGCTCCCGGAGGCGGAACTCCGCGCGCGCGCGCCGGCGGGAGCCGAGCGCCTCAGCCGTGTGCGCCCGGAACCGATCGATCGTCTCGATCAGCTCGGCGATCCCTTTCGCGGCGGTGGCCTCCGTTTTCACGATCGGCGGCCGCCACGCGCCGGGCGGGTACGCCTGCAGCGCGAGCATCGCCTCGATCGACGCCGCCGTGCGATCCGCCCCGTCGCGGTCCGCCTTGTTGACGACGAAGACGTCGGCGATCTCCATGATGCCTGCCTTGAGCGCCTGCACTTCGTCGCCGGCCCCGGGGACGATCACGACGACCGACACGTCGGCGGTCCGAACGATATCGACCTCGTCCTGGCCGACGCCGACCGTTTCGATGAGGATGAGATCCTTGCCCGCGGCGTCCAGGACGACCGCCGCGTCGCCGGTCGTGCTCGCCAGCCCGCCCAGGTGGCCGCGCGTCGCCATGCTCCGGATGAACACGCCGTCGTCGCCCGCGTGCGCCTGCATGCGGACGCGGTCGCCGAGGATCGCACCGCCGGTGAACGGACTCGTCGGGTCGACGGCGATCACGCCAATCGTGCGTCCCGCGGCGCGCCACGCCGCGGTCAGCTTGTCGACGAGCGTGCTCTTGCCCGCCCCCGGAGGCCCCGTGACGCCGACGAGGTACGCGCGCCCGGTCTTCGGGAACAGCTCGCGCACGAGCGGCGCGGCGCCGGCCGCCTCGTCCTCGACGAGCGAGATCGCCCGCGCGACGGCGCGCGGGTCCCCGGCCAGCACGCGCTCGGCCAGCGTCACGCGCTCAGTTCCCCAGCAGCTGGCGGGCGATGACGAGGCGCTGAATCTCGCTCGTCCCTTCGCCGATGGTGGTGAGCTTCACGTCGCGGAAGTATTTCTCGGCCGGGTAGTCCTTCACGAAGCCGTAGCCGCCGTGAATCTGGACGGCATCCTCGGCCGCGCGCACGGCGACCTCGCTGGAGAACAGCTTCGCCATGGAGGACTCGCGCGTCATCCGCTGCGCGTGGTCCTTCATCCAGGCCGCGCGATAGGTCAGCCAGCGCGCCGCTTCGATCTGGGTCGCGTGATCCGCGAGCTTCCACTGGATGGCCTGGAACGATGCGATCGGCTGGCCGAACTGCCGTCGCTCGCGCGCGTAGTCGCGCGCCGATTCGTAGGCCCCCTGGGCGAGCCCGACCGAGAGCGCCGCGATGCCGATCCGGCCGGCGTCGAGCACCTGGAGCGTGTTGACGAAGCCCTGGCCTTCGTCGCCGAGCAGGTGCTCCATGGGCACGCGGCAGTCCTGGAAGATGACCTCGCTGGTGTCGCTCGCGCGCATCCCGAGCTTGTTTTCTTTCTTGCCGGCGGACATGCCCGGCGTCTCCCGGGGGACGACGAATGCCGACACGCCGCGATGACCCTTGCTGCGATCGGTCAACGCCATCACCACCATGACGCCGCCGATCCGGCCGTGGGTGCAGAAGCTCTTCGATCCATTCAGACACCAGCACTGCCCCTGCTTCACGGCGGTCGTGCGCATCCCGGCGGCGTCGCTGCCCGCCCCCGCCTCGGTCAGGCCCCACGCACCGAGCATCTCGCCGCGCGCGAGCGGACCGAGCCACCGCTCTTTCTGGGCGTCGGTGCCGAACATGTTGATGTGCGCCGAGCAGAGCCCGTTGTGCGCCGCGACCGACAGCGCGATCGACGGGTCGACGCGCGCGAGCTCCTCGATGCAGATGCAGTAGTCGACGGCCGTCATGCCGGCGCCGCCATAGCGTTCGTCGACCTGAATGCCGGTCAGGCCGAGCGCCGCGAGCCGGGGCAGCAGGTCCATCGGGAACTGCTGCGCCTCGTCCCATTCCATGACCCGCGGACGGATCTCCGCCTCCGCGAATTCGCGCACGGTCCGGCGAAGAAGCGTCTGCTCTTCGCTCAACCGGAAGTCCATCTCAGCCAATCTATCATGCGGCAACGGGTCCTGGCGGGGCCTGGGGGATCCCGGAGCCGGGCCGGTAGAATACTGTCATGCGACATGCGATTTCGGCCGTGGTCGTCGCGGCGGCTCTCCTCTATCCCTCGACCGCTCGGGGTGACGCCACGTTCTTCATCGGATCGACGCTGACGCCGGAGAACCGCACGGCGATCGGCGGCGCGATCGGTGTCAGCCTTCTCATCGTCGGCTTCGAGTTCGAGTACTCGAACACGTCGGAGGATCTGGACTCTCTGGCACCCTCGCTCATCACCGGGATGGGGAACATCCTCGTGCAGGTGCCGGCCGGCACATTCCAGCCGTACGGGACGATCGGCGGCGGCTTCTATCGCGAGCGATTGGGGGAGCTGTCGTCCGAGACCCACTTCGGCTCGAACCTGGGCGGGGGCGTCAAGATCTCGCTCGCCGGACCCCTCCGGCTGCGGATCGACTACCGGCTCTTCTCGCTTCAAGGACGGCCGCGCGAGTCGCGGCCACAGCGGATCTACGCGGGACTCAACCTGATGTTTTAGGGGACTGGGGACAGGGGACTGGGGCTTGGAGCTCACCCAAGCCCCAAGCCCTATGCCCCATGCCCTGAGGGCTAGGGAGCGCCGAGGTTCGCGACGAGCTGAAGGTTGAGCACGTTCTGCCCGGCCGCCAGCGAGTCGGTGTACTTCTTCCAGACGTCCTGCACTTCCGCCGCCGGCAGCCCTTCCGCCAGAATCTTGCCGATCGCGTAGTCGGCTCCCTTGACGACCGGATCCATCACGAACAGATAGAAGATGTTCCCGCCCTGGTTGGCCTCCGCCGCCTTGAAGACCTTCCAGCTCGCCGCCTGTTGCTTGCGCACGGGATCCGTCGCCTTCAGCAGCGCCTCCTTGATCTTGCCCATCGCGAATTCAAAGTCGGCGGTCTTGTCGGCCTTGACCTGGTTGAAGATGACGCCGGCGTCTGAGCCGAAGACGCGACCGGGCGGCTGCGCGGGCTGTGCGGGCTGTGCGGGGGCAGGCTGTGACGGCGCGGGCTGTGGCTGCGACGGCGCGGGCTGTGGCTGCGAAGGCGCGGGCGTCTGGGCCGCGGCGATCGCGGCAGAGCTGACGACGAGAGCGGTGATCAGCGCGGCAAACGAACGCATTCAATCCTCCTCAAAAGCGTGATCCCTGGGCTGGCAAAGACCGATCACTTTACCACACAGATGGGCGATGGGTGATCGTGCGCTGGCCTGATTATTTGCCCCGATCCCCCGATGTCCAGATGACCTGACGGCCCGGGTCGATCGAACGACCGTCGGTGGCCCGATCGTCTGTGATCAGCCGTGAAAACAGCTCGTTGGACAGGAGCATGCCGTCCCGGGTGAGCGCGAGCCGACCGCTCTCATGTCGCAGCAGGCCTGCGTCGAGGAAGGGGCCGATGGCGTGACCGAATCGCGCGAGGAGATCGACCCCATACCGCGCGTTGAACGCCGCCAGATCGATGCCTTCGTTGAGCCGGAGACCTGTGAACGCGGCCTCCTCCTCGCGCTCGTCCGAGGTCAGCGCGCGTCGCTCGACCACGACGCTCGCGCCGGCGTCGATCCGCTCGATGTAGTCGGAGGTCCCGGCGACGTTTCGCCAGCGCGTGCCCGCGTCGGTCGAATGCGCGCCGCAGCCGAAACCGAGCCACGCGCCGTCCCGCCAGTATTTGAGATTGTGCCGCGACGCGTACCCGGGCCGTGCGACGTTCGAGATCTCGTACTGCGTGTAGCCCGCGCGCTCCAGCGCCTCCATCGCCGTCAAGTACATCTCGGCGGCATCCTCGTCCGGCGCCTGGGACCAGCCCGCGCGGGCCATCTCGTCTCGCAGCGGCGCGTTCGGATAGATCTCGAGGATATAGAGCGAGGCGTGCTCCGGACCGAGCTCGATCAGCTCCGCGACGTTCTGCCGCCATCGGTCGACGGTCTGCTGCGGGAGCCACATCATCAGATCGAGGCTGACGTTGTCGAATCCCGCCGCTCGCGCCTCGCGAACGGCCGCCCGCGCGCGTGCGGCATCGTGCAGGCGTCCCAGCCGCGCGAGCTCGTCGTCGTCGAAGGATTGGACACCGAAACTGAGACGATTGACGCCGGCGCGGCGAAACCCCTCGAGCCGCGCGATCGACGCCGTCTCCGGATTCGCTTCCATCGTCACTTCCGCGTCGTCGCCGACGTCGAACGCGGCGCGGCACGCGGCGACGAGCCGCGAGATCTCGGATGGCTCCAGAAGGGAGGGTGTGCCGCCGCCGAAGTAGATCGTGTCGGCGGTGCGCCCGTCCGCCGCGCGCGCGATTTCTGCCTCGAGCGCGTCGACGTACCGCTCCTTCAGCTCCGCGTCGAACAGGCCTCTGTTGAAGTTGCAGTAGTTACAGATGGCACTGCAAAACGGAATATGAAGGTACAGCCCGAGGATTGGATCACCGGCCATTCAGCAATCCACATTCAGCAATCCACATTGGGCGCTTACGTCCCAGCCTTGCCGCCCGTCCAGCCGAGATCGAGCTGTCCCGTCGGCAGCTTGGCTTTCGCCATCGAGCGCGGCCGCTTCGAGGGATCGCGGTGGCTGGCGCTCCCCCGCCGCTGCAGCTCGGCGAGCTCTCGCGGCGTCGCATCCGGACCGAGCTCCCGATAGTCGACGCAGTGGTCGAGGCTCACGAAATCGCACATCTCATGCAGGCGCGAGAACACCCGCACGCCAATCCGCTCGCGCAGGGCCTCGGCGGGCGACTGCGGCGGCGTCACGAGGGGATAGTTCGTGGTGAACACCGTCGGCCGGCTCTCCGTGTACCGCGTGTTGACGATGAGGTTCATCGTCTCGTCGACCCAGTCGGTCAGGCGTTCGGCGCCGAGGTCGTCCAGGACCAGCAGCTCCGCCTGCATCACGGGCCGGATCACCTCGAACTCGGTCGTTCGCACGACGGGGTTGTATGTGTTCCTGATCGCACTCAACAGCTTCGTGGTCTCGAAGAACAGCCCCCTGATGTTCGCGCGATGAATCGCCTCTTTGAGGATCGCGACGGCGAGATGCGTCTTGCCGACGCCTGGTGGTCCGATGAACAACAGACCCTTCTGCCGGCTCGGAATCTGTTCGATGAACCGCCGTGCCCGGCGGACCGCCTCGACGAGACTGTCGTTGTAGTCCTGAAACCTGTCGAGGTCGCACTTGTCGTACTGTGGAGGGATTCGCGCGTCCGCCAGCAGCTTTCCGGTCAGCCCGGTGCGCCAGCAGTCGCAGCGCTCGACGCGCCGCACGCCGTCGCGTTCGACTGGCCGCCACCCGGTGCCATCACACAGTTCGCACGCCATATTCTGAATTCTGGATTCTGTATTCTGTCTTCTGACTTCTGAATTCTAGTTCAGATAACTCCGAAGCCCCGTCGCCCGGCGGGACTGCCGCAGCTTGTCCTTTGCGCGCGCCTCGATCTGGCGGACGCGCTCGCGGGTCAGGTGCAGCCGGTCGCCGATTTCCTGCAGCGTTCGAGGTTCGTCACGGCGGCTCAGGCCGAAGCGCAGGGCCACGACCTGCCGCTCCTTGTTGTCGAGGTCCTTGAGCGCATCCTTGATCTGATCGTGCAGCGCGCGCCGCAGGATCGCGGCCTCCGCCGGCGGCTCGGTTTCCTGCTCCAGCCGCTCCCACAGCTCGGGGCCATTCTCGTCACTGCCGCTGCGCACCGGCGCGTCGAGCGACACCGACGCCGCCGCCGCGGCGCGCGTCTCGCCGGTGAGCAAGTGGAGGATCGCCTGCCGGATCCACCAGACCGCGTAGGTGATGAATTTCACGTTGCGCCCCGCATCGAAGCGGCGCGCCGCCTCGATCAGCCCGAGGTTTCCCTCGTGGATGAGATCGAGGAAGGGGACGCCGAATGTCCGGTAGCGCTTGGCGTAGCTGACGACGAAGCGGAGGTTGGACTCGACCAGCCGCTGGACCGCTTCCACATCGGCTCCGCCGCTCTCCTGGATGCGGCGCGCGAGTGCGCGCTCTTCGTCCGGTGTGACGCGCGGGAGCTTCGCGATGGCGCGCAGGTACGCGTGGAGCGTGTCGGTTGCCTCGTCCACGCGGCGCATGAACACGATGATACTGTCTTTTGCGCTCGGAGGGATTCCCGGTCACTAGGGCGAGAGCCCGATCTGCAGGTCCGGCCGAAGCCGGACGCTACATCTGTGGTTTCTTCACTTCTGCTGCTTCTTCGGGGACAGCTGGTCCTGGACCGTCACCTGTGGCGGGGCCGGACGGACGAGATCCGATGGGGCCGACTTGACGAGCGCCGTGGTGAGGCGCTGCTCCCAATCGCCGACGCCGCGCGCCATCTCGCGCTTCACGTAGGCCAGAAACTCGTTGACCTCCTGCTGCATCTGCTCGATCTTCCGCCGCATGTTCAGGATGATCTCGACGCCGGCGAGGTTGACGCCCAGCTCGCGCGTGAGCGACAGGATCGTCTCGAGCTGCTCGAGGTCTTCCTCGGAGTACAGGCGGGTGTTGCCTTCCGTGCGCGACGGCTTCAGAAGCCCTTCGCGCTCGTACAGGCGCAGCGTCTGCGGATGGATGTTGTACTTCTGCGCCACGGCGCTAATCATGTAGTACGCCTTGCCCGTCTTTTTGACCATCGCTACTTCCGGACGCTTTCCTGATTGATGCGGCCGAACTCCCGAAGCAGCTCCTTCGATCGCTCGTCGATCATCGACGGCAGCGTCAGCCGGACCTCCACGACCAGGTCGCCTGGACGGCCGTCGCGTGTCGACTGGACGCCTCGGCCGCGCAGCCGGAACCGCTGTCCCGTCTGCGTGCCGGGTGGCACTCTCAACGTCGCGGGCTCATCGATCGATGGGACGTTGATGCGGGCGCCGAGCGCCGCCTCGTGGATCGCGACGGGGACCACGACGTGCAGGTCGTTCCCCCGCCGCTCGAACTGCGGATGCGGCGCGACCTCCACGGCGAGGATCAGATCGCCGGCGCGTCCCCCGCGCCGACCGCCGTGGCCGCGACCCGGGATCCGAATGCGATCGCCGTGGGCGACGCCAGCGGGAATCCGCACCGCGAGCGCCTCGGTTCTCGCCGTCATCCCCTGACCGGCGCACGACCCGCACGGCTGGTGGCGCTGCCGTCCGGAACCGTCGCAGGCCGCACAGGCCTTGGTGAAGACCATGTGGCCGCGCGCCCACCGGACGCTCCCCGCGCCGCGGCAGGTGAGGCACCGGCCTTCGGGCGTCCTGATGACCCCGGCCCCGCCGCAGGCAGAGCAGGCTTCCTGGCGCGTCATCGTGAGCTGGCGTTCGGCGCCGCGGATCGATTCCTCGAAGGTGAGCGACGCCGTCGCGTGCAGATCCGACCCGGCTTGCGGGCCTTCCTCCGGAGGGGGCTGGAACACGTCCGCGAACAGCTCGCCGAATGTCGCCGCCGCGGGTCCGTCGACGATCGATGAGAAATCGAAGCCGGCGAAAGAGGGCGGTGCATCCGGCAGGACCGAGAATCCTCCCCCGGTCTGGTCGTACCGTCGTCGCCGGTCCGGATCGATCAGGGTCTCATAGGCCTCGGCGATGCCGCGGAAGCGCGCGTCGGCGGTGTGATCACCCGGGTTGATGTCCGGGTGATACTTCCGGGCCAGGCGACGGTACGCGCGCTTGATATCCGACACCGTCGCGCCGGGCCCGACGCCGAGGACGATGTAGAAATCCATGCGCAGTCCCTGGTCCCCAGTCCCTAGTCCCTACAGAGTTACTTCTTGTCCTCTTCGACAACTTCCGCGTCGATGACGTCTTCGCCGCGCGGCGTCTCGGGCCGCGCGGACGGTTCTCCACCCGGAGGCGGGGCGCCGGCGCCCGGCTGCCCGGCCGCCTGCGCCTGCTTGTAGAGCGCTTCGCTGGCCTTGTATTGCGCCTGGTTGAGCCGCTCCAGGCCGCTCTTCATCGCGGCCGGGTCGTTCTTCTCGATCGCGCTCTTCAAGTCGGCAGCCGCCGACTCGATCGCCTGACGGTCGGTGGCGCTCAGCTTGTCGCCGTTCTCGCGCAGCATGCGTTCCGCGCCGTAGACCGCGTTGTCGGCATGATTGCGCGCCTCGATCTCTTCGCGACGCGTCTTGTCCTCGTCGGCGTGCGAGGCGGCTTCCTTCACCATGCGATCGACTTCGTCCTTGGCCAGGCCGCTCGACGCGGTGATCGTGATCTTCTGCTCCTTGCCCGTGCCGAGATCCTTCGCCGAGACGTTGACGATGCCGTTCGCGTCGATGTCGAACGTGACCTCGATCTGCGGGATCCCGCGCGGCGCGGGCGGCAGGCCGATCAGGTGGAAGCGCCCGAGCGTGCGGTTGTCGCGCGCCATCTGGCGCTCGCCCTGCAGCACGTGCACTTCGACACTCGTCTGCCCGTCGGCCGCCGTCGAGAAGATCTCGCTCTTCCGCGTGGGAATCGTCGTATTCCGCGGAATCAGCGTCGTCATGACGCCGCCCAGCGTCTCGATGCCGAGCGACAACGGCGTGACGTCGAGGAGGAGCAGGTCCTTGACCTCACCCGCCAGAACGCCGGCCTGGATCCCGGCGCCGACCGCGACGACCTCATCCGGGTTGACGCCCTTGTGAGGTTCCTTGCCAAACAGTTCCTTGACGATCTGCTGGACGCGCGGGATGCGCGTCGAACCGCCGACGAGAACGACCTCGTCGATGTCCTTCGGCTGCACGCCGGCGTCCTGCAACGCCTGCTTCACCGGCTGCACGGTCCTCTGAAACAGATCCTCGACGAGCGACTCGAACTTCGCCCGCGTCAGCTGCATCGTCAGGTGCTTGGGCCCGGTCTGATCGGCCGTGATGAACGGCAGATTGATGTCGCTCTGCATGACGGTCGAGAGCTCCATCTTGGCCTTCTCCGCCGCTTCCTTGAGGCGCTGAAGCGCCATCCGATCCTTGCTGAGATCGATGCCGTCGCTCTTCTTGAACTCCGAGACGATCCACTCGATGATGCGCTGATCGAGGTTGTCACCGCCGAGGTGCGTGTCGCCGTTGGTCGCCTTGACCTCGACGACGCCCTCTCCCACTTCGAGAATCGAAATGTCGAACGTGCCGCCGCCGAAGTCGTACACGGCGATCGTCTCGTCCTTCTTCTTGTCGAGGCCGTAGGCGAGCGCCGCCGCGGTCGGCTCGTTGACGATGCGCATGACCTCGAGGCCGGCGATCTGACCGGCATCCTTCGTCGCCTGGCGCTGCGCGTCGTTGAAGTACGCGGGGACGGTGATGACCGCCTGGGTGACGGGTTGACCAAGATATTCCTCGGCCGCCTGCTTCAGCTTCTGGAGGATCATCGCGGAGATTTCGGGCGGAGAGTATTCCTTTCCGCCGGCCGCTATGCGGACGTCGCCGTTGGTGACGCGTACGACGCTGTAGGGCACCATCCGCATTTCGTCTGTGACCTCGTCGTACTTGCGCCCCATGAACCGCTTGATGGAAAAGACCGTGTTCTCCGGGTTCGTCACGGCCTGGCGCTTTGCGACCTGCCCGACGAGCCGCTCGCCCGATTTCGTAAAGGCGACGACCGACGGCGTGATGCGGCCGCCCTCGGGGTTGGTGATCACCACCGGCTCGCCGCCTTCCATGACGGCGACGACCGAGTTGGTGGTACCGAGGTCAATTCCAATGATCTTGCTCATGAACGCTTCCTTTCGATTCGACGCGAATCCGGAGCTTTGATAACTCCGGCAGTATAAAACATGAGTCCATTGATGTCAAGTCTACAAACCGAGCAAAGTCCGAGGTTAGAGCGGCTCCCATACCCAGCCGCGTGAGCTTGCTATAATCACGATTGCCAGCCCTCCTGAACGGGGACACCCATGCTTCCCAGATCCCGTTCGCTCACGATAGCCGTCCTCGTGTCGGCCGCGATGATGTCGGCAGCCGCGGCCCGGGCGCAGGAGCCACCGCTCCCTCCACCATCCGCACCCGAGACCGAGGGGGCCGATCAGGCGCCCGCGCACGTCAGCGTCGTCGACGGCGTGGCATCGCTCGAGCGGGACGGCCGCGTCGATCAATCACCGCAGAACGTACCGTTGCTCACGGGCGATCGCCTGCGCACGCGGGAGGGTCGCGTCGAGATCATCTTCGGCGACGGCAGCGTGCTCGACATCGATCACTTCACGCACGTCGATCTGCAGTCGGATGCGCTCCTTCGTCTCCTGGAAGGACGCGTGCGGTTGACGGTTGCGCGCGGCGCGCCGGTGCAGTACCGGATCGACACGCCCTCCGGCTGGGTGCGAGTGGCGGAGCCAGGCGAGTACCGCGTCGCGCTCCTGACGCCGGGTGGCGATCGTCTCGACGTTGAACTCATGGTGTTGCGCGGATCGGCGGAGCTCGCGAATGACTCGGGCGCGACGCTCGTGCGCGCCGGTGAACGTGCCGTGACGCTCAACAGCGCCACGCCGAGCTACGCCCAGCCATACAACGTCGCGTACTGGGATGCATTCGAGCGATGGGTCGAAGATCGCCGGCAGGCCCGGCTGGGAGTGGCCTCTTCGGAGTATCTGCCGGAGGAGCTCAATTCGTACGGCGGCACCTTCGACAACTACGGCACCTGGCAGCAAGATGCGAGTTACGGCTTCGTCTGGTATCCGCGCGTCAACCACGGCTGGCGTCCGTATTACAAGGGGCGCTGGGACTACTACCGCCCGTACGGCTGGACGTGGATCGGATATGACCCATGGGCCTGGCCGACGCATCACTATGGCCGTTGGGGATTCTCCGCCGGCCTCTGGTTCTGGATTCCCTCGAAGCGCTGGGGTCCTGCCTGGGTCTCGTGGGGCCACTCCCCCGGCTTCGTCGGATGGTGTCCGCGCGGCTGGAACGGCCGTCCGGTCATCGGGTTCAGCGCCCATTCGGCACACAACCCATGGGACGCCTGGACCGTCATCCCCTCACGCAGATTCGGGCATGGCGCTGTCGTTGGACATCATGCGGTGGGCGTCTCGGCGATTCCGCGCGGCATGACCTTCGCCACGACGACGGCCAGCCCCGTGCGCGCCGATCGCCTCGGGTTCGCGGTGCCGCGGGGCGCGCCGTTGCATTCCATCGGCCCGAACCGCGCCGTGCCGCGCGGCGCGCCGCTTCCGAGCACGGTGCCGTCGATGCCGGGCGTACGCTCACCGTCCGATCTGTCGGCGGGTCCGTCGAGGCGTGCTCGCCCCGGATTCGAAGGGAGCGGCGTCGCCGGATTGGTCGACATCCCGGACGGACGCCGAAGCCGCCGCGTGCGGGACGCGGGTGTGGGTGGCCCGGGCGTCGAGACGCTCTCGTCTCCTTCATCTTCGTCGCCGCCTGTGCGGTACGACCCGACGCCGGACCGCGATCCGGCCTCCGAACGCGGGTCGCGCGGAGGTGGCCCGGAGTACGGCCCGCGACCGCAGGCGGTGCCACGAGGCGTGCCGCTGCCCGGAGGCGTTCCAAACATGCCGGCCGTGCGCTCGCCGTCCGCCGTGGATCGGGGCTCCTACCGCCACAGCGCCCCGCCCCCATCGTCTTCGCCACCGTCTCGCATGCATCACGGGCCGGCTGCCTCGTCTCCGCCGCCGGCGTCCCGTCCGTCAGACGGTGGATCGGGACGGGCGGCGCCGCGCGACGGATCTTCCTCGGGCCGCTCTCAGGCCGTCCCACGCTCCGGTGGCGGTCAGTCGGGCGGCAGCCAGTCCGGCGGCAGTCAATCGGGCGGCAGTCAGTCCGGCGGCGGCCGCCGCTCCGGCGGCTCCCGACGCGGAGGCGCCTGATCTGACTCACGTCGTCGTCAAGATCGCCAGACATGCCGGCATCGTCGCGCTCTTCCTCATCGCGGCGATGCTCGGCACGATCACAGGGGTCATCTTTGCGTACTCCGGTGACCTGCCCGAGATTTCGGCCATCGACGAGTACGCCCCGAGCACGATCACGCGCGTGCACGGCGTCGGCGGCGACGTCATCGGCGAGTTCGCCGTCGAGCGCCGCGTCCTCCTCCAGTACGACCAGATTCCCGAGGTTCTGCGCAACGCGATCGTGGCCGCCGAGGATGCCGGCTTCTTCGAGCACGCCGGCCTCAGCGTCTCCCGGATGGTGCTGGCGCTCGCCAAGGACCTCATGCCCGGGGTCCGGGCGGCGGGCCGCAGCACGCTGACGCAGCAGCTCGCACGACACCTCTTTCCGCAAAGCATCGGCTTCGACCGCACCTGGGAGCGCAAGATCAAGGAGGCGATCGTCGCGATCCAGCTCGAAAAACGGTTCACCAAGCAGGAGATCTTCACGCTGTACTGCAACCAGATGTACTTCGGGCATGGCGCGTACGGGGTCGAAGCGGCATCGAGGCTCTACTTCGGCAAGTCGGCGAAGGCGCTGACGCTGGAGGAAGCGGCGCTCATCGCCGGGATCCTGCAGGGGAACGTCCGGCAGAGTCCGTACGTGAACATGACCGCCGCTCTCCGCCGGCGGAACTACGCGCTCGATCGGATGGCGGCGGCCGGCTTCATCCCGGCTTCGACGGCAGACGCGGCAAAGCAGAAGCCGGTCGAGGTCCGCGGCGAGCCGAACCAGACGCCGACGATCGCGCCGTACTTTCTCGAGGAAGTGCGGAAGCACCTCGAGGCGCGCTACGGGTCGAAGCAGCTGTACGAGCATGGGTTGACCGTGCAGACGTCGCTCGACCCGCGGCTGCAGCGTGCCGCGAACCGCGCGATCGAAGAGGGGCTCCGGCGGCTGGACAAGCGACGCGGGTTCCGGCCGGGCAAGCGCCGCAACCTGGTCGCCGAACGGATCCCGATCGAGAAACACCGCGAGGCGCGCTGGGATCGGCCGATCGCGGAAGGGGACGTCATACCCGCGGTGGTCACGGGCGTCGAGCCGGCCCGCATCGCGATCCGTGCCGGCCGGCTGACCGGGGCGATCGATCGCGACGGGTTTGCGTGGACGGCACGCCGCACGGCCGATCTCGTCGCGCGGGGGGATCTGATTGACGTGCGCGTCCGGACCCTCGACGCCGAGAAGCTGACGATCTCCGGGTCGCTCGAGCAGACGCCCGCGCTCGAAGGGGCGCTTCTGGCGATCGAGAATCGCACGGGTCACGTTCTCGCGATGGTGGGCGGATTCAACTTTACGCGGTCGAAATTCAACCGCGCGACGCAGGCCCTCCGACAGGTGGGCTCCAGCTTCAAGCCAATCGTCTACACGGCGGCGATCGATCGCGGCTACACGCCGGCCTCGATCATCGTCGACGCGCCCGTCACCTATCCGGGTGGCGCCGGGCAGCGACCCTATGCGCCGGCGAACTACGACCGGGAGTTCTGGGGACCGGTGACGCTGCGGCGCGCGCTCGAGCAGTCGCGCAACATCCCCGCGATCAAGATGATGGACGAGCTGGGGCCGAAGCAGGTCATCACCTATGCGCGCCGGCTCGGGTTGACGTCACCCATTCCGCCGTACCTGCCCGTCGCCCTCGGCGCGGCCGAGGCGACGCTGCGGGAGATGACCACCGCGTTCGCCGTGTTCCCGAATCAGGGCGTCCGTATGACCGCGCTCGAGGTGCTCCGCGTCACGGATCGCGACGGCAACGTGCTGGAGGAGAACCGGCCGGAGCCGCACGACGCGATCCGCGCCGACACGGCCTTCGTCATGACCAACCTGCTGCGCGGCGTCGTCCTGCGCGGCACGGCCGCGCGCGCGCAGGCGCTCGACTGGCCGCTGGCCGGCAAGACCGGGACCACCGACGACTATACCGACGCGTGGTTCCTCGGCTTCGACCCGGACATCACGGTCGGCGTCTGGATCGGCCACGACCAGAAGAAGCCGATCGGTCCCGGCTTCACGGGCACCGAGGCCGCGCTGCCGATCTGGATCGACTTCATGAAGGACTACATCGGGACGCGCACCGATCGGCCGACGTTCGACCCGCCGGGCAACATCGTGTTCGTCTCCGTCGATCGCAGCACCGGGACGCCGTCGGACCCGTCGAATCCTTCCGCGATTTCCGAGTCCTTCATCTCAGGCACCCAGCCGGTCCGATAAGAACCGCGCATTGTCGATTGGGGATTGGTGATTGACGATTGATTGGCGATTTTCGATTGTGGATTGGTGATCTATCGACGATTGCCGATTTGTTGATGATTGATGATCGGCGGAGACTAAAGCGTCCTGGTCAACGGCGCTTTCGAAGCTTCCTGCGAACGGCATTGGCGCTCGCGGTCTTATGTGAGGCCACGAAGATGGCAACGAGCTCGTTGGCCTCTTGCAGGTACGGTTTCAGAACAGTGTCGACAATCAGCTTCTGACGCAATAGCAGACGCAGCCAGAAGTGGCACTCGTCGGCTTCTTCCACCACCAGCCCGATCTTCGAGACGAAATCGTCTGGGGAACGTGCGCGGCAAGCGGCGCTGTAGTTGGCGGCGACCGACGTCGCCGCCGAAAACAGTTGCGAGCCCACTTTCCGACCTTCCATCGAATCCGGGAGGTCTTCGACCAGAGCCGCGACGCGGTCCGCGAACGCGGCCGTCCGCTCTTTCAATTCTTCGGCCTGAGGATTCACGTAGCTGGTACAGCACTTCCCGTGCCGAGGGGCGACATTGCGGATCTGCCAGAGAACCCGAGTATCGCAGGGGGGAGAGGGGCAAATATTTCAGCGGTTGCTCGGCTCGGCGGTGGCAGTTTTTGCCAATCCTCAATCGTCAATAAATCGGCAATCGTCAATTAATCGCCAATCGAGAATCCCCAATGCCGCAATCAATCCGCAATCCCCAATCCACAATCGCCAATGCGTCTAGTCTTCATCCGCCACCGCCTGCCCCAGCGTGCCGGAGGCTTTCCTCATCAGATACGTCTTGATGAACGGATCGATATCGCCATCGAGCACACGATCGACGTCTCCGCGCCCTTCCTTCGTCCGGTGGTCCTTCACCAGCTGATAGGGATGCAGGACGTAGCTGCGGATCTGGCTGCCGAACGCGATGTCCTTCTTCTCGCCCCCGAGTTGGTCGAGCCGGGCCTGCTGCTCCTTCATCTTCAGGTCGAACAGCCGGGCCTTGAGCACGCGCATGGCGGCGTCGCGGTTGCGGTGTTGCGACCGTTCGTTCTGACACTGGGTGACGATACCGGTCGGCAGGTGCGTGATCCGAACGGCGGAATCGGTGACGTTGACGTGCTGGCCGCCGCGCCCGCTCGAGCGGAACGTGTCGATCCGCAGATCCTTCTCGTCAATCTCCACGTCCACATCGTCGGGCAGCTCGGGCCAGACGTAGACCGAGGCGAACGACGTGTGGCGCCGCGCCGCCTGATCGAACGGTGAGATGCGCACCAGCCGGTGGACGCCGGCCTCGGCGAGCAGCAGGCCGTAGGCGTAGTCACCCTTGACCTCGACCGTCGCGCTCTTGATGCCGGCTTCCTCGGCCGGCTGGAGGTCGACGACGTCCGTCTTCAAGCCGCGCCGCTCGGCCCAGCGCAGGTACATGCGAAGCAGCATTTCGGCCCAGTCCTGCGACTCGGTGCCGCCTGCCCCGGGATGAATCGCGACGATCGCGTTCTTGCGATCGTGCTCGCCGCCGAGCATCTTCTTGATCTCGCCCGCATCGACTTCCGCGGCGAGCGCTGTGAGCGCCTGATCGAGCTCTGCGCCGACCGGCTCTCCCCCCTCCGCCCATTCGATCAACACGGCGAGATCGTCGGCGCGGCGCTTCAACGAGAGGCCGAGATCGCGGTCCTCTTCCAGCCGGCGGCGCCGCTGCAGCAGCTTCTGCGCCGAGGCCTGGTCTTTCCAGAAATCGGGTTCGGAGACTTTCGCTTCCAAGGCTGCCAGCTCGGGCCCGAGCTTCGACGCGTCAAAGATGGCTCCGCAGGTCGGAGGCGCGCTTCACGAGTTCCTGATACCGGCGGACTTGATCGTCGAGCTGAATGGTCATTGTTTCCTGATCATAGAATACAGAATCCAGAATACGGAATTCAGAAGACTCAGCCACGCCACGAGATCGCCCGTGCGGCTGTAGAGCGTCCGCGCGCGAATGAACCGCAGATCCGCGACGAGCACGGCCTGCTCGAATAACGGCGACGCCGCCAGCACCCGTCCGTAGGGGTCGACGAATCCGCTGACGCCGGTGTTCGCCGCGCGCGCGAGATAGCGCCCCTCTTCGATCGCCCGGAGCGACGCCTGTTCCCAGTGTTGATACGCCGCGGACGACCGGCCGTACCACGCGTCGTTCGTGATCGTCGTGAGCAGCTCGCTTCCGGCGGTCACGAAGCCGCGGATGAGCGATGGGTAGATGACTTCGTAGCAGATCGCCACGCTCGCTGCGCGGCCGTCAATCGGCAGGACTGACGGCGTATCCCCGGGCGAGAAGTCGGACACCGCCTCGACGAGCGGGCCGACGAAGAACAGCAGCCGCTTCAGCGGGACGTATTCACCGAACGGCACGAGGTGGATTTTGCGGTAGACGCCGGACGTGGCGCCGTCAGGGCCGATGAGAAAGGCCGCGTTGTAGATCCGACTCTCCGCCGGACCCCGAGGCGCGGTGCCGGCGACGCTCTCGGGCGTCATCGGCAGCGGCTCGATCTGGTCGCTTCCGATCAGGAACGGCGTCTGCGATTGCCGCGCAAGCGTCCGAACCCTCGACCCGCGCGGGTCGTTCTCGAAATAAAAGGGCGTGGACGACTCCGGCCAGATGACGAATCCCGCCCGGTCCGCGAGCGCGCGACGGCTCATCCCGAGGTAGCGCTCGAAGATCGCGTCGCTCAGGGCCGGGTTCCACTTGTTTTCCTGCTCGATGTTCGCCTGAAGGACCGCGACGCGGATCGGATCCCCTTCGCGCGCGAGCGCGTTCGTGCTCATGCGCCACGCACCCCAGGCGGCGATCGCGAGGACGGACGCGACGGCGGCCGCAAGCGTCAGCGGACGCCGCCGGATCCAGGCGTGCGCCAGCGCCGCGCTCACGGCGCACGCCAGAAACGACAGGCCGAACACGCCGACGATGGACGCGGCCTGCGCCACGGGGAGGACCGTCGCCTGGCTGTACCCGAGGAGCGCCCACGGAAACCCGCTCCACAGATACATCCGCCCCAGCTCCGTGCTGACCCAGACGGCGGGTGCAAGCGCCAGCGCCCGCGCGCCGAGCCGCGCCCAGAACCACGCGACCGTCAGCGCGAAGAGCGCCGGAAACAGCGAGAGATAGGCAATGAGCAGCGCCGCCGAGCCCGCCGCCGCCGCCGTGTTCAGGCCGCCGAACGTCGTCATCACGGCCACGAGCCAGTAGAGCGTTCCCCAGAAATACACGACGCCGGTGAGAAAGCCGAGCGCGAATCCGCGTCGTGGCCCGACGCCGGGCAGGGCAACGAGCAGAGGCGCCAGCGCCACCCATCCGGCGGCGGGATGGCCGAATTTCGGAAAGCTCAGCGCGAGGAGGGCGCCGGACAACAGGGCTAGCGGGACGGGGCGGCGCGCTAGCGGGTGATGAACGGGCGGAATTGCTCTTCCTTCTCGAGCCGGCGCGCGATCCGCTCCGCCTCGCGGCGGTCGCCATACCGTCCGACGCGCACGCGATACCCTGGCGCGGGGGCGCCGGGTGCCGCCTCGAGCATGAACGTCGGATATCCCTTGCCCGTGAGGCGGCGCACGATGGCGTCGGCCGCGGCCCGATCGCGCAACGCGGCGATCTGCACGACCCAACCGCCTTCGGGACCGTGAGGCGGTGCCGACGCAACCGCCGCCGGTGGATCTGCCGGTTTCGGCGGTTCGGGCTCTTGCGTCTTCAGCTTCTCATCAGCGGTCGCTCCGGTTCCGGCCGCGCCCGGCTCACCCTGCAGGCGACGGTGGTAGCTGAGATCCTCGGGCGCGGTAGCCGGCGCCGGAGGCGGCGATCCGGCGGCCGGCGGCGGGGCCGGTACGCTCGGCTCGACCGGCTCGGTCGGGGCGGGCCCGAGGGACGCCGCGGCCGCTGTCCCCGCCGCGGCGGAGGGTTGCACGCCGCGGCCGACGAGCACGCCGCACAGGAAGATGACGACGGCAACAACCGTCGTCGCCATGAACAGGAAGACGAGCTGCTTCCCGCTCAGCTGAATCTCGTGGAATTCCTCGTCGGCGTGGCGGAGAGGCTCTGGCACGTGACGCTCGATGGTAACACGAGCGGGGGCTGCGCTACGTCGCCAACGCGTGGCAGCCCTGAAGGGCTGCGCTACTTCGGTAGAAGACGGCGCGCTTCGGCGAGCGCGTCGCGCGCCGCGGGCGTGTCCTCGATCCAGACCGACACCGTCAGTGCATCCACGGCTTCGCGTATGCGGCCGTTGCGAAGGTAGATCCGTCCGACGAGGAGGTGCGCCTGCGCCTGGTACGGCGAGAGATAGATGGACCGCTGCAGCTCGCCGAGCGCCTCCCTGTCGCGGCGATCGTCGTACAGCCGGCGGCCGCGATCGAGGTGAAACGCAGCCAGCTCGCGCTGGTCGCGCTCGGCGGGCGTGGCGATCGTGGATTCGACCCGCTGCGCCCGCGGCAGATCGATCGTGGTCTTGATTCGTTCGAGGCCCTTGGGTATCGCGGACCCGGCGGCGTCGTTGTACTTGGAGGACAGTTGGCGTGCAAGCTCGCGCTCCCTCGAGGCCTCGACGGCGCTGCCGCGCGCTTCCAGCACCGCGCCGAGTACCGAGGTGGGCATCCCCGTCCGCGGGGTCCCGCCGCACCGCTTCTCTCAGCCAATAGACGGCCGCCGCCAGATCGTTCTCGAGCGCGTACGCGTAGCCGAGGTTGAAGCAGTAGTCCGGGTCGTCGGGATCGGCGTCGGCCGCGAGCGTGAAATACCACGTGGCGCGTCCGGCGTCAGGCGTCCCACCTCGACGCAGCTGTACGATCCCGAGATTGTTGCGGAGCTCCGGCGCGGCCCGCTCGGCGTCGAGCGCCTTGAACTCGGCGAAGGCCTCCGCGTGGCGGCCGAGCTCCAGCTCCGACAGCCCGGCGCGAAAGCGCGCGCGACGCGAGAACCGGGACCCCGCCGCGACCGTGCGCGCCGCCTTCAGCGCCTTCTCGTGCTGACCGGCCTCGGTCCAGACCTCCCAGAGCGCGAGCCAGGCACGGTCGTCCGCTTTGTGCAGCTCGACGGCGCGTTGTAAATACCGCTCCTGGGCCGCGGGACTCTCCGCAACGAGTCCCTTCACGTAGTTCTCGAAGGCGACAAGCGGTGGACGGCTCTCGAGCGGCGGGCCTTCAGCGGGGCGTCCCAGCAGCTTCCGGGCGAGGCGTTCGAACACGCCGAACAGGTCGGCGAGCGCGCCGCGCTCGACCACCTCCGGGTTCAGGCGGCCGCTGTCGAGCCGAATCGTTCGCGCACGGACGATGAGCTCCTGATTCTGCCGTTCGATCGAGCCCACCACGATCTCGGAAGCGCCGGCCAGCTCCCCTACCTTGATCAACGTGGCCCGCGTCAACGTGGCGGAGGGGGGCAAATGGAGAGTCTCGAACGCCCGAACCCTCTCCGGGCGGGTGATCGCGGAGACGCCCAGCGAATTCAGGTTGTCCGCGAGCAGAATGGCGGAGGCCTCGCTGAGCCAGTAGATGCTCGGCTCGTCGCGGTTGTTCTCGAGCGGAACGACGAGCAGCCGCTCCGCCGCGACCGCCGGCCGAGCCACGAACAGGAGGGCGAGGACCGCCGGCGCCGCCCACTTCCTGCAACGGGAAACTGGCATCGATTCAGGCATGTCTCAAGGAAAGGGTGAGTTGGCACCCGCCAGCCCCGGTCGCCCGGCAGCGTTCGACCCGGGCCTCGGCGCCGACCTCGAAGGCCTCGAGCGTGCGGCGAAGCGCGGCGGCATAGAACCCGCAAAGCGGCAGCTCGACCTGTTCGCGAACCTCGCAGAACAGCGAGCCGCGCAAGTCGACCTGCGCGACGCCGCGGCGGAGCCGTACGAGCGCACGGCTGCCGGGGTACGTGTCGCGAACGAGACCGCGCGCGATACGCAGCGCCCCTCGGGCGCGGAACGATGACGGGAGCGCCAGCAACAGGCGGCGCCGGCCGCGGGACATCGAAGCGACCGTCCAGTCGGCCGCGTACTCGCCGGCCCGGGTCACCACCAGCCCGTACGCTTCCCCTTCGGTCCGCAGAAAGCCGAGGACCGCGGAAATCGCCGCGAGCCCGATCGTCCCTTCCCGCAGTCCCGATGAGTTGAGCCAGTTCTCGTAGAACTCGAGCCGCGTTGGAAGCAAGTCAGCGATCGCCTGATGGAGGCTGGCGACGAGGATTCGACCGATTCGGCTCTCGCCCATGCGCAGGTATTCTTGATATCTTAATCTTTTTCATGATCCTTCCGCTTCACGACGCACTACGCGCACGCATCCGCGAGACCGTTCGCACGCTCTACGCGCTCGACGCGGATGACATTCCTGCATTCGCCATCGAGTCGCCGCCGCGCCGCGCGCTCGGGGATCTCGCCGTGCCGCTCGCGTTCGAGCTGGCGCGGCGCCTCCGGAAGGCTCCGCGCGTCATCGCGCAGGAGATGGCCGCGGCGCTGGGCCCGATCGACGGCGTGACGAGGGTCGAAGCGGCGCCGAACGGCTACCTCAACGTGTTTCTCGACCGCCCACAGCTGCTGCGCAAGTGGCTTGAACCCCAGGCCCCAGAGCCTGCCTCGCCGAAGCGGCTCGCGGTCGCGGCAGCCGCGGAGGCGGGCCCCAGGCTCCAGACCCCGGGAAAAGTCATCGTGGAGCACACGGCGATCAACCCCAACAAGGCGGCCCACATCGGGCACCTGCGAAACTCCGCGCTCGGCGACACGCTCGTGCGGCTGATCCAGTTCGGCGGGAGCCCGGTGGAGGTCCAGAACTACATCGACGATACCGGCGTGCAGGTTGCGGACGTCGTCGTCGGCTTTCGGCATCTCGAACAGAAGGGGCTCGACGAGATTCGGCGGCTGGCGGACTCTGCGCGGTTCGACGTCTACTGCTGGGATCTGTACGCGAAGGTGACCGAGTGGTACGAGCAGGACAAGAGCCGGCTGGCGATTCGGAAGACGACGCTGCACGACCTCGAGCATGGCGGCAACGACAATGCGGCCATCGGCGCCTTCATCGCCGACCGTATCGTCCGCCACCATCTTGCGACGATGGCGCGGCTCAGGATCGGGTACGACCTGCTGACCTGGGAGGGGGACATTCTCCGCCTGGGCTTCTGGACGCAGGCATTCGAGATCCTCAAGCGTCGGGGAGTGATCTACCTGCGTACCGAGGGCCGCCTGGCTGGCTGCTGGGTGATGGAGATCAAGGACGATCCACTCGCCGACCACCAGGAGGAGTCTAAGACGCACGCAAACGGCGACGTCGATGACGCGGAAGACGATGACCAGCGAGAGAAGGTCATCGTCCGATCCGACGGCACCGTGACGTACGTCGGCAAGGACATCGCCAATCAGTTCTGGAAGTTCGGCCTGCTCGGCAAGGACTTCCGCTACCGTGAATTCTGCCGCGAAGCAAACGGCGACGTGGTGTGGGCCACGACGTCGGATGAGCGCGGCCTGCCCGGAGGGGCCAACGGTGTCCCGTCGTTCGGGTCGGGCGAGCGGACCTACAACGTCATCGACACTCGTCAGTCGTACCTGCAGAAGCTTCTGAAACAGGCGCTGGCGACGATGGGCTACACGAAAGAGGCGGAGCGGGCGACGCACTTCTCGTACGAGATGGTGGCGCTGTCGCATGCCACGGCGCGCGAGCTCGGGTACCCCGCCGACGACAGCGGACGGCCGTTCGTCGAGGTCTCCGGGCGGAAGGGGCTCGGCGTGAAGGCGGACGATCTGATCGACCGGCTGGCCGAAAAGGCGCTCGCCGAGGTGCGCAAGCGGAACCCGGAGTCGAGCGACGCCGAGGCGCGCGCGACCGCCGAGACGATCGCAACCGCGGCGCTGCGCTACTTCATGGTGAAGTTCTCGCTCGGAAAGATCATCGTGTTCGACATCGACGAGGCGCTCAGCTTCGAGGGCGAGAGCGGCCCGTACCTCCAGTACGCCGCCGTGCGGGCGTCCAACATCTTCCAGAAGATGAAAGAGCGCGAGGGAGCGGACGAGGCGGCGGTCGTCGCGGCGCTGCCGTCCACGCCGCCCGAGGTGCTGATCACAGGCGCCGAAGGCGATGACCTCTGGGGGCTCGTCCTCGAAGCGGCTCGCCTGGACGAGATGGTCGATCAGGCCCTGCGCAGCAACGAAGTCGCCGTCGTCGCGAAGTATGCTTTCGCGCTCGCCCAGGCCTTCAACGCGTTCTACCACAAGTATCCGATTCTCAACGAGGAGCGCACCGACGCGAAGCGCTGGCGCGCCGCTGTCGTGTCCTACTTCCGGATGCAGATCACGCGCGCGCTGGACCTGATGGGATGCGCCGTGCCGTCGCGCATGTACGTCGACGACCCTTCAGGGTCGTCCTGACAACATATGAAGCCCATCATCGGCATCACCCGCAATCGCCGCCCCGCCGATTACGAGCAGGCTATCCGGGTGGCCGGCGGTGAACCCAGGCTGCTGGACTGGGACGCGATGAAGCCTGGCGACGCGCTGGGCGGCATCGACGGGCTGTTGCTCACCGGCGGGGGGGACGTCGATCCAAGGCACTACGGCCGGGAGAAGGCGCCTGAAACCGAGCCGGTCGAGGCCGAGCGCGACGACTTCGAGCTCGCGATCTCGCGCGCGGCGCTCGATCGAAACGTGCCGATCCTCGCAATCTGCCGGGGACTCCAGGTGTTGAACGTCGCCGCGGGCGGGACGTTGCTCCAGCACGTACCGGACGCGGTGGGCCAGAACATCGCGCATTCAGTCGACGAGCCAAAGAACGGAATCGCGCACGCGGTTCGCATCGCGCCGGGCTCGGCGCTGGCGGGCGCCCTGGGCCCGCGGGTGATGGCGGTCGAGACCTGCCACGTCAACAGCCGGCATCACCAGGCGGTAGACGCCGTCGCGCCCGGGTTCGTCGTGTCGGCCACGGCGCCCGACGGCATCGTCGAAGCCATCGAACGTCCCGACCGGCGGTTCTGCGTGGGAGTCGAGTGGCACCCCGAGAATTTCTGGGCCACCGGAGAATTCGCGTCGCTGTTCGAGACGTTCGTGCGCGCGTGCCGGCCACGGACCACCACGGATTCACGGTAGCCTCCGCGGATACCTGCACCACAGCGTCAGGGCCTCCAGAGCAGCATCAAGCAGATCGAGATTTAGTCCCGCGCGGCGGGACCTCGCGTCGAGCGATCGATCTGCCGGATCGCCCCCAGGTGATATGCCAGGTGCACGACGCTTCCGACGACGCCGTTCAGCTCGTCGTTCGTCAGCGCTCGCGGCTGCCGGACGGCCTCCTGCCACGCGCGCGCCTCGGCGCGAAGCTGCTCACGCAGCTGCGTCCACTCTGCATCCGTGACGGTCACGCGGCGCCAACTCGCGCCGTAGTCCGCATCCGCGAACGGGTGCTCCCCGCGGCTCCAGCGATTCAGGAGCTCGAGTCCGTAGCGAAGGTGATCGACGTGCGCGGCGATGGACGAGCCGCCGGCGGCAGGCAGGGCCGACGCCTCCGCGGCTGACAGCTTGTCGAGAGATCGGAAAAGGCCAGGATCGCCTGGATTGAGGACCCAGGCGGTCACAGGATCCGCACCGTCCAGTACCTCGCGGAGCAGGCTGGACAGCGAGAGGGTGAAGGTGGATCGCGCGGAATCTTCCACGGTCATCCCAAGAATACAACCAGCCTGCGCTATGGTGTAGTACGCGTGAACGTCACGAGCGTCTCGACGTGTGGCGTGTTTGGAAACAGATCGAAGGCCCGGACCGAGCCGAGTGTGTAGCCGGCGTCCACCATGCGGCGCGCGTCGCGGGCCAGCGTGGCGACGTCGCACGAGACGTACACGATCTGCTGCGCACCATGGGCGACGACCGCGTCGAGCGCCTCACGCGACATCCCGGTCCGCGGAGGATCGACGATGACCGAAGCCGCCGGGGCGCCCTCATGGCGGCGCAGATACTCCTCGACCGAACGACCGTGAGCCGCGAGGCGTCCCTCGAACGGCCGCGCGTTCGCCGCGAGATCGTCCGCGCTCAATCGATCTCCTTCCACGGCCACAATCCGCTGCCAGCCCGCCGCCGCGAGCGCGGTCGCGAACAGTCCGACGCCCGAGTACAGATCGAGGAGCAAGTCCTCGGGTCCCGCGGTCACGCTCTCACGCACTGCGTCGGCCAGCGTCTGCAGGAGATATCGATTCCCTTGAAAGAACGACCGGACATGACGACGAATCGTCGCTCCGGATACCGTGTCGTGGACGAACGGCTCGCCACCCAGCCGCACGGTCGCGGCGCCGGTCGACATCGCACACGTCAGACCGGTCAGGCCCCGCGTGCCTGCGAGGGAGGCGTAGGCGGACGTCTTGAGGCCCTGGGCGGGGCGGAGCTGCAAGTGCAGGGCGCGTTCCGTCATCGGCGCGTTCTCCGCCAGCTCGATGGCAGACACCTGCCCCGCTCCCAGTTTCTTGAGCCGCAGCCGGACGTGGTCGAGAACCGAGCAGGTCTCGAGCGCAAGTTGTCCGGTCGACGCGGGGTCGCACAGCTCATGCGTCGCCTCCCGGAAAAACCCGATCCGCCCATCCTGCACGTGCAGCCGGGCGCGCATCCGGTATCCGCGCTCCTCGGAGCCCGTGACGCCGACCGGCGCGTCGAGCGGCAGACGTCCGATCCGGGCGAACGCGTCGGCGACGACTTCTCCCTTCAGCGCAAGTTGTCTGGAGTAGCTGATGAACGCATAGCTCGCGCCGCCGCACGTCCAGTCACCAGGCCAGGGACGGCGATCCGCGTCAGGCTCGACGATGTCGATCGCGGTCGCATACGCGACGGACCGATCCGCGCGGGTGATGTCCGCCACGACCCGCTCGCCGGGAATCGCGCCGGCGACGAGGACGACCTGCCCCTCGTGCCGCGCGATCATCCACCCGCCGGCCGCGGGCTTCTCGATCGCGAGCGTGACACGGTCGCGCGGGCGCAACATGGAAAGGTCAGTCCAGCGCGATCGCGGGCAGCCCCAGCCGCTCGCGGAGCAGCCGATCCCGGGCGGCGAAGACGGCGCGGGTGTGCGCGTCTGCCGGCATGCGCCCGGCGAAGGCCGACAGTTCCTGCTCCGCCTCGCCGGTCAGCGTGCGCAGGAGCACCGCATCCGCCTCGCCCCGCGCGGCCGCCATCACCTCCGCGTCGAGCGCGCGTAGCCGATCGAGCGCGGCGCCGCGAACCGCCCCCCGTAACGCGCGGGCGCGCGACCGCAGCGCGTCGATCTCCACGAGTGCCCCGTCGAGCGCGGCCGCGAGCGATGGACCGAACTGCCGCTGCGCCACGAGCGAGGTGAGCCGCTCCGCCGCACGATTGAGATGTACCGGCAGGCTCTCGTGCGTATGGCCGGTTTCGGAGGGGCCGGTCTCAAGACCGGCCCCTGCAGTGATCGCAATCCCCACCGCGCGGCGCCACTCGTCGAACGCGTCGAGGATATCCGCTTCGCAGAACTCTACCCGGACGGGCCGGCGCCGCTGGCCCTTCCGGTAGTAGCGATCGAAGGTGCGATCGATCCCGCGGAACACGACCGCCAGCGGTACGCCTTGCGCCGCCCACCCGCACACGCGGTCGAACGCCGGGCCGGCGATCCGAATCAAGTGCCCGTCATTCTTTCGACAGAGGTAGGTCTCGACTTCCCGGCAGTACTCGGCAGGTTCCGTCACCTGTTGCGTTCCCAGATCATGCGGAGGCCGATCAGCGTGAGGTCGGGGTTGACCTCCTCGACAACGGAGGTCTCGGCCGTGATGATCTCCGCCATGCCGCCGGTCGCGATGCAGCGCGCCTGCGGCTCGCCCAGCTCCGCCCGCATGCGCCGGACGATCCCCTCGATCATGTCGACGTAGCCAAAGAACAACCCCGACTGCATCGAGCCCACGGTCGTCCTGCCGATGACGGCGGGCGGCTTGCGGACCTCCACCTTCGGCAGGCGCGCGGCCCGCAGAAACAACGCATCGGCGGAGATCTGGATCCCCGGACAGATCACGCCGCCCAGGTACTCGCCGCGCGCGGTGATGGCGTCGAACGTGGTCGCCGTCCCGAAATCCACGACGATGACCGGTCTCGCGGCGGCGCGACCGTAGAGCTCGAACGCGGCGACGCCGTTGACGACCCGGTCCGCGCCGACGTCGGCCGGCGTGTCGTAGAGGACCGGCATGCCCGTGTTCGACGCCGGATCGACGATGAGGGCGTCGCGGTTGAAATAGCGGCGCGCCATCTCCGCCGCCGTGCCGGTCAGCGGCGGGACGACCGAGGCGAGAATCACGCCGACGACGCGCGACCGATCCACGTGTTCGTGGTCGAAAAGATGCGTGATGAGAATCCCCAGCTCGTCGGCCGTCCGCTCGCGCAGCGTGGCGAGCCGCCAGCTCTGCGCGAGCCGCTGGCCCTCGAAGAGTCCGATCGTGATGTTGGTGTTGCCGACGTCGATGGCAAGCAGCATGGTCACAGCCAGCGTACTTCGCCGGACACGATCCGCTCCAGTGATCCTCCGACGCGGACCAGGAGCGCCCCCGAGTCGTCGATGCCCTCGGCGACCCCGGATCGGCGGCCCGCGTCGCCGGTCCACTCGACCGACCGGCCGCGTGCGGAGGGGGCCCACGCGTGCCACCGGGCGCGGATGTCGGCGCCGCGCCCCTCCGCCAGATCCCGGACGCGTGGCGCGAGCGCCGCGAGACATTCGACCAGCACGGCGCTGCGCTCGACCGGCCGACCCAGCTCCGCCTCGAGCGACGTCGCGCGATCCGCCAGCGCTCCATCGAACACGCCGCGCAGGTTGATCCCGAACCCGACGACGACGAAGGCGAGCGTGGTGCCGTCCGACGAGCCTTCGGTCAGGATGCCGGCCAGCTTGCGCCCGCCCCCCGGCGCCATCAGGTCGTTGGGCCACTTGAGCTCGACGGCAAGCCCCGTCGCGGCCCGGATCCCTTCGGCCAGCGCCACGCCTCCGGCGAGCGTCAGGAGCCCCTCGGCTCCGCTCGGGGCAAGAGGCCGTCGGAGAGACGGGCGCAGCACGACCGAGGCGTAGAGCCCCGCCCCTGGCGTCGAGACCCAGGACCGCCCGAGGCGTCCGCGCCCGGCGGTCTGCCCATCGGCGATGACGAGTGTCCCATCCTCGGCGCCCAGCGCCGCCAGACGCGCGGCGTCGTCGTTGGTCGAGCCCGTCTGTTCGACGTGCACGACGCGCCGGCCGAACGGCGCGATCCGGTCGGCCGCCGCGCTCAGCGCCTGCTCCAGCTCGGATGGCATGGGGTGGTTACCGATCGCGCTCGATCTCGAGGCTGAGATCCGCCGCGGCCGCCGAGTGGGTCAGCGCGCCGATCGAGACGTAGTCGGCGCCGAGCCCTGCGAGGGCGGGCAGGCGATCGAGCGTCACGCCGCCCGAGATTTCCGTCTTCGCGCGGCCGCGCGCGCGCCCGATCGCGTCGCGCATGTCCTCGATCGACAGGTTGTCGAGCAGGATGATGTCGGCGCCGGCGGCAAGCGCTTCGTCCACCTCGGCAAGCGACTGCGCCTCGATCTCGATCGGCATCTCGTGGCCGGCCGCGCGCATCTTGCGCACCGTCTCAGCGACGCCGCCGCCGAGCCGGATGTGATTCTCTTTGATGAGAATCCCTTCGTCGAGCGCCGCACGATGGTTGACGCCCCCGCCGGCCCGCACGGCGTACTTTTCGAGCACGCGCAGCGTCGGGGTGGTTTTTCGCGTGTCGAGGACGGTCAGCCTGCCGCCGGCCGCATCGACGAATCGACGGGTCAGCGTCGCGATGCCCGACAGACGCTGCAGAAAATTCAGGGCGGTGCGCTCGGCCGTCAGCAGCGCCCCCGCGAAGCCGGTGATTTCGGCGACGGTCTGGCCGGCGGCGCAGGCCTCTCCGTCGGCGGACTTTGCCGCGAACGCGACGCGGGGGTCGAGCTGCCGGAACGCCTCCGCGGCGACGTCGAG
Organism: uncultured Acidobacteriota bacterium; assembly: GCA_963847125.1. Classification (GTDB taxonomy): domain Bacteria; phylum Acidobacteriota; class Vicinamibacteria; order Vicinamibacterales; family 2-12-FULL-66-21; genus DATAEE01. Next base: position 427,826 of record CAWJYM010000009.1, read on the forward strand.
CCCGGCGAGCACGCACGAACACTTCGCCAGGAGCACGCCCCGCGCCCGCAGCTCCGCCGGCACCGTCGCCTCGGTGGTGACGTCGCCCCAGCCGAGATCCTCCGCCAGAGCGCGCCGTACGATCTCGCGGTACAGGGCGGGCTCGAGCGGACCGAACGGCACGGATTTCATTGACCCGACTCGCGCGAGAGCGCCTCGGCCTGCCCTGAGCCTTGTTGAAGGGCCGGCGCCAGCTCGACCTCGACGGCGAATTCCCCGGTCGCGATCTCGAGGCGCTCGATCAGCCCGGCGGCCAGCAGGTCGGCGCGGGTCTCCTCGAGAAGCGCCGCCCGTTCCGCCGTGTCCGTGACCCGGACGACCCTCGCCGCGGTCTTGAGCGGGCGCTTGTCCTCCGACTTCTTCTTGCGAATCTCGCTGAGCACGAGCGAGGCGGCGTCCAGCGCGATCGCGCCGCGGTCGTCCTCCCCGCCCGCGACGGCGATCAGCTCGGACCCGGACGGCCACGCCGCGCGGTGCACCGACCCGGACTGCCACCACGACCAGACTTCCTCGGTCACGAACGGGAGATAGGGAGCGAACAGCCGCAGCATCGACGACAACGCGGCGAGCAGCGCCGAATTGGCCGACCCGGCGGCGGAGGGACCCTGCTCGCCGTATCGCCGCGATTTCACGAGCTCCAGATAGTTATCGCAGAAGGACCAGAAGAACTTTTCGGTGCGATCGAGCACCCGCGCGTAGTCGTACGCCTCGAGATCCGTCGTGGACTCGTCGACCAGGCGCGCGAGGTTCGTCAGCATCCCGCGATCGACCCGGTGCGTGACGGCGCCGCGCGGCTCGGCGTTCGACAGCGCGAACTTCGACGCGTTCAGAATCTTGATCGCCAGGCGCCGGCCGACCTTCATCTGATTCGGATCGAACGTCGTGTCGGTCCCCTGTCGGGCGCTCGCGGCCCAGTACCGGACGCCGTCGGATCCATGCTCGGCCAGCAGCGCCTTCGGCGTGACGACGTTGCCCTTCGACTTCGACATCTTCTTGCGGTCGGGATCGACGACGAAGCCGGAAATGGCGGCGTTCGTCCACGGGAGCGAGTCGTGTTCGAAGTGTGCGCGCAGCACCGTGCTGAACAGCCAGGTCCGGATGATGTCGTGCGCCTGCGGCCGGAGGTCCATCGGAAACACCCGGGTGAACAGGTCCGGGTCGCTCTCCCAGCCCCCGGCGATCTGCGGCGACAGCGACGAGGTGGCCCACGTGTCCATCACGTCCGGATCGCCGACGAAGCCGCCCGGCTCGCCTCGCTGGCTGGCGCCGAAGCCAGGCGGCACGTCGCTCGAGGGGTCGATCGGCAGGCGCGAGGGGTCCGGCTTGATCGGCGACGCGTAGTCGATCGTGCCGTCCGCCTTGACGGGGTACCACAGCGGAAACGCGACGCCGAAGAACCGCTGGCGGCTGACGCACCAGTCGCCGGTGAGCCCGTTCACCCAGTTCTCGTAGCGGGTGCGCATGTAGGGAGGGTGCCACTCGAGCGCCCGGCCCCGAGCGATGAGTGCCTCGCGGGACTCCATCGTCTTGATGAACCACTGGCGGCTCGTGACGATCTCGAGCGGGCGGTCCCCCTTCTCGTAGAACTTCACGGCGTGCGTGACGGGCCGCGGCTCGCCGACGAGCGCGCCCGCCTCGCGGAGCAGCTCGACGATCCTCGCTCGCGCTTTCTGCGCGGAGAGACCGGCGAGCTGGTCGTAGAACTGCTGGGCCCGCGCGGGATCCTCGGACGGCCAGTCCGCCGATCCCCAGGCGACCGGCCTGAAGGTGCCGTTCGGCTGAATCACGGCGCGGACCGGCAGGTTCAGCTCGCGCCACCACGTGACGTCGGTGATGTCGCCGAAGGTGCAGATCATCGCGAGGCCGCTGCCGCGCTCCGGGTCGGCGAGCGGGTGCGCGCGGATCGGCACGCGTGCACCGAACAGCGGCGTGATCGCGTGCTGCCCGACGAGCGGCGCGTAGCGCGGATCGTCCGGATGCGCGACGAGCGCCACGCAGGACGGTATCAGCTCGGGGCGCGTCGTCTCGATGGCGATGTTTCGGGATCCCAGGGAGAACTCCACCCGGTGATACGCGCCTGCCACCTCGCGATCCTCGAGCTCCGCTTGCGCGACCGCCGTGCGGAAATCGACATCCCACAACGTCGGCGCTTCGGTCTGATACGCGAGTCCCCGATCGAGGAGCCGCAGGAACGCGAGCTGCGACGCCCGCTGGGCGGGGTGGCCGATCGTGGCGTAGGTCATCGACCAGTCCACTGAGAGGCCGAGGTACCGCCAGAGATCCTCGAAGGCCTTCTCGTCTTCAGCCGTCAGCCTGGCGCACAGCTCGATGAAATTCGGACGCGAGACCGACACCGGCGGCTTCGGCGGCGTCGCGGGCGGCTCGAACGACGGATCGTACGCCAGCGCCGGGTCGCACCGCACGCCGTAGTAGTTCTGCACCCGGCGCTCGGTGGGCAGGCCGTTGTCGTCCCAACCCATCGGGTAGAAGACTTCCCGCCCGCGCATGCGTTGAAAGCGCGCGATGACGTCGGTGTGCGTGTACGAGAAGACGTGGCCGATGTGGAGCGAGCCGCTCACGGTCGGGGGCGGCGTGTCGATCGCGTAAATCGCCTCGCGCGGCTTTCCGCGCGAGAATCGGTAGGTCCCGTCAGCTTCCCATCGCGCGCGCCACTTGTCCTCGAGGCCTTCGAGTGCAGGCTTCTCCGGGACGCCGTGCGTCATCGTCAGGACGCACCCTTCTTGACGCGGTCGATTTCCTCCCGCACGAGTCGCTCGGCGACCTGCAGGACGGTCTGGCGGACGAGCTGATCAGACATGCGCGCGAGCACGCGGCGGACGATCTCTTCGATCACATCCTCGCCGACGGGGGCGGCGGCCACGCCGCCGCCGGCGACCGGCCGCACGGCGAGCCCCTGCTCCGCAGCGAGCAGCGCGGCGAACGCGTCGGCGAGCGCAGGCCCCTCGGCCACGGGCGGCGTGTCGGCGGACGGCGCCACAGCGTGCTCGAGCGTGGCGGTTCCCACCGCTCCCGCGGCCGCAGGCGCGGGTTCCGGAGCGGGCGCCACCGCCGGTGGAGGCGCAACGGGCGCGTGCGCCGCCGCACTGGCCGGCGCTGCCACGATCGTTTCCGGCGGTTGAGGGGCAGGGATCGACGGGAGATCCCAATCCCCGAAATCCGTCGCCCGCGCAGCGGGGGCGCGTGGCGCGGCCGGAGCTGGCGGCCGAGCGGTCGGCTCGAGCGGCGCGGGCTGTCCGGCCGGCGCGTGCTGTGCGAAGGCAGCATCCAGCCGATCGAAGTACTCGTCGAGCGAGTCGATCGGCTTGGCTGGGGGCTCGAGCGGTGGAGGCTCGGCTGAGGGCGCGGACGCCGGCTGTGGCGGAGCCGCCCCCTCCTGCCAGAGAGACGTGGGGCGGCGCCCCGCGAGAAGATCTTTGACTCGGTTGATGACCATTTGCGGCTCGAAGGGTTTGACGAGCACGCCGTCGCACCCGACGGCGCGGGCGCGCGCCTCGTCTATGGGTTCGAATGCGCCCGTCAGCAGGACGACCGGAATGTGCCGGAGGTGCGGAGTCCTTTTCACGTGCGCGGCGACCTCGTAGCCGTCGCGCCTGGGCATGCCGACATCGGCAAGGATGACGTCCGGACGCTCCGACTCGATGCGCTGGACGGCTTCCTGCCCGTCGCCGACCGCGATCACCTGGATCTGCTCGTCGGCGAACGTCAGCTCGATGACACGCTGAATGGTGACGCTGTCGTCCGCGAGCAGAAGCTTAGGCATGTATCTGGTTAGTCCGCGGCTGCGCGCGCGTTCGATTCGATGTACGTGATGATCTCCTGCATCGGGCTCCCGGGCAGGAAGATCCCCTTGATCCCAAGCGCCTGCAGCTTCGGAATGTCCACATCCGGGATGATCCCACCGACGACCACGATCACGTCGGTCAGTTCCTTCTCCCGCAGGAGCTCCATCACGCGCGGACAGATGTGCATGTGCGCGCCGGACAGAATCGAGAGGCCTATGGCGTCCGCATCCTCTTGAAGGGCCGCCGCCACGATCTGCTCCGGCGTCTGGCGGAGGCCCGTATAGATGACCTCCATCCCGGCGTCGCGCAGCGCGCGCGCGATGACCTTGGCCCCGCGATCGTGGCCGTCGAGGCCAGGCTTTGCGATGACAACCCTTATCTTTCGCATGCAGGGCTTGGGGACTGGGGCTTGGGCCCGGGGTAGGAACCTTCCCTAAGCCCCCATGCCCCAGGCCCTAGATCGAGGGGACCTCCTCGTACTCCCCCCACACGTCTCGCAGCGCGTCGCACATCTCGCCGACGGTGGCGTAGGCGCGGACGCACTCCAATAGTGGATACATCGTGTTATCGGCGCGGCGGGCCGCCTCGCGCAGGGCGTCGAGGGCGCGGGCGACGCGGGCGCCGTCCCGCGTACGGCGCAGCCGGTCGAGCGCGGCCAGCTGCGTCTCGGCCGCGGTGTCGTCTATATAGAGGATAGGATGCGGCGGCTCATCCTCCATCACGTAGTCGTTGACGCCGACGATGACCTTCTCGCGCCGCTCGACCGCCTGCTGGAACTGATACGAGGCTTCGGCGATCTCCTTCTGCGGGTAGCCCTGCTCGACGGCCGCGACCATCCCTCCCATCCGGTCGATCGTGTCGAAGTAGCGTTTCGCGCCCTCTGCCATGTCGAGGGTGAGCTTCTCGACGAAATACGATCCACCGAGCGGGTCGACGATGTTCGTGACGCCGCTTTCGTGGGCGATGATCTGCTGCGTGCGGAGCGCGAGCGTCGCCGCTTCGGCCGTCGGGAGCGCCAGGGCCTCGTCCAGAGAGTTGGTGTGCAGCGAGTTCGTGCCGCCGAGCACGGCGCCGAGCGCCTGCAACGCGGTCCGCACGACGTTGTTGTAGGGCTGCTGCGCCGTGAGCGAGACGCCTGCCGTCTGCGTGTGAAAGCGCAGCTTCCAGGAGCGGTCGCTCTTCGCGCCGAACCGGTCGCGCATGACCTCGGCCCAGAGCTGCCGCGCCGCGCGGTATTTCGCGATCTCCTCGAAGAAGTCGCTGTGCGCGTTGAAGAAAAACGAGATACGGGGAACGAAGTCGTCGACGTCGAGCCCGGCATCGACGCCGTACTGGACGTACTCGATCCCGTCTCGCAGCGTGAAGGCCAGCTCCTGCAGCGCCGTCGAGCCCGCCTCGCGGATGTGGTAGCCGCTGACCGAGATCGTGTTCCAGCGCGGCACGTCTTTCGCGCAGAACGCGAACACGTCCGTGATGAGGCGCATCGACGGCCGGGGCGGGAAGATGTATTCCTTCTGCGCGATGAACTCTTTCAGGATGTCGTTCTGGATCGTGCCCGACAGCTTCTTCCAGTCCGCCCCCTGCTTCTCCGCGACGACGAGGTACATCGCGAAGATCATCGACGCCGGCGAGTTGATCGTCATCGACGTCGTGATGTCGCCGAGCGAGATGCCCTCGAACAGCCGTTCCATGTCGGCGAGCGACACGATGCTGACGCCGCACTTCCCGACCTCGCCGAGCGACAGCGGATGATCCGGGTCGCGGCCCATCAGCGTCGGGAGATCGAACGCGACGCTGAGGCCGGTCCCGCCCGCCTTCAACAGCTGCTTGTACCGCTCGTTGGTCTCCGCCGGCGTCCCGAATCCGGCGAACTGCCGCATCGTCCAGAGCTTGCCGCGGTAGCCGGTCGGATGGATTCCTCGCGTGTACGGAAAATCCCCGGGGTCTCCGAGGTCGCGCCCGTAGTCGAGAGTGGCGAGGTCCGCCGGCGTGTAGAGCCGCTCGATCCGACGGCCGGAGATCGTCGTGAACGGGACGTTCCGCTCCTGAACCTTCGGCCGGACCGGTTCGACGGCGGTTTTCATAAGTCCTTCAATTATAAGCGATACACCGTGGCGCACCCCTTCAGGGGTGCGGTTCGTTCATCCTCGTCGATCGCGTCCCGTCATGGACGATCTTTCCTCCGACGATCGTGTACCGGACCCTCGCCTTCAGCAGATCCGCGGGGCTCGTCTTTCCAACCTCCACGAGATTGCGGTCGAAGACGGCGATGTCGGCGAGCTTCCCCGGCGCGAGCGTCCCTTTGATCTCCTCCTCGAACGACGCCCATGCGGGTCCTTTCGTGTAGGCCTCGATGGCTTCCTCGATCGTGAGCCGCTGGTCGGGGAACCAGCCCGCCTTCGGCTCGCCGGTGAGCGTCTGGCGAGTGACGGCGGCGTAGAGTCCGTAGACGGGGCTGAGAAAGTACCGGGCGGCGTTGGTGCCCGGGCTGTCGCTGCCGAACACGAGCACCGCACCCGCCTGTTTGAGCTTCCGGAATGGATACGCGCCGCGCGACCGTTCGGGGCCGATGCGCTCCTCCATCCACCGCATGTCGTCGGAGATGTGGTACGGGTTGACCTCGGCGACGAGCTTCAACTTCCCGAAGCGCGCGTAATCGTCCGGATGAATCGTCTGCGCGTGGATCACGCGCCAGCGGTGGTCCGTGTCGAGGAGTGTTTCCTCCGTCAGCACGCGCTCGTACACGTCGAGAAGGATCCGATTGCCGAGGTCGCCGATCGCATGGACATGAGGGGGCACGCCGATCTTCGCGGCCGCCTTGACGAGGCGCTCCAGGTTGCCCGGCGGAAAGGCGGTGTAGTGATCGCCGGGCTTCATGGACATCGCCGCCCCTTCCCGTCCTTCGGGGAACATCACGTGGCGGAGGATGCCGCGGTTGCGCGCGTCGTGGTTGAACGGCTCGAAGAACAGCGCCGCGCTGCTGCCCATGATGCCATCCACCCAGGCCTTGAAGCCGACCAGCTTCAGCCATTCGTCGCCGAACCCGCGCGACATCCCGAGCGCCGCGACGTGATCGACCTCGTACAGCGTCGGACGGATATTGATCCGGAGCGTCAGCTCGCCGCGGCGCCTCAGGGTCTGATAGGCCTGCAGCTGCTCGGCGGACGTCAGATCCTGGATCGTCGTGACGCCTCCCTCGCGCGCTTCCTGGAGGACGGCGCGCACCTGCACGAGCCGCTGCTCGAACGGCGTCGCGGGAATCGCCTTGCGGACGAGATCCGCGGCCGAGCCTTTGAGGATCCCGGTCAGCCGGCCGCTCGCGTCTTTGACGATCTCGCCTCCCTCCGGCGCGCGCGTGGTCTCGGTGATGCCCGCGAGCTTCAACGCCAGGCTGTTCGCGAGGTACAGGCTTCGGTCGAAGCGGTTCACGAACACGGGATGGTCGGGTGTCACCGCATCAATCTGATCGCGATGCGGCGTGAAGGGGCCAGCACCTTGAGCACCCTGGGCACCTTGAGCACCTTGAGCACCTTGAGCACCTGTCGACCCCGCCTTCCATTGTTCGTACGCCCCCCAGTCCCCCCTGGTGATCCAGCTCCCCTTGGGCAGCCGCGCGGCCGCCGCGCGCAGCCGATCGGTGAACGCCTTCGGTTCGTGGACGTCGAGCAGGTTGGCGCCGACCAGCAGCGCGCCGGTGCCCTCGGTATGCACGTGAGCGTCGTTGAAGCCCGGCAGCGCGAAGCCGCCGGCGAGGTCCACCGTGCGCGTGTCGGCGCCGGCGAGCGCGCGGATCTCCGCCGACGTGCCGACTGCGAGGACGCGGTCGCCCGCGATGGCGACCGCCTCGGCCCACGGCTTCGCGGGGTCGAGCGTGTAGACCCGCCCGTTGATGAGAATGAGGTCCGCACCGGCTCCGCCGGCCAGGACGGCCGGCGCTGTCGCGAGAGCGAGGACGGTCAGGATGCGTTTCATGACCGGGCAGGATACCTTGACTTGGCTCGGGACCGGAAAGTACGCTGTTCTGCTTTTTGGGCCACGGATTTCACGGATTGCACGGATCAGCGATGAGAGGTTTTCTCCTGAATTCTGGATTCTGAATTCTGGATTCTAAACTATGGAAGGCGGCAGCATCTTCAACGCCATGCTCCAGGAGTTCGATGGAGCGGCAAGAATCCTCGGCCTCGAGCCTGGCATCTGGAAAATCCTCACCCATCCCAAGCGTCAGATCATCGTGTCCTGCCCGATCCAGATGGACAACGGCGAGATCGAGGTCTTCACCGGCTACCGGGTCCAGTACAACATCACGCTCGGCCCCGCGAAGGGCGGCATCCGCTATCACCCGAACGTGACGCTCGATGAGGTCACCGCGCTGGCCGCCTGGATGACCTGGAAGTGCGCCGTCGCGCACATTCCCTTCGGCGGCGGCAAAGGGGGCGTCATCTGCGACCCGACGCGCATGTCGCGGCGCGAGCTGGAAGCGCTCACGCGCCGGTACGTCGCGGAGATCATCGACGCGATCGGCCCCGAGAAGGACATCCCGGCGCCCGACGTCAACACGAACGATCAGATCATGGCGTGGGTCATGGATACCTACTCCATGCACGTCGGGCAGACGACGACCGCCGTGGTCACGGGCAAACCGATCGAGATGGGGGGATCGCTGGGACGCCGGGAGGCGACCGGCCGGGGCGTCATGATCTGCACGCGCGATGCGGCGAAGCATCTCGGCCTCGATATCAAGGGGGCGACGATTGCCGTCCAGGGGTTCGGCAACGTGGGGTCGATCTCCGCGCTGCTGCTCTCGCAGATCGGTGCGAAGGTCGTCGCGGTCACAGATTGGAAAGGTGGCGTGCACAACCCCGCGGGCCTCGACGTCGCGAAGCTCGTTGACTACGTCTCGCAGCATCGCACCGTGGACGACTTCCCTGGCGGCGAGCCGATCGACAACGAGGCGATGTTCAAACTGCCCGTCTCGGTGTTGATTCCCGCGGCGCTCGAGAATCAGATCACGATGGAGAACGCGCCGGATATCCAGGCCCAGATCATCATCGAAGGCGCGAACGGTCCGACGACGCCGGAGGCGCACGCCTTGCTGCACAGCCGCGGGATCTTCGTCGTCCCCGACATCCTGGCCAACTCGGGAGGGGTCACGACGTCCTACTTCGAATGGGTGCAGGATCGGTACGGGTATTTCTGGACCGAGCGCGAGGTCAACGAGCGGCTCGAAGCCAAGATGGTCGAGGCGTTCGATGACGTGCTGAAGATGTCGCTCAAATACAAGACTGATATGCGCACCGCCGCCTACATTGTCGCAATCAACCGGGTCGCGACCGTGACGAGGATGCGGGGGATGTACGCGTAGTCCCTAGTCCCTAGTCCCTTCAACGGAGGCCGAATGCCGTCCACGGTCGATCCGCCCCAGGCTCTCGACTCGTTCGTCATCGCGCAGCAGCAGTTCGATCGGTGCGCGGATCTTCTGAATCTCGATCACGGGCTGCGCGTCGTGCTGCGCGAGCCCGTGCGGGAGCTGCATGTCACGCTCCCCGTTCGCATGGACGACGGGAACATCCGCGCGTTCAAGGGCTTTCGCGTCCAGTACAACGATGCCCGCGGCCCGGCCAAGGGCGGCATCCGGTTCCACCAGGACGAGACGATCAGCACCGTCCGCGCGCTGGCGGCGTGGATGACGTGGAAGACGGCGGTCATGGATCTGCCACTCGGAGGCGGCAAGGGCGGCATCATCTGCAACCCCAAAGAGCTGTCCGAGCGCGAGCTCGAGCGGCTCTCGCGCGCCTACATCAACGCCATCGCCTGGATCATCGGCCCCGAGCGCGACATCCCCGCGCCGGACGTGTACACGACGCCGCAGATCATGGGCTGGATGATGGACGAGTTCAGCAAGCACCGGGGCTACACGACGCCCGGCGTGATTACCGGCAAGCCGATGACGCTCTGGGGATCGCTCGGCCGGGACGACGCGACGGCGCGCGGATCGATGTACGCCATCCGGGAGGCCGCGCGCGAGCTCGGCCTCGATCTCTCGAAGGCGCGCGTGGCGATCCAGGGCTACGGCAACGCCGGCTCGTTCGCCGCGTCGCTCGCCTCGGAGATGTTCGGCATGAAGATCGTGGCGATCAGCGACTCGCGCGGCGGCATCTTCGACCCGAAGGGCATCGCGTACGCAGAGCTCCACGAGTACAAAGAACAGACCGGCTCCGTCGTCGGATACCCGAAGGGTCAGGCGGTCAGCAACAGCGATCTGCTCGAGGTAGACGCCGATGTGCTGATCCCGGCCGCGCTGGAGAATCAAATCACGGGGCAGAACGCGGCCCGCATCAAGGCGAAGATCGTCGCCGAAGCGGCCAACGGCCCGACGACACCGGAAGCGGACGCGATTCTCTACAAGCGGGACGTCTTCGTCATCCCGGACTTTCTCTGCAACGCCGGCGGCGTGACCGTGTCGTACTTCGAGTGGGTGCAGAACCTGCGCGGCATGCCGTGGGAGCTGGAAGACGTGCACCGGCGCCTCGACCGGAAGATGACGCGCGCCTTCGGGGAATCGCTCGTGGAATCCCGGCGCCACAAGGTGGACGTCCGCATGGGCGCCTATTGCGTGGCGGTGAAGCGGGTCGCGGAGGCGGTTCGCGCGCGCGGGTGGGCGTAATTCTTAACTGATCACCCTAATGGCGAGCATGTCCTGCGACGAGCCCTTGCCCGCCGTCGCAGTGATCTCGATGAGGTACTCGCCCGGCGCGAGGCTCGCCAGCGGCAGGTCGAACACGTGCGCGGCACCGGCCGATTCGACCGGTAACGCCGACATCGGCTGGCCGGTGCGGTTGAGCAGCTTCGCGGTGACGGCGGGCGCGTCGCCAGTCGCCGCGTAGGCCTCCACGCGAAGCGCAAGCCGCTCCGTCCGGCGGAATTCACGATCCGGTGTGGGCACCGCGGCCGGATCCGCTTTCAGCGCGGCGATCTCCTTCACCGTGCGCGCGCGCAGCAGCCGAGGGGTCGAGAGCGACACCTCGGTCTTCCCGAAGTCCGGCACGGTCATCTCGCGCTGGGCCGCGTCCATGACCTGACCCCGCTCGTTCTCGATGTTGAAACGCACCTGCATCGGGCCGGGGTCCGCATCGAAGCTCACGACGCGCGGTTCGGCGACGCGGCCGCGGAAGTACGGCTCGCCGGTCGGCGCGATCGCCGTGACGGCCAGCCGCGCCGGCGGATCCTCGCGCGCGGCGGCCGACCCGGGCGATTGCGCGACCGGCTCCCACGCCATCGTGACGCGCGTCTTGCCGTTCTCGCCCCGGGCGGTGCCGATCCAGGTCCTGACCAGGTCGCGGCGCGAAGCCGCGGCCAGCGTCGACAGCGCCGCCGTCACGGCCGTCGGCGCTTCCGGTTTCGGCGTGGACACGCGCGCCGTTTCCTCGGCCGTCAGCGCCCAATAGCCTTTCCGCGCGCGCACCTGCACGCCGGAGCGTTTCACGCGCACTCTGATCGCGTGGAACTTGCCGTCCGTGGGAGCGCGCGTCGAGTTGTAGCCGAGCAGGTAGTAGGCGCTCGAGTCGCGCACGATCTGCCGCAGGCCGGCGTCGAGGTCGTTGCGGTTGACGATGGCGCGGCCGTCGGTCTCCCCCGCCAGAACCCGCAGGGTGTCCTGCGAGCTCTGCAGGGCTTTTCGATCGGTCTGCATCCCGGCGCCTTCGTTGATGTCGTACTCGAACGCGGCCAGCCCGCGGGGGTCGAGCGCGTAAATGGCCGTGTTCGAGCGGTTCGCCGCGTCGTACACCTCGCGCATGTCCCCGAGCAGCTCCGCCTGATTGAAGAACTCAATCGTGTCCGCTCGCGGGTTGTTGGCCTCGACCCCCGGCGCCCGCCGGGCGGGATTGCCCATGCCCGGCATCGCCGCCACCGGATCGTTGAGCTGCGCCGGAAGCTGCGCCGTGAAGCCTTCGCTCACGTAGATGATGGATTTTCTGCCTTCGCGGTAGCCGCCGAGCTTGATCGCCAGCGACCTCAGCGCCGACATGCTCACCTGGTTGCGGATCTTCTCGACCGTCGCCGCCGGGTAGTACGCGTACTGCTCCTCGAACTGGTTTCGCGGCTCGTAATTGAATTTCCGCCCTTGGAAGTTCTGGATGGACTGGATGATCGCGGCATGGTTGCGGGTCAGCGAGAAATCAGCGACCGGCAGGAGCGGATACATGATCCCGACCAGGTCGCCGGGCGCGATCTGCTGATCGATGAACTTCATCAACGGGCTGCGAACCCCCATGCTCGTGCCCAGCCGTACGTGATAGTCGTCTAAGAATATCGCGAAGATCCGGACGTCCGGCCGCGCCGCTTCCCGCTCCTCGTCGGCTTGCGAGCGGATCTCGCTCAGCGGCGCGTTCAGCGAGGCCGTCGCCTGGTCGATCCTGATGATCTGAAACGTCTCGACCGCCTGCCGCTCGTTGTCCTCGAAAACCTCGAATTCCTCCTGCTTCAGGTCCTCGATCGGGTTGCCCTTCCCGTCGGTCACGATGACGTCGACGCTGACGAAGTTGACTCCCCGGCGAATGATGGGCTGCCGCGGCTGGTTCGGATCGGGCTGGTTCGGATCGGGCTGCTGCGCCGGAGGCTGTTGCGCAGATGGCGGAGGCTGTTGCGGCTGGCCTGGAGGAGGTGATGGCGGCGGCGCCTGAGCAGACACCACGACGGCGGCCGCCAGAACCGCGAGAAACGCCGGAAGTCGAACCCCCTTGCGCATACCGCTTTAGACGCTCGATGATAACATTCAGCCCGTGACTCAGCAGCAAGCAGAAACCGTTCCACCGCTGACCCAGCTCACAGAGGATGAGATTATCCTGCGCGACAGCGTTCGCGCGTTCGCCGACGCGCAGATCCGGCCCCTCGTCCGTGAGATGGACGAGCACGCGAAGATCCCGCGATCGCTGCTGGACGCGCTCTTCGACCTGGGCGTCATGGGGATCGAGGTGCCTGAGTCGTACGGCGGCGCCGGCGGCCGTTTCTTCCACGCCGTGGTCGCGGTCGAGGAGCTCTCCCGCGTGGATCCATCCATCGGCGTGCTCGTGGACGTCCAGAACACGCTGGTCGTCAACGCGCTGCTTCGCTGGGGCAGCGACGACGTCAAGCGGCGATATCTGCCGAAGCTGGCGGCGAAGATGGTCGGGGCGTACGCCCTTTCAGAGGCCGGTTCCGGCAGCGACGCCTTCGCGCTCGCGACGCGCGCCGTCGCGACGCCGGATGGATACGTCCTCACCGGCCGCAAGCTGTGGATCACCAACGGCAACGAAGCGGATCTGTTCATCGTCTTCGCCAATATCGACCCCGACGCGGGCTATCGCGGCATCTCCGCCTTCATCGTCGAGCGGGGCTTTCCCGGATTCACGGTCGGGAAGAAGGAGGACAAGCTCGGTATCCGCGCGAGCAGCACGTGTGAGCTCATCCTCGAGGAGTGCCGCGTCCCGGCCGCCAACGTCCTCGGCGAGCCCGGCAAGGGCTACAAGGTCGCGATCGAGACGCTGAACGAGGGCCGGATCGGGATCGGCGCGCAGATGATCGGCCTGTCGAAGGGGGCGCTCGAACATGCCATCCAATACACGAAAGAGCGGAAACAGTTCGGCAAGGCCATAGCCGACTTCCAGGCGGTCCAGTTTCAGCTCGCCCGCGCGGCCGTCGAGCTGGAGGCCGCCACCCTGACGGTGTACAACGCGGCTCGCCTCCGCGACGCGGGGCGGCCGTTCCTCACCGAGGCGGCGATCTGCAAAATCTACTCGTCCGAGGTCGCCGAGCGGATTACGTCGCTCGCCGTGAACCTCTTCGGCGGGAACGGATTCGTGAAGGACTATCCCGTCGAAAAGCTGTACCGCGACCAGAAGATCGGACAGATCTACGAGGGGACGTCCAACCTGCAGTTGCAGACGATCGCGAAGCAGATATTGGGATAACGCGATCAATGTGGATTGTGGATTGCTGAATGCTGAATTCAGCATTCCACATTCCACATTCAGCATTGGGTCAGCCTCTCTTCTTGTCTTCATCCTCCTTCGTGTCCCCGAGCGCCGTCGTCTCGCCGGCGGTTTCGATGCCAAGAACATCCCCCGGTTGGGCGCGCTTGTCGACATGAGGGCTGACGTCTCCCACCCCGGCCGTTCCGACAGCGGCCGCGTCCTGCCGGAGCTCACCGCTCCGGACGAACGATGAACGGGCGACCGGCTGCCAGCGCGACTGAAGCGCTGCGACGTCCGAGCGCCACCACTCCGGCTGTCGGTAATGTGCCCAGCGCTCGTAGCCCCACGCGTCGGTGGACGGCGTCTCTCGCGGACAGCAGGCGGTCAGCGTGCGCGTCTCGAACCGGCGAAGGTCATCGTCTGTCAAGGTCGAGAACCGATCCGGATCGAACTCGGGATAGCTCTTGACGGCGTCCCGGCCGATGTCGAGTCGGAGCGCCTGTTCTCCGGTATCGACGCTGGCATGGCCAATCGGCACGAGATAGTGCCGCGATGAGAACCAGCCGCCCGAATCCACGACGATGTAATAGGCGCGGCGCAGCTCGGGGTCGATGATGAATCCCTCGACTTCTCCGAGCTTTTCGCCGTCGGCGGCGCGAACGTTCAGGTCGTCGAAGTCGATGACGGTGTCGTCGATCGCGTCCGCGTCGACATAGCGTAGCCTCGAGCTGAAGGGTGTCGGCATAGGGTTACCTCTCTTGGATGAGAGAGCAAGATCCGCTCCCGTTTCACCTCTGCTACTATCTCGCCATGCTGACCACCCTGCTCCTCTCGTGGCTTCTTCAGACGCCGCCTCCCAGGCCTTCGGCCGCGAATCCGGATCCCAACATGCCGCGCCCGATCGCCGCGCGCGATTCCGTGTTCCTTGAAGAGCTGACCTGGCTCGAGGTGCGCGACGCCATGCGCGCCGGGAAGACGACGGTCATCGTGGCGACCGGCGGGATCGAGCAGAACGGGCCGTACCTGGTGCTCGACAAGCATCAGGTCGTGTTGCGTGCGACGACGGAGGCCATCGCGCGCAAGCTCGGGAACGCCCTCGTCGCGCCGATCGTCGCATTCGTGCCCGAAGGGAACATCGAGCCGCCGAGCGGCCACATGCGATTCCCCGGCACCATCACGTTGACCGACGACACCTACAAACGGCTGCTCACCGACATCGCCGCGAGCCTGCGCGCGCACACGTTCACGGACATCGTCTTCATCGGCGACAGCGGCGGAAACCAGGACGGGATGAAAGACGTCGCCTCGACGCTGAACGCCGCCTGGACCGACGGCAAGACGCGCGTGCACTTCATCCCGGAGTACTACGATTACCCCGGCGTCCAGAAGTGGCTCGAGTCACAGGGCGTCAAGCAGACGAACGAAGGGCACCACGACGACTTTCAGATCACGGCAGAGATGATGGTGGTGGACCCGACGACCGTTCGCCTCCAGGAACGGATCGCGGCCGGCAAGGCGTCGATCAACGGCGTGCCGATCGCGCCGGCCGAGAAGGCGATCGAGTGGGGCAAGAAGATCGTGGACTATCGGGCTGAGGTCACGGTCAAGGCCATCAGAGAGAAGATGGCGCAGGTTCGGACGTCGAAGTCTGGAGGATGAGGTTTCTCAGAATTCAGAATTCAGAATCCAGAATTCAGAAGAATCAAGCGCTCGGGTCATCCGGACGTTCGAATGAGAGTCTTCTGAATTCTAGATTCTAGATTCTAGATTCTGAATTCTATCCCGCCAGTATCGCCTCCGCGATGATCATCCGCTGCACTTCGGACGTGCCCTGATAGATCTCCGTCGCCCGCACATCTCTGAACAGCCGCTCGACGGTCGAGCCGCGCCGGTATCCCGCTGACGCGAGGATCTGCATCGCCCTGTCGGCGGCGCGATGCGCCGCCTGCGAGGCGTACAGCTTTGCCATGGCCGCCTCCAGCGTTGCGCGCGGCTGCCGATCCTTCGCGTCCGCCGCCTTGAGCGTCAACACGCGGGCCGCCTCCAGCTCCGTCGCCGTGTCGGCCAGCATCCACTGGATCGCCTGGTAGTTGGCGATCGGCTGGCCGAAGGCCTCGCGCGCCTTGGCATGGGCGAGCGCTTCGTCCAGCGCAGCCTGACCGACCCCCAGCGCCTGCGCCGCGATCGCCACGCGGCCGCCGTCGAGCGCCCACATCGCGACTCGAAATCCTTCGCCCGGGCCGCCGAGCATGGATGATCCCTCGACGTGGACGTCTCGCAGCTCGAAGTCCTGACAGCCGAGACCCCGGACGCCGAGCGAGTCGGCGGCGGCCACGCGTTCCAGTCCGGGCGCGTCCATCGGCACGAGAAACGCGCTGATCCCGCGCCCGCCCACTCCGGGCTGCGTCGCCGCGAACACGATCGCGACGTCCGCCGCCGCGGCGTTGGCGACCCACACCTTCCGGCCGTTGAGCACGTAGCCCCGATCGTCGAGCCGGGCGACGGTCTGCTGGTTGGCGGCGTCGCTGCCGGCGTTCGGCTCCGAGAGCGCGAAGGCGCCAATCGACCGGCCGCTGGCAAGCCGCGCCAGCCAGGTCTCTTTCTGCGCCTCGGTCCCGAACCGCGCGAGCGGCTCCGCGACGAGCGAATTCTGCACGCCGACGATGACCGCGAGCGTCGCGCTCGAGCGCGCCAGCCGTTCGACCGTCAACGCATAGGTCACGTAGTCCTGGCCGGCACCGGAGCGCTCGGACGGCACGGTGATTCCAGCCAGCCCGAGCTCGAACGCCGCTCGGACGAGCGCGAGCGGAAACGCCCCGGTCTCGTCGATCGCCGCGGCGGCCGGGGCGACCTGCTCGGCGGCGAACCGTGCCACGCGATCGAGAAAGGCCTGCTGCGCGGTCGAAAGGTCCAGATCCATGGCAGTAGAATACCTCCCGCGTCCCGCCCGATGATCCGTGCGACTCGACCCCTGCCGCCGGCGGCGTCTCTCGCGCTGCCGGTCGGGCTGTTCATCTACACCCTGACGATCCGCATCTGGGGAATCACGCGTCATTTCTGGATGCATTACGACCAGATCCGCGACTGGCGTATCGCCCTGGGGCCGTTCACGGATCTTCCGCTCGTCGGTCCCGTGACGCACCTCGGCGGCTTTCCCCCCGGGCCGGCTTTCTACTGGGTCCTCTGGCTCATTCGCGTCACGTTCGGTCCATGGTTCGACTACCTGCCGCACGCCGGTGGCATCGGTCAGGCGGTCCTGCATTCCGGCGCCGACGTCCTTCTTTTCTGCGGCATCCTGCGCCGCACCACGTCCGCCCCGCTTGCGCTTGCCGTGGTGCTGCTCGTCGCCAGCGCCCCGTATGATCTCGCGTTGTCCGGAACGATCTGGAATCCGATGATGGCGGTGAGCTTCGCGAAGATCGCTTCGGCGATGGTCCTGCTCGGGTGGGGCGAGCGCGGACGCTGGCACGCGGCTGCGAGCGCGGCCGCCGCGTGGGCCGGGATTCAGGCGCACTTCGCGGGCGTGTTCGTCGCCGCCGCGGTCCTGCTCTACCTCATCGTCCAGCCGCTCGCGGCCCGCAGGTGGCGCGCCGCGATCGAACGCGCGCTCGTCGTCGGCGCCGTCGTCGCGATCATGCAGATCCCATGGACGCTGTTCTGGATGCGGCAGCCGCCCGGCACGCCCGCCACGCCGGTGGGCGGCAGCCTGCTCAAGATCGCGACCGGCGAGCAGGCGCCCAGGATGGCCACGAGCGCGGTCGTGCTCGGTCGTGCGTTCTCGTCGATTCAAGGTGGCCCGGCGTCGCCTCTTCCCCTCGGGTGGCTCCTCGGGCTCTCCGCGCTCGTCGTCGCGATCCGGAGGCGACAGGAGCCGGCCGTGCTGGCGATGTCGGTCGGCTCGCTGGCCGTGGGGTGCTTCGGCTTCGCTCTCTGGGTCGGCGGGTATCACGACTACTACTACTTCTCGCTGATGCCGGCGGCCGTTCTCACGGTCGGACTTGCGCTGACCTCTTCGGGCCCGCCGCGACTGCGACGCGCGGCGGCATGGGGGCTCGTCGCCGTCGCCGTGGCCGTGCAGCCGGCGCGGCTGGCGCAGTCCGCGGACATCCACCGAATGGCGGAGTACCGTCCGCTCCTTCGGGCGTCACGCGCCATGGCGGCGCGGGGGCAGCCGCTCCGACGCATCGAGGCGCCATTTGTACCGGCAACCAGCAGTCCAACGTTCTTGTACGAGATCCTCGGCGGGCGGTTGTCAGCTGAATCGCCGTGGATTGCCGAGGTGCGGCCGGACGGCGAGGTGAACTATCAGCGCGCCGACGCCGCGAGCCGCTGAAAGACCGGCCGGAGCTTTCCCGCCGTGACCGGCAGCTCTTCGGGGAGCACGCGCACCTGACCGACGACCGGCATGAAGTTCGTGTCGCCGTTCCACCGCGGCACGACGTGGATGTGCAGGTGATCGAGCACGCCCGCGCCCGCCGGGCGGCCCAGGTTGAGGCCGACGTTGAAGCCGTGCGGCGCGTAGCTCTCGGTGAGCGCCATCTCGGCGAGGCGCGTCAGCCCCATCAGCTCCTCGCGTTCCGGCGCCGCCGTATCCGCGAGCGAGCCGACGTGCCGGTTCGGCACGATCATCAGGTGACCGTTGTTGTACGGGTAGAGATTGAGGATGACGTAGCAGGCGCGGCCGCGGAAAACGATCAACGGTTCCGCGTCATCACGCTCGAGCGCCGTGCAGAAGATGCAGCCGGAGGGGTCCTTCTTCTCGCCCGTCACGTATGCGAGCCGCCAGGGGGACCAGAGCTGCTCCATCGCCCAATGCTGATTGTGGATTGCTGAGTGCTGATTGTTGCGTGAACCGATCACTCAGCATTCAGCAATCAGAATTGAGGGACTCCTCCATCCGGCATTCCGGTGAGCGGCGTCGGCGGAACCGCCGGCGCCTCCCCTTCGCGGTTGATGAGTTCCTTCAGTTCCTTGCCGGGTTTGAAGTACGGGACCCGCTTCGGCGGGACGTCCACCTTGTCTCCCGTCTTCGGGTTGCGTCCCTTCCGGGGCTCGCGCCGCCGGAGCCGGAAGCTGCCAAAGCCGCGAAGCTCGATCTTCTCGCCGCGGTGCAGCGCGTCGATGATGCTCTTGAAGACCGTGTCGACGATGAGCTCCGAGTGTTTCTTGGTCAGATCCGACACCCGGGAGACTTCCTCGACGAGCTCCGCCTTGGTCATTGCCGCCGCTCCCATGCGCCCCCCTAGGGAAATCTACTCCCCGCGGTTCATCCGGAAATGATCGCCAAGCGTGACCTCGGGACGTCCCGTGCTCTCGGTGTACGCCTCCCAGTCGGCGCGGAACTCGTCCGACTTCAGCGCGCGGATGCTGAGGCCGATCTTCCGCTCCGACGGGATCAGCTTGATGATCTTCATCTGGTAGGCGGAGTCCACCTTGAGATCGAGCTTCTCCCCATGCTGGTCGTCGAACTCCGAGACGTGGATGAGCCCCTCGATGCCGTCCGCGAGCTCGACGAACGCGCCGAAGTTCGTCACACGCACGACTTTTCCTTCGACGAGGTCACCCACCTTGTGCTTCGAGAAGAAGTCGTCCCAGATGTCGGTCTGGAGCTGCTTCAGGCCGAGCGACAGCCGCTGGTTCTCGGCGTCGATGTTGAGCACCATCGCCTCGACCTTGTCGCCCTTCTTCAGGAGCTCCGACGGGTGCTTGACGCGCTTGCTCCAGGACATGTCGGAGATGTGGATGAGGCCGTCGATTCCCTCCTCCACCTCGACAAAGGCGCCGAACTCGGTGAGGTTGCGGACCTTCCCGGTGATGGTCGTGCCGATCGGATACCGTTCCGCCAGCTCGTGCCACGGGTTGCTCTCGATCTGCTTCAACCCGAGAGAAATCCGGCGGGCGGCCGAGTCCACGCCGAGGACCATCGCCTCCACGGAATCGCCCACGTTGAGGATCTTCGACGGGTGCTTGACCCGCTTGCTCCAGGACATCTCCGAGACGTGGATGAGACCCTCGACCCCCGGCTCGAGCTCGATGAAGGCGCCGTAGTCGGTGAGGCTGACCACCTTGCCGCTCACACGCGCACCGACCGGATAGCGGTCGTTCGCGGTGCCCCACGGGTCGCCGATGAGCTGCTTGTGACCCAGCGAGACGCGCTCGGTCGCCGGGTCGTACTTCAGCACGACCACGTCGATCTCGTGGTTGACCTGGAACACCTCGGACGGATGTCCGACGCGGCCCCACGACATGTCGGTGATGTGCAGCAGGCCGTCGATGCCGCCCAGATCGATGAAGGCGCCATAGTCGGTGAGGTTCTTCACCACGCCGCGAAGGACCTTCCCTTCCGCGAGCGTGTCGAGCGTGTGCTTCTTCTTCTCGGCGTTCTCCTCTTCCAGGAGAACCTTCCGCGACAAGACGATGTTGCCACGCTTCTTGTTGACCTTGATGACGCGCATCCGCAGCTCCTGGCCGCGCAGCGCGTCGAGGTTCCGTACGGGACGCACGTCGATCTGCGATCCGGGCAGGAACGCGCGAACACCGATGTCCACCGCGAGCCCGCCCTTGATCCGCTCGATGACGCGGCCGATGACGACCTTCCGCTCGGCGAAGGCCTTCTCGACCTCGTCCCAGATCTTCATCTTCTCGGCCTTCTCGCGCGAGAGGACGACATAGCCGTCGCGGTCCTCGGTCCGCTCGAGCAGCACGTCGACCGTGTCGCCGGGCTGCACGGTGATCTGTCCGGTCTCGTCGACGAACTCATCGATCGCGATGACGCCCTCCGACTTGTACCCGACATCGACGATGACTTCTGAGGCGGTGACCTTGAGGACGGTGCCTTTGACCACCTCGCCTTCGGCGAGGTTCCGGAAGCTGTTGTCGTACAACGCGAGCAAGCGCTGAAAGTCTTGGGGATCCATCCGCTCGCCGTCCGGACCGTCACCTCCTTTGAGTGCGTGTACCTTCGTCTCTTCTAGCTTGGCCATTCAGACCGGATCCTTTCACGTGTCGATTTGCCGGTCTTCTTGTCACGGGCGCCGGCGGCCCGAAGATTGCGATCGCTGGAGTCGCGATAAGCAGTAGATTATAGGTCACTTACGAACGCACGGTCAAGGAGCGCAGCGATGGTGAAGAAACGGGCACGGAAACCTCAGGCAAAACAGAAAGCGAAGTCCCGGGGCCCTCGAAAGCGCTCGGGGCAGGCTCGTTCGAAAGCTCGTCCGAAGGCTCGTCGCAAGGCTCGTTCGAAGGCTCGTCCGAAGGCCGGTTCGAAGGCCCGCGCAGCGTCCCGTCCGAGGAAAACCGGGGCGGCCCGCCGGCGCCGGGCGGCGCCGGCGTCCAAACGGCGGGGCAAGGTGGCCAGAAAGGCGACACTCGCTCTCGAGCCGAGGCGTCCGTTACGCCTCGATCGTGAGCGGAAGCAACTGAGGGAAGCCGAAGAGCTGATTCCGGGTCCTCCCTCGTCGCTCGACCTGGACCAGAGCGCATCGGCGGCGAAGAGCGGTCGCCGGGAGCTCAAGGAGTCGATCCAGAAACACACCGAAACGAGCCCGGCGCTGACCGGCGGCGACGTCGACGCGGACTGGGAGGAAGCGTATTCGGTCGGCGACGAGGCGCCCGGAGGAGACAACCCGACGCCGGATCAGGACCGAGTGGACGACATCGGACGCGCCCTCGGAATCGAGTACGAGGACAACGAGGAGTTGAAAGGCGCTGGGAAGATCGAAAAACGCGATCGGAATCGGTGGGAGCTCGATCCCGCGTCAGCGGAGGATTACACCGATAGAGACAAGGAGTAGGCCCGACCTTCAGGTCGGGCGTGGTCGGATACCCGAGCGTTCGGAGATCGCGCACGCCGGCCTGAAGGTCGGGCTACAGCGCGGCTTTCCTGACGACCGCCAGCACCCGCTCCACCACCTCTTCAATCGTGATGTCGGTGGTGTCGATATAGACCGCATCCGGCGCCTGCGCCAGCGGTGAAGCCTCGCGTGTTCGGTCCTGATGGTCCCGCTGCGCCAGGGCGGTGGCCACGTCGGCGACCGCCCCACCGCGGCTCGCGTGGGCCGGATCCTGCGCTCGCCGCCGCGCCCGCTCGTCGGGCGACGCATCCAGATAAATCTTCACGTCCGCGGAGGGGAACACGACGGTCCCGATGTCGCGCCCTTCCATGACGATTCCGCCGCCCCGTTCGCCGTACTCCCGTTGTTTCGCGACGAGCGCGCGACGCACGGCCGGGTACCGCGCGACCCGGGCCGCCGCGACGTCGATGTCGGGCGTGCGGATCGCCGCCGCGACGTCATGGCCGTCGATGACGACGCGGCCGTCTTCGAGATCGAATGCCGCTCGTTCTCCCAGCCCCGCGACAGCCGACTCGTCGGACAGGTCGACGCCCGCGGCGAGCGCCTTCCACGCGACCGCTCGGTACATCGCCCCCGTGTCGATGTGCGGGTAACCGAGCGCGGTCGCCACTGCGCGGGCGACCGTGCCTTTGCCGGCGCCGGACGGTCCATCGATGGCCACTATGAGCTTTCGCATGCAGGGACCAGGGACTCGGGACTAGGGACTCGGGACTGGGAGTCGCGAGGCAGCTGGCTGACCGATTCCAGTCGTCGCCAAGTCCCCAGTCCCCGGTCCCCAGTCCCTCCGGCAGTATTATCCACGCATGCGCCGTCCCGCGACGCTTGTCGACGCTCGCAGCCCTCGGCGCGCTCGGACTCGTCGCAGCGACCGTCGGCCGCGACTACGTGCGCGGCACGTCGTTCGTCATCGAGGCGGCAGGCATCGAGGGATGGCCCGAGAACGATCGCCTCCTTGAGCGCCGGGAACGCCCGTCGGCGTGACGGCCGTACAGATTCCAACCCGTCATGCGAGCCTGGCGGCGCGAGTCTTCGCGTCGGACGGCGCCGCCCGTGGGGCGGTGCTGCTCGTTCCCGGCGTGCACGCGGGCGGCATCGAAGAGCCCCGGCTCGTGGGATTCGCCGAGGATCTGGCCGCGCGCGGGTTCATCGTCGTGACCGCGGAGCTGCCCGATCTGAAGCAGTACCTCATCACGCCTCGATCGACCGACATGATCGAGGATGCGGCACGATGGCTCTCTGAGCAACGCAACCTCGCGCCGGATGGGCGCGTCGGGCTCATCGGGATCAGCTTTGGCGGCGGGCTGTCGATCGTCGCCGCGGGACGGCCGTCGATCCGCGATCGCGTCGCGTTCGTGCTGTCGTTCGGGGGCCACGGCGACCTGCCCCGCACGCTCCGATATCTTTGTACGGGCGTGCTCGCGGACGGCGGCGCGCATCCGCCGCACGACTACGGCGTCGTCATCATCCTCCTCGGCGTTGCCGACCGGATGGTGCCCGCCGATCAAGTGACCCGGCTCCGGGACGGCATCCGCACGTTCCTCGAAGCCTCGCACGTCGACATGGTGGACAAGGCGCGGGCCCGCACGATCTTCGATCGCGCGCGAGCGATGGCTGCCGCGATGCCGGAGCCTTCTCGATCGCTGATGACCGCGGTGAACGATCGCGACGTGGCGGGCCTCGGACCGCGTCTCCTGCCGCACGTCGAGGCGCTCGGCGCCGACCCCACCCTGTCGCCGGTCGATGCCCCCGCGCCACTGGCTCCCGTATTCCTGCTGCACGGAGCAGATGACAACGTCATCCCGGCCCTGGAATCCACCCGGCTCGCCGACCACCTGCGGCCGCATACCGCAGTCCGTGTGCTGCTGACACCGCTCATCACGCACGCCGAGGTCAACCGGCCGGCGGACTGGGGAGAGATATGGAAACTGGTGTCGTTCTGGACCGATGTACTGGACGAATGACGTTTCGCCATGGAGAGACTGCAGAAGATTCTGTCGCAAGCCGGCCTCGCGTCGCGCCGGACGACCGAGCAGCTGATGCGCGAAGGGCGCGTCACCGTCAACGGGCGAACGGTGACCGAGCTCGGCACCAAAGCGGATCCGGCATCCGACGATATCCGGGTCGACGGCCGGAGAGTGCGGCCGCCCGAGCGGAAACGCTACCTGCTCCTGAACAAGCCGCGCGGCTACGTCTCCACGCGCGACGATCCGCAGCGGCGGCCGACGGTCCTCGAGCTGCTGGAGGGCGTCGGCGAGTACGTCTATCCCGTCGGCCGTCTGGACTTCGACTCGGAGGGCCTGCTGATCCTGACGAACGATGGGGAGCTGACGGCGCGCTTGACCCACCCGCGCCACGGCGTCGAGCGCGTGTACGAGGCCCGCGTGCGAGGGACACCCGATCGACGCGCGCTCGAGCGGCTCGCCAAGGGCGTCGTGATCGAGGGGCGGCGCACATCGCCTGCGCGCGCGCGGGTCATCCGGGCGTTCGACGCCCCGTCCGGCCCGCAGGCGCTCGTCGAGCTCACGCTGCGCGAAGGCCGCAAGCGTCAGGTCCGGTTGATGTGCGATGCCGTCGGACATCCCGTCGTGCGTCTCCGGCGCGTCCGGATTGGCCCGATCAGCGACACGCGGTTGAAGACGGGGCACTGGCGCGAGCTGAGCGAGAGGGAGATTGAGGCTCTGAAACGTGCGGCCGGACTCCGAGAGGCCGCTGAAGCGACGGGACCCAAGAAAAGACATTAAACGCAGAGGCCGCAAAGGGCGCGGAGGCTGGAAACGGAATCGGCCGGCGCGCCTTCGGCGCGTGCGTTGCGCGAACGAGCCCACACGTAAGAGCGATTTCTTCCGGCGCGCTCTTGCCAGCGCTCTTACGTGTGGGCTCGTTCGTGCAACGCTAGGCCCGACCGCAGGTCGGGCCCCGGCCGATCCTGTTTCCAGCCTCTGCGTTCTCTGCGACCTTTGCGTTTAAGGTTTTTTACTGAGGCCTCTAATGCACTGTCTCGCCGTCGAACGGCAGCGCATTCTCGGCCGATCGCCCGTCGGTCAGACCGTCGGGAGCATCGAAGCCGAGCGCATCTGCCATGTCCTCGACTTTCGGGAGGTCGTCGAGATCCTTCAGGCCGAACCGGTCCAGGAACTGACGCGTCGTCGCGTACATGAACGGCCGCCCGACGACCGGCTTCCGGCCCACGATCTTCACGAGGCGGCGCTCGATGAGCGTGCCGAGGACGCCGGCCGTGTTGACCCCGCGGATGTCGGCGATCTCCGGCGCGGTGATCGGCTGCTTGTAGGCGATCACGGCAAGCGTCTCGAGGGCCGCCACCGACAGCTTCTGCTTGGTCTGCTCGTGGAAGAGCTTCCGCACCCACTCGTGCAGTTCGGGGCGCGTGACGATGCGGTAGCCGCCGGCGATCTCGACCATCTGGAGCCCGCCCTGGCGCTCGTAGTCCTTCTTGAGCGCCGCGATGGCCTCCTGCACCGCTTCCTTTGGCTCGCCGTCGAGCAGTTTCCCGAGCTGCTTGACCGTGAGGGGATCGGGCGACGCGAAGATCAGCGCCTCGATGACGGCTTTCAATGAGTCGGACATTAAAGACCTCGATCAATGCTGAATGCTGAGTGTGGATTGCTGAAATTCAGCATTCAGCATTCCACACTCAGCATTGAGAACGCTCCGGATCCAGTATCGGCCTGGGCGCATCAGCCGGCCGCGCCCTCTTGTAGACGCGAATGGGTCCGAACGCGCTCGACTGGAACACGCGGACGAGCTTGAGCCGGATCATTTCCAGGAGCGCGAGGAACGTCACGATGAGGCCGCTGCGATGCTGGACGTCGGCGAACAGCTCTTCGAATCCGCACGCCTCATGTTCGCTCAGCCGCGCCAGCAGCTGATCGATCCGCGTCTCGATTGGAATCTGCTCCGGCGGCAGCGGCACGTGGGGCCGCTGCCTGGCGCGTTCGAGCACCGTCTGAAACGCCGACACCAGGCTGAACAGGTCGACCTCGACTTCAGGCTCCGGTGGTTCGCCCGCGATCTCCGTGACCACCGTATCGGGCCGCGACCACTGTGCGCTCCGCACCGTCTCGCGCTCGTGCAGCAGCTCCGCCGCCGCCTTGAACCGCTGATGCTCGATCAGCCGGCGGACGAGCGCCTCACGCGGATCCTCCTGAGGATCTTCCTGAGCGGGATCGGGGCGCGGCAGCAGCATCCGCGACTTGACGTGAATCAGCGTGGCCGCCATCACGAGGAACTCGCCGGCCACGTCCAGGTTCAACTCCTGCATCACCTCGATATAGGCAAGGTACTGCTGCGTGATGAGCACGATCGGGATGTCGTAGACGTTGACCTCGTTCTTCTTAATCAGGTGAAGAAGCAGATCGAGCGGCCCCTCGAAGTTTTCGAGCCTGACCGGATACGCTTCGAGGACCGATTCGAATTCCGGTTCCATTGTCTATGTCAGCGGCCGGACTTGAGCGCGCGCTGGACGTCGGCGTACTCCAGCCTGACCGCGGCCCTCACCCGTTCCATGGTCTCCCGCGCGATCACGCGGGCCCGGCGGGATCCCTCCACCATGATCTCGCGAAGCGCCTCGGGTCGTCCGAGCAGGTCGCGTCGCCTTGCGCGGAGCGGCTCCAGCGCGGCGTTGATCGCGCGCGCGAGCTTGTCCTTCACCTCCACGTCGCCGACCTTTCCGGCGCGATAGCGCTGCTCGAGCTCCTCCACTTCGGCCGCGTCGGTGTTGAAGGCGCGGTGGTACAGAAAGACGGGGTTTCCTTCGACCGTCCCCGGCACGTCGGCGCGGACCCGCTTGGGATCCGTGTACATCTTCATGACCTTGGCGCGCACCGTGTCGGCGTCATCCGAGAGGTTGATCGCGTTCCCGTAGCTCTTGCTCATCTTCCGGTTGTCGAGGCCGGGCAGGCGCGCGAAGCTCGTGAGGAGATGGTGGGGTTCGACGAGGATGGCGCTGCCGAAGATGTTGTTGAACCGACGCACGACCTCGCGGGACAGCTCGAGGTGCGCGACCTGATCGTCGCCGACCGGCACGAAGCGCGCGTCGTACATCGCGACGTCGGCCGTCTGCAGCAGCGGATAGCCCAGAAACCCGATCGTCGACAGGTCGCGGTCGGTGATGTTCTCCTGTTGCTCTTTGTACGTGGGAACGCGCTCGAGCCACGGCACGGGCACGACCATCGACAGCAGGAGATACAGCTCCGCATGCTCGGGCACGAGCGATTGGACGAAGATCGTGCTCTTCTCGGGGTCGAGGCCGGCGGCGATCCAGTCGGCGACGTTGTCCGACGCGTTCGCGGAGATCTCGCTCGTGTCGGCGTACTCGCTGGTGAGCGCGTGCCAGTCGGCGACGAAGTAGAAACAGTCGTAGTTGTCCTGGAGCTCAGCCCAGTTGCGCAGGGCGCCGGCCAGATGTCCGAGGT
The DNA here is from genome assembly GCA_963847125.1 of uncultured Acidobacteriota bacterium. Lineage (GTDB taxonomy): Bacteria > Acidobacteriota > Vicinamibacteria > Vicinamibacterales > 2-12-FULL-66-21 > DATAEE01. The sequence continues at coordinate 454,906 of CAWJYM010000009.1, forward strand.
GGAGCTTTCCGGTCGGGCGCATGCCCGACACGACGCGTGGCTTCACGAAGTTGGATAAGGATAGCAGAATCTAGAATTGAGAATCTAGAATTTAGAAGGTGTCCGGGTGAGTTGGGCAGCTCGCATCACCCGTACGCCGCCGACTTCTGGATTCTGAATTCTAGATTCTAGATTCTAGATTCTAGATTCTGAAGTCACCTCGGCGCTGCAGCGAAGTACGCGAGGACGGCGTCCGCCGCCCTGGCGCCGACGACGCCAATCAGCTCGTCGCGGGTGGCGCGCCGGACGCCCGTCAGGCTGCCGAAGCGCCGCAGCAGCGCGCGCCGCCGCCGCGGGCCAATCCCCCGCACATCGTCCAGCTCGGAGCGGAGATCGCGCATGCGGCGCGCCGCGCGATGGAACGTGAGCGCGAACCGGTGCGCCTCGTCCCGAATCCGTTGAATGAGATGAAGCGCCGGATTCTCGGGGCGAAGCGCGATCGGATCGACTCGATCCCGCGTGAACAGCAGCTCTTCTTTTTTGGCGATGCCGACGGCCACGAGGTTCTCCAGGCCGAGCTGCCGCAGGGCCTCGTAGGCGGCCGTCAACTGTCCCTTGCCTCCATCAATCAGGATGAGATCCGGGAACGGGCCACCCTGCTCCAGAAGCTTTCGATAGCGCCGAAGGACGACCTCGGACATGGCGGCGAAGTCGTCGGGGGCTTGTCTGCTTTCTTTGTCGCTCGCGGGGCCCCACCCCCGCTCGCTCTCGCTCGGCGGTCCGCCTTCGGCGGACTTCCCTCCGGCGGGCCACCCCAACGCGGGTGCCGCGTTGGGGACCCCGGCGCCTCGCTCGGGCCGCAGGCGCTCGCCCCTGATCCGGTACTTCCGGTACTCCGCCCGCCGCATCCGACCGTCCTCGCAGACCACCATGGACGCGACGGTGTCGCTCCCCTGGATGGTCGAGATGTCGAAGCACTCGATGCGGCGCGGGAGGACCGGCAGCGCGAGGACGGCGCGCAACGTCTCGAGCGCGTCGTAGTTGGCGGCGACGGTCTCGTTGAACCGCGCGTCGTACGCGACCGCGGCGTTCCGGGATGCCAGGTCGAGGAGCCCGCGCTTCTCGCCGCGTCTGGGGACGACGACGCGGACGCGGCGCCGGGTGCGCTCGCCAAGCCACGCCTCGACGGCATCCGCCTCCGGGAGCGCCAGCGGGACGTGAATCTCGGGAGGCGCTTCGCGTGACTCGTAGAATTGCTGGAGCGCGGCCTCGAGGACCTCGACCTCCGAGCCGGCTGTCTCGGTCACGAGTTCGATCCGCTCGATGACGCGGCCGCCGCGCATCTGAAAGATCTGTACGACGGCGCCGGCGGGGCCGAGCTTCACGCCGAACGCGTCGCGGTCCCCCAGCGCGGTGCTGGACATCTTCTGCTCGCGCGCGTTCAGCGCCTGAACCGTGCGGAGCGCGTCGCGCAGTTGCGCCGCCCGTTCGAACTGCTCGTCGGCGGCAGCCTCGTCCATCCGCCGGCGGAGATCGGTCCGCAGTTCGTCGGTCCGTCCCTCGAGGAACAGCTTCGTGTCCGCGACGGCCGCTCCATATTCCTCCTCGGAGCAGATCTCGCGCACGCATGGCGCGATGCAGCGCTTGATGTCGTACTCCAGGCACGGGCGGCCCCGCTCGCCGTCGATCGCTTCGTTGCACGACCGGATGCCGAACAGCCGGTGGGTCAGGCTCATCGTCCGTCGCGCGAGCGACGCGGGCAGGAACGGTCCCGCGTAGGCGTGGCCGTCCCGTGGTTCGACCCGGCGCGCCACGAGGACACGCGGAAAGCGCTCGCCGGTCGTGAGCTGCAGGTACGGGTAGTTCTTGTCGTCGCGGAGCAGGATGTTGTACCGGGGCACCTTCTGCTTGATGAGGTGGTTCTCGAGCGCGAGCGCCTCGACGACGGAGTCGGTGACGATGACGTCGAGCTGATCCGCTTCTCTGAGGAGCGCGTCGTGGCGGGGGCTCGTGCCCTCGGCCGCCAGGTAACTGCGGACCCGATCCCGCAGGACGCGCGCCTTCCCGACGTAGAGCGTGTCGCCGGCGTCGTTCGCGAAGACGTAGACGCCGGGCTGCTCCGGCAGCCGCGCGATCCGGGTCTTGAGGTCGCGAATCGGCATCGAGTACTATCCTAGCGCTTTCTCAATGACAGTCACGGGCGCCATCGGCGCGATCTTCCTGTTCCCGCTGCGGCTGATCATTGATGTCGCGGTTGCGCTGCGCATCCACCCCAACGTCCTCACATTCGTCGGCGTGCTGATCAACGCGGCGGCGGCCTGGGCGCTCGCGCTGGGGCGCTTCATGCTCGCGGGCGTGATCATGATGATCGCGAACGTCTTCGACTTCATCGACGGCAAGGTCGCGCAGGAAATGAAAGCCGTCAGCCGCTTCGGCGGCTTCTGGGATTCGGTCATCGACCGTTTTTCGGACATCTCGTTGTTCATCGGGCTGATCTACCTGTACTCGCGGCTCGGCCGCACCGGCTACGTGATGGTGGCGGCGCTGGCCATGATGTTCTCGATCATGACGAGCTACACGCGCGCGCGCGCCGAATCGCTCATCCCGAAATGCAAGGTCGGCTTCATGGAGCGGCCGGAGCGGATCGTGCTCTTCATGATCGGCGCGTTCACCAACCGGATGGCCGCGGTGCTGTGGGTGATTCTCGTGTTGTCGATCGTCACCGTCGCCGATCGCATCTTCTACACGTGGCGGGAGCTGAACAGCGCGAAGCCGGAGGCGATCGCGTGAGCGTCCGCGTCCTGTCGCTGCCCGCGCGCATCCTCTGGAACGCGCTCTTCTGGACCTACGACCGCGCGACGTGGCAGTACGACCTGATGGTGGTGGCGATCCTGGCGTTCGTCTGGCTCACTCCGCCGGAGTGGCTCAGCGATCCCATGGCGTCAGGCAGCCCGGGGCTGCTGCAGTGGGTCATGGCATTCGCCCGCTAAACATCTTCCCGTTCGTCGTGCCCGCCGAGATCGAGCTTTTCGCCCGCGAAGTGAATGTCGTGCGCCGCGATCCGGTCGCGGAGGAGCCGCCGCGCGGCGCCATAGAACGTCTGTGGCACCGTGAGCCGCCGCGCGAGCTGCCGCGCTCGTGAAATGACCACGAGCGTGACCTGCTCCTCTTCACGCCAGCTCAACCCCCCGATGTCCGTGTACCGCATGAACCCCGTGTCGGCCCAGATGCCGTCCTGGTAGAAACCGCGGCCGATCCGCCAGCTCATCGGAGCGGCATACCCGAAGTAGACGAGCATCATGCTTTCGCCGAAGACGTACAACAGGCCGCCACGGTCGAACACGGCCGCGCGCAGGATGACGAGCTTGACGATGATCACCAACCCCAGCGCCGCGCCGAGGACGACGAAGACCCACGCGTTCGCCGGCCGCCCGGTCGGCCAGGTCAGCACGGCGGTCGATCGGCGGCGGAGGTAGAGAACGAACTGACCGAGCAGCCGGAGATTGGCCAGGAGAAACCCCGCGCCGATCAGCATGAGCAGGCGGGAGAGCGGGGCGTCGGGCACGGAAGAATTCTATCGCCCAATGCCGATTGCTGAATCTGGAATGCTGAATGATCATTCAGCACTCAGCACTCAGCATTCCACAATGATCTATTGCCCCAGTCTCGGATCAAAGCATCGCCGGCACCTCGCCTCGTAGGCGCCCTGCGCGCCGACGAGCACGCGCTCTCGGCTGGCGACGAGCCGCTGTGTGTGGTTGGCGGGGGCGCCGCAGACCACGCAGATCGCGAGGGTCTTCGTGATGTACTCGGCGATCGCCAGCAGCTGCGGCATCGGCTCGAAGGGCTTGCCGAGGTAGTCCTGGTCGAGGCCCGCAACGATCACGCGCTTGCCCTGGTCCGCGAGCGTCGAGCAGACGGCCGGCAACTCCAGATCGAAGAACTGTCCCTCGTCGATCCCGACCACTTCCGTGTCGGGGCCCACGCGCGTCAGCAGCTCGGCCGACTTCTTCAGATCTTCTGAGGCGATCTTCATCTCGCTGTGTGACGTGATGTGACCGTCGTGGTAGCGATCGTCGATCGTCGGCTTGAAAATCTGGACCTTCTGCCGGGCAATCTGCGCGCGACGAAGCCGACGAATCAGCTCTTCGCTCTTGCCGCTGAACATGCTGCCGGTGATGACTTCGATCCAGCCGGTGGCTTTGCCAATCGGATGCTGGATGGCCGGGTGATCGGGTGAGGTCATCGGGTTGTCGAGTGGTCTGGCCATCGATCACACGCGCGACTGGTACTCGCCGCTCTCGGTGTTGACCCGGATGACGTCCCCCTCGTTGACGAAGGGGGGCACCTGGACGACGAGGCCCGTCTCGAGCTTGGCCGGCTTGAGCTGGGCGCTGGCGGTCGCGCCCTTGATCGCGGGCGTGGTCTCGAGGACCTTGAGGTCGACGGTCTGCGGCAGCTCGATGCCGACCGCTTCGTCGCCGTAGAACTCGACGTGGATGGTCATCTCGGGGATGAGGTAGCCGACGTTCTCGCCGAGCGCTTCCGCCGCGATGTGGATCTGTTCGTAGCTTCCCGTGTCCATGAAGTGAAAGGAGTCGCCGTCGTTGTAGAGGTACTGCATCTCCCGTTCATCGAGGGTCGCCCGCTCCACATCCTCCTCGGCCCGGAACTTGGTGTCGGTGAGCGTGGTCGTCCGGATGTTGCGCAGCCGCGCCTGGACGAAACCGCGTTTGTTGCCGGGCGTCATGTGGTGCAGCTCGAGGATGCGGAACAGATCCTCACCGATCTTGATGAGCATCCCCTTCCGCAGTCGCGTGGCCTGAACTGAGCTCATTTTCGTCGTCCTTGGAACCCTTGATGCTAGCACATCCATGCTACGATTCGAAACATGGGGCGCGATCCGTTGCGCGATCTCCTGTCGCTGTCGGAACCGATCGAACGCCTGGATCGCCACTCCGAGCGCGACGGCGCGGGCTGGCTGCCTCCCGTCGACGTGTACGAAACCCCGGATCGATACATCATCACCGCTGAGCTTCCCGGGATGGTCCGTCGTGACATCGAAATCGACGCGCACGAGGAAGGGCTGACGCTCCGCGGGCGCCGCTCCGACGCGGGCGTCCCGGCTCACGCGTACGTTCGCATCGAGCGCGGGCAGGGGGTATTCGAGCGGAGGTTCATGTTCGCCGACCCGATCGACGTCGAGCAGATCGCGGCCGAATTCCGCGACGGCGTGCTCACGATCACCATTCCGAAGGCGGCGTCCAAACGGATCCCTGTTCGATAGCGTCTCAAAGGTAGCGCTGGCCTGCGTCGGGACACTCAAGAGGTTTCTGTGAGAAAGCTGATTCTGGCGATCCTGTTCGTGGCGTGCGGGGCCGCCGCGGCGCTCGTCGTGTCGGGCCGGATGCGCATGGAAGACGTGGCCTCCGCCGGGCAGAACGAGGCGGCGGTGGCGCCGGCTGCCGCGCCTGAGGCGGCGCAGCCGCGCATGACCGGCGGTCCTGATTTTTCTCAGGTCGCGGAACGGACGATCAACGGGGTGACCAACATCTCGTCCCTCCAGCCGAGGCAGCGCGCGCCGATCGACGACCCGATCTTCCGCTACTTCTTCGGCGACGACGACATCTTCGGCCGGCAGCGCCGCTCGCAGAGCCTCGGATCGGGCGTCATCGTCTCCGCCGACGGCTTCGTGATGACGAACACGCACGTCGTGGGCAGTCCGAACGCGGAAGTCACCGTCGTTCTCGGGGACAAGCGCGAGCTGCCGGCGGCAATCGTCGGCGTCGATCCGATGACCGACATCGCCGTGCTCAAGATCGACGGCGCGAACCTCCCGGCGATCCCGTGGGGCGATTCCTCGAAGCTGAAGATCGCGGAGTGGGTCCTCGCCATCGGAAACCCGTACCAGCTCAGCCAGACCGTGACGCTCGGGATCGTCAGCGCGGTCGGCCGCAGCCTCGAGGGACGCATCGCCGGTTACGAGGATTTCATCCAGACCGATGCCGCGATCAACCCCGGCAACTCGGGGGGCGCGCTCATCAACGGCCGCGGCGAGCTCGTGGGCATCAACACCGCGATCTTCAGCCAGTCGGGCGGGTATCAGGGAATCGGGTTCGCCGTGCCGAGCAACGTGGCGCGGCGGATCATGGACCAGTTGCAGCAGTACGGCGAAGTCCGCCGCGGCTGGGTCGGCATCACGGAAGTCGCGTCGCTGACGAGCGCGCTGGCGCGCGAGCTTGGAGTCGAGTCGACGCGCGGAGCGATCGTCGTCAATATGGTCCGCGGCACGGCGCTCGAGGCGGGACTTCGACCGGACGACGTGATCGTGTCGTTCAACGGCCAGATGGTCAACGACGCCTCGCACCTCCTGCGGTTGCTCGCCGACGCGCCGATCGGGGGCACGATTACTCTGGGAGTGATTCAGGCGGGAGGCCGTCGGGACCTCAAGGTCCGCGTCGTGCAACGCGAGTCGCCGTTCCGCCGCCGCCGCGCCTTGTAGCCGCGCCGGTGACCGCCTCGCTCGAGAGGTCGATCACCCGCCAGTCCTGCTCGACGCCGACGGTGATCCCGATCCGGCGCGTCCAACCGAGGCGTCGGCCGCGGGCCAGGCCGCGATCCTCGATTCGCAGCGGGCCATCGGTGAGATTCGCCCGGTTCTGCCGGAGCGAGATGCCGAGCGCGCGCGTCAGATTGCCCGGCCCCTGGCACAGCCCGGCCACGCCGAGCTCGGTCGCCCGCCGGCCGGTGCCGCGGGCGCGCCGCCGCCGCATCAGATCGATTCCATCCAGCGGCTCGAGCGCGCGGATCAGCACCGCCGCCGGCGACCCCGACGCTTCCGTCACGGCGTTCACGAGGTAGTGGATCCCGTAGTTCAGATAGACGTACGCGACGCCGGGCGGGCCGTAGAGCGGCTGATTCCGGCGCGTCGGGCCGGGGGCGGCGTGGCAGGCGGGGTCGGCCTCGCCAATGTACGCCTCGGCCTCGACGATCGCGCCCGACGCACGGCCCGCACGGGTGTCGTGGACCAGTACCATCCCGATCAGGTCCCGGGCGACCTCCAGGGTCGGCCGATCGTAGAACGACCGGGAAAGAACGGACACGCCGGCGCCGTCAGCGATCGCGCCCGGGGACCGCACTCGCGACCTTCATCCGCTCGAGCGCACGCGAGGCGAGCGTGCGCAGGCGTTCATCCGGATCCCTGAGGAGCGGCTCCAGCGTCTTGCGTGAATCAGGCTCCAGCTCGAGCAGGTACGCGAAGGCCTGCGGCGCGGTGCGCGGCACACGGAGCGCCTCGACGAGGCGATGCTGAAGTGGCTGGCCGAGCCGGCTGAGCGCAAAGGCGATCGCCAGCTGCGCAAAGGGCTCGCGCTCTTTCGCGAGGGCCGCATCGAGCGCCCGGGCGGAGGCGGCGCTGCCGCTCCGGCCGAGACCTTCGGCGGCGAGCCGGCGCACAGCCGCTTCGCGATCGCGCAACGCCACTTCGAACGACGGCACGCTCGACCCGTGGCCGAGACCGGCGAGCCCGTCGAGCGCGGCGAGCGCGAGGTCTCCCCGTTTGTAGTGCGCCAGTTGATCGGTCAGGGCCTGCACGGCCCGTCGGTCGGCGATCTGACCGATCGCGCGCATCGCGGCCGCCTTGACGCGCGCATCGCGATCGTTGATCGCCTCGATCACCGCATCTGCCGCCGACTTCAGTCGCAGCCGACCGGCCACCGCGGCCGCCGCCTCCCGAGTTCCCGGGTCATCGTGTTTCAACAGCGCCGCGAGCGAGGCAGCTTCCTCGGGCGTCAGCGAGGCGGCGATCGTCCCGAGAGTGAAGAGCGCTTCCCGTCTGACCCTCCCATCGTCGTCCTGGCTTGCGCCGATGAGGGCGGCGGCGAGCGCGCTCGGCACCGGCCGGGGAAAGGTCGCGATGGGGCCGTATCCGAAGGCGCCCTCCGCGAGGCCTCCACGGCCGCCCGGCGTCTCCTCGGCGAGATACCCGCGCAGCACCGCGTGGATGGACTCGATCTGAAGACGAGCGTCGGCGGTGTTCGTGATGGCGTCGTAGTTCTCGGGCTGAGCGGTCTGCGCTCCCGCCAACAACCAGGCGGTCAAGACGAGAGGCGTCATGAGGAGTAGGCGTGGGACCTGCCGGTGGCGAGCACCGACTGCAGGTACCGGCCCGTGTGCGAGGCGCGGACCTGCGCGACCTGCTCCGGCGTCCCGGTGGCAACGATCTCTCCGCCTTCGTCTCCGCCCTCGGGCCCGAGATCGATCACCCAGTCCGCCGTCTTGATGACGTCCAGGTTGTGCTCGATGACGAGCAGGCTGTGCCCGGCCTGCAGCAGCTTGCGGAACGCCGCCAGAAGCTTGGCGATGTCGTCGAAGTGCAGTCCCGTGGTCGGCTCGTCGAGGATATAGAGGATGCGCTCCCCGGTCGTCGACGCCAGGTGCGCGGCGATCTTGATGCGCTGCGCCTCGCCGCCCGACAGCGTGGTCGCCGGCTGACCGAGGCGCAGGTAGCCGAGCCCGATTTCGTCGAGCACCTGCAGGCGGCGGAGGACCTTCGGCGAGTTGGAGAAAAAGGCGAGCGCCTCGCGTACGGTCATGTCCAGCACCTGGTCGACGCCGCGGCCGCGGTACTTGACCTCGAGGACCTGCGGCTTGAAGCGCTTGCCGTCGCAGTGCTCGCACGGGACGAAGACGTCGGCCAGGAATTGCATCTCGACGCGAATCTCACCCTCTCCCTCGCACGCCTCGCACCGTCCGCCCGGCACGTTGAAGGAGAAGTGGCTCGCCGACAATCCCCTCGACCGCGCGTCCTTCGTCGCGGCGAACAGCTCGCGGATCGGATCGAACGCCTTGAGGTAGGTGACGGGATTCGACCTGGGCGTACGTCCAATCGGCGCCTGGTCGACCAGGACGACGTTGCTCAGCAGCTCGGATCCTTCGAGCCGCCGATGCAGGCCGACGCGGCGATCCCACTCGCCCTTGACGCGCTTGAGGCTCGCATACAGGACGTCGTGCACGAGCGTGGACTTGCCGGAGCCGCTGACGCCGGTCACGCACGTCAACGTGCCGAGCGGGATCTCGACGTCGATGTTCTTCAGGTTGTGCTCCGACGCGCCCAGCAGCTTGAGCTTCTGCGCCGTCGGCCGGCGCCGCGACGCCGGCACCGGGATCGCCAGCTCGTCGCGCATGTATTTCGCGGTCAGCGAGCGGGGCTCCAGGCGGAGGCCCTCCACCGTCCCCGCGAAGACGACCTTGCCTCCCTGCTCGCCGGCGCCGAGCCCGAGATCGACGATGTAGTCGGCCACACGGATCATGTCGGCGTCGTGTTCAACGACCAGGACCGTGTTCCCCTGGTCGCGCAGCTGGCGCAGGATGGCGATGAGCCGCTCGTTGTCCCGGGGGTGCAGGCCGATCGACGGCTCGTCGAGCACGTAGAGCGTGCCGACGAGCGCCGAGCCGAGCGAGGTCGCGAGGCTGATCCGCTGCGACTCGCCGCCCGAGAGCGTCGACGACAATCGATCCAGCGTGAGGTAGTCGAGGCCGACGTCCTTCAGAAAAGTCAGCCGCTTCCGAATCTCGAGGAGCACCTTGCCGGCGATCGTCGCTTCCTTCTCCGAGAGGTCGAGCCCGGCGAAGAACCGGTCGGCGTCGCGGACGGTCAGCGCGCACAGCGCGTCGATCGTCATGGCCCCCACGCGAACGTCCCGTGCCTCACGCCGCAGCCGTGCGCCATTGCACTCGGGGCAGGTCAGGTAGCCCCGGTATCGACTGAGAAACACGCGAACGTGGACCTTGTACTTCTTCCGCTCCAGCCAGCGGAAGAAGCCCTTGACCCCCTCGTACTCGCCATCCCCTTCCATGACGAACCGCTTCTCGTCGGGAGTCAGCGCGGCCCACGGGACGTCGGTGCGCACGCCCTTGGTGCGCGCCGCGCGTTTGAGCTCTGCCAGGTGGGCGCGGTAGTGCGGTTTGCTCCAGGGCTCGATGGCGTTCTGCTGGATGGACCGCGTCGGATCCGGGACGACGAGATCCATGTCGAGCTCGATCACGTTGCCGAATCCATGGCAGGTCGGACAGGCCCCGAACGGGTTGTTGAACGAAAACAGCCTGGGCTGCGGCGCCTCGCAGACGATGCCGCAATCGCGGCACTCGAAGCGCTCGCTGAAGCGGTGGATGGTCGTCCCCTCGGCCCGCTCGTCGAGCTGGATCGCGAACGCCGCTCCTCCACCCTCCTGGTACGCCGTTTCGATCGAGTCCGTGACGCGGGTCCGCAGCTGCTCGGTTCCCGGACGGGTGTCCTGTTCGATCGGATCGATGCGAACGCGATCGACGATGATCTGGAGGCTCGTCCGGTCTTTCATCGCCCCGGGTTCGACCTCGTCGAGCGCGACGGCGCGGCCGTCGACGAGCACGCGGCCGAAGCCTTTCTTGCGAAGGCTCTCGAGCGCCGCCCGGACCGCCTCGGCGGCGCCCGCGCCGTTTCCGCGGCCGCCGTTCGCCTGGCCGGCTTCCACGGGATCGTCCGCCTCGTCCAGCTCCGGCTCATCTGCCGACGACCTGAGCGGCGCGAGCGTCACGATCGGCATGTCGAACCCGATGAGCAGCCGCGTCCCTTCCGGTAAGGCCGCGAGCCGACGGGCGACGACCTCGGCCGTTTCCCGCACGACTTCTTTCCCGCAGCTCCGGCAGAAGGTGCGGCCGATCCGCGCGTACAGCAGCCGAAGATAGTCGTGAATCTCGGTCGTCGTGCCGACGGTCGACCGCGGGTTCCGCACGCTGTTTTTCTGGCGAATCGCGATCGCCGGGGAAATCCCCTCGATGCGATCGACGTCGGGCTTCTCCATTCGCTCGAGGAACTGACGCGCGTAGGCGGACAGCGACTCGACGTAGCGGCGCTGGCCTTCCGCGTAGATGGTGTCGAAGGCGAGCGAGGATTTGCCAGAGCCGCTCACGCCGGTCATCACGATGAGGCTCTCGGCCGGCAGCGTCACGTCGACGCTCTTGAGGTTGTGGGTCCGCGCGCCGCGAACGACGAGCGGGCCGGCGGTGCCCGGTGCGTGGTCAGCCATGCGTGCTACAGCGAGCGTTTTCGGAAGGAACCTAAACAAAGCATGCTAGCGCAGCGGGCGTCAATTCACAACCCGGCTCGTCTCTTGCACGTTTGACCCGCCGGCTGGGAATGCATGGGCTCGCACGTCGACACACCTGAGTGGCAGAGCTTCGAGCGGCGTGTCCGCGAGCGATCCCTTGCGCGGCGCCGCCGATTCCGTCTGCGGTGGATGGTCGCGATCGGGGGAGCGATCCTGATCGGAGTGAACCTGAAACCGCCGCGCGTCCACCGGCCGTCAGCGCCGCCCGCTTCGTCGAGCATCGAGAGCCCGAAGGCCGCGTCCGATCCGCAACGGGCATCGGCCGTGACCGTGCTCCGGGCCCCGTTCGCCGCGACGGTCATCGCGGAACAAGCCTCGGCCGTGCCGGCGATCGAGGCGATCGAAACGACCGGCTACGCGCCGCCGCCCGAGTCTTCTCAACTGAGTCTCCCCGGCGCCGCCGCGCCGGAGCCGGAAACGGAGCCGCGTCCCGAGACGGGAAACGAGCCGGCACCGGAGCCGAAACGGGAGCCCGAGCCGAAGCCCCTCGACTCCGCTCGGGGCAGGCCGGAAACAATCCCGGAGCCGAGGCTGGAGCCTCCGCCACGGACGCCCGACCCGCCGCGAACGGACCCGCCGATCGACGTGCCGGTCCCTGCGCTCGCACCGGCTGAGAGCCGATTGCCGGCTGCGGCGCCGGCGCCTCCACCGGTTATCGCCGCGACCAGCGTCGAACAGGACGTACGCAAGGTGATCGAGCGCTATCGCGACGCGTACGAGCGGCTCGACGCCGCCGCGGCTCACGCCGTATGGCCGGGTGTGGATCAGGCGGCGCTCTCACGCGCGTTTGGCGGGCTGACGTCCCAGCGATTCGAGTTCGAACGGTGCGACATCTGGCGCGATGCGCAGGCCGCCTTCGCCTCCTGCGCCGGGCGCGCCTCGTACGTCCCGAAAGTCGGAAGCGCTCAAAACGACGTCCCGCGCGCATGGCACTTCCGTTTCCAGCGTCGCCCGGTCGGTTGGACGATCGAATCGGCCGAAGTGCGCTGAGTTACCAGGCGCGCTCGATCGCGACAACCGGCGCTGCGCCGGCGCTCAACCCACGCTCGGTCACCGGCCAGAAGACCTGCGCGCCTACCAGCCAGGGACCGTGAACGTTCCATTTGATGCCGGCCACGGCGAGCGCGCGCGTTCCCGGCGTCGAGCGTGCCGCGAGACGTGTGGTCTCCACGTCGGCGATCGACGGATGGCTGGAGACCTGCGGCTCCAGGCCGTGCAGGTTGTCGAACCGATCGATCATCAACTCGGTCGAGATGGTCATCCGTGGGCCAGCGGCGAGGGATACCGCGCCCGCGCCGCCCCAGCCTTTGCCCGCGCCTCCGATGCCGACAGACCCGTTGGCGTGCGCGGCAAACGCTCCCTGCTCGAAGGAAGCTATTCCCATGAGGCGCAGCGTTGTCGATCCGGCGCCGAGCAGATCTTCCTCGCGGCCCGTGGGCAGCCGGAGGTCGGCGGCGATCCCTACGCCACTGCTCCCGAAGCGCAGCGCCTGGTACTTCGCGCGCAGCGCGACGTCGCCTATGCCTGACGCCGTCACCTCTCCCGACGCCTGGCGAAACTGCTGGCCGCGATACACGTTCGTGCGCTCACCTGACATCTCCAGCCGCACGAACGGCGCCGCGACGCCGACCTCGACGCCGCCTCCGAGGCCGGCGCTCGCCGTGACCGCGAGCGACGTGACGCGCATATCCAGCGCGAGGGATTCGACGTCGAAAGCGCTCGTTTCGTCGCGAAATCGATTCGAGATCATGACGACGCCCTCGTCGAACCGCATGCCCTCGAGGAGATCGAAGGGGATCGACTGAACGGAGACACCGACGCTGACGCGTCCGCGCGGCGCCGCGAGCGCCCGCTCGACGAAGGCCGGCCCGAAGCTGTCGCTGACCCGCTCGAGCGTGCCCAGCTCCGGGTTGAACCGATACGCGAAGCCGCCCGAAGATGACGCGAGCGGGAGCCCCGCGAGCGCGACGGCGACCGCGTTCACGAGCGCGTCGCGGGTCGAGAGCGCCGCGGAGCGATCGCGCACCTGGTCGTCGGTCACGACGGCCTGGTTCGTCAGCAGGAACGTCAGGACGTCGGAGGCCGTCGGCCCGGTCCCCGGCGTCGCCTGCGCCGACACCGGAACCGGAACCAGCCACGACACGGCGACGACGCCGATCGCTCGTCGGAGATCAGTCATCGTCATCGTCTATCCTCCTGGCGAAAACCGCGCCGTTCGCCAGTTTCACGCCACGGACCTTCACCCGCCGGCCGTTCCTGAGGTCGTCGCAGTCCAGCCCCCGGTAGTCGGTCGAGATGCCGGTCACGACGGGCTGACCGCCTACGTTGAACACAACGATGGGACAGCCGAGGCTGAGGTCGCTGATCCTGCCTTCGAGCCGAACCTCTTCCCCGTTCGACGGCGGCGGCGGCGGTGGTGGCGGTGGTGGCGGTGGTGGTGCTGGCGGCGGCGTTGGCGGCGGTGGGGACGGAGGAGGCGGCGGCGGTGGTGGCGGCGGCGGCGCGGCCTGTTGAGCTATTGCCAGCCGCGCACCGGCGACCTCGATCCCGCCCTGGCGCTCTGCAAAAGCGGCATTCGGCTCCACTCTGAAGGGAATCCGTGCCTCACCTGATCCACCTGTCTGGGTAAGCCGAATCCAGGAGACGGTGGAGGAGGCATCCCAGGCGCACTCGCGCTCGGTCGTGATCTGAACGACGCCGTCGCCGCCGCGCGAGGGAAAAGCGGACGCCGAGAGCCCCGCGGACACGCCGCATTTCGCCGCCTCCGACGGCGTCAGGGGTGAGGCGCTCGTGCTGCTCGTGCGCCCGCTGCATGACGACGTCGCGCAAATCGTCGAACTCAGCAGGAGCAGGAACAGGCACAGGCGCGAGCCACGAGCGTGCCTCACGGGGAGCCCGCTTGCACACCGCTCGCCAGTTTCGACGGACTTGTTACAGCTTCCGCTCGAGCTTGCGGACCGGTGTGCCGACGTACGTCGTGTTGGCGTCGAGCCGGGTGTGCTTCGGCACGAGGCTCAGCGCCCCGACCTGGCAGCCGGGGCCCGCCGAGACGCCGATCCCGACGACGCTGCCAAGCCCGATCGTGCAGTTGCGGCCGAGCCGCACGGTTGCCGTCTTGACCAATCCGCGCTCGACCGTGTGACCCGACAAGTGCACGTCGTCACCAATCACGACGTGGTCGTCGAATTCGAGCATGTTGTGATCGTTGACCGCGAGGCTGTTGATGTACACGCCCTTGCCGAGGCGCGCGCCGTTCGCGCGGAGGTACATCGCCCAGAGCGGCGTGGCGCGGAACACCGCGCCGGCGAACAGGCGGACGACATGCACCGACGCCATGTAGCGCGCCCAGTTCATCAAGGGCCAGTCGAGATCCGCGATCCGCATCTCGGTGTCGCGCGGCGTCCGCCACCCCAGCACCCCGGTCGCCCACGCCGAGAGCATCATGAGCGAGAACGCGAAGATCAGGTACGTCGGGATGAACGCCATGCTGAGCGCGACGATCGCGACGGGACGCGAGGGATACGTCCGCGCGAAGAACAGATCCCAGAAGAGCGCGGCCGGAAGGACAGACAGCCCGAAAATCAGGCTCTCGACGACGAGGATGGTGACAATCATCCAGCCGACGCGCAGCATCGCGCGCGGGCGCCACTCGAGCCGGACGGCAGGCTCCGTCGACGTCAATTCCGGATCAACGCGCCGTCGGCTCGACGACCGTCGCGATCATGGTCCCCGCCACGGTCACGCGGCCCGAGACTCTGATCCGCGTCTTCTCTCTGATCGCGCGACAGGCGATGACGAAGACCGTCGATCGATCCGTGACGACGACCCGGCCGCCCACCGTCAACCGGATCACCGGGCACACGCCGGTCACCACGTTGACGTTGCCGAAAATCGGGTGATTCGGCGCTGGCGGGTGGTTCGGAGCGGGCGGCGAGTTCGGAGCCGACGGGTTGGTCGGCGCCGGAAACGCGTTAGGGGGCACCGGCTGAATCGCGCTCGCCCCGGTCTGGGTCTCGGTCACCGTCGGACCCGTGGGCGTGCCGTTGTCGTCGTCGTCGCTGCATGACACCGCGGCGGCGATTGCGAGGAGCACCAACAGACGAGAGATTGACTTCCCCATACGAGTAGCGGGCTAAGACAACGCCGTCCTCTGGGGCGGCTGGGGAGCCCGACCTCCGAACGGGATTATGCACGCGCGGACGCCCGCGGCCACGGAAAAAAACAGCTTGCTGAGGTTGTCAGCGCGCGGGCATATACTTGGCGCCGCCAGGAGGGCCCCGATGGCCACCCACGTCAAGGTGCTCGGCGTACTCAACATTGTCATCGGCGCGTTCGGTGTGTTCCTCGCCCTGTTCCTCGTCCTGGTCTTTGGAAGCGCCAGCGGGATCGTCGGCGCCGCGGCGGAACCGGAGGAAGCGGCCATCGCGATCCCCCTCATCGGGCTCACGGGCATCGGCCTGGTGTCGTTCATCCTGTTGACCTCGTTACCGGGACTCGTGGCCGGCTGGGGCCTCCTGAAGTTCCGGCCGTGGGCCCGGATTCTCGCGATCGTGGTTTCCATCATCGGGCTGATGTGGATCCCTATTGGAACGATTGTGGGGATTTACGGGTTGTGGGTGCTGTTGAACAAGGAGACGGAACGGCTGTTCGCGGGCGCGCCGCAGCCGCAGGCTCCGTGACCCGCTCGCGTGCTAGTGCTAGAATGACCCCTTGCCCCGCGCGATTCCCGCGAGAAAGGGCCGGCGTAGCTCAGTCGGTAGAGCAGCTGATTCGTAATCAGCAGGTCGTCGGTTCAAGTCCGACCGCCGGCTCCACCAGTCGCTTCACAGTCACCCAGAACGCAGGCGCGCCGAGGCGCCGAATCAGAAGAACCACGACAGGAGAGGTTGAATGGGTCGTAAACTCTACGTCGGCAATCTGCCCTTCGAAACGGGGGAAGCGGATCTGCAGACGCTATTCGAACGCGTTGGCGCCGTTGACTCCGTACGGGTCATGCGAGACCAGGCAACCGGCCGGGCGCGAGGGTTCGCGTTCGTCGAGATGACCAGCGACGCCGACGCGCAAAAGGCGATTAGCGAGCTGCACCAATCACAATTCGGCGGACGGACGCTCACCGTCAACGAAGCCCGCCCGCGGCCCGAAGGCGGCGGAGGCTTCGGCGGCGGCGGCGGCGGACGCGGGCGCGGGGGCGGCGGCGGCGGCGGACGTGGAGGACGCGGCGGAGGTCGATCCGAGCCTCGCTGGTAGCCCCGGGAGAGTTACGACACCCTGACGATGCGCGTACATTTCGTCAACCCGAGCGACCTGTCGTTCGGGACCGCCGTGATCACGCCACGATGGCCCTACGTGCTCGCGGCCGCGACGCCGCAGCAGTACGGCGCCCCGCTCATCACCGACGAGACGCTCGAGCCCCTCGACCCGATGACGGTCGCCTCCGGCGACATCGTGGGCATCGGCATTCACACCGCAAACGCCCTGCGAGGTTACGAGGTCGGGCGGCTCGCGCGCGCCCGCGGCGCGACCGTCGTCTACGGGGGCGTGCACGCGAGCCTCTACCCGGACGAGGCGCGCACGCAGGGCGCCAGCGACGCCGTCGTCAAGGGCGATGGCGACCTGGTGTGGCCCGGGCTGCTCGACGACCACGCCAGGGGGCGGCTGCAGGCCGTCTACGAGGGGGGCCGGGTCGGCGCCGACTCGTTCGCGCCGGCGCGGTGGGATCTGCTCCCGCCCGATCGGTACATGTGGGGTTCGGTGCAGACCGTGCGCGGCTGCCCGAAGCACTGCTCGTTCTGCTCGGTCTGGCGTACCGATGGGCAGCAGCCCCGGCAGCGCGGCGTCGACGACGTCATCCGCGAGATCGTCGAGCTGCGTCGCCTCGGGTTCCGGTTCATCCTGCTGGCCGACGACAACTTTTATCCGGTGACGCTCAGCGATCTCGCAACGGCGGCGCGGCGTCACGATCCCGAGCGGCTCGAGTCGCTGAAAGCGATTCGGCAGCAGCGATTCGAGCTCATGGAGCGGCTCTCGCGTCTCCCCGACGATCTGGTTTTCTATACCCAGGTCACGATGGAGGCGGCGGAGGATCCGGAGTTCCTGCGCAGCATGAAGCGGGCGCGCATCCACGGTGCGCTCGTCGGCGTCGAATCGGTCACGCCGGAGGGGCTGAAGGCGATCTACAAGGACTTCAATGTCGCGGGCGAAGCGCTCGTCACGCAGCTCCAGGCCTTCAAGCGGCACGGCGTCCACGTCCTCGGCTCGTTCATCTTTGGATTGTCGACCGACACGCCCGAGACCTTCCAGGCGACGGCGGCGCTGGCGCAGCGGGCCGGCATCGCGTTCGCGCAGTTCGTGATGCTGACGCCGTTTCCAGGGACGATCGATTTCGAGAAGTGGGAAAAGGACGTCCAGCGCGATGGCGGGACCGGCACGGCGCTGACGAGGTACTGGCTCATTCCCTCGGCTCAGCGACCGAAGATCTACACGCCCCATCCGCTCATGTCCGCGGAGGAGATCCGCCGGCGCACACAGGCGACGTGGGATGAGTTCTATCGGCTGCCCATGATCTGGGAACGGTCGGCGTGCGTGCGATCGCTGCGCGCGCGGCTGGTCTTCGTGCTGATCTCGAAGCTGTATCGTCAGATGTACGCGAACACCGGCATCGCGACCGACAGCGCCAGACGCGGGCGCTCCGAGCGGTGGGCACGATGGCTCGCGAAAGCCTGCCGGCGGTTCTTCGTGACAGAGCCAATGCCCCACCTCGAGGCTCCTGCCCCGAGGATCGTGGAGCCCGTGGCGTCGATCTGACGGCCGCCGTGGCCCCGACACACGTCCTACAGTAGACACCGGAGGGAGAAACATATATGGCGAGCAACTCGCGGCCTACGCAACTGAAGCGTCAACGCGAGCGCAACCTTGCGGAGAAACGCAACATGAAGGCGGCGCGGCGGCAGGAAGCCAAAGCGCGGAAGGCCGCGGCGCCGCGTCGGGTGGGCGACGAAGATCCGGATCTCGCGGGAATCCGCCCCGGCCCTCAGCCGCGACCGGACGACGACTTTCCGATCGAGTGACGATGGGAGCTGGCGCGCGGCTTGCACTGAAGAGCTCATCACCATCCTGCGAACGTGCGCCTGACCGGGGAATCCCATGTTCCGGCTCAGCATCGTCGATCACGTGCGTTTGAGTTTCGGCCACGTCGTACAAAGTTACACGGCCCACGCGCGCGTCGCCGAGCGGCTGGCGGCCCGTGCGTGGCAGATAAAGATCGTTATCCTGACGCTGCTCGGCATCGCGGCGGCAGCCACCGTCTGGGCCCTCGTGGGGACCTCGCGGCCGCTCCAGATCGTTGGCGCCGTCGCGGGCGGCCTCGCTTTCGCGGCGTTCTCGGTCTATCTGGCGCTGGACCTCGAGCCTCGCATGCACGCCCATCGCGCATGGGCGAGCCGCCTCTGGTTGGTCTGCGAGCGGTACCGGGCGCTCCTCGCCGAAATCCGCGACGGCCTGGTCGACAACGACGAGCTCATGCGGCGCCGCGACGGGCTGACGCAGCAGGTCCAGGCCGTCTACGAGCACGCGCCGCCGGCGGACCGGGAGGCCTATGCGTCGGCTGCCGCTGAGGTCGCGAGTAAAGAGGGGACCATAACCGACGCGGAGATCGACAAGTTCCTCCCGGCCTCGCTGCGCAAGGGTGAAGCGACCAGCCCCTAGAGCTAAACACTCCCCGGCTTCGAACCGATAGGGCCCTCAGGGAGCCATGATTCGCGATACCGCGCTGCGGCGCGCACGCGTCGCACGAGGGCTGACGATAGAAGACGTCGCAGCCGAGACCCGCCTCAGTCCACGCCTCGTGACATTGATGGACGAGGGCCGATTCGACGAGCTGCCGGGCGGTTTGTACGCGCGCGCGTACGTCAGGGCGTTCGCGACGGCGACCGGCATCGATCCGAATGCCGCGGTCGCGAGAATCGAGCGGCTCCTGCCCGGTGTGCCGGACCCCGTCGACGCCATCCGCGACGCGATCGGCTGTCCGGCGGAGACGCCCGCGCTGGCCGCCGACCTCGACCGTATCTGGTCGGCGATTCGATCGCGCGCGCAAGCCGGGCTCGCGCGCTCCCACGCGACGCCGCTTCGCGTCGTCGGCGCCCGCTCGGCGAGCGCCTGCCTCGATACGCTTCTGCTCTGCGCGCTGAACGCCAACCTGGTTGCCGCGATCGCGTGGTTCTGCGACGCGAGCGTCACCGAGCTCCTCGCCGGAGCAGGCGGGGCCGTCGCCGTGCTGTGTGGCGTTGCATGGATGTCGTACTACGTGCTGCTTGCCGGCATCGGCACACACACGGCGGGGACCTGGATTTTCGGCGGCGCGCGCGGCGCCGAGCGGCGCCCCGTCGGCCTCGCGGCGATCCTCCGAAGGGCCGCCGTCGCCTGGTTCGATCAAGCGTCGATCGTCGTGGACGTCGCGCTCTACGCCGATCCCGCGCCGGTCAGATCGCTGCTCTCACGTCTCGACGTGACCCGCCGCCGCGCCGCCTGATCCGTCTCTGCAGTTTTTCGTTACCCACTCTTGACCTCGCAGTCGGTTTCCCTTCACATCCCGCCTCCATAGTTCGACGGTCGTTTCTCAGGAAGGAGCCGTGGGATGGAAATATCCAGAACCGATCGCAGAACGTTCATGCGGCGTGGGGCGATGGGTGCGGGGGCGATGTGGATGGTATCGCTCGGGGACCTTGCTGCGCGGGCCGGACACCGAGGCGGCCAAGTCAATGTGTCCGGAGTCAGTCCGTACGGACCCATCAGCCCGAAGGTGGACGAGAGCACGGGACTGCCGCTGCTGCAGTTGCCCGACGGTTTCAAGTACTGGTCCTTCAGCTGGACCGGTGACCTCATGTCCGACGGCATCCGCTGTCCGAGTCTGCACGACGGCATGGCTGTCGTGGACGAGTTCTTCGGACGCGAGCCGGAGGACAACGATCCATCGTCATGCAACAGCGAAGAGGACGATCGACGCCGGGATCGTCGCCACGAAGGGTTCACCGAAGGTCGCGGCCACAACGACGACAGGCATGACCGGGACGACGATGACCGGCACCGTACGGGTCGGCTGATCCTCGTCCGCAATCACGAACCGGGCACGGGGACTCCGTTCATCAACGATGCGTCCATCACATACGCCGGAGATGGCGCGGGCGGCACGTCGAATCTCATCTTCAATCCACGCGAAGCCAGGTGGGAAAAAGCGTGGTCAAGCCTGGCCGGCACGGTCCGGAATTGCGCCGGCGGCGTGACGCCCTGGGGCACATGGATCACATGCGAAGAGACGGATGTCGCGAACCATGGCTGGAGCTTCGAGGTGGGGAACACAAAGGGCGTTCCAAATCCGCTCACGGCCATGGGCCGGTTCTCGCACGAAGCGAACATGATCGATCCCCGTACCGGCTACGTCTACGAGACGGAAGACGGCGGCCCCTCAGGCTTCTTCAAGTTCGTCCCGAATTCCCGCGGCAAGCTCTGGAAGGGCGGCGCCCTCTACATGCTGGCCGTCAAGAACAAGCCCAACATCAACCTGAGCGCGGCGCATCCCATCGGCACCACGTGGGATGTCACCTGGGTCCGCATCGACGATCCCACAGCCGCTGTGCAGTCATGCCAGGCGCAGGGCGCGGCGAAAGGGGGAGCGCTGTTCGCCCGTCTCGAGGGTGCGTGGTGGGGCGACAGGACCGGCTTCTTCCTCACGACCAACGGCGGCGTCGTTGGCGAGGGGCAGGTGTTCGAGTACAACCCGAGGGCCGAGACGCTCAAGCTCATTTACGACGCGCCGAATGCCAACGAGGTCGACAACCCGGACAACATCACGGTCACGCCGCGCGGCGGGTTGCTGTTGTGTGAGGATGCGGCGGGCAATCACTTCCTGGAAGGCGAGCGGCTCATCGGTCTCACGATGGAAGGCAAGACCTTCACGTTCGCGCAGAACAACATCAATCTGACCGCGGCGCAAATCGCGGGCGCCGGCAAGACCGTCGCGCCGGGGAATTTCACGCAGGCCGAGTGGGCCGGCGCCTGCTACAGCCCCGACGGCAAGTGGCTCTTCGTGAACATCCAGACGCCCGGGATCACGTTCGCGATCAAGGGGCCCTGGGGGAAGGGGCCTCTCTGATTGTGGATTGCTGATTGTGGATTGCTGATTGTGGGCCCGACCTGAAGGTCGGGCCTACTTCTTGTACGCGTCCTGTAACTGCATGCGCCAGACGGCATAGAATGGCCGGCATGCATTTCCAGAGATTGGCCTCCACGCTTGTTGCGCTCGCGCTCTGTCTAAGCGCGTCCGGCACCCTCGTCGCGCAGGCGGGACGGCCCCCCATCATCGACCGCGAGCTGTTCTTCGGGAATCCGGAGATCAGCGGCGCGATGCTCTCGCCGGACGGCCGGTATGTCGCGTTCCTCAAACCGTACAAGGACACGCGCAACATCTGGGTGAAGCGCACCGAGGAGCCGTTCGACAAGGCGAGACTCGTGACCGCCGACACGAAGCGGCCCATCCCGGCGTTCTTCTGGAGCCGCGACAGCAAGTACATCCTGTTCGTTCAGGACCAGGGCGGCGACGAGAACTACAACGTCTTTGCCGTCGACCCCGCCAGCACCGCGCCGGAGGGCGCCGAAGTGCCGCCGTCGCGCAATCTCACCGACGCCAAGGGGGCGCGGGCGCTGATCTACTCGCTGCCGAAGACGGACGCCGACGTCATCTTCGTCGGCCTGAACGATCGCGACGCCGCCTGGCACGACCTGTATCGCGTGAGGATTTCGACCGGCGAGCGGACGCTCGTCCGCCGGAACGCCGACAAGATCGCCGGCTGGCACTTCGATCTGCAGGGACGCCTGCGCCTCGCGCAGCGTGTCGCCGACAACGGCGATACCGAGATCCTGAGCGTGACCGACGCCGGCTTCACGAAAGTCTACGGGTGCACGGTGTTCGAGACGTGCGGGCCGACGCGGTTCCACAGCGACGGCATGCGGACCTACATGGTCACCAACGTGGGCAACGTCGACCTGATCCGCCTCGTGCTCTTCAATCCCGAGACGAAGAAGGAGGATCCGGTCGAATCGGACCCGCTCAACCGGGTCGACTTCGGCGAGGCCATCTTCTCGGAAAAGACCGATGAGCTCCTCGCCACGACGTACGAGGACGAGCGGAAACGGCACTACTTCCGCGACAAGTCCTTCGAGGCGGACTTCAAGTGGCTGCAGAGCAAGCTGCCCGGCAAGGACATCGAGCGGGCGGGAGCGACGGCGGACGAGCGGCTCTGGATGGTCGTCGCCTCAGGCGACACCGAACCGGGCGAGCGGCACCTCTTCGATCGCGACAAGAAGACGCTCGTGCGTCAATACCGCGTGCACGAGAAGCTGCAGCGCGAGCATCTCGCGCCCATGCAGGCCATCCGCTACAAGTCGTCCGACGGCCTGGAGATTCCCGCCTTCCTGACGCTTCCGAAGGGCCTGCCGCCGAAGAACCTGCCGCTGCTGCTCCTGCCGCACGGCGGTCCCTGGGGGCGCGACTCGTGGGGGTACGATGCGTTCGCGCAGTTCCTCGCCAACCGCGGATACGCCGTGCTGCAGCCCAACTTCCGCGGCTCCACGGGCTACGGCAAGACATTCCTCGACGCCGGCAACAACCAGTGGGGCGAGAAGATGCAGGACGACGTCACCTGGGGCGCGAAGCATCTCGTTGCCGAGGGTACCGTCGATCCGAAACAGATCGGAATCATGGGCGGCTCGTACGGCGGCTACGCGACGCTCGCCGGCGTCGCGTTCACGCCCGACCTGTACGCGGCGGCCGTCTCGATCGTCGGCCCTTCGAACCTGCTGACGCTGCTCGAGTCGATCCCGCCGTACTGGGAGGCATTCCGGAAGCTGTTCCACGCCCGCATGGGCGATCCCACGACGGCGCAGGGCAAGGCCCAGCTCGAGCGCCAGTCGCCTCTGAACTCCGCGGCAAAAATCCGGACGCCGCTGCTCGTGGCCCAGGGCGCCAACGATCCGCGAGTCAAGAAAGCGGAGTCGGATCAGATCGTCATCGCGCTTCGCGACCGCGGCTTCCCGGTCGAGTATCTCGTCGCGCCGGACGAAGGACACGGCTTCGCGCGGCCCGTCAACAACATGGCGATGTTCGCGGCGGCCGAAAAGTTCCTCGCAAGGTATCTGAAGGGACGATTCCAGGAGGGCATGCCGGCGGACGTCTCGGCCCGCCTGAAAGAGATCACGGTTGACCCGAAGACCGTCGTCCTCACCCGGAAGCTCGACCCCTCGGCCATCGGCGTTCCGAAGCCCGCGACGGACCTTCGACCTGGAACGTCGTCTTACCAGGCGAAGATCGAGCTCGGCGGCCAGTCGATCGCGCTGACGTCTACGACCGCCATCGCCGAGGAAGGCGGCAGCTGGGTGGCGACCGAAACGGTGAAGACGCCCAGCGGCGATGTGAACGACAGGGCGGTCATCGAGAAAGGGTCGCTCGTCGTCAAGAAGCGCTCGATCACGCAGGGCCCGATGACCGTCGAGCTCGCGTTCGACGGCGGCAAGGCGACGGGCACGATGACGATGGGAGGCGCGCCGAAGGCGATCGCCGTAGACACCGGCGGCGCGCTCTTCGCCGACGGCGCGGGTGCCTCCGCGGCGATCGGCGCGCTGCCGCTGGCCGACGGCTACACGACGGCCTTCCGCAACTTCGACGTGCAGAAGCAGAAGCCGACGCTCAAGCAGCTCAAGGTCGCCGCGACGGAACAGGTGACCGTGCCGGCCGGCACGTTCAAGGCGTTCAGGGTCGAAGTGTCCTCCGCCGATGGCGAGCCTGGCGGCGCCACGCTCTGGATCGACACCGACACCCGCCGGCTCGTGAAGATCGAAGCCACGCTGCCGCAGATGGGCGGCGCCAAGCTGATCTCGGAACTGACCAAGTGAGGTTTCCTGCCCGCACCCTTCGACCCGGATGAGGCGTCTACCACTGTAGGCGCCCATGCTCGACATCAACCGGGATCTGAGTCTCCTCGACGCGTATTCGCAGGCGGTCGTATCGGCGGTCGAACGCATCGGGCCGTCGGTCGTTCAGGTGGAAGTGCGGCACAGGGGAGACCGGCGCGGCCGCGAATCGCCGGGCGGCACCGGATCTGGTGTGATCTTCACGCCGGACGGGTTCATCCTCACGAACAGCCACGTGATCGCGCGCGCGGCGCAGATAACGGTCGGCCTCGGCGACCGACGTACCCTCACCGCTGACGTCGTCGGCGACGACCCGGATACCGACCTGGCGGTTATCAAGGTCAGCGCTCCGGACCTGATCGCGGCGCCGCTGGGCGACTCGCGCGCGCTGCACCAGGGCCAGGTCGTCATCGCGATCGGCAATCCGCTCGGCTTCCAGCAAACGGTCACCGCCGGCGTGGTCAGCGCGATCGGACGGACGATGCGGGCGCGATCGGGGCACTTAATCGAGAACGTGATCCAGACCGACGCGGCGCTGAACCCGGGAAACTCGGGGGGCGCGCTCGTGACGACCGCCGCGCAGGTCATCGGAATTCCTACGGCGATCGTACTCGGCGGTCACGGCCTCAGCTTCGCCGTTCCGATCAACACTGCCAGGCTGATCCTGCCGGCGCTCCTGAGCTCGGGCCGCGTCCGGCGGGCGCGCCTGGGCCTCGCGGGCCAGGACGTCCCGCTCCCCCGCCGCGTGACCCGTTTTTACCGGCTGGCTTCGGACAACGCCGTGCTGATCGTCCGGGTCGAGCCGAACGGCGCCGCCGCCGCGTCAGGGCTGCGCGACGGCGACATCATCCTCGAGCTCGGCGGTGAGATCGTGACCGGGGTCGACGATCTGCACCGACTGCTCAGCGAAGAACGGATCGATCGCGCCATTCCGATCACGCTGCTGAGGGGGACCGAGCGGATGACGGTCGACATCGTGCCCCGCGGCTGAGCGTCCTACAACGCCCGACCCATGACCTGCTCGACCTTCGCGCGGTAGCCGCGGCTGAGGGTCAGCCGCGTGCCGTCTCGCAGGACCACGGTGAAATCGCCGTGGAAAGCCGGGAGGAGCTCGCGGATCCGATCGACCTGCACGACTGCCGACCGGTGGATCCGCACGAACCGGTCGGGATCGAGCTCCTTCTCGAGTCGTCCGAGGGTCTCGCGCAGCAGGTGCTCGTGTCCGCCGGCGTGCAGCGTCACGTAGTTGTCCGCCGCCTGGATCCAGTCGACGTCTGCCAGATCGACGATGACCACGCGGCCTGAGGTCCGGACCGGCAGCCGGGTCAGCGTCCGGCGACGGGAGGACTCGCTGAGCATGGTCAGAAGCCGCGGATCGGCCGCGGCGCGGCGGTCGGCGATGGCGGCGCGCGCGCGGGCGAGCGCCCGCGCGCACCGGTCGGCCGACACCGGCTTGAGCAGGTAGTCGAGCGCGTGCACCTCGAAGGCGGCGATTGCGTAGCGGTCGAAGGCGGTCACGAAGATTACCGCCGGGAGCGGTCCGGGCCCGAGCGCACGCAGAACGCCGAACCCGTCCAGCTCCGGCATCTGGACGTCGAGGAAGATCACGTCCGGCGCGAGCGCACGAATCGCCTGCACGGCCGCGGCGCCGTCGCCGCACTCGGCGGCGATCGTCACGCCGCGCTCGGGCCGCAGCAGCCGGCGTATCCGCCGGCGCGCGACCGGTTCGTCGTCCACGATGACGACGCGCAGGCTCACGTCGCCTCCGGCTTCTCGACCCGCCACGGGATCGTCAGCCGCACGAGGGTCCCGAGGCCTGGACCGCCGGTCACCTCGATGCTCTGCGCGCCGCCGTACAGCGCCGCGAGCCGTGCACGCGTATTCCCGAGGCCGACGCCGTCGCGCACGCGCTCGGCGTCCTCGACCCCTGCCCCGTCGTCCTCGACGTCGATGACGAGCCTGTCGCCGCGCCGGTTTGCGCGGATCTCGATGCGTCCCGCGTCTACTCGCGCTGCGAGCCCGTGACGGATCGCGTTTTCCACGAGCGGCTGAAGCACCAGGAATGGAACGAGCGCTCCCTTCTCAGCCGGCCCGGCGTGGATGTGCACCTGAAGCCGATCCCCGAACCGGGCCTGCTGGATCTCGAGATAGCGCGCCAGCAGGGTCAGTTCCGCCCCGAGGTCCACCTCGTCGATGTCCCCCGCGTCGAGCGTGGCGCGGAGGAGGTCGCTCAGGCCGGCGATCATCCGGTCGGCCGCGTCGGGGTCCTCGTGCAGAAGCTCCGCGATCGTGTTCAGCGTATTGAACAGGAAGTGCGGGTGGAGCTGCATCTTGAGCAGGTGCAGGCGCGTCTCAGAGAGCCGCGCCTCGAGCTGCGACGCGCGGAGCTCTCGCTCACGCCCGGCGCGATAGTACGCGACGCCGTGCGCGGCGGCGACGATCGACCAGTAGATGACGTACTGGGTCGCCAGGCTGCTGATCTCGATGTAGTCGCCCCGCTCTCCGACCGCGATCGCGCGCAGGATGCGCGTGAGCGCGACTTTCACGACCGCGATCGCGAGGCCGGCCGGAGCGTGCACGAGCCCGCTTCGCAGCCACGTGCGCGCGCCGAACGGAAAGCGGCCGGCGAGCCACACCACGAGCGGGGTCAGCGCCGCCCAGACATACCACTCGGCGAAGGCGAGCGTCATCGTCTGACCCCAGCGCGGCGGCTGATACGACGCGATGAAGGTCAGCGAGCTCGCGGCAGCGAAGAAGATCGCGAGCGCGGTCCAGCCGCCCCACACGAGGAGCCAGACGACCCAGCGCCCCCGAGGCGCCGCTCGAAGCGGACGCTCCATGTCCGCGACGTTCTATCACACGCTCCGACGAACGCCGCCGACGCGCGGACGCGCGAGGAGCCCTGCCAGGACGCCCGGCCAACGGGCCCACGCGATCGCCGTCAGCAGCGCGGCGAACACCAGCTCGCCGACGCCGTTGCGGCCGCCTCGAGTGATCTGCGTGATCGCAGCCGCGATCATGACCGGGACGAGCACGACCGCGCCGGCGCTCGCGCTGCGCGGCACGAGCAGCGCGAGGCCGGCCACCGCCTCGACGGCCCCGATGACGAGATAGAAGTGGTCGGGATAGCCCCAGCGCCGGAACATGTGTTCCCACGCTGGCGACGTGAACTTCTGAAGGCCGGAGCCGACCATAGCGACGGCCAGTAGGACCTGGAACAGCCAGAGCGTGATCTGCTTGAGGTATCTCATGCGATGGAGCATCGGAGACCCGGACGTGTGCGAGCCACCGGAATGGGGCGGGAGGACCGCCGGAGGGGCCAGCCGGAACACTGGACTGGGCACCCTGGTTGCACTAAATTGCATCGGAATGGCTCAGGCCGAATTCGAACGTCGCTCTAACGCGTTGAAAGACCGTCGCGCCCGGAGGCTTGGCGGTCGGAGGACGGCCGATTCCCACCATCCGTGGTGGATTCGGCATCGACTCTGGCTCGCCGTCGCCTCCTTCGCCTTCGTCTGGTGGAAACGGCTTCGTTCGCAAAGCCTGAGGCACCCGGCGTAGGACCTGACACGGGCGTGTGGTTTTCGTACGCCTCAACCGCTCCCCGGCTCGCCGCCTCGGGCTTGTGACCCACCGCGCACGTCCCAACACCAGGACGACGTAGAATAGCCGGCACTCACATCGCGGATGGAACCCCTCAAAGACGAGCTGGCCGCGCTGGATGCCGCGCGGTGGCGGGTAGCACTGTCGCTGACCGCCGTCGCGATGGCGATCTATTTCGGCTTCATCCTGCTGGTCGCCTTCGGGAAACCGCTGCTGGGCCGGCTGATCGTCCCAGGGCTGAGCGTGGGTATCGCGCTCGGGTCGGCCGTGATCGTCTGCTCCTGGGTGCTCATCTGGATTTACGTCCGATGGGCGAACCTCCACTATGACGCCGCCATCGCCAGGCTGAAGGCCCGATGAACCTCGTCGCCGTAGGCTTCTTCTTCGCCTTCATCATCCTGACGCTCGGCATCACCTGGTGGGCGGCGCGGCGTACGAGCAGCACCGAGCATTTCTACGCGGCGGGCCGCAGCGTCAGCGGGTTTCAGAATGGGCTGGCGCTGGCGGGCGATTACATGAGCGCGGCGAGCTTCCTCGGCATCGCCGGCCTGGTCGCGCTGTCGGGCTTCGACGGGCTCATCTATTCCATCGGCTTTCTCGTCGGCTGGCCGATCGTCATGTTCCTGATTGCCGAGCCGCTCCGCAATCTCGGCCGGTACACCTTCGCCGACGTCGTCGCGTTCCGGTTGCGGCAGGTGCCCGTTCGAATCGCCGCCGCGATCGCGTCGCTCGCGGTCGTCGCCTTCTATCTCATCGCGCAGATGGTCGGCGCGGGCAATCTCATCCGCCTCCTGTTCGGCCTACCCTACGAAGCAGCGGTCGTCACCGTCGGCGTCGTCATGCTGGCCTACGTGCTCTTCGGGGGGATGATCGCGACCACCTGGGTCCAGATCGTCAAGGCCGTGCTGCTGATGGGAGGCGCGTTCCTGCTGGCGCTGCTGGTCCTCGCGCGGTTTTCGTTCAACCCGATCGCGCTCTTCGAGGCCGCGACCAGTGCCTATGGCGTCTCTGTGCTCGGGCCAGGCCGACTCGTCACGGATCCCCTCGACGCCATGTCGCTGGGCCTCGCGCTGATGTTCGGCACCGCCGGGCTGCCGCATATCCTGATGCGTTTCTACACCGTTCCCGACGCGCGCACCGCGCGGACGTCCGTGTCGTGGGCGACCGGCTGCATCGGGTTCTTTTACCTGCTCACCTTCATTCTGGGGTTCGGCGCGATGGTCCTCGTCGGGCAGCCGGCGATCCGCGCGGTGGATCGCCGGCGGCAACATGGCGGCGCCGCTCCTGGCCGAGGCGGTCGGCGGGACGGCGTTCCTCGGCTTCATCGCCGCCGTGGCCTTCGCGACGATACTCGCGGTCGTCGCGGGGCTGACGCTCGCCGGGGCTGCCGCGCTGTCGCACGACCTCTGGGTTCACGTCGTCCGCGCCGGACACGCGCCAGAACGAGAACAGCTTCGCGTGGCGCGCGTCGCCACCGTGCTGCTGGGCGTGCTCGCGATCGTGCTCGGCATCACGTTCAAAGGACAGAACGTCGCCTATATGGTCGGCCTGGCATTCGCGATCGCCGCGAGCGCCAACTTCCCCGCGCTCGTGCTCTCGGTCTTCTGGCGCCGGCTGACGACGCGCGGCGCGTGCGCCAGCATGCTTGCGGGAACGATCTCGAGCCTTCTGTTGATCTATTTCTCGCCCACGATCCAGATGGACATCCTGCGGCACGCGACCGCGCCATTTCCGCTGAGGAATCCGGGTCTCATCAGCATGCCGCTCGCGGTGCTGACCGGGATCGGCGTGTCGCTCCTGTGGCCCGATTCGGAGGCGGAAGCGAGATTCGTCGAAGTCGAGCGCCGCGTGCACTTCGGCGCGTGACCACGGATCGCACGGATTCCCTCAATCACGAGCCACGGATTGCACGGATAACACGGATAGTGGTCACCGATTTGGCGACAGTGGTTCCGTTCGGAGCAAAACAGGCGCCCCGCTTCGCCATTCGTACACTCGGCGCAAGTCGAACGGGTGATCCGCTCTGTCAATTCCTTTACTGCATTCATGGAGATAAAGGAGCCGATAGTGTCCATTGAAGTTCGGCCCGGCGGCTGCTGCACGCCGTAGTACCGTCTGGTACTGCCTGGCCTTGGGGAGCAACATCTGCGGCGCCGCCGGCTTGCCAACGAGTGGCTGTTCGCCGGGATACTTGGCGAACTCCGAAGTGACCTGTCGTGAATTACGAGGAACGATCCTTATCTCGAAAAGTCGTGGCCACAGTTTCCCCGTCACAAACAGGCGATTGGTGGCGGCATCGTAGGCGATCCCGTTAAGCACCGCTTCGGGATCCAGCCGGTAACTGGTGGACATCAGACCTCTCAAGTCGATCCACCCGGTGACTTGCCCTGTCTGCGGCGAAATCCTCGCAATTCGATCGGTGTGCCACACGTTCGCGTATATCTCGCCGCGAACGAACTCGAGCTCGTTCACGTCCCGAACGGGCACTCCGCCATCCCTTACTGGAATACGTCTAATCTCGCGAAACGACTCGGGATCGAGAAAGCGCAGTTCGTCAGTACCGTCGCTCAGAATGAACTGCGCGCCATCATGCGTCAGTCCCCAGCCCTCGCCCGAGTAACTGAACGTTCGGCGGGGTGCGAAGCTCTTCGCGTCGTACACGAACGCGAGGTTGGACCGCCATGTCAGTTGAACGAGCTGTTCCTTCCAAGCCGCCAGACCCTCCCCGAAATGGGCCTGGTCGAGACGATGTTGCTGCACGACGACGCCTGTCTCGAGCTTGACCTTCCGCAGCGTCGACTGGCCATTCAGTCCCGTGCTTTCAAAAAGGAACCCGTCACGATACAGCAGCCCCTGGGTGTATGCGGACGGATCGTGAGGATAGACATTGACCACCTGGAAGGCGTCGACGGTGGCGCGCGTTTGCGCGAGTGACGACGACGCAGCGACAAGCGCAAGGACGAGCGTACAAAGTCGCATGTGAAGAGCCCACATCGATTTGTTGAGAATAGACTAATCCGCGTAATCCGCGTTATCCGTGGCCCGTGATCGTGAATCGGTGGAATCCGTGGTTCGTGATCGAAGATTCACGGAATCCGTGGCCAGAAATCCGTGACTCAGCCAGCGGCCAGAACGACGAGTGCGTCGGCTTCGAAGTCTGACGCATCGCTTGCACGCCAACGGGTGTGCAGAACGGCACAGACACGAGACGCCGCCTCCTCCACACTGCTGGGAAGCCATGTTCAGACTGATTGCCACGGTGAGGCGCGGGACCGCCTGTCAGCTACCGGCGGCGTGGGCGCGATATCCCACCCTCGAGGCCGCTCGCGCCGGCGTCGCTGCCCTGCTGCGTGAAGAGCGCGTGCAGCGCGTCACGATCGTCCGAAACGAAGTGCCGCCCACGTTCGTCGAATGGGTCATTCGGTAGTGAACGGGCGCTACCTCAAGACGATGAGGGCCGTCCTGGACGCGGTGGCCGGGGTGGCCGCCGCGCTGTGCATCGTCCTCTTATTCCCGTTGGGGATTCTTCTGATCGGGTTGCCGGTCGTGTTGGTCGTCAGATTGATCCTCGAGATCGCTCGGAGGCTCTGACCGCCAGGCTGACGCCTCGGGGCGTGCGCCCCTCACGGCCGAAACGACGCTTTGTTCACTCGCCTGGCCGTCGCCTGTCTGGCGCCGCGCTCGGCTTCCTGGGTCCGCTGGCGCTCGATCGCCGGTGTCGGAGCCTCGAGTTGGTCCATTCGGACGGCTTCCACGTCCATGATCGCTTCTACGTTCCGGGTCGTCTTCACGTCGGCCGCGCGCGCCATGGCACCCGACCGCCTCGAGAGCAGGATCATGCCGAACGTCGATGCGAAAGACGGGCGCAACAGATCGAGGGAGTACAGCGCATCTTCCCAGTGGGCGACAGCCTTGTCGCCGGTGGTGCCGGGCGCGCGATCGGAACCGCCGAACTCGGTCGCAGGCAGCGTCGCCAGTCCATACCTCCCCGAGATTGCCTCGATCATGTCGTCTGCCGTCATGCCCTCGGTGCGATCCCAGTTGTAGCTGACCGCGATGCGGAACAGCTGTCCGCCGTGGAAGCTGAAGAGAATCCTCCTGACCGTGTCCCGTTCCGCCGGGAAGCCGGACACGTCCTGTGCCCACTCCAGCTCTTCGATCAGTTCCGGACGTTGGTGAAGGACACGTGCGTCGGACGGTTTCAGGCCGGCCTGCTTCGCGACCGCGGCCAGCGTCATTCCCAACTGGTAGTCACGATACCGGGACAGATCCTGGGCCGAGGTGACCGTTGCCGAAAGGAGCACGACGGCGGTGCACAGGGCGAAGAGGCGCGGGCGAGTCATGTCGGTTCTCCTTCGGAGCCCGGGGGCGGCGTGGCCGGACGACGGTGAGGGCGGCCGTGCCGGCCGCCCTCACCGCGTGGAAGGACGTGCCGCGTCAGGCGGTCACGCGAGGGGCGATCTTGTGGAAGGTCGAGTTGGTGACGTCGTAGGTCCGAACCTGAGGCGTACCATCGATCACGTGCTCCATCGCCTTGAGCACGCCCGGATAGGATCCTCGCGCGTAGGTCTCGGCGTTCTCCTTCAGATCCCACAAACTGATGCCGATCGCTTCCTTGCCGCCGTCGGCGACGAACGTGATCTCGTCCTGGAAGCCTTTCTGCTTCCGGAGCACGGGAATGATGTCGGTCTCGAGAGCCTTGGTGAACTCGGTTGTGCGACCGGGCTTGAGCTGGAACGCAACACTGCGGGCAAACATGGCAACCTCCTCGGGGTTGACCTGGCTAAGAAGGGGAGACCAGAGGACCTGTCTTAGGTCAGGCAATCTGAAAGAGTGAGGAGGGGTCCGCAATCTCGTTAACCACTTTCTGTTAATTCTGTCGTCCTGTCAAGTTATATGATTAAGCGCTGTAAGTTAACCCCGCTGAACGGAGGCCCCGCGTGGATCTGTCGCTCCTCATCAAGCACCGGCTCAAGGAACTGCGGCGTGGCCAGAAAGAGCTGGCTGCGGCCACCCAGGTGACGGAGTCCTACATCTCCCAGCTGCTGAAGGGCAGGAAAGTGCCGCCGGCATCCGGGAGGACGGATATCTACGACCGGATCGAGCGGTTCC
The DNA here is from genome assembly GCA_963847125.1 of uncultured Acidobacteriota bacterium. Taxonomy (GTDB): domain Bacteria; phylum Acidobacteriota; class Vicinamibacteria; order Vicinamibacterales; family 2-12-FULL-66-21; genus DATAEE01. The sequence continues at coordinate 487,707 of CAWJYM010000009.1, forward strand.
TCGAGCTTCCCCGGAATACGCTGGCAAAGATGGCGGACGTGCAGCGCACGGACGCGTTGAAGAAGAAGCTGGCGGACCCGCCCACACCGCTGTTCAAGGACGTGCGTGGGCTGATTCTCCGCAAGTGCGAACCGCGCACGGAAAAGGCTGTCCGTGCGATCTTCGAGAGGGAGTCGTTCGGCGCCCTCGAGCGCCTCGTGACCCAGAAGCTGCTGGATGTGGCCCAGCGCGTGGCCAGACAGGAATTGCGGGATGAGAACTGGCTCCGCCTGGTGGCTCGACACAGCGGCCGGAGCTACAGGCAGATCCGGGTGATCATCCTCGATTTCCTTGACACGGACGTCTTCAACTTGTCGGTCGAGAACTGCGTGACGTTCCTGGAGCCGCTGATTGAATCCTGGGACATCGATCTCGCGACGTTCGGCATGGACATCGTCTTGAACCAGCGGCTGGTTCCGGAACACCTGAAGAAGTTCGAGTTCGTGGAGCGCGAGCCGGCGTTACCCGAAGAACCCGGACTCCGGGCATTTCTCGGGGATCGCTCCCTGAGCGGCGACGCGACGGCGGAAGAAATCGAGTTTCTCGGAAAGCTGCGGTTCACGCGCAGACGACCGACCGCTCTGTACCTACTATCGGGAGCTGCAAAGCCTGCGGGACCCGCTTCACTTTCGCGCGACGGACGGCGAGGGTTCCCACAGTCGGCAAGCGTCCCGCGGCCGGCGGTCAGGCGTCCGAAAGACGCGTGGCTCAGCGTCTGCCGAGAGCGGTCGCGGACCTGTGCCGAAGTGAACAGACACTGCGCGCGCCCGCGGGTTAGGATACCCGTCCGCAGGAAACACCGCCGCGCGTCCCGCGCCTGAGCTGCGCCTGCCCACGCCGTGACCGCCAGGTCTTCGTGCATCACGAGAGGAGCGCCGATGCGACGCATCACCGCCTTCGTTCTGATGTGGCTCCCGCTGACGCTGCTCGCGGGTCCTCAGGAAGCTCCGTCAGACGGCGCCGCGCTGCGCGAACGCTTCCTGGCCCGCGTGGACGAGCCGCTCGTCCAGTACCGCGCCGTCCGCCGGCTTGCCGCACGCAACGAGCGCTTCCAGCAGGAAGCCAGCTTGGATGTGGCAACCACGTTCGATCCGAGCGTCGGTTTTCAGTACGAGGTGCTGGCCCAGAACGGGTCGGGCTACGTGCGCACGCGCGTCCTCGAACCGATCCTCCGAGGCGAGGCGCGCGCGGTCCGGGAGGGCGCTTCGGAGAGCGCGGCCCTGACAATCGCGAACTACGAGTTCGTGCCGGCGGCGTCGGACGGAGCGCCGCTCGCGCGGCTCCTGATCCACCCCCGGCGTAAGGACATCCTCCTCGTGGACGGCGCCATCCTCGTGACGCCGGACGACGCCGATCTGGTCCGAATCGAGGGGCGGCTGGCCAGAAATCCTTCCTTCTGGACGACCCGGGTCGAGGTCAGGCGCGAATACGCGCGACTCGCGGGCGTGCGCGTGCCGGTGCGGGTCGAGGCCCGCGTGTGGGTCAAGATCGCCGGGATCTCGAGCTTCGTCATGACGTACGAATACGAGGAGATCAACGGACGGACGCTTACGCGGAGCTCCGCGGTTAGGTGACGGCGCGGGCTCTTCGGTACGCGTGGCTCGACGATGACGCCACAGGAAAAGCCTGGTATGTTCGTGTTGTTTCGTCGTGGCGTGGCGATCCCTGTGTGGCCCGTCTGGGCCGTCGCGCTCGGTGTGGCGCTGGGTGCGCCCGTCGCGATCCGCTCCCTCGTCGTGCTCCTCGGGCTCGCCCTGGTCTGGTCCGGCGCGGTGGTGCTGGTTCGCCGGCTACGCAGGTCTCGTCTCCCACGTATCGAAGTCCTCCCCGCACTCGACCCGGAACCTCCGCCTGAAACAATCATCGTGAGCGCCGGCGCTCGCGCGCGCACGCTGAACCAGGCGACGAACGCGCGCGATGTCGAAGCCGAGGATACGGCAGACGTCAGCCGCATGGACGGCGACGCGGGCTGACGACTGGCTCGCAGACAAGATCTTTTAGCGAGCGAGAGCTTACGGTTTGAAGGCTGCCTTGTTGGCGGATCGTGCCTTGCCTTGCGCCGCAAGCGCGGCGTCCGCCTCCTTCTGCACCCGCTCGACTTCGCGTTGAGGAGCCTCGCGGTCGTCCAGCCGGACGGCTGTCGCCGTCGCGGTTCGCGCGAGGCCAGCCAGCCGCTTCGACAGCAGCACGAGTCTCACCGGCGTCGGGTACGCCGCGCGCAGCAGCGCAACCGAGGACTCAGCGTTCTCCCAGCGCGCCACGACCAGGTCCTCGTCGACGTTATCCGAGGCTTCAGAGGCTCTCGGCCTCGCGACGGTTCGCACCGCGGGGGCGCCATAGACGGCGCTGAGCGCCTCGATCAGATCCGTATCGGTCAACCCGAGGGTCCGGTCACGGTCGTAGTTGACGACAATCCGGAACAACTGATCGTTGTAGAAGCTGAACACGACGTCTTGCACCGGATCGTCCTGGATCGTCGAGCCGCTCACGGAGCTCCGCAGCCGCCATTCCAGATCCTGAATGATCGCCGGACGCTGGTGGATGACCTTGGCATCGGCGGGTGTGAGGCCGCTGAGGCCGGCCACCGACAGCAGAGGGCTGCCCATTTCGACCTCACGGTAGCGCGAGATCTCCTGCGCATGGAGCGGATGCGCCGTCAGCAGGACGCCGAACACCGAGATGGCAAGCGCGCGCGGGCGGATCATGGGGAGCCTCCTTGAACGTCTGTTGTCAGCGTGCGGCAGCGGACTGATCGGCACGGTGCTCCGCGAGCCACTGCTCGGTGACCCAGCCGAGATCGGATGGGCCGCCCCGCCGTCGTCGTCGGACAATGCCGAAGATGCTCGCGGCTAGCACGCTCAACCCGATGATGATCCACACGGCAGGTGACCTCTGGAGGAAGCGTATCGGAACGCCTGCGGCACGTCTGTGCCGTTCTGGACACCACCCGGCGGGTCGTCAGTCGTCAGCGCGGGCGGGGGCGTCTCAGCGTGGAGAGAAATGGCCGCCGGCTAGTGCACGGACCCCCTCGTCGGCAATCCCGTACTTCTTTATCTTGCTGTAGAGGGTCGGGCGATACAGCCCGAGAGCCTCGGCCGCCTCCGTCTTGTTCCAGTTCGTCCGGTGCAGCGTCTGCACGATCGCGGTCTTCTCGATTTCCGCGAGCGTCCGCCTGGGCGGGATCACGAAGTCCACCGGGCCGCCTCTGCGGTGGCGCAGCGACTCGGGCAGATCGCCGGCCGCGATCCCGCTCCCTTTGCACAGGAGCACCGCCCGCTCGACCGCGTTCTCGAGCTCCCGCACATTGCCGGGCCACCAGTGCTCCATCAACAAGGCAGCGGCTGCCGGCGAGATCGTCCCGACGGCCTTCTGGTATTGCCGCTGGAACTTGTCGAGAAAGTGCTCGCACAGCAGCGGGATGTCCTCCCTCCGCGTCCGCAGCGGCGGCACCTGGATGATGACGGTGTTGATGCGGTAGTATAGATCTTCCCGCAAACTGGCTTCCCGCAGCGCGCGCTCGATGTCGGTGTTGGTCGCCGTCAGGAGCCGAAAGTTCACCCGGACGATCCGCTGGCTTCCGAGCGGGCGGTACTCGCGCTCCTGGAGCACGCGCAGGAGCTTGGTCTGCAGGTACGCCGGCATCTCGCCGATCTCGTCCAGCAGCAGCGAGCCGTTCGCCGCGAGCTCGAGCAGGCCCTGCCGGTCGTGCTCCGCGCCGGTGAACGAGCCCTTCTTGTAGCCGAAGAGCTCGGATTCGACGAGCTCGGACGGCATTGCGGCACAGTTGATCTTGATGAACGGCCTGGCTGGCCGGCTGCGCTCGTGAATCGCGTCGGCGATGAGCTCTTTGCCAGTACCGCTTTCGCCCTGGATGAGGATATTGGCGTCGCTGGCGGCGACGCGCTCGATCACGTCGAACATCTCCAGCAGGCGCCTGCTCCTGCCGACGATGTTCACGAAGCGGTGACGGTTCGCGATGGGATTCCCCGGCCCGTCCGGCTGGCCGCGGGTCCGGCGCTCGAGTACTGCCTGGCTGTGCCGTTTTCCGTTCATCGGAGCATGCTACGCGCGGCTGAGCTCGGGCGTCTGTGTGCTTTTGAACAGGACAGCCTCGTGAAACGAGGCGCGCGGCGTGTTCACTTGTGTACATTTCTTCCGGCTGTTGACTGTCATCATTCGACCATGGAAGGCACCAATTCGCTCAGGAAGACGCCCGAACGGCCCCCCAGGACGCGCACGCTCAAGCCCAGGTCCAGGACCACGCCCAGGAACGGACACCCCTTCAACGCGCAAGAGTTTCTGGACTCGGCCGGGATCGCGAGAAAAATGGTGGATTACGGTCGCGGAGACGTCGTCTTCTCGCAGGGCGACATCTGTGAGAATGTCCTGTACATTCAAAAAGGCGGCGTGAAGCTCTCCGTGCTCTCCAAAACGGGCCGTGAGGCCGTCGTGGCGATGCTGGGGTCGGGCGACTTCTTCGGCGAAGGGTGTCTGGCGGGTCAACCGGTCCGCATGGGCACCGCGACGGCGATCACGCCCAGCACGGTCCTCGTCATCGAAAAAGCCAGGATGGTCAAGCTGCTGCACAAGCAGCACGCGCTGTCCGATCGGTTCATTTCCCACATGCTCGGGCGGAACATCCGCATCGAGGAGGATCTGATCGATCAGCTCTTCAACTCGAGCGAGAAGCGGCTGGCCCGCGCGCTCCTGCTGCTCGCGCGGTACGGCCAGCAGGACAAGCCGCAGCGGGTCGTCCCCAAGATCTCGCAGGAGACGTTGGCGGAGATCGTCGGCACGACGCGCTCGCGGGTGAATTTCTTCCTGAACAAGTTCAGGAAGCTCGGGTTCATCGACTACAACGACGACCTCAAGGAGCTCAACGGCGGTCTCCGGATCAATAACTCGCTGTTGAGCGTTGTCCTGCACGACTGAGGGATCACCTGAAGCCTGCTGCCATTCCCGGAGTGTGTTGATCGTCTTGGACTAACCGCGATGGGAAAGCTGATTCTTGGAATAACTGTCGGGTTGGCGGTCGCTCTTCTCGCCGGATGGATCTGGGGCGCGTCGGGTCGATCGGATATGGTCGGCGCGCTTCAGACCTCCGAGCTGCGAAGCGAGCTGGTCGGTGCGCGCGCGGCGATCCTCGATGCTCGAATGGCGATCTACAGCGTCAACTTCGGCGAGGCGAGCAAACATCTGGAAGGCGCTCGGGGTCTGCTCGGTCGCGCGGACGAGCGGCTCAAGAACCTCGGCCGGGAGGACGAAGTCAGACAGGTGCAGACGGCCCTGGCCTGCATAGACGACGCCCAGCGCATGGCCGGCAAGCTCGATCAGAGCGCGAACTCACGCGCCGGCGAGGCGGCGAAGATCGTCGCAGACGTGCTGGCCGCAGGGGCGACGCGTTGATTCAATCCGCGCGTTGCGGTTTGATGACGACGGTCGCCAGTAGGTAACCGTGCCTCCGGACGGCGGGAACGTGTCGATCGAGGAACACGAACGGGCGCACGAGGGCGCCCGTCAATGCAGCGAACGGCGGGCACCACGAGTGGCACGCGAGGTCGAGCATCCTCAGCCAGCCGGGGATGAACAGGATCGCCGTTTCAGCGACCACGTCCAGGCCGGACTGTTCGAGCATCTGTCTCAGTGCGCGACGTGAGTAGGACTTCTCGTACCCATACCCGTACAGTCCGACCGCCTGGAGCACCGTGGCGACCAATGGCCGGAGAAACGGGTCGTATCGGTTCGGCACGCCGACGATGGCGCGCCCGCCGGGTTTGAGCACACGAGCCATCTCTTCGACGGCGCGCTCGGTTTCGTCGAAGTGCTCGATCGTTCCCATCGAGTAGATCGCGTCGAAGCTTGCGTCGAGGAAGGGCAGGTCGCGCACGTCGGCGGCTGCCGCCCGCAGCGGGCCCGACTCGCGCGTGAACGCGGCCCGCGCCTGAACGACCGTCGGGGCCGAGATGTCGATGCCGAAGGCGCACGCGCCCCGGTGCGCCGCCCACGCCAGAATGCGCGTGTTCTTCGCCTCGTCCCACAGGTCCGTCTTCAGGACTCGCAAGCCGGCGAGCGGCGGCAAGTGTTCGGTGAACAGACGCTGCTCGTTGTCCGCGTAATAACGCGTCGACACCGCGCCGCCCAGGTCGGGAAATCGCTCGCCGACCCCGGCCCAGAAATCCCGGTAAGCGGACCGCGGCGCCCCTCGACGTGGCGCTCGGGGTGCCCTGAGCTTGTCGTAGGGCGTCACGGTTGCTCACCGAGCACGATCCAGTTCCACGTGCCGAGGGCAAATGACAACCGGCGCCGGTCCCCGTTATTGATCACATTGCCAGCCACCGTCGGCGCTTCAGCCGAGTGAAACACGAGCTCGTGATCGCCGGGGGGCACGGTGAGCGGACCAATCTGGTAGATGCGACGCGATGGCTCGACGACGAGCGTCTGTACCGAGCGCCCGTCGAGCCGCAACTCCATGCGGCGCGGACGGTGGAACGCCGACATTTCAAGGCCGATGGCTGCGACGATCGGCATGGCGCTGGTGTTCACGATCGTCCACGCCGCGTCCTTCTCCATCCATCGCCACCACCACTCCCCATCGTGCTCGCGCGGAAAGAACCCCGTCATCGTTGCCGTATAGACCGCCGGTGTGTGCGCCGTGACCGCGAACACCTGTCCATCGTCGAACGTCGCGGCGACGCGCAATCCGTCCAGCGCAGGGTGCTTAGCGAACCATTGTCCGACGGCGGTGTCACGCCGCACGAGCAGGTGCGTGTACCCAGTCGCCGCAAGCGTCCGGGGAAGGTTCGGCTCCGTGCAGCCACTCGTCGTGCGTCCCGACGTCACGCGATGACCAGTCAACCACTGAACCGACTCGGATTCCTGATTGGGCGGCAGGCAGTCGAGGGCCCGCACGCGACTGGGCTGCCGCGTGACCCAGCGGTGCGCGGTCGTGGGCAGCACGTCGCGCCACAGCGCCGACGGCGCTACGGCGTACTCGCAGATGGCGAGCGCCACGAGGGCGAGGCACACGATCCGCGCGCGCCTGGTCCCGGCGCGGCGGAGATACTCCACTCCGATGCCCGCCAGGAGCGCCGCCATGAGCTGTACGACGACCCCGAACCGCGCGTACGCCCGGAACATCGGCACGACGTAGTACAGGAGCGCGGAAGGGCGGACGAAGGTGAACGCACCGATCGTCCGCTCCGGAGACAGCGAGCACACGAGCGCAGCCACGGCGACGATGACGAGGACCGGAACGCGCGCGAGCGACGCCGGTTGCCGAACATTGCTTCCGGGGACCAGCCGCCGAAAGACCCCGATGAGCCCGAGTGCGACGATTCCCCAGCCGAGGCTCACCTGCTGTTCGAGCAGCCCCTCGCGGACGCCCGCCGCAGCCCAGACGCGATGCGCGGTTGCGCCGAGCAGCGGATGCTCGACTGGCGGAACCAGATAACTCCACCATGTCGCGCTGTAGCGGAACAGATCGGCACGTGGGCACGCGAAGGCCGCGCGGTCCACGACGACGGCGCTGGCGGCGTACGTCGCGTATGCCATCCCGCAGGCGGCGATGAGCACGAGGCTCCCGGCGGTGATGCCCAGTCGGCGCACCGATCGTGTGTCTGCCCGGCACGTGACGAGCCAGTACGCCGCCACGGCGGCCGGCGTGATGACGGCCGCGATCAAGCCGCCGTAGAAGTTTGAGAGGGTCACGGCCACCGCCGCGGCGCCAAGAAAGCCAACCGCTGCCGGCGAGGCGTTGTCGAGACAACGCCACAGCGCGAGCAAGTACAGCGGCAGCCATTGGGTCTGCGCGATGTGAGGGTGATAGGCGGCGTGCGCCAGATGGAACGGGGAAAACGCGTAGGCCATCGCCGCGACCGTCGCGCCCGCCGGCGAGAGCGCCAGATGACGCGCAAGCAGATACGCGGCCGCCGCAGACAGTGGAAAGCTGAGAAGGACCAGCCAGTTGTACGCGGCCACCGGACCTGAGAGTCTCGCGAGGAACGCGCTGGTGATGTCGGTGACCGGCTGGGAATACACGCCGACGGTGATGGGGCGCCCAAACTGCGCCATCACGGTGAAGGGGTCGTGATGGCGCCCCACGATCTCCATGCCGAACACGCGCTCGGACGGCGCGCGAAGAACGGGTGCGGCGATCGCCACGGTGACGATCGTGGCCAAGGCCGAAACCGCAACGACGTCAGTCACGCGCCCGGGCAACATTGACCACTGCAGCAACAATCAACAGAGGGCCGGCAACCGCCCAGCCGCGGACGTCACGCACGTGCGCCGTCACGCCGGAATGGGTGGTCAGGGCGTGCAGCGCCAGCAAGCCTGCCGTCTGCATGAGCCCGAGAACCGCGAGCCCGGCGAGGAAGCGCCTCCAGCCGACGGCGATGAAGGCCGCAACCCACAGCGCGAGATAGAGGCCGATCTGGAACGCAGGAAGGAGCGTGATCGCCCCCTGCGGATCGTCGAGCGGCGCACCGGCCAGATACGTGACGATGCGCGTGTAAAACGGGCCGAGGAGATAGACGAACGCAACGCCCACGATGACGCCGACCAGGGCGTGCCGCCCCGCCGCGCTACCGCCGTGGCGCCACTGCGCGGCGAGGAACACGACCACTGCGCCGAGGAGCAATTGATAGAACGCGTGCACGAAGAATATCGGCGAGGCCACCACACCAGGCAGGGCGACCACGAGAAGTCGCACGATGCCAAGGGCGATGAAAAGCGGCGCGGCGGCGAGGACGCCTAGGATCAATCGCCGCCATGTCGTCGAGTGGGCACAGATGGCTGCCAGATAGACCGGGATCAGCGGCGTCGAAATGCATTCCTGCGTGACGAGGAAGCCCCCGCGCGGCGTCCAGAGCACGTTGGCCGCCGCGTGCGCGCTGACGCCGACAACGCCGAGGATCACTGCAGCCGCGCGGGCGATGAAGCCGGCCAGCGCGAAGATGCCGGCACTCTGGAGATAGAGCGGTGACGCCGCCGAAAACAGGACCAGAAATGCAGCCGTGAGCACGACGAATCGTCGCGTCGGTTTCGGGCGTCCGGTGAGAAAAGGTTCGCGAGGCGCGACCTCTTTTTCATCCAGCGTGTGCCGGCGATCCGCGAGGCGCATCCACCCAAACACATACCCGGCGATCGCGAGTGTGAGCACGGCCGGCCAGACATAGACGTGGAGAGTGTTGAACCACGCCGGCGACGCGGCCACCCGTCCGAGGGTGCCGATCCGCAAGGTGTTAAGGCCGAGGATCAGTGCGGCGCCTCCACCCGCGCCGGCCAGGCGCGTTCGCCACGTCACCGGGTAGGCGAAGACGGCGCCGAGGCACAGGGCCAACGCGTCGGCCCCGCTGCACGCAAGCGTGACCTCGACAGGCAACGCTGATGTGCCGAACAGTCCCACAGCCACAGCCGCCTGCACTCGAGTGAACGGCAGCAGGACATGCGCTTCGGTCCAGTTCAAACGGAGCAGGCCGAAGAGGCCCAGGCTCCACGCCACGCCCCGCAGCGCGAATTTAACTGCGTCCGTCCGACCGCGGGCCGTGTCCGTCGGCACGGGGGATCTCCTGCATGGTGACATGTTGAGCGCCGAAGGACTGGCGCAGCTCATCGATCGCTTCGAGGCTCTTCAGCCTCGTCGAGCAGGAAAAAATGTCAATGTTCACCGTACCCGTTTCCGGCCACGTGTGGAGGACGGCGTGCGACTCGCTGAGGATCAGGACGCAGGTGAGGCCGGTCTCCGGAAACGAATGGGAGAGCTCGTCCACGACCGTCGCACCCGCACGCTGCAGCGCTGAGCAAAAAATGGCCGTGATCTCGCCGGGCGAGAGGCTGGCGAGACCCGCACACCCGCTGAAGTCGACCGAGTAGAGGGCGGGTGGGACGTGCGCCTTCATCCTCCGAGACTCTAGGGGGGACCACGGGATTGAACTGTTCAGAATTGTACAGTGGCCCGAATCAGGACTGCGTATTGTTCACACGGACCTGGGCGCCTGCGATACCCGTCGATTGAAACCAGAGGAGGCTCTGAATGCTGCGCAAAGATGTGCGTCTGCTGGCCAGCGTGGGGTTCGCCGCTCTCTTCTCTTGGGCCTCTCCCTCCCCAGCGCTGGCCCAGGGATACCTGGGTGGGAATCTGAGGCCCTTTGCGGTCCTGGCCGGGACCCCGAACGTGACCTGCACCGGTGCTTCCGTCATCACCGGAGATGTGGGCGTCAGCCCCGCTGCCGCGATCACTGGCTTCCCTGTTCCGTGCACGGCCGTTGGAACGTTACACGGCGGCAATGCGACGGCCGCGGCGGCTCAGGGTGATCTCACCACGGCGTACACGACTCTGGCAGGGTTGCCGTGCGCTGCCAGCGTGGGTCCCAATCTGGCTGGACTCACGCTCACGCAAGGCGTCTACTGTCTTGGCGCTGCCGCTTCCAATCTGACGGGGACACTCACCCTTGACGCCCAGGGCAATCCCGCCGCGGTCTTCGTCTTCCAGATGTCGAGCACGCTCATAACCTCGTCCGGCTCGACCGTTAGCTTGATCAATGGCGCTAATGCGTGCAGCGTGCAATGGCAGGTCAGCAGCTCCGCGACCATCGGTACCGGCACGACGTTCGTAGGCAACATCCTCGCGCTCACGAACATCTCAATGAATAACGGTGCCAACCTGACCGGTAGAGCCTTGGCGCGAAATGGTGCCGTGACGTTGGATAACAACACCATCTCCTTCCTCGCGTGCGGCGCCGGAGGCGGCCCCGGCGGCCCGCCGCCTCCCTTCCCCCCGCCTGGCGTCCCGACACTGCCCCAGATCGCAGCCTGGGCCCTCCTGGCGGTTCTTTTGGGCAGCGGAGTCTACCTTATCAGCCGGCGTACGCGGGCCACGAGCGGCTACTAATACCACACCGTCTCGTTCGCCCTTGCAGCGCGTTCGTAATCGCCGCTGGCAGATCACTTTCCGGTCGGGAAGTGGCGCCGCCGCGTAAGGCTACTCCGGTGGCGACAATAGTTAGCGTTTCAGAGAAATGTGTGCGCGGCCGATCCGGCTTCAGCGTCGGGAGCGCCTTGAATTCATGAACATAGACGGGGCGATCTCACCTTCACGGCGTTAACTGCGCGGCCCTTCTCTTGCTTCTTCGTCAACGAGCGATGAGTGCCCTTGCAGGCTAAGTGTGCCAAGCACATGGCTGACAACATCTCGGCGCGCGTAACCAATGGCAACGCCCCACAACCGTAACCATCGAGGCGGTCACGCCGATGGCAAACTTCGACAGCCCCCGCCGCTTTCAACATCCGCGCTCGCACAACGGATTGGCATGAGCGCGAGTTTTATTCGGATGGAGATCAGGCTGGGGGAAATACGCGCCGTCCGTGTCGGTCGTGGCCGGAAATGCGTCTATCGCATCCCGTTCAAAGAGGCGATGCGGTACGCGCGGCGACTCGGGTTGCTCTAGTCCCTTTCGTCCTCGCCACGCTTCGCCGATCCCTCAGCATTGATCATCCAAAGCGAGTCGTCCATCGCGCCGCCGTCTTCACTCGACGCGCGAACTGGTATGCGAGACGCGCACGATGCGCACGATGCGCACGAACGCAAACACAAGAACGAATGCAGCGAAACTGTGCGGTATTGAACAGGCTAGTCGCGATCCCGCCTATTACGCTGCCCACGAGTGAGGTACCGCCTACCGCGAAGCGATTCACCCCCAACGATTACGTGAGTTGCGATCAGTAGCTGCGCTTACCAGCCCGGCGCGCCAACAGCACACTCGACCGATGCCCACGCCCCACCCGCGTTAACTCGATCGCCGAATCAGTGGCAACTCACGTGAAGAGCTTGCCTGGGGGGACAGAATGAAGAGTCTAACGATTCGAACACGGCCGTCTGGAGGTTTGTCTGCAAGACTTGCCTCCATCGTCTTGCTGACCGCGCTTTTTGCCGCGGTCCCGTTCCACACAGCATCGGCGCAGGTCGCACCAAATCTGGGTGCGGCGCAGAGCTTCGCGGTACTGGCTAACTCGGAGGTGACCAATACCGGCCCGACCGTCATCACCGGAAACGTGGGTATCGACGCAGGCACATCGGTCACAGGTTTTCCTCCCGGGACCGTCGTGGCCGGGACGATAACTGGACCTGGTGGGGCGGCGGCTCTGGCTCAGCTGGCGAACACCGCTGCGTACGGCAATCTGGCAGGCCAAGCGTGCCCTGTCGAAAACACCTTTGCTGTTCCGACGGATCTCGGTGGAATGACGCTCGTGGCGGGCGTTTATTGCTTTGCGTCCTCGGCTGGGTTGACGGGAACCCTTACTCTCGACGCTCTGGGTGACCCCAATGCGGTCTGGATCTTCCAGATAGCCAGCACCCTCATTACGGCGGCGAGCACCCCCGTTTCGAGAGTGCTGGTAACCAATGGCGGTCAGAATTGCAACGTCTTTTGGCAGGTCGGCAGCTCCGCGACCATCCAGGTGGGCACTCAGTTCGTAGGCAGTATTCTCGCCAACACGAGCATCGGCCTCCTTACCGGCGCAACCCTGTCCGGTAGAGCCCTGGCGCAAACTGGTGCGGTGACGATGGATTCCAACACGATCGGCATCACCGCGTGCGCCGTGACGCCGGATCTCATCCCACCCACTCTCAACAAGGCCTTTAGCCCGGCCACCATCGATGAGAATGGTACATCGGTCCTCACCATTACCTTGAGCAACCGTAACGTCACGGCCGCCGCGCTGGAAGCGCCGCTCATCGACACATTGCCCCTTGGCGTGGTGGTCGCCAACCCTGCCTTCCCCTCCGGCAACGTTAACAACTGCGGCGGAACGTTCACCGCCATCCCGGGCGCCTCGACGGTGACTTTGTCGGCGGGAGCCTCGATCCCGGCCAATGGCTCCTGTAGGGTCAGGGTACGCGTGACCTCGGATAGCGCGGGCACCTACATCAACAGCCTGGGTATCGGCGCCTTGGAGACCAGCAACGGCGGCAATTCCGCTCCGGCCGTCGCGACCCTGGTCGTCAACCCCGTCAACCCCACCGAGCCTGTGCCGCCCACGCTCGTCAAGGCCTTCAGTCCCGGCACCATCAATCGGAACGGGTTCTCGATTCTTACCATTACTTTGAGCAACCCCAACGACACAGACGCCACCTTGGACGCGCCGCTCATCGACACATTGCCCCCTGGCGTGGTGATCTCGAGCCCGGTTTTTGCCACCACCACCTGTTCCGGCTCTGGCGGTGTGGCCGCGACCCCCGGTGGGAACACGGTAGCCTTGTCGGCGGGGAGCTCAATCCCGGCCAACAGCTCCTGTACGGTGACGGTATGCGTGACTGCGGCGGTCGCGGGCAGCTATTTCAACGTGCTGATTGCGGGCGCGTTGGACACCGACCTGGGCGACAGCGCCGCCCCGGCCTTGGCGACCTTGGTCGTTCTCCCGCGCGCGCCCAGGCCCCACTAAGTAAAGGCGACCGTTCGCGAGGTTGCTTGCCGTGTCGGGCAAGCAACCTCGCGAATTGACATGCTCAGCGAGGCACTGCCCTCCCCCACCTAAGACGGGTGTTCAATATGAGACAGCCGGGCGGAGGCCGGCGGCCTACAGTGAGCCAAAGTCGGGAGGTGTGGCCGTGCACAGTCCCTTCCCGCATTCCGGCAGAGGCTCGTCCACCGACTGACGAAACGGATGGAGCACAAAACCGCTGAAGAGGCGCTGTTCGAGGAGCGGGAGCGCGCCGAAGTGACGCTCAACTCCATCGGTGACGCCGTAGTCAGCACCGATGTTCTGGGCAACGTGACCTATTTGAATGTGGTCGCGGAGCGCATGACCGGCTGGAGCCGGGAGGAGGCCACGGGACAGCCGTTCGCGCAAGTACTCCGGATCGTCGACGGCGCCACGCGCCAAATCGCCAGGAATCCCATGGAGCTGGCGGTCCGGCTGGACAAGACCGTCCGGCTGAGCGCGAACTGCGTGCTCATCCGGCGTGACGGATTCGAATCGGCCATCGAAGATTCCGCCGCCCCGATCCACGACCGTCATGGGCAGGTCACCGGCGCCGTGATGGTATTCCGCGACGTCAGCGTGGCGCGGGCGCTCTCGCTCCAGATTTCCCATCTGGCACAGCACGACTCCCTCACCGACTTGCCGAACCGGCGACTCCTGAACGACCGGCTCACCCAGGCGATCGCGTGGGCCCGTCGTCATCGCAGCCAGCTCGCCGTGCTGTTCCTGGACCTGGATCGGTTCAAACACATCAACGACTCCCTGGGACACGTGCTTGGCGACCGGCTGCTTCAGTCGGTGGCGGCACGCCTCGTGGCGTGTGTCCGCGGCTCGGACACCGTCAGCCGCCAGGGCGGGGATGAATTCGTCGTCCTGGTGTCAGAACTCGATGGTGCGGAAGATGCGGCCGCCACCGCGCAGAAGATGATCGCCTGTGTCGCGGCGCCGCACGACATCGTCGCCCATCACGATCTCCAGATCACCGCCAGCATCGGCGTCAGCCTCTACCCAGACGACGGTCGGGACGCGGAGACGTTGTTGAAGTGTGCGGACACCGCGATGTACCAGGCCAAGGAACACGGGCGCAACAACTATCAGTTCTTCAGGCCGGAGATGAACCGGCGGGCCGTCGAGCGGCAATGGATCGAAGCCGGCCTGCGCGGTGCCCTCGACCGCCACGAGTTCGTACTGCACTATCAGCCGACGATGAATCTCGAGACAGGCGCGATGACCGGCGTCGAGGCGCTCGTCCGCTGGATGCATCCCGATCGAGGACTCATCTCTCCCACGCGATTCGTGCCGGTCGCCGAGGATTGCGGTCTCATCGTGCCGATCGGGCGGTGGGTCCTGGGCGAAGCCTGCAGGCAGGCACGGGCCTGGATTGACATCGGCCTGCAACCGATAGCCGTGGCGGTCAACATCTCGGCTGTCGAGTTCCGGGATACGGGCTTTCTGGATCATGTGTGCTCGATCCTGAAGAACAGCCGCCTGGAGCCACGCTATCTCGCGCTCGAACTGACCGAAAGCGCCCTCATGCAGCATGCCGAATCCACGACCTCCGTCCTTCAGGCGCTGAAGGACATCGGGGTGCGGATCGCGATCGATGACTTCGGTACGGGGTATTCGAGCCTGAGCTATCTCCGGCAGTTTCCGATCGACGTCCTGAAGGTCGATCAGTCGTTCGTCCACGAGATCGCCGTCGATGTCAATGGCACCCCGATCGTCAGCGCCATGATCACGATGGGCAAGAGCCTGGGGCATCGAGTCATCGCCGAAGGCGTGGAAACCCGCGATCAGCTGGCTTTCCTTCAGGCTCACGGCTGTGGTGAGGGGCAGGGCTTCTATTTCAGCCCGCCGGTGGTTGCCGACGAGTTCGCGAAGCTGTTGCGCACCGGCAACTCCCCGGCGATCGATCCTCCCCTGATCGCCGCGCGCCCGGGACTTCTGTCTCAAAGCTCAGTAATGACTGCAAGCAGGAATCGACCAGTGCTGTTTTGAACATCCCGAGCTCAGCCCTTTCCATAGGATCGGCCATTGGAAGGGTCGTTCGATGATGGTCGGTCAGCTCGATTACTTCGTTGCCGCCAACCGCGGAGAAATCATCACGCGCTGCAGGGCAAAGGTCGCGACGAGGTCGCTTCCAACTCCCATCGAAGCGGAGATCGATCACGGAGTCCCCCTGTTCCTCGATCAACTGATGGACGCGCTGCGCCGCGGCGAGAGATCGAACCCGGATATTGGCAGGAGCGCCGTCCAGCACGGCCATGACCTGCTGCTGCAGGGGTTCACCGTTGCGCAGGTCGTTCACGCGTATGGCGACATCTGTCAATCCATCACCGAGCTGGCCGTGGAGGCGGACGCGCGGATCAGTCCGGCTGATTTCCGGACGCTGAATCGATGCCTCGACGAGGCGATCGCGGGCGCCGTCACCGAGTACGGCCGCGAACAGAATCAGTCCACTCTCGATGGAGAGGTCGCGCGCGGGAGCGAGCAGCTCGGGTTCCTGGCTCATGAATTGCGGAATCTGATCAGCATCGCGATCTTCGCATTTGAGGTGCTCAAGACGGGAAATGTTGGAGTCGCAGGGAGCACCGGGACCGTGCTCCATCGCAGCCTTATGGCCATGCGTGCGCTGATCGGTCGCTCGCTCGCCGAGATCCGTCTCACGCAGGGCGTCCAGAATCGGGAGCGTTTCCTCGTTTCCGCATTCATCGACGAGCTGGCGCCGGCGGCAGCGTTGGAAGCAAACACCCGGGGCCTCGGACTGACCGTCGCGCCAGTCGAGGATGGAGTGGCGATCGAGGCTGACCGACAAGTCCTCGCGGCGGCGGTGGGAAATCTGCTGCACAACGCGTTCAAGTTCACCCGGCCTGCTACTACGGTGACGCTACGGGTCGGCGCCAGCGCCGAGCGCGTGCTGATCGAGATCCAGGACGAATGCGGCGGCCTCCCCCGGGGGGGAATATCAACGAACTGTTCCGTCCATTCGAGCAGCGCGGCGCTGATCGAACCGGCCTGGGCCTGGGCCTCGCTTTCAGCCGATGGGGCGTCGAAGCGAACAACGGCCGGATCTATGCGCACAATCTGCCTGAGCGGGGTTGCGTCTTCACGATCGACCTGCCGCGGCTCCTGGTTCCCGCCGTCGCGATGGATTAGTCTCGCCGGGATCGAAGCCTTTGGCCTCGCGCAGAGCGGGTGTACGTTCAATCTGAGCAGCCTGAAGATCAACAACTCGCTCTTGAGCGTCGTGCTGCGCGACTGACCAGTGCGCAGACCCTGACGATCACAGCGACTTCAGGTACTCAACAAGGTCGCTGCTGCTCCGCTTGGCGGCTTCATCGAACGTCGGAGCGCTGCCAGCAGCAGGTCGAGTTCGACTTGTAGTTGTGCGTTTCGAGTGAACCGGATGCGCAGCTCCCGTTCCGTACTGGCAAGGCGTTGCTCAACGGCCCAAAGCGACCGGGCGGTGGAGCCGCGGTCGAGCCGCGGAGAAGCGAGCCATGGTAAGTCCGACTGGAATCGTTCTGGTTCCATGCCCAGGGCAGCGTGTGCCAGAGGTGCGGGAAATAGCTGTGCTGAACAGCACACGGGCCCGTGCCTCCGCTCCGGCATGTTTGCGGTGGCTCAATGTCCGCTTAAGAACATCTCTCGTACCCCGACGCTGATACGCTGCCGCTAAGGTGGATGTCATGATGAATGAGGAGCCGCAACGCCAGCAGACCGAGCGCGTGGGACCAAATGGCGACGACGGCCGTGAGGGTGCCGAGCAGGCCCGTGTGTTTGTGGAACACGCTCAGTCGGCGGAAGCTGCCAGGAACGAGGCGGAACGGTTCAGGCGGCTGGCAGAAGAGGGGCGTGAAGTCCGCGACGGGCATCGCGAGGCGCTCGAGACAATCCGACAGGAGCGAGAGCGGCTACGGGAAACCGCCGAGACGACGCGGGCCGCGGCCGAGGGTGCGCGCACCGCAAGCGAGGAGGCTCGGGTCGCGGCCGAGGACGCGCATCAAGCGGTGGTGGATTCGGTACGCGCCACCGCCGACGCCCTGAACGCGACGCTCGAGCAGATGAGGGTCGTCGAGGAGATGCGGCGGACCCTCCGCGAACTGAGGGACGTGAACAAGCTCGACCCCAACTAGGGGTGCGCTGTCTTATCGTTCGACGTCGAAGTCCCTCCTGACAGCGGAGGAGCCGTTCACGAAGATCTCGAGCGTGTACTTTCCGGTTGGCCATCCATCCGGCTTCACGATGTGGAACTCGGTTCTGGCGTCGCCGGCCGGCGCGATCGTCTGAGTGGATTCGTTGACGACCTGTCCATCCTGGTAGGTCCACCGGGCCTTCAGCGTCGTCGTGGGTGCGGTGCCTTCGGTCGCGATCGATGCGTAGATGGTATCGTTTGGCTTGAATGAATCGGTAGGATCGTTGATCGTCTTGTCGGCGTTCAGCGAACGACCCATATCGATGTGGGAAACGCGGACGCCGACGCCGGTTCCGGTGGTGCCGGTCGCACCAGGGTTCTCGCTGCTCCTGGCGCACGCCGCGCTCAGTCCGGCAGCGAGCGTCAGCGCGAGAATCGAGATTCCGAACAGTCTTGTGCGCATCGCTTTCCTCCACCGCGAATGTAAGAGCCTACGTTCCAGGGATTTGCAGCTCCTGTCCCGGAAAGATCAGATCCGGATCAGTGATGACGCCTTTGTTGGCCTCGTAGATCGTCGGCCACTTGCTGGCATCCCCGTACTCCCGCCTGGCGATTTTCGAGAGACTGTCTCCTTCGACAACGACGTACGTCTTGCCTGAACCGATCGTGTCCGTCGGCTGAGGCGCAGCGGACGCCGTTGACGATCCGCCAGATTTCACGTTACTGAAATCGGGCCTGGACTCAGGTGGCTTGTCTTCCTTCCAGCCAAAAATGCTCATGAGTTCACCTCCGGGCGAGCCTCCCCGCCGCACTGAACATGTACCGCACCCGGAGACGCTATCCGGTCGCGCGAGAAGACGCTGTACTGAACGACACAGCGACGTTGCCGTCCCTCATCGGCTCGCCGTTTTCTTCGATTCGTTGTGCGGCGCGTTCTTTTCCAGCACATCGACGAGATGACGACCTGATGCCGGGACGCTGATCGCCTTCCCGGTCACAATATTCCGAGCCGTCATCTTGCGTCCGTACACCTGTTCACTGGCGTCATCGTCGGGACGAAGCGACGTCCCCTCGAGCGACACGCCCGCGAAGAGGCCGCGCGAACGCGAGTAGCTGAGGATCTCCGCGCGCAGCGACGCGTCGGTCGACGCCTCGACGGTGCGGCCTTTGGGCCCCGCCGCGGCCGATGCGTTGCCCCCCAGCTTGACCTGGCTGCTGAGCAGAGCATCCACGCCGCGATTGTTCATGACGAGGAGGACGACATCGGTCGATTCGCCACCGAGCTGCAGACCAAAGCTGCCGCCGTCGAGTGAATACATCGCGGGTGCGCCCCAGGGTCCGTTGAACGTCTTGCCGGACCGGCAGACCATCGCGCCGCGACCGTAGCTGCCGCCGACGCCGACCGCGACCTTCGTCATCGAGGGGATGACGATGACGCATTCGGCCTTCTCGAGCAGTTCCTGCGGGATGTTGTCGGGGACGTCGAGGATCTCCTGCATCACGACGCCGCAATTCTCCAGGCGACCTTGCTCCTTGTTCACGGCATCGAGAGCCGCCGAACCCAACACGAAGCAGAGCGCAAGACTGAGATAACGCAACATGGATGACCTCTGTGAGTACTGGTTAATGACGCGGCCGGCCGCTTCGACGACGACTACCCGTGGAGCGGATTTCGGCCCTGAATGACCCGGAGCAGCACGATGATGATCGCCACAACCAGGAGGACGTGAACGAGGCCTCCGAACGTGTAGGACGTGACGAGCCCGAGCACCCACAAGATGAGGAGGACGATGATGAGTGTTGAAAGCATGGTGACTTCCTTTCCGACTCTCAGCGATGGTACAGCCCGGCCATATGCGACGTCTGTTCTCTAATGGACATGGCCAGGCTGCTACGCAGCGTGCGCGCCGGCTGGCTCCGGAACGGGAATCCGCGGGATCTCCACGAGCCCGCCCAAGTACGTCCGAGTCTCAAGCAGCGTCGAGGCCACGAGATGCGCCCCGGCATCCCGCAGGACCTGCGTGCTCTCGTCCGCCAGCGCCGGCGGTCCCCAGCGCCCGACGAGGATTCGCACGTCGGGAAACGTGGCATGGAGCCTCTTGACGAGATAGCGCGTCTTTGAGGGCGGGCTCGGTGGCAAATCGGCGAGGCACACGACCGAGAACCCTTGCTCCCGCACGAGCGACAGCAGGTCCGAGGCCTGCAGGCGCGTCCTGGTAATCTCGACGGCGATTGGCAGATCGTCCAGCAGATGGGCGAGCATCGTGAGCGCGACTTCGTCGGCGATGCCGTTGGTCGGGTAGCCCAGCACACGCAGCGGTTCGCGCGGTCCGGGAAGTCGTGGATCACTGAGCGGCGCGGGTGGCTCCGGATTCAGCCGCCGTATCGACTCCGCGGCGTCCGACAGCAGCTCCCGCGTCGCATCGATGACGGCCGTTTCTTCGTCCGGCGACAGGCGCTGCTCCAGGCGGTCACGCTCCGCATAATTGAGCGCGGGCAGCAGCAGGGCGTCGAACACCGAGCGCGGAGACTCTGTCTTGATGTACCGCTCGATGAGGTCGGCCGCCTCGCTCTGATCGCGGGCCAGCAGACGCTGGTAATAGCCATACTCGGCGGGGAGCGCGGGCGTATCGGCCAACAGCGTCCCGACAAACTCGAGACCGGGCACGTGCTTGCCGAGCACGACAAGGCACACGGTCAGCGGTGTCGCCAGGAGCAGGCCGAGCGGCCCCCACAGCCACGTCCAGAACGCCACGGACGCGAGCAGCGCCACCGGCGAGACGCCAGCCGCCCCGGCATAGAGCACCGTTTCGAGCACGAGATTCGTGACGAGCTCGAGCACGACAAACAAACCGAGGACCCGGAGCGGTCCGGCCCAGCCCTCGGCAGCCGCAAGGCTGACCAGGATCGGCGCGGCTGCGCCGAGCACGGGCCCGACGTACGGGATGAATCGGAGAATCGCAGCCAGCGCGGCCCAGACCAATGGGTACGGCACCCCGAGGACGTAGAGTCCGGCGCCGGCGGCGGTGCCGTAGATCAGATTGACCAGGGACTGCATCCACAGCTGCCGGCTGACGCGGGTCCCCGCCTCGTCCAACGCCTTCGTCGTGATTGCCAGCTGGCCGTGCCCGAACAGCCCGAGTAACCGGTCGCGCAGATCCCGGCGTTCGAGCAGCATGAAGATGACCATCGCCAGGACGAGCCCGGCCGTGCCCAACGGGCTGACTATTGGACCGAGCCATGCGAAGCCCGAGAAACCCGCGACCTGCTCAGACGTGACCACGACGGGCCGCGAGACCGTTCCTCTGGGCACCTCCGATTTTCCAAGGTCAGTCTTGATGTCTTCGATTGTCTCCTGCAGTTTCTCGACCGATCCCCCCTTGCTGGCGCCACGCACGTCCGCAATCTTCGCCAGAATGTTGACCCGGTAACGCGGAAGGTCCTCGGCCAGATAGTCCATCTGCCGCGCCAGAGCCCAGCCGGCGAGACCGAGGACCGTGAACACCAGCGTGACCATCGCAAGAACGGCCGGGACGCGGCCGACCCAGCGCTCGAGCCACGTGACAGGAGGAGCCAGCACGAACGTGAGAAGGATGGCGAGTGCAATCGGCACGAACACGGCCTGCGCCCAATACAGGACGACAACGACCAGAACGCATCCGGCGAAAGTCACCCACGGTTTCAATGTCTTCGACGTATCGTCCATCAGGCCCAACCGTTCTTGGGCAAGTCGCGTCTCTCGTTCTGGAACTCATCCACTCTTCTTGCGTTTATTAGGTGGACTAACGACCCGGCCTGCACACGGCGAGACTGCGCGCGCTGGCGAACGCCTCTCACCGAAGTCGCGCGGCCCGCGGGCGCGGCGGTCGAGGCCATTTCCGATGCCCAGCTCCCCAGATTCGAGGCCGCCTGCTCGGCGGACAGTCCTCGTCCGGCGGTCTTGACATCGCGAGGCACCCATTTGGGAAACGCGAGGGTCATCACCCTGTGGGCACCCTTCCGCGTATGGATTTCGCAAATCGCTGCAAGCCTGTCTTTGGGGAACAGTTTCGCAAGGCGAACGAGGGCCGGCCAGACCCGTCGGTGCACAAAGGTCACTTTGCCATTGACCGCACGGCACGTCAGCACATCTGGGGAATCGCGCACCGATCGCGTCAACGCGAAGATGCTGTGCGACTGCGGGTGCGACCACCAGTTTCCCTTGACGGGCTCCCCGGCGATGAATTCGACGAGATTGGGTACGGGACCCTGAGAGCTTTCCAGCAGCACGCCCTCACGCTTCAACAAAGCAAAGACCCGATTCCGCGTCATCGACCCCACGGTATGCCACCTCCCTGGTCGTGGGATGTACCCATGTGCACAAGTGTCTCAACCGCACAGTCAGACCTTGACGTGCGCGATGCCGACGTTCATTCCTCGTGACTGCCGTGAGCGGTATTGAACAGACACGTCAGATCGCGGCCTGATAAGGTTTTGTTGCGTCGTTCTCAACACGTTTCTTGGACTGAATTGAGGCGAGACCGGTATGACCAGAAGAAGTCGCATTGTCGCTCTAGCGAGTGTGTTCGCGCTCACGGGTGTCAGTGTGATCGTGGCGGCACAGCAGCGAACCACTCGCGTCAGCGATCAACAGGTGGAAGACCTCTTGAGCCGTGTGGACACGGGCATCGCCGCCTTCCGCGCCAGCTTCGATCAGGCGATCAATCGCAGTCCGATCAATGGCAGCCGAGCGGAAGACGACATCAACCAATCTGTGAACGATTTCAAGCAGGCGGCCGATCGCTTGCGCGATCGGGCGCAGAATCGCCAAGCCGGCACCACAGACGTCGAAGACGTGCTGAGACGCGCATCGGCGATCGACGGCTTCATGACGCGCAACACACTCGATAGTGCTGCCGAACGCGATTGGCAGAGTCTGCGGCGCGATCTCGATGAGCTGGCGCGCGCGTATGGCGTCGCCTCGAACTGGACCCGCGCACAGAATGGGCCGTCCCGGCTGAACGACCAGCAGGTCAAGCAGCTCCTGACACGAACGAAGAAGAACGCCGATCAGTTTCGCCAGAGTCTCGATCAGGCGCTCAATCGCAGCCGGATAGACGGCTCGCGGGAAGAGGACAACATCAATCAGTCTGTGACGGAGTTCGCCGAGACGACGGACCACCTGAGCGACCACTTCGACCGCCGCCAGGTCGTCACGAACGATGTCGAAGACGTTCTCCGGCGTGGCGTGAGCATCGACAGCTTCATGCAGCGCCATCAATTGCCTGTCCAGGCCGAGAACGACTGGCTCAAAGTGCGCCGCGATCTGGACGAGCTGGCGCGCGCGTACAACGTTGCGTGGTCTTGGAGCAATCCCCGGTACACAGCGGACGGGCGCACGGGACTCTATCAGCGCCTTACTGGAACGTACCAACTGGACGGCACCCGCGGCGATAGTCCGGGTGAGGCAGCTGAACAGGCGACCCGCGCGCTGCCGTCCAACCAGCGGCAACGTGCCTACCGGCGTCTCATGAACCGGCTGCAGTCACCGGAGACAATCGCGATCGACCGCAATGAGAACAGCGTCAGCATGGCTTCGACGCGCGGACAGCGGGTCACCTTCGAGGCTGACGGCCAGGTCCGCGCAGAGCAGGGGGACGCTGGAAGGACAGTCAAGACACGCGCCACCCTGCATGGTGATCAGTTGGTGGTGACGACAACCGGTAATGGAGGAAATGACTACTCCGTCACCTTTGAGCCGATTGACAACGGCCGTAACCTGCGGGTCACGCGCCGCATCTCTCAGGACAGTCTCGGTCAGCCCGTGACGGTTCAGAGCTTCTATCGAAAATCCTCGGACGACGCCCAGTGGGACGTCTATTCCACAAGCCTGGAAAACGCATCTCAGACCGACTCGGCGGCCGGCGATTTCGGCGTGCCGAATGGCACCCGGCTCGTGGCCACGCTTGATAGCGCTCTGAGTACACGGGATGCGCACGCGGAGGATCGCTTCACGATCACCACACGCAGTCCATCGCAGTATGAAGGTGCAGTCATTGAAGGCACCGTCTCGAGCGTGAACGCTTCGGGACGAGTCAGCGGCCGGGCGGACATGGCACTGAACTTCGAGCGCATCCGTATGCGCGATGGCAGAACGTATCAGTTCGCGGGAGTCATCGAGAGTGTCCGTACGGCCAATGGAGAGACGATTGGCGTGGATAACGACGGCACGGTCGAGCAAAACAGCCAGACCGAGAAAACCGTTCAACGGGGCGCGATCGGTGCTGCCATCGGCGCCATCATTGGCGCAATCGCTGGGGGCGGCACAGGCGCCGCCATCGGTGCCGCGATAGGCGCAGCCGGGGGCGCTGGTACCGTCATCGCCCAGGGGCGCGACCAGCTCGATCTGCCGCGCGGTACAGAATTGACGATCACCTCGAGCCTCACCAGGACTCAGACTACGGCACCCAGCATGCAAAGGTAATGGCCACACTCAAGGCCCTGTCGTGTGTCGTCGTCAGCGCGGCGATTCTTGTTGGCACCTCGACATCGATCGCAGCCAAACGCCCGGCTCGGTCGGTCGGACCCACAGAGCTCGAACTGCAGGTCCTTCTCGATCGAGCCGGCTTCTCGCCGGGCGAGATCGACGGGGCCGGCGGGCGGAACAGCCGCCAGGCGCTGGCGGCGTTCGAGGCCGCGCGTGGGCTTGCTCCAGGCGCACGGAACCGCAAGGCGCTGCTCGACGCGCTCGGCGCCGGCGAGGTTGAACCGATCGTGTCCTATACGATCACCGCGGAAGACGCCGCGGGGCCGTTCGCCGAGACGATTCCGACGGACATGACGGAGAAGTCGAAGCTTCCGGGCCTTCACTACACGTCCGTGCTGGAAGCGCTCGGCGAGAAATTCCACTCGGCGCCGGCGCTGATCAAGCGCCTGAACCCTCACGCCCGCTTCACCGCGGGGGAGGACATCCGGGTTCCCAACGTGTTGGGCGTCGAACACGCGGCGCCGGACGCTGCGCCTGCCGCAGCTGCAGATGGCACACCCGTGGGAACCACCGGCCGGACCGGCAAACCTGTGCCGGCCCGGGCTGGGGTGGTCAACGTCGTTGTCTCGAAGAGGGCATCGGTCCTGACGGTGTATGACCGGAACGGCCAGATCATCTTTCACGCCCCGGTCACGAGCGGCAGCGAGCACGACTCGCTCCCCCTCGGGAATTGGGTCGTCACGTCGGTGCTGCGAAATCCAACCTTCAACTACGACCCCGACCTGTTCTGGGACGCCGATCCCGCACACGCCAAGGCGACGATCCCGGCGGGTCCGAACAATCCGGTGGGCGTGGTCTGGATTGACATCGACAAGCCGCACTACGGGATACACGGCACGCCCGAACCGGGGCGGATCGGCTATTCCGCGTCTCACGGGTGCGTGCGCCTGACAAACTGGGACGCCGCCAGGCTCGCCGGCCTGGTCACAAAAGGGACGCCGGTCGTGTTCGAGGAATGAGCAAGCGAAGCTCCGGCCCCTCGAGGATCGTCGCGGCCGCGTCGGGTGGGTTTCTCGCGGGCGCGATCGCCGTTGCAGGCGTGGTCTGGGGCTTCCCCAACGTGATGCGCTCGCCGAACCCGAGTGGTCAAGGCGTCTTCGAAAGCCGTCCAAGTCCTCTGGCGAGTCCGCCTCCGGTCGCCAAGGCGCCAATCCCCTCTTCGACCACGACCCCCACCATCGAGGCAGATCCGCTTCCCGAGCTGCGAGATAGGCAGCTGGAGCTCCCCGTGCGCGGCGCGCTAAGGCGGGAGCTTCGTGACTCCTTCAACGAAACGCGCGGTTCGACCCACACCCACGAGGCGATCGACATCATGGCGCCACGGAACACGCCGATTCTGGCGGTCGATGACGGCACTATCGCGCGGCTGTTTGAGAGCAAGGCAGGCGGCACCACGGTTTACCAGTTCGATCCCACGACCTGGTACGTGTATTACTACGCCCACCTCGAGCGCTACGCTGATGGGCTCCAAGAGGGCAATCACGTTCAGCGCGGACAGGTGCTGGGCTACGTTGGCACCTCCGGCAACGCGCCCGAAGATACGCCCCACCTGCACTTCGCGATCTTCCGGCTCACGGAAAAGAAGCAGTGGTGGCAAGGCAGTCCGATTGACCCCTACGAAGTCTTGAAAGAGGCAGGCAGTCAGAGTCCTTCAATCAGAGGGGTTAGTCGCTAAGCCGGATCGACTGCGCCACGCGCTGGAACGATCGCTGGTATGCCTGGTACTCGTCCTGCGGCGCGACGGCGATGCAATAAAAGAGGTTGCCATCGCGGAGCATCGTCGTGAAGATCGTGACCGTTTCTCCCCGGCCGGTCACTTCCGAGACGTTGCCGAGTGTGGCCACGAGCCCGTCCCGACCGGACAGCGTCGTATTCTGGAGACGGCCCGTCGCGCGCAGCGAAGGGTTCGACTGCGCCAGATCGTCGATGAATTCCTGGGTCGCTTCCTGTAGCGAGTGAGTCTCGTTGCGAATAACTCCCAGCTCCGTGCCATGGGTAAAGACCGTCTGGCCCTGCACCTGGCCGTAGGCGCCATCGGGCACGAATTTCACCGAGGCGCTCGTCGCAACCTCGCGCCAGTTGTCGGGTACGCTGACGCGAAACAGGTCTCCCCCCGTGTAGCTCTTATACCGCGATGACGGGGGCGCCACGCGAGTTCCAATGGTGCGCTCGTCGGGCGCCGGTTGTCCCGACTGGGTGGGCGTCTGCTTCCCCCGGCGTGCGACCTGTTCGGTCGTCGGCGCCGGCGACATGCTCCGCAGGTGATCCTGCACGCGCGCGAATTCGCGGGCGTCGCCGGCCCGGCCCTCGATTCGCAGATGCGAGGCTTCCTGGGTGATGTAGGCCTCGCGGTTCCCAGGATTGGGATGGTCGCTCATGAACTGCGGACCGCCGCCGCCGCCCTGTTTCTGTATCGTCTGGAACATGCGCATCAGGTCGAGCGGGTCGTATCCGGCGCGCGCCATCAGCTGAACGCCCAGCAGGTCGGCCTGCTTCTGGTACTCGCGACTGTACCGAAGAAAGTAGGTGCCCAAACCAAACTGGGTGCCCTGCGCGACCACCTGCCCGGTTCTTCCGCCAATGATCGCCCCCGCAATCGCGCCGGCCATGGCGCCAATCGCGAAAGGCTGCTGTTTCGTTGCCCCGGCGGTCCCGTGCCGCAGAATCACGTGGCTGAGCTCGTGCGCCATGACGCCGGCGACCCCGCCCTCGACCGCCGCGGCCTGAATCATGCCGCGGTTGAGGTACATGGGACCGCCCGGCAGCGCAAACGCATTGATCTCGCGCACGTTGATGACTTTGAAGGAGTATCGGAACTCAGGATGCTGCAGCTCGGGCGGCGTCACCTGCACCAGGCGCCGGCCGATGCGATCCACAAAGGACTCGATGCCGTCGTCTCGGAGAACCGGCAGCTGCTGCTCGACTTCCTTCGCCGCCTGCTGACCAAGTTCGACATCCTGTGCCGGCGTGTACTTGTTTTTGGGCGGCGTGATGCGCGTCTGCGCGATCGCCAGCGAGGCAGTCACCATGACAAGAGCGGAGGCATTCAGAAGGCGGCCGTAGGAACGTCGTCGGTCAGGCATGATCTGCAAGCTCCGCTGTAGCGCGGTGACGAATGACCGAGTGTACGCTCTCGATCTCGTCGAGTTCTGTGCCAAACGGAACAGCGGCGCTGGCTTCTATCCCGCATAGTTGCACGCAGCATGGGCGAGGTTCGCAGAGCTACTGGTTCACGAGCCGATAGTCCGTGGAGGGCGGCGACGATCGCGCCGCCCTCGTGTTCAAGCGCGGGGCCGACACCTCGCCGGAGAATTCACATGCTGTACACGCTCGCCGTCATACTGTTGATCGCGTGGCTGCTCGGGATCGTCGGGACCTATTCCATTGGCGCGCCCGTTCATGTGCTGTTGGTGGTCGCGATCGTGCTGTTCGCCGTTGGGATGCGAGGCGGACGCACGCTGGCTTAGCGGCGGAACCGAGACGTCAGGCCCAGAGATGCGGGCTGCCGCTGGGCACCCGCGTCGCTGGACGTGAGCGACACCACCGGAAACGCTGAGCGTGGAACAACAGATGGAATACACCATCAAGCGGTCGGCGCCCTGTCCTGACTGCGGCGCAGAGATGGTGTGGACGCAGAATGCCTGGCATGCGGACACCGAAACCGGGCGGCATACCGCTGCCTCAACGGCCACGCGCTCGATCCGTCGACGACGCGCCAGTGTCCCGCCTGTGGCCAGCATGACACCACCCTGATGGATGACGCCAAAGGCCGACAAGCGTTTCGCTGTTCCCGGTGCGGAGAGGTTTTTACCTTCCCTCGCTGAACCATTGTAATCAGAACACACGTCTCCCGGGCACGAGCCGCGCGAAGGGCGGCGCGATCGGCGTCTGCACGATCGTTCCATTCTGCAGGAGCCAGTCGGTTTCAGTGGGTGACGCGCGCCGATACCGCGCGCTGAACACGTATGCGACGGCATCGCCGGCGACGTCTGTCGCGGGAGGAAGCAGGTTCGGCAGCAGGAAGGCGGGCGCAGCAGGGAGGCCGTAATGCGCGCTTCCATGGGCGCCGGAAACGCCGGCGGGGGCCCCGACGATCTTGTCCGCGGTACACCCCGAGCATCACTTCCTGAAACACCGGCAGCGCCAACCTCGCCCCGCTTTCTCTCGATCCAAGAGAACGGTTGTCGTCGAAGCCGATCCTGACGGCCGCGGTGATGCCGTCGGGACCGTACGTCGAGCCCACGAAGATCGCATCCCTGAACTCATTGGTCGTTCCGGTCTTTCCCATGACGGCGATCGGGAACCCGCGCGAGGCGAGGGCATGCGCGGTGCCGGTGGGCAGCCGCACGACACCTCGCAAACCTTCCTGGATGAGCGAGAGCGCGGCGGCGTCAATGGAGGCCGGCAGTGGGCCACGCCGGGCAGCGGCCGCCACCTCGCGCGAATCGCGCACGACAGCCCGGATCACGTACAGGCTCGGCGACGATGCCCGAGGCCATCGTGCGGTACACATTGGCCAGCTCCAGGAGATTCATCTCGGACGCACCCAGAGCCGTCGTCGGGTAGCGTGCGAGCGGTGTCCGGACGCCGAGACTCCGCGAGGTCCGCAGCACGCTGTCGATCCCGATTTGCTCGGTGATCCACATGGCCACCGCGTTTCTGGACTCGGCGAGCGCCTGACGGATCGGGATTAAGCCCTTGAAGCGGCCATCGTAGTTCGAGATCCATTTCAGCGGACGCGAGTCCCCATCCGAGACGCCGATCGGTTCGTCCGGCACCAAGGTCTCGAGCGTGAATCCGCCGTGCCAGAACGCCGCGAGATAGACCATTGGCTTCATCGCGGATCCGGGCTGCCGCAAAGATTCCGTGACGCGGTTGTAATCGCTATACGAAGCCGAGCGGCCCTTGAAGACCTTCCGGCCGCCCGTCTCGGCCAGAATCCTTCCATCGCGGTTCTGCAGCACGACGACCGAGCCCTGGATCAGTCCGCGGGACTTTGGATGTCGCCGGTCGTACCGCGCGAGACCGTGCTCCAGCGCGTCGTTCACGATGCGCTGCACGCGAGCGTCCGCTGTCGCGTACACCTGGATCCGTCCCTGCAGCAGATCTTCCACACTGAGGTCGGCGTGGCGGGACTTTGAACTCCTCCAGGACATGCTCGACGACGGCAGGCGCCTGGAGTCCCAGGCGCATGTCGGGGCGCACAATCTCGAGCGCGCGCCCCTTGGCGTGCGCCGTCGCCTCCGGCGACAGGAACCCATTCGCCCGCATCAGGGTCAGCGTCTGGTTTCGCCGGCGCAAAACTCTTCCCGTGTCCCTGGCGCTCGGTGCGTAGTCGCGAGGCGATTTGGCAATGCCGGCGAGCAACGCCGCTTTGTCGGCATCCTCGGCGGTGAAGGTCGTGAGCCGCCGGCCAAAATAGTATTCCGCCGCCCTCGCGAACCCGTACTGACCGTTGCCCATGTACACGAAGCTGGCGTATCGGGCGAGCATCTCTTCCTTCGCGCGGCGCTTCGACCCGAAGCGCTCCCGCATCGCTTGTTCGAGCCACAGCGAGATCCGCATCTCCTCCCGCTTCCGAGCCAGCATGTTGACGCTTCGCGCGCCCATGACCGATGACAGCAGCCCCGCCGCGAGCCCGGTGTGGCGAAGCTCGTGGCTGTTCTCCTGCGCCGTCACGCGCCGGAGAAAATAGCCGCGTACGAGCTGTTGCGTGATCGTCGACCCGCCTTGCGGGAAGAGCGATGCGCCGTTCACCTCGTCGTGACGCCCGCCCCTCACAAGCCGTCCCGCCAGCATGCCCACCCTGACCTTCCCGAGCGCACGAGGCAGGCTGAAGTAGTCGATCCCGTTGTGGGAGAAGAAGCGCTTGTCCTCGGCCGACAGGATCGCGTCACGAACGATCGGCGGAATGTCCTCGTACCGCGCGATCTCGCGGTACTCTCGAGCCAGCTCGATGAGCGGCCTGCCGCTGGCGTCGTAGACGTGGCCGATCGTTGGGAACTCAAAACCCGTGAAGGGCCCCAGGTCCGGCAGGTTCTGGCGATTGAAGTAGACGTGATGGACCTCGGCGACCGCCAGCAGCGTGGCGAGCACGGACACGGCGACCACGATGCCCCCGAGAACGAGGAGGAGTCGCCTGGTCCGGCGCGATCCGCCTGACTGGCCGGAGCTCCCCCGCGCGGGTGCGTCCGCGATCACACACTCTCTCTGCGGAATGACCGTTGGCGACTCCACCGCTCGACAGTATCAAGTCGAGGGTCGTCCGTCTGTCCACAAACGCACGCGTGCTCGCCACACCGCTCCGGCCCCGAACCGGACGGCCGGACGACCGACTCAGCTGTCGACTACTCGTGCAGGACGACGCTGAGGAGGGAGCTGTTGACCTGGAGCCCGCCGTTGTACTCGATGAACCCCAGCTTCCTGAACTTGTTCATGAAGAAATTGACGCGCGAGCGGGTGGTGCCGACCATTTCGGCCAGCACTTCCTGCGACAGCTTGGGGAGCACTCGCTGCGTTTTGTGCGGCTTCCCGTAACGGGCCAGCAGCAGGAGGGTCCGAGCCAGTCGCTTCTCGCTGGAGTTGAAGAGCTGATCGACGAGGTCCTCTTCGATCCGGATGTTCCTCGCCAGAATGTAGGAAATGAACAGGTCCGACATCGTGTGCTGCTCGTGCAGCAGACGAAGCATCTTCTTCTTGTCGACGCTGAGCACGGTCGTCGACACGATCGCGGTCGCCGTTCCCATCCGGACTGACTGCCCCGCCAGGCATCCCTCACCGAAGAAATCGCCCGGACCGAGCATGCCCACGACGGCCTCTTTGCCCGTGCTCGAGACAACCGACAACTTCACGCCGCCGTTCTGGAGGTACAGGATGGCGTTGGCAGGATCGCCCTGGGCATAAATCGTCGCCTTCGGGCGAAACTCGACAGCTCTCTTCGCGACGCCTGCCGAGTCGAGGAACTTCTGGGCGTCGAACGAACGCGGTTTTTTTGATCCCGCCATGGTTATCGTGCGCACGGCTGACCGGCCCGAGGCCATCTGGACGTCTGATGCCGAATTTACACCCAAAGTTGGGGGTGTTCAACAATGAACAGCCCCGCGTCACCGCGTCTGGTACCGTGGGAGCGTCGGGCGCAGTCCGTACGGACGCGACCGCCGTCGAAACTCCAAACTCCTCCGTCTTGAAAGAAGGCTTACATGCTTATACCGCGAACGTCCTGGTTGTCGTTGGGAATCATCATGGTGGCGGCTTTCGTCCTCTGGATCGCGGTCGGTTCCGGGTCGATGTCGAGTCAGACGTTCGGATGGGTGGGCGCCGTCCTGATCGGCATAGTTGCGGTGACGCTGATGTCCCTGCGGGCCGGCCGGCCGACGCGGTCGGTAGCCCACGTGCTCCACGATGCTGAAGAGCAGAAGAGGCGGGCCGATGACGTCGGGGGGGCCTTCCGGAGTTCAGACGTCGGTGGCCACCCCATCCGCGACGTCGATCGGCGCAGCGCTGACGCCGATCACTGTCCCCGGTCCCGAGCGCGCTGACCGCGACCGATCGGGATCATCGCATCGATAGCCTTCAGCCCCGTCTGTAACGGCTCCCGCACACGCTGTCGATCGCCGATCCCGGGCGCCAGCCGTTCATCGTGCCCGTTCGAACGTCGCGATCGGGCCTCGGCCGTGTCTGTGCCGTTGTGAACAGCATTCACACGTTCCGGCGCGTATCCTCGTTCGTGGAGCTGTGCTCGTGATGACAACGCTCGACACGCGACGATTAGTACTTCCAGTCTGGGTGATGGTCGTTGGCCTCGTCGCGGTGGTGCAGCCTCCCGCGACCGTGGGGGCGGGCATTTTCCTGTTATTCGTGCTCGGGATCGTGGCTCCCGCGATCTGGCTCATCCTGTTGGGTTGGCGCCGTCACGCGCTCGCCGCGCAGCGACCCCAGCGAAGAGAGAAGTGACATGACGGCGAGAACGACGCCCGAGCTCAATGATGTAGTGGTCTCGAAGGTCCGGGACGGCCACCTGCTCTTGATTGTCACCGGCACGAGAGCCGACCGCCTGTCCCTCGTCTATCGGGGAAGCGCCTGGAACGTCCAATACGCCGTGGCGAGAGGGGCCAGGCTCGCGAGCGGCAAGGGCGGCACTCTCTGGTACACCGCCGACGAGATGGCCACGCTCGAGTACCTCGAGACGTTCGCGGCGCACCACGACAACGTCGAACCACTCACGTCTGACTTTGGTCCTGCACGATTGAGCGCTGTTTGAAGCGGCCGTCACGGGCGTGCCCGCGATCGGTTGCGGCGGGAGGACGCGCCGGTGCGTCCAGGCTGGCGCCGCCCAGCCGGTTGTGCTGACCTTTCATCACGTACAGAGCGCGATCGGCGATCCGCAGCAGCGCATCCGTCGACACGCCGTCGTGCGGAGAGACGGCGATGCCCACGCTCACCGACAACCGAGGTTCCTCGTGGTCGTCGGCGAGGCTGGCGCAGATGCGACGGCCAATCAGCCCAGCCCCTTTCGCCCCGGTTTCCGGCAACACGATCGCAAATTCATCCCCGCCGCACCGGGCTGGAGTGTCCAGCGACCGACAACAGCGGCGCAGCGCGGCCGACATCCGGCGAAGCGCGTGGTTGCCCACTTCGTGTCCATATCGGTCATTGATTCCCTTCAGCGCGTCAAGGTCGAACAGAAGAACGGCGAACGGCCGGCCCGTCCGCTCCGAGCGCCGCCTCTCGGATTCGAGCGCATGCACGAACTGTCGGTAGTTGGCGAGGCCCGTCAGCCCGTCCGTTGTCGCCAGATGCTGAAGGTGTGTTTCACGTGCCCGGTCGGCTGTGACGTCGTCGACGATGAGCTCGCAACTTGCCGTGGATTCATCCCAGATCCGCCGGCCGCCTAGCCGCACGACCAGCGTCGTGCCATCTTTCCGTTTCCACTCCGCCTGGCGCGTGGCGACCAGGCCGGTGCGGCGATACGCTGCCAGAAGCTGGGCGCCCTGTCTCGCGTCGAGCATGACGTCCGACGCGAGGTTCATCTGCAGCAGCTCGTCCCTGGACTCATAGCCAAGCATCTCGACCAGGACCCGATTGACGTCCAGCAGCCTGCCTTCGGGATCGAATTGGCAGACGCCGTAGGTCGGGTTGTCGACGAGCGCACGGTGCAGGGCCTGGGAACCCTTCAGCGCCTTCAAGGCAAGGTCCCCTTCCTGGCGCGCGCTCCGGTGCTCCACAGCCACCGCCACCGACACCGGCAGCCGGTCCATCTGATTCTTGTCCACCCAGTCGAACGCCCCTTTCGCGATGAACTGTTTGACGATCCCGGGCTGCGAGGTGGGGGCAAGCAGGATGAACGGGATGTCGGGCTGATCCTTCTTGAGCAGATCCAATGCGCGTAGCGGAAGGTCGCTGTCGGTCGAGCAGCAGGACACCACGACATCGTAGGCGACCGCGTGCAGTCGTGCCACGTAGTCCGCAACGCCCATCACCATGTCCGCCGCGACGTTAAAGTGCGCCTTTTCGAGCTCCAGCAGGCAGGGCTGCGCATCCGCGATGTCGTCGCACACGAACAGTATGTGAGTGGGACGGTCGGCACGGGTGGCGCTTCGCCCTCTGCCGGCCGGTGGCCGAGTCGGTGTGGATTGGGCTCGTACGACTCGCAGCATATAAGGTCTCCGAGGGCGTTGCGCCGAAGCCCGTCCCGACTCTTCGGGGATTTCGACGATTGACGGTACCAGCCGACGGACTGCCGTGCTGTACCGTTCTGAACACTTTTGAGGCGGCCGCGCCGGGGCCGTTGCGCGGCTCCTTTTGACTGCAGGAGAACAGCGGCCCATGGCAGATCGGCCTGTTAAAGCGCGTGGAAAGGACGCGAGCTGTGCAAAACAGCACAGACGCCAGAATGGGGCGGCTGCTAGGTTTCGGTGGACGGAGTCAGGTCATCATGCCGATCAAGCGCCCTCCCCCCTTCATCCTCCTGATTCATGACGGACGGGTCGGACGGGATTACGTCCCCTATCTCACCGCGGCTGGATTCCGGGTCGCTGAGCTCCCGGTTCAGGTGCCCGACCGAGACCTGGTCGAGCGGACGATCACGATCGGTCCGGATCTCATCGTCCTCGACTACACGTGCGACGGCGAGACGGTCATGCGCCTGAAGGCCGACCCTCGGACCGCGGACCTGCCGATCCTGGCATTGGCGGAGTTGGCGCGGATTGGGATGGCGCCCGTCTCGACGAGGAAGATGCCTCATGGTGGACCGCCTCCCTTTTAACCCTCTCTTGTTGATCGTGGGCCCCGATCGGCGAAGCCGTGAGCGCTATGCGGCATGTGCCGCGGCAGCCGATCTTCGCGTCGAACAAGCCCACGATGGCTTGCAGGCGCTCGACAAAGCCACGACGCTCCGACCCGACATCATCCTGACCGACCTGTCCCTGAACTACGGCCTGGATGGGATTGCGCTCTGCCGGCGGCTCGGAGATGCGGAGTCTACGAAGGGAATTCCGATCCTTGCCATGGCGGGAGAACGGCCGACCGAGGTGGAGGAGGCGAGAGCGGCAGGGTGCACGTCGGTCCTCGTGAAGCCCTGTTCGCCGGAGAGGTTGCTCGTCGAGATCATCCGGGTCCTCTCACGAACGCAGCGTGTCGGACTCGTCGGCGAGCGGGAAGATCACCAGATGACGGTGGGATTCCTCACGCGGTCGCTATGGACCGCGCTTGGTAAGAACGCGGCATTGACCACGGAGAATGCCGACCTTACGGCATCGGCACAACTCTGGGCGGATTGGTACGGGCGGGCCGCGGAGCGCGCGCGGCATGCCGAGGCGGAGTTGAAGATCCTTCGCGGCGCATCCGAGACGAGGCACTAGGCGCCACGGATTACACGGATTGGACCTTCTGGCTCAGAGGCAACCTTCCAGCCGATGGTAAATCCTGATGTCCTTCAACGTGTCGGAATCGTGCGCCTCTGCGAACTCGTGCGTCGTCC
The DNA here is from genome assembly GCA_963847125.1 of uncultured Acidobacteriota bacterium. Lineage (GTDB taxonomy): Bacteria > Acidobacteriota > Vicinamibacteria > Vicinamibacterales > 2-12-FULL-66-21 > DATAEE01. Next base: position 522,864 of record CAWJYM010000009.1, read on the forward strand.
GCATTCTTCGACGTCCCCATACAACACATCTGGCGAAATGGTCGGCCGGCGCGGGTAAGGTGCCCCTCGACTTCCTTGCGGCTCATGCCCACTCTTAGAACTTCTGAATACGATTGGACAGCGGCCTGATAGGCCAGTCCGCGCTGCTGGGCACGCTTCGTTCGCAGATAGCGGAGTGTCATGCCACTCGCCAAGCCGAGTCCGAGAAGCAGGACCAGCCACGCCAATCGTTTCTGCCAGGGCCTTCGCATGGGTCCGGTGTCGCGGTTCACGTCGAACGCCGCAATCCTAACGCAGGAAAGCAGAGAGGGCGTCGATCAGTGAATTCGTGGTTGTTCTAAAGGAATCCGTGAAATCCGTGGCCCGTGATCGTGAATCGGTGAAATCCGTGGCCCGGAGTCCGTGGCTTAGCCAGCGGCGAGTACGACGAGCGTCGCGTCGTCTTGAAACACGCCGCCGGTGAACGCCGACACGGCGTCGACGACGCGGGAGGTGAGCGCGGGCGCGCTGCATCCGCGGTTCGCGACGATCTCGCTGACGAGTCGATCTTCCCCGAACTCCTCGTCGTCGGCGCGGCGCGCCTCGGTCAGGCCGTCGGTGTAGAGCACGAGCCGATCCCCGGTGGCCAGCTCGACGACGCCGCGGGTGAACGTCGCGCCAGGGATGGCGCCGAGCACGGGGCCCCCGGCCGAAAGACGCTCGACCGAGCCGTCGGCGCGCGCGAGCACCGCCGGGTAGTGTCCAGCGTTCGTGTAGGAGGCGACGCCAATCGTTGGATCGAGCAGGCAGCAGAAGAAGCTGATGAAGCGTCCCTCGGACACCTGGCTGCCGAGGATTCGATTGAGGCTCGCGCACAGCTCGTCGGGCGGCATCACGTCGCTCGCGAACGCGCGCACGGCCGTCTGCAGGCCCGACATCAGCAGCGCGGCCGGCACGCCCTTCCCGACGACGTCGGCAATGGTGATCGCGAGGCGCGAGGCGCCGAGCGGGATCGCGTCGTAACAGTCGCCGCCGACGCGGCCGGCGGGCTGCCAGCTCGCCGCCAGCTCGAACCCGTCTATGTGCGGCAGGGTGGCCGGCATCAGCGTGCGCTGAATCCGGCGCGCCTCGTCCAGCTCACGGTGGCTCGCGCGGGAGCGCTCGATTTCCGCCGTCAGGCGCGCGACGAGCGACGGCCCGTCCCACGGCTTCTGAACGAAATCGCGGACGCCGTAGCGCATCGCTTCGATCGCGACGTCGAGCGAGCCCCAGCCGGTCATCACCATGACCGGCAACCCGCCGTCGGTCGCCCGGACGCGCGACAACAGATCGAGGCCTTCCCGTCCGGAGGTCGTGCAGCTGCTGTAGTTGAGATCCATCAGCATCAGATCGAACCCGCCGCGCTGGACGGCGCGCAGCGCGGCGTCGGGGGAAGACACCGCTTCCATCTGGAAGCCGTGCGTTTTCAGCAGCAGCCGCAGCGCTTCCACGAGATCGGCCTGATCGTCGGCGACGAGGATGCGGGGAGGCGCGGCCGCGGGAACCATGACGGCGAAGCTGAGGCAAACGAACTGCCACGCCTGAAATTGAGCGTTCGCAAAGACATGCGGCGAAGGCTCAGCCGTAGGGGCGTCCCCGTTCGGTCACCCGTCGTCCCGGTTCCGCACAGCTGGCGTACGCCTTGCTCCAGAGCCAGATGTGCGTAGGATTCTGATCCTTGCCCTGCTCGTCGGAAGTAGCGTGGCGCTCGTGGCGTTCGCCGCGCGACGCGGCTGGCACGTCCCTCCGCTGACCGACAATCCACGGAACGACGCGCTCGAGCGGGCCCAGGTCCTCAAGCCGGGTCGCAACCTCGAACAAGCCGCATTTGGGTCCAATCCAGCCGACCTCTCGTTGTTCGGGTCGGATGACCTCCTGTCGTGCCGCTACCAGCCGGTCGCTGCGACCGGGACCACGCCCAAGTTCGATTGCGCGCTCACGACCGGTGAGGTCGTCAAGATCAAGTACGGGCGGAACGCGGAGCTCGCCGCCGAAGTAGCCGCGACTCGACTTCTCGACGCCCTCGGCTTCGGTGCCGACCGTATGTATATGCTGCGTCGTGTGCGGTGTTACGGCTGCCCTCCGAACCCGTTCCGCATTCAGCAGGCGGCCGATCTCGCTCGCGGACAGGAGCTGCTCCAGAAGGCCGTGGATTACTCGAACTGGACGGACTTCGAATGGGCGGCCGTCGAGCGCGAATTCGAGGCCCCATCGATCGTGGCAAACGGGGACCGAGGCTGGGCCTGGTGGGAGCTCGACCGCGTCGACCCGGCGCGCGGCGGCGCGTCGCGCGCGGAGCTCGATGCGTTTCGGTTGATGGCGGTGTTCCTGGCGCACTGGGACAACAAACCGGCGAACCAGCGGCTGGTCTGTCTGTCGGGGGAGCCGGATGGCCAGCGTTGTCGGCAGCCGTTCTTGATGATCCAGGACACCGGCGCGACGTTCGGCCCGCACAAGGTGGACCTCGACGGCTGGAAGGCGTCGCCGATCTGGAGCGATCCGTCAACCTGCCGCGTCAGCATGAAACGGATGCCGCACCGCGGCGCCACGTTCGATGATGTGTCGATTTCGGAAGAAGGCCGGCGGCTGCTCGCGGCGCGGCTCGGCAGGCTCACCGAGCAACACGTCCGTGCCCTCGTAGTCGCCGCACGCATCCCGAACTTCGACGGCAGCGACGCCGAGCCCGCCGAAATCGACGGCTGGGTCGACACCTTCATGAGCAAGGTTCGTGAGATCACCGACCGCGCCCCGTGCCCATAGTGGTACGACCCTTTAGGGTCGTCTCGATTGACGAGCCTGAAGGCTCGTACCACGCGCTTGTAGTACGACCCTTTAGGGTCGTCTCGGCGGAAGATCAGGCGCGCGAAGCGCCGGCGGCTTGACGTCCCGCCGGAGAACACCCGCGTCGATGGTCTCCCCTCCCCTGCTGACCGCCTGGAAGAACAGCTCATCTCCTTCGATCTCGGCCAGCAGGAAGTGGTAGTCGCGATCGAACGCAACGGCGCGGCGTCCTCCTCCCGCGTCGGCGGCGAGGTCTCCCTGGCGCAGCGATCCCGCGGCGCCCGTCACGAAGTACGTGATCCCCTGTTGCGGCGTCGTTCGCTCGTAGAAGTGTTCGTGCCCGGAGAAGGCGACGTCGAGGCCGTTGCGGACGAAGATGGGCTCGAGACGCCGGCGCAGCTCCGCGGCGTGTGTTCTGTAGCGGCCGGACGTGTAGATCGGATGATGGAACACGGCGACCTTCCAGGCCGCGTCCGAGCGTTTCAGCTCGTGGTCCAGCCACCGAAGCTGCTGATGATCGAGGTAGACCGTGTCCAGGACGAAGAACCGGGCCTCGCCGGCGCCGAGCAGGCCGATGCGCTTCGCGAACGTGTAGTAGCGCTCGCCGCCGGTGTTGAACAATTCATATCGGGGCTGATTCGGATCGTCGTGATTGCCGAGCGCGGCGTAGAATTTCACCTTCGCATCGAGGAACGGCTTGTACGGCAGCTCGAACTTGAGCCGATAGTCCTCCGCCGTCCCGCCGTCGTAGACGTTGTCTCCCGCCATCAGGACGAAATCGAACGGAAACACCGCGCGCCAGGCCTCCATCCGGGCCGCGACGTCGTACTGCGGCCGGCTGCCGCGGCCGGAGTCGCCGATGACGGCGAACCGAAGGGACCCGGCTTTGCGCGGCAGCCGCACCTCGGTTGCGTCGATCGACGGAACGGGAGATCGGGTCGGCGCGGATGCGGCCGGAGTCGAGGTCTCGGTGGCGGCGTCCCCTCCGGCGCAGGAGGCCGCGAACGCGGCCGCAAGCAGGAGGACGAGGCCGCGCCCGATCATGAGCATCTGAATATCTAAGCGGCCGACGGGTTCGTGACGCAGGGCGTCAGCGGCGGCCGGACCGCGAGCAACTGTTGCACGCGGGAGAGCACAACCGTCGGGTCGGCGCCGATCGCGAAGACCTCGTCGAAACCTGAATGGCGCCCCTCGCGCCGCTCGCTCTCGAAGTCTGCGCTCGGGGACAGCCCGACGAGAATGAGTGGCGCAAAGCGCGCCTTCGCGCGCAGGCGCGTCGCGACGTCGGCGGCGCTGCCGTTGTTGTCCCTCAGCTGCACGATCAGCACTTCAGGATCGAACTCGAGGGCGGTGCCACTCCATTCGGCGACATGCCTCACGTCGAAGCCCGCAACCTTGAACGTGACTCGGTGACGCCCCGCGATGCGGGACTCCGGGATGATCAACAGCACCAGGCACGTTTTTTCCGTCGAGTTCCGTTCCGCGTCAATCATGCGATGGCCGACTGCAAAGCTCGTGCACAGTCCGTCAGCCCGCGGGCCACCTCGACCGTTGATGGGATCGAGTATCCTGTCTTCTCGTCCATGCTCGGGCGACGTCTCGCGCATCTCGTTGCCTGCGTGCTGCTTCCGGGTGTCGCCCGAGCGCAGGCACACGACGCGCCTCCTCCCCCCGCCGCCGACGCGGCCCTGGCCAGGCAGGAGCGAGTCCTGCTGTTGCGGCAGGAAACATGGGAAGTGACGGCCACTCGATCGAGCGACAAGCTGGTCGTCGATGGGCGGCTCGATGAACCGGCGTGGCACGGCGCCGCCGCGGTCAGCAACTTCTATCAACGCGAACGGAACGAAGGGCTGCCGGCGACTTCCTCGGCGGCGGCAGCCGCGACTTCCGGTTGGACGATACCGACCCGCGCCGGGAGGCGGGCGTCGACGCGAAGTGGGGCGTCACGACCGGGCTCACAGCGGATTTCACGGTCAACACCGACTTCGCGCAGGAAGAAGGGGACGTTCAGCAGATCAACTTCACCCGCTTCAACCTGTTCTTCCCCGAGAAACGTCAGTTCTTTCTCGAGGGACAGCAGGGGTTTCAATTCGGGCTGCCGCAGGTCGCCGAGCTCGTCTTCACGCGGCGGATCGGGCTCTCCCCCGTCGGCGAGATCGTGCCGATCCTGGCCGGCGCACGGCTCTCCGGGCGACAGGGCCGGACGATGATCGGCGCGATGAATATCCAGACCGACGACCACGACGCGCTCCCGTCGCAGAACTTCACCGTGATGCGTGTCCGCCGGGACGTCCTGAACCGATCGACGGTGGGCGCGCTGTTCACCAACGTGCAGGGCGAAGGCGTGTTCAACCGGGTCGTCGGCGCGGACGCCAGCCTGTTCTTCAAGCGCGTCTGGTTCGTCGAAGGCTGGGCCTCGGCGATGGACGAGACCGATCGGCGGCCCGGACGCCACGCGGGCCACGGGCGGCTCGCGTACGATGCCGATCGCTTCGGCGCGGAGTTCAAGTATCTCGACATCGGCGAAGGGTTCCGTCCCGGCGTCGGATTCATCGAGCGGCCCGACAGCCGCACCAACGACGCGGTCATCAGATGGAGCCCGCGGCCGGCATCCGATCGCATTCGGCGGTTCAATCTGTTTGGCGGCCTGACCTACATCACCGATCAACGGAATGTGCTGGAGACGCGGAACCGCGGGGGGTCGTTCAACGTCGAGCTCGAATCGGGCGACATCGCCGGCATTCAATACGAAAACAGCTTCGAGTCGATCGACGAACCGTTCGCCGTGCAGGGCCGGCTGATTCCACCCGGCACGTATCGAATGGATTTGGTCACGCTCACGCTCGACACCTTCCGGCGCCGGCATACGACGCTCAACCTGCTGTTCAGGACCGGCGGCTTCTGGACCGGCGAGCGCGACACGCTGACCGTCAACGCCGCATGGCGGATCAACACGAACGTCGGTCTCTCCGGCAGCTACGACCTGAACGTGATCGACCTGGCCGGCGATCGTTTCCGGACGCACCTGCTGTCGAGCCGCATCCAGCTCGCGTTCAACAATGAGATGGCGCTGCTGTCGCTGCTGCAGTACAACCACGCCGCGCGGCTCATCTCGACCAACATCCGATACCACTGGATCGTTCGCCCCGGCTCGGAGTTCTTCGTCGTCTACAACGAGCTGGACGACCGGCCCGATCGCATCGCGGTGCGCAATCGGTCGCTCGTCGTGAAGCTGAATTACCTGTTCAGCCTCTAATCACAGTAGCGCACCACTGAGGTGTGCAAGATGGAACAGCCACCCCAAACACAGACCCGCTACTGTTCGCCCGACTAAGGAGGGCATATGCGACGAACAGCGTGGGTAGTTACGGCGGCGGCCGTGACCGCGGCCGTGGTTGTTGGCGGCGCGCGGATCATGGGCACCGATGGTCAAGAGAACAGCGACCGCGGACGAGGGAAACGGTGCAGCGAGGCCACCGTGCGCGGCGACTACGGCATTCAGATTCAAGGCACGCGGCCGGCGCCTGGAGGGCTGATCGAGTCGGTGATCGGTATCGTCCTTCGCAACTACGACGGCCATGGGAGCTTCAGCCAGGTCTCCAACGTAAAGGGCTCGATCACCGGAACCGTTCCGGATTCGCAGGGCTTCGGTACGTATGAAGTGAACGCCGACTGTACAGGCGTCGTTCGGTTTCAGCCGGCTCCCGGCGTCGTGGTCGAAGAGCGGCTGGTGATCGTCGACAACGGACGTGAAATCCGGACGGCGGTGATGGTGCCCACACCGGTGATGATCACCGGCGTTCACCAACGGCTCCACTCACGGTAGCGCACCACTTCAGTGGTGCGGCTCGTTCAGTCACACGAGAATCGCGACAGCCAGCACCGACAGCGCAACGCCGGTCGCGATCTCGAGTGAGGCGCGCGGGCGGCCGGCGCTCAGCCGCGCGGACAACGCGCCGCCGGCGACCGCCCAGGCGACATGCCACGTTGCCGCCATCGATACGTGAATGACGGTCAACAGCAGCGTCGATCGTACGACTGCGGCTCCCGGCGGAACGAATTGCGGGAGGATCAGAAAGTAGAACGCGGCGATCGGCGGGTTCAGCGTGTTGACGATGAAACCCTCGACGAACAGCTGAGCATTGGGCGTCGCGGCCGGCGGATCGTCATGCGGCCTGGCAGGCGTCGGAGGGTCTGTCCCGGGGGCAGGCGCGGCGCCGCGGAATCGCGACGCGCCGCGGACGATCGACGTGATGCCCAACCACAACAGGTACGCGCCGCCGGCGTATCGCAGCACGACGAGCGCGATCGGCCAGCGCTGGGCGACGGCCGGGAGGCCGAGCGCCGCCATCAGGCCGTACGTGAACGAGCTGGCGTTGAGGCCGACGGCGGTGACGAGGGCGGCCGCGGTGCCGCGCGTGACGCCGGTGCGCAGGACGACCGCGGTCGAGACTCCCGGCGTCAACACGAGCGGCAGCGCGACCGCGATGAACGGCCAGACGGTCAATTAGACCGGGGCTCCGCCCCGGACGGAGCGCTAGTACTCGGCGTAGGCGTCGTCCGCAAAACAGTAGACCCAGCGTTCGCCGGGTTCCGCCGACGCGAACACGGTGTGTCCTTCCATCATCGCGTGCCGGCGCGAATGGCGGTTGATCGAGGAGTCACAGCAGAGCGTGCGTCCACAAGTCTGGCACGTCCGCAAGTGGACCCAGGTGTCGCCGGTCTTCACGCATTCCTCGCACGATCGCGCGCCGACCTTCATGTCCCCCAGCGCGCGGAGATGCTCGCAGCCGTCCATCATGCCTCCAGCGCTGGACGATCCCACGCTCCGAGCGTCGCGCCCGCGTCGTACGTCGTCTGAGCAAACTCCAGCAGCGCAGCCCGCGGCGATGGAGACCGCCGCACGTCGTCATACATCAGGATGTACTCGGACAAGGCCTCGTTGTACCTGGCCGCCGAGGGCCCGATCCTGGCGCCCCGGAAACCCGCGGGCTCGGGGGCCGCGTACGCGTAGAACGCCGCATCGTCGACGCCTCCCATACCTCCCGGCCAGAAGCCCACGCTCGTCACTTCATGCGAGTACGACTCGCGCGTGACGCGGTCCGCGCCGGGGCGCTCGGGCGCGCGACGACCCGAAAACCGAGTCACCGCCAGGTCGAAGGCCCCCCAGAAGAAATGCACGGGGCTCGACTTTCCGATGAAGCGGCCGCGGAACTCGGCGAGCGTTTCGGCAGACGAAAGCAGCGCACGCCACCAGTGCGCCGCGAAGTCAGGATCGTAGGACTGGTTCTGGCGATCGCGGTCGAACCGAATCGGGTTCTCGACCTCGACCGGCATCGGCCAGATCCGGACCCCGACGCCGAGCTCCTGAAGACGCGCCATCACTTCGGCGTAGAAGTCGGCGACCGAGCGCGGCGCCAGCGCGATTTCGCGACGCTGGCCGTCGCTGGTTTCGATGCCGAGGTGATGGTCGACGAAGTCGAACGTCATGCCGACCGTTCGATCGCGATACGGCATCGCGAGCGTCGTCAGGCCGCGCGCCGTGGGATAGAGCGTCACGTTCCAGTAGTGATTCACGTGCGGCACGAGCGCGAGCCGCACCTTCCCGACGATCTGGGTCCACATGTGCAGCGTTCGACACGTGTCACGCCAGCGGGCCAGCGGTACCTCGGGCCACGCATCGATAATCTGTTGAGCCATCGCGAACCTCTCGAACCTCCTCGAACCTTTCGAACCTTCTTCGAACCTTCTCGAACCCACTCGAACCTTATCAGAAATTCGAAAGCGATGAGCTCCAAGGTGGCCGCTTGCTTGCACCTTTCTGACTTTTCAGAGGAGGTACGGATATGGATCAGACACGGCGCACGGGCGCGACACTCGACTGGACGACTGAAGACGAGTACTGGCGGAAGAACTATGTGAGCCGCCCTTATGTCGGTCAGGATCGCGACTACGAGCTTTGGCGTCCGGGGTATCGCTACGGCTTCGAGTCGGCCCAGCAGTACGGCGACAGGCGGTGGCAGGAAGTCGAGCCCGATCTGCGAAGCGGCTGGGATCGCTACGAGCACCGCGGCAATCAGCGAACGACGTGGGAACAGATCAAACACGCCGTTCGCGACGGATGGGATCGGCTGACAGGTAACCGCTGAGCCTCGCCGAAGCCGAAGCCGAGGCGAGGCGGCGGTACGATTCTGGCACCAGGCGCCCAGTGGAGGTGGCAGCATGCTCTACTGGGCGCTTGTGTTTCTACTGATCGGGTTGGTGTCGGCCGCCCTCGGATTCAGCACCGTCGCGGGCGCATCGTTCGCTGTGGCGAAGTTCCTGGCGGGTCTCTTCCTCTTGTTGTTCCTGATTTTCCTCGTCCTCGGGCTGACGGGTTATCGGAGGATTACACACTAGGCGGACCTGAGAGGTCCGCCCTCCAGGAGGTTGAGAGGCCCGCCCTCTAGATCGGCACCTCGAGCAGACGCCGTATAATCGGCGCTCGATGGACCGCCGCCTGTTCCTGACGACGCTCGGCGCCGCCGCGCTCCCCGCGCGGCGACTCCGCGCCTCGTGGCGTGACGGTCCGCTTCGTATCTCTCCGGCGCGTCTTCAGTCTCAACTCGAGCGGCTGAGCGAGTTCGGCCGCCCGCCCGGCGGCGCGTTCGCCGACGGCGTCAGCCGGATCGCCTACAGCGACGCCGACGTCAGCGCGCGCGCGTACGTCATGTCGCTCATGCGCGAGGCGGGGCTGACCACTCGTGTCGATCCGGCGGGCAACATTTTCGGCAGTACTTCGCGGCCACCCGACACCGGCGGCCGGGGATCGGAGCGGCCGATCCTGTTCGGCTCCCATATCGACTCGGTTCCGAGCGGCGGAAACTTCGACGGAGACCTCGGCTCGCTCGCCGCGATCGAAGCCGTCCGCACGCTGGTTACCGCTGGCGTCCGGACTCGGCACCCGCTCGAAGTCGTCGTGTGGGCAGAGGAAGAAGGATCGGCCTACGGGCGCAGCTTGTCTGGAAGCCGCGCGATGGCCGGCCAGTTTCCGGCGGAAGAGCTGGAGCTCACGGTCAACGGGATCAAGAAGGCTGAGGGGATCAAGCGCATCGGTGGCGATCCCGCACGCCTCGAGCACGCCCGCCGCCAAACGGAGTCCTTCCACGCGTACCTCGAGCTGCACATCGAGCAGGGGGGCACGCTCGAGAAAGCGGGCCTGCCGATCGGCGTCGTCGAAGGCATCGTGTCGATCGAGCGCCTCGACGTCACCGTGCGCGGCTTCGCCAACCACGCGGGGACCACGCCGATGGGCGAGCGGCAGGACGCGCTCATCGCGGCGTCGCAACTGATTCTGGCGATCCGTGAGATCGTCACCCGTGAGCCCGGACGGCAGGTCGGAACCGTCGGTAAGCTGGAGGTCTCTCCCAACGCGACGAACGTCGTCCCTGGCGTCGTCAAGCACACGGTCGATCTGCGCGACCTCGACGCCGCCAAGCTGGCGCGTCTCGCGGACGAAATCCGCGCACGCGCGCGGGACATCGCGGCCGCGACGCGTACCGAGATCGACATCGCGCGCGTCACGCACCACGACGCCGCGCTCGCGGCGCCCGCGATGCAGGAGGCGATCGCGCGGGCCGCGGACACGCTAAGGCTGCGTTGGACCCGCATGCCGAGCGGCGCCGGGCACGACGCCCAGATGGCCGCGCGGATCTGTCCGATGGGGATGATCTTCGTTCCGAGCGTCGGCGGGATCAGCCATTCGCCTCGCGAGCTGACGGCGTGGGCCGACTGCGCCCGCGGCGCGGACGTACTCCTCGAGACGATTCTGAACGTGGACAAGATGAGCCCCGCCTGAGCCTGCCGCGCCGAAGCCACAGGCGAGGCGAAGGCGGGCCTGCCCCGCCGAAGCCGAAGCCGAAGCCGCAGGCGAAGGCGAAGGCGGGCACGCAGCTTGCTCTCTCGCGCCCCTGGAGGAATTCATGTTCCCGATCGGCGATGACGACGTCCATGGCGGAGGGCTGACGCCTCTCATCACGTGGGGCCTGATTCTGTTGAACGTCCTGGCGTGGATGCTCGAGCTAGGTCAGGGGTCGGAGCGAGCCCTTCAGTCGTTCGTCGAGGCGTGGGGCGTTGTCCCACGCGAGTACACGACCGGAACCGATCTGCCACCCGCAATTCCCGCGCCCGTCTGGACCACAGTGCTCACGTCGATGTTCCTGCACGGCGGCTGGATGCACCTCGGCGGCAACATGCTCTACCTCTGGATCTTTGGGGACAATCTGGAAAAGGTGATGGGCCACCTGCGGTTTCTCACCTTCTATCTGATCTGCGGCGTTGCCGCGGCGGTCGCGCACATCGTGTTCAACGCCAATTCGATGATTCCGACAGTCGGCGCGTCGGGCGCGATCAGCGGCATCCTCGGCGGCTACCTGCTGCTCTTCCCACGCAACCGGGTGCGGGTCCTGACGCGGGGCGGCGTGGCGCACGTGCCGGCGCTCGTCGTGCTGGGGTTCTGGATCCTCATTCAGTTCATCAACGGCATGGGCTCCGTCGTGAACACACCGGAGACCGGCGGCGTGGCCTACATGGCGCACATCGGCGGCTTCGTCGCGGGACTGGTGCTCGTGAAGCTGTTCGCGGCCGGGTCGCGGCCGGCCTATGCGTAACGGTCCGGCTTCGCCGCCCGCGGAAGGGCGGCCTGCGTGGAACGGCCCGGTATTGGTCGGCCCGATGCCGGGCCGCCCCTTGCACACGGAACCCTGGGTCTGCTAGGCTGATTGGTCCGTGGCCGTTCACCGCTCCAGCGAGCCCGCATAGAGACTGATTCGGTTCTTCTTCACTAGCCTCCCGTGGGCGCCAATTCTGCAATCTAGACGCGAGGACAGGAGTTGCCAGTCCGACTCTTCGTAGGAAATCTGCCGTACAGCGCGACCGAATCCGATCTGCGTACGTACTTCTCGGGCGTCGCGCCGCCGACACATATTGCGGTCCCCGTCGATCGGGAGACCGGCCGACCGCGTGGCTTCGCCTTCGTCGAGTACGTGGATGCTGCTCAGGCGGCGGAAGCCATCAAGCGATTCCACGGCCAGCCCTTCCAGGGGCGCCCGCTGTCGGTGAGCGAAGCGCGCGCGCGCGAGGATCGCGGCCCTGGCGCTCCTCGACCGGGAGGCTTCGGCCCGCGGCCGCCTGGCGGCGGGTTCGGCGGACCGCGCCCCGGAGGCGGCGGCTTCGGCGGTCCGCGGACCGGGGGATTCGCTCCGAGGCTCGATCCATCCGGCCTGCCCGGCGCCCCGGGCGGCGGACGCCGGCGCGAATTCGGTCCCGATGCCAGGCCGAAGAAGACGTTCCAGAAGGAAAAGCCGAAGGGCCCGATTCGGGAGCGCGGTGGCGGCCGCCACTACAGCATCGAGGATCTGGTGGACGAGGAGCAGGGGGCGGCGGCAACCGCCGACTTCGACGATTTCGCCACGAGCCCCAAGGACGAGCAGGTCGCGACGAGCCCCAAGGACGAGCCGGTCGCGACGAGCCCCAAGGACGAGCAGAAGGACGACGACTAGCTCATTGCTGAGTCCCTAAGAGCGACGAGATAGCGTCCGCCGACCGCAGCGTGAGCGCGGCGAACGTCAGCGTTCCGTTCGTGCACCCACCGGTCGGCAGCGTCGGGGCTCCCACGACAAACAGGTTTTCGTGATCGTGCGTCCGCCCGTGGCTGTCGCACACGCTCGAGGCCGGATCGCTTCCCATCCGGCACCCGCCGCAGGGGTGATCGAGATACCGTCCGATGGAGGTGCTCAGCACCATTCCGTTCTTCGCGCGCGCGAGCTCGCGGAACAGCCCGAGGATGTGCTCGCGCGTCGCCTGTTCGCGATCGCGGGAGGCGGCGTCGATCCGGTGCTCGATTGCCGGCAACGGATCGCCCCACTTGTTGCGCGCGGCCTTGTCGAGGATGAGCGCGCTCGACGCGTCCGGGTGGACGTCGTAGTAGGCACGAACACGCGCGGCGCCGCGCGCCGCCCGCTTCCGCCAGTCCGCGAGCAGCGCGTCCCCCAGAAGCAGCCGTCCCCCCTCCCCTTCCCTCAGCCGCGGCTCGCGCCCCGCGCTGCTCTCCCAGATCCGGTAGTCATGACGGACGTAGGGGGCGTCGGGCCGGCAGCGGAAGAACTGCCGCGAGATCAAACTGTGTTGCTCGTTCATCCCGGGGTAGAGCGTGAGGTCCTGTTCAATCTGCGCGCCGACGAACGCGTGACCCGTCATGTAACGCCCGACGAGGCCGGAGCGATTGGCGAGGCCGTTGGGAAACCGTGAGCTCGAGGACAGGAGGAGCAGGTGCGGCGTCCACGCATACCCGGAGGCCAGCACGAACCGCCGGGCGCGGTACTCGACCGCTTCGCCCGTCGCGCGATTGACCGCCTGCGCCGCGGCGATGCGCGTCGTCTTGTCGTCGAGCACCAGCTTCCGCACGAGCGTCCGATCGTGCAGCGTCATCGCGCGTTTTTCCAGAAGGGCGCGGAACGTGAAATCCGGCGAGTACCGCGCGCCGGTGGGGCAAATCTCACAGGTGTTGCAGCGCTGGCAGACCGCGCGGCCGCCGTACGGCACCGTGTTCTTGGCCTGCGGTGTTCCCCAGAACGGGACGCCGCTCTCCTCCGCCCACGTCTTCAACTGACGCAGGTTGTAGGACAGCGGCATCGGCGGCATCGGATACGGCTCCGAGCGACGATCCTCCGCGAGCGGCCCCGGCTCGCCGGCAACGCCGATGCGCCGCTCCGCCTCGCAGTAGTAGCGCTCCAGCTCCTCCCACGCGATCGGCCAGTCGACCGCCAGCCCGTACAGCGACTTCAGCCGAAGATCCTCGGCCGAGAACCGGTTCGTCACCCCGCCCCAGTGGAGCGCCGATCCGCCAACCGCCATCGTTCTCGAGATGATCCCGGCCGCGGACTGATCGGCAATCGCGTCGCCCGGCCACGGGTTCTCGCCGTACTCGAGCATGCGCTGCCGGTGGCGCATGCGGTTCTCGACGTCGAAGATCTTCTTGCCGGCCTCGACCACGATGATGGAGGGCGCCGGCCGTCGCTCGGCCAGCTTCTCGGCCAGGAGCGCGGCCGAGATGCCGCCACCGACGATCACGACGTCCGCTTCGTGGCGCTGGGTCATTTTCAGAATCCAGAATTCAGAGTCTAGAATTCAGAAGGAGGATCTTCCGATCCCGGTAACCCGCGGCAGGCGTCACGACCGATCGCGGCGCGGTAGCAGAGATCGTTCGCCGCGCTGCTCTGAAAGTAGAACGCCATCAGATCCTCGATCACGTTTCCGCCGGGACGCGCTCGAAGCCGCTCGGCCTTGACGCCCTTCAGGCTGTTTTCGACCACCGCGCGGCGGACGTTCAGCGGCGCCGTCGCGAACGATGCGCCGGGCTGGCCGAGCGTCGTGGCCGTCTGTCGATCGATGAGCGCGATGAGTACCGGATACCGGCTCGCGGGCGACGGCTCCGTCCGACGCGGCCTCGTGAATCCGTAGCCGTGATCCATCTCGGCGTCCGCGTCGTAGTTGCGGAGCCATCGCGCGAACGCCTCCACGGCCTCCGCCCGGCCCACGGCGCCGATCTCGGAGGGCAGCACGACTTCGGCCAGCGCCATGAGAAACGCGCGGCCACCCGTGTCGAGCCACGAGAGCTTCCGATCCGCGGCCTGCTGCGCCGAAGGGGCGACCGCCGGAGTCACGGCGGCAGCCGCCAGGCGGCCGAGCAACTCTCGACGCTTCACGACGTCTTTCCTTTCGCGGTGGCCAGCGTCTCGATGGCCTCGGTCAGCGCGGCCTCGACCGCATTCCGCCCGCGAATGAGCTCGGTCTCGAGGAAGCCGTAGGCATCGGAGGACCGGTCCATGGATCCCAGCTCTCGGACGCCTGCAAGGAGCGGCAGGATCGGCATCGCCGCGGCCGGATCCTGATCGAAGCGTCCCGCCTTCGAATAGAGCGTTCCGTTGAGCCGATGCGTGAGGCGGATGACGATCCGGTCCCGTTCGGCGCGCGCCGCTGCTGTCGACGACGGCGGCGCCAGGTCGAATGTCTCGGCGGCGGCGCGAAGCTTCGACGCCAGCGCGCGCGTGCGTCCGAGATCGAAGCGGCCGGTCGAGCTTCCGGCGGCGCCGTCCAGCTCCTCGAGCGCGCGCTCGTACGAAACGGCAATCGGGGCCAGTTTGTGAGGAAGCACCGGTGCCGTCGCAAGTTCGACTATCTGCGCGAGCCGGTAACGCGTGTCGAGCTCGAGCGCCTTCATGTCGAGCTTGTCGAGCGTGTCTTCTTTCGTGTGCCAGTACGCGATCCGCCCCGATGGCGTCACGTCCGCGTGACCGCGCTCCGGGCCGGGAACGCCGACGAAGAACTCCGGTATCCCGAGACCCTGGAAGGCCGAATCGCTGTCGCGGCCGGGCCGGAAGAGGCGCGGCGACGCCGGACCGGGCGTGCGGCCGAGCCGCGACGCCGCGAACGCGCGGCTGAACTCCGCGAGGCCGGGCCATCCGCCGGCGGCGATGCCGTCGATGCGCGAGCCGCGTCGGCCGGCGCCGTCGAGGTTCGTGTACGCGACGGCGTGCTCGTCCAGCTCTCGCCAGAACCGATCCGCGTACCAGGTCGACCCTGCATAACGGCCGAACGAGTGGCCGGGCCACCAGGCGAAGCGAACCCCGCGCCGCAGCTTCGGCCCCTGTCGCAGCACACGGGCCATCTCGAGGATCGACGCGACGGTGCCGCCCGTGTCGGTCATGCCCTCGTACCACGCGTCGAGGTGCGTCGCGACGAGGATGAAGTCCGGGGTCTCGCCCGGCACTTCCGCCACGACGAGCGGGATGACGGCCCAGCCGCGCTGGACTTCGGCGACGAGCCGCAGCCGCGCGCCTGCCGCAACCGAGGGGCGCAGACGCGCACCGGCGCTTTTCCCGATCGATACGATGGGAATCCTCGGGAGGCGATCTGCGCTCGACGTCGACGGCGTTCCCCAGATCGTGGTCGCGATCATCTCGTGGAGGATGTCGCCGTCGTTGACGTGGACGAGCCCTACCGCGCCCGCCAGTTCCGCGCGGCGCGCGCTGTCGGGTGAGATCATGCCGTCTGCGATGACGATCCGCCCCCGCGCGGTCGACGGCACCGCGCCCGGGTCGCGGTCGTCGGCGTCTCGCTCCAGCCACAGCGCTTCGGCGACGATGCCCTCCGGGGGCGTGGAGCCGCCGAACGCGGGCGCGAGGCCGTCGAGCGGCGCGGCCGGCCCATCGACCGCCACGGAGCCACGGACCGGCCAGCTCAAGAACGCACGCACGTCATGCCGCGCGTGTGCGATGCCGTATGCCTTCAGCCGCGTCTCGAGGTACGCCGCGGCCTTCCGCTCACCGTCCTTGCCGGATGTCCGGTCATGGTTGATGGCGTCGAGCGTGCGCTGAATCTCCGCCACGGATACCTGCGGAAGGGGCGACTGGCTCTGGAGGAGCGCGGCGAGAAGCAAGAGGCGACCCATGCGGCGGCATTGTAGCGATGAGCCCTCACTCACGCCAGCGACGCGGCTCTTTCACCACGTTCATGACCGGCCCTGACCCAGACACCCTCAGACGATTTTTGGGGGGAGGCTAGGGAGAAGACCGGGAGGATGACTTCACGTGACTTACGGATCACGAGCCACGGATTGCACGGATTACACGGATGCTGTTTTTAAGACGAGCCATAAGCCGTCACGCGGACGGCCCGGCGGAGCCGGGCCAGGGTGAGCGTGAAACGTCGCGGACGTGAGCGGATAGACGCGACAGGGCTCACGTCCGCGACGCGTTCACGTCAGCCGCCGCGCTGCGCGCGGCGCCGCGAGACGGCCAGCGCCTGCCTCGCCGAAGCGGCTCGCAACGCCGGCCGCGAAGGCGGGTGATCCGTGAAGTCAACCTCCCACAACCTCCCGACCTCCCCGAAATTCCGTCCGAGCGTGTCACGCGCAATCACGTCTTATAATTCGTGCGATGCATCGCCGGGACTTTCTGCTGACGTGCTCCGCGGCTGGCGCGGCGGCGTGGTCCGTGGCGCAGCCAAAGCGCACAAGGGCACCGATCATCGACGGCCTGGGCGAGATCCACGTCCAGTACGACATGAAGCTCGTGGACGAAATCCGGGCGAGCGGGATCCGCGGCTGCGTCGTGACGGTCGGCAATCCGGCGCTCCACGGGGCCTCGGCGTTCGACGACATGAAGCGGGAGATTGATGCCTACGACGCGCACATCAAGGCCCATCCCGATCGCTTCGTCAGGGCGACCAAGGTTGCCGACATCGACGCCGCCGTCGAACGCGACCGGATCGCCCTTGTCTACTACACGCAGAACGCGACACCGGTGGGCGACGACGTGGAGCGACTCCGGGTGCTGTACGACCTGGGCGTGCGGATCATCCAGCTGACCTATAACACGCGCAATCTCGTCGGCGACGGCTGCCTCGAGCGGACGAACACCGGCCTCAGCACGTTCGGCGTCGCGCTGGTCGAGCGGATGAACGCGATGGGCATCCTCATCGACGTCTCGCACTGCGGCCTGGCGACCACGATGGAAGGGATCGCCGCCTCCGCCAGACCGGTGGCGATTACGCACGCGGGGTGCAGGGCCGTCTACGACCATCCGCGGAACAAGACCGACGAAGCGCTGCGCGCCCTGGCCGAGCGCGGCGGCGTCATCGGCATCTACCAGATCAACCCCTACCTCGGCCCGAACGAGCGCAACACGCTCGACGACTACGTCCGGCACATCGACCACGCCGTGAGGACTGCTGGAATCGACCATGTCGGCATCGGCAGCGATCGCGAGCACCGGCGCATTCCGGACACGCCCGAGGAGAAGCAGAAGCTGATCGATGAGTTGTCGCGGCTGCGGCCGGTGACCGCGGCCACCTTCCGGTGGCCGTTCTTCCTGACCGAGCTGAATCACCCTCGCCGGATGGAAACGATTGCCGCCGCCCTCGAGGCGCGCGGCTACAAATCAGCCGACGTCGAGAAGATCCTCGGCGGAAACTTCCGGCGCCTTTTTGCGGAAGTCATCGGATAGGAGGGCCGACCTCTCAGGTCGGCCGCTTTGGCTCGACCCACAGGTGAAGCGGGACCGACAGCATCCAGTACCGCCGCCGCAGCTGGATCACGCGCTCGGAGTATCCGGCCTTGGGAATCTCTTTGCGGACCAGCCGATCGCGCAGCCGCCGTAGCTCGTATCGATACAGATCGCTGACCGCTTCCTTCACCTGTTCTGGCGGCGTCTCGGGCCGTGGGGCGATGCCGAGCTCCGCAAGGGCCGGGAGAAGATCCGGGTCGTAGCGGTACATGCGGGGACTCGTCCGCGGGCGGCGCCTGAATCAGGCCAGGTCGAACAGCAGCACTTCCGTGTGATCGGGCGCGGAGAGATCGAGCCGCGTCTCCCCTGTGATCGCGGCGCCGTCTCCTTCATTCAGGCGGACGCCGTTGACGTCCACCGTGCCGTGCGACACCTGCAGCCATCCGGAGCGCCCGACGCCGAGCGCCGCCGACACGCGCTCGCCCGGCGTCAGCATGGTGGTGTAGAGGCAAATATCCTGGTGGATGCGGACCGAGCCGTCGCGGCCATCCGGCGAGGCGAGGAGCCTCATCCGCCCCTGGCGATCGCTGATCCCGAACCGCCGCTGCTCGTACGCCGGCGCGAGCCCGGTGGTGTGGGGCAGGATCCACATCTGCAGGAAGTGCACGGGATCGTCGCGGGACGCGTTGTATTCGCTGTGGCTGACGCCCGTCCCGGCGCTCATCCGCTGGAGATCACCAGGATAGATCACCGATCCGTTCCCGACGTTGTCCCGGTGCTGCAGCGCCCCTTCGAGGACCCACGTGAGGATCTCCACGTCGCGGTGCGCGTGGGTCCCGAATCCCATCGCCGGCTGGACCCGATCCTCGTTGATCACGCGGAGCGCGTGGAACCCCATGAACCCGGGATCGTGGTAGTCCGCGAACGAGAACGTGTGGCGCGTGTCGAGCCACCCATGGTCCGCGTGCCCCCGTTCCGACGCCCGACGCCTGCCGATCATTCGCTCACATCACCAATCGACAATCGCCAATAATTCGGCAATCACCAATCGACAATGCCACCAGTCTATTGTTCCGTGGTCTGTTTCCTCGTCCCCTGCAGGCCTCCCAGGTAGATGCCGTTGAACAGCAGCTTATAGGTCCCGTGCGGCTGCGACCGGAAGGCGATCTCGGGCCCGTAGAGGAAGAGTCGTCCGCGTCCGACGGCCGCGTCGATGACCGCCGCGCTTCCTTCGAGGTAGTGCTGGCCCCACGCCCATCCGCTGCGGAGCGGCTTGGCAGAGTCGTACCAGGCCACCGCCTTCACGCCCTTGAGCGGCGCATCCGGCTCGAGCCGGAAGGCCGGGCTGTTCTCGAAGAAGACGTCCGCCGTCCGCTCCATGCCGCGCGCGAGCGGGTGGTCGTTGTCCACGGCCACGCGCAGAATCGAGCCTGGCACGTAGAACTTCTCGCCCGGGAGCGGCCGGATCGTCCCGTTCTGCATCCGCTCGGTCAGCGCGTTCACGATCGGGAGGTTCAGGTGATAGCCGAGCGCCGTCGAGCTGCCGATCGTCAGAACCGTCCCTCCGTCCTCCAGGAAGCGTTTCAGCTGCGGGACCGTCTTCGCGACCGTCACGCGGCCGAGCTTGCTCCGCCATTCCGCCGGGATCGTGGACGCGTCAGGCTCGCCGGCCCCTCCCCCGCCGAACCGCGCCGGGGCGCCGTCCCGCTCTGGGATCGCGCCATCCACGAAGACGAGCACGTCGTACTTCGCGTTGAGGCCCCCGGCGTCGAGCGCCGGCGGGAAGACGACCTCGAACGGGAATTCGAACTGCTCGAAAATCCATCGCGTCCACCCCGACGGCATCGACCCGCCGTAGGTATCCCAGAGGCCGATGCGCGGCATTCGCAGCTTCAGGAGCTCGCCACCAGGCTTCGCGGAGGGGCGCGCGCTCACGCCGTAGTCTTCCGCCGTCTTTCTCAGGACGGCCTCCGCGCCCGCGCCGCCCGGCACGAAGAATCCGCCGTCGGGCACACGGAAGATCTCGACGTTCGCCTTCAGCAGCCGGTTCACCGCGATGGCGCTGTCGTTGACGCGATGGTCGAGCAGCCAGCCGCCGCCCGGGGCCGCGGCTGCGACCGTACCGGCCGGCGCCCTGGCGGGACCCGTGATTTTCTCGAACGGCCCCTCGAAGCCTTCCAGGATCCGGTCGAATTTCACGCCCATCTGAAACGCGAGCGTCCAGCCGGCGTTGTCGTACGGCGGAATCGGCGGGCCGCCGGGGTACTGAAAATCGTTCGGGTGGTCCTGCGGCTCGAACATGTCGAGCACGTGCGGCCGGAACGCCTGCGCGCTCTTGACCACGTACGAACCGGCCGGGTACGACTTGCCGCCCGCCGAAAACGACGCGGTCGCGCGGTGCACGGCGACCCCGGTCTTCATGAGCGCGTTCACGAACTTCGTCGCCGTCGGAAAGTCCGGCTGGTCGGCCGGGAGGATGTAGCCGCGCGGATCGCGAAGCTTCGGATCGCGCAGCATCTCGTAGTACTTCATCGGGACCGATGCGCCGCCGCGCCCCTGTGCGCTGCGGCGGGCCTGATCCGAGTTGTCCGCCTCTTTCTCGGCCGCTGCCTTGACCGCATCGATCCGGGACGGGTACGCGGTCCAGTTGTCCCGGCTCCCGCGGTCGATCGAGTTCTTCCCCATCCGATAGATGTTGAAGAGGAAGTTCTCGCGGTTGCGTGACGCGATGTCGAGCACCGCATAATTCGCCGTCACGGAGTAATCGACAGACTGCCGGAAATGCCACTTCTGCGGCGCGATCGGGTAGAACAGGTCCGAGCTCGGCAGCTGGCGGTCCGGCAGAAACGGAATCTCGATCGGCGTCGGGTTGCCGATGGTCTCGGTCAGCAGCCCGACGATGTTGTGGAAGTACACCGTCGTCCGGAGACCGCCGTTCCACCACGTCGAGTAGCCGGCCCCTTCACGCGTCGTCGCGCCAGGTTTCCCCTCTGCGGCGAAGCGGCTGTGCATCGCCGCGCCCACGAGATCGAGCTGCGCCGGAATCAACGGATCGTAGACGTAGTTGAACGGGTCGCGGAACGGCGGCGCGAAGAGCACCGTCCCCTGCGGGCCCGTCTGGTGGTGGTTGTACATGATCTGCGGAAACCACTCGTGGTACAGAATCCGGTTCATGTTCGTGGATTCCGCCTGCGCAGACATGTAGAGGTCGCGGTTGTTGTCGTGGCCGACGTACTTCTGGTAGAGACGCGGGATGCCGGAGCTCGATCGTTTCGTCGGTTCGGGCTCGCGCATGTACCAGTCGGACACGAGGTCCATGCCGTCCGGGTTCGCGTGCACTGCCAGGAGGATGACGTCGTCCAGCAGGCGCAGGGTCTCGACATCGGTGCGGCTGACGAGTTGATAGACCGTCTCCATCAGCTGCTGCGCACCGAGCACCTCGGTCGCGTGCAGCCCGCCGTCGATCCAGATGACGGCGCGGCCCTCACGCGCGAGCGCGCGCGCCTGATCGTCGGTCAGTCCCTCCGCGAGCGCCAGCCGCCGGGAGATCTCCTTGTACCGATCGAGCTTCTTGTGATTGTCCGGTGAGGTGACGATCGCCATCAGCTGCGGCCGCCCTTCGGCCGTCTTGCCGATCTCGACGACCTTCATGCGATCGGATTCCTTGTCGAGCTTCGCCCAGTACTCCGTCAGCGCCTTGTAGTTGGGAAGCTGATAGTCGGCGCCGATGTCGTGCCCGAACTGCTGCTTCGGGCTCGTGACGCTGACGGCCCTTTGCGCGTCGAGCGCCGGCCCGGACGACAGGAGGATGAAGAGCGCGAGCGAAGCGGTCCGAAGTGACAGAGATCTCATCGCAACCCCCAGAAGGGGTAACGATATCAGACCCGATGCGGATTGCTGAATGCTGATTGCTGAGTGCTGAATGGCGAATACCGAATGCCTGAAGATCGCGCCTCAGGCATTCGGCATGGGGGGCTGTCTTACTGAATCGGAACGCCTGTGCCTGGTTCACCCGCCTCGGGCATCGCCGCATACATGCTGGCGACGTCTTCGTAGATGACGCCCTGGGCGTTTGTCGCGAAAAAGCGCTGCGTCGGGACCGGGCGTGATCATGTCGGCGCCCGCTTTGTACGCCGTGGCTCCCAGGCCCGCCCCGAGGCCGTTGCAGCTCGCCGGTGCGGCTGCCACCGGGCGTGCCGAACATCGTGATCTGGTAGCCGCTCTTGATGACGGTCGCCGCCCCGGCCAGATCCGCGCTGAGGAACCCGACCGAGCTTCCGAGCGGCGCCACGCCGAGCGTCGGCATGTCCGGCGCGTAGAACCCGGAGCCGCACGTAATCGCGTAACTGAGCTGCGAGCTGTTGAGGACGCGCATGTCGGCGATCGCCGAGCTCGCCTGAGCGCTCGTTCGCGCGCGAAGCAGCGCCGGAACCGCGATGGCGCAGACGACGCCGATGATGGCGATGACGAAAATCAGGTCGATGAGCGTGAAGCCGGCTTCACCGTTTCGCGCATGTGAGGTTGCCATTTTTTGTCACTCCAGCCGTCAGTTCTTGTCAAAAAACCGGGTTATTTCGCCCGTTTTCCTGCATGAATCGCCAGCCCCCCCACCAGGAGCAATACTCCGGCCAGGTCAGCCATTGGTACAGCGAAGAACAGAAGCACCCCCCCGGCGGTCCACAGGACGCGCTCGGGGAGCCGGGCCGGGCCGCGAAACCATCCGCCCAGGCCCGCGGCAAGACCGGCCACTCCGACAGCCGCGGTCGCGGTCGTCCACACCACGGCGCCGAGCGGCGCCCGCAGCAGCAAACCGAGGCCGTCCGCGCTCAAGGTGAAAACGAACGGCACGAGGAAGGCGGGCAGCGTGTACTTCCACGTCAGCATCATCGTGCGGAACGCGTTTCCGCCGGTGATCGCCGCGGCCGCCATGGGTGAGAGCGCGGTCGGCGGGCTCACCTCCGATAACACGGCGTAATAGAAGATGAACATGTGCGCCGCGAAATCCGGCACGCCGGCCTGGACGAGCGCGGGCGCGACCATGACCGCCGCGATGATGTACGACGCGGTGACCGGCACCGCGAGCCCGAGGAGCCACACGGCGAGGGCCGCGTACACAGCGGTCAGCACGCGGGTCCCGCCTGCGAGCGCGACGATCACGCCGGCGACCTTGAGGCCGAGCCCCGTGAGGGTGACGACGCCGACGATGATGCCGGCCGTCGCGGTCGTGGCGGCGATTGGCAGGACGCCGTAGGCGCCGTCCGCGAGCGCACCGGCCAGCCTCGACGGCGTGAGCGCCGTCTCGCGCCGGAGGAAGCTCAGCGCGAACGCCACGATCATCGCCCAGAACACCGCGCGGAACGCGGTCAGCCCGACGGCCATCAACGCGGCGACGACGACGAGGGAGGAAAAGTGATACCCGTAGCGCCGCGTGAGCTGGCCGAGCGGCGGCACGTCGACCGCGACCGCGCGGGTGCCGGCGCGCCGTGAGGCCGCTTCAATCATCAGCAGGACCGACAGGTAGTACAGCAAGGTCGGCAGCGTCGCCATGATCAGCACCTGCAGGTACGTGATCCCGAGCAGCTCCGCGATCAGGAAGGCGGCCGCCCCGAGCGTCGGCGGAGACAGCAGGGCGCCGATCCCGGCGGCGGAAAGCATCGCTCCTGCCGTGTCCGCCGCGTAGCCGGCGCGGCGCAGGATCGGCCACGCGACCGACCCCAGCATCACCGTCGTCGCGACGCCGCTGCCGGAGACGGTGCCGAGCAGGAATCCCGCGAGCGTGACGGTGCGTCCCGGCGCGGCGCTTGTGTCAGCGGGTGTGGCACGAGGCTCTAGCCTCGTTGTGGTACGAGGCTTTAGCCTCGTCCGAGGGCTCGTCGCGGCCAGCGACCAGTCGATGAAGAACTGCCCCGCCCCGGACTTCTCGAGCAGCGCACCGTAGATCGTGAACAGAATGATGTAGGTCGCGGTGACGTCGAGCGGCACGCCGAAGATGCCGTCGAGCGTCATGTAGAGCGAGCCGACGAGCCGGTCGAGGCCGTAGCCGCGGTGCGCGACGAGCGAGAGACCGACGCGATCGAGCGCGGGGCCCGCGATCGCGTACGCGAGAAAGGCGAGCGCCGTCACCGGCAGGACCCAGCCGACGGTCCTCCGCGTGGCTTCGAGCACGAGCGCGATCGCGACGGCGCCGGCGGCAAGATCGATCGCGGTCGGCGTCGCGGCCCTGTAGAGGAACGGTTCCCCCTGAGCGAGCGGCCAACCGAGCGCGGCCGCCGCGAGCAGCGCGAGCACGTACCGCCAGGTTCTGTGGTACGAGGCTTTAGCCTCGTCCGCGTGAACAGAGGCTTTAGCCTCGTCCGGCGCCCTGCCCAGGAATATGAGAACCAGCGAGACGAGGAGGAAGGTCGTTCGATACGTGTGCGGGTCGATGACGAACAGCACCCAGCACACCGCGAACAGCGAGAGCCCGATCGCGAGAAGACGGGTGATTCTAGCGAGGGGCACCGCCCCATCACCCCGGCTCGGTCGCTTGCGGGGACCCCAACGCCCCGCGCCGATCCCTCGCGGGCGCGCGTTGCGCGCCGCCGCCATGCAGCCGCGAGGAGAATTCTTGTGCGGTGCTGCATGACGGCCTGGCAGCCTGTGGTGAAGCAACTCGACCGGACCCGATTGGCCCAACGTCAGGACGACGCGTGAACGGATCGCTGAGCGACATGGAGGGCCGGGACTGCTAGACGCTCTGGACAGCATCGACGAGAAGACCCGTACGCGACCGATATACAAAAGATCTCCGGTTTGGAGTTCGACTACCAACCCGAACATCTTCCGCGCGGCGTCGTGCACCATCCGTGAAGAGGCATCGCTGTCACCAGTGCGATCAGTCACAAGCCACACCCGCACCGTGCCCGTGCCTTCAGGATCTGAAAAGACACTGATTGCTCGCGGGTGCGTCCGGTGGGCTGCCAGCCAAATCCGGAGATTCTCGGCGAGCCGCGGCAACTCGGACTGCACGCGATCGGCGAGTTCCGTCACAATCTCGGCCGGCGCCGCGGGATCTTCATCGGTCGACATCACCGACAATAATCTCTGTGTCTCTGCGTCTCTGCGTCTCCCCGTCCCGCCTTTTCTCTGCGGACTCGATTGCCTCTGCGCCTCTACACGCCATAGTCATAAAGCTGCTCGTACTGCAGGTCGAGATCATGCGTCGCCTGCCAGAGACAGGCGAGCGCCTTGCGGACGTTCTGTTGCACGCACGGGGGGGCGTCGGGGGCCGTCGCGAGCTTCTTGAGCGATTGATAGACGAGCAGCAGCTCGCGCTCGAGGTCGGTGAGTGGATGGCCGAGCAGGTCTGTCTCCATATTAGTCCTCTTTTCTTCGTGCTCGCGGGGCCCCACCCCCGCTCGCTCGCGCTCGCCGGTCCGGCTTCGCCGGACTTCCCTCCGGCGGCTCGCGCGGGCCGCAGGCGCTACCGCTTATCTACCAGCCGTTTGGCTTTCAGCTCGAAGCGCGGCAGCGACCCGGCCGCGGCGAGCGTCACATTGAATCGCAGGCCCTCGTGCGCGTCCGAAAGGTCCCGCTCCAGCTTCTTCTGCAGCGGCGCCCAGTCGTCGGCCCGATCGGGCTTCAGCTCACAGGACACCGAGATCTCGTCCTGGATGCCGGCACGCGTGATCAGAATCTGGAACTCGTCGATCGCGTCGTATTCACGCACGATCGACTCGACGGCGCGAGGATACACGTTCGTGCCTCGAATCAGCTTCATGTCGTCCCAGCGCCCCTGGATCCCGCCCTCGTAGATGTCCCCGGTGCGGCCGCACCGGCACGCCGAATGCGGCACCTTGACCACCATGTCCCTGGTCCGGTACCGGATGAGCGGCATGAACCCCCGCCCGAAGGAAGTCACGACGCGCTCGGCTTTCTCGCCGTACGGCGCCGGCGCGTCGCCGCCCGGCGCCAGGGTCTCCTCGATGAAGTTGTCCTCGATGATGTGGGTGCCGCCGGGCTGATGGCTGCATTCGAACGTGAAGATGCTTCCGATTTCCGTCATGCCCGCGGTATCTCCGACCTTCGCGCCCCATGCCTGCTCGAGCTGGCGCTTGACGGCGGGAATGGATCCCGCCGGCTCGCCCGACACGATCAGCTTGTCCACTCGACTCCCCGCCAGATCGACGCCCATCTCGGTCGCCGCCTGCCACAGCCGCAGCGCGTAGGTCGGCGTGGAGCAGACGGTCGTGACGCCCATGTCCACGATCGTGCGCACGCGCGCCTCGGTCGTGAAGTTGCCAGTCGGGAGCACGAGGGCGCCGATCTTCTCGCAGCAGTAGTGCGCACCCCAGAAGCCGATGAACGTGCCGTACGAAAAGGCGAACAGGACGACGTCGGGCGCGCGGACGCCGAAGCCCCAGAAGCCGTACGCCCACATGTCGGCGATCCATTCCCAGTCCTTCGCGCTGTCGAGCGCGCGAATCGGCGTGCGGCCGGATGTGCCCGACGTGTAGTGGTAGCGGATGGCTGCCTCCGGCCCGGCCACCGGCAGGTCGCCGAAGGGCGGCTGGCGGTCCTGCGACGCCATCCAGTCCTCTCGCGTCATGAACGGGATGCGCGCCAGATCGTCGAACGACCGGAGCTGGTCCGGATGGAAGCCGGCGGCGTCGAAGCGGCGGCGATGAAACGGGCTCCTGGCGTGGGCCCAGGCCGTGAGCCGGCGCAGTTTCTCGAGCTGCAGCGCCCGCAGATCCGCGCGCCCGAGCGTTTCGTTCTTCGGGTTCCAGTACGGCGACGCCATCAGGGCAGCTGATCCCTGGCCTACGGTCTCTGGCCTCCGGGTGCGAAGGAATCTATCATGCCGCATGCTTGATGTAGTGAACCCCGGCACACTGGCACAACCGCGAGGGTACAGCCACGGCATCGCCGGCACGGGCCGGCTGCTCTTCGTCGCCGGGCAGATCGGCTGGCGAGCGGACGGCACGCTCGTCGGTCCAGGTGTGGCGGACCAGTTCGACCAGGCGCTCGCCAACGTGCTGACCGTCGTCGCGGCCGCCGGCGGCGACCACTGGTCGATCGCCAAGCTGACGATCTTCGTGACGGATGCCGCGGCCTACACCGCGGCGCGGCCGGAGATCGGGCAACGGTACCGCGCGCGAATGGCCCGCCACTATCCCGCGATGACGCTCGTCGAGGTGCGCGCGCTCCTCGAGCCGAGCGCGGTCGTGGAGATCGAGGCCCTCGCGATCCTCTAAGGTTGGGGGTCGGGACGTGGGGCTTGGTGCTGCCGCAAACGGCGCAGAAGCGCCTGCGGCCCGCGCGAGCGGCTGGAAGGAAGTCCGGGCCGTCAGGCCCGGGCCCGCGAGCGCGAGCGAGCGGGGGTGGGGCCCCGCGAGCATTGAATATGAAGACTCAGACTTTCCTGTACGAAGAATCCGACGGCATCGCGACGATCACTCTGGACCGGCCCGAGCGGCTGAACGCGCTGACGTTCGAGATCTACGCCGAACTACGCGACATCTTTCCGACGCTCGGCACGCGCGACTCGGTCCGCGCCATCGTGCTGACCGGCCGCGGCCGCGGGTTCTGTTCTGGCGGGGACGTCCAGGCGATCATCGGTGAGCTGGTCAAGCGGGACCGGGCGGCGCTCGTGGACTTCACGCGCATGACCGGCGCGCTCGTCGCCAACATCCGACGCTGTCCGAAGCCGGTCGTCGCCGCGGTCAACGGCGTCGCGGCCGGGGCGGGCGCGGTCATCGCCCTGGCGTGCGATTTCCGGATCGCGGCCGAAGGGGCGACGCTCGCCTTCCTCTTCACCAGGATCGGCCTGACCGGCGCCGATATGGGCGCCGCGTATCTGCTGCCCCGGATGGTGGGGCTGGCGCA
Source organism: uncultured Acidobacteriota bacterium (assembly GCA_963847125.1). Taxonomy (GTDB): domain Bacteria; phylum Acidobacteriota; class Vicinamibacteria; order Vicinamibacterales; family 2-12-FULL-66-21; genus DATAEE01. Next base: position 550,574 of record CAWJYM010000009.1, read on the forward strand.
CGCGACCGAGATCCTGTTTCTCGGTGACACAATCGAGACCGCGCGAGCGCAGGCGCTCGGCCTCTTCAACCAGGTCGTGCCGCCGGACCGGCTCATGGAGGAGTCGCGTGGGCTGGCGGCCCGGCTGGCGGCGGGACCGGCCGCGGCGCTGGCGATGACGAAGGCGCTGCTCAACCAGGAGCTGGACAGCGACTTCGACGCGGCGATCGAGGCCGAAGCGCAGGGACAGGCCACGTGCCTCGACTCCCGCGATTTCAGGGAAGCCTACGCGGCGATCGCGGCCAGACGGACGCCGAAGTTCGAGGGCCGATGATCGACCTTCCGTTCTTCGACGAACGTCACCGCGCGCTCGCCTCCAGGATCGAGACGTTCGCGTCAGCCGAGATCGGCCCCCGGGCTGAGGCGGCTGAGGCCGACGTCGACGCCGCGGCGCGGACATTCATCCAGGCGCTGGCGAAGGCGGGTGTTCTTCGTCTGCTCGTGCCGCGGGCCCACGGCGGCGAGACCGACGCGCCGGACCTGCGGTCGATCTGCCTGGCAAGGGAGCGGCTCGCCTCCGCCTCAGGCGTGGCCGACTCCGTGTTCGCGGTCGACGGCCTCGGCGCGTACCCCATCTTCGTCGCCGGGTCCGAGGCACTCCAGCGGCAGTACCTGCCGCGCGTCGCGGAGGGGGCCGCGATCGGCGCCTTTGCGATCACGGAGGCGGGCGCCGGCTCGGACCTCCGCGGCATCGCGACGCGGGCCAGACGCGACGGGGACACCTACGTGGTCGACGGCGTGAAGACCCTCATCTCCAACGCCGGCATCGCCGATTTCTACACGCTCTTCGCGCGGACGTCGGACGACGACCGTCGGGGGATTTCGGCGTTCGTGGTCGACGCCGGCCCGGCCGTCACGTCCCGGCCGATTGCGCTGCTGGCGCCGCACCCGATTGGCGAGCTGACGCTCGCCGCCTGTCGCGTCCCGGCGGCAAACCGATTGGGAGCCGAGGGGGACGGCCTCAAGATCGCGCACGCGACGCTCGATTTCTTCCGCGCGAGCGTGGGGGCGGCCGCGTGCGGCCTCGCTGACCGCGCGTGCGCTGAAACCCAGGACCGCGTGCGGAACCGAAGGCAGTTCGGCTCGGCGCTGGCGGACTTTCAGGCGACGAAGATCGCGCTCGCGGACATGGCGACCGAGCTGGACGCCGCCCGGCTGCTCGTCTACCGGGCGGCATGGATGAAGGATCGGGGCGACGCCCGCATCCCGCGCGAAGCGTCGATGGCCAAGCTCTTCGCGACCGAGGCGGCGCAGCGGATCGTGGATCGCGCCCTTCAGCTCCACGGTGGCCTGGGCGTCGTGCGGGGGATCCCCGTCGAACGGCTCTACCGCGAGGTCCGCGCGCTGCGGATTTACGAAGGCACGTCGGAGATCCAGCGCTTGGTGATCGCGGATCATGTGCTGGAGCACTAGATGGATCTCTGCATTGTGGATTGGGGATTGGCGATTGAGGATTTATTGGTGATTGTTGATTGTCGAGTGACGACTATTGGCGATTGGCGATTGCAACCGCCAATCGACAATGCTGGATGGCTGTGAGCCGTCACCCCCTGCCGGAAGCGCGTTGGCCGGACGAGGCCGAAGCGGCGGCGTCCCGGTGGTTCAGCCCCATTCGCATCGGCGCCATCGAGCTCGAACAACGAACCTGGGTGCCCGCCATGGTGCCGTGGCGCGCGACCGAAGACGGCGTCGTCACCCCGGAGGTACTCGATTGGTACGAGCGCTTCGCGCGCGGCCGGCCGGGTGGCCTCGTCCTGGAGGCGACCGGCATTCGCGACATTCCGAGCGGGCCGCTGCTGCGGATCGGGCACGATCGCTTCCTCCCCGGCCTCGCGAAGCTCGTCGACGTCGTGCGCCGCGCCAGCGGCGGACATACTCGAGTGTTCATCCAGATCATCGACTTCCTCGCCGTCAAGCGCCGGCCGACCAAGGAGACGTACTTCAGGCGCTTCTTCACCGTGACCGATCGCCATCGCGAAGCTCTGGATGCGCGCACTGGCGCAGCAGACGACGAGATCAAAGAAGCACTCATCCAGCTTCCCGACGATCAGCTGAATGCCATCCTGACACCGCCCGAGCTCGAAGCACTCCGGTTCGGCTACCGCGAGCGAGTCACCGACACGCACCTCCCTCACATCCGCGCGCTGCCGGAGGTCCTTCCGGACCTGTTCGCGGGCGCGGCGCGCCGGGCGCGCGAGGCCGGCTTCGACGGCGTCGAGCTGCATTACGCGCACGCGTACACGATGGCCTCCTTCCTCTCCGCACTGAACACCCGCGGCGACGGCTACGGCGGGACGCGCGAGAACCGCGCGCGCCTGCCGCTCGAGGTGTTCCGAGCCGTTCGCCAGGCCGTCGGCGGGACGTTTCCCGTCGGCGTGCGATTCCTCGCGGAAGACTGCATTCCCGGAGGGAACACGATCGAGGACAGCGAGTACTTCGGCGTCGCGTTCGCGCGCGCCGGCTTCGACTATCTCTCGCTGTCGCGGGGCGGCAAGTTCGAAGATGCGAAGCAGCCGAAGGTGGGATGGGCCGTGTATCCCTACACGGGACCCAGTGGATGGGAGTGCATGCCCACGACTCTCGGCGACGCCCGCGGGCCGTTCGGCAGGAACGTCGAGGCGACCGCGCGGATCCGGCGGGCCGTCCGCGCCGACGGCCGCGCGACGCCCGTGGTGGCAACGGGCGGCATCTCCACGTTCGATCAGGCCGAAGCCATCCTCGCCCGCGGCGACGCGGACATCGTCGGCGCCGCCCGGCAGTCCCTCGCGGATCCGGACTGGTACCAGAAGATCAGGCAGGGGCGGGGCGCCGAGGTGCGGCGCTGCACGTTCACGAACTACTGCGAGGGGCTCGACCAGATGCACAAGCAGGTCACGTGCAAGCTCTGGGACCGCGTGGCGCTCGACGAGCCCGGCATCGCGCGCTCGAGCGACGGCAAGCGCCGGCTGATCGCGCCATGAGAATACACATCGTCGGCGGCGGCCCGGCCGGTCTGTATTTCGCGATCCTGATGAAGCAGCTGGACGCCGGGCACGAGATCGCGGTATTCGAGCGCGACGGACCATACGACACGTTCGGCTGGGGCATCGTCTTCTCGGACCAGACGTTCGGATATCTCGAGGATCATGACGAACCGACGTACCGGGCGATCAGCGCCGCATGCGAGCGGTGGGACAACGTGGACGTCGTCCATCGGGACCGGAAGATCACGATCCGCGGCAACCGGTTCTCCGGCATCCAGCGCCTGAAGTTCCTCAATATCCTCCACCAGCGCTGCCGGGAGCTCGGCGTCGATCTCCGGTTCCATACGCGCGTGACGGACGAGGATCTCACTAGCGGCGACGCCCGACCTGGAGGTCGGGCCTACACTGCCTGCGATCTCCTGGTGGGCGCCGACGGCGCGAACAGCGCCGTGCGGCGTCTCCACGCCGACGCGTTCCAGCCGACGCTCGGGATGGGCGGCAACAAATACATCTGGCTCGGAACGACCCGCCTCTTCCACGGCCTGACGCTGACGTTCCGCGCGTCGGATGCCGGCCCGTTCGCGGCGCATTCATACAAGTTCAGCCGGTCGATGAGCACGTTCATCGTCGAGTGCGGCGAGGCCACGTGGGAAAAGGCGGGGCTGGCCCAGATGTCGCAGCAGGAGACCTGCGACTACCTCGCCCGTCTGTTCGCGGCCGACCTGAACGGCCACCCCCTTCTGGCCAACAACTTCGTCAAGTGGCTGAACTTCCCCTTCGTGGCGAACGGGCGGTGGCACCACGATCGGATCGTGCTCGTCGGCGACGCGCTGCACACGGCGCACTTCTCGATTGGATCGGGAACGAAACTCGCCCTTGAAGATGCCATCGCGCTCGCGGCGTGCATGAGGACCGAGCCGGAGATCCCCCGCGCCCTCGAGGCGTTCGAGCGCGGCCGCAAGCCCGTCATCGAGGAATACCAGCGGGCAGCGCGGGAAAGCCAGGCCTGGTTCGAGGAGCTCGACCGGGTCCTCGAGCTGGACCCCCACGAGCTGGCGTTTCAGATCATGACGCGCAGCAAGAAGATTGACCTGGAGAAGCTTCGCCAGCGCGACCCGGAGTTCGTGGCGGCTTACGAGCGAGCACGTAGTGCCACTTAGGTGGCGCGAGGCTTTAGCCTCGCCAAAGGCCGGACGACCCTGAAGGGTCGTGCCACGAGTGCGGCGTATCAGCAGGTATCAGGCGGCGAAGACGGCCGTGATGACGTCCTCGTCGGAGACTACAGGATAACGAGAGGCGTCGAACGGCTCGCAGCGCGAGAGCGGTTCGTCGACGAGAAGCGCTTCGGCTTCCCCGTCGAGTCGTGCGCCTGGGACGGGGACCAAACACGGCCGTGAGAAGAGGCCGCGCGGGTTGACGACAACGTAACGGATCTTTCGAGCGGGAGGATCGATGATGAACCCGGCGAGGTTCCCGATGGGTTCTTCTGACTCGTTTTTGACCGAGAATTTCGCGAATTGATACAGACCGCACTTGACCCGGCCGGCGGGAAGGAATCGAAGTGCTGTATTCGCAGCGATTTCGCGGGGCAAGGTCAGCCTCCTGCTTTTCTTGCGTCTCCCAGGGAGCAAGGCGTGTGCCGACGCGGGCCGGACGGGGCTGGACGGGTAAACGCCGGCGGTAATACGCCGGTATAGTTAGGTAAGTGCCACAGTCGACGCGAACGGCCGACCTCGAGCAGGCCGAGGTAGGCAGCTACTTCGTTGCGAACTACCCACCGTTTTCCGTCTGGACCGCCGACGCCGTCGCGACCGATGCGGCCGCGGCGCTGGCGTCGTCGCCGATTCCGGGAAACCCGCTGGGCCTCTATCTCCACATTCCGTTCTGCCGGAAGCGTTGCCACTTCTGCTACTTCCGCGTCTACACGGACAAGAACTCGCGCGAAATCGAGGATTACCTCAGCCTGCTGGCGCGCGAGTGGGAGCTGTACGCCGACGCGCGCGCGCTTGCGAATCGGCCGCTCGCGTTCGTGTATTTCGGCGGGGGGACGCCTTCATTTCTCTCGACCAGGCAGCTCGACGATCTCGTCAAGCGCATGACGGCCGTGCGGCCCTGGACGACCGCCGAAGAGATCACGTTCGAATGCGAGCCCGGCACGCTGACGGAGCCCAAGATCGCCGCGATCCGCGAGATGGGTGTCACGCGGCTGAGCCTCGGCATCGAGAATTTCGACGATCGGATCCTCGAGCTGAACGGCCGCGCCCACCGCTCCCCCGAGATCGGCCAGTCGTATCGCTACGCTCGAGCGTTCGGCTTTCCCCAGATCAACATCGATCTGATCGCGGGCATGCTCGGCGAAACCGACGAGAACTGGACCGACTGCGTCCGGCGGACGCTCGACCTGGAGCCCGACAGCATCACGATCTATCAGATGGAGCTGCCGTACAACACCACGATCGCCGGCGACCTCCTGAAAGGCAGCGGGCGGTTCGCCGAGCCGGTGGCGAACTGGTCCACCAAGCGCCGGTGGGTTGCCGAGGCCTTCGAGGCCCTCGAGCGGGCGGGCTATCACATCGGGAGCGCCTACACCGCCGTGAAGGATCCGGCGACGACGAAGTTCGTCTACCGCGATCGGCTGTGGCAGGGAGCCGACATGGTCGGCCTCGGCGTCGCGTCGTTCGGGCACGTCAACGGCGTACACATCCAGAACCTCGACACGTGGGAAACCTACAGCCGCGCGATCGAAGCCGGCCAGCGTCCGCTCGCCCGCGCCTACCGGCCGACGCCCGAGGAGCGGATGATTCGCGAGTTCGTGCTGCAGCTCAAGCGCGGATGGGTCAGCGCAGCCTACTTCTCGACAAAATACGGTGTGGACGTGCGCAGCCGCTTCAAGGAACAGCTCGCGTCGCTGGAGGCTGAAGGGTTCCTCGCAAGATCGCACGACGTCGATCGCATCGTGCTCACGCGTGACGGCCTGCTCCGCGTGGACGTCCTGCTCCGGAGGTTCTTTCTTCCGCAACACGCCGGAATTCGCTACACCTAATCCCCCCTTATGCTCTCATCCGAGTACGACGTCGTCGTGATCGGCGGCGGCCCCGCTGGATCTACGATATCCACCCTGCTCGCTCAACGCGGTATCCGTGTGGGCCTGTGCGAACGCGAGCGCTTTCCGCGGTTCCACATCGGGGAGTCGCTGATCCCCGAGACCTACTGGGTCCTCAAGCGGCTCGACATGCTGCCGAAGATGCAGCAGAGCCACTTCGTGAAGAAGTACAGCGTCCAGTTCGTCAACGCGCTCGGCAGGGAGTCGGCGCCGTTCTACTTCTGGGACAACAAGCCGCACGAGTGCTCGCAGACCTGGCAGGTCGTGCGCAGCGAGTTCGATCGGATGATGCTCGAGAACGCGCGCGAGCACGGCGTGGACGCGCACGAAGGCGTGCACGTCCTCGACGTCCTGTTCGAAGGTGACCGCGCCTGCGGCGTCGTGACCCAGGGACCGGACGGCAAACGTGAGGTTCGCGCGAAGGTGGTCGTCGACGCCAGCGGGCAGGCGGCGCTGCTGCAGAACCGGTTCAAGCTGCGGCTCTGGGACCCCATCCTCAACAAAGGGGCCATCTGGACGTACTGGGAAGGGGCCTATCGCGACACCGGCCGCGACGAAGGGGCGACGATGGTGCTCCAGACCGTGGGCCGGAGCGGCTGGTTCTGGTACATCCCGCTGCACGACAACATCGTCAGCGTCGGCGTCGTCGCGCCGTTCGACTATCTGTTCAAGGGGCGCGCCGGCCACGAGGCGACCTATCAGGAGGAAGTCGACCGCTGCCCGGCCGTCAAGCAGCGCGTCTCGAACGCGCGTCGCGTGACCGGCTACTTCGCCACGCGCGACTATTCGTACCGATCGAGGGAGGTCGCGGGCAACGGCTGGGTCCTCATCGGCGATGCCTTCGGATTCCTCGATCCGCTGTATTCCTCGGGCGTGCTGCTCGCGCTGCGATCGGGCGAGATGGCGGCCGACGCGATCGCCGACGGGCTGGCAAAGGGCGATACGAGCGCCGCGCAACTCGGCCGCTGGGGACAGGCGTTCAACGAAGGCGTCGATCGCATGCGCCGGCTGGTCTGCGAGTACTACAACGGCTTCAGCTTCGGCGGGTTCGTCCGCCAGTACCCGCACCTTCAGGGAACGGTCACCGACCTTCTGATTGGCGACCTGTTCACCGATCGCGTAGACGTCGTCTGGAAGCCGATGGAGTCGATGTACGAGCCGGGCCGGGCTGCGATCCCGTCGTGGCGGGACGGCCTTCCGCCCGAGCGCGCCGAGCACAAGGAAGACAAGGCGAACCAGCTCGTGCTGCCCGACGGGCGGAGGCCGTAATAAAGATTGTGGCACCAGCCTTTAGGCTGGTTGTGGCACCAGGCTTCAGCCTGGTCTAATCTCGATGACCGAAGGTTTTCGATACTCCCGCCGGGTCCATTTCTACGAAACCGATCTCGCCGGAGTCGTCCACTTCAGCTGCTACTTCAGGTACATGGAGGAAGCGGAGCACGCGCTCTGGCGCGCGGCCGGCATGAGCATCGACAGCGCCGGAGCCGAGGTTGGATGGCCACGGATTTCGACGGCGTTCGAGTATCAGAGTCCGCTCCGCTTCGAGGACGAGTTCGAGATCGTCGTCCGGGTCAAAGCCGCGACGAAGAAAACGCTGGAGTACGGATTCACGTTCGCGCGCGGCGCGATCGCCATCGGCGCCGGGACGCTGACGGTCGCGTGCGCGAGCCGATCGAACGGACGGATGCGCGGGATCCCGGTGCCCGAGGATGTCGTCGCGCGCCTCCGGGCCGCCGCCGGCCAGGCGTCCTGACGCTCCGCCTGCAGTTCGGCAAGCCTCGCACGGATCTCAATCAACTCAGGCAAATCGGGATCGGCGCGGCTCCACGCGCGCTCGGCGATCGTCAGTTCGCGAACTGCGGCCGCCCGATCCCCTTTCTGCGCGGCCACCAGCGCCAACAGCCGATGCGTTCCGGCGTACGCATCATCGTGGTCCTTCAACGCCAGCGCGGCCCGCTCCACGAGCTCCCAGTCGCCGGCCTCTACGCCGGCGCGGCCGAGCGCCTCGAGCTGGACGAGCGCCTGGCTCCACCCGTCGGGCCCGGGCAACGCGCGCAGCATGCGGAGCGCTTCGTCGAACGCCGGACGGCTCTGTGCGCGCTGACCGGAGCGCATGAACATCTCCGCCTGAAGCGCCTTGAGGTGGGGCGCCGCCAGCCGGGCTTCATCGCCAGCCTGGCGTAGAGCGTCGAGCGCACGATTGCCCGCGTCGACCGCAGCCGAGTGGCGGCCCTGCGCCAGCAGCGCGCGGGCCGTCGTCACGTGGCCGATCCCGCGGACGAGCGCGGAAGGGCTTGCGGTCAGAGCGCTCGATGCCGCCTGCGCCTCCTCCGGGCGACGTCTGGACAGTAGAAAGGAGGGCCATTCATGTTTGTTGAACTCCTGCAGCACCAGGGGAGATGGAATCTGAAACGATCGCCGCAGAAGCACTTCCGCCGTTTTCACCTGACCGAGGTACTGGTGGGACGCGGCCAGCAGATCCAGGTTGTGGGCGTGGTGCCAATCGTGCTCGGCGGGAATGTCCTCCGCGCGTGCCCGGGCGGTCTCGAGATCCAACGCCCTGCGAAACGAGGCGATGGCATCGTCGACGCGGCCGGCCCGGCGCAGATTGTGGCCGAGCATGTGATGCGCGTGCGGCACCGCCGGCGCGAGACGCACGAAGGCCTCAGCATGGACGAGGGCCGCGTCCAGGCGCCCGTCGTTCTCGTTCGCGTGCGTCAGGTAGTGGTGCGCCGCGAAGTGTTCCGGCTGCACCTGGAGCGCTCGCTCGTAGAAGCGGACCGAACCCGTGGAGCTTCCCTGCCCGCGGTCGGCCGGATCCGGTGACTCGGCGACCCCGCGCTGCAGCCACAGCTCGGCATCCGACGGGTGCGCCTTCAGGGCATCATCGAGCGCCTTCCGGTAAGCAGCAAGTCTGGTCGCGTCCCGCGGCGCCCGTCCTGCGGCGGTTTGCAGGATTCGAAGCTCGACGTGCCGGCGGTCGTGGCTCGAGAGCCCCGGAAGGAGTGTCCCGGCGCGTTCGAGCGACGCCGTCGCCGCGGCCGGCTTGTTCAGCTCCTCGTAGGCGTAACTGAGACCGACGTACGCCCGCGCCAGCGCAGCATCATGCCGGAGCGCAGCGTTGAACGACCGCGCGGCGTCAATCCAGGAGTAGGCGTGCAGACAGGCGAGCCCTTGATCGTAGTACGCCTGGGCCGACTGTGACGGGCTCGACACGCCGTCGTGAACGGCGCCTATGCCGTCACGCAGCGCAATCGGGCGCTCGAGGAGCGCCTCGGGGATCGATGGAACCTGGTGTCTGGGATGCTCCTGCGCGACGCCGGGAGACGCCAGCGCTCCACAGAGAAGCGTCGCCGCCGCCCGGCCCCGCACATGGCGATCCACCTAGAACGCGAACTGCCCGCCGATCTTGAAGAACCGGCCCTGCAGCACGTTGGTCGGGCGCAACCACGCGCTGGTCGCCAACGTCGAGAAGTTCGTGTTGACGGTATAGGGCCAGTTGCTGTTCAGCACGTTGTAGAGATCCGCGTCGATGCGGAACGTGTACCGGTCGAACTTGAACCGCTTCGATGCGCGAAGGTCGATCTGGTGCAGATTCTCGTCGCCATACGTCGTGCCGGGCTCGATGAGCGTAATCGTCTTGGTGGCGGTCGCGCCCGCCGCAAGGTTGCGCCTCAGCGCCGGCGCGATGAGCGAGTTGGGCGCGGCCCAGAACGCCAGGACGCTCGGCGCCAGCGGGTTCTGGACGCCGCGGCTGTATTGATACGTGGCGCTGATCTGCACGTCCCACGGCAGCGGATGCGACCCGAGGAGCTTCACATCCGGCCGGAACGGGAACGTCTGATCGCAGAACCGGGCCTCCGGGTTGTCGACCTGCAGCGTGCTGAACGCCAGCGCGGTGATGCCCGGCACCGCGGAGGGCATCGGCGCGTTGCACGTATCGAAATCCCGGCGCTGGGCAAGCACGCCCCCCTGGAGGAGCGTGCCACCATGGAGGCGCGCGGTCACGGTCGCGTCGAAGCCGGTGAACACGTCGGAGATCCCGCCAAAGTGGCTCGCGCGCGTGCGCACGTTCCGCACCTGACCCTGAGAGGTGGGCTTGATGTCGTAGAGCCCGCACACCTCGTATCCGCCGCCCCCGGGCAGGTTGGAGTTGACCGGGGCGTTGATGCAGAACGGCCCGTCGTAGCTCTCGGGGGACGTCAGCTGGTTGTCGATCACGATCTGATTGCCGAACGAGCGGCGGAAGAACCCGGCGCTCAGCGATACGCGCGGCACGAGCTCGTGCTGCACGCTGACGGCGTACTCCCAGTTGTACGGCCGCTTCCGCCAGCCGTTCAGCGCATCCGGATCGGTCGTCGTCGTGCCTGGGATCACCTTCCCGAAGTTGGAGTTGGTCGTTGGCCCCAGCTCCGCGGTCTGCACCGAGCCGTCCGGGTTGAAGATAGTGAAGTCTCCGTTGTCGCGCCAGGTACGGACGTCGGTTCGGCCGATCGTCGTTTGTGGATTATTGGCGGCGGCGGTGCCGACCATTTCACCGTTCACGTAGCGGGCGACGCTCGCCTTCAGCGCGGTCTTGCCGTTGCCGAAGAGATCGTAGGCGATGCCCACCCGTGGGTTCAGGTCCTTCCAGTTCTGCACGTCGAACCCGTCGAAGTGTGCGGCAGGGTTCCAGCGACCCGCGGGCAGATCCTCGTCGAGGACCTCCCCCTTGAACCAGTCGAACCGGACACCGCCCGTGATCGTGGCCCGGTTGATCGTCCAGCGGTCCTGGACGTAGAGGCCGACGTCCGCCTTGATCCCTTCACGTTGATCGAGCGGCGTGCGCAGGGTCACCGACTGCGGCAGCGCGTTGTTGAAGGTCATCGTGAGGTCGCCGGTGAAACGCTCGAGCGTGCGGCGCGGGCCCTCGCCAAGCGTGCCACCGATCTTGAGCGAGTGCGAGCCGGTCACGTACGAGGCCGACGCCGAGTACTGGCGCAGCGTCGAGAAGTGATCCGCCGGCGCGTTCCAGGCCGAGAACACGCGTCCGTTGGTCTGCTCGGTGATCGAATACACGTTCGACGCGGCGATCGCCGCGTCATCCCAGATCTTTTCGGCCGTACCCGTCACCTCGGGTTGGTAGAGCTCGGTGTACTCCTGGCTGTAGATGGCGAACCCGGCGTCGAAGAGCAGCTTGTTCGTATGAGTGCGCGTCCACTTGGCGACGGCGACGTAGCTCGTCGGCGTCACCTGAACCGCGGAGGCTTCCGGTGAGATCGTGGCGCTGATCCCCCAGTGGTCGCGGTACTTGCTCTGATCGTCGTGGTAGTAGGAGAGGCGATCCTTGTCGCTGACCTGCCACATCACGCGCGCCGCGCGACTGACGATGTGGCCGTCGTCCACGCCGGGCCGGGCCGGGTCGGCCTGATACCGGAACGGCGCGGGATCCGCGTCGAAGAAGCTGTCGGCGACCGTCTTCTCGACGCCCCAGTGGCGGAACGTGAAGTAGAACCACGCCTTGTCCCTGAAGATCGGCCCGCCGATCGAAGGGTTGACGTCCCAGATTCGCTGGATGACGCTGACGTTGGTGATGCGGTTGTTGGGGTTGTAGGTCAGGTCGCCGGCGAGGTTGCTCCGGAGGTTGTTCGCCTGCCAGTCCCCCTCGGTGTAATTGCCGAAGACCTGGCCGCGGAACGTGTTGCCGCCGTCCCGCGGCACCATGTTGATGCGCATCCCGCCCTGGGCCATCTCGGCCGAGTCGGCGCCGGTGACGTAGCTGAACTCCTGGAAGCTGGCGTCGTTCCAGTACACGCCGCTGTAGGCGCCGTTCGCGCAGAGGTTGTTCAGGCGCATCCCGTCGACCGTCTGGACCGAATCCGGGGAGCCCTTGAAAAGGAGGGGCGATTGCTGCAGCCCGCCCGATCCGCCGACGTCGCGCGACAGCGCGGCGCCGCCGCCGAACGAGAGGCTGGCGCCGGGAATCATGATGCCGACCGCCTGGATATTGCGGCCCGTCGGCATGGTGTCGAGGACTTCGCGGGTCATGATCGTCCGCGTCGTGATGCTCTGCGTATCCACGACAGGCGACTCGCCGCTCACGGTGATCGTCTCCTCGACGGTCCCGACCTTCATCTCGGCGTGAACGGGCGCCGTGAAGTCCGCGGTCAGCTCGATTCCCTCGCGCCGCACGGTGACGAACCCGGGCAGCGTGAAGGTCACCGCGTAGAGCCCCGGACGGAGCTCGATGATCTTGTAGACGCCTGACCCGTCGGTCACCCCCGACCGCGCCTTTTCGATCAACGCGGGGCTGGACGCCTCGACGACGACCCCCGGCAGCACCGCGCCGCTCGAATCACGAACGGTGCCGGCGATCGAGCTTTGCGCCACCACGACGACGGGGAGCATCAGCAGCCCGGCAGTCACCACGAGTGTCCGCGCAACGGACGTCCGCATGACCGACCTCCTTCTGTCAGAACAAGGTTTCAGGGCCTCGGGTTCCTGACGGACGCGTCGGTCCGGAGGAATGGACGGGACGAGCGAGCCGCTGGTGAGCGGGGAGGGTGCGCACGGTATTCCTACCGAACGGTCGGTCGGACTATAGCACCGGGTCTGCCGAGGGGCAATACGCTGTTGACGCTCGGGAAGCCCAGACGGAATAATGGACCTACCGACCGGTTGGTCCACCCCCCTTTATGGCTACCGCCCGACAACCCGCGCCCGGTCCCAGCTCACGGCGCGCCGAAATCTGTCGAACCGCGGCGCAGATCATGCTCGAGCGCGGGTACGACGCCACTTCGGTCAACGACATCGCGCGCGCGCTCGGGATGACGAAGGCCGGCCTGTATCACTACATCCGCGGCAAGGAAGCGCTGCTCTTCGAGATCATCAGCTTCGGTCTCGACCAGGTCCACGACGAGGTCGTGCGGCCGGCCCAGGCCCTGCGGGACCCCGAGGAGCGCCTCCGTCAGCTCGTGGCCCGTCACGCCTTGATCATCACGCGCGCCCACGGCGCGGTCGCGCACTTGACCGACGAAGTCCGGGCGCTGCCCCCGCCGATGCGCAGGAAGATCAACCAGCGCATGCGCGCCTACTTCGAGCTGGTCCGCGACACGCTCGGCGAGCTCAAGGCGGCCGGCCGCCTGCGCAACGTCGACCTGACCGTCGCCGCCTTCGGCATCGTCGGTACGGTCATCTGGTTCCCGCGCTGGTTCCGCCCGGGGGGCCGGCTGACCGCCGAGCAGGCGAGCACGGAAATCGCGAGCCTCGCGCTCGCCAGCGTGCTCCGGCCGCAGGCGGGCGCCCGCCGGCCGCGCCTGCGTCTGGTACGCCGCGCCCGCCGATAACAAGCCTTGTGGTTGAATGGGGCGATGGGCCTGGCGCTCGCGCTCCTCGCCGTGGTGCTCCTGGCGGAGCCGCAGTACATCTGTCCGATGCACCCGGACATCGTCTCGAGCGCGCCAGGCACCTGCCGCAAGTGCGGGATGGCGCTCGTCGCCGGCACGGCTCTCGAAGCCGCCGACTACCGCCTCGAGCTGACGACCACGCCGCCTGCCGTCGAGGCTGGCCGGCCGGCGAAGTTCCGCTTCGCGGTCTTCCACCCCGTGACCGGCGCGGCGGTGACCGACTTTGCCGTCGTCCACGACCGGCCCTATCACCTGTTCGTTGTCAGCCAGGACCTGACGTTTTTCGATCACGTCCATCCTGAACAGGGTCCGGACGGCTCGTTCTCGATCGACCTGACGCTGCCGCGGCCGGGATACTACAAGCTCTACTCGGATTTCCTGCCGTCTGGCGGCGGCCCACAGGTCATCGCGCACCCGGTCGTGACCGCGCGCTTCGACGGGGATGTCGTGTCGTCGCTCGCCCGACTGGAGCCGGATCGATCGCTTTCGAAGACGGTCGAGGGGACGATCGTCGAGCTGCAGATCGATCCTGACGCGCTGGTGGCGGGCGGGGTCGTCCCGCTGAAGTTCCGCCTGCTCGACGAAACGACGCGACAGCCGGTGACCGATCTGGAGCCGTATCTGGGCGCGTGGGGACACGCGCTGGTCCTGAGCGAAGACGGCATCGAGTACATCCACGCTCATCCGACGGAGCCGCTGCCGGAGTCTGTGGACCGGTCGGCGCTGAGGGGCGGTCCCGCCGTGACCTTCGAAGCGCTCTTCCCGAAGGCCGGCCGCTACCGCATCTGGCTGCAGTTCCACCGGCGAGGTCGAACGCCGACGGCGTGGTTCACGGTCGCGGTGCCTGGCCTCGGCTCGCGCCCACCACCGTAGCTCGCAGGCGCGTATCCAACGGCCAGTCGCGCGCGTTGTCGAAATACGCGGTGACGTTGATCCTCGTGCCCCGCGGCAGCGCGACAGGCGCCTGGAAAATATACGGCGTCGGCCACTCGGGACTGTAGTCGTGGACCCACAAGAGCGGCTGCACCGCCCCATCCGGCTTCAACGCCGTCACCTCCAGCGACTGGCCACCGTGTCCGACTTCCGGCCAGACCGCGAGCACCGACATATCGCCGCCCAGCACCGTATCCAGACGGACGCGGTGACGGGTCGTTCGAGCGGGGATCGCCACTGCCTCCGAGCCGATGACGATGTTCCTGGCAGCCTCGGCCGGTGGCCGGGTAGCGAAGTACAGACCGAAGGCGCTTCGATCGGTGACAGCTTCGTCGGCCGCGCGGTAGTGGATTTCGACGATGAAGCGCCCGCCCGGCGCGAGGCGATACCCGACGCCGTCGGGCAGATTCGTCGAACCGTGCCAAGGGGTCCAGGATCCGAGCCACTGCGCCCTCTCCTGCGCTGTGGTACGAGGCTTCAGCCTCGTCGGCCAGTCGTAAATCGCCGCGGCGCGTACGACGCGGCGATTGCCAGGCTTGAAGGCTACACCCCGCAGCCAGCGGGGGCGGTTCAGTCCCGACGACACCACGACGCTCACGACCTCGTCGGCCGTCCCGGGCGTCACCTCGTACGCTTTTGGATGTTTCACCACGATGTCCGGCTCGCCGTGCTCCCAGGCTTCGGTCGTCGTGACGGGAATGGGCGGCGTGCCTTCCTCCACCTTCGGCATGCCGCTCGGCCCTCCACCGTCCACCCAGGCGACGAGCAGATCGACCTCGCGCGAGGTGAGGCTGATGTCGTTGGCGAAGCGTCCATGGCCGCTCACCGCCTGCCACGGCGGCATCCGGCGCTCGAGGATTTCCTCACGAATCGCGCGCGCCCACGGTCTTGCTTCGCGGTACGTGGTCAGCGGCATCGCGAGGTTCTGCTCGGTGTGGCACTGAAAGCACTTGCGCTGCAGAATCTGCACGACCTCGCGCTTGAAGACGATGTTCGTCGTGATCGGGACGTGCGAGGATGCCGTGCGCGGGCTGAGGAGGAGCGTCGCTGCGGAGGTCGCGCAGGCGAGCGCGAGGATGAACGCGAGCGATCGGCCGGCCTGGTTCGTTGACACCGGTGGTCTCGAGCGATCAGTATGCCACTCGCCGTGACGCGTTGGGTGGCTTGGATGCTCTTGTGTCTCGCGTCCGCAGGTTGTGCCCGCCCGATCGCGACGGCGGTACCACCGACCTCGGCCGGCCCGCGGCTGGATCCTGCCGCGTGGGGAACCAGCCACGCGGGGACCCTTCCTCCGGAGTTCGTCCGCGGCGACGAGTGCCTCTTCTGCCATCGGAGCACGGTCGGCGTCACCTGGAAGGACACGTCGCACGGCGCGGCCGTCCGCCACCGGGAGGACGCGCCGGCGCTCGCGGCCGCCGTTCGGACCGAGCCGGCGCTCGCGCCCGTCGCGGCTGAAATCGAGTACTTCCTCGGCAGCCGGAACCGGGCGCGCCCGATGAAGCAGACGGGTGTCGGCAGGTTCGCGCTGCTCGACGCTCAGGCGGAGCTCGGTGGGGGCGGCGTCACACGATGGATCACGCGGAGCCTGTCCTGGGACGGTGAGCGATTCGCGAACGGCTGCGCCGGCTGCCATGCGACCGGCGTCGACCCCGCGACGAAGACCTTCTCGGCGTTCGGGCTCGACTGCTACACCTGCCACGGCGACGTGTCGCTCGAGCACACGAAGGATCGGTCGCTCGTCTGGTGGTCCGCGGCGCGGCGGAATGAGACCGGTTTCGAGGCGGTGCAGGCGATGACTTCGATCTGCGCGCAGTGCCATCTGCGCGGCGGGCGGTCGGCATCCACGGGACTGCCCTACCCCAGCACGTTCATCGCGGGAGACAACCTCTTCAAAGACTTCCGCGTGGATCTAGCGCGCGCGGACGACCCCGCTTTGAATCCTGGCGATCGCCACGTCCTCAGGAACGTCCGCGACGTCGCGCTTTTCGGCGCGCGCGCGCCGACGTGTACGACCTGCCATCGCATCCACGCGCAGACCAGCGCCAGGCACCGGCTGGTTCCCCGGGCGCCCGCGTGCATGGATTGTCACGAGTTCGAAGGGACGACCGTTCGCACGGCGCGCTACGTCGTCGACAGTCCCCTGTGCGAGTACGAAGGTGTTACGTCCGGGCGCTGACGCGGCGCCGGTAGCGGAGGCAGGCCTCGAGCTCCCTGCGGTACTCGGCGATCTCGACGTCCCGCTGGCAGCAGACGAGCATGAGCGCGCCATCGTCGCGGAAGTTGCCGTCCCATTCGATCACCCGCGCGTCGAACCAGCTCTCGCGGTACTCCTGCATCTTGGCGTCGGGCATCCGGTCGAAATAGCTGCGAAGGCTGCGGCGCGTCTCGTCCGGCTCTTCGTCGTACGGCTCCTGCTCGAAGTTCCAGACCGGCTCTTCCACGCTCGGTTTCGACGGCATTCGTGGATACTACACCGATGAGACGCTCGTTGATACCGGTCGTCGCGGCGCTGCTGCTGCCGGCGGCGGCGTTCGGACAGCCCAACGGTGAAGCGGTCTACAAGGCGCATTGCGCGGTGTGCCACGACAATCCGCAGACGCGGGCGCCCGACCGCGAGACGCTCAAGCTGAAGAGCCGCGCGGCGATCCTCGCCTCGATGGTGAGCGGCTCGATGGCTCCGCACGGGAAGGACCTGAGCGCGGTCGAGAAACGCGCCGTTGCGGAGCTGCTCGGCGCGCCGCCCGGGACGGCCGCGGCCGCGCCTCCGCCCGACACCGCGCTCTGCCCCGAAGGCGCCGCGCCGCCGGCCGATCCGCTCGCGAGTCCCCGCTGGATCGGCTGGGGCGCGGATCCGGCGAACACGCGCTTTCAGCCGCCGAACCAGGCCGGCCTGACGGCGGCCCAGGTGCCGAAGCTGAAGCTGAAGTGGGCGTTCGGCTTCCCCGAAGCGGTGACGGCCTACGCGCAGCCGGCGGTCGCCGGCGGACGCCTGTTCGTCGGCAGCGAGAAAGGGGCGGTGTACTCGCTCGATGCGGCCACCGGCTGTGCGCACTGGTCGTACGCGGCGGCCGCGGGCGTGCGCACCGCCATCAGCCTCGGATCGATCGGAAAGCGCCACGCCGTGTTCTTCGGCGATATCGGCGCCAAGGTGTACGCGCTCGACGCCGCGACCGGCGAGCGCATCTGGGACACCGAGGTGGATCCCCATCAGTTCGCGCGCATCACCGGCGCGCCGATCCTGCACGAAGCCCGGCTCTTCGTTCCGGTGTCGTCGGTCGAGGAGGTGGCGGGTGCGCGGCCGAAGTACGAGTGCTGCACGTTCCGCGGCAGCATCGTCGCGCTCGACGCCGCGACGGGCAAGAAGATCTGGCAGCGCCACATGATCGCCGATCCACCGAAGCCAGTGAAGAAGAACCCGCAGGGCACGCAACTGTGGCAGCCGGCGGGGGCGGCGATCTGGTCGTCGCCGACGCTCGACCTCAAGCGGAGGCTGATCTACGTCGGAACCGGGAACGCCTACACGGAGCCGGCCGCGGTCACCAGCGATGCGATCGTCGCGATCGACATGGCGACGGGCGCGATCCGATGGGTGCAGCAGATCACGCCGAACGACGTCTTCGTCGTCGGCTGTCAGCCGGGCAATCCCAACTGCCCGGAGGAGGTCGGCCCCGACGCGGACTTCGGCAGCTCGCCCATCCTCCGCACTCTGCCCGACGGGAAGGACATCCTCGTGGTCGGCCAGAAGTCGGGCGTTGCGTACGGCCTCGATCCGGATCGTAAGGGCGCGATCGTCTGGCAGTTCCGCGCCGGCAAGGGAGGCGCGCTCGGCGGCATCGAGTGGGGCATGGCGGCGGACGAAGCGCAGGTGTACGTCCCGGTGTCCGACGTCCTGCTGAAGCCCGCGGAAGCGGGCGGGCTCTTCGCGCTGCGGCTCGCCGACGGAGAAAAGGTCTGGCACGCGCCGGCCGCGCCGCTCGCGTGCACGTCCGGCCGCGGATGCACGGGCGCCCAATCGGCGGCGATCACCGCGATCCCGGGCGTCGTCTTTTCCGGCTCGATCGACGGGCACCTCCGCGCGTACTCGACGAGCGACGGCCGCGTCCTGTGGGACTTCGACACCGCGCGGGAGTTCCCGACCGTCAACGGCGTCAAGGCGAATGGCGGATCGATCGACGCGCCCGGCCCGGTCGTCGTCGGCGGGATGGTGTTCACGAACTCTGGCTACGGGTTGTGGCGGGGGAAGCCGGGCAACGTGCTGCTGGCGTTCGAGGTGGAAAGGTAGCGCAGCCCTTCAGGGCTGCCAACGCCCCGGGTCAATTCGTCGCGGTCAGTCCAATGACGGTTAGCCCTCACGGCAGGGGACTCTTTGATGTCGACACGAAGTTCATTCGGCCTATGCCAGATTTGTGGCGCGCGTAGTGGAAAGGCCGCGATGGCAGGTCACCTGCGCAGATGCTTGCCGGCTGCAACTGGCACCGGGGGTTCTGAGGCGTTGCTAGTTCGAGCTCAGGCAGCGGGCGCGCCGACGTTCTGGCTCGACTGCGCGGTCAAGACCGACGCGAAACTGAAGGACCTGGACAGGCTACTCCGACGGACTTGGCTCGAATGCTGCGGGCATCTCAGCGAGTTCTATCTGGGCGACCGGCGCAAGATCAGCATGAACGCGCCGGTCCGTGACGCGCTCGGTTCCAAAGGGAATCGTGTCCGCTACGAGTACGATTTTGGCTCAACCACTGAACTCGTCGTCAGTTTTTCGGGCCTCGTTGAAGCCGCGCTCGGTAAACCAGTCCGAGTTGTCGCACGTAACGAGCCGCCCGTGTGGCCGTGCGACGTGTGCAGCCAGGCAGCAACAGGCGTCTGCCCGCAATGTCTGTACGATGGCAGAGGCTTCTGTTGTGCGAAGCACGCCACCAGCCATGACTGTGGCGACGAGATGTTGTTGCCCGTGGTGAATTCGCCGCGTATGGGGGTCTGTGGCTATACCGGTGAGGGCTAACCAGCCGCTGCAGCCGACGAGCGGCACCGATGTTGTGCCAACATTCAACTCGGTCCGGACCGAGTTGCTAGTCACTGGCGGTTGAGCGGCCGGTCGTTAGATAGTGCACGCATGCCTCTGTTCAAGGTAACCGTCCAGGGACACGGGCTCTGGATCGACATCGACGCGG
This sequence comes from uncultured Acidobacteriota bacterium, assembly GCA_963847125.1. Lineage (GTDB taxonomy): Bacteria > Acidobacteriota > Vicinamibacteria > Vicinamibacterales > 2-12-FULL-66-21 > DATAEE01. The sequence goes on from CAWJYM010000009.1 coordinate 570,162, forward strand.
AAGTCCAGCGCGTCGGATTCCAGGTGACGCGCGTCGTAGATGCGGACGATCGTACGAGCGCGGCTGAGAAGGCTCTCAGCCTGATTCGCAGCGATCCGAAGGCGCGCCAGCTTCCGGGCAAGCCGCCTCCGCAGCTCTTCGTGAACGAGGTGCTGCCGACAGATTCCGCGCCGCCGGTCAACCCCGGGTTCATGTTCTTCCCAGACCCGGAATCGCCGGCGGTCGATAGGATTCCCGGGCCCGAGCCGACACCGGATGTGGCGTTGGCGCGCGTTCTGGTCACCGGTGACGCGGGATTGATCCCGCTTGCGAAGTCATTGCTGGAAGGCGAAGGAATCGAATATCTGATCCGCGGTGAGGGCCTGCAGGACCTTTTCGGTTGGGGCCGCGTTGGATCGGGCTACAACTACATCGTGGGCCCGGCCGAGTTCTGGGTTCGAGCCGATGAGGCGGAGCGCGCGCGGGAGCTTCTCAAAGGGCTCGACACGCAATCGTCCGCAGACACAGAACCTCCACACGACGCCTAGCAGGCGTTGCACCCGACGACGAACCAGTATGCGCTAGTTTGAAGAGCTGCACATTCTCAAAGAAGTGTCGGCATCGTTTCCGGATTTTCTGAACTCACTTACGCATAGCTCAGACGCATAGTGTGCCGTAGGCCATCCCTTCGCAATGCTTATGGATCAGAGACCGGACTGGCGTCTCGATGCGCTATTCTCGGCGGGGTTCTTTTTGTGAGGCGGATCCAGATCACGATCGCAGCGTCCCTGCTGCTCGCTTGCGGTTCAAGCTCGCCGCCCAGCACGGGATCTTCCGCACCTTCGGCTCCCGTCGCTCGTTTCGCCGACGACGAGGGGGGCAATCCGAATGCAGGAGCCGCTCAGCTATATGTACGCGAGGCGGGAAAGGTGTCTCTCCCAAACGGCCAGCTTGCCGCCTCTGACGCCTTCATCAACGACTACCCGGTCGTCGTCTCCGAGCTTCCTCGCGGCGACTACTCCGTCGAGCTGTTGGTGGCGAAGTCCCAGTCGGACGAGCGCGTGGCAGCCGCGCGAGTACGAGTCCGGAACGAGCCGGCCGCCAGCTGGCGTCGCGTCGGAGCTATCGCAATTGACTCGGGCACGGGAGCCTTCTTCGATCCGCGCATCTCCTCCAGCATCACGCCGGCAAACGTCGAGCGCTTCAACGATGGCCTCCTGAAGGCCCTGGAGATGTCGAGTCGCCCCACACACTCAACCGTGGCTATTTCCTGGGAAGGCATGACGTTTGTCGCGTTCTCGACGGGATTCGGAGACGGGAGCTACCCGGTGTACGTCGGTTTCTCTGTGGCAGGGCTCCCCGCAGCCGTCGTCGTAGACTGCGAGATACTGCCGTGGCCGCAGTAGGCCGCCCACATGCCGCTGCAGCCGACGAGCGGCACCGATGTTGTGCAACGTTCGCGCTCGCGGCTGAGCGCCGGACGTTAGGCCCGTCCTGTCGCAATATTTATGAGCTCGAATGCACGTTTCCCGTCCGGGAAAGCCACGCTGGTCGGCGTTGTGTTTTGTTTGGTGTTGCTTGGCTTGTGGCCTTCAAACCTACAGAACGCATCAGCCCGAGCCGGGGAATCGATGAGACCGGCGTCGCAACCGTGGTCTCCGTCATCGGTGGGTACTACGCCAAGTGGGATCGCAGCAGGTTCGACCACCGCGTCCGGCTGGACTCGGGATCCGAGGGAATCATGACGTTCCGTGAGATGTTTCCGCGCGGGACTCGGGTCTGGGTAAGCTATCGCCGGTATCCGCAGGACGATCGATTCGAGGTCAAGTTGTACGCACGTCTGAAACAGCCGTAATGCGAGTAAAATGAAGGCCTGTCCCGGCCAGCCGGCCGGGGAGGTTAGACGCATGCTGACGAGATCGATCGGCGCCCTGCTCGTCTTCACGTTCCCGGCAATCCTGATCTGGACGTCGACCGCGGCGCCGCAGGCAGCGGACACGCCGGTCACCTTCACGAAGGACGTCGCGCCGATCCTCTACAAGAATTGCGTGAGCTGCCATCGGGATGGCGAGATGGCGCCGATGTCGCTCATGACCTACAAGGACGCGCGGCCGTGGGCGAAGGCCATCCGCAAGAACGTGTCCGAGCGGGTGATGCCGCCGTGGCACGCCGACCCGGCACACAGCACGTTCAGCAACGCGCGCCGCCTTTCCCAGGCCGAGATCGACACCATCGTCGCGTGGGTTGATAAGGGCGCGCCGCAGGGCAAGCCCGCCGACCTGCCGCCCTCCCCGTCGTTCCCGGACGGCTGGGACATCGGCGTCCCGGATGCCGTTTTCGCCATGACCGAAGAGTTCGACGTGCCGGCCGACGGCGTCGTCGAATACCAGTACTTCACCGTGCAGCCGAACTTCACCGAGGATCGGTGGATCCAGGCGGCGGAGATCAGGCCCGGAAACCGCGAGCTGGTGCACCACGTGATCGTGTTCGTCGACGAGCCGGCCGGTTCGCCCTCGCGCGCCCCGGGAATCAAGATGATCCCGTCGGCGCCGGCGCGAGCCGCCGCGACTGATGCGACTCCGCCGGCTACGACTAGCGCGCCGGCCACCGCGACCGCGCCAGCCATCGCGACTACGCCAACCACCACGACCGCGGGCGCGACGCCGCGGCGTCAGGCGCGCCCTCTCGGCCGCCTCCTCGTCGGGCAGGCGCCTGGAGCCCGGCCGGCCGTGTTCCCGCTTGGAAGCGCGAAGCGCATCAAGGCCGGATCCACGCTGACGTTTCAGATGCACTACACGCCGAACGGCACGGCCGGTAAGGATCGGACGCGCGTCGGCCTGATCTTCGCCAAGCAGCCGCCGGCCAGCGAGATCCGTTCGGTGGGCGTCATGAACACTCGCTTCGTGATCCCCGCCGGTGAGGCGAATCATCAAGTGACGTCGCAGGCGGAATTCACCGAGGACGCGAAGATCTGGAGCTTCTTCCCCCACATGCACGTGCGCGGCAAGAGCTTCGAATACCGCGTCGTTCGCCCCGACGGCAGCTCGCAGGTTCTTCTCTCGGTCCCGAAGTACGACTTCAACTGGCAGGGAGAGTACGTGCTGGCCGAGCCGATCAGCGTGCCGAAGGGCACGCGGCTCGAGTGCACCGCGTACTTCGACAACTCGAAGGCAAACGTCGCGAACCCCGACGCGACGAAGGACGTCCGGTGGGGCGATCAGACGTGGGAAGAAATGATGATCGGCTGGACCACCTTCAGCGTCGAGACGACCGCGCGACTACGGCCTCGAAGCCCTGAGCCCGAGGCCCCAAGCCCCAAGCCCCAGGCCCCAGTCCCCAGGCCTGCAGCGTCCCGGCCGCGAAGGCGGGCCTGCCTCGCCGGAGCGGCTAGGCGTCCGGGCCGCGAAGGCGGGCGATCACTTGGCCTGCCGCTTCCCGGTGAAGGTCCCCTCGCCCATGTCGGCGAGCGAGACCTTCCCTTTCATGGTGTCCTGCTCGACGGTCCCGTCGTAGGTGATCTTCCCCGAGGCGCCCTGCGCCTCGACCGTGAACCAGAAGCTGACGGCGTTTCCCTTCACCGTTCCGGTGACCTTGGACTCGCCGAACGCGCCCTTGTAGTCGCCCTCGAGCTTCTCGCCATCCTGCTTGAACGTGAACGTCGGCGAGCCACTTCCGGCCGACGTTTCGACCTGCATCACCCAGGTGCCGGCGACGTTCGCGTTCTCCTGCTTCGATTGCGCCGCGACGAACTGCGGCAGGACGAGCAGCCCGGCCGCCAGCGATAGGACCAAACGTCGGTTCATGTCCGCTACTCCTTTTCCCAGCTCGCGTCGGGGATCGGCCGGGCTTCGACGATTTCTATCAGAACCTGATCGGGACCCTGCACGAAAAAGCTCTTCAACGGATACGGCTCGCGCGTCGCGATCGGCTCGAGGACGGCGACGCCCGCGGCCTTCAGCCGCTCGAGCACGGGCGCGATGTCGCGATACGAGAACGCGATGTGATCGATGACGTGCCCGCGCGTGGGCTCGAGCGTCTTGAGCGGCGGCTCGCGCCACCACGACGGCGGCGGATCCGAGTCCGGCTTTGCGAACACGTAGAACGTCACGTTGTCCACGATCACCGCGTTCAGCCAGAGACGGCCCGGGTCGGCGGGCCGCGGCACGTCGCGGCGCTGCAGGGTCAGGCCCAGCCGGTCGGCGTACCACTGCGACGTGGCGTTGACGTCCGAGGCGAACAGGTGCACGTGGTTGAACCGGTGGTTCTTCTCGCCGCTGAATATCTCGACGAGCTCCCGGTCCGGCCCGAAGAGATACATGTAGTGATTGGCGCCGAGCGGCGTCGGCGGCGTGTGGAACTCGACGCCGCCGGCCTTGAGTCCTTCGTACTCGACCGGCACGTTCACGCCGCCCCAGCCGATGTGCCAGATGCCGGTCGTCAACGCACTGGGCGAAGGAGCGGCGACTTTCTGCAGCAGCAGGAACGAGCGCTCGGTGAAGAGCGCGTCCGCGGAGCTGCCGAACTTCACCGGCGACGCCCCGAACCACTTCGCGTAGAAGGCGAGCGTCTTCTGTGGATCGGTGACGTTCAGGTGGACGTGGTGGAACCGGGCCTTCTCGACCGTCGCCGGCGTCGCCTGCAGCGCAATCGCCGCAACGAGCCAGGCCCCCAGCCTCATCGCGACGGGCCGGAGGCGGTCACGACCGGCGGCTGCTCGGCATCGCGCGTGTACCAGTACCAGCCGATCATCATCTCTTCCCAGGTCTGGTCTCCCCACCGCACCTCGGCCTTCGGGTCCGGGTTGGCCAGGTTGCCGCTCGAGTTGTCGAAGTGCGCCACGCAGTCGATGCGGGTGCCCTTCGGCAGCGCGATCGGCTTCTTGAACGTGTAGGTGAGCTGCCAGTTGAAATCGTACTTCGGCACGCGGAGGAGAATCTCCGTCCGGCCGTCGGGGTACACCGCCGTATACGTGAAGTCCTTGCCGCGGAAGTGCATGTGCGGCATGAGCGTGAAGAGGTGAACGTCCTCACCGAAGGTCGTCGCCGAGCGCACCTCGTGATTGGCATCACCCGGCGGGATCACGAAGCGGTTGTTCGCCGCGAGGCCGGTGCGCAGGACCTTCTGGGGCGGCGTCTTCGCGAAGATCAGCCCGATGCTCGTGCGGTCTTTCGTCGCCTCGCCGTTCGGCGTGTAGTGCATCTGGAACACCAGGCTCGAGCCCGCCTTGACCAGACGCGCCGTCCCCGCGGGAAAGATCGCGCCCGGTCTGTTCGGCGTCGTCCCGCCGAGCTGGCTGCGAACCACGTCCACCGGCGGGCGCTGCGCGCCCTGCGTGATCGGTCCGCGCGCCGCGTTCGGCTCGAGCACCGAGACGATCACGTGGTGCACGACCTTCCGGTTGCCAGGCCGGATCTCCAGCGCCTGGATCCACTTGTCTTCGGTGAAGTTGGTCGGGACCGTGTAATACAGATACGGGATCACGCCGTCGGCCGGGACCGCGTACTCCTCGGGCATGCTGAAGACGGCGTCTGGCTCGGCGATCGTCCAGCCGGGCGCGTACGGCGGCGGCGGAGGCATATCGCGGTCGTCCCCCTTCGCGGCGCCGCGATCCACCCACGCGACGATCGTGTCGATGTCCTGCTGCGACAGCCGCAGGTCGTTCGAGAACTCGCCGTGCGCCGGATCCGCGAACCACGGCGGCATCGTCCGCTCGGCCACCCGCTGCCGGATCGCCTTCGCCCACGGTCTCGCGTCCTGATACGTCAGGAGGGACATCGGCGCGATCTCGTCCGGACGATGGCACCGGACGCAGTTCTTGTTGAGAATCGGCGCGACATCTTTTGTGAAGGTGACCGGCGCCGGCTTTGGCGGCGCCGCCGGCTGCGCGGCCGGTTGCGCGGCGCGCACGATGACTGTCAGCGCTACGGACGGGACCATCAACGCGATCGCCGCCGTGGCAACGAAGCGGTTCGTCATAGCCTATTCACCGTAGCGCAGCCCTTTAGGGCTGCCAGGAAAAACGCTAATCGTCGGCACGGACCCAGCCGGGCGCAACCGAGCTCCGCTGGCCGCCATAATCAAGATACGCCGTCTTGAGCTGCGACAGCGAATCGGCCGGCAGGACCGTGCGCTGCGCGTTCGCGTCGATGCCGTAGATTTTCGCGGCGTTCAGGCCGAAGATCTTCGCCTTGTCTTCCTTCGTCAGCTTCGGATACCCGAACTTCTCGGCGAACTCGTCGGTGATCTGGAACCGCTTGAACGCGTCGATCACCCACTGCGGCGATCCCCACCACAGGCAGTCGGTGCCCCAGATGACACGATCCACGCCGTAGTACTTCAGGTTCTTGCCCATCCCGTGCATCGCCATCTCCGGATGGCTGATCGCCAGCGGCCCGAAGAAGCTCCCCAGCTCGCAGTACACGTTGTTGATCTGCGGGTTGCGCTTCTTGATGTCCATCAGGACGTTGTGCCACTCGAAGTCGCCGGTCGTCGGCTCGTACTTGTTGAGTGCCACCCAGTCCGGCTCGGTGTGGCCGTGCTTCAGCGCCGAGTGATAGATGATGAACGAGAGGTCGGGGTTCTGGAGCGCGGCTTTCTCGACGTCCTTCGGGTTGGCGAGGTGGCCGAGCGTCCGCGACTGCGACGAATAGCCCTTGTGCACGCTGAAGATCTTCATCCCGCGCTTCCGGGATTCCTCGTAGAACCACGCGGCGTTGTCGTCGTCGATCTGGAATCCGCCGCCGGACCGGCCGGGATCGAAGTGGCAGTACCACTTCCATGAGTTGATGCCGTACTGCTTGATTTCGCGATCCATCTGCTCGAGGGTCGCGGCCTTGTCCATCGAGTTGGTCGCGCGGTTCCAGTAGTGGTTCGGCGCCAGGTTACCCTGCGAGAATGCGCGGGTCGACTTCGCCAGCCCGTTGATCCGGTCGCGGCTCTGCGCCATCAGCCAGCTTGGCAGGATGCCGCCCCGGCGGGCGGGCCCTTCGAGGACCTTTCCTTCGGCGTCCCGCTGCTCCTCGCGGCCGGGCACGCCCGAGATGATGATCATCCCGGTCTCGCTGTCGAAGAACATCTCCTTGACCATGTTCGGGAAGCTGTAGGCCTCGGCGTCGTTCTTCAGGTCGAAGCCCATGTTCTTCAGGAACTCGGCGTTGCGGAAGGTCAACGGGAACCCGTTGCTGAAGTGCGTCTGCACGTCGATGATGAAGTACTCGCCCTTCGGCCACTTCTCCTCGTAGGCCGCCGGCTCCATCGTCTCCGCCTCGTCCACGTCCCAGAAGTGGCCGAAGACCTTGTTCTGCGCCAGAAAGCAGGTCGCGAGGCCCATGCTGGTCGCCATGAAATCGCGGCGATCCATGCCGAGCTTTTTCGACTTCTCCGCCGACAGCTCGCCGACGACCTGCTCGACCTGTTTCTGCTGGGTCGTTTGCGGTCGCGGGATGAATTCCTCGTTGGAAACGACCTGCGTGGGAAACGGCGAGATGACACCCTTGAGGCGATCGCGGTCGGTCTTGCGGATCCACATGGCCGCCATGGTCGTAGAACAGCGGCCAGAAATCAAGTAGCGCAGCCCTTCAGGGCTGCCCCAGGGAACGGCGTAGCGCAGCCCTTCAGGGCTGCCTCGCCCGACCGGGTTGGGCTGGGCGCAGCCTACGCATACACTGAACTATGCAGCTCCGAACCGCTCGGCTTTGCCACGATTGCGAAGAGCTACACAACGCGGAACAGTGTCCAATCTGCGCTTCGGAGACGTTCACGTACATCACTCGGTGGATCCCCGCCCCTGAACGACGTACGCGGCCGCGACCGACGAACTCCCCAGAAGTAGAAACGTATAAGCGCCTCACCACGGAGCAATCGACTCCCTCACAGACGGGGTGGCTGCTGAAAAGAGCGGCGCTCGGATTCACGGCTGTCGGCATCCTCGGGTTGTTTTGGGGACGAAGCTCGAAACAGCGCAGCTCATCGTCCACCGACACAGAAAGCCAACCATGAGCGGCGGCTTCGGGTGCCGGTACGCGCGTCCCGAAGAGAGCGACACGCAGCTTCGTGATTAGAAAAGATATCGCCCGGCCTGAATCACGGCGTCGGCGATGCGGCGCCGCGCGGCGATCGTGTCGCAGCCTGGGTTCCCTGCGACGTCGCCGACCGCGTCGGTCAGCTCTGGCGGAGTCGCGGTTCGAGCCGCGAGTGCGGCCGCAACCTGTTTCCCGGCATGGGCCATCCGATCGGCGGCGTCGCTCGTGTACACGCGCGTAACGTCGAGGGCGACCTTGCCCCGTTCCTGGTCGCGGCGGAGGAGCTTCTCCGAGCGCGCGATCGCGCTCTCGATGGCGTACACCTCGATGACGATGTCGGCGGCGTGGCCGAGCACTTCCTGCTCTTCACGGACCGCATCGCCGTAGGTCGCCGCCGCCTGTCCGAGGGCGGCTCGTGCCAGCCGCTTGGCGCGGGCCAGCAGCTCGCGCTCGGCGGCGAGCGGGCCGTCGTGCGGGATCGCCTCACCGCTGTCCTCGCGCGCAGGCGTGAAAAGGTCCGCTCCCTGTTTGAACAGGCGGGTCGGGATGATGAGCCGGTTGATCTCGTTCGTGCCCTCGTAGATCCGCGTGATCCGCGCGTCCCGATAGGCACGCTCGACGGGGAACTCACGCGAGTAGCCGTTGCCGCCGAACACCTGGACGGCTTCGTCCACGACGTACGCAAGCGCTTCGCTCGTCCAGACCTTGTTGACCGAGCACTCGACGGCGAATGCTTCGATCGTCTTCAGCACGCGCGCCGGATCCGACTGGTCGATGGCCTGCAGGGCCCGATCGACGTCGCCCAGGGCGCGGTACACCATGGCGTCGCCGACGAAGGATCGAATGGTCATCTCGGCGAGCTTGCGCTTGACGAGCCCGAACTCACAGATCGCGCGGCCGAACTGCCGCCGCTCCTTCGCGTAGGCGATCGACTGGTTCAGGGCCTGCTTGGCCCCCGAGATGTTGCGCGTGCCCAGCTTCACACGGCCCAGGTTCAGGATGTTGAACGCGACCTTGTGCCCCTGGCCGATCGTCCCGAGGACGTTCTCGACCGGCACGCGGACATCGTCGAGCGACAGCACCGTCGTCGAGGATCCGTCGAGGCCCAGCTTCTTCTCGTCCGGGCCGCTCACGACGCCCATGCCGCGCTCGACGATGAACGCGGTGAACTTGTCGCCGTCGACCTTGGCGAAGATCGTGAAGACATCGGCGAACGCGCCGTTGGTGATCCAGGCCTTCTGGCCGTTGAGGAGATAGTGACGGCCGTCCGGCGTGAGCCGCGCGGTCGTGCGCGCCGCGAGCGCATCGGACCCGGAATGCGGCTCGGTGAGCGCGTACGCGCCGATGAGCTCCGCGCTGCCGAGGCGCGGCAGGTACCGAGCCTTCTGGTCTTCGGTCCCGAAGTACACGATCGGGAGCGTGCCGATGGAGGTGTGAGCGCCGAGCGACCCGGCGAACGACGGGTTGGTCGCGATCTGCTCGCCCACGTACGCCGCGCTGATCTTGTCGAGCCCCAGCCCGCCGTAGGCCTCGGGAATCTCGAGCCGGGCGAGATCGAGCTCCGCGGCCTTGCGGAGCAGGACGCGCGTGAGCGCCCAGTCGTGCGCGTACAGCTCGGCCTCGCGCGGCTGCACCTCCTGGCGCATGAACTCGGCCGCGGTCCGGCCGAACATCCGCTGTTCCTCGGTGAGGTCGTCACGCGTGAAGACGTCATCGGGCGCGATCGATCGCGTCAGAAACCGTCCGGGACCGATGGCGTCCTGCACCTGGCCTGCTCAGGCCCATAAGGGCCCCACCTTCGCGCTCCAGTAACGAACCGGCAGTATAAGCCGCCGACATGCCGACGATCGAAGAATTGTTCGACCTGACCGGCCGCGTGGCGATCGTGACGGGCGGATCGCGCGGTCTGGGCGAGGAAATGGCCGAAGGGCTGGCCGAGGCGGGCGCGTCGCTGATGCTCTGCGCGCGGCGCCAGGAATGGCTGACGCCGACCGTGGATCGACTGCGCGGCCGCGGATTCAGCGTCGAGGGTGTGGTCTGCGACGTGTCGAAGCCGACCGACGTCCAGATCGTCGTCGATCGCGCGCTCGCGGCCTACAAGCAGATCGACATCCTGGTCAACAACGCCGGCGTCACCTGGGGCGAGCGTCCCGAAGCCATGCCGCTCGACAAGTGGCAGAAGGTGATCGACGTCAACCTGACCGGCGCGTTCCTCTTCTCGCAGGCGGCCGGCCGCCACATGCTGACCCGCAAGTACGGGCGGATCATCAACGTCGCATCGATCGCCGGCCTGCGCGGGTCGGTCAATGGGCCCTCCTTCGCCGGATACGCCGCGAGCAAGGCGGGCCTCATGGGGCTCACGCGCGAGCTGGCGGCCTCCTGGGGCCGCGACGGGATCCGGGTCAACGCGATCGCGCCCGGTTACTTTCACTCCCGCATGGCCGACCCCGTGATCGAGGTGGCGGAGCCGGCCATCAAGGCGGCCAGCCCGATTCCCCGCGTCGGCGCGGCGGGCGAGCTGAAAGGTGTCGCCGTGTTCCTGGCGTCCGACGCCTCGAACTACATCACGGGACAGGTCATCGTCGTCGACGGCGGCCGGACAATCAGCTGAGCGCGGGAGGAGCGAATGACGAGGCCCTGGCTCCGGCACTACGACTACTGGGTCAAGCCGACGATGAACTATCCGGCGCGGCCGCTGACCTACATCCTCGACAGCGTCGCGGTGGAGACGCCGGATCGGCCGGCGACCGCGTTCCTCGGCGCGACCCTCACCTATCGCGACATCAAGAAGCGCGCCGATGCGTTCGCCGCGGCCCTGCATGCGGCCGGCATCACGAAGGGCGATCGCGTCGGCATCATGCTCCCCAATTGCCCGCAGTACATCGTGGCCGCGTTCGCCATCCTCCGTCTCGGCGCGGTTGTCGTGAACATCAACCCCACCTACACGGCGCGCGAGATCCTGAACGTCGCCAGCGACTCCGGCATCCGGATGCTCGTGACGCTCGACCGCCTGGCGCCGCTCGCGCTCGAGGTCCGCGGTCAAACGTCGATCGAGCAGGTGATCGTCACGTCGCTCGGCGAATACTCGGCGGAGGGGGCCGCACCGCCCAGGGTCGGCGGCACCGTGACGCTGGCCGACCTCCTGGCCGAGCATCGTGACGCCGAGCTGCCGCGTGTGGCGATCGTCCCGGACGACCTCGCCGTCCTGCAGTACACGGGCGGGACGACGGGCACGCCGAAGGGGGCGATGCTCACCCACGGCAACATCTTCGCGAACGTCGTCCAGACCGAAGCGTGGCACTACCGCGCGAATCGCCCGGGAGAGTCGCGGTTCCTGCTCGTCATTCCGTACTTTCACATCTACGCGTTCACCGTGGGGATGATGTGCGGCATCTGGGAAGGCGCGCTGCAGATCCTGATTCCCAAGTACGACGTCGAGCAGGTGCTCGCGGCGATTCGCGATTTCCGCCCGACCTACTTCCCCGCCGTGCCGACGATCTACGTGTCGCTGCTCGCGCATCCGAAGATCAAGGAGTACGGATTGGATCACGTGCAGACGTTCAACAGCGGCGGCGCGCCCTGCCCGGTCGAGGTGATCGAGGAGTTCGAACGGCGCGTCGGACGAACGCTGAATGAAGGCTACGGACTCTCCGAGACCTCACCCGTCACGCACTCGACGCCGCATCTGGCGCTGCGCAAACCGGGAACGATCGGGCTGCCGCTGCCCGACACCGATATGAGCATCGTGGACATCGAGACAGGCCTCCACGAAGTGCCGCTCGGCGAGGCTGGCGAGCTGTGCATCGCCGGGCCGCAGGTCATGAAGGGCTACTGGAACCGGCCCGAAGAGACGGCGCAGGCGCTCAGGCGGCACGCGGACGGCCGCATCTGGTTTCACACCGGTGACGTCGCGCGGATGGACGAGGACGGCTTCACGTCCATCGTCCAGCGCAAGAAGGACCTGATCATCGTCGACGGCCTCAACGTGTACCCGTCGGAGGTGGAAGGCGTCCTCTACACGCATCCCGCGGTGCGGCTCGCCGCCGTCATCGGCATCCCCCACCGCTATCACGGCGAGGTCGTCAAGGCGTGCGTCGTGCTGCGGGAGGGAAGCACGACGGTCGAGGAATTGACTGCCTTCTGCGCGACGAGCCTGGCGCCGTTCAAGGTGCCGTGCGAGATCGAGATTCGCGACGCCCTGCCCATGACGGCCGTCGGCAAGATCCTGTACCGCGTTCTCCGCGACGAGCATCAGGCAAGCGCCCGCGGCCGGCACGAGCCGCCGGAGGGTAGTCCGGCCGAGCCGGACCGGCGAGTGCCAGCGAGCGGGGGTGGGGCCCCGCGAGCAGATAAGATGCAAACGCCTTGACCCGACCCCGGAAACAGCCCTACGGCCGCGCCCGCGTGCCGTCGGCACGCACGACGCTCAGCGGAATCGACTACTTCCGGCGGATCCAGTCGGGCGAGGCGCCGCGCGCGCCGATGCTCGAGCTCCTCGGGATGCGGCTGCTCGAAGTGGACGAGGGGCGCGTGGTCTTCGGCGTCGAGGCTTCCGAGAAACACTACAACGCCATGGGAATCGCGCATGGCGGACTGGCCGCGACGCTGCTCGACTCGGCGCTCGGGTGCGCCATCAACACGCTGGCGCCGGTCGGGACCGTCTTCACGACGCTCGAGCTGAAGATCAACTTCACGCGGCCGATTCGCGTCGAGACCGGCCCGCTCCGCTGCGAAGCGCACGTCGTCCACATGGGCAGCCGCGTGGCGACGTCGGAGGGCCGCGTCGTCGACGCGCGCGGGAAGATCTACGCCCATGGCTCGACGACGTGCATCGTCGTCGAAAGCTAATTGTGGTACGACCCTTCAGGGTCGTTGTGGTACGACCCTTTAAGGTCGTCCCGGCTACGAGCGCCCGGATGGTCCCATCACGCCCGACCTTAAAGGTCGGGCCTACATCTTTGGATAGCCCGGGCTTTCCTTGACTTCGTTGATCTGCGCCGTGTGTCGGCCGCTGTGGGCGGAGAGCAACAACACCCACTGATAGCCGTCGAGCATCTTGAAGACCGGGTGCGGCCCGCCGTGGCCGTGCAGATCGTCGGTGGTGGCCTTCACGTAGGCTTCGGTCTTGTCGCGCGCCGCGATGAAGTCTTTCGCGAGCGCGTCGCGGGTCGCCCAGCGGTTCGTGGGCCTCAGCATTTCGGGCGCCTGGAACCTGTTCGTGCGATCCATCAGCCCTGCGATCAGCTTTTCATCCGACATCCCGTTGGGATCGCGCTGGAACGGCGGACTCTTCAGGATCTTTTCGGTGACGAGCTGAAGGATCGTCGTCTCGCTGATCGCGATGTGTTCGGCGACCTCCGCGATCGACCAGCGGTCCGGCCCCGCCTTGAACGTCCACTGCGCGTCCGACAGGCCGGAAATCGACTCGAGAAACGCCTGCCGGGTCTGTTGCAGGTGCTTCTGAAGTGTCAGCCGGTCCTGTTCGGTCAGTTGCTGGGCGGCGGCGGGCGCAACGAATAGAGTGAGGGCAAGACACGTGAGTGCGGCAAGTCGCTTCGTCATGCGGGTAATTTACATTAGACGAGGCTAGAGGTGTGGGAGGTGACACCAGATTGCCTGCCTGGTCGGCGCGCCTGATCGAGGAGCTCGATACCACCGATCGAATGGCCAACGATCTCGCGCGTGGGCTAAGTCCAGCGCAGCTGACCTGGAAGCCTTCAGAGGAGCTCTGGAGCGTTGGCCAGTGCCTCCAGCACCTCTACGTGGCCAACGAAGTCTATTTGCCGGCAACGACGTCGCGCGCGATCTGGTCCGCCGTGCGGGTGGCTACGACATCAATCGCATTCGTTTTGCGAATCCCTTCATTCCGTTGGTGCGCTTCACGGTCGGAACAGGCTTGGAGGTCTTGTGGAGGCACCAACGCCGTCACCTGCTCCAGGCCGAACGGGTAAAGCAGACCCGAACGTTTCCGCAGCAGTAACTGAAGATGTCCACAGCGAACTGGATCAGGCTGACCCTAGGGGTACCAGGCGTAGTCGCCTGGCTGCTAAGCTGCACTCAGCCAACAAAAGATCGCGATGTTCCACTCCGCGGCGGGCGGGTGGCTAGGAACGTGAGTCTCAGTAACGTGGTCGAGGGTAGGATGCAGGTCGAGTACCGCAGTGGTCGCAGCGTAAGGGGATGCGCCATCCAGGACGAGGTGCGCGAGTTGTGGGATTTCGTTGTCAGGGCGGAGGCCGAACGCTTGCGTGCCAAGACGGTTCTGATTTGGCCAGCGGATGAATCTCGATCGGCACGTGCCTTCGAGTACTCGCGTGCGAACGATAGAGACGACATGTGGAAGGAAGAGTCCGGCTTTCTCCCTTGTAAGTGAGTGCCCCGTGTCTTCTCAATCCGTGGTCCGTAGGTCTCCTACTGGTTAGGCGGGCGCTAATAGTCGAGTGCGGCCGAGCCGGTCTCCGCCGTTATCTTCTGCCTCGATAGGCGCGAAGACCGAAGGGATTCGTCCCCAATGGGAACGAACGGCCGAGTGGAAGCGCCTAGACGGCTGGGTGGCGTAGACATCAGCCGTGCAGGCGTACGTCGAATACTGCGGGCGGTGATCCCGACGGGGAGACTAGCGAATCACGGCCAGGACGACCACGGCGACGACTTCGACGACAGCGAGGAGACCGGCGCTGAGATAGAGCTGCTTGCGGTCGAACATACAAACCTCCCGGAGTCGCCCGCGACACGAGCAATGGCCGTGCCCGCGGATTCTGTGACGTCGATCTCGTTTTTGCTCCGTGAACCCACTCGGCGCGCGCGGCGCGAGTCACCACACTCGTAAGTGCGACAGCGTTAATCGGTGGAGGATTGCAAAGATGTGATCGTGTCCAGGAACAGCCCTGAGAATCTGGTTCGGTGGCGCGCGAGCGCTGGCCGGCGGCGACGTACGGATCCTGGGCAGAGGCAGGGTAATGGTTAAGGCAAGCCGGCACTAGCGTCGGCTGAAGACTCACGGATTCGCGTCGGGTTGTATCCGTGAAATCCGCGTAATCCGTGGCTCGTGATCAGCGCGATCCGTTGCCCAGCTCCAGCTTCGCAATCGCCTCACGGTGCACTTCGTCCGGCCCATCAGCCAGACGGATCGTGCGCGCGTGCGCCCAGGCCGACGCCAGCCCGAAGTCGTCGCAGATCCCCGCCGCGCCGTGCGCCTGGATCGCGCGGTCGATGACCGCGAGCGCCGCGCGCGGCACGACGACCTTGATCATCGCGATCTCCCGTCGCGCCTCCTTGTTGCCGACCGTGTCCATCAGGAACGCGGTCTTGAGCGTCAGCAGCCGCGCCTGGTCGATCGCCATCCGCGACTCGGCGATGTCCGCGCGGATGGTGCCCTGCTCCGCCAGCGGCTTGCCGAACGCGACGCGCTCCGTGACCCGGCGGCACATCGCTTCGTGCGCGCGCTCGGCGAGGCCGATGAGCCGCATGCAGTGGTGTATCCGCCCCGGCCCCAGCCGCCCCTGCGCGATCTCGAAGCCGCGCCCTTCGCCAAGCAGCATGTTCGACGCCGGGACCCTGACGTTCTCGAACACGATCTCTGCATGTCCGTGCGGCGCATCGTCATATCCGAACACCGGCAGCATCCGCTTGATGGTGATGCCGGGCGTGTCCATCGGGACGAGGATCATCGACTGCTGCTTGTGCCGCGGGGCGGCCGGATCGGTCTTGCCCATGAAGATGGAGATGCGACAGCGCGGATCGCCGGCACCCGAAATCCACCACTTGTGGCCGTTGATGACGTACGAGTCGCCGTCGCGGGCGATGCGTGACTTGATGTTCGTCGCGTCCGACGAGGCGACGTCCGGCTCGGTCATCGCGAAACAGGATCGAATCTGACCCGCGAGGAGCGGCTCGAGCCACTGCGCGCGCTGCGCCGGTGTGCCGTAGCGCTCCAGGACTTCCATGTTGCCGGTGTCCGGAGCCGAGCAGTTGAACACCTCTGCGCCGAAGCCAGGGGATCGGCCCATGATTTCGCAGAGGGGCGCGTACTCCACGTTCGTCAGACCGGCGCCGCGCTCGCTCGCAGGCAGAAACAGGTTCCACAGTTGGGCCGCACGTGCCTTCGGCTTCAAGGTCTCGACGATCTCCGTCGGCTGCCATCGATCGCCTTCGGCGATCTGGCGGCGGAACGTCGCCTCGTTCGGGTAGATGTGCTCGTCCATGAACGCACGGAGCCGACGCTCGAGCTCCCGCACCTTGTCCGAGTACTCGAAGTTCATGGCGCGCATGATAGTCTACGCCCCGCCCTGAGCGAGCGAAGCGAGTCGCCCCTCGGCAGGCTCGGGACGACCCTGAGCGAAGTCGAAGGGTCGAAGGGCGGCCTGAACCATGCCGAATCCCGTCCGCTACAACCGACAAGACCGCGTCGCCGTCCTCACGATCGACAATCCTCCCGTCAATGCGCTGGGTCCGGGCGTCTGGGAAGCGATTGAAGAGGAGGTCGCCCGCGGCGCCGCCGACCCTGACGTCGACGCCATCGTCCTCATCGGCGCCGGACAGACGTTCATCGCCGGAGCCGACATCAAGATCTTCAAGACCCTCAAGACGCGCGAGCAGTCGCTCGAGCGTTCGGGTGAGACCCACGCGCGGTTGAAACGCGTGGAGGACACGGGAAAGCCGCTCGTCGCGGCGATCCACGGAAACGCGCTCGGCGGTGGTTTGGAAGTCGCGATGGCCTGCCACTTCCGGGTCGCGACGGTGGACGCCAAGGTCGGCCAGCCCGAGGTGATGCTCGGGATCATCCCCGGCGCGGGTGGCACACAACGCCTCCCGCGGCTCGCGGGTCCGGCGACGGCGCTCGAGCTGTGCACGGATGGAAAACCGATCGCAGCCAAGCGAGCGCTGGCGGAGGGCATCATCGACGATATCGTCGAAGGGGACCTGCTCGCCGGCGCGATCGTTTTTGCGCGCGCGAAAGCCGCCGCGCGCGAAGTCCGGCGGATTCGGGATCTCACGACGAAGATCGCGGACCGCGACGCCGGGTTGAAAGCCGTGGCGGCGACGCGCGCGGCGCTCGCGAAATCGGCGCGCGGGGCCAAGGCTCCGTACGCGGCCGTGGAAGCGATCGAGGCGGCGCTGACGCTCGACTTCGACGCCGGCTCCCTGCGCGAGCGTGAGCTGTTCGCGGACTGCGTGACCTCGACCCAGTCGCGCGCGCTCGTCCATTTGTTCTTCGCCGAGCGCGAGGCGGCAAAGGTGCCGGATGTCCCGAAGGAGACGTCCGCCGCCACAATCACGCGGGCGGCGGTCGTGGGCGCCGGGACGATGGGCGGCGGCATCGCGATGTCGTACGCGAATGCCGGCATTCCTGTGATGCTGAAAGACGTGGACCGGCCGGCGCTCGAGCGCGGCCTGGCGACGATCCGGAAGAACTATCAGTCGTCGGTATCGAAGGGACGGATGACGGGAGACGCGATGGAGCGCACGATGGCGCTCATCACGCCGACCACGACCTTCGATGGCTTCGACGCGGCCGACATCGTCGTCGAAGCCGTCTTCGAGGACATGGAGCTCAAGAAGTCCACCTTCGTCGAGCTGGCGCGCGTCACCCGCCCCCAGTGTCTCCTCGCCTCGAATACCTCGACGCTCGACATCGACGAGTTCGCCCGCGCCAGCGGCCGGCCGGGGCAGGTCCTCGGCCATCATTTTTTCAGCCCCGCGAACGTGATGAAGCTTCTCGAGATCGTTCGGGGGCGCGAGACGAGCCGCGAGGCGCTGGCGACGTCGCTGAAGCTCGCGAAGCGGCTCGGCAAGGTCGGGGTCGTCGTGGGCAACTGCTTCGGCTTCGTCGCCAACCGGATGCTCGCCTACTACATGCGCGAGTCCTACCTGCTGCTCGAGGAGGGGGCGAGCGTGCCGCAGATCGACAAGGCGGTCACCGACTTCGGCCTGCCGGTCGGCCCCTACGCGATGCAGGACATCGCCGGCATCGACGTCGGCGCGCGGATCCGGCAGCACCTCAAGCTGACGGGCAAGACGCGCGCGGAGGGACCGCAGTCCGAAGTGCCGGATCGTCTCTACGAGATGGGTCGCTACGGGCAGAAGACCGGCGCCGGCTGGTACCGCTACGAACCGGGCAGCCGGACGCCGCTGCCCGATCCGTTGATCGACAAGCTCGCCGCAGAGGCGGCGACGCGCCGGGGGATCAGTCGGCGGCCAATCTCGGACGACGAGATCATCGCGCGGATCACGACGGCGCTCGCCAACGAGGGCGCGCGAGTCCTCGAGGATGGGTATGCCAGCCGCGCAAGCGATATCGACGTCATCTACGCGTATGGTTTCGGATTCCCGCGGCACCGTGGCGGGCCGATGTTCTACGCCGACACGGTCGGGTTGCCTGTCGTGTTGGCGCGCGTGAAGGAGTATCGCGATCGGTTCGGGGACTACTGGCAGCCGGCGCCGCTGCTCGAGCGGCTCGTCGCGGAGGGGCGGGGGTTTTATAGCGACGAAGTAGGCCCGACCTTCAGGTCGGGCGTGCCGGAACTACCCGAACGTTGGCCGTCTGGCACCGATGTTGTGCCCGCCTTCGCCACGGTTACGGCGCTGCAAGCCAACCGAACTCGGTCCGGACCGGACCGAGTTCATGAAGGTCACGCGCTCTGACGCAGAGAAATCGTCGCTGATGTTTGTTCGACCGCACCCTGCAACGCACGCCACGAGCCCACGCCCCACGCATTGCACGACGCGCTCAGCAGCAGGAAGACGCCGAAAGCGAAGGCCTCCTTCGTTAGTGATCCAGCTTCGACGGCGGTCCAGGCGACGACCAACAGGAGGAGCGCCGTGAACGCCAGGCTGCTCAATTGGAAGACAAAACCTGCCTGAAACACTTTGTCCCAATGGGCGGACCAGACATCCCTGTTCGTCGGTTGCAGTGCCGGCAATATGGAGGCGAGGACCGCTGCCGGTGCGCCGCCGAAAAGAAGGCTCAGAAACACCAGTTGAATGCCCAGTGCCCCACTGGGCCCCCACCGGCATATGGAGATGAGTTCGCCTTCCAGACTGCTTCGCTCGACCGGGAGAAGCGCCACCAGAATGTCGGCGGGAAGGGCTTCTGAAACACCGGCTATCTCACCCACCGCGAAGCCAATGGCCAGCCACAGCGCGCCGACGACAACGATTCCGACAGGCACCCAACGAATCGCGGCGCGCATGTCGTGGAGCTGCTGAATCGCTCGGTTTCCCGCGGCTGCCATTGAAGCCACCTCTCCTGCTTCGACACCAGATCGAGAGGTTCGTTCCAGAAGGCGTGCTGCCAATTCAATTCAGTAACCGCCTGGCTGCTTTGCCACCTCGCGCCGAACGCTGGCGCAACCAAGACAACACGGACGCGACTGTTACCCACCACGATGTCGAGACGACGAACGCGATGGCGGCGATCCAGTGCGATTCGCGCACCGTCGGACCCGTGTCGTCGTAGCGATCCGGGACCGTCTGCTCTTGAACGAAGAGGATCGCCGGTATAGCCATGAACACGACAGGTTTCTCTGACAAGCTGATTCCGGAAAATTCCCTGCCGGCTAACAGCATCGGAGGATGGTGAACGATGTCGAGGCCGTTCGGAAATCCGAGCGCCACCTGCTCGTCGAATTCTGCTCGCTGCCGCTGAATCGGATCTGTGTCGGAATCAGTAACCCGAGGCATTAGGACCAGGCACAGCAGCCACGCGCTGCAATTCAGCGCCACCAGGACGATCGTCAGCCGACTGATGTGCCGCCGTGGGCGCAGGAGCGTCCAGACAAGGAATCCAACCAGGGCGCCTGAGAGCATTCCGGCGGCGATGGAGAACGGCCTGGTCAGTACAGCATCGATGAAGCCGATTCCGATATCGCCGCGGAAGCCGAGTGGGCTTACGACCCGACTGACGGCAAGCCCGGTTCCAACGAAACCGCCCAGTGTCCCCGTCACGACGAACACTATCCAGGCTGGAACGCGAGCCCGCATATTACGGAGTTTGACACCCTCCAGCATGCAACGGCGCGGCACCCCATTCAGCAATCAGCAGTCAACAATCAGCAATGGGTTCTACTGCCCCGTCCCCGCCCGCTTGCGATGCGCATCAAAAAAATCAAACATCGCGGCCAGATTCGGCGCGACGACGTCAATGTGGTTGCCGCCCGGCACCTCGATGTACTTCACGACGCCGCCCAGCCGCTTCACCCCTTCGACCATGTCGCGCGAGCCCTGCACGTTGACCGTCGGATCGGCATCACCGTGCACGACGAACTGCGGGATGTGACGTACGCGCTCGGCCGTCGCCGGCGAGCCGAAGCCGGCGAACGGACCGAGCGCGGCCCAGATATCCGGGTACTTGGCCGCGAGCCGCCACGTGCCGATCGCGCCCATCGAATGCCCCATGAGATAGAGCCGGTTCTCGTCGATCGTGTACCGCGCCCTGACGTGCTTCAGGACTTCCAGCACGTCCTGCTCGCTCAGCTCCTGCCGCCGCCGCGCCACGGCATCCTCGGGCGGCGGCGCGACGCCCCAGCCGTAGAAACCGTCGACGCGATACCCGAGAGGCGCGGCGACGATGTAGCCGCGCTGCTCGGCAAGCTTCGGCAGCGTCCTGCCGTAGCCGTCGAAGAACGAGTCCTCGGTCGCGCCCAGCCCGTGCAGCGCGATGACGAGCGGAAACGCGCGCGCGGACGCGTAGGAGGTGGGCACGTACAGCCGATACGGCATGATCTCGCCCGCCGGCTCGAGCAGATAGTGCCGCTCCAAATCGCCGGTGCGGCCCCGAAGCGGATCGTTCCCGCCCCTGGCCCCTCGAGCCGCCGCCTCCCCGCCCTTCAACTCCGCCGCGACGTCTATGGTTCGCAGCTCGATGCGGCCGCGGTTCACGTTGCGGATGCGGTCGACGGGAAAAAGGACTTCGTCGCGGGTGGGCCCTGTCAGTCCCGCCGCGGCCTTCTCGAGCCGCGCGACGACCGCGTCAAGCCCCTTGTGGAGCGCGATCCCCAACGTCGCGGAGCCCAACGACCGCGCCTGATCGACCACCTCCACGCTCAGTTGGTAGGACCCGTCGGCAACGCCCGACACATCGAGCTCGATCGGAAACGGCGACTCGCGGAGATCGCGGCCGATGCCGTCGAGGGTGCCGAGATCCTTGACGACATCCTCTGCGGCCGCGGACGCCAGGAATGTCGGGCGACCCGATCGGCGCAGCAGCACGCGCGCCGTGAGCCGGCGCTGCAGCGCGATCGAGGGACTGTAGATTTGCTCCAGCCGGGCGGCGAAGGGCTTCGTCGAGTCGGCGACGATGCGGTCGGCGCGCAGGACGAGCGACGTCGCAAAGTCCAGCTCCTCGGTCCACGGCTTCCCCGCGAGGAGCGTGGTGCCCTTCGCAAGCAGCCGCCGGAGCTCGCCGTTCTGCCCGAGCCGCGTCGCTTCGTCGATCTGCTTGTCGAGCGCCTCGATCTGCGCCTTCAGCTCTCCCTGCGGCTGAAGGCTCACCTTCCGCGTGTTGTATTGCACGCGCAGGAGCGTGAGGCTCGGCAGCGCCTGCGGCGCGGCGACGTCAGGCGCCAGGATGGACAGGAGGACGGCGCCCGCCAGGCGGCGTATCGATTTCATCGGCTGCGCTCCCCATTCAGCATTCAACACTCAGCATTCAGCATTGAAAAAGCCCTTGCCAGCTCGCCCGCCCCGGGGCGAGAATCTATCAAACTTACCGACCGGCCGGTAGGCTGTGGACGTCCAGGCGAGGGCGCGCCTCTCGCCGGTATAGAATCCGTGGCCGGTGGAGGTGACTCGTGATCCGAAGGGTTTCATTGGCCGCCTGTGCGATGCTCCTGGCCGTTCTACCGGCCACCGCCTTTTCTCAGGCCCGTCTGACCGGCGCCGATCTCGAAGGTACCGTCGTCGATCAGTCGGGGGCGATCCTGACAGGCGTCAACGTCACGGTGACGAACGTCGACACCAACGTCACGCGGACGGCGACGACCGACGACCGGGGCCGCTACTCGGCCGCCGCGCTCGCGCCGGGAACCTATTCGATCGCCGCCGCGACGGCGGGCTTCACGTCCCAGACGCAGACGGGCATCGTGCTGCTCCTCGGCCAGTCCGTCACGGTGGACTTCCGGTTGTCGGTGGCGGGCACGGCCGAGCAGTTGACGGTCACCGGGGATTCTCCGGTCGTCGAGGTCACGAACACGGCGGTGTCGTCCGTGCTCAACCGGCAGCAGATCGACAACCTGCCCATCAACGGACGCAACTTCATCAGCTTCTCGGTCATCACGCCCGGCGTGACGACCGATCGGACGCCGCAGCAGGGGGCCTCGGCCACCTCCGGCCTCTCGTTCACCGGCCAGCGCGCGCGCTCGAACAACATCATGGTCGACGGCCTCGACAACAACGACCAGGTCGTCGGCGCCGTGCGCGCGAGCTTCAGCCAGGAAGCGGTCCGCGAGTTCCAGGTCCTGACCAACTCCTACTCCGCCGAGTTCGGCAAGGCGACCGGCGGCGTCGTCAACATCGTGACGAAGAGTGGAACCAACAGCCTGCACGGCAACGCGTTCTACTACTTCCGAGACGACTCGCTCAACTCGAAGAAGCACTTCGAGCAGTTCGACATCTTCGGCAGTCCGGTTGACATCGACAAGGCGCCGTTCAGCCAGGACCAGTGGGGCGCGACGCTCGGGGGCCCGATTGTGAGGGACAAAACGTTCTTCTTCGCGTCCTTCGAGCAGCTCGACATCACGGATGCGAATCTCGTGACGATCCAGGAGTCCGCGGCTGCGCTGCTCAACCAGCGCGGGTTCCTGGTCGAGCTGGGCAACGTCCCGTTTCAAGTACAGAACACCGGCCTGCTCGGAAAGGTCGAGCACCACTGGAGCGCCAACCACAACCTCGTCGTGCGCGGCAGCTATGCCGACGTGGAAAACGAGAACATCGAGCCCTTCGGCGGTATCGTCGCGCGGAGCCGCGGGGCGATGCAGCTCCGAACGGACTGGTCGATCTCGGCCTCGCAGACCGACGTCATTTCCAACCGGTGGGTCAACGAGTTCCGGATGCAGTACGCGCCGCAGGACCAGGAGATCAACTCGCTCGATCCGCTCTGCGGCGGTCCGTGCCTGGCGGAGGATCAGGGCGGACCCACGCTCGAGATCACGGGGTTCGCAAGCGTCGGACGCCAGCGCTTCACGCCGAACCCGCGCCGGAACCGCCGGCTGCAGTTCGCCGAGACGATCAGCTTCCTGGCCGGGAGTCATCACTTGAAAGCGGGCCTCGGGTTCAGCCACATCGAGGCGACGCGTGGCGCGCTGCCGCTGCATTTCGGCGGACGCTACATCTTCAGCGGGATCCCGGGTCTCGTCCCGAACGGGCTCGAGGCCTTCCGGGCCAACCTGCCGGCGGCCTACGTCCAGGGGTATGGCAACTCGGTCTTCGTCTATCCGGCGGTCGACTTCTCGGTGTTCGTTCAGGACGAGTGGAGGCTCGGACGGTTCGTGTTGAAGCCGGGGCTGCGCTACGACCGCGTGTCCTTCGGCGACCTGCAGGAGTACGACATCTCGGACGTCAGCGGCACGCGGATCCAGTTTCCGTTCCCGCAGGACAACAACAACATCGCGCCGCGCGTGGCCGCCGCCTACGATGTCACCGGCGACGGCAAGACCTCGATCCACGGCGCATACGGGCTCTTCTACGAGAACACGCTCGGCGCGATCGCGGGCGTGACGCAGATTCTGACGGGTGCCTCGACTGGCGTCCGCACATTTGTCGGCAGCCTCGCCCAGAGCTGCGGCGGTATCCCCTGCAGCGTCCGCGCGTGGAACGCGCCCGGCCGCCGCCTGACCGAAGCGCAGGCGGCGTCGTTCTTCGGCGGCAGGTACGCGACGCTCCAGTTTGCGGCCGATCCATCGCTCGAAGATCCGTACGCGCACCAGGCGGCGATCGGTGTGGATCGCGCGCTGACGAACGACCTCGCCGTCAACGCCAATTTCGTCTACGTGCGCGGCTACGAGCAGATCGGTACCGTCGACTACAACCCGGTGCTCGGCGCGCGGCTCGGCACCAGCCGCCGCCCGAACGACTTCCCCTGCTCCGCGATCCCGGGCGCGCCGTGCGTGAACGGCGGCATACCGGCCACCTCGGCATCCGTCCTCCAATACACGTCGTTCGGAGAGACGGAGTACCAGGGGTTCACCCTGTCGCTCAACAAGCGGTTCAGCCACAACTATCAGTTCCTGGCGTCGTATACGCTCTCGAAGGCCGAGGACAACTCCACCGACTTCCAGAGCAACTTCATCCCGCAGAACAACGGATTCGGGCGCAATCAGGAGGACGAGCTCGGTCTGCCGCTGGGCTTCAATCCGGACTCCGAGCGCGGGCCGGCCACGCACGATCAGCGGCACCGCTTCGTGCTCTCGGGCGTCTATCAGTTGCCCTGGGACTTCGGGGTCTCGGGTATCTTCACCGCCGCGTCGGGCCGTCCGTTCACCCCGCTCGCCGGAGCGGATCTCAACGGTGACGGCAACGGCGGCGCGTTCCCGTCCGACCGGGCACGCGCGAATCCGCTCGACGAGGGATCGAGCGTCGGCCGCAACAGCGGGACGACGGCCAGCTACGTCAACATGGACTTGAGAGTGAGCAAGAGATTCCGCTTCGGGAAGGGCGCGAGCTTCGAGGCCATCCTGGACGTGTTCAACCTCTTCAACCGCGCGAACTTCTTCGAGAACACGAACCAGAGCTCGTTCACGATCTTCGGCCAGGGGGCATTCCCCGGGAGCCCGCTGCCGACCTACGGCCTCTACACGGAGACGTTGCCGCCGCGCCAGGCGCAGCTCGCGGCGAAGATTAGTTTCTGATCACGACGCTGTAGCGCAGGCCTTCAGGCCTGCTCGCGCGGCAGCCCTGAAGGGCTGCGCTACGGCTAACGGTGTCAACATGGAAGGAAGGTAAACGCCACCACGCCCATCACGAACCAGATGGCGGCGAAGAGCAGGCGGTAGCCGAAGTACAGCCTGAAGTCGATCCGTGCGATGCTCGCGCCGACGACCGCCCAGAACGGCGTTACGAGGTTCCCGACGTGGTCTCCCACGCTGAGCGCCAGCAGGCCCCGCTGCGCGCTGACGCCCACGATCTCCGCGGTCTTCACCGTCACGAGCCCCTGGATCAGCCACTGCCCGCCGCTCGTCGGGATGAAGACCGCCACGATGGCGCTGATGAGCGCCGTCAGGAAGGTGTACGAATAGCTGGTCAGGAGAGGATTCAAGAGGTTGATCAGGAAATCGCCGACCGGCGTGAACTGAATCAGCCCGGCGAGGCCCGCATAGAGGTGATACATCAGCACGATCGGCCAGGCGCGCGCGACCGCTTCCTGCAGCGCCTTCGTGAAGCGCAGGACGTTTCCGTGCAGGACGACACCCAGCAGCAGCACGATCGTGTTGACGGAGTTGATGTCGAGGCTCAACTGCTTCACGAAGAAGTGGTGGTACAGCCAGCCGGCGAGCATGATCGCGAGCGGCGCCATGACGACGGGGCTTTGCTCGAGCCACTGCGCGAGGCTGGTGCGCGCGGCGGGCGTTTTTCGCTGCGCCGCGGCCGCCGCCGATTCTCCGAGGATCGTCACCTCGGGAAACTCCGAGATCGGCCGGACGCGCCGCGGCATCAACAGGCAGCCCGCGGCGATGGTGACCGCCGTGAAGGTGACCACGAGAACGAGCGTCGCCGGCGCCCAGATCGTCGTGGAGAGCGGCATGACGCCGGTCGTCTTTTCGAGGAAATGGCCGGGCGTCGCGACGAGCAGGGGCGCGCTGCCTGAGAACCCGAATTGCCAAATCGATCCGGCGCCCGCGAGCGTAGCCAGCAGAAAGAGGAAGTCGACAGGAATCCCCTTGCGCTCAGCTTCCTGCGCGAAATGAATCGCGATGATCGGCGTCAGAGCGATCGCGAGTCCCCAGTTCAAGTAGGAAATGAACGCCGCCGAGAGCACCGCCAGGGTGACGACCTGCGTAGTGGTCTTTGGTAGCCGGGACACGGACACGACGAGGCGCTTGAAGACCGGAGTCGAGCCGAGGATCAGGCTCAGCACGAGGATGAGCGTCATCTGCATCGTGAAGGCGAGCAGGCTCCAGAGCCCCCGGTAGTACGCGTCCATGGTCGCCGTCGCGGATGCGCCGAGCGCGAGCGAGAGGACGAACAACACGACCATCAGGATGATGGCGGTCGTGATCGCGTCGGGAACGAGCCGTTCCATGGCCTGAGCGACGCGATCGATCCAGTTCTTGCGCATCGGGCTCCTCATCTTGAACAATCCGCGAGGTCACGTGCCTGCTCTGCTCTCCGACAGCCCCGAGGTCCTGCCGATCCACCGGAAGATTCTCGGTTTCTCTTTCATCGGCTGGATCTTCGATTTCTACGACCTCGTCCTTCTGAGCTTCCTCGTCGCTTCGACGTCGCTGACGCAGGATCTGGCGCTGTCGCGGTACGACGTCTCGGTCCTGCTCGGCACGGCGCTCGCCTTCACCGCGGTGGGCGGGTTCTTCGGCGGCGCGCTGGCCGACCGCTTCGGGCGCAAGCCGCTGCTTATCGTCACGATCCTGGTCTACAGCCTCGGCACGCTGCTCTCGGGTCTGGCGACCGGGATGTGGACGCTCGTCGTGGCGCGGGCCATCACGGGCCTCGGCGTCGGCGGCGAGTGGGCGGTCGCCCACGCGCTCGTCGGGGAGACCGTGCCGCCGCACGTGCGCGGCCGATACGGCTCGTACCTCCAGAGCGGCTCTGCCTTCGCCCGATTCTTTGCCACGCTCGTCGGCAATTTCCTCGCCCCGTGGATCGGCTGGCGCTGGAGCTTCATCCTCTCGGCGCTGCCGGCCCTCATGGTGGTCGTGATCCGGCGGCAGATGCCGGAGTCGGACGTCTGGCTTCTCCATCGTCAGTCGACCGCCGGCCATCCTCGCGCCAGTCAGCTCTCCGTCGTCGCGACGATGCTCGGCCCGGCGCTGAGGCGAACGACCGGACTGGCGTTCATGGTGACGACGTTCAACATGTCGGCGTACTGGCTCAAAACGATCTGGCTGCCGACGTACTTCCATGAGATACGCGGGCTGTCGCTCGGGGATTCCGCCTGGCTCTTTTTCATGGACCAGCTCGGCTCGGTCGCGGGCTATGTCTGCTTCGGGTTTGCGAGCGATCGGTTCGGGCGTCGTCCGAGCTTCACGCTGTTTTCGATCCTGAAAGCGCTCGCGCTGATCATGATCACCGTGGGCTGGGACGCGCTCGCCCGGCATCACGCGATCCTGCTCGGGTTCATGTTCCTCGTCGGCGTCGGAGAGGGCAACTGGGGCTGCATCGGTCCGCTCCTCAACGAGCTCTTTCCCACGACGGTGCGCGGCACGGCGCTCGGCGTCATCTACAACCTGTCGCGCGGCGTACAATTCCTCGCGCCGGTCCTCATCGCGCTGGTCGCCGCGCACTTCAGCTTCGGCGCGGGGATCGCGCTCGCGGCTCCCTTCGCGCTGCTCGCCGGCGTGAGCGTCTGGGCGCTGCCCGAGACCCGCGGCCTTCGTCTGACGTCAGGGGCCGGCAATGCGGTAAAGGTGTGAGTCCGTCCTGAGAAGCACGCTGTCGCGCGCAATCGCCGGCGTCGCCATGCTGAACTCGTTCAGGCGGTTCTTTCCGAGCAGCTTGTAGTCGGGCCCCGCCTGAATCACGTAGGTGTCGCCCTCTTCGCTCAGCGCGAAGATTCGTCCGTTGTAGGCCCACGGCGAGGCGGTGAAGGCGCTCGTCTCCGGATCGATGCGCACCTTGGCGTAGATCTCCCTGCCCGTTCTCGCGTCGTGGCACGTGATGAACCCGCGGTCGTACAGCGTGTAGTAGTAGTCGCCGTACACGAGCGGCGACGGATTGTACGGCCCGCCCTGCGGGAGGTGCCACGCGATGAACTCGCCCGTCGTCTGGTCCTTTGCGAGCGTGATGTCACCCGAGGCGCCCGGGCGGATCGCGTAGACCGGCCGCACGGGGTCGCCGACGTAGCCGGACGCCACGTACAACAGCCCGAAGCGCGCGAACGGTGTCGGGATGGTGATGCTCGACATCGGCCCCAGCTCCCAGAGGGGCTTGCCGTCGAGATCGTACGAGCGGATTTTCCCCGTCCCCGGCGTGACGATCTCCGTCCGGCGGTCGTTCTCCCAGATGAACGGCGTCGCCCAGTTGGAGCGCTCCTGGCGATCCACCCGCCAGATCGTCCTGCCAGTCCTGGCGTCAAGAGCGATGAGGAACGACTGCTCGTCGTTGTCGTTCACCACGAACAGCCGGCCCTGGTGCAGCACTGGAGAAGCGGCGGTCCCCCAGCCGTAGCGCATCGGACGGACGTCCCAGCGCTGCGACCATAACAGCTTGCCGGACAGGTCGAAGCAGAAGAGCCCGACGTTCCCGAAGTACACGTAAAGCCGCTCGCCGTCGGTGACCGGCGTTTCCGAGGCGTACGAGTTCTTGAGGTGACGCGCCACCGGGGGCGCGCCGCGATGGGCCTCGCGCTCCCACACGATCTTGCCGGTCGCCCAATCGACGGCGTAGACCATCCATCGGTGCTCGGCGGCGGAGGCCGGACGCTCGCCGCCGAAGTAGAGGCCTTTCCTGGCCGGCTCGATCTCACCCGACGCCACCACGCTCGTGACGAAGATGCGATCGCCCCAGACGATTGGCGAGGACCAGCCGCGACCCGGAATCGCGGTCTTCCAGGCGACGTGCTCGGTCGCGCTCCATCTTTCGGGCAGACGGGCGCCCTCGGCGATACCCGCGGCGTTCGGCCCTCGGAACTGCGGCCAGTTGTCGGCCCCGCGCGCGAGGGGCGCGGCGCCGAGCGCGACGAGCATCACGCAGATCGCGAGTCTCATGCAGGCCCTCCGAACGGGCCTTAGCTTATGCCGCACGACTTCCTCCCGCAATGCGGCGCCCGACGACGCCGTCGAGTATGCTCGGCACCACGCACGGCCGACGAGGCGCGGAGGGACGACGATGCTTGACATACCGAACGCAGCCTGGCTGCGCGAGCGACTCGGTCAGGAGCTGGCCGTCAGCGAGTGGGTCGAGGTCACGCAACAGCGGATCGACCGGTTCGCCGAAACAACCGGCGACACGCAGTGGATTCACGTCGATCCGGCGCGCGCGGCGGCCGAAACGCCGTTCAAGGGCACGGTCGCGCACGGGTTTCTCACGCTTTCGTTGATGAGTTTCCTGGCGCGGCGCGCGATGACGGTGGCCGGCGTGCGCATGGCGATCAACTACGGGTTGAACCGCGTGCGCTTCGTCTCTCCCGTGCCCGCCGGATCGCGCCTCCGCGGCCGCTTCACGCCGGTCGCCGCCGACCACCAGGACGACGGCAGCGTGACGGTGACGTGGAGCGTCACGATCGAGCGCGAGCAGGGGGACAAGCCGGCCGCCGTGGCCGAGTGGCTCGTCCGGTACTATCCGCAGACGCCGTAGGCTCACTTCCCGCGATCGTTCGCGTTGACGAAGTCCACCAGGCTGGTGATGTACAGCTCGGGGATGTAGCCGGCCATGATCGCGGTCAGGTGCGACTTGCCTGGCAGGATGACGCCCTTGAAGTTCTTCAGCTCGCGCTGCATGCGGTGGGTCTTCGCGATCGGGCCGTCGAACTCGCCGTTGATGGCGAGGACCGGGATGCGGATCGAGGTCAGGTCGATCGCGATCGGCCGGCGCGGCTCGGGTCCGAACCCGGCGCGCACTGCGTCGAGCGCGACCTGATCGCGCGTCGGGCTCGCCCGGAGCTTCTGGCTGGCTTCGTCCTCCTGAGGATCTTTGCCTTCCTTGTCCTTCGGGACCTTGTCGGCCCACGCCGGGTCCGCTTCGCGCACGCCGCTTCCGCCGAACGACGCGGTGACGAAGCGGTCGGGATGGTGCGCCAGCAGCTGGGTCACGATCATGCCGCCCATCGAGTAGCCGTGCACGTGCGCGCGATCGACGGCCAGGTGATCCATCAGCTCGACGACATCCTTCCAGAGCCGGTCGCCGTACATCTTGGGATCGTGCGGCTTGTCGCTCTTCCCATGGCCTCGGACGTCGAGCGCGATGACACGATGGTTCTTCGCCAGGGCGTCGGCGACGCCGTTGGTGAACCAGTTGCCCTCGGCGCTCCCCGTATAGCCATGAATCAGGACGATCGGCGACCCTCGGCCCATGACGAGGTAATGAATCTTCACGTCGTCGGACGCGACCAGGTAGCCGTGAGACGGCTTGCCGTTGGCGTTGAGCACGGCGGACAGCATCAGAAGGCCGAACGCGACGAGCGGCGTGGGGCGACGTGTCATTCCTGCCTCCATGGGCGAAGATACTCGGGCCCGGGACCCGTCACAGTCAAGGGGGAAAGATGGCGATGGCGCTCGATGATGTCGTAGTCCTGGATCTCTCGCACGCCCTCGCCGGACCCTTCGCGTCCACGATGCTCGGCGATTTCGGCGCCGACGTGATCAAGATCGAGGCGCCGGGGAGCGGGGACATTGCGCGCGCCTGGGGGCCGCCGTTCTACGGCCCCGAAGCCGCGTACTTCGTCCACCTGAATCGGAACAAGAAGAGCGTCGGGATCGACCTCAAGCGGCCGGAAGGCCGTGAGCTGTTCTTCAGGCTCCTCGAGGGCGCGGATGTCGTCCTCGAGAACCTCCGCGTGGGAACCGTCGACCGGCTCGGCGTCGGCTACGAGGCGGTCCGCGCGCGCCACCCCGGCATCATCTATTGTTCGATCTCCGGGTTCGGGCAGGACGGCCCGTACCGCGATCGCGCGGCGCTCGACCTGATCGTGCAGGGGGAGAGCGGCATGATCAGCGTGACGGGCGAGCCGGGCGGGCGCGGCGTCCGCTGTGGCGTGTCCATCGCCGACATCGTCGCCGGCATGTACGCCGCCTTCGGGATCATGACGGCCCTTCACGCCCGGCGCGCCACCGGCCGCGGGCAGTTCATCGACGTCTCGATGCTCGAAGGGCAGCTCGGCATTCTTCACGGCGTCATCGGCGCGTATCTCGCCGGCGGAGGGGTCCCCGGACCGATGGGCACCTCGTACGGCGCCGTCGTCCCGTATCAGACGTTCCGGACGAGCACCCGCGACCTGGCGCTGGGCGTCGGAACCGACAAGCTGTGGCGAATGCTCTGCCCGCTCGTGGGGCTCGACACGCTGTCGGACGATCCGCGTTACGCGACCAACGCCGCGCGCTGCGCCAACCGCGTGTCTCTCGTCGAGGCGCTCCAACGTGTCTTCCTGACGAAGACGTATGAGGAGTGGGAAACCATCCTGGCGCCGGCCGGGATTCCGATCGGCGCCATCGACACCATTGACGCCGTCGTCGACCATCCGCAGGTCGCGGCGCGTCGAGCTCTCGTCGAGTGCGAGCACCCGGTTGCCGGCACGGTCAGAGTCGTGGCGCCACCCGTCCGGCTGTCCGAGACGCCTGGTGCGGTCAGACGTCCGGCGCCGCTCCTCGGCGAGCACACCGACGACGTCCTGCGCGAACGTCTCGGTCTCGGGGCTGAGGAGATCGAACGGCTGCGCCGCGCCGGCGCGATCGGCTGATTCTTCAATGAAAGGAGCACCCGTGGGTATCTTGACCGATCGCGTGGCGATCGTGACCGGGGCGAGCAAGGGCATCGGGCGCGTGATGAGCCAGCGCTTCGCGCGCGAGGGGGCGAAAGTCGTCTGCGCGGCGCGGTCGGCGGCGCTCGTCGAGGAGACGGCGGCTCTCATCCGGGGGGACGGCGGCCAGGCGATCGCGGTCGTGGCGGACGTCGGACGCGAGGAGGACGCGCGCACGCTCGTCGAGACGGCCGTCACGACATTCGGCGCGCTCGACACGCTCGTCAACAACGCCGGCGACTCGGGACCGACGAAGCCGGTGCAGGAGTACACGATCGAGGAGTGGTTCTACACGATCAACTCCTCCCTCACGAGCTCGTATCTGTGCACCCGCTTCGCGGTCCCCCCGATGATCGCGGCGGGACGGGGCGCGATCGTCAACATCGCGTCGGTTGCGGGCCGGCGCGGCCTCCCCTATCGCGCCGGGTATTGCGCGGCCAAGGCAGGCCAGGTCGGGCTGACCTATGGCCTGGCTGTCGAGCTCGGACCGCACAACGTCACCGTGAACGCGATCGCGCCTGGCGCGGTGGCCGGCGACCGGATCGAGCGCGTGATGGAGGGCCAGGCCCGTGCCCGGGGCCTGCCGATCGAGGCGGTGCGAAAGGCGTTCGTCAACCGCTCGCCGCTCCGGCGGATGTCGACGGCGGACGACATCGCCGCGCTCGCGGTGTTTCTGTGCAGCGACCACGCGCGGAACATCTCGGGGCAGTGCATTCCCGTCACCGCCGGGGACCCGGCCTCGTAAGAGCCGCGTGAACTCCGGAGACCTGCGCTAGGATCTTTCCCGTGCGAGCGGTTCTCTGCCGGCAGTTCGGTCCGCCCGAGTCTCTCGTCGTCGAGGACGTACCCTCGCCGCGGCCCGGCCCTGGCGCGGTCGTCGTGTCGGTCAAGGCGGCCGGCGTCAACTTCCCTGACGTGCTCGTCATCCAGAACAAGTATCAGTTCAAGCCGCCGCTGCCCTTCTCGCCCGGCTGCGAGCTGGCCGGCATCGTCAAGGAAGTCGGCGAAGGGGTCGCTCGGGTGAAAGCGGGGGACGCGGTCATGGCGTATACGACCTACGGCGCGTTCGCCGAGGAAGTGACGGTCGATGCCGCGCGGCTGCTGCCGATCCCCGAGGGGATGGACTTCGCGAGCGCGTCGGCGTTTCCACTGACGTACGCCACGGCGGAGCACGCGCTCCACGATCGGGGCGGGCTCCGGACAGGCGAGACGCTGCTCGTGCTTGGCGCCGCGGGCGGCATCGGCGTCGCGGCGATCGAGATCGGGAGGGCGCTGGGGGCGCGCGTGATCGCCGCCGCGTCGAGCGATGACAAGCTCGCGGTCTGCCGGCAGCACGGCGCCGACGACACGATCAACTACGCCGCGGTCGATCTCCGCGAACAGGTCAAACTGCTCACGGGCGGCGCGGGCGTTGACGTCGTCTGCGATCCGGTCGGTGGCCCGTACTCGGAGCCGGCGCTGCGCTCGCTGGCATGGCGCGGCCGGCTGCTGGTCATCGGCTTCGCCGCGGGCGAGATTCCGAAGATCCCGCTGAACCTGGCGCTGCTGAAGGGGTGCTCGATCGTCGGCGTGTTCTGGGGGGAGTTCGCCCGCCGCGAGCCTGAACGCTTTGCCGCGAGCGTTGCTCGGCTCGCCGAGTGGTACCGCGAGGGCAAGCTCCGTCCACACGTCTCGCAGACCTTCCCGCTCGAGCGGACGGCCGAGGCGCTGGCGCTCATGGCCAGCCGTCAGGCGGTGGGCAAACTCGTCATCAGCGTGGACGGCTAGCGGATCTTCAAAGCCGGACAATCATCTTGCCGACGTTGGCCCCGCGCATCAGATCGAGAAAGGCCTGTGGCGCCGACGCGAGGCCGTCGACGATCGTCTCCTTCGACCGGATCTGACCGCTGGCGACGAGCGGCGCGACCTCCGCGAGGAACGCCGGCGTCTCGCGCGCCCAATCGAGCACGATGAAGCCCTTCATCGTCAAACGCCTCGTCACGATCAGAAAAATATTGCGGGGGCCCGGCGATGGCGCTTCGTCGTTGTAGCGCGAGATGGCGCCGCACGCGATGATGCGGCCGTGGTCGCGCATCGACCAGAGGGCGGCCTCGAGGTGATCGCCCCCGACGTTGTCGAAGTACACGTCGATCCCGTCCGGCGCGGCGTTCGCGAGCTGGCGCCGGACGTCGCCCGCCTTGTAGTCGAACGCGGCGTCGAAGCCGAGCTCGCTCGTGAGCATCTTGACCTTTTCCGGCGACCCGGCGCTGCCGACGACGAACGCGCCTCGCTGTTTGGCGAGCTGTCCCGCGACGCTGCCGACGGCCCCGGCCGCCGCCGACACGAAAAGGCGATCGCCGGCTTTGATCTCGGCGAGCTTCAGGCCGACCCAGGCCGTCATCCCGGGCATGCCAAGGGCGCCCAGATACAGCGACAAGGGCTGGACCTTCCGATCGACGACGCGCACCTCCCGCGCGTCGGCGACGAAGTACTCACGCCAGCCGCGCGTCGAGAGGACGGCTTGCCCAGGCTTGATGGCCTCGGCGCGCGACTCGACGACCTCCCCGACCGCGCCCCCTTCGAGCGGTTGGCC
Source organism: uncultured Acidobacteriota bacterium (assembly GCA_963847125.1). Classification (GTDB taxonomy): domain Bacteria; phylum Acidobacteriota; class Vicinamibacteria; order Vicinamibacterales; family 2-12-FULL-66-21; genus DATAEE01. Next base: position 604,357 of record CAWJYM010000009.1, read on the forward strand.
GACCTGGAACGGCGGCACGTACGACTTGACGTCGTTCATCCGGCCGCGCATGTACGGATCGACCGACATGAAGAGGTTGCGCACGAGCACCTGGCCGTCCGACGGCGGAGGCACCTCCACGCGCGCGAGCGTGAAGTTCTCCGCGGTCGGCCAGCCGCGGGGCCGCGAGGCTAAGTGGATTTCTGCGCTGGTGATCACAGCACCGCTTCGAAGAGACCGGCCGCGCCCTGTCCCCCGCCGACGCACATTGTCACGACGCCGTAGCGCGCCCGGCGCCGCTGCATCTCGTTCGCGATCGTGCCGACGAGGCGCGAGCCGGTCATGCCGAACGGGTGGCCGATCGCGATCGCCCCGCCGTTGACGTTGAGCCGGTCCATCGGGATGCCGAGCCGGTCGCGGCAATAGACGACCTGCGACGCGAACGCCTCGTTCAGCTCCCACAGGTCGATGTCCTCGACGCGGAGGCCGTGCTTCCGCAGCAGCTTCGGCACGGCGAAGACCGGACCGATTCCCATTTCGTCCGGCTCGCAGCCCGCGACGGCGTAGCCGCGAAACACGAGAAGCGGCCGGATGCCGAGCGCCTTCGCACGATCGCTCGACATCACGACCGTCGCGGAGGCGCCGTCGGACAGCTGCGAGGAGTTGCCGGCGGTGACGCTGCCCTGTCCGCTCTTCGTGTCGAACGCCGGGGGAAGCTTCCCGAGACCTTCGAGCGTGGTGTCCGGGCGGTTGCACTCGTCGCGATCGACGCAGGCGGGCTCCTCGCCTATCCGCTCGCCGGTCTTCTTGTCGAGAACGGCGCGGGTGACCTGGATCGGCGCCAGCTCTCCAGCGAAGAAACCTTCCTGCTGCGCGCGGGCCGTCCGCTGCTGGCTCACGAGGGCGTACTCGTCCTGCGCCTGCCGCGTCACCTTGTAGCGCCTGGCGACCACTTCGGCGGTGTCCCCCATGGCCATGTAGAGTCCGGGGTGATGTTCCTGCACCCAGGGGTTCGGCGAGCTGTCGCGCTGCATCATCGTGATCGACTCGACGCCGCCGCCGATGACCGCCTCCACACCCTCCTGCGCCACCATGTGCGCCGCCTGCGCGATGGCCTGGAGGCCCGAGTTGCAGAAGCGGTTCACCGTCACGCCGGCGGTCGTCACCGGCAACCCGGCGCGGAGCGCGACCACGCGTGCCACGTTGTGGCCCTGCGGCCCGTGCGGCTGGCCGCAGCCCAGGATGACTTCTTCGATCTCTTCCGGCGCGAGCTGCGGCACCTTGCCGAGCGCGTGCCGGATGCAGTGCGCCGCGAGGTCATCCGGACGCGTGAGGTTGAACGATCCGCGATGCGACTTGGCCAGCGGCGTCCGGCTGCTGGCGACGACGACGGCTTCTCTCATGGCGACGGCCTCTGCGGTGTATTCTACCCGGCGCAAACCGCGTCGCATGACATGACTGACGACACCCGGCCGGTGCGTGAGGCCGAAGCGCTCGACTGGCCGCGGCTGGCCGGCTGGCTTCGACAGCACCTGGCGTCTTGCGACATCGCCGGCCTCGATCTCTCGCGCGAGCTCGAGATCGAGCAGTTCCCCGGTGGCCATTCGAACCTGACGTATCTCGTCCGCTTCGGCAACGTCGAGCTGGTCGTGCGGCGCCCGCCCTTCGGTCCTGTCGCGCCCACGGCGCACGACATGGCGCGGGAGTATCGCTGGCTCGCCGCGGTTCATCCGGTCTTTCCGCTGGCGCCGCGCCCCCACCTGCTCTGCGAGGACCCGGAGCGTCATCGGGTCGGTCTTCTACGTCATGGAGCGCAGGCGCGGCGTCGTCGTCCGGCACGAAGAACCGCCGGAAGTCGCCGATCGGCCCGACGCCAGGCGTCGCGTCAGCGGGGCGCTCGTCGACGCGCTCGTCGATCTGCACGCGATCGACGTCGCGACCGGCGCGCTTGCCAGCCTCGGCAAGCCCGCGGGGTTCGTCGGGCGCCAGGTCCGCGGCTGGACCGAGCGGTGGCACCGTTCGAAGATCGACGATCTGCCGGAAATGGACGACCTCGCGGAGTGGCTGTCCGTTCACCTGCCGCCCGATCCGATTTCGCCGACGATCGTCCACGGCGACTTCAAACTCGACAACGTCATGCTCGACGCAGGCGACGTGGGACGGCTCGTCGCGGTGTTCGACTGGGAGATGAGCGCGCTCGGCGATCCACTCGTCGATCTGGGGATCCTGCTCGCCTACTGGGCGCCGACCGCGCCGTCCGGGCTGCACGACGCGCTCACGCCGGTCACAAACCGGCCCGGCTGGTTTACGCGGAGCGAGATCCTCGAACGCTACGCCGCGCGCAGCGGCCGCGACCTGTCGACGATCCTGTTCTACGAGACCTTCGCGCGATTCAAAATAGCCGTCGTGATCCAGCAGATCTTCTATCGATACCGCCGCGGCCAGACCGACGACGCGCGGTTCGCGGCGTTCGGCGATCGCGTGACCTTCCTCGCGCGCGAGGCGGCTGCGTTGGTGGCGCGGGCGTAGTTTGATGAACATCAGAGCAGCAATCCTGTGGGAGCAGGGGGCGCCGCTCTCGGTCGAGACGGCCGAGCTCCACGAGCCCGGGCCCGGCGAGGTCCTGGTCGAGGTCAGGGCGGCAGGCGTCTGTCACAGCGATCTTCACCCGGCGCGCGGCGACTGGCCGATGCGAACGCCCGTTCTGCTCGGCCACGAAGGCGCAGGCATCGTTCGCGCGCTCGGCGCAGGAGTCACGCGGGTCCAGGTTGGCGATCACGTCGTCTTCTGCTGGGCGCCGGCGTGCGGGGCCTGTCCGCCGTGCCGCGACGGCCGACCAGTGCTGTGCGACCGTCTCGAGAAGACCACCTACCGCAACCGCCTGCCGTCGGGCGAGACGCGCCTGCGCGCGCGGGGAACGGCCGTCCAGCCCTTTCTCAGCACTGCCTGCTTCGCCGACCACGCCGTTGTCGCGGAGGAAGGGGCGATCGCCGTGCCGCGGGACGTGCCCTTCGAGTCGCTCGCGGCGCTTGGTTGTGCAGTCGTCACGGGCGTCGGCGCGGTGCTCAACGCGGCGCGCGTGCCTCCCGGCGCGACCGTGGCGGTCGTCGGCGCGGGCGGCGTGGGGCTGAACGTCGTGCAGGGAGCAGCGATCGCGGAAGCCGCGCGCATCATCGCCGTGGATCGGCAGCCTGTGCCGCTCGCCCTCGCTGCCGACTTCGGCGCGACCGATCGCGTACAAGCGGGCGACGGCGCGTCAGCCGCGGTTCGCGAGCTGACCGGCGGCCGCGGCGCAGACTACGTCTTCGACACCGTCGGCACGCCCGCGACGCTCGCCGACGCGCTGGCCTGTGCCCGGAAGGGAGGCACGGTCGTCCTCACAGGGCTGTCGCGCGTCGACGCGCAGGCGTCCTTCCCGCTGTTTCCGTTCGTGATGCAGGAGAAGCGCCTCGTTGGCTCGGTCTACGGATCCGGGCAGCCGCTGCGGGACATCCCGCGTCTGGTCGAGCTCTATCAGCAAGGCCGACTCAAGCTGCGCGAGCTGGCGGCGCGCACCTACTCCCTCGATCAGGTCAACGACGCGCTCGAGGCGCTCGCGTCCAGCCAAGGCGCCCGCGGGATTATTTCGTGGGCTTCACCGCCTCGAACTTGATCTGCTTCAGCATCTCCGCCTGGCGCGCGAGCTCGGCCTTCCCCACTGGAAAGTCGTTCTGGCTGAAGACGAACGCGAGGACGTCCGCCATGTTCTGCCGGCTGATGGTCCCCGGCTTGTCCTGCGGCATCGACATGCGCGTCCGCTCGAACATGTCGCCGACCGTGACGCCGTTCCAGTTCGACAGAAAGATCGGGCCAACCAGCGGACCGGCGGTCTCGCCCCCTTCGAGCGACGGCCCATGACAAGAGGCGCAATGCTGCTGATAGACCGAGAACCCGCGTTTCGCCTGCGCCTCCGTGTAGACGCCGTCCCAGACCGACTTCGTCGTCGATTGCGCGGCGAGCGCTGACGCGAAAAGGATCAGCAGTCCAATCAAGGGCGCGCCGAATGGCAACGCCCTTCGCATCAACGACCGCCCTCCAGACGAGGCTAAAGCCTCGTACCACCTGAACATTACCGGCGCACCGCGTCGCTCGTCGGCAGTTGGTCCGCGGGCAGGCCGAACGCGATGTACTCGCCCGAGTACGGACCGCCGCTGACCGCGACGACGATGTACTGCCGGCCATCGACCATGTAGGTCATCGGCGACCCGCTCTGAATCGTCGGCATGTAGACCGCGCCGACTTCCTTGCCCGTCTTCTTGTCGTACGCGCGCAGCATCGCCCCGCGCGGACGGTCCGGCATCGTCGTCGCCTGCGGGTCGCCAAGAATGACCAGCGTCTTGGTCACGACCAGCCCGACGCTTCCGCCCTGGCCGGTCTTCGGAATGTTGAGGCCTTTGAGCTTGGGGTGGTTCCGGACGACGTCCGGCGTGTCGCCGTGCGGGACCTTCCAGAGGATCTGACCGCGATCGAGATCGATCGCCGCGAGCACGCCGTAAGGAGGCTTGAGAATCGACAGACCCTCCACGTTCAGGCGGCCCCCTTCTCCCTGCGGGCGCGCGGGCGTCGCGCCAGCGGCCGGGGCCGGTGCCGGGGTCGGCGGCGGCGTCTCACGCGGTTTCGAAGGCACATCGGCGTAGGTGCCCGTTCCGGCGGCTTCTCTCAGTCTGAACGCCTGCCCGACGACTCCGGCCTGATACGGGATGTCCGAGAATCCTTCCGGCGGGGGCGAGACCGACTCTCCTACGATCGCGGACATTCCGGCCTGCGCGAAAACAATGTGCGTCTCGGGATCGTACCCGCCGCCCGGCCAGTTCGTCCCGCCGCTCGCGTTGCCGATGTTGATCGCCCCGAGCAGACCGTTGACGTTGCCGACGATGGGCGGGTTGTACACGACGCCCGGGAACCACTTGTAGCGCTCGAGATTCTTGATGGCCTGCGCGCGCAGCTCGGGCGTGAAGTCGATGAGATCGTCGACGCCGTTGAGCGCGTTGCGGCCGTACATCAACGCCGCAGGCGGATGCGGCTGAGTAGGCGCGTACCACTCGCCCGGGACGTCACCCTTCGGCACCGCTTTCTCCTCGATCGGCCAGATGGGCTCCCCCGTCACGCGATCGAAGACGTACAACCAGGCCTGCTTGCTCGGCACCGCCACGACTTTGCGCGGCTTCCCGTTGATGGTCACATCCGCTATGAGCGGCGCGGAGGACATGTCGTGGTCCCAAATCGGGTGATGGACGAACTGGAAGTGCCATTTGCGCTTGCCGGTCTGCAGATCGACGCAGACGAGGCTCTCGGCGAACAGGTTGTTGCCGGGCCGCTTGCCGCCGTAGTAATCGGATGTCGGCGTCTCGACCGGCAGGTACGCCAGCCCCAGCTCCTCGTCCACCGTGATCTGGGTCCAGACGCCGGTGTTGCCGTTGATCGCCCATGAGTTCTCGAGCCACGTGTCGTTGCCGAATTCTCCCGGGCGCGGGATGCCGTTGAACGTCCACAGCTCCTTGCCGGTCCGCGCGTCGTAGGCGCGAGCCACACCCTTCGTGTTGTTGTGCGTCGTGACGGTCATCCCTTCCTTCATCGCGGATCCGACGAGGACGATGTCCTTGACCACGAGCGGCGTCGAGTGAAGGCCGATCTCCCCGGTCTCCAGATCGATCTGCTGACCGGTACCGAAGACGACGCCGACTTTCATGTCGACGACGCCCTCCTTGCCGAACGAGCGCACCATCGTCCCGGTCTTCGCATCCAGCGCGATGAGTCGGTAACCTGGCGTCACGTAAAGGATCCGATCGTCACCCTTCCCATCGGTCCAATACGCGAGGCCGCGGCCCGACAGCTGCCGAGGGGCGGCCGCCCCACGGGCGCCCTCGGGGTATCGATGCACCCACAGCAGCTCGCCGGTCTTCGCGTCGAGCGCCACGATGGACCGCCGGGTTCCAGCCGTCGTGTACAACGTTCGCCCGACCATGAGCGGCGTTCCCTCGAGCTTGTACTCCGGCCGCGTGCCCAGGCTGTCGGTCTTGAAGCGCCAGGCGACTTCGAGCTCGTTGAAATTGGTCGCGTTGATCTGGTCGAGCGGCGAGTACCGGCTGCCACGGATGTCTCCCGTGTAGCTCGGCCACTGGCCGTTCGCCGTCCCCTCGGAGACGACGTTGCCAGCCCTGGACTGAGCCCTCGACTCCACCAGGCTCGCCGCTCCGGGCGCCAATACGAGGAGACCGGCCAGCGGCGCCAGGGCGATGGTTGTACGACGCAGTAGTCGCGGCATTGCTCGCTCCTTTTTTTCTACGCTCGTGGGGCCCCACCCCCACTCGCTCGCGCTCGCGGGTCGGGGCTTACAGCCCCGACTCCCCTCCGGCCGCTCGCGCGGGCCGCAGGCGCTTTTGTACGCACGAGCCAGATCAGGCCCGTCAGGATGACAGCCACGATCGCCCAGCGCAGCACCCCCGCGAAGAACGCGGCGTCCAGCGCGGGCCAGACGAAGTCGAACCGACCCAGGGTTCCGCCCCGATCGATCATCCAGTGCCAGGCGGTGTGCGCGACGAGCGCCGACAGGATGATCGCCCCGACGCGTTCCGCGACGACGTACCGGCCGAACGCGTACAGCATCGGGATGAACAGCGCCAGCACGAGGAGCTGCCCCAGCTCGACGCCAATGTTGAACGACAGCAGCGCCGTGAGCAAGTGCGAGCCGGCGAACTGCATCGCGTCGCGCAAGGCGAACGAGAACCCGAAGCCGTGGACGAGGCCGAACCCGAAGGCGATCAGCCATCGGCGATCCAGGACCACGGATGCCGCGGATCTCACGAACCACGGATTACGCGGATTTTCCGGATGCCGTTTTTCTTCTGGATTCTGGATTCTGAATTCTGGATTCTCAGCGCTTGAAGAGACCACGATGTTCTCGAGCGCCATGTAGACGATGGACGCGGCGATCAGCGTTTCGACCAGCGGAGGAAACCAGAGCGCGTCCGGCGCGAGACCGAAGGCCGAGCCGATGAGCGTGATCGAGTGCGCGATCGTGAACGCGGTGACGACGATCACGAGCGATCGGACGCGGCGGAGCGGAATGACGAGGCACAGCAGGAAGAGCAGATGGTCGATCCCGTCGAGAATGTGGAAGAACCCGGCTTTCACGAACCGGAGCGCCGACTGGTGCCAGCGTGGATCGAGCTGGATCGGTCCCGGATCGCCGCCGAACTCGAAGGGGCGGACGCCGCCCTCGGCCGGAAGGTATCGCACGACGGTCGAGACGCGCAGCCCGAGTCTGGCGAAGGCCGGCTCGATCGCGAACCGGGACCGATCGGAGCGGATCGGGTATTCGAAGAGTGCGTCGAGCAGCGCCTGGTTCCAGACGATTTCGGTGTCGGGCGGGAGCGGCGCCGCGCCGAGGTGCGCCAGGGCCTCGTCGTAGCCGACAAAGGATCGATCCGACGGCAGCGAGACCTGAACGGCCGCCAGCGCGGGCTCCGGCAGCCGCGCCGGCCCCTCGAGCACGCGGATCGACCCCGCCACCCACAGCATCGCGGCGGTCCGAAGTTGCGCGTCGGCGCGCCCAAGGTCGAGATAGCCGGGGCCGCGGGTGGGAAAGTTCACGTCGCGCATCGCGGCCAGCGGCGCGCGCACGAGCAGGCGGAGCCGGTTCCCCTCGGGCTTGATGAAGACCTGGACCGTTACGTCGGCGGGGATTTCGTGCGCCGCCGGGGCGGAGGGCGCCAGGACGAAGACGAAGCCGAAGCTGAGTCCGACCGCCGCCAGCCCCAGGGGGACCGCCCGCATGAAGTGAGAGTATAATTCGCGCCGCCCGCGAAGCGCCTGCGGCCAGCGCGAGCGGCCGGAGGGAAGTCCGGGCGGTGAGCCCGGACCCGCGAGCGCGAGCGAGTGGGGGTGGGGCCCCACGAGCGCAAAAAGAGAGGGCACATGCGCCGGAACTCCGTCGTCGCGACCACCTTCGTTCTACTGCTCGCCGCGCTCGTCGCCGGGCAGGTCCTGCTCGATCGATCGGCCGCCGCGCAGGACGGAAAGCGCCGGATGGCCCCGCGCTTCGAGGTCGATCCCTTCTGGCCGAAGCCGCTGCCCAACCACTGGCTGCTCGGCATGAGCATCGGGGTCGGCGTCGACGCCCAGGATCACGTCTGGATCGTCCACCGCGGCGCGGCCACGCTCAACGCGCGCACCGAGGCGGGCGCCGACGCGAGCCCGCCGATTGGCGAGTGCTGCCTGGCAGCGCCGCCGGTGCTCGAGTTCGATCCCGCCGGCAATCTGGTCGGCAAATGGGGCGGCCCGGGAGAGGGCTACGACTGGCCCGAGTCGAACCACGGGATCACCGTCGATCACAAAGGCAACCTCTGGATCGGCGGCAACGGCCAGGCGGACTCGCACATCCTCAAGTTCACCCGCGCGGGCAAGCTGCTCGCGCAATTCGGGAAGCCGAAGGTCCGGCAGACCGGCACCGACGGCGACAAGCCGGTGTTCGCCGGCAACAGCCACGACACGGCGAACTTCGGCCGCGTCGCGAAGATCTTCATCGACCCGAGGGCGAACGAGGCCTACGTGGCCGACGGATACCTGAACAAGCGCGTCGCGGTGATCGACGCCGACAGCGGCAAGTTCAAGCGCTACTGGGGCGCGTACGGGAACAAGCCGGACGACAAGGATCTCGGTCGCTACAACCCGGACGACCCGCCCGCGCAGCAGTTCCGCACGCCGGTGCACTGCGCCGAGCTGGCGAACGATGGCCTGCTCTACGTCTGCGATCGGCCCAACGATCGCATCCAGGTGTTCAAGGCGGACGGCACGTTCGTGAAGGAAACCGTCATCGCGAAGCGGACGCTCGGCGATGGTTCCGTGTGGGACATCGCCTTCTCGAAGGACCCACAGCAGCAATTCCTGTACGTTGCCGACGGCAAGAACGAGCGGGTGTACATCCTCGATCGCGCCAGCCTCGAGCTCCTGACCAGCTTCGGCGACGGCGGCCGGCAGCCCGGCCAGTTCTTCGGCGTCCACAGCATCGCGACCGACTCGAAGGGCAACATCTACACGACCGAGACGTACGAAGGAAAGCGGCTGCAGAAGTTCGTCTACAAAGGTCTTGCCCCCGTCACCGCGCCTCATCAGGGCACGGTGTGGCCGGAGAAGAAATAATGTCGAATGCCGAATGCGGAATGCCGAATGCGCGGACCACGATGAAGAGCGTCGTGCTCCTGGCCCTGCTGACGACCGGTCTCGCGGCCGGCCAGGCCCCGACCCCTCCGCAGCCCGCCAACGACGCGCCGAACCCCTACATGACCATCGAGAACTGGGCGAAGATGCCCGAGGGCCGGACGTGGGGCGCGACGAGCGCGGTCGAGATCGATCCCGACGGCAAATCGATCTGGGTCGCCGAGCGTTGCGGCGCGAACTCCTGCGCCGGCTCGAAGCTGCCCGTCGTCCTCAAGTTCGACGAATCGGGCAAGCTCGTGAAGAGCTTCGGCGAAGGGATGTTCGTCTTCCCCCACGGGATCCACGTGGACCGTCAGGGGAATGTGTGGGTGACCGACAGCGTCCCGCTGGGCGACGCGAACCAGGCCGGCGTCGCGGGCAAGGCCCACATCGTCGTGAAGTTCAGCCCCGAGGGGAAAGTCCTGATGACGCTCGGGAAACCGGGCATGGCAGGCGATCCGCCAGAACTCTTCAACGAGCCGTGCGACGTCGCGACCGCGCCGAACGGCGACATCTTCGTCGCCGACGGCCACAGCGGTCAGAATTCCAACGCCACGCCGAGCACGATCGCGCGAATCGTCAAGTTCTCGAAAGACGGCAAGTACATCAAGACCATCGGAAAGTGGGGTGCGGGCCCGGCGGAGTTCAAGACGGCGCATGGTATCGCGTTCGATTCCAAGGGCCGGCTGTTCGTAGCGGACCGCGGGAACAACCGGCTGCAGATCCTCGACCAGGAGGGCAAGTTCCTCGAAGAGTGGAAGCAGTTCAGCCGGCTGAGCGGCATCTACATCGACAAGAACGACGTCCTGTACGGCGCCGACTCGGAGTCGAACAGCAAGAGCAACCCGGGGTGGAAGCGCGGCATCCGCATCGGAAGCGCGAAGGACGGCAAGATCACGGCCTTCATCCCCGATCCGGTGCCGGACGCGGACAAGTCGGGCACGAGCGGCGCGGAAGGCGTCGCGGCTGATGCCACCGGGAACGTCTACGGCGCCGAGGTCGGCCCGCGCGCGCTGAAGAAGTACATAAAGAAGTAGCGCAGCCCTTTAGGGCTGCCCCTGTAGCGCAGCCCTTCAGGGCTGCCAGGAGGGCGGGCCTCTCAGGCCCGCCTCGCAACAATGAACATCCAACGCCGCGACATTCTGACAGGCGCCATCGGCACGGGACTCGCGGCCCTCGCAAATCCCGCGCACGCTCGCCGCCCAGACCGCGTCGGACGGAAAAGTCGTCACCCGCGGCCGCCTCAAACAGTCCGTGTGCCGCTGGTGCTACCAGAAGATCGAGCTGCGGACGTTCTGCAAGGCGGTCGCCGACATGGGACTGCCCGCGATCGACCTCCTCACCGAAGAAGAGTGGCCGGTCGCGAAGGAGTTCGGGCTGATGTGCTCGATGGGGTCCGGGATGGGCGGGCCGATCGAGCATGGCCTGAACGATCCGGCCAATCACGAGAAGATCGTCGCGAGCCTCACGGCCGGGATCCCGCGCGCCGCGAAGGCGGGCGTGCCGAACGTCATCACGTTCTTCGGGAACCGGCGAGGCCGCTCGGACGCCGAAGGCATCGCCAACTGCGTGGCGGCGCTGAACCGGGTCAAGAGCGTCGCCGAGGATCACGGCGTGACGGTCTGCGTCGAGCTGCTCAACAGCAAGGTGAATCACAAGGACTACCACGGCGACCGCACGCCCTTCGGCGTCGCCGTGGTCTCCGCCGTCAACTCACCGCGCGTCAAGCTGCTCTACGACATCTACCACATGCAGGTGATGGAGGGAGACGTCATCCGGACGATCCGTGACAACCAGCAGTGGATCGCGCACTACCACACGGCCGGCGTCCCGGGGCGCCACGAGCTCGACGGCACGCAGGAGCTGCAGTATCCCGCGATTGCCACGGCCATCGTGGACATCGGCTTCACCGGTTTCATGGCGCAGGAGTTCGTGCCGGTGCGCGACCCGATCACGTCGCTGCGCGAAGCGGTCGCACTCTGCGACGTGTGAGATCACGGAGGGGACGGAGGCCACGGAGAATGACAAACACGGAGACACGGGGTTCACGGAGGTCAAACGTAATCCGGCTCCGTGACCACCGTGTCTCCGTGTTGATCCCTCTCCGTGATCTCCCTGGCCCCCGTTACCCCTTCGGCGAATCCCGCAATGTGAAAGTCATCTCGATCTCGACCTGCACGCGGACCGCCTTGTCATCCTTCGTGCCAGGCTTGAAGCGCCACTGCTTGAGGGCCTTGATCGCCTGCTGATCGAGCTCGGCGTGCAGGGGCTTCTTCACTTGAACCTCGCCCACCGCGCCGTCGGCCTCGACGACGCACGTGAGGAAAACCGAGCCCTGGACCCGCGCTTTCATCGCGGCAGGGGTGTACTGGGGCTTCACGTCCTTGACGACGATCGGCAGCACGACGCCGTCGGCTTTTGTAAAGATCTTCCGGTCCGCCTCCTGCGGCGTGACGCCGGTCGCGCCAAGGACGATAGCCGCCGCTACGGTCAGCATCAGGGTCTTCATCGCCTTCATCGGCGTTCTCCTCCAGAGGATTTGGACGTAGGATTGGCGCCGCCGGCTTGGACGGCTGGGAACCGCCGGGCGCCGGCTTTCGTCGAACCATCTGAGGAGCGTCCCGTGACCGAACGCACGTACTGGGAAACGATCAACGAGAAGGGCAACGAGCTGCTCGAGAAGCTGAAGGAGCTCCTGCACGAGGGCAACGTCCGCCACGTGGTGATCAAGCAAAGGGGGCGGACCGTCGCCGAGTTCCCGATCACGGTGGGCGTCGTCGGAGCAGTCTTCGCGCCGACGCTCGCGGCCGTCGGTGCGGTGGTCGCGGTTCTCACCGACTGCACGATCGAGGTCGAGAGGACGGAGCCTGTCGCGGAGCGAGGCGCTGACGCTGCCGCCGACCGGGCTGTCGGGTAACTCGCTCAATTCGGGATGCTGAATGTGGATTGCTGATTTCACTCAGCAATCAGCATTCAGCAATCCACACTGGGCGGGAACTACTTCAGGTGCTTTCCTACCAGCTTGGTCATCTCGAACATGTTGACGCTGGCCTTGCCGCCGAAGATGGCCTTCAGCGTCGCGTCCGAGTTGATCATCCGCCTGTTCTTCGCGTCCTGGAGCTTGTTTTTCTTGATGTAGGCCCACATCCGCTTGGTGACCTCGGTCCTCGGGATCGGCTTGTCGCCGACCACTTCTGCCAGCGTGGCGCTCGGGGTCACCGGTTTCATGAACGCTGCGTTGGCCTTTCCGGAAGCCTTCTTAGCCATTTGATCTCCTTCTGAGCCGTCGAATCGTAACACGACCCCGCCTCCGCTCGCTGCGCGAGCTTCGGCGAGGCAGGCCGACCCGCTCGCTTGCGCGAGCTTCGGCGAGGCAGGCCGGCCTCCGCTTGCGCTATCCTGCCGTGCTCCCTGACGCATGGAAACTGACGCACGGGCCGCCCCTACGCTCGACGTCGGCCGGATCCTCGACGAGGGTCGCTGGACACCGCACCAGCGCGTCGTCGTCCTGCTGGCCGCGCTGGCGATCGTCTTCGACGGGCTCGACAATCAACTGCTCGGCGTGGCCGTCCCGGCGATGATGCGGGAATGGACGGTCAACCGGGGGGCGTTCGCGCCGATCCTCGCGTGCGGAATGGTCGGCATGATGATTGGCGGCGCGGTGGCCGGCATGGTCGGCGACCGTCTCGGGCGCCGCGTCGCCCTGATCGGGAGCGTGCTGGTGTTCGCGCTGCCGACCGTCGCGATCGCCGCGGCCGACACGCTCGTGGCGCTCGGGGCGCTGCGGTTCCTGGCCGGGCTCGGATTGGGCGGCGCGCTTCCCAACGCGGCGGCGCTCGCATCGGAGTACGTTCCCGCGGCGGCACCGGCCGCTGGCGGTGACGCTGACGATCGTGTGCGTGCCGCTCGGCGGCACGCTCGGCGCGCTGCTCGGAGGGCAGGTGCTCCCGACGCTCGGCTGGCGCGCGTTGTTCGGGCTCGGCGGCGCGCTCCCCGTCGGCGTCGCGCTCGTGCTGATGCGCTTTCTGCCCGAGTCGCCGCGTTATCTGGCCAGGCGGCCCGACCGGTGGCCGGAGCTCGCGCGCATGCTGCGCCGCGCCGGCCACGAGATCCCGGTCGATGCGGTGTTCGCCGACGCCAGCGAAGCCGCGGTGTCGCGCGTCTCGCTGGGCGCGCTGTTCACTCCGGAGCTGCGCCGGGACTCCGCGGCGCTCTGGGGCGCCTTTTTCTCCTGCCTCCTCGCGGTCTATCTAGGCTTCAACTGGATTCCGTCGATGATGAGCGGCGCCGGGCTCGGTGTCTCCCTCGCGAGCACCGGGCTGGCGGCATACAACCTGGGTGGGGTCGCCGGCGCCATCGCGGGCGGGTGGCTCATCGGGCGACTCGGATCCAGGCTCACGATGCTGGGCATGGCGGCCGGCGCGAGCGCCGGCGCGCTCGGGCTCGCCGTCATGCCGATGCACGCCGGGGTCGAAGCCGGGCCCATCATTCTGATGCTCGGCCTGACGGGCGGCCTCATCAACGCGGTCCAGACGACGATGTACGCGCTGGCGACGCACGTCTATCCGACGTCGGTGCGGGCGACCGGCGTCGGATCGGCGGTATCGTTCGGACGCACCGGAGCGGTGCTGAGCACTTACGCGGGCGCGTGGGCGCTCGAGGCGGGCGGGAGCGCCGCCTTTTTCGTGTGCATGGCCGCCGCGATGGCGGCGGCCTTCGGCGCCCTGGCCCTCGTCGGGCGTCACGTGCCAAGGGCGGCACTTAGTCCGGCATGCGGCGCCCTGCGAGGATTCTGTTTTCGTTGCCGCATGCCGGCGGCGCGCAAAGCGCGCCCGCGAGGGAGCGGCGCGGGGCGAGGGGCCCCGCGAGCGACCGAGCCGGGTCGGGCGGAGCGACGGCCACATCAGAACTTCAGCTTGACGCCGATCTGCGCCTGAAACGGGTTGAACACGTCGCGCGCCGTGCCGAAGCCGAACTGCGGAAGCGGGGGCACGTTGATGTCGTTGCCGCCCCAGACGGTATTCACGTCCTTCACGTTCGTCCTGTTGAACAGGTTGAACAGGTCGAGGCTGACGTCCACCCGTGCCCGGCCGTTGATCGCAAACTCGCGCGCGACGCGCAGGTCCACAGCCGCGTAGCCCGGCCCCTTGTACGAGTTGCGCCCGACGCAGCAGGGCCTGTCCGTGTTTGGATTCCCGTCGGCGTTGCCATCCCCCCCGATGAACACGTTGAAGTGGCGCCCGCTCTCGAGCGTCACGACCCCGCTCAGCCTGACGCGCCCTACGACCGCGACCGTGTCCGGGATCTGGCCGAGCGCGGACAGCGTGAAGCGGTGCGTAACGTCCTGCCGTGACGGGCCGCGCTCGGCGTCGACATCCAGGTACTCCGGCAGGTCCGAGAGATTGGCCAGCGAGTCCACGTTCGTCCGAGTCTGGGAGACGGTGTAGCTGCCATGCAGGCTGTAGCCGTCGCTGAACCGTTTCTGGACCTCGAAGGTCCCGCCGTGGTGCGAGGACTCGCCTGTATTGGTCTGCACGAAGATGGCGCCGACCTCGGGGTACGTGCGGCCGGCGATGATCGGCTTGCCGTTGGTCTGTACTCCGGTCTGGAAGGAGTTCAGGTTCCCCGTGTGACCGATCAGCTCGCGCGCGCCGACGTATAGGTACGCGCCTGACACCGCCCATCCGGATCCAACCTCCTGCGAGATCTGGAGGCTGGCCTGATGGCTGTAGGGCGTGTCGATCGCGCCGTCGATCGTGTCGGCGAGCCCCTTGACCCCGGCGGGTGGCACCGTCCCGTTCGCGAGGAACGCCAGCGCCGCGGGCCGCGCGGCCGGGCCTGCAACGGTGCGCTGCTCGAAACGTCCTTCGATCGGCGCGATCGTCGGAAAGAGCGCCTGCGCATTCGCGAGGTTCCCGCCGCTCGACCACTCGGTCGCGTTGAAGAGCTGCCCGATGCTGCTCGTCAGCCGGTCGTGGAAGATCCCGTAGCCGGCGCGGACGACGCCGCGCTCGCTGTACGCGTACGCCGCGCCGGCGCGCGGCTGGAAGTTGTTGAAGTCCCCTTCCTGGAGGTAACGCGACGGATACTTTTCAAAATCGTACCGAAGCCCGTAACTGAGCGTCAGCCGCTCGGAGGCCTTCCACTGATCCTGGACGAAGAACCCGTAGGAGCTGTGGTCGAAGCTGAACTCCGTGTCGTCGACCCAGTCGGTCGGCACCGCCTGCGTCCAGGTCGTGCTGATGCCCGGGTACGACGTCTGCCCGGCCAGAAACGGCCACCAGAAGACGACGGGTGAGAAGGTCCCGAACGCCGTGAGGTTCGGGAACACCATGCGCGCCGGGAAGAACAGGTTCCAGACCGAATCGTTCTTCAGGATGTTGATGTCGAGGCCGCCCTTGATCTGGTGCGCGCCGCGCGTCCAGGTCAGGCTGTCGGCGATCTGCACCCGGGTCTCGGCGTAGTAGTCCACGTCGGACGTGCTCTTCCCCATGATGATGAAGTTCGAGACGTCCAGCGACGGTTCGTTGAAGCGAGCCGAGAAGTCGAACGTGCGACGCGCGATCTGGAAGCGCGCCTCGTTCACCATCCGGGGCGACACGACGGAAACGAAGTTGGTCACGAACGACTGGTCCTGCGTCTCGTTGTCGCGCGCGGTGCTCGACGTCGGTGACGCCCGGCCGCCGCCGCCGAGGAAGTTGTCGGTCTGCGAGTCGAGGAAGTTGTATCGGACCGACAACGTGTGGTTCGCGCCCGGGTGATGGTCCAGCTTCGCGAGGAACGAGTTGTAGTGGTTGTCGAGAACCTGATCGGTCGTCTCGGGCCGGAGCCCGAGGGGCACGCGAACGGTGTTCAACAGCGCGAGGTTGTCGAGGACGACCTGTGAGAAGCGGTTCGACTGCTGACGCACCTGTCCTTCGTAGTTGCCGAAGAAGAACGTCCGGTCCTGCGTGATCGGCCCGCCGAAGGTGCCGCCGAACTGGTGCTGGCCGAGCTCATCTTCGCCGGGCCGGTTCAGGATCGACCGCGCCGCCAGCGCGTCCGTGATGCCGAAGTAGTACGCCGAGCCGCTGCCCCGGTTCGTGCCGGACTTGGTCACGATGTTCACGAAGCCGCCGAGCGCGCGCCCGTACTCCGCCAGATAGGTCGAATTGAGCACGCGGAACTCGCGCGCCGCTTCCTGCGACGGCGTGGCCCGCGGCAGCCCGGTGAACGTCTGGATGTTGTCCGCGCCGTCCACCTGAATCTGCGTGTGGAGCTCCGGCTGGCCTCCGAACGACAGCCGCGGCGCCGCCGCGGATCCCACGCCGACATCCGGCTCCTTGAACGCGCCGCCGCCGACGTTCTCGCGGCCGAGCGAGACGCCGCTCGACAGCTTCACGAAGTCCACGAAGTTGCGCCCGGCAATCGGCAGCGACTCGATCTCCTGCGCGGTCACGACACGGCTGAGCTCGGTCTTGCTCGGCTCGATGAGCGGCGGCAAGGTCGCGACCGTGACCTCCTCGGCGAGCTGGCCGACCGTCATGCTCATGTCGAGCTCGGTCGTCCCGCCGACCGTCACCGGCACGCCGCTCTTGACCGCCGTTCGGAACCCGGCGATCTCCGCACGGACGTCGTACGTGCCCGGATCGAGGTTCACGATGCGATACCGCCCTTCCGGATCGGTCGTGACGTTCCTCACCACGCCCGTGTCGACGTTCTTGGCCGTGACGGCGACGCCCGGCATGACCGCGCCGCTGCTGTCACGAACGCTGCCGGTGAGGGTCCCGGTTGACGTTTGGGAAGCCGCGGGTGATGCGCAGGTCAGGCAGGCGAGCAACCCGAGGCAGGCACGCGTCATAGGACGAGCTCCTTCCGCGAAGCAGGCCTAAAGGCCTGCGCTACAGGTGTCTCTGATTGGTAGCGCAGCCGCGCTACACGGTTCCCGTGGCGCAGCCCTTTAGGGCTGCCGCGCCGATTTTGAGAGCGGCCACACGCATTCTACGCCCACACGGCGCGCGCGGTTCCGGCGACGAGCTCGAGCTTCCGCCGCTGATCGTCCGGCGAGAGCCGGTTCCCCTCCGACGTCGACGCGAATCCGCACTGCGGGCTGAGCGCCAGCCGCTCGAGCGGGACGACGTGCGAGGCCTCGGCGATGCGGCGCTTCAGCTCGTCGGCTCGCTCGAGCGCCGGCTTCTTGGAGCTGACGAGGCCGAGCACCACCCCGCGATCGTCCGGCACGTGCCGCAGCGGCTCGAACGTCCCGGACCGCTCGTCGTCGTACTCGAGGAGGAAGCGGTCGAAGCGCGCGCGCCGGAAGACCTGCTGGGCGATGCGGTCGTAGCCGCCAGAGGCGTAGAACATGCTCTGGTAGTTCCCGCGGCAGAT
Source organism: uncultured Acidobacteriota bacterium (assembly GCA_963847125.1). GTDB lineage: Bacteria > Acidobacteriota > Vicinamibacteria > Vicinamibacterales > 2-12-FULL-66-21 > DATAEE01. The sequence goes on from CAWJYM010000009.1 coordinate 621,940, forward strand.
GTGAATCCCGAACAGGACTCCGGTGTGGCCGGCGATGATGGCGTTGTCGAGCTCGATGCAGGCGTCCAGCATCTTGTCCGGATCGCTTCCCCGCTTCCGATAGCCTTCGCGGATCGACTCATCGAGCAGCGCCGCGTACTGGGGAGCGTCGATCTGGATGTACTCACAGCCGAGGCGGCGGAGCTCGGCGATCTCGCGGCGGGTGAAGTCGACGAGGTCGGCGAGGTACGCGTCCCGGGTCGGGTACGCGCCGCGGGACTTGTCGGGATCGTAGTAGGCCGCCGCCTGCTGCGCGCTGACGAGCGTCACCTTGACCGGCCGCTTCGTCCGGCCGCGCAGGTACGCGAACTCTTCGACCGCCATCTGCCGTCGCCACCGCAGCTTGTCGACGACGACCGGGCGCTCGAGCGTGGCCTCTTGGCCCTGCTCGTCATGAAACGTGATGGCCCAGCCGGCGCGCTTCTCGAAGCCCTCGAGCGCGTCGATGAGGTGTCCGAAGAAGGCGTAACGCCGCTGCTCGCCGTCGGTCACGACGTCGAGGCCGGCCGCTTCCTGCACCGCGACCGCCTCATCCACGGCTCGATCCTCGATCGCCTTGAAGGCGGCCGGCGTGAGGTCGCCGCGGTCGAGACGCTGTCGAGCATCCGTGAGGTACTGAGGTCGGAGCAGACTGCCGATGCCTTCGGCCCGAATAAAGGGGACAGTCACCTTTTTACGATACACGTAAAAAGGTGACTGTCCCCTTTATACTGCTGGCGATGAATCCTCACCCGCCGCTGCTCTATCCCGACTACAAGAGCACGCGGGCGCGCGCGCCGCGCCAGCCGGCGATCCCGTTGGCCACGCATGCACCGGGTCTGGTCGGTCCGATCTTTCCACGCTCCGCGATCCCGATCGACGCAGACTTGACGCGGCAGTCGACGGCCGAGCCGCTCGGCGAGAAGATCGTCGTCGGGGGACGCCTCCTGGACGGCAACGGCCGGCCGGTGCGCGAGTCGCTCGTCGAAGTGTGGCAGTGCAATGCGGCCGGACGTTACACCGATGCCGCCGACCAGCATCACGCGCCGATCGATCCCCATTTCCGCGGCCTGGGGCGCGTGCTCACAGACGCCGACGGTTGGTACCGCTTCGTCACGATCAGGCCGGGCCCTTACCCGTGGGAGAACCATCCGAAGGCCTGGCGCCCGGCGCACATCCACTTCTCGCTGTTCGGCGAGGCGTACGCGCAACGCCTGATCACACAGATGTACTTTCCGGGCGATCCGCTGCTGTCGATCGATCCGATCTACAACAGCGTACCGGCGTTCGCGCGCGAGCGGCTGATATCGTCGTTCGATCTGTCGCTCGCCGTCGAAGGCGTCGCGCTCGGGTATCGCTTCGACATCGTGCTCGGGGGGACGCCAGCCGCGGATTGACGCGGATCATTCACATGAACGCACCCGAAACTCCATCGCAGACGATCGGCCCCTTCTTCCATGAAGGGCTCGAGTGGGCTCTGACCCGCCGCGGGGATCTGCGCGACGGCGAATGGCTCGTCTGCGGCGCGGTGGTCGACGGAAACGGCGACGGCGTACCAGACGCGATGCTCGAAGTCTGGCACACGGGCGGATTCCAACGGCTGTTCAGCGACCGCGCCGGTCGCTTCACGTTCGTCGTGCGACGCGATGCGGATGACGGGATCGCGCACGTCACCGTATTTGCGCGCGGCCTTCAGGGCGCTGTCAGGAGCCGTCTCTACGCTGCCGCAAGCGCTGAGGCGTTGGGTTCGCGTCCGGAGCTCGCGCACGTGCCACGCGAGCGCCTGGCGACTCTGCTGCCGTCGGGCGCAGACGACGCGCGGCGGACACTCGAGTGGTCGGTCCGGCTGCAGGGAGACCGGGAGACAGTGTTTTTCGACTTGTGACAACCCTGACCTCCGCCATCCTGACCGGCTCGGCCTGCGACCAGTACCTGTCGCGCTCCTCCTTTGTCGCCGCGATCGTCCGTTTCGAAGCGGCGCTGGCGCGCGCACAGTCGGCGATCGGCCTCGTGCCGCCGGATGCCGCGGAGGCGATCGGGGTGGCCGCGCGCGAGTTCAGCCCGGACCTCGACCGGATCGCGGCGAAGGGTCACGAGGCGGGAACGCCGGTCGTCGAGATTCTCGTGCAGCTCGGCGAGGCGGTCGAAGAACGGAGCGCGGGCGCCGGGCGCTTCCTGCACGTCGGCGCGACGTCGCAGGATGCGCTCGACACTGCCATGGTGCTGTGCGTGAAGCCGTGCGTGCATCTCGCGCTCGACTCGCTCGGGGCGTCGCGCGAGGCGGCGTTCGACCTCGCGCGGAAGCACGCGGGCACTCCTGTCCTCGCCAGAACGCTGCTGCAGGCGGCGGGCATCACGACGTTCGGAGCCACCACCGCGAACTGGGGGCTGGCGCTCAGGCGGTGCGAGAAACGGCTGCGGGAAGCGGCGGACGAAGGGCTGCACGTTCAGCTCGGAGGACCCGTCGGCACCGGCGCATCGTTCGGCGACCGGTGGCCGGAGCTGCGGACGGCCGTCGCCCGCGAGCTCGGGCTCAGCGCCGGACCGGCCGGGACGTGGCAGTCAGCGCGCGATGCCTGGACGAATCTGTTGCTGCAGCTCGGCCTGGCGACCGGCTTCGCGGCGAAGATTGCGGGCGACCTGGCGCTCATGTCGCAGACCGAGGTCGGCGAGGTCCGCGACCCGGGATCGGAGAAGGGTTTCTCGTCGGCGCTGCCGCACAAGCGAAACCCCGTATTGTGTTTGCGCATCCGGAGCTGCGGAAAGGTCGTGGAGGGCCTGACCGCGGTCCTGCTGTCGACGATCGCCGTCGAACAGGAGCGCGGCCTCGGCACGTGGCAGGCCGAGCTGGCCGTTGCGCCGTCGCTCGTGAGCTACGCCGCCAGCGCGCTCGAAAGCCTCGCGTCGCTGCTGCGCGGGCTTCACTTCGACGATGAGCACGCGAAACGGAACATCGATTCGGCGCGAACGATCTTCGGGCCGGGCTTCGACGAACGCGCCGAGGTCGAGGCGGCCAGACGCGCGGCCGAGCACATGTTGAAGGAAAAAGGATAGTGCATCCCTCGCTCAGCTACCGTCTCGACGGCGACGGTCCTCCGATCGTCCTCGGCCACGCGCTCGGGTGCTCTCTCGGCATGTGGAACGAGATCGCCCCCGCGCTGGCGGGTGCCGGCATGATCGTCCGGTACGACACGCGCGGGCACGGGCGGAGCGAGGTCGTGACCGAGGCCTTCTCTCTCGACGATCTGGTCGGCGATGTGGTGCGGCTCATGGATGCGCTGGCGCTCGAGCGCGTCTCGTGGGTCGGCCTCTCGCTCGGCGGGATGATCGGCCAGGGGCTCGCGATCGCGTACCCCGATCGCATCGAGAAGCTCGTGCTCGCCAACACCGTGAGCCGTCTGTCCGACGAGGGGCGCGCGCAGTGGCGGGAGCGCGCGCGCGTGGCGCGGGCCAAGGGAATGGAGGCACTTGCGGACCTGATCATGACCCGCTACTTTTCGGCAGAGTTCCGCCGAACCCGGCCGGATGTCGTGCACCGGTTCAGGAACGACCTGCTCCGCCTGAACGCCAACGGATACGCGGCGTGCTGCGAAGCGATCGCGTCGCTCGACTACCACACGCAGCTCTCCCGCATCGCGTGTCCAACGCTCGCGATCGCGAGTGACGCGGACCCCGCGGCGACTCCCGCGATGGTCAAGGAGATCGCGGACAGCATCCCCGGCGCGACGCTGAACACCATCCCCGACGCCGGTCACCTGAGCGTTGTGGAACGGCCTGACGCGTTCGTCCAGATCGTGAAGGCGTTTCTGTTGCCCTGACCAGCCTGAAGGCTGGTGCCACCGCCCTTGCATTGACAGCCCAGGCGCGCCGGAAGCACCATCGATTGCCCGGCTCCCTTCGCGCCAGCGCCTGCGGGGCCGGAAAGATGGGCAGGTGCGCCATGGCGCGCGCGTTGAGAGTTGGCGCTGGCGTCGTTCTCGCGGGGCTGCTTGCCGCCTGTGAATCCGACCTGATCGTTCTCGGTCCCACCCCGCCCGATCAGGGCATCGTCATCTACGTCCACGCGGACTTCGTCGGCGCCTCTCAGGCGATGAATGTCGATGTAGCCGATCTGGACCGCACCGAGGGTCCCTGCACGAGCGGGGCGGAGGGAGAGGAGCCGACCTGGGACGAATGCGTGTCGTCGGTGCGCGTGCTTCCCGGATGGTCCGCGACCCTCTATCGTGACGAGGACTTCAGTGGAAGGAGCGTCACGGTCACGTCTGACACTCCGAACCTGCGCGACATGCCGGGCCCGTGCGACGGCAGTTTCAACGACTGCGTGAGATCGATCCGGGTGACGAGGCAGTAGCCCGAAGCTCTTGACCCGCCCCGACGCCTCGCCTACAGTCCAGCGCATGAAATTCCAGAAACCGCTCGTCATCGGCGTCGGACTGCTCTTGACGCTGTCTGCCCACTCCTCGATCGGAGTGCTAGCCCAGCCGGCCCTGAGCGAAGTCGAAGGGCAGGTCCGATCGGGTCTCCCTCCGAGTCCGAAGGACGGGCCGGCCGTGAGCGAAGGGCCGTTTGACTCGCTGCACTTCCGATCGATAGGACCGGCGGTGATGTCCGGCCGGATCGCCGACCTGGCGGTCTACGAGGCCGACCCGGCCATCTACTACGTCGGGACCGCCCATGGCGGCGTCTGGAAAACGACGAACAACGGCACGACGTTCGAGGCGCAGTTCCAGAACCAGGGCCTGATGTCGATAGGCGACGTCACGGTCTCGCAGGCCAACCCCGACCTGGTCTGGGTGGGAACCGGCGAATCGAACAACCGGCAGAGCACGTCGTGGGGAGACGGCGTGTACAAGTCGACCGATGGTGGCAAGACGTATACGAACATGGGCCTGCGCACGTCGCGACACGTCCACCGCATCGTGATCGACCCCAAAGACAACAACGTCGTCCTGGTCGCCGCCACCGGCAGCCTCTGGGGGCCCGGCGGCGATCGCGGTGTGTACAAGACGACCGACGGCGGCAAGAGCTGGAAGCACGTCCTGAAGGTGGATGACGATACCGGCGCGAACGACCTGGTGATGGACGCGACGAACAATCAGATTCTGTACGCCTCGACCTATCAGCGGCGGCGCACCGCGTGCTGCATGAACGGCGGCGGCCCCGGCAGCGGCATCTGGAAATCGACCGATGGCGGCGAGACCTGGACGAAGCTGAAGGGTGGTGTCCTCGACGGACCGCTCGGGCGCATCGCCGTCGACGTGTACCGGAAGCGCTCCAACATTCTGTATGCGCTGATTGAGGGGCCGCAGCAGGCCCCCGGTGGTGGCGGCGAGGCCGGACCCGGGCAGGCCGCCGGGGGACAAGGCGGCGGCCAGGCGGGTCGCCAGCCTCTCAACAACCTTCCGACCGGGCTCTATCGCTCGGACGATTCCGGTGGGACGTGGCGGAAGGTGAACAATGTCAATCCCCGCCCCATGTACTTCAGCAAGGTAAGGATCGACCCGAACGATCCCGAGGTCGTGTACTTCGGCGGCGTGGATCTGCACCAGACGCTCGACGGCGGCAGGACCGTGAACACCGCCTCCGCCTCCCGGATCCACTCCGACCACCACGCGATCTGGATCAACCCGGCGAATTCAAAGCACGTCCTGATCGGCAACGACGGCGGCGTGGCCGTCTCGTACGACATGTCGAAGACGTGGAACTTCATTCACAACCTGCCGGCCGGGCTCTTCTATCACGTGGGCTACGACATGGCGACGCCGTTCAACGTCTGCGGCGGCATGCAGGACAACTACAGCTGGTGCGGCCCGAGCGCGGTGCGCGGCTCGCCCGGCATCTCCAGCCATCACTGGGCGACCGTCCAGGGAGGCGACGGCTTCGTCGTGCTGCAGGATCCGGCCGACTACCGTATCGCCTTCAGCGAGTCGCAGGACGGGAACATGGTCCGGATCGATCGGCGGACGTTCGAGACGATGAGCATCCGCCCGGTGCCGGCCGAGGGAGAGCCCGCCTACCGCTGGCACTGGGATACGCCGCTCATGTTCTCGCCGCACGACCCGAAGGTCCTCTACGCCGCCGCGCAGAAGGTCTTCCGGTCCCCGGATCGCGGCCACTCCTGGGTCGCCATCAGCGGCGACCTCACGAGCGGCGCGAATCGCGACGACATCGTGACGATGGGGGTCAAAGGGAGCGAGATCCGGTTCTCGCGCAACGACGGCATCGCGGCCTGGCCGGCGATCGTGTCGTTCGCGGAATCGACGAGGAAGCCCGGCCTGCTCTACGCGGGCACCGACGACGGGCGCCTGGCCGTGTCGAGGGACGGCGGCAAGAAGTGGGACCAGGTGATCGACAACGTGCCGGGTGTGCCCGCCGGGATCTACGTCTCCGAGGTCGTGCCATCCCGCTTCGAGGAGGGCACCGTCTACGCGACGTTCGACGGCCACCGGCAGAACGACTTCGAGACCTACATCTACACGAGCGGCGACGCCGGCCAGACGTGGCGATCGATCGTCTCGAACCTCAAGGGCGAGATCGCGCGCACGCTGACCGAAGACATCAAGAATCCGGACGTGCTCTACCTCGGCACCGAGACCGGGCTCTTCGTGTCGATCGATCGCGGCAAGAGCTGGACGCGCATCAAAGCGAACCTGCCGACGGTGCGCATCGACGAGATCACGATCCATCCGCGCGACAACGCGATGATTCTGGCGACACACGGACGCGCCATCTGGATTCTCGATCACCTGGAGCCGATTCAGGAGTTCGGCGCCACGCGGACGATGACCGGCGACGCGCGGCTCTTCACGCTCCCGCCCTCCGCGATGTACCGGAGGCCGGCCAACGATCGCAACTACCAGTTCTGGGGAGACCACACGTTCTACGGCCAGAACCCGCCGCAGGCCGCGCTGGTGTCCTGGCACGCGAAGCGTCAGCTCGGCGAGGTCACGCTGAAGATCACGGACGCGACCGGACGCGAGATGCGCCAGATCTCGGGTCCGGTGATGGGAAGCAGCAACAAGGCGGGGATTCAGACGGCGTGCTGGGACTTGAGAGTGCAGCCCATACCTCAAGGTCAAGGTGCTCAAGGTGCTCAAGGTGCTCAGGGTGCTCAGGGTGCCCAAGGTGCCCAGGGTGCGGGTGCCCAGGGTGCTCAGAGTGGACAGCCGAGTCCGTTCGGAGCGGGTTGCGCGCAACCGACCGGGTTCGGCGGCGGGGGCGGAGGCGGCGGCGGTGCCGCGGCTGCGGCCAGCGCTGGACCGTTCGTGCCGCCCGGCACGTACACGGTCGCGCTCATGGTCGACGGGAAGACCGTGGACAGCAAGCCGCTGCGCGTGACGGGCGATCCGGAGATCGTGCTGACCGAGGCCGAGCGCCGGAAGCTGTTCGACATGGCGATGGAGCTGCACGAGCTGCACCGCCGCGCGGCGGAAAGCGCGAATGCGATCGCGCCGCTCAACTCCCGGATGACGGAGCTGGCGAAGGAAATCGACGCGAAAACGGACCTGCCGGCTGACGTCAGGACGTCATTCGAGACCCTGAGCAAAGACATCGCCGCGCTGACACCGAAGCTCACGCCGCCTCAAGGCGGAGGCTTCGGAGGCGGCGGCGCCGCGGCGGCGGCCGCGCGCAATCATCCGATCGGCCGGCTCGGCCTGACGAAAACCGGCTTGTCGGGCGGCATGTGGCCGACCGAGCAAATCGTGCGGGGTTACACCGATTCGAAGGCGCAGGTACCGAAGCTCATCGCGGAGGCGAACGGGCTGCTGTCACGAGCCTCGGCCTTGAGCAACGCGCTCACGACGCACAACCTCACGTTGTCGGTGCCGTCGGTCAAAGAAGTCAGGTAGCGCAGCCCTTCAGGGCTGCCAGCCGGGGACCGCATTGGAAACAGCACAGGAATACACGAAACGCATCCTCGGCAACATCGGCGAGCGGGATCCCTGGGTCCAGCTGGAGGCGACGCCTAAGCGCCTCCGCGCGCTGACGAGCAGCGCGAGCGCCAAGGAGCTGGCGTACGCGCCGTCACCCGACCGCTGGTCGGCGGCGCAGATCCTCGCGCATCTGAGCGACGCCGAGGTCGTCGCGGCCTGGCGCCTCCGATCGATCCTGGCGCGCGACGGCGTCGAGCTGCAGGCGTTCGACCAGAACGCGTGGGCGTCCACCTTCCAGTACGAGCGCACCGACCCGGTCGAGTCGCTCGTGCTGTTCGAGGTACTGCGCTCGGCGAACCTGCGGCTGCTCCGGACCGTGGACCCCGCGCTCCATCAGAACGCCGGGATGCATCAGGAGCGCGGCAGGGAGAGCGTGACCCACCTCGTGCGCCTCTACGCCGGGCACGACCTCAATCACCTCGGCCAGATCGAGCGGCTGCTCGCCGAGGCGCGCGCCCGCGGCTGACGCGCGCCGATCGACCGACAGCGTTATCGGGGAATCGGCTTGTCGAGCGAGTCCCACCCGTAGGCCGCAGCCACGCGTGACTCGATCTCGCCGAGAATGGCCCCGCCGCTGTCGCTGTTGGTCATGACGACAACGCCGTAGCCCTTGCGCACGTGCGCGACGAGGTTGCAGCGGAAGCCCCAGTTGCCGCCGCCGTGGCTGAAGTACCAGCCCTCTGCGCGCTTCTCGATCGCCAGGCCGACGGCGTACCCTCCCACCCCGGTGGGGGCGATCATCTCGCGCGCCATCGCCTGCGAGAGCACCCGTCCTTTCGGGCCGGCCAGCGCCCGCTGCACCTCGATCGCGAACCGCGCAAGATCGCTCGGCGTGGTCCACAACCCCGCGGCGGCCTGCTCCGGATAGACGTGCCAGTGGGCATCCATCGCGCGGCCCTGTCCGCTGTGCGCGTGCGCCGCCTTGGCTTCGCGCGCCGCCGGGAGCGGCTGCTCGTAGGTGCTGTCTTTCATCTCCAGCGGATCGAGGACGGTTGTCTGCATGATCTCGGCGAACGGCTTGCCCAGCGCCTCCGTCAGAGCGAGCTGGGCGATGGTGAAACCGCCGCCCGAATATTTGAAGCCGGCAAATGGCGGGCGGGCGAAGAGCACGGCCCCGACGTTCGAGGGCTTCTCCCCTTTCAGGATCTGCGGCACCGTGGGGCGCGGCTGCGACGGCGCATATCCCGGAAACCCGAACCCATCGTCCGCTCCGGACGTGTGGCTGAGAAGGGACCGCAGCGTCACGGGCTGAGTGGCGGTCCACTCGCCCTCCGGCACCTTCCATGATTTCAGGATCTGGTTGACGTCCGTGTCGATCGAAAGGCGTCCGTCCTGGACGGCCTTCAGCGCCGCCATGGCAGTGACGGGCTTGCTGATCGACGCCGCCTGAAACATCGTGTCGGGCTCGACCGGCCGGCCGGCATCGACGTCGGCGACGCCGTAGCCTTTCGCCCAGTGGATCGCGGAGTCCTTGATGACCGCGACCGAGACCCCGGTGATTCGGAACTTCTGCATCAGCTCCTGGAGGGTGTACGGGTCGAGCCCCTGGCGGTTCGGGGACTGCCGCGCTTCGATGCGCGCGATGAGGGGAGCGCTGCTGCCGTCCTGCACGGCGGCGTCGTGGGACGTTCCTGCCAGCGACAGGCCCGCGAGCACGAGAATGGCGCCAACGGTCATTGGAATGGAGGTGCGCATGATTGTTCCAAGAATAACGCGTGCTCGAATAACCCCCAACTTCCGAATGGTCCCGCCACCCGGTGGTACCATGCGCCTGTGCGCCTCGCGCTCGTCATGCTCCTCGGCGCGTTTCTGATGGTCGCGGGCGCGACCTCGCTACAGCCTCCGCCGGATCTGATTCTCTTCAACGGCAAGATCGTGACCGTCGACGCGACCTTCTCGTACGCGGAAGCGGTCGCGATCCGCGACGGCCGCTTCGTCGCCGTCGGATCGAACGCCGACGTGCGCCGCCTGGCGGGCGACGGCACGAAGCAAACGGATCTCCGCGGGCGGACCGTCGCTCCAGGCTTCGGCGACAACCACTTGCATAGCGTCGGGGGCGGCCCAGGCGTCGACCTCTCCCGCGCGCGCACGTTTCAGCAACTGCTCGATGCGATCGGCGAACGCGCGCGTCGGACGGCGCCGGGCGAGCTGATCGTCACCAACAGCGATTGGCATGAGGGGCAGTTGAAAGAGCAGCGCCTTCCCCTCAGACGCGACCTGGACGCCGCGGCGCCGAAGAATCCCGTCGTCGTCGTCCGGGGCGGGCACGAATACATCCTGAACAGCGCCGCGCTCGAGCGCTGGAAGATCTCGAAAACTGCGCCGGAGCCGGATGGCGGCCGCATCGGGCGTTACGACGACGGAGAGTTGAACGGGGAGTTGGTCGACCGCGCGAAGGAAGCCGTCACGCTCCCGGCTCCGCCCGCGCGATCGTTCGAGCAGCGGCTCGCCGATCAGATCGCGGAATACCGGAAACTGAGCGCGGCAGGATTGACGACCGTCCGCCACCCGGGCGGATCGATTGAGCAGTACCAACTGATTCAGGAAATCAGGCGGCGCGGACAGCTCGACATGCGCGTCGTCTTTCTCTTCAGGCCGACCCCGCCGGAACCGTCCGGTGTGAAGCCGGACGATGGAGACGAGTGGCTTCGCATCGGCGGCATCAAGCTCGGGGTAGACGGCGGGTTCGAAGGCGGCTGGATGCGCGAACCGTACGCCGAACCGTGGGGCGAAGGTGGAACGTACCGCGGTCTCAACACGATGCCGGAGCCGCGTTTCAGCTCGACGGTCCGCGAGCTGAATCGCCTCGGCTGGCGGGTCTGGACGCACGCGGTCGGCGACGCCGCGATCGACCAGGTCCTGAACGCCTATGAGGCGGCCAACGCGGACAAGCCGATCACGGGCCGGCGCTGGGGCATCGAGCACGCGTTCATCGCGCGTCCCGAGCACTTCCCGCGGATGCGGACGCTCGGCCTCGGCCTCTCCGCGCAGCATCACTTGTATCTCGCGGGCCCGATCCTCTCGAAATACTGGGGGCCCCAGCGCGGCCCCCTGACCACGCCGATGCGCGCGTTTCTCGATGCGGGCCTCCCGACGAGCGCCGGCACCGATTCCCCCGTCGTCCCCTACTCGCCGCTCGGCGTCATCGCTCACTTCGTGACGCGCCGAACCCTCAGCGGCGCGGTGATGGGCGCCGATCAGGCGATCAGCCGCGAGCAGGCGCTCCGCGCGAGCACGGTCGGCAACGCGTGGCTCACATTCGAAGAGGAGGTGAAGGGGTCGATTGCGCCTGGAAAGTACGCGGACCTCGTCGTCCTGTCCGGCGACATCATGACGTGCCCCGACGATCAGATCGATCGACTGACGGTCCTCATGACGATGGTTGGCGGGCGGACGACGTTCGAGCGCTCTGATCGACCTCCTCGATGAGCCGCGCCATCACCGTCCGAAGCGGCTTCTTGTGGAGCCCGATGAGGATCCAGGGCCAGACGAAACCCCAGAAGATCGCCATTGCCCAGCCAATCGCGACGTTCTGACCCGCGGTCAGGCCGGGAATCATCCGTTCCGGGTGGCGATCGACGTAATCGCGAAGGTCGACGATCAAGAACGTGACAGCGATCGCGAGACCGATCGCCGCAGACAGCAGAACCGCGTACGCCGCCCAGCGCCGGTATTCAATCGTGTAGCGAGCCTGGCCCACGGATACGGACAGCTCGACCTCGTTGAGGCCCACGTTGACGGCGGTCGGCCAGTCGGCAGCGCGAAACGCCAGGCGGTCGGGTGTCTGATGCGTGACGACGTATCGGGATCGCCTGGAGGATGCGTCAGGAAACAGCCCGGATTCGATCCGGCGCGCGAACGTCCGGACGAATGCCTCCGGCTCGGCGCGGATAGAAGCGTTGCCTTGTGTCCGGGGGAGGAACCACATCGTCTCAGCTCCTCGCCAATATAATGACGGCCGATGAACGCCGCGGCGGTCTTCGTCGACGACAACGTCCGGGCCGGACGAGGCGGAAGCCTCGCGGTTCTCGACGCCGTGAGCGGGACGCCGCTAACTTACGCGCAGGTCCTCGAGCTGGTCAACCGGACCGGGAACGCGCTGCGCGATCTGGGGGTGAAGCGTGGCGAGCGCGTCATGCTGCTTCTGCCCGACGGCGCCCCGTTCATCGCCGGGTTCTTCGGCGCGATCAAGATCGGCGCCGTCGCCGTTCCGGTCAACACGCTCCTCAAGCCGCACGACTACGAGTACCTGCTGAACGACAGCAACGCACGTGTGCTGATCGTCCATGAATCGCTCGCCGGCAGCATAGACCCGATTCGGAGCCCCGTGAAGGACCTGCGCCACGTCATCGTCGCTGGCGGGCGAACGAACGGCGGACCTGAGAAGTCCGCCCCCCAAAGGCCAGACCTTCGGTACGAGGACTGGATCGCCGCAGCGTCGACTAACCTCGACCCCGTGGAGATGGACCGCGACGACCAGGCGTTCTGGCTGTACTCCTCCGGGACGACAGGGTTCCCCAAGGGGGCGATCCATCTGCAGCATGACATGCTCTGCACCGCGGAGTGGGTCGGCGGCGGCGTCTTCGGCATCAACGATCGCGACCGGACGTTCTCGGTCGCGAAGCTGTTCTTCGCGTACGGCCTCGGCAACGCGCTCTACTTTCCCTTCAGCGTCGGCGCATCCACGATCCTCTACCCGGCGAAGCCGGAGCCGGAGCGGTGCTTCGAGATCATCGAGCGGCACCGTCCGACGATCTTCTACGCGGTGCCGACGGCGTATGCGGCCATGCTCGCGACAGCCGAGCGGAGCGACCGGACGTACGACTTGAGCAGCCTTCGAGTCTGCAGCTCCGCCGGCGAGCCGCTGCCGGCCGCGCTGTACGAACGCTGGAAGGCCCGCTTCGGCGTCGAGATCCTCGACGGCATCGGCTCGACCGAAGCGCTCCACACCTTCATCTCCAACCGCCCGGGACGCGTGCGCGCCGGCTCGAGCGGCGAGCTCGTCCCCGGCTACGACGCCCGCATCGTCGACGCCGACGGGCGCGACGTGCCGCAGGGGGAGATTGGAGATTTGCTCATCAAGGGGGACTCAATCTGCGCGGGGTACTGGAATCAGCCCGAAAAGACAGCGGCGACGATCATCGGGGACTGGATCCGGACGGGAGACAAGTACAGCCGCGACGCCGACGGCTACTTCTGGTACCACGGCCGGTCGGACGACATGCTCAAGAGCGGCGGGCAGTGGGTGTCGCCGGCGGAAGTGGAGGCGGCGATCGTCGCGCACGAAGCCGTACTCGAGTGCGGTGTGGTCGGCCGCGAGGACAACGAGGGCCTGGTGAAGCCGCTCGCCTTCGTCGTGCTGAAGCCGGGACGAATCGGATCGCCGCAGCTGGCCGACGAGCTGAAGCAGTTCGTCAAGAGCCGGATCGCGGTTTACAAGTGCCCGCGGTGGATCACCTTTGCCACCGACCTGCCGAAGACGGCGACGGGAAAGATCCAGAGGTACAAACTGCGAGAGTTGTCAGTGGAGCTGTGACAACATGGGGGGCATGACGCGATGGTCGATCCTGGTCCTCGCGCTGGCCTCGTTCGCGACCGCCGACGATGCGGCCTACCGGGCCGAGATCGAGAAGTGGCGCCAGGAGCGCGAGGCGGCGCTGAAGGCGGATGACGGCTTCCTCACGGTCGCGGGTCTCTTTTTTCTGCAGGAAGGCGCCAACCGGTTCGGCACCGATCCGGCCAACGACATCGTCCTGCCCTCGGGGCCGGCCGAAGCGGGCGTGTTCGAGCACCGGGCGGGAGCGACGACCGTCACGCTCGCGGAAGGCACGGCCGCGACGATCAACGGCAAGGCGATTCGGGAGATGGCGCTCAAGCCCGACTCCGCGGAGGGCGGTCCGGACCGTGTGACGATCGGCGACCTGTCGCTCTTCGTGCATGCCAGCGGCAAGCGCCAGGCGATCCGGCTGCGCGACAAGAACAGCGCGATTCGCCGCGAGTTCAAAGGCTGCCGCTGGTATCCGATCGATCCGTCGTACCGGGTCGAAGGCAGCCTGATGCACTACAACGCGATGAAGCGAGTCCAGCTGCCGAACATTCTGGGCGACGTCGAGGAATACACGAGTCCCGGCCTCGTGGTCTTCACGCTGCACGGTAAACAGATCAAGATGGAGCCGGTGCTCTCCTCACGCGGCCGGTACTGGTTCGTCTTCCGCGATCAGACGAGCGGCAAGGAGACGTACGGCGCCGCCCGCTTCGTGTATGCCGACGCCCCGGGGGCCGACGGGAAGGTCGTCATCGACTTCAACCGCGCCTACAACCCGCCGTGCGCCTTCAACCCCCACACCACGTGCCCGCTGCCGTCACCGCAGAATCGGCTGCCCATTCCCATCAAGGCGGGAGAGCTGGACTATCGACCTGCGAGCCCGTCGTCTTTTCCTTGACGCGTCACTGACCTACGGCCTACAGTCGCCGCCGTTGTGCCGGTCTCGATCGCCAACTCGAAAGTGATCTACGACGCGCTGAAAGCGTGCGGCATCCGCCTGATGTCCGCGCTGCCCGAGACCTGGCTCGTCCACCTGATTCGGATGGCGGACGATGACCCGGAGATGATTCTCGTCCGGCTCGCGAAGGAGGAAGAGGGCGTCGGCGTGTCGGCCGGCGCGCACCTGGCCGGCGCGAAGTCCGCGATGTTGATGCAGAATCACGGGTTCCTCGCCTCGATCAACGGGATCGTCTCGTGCGCCCAGCTCTATCGCATTCCCCTGCTGATGCTCATCAGCCACCGCGGCGAGTTCGGCGAGCGCGATCCGTGGCAGACGGAGGGAGGGGGCGTCACGGAGGAGCTGCTGCGGGCCCTGCGGATTCCGTTCGCCCGTCTGGAGGATCCGTCGCACGTCGCGCCGCGGATTCGCAAGGCGGAGACGCTGGCGCAGTCGGCGAACCGGCCCGTCGCGCTGCTGCTCTGTCGCGATCTGATGTGGGAAGAATAGGTGCTCAAGGTGCTCAAGGTGCTCACGGTGCTCAGGGTGCTATGAAAAGAGCGGACGCGCTGCGTGCGATTTACCCCCGGCTGGAGCGGTCGATTGTCGTCACGATCATGGGCGCGGTCGCGGCGGAGCTGCAGGCGATCGGCCACCGCCCGAACTTTTTCTACCTTCAGCACGCGATGGGTCTCGCGTCGTCGCTCGGCCTCGGCATCGCGCTGGCGCGGCCCGAGCTGCAGGTGATCGTCCTCGACGGCGACGGGTCGGTCCTCATGAATCTTGGAGGCCTCACGACGCTCGCGCGGTACCGGCCGGCGAACCTGCTGCACGTCGTGTTCGACAACGAGAGCCTGCTGTCGGTGGGCGGCTTCCCGACGGCGACGTCAACCGGCAGCGACCTGGCCGCGATCGCCGCGGCCGCGGGCGTTCCGCGGACCGCGAGCGTCCGGTCCGCGGACGACCTCGGTCGCGCCATGGACGAGGCGCTCGCCGCGCGCGAGCTGGCGACGATCGTGGCCAAGGTCGAAGCCGTCGGGCCGAGCGGATTCGTGACCGATCTGGGCCTGCTCGAAAACCGGTTCCAGTTCGCGCGGCATTTAAGAGAAAACAGGAGGTAGGAGGCAGGAGGTAGGAGGTAGTGCGTCGAGCGCGTGTCCCTGCGCCCTGCCTCCTCTCTCCTGCCTCCTGCCTCCTTCGGATCACGTATGCAGATCCCCCTGACACCGCTCGAGTTCGCCCGCCGCGCTCGACGTCTGTACGCAGACCGCGAGGCGGTCGTCGACCAGGGCTACCGGGCGACCTACGCGCAGTTCTTCGAGCGGACGGACCGATGGTCGGCGGCGCTCCAGCAGCTGGGCGTCCGGCCCGGGGATCGGGTCGCGTACATCGCGCCCAACACCCGGGCGCAGCTCGAGTCGTTCTACGCCGTCCCGCAGATCGGCGCCGTGCTCGTTCCGATCAACTACCGCCTCACGCCGGACGATTTCGTCTACCTGCTCGACCACAGCGGGGCGCGCGTGCTCTGCGCGCACAGCGACTATCTCGACGCCATCCAGGGCGTGCGCGGGCGGCTGCGCGGTGTCGAGCACTTCGTCGCGCTCGAGGGCGCGTGCGACGGGTGGCTGAGCTACGAGCACCGGCTCGCCGCAGCGCCCGCCGAGTTCGAGCGCCAGAAGATCGACGAGACCGATCTCCTGACGATCAACTACACCAGCGGCACGACGTCGCGCCCCAAGGGCGTGATGATTACCCATCGCAACGCGTACATGAACGTCGTCGGAACGCTGATGCACGTGCCGATGACGACGGCCGACCGCTACCTGTGGACGCTGCCGATGTTCCACGCCAACGGCTGGACGTTCGTGTGGACCGTCACCGCCGTCGGCGCCGCGCACGTCTGCCTCCGCAAGGTCGAGCCTTCGGCGGTCTACGAGCTGCTGGAGCGCGAACCGATCTCGATGCTCTGCGCCGCGCCGACCGTCCTCATCAGCCTGGCCAACGCGCCCGAAACGCTCCGCCGGAACGCCAGGCGCGGCGTGAGGGTCGTGACGGCCGGCGCCCCGCCGGCAGCCGCAACCATCGAGCGTCTCGAAGGCGAGCTCGGCTGGATGGTGACGCAGGTCTACGGGCTGACCGAGACCGCGCCGTTCATCACGGTGTGCGAGCCGAGGCCGGAGCACGACGCGCTCCCGCCCGCGGAGCGGGCCGCGGTCAAGGCCCGGCAGGGCGTCGAACTGATCACGTCGGGCGAGATACGCGTCGTCGATTCGGACGGACACGAGGTTCCGTGCGACGGTGTTGCCGTCGGCGAGATCATCGTCCGTGGGAATGTTGTTATGGAGGGCTACTTCAACGATCCCGAGGCCACGGAACGCTGCATGGGGGACGGTTGGTTCCACACCGGCGACGCCGCGGTCGTCCACCCGGACGGCTACGTGGAGATCAAGGATCGACTGAAGGACGTCATCATCAGCGGCGGCGAGAACATCTCATCGGTCGAGGTCGAGGGCGTGCTGCTGCGACACCCGAGCGTGCAGGAGGTGGCGATCGTCGGCCTTCCGGACGAGAAGTGGGGAGAGGCGCCGCATGCGTTCGTCGTGCTGAAGCCGGACGGCGCGGCGACGGAGGCCGAGCTCCGGCAGTTCGCGCGCGATCGCCTCGCGCATTTCAAGGCGCCGAAGACGGTGACCTTCGTGCCGGAGCTGCCGAAGACCGCTACCGGCAAGATTCAGAAGTACGTTCTGCGAAAGGGGCGGGCCGCGATCGCGCCCCAGTAGCGCAGCCATGCCAAACATCCTTCTCGATCTCGTCGACGCGCTGAATGCCGGAACGCTGGTCGTCGTCGATCTCACCCAGCCGCTGGGACCGGAGACGCCGGTCATCGGCCTGCCGCCGATGTTCGCCTCCTCGCCGGGGTTGAGCGTCGAGGTCATCTCACGCTACGACGAGAAAGGACCGGCCTGGTACTGGAACACGATCCGGCTTGGCGAGCACACGGGCACGCACTTCGACGCGCCGATTCACTGGATTACCGGGAAGGACCTGCCGGAGAACGCGTGCGACACCCTTCCAGCCCGGCGGCTCGTGGGCCCGGCCTGCGTGATCGACGTGGCGCGCGAGGTCGAGGCGAACGCAGACTTCCTGCTGACGCCCGCGCGGATCGAGGCGTGGGAGCGCGAGCACGGACAAGTCCCGCGGGGCTCGTGGGTGCTGCTGCGAACCGGCTGGAGCACGCGGCGAGATGCCGCGAGCTTCCTGAACGTGGGGCCGGACGGCCCGCACAGCCCTGGCTTCGACAAGACGGCCTCGCAGATGCTCGCCGTCGATCGCGACGTGCTCGGCGTCGGCGTCGAGACGATCGGCACGGACGCGGGCCAGGCCGGCCGGTTCGATCCGCCGTTCCCGAATCACGGCATCATGCACGGCGCCGGCAAGTACGGCCTCGCGAGCCTGTGCAACCTGGATCGCCTGCCGCCGACGGGCGCGCTCGTCATCGCGGCGCCGCTCAAGCTGGTGAACGGGAGCGGGAGCCCGGCGCGCGTCATCGCGATTACGCCGGCGTAGAAAAGGGGACAGTCACCTTTTTACAAAATCCGAAAAAAGGTGACTGTCCCCTTTTCTACATCGACGACTTCAACTTCTTCCCGATCGCCTCGAGGTGCTGCTTGAAGGCGTCGAGCAGCGGATCCTTGCTCGCCTCGCCGCGCTTGACCGCCTCGGCGTAGCGGTCGCGCGCCTCCTGGAGCTTCCCCGCCGCTTCCAGTCCCTCGCCGAGGCTGTCGTACGTGTTCGCCGACTCCGGATAGTTGCGAACGTTCAGCTCGAAGTACCGGAGCGCCTCCTGGACGCGGCCGGCCTGCAGCGCGCCGTAGCCGACGGTGTTCACCGTGTTCTCGGGCGGCGTGACGTTGTAACCCATACGCTCGCTCAACGCGGCGTAGTGCTTCTCCAGGTCGCCGAACGACCCCTGGAACGTTCCGGTGGAATCGACGGGAAGCCGCCAACGATCGAACACCTTGCGCAGCCCGATGTAATGGCTGCGCAGGACAACGGATCCATGATCCTCGTCGTCGAAGCGCTGGATCTCCCACTCGAAACCGGCGGGCGTCGAACCGCTCAGGGTCTTCCGGAGCGTCGCGAGCGCCACGTCGAACCCCGGCTCGTCCCCCATCGTGACGACCAGCGTCTTCCGCAGCTCGCGGCGATCGCGCAGGAGCTCGGCCGTTCGCTTCACCGGCATGTCGCTGTCCCAGGTCAAGGTGGGCGACACGGCGATATAGCCGTTGAACGCATCGGGGCGCGTCGTGAAGGCGTGCATCGCGAACAGGCCGCCGAAGGAGTGCCCGGCGAACACGCTGAACGGCGCGGTGCGGTACTTTTTCTCGACGAACGGCTTCAGCTCGGTGGCGATGAACGTCAGGAACCGGTCCGCGCCCCCGGCCGTCGGGAACTCCATCTGGCTGCCGTCGGGCCTCGCCAGCGTCGCCTTCGTCGGCGTCAGGTCGCGCGTGCGATCCGTGTTGCCGATGGCGACGACGATCATTTCCGGCATGCGGCCGTTGCGGGCGAGGAATTCCACCGTGGCGGCGGTGTGCGCGAACTGCGCTTCGCCGTCGGTGAGATACAGCACCGGATAGCGCTCGCTTCCGTTCGCGTACTGGCGCGGCGTGCGCACGAAGATCGTGCGCTCCTCGTTGAGCGTGGCCGAGCGGACGGTCAGCCGCTCGCCGAGCTCGATTGACTGCGCGGCGGCGTTTGCGGGCAGCACGAACAGCACCGCGGCCAGAACCAGGCGTCGTGACGTCATGGCGTGATTTCCTCGTCGAGAGGCTACTGCAGGACGGTTGAGCCGGCCAGCGATTTGGGACCGGACGTGGGACGAACGCGCGTCCTACGAACCCGCGAGATACCCTGGACGCGCCTTCACCGTGACGCCGCGGCGTTTGACCCGCACCTCGAGGCGGTGCCAGCCGTCCGTGGACACGCCGCGGGGCGAGTAGCTGAGAAGATACCGATGCCGGAACTCTTCGAGCACGCCGACGAAGATTGGACCGAGGTCCGCCGTCGATTCAACTTCGTACAGCTGCCCGCCGGTAAGCTCGCTCAGATCCCGCAGGAAGTCCCCCCGGCGCAGCCGTCCGGCGGTGACTCCGTAGACTACGGCGTCCGAACGGCGGGCAACGTCGAGCACGCTCTTCGGCAGCAACCAGCTGGCCGTATCGAGCCCATCGCTGAACACGAGGACCAGGCTGCGTCCGACGTCCGACTCGGCGAGCATGATGCTGGCGAAGCTGGCGTCGACGAGGCCCGTTCCGCCAGAGGGCTCAGCCGCTTCGAGAACGGCCCGCACGCGTTCGAAGTCATTCGTGAGATTCGAGCCGAGGGCCACGACGTGGCTGAACGTGATGAGCGCCGCCTGTTCCTCCTTCTTCAACGCGGTAAGGAACGCGCGGCCGGCGGCGCGCAGATGATCGAGCCGCGCACCCGCGACGCTGTCGCTCATGTCGAGCGTCAGGATGACGTTGAGCGGAATCTGCTCGAAGCTGGCGTGATCTATCTGTTGGGCCACCCCGTTGTCGAGCAGCTCGAAGTCCGTGGGCTTCAGGCCGAGCACCGGGCGGCCGTTGTCCGTGACCAGCACGTCGACCCGCACCGCTTCGGTTTTCGCAGAAAAGGTCGCGCGCTGCGCTTCGAGCGGGTCGCCGCTTGCAACGAGTAGCAGCGCGAGCCCCACGGGCGCTCTCAGAGTCACGGTTTCGAGCCCTTCAGGAACGGCCGGCGGAGCTCGTCCAGGAGCGCATCGGTGTTGCGCACGTGGGCCTTGTGATAGCCCCACCACGGGTCCTCGCGCTCGTCTTCATACGGCGGCAGCGCGAAGACCTCCTTCATTGCCTGGAGCGCGGCGGGACGATCGCCGTGCGCGCGCGCCAGGAGGCCCGAGCGCCAGGCGTGGCGACTGCGCGCGAGGATAGAGCGCGGCGGCGCGCTCGAAGTGCTCGCGGGCCGCGTCGCGGCGCCGCAGGGCCGCTTCCTCATGACCGAGAAACAGCTCCGCGTAGTAGACGAGCTGCGTGTCTCTCGAGCGGCGGGATGGACTGCCGCAGCTGCGTCGCCGCTTCTTCGTGGCGCCCGAGGAGCCCGAGCACCCTGCCGAGGCGAAGGCGGGCTTCGGCGAAGGCTGGATCGGCGACGAGCGACTTGCGGAGGAACCCCTCCGCCAGCTCGAGCTCGGTCTCGACCGACTCCACGTCACCTTTCAGATCTGACCGTGACTCGAGCGCGCGCGCAGGGGCCTGCACCGAGCGGACTGGCGAAGGCCTCGTGCAGCGCGCCTGCGTAGAAGAGAAGCCGCGCATCGCCGGGAAGCAGGCGAAGGCCGGCGTTCAGGTGCGGCACGGCATACGCGAACTGCTCCGCGTTCTCCAGGTACGCCATCGTCGCGCGGTACCACGCCTGCACGGTTTCGTCGCGTGCTGGATCGCGCGCCGCGGACTCGAGCGTCGTCCGACCGATGTCCCAGTGGAGCGTACCGTATTCGAGATCCAGCGGGACTCCGTCCTCGGTCTCGACGATGATTCGCCCGCTGGATGGGGCACGCCGCCTTCGTAGCGGGTCTGCCTGGGGCCATGGCGGGTCTGCCGGCGGCGATGGCGTTTGAACAGAGGTTCGCTCGAGCGGCACCAGCATGGCGATATCCGCGTGCAGCAGAGCGGCGCGCTTCAGGAACTGATCCCAGTCGGGCCGTTTCGCCGTTTCCCTGGCGAAGCCACGGATGGCGCTGATGACGGCACGCGGCCGGGGACGGCTGGGCTGGACCATCGGGCGTTTGCGCGGCGGGAGACCGTTGACTGCTTCGACGACCCCGAGAAAGAACGTGAGGTCCGACTGGAAGTCGCGAAGCTCGGCTCGCGGCCACGCGCCGATGAGGCGGGCCGGCGCGTCCGCCGTTCCAGGTTTGTGCTGCTCGACGGCCGCCATCCAGCCGCTCATTCGAGCGATCGGTTCGTCCGCAGCCGCCTGAATCGAGACGCTGAAAACCAGAGCCGCAATCAGCCCGAGGTGCATGACGCCGGCGTCAGAGGGCGCCGCGCTCGCCGGTAGAAACGCACGGCGCCAGGATGGAACTCCAGCGGCGATCCCTTCACGGCGGTGGCGAGTGACAGTTTCTTCGCTTCCGGATGCACCGCCGCCAGATCGGCCTGACGCTCGAACAGCACCCGCGTCAGTTGGTACGCGAGATCGTCGGACATGTCGCTCCGGACGACGAGCAGGTTGGCGACGCCGACGACCGGCACCGCCGAGTCCACCCCGCGATAGGCACCGGCGGGGATCTCGAGGGACGTATAGAGATCGCCGTACGTCCTGCGAAGCGCATCGAGCGCCGGTAGCCGTTGGCACGAGACGCATCCGGACGTTCGGCGAGTGCGCGAGGTCGAGAAACGCCGGCGTCGGCAGCCCTCCGCTCCAGAAGAGCGCGTCGAGCTTGCCGTCCTTGAGCGCGTCGGCTCCCTGCGTCGGTCCGATCCCGCGGCGCGTCACGTCCCGCTCGAGATCGAGCCCGGCCGCGGAGACCACGCGCCTTGCGGTGATTTCCGTGCCGCTTCCGGGGAGGCCCATCGAGACCACGCGGCCGCGTAGATCGGCGAGCGACGTGATGCCCGCATCCAGCGTGACGAGGTGGAGATAGTTGAAATAGAGAACGGCCAGCGCGCGCGCCGGAACCGGAGGGCCCTCCGGCAAACGGCCCTTCTGCCTTGGCCGCGTCCGCCGCGGTGTCCGCGAGAGTGAAGGCAATCTCCGCCTTGCCGTCCCGAATGAGCTTGAGGTTGTCGACCGACGCCGCCGTCGACTCCGCGGTCGCGCGCACGCCCGGCACGTGATCGCTGACGACCTTCGCAAGGCCGCCGCCGTAGGCGTAGTAGACACCGCCGGTGTCGCCGGTCGCGATGGACACGTACCGGACGTCGCTTCCGGTGCCGACTGCGCACGACACGGCGCCGGCGCCGCTGCAGCATGCGGTGGCCACGACGAAAAAGGGGACAGTCACCTTTTTGCAGAACGCGAAAGAAGGTGACTGTCCCCTTTTCATCGCGTCAACTTCCTGTACTTGATCCTGTGGGGCTGGTCCGCCTCGGCTCCGAGCCGGCGCTTGCGGTCCGCCTCGTAGTCCTGGTAGTTCCCCTCGAACCACACGACGCGGCTGTCCCCTTCGAAGGCCAGCATGTGCGTCGCGATGCGGTCGAGGAACCAGCGGTCGTGGCTGATGACGACGACGCAGCCGGCGAACTCGACGAGCGCGTCCTCGAGCGCGCGAAGCGTATCGACGTCGAGGTCGTTCGTCGGCTCGTCGAGCATCAGGAGATTCGAGCCTTTGCGGAGCAGCTTCGCGAGGTGCAGCCGGTTGCGCTCGCCCCCGGAGAGCGCTCCCACCTTCCGCTGCTGATCGCGCCCCTTGAAATTGAACCAGGAAGCATACGCGCGCGACGGCACGGTCCGCTTGCCGAGCGTCAGCTCCTCTTCGCCGCCGCCGATCTCTTCCCAGACGGACTTGTTGGGATCGAGCGTGTCGCGGGACTGATCGACATAGCCGATCTGGACGGTGTCGCCCAGCCGCAGCGTCCCGGCGTCCGGTTTCTCCTGCCCCGTCATCATCCGGAACAACGTCGTTTTGCCGGCGCCGTTCGGGCCGATCACGCCGACAATGCCGCCGCGCGGCAGCGTGAAGCTGACGTCGTCCATCAGCAGCAGATCGCCGTACGCCTTGCGGACGCCGCGCGCTTCGACGACGATGTCGCCGAGCCGCGGTCCGGGCGGGACGTAGATCTCGA
Source organism: uncultured Acidobacteriota bacterium (assembly GCA_963847125.1). Taxonomy (GTDB): domain Bacteria; phylum Acidobacteriota; class Vicinamibacteria; order Vicinamibacterales; family 2-12-FULL-66-21; genus DATAEE01. The sequence continues at coordinate 645,205 of CAWJYM010000009.1, forward strand.
CCGATTCGAGCTTCTGCTGCGTGTCCTCGGCGAGCATCTGCTCGTACTTGTTGAGGCGCGCCTTCCCTTTTGCCTGGCGGGCGCGGGGAGACATGCGGATCCACTCCAGCTCGCGGTCGAGCGTCCGCTGGCGGCGCGTCTCCTGCTTCTCCTCGACCGCCAGCCGCTGCTTCTTCTGATCCAGCCACGAGGAGTAGTTGCCCTCCCACGGGATCCCGTGGCCGCGATCGAGCTCGAGGATCCAGCCGGCGACGTTGTCGAGGAAGTACCGATCGTGCGTGACGGCGACGACCGTGCCCGGGTAGTCCTTCAGGAAGCGCTCGAGCCAGGCGACCGATTCGGCGTCGAGGTGGTTCGTCGGCTCGTCGAGCAGCAGCAGATCCGGCGACAGCAGGAGCAGCCGGCAGAGCGCGACGCGGCGGCGCTCGCCGCCCGACAACTTCGTGACGTCCGCGTCAGCCGGCGGCAGCCGGAGCGCATCCATCGCGAGCTCGAGCCTCGAATCGAGGTCCCAGGCGTTCGCCGCATCGATGCGGTCCTGCAGCTTTGCCTGCTCGCCGAGCAGCTTGTCCATCTCCTCGGGGGACATCTCCTCGCCGAACTTCGCGTTGACCTCGTCGAACCGCGTCAGCAGCGCGCGGACCGCCGCCGCCCCTTCTTCGACGTTCCCGAGGACGGTCTTCTTCGGATCGAGCCGCGGCTCCTGCGGCAGAAACCCGACCGAGATGCCGTCGGCGGGGAACGCCTCGCCGCCGAAGTCCTTGTCTTCTCCGGCCATGATGCGCAGGAGCGTGCTCTTGCCCGCGCCGTTCAATCCGAGGACGCCGATCTTCGCGCCGGGGAGAAACGACAGCCAGATATCGCGTAAGACGACCTTGTCGGGAGGGTGAATCTTCCCGAGGCCTTTCATGGTGAAGATGTATTGCATCAGGAGATCATTCTATTGTGGATTGACAGCAAGGGTGTGGTACGACCCTTTAGGGTCGTTAGTGCCGGACGAGGCTGAAGCCTCGTACCACTGACATAAGGCGCATCACCTGATCCTCGAACGGCCAACGACCCGCGTGGGCTCGCGATCCTCCGGTTCCGCGACGGCGACGGCCGTGTTTCGTCCGCCTGGACCTCTCCGTCGCGGCTCCCGCACCGGAACATACGGATCATGAGGCGGGCCCGCCGGTGGGAGCCGCTGGAAGAAACGCGAGATCAAGCGCCGGAGAAAACGGAACATCTGAGCTGCCTACACCCGCGCACGGTCGCGGATCCGTCGGTGCTGCCAGGCCGCCGCGGCGTGAAGACCCGTCCCCAGCGCGGCACACACGATCCCGAGCACGGTGATCGGCCGCTCTGCAGAAGCCTTCGGAGGCTCGACGAAGAAGGCATACACGAGCAGCGGGACCGCCGCGGCGACAAGGGCCGACGCCACCATCTGGAGCGTTCCCTTCCCTCGCTTGCCGGCGTCGGACACCTGGAACCCGAGTGTCAGATTCAGAAGCGCCGCGAACAGAATGTAGATGTGATTGGCCCGGTACAAATAGCGGATTGCATCGTGGGCGGCGTAGGCCTCCGGGAACTGCCGGCGCATGTAGATGCCCGTGTAGAGAAAGACCGCCAGCGCACCCAGACCAAGCCAGAGGTGAACGAGCCGAAGCCGGTCAGCCGGAGCGCTGTTCGTCATTTGACGGGCCAGAGGCTGCTCTCGGTCCTGGCGGTGGCCAGGTACTTCTCGATCGCTGCGACGACGCCGGGTTGCGCGGCCGCGACGTCATGCTGCTCTGCTGGATCGCCATCGAGATCGTACAGCTCCAGCGGACCATCCTTCCTGGGCCGGACGCCCTTCCAGCGCCCCATCCGCACCGCCTGCTGAAATCCACGCTCGTGGAACTCCCAATAGAGGAACTCGTGACCCGGCTGTGGAACGTCTCTGAGCGCACGCGCCATCGACACGCCGTCGAGGCCGGACGGGATTCGCGCGCCGCCGAGCTCCGCCAGCGTCGGAAACATGTCCCAGTTCGCCCACACGTGGGTGCTCACGCGGCCGGCCGGGATCGTCCCGGTCCACCGCGCGATCATGGGAACGCGGATGCCTCCCTCATACAGATCGCGCTTGATCCCCCGCAGGCCTCCGGAACTGTTGAAGAATGCCGGGTCGGCGCCGCCTTCGCGGTGCGGACCGTTGTCGCTGGTAAACAGGATCAGCGTTCGATCCTCGAGCCCCCGGGCGCGCAGCCGGTCGGTCAGGCGGCCGATGTCGCGGTCCATGCGCATCACCATCGCCGCAAACGCGGCTCTGGGAGTCGGCTGAGATCGATATCCCAGCGACGTATCGTCGGGCCCCGTCGGACGGGCGTCCGCCTTCTCGTTCGCGAAGCCTTTCTCCGGGAACCGCCCGCTGAGTGGCGCCAGCGAGTCGTCTGGGACCCGCAGCTCCGCGTGCGGCACCGTGTAGTTGAGGTACACGAAGAAAGGACGGTCGTCAGCTCGCTCGATGAACGCCGATGCTTCCCGCGTGAACAGATCGTTGACGTAATCGCGAACGTCGGTAGCAACGCGCTCGCCGTCCCGGTACACGTGATCCGTGTACTGACGATGCGCGTGACGATGGTCGAGAAAGCCAAAGGAGAGTGCGAAGCCTTTTCGATCGGGCTCTCCTGTCGTCCCGGAGCGTCCAAGTCCCCACTTCCCGATGACGGCCGTTCGATAACCAGCGTCGCGCAACGCGGTCCCGACGGTGACGTCCTCGCCGCGCAGCGGAAACTCGCCGTTGCCGCGAATCCACCCGTGGCCCGTATGCAGTCCGGTCATCAACGCGGCTCTCGAAGGCGCACAGACGGTGCTGCCCGCGTAGTACTGCGTGAAACGCATCCCCTCGCGCGCGAGGCGGTCGAGCGCTGGCGTCTGGAAGTTCGACTGGCCGTACGCGCTCAGATCACCGTAGCCGAGATCGTCCGCTTGAATGAGGAGGATGTTCGGCGGCCGCGGCCGAGTCTGCGAGGCGATCGGCCCGTTGCTGGCGACGGCGCAACCCCACACGAGGGCGAGCGCGCTAATAATGCGGAAGGTGTGGCCGCAGATAGCCATACAGCCATGTCCCGGCAAGCGCGCTCGCGACGGCGGCGGCGAACACGCCCGCGCCGCTGCCGATGAGCGCGAACAGCGGGCCCGGGCACGCGCCGGTCAGCGCCCATCCCACGCCGAACAGGCTGCCGCCGATCCAGTACCGGTAGCCACGCCCCAGTTCCCTCTCTGAAAACGAGATCGGATCACCCGTCAGCGCGTGCGCGCCCGAGCGCCTGAGCAGGAAAATCGAGACGCCCGCCACGAGCACGGCGGAGCCCATGATGCCGTACATCTGGAAGGCCTCGAACCGGAACATCTCCTGGATGCGAAACCAGGAAACCGCCTCGCCCTTCGTCAGGACGACGCCGAACAGCAATCCGAGGGTGAAATACCTGAGCATCGACCGCGACCCTACAACAGGAGGGGCAGGATGAAGTACGTCGCCAGCAGCCCGCCGGCGAAGAACCCCACGACGGCGAGAAGAGAGGCACGCTGGAGCGACGCGAGCCCCGCGATTCCGTGTCCCGACGTGCAGCCCCCGGCGTACGCGGTCCCGAACCCGACCAGAAACCCGCCACCGAGGATCAGAATCGCCCCGCGGAGTGTCAGGAGGTGCTGCCAGTTGAACAGGTCGCCAGGGACCAGGCCGGAGAACTGCCGGACGCCGAGCGTCTCGAGCGCGGCCTTCGTGTCCGCAGTAATCGCCACGTCGGGCGTGCCGAGCACGCGAGCGGCCACGAAGCCGCCGGCGAGAACGCCCGCGACGAACGCCAGGTTCCATCCGCCGGCGCGCTTCCAGTCGTAGCGAAAGAACTCGATGTTGGCCGGCGCGATCGCGGCGCACATGTGCCGGAGGTTGCTCGAGATGCCGAACGACTTGTTGCCGAGCAGCAGCAGCGCGGGAACGAAGAGGCCGATGAGAGGGCCCGCAACATACCAGGGCCACGGGCGCATCAGAAAGTCCGGCACAGATGCTAGTATCGCCGTTTCCTGGTCATTCGTGGAGTGACGACGATGAGACTGCATGCACGGATCGCGCTCGCGGCGTTCGTGGTGACCGGTTCCCTATCCGCCAGCCATGCCGCGGCCCAGCGGGGCGGAGGCTACGAGGTGTGGATCGTGGACCAGTCCGACACGAAAGGCCTGGACCACGGCGGCACGTTGTACATCTTTGCGGGGGCCGATCTCGGCGGTAAAGCGGCCGCATCGGCGAAGCCGGCGGCGGTCATCGACATCGGCGGCGACGCGGCGGCGCTGTGCCGGCAGAAGACCGGCTCGAACCCGGTCCGTCCGCACATGGTGCTGTTCAACCGCGAGCATACGCATGCGCTGCTGGCGTTCGTCGCCAGCGGCCACGTCGTCGTGTTCGACGCCGCCACGCGCAAGCCGCTCGAGTGCGTGCAGACGACGAAGTCGGCGACCGGGCGTCAGGCCCACGCGGCGTTCCCGGCGCCAGACGGGTCGTACATCCTCGTGGCCAACCAGAACGGCAAGCGACTCGAGCGGATCGACTCGAACTTCGCCAGGAACACGTTCGCGCACAACGCCGAGGCGACGCTGGACCTCGCGACCTGCACGACGCCCGGCGGCGCCCCGTGCCAGGCCCCGAACGTCCGGCCCGACAACGCCCCCATTTGTCCCGTGATCAGCGACGCCGGAGACCTGGCGTTCGTGACGCTGCGCGGCGGGGGCATGCTCGTCGTCGATCCGCGCGCGACGCCGATGCGGATCGTCGCGGAGTACGACATGGCGACGGTCAAGGGGAACGGCTGCGGCGGCGCGCAGGTGCGCGGGCAGATGTACGTGAACTCAGGCGGCCGGCCCGGTCCGATGGAGCATCTGCACGTGTACGGGTTCGATGTCTACCGTTTTGCGCTCGACGCATTCCGCGGGACGAAGATCTTCCCGCCGAACACGCCCGCGCCGACCGTCGTGTTCAAGGCGGACGGCGCGCACGACTCGCACGGCATGGTGACGACCGGCGGCGACCGCTACCTCTGGGTGATGGACCGGCACGGCGACGTCGTGGAAGTGATCGCGACCTCCGACGACAAGCACATCCGATCGGTGCCGCTGAACGGCGCGCTCACCGACAACGCGGCACCCGACTTGAGCGACGTCTCGCCCGCCGGCGATCTCGTGTTCGTGGCGTTTCGAGGCCCGACGCCGCTCAGCGGCGATCCGCACAACGCGAAGGGCGCCACGCCCGGGCTCGCCATCCTCGAAGTGCTCGACGGCGGCCGCAACGGACGGCTTCTCGGGCTTATTCGGCTCACGAATGTCGGGGCGGACGGAGTTGAAAAGGCCGATCCGCACGCGCTGCGCGTCAGGCGGACGGGCTGACAATGCTGATTGCCGAGTGAGGATTGCTGAGCGCTGAAGACGCTCAGCATGCCACATTCAGCAATCAGCACTGTCAGAGCCTCTCGTTGCTGACGGTCCGCGCGACCGGCGCCTGGGGAAGATCGGGCGTGAAGTCCTCTCCCGGATTGATGAACCGATCGCGCTCGAAGTTGTATTGCTTGTCGTACAGCTGCCGGTACCGGCCGCCGCTCGCCAGAAGCTCTTCGTGCGTCCCGCGCTCGACGATCTGCCCTTCCTCGATCACGAGAATCTGATCGGCGCTGCGAATCGTCGACAGCCGGTGCGCGATCACGAACGTCGTCCGGCCGCGCCGGAGCGAGCGCAACCCGTCCTGGATGAGCGCCTCGCTCTCGCTGTCCAGGCTCGACGTCGCTTCGTCGAGCACGAGGATCTTCGGGTCCGCCAGGATCGCGCGCGCGATCGCGACCCGCTGCCGCTGCCCGCCCGACAGCTTGACCCCGCGCTCCCCCACCACGGTCTTGTACTTGTCCGGGAAGCCCTGGATGAACTCGTCGGCGTGCGCGATCCGGCTCACCTCCTGGACCTCTTCGTCTGACGCGTCCGGGCGGCCGTACCTGATGTTGGCCGCGATCGGCCCGTCGAACAGGAAGTTGTCCTGCAGGACGACGCCGAGCTGGCCGCGGTAATCGCGCAGTCGGACGGCCGCGAGATCGATCCCGTCGACGAGCACCCGGCCCTGACCCGGGCGGTTGAACGCCATCACCAGGCTGATCAGCGTGCTCTTTCCGGACCCGCTCGATCCGACCAGCGCCGTCGTCGAGCCGGCCGGAGCCCGGAACGAGACATCGCGCAGCACCGGGACGCCCGGCGTGTACTCGAAGCTGACGTGCTCGAAAACGAGCTCGCCGGCGATCGCGGAAAGCGGCCGCCGCGCGTTGTCCTCCTGGTCCTCCGTCGCCATGGCGAAGACGTCCTTGATCCGATCGAGGCCGGCGAACGCTTCAGAGATCTGTGTGCCAATCGACGCGATCTGCACGATCGGCGCGGCGACGAGGCCGGTGAAGAGGATGTAGCTGAGGAACTCGCCGACCGTCATCCGCCCCTCGAGGATCGCCCGCCCGCCCACGGTGATCATCAGCACGCCGACGATGCCGATCACGACGGTCGAGAAGGCCATGATGGCGGAGACGCCGGTCACCGACTTCGCGACGTTGCGGAACAGCCGGTGCACGCCCTTCGTGAAGATTAGCTCTTCGCGCCTCTCCGCGGTGTAGGTTTTGACGATGCGGATGCCGCCGAGCGTCTCGTTCAGCCGCCCCGTGACCTCCGCGTTGATCTTGCCGCGCTCGCGGAACACTGGGCGCAGGCGCTGGAACGCGACCGCCATCACGCCGCCGAACGCCCCGAGGGCCGTGATCGTGATGATCGTCAGGAACCAGTTCAGGTAGAGGAGATACGCGAGCGCGGCAGCGGCGGTGACGATGCTGCCGGTGAGCTGCACGAGCCCGGTGCCGACCAGGTTCCGGATGCCTTCGGCGTCGGTCATGATCCGCGAGATCAGCACGCCGGTCTGGGTCGAGTCGAAGTATCGAACGGGCAGACGCGCGACATGCGCCTCGACACGCCGCCGCATGTCGGTGATCGCCCGCTGCGCGGCGACGCCGAGGACCTGCGACAGCGCGAACGAGGTCACGGCCTGGACCGCCGTCGCCGCCGCCCCCGCCAGCGCCAGCGGCCACAGCAGATCCACGCGCTGCTTGCCGATGACGTCGTCTATCAGGAACTTCGACGTGGCGGGCAGGACGAGACCCGCCGCGCGGTTGACGAGCATGACGCCGAGCCCGAGCGACAGACGGCCGCGGCGCGCCCAGACGATCTCGCGCGCCTCTTTCCAGGCGGAAGAGGAGAAGACTGAGTTGGACACTACCCTATCGTATGTCCAATGTGGATTGCTGAATGTGGATTGCTGATGGCCTATGATTCAGCAATCAGCAATCAGCACTCAGCAATGATCAGAATTTAACGCGAAGCTCCCCTATGACCTGCCTCTTCAGGATGTCGCCGAAGATGTGCTGCTGCACGTCCTCGTTGAACAGATTGACCAGCTTCAGCGTCGCGAGGTAGCGCTCGCCGCCGAACTTGACGCCGGCGCCGGCGTTGACCAGCGTGAACGGCTCGATGGTTCCGTGGTACCGGGCGTCGAGGACATCCTGGAAAAACGCTTCATCCTGATAGCTGACGGCGAAGTTTCCCAGATACCGCCCGTAGTTGAAGTTCATGCCCAGGTTGAAGCGGTTCGTCGGCGGCCGGTTCAGCTCGGGGATGTCCGCCGGGTCGTCCGGATCCGGGTCGTCCTGCCAGGAGTAGTTGGCGAAGGCGCTGAGGTTCGGGTTGATCATGAAGTCGGCGCCGAGCTCGAATCCCATCTGCTGGTACGAACCAAGGTTGAGATAGGTGAAACAGCACGGGATCCCGCGGCCGACCGCGTTCAGCACATTCAGCAGCGGCCTCAGCGGCGGGGGAAAGCCCTGCGCCGGCGGCGGGTTCTGAGTCGTGTAGGTGCCGGTTTGAGCGAAGTTGATGCTGTCGCTGAAGTTGTTGACGTAGAACGCGGCGCTGAGCGTCGCGCGCCCCGCCACGAACCCCGAATAGCCCACTTCATACGCGTCGAGCGACTCCTCGGTGATGCCGGAATTGCCCACCGCGTTGATGGGGAACGTCACCGTCACCGGTGCGGGCAGCACGCCGGGGATCGCCGGAATCGTCGCCTGATTCAGGATCGTCACATCGAGGTGCTCGTTGATGACCGACGGCGAGCGATACGCGCGGTTGTACGAGACGCGGAAGGTATGGTCCGCGCGCGGCTTGATCATGAACGCGACGCGCGGAGAGACAACCGCGTCGATGTTGCTGAACATGTCGAGCCGCGCCCCGACGACGAGACGGAACAGCGAGCTCAGGAAGATGTCGTCCTGGGCGTAGATGCCCCCTTCGGTCCGGGTGTCGGCGTCTGGCGCGATCGTCAGGTCGAACGAGCTGTACCGGAAGTTGCCGCCGTACGAGACGACGTGCCGCGCCGCGTACGTCTGCGCATCGCCGTATTCGACGTCGAACGTGCTGGTCTTGAAGTCGAACGGCAGGAACTCGCCCGTCAGCCCGCGCGCCAGCAGGTTCGTCGCCTCCCCGTTCAGGATGTTCGTGAAGAACTGCGCCTTCCGGGCGCCCTTGCTGTAGCCCGCCTTGAAGTAGCCGAGGATGCTCCCGCTGTTGATGTCGAACGGCCCGATGCCCGAGTGCATGATGCCGTCGGTCCCGGCGACGCCGCCGCCGAACGTCCACCGCTGCTGGCCGTCGGGGTGGTCGTAGTCGAACCGCGTGTCGAACTTCGGCTGCGTGGTCCCGAGATTCTGATACGGCGGATACGGCGTCGGCGGCACGAGCCCGTTCGGGATGTTGCCGGTCGGCCGCGTCATCGCGTCCTGCGTGTAGGCGCCGGCCGAGAGCTTGAACGCCCAGCGGTCGTTCACGGCCTGCGCGTGGGTGCCGTTCACGTAGAAGATCGAGCTGCCGCACGCGTCGCCGTCGCTGTCCAGGCAGGCGTCGCCGTCGGGACGCGAAAAGCCGCCGAAGCCGAGCGTCGCCGTCGTGCCCTGGATCTCGCGCGGCGACTTGGTGATGACGTTGACCACGCCGTTGAGCGCGTTGGCGCCCCAGACGGCGGACGCCGGTCCACGAATGACCTCAATCTGTTTGATCTCGCCGAAGTTCACCGGCATGAAGTCCCACATGACGAAGCCGAAAAAGTCCATGTAGACGGAGCGGCCGTCGAGCAGCGTGAGCTGGCCGGTCGCGAGCGAGCTCGTCGCCCCGCGGCTCGTCATGTTGACGTCGCGCGCGGAGATCTGCGTGACGTTCAGGCCTGGCACCGCGCGCATGAGATCGGCGAACGACTGGGACGGACTGCCCTGAATCATCTGACCGGTGATCACCGACATCGTGGCCGCCGCATCCACCAGCTTCTGCTCGACCTTGGAGCCCGTCACGACCACCACTTCCTCGTAGGTCGGCAGCGGCTCTTCGGGCTTCGGCTGGGCTTGCGGATCCTCCGGCTTCTTGTCCGGCTGAGAGGGGGCCGGCTGGGACGGCTGCTGGGCGGCAGCCGGCGATGCGGTGGTGGCGAACGCGACCGCGAGAACCCACACCAGTACTCGGACGAGATTCATAGGGCTCCTTGCGTGCCCGGGACCGGCCGGGCGTTCAGGCGCAAACTGCTGAAGGTGCACGATTTTACCCCGGTAAACGGCGTGAATCAAACCGGTTACACTGACGCGTATCGGGCCCGGCCGACGCACGCTCCAGAGAGGGGACGTGGAACGACCCTTTAGGGTCGTCCCCCCAAGGGGCGGCAGGCCGACCCCATCGACGACGAACGTGAAACCAGACGATTGGGCCTCCTGGCCAGACGAAAAGCTGCTCGACCTCCGGCTGTGCGACCTCGGCCTCGCGATCGAGGGAAGCGGCCTCGAACCGCGCCTGCAGCAGCTCGACGCCGAGCTCGCGGCGCGGGGGCTGGAGTTCCGGCCGCATTACTGGTTGTCGGACGAGTGGTTCACGCCGGACGGCGTCCCGGGAATGGCGCTCCCGTTCTATCTTGCCCACCCGCGGCTGATGCGCCTCGAGGAGTCGCAGATGCTCGAGGTCGAAGGGGGAAACCCCGAGTGGTGCATGCGCATCCTCCGGCACGAGGCGGGGCACGCGATCGACAACGCCTACCGCCTCCGCAAGGACGGACGCCGACTCAAGCTGTTCGGCTATTCGTCGCGCACGTACCCGGACTACTACACGCCGCGACCCCACAGCAAACGCTTCGTCCTCCACCTCGACTCGTGGTACGCGCAAAGCCACCCGGACGAGGACTTCGCGGAGACGTTCGCCGTCTGGCTGACGCCGGACGCCGACTGGCAGGGGCGGTATCAGGGTTGGCCCGCGCGCAGGAAGCTGGAGTTGATGGACGACCTGATGCGCAGCGTGGCCGGCCGCGCGCCGATCGTGACGACGCGGCGGACCGTCGATCCGATGTCGCGCATCCGCCGGACGCTGCGGACGCACTACGCGCGCAAGCGGGAACACTACGGGCTGACCTATCCGGACTTTTACGAGCGCGATCTCCGGCGGCTCTTCTCCGATGCGCCTGAGCACGCGAAGAACATGAAGGCCTGGCGCTTCATCGCACGCGTCCGGAAGGACGCCCGGCGGATGGTCGCCGGCTGGACCGGCGAGTACCAGTACACGATCGACCGCGTGATCGAATCGATGATCGGCCGCGCGAGGCACTTGAATCTGCGCCTGCGCGCGTCGGAAGAGAGCACGAAGATGGACTTCATCGTGCTGCTCACCGTCCAGACGCTGAACTACCTCCATTCGGGACGGCATCGGGTCGCCCTGTAGCAGGAGGAGCCGCGGGCCTCTCCGCCTTCGCTGAAGCTACGGCGGGACCGCCATAGCCTTGGCGACGGCGGTCAGGCCCGCGGTCGTGTTGTACAATTGCCGGTCCCATCCGAGAGGTGCCTTGATGATTCGCTTCGCCGCCGTCTGCATCTCCATTCTGGCGCTGGCCGCGTCAGCCTCCGCGCAGAAGCGCGGCCTGGTGCCGCAGGACTATTACAAGGAGGTGACGGTCAGCGAAGTGGCCACCTCCCCGTCCGGCGACTACGTCGCCTTCACGGCCACGACCGTGGCCGAGAAGGAGAACAAGCGGCATCGGGAGATCTGGATGCAGCGGCTGAAGAACGGCGCCCCCGACGGCAAGCCGTTCCGCTTCACGGATCCGACCGAGGAATCGTCCGGCGCCTCCTGGGCACCCGACGGCAGCGCCATCGCGTTTACGTCGCGCCGGGGCAAAGACACGAACAGCATCTGGTTCGCGCGCGTGACAGCGCCCGGCGGCGAGGCCCACCATATCGACGGCGTCACCGGCACACCCGCATGGTCTCCCGACGGGAAGTGGATTGCGTTCACGAAGCAACCGTCCGGCGACGAAGGCGACGAGGCCGAGAAGGACAAGAACAAGCGCGAGGGCTGGATCGCTCCGAACGCGCTCTCGAAAACGCTCGACGCGAAGCGGTTCGACGGTCGCGTCATCACCTCTACGCGTTACAAGCGCGACGGCACGCTGACGTTCCTGCCGCACTACTCGATCGAGAAGAAATCGCAGCTCCACGTCGTCCCCGCATCAGGCGGCGAGGCGAAGCTGATCACGACGCTCCCGTTCTCCGTGCGCGGCGTCGAGTGGACGGCCGACAGCCGGACGATTCTGTTCTCGGGCAACGAGCGCGAGGACAACGAGCTGAACGAAGAGCTGTCGGGCGACATCTACGCCGTGGCCCGCGAAGGCGGCGAGCCGCGCCGGTTGACGGGTCATCCAGGGACGGAAGCGTCTCCCGCGCTCTCGCCGGACGGCAAGCGGCTGGCGTTCCTGCAGACGAAGGAACGCGGCGGCGAGACGGACCTCATCGTCGTGGACGTCGCGCCCGACGGCCGATTCTCGGGACAGCCGAAGAACCTGACGTCGGCCTGGGATCTCGCTCCGGGCGCGCCGGAATGGACGCCCAACGGCGCCGCGCTGCGATACGACGCAGGCATCCGCGGCAACCAGCACCTCTTCGAGACCATGCTGGACGGAAAGACGCGGCAGATCACGCAGGGGGACCGGAGCCTCGGCAGTTTCTCGCCGTCGCGTGACGGCTCGGTGATGGCCTTCGCCGCGAGCGATCCGCTGATGGTGTCGGAGCTCTTCGTCGCCCGCGGCGACGGGAGCGGCGAGGCGCGCGCGACGACGTTCAACGACGCCTGGCTCGCCGAGCTGACCCTGGTCACACCTGAACGGCTGACGTGGAAGGTCGCCGACGGCTCCGAGATCGAGGGCTGGCTCGTCAAGCCGGTCGGCTACACGCCCGGACGGAAGTACCCGATGGTCCTGAAGATCCACGGCGGGCCCCACGGCGCGTACGGCAACACCTGGTTCGGGACGTTCCCGATCCTGTCGAACGCCGGCTTCTTCGTCCTCTACCCGAACCCGCGCGGTTCGACAGGCTACGGCCACAAGTTCACGTACGCCACGCGCGGCAAATGGGGCGAGATGGACCAGGAGGACTTCCTGAAGGGCGTGGACACCGCGCTCGCGAAGTATCCCGACATCGATACCACGCGGATCGGCGTCTCGGGCGGCAGCTACGGCGGCTACATGACGAACTGGCTGACGTCGCGCACGAACCGCTTCGCCGCCGCGGTCACGAGCCGCTCCATCGCGAATTGGGAGAGCTGGTATGGGACATCTGACGCGCAGGGGCTGACGGAATACGAGTTCCTCGGCAAGCCGTGGGAACAGCGCGAGGTCTACCGTCGGCTCTCGCCCATCTCGTACGTCGAGCACGTCAAGGCGCCGACGCTCGTCATCATGCAGGAAGAAGACTGGCGCACCCCGCTCGGCGACAGCGAGCAGTGGTTCATGGCGCTGATGAAGCGCCGCATCCCGACGGAGCTGGTGCGCTACCCCCGCTCGTCCCATGGCCTCTCCAGGACGGGCGAGCCCTGGCTCCTGGTGGACCGCCTGGAACGCATTCGGAGCTGGTTCGTCTATTGGTTAATTGAGAAGCCGGCATCGACGCCGACGCCGTAACGCGACTCCGTGGTGTCCGGCTTCAGCCGGACCGGGACCTGAGGAAACATATGAAACGCACGAGTCACATCATCGCGGCCGTGGCAATGGCCTGGGCCGCCTCGCTGGGGCTGACCGCCGAACAGGCCAAGGGGCCTGAGACCTCGAAGGGAACCACCGGCGTGGGTGCCCCCACGTTCACCAAGGATGTCGCCCCTATCCTTTATAAGAACTGCGTGGGCTGCCACCGCCCCGGCGAAATCGCGCCGATGTCGCTCCTCACCTACGCTGATGCGCGACCCTGGGCGAAGGCGATCCGCGACGAGGTCGGCGAGGGCCACATGCCGCCCTGGCACGCCGATCCGCAGCATCTGAAGCTGCGCGACGAGCGGCGCCTCACCGACGCCGAAAAGTCCACGCTGGTGCGCTGGGCGAATACCGGCGCGGTGGAAGGCGATCCAAAGGCGCTGCCCGCCGCGCCGACCTTCACTGACGGCTGGCGCATGGGCAAGCCGGACGCGATCTTCGAGATGCAGGAAGACTACGCGGTGCCCTCCGAGGGCACCATCGAGTACGAGTGGTTCTACCTCCCGACGAACTTCACCGAGCCGAAGCACATACAGCAGATCGAGATTCGTCCGGGCAACAAGGCCGTCGTGCATCACGTGCTCGTGTACTACAGGGCGAAGCCCGACAAGCAGCGGACGCCCGTGCTGCAGCCGAACCAGGCACAGATGAAGACGCCGGAGCGTCGCGTCACCGGCTCACGACCGCCAAGAGGAGGACAAGAGCTGGGACCGCGCCGGCTGATCGCCAGCTTCGCCCCGGGCATCGATCCGCAGGCGTTCCCCGCCGGCACGGCGCTGCGTCTCGAAGCGGGCGGCACAATCGAGCTGCAGATGCACTACACGACGAACGGCACCCCCGGCACCGACCGGACCCGCGTCGGCGTCATCTTCGCGAAGGAAGAGCCGAAGCACGAGATCCGCGCGAGCGCGTTCTTCAACGGCACGCTGGTGCTCCCGGCGGGCGCCGACGACGTGAAGGTGGACGCGGACCTGGCGTTCCTGCAGGACACGATCGTGTGGGGCATCCTGCCGCACACGCACCTGCGCGGGAAGAAATGGGAATACCGTCTCGAGCTCCCCGACGGCACGTCGAAGATGATCCTCGCGGTCCCGAAGTACGACTTCAACTGGCAGACGTACTACATGTTCGAGGAGCCGCTGCAGGTCCCGAAGGGATCGAAGCTCGTGTCGTCCGCCTGGTACGACAATTCGGCGAAGAACAAGTTCAATCCGGATTCGAAGGCCCAGGTGTTGTGGGGCGATCAGACCTGGGAAGAGATGCAGTACACGGGGATTCTGTTCAGCCCCGCGGCGTCGACGCCCGCCACCACCGCGCAGAAATAAAAAAGGGGACAGTCACCTTTTTCGCTTTTTGTAAAAAGGTGACTGTCCCCTTTTCTCACGGCGACAGTTTCCCTCGGGCGTGCAGCGCCAGCGCCGCGTCGGCGATCCGCGGGTCGAAGTGCCTGCCGGATCCCTGACGGATCAACGCTGCGGTCTCGTCCACTGTCATCGCGGGGCGGTAGGAGCGCGTGGACGTCAGCGCGTCCACGAAGTCGGCGACGCCGATGACGCGCCCCAGCAGCGGGATGTCCTCGCCCGCGAGACCGTCCGGATACCCGGTGCCATCCCAGCGCTCGTGATGATGTTTCACGCCCGGAAGGATCGCGGTCACGAGCGGGCTCTGGATGTTCGCCAGGATGCGCGCCCCGTGAACCGGATGCTCTTTCAGCGCCGTGAACTCCGCCGGCTCCAGCTTGCCCGGCTTGTTCAGGATCGAGTCGGGAACGGCAATCTTGCCGACGTCGTGGAGGAGCGCCGCCAGTTCGGCGTGTCCCTGGACGTCTGATCCCTCACCGATTTCGGCGGCGAGGCGCCGCGCGAGCGCCGCGACGCGCTCCGAGTGCCGGTGCGTATAGCCGTCCTTCGCGTCCACGGTGGCCGCGATGGCGCGGATGGTGTCGAGCAGCAGCCGCTCGAGATCGCCGAGAAGGCGGACGCGGTGCAGGGCCACCCCCGCCTGGTTGCCGACCGCCGCGAGGAGCTCGAGGTCGGCATCGTTGAACCGGCCCGGACCGCTGAGCGTGTCCACGTAGAGCGCGCCGAGAATCGCATCCGACGTGCGCAGTGGAACGCACATCACGGATCGGATCCGCTGGCCGATGATGCTCTGCCCTTCCTTGAACCGCTCGTCGACCGTGGCGTCGTGCGCGAAGGTCGAGACGCCCTTCCCGATGACGTCCGACACGATCGTCCGGCTCACGGCGAACCGCCCGTCGGCTGCGCCTCCCTGCTTCGTATAGGCGGCCGTCAGTTGGATCGCCTCGTCACCGTCGGTCCCGTTGCCACGGCGCAACAGGAGCGCGCCTCTATCGGCGCCGATCACGTCGAGGACCGTGCGCACCACATCGTCAGAGACGGTCTGCACGTCCCGCGCGCCTGCGAGAAGCTCGGAGACCGAGTGAAGCATGGACAGATGGCGCTGCGCGCGACCGAGCAGCGTCTGCTCAGGGGTCGCGGACTGGGCCGACGAGAGCCACTCCAGCTGTGACGGCTCGATCCGCTTCCGAATCACGGACTCGATCGTGGAGTGATCCATCGTCAGATACGCGGTGTCGTCGGTGACCTTGACGTCGGCGGGACGACACTCGAAGACGGTGGAGCCGACGCGCAAGCGATCGCCGGGGGCCATCTGCGCGCGCTCGATCGCCGCGTCGTTGAGAAACGTCCCGTTCGCCGAGCCGAGATCCAGCACGTGCAGCGAGTCGGCCGCCGCTTCGATGGTGCAGTGCCGGCGGGACACCGCCTGGTCGTCGACCTGTACCTCGCACTGCGGCATGCGGCCGATGGTCAGCGGACGGCCCGGCCGGACCTTGAACGCCCGGCCGTCCGCAGGGATGAACAGATCGAAGAACACTGAGCCCGCGATTATACTCCTCGGATGTTGCTGCGACCGGCGCTCGTCCTGCCTCTGTTCTGCCTGACGTTTCTCGTCGTCTCGCGCGCGCAGTCCTCGGACTGGCTCGACGCGTATCGCGAGCCGGCGGCGCGCATCGTCGCCGAAGCCACGGGCGGCGCGCACGCGTGGGAGCGGCTTGCCGAGTTGACCGATACGTTCGGCGCGCGCCTGAGCGGCTCGGAGAACCTCGAGCAGGCGATCGCGTGGGCGGTCGAGACGATGCGGCGCGACGGGCTCGAGAACGTGCGCGCCGAGCCGGTGATGGTTCCGCGATGGGTTCGCGGCGTCGAGAGCGCCGAGATCGTGTCTCCCGTCCGTTCGCCGCTGGCGATGCTCGGGCTCGGGGGGAGCGTCGGCACGCCGGCCGACGGCATCCAGGCGGAAACGCTCGTCGTCTCGAGCTTCGCGGAGCTCGACGCTCGCGCCGCGGACGCCAAGGGTCGGATCGTCGTCTTCAATGTGCCGTTCACGACGTACGGCGAGACGGTGCAGTACCGAACCGGCGGGCCGTCGCGGGTCGCCGAAGTCGGAGGGGTGGCGATGCTCCTCAGGTCGGTCGGTCCGGTCGGCCTCCGCACGCCGCATACCGGTGCGCTCCGCTACGCGCCGGGCGCGGGTCAGATTCCGGCGGCGGGGATTTCCGCCGAAGATGCCGACCGCCTGCACCGTATGCAGCGGCGCGGGACCAGGACGACGGTCCGGCTGAAGATGGAGGCGAAGTTTCTACCGGACGTCGAGTCGGCCAACGTCGTGGCCGAGGTCCGCGGACGCGAGCTGCCTGACGAAGTCGTGGTCGTCGGAGGCCACTTCGATTCCTGGGACGTCGGCACCGGCGCGACCGACGACGGCGGAGGCTGCATCGCGACGTGGGAGGCGCTGCGGATCGTGAAGGCGCTCGGCCTGCGGCCGCGCCGGACCCTCCGCGTGGTCCTGTTCACGAACGAGGAGAACGGCCTTCGCGGGGGGTTCGCGTATCGCGACCGCTACAAGCAGGAGCTCTCACGCCACGTGCTGATGATCGAGTCCGACGGCGGCGTGTTCCGGCCGACGGGCTTCGGCTTCAGCGGAAACGGCGCCGCGCGCGAGACGGTCGAGCGGATCGGATCGCTGCTCGCCGGCATCGACGCGCACCGCGTCGGCCCGCAGGGAGGCGGCGCCGACATCGGCCCGAGCGTCGAGGCGGCCCGGATTCCGGCGATGTCGCTGAGCGTCGACGGCAACTACTTCCTGATCCACCACACGCCGGCCGACACGATCGACCGGATCCGGCCCGACGAGATCGCGCGCGCGACCGCGGCGATCGCCGTCATGGCGTATGTGGTCGCCGATTTACCGCAACGATTGGGACAGTGACAACGGGGTTATCCGGGCACGCCCGACCTGAAGGTCGGGCCTACGGGCGCGGCGACAGCGTAAACACCAGGTAATCTGCTCGTTTTCGATCCTGCTTCGTGGGCTCGAGCGTGTCGAGGTTCTCGACCGGCAGGATCGACACGACGACGACGCGGGCGCGGGGAAGCCGGCGCCGGACGCGCTCGGCGGCGCCGTCGCCGAAGTCGCTGTGGAACGAGCCGTTGACGTGGACGACGAGCGGCGAGCCGTTCTCACGCGCGCGGACGACCGACTCGGCCATCGTCTCGTCCTTGAGGCACTGCGATTCGTAGAAGCGCTGGACCATCGCGCGCTGCTCCGCCGCGGGCATCTTCTCCGTGCCCGGCATCGGGTGCGACGTCATCGTCTCGGCGAAGCGGTCGAAGTAGTCGTCCTCGGGGCAGTGCTGCTCGGCGGCGTACAGCGCCGGATCGCCATCCGACGTTTTGAGCGCGACGAGGCCTCCCTTCGACACCGCGGAGGCCAGCCGCCGCGGGACGTTGCTCGCCACGATCGGCCACCCCTTGCTCTTCGCGAACTCGATGAGCGGACGGTAGTCAGTGGCGTAGCGTGGCCAGGGGCGTGAGCCCTTTAGGAAGGCGTCTTCTGCGGTCGATCCTGAGGCGTACTCCGACACGAGACCCTGCACATCACGTTCGAACATCTCGAGCGCGAGCGCGACGTTCCCGCGACGACGGGCCAGCCCTTCGAGGATCGCCAGCTCGAGCCGATGCGTATTCGGATCGTCATGCTGCTCGCCGACGAAGAGGACGTCGGCGCGCGCGAGGTCCGCGAGCATCGCCTCGAAGTCGGTGAAGCGCTTGCGGTCGGAGTCGTAGACGCGCTCGGGGACGTAGCTCGCGGTAGCGATCACGGGATGGACCGGGCTCTGCGCCAGGATGACGAGGAGCGAGAGCAGCATCAGGCGGGATGCTACCACCAATGCGCGTACGGACGCCGTGAGGACTGACTGTGAGCGGGGATGGCGAGACGGTCCAACGCAAAGGCGCAAAGGACGGCGTGCACCGTGTTTTGTTCTCTGCGTCCTCGGCGTCCTCGGCGTTTAAACCGTCACCGCGCGCGCCGCTTCGCCCCGCCCGCCGCCCGCTTCTCGAACTGCACCGTGATCGGCTTCTTCTTCGACTTGCTGACGGTGTCCAGGCTCTTGCGCAGCGCCTCCATCAGGTTGACCACCTTCGGCGCTTCCTCTTCCACCGGCTCGGCGACCTCGCGTCCTTCGATCTTCGCGTCGATCACCTTGCGCAGCTCTTCCTGGTACTCGTCCGTGTACTCGCGCATGTCGAGCGTGCCTTCGAACGTCTGCATGACCTGCTTCGCGAGCTTCACTTCGTCCGGCTTCACCTTGGAGGGCACGTTCTCCAACTCGTCGATGGCGCTCATGCTCCGCACTTCCGCGGCGTGGCGCATGGTGTACATCACGAGGCCGTTCTCGCGCGGCTGGACGGCGACCAGGTACTCGCGGCCGTAGAGCGCGAGCTTGCCGATCCCGACTTTCCCCTTCATCCCCTCGCGGAGCACCGCGAACGCCTCCCCCGCCATCGGTCCGTCAGGGGCGAGGTAGTAGGGACGCTCGAAGAAGATTGGATCGAGATTCGCCGCGTCCGTAAACTGCACGAGATTGATGACGCGCGTCGACTCGGGCCTGACCTTCGCGATGTCCTCCTCCTCGAGCACCGCGTAGCGTCCCTTCTCGAACTCGTAACCCTTCACCAGCTCCGTGTTCGTGACCTCGCGCTCGCAGGTTGGACACCACTTCTTTTGCTGGATGCGTGTCTGACACTCGCGGTGGAGCTGGTTGAACGAGATGGTCGCCGCCGCATCGGTCGCGGGGAAAACGCGGACCGGCACGTTCACGAGACTGATCTTGAGAGCGCCTTTCCAGGTCGGTCGTGCTGCCATTCCCGTTCCTTCTGAATTCTGAATTCTGGATTCTGGATTCTGAAACCTATTGAGGAGACGAAGTCGCCGCCTGCTTGATCAGCTCGACGTCGATCGTCATCTGCACCTCGTCGCCGACGACGGCGCCGCCGGTCTCCATCAGGTTGTTCCAGGTCAGGCCGAACTGCTTGCGGCTGATCTTCCCGGTCGCGGTCGCGCCGCTGCGCAAGCCGTTCCGCACTTTCTGTGGCGGCGTCGGCCCTTCTACGTCGAGCGCTACCTCATGGGTGTTGCCGCGAATCGTCAGGTCGCCGACCAGCTTGAAGCGGCCATCCCCCGCGGGCTCGACCCGCTTGGATTTGAACGTGATCGCTGGATGGTTCGCGGCGTCGAAGAAGTCGCCGCTGCGCAGGTGATCGTCCCGCTTCTGGTTCTGCGTGCTCAGGCCGGCGACGTCGATCGTGGCGTCCACCTGCGCGGTCTTGACGGTCTTGCCATCCCACCGCACCGTGCCCTTCACGGGCCCGAGGTTGCCGCGCACGGTCGAGACCAGCATGTGCTTGGTCGCGAACTGCGCCGAGCTGTGCGATGTATCGATGGTCCAGGCATCGTCACCCGCGGCCGCGGGCGCCTGGGCGCCGGCGCCGGAGGTCCCCAGCACGAACGCCAGAACGCCAATCAGCGAAAACAGTCGTCTCATTGAAAGGTCCTCCCGAATGGGTAGCCAGAGCGGATAATCCTATATGACGCCGCCCTGGGGCGTCACGTTTCATCCCGCCTCCGCAAGACTCCGGCGCGGCAGGCTACGGCCGGGACTCGGTCACATACGGCTCGCGAAGCTCGACGGGCCTCGTCTTGGCGCGAATCCGGAGGTTGATCATCTCGACGAATACCGAGAAGGCCATCGCGAAATAGATGTACCCCTTGGGGATATGGTGGTCAAATCCCTCCGCCACGAGCGACACCCCGATGAGCAGCAGGAAGCTGAGCGCGAGCATCTTCACCGTCGGATGCTGGTGTACGAAGCTGCTGATCGGCTCGGCCGAGACCAGCATGATCCCGACCGCGAGGACGACCGCCGTCACCATGACCCACAGATGCTCGGCCATGCCGACCGCGGTGATGACCGAGTCGAGCGAAAAGACCATGTCGAGAAGCATGATCTGGATGATGACCGATGCGAACGACGCGGCAACCCGCCCCGAGGCGTGCCCCTCGTCGCCCTCGAGCTTGTCGTGAATCTCGTACGTGCTCTTGGCGAGCAGGAACAGGCCGCCGATGATGAGGATCAGGTCGCGGCCCGAGATCTCCTGGCCAACAACGGTGAAGAGCGGCGCCGTCAGCCGGATGATCCAGGCCAGCGACATGAGCAGCGCTATCCGCATGAACATCGCGGCAAAGAGGCCCAGGCGCCGCGCCCGCCGCTGATCCTCCTTCGGGAGCTTGCCGGAGAGGATCGAGATGAAGATCACGTTGTCGACACCGAGGACGATCTCGAGCACCGTCAGCGTCGCCAGCGCAACCAGGGCCTCGGCAGTCAACCATTCCATGGAGTCATTTGCTCCTTAGAGACACGAATTCAACTTGAGTCAGGAATTCTACCCTGCGGAGTTGACCCGGCCACCGGACGCGGGTACATTTGTGAACCCCGCAGCGGCCAAGGAGGCAGGCGTGCCAAAGTTCGTCATCGAGAGAGAGGTTCCCGGCGCGGGACAGCTGACCGAGGCACAGCTGCACGAAATCTCGACACGGTCGATCAACGCGCTGAACAGCCTGGGACCCAAGATCCAGTGGCTGCACAGCTACGTCACTGACGACAAGATCTACTGCGTTTATATCGCGCCAGACGAGGAGACGGTGAGGGAGCATGCGAAGCGAGGCGGGTTCCCGGCCAACCGTGTGACTGCCGTGCGCCGGCTGATCGATCCGACCTCGGGCCGTTGACGCCTCAATCGTCTCCGCCGCGCCCGGCGTAGTCCACCATCGAGTCGAGCGGCGCGGTCCATCCTTCCATCCAGGCGGCGGCGCCGGCGGTGGCGCCCAGCCGGCTGCGCGACCGTTCCATGCATGGATCGATGCGGAATCGCTCGGCCGCGCTGGCGACGATTTTTGCCTCCTGGCGTAGTGCGGCCGCCGCCCCCGCAAGCTTCAACGCACGCCGCGGACGACCCTCCGCTTCGGCCGCCACGGCAAGCGCCTCGAACACCTGCATGAGACCCCGCCGGTGATCGATCCGCCGGTAGACATCGATCGCATCGCGGTACAGCGCGTGCGCGGCCCCGCGATCGCCCCGCTCGAGGGCGATGCGGGCCAGATCGCTGAGCGCGCGGCCGACGCCGTGGAGATAGTCATGCTCTCGAAAGATCCCGAGGGCTTCCTCGGCAGCCGCCTGCGCCCGATCCATGTCTCCCATGTCCCGGAGGACATCCGCCTTGGAGCTGATCGACAGGCCCAGACCCACCAGGTCACCCGGGGCGCGGAGCCGAATGACATCGTCGAAGCAGGCCAACGCGCCGGAGTGGTCACCCAACTCGTTGAGCACGGTCGCGAGATTCGTCAGCGATCCGCCCAGGCCGGCCGCTCCAGCCTCTCCGCACGCGCGCCAGCGGTCGACGGCCGTCTCGAACGACGCGCGCGCCTGCACGTAGTCGCCGCGCCGACGCTCGATGACGCCGCGCGCGTTGACCGCAGCGGCCTCGCCCGCGACGTCGCCGAGCTCGCGATGGATGGCGACGCTCTCCTCGGCGGCCCGCACGGCACGATCGTATTCCCCACGAGGCGCGAGCAAGGCAGCCAGGTACATCGCTGTCATCCCGCGTTCCCGCGTGCGGGCCTGCGGAGGAATCGCGAGGATGGCCTGGAGCCACTCGGCCCCCTCGCCTGCATGGTCACGCGACTCCCAGTACTGGAACAGCCCGAGCCCCAGCCGCAGCGCCCAGGCCGCATTCCCCGCGCCGATGAGGTACTTCAGCGCGGCACGAAAGTTGTCCTGTTCCGTGTCGAAATGCTCGTAATGCTTTTCCTCACGGCCGACGACGCCGGAGGCTTCTTCCTCGACCAGGACGATGGCGTAGGCCGCATGTGCGCGCCGGACCTCGTCCGCTTCGCCGCTCGCCTCCAACCGTTCGCGTGCATACTCGCGAATCGTCTCGAGCATGTGAAACCGGGCTTGACCGTCGCGGTCCTCTCGTTGCTCGAGGAGGCTCTTGTCCACGAGCGAGGAGACACCTTCCAGCGTATCCAGACCGAGGTCGCCCCGGGTATCGCCGACCGCTTCAACCGCGTCGAACGCCGCGCCGCCGACGAACACGGACAGACGACAGAACAACTTCTGTTCGGCCGGCGTCAGGAGGCTGTAGCTCCAGTCGATCGTCGCGCGCAGCGTCTGATGGCGTTCCGGGACATCCTGCGCGCCCGACGTCAGCAGGTCCAGACGACGTTCCAGCCGATCCAGGAGCGCCGCGGGGGCCAGGAGCTTCATCCTGGCGGCGGCCAACTCGATGGCGAGCGGCAGCGCGTCGAGCCGCGCGCAGATCTCCGCGAGGACCGCCGCGTTCTCGCGCGTCGCGGTGAACCCGGGCTTGACCGCCGCCGCGCGCTGGGCGAAGAGCGTGACCGCCGCCGAGTGGGCCAGCGCCTCGAAGTCCCGGCGATCGCCGAGCGCGAGAGGACCCACAGCCATCTCGTGCTCGCCGTAGACGCGAAGGACCGTTTGGCTCGTCACGAGCATCGTCAGATTCGGGCAGGCGACGCTGAGCCTGGAGACGACCTCGGCCGCCTCGGGCAGCAACTGCTCGAAGTTGTCGAGGACGAGGAGCTTCACGCGGGCGTCGCGCAGCTCGGCCGCCACCGCGTCGAGCGGCGCGCGCGCGCCGGTCTCGGTCACGCCGAGCGCGGCGACGAGGGCGGGGACGATCAGCGCGGGCCCCGGCAGCGCCCCGAGCGGCACGAATGCGGTGACCGCGCCGGCCACAGCCAATTCCGACGCAACCTGAAGAGCGATTCGCGTTTTGCCGGAACCGCCAGGACCCGTCAGCGTGAGGATCCGCACGTGGGGGTCGTCGAGCCGCGCCCGGACCGCCGCCACTTCGTTCTCGCGGCCGACGAGCGGCGTGCGCGGCTCGGGGGGACGATACGCGGGCGCCTCGCGCGCCGGCCGCGGCGCCTCATGGAGCCGCTCGCGGATCGCCCGCAGATCGTGCAGGAGATCGGACGTCGACCCATACCGGCGCGACGGATCCTTCGAGAGGCACCGCTCGATGAGCCACGCAAGCGGCTGCGGCGTGTGCGGCGCGAGGCTGGACACCGACGCCGGATTGTCGTGCAGGATCGCGCTCAGGGTGTCGACCGTCGTCGGACGATTGAACGCACGCGCCCCGGTCACCATCTCATAGAGGATCGCGCCGAACGAGAAATGATCGGTCTGGGGCCCGACCGCCACGCCCCTCGCCTGCTCCGGCGACATGTAGCCGACTGTTCCCAAGACGATCCCGACGTCGGTGGCCGTGTCGGCCGCCGTTTGCCCGGCTGCGAACTTCGCCAGGCCGAAGTCCAGCAGCTTCGCGCCGCCCGGCGTCAGGATGACGTTGCCCGGCTTCAGATCGCGATGGAGGATGCCGAGGGCATGCGCGGCGGCGAGCGCGTCCGCGATCTCGATGCCGCGGGCGACCGCCTCGTCGAGCCGCAGCGGACCGCGCACCAGCCGAGACTGCAGCGTCTCCCCCTCGAGCAACTCCATGACCAGGAAGTCCCGGCTGGCCTCCCTGCCGACGTCGAACAGCGTGCAGATGTGCGGATGCGTCAGCCGGGAGATGGCGCGGGCTTCCCGATCGAATCGTTGCCGTCCGTCTGTGCCGGCAGCGACCGACGCCGTCAGGACTTTGATCGCCACGGGCCGGTCCAGCCGCGTGTCGACGGCGCGATAGACCTCTCCCATGCCCCCGGCGCCGATCCGCGCGACGATTTCGTAGGGCCCGAAGCGGTCGCCAGAAGCAATCGTCATTCGTAGAGGTCGGGTTGCCAGTCGATGCCCAGCTCGCTCGGCGGGGCCATGTATCCGAGGAGCGCGGATGAAGCGACCACGACCGGGCTCGCGAGGTACCCTTCGCCGCCGAGGCCCATCCGGTTCTGCCAGTTCCGGTTGAAGGACGTGATGGCGCGCTGGCCCTGCGTCAACGCGTCGGGTCCCTGTCCGAAGCACGGGCCGCACCACGACTGGCGGATGCTGCCGCCGACCGACCGGAACACCTCGGCGATCGACTCGCCGCCGAGCCGCGGATCGGCCACCTCGATCTGCCGTCCGACGCCACCCGATCCCGGGAAGATCGCGAACTCGCGCGCGACCCTGGTCGCGCCCCGCGCCCGGGCGGCGCGCAACACCAGCGCTGCCTGAAGCAAATCGTCGTAGCTGCCGTTGGTGCAGGAGCCGATGAGCGCCTTGTCGAACGTGATCCGTTCGCGCGCGACCTCCTCAGCCGGAAACGCGTTGCCCGGGCTGAAAGGCTTCGCAATCATGGGTCGGATTGCGGAGAGGTCCAGCGTCTCATCGATCTCATAAACGGCGTCCGGGCCTGGACCGAACGGAGGATATGGCAACTGGTTGACGCCCTTGTCCCGGTACCAGCCAGAGGTGACGTCGTCAGGCGCGAAGATCCCGTTCTGCGCCTCCGCCTCCGCCATCATGTTCGCGATGGTGTTGCGATACGCGATGGGCAGCTGGTGGCTCGCGTCCACGAGCTCAACGGACATGCCCTGCGACTGCTTCGCGCCCCATCGCCGGAGCAGCTCGAGGACGATGTCCTTGCCCCCGACCCACGGCTGCAGCTTGCCGGCAAACACGACGCGGCGGGCCTTCGCGAGCGTGAAGTACACGTAGCCGGTCGCCCACCCGAAGCCGAGAGTGGTCGAGCCGACGCCGATCCCGACGGCGCCGTACGCGCCGTACGCCCGGCTGTGGGAGTCGGCGCCGGGGATGAGCTGCCCCGGCATGACGAGCCCCTGCTCGGGAAAATAGAAGTGAAAGATGCCGTCCCCGGGCGTCGCGTAGTACGGCTTTCGCAGGTCGTGGAGCGCCGCGAACTGCCGGCCGATGCTCGTTTGCTTCTCGTCCGCTTCGACGCCGGTGAAGACGAAGTGATCGTTCGCGATGGCCGCCTGGCGCGGGAAGATGCGGTCGCCGCCCGTAATCTGGTTGAACGTGTGGATCGCGAACGGCGCTGTGCCGTCGGAGGCCGGCAGGAGGTCCGCATACACGCGGAGCGTCGTCCCCGGGCGTAGCGCCTCGGGCGCGAGCCCTTTGTCCACGCGGTGGGCCCAGATGATCTGCTCGGTGGTCGTCATGCGGCGTGCGATGCGCTCGTCCGGCCAGTCGATCGCCGGCGTCGCCTCGACCGACGCCTTGAACTCGCGCCTCCCGACCGCGAAGATGCCGCCGCTGCGCCGGATCTCCTCTTCCTTGGGACTGAGCGGGATCGGCTCGTACGTCTTCTGCTGCGTCTCGTTCGTGAGCCGGCGCGACACCGGGTCGAAGGAGAACTCGTCCCCGTCGCGCGCGTCGGCGACCGCCTCGGGGCTCTGGACGACGTGGAGGCCGAGGTTGAACGCGTTGCGCCGGAAGATGTCGCCCATGTTCTGGCCGCAGACGATCACCATCTCGCGGCCCACTTCTTCGGCGACCGCCTTGAGGCCCGCGGGGCTCATCTCGCGCGACGAGCCGATGGCAAATCGATCGCCGGCAATCACGAACGTCTCGCCCCGGTGCACGCGGGCGCGGAAGTCGGGCATGAGGTAGCGGAAGGCTCCCACCTTCCACCGCTCATCGAGCGTCTCGAGGCTCTCCGAGACGCAGTCGGTCGCCGGCGTGATCTGATCGGTGTCGATCGCGTCGAGCTTCTTCGAGAACTTCGTGCCGGGCAGGCTCTTCGGATCCCAGAAAATCAGCGCGCGGCCGCGGATGAGATCGGAGGGGCCGGTCGTCATGGAGGGACCGGTCGTAAGACCGGCCCCTCCCGTATCGAGAGACTCGAGTGCGACTCCCGGTTTCAGTCGGGCGGATTCGATCCGGTGCATCTTCGTAATCGTACCAGAGATGCGGTATTCTGCGGTTGATGTTCAAGTCCGAGGCTCTCACGCGCGGCATCCGGGTCCGCGTCATCTCCGAGTACGCGCCCGATCAGTCGCGGCCCTCAGCCGGCCAATGGCTCTTTCTGTACACCATCACGATCGCGAACGAAGGCTCCGAGATCGTGCAGTTGCTGACCCGTCACTGGATCATCACCGACGGCAACGGTCACGTCGAAGAAATCCGCGGCGACGGCGTCGTCGGCGAGCAACCGGTGCTCGCGCCCGGTCAGGCGTTCGAGTACTCGTCCCGCTGCCCGCTGAGGACGCCGTTCGGAACCATGAAGGGCACGTATCAGATGGTGACGCCCGACGGGGACAGATTCGATGCCCGCATCGCGGAGTTCACCCTGAGCGAGCCGTATACGGTCCATTGATCTCGTGGCACGAGGCTTCAGCCTCGTCCAACGTGCCACGGACACCGATTTCAGAACGATCGATCGAGACGGATGGCCTCTTCGAGCATCATGAGATAGCGCCGCCGCGGAATCTCGATGGCGCCGAACGTCTCGAGGTGCGGTGTCACCCACTGCACGTCGAGCAGCGAGAAATTCCGCGCCCGGAGCCGCTCGACGAGCGCCGCCAGGGCGACCTTCGACGCGTCCCGCGCGTGGTGGAACATCGACTCGCCGAAGAACGCTCCCCCGACCGCAACACCGTAGAGCCCGCCGACCAGCTCCCCGTCGCGCCACGCTTCAATCGAGTGCGCGCGTCCCGCGTCGTGCAGGGCGGCGTAGCTTTCGACGATCTCCGGGCTGATCCACGTCCCTTCCTCCCGGTCGGCGGCGCACGACTCGATCACGCGCCTGAACGCGGTGTCGGCGCGCACCTCGAAGCGACCCTGCCGGACGACGCGCGCGAGGCGGGAAGGCATGTGGAAGCGCTCGAGCGGGATGATGCCGCGCGGATTCGGCGAGTACCAGCGGATCCGTCCGCCGTCCGACATCGGGAAAAAGCCGGTCGCGTACGCCTCGAGGAGTTGATCGATGCTGATCACGGCCATCAATAGTATGTTCGGAGTGGAGGTTACATGCCGAAGCTGACCGTCGAGGGCGCGGGCACGTTCGAGGTGCCCCAGGGCAAGAGGCTGGTCCTCGCGCTCGAGCAGGACGCCGGAATCGACCAGATGCACGCGTGCGGCGGGAATGCCCGGTGCACGACGTGCCGCGTCACGTTCGTCAGCGGTGAGCCGCCGAAGATGACGCTTGCCGAGAAGACCGTGCTCGAGGCCCGCGGGCTGACCGGCGTCCGTCTCTCGTGTCAGATCCTGATGGAACACGACATGACGGTGCGCGCCGAGAGCCGCGTCTCGACGACAGCGGGGCGCACCGATCCCGGTCCGACGCCCGCGCCCGACATTACACCACCGGCACAGTGGGTCTGATTTGCGCAAGACGGGCTGAGCACGGAGCAGGATCGGCCGGCGCGCCTTCGGCGCGTGCGTTGCGCGAACGAGCGCGTCGGTAAGAGGCCTGCCCAGAATTTATCAACCGGCTCTTACCGACGCGCTCGTTCGTGCAACGCCAGGCCCGACCGAAGGTCGGGCCCCGGCCGATCCTGCTTCCAGCGCTCCTCGGCGACCTTTGCGTCCTCTGCGTTTGATCCGTCTCTGCCCGTCTGCCTGCCCCCGCCACCTCGTCGGCTCAAAAACGCCGCCGGACCTAAACTGCCCCTACGCGTACCGCTTCCGGATGCCGGGAATCAGGTAGTCGTCGAACGCGCCCTGCAGGTCATAGCGCGGGCAGAACTTCCAGTCTCTGCGCGCGGCGTCGTCGTTGGCGTCGGCCGGCCATGAATCCACGATGCCCTGCCGCCGTGTGTCCGTTCCCCATGCGATCTGCGCGCCGGGAAAAGTCCGCCCGACGATGGTGCGGATCTCCTCCGCCGACGGGTTGAAGGCGCGGACGTTGTAGGCCGTGCGCGTCAGGCGCGCGCGGGGCGCAGCCGCAAGGGTGAGGAGCGCGTCGACGGCATCCGGCATCGCCATGAACGGGATCCGGGTGTCGGGACGGACGAAGCAGGTGTACGACTCACCTTTCGCCGCCGCATGGATCATCTCGGGTGCATAGTCGGATGTCCCGCCCGACGGCACCGTCGCGGCGGAAATCAGCCCCGGAAAACGCACGCAGCGGAAATCGACCCGGCCGCTCTGCGGCTGGGCCGAGAGCTGCTTGTAGTGCCGCGCGTAATAGTTTCCGAGCTGCTCGCAATACAGCTTGTTGCACCCGTACATCGTGGTCGGGTGGAGCCACTCGTCTTCGCCGACGCGTTCCACGCGGGTCTTGGTCGCCAGGTCCGGGAGACCGTACGCCGCGATCGATGACGGATACAGGAACACGACCGGACGGCCGTGCGACTCCGCTTCGTGCTGCGCGAACTCCAGCAGGTTGAGCGTGCCTTCGACGTTGACCTGATGCGCGGTCACAGGGGTGAACTCGGAGCGCGTGGACAGCAGCGCGGCGAGATGAAACACCAGCTGCACGTCGAATTCCGCCAGCACGCGCTCGAGCAGACCGCGGTCGAGCACCGATCCCGTAATCTCGCGCTGAACGCGCGCGGCGAGATCCCGCTCGAGCGGGTTGAGATCCAGCGTGACGATCCCGCGCGTCTGATCGGCGGCGAGCCGGTCGATCAGGCCGTGACCGATCTCGCCGCCCGCGCCCGTGATCAGAACGACCGGCTTGCGCACTATTGCAAGTACCTCAATCCTGTAAAGATCGAGGCGATGATGGCGAACGCGCACGCGCCCAGGCAGGCGAGCCCACCCAGGATGTGATCGAGCCGCTCGGGCCTCAGCGGATCCAGCCACCGGCCGACCAGATATCCGCCCGCGAACCCGCCGATGTGCGCCATGTTGTCGATGCCTGGCAGCAGGAAGCCCATCACCAGAATGCCGATCGCGTAGTTGCCGATCTGGCTGCGGATCAGCCGGCTGCCGCTGCGCTCGCCGTAATAGAGGATGGCGCCGATCAGCCCGCACAACGACCCGGACGCGCCGAGCGTCAGCGCCGCACCGCCGATGACCGGGATTCGCCCGAAGTAGTACCCGATGGACGAGCTCAGAAGAAACGCGGCGACGCTCGAGAGCACGTAGACGATCATGGTCCGGCCGGGGCCGTAGAGATCGGCGCACGCCGGCCCGATCTGCCGGATCGCCATCATGTTGAAGATGATGTGAAGGAGGCTCCCGTGCAGCCACCCGGCGCTCAGCAACGCCCACCAGTGCCCCAGCTGAAACACCGGAATCGACCCGGCGCCACCGAAGAACACGACCGCGTCAGGTGAGGGGGACAGGAAGCCCAGAAGTCCCCCGGCGCCGATGCCGCCGCCGAACATCACGGACACGCCCAGCATCGCGACATACAGCAGGACGCAGACGGTCGTGACTCCCTCGATGAAGCCGAAGTCGTTGCCGAAGCGGCGCAGCGCGGGCGCGAATCCCCACAGACCGGGATTCCACCGCCCGCAGTTGAGGCATCGATCGTCCTGCACGCCCACGAGCCGGCCGCACGCGCAGACGATTGAACCGGATTTCTGACGACCGAACATCGGGGCAGAATACAGAATTCTAGAATCTAGAATCTAGGAGGATAACATTCGGAGTGCCAGCGTCTACACTCTAGATTCTACATTCTAGATTCTGTTCACCGTGAGAATACTCGTAACCGGGGGTACCGGCTACCTCGGAGCGGCGATCGTTCGCGCGCTGGCGGCGCGTGGCCACGACGTGACGTCGTACGCGCGCCAGGCGTCGAGCGCGCCGCGCCACCCGCGCGTGGAGCCGTTCGACGGCGACATCCGCGACCGCCCGTCGCTCGAGCGCGCCGCGCGCGGGGCGGGCGCAATCTGCCACAGCGCGGCGCTCGTCTCGGTCTGGCGCCGCCGCCATCAGGACTTCGACGACGTGAACGTGGGGGGACTCGAGAACGTCCTCTCCGTCGCGGCCGCGCTCGGCGTGCCGCGGGTGATCTACACGTCGTCTTTTCTCGCCCGTCCGCCGGCTGGGTCCGCCGGACCCATCATGGCGAACGACTATCAGCGAACGAAGGTGCTCGCCGATCGCGTCGCAACGCGGGCGATCGGTGAAGGGCGGCCCGTCATCTGTATGTACCCCGGCGTCGTCTACGGCCCAGGATCGATGACGGAGGGAAATCTCGTCGGCCGGTTGCTCCACGATCACCGAACCGGCCGCCTGCCAGGGCTCATCGGGCCGGACCGGATCTGGTCGTTCGCGCACGTCGACGAGGTCGCGGCCGCGCACGCGGAAGCGATCGCGCGCGGAACGATCGGCGCGCAGTACGAGCTCGGCGGCGAGAACGCGCCACAGGTCCGCCCGTTCGAGATCGCCAGAACGCTGATTGGCCTCGGGCTCCCCCGCCGCATCCCGCCCGCGGTCGCCCGCCTGGCCGGCGCCGTCGAAGAGGGCCGCGCCTGGCTGACCGGACGTCCGCCGCTCCTGACGCGCGGGACGGTCGAGATCCTGACCCGCGACTGGCCGCTGGGCTGCGAGCGGGCGGTGGCTGAGTTGGGATATCGAGTGACTCCACTTCAGGATGGGATAACCCGGCTGCTCGAGGCGTCGCGTGGTACGACCCTTTAGGGTCGTTGTAATACGACGCTTCAGGGTCGTTGTAGTACGACCCTTTAGGGTCGTAAGTTACTGAGCGGCTAACCGTACGGCCGATCGGCCGTCTAAGCCAGACAGATGCCAGAGAGCGACGCTGTTGCGGTCGCCCGGGCACAAGCCGGGGACCCCGATGCGTTCCGAGACCTCGTCGACCGTCACAGCCGCCGCATCTACCGGCTGGCGTTCCGGATGACCGGCAACGCGCAGGACGCGGAGGACGTGGTCCAGGAAGCCCTGCTCCGAGCCTACAAACAGCTCGACCGGTTCGAGTCGCGCGCGAACTTCGGGACGTGGCTCCACCGGATCACCGTGAACTGCTCGATCGATTTGATGCGCGCGCGGCCGAGGCGGGAAGAAGGACAGGACGAGGAGGCGCTCGAGACCATGGCGATACCGCAGGGAACCAACGGGCCGGAACGGCTGGCGCTCAGCGCCGAGATTCAGGCGCGGGTCACCGACGCGATGGATCGCCTCAGCCCGATGGAGCGCGCCGCCTTCACGCTGCGCCATTTCGAGGGCATGTCGATCGACGAGATCGGCCGTGCGCTGAACCTGCGAACCAACGCGACGAAGCACAGCATCTTTCGCGCGGTCCGGAAGATGCGCACGGCGCTGGAGCCGTTCGTGACCGCGGGAGGGCGGAGCTCGTGAGCCCGCTCGGACACGTGACACATCCACACGAAGACGATCTCGTTCTGCACTACTACGGCGAGCTTCGCGGCCCCGAGGCCGGTTCGCTCGAGCGTCACCTGCGCGAGTGCGACTCGTGCCGCGAGAGCTTCAGCCGTCTCGAGCAGGTGCTGCGCGCCGTGGACGACGCGCCCGTGCCCGAGCCCTCGACGGAATTCGAGAGCGCCGTCTGGACGCGGCTGCGGCCCGGATTGCGGGCCAACCGGCCGCCGCGCCGTTCGGCATTCGGCCTTCGGCCTTCGGCATTCGGTCTGCCTCGTTGGGCGTTCGCCGGCGGCATCGCCGCGCTCGTCGTCATCGCGTTCCTGACCGGCGCGCTCTGGCGCGCAGACGCGGCAGGAATCGGAACAGGCAGCGAGGAAGGAGCCGGTTCCGGCCGAAGCGGGCGGTGCGGCGGCCGATCTTCGCGAGCGTCTGCTCGTCGCGGTCGTCGGCGAGCACCTGGACCGCACCGAGCTCGTGCTCGTCGAGTTGCTGAACGCGCAGGGAACGGGCCTCGTGGACATTTCGGCCGAGCAGGAGCGGGCGCAGGACCTCGTGTCCGAAAACCGGCTGTACCGGCAGACCGCACAGAGTGTCGGCAATCTGCCGATCGTCAGCCTGCTCGACCAGCTCGATCGGATTCTTACGGAAGTGGCAGGCGGTCCGTCGGCAATCCCGGCGGCCGATCTCGATGCGATGCGGAGGCGGATCGAGGGGCAGAACCTGTTGTTCAAAGTCCAGGTCGTCCGGTCGGCGTTGGGCGCGCAGGAACGCGACGCCATGACCCGGCAGGTACGGGTGACCTCATAAAGGGTTGATGTCAATGAAGACGCGAGTCATGTGGAAGCAAGTGATGACGATGGCGGGCACGGTCGTGCTCTCGGCCGTGCCCGTCGTCGCCCAGCCCGGCGCCAGAGCACCGAAGCCCGGTGCTGTCCCAGGCGCAATCCCCGGTGGCGAGTTCGCCTTGCCGCCGGGAACCGGGGCGCTGGAACGGCCGGGTGCGCCAGTCGACTGGAGCGAGCAGCGCGAGGATCGGGAACAGGAGCGTGCACGTCAGGCGCGGCAGCGCGAGCGGGAGCTGTACGAGTCCGGCATCGAGTCGCTCGACGACGATCGCTGGGATCGCGCGCTCGAGCGTTTCAATCGCGTGATCGAGATGAACGGCTCCAACGTGGATGCCGCGAAATACTGGAAGGCGTACGCGCAGAATCGCCTCGGCCAGCGCGCCGAATCGCTCGCAACGATCGCAGAGCTGATCAAGTCGCATCCAAACAGCCGGTACGTCTCTCAGGCGAAACAGCTCGAAGCCGACGTCCGACGGACCACGGGCCAGGCGGTGAGCCCGGAGGCCCAGGCCGACGAAGAAATGAAGCTGATGGCGCTCAACGCGCTCCAGCATCAGGACCCCGAGCGCGCCGTGCCGATGCTCGAGAAAATACTGGCCGGCAACAACTCTCTGAAAATGAAGAGGCGCGCGCTGTTCGTGCTGGCCCAGATCAACTCACCCGCGGCCCGCCAGGTACTCGCCAAAGTGGCGCGAGGCGAGAGCCATCCCGACCTGCAGCGTACAGCGATTCAGTACCTCGGGATTCACGGCGGACGCGAGAGCCGTCAACTCCTCGAGGACATCTACAAGAGCACGTCCGACGTCGAGGTCAAGCGCCGGATCCTGCAGGCGTTCATGGTCTCGGGCGAGCGCGCGCGCCTGCTGGAGGTCGCGCAGAGCGAGACCGTGGCCGAACTGCGCGGAGAAGCCGTCAAGCAGCTCGGCGTGATGGGCGCGCACGACGAGCTGTGGCAGCTCTACACGAAGGAATCGTCACGCGAGGTCAAGCGGCAGATCCTGCAGGCGATGTTCGTCGGCGGGAACGCCGAGCGGCTCATCCAGCTCGCGAAGACCGAGAGTGACCCCGAGCTGCGACGCTGGCCGTCCGCAACCTCGGCCTGATGGGATCCAAACGGACCGGCGACGCGCTGGTCGAGATCTACACGACCGACAAAGACCCGGAGATCCGCAAAGCGGTCGTCCAGGGCCTGTTCATCCAGAACAACGCCGAGTCGCTCGTCGCGATCGCGCGCAAGGAGAACGATCTGACGATGAAAAGGGAGATCGTCTCGAAGCTCTCGCTGATGCGCTCGAAGGCGGCGATGGACTACCTGATGGAAATCATAGAGAAGTAGCTGAACGCAGAGAACGCAGAGAAGGCAGAGAACGCAGAGGGAGCCTGCGATGGATCGAAGCGCAATGGGATTGTCCGTGCTTTTGTCGCTGACGCTCGCGCCTGCGGCCGAAGCCCAGGTCCGGATCGACAACGGCACCGTGACGCGCCACAACGGCGCAGCCGGGCTCGAACGGACGTTCCGGCCGCTCGTGAAGGCCGCGACCGACCCGTACTGGATCGCGTACGCCGTGCCCATGGTGGACGGCGACCGCGTCATGTGCTGCTGGTCCTCGTCGAGCGGCACGACCTGGATGGAGGGGGGCGTGTCCATCCGATCGAGCGGCGACGCGTGCTGCGGCGCGTGCAGCATCGAGCCCGGACGGAACGACGGCATCAACATCACGAGCCGCGATCGCACGACCCGACCGGTTCAGCTCGAGGCCTCGCGCTTCTCGGTCTTCTACCGGATCGTCTCCGGCGCGGTCGAGCGCGTGCGGGTGTTCTCCGAAGACTGCGGGCTCGACGCCGGGGGGCGCACCGTCCAGTGGATTGACGACGTCAAGGCTTCGGAGAGCGTCGCGCTGCTGATGTCCTTCCTCCCCGGGCCTGAGAGGCCCGGGGCTCCAGGCGCCTCGGAATCCCGGTCCGACCGCGTCGTCGACGCCTCGGTGACGGCCATCGCGCTCCACGCCGACGCGTCGGCGGATACGGCCCTCGAGGCGCTCGTCGCGCGCGACCGATCGGAGCGATTGCGAAAGAAGGCGGCGTTCTGGCTCGGTCAGGCGCGCGGACGCCGCGGCTTCGAGACGCTCCGACGGCTGATCGCGGACGACCCGAGCACCGCGTTCCGCAAGAGCGCCGTCTTCGCGCTGTCGCAGAGCCGCGAGGCCGAGGCGGTGCCCACGCTGATTCAGCTCGCAAAGAAGGATGCGAGCCCGGAGATCCGCGGGGAGGCGCTCTTCTGGCTGGCGCAGAAGGCTGGCCGCAAGGCGGCCGACGCCATCACCGACGCGATCGAGAACGATCCCGAGACGGACGTGAAGAAGCGCGCCGTGTTCGCGCTGAGCCAGCTGCCGAAAGACGAGGGCGTGCCGCTGTTGATCCAGGTCGCGCGCCGCAACCGCAATCCGGCCGTGCGCAAGCAGGCGATCTTCTGGCTCGGCCAGAGCAGAGATCCACGGGCACTCGCATTCTTTGAGGAGGTACTGAAGTGAAATCCATACTCATCGCAGTCGCCCTGCTGTCGTCCGGGCCGGCAGACCCGGCCTTCCAGCCGGCGCAGACCCCGACGCAGGCGCCGCGCCCGTCGGTCGACCCGGAACTGCGCGAAATGGCGCTGCGCGCGATCATCCAGCAGGCCGATACGCCGAAACTCGTCGCTATGTACGACTCGGAGAAGAACCAGGAGTTCCGCGAGATCATCCTCCGCCAGATCGCGCAGCGCGACGATCAGCAGGCGCGCCAGAAGCTCATCGCCGTCGCGAAGCAGGACGCGGACCCGGAAATGCGAGAAGATGGCCATCCGCCACGTCGCGCAGCGGAGCGATACGGCCGGCACTCGTCGAGCTGTACGACGGACAGAAGGATACGGAGGTCAAGGAGATCGTCATCCGGCAGCTCGGTCAGCGGAGCGACGCCGGCGTCGCGGCAGAAGCTCGTCGCGATCGTGAAGACTGAAACCGACGAAGACCTGCAGACGACCGCCGTCCGGGCTCTGGGCCAGCGCGCGACGACGCAGGAACTGATTGAATTATTCGATGGCGTGCGCGACAGCGAAGTACGCGAGGCGCTGATCCGCGAACTCGCCAAGCGCCGCGACGAGCTCGCGCGGAACAAGCTGCTCGCTATCGTGGAAGGAAAATGACTCTCGCCCAATGCTGAGTGCTGAAGGCTGATTGCTGAATGCGGTCCACTCAGCAATCAGCAATCCACAATCAGCAATGGGTTAGTGCACTCCCCGGCTCATCTGGAGCGCCGCAGGGTCGGCGCCGAGACGGCGAATGGCCGTCTCCCACATCGTGAGGGCGTCCACGTCGAAGATCAGATCGGGCTGCACGTCGGCGAGCAGCCACGAGGACTGCTGGAGCTCTCCGTCGAGCTGTTTCGGGCCCCAGCCCGCGTAGCCGGCGAGCACGCGCGCCCGCGGCGCCGGGCGTTCTTCGAGGACTCGCCGAAGCAAGACGGGCGACGCGGACAAATACACGCCGTCGACGATTCGGCGCGACGAGCCGTCGGGCCCCGACGGCTCCTCACCGAGCAGAATCCACCCTCGTTGCGGCTCCACCGGCCCGCCCATCCAGAGCATCATCCCGCTGCCTTCGCTCAGGGGCG
Organism: uncultured Acidobacteriota bacterium; assembly: GCA_963847125.1. Classification (GTDB taxonomy): domain Bacteria; phylum Acidobacteriota; class Vicinamibacteria; order Vicinamibacterales; family 2-12-FULL-66-21; genus DATAEE01. The sequence continues at coordinate 681,455 of CAWJYM010000009.1, forward strand.
GATCGAGACGGACGACGCTCGCGGCCGTGACGTCGGTCGGACGGTTCAGTACGAGGCCGAACGCTCCGTCAGGCTCGTGCTCGCAAAGCAGAATGACCGTGCGGACGAAGTTGGGATCCTGCAGCTGAGGCATCGACAAGAGAAGAGTAGGGGCGAGGGACATTGACCCTATTTTACTGCGCACAAACGTGTGCGCGCCCACTGCACATGCTCGGCCACCATCGGATCCTCGATCGACGGCGCGTCGGTTGGATCAACCTCCACCAGCGCGGCCGCCGCCTCCGCGTCGCCTGAATTGCCGATCGCGACGGCGAGGTTTCTCCGCAGGCCAAGGACGCCGGCCCGGCTCATGGCGCTGTCCGCGACGAGCGCGGCGAGCCGATCGTCCGGCAGGCGCCACAACGCGGCGAGCGACGCGCCGTCGAGCGCCGCGCGCGGGAGCCACGCTCGAGCGCCGGAGACGGGCGGCGAGGGCGCGAGGTTCCACGGGCAGACCTCCTGGCAGACGTCGCAGCCGTACGCGTGGGTTCCGACGCCGGCCCGCAGCGTTTCCGGGATCTCCCCTTTCAGCTCGATGGTCAGATACGAGATGCAGCGCGTCGCGTCGAGCACCCGGGGCGCGGTGAAGGCCTCCGTCGGACAGGCCTCCAGACAGAGCGTGCAGGACCCGCACTGATCGAGCGCGGGCGGGTCGGGATCGAGTGACGCGTTGGTCAGAATCTCCGCGAGGAAGATCCAGGATCCGAGCCCGGGGTTGATGACACAGGTGTTCTTCCCGATCCACCCGATGCCGGCGCGTTGCGCGTACTGCCGTTCGAGGACGGGGCCGGTGTCGACGTAGGCCTTCGACTCGAACGACTCGCCGACCTGCGCTCGCATCCATTCGGACAGCGCGTTCAGCTTCGACCCGATGATCGCGTGATAGTCGTCGCCCCACGCGTAGCGGGAGATCGCCGCCGCGCCCGGGTCTCGCTGCTCGGTCGAATACGGGCGATCGGTGTTGTAGAGGATGCCGAGCGCGACGATCGACCGCGCCGACCTCAGCACGCGCCGCGGATCCTCGCGGCGCGCGGCGCTGCGCCCGAGATACCGCATCTCGCCCGCGTAGCCGCTCGCGAGCCAGTCACGAAAGTGGCGCGTCTCGGGCAGCGCTTCGGCCGGCGCGATGCCGCAGAGATCGAAGCCCAGCTCCCGCGCCTTGGTTTTTACGTCGGCGGACGTCACGCGTTGCTCCTGCCGATTATAGAATTCGCATGCGTTGTATTCATGCGCCATCTGCGTCGATCTGCGGCAATGACCGCGCTGTTCGCCTCGATCGCTGCTGTGCTGGCTCTGGCCGGTCAGGGTGCCCGGTCTCCCGACGAGTACAAGCGCCTGATCGACGAGTACGTCGCGTCGGGCGCCGCGACGGTTCACGCGGCGCTCCTTGGGTGGCCGCCGGACCCGCTTCAAGAAGCCGTCGTCGAAACGATCACTCCGAGGAAGGCGGAACAGAAGGCGCCCTTCTACCCTGCTGCGTCCCGCGAAGACCTCGTCCGCTGGCTGCAGGCCGCCGCGATGGCACATCTCGAAGCCGCGCGGCTGGCCGTCCGGAATGACCGATCAGATCAGGCGGCCTGGCTTCTTGCCTCGGGGCGGACCGTGATCACGCGACTGCGATCGATCGTCGATCCGCGGCGGCGCAGGACGCTCGTCGGCACCGCGCTTCGCACGACGGACACAGAGCCCGCGTTCGCGGCCGGATGGTTCGTTGCCGCCGGCGAACTGCTGCACGGCACGCCACGGCTGCCGGCGGCGCACACGCATTTCGAGGCCGCGATGGACGCATACCCGAAGGACCCGAGAATCCAGCTCGGGTTCGGGACGGTGAACGAATTGGAAGCGGCCGATTCGCTGCTGGAGATCGTCGCGACCCACGGTCCTCCGAATCGAACGCGCCAGGACGCCGAAACCCGCCGGCGCCTGCTGCTGCGGGAGGCCGCGAGCGCGTACGAGATGACCCTGAAGCTGAATCCTGCCGAGATCGAGGCGCGCGTGCGCCTCGGCCGGACGATGATGCTTCAGAACCGGCGGCGGGAGGCAACGGCGACGCTGGAAGTCGTTCGATCGTCGAAGCCGTCGCCGCCGCTGACGTATCTGGCGTGCACCCTGCTGGCCCTCCTCCAGCACCAGAACGGGCGCGCGAAGGAGGCCGAGCGTCTGTATCTGGAAGCGCTCGCCGCCTGGCCGGACGGGCAACGTGCCGCCGTCGGCCTCAGTCACGCACGGTGGCTCCAGGGACACCTGCTCACGGCCGACTTTCTTCACCGCCCGCCCGACCGGCGGCCGGATCCGTGGGCCGCGTATTCACTGGGCCAGTTCACCCGTGTGGAGGCATCGGTCGCGGCGCTTCGCAAGGCGATCTGGCCGTGAAATCGACCGCCGCGCTCACAATCGTCCTCGGATGGCTGACGCTCGACGGCGCTCCCCTGCAGCAGCCGATGTTCAAGTCGGGCGTGGAGATGGTCCGCGTCGATGCGCTCGTCGCGCGCGACGAGAAACCGGTCGCCGACCTGAAAGCCGACGATTTCGAACGTGTTCGACAATGGCGTGCGTCAGACGATCGACCACGTGCTCTCCGCGGAGGATCCGATCGACGTCATGCTGACGCTCGACACCAGCGCGAGCCTCGACAAGGCCGAACTGAAGCATCTCGCCGACGGGGTCCGATCGGCGATCGCCGATCTCAGGCCTGGCGATCGCGCCGGATTGATCACGTTCTCCGAAGAGCTGTCGCAGCTGCTGCCGCTTACCGGCCGCCTCGATCTGCTGCCTGCTTCGCTGGACCGCCTCGAATCGTCCGGAGCAACCACGCTCGTCGATGCGGCCTACGCGGCGCTGCTGACGACGCGAGCCAGGGGCCGGCGCTCGCTGGTGTTGCTGTTCACGGACGGACTGGACACGTGGAGCTGGCTCGAGCCCGCGTGGGTTCTCGCCGTCGCGAAGCGCAGCGAGACGGTCGTGTACACCGTCGAATTGCGCGAGCCCGTGGCGCCCTTCGTGAGGATACCCGGCGTTCGAGGGAGGATTGACCCGCGCGACTACTATCGCGCCGCGACGAGGTTTCTGGACGACATCGTCGAGACCACCGGCGGCCGCCGGCTCGACGCCGGCGACTTCGGCAGATTGCAGGCCACGCTGACATCGGTGCTCGGCGAATTCCGCCAGCGGTATGTGATCGCGTATGCGCCCCAGGGTGTGGCGCAGGACGGCTGGCACGCGCTGGACGTACGCGTGAAACGGCGTGGGGTGACGGTGCGAGCGAGACCGGGCTACTCGCGGTAATGCTCAGCTCTTGACAAGTTGCCTGAGCACATACGGAAGAATCCCGCCGTGCCTGAACGCGATCAGCTCTTCCGGCGTGTCGATCCTCACGTCCGCCTTGAACGTGATGACGCTGCCGTCGTCCGCGACGGCGCGCACGGAGAGGTCGCCGCGCGGCCGGAGGCCGCCCAGCGCCACGGCAATCTCGTACACCTCGCGGCCCGTGAGCTTCAAACTCGAGATGTTCTCTCCCGGCTTGAACTGGAGCGGCAGCACCCCCATGTTGACGAGGTTGCTGCGGTGGATCCGCTCGAAGCTTTCCGCGACGACCGCCCTCACGCCGAGCAGCAGCGTGCCCTTCGCCGCCCAGTCGCGCGACGATCCGGACCCGTACTCCTTCCCGGCCAGCACGAGCAGCGGGATACCCGCCGCCTTGTAGTCCATCGCCGCGTCATAGATGGTCGCAACCTCTCCCGACGGGAGCTTCGTCGTCCAGCCGCCCTCGGTTCCGGGCGCGAGCTGGTTGCGGAGCCGGATGTTCGCGAACGTGCCGCGCACCATCACTTCGTGGTTGCCGCGCCGCGCGCCGTACGAGTTGAAGTCCCGCGGCGTGACGCCGTTGGCGATCAGATATCTGCCCGCAGGGCTGTCGGTCGGGATCGACCCGGCCGGCGAGATGTGATCCGTCGTGACGCTGTCGCCGAGCACCGCCAGGACCCGCGCGCCGCGGATGTCGGTCGGCGCCGGCGGGTCCAGCGTGATGCCATCGAAAAACGGCGGGTTGCGGATGTAGGTCGAGTCCGCCTCCCACTGGAAGCGGTCGCCGGTCGGCGTCGGCAGCTGGCGCCACCGCGGGTCGCCGTCGAACACCTGCGCGTAACTCTCCCGAAACATGCTGGACTTGACCGACGTGAGCATCGTCTCCTGAATCTCCCGTTCGGTCGGCCACAGGTCGCGAAGATAGACGTCCTTCCCCTCCTGGTCCCTGCCGATCGGCTCGGACGTGAGGTCCACCTGCATCCGGCCCGCGAGCGCGTACGCGACAACGAGCGGCGGCGAGGCGAGGTAGTTCGCCCTCACCTGTGACTGGATGCGCCCCTCGAAGTTGCGGTTGCCGCTCAGAACCGACGCGACGATGAGGTTGCGGTCCTTCACGATCGACGAGACGGGCTCGGGCAGCGGGCCGCTGTTGCCGATGCAGGTCGTGCAGCCGTAGCCGACCAGGTTGAATCCGAGCTTTTCGAGGTACGGGAGCAGGCCTGCCTTCTTCAGGTACTCGGTGACGACCATCGATCCGGGCGCCAGGCTCGTCTTGACCCACGGCTTCGTCGTCAACCCGCGCTGGACGGCGTTCCTCGCGAGCAGGCCCGCGCCGATCATCACGCTCGGGTTCGACGTGTTCGTGCAGCTCGTGATCGCGGCGACGACCACCGAGCCGTGGTCGAGCGCGGCGGCGCTCTCGGACAGCGACTCCTCCACCGCCACGGCGACGCCGCCCGTCTCGTGCGGCTGCGTCGCCTCACCCGGGTTGGCCGCGGTCGCCGCTGGTTTCGTCCTGCGCTCGCCCAGCATCGTCTCGAGCGCCTGCGTGAACCGCAGCTTGGACTGCTTGAGCGGGACGCGATCCTGCGGGCGCTTCGGGCCGGCGAGGCTCGGCTCGACCGTCGCGAGGTCGAGCTCGATGATCTCGTCGTAGGCCGGATCGGCGGCGCCCGGCACGCGGAACAGTCCCTGCTCCTTGGCGTACGCCTCGACGAGCTTCACGTGCTGGTCGTCGCGGCCGGTCAGACGCAGGTAGTCGAGCGTCATGTCGTCGATCGGGCAGATGGCAATCGTCGCCCCGTACTCCGGCGACATGTTGCCCAGGGTCGCGCGGTCGGCAATCGTCAGGTCCTCGAGCCCCGGGCCGAAGAACTCGACGAATTTCCCCACGACGCCGTGCTTGCGCAGCCGCTCCGTGACCATGAGCACGAGATCGGTGGCGGTCGCCCCCTCGGGCAGCCGGTTGACGAGGCGGAAGCCGAGGACCTCGGGGATGAGCATCGAAATCGGCTGGCCGAGCATCGCGGCCTCCGCCTCGATGCCCCCGACGCCCCACCCCACGACGCCGAGGCCGTTCACCATCGTCGTGTGGGAATCGGTTCCGACCAGCGTGTCCGGGTACGCGAGCGTCTCGCCGGCTACGCTGTCGCGGATGACCACGCGTGCCAGGTACTCGATGTTGACCTGATGCACGATGCCGGTGTCGGGCGGGACGACGCGGAAATTCTGGAACGCGTCCTGGCCCCAGCGCAGGAAGACGTACCGCTCGCGGTTGCGCGAAAACTCGAGCTGCGCGTTCAGCTCGAACGCGTTCGGCTCCGAGAAGTGATCGACCTGCACGGAATGATCGATGACGAGCTCGACGGGCTGGAGCGGGTTGACCCGCTTCGGATCGCCGCCGAGCCGGACGACGCCGTCGCGCATCGCGGCGAGGTCGACGACCGCCGGCACGCCGGTGAAGTCCTGAAGGAGCACGCGCGCCGGCATGAACGCGATCTCCTGCTGCAGGTCGGCCGCCGGATCCCAGGCCGACAGCGCCCGAATCGCGTCCGCCTCGACGAACTTGCCGTCTTCGCGACGGAGCAGGTTCTCGAGCAGAATCTTCTGCGAGTACGCGAGGCGCGAAACGGCCGGGAATCCGGCCTTCTCGAGCGCCGCCAGGCTGAAGATCGTAAAACGGTCGTTGCCGACTTTGAGTGTGGTCCGTGTGTTGAAGGAATTGCGGGAAGCCATCGCTCCATCATTACCCAAGTGCTCAGGGTGCTCAAGGTGCTCACGGTGCGCCAGGTGCGCAAGGTGCTCACTGTGCGCACGGTGCTCAAGGTGCTTTAGAAAGGTCGTTGATAAACTCTACGGCGTCGAATCTTTCTAAGAATCGTGAACCACACCCACCACAGAGCCGTGCAGAGAAGGGCTCCGACAAGCGCCGCGAGAATAGGCGCCTTGAAGATCACGGCTACTGAGGAGCCGAACAGGCGAGTCATCCTCGGGGTCAACGCGAGCAACGGCCAGTAGTAGATTTCCAGCAGTTTCACGAGCCACACATGGTTGCGTGGCGCAATCCCCAGAATCTCAAAGGCCGGCCGGAGCCAGATGAGCGACGACCAGTAGATCCAGATCACCGCGAAGCTGGTGCCGCGCGCGCTCATGGGAATGTCCGGCTCAGGAACTCTCTCGCGACCGCGGCCGGATCGCGGCGCTGGGCGTCGACGGCGTAGTTCATCGCGCGCATGTCGGCGGCGGAAATGGCGCCCGCCAGCCGCGCGAGCGCGGCCGCGACCTCTGGATGCGCCAGCAGCGTTGCCGTGCGCGCGACGGGCGCCGCCTCGTAGGGCGGAAAATAGTGCCGGTTGTCCTCGAGCATGAAGAGACCGAGGCCGGCGATGAGCCCGGCGGTCGCGTCGCCCGCGATCAGATCGACCTGACCGTCCGCGAGGGCGCGATACATCAGCGCCAGATCCATGACGCGCGGGTCCTCCGCGAAGCGAAGCCCATAGGCCCGGGCGAGTCCGCGGTAGCCATCGGCGCGCTCGAGAAACTCGTAGCCGAAGCCGGCGCGCCAGGACCGCGCGTGCGGCACGGCATCTTCGATCGTCTCGAGCCCAAGCCGCCGCGCGTCGGCGCCACGCACGAGAATGGCAAATGTGTTGTCGAAGCCCAGCGGCGCCGCGAGCGTCACGCCGACGGCGGCGTATCGGTCGCGCACGCGGTTGAAGACCTCGCTCGAACGAGTCGCGGGCCTGAGAGGCTCGCGCTCCGCGTCTGGTGATTCCTTGAAAATGGCCGTGAGCGCAGTGCCCGTGTACTCGACGTAGACGTCGATTTCGCCCGCCCTCACCGCGCGATCGCAGATGAAGGTGCCCCCCAGGTTGAGCCGGCGTTCGACCGCCACGTTGGACCACCGTTCGATCGCACCGGCGACGATCTCTCCGAGCACGAGCTGCTCGGTGAAATTCTTCGAGCCGACCCGGATGACGGGTCGACCCGAGCCGCGCGCCACCTGGAACGAGAGCGCCGCGACCGCCACCGCAGAGATCAGCAGGAGCGCGATCAGGCCGATCGGCCTGCGGCCCGTCAGGCGGGCCCGGGCCGCGCCGCCGGGCCCGAGCCGTCGCTCGACGGCCGTCAACGCGCCGTCGACGCCGAGCGCGAGCGCCGCCGCCGGGATCGCCCCCGCCAGGATCACGATCGGATCCACCATCGAGAGGCCGCGGAAGATGTACTCGCCGAGGCCCCCGGCGCCGATCGCCGCCGCGATCGTCGCGGTCCCGACGCCGACAACGGCCGCGACGCGGATGCCGGCGACAATGGACGGGAGCGCGAGGGGCAGCTCGACGAGACGCAGGAGCTGACGGGACGTCATCCCGAGCGCCGTCCCCGCTTCCTTCAGCGCCGCATCCACCGCCGTCAGCCCGGCGGCCGTCGTCCGGACAATCGGCAGCAGCGCGTACAACACGAGCGCCACGAGCGCCGCGCGGGCGCCGAGCCCGACGAACGGAATCGGAATGAGGAACCCGAGCAGCGCCAGGCTCGGAATGGTCTGGACGACGTTCGCGATCGCGACGATCGGACGCCCGGCGCGCGGGCGCCTGGCGGCGAAGATGCCGAGCGGCAGGCCGATCGCGATCGCGGCGAGCGTCGAGATCGCGACGAGGAACACGTGCTCACCCGCGAGCCGAGCGAGCTCCGCGCGGTGATCGATCCAGAATTGAAAGAGCCGCATGATCAGACTCTGGCCACGGAGGCAAGGAAGGGCACGGAGACGATCACCACGGAGACACGGAGAAACGGAGGACGCACGGAGGTTTCTCTCAAACCTACTTGTCTCCGTGCTCTCCGTGTCTCCGTGTTTGTCCCTTCTCCGTGATCTCCCTTGCCTCCGTGAACCGGCCTCCGGCCACCGCGTCGAGAAGCCGCCGGACCCGGGCGTCCTGCGAGCGCGCGACCACTTCCGGCGTGTCGCACGCCGCGAGCGTTCCATCCGCAAGGACGCCGACGCGATCGGCGAGCGCGAAGGCCTCGCCCATGTCGTGCGTGACCAGGAGGATGGTCTTGCGCACGCGCGACTGGATGCGCCGCAGCTCGTCGTGCAGCTCGGCCCGCGTGACGGGGTCGAGCGCACCGAACGGCTCATCCATCAGGAGCACCGGCGGATCCGCGGCGAGCGCGCGCGCGACCCCGGCGCGCTGACGCTGGCCGCCCGACAGCTCCGCCGGCCATTTGCGGGCGAACCGCGCCGGCTCCAGGCCGACGAGATCGAGCAGCGCGGCCACCTCGGCGTCGCCGAGCGACCGATCGTCGAGGCGCGGCACGAGCGCGACGTTCTCGGCGACCGTCATGTGGGGAAAGAGGGCGATCTCCTGGAGCACGTAGCCGCAGCGGCGGCGCAGGACGATCGGATCCCAGTCGCGCGTGTCGCGGCCCTCGACCGAGACTCGGCCCGAGTCCGGCTCGAGCATGCGGTTCACGAGCCGCAACGCGGTGGTCTTCCCTTCCCCGCTGGCCCCGACGAGCGCGACAGTCTCGCCTCGCTCGACGGTCAGCGTGAATCCGTCGAGGACCCGGCGCCCGCCTCGCGCGATGGAAACGCTGTCGAAGACAATAAAGGGGACAGTCACCTTTTTACGCTTTCTGAAAAAAGGTGGCTGTCCCCTTTTCAGAAGGCCATGACCAGCGCGCCGGTGATGACGACGCCGGTCCGGTTCTCATCGTCGAAGCTGAACCCCCCGTCACGGATGACGACGCGCGCGTCGCCGCGAAGGCCCCAGCCCTTGAAGAACCCCTGCCCCCCTGAGGACAGCCAGTAGCTCACGCCGCCTCCGGCGTGGTACGCCGTGCCGGTCTCGGCCAGCGTCTGCCCTTCGTGGAGCTGACGGAGATAGCCCACACCCCCGCGAACGAACGGCACAATCCGCCCGAGCGGCCGGAAGTGGTAGGCGACGGCTCCATCGATGATGTACTCGCTGAGATCCTCGACCGCGGTGGCGTCCGGGATATTCTCCGCGTCGCTCGTGAGGCGCGTGGAAACCTGCTGAAAGGCGAAAAGACCGCCCGCCTCGATCGCCACGCGCGGCGTCAGATAAAACGCGAGCCGGGCCTCCGCGCCGGGCCCCGCGCCGATCTCGCTCGACGCCACGAACAGCGGGAACGACCCGCCGCCGGTCTGGTTGCGGGTCTCGGTCGCTTCGTCCCTTCCAGACGACGACCCGGTCGTCCAGATCGCCCCCACCGAGAGCTCGAACGACCGGGGCCGCGCCTGCGCGCTCGCCTCCGAGCCGGCCGCCACGATGATGCCGAGGGCAATCGCCAGCGTCCTCGACGTCACTTGGGCGCCACGCGGAGCTCGACCCGCTCGCTCCCGCCGCCACGCGGCGCCACCGCGAGCCGATCGTGAAACGCCGCGCGGAAGTCGATGTCTATGTCCGCCTCTTCCGAGAAGAAGCTCGTGACGTCGGCGTCATCGATCGGCTCGACGCGCAACACGTGCGGTCCGGGCGAGAGACCCGCGACGACGAAGGCGCCATCGGACCCGAGGGAAAAGCCGGACACGAGCGCGCCGGTCCGCTGGTTCCAGGCCACGACGTGCGCGCCGAGGATGCCTTCGCCGTTCTTCGTCACCCGGCCGCTGATCGAGCCCGTCCCGGAGCGGTAATCCCCGTCGGGGTAAATGTCCGACGCGCCCGCGATGTCATCCGGGTGCAGCGTGCGCTCCTCGACGTTGCCGGCCGTGAACGCGATCGGGAACATCACGGCGGCGGAGGCGATCACGCGCCGGCGGCCGCCGGGTTGGAGCTCGGTCTCGCCGATCGCAGAATGGCCCAACCCGAGCAGATGCCCGACTTCATGCAGCGCGATCGACTCGACGTCGAACCGCCCCGGCTCGCCGGTCGGCGATACCGACCACGGGAACGCGGAGTTGAAGAAGATGTCGGCCTCCACGATCTCCCCGGTCATCTCGTTCGTCAGGATCCGCGTCGCGGCCAGCACGCGATCCTGATCGGGCCGCGGGAGAAACCCGAGCACGGTCATCCCGTCGTCGTCCCGTGCGCTGGCCGGCGTGAACCCCGCGAAGGTGCCGCTGAAGCTCGAGGTCGGGACGCTCTGCCAGCTTTGGAACGCTCGATCCACTGCGGTCTGGAACTGCGCCGCCGTCACACCGGATACGCCGCTGTTGGTGATGAAGTACCGCATCGGCAGCCGCTCCCACCTGAGCTGCACGGTGCGGCCGTTCGCGCGCCCCCCGAGCTTCAGGTACGCGGCCGCCGGGACCGGCGCCCCCGCGGCGACGGCCAGGACGAGAGAGCCCGCGACCGCCCGGCGCAGGATCGTCACCTCGCACCCGCTTTGCGCGCGAGGAGGGCACGAATGTCCGCGGCGAACCGTTCGAGGGTCGGCGCCGGGCGGTTCGGATCGCCGCGCACGAGGCGGACGGGCTCGACGCCGGGCGAGATGAGCGCGGGTGGAATCACCGTGCGACGGCCGGATTCGCGATCCGTCCGCACGCGATAGACGCCCTGGCTCAGCCCCAGAACATAGGGCACCGACGGACCCTGGCTCCCGAGGAACAGTACGACCTCGTCCCCCACGTTGAAGATCGGCGCACCGACGATGAAGCTGCGATACGCGCCCATCTTGCCGCCCGGGACGCGGAGCGTGACGGATGCCCCAAGGTCCCCCTTCAAGTACGTCGCCACCGCGACCGTGACGTATGTGTCGATGGCGCGTCGTCCTTCCAGCCACTCGGCTCGAACGTCCACGACGCGTCCGTGAACGATCGCGGTGGCATCACCAGTCAGTTCGGACAGATCGGCAGGAATGAGAACGGTGGCACCGACAGCGCCGGAAGAACGACCGGCAGGATCAGCTTGCCTTCTAGGGCTCGCGGGGCCCCACCGCCGCTCGCGAGCGCCGACGGCGCTGCTCGCAGCGCGTTCGACACTCGCGCCGACCGCAGGCGGTTGCCGCAGATAGGCGATTGAACATGCGCCTCAGTTTACAACGCGCAGGATGGCCTGGGCCGCGCGCCGGGTCGCTCCCGGGCCCCCGAGCTTCTCTCGGACTTCGGTCAGCGCGGCGCGCACCTGCGCGGCGCGCGCGCGATCGGTCAGCAGCGATACCGCTTCATCGCTTACCGCCTCCGGCGTGAACGCCCCCTGCACCAGCTCGGGGACGACGCGGCGTCCGGCGACGAGGTTGACCATTCCGTACGTATCGACCTTCACGAACGGCTTCCCGATCGCGTAGGTCACCGGGGACACCCGATACACGATCACCATCGGCGTGCCGTGAATCGCCGCCTGCACGGTTGCGGTTCCCGACGCCGTCAGCGCGACGTCCGCCGCCGCCAGGACGTCATCGGCCCGCTGCTCGATGATCGTCGGCCCGCCCAGGTGCGCGAAGAGCTCGTCGGCGAGGCCCGGCGCGCGCGCGACGACGAATTGCGCCTCGGGAACGCGCGCCGCGATGAGCCGCGCGGCGGCTGACAAACCGGGGAGAATCGCGCGCAGCTCGTTCGGCCGGCTGCCCGGAAGCAGCGCCACCACGGGCTTGTCGATATCCAGCCCGAGCGATCGACGAATCTCGGCGCGCGGCCCCGCGGCGCGCGCCAGCTCGACGAGCGGATGGCCGACGAACTCGACCGCCACGCCGGCGTCGCGGTAGATCGCTTCCTCGAACGGAAAGATGACGAGCACGAGGCGGGCGAACCGGCGTATGTCCTTCATCCGGCCCGGGCGCCAGGCCCAGAGCTGCGGGCCGATGTAGTAGACGACCGGCACGCCAAGACGTCGCATCGCCTCGGCCACGCGGAAGTTGAAGTCGGGAAAATCCACGGCGACGAACACGTCCGGCCGGGCGCGGGCCGCGTCGTCCAGGATCCGCCGGTACATCGCCCGCGCCCGCGGCAGCACGCGCACCGCCTCGATGAGGCCGGTCACCGCGATGCCCCGATAGTCCGCGAGGAGCGACGCGCCGCCGGCCCGCAGGCGATCGCCGCCGATCCCGGCGACCTCGAGCGAGGGGTCGAGCGCGCGCAGCTCGCGCGCGAGCGCGCCGGCGTAGAGATCCCCGGAGGCCTCGCCGCAGGAGATCAGGATGCGGCGCATGAATGCCGAAGGCCGAATGCCGAAGGCCGGATGCGTCTCAGAGAGGCTTTCGGACGAGCGCCGTCGGGGCGTCGGCCCGAGCGGCCGCCTCGTCCTCTTTGGCCGCCGGCGCGGGCCTGCCGATGCGGCGCAGATCGGCGGTCGAGAGATCGAGATCGGACAGCGAGATGCGCTCGAACTGCGGGAACCCGGCGCCCGCCAGCTGCGAGGCAAACACCGATGCATCGCCGACGAGCACGATCGACAGCCGGTCCGGCTTGAAGTAGGTCTTCGCCACGCGTTGAATGTCGTCGACCGAAACGCCCGTCACGCGATCGCGGAACGTCTGCAGCTCTTCGAGATCGAGGCCGTAGAACACGGCGTTGAGGACCTGGAGCGCGATGTCACTCGGGGTCTCGATCGTGAGCGGGAAGCTGCCGGCCAGGTAGTCCTTCGCCCCTTCGAGCTCGCCGGTCCCGACGCGCTCCCGCTGGAGCTTCCAGTACTCGTCCACGACGAGCCTCAGCGCCTCGCCCGTCGAATCCGACCGCGTGTCCGTCTCGGCGACAATGTCGCCGGCCTGGCGCATCGTCTCGAGATCCGCGGATGCGCCGTAGGTCAGGGCGCGCTCCGACCGCAGCACGCGGTGGAGGCGGTTGCTGCCTTCGCCGCCGAGGATCTTGGTCGCCAGGTCCACAGCGAGGTAGTCCGGGTGCTTGCGCGGCAGCGCGAGATGCCCGACGCGAATCTCGGTCTGCACCGCGCCCGGCCGATCGACGATGACGACGCGGCGCGTCGGCTCCGGCGGCGGGGGCGGCGTCAGGGGCGTCGCGTCGGGGCGCCGTTCCCAGGCGCCGAACGCGCGCTGCGCCGCTTTGAAGGCTTCGTCGGGCGTGATATCGCCGACGATCGCCAGGATCGCGTTGTTGGGCGCGAAGTACGCCTTGTGAAACGCGACGAGATCGTCGCGAGTCAGCCGGCCGATCGACTCGGGCGTGCCCGAGTTCGGCTTGCCGTACGGATGAAACCCGTAGACGAGCCGATCGAACACGACATTGGCCAGGTACTCGGGATCCTCGTAGCTGACCTTCAGGCTCGACAGGATCTGCTGCCGCTGCCGATCGATCTCGTCGGGAGCGAAGGCCGGGTATCTCGCGACATCGGACACGAGCGCCATCGCGAAGTCGAAGCTGTCCTTCATGACGACGGCGTTGACGAAGGTCAGGTCGGTCCCGGCGCCGGCGCCGAGCGCGCCGCCAATCTGGTCGATCGACTGAGCGATGTCCTGCGCGCTGCGCGCGGTCGTCCCCTGGGTCCCCTGATCCAGCAGCATCGCGGCGAGCGACGCGACGCCCGGCTTGTCGGTCGGATCCTGCGCCGCGCCGGCGCGCACGAGGAGCCGCAGCGAGACGGCCGGCTGCTCGTGGTGCGAGACCGCGATGACCTGGAGCCCGTTCTCGAGGGTCCTGATCGCGTACGGCGGGAATTTCACGTCCCGCGCGGTCATCGGGCGCGGCGGCCGTTCGGACGGCCACGTCTGGGCCTGAGCCGTTCCCATCAACATCAGACAAGCGCCTGCGGCCGCCGCGAGATGCCGAAGGAAAGCCGTCATTGCTGGCCCCCAGTGCTGCCCTGCTTCGGCATCACATGAATGATCAATCGGGACGTCGGCGTGAAGTAGGTCTTCGCCACGCGCTGCACGTCGGCCGCCGTGGTGTTCATGAAGATGTCGAACTCGCCATCCGCCGTCTTGATGTCGTCGTGAATGACGGCGGCGTGGCCGAGGTGCGACGCCTTCTGCTGGTTCGACTCCCGGCCGAGGATGTAGTCGCGCGCGAACTGGTTCTTCGCGCGCTCGAGCTCGGCGGGGGTCACGCCATCGACCTTCAACCGCTCGAGCTCGCCGATCGAGCGCCTTCTCGGCCTCCGCGGGCGAGCGCCCCGGCTGGACGATCGCCACCGCGAAGAACAGGTTCGGATCCTCGATGAGGTTCCCCTGGCCGAAGGCGGCCAGCGCGATCTGCTGCTCGTAGACGAGCTTTCGATAAATCCGCGAGCTCTGCCCGTCGGAGAGGATCTTCGACGCGATGTGGAGCGGATACGAGTCCGGGTGGCCGTCGAAGGTAATCGGGTGCGCGACGACGACGGCCGGCAGCGGCCACGGTTCGCTGAGCGTCACCCGGCGCTCCTGCTTCGGTGCCGGCTCCTGCGGGATGTCCCGCGGCACGGGCCGCGTCGACTTCGGGACGCGCCCGAGGTAGCGCTCGACGAGCTGCAGCGCTTCGGCGCTGTCGAAATCGCCGACCAGCACGATCGTCGCGTTGTTCGGCACGTAGTAGGTGCGATAGAACTCGCGGACGTCCTCGATCGACGCCGCCTCGAGATCCACCATGCTGCCGATCGTCGGGTGCTTGTACGGATGCACCGTAAACGCCTGGCCGTAGATCAGCTCGGAGAGCCGGCCGTACGGCTGATTCTCGACGCGCATCCGCCGCTCTTCCTTGACCACTTCCCGCTCGTTCCTGAACGTGCCCTCGTCGATCCGGAGCGACGCCATGCGATCCGCCTCGAGCCACAGGATGAGCGGCAGATAATGCGCCGGCACGGTTTCCCAGTACACGGTCGCATCCTCGTTCGTGTAGGCGTTGCTCTGGCCGCCGATGCTCGAAATCGCCGACGGGTGCTGCTCGTTCTCGACGTTCTTCGAGCCCTTGAACATCATGTGCTCGAACAGATGAGCGAAACCGGTTCGTCCGGCCTTCTCGTCCTTCGAGCCGACGTGATACCAGAGCTGGAGATGGACGATCGGCGTCGAGTGATCCTCGAGCAGCACGACCGTCAGACCGTTGGAGAGCGTGGAGATCTTGTAGTCGAGTTTGGGCGGCCGGGTGGCCGCCGTGGGCGAAGACGCGGTCGAGAGGGCGAGCAGGACAACGAGCGCCGCGGCGGCCGCCGCCCGGACGTGAACCATCCAACGATTATGGCATAGGGCGGCGTGCCAGCGCGGCTTCGAGTTCCGCGATACGCCGTTCGAGATCGGCTACCGTTTTTCGTAACTCCGGCAGCTTCTTGAATACCGTCGAGGCCTTGAGCCACTCACGGTTGGGGATGGCCGGATAGCCGGTGACGAACGTCCCTGCGTCCACGGAGTTCGTCACGCCGGACTGTGCGGCCAGCACAGCCCCGCGCCCGATCGTAATGTGGCCGACGACGCCCACCTGTCCGCCCATCGTGACGCCGTCCTCGACCACGGTGCTGCCGGCGATGCCGACCTGCGCCGCGAGGAGGACGTCGCGGCCGATCTGCACGCCGTGCGCGATGTGCACGAGGTTGTCGACCTTGGCCCCCGCGGCGATCCGCGTCTCGCCCACGGCCGGCCGATCGATCGTCGAGTTGGCCCCGATCTCGACGTCGTCTTCGATCACGACGCCCCCCGTCTGCGGAATCTTGTGATGCGTGCCGTCGGGGCGCCTGGCGAAGCCGTACCCGTCGCTGCCGATGACGACGCCATCCTGGACGATGACGCGCCGACCGATCTCGACTTTCTCGCGGATCGACGCGCGCGCATGGACGAGACAGTCCTCGCCAATCACGGCGCCGCGGCCGATCGTGACGTGCGGATACACGACCGTGCGCGCGCCAATCGACGCACCCTCGGCGATCGCGACGAATGGACCGATCGACACGCCGTCGCCGAGCGTCACGCCGGCGCCGATCGACGCCAGCGGATGGATCCCGGGCTTCGGTCGCACCGGCGGCGCGAGGATCTCGATCGCCTTGGCGAACGCCAGATACGGATGAGAGCTCCGCAGCACCGAGCAGGAGGGCGTCGGGGCGTCGTCGCCGGCGATCACCGCGGACGCCCGGGTGGAGCCGAGGGCCGCCGCGTATTTCGGGTTGGAGAAGAACGTCAGGTCGCCCGGCTTCGCCTGCTCCAGGCCGGCGACGCCGGTGATTTCGAGCGCGCCATCCCCTTCGAGGCGGCAGTCGAGCCGTTTCGCGAGCTCGCTGAGTGTCACGGGAGGGCAGGATACAGAATCTGGAATTCAGAATCCAGAAGGGCTGCCTACACCGTCGCGATCCGCTGCACGAACGACGCGAGGTGTTCCAGCCGCAGCCGCGCGGCGATGTCGTGCAGCCCGCGCTCCCGCGCCTCGGGCTGGAGCGTGAGCGTGGCGCGCAGCTCGCTCAGCGCGGGGCTCGGCTGGGCGCGCCAGGCGACGGCCTGAAGCCCCTGCTGCGCGCCGCGCATCGACAGGTAGTGACCGACGAAACGGAACAGGAAATAGTACGCCACCAGGTTGGGCCCGGGCACGAGCATCACCGCCCCGGACGCGATGAAACCGAGCAGGTCGATCACGAACCAGCGGCGGTGCCGCTCGTAGTCGACCGTCAGCTGAGACATGAGCGCCGCGTTCGCGTCCCGCTCGGTGAGATCGTGCGGGTAGACGAGCGTCGCCGCCTCGCAGCCCCGCAGGTGCCAGAGCAGCCGCTGCTCGGCGATGGACTCGGCAATCCAGCGCATCATCCGTTCGCGCGCCCGCCGCATGAAGGACTTCGGCTCCTCGGGATCCGCCACGGCGCCCGACTGGCGCTCGCGATGCTCCCGTTCGGCAGTGGCGAGGATCTCGCGAAACCGCGTCACGATGCGTTTGAGGATGCCGGCGCGGGACTCCCCCTCCTCGACCGGAGGATCGGGCTCGGGGACCTCGCAGTAGAGCTCGTGGCGAGGGCCGCCCGCGGGGACAAGGAAAACATCCACTGATACATAATACGGTCGGTGCTGGGAGGCGTTCTTCTCGCCTGCGTCGCCGCGGGACCTGAGCCGTCCGTGCTCCGATCGACCCACGGACAAGCCGGGGCGGAGACCGTCCGGCTCGAAATCCGGGTCTTCGCCGGCGCCGAGGACGTGACGAGCCGCGCGCGGGTCCAGATTCACCCGTCGGGCACGCGGACGACGCCCGTCGCCGCCGTGTCGCGCGGCGAGCGGCACATTGTCGACGTCGCGAGCGGGTTGTACGACGTGCAGGCCATCGTCGAGCAGGACGGCCGCGTCGTCGGGATCCGCTGGGCTGAACGGCTGGCGGTCATGGCCTACCCCGACGAGGCGGGCGACCACCTCGAAGTGATTAACGTGCGGAACGGGTTCGGCGCGCTGCAGGTGCGCGGGAAGGAGGGCGGCCCCGTCCAGGGCGACGCCGTGCTCTACCCCGCTGGATCGCGCGACGACGCGCGCCGCGTGACGCCGGCCGCCCGCACCGCCGCCTGGATGCTCTTCGTCGTGCCGGAGGGCCGCTACGACCTCGTGTCCGGCCCCGACTGGCGCCACGAGGTCGGGGACATCGAGATCACCGCCGACCGGACGCGCCTGAAATTCCTGCCGTGAGCGTGCCCGACGTTCCTCCGGTCCAGCATCCTCTTCACCGACCTTGTCGGCCGGATGCTTCTCGCGGCCTGTCTCGGCGCTGCCGATCGGTATCGAGCGCGAGCTGCAGCAGAAGGCGGCGGGGCTGCGGACGAACATCCTGATCACGATGGGCTCGGCGCTCTTCACGATCATGTCGATCGAAATCGCGGGCGGGCTCCGGCAACGCCGGCTATATCGCCGCGCAGATTGTGACCGGCATCGGCTTTCTGGGCGGCGGCGCAATCCTTCATACGAAGGGGGCGATTCACGGGCTCACGACCGCCGCGACGATCTGGATCAATGCGGCGATCGGGGTGGCCGCAGGCGCGGGACGCTACAAGCTGGCTCTGGTGGCCACGAGCGTCACGCTGGTGACGCTGGTGGCTCTGGCGCCGGTCGACCGGTGGTTGAACAAGCGAGGCGAATCAAAAAACCTGTAGGCCCGACCTTCAGGTCGGGCGTCCATCATCGTCGGATCTTCCGGTTGACCCTCGGCGGCTCCAGCGGCACGGCGGGCCGGCCGGCCGTTTCCCAGGCGCCGACGATCATGCCGGCGATCCCGCTCGCCGCCTCCGCGACCCGGCGCTCGAGGATCTCCTTCGAACCCGCGAAGAGGCGGTCGAAATAGGCGTCGTCGTACTCCTCGCGGCCGGCGACCGCCCGGCGATCGGCGGCCAGCACGGCCTCGACCAGCGGGAATCCGGACGTGAGCGTGTCGAAGATGAAGTCGCGGGGCTGCCGCACCGGAACGGGCGGCTTCGGGACGATCGCCACGCGATCCCCGTAACGGCGCATCAGCTCGCCCTCGAACCGCGCGTGGATGCCGTGCTGGTTCGTCAGCTGCCCGTCGTAGTTGAGCGCCGCGTGAAACGGGACGTGCGCGTCGCCGGTGTAGTGCGCGATGACGGCGCTGAAGAACTTGATGTCTTCCCCGGCGAACGAGGCGGAGCCGTCGCCGTACTCGCGGAACGCCTTCACGAGCTTGTCGTAGATCTCCGCCGTCCGCCAGGGCAGCAACCCGTTCTTCTGCACCATGTCCTTGCCGTGCTTCGTGACGGCCGCCTCGTAGTCTCGCGGCAGATCCGTGAAGGGAAACGGCCCGTAGCCGTCCATGTCCAGGAAGTGGCGCGGCGGCTCTTCGAGGAACCCCGCGTTGCGCCACAGGTCGGGGTCGATCGAGTGCTCGACGATCATGGCGCGGTGCTTCTCGAAGAACGGCCGGAGCTCCGCGGGCAACAGCTGAATCGCCCGCCCCGTGAGAAAACGATGGACGTCGAAGCTCCAGGCAAGTCCAGACCTCGGTGCCGCGCAGAAAAGCGCGAGAGCGCCTGCGGCCGGCGCGAGGCGCCGGAGGGCAGCGCGGCGAAGCCGCGCCGCCGAGCGCCCGCGAGCGGGGGTGGGGCCCCGCGAGCTCAAAAGAATGCTGACAGGAGTCATGTGCCAGCATGGTAAGCCATGCCCAGACTCGGCGCGCATCTCTCAATCGCGGGCGGCCTGCCGCGCGCGATCGATCGGGCGGTCGCCGCCGGGTGCGAGGCGCTCCAGATTTTCACGAAGTCGGTCGGCCAGTGGCGCGCGCGCGAGATTCCGCCGGAGGAACGCGACGCGTTCCGCCGCCGCGCGCGCGAGACGCGCGTCGCGCCGATCGTCGCCCACGACAGCTATCTGATTAACGTCGCGTCGGCCGATCCCGCGTTGCGCGCGAAGTCGATCGCGGCGCTCGGCGAGGAGCTCGATCGGGCCGACGCGCTCGGCCTCCACGGGCTCGTCATGCACCCGGGATCGCACGCGTCGGAGACCGAGGGTCTTGACCTCATCGCGGAGGCGCTGCGCGGGCTCCTTGCGGCCAGGAAACGGTCGCGCGTCCGCATCCTGCTCGAACACACGGCGGGACAGGGCACGAACCTCGGCCATCGATTCGAGCATCTGGCGGCCATCATCCGCGCCGTCGGACGGACGCGGCGCGTCGGCGTCTGCCTCGACACGTGCCACCTCATCTCCGCCGGCTACGACATCACGACCCCGGACGGGTATCGCGCGACGTTCGACGCCTTCGATCGCATCGTCGGGCTCGACCGGCTCGCGTTGTTCCACCTCAATGACTCGAAGAGGCCGTGCGGCAGCCGCGTCGACCGCCACGAGCACATCGGGCAGGGCTGCCTCGGCACCGCGACGTTCGCGCGGGTCCTCAACGATCCCCGCTTCGCGCGATTGCCGATGGTGATTGAAACGCCGAAGCAGAAGGACGCGACGGCGCGGGGGCAGGTCGATCCGCTGGACGAGATGAACCTGGGGACTCTCCGGCGCCTGCTCCGTCAATGATCTGAGAACACTTCCGCTTCGAAGGTGAAAATTTTTGCCGTGCGCCACGCGCCCCGCGGCAGGCCCGCTTTCATGCAGAGCTGGTCGAGAAAGGTCTCACGATCCCACCCCCACTCCGACGCCACCTGGGGCAAGAGCAGCCCTCGCTTGGCGCCGGAATGCACGACCAGGCCGTGGCGGCCGACCTCGATCGTCATGGGATCGGTCACGAGCTGCATGGGACCGAGCACGGAGATCTCGACCGCCAGATCGTCGAGCTCGGCCGCGGTCACGGGCGGAAACCGCGGATCTTCCGTCGCGGCCGCGACCGCGGCGCGCGCCACGACGTCGGCGAGCGGCCGGTCCGCCTCCAGGTGGCCGATGCAGCCACGCAGCTGATCGCCGCGCCGAAGCGTGACGAAGGCGGGTGAAGGACGAGACAGGGGATCGTTCGGGCCCGGGGCCTGGCCGCCTACGCGACCCTCAGGATCCACCGGGTCGCTCCGGCGAGCTGGGGCGATCGGGGCGCCGCCGGTGGCTGGCGCGACGCGCGCGCGGATCGCGTCACGCGCGATGTCGAGCAGCGCGCGGCGGTCCGCAGCCTCGAGGGTCAGGCCTTCCACAAGCCGGCCGCCAGGTAGCCGACGACGTTGGAATGGTCGCCGGAGATATCACCGGAATGTGCGTACTTCAACACGCGCGCCGTCGCGGCGCCGAGCGCGCGGGCCGCGCGCATGACGGCGATCGCCGCGCCGCCGCCGCACGCGACGTACCGCCCGCGCTCGTGTTCGGGGTAACGCTCGAATTCGGCGAGCAGCCCCTCGGCGTCGAACCGCTCGACGCAGTCGGCGACACGCGCGTCCAGCGCCGTTGCCGTCGCCGAGTCGAAATAGTGGGACAGGTCCGTGCTGGCGACGAGCAGCGCGCGACGATTGCCGAGCGCGGCCGCGAGCGCGTCCCCGAGGGCGGCAATCGTTTCGCTCGTCTGAAATCCGATCGCAAGTGGAACGATCGGCACCTCCGGCAGAACGCGCTGCAGAAACGGCAGCTGCATCTCGAGCGAATGCTCGCGCGCGTGCGCCGATGCATGCGGCCGGATGATCGGCGACGCCGCGATCAGCGCGGCGGCGGTTGCCTCGTCGACGAACGCGCGCCCCAACGGGGTGTCGAACGCCCCTCGTTCGTAGATCGCGACGCCGTCGAAGCCGACGAAGTGGGAGGGACCGACGAGCGCGATGACCTCCACCGCCGCGCCGGCCGCGGCCTTGTAGGCGTGGGCGGCGACGGCGCCCGAGAACATCATGCCCGCGTGCGGCGCGACGATCCCCACGAGCGTCCCCGTCGGCAGGTCCGGCGTTTCCGCGGCCCCGACGAGCGCGTCCACTTCCCGAGTGAGCGCGGCACGCGTGCCCGGATACCAGGTCCCGGCCACCGCCGGCGGGCGGATGGGAGGCGCGGGCATGCGGGTAATATACGCCGATGCCGTTTACAAGAGAGGATGTCGAGGCCGTCGCGTCGCTCGCGCGCCTGGCGCTGACTCCCGAGGAAAAAGAGCTCTTCGCACGCCAGCTGGCGGACATCCTGAGATACGCGGATGAGGTGCTCGGCATCGATACGGCCGGCGTCCCGCCCACGGCCCAGGCGCTCGCCGTACCCCCGCCGCTCCGGGAGGACGAGCGCCGCCCGTCGCTTCCGCGCGACGAAGCGCTCGCCGCCGCTCCCGGATCCGGCGCTCGAGACGGGCTTCTACCGCGTTCCAAAGGTGATCGGATGACGCCGCCTCAGAGCGCGCGCCAAATCCGCGACGAGGTGGCGGCTGGCCGGTTGAGCGCGGTTGACGCGTGTCAGGCGGCGCTCGATCGCATCGCGCGCGTCGATCCGGCGCTCGACGCCTTCCAGACCGTCACGCCCGAGCGCGCGCTCGACCGGGCGAGGATGCTCGACCGTGACCGCGCCGCGCTCGCCACGCTGCCCCTCGCCGGCGTGCCGATTGCGCTCAAAGACAACCTCTGCACACGCGGTGTCACGACGACCGCCGGGTCGCGGGTCCTCGAGGGCTACAAGCCCCCGTACGATGCGACGGTCGTCGCGCGGCTGGAGCGGGCCGGCGCGGTCGTCGTCGGCAAAACCAGATGCGACGAGTTTGCGATGGGCTCGTCGACGGAAAACTCTGCGTACGGCCCGGTGAAGAATCCCTGGGCGCCCGATCGCATCCCGGGCGGATCGAGCGGAGGATCGGCGGCCGCGGTCGCCGCCGGGATGGTCCCGGTCGCGCTGGGTTCGGACACGGGCGGATCGATCCGCCAGCCGGCCGCCTTGTGCGGCGTGACGGGCCTCAAACCGACGTGGGGGCGCGTCTCACGTTACGGCCTGATCGCCTTCGCCTCGTCGCTCGATCAGATCGGTCCCGTCGCGCGGACCGTCGAGGACGCCGCGCTCGTGCTGCACGCGATTGCCGGACCCGACCCGTGCGATGCCACGGCGGCGGACACGCCGGTCGCCGACTACGCCGCCGCGCTCGAAGAGGACAGAGCGCTCAAGGGCACGAGCATCGCGATTCCGAGAGGACTGCTGGACGACGGAGTGGATGAGGGCGTGCGCCAGGCGTTCGATCGAGCGGTTGAAGCGCTCGCGTCGCGCGGGGCGAAGATCGTGGATGTGGAGCTGCCCCACAGCCGTCACGCGATCGCCATCTATTATTTGATCGCGACCGCGGAGGCGAGCTCGAACCTCGCCCGGTATGACGGCGTCCGGTATGGGGTGCGTGCGCCGCTCGATGCCGGGGATACGCTGGCCGCGATGTACGAACGGACGCGGCAGGCCGGCTTCGGCCCGGAAGTGAAGCGGCGGATCATGCTCGGCACCTACGTGCTCAGCGCGGGCTACTACGACGCGTACTATCTCAAGGCCCAGCAGGTGCGCACGTTGATCCGGCAGGACTTCGAGCGCGCGCTGGCGTCGGCCGATGTCGTCGCGCTCCCGACGAGCCCGACGCCCGCGTTCCGCTTCGGCGAGCGCACCGCCGATCCGCTCAAGATGTATCTGGCGGACGTGTTCACCGTCAGCGCGCCGCTCGCCGGCCTGCCCGCGATCAGCGTGCCGTGCGGGTTCGCGGACCGCCTGCCGGTCGGCCTGCAGCTCGTCGGCCGGCAGTTCGACGAGGCCACGATCTTCCGCATCGCGCATGCGTACGAGCGGGAATCGGACTGGTGGAAAGCGATGCCGCCCGTCAGCGGATGATCTTGCCGAGCTGATTGAACGCGTCGCGATCGAATTCACTGGCCCGCAGCGGCACGACCGCCACATACCCCTGTTCGACCACGCCCACATCGTCGGTCTCGGCGCCGCCCTTCGGATCTTCGTAGATATTCCAGAAATACCGGCGGTTCGAAGGCGGCCGCTGATGCTCCATGAACCGTTCGACGCCGTTCTGCGGGCTCTGCATCGCGAGCCGCAGACCCTTGATCGCGTCGGGTGCGCCGGGTGGAACGTTGACGTTGAGGAAGACGCCAGGTGGCAGATTCGCCGTCTTGACCAACTCGGCGATCTGCCGCGACGCGGCCGCCGCTGCCGCATACGAGACCTCCGTGGCGCCTTCTGCAATCTTGAGCGACACGGCGATCGCCGGGATGCCCTGCAGCGCCGCCTCGCGCGCGGCGCCGACCGTGCCCGACACATATCCCACCCGGCCAAGGTTCTGCCCGCGGTTGATGCCCGACACGACCAGATCCGGCTTGCTCGCCATCAGCGCGCCGAGCGCAACCTTGACGCAGGAGGCCGGCGTCGCCGTCGTCGAGTAGGCGGTCGAAATCCCCTCGAGCGTGACCTTGTCGACAAAGATCGGCTCGAGAAGCGTCAGCGAGTGCCCCTTGCCGCTTTGATTGTCGACCGGCGCGATGACCGTGACCTCGCCGAGCGCCGTCATGGCACGGGCGAGCGCCAGGAGCCCCGGCGCCCGAATGCCGTCATCGTTGGTGACGAGGATGCGATAGGTCTGCGCGGACGGACTGAGGAGGACGAACGCGGCGAAAACAACCGACAGCAGCATACGGCGCATAGCGCCGCATGCTAGCACGTCACACCGTGCGCGCGGGGAGCGTCGTGGCCGGACGGTCCTTCTTCATCAGCCAGAACACCGCCGCGATGATCACCAGCAGCGGCGCCAGCGGAATGAGCAGCGCAACGCCGGCCGTCAGCGCGACGAGGAGACCGAAGAGCGCGAAGACGGGCGCAAGAACGATCCCGACGATGGCGCCGAGGAGCAGCTTGAGGAGCAGAAACGGCAGGAACAGCACCCAGAACAGCAGTTTGATCGGCAGCAGCACGAGCCACACGATGGCCCGGACGAAGAACGCCACGCAGGCGATCGCCACGACCGCCGCCAGCACGAACATCAGGACAAGCACGAGCGCCCCGACTTCGAGCATGTGGACTCCTTACCGAGATTTACGCGCGGCCGCCTCGGCGAGTTCCGGAGTGTGGAGCTGGTCGACCGGCCCCCGCGGGGAATCGGACGGGAGGTACTGCGTCGGCTGTCCGCCGACGATCTCGTCGAGGCTTCGGATGACGCGCGAGTGGCGCCCGCCGGGGCGCAGCTTGGGGAAGCCGAGCACGCACGCAGAAACCGATGAAGAGCGCTAGCAGAAACACCGACGACGCCCCGAGCCCCGTGAAGAATCCGATGCCGAGCGTCTTGATGAGGGACCAGAGGTCGGCTCCCGTCATGCGGCGCCCCCGCCGCGCGGAGCCGGCGTCGGCGGCAGCGTGTAGTCGATGAACCCCTGACGGACTTCGTCCATGGCCAGCCGTTCGAGCTTGTGTCCGTAATCCGGTCGCGCGGTCCCGGGCGGCGGCAACGTCAGCCCCGGCAATCGCGGCAACGCGCCCCGACGGAGCTGCTTCGCGCGCTGCGCCGCGACGTCGACGAACAGGAACCGGCTCTCGAGCGCGACCGCACGGCCCGAACTGGCGGCTGGCCCTTCTGATTGCGGTTCGTCGACGTTCGCCATGCCCGACAGGATACCGTAAGATACGTGCAGGACGCATGTTTCCGCATTCCGCCAGCCTCTCGGCGGCGATCCGTCGCGTCTTCGACGAGCTGGATCGCGGCGACGCGACGCCCGCGGGCGAGTGCGTCCCGCCGCTGGATCTCTACGAGCTCGACGATGCCCTCGTCGTCGTGGTCGACTTACCCGGCGTCCCCCCGGACGGCGTGCAGGCGCTCGTCAAGGACGGCGTGCTCGTCGTGGCGGGCGAGAAGCCGCCGCCGACCTGCGCCGCGGCCAAGGAAACGGCGCGTTTCCATCTCGCCGAACGCAGCTTCGGCCGCTTTGCGCGCGCGGTCCGGCTCACCGGCCCGGTAGACGCGACGCGCGCCGAGGCGACGATTGACGCCGGCGCGCTTCGCGTGCGGATCCCGCGCGTCGACGACCGCCGCGGCGCCCCGATTCGCATTCGAATCGTCGCAAAATGACCCGGATTCTGTTCATCGGCGACATCATGGGCAAGCCGGGCCGGGAATTGCTCCGGCGCGGCCTCGCGGCGCTCGTCGAGGCCCACGACATCGACCTCGTGCTCGCGAACGGCGAGAACTCCGCCGCCGGCTTCGGCGTGACGCCGGACATCGCGAAAACGCTGTACCGAGTACGGCGTCGACGCGCTGACCTCCGGCAACCACATCTGGGACAAGAAGGAGGTCCAGGAGTACATCGCCGGCGAGCCTCGATTGCTGCGTCCCGCCAACTTCCCTTCCGGCGTGCCAGGCCGCGGACGCGGCGATCTATCGCACGCGCCGGGGGGAGGCCGTGGGCGTCGTCAATGTCATGGGACGCGTCTTCATGGCGCCGCTCGACGACCCGTTTGCCGTCGTGCTGAAAGAAATCGAAGCGCTGCGCGCCGAGACGCGCGTGGTGATCGTGGACATACACGCAGAGGCGACGTCCGAAAAGATCGCGATGGGCTGGCACCTCGACGGCCGCGCCACCGCCGTGCTCGGCACGCACACGCACGTGCAGACCGCCGATGCGCGCGTGCTGCCTCGAGGAACCGCCTACATCACCGACGTCGGGATGACCGGCCCGCACGATTCGATCATCGGGATCGACACGGCCGCGGCCCTCGGGAAGTTCGTCACCGGGATGCCGGCCAGGTTCGAGGTCGCGACCGGCAACCCGAGGCTGAACGCCGTCGTCGTGACGGCGGACCCTGCGACGGGCCGGGCCAGCGCGATCGATCGGATCAGCCTGTCGGACGAGGAACTGGAAGCGCTCCCGTCCCGGCGGCAAGAGACCGGCGGGGTCAGCCGACCCGTGGGCTCGCGATGAGCGACCTGTTCGATGTGCCGTTCGAGGACGAAGACGAGGGAGCGCGGGCCTCTCAGGCCCGCGGTACAGGGACGTCCCCCGCCAGCAACGCGGATGCCTCTCGGTCCCGCGAGATCCTGAGCGTCAGCGAGCTCACGCTGGCGATCCGTCAGGCGCTCGAGACCCGGTTCGTCGAGGTCTACGTCGAGGGGGAGCTCTCGAACTGCAAGATCTGGGCGAGCTCCGGACATCTGTACTTCACGCTGAAGGACTCGTCGGCGCAGATTCGAGGGTTCATGTATCGATCCGCGCTGCGGTACCTGACGTTCACGCCGGAGGATGGCCTGAAGGTCATCGCGCGCGGGCGGGTCAGCGTGTATGACGCGAAGGGCGAGTACCAGTTCGTCACCGAACACCTCGAGCCGCAAGGGTATGGCGCGCGTCAGCTCGCGTTCGAGCAGCTCAAGAAGCGGCTCGCGGCGGAGGGCCTGTTCGAGGCGGCGCGAAAGCGGCCGCTCCCGCTGCTGCCGCGCCGGATCGGCATCGTGACGTCGATCGATGGCGCCGCGCTGCGCGACATCGTCAAGGTGCTGCGGCGCCGGTATCCGAACGCCCACCTCGTCGTGCGGCCGACGCGCGTGCAGGGCGAGGGAGCCGCCGTCGAGATCAAGTACGCGATCGCGGAGATCGGCCGCGTCGCCGGCGTCGACGTCGTCATCGTCGGCCGCGGGGGCGGATCGGCCGAGGACCTGTGGGCGTTCAACGACGAGCGTGTCGCCCGCGCGATCGCGGCGTCACCCGTGCCGATCATCTCGGCCGTCGGACACGAGACCGACGTGACGATCGCCGACTTCGTCGCGGACCTGAGAGCGCCGACGCCGTCGGCGGCGGCCGAGATGGTCGTCGCGCGGCGGGATGAGTTCGTCGCCGGGATCGATCGACTGCGCGGCCGGCTCGACCTCGCCATCGGGAGGGCGCTCGACGCGCGGCGGTCGCGGGTGCACGTGCTGGAGGGCAGCCGAGGGTTGCAACGGGTGCCGTCGCGTGTCGCGCTCGCGGGCCGCCACGTGGCCGAGCTGACGCATGCGCTGGGCCGCGCCGCGGCTGGCGGCGTCCAGCGGCGCATGCGCGCCGTCGGCGTGCTCGAACGGCGGCTCGAAACGCGCGACGTGCGCCGCGCCCTCGCCGACGTCCGGGCCCGGCTCGCCCGCGCCGAGCGCCGGCTGTCGCTCTCGGCGGCCGACGCGCGGCATCGCGCGGACGGCCGCTTCCGCGCGCTCGCGGGCCGCCTCGAGAATCTCAGCCCGCTTGCGGTCCTCGCCCGCGGCTATGCGGTCTGCTGGAATGCCGACAAAACGCGCATCCTGCGCCAGGCGTCGGAGGTCGCGACGGGTGACGCGGTCCGCGTGAAACTGCACGAAGGCGAGCTCGACTGTCATGTAACGCGCCTGCGGCCCGCGCGAGCCGCCGGAGGGGAGTCCGGCGAAGCCGGACCCTGGCGCGAAACGGAGAGTAGCGCCGGAAACGCCCGCGAGCGAGCCGAAGGGTGGGGCCCCGCGAGCAGCAAAAAAAGCTGACGAGCAAAATGGAGAATTCCATCAAGGACTTCGAGACGGCGCTCGCGGAGCTCGAGACCGTCGTGAAGACGCTCGAGCAGGGCGATCTCCAGCTGGAGCGATCGCTCGAGCTGTTCGAGCGCGGCATCGAGCTCGCGCGGTTCTGCCACACCCGACTCGAGCAGGCCGAGCGGCGGATCGAGCTGCTGACCGAGCGAGGGGAGCTCAAGCCGGCGCCCGCCTCGCTCGGGGCGGACGATCCCGCGAAGAGCCGGTGACGGATCTTTCCGCGTACATCGACGCGCGCCGCGCCGAGGTCGACGCGGCGCTCGATCGCGTGCTCGCCTCGACGGCCGGTTTCGGCTGCCCGCCAGTCGTGGCGGAGGCCATGCGCTACAGCGTGATGGCGGGCGGCAAGCGGTTCCGGCCGGTGCTGGCGCTCGCGTCCGCCGAAGCGGTCGCGGGCGCGTCGGGCCTCGACGAGGCGGCCGCGCGCCATCGCGCCATTCCGGCCGCCTGCGCGATCGAGCTCATTCACACCTACTCGCTCGTCCACGACGATCTGCCCGCGATGGACAACGACACGCTGCGCCGCGGGCGCCCCACGTCGCATGTCGTGTTCGGCGAGGGGATGGCGATCCTCGCGGGCGACGGGCTGTTGACCCTGGCGTTTGAAGTGATGGCGGATCCATCGGCATTTCTTCCCTCCGGTCTGGCATCCGGCGACCAGCGCGGGCCGCAGCTCCGCGCGATCGCGCTCATCGCCCGCGCCGCCGGCGCAACCGGCATGGTGGGCGGGCAGGCCGTCGACCTTCAGGCCGTCGGCCGCGCGAGTCAGCTCGACGCCGATTCGCTGCGCGCGATGCACGCGCGGAAGACCGGCGCGCTCATCACGGCGGCGGCCGTGTCCGGGGCGATCATGGCCGGCGCGTCCGACGTGCTCGTCGGCACGATTCGGCGCTATGCGGTCGAGCTCGGCCTCGCGTTCCAGATCGTCGACGACCTCCTGGACGTCGAGGGCGAAGCGGCCGCACTGGGCAAGACCGCCGGCAAGGATGCGGCCGCCGGAAAGCCGACCTATCCCGCCTTGTTCGGACTGGACGAATCACGGCGCATGGCCGAGACGTGCACGTCGAAAGCGACCCAGGCGCTCGACACGTCGGGGATCCGCGGCCGACTCGCGGACATCGCGCGGTGGGTCGTGACACGATCTCACTAGAATTCAGAATTCAGAATCTAGAATTCAGAATCTAGAATTCAGAAGGAAGGCAACGCTCGGATGGTTAGCGGCGTTCGAAAGAAGATCCGCCTTGACCAGCTCCTCGTCGAGCGCGGCCTCGCCGCGAGCCGCGAGCGGGCCCGCGCGCTGATCCTCGCGGGCCGCGTGCGCGTCAGCGGCAGGCCGGCTCGAAAAGCGGGCGACCTCGTGAAGTCGGACGATCCCATCGAGCTCGAAACGCCCGACCATCCGTACGTCGGCCGCGGCGGCGTCAAGCTCGCGCACGCGCTCGACGAGTTCGGCATCGCGGTCGAGGGCCGCGTCGCGCTCGACATCGGCGCGTCGACCGGCGGGTTCACCGACGTCCTGCTGCGCCGCGGTGCGTCCACACGTCGTCGCGCTCGACGTGGGACACGGACAGCTCGACTGGTCGCTTCGCCAGGATCCGCGGGTGACGGTGCTCGAGCGCCTGAACGCGCGGACCCTGACGCCGGACGCGCTGCCCGACGACGCTCGACGATTCGGGGTGGTCGCGATAGACGTCTCGTTCATCTCACTCGCCTACATCCTCCCGGTCGTCCCGCCCCTGCTCGACGCCGACGCCGACGTCGTCGCGCTCGTCAAGCCGCAGTTCGAAGCGGGACGCGACCAGGTCGGTCCGGGCGGCATCGTCCGCGATCCCCTCGTCCACGAACGAGCCGTCGAGGCCGTGACGGCTGCGGCCGATAAGGTAGGATTGAGGCGCGTCGGCCGGACGCCGTCCCCTATCGAGGGTGCGGAAGGCAACAGAGAGTTCTTCCTCCACCTGCGCACTGGTTGAACAGCTATGGAGCATCCGCGTAATCCGTGGTTGAAAGGCTGTTGACGCGTGGCGATTGAGCGGGTCGGCCTCGTCGCCAAGCACCACTTGCGCGCGGCCTCGGGCGTCCTCGCAGAGGTCGCCGGATGGCTCGACTCGCGCGGCGTGCGGACCGTCTTCGAGACCGACACCGCGGTCCTGGCAGGCGTCCCGCCGGGTCGCGCCACCGTGTCGCGGGACCGGCTTCCCGCCGAAGTGGACCTCATCGTCGTCCTCGGCGGCGACGGCACGCTGCTCGGGATGGCCGACCGGATCGCGCAGGCGGACGCGGACGTTCCGATCCTCGGCGTGAACTTCGGCAGTCTCGGATTCCTGACCGAGGTGACGCTCGCCGATATCACGCCTTCGCTCGAAGCGGCGCTCAACGGCCGCGCACCGCTCGAGGAACGGCTGATGCTGCGCGGTCGAATCGTCCGCGGCGGGGACACGCGCGTGAACCGCGTCGCGCTGAACGACATCGTGATCACCCGCGGCGCGCTCTCTCGTATCATCGCGCTGTCGGTCTCGGTCGGCGACGAGTTCGTGACGCGCGTCCGGGCGGACGGCCTCATCATCGCGAGCCCGACCGGCTCGACCGCATACAACCTCGCGGCGGGCGGCCCGATCGTCCATCCCGCCGTCGACGCGCTCGTGCTGACGCCGATCGCGCCGCACATGCTCACCAACCGCCCCGTCGTCATTCCGGCGGCCGCGGAGGTCCGCGTCGAGCCGGTCGCGAACGGTCAATCGGACATCGTGATCACGTTCGACGGCCAGTTCGGCGTGCCGCTCGAGAAAGATGACGCGGTCATCGTGTCACGCGCCCAGAAGCCTCTCCGGCTCGTGCGAGGGACCTCGCGGACGTACTTCGAGATCCTGCGTGAGAAGCTGAAGTGGGGCGAGCGATAACGGAATCCGCCTATTGTCGATTGAGGATTGTGGATTGTCGATTGATTGGCGATTGACGAGTGTCGATCGGTGATTATTGACGATTGGCGATTGGTGACGATTGACGTTGGAACGCTCCGTCCAGGATCTCTTTTACCTCCGAGATCTTCCGCGCCATCCTGAAGTCCCATCGCCCGAACTGGCCGTCGGCGTTCACGGCGGCGACCCAACGCTCGGCCGCCGCGCGCTTCACGTCGCCAGTTCGTCGTAGCCCTTCGTCTCGAGGATCAGGTGAGTACGACCCTTTAGGGTCGTCTGGGCGCTTGAGCCGCACGATGAAGTCCGGCACGTAGTCGTGCGGCTGGCCGTTGTGGAGGTACGGGATCGCGAAGCCCGAGTCCCGCGTTCTTCACGAACGCCTCGACCGCCGGGTGCGTGTCGAGGAGGTACGCCGCCGACTGCTCCCACTTCTCGTGTCCGCGACGACGTAGTTGAGGTGGCTCTTGACGACCTCGCGCACCGTCTTGCTCGTCCAGAAGTCGACGTCGGCCGTCGAGCCCGGCCCGCGGCTCGCCTCGTAGCGCGGCACCTCCGGCGCCTCGCCCTGCGACGGTGTCCGGACGGATCGCCTCGGCCAGCCGCTCGATCACCCAGCCGTAGTACGGCGACAGGAACACGTCGAGCCGCTCCGCCGGCGCGATCGGCGTCGACCTTCTCGCGCACGATACCGCTGCACGATCGCGACGAGCTGCGGGAACAGGACGTGCGCCGGCGCCTCGCACGACTCCGCCGCTGACGTACTCGCGCGTGAGATCGCGCGCCAGCTCGAACACCAGCTCCTGCACCGCGCGGCCTGCGCGGCACGGGTTGAGGTCGACGCGCTCGAGCCTGCCCGGGCCCGTGAGCGACGGCCGGCCCTTGTTGGTCGGCAGCGTCGCCTTCACCTCGACCTCGGGCGGGATCTTGCATCGGATCGAGCGACGAGCGGCGGCGATGCCGTCCCAGTCGACCGTCACGCGGTTTCGGATCGCCTGCCGGTAGCCCTCGACGCGCGGGAAGCGGATCTCGAGATGCGCGCCTTCCCGGCAGCGCGTGGACGTGATGGCGCTTCGGCGGCGGCTTCGGCCGCTGCCGCTGGTTCGCCTTGAACGGGACGACCTCGAACGGCACGCCGAAGACCTTGGCGACCTCCTCGGTCAACATGCCCGTCCTCGCCGAGCTCGTAGCTTCGCCGCCGCAGGCCGCGGCCGACGACCTGCTCGCAGAGGAGCTGCGACATGAACGGCCGCAGGCCGACGATGTGCGTGACGGTGTTGCAGTCCCAGCCCTCGGTGAGCATCCCGACGCTGACGATGCAGCGCACGTCGCGGCCCGGCGGATGCAGCGGCCGGTCGAGCTTCGTCGCCAGCTCCTCGAAGCCCTCGGGATAGATCGGCCGGCCCTGCCGGTCGCGCGGCCAGTCGCGCTTGCCGACCGTGTCGAGCGTGAAGCGCATCCACCGCGACTCGTCGCTCTTCGCGCCCTCCGACGTCGGTCTCGTGCGACGACCTTCGAGTCGACGCGGATCGTGTTGACCGCGTCCGTCGCCGTTGCGGAAGCCCGCGAGCTTCGACGGGCGGGATGCCCGCCGGCGGCTTGTCCTCGGCGAGCCACTCGTAGACCACCTTCGCGATCTGCGTGTTCTTGCAGACGAGGATGAAGACCGGCGGCCGCGGGTCGTCGCCTTCGCGCTCCCACTCCTCGCGCAGCTCGTCCCACAGCGCCGCCGAGCATGGCGATCGGGTGTTGCGCCCACTTCAGGATCGCCTCGGGCTTCGGGTTCGCCCGCTTGCCGCCGCGCTCGGCCGGCGTCAGCTTGCGGCAGGATCCAGCGCCAGATGTTGAAGTAGCCCGGCATGCTCCGCGCCCGTCGGGTCGCGAACGCGCGAGCTGCGGGATCTTCACGAGCCCCGACTCGATCGCGTCGGTCAGGCCGAAGTCGCTGACGACCCACGGGAAGGCCGGTTCGTGTCCTCGCCCGACGCGCGCCGAGGTAGTACGGCGTCGCCGAGAGGTCGACGCAGAAGTTGATGCCGCGGAGCTTGTGGATGCGGTCGAGCCCGTCGATCCAGACCGTCGCCTCCTTGTAGAAGCTCGTCCGCGTCGCTCCTCGTCGCCGAGCACGTCGCGTCCTCGTCGGCGTCCGGCTCGTCCTTGCCGGATGCGGTAGGCGTGGTGCGCCTCGTCGTTCAGGACGAGGATGTTCTGCTTGCCGCCGACCTCGCGGCCGAGCACGCGCTTCACCAGCGCCGTGTCGCTCTCGACGTAGCGCGTCTGCCTCGACGTACGCGCGCTTCAGCGTTGCCGTCGCGTCGCGCTCCTCGTCGATCACGTCGAGCAGCCCGGCTGCGACCTGCCGCTCGTAGCTCCTCCGGCGTCAGGTAGCGCCGCCCGCGCGCCGTCGTCGTCTTCGGCGCCGATGTGTGATGGTCTCGCGGACCGCGCTCGCGGACGCCGGCCTTGACGACGCGCGCGCTCGACGCCGCCCGCCTGCATCGCCTGCGGCTCGAAGACGTGCCAGTTCGTGACGAGCACGCGGCCCTGCGCGAGGTCCGGCATCAGGTGCGGCGGCACGAGGTCGCGCGTGCGGTAGAGGCTCGCCTCGCCGCGGCTCGGGTCGAGCTCGCGCGAGCCGGCTCGCGGATCGTCACGTTCGGGCAGACGACGAGCACGACGTCCGAGAAGCGCGCGTCGCCGCGGTCGTCGACCTTGTTGAGGATGCTCCACGCCGCGAGCATCCCCATCACCGTCGTCTTGCCCGCGCCCGGTCGCCATCTTGCAGGCGTAGCGGCGGAACGCGGTCGAGCGCTCGTCCTGCTGCCGTCGCTCGGCTCGTCGGGCGGGACGTCGATGCCCTGGAGGAAGTCGCGCGCGCGCCTCGGTGAGGAAGATGATCGTCTCGGCCGCCTCGAGCTGCGCGAAGAAGAGCCGCTGCTGCGCGGCCCTCGCGCCGCCAGTGCTCGAGCAGCTCGAGCGTCGTCCGCGTCACGCCCGGATAGCCCGCGTCGCGCCACTCCGCCAGGCGCTCGCGGATCAGGTTGACGAGCGCGCAGCTCGACTGCCACTCGCCGCGCGCGGCGCGCCCGCGCTCGGTCGGGCGCCTTCGGGTCGCGGTAGAAGTAGCCGGCCGCGCCGGCGGCCCGTCAGCTTCTCGGGCGCGCGCCCTTCCTCGATCTGCCAGTGCTCGCGCCGGCTCCTCGAACGGCGAGTTGAGGATCGGCTCGGCGACCTCGAAGGCAGCTCACTCACGCCTCGTCGAGCGGCTTGACGACGAGCAGCTCGTTGCCGCGGTCGTCGATCACCTTGACGGCGATCTCGCCGGTGCTCGCCCGCCGTCGAACGGCGCGCTCGTCGTGCCCGGCGAGGTGGTCCCAGACCGACTCCTCGTAGCTCCGTCTTCAGCGCCTTCTTGCAGGTTGTCCCACGCGCTCGTGCGCGGGAAGAACGCCTGCGAGACGTGGAACGACAGGCCGTTGTAGTCGGTGTCGAGGAACCAGGCCGGCACGTCGTCGCCGCTCGCGATGCTCGGCCTCCATCGTCGTCGGGTCGAACGTGTCGAGCCCGAGCAGCTCGACCTCGATAGCGCGTGCGGCGCCGCCCTGTCTCCTCCGGCTCGACCTTGCGGATGCGCGATCGTCCGGCAGGCCCGCAGACGCTGAAGATCTGGCTCGACCGCATGTTCTTCAGCAGGTCGCCCATCACAGGTCGGGCGTCGCCTGGACGTAGGTCGCCGGGATGCCGACCATGTCGCCTCGATCTTGCTCGACGAGCGCGCGCGCGTTCGGCTCGATCGCGAAGCCGATGACGTAGAGCTGCGTCGTAGCTTCGAGGTGCGCCTCGCGCGCGGCCTCGTAGACGAGCTTCTCGCTGACCGCGCCGTTCTCGGGCCCGAACACGATCGCGACCGGCTGTTCGTCGCCGGCTACGAGCGCGCGCCTCGGCCGAGAGCGTCAGCGACTTCGCCGGCGGCCGGACGTTCTCCAAGCTTGACCGTCTTGCCGCCGCCGAGCTGCAGGAGCGGCGATTCCGGCGCAGCGCCTCGAGCATCCGGTCGACGAACGAGCCGTCGTCCTGCGCGCGCTCGCGCCGAGTCCTCGTCGCCGTCGCCGTCCCAGTCGACCGGCGTCGGGATCGTCGCCTCGACGACGAACGGGCCGGTGACGCGCGTGATCTTCGTGTCGACCTCCGGCCGATCGACGAGCACCTCCTCCGCCGGCGGCTCGTCGTTCGCGATGCGACTTGAGCGTGACGTGCGGGACGATCCCGCCGACCTCCTCGCCCTTCCTGTTCTGCCTGCGCTTGTAGACGAAGCCGCCAGCCGGGCCACGCGTCGTCGTCCTGGAGTTCGTAGTACGGGAACGTCGCGGTCAGCAGCCGCTGCCGCGCGAGCGCGAGCGGGACGCGGCTGGTGTCGATCGTGATCCAGCGCCGGCCCCACTGCTCGGCGACGTACGCCGTCGTGCCGCTGCCGCAGGTCGGGTCGAGGACCAGGTCGCCAGGGTCGGTGGTCATCAGGAGGCAGCGCTGAATCGACCTTGCGTTGGCGTCTGAACGACGTAGATCTTTTGCTCTCGTCCGGCGAAGCCTGCCTGCCTGTGTATCTGTCCAGAGGTTTGTCAGGGCTACGAACGGAAAGTCGTCGAAGTAGCGCTTGTAGTACACAGCGTTCGCCGGACGCCACGATTCGAGCCTTGCTCGCCGAGCCGATTCAGCCCTTCAAGGTGTCGTCTTCCAATGAGCCTCGCCCTGGACGAGAACGTCTGGCCCTCGAACGCAAACGCGAAGCGTCCCAGGCGGCTCCGCTGGACGTCAGATTGTCGCGGGCGAAATACTCGCGCCCTGTCGGGGATTTCGTCGAAGCTCGCCGTGCTCTGTCGAGCGCCGTCGATCGACTCCGTCAGGCAACTCAATCCAGTCGTACATGCCCGTTCCATCACCCGCGCGCGCGCTTGCGGAACGTAGAGCTGTCGATACTTGACTCGTTCCCGGTCGCGCGCATACCAAAGGAGGTAGTCAGCGACGGCGACCAGCGATTCACTGCGCGTCTGACTGCTCGCTGCGTCTTCGAAGGCAACTGAACCCGCAGAAGTTGCTCGCGCCGAACACTTCGTCCACCAGCTCGCGAACGTGGTGGACGTTCTCATCACTGATCTGCACGAAGACGCTTCCGCTCGGCGCGAGCAGCTCGCGCGCGAGCGAGCAGCCGGTCGCGCAGGTACGTCAGGTACGAGTGCAGCCCCAGCTCCCACGTGTCGCGGTACGCCTTCACCATCTCGGGCTCGCGCGTCATGTCCTCGTCGTCGCCGTGCTTGACGTCGCGCTTGCGGACGAACGGCTGGAAGTTCGAGCCGAACTTCACGCCGTACGGCGGGTCGATGTAGATCATCTGCACCTGCCCGCCGAGGCCCTCGTACTCGAGCAGCGAGTTCATGACGACGAGCGAGTCGCCGAGGATCATCCGGTTGACCCAGCTCGTCCGCGTGCTCGTAGGCCTCGAGCGGCTGGTCCGGATCGAGTGCTGCGGGTCGGCGAAGAGCTCGCATCAGTCAGGCTGCCGGTCGCGCTCGTGGCCCGACGAGCGTCTCGAGGATCGCCTTCGTCGAGAGCCGCTCGTGGACGAAGAGCGGCAGCGTCGGCACGTCGAACGACAGCCGCTCCGCCTTGCCGGCCCAGTCCAGGAACGGCCGGCCGAGGCGCTTGAGCTGGTCGACGGCGTCTGCCAATGAGCCGATGATTGAAACGACGGCGCCCTCAGCGGATCGCAGCTCACGCGGCGGGTCGAACCGGTGCGGCGACGGCAGGGCGGCCGCTTCCTCGATGCACGCAAGCAGCCACTCCCCGAGCTCGCGCGCGGGGTTCTGCCCGTCCCAGTCCAGCGCCGGCGAGAGCGACGAGTCGTACCGGTAGGTCTTCGGCGGCTTCTTCTTGCTGAACTGCGCCTGCGTCCCGACGTCGGGGCGCATCGGGCTGGTCTCGGTTGGATGTGTATAGCGCTCGGCCGTCTTGGGCGGCTTCTTCGCAGGGCCGGCCCTAAGGGGGGCGCCTCCAGCCTTCCGTTTGGCCACGGTGCGCGGATTCTAACAAAAGAGACCACGGCGCCGGTGGGCGGTTCGACGATGGTAGGATGACGCAGGAGGCGTCCGAGATGGCCAGCACGGCGACCGAATCGGCCCGTTTCCCCAACCGCCAGCGGCGCGACGTTCCGGCCTACAACACGCTGGATGCGGCGCACTATCTGCGAATGCCCGAGAACACAATACGCGCTTGGATCTTCGGGCGCTCCTACCCAACTCGCGGTGGAGCGAAGCGCACGTCGCCGGTTATCGAGGCCGCCGATCCTCGGCGGCATCTCCTCTCGTTCGTGAATCTGATTGAGGTTCATGTGCTCGACGCCATCCGGCGCGAGCACAGGGTTCCGATGCCCGCCATCCGCACAGGTGTCCGCTACCTTCGTGAGCAGTTCCAGTCGACGCATCCGCTGGCCGATGAGGCGATGGAAACCGACGGCAAGTCTCTCTTCGTGCGCAAGCTCGGGCACCTGATCAACGCCTCCCGAGACGGCCAGCTCGCGATGGAAACCATGCTCGAAGCGCACCTGCGTCGCATCGACCGCGACCCGCGGGGGCTCGCGATACGGCTCTTCCTCTTTACCCGGAAGCGTGATCTGGAGCGCCGCGACCCGGCCGTGCCTCCACCGGACGAGCCCCGTGTGATCGCCATAGATCCGGCTGTCGCCTTTGGCCGGCCCGTCATCGCCGGTTCCAGCGTCCCCACGATTGAGATCGCGGAACGGTTCAAGGCCGGCGACTCGTTCGAGGCGCTCGCCAGCGACTATGAGCGCCCGCAGAGCGAAATCGAAGAAGCGATCCGCTGCGAGCTCGACGCCGCGTGACCCGGAGCCGGTCCTCTTCGTTGACGAGTGCCTCGGCCGACACGCGGTCCCCGCTGCGCTTCGTCAGGCCGGGGCAACGGTAGAGCGACACTGCGATCACTTCCAATCCGGCTTAGCCGACGAAGAATGGCTCAGGGTCGTCGGCGCCAACGGCTGGGTCGTCCTCACGAAAGACAAGCACATCCGCCGACGGCCACTCGAAGTGGAGGCATTTCTCGCCGTGGGTGTGCGCGTTTTCGTCCTCACGGGAGCGGATATGACGGGCGCTGAACAAGCGCATGTTCTGAGTTCCGCCCTCCCGCGAGTGCGCAGGCTCTGCCGAAAACCTGGACCGTTTATCGCGAGAGTTACGCGACTCGGGGAAGTCGCGTTGATCCCGATGGGCAGACTCCGCCGCTGACCCATCTGGATCAGATAATCCGACGGGGCGCGGAGAGCTCTATCTTGATACGCCCGACAGGCCCGACTACCTGGGCGGATTCCCTGATTGAACGGACAGATTATTCACAAACGGGGCATCCGAGACGACCCACGTCGGGCCGTTGTTCGGGCCACCGCGGTAGAGTGTCGCGTCGGTCGGGCCTGTCTCGTCGTTCATCACGGTCCCCGAGCCCTCGTCCATGTGATAGAGCGCGACCGTATTCCCGTCGGCGCTGAAAGCGGCCGACGGGACCGTGTAGGTGGTCCCGGTGTAGCGCAGCGAGTTCGAGATTCGCAGCTCGTCGATGAACCCGTTGTAACCGGCGACATTCAACGCATGCTTCTCGCCGCCGAGCGCAAAGTAGGGGTCCCACGTCGCGGGCGTCGGGCGGCTGTCGTTGTAGCTGATGTCCCCGCCGGGGCCCCCGGCGAAGAACGCATCGCGCCTTCCATCGACGTAGATGGCAAGATCGCCGGTCGCCCGGCTGCGCATGAACGCGACGTGGATCCAGGCATTGGTGCAGACGTCCGTGGATCCCACAATCGTGCGCCGGCTTCCGCCGGCGTTCTCGACGCCAAAGACCAACCGCTCTCCCCCGAGAGCCATCCCGAAGTCGCCGAATGAGGGGCCGCCGAGCAGATCACGGTCGAAGACGATGTTGCCGCTGATCCAGTCGTAGCTCGCGCCGGGACTGATGGACCCCTGCGTATTCGCCCCATTCGAGCACCGCATCCACCATTCGATGGTGAAGTCCTGCCCGCCGACGTCGGCGATGGTCTGCGGGTTGCCGATCCGGGCACGGACCAGGTCGACGCCCTGCGTGCCGCGCGTGCCGTAAAAACGGAGCGCGAAGCCTTCCCCCGAGCTGTTGTTCACGGTAACCGCCACGGCCGCCGAAGTCGTGCTGTTTCCGGCGGCGTCTCGCGCGACCGCCCGGAGGCTGTGGCTTCCAGAACTGGCGGCTGCGGTGTTCCACGAGACGCTGTAGGGGGCCGCCAGGTCCTCCGCTCCGAGGTTCGCCCCATCGAGGAGAAACTGGACGCCAACGACCCCTCGGTTATCCGAGGCGTTCGCCGTGACGTTGATGACGCCGGATACGCCCGCACCCTGCGTGGGGCTGGTCACCGCGACGGCCGGTGGCGTCGTATCGGGCTGCGATGAGACCGTGAACGTGATGGCGAAGTCGGTGGAGTTGGCGTTGCCCGAGGTGTCCTGACATCGCACGTAGTAGGTGTAGCTGGTCCCGTCGACCAGCCCCGACACCTGTCTCGAATGCGTCGTCCCGCCAGTCGTCGTAAACGTGCCGGACATGGCTCCGTAAGCCGTGCCCGCCGTGACCGAGTAGCGACAGGTCGCGCTTTCGTCGGTCGCCAGACTGATCTGCGCGCTTTGCGTCCCCGACGGCAGGGTCCCCGACGGCTGCCCGTTGGACCGCATCGGCGCCGTCGTGTCCGGTTGCGCGCCGCCGATCGGCGTGCTCATCGCCGTCTGAATCTCGCCCGCCGTCAGCGCGCGGTCGTAGACCCGCACTTCATCGACCACGCCGCCGAAAAAGTCCCAGTTCTCCGTTCCCGACGCCCACGCGCCCACTTGCAGCCGCCCCGTCGCCGACCCCAGCGACCCGCTCGCAATCGTCCCCCGCGCCGCGCCGTTGACATATGCCGCCACCGTCCCGCTCTGGTAGGTCACCGCCACGTGCTGCCAGCTACTAGTCGGCACCGGCGCGCCGAACCGGAACTCGTTGTTTCCCGTGTACAGCGTCAGCACGCCGTTGCTCAGATAGACGTCGCGAGTCGATCCCACCGTCAGGATTGTTTCTATCGCCGCGTTCGACGGGTTGTTGATCCACGCCATCAGCGTGAACGCGCCGCCCAGCGTGATCGTCGGCCCCGACACCCGATCGTTGTTCCCGTCGAACCCCAGCGCGCTGCCGTACCGCCCCTGCGTCGTCCACGTCGCGCCCACGATCGTCCCGTGATTCGAGTTGCCCGACGCGTCGGTCGCGGTCGGACCGCTCCCCTCGTCCAGGCCATACGCCGCGATCTCGTCGGACGGTTGTGCACTCGGTGAGGCGATGCTGAACGCGATGATGAAGTCGGTGGTGTTGGCGTTGCCCGAGGTGTCCTGGCACCGGACGTAGTAGGTGTAGCTGGTCCCGTCGGCGAGCCCCGACACCTGCGTCGAATGCGTCGTCCCGCCCATCGTCGCGAACGTGCCGGACATCGACCCGTAGGACGTCCCCGCCGTGACCGCGTACCGACAGGTCGCGCTTTCGTCGGTCGCCAGACTGATCTGCGCGCTTTGCGTCCCCGACGGCAGGGTCCCCGACGGCTGCCCGTTGGACCGCATCGGCGCCGTTGTGTCCGGTTGCGCGCCGCCGATCGGCGTGCTCATCGCCGTCTGAATCTCGCCCGCCGTCAGCGCGCGGTCGTAGACCCGCACTTCATCGACCACGCCGCCGAAAAAGTCCCAGTTCTCCGTTCCCGACGCCCACGCGCCCACTTGCAGCCGCCCCGTCGCCGACCCCAGCGACCCGCTCGCAATCGTCCCCCGCGCCGCGCCGTTGACATACGCCGCCACCGTCCCGCTCTGGTAGGTCACCGCCACGTGCTGCCAGCTACTAGTCGGCACCGGCGCGCCGAACCGGAACTCGTTGTTTCCCGTGTACAGCGTCAGCACGCCGTTGCTCAGATAGACGTCGCGAGTCGATCCCACCGTCAGGATTGTTTCTATCGCCGCGTTCGACGGGTTGTTGATCCACGCCATCAGCGTGAACGCGCCGCCCAGCGTGATCGTCGGCCCCGACACCCGATCGTTGTTCCCGTCGAACCCCAGCGCGCTGCCGTACCGCCCCTGCGTCGTCCACGTCGCGCCCACGATCGTCCCGTGATTCGAGTTGCCCGACGCGTCGGTCGCGGTCGGACCGCTCCCCTCGTCCAGGCCATACGCCGCGACCTCCTCGGGCGGTAACTGAACGGCCGATGGGGCTGGTCTGAGAAAGCTGAAAACGAGAGCGGCGCTTGCGAGAACGGCAATGACAGGCTTGTGGCGCGGCGAAAGCAATCGCAATCTTCCCCCTCCGAGCACGAGTGACCGCGTCGACGACCCAACGCCCTGGTCACGTGCCCCGACGACGCTAAGCCACTCTCATGCCATCGTCGCGTGGGGACTGCAGTGGTTACTGGCGTACAAAGCCAATACGGTACGTACTGTTCTTCTCGACTACCTCCGGTAATCCGGAGGCGTGCCCGTTATCGACGGTCTCTGAAGTACTGTCGCTGCCACCGCTCCACGTTCGCGTTGTGTTCGGCCAGGGTCGCTGCGAACTCGTGCGACCCGTCATTGCGGCTCACAAAATAGAGGTATGGGACGTCCGCCGGACGGACCGCCGCTTCGAGCGACGCGCGGCCGGGCGACGCGATCGGTCCGGGTGGCAGGCCGGCATAGCGATAGGTGTTGTAGGGCGAGTCGAACAGCAGGTCCTCGCGGCGAAGGTTGCCCGTGAACCGGCCGGCACGCTCGAGCGCGTAGATGACGGTCGGGTCGCACTGGAGCCCCATGCCGATCTTCAGCCGGTTCGAGTACACGGCGGCGACCAGCGGCCGCTCCTCCGGCTTGGCGGTCTCCTTTTCGACCAGCGACGCGAGCGTGACCAGTTCGCGAGCGTCGAGGCCGCGCGCGGCGGCGTCGGCGCGCAGCGTCTCGTCGAACGCCTTTTCGAACCCGGCGACCATCAACTCGATCAGGCGATCGGCCGTCGCGCGTCGCGGGAGCGTGTAGGTGTCGGGAAACAGGTACCCTTCGAGGTCGGGCGCCCGCGGATCGAGATGCGCGACGAGATTCCTGCCCCGCGCGGCGCGCTGAAAATCCGCCGCCGTTCCCAGTCCGGCCTTCTCGAAGAGGGCTGCCATCTCGCGGATCGTCAGCCCTTCCGGGAACGTGATCGGCTGCACGAACACGTCGCCCTGCGCCAGCTTCTGGATGACTTCGACCGGTCGCATCGGACGATCGAAGCGATACTCCCCCGCCTGCAGACGGCGGCTCTGCCCGGTCGCCCAGAGCGCGTATCGAAACGCCGGTCGACTGCTGATCACGCCCGCGTCGATCAAACGCTGGCCGATCACCGACACGGGGCTGCCGGGAGGTACCTCGACGAACTGCTCCGGGCCGTCATAGCCCTTGAACGGGCGGTCGAAGCGAACGGCGAGGTACATCGCGCCGGCCGCGGCGCCAACGAGGATGACCGTCAGAAGGATCGCGAGTCGACGCATGTGGAGCTATCGGGGAGTGTCCAGATAATCCTGCAAGATGACTGCCGCGGCTGCGGCATCGATTCTCTCTTTTCGCTTTCGCCAGTCCGTCATGCGCAGCGCGAGTCGCTGCTCCGCCTCACGACTCGTCAGGCGCTCGTCTTGTAACACGATTGGGAGTCCGGTCACGGTTTCGAGCCGAAGAGCGAGCGCCCGGGCGCGCGCCGTCTGTTCGTTCGGAGTCCCATCCAGCCGAAGGGGCAAGCCGACCACGATCGTCGCCAGGCCATCGTCCTCGGCCTTCAACGCCGTGACGATTGCCGCCAGCCGGTCCGCGTCATCCTCGATCGAGCCGCCGCCCTCGACCACCTGCCACGGTGTGGCGAGCGTGCCGCTCGCGTCGGAGAGCGCCAGACCGTGGCGCCGCGCCCCCGGGTCGATTGCCAGCACTCGCACGCGAATATTCTAGCGGCCGAGCAGCCGGCGTGCGGCGCGCATCGGCGCCGTGACCCGCCACGATCGGCTGTTCAACATCGTCCGCATCGTGTGGTCGGCGGCCACAGACGCCGCGCGCGCGGCCTCTGCCGCCGCCGCGAGCCGCTCGCGCTCGGCCTCCATCGACGCGGCAAGCCGCTCGCGCTCGGCCACGATCGCCACGAGCCGCTCGCATTCGGCGCGCAGAGCGGCGAACTCACCCTCAAGCACTCGAAGCAGTGGCCGGACCTCACGTACGTCGTCCCACACCAGGCGATCGACGACGAGCCCGACGGCCGCTCGCAGCTCCGCGCACCACGCCACCCCGCCGGCACGCATGGCCTCGAAGATCACCTCTTGTTCGAGCGCGTCATCCGGCACGTCATGCGCGAGGATGCGTGGCCACCAGGAAGCGGCCTCGGCGAGCTGGACGAGGGTCTGCACCTCGGCCCGGCCCGCGCTCCGCGAGTTCCTCCAGTCGGCGCTGAAGTGCAGCATCGTCGGCTCCGGCACGTACAGGCGCCTGGCGCTGTCGGCGTCCTTCAACATGCGC
The DNA here is from genome assembly GCA_963847125.1 of uncultured Acidobacteriota bacterium. Taxonomy (GTDB): domain Bacteria; phylum Acidobacteriota; class Vicinamibacteria; order Vicinamibacterales; family 2-12-FULL-66-21; genus DATAEE01. Next base: position 725,023 of record CAWJYM010000009.1, read on the forward strand.
CGCCACAGGCGCCAGTCGGCCCCGCTGGGCACATCCTCGGGCCAGTAGCCGCAGCGCTCGAGGCAGTCGCGTCGGTGCACGATGCACCCGGCCGGAATCGTGTTCTCGACGGTCCTGAACCATTCGCGCTCGTCGGCGTTTTCGAGATTCGTGCAGAAAGGAACGATGTAGCCGTCGGTCGAGACCCACAGCGGACGGCTGTACATCCAATCGGCGCCGGTGCGGTCGAGCGCCCCGACCATCCGCTCGAGATGATCGGGCAGCCACAGATCATCGTGGGCGGCGCACGCGACGAGCTCGCCGCACGACTGGCGCAGCGCACGGTTGCGGTTCGCGTACCCGAAAAACGGCGCCTTTGGAAACTCGAACAGCCGAATCCGTGAATCGTGAAAAGAACCGACGACGTCGGCCGTGCGGTCTGTGCAGCCATCCAACACGACGAGGAGCTCGAAGTCGCCGAAGGTCTGATCCAGGACCGACCTGAGCGCGAAGCCGACGACATCCGCGCGGTTGTGCGTCGGCAGGAGCACGCTGACGCGCGGCATCGTTACCAGCCTCGCACGCCGTGGAACGAGTAGGGAATCAGGTCCGTGTCGAGCGGCAATCGATACTTGTCCGGGTTGGCATGATCGTACGGCTGCGTGGGAAAGTTGACCACGACGGCGTCGCGGCTGCCCACGTTATGGTCGGCGTGCCAGACGTTCACCGGAATGTTCACCAGGCAACGGTTGTGCTCCGCCAGCACGATGCGGCACACCTCTCCGCATGTCGACGAGTCCGGGCGCGGGTCGAAGAGAATCAGCTCGAGCTCGCCCTGGAGCATCGCGTAGCGGTCCTCGTGCTCGCGATGCAGATTCCAGCCCTTGGCGACACCTGGCCGGATGGTGAAGCAGTAGATGAATCCGACCGGGTCCGGATGCCATCCCCACCTCGCATCGAACAGCTCGGTCACTCCGCCTCTGGCGTCGGTGTGGGTGATGAGCGGCCGGATCCGGACACCTTCGGTCAGCCTGCCGACCGGACGGCCCTTGGTGGAGACCATTTGCCGGTCGCGCCGCGCGGCTTTCAACGTGGTCTCGAGCAGCGATTGCTTTGGCGGCTTCAGCATCCGCGCAGGTCTCGCAGTGGCCATCTCATCCCTTTCGCCGTTTCACGGTTTTCGCGGACGGTATAATCGCTCACTTAGCCTACACAATGAAGACCGTCGGAGTTCCCGTTCTGTTGTGCGCGTTGGCGCTGGGCTTCGCCGCATCGTGCGGCTCCACCCGTTCGAGCGTCTTCAGTCAGAAGCTGGTGATTCTCGGCTTCGACGGGATGGACCCGGATCTGGTCCGGCGGTTCGTGGCCGAGCGCAAGCTGCCGAATATCGCGCGTCTCATCGAGCAGGGCGGCCTCTACCCGCTCGAGACCTCGCATTCCCCCGAGTCGCCGACGGCGTGGGCATCGTTTGCCACCGGCGTCAACGCCGGCAAGCACAATATCTATGACTTCCTCGTCCGGGACACGACCACCTACCTGCCGGATCTCGGCATGGTGCGCCGCGAACCGGCGAAGTTCCTGCTCGACTGGATTCCGATTCAGAAGCCGAAGATTATCTCCATCCGCGGTGGAACGTCCTTCTGGGTTACCGCAGGGACCGCCGGCGTCCGATCGAGCATCCTGACGGTCCCCGTCACGTTTCCCCCCGAGGACGTCCCGAACGGCGAACTGCTCGCCGGGCTCCCCCTGCCGGACATCCGCGGGACGATGGGGACCTTTTACTACTTTGCGACCGATCTGAGCCGGTACGAGGAGGGCAATACCGAGTTCGGCGGCATCCTCAAGCGGCTCGCGTTCGATGGCGGGATCGCGCGGACCGAGCTGGTCGGCCCGCCCAACCCGATCGTGCGGCGGGAGCTCCAGACGATCCGCGGGAAGGGTCAAGCGCTCACCGACGCCGACCGTTCGCGGATCGCCGAGCTCGAAGCGCAGGAAGACGTCCGTATCCCGGTCACGATCCGATGGAACCGCGAAGGCCCGGAGCGCGCGGCGACGATCGAGATCGCCGGGCAATCCATCCACCTGAAGCAGGGCGAGTGGAGCCGCTGGATCAACCTCGACTTCCGCGTGAACCTCTTCGTCCGCCTGCACGGCATGGCGCAGATGTACTTGATGGGCGCCGGCCCCGAGCTTCAGCTCTACATCTCCCCGGTCAACTGGAAGCCGGACGCGCCGCCGCTTCCCATCTCGTCCCCCGCCTCGTTCTCCGGGCAGCTCTACGAGCGGATCGGCCCGTACCGCACGCTTGGGTGGGCGGAGGCGACCTGGCCGCTCAACGAAGGCCGGATGGACGAAGCCACCTTCATGGAGGATCTCCACCGCGCGTTCGAAGACCGCGCGCAGGTGATTCTCAGCCGCCTCGACTCGCGCGACTGGGACCTGCTCGTCGGCGTCATCGAATCCACCGATCGCGTGCAGCACATGATGTGGCGCCTCACCGACCCGAAGCATCCGATGTACGACGCCAAGCTGGCCTCGCGCTTCGGCGACTCGATCGAGCGCATCTACCGGCAATGCGACACGTTCATCGCGGAAGTGCTCGAGCGCCTGGAGCCCGGCGTCCCCGTGCTGATCGTCTCGGATCACGGCTTCCATTCCTGGCGCAAGTCCGTGAACCTCAACACCTGGCTGGTGCAGCAGGGGTACATGGCGCTGCAGGGTCAGGTGCCGGGCGAAAAGAAGCTCGATGACCTGTTCGGCGGCGGCGAGTTCTGGGAGAACGTGGACTGGAGCCGCACCAGGGCGTACGCGATGGGCCTCGGGCAGATCTACTTCAACCAGCGCGGTCGAGAGGCGAAGGGCATCGTCGGCGCGGGCGCGGAGTACCGGCAGCTCGCCCACGAGCTCTCGGCCGCGCTCCTCACCTTGAAGGACCCGGAAGACGGCTCCCCGGTCGTGCGAGCCGTCTATAAGAGAGATGACGTGTACAGCGGGGAGTTCCTCCACAACGCCGCCGACCTGCAGGTCGGCATGGAGGACGGCTACCGGGTCTCCTGGCAGACGACCCTCGGCGGGTCCCCTCAGGGCATTGTCTACGCCAACATGAAGAAGTGGAGCGGCGACCACGGGGGCTACGACTACAAGACGACGGCTGGAGTCCTGATATCGACCAAGCCGATAAGCCAGTCAGAGGCGCGGATCATCGATATCGCGCCCACGGTTTTGAAGTACTTCGGGCTGACGGTGCCCAAAGACATAGATGGGAAGAGTCTTTTTTAACGCCCGGATCAAGCTTGGCGTTGGAGTCAGCGCGCCGAGCGATAGCGAGGCGTGGCAGGCGCTGGGGGTGGGGCCCCAGCGCAAACCAAAAAAAGCTGACATGGTCTGGCGACTTGCCCCGGTGCTGCTGTTCGCGGCGTCGCTTGATGCTCAAGCCCCGGCCCAGGCGCCGCCTGATAAGGCCGCCGCGCAGACGCAAGTCAGGCGCGCCACGGAGCGGCTGAAGATCCTTCAGCGCGAGGCGGATGCCCTCACCGCACAGGCGCGCACGCTGATTGCCGAATTGCGCAAGCTCGAGCTCGATCGACAGATCCGCGGCCAGGAGGTCGCGCGCGCGCAGGCGGAGGTCGAGCTCGCCGCGGCGGAGCTGGCGACGGCTGAAGCGGAGGCGCAGCGCCTCCACGCGGCCGTCGAGGCCGAACGTCCAGTCGTTGCTTCGCGGCTGGCGGATCTGTACAAGCTCGGGCGGCCGGGCTATTGGCGAATGCTGCTCAGCGTCGACGATCTCCAGTCGGTAGGCCGGACCTTCCGGACGGTGACGACGATCGCGGAGCAGGATCGCGCGCGGATCGAGGGGTACTCGCGGACGCTGGCGGCGCTCACCGACACGCGGACGACCCTCGCGCAGCGTGCGGAAGCGGCGGCCGGAACGCGCGCACAGGCGCAGGCCGCGCGTGTCGCGCTCGACCGCGCCGTCGCCGCGCAGTCGGCCCGGATCGAGGAAATCGACGCCAGGCGCGACCTCAACGCGCAACTGACCGGCGAGCTGCAGGAGGCGGCGCGGCAGCTGCAGTCGTCTGTCGGCGGCCTCGCGCCCGGCCGACCTGCGTCCGCAGCGGGGCCGTTGCCGATCGCGCCGTTTCGCGGCGATCTGCCGTGGCCCGCCTCGGGCACGGCGCGATCTGCCTTCGGCGGGGGCCGCACGAGCCGGTTCTCCGCCGCGATTCAGCGAAACGGGATCCTCATCGGCGTCGCCGAGGGTGATCGGGTTCGTGCGGTGCACGAAGGTCGCGTCGCGTTCGCCGGCCCGTTCGCCGGATTCGGCAACCTCGTCATTCTCGAACATGGCGAAGGAGACCATTCCCTTTACGGCCACCTGCGCGTGCTCGGGGTCGCCCGCGGCGATGCGGTCGAGCGCCAGGCCGTGCTCGGCGAGACGGGACTCACCCCAGCAGGCGTCCCAGGCCTCTATTTTGAGCTGCGCATCGACGGGCGGGCCGTGGACCCTTTACAATGGCTGAAGCGCCAATGAGCAACCGAAGCCGGGTTTTCATCCTTCTCCTTTCGACACCTATCCTCGCGTTCGTCGTGGTCGGCGGCGTGATGGGCGGGACCGCGTCCGGGCAGGACTCGTTTCAGCACCTGGCCGTCTTCAGGGACGTCGTGCAGCTCATCCTCAACAACTACGTCGAGGAAGTGAACGTCGACAAGGTGATGACCGGCGCGCTCAAGGGACTGGCCGACGGGCTCGACGCCGACAGCGCCTTTCTCGAACCGTCAGACGTGCGGGCGATGGAGGCGAAGCTGACGCCGCCGGGAGGAGACGTCGGGCTCACGCTCACGCGGCAGTACTACCTGCGCGTCGTCGCGGCGCGCGACGGGTCCGCCGCCGACCGCGCGGGCCTGCGCAGCGGGGACTACGTCCGGATGATCGATGGACGGGCGACGCGCGACCTCTCGGTGTTCGATGGCGCGCGGCTGCTCGCCGGCGCCCCCGGCACGAAGGTCTCGATCGTCGTCATCCGTGGTAACGCCGCCGATCCGCACACGGTCGATCTGATCCGCGAGCCGACGCCGAAGGAACCGCTCCCGATCGGCTCACGCATGGCAGCGGCCGACGTCGGGTACCTGCGCGTTCCCGCGTTCACGGCGGCGACCCCGGCCGCCATTGCCACCGCCGCCTCGGCTCTCGCGAAGCAGGGGGGAAAGAAGCTCGTCATCGATTTGCGGCAGACCGCCGAAGGACCGCTCGACGCCGGCCTCGATAGCGCGCGGCGGTTCGTCGCGAGCGGCACGCTCGCCATCCGCGCGGCTCGGAATGGCGCGCGGGAGGAGATCAAGTCCGTCGCGGGCGACGGCGCCCTGTCCATGCCCGTCGTTCTGCTCGTCAACTCCGGCACGTCGGGCGCCGCCGAGTTGTTTGCGGCGGCGCTCGCCGGCAACAAGCGCGCGGAACTCATCGGAGAGCCGACCCACGGTCGCGCGGGGATTCAGAAACTCGTGCGTTTGCCCGAAGGACACGGACTCTGGTTGACGCACGCCGCCTACCTCAGCCCCGGAGGAGAGGCGATCCACGAAAAAGGTCTCAAGCCCACCGTCGACGTCGAAGAGCCCGACCTCGAGTTCGGCACGCGGCCCGATCCGTCGAAAGGCGATCCGATCCTCGACAAGGCGCTCGAGAAGCTCGGCGTCAGAAAAGCTGCCTGACTTTTTCTTGACTCGGCGTGATCGGTCACGTATAAACCTCTCCTGAATTTTTTTTCCTCCTTGCACCTCGAACGAGAGGTGCGCCACCGACCACGCTGCTACACGGGAGGTCATCCATGAACAAACAGGAACTGGCCACGAAGATCGCGCAGGACATCGGGATCAGCAAGACGAACGCCGTCGCGGCGATCGATTCGTTCTTCGACGGCGTCGTGAAGTCGTTGAAGAAGGGACAGCCGATCACGTTCGTCGGGTTCGGCACGTTCAAGACGGCGAGCCGCAAGGCGCGCACCGCGCGCAACCCGCAGACCGGCGCCGAGATCAAGGTCCCGAAGCGCCGGGTCGTCCGCTTCAGCGCCGGCAAGGCGTTGAAGTCGGCGGTGAACTGAGTCGAGCTCGCAGAGGAGGCAGAGGGCGCAGAGACGGATCAAACGCAGAGCACGCTGAGAACGCCGACAAAAAAGGCTTTTCGATTTCCTTCAGCGTTCTCTGCGTCCTCGGCGTTTAACCCGTCTCCGCGGCCTCCGCCTCCTCGGCTCCCTCTGAAGATTGACGCCCCCGAAACCCCGCAGGTATACTGATCGTTCCTGTAAGGCCAGTGTTTTCAAGACATAGGCGCGTAGCTCAGAGGTTAGAGCGCCTGCTTGACACGCAGGAGGTCGGTGGTTCGAGTCCACCCGTGCCTACCATTCGACTCGCCGCGCGCTGACACGCGCGGCTCGCTCATGGCAAGCCGCGCAGGAATTCGGTGCGGCGAGTCGAATGCCCTGAGCGAGGGAGCGAAGCGACCGAGTCGAAGGGCCTTGAACACGTAGCAGACCCACCGACGACGACGATTCATGAGTCAGGTGACGATTACTCTTCCGGACGGGTCGACCCGAAGCGTGCCCGTCGGCACGCCGGTCGGCGAGATCGCGGCGTCGATCTCGGCCGGGCTCGCGCGCGCGGCGCTCGCCGCGAAGGTCGACGACCGGCTGGCCGATCTCTCCTTCCCGCTCGAGCGCGACGCGAAGGTCCGGATCGTCACCGCCAACCCGGACGACCCGGAGGCGCTGACGCTCTATCGGCACAGCACCGCGCACCTGCTGGCCGCGGCCGTCACCGCGCTCTTCCCGGGCGCGCAGTGCGGGATCGGCCCCCCGACCGACGAGGGCTTCTTCTACGATTTCGTCGTCGAGCGCCCCTTCGTCCCGGAAGATCTCGAATCGATCGAGCGAAGGATGAAGGAGCTCGTGGAGGCCGATCTGCCGTTCGAGCGGCAGATGTGGCCGCGCGCAGAGGCGAAGGCGTTCTTCGCGTCGCGCGGCGAGCCGTTGAAGGTGCAGCTGATCGAGGAGAAGACCGAGGGCCAGTCGCACGTGTCCTGCTACACCATCAAGGACAAGGACACCTTCATCGACTTCTGCCTCGGCCCGCACGTGCCGTCGACCGGCAGGCTCAGGGCGTTCAAGCTGCTCAACACGTCGAACGCCTACTGGAAGGGGGACGCGCGCAACCAGGGCATGCAGCGGATCTACGGGACCGCCTTCTTCAAGGACTCGGAGCTGAAGGCGTATCTGCAGCGGATCGAGGAGGCGAAGAAGCGCGATCATCGGAAGCTCGGGCGCGAGCTCGGGCTGTTCTGGTTTCACCCGTGGGCGCCGGGCGAGCCGTTCTGGCTGCCGAAGGGGACGACGCTCGTTCACCTGCTCGGCAACTACATGCGGGCGGTCCTGTTCCCTGCCGGCTACGTGGAGGTGCGCGCGCCGCTCGTATTCAACAAGGCGCTGTGGGAAACGTCAGGCCACTGGACCCATTACCGCCAGAACATGTTCCTCATCGAGTCGCCGGGCGAGGAGGAGAAGTCCGGGCTGAAACCGATGAACTGCCCCGGCCACATGCTGCTGTTCGCGAGCGAGGTCCGGAGCTACCGCCACCTGCCCCTGCGCATCCACGAGCAGAGCGTCCTCCATCGCATGGAGGCGTCCGGCGTGCTGAGCGGGCTGACCCGCGTGCGCGAGTTCATCATGGACGACGCGCACATTTTTCTGCGGGAGGACCAGATCGGCGACGAGGTGGAGCGGCTGCTCCGCCTCGTGCGACGCGTGTACGACGATTTCCAGCTCACGCCGGAGATGACGCTCTCGACACGTCCCCCGGAGTATCTCGGGGCGGCCGCGACGTGGGACCACGCCGAGGCGGAGCTCAAAAAGGCGCTCGAGGCGGCGGGCCAGACCTACACGATCGCCGAGGGAGACGGCGCGTTCTACGGACCGAAGATCGACTTCGCCGTCACCGACGCGCTCGGTCGCCGGTGGCAGTGTGCGACGATTCAGCTCGACTACCAGCTGCCGGAACAGTTTCAGCTGAAGTACATCGGCGCCGACAATGCGGAACATCGCCCGGTCGTGATCCATCGCGCGATCTTCGGCAGCTTCGAGCGCTTCATCGCGCTCCTCATCGAGCACTTCGCTGGCGCGCTTCCACTGTGGATCGCGCCGGTGCAGGCCGTGGTCCTGCCAATCGCCGATCGCCACATCGAGTACGCGCGGTCGGTCGCGGCGCGGCTCCAGGCGGCCGGGCTGAGGTCGGAGGTCGACGAGCGGCAGGAGAAGATAAACTTGAAGATCCGCGAGGCGGAGCTCCAGAAGGTCCCCTTCATGCTGGTCGTCGGGGATCGCGAAGCGGCCGAGGGAAAGGTGGCGGTGCGGCGCCACGGGATGAACCGGGGGGCTGGGGCCCCCGGAGTATCAAACGATGAGGGGCCGCAGCCGGTCGATGGGTTCATCGACCAGGCCAGGGCGGAGGTGGCAAGCAAGGGCCGCGCGGAAGCGCTTGCGCCCACCGGGTAGGAGCGCAGCCCCGGCTGGCCGTGGGGGTGGGGCCCCACGGCAAAGGAAGAAAAGAGGCACATATCGCATTCGACAGGACGCCGCGCAGGGATGACCGGGCGCGGGTGAACGAGCGGATCCGGGTCCGGGAAGTCCGCGTCATCGACGACGCCGGGCAACAGCTCGGCATCATGGCGCCGGCGCAGGGGCTGGCGATCGCGCGGCAGAAAGGGCTGGACCTCGTCGAGATCTCACCGACGGCCAACCCGCCCGTCTGCCGGATCATGGACTTCGGGAAGTATCAATACACGGAACAGAAACGGGCTCGTCAGGCGCGGAAGCACCAGAAAGTGATCGAGGTCAAGGAGATCAAGTTCCGACCGAAGGTCGACGAGCACGACTATCAGTTCAAGAAGAAGCACATCGAGCGGTTTCTCGCCGATGGCGACAAGGTCAAGGCGACGATCTTCTTCCGCGGCCGGGAGAACGCGCATCCCGAGATCGGCCGGCGCGTCCTCCAGAGGTTGATCGAGGACCTGTCTCAGGTCGCGATCGCCGAGTCGGAGCCGCAGAAAGAAGGCAACCAGATGCACACGATCCTGTCGGCGAAGAGAAAATGACATGCCGAAACTGAAAACACACAAGGGCGCCTCGAAGCGGTTCAAGCGAACCGCACGAGGCAAGTTCAAGCGAGGCAAGGCATTCAAGCAGCACATCCTCACGAGCAAGGCGCGGTCGCGGAAGCGCAAGCTGAAGGGAACCGTGACGGTCGCCGCGGTCGATGCGGCGAAGCTGCGGATGATGCTGCCTTACGACTAGGGACTAGGGACTAGGGACTGGGAACTTGGGTCAGGCGCCCTTTCAAAGCGTCTAGTCCCTAGTCCCCAGTCCCCAGTCCCTACGGAGATCAGAGAAATGCCGAGAGTCAAACGTGGAAACGTCAGGCGCGCGAAGCGGAAGAAGCTCCTCGCGCGCGCCAAAGGCTTCTATCAGACGAAGAGCAAGCTCTATCGGTCCGCGAAAGAGTCGGTCGACACCGCGCTCAAATACGCCTACGTCGGACGACGACGGAAGAAGAGGGATTTCCGGCGGTTGTGGGTGATCCGCATCAACGCGGCGGCGCGTGAGAACGGACTGACCTACGGGCAGCTGATCAACGGCCTGAAGACGGCCAACGTCGCGCTCGATCGGAAGACGCTCGCCGACCTGGCCGTCACCGAGCCCGCCGCGTTCGCGAAGATCGCGGCGCAGGTGAAAGAGGCGCGGGCCACACGGTAGGCCCGACCTTCAGGTCGGGCGTGTTGGCAGGACCCGCGTGTTCGGTCGATCCGTGCACGCCCGGCCTCAAGGCCGGGCCTACACCGCCGATGTCTAGCGTCCCCACCATCGACGATCTCCGCGCGCAGTTCGAGCGCGACCTGGCGACGGTCGCGAGCGATGCCGATCTGCGCAGCGTCCGCGATCGCTACCTGGCGCGCAAGGGCGGCCTGGTGTCGGCGCTCCTCAAGGGCGTGGCGGCGGCGCCGCCCGCCGAGCGTCCGTCGCTCGGGCAGCGCGCGAACTCCCTGAAGGTCGACATCGAGCAGCGGCTCGCCGAACGCGAGCTCGCGATCGAAGCGGCGCGCGCTCCGGTCGGCGCGGTGGACGTGACGCTGCCCGGCCGGCCTCTGCCGCTCGGCCGCCGGCACCCGCTGACGATCGTCCGCGACCGGGTCGAGGCGATATTCACCCGCATGGGGTTCGAGATCGTCGAGGGGCCGGAGCTCGAGGACGACTACCACAACTTCGAAGCGCTCAACATGCCCCCGGAGCATCCGGCGCGCGACATGCAGGACACGCTGTATCTCGCCTCCGAGCTGCCCGGCCTCGGGCGCCCGGCCACGCTGCTGCGGACGCACACCTCCGGGATGCAGATCCGGTACATGGAAACGCACCAGCCGCCGGTGCGCATCCTGTCCCCGGGGCGCGTCTACCGGCGCGACAACCTCGATCTCACGCACACGCCGATGTTCTCGCAGTTCGAAGCGCTCGTCGTCGGCGAGCGGATCTCGCTGGCCGATCTGAAGGGAACGCTCTTCACCTTCGCGCGCGAGATGTTCGGAGCGGAGACCCGCGTGCGCTTCCGCCCCAGCTTCTTCCCGTACACCGAGCCGAGCGCCGAGCTGGACATCTCCTGCATCCGGTGCGGGGGCCGCGGCTGCGCGGTCTGCAAGCAGACAGGGTGGCTCGAGATCCTCGGGAGCGGCATGGTCCATCCGGCGGTGTTCGAGGCGGTCGGCTACGATCCCGAGCGGTACACCGGCTTCGCGTTCGGGATGGGGATCGAGCGCGTCGCGATGCTGACCTACGACGTCGGGGACATCCGCCTCTTCTACGAGAACGACCTCCGGTTCCTGGAGCAGTTCCCCCTGTGAGGCTCGTCTGTCCCTGGCTCGCCGACCTCGTGAAGGTGTCGGACAGTCCTGAGGGCCTGGCCGAGACGCTGGGCTCGCGCGGTTTCGAGGTGGCGTCGATCGAGCACGCCAATGAGGACGGAAAGCTGCCGGTCATCGATTTGGAGGTGACCGCGAACCGCCCGGACTGCCTGAGCGTGATCGGGTTCGCGCGCGAGGTCGCGACGGCATACGGCGTGGCGTTCGAGGATGCAGTGGGCCGGTCGAAAGACCAGTCCCTCGAGGGGTCCCAACCGGATCTCGACGTCATCATCGAGGATCAGGACCTGTGCCCGCGTTACGCCGTGCAGCTCTTCCGGGTGAAGGTCGGCGCGTCGCCGTCGTGGATGCAGGACCGCCTGCACGCCGCCGGCGTGCGTCCGATCAACAACATCGTCGATGTGACCAACTACACGATGATCGAGCGGGGCCACCCGACCCACGCGTTCGACCTGGAACGCCTCGGCGGCCGCGCCCTGCGGATCCGGCGCGCGAATGCCGGCGAGGCGATCCGCACGCTGGACGGGATCGATCGCAAGCTCGAGCCGGACATGCTGGTGATCGCGGACGGCGAACGGCCCCAGGCGATCGGGGGCGTCATGGGCGGCGCGGACTCCGAGGTCACGCCGCAGACGACGCTCGTCGCGCTCGAAAGCGCGTGTTTCCAGCCGGCAAGCGTCCGGCGCACGGCAAAACGGCTCGGCCTGAAAACCGAGGCGTCGACGCGGTTCGAGCGGGGCGCCGACATCAACGGCCCGCTCGCCGCGATTCGCCGGGTCGCCGAGCTCGTCGCGCAGATCGAGGCGGGAGAGCCGATCGGCCCCGTGATCGATCGATACCCGGCGCCGCGGCCCGCCCTCCGGCTCGCGCTGCGTCGCCCCCAGATCGCGCGATTGCTCGGAGCTGACGTCCCCCCTTCAGACGCCGAGCGGATCCTGACCGGCCTCGGTTTCACGCTGACCGCCGTCCGGTCGAGCAAGGGGGAGGAAGGCTGGCTCGTGTCGGTGCCGACCTGGCGGGTGGATGTGGCCCGCGAGGCGGATCTCATCGAAGAGGTCGGCCGCCACTTCGGGTACGACAAGCTGCCGACGACCTTCCCGGCGCTCGACGCCATCTCTCCCCCGCACGATCCCCGCATCGGGCGCGCCGCGTTGGTTCGCGAAACGCTGGCGGGTGCGGGCTTTGCCGAAGCGGTCACCTTTACGTTCATCGAGGAACGCGCGGCGGCCCCGTTCGCGCCAAGCCCCTCGACTCCGCTCGGGGCAAGCCCCTCGACTTCGCTCGGGGCAAGCGGTAACGGGACGGGTCTGGTTCCCATCGCGAACCCGCTCTCCGAGTCGTTTGCGGTCCTGCGGCCGTCGCTCGTCCCGGGGCTGGTCGACGCGGTCGCGCGCAACCGCCGGCGCGAGCGGCGCAACGTGCGGCTCTTCGAGATCGGGACCGCGTTCTCGGCCACCGACGGCGAGACGCGGAGGGTCGCGTTGGCCTGGACAGGCGCCGGGGCGCCGGAGCATTGGAGCGGTACCGGTCGCGAGGTCGACTTCTTCGACCTGAGAGGCGCGGTCGAGCGACTCGCAGAGGCGGCCGGGACCGCCATCGAGTTCTCGCCCACCACGGTCAGCTGGCTCGTGCCGGGACGGAGCGCGGCGGTGGCGGTCGCCACCGGCGGGCCCGAACCGGGCCTCGCGCTCGGCGTTGTCGGGCAGCTGCAGCCGTCGATCGCCACGGAGCGCGGCGTCCCTGGCGCCGAGGCGCTGTATGTCGGCGAGATCGACCTCGACCGGCTCGCCGCCGCGGCGAGCGGACGCGACGATCTCCGCGTGACGCCACTGCCGCGCTATCCGTCGATCGTGAGAGACCTCTCCGTGATCGTGCCGGATACCTTGCCTGGGGCCGCCGTTCGTGGCACTATCCGTGCGGCGGCGCCGACCGAGCTCGAATCAATCGTCGAGTTCGATCGGTATCAGGGAAAAGGGATCCCGGACGGCCGGGTCAGCCTGTCGCTCCACCTGACGTTCCGAGCGGCCGATCGCACGCTGACGGATGCCGAGGCGGATCGCAGCATGGACGCGATTGTCGCGGCGCTCGAGCGCGAGCACGGCGCCAGCCGCAGATAAAGCCGCAGATACACGCAGATAAACGCAGATACTTCATACGGCGGAGGACTTGTGGCGAGATCAGCAACAGCAGCCGCGTCGCGGCAGTCGATGGACCTCGAGGCGATCGATCGGCTCGAGGAGAAGATCAAGCTGCTGGTGAGCATGGTGGATCGGCTCCGTTCCGACAACGCTCGCGCGATGTCCGAGCATACAAGGCTCGAGGCTGACAACCAGCGCCTCGGGCGCGAGCTCGAGGCCGCGCGCGCGCGGCTGTCCGACGTCGAGGGGACGTCGTCGGAGGTCGTGACGCTGCGCGAAGAGCGCGAGCTGATTCGCTCGCGCGTGGCGGAGATGCTGCACCGGATCGAGGCACTGAACTTGTAGGGCCCGAGTAGGGGCGTTCGCGAACCGCCCCTACACTTGGCAATGAAGCCAGACACCACCAAGGCAGAGACCCGCGTCGTCACGGTCGAGATCGGCGGCCAGCGGTATCCGATCCGCAGCGCGCTCGATCGGGCGTATGTCGCCGAACTGGCGGCGTACGTCGACGCGAAGATGCGGCTGGCCGTCAAGGAGACGACCACCGGGGACTCGCTGAAAGTGGCGGTCCTCGCGGCGCTCAACATCGCCGACGAGCTGTTCCGAGCGCGCCAGTCGGGCGACGGGGACCGCGAGCAGTGGGCCGAGCGCGCTGCCGCCCTGGAACAGCTGCTCGACGAAGCCATCGGCACCGTCGGTTCTGCACGGATCGTCAGCGGGTAACCTCGCCAGCCTAGCCAGCGTAGGCCCGACCTTCCCGCCTTCGCGCGAAGCGCTACGGCGGGACCTCGCCGAAGCTCGAAGAGCGGAGGCGGGCAGGTCGGGCGTGGTAAGATCCCCCAGATTCTGATTGGGTTCCCTGCTTTGCGCGTGATGGTTCGGGGGCTCGTTTGAGCCGATGCTATAACCCTAAGAGGATCGCGACGTCGCGCGGTGTGCATGCCTCGGCGCGAGGAAGCCTGAAGCGCGGCTGATACAGCGGTTCCACCTGCTTTTGCAGGTTCATCCGACCCCCCCACACGGCAAAGCGGGGCCTTTTTCCATATAGGCGCTCTCGCATGCCTTTCCCGCTCGGGGTCGCCATCAATGCGCTCGTTACCCTGCTCGCCGCCGGGCTGGTCTTTGCCTGGTGGGTGGCCAATCGGAAGCGGATCGCGGCCGAGACCATCGGGCGGGCCGAAGAACAGGCGCTGAGGGTCCTCCGCGATGCGGAGCGGGACGCCGAAGCGAAGAAGAAGGAAACCCTCCTCGAGGCCAAGGAAAAAGCCCACGAGCTGGCGGCCGGCGCCGAGCGCGAGGCGCGCGCCCGCCGGCAGGAGATTTCGACCCTCGAGCAGACCCTCGTCGACAAGACCCGCGCGCTCTCCGAGCGGATTACCGCGACCGACAAGCTGGACCAGGAGCTCCGCGGGCGGGAGCGGGCGATCGCCGATCGCGAGAAAGCCGCGGAAGCGGCGGTCGCGCGCGCCGAGCAGCTCGCGGCCGAGCGCCAGCGCGAGCTCCAGCGCGTGGCGGGCCTGACCCACGACGAGGCCAAAGAGCTCCTCCTCAAACAGATCGAATCGGACGCGCGCCGGGACGCCGCCAACCTCGTCAAGCGCATCGAAGCCGAGGCGCGCGAGATGGCCGGCGCGCGCGCGCAGCAGATCATCGCCGACGCCATCCAGCGCAGCGCCGCCGAGCACGCGATCGAGACGACCGTGTCCGTCGTCGATCTCCCGAGCGACGACCTGAAGGGACGCATCATCGGGCGCGAGGGGCGCAACATCCGCGCGCTCGAGCTCGCGACCGGCGTCGAGCTCATCGTGGACGACACGCCGGGCGCCATCATCCTCTCGAGCTTCGACCCGTTCCGCCGCGAGGTCGCGCGCCAGGCGATCGAGCGCCTCGTCGCGGACGGCCGCATCCATCCCGCGCGGATCGAGGAAGTGGTCGAAAAAGTGAAGACGGAGATGGAAGAATCCGTCCGCAAGGATGGCGAGGCGGCGGCGTTCGAGCTCGGCCTCTTCGACCTGCATCCGGAAATCCTCCGGCTCATGGGCCGGCTCAAGTTCCGCACGAGCTACGGTCAGAACGTGCTGAATCACTCCAAGGAGGTCGCGTTCCTCGCCGGCATCATGGCGAAGGAGCTCGGCATCAACGGCCACGTCGCCGCCCGGGCGGCGTTCGTGCACGACATCGGCAAGGCGATCGACCGCAACCTGCAGGGCACGCACCTGGAGCTGGGCATCGATTTCCTGCGAAAGCACGGCGAGAGCGAAGCGGTCGTCATGGCGGTCGCCGCGCACCACATGGACATCGACTGGCCGTCGCTCGAGGCGATGATCGTCCAGGCGGCCGACGCGATTTCCGCCGCCCGCCCCGGCGCGCGCCGCGACATTCTCGAGTCCTACGTCAAGCGGCTGGAGAAGCTCGAAGGGATCGCCGACTCGTTCCCGGGCGTGTCCAAGGCCTTCGCGCTTCAGGCGGGCCGCGAGATTCGCATCATGGTCGAGAGCGAGAAGATCTCGGACGAGGAGACCATCTGGCTCTCGAAAGACATCGCGAAACGAATCGAGAACGAGCTCGAATACCCGGGCCAGATCAAGGTCACCGTCATTCGCGAGACGCGCGCCGTCGAATACGCGCGGTAAGCATCCCCTGACCGAGACAGACCTCATCGATTCCATCAAGCGGCGGCTCCCCCCGCCGCCCGCCTGGCTGCGGGTTCCGCCGGGCGACGATGCTGCGGTTGTCGAGCCGGCGCGCGGGACGCTGGACGTTCTCACGACAGATACGCTCGTCGAAGGCGTCCACTTCGACTTTTCCTTCTGCAGCCCGGCGGATGTCGGCGCCAAGGCCCTTGCGGTCAACCTCAGCGACCTCGCCGCGATGGGCGCCGAGCCCCGCGCCGCGCTCGTCTCGCTCAGCCTGCCGGCCCGCATGGCGGGCGATGCGCTCGAGGCGATGCTGGACGCGCTCGTCGCGTCGGCGACCAGGCATTGCGTCACCATCGCCGGCGGCAACGTCACCTCCTCGCCCGGCCCGCTGGTGGTGACGATCACCGCGACCGGAACCGTGCGTCCGCGCCGGGCGCTCCTGCGCTCGGGCGCGCGGCCCGGCGACGCGATCTACGTCAGCGCCGCGATCGGCGCCGCCGCCGCCGGCCTGGGGATGCTTCGTGAAGGACGTGCGACGTTCGACGAGGACGACGCGCAATGCGTCGCGCGCTATCGCGCTCCGGATCCGCGGGTGCGCCTGGGCCTGCTCCTCGGCCGTACTCGCGCGGCCACCTCCTGTATCGACCTGAGCGACGGCCTTGCGGACGGCGCCAGGCGTCTGGCCGAGGCCAGCCGGGTCGGTCTCGTCCTCGAGGAAGGTGCCATTCCCGTCCACCCTGCCGCGCGGCGCTACTTTGTCGAGAGGGGGCTCGATCCTGTCAGCGCAGCGCTCGCCGGGGGAGACGACTACGAGCTCCTGTTCGCTTCCGCGCCGAAGCGCCGCGGCGCCCTCGCCGCGGCGGTGCGCCGCGCACCCGGCCTCGCCGTTACCCGGATCGGCACGGTGACGAAGGAACCGGAGGTCCGCCTGCGCCGGGACGGCCGCGACGAGCCGCTGCCTGAGGGCTTCCGGCACTTCTGATGGCCGGGGCTCTGCCCCGGACCCCGGCTCATCGACAACGAGTGCAGAATCCTCGTCAGATCTACGTGGGGGCCGGACTGGAACCATGGGAGCCGCATAACGGAACGATGAGAGAAGCCGTCAAGCGCCGACTCGAGATCCTCCTCCACACCCACGACACGCCGCGTCGTACGGCTGCCGCCTACGCGCTGGGGGTGTTCTGGGGCTTCTCACCTCCGCTCGGCCTGCACACCATCCTCGGGCTGGGGTCCGCGTTTGCCCTCGGGCTCAACCGGGTCGCGGCGCTCCTCGGCATTTACTCGAACCTGCCGTGGATCATCGTCCCCTACTACATGCTGGCGACCGTCGCCGGTGCGGCCATCCTCGGCGTCGATCTGCCGGCGGACCTGATGGCCGAGTTCAGGCGCCTGCTCGAACACTTCACGCTCCGGGAAGGGGGACAGATGTGGGGCCGGATGGCCCCGCTCTTCTGGAGCTACATGCTGGGAACGACGCTCGCGGCCCTCATCATCGCGGCGGCCGCCTATTGGACTGCCCTCTTCTTCATCACCGCCCATCGTCGCAGGGTAGAGTCAAAGCATTCACACACAAGCAGTTCTGTCATGTGACCAATCTAGCGCTCGCGTGAAGCGGGGCTGGCGCGGTATACTCTTCTGCTCCCCCGGCCGGAAGGAAAAATGTTCCTGAGGCATCACCTGCGGCGGAAGCTTCTGGTGACCGCCGCCGCGGCTCTCGGGTTTGCGTTCCTCTACGAAGTCACGACACTCGACTCGAGGTACGCCGCGCGCCAGTCCGAAATGCGCGAATCCACCGCGATGCCGGCGCCTGGGGCCCGCCTCCGCTTCACCGCCACGGCCTACTGCAAGGGGACTACGACCGCGTCCGGCGTCCAGGTGAGGACGGGCATCGCCGCCGCCGATCCCGATCTGCTGCCGGTCGGGTCGGTCGTCCAGATCGACAGCCTGCCCCGCAAGTACAACGGCGTCTACACGATCATGGACACGGGGCCAGCCGTACAGGGGCGCAAGATCGACGTCTACATGTGGAGCTGCTACGAGGCGCTCGACTTCGGGCGGCGCTCGATCCTTCTGACGGTTCTTCGGCTGGGTTGGAACCCGCAGGCGAGTGAGCCGGGCCTGGTGAACCGGATGTTCCGCCAGCGCGAAGCGACCGCCCCGCTGCCCTCCCGCAATATCGGCGTCCCCGCGATGACGACGCCCGTCACTCCGCCAGCAGGGCCTCCGCAGGACTGACCAGGCAATAGTCGGATCAGGAGGCGGCGAGCGCAGGCTCAGTCGCGTGCAGGAACCATCGGTCGAGCAGCACGTGTCGGACGAACGATGGACTGTCGAACAGCCAGGCCGCGAGCGATGCCGTCAGCGTGGCCGGAATGGTCCGGGCGATGAGACGCATCACCGGCTGGTCGCTGTACCGCCCCCATAAACGATCCTCATATGGCGTGAGCCGGTCCCGGCTGTAGCCGCCGCTCGCGGCGACGATCGCCGCCGCCGCCATCAGGCCGGACTCGATGGCCGGGCGAATCCCCTCTCCGCTCTGCGGATACGCCAGGCCGGCGGCGTCGCCTACGAGGACGACGCCTGGACCGACGATGCGCCGCCGCGGCGGCGTCGACAGAAGGTAGGCGTGGCCGCGCCACCGCCAGTTCGCGTTCGCGGGGATCTTGCCGGTCGTTTTCAGGAAGTCCACGAACTCCGCGGTCGCGCGGGGCAACCTGCCGCTGTCCAGCCGTCCGAAGCCGACATTGAGGAAACCTTGCTTCCGGAAACACCAGCCGTACCCCTTGAGGTCGCTCGCGAAATAGAGCTCGGGCATCTCGGGCTCGGTGGTGAAAGACGCGGCCTCCTCCGGCGCGATTTCGAACTCCGCTTCCTGCGCCACGACGAGAGGGGCGCCGTCGAGCGTGGCGTTCAGGGTTCGCGCGACCGGGCAGAAATGGCCTCCCGCGCCGACGAGAACCGGTGCTTTGAAGCTCTCGTTGACGACCCACGCCGTGCCGCCGTCCTGACGGACGCTCGAGATCCTCGTGCCGAGCTGGAGACGCGCTCCGGATCGCTGCAGGAGGTAGTGGTCGAACTCGCAGCGGCGGATCCCGAAGCTCACCGGGCGGGCGTAGGTGGTTTCAAGCTCCCGGCGGCGGCCGATGATGCCGGTGCGAAATCCCGTGATCGGCTGGAACGTCCGCCCGCGGCGGTAGTCGGCAACGTCGATGCGCAGGTCGTCGATCACTTGCGGCGTGATCCAGCCTGCGCAGACTTTGTCCCGCGGAAACGTCGCGCCGTCCACGACGACGACGTCGAGGCCGGCCTGCCGGAGCTTCCAGGCGCAGGCGGATCCGGCTGGTCCACCGCCGGCGATCAGCGCGTCGCAAGTCTGCATGAATGGGGACAGTCCCCTTTTTCTACTCGCACCCGAAGAAAAAGGGGACAGTCCCCCTTCGTTGCTAGCCGCTCACCCGCGTCCACGGGATGGCGTTGCTGCCGCCACGGACGAAGAGCACCTGAAAGAGCTGCATCCAGCCGGTGACGAACGAGGCGCGCGACCCGGCCAGGTAGAGGCGCCAGGCGCGCGTGAAGCTCTCGTCGAACATCCGGTCGATCTCCTCCGACGCGTCGTCGAACCGCTGGAGCCAGTGGTCCAGCGTCTTCGCGTAGTGCAGCCGGAGGTTCTCGACGTCGAGCACCGACAACGTGTGGGGCTCGAGCACGCGCTCGAACACCTCGCGAAGCGTCGGCGGATACGCCCCCGGAAAGATCCGCTTCCGGATCCAGGCGTTGAGCGGCGCGGGACGGTTGCGGCCGATGAAGTGCAGCAGGCCCCGACCGTTGGGAACGAGCGAGCGATCGATCACGCGGCCCAGCGTGGGATAGTCCGGAAGGCCGACGTGCTCCAGCATGCCGATCGAGACGAACGCGTCGTACCGGCCGCTCACGTTGCGATAGTCGTCCTCGATGAACTCGACGCGATCGGCGAGCCCCTCTTCACGCGCCCGGCGCTTCGCGTAATCCATCTGCTCGGCCGAGAGGTTGAAGGCTCGGACGCTGACGCCGTACCGCTGCGCCATGAACAGCGCGAGCGATCCCCACCCGCACCCGGCTTCGAGCACTCGCTCCCCGGCCACCAGCCGGAGCTTCCGGCAGACGAGGTCCATCTTGGCGATCTGCGCGTCCTCGAGGGTGGATTCCGGCGTCGGAAAGTACGCGCACGTGTACACCAGCTCCTGGTCGAGCCAGAGGCGGTAGAACTCGTTCCCGAGATCGTAGTGGTGATGAACGTTCTCTCGTGCGGTGAGGGCGTCGTTCGCTTTCTGCCACAGCGCCCCCGATCGGCTGGTGGACGCCGACCAGGCCAGATAGATCTCGTCGAGCAACCTCGTCAGCTCGCCGCGAATCTCGACCGCGCCGGACATGTAGGTTTCGCCGAAATTCAGCTCGGGATTCCTCAACCAGCCGAACAGGGCCGCCCGGGTTCTGAACACGATGGTCGCGACGGCGGGCCCCGATGTGCCTGCCGGGAGCTCGAAGCCGTCCCAGAGCAGGAATCGAATCGGTGCCGTCCTGACCGTTCGCTGGATTCTCTCCAGCGCCCATCGGTCGAGCTTCGTGGACTGTTGGGGTGTGCGTGCGTTCGACAGCGTCTGGACTGAGAGCGTGCGGGGGAGCTCGCGCTTCATAAGCCGTCGGCCTCCGTCCGACAATTTATCGCGCCGGCTTTGGCAATGCTACCCCACCTCGCTTCGAAGCGGCGCAGACGGACACGAGAGGCTGGTATCCGGCCCGCACGGGGACGCATGCCGGAGGCGCAACAAGGCAATGGCCAGCACCACGACCCAGAGCAGGAAAACGCCGATGTTGATGCGCTCCCAAATCCCTACCCACGGCGTGGGCAAATTTGCCGCGATCCGGGGGCCATTCAATCCGGTCAAAATGCCAAACGCGACGAGGATCGCGATGGTCGCAATGGAGTAGAGGCGGAACCGCTTTCCGAATCCTGCCGCCCCGAATCCAATCGCCAGCAGCATGAGGAGAACTGTCACCATCGCAAAGACGATGTGCGTGGTATCGGTCAGCGTTAGCTCGGCCCCACGGAGGTGCATCGGTGCGAGGGGCCAGGCGAGGCCGATGACTCCGTAGGCGATCATCAAGCCTCCCACGACACGCAGGGGGCGGTTGCGACGACTCGATCCCCAAACGCCCCATCCGAAGGCGGTCACAAGCACGGCGTAGGCGATGCCCAACAGAACCCATAACGGCCTCGTCGGAGCGCCGATCGCGGACAGCTCGCTGACCGTTTGAGAGGCGGAGCTGTAACCCTCCCACTGCATCGCCACGAAGACGTTCATGGCGACGTAGAGCAGCGAAGACAGGACACCGCAAACGACCAACACCTTTCGGATCATTTTTTCACCTTCCCACGAGGCGCGAAGACCTGGGAAACACGCCCTAGTCAATGAGCGCTCCAGAACCGCGTCCTTCTAACGGAGCGATGTTGGGCGGCCGCCTTCACCGTCGCGCCGGGTTCGCTCGTCGGTAGGTCAGACCGCTGTGGTTCTCACCAGCTCCTCGCGCGGCGTTTCCGGAACAGCCGGAACTGCGCTCCCGTATCGACCTGGTCGGCGAGATAGCAGATTTCCACGCACTTCGGCGAATAGTGATAGCCCAGCTCTTCCTCCTTCGACGTTACTTCTTCCCACTCTTCACCGAGGTTTGCAAGAGCGGTTGCCGCGCCGTCGATATCGTCCGACGACGCGTTGGGAAACCATCTTCTGAGCACGACCAGGGTGTGTTCTCGAATGACCATAACAACCTCGATTAACCGTTCCCAGGCAGCTTCCGTACCAGTACGTTCCCCTCGAGCCTGCTCGCTCTCCGATGCAGTTTTGGGGAAAAACCCACGCGCGCTCGAAAACTTACGCACCCTCACAACCGCTATAATCGTCGTCATGCCAGGTCCAACGGTCCTCGTTGTCGACGA
This sequence comes from uncultured Acidobacteriota bacterium, assembly GCA_963847125.1. Lineage (GTDB taxonomy): Bacteria > Acidobacteriota > Vicinamibacteria > Vicinamibacterales > 2-12-FULL-66-21 > DATAEE01. The sequence goes on from CAWJYM010000009.1 coordinate 746,701, forward strand.
TGAGGCCCTCATTCGCTGGTCGCTGACGGAGCGCCTCAAAGCGGACGGCTACGAGGTGCTCGAGGCGGGTACCGGACGCGAGGCGCTCGACTCGCTGCGCGAAGGCGTCGACCTCGTCCTCCTCGACTACAAGCTGCCGGACACCGACGGCGTCACGGTGCTCCGCAAGATCAAGGAATTCGACCAGGACATCCTCGTGATTCTGTTGACGGCCTACGCGACCGTCGAGACCGCGGTCGAGGCGATGAAGATCGGCGCATACCACTTTGCCAACAAGCCGTTCAACCTAGACGACGTGATGGCGACCGTCGAGCGGGCGCTCGAGACGACTCGGCTCCGGCGCGAGGTGCGGCAGCTCCGCGCGAATGAGGCGCGTCCCTACAGCCTGAACCGGATCGTCGGCGTATCCGATGCGATGTCGGCGCTGCGGAACATGGTGGCCAAAGTAGCCGCCAGCCCGGCATCGACCGTGTTGCTCACCGGCGAAAGCGGCACCGGAAAGGATCTCGTGGCGAAGGTGCTCCACTACACGAGCGATCGGGCGTCGCGCCCGTTCATGAACATCACGTGCTCGGCACTTCCCGAAGCGCTGCTGGAGAGCGAGCTCTTCGGCCATGAGCGCGGCGCGTTCACCGACGCGCGCCTGCAGAAGCGAGGCCTTCTCGAGACCGCCGAAGGCGGAACGGTGTTTCTCGACGAGATCTCGGAAATGGTGCCGGCCCTGCAGGCCAAGCTGCTCCGGTTTCTCGAAGAGAAGACGTTCAAGCGTGTGGGCGGTGCGAACGACATCAAGGTCGACGTCCGCGTCGTCGCGGCGACGAACCGCAAGCTCGAGGACGAAGTCGCCAAGGGACGATTCCGCAGCGATTTGTTCTACCGGCTGAACGTGCTGCCTATCGTCATGCCTCCCCTGCGGTCGCACCCCGAGGACATTCCCGTGCTCGTCGATTTCTTCGTCGATGGTTTCAACCGCGAGTTCCGGAAGAACATCCTGGGCGCGACGGCGGCGGCGATGACGTTTCTCCAATCGTACGGGTGGCCTGGCAACGTCCGGGAGCTTCGGAACGTCATCGAGCGGGCCATGCTGTTGGCCGAGGGGGATCGGCTGGGACCCGCCGACTTCGCCGCGCTGACCATGGGACCCGGCACCGTGGACGGTCTCGAGCTCCCGGCGACGGGGATCGACCTCGAGGAGCTCGAGCGCAGCTTCGTCGTCCAGGCCCTGCGACGCAGCGGCGGCAATCAAACCAAAGCCGCGGCAATGCTCGGTCTGAACCGCGACCAGATCCGCTACCGCATCGAGAAATTCAACCTGTCCGCCCCACAGGCGCAATAACCTCACCCGTCTAGCCTCTGCGCGAAGACTTCCGCAGCCGATGCGGGTTTTTCCGGGCCTCCTGAGGCACGAGGCTTCAGCGTCGTCAGGGTTTCGTTGTGGCACGAGGCTTTAGCCTCGTCTGGACGACCCTAAAGGGTCGTACCACACCGGCCAACGGGGTACGCCTGTTGCAAGACATGAGATCGTCAGATCCAGGAGGCTCCATGGTGTTCCGCCCGTCCATCCTCTGCCCCATTGATTTTTCGGAACCGTCGCGCGCCGCGCTGCGCTACGCCGCCGCGATCGCGGAGCACTTCGCGGCCCGGCTCATCGTGGCAACCATCGACGATCCGCTGTTGCATGAAGCAGCCAACATCGCAATCGGTCAGGCATGGCTGAGCGAGGACAGCGAGCGAGAACTGGAGCGTTTCGTCGCGCACACATTCGAGCACCAACCGAACGGCTTCGTAGACATGCGTTTCGCGGTGGTGAATGGCAAGCCGGCTCCGGAGATCCTCCGCCTGGCGAACGAAAACGGCTGCGATCTCATCGTGATGGGCTCGCATGGTCTGACGGGCGTTCGGAAGCTGTTCTTCGGATCGACGACCGAGCGGGTGTTGCGCGAAACCAACGTCCCTATCCTGATTGCCCCGGCGACAGATTCTGGCCCGAAGCAGCTGGAGGAGGTCCGATCGCTCGTCCAACGGATCCTGGCCCCCGTCGATTTGACCGCTGCGACCGCGCAGCAGGTGCGGGTGGCGCGAGGGCTGGCCGAAGCGCTTGACGTCCCGCTCCTGCTCGCGCATGTTGTCGAACCCGCGCGGCTTCGACCGGCCGTCCAACGACGGCTGCCAAACGTCGACGTCGAGCGGCGGGCTCGCGCCGACCAGGCGCTCGGCGATCTGATGGCCACCATCCCGCCAGCGCTCAAAGCAGAAGGGCTGGTGGTCTACGGTGATCCTGCGGAGGAGATCGGAAAGATCGCGCGGGACCGGCGGGCCGGGCTCATCGTGATCGGGCTCCACGCCTCACCGCTCGCCGGGCCGCGCATGGGATCGGTCACCTACCGCGTGCTCTGTCTCGCGCCGGCGACGCTGGTGCTGGCGCTCCCGCCGGGCGAGGAGGCCATGCCGCACCGATTCGATACCGCGGCCCTGGACGCGGCGACGGCTCCGGCGTCACCGTGACTCGAGCGGCAGGGTGATCGCGGCCGTCGTGCCGCCCCCTTCTCGAGGGGTGAGCGTTACGCCGCCGCCCTGTAGATCCATCAGCCGCTTCACGATGGCGAGACCCAGGCCCGTTCCTCCACGCTTCGTCGTGAAGAACGGTTCGAAGACACGATCGCGCACCTCCGACGGAATGCCCGGCCCGCGATCGTGGATCGCAACGCGGCAGACGCCAGGCTCCAAAGTGATATCGATTTCGACGTTCACTTCCCTGGATGTCTGACACGCGTTCAGGATCAGATTCAGCAATACGGCCCGCAGCATCTCGGGATCGGCACGGGCCATCGAGGGGCCGCCCGTGAGGTCGATCGCAGGCCCGTTCATACCGCTGGCGGCGCGCGCCGCCGCCGCTGCGTCCGCGACGACGGCCCGAACGTCTACAGTCTGGAGCTTCGGCTGCGTGGGTCGAGCGAAGGCGAGCAGGTCGTCGACCTTCGCGTTCAGGCTGTCGATGCGCTCGATCATGGTCCCGATGATTCCGCGCTCGCGCATGTCTTCCGGGAGGCGCGACTCGAGAATCTGCAGCGAGCCCCGAAGGCCGGCGAGCGGGTTGCGGACTTCGTGCGCGACGACCGCGGCCAGCTGTCCGAGCTGCGTGAGGGCCGCTTGTGAACGGATCTGCTCTTCAGCCGCCTTGCGCTGGGTGATGTCGCTCCGAATCGCGAGGTACTGCCGGGGCTTCCCGCTCTCGTCGAGGAACGGCACGATCGTCGTGTCGACCCAGTAGATCGAACCGTCTTTGGCCCGGTTGCGTATTTCTCCCCGCCAGACGCGGCCCTGCGCGATTGTTCGCCAGAGCTCACGGATAAATTCCTTCGTGTGAAAACTCGAGTTGATGATCCGGTGATCCTGGCCGAGCAACTCATCCCGCGAATACTTCGAGATCTCGCAGAACTTGTCGTTCACGTAATTGATAATTCCGCGCTGGTCCGTCGTGGCGACGATGGCAGCCTGATCGAGAGCGTACCGCATTTCCTCGAGACGGCGAATCGAGCTCTCGAGATCCACGCCCAATGATGTCACAGCCCCTCGAGCTGTTTGTGGCACAACTCGCAGTCCGCGCCGATGGTGGAACCATCATTCGCGGTGTGGCCGCCGTCGTGACATCGGAAGCAGCCGTTCGACGTCACGTGGCCGAGATTGTCCGGATAGGTGCCCCACGTCACCTTCATCTCGGGAAAGACGTTCCGTCGGTACAGCGCCTGGACGGTGACGATTGTCTGTGCGAGAGCACGCTCGTCGAAAGTGCCGCGGCCGGAATAGAACGTCCGCAGCTCGCGGTCGATCGCCTGCACCGCGGCGTCCCGGCTCGGATATTCCGCGGCGAGGACGCGAGCCCCTTCCCGCCGCACGAACGGAAGCCGTCGATCGATCCGACCGGCGGCCATGGCCACGTCGACCGCTCGTTCAGCGGTTGGCGAAATGCGGTGGGCGACCGCATTGTGGCAATCGATGCAGTCCATGACGCGTCTCTGTCCCTGGGCGAGCGATTCGGGCGTCGTGCCTTCCGTCTGATATTCGCGGACCCGTCCTTGCCCGTCCGTCAACTTCACGTACGGGATGACCTGACGGCTCTGATCGGCGGCTATGTATTCGACTCGAATCGAGGGGTCGGCGTGCCAGTGGATCGCCCGACCCGATGACGTCGCCTGGCCGGCGCCGCCCACGAACATCTGGAGCCTTGTCGTCGTTTCCGAATTGGCCTCATCGTCGGCGTATTCGCGGATCACGCGGATAGGCTCCGTTACCGGCCGCTCGGCCCAGTGGCAGCGGCCGCAGACCTCGAGCGCAGGTCGCATGTCGGGAGCCGGCGGGATGGGACGCGGGTAACTGTTGGTGATCACGTGTGCGAGTTGGCGCACACCTGCGAGCTTGTAGTGCACGAACGCGCCGGCCCCTTCGCCGACGTGGCAGCGGACGCACTCGACGCGCGAGTGCGGTGCATCCTGCCAAGCGGTGAACTGAGGGTACATCGGCGTGTGGCATGTCTGCCCGCAGAACTCCGGCGATTCCATCGAGTGGAGCGATCCGTATCCGGCAACCAGAAGAATGACGACATTGACGGCGGTCAGCGCGAGGATGATGAGCGTCGTCCGGCGAACCTCCGGGCGCGCGAAGTCGAGAACCAGCCAGCCTGCCGCCGACGGATCTCGCAGGAGCTTCCGGCGCTGCAGCCAGATGCCCAGCGGGATCAACAGCAGGCCGAGCAGAAAGACGGCCGGGAGCGCGATGAAGATGACCAACCCCGCATAGGGGTGATCGAAGAGCCCGGCCGCGGCCGCGATCGCGAGGGCGACGAAGGTCACCGCCGACGCCGTGGTGAGCGCGGCGCCGACGAGCGAGACAGGGTGACGCGCGAGCTGCGCCCACGTCGTCACACCGGCTCCGTTACTTGAGGCTCTGCATGTAGGCGACCAGGGCGTCGAGATCCGCCGCGGGCAACTTGTCGTACTTGTCGGCCATGGGCGGCTTCTTCGTGGACTTGGCCTGCTTCGCCATCTCGTCCGGTTCGGTAATCCACTTGCGGATCTCCTCGGCGGAGAGCTTCTTGCCGACCCCATCGAGCGGGTTCTGTTTGTTGCCCTTGCCGGCGATGGAATGACACAGCTGGCACTTCTGGGCCGTGTAGACCTTTTCGCCCTGCTTGATTTGATCTTGATCCGCCTGTGCCGCGGCGGAGGCGGGGACCGAGCGGACGGCCGTCGCGAGCGTCACGACTCCGACCATAAGAAATGCAGCGACAGACGAAACATAGCGCATGAGAGACCTCTTACCAGAAGTACATCAACCCGACGACGGCGGCATGGGCCGTGTAGGGCCGATACACATACCCCAGAACCAGCGAGCTCGGCTGAACGATCCCGTTAATCACGGTCGGGTCGAACGCGAAATCGTACACCCGGAACGGCTCGTAGAGATACGAGAAGGTCGCCGCCAACCGATTCGACAGCCGATGTCGGACGTCGGCACGCAGTTCCTGGAGCTTGTTGAACACTTCGGGCAGCTGCGCCGGGGGCGGCACCGGCCCGCCGGGCACGACGCCGTAGAGATAGTTGCCCCGCGCGTGGGAATACTCGTACGAGAAACGAGTCTCGGTGCGACCGAAACGCGGAGGGCGCAGATAGACCGAAAAGTAGTGCACGCGCTCGGTCGAATCGGTGGTCCAGTCGCGGAGCGGATCGGCCGCCTGCGCTCCCGGCGTCGCGGTGCGCGATTGTTGAAAGCCCGCGTACCGCTCGTAGTCGTAGCTCGCGCCGGCACCGAACCCGCCGTCCGGCTGTTGAAAGTCGACGCCGAAGGTCACGACGCGGAACGTTGCCTCCTGCAGCCCGAAGTAGCTGTCGTCGAACTGATCGTCGCCGAACCCGGCGGACGCGCTGAAGGTGACCGCGTCGTTCGGTATCACGTCGATCTGCCCCGTGAAACGATGACGCGTCCGATCCGCGATGTCGTAGTGACGGAGCTTCGGCTGCTCGCCGATCTCCACCAGTAATGCTTCGTTCAGCCCGGAGCCGGTCCTCTCGGCGAACTCGTAGTTCGCGCGGAACGTGAGCCACTGCGATCCGACCGCGTCGGCGGTCAAGTGAAATACGTTCTCGCCAGTTTCCTCGAAAATCCGAAACGCATATCCGCCCTGGTTGTGCGTGTAGCCGGCCGTGACCGCGACTGGAGGCATGCCGCTCCACGTCGCGTCGGCGCTGAACGTCGTGCGGTCGTGGGCGAATGGCTCCGGGCCGCCGGTCGACGAGGTTGCGATCGAAGTGTCGTAATTGATGAACTGCGCGATGTCGGCGTGCGGAGTCTGGTTGTCGTAGTCGTAGCGCCGGAGCCGCGCGCTGAAACGCCAGTCATCCGCCGGACGTGACACAAGGTTCAGATTCGTCGAGAAGACCTGTGCTTCCGCCTGAGCCGACGTGCGGGGCAGCGCGAGCTGCGGGAGCGCCGCGTTGATCGTGAACGGCTGCAGCGGCTCGTCGTTGCTCCAGACGCCGTATGAGAGAAAGCCCGTGAGCTGCGTGCGCTTCGCGAGCTTCGCGTAGCCGGCGGCGCTCACGGTCTGGGCCGAGTTCGTGGGCCACAACGCCATACGCCCGCGCCCTGGGCCTCCCGAGATGTCCGTCAACCTGAGCGGACTGTCCCAGATCAGCGTCTCATCCAGGTTGTCGAACCATGAACCGGTGTAGGCGACGCGAAACATGCTCCGCGTGTTCGTCCATTCGGCGCCGACCGAGAAATCATTCGTGCGCGAGTCGTATGGCAATGCGACCTCGACGTCGTTGCCGAAGCCGAAGCTCGCGCCCCACGGAAGCTCTCCCACGTGTCGGGTCGTCGTGAAGTTGGCGGTGAGGTCGACCCGCCGACCTGGTGTCGCCTCTACGCTGACCGAGCCGATGTCGCGTCGCTCGTGCAGCTCGAACGACGACGCAAGCGGCACCCACGCGTTGAGCGTGCCCTGCCGGTTCTCGATTGCCCGTTGCACGGCATCGTTCAGAACCAGCGCGCCATCCGAGGCGGTCTCGTACGGCGTCTGCGTGTCGACGCTGTAGAACTGCGGGATCGAATCCCAGAGACCCGAGATCGTGAAGAGGCCCGGCCGGTCGTAGTCTGCGAAGTAGCGCTGGTCGCGCCAGCCGACGTTGTCTGCACCGGCACGGAACGACCAGCCGCCGTCTTCCGCTTCGCGCGCGTAGCGCGCTTCGGTGAACAGCAGCCCGTCGCGAAGATCCTCGTATCGCTGAAACCGCGCCGGATCGCCTTCAACGCTGCTGAGGCGACCACCGAGCGTGAACTGCCGCCAGGTCCGCTCGAACAGGCTTCGCGTGGTTTCTTCCGCTGCCGGTTCGGCCTGCGCCGGCGCCGTCGCCGGTGGAGACGGGCTGGGCGGGGCCTGCGCGCGGCGGGTGACGCCTCGAAGGCCATCCACGCCACGAGGCCCGAAACGAGGAGTCGGAGCATGATCTCGCTTCCCTACCGCATGAAGAACTGGCCCGACGGGTGGTTGGATCCGTGGACGTTCGAGTGGCAGTTCACGCAGGAGCGCCCGAACATCCGGTTGCTCTTGTTCACCGTGATGGCGTTGTTGTCGTAAATCGTCGCGGGATGCCTCGTCGCGACGTGGCAGCGCTGACAGAGCATCGGCATCCGGACGACGAGCATTCGATCGTTGGACGATCCATGGGGGTCGTGGCACGTCACGCAGTTCTCCCGTACCGGCGCGTGCTCCCAGAGCACGGGGCCGCGCATCTCCGCGTGGCAGCTGACGCAGAGCTCCCCGACCGATGCGCCGACCTTCAGTGCTTTGACGTTGCTGATCGATCCATGCGGGTTGTGGCAGGACGAGCAGGACATCTTCCCCTCCCGCACCGGCATATGCGCGACGGCGCGTTCGGTCTTGACGACCTGCACGCGGTGACACGTCGCGCAGAGCTGCGTCTCCGTGGCTTTGACCAGCTGGCGCTCGACCGACTGCGGACTGTGCACGCTGTGGCAGGTGGTGCAGGACAGCTTCCTCAGCTCGTGCGTGCTTCCCTGCCAGCCCGCGTGATTGCCACGGTTGTGACACGTCAGGCACGTCGCGTTGATGTCGGCGGGCTTCATCTCGCGGAACTTCGCGATGTGGCCCTTGGCCTCGTCGTCCACGTGCGCCTGGCCTGGTCCGTGGCAGCTCTCGCAGCCCAGGCCTGCCGCCGGCGAGCGCGGATTCTTCGCCTGACCGTGTCCCGTCCCTTTCAGCGTGGCCTCTTGCGTCGTGTGACAGACGACGCATGTGTCGCTGCCCGCGTAGCCGGCCGGCGGCGCCGCCGGCTGCGCGGCGGTCTGTGCGGAAGTCTGAGCGGTGCCGGGAGTGGGCGCCGGGACGGCGCCATGCGACGCCGACGATACGGACAGCGAGCGCGGCCAGGAAGAGGGCGCAAGCGGCTGAGCAGAACGGACGACCGCGCATTGAGTTCCCTTGAAGTGACTCGGACTTCTAACACGACCTCCCGAGGCCTGTCGAGAAACACGACTGGGGAAAATTCCGCGTCGGTCGGGGGATTCCACCCACGCATTTTTCCGCGGGCGGCGATTACGAGCGGAATCGGGGATTTCCGGACGAACGGCCGGTGCTGGCCCGGAGCGTCGCTTGCACTAGCGTCGCTGCAGCCCCAAGGAGCGACGTATGAAGGTCAGAGACATCATGACGCAGCCGGCCCGCACCTGCGCCGCCGACACGACGATCGCGGTGGCCGGACGCCGGATGCAGGACGGTCTGTGCGGCATTCTCCCGGTGATCGACGCGCGCGGGAAGTTGGTCGGCGTGGTGACGGATCGGGATCTGTTTCTCGTGACGGCTGGCACTCGCCGCAGCGCATCCAACGTCACCGTGCACGAGGCGATGACGAAGAAGGTGGTCACGTGCGGCCCGAACGACGAGCTTGCGGCCGCGCTCTCCACCATGCGGACCCGCGGACTACGGCGGCTGCCGGTCGTCGACCTGGACGGCCATCTGCTCGGCCTGCTGTCGATCGACGACATCGTGCGGTGGGGAGTCAACGGCAACGGCGTGACGGCAACCGACGTCGTCAACGCCTCGAGCGACATCGTCGCGCGCCGTTCGGCCGCGATGGAGCTCGACGCCGCGGATCTCTGAGATGGGGCACGAGGCTTCGGCTCGTCCGCCGCGAAACGACTAGCGACGAAAGGAGAGCGTCATGGACACGATGAAGGCAGTCGTCTTCCGCGGGGTCAACGACCTGCGGATTGAAGAAGTCCCGAAGCCGCGCCCGAAAGCGGGAGAGGCGGTGATCCGGATCACGGCGACGACCATCTGCGGCACCGACGTCCACATCGTCAAGGGGGAATATCCCGTCCGACCGGGTTTGATTCTCGGCCACGAGCCGGTCGGTGTAATCGAGACGCTGGGGGAGGGGCTCGAGGAGTATGCGGTCGGTCAGCGCGTGATTGTCGGCGCCATCACGCCGTGCGGGCAGTGCTTCTACTGTCTCAACGGCGCGCACTCGCAGTGTCACGGGCCGCTCGGCGGATGGCGCTTCGGCAACACGATTAATGGGGCCTGGGCGGAGTACCTGCTCGTGCCGGATGCTCGCGCCAACCTCGCCGTCATCCCGGACGGCCTGACGGACGAACAGGTGCTGATGCTGCCCGACATCGCCTCGACAGGGATCTCAGGCGCGGAAAGCGGCAACATCAGGATCGGTGACGCCGTCGCGGTGTTCGCCCAGGGTCCGATCGGTCTGTGCGCGACGCTCGGGGCGCGCCTCCGGGGCGCCAGCCTGATCGTCGGCGTCGATCCCGTCCCCGAACGTCGCGACCATGGCGCGGCGGTTCGGCGCAGCGGTGACCCTCGATCCAACCGCGTGCGACGTCGTAGCCGAGATCAAGCGGCTGACCGACCGGCGGGGAGTGGACGTGGCCATCGAGGCGCTCGGCCGCCAGGAGACGTTTGAAGCGGCGCTGCGCGCCGTGCGTCCCGGCGGCACGCTGTCGAGCCTCGGCGTCTATTCGGGCAAGCTCGTCGCGCCGTACGAGGCCATCTACGCGGGACTCGCCGATCAGCGCATCGTGACGACACTCTGCCCGGGCGGGAAGGAGCGGATGCGCCGGCTGATGGCCATGGTCGAGCGCGAACGGATGGATCTGACGCCGCTCATCACCCACCGATTCGCGCTCGACGACCTTCGCGACGCGTACCAGCTCTTCAGTCATCAGCTGGACAGTGTGATGAAGGTGGCGATCTATCCCCAGCTGCCGGCGGGAAAGGCGCTCACTGTCAGCCAGACGGCCGACATCGAGTGCTGATCCTCCGGCGGCATCGGGGAAAAACCCCCTGGGGTGCGGGATGTTTCGCGTATTTCATGAACGCCCCGCTAGACCGCGCCCCGGTTTATCGGTGTTTCCGGACGTGCGTGACAGGCACGTCCGTTGCTCCTCTCATAGAGCAGCAGAACAACCAGAGAAGGAAACGTCATGGTTACGTCTCAGTGCCGACTCGATTGCGTCGCCGATCTCTGTGCGCTCATCCGCTCCGAGTATCGCGAGATGCCCGGCCTCAACTTGACACTTCGGCAGGGGGTCCGGCTCTGGAACGCCGAACCCGGGGCGTGCGCGCAGGCGCTCGACGCGCTGGTGCAGGAGGGCTTCCTGTATCGCTCCGGCGGCACGTACGTGCGAGCGAACTGCGGGCGGCGCGCCGCCTGACGATGCGCGTCAGGCTCGGCACGACAGGCGCCTCTCGAACAGCAAGGGGGTTCTCATGTTTCACCGATGGTTCACGGTGTGTTCGGTAGTGATGGCCGTCGCCGGGCTGTCGATGTCAGCCGGTGCCGACCAGGCACAGCGACAGTCCGCCGCCGACTCCCGCGCGATCACTGACTTCACTCGGCGGGTGGCGGAGTACGTCGAGCTCCATCGGCGGCTCGAAGGTCCGGTGCCGACCGTTCATGTGTCATCAGATCCTGACGAGGTCCGACGCGCGATGGGCGCGTTGGCCCAGAAAATCCGCGGGGAGCGCATCCGTGCACGCCCGGGCGACCTCTTCACACCGGATCTCGCTGCCGTGTTTCGTCGGCGAATCGCCGAGGCGTGCGGCGAAAACTTCGAACGGGCGTACGAGGTGGCGAACGAAGCGACGCCCGACCTCCGAAGCTGGCGCCCGCGTGTGAACGGTTCGTATCCCGAAGGCGCGGCGTACACCATGGTTCCTCCCCAGCTCCTCTGCGCCCTTCCGGAGCTGCCTGAGGAACTGCAGTACCGGTTCTGGGGTCGATACCTGATTCTGTGGGATTACCACGCAAACGTGATTGTCGACGTGCTTCCGAACGCCATTCCATCGACCTGAGAGGACACCGCAATGATCACCTTCAAACGCATCGTCGTCGGAATCGATTTCAACGAGCCGTCGCTCGCCGCGATGGAGTATGCGCGGTCCCTGGCGACCTCCTTCGGGAGTTCGGTGTCGGTGGTGCACGTCATCCAGCCCATGACGACCGAGATCTACGCCTACACCGCTCAGATGATCGAGAACTGGGAGCGTGCCGCCTACGAGCGGCTGTGGGCGCGCTTTCCGGCCGCCGAGCGGATGGCGCTGCAGGGGCGGGCCGAAGTCCGCGTGGGCATTCCCGTCGAAGAGATCCTGAGCTTCGCGGACGAGCAGAACGCCGATTTGATCATCCTCGGCACGCACGGCCGCGGTCCGATCGGGCATCTCTTCATCGGGAGTGTCGCCGAACGAGTCGTCCGGCGGGCGAAGTGCCCGGTGCTCACGGTAGGCCGGGCCGCGGCGATCGCCGCAGGCGTAGCACCCGTCGAGGCGGCGGTGGCGGCGAGCTGACACCCGAACCCGACCCCTTGTTCAGAAAGGAGAAAACGCCATGTCCGGTCTCACCGCGCTCGGCGTCCGTATTCTCGGTCACACCGCTGCAATCGTCGTCGGCTTCGCGCTGATGGTCATCGGCCTCGCCCTTGGCGTGACGATGGTCCTGCTGCCGGTGGGCCTCGTCGTCGGACTCATCGGGGTCCTCGTGTTCGTGTGGGGCCTCCTCGAGTGGAAGAAGTTGTGAGCTCGCTTTTCGACTACAACGGAATGCGGAGACAAGTATGGCGGCACTCGATCGACTCATCCCAAATCCGCGGCTTCTGGAAATCGACTGCCTGGACGTTGGTGGTCCGCCGGAGCGGGTCTGGGAGGCTCTGGAGACATGAAGACCTGCCGCAGTCGCGAGCCGTTCACGCGCTATTCGCGATCCGCACGCTGGTTTCACGCTCGAGGTCCGGGGACTCGTCGCCGGCGGCAATCAGGCTCGACGCAATGATCTCGTCGCTCGAGCGTCCTGGCTTCCAGATTCTCGTGGACGACCCTCCGCGCGAGGTGGCCGTCGGCGCGATCGGCAAGGTCTGGCGCCTCGACATCCCGTTCCTGCACATGGCCGGTGCAGACGAATACGCCCGGTTCACTGAACAAGGCTTCGTCAAAGTCGCCTGGGCAATCCGGGTCACTCCGCTGAGCGATCACGACACGCGGCTCCAGCTCGAGCTGCGCGTCGCCGCGACCGACGAAACATCCTGGCGGCGCTTCTGGCGCTACTTCCGGCTGATCGGTCCGGGGTCGCGCTTCATCCGCCGGTCGCTCCTCCGGGCGCTCAGGCGGCGATTCGGAAGGCCCACACGGGTCCAGCGTGTCTTCGCAGATAATGCAGGCCGGTCATCGGCCGCATGAAACTCACGGTGCCCCTTCTCGTCGCCAGCGTTCTCGGCTGCGCCATAGGCGTCGGCGGCTACACCTTCGTCTACGCGAAGGGGTACTCCTACCTGACCGACGATGCTGAAGCGTGCGCCAACTGCCACATCATGCGCGAGCAGTTCGACGGCTGGACGCGGTCGAGCCACCGCGCGGTGGCGGTCTGCAACGACTGCCACACGCCGCCCGGCGTCATCCCCAAATACGCCGTCAAGGCGCGCAACGGATTCTGGCATTCGTTCTATTTCACGACCGGGAACTTCCCCGAGCCCATCCAGATCACGCCGCGGAACCTGAAGGTCACGGAATCGGCCTGCCGGAAGTGCCACGGCGAGATCGTGGCCGCGATCGATCCGCCGGCAGGCGGATCGCCGCCGTTGTCATGCGTGGCGTGCCATCGCTCGGTTGGGCATCTTCACTGAAGTGCACCCATGACTGACGCGTCCCTCGAAGCCTCCACGATCCAGTCGCTGGGCCATCGCCGTTGTCGTCCTGGCCGCCGTCGCGGCGATCGCCATCGCGGCGCTGCTCGTCAACATCTTCGAGCGGAAGCAGGAGGCCCGGAATCCCTTCTACCGCGTCGTCGAGCTGACCGATGAGACGACGGACCCGGCGATCTGGGGAAAGAACTTCCCGCTTCAATACGACGGCTACGTCCGGACGGTGGACCAGGAGCGAACGCGGTATGGCGGGAGCGAGGCGGTGCCGCGCACGCCGACGGCCGCCGATCCGCGATCGCTGGTGGCGCAGTCGAGGCTCGAGGAAGACCCTCGATTGAAGATGATGTGGGCCGGATACGCCTTCGCGCGCGATTTCCGCGAGGAGCGCGGCCATGCCTACATGCTCGACGACCAGACGTTCACCGAGCGCCAGCAGGCCTCGAAGCAGCCGGGCACGTGCATGCACTGCCACGCCTCCGTCTACGTGCCGTACAAGAAGCTCGGAGGGGGCGACCTGATCGCGGGCTTCGAGCAGATGAACCAGATGCCGTACGCCGGAGGCTCGAAAGCTGGTGACGCATCCGGTCGCCTGCATCGACTGCCACGATCCGCAGACCATGCAGCTTCGCGTGACACGGCCGGGATTCATGGAGGGCATCCGGGTCGTGAAAGCGGCGCAGGGGGTCGCGAACTACGACGTGAACAGGCAGGCGACGCGGCAGGAGATGCGCGCGTACGTCTGCGGCCAATGCCACGTCGAGTACTACTTCAAGGGGCCCGAGAAGCGGTTGACGTACCCATGGCACAAAGGGCTGAAGGCGGACGAGATTCTCAGCCTACTACGACGAGCAGGGGTTCAAGGATTGGACGCACGGCGAAACCGGCGCACCCGTGCTCAAAGCGCAGCATCCGGAGTTCGAGATGTGGAACCAGGGGATCCACGCGCGGTCAGGTGTCGCCTGCGCCGACTGTCACATGCCGTATCAGCGTGTGGGCGCGCTGAAGATCAGCGATCATCACGTTCGCAGCCCGCTGCTGAACATCAACCGCGCGTGCCAGACGTGCCATCGATGGTCGGAAGACGAGCTTCGGCAGCGTGTTTTCACGATTCAAGACCGGACGTTCACGCTCCGTGGAGACGCCATGGACGCGCTCGTCGCGCTCATCGGCGACATCAAGGCGGCGCAGGGGCGGGGTGCGACCGACACCCAACTCGCGGCGGCTCGGGATTTTCAACGAAAGGGACAGTTCCTGCTCGACTTCATCGAAGCGGAGAATTCGATGGGGTTCCACGCCGGGCAGGAGGCCGCCCGCATCCTCGCGCGCTCGATCAATTTCACGCGGCAGGGGCAGATTGCGGTGCGCGACTCCGTACAGGCGGGACGCTGACGCTCGCTCGGATCCTTGGAGTCAGCGAGGTTGTGATCCTCCCGGGCCGTGATAGGGCAGGCGGAATGAAAAACACGTCCCCCGCTCGGGCCCACTCTCGGACCACAGCTTGCCGCCCATCCGCTCGATGAACTCCTTGGAGATGGCGAGCCCGAACCCCGTTGGCTCGCCGTCCGCTCCCGTGGAGCCTGGGCTCACGCCGCGCTGGACCAGCCGAGCCTGATCGGACGGGCTGAGACCCGGCCCATGGTCCCGCACGCTGCACACGACGCCACCGGGGCCGGGTGTGATCTCGACCAGGATCGTACCGCCCGGGTCCGAAAACTTGACAGCATTGGACAACAGGTTGTCGGCCACGACGGCGACGGCTACGCGGTCGGCCCAGGCCGGCGGGACCTCTCCGATCGATTGGCAGCTGAGTGTCAGTCGCTTTCGCTCGGCATTGACGCGGTAGTAGTCACAGGCGCGCTGCATCAGGACGGGCAGGTGGACATATTCGAGCTTCAGCGGGAGTTCGCTCGGAGACACGTGCACGAGCCTTCCCACGGTGTGGTGGATCATGACCGCCAGGTGGCGCAGTCCATCGATCCACTTCCATACCTCCGGATTCGGATGATCCGCCAGGGCATGTCCCAACAGATCCAGGGCTGCCTCGTTCACCGCCAGATAGTTGGTCGTGGCATGGGCCACGAAACCGATCACCGACGGGTCGTAGGCCGGGAGGCGATCGAGCTGGAAGAGGGCTTCGTCGAGCTGGGCCATCGCGTTCTCGATCGCATGTACCGCCTGCGCGCGCGAATCCGCGGTCATCATCTCGCACCTTCTGCGACGGACGTTACGCTGCAGCCGCCAGCCACACTAGATTAGCGCTTCTGCGTTCGAGGCGCTTTTAGCACTTCGCTCCACCAGCGCGGGGCCTTCGCCCGGGCCGCTTTGGGTTTCGCGGCCAGCTCCACGCGGTCCCGCGCGGCGCGACGGCCGCTGAGGTGCTCGATCCGGATGCGGAAGATCACCGGCACGTGGCGTTGCAGACCCGTCGTACGGGCGGCGCCAGGGAACCACCACTCCGGCCGTTTGTTGAACAGCGCCTGCGCCCGCAACTTGATCGCTTCGTGCACCGTGCTGTGCGTCAGCTCCTCGTACCGTCCGATCGCCACGACCGTCGTCCAATGAAACTGATCGGTGATGTCGTCGACCTCGAGGCACACCTTGGGGTTGGCGCGCATCCATTCGATTTTCCGGCCGACGGTCGCGAAGCTGTACAGATCCTCGCCGTCCATGGCGAAATAGATCGGGACGACGTAGGGCTGGTCGTCGTGCGCGCACGCCAGCCGCCCGAGATTCGTGCCGGCCAGCACCTGCCGGCACTCTTTCTCCGTCAGTTCGTGGATCAGCATGCACGTATCTTACTGCTCGACGGTCGCCGCTTCGCTGCCCTCAGCCCGACGGCCGAGTGGGTAATTTCACGCAGCGGGGTCGGGATACTTCGCGGCGGGCGGCGCCCGTCGACGGATGTCCCGCCGCAACCCCACCCATTCCGGCCGGATCTGCGAGCTCTACACGCGCGAGCGTGGCATACGCGTTGCCACCATAACCAGAGACGTTGAACGCGGTCGCCGGGAGGTAGTTATGGTCACCCTCACACTGGTTGCCCTCTTGGTCCTCGCGCCTCCGCTGGCGCTCGTGGCCGCCCTTGCGATTCGGACATGGCGGCTCTATCGCGGCACCCGGGTCATCACCTGCCCGGAGACGCGTCGCCCGGCCGCGGTGAAGGTCGAAGCCCGCCACGCAGCCGCCAGCATGTTCTGGGACAAGGTCGATCTCCGGCTCAGCTCCTGCACGCGCTGGCCCGAGCGGAGCGGCTGCGATCAGGACTGTCTCGCGCAGATCGAAGCGGGTCCGACTGAGACGTGCCTCGAGACGATTTTGAACGATTGCGTAGAGGGCGAGCGGTGCGTGCTCTGTCGGCGACGGATTCCGCCGCTCACCCGCTTCGGCCATCGTCCGGCCTTTCGCGCAATGGATGGGACGACGATCGGCGTTGACGACGTCGCGCCGGAGCGCGTTTACGAGTTCTCCCGGACGCACGACCCTGTCTGCTGGAATTGCCATACGCGGAGACATTCCGCCGAGACCATCCGGATCTGGTGATCGACCGGCCGGCTGCGCCGCCCCCCGCATGAGGAGACCGCACATGAGAGCCGACCGCAACGTGCATATCGACGACGCCGACTTTCCGCGACGGTCGAATCGTATCGCCCAGTTCAACTTTCTGACGCGCTACGCCATGTTGGCGCCGTCGAGCCACAACTCGCAGCCCTGGAAGTTCGCGACGAAGAACTACAAGCTGCTGCTGCTGGCGGATCGCTCGCGCGGACTGCCGGTGGCCGACGGCGACCGGCGCGAGATGCACGTCAGCCTGGGATGCGACCTGGAGAATCTGCTGATCGCGGCAGGACACTTCGGCTACGCATGCGAGGTCGAGTGCTTTCCCCAGCCGGACGACGGCGACCTCATCGCCAAGGCCGGGCTGGTTTCGTCTGACGGGGCGTCGCTGCACCATCCCGAGCTGTTCGATGCCATCACGCGGCGGCGAACCAACCGTCACGCGTACGAACCGACCCCACTGTCGTGCATGCACGAGCGACACTGCGCGCGTGCGGCAACGAAGGGGGCATCGCGCTCGACCTTCACGGTCAGGGGAGACTCAAAAGCGCGGTCGAGGATCTCGTGCGGCGGGCAGATGCCATCCGCTTTGCAGATCCCCGTACCGCAAGGAACTGGCCCGCTGGATTGGACAGGGTTCGTTTGGTGCTGCCTGGCCTGCAGCCAAGGTCGGTCAGCTGGTCGTCTCACACGTCGACGTCGGCGCCGCCGTCGGACGCAAGCACTCGGCGGCACTGCGAAGCGCGCCGCTCGTGGGTCTTCTGAGCTCCGTGAATCACGACCGGATGAGCCAGGTGCGGGCCGGGCAGGTATTCGAGCGGATCGCGCTCACCGCCTCACGGCTGTCGATTCAACTCCAGCCCATGAGCCAGGTCCTGGAGATCCCCGCGCTGCGCTCGAGCCTCGCGAACACGTTCGCCAATTCCTCCTGGCGCCCTCAGCACCTGTTTCGCATAGGATATGCCGCGAAGGTTAGCCGTCGGAGGCCCCGCCGCCGGTTGGAGGAAGCATGGACCTGAGATCGCGTCGGCTGGTAATGGTCGCGGCTGTCCTGGTGGCGGCCATGTCTGCGTCGGTCAGCATCCGGGTCGCTCGCGCCCAGGCGCAGTCGGCTAAGGCGATGCTGCTTACGGTCGAACTGCCCGACCGTCCCGCGGCCGGCGCCACTGTGTTCGAGGACAAGGGCTGTGCTCGCTGCCACTCGATCGGCGGAGACGGGTCATCCCGCATCGGGCCCGACCTGGGCCGAGTGGTTTTTGTCGGCGACGTCCTCGACCTGGCGGGCGCCTTCTGGAATCACGCACCGGTGATGAGGAAAGAGATGGCGGAGCTGCGCCTCCCGCGGCCAACGCTGACGGCCGGGGAGACGGCCAACCTGGTCGCATATCTCACGGCGTTCCGTTACTACGAAACCCAGATCCGTGAAGCGGGCAACCCTGCGCTCGGAAGCATGGTGTTCGTCAAGAAGGGGTGCGCCGCGTGCCACGAACCTGGTCCCGAGCGCAAAGCGCAGGGACCGGACCTCAAGAAATACCGGGGCCGCTACGCGCCCATCGTCTTCACCCAAGCGATGTGGAACCACTCGCCCGCGATGATGAAGGCCATGCAGAGCAAGGGCATGCCGCCGCCGGCATTCACGGGGCGCGAGATGACTGACCTGGCGGCGTACCTGCAGGTTGGCCTCGCCGCCGGCGCTCCGGATCCTGTCGTGTTCGAGCCGGGCAGCCCGAGACGCGGACGGGATCTCTTTGCGAACAAAGGCTGCAAGACTTGTCACGCCGTCGCCGGCGACGGCGGTCCTGGTGGACCGGACCTGGGCGCCCGTGGACGCGCGATGGCGCGTTCAGTACCCGAGATTGCCGGCATGATGTGGAATCACAGTCAGCAGATGAACGTCGAGTTCGCGCGGCGCGATCTGGCACGCCCCACATTCTCCGGTCAGGAGATGGCGGACGTGATTGCGTACCTCTACTTCGTGAACTACGCCAACGTGCGGGGCACGCCGTTTCGTGGAGAGCAGATTTTTTTCAAGAAATGTGCCTCCTGCCACACGCTGGGCCGCCGCGGCATCGGCCCTGATCTGCTTTCTGCCGACGGTCTCGATCAGCCGATCGGCATCATCGCGTCTATGTGGAATCACGCGACGGTGATGGAATCGCAATCGAGCCGTCGGGGCCGAGCGTGGCCGCGGCTCGAGCGCGGCGAGACCGCCGACCTTGCAGCGTTTCTGATCAGTCGCCGCGCCGCAGCCCGAGAGCCGATCCGAAATCCAAAGCCAGGGGTCCGCCCATAGACGCGAGCCTTACTTATCCCCCGAGAAAATCAGCGGCAGCCCGCTCTTCGTGTTGCCGACGACGATGATCTTCGCGTTGGGACTGCGCGAGAGCTCCATGGTCGCTTCGATGCCTTTCCACTCGAGCAGCTTGTCGCTGATGCCCTCGGTCACGATGTGCTGAAAGTCCTTGATCCCCTCCGCCTCGACGCGCTTCCGCTCGGCTTCCTGCCGCTCCTTCTGCAAAACGAACTCCATCCGCTGCGCGTCCTGCTGCGCCTGCTGCTTCGCTTCGATGGCATGTTTGAGCGTTTCCGGCAACTGCAGGTCGCGGAGCAGGACGTTCTCGATGACGATCCCGCGCGGCTGGACCGCGGCGCGCAGGTCCTCGAGCATCTGCCGCGCGATGCTCTCGCGCGCGTCCGAATACAGAATGCTCGCATTGTTCGCGGCGGTGACGCCTCGCATCGACGACCGGAAATTCGGCACGACCAGGACGTTGGCGTACTCGGCGCCGACCTTCTGGAAGACCTCGGCGGCCCGGTCGGGCTGCAGGTGATAGAGCACGGAGGTTTCCAGCCCCATGATCAGACCTTCCTTGGAGGGTACAGATGCGCGCTCTTTGATCTCCTGCGTCCTGATGTCGAGCGTGTGGACGCGCGCCAGCGGGTTCACGATGTGGATGCCTTCGCCGATCGTCCGACCCGTGACCTTGCCGAACATCGTGATCACGCCGACGTGACCAGTCGTCACACACGATACCGAGTTCGCCACGACAAGGACAACGAGGAGCAGGCCAAACATGCTCAACGCGCCCCGTCTGACGATCTTGCGTCCGCCTTCGTCCAGCGTGATGGTGTCGCGCATCTGCCCCTCCATCCGGCTCGCGTTGCCGCCGCGCACACGTCTGACAAGCGTGCACCGAGATCGTTCGTGCGCGAGGCGGGACGGAAGTTGAGCCGGTGAATAAAGGATACCCCGGACCGTGTTTCGGGCCTGTTACGGTCCCGGCCGCCGGCCAACGTCAGGCGTCCAAAGCAGATAGGGCACCATGCGAGACCAGCGGCCGGTATTCGACCGCGTTTGTCGCGTCGGCTTTCTGCCATGCCGCGTGCGTTGCCGTTTTCGCGATCCTGTCTGGAGCCGTTGCCGATCGGCGCACTGACCCCGCAACTGCCGCGAAGCCCGCGCAGGTCTCACGCGTCGTCTGGCTGACGGGTGCGCAACCGTCAGGCGGAGGAGGTGGCGGCGGCGACAGATCGCCCCGGCCCGCGACCCGGCTCGAGCGACGCGGCCGCGACGTGCGATCTGTTCCGCCCGCGCCGAACATCCAGGCGGCGGTCCTGGAGGAGGAAACGCGGTCCGTGCAGCGACTCGACCTGCCGGCCGTTCCCGCCGAGCACGGTCTCAAAGACCTTCCGGGCGCGATGGTTGGGATGCCCGACTCGCCTGGCATCTCGCAGGGACCCGGCGACGGCGGCGGCGCAGGCCCGGGCCTCGGGCCAGGCATCGGACCCGGACGCGGACCGGGGCTCGGCCCCGGCGACGGCGGCCTCACGGGCGGCGGCGTCCGGATGGTGGGCGGCGCAGCCAACCCGACTCTTCTCCGGACCGTCCAGCCTCGCTACACGGAAGATGCGATGCGCGCGCGGCTCCAGGGTGTCGTCGAGCTCGATGCCGTCGTGCTGCCCGATGGTGGAGTGGGAGAGATTCGAGTCGTCAGATCGCTCGATCGAATCTTCGGCCTGGACGAGCGGGCGATTGAGGCGGTGAAGCAGTGGCGGTTCAGACCGGCCGCGATCGCCGGGAAACCCGTCGCAGTCCTGGTCCGCGTCGAGCTGACGTTCAGTCTGCGCTGACCACATTCCACATTCCACACTCCACATTCAGCAATGGGCGTTCACTCTCTGGCTCCCGTCGTCTCTTCCTGCTCTTTGTATTGCAGCTGATAGAGCTTGAAATAGAGGCCGCGGCGCGCCAGCAGTTCCTGGTGCGTGCCGATCTCGCGCAGCTCGCCCTTGTGCAGGACGATGATCCGGTCCATGTCCTGGATGGTCGACAGGCGATGGGCGATCGCGATCGTCGTCCGGTCAGCCATCAGGACGTGCAGCGCGTCGCGAATCAGCAGCTCGGTTTCGGTGTCCACGCTCGAGGTCGCCTCGTCCAGGACCAGAATACGGGGATCGAAGGCGAGCGCACGGGCGAACGACAGCAACTGCTTCTGCCCCACCGACAGGGTTGCGCCGCGCTCGGCCACAGGGCTCTGCAAACCGCTCGGGAGAAGGTCGATGAAGCGGTCCGCGTGGACGCTCTCGGCCGCCCGGCGCACGCGCTCGTCGTCTATCGTCGTGTCGCCGAGCCGGATGTTGCCCGCGATCGTCCCTGAAAAGAGGTGGACGTCCTGGAGCACGAGGCTGAACTGGCTCCGCAGCTCGTGCAGGTCCCGCTCGCGGAGATCCACGCCGTCGATCAGAATCCGGCCGCGGCTGACGTCGTAGAACCGCATGAGCAGGTTGATGATCGTCGTCTTGCCCGCGCCAGTGGCGCCGACGATCGCGATCCGCTCGCCGGGTTCGACGTGAAACGACACGTCCTTCAGGACCCAGTCCTCGCCGTTGTACGCGAACCAGACGTTGTCGAAGACGATGCCGCCAGGTACCGATTCATTGGAGGGGCCGGTCTTCAGACCGGCCCGTGGAGACGTGATCTGCACCGGCTCGTCGAGCAGCTTGAAGATCCGCTCGGACGAGGCCATCGAGGCCTGGAGGATGTTGAACTTCTCCGACATGTCGCTGATGGGGCGGAAGAAGCGCTGGGCGTACTGCAGGAACGCGACCAGCGCGCCCAGCGTAAGCGTCCCCTGCAGGACCCAGCCGCCTCCGTACCAGATGATCAGCGCGGCCGCGAGGCTCGCGACGATTTCGATCGCCGGATAGAAGACGGCGTAGTAGAAAATCGATTCGACGTTGGCGTCACGGTGGGTGCGATTGATCTCATCGAATCGTGCGAAGCTCGCCGCCTCGCGCCTGAAGAGCTGGACCGTCGACATGCCGGTGATGTGTTCCTGGAGGAAGGCGTTGATCCGGGCGATCCACAGGCGCACGGTCCGGTACGAGTCGCGCACGTGGCGGCGGAACCACTGCGTCACGACGACGATGAGCGGCAGCACCGAGAACGCGATCAGCGCGAGCCGCCAGTCCATGAAGAGCAGCACGGCCATGATGCCCACGAGCGTGAACACGTCGCCGAAGACCGCCACGACGCCGCCCGTGAAGAGCTCGTTGAGCACGTCCACGTCGCTCGTCACGCGCGTCATCAGCCGCCCGACGGGGTTCCTGTCGTAGAAGCGGACGTCGATCCGCTGCAGGTGCCCGTAGATCTGCATCCGCAGGTCGTACATGATGCGCTGGCCGACGAGCTGCATCGTGTAGGTCTGCGCGTACTCGAGCGCGAAGGATCCGACGAGAATGCCGAGGAAGACGAACGCGATCCAGTCGAGGCCCGAGAGGTCGCCCTGCGCGATGTACTGGTCTATCGCGAGCTTGGTCAGGTACGGCTGGCCGAGCTGGAGGAACGAGTTGGCGATGATCGCGGCGAGCGCCCCGACGGCCTGCCATGTGTAGGGTCGGCAGGTATCCCATCAGGCGGCGCATCAGCCGCGCGTCGTAAGCCTTGCCGAGTCGACCTTCTTCCTCGTGAAACGACATCAGCTCGCCGCCAGTTCCTCCTCGAGCAGTTGCTTCCGGTAGAGCGCCGCGTAGGCGCCGTCGCGCCGGACCAGCTCGTCGTGAGTTCCGCGCTCCGCAATCCGGCCGTCGTCGAGGACGAGGATCTGATCCGCATCGCGCACAGTGGACACGCGATGCGACACGAGGAGCGACGTCCGCTGCCGCATGACATCCCTGAGCCTGGTGAGGATCTCTTCTTCCGTGTAGGTGTCCACGGCCGACAGCGCGTCATCGAGGACGAGGATCGCGGGGTCGGTCGCGATGGCGCGCGCCAGCGCGGTCCGCTGCTTCTGCCCGCCGGACAGGGTAATGCCGCGCTCGCCGACGACGCTGTCGTAGCCTTTCGGAAGCGAGTCGAGGTCCTTGTCGAGCCGCGCGATGGCGGCCGCGTCGTGGACCCTGGACTTGTGGTACGACCCTTTAGGGTCGTCGGTGCGCGCCCCATCGACGCCGAACAGAATGTTGTTCGCGATAGTGTCCGAGAACAGGAACGGCTCCTGCGGCACGAACCCGATTGCCCCGCGCAGGATGGGCAGCGGGATCTCCCTGACGTCGACGCCGTCGACGAAGACCGTGCCCGGCGGCGGCTCGTGCAGCCTCGGCAGCAGGTTGAGCAGCGTCGACTTTCCCGAGCCGGTCGGCCCGATGAGCGCGACGGTCTGCCCCGGCTCGATCCGCAGCGACACGTTGCGCAGCACGGGCGCGCCGTCGCCGTAGGCGAAGGTGAGGTCCTTGATCTCGATGCCGCCGTTGATGGTCCGAGGAGAAGAGGTGTAGTGTCCGGCTTTAGCCGGACCAGTGTACGCCTCGACCACGGGCGTCGCGTCCAGCACTTCCAGCATGCGTTTCCATGACGCCATGCCGCGCTGGAGCATGTTCGTCACCCACCCGAACGCGATCATCGGCCAGCTCAGCATGACGAGATACGAGTTGAACGCGACGAACTCGCCGATCGTGATCCGTCCGCGGATGACCTCCCGGCTGCCGAGCCAGAGCACGAGGAGCGCGCCGAGGCCGAGGAACAGCGACATGCTGGGATAGAAGAACCCCTGCAGCTTGATGAGCCCGCGATTGCGGTCGAGGTATTCGAGGTTGGCGAGCCGGAACCGTTCGAGCTCCGCCGCCTCCTGCCGGTACGCGCGCACGACGCGGACGCCGGCCAGCGCCTCCTGCGCCACGGCGCTGATTTCCGAAAGCTGCTCCTGGATCTTCTCGAACCGCCGGTGGATCGCCTGGCCGAAGACGCGAACCGAGACCGACACCAGCGGCAGCGGCAGCAGCGCGACGGCTGTCAGCCGCGCATCCAACGACAGCATCAGGATGATCGCGACCACGAACACGATGATCGTGTTCGCCGAGTACATCACCGCCGGCCCGACCATCATGCGGACGGCGTTGAGGTCGTTCGTCGCGCGCGACATCAGATCGCCGGTCCGGCGCGCCTGGAAGAACGACAGCGGCAGGCGCTGGAGCGCGGCAAAAAAATCGTTCCTGATCTCGTACTCGATCTCACGCGAGGCGCCGATCATGATGCGCCGCATCAGGAACCGGAACAGGCCGCCGACGATCGCGACCGCAAAGATCAGCGCGGCATAAAAGCCGAGCTTGCCGCGGGTGATGCCCTCGTTGAGGTCGTCCACGGCGTGCTTCAGGATCCACGGTGACGACAGCGCGATCGCCGTCGTCACGACCACGCACGCGAGCCCGAGGAGGAACGCCCGGCGGGAGCGGCGGACGTAGACGAGGAGGCGGCGGAGCGCGGGTGCGCGTGGAGCGGGGCCGGAAGCCATTTCGTCGAGTATATCCGCGTGTGTTACACTTCTTGGTGCCTCTCCCCGCAGGCACGCTCCCCCATCCGCCAGGTGACTGCGACGTCTGCGGTGCGCCCGCTCTGAAGTCCGACACCAGTTTGGACGATAGGAAGACCGATGTGTAAGAGACTCTGCGTTCTGGGTTTGCTTTCTCTGTCCGTGCTCGCGCTGTCGGCCACTCCGTCTGCGGCACAGTACGGCGCGCAGCGCCCCGATTCGAGCGGCGCCGTCGGCGAGACGTATCACGTCGAGCTGTCGGGCGGGTTCTGGAACCCGACGCCCAACATCCTCGTGTCGAGCGAGCAGTTCGGCATCATCGGCAGCCAGATCGACGGCGTCTCGGACCTGGGCTTCGAGAAGAGCTACTTCACCGGCTTCAACGTCATCCTCCGCCCGGCTACCAAGCACAAGTTTCGCGTCCAGTACACGCCCATCAAGTACAGCGCCGAGGCGGTGTTCCAGCGTCCAATCGTGTTCAACGGGATCCGGTACGACGTCGGCATCCCGGTGTCTTCCGAGCTGAAGTGGCACGTCTGGCGGGTCGGGTACGAGTGGGACTTCGTCCGCACGGACCGCGGCTTCGCCGGCCTGCTGCTCGACCTGAAAATGATCGACACCGAGGTGAAGCTCGAAAGCCTGGTCGCGAACGAGTTCGTGCGGGTCCAGGCGCCCATCCCCGGCATCGGCGGCATCGGCCGGTACTACTTCGTGCCGAACGTCGCGGCCTCGTTCGAGCTCTCGTGGCTCCATGTTCCCGACATCGAAGGCCACTCGGCCACCTACGTCGACTGGGATCTCTACGGCACGGTGAACTTCAATCAAAACGTGGGCGCGCAGGTCGGCTACCGATCGATGGACGTCAATTACACCATCGAGCGCGACTTCGGCGACCTTGTGCTGCGGGGGATCTACTTCAACGGCGTGGTAAGGTTCTAAAACCCGATCATTGCTGAGTGCTGATTGCTGAATGCTGAATTGAAATCAGCAATCCACAATCCACAATCAGCATTGATCTTCGTTGCAGTCCCCAGTCCCGAGTCCCCAGTCCCGAGTCCCTAATCCCTGATCTGAACCCAGACCCCGAGGTACCGCGAATCGGTGCTTCGGCGGTCGACCTCCATGGGCCGGAAGCCTGACGCCGAGTGCAGGCGCAGGCGCGTCACGCCGCGCGACGCATCGAGCGGAATCGACAGATCGCGCTCTTCGCCCGGCGCCAGCTTCCGCTCGTCGCGCCAGCTCCCGGACGACACGAGCAGGCTGTTCTCGACCGGTCCATTCCGCACGAGGACCGTCGCCGCTCCCCCACCTCCATCCGGCTGCACCACGACCTCCGTCGTCGAGCCTCCGCCGATCCAGAACGCGTCGGGCTCGGCGAAGGCGTCGCCGTCGAGGAAGTACACGACCGTCTCGGCGTAGCGGCGTGCCCGCAGCGCGCGGGGCGCATCGTCGAAGAGCGGCTCGACAGAAGACGCCTGGAGCACGAGGCCGGCGGAATCAGCCGCCGGCGAATTCGATCCGTGCGCAATCAGCGCGGGAACGTCAACCGGCAGGCGGATCGTCGTCTCGTTCGGCTGCAGCGTGAGGATCGGTTCATCGGTTCTGCGGACGCGGAGCCGAAGAGGATCGCCGCGCGGACCGAGGAGCTCGTAGCGGCCGGCAGGGATCCAGTCAAGCAGCGCGAACGCCGGACGTTCGCGGCCGCCCAGCGCCCGCGCAGGCGACTCGATCCTGAGCCTGGACACGACCGTTCCGGCCGGCTCGATCGACGGAGGAAACGGTCTGAACCCGACGGTGCGACCGGCAGCCGCGGCCCGAAGGAGGGCGAGCTGCGCGGAGGATCCGTTCACGCCGGGCGCCGCATCGAGGCGCCAGACGACCGTCAGCGCCGACATGGCGACCAGCGCGAAGACCATTCCGGTCGCCGACGCCAGCCTGGCGCGTCCGCGGAGCCGCCCGCGGCCCAGCCAACGAAGCGACAGCCAGGCGAGTCCGAGCGCTCCAACCCACACCGCCGAGTGCAGCGCCAGGCTCGAGGCCGGACCCCGGAAAAAGCTCGGGAACCCGCGCGGCAGGTCCGCAAGAGGCGAAAGCCACTCGAGCCAGAGCGACACGCCGTCGCGCACGTTGTACGCGAGCCGGCCGCGCTGGACGAACGCCAACGTCACCGTGGTGAACGCCGTGACGAGCAGCGCCGCCATCGCGGCGGCGCGCGTCCCGCGCTCGCTCATCCGCCGCCACGCGACCGCCGCGAAGATGCCGCCCGTCATCAGGAGCGGGACCATGAGACGGACCGGTACGCTCCAGCCCGCCCACCACATCCGCAGATACGTGACCGCGACCAGGTAGGGCGCCGAGGAGATGGCCAGGTCGAGCGCGAGACGGCGATTGACCGGACCCTGGCGCGTGCGGAGCGCCGCGATCCAGCCCCCCAGCGCCACAAAGAAGACCGGGGCATACAAAAACAGGCCGAATTGCTGATCGAAAAGCAGCCCGAGGAGGCCCGGCAGCACGAACGGCCAGGAGGCATAGTCGCTGACGTGGGCGCCGCTCCCATACGGCGCCTGCGGATCCGGAGTCCCGTAGATCGCATAGAAGAACCAGAACCAGAGCGCGGCGCTCACGACGGGCACCGCCATGAACGCCGCCGCCGCGCGCAGGCCGTCGCGTGTTTTCGGCAGCCTCAGGAGGATGAACAGGCCGAACAGCGCCGCGAGGAACGCAAAGCGCGTGTGCAGCCAGGGGAAGGTGGCGAGCGCCGAGCCATGGAGCAGCCAGGTGCGGGTCCCGAGCTCTGATTCCCGGCCTCTGCCCTGGAGCCTCATCAACGCCCACACCCCCGTCAGCGTGATCACCCAGGCGGGCGAATCCGGATACACCGTGAAACTGTGAAACGCGATCGGCGTAGCCATGGCGGTCGCACACGTGCCGAACCATGCGGCGCCCGCGTCGCCGGTCGCGACGAACGCGAGCTTCCAGAGAAGCGCCACGCCCGCGACCGCAATCAGGATCAGGAAGAGAGTCACGGCACGGTAGCCCCCGAGCGCAAACGCGGGCGCGATCAGGACCGACAGGCCAGGCGCATGAATCGAATAGATTTCCCGGTCCTTGCCGCGGGCGAGGTAGTCCGGGCTCAGCGTCCCTTCGAAGTAGGGCGCGTAGTCGCGGCGCGCGTGGTTGTTCTCGATCTTGAGATCGCCGTCGTACAGCAGGCTCTGCGTGATGATCAGATAGTGCGGCTCGTCGCCGCCCGGCACCATCGGCGCGGCCCCGAAGGCCATGGCGCTGAAGAACACGGCTCCCCCTGCGGCGGCGATCCAGGGGGCGCGGCGCGGATCGGTAAGCGCTGGAAGTCGGGTCCTCCGCTCCCACACGCGCACGAGCACCACCGCAACGGCCCCGGCCCACACGGCGGCCGCTACCGGCCCCGTCCAGACGAGGAACGCGCGCGGCACCGGGATGGGAAGCCAGGGAAGGAGAAGCAACGCCAAGTACGAAGCGAGAAGTACGACGCCTGAAGTGAGGCGGCGCGGGAGAAGCGAGACGATCGCGGCCACCGCCAGAAGCACGGCCAGCACCCACCATGACGGCAGGACGCCGACGCGCGCGGTCGACGGCCCGGGACCGGTGATCGCGAGCGCCCCGAACGTCACCCATGCGGCGAGCGCCGCGACGGCCGCGGCCGCGATGATCATGGACGAAAGATTATAGGGGGCTTGGGGCTCAGGGCCTGGGGCTGGTGGCACGACCCTTCAGGGTCGTCTGCCCGGACGAGGCTGAAGCCTCGTGCCACGAGCTGTCGACTATGGACCGCGGCGGCCGTACAGCGCGCGGTAGTCCTCGGCGGTTCCGAGGATCCGCTTGACGTAGTTCTGCGTCTCGGGAAACGGGATGTCGTCGATGAACTCGTCACGGTCGAGGCCGGGGCGTTCGGCGATCCAGCGGACGACCCGGCTCTCTCCCGCGTTGTAGCTCGCGAGCGCCAGGTGCTCGGCGCCGAACTGATCCACGAGCCGGGCGAAATACGTCGTCCCCAGCCGGATGTTCAGGTCGGGCTGGGTCAGCATTGCCGTCCGGAAGCGAGGAATCCCGAGCGAGCGCGCGAGCCGCCGGCCCGTCGCCGGCACGATCTGCATCAGCCCCCACGCGTTCGCCGCCGACCGTATCTCCGGGTCGAAGGTGGACTCCTGGCCGATCAGCGCGGCCACCAGATACGGATCCAGTTCCCGCGCGGTTGCGTAGCGCTTGATCGACTCCCAGTACTCGAGCGGATAGATCACGCGCATGAGATCGTCCGGGAGCCGGGCGCCGCCGGCTGCGGTGCGGTGCTGCGGGTACGCGCGCCGCATCAATGTGATCGCCCTCCGGAGGTCGCCCTGCCGCGAGTACACCCACGCCATCGTCGCCTGGATCGACGGCGACGTGCCCCAGGCCAGTTCTGCGTATCGGAGCTCGTTGAGCGCCGCGTCGAGCAAATCGAGCGACAGCAGCAGCTTGATTCGTTCGGCGGTGGGCGGCGGGGCCGGAACGGACCCGACGTTGGACGTCTGCACGATCGACCGCGACACAGGGGCCGCCTTCTCGAGTTTCTCCAGGCGGCGGTCCGACAGACGTCCGTAGTAGGTGTTCTGGTAGTCGACGAGGATGACGCGGTACCGCTCGATCGCCTGCGACGACGCGTCGAGCTGTTCGTGCGCGCGCGCCGCCCAGTACAAATAGGACGGGCGATAGTCCGACCGCGGGAACGCGGAGGCTGCGTTCTCGAACACCCGTATCGTCTCGGCGAAGTTGCCGGTCTTGTACCCCCACCAGCCGAACTTCCAGGCCGCCCGCTCGGCCCGTGGACCCCGGGGGAAACGCCGGTACAGTTCTCTGAACGCTTCCGCCGCGTTCGCGTCCTCGTTGACGAGGATGTAGTGGGTACCCAGATTGTTGAGCGCCTCTTCGGCCCAGGAGCTGTCCGGGAACTCGTCCACGAGCGCGCGCACGCGCTGCAGGTATTCCGCGTGCTGGCCCAGCTCGCGCAAGGCGGCCAGGTGGAAGAAGCGGGCTTCGGCCTGCCGGGAACCGTTGTCCAGATACGGACGCGTGCCATCCCGCGCGAGCATGAACCGGCGCAGGTAGAAGTCGCACTCGGCAACGCGGAGGTCGATGATCTCGCGGTGCTCGTCGGCCGCCAGCGGCTTCAGCGCGTTGAACGCCGAGCGGGCCTCGGCGATCTTCCGCGCGGCGAAGAGCCGCTCGGCCCTGGCCAGGTCCAGATCGAAGGTCTCCTTCCGCGGCACGGCGTCGCCCAGCCTGGCGAGGTCCTCGTTGGCGAGCGCGGCCGAATCAGAAAGCGGATGCTCGTACCGGACTCGACGCAGCGCGGCAATCCCTTTTTCGCGAGCGCCCGCCGCCGCGGCTGCCCGGCCGAGCAGCAGCAGGACGACGTCCGGTTGGAGCGTCTTGGTGGCGGACAGCCGCTCGTAAATCGTGACCGCACGCTCGTGGTCGCCGGCGCCGGTCGCCGCCTCGCCGGCGGCGAGGGGAACGCCCTCGAGCAGGTATCCCTCGAGCCGTTTCTGGAGCAACGGATCGAGCCGGGCACGGGCTTCCGTGAAGCGCGACAGCCGGATGAGCGTCAGGCCGGCGTAGTAGTCGCCGTAATCGGTGAGCGATGTTTCGGACAGCGCCGCCTTGCTCAGGATCGGCAGCGCCTCGGTGAACTTCCCCTGCGTATAGAGATCGACGCCGCGCGCCCACGCGACGAGCGCGCCGGCGCGGCCGGTGCGTCCGGCGGCGCCGGAGGGCGCGAGCCACAAAGCGGCCGGATCGTCGGGCAGCGGCGCGTGCGGCGTCGGCGTGATCTGCGGCGCAGACGGTTGCGTAGAGGAAAGGAGGCTTGCGACCGCAATGATGGAAGCGGTTCGGCCGATGATCATGTCGCTTCCCGACCAATTATGCCATAGCGGTCCGCGCGAGGCTCGGACTCGCTCCGGGCATCCCGGCTGCGCGACGGCGGCGCTGCGGGTATCATCTGTGACTCTTTGATGTCCCGTACGCGCCTCGTGACGGCCCTGGTTACCGTTCTCCTCGCGACAGGCGTCGCAGTGACCATCCTCTGGTTCGGCGCCGTCGATGGCGCCGATTTCATCCGCGCTCACGCCGGCCGCCTCGTACTGATCGTCGCCGGCGTCGCGGCGCTTACAACCGGAAATCTCGTCCTCAGGTGGCTTCGCTGGAGCTTTCTCGTCCGCCGGGCCGGCGTGCGGGTGCCGACGCGCGAGAGCCTGCGGCTGTATTTCGCGACGTTGCCCGCGATTGCCACGCCGTTCTATGTCGGCGAGCTCGTGCGTGGTCTGCTGCTCAACGCGCACGCGCCGGGCGCGGGACGCGTCGTGACGTTCGTCTGGGCGGCCGAGCGTGTCACCGACGCGACGACGCTCCTCTTCTTCCTGCTCCTCTCGCGCGGCAGGCCGATCTGGGCCGGCGTCGCGTTGGCGGCGTGGGTCGCGCTCGCACGGTCCGTCCAGACAATCGCGCCGGTGCCTGCCGGCACCGAGCTCCGGCGGCCCGCCGTTCTGGCGGCGCTCGTCGGCGGGTCGATGGCCGCGTGGAT
The DNA here is from genome assembly GCA_963847125.1 of uncultured Acidobacteriota bacterium. Lineage (GTDB taxonomy): Bacteria > Acidobacteriota > Vicinamibacteria > Vicinamibacterales > 2-12-FULL-66-21 > DATAEE01. The sequence continues at coordinate 777,886 of CAWJYM010000009.1, forward strand.
CCTTCCCGTTCTCGGGCTCTGGTGGACGCTGGGCGCGCTCGATCGGCCGATCGCGTTCGCCGCGGCGACCGACGCGATGACCGCGGGCACGCTCGTCGGCGGCGTCGCGGGGATCCCGCTCGGGACGGGTATTACGGGCTCCGCGACGATCGTCCTCCTCGAACGCCACGGCGTGCCGGCGGTGGTCGCCGCGGCCGCGGTCGCGGCGTTCCGTGCCGGGACGGCGTGGTACTCGCTCGGACTCGGGCTGAGCACCCTCATCCTGCAGCGTCGCAGGCTCGTGGCGTTTCTGCGACCTCCACGCCCCACCGATCATTTCAGCGTCATCGCCTCCAGCTACCAGGATCAGATCCCGGCGCACATCCGCGAACGCCTGCTCGACCGGAAGATCTCGGTGATGCTGCGCCGGCTCGACGGGGCGGCGATCGGACGAGGGGCGCGGGGGCTCGACGTCGGCTGCGGCCACGGATCGGTACGCGTGCGAGATGGCTTCGCGCGGGTTCACCATCGACGGCGTCGACCAGTCAGCAGGCCAAATCGCGGAGGCGGAGCGCCAGGCGAGCCCCCGGGCCTGCTCCGCGCGGTTCCATACCGCCGATGCCGAACACCTGCCCTGGCCGGACGGAACATTCGACTTCGGCTACAGCATCAACGTCGTGCATCACGTGACGCCGATCGACAAACGGAGCCGCGTGCTGGCCGAGATCGTCCGCGTGCTCAAACCGGGCGGGCTCTTCTTCCTGCACGAGATCAACGTCGAGAATCCGCTGTTCCGCTTCTACATGAGCTATTGGTTCCCGCTGCTGTGCGACATAGACGAGGGAACGGAAGAGTGGATCAAGCCGAGCCGGCTGCCGCGAGTGGAGGGCGCCGTCTGGTCGCGGGACGTGGATTACTTCACCTTCCTGCCGGATTTCACGCCGCGCGCGGCGCTCCGCGCGCTGACAGGCGTCGAGGCGCGGCTCGAACGCTCGTCTATCCGGTCGTGGTCGGCGCACTACGCCGCTTCGCTGCGCAAGACGTGAGGATCGAACGCTCTAGGAACGCGGCACGCGGCGGCCGAGCTCACGCGCCAGGGGCGCTGCTCCCTTCGCGCTGAGCACCTCGATGTGTCTTCCAGGGATCGGCACGATCTCGATCCGGCCCCGCAGCGCCCGGCCCCACCCGAGGTCCGGCTCGTGCGGACCTTCGAACGGGTCCAGCGCCGTTCGAAACAGCGTGACGTCGATGGGGTACCCTTTCGGTTTGTACCAGAGGATGGCGTCGAGCCGCGCCTGCATCCGAGCCGCGTCTTCGGCGCCAAGGCCGGCCGGCGACCCGAGAACCTCGCTGACTTCGTATTGGAGGTCGCCGTTCGTCGTGAACCAGCGACCCACGCTGCGCCTGGCCGCGGATGTCGCGCGCCTCCAGAGCCGCGACAGGACGAGAGGACCCTCGAGCACCTCCTGGATGCGTCCGACCGTGGTCTTCGACAGGCGCCAGAATCGCTTCGCGCTCGTGAAGGGCGACACGACCGGCACCGACGCCGGAGGCGCCGCGTCGAGGAGACCGAGAAAGTCCACCGCGTCTCCTTCTTCGTAAAGCGCCTCGGCGATCGCGAGGGAAATCGTGCCACCCGCCGAAAACCCGGCAAGCGCGTACGGGCCGCGGGCTTGAACGGTCCGCATCGACTCGACGTAGCCGCGCACGACGGCGACCAGGTCCTCCTTGGCCCGCTCGTCTTTTGGCGGGCGGCCGGCCTGAATCCCGTGTACGGGAACGTCATCGTCCATCGCGGCGGCAAGGTGAAGGTAATCGACCGCCCGCCCGGTAATACCCGGAGCGAGGAAAAGAGGCCGCACGCCCGGGCTGCCGGGCGCAAGGCACACGACGGGCGCCGACCAGTCGAGCCCGCCCCCCTTCCGAATCAGCTGTGCGAGCGTCTCGACCGTGGGGCTCCTGAAGAATGCCGGCGCGTCGCAACGGCTCCCGAAGTGTCGCTCCACATCCGAGAACAGTCTGACCGCCAGCAACGAGTGGCCGCCGAGCTCGAAGAAGTTCGCGCTTCGCTGCGTCACCGGCACACGGAGAAGGCTCGACCACAACGTCATCAGAGCCCGCTCCAGGCCATCCGCGTCCTCCGACGTTCCCACCTCGCTCACGCAAACGCTCGTCGCGACGCGGGTGGAAACGGATCGCGCCGCGAGCCCCGCGCGGTCAATCTTCCCCGCCGGCGTCCTCGGCAGCCGATCGCTCACGACGAGAGCCGACGGCACCATGTGACTGGGCAGCCAGCGTCCGAGGTGCTCGCGAAGCGAGGCCGGTGTGAGGCTCTCCGAGTCACTCGCAATGTAGCCGACGAGCTGCGGGTCCCCCCGCTCTTTGCCGGCGACGACGACCGCGGCCTCCGTGACCTCGGGGTGCATCCGCAGCAGCCCCTCGATCTCGCCGGGCTCGATCCGGAACCCTCTGACCTTCACCTGGTCGTCTACCCGGTCGACGTAAATGTAGTTGCCGCGCGCGGTTCGACGGACGATGTCGCCCGTGGCGTACAAGCGGGCGCCCGCCCTCCATGGGTGCGGCACGAACCGCTCTGCGGTCAAAGCCGGCCGGCCGATGTACCCGAGGCCGACGCCGGCGCCGCCGATGAACAGCTGTCCTTCGCCCGCTGGAGGAACCGGACGGCAGTGTCGGTCCAGCAGAAAGTGCGACACACCCGGGATTGGACGACCGATCGGAACGTCGTCCCCGTCGTGGTCTGCGTCCGCGTCGTCATAGCACGTGGACGTGATCGTCGCCTCGGTCATCCCGTAGCCGTTCAACAAGCGGATGTGCCCCGTGTCCGCGCCGCGGAATTTCGCGTGGTCCACGGCCGAGACCCGCTCGCCGCCGACGATCACCAGCCGCACGCATTTCGGCCATTCGGGCGCCGGGCTCGCCACGACGAGCTCGTGCCAGAAGGCGGTCGGCAGGTTCAGAACGGTGAGTTGTGAGCGTTTCGCCGCGTCGAAGAAATCCCGCACCGAGGCGGTGACTCCCTCTGCGCGGACGACGACCGTCGCACCGCAGGCAAGCGTCGGGAAGATCTCTTCGAGCGCGACGTCGAAGCCCAGCGCGGCCATCTGCAGCACGCGATCCGCGGAAGTCAGCGCAAAGACGGACGCCACGGCATCCGCGTGATGCGCCAGAGCGCCGTGGGAGATGCACGCGCCCTTCGGCATTCCCGTGGATCCGGACGTATAGATCACGTAGGCAGGCGACTCGGCTCGCAGATCGGGCATCTGCACCGCCGGGGTCGCCGGTTCCCGCGGACCATCCACCCGGACCAGCTCGAACGACCCGCCCGGGACGCCCGCGGCTCGGACGGCATCGGTCAGCAGCCAGCGGGCCTGGGCGTCGTCGAGCACGTATCGAGTGCGGCCCGGAGGCTCGTTCGGATCGAGGGGAAGGAAGGCGCCTCCCGCCTCATGCACGGCGAGCATGGACACGACCGCGTCGATCGAATGGGGCAGGAAGATGGCTGCGATATCACCGGGCCGAAGGCCGCGCGCCTGCAATTCGGCGGCGAGCGCCCGCGTTCGCTCGGCGAGCTCTCCGTAGGTGATGCCCGCCCCGTCCATCTGTTGGACGGCGACCGCGGTCGGCTGCGACGCGGCGACTCGACGGATTCTGCACACGACGGGCTCTTGGGCCGGCGGCCGCTCGCGCTCGGTCTCGTGTCTGGTCAACCCGACGTCGGTCGCCTCGTCGAGCATTTGAAGGTCGTGGACACACTGGTTAGGGTCGCGCGCCACGCACTCGAGGAGGCGCATGTAGTACGAAAGCAGGTCCGTCGCTCGACTGGCGTCGTAAACGTCGACCCTGTACCTCCAGGCGGATCACCAGCGAGCCGGCATCGAGGTACGCGGCGAGGCCCAGAGGATAGCCCGTCTGGGATCGCGACCAGAGGTCCCGCTTCGCCCATGCTTCGTTGCGCCTGCGCAGCGTCGAAAAGTACCGCTCGTACCAGAAGACCACGATGGTGTCGAAGAGGTGCTCGCCCCCGGGCAGGTCGCTCACGACTTTTATCGCGGACAGCGGGGTCTGAAGGTGCGGACGGATCTCGAGGTGCTGCCGTCGAAGCGCGTGGAGCGCCTCGCAGACGGTCGGAGCGGCCGACAGATCGATGCGTACGGGCAACGTGTTCAGGAAGATCCCGACGGTCTCGTCGGCTCGCTCGATCGTCTGATGACGCCCGGCCCAGGTCGCGCCGAAGACGACGTCATCCCGGTCCGTGCACCGCGCGAGCAGCAGGCCCCAGACCAGCTGGACGACGGTGTTCAGCGACGCGCCGCACGATTTCGCGAGCTCCGTGAGGGCGCGGGTCGATTCGGCCCCGAGCTGTTGGACCACCGCGCCGGTTCGAGCGCCCCTCCCTGAGTCGGGGCGGGACGGGAGCGGCAGCTTCGTGGACTCCGAAAAGCCGGCGAGCAGCTTGCGAAAGTAGTCGCACCCGGGACCGGTTTCGTGTTGGGAGAACCACTCGAGAAACTGCGCGTATTGAGGCGTGGAGTCACCGGCCGTCGGGAGCCCCTCGTAGTGAGCGAACACGCGCTCGAGAACCGCCGCGTACGACCCGCCGTCGATGATTGCGTGGTGCAGCGTCCACACGAAGATCCGCTCGCCCCCGCCGACGAGGATCAGGGTGACGCGCAGCAGCGGCGCGCCGAACAGGTCGAATCCCTGAGTGCGGTCATCCTCGAGAAACGCGTCGAGCAGCCTGCGGCGGCTCGAGGAGGAAAGGCTGGCCGTCCAGTCCAGCACCGCGAAGGGCACTTCCGGCGACGGATCCAGACGCTGGCGGGGCTCGCCATTCTGTGAAGCAAACCGGAGGCGTAGCGCGTCGAAGTCGGCGGCCGTACGAGTCCACGACTGGCTGAACCGCTCGGGGTCGATGGGCTCTTTCAACGTGCAGACGATCTGCTCGACATTGAGCCCGGGATCCCCGGTCAGAATGCTGTCCGCCACCATCCCCTGTTGAAGAGGGGCGAGTGGCCACGTGTCAGGCACTCCTGTGCCTTCGAACGCCCGAGATGAGAGCAAGACCCCCCCTGCCGACAAGGCGGATTCTACCCAGCTCAACCATCTATAGGAAGGGCAGGATTATACCTTCAAAAACGTCTAACGTCAGGCTCGCAGAATTCGCACTCCTTCTGGCCCGAATTGTGCTCTTACCGGCGGTGACCCCGGCTCTCGCGACTCTTTCCGTATCTTTTGCGGACACGTGGCGGCTGCGAAGGTAGCGATGAGCTACACGCGATTCGCCGCCTGCCGCCCGAGTAACCAGCTAGGGAGGGAGCGTCGGCATCGGCCAGCCTGGATTATGGATTTGCCTGCTGCCGGAAGATCGGATCGGCCGCGCGTGCTCATCGCGGATGATGCGTACGAGATTACGCACCTGATTGCCAGCTGGCTCCGTCAGGACTACGACGTGTTCACCGCCTGGGATGGACAGCAGGCGATTAACGTTGCAGAACAAGTCGAGCCGAACGTGGCGCTCCTGGACATCGCGATGCCGAGATCCAGCGGCTTCGAAGTCGCGGAGAGTTTCAGACAGCATCCCCGGCTCCGTCGAACCCGCGTCATCTTCGTCACCGGCCTCCGGCATCCCGAGAATGCGTTGCGCGCGATCGATCTGGGCGCGCTCGACTACCTGTACAAACCGCTCGATGAAGAAACGGTCCGCGATCGTGTGAGAGCGGCCATTGACCTGTCGGGCGTGTGAAGCCGCACAGAACCTTACAGATCCGCACGACGGCGGGTCCGATGTGTAACTGACTTTCCCGCCGATCCGCCTTCGCCCTTTTGGGGCTTCGGCGCCACAGGTCCGTCCGTCCGTGGCACCCTCATTGCAGCCGCACGCACGCTCCCAAAAAACTGCTTGCGCACTCGACCTGTCATTTTTCTCCTCGTGCTGGCCGGCCTTTCCGGCGTTCCAACTCTGGAGGCCCAAACGGCCGACGCCACATCCCCTGGGGCGTCGCGGAGCTACAGCACCATCTATTCGATCGGCATCGAGTGGGACATTCTGGGCGATGCCGACCACGACGCCACGGCAGCGGTGGAGTTTCGAGCGTCAGCGACGACCACGTGGCGGCCTGCGCTGCCGCTCGTACGGGTCGACGTCAACGGCGCCAACAGGCTCGCTGGAAGCGTGCTCTTCCTCAACCCGAACACGACCTACGAGGTGAGGGTCACGCTCAGCGATCCAGACGGCGGAGCGGAGACGCGGACCGAGACCGTTGCCACCCGGCCGCTGCCGGCGCCCTTCGCCGGCGGCAGAGTGTTCCATGTGATGCCTGGATCGGGCGGGGGCGCCGGATCGCCGAACGATCCATTCAGGGGCATCGCCGCGGCGCAAGCATCGGCGCAGCCAGGGGATCTCCTGCTGGTCCACGGCGGAAACTACGGCGGACGCATTACTTTCAACAAGCCGGGAACCTCAGGGCGCCACATCGTCTGGAGAGCGGCGGGCGACGGCGAGGCGCTCGTCGCCGGCATCGACATCTCGGCCAGCTACGTCTGGCTGGAAGGGCTGACCATCAGGAACATGCCGTACACCCTCATGTCGAAGTCCGCTCCGACTGATGTCGTCATCACTCGATGTGCGTTTTTCAACAATCACTATTCGATCTATCTCCAGCAAGGCGGAAGTTACTGGTACATCGCAGACAACACGATCGTTGGCGACACGCCGATCTCGACCGAAAGCCTGGACGGCGAGGGGATCGAGTTGAACGGCTACTCGGTCGAGAGCTTCGGCCACGTCGTCGCCCACAACAGCATCTCGAACGTCGCCGACGGCATATCGAACGGCACGTACAACATCGACGCCTACGGCAACGACATCTTCGACGTGTCGGACGATGGGTTCGAAGGGGATCCGGGGGGTCCGAACATCCGCGTGTGGGGGAACCGCATCCACAACGCGGCGCACAACGGCATCAGCTTTCAGCCGCAGAACAGCTCGCCGTGGTACATCCTTCGCAATCAGCTGGTGGGTTTCAAGGAAGCTCCGTTCAAGTTCCGGACGACCGATCGCTCCGTGATCGCTCACAACACGATCGTGATGTGGGGCAAGATGATCTGCTGCAGCGACGCTCACCTGCTGCGATCCATCGTCAAGAACAACCTCTGGATCTCGGTTACGGGAGGCCAGATCTGGGACTTCGGATCGAACGTGAGAGACTGGCGGACCGATTTCGACTCCGACGGATTCGACTGGGGCGGAAGCACGGCGCCGTTCAGGTACGGCGGCGTCGTGTATTCGAGCGTGTCGGCGTTCTCTGCCGCATCAGGACTCGAAACGCGCGGACGACGAATCGACAGAAACACCTGTTTCGAGACCTTCACCGTGCCGGGCCCGCCGCTGACGCCGGTTCCTCCGCAGCACATGACGCTGCGAGTGGGATGTCCCGCCGTTGATGCCGGTACGATCCTGCCGAACATCAATGACGGGTTCGCCGGCGTCGCGCCGGATCTGGGCGCCTACGAGCGCGGACAGCCCTTGCCGCTCTACGGGCCACGGCTCGGACCTCCGCCGCTGACCGCTCCGGCCGGGCTCCGGATCGTGCGCTGATTGTCCGGTTCGTCAGCGTCGCAGCGCGAACGCGACGAAGGCGTCGCCCGATTTCGTTCCGAGCTTTCCGCCGCCGCCGGCCGCGATGACCACGAACTGACGGCCATTCACCGAGTACGTGCTCGGCGTCGCATAGCCGCCGAACGGCAGCCTGCGTTCCCAGAGCAACTTGCCCGTCGCGCTGTCGAAGGCGCGAACCTTCTCGTCCATCGTCGCGCCGATGAAGACAAGGCCGCCGGCGGTCACGATGCTTCCACCGAGGTTGGGTGTTCCTGTGGGCGGGATGCCCCGCGCCGAAAGCTCCGGAAACTCTCCGAGAGGCACCTGCCATGTGATGTCGCCGCGATTGAGGTCGACCGCCGTCAGCGTGCCCCACGGCGGCTTCACTCCAGGGTAGCCCTGATGATCCGTCAATCGAAGAAACCCTGTGTCCCGGTAGGGCGCGGCTTTGTCCGACGTCGACTGAAGCGTGAGCACTCTGGGGAAGTTGTTGGCATTCACGTACAGCAAGCCCGTCGTGGGATCAAACGAAGCGCCGGACCAGGTACCGCCGCCGATCGTTCCCGGACTGTAGACCGTCCCTCGCAGACTCGGAGGAGTAAACAGCGGGCCCAGACGGGCGCCCTCGAGCCTGGCCGTCACAGACTCGTTCGCCTCTCTCGAAATGTTCGTGATGTCACGCTCGCTGAAGCCCTGGCGGGCAAACGCAGGAGGCTTCACGGGAAAAGGCTGAGTGGCTGATGCCTCCTCCCCCGGCAGATCGGACCCGGGCACCTCCCGCTCGACGATGTCGAAGAGCGGCCGGCCACTCAGGCGGTCGAACAGAAAGACGAAGCCCTGCTTGGTCACCTGTGCGGCCGCGTCTATCGGCTTGTCGCCGTGGCGGACCGTGACGAGCACGGGCGGGTACGGCAGGTCGTAGTCCCAGAGGTCGTGATGGACGAGTTGATAGTGCCAGACCCGGCGGCCGGTGCGCGCATCGAGGGCAACGACCGAGTTGGCGAACAGGTTGTCGCCGCGCCGATCGCCCCCGTGGAAATCGAACCCGGCCGAGCCCAGGCCGGCCAGGACCAGGCCGCGCCCGACATCCACCGTCACACCGCTCCAGGCATTCACGCCGCCACGAGTGTCCAGCGACGCTCCCTTCCAGCTTTCGTGTCCGGGCTGCGACGGACGCGGAATGGTCTGAAACCGCCACGCCTCGGTTCCCGTGCGAACGTTGAAGGCGCGGATGTCGCCCGGTCCGCCGACGTATCCCTCATCGAGCGAGAATCCGAGAATGAGGAGGTCTTCGAAGATCGCCGGCGCAGCGGTGGCGCCGTAGACGAGATTCCGCAAGTCCCGGTCTAATCCCTCGCGAAGGTCGACGATGCCGTCCCTGCCGAAATGCGGATCCAGCCTTCCGGTGCGCGCGTCGAGCGAGTACAGCGACCCCTCCGGCGTCGCGAACAGGATGCGCCTCGCCCCATCGCGCCGATCCTCCGACCAGTACGCGACGCCGCGGTTGTACAGAGAGCGATGTTTCCTTCCGCGTTTGGGATCGAAGCGCCAGAGCTCGCGCCCCGCGCCGGCGTCTACTGCGATGACTTGCGTGTCAGGGGCCGTGAGGTACATCACGCCGTCGACCACGATCGGCGTGCATTGAATCGCCGAGTTCGCGACGGCGGGGTCGAGCCCGCCGGTGTGAAACGTCCAGACCGCTTCGAGGTCGTGGACGTTCTCGCGACTAATCTGCGCGAGAGAGGAATAGCGCATGGCGCCCTTGTCGTTCCCGACAGTGGGCCAGTCGACTTGTGCAAGCGTCGGCGGCTGCCACAGCAGGAGCAAAGACAACGGGAGACACAGCCGACGTGCCTTCATGGTGTTGGGTCCAGTTCCTTGTAGAAGATGACCGCGTCGTGCGGCGTCGTTCCGTCCGTGTCGAGGGCATACCTTGGGATCGTCCCCGCGTGGATCCATCCCATCCGCCGATACAACTGTTCCGCCGCCTCTCCCCGCTTCGCGTCCAGCGTCAGGAGGCTGAACCCCGCGCCCCGCGCGGCCTCCTCGATGGCGTGCATCAGCTGAGTGCCCAGGCCCGTGCGGCGCTTCCTGTGGTGCACCAGCAACTTCACGACTTCCGCACGATGCGGCTGGTTCGGCGCCCAGGCCGGGTGGAGTTGAACCGTGCCGACGATTCCGTCCGCATCACGCGCGACGAGGAAGATCGCGCGGGAATGGGAAGAAGAGAGCGTGCTGCGCCACCAGTCCTGAGCGCGCTCGGGCGTGAGCGGCGCGAGAAAACTCACGGCGGCTCCGGAGTCCACGGCGTCGACCAGGAGTTGCGCGAGAGCTATGAGATCGGCGTCACGGATCGGCGGGAGCAATCGCTCGATCATGGGTCACACGATGCCACGAGCGGCAAGACCGACGCCAGTCCGCCGTGCACTGTTCGACGAATCCGGCGTGTCTGCGCAGCAGGTTCTCGACACCCCGCTCGGGAGACTGGCGGATGTTACCGGACTGGGTTAGGCTCGGCGTGTAGGCAGGGGAGGATCCGATGGCGGACGATGCCGGATTGAGGAAGCGCGGTCGCACCTCGGAAGACGAATACTTTGCGCGCCGCGATCGGGAGCTGATCGAAACCGAGCGCAGGAAGGCGGCTGACGCCGCCGAGTTGCGCCGGCTCGGAGAGGCGCTTGGAATGAGCGACGAAGAGCTTGTGGCCAAGCTGCGCGCGGAGGGCTTCACGCCGTCGCACGTTGCCCTCGTGCAGGTGCTGCCGGCGCTCGAAGTCGCTTGGTCCGACGGGTCTGTCGGGAAGGCCGAGGGGGAGCTGCTCAAGGAGCAGTTGCGCCGGCATTCGGATGGACAGCAGCCGTCGGCTGAGGCGATCGCGAAGCTCGACCACTTTCTGCTGACGCGTCCACCCGACCAAGTGTTCGACCAGGCCAGGCGCGCCGCACAAATCGCCCTGTCCAAGGCCGGCGAGGGCGAGCGTCGCGAGCTCGCCACGCGGATCGTGGCCGAGGCGAGGGCCGTCGCGGAGGCAGGCGGAGGCCTGCTTGGCCTCGGCACGGTGTCGACGCCCGAACGTCGCGCGCTCGATGCGTTGGCGGCCGCGCTCGGCGTCTCTTCGACCTGATCGGTTGAGGCGGGAAGCCGAAAGGCCGACGCCGACCTGCCTGAGTTCCGGCGGGAGTCGTGCCGGTAAGGCGAGCCGAGCCGAAGCTCGCAGCGCGAGCGAAGGCTGGCGAAGCCGACCTGCCTGACACCGCCGCCGACATTGACCGAGCGCAGCGAGGGAAATGGAGGCGGCGGGAGTCGAACCCGCGTCCGAAAGTACGTCGCCGCAGGACTCTACATGCTTAACCACGCTTGAATGTTCGCGGCCGGCGTCGAAGCGCGGCGGAAACCGCCGGCCGCTAGATCCGAGATCGTCTCACCGGAGGCCCTCGGATCGGAGGCCACCGGCCAGCCTGCGTTAATGACATCCAGCCCCGGCCTGCAGGCCGGCCGAAGTGGACGTCGCTACTTAATTAAGCAGCGAGTGCGAGCTGCGTATCCGCAGTTATGGTTGTTTCCACCGGATTTACGAGACGATGGCGCTCGGCATGCCTCCCGCGGTTCTCTACCTCCGTCGAAGCCGTTTCGCCCCCACAGGCGAAAACACCTTATTTTACCAGCGTTGGTCCGCCTAGAGGCGGACGCTACGGGAAATGGGTTGGTCCGCCTAAAGGCGGACACTACGGGAGATGGGTTGGTTGGTCCGCCTGAAGGCGCACACGACCGAGGCAAGGCGCCCGATTACAAGGCCGAAACCAGCGGCGAAAAGCGCGCCCGCGGGGGTCACGAGCCGGCGAAACCGGCCGATAATATTCATCAGGTGATGCCGTGGGGATAGAGGACCGCATTCGTCAGGAAGTTGACGCACTCGGCCAGGAGATGGCTCAGGCCTTCGCGGCCAGACTCAAGGCCGTGTCCGACCAGCTCGCGACGGCAGCCGCCGACGATCGTTCGGGCATCGAGCAGGAAGCCCAGCGCGCGCTCCAGGCTGCGGTAGCCGAGGCGCGCGCCGAGGCCGAGCAGCGCGTTGGCGCCGAGCTCGATCGCGCCCGCGCCGACGGCGAGCGCACCCGCCTGGAACTCGAGCAGCGACTCGGAGGAGAGCTCGAGCGCGTCCGGGCCGAGACCGAGGCGATCAAGCTTCAGTCGGGACGGCTCTCGGAGGAAATCGATCGCCTGAAGGCTGAAGCCTCGCAGGCGAAGGAAGAGGTCGCGCGCGTGCGCGAGGCAGCGGTCGGCGAGAAGGAAGCCGCAGGCCGGGAGCTCGAAACGGTCGCTCGCGAGAAAGAGGCCGCGATCCGCGAGAAAGAATCAGCGATCCGTGAGACGGAATCTGCGGTGCGCGAGAAGGAGACCGCCTCGCGGCTGGTGGACGCGCTCAGGCAGGAAAAGGAAACAGCCGAGCGGGACCGGGAGCTGGTCAGCCGACAGGCGGCCGCCGAAACCCAGCGCCGCGCCGCCGAGCGCGAAGCGACGATCGCCGGGCTGGATCGCCTGGCCTCGGCGTTCAGACGAATCGACGCGTCGAGCGCGCTGGCAGAAATCCTCGGCGTGCTGGCCGACGCCGCCGGGGCCGAGACCGCGCGCGTCGCGCTCTTCGTCACGGCGCCCGGCGCACCCGGAGGCGCGCCGCACTTCAAGCCGTGGCGCCTGCACGGATTCCCGACGCCGCCGAGCGGCTTCGACCTCGGCCTCACGAGCGTAAAAGATCTGGCGCGGACCGGCCTGGCCTTCGCGCCGCTCAACCAGTCGCGCGCCGGCGTCGCGATTCCGATCGACGTCGGCGGCCAGACCGTGGCCGTGGTGTACGCGGATGACGGCGATGCCGAGCACGCGGCGCCGGCTGGCTGGCCCGAAGCGATCGAGCTCGTCGCGCGCCACGCCGCATCACGGATCGAAACGGTGACGGCCGTCCGGACCGCGCAAATGCTCGGGGCGCGGACGACGGTGACCCCCGACGAACAGAGCGCCAGGCGCTACGCGAAGCTCCTCGTCTCCGAGATCAAGATGTACAACGAGATGCCGGTGAAGCTCGGCCGCAGCCACCGCGATCTCTTTGAACGGCTGCGCCCCGAGATCGATCGCGCGCGGCGGCTCTTCGAGGAACGCGTGCCGGCGCTCGGCGCTCGTCAGGCGTTCGACGACGAGCTCGTACAGATCCTCGCGGACGGCGATGCCACGCTGCTCGGATCGCCGCCGCAAGCCCGGAAGCACGCCTGAGCGGCGGCCCGACCGGCCTGCCTCGCCGTAGCGCGAAGGCGGCCTGCCTCGCCGTAGCGCGGAGCGCGAAGGCGGGGGGTCAGGGGCGGTTCGCGGGCGCGCTCGTGACTCTGACGAATACCTCGTCCCAGCGCGTGTGCTGGCGGTGCGACGCGCCGCGGCTGCCGTGGAACGTCTCTTCCAGAACGACCAGCCGATCGATTTTCGAGACGTCGAGCAGCCTCCAGCCCGGGACGGGACTCCGCGCGCTCCGGCGCTGATAGACGAGCAGCCGGGCGATGGCATGGTGAACGCCGTAGTCGTGTGGCTCTGCCACACGCTGCACGCCTTTGTAGAAGAACTGGATGAGGCGGGCGTTCGAGATGGCAAATCTCAGCAGCCCGTCGAGGGTGACCGAACCGTCCATGGGGCCGTCCGAACCGAGAGCGAACGCTACAGAGATCTTACTCCTGGAACGCCGGATCTGATCCGCGGGCCACCGGGCCGTCGGACGAGTCGGCAGTATCATGTGGCGTGCTCGGCCGGCAAGTCTCCCACTTCTACGTGATCCGCAGCCTCGGCGGCGGCGGCATGGGCGACGTGTACGAAGCGCAGGACACGCGTCTTCCCCGCTCGGTGGCGATCAAGTTCCTGAAGCCGGCGCTTTCGAAGAACGTCGACGCCGTCAGACGCTTCAAGCGTGAAGCGCGCCTGGCCTCTTCGTTGAACCACCCGAACATCTGCACGGTCCTGGACGTGGACGAAGGGCACGGGCAGTCCTTCATTGCGATGGAACTGCTCCAGGGAAGGAGTCTCAAGGCCCGCCTGACCGCCGGCTCGCTGTCGCTCGACGAGGTGCTGGATACCGCCACGCAGGTTGCCGATGCGCTGGCCACGGCCCACGACCAGGGCATCCTCCACCGCGACATCACGCCGGGAAACATTTTTCTGACGGAGAGCGGGCTCGTCAAGCTGCTGGACTTCGGACTGGCGCGTCCTTTTCCGTCGTTCGACAGCGATGAGCACACGACCGGCGACGTGACGGCGCCAGGCGGCAGCGTGGCCGGGACGATCCACTACATGGCGCCCGAACAGCTCACCGAGGACGGCGTGGTCGACTATCGGTGTGATTTGTTCTCGCTTGGCGTCGTGCTCTATCAGATGGCGACCGGGGCCCGGCCGTTCGAGGCCCGCTCGACGCAGGAGATCATCGCGCTCATTCAAGAGCATCCGCACGTGCCAGTGCGCCAGCTGGCTCCGCAGCACCCGGTCGAGATCGAGCGCATCATCGACAAGCTGCTCGCCAAGCGTCCCGAAGACCGGTACCAGACCGCCTGGGCGCTGCGCGCCGAGCTCGAACCGATGCGGCGCCGCAGCGTCGGGTCGAAGCCCGCGGCCGAACGCGAGTCGGGGCGGGCGTCGGTCGCGGTCCTGCCTTTCCAGATCGTGGGTGCGGCCGACGGGACCGCGGAACAATTCCGGGACGGCCTTGCGGCGGATCTCAGCAGCCGCCTGAGCCAGCTCCGGGATCTGCGCGTTGCGCCTCGCACCTCGACGTACCCGCTACCGGGTGAGTCGGCGCGTGACGTTGGAAAACGCCTGGATGTCGAGCTGATCGTGGAAGGAAGCGTCCAGCAGGCCGACGATCGCGTCCGGGTCATCGCGAATCTGATTGATGCGGCACGGGAGGAGTCCGTGCTCCCCGCGCTCAGAGTCGAGCGTCGATTCGACGACATTCTCACCGTGCAGGACGAGATCGCGCGCGAGATCGCCGACGGCCTGACGCCGGCCTTTGTGCGCGCCCCGGGACGGCGGTACACGCAGGATCCGGAGGCCTATCACGCCTTCAAACGGGGTCAGCACTACTGGAAAACCTGTTTTGCGGGAGGGTGGCGCCACGCGATCGAGCATTTTCAGAAAGCCGTCGATCGGGACCCGCGTTTCGCGCTCGCGCACGTCGCCCTGGCGAACGCCTACAACTTCCTGGGCTTCTACTGCCTGATGAAGCCGAACGTGGCATACAACGTCGCCGGGCAGTCCGCCGCGCGTGCGTTGACGATCGACGACACGCTGGCCGCCGCGCATGCCGAGCTGGCGCTGACGAAGTTCGGCGGCGACTGGGACTGGGAGGGCTCGGAGCAGGAGTTCCGGCGTGCGATCACCCTCGATCCGGCCCAACCGTTACCGCACGTGTATTACTCCTGGCTCCTGATGCTCCTGGGTCGTGAGGATGCCGCGTTTTCCGAGTCTCGGGTCGGCCATACGCTGGCGCCATCGTCGCGGCTCGCCGCCGTCGGACGCGCCCAGACGTTGTACCTCGCCCGGCGGTACGATGAAGCGATCGATCTGTGCACCGGAATCCTCCGCTTCGATCCGGGCTACGTGTTCGCGACGCACCTGCGCGGCCTCTGCTTTCTTGCCAAGTCGATGTATCGGGAAGCGGTCTCTGACATGGAGCGCTCCGCGACGCTGTCGAATCGCACGCCGTTCTATCTCGGCATGCTCGGGCTGTGTTACGGCGAGTCCGGGATGCGGGACGAGGCGTTCAGCCTCGTGCCGGAGCTCGACCGCCAGGCGCGCGAGACCTACGTCCCCCCTCAGGCTTACGTCTTCATCTACAAGGGTCTGGGAGAACGCGAGCAGGCGTTGAAGTATCAGGAAAAAGCGTACGCCGACGGCGCATCACCGTTCAACTATCTCACGCCGAGCATTCGGGATTTCTACGCGCTGGATCCGCATCACAAGAAACGCCTCGAGCAGATGCGGTTGATTCTTTAACGACGCGTCTGATCGACGAGCGGCCGCAGCGCCGCATCCAGCGTCTGCTCCGATGCGCCGACGTCGACGTTCCTGAAAAGAAACCACCGCTCGGTGTGCTCCGCCGACCCGCCGGGCGCGAGACGCGAGAGCGGCGCGAGCGTTTCGAGCTCGATGAAGTTCCCCGCCGTGTAGGTCTCCGTGTTGCTCCCGAAGTCCGGATAGGCGGCGTCCTTCACCCAGCCGAATCGTTTCACGAACAGCGTCCTGTCCCGGAGGTACGCGCCCCAGCCCTGCGCGTTGCCGAGGCCGATTTTCTGCGGCTCCTTCAGTCGCGCGTCGGTTCTGAGACGGATGTACTTCTTGCCGATCGTCCAGCGTGGGTCGGCGAGATCCGTGTAGTGCCAGACGGCCATGGGCCTCGCGGGCAGCAGATACTCGTCGTGCGATCGATACGGTTCCTGCGGGAGGATCACTTCCCCGCCGCCATTCATGATGGTCAGCGCCCATGGGGACACCTCGATGTCCCACAGGCCCCGGTTCGACAGCCGGTGATGCACCGTCACACCGGTCCCCTCCTCGTCGAGCGTGACCGTCAGTTCCTTCTGGATTCCGGTCTCGCGCTCGACCGGCTGCACGAGCCGGATCGTGCGCCCCTCGACGGTGTGGACGACTGGATTGTTGTCCGGCGAGTAGCTGCGCGGCATCGCTTCAGGCGCGGTCCACAGGCGGTGTCCGCCCCACGGCTTCCACACACCCAGCTCCGTCTTGACCTCATCGTCCGGCAACTCGCCGAGGATGTTGTCGTTGTCGTCGCCGACGAACGCGTACCTGATGATGCGGGGCCCGATGTCGGTCGTGACGACGACCTCGACGGTCCCGTTGGACAGCCGCAGGCAGTTCGGCTTCGACAGACATGAGACTTTTTCAACCTTCACCTGACTCCAACACGGCGAAGGGAAAAGGGCGATTCCGCACACCAAAGCCGCAACTCGCATCACCGGCCTCCTTCGGGTCTAGAATAGCGGACCGAGGGTCTCACGATGACCGTCCGCAGCACTCTCGTCGGCGTCATGCTCGTGGCGATCGGGGCCATCGGAACACTCGGACAGACCCTATCCTACGAGCCGAGCGCCGAGAACCTGAAGGCGCGGCAGTGGTTCCAGGACGCCAGGTTCGGGTTGTTCGTCCACTGGGGCGTCTACAGCCTGCTCTCCGACGGCGAGTGGGTCATGAACAACCGCCGCATCCCGGCGGCGGACTACGAAAAGCTGCCCGCGTTCTTCAATCCCATCGGCTTCGACGCCGACGAGTGGGTCAGGCTCGCGAAAGAGGCGGGCATGAAGTACATCACCATCACGAGCAAGCATCACGATGGCTTCGCGATGTTCGACTCCAGGACCTCCGACTGGGACATCGTCGATCGGACCCCGTATAAGAAGGACGTGCTGAAGCCGCTCGCCGAGGCCTGCAGGCGGCATGGCCTCAAGCTGTTCTTCTACTATTCGCAGCTCGATTGGCACCACCCGGATTACTTCCCGCTCGGACGGACCGGCCGCGACGCCGGGCGGCCGAACGCCGGCGAGTGGCCGCGCTACCTCGACTACATGGACGCGCAGCTCACCGAGCTGCTCACGAACTACGGCGACATCGGCGGCATCTGGTTCGACGGCTGGTGGGACAAGCCGGACGCCGACTGGCGCCTGCAGCGCACCTACAGCCTGATTCACAAGCTGCAGCCGGCCGCGCTCGTCGGCGCGAACCACCACCGTCGTCCGTTCCCGGGCGAGGACTTCCAGATGTGGGAGAAGGATCTGCCGGGCGGCAACACGGCAGGATTCAACGCCGACGCCGAGATCGGGACCCTGCCGCTCGAGACGTGCGACACGATCAACGGCGCCTGGGGCTTCAACATCAACGACCGCCGATACAAGAGCACGCGCGAGCTCATTCACTACCTCGCGCGCGCCGCCGGCCACAACGCGAACTTCCTGTTGAACGTCGGGCCGATGCCCGATGGGAGAATCCAGCCCGAGTTCGTGACCCGCCTGCGCGAGATCGGCGACTGGCTCAAGACCAACGGCGCCGCCATCTACGGGACCCGCGGCGGTCCGATTCCGCCGCGGGACTGGGGCACGACGACTCGGCGCGAGGACAAGATCTACGTGCACGTGCTGGAGTGGCAGGATGAGACGCTGCTCGTGCCGCCGCTCGGCGGGCGCGTGCGCGCGGCGCGCTTCCTCCGCGACGGCAGCCGCGCCGATTTCGTCCAGCACGAGCTCGGCGTGCTGTTGAAGCTGCCGAAAGACAAGCGCGACCCGAACAACACCGTCGTCGAGCTTCAGATGGAAGCGGGCGGCGCTACACCTTCACGCGAACAGCCATGACCAAACGCACACGTCGCACTTTCCTGAAGGACGCAGCCGCAGGGGCTGCCGGCGCGAGCTTCGCGTCGCTGGGGTCAACGCCGGGCGTCTCGGCCCGATCGCAGGACCGGGTGGCGGGCGCGAACCGACGCGTCCGCCTGGGCCTCATCGGTTGCGGCGGCATGGGGACCGGCGACTTGCGCGCGATGCTGCGGCTCGGCGCCGAATGCGTCGCGCTCTGCGACGTGGACGACGAGCAGACAGCGAAGGCTCGCGCGGGAGTCGAGAAGAATTATCAGCAGACGCCCGCCTTCGTCACGCGCGACTTCCGGCGCCTCCTCGACCGCAAGGACCTCGACGTCATCGTCGTGGGAACACCCGATCACTGGCACGCGCTGCAGACGGTGATGGCGTGTCAGGCGGGCAAGGATGTGTACGTCGAGAAGCCGCTCTCGCTCACGATCGGCGAGGGACGCGTGATGGTGGACGCGGCGCGCCGGTACAACCGCGTCGTGCAGATGGGCACGCAGCAGCGGAGCTCGACGCACTCTTCGCAGGCGGTCGAGTTCCTGAAGAGCGGAAAGCTCGGCAAGATCCGGCTCGTCAAAACATGGGCCTATCAGGACTGGATGGGCAACATCCCGCCGGTGCCCGATGGCGAAGCGCCCTCGACCGTCGACTACGACATGTGGCTCGGCCCGGCGCCGAAGCGGCCGTTCAACACGAACCGCTTCCACTTCAACTTCCGGTGGTACTACGACTACTCCGGCGGGCTCATGACCGACTGGGGCGCGCACATGATCGATGTCGCGAACTGGGGCATGGGCGCGGGCGCTCCCAACGCCGCCGTCTCCGTCGGCGGCAAGTTCGGATTCCCTGACGATGCGGAAGAGACGCCAGACACGCAGCAGGCGCTGTGGGAGTACGACGGCTACAGCATGATCTGGGAGCACGCGACGGCGATCGGCCAGGGACCGTACATGCGGGATCACGGCGTCGCGTTTCACGGGAACAACGGCGTGCTCGTGCTCGATCGCCGCGGCTGGGAAGTGCTGCCCGAGACGGAAACGAAGGATGGCCGCAAGGCCTATCGCATGATCGGTGAGCCGCATCGCGGCGGCGGACAGGACTTCCATCTCGAACACGTGCGCGACTTCCTCGAGTGCGTCGAGTCGCGCAAGCGGCCGCGCTCTGACGTCGAGGTCGGGCACACGTCGATGATCGCGTGCCACCTCGCGAACATCGCGTTCCGGATGAAGCGCCGCGTCAACTGGGACGTGAAGAACGAAAAGGTAATCGGCGATCCCGAAGCGCAGGCGCTCGTCATGAAGGAATATCGGGCGCCCTGGAAGTTGCCGGCCGCATCGTCCAGCCTGTAAGCCCTGTGAAGGGCGCTGCATGTTCTCGAGGGGCGGATGATCGGGCCGTCCCCATCCGTGACGAGAAAATCCGCCGAGGGACTCAGCGCCTTTGCTATCTCGACGTTCGCCAGAAGGTTGAAATCGACCGCGAGCGTCCGGAGGGCATCCGAGACGACGGTGCTTGAGTAGTAGAGGCGGCCGTCAACCGGGTTGAACGCGGCGATGGAGACATGGCCGATAGGGGGATCGATACCGACCGTGAGACTCTTGACGCCGAGGTAGGTGGAATCCGAGGTCGTGAAGACTGCGATCCCCGCGATGCCCTCCCCGGTATCCGGATCCTCGCCGTTGACCCCGACGAACAGGAACCCCTTCGCCTGGTCGAGCTCCTTGAAGTCCTCATAGCCCGCGTTCTCGAGGGACGCCGGCATTGGAACCGCAAGCCCGCCCGCTGGCCACGTACTCGAATCCTCCGGATCGAACTCGGTGGTCAGATCGAACGTGACTGGGAACTTGATCAAGAACGCATCCGACTGCGTCGTGAAGAACCAGTTTGACGCGTCGTGCGCCACGCCCTGGACGTTGTCAGTCCAGCCATGGTCATCGTTTGGATAGTCACCCAGGAACACGGTGTCGGGGCAGCTGATAGCGTTCACGTGACGGGGTGTGTCAGGGCCACCCCCGATCGCCAGCGCTATGGCCACTCCGATCCCGCTCACGATCCTTGTCAGCTCGATCGGCGCCTTAGTCATGGCTTCCTCCCGCATGCCCGATGCAGCTTCACGGCACCCGTTTTCCCGTCTTCACCGCAACGACCGGCAGCGTGTCGATCGTCGAATTCCCCGCGCCGTCGGTGACCGTCACGGCGATCAGGTATGGGTTCTGCCCGTTCTGCGTCGGCACGAACTGGAACGACCAAATGTCGGAGCCAGGCGCGTGGGTGACGTTGCCGGCAGGTACGGGCACCGCATTGACGGTGAAGACGACCGAGGCGATGCCCGAGAGATTGTCGGTCGCCTCGACCACGACCTGGGCCCACCCGATCACCGTCGTCACGTCGACCGGATCGTTCTTCGGGACTCCGTGGACAACCTTGGTGTTCTCCACCGGCGCGATGATGTCGGCCTCGGGCGGAGTGACGTCGACGAGCCAGGTGAAGGAGGCCGGAGACAGATCGCGGACCGTCTCGCGGTCGACCGCGCGCGCGCGGAACGTGTGGAATCCCTCATCCAGACCGAAGAGTGTCTCCGGCGACGTGCACGCCGCGAACGACGCCGAGTCCAGCCTGCACTCGAGCGTCGTGAACGGATTGTCGCCGTGAACTCGAACGAGGCGGTCGTCTGGTTCGTCACCAGCGGAGGCGTGGACGTGAGCGACGTGTCGGGCCGGACTGCGCCACACCGCGGCAAACCGCGCGCCGCCATCGTCGTAGCCGGTCACCGCCCGCGTAAGCCGGCCGGCGCCGGTGTTGGCGTTCCACGCGGTCTGATACTCGGCTCCCGTGAGCCCGTGCACCGCCGCCCAGCTCCCTCCCATCGGGTCGACCCAGATTGCGGTGAAGGTGCGGACCCGCGCTCGTCGAGAACCCGTGGACGTAGATCGGGAGCCGACCCGGCCGCGACGTTGGCGTCGAAGGTGTTCTGATAGTCCGCGACCGCCACGGTCTCGACCGTCCAGCCGGTCGCCGCCACCTGCTCGAAGAGGCCCGTCCAGAACGGATCGCCGCCGGCTTCGACCGTCGAGACGTTGACCGCGACGAAGCCCGCGTCGGACAGCGCGTCGACCGCGACGTCGTCCTCCAGCGTCCGTCGAGGCCGTGGAATGCCGCGAACTGAGGACCAGCGCGTACCTCGAAGATCGCGGCGTACCGCACGCTTCCGGCGTCGAGGTAGGAGTCGATCTGTTGCAGCCGGAATCCGGCGTCGGTCAGGTCGTCGAAGAGATCCTGGTACTCCTCGCCGGTGAGGCCGTGACGGGCGACCGAGCAGGACCCGCCGGCCTGAAGATCGCGTTGAAGAACGTTCTGTCCGCCGACGTCGTAGCCGTCGACGAACACCTGGCGATAGCCGCGCGACGTGATCTGGTTGAACACGTCCTGATAGCAGTCAGCCAGCGACGCCGTGCTTGAGCGACCTCGGCCGCCCCTTCCAGCAGCGAGATCGTCCAGACCGCACGGGTTGGGGAGGACGAGCGAGTGGCGATGGAACGCCAGCCCGTGCAGCGGCAGCAGCGTCGGCGATCCCGCCGAGGTTGTTGATGCTGGTGTCGTCGCCGAGCGCACGAACGTTGAGGAAGTGCATAGGGCGCGCCGGACACGGGGTCCGTGCCGGGCAGATGCTCGACCTGCCAGTGCAGGTGCGCGTTGGACGAGCGGCCGGTGTTGCCCATCTGGCCGATGAACTGGCCGGCCACCACCGGGATGCTCAGGCCCTCGTTCAGGCCATCCTCCGGACAGAGCGCCAGCGGAATCGTGCCATTTCTTCATATGCGCGTACATCGCGAGGTCTCCGCCATGTTCGATGAAAAGGCTGTTTCCGAAGTTGAACTCGAACGTGACGTCGTTGAGGTCATCCGGCGGATGATCCGCCTCGCCCCGGTAACACTTCGTGATGATCCCGTCGCCCATGGCGTACATGGGCATTTCGAATCCCCAGTAGTCGGAGTTGGAGTCCCCTGTCGTGTTCGGCTTGATCGTGCTCCACGCCGATCCGTTCCACCGGACGATCGTCCATGTCCAGCGCGTACCGCTGCGAGCCGGTGGACGGATTCAACTGTCCGCCCCCGCCGCCGGCGTCGACGGTGTGGCGCGTCCGGAAGAACCAGGACTCGCCCGGGTCGAGGTCGGACGCCTTCGCCGGGAAGAAGTGCGCGCCGTTCGGGACCGCGTTGTCCCGGATCGCCAGCCCGAAGTCGAGCTGCGCCGGAACCGGATCGCTGTCGAAGAAGACCTCGATGCGGACGGCCGGAGGAAGCGGGAGCGGGAGATCGCGGTTCAGCCCGTCGTAGACCGGCACGCGCCCCTCTTCGCCGCCCTCCATCACGAAGAGCGTGGGGGGATCGGGTGGCGCCGGAAACGCCATCGGCGTGTTACGTGAAGGACCCGATGCTCGACCCCGGATACGAGATCCGGACCGACGTGACCGACCGGTCCATCGTCCCGTTGTTGTTGAAGAAGACGTCCGCCTTCAGTTGAAACGTCGGCGGGCCAAGCGGATTGTTCGCCGCCGTCCGCGCGACCAGCAGATTGCCGTTGTCGATCGGCGTAATCCGTGAAAAGGAGATGCCCGCAGGAACCGCCTGTGCCGTGATGCCAGCAAGTGCGAACGCCGCGATGATGAGAACGGCGCGTGCTGTGTTCGAAAACGTCGGTGTCATGGGTTACTCCCGCTGGGGCGGGTTGTCCTCAGTTCGACAAGTTCGCGATCAACAAATCGACCAGTTCGCGAATCTTGATCTGCTCAGGACACGTGACGATCCAGTCGTCCGTGTCGGGCGCGGTTCCGCAGCCGTACAGATGCCCGCGAAGGGTCGTCAGGCGTTTGATTGCCTGCTCGACTTTCCCGGCCAGGAGGAGGGATTCGGTCGTATCCAATTGCACGACGATCGCTTTCTGTGTACCACCTCCAGGAGGTCTGAACGCAGTCGAGCGGCAACCCGTTGACGGCGTTCTTCAGGAAATCGACATCCTGGCCATCCGGCAGCCCGTCATTGTCGGTGTCTGCGTCGAGCGGATCGGTTCCGTACGTGACTTCCAGCCCGTCCTCCAGCTCGTCATCGTCGGTGTCCGAGTCTTTCGGATTCGTCTTGTACACGTTGGACTTCCGGTCCATCCAGAAGCCCGTCATCGTCAGTATCCTGGTCGAGCGGATCTGTCTCGGTACACGTTCAGCTCGTCACCGTCGAACAATCCATCATTGTCGCTGTCGTCGCAGGCGTCGCCTACTCCCGTCATTCTGGAAATCGAAATTGGCCTGGTCCGGATTGGACTTGAGCGGACAGTTGTCGCAGGCATCCGGGATGCCGTCCGGGCCGTCGGCGTCACCGTCTGCGTCCGCGTTTTCGTTCGGAGAACGGCATTCCCCTTCGGTACCAGCCGTCGATCTTCGGGTTCTGCGGGAAACTCCTGAGAATGCGGGCTTCGATGAACTGCGAGGCCTCCTGCGTGTCGACCGCGGCGTAGCTGTTGCCGACGTCGACGCCAATCGCCGGAACGGGAGTTATGAACGGGCTGCTGGCTACGCCGCAAAGCGCGATCGGCTGGTCCTGCTCGTTCACTTGCAGGAGCGGTCCACCAGAGTCGCCGGCGTTCATACCGTCGTAGATCGCATCCATGAAGATGAGGACCGTGGCGATCTGAGTCTCGGGAGTGGCTCCGGGGAACGGAATAAGCCAAGAGTTCCAGTACTCGGCTCCCGTATCAGCCGGATCGCGCTCCCAGCTGTCATCGAACCCGGAGTGCCTGACGCCGCCGCTCGTACTGAACACGCTCGTGGGCCCGTAACCGACGATCGCTCCGCGAAACTCGGCGTCCATCACACAAGTCGGCGTGCCTTCGACGACCGGCGGATGAAAGCGGTTCGTCTCCGAAAAAGCCACGCGGCGATCGAGGTGCAGAAGAGCCCAGTCGAGCGAGCGCGAGTTCTTGGTGCAGGCATTGAGCGTCCCTCCGATCGACTCCATCGAGTCCACGCGAGGGACAGGATCCAGGTCGGGTTCGTCGACGATGACATCGTCAACCTTGTAGGCCCAGCCGCTGGGTATCCAGCCCGGCGCCGATTTGACGAATGCCTCCAGCGGGTCCCCGCACTCCGTAGCTCCCGAGTGTCCCCAGAGGCAATGCGCCGCTGTGAGAACCCATCGAGGCGTGATCATGATCCCCGAGCAGCTCGAACCAAGACCCTGAAGTTTTACGATGTACGGAAACGCGTTGGTGGAGTCTTCGGTGCCGTTGTTGATTGGGCTGTGATCGGCTCCGTCCCGCGTAGCCGGGGAAGCGGACGCGGCGTCTGGCGCTGGGAGCTGTACACGGTCACGCTGCTCACGACCGGAATGTCCGTGATGATGCCGACACTCAACGCGCGTGGCTCAATGAGGAGCGGCGTCAATATTCCCAGCGGCGCCGAGCGCGTTGGCATCATCGCCAGCATCGGTGCAAGCGCCGCCAGACCCGCCGCGGCGAGAATCAACCTGTGTAGTGTTGGTTTCATGTCCCACCGTCCTTCTTCACGATTTGCGACCGTACCCCTCGCCCTACGGCACGTTGTTGCCGTCGTAGCCGTGGCCGCCACGGACACACCAGAAGCGATGCAGCTCCGAGATCTTGATGTCCGCGAAGAGCGACCCGCCGGGCTCGAAGTTCGCGACGTACGCGAAGTCGTTGTTCGGCGGCTGCACCGCCGCTGAGGTCATCGTCCAGAACTGTCGCGGGGTGATGCGGTTGTCTCCGAGATCGAACGGATGCCCCACGGGCAGCTTGCCCGTCAGGTTCTGGAAGTGGATCCATCAGGCTGAGGACTTCCTCGATGGTGGGAGGGCGCCATCCGAGGCGGCCGCCGGTGAAGCGCGCGAGGCATTCGTCATCGATGAACGGCCAGGAGCCACCGCCGGGCTCAGGCGTACGTTCCCAGACCAGTCCCGTTTCGCGATCGAGGACCGCCTCCTTGTTGAAAGCGTCCAGGACCTTGAACCGTTTGGGTCCATCGATCTTCGTGTCCCAGGCCTGGGACTGCGCGAAGACGAGCGTCGGCTGGGACAGTCCGACGGCGATGAGCAGGGTGCGACACACCTTCCAGATCCGGGCATGCATGGGAAACGTCCTTTCGTGCGCCTTGCCGTTGCCCGGGGGGATGGGCCTAGTGCGCACTCCGAACTTACGGACCGGGCTTGCACCCGGCAAGGCACCAAAGCTGGCCAGGCATGCCGTGGCCAACCTTGGCCCGTCTTGATCCACTCTCCGCGGTAAAATGGACCGCTCTCTTCGAGAACCAAAGCGTGCGGCGATGACCGCAACCGCCCGCGCACACAGCCCGCCCACTCCTCACGCCGAGGACCGTCTCGATTCCTGGAAAGAGGTCGCCGCCTACCTGCGCCGCGGTGTGCGGACTGTGCGCCGCTGGGAAAAAGAAGAGGGACTGCCCGTCCACCGCCATCTCCACAAGCGGCTGGGCACGGTCTACGCCTACAAGGCCGAGATCGATGCGTGGTGGGACGCCCGCGGCCTTCGGCTCGGAGAGGAGAAGGAGGATCCGGCCGAGAGCCGGCTTCGCCGGCTGGCTGGCGCCAGCTCTGGCAGCGGCCGCGACCGTCGATTCTGATAGCGCTCGCCTGGCCTTCGAGCAATCCGACGCCGCCGGCGGCGCGCGGACGGATCATGATCGCGGTGCTGCCGTTCGAGAACCTGTCAGGCACTGCCCGATCAGGACTACTTCAGCGACGGGTTGACCGAGGAGCTGATCACCGGAGCTGGGACGGCTCCACCCCGAGCGGCTCGGGGTCATCGCGCGCACCGTCGACGATGCGATACAAGGGCGCGAGGAAGACGCGTGAGTGAGATCGCCGCGGAACTGCGCGTGGATTACCTGCTCGAGGGCAGCGTGCGGCGCGAAGGCGACCGCGTTCGCATCACGACCCAGCTCATTCGAGCCAGCGATCAGACGCACCTGTGGGCGGAGAACTACGATCGCGATTTAGCGGGTGATCCTGGATCTCCAGTCGCAGGTGTCGCGCGCGGTCGCCGATCAGATCCAGCTCGCGCTGACGCCGGATCGATCAACGCGTGCTGGCGCGCTTCGCGCCCGGTGAACCCTCAGGCGCACGAGGCGGCGCTGATGGGGCGCTACTTCCTCGACCGGCGCACGGCGGACGGCATCCGGAAGGCGCGCGATTCGTTCGATCGCACCGTTCGGCTGGATCCGGCGTACGCGTTGGCCTACGTGGGTCTGGCCGACGCTCACATCCTGTCGGTGACGTACGCCGACGCTCCGGCGAAAGAGGCGATGACGAGCGCGCGTGCAGGCAATGCTCAGAAAGCGCTGGAGCTCGATCCCGATCTCGCCGAGGCGCATGCGTGGCACGGCGTGATCCTTGCCGAGTACCGACTGGGACTGAAGGGGACTTCCCATGAAACACACCATCGGCCTCACCCTCTGCGTTCTCGGATTGTCCGTTCCGATCGCCTCAGCGGAGACCACCCCGCTACTGGCCCAGCAGCCGGCGCTCAGCGCCACCGAAATCGCCTTCGCGTTCGCGGGCGATCTCTGGACCGTCCCGCGGCAGGGAGGCGAAGCCCGGCGCCTCACGACAGGAGTCGGCGTCGAGCAGGGCCCAATGTTCTCGCCCGACGGCAAATCGATCGCGTTCACGGGACAATACGACGGCAATACCGACGTCTTCGTGGTCCCGGCCGAAGGGGGCGTGCCCAAGAGGCTGACGTGGCACCCCGACGCGGACTTCGCGCTCGGCTGGACGCCCGACGGCAAGAAGGTCCTCTTCTCGTCGACGCGGAACAGCTACTCGCGCTATCGCGAGCTGTATCTGGCGGGCCTCGACGGCGGGCTCGAGGAGAAACTTCCGCTGCCGATGGGCTGGGAGGCCAGTTTTTCTCCGGACGGCCGACAGATTGCCTACGTGCCGCTCAGCCGGGCGTTCTTCGCGTGGAAGCGCTACCGCGGCGGCCAAACGACGCCGATCTGGATTGCCGCGCTGGCGAACAGCCGCATCGAGAAACTGCCGCGCGAGAACTCGAACGACTTCTGCCCCATGTGGGTCGGCGACAAGGTGTACTTCCTCAGCGACCGCAACGACATCGTCACTTTGTTCTCGTACGACATCAAGACGAAGAAGGTCACGCAGGCCGTCCCGAACCAGGGCATGGACTTCAAGTCCGCGTCGGCCGGTCCCGGGGGGATCGTCATCGAGCAGTTCGGGCAGATACACCTCTTCGACCTCGCCTCGAGCAAGATGACGCCGGTCAACATCGACGTCGCGGGTGACATGACCGAGCTGCGGCCCAAGCTGGTGAACGTGGGACGGCGCCTGACCAGCGCGCACATCTCCCCCACCGGCGCGAGGGCGCTGTTCGAAGCGCGGGGCGAGATCCTCACCGTGCCCGCGGAAAAAGGAGACACGCGCAATCTGACCGAGACGACCGGCGTGATGGAGCGCGATCCGTCGTGGTCACCGGACGGCAAATCGATCGCCTATTTCTCCGACGAGAGCGGCGAGTACGAGCTGCACGTCCGCGACTCGATGGGCAGGAATCCGCCCAAAAAGATCCGGCTGGAACAGAAGCCAACCTTCTACTTCATCCCGCGCTGGTCGCCTGACAGCAAGAAGATCTGGTACAGTCGACGCGCACCTCACCACCTGGTACGTGGACGTCGAGCAGGGGAAGCCGGTGAAGGTGGACAAAGATCGATATCTGTCCCCACCCGGAGAGCGGGTTCGGGCGTGGTCCCCCGACAGCAGATGGCTGGCGTACTCCAAACGGCTGAAGAACTACATGAGCGCGATCTTCCTCTACTCGCTGGCCGACGGGACGAGCACACAACTCACCGACGGCCTGAGCGACGCGCGGCATCCCGTGTTCGACAAGGACGGGAAGTCCCTGTACTTCACCGCCAGCACCGACTCGGGGCCGTCGCTCGAGCCCGATATCCGCGGCGCAACGCGGTCGGTGACGCGCAACGTGTATCTCGCGGTGTTGTCGAAGACGGAGCCTTCTCCGTTCGCGCCTGAAAGCGACGAGGAAACAGGAACCGACAGGCCGGACGCGGAGAAGAAACCGGAAGCGGCCGGAACCGGACCCGATCAGGCGAAGCGCGAACCGCCCAAGCCGGGTGAGACGAAGCCGGCGGAGGTCAAGGAGACGAAGATCGATCTCGACAAGATCGGCCAGCGGATCCTCGCGATGCCGCTGCCGGCCCGGCGGTACATCGGCCTGCAGGTCGGCAAAGCCGGCAACCTGTTCGCGATCGAAGCGCTGCCGGCCACCGGGCCAGGCCAGCCGCCGCCGGGCGTCGCCGTTCACCGGCACGGCCTCAAGGAGCGCAAGTCGGACGTCGTCTTCACAGGCGTCCGCTTTTTCGAGGTCTCGGCGAACGGCGAGAAAACGCTGACCGCGCAGCAGGACCGCTGGACGATTCAACCGTTGCGGCCGATCCCGCCCGGCCCCGCTGCCGCGCCGTCAGGACCGGCGGGCGCCACCTCCGGACCGGCATCCGGTGGCGGGCCCGGGGGACCTGGAGGAGGCGGCCCGCCTCCGCCGCCGCTCAACACGGAGAGCATCGAGGTCAAGTCCGACCCGCGCGTCGAGTGGAAGCAGATGTATCACGACGCGTGGCGGATCCAGCGGGAGTTCTTCTACGATCCGAACCTCCACGGGCTCGACCTGCAGGAGGCGATCAAGAAATACGAACCGTACCTGCAGTCCGTGATGGCGCGGAGAGATCTCACGTATCTGTTCGCCGACATGATGGGAGAGATCACCGTCGGCCACCTCGGCGTCGGCGGCGGCGACAACCCTGAGGTCAAGATCGTCCCGACGGGCCTGCTCGGCTGCGACTATCGAATCGAGAACGGCCGGTACCGCTTCGCGCGCATCTACGACGGAGAGAACTGGAACCCGGACCTCAAGGCGCCGCTCACGCAGCCGGGGGTCAACGTCCAGGAGGGCGACTACCTTCTGTCCGTGAACGGGAAGGACGTTCGGGCCACCGACAACGTGTACAGCTTCTTCGAGGCGACCTCCGGGAAGAGCGTCCTGCTTCGCGTCGGCCCGACGCCCGACGGCGCCGGCGCGCGCGAGGTCACCGCCGTTCCGGTCTCGAGCGAAGCGCGACTGCGCAACCTGGCCTGGATTGAGAGCAACCGCCGCAAGGTGGACCAGGCGACCAACGGCCGCGTCGCGTACGTCTACATGCCCGACACCGCCTTCGGCGGCCTGACGAACTTCACGCGCTACTTCTACGCGCAGGTCGGGAAGGAAGCGGCCATCATCGACGAGCGCTTCAACGGCGGCGGCGCGCTCGCCACCGACATCATCGAGCAGCTCAATCGGACGATGATGAGCCTCGTCGCGACCCGCGACGGCGAAGACGAAGTGCAGCCGCAGGGGGCGATCTTCGGGCCGAAGGTCATGATCATCAACCAGTACGCCGGCTCGGGCGGCGACGCGATGCCGAACTACTTCCGGCGCGCCGGCGTCGGCAAGCTGATCGGCAAGCGCACGTGGGGCGGGCTCGTCGGCCGCGCCGGCGCCCCGCCGCTGATGGACGGCGGATTCGTGACGTCGCCGAGCTCCGGCGTCTGGGGGCCGGCGGGACAGTGGGACGCGGAGAACGTCGGCATCCCGCCGGACATCGAGATCGAGCACGATCCGGAGCTGGTCCGCCAGGGCAAGGATCCGCAGCTCGAAAGGGCGATTCAGGAAGTGATGGCGGCGCTGGAGAAGAACCCGGTTCCGAAGCCGAAGCGGCCGCCGTATCCGAACTACGGGAAGAAGAAGCGCATCACGACGGAGTCGGGGGCGGCGCGGAGGCCTTAGTGCAATCCCTGAATTGTGGGTGATTGACGATTGGCGTCAGCGCGGCCGGCTCCCCCCCAACCTTGGGCCGGCCGCACTGACGCAACCGGGCCGCTCAG
Source organism: uncultured Acidobacteriota bacterium (assembly GCA_963847125.1). Classification (GTDB taxonomy): domain Bacteria; phylum Acidobacteriota; class Vicinamibacteria; order Vicinamibacterales; family 2-12-FULL-66-21; genus DATAEE01. The sequence goes on from CAWJYM010000009.1 coordinate 807,852, forward strand.
TAGGACGGCCGCCAGTCGATGCCGTTCTCGGCCGCCATCCCGGACAGCTGGTTTGCCCGCAGGTCGTAGCGCTCCCGACCCATCGTGTCCAGGTGGCGCATCTGGCCGTCTATCTGCGTCAGCATCGTGGATATCCGCTGGCGCTGCATCGCTCGCTTGTTGATCGGCAGGTTCGAATACGCCCCGAGCTGGCGTGTCAGCTGCGCGATGAGCTGATCGCCATGTCCGTCGTCGTGCCGACCGACCCGGAATCGGCTCCCCGTGCGTCGCGGCTGGCGACCCAGAGCATGAGCGCGATCCCCCCGATCGGCACCAGCCAGGACAGCAACCCGAGAACGCCCAGAACAACGAACAACAACGCGTCCATAACTCCTCCCGTTGGAACCGGGCCCGAACGGCGTCGATGCTCAAGAATACGAGGGCCCGGGCGCGGCCGCGCTCACGGGAGGATGACGGTTGGATGACGTAAGTCTGACGGTCAGGCCGGGCGCAGCCGGCGCGTCGCCAGCGTGAGCGCCAGAACGAGAAGGACCAGGAAGCCGAGCGCATAGGGGGCGACTTCGGCGGCGCCCGCGTCGAACGCGAGCATCGCGTTCACCCCCTGCATCGCCCACCCGGTCGGCACGAGGTTCCCGATCGTCCGCATGGTCGGCCCGACGACCTCGAGCGGCCACCAGAGGCCGCCGAGCGGCGCCAGGAGAATCGCGGTCCAGATCGCCGCGCGTCGCGGCCGTGTCCGGGTCGTCGAACAGCGTGCCGACCAGCAGGCCAAGCGCCGCCGAGGCCAGCGCGAAGATCGTCAGGAACCCGAAGAACACCCAGCCGTGCTGCGCCCAGCGGATGCCGAAGACGAGGACGCCCAGCGCCAGCATGTATCCCGTCTGAATCCAGCCGATCGCGAACCGGCTGAGCAGCTTGCCCGAGCACGATGTCGCGCTTTCGGATGGGGGCGATGAAGAGACGCCGCATGCGGCCGGTCGCGCGATCCGCGGCGATCGTCGCGCCGGAGACCAGCACGTTCAGGAACACGAACATCACGAGGTAGGACGGCACGCTTCGCTGAAAGCCCGCGGTCATCGGGCGGTGCTGGACGCCGATGTCGCCCGGGCCTCAGCGCGATGACCTCGGCGCTCGCGAGCCGCGCCGGCAGCGCGGCGATCGACTCGGCGGAGAGATTCGCGTCGCCGTGCAGATACAGGAGCGTCAGCGCCTTCTGGACCTTGAAGCGGACGTTGCGCTCCTCCGTCGACTCTTCGTCGCGCGCGTGGAGCGTCAGCTTCATCGGCTTCGCGGCGGCGAAGAGCGACGCCGCGCCCGCTGGAATCTCGACGCTCCAGCGACCGGCCTCGACGGCCGGCGCAGAGGCGACCGTGATTCGATCCTGTTCCAGCAGAACCCCGAGCGCACGCGCCACTCGGTCGTCCGCGTCGCGGTTGACGATCGCGACCGTGGTCTGCCGCTCCGGCTGCGGCTTGAAGAGCATGCCGAAGAACACGGTGAAGACGACCGGACCGATGAAGATCCAGCCGAGCGCTTCGCGCTCGCGCATCAGGCGCTTCAAGTCGAGCCAGGCGATCGCCAGGGCGTTCATGTCGATCTCATGCGGTCAAGCCGCCGCCGCTCGAACGCGACCGCGATCGCGGTCAGCGCGAGCGCCCAGACCCAGATGATCGTCACCGGGCGCAGAAGATCTCCGAGCGCCCGCTGACGGACGAGCACCTCGATGAACGCCTTTTGCGCCGCGCCGTTCGGCAGGAGCTCGCCGATCGCGCGGAGCGCGGGGGGATAGCTTTCGAGCGGCACGAAGGCTCCGCCGAGGAGCGAGAGAATCATGATGACCGCGCCCGCGACCGCCTGCGCGCCGGCGTCGCTGCGCGCCATCGAGATCACGAGGAGCTGGAGCCCGGTGGCAAAGAACGCGAAACCGAAGGCGATGACCAGGAGCGTCCCCGGACGCGTCAGCTCGAGACGGAACACGAGGCTGCCGATGAGCGCCAGAACAATCAAGCAGCACGGTGAGCGCGACGAAGAGGTACAACGCGCCGCCGGCCAGGATCGCCGCGCGGCTCGCGGGCGCGATCGCAATCCGCCGCTGGAGCCCGGCTTCCCTGTCGCGCATCAGGCGCGTCGCGAGCGCCTGGCTGATGAACATCAGCCCGAACATCACCAGGCCGGGGAAGATGTAGGCGAAGAACGCGCTCGCGCCGCCAAACTCGAACCGCTCGGTCGTGCCGGACGGCCGCTTGACCTCGACCGTCAGATTCTGGAGCTCGTTGAGGACCTGGAGCTGCTGGCCGGCGCGGAAGAACCCCCTCGAGATCTCCGCCACCTCGTCTTCCGTGGGGCTTCGGCCTGCGGCCGCGACCGTGTTGATGGCGTCGAGCGGCGCCTGCGCCCGCGCGAGCAGACCGTTCGTGATCGCGGTCAGCATCTCCAGCATGCTGCGAACGATTTCGGGCGAGATGGTCTGCGCGGGGTTCGGCACGAACCGGATCTCCGCGGTCTTGCGGTCGAGGAGCGCCTGCTGGAATCCCTTCGGCACGACGATCAGCGCCGAAGCCTGGCCGCGCTGGAGACTGCGGCGCGCGGAGGGCACATCGGGGGTCGTGTCCAGCTCGATGTAGTCGGCGAGCGGTCCCGACCCGATGAACCGCGGGACCGCGGACGAGGCGAACGTCCGGTCCTCGTCGAGCACGAGCACCTTGATCGGCGGCAGCTTGCCGCTCGCCGCCGCCGGCGCGAACGCCGCGTACTCGATCCCGGCGAGCGTGAGCGGGATCGCCATCAACAGGAGGATGAGACCGGGGTTCCGGAAGATCCGCTTGAGGTGATGGGCCGCGATGATCGCCGCGGTTCTCATTCCCGCAGCTCGCGTCCGGTCAGCTTGATGAACAGGTTCTCGAGGCTCGGCTGCCTGACCGCGACCTCGCGGACTTCGCCGAGCTCCGCGGCGATCGGCAGGAGCGCCGACAGCTGGCGCTCGGCGCTCGCGAGGCTGACGAGCAGCTCCGAGTCGCTGACTTTGATCAGCTGGACGATCCGGCAGCGCACCGAGGGCTACCGGCGACCGCGTCGGCACGGAACGAGCCGCGCAGCGCGGCGATCTCCCGCTCGCCCGCCGCCCGGCGCAGCTCGGCCAGCGTGCCCTCGGCGAGAATCGCGCCGTGATCGATGATCCCGATCCGATCGCAGAGGCGTTCGGCCTCGTCCAGATAGTGCGTCGTGTACACGACCGCCGCCCCGTCCTTCGCGATCGAGCGAACGAGCTCCAGGATGTTCAGCCGTGTCTGCGGATCGAGCCCGACCGTCGGCTCGTCGAACAGCACGGCGCGCGGACTGATGCAGCACGCCGGCGGCGATATTGAGGCGCCGCAGCATGCCGCCGGAGTAGTGTCGGACCGGCTCGCGGTCGCGGTCGGCAAGGCTCACACGCTGAAGGATCTCGTCAATTCGCGCGCGGAGATCGGCGCCGCGCAGGCCATACAGGCGGCCGAAGAACGCGAGATTGTCGCGGGCCGAGAGCTCCTGATACACGGCCACGTCCTGCGGCACGACGCCAAGCGTGCGCCGCGCCTCGAGCGGGTGCCGCACGACGTCGAGCCCGTTCAGGCTGGCGGTGCCGGCGTCGGGCTTGATCGAGGCCGCAGAGGATGTTGATCGCCGTGGACTTGCCTGCGCCGTTCGGGCCGAGGAGGCCGTAGATCTCACCTGCCCCGACGTGGAAGCTGATCCCGCGCAGCGCTTCGAGATCTCCGAATCGCTTCGCGACCGCCACGGCTCTCACTCGTGCGCTGCCGTCGTTGCGGAGTCATCGACGATACGGATGCGGGATCGCCTAAACGCTTTCGCGAGCGCGCCCGGACGATTGTCAGACAATTCGATTGTGAAATCCTTCGCGAGTGTCTGCATGTTGACCTCCCGCGCGCCATGAATCGGCGAATGCACGCCACGAGCCGCGTGAGTGTCCGCTGAGCTACAGCCTGGTGCCACCAAGCGACAGCAGATTGGCCAGCAACCGATAGGCGCCGGGCACGGCATACGGCAGTTGACGATGGAAGGCGTACGCGAAGTACGTGTAGTGCCCGTTCCCGTATCTGGCGTGCAGCCAGCCTCCCCGCTGCGGCGATTGACCCTTGTCCCAGGTGGCAAGAAGCGCGGTGTACGCCGGGTCCCACGACGACCAGAACTTCGTGCCGCGCTGCTCCACCCAGCCGTCGAAGTCCGCCTTGGTGATCACGTTTGGATGGTGAAACACCGGATGCGTCGGTGCAAGGAACTCGACGGGCGAGTCCTCCTCCGAGACTTCCTCGGCGCGGAGCGTGAGCTCGCCGGGAAAGGCGCGAACACCTTCGGGTCGAGCTCCGCCGTGTTGTAGAGCACGATCAGGTTGCCGCCCGCCTTGACGTAGTCCAGCAGCCGCTGGTTGTACGTGCGCAGGTCCTCTCGAACCGCGTACGCACGCGTGCCGGTCACGATCGCGTCGAACCGTCGCAGGTCGCCTGACGCCAGGTCGCTCTTCGTCGAGCAACTCGACCGTCGCACCGAGCTGGCGCGATGCCGGACGGGACGTCGTCGCCAACGCCCATCACGTACCCGACGACGAGCCCCGGCCGAATCTTGACGTCGACGCCGCGCACGGTGACGTCGGCGGATCGGAAAAGGAACCGCGGTCTCCAGATCGCGTTTGTCGACGACGTCGTAGCCTTCGCGATACTCGCGACCGTCCGCCGTCGCGACGACTTCGATCCGGTGGTCGCGGTCGGCGGGCGTGGGAATGGACACGATGAAGCGAAACTGACGCTTCTCGCCGTCCGCGCGAACGCGAACGTCGCGTGCGACGGGTCGGACGTCCAGCCCGCCGGCAGCCGGAGCGCAAGCATGCCTTCCACCGGTCCGGCCTTGTTGCTGAGCAGCTCGACGTCGACGCGTACCGATTGTGCGCCGGCCCCGCGCGGGACGACAGCCTGACGCGGCCGGACGTTGACGGCCAGCGCGGGCACGACCTTCAGCTCGCGCAAGACGTCGCCGTACGGGAGCTGCGATTCGCGGCTCCGGACGATACGGTAGAGGCGAACAGGCACACCGTCGACCGCGTAGGAAGCGAGCGCGAAGAACCTCGGTGTTCCGTTCGGGGAATGAACCTCCGTCACGTCGGCGATGTCGTAGCGATGCTGCTCGATGCCGTCGCGCCGGAAGTACGGTTTAGAGACGCGGGAATGGTCCGGCAGCGCGACGCGGACACGCCGCTCGGCGCGTTGGTTGTAGCCGAGCGTCGCCGGCGTCTCGTCCAGGGGTTTGATGTCTTCGCGGTCGCGCGTGACGACCGTCAGGGCCGTCAGAGCGATCGGCACGCGGCTGCGATTCGTGAGCGCGAGCCGCACGTCAAAGCTCTGACCCGGAACCACCGCCCCTCTCAGCTCTCCATCACCCGCCACGGCGGTGAACTCGAGGCCCAGCGCCGTGTCGATGGCGTCCATGAACTGCTGCACTTTGTGATGCAACACGAAGAGCGCTTCGGGCTCGTGTGTCAGAACATCGATGGCCTCGCGCGTCGCACGCAGGCCGCGCGTCAGCGCCGGCACACAGGCCGCCGGATCGCCCATCGAAAACGCGCGGATCGCCGCGTCGACCTCGCGATCGATCGCGTCGAGGCGCGCCTGAGCGCCGTCCGGGGCCGGTCGATCACTCACGCTGAAGATGCCACCGATGCGCGTATCGATGCCGTCGAAGAAGCTTCGTTCCTTCGCGGGGGCTCCCGGCCCGGTGCTGGAGGGCACGCGGCTCTCGACCCGCTTGTAGTAGGCGACCGATGACCCGGCCTGGCGGTTGACCCGACCGCCGTTCTGCGAACGCTGGAAGCTCAGGCCGTATCTGGCGAGGCTGTCGTAGGAGTCGCCGAGGATCGGATTGTATTCGCCCGTGTCGATCGCGATCGTCCAGTCTTCGTTGTCGCGGACGCCGCCGATGTACAACTTCAGAGGCTGCCACGGCCGCAGCCCCTGCTTGACCTGCTCCGGAAAGACGTTCGGATCGCCGGCCGCCTTCCACGCCTCCTGCGTGAGCAGGCCTGCGGCCTGATGCTGGCCGTGCCCGTCGCGCTGGTTGCCCTGGAACCGGGAGACGAGCACGAACGGCCGATCCATGCGGATCACCCGCACGACGTCGCGAAGCACGTGCTCCCGCCCCCATTTGTCGAGCGCCTCGTCGAGCCGCTTGGAGAAGCCGTAATCGATCACCGTCGTGAAGTACTGATAGTCGAGGCCGTAGGAGCGATCGGCGACCAGCAGCTCCTCGGTCCTGATCAGTCCGAGAGCGTCGAACAGTTCCGGTCCGATGGCGTTGTCGCCCGACTCGCCGCGGGTCAACGTGAGCAGCGCCACACGTGCGCCGGCGCCATGGCTCATCATCGCGAGCATCCCGCCGTGCTCGTCGTCCGGGTGCGCCGTCGTGTGCATGACGCTGGCGGTCGTGCGCAGTCTCTGGAGCCTCAACCAGGTTCCGGCGGCGCCCCGGTCGTGGGGCGGCGACTGCGAAAACGCACTGACGAACACAGACGACGAACACAGCAGGAGGACAGCCGTTCGCTTCACTTCAGCCACCGCGTGAACCAGTCCAGGTTGCGCTGCATCTGCTCGCGCTGCATCTTCGGCTCGTAGAGGACGTGTCCGCCGCGGGGATAGATGTCGAGCTCCACCAGCTTTCCGTGCGCCTTGAGCGCGCGATAGAGCGCCCTCGCCTGCGAGACGGGCACGCGCGGATCGACCTCGCCGTGCTGGATGAGCAGCGGCGTCGTGACGTTCGCGGCGTGCGTGAGCGGCGAATGCGCGGCGTAGCCGGCGGCGTTCTCCCACGGCGCCTTGAAGTACTCGACCATGAAGTCGCCTCCCTCCGAGATGTAGTACATGCTCGCGAGATCGGTCACGCTCGCGCCGGTCGATGCCGCCTTGAACCGCCCGGTCTGCCCCACGATCCAACTGGTCATGAACCCGCCATACGAGGCGCCCATCGCGCCCAGTCGATCTGGATCGGCGATCCCCCGCGCGATCAGGTGGTCGACGCCCGCCATGATGTCGCGATAGTCTCCCTCGCCCCAGGAGTTGACGATCAGATCGAAGCCTTTCTCGCCGTACCCCGAGCCGCCACGTGGCATCGGGAGAAGAATCGCGAAGCCTGCGCTGGCCATCGCCTGCACAGGATACGGCTCCACCTGCCCGACGGTGTGCGGAAACTGCGGGAAGATGCCGTAGAAGAAGCCGCCGATCGGCCCGCCGTGGCTGTACACGAGGAGAGGCAGTTTTCGCGCGATTCCCTCGCCAGCCTGCGTGGCTGAAGCCTCGGAGAGGCGAAGGCCCGGAGGCGTGACCAACAGGCCCCAGATTTCCATCCCGTCGAAAGACTTCCATCGAATCGGCTCGACCGCGCCAAGGGCGAGATCGCGAACCTCGGGGTTGATTTCGGTGAGCTTCCGCGGCTTCCCCCCAGCGGTCAGATCGAGCAGGTGGACGTCACCGGTCGTGCCGTGCTCGACCGATCGATAGGCGAATCGCCGCCCGTCGCGGCTGACGCTCGGCGAAAAGCTGGCCGAGCGTCCCGTCGTCAACGGCTCGATCCGGCCCGAATCGAGCCAGACCCGCGCGGGGGGCGATTCGAACATCCGCTCCCCCATCGCAAACGTGCCTTCGGTGTACGTGAACATGACCGACTTGCTGTCGGGCGCCCACGTGAACTCCGCGACCCAGGTGCCGGTGTCTCCCGTCAGCATCCGCGGTGCGCCCGCCGACGCGCCGTCGAGCGAGATGACCGAGAGTCCGCGCGCCGCCTTGAGCAGTCTGCGGCCGCCGGTCGAGATGAACGCGACGTGGCGCCCATCGGGTGAGATCTGAGGCGCGTTGTCGATCCCCTCGCGCTCGACGAGAACCCGCGGCGCTCCTCCCTCTCGCGCAATGGCGTACAGAGAGGTCTCGTACGGCGCCATGAAACCGGAGAACGGCGCCGCCGAGTACACGAGCGATCGGCCGTCGGGCATCCAGGACACGCCGTCCACGAAGTGGTCGAGCGGCGTCATCGCGCGAGGAGCGCCGCCGTCGAGCGCCTGCAGCCACAGCCGCGGAGGACGATTCTGCCGGTCGACCTGGATGACGAACGTCTGATCCTTCCGTCGCCGCTCTTCCTCCTCCGACATCGACTGAACCGAGAGGTACGCAATCGTTCGTCCGTCCGGAGCCCACTCGTAGGTCGAGACGCCCTCCGGCGCCGACGTCATCTGCTTCGGCTCGCCGCCGGCGATCGGCAGCGTCATGACCTGCGGCCGCTCACCCACCCATGCGAGGAACGACAACGCCTTGCCGTCGGGCGTCCACTTCAACCGCGCCGCGGGGAGCGGCCGGTTGAAGATGCGCGTCGAGGACGTCAGCTTGACCGGCTCCGGCCCGGAGGATGATGAGACGACGAAGATCGCCGGCTCGTAGGCGTTGCGCTCGAATGAGGCTTCCGACACGACGTAGGCGACGCGCTCGCCGTCGGGAGAGATCCGCACGTCCGACATCGCGCGCACGCGCATCAGGTCATCGATCGTCACGGGGCGCGGAGGCGACGGCGACGACACCATCGCCAGAATCGCGGACAAGCCGATTGTTACAGCTCTCATCTTTTTTGTTTGCGCTGGGGCCCCACCCCCAGCGCCTGCCACGGCTCGCTCTCGCTCGCCGCGATTACTCGCATGGCTCGGCCACGGCCTCCATTAGCGCCCCGGTACCTCGATCCGGAGCTCGGCGGCAAACAGCATCGCGCGATCCTCGTCGCGCGCCGCCAATCGGAGCAGCGTGCGCACGTCCTTCTTGATCGGGCCCTTGAAGACCTCGCGATCGTTCACGACTACTTGTATCGGCTGCTCGAGGTCGAAGTCGGCGGGGGCGACCAGCAGCGTGAATGCGCCGACGCCGCGGGTCCGCGCACGTACCGTGTTGCCGGTGCGCTCGAGATCGATCCGGCCGGACGCACGGCGGTGTCTGAAGACCTCCTCCCTGATGGGCGGATGGATGAATTCAACGGTGTTGTGGTCCTCGAGCGCGCTCGACGATCGACGGTCGTCGAGCCTGTCGATCGCGAGCCACCGACAGCGGTTGTCACGATCGGTGCGGTCCGTCTGCCAGCTGATGCGGTCGGGCAACGGATCCCGCGGGTGGGTCCGCTCGAACTCGTCGATCGCGCCGCGTTCCGACGGCCACCACGACGTGTCGTGCCCCGCCAGCATCTGCGGCTTGAACACGACCGGCGCTCCGGCCCGTTTCAGCAGCGCGATGTAGGGCTCGGTCGCCGCGACTGGATACAGCTGATCCTGCCCACCATTAATGATGTAGGCCGGCACGTTGACCAGGTTGGTGAGGTAGAGCTCGCCGTCGACGCCGACGTCCGGGTTGGACAGCACGCGCAGCGAGCCATTCAACGGAAAGAGGGTCGACCACGGTGTGGGCTGCCGCATGCCGAAATAGAACGCGCCGGTACCGCCGTCCGAGACGCCCATCAGATGCACGCGGTTCTCGTCGACGTTGTAGGCTCGTTTCAACCGCGTGAGGATCGATTCCAGGTTGTCGAGCTGCACCATGCCCCACCACGTCGCCTCGCGGAACCCCGACGGGTACACGGCGATGTAGCTCGGCGGAACGTCGAGTCGACGTCGGGGCGTTCGCGCTTCGCTGTCGATCGACGTGCGCGCGATCCCGCCGTGCAGGTACACGCGCACTGGATACTTCACCTGCGGGTCGTAGTTCGTTGGAATGATGACCGTCGTCGGCAGCCGAATCCCGCCCGAGATCATCGTCTGCCACGCCAGCTCGCCAGTCGGCACGTCGCGCGAGTACGGACGTCCCGCGGCTAATCGACCGTAGACTTCGTCGAAGCTGGCACCGGTCGTGGTGACGCGATCGATTTGACGCGAGCGGTCGCCCGACGCGTGCCAGAACTCTGTTATCGCGGCGTCCAGTGCCGACGCGGGTTTCGCTGCCTGGGCGAGCGTCAGGGCAACCACGAGAACGGTCGCGGCAGGCAGCGAGCCGGTCACCGACCTACCTTCGCCTTCAGCTCCTCGAACCAGTTGAGGACCACGTGCATTTGACGGCCGCTGTTCGCCTGCGACTGGTCGTCGCCGGCGGGCGTAAAGCCGATGAACCGCGCGCCGTCGGGCATGATGTCGAAATTCCGGACGAGTCTCGGCGGCCCTTGGATTCCGGCAGCCGGTAGCGGGCTTGGATGGGTCGCTGCGAAACTCGGCTGCGTGGTTACTCGCATCCCAGCCAATCGGCCTGGCCCCGGCACATAGAACAGCTCCTTGCCGTCCCGCGACCAGACGGGATGATGTCCGTCGTCGTCTCTGGACACCTGGTAGGTCGCGCCGGTCGGCGGGAAGGGCTGCACGTAGACCGTGCTGAACGTGCTTCCCGCCTCCATGGTCGCGTAGGCCACCCACCGACCGTCGGGCGAAAACACGGCACCGGTCGGAGTCAACGACTCGACGCCGCCGAATGTCTCGCGCGTTCCATCGCGCGGCGACAGCGCCCAGAGCGCGACCGTCGCGCCCTTCGTCACCGTAAACAACAGCGCGTCGGAAGACCATGATTCCGGGACGTGGCTCGTTCCGGGATCCGCCTTCGTGAGTCGCTCGGCGGTACCGCCGTCCACCCGCTGCCAGAAGAGGCCGGCGTCCCCTTCGCGGTCCGATTGAAACGCGACACGCTCGCCGTCGGGCGACCAGACGGGAAACTTGTTACGCCCGCCGAACGTGACTCGGCGCGGGGCGCTGACTCCCGACACGTCATGGACCCAGACGATCGCGTCTTTGCCGTCGTCGCTGCCGAAGGCGACTCGCCTGCCATCCGGCGACGCTCGTGCGGCCTCGTACGCGCCGGTCGGCAGATTCAGCGGCGCAATCGTGCCCTTGCGGTCGATGAACGCGAGATCCAGGTAGGCCGTGGCCCCCGACGACGGCCCGGGAACGTATATCAGCGTGCCGGTGTCGGAGATGCTGAACTGGGCGTCCGGAAGGGCCGCGTGCCTGACGCCATCAACCACACGCACGGACGGACCAGTCGCCGCCAGGCGACGCAGGTCGAACGGGACCGCAAACAGGATTCCGTCCAGCGAATAGACAATGTGACCGCTGGACAGATAGCGCGCACCGTTCCCGCGCTCTATCACCGTGCGACGCTCTTGCGTCCTCAAAGACTGGAGGACGATCTGCCCGCGGTTCGGCTGACTGACACCTGCGCCCGTCGAGACTGTGAACAACACGTGCTCGCCGTCGGGCAACATCTCTGGCGTCACGGCACTCTCGCCATCTGCGACGCGCGCGATTTGTTGGGGCGGGCCGCCGTTGTCGGGTACAAAAAAATGCCTGCCCTGCCGTGGCCAACGACGATGCCGCGTGGTCCCCAACTCATGCCGGCGAACAGACCGCCAACGTCGCGTGACGCAGAGCCGAACGTGAACCACTCGGATCTACTCGCCGAAATACCTCTGAGCGCCTGCTCCCTGGGCCACCAGAGGACGACCGTCTGACCGTCCGGAGAAAAGGTTGGATTGATGCCCGTCTGAAACCCCTCTGATATCCGCCGCGTGTCGAGGCTCGACATCGAGCGCAGATAGATCCCGTCGTTGGTGGCGTACGCGATCTGGGCGCCGTCGCGCGAGATATCCAGCGCGCGGCCGAGGCCGCGAAAGAGCTGGCCGGGTGGAGGGACGAGCGAGAACCGGGTGACCGTCAACGGAGCCGGCGTGTCGAAGAAGCTCCGCACCGCAATCGCGCCGGCGATACCCGCGACAATTGCGGTCGCGACCACTGCGGCGACCAGCCCGCGCCAGCGTCGCGCCGCGCCGGCGGTCGATTCGGGTGCCTCGGCGCGCGGCGACTTCAAGGCCTCATCGATCTCGATCCGCGCGTCGCCGATATCGCGGAGACGCCGTGTCGGATCGCGCTCGAGGCAGCGCTCGAGCAGCCGGCGAATCGACGGCGGCGTCGACGGGGGCAGCCGCGTCCAGTCGATGTCCTGACGCAGCACCGCGGCGATCACATCGGATGGGTCGTCACCCTTGAACGCTCGTTCGCCGGTAAGCATCTCGTAGAGCACGACGCCGAATGCCCAGATGTCGGCGCGCTTGTCGACCGCGCGTCCCCTGGCCTGCTCGGGTGCCATGTAGGCGGCGGTGCCGAGGATGATGCCCCGCCCTGTCATCATCGGGCTGGTGACGGTGGGCGAATTCTGCACGCTGACGGCGGGCGCGCTCGCGACCGGATCGAGCGCCTTGGCGAGGCCAAAATCGAGCACCTTGACGGTGCCGTCGGGACGCACCTTGATGTTGGCCGGTTTGAGATCGCGGTGGATGATGCCGGCGTCATGCGCCGCTTCGAGGGCGCCGGCGATCTGGCGCGCAATCGGGAGGGCCTGGTCGGCAGGGACCGGGCCACGCGCGATGAGGTCGGCCAGCGTCTCGCCGTCGACGAGCTCCATGATGAGCGCGCGCACGCTCCCGGACTCTTCCAACCCGTAGATCTGCGCGATGTAGGGATGGTTGAGCGACGCGAGCACCTGCGCTTCGCGTTCGAAGCGCGCGAGCCGTTCGGGATCGGTTGCAAACAGTTCGGGCAGGACCTTGATGGCGACGTCGCGATTGAGCCGCGTGTCGCGCGCGCGATAGACCTCCCCCATCCCACCCGCGCCGAGGCTGCCCGTCACCTCGCACGAACCCAGCCGCGCGCCAGCCGCAAGACCCATCGGTCGGGATTATAGGGGCGCTTCTCTTCTCTCACCCAATCCTTACCGTTCCCTCAGGATGTGGTGAAGACGCCGGGAGTACGCTCGGGGTTTGCTTGAACCACGAGGTACCTCAATGTCGGTCACCAGAACGCGCCTCTTCGTCTCCAGCGTGCTCTTCGCGCTTGTCACAAGCCCGGTATGGGCCGATCCAGCGCCGAAGCCATTGCCGGTGCAACCAAACGACAATCGTCGATCCGCCGGCACTCTCGTCGATGCCACGCTCGCGCTGAAGCTGCGTGCCGCGGTCGGACTGTGGCGTCCGGAGGGCGAGACGGGGCCGGCGCTGCGGATCGAGGCGTTCGGGGAAGAGTCCGGCGCGTTGACGGCGCCGGCGCCGCTCATCCGGGTCCCGGAGGGGACGGAGATCGTCGCGAGCGTCCGCAACGATCTCGACGCCCCGCTGCGCGTCCACGGTCTCTGCGCACGCGACGGTGCGCCATGCGCGCCGATTGAGGTACCGCCGTCGCTGAGCCGCGACGTCCGATTCAAGGCCGGACGCGCGGGAACCTACCACTACTGGGCGACGACGACCGGCATGCCTATCCGGTTTCGCGCGGCGCCCGACACGCAGCTTTCGGGCGCGTTCATCGTCGATCCGCCGAATGGCTGCGCCAGAGCGTCGATCGGGTGCTGGTCATCACGGACTGGACGAGCGTCACCCGTGCGGAGCTGCGCGAGCATCGCGGCCGCCGACGATCCCGGCACTGCCTTCCTGCAGCTGAACCCGCGCTTCGTGTTCCTGATCAACGGCCTGTCCTGGCCGGCGACCGAGCGCCTGACGTACCAGCTCGGCGAGACCGTTCGGTGGCGGGTCATCAACCTCAGTTCGCAGGTCCATCCGCTGCACCTGCATGGCTTCCACTTTGAAGTCGACAGCCTGGGTGATGGCTTGCGCGACGTTCCATTCGACGCCGGCAGCAAGCCGCTCGTCGTCACCCAGGTGCTTCAGCCTGGTGGAACGCTTGCCATGACCTGGGTCCCCGAACGGGTCGGCAACTGGCTGTTCCACTGCCACATCGCGGCGCACGTGTCGCCGACGACGCGTTTGGGCGGGCCGCCCGCATCGCACGCGGATCATCATGCCTCCCATCAATCCTCGGCCGGCATGGCGGGCATGGTTCTGGGCGTGACGGTCACCGATCCCGATGGTTCGCAGATCGACTGCTACCGGGGCCCGTCAGGAATTCCGACGCGCAAGCTGACGCTCGAGATGCGGACGGGCCCCGGGCGGTACGGCGGCGAGCCCGCGTTTGGGTTCGTGCAGGTCGAAGGCAACGACGAGCGGGCCGCACGAGGCAGCGTCCCTGTTCCGGGGCCGACGCTCGTCCTCCATCGAGGAGAGCCTGTTGAGATCACGCTCGTGAACCGGCTGCCGGAAGCCACCGCGATCCACTGGCACGGCATGGAGCTGGAGAGTTTCTACGACGGCGTGCACGGCTGGAGCGGCGTCGGCCAGCGCTTGACGCCTCTCATCGAGCCAGGAGAATCGTTCGTCGTGCGGTTCACGCCGCCGCGCGCCGGCACCTTCATGTACCACACGCACCTTCACGACGGCCGGCAGCTGACCTCCGGTCTCTACGGCCCGATGGTCGTCTTAGAATCGGGCGAGACGTTCGACCCGTCGGTCGATCACGTCGTCGTCATCGGCCGCGGAGGTCCCGGCGCGGACGCTCCTACGCTCGTCAATGGCGAACGGCAGCCGCAGTTTGTCTGGAAGGCTGGCGCGCGGCATCGCGTGCGGTTGATCCACATCACCCCGGACGACATCTTCGTCGTGTCGCTGCGGACCCCCGACGGTCCCGTGAGCTGGCGTCCGCTGATGAAGGATGCGGCCGCGGTTCCGCCGCAACTAAGCGCGCCACGACCCGCGAGTCAGACGATCGCGGTCGGCGAGACGTTCGACTTCGAATACGAAGCACCTTCAGCTCGGCGCAATGTGTGGCTCGAAGTCCAGAGCCCCGCCGGCAAGTGGTTCCTCCAGGCGCACGTCATCATCAAATAAAGGGGACAGCCACCTTTTTACGCTTATTGTAAAAAGGTGGCTGTCCCCTTTTCTGTTCGCTGGGGGCTCGTCGGCTGCGGAGACATCGCCGCGAAACGCGTCGCGACGGCGCTCGGGTCCGCGGCGGACAGCGCCCTCGTTGCCGTCGCGCGCCGGCGCGTTGATCTGGCGGCCGAGTTCGCCTCGCGGCACGGGGCGAAGCGTTGGCATGCTGACTGGCGCGATCTCGTCAGCGATGGCGACGTGGACGCCGTCTACATCGCGACTCCCGTCAATCTGCACGCCGAACAGGCCGTGGCAGCCGCCGAGGCCGGCAAACACGTGCTGTGCGAGAAGCCGATGGCGCTCGACCCCGCCGAGTGCGAGCGCATGCTGGCTGCCGCTCGAGCCAACAGGGTCCGGCTGGGGATTGCCTACTATCGCCATCACTATCCGATCGTCGCGCGGCTGCGCGAGCTGATTGCGTCGGGTGAGCTCGGGCAACCTGCCGTCGCGCTCGTCCAGGCGTTCGAGATGTTCGATCCTCCGCCAGACCATCCTCGCGCATGGTTTCTGAAAAAGGCGATCGCCGGCGGCGGGCCGATGTTCGACTTCGGGTGTCATCGCATCGAAGTGCTCCTGGATCTGCTCGGACCAGTCCGGACGGTGCACGGGTTCCCTGCGAACGTTCGCTTTCGCAACCGCGAGGTCGAGGACACCTGCACGGCGCAGCTCGGCTTCGCGAGCGGCGCGCAGGCGACGCTCATCGTCAGCCACGCGGCGCTGGAGTCTCGGGACTCCTTCGAGATTTTTGGCACGAAAGGATCCGCGCACGTCGATGTCCTCAACACTGGTCGCCTGAGGATCGTCACGGAAGGCGGCGTTCGGGAGGAACATCATCCCGCGCATTCGAACCTGCATCAACCGCTCATTGACGAGTTCGTCAGTGCGATCCGCGAGGAGCGCGAACCAGCGGTTACGGGAGAGATCGGCCTTGCGGTCGCGCGCGTCGTGGACGCGATCTACGCGAAGGCAACTTGACCACGGCAGGCTCGGTCATCCTCGCCATCGTTGTCCGCTCGCGCAACTCCGCGCCTCTTTCCGCGTATCATCGATAGACGTGTTCTTTCGTTCCCTGTTCGCTCTCGCCGTCCTGGCTGCGCTCCAGCCGGCGGCCCCACCGCGATCGGACGCCGCCGCCTACACGCTCCTGTCGCGGGAGGGACGCCGCACGCTGCCCGTCCGGCTTGTCGGCAGCGTCGAGATGGCGGCGCTCGACGACGTCGCGAAGCTGCTGAACATCACCGTGCGAGAGGATGCGGGAGGGCTCGTCCTTTCCCTCCCCTCAGGTCAGAACGTGGTCCTCTCTACGTCTCAGGGGCTCGCGTCCGCGGGTGGGCGCGTCATCTCGCTCCCGGCGGCGCCCACGCGCGACGGGCGCGCGTGGTTCGTGCCGATCGACGCGGTCGGGCGCGCGATCGCGCCCGCCTACGGCACGAAGCTCGAGCTGCGAAAGCCGTCCAGGCTCATCATTCTTGGCGATCTGCGCGTGCCGCACGTCGTCGCGCGCCACGAGACGACCGGCAACACGGCGCGCGTGACGGTGGACATCCAGCCGCCGACGCCGCATACGGTCGCGCAGGATGCGAAGACCCTCACCGTCCGCTTCGAGGCGGACGCGCTCGACGCGCAGCTGCCCGGCGCCGTCGGCCGCGAGCTGGTCGGCGCGATTCGCGCGGGGGAAGGCGCCGCCGAGGTCGCGGTCGATCTCGGGCCTCGCTTTGGATCGTTTCGCTCGGCGGATCAGCCGGGCGAGCGCGGCGCGACACGGCTCGTCATCGACATCTTCAGCCCGTCCGGAGAGGCGCCGCCGCCCCCGCCGCCGGTGGAGCCGCTGCCGCTCCCCGAGTTCGCGCCGGCGGGCATCGTCCGAACGATCGTCATCGACCCTGGACATGGGGGGGACGAGCGGGGCGCCCGCGGTCAGGCCGGCACGCTGGAAAAAGACATCACGCTCAGCGTCGCGCGGCGTTTGAAGACGGCGCTCGAGGGCCGGCTCGGCATCCGCACGATCCTCACACGTGACGCGGACCGCACGATCACGCTCGACGAGCGCACGGCCGTCGCCAACAACAACAAGGCGGACCTGTTCATCAGCCTCCACGCGAACGCATCCGGACGGACACTGGCCGCCGGGGCGGAAGTCTTTTACCTGAGCCTCGCGGAGTACGGCGAGGAAGCGGCCCGGATCGCGCGCAGCGAGTCGGACGCGGTCCCGGTCTTCGGCGGGGGCACGCGCGAGATCGAGGTCATCCTCTGGGACATGGCGCAGGCGCGCCACATCGAGCGCTCCGCCGAGCTGGCCAAAGTGATCGAGGCGGCGTTCCGCGAGAAGCTGCCGACGAGCCCGCGCGGCGTGCAGCAGGCGCCGCTCCGCGTGCTCGTCGGCGCGAACATGCCGGCCGTGCTCGTCGAGATGGGCTTTCTGACCAACGCGCGCGAGGAGCGCGCGCTGTCGGGCGATGCGCGCCAGGCCGACATCGTTCAGGCGTTGTACGACGCGGTCGTCCGGTTCCGCGAGGCGAAGCGATGACGCGATCCCGCATGATTGCCGCCGGCGCGTTCACGGCCTTTGTCCTCTTGTGCGTCTGGCTGCTGTTCATCGTGCTGCCGCGGCGGTATGGGTCGGATCCTGCCCCCGCTGCCGCCGCCCCCGTGGCCGCGGCAACCCCGGCGCCGGTCGAAGCCCGGCGGATCAAGGCGACCCTGTACTACGTCGCTGAGGAGGGCGAGCGGCTCGTGGAAGTCCAGCGCGAGGTCCCCTACGCGGCGTCCGCCGCCGAGCAGGCGCGCCGGATCGTCGAGGAACAACTCAAGGCCGCGCCGGAGCCGCTCGTGAGCCCGCTCCCGGCAGGCACGACGTTGCGCGCGCTCTTCCTCACGGGAGGGGACGCGTACGTGGACCTCAGCACCGAGATCGCGTCGAGCCACCCGGGCGGCTCGCGGGAGGAGATCCTCGCCGTCTACGCGGTCGTCAACGCGGTGACCACGAACCTTCCGGCGATCGCACGGGTGCAGATCCTCGTCGGCGGGCGCGAGGTGGATACGCTCGCCGGCCACCTCGACCTGCGCCGGCCGCTGCAGAAGAACCTGACATGGACGACCGGCGCCGCGCCGCCGTAGCCTGCCTGCGATAAGCTACAGCCATGCGCCTCGATCGCCGCCAGCCGGACGAACTCCGTCCAACCACGATCACTCCGAACTATCTGGTTCACGCCGAAGGTTCCGTCCTGATCGAGGTCGGGCGCACGCGGGTCATCTGTACGGCGAGCGTCGAAGATCGGGTCCCGCCCTTCCTTCGCAATACCGGCAAGGGCTGGGTGACGGCCGAGTACGGCATGCTGCCCCGCGCGACGACGACGAGGACGCAGCGCGAGGCGAGCGCGGGGAAGGTCGGCGGCCGGACGCAGGAGATTCAACGGCTGATCGGCCGCTCGCTCCGGTCGGTGACCCGCCTCACCGAGATCGGGGAGCGGACGATCTGGGTGGACTGCGACGTCATCCAGGCGGACGGCGGCACCCGGACCGCGTCGATCACCGGCGGCTTCGTCGCGCTCGCGCTGGCGCTGCAGAAGATGAAGGAACAGGGGCTGCTCGGCTCGATCCCGCTCGACGATTTCGTCGCCGCCACGAGCGTCGGACGCGTCGACGGCGAGCCGCTGCTCGATCTCTGCTACGACGAAGACTCCCGCGCCGAGGTGGACATGAACGTCATCAAGACCGGCGCGGGGCGCTTCATCGAAGTCCAGGGCACCGCCGAAGGACCGCCGTTCGAGCGGCGGACGCTCGACGCGCTCCTCGCGCTCGCCGACGCCGGCATCGGACGGCTCGTCGAGATTCAGCGCATGGTCGTCGGCAATCTTCTGCGCTGATTGTCGATGCCGACGCTGCTCGTCGCGACGACGAATCCCGGAAAGCTCGCGGAGATTCGCGTCATCCTCGACGCGCTGCCGATCGCGGTCGAGACGCTGGCCGAGCATGCGGGCATCCCGGAGCCGGACGAGAACGGCGCGACGTTCGCGGACAACGCGAGGCTGAAGGCCGTTCATTACGCCACGGCCACGGGACGGCTCGCCGTGGCCGAGGACTCCGGCCTGTCGATCGACGCGCTCGACGGCGAGCCTGGCGTCCGGTCGGCGCGGTATGAGGGCGACACGTATCCCGAGAAGTTCGCCAACCTGTTCGCGGCGCTCGATCGCCGCGGTGCGCGGGACAGCCCGGCCCGCTTCGTCTGCGCGCTTGCTCTCGCGCGCGACGGGCGTATCCTCTTCGAAGCCGAAGGACGGGTGGAGGGACGGATCACCCGCGACCCGCGCGGGCAGAACGGCTTCGGCTACGACCCGATCTTCTTCTATCCGCCGTACGGCCGGACGCTGGCAGAGGCATCAACGCAGGAGAAGCTGGCCGTCAGCCATCGCGGGCAGGCGTTCCGGAAACTGAGGAGTACTTGCGGACGGAGCTGGACGGAGAGCAGAGAGACGGTTGAAACGCGGAGGTCGGAGGACGCTGAGACATTGAAACACGGAACCACGGAGCACACGGAGGGGAAACTCAGAGGCGTGGCGCGCGTGCGCGGCGAGCACGAGCCGCGCCTGGACGGTCGCGACCAGCCGCCACTGCCGTGTTCCCCGTGCTCCCCGTGTTTCGTTCTTCTCTGCGTCCTTTGCGTTTAAAACGTCGGTGCGGCCAGCCACAAGCGCTATGCGCTGAACCAGATGCTGTTCGAACGCTTCGAAGATAAAGGCCTCTCGCAATACTCGTACGCGGTCGGCTGTCCCCGCGCAGGCGTCGCGGCCATCGTCGATCCGAGGCGCGACGTCGACGTGTATCTCGACTTCGCTGCCGCGAGAAAGATCCGCATCTCGCACGTCCTCGAGACGCACATCCATGCCGACTTCGCGTCCGGCGCGCGGGAGCTGGCGGCGCGCGCGGGTGCGCAGTACACGCCCTCCGGGCATGACCGCGGTGAAACCTACGAGATTCGCGTGCCGCACGACGACGTGCGGGATGGTGACGTCATCGAGCTGGGCGCGGCGCGGCTCGTCGCGCGCCACACGCCCGGACATACGCCGGAGCACCTGTCGTTCCTCGTGTACGACACCGTGCGGACGCGCGATGTGCCCCAGGTGTTCCTGACGGGCGACTTTCTGTTCGTCGGATCGCTCGGCAGGCCCGATCTGCTCGGCGAAGAGGCGAAGGTCGCGCTCGCCCATCAGCTCTTCGACAGCGCCCGCGATCGCATCGCCGACCTGCCGGACGGCGTCGAGGTGCACCCCGGACACGGCGCCGGCTCGATGTGCGGCGCCGGCATGAGCGATCGGCCGATGTCCACGCTCGGCTTCGAGCGGATCGCCAACCCGTACCTCGACCGCGGCCTGAGCCGCGACGAGTTCGTCCACCGCATTCTCTCGAGCGCGCCGCCGTTTCCGCCGTACTACACGAGGATGAAGGCGCTGAACGCCGCGGGGCCGCCCGTTCTGAACGGCCTCCCGGGCCTCGAACCCGTTCCCGCGGCGCGCGCCCGCGATCTCCTGAGCAAAGGTCACGTCGCCATCGACCTCAGAGATCAGATCGCCTTCGGCGAGGGCCACATCCCTGGCGCGTTCGGCGTCGGCGCCGGCCAGAGCCTGTCGACCTGGGCCTCCTGGGTCGTGCCGTACGACACGCCGATACTGCTCGTGGCGGGCGACCCTGCGATCGTCCCGGAGGCGATCAGGTCGCTCGTCCGCGTGGGGCTCGATCGGATCGTGGGGCACCTCGATGGAGGGATGACGGCCTGGACCGCCGCCGGATTCCCGGTCTCGACGCTCGCGCAGGTCACGCCGGAGTCGCTTCGCGAGCGACTCGCGCGCGATCGGACGCTCACCATGCTCGACGTCCGAAGCGACGGCGAGTACGCGGATGGTCACATCGATGGCGCAATTCACATCATGGCCGGCGAGCTCATGGATCGAGTCCACGATCTCCGCGGCCGGGAGCCGATCGCGATCGCGTGCGGCACGGGCTACCGCTCGACGGTCGCGGCCAGCGTCCTCGAGCGCGCCGGTTTCACCAATCTCGTCAACCTGACGGGGGGGATGACGGCGTGGGTCAGGGCTGGTCTTCCCTTGGTGCACTAGGTGCCCTGGGTGCTCCAGGTGCACAGGGTGCGGGTGCTTAAGGTGCCCTGCACCTGCACCCAGAGCACCTAGTGCACCCAGAGCACCCAGTGCAGTTAAAGAGATATGACTGTCCCCCTGTTCGTCTGCTACGCCAACTGTTGCCGCTCGGTCCTGGCCCGCTACCTCTATCAGGATCTGTGCAACGCGCCGGCGCTCTCGGCTGGAGTCGAGTGCGGGGACGAGATCAACGACCGCGCGGAGCGGATGCTCCGGGCCTGGGGCATCGACGCGAGCGCACACCGGCCCAGAAAGATCTCGCGCGACCTGTGCGATGAGTCGGGCGCCATACTGGTCATGGGACCGTCCTATCTCCACCGTCTGGTCTGGGAATACGGCGACGACCTCGCGGACAAGGCCTACCTGTTCGCGGATCCCTTCACCAAGCCGGAGTCCTTCGCGAATGGAGAGTACAAGGTCATCGATCCGTCATTCGACCACCGGCCGACCCGCGAGCTGATCGAAGAGTATTCCTGGATGCGCGACCGGGTGTTGGAGATCCGGCTTGCCCTGCTCCGGACCGGACGGCCCATGGTCTCCCTGAGTCAGTATCTGGCACTCTGCAAGACCGTCGACCGCTGGAGTCTTTAGCAGATGCGATTCCTGCTTCGGGATCTGAACCCGGTCCTCGTCGCCGCATGGCGCAAGGAATTCGCGAGCGCATCTGACGTCGAGGTTTCTCTGGGCGACATATTCGACCTCACCGCCGACGCGATCGTCAGCCCGGCCAACAGCTTCGGTTTCATGGATGGGGGCATTGACCTCGTCTACAGCCAGCGCTTCGGCTGGACGCTCCAGGAGCGGCTGCAGCAACTCCTCCGCGTCGAGTACGACGGCGAACTACCGGTGGGACAGGCGGTCATCGTGCCGACGGACGACCAGGGCATCCCGCTTCTCATCTCGGCGCCGACGATGCGCGTGCCCATGGACGTCTCGAACACGGTGAATGCCTATCTGGCGTTCCGAGCGGTGATCCGCTCGGCCAGGCACTACAACCGTACGGAGTCGACACCAATCGAGACCATCCTCTGCCCGGGACTTGGAACCACGACTGGTCGCATTCCGGCAAACACGTGCGCTCGTCAGATGCGTTACGCACACGACGGATCTGAGGTCGGCCGCATATGGCGGCCGGAGACACTCGGCGCCGCGATGGACGTGCACAGCAAGATGCTCGAATAAATGCACAGTGCACCAGCACCCCAGTGCACCCGCACCCAGGGCACCAAGGGCACCCAGAGCACCCGGTGCACCTGCAAGATTCAGCGTAAGTTCCGACTTCCCTCGCCCCTTCTTGAGGACTTGATCCCTTCCTGGGCCGATCCTGAAGTCAGCAAGGGGTCACACCATGGCCACCATCAGGTTCGGTGCGTTCGCTCTCGACACCCGCAGCGGAGAGCTGCGGCGCGCGGGGATCCGCGTGCGGCTGCGGCCGCAGCCCTGCGCCGTCCTCACCTGCCTGGCCGAGCACAGCGGCAGGTTCGTCAGCCGGCAGGAGCTCCATCGTCACCTCTGGCGGGAAGACACGTTCGTGCACTTCGACCAGGGGTTGAACTCGTGCATCAAGCAGGTCCGGCGCGCGCTCGGCGACAACCGCCGCGTGCCGACCTACATCGAGACGCTGCCGCGGCGCGGCTACCGGTTCCTGGTGCCCGTACAGATAGAGGATGCAGAAGACTCGCTGCCGGAAACTCCTGGCGCGACCGGCGATCTGCTCTCGCGGCTTGCCCAGGCGGTCGCGCGAGAGCTCTCCGCGGCGCTCAACGCGCCGACCGGATCTCCGGACGATGGCATCCGGCGGCTTGAATTGGCCCGGGTCCAGGACGCCGCCCGGCGGGCGCTCGCCTCGACGCTCGAGGGTCTGCCGGAGCAACCCAACGGTCACAAGAGCCGTCAACGCGTCTGGTGATCGTCCGTTGCGCGGTCAGATTGAAAGCAGCGGATCGCCACACGCGGATCAGCGCCGTCGGAGGCCTGCTTGCAGAGCTGCCTGGCAGTTCACATTCCGTTCAAGGAGGACGAATGGGGCTCAGGTATCTCGTGTCGGCGCTCGTACTCTCGCTTGCGCTCGCGATCGGTCCGTCAGCCCACGCACAGACGCAGACGGGCGAAATCTTCGGCAAGGTCACGGACCATAGCGGCGGCATTCTGCCAGGCGCGATGGTCACGATCGAAAGCCCCGCGCTGCTCACGCCGCAATCGGCGGCGACGAGCGAGACGGGCGCGTATCGTTTCCCGAACATTCCGATCGGCGTCTACGCGGTGCGCTTCGAGCTGGGCGGGTTCAAGACGCTCGTGCGTGACGGCGTCCGCATCGAGATCGGCTTCACCGCCGAGGTCAACGCGAAGCTCGAGATCTCGGCGGTCCAGGAGACGGTCACGGTCTCGGGCGAGAGCCCGGTCGTCGACACCACCGCGGTGAAGACCGGCGAGACGTTCAACCGCGAGCACCTCGAAAGCATTCCCTCGGCGCGAGACCCATGGGTCGTGCTCGAGATGACACCCGGGATGGTGATGAACCAGCAGAACGTCGGCGGCAACAAGTCGGGCCAGCAGTCCACGTTCACCGTTCACGGGACGCAGCAGGGCAACACCATGTGGAACCTCGACGGCGTCACCATCACCGACATGGCGGCGACGGGATCGTCACCCGTGTACTACGACTTCGACGCGTTCGAGGAAATCCAGATTCAGACCGGCGGGAACGACGCCTCGATGCAGACGGGCGGGGTGAACCTGAACATGGTCACCAAGAGCGGTGGCAACGCGCTGAAAGGGTCGGGCCGCCTGCTCGTGGTGGACGACGACTATCAGTCGGACAACATCACCGACGAGCTCCGCGCGCAGAACGCGGGTTCGGGCAACCCGGTCAAGAACATCAAGGACTACGGGTTCGAGATCGGCGGGCCGATCGTGAAGAACAAGGCGTGGTTCTGGGGCGGGTTCGGCAAACAGGACATCCGGGTCGGGGTCCTCGGCTTCGTGAAGCCGGGCGGCGATCCGAACAACCCGGATGACCTCGAAACCGACCTGACGGTGCTCGAGAACACGAACGGCAAGATCAACGTGCAGCCGGCCACCGCGCACCAGGTCAACTTTCACTACTCGTTCAGCGACAAGATCCGCAACGCGCGCGGCGCCGGACCGCTCACGACCATCGAAGCCGCGTCCAAGCAGAGCGGCCCGGCCCACACCTACAAGGGCTCGCACCGCTGGATCATGACCGATCGGATCGTGCTCGAGACGCAGGCCTCGTACCTGGACGGCGGCTTCGTCCTGGATTTCACCAGCCCGGAGCTGGACGGCGTGCAGTCGGCGTTCGATACCGCGACCGGCGTCTCGTACCGATCGGGGCTTCGGAGCGGTCCGTTCGAGCGCCCGCAGACGCAGATCAACAGCGACGCCAACTGGTTTCTGTCGAACAAGCTCGGCGGCGACCACGCGATCAAGTTCGGCGCGAAGTGGCGGAAGACGCCATCGTACGCCGAGCAGCACCGCGGCGGGTTCGCGCAGGCGCGGTTCGTCAACGGCGTCGCCTCGCGGGCCGATCTCTTCCGCGATTCGGTCGGCCGGAACATGTTGACGACGACGTCGGCGTACTTCAACGACTCGTACTCGCGTGGCCGGGTGACGCTGAACCTCGGCATCCGCATGGACTATCAGGATGACTCGGTCCTGGAGGCCAGCGTCGTCGAGAACCCGATTGCGCCCGAGCTGCTGCCCGCGGTGAACTTCGCCGGGATCGACAGCGGCGTGGAGACGCTCGACTGGTCGCCGCGCCTCGGGATGACCTGGGACGTCACCGGCGACGGCACGACCGTGATCAAGGCGAGCGGCTCGATCTTCTACGGGCAGGGGTTCTTCGCGACCGACGCGCTGAACCCGCTCAACGAGGTCCGGCTGCGGTTTCCGTGGGCCGATCGGAACGGCGACGGCTTCATCCAGCGCGATGAGCTGACGCTGTCGGCGGCGCAGCTCGTAGCGGGGAACTACGATTTCGCGAACCCCGGGGCGCCGCGGACGTCGAACCAGATCGACCCGGGCCTCGAGAACGACCGCGTGATCGAAGCGATCGTCGGGATCGACCGCGAGGTCATTCCGAACCTGGGCGTGAGCGCCTCGTACATCTACCGCCGGATCGGCGGCTTCTTCATTCAGGAGCGGATCGGCCTGTCACCGGACGCGTTCACCCCGGTCACGCGCAGCTATGCCTGCGGCAACGCCAGCTGCGATCAGCCGTCGTACACCGCGACGTACTACACGCTGCCCTTCAACGTGCCCACCGTTCAGGAGCTCACCAACGACGCCCTCGATCGCACGTTCCACGGCTTCGAAGTGAGCGCGCGCAAGCGCCTCAGCAATCGCTGGATGATGAACGGGAGCTTCACCTGGAACCACACCGTCGGACGCTGGGGGCTCGAGGGCTTCCAGGATCCGGTGACCGCGACGCTGGTGGGCGTCGGGGCGGCGGTCATCGGCGACCCGACGAACTACGACTTCGTCAACGGCCACCAGGCGCTCGTGAACAACGCGCGCTGGACCGCCAAGCTGTCCGGGATGTACGCGTTCCCGTGGGGCATCAACGCGTCGGCGTTCCTCAACGCGCGCGACGGATTCCCGTTCAACCGGAGCGTGCTCTCCCCGGCGGATCGGGGGGGCCGTTTGAGCCAGGTGTTCCTGCTCGTCGAGCCGTATGCCACGGTGCGCTACGACGACATGTACGTGCTCGACGCGAAGGTGGAGAAGAAGTTCACGTTCGGACGCCTGTCGGTCATCCCGAGCGTCGACGTCTTCAACATCGGCAACGCCAACACTGTCCTGAGCCGTCAGCATCAGCAGACGGCAAGCACGGCGAACAACGTCCTCGAAGTGCTGGCGCCGCGGGTGTTGCGGTTCGGGGCGCGGATTACTTTCTAGGACGTAGGGACTTGGGACTTAGGGCTCGGGACTTGAACTTGTCCAAGTCCCAGGCCCCAGGCTCCAATCGCCTAGTGCCTAGTGCCTAGTCCCTAGTCCCTACAAGATGATCTAGAATAGGGCCACAGCCGCCGCCCTTCGGCTGTCCTTGCCAGCACCTGCCAACGGAGGCCTCCGTGCGGATCAGAACTCCAGTCTTTCTTGGCTGCCTCATCGTGGCGTGTCTGGCAGCGCTCACTCCTTCAATCGCCGAGGCGCAACGGTCTCGTCGCGGAGGTTCCGGACAAGCGGTTTCAAGGGCGGTGCCCCGCGGACAAGTCGGGCGGCCCTACCCCGGTCCGCGCTCCAACTATCCGGGCTACGGGCGGTACTACTACCCCCGGCATTACTATTCGGGGTACTACCCGCGCTACTACGGGGGCTTCTATCCAGGTTTCTACTACCCTGGCTTCTACCCTGGGTTCAGCGTCGGCGTAGGCTTTGGTTACGGGTTCGGCTTCGGGGTGGGCTTCGGGTACGGCTATCCCGGATACGGATACGGCCACGGTTACGGCTATCCCTACTACGGCTACGGCGGCTATCCGGGGGGCTACTACGGCGGATACCCGTACGCGCCGTACTACTACGACAATTCGAGCTCTCTTCGGCTTCAGGTGACGCCGCGCGACGCCGAGGTGTACGTGGATGGCCGCCTCGCCGGGCGAGTGGATTCTTTCGACGGGACCTTCCAGCGGCTCCACGTCGAGCCGGGTGGGCGCGAGATCACGGTCTATCACGAACAATACCGGCCGTTCACCGAGAAGCTGTACGTGAGCCCGCGCGAGGGGTACAAGATTCAGCGCGCGATGGAACCACTCGGCGCCGGCGAAGCTGCGCCGCCGCGTCCGGCACCGGCGCCTGCGCCGGCGTCTCCACGCGAGCGCGAAGAGCGGATGTCTCGATACCCGCCACGCGATCGCGATGACGAGAGGTCGAGCCGTTTCGGAACGCTCTCGATTCGCGTGCAGCCGTCGGACGCCGACGTGTTCGTGGACGGCGAGCGCTGGGAGTTCTCCGGCTCGCGCGAGCGTCTGGTAATCGAGCTCTCCGAAGGACCGCATCGGATCGAGATTCGCAGAGAAGGCCTCGAGCCGTACGAGACGACCGTGAACATCCGCCCGGGCGAAGCCGCGTCGCTCAACGTCAGCCTGACTAAGGGATCTGGCGCTGCAGCTCCGCGAACCAATTCACGACCAGGTTCAACTTCGTTAGTGGCAGGTGTTCGGCGGTCCGGCGGACGATGAGAAAGCCGGTCGGCGTCGGACGGAACGTGACGAGATCGGGGTCGGTGAACACCTGCTGCGGATCGCTCGGAGCGCCCTCGGGCGCTTCGGGCATCGCCGACCCGCATGATCGATCGGCTCTGCAGGTAATAGAGCTCGCGGCCGTCGGCGGACCACGACGGCCACGTTCCCCCCTCCGACGACACCTGGATGCGCCCGGCCCCTTCAAGCGAGCCGAGATAGATTTCCGCGCGTCCTGATTCGTCCGACTGATACGCGAACCGTCGGCCGTCGGGCGACACGCGCGGCACCGATTCGGTCGCGCGCGTCGAGACGAGCGGCCGGCGGCGGCCGCTGTCCCGATCGAGGATCCAGATGTCGGCGCGCGTCTCGCCCCCGAGCTGCCAGTGCAGCAGGCGCCGGCCGTCGGGCGTCCACGACCCCGCAGCGAGCGTCTGCGGCCCTTCCACGATGCGCTGCGCCTCACCGGAGCCGTCGGCCGGTTTCCCATAGATGTTCATCACGCCGGTCTGGCTCGACGAGAACGTCAGCGTCTGGCAGTCCGGCGTCCAGACCGGTTCGATATTCAACCCGTCAGACGTCAGCCGGCTGAGCGTCGTCCGATCGACACGCCCCGTCCAGATGTCCGAAGCGCCTCGCTCGCTGATCGTGACGGCGAACCGTTCTCCGCACGTCGAGATGTTCTGAAACGGGCGGCCGGGAATCGGCAGGTCGGTCGAGCGCCCTTGCCTGTCGACGATGGCGAGCAGCCGCCGCGTCCGCTCGGGCGTGTCCGGCAGATACAGGAGCGTTCCAGCGGGCGAGAATCCGAACTGGCCCGCGCCGGTCGCGCCGGTCATGACGTCCGGAAGGACGGTCTTGAGCTGGCCTGAACCGCTGCCTGGCGCGAACGGCGTGGCGTGCAGCTCGCCCTGACGCAGGAACACGACGTGCCCGGTCGGCACGTAGCGGCCGAACGTCGCGCGCTCGGCGATGACCCGCTCGGTTCCGCCCTTGATCGAGATCGCGACGACCGCCGCCGTCAACACGCTCGAAGGCCACCTGGTCGCGATGATCGTGTCGCCGTCCGCCGCGGCTGACGGCCACCGGTAGCCGCAGCCCGACGTGGGCCGCGGCAACGGGGTCGGCGTCCCGCCGGCGGCCTGCACCCTTACCAGCCCGCCCGTTGCTTCCGGCGCAAAGACGATCGTGCCATCCTCGAGCCACGTGCCGCCGAAGCCGCCCGCGGCGGAGGCGATCGTGATGACCTCACTGCTCTCGAGCGACACGCGCTTGAGCGCGCCCTCCTGGAAGTACGCAACGGAGCGGCCGTCGGGCGAGAAGAACGGACCGTGCCCTCCGCGCGTGCCGGGGATCGGCGTCGCCTCGAACTGGTCCATCCGCCTCAGGAACAACTGATACGAACCGGTGGAGCCCGCGGTGTAGACGATACGCTCGCCATCCGGGGAAATGGCTACGACTGGATGGGCGTTCAGGCCGGGGGCCGGCGCCTGGTCGGCGGGAAGCGTGATGCTGGCGCGCGTCACGCGCTCCGCCCCGCGACGCCAGGGCCCGAGCCACACGATCGCCGCGGCGCCAAGCAGCACCATCGTCACGAGCGCACCGAGGAGCAGTCCAGGAAAACGTTTGCGCCCTTCCTGCGACTCGGCGTCAGGCGCCATCCGAAGTAGCAGGCTGGTCGCCATCGACCGCGATGGGAGCGACGAAGCGATATCCGCGGCGGTGGACCGTCTGGATGAACTGCGGCTGCTGCGGATCGTCGCCGAGGGTCTGACGAATGACACCGATCGCCTCGGTCAGCGACGTCTCGCTGACGTGCGCGTCTTTCCAGGCGGCGTCCATCAGCGCCTGTTTGGAGACGACGCGGCCGGCGCGCTCGACCAGATGCTGCAGCAACGCGAGCGCCCTGGGTGGGAGGCGGATCTCCTCTCCCTCCCGCCACAGGGTGCCGTCGGTCAGGTCCATGCGGAACGCGCCGAACCGGACGATGCGCCGTGCCGAGGGGTGGAAGACGAGGGATGGCGAGGGGTCCTGATCCGCCATGGGAGGTCAATTGTACCGGCTCGCGCGTGGGCGCCGAGCGGTCAGGGAAAAGTCACTCTTTCGTGACGCGATTCAGGCCCGTCGTCCCGCGCTGGACGTCGCTTGCGGATCATGCGTGGTCCGCGCTACCGTTTCGCTGCAGCATCCAGCCCGTGACCAGACGCTCCGACCCCGTCTCGCTTGGCAGCCCGCGATTTCGAAACGCGGATCACGGCGGCTTCCTCGTGAGCGACGTCTGGTTTCCGCCGGGGCTCGTCCTGGAGCCTCACCATCACGATCGGACCGTCGTCGCGGTCACGCTCGGCGGGGGCTGGGACTCCGTGATGGACGGACGCCCGCGAGAGAGCACGCCGGGCATGCTGCTCACCGAGCCTGCGGGCCAGCGGCACGGGAATCATTTCGGCCCGGCTGGCGCTCGCGTGCTCATCGTCCAACCCGATCCGATCGCGCGGGCAGAGACGTTGCGCGCGTGCGGGACTCTGCTGACCGACATCAACCACGTTCAGGCGCCGCTTCCGCACACGCTCGCGCGGCGTCTGTCGGCTGAGATCCGCTACCCCGACGCGACCTCGCCGCTCGCGATCGAGGCGCTGGCGCTCGAGCTGCTCGCGTCAACGGTACGAATGGAGGGACGGGCGACCGGACGCCGACGTCCGCCCCTCTGGCTCCGGAGGGTCATCGACTACCTCCAGGCGCACGTCCTCGACCCTCCGGATCTTGCGAAGCTCACTGGAATCGCCGGAGTGCATCCGGGACACCTGGTGCGCACGTTCCGGCGGCATCAGGGCCTGTCGGTCGCGTCGTACGTGCGGCGGCTGCGGCTCGACTGGGCGGCGGAGCGGCTCGCGGCGACGGATACGCCGATCGCCGAGATCGCGCTCGCCGCCGGTTTCGCCGATCAGAGCCACTTCACGCGGGCCTTCCGGCGCCAGCTCGGCGCGCCGCCGGCCAGTTTCCGCCGCACCACGAGGCTCGATTCCTGCGAGTAGCGCAGCCCTTTAGGGCTGCTGTGAGCGAAGCCTTAACCGACCTTCACGAACCCGGCGACCTCCCACGTCCGTGCGTCCAGGTCCGGCCACGGCATCGTGTCGCAGTAGAACTGAGACGAAGGAATATCCGGGTTGTTTTCGAACCCGACGAACGTCGTCCTGTCCGCCACGCTCGAGTGAACGGATCCGTAATCCACGACGCGGAACCAGATGTCGCGGCCGACCTGATGGACCGGCGTCGTGAGCTGTGGATGGGTCGATCGGTTTCTCGTGATGACCCCGCCGATCCATGCCCGGTTGTTGACAGGGTCGACGCTGAGGCAGGTCACACGTCCGGTGAAATCGAAGGTCAGACCCTGGATCGTCCCGCGATGACGGAACACCCCGACTGCATCGCCGTCGGCGCTCGCGAGAGCGAGGAAGGCAAACTGCGCCTGGATGTCGTTAGGAGGTGGTACGACGTATTCGCCGCCGCCGGTGACGAACGCCGCCACGCCTGAGGCGGTCGTTCGTGTGCCGGGACCGACGAGCGCCGCGAGCGATGCGAGCGTGACAGCCACCAGGATTCGTCTCATGCGGCCGGACTGTATGGCGGCCAAGGGTGGGACGTCTTGTCAGAAACGGTATCTCTTGGAACGAAAAGAGCTTGTAAACCCTTCGAGGCGGCGGCCGCATCAAAGTCAGGGGAGGCGATCTTCATGCTTCGCACGCCGATTTTGGCCGTTTCGCTGTTGTCGACTGTCGTCATTGGTGACCCGGCCGAGCCGGCCCGCCCTGAGCCGAGTCGAAGGGCCCAGACCGACCGCCCCACCGTCGTCGGGACCTGGACCGCCGACGTCCAGCCCACCGGCTGGGGCACCAGGGATCCGAAGGATGACGACTGGTCGAAGCTGCGGGTGCAGTTTCAGCTCCGGATGCAGGGCCACGAGTGGAGCAACTGGGGCTTCTCGGTGCCCGTCGAGAACATCAGCGGCCTTCCGGCGGACATCGTCGACCTGAGCGACGCGAAGTTCCAGCTCAAGCGAGACGCCGGCCTCGTCGATTTCGACGGGACGTTCCGCAAGGGCCGAGGCATCGGCGAGTTCCGGTTCACGCCGAGCTCGGACTTCATGGCCTTTCTGAAGCGCCGCGGCGACGGGCAGCCGAACGACCGCGA
The DNA here is from genome assembly GCA_963847125.1 of uncultured Acidobacteriota bacterium. GTDB lineage: Bacteria > Acidobacteriota > Vicinamibacteria > Vicinamibacterales > 2-12-FULL-66-21 > DATAEE01. Next base: position 839,248 of record CAWJYM010000009.1, read on the forward strand.
GCTGTTCGCGCTGGCGATCCACGACGTGAGCCGCGCGTTCATCCAGGACCTGGAGAAACTAGGTTATAAGGACCTCCCGCTCGAGCGGCTCGAAGAGATGCGGATTCATCGCGTCTCGCCGGAGTTCATCGCCGAGCTGCGGAAGCTCGGTTACGACCAGCTGCCGGTCGACCAGCTCGTGCAGATGCGCATCCATCGCGTCACGCCCGAGTTCATCACCGAGCTGCGGAAGCTCGGATACGACAAGCTGGCGGTCGATCAGCTGGTCCAGATGCGGATTCATCGCGCCACGCCGGAGTTCATCGCGGAGCTCAAGAAGGCCGGCTTCTCGAACATGTCGGTCGACGAGCTGGTCCAGTTCCGAATCCATCGCGTGACGCCGGAGCACATCAGCGAGCTCGCCTCCCTCGGCTACAAGAACATGGACGGCGACGAGCTCGTGCAGACGCGCATCCACCGCGTGACGCCGGAATTCGTGCGCGAGCTGCAGACCGAAGGCTACAAGAACGTTCCGATGGACGACCTGGTCCAGATGCGGATCCACCGCGTCACGCCGGAGTTCATCCGCGAGCTGAAAGAGCTGGGATACAAGGACATCCCGGTCGACACCCTGGTCCAGATGCGGATCCACCGGGTGGACGCGCAGTTCATCAAGGACGTGCGCGCCGACGGCTTCAAGGACATGACGCCGCGTGAGCTCATCGACTTCAAGATCCACGCGGGACGATGGATGGCGAGGAAGAAGAAGTAACTTCCCATTTTCGATTGTGGATTGGCGATTGCTGACTGATTGTTGATTGTGGATTGGTGATTGAGGATTTATTGACGATTGCTGATTGGTGACGATGGCGCGCCGCTACTTCGCGGGGGCCAATCAACAATCAGCAATAAATCTCCAATCGCCAATCATCAATCGCCAATCAATCCACAATCCCCAATCTCAAATCCTCAATGCAGGAAGTCTGAGAGTGGCCTTACAGCCCCGTCCTGCAGCTCTCGCCTCCAGCGTAAGCGTCCCGCCGTGCGCCTCGGCGATCTGCCGGCACAGGACGAGGCCGATGCCCGAGCCGGTCGGCTTGGTCGTGAAGAACGGCACGAACAGGTTGGTCGTATCGGGCAGGCCCGGGCCCTCGTCCTCGATCGTCATCTCGAACCCGTCGCCGCTCGTCCACTCGATCCATGCTCCGCCGCCGGTCTCGAGCGCCGCGTCGACCGCGTTGCGGACGATGTTGATCAGGAGCTGTTCGATCTGGTCGGGATCGGCGTCCAGCGGAACGTCCGAGGCCGCCCGGATCTCGACCGCCAGCCGATCGTGTTCCAGCTCGGCGACCCGCCGCGCGAGCGGCAGGATCGAGATGCGCTTCGGCTGCGGCTTCGGCAGCTTGGCGAGCTGGGCGTAGGCGCGGAGGAATCGTCCGAGCGCGCCGGAGCGCGTCTCGATCAGCGCCAGGCCGTCGGCGATCTCCGCCCCTCGCGGCAGGTCCGGCACCCGGGAGACCATCCGCTTGAGCGTGTGCGCGATCGACTTGATCGGCGTCAGCGAGTTGTTGATCTCGTGCGACAGCACGCGCACGATCCGCTGCCACGCGATCTGCTCCTGCTCGCGCAGCGCGCGGCTGACGTCGGAAAACGCGACGAGCTGGTGCGGCTTGCCGTCGCGATAGAAGGTCGAGCGGCGGACTTCGAGCGCGCCGTGTCCGGCGAACGTGCGATCGACGAGCCGCGGCACGGATCCCGAGAGATACGGATCGAGGCGCAGCTCGCCGGCCCGGCGCCCGAGCAGCTTCGGCGCGGACCGCCCGAGCAGCCGCTCGGCGGCCGGGTTGACGAGCACGAGGCGCTCCTCGGTGTCGAACGCGAGCATCGCGACGTCGATCGCCTGCATCACGCTCGACAGGAGCGCGGTCGACTCCATGGCTTCGGTCCGCTGCCGCTGCAGCGTCTGGCCGAGCGCGTTGATCTCGTGCATGACGAGCCCTGCCGCGCTGCCGGACCGCGCGCCGACCCCGCGGATGGAGTAGTCCCCTTCGCGCAGCGCGCCGAGCAGATTCGCGGCGACGAACAGCACTCGCGTGACCATCTGCCGTGCCGCAGCGGCCGCCCCGACCCACACGCAGATGATGACGGAGGTGATGGTCCAGCGCACCTCGAAGGTGTACGGCTCTGCCCAGACGCCGTAGAGCACCAGCGCGCTGGCGGGCAGGCCGGCGAGCAGGCCGAGCATCAGGACGGACTGCTCGATGCTCGGCTGAACCCTCGCGCTCCGTTCAGCGGCCGTCGTCATCGTCGGTCGGGATGGACGGTTCGGCGGACCGAAGAGGTCCGCCCTCCGGAGTCTCCGTCATCTGCTGCAGGCGGCGGTAGAGCGCGCTCCGGCTCAGGCCGAGGTGCGCCGCGGCGCGCCGGACGTCCCCGCCGTGACGCGCCAGCGCCTTCTGAATGAAGAGTCGCTCGATGTCCTCGAGCGGGAGGTTATCCAGCGAGGTCGGGCTGAAGCCGGACGGTGCGTCCTTCGCCGTGGTCCGGCTCAAGCCGGACACGACCTCATTCCCCGAGCCGGACCGCAACTCGAGATCGTCCGCCCGGATCATCTCAGCGCCGGACTCCGCCATCAGGACCGCGCGCTCGACGCGTGTGCGCCAGCTCGCGCACGTTTCCGGGCCAGCGGTGCGCGGCGAGCGCCGAGAGCGCCGCCCCATCGAATGCCGCCGCGCGCTTGCCGTACCGCGCGGCGTATCGCGCCAGGAAGTGCGCCGCCAGCGGCGCGACGTCCTCGGGCCGCTCGCGCAGCGGCGGGAGATGCAGGACGACGGTGTTCAGGCGATACAACAGATCCTCCCGGAACCGGCCCGATGCGATCTCGTCGTCGATGTTGGCGTTGGTCGCGGACAGAAGCCGGACGTTGACGTAGCGCATCTTCGACGAGCCGACGCGCTGGACCTCGCCGGTCTGCGCGACGCGCAGCAGCTTCGCCTGCAGCCGCACCGGCATGTTCGCGATCTCGTCGAGAAAGAGCGTCCCTTCGTCTGCCAGCTCGAAGCAGCCCAGGCGGTCCGCGCGCGCGTCGGTGAAGGCGCCCCTCACGTGGCCGAACAGCTCGCTCTCCGCGACGCCGTCGGCGAGCCCCCCGGCGTTCATGGTGACGAGGGGCCGGGCGTGCCGATCCGAGCGCGCGTGCAGCCGGGCCGCGACCACCTCTTTGCCGGTGCCGTGCTCGCCGGTGATGAGGACGGCGGCGTCCGACGGCGCCACGCGATCGATGGTCCGGGCGATCGCCTTCATCGCGGCGGACTCCGCGATGAACACCGGCGCGCGCTGCAGGCGGCCGGCCGCTTCCTCGGCGCGCTCGCTGCGCCGGACCGCGCGCCGCAGCGCGATCTGCGTCCTCACGCATGCCGTCAGCCGGTCGTCGTCCCAGGGCTTCTCGAGGTAGTCCCGGGCGCCGCGCCGCATCGCTTCGACCGCGATCGGCACGCTGCTCCAGGCCGTCATGATGACGACGGGCAGCGCCGGGTCCATCCCGCGGATGCGCTCGAGCAGGTCCAGCCCTTCCTGACCCGACGTCGTGTCGCGCGTGTAGTTGAGATCGACGAGCGCCAGGTCGAAGTCTTCGGACTCGAGGCGGGCGAGCGCCTCGACCGGCGATGCGGCGGTCTCGACGCGGTAGCCTTCGTCCGCCAGCAGGAGCCGGAGCGCCTCGACGACATCCGCCTGGTCGTCCGCGATGAGGATCCGCGCGTCGCGCGACCCCTCCAGCTTCTCGCGCATTCCCCATTGTCTAGGAAGATGCATGCCAGTGTGGGACGTCACAGTCCCTTAGACGGAATCCGGCCGAAGACGTTTATCCGGTCCCGCAACCGCAACTCCGAGTCCCGCGGCCGGGACCGAGCCGGCAACGCCGGGCACAGAAGTGCCCGTCAAATCAGGGTGAGCCCGGGGCATGGCGCTTGCGATGCGTCTCGTGGCACGAGGCTTCAGCCTCGTTTCGTGGTACGAGGCTTTAGCCTCGTCCAGGAAGACGACCCTGAAGGGTCGTGCCACAGCTGGTGGTGCCACATATGCGTGTCCTCGTCGCCGATGACCAGCCCGACGTCCTGCAGGCCCTGCGCCTGTTGCTGACCGACTCCGGCTTCGAGCCCGACCTCGTGGCGTCGGCCGACGCCGTCGTCCAGAAGCTGCAGGAGCAGTCGTACGAGCTGCTCCTCATCGATCTGAACTACTCCCGCGACACGACCTCGGGCCGCGAAGGGCTCGAGCTCCTCTCACGCGTCCGCGCGTTCGACGCCGGACTGCCGGTCGTCGTCATGACCGGCTGGGGCAGCATCGACACGGCCGTCGATGCCATGCGTCGCGGCGCGCGCAGCTTCGTCCAGAAGCCGTGGGACGACACGACGCTCATCGAGATCCTTCAGCGTGAGATCGAAGAAGGGCGCGCGGCGCGGCGGCGGGATGCGAAGCAGCAGCGCGAGCAGGACGAAGCTCGGCTCATCCAGCGCGGCCTGTTGCCGGCGAGCTTCCCCGCCACTGCAACCTTCCGGATTGCCGGTGCGTGGCAGCCGGCGTCAGGCTTCGGCGGCGACTGCTACGACGTGCTGACGTTCGGTCCAGATGTTCTTGGCCTGTCGATCGCGGACGTGGCCGGCAAGGGGCTGCCCGCTGCGTTGCTCATGTCGAACCTGCAGGCGGCAGTGCGCGCGTTCGCGCAGGACAAGGCGCGGCCCCGGGCGATCTGCGCCAGCGTCAACCGGCTGCTCTGTCTCAACATGACCAGCGGCCGGTTCGTCACGTTCTGTTACGTCCGCATTGATGGGGAGCGGCGAGTGGCCTCGTACGCCAACGCGGGCCACAACCCACCCCTGCTCGTGCGCGCGGACGGCAAGATCGAGAAGCTGTCGACCGGAGGCATGGTGCTCGGCGTGTTCCCGGACACCGGCTACGAGGAAGCCGAGCTGCCGCTGTACCCGGGCGACCGCCTGCTCCTCTACACCGACGGCATCACGGAGGCGAGGGATTCGTCTGGGGAAGAGTTCACCGACGAGCGTCTCGCCGAGCTCCTGGTCGAGCATCGCGCGCTCGACGCGAACGCGCTACACGCCACGATCCTCGATCGCGTCACCGCATTCGCCGCGGACGGCTTTCAGGACGACGCGACGCTCATTGCGATCGAGATTCGATAATGCGACAAGACCTTCGGCACGCGCTGCAAATCCTCGTGAAGCATCCGCGCTTCACGGCGGTCGCCGTTCTCACGCTCGCGCTGGGGATCGGCGCCAACACGGCGATCTTCACGCTGGTCAACGGCGTCCTCCTTCGCCCGCTCCCCTATCCCGCCCCGCGCGCCGCGCGACGGCGGTCGATCCGATCGTGGTCCTGCGAGCTGAATGAGGTCGCGGCAATGGGGCCACGTCACGACGATCAAACGCGGAGAGCGCTGAGAACGCAGAGGCTTAGAGCGGCCGGCGCGCCTGCGGCGCGATGGGTGTACGAAGGAACACGGGCGCAAGAGCGAACAATAACAGGGCCGCGCTCTTGCACCCGTGTTCCTTCGCACACCCATGGCCCGACCGGAGGTCGGGCCCCGGCCGCTGCTCCCTTTGTCGCCTCTGCGTCCTCTGCGTTTAAGCCGTCTTTGTCTCTCCGCTCCCCACGCGTCCCGGAGGCCCGCGAATGGACCGCCTGATTCAGGACACTCGCTACGCGTTCCGGACGTTCCTCCGCCAGCCCGCGCTGACGCTCACGGCGCTCGGCGCGCTCGCGCTCGGGATCGGCGCCAACACGGCCGTGTTCAGCGTCGTCTACGCGGTGCTCCTCAAGCCGCTGCCCTTCGCCGATCCCGATCGCCTGGTGGTCGTCTGGGAGACGAACGAGATCCGCGGGGTGCCGCTGATGTCGGTCGCGCCGCCCAACCTGGACGACTGGCGCCGCCAGGCGCGGTCGTTCGCCGAGATCGCGGCTTTCGCCCGGACGAGCCTCACGCTCGCTGGGGATGCGGACGCGGAGGCTGAGCAACTCGAGACCGGGCGCGTGGCTGGGCGGCTCTTCGATCTTCTCGGCGTCCGGCCGGCGGTCGGCCGCGGATTCACGCCTGCGGACGAGCAGGCGGCCTCGCCGCCTACGGTCATCCTCTCCGATGGATTGTGGCGGCGCAGATTCGGAGGCGATCCTTCAATCGTCGGACGCGCGCTGCAGCTCGGAGGCCGGACCGTCGAGGTCGTCGGCGTGATGGCGCCGGACTTCCAGTTTCCACCGCCGGTGTCGTTCGAGGCGATCAAGCTGCCCGAGCCGGCCGACATCTGGATCCCGCTCCGGGACAAAGAGTTCTCCTACCAGCGCGGCGCGCACTTCCTGACCGTCGTTGCCCGGCTCGCGCCCGGAGCAACGGTGGCGAGCGCTCGCGAGGAGATGGCCGTCGTGGCTGCGAGACTGGCCAAGCAGTATCCGGACTCGAACGTGGGATGGGGCGCGACGGTCGTTCCCCTGGCCGACGAGATCACGGGTGATACGCGGCCGGCGCTGCTCGTGCTCCTGGCCGCCGTCGGGCTGGTGCTTCTCCTGGCCTGCGCGAACGTGGCGCACCTGCTGCTGGCACGCAGCATCGACCGCCGGCGCGAGATCGCGGTGCGCTCGGCGCTCGGTGCGAGCCGGAGGCGGCTCGCGCGGCAGCTTTTCACGGAGTCTCTCGCGCTGGCGGTCGCCGGAAGCGGCGCCGGCGTGCTGCTGGCGGCCTGGGGCGTCAGGGTGATCACGCGTCTCGGCCCGACGAGCGTGCCCCGCCTCGACGAGGTGAGCATGGATTGGCGCGCCCTGGCGGCCGCGCTGGTCTGCGCGATCGTCGCCGCCGTCCTCGCGGGCAGCGCGCCCATCCTGAACGCCGCGCGGCAGCGCGCTCTCGATGGATTGCGCGAACGGTCGGCAACCGGCGGCCCAGGGACGCGTCGCGTGCAGGCCGCGCTGATCGCCGTCGAAGCGGCGATCGCCGTGGTCGTCGTCGTGGTGGCGGTGCTCCTTGGCGAGAGCTTCCTGCGGCTTCGCGGCGTCGACCCCGGGTTCCAGCCCGATCGCGTGCTCTCGTTCCGGGTGACGCTGCCCGGCACGCGATTCACCGCCGAAGCGCGCGCCGCGTTCCTCGAGCAGGCGCTCACGCGGCTGAGCGCTCTGCCCGGCGTCGAAGCGGCCGGCACGATCGACTCGCTGCCTCTCGGCGACGATCGGCAGGGATCGTCGTTCTCGATCGAGGGAGCGCCGACGTTCCCGGACGGCAGATCGCCGCGAATGCACATCAGTATCGCCGGTCCCGGCTATTTCGAGGCGATGGGGTTCCGCGTGCTGGAAGGCCGCACGTTCGAGATGCGGGATCGCGACGGCGCCGAGCCGGTCGTCCTGGTCAACGAGGCGTTGGCGCGGCAGTACTTCCCCGGCTCGAGCCCGGTCGGGCGCCTCATTCGCGTCGCGATGAACACCCAAACCCCGCGAAAGATTGTCGGAGTGGTCAACGACGAACGCCATGACTCGCTCACCGTCACGCCTGTGGCGGGCGCCTACATGCCCGTCCTGCAGTTCTCGTGGGCGCAGCAGGCATTCGTCGTGCGGACCGCATCGCGTCCCGAGGACCTGGCGGACGCCGCGCGGCGGACGATCCGCGAACTCGACCCCACGCTCGCGGTCTTCGGCCTGACGACGATGGAACAGGTGGTCGATGCGTCGGTTGCGGCGCCCCGCTTCGCGACGCTGTTGCTCACGCTCTTTGCGCTGGTGGCGCTCGCCCTCGCCGGCGTCGGCGTGTACGGCGTGACCAGCCACAGCGTGAGCGCGCGCACCGCCGAGATCGGCGTGCGCATGGCGCTCGGCGCGCGCGCCGGCGACATCATGCGCACGCTCCTCGGGCGAAGCCTCGCGCTGGCCGCGGTCGGCATCGGAGTCGGGCTGATAGGCGCCGTCGGCCTGTCGCGGATGCTCGAGACCATGCTCTTCGGCGTGACGGCGACGACGCCGCACGTGTACGGCGCGGCCGCGGTCATCGTCGCAGCTGCGGCAACGCTTGCCTGCTGGATTCCAGCCCGCCGCGCGACGACCGTGGATCCGAACATCGTGCTGCGATCGGAGTGAGGCGACGATGGGCCGACATCACGACGATAAAACGCCGAGAGCGCCGAGAACGCAGAGGCTGACAGCGGCCGGCACGCCTGCGGCGCGATGGGTGCGCGAAGGAACGCGGGCGCAAGAGCGGACAACGACAGAACCGCGCTCTTGCGCCCGTGTTCCTTCGCGCACCCATGGCCCGACCGGAGGTCGGGCCCCGGCCGCTGCTCGCTTTGCTGCCTCTGCGTCCTCTGCGTTTAAGCCGTCCCTGCGCACGCCCCCCGCCCGCATCTTCGAGGAGGCTAGATGGACCGCCTAGCCCAGGACCTCCGGTACGCTCTCCGCACCTTCATCCGCCAGCCGGTGGTGACGGTGACCGCCATCGCCGCGCTCGCGCTGGGGATCGGCGCGAACACCGCGGTCTTCAGCGCCGTCTACGGCGTCCTGCTCAAGCCACTTCCCTACCCCGACCCGGAGGCGCTGATCTACGTCCACGACAGCTATCCGGCGGTGCGGTTCGCGTCGGTTGGCTTTGCGAAATACGTCGCCCTGCGGGAGCGCAATCGCACGCTCGACGCGCTCGGCGCTATGGCTCCAATTGGATTGACCCTTACCGGCACGGGCGCAGAGCCCGAGCAGGTCCCCGGATCTCGCGTGTCCGCGGATCTGTTCAGGGCCATGCGGGTCGAGCCGCTGCACGGCCGGTGGTTTGCGGCGGAGGAAGATCAGCCGGGCGGGGCCCCGGTGATCGTGCTCGGCCACGCCCTGTGGACGCGCCGCTTCGGCGCCGACCCGCGCATCGTCGGATCCGCGATCACCGTCGACGGACAGGCACGTACCGTGACGGGCGTCATGCCGCCGGGGTTCACGTATCCCGGACGCACCGAGGCCTGGGTCCCGCTGGCCCTGTCTGAGACGACAGCCGGTACTGGCAACTTCCTTCGACTCGTCGGCCGCGTGCGTTCTGGGACGTCGATCGAGCAGGCCCGGGCGGATCTCGAAACTGTCACGACGACGTTCAACGAAGAGCGCGGGCTCAAACGCGGCATCCTGGTCTGGCCGCTCCACGAGATCCTGGTCGACAACAACCGGCGGACGCTGCTCGTTTTACAGGGCGCCGTCGCATTCGTCCTGCTCATCGCGTGCGCGAACGTCGCGAACCTGCTGCTCGCCCGGAGCGTCGCCCGGCGCCGCGAGCTGGCGATCCGCACGGCGCTCGGCGCCGCGCGATGGCGGATCGTCCGGCAGCTGCTGACGGAGAGCGTCCTGCTGGCCATTGCCGGCGCCGGGACGGGGCTCGTGCTCGCGGGCTGGCTCCTGCGCCTCTTCAAGGCGCTTGCGCCGGCGACGTTCCCCCGGGCTGCATCACTGCAGATCGATACCGGCGTTCTCGTGTTCACGATCGCGGTCGCTGTCGTGACCGGGCTGCTCTTCGGCGTCGCCCCCGCGCGTCGCGGCATCCGGACCGACCCGAACGACGCGCTGCGCGATGCCTCCGGGCGCGGCGCCTCGAGCGCGGGAGGCCGCGGGGCGAGCCGCACGCTCGTCGTCGCCGAAATCTCGCTCGCGGTCGTCCTCGTCGTCGGAGCCGCGCTGATGGTGAAGAGCCTCGTCCGGCTTCAACGGCAGGACACGGGGTTCCGCGCGGAGAACGTCGTGACGTTCGACCTGAATCTTCCGAGAGCCAGATACGAGACCGATCAAGCCGTGACGGCCGCCTACGACCGGCTGATGGAGGAAATCCGGAATGTCCCCGGCGTGCAGGCGGCCGGCGCGATCAACCATGTGCCGCTCGTGCGGTTCGGCTTCAACGGCGCGGTCGTCATCGAAGGTCAGCCGCCGCAGCCGTCGGACAAGACGCCCGTGGTCGAGTTCAGGGTGGTCACGCCCGGTTACTTCGACGCGATGGGTGTGCCGTTGCGCGCCGGCCGGCAGCTCACCGGGCAGGACACCGCCGCGGGCCAGCCGGTCGTGGTGATCAACGAAGCGATGGCCAGACAGTTCTGGCCAGGGCAGAGTCCGCTCGGAGCGCGCATCCGGCCGCCGTTCGCTCATGCGAACAGTCCCTGGGTCGAAGTCGTCGGCGTCGTGGGCGACGTGCGGTCGTGGACACTTCGGACGCCCCCGGTGCCGGAGTGTTACAGCCCGCTCGCTCAGTGGCCCGTCCTCGGCCTCTCACCGGTCATCCGCACGGGAGGCGTGCCGGTGGAGGGTGTCCTGCCGGCCATCCGCCAGCGCATCGCGGCGATCGATCCGGCACTCCCGCTCGTCCGGGTGCAGACGCTGACGACGGTCATCGAACAGGCGGCGGGCGATTCCCGCCTGTCATCCGTGTTGACGACGATCTTCGCGCTCCTCGCGGCGCTGCTCGCGACGGTCGGAATCTACAGCGTCATCTCGTACTCGGTGGCGCAGCGCCACCGCGAGATCGGCATTCGCGTCGCGCTCGGCGCCGACGGCCGGCGCATCACGCGACTCGTTCTTGGCGAAGGACTCCTGCTGGCCGGCATCGGCGTCGGGCTCGGATCGCTCGCCGCGATCGCGCTGACCCGCACGCTCGGAACGATGCTGTATGAGGTGAGTCCGACCGATCCAGCCGTGCTCGCCGGCACCGTCGGCGGCGTCGTGCTCGTGGCGCTGGCGGCGTCGTACCTCCCGGCGCGACGAGCTACCCGCGTGGATCCGGCGATCGCTCTGAGGGCCGAGTAGCGCAGCCCTTCTAACGCGCCGAACGCTGTCGTCGCCATTCTTCCAGCGTTCGGGCATTGCCGAACAGCCGAACGCCGACGATGAAGTGGAGTATGACGCCGAGAAGCATGGTGGAGGGAATCCCGATGGCCATCCCGGTCATCAGCGTGTCAACCAGTCTCTTTTGTGAGGAACTGACGTAGACGACCTTGCCGTGGTTCGACAGCGGCTCTGTTTGGAGAGCATTGGGTCTCACGGCGCCGTCCCGGTATGCGATGCCAAAGTAGTAGGCCGACGCCACAGCCTCCAGCCACACCGCGAAGAAAAGGATGAAGTACAGCAGCCTCACACTTTTCTTCCACGGCGGCTCGGCGGACGTCTGCCAGCTCATTCGTGCCTCGTACGAATACTCGGCCGAACGTGACGCGTCCAATAGACACCCTACTCCCGCATGACGACGATCGGATCGACCGACGCCGCGCGGCGCGCGGGCACGTAGGACGCGGCGAGCGTGACGGTCGCGATGACGATTACGATGATCGCGAACGTCACCGGATCGGCGGCCGTGACGCCGAACAGCATGGACGAGATCGCGCGCGTCGCGGCAAGCGCGGCGACGGCGCCGATCGCAAGCCCACTGGCACCGAGGACCGCGCCGTCCCGCACCACCATCCCGATGACGTTGGCCGGACGCGCGCCGAGCGCGATCCGAACCCCGATCTCGCGCGTGCGCTGGGCCACCGCGAACGACAGCATCCCGAAGAGCCCTATCGCGGCGAGCACCACGCCAATCGCCGCGAAGATCGTCATCAGCAGCATGTTGAAGCGCCGCTCGGCAAGCAGCTTTCCCAGCGAGGCATCCAGCGTCGTCATCGTGTGGACCGGCTGATCGGGATCGACCTCGAGCAGCCCGCCGCGGATCGCCGACAGCGCGGCTGCCTCGTCGCCGGCGGTCCGTACGACGAACGTCATCCAGCGGAGGAACGGAACCGTTCTCTGGGTATAGGGCACGTACGTCGCGGGGTGGTCATCCCGCTCGGGCCCAAAGCTGCGCACGTCGTTGACGACCCCGACGATGGTCACCCATTGCGGATTCGGCGTCTGGTACCACATCAGGCGCCGGCCGATTGCTTCGGCAGAAGTTCTGAAATGCAGCCGCGCCATCGTCTCGTTGATGACGGTCACAGGTTGGCTCGAGGCAGTGTCGGACTCGGCAATCCCTCGCCCGGCCTTGAGTGATATGTCCATCGTCTCGAAGTACGCCGCGCTCGCGGCGCGGTAGTCGGCGACGGGATTCTCGCCTGGCACCGATGGCTGGCCGTCGACGCGGAACCGCATGTCGGACGACGTCGGGGAGAAGGGCACCTGAGAGATTGCTGCGACGCCGGCGATTCCCGGCAGTCGGCCGAGCCGATCGAGAGCCGACGTCACATACGCCTTCTGATCGGCGAGGCGCATGTACCTCGGTCCGACGAGGAACACGTCCATCGACACGAGGCCGTCGGAACGGAAACCGGGATCGACGCCGAGCACGCGGCCGAAGCTCCGGACGAGCAGGCCGCCTCCTGCCACCAGCGGAACGGCGAGCGCGATCTCCGCAACCACCAGAGCGGCGCGCAGTCGGCGTCCGCTGCGTCCGCCAGTCGAGGCGCGACCCGCGCCATGGAGGGCCGGAGCGACGTTCACCGTGCGAGCCTGACGCGCCGGTGCGACGCCGAAGACGACTGCGCTGAGAACGACGGAGGCGAGCGCGAAGAGCAAGACGGGCGTGTCCAAAGAGATCTCTCCAATGCGCGGCAGATCCGATGGCGCCACGCGCCGGACCGCTTCGATCGCCGCCCAAGCCAACCCAATCCCGAGCGTGCCCCCCGCACACGCAAAGATCAGCGCCTCGGTCAGGTGCTGCATGGTCAGCCGTCGCGCGCCGGCGCCAAGCGCGATACGAACAGCGAATTCGCGTTGACGCCCGGCCGCCCGTGCACTCAGCAGATTCGCAACGTTCGCGCAAGCGATCAGGAGTACGACCGCAACGGCGCCGAAGAGCGCGAGAAGCGCGTCGCGCACGTCGCCGGTCAACACGTCGCGCTCCGGCGTCACGCGCGTGCTCCAGCCGGTGTTCGAGTCTGGAAACTGTTCCGCGAGCCGCGCGGCGAGGACATTCAAATCGGCTTCGGCCTGCTGCGGCGTCACACCCGTTTTGAGCCGGCCGTAGGTGGACATGAAACGGCTGTTGCGGGGCACGCCGCGCATCTCGTCCGCCAGCGGCGCCCACAACTGAATCTCGGGCGCGGGGAAGACGAACGACACCGGCATGACGCCGACGACTGTCGTGGGCACCCCGTTGAGCGTGACGGTCTGGCTGACGATCGACGGATCGGCGCCGAAGTGCGACCGCCAGAGTCCGTAGCTGAGGACGGCGACGTTTCCTCCGCCCGGCCGATCGTCGGACGGGAGGATGGTGCGGCCGTGCAGCGGCTGGACGCCCAGCATCGGAAAGCAATCACCGGTCGCCCGGACGCCGAGCAGCCGCAGCGGCACCGCGCGGCCGGTGAGGTTGAACGTCCAGTACACCGACGTCGTGAAGTGCTGGAAGCCGCGCTCCCCGCGTTCGAAGTCCCGGAAGTCGTCGTAGGAGAGCGCCGAGATCTCCCGCGCCTGGTTCGTGGCTCGGATGCGCATCAGCCGGTCGGGCTCGTAGTACGGCAACGGCCGGAAGAGCACGCCGTACACGACGCTGAAGAGCGCGGTAGTGGCGCCAATGCCGAGCGTCATCGTCAGCACGAGGATGACGGTGACGAGCGGCGAGGCGCGCATGAGACGAACGGCGTGGCGGATATCGCTGACGATCGTCATGAGGCGGACCCCTTCCCCGCTTCAGACGGACGTCGTGGAGTTTGGTTAGCTTGTGGTACGACGCTTTAGCGTCGTCTGGTGGTACGAGGCTTTAGCCTCGTCCGGACGAGCCTAAAGGCTCGTACCACAGCGACGCTACTCCGCCCTCAACGCCGAAACAACATCGACGCGCAGCGCCTGACGCGCCGGCACGATGCACGCCAGAATCGCGGTCAACGCCAGCAGCGCGGCGACAGCCACGTAGGTGAGCGGGTCGCGCGCGGTCACGCCGAACAGCAGGCTGGCGATCAGGTTGGAGAGCAGGAACGCCGCGACGAGGCCCACTACGATGCCGACGACGACCGGCTTCATGCCCTTCAACAGGACCAGGCGGAGCACGCGATCATTCGTGGCGCCGAGCGCGATGCGGACGCCGATCTCGGCGGTCTGCCGCGACACGGAGTACGACATCACGCCGTAGATGCCGACGAGCGCCAGGACCAGGGCGAGAATCGCGAACGCGCCGAGCAGGACGAGCGTGAAGCGACGCGACGCCGTCGAGGCCGCGACGATCTCCTCGAGCGTCTGGATGTTCGACAGCGGCAGCGACGGATCGAGATTCGACAGCGTCGCGCGCACCATCGGGACGAGCGTCTCCTTGGGCAGCGTCGTGTGAATCGCGAAATACATGTGGCCGGGGCCCGAACCGTAGCTCGGAAGGTAGACCGCCAGCGTTGGCGGCTCCGACAGCCCGCGCTCGCGCATGTTCCCCACGACGCCGACGACTTCCGCCCGATTGTCGCCCTGCCCCCTCCAGAGAATTGCCTGCTTGCCGACCGCATCCTCGCCCGGCCACAGGAGATCGGCGAGCCGCTGGCTGACGATGATCCGCCACGGCTTCGAGATGATGTCGCGCTCGTCGAACGTTCGACCCTTGAGAAGCGGCACGCCCATCGTCTTGAAGTAGTCCCTGGTGATGAGGCGCCAGCTCGCCCACGGGATCTCCTTCACGTCAGGACGCTCCGCCGCGACGATGCCCATGCCGGTGCTCCCGAAACTCATCGGACGGCCGCTCACCGTGCTCACCGCCATGACGTTCGGCAGACCCCGCAGGCGCGTTTCGAAGTCCTGGACGAACTGCTCGGCGCGCGTCCCTTCCTTTTCGGTGTACGACGGCGGGAGGTTCAGCTCGACGAGGATCCGCCGCTCGGTCTGGAATCCCCGGTCGACGCTGAGCAGCGCCGAAAAACTGCGGAGCAGCAGACCCGCGCCGACGAGCAGCGCGAGCGTGAGGGCGACTTCCGCGGCGATCAGGACGGCACGAACGCGCTGCTGACGCGGCGTGCCCGCCACCCCGCGCTCCCCTTCGCGCAGCGCCTGCGTGAGATCGCTCCGCGAGGCCTGCAGCGCCGGCATCAGGCCGGTCAGGATGCCGGTCAGGACCGCGACCCCGCTCGTGAACGCCAGGATCCAACCGTTGATCTCGATCTCGTCGAGCCGCGAGATTCCCCAGGCGCGGCTCGTCCGCAGAAGATCGAGGCTCCAGTAGGACAGCACCAGGCCAAGCGCCGCTCCCGCGACCGCCAGGACCAGCGATTCCGCGACGAGCAGGCGAACGATGCGCAACCGTCCCGCGCCGAGCGCAGCTCGGAGGGCGATCTCGCGGGTCCGACCGGCCGCCTTGGCGAGCAGCAGGTTCGTCAGGTTGACGCACGCGATGAGCAGCAGGAACCCGACGGCGCCGAGCAGCACCCACAGCGCCCGGCGCGTGTTGCCTCCGGCGACGGCGTCGCTGAGGGGCCCGATGCTGCCCGACATCCCCTTGCTCGAGTCGGGATAGCGCTGTCCGAGCGTCGTCATGACCTGCTGCAGGTCGCTGCGCGCCGCCTCGAGCGTCACTCCAGGCTTCAGCCGTCCGATGCCCTCCATTTCCCAGCTGCTGCGCTGCGCGTCGGCGGTCCGCACGAGCGGGCGGAACACGTCCGCCCAGTCGAGAAATGGCGTTCCCGCAGGGAGAATGCCGATGACTTCGTGGCCGACGCCGTTCATCGTCAGCGTCCGGCCGACGACCGCCGGGTCGTTGCCGAACTGCCGGGTCCAGAACCGGTGCGAAAGGATCACGACGTTCGCGTTCTGGCCCGGCGCGTCGTCGCCCGGACGGAGCAGGCGTCCCGCCGCCGGCGGCACGCCGAGCACGCGGAAGAACCCGGCGTTCACGCGAACGGCCTCGAGCTGCTGCGGGTCGCCGACGCCGGTCAGGTTCGCGCTGCCGAAGTCGATCGCCCCGAGATCCTCGAACGACCGCACCATGTCGCGCGCATCCCAGAAGTGGCCATGCGACCAGGACGTCTGCTCGATGCCCCGCTCGGGGAATGCCATCCAGACCTGAACGATACGGTCCGAGTCCGGAAACACGAGCGGCTTCAGCAGCACTGAATAGATGACGCTGAAGATCGCCGTGTTCGCGCCGATGCCGAGCGCGAGCGTCAGGACCGCGACGAAGACGAGGCCGGGAACGCGTCGCAGCGTCCGCAGGCCATGGCGGATGTCGTGGAAGAAGGACATGGGTCCTCGCACTTGTCAGCAAGACCAGGCTGAGGCCTGGTGCCACAGACAAAGCTTAGACGATGAAACGGCGTGACGGTTGACAGCGTGTCAAGGCGCAGGTAGCGTCCTTCGCCATGAGACGCAACGTGCTGGCGATCGTTGCGGTGGGACTGGCGATCGCCAGCCTGTCCGCGGTCGAGCCGGGCAAACCTTCCGTGTCAGCGCTCGAAGTCACCGCATATCGGGCGATCGGCGCGAAACATCCTGAGGCCGCCATCCGGAACGGCGATTCGCTCGCCGAGCGGTTTCTTGGTCCTGAAGAACGCGACATCCTGAAGAAGGGCGGATCGGACGCGATCCTGACGGCACTCCCGATGGGGACCGAGGAAGCCTGGAACCACCTCGGGATTCGTAAGCCGTTCGCAGTCGCGGTGCACGTCCGCACCCGCCATGTAGATGCGATATTCGAGGACAGTCTGAAGTCCGGCGCGCGGCAGGTCGTTGTCCTCGGCGCAGGGCTGGACAGCCGCGCCTACCGGGCGCCCGACAGCGTCCGTCGAACGCGTGTGTTCGAGGTCGATTTCCCGCCGACCCAGGAGTACAAGAAGAAGCGCGTGCTCGAGATCATGGGGTCGCTTCCAGGTCACGTGACCTACGTGCCGATCGACTTCACGAAAGAGGATCTTGGAACCGTTCTCGGCAAGGCCGGGTACGATCGCACGCTCAAGACGATCTTCGTCTGGGAAGGCGTGACGTTCTATCTCCCTGAGGCCGCTGTCGATGCCACGCTGCGTTTCGTCGCGGCCAACGCCGCCCCTGGCAGCCGGATCGTCTTCGATTACTTCCTCGCGAGCGGCCTCAAGGCTCCCAACCCGGCGCTGAAAGACGTCATGAAGCGCCTGGAAGCGGTCCGCGAACCGCTCATCTTCGGGCTGCCCGATGACGACCCGGAAGGCTTCATCGGCCGCCGGGGTCTGGCGATCGGCTCGAACGTCGCGATGAAGGAATTGATCCCGCGCTACCTGTCGAAGTCCCAGCTCGCCCTCAGCAAGGACATTGGAAACGCCCACGCCTACATCTGCACGGCCGTCGTGCCCGACAAATAAGTGGCACCAGCCTTCAGGCTGCTGGTGGCACCAGCCTTCAGGCTGGTCACCCGACGAGGCTGAAGCCTCGTACCACAAGACGCGTGGTACGAGCCTTTAGGCTCGTCGAGGGCACTACTCGCTGCGCAGCGCGACGGTCGGGTTGATCGCGAGCGCGTGCCTGAAGTCTACGAACATGGTCGTACATACGAAACTGGAGAGTGGCGGGTTCGCGGACATTAGGTCGGCGCGGCGGCGACAAAAACGTCGGGTAAGAGCTACCCCAGTGGCCGCCGGACCGTTTTGTCGCGAATTGTGCTGAAACAGCTGACTTTTTTTCGGAGAAGAGTCGTATAGAGTGCTGCAGTCGTCGCACCAATCTTGCTTGAGGAGTTGCATGACGCGTCATCATTCGGCGGCCGTCGGAGCATTCGTCGCGGTCTTGCTGGCGCTGGCGGGAAGTTTTCCCTCGGCGCAGACGCCGCCCGACGATCGCGGACGGCGCGTCCCGGAGCATCTGCGAGCGCGCGCCGAACGAAACGGGCGCGTCAGGGTGCTCGTCGAGGTCAATCTCGCGGCCGGGCGCCACGTCGCCGAGGGAGCGCTTCGCACGCCGTCGGACGTCACTCGGCAGCGAAGCGAGATTCTGAATGCCTTCGCTCGCATCGATGCGAAGCTCAGGTTCGCGGATCGCCGCGTGCTGTACCGCTACCGGACCGTGCCCTACATCGCACTCGAGGTCACGCCAGCCGGCCTTGCAGCGCTCGAAGCGGCGACCTCCGATGTCGTTCGCGTGCTCGAAGACGAGATTCTGTGGCCGGTGCTCGCGCAGAGCGCGCCGCTCATACAAGCGGATCAGGCGTGGGCCGCGGGGTACGACGGCACGGGCACGACGATCGCCGTGCTCGATACCGGCGTCGATTCGAACCATCCCTTCCTGGCGGGCAAGGTGGTCGCCGAGGCCTGCTTCTCGACGACGTCGGGCCTCAGCCTGACCGCGTGTCCGAACGGAACCGATCAGCAGATCGGGGTCGGCGCAGCCGCGCCATGCTCGGCGCCCGACTGCATCCACGGCACGCACGTCGCCGGCATCGCGGCAGGAAACGGGCCGTCGGCCGGTCAGCCGTTCTCGGGTGTCGCCAGAGGCGCGGACGTGATGGCCGTGCAGGTCTTTTCGATCATCACCGACCCCGGGACCTGCCCGACAGGCAACTGCCTGGGCGCTTTCTCGGCCGACATCATCGCGGGGCTCGAATACGTCTACTCGCTCGCCGCGGCGCGCAACGTCGCGTCGATCAACATGAGCCTCGGCAGCGCCGGGACGTTCACGACGAATTGCGACAGCCAGCCGTATCGACCGGCGATCGACAACCTCCGGTCGATTGGCGTCGCGACGGTGATTGCGGCCGGCAACAGCGGATCGGGAACCGGACTGTCGGCGCCCGGCTGCATTTCGTCCGCCGTCAGCGTCGGATCGACCGACAAGAGCAACCAGGTGTCCTCGTTCTCGAACGTGGCGCCGTTCATGTCGCTGTTCGCGCCCGGAAGTTCGATCACCTCGTCGGTGCCGGGGGGCACCTTCAGGGCGTTCAGCGGCACGTCCATGGCGACGCCTCATGTCGCGGGCACATGGGCGATCCTGCGCCAGGCGGCGCCTACCGCGGGCGTCGGCCTGATCCTCGACGTGCTGCGGCAGACCGGGCTCCCGATTACCGACACGAGGCCGATCGGCGTAGGCACGACGATCCCGCGCGTGAGCATCTTCGAGGCGCTCGGCGCGCTCACCCCGGTCACCAACCCGGCTCCGGTTTTGACCGCTACCTCCCCGGCACGCCTGCGCGTGTCGCCATCGCCCGTCATTCTCACGCTGGTCGGCAGTGACTTCGTCGCGTCGTCGGCCGCCTATTGGAACGGCGCGCCACGACCCACGGTCACCGAGAGCACCACGCAACTCAGAGTGCAGCTCACGCCGGCGGATCTTGCGGGCGGTTCCTCGGGTGAGGTCTATGTGGTCACGCCCGCTCCGGGCGGCGGCACGAGCGCGACGCTGACGGTGCCGATCGACCCACCTCCGTCGCTGACGCACAACGTGACGGCGGTCCCGCCCGGCACCGCCGTGACGGTGACGCTTGCGGATGGCTTCGGCGGATCGGGCGACTGGCTGGCGTTTGCGCGAACGGGATCGCCGAATTCCAGTTACCTCCTCTTCACGTACGTTGGCACGGGTGTCCTCAATCGCACCTGGACGGTCACGATGCCGTCGACGCCGGGCCAATACGAGTTTCGACTGCTCCTGAACAACGTCTTCACGCTTGCGGCGACCAGTCCACCCGTGACGGTCGATCCGTCGCTGAGCGCACCGCCTGCGATCACCTCGCTGTCGCCCGCGGCGACGGCGGCAGGCAGCCCGGGATTCACCCTCACCGTGAATGGCTCGTCGTTTGTCGGGACATCCATCGTCCGGTGGAACGGGTCGCCCCGGCCGACGACGTTTGTGAGCGCGACGCGGCTGCAGGCGGCAATCAACGCGGCGGATGTCGCTGCGATCAGCGCCAATGCCGTGACGGTCTTTACGCCGCCGCCGGGCGGCGGAACTTCGTCTCCCGTGACGTTCAACGCCACCGGGCCGCCGGAGCTGGAAGTGAGCGCGACGACGGCCGCGCCCGGCGAGACCGTGACGGTGACCTTGTTGAACGGGTCGGGCGGACTGTCCGACTGGATGTCGTTCGCGCTGACGACGGCGCCGAACAACGGCTACGTCACCTACACGTACGTCGGAAATGGGGTCATCACGCGGACGTGGACCGTCACGATGCCGGCGACTCAAGGGAGCTACGAGTTCCGCTACTTCCGGAACGGCAGCTATACACGAGCGGCGACGAGTCCCACCGTGACCGTGCAGGGCGCGGGCGGGCCAAATCCTGCGCCCGTCGCCACGTCGTTGTCTCCCTCTTCGGCCAGCGCAGGATCCGCGGGCTTCAACCTGACCGTCAACGGCAGCGGCTTCGTGACCTCGTCAGTCGTTCGGTGGAACGGCGCGGAGCGAGCGACGACGTTCCTCAGCGCGACGCAGATTCGGGCGACGATCGCGGCGGCAGACGTGGCCTCTGCGGCCAACGTGAGCGTCACGGTCTTTACGCCGGCGCCCGGCGGTGGCACGTCCGCGCCTCTGACGTTCACGATCGGCCAGGGGCAAACGCCGCCAGCGCCGCAGCTCACGGTGAGCGCGACGACGGTCGCGCCAGGCGGAACGGTCACGGTCACGTTGACGGGCGGTTTCGGCAACGTCGGCGACTGGATGTCATTCGCGTTGGCGACGGCGCCCAACAACAGTTACTGGCGCTACACCTACGTCGGTATGGGGGTGACGACGCGCACGTGGACGGTCACGGTGCCGACGACGCCGGGTACGTATGAGTTCCGGCTGTTCCTCAACAACGGGTACGTGCGTGCCGCCACGAGTCCGACGGTGACGGTGCAGTAGCGCAGCCCTTTAGGGCTGCTTCACTTCTCCGCAATGCAGTAGAGGGACTTGTTCCCGCGGAGATAGATCTCGCCGTCGACGAGCGCCGGCGAGGCGTTGAAGCCGTCCTCCAGTTTGTTCTGCGCGATGACCTCGAACGCCGGGCCGTGCTTGAGGACGACGGTCGTGCCGTCCTGGCCGGGGATGTAGACGCGTCCGGCGGCGCCGGCGGGCGACGAGAACACGTTGGGCGCGCCCTCGAGCCGCGCGAGCTGGTAGTGCGGCTTACCGGTCGTCGCGTCGAACGCCGACAGAATCCCGCTGTTCGACTTCAACAGATACAGGATGCCGTCGTACAGGAGCGGCGACGGCACGTACGGCGTGTCGCGGTCGAGCGTCCACACGACCGCTGGAGTATTCGTGATGTCGTCGCGCGCGTCCGCGACGCGGACGGCCTTCAGGTTGTTGCCGCGGAACCCGGACGTCAGGATCACGATCCCGTCCGACGCAACCGGCGACGGGATCGGGTTCATCGTCAGGCCGCCGCCGTGCCAGAGGAGCTTTCCCGTCTCGAGGTCGTAGCTCCTCACCTGCTTCATCCCGCTCGTCACCACCTGCGGCCGGCCGCCGGAGACGACGACGAGCGGCGTCGCCCAGCCGTCGATCTCGTCGCGGGCGACGCGCCAGCGTTCCTCACCGGTCCGCTTGTCGAGCGCGACGATGAACGACCCGGCCTGGTGATCCCAGACCACGACGAGCGTGTTGCCGTGGAGCGCCGGGGAGCTCCCTTCCCCGAACTGGTTGCGCATCGTCTTGTCGCCGAGGTCCTTCTGCCAGACGAGCTTGCCCTTCATGTCGTACGCGTAGATGCCGCGCGACTCGAAGGAGGCGATGACGTGCTGGCCGTCCGTGACGGCCGACGGCGACGCCCAGGTGCCCCACTCGTTGTGCGCGCCCTCGTGCGGTGTATCCTCGCGCGCGACCTGTTCCCACACGACGCGGCCGTCCTTCCGATTCAGGGCGAGCACGACGTACTTGTGTGCTCCCGGCGTACGGCCGCGGGCCGCATGTGCAGCGTCGCCGGTCGCGTCCACGGGTATGGCGGTCAGCACGAAGATGAGGTCGCCCCAGACGACCGGGGTCCCGAAGCCGCGGCCCGGAACCGTTTTCTTCCATCGGATGTTCTTCGCTTCGCTCCATTCGGCCGGCGGTTTCGCCTGTTTCGACGCGCCCGTTCCGTGCGGGCCGCGCCATTGCGGCCAGTACCTGCTCACCTTCGACCCGCCTCGCGGACGCGATGCCGCTTACGGCAAGGATCGCCAGCGCAATCAAGGCAACCGCACGTTTCCGGCTCATCTGGGTATCATCCTCTCTGAGCTTATGTGGCACCAGGCTTTAGCCTGGTCTGGAATCAATGAGCATTTACCTTCGAATCCTGCTGGCCATAAGTTTGTTCGCGATCTCGCAACCGGCGCAAGACAAAGCGCGGACGATTCAGGGCATCGTCTATTTCGACGCAAATGGCAACCAGACTCGCGAGCCGAGCGAGGCCGGACTCTCGGGCATCGTCGTTTCGGATCAGTTCTCGGCAGCCACGACTGGATCGAACGGCGCGTGGCAACTCGAGGCAGCGTCCGGCGCGCGCGTGGTCTTCGTCAGCGTGCCGGATGGGTGGACATCCAGCGGGGCTTTCTGGCGGCCGATCCCGGCGGGCGTTAGCGCCGCCACCCTCGAATTCCCGCTTGCGCGCCGCCAGGCCACATCCGAGTTCACGTTCATCCATGCATCGGACACGCATCTCAGCGCGGCGAGCCTGCCGCGGATGCGGCTGCTGCGTGCGCTCGTCGAGAAAACGAAGCCCGCGTTCGTGCTCATCACCGGCGATCTCGTGCGAGACGCGCTGCGCGTCAGCGAGGCGGAGGCCCGCGGCTACTACGACATGCTCGTGGCGGAACTGAAGCAGTTTCCGGTTCCGGTCTGGACCGTGCCCGGCAACCATGAGAACTTCGGCATCGAGCGCGAGAAATCACTCGTGAGCGCCACGCATCCGCTCTACGGAAAGCAGATGTACCGGCACTACCTCGGGCCGAACTACTACTCGTTCACGTGGGGCGGCGTCCGCTTCCTCGGCATCGACTCGGTCGACATCGACGACACGTGGTACTACGGGCACGTCGATGCCGCGCAGCTCGAGTGGATAAGGCGGGACCTGGCGACCGCTCCTGACACGACGCCGGTCGTCACCTTCAATCACATCCCGTTCGCCAGCGCCGCGGAGCGGATGGACGGCTACACCGACGACCCCCCGGCGCCGACGTTGATTCGCGTGAACGGCAAGCTCCTGTTCCGGCATCTCGTGTCGAACACGCCCGACGTGCTCGCGGCGCTGAGGCCGCACCGCCTCGAAATTGCGCTCGGCGGTCACCTTCACACGCGCGAGGTTCTGGAGTACCGGACCGACGAGGGCCTGCGCCGGTTTCACCAGGCCGCCGCGGTCGTGGGTCCGAGCAAGGCCGGAGGATTGGCGATGTCGTCGGGCGTCACGCTCTATCGCGTGAAGGCAGGGGTTGT
The DNA here is from genome assembly GCA_963847125.1 of uncultured Acidobacteriota bacterium. Classification (GTDB taxonomy): domain Bacteria; phylum Acidobacteriota; class Vicinamibacteria; order Vicinamibacterales; family 2-12-FULL-66-21; genus DATAEE01. The sequence goes on from CAWJYM010000009.1 coordinate 862,513, forward strand.
GGATGGCGGGTCGTTCCTTCCACTTTAGGTGGTCGCGGCTCGTTCGCGCCGGGTTTCTGACGGGCGTGATCGACGGGCTTTTCTCGAGCATCCTGAGCGTCGCCGCGTACGGGTCGACGGTGACGCGTCTGTTTCAGGGGGTCGCGTCCGTTCCCCTCGGACGTGCGGCGCTCGAGGGTGGAACGACTACGGCCGCGCTCGGCCTTCTCATTCATTTCTGTGTGGCCTTCGGATGGTCCGCGGTGTTTCTGTTTCTCGTTCGGTCGGCCTGGATGCGCCGCATCCTGGAATCCCGGTATGGTGTGCTCAAGGTCGCCGCACTGTACGGGCCCTTCATATGGATGGTGATGTCACTGATCTTGATTCCGCTCGTCGCGCGTCGGCCACCGACCATCAACGCACGCTGGTGGATCCAGTTCGTCGGACACTTCCCGTTCGTCGGATTGCCCATCGTCTGGTCGATCAGCAGTCCCGCCGATCGAGGGCGTGGTGGATAGGCTTGTTTCTACTGGTGCAGAAGAACTGCGATAATAGCCGGGTCGGGGCGTAGCGCAGCCTGGTAGCGCACCTGCCTTGGGCGCAGGGGGTCGGAGGTTCGAATCCTCTCGCCCCGACCAATCAAATCAACAACTTGCACTGACGTTGCGGGCCGAGCGCGGGCTCACTCTAGATGATTTTGTAGACTCAAGCAGGTGTACAACCCCGGTGAATGGAACTCCTATCGCATCGAGCTGCGCGGCTCTCTGCTCAAGGTGTGGTTGAACAACACTCTGATTCAGGACGCCGACCTCGACACAGAGACCACGCCTGTCAAGACTGAGGATGGCGAGTTTCCGTCGTTGTCCAAGCGCCCCAGGCGCGGGCGCATCGGCTTTCAGGACCTCAGCAATCCAGGGGAGCAACTTCTCTTTAGAAACTCACCGGATTGCGGTGCTGAACTAGAGGCGCGCACCAGCCGCACCGCGACCGGAGCCCTGCGCCGATATGCCGATCGCGCCGCGTCGATCGACGCGGCCAGCCGCCGCATGCCGTCGGCTGCGTCTTCCGGACGGATCGGCGCGAATCCAAGGAGCAGGCCGTTCGCGCGGGTCGCGACGCTGGCGTACATCGACAGCGGCATCGCCTCCACGCCGCGTGCTCCCGCTTCACGCGCCACGCGCGCATCGTCTCCTTCCTCCAGATCCGCCACGGCGTGCAGGCCGGTCAGCACCGGCCGCACGCGCAGCGCGTTGCCGCAGAAGCGCGCCGCCGCGGAGGCCATCGCGTCCAGACGTTCGCGATAGGCGGCGCGCATCCGCCGCAGATGCCGCTCGTAGTGGCCGTCCGCCATGAAATCCGCCAGCACCGCCTGATTGAGCACCGGCGGCTGGAACTCCAGCGCGCCGCGCGCCGCCACCAGCCGCTCTTGCAGATCTAGAGGGACGATGACGAAGCCCAGACGGAGCGAAGGAAAGAGCGACTTGCTGAACGTGCCGACGTAGATGACCCGATTGTCCACGTCCATTCCGTGCAGACAGGGCACAGGCCGCGTGCCGTAGCGGAACTCGCTGTCGTAGTCGTCCTCCACCACCCAGGCTTCCGCCGCGCTCGCCCATTTCAGCAGCGCGAGACGGCGCGGCAGGCTCATCACGACGCCGAGCGGAAACTGGTGTGACGGCGTCACGTACGCCAGCCGCGCGTCGCGCGCACGCCGGATGCCGGCATCGACGTCGAGACCGTCGTCGTCCACCGGCACCGGCACCAGGCGCGCGCCGGCGGCAATCAACGCGCTCTGCGCGCCCGGATAGCCGGGCTCCTCCATCCAGACGGCGTCTCCCGGATCGAGCAGCAGCCGCGCCATCAGGTCCAGGCCAGCCTGCGCGCCTGCAACGATCAGTACCTGCTCCGCCGAGCACTGCGTGCCGCGCGCGCTCTGCACGTGCGCGGCGATCGCTTCGCGCAGCGGCGGCCATTCGCCGTAGTCGAACTGCGACAGACTGGCCGATCGTTGCCGCCGCGCGGTCAGCTGCGACCACAAGCTGACTGGCAGCAGGTCCACCGCCGGCGTGCCGATGCGGAACGGACGCGGTCCGCCGGCCAGACGCCACGCCCGCGGCCGCGCGCGGGCCAGCGCCGTGGCGCGCGCCGAGAGCGGCGGATGCCGCGCCGTGAGCCGCCGCCAGCCGCCGCGGACGCGCGGCAGATCGTCGGGCAGGTCCGGCGCGACGTAGGTGCCGGCCCCGGGCCTCGTCACGACGTAGCCTTCGGCCATCAGTTGCTCGAACGCGAGAAGCGACGTCGCGCGGCAGACGCCGAGATCCGCCGCCAGCGCCCGGGAGGATGGCAAGCGGGCGTCCGGCTTGGCCAGGCCGGTGAGGATCGCCTGGCGGATGCCGTCGTAGATCTGCTGCTGCAGCGTGTTGCGGGTGTTCGGATCGATGTGGATCAGCAGATCGGCCGTGGCGCGCGTACCCATGTGCCGCTAGCCAAGCAAGAGATGTTCCGCGGCGAGGGCCTCGAAATTCGCGTCCGCTTCACACACCAGTTCAGCGCAGCGGACGCCTGTCCCATCAGTTTGGATCGCGACGGACGGCCAATCGCGGCGGGCAACTGGCCTGATGCGTCCGCGTGCAACCGGTCCTATCGCACGGCACGTTCGCAGCCAGACTCTCGGCACGTTACGCACGACCTCGCGAACTCATTCAGGGAGGACACCATGAACCGAAAGCTCGTATGCGCGGCGGCCGTCCTGACGATCGTCTGCGCCGTGTCGCCGGTCCGGGCCGGCGACGATGATGACGACCGCCGCGGCCCGCGCTGGGTGGCGACCTGGACCGCCGCGCCGATGCCGGGTGACTCGACGTTCGGTCCCGATTCCCCGAGGCTCGCCAATCAGACGGTCCGTCACATCGTCCATATCAGCGTCGGCGGACGGCGTCTGCGCGTGAAGCTGTCCAACGCATTCGGCGAGAAGCCGCTGGTCATCGGGTCCGCGCACGTCGCGCTGCAGGATTCAGGACCGTCGATCGTGCCGGACTCCGATCGCCCGTTGAGCTTTGACGGCAGTTCGTCCGTCACGGTGCCAGTCGGTGACGAGATCTTCAGCGACCCGATCGACGTCGACCTGCCCACTCGCGCCACGCTCGCGGTGAGCCTCTACTTCGCGGAAGACACCGGACTGCCGACGTATCACGCCGCTTCGGCGGAGAGCTCCTACATCTCGGGACCGGGCGATTTCACGGATGCGGTGGTGATGCCCGTGCCGCCGGGCGGTCAGACGACGATGCAGTTCGGCCTGAGCGCGGTGGAAGTGTCGCCTCGCGATCGCGTCGGCGTCATCGTCGCCTTTGGCGATTCGACTACGGTCGGCGCCGGGTCCACGATCGACGCGACCCGAACCTGGCCGGACCAGCTCTTCGCGCGGCTCACGCCACACTACGGGCGTCCGCGGTTGGCCGTCGTCAACGAAGGCATCGGCTGCAACCGGCTGATCTGGTTCGAATGCGGACCGAGCGGCCTGCAGCGCTTCGATCGCGACGTACTCGACGTCTCCGGCGTCTCCCACGTCATCGTGTCCCTCGGGCTCGTCGACCTCGGCTTGCCGACGGTGTTCGGCAACCGGCCGGAACAGGTCGTCAGCGCGCAGGAGATCATCGTCGGCCTGCGTCGGCTGATCGCGCGCGCGCACCGGCGCGGTCTGCCGATCTACGGCGCCACGATCACGCCGTCGAGCTCCAGCATCTTCCCCGGATTCTGGACGCCGGAGAACGAAGAGAAGCGGCAGGTGGTGAATCGGTGGATTCGCACCAGCCGCGCGTTCGACGGCGTGATCGACTTCGACAAGGCGGTTCGCGATCCGAGCGACCCGACGCGCCTGCTGCCGGCCTTCAGCTTCGACGGCATCCACATGACCGATGCCGGCTATCTGGCGATGGCGAACGCGATCGATGTTTGGCTGTTCTACCGATAGCGACACCTTCAAGTCGCTGCGAGCAGTTTTTAGGCGGTGTCTTCCGGTCATATGGTGACAGAATTATTCCCGACGCGTCGGATGGTCGACGGTCACCGCACCAGCGCGAGGCCGCGTAGATGCTGCGGGGACGTGGCATAGCCGACCGCGCGGCGCCAACTCTTCCCGCCATCGTCCGAACGGTGCACGCCGCGCTCATCCGCGGCCCACAGCTCTCCGCCTTTCGCGCCGGCGGAGAGTAGAGGCGCGATTGTGCTGGCTGGCTCCGGCCAGCCGTCGCGGACGCGCTCCCAACGCTCGCGAGTGAGACGGCGATACAAGCGGCCATCCGAGCGGCCAGCCACGTACGCGGAGTACGGTCCGGACGACGCCGAGACCACGACGACGTCCGGTTGCTCCGGATCGATCGCCACGCTGCGCAAGTAGCCGACCTCGAGGCCGACCGTGGGCGAGCGCCACGTGGCACCGGCATCGTAACTCTCGAAATATCCGTCGCCGGCGGAGACGCGCAGTGTATCGGGAGCCTTGTCGTGAATGGCGAGCTCGTGGGTGTCCCATGGCCCACCGGGCACGCGGTCGCTCCATGTGCGGCCACCGTCGACCGTGGACACGAGCGCTCCGGCCTCGATCGCGACCCACAGTCGTTCCGGTTCGAGCGGGTGACATGCAATCCATCGAACGTGATGAGTATCCGGTCTCGGCGGAAAGGACCATTCGGACGACGACGACAGCGTCTCCAACCTGCCGGTCTGCTCCCACGTGTTCCCAGCGTCCCCTGAGCGCCACACTTCGCTTGGCTCGGTGCCTACCCACACCACGTCCCGGTTCGCGGGGCTCGCACTGACGGCCATAATCAGCCGGCCCGCGAGGCCGACCGACTGCCAGGACCTGCCGCCATCATCGCTCCTGAAGACGCCGTCCCGGTGGGTGCCACACCACGCCCGCCCGTGAACCAGCGGATCCGCGGTCAGGCATGTGGGGCGGTCACCGATCCCGCGCGCCGGCGCGGCAGCGCCTCGCTCAACATCAATGACGACGACCTCACGGTCGGTCGCAACCAGCATCAGCATGATCACGTCGACAATGGTCTGATCCCTGGCCCGTCACGGACGAATGGACAGATGAAATTGCGCCCTCATGAAGAGGGCGACTGTGCTCATACCACCGCCTGTGCCGTCTTCGGCTGATCGAACATTCCCGGCCGGTAATCGCCGACCTCCGGCCTGAACGCGATGTTGAGCCGGTTCCAGCCGTTGGTGGCGATGACGGCGATGGTCAGGTTCACCAGCTCCTCTTCGCTGAAGTGATCTCGCGCCGCGGCAAACACCTCGTCGGACACGTGGCCGTCGGCGACGCGCGTCACGGCCTCCGTCCATTCGAGCGCCGCGCGCTCGCGCTCGGTATAGAGCGGTGTTTCGCGCCAGGCGTCGAGCAGGTAGAGGCGCTGCTCCGTTTCGCCGGCGGCGCGTGCATCCTTGCTGTGCATGTCGATGCAGTACGCGCAGCCGTTCAGCTGCGACGTGCGCATCTTGACCAGCTCGAGCAGGCGGTGATCGAGCCCAGAGTTGTTGACATAGTTCGACGTCGGCTGCAGGGCTCGCAAGGCTTTCGGCATCAACACCTTCGCAACATCGACACGGGCTTTCATGACGGTCTCCCTTCGTAAAAGCTCAACCATTTTCAGCACTTCCTGCTGGAATGACCGGCGGCGGCGAGGAAGTGTGACCGACCGGCTGTGCTTGGTGGTCACATCGACATCGTCTCACCGGTCATTCATAGTGAGGGGGAAAACCAGGGAACGCTGATGGACGAACGCGAATGGCTTGTCGAACATTTCGAGGCACATCGCCCGCACCTCAGGGCGGTGGCCTATCGGATGCTGGGCTCCCTCGCGGAAGCCGATGACGCGGTTCAGGATGCCTGGTTGCGCGTCAGCCGCGCGGGCGCCGATGGGATCGAAAACTTTCGCGGGTGGCTCACGACCATCGTCGCCCGCGTGTGTTTGAACGCCCTGCAGGCGCGAAAGGCGCGGCCCGAGGACGCCTCCGGCGTGCATCTGCCCGATCCGATCGTCGGGCGTGACGGCGCGCTCGACCCGGAGCACGAGGTGCTCATGGCCGACTCTGTCGGCCTCGCGCTGCAGATCGTGCTCGACACGTTGCCCCCAGCCGAGCGACTCGCCTTCGTTCTGCACGACATGTTCGACGTACCGTTCGACGAGATCGGACCGATGGTGGGTCGCTCTTCAACGGCGGCGCGACAGCTCGCCAGCCGCGCGCGGCGACGCGTGCACGGTGCAGCCGTGCCGGCTCCAGACCCGGACCTCGCTCGTCAGCGAGAGGTCGTCGATGCCTTCTTTGCGGCGGCGCACAGCGGCAACTTCGACGCGCTCGTGGCGGTGTTGGATCCCGACGTGGTGCTGCGATCAGATGGCGGAGAAAAGCGTCGGAAAGTTTCGCTCGTTCGCCGAGGAGCGGCCGAAGTGGCGCGGAGTGCGATCGCGTTTGCGCTGCCTCACGCCATTCGGCGTCCTGCGCTCGTCAATGGCGCCGCCGGAGTGGTCGTCATGGTCAACGGCCGGCCGTTCTCGGTGATGGGGTTTACGGTCGCGGGCGGGAAGATCGTCGAGATCGACTGCGTACTCGATCCCGAACGACTCGCGCGCCTCAACCTTGCCGCCTTCGCTGATGTGCCCTGACACGCTATTGTGAGTCGTCGGCGGGATGCCGATGTCTGGAGGTAACCGATGACGATGACTGAATGGTTTCTGGCAGAGCTCGAGAGCGAGGCGGCCAAGTCGCGGCGCGTGCTCGAACAGGTGCCAACAGGCAAGCGCGATTGGAAGCCGCACGAGAGGTCGATGGAGCTCGGCTACCTGTCGGATCTGGTCGCGAACATTCCATCGTGGGTCGGCCTGGCCATCACGCAGGACGAGCTGGACGTCGCGCCGAAAGACGGACCGAAATACAAACCAGTACCACTGAACACGAGCGCCGAGCTCGTGGCGGCGCTCGACAAGGCCATTGCGCAAGCTCGGGGGGCCCTGCAGAAGACCACCGATGCGCACCTCGAGACCCCCTGGCGCCTCCTCGCGAGCGGCCAGCTCGCGTTCGAGCAGCCGCGTCACCAGGTGATTCGCGATACGTTCCTGCACTCGGCACATCACCGTGGGCAGATGACCGTGTACCTGCGCCTGCTCGGGTCGAAGGTGCCTTCTGTGTACGGGCCGACTGCCGACGATCGGAGTTTCGGATGACGTAGACACTCAGATCGGTTTCAGCTCGGCACTTCAACGCGCGCGCCGCCGGCGAATGCTTTCTGCAGCTCCGCTATGTCGAATTTCTTCATCCTCAGGAACGCCTGTGTGACCCGCGCCAGCTGCTCGGGCGTTCCCTTCGTCAACATCTCGTTCATCGCGGTCGGCACGATCTGCCACGACAGCCCGTACTTGTCCTTCACCCACCCGCATTGCTCCGCGGCGGGAACAGCGGAGAGCTTCTCCCAATAGCGGTCGATCTCCGCTTGCGTCTCGCAAGACACTATGAAAGAGATCGACTCGTTGAACTTGAAGAGTGGTCCTGCGCTGATCGCCATGAACGGCTGGCCGTTCAGCTCGAAGGCGACGATGTCGCAATCGCCCGAGGGCGTGTCGCGCAGTGTCCTGACGCTGGTGATCTTCGAGTTCGGGAAGACGGAGCAATAGAACTGCGCGGCTTCCTTGGCTTCCTTCTCGAACCAGAGATGGGGTGTGATCGGTTTCATCGTCCTCTCCCTTCAGTGAGCAGCGCCTGGAGCAACTGATAGCTCTGCTCCATGCCGTCGGTCATGCCGGTTGCCACCGCCGCGTCCCGCGCCTCCTTCGACCCGAAGTCGATCAGCGTGGTCACCGTCGTGATGTCGCCGTCCTCCGTGAACGTCACCGATACGAGCGCTTCGCTCTGGGGGTGTGCGTCGCCGACGGTCCCGGGATCGTAGGTCTCGGTGTGCACGAGCCTCGATGGTGGCTGGACCTCGCGAAACGTGCCGGCGAAGCCGAACTCGCTGGCGTCCTTGTCACTCCGCCACCGCCACCGGTAACGGCCGCCGACGCGCACGTCCATCTCGCACACCGGCATCGACCATCCGGGCGGACCGAGAAGCCAGCGCTGCACCAGTGCCGGTTCCGTGTATGCCCTGTACACCAGCGGCCGGGCCGCTTTGAACGATCGCGTGACCTTGACCTCACGATCGCTGGGCAGCGTGACCTGTGCCTTTTCCATCGTCATCGGCATGTCTCCCTCCTTCGTGGCATTCCCCATGTCTCCGCGCTACCGTTTTGTCCGCCTCCGCGCGCGCGCCGACGCGGACGTCCTGCGTTGCAGCTCCTCCAGAACGCCGTCGAGGCGCTCGAAGCTCGCTTCCCAGCTCGTGCGATATCGCTCGAGCCAGGCACTCGCCTCGGCCAGCGGCTTCCCTTCGAAACGGCGGGGTCGCCGCTGTGCATCCTGACCGACCGTGATCAGCCCGGCGCGCTCCAGGACTTTCAGGTGCTTCGAGATCGCAGGCTGACTGATCGCGAACGGTTCCGCGAGATCCGTCACCGACGCTTCGCCGCGTGCGAGACGAGCCAGAATGGCCCGCCGCGTCGGATCGGCGAGCGCGAGAAACGTGGCATCGAGGCGTTCGGAGGTGCTGCTGTTCATAGCCGTTTGGTTCAATAACCATATGGTTATGCGAACACACACCCATGTCAAGGGGGAAGTGTGACGGATCCACCAGACACGCGCCGAGCCATTTCTGCACCCCGTCATCGTCAAAGGAGGACATGGCTCATTGTGCAGGCTGAGTATCGACGACCGCGGCGATCTGCTCAATTCCCTCTGAGGTAAGCGCCGCCCCGCTGCCGGCGTCCACACGCCTAGCGCGCCGGTTCAAAGAGCTCGATCGGATTCCCGTCCGGGTCTTCGATTTGAATCTGACGGCCGCCCGGACCCGTTTCCATCTCGTTTCGGAAGCGGAGGCCGGCCCCCTTGAGAGCCGCGATACAACCCGGGAGATCCGAGACTCTCAGCACGACACGGTTCCAACCGCCGGGCTCTTGATGTTGACCGTTCGGCATCGGTCGCGAGCCGGACGCCTCGGGGCCACTCAGCAGGATGTCTGAATCGCCGAGCGACACATTTGCAAACGCCGGAAGTTGCTGATGCTCCAGCTTGAAACCGAGATGTTGCGTATAGAACGCGACAGAGCGAGCGACATCTTTCACCTGGTAGCGGACGCCGTGGACGCTCTTGATGAACGTCTGCGCGTCTACGGGTGAGGTTGTCGACTTGGGCATGGTGACTCCTTTCTACACACCGGTGACTCTCCATGAAAACGCAGAGCCGGTCAGCATTGCTCAAGCGGTGGAGAGCCCTCTTTGGGTACGTTGCGAAGACCGGGCCACTCTCTAAACGCTGGGCTCTGTTCGATGGCGATGTGGTTCCAATTTCGCATCCTTTTCGGGCGTCAGAGCTTCGGATCTCCAAAGGCCAAGCTCATCGCACCGACTCGTGTAGGAGTGCCCGCGCCGATGATCGTGATCGAACTCGTCGTCATGCGCGGCATGTATCAGGACACGCGGCGCAACATGCTGATCCTCGGCGGCGCGATCGTCGCAGGTGTCGCCTTCTTTGCCCTCATCAGATGGCAGACCCAAGTGACCGATCGGCAGTTCCTGCGGTCGATGATCCCGCACCACGCAGGGGCGATTCTGATGTGCGAACAGGCGCCGCTACGGGATCCGGAGATCAAGACGCTGTGCGGCGACATCATCAAGGGTCATCAGGCCGAAATCGATCGGATGAAAGCGAAGCTGCGGCAGTTGAACGAGTAGCAGGCTCGACAATCAGGCGGTCGGAGCGGGCAGCTCGGACACGGCCATGTCGGTCGTCCACAGCCAGGAGCCGTCAGGCTGCTTTCGCATGAGGCCCATGTAGTTGCCGCGGTCGGTGACGGGCGTCGAGCCGCCGATCGTCATGACGTAGGTTCCACGCACGAACGCCAGCCCGTCGCCGCCGACGATCTCATCGGCCGTACTCGCAAACTCCTTCAGTCAGCGCCATGGGTTCGACATTATCTCCGACACGAGCGCCCTCCGCTCACCGCGCGTTCAGGCGCTCGCCGGCATGGCCTCCAGGCGGCGCCAGAAAAAGTATGAGAGCCCCCAGAGTACGGCGGTGCCCGCCGCAAAGCCCCATGCCTCCGGGCCATCTCCCACCGCGAGGTGGGCGATGAGCGCAGAGACGAGGGTGATGGCGAAGCCGGCGTAGGCCCACTCCTTGAGCCGCGCCGGCACCGGCGCAAGCAACAGTACAACGCCGAGGAGCTTGGCCCACGCGAGTTCCACCCGGAAGTAGTCCGGAAAGCCGAGGTGGGTGAACGCCTCCGCCACCTGCGGCAGGCGCAGTTGCGCGTAGGCGGTGAAGCCTATCTGCAGGCAGAAGAGCGCGGTGACCATCCAGAAGCCAATGACGATCGCCTTGGAGCGGGGCATGCTCAGGTCCATGGACGAGATGGCGCGGCTGCCTTCCAGTGTCAGATTCATGTCGTCCTCCTTGTTACCATGACGGAGCGCGACGGAGGAATGTGACCGATGAGCGACCGCGACTATCTGGCCGAGCGGTTCGAAGAGCACCGAACCCACCTGCGCTCTGTGGCTTACCGGATGCTCGGCTCGTTGAGCGAGGTGGACGACGCCGTTCAGGAAGCGTGGCTGCGGCTGAGCCGCGCCGATACCGCGGGCATCGACAACCTTGGCGGATGGCTGACTACGGTCGTCGCGCGCGTGTGCCTCGACATGCTGCGGTCGCGCCAATCACGGCGCGAGGAGCCGTTCACCCCGGACGCGCCGGAGCCGGTCGCGACCGGCGCGCGCGGGAGCAGCCCGGAGCAGGAAGCCCTCCTCGCGGATTCGGTCGGGGTCGCGCTGCTCGTCGTGCTCGACCGGCTGACGCCGGCGGAACGCCTCGCCTTCGTGCTGCACGACATGTTCGCCGTGCCGTTCGAGGAGATCGCGCCGATCGTCGGCCGTTCCGCAGAGGCGGCGCGGCAGCTCGCGAGCCGCGCGCGGCGCCGCGTGCGCGGCGGCGCGGCACCCGGCCCCGATCTCGTTCGGCAGCGCGAGGTCGTCGAGGCCTTCATGGCGGCACTACGCGGCGGCGACTTCGAAGGCCTGCTCGCCGTCCTCGATCCGGATCTCGTGGTCCGCGCGGACATGCCGGGCGCGCCGAGCGAGATCCGCGGCGCGGCGGTCTGGGCGAAGGGGGCGGTCGCCTTCGGGCACATGGCGCGGCTCGTGCGGCCCGCGCTCGTGAACGGGGCCATCGGCCTCGTGATGGCGCCGCGGGGACGATTGGTGAGAGCGCTCCGCTTCACGATCGCGAACGGCACGATCACCGAGATCGAGGTCATCGGCGATCCGGCGCGGCTCGGCGAGCTCGACGTGTCGATCGTCGAGTGAGATATGCATCACAGGCCGCGCTGCGCGCGCAGGAACGCCAGCAGCGACGCCTGCTGGCCGGCGGCAAGATCGACGGACGTCGCCTCGCGCACGATGCGCGGCGTCTCGCTGTACGACGCGATGAAGGCGACGCACCGCGGACAGCCGGCGACGTGCGCTTCGACCGCCGCGTGCACGTCGGCGGAGAGCACGCCTTCGAGGTAATCCATCAGCAGATCGACGCCGGAGGCGCACCTGATCTCGTTCATGGCTTCACCCCCGCGAGATCGCTCAGGTAGCCGCGCAGCATGAGCCGTGCGCGGTGCACGCGCTGGCGCACGGCGGCCGGCTCGATGCCGAGCACCTCGGCGACGTCGGACGTCGACATCTCCTCGAGATCGCGCAGCACGAACGCGACCCGATTCAACTCGGGCAGCCGATCGATCGCGGCCATCGCCTTCTCGGCGAGCAGCCGGCGGTCCAGGATCTCGTCGACGCTGGCGGCCGACTGCAGTTCGGCGGGCGTGCCCAGATGGACGCCCGCGGCGTCGAAGCCCGGGAGAAACGCATCGAGTGACTCGGCGCGCTGCCGCGCGCGCACGCGGTTCTGCATCAGCGCTGCGTTCGTCGCAATGCGATACAGCCACGTGCCGAACCGTGACTCGCCGCGAAACGAGGCGAGGCGACGATAGACCTGCAGGAACGTGTCCTGCAGCGCGTCCATGGCGTCGGCCTCGCTTCCCGTCAACCGGCACGCGAGGCGGTAGACCCGGCCCTGATACCGGGTCACGATCAGCTCGAACGCAGCATCGTCCCCGGCAGCCGCGCGAGCGGCGAGCGTTTCGTCATTCGTCTCGGTCGCGGGGACGACCATTGCGAATCAGTTTATCTGGTACCAGCGTCGGTCTTGATCGCAGCCTGGACCTTCGCAGCCAGTTCCGGCGTGACCTCGGTGACGCCGTGGGCATGCGCCGCATGCGCCACGACCTTCTTTACGAGCTCGTCGTCGTTTGCCGCGCTCGCGGTGAACGAACAACCGGGTATGAGGTCGCCACAAGCAATGTGCTTGGTCATGGTGTCTCCTTGTGGCCTTGAGATGCTAGCGGGCAGCCTGGTGTGACAACGGCTCGGGCGCCGTCACCTCCACGAGCTCGACCGGCTGACCGACGCGAATCGTTCCACCATGGAGGACGGCGCAGTTGAGCGCGAGGCGGCCGCCGAAACGCTGGACGATGTCTCGCAGAACGCGCGGATCCTGCTCGAGCGAGTCAGGGTCGACGGTCGTCATCACGCAGCGGCCGCGAAGGCTGTCGACCTCAATCACAACGTCACCGATGCGCAGACGCCGGCCCGGCCAGCGCCGCTCGTCGAGGCCAGGTACTCCACCGATGACGAGGTTCGGCCGCAGGCGACGTCGGTCGCGTCCGAACGCGGCGATGGCCCCGTCGGTCGCCACGAGGAGCGGCAGCACGTCGAAGCGCACGTCGACGTCCGGATCGCGGACGAGCCGCGCGTCAGGACCGACGATTCTGCGCACGTCGGACAGGACCGTGGAATCGGTCCAGGGCCGTCCGTCGACAAGAGGTTCACCGTTCGAGTCGAGCGTCGCGCGATGGCCGAGCAGGGCCGGATGGGTGCGAGCCGTCACGACTCGTCCGTGCCCGTCGAAGACCTGGACGACGCGATCGCCGGGGAGTCCGGCCAGCCCGACGTCGGCCCCGCCTAAGGCCTCGCCGGCCATCGACTTGACGGGATATCGCCAGATTTCCGCAACGAAGAGGGATCCCACGCTCCTTGAGATGCCGAAAGCAGCCCGCGTGTGACAAGCCGCGCCCGTGCCTGCATTACCAGCGCATCAGCTGCGTGACCTGAATGAGATTGCCGCAGGTGTCGTTCAGCATGGCGATCCTGGAGCCGGTCACGTCCGCTGGTGGCCTGGTGAACTCGGCGCCGCGCGCTTTCATCCGCTCGTAATCGGCCTGCACGTCGTCGGTGAAGAACATGGCCGCTGGCTGGCCTTGCTGGAACATGGCCTGCTGGTAGGCCCTGGCCGCCGGGTTGTTGTTGAGTGCCAGCTGCAGCTCCGTCCCGTCCTGGTCCTCTGGTGAGGCCACCGTGAGCCAGCGAAACGGCCCCTGGCTGAAGTCGGCCTTCTTCACGAAGCCGACCACGTCGGTATAGAAGCGCAGGGCCTTTTCCTGGTCGTCGACGTGCACGCTGGTCAGTTTGATCTTCATCGGTTTCCTCGCATTGTCACGTTCGCGGGCGCTGCCGCGTCCACTACCATGACGGAATGCGACGGAGGAATGTGACCGATGCCCTTCAGGTCGGCGAAAGGTTTTGACAGTCGGAACGTGTCATCACGTTGACGGTGTACCGAGATGCGGCCAGTGCGATACCGATAGATGACAAGCGGCGCGGGAATGTTTTTGAACTGCAAGGTGTTGGAGTTGGAATCAGCTTTGCTCGTCCGCGCATCGAGCACCTGCAGAGGGCAGTACCCGAATGACTTCGGTTCGAGAGGAACGTTCGCTCGGCGTCTCGATACTGCACATCAGTGGACCCCTGCGCGTCCCCATCGACCTCGATCTGCAGTGGACCGTGCACGTCATCCTGCGCCGCGGCGTTCGGCGAATCGAGCTGAATCTCGCCGCCGTGTCGGATCTGGACGCCGGCGGCGTCGGGGAGCTCGTTCATCTGTTCAACATGGCCGCCGCCGCGCACGGTGAGCTCCGGCTCTCGAACGCCCGCCCGCGCGTTCGCGAGCTTCTCGACCGGGCGCGCGTCTTCGATCTCCTAATCGGGGACGCTCGATGGTGGCCGCAAGCGGTCTGACGACACGACCGTCGCCGGCCGCCGTAAGCGGATCAGGCTGACGGGAGCGCAGCTGCCGCGGCCTCGGCGGTGCCTGGCTGATACGAGCCTGCGTCGGCGCGGAACGGCTTTTCTGGCGGTTGGTTCGTCTATTCATGATGGGTGCACAGCAAGGAGCGAATCATGAAGGCGTTCACAATCACAGGTTTGATGGTGACAGTGGCGTTCGCCCTCGCCGCGCCGCCGGCGAGCGCACAGCATGCAACTGCTGGCCCGGCACCAGCGGCCGCGACGGCGCCAGCGATCGAGGTGACTCCCTTTGTCGCGATGGACTCGAGGGGGTCAACGCCGATCGGCGCGGCCATCAGCTTTCCGCTCAGCTCGAGCTTCAGCATCGAGGCAGAGGTTGCCTACCGACGAGGAGAGGGCGCCTTGAATGCACTCAGCTCGAGCGCGAATCTGCTCTACGCGCTCCCTCAAATCGGCCGAACGACTCCGTATCTCGCGACGGGGGCCGGTGTGGCCCAATACGGCGCGCCCATTGTCTGGCGAGAAGGCTCCATCATCGGCACGGACGCGAGGATAGCGTTCGAAGTCAATGCAGGCGGCGGCCTCGAGGTTCCGGTCGACGACACGTGGGGGATGCGTACCGACGCGCGGTGGTTCAAGTCATTCGGCAAAAACGCATCGGAGCACTGGCGTGTTTCGCAGGGCGTTTCGTTCGACGTGGGCAAACGGTGACAATGTGGCCGCAAGGGGGCGCCGATTGTCTGTCAACTGAGCAGTAGTGCCAAAGAAAGGTGTGACGTACCTGTTACGCGCGATTCCTCGCCACAATCGCCGCCGCCGTCATGTCCCCCGTCACATTCAGCGTCGTCGCAAACATGTCCGGGATAGCGTCCACGGCAATCAATAGCCCGATGCCCTCAGGCGGAATGCCCATCGTCGCGACGAGCGGCGAAATCACCAGCAGCCAGCCGTGCGGGACGCCGGGCGTGCTGAAGCTCGTCAGGATAGCCGTCAACGCGACGAGCACGAGTTGCAGCGGCGTCAGCGTGATTCCGTAGAAGCGCCCGAGAAACACCGCCGCGGTCACCCACATCAACGGCAATCCCACCTTGAACGTCGACACCGCCAGAGGAAGCACGACGTCGGAGACGCGTGACGGAAGGCCGAGCCGCCGGTTCGCGCCGTCGATGAGCGCGGGAAGCGACGCTAACGAGGAGCTCGAGCTGAACGCGACCGCCTGCGCCGGAAAAACGGCCCGGGCGAATCGGGACACGTGTACTCCGCCAATCAGCGCAGCGACGGGGTACAGCAGCGCGATCATAAGCAGCTGCGTGACTGACATGACTACGACGTAATAGCCCAGCGCGCCAGCGACTGATCCGCCCGTCCGGACCGCGAGCGGCAGCATGAGCGCGAACACCCCAACGGGCGACAGGGCGATGACCACCCGGACGATGACCAGCATCGCGTCGCCGAGGCCTGTGAAGAACGCAACCACCGGGTCGCGGCGTGCTGGCGTGAGCGTGAGCAGAGCAAGAGCGAGCGCCAGCGTGAACAGCACGAGCGGCAGCATCGCCCCGTCGGCCGCGGCCCGGACGGGATTGGTCGGGATGAGCCCCGTCACCCACTCCGCGAAGCCCGGAACGGGCGCCGCGCCCAAGGATGCGGCCCCTTCCCCACCCGGCCGAAGCGATGCGGCGGTCGCGGCGTCGATCTGAAGCCAGCCGAAGAGCGGAGGAATCACTACCAGGGCCACGACGGCAGCGAACAACAGCAGGCCGAAGAACGACGCGATCGCCCGTACGCCGATTCCACGCACGGACGCGACGCTGGCCGACGACGCGACGCCCGTGATCAACAAAGAGACCACGAGCGGTATCACGGTCATCCGGATGGCATTGACCCAGAGGACGCCGATCGGCTCGACCACGCCGACGAGCCAGAGGAGGGTCGGCGTCGGATACTCGCGGACAACAAGCCCCGCGGCAAGCCCGAGCAGAAGCGCCGCGATGACCTGCGCGGTGAGCGACATGCGTCAATGCGTGTTGTAGTTGGCGACCGGATAGTCGCCGACCTGACCCCAGCTGCGCGTGAGGATGCCGCCCGTGCTCTGAGATACCCAGAACACACCCGATCGCCAGACGGCGACGTCGGTCTTCCCGTCGTTGTCGTAGTCCGCCGGAACGGTGAAATCAGATGCTGTGAGCCCAAAGGGCTGCGACGTGGCCGCGCCGTCCGAGCTTCGCCGCACCCACCAGAACATCGTCCCCGAGACGTCCCGGACGATCGCGGCATCGGTCTTCCCGTCGCCGTCGTAGTCCCCCGGTACGAGCGAGTCCGTGGGCGTCCCGAAGAAGAACGTGCTGACGCCCGCCGTTGTCTGGTTCAGCCAGTACTGGCCGAACGCGCCGTTCGTGCGTCGAATCGCGAGATCATGCCTGCCATCGCCGTCGTAGTCTCCGGGAACCGGAACATCGCCGTTCTGTCCCCAGAGTGTGCCGACGATGACACCGTCGCTGCTTCGCTTGTGGAACCACGCGCTCGGGAGACCCGGCGACGCGCCCTGCCGATACACGGCTATGTCCGTCCTGCCGTCGCCGTCATAGTCGCCAACCACACTCGGGTCGTCCCCCGTCTGACCGAACGCCTGGAACGATACGCCGCCGTCGGAGCTTCGGCTGATCCAGAAACCCGCGCTGCCACCTGCGCCCGGTCGCCAGATCGCCACGTCGGTACGGGTATCGCCGTCGTAGTCACCCGGCAGGAAGAAATCCGATGCCGTCCCCCAGAGAAAATGGGACGTCGCGCCGCCCCCGGCGTGGGACACCCACCAGATGACGGATCCCATGGGTCCGCCGCCAATGTTCCGGACGATCGTGAAATCGCTCGCGCTGTCGCCCCCGAAGTCGACAGGCGGCTTCTGGAAGGGACCCGAGATGTCGAATGTGTAGTTGATCGTCAGCGCCTGATTGAAATCGTCGTTGAACGGCACCGCGATGTACGTCGTGCCGGCAAGCAGCGACTCTCGCACCTGCGGGACCATCCCGCTGTTGGCGGCCGCGATGCAGTTGATCGTGCCCTGGGTCGGATCGAACGAGTTCCGGTACAGATAAAACGACGCGGCGCCGTTCGTGCTGGTCAGGGCGAACTTGTAGACACCGTTGGTGGTCGGTACGAACGTGCCGGTTTCGTAATGGACCGGCGACACCCCTTGACCGGTGCAATTCGGCGTGGTGATGAACACCACGGGCATCGTCGGGTCCAACGGGTCGATGATACCGACGATGCTTTGCGCCGAGACTCCCCAGCTCGCAAGGGCAACCGCGATTGGGAGAGCCAGGAGACGACGGTCGTATCGCATAGATACTCCTCCAGAATGGTCTGCGCAGTGTATACGAATGAGCCGTCCCGACTGGCGTCAGCTTCTCGAGGTCTCCGGGCCTCTCAGCGCCGCCTGCATCGCTGGATTGGCCCGGACTTTGTCCCACTCGAGCCACTCGGGTTTGACTGCCGCCCCCGCGGCAACGAGCAGGGCGACGACCTCGTGATACCGGTCGATCGGCGCCGTGGGGTCCTGACTCCACGCGTGCAGCGCCCAGACGAGCGGCGTCGTGCCCCACGTCTCGTCCGTCACGTCGATCGATGCTCCGCGTCGTATGAGGATTCGAGCGATCTCGACATGCGCGTGGTAGCCGGCCAGATGCAGGGCGGTGTGCCCGCGGCCGTGGGATTGGAACCGGGCATCCACTTCGATCCCTCGGTCCAATAGGAACTCGGCCACCTCGGTCCGGCCGTACCCGCAGGCCCAGACGAAGGCGTTCTTCATGTGCGCCTCTGTGGCCTTCGCGTTCAGGCTCCCGTCTTCATTGAAGTACGTCTTGACGACATCCAGCCGGCCGATGCCAGCCGCTCCGCGTAAGTCGAGCGGTGCGCCCCGGCTGGCGAGATGTTCGGCCGCTTCCGGCCGGCCATTCGCGAGGCAGCCGGTCACGAGGCTGTGTTTGTTGCCGGCACCCTCCGAATCCAGCCGCGCGCCATGCTTCAGCAGCGTGTCGATGAGATCGTTCTGGACTCCCGCCTTGAACGGATGGACGCTGGTCGCCACCAGCCCTAACGAGGTGGCGCCGCCTCCGTAGACATCCGCATGCGCGTCCACTTCGGCGCCCGCCTCGAGCAGAATCTCCGCAATCTTCACGGCGTTCCCGGGCGTGCGCTGCCGGTAGTTCTCGACGCCGTTCGCCGACACGTAGTGCAGCAGCGTGGCGCGATGCTCGCGCGTCGAGCGCGCGCGTATCAGCTCCGGATTCTCCTTCAGCAGCCGCGCGAGTGCCCCGGCGTCCCCCGCGACGATGGCGTCGGCCGCGGCCTCGAAAGCGGACGTCGAGGAGCTCGCGCGCGCGAGTGACTCGAGGTGTTCAGAGAATCGCGGCCAGCTCTTGAAGCCGTGCGCCCGCGCGATGACGAACTGCGCGTCTGCGAGCGCACAACCCGAGCGCTCGCGGGAGAGCTTCGTGCGGGCGAACTCTTCGACCTCGTCGGCGCGCTGCTTGATCGCGTCCGCGCGCATCGGCCGGTTGCCCTCCGGCTGAGTGGCGTCGAGTGCTTCGAGCCATCGTTCGACCCAGGCGCGGATGGCGTTCGGATCGCCTGACTTGCACGCCTTGACGAGATCCTTCGCGCGTTTCTTGTACTGCTCGAGGCTGGGACTGGGCGGGAGGGGCAGGACGTCCTGCGGGTTGGGGTACATACGAATCTCCTTCCGTAAAGCGCCTGGAGTCCGCCCAAGTCAGGCTTGAAGAAGCTTCGTAGTGTCCGAACGATTATGGGTGGGCACGGCCCTTTCCGCGGACTGGAAGCGCCCCTTCGCGCGGGGTTCAGTATAGCCTTGCGGGGCTCAACGAACGACCGCAGGCTGGGCGAGGCCCTTCAGGAACGGATCGCGAAGCAACGACGCGGGGAACTCGCGCACGAACCGCTCCAGGTGCGCGAATCGACCGGCGCGGAAGCGGAACGCTTTCATTTCGGCCACTGCCTGTTCCGCCGTCCACTGCTCATGACTCAGGCGATAGCACGCGACCATCACCCCCGTGCGTTCGGCGCCTCGCTGGCAGTGGACGAATACCTTCCGGTCCGGATTGTCGCGAAGCACACTCAGGAACTGCGCCACCTGTTCGGTGTTCGGATCGTTCTTTCCGCGCCAGGGGATGCTGACGTAACGCATGCTCTGCGCTTCCACCAACGTGCGCTCACGCGCGATCTCGGTGGTCTCATGTCGCAGGTTCACGACGATATCGATTCCGATTTTCTTCAACTCCGCAAAGCCGGCAGTCTCCGGCTGGGCGCCCCGGTAGAGCTGATTGCTGACGGTGCCGAAGTGCGGTAAACCGGCGCGTGACTGCGCACGCGACTCCGACACCGTCGACGCCCACACTGCGAGGGCAACGAGGAGCGAGGCTCGGAAGGATAAGGACCGTCTCATGGCTCGACTCAAGGATGCCATGTTCCGTTCGTCTCCACCACAGATTCCGGATCACGCCAAACCGGTTACGAACTACCTCACCGGCAAGGCCGCCCGGCTCTCGTCCGAGCGCACATAGCTGGGCGCTCTCACCGCGCGTCCGGGGGTGACGCCTTTCACGGCCTGGCCCTCCGCCACCACCGGCACGCCGGCGACAATCACATAGCGGATGCCATCCGGAGGCAGGGCCGGCTCGCGATACGTCGAGCGATCGATGACCTTCGCGGCATCGAAGATCGTCACGTCCGCATCGGCGCCTACGCGCAGCCGGCCTTTCGCTTTCATGGCCGGCACTCGGTCCTCGAGACGCTGCGCCGGCATGAGCGTCATCTTTCTGATCGCGTCCATCAGCGTCAGCGAGCGGCCCTCGCGCACGTAGCGGCCCAGCACCCTCGTGTACGTCCCCGTGGTACGCGGATGGCCGATGCCCTTCTCCCAATAGGCATCGCTGGCGATCATCGTGAGCGGATTGACGATGGCCGCCGCGACCATCTCGTCCGTGTTGGTGTGGGTGACGACCGGGCCTCCGGCCAGGCGGTATTTTCGAAACGTCTCTCGGGTCAACCGCTCTCCGGTTCTCGGCCACTCGAGCGCGGCGAGGCGTTCGTCCGACGCGCGCTCGTATTCGTCGAGATTCGCGGACTGAATCTCCGTCATCCCGGCCGAGTACGGGTAGGCCTCGGTCGTCACGTCCAGCCCACGCGATCGCGCCGCGCCAATCATCGCGAGCAGCTCGCGCGTGGCGGCCAGGCCGGTGCTGTTGAGATGGACGACGTGGAGTGACGCCTTCGTCTCGGAGGCCAACGCGAGCGCTTCGTCGAGCCCGGCGACGCCGCGGCGGATGTGCGCATGCACCGCCACGCGACGCTTGGCGGCCACGCGGAACACGGTCAGCAGTTCCTCTCGGCTCGCCGCCGGAGTGTAGGCGAATCCCGCGCCGATGCCGACGGCCCCTCGATCGAGGCCGTCCTCGATCCGTCGCACGATATCGCCGATCTCCGAGGCCGAGGCGGTCTGATGGGCGCCGCTGCCGGTCGGAAGAAACGTTCCAGGGTCGCGGAGGACCGCCATGCGCACGGGAATGTGTCCCACGCTGATCCCGTAGTTGATGATCTGCCCGCCGTCCCGCTCGCGGTACCAGCCTTCGATGTCCGCGGCCCCTACCTCCAGCTCCAGGGCGGTGGTCACACCGTCAGCGGCCTGAAGCCCGTAGGCCTCAGGCGCCTGCACATGCGAGTGCAAATCGATGAACCCCGGAACGACCGTCAAACCTGCCGCCTCGATCACACGTCGTCCCGTCAGCGGGCCGCTGGAGATGGCGGCGATCTTTCCTCCGCTCACCCCGACGGTGCGAACCGCGTCCAGGCCCGACTCGGGGTCGACGACGCGGCCGCCGGCGATGACGAGGTCATACGTGCTCGTCGCGACTGGAGCCCGTGAGAGCACCCTCTGCTCCGGGAGCTTGGCGCGCTCGATCACCCGACCGTCCCGAAGCACCACCGACAGCTTCCGAAGATTCCGGATGTCGTCCAACGGATTCGCATCGAGGATCAGAAGGTCGGCCCGCTTCCCTTTCTCGATCGTGCCGAACTGCTCCAACCCTCTGGACGCGATTGCGCCGTGCTTCGTCGCGGCGACGATCGCCTGGGCCGGCGTCATCCCCAACTCGACGAGCCCTTCAATCGCGAGGATGCTTCCGATTCCGTGATTCTGAGTTTCCGGCTTCGGTGTCCGCGACAGCTCGGGGGCCGCCGCCCAGTAGTTGTCGGTCCCGATGGTCACGACGGCGCCGGCCTTAATCAGCTTCTGCGCGTTGCGGCGCCGCATCTCCATCCCCAGCCCCTCTTCCGCCTCGCGCTGCCTCACCTCAGCGCTCGTCCGCCGCCGCTCGGGCGCCTTCTCTTTTTTTTCGTCCTTCTCTTTTTCGCCTCTCTTGCGCGCCGCCTCATCGCGATCCTTGAGATGCTTCTTCCATGCGTCTCCGGTGATCGTGTTCGTCAGCATCGAGCAGACGATCTTTCGCTCGACGATGGCGCGAACGAGCGTGTCGGACAGCTCTCTGTTTCCCACCACCTCCGGGTGCTGAATGAGATCGATACCTGCCTCGATCGACAGGCGGAGGCCGTCGGTCGTCGTCGCATGCGTCTCGGCAGCCACGCCGCGCCGGTGCGCCTCCTCGACGATCGCCTTCTGCGCTTCGGGCGAGAAACCGATGAACGCCGGACGCGAGAAATGCGCCGTCCCGCCGTACTTGAGGAAGTCCGGCCCTTTGTCGAGGTACGCGCGAATCGCCGTGCGGAGCTCTTCGACGTCGAGATCGACGAGGTCTTCGCCGACTCCCTGCGCGATCTCGTCGTTCACCTGCTCCTGGAAGAGCGTCAGCGCCTGCTCTCGTATGAGGCTGAAACTGATCGAGTACGGGCCGCCCCAGCCCACGATGTTGCCCGCCGCCAGAATGCGGGGGCCTACCGCGCGGCCGGCGGCGATCGCGTCGCGGACGGCAACGAGCGGCGGCAGCACGCCGTAACTGTCGCGGACCGTCGTCACGCCGTATGACAGCTGCAGCTGTGCCGCCTCGAGAACGATCTCCTGCTGGCGCGGGTGATATCTGGCCAGCGTTTCGTAGCGGTCGGCAGTGCCTCCGTACAACGACAGATGAACGTTCGTGTCGATCAGTCCGGGCAGGAGGTACTTGCCGGCGGCATCGATCACCCTGGCAGTGTCGGGCACCCGGATGGAGGCTCTGGGCCCGGCAGCCGTGATGCGGCCGTCCTCGATGAGCACGACGGTGTCGCGCATCGGAGGACCGCCGGTGCCGTCGATCAACGTGCCGCCCGAGATCGCCAGAGCCGGTGGTTCGCCCTGCAGCGAGAAGCCGGCGATGGTCGCCGATATGAACCAGACCGCTACCAGCAGGCCGCGGACGCGGGTGCGCATGACTGCTCCTATAGCCAGTGGACGAGGCTGAAGCCTCGTGCCACGTTCGGGGAGTACCGTAAACTGAGCCCGCCATGAGCATAAACCGACGCGAGTGGTTGATCCGGACAAGTGGGCTGATCGGGGCGTCGGCGCTCGATCGCCGAACGGCCGGGGCCCAGACCGATGGGACGCTGGCGGAGGTTCGGGACGAATTCCCCCTGGCAGCCTCCCGCGCCTATCTCAATAACGCGTCGGTGCACCCGATGCGGCTCTCGACGCGCCGGGCCGTCCAGGCATTCCTCGACGCGAGAACGATGGGATCTCCGGAGACCGGCACGCCGGATCCGCGGGTGCCTGCCGCGCGCGCTAAATCGCTGTTCGCGTCGCTCATCGGCGCCCGCGAGGCGGACATCGCGCTCGTTCCGAGCACGACGGTCGGCGAGAACCTCGTGGTCGCCGGCCTGGGGATCCCCGGGATCCAGGGCAACGTCGTCACCGACGCGCTCCACTTCGAAGGCTCGCTCTACCACTATCAAAGCCTCCAGCGGAAGGGTCTCGACGTTCGGATGGTCGTGCCGCGTGACGGGCGGATCGATCTGAAGGACATGGAACGCGTCATCGATCGCGACACCAGGCTGGTGGCGGTGTCGCTCGTGTCCTGGATCAACGGCTTCACACACGATCTCAGGGCGCTGTGCGAGCTCGCGCACGCGCACGGCGCGCTCGTCTATGCCGACGTGATTCAAGCCGTGGGCGCCAGACCGATCGACGTCGTCGCCTGGGACGTCGACTTCTGCGCCTCCTCCAGCTACAAGTGGCTCATGGGGGATTTCGGCGCCGGGTTTCTCTACGCGAAGGAGAAACATCTGGGCTCGGTCGTCGCGCGCACACACTACGGTTTCCGCCAGCTCGAGGAATTCGCGACCCACTTTCTCCCCGGCGACGCGCCCGGTGCCGGGCCGATCAGCTGGAAGCCGCGTGCCGGCGCGGCCGGTCATTTCGAGGTCGGGACGTGGTCCTCGTCTACGATTGCCGCGCTCGGCGAGTCGCTCGAGTTCATCCAACGGCTCGGCGTGGAGCGGATTCACGCGCACAATCGCGCGTTGGCCCTCCGCGTCCAGCGAGAGCTGCCCCGCCTCGGATACGCGCCTCTGACGCCGACAGAGTCCATCGGATCCATCGTGAGCTTCGTCGTGAAGGATCGCGAGGACACCGCGCGCCGCCTCGCGCGCGCCAAGGTCGACGTGAGCCTCGGCGCGCACCGCATGCGAATCTCGCCGTCGGTATACAACAACGATCAGGACATCGACGCGCTGGTGGCCGCGCTGTCGTGACGCCGCACACGTTGACTCCCGATTCCGCCGGGCTTAGCATGCACGACATCCCCCGAGCCGAGTAGGAGGCGGACATGCGGCGGCGTACGGCGGTCGTCATCCTGGGGCTTTCGTTGAGCCCGGCGCCCGCGTGGGCGGACAACACGATCTGCAAGGGCGCGATCTTTCTGGTGCCAGACGGCTCGCGTCACACGGGAAGCTTCACCGCGGCCGGTCAATTACGCTGGTTCCGGTTCGCGCCGAAAGCGGGACGATCCTATTCCATCGGGATCGAAAACCTCAGCCCCACCGACCTGCAGCCTTTCGTCGAGTTCTCGGAGGACAACACCCGCGCCGAGACGTGCGCCGGACCGGAGGTCGCCACTCTCTTCACGGAATCTCACGAGCCAGCCTCGAAGGCGGTCAAGGGGACGATCGGCTCGGCCCGCGCGTCCTTCACGGCGGAGAAGAGCATCGACCTCTTCTTCGCGATCTCGACGGGCAAGGTCAAGCAGTCGTTCCGCATACACGTCGAGGAAACCACACTCTACAGCCCGTGGTTCACGACCATGGGCTCGTTCGAGACGTACTATCGTCTCGCCAACACGACCTCCGGGTCCGTCAACGCCACGCTCCGGCTCCTCAACGAGGCGGGCGCGACGGTGGCGACGCACAGCCTGACGATCGCCGCCGACAGCGTCGCGTCGGTGATCTACACGGGCGCGGCGGCGCCGGGGATGGTCGGTCTGGCCGTCGCGGACAACACGACGGGCCAGGCGATCCTCACGCACTCAGGTCCTCCCGGCGCGATCGCGGTCACAGGCTCGTGGGGGGACGGCAAGACGATGTTCGTGCCGATCGCCTTCACGGCGCGGCGGCAGCGGTAGGCGTGGAGCCGGGGAACGCTTGACGCTTCGCTTACGTATTGCCTACATTGAAGGCAATAGAGCCCGTGGCCCAGCGTCCGGTCTATCTCGGCGAGTTCGAACAGCTGGTGCTGCTCGCCATCCTGCATCTTGGCGACGCGGCGTACGCCGTTCCCATCCGGCAGGAGCTGGCCACCCGGGCGCGGCGCGCCATCGCGCGCGGCGCCCTCTACACGACCCTCGAGCGCCTCGAATCCAAAGGCTACCTACGATCCCGGTTCGGCGACCCGGTGCCCGAACGCGGCGGAAGGGCGCGACGCTACTTCGTCGTGACCGCGCGGGGAATCAGCACGCTCAAGACCTCGTGCGAGGCCCTCCGCGAGATGTATCAAGGCCTCGAAGCCATCTTCGGTGAGACGTTGTGAGCTCGGACTCCCCTTCGCCACCTGTCCTCGCCGAGCGGCTGCTCGCCGCGGCGCTGACCAGATCGGAGTGGAACGAGAGCGTCCTGGGCGATCTTCACGAGGAGTACGTCACGCGGGTCCGTCACCAACGGGGCGTCGGGCCGCGCGTCTGGTACTGGCGTGAAGCGCTCCGGTTGTCGGCTCGTTTCACGCTTCGGCGCCTGTCGCCTCGCGCACACCGCGCAGTCCGCTCACAATCTGGAGCCATCAAACAGGAGAGGATCATGGGCAGCCTCGTCGCCGATGTGAAATACGCGCTGCGCGCGATCCGAAAGCAGCCGGGCGCCTCGTTCGTCGTCGCCGTCACGCTCGCGCTGGGCCTCGGCGTCAACGCGACGGTCCTCGGCATGATGGATGCGCTGCTGCTGCGGCCCGTTCCAGTTCCGCGACTACCAGCGGCTGGTCGTCGTCTGGGAGACCCCGCGCGGCACGTCCGAGCGCGAGATGATCGCTCCGGCGACCTTTCTGGACTGGCGCCGGCAGGTTCGAAGCCTGGAGCGACTCGGCGCCTGGCAATGGCTCCGATGCCACGTTGACGGTCGCCGGCGAGCCGGAGCGAGCTCAGGGATTCCGCGTCTCTTCCGGATTCTTCGAACTGCTCGGATCACCCCCAGTCTCGGCCGTAGGGCCTTTGCCCACGACGACGAACAGCGTGGAAACGATCGCCACGTCATCATCGGCGACGGCCTCTGGAAGCGTCGCTACGGCGCGGACCCCGATGTCGGGGTCCGACGTTCTGGTGGACGGCGAGCCGTACACGGTCGTCTGGCGTCGCGCCGCCGGATTTCGCGTTCCCGGTCGGCTCGGAGCTGTGGCTGCCGCTATCGTTCACGCCGGAACAGGCGGTCGATCGCGGAGCGGAACCTCACGGTCGCGGGAAAGGTCGCAAGCGGGCCAGTCGCTCGCCGCCGCGCAGGCCGAGATGGACTCGATCGCACGCCGTCTCGAGGAACAGTACCCGCAGACAAATCGCGACCGTGACGGGGTCTCCGTCCGCCCACTGTCAACGGCGTTTCGAGAAGGCAGCACGATTCCGTTCGTCGGCGTGCTGCATGTTACGGCGGGGCTCGTCCTGCTCGTCGCGTGCGCGAACGTCGCGGGCCTGCTGCTCGCGCGCGCGATCGATCGCCAGCGCGAGCTCGCGCTGCGCACGGCGCTCGGCGCGAGCCGTCTGCGCATCGTACGGCAGCTCGTGACCGAGACGGTCGTCCTTGGACTGCTGGCAGGCGGCCTCGCCCTTTTGTTCGCAAGCGTCGCACTGGATCTGCTGCGCACGAGCCTGCCGGCGAGACGGCGAGGTTTGTCGAGGGCTGGGACAATCTCCGGCTTGATGCCCGCCTCGCCCTCGTGATGCCGGCGCTCGCGATCGGTGTCGGTCTCCTGGTCGGCCTGTTCCCGGCCCTGGCGGCGACCCGCACGACGCTGACCGATGCACTGAGAGAGGGCGATCGCGGCGTCATCGGCGGGCTGCGGCGACAGCGCGGACGTCAGGCGCTGGTTGTCGTCGAGATCGCCGCGGCCCTCGCGCATCCTGATTGCCGCAGGCCTGACGTTGGCTGGCGGCGCGCGTCTGGTGAACCTACCGGGAGGCTTCGAGCCGAACGGCCTCCTCACCTTGCAGATCCCGCTGCCGGACAGTCAGTATCGCGAGCCGGCCTCCAGGCGCGAATTCGCGGACGATCTGGTCACGCGGGTCGAGGCGATTCCCGCCGTCACGCGCGCCGCCTTGGCCAGTGTCGTGCCCGGCGCGGGATGGAACCCGGTCAAGCCGTTCGAGGTCGAGGATCGGCCAAATCCCGAACCCGCCCGCTGGCCGCGCACCGGCTTCCGGGTCGTTTCACCGGGCTACTTCGACGTCATGCGCATTCCGATCGTGGGCGGACGCGACATTCTCGACCACGTCGACGGCGAAGATGGACAGCGTGTCGCGAATCGTCAGCGCCTCGCTGGCGGAGCGTTACTGGTCCGGCGAGGACCCGATTGGCAAACGCTCCGTCTCGATGGACCGGACAGCGACTGGCTGACCGTCGTCGGCGTGGCCGGAGACGTCAGGATGTACAACTGGTGGGATGGCGAGGACTTCGTCGTGGTCTACCTGCCGCTTCCGCCAGGCGCCGCCCGCCGGACTGGTGCACGCCGTCGTGAGAACGCAGGGCGAACCGGGCTCGATCGCCGCCCCGTGCGAGCAGGCAGTGCGATCCGTCGATCGCTCGTTGCCGATCAGCAACGTCCGGAGCCATGCGGCAGGCAGTGGTGGACAGCAGCGCCGGGTTGCAACACATGGCGCTGCTGATGGGTGTCTGCGGCGGGATCGGCTAGTGCTCGCGCTGGTCGGCATCTACAGCGTGATGTCGTACGCCGTCTCTCAACGCATGCACGAGTTCGGCATTCGAATGGCTCTTGGAGCGACTAGCGCGCCGGAGCTTCTGCGGATGACGCTGATTCAGGCGGGCGCGTCACGGGCTTCGGCGTCGCGCTCGGATCCTCGTTGGCGCTGGCGTTCGGCCGCCTGTCTCGACAGCGCGCTTTTCGGGATCGTCTCGCTGCACCGATGCCTTCCTCGGTGCGGGCCGGGCAGGCGCTTCGTGTCGCTCGCCGCCGCGTGCGTGCCGGCCCGGCGGACGCTGCGACTCGACCCGGCCACGATCCTCCGCAGCCAATGACCTCGACCCGTGTAGGACTCGAGGTTCGAAAACACGATGCTCCTCAGGTCCTCGGAGCGGTAGCCGCAGCCGCCGTCAATCGGCGGTATTCCCGCGCCAGCACTTTGACGCCGCGATCGATGCGCTCGACGTCGAGGAGTCCGTAGCCGAGCATCAGGCCCGGCGGTTCGAGCGGCAGCGTGGCATGGCCGGCGATTGAGTACACGCCGACGCCGCGGGCCTTGCACCGATCGATCAGTTCATCTACACGCGCGGGCGCCAGGCGCGGCAGCCAGACGGCGACGTGCGATCCGGACGTGCCCCCGCGTATCTCGACGTCCGATCCAAGGCGCGCCTGCAGCGCCCCGATGAGCGCCTCTCTGCGCGTGCGGTAGCGTCGGAGCATCCGCCTGATGTGGCGGTCGTACTCTCCGGTGGCCATCAGCTCGGCGACGGTACGCTGCAGCAGCATCGGGCTCCCACGATCGGTCAGCCACCTGCACGCCACCACGGCGGGCACCAGCTCCTTCGGCAGCACGAGATACCCCAGGCGCAGCGACGGGAATAGCGACTTTGCGAGCGTGCCGCAATAGATGACCGGGCCCTCGGGATCGAGCGCCGTGAGCGCCTCGATGGATCGGCCGGCATAGCGAAACTCGCCGTTGTAGTCGTCTTCAATGACGTAGGCGCCGCGCCGTCGGGCCCAGGCGAGCAGTGCCAGCCGCCGCGCCACCGGCATGACCGCCCCGGTGGGAAACTGGTGCGACGGCGTGACGTAGACGAGCCGCACTGGCGTCGCCGTCTTCTGGCAGCGCCGCCGGATCGAGCCCGTTCGCGTCGACTCGCGCACGGACGAGCGTCGCGCCGGCCGCCTGGAACGGGGCGGTTGCCCCTTCGTAGCCGGGCTCCTCGACGACGACCCGATCGCCCTCGGTCAAGAGCAGGCGCGCGCACATATCGAGCGCCTGCTGCGCCCCGCCGGTCACCACGATCTCGTCGGCCGTCCGGGCGATGCCCCGGACGCCGCGAAGACGCTCGGCCAACTGGAGTCGCAAGGGCCAGTCGCCGGCCGGGTCCGGATAACGGAACGGCTGCTGTCGCAGGGCCGCGGCAAACGCCGAGCGGATGCGCGACACGACCCGGTCGTCCGGCTCGCTGAGGCCGTAGGCGAAATCGATGCCCAGCCGCCCCTGTCCGCGCGTGATTTCTCGTGCCTCCGCTCCAATCTCCACAAGTCGGCGTCCGTTCGAGGACAGCCGTGCCGGAAGCGGATCGACCTCCCGACCGCCATCCGCGCGAGGCGCTGATGCGAGCCCTGCAGGCAGCTCCGGCGACACGAACGTGCCGCCGCCCGTCCGGGTCACGAGATACCCCTCGAGCGCGAGCTGCTCGTAGGCGAGCAGGACGATGTTCCGGGAGCAGCCGAGATCGCGGGCGAGCTCGCGCGTCGCCGGCACGCGCGATCCCGGCCCGAGGTCGCCCCTCTGAATCAGGCGTGGTCAACCAGACGCAGGGGAATCCGGAAAGCGGCGCCGTGACCGCGTTTCAGAAGGTCATCGACGCAACCGGCGAGCTGACAGGAACGACCGGTCACCTCTTCGTGAGCGGCTTCAGCCGCGGCGGGCACGTCGTGACTACAATCAAGGGTGAGCTCTGCGTCCCGTGAGCACGGCGTCACCGGATCACACGTTGTCGACTGACGCCCGGGAGACACCTCTCCCGGGCGTCTCGCTGCGTCATCGAGTCATCCAGGCCATCCTTCTGGGCGGCCTGGCGGCAGGTGTGCTCGATATCGCCGACGCGATCATCTTCACGTGGATCAGAGGCGGCTCTCCGGCGAGGATGCTGCAAGGCATCGCGAGCGGACTTCTCGGACAGTCCGCCTTTCAGGGCGGAACGGCAACGGTGGCGCTCGGCCTGTTCCTGCACTTTGTGATCGCGACGGGTGCGACGGCCGTCTTCGTGGCCGCGAGCCTGCGGGTGCCGGCGCTCCTCACACGACCCCTCATCTGGGGACCGCTCTACGGCCTCATCGTCTACGTCGTCATGCGTTTCGTCGTCCTGCCGCTGTCGCTCATCCGGATGCAACCGTTCGCGCTGAACGTCGGATTTGCGAATCAGATCTTCGCGCACGTCTTCCTCGTCGGGATTCCGATTGTCGTCGTTGCGGGCCGACTGCTGTCGCATTCATACAAGCGCGCATGATTCGGGACACGCTAGACTTCCCTCATGATGCTGATCTTCCTCACTGCATGGATCTCCGTCCTCCCTCAACCGACCGCGACGATCGATCAGGCGAGCTGGATCTCCGGCTGCTGGAGCCGGCAGGCAGGCGACCGTTCCACCGAGGAACACTGGATGAAGCCGGCCGGCGGGACGATGCTCGGCATGAGCCGGACGATCGCGAAGGGCCGTACCAGCGAGTACCGAGTTCCTCCGCATTGTCGAGCAGAATGGCACCCTCGCGTACGTCGCGCTGCCGTCGGGTCAGAAAGAGGCCACGTTCACGCTCGCGGTGGCCAGGCCGGGCGAGCTGGTGTTCGAGAATCCGAAGCACGACTTCCCCACCCGCGTCATGTATCAGCGGCAACCGGACGGCTCGTTGAAGGCGCGAATCGAGGGAACGATGAACGGGCAGCCGCGTGGGATCGACTTTCCGATGGCAAGGTGTGCTTCGTAGAATCCAGAATCTAGAATTTAGAATCTAGAAGGACATGGCGGCGGGATGGTTAGTGGCGTTCGACCGAGAGCCTTCTGAATTCTAGATTCTAGATTCTGAATTCTGAGTATGCTACGGCTGTGCGCTACGTGCAGGCGGCGCCGCCGCCCGCCCTCGCTGACTTCGTGACCTGTCTGTGGGGTCTCGAAAGCCCTCTCGACGAGCCTGCGGACGTCGAGCGGTCGGTTCAGCGCATTCTGCCCGACGGCCGCGCCGAGATCATCTTTCACCTGGCGGATCCCTTCCGGGAAGTCGAGAGCGGGATCACGCAGGCCTCGGCGCTGACGGCGGGGCAGCTCACGCGCGCCATCGGCGTGCGGCCGGGCGGGCGCGTCAGGACGGTCGCCATCCGGCTCACGCCCGCCGGCGCGCGGGCTCTGCTCGGCACGCCGCACCACCTGCTCACCGACACGCTTACCCCGCTCGATGCCGTGGATCGTCGGCTCTCGGACCGGCTGACGGCGGTCCTCTCTTACACGGCCCCGATCGAGGGGGTGCTCGACTCACTCGCGGGCGCCCTCATCGCCTGTCGCTTCTGCCCACCGCGCACCGAGGCGCTGGCGGCGCTGCGCCTCGTCGAACGGCGCGCGGGCCTGCTGACGGTCGACGGCCTGTGCGCCGGCACGGGTCTCTCGTCGCGAACCCTGGAACGAATATTTCTGGATCTCGCCGGCGTCCCGCCCCGTCTATATCTAAGGCTCGTCCGGTTTCGCCACGCGGTGCGGGAAGCGGAAGCAAAGATGAGCCGGCGGTGGACGGACATCGCGCTGGCGTGCGGCTACTACGACCACGCGCACTTCACGCGAGACTTCCGATCCCTGGCCGGCTGTCCGCCGTCGGCCTGGCTCGACTCGAACGAGCGCGAATTGACGACCTGGTTTTGCACAGCGGGTGACGGGAGTGCCGGGTACCCGGCCGTCAGACCGCAGAAGGAGTGTCAGCCGTGAGGAAGATCATCCTTGTCTCGTTCGTCACAGCTTTCGTCACCGGTGCGACCGCGCAGGCGCAGCCGGCCAATCCGCTGAGCGTCAGCGCGAAGCGCACCTACGACATCATCAAGAACTACATCACCAAGTCGGCCGCCAAGATGCCGGAGGAAAACTACGCGTTCAAGCCCACACCCGACGTCCGCAGCTTCGGCCAGATCGTCGGCCACATCGCGGACGCCAACTACGGGTTCTGCTCCGCCGTCGCCGGCGAGAAGCCCCCGGCCGGCGGTTTCGGTCCGGACGCCGTCAGCGTCGAGAAAACGAAGACCGCCAAGGCGGACCTGGAGAAGTCGCTCGCGGAATCGTTCGCGTATTGCGACAAGGTGCACGCGGGGATGACGGACACCGCCGGCGCGGCGATGATCAAGTTCTTCACCGGCGATATGGCGAAGCTGTCGATACTCGAATTCAACACGCACCACGACTTCGAACACTACGGCAATCTCGTCACGTACATGCGGCTGAAGGGGATCGTGCCGCCTTCGTCCGAGCCCCGGACGCAGTAATTTCGTTTATTGCGCGCCACGCCTGATCGATGGCGCTGTCGGTGTACGCGTACGCGCCGGCGTCGGAGTTGGCAATCGTGATGCGGCCGAAGGGCTTTCGGGCCAGGACGCAGGGCTTCTTGTCCTCGGGCCAGTCAGGATCCCACATCGTGCTGTACTCGTAGGCATAGCCGTGAGCCCAGCGGTTGACGGTTATGCCTGCGATATCCCGCCCCGGATCGAATCCGCCCGCGCCCAGCATCCGCCCGAGCTGATCGCGTGTCCGCTTCTCGAAGGTCTCGAACGGCATCGACAGCAGCTCGAGACGTCCCACGCGGTGCTGCTCGCGCGACGAAAGCCCGAGGCCAGGGCTGCACGGCGTGCGAAGCAGATGGAGCACGATCGGCTCATCGGGTGATCGCGCGGAGGCGAACGTGCCCAGGCGGATTGGATCGGCGAGCGTCGCTTTGTTGTGAAAGCTGCCGGGCGCCTCGATCGAGCGGACGCCGAGCGTCTTGAGGCTCGACCAGCTCCTCAGCGCGACGTTCGTGTAGACGAGCGGGACCTTCACGCCGTAGCGAAGCGCCTCCTGTTGGGAGGCAGGCAGCTCCGGGCAGAGGTGCGGGATGACCGAGTTCCAGCACGCGAGAACACACGCGCCCCCGCGCACCGACACGAGACGGCCGTCGCGCACGTAGGCTACCTCCACCTCCCGTTCCTGCGTGCCGACGTGCCTCACGCGGACCACCGTGCTCCGCAGACGAACCCGCGCCGGCGCCCCGTCGTCGTCCAACCGCCCGTAGTCGGCCTTCGACGTGACGATGTCGTCGACCGTCCGGCCGGGCATCGCGGCCGGCACGAGCGCGCGCATGAGGAGCCTCGCGATCGACGCGTTTCCATCCGGAAAATGAAACCTGTATTTCTTCGCTTCCTCCGATTCGCCGGTCGGCCCCAGGCGCAGGCTCTGGAAACCTGGATACCCGAACTCCCAGGATTCGACGGCTGACACTGCGTCGATGCCGACGCCGTAGAGATCGTGTGTGATGGTCTGGTAGTACTTGATGACCTCCGGCCCGACCTTCGCGATCGTCTTCAGGTAGTCGCCGTAGCTGACGCGGCGCAGCCGGCGCTTTTTTGCAACAACCGACAGCCCTGGAAGGTAGTCGGTCGTGCCGGTCTCGATGCGCTCGATGTCGAGCCGCGCCTGCGGTGAGAGCGGTGCCGATGCGAGCGCCTCCTTCCATGGGCGGCGGCCGATCCCGACCGCGAGATGATCGCGGCCGAACGTCTCCCGATCGAAGAACACGGCTCGACCGAGCCCGAGGGAGTCGTACAGCTTCGCGTCGGTCGTACGCACCTTGAGCGCGTGAGGCTCGATCCCGAGCGCGGTCATGAGACCATGGGCCTGGCGGCTGTACGGCCTCGGGCTTTCGATCAGCTGCGTCCCGCCGTAGCCGACGAGCAGACGGCCGCCGACCGTGAACTCGTTCCGCCTGGCGTGCCCGCCGAAGTCGTCGTGGTTGTCGAGCACGAGGATGCGCGCGCGCGCGCCGGCGCGGGCGCGGAAGAAATATGCCGCGGCGAGGCCGCTGATCCCGCCCCCCACGACAACGAGGTCGTAGCGCTCGCCGATGTCGACGGGGGCGCGGCCGTTCTTCCAGAACGTCCCGTCGCGCAGCTCGTGCGCGGTCGTGTACGAGGCATCGGTGCTTCCGCGCAGACCGACGAGGGCCGGCGGGTAGTCCGTCGCCTGCGCCAGGCCCCGTACCTCGGCGAGCCACGCCGCAGCCAGGCCCGCGGAGCCGACCGCGACGCCGTTCAGAAAGTCACGGCGAGTGATGCCGCTCAAAGTCGGCGCATTGTACACTTCCCGCAATGGCGCTCATCGAAGCTGGACAAGTTGCCGCCTTCTTCCTGTTCGACGTGTCCGAGAGCATCCGGCTCGACGGCGTGCGATCCCTGACGGGACTCGAGACCACGAGCTCTCGCTTCCCGAGCCGGGCTGGCGTCCCCTCGTACGTCGAGTACCAGCCGCCCCCCGTGACCTTGAGCGGGGCGGCGCTCGGTCTGTCGACAATCGAGGGCTTCAAGGCCGCTTTCAAGATCTACGAATACGGCGTCGTGTCGGTCGCGCTGACGCGTGACTTCCGGGGGACGTGGGTGGAGCTGGACCTGCTGGCCCACTCGCTCACCGAGAGCGACCGGATCGAAAACGCCGCCGAGGCGGCCTGCGTCCGGATCGTCGAGAAGATCAGGGGGTCTCTCGTCGAGGTAAGGCCGACGTATCTCTCGGAGGACTACTTCGTGTTCGGCGTGACACGAATGAACAGCGCGATGAGCGCCCGGGAGCTGATCGAATCACACGGCGCGGACATCGCGCGCCTGCTGCGCGGCGAGCGGAAGGCGCTCAGCCACGACGAGATCAACGAAGTCCTGAGACACCGGCTGTCCTATCTGGCCGACGATCTGATCGTCCCGACCTGGAGCGCCGCGTTCGTGTACGACCCGGAAGGGGTCGAGCCGGCGCTCGAGATCATCGAGTTCGCCAACTCGCAGCTGTTGCAGTTCCGCTATTACGACGACCTGCTCGATACCGAGCTGGGACGCATCTATCCGATTCTGCAGCGCCGCCGATGGTACGACACCGTGATCGGAGGGAAGTTCGGACGCGCCGCCCAGCATCTGCACTCGCTCTTCATCGAAGTGAACGAGATCACCGACCGGACGGAGAACGCGCTGAAGGTCGTCGGGGACGTGTACGCGGCGCGGCTCTTTCAGCTCGTCGGGATACGGCTGGGCCTCGACAGCTGGAAGCAGGCGGTCCAGGAGAAGCTGAAGACGCTCGACGACATCTATCGCTTCACCGTCGAGCAAGTCAACATGACGCGCGGCCACGTGCTCGAGCTCACCATCGTCTTCATCCTTCTGTTCGAGCTCTGGCTGTTCTTCGCGGGCATCATGACCTGATTCTTCAGTGGTACGAGGCTTTAGCCTCGTCCGAAGGTGGTACGAGGCTTTAGCCTCGTCCCGCCTACGACCCTAAAGGGTCGTACTACTACTCAGACCGCAGCGCGATCAGCGGGTCGACCTTAATCGCGCGCCGCGCCGGGACGTAGCAGGCCACGATCGCGATCGCGATGATGCCGGCGGAGACCGCGACGAACGTTGCCGGGTCGGCGGCCGTCACACCGAAGAGAAGCGACCGGAGAAACCGCGTCAGCCAGAGCGCGCCGGCAGCCCCGACCACCAGGCCGATGGTCGCAAGCATGAGGCCCTCGCGCAGGACGAGGCCCATGATCTCGCGACGCCCCGCGCCGAGCGCGATGCGCACGCCGAACTCCCGCGTGCGCTGGCTCGTCGAAGAGCTGATCACGGCATAGAGTCCCGCTGCGGCCAGCAGGAGGGCCGCGCCGGCAAACCCGGCGAGCAGCACGAGGCTGAACCGGCGGCCGACGAGCGTGCGCGAGACGAGCTCATCCAGCGTCGCCGTCCGGTAGAGAGGCTCGAGCGGATCGAGTGCCCACACCTGCTTCTTCAGATCCGCCATCGTCACCGGCGAGTCCGGACGGGTGCGAACGACAAACGTGATCGAGCCGGTCGGCGCCTGCGGGTGAGGAATGAACAGCTCCGGCCTGGCCGGCTGATCGAGCGCATCGTGGCGCGCATCGCCGACGATGCCGACGACTTCCGCCTCGTGCGACGTGCTAAACAGGCGGAACTTCACTTTCGATCCGATCGGATCCGCACCCGGCCAATGCTTCCGCGCCGCCGCGCGGGTCACGAGGACGACCGTCGGAGAGCCGGCGATGTCGCGGTCGGTAAAGAGCCGCCCGCGCTCGAGCGGGATGCCCATCGCCTGGAAGTACTCGCCCGTCGCGACGTTGAGGAACATCCGGAGATCTTCCCCCGCGGCCGCGGGCGGACGGCCGACCACGACCACGACGCCCTGAATGTTAATGTTCGCCTCGATGAACGGCATCGCCATTACGGTGCCGGCCGCCGCGATGCCAGGCAGCGACCGAATCCCTTCGAGGACTCGTTGAACGAAGATCGCCCGCCCCTCGGGCTTGTTGTTCTGGCGGTCGTAGGCGAAGACCTGGAGCACGCGGACCTGCTCGGTCCGGAACCCGGGATCGACACGCTGGATGAGGACGAAGCTTCGGACGAGGAGGCCTGCGCCCACGACGAGCAGCAGCGCGAGCGCGACCTCGACCACGACGAGCGCTCCACGGACGCCGCGCCGCACGCCGCCGCTCTGTCCTTCGCGCAGCGCGGTCGTTGCCGCAGGCCGGGACAGTTGAACCGCGGGCGCGAGACCCGCGATCACGGCGGCGAGGAGCGTCACACCCAACGCGATGGCCGCCGCGCGGGCGTCGAGCGGGATGTGATCCACGCCGGCGACATCGGTCGGCCGCAGCCGGGCGATCAGATCGAGGCTCCAACGCGCGATGAGCAGGCCCAGAGCGCCGCCGAACGTGGCGAGCAGCAGGCTTTCAGCCAGCATCTGACGGATGACCCGTCCGCGTCCTGCGCCGAGCGCCTGACGAACCGCGAACTCGCGGCCGCGCACGGCGCCGCGCGCGATCAGGATGTTCGCCACGTTCGCGCACGCCACGACGAGCACGAGCGTGGCCGCGCCGATGAGCAGCGGCACGAGCGCGTGCAGTGTTCCGGCCAGGTGGCTGCGCAGGGGGACGATCTGTCCGACGATGTTCTGATTCGTGCTCGGATACTCGCCGGCAAGCTGCGCCGACAGCGTCTCCAGCTCGGCGCGAGCCTGTTCGACCGTCGCCCCCGGCTTCAACCGCCCGAAGACGTTCCAGTAGCCGCTCGATCGGATCTTCGGCTCGTAGTCCTCGAAGTATTTCGGTAGCCAAATCGCCCGTTCGCCGCGCTCGTCGAACATCCGCAGCTCGATGCCAGGCGGCATCACGCCGACGACGGTGAACGGCTCGCCGTCGAGCTGGACCGCCCGCCCGACGAGACCTGGATCGGCGCCGAACTTCCGCTCCCAGACCTCGTGGCCGAGCACGACAACGCGATCGCCGCCGCGACGGTGCTCCTGCGGCAGGAAGGCACGGCCATGCAGCATGGGCGCCCCGAGTACGTCGAAGAAGCCCTCCGAGACCTTCGCGGCCCGCATGACCTCCGGCTCGACCCCTCCGGTGTAGTCGACGCTCCAGGGGTCGATCGTGGCGATCGCCCGGTAAGAGCGAGCGCGCTGCACCCAGTCGATCGCGTTGCCCGGCGCAACATCTTCACGCTCGACGCCGGTCGCGCGGTTCCGCTCCCACAGCGTGACGATGCGCTCCGCGTCGGGCAGCGGCAGGGGGCGGGCGAGCAGCGTGTCGGCCAGGCTGACGATCGCCGTGGTGGCGCCGATGCCGATCGCGAAGACGAGGAGCGCGATGGCGGTCACGCCGGGCGTTCGCGCGAGGAGCCGAAGAGTGTGCCTGATGTCGTGCACCAGGTCGGCGTCGGCCGTGAACTGGCGACGAATCCAGGCGGCATCCGGGAGGGCGCCGAACGCGCGACGGATGAGATCCATGCTCGTTCTCCAACTCAGCTGACGCTGACCGCGGAGCGAACCCCACCGATGGACGAGCTCCGCTTCCCATTCGCGCCGCCACTCGGCGCGCTCCACACGCGGCACGACGACGGACGTGACCGCGACGATACGCAGGGCGACCGCCAGGACGAGCGGGCGATGTCGGCCTTCGTCGGTGGACATCGGTCAGCCCTGACGGGCGGGGCGGAGGCGCCGCGCGCGTGCCGCTATCGCCTGCGGCGCCCGGTAGCGCGCGAGCGCGGTCTCCAGCAGCGCCTCCCCCTGGGCCGTCAGCTCGTAGTAACGGCGGGGCGGCCGCTGCTCCCGCTGCGCGATCTCCGCCTTCTCCCAGCGCGCGCGAACCATCGACTCCCGCTCGAGGCGACGGAGGATCGGATAGACGGTACCGCTCGGGAGCGCGGTCGCGTCGATCACATCGAACCCGTAGTGGAAGCCGCTCGCGACCGCCTGGAGCACTAGCGTCGTGGGATAGGTCAGGTTCACGCGTAGGATTCTAGCTATGTAGAGTTCTATGTCAACTCCTTCGGGCATCGGGCAGGCCTGAAGGCCTGCGCTACGGGAGCGTGGTTCAACCTGACCCTCGGCTCGGCATAGAATCCGGTGCGTGACGAGAGCTGGATGACACGTGCCGTAGTTCTGGGCGCGCTCCTGGTCGTGGGTACGCTGCTGATGGCCGTCCGCGGCGTGCAGGGCCGCGCCAGCCAGGGCGGCCAGCCGGCGCCCTCGGCCGCGGACATCAAGGTGGACAGGATCAAAGACAACCTGTACGTCCTCCGCGGCGGCGGCGGCAACACCGCCGCGTTCGTCACCGCCGGCGGCGTCACCCTCGTCGATACGAAGCTGGTCGGTTGGGGCCAGCCGATCATCGAGAAGCTGAAGGAACTGACCGATCGGCCGGTGACCACGATCATCAACACGCACACGCACTTCGACCACGTCGGCGGCAACCCGGAGTTCCCGGCAACCGTCGAGGTGGTCGCGCACGAGAATACGGCGGCGCTGATGAAGGAGATGCGGCCCGTCACGGGCGGTCCTTCCCAGCCGGACGTCTTCAAGGGAGGGAGCGGACCGGGTCTGCCGAAGCGGACGTTCAAGGATCGGATGACGCTCGGCAAGGGGGCCGAGCGGATCGAGCTGCGCTACTTCGGCCGCGCCCACACCGGCGGCGATGCCTGGGTCATCTTCCCGGCGCTGCGGGTGCTCCACAGCGGCGACGCGTTCGGGACCAAGATCATTCCTATCATCGACGCGAACAACGGCGGCAGCGGCGTCGATTATCCGCGAACGATCGCGAAAGCGGCCGCGCTGAAGAACATCGATACCGTGATCAGCGGGCACAACGCGACGACGTTGACGCTGGCTGACTTGAAAACCTACGGCGAGTTCATCGGTGAATTCGTACAGGCGGTGCAGGCGGCGAAGAAGGCCGGGCAAACGATAGACGACGTCGTGAATACCTGGAAGGTGTCAGAACGTTTCCTGAAGGATGGATACGTGACGCCCGATGAATACCAGAAGCTGGCACGGCAGCCGATGTCGTCGCGCGTGAGGGCCAACGCCGAGGTGATCTGGAGCGAGACGAAGTAGCCCGCCTCGCCCCAGGACCCTTTGTTCGGAATCCGTTAACTTTCTGTTTCCGTGTCGCCGCCGAGCTCCCCGGCGTCCCGACGGTCGTCAGGCCGTCTCAGATCTTCATCGGGCTGTTGTCCCGGCACATTGTCGTCGCGCCTGGGCATCGTCTGCTCGCGGCCCGTGGTTCCTTCCGGCCGCTGCTCCTCGTCCGGCTGGCCCTGCGTCGAACCAGGCTGGGGGTCCTGCGGATTCTGCTTTCGACGAACGTCGTTGGGATCCTCGATGTTATCGGCCATCGCCACACTCCTCTGATGTCGTGCGAAAGCAAGGAGCGGGCCGCGTTCAATGGTGTTTCAGCGGTTCGTGAGCCGGCGCGACGTCGCGTCCCACCGCCACACCGGGCCGCGCCCGCGGAGATGGACGCCCCCGAGCCAGCGGTCGATGCCGCAGGCGGCGACCCGATCGGCCTGTCCCTCGACGACCTGACGTCCAAAAGCCGTGATTGACGCGACCCCCGCAGGAAGCGCGTCGGTCGCAGCTTCACCTTTCATCGAGATCAGAGCTGGCGTGGAGTCCGCAAGCTGATGCAGGATCCACGCGAACGTCGAATCGCCCATGAATATCCGGTCCTCGAATATCTGCTGGGCCGGAAACAGATCGCGTGGCGAGCGCGGGCCCCGCAGGAGGATCGTGAGGATGTCCCGTTCGGTCCGTGACAGCCCTTCGCGAGCCGAGGGGAATTCCTCCAGATGACGCCGCAACGCGGCCGCGAGAAACGGAAGCAAGCCGGTGTCGAGCGCAAGGACCGCCTCGAGGTCGCTCGGATCGCTCGAGCGAAACGCACCCCACGCGGTGCGGCCGAGCCTGAGCTGGTCGTCCGAGACATCGCTCCGGGTCGGAAACAGCCGGGCCAGATCTGGCGGTGACCGCGGCCCCAGGTATCGGTCAGTCGAGACGAGCGTCACCCGAGGCCGCCGCGGCCAGCCGGCGATGCGATCCAGAAGACGGATCAGCAGGAGTTGATCGAAGAGGTCGTGCTCGAACCAGAGGACGACCTCATCCTCGTCGACGCCGGCATCCACCGCGGCATCCCACCCCGCCAGCTCGGAGCGGATGCGCTCCGCCGGGCCGGTCCCGCGGGAGGCGAGATAGTCTCCGCGCAGTCGGTGCCAGTCGTCGTCGCCGGTGACCGGCGCCGGTCCGTCGTGGAGCACGTCTGCCGAGATGACCACCGTACCCGGCAGCGCAGCCTGGCGGAGCCCACCCGCGGCGCAATCGCCGTTGGTGACGTGAAGCACGCGGCTATCCTACATGGATCGCGCGCTTGAAATGCGACGCCGCCGGCCAGTCGTGACGGTCTAGTACCGGTAGTGTGCCGGCTTGTACGGCCCTTCCGGCTCCACACCGATGTAGTTCGCCTGCTCTTCCGTGAGCTTCGTCAGCCTGACCCCGAGGTGGTCGAGGTGCAGCCGCGCGACCTCCTCGTCGAGGTGCTTCGGCAGGATGTACACCTTCTTCTCGTACTTGCCGGCGTTCTGATGCAGCTCGAGCTGCGCGATCACCTGGTTCGTGAACGACGCCGACATCACGAAGCTCGGGTGGCCAGTGGCGCAGCCGAGGTTGAGCAGTCGACCCTCGGCGAGCACCATCACGCTGTGGCCGTCGGGGAAGCGAAATTCGTCGTACTGCGGCTTGATGTTGATCCTCTGAATCCCGGGGACCTTCTTGAGGCCGGCCATGTCGATCTCGTTGTCGAAGTGGCCGATGTTGCCGACGATCGCCTTGTCTTTCATCCGCTTCATGTGCTCGACGGTGATGATGTTCAGGTTCCCCGTCGCCGTGATGAAGATGTCGGCGGTCTCGACGACGTCGGTGAGCCGACTGACCTGGTAGCCCTCCATCGCCGCCTGGAGGGCGCAGATCGGGTCGATCTCG
This sequence comes from uncultured Acidobacteriota bacterium, assembly GCA_963847125.1. Classification (GTDB taxonomy): domain Bacteria; phylum Acidobacteriota; class Vicinamibacteria; order Vicinamibacterales; family 2-12-FULL-66-21; genus DATAEE01. The sequence goes on from CAWJYM010000009.1 coordinate 903,735, forward strand.
GTAATGATGACGCGGCAGCCCTGGCCGCGCAGCGCCTGCGCGCAGCCCTTGCCGACTTCTCCGTAGCCGAACACGACCGCGACCTTGCCGCCGAGCATGACGTCGGTCGCGCGGTTCAGCCCGTCGACGAGTGAATGACGGCACCCGTAGATGTTGTCGAACTTGCTCTTGGTCACCGAGTCGTTGACGTTGATCGCGGGAAAGAGCAGTGTGCCGGCCTGCTCCATCTGATAGAGCCGGTGCACGCCGGTCGTCGTTTCCTCGCTCACGCCCCGGATCGCCTTGGACATCGTCCGGAATCGGGTCGCGTCCGACTTGAGCTCCGTGCGGAGCAGGTCGAGAATGACGCCCCACTCTTCCGGCTCCGACGCCGCGTTGAACTCCGGCACGGCCCCCCCGGCTTCGAACTCTGCCCCCTTGTGAATGAGAAGCGTGGCATCTCCGCCGTCGTCGACGATCTGCGTCGGACCGCTGCCGTCGGGCCAGGTCAGCGCTTCGCGCGTGCACCACCAGTACTCCTCGAGCGTTTCTCCCTTCCACGCGAACACCGGAATGCCGCGCGGATTCTGCGCCGTGCCGCCGGTCTCGGGACGGCCGACGACGACCGCCGCCGCGGCATGGTCCTGCGTCGAGAAGATGTTGCACGACACCCAGCGGACGTCCGCTCCCAGGTCGGCCAGCGTTTCGATGAGCACCGCCGTCTGGATGGTCATGTGCAGGCTGCCCATGACGCGCGCGCGGGCGAGCGGGCTCTGTTCCTTGTATCGCGCGCGCAACGCCATCAAGCCCGGCATCTCCTGCTCCGCGAGGCGAATCTCCTTGCGCCCGAACTCGGCGAGCGAGAGATCCGCGACTTTGTAGGGCACCCGGCCCGCCTTGACGGCGGCGTCGAATGCGTGCAGCTCTTTCACAGCGGTGCTCATTACAGTCTCCTCATCCCAGATGCAACAAATAACCCTGGCCCTTTCGCGTGCGGAAGCGCGGCGAGCGCGACCACGCGCGTGCGCGTGAAGCCGGCCGCCTCGAGCCACCGCGTCACCTGATCCTCGGAAAACCCGAGCCAGACGTGACCCATCTGGCGTCGGTACTCTTCGCGATCGTGCGGCAGCATGTCCACCACGAGGACGCGGCCGCCCGGTTTGAGCACGCGCGCCGCCTCCGCGAGGACCCGGGCGGGGTCGGGCACGTGGTGCAGCACGAGCGCGACAACCGCCGCATCGAGCGATCGATCGTCGATTGGCAGAGATTCGAGGTCCCCTCGGCGGAGATCGATGTTGTCGAAACCTCGCAGCCTGCGTTTTGCCGCCTGCAGCATCTCTCCGGAACCGTCCACCGCGATGACCCGCGCCACGAAGGGGGCAAGTGTCATCGTCATCTGACCGGTGCCGCAGCCGAGATCGCCGAGCGTCCAGTCTGGATCGAGCAGACTGGCAATGGCCTGCGACGACAGGCCGGGACCGAACAGGTCGTCGCGGAGGCGGTCCCACTGCCCTGCCGAGGTAGCGAAGAAGGCCTGCGACGCGGTGCGACGGCGCGTGAGGACGGTCGCCAGCCGGCGCGCGTCCTGCGCCGCGGCCGGCGTCCCCGCGATCTGATCGCGGACGAGCGACCACAGCTTTCTCGCATGGGAGCCGTTCCCGTTCAGCGCGAGGGTGTAGTAGCGGCTGGTGCCGTCGCGGCGGGACGCCGCCCAGCCCGAGTCGGACAGGGTCTTGAGGTGGCGGCTGACCGTGGACTGCGGAAGCTGCAACACCGAGCAGAGCTCCGAAACGGTCAGCTCCTGGCGCTCGAGCGTCAGCAGGACGCGGCTCCGGATCGCGTCTCCCAGGGCCGCCAGGTCGTCAAAAATGGCCGCAGGCACTCCATCCTTATATCCGGATGGACGGGTTGTTGTCAACCGGGCGACGTGCTACCGGCGTAGCACCTTCCCGGGAAGGGCTGGCGTGAACCGTCCGCCGTCCAGGACGAGCTGCCCGTTGACGAGCACGAACGCCATGCCGGCCGCCAGTTGATGCGGGTCGGCGTAGGTCGCGCGATCCTGGACCGCAGCGGGATCGAAGACCGCGATGTCGGCCCACGCCCCCTCCCGCAAGGCGCCCCGATCCTTGATTGCGAACACTTCCGCCGGGAGGGTCGTCATCGAGCGGACGGCGAATTCGAGAGGGACCGTTCGACGTTCGCGAACGTAGCGCGCGAGCTTCCGCGCGAACGCGCCGTTGTTCCGCGGGTGCGGCTTGCCCGCCCCCGGCGCGACCAGCCCGCCGTCGCTCGACGTCATCGTCCAGGGCTGGCGCATGATCCGCTCGATATCGTCCTCTGACATGTTGAACGAGACGATGGAGGCGCCGCCCCGCGAGATCAGATCCATCGCGACATCCTCGGGATCGCGTCGAGTCGCAGCGGCGATCTGCGCGAGGCTCTTCCCCTCGAGCGACGGATCAGGCCGGAAGAACGCGATGACGATCGAGGCCGGGCCACCGCGGCGCTTCAGATTCTCCCGAAGCGTGGCGAGGTTGGCATCGGCGCCGGGAAGCAGCGCGGCCCTGAGCGACGTGGACGAGGCTTCGTAGGGATACTGATCGGCGAACACCCGGACGCCGCGGGCGCGGGCGCGTTCAATCCGCTCGATCAGCACGGACGACAGCCCCCAGCTCGCGGGCCCGAGCGCCTTCATGTGGCTGACGATCCCCGTCAGGCGGCCCTCGTCGGCGATACGAATGACCTCCTCCACCGCGGCAACCAGGCCCACGTTGTAGTCCGACTCGTCCCGAATGTGGCTGGTGTAGACCCCACCCATTTCGCCCGCGATCCGGGCGAGCGCGATCAGCTCCTCGGTTTTGGCGTGACTTCCCGGGAGATAGTAGAGTCCGCTCGAGAGCCCGAAGGCACCGTCCTGCATCCCGCGACGGACGATGTCCTGCATGCGCGCGAGCTCCTGATCGGTCGGCGGCCGGGCGGCGCTCCCGACGACCGCTTCTCGTATGCGGCCGTGGCCGATGAGCAGCGCGACGTTCGGTCCCACTCCGCCGCGCTCGAGCTCGGCGCGCTGTTTCGCGAGATCGATCGGGCCCCCGCCGTCCGGATTCACGACGATCGTCGTCACGCCCTGCGCGAGGATCGGCTGTGCCTGGCGGAGCTCCGGACGGGTCAGGGTCTCGGCCGCATGCGAGTGGACGTCGATGAAGCCGGGCGCCACGATGCGCCCGCCCGCGTCGATCGTGCGGACCGCCGCCGCTCCCGCGAGGGCTCCGATTGACACGATCCGGCCATCACGAATCCCCACCGCCGCCTGTTTCGAGGCCGCGCCGGAGCCATCGACGACGCGACCGTTCACAATCAAGACATCGAAGGACGCAGGCTGAAACGCGCTGACGAGTACGGCCGCGCAACCGAGCGTGAAAGATGCAGCGATGAGGCGACGCATGGAGCGGGATGTTACCTCAGCCGCAACCAGCAGGCGCGGCACGGTCTGTGCACTTTCGCTCTGCCTTGGAGTGAATGTATGGCAGATGCTCATAGAAACCTTACCTTGAGCCGTGCGTCGGTGAACGTCTGGGAACAGCCCGGCTGGAGCGCCTCGCTTCGGCACCCTCGATCGCGAGCGCGTCATTTGCGGAGCATCGGGCGCACTCCTCGCCATCTACGGTGTCCGACGCGGCGGCTGGATCGGCCGAGCGCTGGCTGCCGCCGGCGCGGGCCTCGTGAGCCGCGCGATAGCCGGCAAGCATGATTTGACTCGAGCCCGGACGGTGCTGGGCCGCGTACTGGATGCCTCTGGGTGGAATGCATCGTTACCTGACCGTGTGATGGACGAGTCTGACGCCTCGTTCCCCGCGAGCGACGCGCCGTCGTGGACCCCCACGTCCGGCGTCAAGACGCGCGATGAACGTGCGCGGGGACGGGAGAGATAACCATGGGACGAACGGCCGTACGTTGGACACAGTATGCCGGCGCGGCTACCGCGCTCGTCGGCGCCGGGCTCGCGGTTGGATGGATGCGCTCTCGACGCACGCGGCGCGATGACACGCGCGCGGCGCTCGGCGGCAGCGGGGGCGTTCTCGTGCACGAGACCGTGACGATCGACGCCACACCCGAGGAGCTGTATCGGTTCTGGCGCGCCCTCGAGAACCTGCCCGCTGCGATGAGCCACCTGGAGTCGGTCACGGATCTCGGAGGCGGGCGCTCCCACTGGGTCGCGCGCACCCACGGCCTTGGCAAGTACGAATGGGATGCCGAGATCATCAACGACGAGCCGGGAGGGTTGATCGGCTGGCGGTCGCTTCCCGGCTCGGACGTGACGAGCGCCGGGTCCGTGCACTTCGATCCGGCCGAGGACGGCCGCGGCACGCGCGTCACCGTCCGTCTTCAGTACGATCCGCCCGCCGGAAAGGCCGGCGTCCTCATCGCCAGGGCATTCGGCGAGGATCCCGCGCGGCAGATCTGGGAAGATCTCCGGCGCCTCAAGCGGCGGCTCGAGACCGGCAACATCGGCGCGGAGCCGCAGAGAGAAACGACGCGAAACCAGGGAACGGAAACAGGCGTGGTCTGACGGCGCGTTCGACAGTCCGTCAGCCAGCGATCTGCCCGTCAGGATCCGAGCACGACGTACGAGCGCGACCGCTCCAGGGCCAGGCGGTCACCCTTCCCCAATCGCGTACGGATCCGGATTTCGCCGGTCGGCGGATCGACGACCTCGACGCTCATCTCGCGCCGCGCGACGAGCGTCACCGGCCCGCTCATATCCGAAAGGACGACCACGAAACGCGCGTCGCGTGAGGCCGCGAGCGCGGAACCGACGGGTCCCTCAATCGAAAACGGATGCTGCGGATCCTCGCGCGTCTGACGCGTCCACGCGTGCACGTCCGCCGGCAGATAGCCTTTCAACGCGTAGAGACCGCCGATGATGCCGTTGATGCCGCGCAGCTCCTGCAGGCGCGACGGCCGGAGCCCGAGCGGGTGCCATGGATCGTCTCGAACGCCTGGCCCGGTGTGAAACACATAAATCGCCATGCCCGAGAGGTACGTGTTTGCCGCGTCAGCCACCAGGCGATACGGGTCGGATTCCGATTCGACCGACGACCCGGGCCCTATCGGCTCGTTGTTGCTCAGAATCGATGGAAGCGTCGCGCAGCCCGACTCGGACAGCATGGTGGAGGCGGAATCGCGACTGGAGCGATCGAAATGGAACGTCGCCATGTCGACGGCCGCGGAGGCGTAGAGCGCGCACAGGCTCGGGTCATGGGACGAGGCCGCGACCGGAATGGCGGTCGCATCCTTGAGCGTCCGGGCGAGACGCGTCAGCTCCGCTCGTCCGTTGTCTCCTGGAAAGCCGTTGTTGGGGTACTCGTTCGCGACCTCGAACGCGAGGATCTTGTTCTCGCGGCCGCGTGACATCCGGAGGAACCGTTCGACGATCGCGTCGCGCGCCGCGCCATCGCCGATCGGCCCGCCGCCGAAGATTGTCCACTGCACGCGGAGCCCGTAGCGGTCGTACGCAAGATCGGTGAGACCGGCGATGACCGCGTCGTAGTCCGGCCATCGCCAGTCGATCTCCCGGCCGTCCCAGAAATCGGGCGCCGCCGGGTCCCCGACCTCGCCCAGCACTCGAATCGCATCGAATTCGTGCTGGGCGAGAAAGTCGAGCTGATCTTCCAGCCACGGGCGATCGTGACGGTACGCCCACGCCGCACGAAAGAGCGAGGCGCCAAGGACGATGCGGTCCAGCCGTGGAGAGCCGTTGCTCGGAGTAGATAGCCGAGAGGCGCGCGATGGAACCGTCGCGAGCCCGGCGGCAAGGAACAGAACAGCTGCGATCCGAAACATGCCTCTATTGAAGCACGTCCAGGGCCAATAGCCTTCCCGCAGCACCGCGGAAACCTCTCAAATGGCGGCGACGAGCCGCTTGACGGCTTCCTCGAGCGAGATCTTCCCGTGGACGTACGGCATCCATTCGCGTTCGAGCGGCCCCTTGAACGTGCTCCAGGCGAGATCGATCAGCCCGGTCCGGTACACGTACGGCACGAACTCGATCTTGCGCGCGGCGAGAGTTTCTCGAACGACTTCACCCGACATCACGAACTGCAGCGCGTGCCAGAGCGTTCCGGGCTGTTTTCCGGAGGCGCGGGCTTCGTCATCGATCATCTGTTGGATCTTCAGCACCAACGTGTGTGACACCTCGTGGAACACGGTGTCGACGCCGTTCCAGCCCGCCGCCTCCGGATCGCCGCTCGCCATCGTCACGTGCGTGGGCCGGTTCATCGTGTACGCGCCCTGCCAGTTTGCAACGCGGACGATGTCCACGCGCACGGAGTCGGTAAACCAGGGGGTCTGATAGAGCGCCGCGAGGCGAGCGGTCACATCCTTTGCGATCTCTTTGGTTCGCGGCGCGATGTCGGCGATCCAGGCGCGGTTCGCCCGATCGTGCAGCGGCCACCAGTGCTTGCGGTAGATCGGCGCGGCCGCGTCGAGGACCTCTCGGTGGGCGGCCTCGAGACCTGTGCCCGGCGTGCCGCCCCCTGCGATCATCGCCCTCCGGATGGGGCCCGCCATACGGTTGGCGAAGAGCAGGTCGTGCGGAGCGAGCTCGCGATCGTAGTACGCAACGGCGGCGTCCCACGCGGCGCGTTCCTCAGGCGTCAGCGTGCCGGTCAGAGGTTCCGGCAGGGTGCCCGCAAGTCGGCGCGGGCTCCCGCCGCCGGCGGCCCGCCGGTCCCACGCCGCGGCATACAGCGTGTGATGGAGGTTGGGCCAGAACGCGCTGTGAAAGCGCAGGTTCGCTACCTCGGTGACGATCTCCGCGGTAGCCGCCCCGGCCGTGGGCGCCTGGCCGACGGGGCGCGGCGACGGGGTGACAGACGCGCCGGCTGCGGCGCAGAGGCCCGTCAGGAGTCCGCAAATCAACAAGTCGGGTCTATAAATCAACATACGTAGATTTGACTTTCCCCACTGCCTGCGTTATGGTCTCCAACTGTCCGCGCTCGCCGCGGGCATTTTATCGAGAGTGGCTGAGGGAACAGGCCCGACGACGCCACAGCAACCTGGTCCTCGAACCAAGGTGCTAAGTCCTGCCCGTTAGACGGGACAGATAAGACCTGAGTTTGCCGTCTTCCCGGCCGACCAAGCGTCTCATCTTGTAGGACGACCCTTCAGGGTCGTCGCGTGTGTGTGGCACGACCCTTCAGGGTCGTCCTGGTGCGCCTATGAGAACCGTCCGCATCGGCTTGCTTGGCCTCGGTCGCGTCGGCGGCGCGGTCGTGCGATCGGCCGGACCCGCCGCTCCCTGGATCGCGTCGACCGGCCTGACGTTCACCTTCGAGAGGGCGCTGGTCCGGGACGTCAATCGCCCTGGCCGGCCCTCGAACGTCCCGCTCGTGGACCATCCGCACGCGTTTCTCGCGGGTGACTACGACCTGGTCGTCGAGGCGCTCGGTGGCGTCGAGCCGGCGCGATCGCTCGTGACAACGCTTCTCGAGCGCGGGACACCGGTCGTGACCGCGAACAAATCGCTGCTGGCGGCTGCCGCCAGAGATCTTGCAGCAGCGGCCGTCCGTGGCCGAACGGTGCTGCGTTACGAGGCGACCGCGCTCGCCGGCGTCCCGTTCATCGGCACGCTGGGCGCGCGTCCGCTGGCGCGGGCTGTGGAACGTCTCGCGGGAATCGTCAACGGGACGAGCAACTTCGTTCTATCGGCGATGGAGGCGGATGGCCTGAGCTTTACCGACGCCCTGAGCCGCGCGCAGATGCTCGGACTCGCGGAGCCCGATCCCCGGGCCGATATCGAAGGACGCGACGCGCTGGAGAAGCTGGTCCTGCTCATCCGCCATCTCGGCGGCGGCGAAGTTCAGCCTGAAGCGGTCGAGAGACAGGGCATCGGCGGGCTCGAGACGGCGGATCTGACGGCCGCGCGCGCGTTCGGGGGCTGCCTCAAGCCGATCGTCCACGCGCGTCTGCAGGCGCAAGCCGTCGACTGCTTCGTCGGGCCGGCCTTCGTCGAGGAAGCAGATCCGCTCGCCAGAGTGAACGGCGCGATCAACGGCATCCGTCTCGACGGACGTTTCGTCCAGGGACTCTTTTTTTCCGGTCCCGGCGCGGGACCAGACGTCACGGCCGCGACGATACTGGACGACGTCGTGGAGGCAGTCCGCGAAGCAACCGCTTCGAACCTCCTCGAACCCCCTCGAACCCTCTCGAACCTCCTCGAGCCCTCTCGAACCCTCTCGAACCCGCTCGAACCTTCTCGCTCCGAGTCGCGCTGGTTTCTCCGGCTCGCCTTTTCGTCGCGTGCGGCGGAGTGGCCGCTCGTGAGCGATCTGCTCGCGGCCAGTGGTGTCGAGCTGGACCGTACGTCGAGCCCCCGAGCGGACGCCGGCATCGCGCGGTTGTGGGCGCTCACCCATCGGGCCTCGCGTGAATCCATCGATGCGGCGATTGAATCGCTCGCCGGTGCAGGCGGCGCCCGGACGCTGGCTCTTCGCGTGCTCGAATCAGGCGTCCAGGTTCGAGCCGAGACACCGGCCCTGAGCGGAGTCGAAGGGCCTGCCCTGAGCGGAGTCGAAGGGTGACGCTCGCCATCTTCAAACTCGGCGGATCCGTTCTCACGGGGCTCGAGGCCTATCGACGCGCGGCGGCGGTCGTCCGCGCGGAACTCGAAGACGATCCGTCCGGGGAAGCACGGCTCGTCGTGGTCGTCTCGGCGCAGTTCGGCGTCACGGATCATGACCTCGCTCTCGCGCGATCGATCGCTCCCGAGCCGGATCCCCGCGCGCTCGATCTCTTGTGGTCGACCGGCGAACAACGTTCTGTCGCGCTGCTGACGCTCGCGCTGCAGCGGGAAGGCATCGCCGCCGTCGGCCTCAACGTGCACGAGACAGGTCTACGGCTGGCCGAAGGCATCACGCTCAATCCGACGCGCATGAAAGCAGCCCTCGCCGGCTGCTCGACTGTTGTCGTGCCGGGGTTTCTCGCGCTCGGCCCAGGCGAGCGGATCGTCTCGCTCGGCCGCGGCGGCTCCGATTTGACGGCCGTCCTGATCGCCATCGCGCTGGGGGCGACGCGGTGCGCGCTGGTCAAGGACGTGCCGGGTTATTTCGACGAGGACCCGGCGACACACGCGCACGCGCGCCACATCCCGACACTGAGCTACGCAGAGGCGCTCGCAAAGGAAGCCGCCGGCTGCGGCCTCGTTCAGCGCGCGGCGATTGAAGCGGCCGCGCGCGCCGGCGTACCGCTGATCGTGCGGAGCCTCGATCCAGCCCAGGGTCGGACGCTTGTCACGTCGTCCGCACGAGTGGGGCCCCACGGCGAAAGAAAAGAGCAATCGTATGAAATTCGCCACGCGCACGATCCACGCGGCTCAACCGTCGGAACCGGAAACAGGCGCCCTCGTCGCGCCGATTTTCCAGACGTCCACCTACGAACAGGAGGAGCCTGGCGTCCACAAAGGCTTCGACTACACGCGCACGCGGAATCCCACGCGCGTGCGGCTCGAGCGCGTGCTCGCCGAGCTCGAGGGGGTCGAGCATGCCGCGGTCTTCGCCTCCGGTCTGGCGGCGGAACACGCCGTCCTCCAGGCGTACCTGAAACCTGGAGACGAGGTCGTGACGACGACCGACGTGTACGGCGGAACCTGGCGTCTGCTCCACCGCGTGTTTCAACCTCTTGGCTGTGTGATCCGCCAGGTCGACGCGTCGGATCTCGACGCGGTGGCGGCGGCGGTGTCGAGCCGGACTCGCCTCGTGTGGGTCGAGTCGCCGACCAATCCGCGGCTGCTCGTCTGCGACATCGCGGCGATCGCGCGGATTGCGCACGAGCGTGGCGCCTTGCTCGTCGCCGACAACACGTTCGCGACGCCATTTTTCCAGCAGCCGTTCGAGCTGGGAGCCGACATCGTCGTGCACAGCGTCACGAAGTACCTCGCGGGCCACTCAGACCTGATCCAGGGGGCAGCCCTCGCACGCGACGCGGGGGTGTTCGAACCGATTGCGTTCCTCCAGAACGCGGCGGGGGGCGTCCCGTCGCCGTTCGACTGCTGGCTCACGCTGCGGGGGCTCAAGACGCTCGAGCTGCGCATGCTTCGCCACGCGGAGAACGCCGCGGCGATCGCCGAAGCGCTGAACACTCACCCGCTCGCGCGCCGCGTCTACTTTCCAGGGCTTGGAGATCATCCGGGTCATGCCATCGCGCGCCGACAGATGACCGGGTTCGGGGGCATGGTCTCTTTCGAGCTCGATGGGACGGTAGAGGACGTCGTCCGCTTCGTGTCGTCGCGACGCTTTTTCACGCTCGGCGAGAGCCTGGGCGGCGTCAAGGCGCTCATCTGTCATCCCGCCCGCATGACGCACGCGTCGATCCCGGCGGAGGCGCGGGCGGCGCTCGGGCTGTCGGACACGCTCGTGCGCCTGTCACCCGGTTGCGAGAATGCGTCGGATCTCGTCGAAGATCTGCTCGAGGGGCTGGAGTCGCTCAATGTGGTACGACCCTTCAGGGTCGTCTCAGAGGACGAGGCTGAAGCCTCGTACCACCTGTTACCAGGCTAAGGCCTGGTGCCACCTCTAATACTTCGCCTGGCTCGGATCGATCTGATCGATCCACGCCAGGATGCCACCCTTCAGGTTGCGCACGCGATCGTAGCCGCGCTCGGCGAGCAGGCGCGCCGCCTTCGCGCTCCGGACGCCTGACTTGCAGTGGACGACGATGTCCGGCGCCCCGGCGCCGCCGGGAATCTCCGCCAGTCGTGAAGGAAGCTCGCCGAGCGGGATGAGGGTCGACCCGGGAATCCGGCAGATCTGAAACTCCTGCGGCTCGCGCACATCCAGAACGAAGACATTCTCGCCGCGGTCGAGCCGCGCCTTCAGGTCACCGACGGTCGTCTCGAACCCGTCGTCGCGCGGCCCCGCCGCGGGCGCTGGAACCGGCGCGACGCCGCAGAACTGCTCGTAGTCTATGAGCTCGCGGATCGTCGGACGATCGCCGCAGACAGGGCACGCCGGGTCGCGGCGAAGCTTCAGCTCGCGAAAACGCATCCGCCAGGCGTCGTAGATAAGGAAGCGGCCGACGAGCGGCTCACCGGCGCCCAGCAGCAGCTTGATCGTCTCGGTCGCCTGTATCGTGCCGATCACCCCCGGCAACACGCCGAGCACGCCTCCTTCCGCGCAGCTCGGGACCAGGCCGGGCGGCGGCGGCTCCGGGTACAGGCAGCGATAGCACGGCCCGCCCTTCACGCCAAAAACCGACGCCTGCCCTTCGAACCGGAAGATGCTGCCGTAGGCGTTCGGCTTGCCGAGCAGCACGCAGGCGTCGTTGACCAGGTATCGCGTAGGAAAATTGTCGGTGCCGTCTACGATCACGTCGTAGTCCGCAAACAACTGAAGCGCGTTCTTCGACGTCAGCTGCGTTTCGTACAGGTACGACCTCGACCCCCGGATTGATCGCCCCGATTCGCTCGCGCGCCGACTGGAGCTTCGACCGGCCCACGTCAGGCGTGCCGTGGATGATCTGACGCTGCAGATTGCTGTAATCGACGACGTCGAAGTCGACGATTCCGAGTCGGCCCACGCCCGCCGCCGCCAGGTACAGCGCTGCCGGCGATCCCAGCCCGCCGGCACCGATGCACAGCACGCGCCCGGCCTTCAGCCGGCGCTGTCCGTCCACGCCGACCTCCGGCATGATCAGGTGCCGGCTGTATCGCTGGACTTCTTCGTTCGTCAACGGCGCCGCTTCGCGCGGGCCGCGGGCACTCGTGTCCACGGGTGCGCCGCCGGCAACCGACGGGATGATGCTCACCGTATCCCCTGCCTTGATCTCGGTCTCTTCCTTCTGCAGGTAGCGGATGTCGTCGTCGTTCAGATACACGTTGACGAAGCTGCGTAGCCGCCCGTCGTCCGCATAGAGGTGCGGGCGCAGGTCGCCGTACGTCGTGATAAGCGTGCGAAGCAGCTCACCCACCGTCCGCCCTTCCAGTTCGACGACGTCCTGCTTGCCCGTGAAGGGCCGGAGCGGAGTGGGGATGAACACTTTAGTGGCCATGTGTCATGTCCTCGTCTCTTCGAGACCTTCCTCGTCGAAGGTCGTCCGATCCTCCCGGAGACGCCAGGAGGCGACGGCGCCGGGCCGCCCGTGCTCGACCGCAACGATAACGTAGCTGAGGTTCGGCCACGCGTGATCGAGATCGTACTCCGAGGGGCGCGCGGGATGATCGGGATGCGAGTGATAGAAACCGAGGAGCTGGGCGCCCGAATCGCGAGCCCGCGCTTCGGCGATCCGGTAGTCGGACGGCCGGACGAGAAAGCGACGCCGGGGCCCTTCCTCGGTGGCGTTTGCGAGCGGCACGACGGATTTCACGGATGGCACGGACTGGTCTCCGATCAGCGCGCCGCAACACTCGTCTGGATACGTGTCGGCGGCGTGACGCCGAATCGCGTCGAGGACGTCCTCTCCGATCCGCAAGCGACTCACGAATCCTCCTCCTGCCAGAATCGCTCTGAGACGTAGCGCTCCGCTCCGTCCGGGAAGATTGTCACGATGACGCCGTGATGAAGACGCGACGCGACGCGGAGAACCACCGCCATCGCCGCTCCGCTCGAGACCCCGGCAGGGATCCCCTCAGCCGCGAGACGGCGAGTCATCGCGTACGACTCCTCGGTAGAGACTCGCAGATTCTCATGCGCGAGCGTCTCGTCGTAGATCCCGGGAACGATCGCCGAGTCCATGTGCTTCAGTCCTTCGATGCCGTGCAAGGGCGCATCCGGCTGGAATGCGATGAGCCGGATGGCCGGGTTCAGCTGCCGGAGGCGGCGCGACGTCCCGACGAACGTGCCGCTGGTGCCCAGCCCGGCGATGAAGTGCGTCACGCGTCCGGAGGTTTCGGCCCAGATCTCCGGCGCGGTCGAATCGTAGTGCGCGCGCCAGTTCGCATCATTATTGTATTGATCGGCATAAAAGTACTTCCAGGGGGCCGCCTCGAAGCGCGCCCGCGCCGTTCGAATCGCGCCGTCCGATCCCTCGAGTGCATCGGTGAGAATGACCTCGGCGCCGTACGCGTGAAGGGCGCGGACGCGTTCGGGTGTGACATTGGCCGGAACGCAGATGGCGACCTGGTAGCCACGCGCCGCGCCGATCATCGCGTACGCGATCCCCGTGTTCCCCGACGAGGCGTCGAGGATCGTCCGGCCAGGGGTCAGGAGACCGGAGCGTTCCGCTTCATCGAGGATTCGTCCGGCGGCACGCGCCTTCACCGAACCGCTCGGGTTGTGCCACTCCGCCTTGGCGTATAGCTCCACTCCGGGGACGTCCCGCTCGAACCCCCGCAGGCGCAGCAGCGGCGTGCGGCCGATCAACGTCGGAGCAGAACGCAAATCACCAATCGTCATAACTTGACCGGGGCCCTGCCCCGGACGGCCTAAACAAAAAAGGCCCGGAAGACTTGAGCTTCCGGGCCTTTGAAACTGTGCCCGCTGGCGCGATGCGAAGCGGGATTTAAGTCTGCCGATCGCGCGAGCGGATCGCCTGGTGGAGGCCCGGTGAGGCGCTCCTTCTACAGGCGCAGGTCATCGGCTCGCGGAACATCAGGTAAGTACTTTCGTCCAGAATCGGACGGAGTGTCAAGCGCCCGGCGGGGACCATGGTACGCTACGCACCCTTCAGGAGGCTCACGACATGGCCGATAAATCGCCCCAGACCTACGCCAACCATGCCCGGACCGTCACCGGATATCACCTGATTGCGTTTCCTCTCCTCGCGCTCTACGCGATCTGGGCGATTTACCGCGCCGTGACGGCCTTCTCGATCGACACCCTGATGACGATGCTCATGGCGATCGCGCTTCTGTTGGTGACCTTTTACACGCGCAGCTTCGCGCTGCGTGTCCAGGACCGGGTCATCCGGCTCGAAATGCGCATGCGGCTCCGGGAGGTGCTTCCGCCGAGCCTGCACCCGCGCATCCCGGAGCTGACGGCCGCCCAGCTCGTCGCCCTCCGGTTCGCCAGCGACGCCGAGTTACCCGGGCTGTGTGCGAAGGTTCTGGACGATCGGATCCAACAGGGAAAAGCGATCAAGCAACTGATACGCGACTGGCAGGGCGACTTTCTCCGCGCGTAGTTCTGTGGATTTCACGGAACACCGCCCATCTGCCAGGCGCGGATGCCATCGAGCGGGTAGATCAACATGATGATGTTCAACGTCAGGTTGTCACGAATCCAATAGGCCACGAACGCTTCCAGCCCGATGACGAGCGCCACGGTGACCCACACCGGCAGCCGCGAGGCGATGAAGAATCCCGCCGCCATCATCAGCATGTCGCAGACCGAGTTGAGGATGCTGTCTCCGTAGTAATCGAGCGAGATCGTCACCGATCGGTAGCGGTTGATGGTGAAGTCGGTGTTCTCGAAGAGTTCCCACGAAGCTTCGAGCAGCATCGCGACGACGAGGCGCCGGCCGACTGGCCAGTGCCGCGCCACCAGCCAGAGGAGCCCATAGAACGCGAAGCCGTGAATGACGTGCGAGAAGCTGTACCAGTCAGCGACGTGCTGCGAGTTCTCGGAGCTCGACACCACGCCGTGCCACAGCTTGACGTAGCCGCATTTGCAGATTGGAACCTGGCCCATGAAGAACAGCAGAGCGGCGGCCGTCGTGACGATAGCGGCCGCTATGGCCAGGTAGCCGGGCGTGCTGAATCGGGCCGCCAACGGCTCCATTCTAGAGCGTGTGAAAACTTTGCTTGACCGACCAAATTGGTCGGATATAGACTCCGAGAGTCGAAATTGAGATCGTTCTCAATTTGACGGAGTTCGAACAGAAAGACGGCCTGACGGGCGGGAAAGGCCCGGCAGGCCGATGTCAGACGCCCGGTCCTGGACAGAACCATTCACGCGCCTGCGCACGTGTGCGTCGACCCCCAGATTGTAGGGTTGGCCGCGGCGAGGCGCAAGGAGCGCTCATGCTGCTCTGCGCGCTGTTGGCCGTCACCCTTCTCGACGCTGACACCAGCCAATCCACACGAGCCCCGCTCGATTCTCGCGCGAGGAGCATTAGCGGACGCGTCACCGACACCTCCGGCGCCGCAGTCGCGGGCGCGCCAGCTCACGCTGCGGCGGCTCGCGACGGGCGAGAGCCGGGAGACCGTCACTGACGAAACCGGCGGCGATACACGTTCGAGGATCTCGCTCCCAGGTGGCTACGAGATCGCGGTGGCGCTCCCTGGATTCGCGACAACGCAGCAGGACGTGAACCTTGGGGCGCGGGCGTCACCGTGGATCTCGTGCTGCGGCCGGGCGTGCTGGCTGAGGAGCTGGACGTGCTCGGATCCCGTATGGCCGGGCTCCGAGGAGATGCTGCGCCGCATCCCAGGATCGATCGACCTTCTCACGCGCGATGCCCTCGATCGGTCGCACGTCTTCACGACGAGCGAAGCGCTCCGGAAGGTCCCCGGCGTCACCGTGCGAGACGAGGAGGGTCTCGGGCTGCGCCCCAACATCGGCGTTCGCGGCCTGAACCCGACGCGGTCGTCAAAGGTGCTGCTGCTCGAGGACGGCGTGCCGACGACCTTCGCGCCGTACGGAGACAACGCCAGCTACTACCATCCACCAATCGACCGGTTCGCGCGCGTGGAAGTGCTCAAGGGATCGAGCCAGATCGCCTACGGGCCGGTGACGATCGGGGCAGCCATCAACTACGTCACGCCCGAGCCGCCTCCCGGTCCGTCGGTCGCCGCGTCCGTCACCGGCGGCAATCGAGCCTACGTGAACGGCGACGCCAGCTTCGGCGGTACCTGGAACGGCACCGGGTTGTTCGCCGGCATCCTGCGCAAGCAGGCCGACGGCGCGCGCGATCACGTGCATTCCGATCTCACCGACGTCACCGCGCAAAGTGACGCACCAGGTCACGCCCACGCAGAACCTGACGGTCAAGGCGAATTACTACGGTGAGGATTCGCAGGTGACCTACAGCGGCCTGCGCGAAAACGAGTACCTCGAGAACCCCCGGCAGAACCCGTTCGTCAATGACGCCTTCGAGGGAGACCGCGTCGGCGCGATCGGCTGTGTACCGCGCGCTGCTCGGGCGGGCGCGTCGCGCTGACGACCACCGTCTACGGCTCGCAGTTCGAGCGCAATTGGTGGCGGCAGTCGAGCAACTCGGCGCAGCGGCCGAACGACTCGGCCGATCCCGCCTGCGGCGGGATGGCGAATCTGAGCCTCACATGCGGCAACGAGGGCCGGCTGCGTCGGTACACTCACGGCGGCGTTGAGCCGCGGGCGCGGGTCGGCTTCGGCCTCGGCGGCGTGCCGCAGGAGACCGACGTCGGACTTCGGTTCCACACGGAGCGGCAGAACCGCCGGCAGGCGAACGGCGATACGCCGCTCGCGCGGAGCGGCGTGCTGGTCGAGGACAATCTCCGGACAACCGACGCGTTCTCGGCGTTCGCGCAGCATCGCGTGCTCGCCGGCTCCTGGACGATTACTCCGGGCCTGCGCATCGAGCGCGTGCGGCACACCAGAACGAACCGTCTGATCAACGTCAGCGGCGAGGAGGCATTGACCGAGCTGCTGCCGGGACTGGGCGTGTCATACGCGCCTCTCGCCGGAGACGACGATCTTCACCGGCGTCCATCGGGGCTTCGCGCCGCCGCGGGCGGAGGACGTCATCAACAATTCGACGGGCGGAGTGGTCGAACTGGATCCGGAGCGCAGCTGGAACTACGAGATCGGGTGGACGGGCGGACTCTCGGCGCGGTGCGCGTCGACGGCGCGCTTGTTCAGGATGGACTACGAGAACCAGATCGTGCCCGCCAGCCTGGCCGGCGGAACGGGGGCGGCGCTGACGAACGGCGGTGAGACGCTGCACCAGGGAGTCGAGGTCGGTCTGACCGGCGACTGGGAATCGATCGCGCGCCACCGCGCACGGCGCGTACACGCGGCTCGCGCTGACGTGGCTGCCCGTCGCGCGGTTCACGGGCACCCGCTTCAGCAACGTCAGCGGGTTCGGTTCCGTCAGCGTCTCCGGCAATCGTCTGCCCGTACGCGCCCGAGACGACCGCAACCATCGCGCTCGGCTACCGGCACCGCGCGGGCCTCGACGCGCAGATTGAAGCGCAATACGTCGCAGATCAGTTCGGCGACGATCTCAACACGGTCGTCGGCACGCCCGACGGTCAACGTGGCCTGATTCCCGCCTACACGTACTGGAACGCCGCCGCCACCTGGCGCATGACGCGAGGCGGCTCGATCTTCCTGACGGTCAAGAACCTCTTCGACGGCACGTTCATCGTCGATCGTGCGCGCGGCATCCTGCCGGGGCATCCACGGCTGGTGCAGATCGGCACGTCCTGGCGGTTCTAACGGGAGATGTGACCGGCGCCTGACCGCGCAACCAGATCCGGGCGGCGCTCGTCTAAAGCCGCAGCCATGATCCACCTGAAACACGCGCTGCGGACCCTCTTCAAGGCGCCGTTTGTCACGGGCGTCGCCATCGTCTCGCTGGCGCTCGGCATCGGAGCAAACGCCGCGATCTTCTCGCTCTTCAACCAGATGCTCCTGCGCCCGATGCCGGTCCCGGCCCCAGAGCAGCTCGTCAACCTCTCGGCGCCAGGGCCCAAGCCAGGCTCGCAGTCCTGCAACCAGGCGGGAGACTGCGACGTCGTCTTCAGCTACCCGATGTTCCGCGACCTCGAGGCGATCCACGACGTTTTCACCACGGTCGCGGCGCACCGCACGTTCGGGGCAAACCTCGCGTCGCGCGGTCAGACCCAGACCGGCGCCGGGATGCTGGTCTCTGGCAGCTACTTTCCGGTCCTCGGGATCCAGCCCGCGCTCGGCCGACTGCTGTCGCCGAACGACGATCGCGCCCTCGGCGAGTCGAAGGTGGTCGTGCTGAGCCACGCGTTCTGGCAGACCCGGTTCGACGCCAGCCCGAACGTCCTCGACGACACCCTCATCGTCAACGGCCAGTCGCTGACGATCGTCGGCGTCGCGCCGCGCGGCTTCGAGGGAACGACGTTTGGCGTCCGGCCGGACGTGTTCGTCCCGATCACGCTGCGCGGGCAGATGAACCCGGGCTTCGACGGTTTCGCGAACCGCCGTGTGTACTGGGCGTACCTGTTCGCGCGTCTGAAGCCGGGCGTGTCGATCGAGGAAGCTCGCGCCGCCATGAACGTGAAGTACAGCGCGATCATCAACGACGTCGAAGCCTCGCTCCAGACCGGCATGAGCGACCAGACGCTGGCGCGGTTCCGAAAGCGGACGCTCGGCATCGAGCCGGGCGGGCGCGGACAGAGCTCGGTGCATCGCGAGGCCCGCGAGCCGCTGACGCTGCTCCTCGGAGTGACCGCCCTGGTGTTGATTATCGCGTGCGCGAACATCGCGAACCTTCTGCTCGCCCGCGCCGCGGCGCGGTCCGGAGAGATGGCGATCCGGCTGTCGATCGGCGCGAGCCGCCGGCGGCTGATCGGGCAGCTCCTCACCGAGTCCTGCCTCCTGGCGCTCCTTGGCGGTATCGCAGGCCTCGTGGTTGCCTGGTGGACGTTGCAGGGGATCGCGTGGATGCTGCCGCCCGAACCGGCGGCGATGATCGAGGTCCGGTTGGATACGACGGTGCTGCTCTTCGCCGCCGTCGTCACAATGGCCACCGGCGTGCTGTTCGGGTTGTTCCCGGCGCTCCACAGCAGCCGTCCCGATCTCCAGAGCATCATGAAGGGCCACTCGGGTCAGCCGTCCGGCGCGCGCGCGGCCGCGCGGTTCCGGACGACCCTGGCGACCGCGCAGATCGCGCTCTCGATGGCGCTGCTCGTGGCGGCGGGACTCTTCACGAAGAGCCTGCTGAACGTCACCCGCGTCGAGCTCGGGATCAAGATCGACAACCTGTTGACCTTCGGCGTCTCGCCCGAGTTGAACGGATACACGGATGAACGGTCGCGGCTGTTCTTCGAGCGGCTCGAAGAGGAGTTGTCGGCGCTGCCGGGCGTCACCGCGGTCACCGCGTCGCTCGTGCCGGCGATCGCGAGCAGCAACTGGGGAACCGACGTCAGCGTCCAGGGCTTCAAGGGCGGGCCGGACGTCGACGCGAACGCGCGCTACAACGAGGTCGGGCCGGGCTACTTCCGCACGATGGGCATTCCGATCCTCGCCGGACGGGAGTTCACGCCGGCCGACAGCCTCAAGGCCCCGAAGGTCGCGATCGTCAACGAGACGTTCGCGAAGAAGTTCAACCTCGGCCGCGACGCGGTCGGCAAGCTGATGGCTACCGACACGGGCAACAACGTGAAGCTCGACATCGAGATTGTCGGCCTCGTCCAGAACGCGAAGTACAGCGAGGTGAAAGACGAGATTCCACCCCTCTTCTTCCGTCCCTATCGGCAGGACGACAGCCTCGGCTTCATCAACGTGTACGTACGGACGTCTCAGTCGCCTGAAGCGTCGTTTGCAGCCGTCCGCCAGGCAGTGGCGAAGCTCGATCCGAACCTTCCGCTCGAGGATCTCAAGACGATGCCGCAGCAAGTGCGCGACAACGTGTTCCTGGATCGCTTCATCAGCGTCCTGTCGGCCGCCTTCGCGATCCTGGCGACCCTCCTCGCGGCGGTCGGTCTTTACGGAGTCCTGGCTTACACCGTTGCCCAGCGTACGCGCGAGATCGGACTGCGCATGGCGCTCGGCGCGGCGCCAGGCCGAGTGCGGGTCATGCTGCTCAAACAGGTCGGGATGATGACGCTCGTCGGCGGGGCGATAGGACTCGCCGCCGCGTGGTACCTCGGACGGCTTGCGGAATCCCAGCTCTACCAGTTGCAAGGACGCGACCCGCTCACGCTTGCCGCCTCGGCCGTCATCCTCAGCGTCGTCGCGCTCGCGGCCGGCTTCATCCCCGCGCACCGCGCCTCGCAGGTCGACCCGATGTGGGCTCTGAGATACGATATGACGTAGGCCCGACCTTCAGGTCGGGCGTGCGCGGAGCAGCTCTACCGCGCGACAACCGGCCAGAGCACTAGCTCGTCCGGCCAATCCACCGCCCTCCTCGTGTCCATCGCGTCAGCTCGAGCGCTCTCAACCACGTGCGCAATCGATTTCTTTACAGACGATGGGACGAGGGATAAGATGCGCGGCGCTCGCGGCGGCCCGGAGTGGAGGAGGTTACATGAAGAAGAGTCTCGCCCTGCTCGTTGCGCTCCTGGCCACGCTGGCGTTGATGCCAGCGCTGGCGCAACAGGACCGCGCCGGAGACGGCTCCCTGCGCAGCACCCCCAAATTCCACCGCAAGGGTGCTCGCGCGATTCCCAATCAGTACATCGTCGTCCTCGATCAGGACGCGGTCGGAAAGGAAGGAGACGTCGCCGTCGCGGCCCGGGAGACGGACAGCTTGCTGTCCAGCCTCGGCCGGAAGGCGGACCAGGTGTTCGCGCACGCCATCAACGGATTCTCTGTTGAGATGACCGAGCAGGAAGCGCTCGCGCTCAGCGAGGATCCGCGAGTTGCGTTCGTCGAGGAAGACCAGATCATGGAGGCGGTCATTACGCAGACGAACCCGCCGTGGGGGCTCGACCGCATCGGCCAGCGTGATCTGCCGCTGAACGCCACGTACTCGTACACCACGACGGGCGCGGGCGTGCACGCCTACATCATCGACACCGGCATCCGGAGCACTCATACGCAGTTCACCGGGCGTATGGGCAACGGAGCGGGCTTCGTCAACGACGGCCAGGGCACCAACGACTGCAACGGGCACGGCACGCACGTCGCCGGCACCGTCGGCGGTTCGACCTACGGCGTCGCGAAGCAGGTCACCCTTCACGCGGTGCGCGTGCTGAGCTGCAGCGGATCGGGTTCGAACTCCGGCGTCATCTCGGGCGTGAACTGGGTGACGGCGAACCGCATCAATCCGGCCGTTGCCAACATGAGCCTCGGTGGCGGCATCTCGACGGCGCTCGACACCGCTGTGAACAACTCGATCAACGCCGGCGTGACCTATGCGGTCGCCGCCGGAAACTCGAACACGAACGCGGCGAATTCCTCGCCGGCGCGCGTGGCCGCGGCGATCACCGTCGGCTCGTCGACGAGCAGCGACGCACGATCGTCGTTCTCGAACTTCGGGAGCGTCGTGGACATCTTCGCGCCCGGTTCGAGCATTCTGTCTGCGTGGAGCACCAGCAACACGGCGACACGTACCATCAGCGGGACGTCGATGGCGTCGCCGCACGTGGCGGGCGTCGCCGCGCGGATCAAGCAGGGTAATCCTGGCGCGTCGCCCGCGACGGTCAGGAACGAGATCGTCAACACCGCGACGTTGAATCACCTGAGCGGGATTCCGTCCGGAACCGCTAATCGGCTGCTGTTCCGATCGAGCGCTCAGTAGTCCGCTGCAAGTCGTCGCGCAACACCATCGCCGGCTGCCCCGTTCCTGGGGCGGCCGGCGTCGCCGCATCAGACCAGAGCCGCGACAATCCGCTGATAGGTGTCGATCGCCGCATGGAGCTCGCCGAGCTCAACGTACTCGTCATCCGTGTGGGCGACGAGGAAGGATCCGGGCCCAAAGAGCAGCGGCGTCCCCCACCGATCGAGCAAGGGAATGTCCGTCGTGAACGGGAAGGCTGCGGTCTCCACGCCTGGAACCGTATGCAGGCGAACGTGCGACACCCGCAGGACTTCCTCGACTCGAACGAGCGGGTGGAGCGGTGACAGCGCCCGGAGGATCTCTTCGGGCGGACCGACCGTGCGGAACAGCACTTCCGCCGACGCGTGCGCCGGAACGACGTTTGGCGCGACCCCGCCTTCGATGACGCCCACCGTGTAGAAGGTCTGACCGAAGTCTGGATCCGACGGCAGCGGAATCGCCCGCAGCCGAAGGAGCGCATCGATGAGCTTCTCGATCGCCGACTCGCCGTGATCGGGGGCGGCGGAATGCGCCGCCCGGCCGGTGGCGTGCAACCGCACGCGCAGGATCCCGCGCGTCGATGTCGCGAGGCGGCTGTCGGTCGGCTCGCCGTTGATCAGGTAGGCCGAACCTCGTGGAACGCGATTGGCGGCGGCGGCGCCATCGCTGCCCCGCTCTTCGCCGACGACGAACAACAACGCGACGCGTCGTTCTCCCAGAGCGCGCAGCCGAAGGGCCGCGGCAAGCTGGGCGGCCAGGATTCCCTTCGCGTCGCAGGAGCCCCGGCCGTACAGCCGGCCGTCGGCGACACGGCTCGGAATGAAGGGCGGCACGCAATCGTAGTGCGTGGAGAGCACGACCGCGGGAGCCACGCCGGAGTGCGCGTAGAGATTGCGTCGGCCATCTTCGACCGGCTGTTCCTCGACCTCGAAGCCCTCGCGCCGGAGCCGCTCCGCCAGCCAGGCGCCCGCTTCGGGCTCGCGCCCGGTCGTCGAGTCGATGTCGATGAGCTCGCGCGCGAAGGCGACCGGATCTAGCGAATCCATTGCTCGAGCGCGGTCCGCGCGCTGGTGCGCTCGTCGCGGTACTTGATGATGATGGGCGTCGCGACCGACAGCCCCCACTCGCGGCCCGGGCCGCTCGTCACCGGGCGGGTGCCCGGCACGACGACGGCCCCTTCGGGTACCACGGTCGGGGCGTCGGGCGACGGCTCGAGGATCCGGCCGTTCGCCAGGTCGTAGATGGGCGTGGACGCCGTGATGATCGTCCCGGCCGCCAGCACCGCGCGACGCTTGACGACGGTCCCTTCGTACACGCCGCAATTTCCGCCAACCATCACGTCGTCTTCGATGACGACCGGCATCGCGCCGACGGGCTCGAGCACCCCGCCAATCTGCGCGCCGGCGCTCACGTGGACGCGGCTCCCGACCTGCGCGCACGATCCGACGAGCGCGTGCGAGTCCACGAGCGTCGCGTCGCCGACCCACGCCCCGATGTTGATGTACATCGGCGGCATGCAGATGACGCCGCGCCCGAGGTACGCCCCGTCGCGGACGCTCGACCCGCCTGGCACCACGCGCACGCCCGCGTCGAGCCGCTTCAGCGGCAACGTGTCCTTGTCGAAGAAAGGCCAGCGGCCATGATCGACCGTCAGATCGACGGTCTCGCCGAAGCGGAACCCGAGCAGGATGCCGCGCTTGACCCACGCGTTCACGCGCCATCCCGTTGAAGCGGACGCGTCCGGCTCCGCGGCGCGCGCCGCGCCGGACGAGAGCGCCGCCCGGAGCCTCGCGAACGCCTCTCGCGCGGCGCCGCGATCGGCGCGCTCTCCTTCCGCGTACAGCTGATCGATCTCGGTTTCGAGCTGGCTCATTTCATCGTCGCCGCCGGCGCCGTGAGCTTCAGCGCCTGCAGCGTCGCGAGGATCTTCGCTTTCGACTCGGGGCGCGGCGGCACCATCGGCAGACGGAAGATCTCCTCGAGGAGACCCATCGATGCCATCGCGCTCTTGACCGGAATCGGGTTCGACTCGATGAAGTTGATCATCAGCAGCGGCTGCAGCTGATTGTGGATGCCGCGCGCCGCGACGTAGTCGCCTCGTTCTGCCGCTTCCACCATCCCCGCCATCTCGGCCGGGACCTCATTCGACGCGACCGAGATGATCCCCCGGCCTCCCACCGCCATCAACGGCAGCGTCAGCACATCGTCGCCCGAGAGGACGAGAAAGTCCTCGGGCACGGCATGGCACACGTCGCACATCTGTGTCATGTTGCCGGAGGCTTCCTTGACGCCCACCACGTTCGGAATCGTGCTGAGGCGGACGAGCGTCGCCGCGTCCACGTTGCACCCGGTCCGGCCGGGAACGTTATAGACGATGATCGGCAGCGGCACGGCCTCGGCGATCGCCCGGTAATGCTGATACAAGCCCTCCGGCGTCGGCTTGTTGTAGTACGGCGTCACGGAGAGGATCCCGTCGGCGCCGGCCCGATGCATGCGCTTCGCGGCGTGGATCACTTCCATCGTGTCGTAGCCGCCGGCGCCGGCGAGGACGGGGACGCGACCCCGCGCCTCACCGACCACGAGCTCGACGACGCGCGCCCGCTCGTCCTCGGTCAGGGTGGGACTCTCTCCCGTCGTCCCGCAGGGGACGAGAAAGTGAATCCCGGCCTCGATCTGCCGCCGCGCGAGCCGTTTGACGCCGGCCTCGTCGACCGCGCCGTCGCGGGTGAACGGGGTGACCAGCGCCGTGCCACATCCGGTAAATGACTGTCGCATAAGGTCCTCACCGCGAATCCGGGCGATCCTGTCATATCAACGCGTCAAATGCCTAGTGGCTTTACTCGTCCATAACGGTCTGTTATTTAACTTAAATAACTATCAATTTGGCCTATGTGAGGCCGCCGGGCTATAACCATCTATGGCTGTTCGCCGCAGCGCCGCCCTGACGGAGGGCCCGAGCCGCGCGGGTGCGCGCGCGATGTTCAAGGCCGTCGGGTTCACCGACGAGGACCTGCATCGTCCGCTCGTCGGGATTGCCAACACCTGGACCGAGATCGGCCCGTGCAACTACAACCTGCGCGAGCTGGCGGTATCGGTCCGCGAAGGCATCCGCTCGGCGGGCGCGACCCCCCTCGAATTCAATACGGTTTCGATCTCCGACGGCATCACGATGGGCACCGAGGGGATGCGGACCTCGCTCATCAGCCGCGAGGTGATCGCCGATTCGATCGAGCTCGTGGTGCGCGGCAACCTCCTCGACGGCGTCATCGCGCTCGTGGCGTGCGACAAGACGATGCCCGGCGCGGCGATGGCGCTCGCGCGGCTCGACGTCCCCGGCCTCGTGCTGTACGGCGGATCGATCGCGCCCGGCTGCGTGGACGGAAAGGACGTCACGATCCAGGACGTGTACGAGGCGATCGGCGCCCACGCCGCGGGACGAATCGGCGACAGCGAGCTCACGGACCTCGAGAATCGCGCCTGCCCGGGCGCCGGCGCGTGCGGCGGGCAGTTCACGGCCAACACGATGGCGGCCGCGTGCGAGTTTCTCGGCCTCTCGCCGCTCGGGAGCGCCAGCGTCCCGGCCATCGACTCGGCCCGTCCGGCTGTCGCGAAAACCGCGGGCGTGCAGGTCGTCGAGCTCGTCCGCCGCGGGTTGACGCCGCGGGCGATCCTGACCCGCGCCGCGTTCGAAAATGCCATCGCCGCCGTGGCCGCGACCGGCGGCTCGACCAACGCGGTGTTGCATCTGCTTGCGATCGCGCGTGAGGCGGGCGTCGAGCTCGACCTCGACACCTTCGATCGCATCAGCGCCTCGGTTCCGCTTCTCGCCGACCTCAAGCCGGGCGGCCGGTTCGTCGCGACCGACCTGTATCGCGCGGGAGGCAACGCGCTCGTCGCGCGCCGTCTGCTCGACCTGAAAGCGCTTCACGGCGACGCGATGACCGTGACCGGCAGGACGATCCAGGAAGAAGCGGCCGCGGCAAGAGAAACGCCGGGACAGGAAGTCGTCCGTCCTGTGGATGCGCCGCTTGCGCCCACCGGCGGCCTCGTGATTCTTCGCGGCAACCTCGCTCCCGACGGCGCCGTCGTCAAGATCGCCGGCTACACGCGCAAGGCACACAAGGGCCCGGCGCGCGTCTTCGACGGAGAAGAGTCCGCATTCGCCGCGATCCAGGCGGGGCGGATCAACGCCGGCGACGTCGTCGTCGTGCGCTACGAGGGGCCGCGTGGCGGGCCGGGCATGCGGGAGATGCTGGCGATCACCGCGGCGCTGGTCGGCCGGGGCCTTGGAGAATCGGTCGCGCTGGTCACGGACGGCCGTTTCTCGGGGGCGACGCGCGGGCTGATGGTCGGACACGTCGCGCCGGAGGCCGCTGTCGGCGGACCGATCGCCGCCGTGCGCGACGGCGACACGATCGAGCTCGACATCCCGACGCGCCGGCTGTCGCTGGCGGTGCCGGCCGCCGAGATCTCGACGCGGCTCACAGGCTGGGTACCACCGCCGGCGCGCTACACGACTGGCGTGCTCGCGAAGTACGCGCGCCTTGTCGCGTCGGCGTCGCAAGGTGCAGTGACGGGTTAGTGCCCAACGAGATGCAGGGAAGCAGCAAGGCGTTGGAATCAGCGCGCCGAGCGTGAGCGAACAGCCTTGAGCCGGCGCGAGGCGCGAAGCCGCCGAGCGGCAGCGAGCGGGGGTGGGGCCCCGCGAGCACAAAAGAATGCGGTTGCTGGGGCTAAGGTGGGGCCCCAGCGCAAAGGAAACAAATGAAAAAGACTGGCGCGTCAATTCTCTGGGAATGTCTGGTGCGCGAGGGCGTGACCGACGTGTTCGGCTATCCCGGCGGCGCCATCCTGCCCGCCTACGACGCGATGCTGGACTTCCCCATCCGTCACATTCTCGTCCGGCACGAGCAGGGCGCGACCCACATGGCGGACGGATACGCGCGCGCGACCGGCAAGGTCGGCGTCGCGATCGCCACGTCAGGTCCGGGCGCCACGAACATGGTCACCGGGATCGCGACGGCGATGATGGACTCCTCGCCGATCGTCTGCATCACCGGACAGGTCGGCAGCCGTCTGATCGGCTCGGACGCGTTTCAGGAAACCGACATCACCGGGATCACGCTGCCGATTACGAAGCACAACTACCTGGTGACGCGCGCCGACGATGTGGCGCCCGCGGTGCGCGAGGCCTTCCACCTCGCGGCGTCCGGGCGTCCGGGCCCGGTGCTCATCGACATCACCAAGGACGCACAACAGACGTCCTGCGAGTTCGACTGGGAGGCGGCCGCGCCGCGGCCCCACCGGCCGGAGCCGCCGCCGCCGACCAGGGCCGCGACGACGCAGGCGCTCGAGCTGATCGCCTCCGCGCGCAAGCCGCTCATTTTCGCGGGGCATGGCGTCCTCCTCGGCGACGCGTCGGAGGAGCTGCGCGCGTTCGTCGATCGCACCGGCATCCCGGTGGCGATGACGCTCCTCGGCATCGGGGCGCTGCCCGCATCCCATCCGCTCAACCTGGGCATGATGGGCATGCACGGCGAAGCCTGGGTCAACACCGCGATCCAGGAGGCGGACCTCCTCATCGCGCTCGGCATGAGGTTCGACGATCGCGTCACGGGCAACCTGAAGACCTACGCGCGGAACGCCAGAAAGATCCACGTCGACATCGACGCCGCCGAGATCAACAAGAACGTCGTGGTGGACGTCGGGATCGTGGGCGATCTCCGGACCGTGCTGCACGCCTGGTTGCCGGCGCTCGAGCGCCCGGACCTCGGAGAGTGGCTCGCCCGCATCAACGATCTCAAAGGGGATTCGGCGGTTCGAGACATCCAGAACCTCCCGGACAACGGCCGTCTGTACGCCGCGCACGTCATCCACGATCTGTGGCGCACCACGGGAGGAGAAGCGATCGTCGTCACCGACGTCGGCCAGCACCAGATGTGGGAGGCGCAGTACTACCATCATGACCGGCCGCGTTCGCTGATCACGTCGGGCGGTCTCGGCACGATGGGCTTCGCGCTGCCGGCGGCGATCGGCGCGAAGGTCGGATGCCCCGACGCGGAAGTCTGGGTCGTCGTCGGCGACGGCGGCTTTCAGATGACGATGGCGGAGCTGGCGACGATCGCGCAGGAACAGATCGACATCAACATCGCGATCATCAACAACGGGTATCTCGGCATGGTGCGTCAGTGGCAGGAGTTCTTCTACGAACGGCGGTACGCGGCGACACCCCTCCTGAATCCTGACTTCGCCAAGCTCGCCGGCGCATTCGGCATCCGCGCCGAAACGGTGCGGACGAGAGGGGCCGTCGTGCCGGCGGTCAAGGCGGCGCGGCGGTATCGGGGGACGGTCCTGCTGGACTTCAGGGTCGAGCAGGAGGACACGGTGTACCCGATGGTGCCGGCCGGCGCCGACCTGCACAACATGATTCGGCGGCCGAACCCGATCGTCGAGACGGCGGAAAGTGCGTAGAAGACTTGTAGCGCAGCCCTTCAGGGCTGCCTGAGGCAGCTGACATGCAAGCAACCTTCGTCGTCCACGTAGAAGATCGCCCCGGCGTGTTGAATCGCGTCGCGTCGCTCGTGCGGCGCCGCGGCTACAACATCGAGTCGCTGACGGTCGGCCGGACGGAGACGCCCGGCCTTTCGCGAATGACGATTGTCGTCGACACGGACGAGAGCGCCGTCGCGCGCCTTCACGCGAACCTGGACAAGCTGGTCAACGTCCGACGCGTCGAAGACGTCACGCTGGCGGCGTCGGTCGTCCGCGACCTGGCGATGATCAAAGTGACCGCGACGGCCGACACGCGGAGCCAGATCATGCAGCTCGCCGACGTCTTTCGCGCGCGGGTCGTCGACGTCGCGCCCGACTCGCTGGTCATCGAGATCACCGGGACCGAAGACAAAGTGGACGGACTGCTCGAGATGCTCCGTCCGTACGGCGTCATCGAGATGGCACGGACCGGCCGCGTGGCGATGGTCCGCGGCGCGGGATCGCGGACGACGAACGGCGAGGTGCGCGACGTGGAAGCAAGTGGCGAAGCAATCGCGTATTCGGTGTGAAAACAGAATTCAGAATCCAGAATTCAGAATCCAGAAGGAAATCTTCGATGGCAACTATTTACTACGACAACGATGCGGACCCGACACTCATCCGAGCGGCAAAGGTGGCGGTACTCGGCTACGGATCGCAGGGGCACGCCCACGCGTTGAACCTCAAGGACAGCGGCGTCGACGTCCGCGTCGGCCTTCAGGAGCGCAGCGGATCGCGAGAGCGGGCACGCGCCGCCGGCCTGTCGGTCGTCACCCCGGCCGAAGCCGCCGCCTGGGCCGACATCATCGTCGTGCTCGTGCCGGATACGAGCCAGCCCGCGCTGTACCGGGAGGCCATCGCGCCGCACCTCGGCCGCGGCAAGACGCTGCTGTTCGCGCACGGCTTCAACATCCGCTTCGGCACGATCCAGCCTCCGCCGGAGGTCGACGTCGTGATGATCGCGCCCAAGTCGCCCGGCCATCGCGTGCGGGAGCTGTTCGTCGAAGGGGGTGGGACCCCGGCGCTCCTGGCGATCCACCAGGACGCCAGCGGCCGCGCAAAAGCACTGGCGCTCTCGTACGCCCGCGCGCTCGGCGTGACGCGCGCCGGGGTCGTCGAGACGACGTTCGCCGAGGAGACCGAGACCGATCTGTTCGGCGAGCAGGCCGTGCTGTGCGGCGGCGTCAGCGCGCTCGTCAAGGCCGGCTTCGAGACCCTCGTCGAGGCGGGCTACCAGCCGGAGATCGCCTACTTCGAGTGCATGCACGAGCTGAAGCTGATCGTCGACCTGATGTACCAGGGCGGCCTCAACTACATGCGTTACTCGGTGAGCGACACCGCGGAGCACGGCGACTACACGGGCGGACCGAAGATCGTGACCGACGAGACGCGTCAGACCATGCGGCGGATGTTGAAGGAGATCACGGACGGGACCTACGCCCGCCAGTGGATCGCGGAAAACGAGGCGGGGCGGCCGTCGTTCACGGCGACGCGGGCCCGCGAGCAGGAGCATCCGATCGAGCAGGTCGGCGCGCGGCTGCGCGCCATGATGCCGTTCGTCCACCCCGTGGTCGCACGGCCGGAAAAGGGCGTGCTGGTGTGACGACTTCCCCTCCCGTCTGGTTGAACGGACGGCTGGTCCCGGCGGCCGAGGCGACGCTGTCGTTCCTCACGCCAGGCCTGCACTACGGGATAGCCGTGTTCGAGGGCCTTCGCGCGTACGAAACGGCTCGAGGGCCGGCGATCTTCCGGCTTGGCGATCACATGCGCCGGCTCATCGCTTCGGCGCTCGTTCTCGGCTTCCGTGAGCTGCCGTACTCGGCCGACGAACTGGCCGACGCCGCCAAGGAGACCGTGCGCGCCAGCGGCCTTGGCGCGTGTTACATCCGTCCTTTGATCTACTTAGCGGAAGGCGGCTGGAACCTGACCGTCGACGCCGGCACGGCCTCACGTCGGGATCGCCGTCTGGCCGTGGAAGGACTACCTCGGGGCGGAGGCGGTCGAGCAGGGCGTCCGGGCCAACGTGTCCTCGTTCACGCGGCTGCACCCGAACGTCAACATGACCAAGGCGAAGATCGCCGGCAACTACGCGAACTCGGTTCTGGCCAAAACCGAGTCGGTGCGCCTCGGCTTCGACGAAACGATCATGCTGGATCCCCAAGGCTACGTCGCTGAATGCTCCGGCGAGAACCTGTTCGTCGTCCGGAGCGGGGAGCTGACGACACCGCCCGCCGGCGCCATTCTCGAGGGTCTCACACGCGACACGGTCATCCAGCTCGCCGCGGATCTCGGATACGAGGTTGACGAGCAGCCGCTCTCGCGAGATGCGCTGTACACGGCCGACGAGGTCTTCGTCACAGGCACCGCTGCCGAGGTCATCGGGCTCCGCGAGATCGACTTCCGGACCATCGGGTCGGGCCGGACGGGACCTGTGACCCGTGCGCTGCAGCAGGCTTATAGTGCGCTGGTGACAGGGGACCATTCCCGATCCGTGGAGTGGCTCGACTACGTGTCGCCGGGCAGTCCGGAAGTCCGCCGGCCGTCGTTTACTCCTGCCGAGGAAAGGAACCGACAGCCATGAGTACACGTCAAACTGAAACCGGCCCATGATGCACTCCTCCAGCTGCTCCAGGACATCGAGAAGGCCGGAGTGGAAAACCTCCCTCCAATGCGCGGAACGGCCATCCCGCAGCGGGGTGTATGGCTCAAAGCCCTGAAGGAAACTCAGAGGGCGCTCGGTGACGGTGAGTGGTGCGACGGGTTCGTCCTCGAGGTTCCGAGCAAACGGTGAGCCCTGTGGACCGGCCGATATCCGGTCCGCGCGTTCAGTTTCGCCGTTCCCCGTACCTGATTAGCTACTGGTCGCCGGATGGCCTCGTCCTCGAGAACTACGCGACGGGCCGCCGCGCGGGCGGCGCGCCGCGGGTCCACGACATCCTCAACGTGTTCGGCCGTTGGCGCCCTCTTGAAGCGCTCGGCCGGGCGCTGCCGCGTACGCCGCGCTCGACCCTCACCCGGATCGTTGCTGCGCTGGTCAATCTGACATTCCTCCAACGCTCCGATCGACCGCCAGAACCCAGCGAGGACGCGCTGACCGCCTGGCGCGGCTGGAATCCCGCCGCGGCGTTCTTTCACCGCTCGACACGAGACGTCAAATTCGCGACCGATATCGAAGCATCGGTCAGGCGAAAGCGGGCGCTCGCGAGGCGCAACCCGTTGCCTTCAGCCGTCAAGCACTATCGCGGCGTCCCGCGGATCAAGCTGCCGCTGGAGAAGCTGGACACCGAGTTTCCGCGGACGCTGCTGGGCCGCCGAACATGGCGCCGGTTCTCGAGACGTCCGGCGTCTCTCGACGCGCTGGGCACCGTTCTCAGCCTCACGTTTCGCGTACAGCGCTGGGTGGATCTGAAGGGCATCGGGCGAGTCTGCCTGAAAACGTCTCCGTCCGGCGGCGCGCGGCACCCGATTGAGTGTTACGTGCTGGCGCTTCGCATCGATGGTCTGACGCGTGGGCTCTATCATTACCGCGCGGACACCCACGAGCTCGAACGCCTCTCGAAAGAGGCGACGCCCCGCCAGGTGGCGAAATACCTTCCCGGGCAATCCTGGTATGGCGCCGCGAGCGCGCTGGTGCTCCTGACCGCCGTCTTCGCACGCACGCAGTGGCGCTACCCCTTCGCCCGCGCCTACCGCGTCGTCCTCGCCGAGTCCGGTCACCTGTGTCAGACGTTCTGCCTGACGGCGTCGTGGCTCGGCCTCGCGCCGTTCTGCACGATGGCGCTCGCCGATTCGGCGATCGAGCATGACCTCGGGATTGACGGCGTCAGCGAATCGGTGATCTACGCGGCCGGCTTCGGGACGCGGCCGGAGGGCATGGACTGGGCGCCCTGGCCGAGTCTCCGCCGCCGCTCGCGCGCATCGACGAGCGCCGCGAGATCGGGATCTGCCTGATCCCAGCGCCGCAGGAACTGGTCGTAGGACTCGCGTGCCGCGTCGACTCGCCCGACCCGTTCGAGCAGGCGAGCCAGCTCGTACTGTGCCAGCACGACGCGTGAGAAGCCCGGCGCATCCCAGTCGAGCGTCCGCTCGCCCGGGCGCTCGACGATGGTCGTCCACGTCGCGATCGCTTCGGGGATTCTGCCCGCGGCCTTCTGCGCGCGCGCCAGCGTTTCGAGGGTATACGCGGTGGAAAACGCGCGGGCCGCGAGCCCGGCGTGGGCGTACGCCTCGGCGACGCGGCCGTTTGCGAGAGCGATTTCGGCGCGAAGCTGATGGACCCGCGCTTCCGGGCGCGGCGCGCGCCGATCCTTCGCGTCCTGTTCGAGCCTTTCGAGCACGCGCGCGGCGGCCGGCATGTTTCCGGCACGGGCGGCGAGGACCCCGTGCACGATCCGATTGCGCGAATGCTGAGCGTCAATCGCGTCCAGACGCGCCGCCGCGTCCGGACGCCGGCCCCAATCGATGAGCAGCGACGCCATCGCGAGCTCGAGCCTTTCCACGCCCGCCTGACCGCCGCGATCGAGGCCCTGCTGGAGCGCCGCCTCCGCTTCCCGGTAGTGCCCCTCCGCCCGATGGAAATCGGCCTGCACCAGGGCCAGGTCGGCCCACGAGGCGCCAGACGACTGATGCGTCTTCCGTTCAGCCTCTTTGAGCGCGTCTGCCGCGGCGTCCCGCTGGCCGCCGACGAGAAGATGCTTGCTGTAGACGATCCAGTCGAAGGGCTGCTCGAGGTGGCGCTTCAGGAGCTCCGTCGCCGCGTCCGACCTCCCGACCGCGCTGTACATGTCGGCCAGCATCCACCGCACGCGCGGATGCGGATACGCGATCCATGCGCCCTCGAGCGCGACGATCGATTCCCGGAACTGCCGCAGCGTTCCGTAGACGAGGCCGAGGTTGGCCATCGCTCGACCATCTGCCGGCCGCAGTGTCAGGAACGTCCGCCAGTGTGCCGCCGCCTCGTGCAGCCGATCGAGATACAGGTCGCGATCCGCCAGGATTTTCTCGCGCTCCGCCTGGCTCACCGGAGATGCCGGATCCGATGCAAGGGACGCGGCCGTCTCCAGGAATTGCCCCTGCCGCTCGTACTCCCCGAGATAGCTGTAGGTCAGGGCGACGTAGTTGTGGGCCATCGCGAACGCCGGATCGGATTCGATGGCGCTCATGAAGTGCGGGAGCGCTTCCTTCGGGCGTTCGACGTCGTAGAGCTGTTTGCCGAGAGTAAAGTGTCGAACGGCCTCGACGGAGCGTGACGTGACCGGCTCGAGCGGCGGGCTTGCCGCCTGCGCCGCCGTGAGGCTCTCCCCGAGCTGGCGCCGCAGCTGACGCGTCAGCGTGAGCGCCGCTTCCAGCACCCCTTCACGTCCGCCCCGCAGGTCCTGCAGGGTCGCGAGCGGCGCTCTCGTGCCGGCATGGGTGGCATGAAGGCGGACCAGGTACCGGCCCTCGAACAGGTCGACCGAGCCGGTCACCATGGCCGCAAGCCCTTCCCGGACGCAGATCTCGAATCCGATCGGCTCGTCGATCGTCGCAGCTGCCGGCCGTTTCATCCGCTCGAGCGCCTCACGGACACGCGAGGCTGGAAACACGGCAATGTACGGGGATCGTTCCAGTTCCGCCGTCACGACCTGCTGCAGGGTCGCCTCGAGATGGCGATCGCCGGTCGTACCTGCGAACGCGCCGATGAGCACCGATTGCCGCGCCGCGAGAACCGGACGCGCCTCGATGCGCGGTAGTGCGTCGCCGGTAGCCAGGGTCATCAAGAGCAGACAGGCCGCCAGCCCGACTCGCTTGATCCGGACTGTCCAAGGCGTTTTGAACGACGCGAGATCCGCCGCAAGCATATCGGCGCTCTCATGGCGTCGCTCGGGCTGGGGATCGATTGCGCGCTCGATGATCCGGGCGAGCTTCGGGGGCACATCCGGCCGTGCGGCCGTGAGTGCCGTTCTCTCGTGGCGCTCGTGCGCGAGCCGGAGATCGCGCAGGACGCGCGCGCGAACGGGGAAGGAGCCGGTCAGGAGGTGATACAGCAGCACGCCGACGCTGTAGACGTCGCTCGGGACGCTGGCCTCCTCACCTCGGAGAAGCTCGGGCGCCAGATAAAGTGGAGTCCCGGCGAGACCCGTGGCTGAACGGTCGCTGAGCTCTCGTCCCGTCCCGAAGTCCATCAGGACGATGCGCCCGTCTTCCGCCAGCATGACGTTGTTGGCCTTGATGTCGCGGTGCAGAAGGCCGGCCGCGTGTACGGCGGTCATCGCATGACACAGCTCGATGCCGATTGCCACCGCTTCGGCAGCGCTGAAGACCTTCCCCTGCTCGACGACCTGCGCGAGCGTGCGGCCTTTGACGAACTCCATCCAGAGGCCGATTCGATCTTCAATCCGCTCAGCGCCATAAATCGTGACGACGTTCGAGTGGCGAACACGGGCGAGCAGGCGGCCTTCGTGGATGATCGAGTCGGTCGCCGGCAGCTGATCCGCCTGCTCGTCCATGGACGGGGCCGGCAGCAGCTTGAGGGCGACCTCGCGATCGAGGCGCGTGTCCCACGCGCGATAGACCTCTCCGAAGGCGCCGCGACCGATCCGCTCGAAGACCCGCAGGTGCCCCCACTGTTCGACGCGGGCGACACGATGTAGATCGGCCAGCGCGGCGAGTAGCTTGAGTTGATCGAGGAGAGGGCGCTCGGCCTCGTCGGCGGTCTCGGCGGCCGAGGCCCAGTCGACGGCGCGGCCGTCGAGGATCGCGCCCGCGAGGTCGGCCAGCTGGCCTTCATTCACGGCCGGGCCCTCCCGCCATGACGCGCTCGACGAGCGGCGTGAATCGTGCGTCTGAACGAAGGCTGTCGAGCCTGGGATCCACTTTGATGAGGGCCATCTCCTCGTCCCGTTCCGACAGTGCTCTTTCCAGCCACCTGAAGGCCTCGTCCTGCTCGCCGAGCGCGGCATGGATGATCGCAATCGCGTGCGACGACACGTACTGTTGCTCGGACGTCCGCAGAGCGCCCGCCAGCACCTCGCGGGCCGCTCGATGGTCGCCCGCGCGCGCGTACGTATACCCGAGACCGCCGTACTTCAGCGAGCTCAGATCCTCCTGCCTCTGAAACTCCGCGACGGCGTCGGCGTACCTGCCGGTCTCCGAATACGTCCAGCCCAGCCAGATGTGCGTCAGCCAGAAATCGGGGCCGACGTCGGCGACCCGTTGGAATCTCGCCAGCGCTTGATCGTACTCCCGTGCGTAGAACAGGGGGACTCCCCCAGTTGTGTTGATGATCGGCGAGAGCGGATCGAGCTCCTGAGCCCGCGTGATTTCGGCCTTAGCTTCGTCCAGCCGTCCCATCATGATGAGGTACCAACAATACCAGTGACGCGCCGTCGCATAGTTGGGGTTGAGATTTATCGCGCGTTTGAACTCGCGCTCCGCAGTGGCCCAGTCCCAGTCGTAGTTCGACGCGACATAGCCCAGAGACGTGTGAGCTTCCGCGAGACGCTCGTCGAGCTTGAGCGCCGCCGCGGCCGCGGCGCGCGCCCGCGGCATGGCGTCGTGCGGCGGGAGCGCGTCCGGCCCGCCGCTGGCGAGCAGGGCATAGGCATCGGCGAGGCCGGCAAAGGCTTCCGCATAGCCGGGGTCCCGATCGATTGCCTGCTGGAAGTACGAGATAGCGGTCTTCAGGTTCGCGGTTTTTCGCTTGTTCCAGTAGTACCTGCCCTTGAAGTACAGCAGGTGGGCTTCGGCGTCCTGCGTGGCGTGCCTGGCCAGACGGGCCATCTCGTCGCTGCCGAGCTGCAGCGGGAGCGCCTCCACGACTCGCCGCGAGATCGAGTCCTCGACGGAGAGGATCTCTGTGAAGCGCTCGTCGAACGTCTCAGCCCATCGTGGCGCCCCGCGCTCGACATCTACGAGCTGAACCGTCACACGGATCCGATCTGCCGATGTCTGGATGGTCCCGTCGATCACGAATTGGACCCGGAGTCGCCGCCCGGCCTCGACCGGCTCCAGAGCGAGGCCGCCGAGCTCGCGTACGGTGCTGGTCGACCGCACAACCACCTGTCGGACATTACTGAGCCGGGCGATCAGGGCGTCGGCAAGTCCGAGGCCGAGGTGATCGTCTCCGCTTCCCGCGTTGAGCTGGTCGAACGGGAGCACTGCAAGCGTCGTTGTCGTGGCCGCGGGTGCGACGAAAGCGAACCACGCAGTCACGGCGAGCAGCGCGATGAGTATCAGGCCGACGAGGCTTGTCGCGAGGCGCCAGCGATCGGTGACTCGCCTGGTCCACGCACCTGGCGCCGGAGTCGCCACGAGCTCAGGGCGCGGCCTCAGGGCCTCCAGATCCGCCGTCAGAGAGCTGGCGCTCTGGTACCGATCCTCGACGTTCGGTTCGATCGCTCGCTCGATGATGCGGGCGAGCGCCGGCGACAGATCAGGCCGGGCGGCCACGAGGCTCGTTCGCTCCCGACGGTCGTGCGCACGGCGGAGATCGCGCAGGCCGCGCGCTCGGACCGGATACGATCCGGTCAGCAGGTGGTAGAGGAGCACCCCCGCACTGTAGACGTCACTCGGGACGCTGGCCGCTCCCCCGCGCAGGACCTCGGGCGCCAGATAGAGCGGCGTGCCCGCGAGACCCGCCGCCGACGGATCCGTCAGTTCCCGCCCCGTGCCGAAATCCATCAGCACGACCCGTCCATCGTCGGCCAGCATCACGTTGTGGGCCTTGATGTCGCGGTGCAGAAGGCCAGCCGCGTGCACGGCGGTCATCGCCCGACACAGCTCGATGCCAATCTCGACGGCTTCAACCGCACTGAAAACCCTGCCCTGTTGCAGAATCTGTTCGAGCGTGTGCCCCCTGACGAGCTCCATCCACAGTCCGATGCGATCGTCGATCCGCTCGGCGCCATAGATGGTGACGACGTTCGCGTGGCGCACGCGAGCCAGCAGGCGGCCTTCCTGGATGATCGAATTGGCGTCGAACGTCGTGGAGGGCGCGTCGCCGCCGTTCGAGCCCACCGGCAGGAGCTTGAGCGCGACCTCGCGGTCGAGCCGCGTGTCCCACGCGCGGTACACGTCCCCGAAAGCGCCGCGGCCGATCCGCTCGAGGACGCGCAGATGACCCCAGCGTTCCGGCTTTGCGACACGATGCAGGTCGGCGAGAGTCGACAGCAGCCTGAGTTGATCGAGCAGAGGACGCTCGGTCTCGTCCGCGGTGTCTGCGGCTGATGCCCAGTCGATCGCGTCGCCGTCGAGGATCGCGCCCGCGAGATCCGCCAGCAGGCCGTTACTCGCCGCCACGCTTCATTTCCTCTGCGAGCCGCACGAGGGCCCTCTGCGCGGCCTTGCGCGCAGCGTCCGGCGTCGGTTTTCCGAGAGCCCCTGCCAACTCCTCGTAGCTGTAGTCCATCTCGACGCGGGCGATGATCGCTTCGCGCTCCTCCGGCCTGAGACGCTGGAGCGCGCGCTCGTACCGCTCAACAGCCTCGCGCCCTATTGCCTCCTCGAGTGGCGATTGACTGCCGTCGGCTTCGAGGCCGTCCAGGTCGGTCGCATGCGGTTGCCGTCCCTTCCGCCGGAGCTCGTCGCGGAGACGATTGAGCACCGCCTGCCGCAGGTACGCCTGCAGCGCTCCGACCCGCCGGGGCTCGAAGGCCCCTATCCGTTTAAACGTTTGTAACAGGGTGTCCTGGACAAGATCGTCGGTGTCGGCGAGGTCGCGCGCCCACTTCGGCAATCTGCCGCGGGCCCACCGCTGGAGCGGCTTGACGTGGCGCGCGAAGAGGCGCTCGAGCGCTTCCTCGTCACCAGCCCGCGCTCTTTCGATCAGCTGGAACGTCGATTCGAGCTCGCGGGGAGGATCTCCTGGCATGCAGCTGTACCGCGATTGATGTCCGGAGAGCGCCTGAATTCTACCCGAAAGGCGAAGGCCTGACGAAGGGAGGGGGCCGGGCGTGTCCAGACACGCCAGCCGCAGCGTTTAGAGAGTCATGGAGGGAATCATTCGCTCCAGATCATTCTGTGCGGTGGCGGTCTGGATGCTGCTGGTGCTCACGGGGCTTTTCGTGGCCTGCGACAAGAGTCCCGCTCGCCCCACGCCACCGACACAGTCAGGGCCCCCGACCATCCTGTCGCTCGTGATCACCGGACCGGACTCGGTTCCCCCCGGTACGACGGCGCAGTACTCGGCCATCGCGCTCCAATCCGATCAATCGAGCCGCAACGTCACGAACGAAGCAGCTTGGCGAACCGCTGACCCATCCGTGTTGACGATTTCGTCCACTGGCCTGGCCAGCGCCCACGATCGCGGCGAGACGTCGGTCACGGCGAGCCTGGGCGAACGGTCGGCCGTGAAGACCCCCGTGATCGTCGTGCCGCCCGGCACGTTTCGCCTGGCCGGCATCGTGCGGGAGTCGAACGTCCCAGTGTTCGGCGCACGAGTCGAGGTCACGTCGGGGACGGGTCAGGGACTCACCACAACAACCGCTGGCACGTACCGGCTCTATGGGGTCGCGGGCGATGTCGAAATCCTTGTGACCGCGGACGGGTACCTGGAACAGCGAAAGCGTGTCCAGGTCACGAGCCACCTGGCTACCGTCGATTTCGATTTGCAGCTCTCGGGGCCGCGGGCCGAGGTCGGAGGGACCTACACGCTGAGAGTTACCGCCGCCCCCGAGTGCAGCGCGATGCTGCCACCGGAAGCCCGCACCCGGACCTTCACCGCTGTCGTCCGGCAGGAGGGTCCGCGGCTCACCGTCGTGCTCGAAGGCTCGAGGTTTTTCGTCGATCGCGGCCGCACGTTCAACAGGTTTTTCGGCACCGCCGAACGGAGCCGTGTCACGTTCTACATAAGTGGGCCGCAGGACTTCTACTACAGCAGCTACGGGCCCGACGTGGTCGAGCAGCTCACCGACACGACGCTTTTCACGATGTCGGGATCGGCGCTCGCGACCGTCTCGTCGGCCAGCGTTTCCGGAACGCTTGATGGACTCGTCGAGGCGGTACAGGGGAACGAGCCGGGAAGGCTTCAGAGAATCGCCTCTTGCCGCTCGACCGCGCATCCATTCGTGCTGTCGCGATGAGGAGGTTGACAGTGTCAGGAGCGGGGATCGGTCGGAACGGAGGTCCTCGCGTTGCCGGCGTCGGAATACTGCTCGCGCTCTCGCTGGCGGGTCTGCTTGGCGCCTGCGACGACGGGCCACCAACGCGGCCCTCGCCGCCGCTCGAACCCCGGACCGCCCCGCCTCCGGCCCCTGTCTCGAGCGCGCGCCTCGAGATCGGGGGGCCGAGTACCGTCCCGCCGGGTGAGAGCGTGCAGTACTCGGCCATCGCGCACCAATCCGACGGCTCGACGCGCG
This sequence comes from uncultured Acidobacteriota bacterium, assembly GCA_963847125.1. Classification (GTDB taxonomy): domain Bacteria; phylum Acidobacteriota; class Vicinamibacteria; order Vicinamibacterales; family 2-12-FULL-66-21; genus DATAEE01. Next base: position 942,950 of record CAWJYM010000009.1, read on the forward strand.
ACGTGACGAACGAGGCAGCCTGGCGAACGTGGGACCCATCGGTGCTGACCATCTCGTCCACGGGCCTGGCCACCGGGCGCGAGCGGGGCGAGACCGGCATCACGGTGAACGCGGGCGGAAGGGACGCTTCGACGCAAGTGATGGTCGTGCCCGCCGGCACCTACCGCCTGGCTGGCACCGTGCGAGACGAAGGCCTTCCTGTGGCCGGTGCACGGGTCGAAGTGACGTCCGGGACAGGACGAGGCCTTGCCGTGACCGACATCTTGGGGGGGTATCGCTTCTATGGAGCCGCCGGAGACATCGAGGTTCGAGTCACCCGGGACGGGTTTCAGGAACAGCGGAAGAGCCTCCGGGTCACGAGCCACCAGACCCTCCATTTCGATCTGGTCCTCTCGCGACCGCGCCATGAGGTGGCAGGGACCTACGTCCTCACGGTCACCGCCGCCGCCGAGTGCCCAGCCGCGCTTCCCAGAGTCCGGACCTACACCGCGGTCCTGAGACAGGAGGGACCGCGACTCACCGCCACGCTCCAGGGTCCGAAGTTTTTTGTCTTCGGGAATCGTTCGCTCAACAGCTTTCACGGGGTCGTTGAGCCGGGTAATGTCTGGTTCCAGCTCAGCGGACCTTACGACTACTACGGCAGCTTCTACTTTCCCGAGGTGCTCGAAGAGATCGACGCGACGACGTTTTTGGCCGTGTCCGGAACGGCGGTGACGACCGTCTCCTCGGCGGGGCTCTCAGGCGCGCTTTACGGACGTTTCGAGACATTGCGAAGTGTGGGGCCGGAAGGGTTTGAGACCGTCGAGTCCTGCTTCTCGACCGCGCATCCGTTCGTGTTCACCCGGTGAGGAGGATGACCGTGTCAAACCGCCGCCGCCTCGTCCGGATCTGGATATTGCTCGCGCCGGCGGCCGTCCTTGCCGCGTGCGACAAGACACCAACGCGGTCGATCGGTGTCGTCCACGATGCGCGCCTCGAGATCGCGGGCCCGGCGTCCATTCCTCCGGATCGGACCGGGACCTTCAACGCTATCGTCCATCGATCGGATGGGACAACACGCGACGTGACGGCCGAAGCGCAGTGGCAGACGCGGGATCGGAACATCCTGACCGTCTCGCCAAGCGGCCAGGCCACCGGACACCAGCGCGGCGAGACGCAGATCAACGCGTCGATCCCGGGGCTGCAGAGCACGAAGATCGTCTTCGTGCTTCCGGATGGAACGTATCGGCTGTCGGGGGTCGTTCGCGACGCTGGCGTTCCGGTGGGCGGCGCGCGGGTTGAAGTAACCGTCGGTCCGGCTGCGGGCCTGGTGACGATGTCGGACAACCTGGACGGCCGCTACCGCCTGTACGGCGTGTTGGGGGACACGGCGATATTAGCGACCAAGGCTGGCTATCAGTCGCAGGAGCAGCGAGTCGTCGTCATGGATCACCAGACGCTGAACCTCGAGCTGACGCCCTTTCAGGTGGACGACGTCTCCGGGACCTACGTCATGACGATCGTCGCCTCGGAAGCCTGCCGCGCCACGCTGCCGGAAGAAGCCAGAATGCGGACCTATACGGTGGTTCTCACTCAGAGCGGACAAGAGGTCGAAGCGACGCTCAGCGGCGCGAAGTTCGCCATTAACGCGGAGGGTCTCGGAAACCGTTTTCACGGCCGGCTCGAGCCGGGACGCTTGACACTCGACCTCCAGCCGCACGACTTCTACTATTACTATTTCCTGCCCTCGAGGCACCCCGACGTCATCGAAGAGGTCACGCGCGGGATATCTGGTTCTCGTCGGACCCATGCGTCTCTCCGTCTCGCCGCGCCGGCTCCCCGGCCGTCTGAATGGAGCGATGAACGTTTTCCCGAGCTTTCCTCCGGTGCGGCCGAGCGCCGAATGTCTCGATTCTTACGGCAACGGCCACCAGGTGGTGCTTTCGCGGTAGGAGCCAACAGTGAGCGGCAGAGATGTACCTGCGCGCGTTGCGATCCTGCTGATGCTCGTGCTCGCGAGCGTTGCGGGATGGCCATGGATCGCCGAGCTCTGCGTCAACGCGCCCCGTCCGATCGGGGTCGTGCTCATCACGCTCGACACGACACGGGCCGATCGGCTGTCGCCGTACGGCCTGATGGACGTCTCGATGCCGCACCTCGAACGGCTCGCGCGAGAGGGCGTCGTCTTCGATCAGGCGTCGTCGGTGGCGCCGCTGACGCTGCCGGCGCACTGCAGCATCTTCACGGGCCTGTTCCCTCCCGCGCACGGCGTTCGCGATAACGCGGATTCCGCCCTGGCCCCCGAGCACACAACGCTCGCCGAGATCCTGCACGGGCAGGGTTTCAGGACTGCGGCGTTCGTAGGATCCGCCGTGCTGGATGCGGAGCGAGGTCTGGAGCAGGGATTCACCCAGTACCGCGGTGTGTCTCGAACGACCCTGAAGGGTCGTGCCACAAGCATGGTGGAGGCGGACGCACGGCAGCGTCGGGCTGACGCCGTCATGGACGACGCGACACGCTGGCTTGATGGAATCAACGGCAGGCCATTCTTCCTGTGGACGCATCTCTACGATCCGCATCTGCCGTACGATCCGCCCGAGCCCTTCCGTTCGCGGTATTTCGATCCGTACATCGGTGAGATCGCGTTCGCCGATTCACAGATCGGCCGCTTGATCGATGCGCTCGATCGTCACCAGCTGCTGGATCGAACGATCGTCATCGTCGCCGGCGATCACGGCGAGTCGCTCGGCGAGCACGGCGAGCGCGACCACGGCATCTTCGTCTATGAAAGCGTGTTGCGCGTGCCGCTCATCATTCGGGTCCCCGGCTTCGCGCCGCTGCGGATCGGCACGCCGGTCCGGCTCGTGGACGTGATGCCCACGGTTCTCGACATGCTCGATCTCCCGGCACCGTCGATGGACGGCGTGAGCCTGGTGGATCTGATGAACGGCAGCCGCCGACGTCTGGACCTGGACGTCTTCGCCGAGTCCAGGTATCCGGAGCGGTTCGGGTGGAGCCCGCTGCGCGCGCTGCGCGACGGCCGGTTCAAGCTCATCGACGCACCGCGTCCCGAGCTGTACGACCTGGAGCGCGATCCGTTCGAGGAGCGCAACATCTTTGACGAGCGGCGTCCGCTGGCCGACGCGATGATGCGGCGACTCGAAGCGCTCGACCCCGGCCGAAGCGTCACGCCGGATCCGGAGAAGACCGTCGTCCCGGCCGCGTTGCGGGAAGATCTCGCGGCGCTGGGCTACGTGACGCCGGCGCCGATGCGCGTCTCACGGAATCGGACGAGCCTTCCGGATCCGAAAGACCGCATCGGCACCTTCGGGCTGCCTGCCCCGCCGTAGCGCGGAGCGCGAAGGCGGGCGCTAGAACGAAAACCTGATCGACATCTGAATGACGCGCGCCTGCCGCGACGTGTTCGCGATGCCGAAGTTCGCGTTGACCTGCTGCCCCTGCGGGTTGAACGTCGCGGTCCGATCGATGTCGCTGAACTGCAGGTGGTTGAGCAGATTGTACGCCTCGAGGCGGTACTGAAACACGCGCGATCCGCCGAGCGCGAAGTTCTTGAACAGCGCGAGGTTCCAGTTGTTGATGCCCGGACGCTCGATGACGGTGCGCGGCGTGTTCCCGTACTCGCCCCGCGCCGGACGCGCGAACGCGGCCGTGTTGAACCAGCCGGTCAGCGGGTCGCGATCGCCCGCCATCGGATCGCCGACCATGTTCGGCCGCACCACACGAAGCCCGTCGTTCCCGCTGGTCGCCGATCCACCGGCGACGCTGACGCCGCCGAGGCTGGCGCCGTTGCCGCCGTCACCACCGGTGAAGTCGAAGCCGTCGGTCGTGCCGAGGATGACAGGCGCCCAGTCGCCGCTGACGAACGCGTTCTCGCCTGAAATCTGCCAGCCATTCAGCGCCGCGCGCGCGAACGCGTTGCCGGAGCCGGTCGACGGAAGGCTCCAGGTGTAGTTCACGACCAGGCTGTGATTCTGGTTGTAGCCCGCCGTGGCGTAGTGCCAGGCCTCGAGCGGCCGGTTGAGCGCGACCCGCGCCGGATCCTCGTCACCAACACCCTTGGCGCGCGACCAGGTATACGCGCCGCCGAACTGCAGGCCGCGGATGTATCGGCGGTTCGCTTGAATCTGGAGCGAGTGGTAGTCCGAGGTTCCCCAGTTCGAGCGCACGATGATGTCCTGGTAGCCCCGGTACGGCCGCAGGAACTCGGGCGGCAGGGCCTGGAGGCCGGGCTGCGACGGATCGTCGTTCTGAGGATTCTGATCCAGGAACCGGGCGCCGTCCGGTACCGAGTTGATGTTGTACTCCATCTCCAGGTGCCGGCCGGCGGAACCGGTGTAGGTGAAGTCAACCACCGTGCCCCACCCGATGTCGCGGCGGATGCCGGCCGACCAGTTGTAGGAGCTCGGGGTCTTCACGTCCGGATCCAGCGCGTTCACGTTCACGGGCCGGAGCAGCGACGTGAAGTTCGGCACCAGAATCGCGTCCAGCGTGCTGAAGAACACGATCGGGTTGTTGATGAATGGGGGATTGCGCAGGTTCCCGAGGTTGCCGCCGCCGAGCCGCGCGTTGTGGAACATCCCCGCGCTCGCGTGGAAGACCGTCGTCCCCGTGCCGAAGAGATCGTAGGCCACGCCGAGCCGCGGCTCGATGTCGGGCGCGAGCGTGTCGCGGAATCCCCGCGGCACGCCCGGGTCGGTCGCGAGCACCATGCCGTTGGCTGGATCGCCGGTACCGGGCACGTAGGCGCCGATGTACACGGCGTTCAGCGTCTGTCGGGTGACGGGATCGAACGCGACACGGACGTTGTTGATCCGCGCGGGCTGATAGAGACGCGGGGCTTGCGCCGGATCGAACTGGTTCGGATCGAAGTTGGCGATCTCCTCGTCGGGACGCCACCACGGCGTGTACCAGAGGAACCGCGCGCCGTAGTCCACCGTCAGCCGGTCGGTCGGGCGCCACGTGTCCTGCGCGAACCATTCCGAGAGAATCCCTCGGTTGAAGCTGCTCGGATAGGCGCTCGCTTCCGTGTACTGATTGACGACTCCAAGCAGCGCGTTCGAGAAGGCGAAGTTCGTGTCGAGCGGGTTCGCGGTGTTCCGATTGAACTGGATGTTCCCCATCCAGTTGCCGCCGCGCGCTTCCCGATTCTGGATCCATTCCAGGTATCCGCCGAGCTTGAACGTGTGCGACCCCTTCATCCAGGTAAACGTGTCGCGGACCGACGTCACCCAGTCCTCGGCCGTGACGCCGAGCCGATCCGGATACGCGAAGTCGGCGCTGTCAATCGAGGAGGCGGCAATCGCCAGCCCGAACGAGACCATCGGGACCGTGCCGAGCGGGTTCAGCTCCGGATACCACTGACCCATGTTGAATCCCACGTCCGACCGGCGCAGATGGACGTACTCGGCGTCCGATCGGGGTGGGAAGCCCTCGGTCTGGCGCTTCACGCCGCCCGACAGCTCGTTGATGCGGTTCGAGCCGAGGATCTTCGTCCAGCCCAGCGTCGCCCCGCTGTCGGAGAAGATGTAGGACCCTTCATAGAAGCCCCAGTCCGCCGGTCCCGCGGTGATCTCCGAGCCGTACTGATTCGAATTGAACGTGCGGAGGGTCCCGAAGAACGTGGACTCGCTGGAGCTCTTGTAGTCCATTCGGAGAACGTTGTTCCAGCGCGGGTTGTCCGGCGTCTCCTGACGCTGGAAATTGTACCGTCCCCGGCTGCCGTCGGTGTTCGGAAGCGGCAGCGCGTTGAGCAGCGCCAGGGTGTTGGGATTGATTCGGTTCTGCGGGATGACGTTGCCGGGAAATGGCTGACCGGTGCCTGGATCGCGGATGACGATGAGACGTCCCTGCTGATCGACGGTCTGCGAGAAATCGCCCCGCCGTTCCCGCTCGCTCGGGACGAGGTATCGCCGGATCGGACCCGGATTCTGCACCTGCGGCGCTTCCAGTGAGTAGAAGAAGAAGAGCTTCTTGTCGCCATCCTGCTTCCACAGCCCCGGGAAGGCCGCCGGCCCACCCAGATTGAATCCGTACGTGTCGAAGTGGTACGTGGGCTTCGGGAGGCCGGCCCGGTTGTTCTCCCATCGATTCGAGTTCCAGCCGTCCCGGCGGGCGTAGTAGTACGCGCTGCCGTGATAATCCGTCCCGCCGCTCTTGCTGACGATCTGCACGTTGGCGCCGCCGCTGCGGCCGTACTCGGCCTGGTACGTGTTCAGCAGCACCTTGACCTCGGCGATCGCGTCGAGATTGATCGCCGACGAGAACCGGTTCGTGCCGCTCGTCTCGTTGCCGAGGAGGCCGTCGACCATCACCGTGTTCCAGTGCCGCCGCTGCCCGCCGATGTTCGGGACGAGCGAGCCGAAGCTCTCCCCCATCGCCTCGATATCCCCTTCGTAGCGGACGCCGGGAACGAGGCGCAGGAGCGACATCACATCGCGCCCCTTGGTCTGGATGAGCGAGATCTGGGTGGCCGTCAACAGGCCCGAGTACTCGGTGCTCTCGGTCTCGACCGGCGTGCCCGACGCTTCGACGGTGACGACCTCAGTCAGCGCGCCGACTGCCAGGACGATGCGATCGAGGGCGAGGTGGGTGCCGGCGCTGACGACGTTGTTCCTGCTCTCGATCGCACGAAAACCTTCGAGCGTCACCTTGACGGTGTACGCGCCGGCCGGCACGGCGTTGAAGACAAACCGGCCGTCCGGGCCGGTCGTAGCGGTCCGGGCCGCCTGCGTCTGCTCGTTGATCAACTCGACGGTCGCGCCAGGAACGACCTGGTCCGATTCATCGATGATGTTGCCCGAAATAGTCCCGGTCGGGGCCTGCGCCGCGGCCCATCCCGCGCCGACCAGGAACGCGACCAGCGTCGCCGCCGCGCGGATCGAAGACGTCCTGCTCCCAGACATGCGCTGTCCTCCTCACGCAGTTCAGGGGCCGGTGATACCATCCTTTACCGGTAAAGTAAACACATAGACGTTACTTTTCGAGACTGACCCCGGCCTAATCAGGGTATCCTTCGACCGCCGATGACCCCCACCACCATGAAACGGATCGCCGCCGAGCTGGGGGTGTCGATCACGACCGTCTCGAAGGTGCTCAACCATCACGCCGACATCGGTACGGAGACCCGCGCCCGCGTGCTCGCCAAGGTCGAGGAACTGGGGTACCAGCCCAACGCCGTCGCCAGGAGCCTCACGCTCCGCCGCACGCACACCCTCGGCGTCGTCATTCCGGACCTGATGCACTCGTTCTTCGTGGAGATCGTCGCGGCGCTCGAAGCCGCCGTCAGCGCCCGCGGGTACGGGCTGCTGCTCTGCAGCTCGAGCGAGAATCCGTTGAAGGAACGATCCGAGCTCGAAATGCTCCGGGCGCGCCAGGTCGACGGCATCGTCCTGGCCTCCGCGCATCCGTCGAACACCGACGTCCTCGAGCGGATCACGGCCACCGGGGGCGCGCTGGTGATGATCGATCGCGACGACTACCCTCGCCTGCCCTGCCATCGCGTGCTCACCGACGATGAGGAGGTCGGACGCCTGGCCACGGGTCACCTGATCGATCGAGGACGGCGCGCGATCGCCCACATCGCGGGCCCTCCGATCGTCCATGCGAAGCGGCGTGAGGCCGGCTACCGGGAGACCCTGAGCGCGCGTGGGGTCGAGCTGCGCACCGAACTCGTCGCGTCCGGCGGATTCATGGATGCGGACGGATACCGCGCGATGAAGCAGCTGCTCGAGGTGCGCCCCCGCGTCGATGCGGTCTTCGCCGCCAACGATCCGGCCGCGATCGGAGCGATGAAGGCCATCTGGGAGGCGGGCCTGCGGGTCCCCGAGGACATCGCGATCGTCGGGGCCGGCGACATCGCGCACGGAGATCTGCTGCGCGTGCCGCTCACGACCGTCAGCTGGTCGAAAGAAGCGCTCGGCCGCCAGGCCGCGGAGTTGCTGCTCGATCAGATCGGGCCGCATCCGGTGGGTCCGTTCCGCCGCGTCGTCCTCGCGCCTCGCCTCGTCGTCCGAGCCTCCTCATGAGAATCACCGAGGGGAAGGTCATCGTCTGCAGTCCGGGCCGGAATTTCGTGACGTTGAAGCTCGTGACGGAAGACGGCATCTTCGGCCTCGGCGATGCGACGCTCAACGGCCGCGAGCTGGCAGTTGCGAGCTATCTGACCGATCACGTCATCCCGCTCCTCATCCACCGCGACGCCCGGCGAATCGAAGACACCTGGCAGTACCTCTACAAGGGGGCGTACTGGCGCCGCGGCCCCGTCACGATGACCGCCATCGCCGCCGTGGACACCGCGCTGTGGGACATCCTGGGCAAGAGCGTCAACCGGCCCGTCTACCAACTCCTGGGCGGCGCGTCGCGCGAGTCGGTGCTCGTGTACGGACACGCGAACGGCGGGACGATCGACGAGACCGTCGACGCGGTCGGCCGGTACCAGGCGATGGGCTACCGTGCGATCCGCGCGCAGTGCGGCGTCCCCGGCATGGCCGGCACGTACGGCGTCAGCCGCAGCAAGGAGTCGTACGAGCCGGCCGAGAAAGGCCTTCCGCCGGAAACGTGTTGGAGCACGGAGAAATACCTGTCGTTCGTGCCGGCGCTGTTCGAGCGGCTTCGGCGGGAGTTCGGCGAGGATCTCCACCTGCTCCACGACGTTCACCACCGGCTGACGCCGATCGAGGCGGGCCGCCTCGGACGGAGCCTCGAGCCGTCGCGCCTGTTCTGGATGGAGGACCCGGTCCCGGCCGAGCTGCAGGAAGGCTTCCGGCTGATTCGACACCATACGACGACGCCGATTGCGGTGGGCGAAGTGTTCGACTCGATCTACGATTGTCACCAGCTTATCCGGGAGCAGCTCATCGACTACATCCGCACGTCGGTGGTACACGCGGGCGGGATCAGCCATCTGAGAAAGATCGCCACCTTGGCCGAGCTGCACCACGTCCGGACCGGTTCCCACGGCGCGACCGACCTGAGCCCCGTCTGCATGGCGGCGGCGCTGCACTTCGACCTGAGCGTGCACAACTTCGGCATCCAGGAGTACATGCGGCACAGCGACGACACCGATCGCGTGTTCCCGCACGCCTACACCTTCGCGGACGGAACGATGCACCCGGGCGACCAGCCGGGGCTCGGTGTGACGATCGACGAGGCGCTCGCGGCGACGTTCCCTTACGAGCGCGCGTACCTTCCCGTCGCGCGCAAGACCGACGGGACGCTGCACAGTTGGTGACGATTGGCCAGGAGCGCCGGGCCTCTCAGGCCCGGTGGAATGACACATGTCCGACACATTCTCACGCCGTGAAGTCCTGATCGGTCTCGGTGCGGCCGGCGCTGCGGGGTTCTTGCTGGATGTGCCGCTCGTTGCGCGCGCCAACCAGCGAATCTCATTCGGCTACGCGGCCATCACCTGGGGCGGCAAGGACCTCCAGGCGATCGAGGACGTCTCCGCGCTCGGTTTCCCAGGCATCCAGCTGCGATCGAACATCCTCGAGTCCTACCGCGATCGCCCCGGCGCTCTTCGCGATCTCCTTCAGAAACATCGCCTGACGATGGTCGCGCTCTCGAGCGGAAACGTGCGGATCGACCCCGACGCGGAGAAGACCGAGATCGAGAAGCATGTCGGGCACGCGAAGTTCGTCAAGGATGTCGGCGGGCTATACCTGCAGTTGACCGACGAGCGCCCGAAGGGCCGTCCGATCGTCGCGGAGGACTACAAACGGCTCGGCCGGCTCCTGACCGAAATCGGCAAGCGCACGGCCGATCTCGGGGTCCCGATCGGCTTCCACAATCACATGAACAACCTGGGCGAACGCCCGGATGAAGTGCGGTGGATCCTCGACGCGGCGGATCCACGCTACGTCAAGCTGCAGCTCGACACGGCGCACTACCAGCAGGGCGGCGGGGATCCGGTGAAGGCGGTCAAGGAATACCGCGATCGCTTGATCTTCCTGCACATCAAAGATCTCGAGAGCCCGGTCCCCGAAGGGACCGGCCATCAATCACAAGCGTATCGGTTCGTCGAGCTGGGCCGCGGCAAGGTCGACTTCAAGGGTGTGTTCGCCGCGCTCGATGAAGTCGGGTTCAAGGGCTGGGCGGTCGTGGAGCTCGATCGCGTCCCGGATCAGTCGAGGACGCCGAAGGAAGCGGCGGCGATCAGCAAGACGTTCCTCGAGGGGCTCGGGTTCACGGTGGGGATCTCGAGGTCGACCTCGAACGGGGATGGAGCGAGCGATGGAGCCAACCAGCTGACAGATGCGGAGAAGCGCGTGGGCTGGATGCTGCTCTTCGACGGCCGGACGCTCGACGGGTGGCGCGGCTACAAGCGCCCCGACGCCTCCGGCACGCGCTGGAGCGTCACCACCGACGGGTTGCTGGCCGTCGCACCAAACGACGGCAAGGACACGCGCGGCGCCCGCGACCTCATCTCGACGACGACGTTCGACCGGTTCGAGCTGACGTTCGAGTGGAAGGTCTCGCCCGGCGGCAACAGCGGGGTGAAGTACTTCGTGCTCGAGGACATGGACTCGGCGATCGGGCACGAGTATCAGATCATCGACGACTCGAAGCATCCGGACGCCGCGATCGGGCCCGAGCGCCAGACCGCGGCGTTCTACGACGTGCTCGCGGCGTCGAACCGCCCGATGAAGCCGGCCGGCGAGTTCAACCACAGCCGCATCGTCGTGATCGGACCGAAGGTCGAGCACTGGCTCAACGGTGTGAGAGTGCTCGAGTACGAGCTGGACAGCCCGGCGCTGCGAGCTGCAATCGAGGACAGCAAGTTCAAAGGCGTGGCGCGGTTCGGGAAGCTGCAGAAGGGACACATCCTGCTGCAGGACCACGGGGATCAGGTGTGGTATCGAAACATCAAGATACGAGCGAAGACGACGTGAGTGCGGTCGGGGCCGTGGCCACGGAGGCAAAGGAGATCACGGGGAATGACAAACACGGAGACACGGAGCACACGGAGGTAATTCTGGATCTGATTCTTCCTGATTTGATCCTCCGTGCACTCCGTGTCTCCGTGTTGATCATTTCTCCGTGACCTCCCTGGCCTCCGTGACCCGTCCGGTCCACATCGGCATCCTCGGCGGCGGCAACATCAGCGACACGCACGCCCGGGCGGCCAAAGCCATCCCGGGCGTCGAGATCGCCGCCCTCCATGGCGCCAATCATCACAAAACCCGCGGTCTCGCCGAACGGGTCGGCGGCGTCGTGTACGACGATCTCGATCGCTTTCTCGACCATCGCCCGATGGACCTCGTCGCCATCGGCAGTCCCTCGGGCCTGCACGCCGAGCAGGGGATCGCCGCGGCGCGGCGCGGGCTGCACGTCCTCGTCGAGAAGCCGATTGACGTCACGACCGCGAAGGCCGATGCGCTGATCGAGGCCGCCGCCCAGGCGGGCGTCAAGCTCGGCGTCTTCTTTCAGGATCGCCTCAAGCCCGGCGTCGTCCGGATGAGAGAGATCATCGACGGCGGCCGCCTCGGGACGCCGATCCTCGCGTCGGGTCACGTGAAGTGGTACCGGCCGCCCGACTACTACGCGGGCTCGCGATGGCGCGGGACGCGGGAGTTCGACGGCGGTGGCGCGCTGATCAACCAGGGCATCCACACCGTCGACGTCCTGCTGCACCTCTTCGGGCCGGTCGCGCGCGTGAGCGCGCGTACGGCGACGCGGCTCCATGCCATCGAAGTCGAGGATACGGCCGTCGCCATTCTGGAATTCGAGAGCGGCGCGCTGGGCATCCTCGAGGCGGCGACCTCCGTGTTCCCGGGCTACGCTCGCCGCGTCGAGGCCACCGGCTCCGAAGGGACGCTCGTTTTGGACCAGGATCGTCTCGTGCGTGCCGATCTCCGGACGCCGATCGATGGCGTCACGGAAGAGACGGCCGGCGCGGGCGAGAGCGCGGCGTCGCCTGTGGTGTCAGACGTCACGCCGCACCGCAGAATCTTCGAAGACTTCCTCCGGGCGATCCAGACCGACGGCGTCCCCGCCTGCGACGGACGCGAGGGACGGCGGAGCGTAGCGGTCGTTGAGGCTATCTATGCGTCGGCTCGAACGGGACGGTTTGAGGCGCCGACTTGAACTGACTATTGACGATCCCGCGGCGAGGCTCGTCTCGTCGCACCTTCCGGCGCACGCCGCGGGCGCTGTTTCGCCGACATCATCTTGATCACGATCCGGCCCCGCTTCTTCGGATCGAACGGCTTGGCCTCGTCGATCGCCTGCGCCATCAGCGCCCGCACGGCCGGTTGTTCCATAACGGACGCCGTGTCGAGGCGGATGCTCCGGACTCGCGAGCCGCTGCCCTGCAGGAGCTTGTGTGGATCATGCAGCCCCGCGCCGTTCAAGAAGAACAGATTGACCCACCGGGGATACAGCACGATCGAGAACAGCGCGTCCGATGCGCGCTCGGTCGGGCCGAAGCCGATGACGAGCGCGTTGTAGTTGTCGTACACCAACTGGACGGCGCCGGGTAGTCGCGCCCGCATTTTCGCGAGCGCTGCGCGCGCCACGGCGGCGACCTCGGGCGAGTACTTATCGACGAAGCGCGCGAGCTGCTGCGCGGGCTTGTCTGTCACCGGGTGACGCGAAGCGTCGCGCGGTATTCGCCAGGCTGGATCGTCCGGGAGCTGAACGGATACGGCGACAACTGGACGAGCTCGATGGTGAGGTCGCCGTGATTCACCGGACGCATGTCGCCCGTGTGCAGCTCGTACGGGACGCCGCCGCTGCCATCCGGATGCACCTGGATTTCCACGATCGCGTCGCCACCTTGAACGCAGAGGACATCCGCGGGGCAGCGCGAGTCACCAAGAACCCTGAGGAAGCTCACCCTGATCGAGGCACCTTCAACCGTGGCCGCCTGGCCGGGCGCCAGCTCGAACTGCCGGTTGAGAGGTACGGTCGGACCGGATGGGGTGGCGTCGCTGCACGCCGTCGCCGCTAGAAGCAATAACAGAAGAGATCCGCAGCGCATGGAACCCTCGGGGCAGGCTCCTCCAGATTACCGTACATTGCGGATTGCTGATCAGGTTCGGCGATAACCCAGCGTCGCGCCCCCTTCGACGGGCAGCGCGACGCCCGTGATGAACGACGCCGCCGGCGACGCGAGAAAGAGAATCGTCGACGCGATCTCGTCGGGCGTGGCGAGCCGGTTGGTGAGGTGCATTTCCGCCTGGCCGCGCAGCACCGCCGCGGGATCCGGCAGCGTCGCCGCCCACTCGCGCATGAGCGGCGTGTCCACGCCCGCCGGGCACACGCAGTTGACGCGGATGCCGGAGGGCGCCAGCTCGATCGCGAGCGCCTTGGTCAGCGACACGAGCGCCCCTTTCGACGCCACGTACGCCGCGCCGCGATCCTGGCCGACGAGCGCGGTCATCGACGCCACGAACACGATCGTCCCTTTGGACTGGCGCAGCGCCGGCAGCGCCGCGCGGACGACGTGAAAGGGCCCCTTCAGATTCACGGCCAGGATGCGATCCCACTCCTCGTCGGTGTACTCGTCGATCGCGCGCGCGAAGTGGATGCCGGCGTTGTTGACCACGACGTCGAGGCTGCCGAAGGTCGACACGGACCGCTCGACCGCGCGCGCGACGTCGGCGCTGCTCGAGACGTCCGCGGCGACCGCCAGGCAGCGCCCACCCTCCCGCTCGATCTCCGCGGCGGCATCGGCCACCGCCTGGCGATCCCGATCGACCAGCGCCACCGCCGCGCCGGTCTTTGCGAACTGCTGCGCCGTCGCGAGGCCGATCCCTTTCCCGGCGCCGGTGATCAAGACGGTTCGATTCATGATCTAAGGGTTGATGTCGTAATACGCTCGACGGCCGCCGCCGCGCGCCGGACCGCGTCCTCGGGCGTGCTCAGCCCTTCCATCGCCTGCTGCACCGTCCGCCAGATCGCGTCCTCGCAATCCGGATACGCCGCGAACCTGGGCGGAATGATCATCGTCTGCTCGGTCTCGGCGAGAAGCTGCCACCGCCGGGCCTGTTCGGAATTGCTGGCCGACTCGTCGCGAATCTGCCGGAGCGCGCTGACGCGGCACGGAATCGCCCCCATGCGCGCCTCGCCGAGCTGCGACTCGAACGACGTGAAGAAGCGCAACAGCGCCGCGCCTCCGGCTGTGTTGCGAGCGCCGCGCGGAATGGCGAACGAATGGCAGCCCGCATAGGCGGCGTGGACGCCCGCGGGACCCGCCGGCAGCACGGCGAGGCCGACCCGATCCGCGACCCGGCAGGTCTCGGGACTCGTGTACAGGTGATAGCTCCCCGGCCAGTCGCACACGAGCGCCGAGCGGCCTTCCCTGAACGCCGCGGAGATCTCGTCGTAGTGCCAGCCCGCCAGCTCCCGCGGCGTGACGCGCCGGACGTGGTGGAGCTCGGCGATGAACCGGGCGGCCCACTCGCCCGCCGCCGAATCGAACGCCGGCCGGAGTCCATCGTCGAACAGCGCGCCACCCGCGCCCACGAGCAGCTCGTAGAACGTCCCGAACAGGCCGGAGTCGCGCCCCGGAAACAGAAATCCGAAGCGGTCGTCGGTCGTGAGAAAGGTGGCCACATCCGCCAGCTCCGTCCAGGTCGACGGCACGCGCAGCGGCCGGCCGAACGTGCCTTCGTACCGTCCGCCGGCGGCCTGATCCTCGAACAAATCGCGGCGATAGTGCAGCAGGCGGACGTCCAGGTTGCGGGGAACCTGAAAGAGCCGGCCGTCGATGCGGGACAGCTCGAGCGGCCTCGGCAGCAGGTCGGCAATCGACTCATCAGGGAGCAAATCGTCGATCGGGGACAGCCACTGGGCCTGCGACGGCGCGTATTTCGTGTGCGTGGACAGCAGATCGATGCCGGCGTCCCCCGACTCGAACGTACGTTTCACCCACGCGTTCAGCTCCGGGTGCGGCAGCCGGACGACGACGTCGACACGGAGGCCGGTCTCCTGCTCGAAGGCAGGAATCCTGTCGTAGAGCCGGTCGTACATCGGCCCGCCGACGAGCGCCACGCGAACACTACGACTTGAAGGCATTAGGCACTAGGCACTAGGCACTCTGAATTCAGCATTCAGCATTCCACATTCAGCATTGATCGTTATTTCCCCGCGCTCCATCCACCATCAATCGCGAGCGCACAGCCGGTGACAAAGGCCGCCTCGTCGCTCGCGAGGTACAGGGCCGCCGCCGCGATTTCCTCCGGACGGCCCATGCGTCCGATGGCTTGCGACGCCGACATCTCGCGGAATGCCCGCTCGGGATCGGGATACTCGCGGAGCCGCGCGGTGACGAACGGCGTCTCGACGCGGCCGGGGCAGATGCAGTTCACGCGGATGCCGTCGAGCGCGTGGTCGAGCGCCATGCTCTTCGTCAGGCCGACGACCGCGGACTTGGTCACGCAGTACGCGATGCGGTCGCGGATGCCGACCAGCCCGCCGATCGATGCCATGTTGATGATCACGCCGGCCTTTCGCGCCAGCATGCCGGGCAGGAACGCTTTTATCACGTTGAACACGCCGCGGACGTTCACGGCATAGAGCCGATCGAGGTCGGCGCCATCGGTCTGCAGCACGGTGCCGACGTGCCCCACGCCCGCGTTGTTGACGAGGACGTCGAGCCCGCCCGCCGACTCGCCGACTCGCTCCGCCACGTCAAGACAGGCCGACTCGTCGCGCACGTCGAGCGCCAGCGGCTCGGCTCGACCGCCCGCGTCGGCGATCCGCCCGGCCGTGGCCGACGCGCTCGGTTCGTCGACATCCGTAACGAACACCCGCGCGCCTGCCCGCGCGAACGTCTCCGCGATGGCCGCGCCGATGCCCGACCCGGCGCCGGTCACAAGCGCGATTCTATCGGACAGGTCGAACATCAGGCTTCGGCAGCAGGCTGACGGCGGCGGCCCCTACGGCCGCGAGCGCGACCAGCAGCATGAAGCCCCCGCCGTAGGTCCCCATGCGATCCCGCAGCGTGGCCACGATCATCGGGACCATCGCCTCGGCCACCCCGTCGGCCGTCAGGACCACGCCCATGACGCGGCCGAGGATCGCGACGCCGTACAGCTCCGCCGCCATCAACGGGATGATCATGTAGTCGCCGCCCAGGCCGATGCCGAAGAGGAACGCGCACACCCAGAGCGCCATGGGCGTCGAGGCGTAGAAGAGCGGCAGAATCGACAGCGCGACGATCACGTAGATCAGCAGCATGACGTGTTTCTTCGGCCACCGGTCGGCGAGCCATCCCATGACGATCCGGCCGACGAGGCTGCCGATGAGAATCACCGTGAGAGTCGCGTCCACCGTACCCTGAGGGAACTTGCGGTCGAGGCTGAGATAGAGCGCCAGGTTCTGGATCGTTCCGCCGACGGCCCCGATCGAAGCCATGCTGCCGATCATCAGGAAGTAGAACGACGGCCGCGACAGCAGCGTCTTGAGCGGCGCCGGCGCGGCGGCGGCCGCGCGCGCCGCGTCCGCGGGCTCCCGCACGAACCACGCGGGCGGCAGCGCGATGAGGATCATCAGCACGCCCAGGATCCGCAGCGCCCCGCGCCAGCCGTACGCCTGGGTCAGCGCGAACGCGAGCACCGGTACCAGCGCGCCGCCGACACCGATCCCCAGATACGCGACGCCCATGGCCTTGCCGCGGGCTCGATCGAACCAGCGCGACAGCAGCACCTGGTTCGGCAGCGGCCCGCCCAGCACGTAGCCGAGCGCGTTGAACCCGTAGAACAGATAGAAGCCCGCAAACGTCGTGACGTACGACAGGCCGACGAGCGCGGCGCCCGCCATCACGATCCCGATGAGCATGATGCGCCGCGGCCCCCAGGAGTCCACGAGCCGGCCGGCGAGGATGCCGAACGCCAGCGCGACGAACACCTTGCTGTAGGCGTTGCCCGACGTCACCTGCCGCCGGGTCCACCCGAGCTCCTGCACGAAAAACGGATAGAACCGCGGGAGGCCGTACAGCGCGAAGCCGACGATCGCGAAGAGCGCCAGGAACGCCGTCACGACGGCGAGGGTCTGGTAGCGTGCGCGCGCCTCGGGCGCGGGCGCGACCGTCATGACGTTTTCCCGAGGACGGTCCCTTTGGCCTCCGCCAGGCGGTTCGCGTCCGGGTGCTTGGCGTAGAAATCATCGAGCGGATAGCAGCCCGAGACGAGGCCGAACCGCGGAGCGGTGGTGCAGTCGCTGAAGGTCCGGCAGAACGATTTCCGGCGCAGCGGCGTCCCTTCGAGGATGTCCGCGGGCAAGCCGGGGTACGCCAGCGCCATGCGGCCGAGGCCGACGAGATCGGTCAGGCCGTTGCGCACGGTGTACTGCGCCACGTGCGGCAGCCATTCCTGGAGGTAACTGTACCCAGAGCCGACGAACGCCAGCCCTGGGAAATCCGCCTTCAGCGCCGCGGTCACCCGGATATGGCGCGCGACGCCGCAGAGCGGATCCTCGGGCGGGTCGTAACCGTCGATCGGCGGGAACATCGCGGGCCTCTGCACGTGCGGGTTGTAGTACGGGCTTCCCGCCGTGATGCAGATCCAGCGAACCCCGCGCGCCTCCAGCATGCGCAGCAGGGCCCGCGGCTCCGCGAGCGCCGTCGCGAGGCACTCGTCCTTGTCGCAGGCGAGCAGGCCGAACGCCGAACGGTACGATGCCGGCGCCGTTTCCGGAACGCCCGCGCCCTGCTGGTCCTTCTTGTACGGCACGGTGTCGAACGCCGACACGCGGACGGCAAGGCCGAGCGCCGGGGTCTCGGCACGGATGCCGTCGATGACCTCTCGCAGGAACCGCGTCCGGTTCTCCAGGGAACCGCCGTAGCGTCCCGGCCGCTCGTGCGCGCTCAGCAGCTCGTGCGCGAGATAGCCGTGGCAGTGCTTGATGTCGACAAACTGAAACCCCGCGTCGTACGCCAGGCGCCCCGCGCGGATGAAATCCAGCACGAGGCGATCGAGGTCGTCGTCGGACAGCTGCCGGACGCCGTTGGGGAACCGGCTGTCGAGCAGCGGATGGGCATACACCGTGAGCGGCTCCGGCCGATCCTTCAGGCGCGGTCGAGCGTATCGCCCGGAATGCGTGAGCTGCAGCCCGATGTAGAGATCGTCGCCCGCGCCGGCGCCGAAGCGGTCCCGGTGCGCGGCGACGAGCTGCTCACGAAGATCGGCGATGGCCTTCTGCGACCGTTCGACAATCAGGAGCTGATTCGGGTTCGCGCGGCCGTCCTCGCGCACCGCGGCTGCTTCGCCCCCCCAGATCAGCTTCGCGCCGCTCACGCCGAAGTTCCGCCAGCGGCGCTTCGTGAGATCGCTCGGCTCGCCGTCGGATGTCCCGTCCCATCCTTCCATCGGAAGGATGCAGAAACGGTTGCCGACGCGTACGCCGTCTCGCTCGATCGGCCATGCCAGGGGAGAGTCGGCGGGCGCCGAGAGCTCGGCGTCGAACGCGAGCGGGATCCTCTCCCGCTCGAGGTGAGCGCGGAACGCCTCGGACGTCTTGAGCGACGCGATACGCGGGTAGGGGTTCCCCACCGATCAGACCGTCAGCCGGGTTTTCTTCTCCACCGCCTCGTTGGCGACGATGCAGGCGCGCGCGGAGTCGACGCCCGACCGGGCCCCGCACTTGAGCGGCTTGCGCACGCGAATAGCGGCGCAGAAGCCCGAGATCTCGTTCCTGGTCGGCGACGGCGCATCGTCGCCGGCCCCCGGCACGCTGGTGGGAGCGCCGGCGGCGTTCGCCGGCCGCGTTTCCGAGGCGTCGACGACGGCCCCGACGGAGGGGGTCACCTGGACGCCGGTCGGATTCGCTTCCCCACCCTCCGCGTACATGAACGCCTCGCGCTCGTGCGCGATGAGCAGCGTCGCCTTCGTCCCGAAGAAGATCTCGTAGCGCTCCTCGAAGGCGTTCGACTCGATCGACGAATAGGTTGCCGTCCGGCCGCCCGGGTACTCAAACGTGGAGTAGATGTGATCGTAGACCTCGCGGCCGTCCTTGAATCGCTGCACACCTCCGGAAGAGACGACCGCTTCGGGCGTCCCGCCGAAGAACCAGTTCGACACGTTCACCTGATGGCTCGCCAGCTCGGCGTACAGGCCCTTTGAGTACTTCCAGTAGAGCCGCCAGTTCAGCAGGTGCTCCCAGGTCGGATAACCCCACGGGGACGGATCGTAGTCGGGCGAGGGCGGCTCCCCTTTCCGCCGCCAGTTGCCGTTGCGGTGCCAGACGAGACGCGCGTGATAGATGTCCCCCAGCTGACCCGTCCGGACGATGCCATCGTACGCGGCCTGATACACCGGGTTGTATCGCCGCTGATAGCCGATCTCCAGCAGGCGGTCGTACTTCTCGGAGGCCTGCAGCATCCGCTCGCAGCCGGCAACGTCCCACGCCATCATCTTCTCGCAGAGCACGTGTTTGCCCGCCTCGAGGCAGGCGACGGCAACGTCCGCATGCGCCCACAGAGGCACCGCGATCATCACCGCCTCGAGATCTTCCTTCTGGAGCATCTCCTTCCAGTCGGCGTAGTGCCGCGCAGGTTGCGCGCCCCGTTTGGCGATCATCTCGTCCGGTTCCTTGAAACGGGCGGGATTGATATCGGCCATGGCCCGGAGATCGGCGTACGCCGGGTCCACGTTGTTGACGAGCGTGCGTCCCTGGCCGCCGACCCCGATGATGCCCATCCGCACGGGGCCGCCCCGAAGCGGACCCTTCATCGCGGCCGCGGCGCCGAGGGCGGCGAGCGCCGGCGTGCCGGCCAGCGCCCTCAGGAAATTCCGCCGGCCGAGGTCTCTCTGGTCGGGAGTCAGGAACGTCACACGTCCTCCACCTCTGCGCCCCGATAGCTGCCGAACGTGCGACACCGTTCGGATCCGTCGTCTGGGGTCAGCAACACGAGCGTTTCAGGGTTCTCGGCGCAATACCTGGCGGCCAGCGATTCTCCGGCGATCAGGCAAGCCGTCGACAGCGCGTCGGCCACGGCCGCATCGCGCGTCACGACGCTGACGCTGAGCACTCCGGAGGCCGGCCATCCCGTGCGCGGATCGAGCACATGTCCGTAGCGAATGCCGTTCACGTCGACGAACTGCTCTCCGGCGCCGCTCGTTGCCAGCGCGCCGTCACGAAGCTGAAGCCGCGCGATCCGATTGCGCATCTGACGAGACCGCAGGTCGATCGTCCATCCAGGCCCTTCGACTCCGCTCAGGGCACACTCTCCGCCGCCAATCGCGACCACGCTGCTGCCGCCGGCTGAGAGCACCGCCTGCCGACAGCCGTGCGTCCATAGCAGCCGGGCCATGCGATCCAGCGCATACCCCTTGCCGATCGCGCCGAGGTTCAATTCGATGCCGGGCCGCCGGAAATGGATTGTATGCCGGTCCGGGTCCAGCTCGACGTGCTCCATGCCCACTCGGGCTCGTGCCGCCTCGATCTCCGCGAGCGGCGGGAGCCGCCCTTCGCGCCGGAGGAATCCCCAGCATCGGCTCAATGGAGTGGACGTGATGTCGAAGGCGCCGCCGGTCGCCGCGTGCATCCGGCTGGAAAGCCGGAGGAGCTCGAACAGTTCTGGTTCGGCGCGCACGGCGGCGTCCCTTGCCGTCCGGTTGACCCGCACGAGCGCGCTCGTGTCGCGGAACACCGTCAGCAACGCCTCGAGCCGGTCGGCCTCGTCCAGCGCGGCGCGCGCCACCGCGACATGGGCGGCGTCGCCATCAGGGAGGACGACCTCGAACCGGCAGGCCATGGCGGTCCGGTGCACGCGAATCCAGTGGTCTGTCCCGGGGGTGAGGCGGTGGCCGTCCCCCTCGACTTCGAGGGTGAGCAGCTGCCGGCGGCTGATCGACACGATGGATTCGACGGTATGGCGCTCCGCCGAAGGCTGTCAAGTCGTTTCCTGTTACGTGGTTATCTGCGTTCATCTGCGTTAATCTGCGGCTCGCTTTGGTTGCCGAGCGTCTGGCCGCGCGGTTTCGCGAGCAGTTCGGGGATGCCCCAAGGGTCTACCGGGCGCCTGGGCGCGTGAATCTCATCGGGGAACACACCGACTACAACGACGGTTTCGTTCTGCCGGCCGCTCTCGGGCTGGCGGCCTGGGTCGCGGGCGCGCCGCGCGGGGACGGCCGGCTGCTCGTCTATTCGGAGCACGCCGGCGAGCATCGCGAGTGGAACCTGCGCGACGCTGAGCCGGCGCCCGCGCGTCATTGGAGCGACTACGTCGCCGGCGTCGCGGTCATGTTGCGCCGCTCCGGCTACGCGGTGGACGGCGCCACGCTCCTGGTCGCCGGTGACGTGCCGATCGGCGCCGGCCTCAGCTCCTCGGCTGCGCTGGAGGTAGCCGCGGCGCTGGCGCTTCTCGACCTGGCCGACCGTCAGATCGATCGGACCGAGCTGGCGAAGGTCTGCCAACAGGCCGAGAACGACTTCGTCGGCGCGCGCACCGGAATCATGGACCAGTTCATCGCCTGCCATGCCGCTCCGGGAGCGGCCCTGCTCCTCGACTGCCGCTCGCTCGACGCCCGGCCCGTGCCGATTGCCGCCAACCTGCGGCTCGTTGCGTGCAACTCGATGGTCCGTCACGGCCACGCCGGCGGCGAGTACAATCGGCGGCGCCAGGAATGCGAGCGCGGCGTGGCGCATCTGCGCGCGCGCGATCCGGGGGTGCGATCGCTTCGGGACGTCGATCCGGGCATGCTCGAAGCCAACAGAAGCGGGCTTCCGGACGTCATCTTCCGCCGCTGCCGTCATGTGGTCACCGAGAACGGCCGCGTCCGAGAGACCGCTGCCGCGCTCGACCGCGGGAGCCTCGATGCGGTCGGGCCGCTCATGGCGGCGTCGCACCGCAGCCTGCGCGATGACTACGAGGTCAGCTGTCCGGAGCTGGATGTGCTGGTCGAACTGGCGGACGCGAGCCCCGGCGTTTACGGCGCACGAATGACGGGCGGCGGCTTCGGCGGGTGCACCGTCAACCTCGTTGACGCCAACGCCGTCGACGAGTTTCACGACCGCGTCGCGTCGGCGTACGAGGCGCGAACCGGACGGCGTCCGGAGATTTACGTCAGCGAGGCCGGGCCGGGCGCATCACGAGTGCTATAAGGCAGATGGACGCTCCCCACCGCCGCTTCAACCCACTTCTCAACGAGTGGGTGCTCGTGTCGCCGCAGCGGCTGTCGCGGCCGTGGCTCGGCCGAACCGAGCCGGCCGCCGCCGCGTCGCAGCCCCGCTACGATTCAGTGTGCTACCTCTGTCCGGGCAACCTCCGCGCGGGCGACGTGCGGAATCCGATGTACGAGCACACGTTCGTGTTCGACAATGACTTTCCTGCGCTTCTGCGCGACCAGACCAGCCTAAAGGCTGGTGCCACAAAAGACATGTGGCACGACCCTTTAGGGTCGTCCGGGCAGGACCCGTCCTTGGGGCTCCTCGTCGCCAGACCCGAGCCAGGAATCTGCCGCGTCGTCTGCTTCTCTCCGCGGCACGACGCCTCGCTACCCTGTCTGTCGGTCGCCGAGCTGCGCAAGGTCGTGGACGTCTGGGTCGACGAGTTCGTCTCGCTCGGCGCGCTGCCGGCGATCGGGCACGTCCAGATTTTCGAGAACCGCGGCGCGGCGATGGGCGCGAGCAACCCGCACCCGCACGGTCAGATCTGGGCCAACGCGACCGTGCCCGATGTGCCCGCGCGCGAAGGCCTCCAGCTCGCGGCGCACCGGTCGGCGCGCGGCTCATGTCTTCTGTGTGACTATCTCGCGGCCGAGCGGCAGGCAGGCGAACGCCTGGTCTGCCACAACGACGCGTTCGTCGCCGTCGTGCCGTTCTGGGCGGTCTGGCCGTTCGAGACGCTGGTGCTTCCCGCGCGCCATATGACCGGCCTCGACGAATTGACGACGGAGGAACGAGAAGGGCTCGCCGACATCCTCAAACGCGTCACCTCGCGGTACGACGCGCTGTTCGCGGCGCCCTGCCCGTACTCGATGGGATTCCATCAGCGGCCGACCGACGGTGACCCGCACCCCGAGTGGCACCTCCACGCGCACTTCTTTCCGCCGGTCCTCCGCTCCGCCGCCGTGCACAAGTTCATGGTCGGCTACGAGCTGCTCGCGACGCCGCAGCGCGACCTCACGCCGGAGCGCGCAGCGTCGATGCTCCGAAACGCAGACGTGGATGAACGAAGAAAAGGACGGTCATGACTGAGCTCTCAGGACTCCAACGGTTCTCGCTCGTCGCGCTTCGGACGCTCATTGGCTGGCACTTTCTCTACGAGGGCTACTACAAGCTGATGCTTCCGGGATGGACGCGGGATGGGCAACCGTTCGGAGGATGGACCGCGGCGGGTTATCTCCGGGGCGCGACATCCGGCCCTCTCGCCGGATTGTTCCAATCTCTCGCAGGATCCGCGGCGGGCGGATGGGTCGACGTCGCCGTGCCGGTGGGCCTCGCGCTGGTCGGACTCTCGCTCCTGCTCGGCCTGCTGACGCAGTTCGGCTGTTGGGGCGCGGCTGGGTTTCTGACGATGTTCTACCTGTCGGCGATCCCGACGAGCGGTTCACCGCAGGCGGGCACTGAGGGAACCTACCTGCTCGTGAACAAGAACCTGATCGAATTGGCGGGTGTCGTCGTGCTGCTGTCGTTCCATACCGGCCGGATCGCGGGACTCGACCTGCTCCTGGCGGGACGAGCCAGCCTCGGGCGGTCGTCGGTCGCGGAGGCGGCATGAAGCTCATTCGATTCGGCCCGCCAGGACAGGAAGCGCCCGGCGTCCAGCTCGACGACGGATCGCGCGTGGACGCGTCGAGCGCCGTCAAGGACTACGACGAGGCATTTCTCGACGCCGGCGGCCTCGATCACCTCCGGCAGTGGATCGCTCGCGAAGCCGTGCGCGCGCCGCGGGTGCCGCCTGGCGTGCGGCTCGGCCCTCCGATTCCGCGTCCGAGCAAGATCGTGTGCATCGGCCTGAACTTCAGAGATCACGCGGCGGAGAGCGGCATGGAGCTCCCGAAGGAGCCGGTCATCTTCTTCAAGGCGACGACCGCGATCGCGGGCCCGGACGACGCCGTGAAGATCCCGCGCAACGGCACGAAGGTGGACTGGGAGGTGGAGCTCGCGGTCGTCATCGGCACGAAGGCGCAGTACGTGCCGCGCGATCGCGCCCTCGAGTTCGTGGCGGGCTACGCGCTGCACAACGACTATTCCGAGCGCGCGTTTCAGCTCGAGCGCGGCGGGCAGTGGGTCAAGGGCAAGAGCGCGGACACGTTCGCGCCGCTCGGGCCGTTCCTCGCCACGCGCGACGAGATTCCCGATCCACAGCGGCTCGGGATGTGGCTGACGGTGAACGGCGACGACCGGCAGCGCAGCTCGACGGCGAACATGATCTTCGACGTCGCGGCGCTCGTGAGCTACGTCAGCGAGTTCATGACGCTCCTGCCGGGAGACATCATCAGCACCGGCACGCCGGCCGGCGTGGGTCTCGGGATGAAACCATCACCCCAGTACCTCAAGGCCGGCGACGTCGTCGAGCTCGGCATCGATCAGCTTGGCACGCAGCGACAGTCAATCGTCAATCACCAATAATTCGCCAATCACCAATCAGCAATGAGCAATCAATCTGGCAATCGCCAATCGTCAATCTGGAAATGGTCGATCGCAATCAGCTTGCTCGTGTCCCTGTCGTGTGGGGGATCGCCAGGCGATGCGAAGACGACCATCGCCGTGATCCCGAAGGGCACGACCCACGCGTTCTGGCAGAGCATTCATGCCGGGGCGCGTCGCGCCGCCGGCGAGCTCGACGTCGAGATCGTGTGGCGCGGACCGCTGCGCGAGGACGATCGCGATTCGCAGGTCTCGGAGGTCGAGAACGCCGTCGCGCGCGGCGTGTCGGGAATTGCGCTGGCCCCGCTCGACGACACGGCGCTCGTCGCGCCGGTCACCAACGCCGTGAAGCGCGGCGTCCCGGTCGTGATCTTCGACTCCGGACTGAAGGGCGGCGACTACGTCAGCTTCGTCGCCACCGACAACGATGCCGGCGGGCGGCTCGCGGGCGAGCACCTCGCGAAGGTTCTGGGCGGAAAGGGCAAGGTGGTCCTGCTGCGCTACGCGGAGGGGCACGACAGCACGACGCGGCGCGAGGAGGGCTTCCTCGCGGCGATTCGGGCCAGCCCCGGGCTCGAGATCGTCAGCTCGAACCAGTACGGCGGCGCGGACATCGAAGGCTTCTACAAGATCGCCGAAACGGTCCTGAGCCGGTACAAAAAGGCCGACGGCGCCCTCGGCGTCGACGGCATCTTCTGCCCGAACGAATCGAGCGCGTTTGCCACGCTGCGGGTCCTGCAGGACAACGGGTGGGCGGGCAAGGTCCGCTTCATCGGGTTCGACGCCTCGGACAACCTGGTGAAAGGGCTCCGCGACGGCCACATCGAGGCGCTCGTCGTGCAGGATCCCGTCCGCATGGGCTATCTCAGCGTCAAGACGATGGTCGCGCACCTCAAGGGAGAGAAAGTCGAGCGCCGCATCGACACCGGCGTGCACCTCGTCACGCGCGACATGATGGAACGCCCGGACGTCAAGGCGCTCCTGGAGCCTGACCTCTCTAAATGATGCGCTTCGAGATGCGGGGGATCCGCAAGGTGTTCGGCGCGACCGTCGCGGTCGACGGCGTCGATCTCGCGGTTGCCGAAGGCGAGGTCTGCGCGCTCGTGGGTCAGAACGGCGCGGGCAAGAGCACGCTGATGGGCGTGCTGTCGGGCGCGCTGCAGGCCGACGCCGGCGCCATGACGCTCGACGGCGCGCCCTACCGGCCGCGAAGCCCGCTGGACGCGCGCCGCGCCGGCGTCGCGATGATTTACCAGGAGCTGTCGCTGGCGCCGCACCTCTCCGTCATGGAGAACATGGTGCTCGGCATGGAGCCGTCACGGTTCGGTGTGATCCAGTGGGATCGCGTGCGCGCGATCGCAGAGGACGTACTGGCGCGGCTCGGACACCCGGAGATCGCCGTCGACGCGCCGGTCGAGACGCTGTCGGTCGCCGAACAGCAGCTCGTCGAAGTCGGGCGCGCGCTGGCGGTTGGCCCTGTCCGCAGTAGCGGCGCCAGCCGCGAAGGCGGATGCCGGGTCCTCGTCCTCGATGAGCCGACGAGCAGCCTGGGACGCGAAGACACGAAACGGCTGTTCGATCTCATCGCGCGGCTGAAGCGCGATGGCCACGCCATCGTCTACATCTCGCACTTCATCGAAGAGGTCAAGGACGTCGCCGACCGGATCGTCGTGCTGCGCGATGGCCGCGTCGCAGGCGGCGGGCCGTCGGCCGATCTGTCTCCCCCGCAGATCGTCGGCCTGATGGTCGGACGCGACGTGGACGATCTGTATCCTCATACCGAAAGGCGTCGCGGCGAGGCGATCCTCGAGGTCGACGCCTTCGGGCCGGGGTCGGCGAGCTTCACGCTGCACCGCGGGGAAATCCTGGGCATCGCGGGGCTGATCGGAGCGGGGCGAACGAGGCTGCTGCGCGCGCTCTTCGGCCTCGAGCCCGTTCGACAAGGCCGGGTGCGAATCGGCGTTTATGAAGGGCCTGCCACGCCGGGGCAACGGTGGGCACAGGGCGTCGGGATGCTGAGCGAAGACCGCGCCGGCGAGGGACTCGCGCGGGGGATGGGGGTCGGCGACAACCTCACGCTCTCGCGGCTCGACGAGCTCGGCCCGGCGGCGACGGTGCTGCCGGCTCGCCAGGATGCAGCGGCCCGGAGATGGATCGAGCGGCTCGGCATCGCGAGCCGACATCCACGACAGCCGGTCGGGGAGCTGTCGGGCGGCAACCAGCAGAAGGTTGCGCTCGCTCGTCTGCTCCATCACGACGTCGACGTCCTCGTGCTCGACGAGCCGACGCGCGGCATCGACGTCGCCAGCAAGGCCCAGATCTACGCGCTCATCGACTCGCTCGTGTCGCCCTTCGACTCCGCTCAGGGCAAGCCCTCCGACGGCCGCCCCAAGGCGGTCCTCATGGTCAGCAGCTACCTGCCGGAGCTGCTCGGCCTGTGCGATCGGATCGCCGTCATGCGGCGCGGCACGCTCGGCCCCGCGCGGCCGGCAGCGAAGTGGACCGAGCATCAGCTCATGATGGACGCGACGGGCGCGGCGTGAAGTCGACATGGGCGACAGGTGGCGCGCCGGTCCTGGGCCTCGCGTTCGTCGCGATCCTGTTCGGCCTCCTCATCGGGCCGCAGTTCTTCCGGCCCGCGAACCTGGAGCTGGTCGCGCGCCAGACCGCGATCGTGGCCACCGCCGCGCTCGGAATGACGATGATCATCGTCGCGGGCGGGATCGATCTCTCGGTTGGATCGGTCGTCGCGCTGACCACGGTGGTGATCGCCCTTCTCCTGCGAGCCG
The DNA here is from genome assembly GCA_963847125.1 of uncultured Acidobacteriota bacterium. Taxonomy (GTDB): domain Bacteria; phylum Acidobacteriota; class Vicinamibacteria; order Vicinamibacterales; family 2-12-FULL-66-21; genus DATAEE01. Next base: position 970,276 of record CAWJYM010000009.1, read on the forward strand.
ATCATGGGCCACTCATGGCCGCCGTCGGCGGCGTCGCGGCCGCGGCGATCTGCGGCGCGGTCAACGGGCTGCTCGTCACGCGGCTTCGCGTCGTCCCCTTCATCGTCACGCTCGGCACGATGATCGTCGTCCGCGGCGCGGCAAAGGGACTCGCCGGCGAGCGCCGGCTCGAGGCGCCCGGCACGTGGCTGAACGATCTGCTGCGCACCTTGGATCCGGGGCGTGGCGTGCTCGTGCCGGCCGGCATCTGGCTCGTCGTTCTCCTGGCGGTCATGGTCGGCCTCACGCTGGGCTTTACGCGTTACGGCCGACACCTCTTTGCGATCGGCTCGAACGAGCGCACGGCGCGCTTGTGCGGCGTCGCCGTCGATCGCGCGAAGCTCATCGCGTACGCGCTCGTCTCCGCGCTGGCGGGCGTCGCCGGCGTCCTGCAGTTCTCCCGGCTGTCGGTCGGCGATCCGACGGTGGCGGTCGGGCTCGAACTCGATGTCATCGCCGCGGTGATCATCGGCGGCGGCAGCCTGCTGGGCGGCCGGGGTACCATCATCGGCACGATCCTGGGCGCGACGACGATGGCGGTGATCGCGATCGGGTGCTCGCAGAAGGGACTGCCCAACTGGCTGCAGGAAGTGGTCACGGGGTCCATCATCGTGCTCGCCGTCGCGCTGGACCACTTTAGACAGCGCTCCGGGAGTCGGTGAACATTGTCGATTTAGGATTGCAGATTGCGGATTTATTGCTGATTGTCGATCGATGATTGCCAATTATTGACGACCGTCGATTAGGCATCGGTGCTCAATCGGGGAATCGGCAATCCAATTGCCAATCGGCAATAATCCTCAATCCCACAATCGTCAATTGAAAATAAATCGACAATCGCCAATCCAGAATCGACAATGCGCCAACGATGATCATCCGTGACATGAAAGTCCTCGACCTTCGTTTCCCTACGTCGCGGACGAGCGACGGGACGGACGCGATGCATCCGGATCCGGACTACTCCGCCGCGTACGTCATCCTGAAAACCGACTCGAGCCATGAGGGGCACGGGCTGACCTTCACGATCGGCCGCGGCAACGAGATCTGCGCGGCGGCCATCGAGGCATTCCGCCACCACGTCGTCGGACAGCGTCTCGCGGATCTCACGGCCGATCCCGGCGGCTTCTGGCGGCGGCTGGCCGCGGACTCGCAGCTTCGCTGGCTCGGGCCCGAGAAGGGTGTCATCCACATCTCGATGGCCGCGATCGTCAACGCGGTCTGGGACCTGTGGGCGAAGTCTGTCGGCAAACCCGTGTGGAAGCTTCTCGCCGACATGACGCCGCGGCAGATCGTCTCGTGCATCGACTTCACGTACATCACCGATGCGCTGACACCAGACGAAGCCATCGAAATCCTGGAGCGTCACGAACGCACGAAGGCGATCCGTGAAACCGAGCTCCTGAAAACCGGTTATCCCGCCTACACCACGTCAGCCGGATGGATTGGATACTCAGACGAGCGTGTGTGCCACGCGTGCAGGGACGCGATGGCGGAAGGCTGGACGCACTTCAAGGTCAAGGTCGGCGGCCGGCCCGAGGATGACCGGCGGCGCGTCGCGCTCGTCCGCGGTGAGATCGGCCCGACTCGCACGCTGATGATCGACGCGAACCAGCGGTGGGACGTCGGCGAGGCGATCGATCGCGTGCGCGCCCTGGCGGAGTTCAAGCCGCTCTGGATCGAGGAGCCGACGAGCCCGGACGATGTGCTTGGACACGCGACGATTGCGAAGGCGATCCGGCCGATCGGCGTCGCGACGGGCGAGCACTGCGCGAACCGCGTCCTGTTCAAGCAGCTCCTGCAGGCGGGCGCGATCAGCTTCTGCCAGATCGACAGCTGCCGGCTGGGCGGGGTCAACGAGAACCTGGCGGTCATCCTGATGGCGGCGAAGTTCGGGGTGCCGGTCTGTCCGCACGCCGGCGGCGTCGGGCTATGTGAAATGGTGCAGCACCTGTCGATGTTCGACTACATCGCGGTTTCGGCCAGCCTGGAGAACCGCGTCACGGAGTTCGTCGACCACCTGCACGAGCATTTCGTCGATCCGGTGGTCATCAAGAACGCGCGCTACATGCCGCCGCTGTCGCCTGGATACGGCACCGCGATCAGACCGGAGTCGCGTGACGCGCACAGCTACCCGGAGGGGCGAGTGTGGGTGGCAGATCAGGCCCGCTTGTAAAGGCCCTCTCTCGTTCGGATGAGGAACTTCTCTTCGACCATGCTGTCGAGAAACCGCACGCAGGTGTCGACGTCGAGATTCCACAACCGCGCGCCATCCTGAGGCGTCATCCGAAGCCCCGGGAGCTCGAGAAAGTCCGTCCGAAGCCGCCGCAGGACGCTGGTGCGTTCGCGCAGACGCCGCAGGTGATCGCGTGACACCCTGGTCGACGCGCGGGTTCTCCTCACCCGCTCGGTCGTTACCTTGGCTTCATTCACGGCTTCCCTGGCCTTGAGCGACAGTTCTTTCGCTCGCGCCAGCAGGCGATGAATCTCGGCGATGAGCATGTACGGATGGCAGGGCTTGACCAGCACGGCATCCGCGCCGGCTTGCTCGGCCCGTTCGCAATCGTCGAGAAAGGTACCTGCACTCGCTACAGTGATGACCGGGATCTGGCTGGTGGATGCCGTCTGCCGCAATCGCCGGCACAATTCGAAACCGTCGATTCCAGGGAGAACGAGGCCCGTCACGACGACGCTCGGCGGGTCGGCGACGGCTTTTTGAAACGCCTGCAGGCCGTCGTGCGCCTCGGCGACGCAGAAGCGCGCGCGAATCAGGGCCGTTGCGAGCGCCTGACGGTCGTCGCTGTGGTGATCGACCAGCAGCACGTGCGAACTCCTGGGCGTTAGGTCGATCGTCGGAGAGCGTTCGGGGGGAGTCATGCCCTTTCCTGCACAGATCGCAGCAAAAGCATGAACAATACTCCTCGTCTGCGGCTGGCGCAATATATTCCTTCTTTAAATCCTTGAAGTCGGTGCGCCGCGCGACTCTCGCCGCCTCAACCGTCGTCGCGCTGTTCTGCGCGGCCGCCATCTGGACCGTCGTCCGCGAGCCCATCCGCCGGCAGGAGCCCAAGCTCGTCGTCAACGATGTCACGCAACTCAATCCGGTCACCGTGGGCAGCATCATCGCGCCTACGACGGCCGCGGAAATCGTGCACGCCGTACGAGGCCATCCCGGACCCATCTCGATCGGAGGCGCCCGGCACAGCATGGGCGGGCAGATGGCCTCGAGCGGCGGGCTTCATATCGACATGCGCGCGTTCAACGAGATCGTGGCGTTCTCTCCCGAGGCCAGGCGCATCACGGTGCAGGCGGGCGCGCGCTGGCGTGAGATCCAGGAGCGCATCGACCCGGCCGATCTGTCGGTCGCCATCATGCAGAGCTTCTCCGACTTCACCGTCGGAGGATCGCTGTCGGCGAACGTGCACGGGCGCTACATCGGCAGCGGTCCAATCATTCTGTCAGTGGAATCGGTGAAGGTGGTCCTGGCCGACGGATCGCTGGTCGAGGCCACGCCGACGCAGCACTCGGACATCTTCAACGGGGTGATCGGTGGCTACGGCGGGCTCGGCGTCATTACCGAGGCGACGTTGTCGCTGACCGCGAACGTGAAGGTGAAGCGCGAACACCTGACGATGCCAGTGAGCGCCTATCGAGAGTATTTCGGGACGCGCGTCAGAGGGTCGCCGGCCGTGTTTCACAATGGCGACCTCTACCCGGACGACTACGATGCCATTCACGCGGTGACCTACACTCGCACGGACGATCCTGTGACGGTGCCCGATCGCCTGATTCCCGAGAACCAATCGTACCGGTTGAATCGGTTCGTGTATTGGATCGTCTCCGAGTGGCCATTCGGCAAGGCGATCCGCCGGCGCGTCGTCGACCCGCTGACGTATCGCGGGCAACCCGTCACGTGGCGCAACTACGAGGCGAGCTACGACACCGCCGAGCTGGAGCCCGCCTCGCGCGCGAGATCGACATACGTGTTGCAGGAGTACTTCGTGCCGCTGGATCGGTTTCACGATTTCGTGCCCCGTATGCGCGACGTGTTCCAACGGCACCGCGTGAACGTGATTAACGTTTCAGTTCGCCACGCGACGCCGGACCCGGGATCGCTCCTCGCATGGGCAAAGACCGAAGTGTTCGCGTTCGTTGTGTACTACAAGCAGCGCACAGGTCCCGATGCGCGGAGAGCGGTCGAGGCCTGGTCGCGCGAGTTGATCGACACGGCCCTGGACCTGGGAGGCTCGTACTATCTGGCCTACCAACTCAACGCGACGGATGAGCAGTTCTATCGTGCGTACCCAAGGGCGCACGAGTTCCTCGCGCTCAAGCGCCGCGTCGATCCGACCGGAAAGTTCCGGAATCGACTGTGGAACAGGTACTATCAGCGCTGAGGTGGCAGATGCCATCGAACATCGACCGACGCACTGTCGACCTGACGGCCTATCCCGACCTCGTCGTCATCTACCTCGGCATGCGCGTCCGCACGATGGCCGGCATCAAGAGGTTGCTCGGCCTCGGCCCTCAGATCCAGAAGGCCGGCGCCGCACGGCCGGATGGGTTGCTCCACTACGAGAACAACATCATCTTCAGCCTGGTTCCGCTGCACCTGGGGATGCGGTGGTACTGGAAGGACTTCGAGTCGATGGAGCGGTGGGCGCGCTCGGAACCGCACCGGATCTGGTGGCAGGAATTCATCCGCGATTCCGGAGGGACCGGATTCTGGCACGAGACGTACTTCATGCGCGGCGGCATGGAGGCCATCTACGACGACGTCGAGCTGCCGACGCTCGGATTCCAGGGCTTCGCACCGACCGTCGCGGCGCGCGGGCCGATGTTCTCGGCGCGGACGCGGCTGCGCCTGCCCGACGAAACCCCGGCCCAGCCGCCTGGTGCGACGGAGTCCGATCTGTACTAAAGGGCGCGCTGTGACCACGCGGACGATCAACGCCAGGTGGTTGCGTCTCTTCTGGGCGCTGGCAGCGTTCGTTCCTCTGGTCGTTTTTTTCACTCCGGCGCTCGCCTATCACATTGGCTACGTGTGGCTCCTCTGCGCGATGTACTTGTGGCCCGCGACCGGCCTCGCGAGCCTGGCCGACCTCGAGCAGTTGGAGTCGGGGTGGCCATACGTTGGCATCGCCACCGTCTATTGCCTCGTCGTGGCGGCCGTCGTCGATCTGATCGCCTCGCGAGTTTTCAAGCTTGGCGGCCGCGTCTCGCTCCGCTTCGCCGTCGCCGGGATCTCGATTGTCTGGGTGCCCATTGTGCTGTTTCTCGGCCACCAGGTCCTGGAGTACAAAGGGCTGCTCGCTCGAACCATCTCGTGCCCGGGTCATTTTCTTCAGGTGCTGGCCCCCGCACTGCGGCGATGTGACGGATCTTCGTGAGTACGCCTTGAGCGGTTTCATCGACCGCTGGTACCTCGCCAGATTCAAGACGCGTCCTGGTGTGCTCGCCGCCGTTGCAACGAAAGCCGGGCTGGCCCAAGTGGATCCGGCGGCCGTACCGGACTCGGTGTGGCGGCAGCCGCCTGTCTGGTGGGACCCGGACAAACACGATCCCACCCGCATCTATGCGACCGCCGGCTTTCCGTATGAGGGACGCGGTTCTGACGGCGACCACTTGCTGTTTATCGAGAACGAACGGACCAACGAGGTGTTCGTGTTTTTCAAGTCCAATTTCTAGCTCCGCCACGCGCCGACAGCGATCGGCTCGGGCGGCTGCATGCTACTATCCCGCTTTCTTGCGCAACCTCGATGGACAAGCCGGCACTCTTCATCGGGTCATCGTCCGAGGGACTGGAGTTCGCGCGCGCGGTTCGATCGCTGCTCGCACAGGACGCCGAGGTGACGCTATGGAACGAAGGGTTCTTCGCCATCGGCAGTACCTTCATTGAGAGTCTCGTCAACGGGCTGCCACGATTCGACTTTGCGGTCATCGTACTCACGCCGGACGATTTGATCAGCAGTCGCGACCTCGTCGCCTTCGGTCCACGCGACAACGCATTGTTCGAGTTGGGCCTGTTCATGGGACATCTGGGTCGCGCGCGGACGTTCGTGACCCGCCCCCGTGGTGACGACGTCAAGATCCCGAGCGATCTGGCGGGTCTGACCACCGCGCTGTACGACTGGCCTCGCGCCGACGGAAATCACAAAGCGGCCGTCGGTCCCGCCTGCGACAGCATCCGCGAGGCGGTTCGCACCCTGGGTTTCTCGGAAGCGCGGGTGACCGCGCAAGTTCGGGCCGTGCAGGACGAGCAGGTCCGGCAGCGTGCCGATCTCGACGGCATCTTGAGGTTTCTGCTTCAGAGCTTCGCCACCGAGTACGAGATCACTCATCTGAAGCATCTGGAATCCGGGGAGCCTTTTCCTTTCAAGAAATCGGACGCGTTCGAGCGGGAACTGCGTCGACTCCTGTCGCTCGGGCTCCTCGCGCGGCGACCAGGGCGTGGCGTCCGATCGCTGTTCGAGACTGGTGACGACGTCCGCAACCACCTGGAGATCACGGACCGAGGCCGATCGTATCTGGCCTACTTCCGTCAGTTTGAGAAACCCGGCGGTTGAACGTGCCCTTCAAGAGCAAGGCCCAGCGGCGGAAGTTCGCGGAGCTCCTCGTAGCAGGCAAGATCTCGAACGAGACGTTCGAGGAGTGGAACCGCGAAACCGGAAGAAAGAAGCTGCCGGAGCGCGTCAAGCGGAAACGAAAGAGCCCACGCAAGCGCACGAGTAAGCGTCGATGACGCTCCGCATGTACTCCGACCTCGCGAGCTGGTGGCCGCTCCTCTCGCCGCCGTCGCACTACGTCGAGGAGGCGGCGGACCTGCTCCCCGATCTGACCAGCGCGACCGGGACACCGCCGCGGACGATGCTCGAGCTCGGGTCAGGCGGCGGCAGCCTGGCGTCGCACTTCAAAGGCCGCTTCTCGCTCACGCTCACGGATCGCTCGCCGCAAATGCTCGAGGTCAGCAGGGCCGTCAACCCCGAGTGCGAGCACATCCTCGGCGACATGACGTCCCTGGATCTCGGCCGGGAGTTCGATCGCGTCTTCGTCCACGATGCGATCATGTTTGCGATCGACCGCGACGCGTTGCGCGCGACGATGCGGACCGCGTACCGGCATTGCCGGCGGGGCGGCGCCGCGATGTTCGTGCCGGACGACGTGCGCGAGACGTTTGCGCCCGCGACCGAGTGCGGCGGCGAGGACGGGCCGGACGGACGCGGCCTGCGGTATCTTGAGTGGTCGTGGGATCCCGATCCGGCGGACGAGACCTATGAAGTCGCGTACGCATTCGTGCTGCGCGAAGCGGACGGCCGGGTGCGCGTCGACGGAGAGCAGCAGCGCCACGGCTGCTTCGCGCGCGCCGACTGGCTGGCATGGCTGCGCGAGGCGGGCTTCGAGCCGCGCGTCCGAACGGACCCCTGGGATCGCGACGTATTTCTCGGCATGAGGAGCAATCCATGAAGAAGCACTACGCGGTACTCTCCCTGATACTCGCGGCGATCGTCTGCGTTCGAGGCGGCGCGATCATCGCGAAGGAAGACGACGACAAGGTGCCGGCGGCGAAGGTCGTGTGGCAGCTCGTCGGGAAGACGCTCATCAACCCGGGAACCGGCGATGGTCAGGTCCTCGGGTACTTCACGTTCATCGAGGGTGTACGCGGGCCGATGTTCTCCGGGCCCGTCGGCGAAGCGACCGCGTTCTTCACGCTCCGGTCGGAGGATCCGTTCAGCCTGCAGATCGTTCCACACGGCGACATCTTGATCGGCCTTCTCGGTGACGAGCAGTTCAAGCTGTACCTGGATGACACTCCGGATCAGGACTTCGGCGATCCGGCGTCGTTCTCGGATGGCCGGGAGATCGCCCACTTCAACCGGCTGCCGGCGCAGATTCAGTTCGTCGGGCCGGTGTTCACCGACACGTTCTCGTCGGAGTTCATCTCGAGCCGCAGCTTCACGCGGGACGGACGGCGGGTGAACCTGCGCCACCTGACGCCGGAAGGCGTGACGCTGACGATTACGGGCAGCACGGCGTTTCAGCCTTCGGGCGTGCCGGGCTTTCCGTTTTCCGTCTCGTTTGGGGCGGCGGCGGTTGCGATCGGGCGGTGACAGCTCACGGTGCGCGCGGGCCGAGGAATTTCAAGGTGAGGATGGTGATGTCGTCGGACTGCGGCGCCTCGCCCGCGAACGCACGCACGGCGGTCAGTATGCTGCCCGTCAGCCCTGGCGTTCCGTCGGCCCGTCCCTTGACCGTTGCGGCCCTCAGGCGCTCCGCTCCGAAAAACTCGTCCGCGGCGTTCTGTGCCTCGTGCACACCGTCGGTGTAGAGCACGAGTGAATCGCCTGGCGCGAGCGTCCTCCGGTTCACTGTGTACTCGGCGCCGTCGAGCAACCCCAACACCGGCCCGCCTTCGGCCTCGAGCGCGGCGGGGTCTCCCTCGAGCGGGACGATGATCGGCGGCTCGTGGCCGCCGCACGCGAACTCGAGCGCGCCGCTTTGTGTGTCGAGCGTGCAGAGAACCGCGGTCACGAACATCCCCGCCTCGTTCTCCGCGCCGAGCACGCGGTTCATCGTCTTCAGGACCGCCGCGGGATTGGGCTCGCCGCCGGCGGTCGCCTCGAGCAGCATTTTGGTCCGTGCCATGAACAGCGCCGCGGGTACGCCTTTGCCGGACACGTCGCCGACCATGAAGAACACGCGCGTGCCGTCCTGGACGAAATGATCGTACAAATCGCCGCCGACGGCGCGTGCCGACACGAGCGTCGCGGTCAATTCGAACCCTTCGCCGCCGGCGGATTTTCTCGGCAACATCTCCATCTGGATCTTGCGCGCGACCTTCAGCTCGCTCTCGAGCCGCTCTTTCGCCGCGGTCGTCTCCTTCAGGTCCTTGATGTGGGTCTTGAGCGAGTCCCGCATGTGGTGGAACGACGCGGTCAGCGCGCCCATCTCGTCCTGCGAGGTGACCGGCGGCAGCTCGAGATCGAGGTCCCCGGTGGCGATCCGCCCCGCGCTGGCCGAGAGTGCCTTGAGCGGCCGCGTCAGCCGGCGCGACAGCAGGATGATGACGACCGCGAGCGCAGCCAGCCCGGCGGCGACGAGGCCCGCCTGGGCCGCGCGGAGCGCGCGCACATCCTCGAAGAGCTCATCCTCGGGATAGAGCACGGCGACCGACCAGCCGGCGACGTTCACCGGCGCAAAACCCATGCGGTACGGGCGGCCGCCAAAGTCGATCGGCTCGAACCCTGACCCGCCGCGTAGCAGCCGCCGAACGACATGTCCTTCCTTCTCCTGGGCGGCGGCCGGCAGGTCCGCGGGGAGCCGCGCCCGGCCGGTCCACTTCGCATCCGGATGCCCGAGCACGCGTCCTTCGCGCGATACGATCATCCCGAACCCGGTACCGCCCGCCTTGATCCCGGCCGCCATCCGATTGAGCCACGCGAGGTCGAGATCGGCCGTGACGATCGCGGTCGGCGCGTTCGAATTCGCTTGACGGCTGGCGGTCGGGACCGAGTACGTCACCATGTACACGTCTCCGCCGCCCTCATCGAGGTACGGCTCGGACCATCGCGCGTCATCGGTCCTGGCCGGAACGGTGAACCAGTCGCGCTCCCAATAGCGATAGTCGGGCGACGCCAGGTCGGTCCGCACGAGCCTGGACGAACCGCTCGAGTGACGGTGCATGTAGGGAGAGAGGGGCCCGCCAGGACGGTCGGGTGCAAAAGCCACGGCGGAGCCGTACACGTCCGGATGGGTCGACAGAAACCCGCGCAGCAGGGCTTCGGCGCGAACCGCGGAGGCCTCGTCAGCGTCGAGCGCGGCCCCGACGAGCTGCGTGCTCCGCTCGACCGAGCGCAGAACCGCTTCGATGCCGCGGATCGCGCCAGCCGCCTCGCTCACGGCCTCGCGCTCGGCCGCCCGTATTGCAGCGGCGCGCGACCGGCTGTGAGAGAAGGCCAGCGTACTGAGGAACACCGCGCCGCTGGCGAGCAGTACCCAGACGATCAGGCGCGTTCTGAAGCTACGGAAGCCCAACAGACATCCAATCGGCCCACATGGGGTTCCAGCATACTCCAGCAATCATCGGTCGGCCGGTCACGGAACCGGTTCCGGACCGAGCGGGGCCGGAGTATGCTTCTGCTCGGAACGGAGAGCCGTGGAGGCCTCATGAGACGTGCGATCGTGCTCACTACCCTGCTCGGCGCCGGCGTCGCGGCGATGGTCGCGCAGCCTCGCCCCGAGTCCTCGATGGCGGCCGCAGCCAAGGCGCTCGTCGGCACGCTGGACGACACGCAGCTCAAGAAGATCCGGTGGCCGTTCGACTCGGACGAACGGTTCAACTGGCACTTCATTCCCCGCGAGCGCATGGGGTTGTCCTTCAAAGAGATGAGCGAGCCGCAGCGCGCGGCGGCGCTGGCGCTGCTGCGCGCCGGCCTGGGCGAGAAGGGCTACTCGAAGGCCGAGACGATCCGGAGCCTCGAGAACGTCCTGCGCGCGATCGAAGGCCGCGCGATTCGCGATCCCGAGCTGTACTTCTTCACGATCTTCGGCGAGCCGGGCGGCGCCACCTGGGGCTGGCGCTACGAAGGGCACCACATCTCGCAGAACTGGACGATCGTCGACGGCAAGGCGATCGCGACGACGCCCGCGTTTTTCGGCGCGAACCCCGCGAACGTGCAGGACGGTCCCCTGAAAGGAACGCGCGCGCTCGCCGCGGAGGAGGATCTGGCGCGCGCGTTGGTCACCTCGCTCACCGATGACCAGCGAAAGACGGCGATCACGAGCGACAAGGCGCCGGATGACATCCTGACGTTCAACCACCGCAAGGCAGCGATCCTCGAGAACGTCGGCATCGCGGGCAGCGAGCTGACGACGGCGCAGCGGGGCGTTCTGATCAGCCTCATCGAAGAGCACGCCTCCGCGCAGTCGCCCGCGCTCGTCGCGGCACGCCTGGCGCGCGTCAAGGCCGACGGCCCATCCGCGATCCGGTTCGCCTGGATGGGGACGACGGACAAGGGCCTGGGCAACAGGCACTACTACCGCATCCAGGGCCCGAGCTTCCTCATCGAATACGACAACACCCAGAACAACGCCAACCACCACCACATCGTCTGGCGCGACTTCAGCGGCGACTTCGGCGTCGACCTGCTTCAGGAGCACTACGAGCAGGACGCGTATCACGTCGCGCAGCGGCAGTGACGCAAAGGTGCTCAGGGTGCTCAAAGTGCTCTGGGTGCTCAGGGTGCAGGTGCTTCGCGCACGCAGAACCCGCACCATGAGCGCCTTGAGCACCATGAGCGCCTTGACGCCTTGAGCACCTTGAGCACCTTGAGCACCTTGAGCACTTTGATCGCGCTAGCGCTGGTCGCCGCATCCGCTCCGCCTCGTGCGGAGCAGGCTGTCGTCAACGACGACGCGCGTGATCTGACGCTGTGGTACACCCGCGCGGCGCCGCAGTGGGATCACGCGCTGCCGCTCGGCAACGGCCGGCTCGGCGCGATGGTGTTCGGATCGATCGGTCGCGAGCGCATCCAGCTCAACGAGCAGACGCTGTGGAGGGGAGGCCCGCGCGAGCGCGACAATCCGGACGCGCTCGCCTACCTCCCCGAGGTCCGCCGCCTCCTCTTCGCGGGATCGCCCGTCGAGGCGTACGCCCTCGCGGAGAAAAAGCTGATGGGCCGGCCGTCGCGCCTCCAGTCGTACCAGACGCTCGGAGACCTGCGGATTGCGTTCGAGCACGACGCGCCTGTTGAAGACTACCGCCGCGAACTGAACATCGACTCGGCGACCGCGCGGATCAGCTATCGCGCAGGCGGCGTTCGGTACACCCGCGAAGTCTTCGCCTCCCATCCGGCTCAGGCCATCGTCGTCCGCCTGACCGCGGACGCGCCCGGCCGCCTGTCCTTCTCGACGTGGATCGATCGCCTGCAGGATGCGATGACGGTGCCGCGGGGGACCGACAGGCTGGATCTCGTCGGGCGGCTGGCCGGAGACGATGGCCTGTCGTTCCAGGCGTCGGTGAGGATCCTGTCCGACGGCGGCCGGCGCGATACGTTTCCCGAGCGAACGCTCGTCGACGGCGCGACGACGGCCACGCTGATCGTCGTCGCGGCGACGAGCTACCGCGGAGGCGATCCGAAGGCGCTCTGCGACCGGCAGCTCGCGGCCGCCGCGGCGACGCCGTACGATCAGCTGCGGCGCGAGCACGTGGCCGACCATCAGCGGCTGTTCAGGAGAGTGGGCCTGAGCTTGTGGAACCAGGCTTCAGCCGGTCCAGTGAGCGCCAGAATATCGAGAAGACCCCCACCGACGAACGGCTCGCGCGCGTCCAGCGAGGAGAGAAGGATCCGGGGCTCGACGCGCTCTACTTTCAGTTCGGGCGCTACCTGCTCATCGCGAGCAGCCGGCCGGGCGATCTTCCGGCCAACCTGCAGGGCCTCTGGAACGAGAGCCTGCATGCGCCCTGGAACAGCGACTACCACCTGAACATCAACCTGCAGATGAACTACTGGCCCGCGGAGATCGCGAATCTCGCGGAGTCCCATCGTCCGCTGTTCGACTTCATCGAGCGCCTGCGCGTGCACGGACGGAGGACGGCGAAGGTGCACTACGGGGCGCGAGGGTTCGTCGCGCATCACATCACCGACGTCTGGGGCTTCACGTCGCCGGGCGACCTGCCGCGATCGGGCCTGTGGCCGACGGGCGCGGCGTGGCTCGTCCAGCACCTCTGGGAGCACTACCGGTTCAATCCGGACAAGAGCTTTCTCGCCGAGGCGTACCCCGTGATGAAGGAGGCGGCGGAGTTCTTCCTGGACTATCTCGTCGAAGATCCGAAGGGGCGTCTGGTCAGCGGGCCATCGGTGTCGCCAGAGAACCGGTATCGTCTCCCGAACGGACAGGTCGGCATCCTCTGCATGGGGCCGTCGATGGATCACCAGATCCTGCACGCGCTGTTCACGCAGTGCATCCGCGCCGGCGAGATTCTCGGACTCGACGCGGAGCTCCGCGGGAGGCTCGAGGCCGCGCGCAAGAGGCTGCCGGCGCCGGCGATCGGACGGCACGGCCAGATCATGGAGTGGTCCGAGGACTACGACGAGCCGGAGCCGGGCCACCGCCACATCTCGCAGCTGTTCGCGCTCTACCCCGGCGATCAGATCACGATGCGCGGAACGCCGGAGCTGGCGAAGGCGGCGCGCGCGACAATTGAGCGGCGGCTCGAGCACGGGGGCGGGCACACCGGATGGAGCCGGGCGTGGATCATCAACTTCTGGGCACGGCTGGAGGACGGCGAGCGCGCGTACGAGAACTTCCAGGCGCTCCTCGCGACCTCGACGCTGCCCAATCTCTGGGACCTCCACCCGCCGTTTCAGATCGACGGCAACTTCGGCGGCACGGCGGGTGTCGCGGAGATGCTCCTGCAGAGCCACGACGGAACGACCCATCTGCTGCCGGCGCTGCCCCGCGCGTGGGCGGAGGGGTCGTTCCGCGGTTTGCGTGCGCGCGGTGGGGTCGAGATCGATCTTACGTGGCAGGATGGGAAGGCGCGGTCGGCGACGCTGCGCACAGGAGTCGGTGGGACGCATCGACTCCGGGCGCCGGCTGGGCAGTCGATCGACGGCATAACGCGCGATGGCGCGGGCATGGCGTTTCGGCGCGACGGGGATGTTGCGGTTGTGGAGGTGGCGCAAGGCGCCACTTACGCGGTCACCTTCAAGTAAATTGACGTTCCAGACATGGGTGGGGCCAGTTATGACACGCGGCATGCTTGTAACGGTGCTCGCCCTGACGCTCGGGGTGACTGCGGACGACCTAGACGCACAGAAGGGTGCAGGCATCGTGGGCACGTGGAAGCTGCTCTCTGCTTCGGCGTCAACCGCTGATGGCGTGCGCAACGACAGCCCGTATGGGCCAGGTCCGGCCGGAATGCTCATCTACACCGCCGATGGACGGATGATGGCGATCATCAGCCACAGTGGGCGCAGCCCCTTTCGGGCGATCGGATTGCGGCTCCCTCAGACGAAAGAGCCAACGCGTTCGCCAGCTTTCTTGCGTACGGAGGCCGCTACTCACTGAAGGGCGATACTGTCGTCCACCACGTTGAAATGGCGTCGGTCGGGAACTGGGTCAACACCGATTTGGTCCGTCTTCTGAGTATCGACCGGAATCGCATGACGCTGCGAACGCCGCCGCTGTCTATCGGCGAGACGATTCAAACGATAGAACTGACGTGGGAACGCCTGAACTAGGGCGCACACAGGACAGGCAACTCGGTCCGGACCGAGTTGCGCGTTGGCACAACATCGGTGCCATCGCCCGGAGCGCTATTTGTGCGGTTCTTTCGCGCCGGCCGAGCAATCGATTGACGACGTCACGCGCGATGGAGCGGAGGTCGCGTTTGGGCGTCACATCGTGCGTTGTCGTGATGTTGAGCGGGTCTCATGTGGTCACGGCCGCGCTTGCGGGTCAGGCGGGCACGACCCGGTGGGATGTGCCCGCTGATGTAACCGCAGCCGATCGGCGCGACATTCTGCAGTTGGCCGGGCAGCTGAAGATCCATGACCCGGAGCTCGTCTCGACCTTCAACGCGGGCTGCCTGGCCGTACGGGTCGTGTCCAGGCCGGTCGTCGACGGCAATCGTGTTCTTTCGCAATGGGTCCTGATCCGCCGGGCCAGCGGCGCCGGCTGCGGCCCAGTGGCGAGCGGGCAGCCCGTGAGACGGGCCGGCAACTGGCTGACGGGCGCGACCGTCGCGATACCCATCGAGCGATGGAGGGTGCGCGACGGGGCTTGGCACGTCGATGTGCATCTCGGCAAGGACGTGCCGTACGGCGATGCGGAGATCGTCGTTCGAGCGATCCGGCGGCGGGACCTCATCGATCAACGCCGCCCGGACAATCGAGCGACTGCCCTCTCGACGATCGACCCGGCCGCCATTACGAGCATCGAGCGACCTCACCAGGGGGTCGGAACACCACCGTCGCCGTCACGCGAGTTCGAGGTGCGAACTGGTGAAAGGGGTGGCGACTCACTCCTGGTTCGCATCGTCGACGGCCGGGTCGAAGTGCATCGTTCCAGTCAGTGGACACCGTGACCCGTATGGATCCAAAACTGAAGGCGTACCCATATCAGGATGGATTCGAGATCGCAGCGAACCGGGAGGGACTGCGGAACCTCGCTCGAGTCTGTCTCGCATTGGCCGACCTGCCGGAAGACGACGCGGAAGCGAAGCGTCTCGGGAACCACCACCACTTCGCTGACTACCTGGACTCCGCGGAAGAGGGGTCGACGCCGTTCATCGTTCTCTATAAGCCCGATCTGTAAGGCCGGTCACCGGGACGACTGACATGGCAAACCTTCGGCTCCTGCAGGCTGTTCGACGCGAATCGCTGTTGCACTGATCCGTTGCGTGGCATCGCGCATTACTTAGATGACATTTCTCTCCAGCCTACGGGAGTGGTGGCAACGGCGGATGCGCCGGAGACAGGTCCAGATCCACGGCATCACCGAATTTCGAAACACCGGCACGCTCGTGGCTCGAGAAGGTACGTCGTGGTGGATTCAGGACGAAGAGAGCCATGCGTACTTTGCGCCAACCGTTGAATCGAATGTGCCCGAGCTGAAGATAGGCGACTGCGTCGAATTCGAGCCGAAGTCTCAATCAACGGCGGGCTCTCTCGCGACGAACCGCCACTGGACGATCGTCCGGAAGATCATCTCGATCGAGGCCACTGTCGAGCTCGTTGACGGTAGCTCGATGCTCCGCATCCCGCTTTCAACCGGTGGCGACCAACTGGCTCCGCTTGCCCGCGGAATCGGTCAGATCGAAGGCGAATATCTCTGCGTCGTCATCAAGCCCTGGCTGGCCGAGAAACTCCGAATCGGCGAAGGAAGTTTCGTGATTGTCCATGACACGAACAAGAAGTTCACCATTACTCGGAGCCCGAAGAACGACGAGCCTGCTACTCGATAAAATTGGGACCAACTCGGTCCGGACCGAGTTGCGTGTTTTGGCACAACATCGGTGCCAGACGCGAGTCGGAGACGGTCATTGACTTCGCGTTCGCTCAGTCACGCCAACACATACGGCGGACCGTTTTCTCTCAGCAGCGCCGTCTGGCGCGAACCGAAATCTAGTTCAGCCTCGTAGGCATTGTGCGCGGCGCATCGCAGCTCGATGTTCTCGACGATGGTCGGCCCACCGCGGGCGTACGGCATCACGTGATGAAACTCCAGAAAGCCGGTCTCGGTGCAGCGGCCGTGCGCACCGTTGAAGGCGCATCGCCCGGCGTCACGCGCCCAGACTGCCCGCTTCACGTCGGCCGGAATGTGACGTGAGGTCGGCGCGGTCGAACGGCGGCGGCGCGGGCCGTTTGTCGCCGCGAGGCGGGTGCGCTCCAGGTCGGTGATGAGCAGGGTCATCGCGCGATCGAAGATCGCAGCGGGGTCACCGTTCGGGATGCGGTGTCGCAGCAGATCCTGGGCCCGGCGCAGCTTGTCGAACGTCTCGCGACTGACCGTGAACTGGACCTTGTAGCGGTCCGGCGCGAGCGGCGCCACGACCGCATGCGGTATCGAGGACGCCTGAACCGGAGAGTGGTGGCTATCCACTCTGGTCGGTGGTACGAGCTCGAGACCACTGCCCGCCTGAGCATCCGCGTTTTGAGCAGACGACGGAGCCGGCTTCGGAGCGCGGAGCTTCCGAATAGATGACGGCAGGTCGGGACGCGGATGGATTTGCGCGACCAGATGTTCCACTTCCCTCTTGCTCTTGTATCGAGCGGAGTTCAGAAGTTCCAGATGGTTGGCGTCGGTCAAATGCGGCGCGAGGAGGCCGACGGCCGTAAGCGTGACGGCCCCCTCGGCCAGCAGCGCGAGGATCCGCGGGAAGCGACGCGCCGCTCTCGCCGCCTCGATGCGGCCGTACGCGGCGTGCTCAGAAAGCTGAAGCACCTGGGTGCAGTACGTGAAGAGCGACGAACAGCCTTCGCCGAGATACAGCCGACGCGCGTCGACTTCCATCAGCGAGGCGATGAGGCGTGTCGTCGCCTGGCGCTCGTCTGCGACAAGCCGCTTCACCAGGTCGAGCAGATCGTGATTGGACAAGTGAGCGAACGAATTAGTGAACGTCGTCATACGGCTTTATAACACCGCGATTTTCAAGCCGCAGGCTGGTTCACACGGCTGCGATCGATCGCGAGACCATCGTCTGCGACCGACTACGGTCCAAACGTGCCTCAGCGGCGAGCCTGCGCACGGGAGAGCGGAAAGGCTCGCAAGCCTCGCGCGATGAATCGAGTGCGTTCGAAAACCTGTCAAGCGATTTCTGAGACGTCGAACTCGGCCCGGACCCAGTTGGACGTTGGCACAACATCAGTGCCAGCATGCCGCGCGCAGTCACCAGCCTTCGGTGCCAGGCGCCAGCGCCAACAGGCCAGCAATCAGGCGACCGGATGCTCCACGTAACCTGCTCCTCGTGCCCGCCCGCTGGCGCTGTTACGATAAGGGCGGCTGACAGTATGCGCGTCTGGTCGTACGTGTTCATCACAACTCGACAGCCGAAGCGCGTCCTTCGAGCGGTGCGGCAGATCCGCGGCGTCGTCCATGCGGATGCGATGTTCGGCGCTCCGGACGTCATCGCGATTGTCTCCGGCGCCGACATCGCAGATATGGATGCCGTCATCGACCGGATCGCAGAAGTGCCCGACGTCGCGGCAACGGACTCCAAGGTGGCGCGCTGGATCGACAACGTAGAGTTTCCTGTAGGGTAACGACGATGCATCCATCGACGATTGGAGAAACCTTCGAGTGCCCATACTGGGTCCTGAAAAAGGACCCGCGCCAGGACGAGAAACTCGACTCGATCTTCAAGCTGGACGATCTCGAAGATTTCACGGGCATTCGCTGCCCGCTCTGTCGCTGGCAGCCGACCGCCTCGAGTGCGTGGTACTGCGAAGGCACGGGCACGCCCGAGGCATTCACGGGCGGATGCGGGACAGCCTGGAACACGTTTGCCACGCGGGGGCGATGTCCCGGCTGCGCGCATCAATGGCACTGGACGATATGTCTCCGTTGCGGCGGCTGGTCGCTGCACGAAGAGTGGTACGAGGAGCCGGAATCATGAAGCACGCCGTGATCGCCGGGTGTCTTGTCTGTTGCGCGTCCACGACGCTCGTCGGTCAGGGATCGCCGACCGTCATTCGGGTGGGCGCGGTCATCGACGGCAAGGGCGCCGTCCATCGCAACACGGCGGTCGTTGTCGAGGGATCGCGGATCGTCCGGATCGACGCGAACGCACAGCCGATCACGTACGACTTCCCCACGCTGACCCTCCTGCCAGGCCTCATCGATACGCACGTGCACATCGGATCGCACTTCGGGAAGAACGGCCGGGCCTCCAACGACGGCGAGACGCCGCCTCAGGCCATTCTCTATTCCGCTGAAAACGCGTGGGCCACGTTGATGGCCGGGTTCACCACGGTTCAAAGCATCGGCTCGCCGTCGGATATCGATCTCCGCGACGCCATCGCCCGCGGCACGCTCCCGGGCCCGCGGCTGCTCACGTCGGTCATGTCCCTGAACGAAAACAGCGGGACGCCGGACCAGCTCCGCGCGCAGGTGCGCAAGCTCGTCGCGGGCGGCGCCGACCTGATCAAGTTGTTCGCGTCGAAGAGCATCCGCGAAGGCGGCGGAAAGACGATGAGCGACGAACAGATTGAAGCGACCTGCGACGAAGCGAAGAAGGCGGGCAAGCGCAGCTGGGTGCACGCCCACGCGGCCGATGCCGTCGCGGCCGCCGCGCGCGCCGGATGCTTCGCCGTCACGCACGGCAGCCAGACGACCGACGCCGAGTTCGCGCTCATGGCCGAACGCGGGACGTTCTTCGAGCCGAACATCGGCCTCGTCTCGCAGAACTACATCGAGAACAAGCCGAAGTATCTCGGCATCGGGAACTACACCGAAGAGGGCTTCGCGTTCATGGAGAAGGGCATTCCCCTGAAGCTGTCGATGTTCAAACGCGGCATGGCTCACAGGGGCCTGAAGATCATCATGGGCACCGACGCGACCGCAGGGGCGCACGGGCAGAACGCGCGCGAGACGATCTACCGCGTGCAGCAGGCCGGCCAGCCCGCGATGGACGCCATCATCGGCACGACGTCGCTCGCCGCCGAGGCGCTCGGCCTCGGCGATCGGATTGGCGCGGTCGCTCCCGGATACGAAGCCGATCTGGTCGTCGTCGATGGCGATCCGCTGAAGGACATCACGGCACTCAAGCGCGTCGCTGTTCGTGATGAAGGGCGGACACGTTTACAAGCACGTGCGGCACGGTACGTGATGCGACGCGAACGACCGACACGGAGGGCGGCGCTCAGAGCCGCCGCCGGGGCAGCCGCCGCGGCCACAATGGCGTCCTGATGCCGCCGATCGTCGACTTCGAAGCGATTCGCAAGGGGCTCTCCAGCGGAGAGTTCTTTCTCGAGTACCTCCCGACCGTCGCGCTCGACGGCGGACGGTGCGTGGGGGCCGAGGCGCTCGCGCGATGGCGACGGCCCCAGGGTGTTCTGATGCCGGAGGAATTCATACCGGCCATGGAGAACACCCCGCTCTCCGGCCTGTTGACCTATTGGGTGCTCGAGACGGCCGCAACAGAGCTGGGAGCCTGGCTACGCGAGAACGACGGCGTGCACCTCAGCGTCAACGTCCCGCCCGAGGTCCTCGGCCGGGGCGGGATGGCGTACGCCGTGGCGCGCGCAGGCCTCGGCGACCAGGTCCACAAGTTCGTGCTCGAGATCACCGAGCGGAGTGTACCCGACCAGCTCGGCATCAAGGCGCTCGTCCACGCCTCTGACATGGGCGTCCGCATCGCGCTCGACGACGTCAGCCTCGGCGGCGCGAATTTCGCCGTGCTCGCGCGCGCGGGCGTGGCCATCATCAAGATCGACTGCTCCCACGTCGCGCAGATTGTGGCGGGCGGCCCACCGCCGGAATGGCTGGCTGGAATCGCGGCGCTGTTGAAGACGACGAAGCTCGAAGTGGTCGCCGAGGGCGTCGAATCGGAGGCAGAGGCCTCGGTCCTGTGCGGCGCCGGCGTCCAGCTCGCGCAGGGCTATTACTTTTCACGGCCGCTGCGAGCGGCGGACTTTCTGGCGTTTTACCGCGCGCGGGCGGCCTGAGCCGTTCGCTTCGATGGAGATGCTGATGCGCATACCGGTGGTGTTGACCCTCTCCTTGATCTTTGCCGCGTGGAGCGCGCCGCTGACGGCGCAGGCGCGCAAGACCCTCGACGTGTATTTCGTCGACGTCGAAGGCGGCCAGGCCACGCTGATCGTGTCGCCGTCCGGCCAGTCGATGCTCATCGACGCCGGCTGGTCGGGGTTCAACGGCCGCGACGCCGAGCGGATCGCCGCCGCGGCGAAGCAGGCCGGCGTCTCGCGCATCGACTACATGGTCGTCACGCACTATCACCGCGACCACGTCGGAGGCGTGCCCGAGCTCGCCGCGAAGATGCCGGTCGGGACCTTCGTCGACTACGGAGAAAACCGGGAAGGGGGCAACGCGGCAGAAGTCTTCGCGGCGTACGAGCCGGTCCGGGCCAAGGGCCGCCATATCGTCGCCAAGCCGGGCGATGCCCTCCCGATCAAGGGAATCGAGGCGCGCGTGGTGTCCTCCGGCGGCGCGCTCGTCACGTCGGCGGTCGGCGGAACCGCGGTCCCGAATCCGCTCTGCAAGGATTTCAAGCCTCGCGATCCCGACCCGACCGAGAACGCCCGGTCGCTCGGGACGATCATCAAATACGGCGCGTTCCGGATGCTCGATCTCGGCGACCTCACGTGGAACAAGGAGCACGACCTCGCCTGCCCCGGGAACCTGCTCGGCACCTTCGACGTGTACCTGACGACGCACCACGGGATGCACATGTCCGGCCCGGCGGTCCTGGTGCATGCGATCCGTCCGAGGGTCGTCGTGATGAACAACGGCGCGACGAAGGGCGGGACGTCAGAAGCGCTGCAGGTGATCCGCGCAGCTCCGGGCCTCGAGGATTTGTGGCAGCTCCACTACGCGACGAAGGCATCCGCGACTGAGAACGCCTCCGAGCCGTTCATCGCGAACATGGAGGAGTCAACGTCGCACTGGATCAAGCTCTCGGTCTCGTCCGACGGCAGCTTCGCCGTCACCAACGGCCGGAACGGCCACAGCCGGAGCTATCGTCCGCGGTAACCGCAGGCTGGCCACCAGTACGGCCTCGAGGACGAGCGCCGCGACGAGGACGAGCAGGCCTCCCGTGTAGGCCCCGGTGCTTTCCCGCAGCCACCCCATGACCGTGGGGCCGACCGCGCCGCCGAGGTTGCCGATGGCGTTGATCATCGCGATGCCGGCAGCGGCGGCCGTGCCGCCCAGGAAGATCGGCGGAATCGCCCAGAACACGCTCATCACCGATCGCTGGCCGATCTGCGACAGGGTGAAGCTGAGCACGAGGAGCGGAACGCTGGCCTGAAACCACGCCGCGAGCACGAGGCCGACGGCGGCGGTCGCCGCGCAGGCGACGACGTGCCACTTGCGCTCGCCGGTTCGATCGGAGTGGCGGCCGACGAGGACCATCGCCACGAGCGCCGCGACGAACGGCACCGCGGTGATCGCGCTCAAGGTGAAACCGCTGAACCCCGAGGCGTCGCGCAGGATCCGCGGCAGCCAGAGATACACGCCGTAGGTGACGAGCGCGTTGAGAAAGTACGCGAAGGAGAGGAGCCACACGCGACCACTCATCAGGCCACGAAGCTCTGATCCATGTTGATGGAGAGCGCGCTCGGCGCGCTCGCGGTTCATGACGCCGCTCAGCCACGCGCGTTCCTCGGGCGCGAGCCACTCCGCCTGCTCCGGGCGATCCGTCAGCACGAACAGCGTCGCGATGCCCAGCACCACGGCGGGCAGGCCCTCGATGAGGAACAGCCACTGCCAGCCGCGGAGTCCCAGCCAGCCGTCGAGCGCGAGGAGCGCGGCCGAGACCGGCGCGCCGACGATCATCGCGATCGGCGCCGCCGTCATGAACAGCGCCCCCGCTCTCGCGCGATCGCTCCTGGGGATCCAGTACGTCAGGTACAGAATCATCCCGGGAAAGAAGCCCGCTTCCGCCAGTCCCAGCAGCACGCGCGCCACGTAGAAGCTCGTCTCGCCGGTGATGAACATCGTCCCCATCGAGACCAGACCCCAGACGATCATGATCCGGGCGATCCAGAGCCGGGCGCCGACCCGCTCCAGAATCAGGTTGCTGGGGATCTCGAACGCGAAGTAGCCGAGGAAGAACAGGCCGGCGCCAAGACCGTACGCCCAGTCGCTGAGCCCGAGGTCCTTCTGCAGTTCGGCCGCCGCGAAACCGATGTTCACGCGGTCGATGTACGCGATGACGTAGCAGATGAAAATGAAGGGGACGAGGCGCCGGATGACGCGCGAGATGGTCGATGGCACGGTCGGCGACCGGCCCATCTTATGGCAGATCGAACGATTCTCGCCGCTATCGGTCTCCCTTCGGCTTCCGCTCGACGTGAGGCGCCGCCGGAGCGTTCGACTGGACCGTCACGTGTGGAACACCGTTGACGAGATCGGTGACGTGTAGCAACCCGAGCGTGATCGACTGCTCGCCCCAGTAGGCCATCGTCCCCCCGCAGTAGTAGTAGACGCCTCGGGATACGGTCTCGCAGCCGAAGACGAGCGTGCCATGCGGCAATGCCTCGATCTCGAAACGGCCCTGCGCGTCCGAGACTCGTTGGACGGCAATGCCGGTGCCGATGAGTGACACGCCTACTTCGATGTTCGCGACCGGAAGAGCAGGGTTCGACGGAGGCGCCGCCAGCGTCACCAGAAGTTTCGACCGCCCGACGCGAAACCGGATCAGACCATAGTGCATCCCTCCTGCGGCATCTTGGGCATCCACCTGGAGGGCAATCGTCTGGTCAGCGTGCGCCGCCAGCGACTCCAACACTTTCGACGCGCTCGTCGCCACGATCGAACCGCCGGCGACCGCAAAGAGCTCGTCGAGGTTGCGCTCGAATTGTTCATATCGATCGACAAGATTGATCGAGCCGACGCTGACAATGGGCGCCAGTTGACGGCCCTGCATGAACTTCAAGGTGAATGATGGGGACGCAAACGGGACGATGTCGTCGACCGCCTCCGCCAGCACCAGAGTCGTGTCCTCGCTCACCTCCTTTTCAGGGTCCATCTGCAAGGCGAATCGCTCGGAGGCGCCGGGCAGAACGGTGAGGTCTGAGCGTCCGGCGGTCGTCGGGGCGAGCTGGGCGGTGACGTGGATCGGGCCGGACGGAATACGCACGGTGAGCGTGCCGTCGTCTGCTGTACGTCCGACGGGCATGTCCTCGACCTTGACGATTGCTCCGGTAACCGGCTGTCGCGCGTGCTCGCCGACCTCGGGATCGACGAGAAACGCCTCGATGGTGAGCGTGGCCATCGCGGGCGGTTCGCTGCGGGCGACGCAGCTGCGAAGCGCAGTGAGGCCCGCCTTGAGCCGTTTGCGCCGTTCGGCGTCGATCCGCCAGCGCCACGGACCGCTGACAGTCTTCAGGGCTGAGTCGAGCTCCCTGAGCGCGTCCTCCCGCCGATTGAAGCGGAACAGCGTCATCGCGCGGCGGACGTCGAAGGGAGTGGCGTTCGGAAGCGCCAGGTTTCCGCCCGCGGCAGACATCTGCGACTCGCAGGGATGGGAAGTCCAGTCGCTTTGCAAGTGAGCCGGCGCTGCGGCGACGAGCCCGGCCAGCAGGGTGATCTGCGCGATTACCATCCCGGGGACCCGCTTTCATTTGTGTTGCCGGTAGTCATGTAGTCTATGTCCGCCATGCGTGTCGTCGGGATGCGCGTCCATTCGATCGCAATCGCCGATCCACCGCTCCGAAGCTCGTACGGCCTCCACGCCCCGATGGCGCTCCGGACGATCCTGGAGCTGGAAAGCGACGACGGCGTCGTCGGGATCAGCGAGGCGCACGGCGGCGAGGCCAACGCGCGGATGCTGGAAACGCTCCGCGCGCGAGTCATCGGGAGCGATCCCTACCGGATCTGCGGGGCGCTGCTGTCGATGGTCGAGGGGGACGGTCACGGCGACCGCTCGCAGACGCACCGGGTGCCGGGCGAGAACCCGCTGGACGCCGGGGCGCGCGCGTACTCGGCGATCGAGATTGCGTGCCTCGATCTCATCGGCAAGTCCGTTGGAAAGCCGGCGTGCGATCTGCTGGGCGGCCGCGCGCGAGACGCGGTCCCCTTCTCCGCCTATCTGTTCTACAAGCACGCTGGGGCCGGTGGCTCCCCCGAGGCGCGCGCGGACGAGTACGGTGAGTGCCTCACGCCTGAGGCCATCGTCCGGCAGGCCAGGCAAATGGTCACGAAGTACGGCTTCCAGTCGATCAAGCTCAAAGCGGGCGTCCTCGAGCCGGACGTGGAGATCGAGACGATGCGGCAGCTCCATGCGGCGTTCGGGCCGGCGTTTCCGCTGCGGATCGATCCGAACTGCGCCTGGACCGTGGAGACCTCTGTGCGCGTGGGTCAGACGCTGTCGAAGGAGCTTGCGGGCGAGGGCTATCTCGAGGATCCGGCGCCCGGGCTGGACGGCATGGCTGCGGTGCGGCGCCGGCTGGTCGAGTCGGGCGTGTCGACGCCGCTCGCGAGCAACGTCGCGGTGACGTCATTTGCCGACGTGCCCGCCTCTGTGCAACAGGACTCCGTTCAGATCGTCTTGTGCGACCCGCATTACTGGGGAGGCCTTCGTCAGATTCAACATCTTTCGAAAGTGTGCCGGACGTTCGGCCTCGGGCTCTCGATGCATTCGAACACGCATCTGGGCGTCTCGTTGATGGCGATGGCTCACGCCGCGGCGGCGGCGCCTCATCTCACCTACGCCTGCGATACGCACTACCCGTGGCAGGCGGCCGAGGACGAAGTCGTCGAGGGGGGCCGTGTCCCGATCGTCAACGGTTCGGTCCGCATACCGGACCGTCCCGGACTCGGCGTCACGCTCGACCACGATCGGCTCGCGCGGGGCCGCGAGCGCTACGCGCGATGTGACTTTCGAAATCGAGACGACGAGCAGGAAATGAGAACCCACGTGGATCCCTCATGGCGGAGGATTGTCCCGAGATGGTGATGACGCCCGACGAGCTGCGCGCGAAGCTGCAGGGACCGATCGCGTTTCCCGTGACCCCTTTCAAGCGGGACCTGTCTGTCGACCTCGACGGGCTGCGGAAGAACGTGGACGCGATGATGGCTTACCCTCCGGCCGCGCTCGTCGCGGCGGGCGGCACGGGCGAGCTCTACTCGCTGACGCCAGCCGAACACGAGTCGGTCGTCCGGGCGACGGTCGAAGCGGCGGCCGGCAAGGTCCCGGTGATCGCGGGCGCCGGATTCGGCACGTTGCTCGGCGCCGAGCTCGCCCGCCAGTCGGTGCACGCGGGCGCGTCCGGGATCCTCGCGTTCCCGCCGTATTACCCGCACGCGGATGAGGAAGGGCTCTTCGAGTATTACCGCGCGATCGGCGGAGCGACGCCGCTCGGGATGCTCGTCTACAGCCGCGACTGGGTCCACCCGGGTCCGGCCTTCGTCGAGCGGCTCACGACGATTCGCACGCTGGTCGCGTGGAAAGAAGGTCAGGGCGACATTCGACGTCTCCAGGCGATCATGCTGCGCGTCGGGGATCGCCTGCGGTGGGTCGGCGGCGCGGGTGACGACCTCGTTCCTGCGTACTACTCGCTTGGCATCCGCGCGTTCACGTCGAGCGTCGCCAACATCTCGCCGCGCCTGGCCTGGCAGCTCCACGACGCCGCCGCGAATGGCGATGCGGCTCTGCTTCGTCAGTTGTTGGACGACTTCATCACGCCTCTCTATGCGCTTCGCTCACGACGCAAGGGATACGAAGTCACCGTGATGAAGGTGCTGATGGACCGACTCGGCCTTGCCGGAGGTCCGGTCCGGCCCCCGCTCCCCGCGCTCGCCGCCGAGGATGTCGCGGCTGTCGACGGGATCGTCGATCGGTGGCGAGCTCTCGCGCTGCGATCGGAAGCCGGGACAGATCCAGCTAGGGCCGGAGCAGTCATGAATCGTTGGAAGCAGCCGCTGCAGCTGCTGCCATAGCGTCAGCGCCGCGAGCACGCCGAAGAACGCCGTCGACCACACGAGCGCGCCGACCCGGAAGCCTCGCACCTTGATCGCGTCCGGCAGTTGCGTGCGATTCAGCGCGATGAGCAGCATCGAGTAGAGGAACATCATCATCCCGCCGACCGACGCCGAGATGACGAGCAGGACGAGCGGCTGCTCAAAGCCGAGCAGGAGGATCGTGCAGCCGATGGCGACGAGCCCCCACGTGAGCCGGAAGTAGAGCTGGCTCTCGGACAGCCGCGAACCGCGGAGATACGTCGTTTTCAGGATATCGGCCGCGAGCCGACTCGTGTAATCGGTGATCCCCATCGAAGACGCGAACAGCGAGAACGCGCCGACCCCCCAGAAGAGCAGCGTGAACCAGCGGCCGACCAGGACTTCGAGGCGCTCCCCCTCGACCGCGAGGAACCGGACGTCGTTCCGCAGCCCCGGCTCGCCGAAGAGCGTCGAGTGCGCGATCATCGAGGTCAGGCAGATCGTCACCACGCTAACCAGCAGGAAGGTCAGCGCCTGCTCGACGTTCGCGAACTTCCACCAGCGGCGCCAGCGCGCCATGTTGGCGGCATTCGGCTCGAACACGTAGCGCGATGCGTCAGGGGCCGCCTGCTCCTCGCCGGTCAGCGGGCTGACCAGACGCGGCACGTACTGCCCCATCCCGAAGCCCTTGTCGCGAATCCAGTTGCTCTGGCAGAGATTCTGGCCGCCGCCCGCGCCGGCGAACGCGATCGCGCCGAGCATGAGCGCAAACCCCAGCTCGGTTGGAAGCTGGCCAACGCTCAGGAGGCCGGCCGGCAGCGCGCGCCAGGTCTCCGGCTGGATGACCAGGACCATCGCCAGCGCGACGAACGCGACGACCGCCGCGACCTTGAGGAAGATCAGGCGCTCGAGCGCAACGTAGACGACCGGCGCCAGCGTCAGCGAGGCGCCGATGACGAGGAGCATGCCGACGGCGATGAAGCGCGCGTTTCCACCGGTAAAGAACGTGAACAGCGTCGCGGAGCTGATCGCCCAGCCCGGCCAGAGATTGGCGAAATACACGAGCACGGCGAACACGAGGCCCCAGTGCTTCCACATCCGGTTGAAGCCGGCCAGCGCCGTCTCCCCCGTCGCGAGCGTGTAGCGCTCGATCTCCATGTTGAGAAAGAACTGCGTGACGACGCCGAGCACGGCGCCCCAGAGAAACACGAGGCCGACCTGCGACGCGATGTACGGCCACAGGATGAACTCGCCGGACGAGATGCCGACGCCCGCCGCGACGACGCCGGGCCCCACGATGCGCCAGAGCTGACGCGGTGGGTCGGGTAGGTCGCGGACCTGGGGCGCCGGCTGGGTGTAGGTCACGGGGTCAGAGTATATGCGGCGCGGAGCGACCTCCCGATCACGGAGGCAATAGAGATCACGGAGATTGATCAACACGGAGACACGGAGGGCACGGAGTTTCTATCTTTCCTAAGAAATTCTCCGTGTTCTCCGTGCCTCCGTGTTTGTCTCTCTCCGTGAACTCCCTGGCCTCCGTGATCGAGGTTTATACTTGGCAGCGGCCAAGGGGGCCTCACATGGTTGGAGCGCGATTCGGTGCGGGCGTCGTCGTCGGGTTGCTCGCGGGGGTGGCGGTTGCGGGTGGAACAGGACCGGGAGGCTACCTCCTCGAGCGGGACGACGAGGTCAAGGTGACGCAGCCCGGACCGCACGATGGCGGAGGCGAAACCGTCGCCTACTCGTTCTTCGCGAAGGCGCCAGGACTGAAGCTCGTCTTTCGAAAGCGGGCGTTCAAGCCGGGCGCCGCCATCGGCTACCACCTCCAGAAGGAGGACGAGATCTACTACGTCCTCAGCGGCCGCGGCGTCATGACGATCGACGGCAAGAGCTTCGACGTCGGCCCGGGCAGTGCTATCCTGACGCGGCCGGGCAGCTCGCACGGCTTGAAGCAGACCGGCGCTGAAGATCTGGTGATTCTGATCAACTATGAGCGGTAGCGGCGGAGGCCGGATGTCGCAACCACCGCGCCGAGCGGGAGCGAGCCGCGACAGGTCGCGGGGGTGGGGCCCCGCGACAAACAACAAAAAACGAAAGCACAAGGTATGTCACCCACCCGACGTGACTTCGTGAAAACGGCGGCGGCTGCTACTTCGTACCTGGCCCTCGACGCCCCCGGCTTCGCGCAGACCGCCCGCAAGCGCCGCTACGCCATCGTCGGCACCGGCGACCGCGGGACCGGCATGTGGGGACGGGCCGTGGCGGCCGACTACTCCGACGTCCTCGAGTTCGTGGGCCTCTGCGATCCCAACGGCAAGCGCGCCGAGGCGTCGCGCCAGATGATCGGCGTCAGCTGTCCGACCTTCACGAACTTCGACGAGATGTGCGCGAAGGCGAAGCCGGATCTGCTGACGGTCACGACCGTGGACGCCTTCCACGCCGAGCACATCGTCAAGGCGCTCGACCGCGGGATCGACGTCATCACCGAGAAGCCGATGGTGATCGACGAGGTGCAGTGCAAGGCGGTGCTCGACGCCGAGAAGCGCAACAACCGGAAGATCGGCGTCACGTTCAACTATCGCTACGCGCCGAAGCACCGGACGATCAAGGAAACGTTGATGGCGGGCGAGATCGGCAAGGTGATCTCGGTCGACTTCCACTGGTATCTGGACGTCTATCACGGCGCCGACTACTTCCGCCGGTGGCACCGGCTCCGATCGAAGGGGGGCAGCTTGTGGGTGCACAAGGCCACCCACCACTTCGATCTCATCAACTGGTGGCTGGCCGCGGATCCGGTCGAGGTGTCGGCGAACGCGAGCCTGAGCGTGTACGGGAAGAACGGGCCGTTCCGGTCCACCAACTGCCGGCCGTGCCCGCACAAGTCTCAGTGCCAGTTCCACTACGACATCACGACCAACGCGAACCGGATGAAGCTGTACGTCGGCTGCGAGGACGTCGACGGCTACCACCGCGACGGCTGCGTGTACAAGGAGGACGTCGACATCTTCGACAGCATGTCGGCGCTCGTGAAGTACTCGAACGGCGCCACGATGACGTATTCGGTGAACGCGTTCATGCCGTTCGAAGGCTACCAGCTGGCGTTCAACGGCGAGAAGGGACGCCTCGAGATTCGTGACTTCGAGAAGCAGCCCTGGGACGTCACTGAGGAGACGGAGATCTATCTCACGAAGAGCTTCGGCAAGCGGCAGAAGCTGCCGATTCAGCAGTCCACTGCGGGCGGCCACGGCGGCGGCGACACGCGCCTGCGCGACCTGATTTTCCGCAAGGCTGAAGCGCCCGGGCACATGCGGCTGCCGGACTCGCGCGCCGGGGCGATGTCCTGCCTGACCGGCATCGCCGCGCGCAAGAGCGTGGACGAGAAGCGGCCCGTCAAGATCTCCGAGCTCATCGCACTGACGTGAGGTTCGCGTCCTCCAGGCTAACGGCGAGACAGGCAACAGTCGTCCTTGCCGGATGCCTTCTGACATTGTGGTACGACCCTTTAGGGTCGTCGTGGCCCGACGCTTCGCTGTGGCCCGACCCTTCAGGGTCGGTGTGGCGCCCTACAACGCCGCTGGCCATAGTCACCAGCCCCAACCGGCAGCTTCGCGTGAGCATCTCGAGCGGCGACTACGTCCCGCTGTCCTACCAGATAGCAGCCGGCAACACCTCCGTCATCGAACCGTCGGCGCTCGGCATCCTCGTAGACGGCGTGTATCTCGGGCAGGGGGCCGCAATCCGCAGCGGGGAAGGATATTCGATTAACGAGCGATACGCCTGGCGCGGCGTGCATTCCGAGGCTGTGAACCGCGCCAACGGCGTCCGGTTCTCGATCGACGATAAGAAGAGCGGGACGAAATACGTCGTGGAGGTGCGTGCTTTCGACGATGCGGTGGCGTTCCGGCACGTGATTCCGGGCACGGGACGCCGCGTGCCGGATGCCGGAACGATCTTCAGGCTTCCAAAAGGCACGCTCGTCTGGTACCACGGTCTGCGCGACCACTACGAGGCGCTGTACGAGCGTCGCGCCATAGAGAAGATCAAGGATGGCGAATGGGCAGCGCCGCCGGTCACGTTCAAACTGCCGGACGGCGGCGGTTACGGATCGATCACCGAAGCCGATCTGCGCGGCTACGCCGGCATGGCGCTGCAGGCGGACGGAGCGGGCGGGTTTCGCGAGCGGCTGGCGCATACTCACCCACCCGGTTATCCCTTCACGCTTCGCTTCGGCGACGAGGAAGCGAAGCGGCTTTCGAATCCCGCCGCGATCGACGGCACGATCACGACCCCGTGGCGCGTGGTGACGATCGCGCGCGACCTCAACACCCTCGTCAACAGCGACGTCGTCAACAACCTCGCGGCGCCCCCGGACCTGAAGCTGTTCCCGCAAGGGATCAAGACCGCGTGGCTGAAGCCCGGCCGGGCCGTCTGGCGGTATCTCGACGGCGGCGAGAACACGCTCGACGGCATCAAGGAGTTCTCGCGCCTCGCCGGCGAGCTGGGGTTCGAGTATCAGGTCGTCGAGGGCCAGTGGCAGAAATGGACGGACGCCGAGCTGCGCGACCTCGTCCAGTACTCGAAGCCGAAAGGCGTCGGCATCATGGTCTGGCGCCACCGCCGGACGCTCGGCACGCAGGAGGATCGCCGCAAGCTGTTTTCATCGCTGCAAGAGGCGGGCGTGGTCGGCGTCAAGGTCGACTTCCTCGATCACGAGGCCAAAGAGATCATCGATCTTTACCAGGACATCCTGAGGGACGCCGCCGAACATCGGCTGATGATCAACTTTCACGGCGCGAACAAGCCGGCGGGCGAGGCGCGCACGTGGCCGAACGAGATGACACGCGAAGCGATCTACGGCCTCGAGCACAAACGCATCGAAGCCTGGGCAACCTTCAATGCGACGTTTCCGTTCACGCGCATGCTCGCGGGCCACGCCGACTACACGCCGGTCGTCTTCGGCGAGCGCCGGCGCGAAACGAGCATCGCGCACCAGATCGCCAGCGCGGCGATCCTCACCTCTCCCCTGCTCGTGTATGGCGGCCACCCGGCATCGCTCCTGGCCAGCCCCGCGGTCGAGATCATCAAGAGCATCCCGAGCGTATGGGACGAGACGCGCGTGCTGCCGCCGTCGGAGATCGGCGAGCTCGCGCTTTTCGCGCGCCGGAGCGGGACGACCTGGTTCGTCGCGGCGATGAACGGCCCGGCCGCCAGGACCGCAAAGGTGCCGCTGTCATTCCTGCGTAAGGGGAACTATCAGTCGGTCGTCGCCCGAGACAACCTCGACGATCCGGCGGCCGTCGTCGTCGAGCGCGGGACCAGAACAACGGGCGATATGCTCGAGATTCCGATGCGCGCCGGGGGCGGATTCGTGGTACGGCTGGTTCGGTGACGGTCGCTATAGGGCATTAGCGTCGCGCGAGCGCGGACTCAAGACTGACCGCCAGTTTTTTGTCGTGCGCGACAACCAGGCGATTTCCCTGCCTGATGAAATAGACACGATGCGGGGCGTCAATAACATTGGCCGACCACGCGGCCAGTTGACGTCAGTACATCCTGTTGATTGAGTTCCGCCTTGGGCGCCAATCGGGCCGTCAGGAGTCATGACAGCGAAACCGAACACTGCAGGAATGATGAGTCCGCGGAGCGTCATCGGTTTGCCTCAGCTTCAGGATACCGCTGATTCCGGCATTGGGCACCGTCCGTGACTGCGCGCGACTTCGCGTGACACGCTTGAACGCAATTTGGCAGGAGGTTCGGGAGGTTTCGGGAGGTTGACTTCGCAGATCACACCCAGCCGTCACGCGGACGCCGCGCGCAGCGCGGCGCTGGAGTGTGAAACGTCGCGGGCGTGAGCACGTTGAAGCGGCAGGGGTTGCTCACGCCCGCGACGTTTCACACTTCCAGCGTGGCCCGGCTCCGCCGGGCCGTCCGCGTGACGGCACGTTGCCCACGTAAAAAGCGGCATCCGTGTAATCCGCGTAATCCGTGGCCCGTGATCAGTGAAGTCATCCTCCTAGATCCTCCCGAACCTCCCCGTTAAATTCGTCCGAGTGTGGCGCGTGAAGTCATCACAGCCCGCGCGCGATTACGAGTGTCAGATCGTCTTCCTGCACCTTCCCGCTGAAGCGCGTCACCTCGTCGATCAAGATCTCCAGCAGCGCCCCTGCGGACGCCCGCGTATTCCTCATCACCAGCTCGACGAGCCGCTCTTCCCCGAAGAAGTTTCCGTCGTCGTCCATGGCGTCCGTGACACCGTCCGTGTAGAGCACGAGCGTGTCCCCTTTCCGAATCTCCAACTCGGCGATCGTGCAGCTCCACTGGTCGAACAGCCCCACGACCGGAGCGGTCGGCTGGAGCCAGGCCGTGGTGCCGTCGCACCGCACGACGAGCGGCGGATTGTGCCCGCAGTTCGCGTACACCAGCCGGCCCGAGTTGTCGTCGTACCGGCCGAAAAACAGCGTGGCGTACCGCGAGGATGGGCTGGCCTTGAAAAGATAGTCGTTCAACGAGAGCAGCAGTGTCGGCAGATCCTCCCGAGCGAGCGTGTAGCGGCTGCGGACGTACGCCTGGAGATTGGCCATCAGGAGCGCCGCGGAGATTCCCTTGCCCGAGATGTCGGCGAGGACGAGGCCAAGCTGGCCGTCGCCCAGGTCGAGGAAGTCGTAGTAGTCGCCGCCGACCGCGCGCGCCTGGCGGCAGGCGCCTGCGCAGGCAAGCGTGCGGAGGACGGGGGGCTGCTGCGGAAGCAGCCCGCGCTGGACCTCCTGCGCAATCTCGAGCTCCCGCGCCTGACGGCGCTCCGCTTCCCAGCGCTCGGCGATGCGCTCCGCGAGCCAGATGCTGTCGAGCGCGAGGCCGGCCTGGTTGCACACCGTCGCGAGCAGCCGCCGGTCTTCGCTCGAGTACGGCTCTTCGGAGCGCCGGGGCCCGAGCGCGAGCAGCCCGGCGATGCGCTCGTCGCGCCCGATCATCGGTGAGAGGCATTCGGCGCCGAGCGCGGCGAGCGCGCCGAAGCCCTCGGAGCGGTTCGCATCCGGCCGACGGACGACCGGCCCCCCTTCGAGCGCGATCTCGTCGAGGTCCGGCAGATTGCGCGAGATCTGCTGCAGCGTGGCGGGAGGCGTGCCGTGGAACGCCTCCAGGTTGTCGGTGTCGCGCTCCAGATAGATCGTCTGCGACGCGGGGTGCAGCGCCTCGTCTATCGATCGCGCCAGAAGGGCCGCGAGCTCCTCACGACCCGCGGCACGCCCCGCGCGCACGGCCAGGTGCTCCAGGACCCGGCGGGCGTCGTAGGCGTTCCGGAAAAACGCGCGGTCGATGCGCTCCGTGAACCGGCGATGGACCCGCGCCGCACCCCACGCCAGCGCGACGCCGAGCCCCGCGCCCGCGACGAGGCCGAGCGGCCCTGGCACGTTCACGCGGGCCGGGAGCAGGAGCGGCAGCTCGATCGCCAGCGCGACCGTCGCACCGACGCTCACGAGAAACAGCAGCACGACGAAGCCGCGCTGGACGAGCAGGTAGCGCGCGCTGCGCTTCAGCAGCACGGGAATCTCGAGCACGCGGTACCTGATAACGGCGTACGCGAACGACACCGGAATGAGGAACAACAAGAGCACCGCCGTCGCCCAGATCCAGAACGGCATGCCGGCGTACGGATCGACGCCGAGGACGGCCCCGATGGTCTGGACCACCGAGATGGGCGTCAGCCCCACGACCATGCCCCAGACGATGACGCGCGTCCGCCGGCGCGACTCGGCGTCGGGCGCACGAAGATTGTTCAGGACGAGCGAGACGAGACCGAGGGCAACCGTGACACACCAGTACAGGATGAGCAGGGGACCAAGGACTCGCCAGGCGGGGGACTCGACGATGCGCTGCAGGGGGGCAAAACTCTGCGCGCGGCCGACCATCGCCATTAATGTGGCGAGGACGACGACCGTCGGCACGAGCAGCACGTGCTTGAGCCACGGCGCGCGCCGTTCGATCGGCGACCGCGCGGGAAAAACCGCGAAGAACCAGTACAGCGCGACCGGCACCAGTCCGCCGAGCAGCTTGAAACAGAGCGCGAACCGGCGCAGCGACGGGTGCAGCAAATCCTCCTCGATCGGCGCCGCCGCGATGAGGCTGATGAAGAGCAGGGCCAGGAGCCAGGCCGTGCGGTCCTGCGGCCGCTGCAGCAGAACCACCGCCGCGACGATCAGGAACGCGGCGGGATAGAAGCGGAGCAACGATTCCACGAAGACCCGGACTCGCGGCCGTGCAGGCTCCGGCGGCCTGGGCTCGAGCGAGGCGTGCGCCGTGAACGAGTCGGGGCCTCGTTCGACCCGCAGGCTGACGGTGTCGCCAGGGTGTCCATGCGTGATCGCATCGAAGAACGGATTGGGCGTGTCGAGGAGTCGTCCGTTAATCGCCACGATACGGTCTCCCGGCTGGAGACCGGCGCGCGCCGCGGGAGCGCCAGGCTCGACCGCGGTCAAGAGGAAATCGGCCGTCCTGGCGCGATACGCCGGCGTCACGCCGAGGCGCGCCTCCGAGTCGATCCCGGCGTAATACATCCACGCGACGCTGTACACCGCCGCTGCGGCGATGACGGCTGCGGCCGAGACGACCGCGACGCCGCGAGGCACTCGAGGCATGCGAACGGCCACGCGACAATTATAGGTCCCAGCTCGGCGGCGATCGGGCTTTGCCCGCGCGTCGCGCGGCGTTATCATCGCCTGCTCGCCGACCTGTCCCGCCGTAGCGCCAAGCGCGGAGGCGGAAGCGGCCCACGCCGTTCGCCGCGAAGGCGGGCCCCACCTGACGGGGAGGTTTCACCATGCGCGCGATCCGCGTCATCTCCGGCGTCGTGGTTCTGTCGGGACTCAGCAGCCTTCACACCTTCAGCGGCCAGGAGCAGACCCAGGAGCCGACTCAACCGTCCAACCGGACCATGCGGCCCGTCCTCCGCGGCCGCGACCATGCCGTCAGCTCGATGAAACCGGAGGCCACCGCGGCCGCCGTGAAAATTCTGGAAGCGGGCGGCAACGCGTTCGACGCGATCGTGGCCGGGCAGGCCGTGCTGGCGCTCGTCGATCCCGAGTCCAATGGCATCGGATCGCGACGCGGTCATCCTGGTCTACCACGCGAGGCAAGAAACAGGTCGTACTCGATCAATGCCGAGGGAACGGCGCCGAAGCTGGCGACGATCGATTGGTACAACAAGAACAACGGCGGCAAGATTCCCACCAGCGACGGACTGCTCTCCGCGTCGCTGCCCGGCGTGATCGATGCGTGGTATGTCCTGCTCGATCGCTGGGGCACGATGACCTTTGCCCAGGTGCTGGAGCAGGCGATCGACGTGGCCGAAAATGGCTTCCCGATTGGCGATGGCTTGGCGCGGGCGATCGCCGGCTCGCGAAAGATCCAGAAATATCCGACACGTCGAAGGTGTATTTCCCGGATGGCAAGGCCCCGCAGCCCGGCGAGATCTTTCGCAACGTCGATGCCGCCGCGGATGCTCCGGAAGCTGGTCGAAGCCGAGCAAGCCGCGGCGGCGAAGGGACGGCACGCGGCGCTGCCAGGCCGCGCGCGATCGCTTCTACAAAGGCGACATCGCCAAGACCATGGGGGAGTTCTCCGAACAGAACGGCGGCCTGTATCGGTACGAGGATTTCGCGGCCTACACCGCCAAGGTCGAAACACCGGTGTCGGTGAACTATCGCGGCTACGAAGTCTACAAGAACCCGTCCGCCTCCCAGGGTCCCGCGGAGCTGTTCCTGCTGAACATCCTGGAGGGCTATGATCTGAAGAAGATGGGGCACAACAGCGCGGAATACATCCACACCAGCGCCGAAGCACTGAAGCTCGCCTTTGCCGATCGCGAGAAGTACTGGGCGACATCGACTTCGTCCGAATCCCTTACGAGGGTCTGCTCTCCAAGGCCTACGCGGCGCGAGCGCCGCAAGCTCATCGATCCCAATCAGGCTTCGCTCGAAATCCGGCCCGGCAATCCCGAGCAGTTCATGAAGACGATCGGCAGCCCTCAAGGGCTGCGCTACGCTGGACAGCCGGTCGGACACGCACGTGGGCGAGGCCGATTATTCGGAAGGAGACACCAGCTATATCGCGGTGGTCGACAAGGACCACAACATGGTGAGCTTCGAACCCAGCCTGCACAGCGGGTTCGGCACGGGCGTCGTGATGGCCGACCTGGGCTTCATCTTCAATTGCCGCGGCGACTACTATTCGCTCACGCCGGGTGAGCCGAACGTCGCTCGAACCCGGCAAGCGGCCGCGCAGCACGCTGCAGAGCACGCTGGTGATGAAGGACGGCCAACCGTTCTGGTCGTCGGCAGCCCCGGCGGCGACGATCAGATTCAGCGGACCGTCCAGACGCTCATGAACATGATCGACTTCGGCATGAACGTTCAGCAGGCGATCGAAGCTCCGCGCTGGTCGACGCGCAGCTTCCCGTCATCGGCGTTCCCGCACACCATGTATCCCGGAGACTTGTCCGTCGAGCCGACGGTCCGCGAAGCGGTTCGGAAAGCGCTCGAAGCCAAGGGTCACAAACTCCGCGTCGCCCGCGCCTGGTCTCTCGGCGCCAACGGGGCGATCGTCGTCGACCACGTGAATGGCGTGCTGGCGGCTGGAGTCGACCCGCGCACGGAAGGGTACGCGTGGGCAAGGTAGCGCAGCCCTTCAGGGCTGCCGAGCAAACGGACCCGTAGCGCAGGCCTTTAGGCCTGCCAATGCAGGCCGTTGGATCCCGGGGACGACGGCATGGATCGGCGCACGCGGTTCGAGGCGCGAAACGCTTGATTCGTCACGGTCAAGGGGCTACTCTGCCGCTGGTATTCAGCTTGTATACAGGCTGACCTCTGGCCGGCCGGTCGTAGGTCGTTTCAAGCACAACAAGGAGGACCCGCCATGCGACGACTCCTGATCCTCTGGGGGATCGTGGGCTGTCTCGCCGTCTCTACTCCAGCGCTCGCGCAGCAGGGCACGTCAGATCTGCGCGGCCGCGTCACTGACCAGCAGGGCGCGGCGCTTCCCGGCGCAACCATCGTCGCGAAGAACGAAGAAACCGGCATGTTCCGCGACAGCATCAGCGGGCCGGACGGAACGTTCCTTCTGAGCGCGATGTCGCCGGGCACGTACGAAATCTCCGCCGAGCTGCAGGGCTTCCGGAAAAACCAGGTCCGCGGGATCCGTCTGGAAGTCGGCAGGACGGCAACCGTCGAGGTCAGGCTCGAGGTGGGCGCCCTCGCCGAGTCGGTGACGGTCGTCGGCGCCTCGCCGGTCGTCGACGTCACCTCCAAGGAGATCGGCGGCAACGTCCAGTCTCAGGAGCTCGTCGACGTGCCGTCGTTCAATCGCAACTTCGCCGGCTATCTCGGCATGCTGCCCGGCGTAGTGACGACGATCTCGCTGACGACGTTCGGCGCCGATTCCATCAGCGTGGCGGGCCAGAACATCCGCAACGTCAACTACACGATGGATGGCTCGAACAACAACGACACCTTCAACGGGGGCAACGGCGGCGCCCAGGCGCGCGTCCCGGTCGAGGCGGTCCAGGAGTTCCAGCTCCTGACGAGCCAGTTCGACGCGGAGTACGGACTGGCCTCGGGCGGCGTCGTCAACTCGGTGTCCAAGCAGGGGACGAACATCTTCCACGGCAGCGCCTTCTCGTTCTTCCAGGACGAGCGCTTGACGGCCCGCGACTACTTCGCGGAGCGCGACGACCTCGAGAAGCCACCCACCAAGCAGCAGCAGTTCGGCGGCACGATCGGCGGACCGATCGTCCGCGACAAGGCGCACTTCTTCTTCGCGGTGGAGCGCGTGATTCTGGACGGCGGGGTCACGATGAACATCCCGACGCGACCGGACCTGATCCGCACGGACTTCGAGACGACGCGGGTGTGGAACACGTTCGTGCGGGGCGATCACCAGATCAACCCGAACCACACCTGGGGCGTGCGCTGGCTGCGCGAGACATCTCCACAGCCCGTGCAGCTCGAGGACTTCTACGGCTCGCCCGCGAGGAACGAGGCGGAAACCGACGTCGACTGGACCGTCGTCGGCAGCCTCAGCTCGGTGTTTGGATCGAACAAGGTCAACACGTTCCGCGTGTCGGCGGTGAGCGAGGACGTGTTCTTCGGCAACCCGAGCTTCAACAGCAACGGGCACGACCAGAAGATCCTGCTGCCCACGCTGACCTATCTGTCCTTCAGCGACCAGCAGAGCGCGCGCGCCAACCGCCGGCTGGACGTGGCCTACGGCGCCGACAACACGTTCTCCTGGTTCGTGCCGAACAAGGCGGGCGACCACGACTTCAAGATCGGGTTCAACTACCTGTGGTCGTCGCTGCGGGTGCAGGACTTCAGCAACATGAACGCAACGTTCACGATTCCGTCCGATCTCGCGTTCGACGCCGCCAACCCGCGCACGTACCCCGAGCGGCTCTCGATCCGCGTGCCGAGCGCCGTGGACTTCCTGATGAAGGGGCACTTCATCGGACTGTTCGCGCAGGACAAGTGGCGGCCGAACAGCCGGCTGACCCTGAGCCTGGGCGCGCGCTACGACGTCGAGATTCTGCCCACGCCGAATCACGAGAACCCGATGTTCACGGATGATCCCGACGGGTATCCCAGGGACAACAACAACGTGTCGCCCCGGCTGGGATTCTCGTACGTGCTCGACTCGTCGGGCCGGTCGTCGGTCCGCGGCGGGTACGGCATCTTCTTCCAGCGAACGTCGTACACGTTCCTCACGAACATGTTCTCGGCCGGGAGGAATTCCAGTTCCTTCACCGTGCAGTTCCCGGCCAACAACGCCGACGGCGGACCCAGGGCCGGCCGGTTTCCCACCAATCCGGCGCTCGTCAACGGACCGTTCGTGAACCACGACGTCATCGATGCCGCGTTTCCGCCGGGCACTGTCCAGCGGAACGTCGGCACGGTCCGCTTCGACAACCCCGACCGGGAGGTGGCCTGGTCCCGGCAGTACAGTCTGGGCTACGAGCGTGAGCTGGCGGCCAATCTGGCGCTCTCGGTCGACTACATCCGGTCCGAGCAGCGCAACCAGTACACGCTGCTGGAACTGAACCCCGGCGTGCGGGACAACACGACCGCCACGAGCACGCTGCGCCGCAACAATCCTCTCGTCGGGGCGCCTGGGGAATTCGCCGCAAGCGTGGTCACGGTCACGAACGATGGGTTCATCGACTACGACACCGTGCAGGTCTCACTGAACAAACGGTATTCCCACGGCTACAGCGCCCGGCTGTCGTATGCCTACTCCAGAGGGGAAGGCAACACGCCGACGGGCCAGGCTGAAACGATCAACTCGCAGTTCCTCGACGACCTGCGGCTGGACACCGAGATCGGTCCGACCAACGTCGACCGGCCCCACATCCTGTCCATCAACGGTACGTACGACGTTCCGAAGACGGGCGGTCTCAAGGTAAGCGGCGTGGTGCAGGCCAGGAGCGGACAGCCGTTCTCGCTCATCAACACGACCTTCGACAACGATCGGAACGGCTTCACCGGCAACGAGTACCTTGCGGCGGGGAGCTACACCGGCACGGGTCCGGATTCGATCACGGTCGAGAACGAGGGAGGCCGCAACGGCGCCCGCGGGCCGGGCTACCTGAGCGTCGACATGCGCGCGGGGTATCGGTTCCGGCTTCCGGGCAGCCGCACGCTCGAGGCGTTCCTCGACGTGTTCAACCTGACCAACGAGCCGAATTTCGCGAACCCCACGGGCGACGAGCGCCAGCCGCTGTTCCTCGTGCTGACGAGCATCTTCAACGGCGGCCCGACGCGCACGGCGCAGTTGCAGTTGAGGTACGCGTTCTAGAAACGCAGAGGACGCAGAGGGCGCAGAGGACGCAAGGGTGAGCTGAAAGCCGGATCGGCCGGGGCCCGACCTTCGGTCGGGCCTGACGTTGCACGAACGAGCGCATCGGTAAGAGCCATTCGAGGCGTTTGTGGGCAAGGCTCTTACCGATGCGCTCGTTCGCGCAACGCACGCGCCGAAGGCGCGCCGGCCGATCCGGCTTTCAGCCTCTGCGTTCTCTGCGTTTTAAGCTTTTCTCATCTGCTCCCTCCGCCCCTTATGCTCGATCGCAGAGACTTCCTCCTCCTCTCCGCCACGCTCGTTCCCGCGGCTCGGCTGCGATCGGCGGCCCTGGACCTCGCCGCGATCGACCGCCGCCGCATCCTGTCGGCAGCCGATCGCTATCTTCTCGAATCGCCCGTGACGATCACGGCCAGATCGAGCCCTCGCAGCGCCGGAGGCAGGCACGACTTCTTTTCCGAGGGGGACTACTGGTGGCCCGACCCGGCGAATCCGGACGGTCCGTACATCCAGCGGGACGGGATGACCAACCCCGACAACTTCGTCGAGCACCGTCGCGCGCTGATGCGTCTCAGCCTGCACGTTCCGGCGCTGGCCGCCGCGTGGTCGATCACGCGCGACCGCCGATACGCGGAGCACGCCGTCCGCCACCTCCGCGCCTGGTTCCTCGACGCCGCGACGCAGATGAATCCGCACCTGCTCTACGCGCAGGCGATCAAAGGGCGCGTCACCGGCCGCGGGATCGGCATCATCGACACCATCCACCTCGTCGAGGTCGTCCGCGCGACCACCGTGCTCGAGCGCTCCGGCGTGATGTCCGCAACCGAACAGGCCGGCGTCCGCGACTGGTTCAGCCGGTACCTGACCTGGATGACGACGCACGAGTACGGGATCGCGGAGCGGGACGCGACGAACAATCACGGCACGTGCTGGGTGATGCAGGTGTCCGAATTCGCGCGTTACACCGGCCGGACGGATCTGACCGACTTCTGCAAGACTCGCTACAAGACGGTTCTCGTTCCGAGCCACATGGCCGCGGACGGCAGCTTCCCGCGCGAGCTCGGCCGCACGAAGCCATATGGCTACTCGCTGTTCAACCTCGACGCGATGGCGACGGTCTGTCAGATCCTGTCGAACCGGAGCGACGATCTCTGGACCTTCGAGTTGCCCGACGGCCGCGGGATGCGGAAGGCGCTCGCCTTCATGGCGCCGTACATCGCCGACAAGAAGACGTGGCCGCACAAGCCGGACGTCATGTACTTCGACGAGTGGCCAGTACGCCAGCCGAGTCTCCTGTTCGGCGGCGTCGCGCTCGGCAAGCTGGACTACGTCGCGATGTGGCGGAAGCTCGACGCGGATCCGACCGTCGAAGAAGTCATCCGCAACTTTTTCGTCCGGCAACCCGTGTTGTGGTTGAGTTAACGTTTTTTGACATCCTTAACGCCATTACTCTCGTCTAACACCCACGAAGGACGCCGGGCGATTGCGCCGTCCGCATCCGCACGATGTTCGCAATCGCCACTGGTCCTGCGCTCGCGCTCGTGTGCATTCTGTCCGCCGCCACAGGCGACGCCGATCGTGAGCAGCGGCCTCTGCCCTCGATCCCGACAAACATCCGCGTAGATCCCGCACTGGTCAGCATCGTCGATAGCATGCTGCTCCACTCGCGGACCTTTCGCGAACAGTGCGCGCGCCTGCGGGAGGTCACGCGTCTTCGCATCAGGCTGTCGGTTGACCTGCACGAGACCGGCCGGAACAGCAGCCGGGCGGATTCCGTCATGCGGCGCTTCGAGTACGGCTTCATCGACGTGACGGTCCGTGTGCGGTCGATCGTCCAGGCGGCCGAGCTGATCGCGCACGAGTTCGAGCACGTGCTCGAGTACGTCGAAGGCCTGGATCATCGGGACGCGTCCCGGCGGGACCGCGGCGAGGTCTGGATGGTCGCCGACAACCGGTTCGAGACCGCGCGGGCCATCGACGCCGGCCGGCGCGCCGCGGCGGAAGTGACAAGTCGTCGTTCGGCGCGCTTGAACAAGCCGCACCACTGAAGTGGTGCGCCACCTTCGCCAAAGTCCTCCAATGTGACCGTGCCACCCCGACATGGTGGCGCACGACTTTAGTCGTGCGGTTCGTTCATGTAATCTCTCCAGGGAGGTCACCATGGCGCGACGCCTTCCTGGTCCGGTCTCGGTCCGCGTCGGCGCGGCTATCCTCATAGGGGCCGCGCTCCAGCTCTCGCCTGACGCACGCAGCGGGCGGCCGCTTTCC
Source organism: uncultured Acidobacteriota bacterium (assembly GCA_963847125.1). Lineage (GTDB taxonomy): Bacteria > Acidobacteriota > Vicinamibacteria > Vicinamibacterales > 2-12-FULL-66-21 > DATAEE01. The sequence goes on from CAWJYM010000009.1 coordinate 1,012,546, forward strand.
ATCGAAGACTACTATCGGGTGCAGACCGTCGCGAACCCTCAGATCTCGCCGAGCGGACGCTGGGTGGCGTACACCGTAGCGGCCCGCATCGAGGAGGACAACGGCACCAGGACCGAGGCGTACATCGTCTCCGCCGATGGAGGGACGCCGCGCCGCATCCTCCATTACGGGAAGGACGTCGCGAGTCCCCGCTGGTCCTGGTGCGAGGAGGATTGCCTCGAGTACACCGTGGATCGACAACAGTGGCGGATCGATCCCGCCAGCGAGTCCGCGCCGCCTGCGCGGACCGAGAGCCTGCCGGACGCCGCCGCGACGAGCCCCGACGGAGCGTGGATCGCGTTCGCCAGGGAGAAACCGGAAGCGAAGAAGGAGGCACGCTACGCGAGCGAGTTCGAGCGAAAGCATCAGGAACGCTTCAAAGGCGTGACGTTCGACTGGAAGGACTTCCAGCGCGACGGCCAGCCGTTCCCCGCCCCGAACCAGCGGGCGCGCCCGTCGGCCGAGGTCGTCCTCAAGCCTGCCGGCGGCGGCGATGCGAAGGTGCTCGTCGACCTGGACCTGCGTCCGGACAACCTCGCGTGGCATCCGAACGGGCGGCTCGTCGCCTTCACCGCGAACAGCGGCTGGCGCGACGAGCTGAAATACGAACGATCCGATCTCTGGACCGTGACCATCGATGGGAAGCTGACGCGGGTGACCGACGGACCGTACGTGCACAGCGACCTTCGGTTCTCGCCGGACGGCAAGTTCCTGTCGTATGCCCGCACCGTCGGCACCGACATGGTGATCGAGAAGAAGCTCAATCACGGCGGGCCCGAGGATCTCTTCATCCGGCCGGTCGAAGGCGGAGAGCCGATCAACCTGACGGCGACCTGGGACCTCGAGCCCGGGCCGACCCGGTGGGCGCCAGATGGAGCCTTCATCTACTTCACCGCGGCGATCGGCGGCGAGAGCCATCTGTTCCGGGCCTCGGTGCCCGGCGGCCAGGTGGACCAGGTGACGAAAGGGGCCCGTCGGCTCGGAGGATTGACGATCGACCGGAGCTGCCGACGGATCGCGTACACCGTCGGGCTGCACGACTCGCCGCCCGAGGTGCACGTCGCGAACATCGACGGCACGGACGAGCGCAGGCTCACGCGCGTCCACGATCGGATTGCGTCAGAGATCGCCTTCAGCCGCGCCGAACGCCTGCGTTGGCCCAGCGCGGACGGAACGCAGATTGAGGGCTGGCTGCTGATGCCGCACGGATACGACGCGGCAAAAGGTCCGTATCCGCTGATCGTGACCAGCCACGGCGGACCGCACGCCGCGACCGGATACACCTTCGACTTCAAGAAACAGTACTTCGCCGCCAACGGCTACTTCGTGCTGGACACGAACTTCCGCAGCTCCACCGGATACGGCGAGGCGTTCAAGTGGGCGACCTGGGGTGAATGGGGCACGAAAGACGGCCAGGACGTCGTCTCGGGCGTCGACTACGTGCTGAAGCGCTATCCCATCGACCCGGCGCGCGTCGGGCACACCGGGCACTCGTACGGCGGCTTCCTGACGAACTGGTTGATCACGCAGTACCCCGAACGGTTCGCGGCGGCCATCACGGGCGCGGGCATCTCGAACTGGATCAGCGATTACGGGACGGCGGACATCTACCGGACGAAGGAGACCGAGTTCTACGGCACGCCGTGGGACCCGGCGGCGCGCGATCGCATGATCAAGCAGTCGCCGTTGACCTACGCCGGCCGCGTGAGGACGCCGACGCTGTTCGTGCACGGTGAAGTGGATCAGCGCGTGCCGTACGAAGAAGCGGAGCAGATGTACTTCGCGCTGAAGCGGCGCGGCGTTCCCGCGAGAATGATCCAGTACGCCGGCCAGCCGCACGGCATCGGCGGCCACTGGAACAACGTGCATCGGATGATCAACGAGTTGCAGTGGTGGGAGACGTATCTCAAGCAATCTCCTCGAACGTCCTCACCATCGGATAGGTCTCGGCGTTGACGGGCGGGTCGGCGGGCGCGCGCACGCAGAGCAGCGTCTGGAATCCGGCGGCGCGCGCGGCGTCGATTTCCGTCGTGACGTCGGAGACGAAGAGAATCCGGTCGGGCGGCGACGATACCTGCCCGGCGATCCGGGCGTAGCTGGCCGAGTCGGTCTTCGCGCCCACCGCAGTATCGAAGTGCCACCGCAGAAGCGGCGTCAGGTCGCCCGCGGTCGAGTGCGCGAACAGGAGCTTCTGAGCGAGCACGCTCCCGGAGGAGAAGATCCCGACGCTCGCGCCGGCGGCGGTCCAGCGGTGCAGCGCCGCGGGAACGTCAGGGTACACCTCCCCTTTGAGCGCGCCCTTGACGTAGCCTTCCTCCCAGATGCGGCCCTGGAGCTCTTTCAGCCAGCGCGACTTGCGATCGCGATTGATCAGCCAGCCGACGTACGCGACGACCGACTCGAGCCGGGTCCCGGCCGAATCGTCGCCCCACGGTGGAGGCGACAAACCGGCCGCGACATCCGCCGCGTGCTCCTCGCGGAGGCCGTCGAGGGCGGCGGCGATCTCGGCGTGATGGGTTCGAACGGCGAGGTAGTTGCGGACCTCCGCGCGGGCGAAGCCAAAGAGGGTGCGATGGACGAACTCGATGGGCGTCGTCGTTCCCTCGATGTCGAGGAGCACGACGCCGACGCCTGCAGCCGCCAGGCTGAAGGTCACACGTGCCGGGCGGTGATCGGCGCGACGTAGGACGGGCCGAAGCAGATCGGCTGAAAGTCCTTATCGACGCCGCTGTCGGTGTATCGAGGGGTCCACCCCGACTGATCCTGAAACAGACGGATGGCGCGAATCCGGCGCTCGGCGCACAGATCGAACCAGTGCCGCGTGCCGCGCGGCACGCGAATGAGATCGCCCTGTTCGACTTCGATCACGAACACGGGACCCTCGCTCGGGTGGATGTGGAAGAGCCCCCGTCCGGCGATGATGAACCGGACCTCGTCCTCGTCGTGCCAGTGCTCGCGGTTGAACTTTGCGAGCATCGCGTCGAGATTCGGCGTGTCCGCCGAGACGTCGATCACGTCCGCGGTCACGTAGCCGCCGCGCGCCTTCAGCGCCTCGACTTCGGGCGCGTACGCGGCGAGCACGGCATCCGCAGGCGCGTCGGCGGCAACCTCGTGCGCCGGCGTCCAGCGCTCGTAGTCGATTCCATGCGCCGCGAGGTACGCGGTGATCGCCGCCTGATCCGTCACTGTTGCGTTCTCTACCGGTACTTTGATCACCGCCATGACTCGTGCTCCTGGGAAAGCTCTACTACGCTGCCGCGAGCCGTCGTCTGACCGACGACCTGCAGCAGGAATTCGAGGATTTCGACGTGGCGGCGCGCTTCGTCGAGGTCCGCGCCCCACGTGTACAAGCCGTGCCGAACGATGAGGAAGCCGTGCGCCGCCGGATGGCGCGCAAGCGTGTCGGCGACGACGCCCGCGAGCCGCGGCATGTCCTGGTCGTTCTCGACGATCGGCAGCCACTCGCCATGCGCATGCGTCTGCACGCCGGCAAGGCCCTTGAGCATCTCGTAGCCTTCGATCAGGAATCCGCCATCCGCCGCATGCCGGTCGGACAGCACCGTGCCCCAGACCGAATGCGTGTGGAACACGGCGCCGGCGCGCCGCGCGCGGACGATCTCGACGTGCAGCAGCGCCTCTGCCGACGGCCGCGCCTGGTCGTTTCCGATGGCTTTGGCGCGCGCGTCAATCCGCAGAATCCGTTCCGGGGTCAGTTCCCCCTTGAACGCCCCGCTCGGCGTGATCGCGAGCGTCAGCGGCTCGGACTCGACGACGGCGCTGAGGTTGCCGCTCGTGCCGAGCACCCAGCCCCGCGAGTCGAACCGCCGGCCCGCCTCGACCAGCCCCGCCGCGATCTGATTGAAATCGCCCATGGTTGTGGCACGAGGCTAAAGCCTCGTTGTGGTACGAGGCTTTAGCCTCGTCTAGCCACAAATTATATGCCCCGGCCTCCTTCTAATAAGGATGGGGACTACAGGCGAAGATATGGCGAAATAATCAGGGCTTGAACTCGATGACGATGTTGCGGAGAGGCTTGTCGCCGACCGTCTTCACGACGTGAACCACCGGCGGGTTGAATCGCACGTCGTCCGGGATCTGATCGCGGAAGAGCTCCGGCTGGCCGTCCGGCCACTGCTGGAGCCGGGTCTTGTTGAGGACGATCACCACCCGCTGGCTGTGACTGTGGCGGGCGCGCGTGTCGCCCGGATCGAGCTTCTCCTCGAACACGAAGAAGTCCCGCCCGTCATGCAGAATCGCGTTCTTGTCGGGCGCGATCCGGGCGCCCGGCGGCGTGGCCGGCGGATGGCCGGGCTTTATGACGACTTCCAGAAATCGTCCTGCCTGAATGATGTAATGCTCGCCGGCGCCAAACACCGCGATCTCGCCCCGGCTCAGCTTCCTTCGCCCGACGAGTGATCCGCGTCCGTGGCCCAGTTCGACCGAATCGAGCCCGACCAGGATGCGATCCCGGCAGCGGTCGCCTCCTTCGCCGCACGTGACGGCGTCTCGGGTCACCCGGACGTACTCGTTCTCCAGCGCCGCCGGCGGCGACTGCAGCAGAGTCAGCAGCATGAAAACAGACGTCATCGGATCGGCCTCGGATTGTGGTAGAAGGTTGCCGTGAAAACACGACTCGCCATCGTCGCTGTCCTGCTCGCCTCGGCGGCGTTCGTGCCCGCCGCGGATGCTCCGCGTGTCCAGGTTATCCCGAACGATGCGGCGCGGCGCGTGGACGTGATCATCGACGGGAAACCCTTCACCTCCTACATCTATCCGACGAGCCTGAAGAAGCCGGTGCTCTACCCGCTTCGGACGGCGAAGGGGACGTTCGTGACGCGCGGGTGGCCGCTCGAGCCGCGAAGGGGCGAGCGCGTCGATCATCCGCACCAGGTCGGCCTGTGGCTCAACTACGGAGACGTGGGCGGTCTGGACTTCTGGGGCCATTCCGACGCCACGCCCGCCGATCAGGCGGCGAAGATGGGGACCATCCTTCATCGCAAGGTGGCCGCGGCCAGGAGCGGCGCCGACCGTGGCGAACTGACCGTCGAGGCGGACTGGGTCGGCCACGACGGACGGGTCGTGCTCCGGGAACAGACCCGGTTCACGTTCCGCGGGACCGCGGATTCACGCAGCGTGGAGCGGATGACCACGCTGACGGCCGTCGATCGCCGCGTGCTCCTTCGCGACACCAAGGAAGGCATGTTCGGGATGCGCGTGGCGCGCGCGCTCGAGCAGCCGGCCGACAAGCCGGAAGTGTTCACGGATGCCGCGGGCCGGCCGGAGAAGGTCCCCGCGCTGAACAACGCCGGCGTGACCGGTCAGTACTTGAGCAGCGAAGGGTTGAAAGGGGATGCCGTCTGGGGCACGCGTGCGCGGTGGATGCTGCTCTCGGGCACCGTGGACGCGGAGCCGGTGACGGTCGTGATGCTGGACCACCCTGACAACCCCGGCTTCCCCACGTACTGGCACGCGCGCGGCTACGGCCTGTTCTCGGCGAATCCGCTCGGCCTGAAGGATTTCACGCAGGGCAAGCAGGAGCTGAACCTCGCCGTCGAGGCTGGCACGTCGATCACGTTCCGCTATCGCGTCCTGATCCTCGGCGCCTCGACGCCGGAATCGGTTGAGCGCGAGTACCGCGCGTTCGCGTCCCGCACATCGTCGTAACCACTGGAGTCCGTAGCGCAGGCCTTCAGGCCTGCTTCGCAGGAGCGCCCGATGAAACGCGTACTCTGGATCCCGATTGCCGTCCTGGTCGTCCTCGACGGCCACCTCGTGGCTCAGGATTCGAAGACCGCTCTCGACGCCATCGCAACCGCGATGGGATCGGCCAACCTCAAGACCATCCAGTATTCCGGCAGCGGGTCCAACTTCGCGCTCGGGCAGAGCCCGAACGCGACCGCGCCATGGCCGCGCTTCAACGTGACGAGCTACACCGCGTCGATCGACTACGACGCGCCGGCGATGCGCCAGGAGATGGTCCGGACCCAGGGTCAGAACCCGCCGCGCGGCGGCGGCGGGCAGCCGCTCGCCGGCGAGCAGCGGCAGATTCAGGTGGCGCGTGAAGGCTACGCCTGGAACGTGGCCGGCACCAACACGACGCCGGCGCCGGCAGCGTTGAACGAGCGCGTCCTGCAGTTCTTTTCCACGCCCCACGGCTTCGTGAAGGGGGCTCAGCGGCACAACGCAACCGTCAAACCGCAGGCGCGAGGCGGCGTGAAGAGCACCCTCGTGAGCTTCACCGCGGCAGACAAGTGGAAGTTCCAGGGGACCGTCAACAGCCAGAATCTGGTCGAGAAGGTCGAGACCTGGATCGACAACCCGGTGCTCGGCGACATGCTCATCGAGACGACCTACTCGGACTACAAGGATTTCGGGGGCGTGAAGTTCCCCACGAAGATCGTCCAGAAGCAGGGGGGCTCGCCGACTCTGGACCTCACCATCACGGACGTGCAGCCGAACGCGCAGGTCACGATCGAGGTGCCGGCGAACGTGAAGGAGGCGACGCCGCCGCCGGTGCGGGTCGAGTCTCAGAAGATCGCAGAAGGCGTCTGGTATATCGCCGGCGGCTCGCACCACAGCGTCCTCGTGGAGTTCGCGGATCACGTCGCCGTCATCGAAGGGCCGCAGAACGAAGAACGGTCGCTCGCCGTCATCGGCGAGGTCAAGACGCTCGTCCCGTCGAAGCCGATCCAGTATCTGGTGAACACGCATCAACACTTCGATCACTCGGGCGGCATCCGCACCTACGCCGCCGAGGGCGCCACGATCGTCACGCACCAGATCTACAAGCCGTACTACGAGAAGATCTTCTCCAGCCCGCGGACCCTGAACCCCGACCGGCTCGCGCAGGCCGGGCGGAAGGCGAAGGTCGAAGCGGTCGGCGGCCAGAAGGTGCTCTCCGATAAGCGCGGCAGGGAGCTCCACCTGCACCACATCAAGGACAACCCGCACAACGACGGCATGCTGATGGCGTTTCTCCCGAAGGAAGGGATCCTGATCGAGGTGGACGTCTTCGCGCCGCCGGCGCCGAACGCGCCGCCGCCGGCGACGCCGAACCCGTTCAGCGTGAACTTCTACGACAACATCCAACGGCTGAAGCTGGACGTGAAGCAGATCGCGCCGCTCCACGGACGGTTGACGACGATGGACGAGCTGAAGAAGGCAATCGGGAAGTAGACCATTGTGGATTCGGGATTGCTGATTGTGGATTGATTGTCGATTGGGGATTGGCGATTGATGATTCATTGACGATTGAGGATTGGCGTCGGAGGGTCGCTCTCGGGAGGTGTACCGTGCGCAGCGGGTGGATTCTGAGCGGCGTCTTCGTGGCGGTGATCATCGCGTGGGCCGGACCGGCTCCGGCTCAGAACGTGGGCGGCAGCATCCAGGGCACGGTGATCGATTCGAGCGGCGCGGCGATCGCGGGCGCCGCCGTCATCGTGCGCAACGTCGGCACGGGCGACACACGGGAGATGGTCACCGATCCCCACGGCCGGTACCATGCCCCGCTGCTCCCGCCCGGCGAGTACGAAGTCCGGACGACGCTCGCGGGGTTTCAGCCGGTCGAGCGGCGCGGGATCCGGCTTACGGTCGGCCAGGACGCGCTCGTCAACCTGACGCTCAGCGTGGGGCCGCTCGAAGAGAGCGTCGTCGTACGCGGCGACTCCCCCGCGATCAATCTCACATCGGGCGCGGTGACCAGCCTGGTGGGCGAGCGGGAGATGCGCGATCTGCCGCTCAACGGCCGGTCGTTCCAGCAGCTCGCGCTGCTGCAGCCCGGCGTCCAGGCGGCGCTCGCGGCCGGCAGCGACGTGGTCGGCGGACGGACGCCGAAGATCTCGATCAACGGCGCGCGTCCCGAGCAGAACAATTTTCTGCTCGACGGCACCGACATCAACAACGTCTACAACAAGACGCCCGGCTCGGCTGCCGGCGTCCTGCTGGGTGTCGAAGCGGTCCTCGAGTTCCAGGTTCTGACCAACGCGTACTCGGCCGAGTTCGGCCGCTCTGCTGGCGGCGTGATCAACGCCGTGACGCGATCCGGCAGCAATCGCGTCCACGGCTCGGCCTTCGGATTCATGCGCGACTCGGCGCTCGACGCGAGGAACTTCTTCGACCCCCGCGACAAGCCCAAACCGGAGTTCACGCGGCAGCAGTTCGGGGCGGTCCTGGGCGGTCCGGTTCAGAAAGACCGTACGTTCTTCTTCGTGGCCTACGAAGGGCTGAGGGAACGGCTCGGCGTCACGGGCCTGACCGCCGTGCCCGACGACAACGCGCGCCGGGGCGTGCTCCCCTCGGGGACGGTGACTCTGCATCCGGCGATCCCGGCGTATCTCGAGACGCTGTTCCCGCACGCCAACGGGCGCAGCCTCGGCGGCGGAGCGTCCGAGTACCTGTTCACGGACACGCAGCCGACCGACGAGCACTTCTTCCAGGGCCGCGTCGATCATCGGTTCACGGCCAACGACAACGTGTTCGTGCGCTACACCTACGACAGGGGGGACGTCGAGCGCATTCCGACAGACAAACCACCCATCTCGATCATCCCGGAGCAGACGCGAAACACGTATGTGACCGCCGAGCACCAGCGCATTCTGTCCCCGGCGCTGGTGAACGTGCTCCGCGTCGGGCTCAATCGCTCCGTGTCGCTCGCGGACAACCTGCGCACGATCGACATCCCGCCGTCGATGGCGTGGATTCCCGGAGAGCAGTTCGGCTACCTGACGATTCGAGGAATGGTCACCGAGATGGCCGGCGACTTCCGGCTCCCGCGCGACGACCGGCTGAACAACTGGCAGATCGGCGACACGCTGACCTGGACCAAGGGCGCGCACTCGATGCGCGTCGGGTTCCAGACGCAGTACCTCCAGTTCGATCAGCACACGACGAGCCAGCAGGGTGGCATCGTCAACTTCGCCAACCTCGAAAGCTTCCTGCAGGGGCGGGCGATCAGCGTGGACTTCGCGGTGCCGGGCAAGATCGACCCGGATCGCAAGTACCGCCAGTGGCTGTTCGGATTCTACGCGCAGGATGACATTCACCTGAGCTCGCGCCTGACCCTCAATGCGGGGCTGCGCTACGAGTTCGTGACGACGCCGACGGAAGCGGACGGCAAGATCTCGAACCTCCGGAACGTCACCGACAGCGAGCTCGTCGTGGGCGATCCCTGGCACGAGAACCCGTCGCTCAAGAACGTGGCGCCGAGGATCGGCGTCGCCTGGGACCCGCTCGGCGATGGCAAGACGTCGGTGCGCAGCGGCTTCGGGCTGTTCTACGACGAGATCCTCCCGAAGTACTATTTCTTCTCGGGCAGCCTCAACCCCCCGTTTACGACGCGCACGTCAATCCCGAATCCGCCGTTCCCGAACGTCGTCGCGAACTTCGATCCGAATGCGCCGATCCGGGCGCAGCTCCAGACGGTGAACTTCGACCTGACGACTCCGTTCATCATGCAGTTCAACGCGAGCGTCCAGCGGGCGCTGCCCGGAAACTGGGATGTGATGGTCGGGTACGTCGGCTCCCGGGGAATTGACCTGATCCGGCTCGGGGACGCCAACCTCGCGCCCGAAACGATCGTGAACGGCGTGAAGGTCTATCAGCCGCAGCTGGGCCGCCGCAACCCGAACTTCACGGGCATCTGGCAGCGCGTGACCGACGCGGAGTCCTTCTACAACGCCCTGCAGATCGGCGCGCACAAGCGCTTCTCGCGCGGCTGGCGCGCGCAGGTCTCCTACACGCTGTCGGAATCCACAGACGACTCGAGCGGCATCAACTCGCAGGACTTCAGCAACGTCGTGCAGTACGGCCTCGACTGGTACGACCCGACGTTCGATCGAGGGCCCTCCGCGTTCGACGCGAGGCACAACCTGACGTTCAACGCGACCTGGGAGCTGCCGTTCGCGCAGGACAAGACCGGCATCACGGGCGCGTTCCTGAAAGGCTGGCAGATCAGCAACATCACGACCCTCCGGTCGGGGCATCCGTTCACCCCGCAGCTCGGGTTCAACCGGTCGGGCAACCTCAACACCACCAGCTTCTCGATGCACGAACGGCCCGACGTCGTGTCCGGCTGCGATCCGGTTCTCGGCGGCCCGGATCGCTACCTGGATATCGCCTGTTTCCAGCTTCCTCCGGTGAATCAGCGCGGAAACGCGGGGCGGAACTCCATCGTCGCCCCCGGCCTTGTGGCCGTGGATCTGTCGCTCGTCAAGGGGTTCGAGATGGCGCAGGGGCGTCGGCTGGACGTGCGCATCGAGTGCTTCAACCTGCTGAACCGGCCGAACTTCGCGGTCCCGTCCGGCCGGACGGCATTTACCGGCGTCGCCGCGAACGGCTCCCCCATCGTCGCGCCCACCTGGGGCCGGATCACGTCGACGGTGACGACGTCGCGGCAGGTTCAGTTGGGACTGAAGCTTACGTTCTAAACATTGTGGATTGGGGATTGGGGATTGGGGATTTATCGACGATTGACGATTGCTGATTGGAGACTATTTGCTGATTGAGGATTGGCGACGCGGTCGGCGCGATCGCCTGGCCGCCTCGCCGCGGCTGGTTCCGGCCGGTTTCTTCGCTCTCTTCGTGCTCACGAAGCGGTGCGCGCCGATGATGAGGTCCCGCAGCGCGTCGGAAGGGACACGCGACAGCCGAACGAGGACGCACGGATAGTTCACATAGTGCTCTTTCAGGTAGTACGTATTAGGGTCGTCCTCGAGCAGCGCGTCACGGGCGGCGAAGTCCATCATCACCACGAGCGTGTTCGGCTCCGCGGACTTGTGGGATGCGATGCACACGAACATCTTCCCGCGTACCTTCAGCGTGGGCTTACCCCAGGTGGTCGTCACCTCCACGTCCGGCAGGGCGCGGCCAATGGACTCGACGAGTTTGAAATAGCTGCGGGGCATCGCGTCGTGCCTTCATTGTAACGTGTAGAATCCAGCTCGTTAGCCCGACGATGCCGAGACCGATCGCCGCCATCCTTGCGACCGTCACGGTCCTGGCCGTGCCGGCATCCGCAGGCGCGCCGCGACAGGAAGTCGAGAACGCGGGGCGCTTCTGCTGATACGCCAATCCGGCAATCGTCAATAATTTCGCAATCGACAATCACCAATCATCAACAAATCCACAATCCGCAATCCCCAATCCACAATGCAGATTACCCCCCATACCCATTTCTGAGTAATCGCTTAGCCACCACCTGGTAGTATCCCCCAGTGATGGCCGGCACGTCCCAGCCCATCGAGTCGGCGAGCCGATCGTAGATGTTGAACAGGAACGCGACTTCCAGAGCGTCACGGATTGCCTGTTGAGAGACGCCCGTGCGCAATACCGCTCGCACGTCCTCAGGCCCGAGGCTCCCGTGGTCGAGCGTCATCTTCTTGAGCAGTCCGAGCGTCGCGCGCAGCTTGTCGTCGATCGGCGCCGTCGTGTAGTCGTCCAGGACCCGTTGCACGAGCTCGTTGTCGTCGAGGGCGGACGCCGCGACCGCGGCGTGGGCGTTCGTTCAAAAATGGCACTGATTCATGCGCGACACGAATGCGGCGAAGAGCTCGCGCTCGCCGACCGACCATTCGGAGGGCCCGCGCATGACGGCCTGCGTGTGCGCGGAATGCGGCTGCCCAAAGAAGTCCCGCCGGTACCGCAGCGTCCGGATGACATCAGAAGCGCGGAACCCGGAAACGATCCGCAGAAAGGCGTAGAACAGCCGGAACTTGAGACGATCGCCGCGTTCGACGTTGCCGAGCCTCACGCCTCCTCCAGCGCCCGGTGGGCTGCCTTCAGCCGATCGCTCGCGGTCCCGAATACCGCCGAGACGATGATTTCGAACAGCTGATCTTCGGTATAGCGGCTTCTCAGCGCGTCGATGTCCTGATCCGTCACGGTGTACGCGCGCGTGCGGATCTTCTGCACGAGGGTTGCCAGCTCGGGCGGAGGGTTGCCGCCTGCGATCGCCTGCCGAAGCTCGCCAGGCGTCGAGCCGGCGCCTTTCAGCACGGCCACCGCCGTCGCGTTTCTGAACGAGGCAAACCGGTCGTCCATCGTCATCCCCCATCGTCAATGCGCGATCATTGCTTATCGGTACTCTCGATTTCAGTTCCTCGAACCAGTTCTGAACGACGACGATACGTGGCGTCGTGGCGCGTGGGGCCGACGAGTCCGAGTTCTTGATCATCACGAATCGCCTCCCGTCGTGAGACACGTCGTACGAGCGTTGCGTCCTCTCGGGTCGAAGAACATACGAGGCTGTTTCAAAAAGCTGACTGGGCGTGCCGGCCGACCATGATGTCCCGGGCGAAATCGCGACGCGCATCACGGCACCCTTGGGAGAGCGGTAGAACAGCTCCTGGCCGTCCGTGCCCAGAGCGGTTCGGTACCGCCGGCCGTGGACACGAGCCATTGACCACGCTGCCACGTCCGGAAACGGCCGCACGTAGATTTCGAAAGCGCCCGAGCTGTTCGACTGATACGCCAGCCATCGACCATCGGGTGAGATCTCCGCGTTGATCTCCTCGAACGACGTTTGCACGAGCGGCCTCGGCTGGCCCGATCGAAGGCTTTGGGGCGTCGGGGCCGCCGCCGAGATCGAGGATCATCAGGTCGGAGCCTGTCTGTGTTCCGCTTCGCGAAGGACCAGGTGCCCTCCGTCGGCGATATCAACGGCGCCACGGTATTCTGTCGATTGAGCTCGCTCAACTGTTCGGCCTGGCCGGTTCCATTGTGCGGACTGCCAGAAGAGGGCAATCGTGCCGGTGCGCAACGAGCTGAAGATGATCGCTGGCCGTCAGGCATCCAGACGGGCTCGCGGTCGAAGGCGGGATCGGCGGTTACTCGTGTCCACGTTCCGCGCTGCAGGTCCCACACCCAGATGTCCCGATTCATATTGTCGTCCTGGATCTCGAGCGCGAGACGCGTCCCGTCCGGAGCGAGCCGTGGGTGGCGATACGATCGCGGCTGTGCGGGAATCGCTTCTTCGCCTCCCCGGCGATCGACCCACACGAGCGTCTGTCGCGGCCGCCGTGACGCTGGGAGGCGGCACGTACGCCAGAGTCCCCTGGGACGACACCGCAAGCTGGGCGGCGGCGCTCAGCGCCGCCTATCGGCCGCCAGACGCCTTCGACCAGCGGCACCGGTTCACCCGTGATCGCTGAGAGATGCTCGCGTCGAATGGCACGGCCAGCACCGTGCCACGCAGCGCGTACATCGACGTGTCCCGTGGGCGAGATACCGGCCGTCGGTGCCGCCGGTGATGAGGGTCTGGCGCGTGCCATTGTCGAGCGACTGCACGACAATCTGCGCTTCGTCCCAACTCGCCGGCTGCGGCGAGCGTGAATAGTACCGTTCGACCGTCCGGCAATAGTTGCGGGCCATAGGCGCGCTGGCCGGCATCCACTTTGATGATCTGCTCAGCGTTCTCCGCCATCGCCGGACACGCGCCAGATGCCCTGCGGACCATGCCCGACCAGAATGATGTTGTCGGCCGCCCACGTGACGCCGTACGGCGGGGCCGTAAGGGCACACAGCGTGACCGGTGCGCCACCGCTGACCGACACTTTCTTCAGTTGCTTCGCCTCCCAGAATCCCGACCCACTGACCATCCGGTGAGAAAAACGGGGTTCGCGCGCTCGCGAAGCCCTTGAGCTTCAACACCCGCGATCGGCGCGGCATCGAGCTGATCGAGGGCGCGCAGATACAACCGGTCGTTCGCCGTGTAGACCAGTCGGGTACCATCCGGCGACAGCGCCAACGGAGCCGAAGGCCCGCCCGGTAAACGCATCACCCGCTCCGCAGCGTGATCGCCAATCGAGTGACCACCCGGGGAGCTGTGGGTTTCAGCATCCAGCCGCCATAGCCGGCGGCGAGCCCGACGATGACCAGGGTGGCTGGCGAGAAGAGCTCTGCGCCAGGACGAGACGCGCGCGACCGAGGCAATCGGCGCGGCCGCCCCGGAACTCATGTGCGCCTGGTGATCGATGACGAACAACGCGGCTGACAGATCGGCGACGCGGTGTCGCCGATCCTTGGTCAGACAGCCCGTGAGCAGCGTGCGGATGGAAAGAGGAATGTCGGCAGGCAGCGCGGTCCAGTCCGGCTCGCCGCGCAGGATGGCGGCGAGCGTGTCGCTGATGTCCTCGCCCTCGAACGCGCGCTTGCCGGTCAGCATCTCGTAGAGCACGCAGCCGAACGCCCAGACGTCGCTCCGCTTGTCCGCCGGCTTCCCCTTCGCCTGCTCGGGACTCATGTAGGCCGCCGTGCCCAGGATGATCGCCCGCCTGCGTCATCGCGGGTGACGTGATCGTCGGTAATTGCGAGCCTGCTCGACAACACGCCCGCCGGCTCCACCGCCTTCGCCAGGCCGAAATCCAGCACCTTCACCGTGCCGTCGTCGCGCACCTTGATATTGGCCGGCTTGAGGTCGCGATGGACGATCCCCTGCTCGTGTGCCGCTGCGAGTGCCTCGGCGATCTGCCGCGCGATCGGCAGCGCCTCGTCGAGCGGGATCGCGCCGCGCGCGATGCGGACGGCGAGATCCTCACCCTCGATCAGCTCCATGACGAGGGCGGAGACACCGTTCGCCTCTTCGATGCCGTGGATGCCGCCGATGTTGGGGTGATTCAGCGAGGCGAGCGTCTTCGCCTCGCGCTGGAACCTGGCGATGCGCTCGGGATCCGCCGCGAAGAGCTCAGGGAGAATCTTCAGGGCGACGTCGCGGCCCAGCCGCGTGTCGCGGGCCCGGTACACCTCGCCCATGCCGCCGGCGCCAAGGGCGGAAACAATACCGTATGGCCCGACACGCGTGCCGACACTCAGAGGCACGTGGGGATTATACGGACCATTGTGGATTCGGGATTGGGGATTGTGGATTGATTGAGGATCCACGAAGTCGACTTACCAGTCGTATACTCGGCCAGACGATGTCAACAATACGGCGCGCCTTCTCATCAGATGCCGCCGGAATCGCCGCCGTGTTCGAAGTCATCGCGTCGGAGCGGATCCATTCCGCCATCGATCGAGCCTGGAGCGTCGAGGACGAGCGGCGCTACATCGAGTCGCTCTCCCCTCGCGAGACGATCCATGTTGCCGTAGACGACGGGCACGGGATCGTTGGACTGCAGGTGCTGGACCGCTGGTCGCCGGTTCTCGGCTCGATGGCGCATGTCGGGCAGGTGGGGACGTTCCTGCTGCCCGCGTGGCGAGGCCGCGGTGTCGGAGGTCAGCTCTGGCGCGCCACGTTGGCCTTCGCGCGCGAAGCCGGCTATCGAAAGCTCGTGATTCAGGTTCGCGGCTCGAACACCAGGGCCCAGGCGTTCTACCGGAATCTGGGCTTTCGAGACTGCGGCCGGCTGGCACGGCAGGTCGTCATCGACGGCGTGGAAGACGACGAAGTGTTGATGGAGTTACATCTTCCGTAGCGCAGCCCTTTAGGGCTGCCGCGCGGCAGGGCGAGCCGTCAAAAGCGGATGCCGCCTCCGATGCCGACATAGGCGCCTGAGGTGAGCGGATACCCGGGAACATATCCGCTCCCCTTCGCCCCCACGGCGGCGGTCGACACGAGACGGTCGGTCGGCCATCCGCTGAACGTCGCAGCGCCCTCCGCGCGCACGCGCATCGTGCCATCGGGATTGCGCCAGAGATCGAACGCGATTTTCGGTTCCACGCGGCGCATCGCTCTCGGCTGAACTTTGCCGCCGACGCCGAACAGCCCCAGTTGGTCCCGCGTCATCGGGTCGCTCCACCGGACGTAGGCGTCGCCCACGATCGCGCCGGCCTTGTATCGGCTGTGCACGCGGGTCTCCGGTCCAATCGGCGACAGACGATAGCTCACACCGGGGGCGACCGAGACTGATCCAATGTCTATCCACCGCACGGGGACCCGCCGCTCGCCCCTCCACATGTAATCGCGAAAGAGCCCGACGCCGACCGTCACATACTGGTAGTCGAGCAGGTTCAGCAGCGCGCCCCTGCGGATCGAGCGTGCGTTCGATTGGATCTCGGGAAAGTAGCGCGACACTTCGGCTGCACCGAACGGGGACGTCAACGACAGCTGTGAGCCCGTCAGCCCCATGACGTACTGCGCGGGATCGCCGGGCCTGCCCGACCGTCCGCCGTTCAAGAAGCGATCGGGGTTCGCGAGCCGGGATTCTCTGAGGGTGTTGAGGATGTACGACTCCGTCCCGTAGGCCGTGAGGAAGAGCGTGGTCAGCTCCGCGGACGTGGCGCTGCCGGCCGTGAACATTCGATCGCCGATTCGATCGGCGAGCACCTGCTCGCCCTCGAGGCCACCGCTGAAGATGCCCATGGCTTCGACCGGCGTGACGGACGCGCCGCGTGCGACGAAATGCGAGCCGTTGAACCCTCCGAGAAACACCTGCGCCGTTCGCCCGGATTCGTCGACGCGCGTCGCGTGCCCGTACTCGTGGACCGCCGCCACCGCAAAGGCATCGACGAAGAAGTCAAACCCCAGCCACCGCCCGAAGCGCGCGAAGAACCCTCCCCTGGACCGGCGGGCGAACAGGTCGCCGGCGAATGCGTCCACGCCCCAGTCGGCGCCGCGTTCGATGAATCTGACACCTGCGTCGGCCAGTGACGCGTTGCGCGTCATCGGCACGGTCGAGTAGTCGATGACGATGGGTGGCGGATCGGGTGCGGAGCTTTGTGCGAAAGCGGTTGCTGGCCAGAATGACGGACTGGCGGCGATCAGGGCTGCGCCGGCCGCGGCAACGCGACGCGCCGAACGACACGAGCCCGGCATCTTCGAACCTTAAGACGCCGGGCTCGCGAATTCGGACGTCTGGAATCGACGATTCAGCGAGCTGTCATTGCGCGAGACTGTAATTGCGCGGACACTTTTTGCGGTGTCGCGGTCGCGTCGCGTTCACGAGGTGTGGTGATTTGACTGGCATTCAGCTTGCCTGGATGACACAGCCGTGAAGGGCGACCGCGCCAGCTGGCTGCTGTATCTTGTCGGTTCGTTGCTCGTATTCGGCTCCTGGATCGATATCGTCCCCACGGGCCTCGGCTGGATCGGTTGGCTGATGGCCCTCATCGGATGGGCGGTCGGGAGCAACCGAAGCGACAATCGGCACACCTCCCTGTCCAAAGCCGAGCAGATTGAAAAACTCGATCTCCTGCGGAACCGGAACGTGATTTCAGAAGAAGAGTTCCAGCTGGAGAAGCGGCGTCTACTCGATCAAGCGTCGTGATCCTGGCTCGAGTTCCTACCGCCGGATTGCCAATCGTCAATCATCAATAATCGGCAATCCGGCAGTCGTCGATCGTCGGGCCTTCGCCAAGGCTTCGGCCACGCAGGCAATCAATCCACAATCCACATTCCACAATCAGCAATGAGCGCTAGAACTCCAGGCGTATGCCCAACTGAATCTGCCTGGACGGCCCCGCGCCGTTGATCCTCCCGAAGTCCGCCGACGTCGTGATGACGTTCGGTGCGTTCAGGTTGAGCGTGTTGAACAGATTGAAGACGTCCGCCTGAATCCCGAGCTTGGTCGCGCCGATCGGGAAGTGCTTCCGGAACGACAGGTCCCACGCGTGGCGGCCGGGGCCGACGATCTGCCCGACCTCGGCGTTGCCGAAGCGCGTGTCCGGCGCGGCGGTGAACGCAGCGGTGTTGAACCAGCGGTTCTCGTCGCGCTCGTCCCCCGGCAGCGCGACCTCGCCGCCCACGTAGTCGGCGCGGCGCTCGCCGGTCGACGTGTTGCCGCGCGCCGTCAGGTACGGCCCGGACTGGATGCGCGTGATGCCGCTCACGTCCCATCCGCCGAGCACCGCCTCGACGATCCCGCCTCGCCCTCTGAAGAACGGCATCGAATACGTGTAGGTCGCCACGAAGATATGCCGGCGATCGTAGGTGGCCGGGCCGTAGTTGTAGGCGAGGTCGTCCTCGACCGGGTTGTCGCCGAAGCCGCTCGCGTTCGTGTCCACCTTCGACAGCGTGTAGCCGACCGTGAACATGAAATCGCCCCGGCGCTTGTTCGCGTACAGCTGCAGGCCGTTGTAGTTCGCCTCGGCGTCGCTGAGCCGCTGCTGGATGACCGAGTACCCCTTGTAGGGCCGGAGGAAGTTGACGGAGGCGCGCTGCGCCGCCGGCAGGGCGTTGTTGGCCGCCAGGAGCGCGAAGTCCGGCCGGTTGATGTCGGGGAACCACAGCAGGTCGCGCCCCCTCGTCCCGACATACGCCGCCTCGAGGAGGTACCCGCCCCACAGCTCCTTCTGCACGCTGACGCTGTACTGCATCGTCCGCGCCGTGTTCAGCCCCGGATCGATCGTGCTGATCGTTCCGAGCGGCGCGAGCGCCGCCGCGGTACCGCCCGCCGGGTTCGCCAGGTTGCCGTTCTCGTACTGCACGAAATCCATGAACGGCGGGAGGTTCAGCGACGAGAAGATGATGTTTCCTTCCGGCCGATCGTAGAAGATGCCGAAGCCTCCGCGGATCGCGAGCTTGCCGTCCGCCGCCGGGCTCCAGGCGAAGCTGACGCGCGGCATCAGAAGGTGCTCGCCGTCGTACAGCCCGCGCTCGGCCCCCACCGGGATCGCGGCGTAGGCGGGGCCGGGCAGCACGTCGACACGGTCGACCTGATCGTCCGGAACGCCCGAGCCCGCCCGCACGAGCCCGTTGAAACGGTCGCCGGAGTTCGGGACGATCGTGCCGTTCCGGTTCATGGCCACCGCGCGCGCGGGGTCGTAGAGCGCCGGGTCGAAGTTCACGAGGTTGTTCTGCTGGCTGTAAATCGGCGGCGCGTACTGGTAGCGCACGCCCGCTTCCAGGCTGAGCGCGGGACTCACCTGCCAGTTGTCCGAGACCCACGCCTCGTACTGGTTGAACCGGAAAAAGCCGAGCGGGTCGTCCGAGGCTTCGGTGTAGGTGCGGAAGTTGCCGAGGAGCGCGTCGGCGAACGCGTTGTTGGTCGTCCTCGGATTCCCCGTATTGTTGAACGCGATGTCGCCGAGATACGTGGACCGGCCGTTCTGATCCTTGCGGTTCCGTGTGTACTTGACGCCGGTCTTCAGAGAGTGCTCGCCGAGGACCCACGTGAGCGCGTTCTGCACGAAGATGTCGGTCGTCGGCGATAGGAGCGAGAACGAGGGTCCCCGGAAGTTCGCCAGCCCCGTGACGCTGACGTAGGGGATGCCGTCGAAGCGGCCGCCTGGAAACAGCTGCGGGAACTGGTAGCCGTAGGTCTCGCGCTTCCAGTCCTCGCCGACCGGCGGGATCCGCTGCCCGTTCCACGAGCCGTTCCCTTTGACCTCGTTCACGATGTTGTCGTTGACGACCCAGGTATATGCGAGCTGATAGCTCGTCCCCGGACGCAGACGGTTGGTCGGCGTCGTCGGCAGGTCGGATCCCGAGAACGTGCCGAGCGGCTCGATGAGGTCGTACTTGTCGTGCAGGTACCGCATGAAGACGCTGTGGCGATCGTTTACGCGGTAGTCGAGGCGCACGATGTCCTGCCGCCAGTCGAACGGGTTGTCGAGCTGAAAGGTGGTGTTGTTCCCCACGGGCTGATCGGTGAATCCCGCGGCGAGCTGGATCATCCGGCGATAGGTCTCGGAGATCGCGCGGCCGTCGGCGGTGATTCTGTTCGCGGGGATGATGCGGTTCGGGAAGGGCTGACCCGTCACGGGATCCCGCAGGATGATGTCGTCCGCCGTTCCGACGATGCGATCGGTGCCGGCGAATCGGACCGCGCTCTGGGAGAAGTCCCCTTCCAGCTCGCGCAGCGTCGGAAGCGACCGCTGGAACGGGTTGGTCTGGCGGCGGATGTACTTGTATTCCTGCCCGACGAAGAAGAAGACCTTGTCGCGGCGCAGCGGGCCGCCGAGCGCGCCGCCGTAGTCGTGGAACCGGAGCTGCTGCTTGATCTTCTCCCCGTTCGCGTCGAGCGGCGAGAAGTAGTTCGGCGCATCCATTCCGTCGTGCCGGACGAACTCGAACAGGCTCCCCGAGAAGCGGTTCGCGCCGCTCCGGGTGACGACGTTGATGACGGCGCCCGCCTGACGGCCGTACTCAGCCGAGAAGTTGGACGTCTGGATCTGCACCTCACGGACGAAGTCGATGCCGACGTTGTTTATCTGGCTGGCGTTGCTCCCGGAATCGTTGTTGGTCCCGCCGTCCACGAGCAGGCTGTTCGACACCGGGCGGTTGCCGTTGATGGACTGGCCCGAGGTGCTCAGGCTCGTCGTCAAATCGAGCTGATCGTCGTTGAGGAGCGCCGCGCCGGGCACGAGCGACGCGAGCTGCACGTAGTTGCGCCCGTTCAGCGCGAGATCCCGCACCTGATTGCCGTCAATCGTGCGGGCGATCTCGCCGGACGTCCGGTTGACGGTGTCGCCGACGACCGACACGACCTCGACGGTCTCCGCAAGGCCGCCAACGTCCAGCGAGATGTCGGCGCGGAGCCGGCCATCCGCGGACAGCAGAAACCCGGAGAGCACAGCCTTTTTGAAGCCCTGCAGTTCTGCCGTGACGGTATACCCCCCCGGCGGCAGATTCGTCACGATCCAGGCGCCCGACTCGTCGGTCTGCGTCACGCGGACCGCCTGCGTTTCGTTGCTGATCACCGACACCGTCACGCCCGGCAGAACCGCCTTCGACGTATCGCTGACGGTTCCCGAAATCTGCCCGACGAGCGTCTGAGCGGATCCATGTGCCGTCCAGAGTCCGCTTGCCACGACGGTCGCCGCGAGCGCGAGCCTCACCCGCCGCCAGGTCATCTTCTCCATCCCATCCTCCTCATCACTCAGAATTCAGAATCTAGAATCTGGAATTCAGAAGCTTCGTCAATCCTCAATGCGTGGTCTTCTGGACCGCCGGCCCGTCGATTTCGACCACGATGACCGTCGCCATCGGGTCGTAGATCGGCCGCTCGATGTTCACGAGCGTCTTCGCGCCGTCCTTCTTGACCTCGATCGCCGCGCCGTCGGCGAGGCGGTAGGCGCGCTTGACGGCGTTCTTCATCGCGGGAAGCTCGAACGGCACGCGCGGCTCGGCGAAGAACGTGATGTAGAGCTTTCCGGGCTTCGTCGTCACGCGCCATTCCGTGCGGGCGAGCATCAGCGGCTGGCCGCGAAGATCCTTTGCGCCCTTCGCGCTCGGCTCGCCGAGCTCGTCTCCGAATGGCGTCGGCCCGGCGCCGTAGACCGCTTCGCCGTTGACCTTCAGCCAGGCGCCGGCGGCGCGCAGCACGTCCTGGCTCGCCTGCGGGATGATGCCGTCGGCCATCGGGCCCACGTTCAGCAGGTAATTGCCTCCCTTGCTGACGATGTCCACGAGCTTGAAGATGATGCTGCCCGGCTGCTTCCAGTCATGGTCGTACGACTTGTAGCCCCAGGTGTGGTTGATCGTCGCGGGCACTTCCCACGCGGTGCCCTGCACGTCGGGCGGAATGACGTTGTCGCCGGTCGTGACGTAGTCGCCGGGAATCCCGAGCCGGCCGTCGATCAACGTCATGGGCTGGATCGAGCGCAGGATGTCGACGAAGCGCTGCCCGCGCTCCGGCGTCATGAACCGCGGCGTGTCGAACCAGATGAGGGCGACGGGGCCATAGCCGGTCAGCAGCTCGCGGATCTGGGGCTCGGCTTTCTCGCGCAGGTACTTGTCGAAGTCCTTCTTCTCGTCGGGGCCGAAGTCCCAGGTGTTGCCGATGCCGTTCGGATCGTGCCAGTCCTGCGACTGCGAGTAGTAGAAGCCCAGGCGCATGCCCTGCTTCGCGCACGCGTCCGCCAGCTCCTTCAGGATGTCCCGCTTGAACGGCGTGGCATCCACGACGTCGTAGCTGCTCACCTTCGACTGGTAGAGCGCGAACCCGTCGTGGTGCTTCGACGTGATGACGATGTACTTCATCCCCGCGTCCTTCGCGAGCTGCACCCACGCGTTCGCGTCGAACTTCACCGGGTTGAATTGCTTGGCGAGCTGCTCGTACTCGCGAACCGGCACCGGCGTGCGGAACATGATCCACTCGCCGATACCGGGGATCCGCTTGCCCTTCCACTCGCCCGCGGGGATCGCGTAGAGCCCCCAGTGAATGAAGAGGCCGTACTTGGCTTCGTGAAACCAGGCCAGACGCTTCGCGCGATCTGCATCCGGAGGAGGCTGGACGCCCTGCGACAGGGCGGTGCCGGTGATAGCGAGCCACAATCCCAGAGCCGCAGCCACGAGCGGCCAGCCGAATCCGTCGATAATCCGTGGCTCGTCCTTGATCCGCGAAATCCGTGGCTCGTCATGCGCTCTCCCCCTGCGCCGCGGCGTCGGCGACCAGCACGAACCTCGGGACGTAGCTGCCCTTCGGAACGTCGATGCGGACGCTGGCGCCCGCCAGCTCCGTGGCGTAGACCTCGTCGAGCTTCTGGCGCAGCGCGTACGCGCGGCGCCGCACGCTCGAGTCCTCTTCGGTCGAATAGGCCATCGGCCGTCCCATCGCCTCCACGGCGATCAGGTACTCGTGGAGCGCCGCCGCGCGGCCGGCGAGCTCCATCTCGCAGATGTACCGCAGGAAGTTCCGCACCTGCCGGGCGCGGTTGAAGGTGGAGCTCCGGAGCACCCGCTCCAGCGCCTCGCGCTTGTCGGCGTCACGGACGGTCTGTGCGGCGTTCATAGGCTCTTCTCCGACAGAAAGTCTTCACGCACCGGTGAAAAGATGTCGATCAACACGACTTCCTCGTCGAGCATCGTGGCGCCGTGCTCGACGCGGGACGGAAAATGCAGCACGTCCCCCTCGGACGACACGCGCTCGGTGCCGCCGACGACGAACCGGACGCGGCCGCGCTCGACGATCGTGATCTGCTCGTGCGGATGCGAGTGGACCGGCGTCACGACGTGCGGCGCGAGCCGCAGCCGGCACACCATCAGCCGCTCGCCCCAGATCATCTGGCGCTCGACGCCGTCGCTGACCTGCTGGATGGGAATGGTCGACCACTCCCTGTGCTGAAAGGCCCATCCTTCGCTCATGGCCGATCTCCTGCCGTCCTGCCCGCTCCGGCGCGCCCCGGATCGAGTCCGGACCCGCCCGCGCCGAATCCGGGCTGGACGTTGACGACCCCGAACTGCCGATCCGCGTGCTCCCGGTTCGCCGCCATCATCCAGAGGAAGTTGATCGAGCCGCCCGGCGCCGCGACGTTCGGGTGGTAGCCGGCCGGCATCAGGACGACGTCTCCTTCGCGGACGATCGTCGCCAGCTCGGGCTCCGCCGCGTTCGTGTAGACCAGCTGCACGCCGAACGCGGGCGGCGGCATGTCGATGTAGAGGTACGCCTCCTCGAGCATCGCGGCATGTTCGTGAGGCGGCCAGGACGTCCAGTTGCCGGGCGCGCTGAACGTCACGCCGGCCAGGATCCGTCCGGCCTGCACGTTCTTGCCGAGGAGGATGTTCAGCTCGCGCTGGTTGGCCGGCCCGCCCGCCTTGAAGTGCAGCCCGGGATCCCGTTGCACGTCCTTGAACGAGACGAACTGGACGGGGTGACGCGCCGTGACCGGCGCGGCGAGCTCCGCAAGATCGCACCCGTCGGCATTCGTGCCCGGCGCGATCTCCACCGACGAGTCGCGCGGCACGTACAGGGCGTCGTACCGCTCCAGCGTGAACGGCTGCCCGCCGATCCGGATCGCCGCGCTGCCCTTCAGGCAGATGAGCCCGGTTTCGAGCTCCTTCGTGTCGAAGCGCAGCGCGGCCGCGGCGCGGTCGAGGATGATCCGGCCGTAGTGCAGGTGTCTCGACGCCGTGGCGCCGGGCGCGACCGACACGGTGCGTCCGCTGCGCCCTCCGGTGTTCCGCACCACGCAGCGCTCCGCGCTGATCGCCTCACTTTGCATGACCACTTCGTACCTCCAATCGCAGGGTCCAGCCCTTCGTCGCGCCTTGCGGCAGCTGGATGTTTTCTGCGGCGTAAATCAGGTGTTGCGGGATCGCGATCCGCGCGCCGCGTCCTTCAGGCCCGGATCCGGTCGACTGCCGGCTCGTGCCGTACGGCCAGTCCGCCTGGAGCACCGACGCCTCGAGCACGCCCTCGGGGCCGTCCAGCACGTCGGTCCGGACCGAGCCAGCCGTGTACGTCAGCCATCGCGTGCCGGTGGAGGGCACGACGACGCGCCATCGCCGGATCGCGATCGATCTCCGGGCCGTGAGCCGCTCGACCCGTATCAACGCGGGCCCTTCGAGCCGCCACTCGACCTCCGCGTCGATCCCCGGATCGATCAGGTCGCCCGGCTTCGCGCCGAGCTGCGCCCAGCGCGTCCAGCGTGCGCGCAGCGCGCGGCCGTCCGCCGACGGCACGGCCTCGTCGGCGCCGTCCGCCGCAACGATCGTCCGCCCGTCGGCGAGCTCGAGAAACGGCGCGAGCGCTGGCAAGGGCTGCTCGACCGGCGCGGCGAATCCGGCCAGGCCGTGGGGCGCCGGCAGGTAGTCGGCGACGCCGGGGCGTGTCGCGGTTGTAATCGGGAGCGCGAACCTGACCGGACCCTGGCGCACCAGCCAGACCCCTGCCCGTCGGGCCTCCGCCTCACGGCTTCGGCCACGCAGGCTCGTGTTGAAGAACTCGAAGCGCGCAACAGGCGGCAGCGTGGGAACGACCGGCGCTCGTGTGACCTGGCTGCGACCCAGACCCGCGGTCAACTGGAGATGCGCGTGCGCAAGCTTGCCGAAGAACCCGGTCGTCTGCTGCCATTCGCGGTCGCGGCCGATGTAGCCGAAGTTGCCCCGCCCATCGTCGAAGATCGACAGCAGGTGCCTGTCGTCCTTGTAGTCCTGCCGCAGCCAGCGCCACGCGGCGCGATAGACGGACGCGAGCTGGTCCGGAGGGGCGGGCTGAAACTCCGGCGCGATCGCGAGGAAGCCCGCGATCTCGAGCGTGTCGAGGTAGCTGACGACGCCGAGGCTGCGGCCCCACGGATACCCGTAGCCGTCTGGCGAGACAAGGTCCCACCAGAGCCGCATCTGCGCGCGGAGCGACGGCCGGAGCGCGTCGAGCAGATCGCGCCGGCCCGCTATCTGCGCCGCTTCCCAGACGTACCGCGCGTATTCGTTGGAGTACCGATCGTATCGGCCGGTCGGCACCGCATCGTCCGCGTACAACGCGCCGGAGGTGAATTGGAGCGCGGCACGATCGAGCAGCGAATCGAGAAGCGCGCGATCTTCGAGGAGCTTCACTTCCCACGCCATCGCGGCGATGCGCGCGGCGACGCCGACGTAGTTCTCGGGCAGATTGATCGGCTGCCGCTTGACCGGATCGTAGAACTGCGTGACGTCGAGCAGGCGCGTCCACGTCTGGCGCTCGCCGGGCGTCAGCGACTGCCAGACGCGGTTCTTCGTGAGGTCCGTGCCGAAATGGCGCAGCGAGAGCGCCGCGTACAGCTGCGAAAAGCGCGTGCCGCCCAGCCGCGCCTCGAGGAGGCCGATTTCCGCGATGGTTCGCGCCAGGTCGCGGCCCCCGAGGGTCGACGTGCCCGAGAGCTGCCCGTACGCCGCGAGCGCCCGCATGAACGTGCCCCACGTGAATTCGCCTGTCGTCAGCGCGCCGTGTACCCGCTCGACGGGCGGATCGAGCGAGGTCACCGCCCCCAGATGCGAGGCCAGCTCTCGATCGAGGAACGACCGCACCTCGCGATCCAGATCCGCGATCGCGAACGCGTCGTTCGGCGCCGAGGGCACGCGCGTCGTCGCGAGCGCCGTGGCGATCATGAAGAGCGCGACGCGAGCCGATAACATCTTGCTTCGTTCCTCTATGCAACGACGGGAGCCGCAAACGCCGGCGCGACGACGAGCGCGGCGGCGCCGCGGAGCCGCGGGTAGTCGCCCGCCGCGGCCGTGCGGATCTCTACGGCGGCCGCCGCCGGGGTCAGCGCCCGCTCGGCGAGCGCCGCACGCACCGTCACCTCGATCAGGTCCCATGCCGCCGTGATCTCGCCGCCGATGTACACGCAGTCGGGATCGAGCGCGTTCACGACGCTCGACAGTCCGAGCCCGAGGTACCTGCCGGTCGCCTGAACCGCGGTGACCGCCTTCGGATCCATCGCGCGCGCCCGAGCGATCAGGTCCTCAATCGTGAAGGCCTTCAGCTCGGCGGGAATCGGGCCGGCCGGCTCGACCGCTCGTCCGAAGTAGCGGGCGAGCGTCGCGCGGTTCGAGACGTAGGCCTCCCAGCAGCCGGTCGCGCCGCACGAGCAGCGCGGGCCGTCGAGCGAGAGCGGGACGTGCGCGAACTCCCCCGCGATGTTGTGCCGGCCGCGCATCAGCTCGCCGCGCACGACGACGCCGACGCCGACGCCGTCCGAGACGCTGACGAAGACGAGGTCGCCCGCGGTGGCGGCGACGTCGTGCAGCGACCAGAGCTGCGCGAGCGCGCAGGCGCGCCCGGAGTTCTCGATCTGCACGGGAAGACCCGTCGCGGCCGCGAGCGGCTCGCGGAGGTCCACGTCCCGCCATCCGAGCGTCGGCGCGTGCAGCACGCGCATCGTGGACTGCTCCACCATGCCCGGCACGACGACGCCGATTCCCTCGCAGCCGGCGACGCCGCGGTGATCGGCGAGCAGGTGCTTGATTCGCCTGGCGAGCGTCGCGACGAGCGCTTTGGGGTCACGAACGGTCGGGAATCCGGTCACGCTGCCGAGCGGCTTGCCGATCAGGTCGGCGGGCATGACGAAGGTCTGGCTCGCGCGGATGTCCACGGCGATGACGGTCCTGCGCGCCGAGTCGATGTAAAGGAAGGTCGGCTTGCGGCCGCGTTCCGCTTCACCGGTCGCCCCTTCGACGACGAGGCCTTCCTTGAGGAGGTCGCTGATGATGAGGCTGACGGCGCTGCGGCGGACGCCCATGGCGCGCGCGAGGTCGGCGCGGGAGATCGGCTGCCGGGCGCGGACGAGGTTCAGGGCGATGCGGCGGTTGATGGCGCGGGAGGTGCCGCGTGTCGCGACCTGGAACCGGGCGGGGTCGATCTTCCGCATTCGACCACCTCGAGAACAAAAGACAGCCGAAATACCCCTATTTATGCGCGATCTGGCCTGTTCTCAGGCCAAGGATGGGCTTATTTGGCCCACGTTGCGACAAATTAGCCTCAAGAGCTTTGATTGTCAAGATTCCTGGGTTCTGTTTCGTGGCACGAGGCTTTAGCCTCGTTTGAAGAACTGCACAGCCCGCTCATGCTTCTGCGCGGCCGCGCGAGTCCGGAACGTGCCGAGATTCCGGCGCCGTCCGGTCTTCGGATCCCGCTTCCGCGAATACAGGCGGTATTTCCCGGTGCTCAGCTTGCGAATCATGGAGACGTTGGGAGAAATCTTGCAGGAGACTTGCCAAGGAAGCGGAGGGAATCGATGGCTCGAGCAATCTGGAAGGGCGCGCTGTCATTCGGGCTCGTGAATATTCCGGTCGAGGTGCATACCGCGGTGCGCGAGAACCGGCCGCGGTTCCGGATGCTGCACGCGAAGGACAAGTCGCCGATCAGCTTCGAACGCGTCTGCCAGAAGGAAGGCGAGCCGGTCGCCTGGGAAGAAATCGTCAAGGGCTTCGAATTCGAGAAGGGGCGCTTCGTCGTCCTCACAAAGGAGGACTTTGCGGCCGCGGCGCTCGAGAAGACGAAGCGGATCGACGTCCTCGATTTCGTCGAGGCCGAGGCGATCGACGACCGTTTCTTCGACAAGCCCTACTACCTGACCCCTGGCGCCGGCGGCGACGAGGCGTACGCGCTCCTGCGCGAAGCCATCCGCGATTCGGGGCGGATCGGCGTGGCGAAGTTCATCCTGCGCGACACCCAGCATCTCGCGGCCATCGAAGCGATCGGAGACGCGCTCGTGGTGTCGACGCTACGCTTTGCCGACGAGCTCGTGGACACGGAGTCGCTTCGCTTTCCGACCGCGAAGGCGGTGCGCAAGCAGGACCGGCTGCTGGCGAAGACCCTCATCGACAACCTCTCTGCGGAATGGGATCCGAAGAAGTACAAGGACGACTACAGCGAGAACCTGATGCGCGTCATCAGGGCACGGATGAAGGGCAAGGAGGCCCGCCTGGTCTCGGACAAGCGTCCGCGGGATTCCAACGTGGTCGACTTGATGGAGCGGCTGCGCGCGAGCCTGGATGCTGCGGCTGGAAAGACGAAGGCGCGTGGACGAGCGAAGAAGCGCGGCGGGCGGCACGCGGCGTGAGGAGATCGCGGAGGTTGACGGAGCGAACGGAGATGAACACGGAGGAACGGAGTTAACGGAGACGACACGGAGGTTTGGTCTGAATTCTAGATTCTAGATTCTAGATTCTAGATTCTGAATTCTGAATTCCCTGATAATGCTCCAACCTCACGGTCAACTCGGCTGCCACAATCTCCCCCGCCAGGCCGTAGCAGGGTCCCAACACGAGTCGAAAACCGGCTGGGACGTTCTCAACCGTCAGGCCAGAAATCACGTTCTGCCTGTCGGCATTCTCTCCTTTCTCGGGATAACCTAGACAGCCATGCGTCTCACGTCACTGCTTCGCGGCGCTCACGCGTATCTCTCACCGACCGCCGCACTCGAAGGACTTTCGGCCGCCCACGCCGCGAGCCGGCCCGAAGGTGTGCCGCATTCGATTGCGGAGATTGTCGCGCACATGGCGTTCTGGCAGGAGTGGTTTCTCGACCGATGCGATGGCAGGGCTGTGCTCTCGCCCGCCTCCGCTGGGCTCGGCTGGCCGAAGGTGAACGACGGAGACTGGGACGTCGCGCGCGAGCGATTCGAAGCGGGCTTCAGTCGTGCGCTGACGCTCGCGGACGACATGGATCGCGTGGCCCGCCCGATTACGCCCCCAATCGAGGTCGACTTCCTTGCGGGGTACACGGCCGGCGACGCGCTCACCCACCTCGCGCTGCACAATGCGCATCACGTGGGGCAGGTGATTACGATCCGGCAGCTGCGCGGATCGTGGCCGCCGCCGGCCGGAAGCTGGACCTGGTAGGGGCCACGGATTTCACGGATCACGAAGACGACCACGGATTTCGCGGATGACACGGATGGTCAAAGCCAGGCCGCACTTTTCGCGAGCGTCTTTATGCATAGACTCTCTGGCACCGATGTTGTGCCCGCCTTCGCCACGGCTACGGCGCGGCAAGCCAACCGAACTCGGTCCGGACCGAGTTCGCGATTGCTAGCCCGCGCTGCAGACGGAAAGGCCTTTCGCGGAGGCAACCGTTGAGGTGGCGTGACCAGGGTCATGTAAAACGCGCCCGGAGCATGTGTCTCGATAGACCATGACCAGGGATCTCAACCCATCGTCACCCGCACCTGGTGCACTCGACCATCAGTCGCGACCGGAATCTCCTTCTCCGGAACCTCGACGCCGTCCATCTCGACGCGCTGCACGCCGCGACTCACGCCGCGCGGGTTGTCGACGACGATCCGATACTCGGCGTTCGGCGCGCGATAGACGATGTGGAACCGCGGCCACGCCGGCGGGATGCACGGGTCGATGTGAAGCACGCCGCGCTGAAGTGTCAGACCGGCGATCGCTTCCACGCCGACGCGATACATCCACCCGGCCGAGCCCGTGTACCACGTCCATCCGCCGCGGCCGGTATGCGGCGGCCGCGAGTACACGTCGGCCGGGATGACGTAGGGCTCGACCCGGTAGCGCCTCGCCTCCTCCAACTTGTGGCTGCGGACGATCGGGTTCAGCAGGCTCAGGAGCTCCGCCGCCCGCCCGCCCTCGCCCATCCGCGCGAACGCGAGCACGGTCCACAGCGCCGCATGCGTGTACTGCCCGCCGTTCTCCCGGATGCCCGGCGGATATCCCTGAATGTAGCCGGGGCTCGGCGACATGCGATCGAACGGCGGCGCCAGCAGCAGCAGCAACCGGTCGTCGCGCCGGATGAGGTGCCGGTCCACGGACTCCATCGCCGAGCGGATGCGCGCGGAATCGCCTCCTCCGGCCAGCACGGCCCAGGACTGCGCGATCGCATCGATCCGGCACTCCTGATTCGCCCCCGACCCCAGCGGCGTTCCATCGTCGAAATAGGCGCGGCGGTACCACTGGCCGTCCCACGCCCGCTCGGCCGCCTGCCGCAACCGCGCGGCGTGCGACCGGTACGACTCGGCGCGGCCGGCGTCGCCGCGCGCGGCGGCGATGTCCGCGAACCGCGGCAGGATCGATATCAGGAACCACGCGAGCCAGACGCTCTCCCCCTGCCCTCCGATTCCGACGAGGTTCATCCCGTCGTTCCAGTCGCCGCCGCCCATCAGCGGCAGGCCGTGCGCGCCGGTCGCGAGGCTGATCCCCAGCGCGCGGACGCAGTGCTCGTACAACGACCCACGCTCGGCCGACACCGTCGGCTTCTCGTACGCCTCGTGCTCGTCCGGGTTGAGCGGCCGCATCTCGAGGAATGGCACGTCCTCGTCCAGCACCGCGTCGTCTCCCGTGGCGGCGACGTATTCGAGCGTCGCGAACACGAGCCACAGGCGATCGTCCGCGAACCTTGTCCGGACGCCCTGCCCTCCCGGCTCGTGCCACCAGTGCTGGACGTCTCCTTCGACGAATTGCTTCGAGGCCGCATGAAGGAGATGCCGGCGCGCGATGACCGGCGTCGCGAACAGGAGCGCCAGCACGTCCTGCAGCTGGTCGCGAAAGCCGAACGCGCCGCTCGACTGATAAAAGCCTGAGCGGCCCCAGATACGGCACGCCAGCGTCTGGTAGAGCGCCCAGCGATTCACCATGAGATCGAGCGAACGGTCTGGCGTCCGAACCTCGACCGTCTGAAGCAGCGTGTCCCAGAAGTCGCGGAGGTCCGTGAACGCCCGATCGACAGCCTTCGGATCCCGCCAGCGTTCGACGACGCGACCGACCTCGCCGAGATCCGAGGCTTCCCCGAGCTGCCCGACGACGGTCCGCTCTTCCAGGGGCTTGAGCGTGAGCTGCACCTGAATCGCGCCGCAGGGATCCAGGACGGCGCCCGTCCGCCCCGACAGGCCGGCGCGGCCGAGCGCCGCGGGCGAGGTCAGCGCGCCGTTCCGGCCGATGAACTCGGTGCGGTCTCCGGTGACGCTGCGACCGTCCGCCGGTGACAGATCGATGAACGCGACACGGCCCGAGAAGGTCTCGCGGAACGCGTTGGAGGCGACCACGGCGCCCGTGGCCGGCTCGAGGTCCGTCACGATGTGCAGCCTGGAGCGCGAGCGATCTTCGCCGAGGGCCCACTCAACGTACAACGTCACCGAGACGCGCCGCGGACGCCGCGATCGGTTCCTCACGGCAAGTTGAAAGATCTTGACGGACTCGCGGGACGGGACGAAGAGCCGGAGGTGGGAATCGATCCCGTCGCGCGTGTGCTCGTACGACGTGAAGCCCTGACCGTGACGGACCGTGTACTGATGGCCGTCGCCCGAGGGCAACGGCGTGGCCGACCACACCTGGCCCGTGTCCTGGTCGCAGAGGTACACCGCTTCGCCCGGAGAATCGCAGACCGGGTCGTTCTGCCATGGTGTCAGCCGGTTCAGGCGGCTGTTCTCGGACCAGGTGAATCCGGCCCCGAGCTCCGACGCGACGAACCCGAAGCGGTCGTGGCCGACGACGTTGACCCAGGGCGCGGGGGGCACGACGCCGGCGCGCCCGTGCACATAGACGACGTATTCGCGTCCGTCGTGGGCGAACCCGCCGATGCCGTTGAAGTATTCCAGGCCCGCCGAAGCGGCGAGCGACACTGCGTCGCGAACGGGATCTTGGCCCGCCGAAGCGACATCTGAGGACGTGTCGCGAAGGCGGCCCTGGTCCGCCGAAGCAGCTTCGGAAGCCACGCTGCGAAGGCGACCCGCCGAAGCGACATCCGAGGACGCGTCGCGAAGGCCCGCCTTCGCCAAGGCTTCGGCGCGGCGGGCTGGAAGGGCTTCGTACGGCACTTGCGGGCGCACGAGCTGGTGCTGCAGGTCGCCGTTCGCGCCGTCCATGACGACGCGCGCGGCGGCGTGAAGCAGCAGCCGATCCTCCGGCGGCATCAGATCGCCGCGCCTCAGGAAGACTCCGCCAGGCCTGTCGACCCATCCCTGCTCCGGCCCGCTCTTCAGAATGTCCTGCAGGGTGTCCTGCAGGTCCTGCCGGTAGCTGGCCGCGTGGGTGTTCAGCACGACAAGATCGAACGCGAGACCCTTCCCGCGCAGGTACTCGTGGGCCTTGAGCAGATCGCCGAAGAGCGGCAGCTCCGCGGCGTCGGTGATGGTCGCGAGGATGATCGGCAGATCGCCCGAGATCCCGTACTTCCAGAGCTCGGGCTGGCCGCGGCGGTTGGCGCGCACGGCGTCCGTCTCGCGCAGCCGGGGATCGCCGTACAGCAGCCGGCTGGCGAGCCGCTGGAACCGCATCGCGTGCTCGAGCGTCAGGCCGAGATGTCGAAGCTCGATCTGGCTGTGCGTGCTCGCCAGCGCGAGCGCTCGCGCAACGGCGCGGCGATCCTGGTACTTCTCGATCAGGCGGCGGGCGCCTGCCTCGCTATCGGCGAAGCCCGTCGTGAACGACAGCCGGGCCGTGCCGCCCGGCGGCAGCCGAATCGCCTGACGGAGGCTCACGATCGGATCGAGCACGGGACCCGTGGTGTTGGAGAGAAACCCGGGCTCGGCGATCGCGGCGGGACGCGCCAGCGTACGGCCGCGGCCGACGAAGCGCGCGCGATCCGTCTCGTAGCGCGTCACGGGTCCCACACGTCCGCGGCCGCTCAGCACGTGAATCAGGTAGGGGCGTTCCGTCCCCTCGCGCGGCCGTCGCGTGGCGATGAGCGCGTCGCGCTCGGGCACGGCGATCGTCTCCACGAACAGGTTGCTGAACGCCGGATGCGCGAGATCGGCCTCCGCCGGGGCCAGCACCACCTCGGCGTAGCTCGTCAGCTCGACGGTCTGCGGCCGATGCGTGTGGTTCGTAATCGACACCCGCCGCAGCTCCGCATCGTCCTCGGGGGAGACCACCACCTCGGTGCGCGTCTCGAGCCCGGCGTCGAGCCGCCGCCAGACGGCGCGGTCGAGCGCGAACGTCACTTCATAGTCCTCGGCCTCGCGTCCGACCGGCTGGTGGGTGGTCGACCAGAACTCTCCGGTCTCTACGTTTCGCACGTAGCAGAACGTGCCCCAGGCGTCGGTCGTGACGTCCTCGCGCCACCGGGTCAGCGCGAGATTCTGGCGACGGCTGTATCCGCCGCCCGAGTTCGTGACCATCACCGTGTACGACCCGTTCGACAACAGATGCGTTCGCGGCGTGAGCGTATGGGGAGTGACGTAGCGCCGCACGGAGAGCGCCGGCATCCGCCGCGTGGACGGAACGTGGTCGGCCGACTCGACCGGCACATCCTTCAGCGGCACGAGTGGAGGGACGCGCTCCTGCAGCAGCAGCTCCGCCGCCTGGATCCGGGGATCGGCGTGGAAGCGGTTCTGCATCGGCGAGCCATTCAGGACGTTGTCGAGCGCGAGCAGTGACATGCCCTGGTGGTGCGCCATGTAGGTCGGCAGCACGACGCCCGGCTTCGCGTCGGGCGGCACGCGCTCCGGCGTGTAATCGATCGCTTCGTAGTATCCGTAGCGGCCCGTCATCCCCTCGGACCGCAGACGTTCCAGGTTCGCCACGACATCGGTCGGGGCGATAGGCGCGGCAAGGATCGACGCGTACGGCGCGACGACGAGATCGTCCGCCAGCCCGCGCTTGAGCCCGAGGCCCGGCACGCCAAACGCGCGGTACTGGTAGTTCCCCTCGAGATCCTGCGCGTTGTACGCGCATTCCGAGATGCCCCACGGCACGCCTCGCTGGGCGCCGTAGTCGATCTGCCGCCGGACCACGGCGTCGTAGGTTTCGTCGAGCAGCGTGCTCGGATAGCTCCGCATCACGAGCAGCGGCATGAGGTACTCGAACATCGACGCGCTCCACGACAGCAGCGTGCGGAGCCGGCCGCTGAGGCTCAGCGAGCGCCCGAGCTTGAACCAGTGGTCGTGCGAGATCGCGCCCGTCGCGATCGCCATGAAGCTCGCCAGTCGCGCTTCCGACGCGAGGATATCGTAGTACGAGTTGTCGAGCCGGCCGTCCGTCACGCTGAATCCGATCGAGAACAGCTGCCGCTCGCGGCTGAACAGAAAGCCGAACTCGATCTCCTCGATCAGGTCGTCCGCGAGCACGCCGAGACGCTCCGCCCGATCGATCAACTCCTCCGCGTACCGGCGCGATCGCTCGAGCGCCCCTTTGAGCTCTGGCGAGGTCGGTCCGTTGGACCGTTCAGCCGCCTCGCTTCGGGCGATCAACTCGGTGAGGCTGGGCACTTCCGGCAAGACAAACGGACCACCAGTCATCCAGCCGGCGAGCCGGTCCAGCTCGTCCTGCCACTCGGTGACCACCGCGGCCGCGCGCTCGAGCCAGTACTCGGCTTCGCCGACCGCAGCCGGCGAGGCATCGGCGCCGCCGGCGAGGAGCGGTTCCTCGATCTCGTGCAGGCCCACGCTGAGGGCGGACAACCGATCGCCGAGCTGCGCGAACAGCGCGCGCCACTCCGCGAGCGATTCGGGACGTTCGTCGAGCTGCGAGCGCAGGCTGGCGACCTCCGATCGCAGCGTGCGAGGCAGCCGGCCGCCGCTCAGCTTTTCGATCTCGGCGACGCACAGCTCGAGGACATCGCGAAGACCCCGCAGGACGCGCGCGTCCACGACCGGCGCACCCTCGGCAATCTGCGCCAGGCCGGAGCGCAGCGTCAGGAGGTACCCGGCCAGGTTGCCGCTGTCCACCGTCGAGATGTACGCGGGGGCGAGCGGTACGAGCGACCGCGTGTCGTACCAATTGTAGAAGTGCCCCCGGTAGCGCTGCATCCGGAGCATCGTGTCGAACGTCCGTTCGAGGCGGTCGAGCGTGCCGGCAAAGCTCAAGTACCCGAAGTCGTACGCCGACAGCGTCGCGAGGAGCTGGAGGCCGATGTTCGTCGGCGACGTCCGATGCGCCACGAGCTCCCGGCGATCTTCCTGGTAGTTGTCAGGAACCAGCCAGTGATCCTCCGGTCCGACCAGCTCCTCGAAGAACCGCCAGGTCGTCCGGGCCACGCGCCGCAGCGCCAACCGGTCGGCGCGGCCGAGCGGCATCCGCCGATGGACGAGCGGAAGCCCCGTTGCATAGGCGAGGGCCGGGGACAGGAACCACAGCGTGGCAATCGGGAGCGCGAGCACGAGACGGACGGGATCGACAACCGCGACGACCGCGGCAACTGCCACCGCCAGCGCGGGAGCCGGCCACATGCGCCGGAAGACGACGGCCATCGACGTCGGTGCCTGCCCGTTGC
The DNA here is from genome assembly GCA_963847125.1 of uncultured Acidobacteriota bacterium. Classification (GTDB taxonomy): domain Bacteria; phylum Acidobacteriota; class Vicinamibacteria; order Vicinamibacterales; family 2-12-FULL-66-21; genus DATAEE01. The sequence continues at coordinate 1,047,825 of CAWJYM010000009.1, forward strand.
GGTCCGCCGTCACCCACTCGAGCAGCCGGCGGCGGGTGATCGTGAGCCTGGCGAGCGTCCGCGCGATCGCATCGACCGCGATCACGCCCTGGTGAGCCAAGAGCGCCGTATACATGGCCGCCTGGCGCAGGCTGATCACGATGTTGTCCCGCTCGGCACGCAGGTGCTCGCGCCAGGGGACGCCCGGCGCGACGCTCCCCAGAGAGCGCGCAACCTGGACGTAGGCAGGAAACGCCAGCACGAGCAGCGCGATCGTCGTCCAGAGCATCGGGGATCCGGGAAGGAACGCCCACCCGGCCAGCAGGAGCGTCACGAGCGTCGGCGCCAGGAGGCTCCGCCGCAGGTTGTCGAGGATCTTCCAGCGCGCGATTGCTGGCAGCGTGTTGAGGACCCTTCGGCCGGAGGCGTCCGGCACGGTCCGCCAGAGCCAGCGGGCGATCTGCCAGTCGCCTCGAATCCACCGATGCTGCCGCGCGGCGAACGACAGGTAGTGCGACGGGTAATCGTCCACGAAGCTGACGTCCGTGCAGAGCCCCGTGCGCGCGTAGACGCCTTCGAAGAGGTCGTGGCTGAGCAGGCGGTTTTCCGGGACGCGGCCGGCGAGCGCCGCGTCGAACGCGTCCACGTCGTAGATGCCTTTCCCGACGTAGCTGCCCTCGTGGAAGAGGTCCTGATACACGTCGGAAACCGCGGTCGTGTACGGGTCCACGCCGACGTGGCCGGAGAAAATGCGCGAGAACGCCGACCGGCTCGCGCTCACGACGCTGACGTCGATCCGCGGCTGCAGGACGCCGTAGCCCTCGGTGACGCGCTGCAGCCGCGGGTCGAACCGCGGGCGGTTCAGCGGATGCGACAGCGCGCCCACGAGCTTTCGCGCCGCCTCCATCGGCAGCTGCGTGTCGGAATCGAGCGTGATGACGTACCGGACCGACGGCAGGATCGACAAGTCGCCGTATTGAACGACGAAGCTCGTGTCGGAGGCGCCGCGCAGGAGCCGGTTGAACTCCGCCAGCTTCCCCCGCTTCCGCTCCTTCCCCATCCAGCGGCGCTCGCGCGGGTTCCATTGACGCTCGCGATGGAACAGGTAGAAGCGCCCGGGACCATGCCGCGCGTTGAGCTGATCCACGCCCCGCTGCGCCGCCTCGAGCAAGGCAGGGTCGCCCGGCAGCGCGCGGGCGTCGCCGTCCGCGAAGTCGGTCAGCAGGGCGAAGTGGAGATGCGGGTCGCGGTTGGCGAAAAAACGGACCTCGAGCTCATCGAGGAGCGCCACCAGCCGGTCCTCGGATTCGACGATCGCCGGCACGACGACCATCGTCCGGTCCCGCGCCGGGATGCCGGCGCGCAGATCGAGCCTCGGCAGCGGGCGCGGGCGGATCTGCATCGTGACGATGAGGTTCAGGACGCTGATGACGAGCTCGCTCGCGGGGATGAGCGCGACGAGTAAGACAAGCGCCAGATCGGCTGCCGTCCCGCCGTGCCGGCTCGCGTATGCCAGGAGGCTGGCCATCGTCAGGGCGACCGCCGCCGCCACGGTTCCGAGGTACCCGAGCGCGGGATGCTTGAACACGAACCTCGCCGCGACCTGCGCGAACGTGGGCGGATATCCCACGTCCTGTTCGAGCCGGAACCGGCCCCGTGAGATGAGGAAGTATCCGACGTGATGCGACCGGTCGTTCTCGGGCACCGACTGCTGAGCCGCGCGCGCGAGCTCCACGGCGCGCCGGGCGACGTCGGTTTCCGGCTTGCGCGCGCCCTTCGACAGCTCCTCGATCGAGTGCCGGTACCGATCGCGGGTCGGAAAGTCCATCTGCGCGTACGCGCCGGCGGGATCCTCCCGCAGGATCTGCTCGACCAGGCTGACGCGCTCGAAGAACAGCGGCCAGTCGATCGAGGACAGCAGCCGCATGCTCGTGATGATGTTGCCGATGGCGAGCTGATCGGCGGCGCGCCGCTGATGCTCGGCGCGCAGCATCTCTTCCGCCGAGTCCCCCTGAGTCTCGAGCGCCCGTTGCAGCGCGCCCCACGCGGGCGCCGCAGACGACGGCTGATCACGCAGCCAGTGCAGCAGCTCGATAACGAATGGAGCTGACAGCCGGTCGTTCGCCCGGATCTCCTCCCGAAGCAGCTGATCGATGACCTTCGCGGGGTTCTCCTCGCTCTCGCCGAACGTCGCCCCCCAGCGCCGCGCCTGATCCCGGCCTCGCCGCGCGGCGACGACCGCGTCGGCCAGCCGCTGCAGCTCCTCGACCAGCGCGAGCCGTAGCATGATCGGGATGGCCCAGATCTCGCCGATCGACAGCGGCGCATTCCGCTGATACGCCCTGGCGAAGTCCTGCAGCATCGGCAGGTCGAAGCGGCCGGCGGTGTGCGCGATCAGCTCGCGCGCGAGGACGTACACACGCGGATAGCCCTCGGACGGACCATCCGCCAGCTTGGGCAGCTCGCGGTAGTACTGCCTCGGCAGGTCCTGCCGGATCTCTCGGACCTGATCGCGGACGACGTGATGGTTGTCCCGGAGCCAGTCCTCGGAGCCGACCGGCTGTGTGTCGGCCCGGCCGGCGGCCGACAGGAGGCGGTACGCGTCATCGAGCTGGCGGGCGGCTTCGTCCAGCCGCGGGAGGAGCGGACGCCCGCGGTGCGGGTCGCGACCCAGCCGATGCTCGGCCGCCAGCCGGCCGGCGTGCGCTTCGAGCTGCTCCTGACTGAACAGTTCGGGCGGCGCCGGTTGATCTGTCGCCAGCTCGGCCGGAACGTCAGTGGGACTCAGCGCCTCGGGCATCGACGAGCATCAGGTGAGAGAGGTTGGATACGGGACCGCATGGGCTGTTCATTATAGAAAGAAGGGTGCCAACGCTGAACGAGCGAAGTTGGCGCACCCCTTCAGGGGTGCGGTTCGTTCAGATCGTCGGATTCCGTCTGTGGATTGCGAATTCGCGGTGTCCGAGGAGCTCGGCCTGCGTCTGCTTTCCGGAGGCGACCGCGAGGACCTCGGCGAACATCCGATCGGCGGCGGAGTCGAGCGTATCCGTCTCATCCATGACGCCGCTGACGTCGAGGTCGATGTTGTCCGCCATCTGGCGGGCGGTGCGCGCGTTGCCCGTGACCTTGATGACCGGCGCGATCGGATTGCCGGTCGGCGTTCCAAGACCCGTGGTAAAAACGACGACCTGCGCGCCGCCGCCGACCATCCCGGTCACTGATTCCACGTCGAGGCCGGGCGTGTCCATCACCGTCAGGCCTTTCCGCGTGATCCGGGACGCGTAGCCGACGACATCCTCGAGCGGCGCTCGCTCGCCCCCTTTGTGCGTGGCGCCGAGCGACTTCTCTTCGATCGTCGTGAGGCCGCCCCTGATGTTCCCCGGCGAGGGCTGCGTGCCGCGGATGTCGAGACCGAGCGCCCGCGCCTCGCCTTCGACGCGCGAGATGATCTGAATGAGCCGATTCGCGGTGCCCGCATGCGTCGCGCGTGCGGCCAGCACGTGCTCCGCTCCCATGATCTCGGCGATCTCCCCGAGCACCGCCGATCCACCCAGCTCGACGAGCCGGTCCGTCACGCGGCCGAGCGTCGGGTTCGACGCCAGGCCCGACGTGTAATCGGAACCGCCGCACTTGAGCGAGAGGATCAGCTCCGACGCCTCGAACGGCTCGCGTGTCGCGGAGGCGAGCTGGCCGGCGAACGCCTCGGCGATCCGCGATCCTTTTTCGGTCGCGCGGATCGTGCCTCCCTCCGCCTGGATCGCGACGATCTCGGACGGCTTGCCAGACCGCCGCGCGGTTTCGGCGAGCATCTGCGCGACCACCTGCTCGCAGCCGAGGGCGACGACGATGACCGCGCCGACGTTGGGGTGCTGGCAATACGCGGCCAGCGTCTCGTGCGTGACGCGCATGTCCGGCCCGAGCTGGCCGCAGCCGGCCAGGTGCGGCAGCGCGGTGCCGACCGGACCGGCGGCCGTCGCGATGCGCTCGGCGACGACCGACGAACAGATGACCGTCGGCACGACCAGCACGTGGTTGCGCGTACCGATGCGGCCGTCGGACCGCCGGTAGCCCTGGAACGTCGGGTTCACGGTCATGGCCCTTCGACTCCGCTCAGGGCAGGCCCGTTCGGCCCTTCGGCTTCGCTCAGGACAGGCTCAGCAAGACGGGTTTGAGGATCGCTCGCGCCTGGGTTCGGCCCGAGGTCCCCGCGGCCTCGGCTGCTCGACAGATTGTGCGTGTGGACGTGCGCTCCCGCTGCGATGTCGGCGCTCGCCAGGCCGATCGGGCTGCCGTACTTGACGACCGGCGTGCCGGCGGCGATCGAGCGCAGCGCGACCTTGTGCCCCGAAGGGATCGACTCGGCGACGGTCACCACGCCGTTCGCGATCTCAATCCGCCGGCCGGGCTCGAGCGGCTCGAGCGCCGTCGCGACGTTGTCCCGGTCGCTGATGACCAGCGCGGATTTCATTGGTTCACGCCGCTGGCCAGGAACCCGCCGTCGACCGAGAGGACGGTCCCCGTGACGAACGAGGAGGCGTCTGAGGCGAGGAACACTGCAGCCCCCACGAGCTCTTCGATTTTGCCGAACCGTTTCATCGGCGTGCGCATCAGGAATTCCTGTCCCCTCGGCGAGTCGAGGAGCGCCGCGTTGAGGTCGGTGCGAAACACTCCGGGCGCGATCGCGTTCACGGTGACGCCGTGCGGCGCCCATTCGACCGCGAGCGCGCGCGTCAGGCCGGCCACCGCCGACTTGCTCGCGACGTAGGCCGCGACTTCCATGAGCCCGACGAAGGCCGACAGCGATGCGATCGTGACGATGCGGCCCGACCGTCGCTTCACCATCTCGCGTCCGAACACCTGGCACGCGCGGAGCGTGCCGGTGAGGTTCGTGTCGATGATCCGGTCCCAGTCCGCCTCGGCCATCTCGAGCGTCGCCACCCGCTTGGTCGTGCCGGCGACCGAGAGCAGCGCGTCGACCTTTCCGAAGGCGCGCAGGCACTCGTCGCGCAGCCGCTCGAGCGATGCGACCTCGGCGACGTCGGAGGCGACCCGAAGCGTCCGGCGTCCGCGGCGCTCGATCTCTCCGGCAACCTCGTCCACCAGCGCCTCACGCCGGCCCGAGGCGACGACATCGGCGCCGGCATCCGCGAGGCCGAGCGCCAGCGCGCGGCCAATGCCGCTCGTGCCTCCCACGACCACGGCCGACCGGCCGGACAGATCGAACAACGACATCGAGGATTCGATTATATGCCGCCGATCGACGCGGCGCGGCATGCCGGCTGACGCCGCCCGGAATGTCGCAAGTCTCGGCGCATGAGGCTCGACGATGCGCGGTCTGGAAGGACAGTTCGCACGTGGGCCCGCGGCGCACGTGTGTGTCGCTCTGCGCCGGGCCTGTTGCTTCGATCCGGGCATCGGTGTGGTCGGGAGGGGGCCCGCCGCAGACCGACACACACGTGCGCTGCGGGCTGGAGACGCGCGCCGTCGACCCCACGCGCCGGGGTGTCACATGCGGCGTGGCGTGCCGGCTGACGCCGCGATAGGGAGCGGCGCCGCTTCAGTGCGCAGCCGGAACGCGCGCGAAGCGAGGTTTCCGCGTCGACTCTCGTGACCACGATCCGTGACGTTCGGAGAGCCCGTGACGGTGCATGCCGTGTACGGGCCAAGGTGGGAAAACCCCTAGTCGACGCGCGGGCGGAAGAGTTGCGAGCGGCGCGCGCGTTCCCGGCGCCGGCTCCCGGCGGCGCCCCTCGACAGGCTCGGGGCGAGCTGAGCGAAGTCGAAGCTCGGAAGCCGGCACGCCGCGCCGCATAGCGTTCATCGTTGCCGAACCGTGGAGGCCGAGGATAGAGTGGCACCTTCAATGAGCGAGACACGGCGCACGGATCGGTTCCGCCTCGACGGCCGGACCGCGCTCGTCACGGGTGCGTCACGCGGGCTCGGCGCGGCGATGGCGCGTGCGCTCGCCGAAGCGGGCGCCGACGTCGTCCTTCACGCGAGCCGCGAGGCGCCGACCGATGCCGCCGACGCGATTCGATCGGCGTGCGGCGTCCGCACGGCCTGCGTGACCGCCGACCTCGCGCGCCCCAGAGAAGCTGACGCGCTCGTCGCCGCGGCCCTCGACGCCATGGGGCGGCTCGACATTCTGGTCAACAACGCCGGCATCATCCGCCGGGCCGCGGCCGCCGACTACTCGGATGCCGACTGGGGCGAGGTCATGGCCGTCAACCTGTCGAGCGTCTTCCGGCTGTGCCGGGCGGCGGGCCGCCACATGCTGGATCGGGGCAGCGGGAAGATCGTCAACATCGCCTCGCTGCTGTCATTCCAGGGCGGCGTCCGCGTGACCGCGTACGCGGCGGCGAAGGGGGGCGTCGCGCAGCTGACCAAGGCGCTCGCCAACGAGTGGGCCGGTCGCGGCGTGAACGTGAACGCGATCGCGCCCGGCTACATGCAGACCGACAATACCCAGGCGCTCCGCGAGGATCCAGTACGGGTGAAGGAGATTACCGCGCGGATCCCCGCGGGCCGATGGGGCGAACCGGACGATCTCGCCGGCGCCGTCGTCTTTCTCGCGTCACCCGCCGCCGACTACGTGCACGGCCACGTGCTCGTGGTCGACGGCGGCTGGATGGGACGGTAAGGGCGCAATCCGTCGATTGCTGATTGTGGACTGCTGATTGTGGATTGGGAGGTCGAGATCCGGCGCGCGGGGCCCTCGGACGTCGACGACATCGCGGCCGCACACCTGGACTCGATTCGCTCGATCGGGCCTCGCTACTACGGCCCCGACATCGTCGGCGAGTGGGGCGCTCAGATCGCGGGCGAGCTCTACGTGAACGCCATGGCGCGCGGCGAAGTCTTCTACGTTGCGATCGGTCGGCGGGGCACCCGATCCGACGTTCTGGGTTTCTCGTCGCACCGGATCGATGGCGACGAGCACGGCATCGCCGTTTACGTGAGAGGGCACGCCGCCCGCCTCGGGATAGGCTCCGCGTTGTTGCGGGCCGCGGAAGCCTCGGCGGCGGCCGCAGGAGCCGCCAGCATCGACATCGATGCCTCGCTGACGGCCCTCGCGTTTTACAAGGCGAACGGCTTCGAGGAGATCGAGCGGGGCGAGCACCAGTTGCCGTCCGGCCGATCGATGCCGTGCGTCTTCATGCGGAAGCGCCTCACTGCGCTTCCTGAGCCATGACGTTCGGGTCATTGGCGGCTGGAAAGCGCTCGCTCATCCACGCCTGCCACACGGGCTCTTCGCGTCCGACCGCAACGGGCGCGCGAACCCCATACAGATAAAAACGCACGGGCGCGCAGACCGCGCCGCCCATGGCCATCGCGAAGAAGTGAGCGATGCCAGGCGCCGGCTCGTCGAGCCGGAGGAGCAGCTCCTGAGGGTACTCCTTCGGGCCGACGCGTTCGACGACGCCTCCGAAGCGCGGCGCGCCGGCGGCGGATGTCACATGCTGCCCTTCTGCTGCGTCCGCCAGCCCGAGCGGGCGCATCAGCGTCTCCCACGCTTTGGAGACGGGCTCGGAGGTGAAGCCCATCACCTGGAACGACGAACCGGGTTGTCCGTTGAAGTACGTGCAATACAACCGCAGGATGCGGAAGAAGGACACCCAGCCCTGCTCGTGCCCCTCGAACTGGTCATCCCACTTGTCGCTGGTCGTGAACCAGCTGTGCACGACGCGCACGACGCACGTGCCGCCCGATCGCGCCTCGACGATCCACTCGGTCGCCACGGTCGGGTCGTCCGGACCCATGTCGTCACGGCTGTCGGCTGAGAACCGGTGCGGAGGTTCCCAGCTCGTGACCGTGGACATCGAATCCATGCTGGAACCGGGGCCAAAGTGCTGGACGATCTTGACGGGAACGCCATCCGGGCCCGCCTGGATCTCCGTAGGAACGAACCAGGACGAGATTCCGGGACCGGTCGCGATCGCCCGCCAGACCTCCTCGGGCGTACCGGGCACTTCAGCTTCAGCCTGGACGAACCTTCTTCCTGATGCGTCTTTCTTGATAGGCATCATGCCTCCTTCGTGTGGGCGTGCGGCGGCGCCGGATGCGCGACGATCACGAGCCGATGTGCGCGGCCGCCTGGAGTGGTTTCATCGTGATAGCGAGCCACGAGCGTCGTCACGGCCTCGGTGAGGTCCTTGGTGAAGGCCGCGCGATCGGCAGGCGACTTGAAGCGGACCTCCGTATCGATCGCGAGCGTCGCCAGGGCCTTGCGCGCCTCGCGGGCCCGCCGCGTCAGGCCGCTGACCTCGCGGACGATGCGCGCGCCAAGGGCGATGAGGTAGCTCGCCGACAGCCGATCGGTACCGCGCTCGGGATCGGCCGCGACAGGACCGAGGGCCGCCGGCGACACGACGTAGGAGGCCGCGCTGGCAACCATCACGCGCTCCGTCAACCCGCCCCAGAGCCGCTCCTCGGAGATGCGGACGAGCCCGTAGTCCTCGAGCGACCGCAGGTGATAGTTGACCTTCTGACGCGGAATGCGAAGGCGGGTTGCCAGCGTCGCGGCCGACGCGGGCTCGGCCAGCGACGCGAGGATCTTGCTTTTGATGGGCTCGACCACGATCGCCGCCGCCGCCGGATCCTCGATCACCTCGACATCGATCATGGCCGCATTAGAGCATTGACAACGTTTGTTGTCAATACTGACAAATTATTCTGTCAATCCCCCCTCCTGCCCGGTGCCGGCGTGTCGAACCGCATCGACGAGCTCGGCGAGATCGTCAGGCGTCGTCCTCGGATTCAGAACACAGGCGCGCAGCCAGAACACCCCGTTCAACTCGGTGCTGGACAGGAACGCGCGGCCCCCGAGCTGGACCCGCTCCAGTACTGCGCGGTTGAAGGTGTTCAGATCACGGCTGCCGCCGATGCCGCCGGGCGGCTTGAGCCTGAAACAGACAATGCCGAGGCTCTGCGGCTCGCACAGCTCGAAGTCTTCCGACGAGCGCAGCATGTCGGTCAGCCGTGCGGCGAGCTCGAGCTCGTGATTGACGAGGTCCCGATACCCGTTCGCGCCGTGCTGCTGCAGCGACATCCAGACCTTGAGGGCACGGAACCCGCGCGTCTGCTGAAAGCCGTACTCGCTGAACCAGGGCGGCCCGCCGACTCCTGTCTGACTCCCGTCGGTGCGCAAGTACGGCGGCACCAGGCTGAACGTCGAGCGCTGCGCGTCGGCGTGGCGGATGAGAACGAGCCCCGCCTCGACCGGCACGCACATCCACTTGTGCGGATCGAGCGCGACGCTGTCGGCGAGGCGCAGGCCCTCGAGCGCGGAGGCATACCGGTCGGACAGGATGGCCGGTGCGCCGTATGCGCCGTCCACGTGCAGCCAGACGTCGTGTCGCCGGCAGACGTCGGCGATGTCGGCCAGCGGATCGATCGCGCCCGTGTTCACGGTTCCGGCGCTGGCAATCACCGCGACCGGCGTGTGGCCCTCCGAACGATCGCGCTCGATCGCAGCGGCGAGCGACGAGGGACGCATGCGAAATGCGGCGTCATGCTCGATGGTGCGAAGGTGGTCGGAGCCGACGCCGAGCAGCTCGAGCGCCTTCTGATGGCAGCCGTGTCCCTCGGCGGTCTTGTAGAACACGAGCCGGGACCTCGCCTGCTGCAGCCCGTTGGCACGAACGTCGAAGCCGCATTTGACGTGGCGGGCGACCGCGAGCGCCGTCAGCGCGGCCATCGAGCCACCGCTCACGAGCAAACCGTATGCGTCACGCGGGTACGACAGCAGCTCCTTGAACCAGTTCACGACCTGCTTTTCGACGTAGATCGCGGCGTGATTGCCGCCGGCGCAGCTGGGGTTCATGGCCGCGGCCAGGGCATCGGCGAAGATCCCCATGATCGTCGGGGGCGAATTCACCCACCGAAGAAGCGGGGATGGCCGTTGCCGAACGGGTACGGCTCGATCGTCGTACGAAAGCGCTCGAGAATCTCATCCGGCTCCAGACCCGCCTGCGGTAGCGGTCTCTCCAGGAATCTCCTGACGACGTCCTCCGGAACGGGCTGGAACACCGGCCGGGTCGGCACCGTCGCCAGATGGTCTGCGATGAGATCGACCACCCGATAGCCGACGCGCCTGATCTCGTCGGGAGACCACGTCCACCGATCGCGATCCCCGGTCATCGCGATTCCTTTCGCCGGTGTTCCGTGCCGGCCGCATCGCCCGACACGTCCATGGCGAGGTAGTACTCGCACGGCATGTCCTTCCGGGGATTCTCGAACGCGTGCAGGCAATCGCCGTCGTAGTAGATGGAATCGCCGGCCCGCAGCGTGTAGGGCGTCCCGTCGATCGTCAGCCGCAACGTGCCAGACTCGACGGCGACGTACTCGCGCGAGCCGTGCGCGTGCGGGAGGAAGACGCCGGCGTTCACCTTGGGCCCGAGCGTGGTGCGCATGAACTCGAACTCGACGCTGGGGAGGACAGGCGAGAGGATGCGGCGTTCCCATCCGGACGGGTCGCGCACGACTTTCTGATCGTGGCGACGCAGCAGGATCAGCCGGGATTCCGTTTCGGTGCCGAGGAGACGCGCCAGACTCGTGTCCAGCCCCGTCGCGACGCGATCGAGGACCAGGACCGTGGGGGCCTTCACGCCGCGCTCGATGGCCGAGAGCATGCTGCGGCTCACCCGCGCCCGGGCGCTGAGCGCCTCGAGCGAGAGGCCCCGGCGCTCGCGCTCGTCGCGCGCCCGCTTCCCCAGCGCGGCGAGGGAGAGATCCCGGCGGCGCATGCGCTATAGTAGACCTATTCTTCTATAGTGTCACCATCGCCTCGATTGCGTCCGGGAACATCGGCGTCATCCGGGCCGTAAACTCGATCAGTATGGACATGCTGCTCAGCACCACCACCGCGATCGAAGGCCGTCCGGTCAGCCGCTATCTCGGCGTCGTGACCGGTGAGGCGATCATCGGCGCCAACATCTTCCGCGACATGTTCGCCACCGTCCGCGACATCGTCGGCGGACGATCGGCGACGTATGAACGGGGGCTTGCCGAGGCGCGCGATGTCGCGATGGCCGAGATGGGGAAGAAGGCGCTCGAGCTGGGCGCCAACGCGGTCATCGGCATCGATCTCGACTACGAAGTCCTCGGCCAGAACAACGGGATGCTGATGGTCTCGGTCAGCGGGACGGCGGTCGTCTGCTGAGGCCGGCCGCGATCACTCCGCCCGCAACGTCGTCGCCGGATCGATCCGCGCGGCACGCCAGGCCGGCACGGCACAGGCCAGCAGCGATACGCCTGCCAGCAGAGCGATCACGCCGACGTAGGTGACCGGGTCGAGGGGCGACACGCCAAACAGCATCGCGGCGATCCCCTGACTGGCGGCGATCGCCCCTGCCAGTCCAATCGCAACGCCGAGCCCAGTGAGGCTGAACCCCTGGCGAAGCACGAGGGCGAGGATGTTCCTGCGCGACGCCCCCAGCGCCGACCGCACGCCGATCTCGCGCGTGCGCTCGGCGACGCTGCCGGCCAGCAGGCCGTAGATGCCGGCCGCGGCCAGAACCAGCGCCACCAGCGCGAACGCTTCGAACAGCGTCAGGGCGAAACGCCGCTCGGCTGCCAAAGCGTCGAGCAGGTCGTCCATGGTGGCAACGCGCACGATCGGCTGGTCCTTGTCGATCGACCAGACCGCCCGGCGAACGGACGGTGCGAGGGCCGTGGCGTCGCCCCGCGCGCGAATCACCAGCGACATGACGTTGGACGTGAAATGCCACTGGGCCGCGGTGATGTACACGGCATCCGATCCTGTCAGCGCCAGCGACACCTGCTTCACGTCCCCGATCACGCCGGCGATCGTGTAGGGCGGTCTGTCTTTCGGACCGATCCGCAGGCGCTGGCCGATCGGATCGGTTCCCGGCAACCTGGTCCTTGCCAGTGATTCGCTGATGAGCGCGACCCGCGGAGCGTCTGCCCGATCCTGCTCGTTGAGCAGGCGGCCACGGCGGAGCGGGATACGCATCGTCTCGATGTAGCCCGGGCTCACCCCGTAGCGGAAGACGCTGTCACTTCGGGCGGGCTGCGTCGGAGTCGCTTCGAAGTGGGCACCGTACTCGTCCATGTCGCCACTGAGCGGCAACAGATCGGTGAGCGCGGCGGACGTCACGCCTGGCACGCGCCGGACCGCCTCGAGCGCCTCCTCGAAGAACCGCAACCTGGCGTCGTCCTCGTCGAACCGCTGACCGGACGTCTGCACCTGCATCGTGAGCAGGCCGGACGAATCGAACCCCGCCTCCACGGCGAACAGGCGCGTCAAGCTCCGCAGCAGCAGCCCCGCGCTCACGAGCAGGACGAGCGCGAGGGCGACTTCCGCGACGACCAGCGCGCGGCGCGTGCGTCCGTGCCCGCCGCTGGTCGTCCGCGAGCCGTGCTGGAGGTCGCGGTGCGGATCGCTCCCCGCCGCCTGCAGCGCCGGGATCACGCCGACGGCCAGACCGATGAGCGTGGTAATCGCCAGTCCGAACGCGAACACGGCGCCATCGACGTCGATGGCGTGGACGCGCGGCAACCCCGGCGGGCTGAGCGCCACGAGCGCTCGCACGACGAGCGTCGCCACCAGCATGCCGGCCGCGCCGCCCAGCGCGGCGAGGCACAGGCTCTCCGTGAGCAGTTGCCGGACCAGACGGTCGCGCCCGGCGCCAAGCGCGGCGCGAAGCGTGAACTCGACCCGCCGCCGGACCCCGCGGGCCAGGAGCAGGTTCGTCACGTTGACGCACGCGATCACGAGCACCAGGCTCACCGCGGCGAGGATGGCGAACAACGTACGCCTGACGCCGCGCGTGACGTCGTCCTGCAGCGGCGTGACGACCAAACGCGCCACGCGGCCATAGGTCTCCGGGTGGTCCTTCGCCAGCGCCTCCCCGAGCACCCTGACGTCCGCGGCCGCCTGATCCACGCTGACTCCCGGCCGGAGCCGCCCGACCGTGCCCAGGTGTTTGCCCCACGCCCCTCCCTGCGACAGGTCGTACTGGAGGGGCGCCCAGAGCTCGGCAAAGGGCGCGAGCACGTTCTCGAAGCCGCTCGGCATGACGCCGACGACTTCATAGCTGGTGTCGTCGAGGGTGACCGTGCGCCCGACGATCGCGGGATCGCCATCGAAGCGCCGCCGCCAGAGCGCATCGCTGAGGACGACCACATTCGGACCATTGAGCCGATCGTCGGACGCCTTGAAGTCTCTTCCGACGATCGGCGACACGCCCAGGACCTCAAAGTAACTCTCGCTGACACGCTGTCCTTCGAATCGTTCCGGCTGATCGGCCCCGGTCATGGTCGGCTGCCAGGGCTTGAACACGGCCAGCGCGTCGAAGGCGCGCGCCCGCTCCGCGAGATAGCGATAGGCGCCGAACGTTCCACCGTTGCGGCCACCTTCTCCGCGCCGCTCCCAGATCGTCGTGATCCGGTCCGAGTGCGGGTACGGCAACGGCTCGAACAGGATCGGGTTCAAAGCGCTGAAGATCGCGGTGGTGGCGCCGACGCCGAGCGCCACCGTCAGCACGGTGAGGGCCGTGAAGCCAGGCTCCGCCCGCAGGCGCCGGGCGGCGTACCGCAGGTCGGCGAAGGCGGTCTCGACCATGTTCTCCCAGCCGTACCCGCGCACCTCTTCCCTGACGCCCGTCACGCTGCCGAGCTCCAGCCGCGCGGCCCGGCGTGCCTGATCCTGCGAGAGCCCCCGAGCGATGTGCGCGTCGGTGGCCCGCTCGAGGTAGTCCTGAACCTCGTCGGCGACATCCTGGTCGGCCGCGGATCGGTTGGACAGCGCGCGGAGGCCACGCGTGAGCTGGCGCCAGAGAGACATGCGGCTAGCCCTCCGCTTTCAAGAGCCGAGCGATGGCCGAGGCTCGACGCGTCCATTGCGTGGTCTCGACCTCGAGCTGCCTCTTCCCGGCGCGCGTGAGCGTGTAGAACTTCGCGCGGCGCGCGTTCTCCGTCTCGCGCCATTCGGCGTCCAGCCATCCGGCGCGCTCCAGCCGCTGCAAGGCGGTGAGAAGCGACCCCGGGTTGACCTTGAACACTCCGCGCGAGATCTGCTCGACGCGGCGCGCGATGCCGAAGCCGTGCATGGGCTCGAGACTCAGCGTTTTGAGGATGAGCAGGTCGAGCGTGCCCTGGATGACGTCGGTGTTGGGGTGGTCCTCGGCCATGTCACGTCTGCGGTCTGGGGAGAGACTAGCCGCCTACATCTTGATTGTCAAGATGTGATGGTCAAGCCGAGGACGTCCCGCATCGTGAACCACCCCCGGCGCCCGATCACCCAGCGCGCCGCCTCGAGCGCGCCGCGCGCGAACACCGACCGATCGCGCGTCTCGTGCGTGAACGTCAGCGTCTCCGCGGCCGCGTCGAACCCGAACGTGTGCGTGCCCGGAATCGAGCCGGCGCGCGTTGACGATACGTCGACGGCACGCGTGTACCCTCCCTGCCGGAGCGCCCGCTCGATCGCCAGCGCCGTTCCGGAGGGGGCATCGCGCTTCGTGGCGTGATGCGCCTCGTGAATCCAGGCGCCGAACGACGCGTGCGGTGCCATCAGCGCTCCGGCTCGCTCCGCGAGCGCCAGGAACACGTTCACGCCCAGCGCAAAGTTCGGCGCGGCGACGACGCCAATCCGGGCGACGGCCGGATCGGCCTTGAGCGCCTCCTCGTGCGCCTGCCATCCGGTCGCGCCGATGACGACCGGCACCCCGCGCGCGGCGAGCCGCGGCAGGTTGCGCGGCACCGCATCCGCGATCGAAAAGTCGATGGCGACATCGGCGTCGGGCCAGTCCGCGTCGCGCGCCGAAGCCGCGCGATCGATCCAGCCGGCCATCTCGAAGCCGTACTCCGGACACAGCGACTCGACGATCCGCCCCATGCGCCCCCGGCCGACCAGCAGCACACGGCTCACGAGGGCGCCCCGAATGACGATGAGGCCGGCGTCCGCGCCGAGGCGAAGAAATCCTCGTGCAGCCGGTTCATCGCCGCCGGGAGATCATCGCGCCCCAGGACGAGCGTGAGGTTGCGGCGTGACGCCGCCTGCGACACGAGCCGGAGCGGGAACCCTTCGAGCGCGCCGATCACGCGCGCCGCGATGGTGGAATCGCGGCGCAGGTTGTCTCCCACCACGCAGAGGATCGCCATGTCGCCGTCGATCTTCACGTCGGCGAACTCGCGCAGCGCCGGCGCGATGCTTCCGAGCCGCCGATCGTCGTCCACGGTGACCGACACGCTGACCTCCGACGTCGTGACGACGTCGACCGCGGTGCGGTCGCGCTCGAACACCTCGAAGACGCGCCGCAGGAAGCCGTACGCCATCAGCATCCGCGTGGACGTGATGTCGATGACGGTCACCGGTTTCTTGCAGGCAATGGCCGTCAGCGGCCTCCCATCGTCCGGGCGGGTGGACGTGATCAACGTCCCGGGCGCATCCGGACGCCGGCTGTTCAGGATGCGGACGGGAAGGTTCCTGCTGACGGCGGGAAGGATCGTGCTGGGGTGCAGCACTTTCGCGCCGAAGTACGCCAGCTCCGACGCCTCGCCGAACGACATGTGAGGAACGACGAGGGGCGCGGCGACGACCCGAGGATCGGCGGTGAGCATCCCGTCCACGTCGGTCCAGATCTGGATTTCGGCGTCGAGCGCCGCGCCGACGAGCGCGGCCGAGTAGTCAGAACCTCCCCGCCCGAGGGTCGTCGTCACGCCGCCGGACGTCGCGCCGACGTAGCCACCGGTCACGGGGAGCCTTCCGGCGGCGAGATGCGGCGCGAGTTCGCGCTGCACCGCGTGGCTCGTCTGGTCTACCAGCGGCGACGCGCAGCCGTACTGATCGTCCGTGACGATGACGCGCCTCGGATCGACCCATGCCGCCGGGATCCCGGCTTCCTCGAACGCCGCCTCGACGATCCGGCTGATCAGCAGCTCGCCGATCGCGGCGATGCCGTCGAGCGATCGCGGCGTCGCGTCCCGGAAGATCTCGAGCGCACGCAGGACCGTGTCGAGCCGCTTCATCTCCGGCTCGAGATCGGCGAGCAGCGCGTCGCACCGGGTTGGCGCGAGCTCGCGCGCCGTCGCCTCGTGCCGGCGCCAGATCTCGATCGCGCCGACACACGCCGAGTGGGCGCTCCCGCCCACGGCTTCGGCGGCGAGCGCCAGCAACCGGTCGGTCACGCCGGCCATCGCCGAGACGACGACCACCGGCGGCGTCCCCGAACGATGGAGCGCCATCCCCGCGATCGCAACGAGCCGCCGAATCGCATCCGCGTCGGCGACCGATGTTCCGCCGAATTTCATGACGAGTGATGGCATGTGTCCTCTTCAACTCCCGCTGGATCACAGAGGCAAGGGAGATCACGAAGAGTGACAACCACGGAGACACGGAGGACACGGAGGGTTGTTTTGTCGCTTCCAAAAAAGCTTCTCCGTGATCTCCGTGTCTCCGTGTTGATCACTCTCCGTGACCTCCTTTGCCTCCGTGACCCCGGTTAATCAAGCTCCACGATCCTCTCCGCCATGAGCAGCTCCGCGTTGAGAATCGCCGCGCCCGCCGCCCCTCGCACCGTATTGTGGCCGAGCGCGACGAGCTTGATGTCGAGTACCGGGCAGCGGCGGATGCGGCCGACCGTGACCGTCATGCCGCCGTCGCGCTCCGCGTCGAAGCGCGGCTGCGGGCGGTCCTCGGCGTCCAGGCAGAGGATCGGCTGAGGGGGCGCGGTCGGGAGGCTCAGCTCCTGCGGCCGGCCGCGCCACGCGTCGAGCGCCTTCCGCACGTCGGCGGGCGATGGACGCGCGTCGAGCGCGATCGAGACGGTCTCGGTGTGGCCGTCGACGACCGGCACGCGGTTCGTGTGCGCGCTCACGACGGCCGGGTGCGCCGTCACCGTCTCGCCGTCGAACGCGCCGAGGATCTTCTGCGTCTCGCTTTCGACCTTTTCTTCCTCGCCGCCGATCCGCGGGATCACGTTGCCGACGATGTCGAGCGAGGCGACGCCCGGATATCCGGCGCCTGACACCGCCTGCATCGTGCTGACGATGACCGAGCGAATGCCAAACGGACGCAGCGGCGCGAGCACCATCGCCAGCACGACGGTCGCGCAGTTCGGGTTGGTGACGATCGCTCCGGGCCAGCCGCGCTCGCGGCGCTGCCGCGCGACGAGGCCGAGATGGTCCGCGTTGACCTCTGGAATGAGGAGCGGAACGTCCGGCTCCATCCGGTAGCTGCGCGCGTTGCTGACGACGATGTGGCCCGCCCGCGCGAACGCCGCTTCGATGCCGGTCGCGGCCGTGGCGTCGAGCGCGGAGAACACGAGCCGTGGCCCACGGCCGGGCGTGCAGGCCTGGACGGTCGCCTCGGCGGCGTCCCGCGGCGCGCTGCCGCCGAGCCGCCAGGTCGCGGCTTCCGAGTAGCGCTTCCCTTCCGATCGCTCGCTCGCGGCGAGCCACGACGCCCTGAACCACGGATGGTTCGCAAGCAGGCGGATGAACTGCTGACCGACCGTCCCGGTCGCGCCAAGGATGCCGACGTCTATTCGCTGAGTCATGTTCAGTGCTGAATGCTGAATGTCGATTGCTGAATTCAAAAACAAAAACCCGCCGGCCTGGTCTGCAGGGCGGCGGGTTGCGGTCGGCGATGCTGGAGACGCTACATCACACGCGCGCGGACACCACGGCCCTGCAGAGTCGCTTGATCCGCTTTCGACAGGCGGCGGGGCACATCGCGCGCGGCATGATCAACGGGACTATAGTGCCGACGGGCGGGCGGCGTCAAACGCGGCGATAGATCGAAGCCGAGGCAATGCCAGGCTTCGCGGCAAGGTTGCCGCAGACCCGCTAGGAACGCGCCTCAGGGCGCGGCGTGCCGGCTGCCGCCGCGATTAGGGAGCGGCGCCGCTTCACTGCGCAGCCGGAACGCGCGCGAAGCGACGTTTCCGCGTCGACTCTCGTCACCACGATCCGTGGCGTTCGAATAACCCGTGACGGTGCATGCCGTGTACGGGCCAAGGCGGGAAAACCCCTAGTCGACGCGCGGGCGTAAGAGTTGCGAGCGGCGCGCGCGTTCCCGGCGCCGGCTCCCGGCGGCGGTAGCCGGCATGCCGCGCCGCTGTCTATTGAACGGGTCGCTCGGCCCCGATCCCGCGATGAAGTGCCCATCTCCTCTACGAGTGGGACGCCTCATCCAGCACCACGCTGTCGCCATCAGGTCCGCGCGCCCGGAGGAACCCCGTCGGCGTCGTGCCGCTGAACTCCCGGAACTCGCGCACGAAGTGCGACTGATCGTAGTAGCCGAACCGCGCGGCGAGGTCGGCCCAGTTCGACGACGACACCTCCTTGAGCAGCGCGTTGAGGCGCACGATGCGCGCGTACCGCTTCGGCGCCATGCCGACCTGCTCGTGGAACAGATCGATCAGGTGCTTCTGGCTGATGCCGGTCTCCACCGCCAGGCGGCGCATGCGCACGGCGCCGCGGGTCCGCGCCAGCCGGGTCAGCGCGTAGCCGACTTCTGCCCGCGGCGCTCTCGCCGAAGCGATGCGCTCGAGGAGGTACCGCTCGAGGATCTGGAATCGGCGCTCGAGCGAGGCAGCCTCCATCAACCGTTGCCGCAGGCGTTCAATCGATGAACCGAGGATGAGATCGAGATCGACGACCCGATTCGTCAGCTCGGCGAGAGGAACGCGCAGCAGCGCGAGCGGGCCTGTCGGCTTGAAGCGGATGCCCATCAGCCACGGATGCGACGGCGATTCGATGTCGAGATACCGGTCCTGCAGGCCGGCAATCCACGCCCGTTGGTAGAGTCTCGACGGTCGATCCGGATCGTGCGAGACCAGCCGATGCGGCTCGCCCAGATTGATCAACAGGTCCATGTGCGCGTGCGGCAGGAGCCGCTCGCGGGTATACGAGCCGTTACTGCGCATGTGCCAGAGCTCGTCGATGCAGCCCTGGAGCGGCGCGGCCGGACGCCAGCGAGCGAATTCCCATCGCCCGAGCGGTGAGTCGTGCTGCACGAGGTCGGCGAGCGGCATGTCGGCGGCGGGTTAATTATTTCCAAGAATCCCCGCGGCCGCTACGGGTAGCTTAGAGAGATGATGCGTCTTCTTCTTCTCACTGGATGGATCGTCCTCGTGGCGGCGCAGGAGCCTGCCGCGCCGAAGCCCGCGGGCGGAGGCGGGCTCGCGCCTCCGGCGAGCTGGCGCGTGCGAAGCGATTCGGCTCCAGACAAGCCGATCTACTACGTCGAGATGCCTCCGGGCTGGCACATCACGACCGGACCGGGATCGATCCTTCACGACCCGACGTACGTCGCGCAGGGTCGTTTCGCGCTCGAGACCGAAATCTTTCTCTTCCCGGGCACCAGCCAGGAGGGGTACGGACTCTTCGCGGGCGGCACACAGCTGGACGGCGATGCGGTGTACGTCGCGTTCCTGCTCCGGCGCGACGGCAGCGCCGCCATCGAGTCGCGGGCCGGCGGGCAGAGCACGCCCGTCCGCGCCTGGACGCGTCACGATTCCATCAAGCCGGGAGACAGCAAGGAACCCGTCGCCAACGTCCTGCGCATCGTCGCCGAAGCGGCTGATGTCACCCTGGAGGTCAACGGCAAGCCCGTGCTCACCGTTCCGCGCGGTGATGTCACGCTCGACGGCGCGTTCGGCTTTCGAGCCGGCGCCGACGTGAACCTGCACGTGAGCCGCCTGGACGTCACGCGATTGCTCGCGCCACCGCGAAGGAAGAAACCGTAGCGCAGCCCGTAGCGCAGCCCCTTGCCCTGAGCGAGGCGCCGGCGACGGCCGGCGCCGAGTCGAAGGGTCAGCGCCGGACGGACGCCAGCACAGAATACAGAAACTCTATTTCTCGGACGGAATCGGCGCCCACGTTGTCCGCCGTCGTCGTCACGACGACGTTCTCCTGCGGCGAGATGAAAATCCACTGACCGAACGCGCCCGACGCGACAACCACGCCCCTGTCGAGCATCCACCAGTGGTAGCCGTAGTCGGTCGGGTACGCACCGAACGTGCGGGGCCGTGACACGACCGGCGCGGTGCTCTCACGGATCCAGCTGTCCGAAACGATCTGTGCTCCGCGCCACCGGCCGCCGGCAGCGACGAGCGTGCCGATCTTGGCCATGTCGCGGGGGCGGAGCTGAAGGCCCCCGCCCGTATGAGGCAGGCCGTCCGGGAGGCCCTGGAACCAGGACGCACCGGTGACGCCGAGCGGCCCGAACAGCCGGTCCTCCGCGAACCGGTCGATCCGCTGGCCGGTCGCGGCGCCGACGATACCGCCCAGGAGAATCGACGAACCGCTGATGTACTCCCACCGTGATCCGGGCGGCTCGCGCATCGGCCAGTCCAGGATGAACCGAAGCCAGTCGCACCGGCAGTCGTTCATCCGCTGCAGGGGCGAGCCCGCGTATGTGGATTCGCTCCAGTCCAGGCCGCTCCGCATCGTGAGCAGATCGCGGACCGTCATCGCGCCTTTGCGATCGTCGAGGTTGGCGATCGGAACGTAGGAAGGGAAAAAGCTGGTCACGCGATCGTCGAGCCGCAGCCTGCCTGCCTGGATGGCCAGTCCCACGAGCAACGACGTCACGCTCTTGCTGATCGATTGCTGCGTGTGCACAACGTCGGCGGCCCAGCCCGAGAAGTACTCCTCGACGACGAGGCGGCCGTTCCTGACCACGAGCAGGCTGTGGATTGCGCCGTAGTCGCGTCGGTGGATGCGGTTCACGAGGTCGACGAGCGGCGCGGGGTCGAGCCCTTCGGACTCCGGCGTGGCCGAAGGCCACTCGCCGGTCGCCGCCACGGGCGTGAGGGCGCCAACCGGCGCTGGCGGTGGCGACGGTTCGGACGGGCTGCCAGCGCCGCCGCATGCCGCCGAGGCCACCGCCAAGACGACGCCGACGTACGCCGACGCCGTGCGCATCGTTGTATTCTAACCGTCTCAGTCGAAAGGACGGGTCATGACGCTCAGACTTACCCTCGCAGCCGTCGTGATGGTCTCCCTGTCGATCGCCTCCACGGACGCGCAGGACATCGCGCTGCGCCTGAGGGGCAAGGTGCTCAACAGCGCCGGCGCTCCGATCCCGAAGGCGCGTGTGCAGACCGACGCGACGCTCGGCCCGCTGGGGGAGCCGTTCGGCAGCGCCTCGCGGAATTTCAACGCGACGACAAACGACAAAGGTGAATGGGGGATCCTGGGCGTCACGCGTGGCCTCTGGATCTTCGAGGGGTCCGCGGCGAGTCATGCCCCGCTCGCGGTCGCAGTGCCGGTCAACATGATGCACGCCGAGGCGAACCGCCCGGTCTCGTGGCAGCTCCCTCTCCGACTCTTAAGCCTCGACGAGATCCGGGCCGCCGGCGGGGGCGTGCTCGCCGACGCGATCGCGCCGCTCGTCGCCGACGCGACGATGCCGGCGAAAGCGCAGCTGGCCGGCGTCGTGGAGCGCGCCCGCGGGATGGGCCTGGAGGGCGTGTCGCTGTGCGCGGCGGGCGGCATCGCGCTCGTCGCTCGAGATCTCGGAAACGCGCACGCGTTCTACGATCGCGCGCAGAAGGGAGGCGTGACCGATTCGTGCGCGCCGCTCGGCATCGCCTCGATCGCGATGCTCGCCCTGAAAGCGGACGAGGCGGTCGCCGCGTACAGCCGCGCGCGCGAGGCGACCACCGACAAATCGCTTCAGCAGGTCATCTCAGCGGTGATTGCAGACCTGCAGAAGCTGGGGCGTACGAGGTAGCGCAGGCCTTCAGGCCTGCCGGAACGATCTACAGAGGCCCGATCAACCCCACACCGACGCCTTCTTCGCCCAGCTCGTCTCCTGATACCGCTGCTTGAAGCTCGCGGCGGTCTGCACGAGGGCCGAGGGATCGCTGGTCGCCTTGTACCGCGCGACGCCCGCCCAGTACAGCGCCTCAGGTCCGGCATCTGTCGACGGGTACTTGTCGGCGATCTCCCGATACCGACGTTCGGCATCGGCGAAGTCACCGCGCGCGAACGCCGACTTCCCCAGGCCGAGCAGGATCTGCGCGATGAAATCGTCTGCGGGGAGGAATCCCTCGATGCGGTGTCGCTCCTCGCCCGAGGAGTCGAGGATGAGGATGGTTGGCGTCCACTGCGCGCCGTATTTCGCGCCGAGACGCTTGAAGTCGTCCGCCTGCTCCTTGACGTGCACGCGGACGGGGCTGAAGTTCTGCTCGATGAGCTGCGCCACCCGCGGATCCGGATACACCTCGGCATCCAGCCGAGCGCAGCCGCTTCACATGGGCGCCGCGCTGAAGTCCAGCAGAACGTGGCGCTTTAGCGCGCGGGCTTCCTCGAGCGCCGGCTCGAGGCTCTTCTGCCATCTGATCTCGCGACGTTCGACCGCCATAGATGACCTCCAGCAGCCCTAAAGGGCTGCGCTACGTTTATGGGACCACTCCTTTGGCCGCACCGCAAGCTCGTCGGTGCGATTAGAGCGTGTCGCAACAGACGAAGCCGCGGAACTGCGGTCCGAACCTCGCCGTCGACGGTCTCCAGCGATCGATGTCCGCGGCGGTTCCCACGACCAGGCCGATCCTGACGGATCGCCAGTCGGCGGCCGCCGTCTCCGGATCCAGCTCGAGGCACAGGACGCGAGCGCCGCGCGCGAGCGGCAGCAGCACGCTCGCCGCGAGCGACCCCTTGCAATGCAGCGGCGACAGCGCGAGCGCCGTGTCGCGAGAGGTCAGCGCGATCGATCGGGACAGCTCGACGACGCGTGTCACGAGCGCGGCGTGGGCCGGTCCCTCCGCCACGAGCGCCGCGACGCGGCTGACAATCGGCGGGGCGGTCTCCGGGGCGTCGCCGTCGTAGGACGCGACGGCTTGCCCTGAGCGAAGTCGAAGGGCTTGCCCTGAGCTCAGTCGAAGGGCCGCCGCCAGTTCCTGGTACGTCCACCGCGACATTCCGCGCGAGCTCCAGATCTCCAGGGCGATCTCCGACCCGTGCCTCTGGACCGCGGACCCCAGCAGCTCGCCGACCGACTCCCCCGCCAGCTCCGAGTGCAACGGCCGCAGCTCTTCTCCCATCGAGGGAAAGGCATGCTGCACGATACCGTCGATCTGAGCATCGACCCAGTAGCGCCGCCAGTCGATCGTCTCTGGCGAGAACGGGTACCGATCGCGATCTTCGTCCGAGAGTCGGCTGTAAAGCTCGTGCGTCCGATCGGCCTGATAAATCGGCTGCGCCGCCGAGAAGAACGGACGATAGGCCTCGAAAACCGAATCGGCGTCCCGGGCAACGCGCTCCCGTTGACGGAACGAGCCGGCGCCGCCCGCCCAGAGACGCCGCGGCGGAAGACGCTCGAGCGCACCGGCCGCGCGAGCCCACCATCGGGCTCGGGCCGGAGCCGAGTACCGCCGATACGTGTGCTCGGAAACGATCCGGCCTTTGAGCGGGAGTCGAATCGACTTCCGCCACGAGCCGCGCGCGAGCCGGCGCCGCTCGCGCCGCAACCCTTTGGCCGTCAGCTCGATCAGCCTCTGGCCGGAGAGCGGGTTGCGATCGCCCGAGCTGAGGTGATAGACGCCAGACGCTTCGCCGGCGAGTGTCATCGCGCCGATGACGATCGTGGCGTTGGCGGCCGAATCCACCGGAATCACGTCGACAACCTGCCGCGGATGGATCGGGTAGAAGCGCTGACCGCGCCAGGCGACGAGCGCGAGCCTCGAGATCGGTCCGGCCTCGGTCCAGCCGCTCATCGGTTCGCGCAGCGCCGCGCCGATGATCGACGGCCGGACGATCGACAGCGGCACCTCGCCATGCTGTGCGGCCAGCGCGCGCTCGCCGAGCGCCTTCGTGAACGCGTGCACGTTCGGCCAGCCCCACACACCGGCGCGGGCGCGCCCTTCGGCGGTGAGACGCTGCGCCAGCCAGCGCTCGGCGCCGGCCTGCCTCGCCGAAGCCTGGGCGGAGGCGGGAGACTGAAGCGCGACCTCCGCGCGGACGCGCTCGACCGTCTCCTGCAGCGCCTGCATCTCGTCGCCGGGGAAGAACGGGATTCCAAGCTCCTCGCGGCGCGGATAGCCGTCGATGACGATGTCCTCGGGGATCGGCCCGCTTCGCGCGCCGGAGACCGATGCGGCCGATACATGGACGACCGCGGGCGGGGCGTGCCGCCCCGCGGCGCGCCACCCCAGCGCGAAGCGAATGATTTCGTCCGGGCCCACGGTGTTGGCCGACAGCGCGACGTCGAGCGGCGCGTCGAGCGCGGTCTGGCCTGCGCAGTTGATGATGAGATCGACGCGCGCGGCAAGTTCGTGGTAACGCTCGGCCGTCAGCCCGAGATTCGGCCGTCCGACGTCGCCGCCGATGACGGTGATGCGGGAGGCGGCGAGCTCGTCGATCCGCCGTCCCGCGCGGCGCAGCGGCCGGAAGAGCTCGGATCCGAGCACGCTGGCGCGAAATCGATCCTCCGCCGACTCCTCCGCCCCCGAGCGCACGAGACACGTCATGCGAAGGCTCTCCGGTCCATGGACGAGCAGTTGGTGGAGAACGACCTTGCCGAGCAGGCCGGTGACACCCGTCAGCAGGATCGTTTTCTCGTGGAGGACCCCGGCGGTCGAGGGGGGCACGAGGCCATGCTAGCATCCGGAGGCCACAGAGGAGGCCACACCTCAATGGAAGCGTTGCTAAAGGACATCCGCTACGCGCTCGTGACGATGCGGCGAAGCCCGGGCTTCGCGGTCGCGGGCCTGATCACGCTCGCGCTGGGGATCGGCGCAACGGCCGCCGTTTTCTCCGTCGTGTACGGCGTGCTGCTGCGGCCGCTGCCCTACCCGGATCCGGAGCGGTTGGTCCGTTTGTACGAGGAGCATCCCGGCGGAACGACCGCGGCGGGGAACCGCTGGCTCAGCAACCGCACCTACGACGCGTGGATGGAGCAGCCGCGCACGATCGAGGCGGCGGGCGGGTACAGCCGGTACGAATACACCGTCACGTTCGGCGAGGAAACCGTACGCCTCTTTGGCGGTGAGCTGTCGCCGCAGGTCTTCGGACTGCTCGGCGCGACGCCGGCGCTCGGACGGTTCTTCTCGCGGGACGAAGCCGCCGCCGGCGCGGCCAAGGTCGCGGTCCTCACCGATCGCTTGTGGCGCGAGCGCTACGGCGCGGATCCGGACGTCCTGTCGAAGCAGCTCGTCATCGACGGCGAGCCTCACGCGATCGTCGGCGTGGCACGTCCCGACCTGTCGTTCCCCGAGCGCCGCGTGTTGTTCTGGGCGCCGTACCTCCTGCCGCGCGCCGATCCGCAGGGGCCCTCGACGAGGGTGTTCAGCGCGATCGGACGCCTGAAGCCGGGCATCTCGACGGCGCAGGCGGAAGCCGAGGGCACCGCTGCGGCCCGCAGCATGCCGCGGCCGATGTCGACGGAGCTCTTCTTCGGCAAGGGCGGCCCCGTCGTCGTGCACGTACGGCCGCTCGCCGACGACATGACCGCGAGCGTCGGCCCGGCGCTGCGCGTGCTCGCCGGGGCCGTCGCGCTGGTCCTGCTCATCGCGTGTGCGAACGTCGCGAACCTGTTCCTCTCGCGCGGCGTCGCGCGACAGCGCGAGCTCGCGCTGCGCGCGGCGATCGGCGCGAGCCGCGGGCGCCTGGCGCGCCAACTGCTGACCGAGAGCCTCGTGCTCGCGATTGGAGGCGGGCTCGCCGGGCTGTCCCTCGCGTGGGCGCTCGTGCGCGTCCTGCCCGCGCTGGCGCCCACGACCTTCCCGCGGCTCGACGACGTGCGGCTCGACTGGCCCGTCATCGCCTTCACGGCGGTGGCGGCGATCTTCACGGCGATCGCCTCCGGTGTCGCGCCTGCGATCCGCGGCGCGCGTTTCGAGCTGTCCGAGTCGCTCCACGGCGGCGACGGCTCGAGCGCCGGCGGCTTCCGCGGGCGCCGCGCGCGGCGGCTGCGCGACGGCCTGCTCGTGCTCGAGGCGGCCTTCGCCGTGATGCTGCTCGTCGGCGCCGCGCTGCTCGGCCACAGCTTCGCGCGGCTGATGAGCGTCGACGCCGGTTACGACGCGGAGCATGTGCTGACCGCCCGGGTCAGCGTCCCGCGCAACGCGCCGCCCGAGCGGATGACGCAACTCATCGACGGCGCGCTCGAGCGGCTGCGCGCCACGCCCGGCGTCGCCGCCGCCGGCGCCGCCAACATGATCCCGCTGATGAGCATGACGGCGATCACCTCCTTCACGCTGCCGGCGGATGCCGGCGGCGGGAAGCCGACCATGACGCGGGCGTTGACCTACACCATCACGCCCGGCTACGCGGAGGCGCTGCGCCTGCGATTGAAGGAAGGAAGGTTCTTCACGGAGCAGGATGCGGCGCTGGTCCGCCTGAAGGCGGACACCACGCGGGTCCGGCTAAAGCCGGACACTACGCCGGACACCACGCCTGCTACCGCAGGCATCCGCTTCATGATCGTCAACGAGGAGTTCGTGCGGCAGTACCTCACAGCCGGTCCGGTCGCGGGCCGGCGCTTCAGCGATGTGGCCGAGAAGGGCACGACGACGGAGATCGTCGGCGTCGTCGGCAACGTGCTGAAAGACGGCAACGACCGGCAGCCGCAGCCGGAGATCTATTTCATCCCCGGCACGCCTACGCGCCGCATCGTCGGGTGGGTGAACTTCGTCGTCCGCACGACTGGCGATCCGGCCGCGGTGTCGGAGCGGACGCGCGCCATCGTGCGCGAGGTCGATTCGTCCGCGGTCGTCGAGCGCGTCGAGCCGCTGACCGCGATGGTGTCGGCCTCTGTCGCGCAGCCGCGCTTCGCGACGACCGTGCTCGGAACGTTCGCCTCGCTCGCGCTGGCGCTCGCGGCGGTCGGCCTCTACGGCGTGTTGTCGTACGGCGTGTCGCAGCGGCGGCGCGAGCTCGGCCTCCGCGCGGCGCTCGGCGCCGCGCGGGCGGATCTCGTGCGGCTGATCCTGCGCGAGGGCCTCCGGGCCACGCTCGTCGGGGTCGCGATCGGCCTCGCGGCCGCAGCCGCGCTGACACGCCTGATGGAGGCGGTGCTGTTCGGCGTGACGCCGCTCGACGCGCTCGCGTTCACGCTCGCCCCGCTCGCGCTGCTGCCGGTGGCCGTCGCGGCATGTCTCCTGCCAGCGCTTCGTGCCGCCTCGACCGATCCGGCGGTGGCGCTGCGGAGTGAATGAAACGGATCTCGTGACCTCCCCGTAAGGCCAACAGAGGGGCGACGCCATCGCGGTCGATCTCCGGGCCCTGCCCGACGCGCGTCTCGTGGTCCAGGCCCGGGCCGGCGCGCAGCCTGCCTTCCGGGAGATCGTCCGCCGATACGAGCGTCCGGTGCGGAGCTTGATCGGGCGCATGGTCGGCGATCCCGCGCTCGCAGAAGATCTCGCCCAGGACACGTTTCTCAAGGCATTCCGCGGCCTCGCCACGTTCGACGCGAGTCGAAAGTTCTCGAGCTGGCTGTTCCGGATCGCGCACAACACCGCCATCGACGCGATCCGGCGCCGCCCGCAAGGCATGGTCGAGCTCGAAGGGCCGGAGGCGCGGTCGGAGCCGCCGCTTCCCGCGCCGGCCGATCCGGCCGAGGAAGCGGCGCTCGGGCGCGCCCTGGATGCCGCGCTCGGCCGGCTGCGGCCCGACTACCGCATGGCGGTCCTGCTTCGCTACCAGGAAGGCTGCTCGTACGCGGAGATCGCCGAGAGCCTGGCGATCCCCGAGGGGACGGCAAAAACGTTCGTGCACCGGGGCCGCAAACTGCTCGCTGACATGCTCGACCGGGCTGGGTGGAAGCCGGTAGTTGAGCAGACCGAAACGGATTCCGGGAGCCCTGCGTAAGGCCTGTTGAGCATGAACTCTGACCTCCACCGCTGGCTGGCGGCCGAGCGCGGCGGGCGCGACATCGAGGCGGATGCCGCGTTCAAGGCGGTCTTCCGCGCCGCGCCCGTCGTAGCGGCGCCGGCGTTCGTGGACGGAGTCATGGAGGCGATCGCGCGTGACGCGGCCATCCGCAGGCGCCGCGCGCGCATCGCCGCGGCGGCCGGTCTCGCGGCCAGCATCCTGCTGGGGCTGGTCGTGACGGTCGCGCTCATCGCGAAAGGCCCGCGGCTCATCGTCTGGGCGGTGGATTCGGCGATCGCGGCGACGGTGTGGATGTCTGGCGCGATCGAGAACGGGCTCGATCTGTGGGGGATCCTCGGGCAGATCGCCAGCGCCGCGGCCGCCGTCATCGCGACGCCACAGGTGGCGTCGGTGCTCATCGCCATCCAGGCGATCGGCGCCGCCGCGCTGTACGGGCTGCACCGGATTCTTGCTTCCGAACAGGAGTCTTCCTGATGACTGCTCTGCACTCCTCAGCAGGCCTGAAGGCCTGCGCTACGCCTCTCCTGGTGCTCGCGCTCCTGTCGGCGCCCGGATCGGACGCCGCGGCAACCGCCGCATCGGCCCAGCGATCGGGCGAGCGGCGATCAATCGACGAACTGCGCGATCGCATCGAGGCCCGATTCGACATCCTGCCGCTGAGCCGCGGGATCGCACTGCGATCCAAGGCGCGGCGGCCGGCCGTGCTCGTCGAGATCATGACCGACGGCGACATCGCCATCGACGGGGCTCCGGTGTCGGGGCGCGAACTTCGCGCCCGGCTCGGGGAGGATGCCGATCTGATCCTGCAGCTTTCGTATCTCAGCGACGACGAGCGTCGCACGTTCGCGGGAGCCGGACCGCCTGAGGGCGTAGAGCCGCCGACGCCGCGCCACGAGGAACCGGTCCACCCGCCGCCGGCCCCCGAACCGCCGGACGACCGCGGCCCGCGGGAGCACATCGGCGAGCGCGTCGCGGTCTTCGGTGGCGTTGACGTCGAGCGCAACCAGGTGGTCGACGGACAGGTCGTCACCGTGTTCGGCTCGTCGCGCATCGACGGCGAGGTGAAAGACCAGGTCGTCGCGGTGTTCGGATCGATCGAGCTCGGCCCGGAGTCGAGGATCGACGGCGACGTCACCGTCGTGGCCGGCAAGCTTCGCCGCGCGCCGGGCTCGGTCGTCACCGGAAGCGCGAGGGAGATCGGGCTGGGCGGCACGCCGAGCATCAGCTTCAGAGGCATGCCCTGGTGGGACACGTTCTACATGTTCCACCCGTTCTCCTACACCGCGCGGCTGATGGGCACGGTGTTCCGGGTCATCCTGCTGATGCTGCTCGGAGCGATTGCGCTCCTCATCGCGCGCGAGCCCGTGGAGCGGATAGCCGGACGGGTGACCGACGAGCCGCTCAAGGCTGCCGTCGTCGGCGTCCTGGCCGAGCTGCTCTTCTTCCCGCTCCTCGTGCTCACGTGCGTGATCCTGGCGATCACGATCATCGGCATTCCCCTGCTCCTGTTCGTGCCGTTCCTGATCGTCGGCCTGCTGTTCGTGCTGCTGGGCGGGTTCATCGGCGCGGCCTACAGCGTCGGCGGTCTTGCCCGGGCGCGCCTCGGGTCGGACGGCGGCCAGCCGTACGTCCGGCTGTTCATCGGCATCCTCATCATCCTCACGCCGTTGCTGCTGGCGCGGATGTTCAGCGTGGTGGGCGGTCCGATGTACCTCTTCGCAGGCATCATGGCGGGGATCGCGTTCCTGGTCGAGTACGTCGCCTGGACGATGGGGTTCGGCGCGGCGCTCATGGGCATGTTCGGCCGGTGGCGCTCCTCGCGCGGGATCACCACGGATGCTGGCGGCTCCACGGCCGCGGACTCGACGGATGCGCGCGGGGTCACGACCACGGATTCGACGGATCCAACGGTCGTCTAACGTAGTACGAGGCTGCAGCCTCGTGCGGTGCCGAAAACTGTCAACCGCGGGGCCCCCGCTGCGCACTTTTTGTAAAACGGA
Organism: uncultured Acidobacteriota bacterium; assembly: GCA_963847125.1. Taxonomy (GTDB): domain Bacteria; phylum Acidobacteriota; class Vicinamibacteria; order Vicinamibacterales; family 2-12-FULL-66-21; genus DATAEE01. The sequence continues at coordinate 1,077,608 of CAWJYM010000009.1, forward strand.
ATCGGTAATCGCCGAAATCAGGCCGGGATTCCGGCCTCGCCAGGTGGCACGTCCATTGTTTAAGGAGGGTGAAACAAGCCGTCGCATGCGTCCCAGGGGTGGGGTACGTGCGCCGTCGGATTACCGGAGGAACGGATGGTCACGTACGCTCTCGTGGTGTTTCCGCTCGCGCTCTCGCTTCAGACCGGATCCCCGCAGGCCTCGTCGCCGATTCGGGAGCTCGTGAAGGTGCACGGCATCTCCGAGCAGATCCTCGTGAACGAGGATACGCGGCTGACGCCGTCTGAGCTGCTCAGCGAATCCACGCTCGTCATTCGCGGCGTCGTGCGCGGCCGGAACGATCGCCTCTCGAGCGACGGGCTGACGGTCCTGACCGACTACGCGATCGAGGTGGTCGAAGCGATCCATCCGCTCAACGGCTGGCTCCGGGTGCAGGACGTCATCACCATCCGGCGTCCTGAAGGGAGCGTCAACATCTCCGGCCGCACGTTCGTCGCCCGCGAGAACGATTTCCCGGGATTCAGCTTCAGCGAGGAGTACTTCCTGTTCCTGCGGCAGGGGGAGACGGCCGTGCACTACATCGTGGGAGGCGTTCAGGGCGCGTATCGCGTCAGCCACGGCAGCGTGTCGATGTTCACGGGGCGTCCCAGCGATCCCGAGGTGCCGGTGACCGAGTTCTCGCGCGGCGTGCGCGCAGAGATCGAGCGGCAGAATCAGTCGCAGCAGGTGCCGGTACCCGTCGGCGGCGAGATCGTTCGCGTTCGCCCGGACGGGCGTTAAAGGACCACCTACTCCCCCACAATCTGCAACACGACCTCGCGCTTGCGGGCGCGGGTGTCGAGCTCGAGCAGCAGGATCTGCTGCCAGGTGCCGACCAGCAGCCTCCCGTCGGCAAACGGCACGGTGAGCGACGGTCCGAGCAGGGCGGCGCGGACGTGGCTCGAGCCGTTGTCGTCTCCCCAGCGAAGGTGATGCTGGTACTCGCCGCGCCGCGGCGCCAGATGCTCGAAGAGCCGGTTCAGATCGGCCACGGCGCCCGGCTCGAACTCGATCGTCGTGACGGCGGCGGTCGATCCGACGACAAAGACGGTGAGGACACCGGCGGCGGCGCCCGACCCGGCGACCGCTGCGGCGGCAGCCTCCGTCAGATCGTGCGCATCCCCCTGCCCGCGAGTCGAGACGTGATGGCGGGTCGTCAATACCATTGGGCACCAATCAACGCAGAGGGCGCAGAGGACGAGGAGACTTAAACACGGGGCTCACGGGAATCACGGAGGCGGCGGCCGGGGCCCGACCTCCGGTCGGGCCTCTGTTGTGCGGCGAAACCCCGTACGCAAGAGCCCGCGCGCCTGGATGGCTCTTGCGTACGGGTTTTCGCCGCACAACAGTCGCGCCGAAGGCGCGCCGGCCGCCGCTTTCGATGCGATCGCTGAGCAGTGCTTTCTCCGTGTCCCCCGTGTGCTCCGTGTTTGATTCTCTCAGCGTCCTCTGCGAACTCTGCGTTTAACCCGTCGCTCAAAATCGAAACAACCGCGTGACCTTCGCCACGAACGCGCGGTTCCGGAGCGACGCGTCGCCCCGCGCCAGCGTGTTGTGCTCGTCGGTCTAGACGAGGAAGAACTCGCTGCCGGGTCGATACTCCCACCGGAAGCGCAGGTTGCTGCTGAACGTGCTGTCGGTCGAGTTGAACTGCAGGAGCGCGCTCGCGAACATCCGCGGCGAGAACCCGTAGTCGACCCGCGCGCGATACAGCTCCTGCGTGACGTCGCCGCCGGGCAGCTCCACCCAGTTGACGAGACGCTCGGCTCGAGCGAGAAGCGCTTCGTGAACGAGACGCGGGCCGCCGTGAAGCTGACGGAGGTGATCGTTCCGTCGTAGAACCCGCCCGCCTGCAGCGCCACCGTGCCGGACGCCGGCCGCTGCTGCCCGAAGGCGTAGGACACCAGGACGTCGCTGAAGTTGTAGCCGCCCGTCGGGACGACGACCCCGCCGATCGTGAACGGGAGAACCAGCAGCTCGTAGTTGTTGTTCGCTTCGACCGTGAACTGGTCGCTCGAGTTCAGCTCGATGTTGAAGCGCCCCGTCTGCTGGCGCGTCTCGAGCGAGCCCGCGCCGTTCAGGATGTACTCGAGGCTCGCTTCCCAGGTGAACTTCCGCACGGCGTTCAGGAGGCTCGGCGAATCGCGGCGTGCGGCCGCGGGCTGAACCGCAGCGAGGCGAACGACCGGCGGATGTCGTCGCGCCGGACGAAGCCGACCTCCGGGTTGAAGTCGTCGCCGATCTTCAGGTACTCGGCGCGCGCGCCGTAGCGATCGGCGCTGTAGTCGAATCGCCCCTGGTAGCTCTCCGGATCGTCGCCGTCGAGGCCCTCGCGTCGCCGTTCGCGCGTAGTACGCGCCCATGCTGACGTTCTCGTAGAACGAGAAGGCCGCATCGACGCCGTACGCCTGGTTCGAGCCGTCGCCGACCGTCGACACCGACCGGTTCGTGAACATCGCGCCGATCGTGCTGCGGCGCAGGATGTCGCGCTTCACGCGGAGCACGGTGAAGTTCGTCGGCTCGCGTGCCGGAGACGGTCTCCTCGCCGGTCTGGATGTTCATCACGCCGACGGCGTACTCGCCGACCTTGCCGGTGAGCCGCCCGCCGACGATGATCGGCACCTCGCGGTTGCGGTTCAGCCCGATCCGACGGCTGTAGAACAGATACGGCGTGTCGCTCAAGGCCGCGGTCGTCATCGGCCCGGCGCCGGCGCCGCCGCGCGCGAAGTCGAAGATCCCGCGGCCCTCGAGGAAGAAGTCGCGCTTCTCGGGAAAGAACAGGTTGAACCGCGTCAGGTTGACCTGCTGCTCGTCGATCTCGACCTGCGCGAAGTCGGTGTTGACGGTGAGGTCGGCCGTCAGGTTCGCGGTGACGCCGTACTTCACGTCGCCGCCGAGATCGCCGTCGAGATCGTTCGGAGACCGGCGGCGTCCGCACGCGGTCGGTCGTCATCCGCGAGATCGCGTACGGCTTGAGCTCGAGGTTCCGGCTCGCCGGCGGCAGATCGAGGCCGACCAGCGTGCCGGCCGCGGAGATGCGGTTGAGCGCCTGCGGACCGGCGAGCAACGGCGGGACGGGCGTCAGATACGTCCACTCGTTCTTCCGGCGGATCGACCGGCGCAGCTGGATGCCCCAGACCTGGTCCTGGCCCGATCGGTAGCGAAGCGACTTGAACGGAATCGCCATCTCGACGGTCCAGCCGCCCTCGAATCGCCCGGTCCGCGACGTCCCAGACCGGATTCCAGTCGGTGTTCGACTGCCCTTCGTCGACGACCGAGTAGTCGGCGCAGCGCGCCGAGCGGGTTCGTGTAGAACATGAAGCCGTTGCGCCGGTCGTAGAAGGTGTCGAACATGACGCCGAACGTGTCGTTCTGCCGGAGCTGGTTCGTGTCGCGGCGCAGCTCGTTCGCGACCCACTTCTCGGGCGGCGCCGAGTCCCAGCAGCGCGCCGCCGACGTACATGTTGGTTGCGTCGAACATCACCCAGACGTCCGTGCGCTCGGACGATGGGGCTCCAGCTTTGGGCACGACCTGGATGAAACCGCCGAAGGGAGGGTTCGCGGCGTAGACCTGTTCGTCGAGGACACCATCGAGTTTCAAGGGATCGGTCAGACGGAGAGCGCGGACCGTCGCTTTGCCGGCGGGATCGCGCGTAATCGTCTCAGGAGGAACGGGCGCGGCCGGTCCATCGATCACGGACCCGTCGGTGCGGGCCGGGTGCGGACTACTCGATTGCGGGGCGGCCATACCGGCGCGCGGCGCACCCGCTACGAGGAGGAGCGCTCCCGCAACCGCAGCCAGTCCTGGACAAGACGCACGCATCGGGCTCGTCGCGTGCGCCGAAGTCTACTACGACACGTGTCTGAGACCCGCGGCGGCGCCGGTTCGCCAGCGCGCGACTCGAATGGGCGACATTCCGCTGCGATCCAGAAGCCGATTCAAGGCCGGCAGGTCGGCCGTCATCACGGCCTCGAGCTCGGCCACGCACCGCACCACTTCGGCCCGCACCTGCTGCAGCCGATGGTGCTGAAGCGGCGTCGGCACGGACGTGGAGCCGACAATCTCGGCCTTCAGCCCATGGACGCCTGCATAGGCCGAGGTCTCCGTCTCCTGGTCCTGCGGCCCGGATCCGATTCGCCCGCGGAGCGTCGAGACCTTGCCCGCCAGCGCGGCAGCTGCCTGGCGGACGCCGGCCGGGACAATCGCGCTGCGTCCCAGCCGATCCCGAACTGCGTCCATCTGCGATCCCAGAGGTTCGAGGCTCGCGGCGGCCGCGCCAATGGCATTCTGCATCTCTGTCAGTTCCGTGACCGCGCGCCGCTGGAGATCTCGAGCCGCGTCCGACAAATCGACGAATGGATCCGCTTCGACCCTCACGGACCGCGTGCCGCTGAAACGCCCATTCACCACGAGCACCACGTCGTAGTCCCCCGGGCGGACGAACGCGCCGAGCCAGGCAGGGGCCGGACTCCCCGAGTGGGCGGAGGCGCGAAGATCGCGCGGCGGGGCGAGCCGCAGGTCCCACGCGACGCGGTGGATGCCAGCCGCCCGATTCCCCTCGAGTTCACGGACGAGGGCGCCGGTCGCGTCCTTGATCAGCAGCTTCACGCCGGCGACCGACGGCTCTTTCAAGTAGTACGTGATGAGGGTTCCAGGTGGCGGGTTCGCGGCTGCAAACAGCGCGTCTCCCCGCCGCCCTCCCCTGCCGTTGAAGATCAGCTGCACGCCGGGGCGAACGCGAAAGAGGTGGGCGGGGCTGGCCAGCACGTCCTCGGTCAGTTCCTGCAGCGGGGTCGCGTCGTCAAGAATCCACAGGCCGCGTCCGCGCGTCGCCAGCACGAGATCGTTCTCGCGCGGGTGCACGATCAGATCGCTGATCGGAACCGTCGGCAGGTTGTTTTTGAGCGGGATCCATCGGCCGCCGCGATCGATCGACACGAACAGGCCGACGTCGGTGCCGGCGTACAGCAGATTGGCGTTTCGAGGGTCGTCTCGGAGGACGTGGACGGGTCCGCGCGGCAGATTCGAGCCAATCGACTTCCAGGAGCGTCCGGCATCCCTTGTCATGAGCGCACGCGGGCTGCCGTCGTCATCCCGGTCGCCGTCGAGGGCGACGTATGCCGTGTCCGGCTCCTGCTGCGAGGCGGCGATACGGTTCACGCCCCGGCGTGTGGCGCTTCCGGGCAGCCGCCCGCTGACGTCGTCCCACCCCTGTGTCCCGTTCCGGCAGACGAACACCACGCCATCGTCCGTGCCGGCGTAGAGCAGACCGGGCGCCCTGGGCGATTCCGCGAGCGCCGTGATCGTCCCTCGCAGATCCGGGCTGATCGGTGTCCACGACACTCCCCGGTCGGTCGACTTGAGAACCCGGGTCACCGCCAGGTAAAGCGTCGACGGGTCGGAGGAGCACATAACGATCGGCGTGCCTACCCCTTCCGGGAGAGTCCTCGTGCCGACGTCGTCGATGTCGGGACGGATGATCTTATAGTCGCCGGTTCGCCGATCGCAGCGGACCAGCTGGCGGTCCGGCGCGAGGGTGTAGACCGTGTTCGCATCGCTTGGATCGAGGAGCGCAAACCGGCCGCTCCCGGGAATCATGAACCAGTCGTCGTTGGTGATGCCGTACTCGTGACGCGTCGCGCTGGGACCCCCCCAGGCGCCGGACTTCTCGAGCGCGCCGTAGATGTTGTACGGCTTGCCCAGATCGACGCCGACCTGACAGAAACGCCCGAGCGGCAGGTTCCCATACGCCTGCCACGTCGCGCCGCGATCGTAGGACACCCAGACGCCGCCATCGTTTCCGTCGATAAGATGCTGCGGATCGGCGGGGTTTACCCAGAGAGCGCGATGCCCCGAGCCGACGCCCTCCGAGAGATCGCCGCGAAACGTAGCGCCGCCGTCGTCCGAGATCTCGAGCCGATCGCCCAGCAGGTAGACGCGTTGCGGATCATCCGGGTCGAGCCGGATGCCGTTGAAGCCGTCGCCGGGGGCCCGTCCGCCGATCCGTCGCCACCGCTCGCCGCCGTCGTCGGAGCGGAACGTCCCGCCGACGGCATGCTCGATAACCGCGCAGATGATGCTGGGATCGCGGCGGCACGCGTCGAGACCCACGCGGCCGACGCCGCTCGACGGCAGGCCGGCGGACAGCCTGCGCCACGTGACGGCTCCATCGTTGGTGATGTAGAGGCCGCCGGCCGCGACCACGAGCCGCTTCCGATCGCGCGGATCGAGCAGCACGTCGGTGACGTCGACGTCTCCGGCGGCCGGGAACACGCAGGCCCACGTGCAACCGCCATCCATCGTCTTGTACAGGCCGCGAAGCCCGATCGGACCGCCGGCCGTCGCGGCGTAGGCGGTCTCGGGATCTTTTGGATCGATGCCGATGCGGTGGATGTGATGGGCGCCGGCGAGCCCGGCGCGAATCCATGTCCGGCCGCCGTCGACAGACTTCAGCACGCCGTCGCCCCGCGATCGCCGCGGGCCGGCGCCGTCGCCGGTGCCGATCCAGAGGACCCCCGGATCGGAGGGAGCGATCGCGAGCGCTCCGACGGCCGCGCCCTGTTCGTGGTCGAAGACCGGTTCCCACGTCGTGCCGTTGTTGGTGGTCTTCCAGACCCCGCCGATCCCCGCAGCCACATAGAAGGTCGAGGGCCGGCGCTCCACCGGCGCGATGCCGGTGATGCGGCCGCCCGCCGCGGCCGGGCCGACGAGTCGGAATGTCAGGCTGGCGAGCGCCTCCTCGTTCCGGGGCGGTGCGTCGGCGGCCGGCGAGGCCTCCTGGCGGTAGACCGCCGGCGTCGTCCCGAACCGGCGGACGAATTGACGGTAGAAGTTCTTTTTGCTCCGGTAGCCGACCTCCATGGCGACCGCTTCGACCTTCTCTCCCTGGCGGATCAGTCCGGCGGCGCGCTCGAGCCGCACGCGCGCAAGATATTCCCGCACGGTCACCCCCATCTCCTGCCGGAACAGCCGTCCGAGGTACGCCTCCTGCCGGCCGAGCGACGGGGCCAACCGGTGAAGCGAGAGCGGCTCGCTCCATCGCTCCTCGATCAGCGTCACCATTCGGCGGACGTGGGCTGACAACGTCATCGAATCCATGGGGTCTCCCGCTCTTAGAGCGTCGGCAACTACCGCGCCGGGGTTGTGGCGGCCATCCGGATCACGCGAGAGCGGGCAGGCGGCCGCCGCCCCTCACGACCGATAGACGAAATCCAGGTGCTGTTCATGGCTGGGTGCCCTCTTGGCGACTGAGAGCCGATCGGATGCTCTCGAACAGCTCCCGATCGCTGAACGGCTTGGTGAGAAAACAGATTGCGCCGGCCTCCATCCCCCGCGCGCGCACGGTTTCGTCTGGATAGGCCGTAATGAAGACGATGGGGACATGGCGACCCGCTGTCGCCAGGTGGTGCTGGAGCCGGAGCCCGTCCATCCCCGGCATCTGGATGTCCACTACGAGACACGACGTCCAGTCGACCCAGCCGGAGTTCAGGAACTGCTCGGCGGATGCCACTGCCACGGCATCGATTCCAATCGACCTGAACAGACTCGTCGTGGCCTCGCGCACCGATGGGTCGTCATCGACGATCACGATGCGCGCATCCTCGAGCATGAGAGCTTGCCTCCCGCGACCAAATCTAGAGTCGCGCCGCGCCGCGCGCAATTGTGCGTTGGGAAGGAACGACGACACGAAGGTGGGGGGCGCTCGATCCCTGAGGATCAGACCGCTTCAGGCGCGTGCGGCGAGTCCGATCCGGCCGGCCATCCTGACCAGATCCGCGACCGAGCTCGCGTTCATCTTTTTCATCAGGTGGCCGCGATGGACTTTCACCGTGATCTCGCTCGTGCCGAGCTCGGAGGCGATCTGCTTGTTGAGCCGGCCGGAGATGACCCAGGACATGACCTCCTGCTCGCGAGACGTCAGCGACCCGAAGCGCGTGCGGAGGCCCGCGACCTCCCGAGCGTCCGTGCGCTCGGCGCGGTCGCGCGCGATCGCGAGCTGAATCGCGTCGAGGAGGTCCTGTTCGCGGAAGGGCTTGGTGAGAAACTCCGTCGCACCGGCTTTGATGGCTCTCACCGACATGGGAATATCGCCGTGGCCGGTGATGAAGATGATAGGGATCTGCGTCCCTGATTCGGACAGCCGCCGCTGGAGGTCGAGGCCGCTGAGCCCTGGCAATCTGACGTCGAGCACCAGGCAGCTCGGGACGTCCGGCCGCGACCCGGCAAGAAAATCCTGCGCGGACGCGAACATCTCGACGCGCAGGCCCACCAATCGAATCAGGCTGCTCAGCGATTCGCGGACCGAGGCATCGTCGTCGACGACGAACACCGTCTCGCGCGGCGCACTCACGCGCGCCGCCCTGGCGACTTCGGAGCGCGAGCCCCGGCTGGACAAGGGCATGAATAGCGGCGGGAATGCACTCTCGTTTCCTGGACGGTAATGCGGGGTTGCGAGCCGCCTAGTTATACCTTCGTATAGCTCCTACTCGCTAATGCCGAGCGGCGGCCCTCATGAGCTGGAGTCTTTGGCGACCGGCAGCACGAACTGGAACGTCGCGCCGGGTCCCGTGTTGGGCGTGGCCCACAGCCGACCTGCATGCGCTTCGATAGTCGAGCGGCTGATGGCGAGGCCCATCCCGATGCCTTTCGGCCGCGTCGTGTAGAAGGCGTCAAACAGCCGCTCAACGCGCTCGAGATCCAGGCCCGGGCCGGAATCCCGAACGGCGACGCGCACCGCATCTACGCCCTCTGCATGAGCCTCGACTTCCAGGACCCGCGCCCCCTCGTTCATCAGGCTCATCGCCTCGATGGCATTCAGCATCAGGTTCAGGACGACCTGCTGCAATTGCACGCGATTCCCAGTTACCAGGGGGAGGTCGGGGTCGCATCGCGCGTGTATCGAGACGTCATGGTCGCGCGCCTCACCCTGGACGAGGCTGACAACCTCGTCGATGATGCCGTCGAGGCTGAGGAGCGTCCTGGACGATTCCCCACGCTGGAGGAACGCGCGGGCCCTCGCGATCACCTCGCTCGCTCGGTTGCCATCCCGGACAATGTGTTCCGCGGCCCTCCGCGCTTCCGCCACGTCCGGCTCGGGCCGGTCGAGCCAGCGTAGACACGCGTTGCCGCTGGTAACGATGGCGGCGAGCGGCTGGTTGACCTCGTGCGCGATGGAGGTGGCCAGTTCTCCCAGGCTCAATGCGCGCATGACACGCGCGAGCTCGTCGCGGGTTTGGCGCAGCGCCTCTTCGGCGTGTCTGTGCCGCCGAAGGGCGTACTCGACCTGCTCGCGTTCCAGGAGGTTTGCCAGCAGTCTCTCCACCTCACGTGAGGCCTCATCGGCTTCCAGGTATTCATCCGGCGGGACATAGTACATGTTGCGGCAGACCATTCCTCGATGCACCACGATGGGATGTGTGCGGATCACGTCGAGGATGAACCGGGCGGGCAACCCGTGTCGACGGGACTGACACAGAATGACGCAGTTCTGGTCAGCGATCGTCTCAGTCAGCTGGCTCTCGTATTCTGCCCAACGCTCGTGCCCAGGGGTCGTTGGGACCCATCCCGTTTCGGCCGCGGCGCGCAGCGCGGAGAATCCCTCGTGAAGTGCCTGGCCGATTGTTTCCTGCCAGAACGTCGAGATCCGTTCCGGACTGAACGAACCCTGTTTCAGGTAGGCCCGCTCCCGGTTCGTCCAGACCAGGGCGCCGGCGGCGACGGCCCGTTCCACGTCGATGCCCCCAGCGCCCATCGCCTGGCGGATGCTCTCTCTCGTGTCGTCGTCGGAGATATACACGCACTTGTCGCCGCGCTCGAGTCCGAATCGAATGAACGACACGGCGGCCGACACGTTCTCCTCCGGGCTGTCGGCGATCGAGCAGAGATGGCCGTGTGAACCGAGTCGTTCGAGCGCGCGGATGAGGGGAGTCGTGCGCGCTGCCGGGCCCATGCTGCCGGGAAGCCGCGCGAAAGGACCGGCGCTCTGTCGCGGCTCTTCGCTCGACATGCTCCCTCCCTGCTGTCTCGGCCAGCGGGTGAACAGGGATAGACCAAGGGCCCAGCCTCGTCCGGGGAGTGGGGGGACGCCCGTTCGCGGCCTTCGAACTTCTGGAGTGATGCTCCGCCAGTGTGGCGGGAGCGTCAACGGGATTCTCGCACGCGACGAGAAGCGAGACTATCAGGAAAAGCCGGAATATCGTAGGGCTTTTCCCCAGGGACGAGCGCGACGCCAGGATTCTTTCGTCACGCCCAGAATCGAACGCGAGCTGCGTACAAGCGTTGGAGGCGGGCGTTCGTCAGGCGCTCGCTGCCGGCGCGCGCCGGATCGTGAGCACCGAACACGGAGCTTCGCGGACAACGCCTTCCGCGACGCGGCCGAGGAGCCGGTCGGGCGGATGGTCCGGTGCGCGATCGCCTACGGACACGAGGTCAATCTGATGGTCCCTGACATAGCGCAGAATCTCATCGACCGGAATCCCCCACTCGATGGCGAGCTCGACGCGGAGGCGCGTCTGTTCTTCTCGGGACAGCAGCCGGCGCAGTTCCTCCCACGCCTTGGCTTCGACCGAGCGCTCCAGCGCGGCACGCGCACCGATGTCCAGTGCCATCGGCTCGGCGCCGGCGATGGTCTCGAGGACGTGGAGGACGTGAAGCGACCCGTGGCTCGCCTCGACGATGTCCACCGCCCACTCCAACGCGGCTGTGGCCGCATCGCTAAAGTCGGTTGCGACGAGTACACGCCTGACCTCTACCTTCATCGGACGTATGGAACCACCGCGGTCTCGGGCGGCGCCCCTCGAAGCGCGGAGCGAGCCGAGCCCGGGGCCGGCAGCACAATCAGCAGAAAGATCACGAACGACAGCGCGCCGAGCGCATAGCGCTTGAAGTCGGGCGGCGTCAGATCGTCGAGCGCGGGCATGTGCGAGAAGCCGGCCATAAGCGTGATGAGCAACGCCCATGTCAAGAGTCCCGGCCATGCGAGCATCCCGGCGATCGCCATTCCGAGCACGGTGACGATGCTGATGGTCTGCGCGTGCTTTCGCCCGAACAGCGCGTACGCGATGTGCCCGCCATCGAGCTGACCGACGGGAACCAGATTGAGCGCGGTGACGAAGATGCCAATCCAGGCGGCAAACGCGACCGGCGAGAGAGCCACCGCGGCCTGACCGAGCTCTCCCCCCTGCGCGGCGCGGGCCACGAGCGCGAACAGTAATGAAGCTGTGCCCACTCCCGCACCAGGGTCAGGGATCGGCACCGACTGCTGCAGACCGATGTAAAGGAGGGGAAGCGCCACGACGAGCCCGGCAAGCGGGCCCGCGATGCCAATGTCGAACACCGCTGGGCGCGTCTTGATCAGCGACTTGATCTGGATGAACGCCCCGAACGTGCCGAGGCCCATCGGCACGGGAATGAAGTACGGCGGCGTCACGTCGACGCCGTGGTACTTCGCCATGAAATAGTGGCCGAGCTCGTGAATTCCGAGGATCGTCAGGAGCGTGAACGCATAGGGAAGCCCCACGGCGAAGGCGCCGGGATTCACGAGCAGGTTTATGCCCTGTTGCCACGCGCCTGCATAGACGGTGGTGCAGATGGTGGCAACCAGCAGCGCGACGTTGACCCAGATCGACGATCGCATGCCCAACCGGTCGCCGACCGCTGCCGGCAGCCCGACGACGCGCACCGTGTGATCGTCGAGAGATTCGACGAGCGGGGACACGCCGTAGACGGCCAGGCGGCGTTCGAGCTCTGGAAACACCGTCGGGCGTGGCACGAGCGGAACGCCTTCGACGACCGGCACGCCATCCTCGACGGCATAGCGAACCGGCCGGACGATGGGCGAGACGATGTCGGCGAAGGCGACCGCCTTCGACCCTTCGACTCCGCTCAGGGCAGGCCAGCCGGGACGCACCTTGACGGCGGCGGCCCGGTGCCCGTTGCCCCTTTCTTCCGGATCGCAACAGGTCAGCAACCAGATGAGCCCGAAGGTCGGCAGGAGCAGCAGGATCCAGAAGAGCATGGTCGGGTGACCCGCTCGGTCCTGTACCCCGCCGAGCAGCATCGCGGGCATCAGGAAGACGAGGAGAACGAGCACCGCGTCTGCCGGCCGGAACGTGCGGGTGGCTGCCATGCGCGAGCGGCGTCTACGCGTTCAGCGGTCGCGCGTTCGCAGGCGGCAGCATGAGCGGCTCTTTGAGCCTCACGACGTGACGCGCGCCATCCTCATCGACGACCGCGACGCTCGCGAGACCCGTCTGCGCTTCCTCCACGAGGATCTCACGGGGATGGCGAATCAGGTGGTTCAGTCGGTCGAGCCCAACATCGAGTAGATCGTCTCTCGCGTCGTAGGTGATCCCAAACATGGGGATCCACTCGGCCACGACCTGATCTCCCAGGTCGAGCGAGGCCACTTCGATTTCCGCCCGCTTGCCAAGCAATGCCTTCGCCATCCGATCGAAGAACGGTCCCCACTCTGATCGCGGGACGGTCAGCAATTGCGCCATGCACGTCCTCCACGACTTGAATCTACGTGGCGAGACGGACCGAAAGAAGCACGAACACGTTCCTTTTTCACGTGTCGATTCGATTGTAGAGGCGGACCGGGCCGCGGCGGCGATCAGGCAGCCCCCGCGCGCCTCGTCAACAAGGAGGACCGGGTGTCATTTGAGCAGTGCTGAAAGGACACCCGTTTCGCCTTGGTCCCGCCCCAGGGCTGATGGTCCCATTACGAGGTGAGCGAATCGACCCGCTCGAAGGAGGGCATCGTGAGTAGGAGAATGATCATGACGGCGCTGGCAGCCGCGGCCGCGATCGTGATCGCGCAGCCCGCGATCCCGCAGACCAACAACGAAAAGCTCGAGATCACGGCCTGGGCGGTCAACATGAGCAATATCGCCACCGGCACCACCGCGATGGTCGAGTTCGCCGTGGAGCGCTGGTCCACGCCGGACGACGCCGAGCGGCTCATCGCGACGATGATCGAGCAAGGTCAGGACGCGCTGCTGCGTGAGCTTCAGAAGATGCCGTCGCACGGACGCATGCGCTTTCCGTCCTGGGAGGGACGGGATCCGTTCAACGCGCGCCTGGGATGGGATCTGCGGTACACGCGGCAGCTCCCTCTGCCCGAAGGCGGGCGGTGCATCGTCATGGCACTCGATCGGTACATCTCGTTCTGGGAGGCGCGCAATCAACCGCGCACGATCGACTATCCCTTCACGCTGATCGAAATGCGGGTCGACCGGAACGGCGAGGGCGAGGGCAAGATGTCGGTCGCCACCAAGATCAGATTCGACAAAGAAAAGAAAGTCATCGAACTCGAGAACTACGCGAGCGAGCCCGTCCGGCTCCAGAACGTCCGCGTCAAGACGAAGTCGAGAACATGACGTGAGGCCCCGGCCGGACAGCGCTCGCGCCAGCTCATCGATCGGAAAGAGAGTTCCGGAAGGAAACCTGTTTGATCTTGGGAGCGCATCGAGGGCGTGTTGTGGTGGAGAGAACACGCGCACGAGGGAGGGCAATCATGGCACTTGCAACCGAAACCCGTTCCGACATTCAGATTCAGCAGGACGTCCTGGCTGAGCTGAAATACGACGCTCGCGTTCAGCCGAACGAGGTCGGCGTCGTCGTCAAGGACGGTGTCGTCACCCTGACAGGGTGGGTGGACAGCTACACGAAGAAATGGGCGGCCGAGGACGCGGCGCACCGCGTGCGCGGCGTCAAGGCCGTGGCCAACGACATCGAGGTCCGGATCTCGACCGCCGGCCAGCGCACCGACGCGGACATCGCGGCTGCCGCCGCCCGCGCGCTCGAGTGGGACTCGTTCATTCCGAAAGACAGGATACGCGTCACGGTCTCGAAGGGTTGGGTCACGCTCGAAGGCGAAGTCGACTGGCAGTTTCAGAAAGACGATGCCGAGCGGGACCTGCGCCGGCTGGCCGGTGTCAGAGGCGTCAGCAATCTGATCACCGTGAAGCCGAAGGTCACGCCGTCAGAGCTGAAGCAAAAGATCGAGAAGGCGCTCGTCCGCAGCGCCGAGACCGACGCCCAGCGGATCGCGGTCGAGGTGCAGGGCAGCAAGGTGATCCTGAAGGGTACGGTCCGCGCGTGGGCGGAGAAACAGGAAGCCGAGCGGGCGGCGTGGTCGGCGCCGGGTGTCACCGAGGTCGACAACCGCATCACGATTGGCTTCTGATCGCCTGAGGAATCTGCAGACATGCCGAGCCGCAAGACCGTCGTCACGTACTACCTCGCCGGTGGACTGGCGCTTCTCGTCGTCGGCGCCGCCGTGGCCTTCAGGCTCGGCCTGTCGGATGCGGAGTCCAAGTACAACTTCGAAATCGCGCCGCTCCATGCGGCGTCGGTCGCGGTTGAGCTCGACGCCCAGACGTTCCGCCGGATCGCGGAAGCGCAGCGGCCCATGGTCGTGAGCATCCGCGCGGAGTCGCGGCGGCGCGGCGGCATCGAGACGACCAACCTTTTCGGCGACGATCTCATGCAGCGCTTTTTCGGCCTGCCGGAGGACGGTCCGAGCGATCCGCGCGGTGAGATTGTGGAGGGTGCCGGCTCGGGATTCATCATCGACAAGGCCGGTCTCATCCTCACCAACAACCATGTCGTTGAGGGCGCGACGCGCATCGAGGTGGGATTCCTGGCCGGCCGGCCGGACGCGGACGACGGCGAGCTCTTCGAGGCGAAGGTCGTGGGACGGGATCCGCTGACCGACACGGCGCTGATTCGGCTCATCGAGACGCGAGACGGGTTGCCGGCGGCCCGGCTCGGCGATTCGGATCAAGTCGCCCCGGGCGATTGGGTCGTCGCGATCGGCAACCCGTTCGAGCTCGCCCACACCGTGACCGTCGGGGTGATCAGCGCCAAAGGACGGCCGTTCCGCGCCGTCGAGAACCGGGTCCAGGAGATGCTCCAGACCGATGCCGCCATCAACCCGGGGAACTCGGGCGGACCGCTGCTCAACCTCAATGGCGAGGTCATCGGCATCAACACCGCCATTCTCAGTACGAGCCCGCGCGCCGGCAATGTCGGGATCGGATTCGCTGTGCCGATCAACGTCGTCCGCGAGCTCCTGCCGCAGCTCCAGACCGGAAAGGTGACGCGCGGCCGCATCGGGCTGCAGGTTGCGAACGTGCCGCGAGACGCGGTGGCGGCGTTCGGGCTGCGGGAGCGCCGGGGCGCCCTGGTGCGAGCCGTCGACGAAGACGGGCCGGCCGCTCGGGCCGGCCTGAAGCCGGGCGACGTCATCATCGAATACAACGGCAAGCCTGTGGCAAACAGCGACGAGCTCGTGCGGATGGTGGTCACCACCAAGCCGGGCTCGACGGTTCCCCTGAAAGTCCTGCGAGACAAGCGCGAGACCGCGGTGAACGTCACGGTGGACGCCCTGGATCTCGGCGTCACCGCGGCGACGCCCGGCTCGGGAGACGCCACCGAAGGCTTCGGCATGGCGCTCCTCCCGGTGACGCCCGAGATCGCGCAACAGTTCCGGCTGCCGTCGGCCTCAGGCGGCGCCATCGTGGTGGAAGTCATGCCACGAAGCGGCGCCGCCCGGGCCGGCGTGCAGCCGGGCGACGTGGTTCTCGAAGTGAACCGGCGGCGCGTCTCGAGCGTCGATGAGGTCATCGCGAAGCTCCGGAACGTGCCCGCCGGCGGAACGGCGTTCCTTCTCGTCTCCCGGCGCGGCCAGGAGTTGTTCATTCCACTGACAAAGGACACGAGGTAAAGGAGACACGATGCTCGCCCTACTTGCCGCCAACTGGTGGCTGCTGCTCATCCGCGGCATGCTGGCGATCACATTCGGCATTCTCGCGATCCTCCTCCCGGGGTTGACGCTGGCGGCGATGGTGCTCATCTTCGGCGCGTTCGCCTTCGCGGACGGCTTCGTCGGCCTGATCGTGGCCATCAAGGGACGAGGCCGGCCCGGATCCGGCGGCCTCCTCTTCAAAGCGCTGTTGAGCATCGCCGCAGGCGTCGTCACGTTCTTCTATCCGGGGCTGACCGCCATCGCGCTGCTGGCGATCATCGCGGCCTGGGCGATGCTCGTGGGCGCCATGGAGATCGCCACGGCGTTCACGCTGCGCAAGGAGTTGAGCGGGGAGTGGGCGCTGTACCTCGCTGGCTCGCTGTCGATCCTGTTCGGCGTGCTGATGATGATCAACCCGGCCGCGGGCGCGCTGGCGGTCGCATGGCTGATCGGTGTCTACGCGATGATATTCGGGGTGACGCTCGTGGTGCTCGCGATGCGCCTGCGCCAGCTCTCGCACGAGATCCCCGCCACAGCCTGAGAGGAGCGCACGACCATGGATGAACGATCGACCTGGGATCCATTTCGAGATTTGCGGCGCCTGCAGCGGGAGATGGAGCACCTGTTTCCACGTCCCGCCGCGTTGCGATGGCCGCTGACGAGCGAGTACCCGCGGGTCAACGTCACGCGCGGAGAGAACGAGATCACCGTCGATGCTCTCTGTCCCGGCGTCGAGCGCGAGAGCCTCAACATCACCGTCGTGGGCGATGGGGTCACCATCCGCGGCGAGCGGAAGCCGGAGCCGAACGTGCGGGAGGATCAGTACCACCGTCGCGAACGTCCGGCTGGATCGTTCACGCGGACCATCCGCCTCGGGGAGCGCCTCGACCCCGACCGGGCGCAGGCGAACTACAGTCACGGCATTCTTCACCTGCAGTTGGCACGCGCGCCCGAGGCGATGCCGAAGCAGATTCCCATTCAGAACTGAGCCGCAGATGAACGCAGATTAACGCAGATCAATGGAGTGCCACCATGGCGACGACTCTGACGACCCCGGCTCCGGCATCCACCACTGCGCGTCGAGAAGCGCCGGAGCGCGCGGCGCGCACCGTCTGGCCGCGCGTCGACATCTATGAGACCGAAGAAGCCTACGTGCTCGTGGCCGACCTCCCCGGCGTCCCGCCGGACAGCCTCGACGTGGAGGCGGACCGCGAGACGCTCACCATTCGTGGACGTGTCGAGCGACCTGCCACCGTTCCGGACCGTCAGGAGTTCGAGCTGGAGGACTACTACCGAACGTTCACCCTGACCGAGGACCTCGATACGGGCGGCGTCGTGGCGTCGCTGCGGGACGGCGTGCTGCGCGTCGAGATCCCCAAGTCTCCGGAAGCGCAGCCGAAGAAGATACCGGTGCGAACGGCCTAAGAGGGAGAGACGTATGGGAATCATGGACCGAGTCACCGCGCTGCTGCCGCGGCGCGAGGAACGCGAGGACGCGGCGCCCGTGCGCGCCGAGATGCTCGCGCTCCGCGACGATTTCGACGACTGGTTCGAGAGCTTCTTCCAGTGGACTCCGGCGACGTCCTTGCACGAAACCGACGATGAGGTCGTCGTCATGGTCGAGGTACCAGGGCTGGATCGAGAGGATCTACAGTTGAGCATCACGCCCGACGGGCTTGTCGTCCGGGGCGAGAAGCGCGACGCGACGCAGGATCGCCGCAAGGATCTGCATGTGTCGGAGGTCCGGTACGGGAGCTTCAGTCGGATCGTCCCGCTGCCCCCCGGCCTCGACGCCGAGCGCGCACAGGCTCGCGTCAAGAACGGGGTGCTGACGGTGACGTTCCCCAAGTCGAGGGAGCCGTCCGGCGCGCGTCGGATCCCGATCAAGAGCTGACACGCATCCGCGAAGAGAGGATTCGCCATGGCCAAGGTGATTGGGATCGACCTGGGCACCACGAACTCGGCCGTTGCCGTGATGGAAGGCGGAAACCCGGTCGTCATTCCAAATCAGGAAGGCCAGCGCATCACGCCGTCGGTCGTCGCCTTCACGAAGGACGGCGAGATCCTCGTCGGGCAGGTTGCCAAACGGCAGGCCGTCACAAACCCCGAGAACACCGTGTTCTCGATCAAGCGGTTCATGGGCCGCCGCTATGAGGAAGTGCTCGAGGAGACCAAGCTCGTTCCCTACAAGGTCGTGAAGGCGCCGAACGGCGACGCGCGCGTCGAGATTCGCGGCAAGGCGTACTCTCCGCCGGAGATCTCCGCGATGATCCTCCGCAAGCTGAAGGAAGGGGCGGAGGCCTACCTGGGGGAGAAGGTGAGCCAGGCGGTGATCACCGTGCCCGCCTATTTCAACGACAGCCAGCGCCAGGCGACCAAGGACGCGGGAAAGATCGCGGGGCTCGACGTCCTCCGGATCATCAACGAGCCGACCGCCGCGTCGCTGGCGTACGGGCTCGACAAGAAGAAGGACGAGCAGATCGCCGTCTACGACCTCGGCGGCGGCACGTTCGACATCTCGATCCTGGAGCTGGGTGAGGGCATCTTCGACGTCAAATCCACCAACGGCGACACGCACCTGGGTGGCGACGACTTCGACCAGCGCGTCGTCGACTGGATCGCCGAGGAGTTCAAGCGTGAGCATGGCATCGATCTGCGCAAGGATCGAATGGCCCTGCAGCGCCTGAAGGAGGCCGCCGAGAAGGCGAAGATCGAACTGAGCTCGGTGCTCCAGACCGACATCAACCTTCCCTTCATCACCGCCGACGCCAGCGGTCCGAAGCATCTGGTGATGACGCTCACGCGCGCCAAGCTCGAGGCGCTCGTCGCGGACTTGATCGAGCGCACGCAGGAGCCGTGCCGCCTGGCGATGAAGGACGCCGGCGTGACCGCGAAGGACATCGACGAGGTCGTGCTCGTCGGGGGCCAGACCCGCATGCCGAAGGTGCAGGAGATCGTCACGCAGCTCTTCGGCCGGGACCCGCACCAGGGGGTCAACCCGGACGAAGTCGTCGCGATCGGCGCCGCCATTCAGGGCGCGATCCTGGCGGGGGACGTCAAGGGCGTCGTGCTGCTGGACGTGACGCCGCTGTCGCTCGGCATCGAGACGCTCGGCGGCGTGATGACGGTGTTGATCCCGCGCAATACGACGATCCCGGCGAGAAAGAGCGAGACGTTCAGCACCGCGGCCGACAACCAGACCTCGGTGGAGGTCCACGTGCTGCAGGGCGAGCGGCCTCTGGCCCGTGACAACCGTACGCTCGGCCGGTTCCAGCTCGTCGGCATCCCGCCGGCGTCGCGCGGCGCCCCGCAGATCGAGGTCGCCTTCGACATCGACGCCAACGGCATTCTGACGGTATCGGCCAAGGATGTCGCCACGGGCAAGCAGCAGCAGATCACGATTACCGCGTCCTCCGGCCTGCAGAAGGAGGAGGTCCAGCGCATGGTGAAGGAAGCGGAGGCGCACGCCGCCGAGGACGCGCGTCGCCGTGAGGAGATCGAGCTGCGGAATCAGACGGACTCGCTCGTCTACTCGACCCAGCGGTTTCTCGCCGAGCATGGCGCGAAACTCTCCCCGAGCGAGCGACAGGACGTTGAGCAGGCGCTCGATCAGGCGCGAGAGGCGCTGAACGGCGCGGATACGGAACGGATTCGCCGGGCCGGCGAACAACTGACCCGCGCGTCCCAGGCCGTGGCCGACGCGATGCACCGCCAGCCGCAGGGCGCGGCCGCGGGGCGCGGCGCGCCGAGCGATGTCAAGGAAGGCGAGGTCGTGGATGCCGAGTGATGGCGCCGGAACTCCCCCGAAGCTGGAGTAATCTCCGCCGCGACTGGCCGGTCCTGTCCGTCTATCAGCGCTTCGAGGCGTCGGTCGCGCTCCTGCTGACCGTCGTCATCGCCGCAATCATTGTCGTAGCGCTCTACCGGCTGGGCGCCACCGTCGTCGATACGCTCGTGTTCCGCACGCTCAATCCGCTCGAACACTCGGTGTTCCAGCGCGTGTTCGGCGAGATCATGACGCTCTTGATCGCGCTCGAGTTCAATCACACGCTGCAGTACGTCATCACCGGTGAGCGAGGCATCATTCAGGCGAAGGTCATTCTGCTGATCGCCCAGCTCGCCCTCGCACGGAAGGTGATCGTCCTGGAGCTCTACGAAACCGGCGCGGCGTCGGTTGCAGCCCTGGCGGCCCTCGTCCTCGCATTGGCCGTGGCGCACCGGCTGATTGACGCGCCCCCCGAATGATTCCGCGCATCTCAATCAATGGCCAACTCCGCGCCGTGGGCCTGGATCTTCCGAATCGCCTCCCCGATACGATCGATGTCCTTCGATTCGGCGAGCAGCAGGTTCTGCGTGATCGCGACCGTTGTGGCGCACACCTGGCGGTTGCCCTTCAGTTCCTGAAAGCTGTCGCGGTACTCCTTGAGGCGCCGGGCGCTGAAGAGCCGCTTGAAGCCGCGCGAGGCGATGGCTTCGTCCAGGAGGCCGTCGAAATACTGCTCCTGGTAGCCGGCCGAACAGGGGATACCTTCGGCCCGCATCGCCCTGATGAACTTCTCCCGGGGTAGCCCCCTGAACGCGTCGGCGTCGTACCGGAACGGGAAGAGATGCCAGGCGGCCTGGCTGTTCTCGGGCAGGCGCGCCGGGAGGATGCCAGGGATCTCCCTCAGAGAGGACGACAGGCGCGCGGCGTTTTCGCGGCGCCTGACCGTCTCCTCGGTCAGCTTGTCGAGTTGCTGCAGGAGCATGGCGGCCTGGAAGTGTTGCATGCGAAAGTTGCCGCCCTGCGTGAAATAGGGGCGTGCCCCCTTGAAGCCTCCGTAGGGGCGTCCGCAGTCGTGGAACGAGCCGGCCCGATCGATGAGGTCGTCGCTGTTGCCGGTGATGGCGCCACCTTCGCCCGACGGCAGGTGCTTGGAGTTCTGGAAGCTGAAGCAACCCATGTCCCCAACGGTCCCGCACTTCTTTCCCCTGTAGTCGGCGAGCCAGGCCTGGCAGGCGTCCTCGACGACGGCGAGACGGTGCTTCCTGGCGATGGCCATGATCGGATCCATGTCGCACGGCATCCCGTAGATGTGCACCGGCATGACGGCGCGGGTGCGTTCCGTGATTCGACTCTCGATGGACGCCGGGTCCATCGTCAGGGT
This sequence comes from uncultured Acidobacteriota bacterium, assembly GCA_963847125.1. GTDB lineage: Bacteria > Acidobacteriota > Vicinamibacteria > Vicinamibacterales > 2-12-FULL-66-21 > DATAEE01. The sequence continues at coordinate 1,098,546 of CAWJYM010000009.1, forward strand.
CGCGGGATCGGTGTCGGCAAGAACCGGAAGCGCCTTGAGAAACAGGATCGCGTTGTAACTGGCGATGAACGTGAATGGCGAGACGATGACCTCGTCGCCGGCGTCCACGTCTAGAACGTGCATCGCGACGACGAGCGCCGTCGTTCCGCTGGCGGTGGCCAGGCAGCGCCTGGCGCCGAGCAGTTGCGCGTAGGCCGCCTCGAATCGCGGCACCTGCTCGCCCGAGCCGCGGTACCACTGGCCGCTTCTCAGCACCTGCAGGATGGGCGGTTCCCAGGCCTGGTTCCACTCCGGCCACTTGGGCCAGCTCCCCTCGTAAACCGGGGTGCCTCCGAGCAAAGCCGGCTTGTCGGCCGCCACTCGCCCCATGGCCCTCTTCGGGAACAGACTCACGGTGGTCAGTGCGGCAGCGGTGAGGCCGAAGAACTCACGACGGCTGTTCCTGACGCTCATGTCGTCGTCCTCCGTCAATCGCACGCGCGCCGGGATTCTACCGCGGCGCGCGACCGGACGCACGCATCGGCTGTTGGCTGCGGAGTAGACTAGCTCGGCATGAATCCCGCCGTGGATCTCAACACGCTCAAGGACTTTGGCACGGCGCTGCTGATCGGCGCGTTGATCGGCATCGAGCGGGAGATGCGCAAGACCGAGGAAGGCGACGTGGCCACTGGCGGGCTGCGGACCTTTATTCTGTACGCGCAGGTCGGGGCCATCGCCGGCTGGCTTTCTCAAGCGGCGAACATGCCCTGGCTACTCGTCGGTGGCCTCGTGGCCGTGACCGGGCCCGTCGTGACGGGCTACATTCTCGAGGCTCGAGCGAAGCAGAATAGCCTGGGCCTCACAACCGAGGTCGCAGCCATCACCACGTACCTGCTCGGGGCGATGGCCACCATGGGTCACACGGGGCTCGCGGTCGGCTTGGCCATCGCCACCGCGGCGGTGCTCGCTTACAAGCACCCGCTGCACGGTGCCGTGGCCAAGCTTGGCTGGGACGACGTCTTCGCAGGCCTGCGCCTGCTTATTGCCTCTTTCATTGTCCTGCCGCTGCTGCCCAACCGCGCCGTAGACCCCTGGGGCGCGCTCAATCCGTATTCCATGTGGCTGCAGGTCCTGCTGATCTCCGGACTCTCGCTTGTGGGTTACACGGCCACGCGCTGGCTGGGAAGCGGGAAGGGCGTCGCGCTCACTGGCCTCACGGGCGGGCTCGTGTCTTCGACCGCCGTTACCCTCTCATTCGTCCACCAGAGCCGCGAACGGGCCGGAGCGGCAGCCCACTACGCTCTCAGCAGCGGCATCATTCTCGCCTGGTGCATCATGTTCGTGCGGGTGATTACCGAGGTGCTGGTCGTGAATCGCCCGCTGGTAACCTCCATCCTCGCCCCTTTCGGGGCCATGCTCGTTGTGGCCGGACTGTTCGCCTGGATCTACTTTCGCCGTCAGGCCGCAGCGCAGAGCGACACACCAACCGTCGATCCCGATGTGCCAATCAAGAACCCCTTCAGCTTGACGGCTGCGGCGAAGTTCGCGGCCCTCTTCGCGGCGGTGATGCTGGTGGTGAAGGTCGTACAGCAGAACCTGCCGGCGCAGGGAATTTACATCGTGGCCGTGCTCGCGGGTTTGACGGATGTCGATGCGATCACTCTTTCCATGGCCGAGTCCGCGAAGACGGGCGATGCCAGACTCGCGGTGAATGCGATCGTGATCGCAACCTTGACGAACACCGTGGTGAAGTGCGGCATGGTGATGACCCTGGGCGCGCCGGGCCTGAAACGCCCGGTACTCATCGCGACGGCGGCGATTCTGGCAACCGGCGTCGGCGTCATCGTTCTCCGGTGAGGGCAGATCGAAATCTGCGTGAATCTGCGGGAATCTGCGGCTACGATGCAGCCATGGCAGCCATGACATCCGCGGCTCCGATTCCCTCACGGCCTTTCGCGTCGACCGGCGTGAACGTGTCCGCGATCGGCCTGGGCGGCTATCACCTCGGCACGGTGTCGTCCAAGCGGGACGCGGTCAAGCTCGTGCAGCAGGCGGTGGACGCCGGCATCACCTTCATGGACAACGCGTGGGAGTACCACGACGGCCGCAGCGAGGAGCTGATGGGGGCCGCGCTCGAGGGACGCCGCGGCGACGTCTTCCTGATGACCAAGGTCTGCACGCACGGGCGCGACGCGCGCACCGCGATGCGCCAGCTCGAGCAGTCCTTGCGCCGGCTGAAGACGGATTACCTCGACCTCTGGCAGATCCACGAGGTCGTGTACGACAACGATCCCGATCTGCACTTCGCCAAGGGCGGCGTCGTCGAGGCGATCGATCGGGCCAAGCGTGAAGGCAAGACGAGGTTCGTCGGATTCACCGGCCACAAGGATCCGTCAATCCATCTTCGGATGCTCGCGTACGACTATCCTTTCGATGCGTGCCAGCTGCCGCTCAGCTGCTTCGACGGCGCGTTCCGCAGCTTCGAGACGCAGGTGCTGCCGGAGCTCGTCCGCCGGAAGATCGCGCCCATCGGCATGAAGAGCCTGGGCGGCCGCGGAGAAGCCGTCAAGAAGCGCGTCGTCACCGCCGAGGATGCCGTGCGGTACGCGATGAGTCTGCCCATCGCCACCCTCGTCAGCGGCATCGACTCGCAGGCGGTGCTGCGGCAGAACCTGAAGATCGCGCGCGGCTTCACGCCGATGAGCGGAGCTGAAATGCACGCGCTCAGAAGCCGGCTGCGGGAGGTCGCGGGCGACGGACGGTTCGAGCTGTACAAGACCTCGATGCAGCACGAGGGCCCGATCGGCCGGCGACAGCACGGGTTCCCGGCCGAAGAGGCTGTGGCGCGCTGACGGCTCCTACTTCGCCGGCAACGCCCCCGCCGGCGTCGGCACCATCGATCGCGTGGCCGCAATGCGCCACTGGCCTGCGTCTTTCACCAGTATCAAGGTATTGAGACCCTTCCGGCTGCCTCCGCCCGAGATGTTCGTGATCGCGAACGCGCCGTCCACGAGCGCAACGGTCGGTGCAATCATCCGCACCCGCTCCACGCTTGTGGTGTACTTCCCGCCTTTGTAGGTCGTCGACGTGATCTCGGCTGTGCTCTTTTCGATCTCCGCCGATCCTCTCCGCCACGTACCCGCGGACGTCAACTGATCGGCATCCTTCGTGAACAGCGCGCCATACGCCTTCCAGTCTCCGCGGTTCCGCGTGTCGTCCTGCTGCTGGACGATCTGCCGGATGGCCGCCTCATCGCCCGCCTGACCGGACACCGCTCCGGCTGCGGCGACCAGCGCGACGACGAGCACTGACCTGGACATGATCTTCATGAGATCCTCCTGGTGGAATCATCGGCTGCCGAGCCTAGCACAGCGCCGCGGTCCTGTTGCACAATAGACTGGCAACGATGGCTACACCATGGAGAGCCTGGCGCGTTCCGCTGGTAATCGGGCTGCTGGTGTTGCCTGCCGGCGCCGCCGCCCGCGCGGATTCCTGGCCCGGAGCAGTCGTGAAGGAAGTCTTCAGCGAATCGCGCGACTGGTTCGTGCGAATCGTGCCGGGTACGAGCATCGGCGACACCGTCGGCTTTGCGAGCGGCCCGAAGGGCCCGTACGCCAGAGCCGAGTTCTATCGCCGGCAGGCCGACCGGTCGTATCGGTTGATGACCGAACGGACGCTGGTCAATCCGGTCGCGCCCGTCGCCTTCTTCGTCACCGATCGCGGGTATCTCGCCACTCTCGATAACTGGCACAACATGGGCCACGGGAAGATCGCCGCCTTCTACTCCCCGGACGGCGTCCTGATCCGATCCTACGAGCTGAGCGATCTGTTCACGGCCGAAGAGATCGGCCGATTCTCAGAGTCTGTGTCGTCCATCTGGTGGAGGAAAGAGACGACGTACGTGCGCGAGGGGCAGCAGTCGCTGTACGTCATGGTGGATGACAAAGGGAGCGAGCTCATCTTCGAGACCGATACCGGCGCATGGCAGTTCTGCCAGACCAGGAACGGCCTGCACCAATGTCGAACCACGAACGCGGATCGGAAGTGGCAAGGGTACGTCGAGCCGAAGCTGCGACCCTGATGAGCGATCAGCGTCCCGCCTCTTCATCACAGCCTGGGGGAAGCATTCATGTCACAGGAGCAAGCGTCGGACGACTTCGACTGGGTCGCCGCGCAGGCGAAATGCACCGCGTCATTGATGTTCGAGCGGTTGCGGACGCGGGTGAAAGAGGACGTTCAGCGACGCAATGGCATGTTCAACCGAAAGGACGGCTGGAAGTTCGAGTTCCATGAGGATGGCGACGAGTTCGAGGCCTCCCGCGCCGTCACGTCAGGGTCCGCGGGATCCAAAATAACCGCGCTCGTCAGATTCGAGCGCGCCGGGCGCCGCGTTCACGTCCAGGGCGAGAACGTCGATGTCGATTTCACCGCGCTGGTCACCCTCGACGTAACCGGTCTTTGCCGGTTCGTGGTTGGCGAGGCGATGTACTCCGACTGGGAGATCAGACGAATGGCGCTCGAACAACTCTTCTTCGAAGAGGACGAGTCCGAGTGACTAAGCGTAAAGGCCCTCAAGACGATCCCGATCATTTTCGGCCCAGGCTGCCGCCACGGAAGGACCAGGGCGCGTAAGGCTCGACGGCGCGCGGGTCTGGAAGTGCACCGCGGGCCTTCGCCTCGCCGAAGCGGCTCGGAGGCTTCGGCCGCGCAGGCGGGGCCGGAACACGCGGCTTCGCTCGGTACCCTGCCGCCGCGCGGCGGTCAGGGTATTTGCGGCTCACCCGCTTTCTGAACGGGCGGCACCCAGAACAGTCGGGACGCCGGACGCCCCTTTCTTGGCAGACCGCCGCGCCCCTCGACAAGCTCGGGGCGCCCTGAGCGAAGTCGAAGGGCGGAAGACTCGCTCCGCCGCCGTGTTCCCCCTGACGCCTGTCCGGCCCCGCTCTACAGACCCGCGCGCCGTTCGATCCTCACGCGCCGGGGTGTCAAAAGCGGCGTGGCGTGCCGGCTGACGCCGCGATAGGGAGCGGCGCCGCTTCAGTGCGCAGCCGGAACGCGCGCGAAGCGAGGTTTCCGCGTCGACTCTCGTGACCACGATCCGTGGCGTTCGAATAACCCGTGACGGTGCATGCCGTGTACGGGCCAAGGCGGGAAAACCCCTAGTCGACGCGCGGGCGGAAGAGTTGCGAGCGGCGCGCGCGTTCCCGGCGCCGCGGCGCCGCTCCCGGCGGCGGAAGCCGGCACGCCGCGCCGCAGGTTGGCGCCACGGCCTTCCGCACTCAACCGCCGCTCCGTTCGCTTCGTCTAATCGACTGCCCTGCGGATGATCTGTCGAAAGCGATGGCACACATGCGACTCCGGGCGGGCGTCATCATCGCAGTACTTGCCGTCACAGAACTGTCCGGCGAGGTACAGCAGCCCCAGCGCTACGAGCCCCCAGGCCGACTGATTGATATCGGCGGCCGCAAACTGCACCTCCATTGCGCCGGCACGGGAAGCCCGACCGTCATCCTGGTGGCCGGCGGGGGCGCGTTCTCGATTGACTGGGCTCTCGTGCAGCCGAAGGTCGCGGAGAACACGCGCGTCTGCTCCTACGATCGCGCCGGCCTCGCGTGGAGCGATCCAGGCCCTGCGGATGAGACCGTCGAGCAGACCATCGGAGATCTCCACGCAGTCCTGAAAGCTGCCGGAGAGAAAGCGCCGTTCCTGCTCGTGGGCGCATCGATTGGCGGAATCTTTATCCAGGCCTACCAGCGCGCGCATCCGGAGCAGGTCGCCGGTCTGGTGTTCTCGAACAGCAGCAATCGCGTCGGCATGAGCGTGAAGGACAAGGGCGGCCTGATCTGGGAGCTGACGGAAGACGACCTGCGGTCCGCGTTCCCGCGCCCTCCCGGCCCGAAGACGCCCGCCCCGACGCAGGTGGGCGAGCCGTTCAATCGTCTGCCGGCCGACTTGCAGGCCGTCCGGCTGTGGCTCGACGTGCGCTTGTGGGAAAAGTACGAACCAGCCAAGGCCGGGCCCGAATCAGTGCTGTCATGGCGCAAGGAATTCTTGCGGGAGTTCGAGGAGACGGACGCCAGGCAGCATCCGCTTGGCCAGCTTCCTGTCATCGTCGTGTCCAGCGGCCCGACGGCCAGTGAATCTGAGAGGCGTTCCCGCGCCGGTGCCGCCGCCCGGCTCGACTTCCTCAGCTCCAACAGCGTCCACGTGACAGCGACGGGGAGCGGCCACGAGATTCACCTGTATCAACCGGAGGTCGTGGTCCAGGCGCTGACGCGAGCCGTGTCCGCGGTGCGAAACCGACTTCCCTTAACTCCGGGATGACTTACAGCGGGTTATCCGGATAGATCAGCGTCCGCCACATGTGCGCCACCGGGCTCCCGTCGGCCCCGAGCCCTTCCTTCGGCTGCTTGAAGTGGCGCCCGATGATGTCGAGGAACGGATCGATCGAGACGACCATGTCCTTGTTGAAGGCGTACTGGTCGTGCACGGTGACGAGGCGCGCTTCCATGTACCAGCGGTGCTTCCGCGCGTACTCGTAGGCCTCTTTGATGTGCGGCTGCGGCTCGTAGTCCTTCCCGAAGATCCGGTTGTACATCTCCGGGTACTCGTAACCCACCGACAGATCAGGATAGAAGCGCAGGCATTGGTGGTATCGAATCGCCCAGGCCACCTTTTCAGAGACGTACGGCTCGACGAGCTGCGCGCCCCACCAGCCGTGATCCACCTTGATGAGATTCAGCACGACGTCGTGCAGAAGGCACGCGAGAATCGTCTCTTCCTTCTGGCCCTTCTTGAGCGCATCGGTCGCGCTCTGCAGGACGTGCGTCGCGGGCGCGAACCGAAGCTTGAAGAAGTCGACGAGCGTCGGCCGGTCCGGCATCGGCGGGATCGGCTTCAGCTGACGCGCGGCCCCTTCGCCTGAAGGCAGGAACAGGCTGCCCGCGCCTCGCCGCCCTTCGATCGGTGGCGCGACGGGTGGGGCGCCCTGCGGCATGGCGGCGGCGTCGAGCTCTTCCATCATGCGGTGCTCGAGCGCGTCGGCCAGCACCTCCGACTCCATTGTCTCGATTGCGGCGGCGCCGCCGAGGGCGGTCAGGAAGCTCCGGCGATCGATCTCCATAGCAGCCTCCAGTTCACGCGGAGCGTGTTCGGGAGAGCTTACACCACTTAGGAAGATCGAGGGGCCGGTCTTAAGAAGATGGAGGGGCCGGTTTTTAGACCGGCCCGCTTCAGCTTCAGGGCGTCGCCTTCTTCTGCGGCCGCGCGCACGTGACGGGCACGGCTTCGAGCCGCTTGACCGACTTCACGGTGATCGTTTTCGCTTCTTCGTCCACGATCCCGGTGACCTCGACACGGTAGCCAACGTCATCCTTGACCGTCGCGTAGTCTTTCACGTCGAACATCGCTTTCGCCTGCTCGCTGATGAACACCGGCACGGCCCCCTCGTCCAGGCAACGCTTGACGCAAACCGGGTTGTTCGGGCCAATCTGCCCGCGCGCGACCTTCGGGGCGGCGCATCCTTTGTCGGAAAACCATCCGGTCGAGGTTGTCGCCTTGGGCTCCGACGCGCTCTGCGCCGCCGCAAGCGCCGGGATGACGAGTCCCAGGCCAACCGTCACCGCTCGTCTGTAGAACATGTGGCCTCCTTCTACGCGCGTTAGACGGGTGCGCACGGGGGCCGGTTGGGCAATCTTCCGCGGGACTTCCCTGTCGTTTTTCCGGTGGCGGCCCGAGTTGCATGCGCACGATGATCCGCACATGATGCCTGTATCGATGACCGCCACCGCACCCAGCCCGGCGCTTCCGCTCCTGCCTCTGCCGTCTCGCGAGGAGATGGAGCGCGCCTATCAGGTCTCGGATGCGTCCTACGACGGCCTCTTCTTCCTCGGCGTACGCACGACGGGGATTTTCTGCCGGCCGTCGTGCCCCGCGCGCAAGCCGAAGCCCGAGAACGTCGAATTCTTCGCGATGCCCAAGGACGCGCTCTTCGCCGGCTATCGTCCGTGCCGCCGGTGCCGGCCGCTCGACGATGCCCAGGCGCCACCGTGGGTCAGCGAGCTCCTGGATCGCGTCGAACGGCAGCCGGCGGTCCGCCTTCGCGAGCGCGAGCTGCGCGGGATGGGCGTGGAACCGGCGCGCCTCCGCCGGTACTTTGCGGCGCGATACGGCATGACGTTCCAGGCGTACTGCCGCGCGAGGCGGCTCGCGCGCGCGTTCGAGCGCATCCGCGACGGCGAGCCGCTCGACGATGCGGTGTTCGAGACGGGGTACGAGTCACACAGCGGCTTCCGCGAAGCGTTCCAGAAAGCCTTCGGCCAACCGCCCGGCCACTCAGCGGACGCCGAATGCATCCGCCTGTCGTGGATCGACACGCCGCTCGGAGCGATGATCGCCGGCGCAACCGATGCGGGTCTGTGCCTCCTCGAGTTCACAGATCGACGGATGCTCGAACAGGAGCTCGCGACGCTGCGGCGTCGATTCGGAGCAGCGCTTGCGCCGGCGGATCATGCGCACCTGAGGACGGTTCGAGACGAGCTCGCGGAGTACTTCGCCGGCACGCGCCGGACGTTCACCGTGCCCGTTGTCGCACCGGGCTCGCCGTTCGAGGAGCGTGTCTGGGAGCAGCTCCGTCGAATCCCGTACGGCGAGACCCGTTCCTACGAGGACATCGCACGCGCCGTTTCCAGTCCCGCGGCGGTCCGCGCCGTCGGCCGCGCGAACGGCATGAACCGGTTGGCGATTGTCATCCCGTGCCATCGGGTTGTGAACAAGAGCGGCGAGCTCGGGGGTTACGGCGGCGGCCTCTGGCGCAAGCGGCGGCTGCTCCATATCGAGCGGGCCGCGCTCGTTCGCAGTGCGCACTCGTGACCCGTCGACTCGGGCGCGCGTCCCCCGGCTGGCTCCTACCGAACCTGTCAACGAACTGACGAAGTCGTCAGCATCTTGCCTGGCCGCGAGTTGGAGGGCGCGCGCCCGAATCCACGATTTATAGCTGAGCCGTACGAAGGCAACAGCACGTCTGGCCACGACTTCCGGCGGATCCGCCCCCCCGCCGCCGCGGTCCCACCCGGTCGAGCTTTCAGGCGCGTGCCTTGCAGCCCCTAAGTACCGATAAAGATAGAGGCGGAACCCCCCGCCGTCACATCGGGCTGCATGAAGATTCTCTATGTAGCAAACGACCGCCGCGCCGCGCAGCTCGTTGTCAACGCTCTCCGAGTTCACGCACCGGACGCAACGCTGGCTTCGACCGAAAGCCTGCTGGACGCTGAACGCTGGGTTTCCGCCAACCGGGACCTCACCGCGCTCGTCGTCGATGCCGAGGTGCAGAATCAGAGCGCCGCATCCTTCGTGCGGCACGTTCGCGGTCTCGGACTCACGGCACCGATCATCGTCGTCGCATCGGAGGCGACAGGGACGCCGAGTGCGGTGCTCAAAGCCGGAGCGGACGACTTCGTCACCGCCGGCGACTCCCTCTCTACCGACTTGCCGGACGTTGTCGGCCGGACGCTGAAGCGGCGTGCGGCGGCCCAGCCGTCCGGGCAAACGCTGCGGATCCTGTACGCCGGCGATGCCGCGCTCGCGCGGCAGAGCCTTGCGCACCCCGCGTGGTCGATCGAGATCGCCGAAGCCGTCCTGACGCCGGAAGAACCGTTTCAACCGATTCCGGCAGATTTTCCTGAGACAGGGGAACCGCTTCCCTTCGACATTCTTTTCGTCGAACACGACCACCCGGCGGTCGATGCGTTCTCGGTTCTCAAGCACATTGCCGACCGCGGGCTGCAGGTCCCCGTCATCGTCGTCGTCGAGTGGGATGACGCGCTCGGCCTCCCGGCGCTCAAGCTCGGCGCCGCGGACTGCGTGGTGAAGTCAGCCGAGGCGTTCCGCGCGCTGACCTACAGGCTCGATCGCCTCTTCGCCGTACAAGCCCAGGATGACCGCGCTCAGCGCGAGCTCGAAGCGGCGCGCCAGAGCTGGGAAGAAACCCGGACGAAGCTGGAGACGTCGGCGGCGGCAGAGGCCGCGGCCGCGGCCGAGCAGCGCGCGCGGCGAGAAACGGACCTGTCCGAAGCCAGCGCGGCGCGGCGCGCGCTCGAACGGCGGCTGGCCGACGTGGAAGCCGCTCTTCACGAGGCCACCGCAACCGCATCGACCGAGCTCGCGGCCGCCCGGCAGCAGTCGGCGCAGCTCGAGGCGGACCTGGAGGACCGGCTCGCGCAGGAGGTCGCCGCCCGCAAGACCGCGGAGCACAACCTGGCGCACGCGGACGCATTGTTCCGGGAAACCGAACAGCGGCGGGCCGCGGAAGCGTCATCCTCGGCCAATCTCCTCGGCCGGCGCGCCGCGGAGCTCACGGCCAGCCTCGCGCACGCCACCCGCTCGCGCGACACGATCATCCTGCAGCTCAGCGACGCCGAGTCGGCGCTCGAAGAATCCCGGAAGGAGCGCGCCCGGCAGGAAGCCGAGCTCGCCGCAGCCGCGGCCGCGCGACAGGCGCTCGAACGCCGGCTCGCGGAGGCGGATGCGAACCTTCAGCAGGCAACCCGGCGCGCGGCGGCCGACCATGACGCGGGTGTGCAGCGGGAAGCGTCCGCGCGCCAGGCGGCCGAAGCACGCTTGGCGGATGCGGAAGCAGAGCGCGCGGACGATGAGCAACGGTACGCGTCGGAGCAGAGAGCCGCAACGAAGCAGCTGGCCGAGCGTCAGGCACAGCACGACGCGAGCCTCGCGCAAGCTGCGGCCGCCCGGGACGTTCTCGAACGGCGGCTGGGCGACCTCGAGGCGGAATTCGATCGATCGCGGCAGGATCGAGCGGCAGAGGCCGCCGCAGCAGCCGAGCAGCTGACGCGGCGCGAAGCGGATCTCGAGCAGCGGCTCGGTCGGGAAGTGTCCGCGCGCCAGGCGGCCGAAGCACGATTGGCGGATGCGGAAGCAGAGCGCGCGCACGATGAGCAACGGTACGCGTCGGAGCAGAGAGCCGCAACGAAGCAGCTCGCCGAGCGCCAGGCACAGCATGAAGCGAGCCTCGCGCAAGCTGCGGCCGCCCGGGACGCTCTCGAACGGCGGTTGAGCGACCTCGAGGCTGAACTCGATCGATCGCGGCAGGATCGGGCGGGAGAGGCCGCCGCAGCAGCCGAGCAGCTAACGCGGCGCGAAGCGGATCTCGAGCAGCGGCTCGGTCGGGAAGTGTCCGCGCGCCAGGCGGCCGAAGCACGATTGGCGGATGCGGAAGCAGAGCGCGCGCACGATGAGCAACGGTACGCGTCGGAGCAGAGAGCCGCAACGAAGCAGCTCGCCGAGCGCCAGGCACAGCATGAAGCGAGCCTCGCGCAGGCCGCGGCCGCCCGGGACGTTCTCGAACGGCGGTTGAGCGACGTCGAGGCGGAGCTCGATCAGTCGCGGCAGGATCGAGCGGCAGAGGGCGCCGCCGCAGCCGATCAGCTGACGCGGCGCGAAGCGGAGCTCGAGCGGCGGCTCGCTCAGGAAACCTCCACGCGCCAGGCGTTCGAAGCGCGGTTGGCAGAGGCGGAGACGGAACGTGAGGCTGCCGACGAACGGCATGCGGCGGAGCGGACGACGGCGGCGGCGCAGCTTGCCGAGCGTCACGCGCAGTACAACACGGGCCTGGCCCAGGCCGCGGCCGCTCAGGACGTCCTCGAACGACGTCTGAACGACGCCGCGGCGGCGCTCGAACAGTCCCGAACGGATCGAGCCGCGGAGGCCATCTCCGCGGCCAAGCGGTTGACGCAGCGCGAAGCGGAGTTGTCGGAACTGCTCGCGCGGGAAGCGTCCGCGCGCCAGGCGGACCTCAGAGATGTCACGGCCACTCGGGCCGCGCTCGAACGCCGGCTGGCCGAGGCGGAGGACGAGCTTCAGCAGGCCGGCCAGCGACTGCTCGCGGAACGCGCGACCGTCGTCCAGCTCACTCAGCATCACGCGCAGTACGACGCGACGCTGGCTCAGGCGGCCAGCGCCCGGGAAGCCCTCGAACAGCAGTTGAAAGATGCCGCCGCCGCGCTCGAACAGTCCAGAAAGGACCGAGCCGCCGAAGCTGCGGCGGCCGCAGAGCAGCTGACGGGGCGCGAACACGGAGCTGAAGGGACGGCTCGCACAGGAAGTCGCCGCCCGTCAGGAGCTCGAGGCGCTGCTGGCGGACGCGCACCTGGCGCGCGAGGAGGAGAGACAGAGGCTGACGTCCGAGTTGACGACTGCCGCGACGTACTTCTCCGAACGCCAGGCCGAGCACGACGTCCACCTGGCGCAAGCGGCGGCGTCGCAGGCCGCGATGGAAAAGGAGCTCGTGGCCGCGGTCGACGCGGCGCGGCGCGACCACGCTGCGGCAGCCGCCGCGGCGGCCGACGAGCTCGCACGGCGCGACGCGGAGCTCGCCACCGCCGCCGCAAGCCGCGACGCGTTGAAACGCCAGCTCGCCGATGCCGAGGCCGCGGCCAGGGCGGGCGACGAGCGCGCGGCGGAGGCCGTTTCCGCGCGCGACGCGGCCATGCAGCAGGCGGCGCTCCGCCAGGCGGAGCTCGAAGCGCAAGTCGCACAAGGACTCACCGACCGTCAGGCGATCGAGCTGGACCTCGCGAAAGCGCAGGCCACCCACCACGAGGTTGAACGCCGACACGCGGCGGAGCTGGGCACGTCGGCGGCGCAGATCGCCGAGCTCGAAGCCGCGCGCAAATCGCTCCAGGACCGGCTCACCGAGACCGAAACCGGGATTCGGGCCACACAGGAGCGCGCGGCGGCCGAACGCGCCGAGGCTGACCAACAGGCTGCGGCGCGGCAGGCGGAGCTCGAGGTGAGGCTCGCACAGGATGGAGCCGAACGCCGCACGCTCCAGGCCAAGCTGGAGGAATCGGCCGCATCCGCCGATCTGCTCACGCAGCGGGGCGCGGAGCTCACGGCCAGCCTGGCGCACGCAGGCCGACTGCGCGAGACGCTCGAGCAGCAAGTGAGCGACGCGGCGGCGGCGCTCGAAGAAGCCCAGCGGACCCGGACGTCCGACGCCGAGGCGTACCTCCGGCAGGCGGCCATCCGGAAAGCGGAATTCGAGGAGCGGCTTCGACAGGAGGCGACGGCGCGCGCTCGGTTCGAACGCGATCTCGCGGCGACGCGGCAGACCTCCGAGCAGGACAAACGACGCTTCGATGACGACATCGCCAGGGTGCAGGCCGACGCTCGCGATCGCGAGACGCGCCTCGAGGATCGGCTCGCTCGCGAGCGGGACGACCACGCACGCGCGCTCGCCGAGGCTCAGGAGGTCGTCCGGCACCTGCAGGCCGGGCGCGACGCGCTTCAGCAGTCGCTCGGCGAAGCCGAGACGCAGCGGGAGCGCCTCGAGCGCGCTCGACTGGCGGGTCAGGCCGAGCTCGAGCGCGCCGCGCGCGAGCATGCCGCGGGGCGCGCGCGGCTCGAAGCGCTGGTGACCGAGCGGGAATCGCAGCTGCGCGAGCAGTCGTCGGGCCATGCGGCCTCTCTGGCGGCCGCGAAGAAGCTGATCACTCAAAACGAGGCGCGGGTCGCCGCGCTCAACCAGGAGCTCGTGGCCGAGAAGAGCGGGCGCGCGGCGCTTCGCGCTCAGGCAGACGCGGTCCCGGCCCTGAAGACCCAGCTCGAAGAGAGCCAGGCCGAGAGCCGGCGACGGTTCGAGCAGAACCCGCACGGCATGTGCCGGTGCAACCGCGAGGGGGCGCTCACCCAGGCGAACCGCGCGCTGGCGAGCCTGCTCGGCTATCGAACGAGCGATGACTTGCGAAGGGTGAACGTCGCCACGGCGGTCTTCGAATCCGCAGACGACCTGCGATGGCTGATCGACCGCTGCCTGAGCACGGGCACGCCCGAGTCGGTCGAAACGACGTGGAAGAGAAAGGACGGAGACCGGTTGATCGTGAAGCTGCTGGCGGTCGCGGCGGCGCCAGACGCGATCGAAATCGTCGTGGAGGACCTCACGACCCGCCGCGGTCTCGAAGAACGGCTGCGCCAGGCTCAACGCATGGAGGCGGTCGGGCGGCTCGCGTCGGAAGTCGCGGTCACCTGCGACAACCTGCTCCGGGACGTCAGCCAGGACGGCGAACAGTGGCTCGCGACGATCGACGGCAACACGGCGCTCCGGCACCGGGCCGAGCAGCTGCTGGCCGAAGTGACCCGCGCCGGCCACTTCCTGCGGCAGCTTGCGGCGTACGGCCGGAAGCAGACGCGCGCGCTCGAGCCGGTCAACGTGACCACGGTGATGCGCGACATGGAGCCCGTCCTGAAGCGCGTGGCGGGCGACGACATCGAGCTGCTGCTGCCGAAGACCACGCGCCCGGTGAACGTCGACGTCGAAGCGGAGCGTGTCGAGCGGGTCCTGGTCAACGTGGCCAGCTACGCGCGCGAGCGGATGCCGTCAGGCGGCCGACTGAAGATCGAGCTCGCGTCGGTCGTCGTCGATGGGCGGTTCATCGCAAAACACCCCAACGTCCGGCCGGGCGCCCACGTCCTGATCACGGTCACCGAGGTGCGTGAGGCCGCGCGCCTCGCCCCGCCGGGCGCTGCACACAGCGAGCCGGCCGCGGCCGCCGTGAGCCCGGCGTCGGACAAACCTGGCGTCGATCTCGGGGCGCTCCTGAAGCTGATCGCCGACTGCGGCGGCCACCTGTGGATGACGGCGGAGCCTCCCGGGAACATGATCCTGAAGATCCACCTGCCGAAGCGGACCTCGGACGACCCTCGTCCGGTCGTGACGCGATCCGAGCGGGGCGGGTCGATGTCCCGCTGGTTCGGTCACTGAGCCTGCCGCGCCGAAGCCGCGAACCCTTACGAACGGCCACGAACCCTCGAGAACCTCAAGAACCCAAGAACGCTTCAGGAAACTCCGGTTACCGCGCGGTCGCGTAGGCGTCACCGGCATCGGCGGGCGCTATGATGAGCGTTCCGAGCGACTCGTGACGCGCGCGAAAATCCCATCTCCAACCGCCGCCCTGGCCATCGGCCTCCTGCTGACGCTCGGCACCGTCGTCGTCTATTGGTGGTACATCTCCGGTCACATCGCCGGGCTCCGGCGGCTCCAGACGGAGCTGACCGATCGCAACCGCAGAGACTCCCTGCAGCTGCTTCGCATACAGAACGATCTGAACCAGATCGCGCTTGCGATGCGCGACATGCTGGATACAGACCAGCCCTATCCGCTCCTCGCCTGGACCGCGCAGTTCGATCGGATACGAGTGGATCTGGCAGACGCGCTCGCGCGCGAGGGCGAGGTCGCCGTCGCGCGCCGGACGCCGGAGCAGAGCGAATACCTCGCGACCTCGACGAAGCAGTTCTGGGAGGCTGTCGATCGCATGTTCGACCTGGCGAAGGCGGGGCAGGAGCAGGAGGCGCGGTCGCAGATTCGCGTCACGCTGCAGGCCAGGCAGGCGGCCTTGAGCACGACGGTGGCGCGGCTCCTCGTGCAGAACAACGAGAGCGAGGAGCAGACCGCGCAGCAGGTCCAGAACATCTACCGTGACGTCCAGCGCCAGGCGACCTGGCTCCTCACGGCCACGCTTGCCGCGATTGCGGCCACGGGCCTGTATCTGATCCGGTCGAACCGGAAGCTGTTCGCGCAGCTCTCGGCGCTGTCCGACGAGCGGCGCGACCTGGCGCAGGCGCTGATCGCGACGCGCGAATCGACGCTGCGCGAGATCGCGCGTGAGCTGCACGACGAGTTCGGGCAGATCCTGACGGCGATCGGATCGATGCTCGGCCGGGCGGGCAGACAGGCGCCCGAAGGGTCGCCGCTCCGGGCGGATCTGCGCGAGATCAACGAGATTGCGCAGGCGGCGCTCGACAACGTCCGCGGTCTCTCGCAGACGCTCCACCCATCGATTCTGGAAGAGCTGGGACTCGAGAGTACGATTCAGTGGTATCTATCGACGGCCGTCAAGCAGCTCGGCCTCGAGGTGACGTACGAGAAGACCGGCACCGCCGAGATCGATCACACGACGGGAATCCACGTGTATCGCGTGCTTCAGGAAGCCCTCAGCAACGTGGCGCGGCATGCCGGGACGAAGCGCGTGTGGGTAAGGCTTCGCTGCGACGCGGCCGGCCTGCAGCTCGAGGTCGAGGACCACGGGAAGGGCCTCGATCCCGATCTGCCGCGCGGCCTCGGTCTCGTCGCGATGCGCGAGCGGATAGCGTTGCTCAAAGGCAGCCTCGAGTTCCTGCGTCCCTTCGACGACACGCAGGGCAAGCCGGCAGAGCGAGGCACGCTCGTGCGCGTCCGCGTTCCCCTTCCTGCTCCGGCAACGACATGACCCAGAAGATCACCGTCCTGCTCGTCGACGATCATTCCCTGGTGCGGCGCGGCATCCGGCGACTGTTGGCAGACGATGGCGGCGTCGCCGTCGTCGGGGAGGCCGGAGACGGCGACGAGGCGGTTCGCCTGTTCGAGGAGCTGAGGCCGCAGGTGGTGGTGATGGATGCCGCCATGCCGGGCACCAGCGGGCTCGCGGCCACGCGCGCGATCCTCGCCCAGCACCCCGACGCCGCCATTCTGATGCTCAGCATGCATTCCGAGGAAACGGTCGTCCGGCAGGCGCTCGACGCCGGTGCACGCGGCTACATCCTCAAGAGCGCGCTCGACCTGGATCTTGCTGCGGCGGTGAAACGCGTCGCCGCCGGCGAGACGGTGCTCGATCCCGCGGTTGTCCGCGAGCCCGCCGCCGGCGAGCGACGCCACCTCTCGCCGCGGGAGCTCGAAGTGCTGCAGCTGATCTGCAAGGGCTACTCCAACCGCGAGATCGCCGCGAAACTCACTCTCAGCGTGAACACGGTCGCCGTGCACCGCGCCAGCATCATGAACACCCTGGGCGTGCACAAGACCGCCGAGCTGGTCGCGTATGCGATCCAGAACGGCCTGGTGAACCCGCTGTGACCCTTCGATGAACCGCCGCGACTTTCTCGCGCAGTGTCGGGCGGGCCTCGCGGCCTGGGCGTTGCCGTTCGATCTCGCGCAATCCAGCGGGTCGGTCGGCTTCCGGCTCACCGACGTGACCGCGGCGGCCGGCCTCCAGTTCCGCCACAACAACGGCGCCTACGGCGGCAAGCTGCTGCCGGAGACTCTCGGGGCCGGCTGCGCGTTTCTCGATTACGACGCGGACGGCTGGCAGGACATCCTGCTCATCAACGGCCGGGACTGGCCGGGCCACTCTCGGCAGCGCTCGACGCTCCGGATGTACCGCAACAACCGCAACGGCACCTTCACCGACGTGACGCGCGGCGCCGGCCTCGACATCGAGATCTACGGCATGGGCGTGGCGGCCGCCGACTTCGACAACGACGGCTTCCCGGACATCTACGTCACCTGCGTCGGCCAGAACCGTCTGCTGCGCAACACCGGAAAAGGCACGTTCGTGGACGTCACCCGCACCAGCGGGCTCGGCGGGCGCGAGGCCTTCAGCACGTCCGCGATGTGGGTCGACGTCGACCGCGACGGCTTCCTCGATCTGTTCGTGTGCAACTACGTCCGCTGGTCCACACAGGACGACGTGTTCTGCAGCCTGGACGGGAAGCAGAAGTCATACTGTACGCCGGAGGCGTACCGCGGCGACACGTGCTGGTTGTTCAGAAATCGGGGCGACGGCACGTTCGAGGACGTCACCGCGACGTGTGGCCTCTTCGACTCGAGCTCGAAGTCGCTCGGCGTCGCGATGATCGACCACGACCAGGACGGCTGGCCGGACATCTTCGTCGCCAACGACACCCAGCCGAACAAGCTGTATCGCAACCAGCGGAACGGCCGGTTCGTGGACGTGGCGGTCGAGGCGGGCGCCGCCTTCAGCGAGGACGGCAAGGCTCGCGCAGGCATGGGTGTCGACGTCGCCGAGATCGACGGTTCCGGAAGGATCGGGCTGGCGATCACGAACTTCGAGGGAGAGATGATCGGGCTCTACCGCGCCGACCGCCCCGGCAGGTATCAGGACGTGGCCACGCAGGCCGGCGTCGGCCTCGCGTCGCGCAACAGGCTCGGGTTCGGCTGCGTCTTCGCGGATGTCAACCTCGACGGCGCGCTCGATCTCGTCGTCGTCAACGGCCACATCGACGACACCGTGCGGAACATCCGCGGCAACCTGGGCCACGCGCAGCCCGCACAACTCTTCCTGAACGACGGGAAAGGCAGCTTCCGCGACATCGCGGGCGACGTCGGCGGCGGATTCGCCCAGCCCAGGGTCGGACGCGGCCTCGCCTACGGCGACTTCGACCGCGACGGCGACATCGATCTGCTCATGACGACCAACAACGGCCCCGCGGTCCTTTTTCGGAACGATCACGCGGCTGGGAATCGAAGCCTGCGAGTCCGGCTCGTCGGGACCAAGTCGAACCGGGACGCGATTGGCGCGACCGTGCGCATCTTCCACGACGGCACGTCGCAGACGCGCGTCGTCAAGAGCGGATCGAGCTATCTCTCTCAATCGGAGCTTCCGGTGACGTTTGGCGTCGGCAAACGGGATCGCGTCGATCGCGTCGTCGTGAGCTGGCCGAGCGGACGGACGGATGAGTTCAAGAACGTCGCGTCGGGACGGGCCTATCAGTGCGTGGAGGGGAAGGATCTCGCGCCCGTCACGTAGGCGCCTTCTCCCTTGGGGTTCTTGGGGTTCTTGGGGCGACGGAAGATAGAGATTCGCGAGGCCGAGCCGGATCGAATCGATATCGACGTCATTGAGGTTCATCAGGACGATGATCGTCAGCCGATCGTCCACGAACCGCGCGAATTCGGAGCGAAAACCGGGCATCCCGCCGCTGTGATGGACCACCTTTCGACCTCGGACCTCACCAAGTTCCCAACCGAACCCGTACGGAGAAGTGGCGCCGTCGTTCAGCCTCGCCGGAGCCCACATCTGGCGGCGGGAGGCCTCGCTGAGAATTCTGTCGGTGTCGAGCATGGCGTCCCACTTCGCCAGATCCAGCACCGTCGACAGGAAGGCGCCGCTCGGACGCAGCGCCGGCCAATCGTCGGCGTTCCGCAGCGTGTCGTTGTCGGCGTAGCCCTGGGCCCGTTTCGGGAGACTCACTTTCGTGTTGGTGGGGAAGGTCGTGTTCATGCCGGAGGGCTTGAAGACCTTGTCGGTCAAGTACTCGGTCCATGGCCGGCCGGACACCTTGCTGATGATCTCGGCGAGCGCGAAGTACCCGGTATTGCAGTATTCCCACTTCTCGCCCGGCGCGAATCGCAGCGGCCGGGGGTAGGCGGTCTCGAGGAGATCGGCGTCGCTCTGAATCGTGAAGGGATCGAATCCCGGGGCCTCGCGGAGGAGGCCTGACGTGTGGGTCAGGAGATGCCGGATCGTGATGGCGTTCCACGCCGCCGGTGTCTCTTCGAGGTACCTGCTGATCGGATCATCGACGCTGAGCCGGCCTTCCTGGGCAAGCAGCATGATGCCGGTCGCGATGAACTGCTTGCTCACGGAGGCGATTCTGTAGACCGTTTCAGGTGTGGCGGGCGTTTTGAGCGCGATATTCGCCAGGCCATACCCTTCGGACTTGATGATCGTCCCGTCCTTGATGACGACGAGGGAGAGACCCGGAATATTCTGGCGCTTCATCTCGGCCCTGACGTAGTCGTCTGTCTTGTCCGCCCGCGCGACAGCCGGGGCAAGCAACAACAGGAGAACGAACACGGGGATACGTGCAGGCCGCATCGCGATGTCCCTCTTCACCTTAGAACCAATACGGCGGCCGCGCGCAGGAACAGGCCGACCAGGAGCCCGAGGATCAGCGCGGCGCCGCCGTAGACGATCACATACGGGGGCGCCTCCATCGGCCGTGTGACGATTCCCGGCGCGAGATACAGGAGCGCCGTGCCGAGGCCGCACAGCCCCGCCTCGAGCGCGGCGACATCTCCGGGCGTGTACTCATGCCGACTGACCACAAAATGGCGCTGGTCACTGTTTCGATCGTCAGGAGACCTTTCCATCCCCCTCACGGCCTGCCCGCGATTGATAAAGTCGGATCAGCCATTTGGGAGCTCTCAGCTCACGGAGTTTGGTCACAGCCCGATCGTGGAACGCCTCGCGCGTCCACACGACTGGATCGGACTGAAGCTGGGCGTGTGCTTGCTCAATGAGCGCCTGGCCGTCCGGTAACCGCGACGCGAACGCGATCTCGGCCTTGAAGCACACGCGCTCGATACGCACGCGCATTTCGGGTTCATAGCCAAAGCCCGCACGGAACAGCCGGGCATGTGTCGCCTCGTGGACGATGATTGAGGCGACGTGAACGGCGGAGACCTCCTGTTTTAGCAGATGGCTCCTATCAAGAACGCAGAGCTGGGCCCAGTAGTGATACTCGGCGTGGTTGCCTCCAGTCTCCGTTATCCACAGGCCGCGTAGATCGCGTTTGAGACGTGCAAACCGAGCCGGATTGTACTGGTCAATCAGCCGGACGGCGTCACACACCTTGTCAAATAGCATCCGGCGCTCGCAGGCGTCAGAGAGTAGACAGCGGACCTCTATCCCGCAACATCGTCGGCGCGCCGATAACGCAAAGAGAAAACGTGTAGTCCAGATGCGTAGCCTCGAGCGAAGCGTCTGTGGCATACGCCCTCGTGACGGCGCTGGCTGATTGCGGGCCTAGCGATCCTCTCTGTCGTCTTCCGGATCATAGAGGATGCCGCGGTATTCCCCAGTCAGCTCCGCGTCCGGCGGGACCATTTGTCAACGCCGGCTGGCACCGATGTTGTGCCAACGGAAACTCGGTCCTGGACCGAGTCGTCCAGCCAAGACTTTTCCGCCGAGTCGACATCGACACCTCTTGACACGTTTTCGAGCGCGCTCGACTTACCGCGCGAGGCTCCGCTCACTTTCCGCTCTCCTCGTGCGCAGGGTGTCCGCTGCGCAGCCTTCGGACCTCAGTCCGACGAAGACGTCGACCTCGCGATCGATCGCAGCCGTGGTGACCAGCCTGCGTCTCAAACATCGCAGTGTTATAACGCGATATGACGACGTTCACTCAATCGTTCGCTCACTTGTCCAATCACGATCTCCTCGACCTGGTGAAGCAGCTCGCTGCCGCCGAGCGCCAGGCGACGGTATGCCTCATTGCGTCGCTGATGGAAGTCGACGCACGCCGGCTTTATCTCGGTGAAGGGTGCTCATCGCTCTTCACGTACTGCACCCAGGTGCTGCACCTTTCCGAACATGCCGCGTACGGACGCATCGAGGCGGCGCGCGCGGTCAGACGCTTTCCCGAAATCTTGGAGCTGCTGGCCGAAGGAGCGATCACCCTTACGGCGGTCGGCCGCCTCGCGCCGCATCTAACCGACGCCAACCATGTGGAGCTTCTGAACTCCGCTCGGCACAAGACCAAGCGGGAGGTCGAGCAGCTCGTCGTACATCTCCATCCTCGGCCCGATGTACCGTCGTCGATTCGAAGACTTCCGACACCGAAGATTCGCGCGTCTTCGCAAGCGCCCGCAGGTGATGCCTTGCCTGGCGGGGATCGTCGCGAACTTGGCCCCCCGGCCCCGACACCCTCGAACGCGCCCGCTGTCCTGGCCCCACTCGCACCCGAACGCTACAAGGTTCAGTTCACCGTGGGTCGCGAAACGTACGAAAAACTGCGCCGGGCCCAGGATCTGTTGCGCCACACTATCCCGGGCGGCGATCCGGCCGCGGTCATCGATCGGGCCCTGACTGTGCTCCTCGCAGAGCTCGACCGGACCAGACTGGCCGCGACGGATCGGCCGCGGAGCCGCCTTCGCGCTGCGCGCTCCGGCGCCCAAGGAGCCAGTCCCACGCGTCACATTCCCGCCGCGGTGAAGCGAACCGTCTGGGCGCGCGACGGAGGGCGGTGCGCCTTTGTCGGGAACACGAGACGCTGCGCGGAGACCGGCTTTCTCCAATTCCATCATGTGGTGCCATACGCGAGAGGTGGCCCATCCGTCGTCGAGAACATCGAGCTTCGATGCGCCGCTCATAACGCGCACGAGGCGGAGTTGTGCTTCGGTCCCCGACAGCCGACGCTCATGCGGGAGACTGCTCCACTGTATGCTTCAATCGCACGCACTACCATGGTGCGGCGGCGCACGACGGAAGGGCGGGTCTGGCCATCGAGGACGCACCGTTCGGCGGCGTCAGGGTTGGTCGCGAACTGATCGATCGACCGTTGGGTGGTGACGAACTGCCATTGCTCCGGGCCGCCGAAGTCCCGATGCATGACGTCGACAGTCGGCACTCCGACCGCATCGAAGTAATAGCAGCGAACGCCCGGCAGGGCCCGGGCCTCGAGAGACCTGTACGACGGTCGTCTTGCCGGCTCCCGAAGCGCCGGTGACCACAAGGATGGCTGGGGCACTCACAAAGTTTGAGCAGCTGAGCACACTGAGAAAACCTGGGACGGGGCGCGACTAAATCTGGGTGCAGCCAGTTGCGGCCGACGGATGGCACCGATCTCGTGCCAACCCGGAACTCGGTCCTGAACCGAGTCGTCCAACCAATACTTTTTCACCGAGGACACTTCGATGCGCCGCTCAGCCCGCGCACGAAGCGGAGTCATGCTTCGGTCCCCGCCAATCGCCGCTCATGCGGGAGACCGCTCTACCGGACGTTCTTCCTTCCTCTGTGCCTCTGTGTCTCTGTGTCTCATCGTCCCCGCCTTTCTCTGCGTCTCCTCGTCCTCTGTGTCTCCGCCGCAAGCCCGTGCGCGTGCGCCAGCCGCTCCGCGACTTCGGACCACTTCGGCCGGCGATCCAGGAAGACGCCAATCCACCCCGCCACGCCGGCATAGGGCGGCACGAAGTACCGTTCGGGAGATCGGGACACGAGGAGATCCTGCGTCGTGTGCGTGGCCTTGCACCACACGGCGTGACGCCCTGCGCCGTGGTGATTGTTCGCGTTCGCGAAGCTCGCGAACATCCGCTTCCCGACCCAGAACGTCGGCTCGCCGTGCGAGATCTTCTCCCAGGTATCCGGCAGCGCCAGGCACACCCTGCGCAGTTTCTCGAGTGGGCTACGTTCAGTACGCAATCAGCATCCCCTGCGGCTATTCGCCGCGCCAGCTACCGGCCGCCGGTGACGTCGATGAAAGCGCCGGTCGTAAAGGAGGCTTGGTCGGAGAGCAGCCAGAGGATGGCGTGCGCGACTTCTTCAGGCTGTCCTCCGCGCCTCAGTGGAACGAGCGCCTTCACTCGCTCGACGCGATCCGGCTCGCCACCGCTCGCGTGCATCTCGGTGTAGATGTAGCCCGGGCGCACCGCGTTCACTCGTATGGCCTCCGCCGCCACTTCTCGCGCGAGACCGATCGTCAGCGTGTCGATCGCGCCTTTGGACGCGGCATAGTCCACATACTCCCCTGGCGAACCCAGGCGGGCGGCCCCGGACGACACGTTGACGATGGCGCCGCCCTTCCCGCCGTGGCGCGTCGACATGCGTCGCACGGCCTCGCGGGCGCACATGAACGCTCCTACGACGTTCGTGGAGAAAATGCGATGCAGCCGTGGGGCATCCATTTCGTCGACGCGCATCTGGGTTTCGAGAATGCCGGCGTTGTTGACGAGTCCCGCCAGAGTCCCGAGGGCGTCCGCCGCCTCGAACAGCCGCATGACGTCCGCTTCAGCCGATACGTCCGCCTGCATCGCGATCGATCGCGAACCCCCAGCCTCAATCGCACGCACCACCTTGTCGGCAGCCTCACTGTCCGAGCGATAGTTCACGCAGACGGTATAGCCGTTCGCGCCCAGCAGCCGCGCGGTGGCTGCGCCGATGCCACGACTGCCGCCCGTCACGATCACGACTTTGTTGATGGGGGTGGCCATCAGTACGCAACGAGCCTTCCCTGCGGCCACTCGCCGCGCCACCCGCACGGAAAGTGCCCGGCGCCGTACACCGACAGCAGTTCCAAGAAGAAAAAGCAGCGATGTCCGCTTCCGAGGTAGCTGTTTTCCATGAGCGCGCCCAGCACGTCCCACTGGAGGGAATGGACAACCGCGATGTCCAGGCCTCGGGACTGCTGGTAGGGGATCCACTTCTCGTCGGTCAGCCGGTCAAGTATCGCTGCCTTGTGCTCGGCGACGACCGTGTTCCAGTTCTGATAGTTCTTGCGGTCGTGCTGATGCAGCCAGACAGTGAGCTGGTTCCGGGCCTCGAGTTCGACGTTCTCCCACACGCCATCCGCGCAACTCTCGACGGCCTCGGGCCAGCTGGATACCTGGTCGACCGTCATCGAGAGGTCGAGCGCCATCGGCTCGCCGCAGTGGGCGAACCAATCGATCGCGCGCAGCGTTGTGGCCAGGTCTCTCGGAGCGAAGTCTCGCTTCGAAACGAATCCGGGCGCCGGACTCTCCACCGAGTCGAGGATCGGCGCGTTCAGCAACCGGGCCAGCTCTTCCGTCTCACCCGGCGTCAGCCGGCCGGTCCGCCCCTTCGCCAGCAACTCCGCGAACCGTTCGTCCATTCGCGCTCTTCTGCTCCGCCGCCCGCGCCACGCGACGCCGGTATAATCCAAGCCGCAATCACGTGAGCCTCAAGGTCGGTTCGCGAGTTGGACCCTACGACGTCGTGTCGCTCATCGGCAGAGGCGGCATGGGGGAAGTCTACCGGGCGCGCGACACGAAACTCAAACGCGACGTCGCGCTGAAGGTGCTGCCCGACCAGTTCATCGCCGATCACGATCGGCTCGCGCGATTCCAGCGCGAAGCCGAGGTCCTCGCCTCACTCAATCATGCCCGCATCGCGAGCATCTACGGCGTCGAAGAAGCGAATGGCGTGCAGGCGCTCGTGCTGGAAATGGTCGAGGGGCCTACACTCGCCGACCGGATCGCGCTCGGCCCCATCCCGCTCGACGAGGCGCTGCCTATCTCGAGCCAGATCGCGGACGCCCTCGAAGCGGCGCACGAGCATGGAGTCATTCACCGCGACCTGAAGCCGGGCAACATCAAGGTCCTGCCGGACGGCTCGGTCAAGGTCCTGGACTTCGGTCTCGCCAAGGTCCTCGACCCCGATGTCGACGGGAGCGGCCACTCTCAGTCCCCCACCATCACGAGCCCCGCCATGACGCGGATCGGCGTCGTTCTCGGCACCGCCGCGTACATGAGTCCAGAGCAGGCCCGTGGCAGGGGCGTCGACAAGCGATCGGACATCTGGGCGTTCGGCTGCGTGCTGTACGAGATGCTCACGGGCTCTCGCGCGTTCGAAGGTGGCGAGGTCTCCGACACGCTGGCGTTCGTGATCACGAAGGAACCGGACTGGAGCGCGCTGCCGTCAGGTCTTCCGCCAGCTGTCGTCGCTCTGTTGCGTCGGTGCCTGCAGAAAAGCGCACGCCTCCGGCTGCGCGATATTGGCGACGCCCGGCTCGCGGTCGACGACGCGCTGGCCCAGCTCGGCGCTGGTACGCAGGAGGGTTCACTCGTCGCCGACGCGCGGACACCCGGTCGCAGGACGCTTCGTTGGATCTCCCTCCCTCTCGTCGCGCTTACGGCGATCGGTTTGACTCTGGTATCGATGCCACGACGCCCTGAAGTGCCTGCCGCACGTCCGACGCGCCTCGTGCTGCAGCTGCCGGCGGGCGACGAGCTGGCGTTCGGGGAAGCTGCACCGGTCGGCGAGGGTCGGCCCTCGGTCGCGATCTCACCCGACGGCACTCGCATCGTCTACGTCGGCCGGCGCGCCGGCAGCGTGCGGCTCTACCAGCGTCCGCTCGACTCATTCGACTCCACGGCAATCGCGGGCACGGAGGGTGCCTTCAATCCCTTCTTTTCGCCGGACGGGCAGTGGATCGGGTTCTTCACGAACACGCATCTGAAGAAGGTCCCCGTCTCTGGCGGCACCCCGGTCACGCTCTGCGAGGCACGCAACCCGTACGGTGCCACGTGGTCGCGCGACTCCATCTTCTTCGCCCAGGTGTTCGGCACGGCTCTTTCGCGCGTCCCCGCGGCTGGTGGCGCCGCGGAGGTTGTGCGATCAGAGGGCGGCCAGAGATTCTGGCCTTTCAGTGTTCCGGACGACGACGCGTTGCTGGTGTCGGGATGGCCGGCCGGAATTCATCTCGTGCGATTGAACGACCGTGAAGGTGGTGACCGGATCATCGCACGAACCTACACGAATGCCCGCCTCACCCCGACGGGGCACATCATCCTCGTGCGTCCAGGACAGCTCATCGCCGCGCCGTTCGATCGGGCGCGCTGGGAAATCGTTGGCACCGAGACGCCGATCCTCGCCGGACTGCGGACCGAATCGTGGGGGGGCGGACACTTTTCATTCTCGCAGGAGGGCACGCTGGCGTACGTGCAGGGCGCTCCCGCGACGACCGGATCGCTGGTGTCGCTCGATCGCGCTGGCCACACGGCGCCGATGCCCGGATTCGGAGCTGGCTATTTCGGGGCGATCAAGTTGTCTCCCTCCGGCGAGAAGCTCGCGATTATCGTGACCGAAGCCACCAGCGAGCTCTGGGTCTACGACCTCGCACGGGGCACACGCACGCGGCTGAATACGACCGCCAACAGCGGTCACCCCTTGTGGACGCCCGATGGCAAATGGGTCATGTTCAGCTCGTCCGAAGGCGGCGCCTGGAACATCTTCCGGCAGCCGGCCGATGGGTCCGCGCCGCCGAGCCGTCTGGTCTCGAGCGCCAACAATCAGATCCCGTACGCCTGGTCGCCGGATGGCCGGGTTCTGGCCTATAGCGAAGTGGATCCGACCACTCGAGGCGACATCTGGCTGTTCTCGGAATCAGATCGCAAGCCGCGGCCGCTCCTCAAGAGTGGCGCCAGCGAAACTCAACCCGCCATTTCGCCGGACGGCGCGTGGCTCGCCTATGTGTCGGATGAATCCGGCAAGTCGGAAGTGTACGTGACGAGCTATCCAGACGTCCGCGGTCGTACCCTGATCTCATTTGATGGCGGAGAGGAGCCTATCTGGTCGCGGGACGGCACAGAGCTCTTCTATCGCAACGGCCAACGCTGGATGAGCGTGACGGTTTCGACGCGGCCGACATTCGACGCGGGCCGGCCTCGCATGATCTTCGAAGGCAACTACCTCAACGTATCGGGCCTTTCCTACGACGTGAGCGCCGACGGAAGACGATTCGTCCTGATTCGCGGGCTGGACGCTCCGCCCGCGCGCGAAATCCATGTCGTGCTCAACTGGTTTGAAGAGGTGAAACGCCTCACCGGCACACCGTGACTCAGCGAGGACGCGAGAGTGCCGTGCCAGGATTGCTGATGCGACACGCCGCCCTCGGACTGACAGTTCTCGTCACGGTGCTCGTCGCCGCGTCGTGGCCGCCTATACGTCAGTCTCTCGACTACCATGACTTTGCGGATCGTCGCGCGCTGCTCGGAATCCACAACACCCTCGACGTGCTTTCCAACGTGCCGTTCGCCATCGTGGGATTGTCCGGGCTGGCGGTGACGTTCTCACGGCGGCCGAGAGGTTCCTCTCCGTTCTCAGACCCGTGGGAACGCTGGCCGTATGCGGCTCTCTTTGCTGGAGTGGCCCTGACGAGTCTGGGCTCCGGCTATTACCATCTGGCTCCGGACAACGCGCGGCTCGTCTGGGATCGATTGCCGATGTCGGTTGGCTTCATGGGGTTGCTGACTGCCCTGCTCGCCGAGCGTGTCAGCCTCTCGATCGGTCGATGGCTCTTTGTTCCGCTGCTGGCCGCTGGCGCCGCTGGAGTCTTCTACTGGTACTGGAGCGAGCTCCGTAGCGCGGGCGACTTGCGTCTCTACGTTCTGGTGCAGTTCGGCTCCCTGCTCTGGATCGTGCTGCTGCTCGTTCTGTACCCTGCCCGGTACTCGGGCACGGTCTACCTGGTCACCGGGCTGGCCGCGTATGGTGTCGGCAAGGCTTTCGAGCTCGCCGACCATCAGGTGTTTGGCTTCGGACGAATCGTCAGCGGTCACACGCTCAAGCACCTGACGGCGGCAGCCGGAGTCGCCTGCCTCATCGTGATGCTGAGGGAGCGGGAGTGCCAGCGTGGCGACCGATCTGACGACGTGGAGGGACGCACACGAGCTCGGTCTGGACCAGGTTGAACGTTGGCGTCAGCGCGCAGGCTCGGCCTGTTTCACCGGACACTGCAAGCAGATTTCATATCCATCCGGATCGCGCAGATACGTCTGTTTCATTCCATAAGCCTGCACGACCGGCTGACTGGCGTGAATACCCTTGTGCCGAAGGTACGCGTAGGCGGCATCCACGTCCGCACAGCCGAAGAAGAGCGCCGTATCGCGATGCGCCTCGACCCGGGCCGCGTCGGGCGTCGGTGGTCTGTCGTCCGCCTCGTACGCCGTGTTGAGCATCAGCTCGGACTCATGGAGTCTGAGCAGCACCCAGTCGCACTGGTCGTCGTCGGGAACCGGGCTCACGACTTCGAATCCCAGGATGTCTCGATAAAACGCGATCGACGTCGGCATATCGAAGACTTGAATCAGGGGGCAGAGCCCGCCAATCTTCAATTCCATGGTGCGCTGCCTCCGACCTCTCACTCCGCAACGCCCTTCTCCTTGCAGAATCTTCCACACCTTCTCTGGCGTGATCGGGATGTCGATGTGCTTGACGCCGAGGTGCGCGAGCGCATCGACGACGGCGTTCACGATCGCCGGCGGCGCGCCGACCGTGGCCGACTCGCCGACGCCCTTGGCGCCCAGCGGATGATGCGGCGACGGCGTCACCGTCTTGTCCGTTTCCCACTTCGGCGTCTCCATCGCGGTCGGCACTAGATAATCCATAAAGCTGCCGCCCTGGATGTTGCCCGACTCGTCGTAGCTGATCTCCTCGAACAACGCTGGCGCCAACCCCATGGACAGGCCGCCGTGCACCTGGCCTTCTACGATCATCGGGTTGATGATGTTGCCGCAGTCGTCCACCGCCATGAACCGGCGGAGGCTGACCATCCCGGTGCCGCGATCGATGTCCACGACCGCGATGTAGGAACCGAACGGGAACGTGAGGTTGGGCGGGTCGTAGTAGTTGACCGCCTCCAGCCCTGCTTCCATGCCGGGCGGGTGGTTCGTGTAAGCCGCCAGCGCGATGTCCTGGATCGTCTTCGCCTTCTGCGGGGCGCCCTTGACCGAGAACTTGCCCGGCTCCCACACGAGGTCCTCCTCGCTGACTTCGAGCAGGTGGGCCGCGATCTTCCTCGCCTTGTCGCGGATCTTGCGCGCGGCGATGGCGCCCGCCGCGCCGGCGGTCGGCGTCGAGCGGCTCGCGTACGTGCCGAGGCCATAGGGCGCCGTATCGGTGTCCCCTTCCTCGACCTCGACGTGCGCCGCCGGGATACCCAGCTCCTCCGCGACGATCTGCGCGTAGGTCGTCTCGTGTCCCTGCCCCTGGCTCTTGGTCCCGAACCGCGCCGTCGCCTTGCCCGTCGGGTGCACGCGGATCTCGGCCGAGTCGAACATCTTGATCCCGAGGATGTCGAACTGTTTCGACGGCCCTGCGCCCACGACCTCGGTGAAACTGCAGATGCCGATGCCCATCAGCTCGCCGCGCTTCCGCTTCTCCGCCTGCTCCTTCCGAAGCGCCGCGTAGCCGATGTTGTCCATCGCCTTCTTCAGCGCCCCTTCGTAGTTGCCGCTGTCGTACTCCCAGCCGAGCACCGACTTGTACGGGAACTTGTTCGCCGGGATGAAGTTCTTCATCCGCAGCTCGGCCGGGATCCATCTTGAGTTCCTGCGCCAGCACGTCCACCATGCGCTCGATCGCGTGCACCGCTTCGGTGACGCGGAACGAGCAGCGGTACGCGATGCCGCCCGGCGGCTTGTTCGTGTACACGCCATCCACCTCCGCGAACGCGTTCTTCAGGTCGTACGAGCCGGTGCAGATCGAGAAGAGGCCGGCGGGAAACTTCGACGGGTTGGCCGCGGCATCCGTGTACCCGTGGTCCGCCACCGTCTTGATCCTCAGCGCCGTCATCGTCCCGTCCTTCTTCGCCGCGAGCTCCGCCTTGATGTGATAGTCGCGCGCGAAGGAATCGGCCTGGAGGTTCTCCATCCGATCCTCGATCCACTTCACGGGCTTCCCGATGACGACCGAGGCGGCGATGGCGATGACGTAGCCCGGGTACACGGGCACCTTGCCGCCGAATCCGCCGCCGATGTCTGGCGCGATGATCCGGATCTTCTCTTCCGACAACCCGACGTGGCCGGCGACGAGCGCGAGAACCGTGCGAATCGCGTGGGGCGCCTGCGTGGTCATGTAGACCGTGAGCTTGCCGGACACGCGGTCGAAGTCGGCGACGCAGCCGCACGTCTCGATCGACGCGACGTGGATGCGCGGCAGATAGATGTCCTGCGCCACCTTGACGTCGGCGCTGGCGAACGCGCTGTCGGTCGCCTTCCGGTCGCCCGCCTCCCAGTGAAAGATGTGGTTGTCCTTCTTGTCTTTCTTGTCGGTCCTGAGCACGGGCGCGCCGGGCTCGAGCGCCTTGAACGGATCGACGACGACAGGGAGCGGGTCGTAGTCGACGTCGACGGCATCGACGCCGTCGGCGGCGGCGTACCGGCTCGTCGCGATGACGCCGGCCACCTCCTGCGCCTGGTACATGACCTTTTCGGTCGGCAGCACCATCTGCGTGTCCGACATCAGCGTCGGCATCCAGTGCAGGTTGTACTTGGCGAGGGTCTCGCCGGTAATCACGGCGAGGACGCCAGGCACTTTCAGCGCGCGCTCGGTGTTGATGGATTTGATCTTTGCGTGGGCGAACGGGCTGCGGACGATGTCCAGGTAGAGCATGCCCGGCAGCGAGATGTCGTCCACGTAGCGGCCCTGCCCGCGGATGAAGCGCGGGTCTTCCTTGCGCTTGATCGAATGGCCCATTCCTCCGACTTCCGGTGTCGTTCGCGGCGCCATTTTCTTCTCCTTACCGGGGCTCCGCCCCGGACCCCGGCTCGGTCGCTCGCGGGGCCCCGTCGCCCCGCTCCGCTCCCTCGCGGGCGCGCTGTGCGCGCCGCCGTGATGCGGCAGCAATCGGCTCTTGTCGTTGGCGCATCACGGCCTAGTGTACGGCTAGCGCGGTCGCGCAGCCGCGTATTGAATCGACTTCACGATGTTCACGTACCCGGTACAGCGGCAGAGATTGCCTGAGATCGCGTGGCGGATCTCCGGCTCCGTCGGATTCGGGTTCTGTCCGAGGAGCGCCACGCCCGTCATCATCATCCCGGGCGTGCAGAAGCCGCATTGGAGGCCGTGCTCCTGCCAGAAACCTTCCTGGATCGGATGGAGCTTGCCGTTCTGTTCGAGCCCTTCGACGGTCGTGATCTCGCCGCCGTCCGCCTGCACGGCGAGCACGGTGCAGGACTTCACGGGTTCCTTGTTGAGAATCACGGTGCACGCGCCGCAGTGCGAGGTGTCGCAGCCGATGTGCGTGCCCGTCAGCCGGAGGTCCTCGCGCAGAAAGTGCACGAGCAGCAGACGCGAGTCGACCTGCTTCTCCTGGGGGGTCCCGTTCACCGTGACGCGAATCGTGTGCGTCGCCATGGTCAGCGTCCTCCCGCCCGTTCGACGGCCTTCGTGAGCGCCCGTGCCGTCAGCACGCGCGCCATCTCGCGCTTGTACTCCACGGATCCACGGCGATCCGCCGACGGCGACGCGGCCTGTCCAGCCAGTTTCGCCGCCTCGGCGATCGTCTTCGCATCAGGTTTCTTCTTCTGCAGGAAGCGCTCGGCCTCGACCGCCCTGATGGGCGTCGGGCCGACGGCGGTCAGCGCGATCCCGGCGCGCTCGACCGTGCCGTCCGCGCCGAGCGTCACTTGCGCGGCCGCGGCCGCGGTGGCGAAATCGCCAACCTTGCGCTCCAGCTTCACGTAGGCGCCGCCGCTTCGCGCCGGCGGCGTCGGGATGCGGATCTCGGTGAGGATCTCGTCGGGCGCGAGAGAGGTGGCGAAGATCCCGGTGAAGAGCTTGTCGATGGGAATCGTGCGCTGGCCTTTATGGCCCGCGACCGTCACCTCGGCGCCGAGCGCGATCATCGTCGCCGGATGGTCGTTGGCTGGATCGCCGTGCGCGAGGTTGCCGCCGATCGTCGCGCGGTTCCGAACGATCGGGTCGGCGATGACCAGGGCCGTGTCGTGAAGAATCGGATACTTCTTCTTGATCAGGTCGGACCGTTCGATGGCCGATTCCCGCGTGCACCCGCCGATCGTGAGGAAGCCCCCCTCCTCCTTGATGTACTCGAGCCCGGGAATGCGCCCGATGTCGACCAGGTGGGCCGCCGCCCCCATACGGAGCTTGAGCAGCGGCAGCAGGCTCTGCCCTCCCGACAGCACTTTGGCCTGATCGCCATGCTGCTGGAGCAGGGAGATCGCCTCCGAGAGCGATTTGGGAGCGTGGTAATCGAACGGCGCGGGAATCATAGTGAAGTCCTCATTTATCTATGCTCGCGGGGCCCCACCCCCGCTCGCTCTCGCTCGGCGGCGCCGCTCCGCGGCGCTTCCCTCCGGCGCCTCGCTCGGGCCGCAGGCGCTTCAACGCAAAAGCCACCAGAACGCGACGAAAAGTACTATCCCGACTCCTACCCAGACAATCGGCCGCCGAAAAGCCCGGCCGGCTGCGCGGCCGACGACGGCGGAGCCGAACGATAGCACTTCGATGGGGGGGGCGCCTGCGCCGCCGGGTTGCCGAGCGGCTTCGGCGGGGCAAGGCCCGGGGCTTGGGGCTTAGGGCCCGCCTTCGCCGCGGAATCGCCGAGCGGCTTCGGCGGGGCAGGCTCTGGGGCCTGAGGCTCGGACGTTTCGAGCTCCGCGCGGGCGGCGGCGACGAACTTGTCGAACATCTGATCGCTCACGTCCTGGATCATCCCGCGGCCGAACTGCGCGAGGATGCCCATGACGTTGACCTGGGACGTGATCTGGACCTCGGTCTCGCCCGGCGCGCGCGCGACCAGCTTGCTCGTCATCCGCATGTCGGCGCCGCCTTTGCCGCGGACGTCCTGGCCGGCGGCGACGATAGCGGCGGTCTTTGCCACAGGGTCCAGCTTCTCGAACGTCATCGTGCCCTTGTAGCTCGCCGCGACCGGCCCGACTTTCATCGTGATCGTGCCGGCGTAGGTCTTCTCGTCCACCTGGTTCGTGATCTGGGCGCCGGGCAGGCACCGCGCGACGCGGGCGGGATCGGTGAGGAAGCTCCACGCGGCCTCAGGCGACGCTTTCACGACGAAGGACTTCGAGATTTCGAGCGCCATGGATCACGCCGCCAGCTCGGGCAGCAGCCGCTCGAGCGATTCGAGCGTGTGCGCCGGGCCGAATCGATCGATGAAGGGCATCGCCGCCTGCATGGCGTGCGCGGTCGGCTCGTATCGCGGATCGCCGGAAAGCGGATTCAACCAGACGATCCGCCGCGCTTTCGAGCTGAGCGTCCGCATCGCGGCGGTCACGAGCGCGGTGTCCCCTCGATCGAGCCCATCGCTGACGATCGCGATCACGGTTCGCGCGCCCACGAGGTCGGAGTGCTTCGAGATGAGCTCCGAGAGGCTCTCGCCAATCCGCGTGCCGCCCGACCAGCCCGGCACGCCCGAGGCCAGCCGGTCGAGCGTCGGACCGATCCTGCCCGGCGACAGCCAGGGAGTGAGCCGCGTAAGCGAAGTGTTGAACGCGAACACCTCGGTCCGCCGTGCGACACGCTTGAGCGCGAGGACGAACGCCAGCAGGAACCGGACGTGGATGTCCATCGATCCGCTCGTATCGCAGAGAACGACGAGGCGCGGCTCGTCGATCGCGCGGCCACGATGCGCCAGCGACACCATCTCGCCGCCGGTCGCGAGAGCCTTCCGGAAGCTGCGCCGGATGTCGGGCATCCCGCGTCCCTTGACCGGCGCGAGACGCCGGCTCCGGCGCGCCGCCCATCGAGGCACCCAGCGCGCCAGGAGCTGCTCCATGTCGGCGAGATCTTTCGAAGAGCACTCTTCGAAGGGCTTGCGCCTGAGCGCGACTTCACGGCTGTAGGCGAGCGATCGGTGTCCGGCGGGTCCGAGGGGTTCGGTTTCTTCGGCGGGCCTAAGAGGCCCGCCCTCCGCGACGGGCCTGAGAGGCCCGCCCTCCAGGGCGAATCGTCCGGCGGGCCTAAGAGGCCCGCCCTCCGGCCGGCCGCCCCAGTACCGCCCGAACGCGTCGTCGAACGCCTCGCGATCGCGCGGGCGAATCTTCAACGCCGTGAGGAGGGCACGCCGCACCTCCTCGCGATCGGCGAGATCGACGAGCGTGAGCGCGTTGGCCGCATCGACCTCGTCGCCGACACCCACCGCGACGCCGCGGCCGCGGAGCGCGCCGGCGAAGCGCGCGAGGTGGACGACCAGGTCAGCTTCCTCGATCAGTTCATTCTCGATCACGGCTTGGCCTCGGCTTCCATTGCCTCAGCGACGAGCGCGTCGATCGCGGCGCGGTCGAGATCCTCGAGATCGTGCCGATCCTTCAGAAAGCAACCGAGCGTGTCCGACACGACGTCCGGGTCCAGGCGCTGCCGGTGCAGCCGGACGAGCGCCTGCGCCCAGTCGATCGATTCGGCGACCCCGGGCGCCTTCGAGAGCCGTCGGCGCCGCAGCGCCTGCATGACCCGGCCGATCTGCCGCGCGAGCTGCTCGCTCGCTCCCGGCACCTTCGTCCGGAGGATCCGGACCTCTTTTTCGAGCGTCGGCTGCTCGAGATACAGATACAGACAGCGGCGGCGCAGGGCGTCGCCGATTTCGCGGCTGCGGTTCGACGTCAGCACGACGTGCGGGATGTGCTCGGCGCGGATCGTGCCGAGCTCGGGAACAGTGACTTGGAAGTCGGACAGGATTTCGAGCAGAAACGCCTCGAACCCCTCGTCGGCGCGATCGATCTCGTCCACGAGCAGGACCGGCGGCCCCTCGCGCCGGGTGATCGCGCGGAGGAGCGGGCGTTCCAGGAGATACGCGCGGTCGAAGATCAGCGATTCAATCTCGGCCGGCCCCTGACCGCCCTGCTCGGCCATCCGCACCCGCAGCAGCTGGCGCGGGTAGTTCCACTCGTACAGGGCGGTGTTGACGTCGAGCCCCTCGTAGCACTGGAGGCGGATCAGCTCGGTGTCGAGAATCGCCGCCAGCACTTTCGCGAGCTCCGTCTTCCCGCCGCCCGCCTCCCCTTCGACGAGCAGCGGCTTCCGCATCTCACGCGCGAGAAACACGGCCGTCGCGATCGCCTCGTCGGCGATGTACCCGACGCGCTCCATCGCCTCCAGCAGGGAAGTGATCTCAGGATTCACAGCGGCGATCTCAGGAGACGACGGTGTCCGCGTACCGGTCGGGCGCCGAGACGAAGCGCTCTCGACATCCACCGCAGCAGAAGTAGTAGGTGTGCCCGCCACGCTCGGCCTTGTGCTTCGCGGTCGCGACGACCACCGTCATCCCGCAGACGGGGTCGCGTGCCTCGAGCGTGGACGGCTGCGCGGACGCGTGGTACGACCCTTTAGGGTCGTCGGACCCTTGTCGAAGGCGGTCAGGATCGTCGGACCGCGTAGCCGGCTTCGCATCCATCGCTTCCATCGCCGCACGGCAGACTTTCACGATCTCGGCCAGGATGCTCAGCGCGACTTCTTCCGGCGCCCGCGCGCCGATGTCGAGACCCGCCGGGTTCGCGATTCGGTCGAGCGCGGCGGCCGGCGTGCCACCCGCGACGAGCGTTTCGCGGATCTGCGCGAAGCGGGTGCGGGAGGCGACGACGCCCAGGTATCCCGGCTCCAGCGCCAGCGCAGCCCTCGTGGCTTCTTCGTCGTGCTGTCCAAGCGTCGCGACGACCGCGAAGAGCCGGCCGCGCTGCGACGCGGGACCATTTTCGAAGTGCTCCTTCCGAACGGACTCGACGATACGATCCGCCTCGGGGAAAGCAGCGCGATCCGCGTCCGGATCGGCGACGTCGATGGCATATCCCATCACCTTGCCCAGGCGCGCGAGCGCTTGCGCCGCGGGCGAGACGCCGAAGATCAGCAGGCGCGGGGCGGGCAAAACCGGATCGAGATAAATGTCCACGCTCCCCCCGCTATGGCACGTCATTGGAAACGTCGTGACGCCGGCGCGGCCGTCGGCGTCGGGATTTGGCGACAGCGAAATCAGACGGGGCGCCGAGCCCTTCAGGGCGGCGAGCGCTTCACGGATGACGGTCGACTGAATGCAGCTGCCGCCGAGCCAGCCGTGGCACTCACCTGCTTCGGTGATGAGCGAGGCGTTCCCGACCTGGGCGGAGCTCGCCGGCTCGCGCCGCACGACGACCGCCATGACGAACGGCTCCCCTTTTTGGGCGAGCTCGGCGGCGAGTCGGAGGACGTCAGCTTTCATTTTTTTCTTTGCCGTGGGGCCCCACCCCCACGGCCTGTCGCGCCTCACTTACGTTCGGCGCGTTGCTTCGGAGATCTGTTTTCACGTCGCGCGGTTTGCCACCTTGATTCGCTCGAGATCTTCCGGCACGTCGAGATCGGCGAGCGCTTCGGGCGGCCAGGCGACGCTTCGCGCTTCGTGACGGTGACGTTTGACGACGTGCTTGCCGCAGCCCTCCCCTTCCGACGTGGCGAGCTCCTCGAAGAGCGAGCGGTCGTACAGGATGGGGGGCGCGTTCACCCCGTCGTAGTCGGAGATCACGAGCGGCGCCGTGCCCTGCCGATACTCACCGACGAGCGTCTCGATCATCTCGGAGGTGACGAACGGCATGTCCGCGAGCATCACGACCGCCGCCAGCGCCGTCGTCTGCGAGACGGCCTGAATCCCGGTTTTCAGCGAGCTGTTCACGCCGGCTGAGTAGTTCGGGTTGAACACCGCCTGGCACTTGAGCGTTTCGATTGCCTCATGGACCCGATCCGCCTGGTGGCCCACGACGACGAACACGGGATCGAGGCCGGCCTCGACCGCGCGCCGCACCGCGCGATGGACGATCGCCTCTCCGTCGAGCTCCAGGAACAGCTTGTTTCGTCCCATTCGCGTGGACGTTCCAGCCGCGAGGACGATTCCCGCGACGGCCCCTGCGCGCTCAGACGGCATGGATCGCGTCTCCTCGTTCCCGCAGGTGGCCAGGGTGCAGGCGCGCGTGCACCGCCAGCAGCTCGGCGACGATGCTGATGGCGATCTGTTCGGGGCCTTCGGCGCCGACGTCGAGGCCGACCGGGCCGAAAACCCGGCGCTCGTTCGGCGACCCGGCGAGGCGGAGAATCTTTTCCGTGCGCGCGCGCGGCCCGAGCAGCCCGATGTATGACGCGTCGGTCTGAAGAAGCAGGCGCAGCCAGCCGCGATCGTGCTCGAAGGCGTGCATCTTCACGACGACCAGGGTGCGCCCATCGACGACTAGCGCGCCGATCCCGGCGTCGGGTCTCGCCTCGACGAGGCGGCGGGCGGCGGGGAACCGTTCGGCGGTCAGATAAGCGGGACGATGATCGACGACGGTCACCGCGAAGCCGGCGTCGGCCGCGTACGCCACGAGCGGCACCGCATCGTCGCCGGCGCCGCAGACGATCAATGTCGGCGGCGCGACCAGCACGTCGGAGAACACGACCGTTTGCGGGCCTGGGGCCTGGGACCCAGGGCCTGGTGTTTGAGAGTCGAGCCGGTCGAGCCGGGACCGGCCGTGCGCGATGGCGGCCGAGGCGCGGCGCGTCACATCGCGGTCGAGCCCGGGTTTCCCGATCGAGCCCGTGCGATCTCCGGCCGCGCTCAGGACGATCGAGCGGCCGACGTCCGCCGGGCCGGACACGATCGTCGCGACGGCGAAGCTGTCCGATCCGTCGAGCCGGGCGTGAACGGCCCGAAGCGTGTCGAGCACCGACGGCTCGGTCGCGGGTTGGACGAAGATGTCGACGGATCCGTTGCAGCCGAGGCCGAGTCCCCAGACCATGCGGTCGTCGGAGCCGGTGTCATAGTGCAGGAGTCGCGGGGTGCCGGACGCCGATGACCTGTTGCGCGACCTCGCGGACGTCGCTCTCGAGGCAGCCGCCGCTCACGCCGCCGAGCGTCCGACCGTCATCCTCGACGAGAAACTTCGCGCCTGGTCTTCGATAAGCTGATCCGGTGATGTCGACGACCGTCGCGAGCGCGGCGGGCCGCCCGAGAGCGGCGAGACGAAGGATGCGTACGACGATCTCTGTCGTTTCACGCCAGTGTTTCATTGAAGGCTCGGGGGGTTCCGTACTGTATATCCACCGAACAGATAGGTGTCAATGGAGCGTGGACCCGGTTGCCCCATTCCCGGGCATAACCCGTGACTTCACTCGAACGGTTTAAGGGGGAGTTTCGGGAGGATCAGGGAGGATGACTTCACGGATCACAGCTTGCCGCGCCGAAGCCTTGGCGTAGGCGGGGCCACGGATTTCGCGGAAAACGCGGCCCGCCGTTCATCTGCCGCTGTGAGATCGAAGGTTGAACCAGAAAACAAACGTCAGCTTGTTACCGCCGCGGAACTGCAACTCCAGACTGCCGCTTCCACGTTTCACGCGGAGAACCAGCCCATCGCACAGACCTATGTCGGTCCATAGTCGACGCGGGTCGTCCGGCGGGCTCGGTCCGAGCGCCGCCAGATGTGCTTCGTACGCCGCGTTCATTTGATTGGCCTCCACATCCGGTAGATCGCCCCGGAGCCACGCTTTCGTAAAGAACTTCAGAGGACTTCCAGGTGGGGACGCTCAATCGTAGGAAAAGCGTCACCTCAACCCCCGCACGGAGTTCCGACGGCGAGAACCGGATATCGACCGACATCGTGCGACGGGCCCTCACCTCGACGGTGACGTCGCGCGCCAACCGACCACCTCGCGGGCGGCTAGTGGGCGTCACCACTTGTTTGACACACTGGCCTTCAGCGCCACGATGTCGACCGCTTGCTCCGCGACGGATGTGTTTTCGGGCGACGGTTCTTCTTCGAGCTGCCGCAGCAGCTTGGCTTGATCGAGCTCACCTGGTAGTGCTCGCCCAGCCAGCGGACCACCTCGCGGCGGCCGGTGGGCGTCACCACTTTTTTGACACCACCGCTTTCAGCGCCACGATGTCAAGGGCCTGCTCCGCGACGATGTGCTTCAAGCGGCGGTTTTCTTCCTCGAGCTGCTGCAGCCGCTTGGCTTCATCGAGCTGCAGACCGCCGAACTTGGGCTTCCACTCGTAATAGGTGTTCTTGTGGACCTCGTAGGCGCGGCACAGATCCTCGACCTTCCGGCCGGCTTCCCCTTCGCGGAGAATCTTGAGGATTTGCTCCTCATGAATCGACTCCGTCGCATCGTCCCTCCTCGGGAGAGAGTGCGGCGCAGTCACAGTCTAGGCTGGGTCAGTTTTGAGGGGGCAGGTCAAGAGCGCGCGGCGTGAACCGCTTAGGCTCTCGTATTCGATCTTCGTCGCGGGCGCCGCGGGCGTCGGTGATGCGGATGACTCGCCCAGCGAGATCGGCAGCTCGCGCCTCGCTCTGCCCGAGCGGCGTCGTCATCAGTGCCACGTCCCGAAAGCATACCCGAGTCTACTTACGCCCTGTCTACTTGACGGGGAAGCTTACGGTCGAGACGAGCCAAATCAACCCACCGAGAACGACGTAGATAATCAGAATCACCCCCCACGTAGCGCTCGTCGCCCCCTCCCCTGACTGAGTAAGAAGGACATAGGTCAGAAAGACGAGCCAGCACAGGTTGTAGGCGATCAAGACGTACCGTCCCCAGTTTCGGCGGCGGAGGAGAGCGTAGCCAATGACAAAGGAGGGCACGACGGCGACGATTCTGAACGCCCACCAGGCCAGGGAGTCTGAATTGGATTCCGGGAGAGTGGCCCGAGGGGAGACCAACATAACAAGCAGCACCAGAATTGGAAAAGCCGAGCCGAACACGGCAACACCAATGTAGCCGATGCCAACAAGCACAAGTAAGCTCGAGTTGTTTTTCATATCGGGCCTGTCTGCATCCTGATCATTAGTAGCCCCTCGTGCAAAGAGTTAAACAACTATAGTGACCCACCCATTCATGACACAGCGCCGTGATAAAGTAAGGATCTTTCCTGCCGACCCACTCAACGCAGAGACGATCCATATTCTGCAGGCAATCTCGAATACAACTGTTTATAGGTCCACAACCCATAAAATTGCACACGGATGGCACAAGCCGACAATAGTAGCCCCTTGAAAAGAAGTTCTGCACTTCGCGGCACCTCGTTTGATAATAGGTACAGTCGGGGCATAAACCGAGCGGATCGGTTAACGTTGTGACGCGATTGTTTACGTACGAATAGGAGTTTGCGTACTGGGGATCACGCTGAACGTACTGCCCGAGTGGAGGGGTGTCAATGACGCGCGGCCGACGATAACGATCGCGCTCCGCTGATTCTCGCCGGCGAGCCAGGGCGCGGATTTACGGTATCCTGCAGCCCTCGATGGAATCGACGGGAACGGACCGACGCGTCGAAGGGCGCACGGTCCGTTCGGCGATCGGCGTCTACGGCGAGCGTGCCCCGCTCGTCATGGTGGTCCTTGGATTTTCTGCAGGCCTGCCCCACTACCTGATCTTCGACACGCTCTCGGCCTGGCTGCGCTCGGCCGGCCTCTCGCTCGAAGTCATCGGTTTCTTCAGCCTCGTCACTCTGGTCTCGACGTTCAAGTTCCTGTGGGCGCCGTTCATCGACCGGGCGCGCGTGCCGATCCTCACTGCCTGGCTCGGGCATCGCCGCTCGTGGATGCTGGTCTGCCAGGCCCTAATCATGCTCGGCTTGTGGCTGGTCGCCGGCTCCGATCCGTCGCACAGCCTGGGCAGGATCGCCATCTTCGCCGTCCTCGTCGGCTTCTCGGCAGCCACCCAGGACATCGCGGTCGACGCGTGGCGCATCGAAGCGACGGAGACGACGAAGCAGGGCGCCATGGCGGCCGCCTATCAGTGGGGCTATCGCGTCGCGATCATTATCTCGGGCGCAGTGCCGCTGCTCCTCGCAAATGCCTACGGCTGGAATTTCTCGTACGCCGTGATGGCCGCGCTGATGCTCGTCGGGGTCCTCGGCGTACTGGCGGCGCCGCGCGAGCAGCGCCATGCCATCCGTCCGATCCAGACCGAAGGCATACGGCCCGCTCCGGTGCTCGAGGCGCTCGAATGGATCGCGCGGCTCGCGATCCTGGGGGCGGGCGCGCTCGTGCTTGGATCGGGTCTTGCGGCCAATGCCGGTGTGCTCGCGCGGGTGCTCGGCGCGATCGGCGCAGACCGCGCGCGCGACGCGGTCGTCGCCGCGTGGTCGTCGGACGCGCGGGTGTGGGTGCACCTGGCCGCGGTCGCCGCCGGGTTCGCCGTGATCGTCGTCGCGGCGCTCCCCCTCCCCGGCGCCCGCACGCGTCCGGGCGTGTATCTGTCGTCGGCGCTCGCCGATCCGCTC
Organism: uncultured Acidobacteriota bacterium; assembly: GCA_963847125.1. Taxonomy (GTDB): domain Bacteria; phylum Acidobacteriota; class Vicinamibacteria; order Vicinamibacterales; family 2-12-FULL-66-21; genus DATAEE01. The sequence goes on from CAWJYM010000009.1 coordinate 1,139,799, forward strand.
CGCGATTTTTTCACGCGCTACCGCACCACCGGCGCGCTGATCCTCGCGCTCATCTGCCTGTACCGCGTCCCGGACTTTGTGCTGACCATCATGAACCCGTTCTATCTCGACCTCGGCTACACCCTGGTCGAGATCGCCGAGGTGCGGAAGATCTTCGGCGTCGTGATGAGCATGTTCGGCGTCTTCGTGGGAGGCGTGCTGGTGGCGCGCTACGGGCTCATGCGCTCACTGATGATTGGCGCGTTCGCCGGACCACTGAGCAATCTGCTGTTCGTCTGGCTGGCGCTGCAGGAGCACCACGTCATGGCGCTGTTCGCCGCGATCGGCCTGGACAACATCGCGGGCGGCATCGCCGGGACATGCCTGATCGCGTACATGTCGAGCCTGACATCGGTCGGCTTCACGGCTACGCAGTACGCGCTCTTCTCCTCTCTCTACGCGATACCGGGCCGGCTGATCGCGTCTCAATCGGGACGCATCGTCGAAGCCGTGGCGCGCAGCGCCGACGCGGGCGGCGTGCTCGCAGGTCTGAAAGCCCTCGTCGCGAGCGAGGCGCCGCAGAACTTCGCCGCCGCCGTCGAGCGATCGGGCGTCACGCCCGCGGCGCTGGGCGCCGGCTACATCGTGTTCTTCGTGTACACGGCGCTGCTCGGGGTTGCCTCGGTGATCCTCTCGATCGCCGTGTGGCGCCGCGTCAATACTGAGGGCTGACCGTCGGGGTCGGACTTCCCTGCGGCACGACATCGGTCTGCAGCATCGGATCGGCGGCCGGGACTCTGGTCGTCGGCAGGCCCAGCTCGGTACGTACGATATTGCAGCCCTGGGCGATGGCGGCCGCCTTGTAAAAGGCAATCTCCCGGTTGCAGCCCTGACGGCCGAACCCGCAATCGCTCGACACAATCAGGCGCTCCGGCGGGATGTACTTGAGCGCCTTCCGAACCTCCGCGGCTACGTCCTCGGGCCGGTCTGCCTGCAGCGACCGATGGCTGACGGCGCCAACGCAGATCTTCTTCTTCAGGTCGTCCTTGAAGGGCTCGAGCAGCTCGAGATCTTTCTGGTTTCGATCCTTCATCTCGACCGTCCAGACGTCTCCTTTGCAGCGCTCGAGATACAGCTCGATCGAGTTTGCGTAACTGGTGTCCTCCATCACGCGCTGCATGTTCGGATTGCCCCAGCACGTGTGGATCCAGACTTCGATATCGTCGAGTCCCTGCACCTCGCGATTGAACGCGTCGATCATGAACCGCACCTGTTCGTCGTCTTTGCCGAACGTGTTCGCCATGAAATGAAGCGTCGGCTCTTCGACCTGGATACATCTGCAGCCCGCCTCGCGCAGCGCGAGGAGCTCCTTGTTCATCGCTTCGGCCATGTCCCAGATGACCTGGCGCTTGTCTTTGTACTTCGGGGTGTGGATATCGAGGAACAGCGCCATGACCTGCGAGCAGCAGGTGCCGAAGCGAACCGGCTTTGCCGTCTTCCCCTGCGCCACCCGCCAGATTTTCGGGTAGTCGAGTGGGCGGTGCTCGATCCGGTCGACCACATGGGGCCAGCGCCAGCCGGTATAGATCTCGCTGAGCAGCGTCCCTGGCGGGTAGTGAAGCCAGGGGGCGCGTGTCGACTCCGGCTGGAGGTACTCGCCTTCGAAGCCGGCCCACCGCTGCAGCGGGTAGTGGTGCCAGGAGCGCCCCGCCAGGTCTTCGTCGCAATGGAAGTCGCCGTGCGTGAGCAGATCGAGACCCGCGCGCTCTTGATCGCTGATCACTACCGCCATCGCGTCCTGGAATTTCTCGCGGAACCGCACGTCGAGCATGCACGTGTCCAGCGGGCGGCCCCACATGCTCACATCGAACCAGCGAGGCCGCGGCCAGGATCCGGTCACCGTGCTCGGGAGAATCGTATTCGCCGTGATCGTGAACATGACGGGCATCTTACTGATCAGGGCACTTTGTAGTCCACGACGACGGCGTGGTGGTCGCTTCGCCGCGTCTTGACGACGAACATCTCGCTGACGGTCATCCCCCTCGTCCAGTGGTAGTCGATTCGCTCCGGGTTCTGCGTCGCGGTTCGCCGGTCGAACGTAAAGCCACCGTCGTTCGTTGGCTGGATCCAGCCGGTCGCCGTCTCCCACGCGTCCGTATACTCGGTGCTCCAGCCCCCGTTCCACAGCGCCGACTCCAGCGGAAACGCGTTGAAGTCACCCGTCACGACGCGGCGGGCTCCCTGCGTCGCCAGCCACGCCTGCAGCTGGGAAAGCTGCGCCACGCGAACCGCCGCGTCCCACGCATAAAGATGAGTCGTGGAAATGTGCACCGGCGTGCTGTTGACGGTGATCTGCAGTCGCACCGCCGGAAACGGTTGCGACAGTCCCGCCGTGAAGAGCGTTGACGAGATCGCATCTATCGGCAGCCAGGTCAGGATCATCGACCCGATGTTGTTCGTCGTCGGCGTCGTAGCGGTGTTCTGGCGCTGGTACTGTCCGCGCCACGTCCTGCCGGTTCGCGCCGACAGGCCGTTCAGGACGAGCGTCGGCATGTCCGCGTCCGCCAGCGACACTTCCTGCAGGCAGATGACGTCCGGGTTCAGGCCGGCCATCATGTCGATCTGCAGGTTGTAGTCGTTCCTGTTGTCGATCAGGTTGTATCCCTGCTTGACGTTCCAGGTGACCACCCTGAGACGATTGAGACTCGTGTTTCCCAGGCTGGGCGCGTCGCCCGTCGGCGGCGCCGCCGACGTGAAGCTCCAAAGCGGACCGGCGGTGGTGCCGCCCGGCCCGCGCGCGACGACCTGCCAGAAGTACGCAGTGCTGTAGGCCAGCGCCGTCGACGGCTGGTAGCTGGTGCCAGCCTGATTCGCCGACACGAGCGGCGGAGGATTGCTCGCGCCGAATGCGACGTCGTACGTCGTCGCATTCGCCGATGGCAGCCAGTTCAACCCGATCCCGGCCAGAACATCAATCGCCAGGTCCGCGGGCGCCGGACCCGAGGGCACGCCCGGTGCCGGAGGCAGCGAGGTGCCCGCAGTGCTGAAGCTCCAGATGACGCCCGGCGTCGTGCCGCTCGCGTTCTTCGCACGGATCGACCAGTAATACGTCGTAGCCGCGGCCAGACCGCCGGGGTCGTACGTCAGCGTGGTCTGGTCAGACGAGACGACGGAGGGCGGATTCACGGTCCCGAACGCGACGTCATAACTCGTCGCATTCGACGCGGCCGTCCAGCTCAAGACAACGTTGGTGGGAACGCTCGAGGCCCCCGCGGCGGGGACTGGATTGCTGACCGGCCCCGGCGGCGGCTGCGGCGCGGAACACGAGAACCGATTCTGATCGTTCGTTGGTGGGCCTGGCGGAACCGTCCGGTACGTGGCGGCGCTGAGGATGATCTGATCCACGCTCACGCCGTCTTCCCGCACCTGCACGCGAAGCCTGTGTGAGCCGCCCGCGGCGAATTTCACCGTCGTCGTCTGCGACAGCCAGTACGCGCCGTCCACCCATCCCCAGTCGCGCAGACTTGTGCCGGTACTGTCGGTCGCGAGGTTGACGACGAGCGCGCTCGTCGTGCCGATGCGATACACCGGCAGGTTGTTGGCCTTCAGCGCGTCCGAGTACTGGACGAAGACGGAGTCGTTGGGCTTCAGATCGTTCAGCGATCTCACACGGAACCACACGCGATACGATCCGGCGGGCGCCACGAAGGTGTGCTCGAAATAGTTCGACGGCGAGGCGAGCGGCGCGCTCGTGCTCGCCCAGCCCAGGTCCGGCGACACCAGCGGTTGAGAACAGTCGGCGGGGGCGTCCCACCCGACGACGGTCGTCGCCGCACAGCCGCACAGGACGATGGGGTCGGAGGTTTGCGCAGCGCCTGCACGCGCGACGAGAAAGATCAACACAGACAGACACAGCCGGGGCATGCGGAAGGACACGCATCCTCCTATTCCGTCGCGTAGCGGTTCAGCCGAGAATCCGCGGAGCCGGGCAGATTGGCGTGCCTCGGGGCCCGACGGTTATGGCTGAGCTGTGCTGGGGAGAGTGAGCTTGGAGTGTAAGCTCAACCGTTGCGGAGATCAAGACGCCGGCGCTATTCCTCAGGTAAACCGAGCGCGGCTCGCAGCGCTTCGCGGACGATCGGGATCACGCCAGGAACGAAGCGCTCGCGGTTCGCCAGAAGCGCGACCGCGATTCGGCGCTCGGGAAGTATCGCGAGATATGCGGTCGTGCCTTCCATCGAGCCGCCGTAGTTGAAAGCAGGGGTCCCGTAGTCGGTCGAGCCCACGATCCAGCCGATCGAAAACATCGGGCGTTCGTCGTCGGCCGCTGGTCGCGTCGAGAGCATCTCGCGGAAGAGCGGCTCCGGCAACAGCCGGCGCTCGAACAGCGCGATCGCGAATCGAGCCAGATCGTTCACCGTCGAGATCATGCCGCTCGCCGGCATCTTGAAGCGCGTGTCGACGACGACCGACGGCTGAAACGTGCTGCCCTGCATCCGGAACCCGGGGCTGAAATTCGCGGCCGTGTACTTCGGCTCGTCGAACGTCGTCTGCCCCATGGACGCCGGCGCCAGGATGTTCCGGCTGACGAACTCGGCGTAGCTGGCTCCCGAAACGGATTCGATCACACACCCAAGCGCGGCGTAGCCCCAGGACGTGTAATTCGTTTTCTGGCCGGGTGGAAATCGGAGGGGCTCCTTGGCGATGCCACTCAGCGACGACGCGAGTCGGGGTACGGCACCCGTAATCGTCTCGTCTTCGGGATCGGACGTGTGCCGCATCCCGGACTGATGGAGGAGAAAGTGCCGCACCGTCGGCGAGCCGTTCAGCGGTGAGAGCGCCGGGCAGTAGTCCTTGGCCGCACGGTCCAGATCGACCCGGCCTTGTTCCACGAGCTTGAGCACGGCGACCGCCGTGATCGCCTTTGTGACCGACGCGAGCCGGTATTGGGTATCGGCCCCGGCGGGCTTCTGCTCCGTCAGTGAGATCGTCCCGACGCCTTTCGCATACACCACACGGCCGTCGACCACGACCGCGACGGAGAGACCGGGAATCTGCGCTTTGACACGGGCGACCGCGGCATCGACGCGCGGCTCGAGCCCGGTTTGGGCAGAGAGAACCAGCGTGGTCAGGACGAAAGCGGAGGCGAAGCTCCATCCACATCGCCAGTTCGACGAGAACACTCCTGGGGTTGCAACCGTACGTACCCGCGGGGGAACACCCTATCCGGCACGTGTGAACATGCCGTGACGATCGGGCGACGAGGAGGAAGACGAGTCGATGTGTTACAAATCGGCCCTGTGCGTTGCTCGAAGGAGGTGGCAGCATGGAAGGCCCGCTCGTGAACATCCCGCGCCTGGTGGCTGCGTACTACACCGACCAGCCCGATCCCTCCGTGTCCGAGCAGCGCGTGCGCTTTGGAACGTCCGGTCACCGCGGCAGCGCGTTCAACCGCGGGTTCAACGAGTGGCATGTACTGGCCATCGCCCAGGCCATCTGCCGCTACCGGCAACAGCAAGGCATCGACGGGCCCCTGTTTCTCGGCATCGACACCCACGCGTTGTCCGCGCCTGCGTTCCGCAGCGCGCTGGAGGTTCTGGCGGCCAACGACGTCACCGTTTGCATCGCGACCAGCGACGACTACACACCGACCCCGGCGATCTCGCACGCAATCCTTACGCACAACCGGGGACGCACGCAGGGCTTGGCCGACGGCATCGTGCTCACGCCCTCGCACAATCCTCCCGAAGACGGCGGGTTCAAGTACAACCCGCCGCATGGAGGGCCGGCCGGGGCCGACGTCACCGCGTTCATCGAGTCGCGGGCCAATGGTCTGCTCGTCGAAGCGATCAGGCCGGTGAAGCGCATGCTGTTCGAGAAAGCCCTTCGTGCGCCGACGACGCGCCGCCACGATTTCCTGCAGGCGTACGTCGCGGATCTGGAGACTGTCCTGGATTTGGAGGTGACGCGGAACGCCGGGCTCACCCTGGGAGTGGATCCGCTCGGCGGAGCCGGCATCCGCTACTGGGGATCGATCGCGGATCGATACCGCTTGAACCTGACCGTCACAAATCCGAACGTCGACTCGACCTTTCGGTTCATGGACGTGGACTGGGACGGCCGCATCCGCATGGATCCCTCGTCGCCGTACGCCATGCGCTCGCTGATCGGATTGAAGGACCGTTTCGATGTCGCATTCGCCTGCGACCCCGATCACGATCGCCACGGCGTGGTGGCCAAGAGTGTCGGGTTACTGCCTTCCAATCACTACCTGGCGGCGTGTATCCACTACCTGTTTTCGAACCGGCCGGAATGGAGCCCGACGACGGCCGTCGGAAAGACAGTGGTGTCCAGCGCGATGATCGACCGCGTGGCTGAGAAGTTGGGCCGACGACTCTACGAGGTGCCGGTCGGATTCAAGTGGTTCGTCGACGGTCTGCTCGAAGGCCGGTTGGGCTTCGCGGGGGAGGAGAGCGCAGGTGCGACGTTTCTGCGGCGGGACGGCACCGTGTGGACCACTGAAAAGGACGGCATCGTCGCGGCGCTGCTGGCCGCCGAGATGACGGCACGCACCGGCCGCGATCCCGGTGAAATCTACGCCGACCTCGAGCGTGAGTGCGGAAGCCCGGTGTACGAGCGCATCGATGCGCCCGCGACCCCCGAAGAGAGGTCCGGATTAGGCGAACCGGCACTCTCCAACGGCGCAGTCTGCATCGTCGGGACGCCCCTGCAGGACGGCAAGAAAATCGCCGATTCTCCCGAGCTCGCGGAGAAAGACTTCCTTGCACGCGGCGAAGACAACGATGTTCGATGGGTTGCGGCGTATGTGCGCGATTCCAGAGTGTGGCTCTACGACTGGCTCACGGACCTTGGGGTCGCGTTCGACGGGCTCGTGCGCCCGCCCGGCAATTCCGTTCCACGACTCCATCTGGCTCGCGGCAAGGGGCTGGGTCTGGTGGAGCCAATCTATCGCGCCTGCCTGAGTCACCCGAACATCAGATTCTTGTGGGCTACGATGGCCGACGATCTGATCGTTCGCTCCGGCCGGGTCGTGGGTGTGAAGATCCGCGATCTCCGCCGCCGAACACGCCGGAATCTTCTTGCGCGGAATGTCATCGTGGCGACGGGAGGGTTTCAGAGCAATCTGAAGACCGTTCTGGAAAACTGGCCGCCGGAGTTGCCGAGTCGCTACACATCAGGGTCCTGCCGCCACGCCGGCATCCGCGCGAGGAACCAGGCGGCGCAGATCCAGAGGAGCACGACCGTCAGCCATCCGACGAGGGTCGTGCTGGACGCGCTGAGGCCGAAGGTGCTCGTGCCGCCAGGCGCCGCGATGGGGACGATGCCGCCGGCGTTGTTCACGGTGGCGTGCATCACCATGACGGGCAGCAGACTGCCGCCGGTATGCCCGAAGAGCCAGGCCATCGCGACGGTGAGCGCGGTGACCAGCACGACGAACACGAAGAACGACTGTCCGTACGAGTTCCCATCCCGGATGAAAAACTGCGGCAGGTGCCAGAAGCCCCAGATGAAACCAAGGAGCACGCTCGAGCGCGCGAGGCCGAAGCGCGCCGCCATCCGAGGAAGCGCGTAGCCGCGCCAGCCGATCTCTTCACCCGCCTGGAACGGCGTCGAGAACGCGATCGCGAGCGGGATGAGGTAGATCGGCTCCGTGCCGAAACGCGGCCACGCGCCGATGGCCACGCGATGGATGAGCGCGGCGGCCAGCTTGATCGCCACGAAGTAGCTGACGGCGAAGACATACCATTTCGCGGGCACGTCCCACTGGACGACGCGGCCGAGGAGAGCGCGCACGCCCTCGGCCCCTTCCGCCCGCGCGGTCAGCGCGAGAGCCACGATGCCTGGCGAGTAGGCGCCCAGGAGAATCAACAGCATGCCGGGCGGAGTGCTGGCAGGAATGGACGCGGCCACGACCGTGAAGTAGAGCGTCCACATCACGGCGTACGTCAGGAGGAAGAACGCGACGAGAGAGCCGCCGCGTGTATGGGTCACTCACTCCACATTACGTGGTGATAGCCCGAACGGTTTCGATGTGAACGGAGGGGACGGAGGCACAGAGGTAACACCAAGGATCAGGCTTCCCTACGGACTAGGCTTCGCCGTTGTCGAAGCGTCCACCCGCGGGAGTGACGTTCAGTTTGAACGCTGCGAAGCGGACGGACACTTCGTAATATTGCCTGCCTGACCTTCGGGCTCGTCGCGGCCTTTCGACGATGAACAATAACCGGTGGATCCAGATCCCGTCGGAGGCGTCGAACTCGTCGTACAGGAGTTCGATGTCACGTCGGCCCGCTGCACCAGTCAAGAACCGTTCATCCGGATCGGATAGCAGCAACGCTCGCCGTACCAGAGCGTAGCGGTAATGTAGCCGGAGCTGATTGTTACCGGCGCGAAACTGCACCTCCAGACTGCCGCTTCCACGTTCCACCCGGAGAACTAGCGCGTCGTGCAGGTCTACGTCGGTCCATAGTCGACGCGCGTCGTCCGGGAGGCTCGGTCCGAGCGCCGCCAGATGTGCTTCGTACGCTGCGTGCACTTGATTCGGCTTCGGCCGCCGGTAGGTCGCCCTGGAGCCACGCTATCGTAAAGAACTTCAACGGTCCTCCAAACATGAAGACACGGAGGGACGTGAGACACAGAGAAAGGCGGGGACGATGAGACACAGAGACGCAGAGCCACACAGGTAACCCAAAGATGTGAAAAGGCCTTCTCTGTGTCTCTGTGTCTCGGTGCCTCTTCGTCCCCGATCTTCTCAGCGTGCTCAATCAGCTCTGCGTGCTCAGCGCGCTTCACCGGTACGCCGCCGCCTGAATGCCGTACAGCTCCGCGTACTGTCCGCGCTTCCCCATCAGCTCGTCGTGCGTGCCGACCTCGACGACACGCGCGCCGTCCAGGACGACGATGACGTCCGCCATGCGCACGGTCGAGAAGCGATGCGAGACGAGGACGGTGATGGTGTCCTGGTGCCCTCCACGCGCAGCAGTAGCGTACCGCTCGAACAGCGCGTGCTCCGTCTCCGCGTCGAGCGCGGCCGTCGGCTCGTCGAGCACGAGCAGCAGCGGGCGGTCGCGCATGAAGCCGCGCGCCAGCGCGAGCTTCTGCCACTGGCCGAACGACACCTCCGCGCCGCCGGGCCAGGTCGGACCCAACTGCGTTTCGAGGCCCAACGGCAGGCGCGAGACGACGTCGTTCGCTCCGGCGCGCGCCACGGCCGCGGCGACGGCGGGCACGTCGTCGATGCGCGGCACGTCGCCGAGGCCGACCGTCTCACGCGCCCGGAACTCGAACCGGAAGAAGTCCTGGAACGCGCCGGCCAGCCGCGAACGCCATTCCTCCGCCGGTATTCGGGCCAGCGGCGTGTCGTCCACGAGGATCGTGCCCGACGTCGGCTCGTACATCTTCGCGAGCAGCTTGACCATCGTCGTCTTGCCCGCCCCGTTCTCGCCGACGACGGCGACGACCGATCCGGCCCGCAGCGACACCGACACGTCGTCCAGAACAAGACGTGACGTGCCCGGATAGGCGAAGGACACGTGCTCGAGGCGGATGCCGCGGCCGAGCCCCGACGGTGCGGGCAGATCGGCCGAAGCGCTCATCGACGCCGCGTAGTCTTCGAGCCAGGCGAGACGGCGCGATCCGTCCATCCAGAAGCCGCGAAGGAATCCAATCTCGCCGACCGTCGCGCCGATGTACGCGGACAGGCGCGACCCTGCGGCGAGCACCAGAAGAACCTGGCCGGGAGGTGATCCGAGGCCTGAAGAAACGAACACGACGGCGCCGACGTACGCGGCGCCGAACAGCGCCCACGCCAAGGTATGCCACACGGCTGAGCCCCACCGGGCGGCCGACACGAGCGCGTACGCGCGCTCCCACGCCTCGCGGCGTTTCGTCATCAGGCGATCCCCGATGCCGGTGACCCTGACTTCCTTCCCCGGCGGCGCCGTCGTCGCGATGGTGAACAGGTGGCGGGCGAGTCGGTTGGACTGTGCCGCGCGTTCGGACGCCGCGCGCTCGACGGCAGGGCGCCACGTCGACGTGATCACCGTCGGCACCGCAAAGACGGCGAGGAGCACGAGCGCGGGGTGGATCGATGCGAGCAGCGCCACCGTGATGCCGAGGCGCAGGATCCACCCGCACGTGGAGAACAGCGACATGTACATGTGATCGAGCACGAACACCTGATCGCGCAGCATCGCCAGCCGGTCGAGGTACTCCGGGCGCTCGTGGTGCGCGATGGTCGGGACCGAGGCCTGGAGGCGCGCCACGTGCGATTCGAGCGCGATCGTGACCCTGTCGCGGAATCGCCGCTGAACGCGCATGCTCACCGTGGAAAGAAACCACGTGGCAGTGGCGGAGACGGCGAGCCCGATGGCCGCCGCGCGTACGAGGCCGGGCCGGTTCCCGAGCACGCCCTCGCCGAGCAGCATGAGCCAGAGCGCGATCAGCGCATCGGGCAGCGCCGCGAGCTGCGACAGCACGAACGCCGCGAGCATCAGCCGCGGCTCGTGCCGGTAGCCGAGCTTGCAGAGCCGCCACATGGAGGACAGGGCGGGCGGTAGGCTCTGGATCTCCGCGGGGCTTGGGGCCTGGGGCTCGGGGCTTATGCGCTCAGGCGAGGACGTCATATGTGGCCCCTTCCTCGTCTGTTGTCGCGCCAAACCGCTGCGCCTGGAGATCGAACATCGTCCGGTATCGGCCACGCAGGGCCATCAGCTCCTCATGCGTGCCGAGCTCGACGACGCGCCCTTTTTCGAGCACGCAGATCCGATCGGCCTGCCGCACCGTGGAGAAACGGTGAGAGATGAGGATGGTCGTGCAGCGACGCGTCGCGGTGAGGATGCGGTCGAAGATCTCCGCCTCGCCTCGCACGTCGAGCTGCGCGGTCGGCTCGTCGAGCAGGACGAGGCCGGCCCCGAGCTGCACCGCGCACAAGGCGCGGGCGAGGGCGACGCGCTGCCACTGGCCGCCGGAGAGATCGGTGCCGCCTTCGTAGCCGCGCGCGAGCACGGTGTCCAGGCCCGCGAGGTCCGCCGCCCCCGCTGACGTCAGCGCGCCGCGCACGACGTCGTCGGTCGCGCCCGCGGGAGCGACGTTGTCGCGGAGCGGCAGCTCGAATCGGGTGAAATCCTGAAACACCGCGGTCACACGGCGGCGCCAGGAATCGACCGGCAGATCGCGGAGATCGACGCCGTCGATCTCGATCGCCCCCGACTGCGGATCGTACAAACGGCACAGCAGCTTGGCGAGCGTCGTCTTGCCGGCGCCGTTCTGGCCGACGATGGCAAGCGAGGATCCGGCGGGTATGGTCAGGTCGAAGCGATCGAGGACCTGCGCGCCCGCTGGGTACGCGAAACTCAGCTCACGGAATCTAATCTCGCGCTTCGGCAGGCCGTCGGCCGCTCGGCGTGCCGATTCGACGCGCACCGAGAGCGCACCGGCGGGCGCCATCGCCGGCTCGAGCCGCAGCACCGCGGCGACCGGGGCCGCGGACCCCTCGAGCGCCCAGTTGAGGCCGCCGAACGCGATCATCGAAGTGCCAACGGCGCTCTGCGCGAACACGACGACCTGCGCGAGCGTCAGGCCGCCGGCGTCCGCCGCGTTGGCGAGCGACCAGAACACGGCCAGGTTGGCGGCCACGACCAGCAGCAGGCTGAGCAACACGGGCTTCTCGCGAAGCCGCGTCGCTTCGTATTGAAGCGCGTGCAGCCGCGTGCGGCGCGCGACGAAGCGATCGAGCGTCCAGGTTGAGAGGCCGAACAGGCGCAGCTCCTTCGCCGGCGCCGGATCGACGGCGAGCCGGTAGGCGTACTCGGCGTCGCGCTGCGCCGCGCGGACGACGTCCGTCTGGCGGTCGTGCCAGACGGCGCTCTCGCGGAGGAGCCAGTGCGTCGCGAGCCATCCGGCGCAGAGCACGATCGGCGCCCACCAGGCGTACGCGAACAGCACCACGGCGCACGCGAGACCGCCGACCAGCCCGACCAGGCCGTCGGCGATGAAATCGACGGAAATGTTCAGCGGTGGGCCGGTCATGCCGATGTCGAAGTCCCGCGCGACGGTCAGGTCGGTGGTGAGCTTCGGATCCTCGAGGTGCCCGATGCCGGGCGGGCGCACGCACGCCTCCGTCAGCCGGTCGTACAGCCACGCGGCGGTTCGATCGCCAAGATTGGCACTCACCGCCTGGTGGATGGGCGTGAGCACCTGGAGCAGGACGAACACGCCGCCGGCGAAGCCGAGCGGGCCGGCAAGGCTGTCTCCCCTTTCCACGGCGCCCACGAGCGCGCCCATCGCGACCGCGAACAGGGCCGGCAGCACGCCGCGCAGCAGGAGCACGCCCCACCAGGCGGCGGCGAGGCGGCCGTCGGCCTTCGGCAGGACGGCGAAGAACTTCCACTCCTTGCGGTCACGCAAACGCGATAACACCATCGGGACCCGCTAAAATGAACACCTCAGCACTGATGCCGCTTTCCTCGGGCGCGCGCCTCGGCCCCTACGAAATCCTCTCGGCCCTCGGCGCCGGGGGTATGGGCGAAGTGTATCGCGCGCGAGACACGAAACTGAATCGCGAAGTGGCGCTGAAGGTCCTTCCGCCGGCGTTCACGGCGGACGCCGATCGCGTGGCGCGCTTCGAGCGCGAAGCGCGGCTGCTCGCTTCGCTCAATCATCCGCACATCGGCTCGATCTACGGTCTTGAAGATGCTGGCAACGTGCCGGCCCTGGTCCTCGAGCTGGTGGAGGGCGACACCTTAGAGGATCGCGTGCGCCGCGGGCGGCTGCCCCTCTCCGAGGCTCTGCCCGTCGCGCAACAGATCGCCGACGCGCTCGACGCCGCCCACGCGTCCGGGATCATCCATCGCGATCTCAAACCTTCCAACATCAAGATTACGCGCGATGGGATGGTCAAGGTGCTCGACTTCGGCCTCGCAAAGGCCCTCGCGGCCGAAGAATCCGGGCCGGATCCTGCGAAGTCCCCGACCATGACGGCCGGAACGATCGCCGGCGTCATTCTCGGTACCGCCGCGTACATGAGCCCGGAGCAGGCGCGGGGCCGGGCGGTCGACAAACGCACCGACGTCTGGGCCTTCGGGTGCGTGCTGTTCGAGATGTTGACGGGCGCGTCAGCGTTCGGACGAGAGACCGTCACGGACACCATCGCCGCCGTCGTCGGCGCCGAACCCGAATGGACGTCCCTGCCGGCCGATACGCCGGCGAGCATCCGGCGCCTCCTGACCCGTTGCCTGCAGAAGGATGCCAGGCGGCGGCTTCATGACATCGCAGACGCACGGATCGAGCTCGACGACGCGATGGCTGCGCCGGCCGGACCGGCTCTCGGGCAGAAGCGACGATCGTGGACGCGTCCGATGGTCCTGGCGCTCTCGCTCGGGGCCGCGACAGCCTTCGTGGTCCTCTGGGCGGCGCGCGACAGATTCGGAAGGCCCTCGGAACCGCCGCCGGATGCGCGCGTCGTGCGGCTCACGGATCTTCCCGGCCTCGAGGAGTCGCCGGCCATCTCACCCGACGGCAGGTCGGTGGCGTTCGCCGCCGGCGTGGACGGCAAGCGACAGCTCTTCGTCAAGCTCATTGCCGGCGGCGCGCCGCTGCAAATCACCCGCGATCTGGTCGATCACGAGTACCCGCGCTGGTCGCCCGACTCGAGCTCCATCTTCTATTTTTCGGCGGCGACGTCGGGAGAACTTCAAGGGAGCATCTGGGAGATCCCGGCGCTTGGCGGCGTGCCACGCCGCGTCGTCAACAGCGTGGGCGGCGCCGACGTCAACCCGACGGACGGGCGGCTTGCGCTTTTCCGGCTGGCGAAGGAAGGCCTCCAGCTGGTGTCCGCGCCGGCTGACGGTTCCAGGTTCGACGTGGTCGCCGAGTTCGCACCCGCCACGTACTACTTGTATCCCCGCTGGTCGCCAGACGGCAGATGGATTGCCTTTCAACGCGGCGACAGCGTCAGGTTCGACGTGTTCATTGCGCCAACAGATGGAGGCGAACCGCGCCAGTTGACGCACGACAACAACATGATGAGCGGTTACGCCTGGCTGCCCGACAGCACCGGCATCGTCTACAGCTCGAGTCGCGGCGGCACGATGCCGTATCTGCCGGCGTTGGGCCTCTGGCTGGTGACCTTGCGTGATGGAAGCGTACGGCGGGTCACATCGGGCGAGGCGTCGTACGTCAGTCCGGATATCTCGAAACACGGCGCAATACTCGTCAGCCGCATGAAGCTGGAGACCGACATCTGGAAGTTCCCCGTCGACGGTCCGCCCGCCGAGAACGTGCGCCGCGCCGTTCGTGTGACGCGGCAGACCGGACAGGTCCTCACACCCACGGCCAGTCCGGGTGACAAAGAAGTCGCGTTTCTCTCCGACAGCGGCGGTCACGCAAACCTGTGGATCGTGAACACCGAGAGCGGCGGGTTACGCCAGATCACTCACGAGCGCGACCCGAGCGTAGCGATGGGCGTCCCCGTGTGGTCACCCGATGGGCGCGCCATCGCGTTCGTCTCCTCGCGCGGCAATCAGGGGTGGATATTCGGAGTCTGGCTGGTGGATCCGGATGGAAGCAACCTGCGCAACATCGCGAACCCCGGTCTCGGCCCTGCGTGGTCGCCGGACGGCCGCTGGGTGTATTTCGCGACGCGGGGAGGCGCGGCCGCCACGGATGTTGTGCTGAACAAAGTGCCAGTTGACGGCGGGCCGGCCGTCACCGTGAGAACCGAGCGGTTGCGCAACGTCATCGGCCTGGACGGAACGACTCTGTACTACTCCTTCGAGCGGCCGTTGATGGATGGCACGCCGGAATTCGAAATCCGGGCCGCCACTCCGGAGAACGCGCCGTTTCGCGTGGTCGCGCGCATTCCAGCCTCGCGCGTGCCAATCTGGCAGATCGTCAACCCGGCGCTGTCCCCGGACGGGAAATGGCTGGCCCAGGCCCTGACCGACGGATCGACCACCAACGTCTGGGCGCTCTCGACGACGACCGGCGAATGGCGTCAGATCACCGACTTCGGCGAGCGCACCACGTTCATCGCCCGCCGCGTGTCCTGGTCGTCCGACGGCCGCTCGATCCTCGCGGCGGTCGGCGAGGGCGACTCCGACATCGTCATGCTTGAAGGCCTGACGAAGGTCGGGCGTAACTGACGCCTAGCTTCCTTTCAGCGCGACCAGATATTCCACGACAGCGCGGCACGCGGGGTTGTTCGTCACCTCGATTGCGGTCTCGGCCCACGCAAGCGGGGTGCCGTCGTGTTCCTCGTCGCGCGCGTCGATGTCCGCGCCGGCGCCCACGAGCAGCTTCACCATCCGGAGATCCCCGTTCCACGCGGCCGAGTGCAGCGCCGTGTGCCGCGACGCCGCGTTCGAGCGGGCGTTGACATTCCCTCCTCGCGCGATGAGCCATTCGGCCAACTCGTGGTGGCCGAAATCCACTGCGCCCATCATGACGGCCGCCGATCGCGCGACGCCCGGATCGGCCGCAATCATCTGCACAAGCGTGCCCCGATCGCCGAGCCGGGCGTGCTCTTCAGGCGCAGCGGACACGCCGCGCGAGATCAGATGCCTCACGAGCGGCTGGCCGCGCGGCCCCAACCGGCTCATCGACTCGATCGGCGTCGAGCCCCAGCGATCCTTTGCGTCGGTTGGAACCCCCAGGTCGATGAGGCGATCGATTGCGAGCGTCGTCCGCGCGAAGTTCAGAAGCGAGGCGGCGTTGGGCACGTTCGCGGGAAGCGCCGTGGCGCCCGGCCGCAGCAACGCCTCGACGCGCACGTCATCGGCGAGGAGCAGAGCCTCCGCCAGGCCAACGCGCGCTCCGCGGCGAAGCAGCTCGTCGCGCATCTCCTCACGGCCCTTCCCGACCGCCACCATCAACGGCGACCAGTGATCGTACTGATCGTTCACGCCGTTGACGTCGGCGCCGGCGTCGAGCAGGAGGTCGAACATGTCCCGCCGTTTCGTCTCAATCGCGACGTGAAGGGGCTGCGGCCGCCCGCCCCAGAACGGATGCGGGCCCACGGCGTTGACCATGTCGGGCGCGGCCGCAAGGATTCGGCGGACCTCGTCGACACGGCCGCTGCCGACGAGCCTCAGGAACGTCTGGACTACGTCGTCGCGGGTGAGCTGCGGAGCACCCGACGGCTCACTCGCGGACGCCTCGCGTTCGCGTTCCTCGACGTGCCGCTTGAGCTTGCGCCAGCTGTCGAAGCCGTAGTCGCGCGCGATCGCAAGCTGGGCGTCGGCCAGCCGAACGGACGCGTCGCCCGCACGAAGCTGCTTCAGCGCGCGAAGCCGCTTCAACCTTTGTTTAGCGGTCTTTCTGAGCCACTCGAGGTTGGGACGGGCGGGCAGCGACAGCGGCATCGGACACCTTCTCTCTCATGCGCCCGGCGTCCGCGTTTCACGGGCAGAAAGAAGGTGAACGTGTGGTCGCGACAGGTGGGTTCAACCCTTCACGCGGACCGTGAGCTCCCTGAAAAGCGACGGCAGGATATCACACGGCAGTAGCTGGCTATGATTCAGCCCACGAGCGGAACCATGGCCTGAGCGGAGAAGAGCTTTTAACGCGGAGCGCGCAGAGGGCGCGGAGGGTGAGCTGGAAGCAGGAGCGGCCGGGGCCCGACCGCCGGTCGGGCCTGGCGTTGCACGAACGAGCCCGCACGCAAAAGCCTCGGAAAGAGAACCTCGAAGTGGCTCTTACGTGCGGGCTCGTTCGCGCAACGCACGCGCCGGAGGCGCGCCGGCCGCTCCGCTTCCAGCGTCTGCGTTCTTTGCGTCCTCGGCGTTAAAGGCTTTTGGCCCGAACCTCCTCGAACCCGCTACTGTTTTTTCAGATAGTTCTGATGGACGAGCTTCGCCGGAGCCGGTTTCCCGCTCCGCTCCGGCTCTTGATAGGCGTACTCGTACAGCACCGTCTTGTTGCCTTCGACCGTTCGCTGATGCATTGACGAGCCGAGTTTCTCCGACTTGCTGCTGCCGCCGGAGGGATTCGACAGGAATGCGAGTGCCGCTTCCTTGCCTGGCGCGGCCGCCGGCGTCCCCGCTTCGCGCGAGAGCATCGCCTCGGTGGCGTACGAATCGAGCAGCTTGCGAGACAGCTTCTGAAACAGCGCCGGCGAGGCGTAGACATCGGCCGACACGACCTCGCCGTTGATCGCGACCGCGATCCCGATCGCGCTTTTGTCCTTCTGGACGTGCGGCAGCAGGGCCTTCACGAACGTGGTTCGATTGCCTTGCAGCGCCGGGTTCTCGACGATGGCGTTGTAGGTGCCGGTCGAGGAGAGCGTGGCGGCTCCAGACGGGGGCGCATACGCGACGTCGACGGTTCGTACGGCGTCGGTCGCCTTCGCGTCAGCCTTGGCCACCTCTTCCCACACTCTCGTCTGGCTCTTCTCTCCCTGAATGGCGCGCTTGAGCGCCACGCCGCCCGCGATGCCGGTGTTCTTGCCAAACACCGCGCTGCTGTCGCGCGCCGTCCAGCGGCCTCTCTCGACGCAGAAGGCGTCTATCGGCGTCGGCTGCGAATGAGGCGGCAGCGTCAGGTCGGTCATGATCGTCCGATCCTGCTTCCCCCCCTTGACGATGTCGCCTGCCTGCAGGAAGAGCCACTTGTCTGACCGGTTCTCGATTTCGAGCGAGTTGACCTCGGCGCGATCCTGACCCTGGCGCGCGCCCTTCTCGCGCACGGCGACCAGTCCCGCGTTCAGTCCTTCATCCAGCGTGAGGTACTCGCGCGTATCGACCACCGCCCCACGAATCACGTACACGGCGAGGTTGTCGTGCGTGTAGGGTCCGCCGATGGTGAAGGCTTGAGAGCCTGCCTGGGGCGGGTCCTCCGTGTTCATGACGCCTGTCGCGAGGCCAGCCATCGTGAGGAGTCCCGTGGACGCCGAGAGGAGCATCATCGCAGAGGCGCACAATCGAGGCATGGGCATACCTTCTCCTTACGCTGTGGTACGACCCTTCAGGGTCGTCTCGGCCCGCAAACGAGGCTAAAGCCTCGTACCACGAGTGCCGGACGAGGCTAAAGCCTCGTACCACAGGAACGCGGGACGTCCGGTTTCTTGCAGCGGGGGCCGATCCCGGCTACCGCTGCGGTATGGAGTAATAGACTCCGGAACTCGACATTGGGTCGGGTGTTACCGGGGACTCGCTGGGGGCGCGGTTACAGGTATCGCGGGACGCTCGAATGGACCAAACGACGGAAGCCGATCGACGACGCGGCCGACGAAGGTCACACCGCCAAGAGCCAGATGAGCGGCGCCGGCCACGACATAGTCCCCCGGTCGTTGCCGCTTTCGTGAGAGTTGTTCGGTCGCCCACACAACGACGCGTATCAGAAAGAGGCCTAGAGGTCCCATGTTCTGCTC
This sequence comes from uncultured Acidobacteriota bacterium, assembly GCA_963847125.1. GTDB lineage: Bacteria > Acidobacteriota > Vicinamibacteria > Vicinamibacterales > 2-12-FULL-66-21 > DATAEE01. The sequence goes on from CAWJYM010000009.1 coordinate 1,158,166, forward strand.
CTACTAGTAAGGATACGCAGCGCCGCGGTCATCGACCGTCAGAATGCGGTACGAGTCTGGTGAGGATTCAGTGAGGGAGACACCGTCAGAACTCCAGGAACCCTCCGGCGATATGGAACGCGCCAAAGATCAGAGCCAACATTCCGGTGAACGCTACCCAGAAATGCAGAGTCATCCTGTTGCCGGAGCCTATCTCTCCGTCCCCAGGCGCGCCGGCCAGTTGACGAGCAGTTGCACCGGCGGTTCGGCCCTGCGCTCCTCGAGCTGCATCAGAAACCGCGCGCCGTCGGCGGACGGCTCGAAGTCGGACGCGTCGGCCGCCTGGAAGAGCAGGCGCGGCGCGCCGGTCGACGCGCCGCCGCTCATGGCCACGCTCATCAGCCGTCCGCCCGGGCCGAAAAAGAACAGTTCCTTGCCGTCGCGGCGCCACCGCGGACGCGTCCCGCCCTCCCTCGACAGCCGCGTCGACGGCGCCGCGCCCGCGAAGAGCCGCACGTAGATCTCGGGACGGCCGGAGATGTTCGATTCGTACGCCACCCACTTCCCGTCCGGTGAAAACCGCGGCGAGAACTCGTTGAAGGGCGTCGTCACGAAGGACCGCGCAGGACCGGGCGGTGCGAGCGGCAGGACGTGAATGTCCGCGGCGCCGGCCTGCCGGTGATCGACGAACAGCAGCCATTTCCCATCGAACGAAACATCCTGGGGCTCTTCGACGCCGGCGCCACGCTGGACGACCTCAAGGTCGTCCTGGCCGGGTGTCCACCGAACGATGTCCGGGGCTCCGCAGCAGTCGCTTCGGTAGTAGATCACCCGTCCATCCGGAGCCCAGACGGGGGCGATGTCGTCGTGCACTTTGAATGTCGCACGCTCGGAGCTGTCGCGTTCGAGATCGTAAATCCAGATGTCGGCGACGCCCTGCTTCGGATCGACGACGCTCGCGGCATAGCGATGGCCGTCAGGCGACAGGCGTCCCGGAGGCATGAACACCGCGCTGCCGACGGATCGGAGCTCGATTCCGGCGCGATCGATCCACGTCACGCGAGAAGGGCGGCGGGGCGACCGCCACACCAGAACGCCAGTATCCGAGACGCTGAAGGCTGCCAGCCCCGTATTGCGGAAATAGTGGATATCGTCGACGATCGGCTTCGCGTCGCCCGCAACGCGCCCATTGTCGAGATCGAACGGCTGCGCCAGCAAGGTGCCGTCACGAACATAGAGGAGATGCCCGCGGGCATAAACCGCGCGCGAATCGATCGTCAACGGCACGATTTTCTCTGCTTCCCCGTCGAGCGACGCGACCCACAGCTCGTGCTCGATCGTCCCTTTCTCTCCTCCCTGGATCAGCCGGAGGTAGAGAAAGCGCCGGCCGCCGGGGAGGAAGTGAGGCCACCACGGGAGATTCGTCGCCTGCCCCCCAGGAGAACGTGCAGGAATCACAAGCTCTGGTTTTCCCCCAGTCGCATTCACGCGGAAGATCCCGGAGGGGTCCGTCGAGTACTGAGTAAACAGGATCGTGTCGCCGTGCCACGCTGGCGTACCCTCGGGCCGGGCGTCGCACACGAGTCGCGGCGGCCCGCCGTCCACGGGCGCCGTCTTCAGTTTCCCCTCGGAGATATATGCGATCGCTCTTCCATCCGAAGACCACGCGACAGAAAACGTGTTCTGGGCGACTTGACGCGTGGCGCCCGAACGCAGGTCGCGCAGCCAGAGAGCGGGAACGCCGTCGGTATCCGTTCCATAGATGGCGAGGGACTGCCCGTCAGGCGACAGCGCCAGCGGCAGGGCAACTTCGTCGCGAAACACGTGCGCGATTTCGGGAGTTGCGACGGTTGCCTGAAATGAGGCCTCACTGCCGGTCGGCTGGCGCCGCCACGTGGCGAGCGCCACACTAACGGCCAGCGCCACGACGCCGAGGCCGGCGATGACGGCCGGCCACCAGCCGCGTCGGGCGGCGGCGCCCGCGCCGGCGCCAACCTGCGAGCGAGCCGGCGCCACACTGAGCCGATGAAGATCGTGGGCGAGGTCGGCCGTCGAGCCGTAGCGGTCGTCCGGTTTCTTGGCGAGGCATCGCTCGACAATCCAGCCAAACGGCTCGTCCAGCGGCGCCGCCTCCTCGTTGATGATCGCCGCCATCGTCTCGACCGCCGTGGCGCGGCGGAATGGATGCGTGCCTGTGGCCAGCTCGTAGAGCATCAGGCCGAGTGAAAAATGATCGGTGCGGAATTCGACCTCTTCGCCTCGAGCCTGCTCGGGCGACATGTAGTCGATCGTTCCGATGATCACTCCCGCCCGGCTCACCTGCAGTTCCGTCGGAGAATTCGCCGGACTGCTGAGAGGCGTGGCCTGCTTGACCAGACCGAAGTCGAGGATCTTCGCCTTCGCGTCGCCGACGACCATCACGTTCTCCGGCTTGAGGTCGCGATGGACGATCCCGGCCGCGTGCGCCGCGGCCAGACCGTCGGCGATTCCGGCGCCGATCGCGAGCAGCCGCTTCGCCGGTACGGCCCCGCGCGACACGATGCCGCGCAGCGATTCGCCGCGCACGAGCTCCATCACGAGCCACGTCTCGCGTTCGTCGGCGGTGAAATCGTGGACGGTGACGATGTTGCCGTGATTGAGCGCCGACGCGCTCCGGGCTTCGCGCTCGAATCGCGCCAGGCGCTCCGGGTCGCGCGTCAGCTCGCGCGGCAGCACTTTGATGGCGACCTCGCGGCCGAGCCGCGTATCGCGCGCGCGATAGACCTCCCCCATCCCGCCCGCGCCGATGGCGCTCGTGATCTCGTAGGGACCCAGACGGGAGCCGGTTTCGAGACGCATCGGTTCCGGAAGGCTATCACGCGCTACGGGTCGGCGATTCCAGAGCTCGAAACGGACGGAAGCGGAAGACATCTCATGGAGCGCCGTCGTCGCCGCTTGACAAGACGTAGCCTTTTACGCTTTACTATGCAAAGTCCTTTCTGGTCATGCGTCCAACCCGCGCCATCCGCATCATCCGCGCCGAGCATCTCGGCATGTGCTTCGGCGTGCGCGACGCGATCGAACTGGCGCTGCGCCATGCCGAAGCCGCACCACTCACGATTCTCGGCGATCTCGTCCACAACTCCGCTGTCCTGGAGAACCTGCGGGCCAAGGGGATTGCCATCGCCCACGATCCCGCGCGCGTGACGACGCGCAGGGTGATGGTGACCGCACACGGTGCATCGGACCGAACGCTCGGCGACACTCGAGCGCTCGGCCTCGAGGTCGTCGAAGCGACGTGTCCCCTCGTCTCGGTGGCGCATCGGGCGGTCAGGGCCCTCGTACGCGACGGCTACCACCCCGTCATCATCGGCCAGCGCACGCATGTGGAGGTGCGGGGACTGACGGAAGACCTCGACGACTTCGACGTCGTGCTCGACGAGAGCGACGTGCCGGGACTGAAGGGCCACTCGCGGATTGGGATTGCCGCTCAGACAACCCAGCCGATCGAGAGAGTGCGGCACCTCGTCGCGCTGATTCGACGGCAATTCCCTCACTCCGACGTACGGTTCATCGACACGGTCTGCCGTCCGACCAAGGAGCGCCAGGAGGCGGCCGTCGAGTTGGCACGCAGTTGTGACCTCGTCATCGTGGTCGGTGGCGCGAACAGCAACAACACGCGTGAACTGGTCAACACCTGCAGCCGCTACTGTTCGCATGTGCATCACATCCAGACGGAGGCGGATCTGCGCCCGGAATGGTTCGTCACGGCAGAGCGCGTGGGCCTCACCGCAGGTACGTCGACGCCGGACGACGTCATCGATCGGGTCGAGGGCCACATCCGAGAGCTCGCCGCCGAGCGAGACGGTCGTCCGGCCGAAGCAAGGGACGCCTCATGAAGGTACCGGCCCGCACACGCTGGTTGGTCGTCGCGGCGTTTGCCGTCGCCATGGCCTGGCTCGAGGCGGCCACCGTCCTCTATCTTCGCGTCCTGGTCGATCGTGTTCAGCCTTACCAGCCAAATCCACTGCCGATCCGCGGAGACCTGGGACCCGTCGAGCTCGTCCGCGAGGCCGCAACCCTCGTCATGCTGCTCACCGTCGGCATGCTGGCGGGCCGGACGTGGCAGACGCGATTTGGTTACAGCGCGATCGCGTTCGGTGTCTGGGACATTTTCTACTACGTGTTTCTCAAAGCCATGTGTGGCTGGCCGACGTCGCTGTTCGACTGGGACATCCTCTTCCTGCTGCCGCTGCCGTGGTGGGGGCCCGTGCTCGCGCCCGTCTCTATCGCTGTGCTGATGATCCTGTGGGGAACGCTCGTCACCCAGCGGACCGCTGAACGCGCTCTGAGCTCAGTCCCGTCGATAGGGGTTTCGGGCTGGATCGGGATCGCGTTGGCGCTTTATGCGTTCATGGCCGACGCGCTTCACGTCGTGCATCAGGGCATTGATGCGACAAGGACCGTGTTGCCGACGACCTTCAATTGGCCGGTGTTCGTCGTGGCGCTCACGCTCATGGCCGCGCCGGTCGCGAAGGAGATTTGGTCCCGTTTCCAGGGCGTCCTGGCCCTCGTTCGGCCTCTCTGGCCCCATCGGGGTTGAAGCGAGCCGGATCCGCCTGTAGCCTCGGGCGGAACTCCGACCACAAGAGAGGTTCCATGATCAGCACCCCGATCAGGCAGAAGGTCGCCGGCGTCCTCATGTTCGCGGGCCTGGCCCCCGCGGCGTTTCTCGTCGCGCAGGCGCAGACGAACGACAAGATCCCGATCACGACGGCATCGGCGGAGGCGCGCGACCTGTATCTCAAGGGCCGCGACCTGGCCGAGAAGCTCCGAGCCACCGACGCCCGCCGCTTCTACGAGCAGGCCGTGCAGACAGACAAGACGTTCGCGCTCGGGTACGTGGGCCTCGCGAATACGTCCGGCACGAACAGGCAGTTCATCGACGCCGTCACCCAGGCGGCCGCTCTGGCCGGGTCCGCCAGCCCGGGCGAGCAGCACATCATCCGCGGCCTGGAAGCGAACATGAAAGGCGATCCGGCGGGCGTGTTGACCCACTACACGGAGCTGGTGCGTCTCTTCCCGAACGACGAACGGGCGCTGACGCTCCTCGGCAACACGTACTTCGGCCGGCAGGAGTATGAGTCGGCCATCACGAATTTCACGAAGGCCACCGGCATCAACCCGTCCTTCTCGCAGCCGTACAATCAGCTCGGATACGCGTATCGATTCCTCGAGAAGTTCGACGCCGCGGAGAAGGCGTTCAAGAAGTACACGGAGCTCATTCCCGGCGATCCGAACCCCTACGACTCGTATGCCGAGCTGCTGATGAAAGTCGGGCGCTTCGACGAGTCGATCAAGATGTACGACAAGGCGCTGGCGATCGATCCGAACTTCATCGCCTCCCACATCGGCATCGGCAGCAACTACCTGGCGATGGGTAAACCCGATCAGGCGCGCAAGGCGTTCGCGACGATCGCTTCGGTCGCGCGCACGACCGGCGAGCGGCGGACGGCGCACTTCTGGGCCGCGGCGTCCTACGTCCACGAAGGGGCGACGGACAAGGCGCTCGAAGAGCTCCGCGCCGGCTACGCGCTCGCGCAGGCGGAGCAGGACAATGGCTCGATGTCGGGCGATCTGACGCAGATGGGCGACGTGCTCCGCGAGGCGGGCCGGCCGGCGGAGGCGCTCGCAAAGTACGAAGAAGCCGTGGCGGTCATCGACAAGGCGTCGGTGCCGGAAGAAGTGAAGCAGGCCACGCGGCGCACGCACGTGTTCGAGGAAGGGCGCGTCGCGGTCGTGAAGAACGATCTGGCCACCGCCAGGGCGAAGTCGGCCGAGTACGCGCGCCAGGTGGCGCCGAAGAAGCGGCCGTTCGAGGTCCGCCAGCAGCACGAGCTCGCCGGCATGATCGCGCTGGCGGAAAAGGACTATTCGACCGCCGTCACCGAGCTTCAGGCCGCCAATCAGCAGGATCCGCGGATCCTGTACTTCCTCGCGCTGGCGTCGAAAGGCGCGGGCGACGCGTCGCGTGCCACGACGTTCGCGGCGAAGGCGGCGAACTTCAACGGTTTGAGCTTCAACTACGGGTACGTCAGAGCGAAGGCGCGCAAGATCAGCGGCACGTAGTCCTCAGCTCCATGTCAGACGTTGTCCAGCCGCCCTCTCCTCAACGTTTAGTCAGTGAAGAGAGGGCGGCACATGACAAGTCTGAGGATCTCGGCGGTTCTCGTGTCGGTTCTGGCGCTCGGTCTCGCTGGTCCGGGGCTGAATGCCCGTGACAACGATGACAACCATGGCAACAACGGCAAGACGCCTGCCAGCATCACGGTGGCGTTTGGCACCGGTCTGAACAACTCGCAAGCCGGCAGCACACCAAACCATCACATCATCCCGCAGGAGTTCAGGGTTCGCATCACGAAAGCCCGGAAACTCGACGGGACGGTGGTCGACGTCCCGGCGACGGTCACGTTCATCATCGCCGGATTCCACTGGCCGTGGGTGTACCAGCCGGAGGTCACGTTGCAGGAGGTCGCGGCCAACATTCCCGCCGCGGGACCGTTCGTCGACTATGAGGTGGTCACCGACGGTGTCAGCAACGTGTTTGCCAAGGGGGTCTACCCAGGCACTCCGGCGGCGGGCTTCAAAGACGGGGCCGCCTTCCCGCTGTCGCCCACGCAGAACCGCACGGACACACTCGCCTTCCCGACCCCGGGCAAGTACCTCGTCATCTGCAACGTGCGCGGCCATTTCATCGACGGCATGTACGCGTGGATCCGGGTCGTGGACGACGACGACGACCACCACGACCACTAATCCCCGGTGTCTCGAGTTCGGCGCGTCTCAGGCTGGTCCCGATTCAATTGACGGGACCATGTCTGTCCACATACTATCTGTTCATGACAGATATGGACACCCGCGCGCTCGACCGCGAGCTGAAGCGCGGATCGGCAGAGCTCCTGATCCTGTCGCTGCTCGACGCGCGGCCGCGGCACGGCTACGACCTCAGCAAGCTGATCCAGACTCGTTCACGCGGTCAGCTGAAGTTCCACATCGATTCCCTGTACCCGCTGCTCTACCGGCTCGAGGAGCGCGGCTGGATCAAGGGCGCGTGGGTCGAGAAAGCGGGCGAGCGCCGCCGCCGGTTCTACAAGGTCACCGCGGAAGGCCGCCGCGTGCTGGCCCGGCAGCGGCGGACCTGGGCCGCCTTCGTGGAAGCGGTCCGGCGCGTCACGGGGGACGACCATGCCTAGCTGGGAGCGACACGTGCGGCCGCGGCTTTCGTCGCTGCGCCTCTCCCCCGCGCGCGAGAGCCGAGATCGTCGACGAGCTTTCACAACATCTGGACGACCGGTATCGAGAGTTGATCGCCGCCGGGGCATCCCCGGAGGAGGCCGAGACGTCGGCACTCGCCGAGTTCAGAGACGGGAACGTCCTGGCGCGCTACATGGCGCCGCTGCGGCAATCGCACGCGCCGGAGCCCGTCACGCCGGCCGCGCCCACCGGCCGCGTGACCCGCGACCTCTGGCAGGACCTGCGATACGCGGCGCGCACGCTGCGACGACAGCCCGGCTTCACGATCGCGGCCGTCCTGACGCTTGCGGTCGGGATCGGATCGAACGCGGCGATATTCACCGTCGTCAACGCGGTGCTGCTGCGGCCGCTGCCGTTTCCCGCGAGCGATCAACTCGTCGCGCTCTATACGCGCTACCTTCCCGCGACCGGGTACGACTTTCCGTACTTCTCGCTGTCGGGTCCGGAGTTCGCCGACGTCCGCGCCCGCGCCGACGCGTTTGCCGGAGTCGCCGCGTATACCTTCAGCAACAGCAACCTGACGCGCGAGAACGGCGAAGCGGAGCGCGTCCTCACGATGCCGGTGACGTCGGACTTCTTCGAGGTGCTCGGCGTCAGGCCCGTTCGCGGGCGGACGTTCACCGAGGACGAAGCGCAGCGGCGCGAAGGATGCGTCGCCCTTCTGGGTCACGACGCTCTCGGAGCACACCCCCGTCGGCTCCACCATCAGGCTCGACGATGCGCCGTGCGAGGTGATCGGCGCGATGCCCGACGGCTTCGGGTTTCGTGACGATCGCGTGAGGATCTGGACCGCGCTGAGGATCGACACGGACGAAACGACTCGAGCGAACCATCCGCTGCTGGTGATCGCCCGGCTGCGCGATGGCTTTTCGGCGGAACAGGCCGACGCGCAGCTTCAGTCTCTGCGCGCGTACTGGTCGGAGAACTATCCCGATCACTACGCCAAGGGACACTTCGCGATCAGCCGATCGCTGCACGAGGACATCGCCGGCGACGAGCGCGACGCGCTGCTGATTCTCGGCGGCGCCGTCCTGTTCGTGCTGCTCATCGTCTGCGTCAACCTGGCGGCGCTGCTCGTGTCGAAGGGGGAAGGCCGGCGGCGCGAGTTCGCGCTGCGCCATGCGCTCGGGGCGAACCGCGGACGCCTGGTCCGGCAGCTGATCGCCGAGGCGATGCTGCTGGCCGCCGTCGGAGGCCTCCTCGGCGTCGCGCTCGCCGACGCGATGCTCACGGGTCTGCTCGCTCTGTATCCTCAACGGCTGCCCGTGTGGCAGCCGATTGCGATCGATTACCCGGCGCTGGCCTACACCGGCGCGGTGGTCATCCTGACCGGGTTTCTGGTCGGCCTCGTCCCGGCGCTGAACGCGACCGGCAAGCGGATCCAGGAGACGCTGAGAAGCGAGTCGCGTGCGACGGCGTCGCGCCGCGCGGTCGCCGCCCGTTCCGTGCTCGTCGTCAGCCAGCTGGCGTTGAGCGTCATCCTGCTCGTCGGCGCGCTTCTGCTGATGCGCTCGTATCACCGGCTCCAGCAGGTCGATCTCGGCATCGACCCGGAACACGTCCTGACGTTCAGCGTGTCGGTCCCGCCGGGGCGCCAGCCGGATCCTGCCGCCGCGCGACGAACGCTGTCGTCGATCGAGGCACGGCTCGCGGCCACACCAGGCGTGCACAGCGCGGGCGCCGTGTCGAATCTTCCGCTGGCGTCGGCCGGGCCTCCGGATGATTTCTCGATCGACGGCCGGCCCGCGCCGCCGCCCGGAGCGCCCGCCTGGAACGCGCGATACATCATGACGACGCCGCGAATGTTTGCAGCGCTTGGCATCCCGTTGAAGCGTGGACGGCTGCTCGCCGACGAGCGACGTTCCCGGGCAGCCGCTCGTGGCGGTGATCAACGAAACCGCCGCCCGTCTCTACTGGCCCGACGAGGATCCGGTCGGAAGGACGATTCGCTACGAGCCGCGGGAGACAGACGGTGATTCGAATCGTGGGAATCGCCGGCGACGTCCGGTCGATGGGCGCCAACGTGCCGGCTCCGCCTGTCGTGTACGTCCCGCTCGAACAGGCGCCCCGCCCGGCCTACGAGGGGCGCACGATGACGTTCGTCGTACGCGTGCCAGGGAACCCGGTTGATGCCACCGCGTCGGCGCGCGCGGCGGTCGCGTCGATCGACGCCGGGCTGCCTCTGGCGAACGTCCGGCCGATGTCCGACGTCGTCTTTGAGGCGGCGGGTCAGCCGCGGTTCACGACGCTGGTCATGTCTTTCTTCGCCGGCGTCGCGTTCTTCCTCGGCGCGCTCGGCCTCTACGGCATCCTTGCGTATAACGTGGAACAGCGGATCCGCGAAATCGGCGTCCGCGTCGCGCTCGGCGCCGGCCGGCGCGAGATCTTCGGGCTGATCATCGGCGACGGCATGAGCCTCGCCGCGATCGGCATCCTCGTCGGCGTCCCCGCCGCGCTGGCGCTGTCGCGGCTGATGACGGGGCTGCTGTCCGGCGTCACGAGCTCCGATCCCCTGACCTACATCGCGGTCGTGACGATGCTGGGAGGCTCGGCGCTGCTGGCGAGCTATCTGCCGGCGCGGCGCGCCACGCGCATCGATCCCCTCGTGGCGCTGCGCGCGGAGTGAGCCCCGACGCGCCGAAATACGCGAGCGCCCACGTTATAGTACTTAAGCATGATATAGTATCGTCGTGCCGAAGAAAGCCGTCTCGCTCACCCTCGACGAGAGCAACCTGCTCTGGCTGAAGGGCCGCGGATACGGCCATGGCAACCTCAGCGCCGCGGTCGATGACCTGATCACGGCGGCGCGCGCGGGCCAGCTCGGGGTGCCAGCCGCCGCACGGAGCGTCGTCGGCACTATCGATCTCGCAGCCGACGACCCGGGGCTCGAGGGCGCGGATCGCACGGTGCGTGATCTCTTCGCCGCGTCGCTCGCGCGGCCGTTTCGGGTCTCTGAAGCACGCGCGTCTTACGAGCCGGTTCGGCGCGTCAAGCGCTCACGCCGTCGTGGCTGATCTCCCCGCAGCCGTCACCGACACGCACGCCCTGCTCTTCCACGCCGCGGCCAGCCGGGTGTTGGGCCGTCGAGCGGCGGCACACTTCGACGCCTGCGAGCGCCAGCAGGGGCTCGTGTACGTGCCGATGGCCGTGATCTGGGAAGTGAGTCTCCTGGCGCGTGCCAGCCGGATCAACCTGCGGCGTCCGATTCGAAGCTTCTTCGACGATCTCTTCAGCAACCCGGCGTATCACCCGTTCGACCTGACACCCGAGCAGGTCTATCTGGCCGACGATCTGCGATTCACGCGCGATCCGTTCGACGCGCTCATCGTCGCGGCGACACAAACGCTGGCGCTGCCGCTCCTGACACGCGACGCGGACATTCGCGCGTCGGGCGCCGTTCGCGTCATCTGGTAGGCACGCAACAGACAGTGTTGCGCAACACATTGTGTTGCGCTATAGTGGTCCCGTATGCCCGTGGCCCTGGCCCAGAAAGTCCGGACGCTCAGCGTGGACTTCCGCTCCGCGGCGCGGCTGGCGGACCTGCTCGGCGTCAGCCGCTCGCAGGTGACGCGCTGGCTCCGCGGGGCCGGCATCGACCCGCTCAACGCCGAGAAGGTCGACCTCCTGGAGCTCGTCTGGTCGAGCCTGCTCCGCATCTACGAACGGGACGCGGCGCTCGCCTGGCTCTTCGGCGTGAACCCGCTGCTCGGCGATCGCCGGCCCGTCGATCTCATCCGCCTGGGACGGACCGAGGAGCTGATGCGGGCCATTCGCGCCGAGCGGTCCGACGCGTTCGCCTGACGCCTCCTGTCCGCGTGTGATCCTCCATCGCTGCTTCGCCTGGGACGAGCGCGCCGGCGACGCCGGACCCGACGGCCCGCTCTGGTTTCCCCGCATCTACCAGGGCGAGGGCCGCCACGACAATCCCGACCGCTACGGCTGCGTCTACCTGTCGGCCTCTCCGCTCTCGACCGTCGTCGAACAGCTCGCCCGGTTTCGCGGCCAGCGGCTCCTGCCGTCGCTGCTGCGCCGGCGCGGGCTGCCGCTTGCCCTGGCCGAGCTCGAGCTCGACGACGACGCGGAGCTCGTGGACCTCGACGATCCCGTCGTGCTGCGGCGGGAGCGCCTGCGGCCCTCGCGGGTGGCGACGCGCGATCGGCGCATCACGCAGCCGCAGGCCCTGGCGCTGCACGATCGCCACCGCAAGGCGGCCGGCCTGCGCTGGTGGTCCACGCATGAAGCCGTCTGGATCAACGTGACGTTGTTCGACCGGGCTGCGTCACAGATGCGGGTCGGATCGGTCCGAGCGCTCACCCTCGACGATCCCACCGTCGTCGAAGCGGCGGACCACTTCGGACTGCGCGCGCCGGAGTGACGGCGACTCGCTCATTTCTCGCGCGCGAGGTCGGCTTCCGCCGCGATCACGCCGAACGGCGCCCAGTCGGGGCCCTCGACGAGTCGCTGCCAGAGCGCGCGCGCCTCGGCCGTCCGGCCGTGAATCGCGTGCCACGCCGAGACTCCGTAGACGACGGCCGCGCCCGACGGTCCGGTTCCGGCCGCTCCGAGCACATCGTCCGCCGTGCGCGTGCCCTTGTACATCTGACAGAGCGAGTAGTAGCTGGCGTTCTCGATGACGTCGAGTCCCGGCACGATGGCGTCGAGCGCCCGCGCGGCCTCATCCGATCGGCCGAGTCGCCGCAGCGTGAGGTAGAGCCAGTGTGTGGCCGACACCAGGTTGTCCGGATTCTTCACCGCATCGCGCGCCCGTTGCCACACCGGCGCCGCCTTCGCGTAGTCCCCCTTGAGATAGTGGGCCAGCGCGAGGTGATAGCGGATGTTGGACTGAAGCGTGGTCAGCGGGATGTTGCGTGGGTTCGGCTGACCGTCAGGTTCGACCTCGTCCGGTTTGCCGGCCACGAGCGCGTCGGCGCGCTCGAGATCGGCCACCGCCTTGTCGAACTCGCGCACGGTGATGTAGCGATGTCCGCGGTGCCGCAGGAACCGCGCGTCCCCGGGAAAGCGCTCGACGCCCTCGGTGAACATCGCGATCGCGTCACGATACCGCCCGAGATACGCGAGACGACGACCGACCCAGATGCGCGCGTCCGGATCGGCAGGCGCACGGTCCAGCGCGCTGCGCGCGGCGGCAAGGTCTGCTTCGAGTCTGGCCCGAACGCCGTCCGCGACTGGCGGCGACACCAGCGGCTTGCCCAACAGGGATGTCGCCTCGCGCGGCGACTGCGCGGCGGCGACGACAATAGCGATGGCGGCGAGCGTCAACGGCATAGGGCGGCTCATTGTACGCCGCCACGTGGTTGATCGCTGCCGTGGGTCGACCCGTCAGACGCCGAGCGGAGCGACGCCGTAGGCTCTGGCGAGATCGTTGATGCCGGACCTCAACGTCGCCCAGAGCCGGGCCACTTCGCTCCCGTACGTCCCCCGGGCGACGTACTGATTGATCTTGCGGCCGTCGTCGACGACGCGTTCCACTTCCACCTTGGTCTCCATCCACTTGTCGGTCGCGTCGAATTTTCGCCGCAGTCTGTTGGTGCTCTGATTCAGTTCTCCGAGCGCATCGTCCAGCTCGTCTTTCTTATCGGACGCCTGGTTCTTTCGCGCCTCCGTACTGCCGGTCGAGCCTGAGCGCCGTGATCCGCTTCCCTTGGACGTCGAGGGCTTGTCTTTCTCTCGGGCACTCTCCCCCCGCCTCTCCAGGTAATCGCGGAACGCGTCGACGCCGTCCTCGACCTTCCTGATGAGATCGGCGACTCGAGGCTTGGGCAGCGCCTGTGCGAAGCTCACCGTGGGAAACGAAACGAGCGCCATCGTTGCAAGCAGGATTTTGATTGTCACGGGGTCTTCTCCATGGAGCGCGGGCTCTTAGGCCCCCGACGCAGTCGGTATCCTCTCATGTTTGGCGCGTCGTGCGCACGAGAGCGGTGCGAAGGCCGACCCGGGCTGACGAGCCGCGGATCGGCCATTCCCTACCTACTTCTTGACTGTCGAGGTCGCGACGACGGGCGCCGCTGCTGGCGCCCAGAACGCGTCTGTCTGCGTCCACTCTTTCGGGAGAGCGCTCATCCCCGGACGAAGCCGGAAGTGCATCGTCTGCGTCATCTCGAGGCAGTTCCGGCTCATCTCGTTCATCCGGCTGCGCCCGCTCTCGCCGACCGCGTCACGGTAGCCGGCCGCGGTATGGAGCGGACCAGACGCATCGATCTCAGCCAGGGATTTGCGCGCATACAGAAAGAGGAAGGTCGTATCCGGCATTCCGCTCTCGACCTGGTACACGGCCCAGTGTTCGTCCATGTTCGCCTTCTTGTGCGCGTCGACTATCGTCTGCCACGCATCGGTGAACTCAGTCACACGCCCGGCCTTGACGCGCATCAGGTTCACGGTCATGTAACGCATGGCCGGCAGCTTGACGTTCGGCTGGTAGCTCAGCGTGGGGCGATAACGGGCGAGGATGGTCGACGTGCGCGTCAACAGTTCGCCGTCGGCGGCGGAAATCCTGTCGCGCTCCGCACGCAGCGCCGGGTTGGCGTCGATGCTTGCATCATCCTTCTCGAACGTGGCGAACGACTCGTGGGCGGTCAAAAACCAGGCTTCGGCCGGCCCACTCATGGTGGTCATTCCGAGCCACTGGACCGGGGACTGGGCTTTCACATAAGCCGCCGCCCACGCCGCCTCGCTTGCGGCGTGCGCCGCGCCCTTCCCGGGGCGAACTTCCTCTCGCTCGATTTGCAGGAGCGCCGGAGGAGTGCCTTCATCGGCGGGCGACGGCGTCTGTGCGCCTCCCGGAACAACGAGAACACCTGAACAACAAACAAGCGACACCAAGACCCGGAGAAGGGTTTTCAACATGATCTCCTGACGTTCTTGCGGAACTAACAAAGGCAGGGCGGGCCAGGGAATTCCAGCAAGCCGTGTCCGGTTAGAGCGCCCGCGCGGGAGGGGAAGCACGTCACTCTATCACGTTCGTCGTCGTTCCGCCTCCGCCAGCCAGCCGCGCCGCAGCTCGTTCTCCGGCACGCTCGACAGATAAGGTTTGATGTCGAGGATTGGCGTGCCATCGAGCATGTCGACGCCACGCACGCGCAGGCGATTCCGTTCTCGTCCCAGCAGCTCGACAACGCTGAGACCCAGGGGGTTCGGCCGCTGCGGCGACCGCGACGCGAAAACGCCGTGCGGGCGATCGTCGGTCGGCGGCGTCGAGACCAGCGTGTCGCCGGGCTCCGCGCGATCGAAGACCCACATCACATACAAGTGCGAGAAGCCTTCGATGTCCAGGAGGCCGCGCTCGAACTCAGGAAGGATCTCCAGGATGCCTTCCGCCTCGTGCTTCGCGCCAGGGCCTTTCGGGATCTGTGCCTTCTCCGTGTGAGGGCTGCGGACGTATCCGACCGGGTGCAGCTGAATCGGCTTCGATTGATCAAACATAGACAACGGCGCTATTTGTCGGGCAGGCCGGCGGCGCGGCGCGCCCGGCGCAGTGCCTCGAGTGCCTCTTCCACTTCCTTTCGCGCGGATTCCTGCTCGCTCGCATCCTTTGCCTTCTTGAGGGCGTCCATCGCCTTCAGCACCGCCCACTGCAGCGCGATCGATGTGGCAGCGACGGTGATGCCTTCCGCGTTCGAGAACGCGGCGTACCCGCGCACGTCGTCCGGCGTCACCAGGTCGAGGAACTCCTGGTGCGTCATCCCGCCATATTGCACTGCACCGCGCAGCGCGTCCTTCGCGAGCAGCGTTCGGAGGTCGATCTTCTCGCCCTCGATGTCGACGCGAAACACCGGCCGGCCGTTGCGCATCTCCGGCTCGAGCATCTTGAGCGCTGGTGCGGCGGAGAGTGCCCGCTGTATCCGCGAGAGCGACACCGGCAGGTCTTCGGTCGCGTCGCCCGCGCTCGAATTGGGCGGCGTCGCAGGGGTCGCCTGCAGCAGCATGAAGAGGAGGACGGCCGTAGAACTCATTCGTTGCCTTAAGACGACCGACGTCTTCTAATAGCCTCTACGCGGGCAGGTCACCAGTGTACAACGGCTGGCGCGCCGAGCTGGCGCAGGACGATCATGACCACCAGCGTCAGGTCGAGCTCGACTGCAACCATTGCGAGTCGATGGTTCTGAGCACGCGTTCGATGGGAGCGCTGCTGCGCGCGGCGTGGGAGTTGCAGGATGCGGCGCGCGAAAACTGCTTGGAAGTCATTGTGGCTGCCCGCGCAGTCCGATGAATGACCTGTAAGTGGAATGTGGGGGTGTGAGATGGGTCCATTACACGAAGAGGCGCGATGGATTAGCGACGGGGATGGGATGCGGTGCTATTTCAGCGAACGCGATCGCCGTGGCCTATCGCGGTTGGAATGCTACCGTCGGCTGCTGGCCAGGCCGGAAGTCATGGAGGAGGGCGGCTACCGATCGCTCGATCCCCTGCTTGCGTGTGCCCCCCTCCGGAGTTTCGCGGCATTGCTCGAGCTCGGCAGAAAGACTTGGCGCGACTGGTCGGCCGTCCACTTGATCTGGGGCCGGCATGCCGCGGAAGGTCGGCCGCGTGCCGGCGACGCCCCGTTCGAGCTGGACGACGAGTTCAACGCCGCCGTCGCCGAGGCCCCGCTCGCCGCCCGCTTCACGACCGATTTCGAGTCGGACCTCAGTCGCCCGTTGCGGCTGCATCTGGTCGAGTAGCGCCGGCGATCGCCGCATCCACACGATCACTCAATCCCGCTCCCGCGGCCGACTTCCGCGGTCGTCGGTGTTGTCATGGTGTCCTCTTCTCTGACAGCCACATCGGACCACCGCGGACCGCGGCTGTGAAGTCAAGAATCTGGACTTCACAACCGAAGGCCGGTGCGCAACACTGGCGTCGTGAGGACGTACGGTCAGTACTGCCCCATCGCCCGTGGCGCCGAGATCTTCGCCGAGCGCTGGACACCGCTGATCATCCGCAACCTGTACCTTGGCTGCCGAGGCTTCAGTGAGATCCTGGAGGGCGCGCCCGGACTCTCCCGCACCCTGCTCTCACAGCGGCTCACGCAGCTCGAACGGCTCGGTGTCGTCAAGTCGGCACCCAAGCCCGACGGGCGCGGGCACCACTACGAGCTCACATCCGCCGGTCATGACCTGTTCAAGGTCTGCGTGTCGCTCGGCGAGTGGGGGGCACGCTGGCTCGAGATCGCCCCGGAGAACCTCGATCCATTCGTGGCGCTGTGGTCGATGTGCAACGCGCTCCGCCGAGACCGGCTTCCGGATCGACGCGTCGTCATCCGCTTCGACTTCATCGGCCGCCCGCCCGCCTTCGCCGCGCGGAGTCGTCCGGGCGCGGCTTCGGCGAGGTCTCGCCTTAGCTCGCCCGTGCAGACCGAGGCGAGCGGCGGCGGACGCCGTGAGCGCTATTGGCTACTCATCGAGCTCGGAGACACCGAGATCTGCAAAACGAACCCCGGTCTCGACGAGGACCTCTACGTCACGGCGGAAGCGGAAGCCTTCGTCAAATGGCACGCCGGCCAGCTCACCTGGGCCCAAGCCACCCGCGAGGGCCGCATCCAACTCGACGGCGCCCCGCCGCTGGTAAGAGCCTTCCCAACCTGGAACGCGCGCAGCATGTTCGCTCACATCAGGCCGATCCCCCCGAGTACAGCGAATTCTGCAGGCTGAAACATCTTCGACACAGGCCGCCGAAGCAGCCCTCTACCGCGTCGCAACCACGTCCTTGGAGTTCATGTCGATCGTGATGGTCCATCCTGAGGTCCCACGAAACTCGAACGGTGCCGGCTTGGGCCCGCGACGATAGGCGATGATTTCGACCGGCAGGATATTGAACCCGTCAGTTCGGGTGGCGGCGAAGTAGCCCATATCCTTGATGACAGTCGTACCTTCACCTGTGGCGCCGGAATATCGAGTCAACACCACTTCAGCCGCCTTTCCGCCATCGAGCCTGGCCACGGCGCTCACTGCGTCGGCTTTCCACTCGATCTTCGCATCGTTTCCTTCGGTGAAAGACTCCCACTGTAGCGGCAGGAAATGGGACAAGAACTCGCGGATCCCCTCCCGCTGCTCGTTGGTCGCGGAAGGCTCGAAGGTCAGTTCGACGATCCTGGCGTCGCCCTTGTCTCCCGCGAACCAGAACTTCAGACCATCCAGCCTGACCTTGCCGTAATGCCCCTTGTTAACCCGAAACGCCGCGTTGAAGTAACAAGCCCTGTGTCCCTCATGCTCGTGGGTCGCAGCTGAGCCGACTGCGGCGGGCGATCCGAAGATACACGGACACAACATACGGCAGGCGCAGCCATCGATAATCGTCGCATTCATCGCCCAGTCGACCGAGCCTTCTTTAGCAAGCGCCGGCGCGAGAACGCTGGCAACGAGTAGCGTCGCAACGATTGCATGAACTCTCATGAGATCCTCCTTGCCCAACTGATTGGTCGTCGGGGTCGTCCCGCCGACGGCCTCCATCGCACCACGGTGGACGTGCGGCTGTGAAGTCAGGAATCTGGACTGCGGGCTTCGGCGGGACAGGCCTCCGCCTGGTCGAAGCTCGCGCGGCGAAGCAGTCGACGCTCGCTCGACCGCACGGCGCGAGCGTCGCCTTCGCGCGACGAGCGTCGGCGAGACAGCCTCCGCCGGAGCAGGGATCTGAGCTCGCTGGTTTCCCCAGCCGAAGCTGTCGGGGGGTACGGCGGGGCGGAGCCCCGGAAGACTGGCGCGCCCGGAGGGACTCGAACCCCCGACCCCCGGCTTAGAAGGCCAGTGCTCTATCCAACTGAGCTACGGGCGCGTCCTGTGGTGAGAAGCAGCAGAGCAATTGTAGCAGCCGGCATGGTTCGTGAACCCGATTCGGCCATGGATCCAAAGCATTCAGACCGCCATTCCCCGAAGCAGCCTCGACCGGGCGCTCCCCTGTCAGACCTCGTCGACGACAAGTTCAACAGACCGTTGGCCGATCAGATAGCCGACGAGCTCGACGACCGGGAGGACGAGCCCCCGCGGTCCGGCGCGGATGACTACGCCCGAGGCACCACCGAGCACGAGGACGATCGGGAGACGTAGGGTTCGGTCGACTGCCGAGCTTGGAAAGACGCGGCGACCTCCGGCTGCGTTAGAGTGAAGCCGGAGGCTGCAATGGCTCTACTCGCGCGCTACGAACCTCAGATCTACGCGATCTTCCGGATCGTCGCCGGGCTGATGTTCTCCTTCCACGGTTTGCAGAAAACGCTCGGCTGGTTTGGCGGCCAGCAGATGCCGCTGGCGTCGATGGCGGGCGTGGCTGGCCTCATCGAGATATTCGGCGGAGTCCTCATCCTGATCGGTCTCGCCGCAGGGATCGCCGCGTTCATCTGCAGCGGCGAGATGGCCGTCGCGTACTTTCTGGTCCATGCGCAGCGGGGCCCGCTGCCGATTCAGAACGAGGGAGAGCTCGCCGCGCTCTACTGCTTCGTGTTCCTCTACATCGCGGCGCGAGGCTCCGGCGTCTGGAGCGTCGATGCGACGTCCGCGGGGCGGCCCATCGGCGCGCGCGTTCGGGCGTGAGGCCACGCTACCTCTTTGGATAGCCGGCGTTCGCCTTGTTCTCGCGGATCTGCAGGATGTGCCGCTGCGAGTGGCTCGAGATCATCAGGAGCCACTGGTAGACGTCCTGGTTCCCCTCGAGCAGCTTGCGCGAGCGCAGATCTTCCTGCGTCGTGCGGGCGTAGTCGAGGATCTCCGCGCGCAGCTTGCGCACGTCGGCGAGCGCGGCGGCCGCCGTCGCGTATTTCCCCTTGGGGACGCGCGCCTCGCCGGTCTTGTTGCGGTTGGTGCGGTCGATGCCGTACCAGAGGATCTGCGCGTCGGTCGCGGTCGGCTTCTCGGTGGCCGGCGGCTGCTTCATGGAATCCTGCAGCCGCTGCCAGTACTGGGGCTCGGCGATCGCGAGGTGCTCGACGACTTCAGTGATGCTCCAGCTCTCCGGCGTCGGACGGAACTTCAGCTGGCCGTCGGAGAGGCCCTCCAGCTCGCTCACGAGCCAGCTCTCGCTCATCTCGAGATGCGCGACGACGCGCTGGCGATCGCCCTGCGTCATCGGCTCCCCGGCGGCCCGACCCACGGCGACTACGGCAAACAGAAAGAGGACGGAAAGTGTTCGCATGCCGCTACGCTCCCCGGAATCGGGGAGGACTGTCAACCAGTCCGTGACCGGCCGCCCCCATCCAGGGACCAGTCGCCGACAGACGCGACCGTTGACCGTCTCCGGGTGGCTTCTGGCCCTTCGCTTGCGGACGATCCATGTTCGATGGACAATCCTGAACCGCGGTCTACGGTCATCCGTCTATCACTCGTAGCGCAGCCCTTCAGGGCTGCCTGGAGGCCCCATGCACCGAATTGTGTTGGCGTTTACGCTCGTCTGCGGGCTGGTCGTGGTGGCGCGCGCCGCCCAGGCGCCGACGCCGCCCCAGCCACCACCCATGCCGAAGCCCGGCCCCGAGCACGCGCTGTTCAAGGAAGATGAGGGCACGTGGGACGCGGCCGTCGAGATCTTCGTGCCCGGCCAGCCGCCGATGACGTCCAAGGGCGTCGAGACGAACACGGTGGGCTGCAGCGGCCTGTGCCTCATCACCGACTTCAAGGGTGACATGATGGGGTCGGTCTTCCACGGCCACGGAACAGTGGCCTACGACGCCTTGAAGAAGAAGTACGTCGGAAGCTGGACCGACTCGATGAGCGTCGGCCTTGCCACGACCGAGGGGACATACGACCCGGCGAAGAAGACGTTCAACGCCTCGTTCGAAGCGCCCGACATGACCGGCAATGTGATGAAGAGCCGCTCAGTCACCGAGTACAAGGACAGGACCACTCGGGTGTTCACGATGTACGCGCCCGGCCCCGACGGCAAGGAAGCGATGGGGATGAGGATTACTTACAAGAAGAAGACTTAGACGCTCATTGTGGAATGTGGATTGCTGAATGCTGAATGAACTCAGCATTCAGCATTCCACCATCAGCATTGAGCGTTGCTTCGCTCTTATTCGTTGCGAAGCACGACGGCAGGCTCTACTCCAATTGCGCGTCTGGCCGGCACGAAGCAGGCCGCCAGGGCGACCATCAGCATCAGGACGCCGACCGCGGCGAACGTGAACCGGTCGGCGGCGCCGACGCCGAAGAGAACGCTGGACGCCAGCTGCGCCACCGCGGCCGCGATGAGCAGCCCCACGACGACCCCGCTTGCAACGACTTTCATGCCCTGGCCCAGCACTAGCTGCAGCACGTCCCGCGGCGTGCCGCCGAGCGCCACACGGATGCCGATGTCCTTCACGTGCTGCTGGACGTAATACGCCATCACGCCGTAGATGCCGACGATCGAAAGGACGAGCGCGATGATCGCGAACGCTCCGACGAGCAGCGACAACGATCGGGGCCGTTGCAGCGACTGCGCCACGAGCTCGTCGATCGTCGCGACGTTGGAAAACGGCAGGCTCGGATCGAGCTGCCGGATGACCTGCTGCAAGGTGCCGATGACCGTCGGCGGATCCGCGTCCGTTCGCAGGATGAGACTCCGCGTGCGCGTCGGCTGCTCCGCGCCCAGCCCCGGCATGGGCGTGTAGACGGACCCTTCATCCGGCTGGTCCAGGCCGGCGTACTTCACGCCGCTGACGACCCCGACGACCGTCGTCCACGGGCAGGTCGAGCACCCGCCTTCCTTGAATCGCTTGCCGATGGCGCTCCCGTTCGGGAAGAACCGCGTTGCCCAGGCCCGATCGACGACGACGACGTCGAGCTCGGGCCTGAGCCCGTCGCGCTCGTCGAAGAGGCGGCCTTCCAGGAGCGTGAGGCCGAGGAGGCGGAAGTAGTCGGGCGTGACGGACACCCACGGCGTCACCGGCTGCGACTGTCCCGGCGGCGTCGGGAAGTCCTCGAGATCGAAGTTGTTGAAGTTGTTGACGCCGTTCGGTGGGAGACCGTCGGCGAACGCGGCGCCGGCGACGCCTGGAAGCGCTTCGACGCGGCGCTCGAGCTGGTCCCAGAAGGCCCCGACGGCCGAATCGGGATACTGGGCTTCCGGCAGCGAGAGGGAGCCGGTGACGAGATTGCGGCTGTTGAAGCCGAGGTCCACACGTCCGAGCGCGTTCAAGCTCCCGAGGAGCAGCCCGGACACGACGAGGAGCGGCGTCGCGATCGCGAACTGGCTTCCCACGAGCACCCGTCGCAGACGCCGGACGTCGACGCTGCCCGTCGACGATCGGCCCATCGACCGCAGAGACTCATCCACCTTCCCGGTGCTGTGCATGGCCGGAAGGAGACCGAACAGGAACGCGCTGACGGCGGTGAGCGCGATCAGCATCCCGAGCACCGGCCCATCGAGCGCGATCTCCTGCGTGCGGGGAAAGTAGCCGGTCCCGAAGTTCCGCAGAATCTCGATCCCTGCCGACGCCAGCGCAACCCCGACGACCGCGGCGCCAATCGCGAGCAGGCCGCTCTCCGCCAGCAGGTGCTGGACGACCCGTCGGCGCGACGCCCCCAGCGCCGCGCGGACGGCCAGCTCGCGGCGCCGGCTCGTCACGCGCGCGATGAGCAGGTTCGAGGCGTTCGCGCACGCGATCAGCCAGACGAGGCCGACGGCGGCGATCGCCAGCCCTGCGATCGTGCCGGCGTCGCCCGTGACATGCGTCTTCAGATCCATCAGGCCCCACGACGCGCGGTCATCCTGGTAGGAGCTCTTCCACAATGGAAAGATCCGCCGGCAGATGGCCCGGAGCTCTTCGGCCGCGGCCGGCTGCTCCGACGGATTGCGTAGCCGTCCCAGTACCGTGATGAAGAAGGGACCCTTCCGGCGCGGCGTGTCCCACTGCGCCGCGACGAAGAATTCCTGTCCCCTCTCGAGCGGCCCCATCGTCTGAGGAAGAACGCCTGCGAGCGTGTAATCCGAGCCATCGAGCCGCATCGGTTGTCCGACCGCGTCCGGCCGCCCGCCGAGACGGCGCTGCCAGAATCCGTGGCTGACCATCACCGCGCGCGGGCTGCCCGGCCGGCCATCCCGCTCGACGAAGTCGCGACCGATGGCCGGCCGGATTCCAAGCAGCGAGAAGTACGTCCAGGACACCTCTCGTCCCGTCAGGCGCTCGGCGATCGTGCCGTCGCTGAAAGCCATGGATCGGCCTGTGTATCCGGCGATCTGCTCGAAGTGCGTCTGCTGCGCCTGCAGCGCGAGGTAGTCGGCGACGGAGAAGCGGAATCTGTTGGGAGGAGCGTCGGTGTAGATCCGAACGAGGCGGCCCGGGTCGGCATACGGCAGCGGCCTCAGCAGCGCCGCATGAAGCGCGCCGAAGATGGTGGTCGTCGCGCCGATGCCCAGGCCGATCGTCGCGACGATCGTCAGCGTCATCATCGGCGCGCGCAGCAGCCCTCGGAGACTGATGCGAAGGTCCTGCCTGAGGTCGCTGGACATCATCCACCGTGGCATGGTTCCCCCCCGAATGCTACTTGGACGGTGAAGGGAGAAGGCCGGTTAGCCCGCCCTCTCCGTCACCCGTGATCGGCCTGCGAGCGCGATACCGAACGCCAGAGCCGCCGCAACATGCCCGGCGAACGCCGGAGAAATGACCCCGCCGATGCCCAGACCGCCGGTCGCCAGGTGCACGGCGAGCGTGACGCCGATGCCGGCGGCCATCGACGCGAACGCATGCGCCGGGCCGGCGCGCCGGACGAACAAGCCGCCGACGATCGGCACGAAGAGGCTCACGCCCACCAGCGTGTAGAAGATCGTGAGCGCGTCGATGATCGACGCCGCGACGATTGCCGCGACGATGCCGAGCGCGCCGCTGCCGATAGACGACAGCCGCGCGACGCGCAGGACCTGCGCGTCGGTTGCGGCCGGGTTCAGGTGACCGCGGTACAGGTCCTGCGCGAGCGACGTCGACAACATGAAGAGCACCGTGTCGGCGGTGTTGACCCCCGTCGTGAACAGCACGGCGAGCGCCATCGCGCCGACGATCGGTGGCAGATCGGTCATCAGCAGCGTCGGCAGCGCGAGCTGGGGATGCGCCAGCGAGGGGTGCAGCACCCGCGCGACGACCCCCAGCAGCATGGGTACGAGCGCAAAGGCGACGAGCAGCAGCGCGTTCGCGCCGACGCCTATCCGCACGGCGCGATCGTCCCGCGCGCCGTAGACCTTTTGAATAAGGCCCGGTGAGACGACAAACGCCGGCGCGAGGATGACCAGGTACCGCCACCCGGCCCACCAGTTCCAGTACCCGTCCGGCACCGGCGCCGCCGCGATCGCTTCCCAGCCGCCGGCGCGCCCGATGGAGAGCGGCACGAGCGCGCACATGATGCCGATCTCGAAGATGATCTGCAGCAGGTTGATCCAGACCGCCGTCATCAGGCCGCCCGCCGTGAAATACGCGGTCGCGACCAGCCCGCCGAGCGCGATGCCCGCGGCGAGCGGGAGGCCCGTCACGGTGTTGAGGATGATGCCGGCCTGAATGAGCTGGCTTGCAAGGACCGCCAGCGTGCCGAGCCACAGAAGCGCCGTGACGGTCGTGCGCACCGTCGGGCTGTATCGACGCTCGAGGTAATCGCCCGCGGTGCGGAGCCCCTGCTCCGCCGCGATGCGGCGCAGCCGCGGACCGACCACGAACGCGAGCACGATGGATCCGAGCCCGGCCGAGCCGACCCACCACCACGCGCCGAGGCCGAGCCGGAACCCCTCGCCGGCCGCCCCCAGCGTCGAGCCGGCGCCGATATTGGCGGCGACCATGGTCGCGAAGAGCAACCCGGGACCGAGCCGCCGCCCCGCGACGAAGAAGTCGCCCGCCGTTTTCACGCGGCGGCCTAGCCAGATGCCGATCCCGACCTGCAGCCCGAGGTAGGCCAGCAGGAGCGCGAGGTAAAGGCTCATCGAGCCGCGCTCATCCGCGAAATCCGTGGCTCACTTGACGAGGTCGCGCGCGGCGGGGATGCCGGCGACGCTCGTCGCCTGGCGGACCGCGCGGACGATCGCCTCGGCCATCACGTCGGCCGCCAGCGCGCCGACGAGCGAGACGTTGGCCTCGCTGTCGCGCCGGCCGGTCGCCAGCGCGAAGATCGTGTCGCCGTCGCCCGGCGTGTGCGACGGAACGATCGCCCGCGCGAAGCCGTCGTGCGCCATCTGCGCCACCTTCGTCGCCTGCGCCTTCGTCAGCCGCGCGTTGGTGGCGACGACGCCGATCGTGGTGTTGACGCCAGCCTCCGGCTCGGTCCGGTCGAACGTGCCGCCCCGCAGGAGCGTGCGAACGTCGGCCAGCCCCTTGCCATCCTCGGTCCGCATGCCGGCGACGACCCGCGACGTCGCCGGATCGACGACGTCCCCGGCGGCGTTGACCGCGACGATCGCGGCGACGATGAGGCCGCTCGGGAGCTCGATGGCGGCGGAGCCGAGGCCCCCCTTCATCGCGCGCTTGTTGCCTCCCCACTTGCCGACGGTCGCGCCGGCGCCGGCGCCCACCGACCCTTCGGCCACCGGGCCGCTGGTGGCGCTTTTCGCCGCGGCGTACCCGCAGTCGGCGTTGGGCCGGATCTTCGGGTTCGCGCCGACCCACAGATCAATAAGGATGGCGGCCGGGACGATCGGGACCTTCGCGACGCGGACGTCGAAGCCGATGTTGCGCTCCTCGAGATACCGCATCACGCCGGTTGCGGCGTCGAGGCCGAACGCGCTCCCTCCGGCGAGCGTGATGGCGTGCACCTGCTGCACGCTGTTGACCGGATCGAGGAGGTCGGTTTCCTTCGTCCCGGGCGCGCCGCCCCGCACGTCGACGCCGGCGACCGCTCCCGCCTCGACCAGGATGACGGTGCAGCCGGTCGGACGCTCCGTCAGCGTGTGATGGCCGACGAGGACGCCTTCGACCGCGGTGAGCCCGCGGTTCGCGCCGCCTGTCTGCGCACCGGCGGCCACGGACGCGGCGACGAGCGAGAACGCCAGAAGCTTTCGCATGAGAATGACCTGGCCCGGATGCCCCGGCGGGCCTAAGAGGCCCGCCCTCCGAGGCCCGCCCTCCTTCATCGGATACTACTCCACGTGTCCGAACGCAGGCTCACCTTCGCGCTCTGTGCGGCGCTCATCCTCAGCATGGCCGGGTTCGCGACCTTTTCGGCGGTCGTGACGACGATCCGCGACGAATGGGGGCTGTCGAACACCGCGATCGGCTGGACGAGCGGCATCTACTATGCGGGCTACACGGGGCTGGTTCCCGTGCTCGCGGCGCTGAGCGACCGCATCGATCCCCGGCGCATCCTCGTCGCGTCGATCGCGCTCGCGACGATGTCGTCCCTGCTCTTCGGCGCCTGGGCGAACGGGCTCGTCGCGGCGCTCCTGTGCCAGCTCGCGGGCGGCATCGGCCTGGCCGGCATCTACATGCCGGGCGTCAAGGCGCTAACCGA
This sequence comes from uncultured Acidobacteriota bacterium, assembly GCA_963847125.1. Lineage (GTDB taxonomy): Bacteria > Acidobacteriota > Vicinamibacteria > Vicinamibacterales > 2-12-FULL-66-21 > DATAEE01. The sequence continues at coordinate 1,183,821 of CAWJYM010000009.1, forward strand.
TCACGTCTCCGGTCCGCGTCAGGGGCGCTACATCTCTTTCTACACGTCATCGTTCACGATCGGCACGAGCGCATCTTTTCTCATGGCCGGCCTCGTCTCGTCGAGCCTGGGCTGGCGCTGGGCCTTCGGCGCGGCGGCGCTCGCGCAGGCCATCGCGATCCCCATCATTCTGCGGTACGTTCCGCGAACGCCCTCGAACCTGTTCGAACCTGCTCGAACCCTTCGAACCTTCGCCCCTGTCTTTCGAACCCGTTTGGCGATGGATTACATCGTCGGCTACGGCGCGCACATGTGGGAGCTCTTCGCGATGCGCGCGTGGCTGGTGCCGTTTCTCGCCTACAGCCTGTCGCGCCAGTCGGGCGCTCCCGGTTGGAGCGCGGCCTCCGCCGCGGCGCTCGTCACGCTCGTCGGCGTTCCCGCCAGCATCGGCGGACAGGAGGTCGCGTCCCGCGTCGGCTCCCGGCGCCACATCATCCGGACGATGGCGGCGTCGGCGGCGGTTGCCGCGGCCGTCGGCTGGTCGGCGCCGCTGCCCTTTCTGGTTGTCGTGCTCTTGACCTGCCTCTACAGCGCAACGATCTCCGCCGATTCGGCGCCGCTGACGGCCGCCGCGATCGCCGCGGCGCCGCCCGGCTCGCGCGGCGCGACGATGGCGGTCCATTCGACGCTCGGGTTTGCATCCGCGTTTCTCGGCTCGCTGTCGATCGGCGCGCTCCTCGACGCGCTCGGAGGCGATACGCCGGTTGCATGGGGCGCGGCGTTCACGGTCATGGGGTTGAGCAACGCGATTGGGATATGGCGCCTCCGGATGATCCCAACACGCCCGACCTGAAGGTCGGGCCTACGGCGTGGTGTCCTTCTTCTTGTCCTTCTTGAGATATCTGTCGTACCACGCCAGAATCCGCTGCTCGAAATCGACGCTTTCTTCGACGCTGTTCGGCGGCCGGTGGCCGCCGCGTGTGTAGCGCACCCACTCGACCTCTTTGCCGAGGCGGCGCAGCGCGTAGTACATCTCGCGCGACTGGCTCGCCGGTACGTTCGGATCGAGATCCCCCGTGATGTTGAGCAGCGGCGTCTTGATCCGATCGGCCTGCAGCACGGCCGAGTGATCGAGGTACCGCTCCGGGTACTCCCACAGCGTCCCGCCGATCCGATCCTGGCTCTTCTCCGGCGCGTGCGTGTTGCGGACGCCGAGCCGCGGGCTGTCGGTGTAGAAGCTCACCATGTTGACCTTGCCCGAGATGTTGATCGCCGCCTTGAACCGATCGGTCTGTGTGATGAGCAAGCACGTCGCGTAGCCGCCGTAGCTCGTGCCGTGGACGCCGAGCCGATCCGGATCGGCGATGCCGAGGTCGATCAGCTTGTTGGCCGCGGAGGTGACGCCCTTCACCCAGGCCTCGCCCGGACGGCCGACGACGAGGTTCACCGACGGGTGGAACACGGCGTAGCCGTGATTGGCGAGGAAGGCGGCGCGCGCGTTGAAGCCGTTGTCGAAGAAGGTCTCGTAGATCTCGAAGATCGTCGGGTACTTCTGCCCCTTCACGTAGCCGATCGGATAACGCAGGACGCCGTGCAGCTCCTTGCCGTCCACGTCGCGGTACGCGACCAGCTCCGAGCGCGGCAGCGCCTTCGCCGTGATCCAGGGGTTGAGGTCGGTCAGCTTGCGGGGCGAGGCGAACGACGCGGCCTGTCCCGAGCCCGGTCGAGGGAGGGCGGCGTACAGCTCGGCCGGGCGATCGCCGTCGGTCAGCGTGTACACGAACGTGTTGCCGTCGCGCGACATCCGCGGGTTGCCGTAGAGCCGCGCGTCCTGCACGAGCGGCGCGAGCGTTTTCGACGCGACGTCGAGCCGCATGATCCCGCGCTTCCATTCGTCCGGCGCCGACCAGGTGAGATAGATCGCCGATCCGTCAGGCGCCCAGTCGATCGCGGTCAGGCGCGGATTCTTCGCATCCTCCTTCGGATCAAGCTCGATCACGCGCTCTCTGGCGCCGTCCGCCACGGACGCGACGTACCAGCCTTTCTTGCTCGTCAGAACGATCCGCTTGCCATCGCGGCTGAAGGGGCCGGGGGAGAACGACTCCTGCTCCTCCTTCTCTTTCTCCTTCTTCTCTGCGTCCTCGGCCTTCTCTGCGTTCTCTGCGTTAGCGTCCTTCGGCTTTGGCGTGAGACTCCGGGCCTTGGCATCGTCGATGCTCTGAACGAACACCTCGCCCTTCTTCGCGTACGCGAACGTCTTCCCGTCGTCGGACCATCGGATCTGCGTTCCGGTCAGATCCTTGCCGTCGTTGACCGTTCTCGGTTCACGCGGGCCTGAGAGGCCCGCGTCCCCACCGGAGACGCGGATCGCGTTCGTCGTCCCACCAATCACGTCGTAGTCCGTCTTCTCGGTGACGTCCTCCATCAGCCTGACGAACGAGCCGTCGCGCGACGGCTGATAGTCGGTGAGCTTGCGGGGCGCGAGCAGGACGCGCGCCTCCCCGGTCGAGGGATCCAGCTCCACGAGAGACCGCAGCCGGTCGGAACGGCGCAATGCGTCCCACTCGAGGAACGGCTCCTTGGACTGTTGGACGATGACGCGCGCGTCGGTGATCGCCTCGAAGCGGGCGCGCGCGGCGCGATCCTCCTCGGGCGTGCGGAGCGTCACGATGAGGCGGCGGCCGTCCGGGGTCCAGTCGAGGCCGGAGTTCGCGGATACGCGCGCCTGGCCCCGGGCAGGGACCGTCGTCAGCGCGGACTTCTCGACGTCCCAGATGTGCAGCGCCGTGGTCGTCTGGCCTTCGTTCGGCCCATCGGCGGGAGCGCCGGAAGCCGTCAGGATCGCCAGCCGGCGGCCGTCGCGGGACCAGGCGGCCGCGCGCGCTTCGACGAGATCCTTGAACGGCGTCCACGAGCGGCCCGTGCGCGTGTCGACGATCATGACTGAGACGCGCGACGGATTGAGATACGTCGGGTCGCCGAAGCGGCCGTGATCGGTTTCGGGATTGTCGATCGGCCGGCGAATCGCCGCGGCGACGAGCCGGCCATCTTCCGACAGATCCAGCACGTTGACGGCGGCGACGCGCTGCATGTCCTCGGCGGTGAAGGGCGCCTGGGATTGCGCGCTAACCGACAATGCCAGAGCGAGGGAGCCAAGAACGATCTTCGTCATGCGCGGAGTATAGATCTAGTGCGCGCTTTCGAGCAGGTACAATGTGCGCCGCATGGTCGCGCTGCTCGCGCTTCTCCTGTTCGGCTCGGGGTTCTCCGCGCTGGTCTATCAAGTCATCTGGGTCCGCCTGCTCGGCCTGGTCTTCGGCGTCACCGTGTATGCCGCCAGCACCGTGCTCGCCGCCTTCATGGGAGGGCTGGCGCTCGGCAGCTACCTGGCGGGTCGGCTGTCGGATCGCGTCCGGTCTCCGCTGAGATGGTTCGCAGCCGCGGAAACGCTCATCGGGCTTTCCGCGCTGGCGACGCCGACGCTCCTGGCATGGATGACGCCGATCTACCGCCAGATCTCCGCAGGCCGCGCTGATGAGTCCGGCGTGCTCACTCTTGCGCGGCTGGCCTGCTCGGCGGCGATCCTGCTCGTCCCGACGACGATGATGGGCGCGACGGTCCCATTCGTGCTGAGGCGCGCACTCTCGGGATCGCGCGAGGTCGGGCGGCGCGCCGCGCTGCTCTACGCGGCGAACACCGCTGGTGCGCTCGCCGGCGCGCTCGCGGCCGGCTACGTGCTGATTTCACGCGTGGGGCTGACCCGCACGATGCAGATCGCCGCCGGCGTGAATCTGGGCGTGGCCGCGGTCGCGTTCGTCCTGTCACGGATCACCGCGGATCACGGGCCACGGATCACCATGGATCACGGCGTCGATCCGGACGGAAGCCCGATCCTGACCGCCGCAGCCCGGCGAACAGTGCTTGTCGTCTTCGGGATCTCGGGCTTCGTCTCGCTCGCCCTCGAGATCGTGTGGATCCGCGCGCTGCTGATGTTCCTGCCGGCGACCACCTACGTGTTCACGACCATCCTGGCGGTCGTGCTCGGCGGCATCGCTGCGGGGAGCGCCATCGCGGCGGCGTTCCGCCGGCGGGTGCCGAGCCTGCGCGCGCTGGCCTCGATTGAAGCTGGAATGGCCCTCGCGGCCCTGCTGTCGATGTGGGCATTCGGCACGACGTACGCGGCGGGATGGCGGACGAGCGCCGCTCTCCAGGCGATCGCGCTCTCGATCCTGCCGACGACGATCTTCATGGGCCTCGCCTTTCCCCTCGGGCTGCACTACTGGTCCCAGGATGCCGCGCGGGTCGGCGCGCGCGTCGGCACGTTCTACGCGCTCAACCTCGCCGGCGCCGTTGCCGGCGCGCTGGCTGCCGGCTTCATCCTGATCCCGTGGCTGGGAACCCGGGGATCGCTGGTCGCGCTCGCGGGCATCACGCTGGCCTGCGCGTGGTGTCTCTATGCGGTCGCGGGTCCGCAGTCGCGGCTGGCTCTCCTCCGCCGGGCGGCGCTGCTGGCGATCGCCTTCATCCTCGTAGCGCGCGCCGTCCCGGATCCGCTCGCGACCGCGCTCTCGCGCCGGTACAAAGGCGAGGAAGTCCTCTGGCGCGAGGAAGGGCCGCAGTCGACCGTCAGCGTTCACCGCGCGCCGGAGGGACATCGCATCCTGTACCTCGACGGCCTGCACCAGGCCAACGATCAGCCGGGGATGCTCGCGACTCATCGCGCGATTGGCACGCTGGCGATGGCGCTCCATCCCGGGCCGCGCGACGCGCTCGTCGTCGGGCTCGGCGGCGGCGCGACCGCCGGCGCCGTCGCGCGGGTCTCCGACGCGAACATCAGAGTCGTGGAGCTCTCGCCCGGCGTCGTACGCGCGGCCCCGTGGTTCGCTCACGTCACGGGCAACGTCCTGCAACAGCCGCACGTGCAGGTGTCGGTCGCGGACGGCCGGAATCACCTGCTCCTGACGAACGAGCGGTACGACGTCATCACTGCGGACATCATCCAGCCGTTTCACGCAGGCGCGGGCAGTCTCTATTCCGCCGAATACTTCCGGCTGGCGCGCGCGGCGCTGCGGGATGACGGCCTGATGCTGCAGTGGATCGGCAACCGGCCGCAGTCGCAGTACCGTCTGATCGCGAGGACGTTTCTGGAAGTCTTTCCGCACGCGACGGCATGGCAGGGAGGGACGCTACTCGCCGGAACGTTGCAGCCGCTCAAGCTGGTAGCCGAGGGCTATCGACAACGCCTCCGCGATCCGCGATTCGGCTCGGCGCTCGGAAGCGTCGGGATCGCGGGCTGGGGCGGACTCGTCCGAACCTACACTGCAGGACCGGACGAGCTCCGCGCGTTCGTCGGGCCCGGACCGATCCTCACCGACGATCGACCGCTGGTCGAGTACTTCCTCTCGCTGCCGAGGAACGAGCCGGACATCGACCTCTCGACGCTTCGCGGCGACGTCAAACGTCACATCGTCGAGTGACTGCCGGGCGCCTGAATCCCTCAACCTCCCGGGCGCGCATGCAAGGCGACGCCTGAGCAACGCTCCTGGAGCATGCACTGGACCGAGCGGGCGATGCCCTCGACCGCCGTGGCAGGCGGTCTCCCCTTCGGATGAATGCCGCAGACCGCCGTCGTGCACGAATGATTCAGGTTGGTACCCCACCGGAATCGACCGGCCGCGTCGAGGCCGTACGTGAGATAGGCCGAGAGCGTGTTGAGGCCGGTACCGGGCCGCTCGCCGATGAAGTGAACGACGACGGTTGCGTCGACCAGGGCGCCCACATGGTAGCCGGCGCGCACGCGCCCGTTCTGAACGATCACGTCCGTCTCGCCGACATGCAACCCGGAGTGCAGGAGCGCATGCCGCAGCGGCGGGAGCACGGCCCGCAGATGCTCGTTGATCGCGTTCGCGTTCAGGCCGTCGGAGATCACAAGCTGGACCTGGGGCCGGCGCGATCCGTACAGACGGGACGCGGCGCGGGCATCCGCCTCACGGAGCTGCTCGCCGCGCGGCGGGTGCGCGAGGTAATCATCTCGATCGACAGCCAGCGTGCGCACTCGGGCGTGCTGCGGAGAGACGTCGTTCACCACTCCTTCGTCGAGCGTCGCATAGAGCGCGCGACAGGCATTCATGTAGATCGCATCGAGACGAGCCGCAGCCGCAGGTGGGTCGGAGTAGTCATTGTGGTACGACCCTTTAGGGTCGTCCGCCTGACGAGGCTGAAGCCTTGTACCACCGTCACGAGGCTGAAGCCTCGTACCACATCCATAGCCAAGGTCCCACCCGCGCTGGCGCAGCTCCATCATCTTGTGATGGCCCTCATCCAGCAGCGAGGCTGACGTCCGCCTGTCCCCGCCCCCCTTGGCATACATCGCGTAGAGGTACGCCGGCGCGCGAATGTCGGAAGCGACCTCTCCAGCGGCATTCAGCACGTCGAGCTCGATCAGTCGCTTGTGCATCGCCGACGTGACCTGCCGGCCGAGCCGCCGGCGGAGGCGTGGATGCTCGCGAAACGACGTCGTCATGTATCCGAGCATCGGATCCGCGCTACCGGCGACCGCCATGAGATAGGCCGGCGCGGCGCTCTCGGCGATCCGTGCCGTGAGCTGCCGGAGCGTGTCAGGGGCGATCCCCATGTGGAACGTGCTGCAGATATCGAGCCCCATCGTCAGGCCGTGGAGCTTCGCCATGACGGTGTCCTCCAGGCACGTGCGCTCGAGCTGCTCGGCCGTCCTGAAGACTTCCGGGCCGATGAAGCCCGCCACGTCGTTGACGATCGTCCACGCGCCTGTCTGCTGGCGGATGTACCGGGCCACGCCGTACGTCCTGCTCTCGAGCGTCACCATGTCGACGCCCTCGGCCGCGTCGTTGGTCACCTCCGAACCCTGGCCCGTTTCGAAATAGAGCCGCTCGAAGCTCCGCGCCAGGTCGAGCAAGCCGTCGACGTCGAGTCCGATCATTCCGGCGATCGCGCTCGACGTGCCCGCCAGGCTCTGGAAGCCGACGTCCACCGGCGTGTGCTCGAGGGCGCGCTGCTGCTTCACGAGATCCGAAAGCACACAGTACCGGGTGGGAAGCTGCAGGCGCTCGACGACGCGGTGCAGGAGCGCTTCGAGACGAACGATCGTGTCCAGCTCGTCGCTCGCGGGGTTGAGGCCTATGATCACGTCGCCGCATCCGTACGCGAGCCCCTCGAAGATCGAGAACAGGATTTCCTCTTCGTCGTCTCCCGGGCTGTTCGGCTGGATCCGCGAGCCGAAGTGCAGCCGCGAGCCCACGGAGATCCCATTACCCGGCAAGGGATTGAACAACTGACGCGCGACGAAGGAGAGCTCGTCGTTGGTCATGACCTTGACGACGGCGGCGATCGCTTCGCTGGTGAGCCCGTCGCGAAACTGAGGTACCTGGTCAGGCGTTCCGAGCAACCGCTGCCGGAGCTGCCCGACGGTCAGGCGATCGAGCTCGCTCTGCAGGTTCCCGTTCAGCGCACGCGCCAGCGCATCGCTGACGCGGTCCTCCACCAGCGTCGTCCGGCGGATCTCCCCGAGTGGTGTGGCGAGCAGTGCGCGCCGCGCCTCATCGCGGACGCGGTCGTCGCGCGTCCCGCCGACCAGCAGGTCGCCTTCCTTGAAGGCATTGGCGAGGACGAACGTCCGGCGCAGTTCCGCTGCGTCCATGACGATTTGCTCAGAAGGCGCGGCTGAGACCGAACTGGAAGATAGCCGACGAATCCAGCTGCCGGTTGGCGAGGGACCGATAAACGGGCAGCTTCACTTCGGCCTGCAGGTTCAGTCCCTTCCCGACCTGAACGGCGACGCCTGGCGTCAGATACACCCAGTGGCCGCCGCCGACGAGCACGGGCGTGCCCTCGAAGGCATCCTGCTGCCGGTGCAGCCACCCCAGGCGGCCGAAGCCGACGATGCGAGGCGACCACAGGTCGCGCGCGACGCCGCTGTTCACTTCCCACGACGCGCCGGTTCGCATTCCCCACTCGTTGTCATAGAACGGGGTCCGCGCCGCGACGCTGCCGAAGGCCGTCAGCCGCTGAACCCGCCGCTCGACGTTAACGCCGAACAGCGGGTCGACCGTGCCGGTCCCGCGCTGAAGGCGCGACATCGGCACGAGGCTGCCTCCCTCCAATTCGGGACGGAATCGTGGCTGTTCCGTCCTGCCGGTCGGGAGCGACGTCCCGAAATTCAGCACGATGTTCCACCGGTGAAACGGGCGCAGCCGATACCAGCCGAGAACGGAGGTATCACCGAGCCCTCTGAACGTTTCCTTGAAGTTCAACGACCCGACGACGGCCGTTCGGGTGATATCTGGAATCGTCGTCGCGGCCTGGAAGCCGAGTTGCTCGGTGAGCCGCACGTCGACCGTTAGAAGAGGTACACGGATCGTGGTGCGTTCCTGCAGAGGATTGTCGGTTTCGTTCGAGCCGTCGTACGCGGTGCCGCGCTCCTCGGCAACCAACCACGCGCCGATCCGGACGCGGCTGCCGACAACGCCTTCAGTGAGAACTCCCCGCCAGCCCGGCAGGTACGCATTTGCGCAGCCCGCTCAGGTCTGGCCGGTGGCCGGGATCGGAATCAACGAAACCGCGGAGGCGAGCAACGCCGTGGTAATGAGGCGTGGTGTCTTCATATCTTCTCTAGTCGCTGTCGCGTGACCGCTTCCGCCGCCGCTCGTTTCGATGCTGCGCCAGGTCGACGGGCAGCGGCGCATCCGGGTCGATGTCCGCTGTCGCGATGATCTGACATACCCCATTGCGCATCGTTCCGGCCCGACCATCCCACTTCGCCAGCTCCGCCGCCAGGTGATCACGAAATGCCTGAAGCTGCCGGATGCGTCCGTCTATCGAGGCCAGATGCTGTCGCGTCAGGACGAACACGCGCTCGCACGGAGTCCTGCCCGAGCGGGTCAGCTGGAGGATCTCGGCAACCTCAGCGAGCGTGAAACCAAGGGCCTGCGCCTTTCTGATGAACTGCAGCTCGGCGACAGCGCCTTCCGCGTAGCGGCGGTATCCGCCGTTCGATCGGGACGGCCGTTTGAGCAAACCAATCGATTCGTAGTAACGAATCGTCGGCGCGGCAACGCTCGCGCGCTCCGCAAGGTCACCGATGAGCAGACTGGCCACAGCCCTGGTACAACACCTTAAAGTTGACTTGAAGGTCAAGCGTAACTTGCGAGCCGGAGCAATTGGTACTTTACGGCACGCGCTTCAGCTGCGCGCGCGAATAGAGCTCGAACGGCTTGTCCGCCTGGGCAAGCTCGAAGATCTCTTCGAACTCATCCGGGCCCTGCACGATGTAGGTTTCGCGCGCTCGCCAGCCGGGCGGGATGTTCTCGATGGCCTCGCTCACGAAGACGAGTTTTCCAGCGGAGGATCCGGGCTCTTCGGCGTATTGATTCACGAATCCTTCGACGTGAAACTGCCGAAGTACGAGGCGCTTGCGGGTGCGGTCGTAGCTGATATACCCGGCGTCGTCATGAACCTCGCCTTTCGGGTTCTTCTCCTGGGGTGGATAGGTCGAGGTGTTGCGCACTTCGATGAATTGGTCCCGCAGTACGAGTTGATACTGCCGCCGGACCGTACCTGTCCCCGGCCGGCCCGCCTGGGTGCCTTCCCACGAGCCGAGCAGGAACCGGACCCGCGCCCACTGGTCGACACGCTGCGCCGGCTGTTTGCCGGCTGTGTCTCCCTTGACCACCGGATCGCCGCGCTTCTCCCATTCCTCGTAGCCGCCAATCAGGGCACGGACGCCCTGCACACCGTTCTTGCCGAGGAGCAGCGCCGCACGGGCGCTCGTCTGCTCGGCCTCTCAACTGCAGTACGTGACTATCGGCCTCTTCTCGTTCCGAAGCGTCCCGACTTGGCTCTCCACGGTGTCGGGCGGCATCAGCACCGCGCCCGGAAGGTGCCCGCGGCGGTAACTCTCGGCATCGCGCACGTCGAGGATGAGCACGTCGCCTTTGGCTTGCAGCTGCTTGAAGTCCTTGACGGAGATTCGAAGGGCCGGTGATTTCCACTCAGCCTTCGCATCTCGGTCCGAGTCCTGGTCTGCCAGCGCCGGCTCACTCATCGCCGAAACCGACAGCAGCAGGGCACTGCCTATGGCGACAAGACCATTCGTCATGACCCCCTCCTGAACACTGGTGATTCTAGGCCAGAAAATGGCTGCGCGTAGGCACGCTAGAACTTCACGGACAGCACGACTCCTTTGTGGCGGCTGGTCAGTACCGGCGAAACGACGGGATACACGGTTTCCCGGCCTTTGTGCAGCTTGTCGATCACCCAGCCTGAGAGAGCCCCGATTCCGGCGCCGAACCCTGCAGCCATCGAGTACATGCCGCCGGGTTCGGGCGCGTCACAGCCCGCATCACAGGCCGCGTACATAGAAGCGACGAGCCCCAAACCCGTACCGGCCCCGATGAGCGCACCTATCACCGCGCCGTTTCCCGACGGGTCGTCGACGCCCTGTCGCTCGACGCGCAGGATGTCCGATTTCCTGAGAATCTCCTCCTGCCCGGACGGCGCAAGCAGTCGCAGACTGTCCGGCGTCGCTTGACCGAGTCGATATCGTCTGCGGTCGCCCGCTTCAGACGTCACCACGACGTCAGTCGCGGACGGCAGCATGTCGACCGTGTCCCAGGATGCGGGATAAATGCCGGAGCCTTTGCGGCCAGTCGAATCCGAGCGCAGGATGAGCGCGACGTTTCCTTCACTGAAGTCGCGCGTATCCGTCGTGGTGAGGATGCGGGCGCCCCCATCAGTGCTCACCACCATCACGAGCGTCAACTCGGATGCGGAGAGTGCGGCCACCTTTCCCCACGTTTCCCGATCCGCGCGATCGATGACGACGACGTATTCCTCTGTCTTGATGAGCGTCTGCAACCCCGCAAACGTCGTCGCCACAGCCTGCGCGTCAGCCCCCGATGGCAGGAGCGCGACCATGGCGACAATGACCAATCCCCAGAGCCAGGATCTGGTCGGCCAGCGCATGTTGGAACCTCCGAGAAGTAATGCGCGAACTGGCCAAAAGCGGGCTCACCCTGAGCCGGATCGAGGCTCACTCGATGCGCGTCGTCGACCGAAGGTTCATGCCGCCCGCCGCGTTCGATCCAAGAGCGCGTGGGTCGGCGGCGCGCGGGTCTGGAAGAGCACCGCGGGACCGGAACACGCGGCGTGGCCTGCCGGCAGCCCGCCGCCCCACGGCTCCGCGGTTTGGGGCGCGCAACTTTACGAGCCCGCGCTTCTCGCGGCAAAGGGTTCGCGAAGGGCCGCGTGAGGTGGCGCGATGAGGATCGGCTAGCGGATCGGAGCGAATCCTTTGCCGCGATCGCGGGCTTACGTTCACCCTCAGGAAGGCGGCTCGCTGACAACGGCGTCGTGCGTGAACGTCACCGATCTTTCACCGGTCTCTAACCGCGCGCATATGAGTTGCCCCGATGCCTGCGGGTAGATTCGGGAGTGCAGCGATCGGAAGTCACCGTCGCCGCGTTCTCGACAAAGTGAAAGGCAGGAAATCGTGAAGCAACACCGTATGAACAAGGTAGCGGCGAGCGCCGCGACGCTGGCCGCGATCGTGTGGTTGGCCACCGGGGCTCAGGCCACGGGGCAGCACAAGCCGGAGGTCGCTCCCGGAATCGTCTTCCAGGCCGCGGGACCGACCGCCGCGTCGATCCAGTCGGCCGTCGATCAATTCCGGGCGGCGGTCGGCGGCGTGAACAACGGCAACGCGCCAGGGCCGCTCGTCGAGGGACGCCGCGAGATCAACTGGGACGGCGGCGGCTCCACCGCGACCTCACCCGGACCCACGCCGTTCGAGGTCTTCCTGACGTCCCGCGGCGCCCAGATCACGACGCCTGGCACCGGGTTCGTGCAGGCGCCGGCGTCGGGCCTCGGGGATACGTTCGGTAACCCGTCGCTCGCGACGACGTTCCAGTTCTTCAGCCCGGTGCGGTTCTTCGCTCCGGTGGGCAGCACGGAGACCGACGTCACCTTCTTCGTGCCCGGCGGCAGCGGTATCGAGGCGAACACATCCGGCTTCGGCGTCGTCTTCGCCGACGTCGACAGCCCGGATGGTGGCGGCCGCTTCGTTCGACAGGCTCCGCGTCAGCCGTCCAGTCAGATCTTCTACTACGATGCCGACGGCAGGCTGCTCTACAAGAGCGCGATTCCCTCTTCGCCCGGGACCGGGACGTTGTCCTTCTTCGGTCTTCTCTTCCCCAACGCGCGGATCGCGTGCGTCAAGATCGTCACCGGCCACACGACGCCGGACGGCGGGCCGGATCCGATCGTGGATCTGGTCGTGATGGACGACTTCATCTACGGCGAGCCGCAGACCCGCCAATAGGACAGCGCTGCCCAATCGAGTGCGCGTGCCACGTGGCGCACGCGCACTCGCTCACTTTCATCTGCGCCAATCCGCGGCTTCAGCGGTTCGACAGCGTCCGGACGAAGTTGCCCAGATCGCAGGCGAAGCGCGCCGGCTCTTCCCAGTGCAGCGCGTGCCCCGCGCCGTCGTACACGACGAGATCCGAGCCGGGAATCGAGGCAGTGAGGACGTCCTGTTCGATTCGCGTGGTGAGCTCGTCCCGATTCCCCCAGAGAATCAGCGTGGGGCTGGTCACCGACCCGACCTCGGCGAAGAAGTCGGCATCGAGGAGCGGCTTCAGCGCGGCTTTCCAGACGCGGGCGGGTACTTTGAAGCTCTCGCGCACGACGCTGCCGAGAAACGACGGCGGCACGGCTTGCGCGAGCGTGCTTTCCTGGAACTTGCGCACGAAGGCCGGATCGATGGGATCGCTCAGATTCGAGACGGCCGACTCCCAGAGATCGCGGAGCCCTTCGTTGCCCGGCTTCGGCACGAAGGCGCCGATCAGCACGAGCCCGAGCACCCGGTCGGGATGATCGATCGCAAAGCGCTGCGCGACGTACGTGCCCATCGAATGACCGACGATGATCGCGCGCGGCAGCCCGAGCGCAGCCAGAAACGCGGCCAGGTCTCTCGAGAAGTCCTTCGGAGCGTAGCCGCCGATCGGCCGATCGCTGTCGCCGTGCCCGCGCTGCGACGGCGCGAAGACGCGCAGTGACAGCGACAGGTGCGGCAGGACGCGCGTGAACGACCGCCAGGAATCGGTATAGCCGTGCAGCAGCACCACCGGGAGCCCGGCGGGGTTGCCTTGTTCGGCGTAATCCAGCGTGACGCCGGTCCGAAGCTTCACGGACCGCGCAATCGGAGTGAATGTTTCCAGCATGGTGGTTCCTTTGGTAAGGAACCAGAATATCGGGCGAGGCTGCCCCGATCGTGACGCCGGTGTAACGGAACGGTGAAGTTTGGGTACGGCGTCAGGGTTTCGCGACGGAAAGGAGCGGGAGGTCGCGCTTCAGACCAGCCATGCGCAACACGCCGCGCTCGGCGAACTGAAGGCCCGAGCCGGGCACGAGATCGACGACGGTGCGCGAGACGAGCACCTCACCCGGGCCCGCGGCGGAGGCGACCGCCGAACAGACCTCCATCAACGACCCACCGGGCTCCGACGGATCGTGCTCGCCGATGTGCACGCCCGCGCGGAGAGCCACATGTGCGCCCTGCGTGACGGCGACGACGGAGGCGCCGCACCGGACCGCACGTCCCGGGCCGTCGAATGCGGCCGTGAGCCGTTCGTCGCCAAGCTCGACGGTCCGGCCGCGATGCGCCGCGACCTCTCGTGTAAAGGCGCCCCGGACGCGATCGCGCTCAGCGGGCGGGGCGTCCGAGAGCACCGTCAACACGGTGGCGAGCACGCGTTCGGCGGCAGGCGTCGGATGCGTCGCCGACAGGAATTTCTCGATCTCGTCGAGGATCTCGTCCTGGTTGCCCACGAACGGCAGGTGGTCGTCACCAGGCAGCTCCACCAGGGTCGCCGTCGGAATCTTCGAGGCGACGTAGCGGCCTTCTTCGACCTTGAGGCAACGATCGCCGCGACGATGGAGGACGAGCGTCGGCACCTTGATCGAGGGCAGCACGGCCCGCACGTCGATTTCGGCGTTCATCCTCGTGAGCGCGACGGCCGCGCCCGGGCTGGCGCCCATTCGAAGATATGAAGCCCACCAGTCGCGGAACGCGCGGTCGCCTGCACGGCTCGGCGCCCGCTCCTCGATGCCGACCGGCCCGCCCCACTGCTTCAGAAGCGATTCGCAGAACTCGTCGCGCTCCTCTCGAGTGTGGCCCCACGGGTAGTCGTCTGCCTTCAGGCGCCGGGCGTAGCTGCCGATGGCGACGAGCGCCTCGGTCTTTTCGGGATACGTCGCCGCGAAGAGCGAGCAGAGCGGTCCGCCTTCCGACACGCCGATCAACACCGCGCGCTGGGATCCCGCCGCTTCCATCACCGCCCGGACGTCGTCGAGCCGCTGCTCGAGCGTCGGCAATTGATCGACCGGCACCGGATCGGAGAGCCCCGTCCCGCGCTTGTCGAAGAGAATCAGCCGGCCCATCGAGGCGAGGCGGGTCAGGAATCGCGCGAACGACGGCTCGTTCCAGAAGTACTCGAGGTGAGACACCCACCCCATCACGAAGACGAGATCGACGTCGCCCGATCCGACGACCTGATAGGCGATGTTGACGCTGCAGCTCCGAGCGTACTGCACGCGAGGTACTCCGGACGCCGCCGCTGGCGCGGCCGGCAGCGTCGGGGCGGTTGCTTCCACTGGTGCGATGAACCGGTACCCGCGGCGGTGAGCGGTCTCGATGAACTGTGGCGTGTGCGGATCGTCGCCGAGGGCCCGCCGGATTTCGCGGATCGAGACCTTCAAGACCGCGTCGCCGACGAAAACGCCCGGCCACACGGCGTCGAGCAGATCCCGCTTGCTGACCAGACGGCCCGCGCGCGTCGTCAGGTGCTGAAGGACCGCGAAGGCCTTCGGCCTCAACGGCACGGCCGTGCCCGCACGGTAGAGCTGGCCGCTCGCGACATCCAGGCAGAACGCGCCGAACGTGACCGCCGATTCGGGTGGCAGGGCTATCGCCACGATCAATGATCTTAACGATTACCGAATCAGAACGAACAGTTCCTCGGTCGGATCGGCTCGGTCATCAAAGTGACGATAATGAACGGTATGCTCGCGGCCCTGGCCTGGCTGACGTTGGCGTTGGCCTCCTCCTCTCAACCCGCGGCGCAGTCACCGGTTATCAGCTCCCGCGATCCGCAGGGGAACGCCGTTCAGCTGCCGCAGCCCGGCGCCATCACGGTCGTGCAGTTCATGGCGACGTGGTGCGCCCCTTGCCACGAGCAGACGAAGACGCTCGTCGAGCTGCATCCAACCTACGCGCCCCGCGGCGTGCACATCGCCGCTGTCTCCGTTGACCGCGCCGCCGAGCACAAGCTCCTCCCGATCTACATCGAGGACTTCAAGGTGCCGTATCCGATGCTCGTCGGCGGCACGGTCGACCAGCTCGAGAAACTGGGCTTCGGCGACACGCTGCCGGCGCTCCTGATCTTCGACAAGGACGGACAGATCTTCGACAAGCTGATGGGTCTGGTCGCGCCTGAGCTCCTGACGGAACGGCTCGACTGGTTGACCGGCAGCCGGACGTCTCCGCGCCCTGCGCCCTTCGTTCCACCGAAAGCGGAGCGCGAGGAGGACGAGCTGCCGCACATGCACGCGCGCGCATCGCTCGCCAAACAGGAAGGCCGGCGGGCCGGATCGCTCGTCCCGTCCTGACCCCTTTGACCCGGCGAGGGACGGGCGGTCCGTGGGACCGCCGAGCAGCATGCGGGCAAGTGGACGTTTGGCGCGCGCGCCATCAGCGGCCAGATCGATCGCGCGAAGCTGCGGTTCACGCTGACCCGAAGCCTCACCGACAGCTTTCAGGTGGGGATCGAATGGAACCCGTTGGCGGAGAAGGCCAGCGCGCTCGCCAACTGGCGGGCGATCTCGGAAACGGAGTCGCGTCCCGCGATCATCTTCGGCACGTCATCCGATCGCATCGGGACGCCCTCCGGCCAATCCTTCTACGTCACGGCGAGCAAGGATCTGTCCCCCTGGCTGCGGGTGCCGCTCGCGCCGTATGTCGGCGTCGCGTACGGCACCTACGAGGACAAGGCCCGGGCCATCGCCGGGCTGAACATCTACTTTCCCGCGAGCGTGTCGTCGCTCGTGATCTACGACGGCGTGAAGGTGCATCCCACCCTGAGCTGGTCGCGCGACCGCCACACGATCTCGTTCGTGCTCGCGAACGCCGAGGACCCCGGCGTCAGCTACAGCGTCGTGTTCTGATCCGAGCTCGACCTGTTTTCCAGGGTCGCGGTTATCCCCCGCTTGACTCTGGACCGGGCTCCAGGGTGCATACTGCCGTTGCATGTCCTCCTGTTGCGAAGACCGGTCCGGCATCGTTCCCAGTTCTTCGGACTGCCCTGCAAGCGGCACGGCGGGAAAACGCGTCGAGCGCCTGACGGTCAAGAGTCTCCTGCGCGAATCCGCGCTCTCCCGCCTCAGCCTGCTCGAACATCACTTCTGTCCGGAGCCAGCCTGCGACGTCGTCTACTTTGACACGGCGGGCGCGACGTACCGCCGCACTGAGCTGCGCGTCCAGGTCTGGGAGAAGGAGCCGCCCGGCGGCCGCATGATCTGTTACTGCTTTGGCGAGAATGAGGCAGACATGCGGCGTGAGATCGTGCGGACGGGCTCCTCTGATGCGGTCGGCCGAGTCCGTGCGCACATCAAGGCGGGCCGCTGCGCGTGCGAGATTCGCAGTCCGAGAGGCGTCTGCTGCCTCGGCGATCTGATCCAGGCCGTCGAGGACGCGCGGAAGGACACCGAAGGGGTCATCACATGAGACGCTTAAGACCCGCTTCAGGCGCGATTCGCATCGGTGAACTTGCGAGGGCGAGCGGGCTGACACCGGACACGCTGCGGTACTACGAGCGCCTCGGGCTTCTCGCACCGGCCTACCGCACGTCCGGTAACTTCCGCACGTACGAATCGGGAACGCTCGACCGGCTCCGCTTCATCAAAATCGCGCAGACCCACGGCCTGGCGCTGCGCGAGATCGGCGAGCTGCTGGGCTCGCGGGACCGCGGCGGCCGGGCTAAGTGCCGTCGCGTTCGAGATGTGCTGTCCCACCGTCTGGCGGAGCTGGAGCAGAAGCGACAAGAGCTCGAGGCGTTCTGCGCCGCGCTTCGCCATCATCTCGAGATGTGCGAGCGCGCGCTCGCATCGCCGCGCGACATCCCGTGCCCGGTCGTCGACGATCTCGTCGGCGAAGCACGTCGTGCAGGAGCATTGTAGATGGAGGCACGAGGCCGGCGCCGGTGGTTCGAGGCCGGCGCCGTGACGTCGGCCGGCACAGTCGCTGCGACGATATTCTGCTGTCTGCCGTTCGCGTCGGGAGTGGTCGGTGCAGGCGTAGCAGCCTTGGGCGCGCAACTCGCCCCGTTTCGAACGTACTTTACCGGCCTGAGCCTCGCCTGCCTTGGGTACGCTTACTACCAGACCTACCGGCCCGATAGCGCTCAATGTGACGACGGCGGCTGCGACAGGCCCTCGACAATGCGCGGTCGACGACTCGCCTTGTTCGCGAGCACGGCCGTCGTGCTGCTCCTGCTCACGACATCCTGGTGGGCCAACTGGATCATCTACTGGACGTTATGACGATGCCACATCACCTTGGCCGTCGCTCATGTCAGGCGCTGGCGGCTATCGCGTTGACGCTCACTGCGCTCCAGGCACGAGCCGAGGCTGCAGACGAGCGCTGCCGCGACCATCCAGGACCTGCGCGGCGTCGACGAGCTGAAGGCGATGTTCAATCGCGACGCCGGCAAGGTCAGATTGATCCTACTGTTGTCACCCACGTGACCGGTTTGCGTGGCAGGCACCCGGTGGGTGCAGAACGAGCTCCTGACCAAGTACCCGAAAGCGGATCTGCGCGTGTATGCGGTCTGGTTCAACATGTTTCCCGGTGACTCGCGGTCGAATTGGCCACCGGACCTTCTTACCGATGCACGCGTCATTCATCGGTGGGATGAATCGAAGGCGGTCGGCGCTCTCTTCGGCCAGAACAAAGCGAGGATGAAGGCTCAGCTGACGACCGATTCGAATGGCACCGGCGGCGAGATTCTGTGGGACTCCTATCTGTTGTACGACGTGAACGCGCGTTGGGACGACTTTCCGACGGGGCTGACCCACTGGGGCCGAACCATCGTCTCTGCACGCGACAGTTTGCAGAAGGAATTCGATCGATTGTTTGGTGCGAACCCGCCATGAAGCGTCTCACACTCGCCCAGAGCTGCTGCACGACACCTTCGGCCATCTGGTATTGGGCCGGCATGTTCCTGTTGCTCTACGGCGCGGGAATCCTGCTGGGCATCATCTGGCCGGCCGTTCGACAGTTTGGCGATACGCTGATTCTGGCGGCGCTCGGCGCGGCCTGCTTTCTCAACTTCGCTCGAAATCGCACGCTCCACTGTGCACTGACGGGCCCCGTCTTCCTGCTGGCGGCTGGCGTCGCGGCGCTAGTGGAGGTTGGCATCTGGAGCCTTGATCTGCTTGCCGTATGGGGCGTGGTGTTGGCCGCCGTGGGCCTCGCGTTCATCATTGAATGGCGGACGGTAGGTCGCCGCCGGGGGGTCACTTAAACTCACCAGTCGAGCGGACGGCCATCGCGGAAGAAGCCGCCCGTCGGCCCGTCGTCCGGCAGCGTCGCGGCCCAGACGATCCCGGCCGCGCCTTCGGTGACCGGCCGGCCGCCGCGTCCGCCCATGTCGGTGGCGACCCAGCCTGGACAGATCGAGTTGACGAGTACGCCCGAGCGGCGCAGCTCGTCCGCCATCATCAGCGTCAGCCCATTCAGCGCGAGCTTCGACGCCTTGTAAGCGGGCGCGTGCGCGCGCATTTCGTGCAGGGCGCCCGCCTCGCTGGACACGTTGACGATGCGCCCGTAGCGTTGGCGACGCATGAACATGACAGCCATCTGCGCGAGCCGCCATGCCCCGATCAGGTTGGTCTCGAGCGCCTCACGAGCGATCTGCAGATCGGCGCTGAGGACCGACTGACCGGAGTCGTAGTGGATCGCGGCATTGTTGACGAGCACGTCGAGCCGGCCGTAATCACTCTCGATCAGGTTGCGACATGCAGCGACGTCATCGTCTGACGTGACGTCGAGTTGCACGGGCCGGACGTCTGCGTGACCGATCGCCCGAGCTGCCTCCGCGCCGGCTTCAAGATTTCGCGAGCCAAGGAGGACGCGCAGCCCGCGCGCGGCGAGCTGCCTGGCCGTCTCGAGCCCGAGACCGCGGTTGCCACCAGTCATCAGTGCCACTCGGGAGACCATCGTCATGTGCGGCCCGCTCCTCGTTCAGAACGCGCCCAGAGCCGTGCGCGGGTGTAGGATGCCTCGAGAAAGATCGCATTGCGGATCTAGGAAGGAGGCTAAGAATGACTGCAAGAAGAGCGAAGCTTCTTTTCTGTTTCCAGTTCTCGGCATTGATCGCCGTCTCAGTGATCGGTACAGGTCGTGCGCAGAAACCGGCGACCGCTTACACACCCACCATTCCAAAAACGTGGGACGAGCAGGCGCTGGCCGAGTTGGAAGTGCCGCTCGCTGACCCGCGCTACAGCCCCAAGGATATTTCGGCCGAGGAGTACTACCGCATCCCTGTCCGGCCCATCTACAAGAGCTACCCCAAGTACAGCCCCGACAGAGAACCTCAGGGTTACCGGGAACGCCTCAAGCTGCAAGAGCCGGTCATCCTCTGGGATGACGGCCCGCATCGCCCGAGGCTGTTGACCGAAGCCGACTGGATCAAAGCCGGCGAGATGGTCTTCAACGCGCCGGTGCTCTTCAGCCCGGCCACGTCCAGCCTCGAAGAGAGGCGTGCGTTTGCCGCGAAGACTGGCGACACGTTGTACGACAAGGACGGCATCAGCCCGTTCGCGGTCCACGTCGTTCGCGAGCGGGGGAAGCTCGAGAACGCCGAGGTCGCCTGCGCGGAATGTCACAGCCGCGTCATGCCAGACGGGACCGTGATCAGGGGCGCGCAGGGCAACCGTCCAATTGAGCAGGTGGCTTTCTTTGGACTGGCAGATGGTGCGGCAAAGGCAACAGATAAGGACAGATTTCTCGCCGAGGTCCGGCTGGCGCAGCGGAGTACGTTCGCCGCGCCCTGGCTGAAGCCTGACCCGAACGCGCGGCTGGACCAGTTCTCGGCAGCGGAGATCGAAGCGGTTCACTTTGCGATTCCCGCCGGCGTGTTCGCCCGTCAGGGCACGAGCCCGTTTTCCCCGCCGAAGCTCCCCGATCTGATCGGAATCAGAGAGCGCCGGAATCTGGATGCGACCGGGCTCGTACGTCATCGCGGCATCGGGGATCTGATGCGCTATGCGGCGCTCAATCAGGGCATGGACATGCTGGCGCGCTACGGCGACTTCATTCCGGCGAAAGCAGAGGTTACGGAGGCCACCTCCGTGCCCAACGCGCCGTTCGCCGAGTTCGCTCAGGCCCGTTACAGCGACGAACAGCTGTATGCGTTGGCGCTCTACATCTATTCGCTGAAACCCCCACCGAATCCCAACCGGCGCACGGCGCTGGCGGTTCGAGGTGAGAAGGTGTTCGAGCGCGAAGGATGTGCTATGTGTCATCCGCCGCCGCTCTACACCAACAACAAACTGATGCCGGCTCCGGGCTTCAGTGTGCCTGACGAGCATCGCGCGCGATTTGACGTCATGTCGATTTCGATCGGGACGGACCCGGGCCTGGCCACGACAACGCGCCGTGGCACGGGCTACTACAAAGTCCCCTCGCTCAAAGGGCTGTGGTATCGCGGCCCGTTCGAGCACAACGGTTCCGTCGCAACCCTCGAAGACTGGTTCGACCCGAGACGCCTGCGCGGCGACTACGTGCCGACCGGTTGGAAAGGCTACGGCGTGAAAACGCGGGCGGTAAAGGGACACGAGTTCGGCCTGGAGCTTTCGGCTGAGGACAGGCGGGCCTTGATCGCGTTTCTGAAGACCTTGTGAAGACGCGGCTTCAGAACACACCTCGTTGAAAACCCATCGATCCTAGACGGACCTCAACGCCCCGTGGAGAACCATCACCTGCAATTCGTGGCGCTGTAATTCACGCGCCCCATCATCATCAGCGTCGAATCGCGTTCTTCGTCCAGAGAACGGCGTGGGTCTCGCCCGCCGACGTGTCGGCACGGCCCACAACCTGCCCGCGATCGTTGATGCCCACAGCGAAGCTTTGGAATGCACCCGGCAGCGTGCCGAGGTCGGTCATCTCACCATCCTCCCAGAGGAAGGCGTGGAAATCGCCCGAGGCAGTGGTGCTGCTGCCGACGACCTGCCCGCGACTGTTGATGCTCAGAGCGCAGCTGAAGGATCCACCCGGTAGCGCGCCGAGGTCGGTCATCGCACCACCTTCCCAGAGGATGGCGTGCGTCTCGCCGGCGGCCGTTACGCCCCAGCCCACGACCTGGCCGCGGGCGTTGATGGCACCGGCTACGCTTTCGCTTCCGACTTGTGCCTCGAGGTCCGTCACTCTGCCATCCTTCCAAAGGAAGGCGTGGGGCACCACTGCCCCGGGCGGGACCCTGCTGCCTACGACCTGGCCGCGGGCGTTGATGCCGAAGGCCAAACTGTCGCCGCCCGGCAGCCCGAGATCAGTCATCCTGCCGTGCTCCCAAAGGAAGGCGTGCGCCGTGACTGCGTCGATCCGGCTGTACCCCACGACCTGGCCGCGGGCGTTGATGGCTTGGGCCACGCTGAAGTCTCCGCCCAGCGTCCCGAGGTCGATGATCGAGAGTTGCCTGGACCGCGGTCGCGCCGCCACAACGGCGGTCACAACCATCATCGAAATGGCTACCAGACTCAGTAGGCGTGATGAAGTCGATGAGCTGCGAACGACTGTGAAACTGTTGAGCTGATCCACGGTGCGCCTCCTGGCCGCGCCGACGTGTCGGACGCGGGTCAAGGCGAGTCCTGGCCAGCGAACATGTGATCCGGCGCGCGTGAGAGGCGCAGCCTAACACGCGACCGGCGTCGTCGGAAGATCAGAGTTTGCGAAGGATGATTCGACGAAAAGATGATTCGATAGATGGCCGTTCACATTCCCTCGCCTGATCGCGATCAATCGCGCGCCAGATCGCATTCTCTCTGGCGAAGGCCCCGATTCAAAACCCATAGCTGGTGGGCCGCGCCGCCCGGCACTTCCTGGGCAGGCTAAGGCCGTGTTGCGATCCGTCCGGCAGCGTGGCCGGCCTTCGCGCGACATCAGCTGCTTCGACGTTCATCACAGCGGCACGATTACGGCACGACCCGCCAGAACGAGGACGGGCCCTGATCGTGGGGCTCGATGATTTCGCGCCACAAGCGTTCCCCACCGATGATGGCGTCATCATTCTCGCCGCGGCGGGTTCGCGGCGGGAGCGGGTCGACGTGGACGGCGAGTCCCCCGCCGAGCACGACGTAGTCGGCGGCGAATGCCAGCCGCAGCGCCGGCACGACCTCTGCTATGACCTGTTGCCATGGGCCCGCGCCCCGCTCTTCGAACGCGTGTCGGCCAAGGCTCTGCGCAAGGGTGTCTCCCGGTGGATAGGGCAGCTGGCCGAGCTCCAACGGAACCACCACATGCTCGGTCACCAGTGCGGAACCCACACCGGTGCCCAGCCCAAGAAACAGCATGCGGCCCCCGTCAAAGGCGCCCAGAGCCTGCATGACCGCGTCGTTCACGATGCGAACCGGCTTCCCGAATGCCTTCTCGAAGTCGAAGGACACCCAGTCACTTCCGAGGTTACCCGGCTCTTGGGTCGGCCCTGCGGCATCGACTCGTCCTGGGTAACCGATTGACACCACGTCGTAGGACCATTCCTGGAGCTCGCCGCCTATCCTCCTGACCAGCTCGGTCGGAGTCAGGTCGGGCGACGAATCAAACCGCGCCCGTTCGCTGCGCCCTGCGACAGCCAGTTTGAGATGGGAGCCGCCGATATCAATGACAAGAACTCGCACGCGCGAAATCTCTGCAAGAACCGCACGAGGCGGGATGCGCGGGGAACGGACATCCGGAGGGAGAGGATTTGATAGCTGGGGTGAGTGACGGGGATTGAACCCGCGACTTCCGGAGCCACAGTCCGGCGCTCTACCACTGAGCTACACTCACCACACCTGACGGGCCTGGACCGGCCCGGGGAAACACAGATCTTAACACGGCCGTCCGCACACTTCTGCCCCGGCGCCGGCAGCCGCAGCCGGCACGCGCGATCGCGCCGAGTCCGCTCAGCGAAGCAGACGCGTCAGGATGGCGACGAGCGAGCCCGCCGCCGCATCGGTCTTGGACAGGAATGCGGAGACTCCTGCCGCGAATGCCTTGTCCCGGAGAGAAGGATCGTCCTGACTGGTCATCAGCACGATGGGGATCTCTGGATGGCGTCGGTGGATCTCGATCGAGGCCGAAATGCCGTCCAGACCCCGAAGGCTCACATCCGAGAGAATGACGTCGGGGTGCAGGTGGTTGACCTGCTCGATCAACATCACGCCGTCGGCAACGACGTCCACGACGTCGAAGTCGTCCCTGAGCACCCTGGTGAGGGCGGCAGCGACGGCGGTGTCGTCTTCTGCCAAAAGTACCTTTGGAGGTGCAGCCATTCGGCTCTGCTCCTTGGGCTGTGAACGCAGGTGTTTTCCGCGGGCCAGCTCATGAGGCTCCTCCGGACCCTTGGCGCGACCGGCAGGGTTCGGCCGCTCATCAGGAAATGGGCTGCGTAGGGGTGCTCGAAATACAGTGGAAAACACACCTCAGCCGTGCCTGGCGGTTGAGGCGGCCAGTCGCGCGCAACCAGAAGGCGGTGATTACGTCAGAACCTTGACGTACTCGAACAGCGGCATGCCGAAGAACTCGCTGACGCGGCCCGACGGCCGATACCCGTGCTTCTCGTAGAAGCGCGTGGCTCGCTCGAGCGGCTCGGTCGTGTCGAGCGTCACGAGCGAGCAGCCTTTGTCTCGAAGGTCCCGCTCAGCCGCATCTAAAAGGAGCGCGGCTACGCCTGCTCCCTGCCACATCGGAAGGACCGCCATCCCGCGAAGATGGCCGACGCCCGGGCTCGCGACAGCGCTCGCGATCGTCCCCATGATCTCGCCGCCACGATCTACCGCAACGAGGACGGACATCGATGCCAGACGCTCGCGGATCGTTTCAGGCGTCAGCGTCGTGTCGCGATACCCGTCCGGTGTGTAGCGGCTTCGATAGGGTTCGAAGGCCGACCGGAGACATTCCAGAATGGCGCCCGCGTCCCCCGGCGTGGCTCGACGGATCCTTGCCGTCGCGGCGCCCTCGCGGCTGACCTCCGCTGTCACGATCGGTCGGTCTCCATCAGAAAACCGTCAGCACGATGGCACGACCGGTTATCCGGATTCTCGCGTCAAAGTTAAAGAGGCGTCCTCGCATCGGGAGTCATAAACCCATGAAACGTGTGTACTGGATTGTGACCGGCCTCATGGCTGCGTTCATGCTCATGGCCTCTGTGCCTGACATCCTGCGAGTCCCACAGGCCGTTGAGATTTTCACCCATCTGGGATATCCAACCTACCTGCTCCCCTTCATCGGGATCGCCAAAACCCTCGGCGTCGCCGCAGTGCTTCTTCCCGGTTTTTCGAGACTCAAGGAGTGGGCTTACGCCGGGCTGGTCTTCGACCTGATCGGCGCCCTGTACTCGCACCTGTCGGTCGGCGATCCTCTCGCCGCCTGGGCCATGCCGGTCATCGGGTTGGTTCTGGTGATCGGATCGTACTCGCTCTATCGACAGGCTCACGTCGAATCGCTTGGCGGACCAGGTCTATGGCTGCAACGCGATTCCTGGAGAGGCTGGCGCGCGCGCGCCTGAGCCTCGCTTCACGATCATCCTCCTGTCACCACCTCGGTCAGGCTTCGTCAGGAAACCAGCGTCACCGTCCTGGCGTCACATTTATAGGAGAACAGAAATGTCTCGTGTACGCGTGTTTGCGATGTTCAGTGGCTTGTTGATTGCTCTGTCTGTTGTCGCGGCCGCGCAGCAGCCTTCCGATGAGGATACTCGCACCGCCGAGGACATCCGGCGGGTGCTCGTCAGACTGCCCTATTACGGCGTTTTCGACTATTTAACGTTCAGCTACGAGGACGGCACGGTCACGCTCTCCGGGTTCGCGTACCGCGGCACGCTCAAGAGCGACTCCGTCAAAGCCGTGAAACGCGTGCCCCGCGTGGACGAGGTCGTCGATGAGATCGAGCTGCTGCCGGTCTCGCAGAACGACGACCGCATCCGGTGGGCTACCTTCTACCGCATCTACGCCGACGATTTCCTGTCCCGGTACGCGCCGGGCGGCGGCCTTTCGCTGCGGTCCAGCCGCCGATTCTTCTCGCCGCGGTTCCCCGGCTTCGAGCCGTTCGGCATGTATCCGATTCGCATCATCGTGAATCGCGGGCGTACGCTGCTCGTGGGCGAGGTGGACTCTGAATCGGACAAGACGGTCGCCGGCTTCCGGGCTCGGGAAGTGCCCGGGACGTTCGGCGTCGAGAACGAGCTGCTCGTGTCGAAACGGTAGACGCGGCTCGCCCGACTACCGCCCCATCTCGATCATGACGATCTTGCCGCCCTTGCGGACGTCGGTGATGAGATACGCCGCGATTCGGGATCCAAGGCCCGACGCCCGCATTCGATCAATAGCGTGGGAACGGTTCAGGGCCAGGGCGCGTCACAGATCGAGAGCTTCCGTCGCGCACGGCGACAGTTGGGCAGTATCGACAAGAGGAAACGATGACAGCACGGCGACGCAGGTCTGCCACACCCTTCGACACCTTTCACTCCACGCCGCTCACTCTGCAGCCGCCTCCAGCTCCGTTCGTCGAGCGTCGCAACCCCGCACGTCGAGAGGCGCTGCGGCGCCGCGTAAGAGCCGAGTTCGAGGAAATGCCTGGCCTTCATCTGAACTTCTGGCAGGCGACCCGACTGTTCGGGATGAACGAAGGCGTGTGCGACCGTGTGCTCGCTGAGCTCGTCGGCGAGGGCGTCCTGTGCCGGCGCTCCAACGGCGCCTACGCCCGTCGCGAAATCGAGTCCTGAGCCTCAGCCTTTCTCTGTGCCTCAGGTATTCGTGGCGAATCCGTCAGGCCTCCGTCAACCCGCGACGAAACCGCCGCTTCCTGTGGCCCGTAGGACAGTGCATGAAGCCAAAAACGCCTCGAGCCCTCGTGCTCATGATCGTGACAGCGATGTTCATCGCTGCGCCCGCTCTCGCGGGGGCGCAGCCGTCGGAGGACGCCCGCACGAACGACGACATCCGGCGGGCGCTGCTCCGGCTCCCCTACTACGGCGTCTTCGACTACCTGACGTATCAGTACGACAAGGGTACGGTGACGCTCTCCGGGTACACCTACCGGGCCACGCTGAAGAGCGACGCCGTCAAGGCGGTCAAGCGGGTCTCGCGCGTCGATCAGGTGGTCGATCAGATCGAGCTGCTGCCGGTCTCGCAGAACGACGACCGGATCCGCTGGTCGACCTACTATCGCATCTACGGCGATGCGTTCCTGTCGCGCTACGCGCCGGGCGGAGGCCTCTCGCGGTTCGACCGCCGGTTCTCGGGGCCGCGCTTTCCCGGCACCGAGCCGTTCGGCTACTACCCGATTCACATCGTCGTGAAGCGCGGACGGACGATGCTGCTCGGCGTGGTTGATTCCGAGTCGGATCGGACGGCGGCGGGGTTCCGGGCGCGGGAAGTGCCCTTGACGTTCGGCGTCGAGAACGAGCTGCTCGTGGCGCGGAGGTAGCGCGGTCTGGCGAGCCGGGTTGCGCGGCCTGGCTCGCCGTAGTCCGCAGGACGAAGGCGGCCGCGTGAGCTACTCGCGCGGCTTTTCCGATCGGGTCATGCTGTCGAGTTCCGCCGTCAGTTTGAGGGGAAAGGGTGGTGCGCCGCCGCATGACCGTTCAAGACCAAATGCCGGGGCCTCGGCCGGGCTCACGCCGGCCTTCTTGCGTTCGTCCGCCGACAGCTTTCTCGCAAAGATGAGATACGTCTCTCGTTCTCGAAACCAATAGCTGCCGATGAACGGCTGACCCAGCACGTGTACCACGATGTCCTTGTCAGGCCGTCCCTTCCAGAACCGATCGACTCGAAACCTCAGACGGGATTGCTCTCCAACGTCGACGAGCGTTCCCGTGAAAACGAGAGCGGAGCCGTGCAACGCCTTTGGCACATCGACAGGGATGCTCACGCAGTCAGGTGGGGGCAGGGGCCAGGCCGACAGAAGAGCAATCAGGACGGTGAACGTCGCGCTCATGCGCGCTTCCGCTTCGCGGCTTTCGGGCTGGCGCCCTTGCGGCCAAGCCCCGCTTTCGCGGTTGTCTTCTTCGTCGTGCTCACCCGATCGAGGCTCTTGCGGAGCGCGTCCATGAGGTCCACGACCTTCGTCGGCGCCGCCTCTTCCTGCGGCTCGACGATCTCCTCGCCCGCGATCTTCTTGTCGATGACTTTCCGCAGCTCTTCCTGATACTCGTCGCGGTACTCCCTGAGATCCAGCGGTGCTTGGAACGTGTCGATCACCTGCTTCGCCAGCTTGATCTCGTCCGGCTTGACCTTGTCCGGCACGCCCTCGAGCTCGTCGATCGCGTCCATGCTCCGGATCTCGCGCGAGGTCCTCAGCGTGAACATGATGAGCCCTTTGGCGCGCGGCTGCACCGCGACCAGGTACTCACGGCCGTAGAGGGCAAGCTTCCCGATCCCGGCCTTCCCTTTCATCCCCTCGCGGATGACGGCGAAGGCTTCCTTCGCCATCGGGCCGTCGGGCGCCAGGTAGTACGGGCGCTCGACGTACACGGGATCGATCTCGTCGACTTCGGTGAACTGGACGAGGTTGATGACGCGCGTGGACTCCGGCCGGACCTTCGCGAGGTCCTCTTCGTCCATGACGACGTAGCGCCCCTTCTCGAACTCGTACCCTTTGACGATGTCGGAGAGCGGGACCTCTTTGTCGCAGTTCGGGCACCAGCGCTTCTGCTGGATGCGCGTGCGGCACTCGCGATGGAGCTGGTTGAAGCTGATCGTCGCGGCGCTGTCGGTTGCCGGGAACACCCGGACCGGAATGTTGACGAGACTGACCTTGAGGAAGCCTTTCCACGTCGGGCGCGCGGCCATACAGTAAAGGATATCGGAGGCAGGCTCTCCGCTTCGATGCACAGTAATGCCCAGAGTTTTACGCGACGACCTGCGGCCGATGCTCGCCTCGCTCGACGACGCGCCGCGCGTCAGCCCGGGCCTTGCGTACGAGCCGAAGTACGACGGGATCAGAGCGATTGTGGAGATAGCGCCTGCGGCCCGCGCGAGCGAGCGCCCGCGGCCGGCGCGAGGCGCGAGCGAAGCGAGTCGCCGAGCGCCAGCGGCTGGGGGTGGGGCCCCAGCCGCATCAAAAAATGATGACGCGCTGTCGGTCCAGATCTACTCCCGTCTCGGGAACGAGAAGACATCACAGTTCCCCGCACTCGTAGAGGCCTTCCAACAGATCGGCCGCACGCTCGGACACCGGCTGATCATCGACGGCGAGATCGTCGCGCTCGACAAGGCAGGCAAACCCGTCGGGTTTCAGCGGTTGCAGGGGCGCATGCACCTCACGGGCAAAGAAGACATCCGGCGTGCTGAAGGCACGCAGCCGGTCGCGTACATCGCCTTCGATCTGCTGCGCGACGGCGACGAAGACCTCCGGCCGCGCCCGTGGTCCGAGCGCCGCGCCCGCCTCGAGGCGCGGCTGGGCAAGCTGGCGAAGGCTGACGGCCCCTTCCGCATCAGCGAGGTCGCGCGCGGCGACGGCCGCGACCTCGACCGCCGCGCGCACGACGAAGGCTGGGAAGGCCTGATCGCGAAGGAGATGCGCTCGCCGTACCACAGCGGCCGGCGCTCCCCCGCCTGGCGCAAGCTGAAAAACGTCCGCCGCCAGGAGTTCGTCGTCGGGGGCTGGACCGAGCCGCGCAACACACGGTCGCATTTCGGCGCGCTGCTGCTCGGCGTCTTTGAAGCGCCTGCGGCCAGCGCGAGCGAGCGCCTGCGGCCCGCGCGAGGCGCGAGCGCAGCGAGCCGCCGAGCGCGAGCGAGCGGGGGTGGGGCCCCGCGAGCATCAAATAATGATGGTAGGGCCCCACGTGCACAAGAAAATGATGGCAAGCTCACCTACGTCGGACACGTCGGAACGGGTTTCGACGAAAAAGAGTTGGCGCGCGTCGCGAAGCTTCTCAAAGCCCGTGAGACGACGACCTCGCCGTTCGCCTCGCGCGTCCCCGTCAACGAGCGCGCTCACTGGGTCAGGCCCGAGCTCGTGGCCGAGGTCCGGTTCACGGAGTGGACCGATGAGAAGTATCTGCGTCACCCGGTGTATCTCGGATTGCGGGATGACAAGAAGCCGGCGCAAGTGTCAGAGAGCGCCCGCGGCCCGGGCGAGCGACGCCCGCGGCCAGCGGGTGGGGGTGGGGCCCCACCCGCTGCACGAGCTGGCGGCGCGGTAGGCCGCGCATCCTCCAGGTCGCGCGGGCTCGGAGAACCCGAACGCCGGTGATCGATCAACTCCAAGCCCTCGAGGACGCCCGGCGCGACGGCGTCATCGCGCTCCCCAACGGCGACTCGATCAAGATCACGAATCCGGCCAAGGTGTTCTGGCCGAAGCAGAAGATCACGAAGGGCGAGCTCCTCCGCTACTACGCGCAGGTCTCGCCGTACCTCCTCCCGGCCGTCGAGGATCGCCCGCTGGTCATGAAGCGATTTCCGAACGGCATCGCCGCGCCGGCGTTCTACCAGCAGCGGACGCGGGAGGAGAAGCCGCCGCCTGGCGTCCGAATCGAGATCCTGGCGCCCGAGCTGGAGCCGATCGACGAGCCGAACGCGCGGCGTCTCGTCGGAGGATCGTTGACGACGCTCCTCTACATGACGCAGATCGCGGCCATCTCGCAGGATCCGTGGTTCTCGCGGGTGCAGTCCCCTCTCTTCGCGGATCAGGTCGCGATCGATCTCGACCCGGGCGAAGGGGCGACATTCGAGCATGTGCTGGACGTCGCGCGATGGGTGCGGGACGAGCTGGCCGCGCTGGGTGTTCCGGGCGTGCCCAAGACCTCGGGATCGCGCGGGCTGCATGTCTACATCCCGCTGCCGCCCAGGACGACCTACGAATCCGGGCTCCTGCTCTGCCAGATCATCGCGACCGTCGTCGCCGCCAAGCATCCGAAAACGGCGACGATCGAGCGCACGGTTCGCAGGCGCCCGCGCGGAACCGTGTACGTGGATTACCTGCAGAACATTCTGGGAAAGACGCTGGCGACGGCATACAGCGCACGCGCCAGCGATTTCGCGGGCGTTTCCACGCCGCTGACCTGGGAAGAGGTGGATGCCGGGGTGAATCCGACCGACTTCACCATCCGCACCGCGCCGGCGCGGTTCGCAGAGGTCGGCGATCTATGGGCACGGCTGCGGACGTCGAAGCCGGTGGATCTCACCGCGGTCGTACGGAAACACTCGCGGCGTTAGTGAGCGTACGTATAACGCAGAGCACGCAGAGAACGCCGAAAAAACGGAGGAGTGTCGGCCTGCGCGCCTGCGGCGCGCGCGCTGTGCGTCGAAACGCAGACGAAAGAGCCACCCACGTCGTCGGGCCTTGCGTCTGCCTTTCGTCGCGCAGCGGCGGGCCCGACCAGCGGTCGGGCCCAGGCCGACACTCCTCTCAGCTTCCTCTGCGTCCTTTGCGCCCTCTGCGTTGATCTATCTAAGCCGTCTCGTCGGTCTCCTCTTCGAGATCCGCATCGTCTTCGTCTTCGTCCTCGTCCTCGAACGCCTCGTCGTCTTCCTCGCCGAGGCCGCTGATCTTCTCGTCACCCCGGCCCATCGGCTGGTCCCGGTCGAGCTCGCTGTCTACTCCGGGGTCGTCGCGGCGGATGCCGTCGGTGTCGTGTGGTTCTGCCATCGTGGGTGCCTCCTCGCCCGCCGATGAGCAACGCCGGTGCCACCCGCCTTCGCTCGCGCGCTCAGCTGCGAGCTTCGGCGAGGCAGGGCCGCGAACTGGTCTCCAACCGCCGGGTCAGATAGGATCAACGGGCGTGTCGAAGAAGAAAAAGAACAAGCCTGAGGACTCCGCGCGCGAGTTCGGCATCGGCCGGCTACGGCGGCATCTCTTCATCTGCATCGGGCCGGATTGTGTGGATCCAGACGAGGGGGCCGAGACCTGGTCGTACCTCAAGAAACGGATGAAGCAGCTGGACATCACGGGCGAGAACGGACCGTGCTACCGGACGAAGTGCAACTGCCTCCGGATCTGCACCGACGGTCCGATCTGCGTCGTGTATCCCGAGGGGGCGTGGTATCGCAACGTGACGCCCGATAACGCCGAGCGCATTATTCAGGAACACCTCATCGGTGGGCGCATCGTGCGGGACCTGTGCTTCGCGAGAAATCCGCTGCCCTAGCTTCAGTCCCTAGTCCCTAGTCCCTACCTGTACCTCCTGCTAACATGCGGTTCCTGCGCGCCCGTAGCTCAGCTGGATAGAGCGCCGGGCTTCGAACCCGTAGGTCGCAGGTTCAAGTCCTGCCGGGCGCGCCATTCGACTCGGGTATATACCGGTCACATGGGTGACGGATTATTCCGAGCACATAGGTAACACTTTCGGGCCGAAGGGATTCGCAATCGGCTCCAGCCGGCACGTCTCATCGTCGAAATAGCCCAGATCGTATTGCATGAAGGTCACGAGCCAGATGTGCTCGCCGACCTGCATGACGCCGACGTTCTGCCCCGCAAACACGTGACTGAGGTTGATCTTGCGGCCGTGAAAGCAGATGCGGCCGCAATGGGTCACGGTGAACGTCGCGTCGTGAAACGGGTAGGTCAGCTCCTCGAGGCCCCGATAGACGCGCGGGGACCGCACATAGAGGTCGGCGGGCACTTTCATCGCCAACGCCTGGTGCGGGCGGTCCTGGTTGTACCGGGCGACGAAGGTGTCAAAGCGCGCCTGCTGCTGCAGCACATTCGCGGCGGCGGGCTTGGTCGCCTCCGTCTTCAGCGTGCGGTGCATCCGCTCGTGCCGGCCGTTTTGCTGGGGATGCCCAGGTTGGATCCGTTCGATCTGAATGCCGAGGCGGAGCCACCAGACCGCGAGCTTGCTGAGCCGATACAGCGCGGTCGGCGCCGCGAACGGGACGCCGTTATCGGTCCGGATCGCGCGCGGCAGGCCAAACTCCTTGAAGGCGCGGTCGAAGGCCGTGAAGGCGAATCGCTCCTGCGTCGTCGAGAGCGCCTCACACGTCAGCAGGTAGCGGCTGGCGAAGTCGGTGATCGTCAGTGGATAGCAATAGCGCCGATTGCCGAGCATGAACTCGCCCTTGTAATCGGCGCACCACAGCGCATTGGGCTCAGCGGGCCGCGAGAGCGCGGTGCCGGCCGGCGCGGGTCGTCGCCGGCGTCGCCGGTGCACGAGCCCGTGCCGATCGAGGACCGCGTGGACGGTGCTGATCGCCGGCAGGAGCGGCGGCCCGATCTGCTGCCGGAGTTTCTCGCGGATCTTCGGCGCGCCCCACCCCGGGTACTCCCGCTTCAGGCGGACGATGGTCGCCTCGATCGGCGCCGGCAGGCGATTCGCCTGGCGATACGGCCGCCGGCTGCGATCCGCGAACGCGGTGACGCCGGTGTCTTTGTAGCGGTCGAAGATCTTGTAGCCGGTCTTGCGGGAGATGCCGAACTCGGCGCACAGCGGCGCCATTTTCTCCCCCTCGAGCAGGCGGGCGACAAAGCGGAGCCGCTCGTCCATGACGTGACACTCCTTCCAAGGCATGCCCCCTCCTCCGAAGAGGCAAAAGTGTCACCCATGTGCCCGGAATACCGTGTTACCTCTCCCTCAGGAAGAACATCGCGTCCATTCCGGACACATGGGTAACAGTTCATTCCGGGGACATAGGTAACTCACACAGAACCACAGTTGGTGATCCTTTCTGGATCACTCCGGCCGATTCATCCAAAACTGAAAGTTGTCTCGGCGGCGACTTCCCTGTCGGCGGCTGCGCGGGTAACAGCGCCGGGCGCAGCAGGTTAGGGTCCGCGACGTCAGTCCTAATCGCGGATCGTCTTGATTGGTACCATCGTTGCCTAGGTTCGAACTTCGGGTTCAACACCCGCGCTCTCAATTCTTCATAATGACGACGTCGACGACGGCCGACCTGCGCGTCTCGCCGGTCCTGGCCGGGCTCTCACACGCGCTCGATCTGACCGAGGGTCACCCGCGCGGCCACGCCGCGCGGACGGCTCGGATCGGCCTTCGAATCGCCGAGGCGCTGCAGCTGCCGCGGTCCGATCGAGTCGATCTTCTGTACGCCCTGCTGCTCAAAGACGCCGGCTGCTCCAGCAACGCGCCCGTCGTGTACGAGCTGTTCGGCGGCGACGATCAGGAAGTGAAGCGCGCCGTCTGGCTACGCGACTGGCGGCGCCTCCCGGCTCAGATCGCCTACGCGTGGCAGTACATCGGCCGCGGCAGCAGGCTGGTCGCGAAGTTCCGGCGCCTTGGCCGGTTCGCGCTGCTCGGGCCGCGCGGCAGCGGCGAGCGGATCTTCAGGGACCGCTGCGAGCGCGGCGCGCAGATCGCCCGGATGATCGGCCTCCCCGAACGAGTGGCCGCCGCGATTCTCGCGATGGACGAGCATTGGGACGGCGGCGGATATCCCTACGCGCTCCAGCGGGAACAGATCCCTCTGTTCGCACAGATCATCGGCCTGACGCAGGTGATGGAGATCTTCTTCGGCCAGGGCGGGCCCCAGATGGCGCTGCGCGTGGCGCGCGAGCGGCGCGGCCGATGGTTCGCGCCGGCCCTGGTGGACGCGCTCGTCGATCTGGACGCCGACCACGGCTTCTGGACCGCGCTCGCGGAGACCAGCCTCGATCGCGCGCTGGTCGCCGGCGAATTGGCGACCGACGAGATTCCGGCCGACGATGAACGGCTCGATCGCATCTGCGATGCCTTCGCCCTCATCATCGACGCGAAGTCTCCGTTCACGTTCGAGCACTCCCAGCGCACGGCGCAGTATGCCGTGACGATCAACGAGCGGCTGGGCGCCGACGGCGTCGATCCGATCCGGCTTCGCCGGGCCGCGCTCCTCCACGATCTCGGGAAGTTGACCGTGCCGAATCGCATCCTGGACAAGCCCGGAAAGCTGGACCAGGCGGAGTGGGCCGTCATGCGGCAGCATCCCGCGTACACGTTGAGCGTGCTCGAGCGTGTCCCGCTCTTCCAGAACTTCGCGGAGGACTCCGCGAATCACCACGAGTGGATCGATGGCCGCGGGTACTGCCGCGGGCTCTCGGGATTGGCGCTGTCTCTCACGGCCCGCATCCTCGCCGTCGCCGACGTCGTCGACGCGCTGGCCGCCGACCGGCCGTATCGCCCGGGCATGCCGCCCGAGGGGGTCCGCGCAATCCTCGACAGCGAATCGGGCACGCACTTCGACCCCTGCTGCGTCGATGCGTGCAGCGCGGACGCCATCCATCTGACTCAGTCGACCGCTGACACCCGCGTCTACGAGCGAGTCGTGGCTTGAAGAGAAACGCTCTCCTGAAGAACCTGATCGACAACTCGCGGCTCGTCGTTCTGTCGGCGGCGCTGATGGGACGCCGATTCTGAGATAGAATCGGTGTTCTCGCGCCCGTAGCTCAGCTGGATAGAGCGTCGGCCTCCGGAGCCGAAGGCCACAGGTTCGAATCCTGTCGGGCGCACCAACCTCGCTTCGCTCGGTTGTCGCCCCCGACAGTTTCTAGGTCATTGCGCCATTCGGCGCAAAGTATCGAATCCTGTCGGGCGCATTATTCTTGTCCGGGGGCTTCGCCCCCGCCGGACCCCCCCAACACGCTCGCTCGCGGGGACCCCTGCGATCCCCGCTCCGCTCGCGTGGCTCACTCGCTGCGCTCGTTCGCTCGCGTCATTGTGTTGAGCCCCCAACAGTTTCTGGGTCATTGCGCCACTCGGCGCCATTCGGCGCAAAAGTACGAATCCTGTCGGGCGCAATATTCTTGTCCGGGGGGCTTCGCCCCGCTGGAGCAAGCCCAGGCCCCGTTTGACATTCTGTACACGTTACGTATATATCTCACACAATAGAACTCTCGATACAGCTATGAGTCCACGGCCGATCCCATGACGCGTCGAGAGTTCGGACATCTCGTCTCGTCCGCCCTCGCCGCCGTGACGACGAACGACTGGCGGGCCGATTTTCCGGCGCTCGCGCAATCGGTCAACGGCCGGCCCCTCGTGTATCTGGACAGCGCGGCCACGACGCTCCGCCCGTCCGCCGTCATCCAGGCCGTCACGCGGTTTTATGCGGGCGACAACGCGAATCCCTCCGCCTCGCTGCACACGCTGGCGCGGCGCGCGCACGACCAGTACGTCGACGCGCGACGGGTCGTCGCGAGCTTCATCAACGCGCGGGATCCAGACGAGATCGTCTGGGTTCGTGGAACGACCGAGGGCATCAACCTGGTCGCCGCGACCTGGGGCCTCGCGAACCTTCGCGCCGGCGACGAAGTCATCCTCACGATAGCCGAGCACTACTCCAACCTGCTCCCGTGGCGGATCGCGGCGGAGCGCGGCGGCGCGAAGACGATCTTCGTGGACGTGGATGATGCCGGCCGGGTGCGGCTGGACGATCTGGAGCGCAAGCTGTCCAGGCGGACGCGGCTCGTCGCGGTCAGTCACGTCTCGAACGTCCTTGGCTACGTCAATCCTGTGGCCGAGATTTGCACGAGGGCGCATGCCGTGGACGCCCGCGTGCTCGTCGACGCCGCACAATCAGTTCCGCATATACCGGTCGACGTCCAGGCGCTCGGCTGCGACTTTCTCGCGTTCTCGGGCCACAAGATGGCGGGACCGATGGGGGTCGGCGTCCTCTGGGCCCGGCGGGAGCTGCTCGAGGCGATGCCGCCGTATCAGTCCGGATCGAACATGGCCCATGACGTGGACCTCGAGTCGGCGGCGTACGAACACGCGGCGTTGAAATTCGGCGCCGGCACGCCGAATGTTGCCGGCCCGATCGGCCTCGCCGCCGCGGTCGGCTATCTGACGCGCACCGGGCGTGACGCCATTCGCCGGCACGAGCGCTCGTTGACCGAGCACGCGCTGGCGAGGCTCGCCGGCATACGCGGCCTCCGCGTGCTGGGTCCGACGACCGCGGCCGATCGCGTCCCCGTGTTTTCGTTTTCGCTCGCCGGCTGGAGGCCGTCGGATCTGGTGCGGGAGCTCGATGCGCTCGGTATCGCGATTCGCGGCGGCGACCTTGCCGCCTTACCGCTGCTGAAGCGATTGGGTGTGACCGCGGCGGCGCGGGCGTCGTGCTATCTCTACAGCACGAAGGACGAGATCGACCGGCTCGCTGCGGCGCTCGAGCGTCTGGGCGCCGGACGATGACGAATCCGGCAGACGCCGTACCGGCAGAAAGTCGAGGGAGCGCGTGGCTGGTGCTCGTCTATCAGCTGCCGGCGAAGCACACGCCCGCGCGGGTCAAAGCGTGGCGCCGATTGCAGCGAGTCGGCGCGGTCGCGCTGAAGAACTCGGCGTACATCCTCCCGAACCGCGCCGAGGCTCGGGAGGACTTCGAGTGGATCAAGGCCGAGATCGTCGCGATCGGGGGCCAGGCGCTGGTGCTCGGGGCTGACGCGCTCGACCCCGCAACCCTCCAGGACATCACCGGCCTGTTCCGTACGGCGCGGGGGCAGGAGTTCGACCAGATCGGCAGGCAGGCGCAGAAGCTCGTCGAACGCTGGCGATCGCGGGGGCCGAAGGGATCGGCGCGGCGGCGGCTCGTGCAGACGCTGAGGCGGCTGCGCGAGCGGTTTCATGAAGCCGAGGCGCTCGACTATTTCGACGCGCCGCATCGCACCGAAGCGGCCCAGGTCCTTGATGAGCTCGACCGATCCGTGAAAGGAGGCCCGACAGTGCCGACTCGTCCGAGCCTTGCGTCAAAGGATGTCACCAAATACCGCGGCCGGGTCTGGCTGACCAGGTCCAGGCCCGGAGTGGACCGCATGTCGTCCGCCTGGCTGATCCGGCGGTTCATCGACCCCAAGGCGTCGTTCGCCTTCGGCGAACCCTCCGGGAAAGCCAGTATGATTCCGTTCGACATGTTCGGGGCCGAGTTCGGACATCAGGGGGCGTCGTGCACATTCGAGACGATCGCGCAGCGGTTTGGCATCGAGGACCCGGCTGTGGCCTGGCTTGGACGCCTCGTTCACGATCTCGATCTAAAGGAGGATACGTACGACCTTCCGGAAAAGGCGGCCGTCGCCCGGATGATCGAGGGTCTGCGCCGGATGTACCATGAGGACCAGACCCTGCTCACGCAGGGCATGACGATGTTCGAGGCCCTCTACCAGTCGTACGGAGAACATGGGGCGCGCCCCAAGCCACGTTCCCGCAAGAGGAATCGATCGTGATGAAGACAGCGAAGAGCCTTCTGTTCGTCTCGGTGTTGAGCGTCGTGGCGATCGGCGCCGCCGAGGACGATCTCGCGCAGCGTTGGCGGGCGCACGTCGCGTTCCTCGCGGACGACAGCCTCGAGGGACGCAACACCGGAAGCGAAGGGCACCGGAAGGCCGCCGAGTACGTCGCGGATCGGTTCAAACGCGACGGTCTCAAGCCGGCCGGCACATCCGGCTACTTCCAGCCTGTACGGTTCCACTCGCGCCGCATCGTGGAGAATCGGTCGAGCCTGGCTCTCGTGCGGGACGGGGCCGTCACGCCGATCGTGCTGGGCGACGAGGCGACGTTCAACATGCGGGTGAACCCGGCGCCGGAGGTCGAAGCACCGCTGGTCTTCGCAGGGTACGGCCTCGCGATACCCGAAGCAAAGCACGACGACTTCGCCGACGTGGACGTCAAAGGGAAGGTCGTCGTCTTTTTTTCGGGCGCTCCTTCATCCGTGCCCGGTCCGCTTTCGGCGCACTATCAGTCGGCCGGAGAACGCTGGGCCGCGCTGCGGCGCGCAGGCGCGATTGGCACCATCACGATCCAGAATCCTCGAACCTCGGACGTTCCATGGGAGCGCTCCGCGCCGAATCGGCTGCAGCCGTCCATGACGCTCGCCGATCCAGCCCTGGACGACACGGCCGGGCAGCGGCTTGCCGTCACGTTCAACGCCGCCAGGGCCGATCGGCTGTTCGAAGGATCGGGACACACCGTCAACGACCTGCTGGCGATCGCGGACGCCGGCAAAGTGCTGCCGAGGTTCCCGCTGAAAGGGCTGCTGCGGGCTGCCGTCCGCACGGATCGGACCGAGCTCGACTCGCACAACGTCGCGGGGCTCGTGCCTGGCACCGATCCGAACCTTCAGCGTGAGCTCGTCGTGCTGACGGCTCACCTGGATCATGTCGGTGTCGGGGCGGCCATCGACGGCGACAAGATCTACAACGGCGCGATGGACAACGCCTCGGGGATTGCCACGCTTCTCGAAGCCGCCTCCGAGATCTCGAAAAAGCCGCCGAAACGTTCGGTGCTGTTCCTGGCGGTGACGGCGGAAGAGAAAGGCCTCCTGGGGTCACGCTACTTCGCGGCGCATCCGACGCCGCCGCGGCATGCGATCGTCGCCAACGTCAACATGGACATGTTCCTTCCGTTGTTCCCCATGAAGTCGCTGATGGTGCTGGGGCTCGACGAGTCCGATCTGGGCGCGGACATCAGGGCCGTGGCTGCGTCGATGGATCTCGCGGTACAGCCCGAC
Source organism: uncultured Acidobacteriota bacterium (assembly GCA_963847125.1). GTDB lineage: Bacteria > Acidobacteriota > Vicinamibacteria > Vicinamibacterales > 2-12-FULL-66-21 > DATAEE01. The sequence goes on from CAWJYM010000009.1 coordinate 1,222,515, forward strand.
CCCGAGCCGCACCGCAATCGCTTCATCAGAAGCGACCAGTACAGTTTCATCCGGCGCGGCGTGCCGTCGCTGGCGATGAAGGTCGGCTACGAGCCGAACTCCGCCGAAGCGGGCGTCGCCGCCGCCTGGACGAAGCAGCGATACCATGCTCCGTCGGACGATCTGAGCCAGCCGATCGATCTCGAGGCGGCCGCCGGGTTCACACGGGTCGTCGCCGCGTTGTGCGAGCGAATCGCGAACCGCCCGGATCGGCCGCGCTGGAATACCGACAGCTTCTTCAGCCGCTTCGCTCGAACCGTGTCCGACTGACCGGGGCACCTCCCCGCCCAAGCTGCTTGCCCTGAGCGAGGCGACGCCGAGGGTGGCGCCGAGTCGAAGGGCCAGTTTCGAGAATCGTGAGCGTTTACGCCGCACGTCCGCCCGGCGCGCAGGCCCGCGAGCAGATCTAGCCCACCTCCAACAACTTACGTACGACCGGTCAGGGTACCCCGCTTGCAATTTGGAGCTGTCTGGGTCCTGTACTGCGATCCGGAACGGGTTGGCCGTGCGCGCCGATGGCCACATACAGAGCAACGGACAGGCGCTTGCGGAGCGCGTGCGGCCTCAGTAGGGGGTCTCTGAGGCTGTCACGCGTCCCCCGCAATCGCTGCTGCGGCCGTCTCAGGATGGGCGAGCGCGATTCCCCCCACGCGCTCACCCATTCTGAGGTCCTCTCCCATCGGCGATGAATCACGCCTCGCGCCGTAACACGACGAGCGCACTCACGAACGACAGGATCGTAAACAGAACGAAGCCGGCCGCCTCGAGCGCGATCTGGCGAGGGTCGCCGGCTCCGATCGTGGCGAAACGCATCACGTCCACGTGCCAGGTGATCGGATTCGCGAGCGCGACGGCGCGGAACGCCGCCGGGAGCGGCTCGATCGGATAGAACATCGAGCTGGCGAACAGGAACACGAAGTAGAAGATCGAGGTCACCGTGTTGAACGCGTCGTTGCGCTTGATGTAGAGCGCGAAGATCGCGTAGAAGAAGAACCAGCCCGCCGTCCCGACGACGACCGCGGCGACGAGGAGCGGAAACCCTTCCGGGCGCAGCGCGACGCCCAGCACCGCCGCCGCGAGGAGGACGGTGACGGCCGCCTGCAGCACCGCGATCACGATGTTGAACAGCACCTTCCCCACCAGATACTCCGCGCGGCTCATCGGATAGGTCAGCATCTCGTAGAAGATGCCGTTGTCGCGGTCCATGAAAAAGGACCAGGCGGTGTTCGACGCGATGCCGAACCCGGCCATCCCGAGGACGCCCGCGAGGAAGAACGCGTTGTAGTCGACCGGGAGGCTGGTGAACCGGAACGCCTCGGTCATCGCCACGCCGAAGACGAGCAGATAGCCGAGCGGGTAGACGACGTCCCAGAAGATGAACAACCCGTTGGTCGCGCGGATCTTTCCCTCGCGATACAAGACAGCGCCGAACGCGCTCATGACTGGCCTCCGTCTGCTGAGCCACAGGCTCGAGGCTCCAGGCCCCAAGCCCTAGTCCCTAGTCCCTACACTCCGTGCGTCCCGTGGCTTCGTGAGCTCCACGAAGATGTCTTCCAGGCTCGCGCCGCCGACCTCGAGGCGCAGCACGCGGCCGCGCGCCGCGAGCGCGCCGACGACCGCCAGGATGCCGCCGTCATCCTCCTTGAGCGTCGTCTCGATCGTGTTCTGCGTGATCGAGAGGCGGATCGGACGCCGCGCCGCCAGCTCCTCCTCGATCCCCGGCGGGAGCCGATCGAAGGTCACGGTCACGTCGTAGACCCCCTGCGACAGCAGCTTGAGCGTGTGCAGATCGCCGCGCGCCGCCTGCCGGCCGCGATTGATGATCAGGATGTCGTCGCACAGTTCTTCCGCCTCGCCGAGGATCTGCGTCGTGAGGACGAGCGTCCGTCCGCCGGACGCCTCGCGCCGCAGCCGGTCCATCACGCTCCGCTTCAGAATCGGATCCATGCCGCTCGAGAACTCGTCGAGGAACACCACCGGCGTGTCGACCATGAAGACCTTGGCGACCTGCACGCGCCGCCGGAAGCCGCCGCTGAGGTCCATCACCTTCCGGCTGGCCTCGGACGCCAGGCCGAACTCTTCGAGGAGGCGATCCGCGCGCCTGCGGATCTCGGGGCCGCGGAGGCCGTGGAAGCGCGCGAACGTTCCGAGGTTGTCGCGCACGGTGAGAAAGAGCTCGGCGGCGCTTTCCTGGATGACGACCGAGATCCGCCGGCGCACCTCGAGCGATGCTGAGACGACATCGTGATCGAGCACCGTGGCGGAGCCGGAGGTCGGCCGCGCGAGCGTCGACAGGATGCGCAGGAGCGTCGTCTTGCCGGCGCCGTTCGGGCCGAGGAGGCCGAAGATGGCGCCGCGCTGGACGTCGAACGTGAGCCCGTCGACCGCGCGGACCTCCGGCTGGCCGCGGCGCGAGTACACCTTGACGAGATCGCGGACACGGATGGCTGGTGCAGACATATGAGACTCGCGTAGCGTGGAGCGTCCGGCTTCAGCCGGACCCAAAAATTTGTGGCGCCAGGCTTCAGCCTGGCCAGCGTCCGGCTTCAGCCGGACCACGACATGAGGGGGAGAACGTGACGGCCGAGGTAGCTACTGCGGAATTCGCATGGCGGCCTGCCTTGAGCGAAGTCGAAGGGGCCTGACTTCGCCTACTCTAGCTCCTGACCCGCCGCGGACGCAACCGGGTATACCATGCATCTATGAAGGCCAATCGGCTGATCGCTCCTCTGCTCGTTGCGGCCCTGACCATTCCGGGCGCCGCCATCGTCGCGCGACAGGAACAGACGGAAGAGGACGAGAAGAAGAAGGACAAGGAGTCGATCGAGCTGGTCGTCACCGGGTGCCTGAAGGGGCGCGCGCTCCAGGCGGAAGACGTACGTCCGGCCAGGGAAGATGACCTGACCGTGATTCAGGCGCGGACGTTCCGGGTCAACGGCGCGCGCGAGGTGATGGACGAGCTCAAGAAGCAGAACAACCGCTACGTCGAGGCGAAGGGGCGGGTGAAGCGATCGTCACTGGCGGCGATTGGGCCGGGGATCGACGTCGGCGGTGCGCGGATCACCGTCACGCCAGGGACGATGGGCAATCCCTCGCGCGCGCCGCAGCACAATCCGAACGCGGGCGTGCTGCACATCGACGTCACCGCCGTGCGCGTCGTGTCGGAGAGCTGCTCATCCAGATAGTGTTGTGGTACGAGCCTTTAGGCTCGTCGTGAGACGACCATTCAGGGTCGTCGTGGTTTAGCGTTACAACCTCGCGCCGAGGTACGCGCAGACGCGCAGCAGATCGGCGAAGACCGCGCCGGCGGTCACCGCGGGGCCGGCGCCCGGTCCCTGCACGACGAGCGGATTGTCGTGGTAACGCGCGGTGACGAACCGGACGACGTTGTCGGTCCGGTTGATGTTGCCGAACGGATGCACGGGGTCGAGCTCGGTCAGGCCGACCGTGGCGCGGCCGGCGGCCGCATCCAGAGCGGCGACGTACCGAAGGACGCGGCCGTTCGCGCGGGCCGAGGAGAGGCGCTCGAGCATCGGCTCGTCGAGCTCCGGCAGGCGCTCGAGAAATTCCGGTCCTGAGATCGCGGTCAGCGCCGCAGGCACCAGGCTCTCGACCTTGACGTCGCCGAGCTCGAGACTCAGGCCGATCTCCCTCGCGAGGATAATCAGCTTGCGGGCGACGTCCATGCCGGACAGATCGTCCCGCGGGTCGGGTTCCGTGTAGCCGTTGGCCTTCGCGTCCCGGACGACGGCGGAGAACGGCAGGCCGCCGTCCCACGTCGTAAACAGGTACGACAGGGTGCCCGACAGCAGCCCTTCGATGCACTTGACCTCGTCGCCGGTCTCGCGCAGGTCGCGCAGCGTCTGGATGACCGGCAGCCCCGCCCCCACTGCCGCTTCGTACAGATAGTGGGATCGGCCGAGCCGCCGGGCCTCCTTCACCTGCGAGTAAAACTCCAGTTCCGCGCTGTTCGCCTTTTTATTGGGCGTCACGACGTGAATGCCGGCCGCCAGCCAGCGAGGATAGCGCCGTGCGACATCGGCGCTGGCCGAGCAGTCCACGATCACCGCGTGCGGCAGGTGATCGGCGTGGACGTGCGCTTCGAAGCGGGCCGGGTCGGCCGGCGCGGCCGACGTGAGCGCCCGGCGCCAGTCACGAAGCGCGATCTCGGGTTCGGCGAGAATCATCTGGCGCGACGTCATAATGGCGCGCAGCCGCAGATCGAGCCCGCACTCCTCTTTCAGCCGTGTCGCCTGTGAGGCGAGCTGTTCCACGAACACGCTGCCGACGGTGCCGGGGCCGATGAGGCCGAGCGAGACCGTATGCGGCGACAGGTAGAAGCCGGAGTGCACCGAGCGGAGGGCGCGGGTCGTGTCGCGTGATTCGATCACGATCGAGATGCTGCGCTCGGACGATCCCTGGGCCACCGCGCGCACGTTGACGCCGGCGCTGCCGAGCGCCCCGAACAGCTTGGCCGCGACGCCGGGCGTGCCCGCCATGCCGTCGCCGACGATCGACAGGATGCTGCAGTCGCGCGAGAGGTCGATGTCCTGAATCTGGTTCGCCCGAAGCTCGGCGTCGAACGTCTGGCGGAGGACCTGCTCGGTCCTGCCGGCATCGGCCGCAGGGATCGCGAAGCAGATCGAGTGCTCGGAGCTGCCCTGCGAGATCAGGACGACCGAGATGCCGTGCTCGCGCAGCGCGCCGAACAAGCGCTGGGCGGTCCCCGGGACGCCGATCATGCCTGCGCCTTCGACGTTGACCAGCGCGATCCGCTCGATGCTGGTGATGCCCTTCACCAGGTGGGGCGACGCGGGACGGGAGCCGATCAGCGTGCCCTTCTTCTCCGGCGCAAACGTGTTGCGAATCCAGATCGGGATGCCCTTCAGGACCGCGGGCGCCATCGTCTGCGGGTGAATCACTTGGGCGCCGAAGTACGCGAGCTCCATCGCCTCCTGGTACGACAGCGTGTCGATCACGGTCGCGTCGGGCACGCGGCGCGGGTCGGCACTCAGCACGCCGTCGACGTCCGTCCAGATGTGGATCTCGTCCGCCTCCAGCAGGTCGCCGAAGATCGAGGCGGAGAAGTCGCTGCCGTTCCGCCCGAGCGTCGTCTGCAGTCCGTCGCGATCGCGCGCGATGAATCCGGTGATGACGAGCGTCGTGCCGGCATCCTCCGTCGCGAGACGACCGGCGTTCGCGCGGGACTCGCTCCATTGCACGGTCGGGCCAAGCGGCGTCCAGTCCACCCGGACGATGTCGCGGGCGTCGACCCAGCAGACACGACCGGGCCGGCGGCCGCGGCTGGTGAGGTAGCGCGCGAACAGGCGCGACGACCAGATCTCGCCGTAGCCAGCGACGAGGTCGTGCACGGATGACGAGGCGGAACGGATCAAGCGAACCGTCTGCAGGATGCCCTGAATGTCGGCGAGGTCGCTGTCCAGTCCTTGCGTGTAGTCATCGGCGTCCGGCGCATGGAGGAGGGCCCGGGCGATGTCGATGTGCCGCTGGCGGAGCGCCTCGACAGCGGCGGCGGGCGGTTCCTGACGCTCCGAGGCGGCGACCAGGGCCAGGAGCGCGTCCGTTACGCCGCGGCACGCCGAGAGGACGACGGCCAGTTTCGGGCGGGGATCGTCTTCGAGGATCTGCGCCACGCGCTGCATGCACTGGGCGTCGGCAACGCTGGAGCCGCCGAACTTGTGCACTCGCCAGTGTTCCATGCCGGCCGTCCTGTCCCGTCATCTTATAACCGCCGAGGCGGCCAGAAGCTGTTTACGAGTGCAGCGGCACGGCCTTCCGGATCGCACTGATGGCAGGTGTGGCGCGGGGCTTCAGGGTCGTGTTAAGATTTTTGTTTCGGGAACGCCTCATTCTTCCTGGTGTGGGCCGCTAGCTCAATTGGCAGAGCAGCAGACTCTTAATCTGCGGGTTCTCGGTTCGATTCCGAGGCGGCTCACCACTTACCCGCATTTTTCTTAGGCATTTCGCGCAGCCACCGCGCGCAGCGTCCGGCGCTGACCGCCCGAAACGGCCGACTGATCCCGTTCTGAGCCTGTTCTCCCCGATGCAGCGAACTTGCCGCGGGCGACGCGTCGGTCGACACTGGGCGACTTCTCGTTAGTAGCCGTCGGGGATTGCGCTCGTGAAGACGCGATTAGCTGCAAGGACTCGCAGCTAATCACGCCCTCCGTTTCCGCAGTCGCGGCACGTAACGGCCTGACGGACTGGCGGTTACGCTCAAAGAACAAGCCTCGACGTGACGACGTTGGCTGCAGCCGGCCGCAGCCAACCGCGCCGCTCGCAGCTAACCAACGGGCGGATCGTGTAGCGCAGCCCGGTGCTATCATCCCGCCAGTGTTGGAGTTGCCAAAGGCGACATGGCTGTAGAGCAGCCGCCGTTGGCTGCGGAGACGCTCGCCGGTCTACTCCATTACCTGTTGGGCGGGCATGAGTCCGGGCAGCCCGAGTCGAGGTCGAACTCATGAGTAACTCTTCGGTTCTCGCTGCCGCAGTTGGTTTGCTCATACTGGGCCTCGCGGGCCTGGGATGGGTCTTTCGCGAGCAGCGAGTTCCTCGGCCAAGACGCGCCCGACAGTTCCTGGTTCTTCTGCCATGCCTGGTGCTAATCACATTGGGCGCCACGGGCCTTCGCTGGTGGTGGATCGAGCGACCGGATCGCCCGGCTACGGTGGAAGACCTCCGCATAATGGATCGGGCGATCGGGATCCTGAAAGACGAAGCCTCCTGGAATCGCAAAGATGATCGCGAGTGCGCAGACGACACGGCCAACCGCAAGTGGAGCCTCTTCTGCGCGCTGGAGCTGGCCTGTACTGAAGTCCTTGGCGAGTACGACCATCGCAGGGTCGCTCTGCAGGAGGTCCGATTCGCCGTCGAGGATGCCACGCACGGCCGAGAGTTCGAGCACCGGCTCATGGACTTTAACAATCTGCCAGAAACACGGTTTGAGGATGTGAGCAACGTGTTGCAGGTGGCAAGGAGTCGGGTTGCGGCACGGCTCACGGTGCAGCATCCTTGAGTGCCGCCCAATAATGGGTTGGAGCTGACGAAGCCGGCGCAAGCGATGGAGCTTCGCAGCTCAACCCAGTGTTAGCCGGAACTGAGACGTCCCGGTAACGGAACGCGGGTGCTCAGCTCACGCGATCTCGAAATGTCAAAGGCATCGTGGCCGGATCGAGCGGTGAGTTCTCTCTTGAGAGCCAGAGAGGAGTACCAGGATCTCGTCAGAGGGGCACAGTCCGGACACCGCTCCTCCAAGCTTGTGTCGCAAGGCCAGAGGGCCGCAGAGTACTTCTTCAGGGCCATTCTCTACGCGAAGGGCGTACCAATCGAGATTCAGCCAGACCCGCACTGGTGAATGTCCCACTTGTTCGACGAGGAATAGATGGCGGCAGTCGCAAGGCTCTGACTACCGGTTGCGTCTGGGTTGCGTCGCTCTGCTTCGGCCTGCTGCGTTCTGCAACTCTGATTCGCCAGATTGCTCTGAGATCTAAGCTATTTGCGAGTCCGGACGGGACTCTTAATCTGCGGGTTCTCGGTTCGATTCCGAGGCGGCTCACCAACCTCATCAACACGCTCCTGGGGGGATTCACGTTGCACCCTCCGCTGGGAGCCATCTTTGTGTGCCATATCAGCCGAGGGGCGAGCACCCTCTGGAGGACGACTGGGCTGCCTGGGTACCACATTCGTCATTTCATTTGACGTTCTAATGCTCGCAGTGATACTCCATTGGCGTGTCTAATAAAGCCGCTCGATCCAAAGCCGACGTTCTGCAGGGCACACTCGACCTGATGGTCCTTCAGACGCTGGATTCGCTCGGGCCGCTGCACGGCTACGCCATTGCCGCGCGCCTCGAGCAAGTGTCCGGTGGCGCGCTGCAGCTCAATATGGGCACGCTCTATCCGGCGCTGATGCGGCTGGAGCAGCGTGGCCTGCTCCGCGGGAATTGGGGCACCACGGAGACCAATCGCAAAGCGCGGTTCTACGCCGTCACGTCGGCGGGTCGGCGTCAGCTCGCCAGGGAACGGCAATCATGGGACCGGATGGCGGGCATCATCCAAACGTTGCTGCGCGGCGAGGCGTGAGGCCGGGAGATCGCATGCGCATTCTTCGCGAATGGAGTCACCGTCTCTGGGGAACCCTGCTTCAAAGGCGGCGCGACAGCGACCTGGAACAGGAGCTCCGGCTGCACCGCGAGCTGGCCGCAGAAGACGCGCAACGTCGTGGTCTGAACCCCACCGATTCCGCGCGCGCCGCGCGATTCAAGGCCGGAGGTACCTCGCAAGCGATGGATGCCCTTCGCGACCAGCGAGGCGTGCCGTGGCTCGACGACCTGACCCGCGACGTGCAACATGGTATCCGCATGCTCAGGCGCACTCCCGTGTTCACGGTGGTCGCGCTCCTGACGCTGGCACTGGGAATCGGCGCCAATACAGCTATCTTCTCGATCGTCAACGGCGTCATCCTGCGTCCACTCGACTATCCCAAACCCGAGCAGCTGATGTACCTGACCACGGAGTTTCCGGTGCTCAGATTGACCGGGAACGCGCTCTCGGTGCAGGAGTACCTGGAATTCCGGCAGATCAATCAGTCGTTTGCGATGGTGGGGGCGTACAGGACCATAGGGGGGGCTTACACAACCGGCGAAGTCAACCTCACGGCAGGCGATCGACCGCTGCGCGTGCGGTCGATATCTGTCGATGCCCAACTGCTCAACACGCTTGGCGTTCAGCCCGCACAGGGACGCTTCTTCAACCAGGAAGAAACCGATCGTGCCGGGGGCCTGGCGCCACCGCTCGCGATTCTCTCGTCGGAGTTGTGGCAAACGGCCTTTGGAGGACAACCAGTCATTGGACAGACTCTGAATGTCGACGGCCGGCCGCATGAAATCCTTGGCATCATGCCACCCAGCATCGATGTCATGGACAACCGCACGGCAATCTGGTTGCCCCTCGGGCTCCCTGCGGCTATTCGTCAGAACCGCAGCTTCCACATCCTCCATGTCATTGGGCGCCTGAAGGACGGCGTTACCGCGCAAGCAGCGCAGACAGAGTTGAACGCATTCCTCGAAAACTGGGCCGAGCGTACCGCCTCGTCTGGTCATGTCCCCACGAATCGTCCATCGCGCGCGGCAGACCACACCGTTCAGATGCAGCCGGTGCAGGACGCGATTATTGGCGATGCCCGCCGTTCGATTTGGATATTGCAAGTGGCTGTCGGGTTTGTCCTGCTGATCGCGTGCGCGAATCTCGCGAACCTGCTGATGGCGCGTGCCGAGTCACGTCGTCGTGAATTTGCGGTGCGCGCGGCTCTTGGCGCCAGCCGAAGCCGGCTGCTCCGGCAGACGATGACCGAAGGCGTGATGCTGTGCGTTGCCGGCGGCATGCTTGGCCTTTGGCTCGCCCGTGGCGCTGTGCAGGCGCTGATCCGTGCGTACCCAACCAGCGTGCCCCGGATGAGTGAAATTGCCATCGACCTGTCCGTCCTCCTCTTTGCGCTCGGTGTGTCAATGGCGACGGGCGTGCTCTTCGGCGTCGCGCCCGTCGCGCAAAGACGGAGGAATGACCTCGTGACTGCTGTCAAGGAAGGCGGGGACCGAGGGGCCAGCGGCGCTGGACGCCATCACATCCGCCGCACGCTCGTGGTGGCCGAAGTCGCGCTGGCGGTGATGCTGGTCATGGGCGCGGGTTTGCTGATCCGGACGGTCTACAACCTCACGAGCGTCGATGGCGGATTCGATCGGTCGCGCCTGGTGACGTTCTCGATGACGCTGGCAGAGCCATACGACCCCGACACGCGCGCTCCGGCGTATCAACGCCTTCTCGACAAGCTGCGGGTTACACCAGGCGTGCAGGGGGCCGCCGTCATGTCGGGTCTCCCGCCGAATCGATCTCCAGAAGCAATACCTACCCGTATCGAGAACCACACCGCCTCTGACGGCAGCCCGGTTGAGATCATCGACTACTACCAATTTGTCATGGGCGACTATTTCGAGACGATGGGCGTGCCGATCGTCGCCGGCCGCAGCTTCGAACCGGCGGATGCGGCGTCACCAGGCAAAGTTGTCATCGTCAACGAAACGCTGGCAAACAGGATCTGGAAAGGGCGAAACCCGATTGGGCAACGTGTGCGGCCCAACCTCAGTGCGGCGATTGGTTTTGGCGGTAACTCCTGGCATACGGTGATTGGAGTGGCCAAGGACGTCAAGCAAGGCGGCGTCGAGAAAGAGACGGGAACCGAACTCTACGTTTCCCTCGATCAGCTCGCGATGGCTGCGCCGACAATGAACGTGGTACTGCGGACGACCCTGCCGCCGGCCGGCTTGTCACGGACGCTCGATCGACTCGTGCGGGACGTGGACCCTGCGGTCCCGATCGTGCGCCTCCGGGAGATGGACGCGGTTTTCGCGGAATCGATTCGCCGGCCGAGGCTTCTGGCGCAGCTGCTTGGTGCGTTTGCCGGGCTGGCACTGCTGCTGGCGGCGGTTGGCACTTACGGTGTGCTTTCCTACATGGTGACAGAGCGTCGTCGTGAGATCGGTGTTCGCATGGCCCTTGGCGCGTCCCGTTCCAGCGTCATCGGATTGGTGATGAAGCAGGGCCTCCAGGCCACCGTCATTGGCGTCATCGTCGGAGTTGCGGGCGCCTTTGCCGCAAACCGGATGATTGCCTCGCTCCTGTTCGGCGTCCAGCCGACCGACGCCGCAACGATGGCAGGAGTGATCGCGACGATGTCGGCAGTCGCCGCGGTCGCATGCTGGCTGCCTGGGTGGCGGGCGTCGCGGCTGGACCCGAACGTGGTACTCAGAGCTGACTAGAGTTGCCGAATCTCGTGATGTTTGCTTCCCGGCAAGTGGGCTAAGCCTCAGCATCTCGCACGCGTTGATGCAATGGCCAAATCGATACCCAGGGCGTGCCCGGCACACCCCTCAGGACCAGCCTATGGCCGAGAAATGGAAATATCTGCGTTCAGCCCGCCTGCCGCAGCGTGTCGAACCGTCTGAGCCATTCGCCAATTTGGTTCCAACTGGCGAACGTTAGGGTCACCATTCAAAACAAACGACGACGCCAGACCGACAGCGCGGCCTCGAGCTGCGGCGACATCTTCGCAGGCACACAGTACCCACGGTTGCCAACGGGGGAAGTGTTCTTTCGCGCCGGCCATCGTCCTCGACCCTTGCCACGTCGCTCGCTGCCGAGGGTCAGTCGACAGTAAACTCGTCCCATGACAAAGACCGAGGTCCTCGACCTGCTCAAGGAGAACCGCGACGCGCGGGGGGAGGCGAACTGGAAGGAAATGGGCGACCGCACAGGCGGGCTGACCAGTTTCGGCATCGGCCTCACCAAGCTCCGTGCGATTGCGAAACAAGTTGGGCGCGACCACGACCTCGCGCTCAAACTTTGGAACGAACGCAACCACGACGCAAAGATCATCGGTTTGCTCATCGACGACCCAAAACAACTCACACGCGACCAAGTCGAAACGCAGGTCGACGGCGCGGGGCCAGGAATGCTCAGCCACGTGCTCAGCTCGTGCGATGCGACCCTCCCCAAGTCCCCCATCGCGTTCGAGATCGCGAAGGGCTGGATGGCGAGCAAAGACCCCGTCCGCCGCAGTTGCGGCTACGGACTCGTATACGAGCTGGCCAAAGACAAGAAGGACAAGCGGCTCACCGACGAGTTCTTTCTCGGCTGCGTCGAGAAGATCGGCAATACGATCGCGAAAGAGGAGAACTGGGTGCGCGTCGGCATGGGCGGCGCGCTCATGAGCATCGGCAAGCGCAACAAGAAGCTGAACGCCGCTGCGATCAAGCTCGCAAAAGCAATCGGCCCGATCCACTTCAGCGACGGGGACAAGAAGTGCGAGCCGATGAACGTGCTCAAGCACCTGACCAGCGACTACCTGCGTAACAAGCTCGGTATATGACGCACTCGGCCAGCGAAGCCAATTACACCAGATGTGGTATGGCCTGAGGGTGCCGACGGCGATCACGCCGCTCGTCGCAGTCGGTCGACCTGACGCAGCCAACCTTCGAGCTGGTTCCAACTGGGCTACCCACTCGGCGGTCTATACTGCCTTGCGCTCTCGAACCCCCGGGTCCGTGATCGATCATGGATGCACGCCTCATCTACCGAATCGGAATCTGGCTGCCCCTGATCGTACCAGCTGCCGTCGTCGCCATCATGAACCTGTTGGATCTGCGGCCGACGAACGTCGTGTCGCGGAAGATCGTGCAGCTGCTGGCGGTCTCTCTCCTCTATGGCGGGCTTCCCTACGCGATCCTCGCGGCCTGGGCCAGCTGGTGGATCACTGGGCGTCCCGAGTCGGAAATCCGGCGTCTCATGTTTCGTGCGCCGCTCATGATGGCAGGAGTGTTCGCGCTCACAGCCATCACCGTTGGGATTGGCGTCGGGCGGCTCGTTCCGTTCGTCGCTACCGCCATCCTCGGCGCGATAGTGGCAGTTCCGCTGGGATATGCCTATGTCGGGCTCGTCTTATGGCTGCGGCACGCTTTCGGAGCCGTTGCGGCGCGATAAACGGCTTACCTGCCTTCCACCTCCACGCACAGTTGTCCGAAGACTCGCTGCGACATCGGATCGTTCGACCGAATATCACAGCGCAAGAACGCGACCGCCTCAGGAAGGCGGACTGGCAACCCCGGTGATTGAAACTACTCGGTTCGGAGCGCGATCGCCGGATCCACCCGCATGGCCCGGCGTGTCGGAATCCACGCCGCCGCGACTGCGACGAGGCCCAGCGCCACGATCGTCGCTGTCTGTGACAGAGGATCCCACGGTTCTATCCCGAAGAGCAGGCTTCGCATCGACCGTGCCGTCGTGAGCGCTCCGGCCAGGCCGAGGCTGATCCCTAATCCAACTACGAGTGAAACGTGGCGCACGATAAGCCGCAACACATGATGGGGACTTCCCCCGATCGCGAGACGCACTGCCATTTCATGTCGGCGAAGAGCAACGAGGTAAGCGAGCAGGCTGTACAGGCCGATCGCGGTGAGGGCGATGGCGGCCGCGCCGAAGGCGCCGAGCAGCCAGGTGTTGAAACGGCGGGCCGCGGTCTGGATGTCGATCAACTCTTCCAGCGGCGCTACCCGTGCGAGAGGCTGATCCGGATCCAACTCGCGAACCACCGCACGAAGCGCGGGCGCGATCGCAGCCGGTTCTCCAGCAGTGCGAATGACGACGGTCATCGACCGCGGGTCCTGGGTGTGCGGCTGGTATGACTCCGTGGAAACAGGTTGATCGACACCAGCCCGTCGCGTATCCGCCATAACCCCTACCACCGTTAACCACGGATCATCGTCGTCTGGATCTCCGAACTTGAAACGCTTACCAAGCGGATCCTCGTTCGGCCAGTGCGTGTTCGCTGTCGTCTCGTTGATGATGGCGACGCGTTGTGTGTCGGCGCGGTCGCGATCCGAAAAAAAGCGTCCGCGGAGCAGTGGAACCTGAAGGACCCGGAAGAAGTCAGGCGTGATGATGTCAAACGTCAGGGGCTGCTGAATCCTCTCCGGCCGACCCTCGATCCTGAAGCTGGAAGAGCTCGACCGACCCAGAACGGAACTCCCCGCGGCGGCGCCAGTGACACCAGGTAATGCGCGCGCGCGTTCGAGTAACCGATCAAAGAATTGTTGGCGCGCCGCAGCCTCCGGATATTTGGTCGGCGGAAGCTGCACTCGTGCGGTCAGCACGTTGCCTGGCTCGAACCCGAGATCCACACGCTGCGCATGGACGAGGCTCGTGAGCGACAGACTGGCCGCCGACACGACAATCGTGGCGATCGCGATCTGGGAGACGACGAGCGTCCACCTGAAACGTTGCGACAGCCCACCGCGGACGGCACCCTTGGCCCCGCTGGCTACGACTTCAACAACGTCCGCTCCGGCACCCTTCCAGCTCGGAAGGACACCAAAGAGCACGCCTGTCAGCGCGGCCATACCGAGCGCGACCGCAACCATCGGTCCGTCCAGTGAAACGTCGCGAAGCCACGACAGGGTCGGAGGCGCGACCCGCACGAGCAAGCGCAGGAGCACTGACCCGAGCGCGACGCCAAGGGCGCCCCCGAGAACGAACAGCAGGACCGCCTCGGTCAGCAGTTGCCGGAGGACGCGACGCCGGGACGCGCCGAGCGCGGTCCGAATGGCGACTTCCCGCCGCCGGGCTGCTCCACGCGCCGTCAGCATCCCCGCAACGTTCACGCAGGCGATCGCCAGGACGCCGAGCACGGCAGCGGTTAACATGACGAGCGCCGGTTTGAATGGACGCGCGATCTCGTCGCGCAGGCCGACGAGGGCCACGCCAAGTTCGCGATCCTCGAGGCGCTCGGCGCCCAGCCGAGCCGCGATCGCCGTCATTTCTTGTTGTGCCTGTGGGAGTGACACACCGGGCTTCAGCCGCCCGACAGTCTCCAGCCAGAAGGCCCCGCTACTTCGCTCCTCCGGGCTTGGCTGCAATGGGACCCACGCGTCCAGGTCGCGTTCGGGAAACTGAAACGACTCGGGCAGCACTCCGATGATGGTGTACGGAACCGAATCCAGCCGGAGGGTTTGACCGACCGCGCTCCGCTGCCCGCCGAATTTCCGTTGCCAGAGACCGTGGCCGAGCACTACGACTGCGGCGTGTTCTTCGGTCGCGGCGAACAACCGCCCCACGATCGGTTCGGTGTAAACGACGTGAAAGAACTCCGGCGTGGCTCTTACGACGCGCAGCTGCTCGGGATCGCCAATGCCGGTCAGGACCGCCCGTCTAAACGTGTAGCCGGCGAACGTTTCGATCAACTGGCTACGCTCGCGCCAAGCGAGCAGGCGCGGGTACGACGTGACGTCCCGGTCGTAACCCTGGCGCGGATTGGTCACCCAGACCATCGTTGCGCGCTCGGCCTCGCGGTATGGCAGCGCATCGACCAATAACGATTTCCCGACGCTGAAGACGGCGGTCGACAGGGCGATTCCGATCGCGACGGTACCAATCGCCACGGTCGCGAACCATCTCTCGCGCCGGATCAGACGAAGGGCGAGTCGAAGATCCTGCGCCAGGACGAGCGCGTGCTGTTTCGGAGCGTCCGCGAGGACTGAGGCTATAGCGCCCAGGAACACGACGACCCGCGCGGCAGCATTGGGTTCGCCGCGGAGCCGGTCTTCCAAGACGAGCGTCATCTCCCTCCCGTACTCGTCACGGTACGAGCCTGGGTAAAGATGCAGTACGGCTCCGAACACCGCACGCGCCCGCCGTTCAGCACTTGTGACGGGCATCGCTATCGTCTCCGCGGCAGGAGGCCGCTCGCCCTCGCATCCGCGAGCAGACGTGTGAGCCTGGCGGCTTCAGATTCGGCCACACGCCGGCCCAACGCCGTCAGGCAATAGTAGCGGCGACGCTCGTCATCGTGCGCTGGATCGGGCCGTTCGCTCAGTTCTTCGATGAGCTCGGATTCGAGCAGCCGCTTGATCACCGCATAGAGCGTGCTGGGACTCAGGCGGATACGTCCGCCCGTCCGTTCAGCGATGTCTTGCAGGATGGCGTAGCCATGGCGATCTCGATCGGCCAGCGAGACGAGTACATCGAAGGTGTCCCGCGGCAGCGGAAGAAAATCGTCTGGTTCGGGGCCCTCACGGCGAACTCGAGACATGGCATGAGTCTACCCATCTTTGCTATAGCGATCAATGGAATAGTCCCGTTTTCGTGAAGGAGCGGAGGCGCCGGGGGAACCGCCGGCTATCTACTTCGCCAGCAGCTTTTTCGGCAGTCGAGGATCTTCCAGGCTCTCGAGGACGGTAAACGTCGTCAGATCGACCTGCCAGCTGTATTCGAACTCGTAGGCCATCGAGCGCGCCAGGCCGTCGAGGCCCGGGAACAACGTCGCCTGCGTGATGTTCATCGAGTAGAGCGAAGCCATCGCGTCGGCACGCAGCTTCGACGTCCGCAGGACAAACTGCACGAGGAGCTCGCCGCGACCAGGATAACGGGCAAGGATATCTTCGACGGTCATTCCGAGGTGGCTCGGGACGAGGAACGTACCTGACTGCGCGACGACGCGCTGCGGCATGCGGAAGGAGTCGCCTTGCCACACGAATGCGTGCCGGTTGGGCAGATAGGACGTCTCAAAGGCTTTAGAGTTGCGAGGGTCCGCTTTGCCGACCTTCACGCCATCGATCTTATGGTGATCGTGGATTCTCCAAAGGAGCGGGAGGTTGATCGCCCAGACCGCGGCGTCACGTGTCGCCCGTTCCAGCGCGAAGAACGCCGCAACGTACGGCGACCATGTGAAGTCCAGCAGCCGCGTCGGCGCGCCGTGATGTTGCATGAGCGCCAGCCACTCGATCTCGTCGCTCTTCGGAACGTCATCCAGGAATAGATGCGACTTGCGCTCGAATATGCGTCGGATTCGCGTCTCCTGGAGCTCCCACGCCTGCTGACAGACCTTCGAGACCTCGATGTGCCGCGTCAGAGAACACTTCAGCGGCCATTCGGCGTCCGCCTGACCCCGGAAACACCAGTTGCGGAATCCCTGCCACCCCTGGACGATGCTGACAAACTCCGGCCAGCTCTCGATGACCCGTCGCACGACACGTGCTTCCCCTTGTTTCGGCTTGATCCGTGTCTTCGCTCGTGCAGTCGTTGCGGGCTGAGCCATGACTGAACCCCGTCCTGTGCCGCCAACGGAGCGCCGCCGGCCGGTCCAGCTTACAGTACGCGACCGATCGGAGAGAGCGTTGGCGAACGTCTGTCGAAGATCATGTCCCGGCTGATCGCCGTCGCCTACCGGACGCGCGTGAGGCGGAGAAATCCTTTGACGGCCGGGAAGGCAGTTGGTCGTACGATGGGCACATGCGTCGGGTCCTCTGCGGTGGCAGCTCTCTCGTCCTCCTTGTCGTCCTGATGACCTCTCCGGCATGGGCTCAGCCGCCCGACGCTCTCAAGAACGCGCTCCGACTCGAACAGGATGGAAAGCATCAGGAGGCGCTCGATGCCCTCCGTGCGTTGCTGCCCGAACTGCGCACCTCGAGCGATCGTGCGGCGCTTGCGAGCGCTCTCGCAGCGGTTGCCGATGCGTCGATGGCGCTGGGAGACTACGCATCGACCATTCGGAGCGCACAAGAGGCGTTCGTCCTCCATGAGCAGCTCGGTCAACGATCGGAGGCGGCCTGGGACCTCAACACGGTCGGTCTCGCGCACCTGTATTCGGGTCAGTACGACGCGGCGCTCGCGAGCTATCAGGGGGCGCTGACGCTCGATCGCGCGGGCGGCGACGGGGACGGCGAGATCACCCGCTTGAACAACATCGGCAACGTGCACTTCATGCGAGGGCGGTACGCCGACGCGCTCATGCTGTACGAGGAGGCGCTGGCCAATGTGGATGCGCGGACCTCCCAGGGCTCGCGGGCGCGTCTGCGGAAGATGACGCTCTCGAACCTGGCTGCGCTGTTTCAGCGGCTCGGAGCCAACGAGCGCGCGCTCGAACTGTACGCGCGGCTGCGCACGGGCGGCGCAATGCAGCCGACCGAGGAGGCCCAACTCCTGATCAATGAAGGTGCGCTCTTCCGTCGTCTCGGCGATCCAGTAAAGGCGCTGGAGACGTATCGGCGGGCGCAGCTGTTGTTCGCGGCGGAACGGCACCGTGACGGCGAGATCGGCGCCTGGCGCAACATCGGTATCGCATACGCGCTCGACCTCGACGATCACCAGAGGGCGCTGAAGGCCTTCGGCGAGGCGCTGCGGCTGGCGCAAGGCTCATCCAGCATTCGTGGCGAAGTGCAGGCGCGCCTGTACCGCGGCGAAACGCTGCGCCGCCGCGCGCAGCTTGCCGAAGCCGCCGCCGAGCTTCAATCGGCGTTGACGCGCGCCGTAACAGCCGGATTGATCGAAGAGCAGTGGAAGGCGCTGTACAGCATTGGACGCCTGTTCGAGGCCGAGGGGCGCATGGGCGACGCCCGACGATCGTTCGAACAAGCCATCGCGGCCTTCGAATCGATACGGTCCGACCTTCGCACGGTGGCGCTCCGGTCCGAGTTTCTGGCGGACAAGCGGGACGTCTATGACGCGCTGATCGCGCTGCGCCTTTCAGAACGCGACACATCCCCCTCCGAGATGTTCGAGCTCATCGAGCGCAGTCGTGCGCGAACGTGGCAGGACCGTCTTCAGCCCAACGCCCGGCCGTTGTCGCTTCGGGACGTGCAGTCGAAGATAGCCCCGGGCACGCTGCTGCTCGAGTATTGGAGCGGTGCGGCCGCCTCCGTGTTGCTCTGGATGTCATCCTCTGCGTCCGGCATCGTCAGGCTGCCGGCCGATCCCGAAGATACCGACACGATTCGGCGGCTGATCGACGCGATCAAGCGGCCCGGCGACGAGTGGCGGGCCGCCGCCGTCGCGGCGGGTCGGATCCTGCTCTCGGGATTGCCGGACCTGCGCGACGTCACCCGGCTGCAGGTCGTGCCAGACGGCCCGCTGCATTTCGTTCCCTTCGAGGTACTGACCGCTCCCGGGGCAGACGGTCTGCTCGTCGAGCGGGTCGAGATCAGCTACCTGCCATCGGCCGCATTGCTCCTGCGTTCCGAGCCCACGCCGGATCGCCGATGGAAATGGCCCTGGCAGCGTGAGCTCGTCGCCTTCGGTGCCCCGGCCCAGACCTCTACCGATCTCATTCGTCCCGGGGAAGCGATGCCGCGCCTGTCGTACGCGGAGGAAGAGATTCGAGGCATCGCCGCACTGCTGCCGGGCCGCGCCGAGCTTCACCTGGGCGCGCAGGCGCAGAAACGGTTTCTCGGCGACCAGGTTCGTGGTGTTCCGCTCCTCCACTTCAGCACACATGCCATCGCCGATACGCGGGACCCCGACAGGTCCCGCATCCTGCTGGCTGCCGTGTCGGGCGCAACTCCCGACTACCTGTTCCTGCGCGAGATCTACGACCTCGATCTCACCGGCGTCCAGCTGGTGACGATGTCGGCCTGCAGTACCGAGCGCGGCCCGGTGATCCGCGGCGAGGGGGTGGAGGGATTCAGCCGGGCGATTCTCGCCGCCGGCGCCGCGTCGGCCGTTACCACGATGTGGGATGTCGCCGACCGGGCAAGCGCCGAGTTCATGAAGCAGTTCTATTTCGCCCTGGCGCAGGGACGGTCTGAAGCCGCGGCGCTGCAGTGGGCCAAGCTGCAGTTCCTCCATTCGCCGCTGGCCTGGTCGCATCCCCGCTATTGGGCCGGATACGTGCTGACCGGAAGCGGCGGCGAGCGCCTTCCGCGCGTGGTGCCCTGGAGCGTGATCCTTGGAGTGCCGGTGTTGACGGCATTGGCGGCCGCAGCCGCGTATCTCCGCCGCGGCCTTCAGGGCGGAGTCTCGGACCCTGGCGCGGCGGCTAGAAGATCGCCCCGGTAGCCAGCGTCGGCGTCACCGTCCAGGTGCTCTCGTCACAGAGCAGGCGGAACGCATGAATCGGCAGCGACGAAGTCACGCGAACCGACGACCCCGCCGGCGGCGCAACCCCGTCGAGAAGCTCGGACACCTCGAGCGCCAGCCGATGCCCTTCGTTGAGCGACACCGACGACCAGTCGAGCAACGCACCGGCCGGCGAGTACACGGCGATCGTCACCTCGGCGCCAGCCAGGTTTGGATTCAGAAGCGCGAGCGCGACGTACTGGCTTCCAGTCGTCTCGGGCCATGCGTCAAACGTCGCGACGGATCGTACCTTCCCGGAAAAAATAGGGACGGTCGTCGCGAGCAGCGGTCGGCTGCTGACCGCGGCGGGGATGCCGTACGTGTACGAATAGTAGAAAACCCGGGAGCCGTCACGATTGTCGATCCGAAGCCGCTTGCCCGTCATGTCGGCCGCTTCGGCGAGCGTGAACTGCATCTCCGTCGGGCTCACCGTTCGAACGGCACCGATCTCCGTATCTTCCACGCGCAGCCGCGTCTGTTTGTTGAACCCCATCCCTCGAACGGATACCACCGTCCCGGCCGGGAAGTAGCCCTGACCCGGAACGACGCTGGCGACCGCCAGGCTTCCGCCCACGGTGACCTCCCCGGCTTCGACCCGTGTGTCGACGGTCCTGCCGTTCAGACTCCAGGTCGTTGACGGGTCGAGCGTGAAGGAGGCGCGGCTGCCGCGAGCGGCGTCTTCCCTGACCCGCAGGGCCACGGTCAAAAGCGGAAGGTCCCCGGGCGCGGTCCTGGTCGTCACATACGAAATGTCCGCGCGATTGGCGTCGACGACCGCGGCACCCGCCAGTTCGCCCGTCGGTGCGAACATCCCGAATCCCGCGAACTCCTCGAACAGCGCGGGGTCGAAGCTGAAACGTGGGCGGCCGCCCGAGATAGGCGTGACTTCGTATCTCTCCGCCTTCATCTGGACGACGCCGGCCGGTGGTACTCTTTCATCCTCGATGCGCAGTCGGACCTCGTCGTCGTCGGCCGCGGCACCGCCGCTGAGCGCGACCAGGACGAGCGGATACAGAACGAGTCTTCGCGGATCCATGCGCGCTCCATTACCGGCGCACCAGCCTGAAGGCCTGCGGGCCGGAGTCGGCAATCGCGATGCCGGACGAGTCGTACGCTGTGACATCCCATACCAGCGTCTTGGACGGCACGCTCAGTGCGCGCACCTCGGGGGGCAGGGTGATCCCCGTGGCTGTCGTCGAGGCCGACCAGACCTCCCGGCGATCCACCTCCATCAGCCGCGCACGGTAGCGGCTGGCTCGATCGACCGCGGTCCACTCGAACTGCCGAGGGGGCTCCTGCAGATCGCCGACAGGCCCGCGCACGGAGATGGTCTGCGAGCGCGTGACGTCATCGTCCGTACTCACGCTGGTCGGCAGCGCGGGCACATTCGAGCCGCGAAGATAGAATCGGCCGGCGACGACGGCAGTCAGCAAAACGAGCGCCACGAGGGCGGCGAGACGAGGTGTGGTGTGAAGAACCCAAAGACGGCGAGGAGAGCCCTGCGCGAGAGTCGTGGCGGCGCCCTTCGGCGAGGGCCGCTCGAGCCGCGCGACGCCCTCGCGTACGATCGCTGATTCGTCGGGTCGCACACCGCCTGACGTAAACGCCTGCAGCATGGCGAGTTCCGCCTGACAGTTGACGCAGGAGCGGATGTGCGCGGCGGCCGCGGCCCGACTGTCTGGATCAAGGGAGTCGTCGGCATACCGACCGAGCTCTTCGAGCGGTAGGCACTCGGGCCCCGGCCCGAGCGCAGCTTTCAGGATTTCGCGTTCCATCGTCTCACCGCGATATTCAATTTTCGTGTGCGCTTACGATGTACTGTTTGGCGCCGCTCGCAGTGGTGAGCTGTCCCTCCAGAACCTCATCCATTAGCGGCCTGACCACGGTTCGTGCGTACCCGAGGCAAAACCGGGGCCCGAAACCGGCATCAGAAGCGATCGCGCAGCGAGAGCTGCATGGATCGAGCTGAGCGCACGGCCACCGGGGCGGCAGCGGGAGTCCCAATGCGTGCTGCAGCCGTCCCGGCCGGTCGCGAGGTCCTGCCGCTGCCGCTCGCGCGCGCGCAGTCCTGCCGCCAGGCGCGATCCGACGGCCGTCGGAATAGCGGCCAGCGCGATCGGCACGTGAAGCCGAGCCACCACATCCAGAAGCCGGTACAAGTGGTCGTCCCGGGAGTTGTCGTCACGCGACGATGGACGCCGGGCGATCGGCTTCAGTCCGACAGGTGAAAACTGGTCTTCGTGAGAAACTACGGCCGGTAATGGGCCCCAACCCGAGAGAACCGAATGTCACCTTCGGCGGCTATCGGTTCGAACCGGAGACCGGACGTTTGTGGTCCGGCACGCGCGAGATCCGGCTGACGCCGAAGGCATCCGACGTGCTGAAACAGCTCGTGTGGCAGGCCGGAGCGCTGGTCTCCAAGGAGCGCCTGTTCGCCACGGTCTGGAACGGCACGGCGGTGAGCGACGATGCGCTCACGTCGTGCATCCAGGAACTGCGCAGGGCGCTCGAGGACGACTCGAAGAACCCGCGTTTCATCGAGACGCGGCACCGCCGAGGTTACCGATTCGTCGCCCCACTCTCCGAGGCGCCGCCCACCGACGTTGGCGACGCTGCCAGCGTGCCACGTCGTGGAACCACGGTCCTGGAACAAGAGATAAGGTTTTGCACGACGTCGGACGGCGTCTCTCTCGCCTACTCCGCCGTGGGAACCGGACCGTCCATCGTCCGCGTGCTGGGCCATTTCACCCACCTCGAGGCGGAATGGGAGTGGCCCGAGCTGCGGCGGTTCTGGGAGCATCTTGCGGAACGGCATACCGTCATTCGCTACGACGGCCGGGGAACCGGCCTCTCCGATCCGTATACGGGCGAGTTCACGGAAGAGACGCGGCAGCGCGATCTCGAAGCCGTGCTCACTGCGACCGGGGCAGAGAAGGCGGTCCTGCTGGGGATATCCGAAGGCGGATGGACCGCGGCGACCTACGCGATTCAACACTTCGATCAGATCACGCACATCATTCTTTACGGCGCGTATTGTCGCGGAGCGCTCGCGCGGCCAGGATTCGATCCCGAGGAGAACCAGGCGCTCATCACGCTGATCCGTAAGGGCTGGGGGCGGGACACGCCGGCGTTCCGGCAGGTCATCACCAGCCAGTTTTTTCGCAGCGATGCCGACCCCGCGTTGATCGCCCACTTCAACGAGCTGCAGCGCGTCTCCGCCAACCCCGATACCGCGGCTCGTTATATTGAATGTGTCCACAGAAGGGGCGACGGACGCGAACTATACCGGCAGCTCAGGATTCCGGCGCTGATCATCCACAGTCGCGAAGATTTGGCTGTGAGCGCCGACGAGGGACGACTGCTGGCGTCCATTATCCCCGGCAGTCAACTCGTCCTGCTTCCCAGCGGCATGCACTACTTCCCGACGGACACGGAAGTGGTCGCAAAGGCCGCTCGAGCGATCGCTCGATTTCTCCAGGGATCTGTCACGGCGTCCACTTGAACGTCGCCACATTGTCGGAGGGCAGCGTGTATTGGAGCGTGGTCCCCCGCGACCGGATCTGGAACGTGAGCGTGCCGTACGACGAATTGATCGCGAGCACGACGATCGATCCATCCGGGTTCATGAAGGCCACGTTCTCGATGCCGCCGAAGCCGAACTCGGTCGATTGCACGCGGTACGCGCCGGGCTTGACGTGGGGGCTCACGTGTCCGAGCGCGTAGTAATCCTCGTTGAACGAGTACGTGCCCGTCGCCGTATTCACCGTGACCAGCCCCGCGCAGTTGCGGCACACATTGTCCACCAGCTTCGGGCCGCCGTTCTGGTCGAGCACGAGGTTCCACTTGGCGACGCTCCGGGCCCAGTTCCTGAGCGATCCGATCAGCAGGACGCGGATGTCATACATGAGCTTGCTGCCGAACGACAGGCGCGATCCGTCGGCGCATTCGGTGAGCGCGATCGCGAGCTGCGGATATGCGTTGCGGACGGTCGACATCTCGCTCGGCTGGCCGCCGTAGCAGTGGAACGCGACGCCTGAGATGAACGACCTCGCCGTCGCATTCGAGAGGACCTCCATGGGATAGGTCGTCTCCCAGTTGTGATCCCACGCGAAGATCCGGGGAGTCAGACCCGCGCGGGCGAGCGCAGGGCCGAGATGCTGCCCGATGAACGTGGCCTGCTCGGCGGAGGTCATGAGCAGGCTCGGATACTGCGGCGCCGTCTTCGGCTCGTTCTGCACCGTCAGGCTGTGAATCGGGACCCCTTCCGCGGCGTAGCCCTGAACGAACCGTACGAGGTAGTTGGCATAAGTGGCGTACGCGTCGGTCCGCAGCCGGCCGCCGCCAATCAGGCTCCGGTTCGTCTTCATCCAGGCGGGCGCCGTCCACGGCGATGCCATGATCCGGATCGCCGGATTCCTGGCGCGCGCCGCCCGTAGCATCGGCAGGATGTACGCGCGGTCGTGATCGATCGAAAAGTTCGCCAGCGGGTGGTCGGTCCCGGCGGGATCGATGTCGTCGAACGTGTACAGGTTCAGCGCGAAGTCGGACGCGCCGATCGGCTGCCGAAGGAAGCTGAGGCCGAGTCCGGTGTTCCGATCGAACAACGCGGTAAGAATCTCCGACTGCCTCGCCGGGCTGAGCCCCGACAGCACCCACGCGGACGAATCCGTTATCGACCCGCCGAATCCCTCGATCTGCTGGTAGCGGACGTTGTCGACGACGTCGATCGAGGGCAGCGCGGCATTCCCCTGCCCCGCGACGAACCTGACGGTGGGCTGCCGCTGGAGCCGCTTGGTGCCGGCGCGGTTGGTCACCCACACGCTGACCGACGGCAGCGGCGCCGTCGGGTTCGAGGCACTGATACTGATCGGACCCAGATTGATGCCGCCCGTGTCGAACAGCACCGTCATTTGCTGCACGCCGGCGCCGAGCGTCACCGGCACGCTCACCGTCGTCCACGTCTGCCACCCGCCGGTCGCCGGAATGGACACGCGGGACCACACCCCGGCGGACCCGTTGAAGCCGATGTGGATCGAGTTGCCGCTGCCCGGCGACGCCGCGCGCAGCTGCACCACATACGGGCCGGACGTGCCGACGTTGACCGTGTAGTTCAGCCACTCGCTTGGTGCCGTCCAGCCGACGTTGAAGCCTCCGCCGGCGCTGGCCTGGAGGTCGACGTTGGTCGAGCGGTAGGCGCCGCCCGTGTTGCCCGGCGTCGTATCGAAGTAGGCGATCGAGGATCCGCCATTGTCGAAGTTGACCGCCTGGATGACTCCCGGAATCGGGGCCGGGACACCGGAATAGGGTGTGGAGGTCGTCTGCGGCGGCGCTGATGCCACGACATGCGGGCTGGACACAAGCGCCAGTAACACGCACACAAACTGAAGGAGACGACGTGGCAAAGCAGCAGAGAGGATCATGGTTTGGGCCCCGCTAAGACTCGGGTTGATTGGCGCGCATCCCTGTTCTGCCGAAGAGAGTGACACGACGCGGGCTTTGGCGCGATGCAAATCACACCTCAGCAGAACGCAGCTTCGACACTGTGTGCGCTGTGAGCGTCTGCTCATGAGCTGAAATCCACGTGTGTGACGGTGCGATCTCACGATTCTTCAGCCTTTCTCAACACGTGCTCACGACACCACGATTTGGGAACGGCGTGCGGTCTGAACGGGGCCATCATCGGCGCCCTGGCCGATATTGGAAACTACAAAGAGGACTGGGTTCTTGTGTACTACGCCGAAGATGGACGCTCGCCTCGTCAGGTGCCTTGACAGATGAACGGCATGGCTGCTACATAGTCACATAGTGACTTAAATGGCGGACAAACCCCGCCCGCAGCCGCTCGCCGAATTCGAGCTCCTCGTCCTCCTCGCAGCGCTCTGCCTCGGGACCGGACGAGGCCTACACCGTCTCGATTGCCGATCACATCGCGCGGAAGACCGGACGCTCGGTGCGCCGCGCGAACGTCTACACGACGCTCCAGCGCCTCGAAGCCAAGCGGCTCGTCGCCACACACCTCGGAGACTCCCGCCCGGAGCGCGGCGGCAAGCCGCGCCGGCTGGTCACCGTGCTCCCGCCGGGCAGGGTCTCCGTGCGCGCGACAACCCGCGCCATTCGAGCGATGGTCCTCGAGATCGGCGACGTCATCGGAGAAACCAGATGACGGGCGAGCCGCGGTGGGCGAAGGCGCTGCTGCGAGCGCTGGCGCCGCCCGGAGAGGCCGAGGACGTGCTCGGCGATCTCGAGGAAGCGCATCGGAACCGCCTGCGGCGCCACGGCCGGCTGGTCGCGCGCCTGCTGACGTCGATCGAAGCGGTCGACATGGCCGCCGCGCTCGTCCGGGCGCGCGCCACGCGATTCGAGACGAACGGGAGAAACAGCATGCTGCAGGATTACAGGCTGGGTGTCCGGATGCTCGTGAAGTATCCGGGCCTGACGGTCGCGGGCGGCCTGGCGCTGGCCATCGCGATCGGGATCGGAGCGGGCTGGTACGACTTCTCGCGCGATCTGTTTCGTCCGACGCTGCCGCTCCCCGAGGGCGACCGCATCGTCGAGATCGAGATGCGCGACGCGGCCGCCGGCCAGGACGAACGCCGATTGCTGCACGAGTTCCTCACCTGGCGGCGCGAGGCGCGGCTGGTCGAAGAGCTCGGCGCGTACAGGACGCTCGAGCGGAACCTGATTCTCGGCGACGCCCGCCCGGAGCCGGTGACCGTGGCGGAGACCACGGCATCGGCGTTCCGCGTCGCCCGCGTGCCACCGCTCCACGGCCGGCCGCTGCTCGACGCCGACGAACAACCGGGCGCGCCCGGCGTCGTCGTGCTCGGCTACCACGTCTGGCAGCGGCTGCTCGGTGGACGCGCGGACGCCGTCGGAGGGACGCTACAGTTGGGAAACGCGATCACGACCGTGGTGGGCGTCATGCCCGAGGGCTTCGCGTTTCCGGTGAACCATCAGCTCTGGATACCGCTGCAGCTCCGGCCGTCCGGCTACGCACCGCTCGAAGGCGCGGCGGTCCGTCTGTTCGGCCGGCTGCCGCCGGGGAGCAGCCAGGCGCAAGCCTACGCGGAAGTCACCGCGCTGCACGCACGCACGGCGGCGGCCTCCCCCCGGACGCACGAGCATCTGCGGCCCCGGATCCTGGCCTACGGCGGCGAATCACCAGGCGACCGGCCCTGGCTCGAGTTCGCCATGACGCAGTTGCCGATTCTCCTGGTCCTGATGGTCGCGTGCGTGAACGTCGGGACTTTGATCTACGCCCGCACGGCGACGCGCGAGGGGGAGATCGCCATGCGCTACGCGCTCGGCGCGAGCCGCGGGCGGATCGTCGTCCAGCTTTTCGTCGAAGCGCTCGTCCTCGCATCGGTCGCGGCCGTCGTCGGGCTCGGCGCCGCACACTGGGTGCTGAAGTGGGCGACCGTCGCGTACTTCTCCGGCCAGAGTGGTGCGCCGCCGTTCTGGATCGAACCGGGCCTGAAGCTCGCCACGGTGCTCTACGCGACGGGGCTCACGCTTGCCGGCGCCGCAATCCTGGGGGTGCTTCCCGCCCTCAAGGTCGCCGGATCGCGCGTGCAGGCGCAGCTCAGGAACCTGGGCGCGGGCGGCTCCACGCTGCGGTTCGGCGGCGTCTGGACCGCGGCCATGATCGCCCAGGTCGCGCTCACGGTGATCTGCCTTCCCCCGGCGATGGGCATCTCGCAAGAGGCGTGGCGCGATCGCGTGATCCGAGGCCGGTTCCCGACACAGGACTATCTTGCTGTTCGAATCGAGCTGGATCAGGGAGCGGGGCCGATACCGGCACGTGAGGAGCCGGCGGACGTGGAACGGAAGGAGCAGAAGTACAAGGAGCTCGCGCGGCGCGTCGCGCAGGAACCGGGCGTCACTGCGGTCACGTTCGCCGACCGCCTGCCCGGCATGCAGCCGTCGGTGCGGCGGGCCGAAGTGGAAACGTCACCCGGAGCCGCGCCCGTCGTCGTTCCGAACATCTGGACGTCACGTGTGGGGCCCGGCTTCTTCGAGGCGTTCGACAGACCGATCCTGGCCGGACGGGACTTCCACGAGGGTGACCGCGCGGCGGGCGCGCGGACGGTCGTCGTGAACGAAGCGTTCGCCCGCCGATACACGGACGGCGCGACTCCCGTCGGCCGGCGCGTGCGATATGCGGTTTCGGATCCGGCGCCGCCGAATGCCTGGTACGAGATCGTTGGAATGGTGCGCGACATCGGCATGACGCCGACCGATCTCGGCGAGGCTCCGTACGTCTTTCATGCGGCCTCGCCCGCAACGGTCAATCCTGCCGTGATGGGCGTGCGGTTCGCCGGCGACCCGACTGCATTGGCGGCACGGCTCCGGGAGGTTGCCACAGCGCTCGACCCCGGCCTGCGGCTGGACAACATGCGGTCGCTCGAGGAGCTCGCCTGGAGAGTGGACGTGCCCCAGGTCGTCGTCGCCAGTGCCATCGCGGGGGTCGTCGCCCTCGGGTTGTTTCTCTCGGCGGCCGGGATCTTCTCGCTGATGTCGGTCAGCGTCTCCCGGCGGACGCGCGAGATCGGGCTGCGCTCCGCGCTCGGGGCCACGCCCGCGCGCCTGCTCGCCGGCATCTTCTCGCGCGCCGTCGTGCTCGTCGGGAGCGGCATCGCCGCCGGGAATCTCGTGCTCCTGCTGTTCCTGACGCTCTCGACAGAGGCGGTGCTCGCGGAGGTCGCCGACGAGCTGCTCATGACATCGGCGGCGATGCTGATCGTCGGACTGCTGGCCTGTGTCGAGCCGGCGAGGCGGGCGCTCAGGATTCATCCCACGGACGCGCTGAAGGAGGCGTAGTATCGAGCGACCTCGCTCGCCGCCGTCGGCAATCCGCTGTCCAGACGGAGATGACATGTTCGGAGTAATCGCGGGAGATGTCATCGGCTCCATTTACGAACACCGTCATACCAAGTCAACCGATTTCCCACTGTTCCATCCGCTCTGTCGATTCACGGATGACACCGTGCTCACGGTGGCCACCGCCTATGCGATTCTCGGTGGCACCTCGTATGAAGTAGCGTACCGTGACTTCGGGCGCCGTTACCCAGAGGCTGGATATGGCGGCGGCTTCTTCAAGTGGCTCCTGGCTGCGGACCCTCGCCCCTATAACAGCTGGGGCAACGGTTCGGCGATGCGAGTTGCACCCGTCGGCTTTGCGTTCAGGGATCTAGATACCGTGCTGCGTGAGGCCGAGCGAAGCGCCGCGGTCACTCATAGCCACCCCGAGGGGATCAAAGGCGCGCAAGCGACGGCGCTGGCTGTCTTCTCGGCGCGCTCCGGGGCCTCAAAGGACGCGATCCGTCGTGACGTGTCGCAGCGCTTTGGCTATGACCTCGATCGGACGATTCAGCAGATCAGACCTGAGTACCGATTCGAAATCTCCTGTCAGGGCTCGGTCCCCGAAGCGATCATTGCGTTCCTGGACTCGGATGGCGTCGAGAGCGCCATCCGCCTTGCGATTTCGCTCGGCGGCGACGCCGACACGCAGGCGGCTATCGCTGGAGGAATCGCGCACGCATTCTACGGGCAGGTTCCGGAGGCGATGATCGGCCCGGTTCGCGAGCGGCTGCCAGAAGAGTTCCTCGAAGTGATCGAAGAATTCGCGCGCATGCACCCCGCTAAAGTCTGACGCTGGTTCCGTCAGTGGACGATCGCCGCATATCGACTAAAGAATTCGCAGCGTCCACATACCGGCCGCCTTACCATCTGAGTTGTCACGCTCGGGGCTGCCGCCGAACGGAGGGAAACCGTGGAGCCTGGACTGGTCGAACTAAGATGCTCCTTTTGCAACAAGGAACAGGCGGATGTAAATAAGATCGTCGCCGGTCCGACCGTGTTCATCTGCGACGAGTGTGTGAAGGTCTGCAATGACATCATCGCAGGTGTCGATGAAGCTGACAGTGAGCGGAGCGAGCCAATCATTGATTCAGTGGCCCCGTTCCGGCTCCCCGACGCTCACTGGCTGGACGCCCAAGCCGAGGTGGCCCGTCAAGAAGGAAAGCGCCTGAATACGACTGTGTACAAGCTGATGTTTTTGCTTGGCCCGATCCGGGTTGGTCGATGGGGAATGTGGGCTTTACGGACCGCTGGGCGCCTGGTCGGCGTGCCACCATCGGTCCATGAGTGGATGCCGACGGCCTGGGATTGCTCGTGCTCCTACGAAAGGTCCGGCGAGCGCTTTAGACGAGTGCGGAATCTCATGTCGGGACGAAACCTGTACGAGCTGCGCGTGGTCGGACCCGAAGGCGTCAGAAGCGTCGAAGTGTTTCCCGATTACCTGACGGTATCTCGCCGGGAACGGGAACAGGACCGCCTTTGGAGAGCCGAAGGCTGGACGGTGAAGATTGATACGCCCTTTGACTCTTCGGAGCGAATAAGGCCTCGCTGACGGAACTGAAAGCGGGGCACGCAGCGGCCCGGAGCGCCAGATCTCAACGACCGCCCCGGCGAAATTCTCTCCGTACGGCGACGAAAAGGCGGCCATCCGGCGGCTATGCGGCGCCGTCTCAGCAGAATCCCCGCTTCTGTGACCATCGCTACGTGGCCACACTTTTGCTCGCCGCGGGTCAATGCTGCGAAAGCGGCTGGTCCTGCTCGTCGCGTTCGCTCTCATCGCGGCGGCCGCCGCCGCCCAAGCCCAACAGCTTCAATCCGGGCGAGCCGTCTACGAGCTGGTCGCCGAGTCCGTGTTCCTGGTCCAGTCCGAGACCGAGAGCGGGGACATCCTCCAGGGAACCGCGTTCCTCATCGACAACAAGCGGTTGATGACGAATGCCCACGTCATCAGGGAAGGAAAAGTCTTTCTCAAGAGCGCGGGAGTCTCGATTGAATGCCGCGTCGAAGCGCAGGATGAGCTCAACGACCTTGCGCTGTTGACGGTTCCCGCGGTCGGCGTGTCGCGGCCCCTGCGCCTTGCCAGTGAGCTCCCGAAGCCCGGGGAGACGGTCTTCGCGATCGGCAATCCCCAAGGTCTCGAACGCACCATCAGTCACGGTCTGTATTCCGGCCCGCGCAGCGTGGAGGGGCGAGACCTGCTGCAGGTGTCGGCGTCGATCTCGCAAGGGTCTTCCGGCGGGCCGATCGTCAACTCCGCGGGCGAGGTGGTCGGGGTCGCGGTGAGCTTCATGACGGACGGGCAGAACCTCAATTTCGCCGTCCCGCTCGGTGCGATCCGTGCGCTGTTGGCGGGCGGCCAGGCCGGCGTGCACTCCATCGAAAGCCTCCTGGCCTTCGTTCGCCGCCTGCAGGAGGAACGCACGCACACCGGGTACTCCGCCGATTCGGCTTCTGCGTATCAGCAACTGAATCGCCGCATCTCTCGAGCGCTGTCCGAGGCCCTGATCGCGGCTGACAGGAAGCCGGCGTCACTCCTGCTGGTGGCGGATGCGGCCAACCTCGAGAGCGAATCCGTCGCGCTGAGGGCCGCGGAGCAGGCCGTCGAGATTACGAAGGGCGCAGATCCACACGCGCGCATCGCCCTTGCGCGGGCGCTCCGCGCGAAGGGTCTTCGGTCGAACGATAAGGACCAGGAACAGATCCTTCGACTGGCCGAGAACCATGCCGCCGTCGCCATCAAGGCATTGCACTCTCCTGTCGCAGATCACTTCGCTCTTCTCGCCGGAATTCAGGGAGACCTTCCCGACAGGCTCGGTGAGTCGTATCACAACTACAAACAGGCTCTCGAGCTTCGCCGGCGATCCGATTCCGACAAAGTGCCTGGAGACCTGTTCCACCTCTTTGGGGTGGCCACGAAACTCTCGAAGCCGCAGGAGGCCAAGAGCTGGTTCGCGGAATTGACGGCAACGGGCAAGGCGATGCGCTGGCACCATGCGAGCTACGCGAGGTTCCTGCACGACGCCGGTGAGTACTCGGCAGCCGGAGAGGCGCACGTCCTGGCGGCGCAGGCGACCGGCGGCACGTACGACGACTGGTGCCGGGCGACACGGAGCTTCTGGACTGCCGAGAACCTCGACCGCGCGCTGGCGACGGCGCGGCGCTGTATCGAGCTGGGAGCCGTTGTCAAAGACTCGGAGGAGGGCGTCGCGTACGCGCACCGGGCGATCAGCCTGATTCTCGTGGATCGCGGCGTCTACGACGAGGCGATCTCTCATGCGAAACAGGCGATCGCGATTGTTCCAACCGACGGGTGGGCCTACTACTCACTGGCTCAGAGCTTGCGGTCTCTGAATCGCCATGACGAAGCGATTGCCGCCGCGAAGAACGCCTTGCGCGTCACGGATGGCAAACACGCCATCATGCACGTCGCTCTCGGTTCTGCCTACTTCGACTCTCAGGCCTGGCCGCAGGCTGCGTTCGCATTCAAGAACGCCGCCGAAATGGAGTCGACCGATGCCAGGTCGGCCCACAATGCCGCCGCCGCCCTTTACAATCAGAAGGCTTATCGGGAATCCTTATGGTGGTGGGAAGAAGTCTTGAGGCGCAATCGAGACTATCCCGACCGAGCCTATGTCCTGGAGAGAATTCAGGAAATACGCCGCAGCTACTAGAAGCGGTGTTCCACGCCCCAGGCGGGTCGCGAGCCTGCCAGCCGTGGCCCTCATTGGCCTGCTCGCTGGACAAACCGATCAACCGGCGCCGGCGCCAAAGCGCGGCGAACCGTTCGAGGTGAAGGCCGGTGAAACACGACGGCTCGCCGACGACACCCTGAGCGTTCGCTTCGACCGCGTCACCGAAGATTCACGCTGTCCAATTGGTGTTCAATGTGTCTGGGAAGGGGATGCCGTCGTCCAGCTCACGCTGGAAAGGCCTCCGGCGGCGGCCGAGGCCCGCGTTCTACACACGAGCCATCGGTTCGAACGTGAAACCGAGTACGCCGGCCTGATCGTTCGTCTCGTGGATCTCCAGCCCGAGCCGCGAGAGGGCGCGACGATTGCGCCCGAAGATTACCGCGTCAAGCTCATCGCCGACGACACACCCAGGAAGTACGGAGATTCTTCCGGGTCCGGTCACTCCGCCCTCAGCGCCTCGGCCGGATCGACGGCCACGGCGCGCCGCGCCGGCAGATAGCTCGCCAGCACGGCAGCCGACGCGATCTGGATCGGTCGGCAGAAGCGTCAGGAACGCCGCCGATGTCGCACCGGGAATCGCCGCAACACGGAAGCGAACATGGGACGGCGTCGTTCGGGGACCGAGCCTGGCGGTTCCGCGGGGAGCGCGCGGCGTCCGCCTCGAAGCCGCCGACGAAATCGTGCTCGGAGACCCGCGCGTGCGAATCAGGTTCGGGGTTGCGCCTGATTGACGTGTCCCCTGCGAAGTGTTACGGAGGTGATACTGGGCCTGGTCTTACGAGGACGGAACCTCAGGGAGCCTGAAATGAACCTCTCAACAAGCCTCAGCTGCCTCATCTGCGCTCTGTGCATGCAGGTCGGTTGTGACCAAGGCCCGACGCCTTCGACGGCCGTCGACCTCTCGAGGATCTCCCCATCTGCGGGCCCCGTTGGTACGATCGTAGAGGTCACCGGTTCTGGTTTTTCGCGGACCGGCAATGTTGTGAAGTTCGGGGTTGGCTACGTGTCCGGCCTCGACTCGCCTGATGGCCGAACCCTTCGGTTCGTGGTCCCTGAGCACCACGAGGTGTGTCCGCCGCCCGACCTTGACTTAAAACTGCCCTGCGCTGAAATGCATCCGCGGGTCATGCCCGGCGACCATCCGGTTTCACTCGTAACCAGCTCGCAGACGAGCCGGCCAGTCGCCTTCACCGTCACTAATCCTTAAAAACTGATTCGGCAGGACAGAAATGGCGAGAAGAGCGCCCGCACGCCCCGCGCGGGCTGAGCGGGCGCTCCTTCTATCCGAAGCTGCAGTGGATCGGTGCCCTCCCTACGGGAGTCGGGTTTCGTCCCTCCACCCGACGTAGCACTGGTTGTCCCGTCCGCGGAGGAATTCCACATATCGCGCGTTGACCTGTGCGACGCCTGTGCCGCCGTTGTGGGCATAGCAGGTCGCCGAGAACCCGAGGTCGCACGGCTCATGCTGGCTGACGCTCAGGTAGTCCCCATACCGTTGGTTGGCGGGGTTGTGAGTACCGGCGCAGGCCAGGAAAACCGTTCCAAACGCGCCGATGCCGGGGGTGAAATCGTCATCGATGCCGACGAACCCCCTCACCGGCAGCCCGCCCCCGCCCGCCCTTCCGCCCGCGGCGATTGAGAGGCCGATGTCGCCGCGTTCATTGGCGGCAACCGCCGGATAGCCGAAGCAAAAGCCGGAATTGAAAATGTGGGGCTGCGCGACGAGCGTCAAACCCGTTGTGTTGAACATCGCGGCGTGGACGTGGGCCTGGTTATGACCCGCCGCGGTGTCGGCCGACACATTCCACCAGAAGCCGAGCCTGCCCGACGCGCCGACGGCGCCGCGCAACCGGAAACCAGTGATGCTGAACGAGGTCGATCCTTCGAGCCAGTCGAGGTTGTTCGCACCGCCGCGGCAGTCGGGGTTGGCGTGATTATGGGCCGAGACGGCCCTGAGCACGCTCGAGGGAGCCGCAGCGGTATCGGGCCACGAGAAGATGCGGATCTGAGTCGCGTTCTCGTGATACGCAAAATACGCGATATTCCGAATGCCATCGACAAGATTCACGACCCTCTGCCCCACCGCAGGTGCGAGGGTGAACGTCGTGAAAGCCGTCGTCTGGCAGTCGGCCATCTGGTCGATGTTGAATCGACGGACCTGCAGACGGGCAGGGGGGGGGCCGACGTTGTTCGTGCTGAGGTAGAGATGATTATTGCCGACCTCGACCTTCGGGAAGTCCGGCACGATGCCTGCCCCGGGCGTGATCGTATACGAACAGTTGTTCGCCAACTGGATCTGACGTCGCACGAAGATCCGGACGCTGCCCTGTGTGCCGGCCGCGTTGAGGTAGAGCGCGATCCAGAACGTGACGCCGCGAGCCTGATCGTACACAGTGTCGAAGTCACAGCACACGAACGGGGCGGTGGCCGGACCGGCGGGGAGAGGGATATTGTTCGCCGCTGGAAACGTGAGGCCGCCGTCGGTCGAGAACTCCGCGTGGGTGTTGCCCGTGTAGAGCACCCTGATGCCCTCGTTGACTGTTGTGGGCTCGGCAAGCGTTGATCCTACGCCCAGGGTGCGAGCGCGGGTATTGAGGCTGTTTCGCCCGATGACCAGTGAACTCAGCGCGGGCGGAATATGAAATTCAGTTTCGGCTTGTTCTGCCAGCTGAAGCTGTGTGCCGGCCGTCTCCGCGAGTCCCGGAGGGCCTGTCGGTTGATTGTTGACTAAAGCGTCCATGCGCTCCCGGCGCGCGAGATGCCGCTGGATCAGTGCATCGAGCTCCGCCGGCGTGAGTCTGGGTGCGGGAAGACTCTCCGCCTCCGCCGAGAGGGGCGACACGACCCCGACTGAGACGGACGACACCCCAATCGCGGATGTTGCTTCCGTCGCCGGAGAGACCTCCTGCGTGGATACGGAGGGCGATAAGTACAGCAAACCCAACGAGCCGAGAACAGCCAGCACCATTGCCCCTAGCGCCGAACACACTGTTGTCCTCATGGCTGTTTCCTTTCTCCTGGAGATGAAACCTCAGTCTGGTTCAAACATCATCGGCAGGTCGTCCCTCCTTTCAGGTGCTTTGACTTCGAGCTCTTTGATCAGACTCTGGGCTGTTTCCCGAATGGCCGCGTTCTCGTCGTGCAACGCCCGTTGCACGTACGACAAGATGTTTGGGTCCGGACGGCGGCGCAGCAGTTCGAGGGCCGTGAAGCGAATGACGGGGTCCGGATTCTGGAGCAAGCTCCCGAGACGTTCCCGCACCTCCACTCCATCCACCTGACCGAGCAACTCCGCCGCCGCGCTGCTGACGGTCGCGTCGGTATCGCTCACCGCGGCAGCGAGTACATCGGCCGCCATCGACGGGTCGCGCTCGGTCAGGACCCGCAGGGCCTTCGCGCGGAGAACTGCGTTCCTCGAACGTGCGGTATCGATCAGCAGCGACGGCGTGGCTTCATCGAAGAAACCAGCGCGCTCCAGCCGCTGCACATGGGCCTCATCCGGGTCGGCGGATTCAGGTTCGTCGTCTCCGACACCATCCTCGGCATCGACGGCTTGAGATGGAAGCGCGTCTTCAACATGAGCGCTCTCGGGAGAGTCTTGATTTCGTTCGCTCGAAGCTTCAGGAGAGGCAAGCGGTGTGGGCAAGGCGTCACCCGCACCGCGCCGAGAAT
This sequence comes from uncultured Acidobacteriota bacterium, assembly GCA_963847125.1. Taxonomy (GTDB): domain Bacteria; phylum Acidobacteriota; class Vicinamibacteria; order Vicinamibacterales; family 2-12-FULL-66-21; genus DATAEE01. The sequence goes on from CAWJYM010000009.1 coordinate 1,258,234, forward strand.
GAAGCCAGATCCGAATCGCCGGACGCGTCGTTGCATCGGACGGCTCCCTCACCGCCATGAGGTAGTTGACGTCTTCCAGCAGGAGCTCCAGGCCTTCCACAAGTGGGCGATCGACAAAGTCACCCGAGTACGTTCCATCAACGCGCTCGGACCCGATAATCTGGACGCCAGTTTGGCGTGCGACCTCGCGGAGCAGCTCGGTCAGCGGGGCGCTATCGGCGTGAACGCTGAAGAGCGCGTCTCTCCAGGTGATGACGAATGATCCTTGGGCCGAAAGGCAGAGAGCGAAGATCGCCACACACGCCAGCGTCGCGGTACTGCTTCTCACCGGGATTTCCCATCTTCGAGTGGCCACACCCTTGGCTTACACACCCACATGGGCGAGCTTCGCCGCAGATAGGACCTCAAGAGGTGACTGCAGAACTGTTGAGAAGGATCGGGCGACGGCGAGGACTGCCAGAGAGCGCGTGACGGACGAACAGCGCTCGGAGCGCCTTCTTCGGGCACAATATAGGTTCGGCGATCGTAGTTGGCAAGCTCATCTCTTTTCGACAGTCGATCACTCCGCCCTCAGCGCCTCGGCCGGATCGACGGCCACGGCGCGTCGCGCCGGCAGATAACTCGCCAGCACGGCAGCCGACGCGAGGACGAGCGGCGCCGCCGCAAACGCGATCGGGTCGAGCGGCTCGACGCCGAACAGCAGCGATCGCAACACCGGCGCCACGGCCACCGCGGCGCCGAGACCGACCGCGACCCCGATGCCCGCCACGATCAGACCTCGCCGCATGAACAATCCACGGATGTCGGTTGCCTGCGCGCCGAGCGCCAGCCGGAGGCCGACCTCGCGCGTCCGCTGCGACACCGCGTACGCGATCACGCCGTAGAGGCCGACGACCCCCAGCAGGAGCGCCATCGCCCCGGCGATCGCGAGCATCACGAGCGTGAACGACGTCGGCGCCATCGACTGGTTGTACACGTCACCCAGCGTGCGCACATCCGCCAGCGGCAGATTGGCGTTGACCGACCAGACCGCTTCGCGCACCTGACCGACGAAACCGGCCGTTCCGGCCCGTCCGCCTTGCCCGCCGTAGCCTTGGCGAAGGTGGGTGCGGATCGCGACGCTGACGCGCCGCGGCTGGTAGTTCGGAACGCCGAAGAGCTGCGCGTGCGATCGCCCGGGCCAATAGAGTGTCGCCGGCGGCGGTTGATGGACGCCGTCGTCATGGACGTCCGCGGCGACGCCGATAATCTCCCGCCAGGGTCCCCCGGCGCCATAGTATTCACGAATGCGCTTGCCCAGCGCGGCCCCTGGAGATCCCCAGAACTCTCGCGCGAGGTTCTCCGACGCGATCACCACTTCGCGCGCGTCATGGAGATCGGCCCAGGTGAAGTCGCGGCCCGCGACGAGAGGAATTCCCAACGTGTGAAACATGCCCGGCGAGATGACCTTGACATGGCGGTTGGGCGGCGTCCGGCCTTCGTCTGGCCTGCCCTGGGCAGTCAGGGCGGCGCTGTATCGTTTATCCGGATCCGGATCGGTCGGCAGGCGCGTCAGGAACGCCGCCGATGTCGCGCCGGGAATGGCCGCCACCTTGTCCAGAATCTCCTGCTGCATGCGCGTCACGCGTTCCGGATCGGGGACCGTCGCCTGCGGGATCGAAAAGGCGAAGGTCTGAACGCGCTGAGGCTGCGTAAAGCCCGGCTCGACGCGGCGCAGCGCCTGGAAACTGCGGATCATCAGGCCCGAGCTCACGAGCAGAACCAGGGCCAGCGCCATCTGGGCCGTCACCAGCATGTGCTGCGAGCGCTGGCGTTCCCTCGTCTGGCTGGCGCCGCGGCCGGCGCCTCCAATCGCCTCCGCGAGCCGCGGCCGCGCGTACTTCAGGATCGGGATGAGCCCGAACGACACCCCCGAGATCAACGTGACCGCGAGCGCGAAGCCGAGGACCACGGGGTCAATCGAGATCTCGGACAACCTGGGGAGATTCGCCGGCCCGATCGCCACCAGCGTGCGGAGGCCCGCGTAGGCGATTCCGAGACCCAGTGCGCCGCCCATCAGGGCGAGCGTCAGGCTTTCCATCAGAAGCTGGCGTGCGATCCGCATCTGTCCCGCGCCGAGAGCCGCGCGAATCGCGAACTCCTGCCGGCGTCCGTCCGTGCGCACGAGCAGCAGGATCGCGACGTTGGCGCACGCGATCAGCAGCACGATGCCGATCGTGCCCATCAGGACCCACAGCGTCCGGCCGACGTCTCCGACGACCTCCTGCTTGAGCGGCCGCAGCGATGGCCCGTATCGCGCCTGGAACGCCGGGTCGGTCTTTCCGGTGTTGACGAGCCAGATGCGCAGGACGCGAGCGACGTCGGCGTTGGCCTGCGCCAGCGACACATCGGGCTTCAACCTGGCCAGCCCCTGGAGACGGAACGAAGGTATCGGCTGCGCGCGGTTGATCCGAAGCGGCAGGATGACGTCGAGCTCGCCGCCGAATCGGAACTCCGCCGGCATGACGCCGATGATCTGGTGCGGTCGATCGTCAATCGTGAGCGCCCGGTCGAGGACGGCACGGTCGCCGCCAAACTTCCGATGCCAGTAGGCGTTGGTGAGCATCACCGCGTCCGGCGCCCCCGGAGCATCGTCTGCGTTCGAGAACCAGCGCCCGATCTCCGGCCGGACGTCGAGTGTCGTCAGGACTCCCCTGCTCACCGTCAACGTGCGCACTTCCTCGGGCTCCCCGCGGCCGGTGACGGTCGCCGTCGCCCCTTCCGGACTCCACGCGCCCAGGTCCTGGAAGGTCTGGCTGTTCTCCTCGTAGGTGACGAAGATTACGTCGGAGAAGTACGGCAGGTCCGTACCCCCCACTGTGTGGGAAATCAGGACGAGCGTGTCCGAATCGGGATATGGGAGCGGGTTGATCAGCACGGCGTTGACCACGCTGAAGATCGCGGTGGTTGCGCCGATGCCGAGGGCAAGCGTGAGGATGCCTGCGGCTGCGAAACCCGGTTGCGTGCGGATCATGCGCGCCGCGTGGCGGCTGTCCTGGCGCAGATCAGTCCAGAGATTGGGCATCATCGACCCCGCTGATGACGCCCATCATGGCATACAGGCGACGAACGATTGGTCGTTTACTTGCACACGCCAACCGTCGCTGGGCTCTCTTTCAGCAGCTCGCGCATGGATCGCCCGGCTGCCTGAGTGAAGACTCCCTCGAGCAGCTCGAGGTCGTCAGAATGTCCACAGCACTCCCGGACGCGGCGGAACGCCGCCGACGCGTGCATGCGGAGGTCGTCCGGAAAGCGGTACTCGAGCAGGTCGAATACCGTTGGCTGGATGAGCCACTCGCCAAACGCGCGATCAAGGAGGCCGGCAGCCTCCTCGTCGTGCGTAATCGCCCACGCGAGATCCGGACCGACGCGGTGGAGCGCGGAGCCGAGCGTCGCGCCGGGGCTGCCGTCCGGCTCACCCGGGAGGTAACGATCGCGGAATCGATTCATGTTTGCAATCAGTTCTCCCACGAGCGCGTTGCTGGAGCCTCCGGCAGCCGCGGGCTGCAGCGCCGCGGCCCACTTGTCGCTCAGCCGGCGGAACGTCGCACGATGGATCAACGCGTTTAGTGAGCCGGTACATGGGGTGTCGAGCTCGAGAATGTTCATGACCGTCCGCAGATCGCAGGCCCAGGTAATTCCTCCGGACGTCTCGCTGCTTGCGAACACCAGACCCCGCGCCGCGCCGCCGGCCGCATCGACGACAAGCGAACCTGAGTCGCCCCCCATGGCGCTGATGAGACGTTCCGGAGAGCGAATCGCGAACACCGATGGACCAACGCGATGGCGGTCGCCGTTCCTGGCCTTGACGATCACGGTGACGTCCACGGCCTCGACCGTGCCGGTGCGGAGCTGTGTGCGAAAGCCGCGGCGGACGACTTCCAGCCCCTCAAACGGCGGCAGCACGACAAACGGGTGGCGTCCCGCGATCTCGACGACATCGAACTGGACGGCGACGCTCGGATTCACGGAAACAATCCCGGCGTCGACGGTCTGCTCGTACTGATAGCCGATCGCGCCAAGCGATGCTCTGGCAATCGGCGCGATGCGCTTGCTCGTCCCGACCACTCCGCCGCCCATCGGCTGATACACGGCCAGATCGGCGGGCAGGAACGTCGGACTGGCATCGGTCGTGAGGACGTGCCGGTTTGTCAACAGCACGATCTGCTGATCGCGGCGGTCATACATCACGGCACCGGCGGTGCCCGTTCCACCGGCTGTAAGGATCTGGCACCCGCCTCGGACCGGGCGGTACGTCGCGGTATCGACGTCGACGAATCGGGATTCGCCGGCCTCGATCACGTCGGTCCGGACCGCCTCGCCGTCGACGTCGAGCATCGGCGGCACACGCTCGTCGAGGCGTAATGCGTCCGGCGGGAGCTTTCGCGAGACGTAGGCCACCACGGCCGGCTCGCCGGTCGCGCGTCCGGCGACTCGCTTCTGCGCGGCTCCGATGCCGACGACGTTGGGAAGTGTCAGGATCGAGTCAGAGTGCAGCCTTGCGGCGGCACGGACGAATGCTGGTAGTTCGATCATGGGAGTGCCTCCTTGGGTACCACGACTATGTCCGCTCGGTCATCAGCGATGGCGCGAGCAACGGGGTGAACGCGTTGGTGCCGTGCCGTTCGAACAGCGATTCAACTGCGGCGACCGCTGCCGGCTGGTCCGTGCGGATCGCTCTCCGTACCGCCCGGGCGAACACGTCGGGCGGATACCACACGCGCTCGAGCCGCGACGCTTCCTCGACGAGCTTCAACTCCCTGCGGTTTCGCTCACATTCTTCGCCGTACGACTGGAAGTCCGGACCGAACATCACCGTCGCGTTCGGCACGTCCACGTGGGTCGACAACTGCCAGGTCGTGCCCGCGGCATCGACCACCTGGGTGCTCAGCGCAACGAGAATGCACGCCGCCTCTGGCGGCACGTCGAGCACGAATTGCGTGTCGCTGCTCCCCTGAACGCCGATCACGAATGGCTCGGTTGTGACCGAGCCGCGCAGCGGGGGCTCCGGGTGCCACACATCCGCTGACACCGCGAGCGGCCCTGCGACCAACGGCTGCACGGTATCCGGCAGTATGGGAGGGTTGTACATCTCCATCGAGGTGTAGCCGATTGCAATCGTCCAGGGAGCATAGGTGAGCGGCAGCGGGACTGCGGAGGCCTCGATTGTCACCGTCACCCTCGACCGCCAGGCTTGGAATTGATAGTTGAACGCCGCCCCGCCACCCTCGCGCGTTGAGTCGGCGACGACGCCGAGCATGCCGAGGCACATGAACCAGCCCACACCGTCGCGAGGCGCGCCGACGACTTCGCGCTCGATGCGGTCGACGATCCTGACCGTGGGATAGAACGGGCGTGGATCGTTCAGGGCGATGAACCAGTTGCCCATGACCGCGAGGCGCTGGGGCGTAACGTCCAGTTTCCCGAGCGACGCACCGCGAGGTAGCGTGCCGACCCGCCGTTGCGGCAGCGCCGGCACCTGCGAACCAAGATTGGATGGTATGAAGGCTTCCGCGAGCGATTCGACGATGTCGGCGAGGAGCAGCCCGACGATCACTCCCATCACCGGCCCGGCGATCCGCCCCACGATCAGCGCCGACGCCCATTCGAGCCACCAGGGCAGCGTGATGTCGAGGTCCGGCTCGTCGATCTGGATATCGCGCAGTTCTATCGCAACGTTCGGGGCGCCGACGAACACCGGTCGGGCACGGAAACTGATGTGTGCGGTAAAGCGGAAGCCGTTCACCGAGCCGCGCGCGATGGCGCGCCCCTCGATTCGGTCCTGCCCCAGCCAAAGGTCGAGGAACGGGATCTCGACGTCGAAGTCGGAGAAGGGATCGGGCACGTTGGTGACACGCCTGCGCAGCATGCCTCCGCCAACCGGTCCCGGTGTCTCGTTCGCTACTTCCTGCTGACCCTGGGGTGTCCGAAGGTGAACATCGAGTCGCATCTGGCCCTCGGCCCTGTCGGCGTCGGTGATTCCGCCTGTTCCTCCGCGCGCCGCGTAGGCGTCATTGATGAAGCGGTCGATCAGGCGGGCGGACAGCATGGCCCGGGCAACCTCGCGTACCACCGGATTGCGGACGGCGCGCTGGAAGCCATCGTTGCTCAACTGCATTCCGAACGCGGACGCCTGTCCGGGCGGCAGGAACGGAACCGGCCCGAACGGCGGCGGTGGTTCGTTGGGCGCGTAACGGAGGGAAAGCGCAAGCGTGTTCCCATCAACCCACACGACCGCCGGCAGCTCATCGACCGTCATCAGGTTTTCGCTGGGAACGCCAGGTGTGAAATTGAAGTCCAGTCCCGTCGGCCGAACGCCGATGCTTCTGAACTGAGCCGTCAGCGCACTGCCGACCGCGCCTTCGAACAGCGCGGCGGGGCCGGCGCCGAAGGTCGTGGCGAGCCGGTTACGCGACGGACCGTCGAGCGTGAACACGACGGTTGTTCCCGTGAAGTCGGCGCAGATCTGCGCGTCCTGGCCATCCTGCACGGGCACTGCGCGACTCATCAAGCCGAACGGGATCGCGATCTGCCCCGCGAGCAGGCCGACCGCCTGCCCCATCGAGAGCGCTTCGATCGACCCTTGGTCGAAGCCGAGCGTCAGGACGCTGCGTGACGATCCGGCGATGGCGCCCAACGAAACGGTCCGGATGAACAGCTGGACGCGGAGCGTGCCGTACATCGTCACGACCGTTCGCCGGAAGACCGATGGCGGCGCGAGAATGTCGGGTCTTCCGCTCGTCTGGTCTTCGATCGGCAGCGTGAGAAGACCTCGTTCCATCGCGGTACGGGCGACTTCAATGATCAGGTGAGCCATGGTTCGACCGACCGTCCTTCACGCAGGCCCTGGGGGATGGGGCCCAGTGATGATGACCCGTTGGGGTGGGCTTCACTCGGTAAGGCGTCGTTCCGCGGCCGGAGCTATCATCGCGACACAGCCTGCCGCGGGAACGGTACGAGGCCGGACTGTTCGCGAAAAGACCCTAGCAGGAATCAGGCGGGCCTGAGTGGCCGGAAGGTCGCGAGGTCGGGGCGCTCGGGCGGAAAGACCGCGAGGCCTTCGTCGCCCGCCTTCAGCGTCGCGGTCAGGACCTCGTCGGCCCCTTCATACGCGGCGCCCTTCGAATCGAAGTACGCAAACTTCAGCTTCCACCGTGTAATGTCGTGGGTCCTCACGGGCTCGAGCGCGGTGACGACCGCCGGCACCGTCAGATAGCGAGGGCGGCGTCGCTTCAAGTGCCCCGAGACGAAACCCGCGACGAGAAGGAGCGCTCCGGCGGTGGCGACGTTCGCCACCGCTCTCTTCCACAGCGGGTTGTCATCCAGGCGGCCGGAGTCGATCGCGCGGTTCCGCCGGCACACGCTGACGGTCTGCCCCGGGTACATCTGCCGCCACCGCGCCTCCGGCACGAAGTCCCGGCCGAAGCAGCCTTGTGGACGCTCGCACTCGTACCGGTATTCAACCATCCACGCGCGCAGTGAACCGGTGAGGAACAACCGCCCCAGCATGTCGTGCGGCCTGAAGCCCTCAGCCGTGGGACCCAGGCTCGGGTGCTTCCATTGTTGGCCGGGGCTCCCCGATCTTCTCTCGAGGCCCGTCGCGCTCGTCTTCGAGAGGACGACACCCGTAGTCACGTTGCCGTCCTGCGCACGCGCGTATTCATGCGCCGCGAGCATGGCTCCGTCGTACGCCGCCAGTAAGGCGAAGAAGCCGAGGCCAAGGGCGCTGAGCGCGCCCGGTCTGACACGGCCTGTGTGCCTGTAGTACAGAAAGGCGACGACCGCCACCGGCACCAGGACGTAGTACACGTGAAACGACATCAGCAAGCTCCTCGCCTGACGGCATGGACATAAAGAATAATGATGCGGGTGGAATCCAGCGGCCGGATCGCGTGCCGGATTTGTATCTGCCGTAACGAAATTCGCATGCTCGCTCGTGTGCTCGCGTTCACGATTTCCGTCGCCACTCTATCCGGCGTTGGCCAATCGCAACCTCCCACCACGTCACGTTCGGCCGAACAAGGCACCGGGGCCAGCCTCGTCATCCAGCGTCTGCGCGCCGAACCAGATCCCTCCGCTCGCCGAGCGCTGATCCTTGCGCTCGGCTCGTTCACGAGCGATCAGATTGCACCAGCCCAACGTGAGAACCTGAGTCGAACGCTGCTCGATTGGTATCGAAACGATCCGGATGCAGGCGTCCACGGCGCCATCGATTGGCTGCTACGCCATCGTCTGCGCGGAGACACGGCGCGCCGGCTCGACTGGGAGCAGAGGCCCGCATTGATGGCGATCGACCGTAAGCTGGCCGGCCGGCCGGCGCACAACCGCAACTGGTACGTGAACCGCGAAGGCCAGACGTTCGTCATCCTCCGCGGCCCCGTGGAATTCCGCATGGGTGCGGCGCCCGGCGAGCTGTCAGCCAGACTCTCATCCGATGCGGCGGACGAACCGCTGCACACCGTTCGCATTCCGCGATCGTTCGCGATCGCCGCAAAGGAAGTGACGGTCGCCGATTTCCAGCGCTTCCTCGATGCACACCCGGACGTCGGTCGACGGCATGCGTATCCGGACGATCCCGAACGGATGGCACAGGTGCTCGCGAGGTTCAGCCCCGATCCTGATGGTCCGCGGATCGCCATGACCTGGTACGAGGCGGCGATGTACTGCAACTGGCTGAGCCGCCGGGACGGCTTGCCGCAGTCCGACTGGGTCTATCCGGCGAGTTTCGACGCGTTCAAGGACGGCCTGGAGCTCCCGCGCGACTACCTGCGGAGGCGTGGCTATCGTCTGCCGACCGAGGCCGAGTGGGAATACGCGGCGCGCGCCGGTTCGACCACGGCGCGCTTCTTTGGGAGCGGTGAGGAGTTGCTGGAGGAATACGCCTGGTACAGCAAGAACCCTCCACGCTCGAGAAACGATCGTCCCGACCCGGCCGACCCTCAGCGGACCTGGCCCGTCGGGCAGCTGAAGCCAAACGATTTCGGTCTGTTCGACGTGTACGGGAACGTCTGGGAATGGACGCAGAGCCGGATGCGCGCCTTCGAACCGGGATCCGTTCGCGAGGACGTGGAGGATGAGGTGTTGCGGACGACCGACACGCTGGCGCTCGTCCGGCGCGGTGGCAGTTTTTCGTACGGCGCCGCGTTCATGCGTTCGGCGCATCGCGGCCCAACCACCGCCGTGCCGACGAACCGCCGCGACAACGTGGGGTTCCGCGTCGCGCGAACGTATCGGTAGCAGATGAGGATGCGACAGGCTGCTGCTCTTTCCCGTATGCGGGGTCTCTGCCTCGTGGCCTTGATGGTCGCGGCGTCGGGATGCGGAGGGTCCGGTCAGGTGATCTATCCCCATCCTCCGGGAGAGCCCGGCACCGACCCGGGACCCGAGATCACCGGCGTCTCGTGCGACAACCCGTCGGCGTCATGCGAAGAGGTCCGGCCCGGCTCTGGAGAGGCGGTCAAGGCGTTTGCGCTCGTCACGGTACGCGTGACGGTGGACGAGCTCGGCGAGCCGCCGCGGCGCGTGGAGCCTCGACAGGTCGCGTTTCTGCATCCACCGCTCGGCTCGTTTTCCTTCCGCGGCCGCGACCGGGACCTGACAGGAGACATGCTCCGCGACCCGGCGTCCAGCCTGATCGGCGGGACGGCATTCTTCGAGCGGCACGCCGACGCGCTGGTCGGAACATGGACCGTCGGGATGAAGCGTGGAGGCGCGCGCCGCATGCGCGGGCGTTATGCAGGCACGCTCGACGGCATCGAGCTGCCCGCGGGCCGCGAACGCATCTTCCTGATCGAGCTCGTGGATTTCTGCTATCCGACGGTCCGCGTAGGCAGCCGCCTGCGCTGGTCACCGCAGGATGGCTCCGGCAGCCCCGTCACGATGCAGCCGGCGGTCTCGATCAGTGGTTGCGGCGTAGGGTCGTAATCAGGGCTTGTCGGGACCGGGCGTCACCGACAGGTTTCGAAAGTGCGCGACGGTCCCCGGTCCCACCCATAGCGCGACGGATCCCTTTCCCGTCGCACCTGTCTTGACGTCGTTGACGATCAACGTCGGCTGTTCGTTGTCGTGCACGTAGAGACGCGCGCGATCGCCGCGTACCTCGATTTTGATCTTCGTCCAGACTCCCGGCATGAGGTCGGCGTATGCTTCGTATCGGGACGGCGTTTCCTTGCGAAGCCTCGGCCAGGGCCATTGAGGCTGCGAGATGTACTGCACCGCGTGATTGCGGCGTTCCTGATCCTCGGCGCGTCCGTTCGTCGGGCGGAGATAGAAGGCGTCGTAGGTCTTCATGTCCTCCTGCAACCGGAAGGCGACGCCGACGAAACCCCTGGCTCCTTCGCCGGCTCCGGGCGCCGGAGCGCCGGCCACCTCCGCTTCGATCACGCCGCTCGAGAAGACGAGCCCCTCAATCACTGCGAGCTGCTCGACGTCGGCCTGCGTGCCAGCCTGGAGCGTGAGCGCCAACCCCTTCCGGCCTTGCAGCGTCGCCGGCTCGGCGGTCACGTTGTGCAGCCGGAGTCCCTGAGTGGACTCGAGCGCATACTGTTTGGCTTGACCGGCCGCCGGTCCCTGCAGCAGCACCGCCGCGTTGATGATGACGAGCGCCACACGCGTAAATGTGGTCATGTTTTCAATCCTCAGTGATCACGATGAGGCCGTAGCGGCCAGCACGTCCGTTGATTGTGCGAAGCAGTACCGTGTAACGGCCGGCTGTCGGGAGAGTCGTGTCAATCGCTGCGTCCCACGGTTGGAATTTCGGAATCGCGCCGCCGCCATCGTCGTCTTCGGCCACCGTGTGTCCGTCGGGACCCACGAGCACGAGATACGGATCCAGCGCGCTGTCAGGAGTCGTGCGAGCGGCGATGCCGATGTGTTGGCCTTGGCGACCCTCGATCGCGTAGACGTGCTCATCGGTCGCGGCGATCTCACCCTCCACCCATACACGAAAACCAATAGTTCCCTTGTCGTGGCGAGCGCGTTGAGTCGTGTCAATCGCGCGGCTTTCAGGTGGGGACTCGCCGGCCCGCTCGGGTGCGGGAAGCGCACCAAAGGCGGATCGCTCATTTGCGGTGAGTTGCCGCGTCAGGCGCGAGCGCGCAAGCGCACCGAGAGCTTCGACGGGCACGCATTCGGCGCAGCTGTAAACGTGCGCTGAAAAGTCAGTGCTTGTCGTCAGCAACCGGCCATCGGCGCTGAACTGAATGGCTGCAATCTCATTCGTATGACCCCGAAACGTCGCGACGCTGCGGCCGCTCTCACCGTCCCAGATCCGAGCGGTGCGATCGGCACCTCCTGTAGCCACCCATCTTCCATCGGGACTGAATGCGGCATCGGTCAGCCGGTCGGCGTGGCCGCGCAGTTCTGCGATCGCCTTGCCGGTGGCACTCTCCCAGACACGAGCCGAGCCATCGAAGCTGCTGGTCAGGATCCTTGTCCCATCCGGGCTGAAGGTCGCGGTGACCAGTTGATCCGTGTGGCCCGGGATGTCCCGCACCATTTTTCCGTCGGCGATACTCCATAGTCGTGCGGTTCGGTCGCCGGCGGTCAGTACCAGCGCATCGTCGGGACTGATCGAAACAGACTTTCCGAAGATTCGCTGGCCTCGTAGAGTCGCCACTTCGCGACCCGAGTGCGCCTCCCATACCCGCGCCGCCATATCGAGGCCCTGGGTGACGATGTACTTGCCGTCGTGGCTGAACGATGCGTCCATCATCCTGTCGTTGTGACCACGGAGCCTGAATAGGACTTTCCCGGTATTGATATCCCATACCGGTACGTCGTTCTCTGCTACGCCGGCCAGCAGCCGATTGTCGGGACTGAATCTGACCCTCCACACTCCGCCGTTCGGCTCCTGAAGCTGTCTGGCCGGCTGCCACGTTGCGACGCTCCAGATCTTTACCGCGTCATCGGCGGCGGTCGCGACCCATCGGCCATCGACGCTGAATCCGACAGCCGCGAGGGCTCCGTCGTGGGCCCGGATCGGAAGCACGAGGTCGCCGGTGCGGCTGTTCCAGACGCGCGCGATCCCGTCATCGTTTGCGGTGATCACGTACCGGCCGTCCGGGCTGAACGCGGCGCCCACCACCTTGAACGCCGGCCCGCCCAGCTCGATCGCCGGGCGACCTATTCCCGGGTCCCACAACCTCCCGGTTCGATCGCTGCTTGCCGTGGCAAGCAGCTTCGCATCGGGACTGAACCTGACGGCATTGATGCCGGCGTTGTGTCCGCGCATCGTGGCAACCGGCTCGCCGGATGTCGCGCTCCAGATGCGCACGACCGTGTCGGATGTCGCGACGATCCAGCGCCCGTCGGGGCTGAAGGTCGCACCGCTGATGATGTCCGTATCCCCTCGCACCTCGAGCAGCACGTTTCCGGCCCGCGCGTCCCACACGCGCACGCTGCGATCCCAGCTCGACGTGACGATGCGCGATCCATCGGGACTGAACGCGGCGCCCGATACGAGTGAACCATGGCCCCTCAGCACGAGCGATTGTCTCCCGCTTGGAACCTCCCAGACGCGTGCGGTGCGATCCCTGCTGGCCGTCACGACGAACCGGCCGTCGGGACTGAACGCGGCATCTTCAAGCCCGCCACGATTGAGATCCCGAGCGTGGCCACGCAATTCAGCGCGCAGCGCACCACGTGTGGCGTCCCACAAGCGTGCAACACCGTCCAAGCCTGCAGTGAGGACGACACGGCCATCGGGGCTGAATGCAGCTCGACTGATGGACTCTTTGTGGCCGAGCAGCTCCGCCAGTTGATTGCCCGTGGCGGCATCCCACAACCGTCCTGTCGCGTCGAGCGACGCCGTCAGGACTCGCGTGCCGTCGGGGCTGAACGCGGCGGATCGCAATTGATCGGAGTGACCGCGGAGCTCAGCGATCAGCTTGCCCGTCGCCGCGTCCCATATCCGAGCCGTGCGATCCGCGCTCGCCGTGACAATCAGGCGCCCATTGGGACTGAACGCCGGGCTGCGAACTTCGCCACGATGCCCGCGGAGCTCGTGTATCAGCCTGCCCGTGCCGACATCCCAGATGCGACCCTTCTTGTCCCAGCTCGTGGTGACTATCCGCTTCCCATCGGGACTGAACGCCGCGCCGCTGACCCCGCTGCCGTGTGGCAAGACGGCGCGGACGTGCGACTCCACCAGGAGCTGACGCAGGGCTCGTTCGGCTTCGGGTGTCTGGTTCGCGCGAAGCGCCTCGACCGCGAGCAGCACACCCAGCTCCGGATCGCCGGTTATCTGCGACGTCGCGCTGATCGCCAACGCACGCGAAATCGCGACGTTGCGTTGATCGACAGCGATTCGTCGTTGGTTCTCCGCCTCGGTCCGCTGAAACAGGAAGAGCGCGGCGAGCGCGATGGCGATGAGGAGACCTGCAGAGACTGCACCGAGCAACTGTCGCTGAATGCGCGTGGCGGTGCGGCGACTGGCAATGATGTACTCCGTCTGTCCCTGGCTCGGCGCAGGCTCCTTGCCCGCGCCCGCGTGTGCCAGCCACTCTTCGGCGCCGTGCAGATCCTCGCCGCGTAGAAGAAAGCTGCCGCTCCGTCCTTTGGCGTTCCATTCGTTCGCCCGAACGAGGAGCCTCGTATGGGCCCGTGTCCATTCGAGATCCGTATCGAGCACGTTGAGCAGGCGCTCGAGCGCCTGCTGGAAGTCGTCATCCTCTCGGAAAGGCAGCCAGTTCAGCGCGGTCAGTGAAGATGGGGCGGCGCTCGGGTCGACATCGCGACGCAGGACCGGGATGATCCGCTTGCGGTTCGCAACCGCATGCGCCAGCTCGCGACCGCACTCGACCGACGCCGCCGCATCGGGACTGAGGATGAATAGAACCGTGTCGGCCCCCTCGATCCCGTGGAGGATTTCAGGCCGCCACTCGGCGGCGTATGGAATATCCTCCTGGTCGCGCCAGACGTCGCGGTGGTGGCGTGAGAGCGCCTCGCTGAGGGCGGATACGAAGGCGCCATCTCTGCGCGAATATGAGATGAACACGTCGGCCATGCGTCCCTACCCGCGCCCGTTCAGCCCTGACGTGTCTCGATGTTCGTCATGCGCGCGCCGGCCGGCGTGAGCTTCATCAGATCTTCACCCCAGATCACCTTGCCCTCGAAGACGTTCTGGATCTCGTGAACGATCTGCTCGCGGATGGCGGGCTGGTCGATCTGCGCGAGGAGGTGCGTCAGGACCAGGGTCTTCACGCCCGCGCGCTTCGCGATGACGGCGTTGTCGCGATGGTTGCCGCACGCCGCGCGATAGGCGGGACTGGGCTCGGTCCCGCTGAAGTAGTGATTCATGTGGATGAGCAGATCGCACCCTTTGGCGAGCTCCACGATGCTGTCGCTCGGTCCGCTGTCGCCCGTGTAGCAGATCGAGCCTTCCTTTGTGTCGATCCGGAAGGAGAGGCACTCGAGATACGGCTGCACGTGCTGCGCGTGGCCGACGGTGATCTTCCACCCCGCGCCGTCGATGACCGAGCCTGCGTGAATCTCGGTCACGCGCGGCGCCGGCCGCCGCCGCGGCAGCGTGCCGCCGCGTGCCTCGAACACGTCGAGGCTGCTTCGGTGCTCGACCCGCGCGCGGATGTCGGGCCCGTAGATGCCCTCCGCCCCGAACAGCTGTTCGGTCATCCGCGCAATCGGCGACGGGCCGTAGACGTTCAGGTCCGCGATCCGTCCGGCGCCCTGGTCCCAGCGCTGGAGCACCAGGCGGCCGTAGTCCATGCAGTGGTCGTAGTGAAGATGCGTGAAGAACGCATGCGTCACGTCGATCGTGCGATGGCCGCTCTCGAGAAGGCGCTGATGCGCGCCTGGCCCGTGGTCCCAGACGATCAGATCGCTGCCGACTTCGATCAGGTAGCCCGAGCTTTGCCGCTCGAGCGACGGCGCGGGCGTTCCCGTGCCGAGCAGCGTGACGCTCAGCGGCCTGGCCGGCGGTTTCGACGGTCCTTCCTGATCGATCGCGGCCGTCGACACCGTCGAAGAGACGCCGAGCGCCGCGATGAAGTCCCTGCGTTTCACTGGAGTCCCCGGCACATGACATACCGGGATTCCAGTGACGCGTCAAATCGATTCCGTCGATGAGCCTATAATCCGGCCGCCGGGAGGGAACCGTCACGCAGGTTGAGGGGTTCTATGCGCCGGCGAGCTCGCGGAGGAGCCATGCCTTGGCGAGCCCCCAGTCGCGCATGACCGTAACCGGGGAGACCTTCAGCGCTTCCGCCGTTTCCTCGACGCTCAACCCGCCGAAGAAGCGCAACTCGACCACCTTGCTCTTCCGCTCGTCGATCGCCGCGAGCTTCTTCAGCGCCTCGTCGAGCGCGATGAGCGCGACGAGGTCGGCATCTGCCGCGACGGGCACCACGTGGGCCTCGTCCAGCGAGACGTGCGGCGCGTCGCCGCCGCGCTTCAGCTTCTTCCGCGCGCGCGCGAAATCCACGAGGATGCGCCGCATCAGCTGCGCGGACACCGCGAAGAAGTGGGCTCGATCCTGCCAGCGGACGCGGCTCGAGCCTATCAGCCGCATGTAGGCCTCGTTGATGAGGGCGGTCGTCTGAAGGGCGGGATCGGGGCGTTCGCCGGCCATGTAGAAGTGGGCCAGCCGGCGCAGTTCGTCCTGCACCAGGGGCATGAGCCGGTCGAGCGCCTGGCTGTCCCCTTCCTGCCACGCCAGCAACAACTCCGTAATGTCGTCTGACATGCGTGCCCCGTTCAGGCGGTCCGGCCTGGGGGATAGATGATAGCTCCGGTCGGGAAACGACGCCTTACCGGGTGAAGCCCACTCCAGCGTGAGGTGCGTCATGTCCACGATCCCAAGGCCTGTCTCGCGATTTGTGTGCCTGTCCGGGCTCCTTGGCCTGCTTTGGGCAGGAGCCGTGGTATCCGGTCAGTCACCTGACCCGATGTCGGTCGCGGCTGGCTCGTCGGCCGGCGCCCAATCAGCGTCAGTCCTGCACGACTGCGGTGGCGAGCCGTGCGACGCGGTCGTCCGCGGCTTCGCGGCGTTCCTGGACCGCCGGCTGCGCGGATTGAACGGGAACGGGCGAGCGTGCGCCGACTGTCACATGCCGACCGACAACTTCCAGCTGTCGCCGGCCAACGCGGAGGCGCGCTTCCGGCTGCTCCAGTTCCGGCGCCGATTCGACCCGCACGCCGACGATCCGCTGTTCCGGCCGATCGACGCGGACGATTTCAGGACGAACGGCGACAACGCGAGCGACTTCAGCAACCTTCGACAGAACGGCCTCATCAGGATCTCGTTCACGCTGCCCCTGAACATCACGCTCATCGATCCGGCGACCAACCTGCCGTCGAGCGAGACGTTCGTGGACGTGTGGCGCGCCGTGCCGACGGTCAACGACGTCGCGATCACCGGACCCGACGGGGAGAACCCCTGGCCGCGCGGCCCGAACAACATGGGCGGATATCAACTGGATGCGCGGTTTGCGGACCTTCAGGAGCAGGCGCTTGGCGCGCTGACCGGTCACGCGGAGGTCCAGCACCAGCCGTCGCAGCGATTCCTGGACGACCTGGCGTCGTTTCAGCGCGTGCTCTTCACGAACAACCGCGTCCGAGCGCTCGCCGATGCCATCCGGAACGGCGAGACGCCGCTGCCGGATCCGGATCCGCCGCTCAACGAGCTCGAGCAGCAGGGCAAGGCGGTGTTCGAGCGCGCCTGCAGTACCTGCCACGGCGGGCCGGCCCAGTCGAACAGTCCGGCGCCCATCATCCGGTTCCACGATATTCAGTCGCAGTGCCCGCGCGTCGTCGACGCCACCGGCCAGAACCGGTGGACGTTCGCGCCCTGCGCGCCGCGCCTCGCGCGTAACGCGCGGACCTACGAGATCACGCTGCCGACGGGCGCGAAGATCCGTCGCACCAGCTCCGATCCGGGCCGTGCTTTCCAGACCGGCTTCGTCGGCGGCCCGCCGCCGCTCGACGACTGGAATAAGTTCGATGTGCCCGCGCTGCGCGGCATTCGCAGGACGGCGCCGTACTTCCACAACAACAGCGCCGCCACGCTCGAGGACGTGGTCGACCACTACATCGCGCTGTTCGACTTCATCAAGGCCAATTTCGTCGGCCCCATTCCGCCAGTCGTGACCACCGACGGCGTGAACTTCGATCGACAGCCCAGGCCCGAGGAACGCGCGGCACTCCTCGCGTACTTGCGGAAGCTCTGACCCCTCTGATTCATCGAGGAGCCGTTATGCCGCGACGAATGAAGTGGACGAAAGCCGCGATCGCTGCCGTACTCGCGTTGAGTGCGTCGAGCGGGGCGCAAACCGGGAACGTGCCGCTGGCTGCGGACAGCTTTACGACTGGGGCGCTGCCCCATCACGCGTTCGGGAGCCTGGGGTTCCTCCGCGTCGACGCGTCGAGCCGCGCGGTGCTCCGATTCGATCTCTCGGTTCTGCCCGACAGCCTCGCGGCCTCCGATCTTGCAAAGGCAACGTTGACGGTCTGGGTCGACAGAGTGTTGTCGCCAGGTGCCGTCGATGCCGTGCCCGTGCTCGGCCCGTGGGCAGAAAACCGCGTGACGGCGGCGACATCGCCCGACGTCGGCGCGCCCGTGGGGCCTCCGGCCACGGTGACCGCCTCCAACAGGTTCGTCTCGTTCGACGTCACGTCGCTCGCGCAGGATTGGCTGAACGGTGTGCCGAATCACGGCGTCGCGCTCGTTGCCAGATCAGGCGCGTCCGTCCTGTTCGACAGCAAGGAGAACATCACGACGAGCCATGCGGCGACGCTGGATCTGGTTCTGACCGGACCGGCCGGTCCTCCGGGTGCGCCCGGCGCCGCGGGAACGCCTGGAGCGCCGGGCACGGATGGAGCACCCGGCGCCCAAGGACCGCCAGGACCTCCGGGAGTACCGGGGCGGGATGGCGGCCCAGGAGCTCCAGGGCCGCAAGGACCTCCGGGCGTGATCGGCGCGTTCGACGGCCTCGCGGGACTGCGCTGCACGCGTGATGGCGCAACCGGGACGATCGAGATCATCTATGCGGAAAATGGCGACGCGACGCTTCGCTGTGTTCTGCCGCCGCCCCTCCGCCCCCACCGCCGACCGACGGAGCCATCAGAGCAGTTGACTTCGCGTTCGAGAACCCGGCCGACCCCGACAGTACGCAGGTGACGATCACCGCAGGAGGGACGGTGAGCTTTGCGTATCCCGACGGCAGCAGCGTCCATAACGTCGACTTCCTGACGGTGGAACCCACGACATGTGTGCAGACGGTTGGTCCGACCGTAGGAGCGGTGCCGCCACTCCCGACATTTCCATTAGCACCGGGTTGGGCGGGCAACTGCCGATTCGACACACCCGGGACCTACGCCTTCGTCTGCCAGGCGCACCCAAACATGACGGGCGAGGTCATCGTCCGGCCGGCACCGACTGGAACTGCGGCTTCGACCGCGGCGAAGCGATAGGAGCATTAGCCCTTCATGCGCGCCTTCTGCTGCTCGTCGTACTTCATCGCGCCGACGACGTTGCCTTCGGGATCCTGGAGCCAGACGAGCTCGCCGACCGTCGGGAGGATGGTCTTGGCCAGGATCACCTTGCCGCCGTTCGCTTCGGCGGCTTTCGCAACGGCGTCGGCGGAATCGACGCCGACGGTGCACTCATAGCCGATCGTCCGCTGTCCGGGCACGAGCTCGCGCCGCTTCTGCATTGCCCCCTGGACGCCCGCATCGTCAGGCGTGCCGGTGTGAATCAGGTAGAAGCCGGGCGGCCCCCAGGGCTCGAACCGCCAGCCGAACACGTTTTCGTAGAAGCGCCGCGCGCGCTGAAGATCGTCGGCGTTAATCGCGAAGTGACTGACGTGGTTCGGCATCGTGTGGCTCCTTCGTGACGTTCGACAGCGCGGAGTCTAGCGATTCCTCGGTTGGCGCGCTTTCGATAAACTGCCAACTAATGTCGAGATACACGCCGCGCGTCGAAATCTCCCCCTCGAGCCCCGAGTCAGGCATCCAGGTGCGTCCGTTCGCGGTCGGGTTCACGAAGAATTTCACGTTCGCGAGGAGCCGGAGCGAATGGCACGGGCTGATTTACGCGTCGGCCGGCGTCATGAGCGTCCACACGTCGAGCGGCTCGTGGGTGGTGCCGCCGCACCGGGCCGTGTGGGTCCCGGCCGGCATGGAACGCAGCATCGAAGTGTCGGCGGGACTCGCGATGCGGACGCTGTATTTCAAGCCGGGCGTGGCGACGTCGCTGCCGCGCGACTGCTGCGTCGTGAACGTTCCGCCGCTCCTCCGCGAGCTGATCCTGCACACGATCGACATCGGCATGCTGAACCGCGCCATCCCCGCACATGCCCGGTTGATCGGCGTGTTGGTCGATCAGCTGAAGGCGCTCAGCACCGTGCCGCTTCAACTGCCACAGCCGGCCGACCCGCGGGCGCGCCAAGTCGCCGCCCTTCTGGAAGCGAACCCCGGGGAAGACGCGGCGCTCGCGAAGCTGGCGAGGCAGGCGGGCGCCAGCACGCGGACGATCGAGCGGCTGTTTCGCGCGGAGACGAAGATGACGTTCGCCGGCTGGCGCGAGCGGCTTCGGCTCCTTCACGCGCTGCGTCTGCTCGCGGCGGGAGAAGCGGTGACCAACGTCGCGCTCGAGCTCGGGTATGCGAGCCCGAGCGCGTTCATCGCGATGTTCCGGCGCGCGCTTGGCACCACGCCTTCGCGCTACTACCGCGGGCTCACTCTCAAGGATCAATCTGCTCGATGATCGCGTTCGCCGCGTCCGTTAACGCCCGTCCGTGGGTCGGTTCCAGCTTTCCAGCCCTGACGTACACCGCCACCAATCGGTTGAAACCACGGAGTTGCTGGGCTGCGGCCTGGAAGTGCCCGCGATCCATGAGGAAGATCGCGACTCGAAGCCTGACTTCGAGCACGAAGCCCAGGATCCTGTTCAACTCGCCCTGCGCGACCAGGCTTCTCACCTGTCCTATGAGAAGTCGCGTCGCCTCCTGAGGCGTCTGCGGAACAAACGCCAGGGCGTTGGAGAACTCCGACGTCCTCATGAGCGGGTCCGTCGCGGTCGCCGTCACAAAGTGGCCCGCGGCGACGGCCACCGGCAGCGTGACGGAGAAGCTGGCGTTGCACGCGCTGTCCGTCGTCACCATCGTCGAACCAAGCAGGTTTGCTCCTTCGCCGAACCCGGACGGATCGGCGGCAGCACTGGCGAAGAATTGCAGGAGGTACGCGGTGCTCGGCGTGCTGTTCAACTGGCCCTGGATAGTCGTGCTGGAGGCCGAGCCATCGACTCCGCTGATCACCGGGAAGTTCTGCAGGTCGTTTGGCCCCGTATCCCCGTCGCACACGTCATTCGGCGTCACGCCGTCGTCTCCAAGGTCGATTCCGAGCCCGACATTGGAAAAGATGGAATTAGACAGGATGGCAGCAAATAGGCCGAAGTCGGCTGGGAGGGCTACGCCGGCGCCGCCGTTGAAAGCGATGACATTGCCTTGACTGCTGTCCGTGCCGCCAATCGTATTTGGTCCTCCCGACGCGTGCACGCCATTGCCCACGTTGCCGATCGCGGCAGTTCCGGTTATGTCGGTGCCGATGCGGTTGCCCTGAACTCTGTTCGGCGCAGTGCCCTCTCTGAATAAGAAAAGCCCGTGCTCCCGGTTTCCTGAAATGAGATTCCCTGTGACGGCGCGGCCTTCACCACCGAAGAAGATGCCACTGCGCCCGTTGCCGAGCGCCGCCGTCCCGGCGCTATTCGTGCCGACGCGATTGTCCAGAACATCGATTCTCCTCAGACGAGGCGAAGACGCCATACCCGCCATTCGCCGAACTGACGTTGCCTGATATCGACGGCAATCGTGAAATTCGAGCCCAACCTCAATCCCATCGCCGGCGTTGCCCAGCGCCCGTGCGCCAGAGACGTCAGTGCCGATGTAATTGTTGCTGACCAGGAAGGTACCTCTCGTCAATGAAGATGCCATCATCCCCGTTGCCCGAGATGATGTTGCGAGCTCCTGGCGCTGTTCCGCCAATCACGACCAGCCACCGGTAATTACGCCTACGCCCTGAATGGCGTTGCCGAGGGCGACCGTCCCGGTGGCATCGGTGCCGATGAAGTTTCCCTGCACCGCGCTTGCTGGAAAGCCACTGATGCCCCTTTCGTTTCCGGAGATGACATTGCGTGCTGCTGGCACCGTCCCTCCGATGGTGATACCACTCACCTGGGTGCGGAGGGCGACGCCGAACGTATTGCCCAGGTCGGCGGTGCCGCCCACGTCGGTGCCGATGTAATTGCCTTCGACAAAGTCGTTATCCACGAAAAATTGACCCTCAGAGAACAGGATGCCGTCAGCAAAACGGTTGATCACCAGACCGCGGACGACACAGCCCAGCGTGCCAATTGTCAGACCAGCGCCGCTCGTGCCGACCACCGCGCCGCTCAACTCGATGACAGGTCTGCCCGCGAAGCCAGGCTGAGTCGTGCCATCAATGATCAGACTTCCATCGTCAAGGGGCGGATCGCCGGGCTCCACGGTTGGCAAGGGTGTTAACGGTGTAATCGTGTGCGGCCCCGGGCCTGGTATGGCGAACGTGATGAGATCGGCCTCCCCAGAGAAGTTGCTGTTGGCGTCGAGGATGGCCTGCCGCAGCGAGCCTGCTCCGCTGTCATTCGTGTTGGTGACGACGAAAGTCGTTCCCACCTGTGTCACTGCAACCAAGGGGGCACTGTCGCCGGCTCGGAGCATGACCAGGTCATCGGCCGCATCAATATTCAGGCGCATGGGAAGTACAGCGGCCGCCTCGGAGATGTAGCGATCCCACGGTCCACCCCCGTCCAACGATCGCGCCGAGGCCCGCGCGCTGCCTTGCCTGGTGTAGATGTGAAGTCGATGGTCGGAGGAATTGACCACGAGCAGATCATCCGTTGGCCGGTTCGCCACTCGCGCGCGAACCATTCGCATCGCCCCGGCACCGAAGCCCTGCGCTACAACTTCGCTGTCCCATCCGGCAACCCCTGCACCGGCGACTCGTTCCGGACTGCGCTGGCCGTGTTCATCAACAGGTGCACCTCTCCGTCCTGCGAGACAACCGCCAGATCGGTGCTGCGATCGCCGCTGAATTCCCCCGCCGTCATGGACGCGATCGTGAATGGCAGCGAACGCTTTTCAGACGGCTCGGGGTTGTCTGGCGGAGACCTGTTGTCTCGCCCATGGATGACGAGCAAGTCGGACCCCGCGGCAACCGCCAGGTCCGGAAAGTGGTCGTCATCCAGATCCGCGAGCGCCACGGACGTGGCCTCGGAAGGTAGATCGAATGCCTCGGGCTGGGACTTCACTGCCCCCTCCCGCCCGGCGAAGACGAGCGCCTGCGGTCCGGCCAGGCGGGTGATTCCGAACACGACATCCGGCAACCCGTCAGGCCCGTTGATGTCGCCGACCGCCATTGCGGTCACACCCCCGGGCAATTCGATTCGTTCGGCGGGGCGAAGCCCACCCTTGCCGTCGCCACGGAGCAGCAGCGCACCACCGCCTTGCGCCGCCGCCAGGACATCGGCGTGACCGTCAGCGTCAAAATCGCCGGCGTGCAGGAAGTCCGGCGCGGCCGGCGCGGCAAAGACTCGAGCGGGGGTCAGAAATGGCGAGTCGGAGAATCGACCGGTTGCTCTGCGCCGTTTTGCCGCTGGAGTGTTCGGAAAGATCGAATCAACGTTGCCGCGGTGCAGCGTAATGATGCCGCCGCCGGCTGCGTAGCCGCTGACGAGATCGGGCACGCCGTCCTCATCGAAGTCGGCTGCGGCCAGCGCACGTGGGTCGGCTTGCTTACCCTCCAGAAGCTGTCTCGAGCCGTCGTGTCCGACGTACCGCGTGGGCACCGGACGCTCCGCACTCATGTTGATCTCTGCCGTATCGGGCGGGACGGGGAACTCAGGCCGGGCTGCGCCGACGGTTGGACCCGGGGAGGGAAAACCTGCGAGGCCGATCACCATCAGCGCGATGATGGCGCGCGCCAGCAGCGAAGTGGTCGATGACTTTCGAAGGAATGGATGACTGTTGAGCTCGCCCACGGTGCCCTCCTATCCGCGCGCCGACATGTCGGGACGCGGGTCCAGGAGGTTCCTGGCCAGCGAGCAAAGGTCTGGCGCGCGCGAGAGAGAGCCGCAGCCTAGCACGCGAGGCGCGCCGTCGGAAGGAAGATCGCGGCTCGCGTCAGTCCTGCCGAAGCGCGGTCATCGGATCGACGGACGCGGCGCGCATCGCGGGCACGAGGCACGCGAGGACGGCCGCACCCAACAGAATCCCGGCCACGACCGAGAACGCCGCCGGATCCACTGCCTTCACACCGAACAGCATCCCCTGCATCGCGCGCCCGACGAGGTACGCGCCGATCGATCCGATGGCTGCGCCAATCAGCGCCGTCGTCAGTCCTTCGGCGAGAATCTCCCGGACGACCCGGCCGCGGCCCGCGCCGAGCGCCATACGCAAACCGATCTCGTGCGTGCGCTGCGCCACGGTGAACGACATGACTCCATAGATGCCGAGCGCCGCCAGGACCAGCGCAACCGCCGCGAAGCCGCCAAAGAGGAACGCCCGGAACCGATCGCTCGCCAGTGACTGGTGCACGAGCTGATCCATCGTTCTGACATCCGATACGGGCAGGTCCGAATCCAGCGACTGCACGACCGCCTCGACGCTCTTCCGCACGCTGTCGGGCTCGACCGTCGTACGGATGCCCATCGCGGTCTGCGGCCAGGGGCACTGCGCGAACGGCACGTCGATCTCTGGAAAGTCTCCACGCGGACCGCCGTTCCGGACCGCCGGGTACACGCCGACGATCTGCCACTCGGCCGCCGGGCCGAGCCTCGTCAGGCCCGGAATCAGCTGCTGGATGACGAGGCGCTGCTCGAGGGGATCGACGCCCTTGAGGTACTGCCGCACGAAGGCGTCGTTGACGATCGCGACCCGCGGCGCGCTGGCGTTGTCCTGCTCCGTAAACGCCCGGCCGCGGGTGATGGGGATGCCGAAGGTCTTGAAATACTCCGGCGTCACCATGTTGAAGCCGGCGCCGGGGCGCTGGGAAGGATCCTTCACCGGCGTGCCGACGATCGAGAACGGCATGCCGAAGTTCGTGCCGAGCACTGGCATGCCCGTCGAGACCGACACGGCCGTCACGCCCGGAATCGCCCGCGTCTTCTCCAGGAGCTGCCGATAGAACGCCTCGACCTGTTCGGATCCTTTCAGCCGACCGTCCGGAACTGGAACCGAGAACGTGAGCAGATGGTCCGTTCGAAATCCGAGATCGACGGTGGTCAGCCGGATCAGGCTCGCGATGGCGAGGCCGGCGCCGGCGAGAAGGGTCAACGCGAGCGCGAACTCGGTGACGACGAACGCGCGGCGCATCCATTGCCGGCCGGCAATCATGGAGCGGCCCGCCTGCTTCAAGAGCTCGCTGAGGTTCGGCCGCGTCACCTGCCAGGCCGGCGCGCAGCCGAAGAGCACGCCTGACAAGAGCGATACTGTGAGCGTAAAGAGCAGGACAGGTGTGTTCATCCGCACGTCCGCCTCGGACGGCAGGGTGTCGGGAGGCACGAGCGCCATGATGACGCCCGTCAGCCAGAATGCGAGCGCGATGCCGAGCGCTCCGCCGATCGCCGCCAGTATCACGCTCTCGGTGAACAACTGGCGGAACAGCCGGCCGCGCGACGCGCCGAGCGATGCGCGGACGGCCACTTCGCGCTGTCTCGCCATGCCCCGCGCGAGGAGCAGGTTGGCCACGTTGGCGCACGCGATGAGCAGCACGAAGCCGACCGCGCCGAGCAGCATCCAGAGCGTCGCGATCAGGTCCGAGCCGAGAAAGTTGTTCTTCAACGGCTCGACGCTCGCCGTCCATCCCTGGTTGGTTTTCGGAAAGGCTTCCGCGAGCCGCTTCGTTACGCCCGCCATGTCGGCGTTCGCCTGCGCCAGCGTGACGCCCGGCTTGAGCCGCCCGAGCACGAGCAACCAGTGGAAGTCGTGGTTGAGTTGCTCTGGCGTAAACGCGATCGGGAGAAACAGCTTGCTCTCGAGCCGGTCGGCGGTCCCGGGCGCGAGCACGCCGACGACCGTGTGGGGCTTTCCGTCCACGCGCACCTGGCGGTTGATGATGTCGGGATCGCCGCCGAACCGCGTCCGCCAGAACTGATTCGTCATGATGATGGCCTGGTCCTTCCCCACGACGCCTTCTTCCGGGAGAAAGTCACGCCCCAAGCCCATCTTGAACCCGTGCGCCGTGACGAAGCCCGGGGTGGCAATCCGCGCCGATACGAGCTCCAGGCCGCCGCCGCTCGACGCGAAGCTGACCCGGCGCCCCGACCAGGCCTGCAGCGATTCGAACGACGTGCTTTGACGCACCCATTCGACGTAGTCGCCGGCCGCCGTCGCGTTCCGCCGGTCCTGGATCCGCGACCAGACGATCACGATCCGGTCGGGGTTCTCGTAGGGCAGCGGCGCGATCAGCGTGGCGTAGACCACGCTGAAGATGGCCGCGTTCGCGCCGATGCCGAGCGCAAGCGCCAGCACGGCGACGGCGGTGAATCCGGGGTGTCTACGGAGGAGTCGGATACCCCAGCGTGCGTCGCGCAGAATGGAAGTCATCGGGCAGCCCCCTTCGATCGCAAGCCTGGACCGCAACGTTAGACGGGCGCAGTCCGCGCACCGTTGCGAAAGTGTCCGCTCCCGCGCTGTGCTTGTCCGTTTCCGAACGGCGAGCTGTCGGATGCGTCGGTGAACGGCGATGCGGCGCTCGAAAGCTGGACAGCTCTCGAGTCGCGTGCCACCATCCCAGCAGCTTCGAGGACACCATGGGATGGATCGCGTACGTCATCGCCTGGCTGGCCGCGGCGTTCTTCTGGTCGCTGGCCAGCGCGTCGACCGCCGGACGCCCGCCGATCGAGACTCTCCCGTGGGGCTTGCTCGCGATGGGTGCGGCAGGCCTCATGGGCCTGGTGGTCTGGCGGCTCACTCAGCGGGTCGCGTGGGACTGGCGCGCCCCATCCTTTTATATAGCTCACGGGATAGGGCTGGTCGTGTACAGCGTCCTGTACTCGACTTCGTGGGTGTGGCTCGACGTCGCGGTGGGCCGCGTGCCAGAGGCGATCGCGGCGATTCGCGCGTCGCCCGTCATCGTTTGGAATCTCCTGATGGGATCGTGGCTGTACCTCGTCGTCGCCGGCCTCTCGTACGCCATCCGCGCGCATCGCCGGATCCGCGCCGAGGAAACGGCCGCCGCCGACGCGCGCCTGCTCGCCCAGCAGGCGCAGCTCGTCGCGCTGCGCGCGCAGGTGAACCCGCACTTTCTGTTCAACGCGCTGCACTCCGTGGGCGCTCTGGTGGCGAGCGATCCCGTCCGCGCCGACAAGGCGCTCGAGTGCCTCGGCGATCTGCTCCGGTATGCGCTCGGCACGGAAGACGAGGTGCTGTTCGCGCAGGAGTGGCGTTTCACGCAGGACTACCTGGCGTTCGAGCAGCTGCGGCTCGGAGACCGGCTGAGGGTTGACGCCTCGGCGGACGCGGCCGCGCTCTCGGTGCCGGTTCCGCCGCTCATCTTTCAACCGCTCGTCGAGAACGCCGTGCGCCACGGCATCGCCGATCGTCCCGATGGGGGCCGCATCACGCTGGGCGCGCGCGTCGACGGCGCGCGCCTCATCCTCCGCGTCGTCGATGACGGCGGCGGCGAGACCGGCGGCGCGACGGACGGTCTCGGCCTCGGATCCGTCCGGAGGCGCCTCGCCGCGTTGTATGGCGCGAGCGCCATGCTCGCCATCGACCGTCACGCCCCGGGATTCGCGGTCACCATCGAGCTGCCCCTCAAGCCGGCGGACGAGTTGGGGTCGGTCGCATGAACGTGAACGCCACCGTCACCGGGCTGATCGTCGAGGACGAACCGCTCGCGCGGCGCCGGCTGCGCGAGCTCGTCCGGGACGTTCCCTGGCTGGAGTGCCTCGGCGAGGCCACGAACGCCCGCGCGGCGATCGCGGCAATCGACGAACTGCAGCCGGATCTGGTGTTCCTGGACGTTCAGCTGCCGGGCGCCTCGGGAATCGAGGTGCTCTCGCGCGTCACGCACTCGCCGGCGGTGATCTTCACGACGGCGCACAGCCAGTTCGCGGTGACGGCCTTCGAACTCGCGGCGCTCGACTATCTGCTCAAGCCGTTCGGCCGCGAGCGGTTCGGCCGCGCGGTCGAGCGCGCGCGGCCGCTCCTCGAGCGCCAGACCGGCCACGGCACGACCGAGCGCGCGCGCGAGGCGCTCGCGAGCGGGCCGATTCCCCGCCTGTACGTCCGCGAGGGGGACCGGATCCTCCCGATACGGGTCGCATCGATCGAACGGCTCGAGGCCTGCGATGACTTCGTGATCGTCCACACGGCCGGACGACGATTCCGGATCAACTTGACGCTGTCGGACCTCGAGCGCCGGCTCGATCCCCGGCTCTTCGTGCGCGCCCACCGATCGCACATCGTGAACCTGGATCACGTCGCGTCCTGGATGCCGTACGACGGCTCGCGCTACCAGATTGCGCTCCGCAGCGGCGCGACGATCGTGGCCAGCCGGCAGCGGTCGCGCGTGCTGCGCGATATGGGCCGCTAGCCGCCGCCCGTTCACCGTCCGCCCTGCTCGTTGACCGCCGCAGAACGTCGGCGACCGATCCGGCATTGCCGCCGCGGCGCCGGCGCCTCTAGCGTTCTCGCATGACTACTCATCTGCGTCTCGTGCTTCCGGCCGCGCTCATAGCGCTTCTGCCGATGAGCGCGGCCGCGCAATCGGCCAAAGCCGTAGAGATCGTCGAGCGGATTCAACGCGCCGACTACGAAGGGGACCGAGCGGCGCTCCAGCGTCTCTTCGAGGAGCTGGCGCCGTTCGCGGAGACGGGCGACCTTGCGTCTCGGGTCCGGTACTGGCGCGGGTTCGCTCTGTGGCGAAAGGTCCTCAATGGCTTCAACGATTCAGTCGATCCGAAAGAGCTCGAACAGGACGCGACCCGGGCGGTGAGCGAATTCGAGCAGGCGTTCACCAGAGATCCAGCTTTTGTTGATGCGAAGGTGGCGGCCTCGGGCTGCCTGAGCAACCTGGTCTACCTGAATCGGGAGAATCCTGCGCGCATGCAGGAGCTGATCGCCCGGTCAGGCGGATGGCTCAAGGAAGCCCGGGCCGCGGCCCCGGACAATCCGCGGCTGCTCTGGGTGTGGGGCGCCATCCAGTGGGTCGTCGGTCCCGAGCGCGGTGGCGGGCAGGCCGTGGCGCTGGCGACGTATCAGAAAGGGCTCGCGTCGGCCAGGCGGACGAAAGGACTCGCACGCGATCCGCTCGAGCCTTCCTGGGGCGAGCCGGAGCTGCTGATGAACCTCGCGTGGAGCCATCTGAACCTCGCGACCCCGGACGCCGCCGCAGCGGAGAAGTACGCACAAGAGGCGCTGGCACTTGTCCCGTATTGGCGCTACGTCCGCGACATTCTGATGCCGCAGATTCGCCAGGCCAAGGAGAAGCGCGATCCTGTGGGGGGAGGGCTCGACTACGGCTGGCCCGCCGTCGGAGCGCTCAGTGGAGCGGCGCGATCCGGAGATCGCGTCGCTCCCTGAGCCGCCACCAGCCAGCTCCTCTATTGTGGCTGGGACGTTTGCAGGACGTGCTGCTTGATCAGCCGCTCGCGATCGCGGCGCATGTCCTTTCCGTGGCGAACGTCCGGATAGGCGATGCCTTCACCGCGCAGCCCCGTCCACAGCGCCAGATTGAACCGGTCGGTATCCAGGTCATCCTCCCGCTCGAAGTCCTGGCCGGCCATGACCCGTTCCCAGTACTCGGCGGTTCGCGTCGGACGCGCCGGCACGGAGAAGCCACCCACAGGATCCCGCTGCCGGCTGGCCGCGGTCGCGGCAGGCAGCGGCAGCTGCGTGCTGTAGAGGACGGATGGCACCACGGCGGTGTAGGTCCAGGGCTCCGGCCGCGTCTTGAAGATGTCGGCCATCGGCTCTGCCAGCGCATCGTTCAGGCCGGCGGGCTCGATCCCGAGAACATCCACGATCGTCCGGATCATGCTGACCGTCGTGTAGTG
This sequence comes from uncultured Acidobacteriota bacterium, assembly GCA_963847125.1. GTDB lineage: Bacteria > Acidobacteriota > Vicinamibacteria > Vicinamibacterales > 2-12-FULL-66-21 > DATAEE01. Next base: position 1,287,323 of record CAWJYM010000009.1, read on the forward strand.
CTTCGTCACCAGCGCATCCCTGCGCACCATCGAACCGGCAACCAGCCCGATGCTCCGATGCGCATCCACGTGATCGCCGCCATTCTGCGCATCGTCTTCGATGAAGAAGATCAGGGTGTTGTCCTTGTACTTGCTGTTCGCGACCTTCTCGACCAGCAGGCCGATGGCGTAGTCGTTGTCGGCCATCTGCGTCTCGACGGTATTGACCCCGTCGATGGCTGTTCCGAAGTTGCCGAAGTGATCGTGGGGAAAACGGACGAACATCAGGTTCGGAAGATTGTCGTTCGCGACGTACTGATCGAACTCTCGCTCCCACTCCTTGAACAACCAGTAGTCCGCGTTCGTCTGGTCGTACCCGCGAAAGTAGACGTCCGTGTGATCGGCCAGCGCCGCGTTCAGCGTCACGGCCTGCGGGACACCGAGCGTGAACGGGGTGCGGAACGTCGAGCTCGGTACCGGGAGATTCGCGACGAAGAAGCCATAGTTGCGGACCGTCAGGCCGGCGCGCAGTGCGGAATCCCACAGGTACCCCGTGCCCGCCTCCCCCTTACGGCTGTCGGGCGCGGCCACGTCGGCTACGCCCGCCAGCAGATTGGGATCGTTCGGATAGGCCGGGTTCTGCGCCTGACGCTCGGCCAGCCCTGGAAGCGACACGTTCACGTTCCGGTTCGCGCCTTCCCAGTCGTAGCTGAAGCCCCGGCCGCCGTAGTTCACGGGAACCGATTTCTGGGTGTAGTCATTGGCCCGCGCCGCCGTGCTCCAGTTCCAGCCGTCTCCGCTCACCGTTCCGGAATCGTGGAAGTTGTCCAGGAGAACGAAGTCCATCGCGAGCTGTTTGTGGTTCGGGCTGAACGGCGACAGGATCGCGAGGCTGGGGTCGCCATTGCCGCGAGGCAGGTCGCCGAACACCTGATCGTAGGTCCGGTTCTCCTTCACGACATAGATGACGTGCTTGATCTGACGGCGCACCGACGCCATGATGCGCGCGTTCCGTCGCTGATCGTCGGTGGGTTCCAGCGCGCAGTTGTACGAGACCTGGCGGGTCAGGCGATCGAGGTCCGAATGACGCGGCGCCGGCAGGCTCAGGAGCCCGGCCTTGGTCAGCTGCCACGAGTACTGATTCGCGGCGTTGCAGTTGGCCGACGAACCGGACGCGATCGAGAGATTGTCCCTGCACGCATCGGGGTTCGGCCCGGTGTTGCTCATCCCGTTGACGATGTGAAGAACGGAGCCTTTCCAGGTCGAGGTGACGGCGACCGCATTCGGATAGTAGGCGGTCGGAATCAGCCCGGTGACCTCGCCTTTCACGCGGTCCCGGCTCCTGCCCCAGCCGCGGCCGTACCGCAGCTCGATGACCGCGAGCGAATTGGTGCCGCCGTTGGTGACGTACAGCGTTCTCTCGTCGCGGGACAGCGCCAGGCTGTTCGGGTTGCTCCCCTTGAACGTCCGCGCCTTCTTCAACAGGTCTTCGGGCGCCGTCGTCCTGATGCGCGTCAGCACCTGGTCCGATTCGGTGTCGACGATGGCGACGGTGTCGCTGTTGGACTCGGCGACGAAGAGCAGGTCTTCTGACTTGTTCAGGATCATCTTCCCCGGGAGCCCACCGACGGGGATCCGGCAGGTGACGGCGGGCGTGCCGGCGAGGCTGAGGACCACAATCTCGCGGTCGCGCTGGCTCGTCACGTACGCCTTGTCCGTTCCCTTGATGGCGACCCAGAACGGATAGCTCCCGCCGGGCGTTCCGGCCAGCTGCGGATCCGCGACGCCGGGCCTCAGATCAACATCGCCGACGAGCGTGCGGCTCTGGAGGTCGACGATCGTCACGGAGTCATAGAGCATGTTGGCGACGACGAGGAAACGTCCCGAGGCGTCGACGGCCAGGCCGGCTGCCATGGGCTGATAGGCGCCGCCGCTCACGCTGGGATGGTTTCCGAGGTCGAGCGCTGGAAGCTGTTCGGCCCAGGCGTCGCCAGCTCTGACGAAGACATGCACGTTGTCGTCTCTGCCGCCGGAGACATAGAACGCGTTTCCGTTCGGGTGCCAGGCGATGCCGTTGAACGTGTTCGGTACCGGCAATGCCTGCTTCTTGACCGGCGACCGTCCCGGTGACGTCATAGACGAACACGTATTCGTTGGACCACTCCGCGACCCTGCTGCCAGTGGGACCGTTGACGCGGTTGTATCCGCTCGTGAGAACCAGCAGCGTGCTGTCGTCCGGGCTGAGCGCGGCCGCGACCGCCTGCCCCGCCGTGAAGTCCGGCAGGCCCGGCAGGTCGGGATTCAGCGATTGAAACACGGCGCCCGGGGCCGCCGTCGGCGTGATCCTCATCCCGGTGTGCAGCAACTCTCCTTCGATCGGCGTCTTTCCGGAGTGCCTATCCGAGCGGCCTTCCACGGCGATGCTCAGCCCGGAGAGCGCCACTCCAACCAGCGAACCAATGACGAACAATCCAGGTCGAACCATACGTGTGTTCTTTTGCATTGATGTCCTCCTTACTCCCGGGGGGTCTCGGTGCGAGCTAGTAGGACGCTGTCAAACGGGCGTAGACATTGATTCCGGGCGCATCGACGCCGGAGCCATGAATGCGGTAGTTGCGATCCAGCACGTTGGTGATTGCCAGATTCAGGTTGAGGTTGGACGTGATCGACACACCTGCTTCCAGGCTCAGGGAGGCAAAGGCGGACGTGTCGAGATACAGCGGCACTCGCGTCCCGTCGTCGACGATCGTCACCCCGTTGATGGTGGCGCCGATCGGGAGCACGCGATCGCGGATCTGCGCCACCGTCTCGTTGGTCAGCGCGAACACATCGTCGGCGGTGCCGAACGACCCGTCGTTTCCGGCCGATAGAAACGGTCTGATGAGGCCGCCGCGGAAGAAGTCCGAGATGTCGGTCCGTCTGCGCGCGGCGCCGATGCGCTCGTCCGTGACGTCGCCTCCACTCAGCTCCTTCTGAGCCCCGCTGAGCAGCGCGCTGGCACCGATCCACGAGAGCCGCCGCCCGCCGGGCTGAAACCGTATGGACATCCCGCCTTGTTGCGGCGGCAGCCGCCGCACGGGCCGCGTCGGATGCAGGTCGTGTCCGACCAGGTACGAGTAGCTCGTTTCGGTGAACCAGCGCGGCGACAGGCGCCAGGTCATCAGCGCGTCGATACCGTAGTAGCGAGCGGAGCCATCGTTGACGAACGCCTTCACCGCCCGCGGATCGAAGGCGGTGGCGACGCTGGCCACGCCCTGGACGCGCTGCGCGGAGGTGGGCGGAATCATCGTCACCGGCAGGCCCGCGAGCGTCGCGGGGAGCTGGTCGATCGGAAACGTCAAGGTTCGTCTCACGATCGGATTCGTCAACTCCGCGTCGAAGGCGTGCGCACGCGCGTAGAGGCCGCGCCATCGCAGGACGGCACCGACCTCGTAGTTCATCAGGCTCTCTGCCTCGAGATCGCTCACGCGCCTGCCGCTCGACAACACACCCTCGCCGTCGCTCGCTCCCACAAACGCACCTGCCCCCACGGTGGCTTGTGCCGGAACCTCGTAGCCGAGGTCGTTCAGGCCGAGCGCTCCCAGATCGTTCAGGTTCGGCGCGCGGAAGCCGCGCCCGACGAGCGCGTTGATGGCCAGGACCTCGGTGGCCTGCCACGTCAGCCCGACATTGAACGCCCAGTTCTGGAAGGACTGCGACGAGTCGACAACGCCGAGGCTCTGACCGACGTCGTCGAGGTTGCGATCCGCGAACGTATCGACGTCGACGCGCGTGAACCGGGCACCGAAGTTCGCTTTCACTCCTCCGCGCGCCGCGCCCCGGACGATGTCGACCGTATCCTGCACGAAGAGTCCGGCCGTCCTGTATCGCGATCCGTTGGGATAGAGCGCTCGCCTCTGCTGGGTCGCGCCCGTCGCCGGATCGGTCTGATGACGCTCGGCGTCGATGTGCTCGTCGTAGATCTCGGCGCCGAAGACCAGCGCCTGACGGCTCGCGACGTGGACGCCCGCCTGCACTGCATACCCGAAGGCCCCGACCCGGACGTCGTCGTCAACGATCGGATCCGTCGTGCGCAGGCCCTGCCGGATCGATCCGTCGCCTTGCGAGTTGAGAGAAAACGTACCCGTGAGCCAGTCCAGGCCTCCAACGTCGAGCTTTTCGTAGCGTGTATAGAAAAAGTGCAGCCGCTGCGGATCGAAGTCCGAGCGCAGGCGCCCGAGACCGCCCCAGAGGTCCTTGTAGCCGCGCACGTCCTGCTGATCGCTGTATTGATACCAGGAGGTCAGGCTCTGCTGATGGCCCAGTCGTGCCGCGACCTTGGTGTTGAAGCCGGACTGCGCGAAGCCGGTATCGAGCTGGCGGGTGCCGGTGATCTCCTCGATTTGCGGATCCGAGAGCCCGAAGAAGCGCCGCAGAACGTGATGCGAGTCGCTCCCGTCGCCCGCGCGAAGATCGTTGAGACGACGCCAGGATCCGCCCACGTTCCACGAGATGTTCTGTGTGGCGATCGCCGCACCCGCGTCGCCGCCACCCGACTGGTCCGCGGTGCCGCCGAACACGCTCACGCCACCCTTGACGTTCACGCGCCCGCTGCCGCCGAAGTGCGACCGGGGCGTCAGCACGTGGATGGCGCCTCCGAGCGCGTCGCTGCCGAACTGCGAGCTGGCAGGCCCCAGCATCGCTTCGATCTGTTGAACCTGGCTCGGATCGACGAATGCCAGGTACTGGTTGGGTCCGGAACGAAACGTGGAGTTGTTGAACCGGATCCCGTCAACCAGGTTCAACACCTGATAGCCGGTCAACCCGCGCAGGAACGGGGACGATTGACCGTACGTGCTCTGCTGTACCATCACCCCGGGGGCGCCGTCGAGGGCGCTTCCGATCGTAGAAAGGGGACGTGTCCGGAAATCATCCGAGCGAACGGTCACGACGGCGCCTGCCTCCTCGATATCCGAGGCGATCCCCGTCTGCGCGGTCACGGTGACCTCGCTTCGAAATCCCGCGAGGCCGAGCGATACATCGAGCGGCGGCGCCTCTCGCGCGCTGAGCTCCACGCTCATCCGTCGCTCCTGGAAAGCGGGCGCCGCAACCTCCAGCCAATACGTCCCGGGAGGCAACCCAGCGATCGTGAACGCGCCGGCCGCGTCGGTGCCGCCCTGTTGCAGCACGGTGCCCTGGCTGCTCCGCAGAACCCAACGGGCTCCCGCAATCGCCCCGCCGGACTCTTCGACGACCGTCACCCGTCTCTGAATTTCCTGGGCGCCCGCGGAGAAGGGCACACCCAAGGCGCCTGTCAGAAGCGCGACGGTGACGAACACGAAGCGCTGACCAATCGTCGATGCCGGAACAGATGTCACGACTGCCTCCTCGAACTTCTGGCGCCACGAGCTCGTCCGCTCGTGGATGTGGTTCACCACGACCGAAGCCGGGAGGGCAATATAGGTGGTAGGTGTGACGCGGGACTCACGAGCCAAAGACTGCAACGTAAAGAGTCGAGGCTCGGCGCTGTCCCCGTTTTCTCAACGGCAGAGGCAGCTTGAACAACTCATCAAAACGGCAGCATAATCGGCGTTGCTCGTTCCACAGTTTCCGTCGAAAGGACTGTCCATGCGCATTCCACGTCTGTGGCTCGTCCTCGGTGCGCTACTGCTGATACCCACCGCAGCCCGCGCCGATGATCACCGGGCCCGCGCGTACGCCGCTCTGTCGAATGCATACCGGAGCGCTCTCGGGGGGTTCTACGCCTCGGGCGAGGTGACAGTGCCGAAGCCGTGGGACAGAGATCTCAGCGTGCTCGTCGACTTTGGCGCTTACTGGGGATCACATGACGACAACGATCTGAGGCACATCACCTTTATGGCTGGCCCCGGCTGGACGATCCCGCCGAAGGAGAAGAAGCAGAAGCACCTCGCGTCTGTGCATGTGCTGCTCGGCCTCGTGAACACTGACGACGAGCTCAACATCGAGGACGGCACGGACTTCGCTTTTGCGCTGGGCGTCGCGTGGGAATTCGTCCCGGGCCGCAGCGAGGAAAAAGAGGGGCTGGGGATGCGAACGCAGTTCGATATCGTTGTCCGGCCTGGCGACGAAGGCAATTTCCCCAGGCTCTCCGTTGGGGCCGTCTACAGGTTCAAGCACTAGCCTCTGGCTATATGGGGAGTGGAACCCCGATCCGTGGCTAAGCCACTGCGCGCGTCCTCGAAAGCCTCCGGGATTCTCTCACCCGGCGAGGCTCTCGGCCCCTACAAGATCGTGGGCCTGCTCGGCTCGGGCGGCATGGGTGTGGTCTATCGCGCGCACGACCCGCGCCTGGGACGGGATGTTGCCCTCAAGGTTCTGCGCTGGCCGTCGGCCGACACCGAGCGGGTCGCGAGGTTCAGCCGCGAGGCGCGCGCCGCCGGCAGCCTGAATCACCCGAACATCGTCGCCGTGTTCGACGTGGGCACAGAGGAAGGCGTGCCCTATGTCGTCACCGAGATCCTTGAAGGCGAGACGTTGCGGGCGCGGCTGGATCACGGGCAGCTGCCGTACCGCAAGGCGGTCGAGTACGGCATACACATCGCTCTGGCGCTCGACGCCGCGCACGGCAAGGGCATCTGGCACCGGGATGTGAAGCCCGCCAACGTGTTCATCACGGCTGACGGGCGCGTGAAACTCCTCGACTTCGGCATTGCGAAGCTGAGCGAACGGGAGGCTCAGACGCAGTCGGACGAGCCGACCCTCGAGGACAGCAAGGCTGGCGAGATCCGCGGCACGGCCGGCTATATGTCGCCCGAGCAGGTGCTGGGGCGTGATGTCGACCATCGCACCGACATCTTTGCGCTCGGTGCCATGTTGTACGAGATGTTCACCGGCGTGCGCGCCTTCCAGCGCCCGTCGACCGTGGAAACAATGACCGCGATCCTCCAGCAGGATCCGGTGGACCCGCTCACGATCAACACGAGCCTGTCCCCCGTCGCGGCCGCGGTCGTCCGACGCTGCCTCGAAAAGAACCGGGAGGAGCGCTTCCAGTCCGCGCGCGACCTGGCGTTCGATCTTCAGCAGCTTCGCGACCTCACGGCTGGAGGCCGGCCGCTCGGAGCCGCGCCCCGGGCTCTCGGCCGCAAGGCGCTCGCCGCCATCCTGGCGGCGGTGGTCCTCGGAGGAGCTGCGCTGGCGATGCTCCTCCTGCGGCCCGGGCCGGAGCCTGCTTTCGAGCAGCTCACGTTCCGCCGCGGACGCATCGGCGGGGCGCGATTCGTGTCAGACGGACAGGCCGTCGTGTACAGCGAGGCTCGGCAGGGGAACGCGCTGGAGGTCTCGCGGGTCGACCTCGCCGAGAGACAGCGAGCTGACCAGCGCCCGGTCGCTCCCCCGGCGTCAAGTCCGCTCGGCTACCCTCTCGGCACGGACGTCCTGGCCGCCCGCGCGGGACAGCTGGCACTCTCCCTGCGCCGCCGTTTCGTGCTGGGTGAACGCTTCGTCGGAACGCTCGGATTGGCGCCCATTGGCGGCGGCTCTCCACGCGAGGTGGCAGAGAACATCGAGGATGCGGACTGGGACTGGTCGGGAACGCAGCTCGCTGTGGTTCGATCAACCGGCGACGTGGGAGGCCAGAGCCAGATCGAATACCCGATCGGCCAAACGCTGCACAAGACGGCAGGCTCCATTCGCTTCCTGCGCGTGTCGCCCGACGGTCAACGAATCGCGTTCCTGGAAGACCCGGTCGGCCGCGGCGTCAGCGGGCGGGTCGCTGTGGTGGACATGGCCGGCAACGTAACGGCTCTCACCGACGAGTTGCCGAGCGTGCGCGGCCTCGCCTGGTCGGCCGACGGTGGTGAGATCTGGTTCACTGCCGGCGACGTGCGGACGAACCGGGCGCTGCGCGCAGTCTCCCTCGAACGCAAGGAGCGCCTCATTCTCGCGGCGCCCGGCTCGCTGACTTTGTGGGACATCGCCCGGGACGGGCGCGTCCTGCTCACGCGCGACGAGGAACGCAGGGCGATGGTCGGTGTTCCACCGGGCGAGACGACCGAACGCGATCTGTCCTGGTTCGACAACTCGGGGGTGGCTGACATTTCGGAGGATGGCCAGTGGATCCTGTTCGCTGACCGTTTCGGGGTCTACGTTCGCGGGACAGACGGATCGCCTGCCACCCATCTCGGCCTGACCGACGGGTTTGCTGACGCGCTCTCTCCGGATGGGGAGACGGTCCTGGCCACGAGAAACCGTGCGAGTGAGCTCGTCCTGATCCCGAGGAAAGCCGGCAACCATGTTCGGCTGCCTGCTCACGGCATCACCACCTATCGGGGCGGCCGCTGGTTCCCGGACGGTCGCCGTGTCCTGTTCACGGGAAGCAAGCCCGGGAGCGATATCCGTTCCTACATTCAGGACGTCAGCGGTGGCGCGCCGCGTGCGCTGACGTCCGAGAACACCTGGGCCCTGTCGATCTCGCCGGACGGCGAATGGACCGCCGCGATCGGCTCCGGGCAGGCGATCTCGCTCTGGCCGGTGGCGGGCGGCGAGGCGCCGCGTCCGGTGCACGGTACGCAACCGGGCGAACGGCCAGTGGCCTGGAGCGCAGACGGACGATCGCTGTGGCTCTTCCGGCGGGGCGAAGTACCCGCTCACGTGTACCAGGTTGGATATCGCGACGGGCCGGCGGCACCTCTGGAAGACGCTGGTCCCGCCCGACGCCGCCGGCGTGTACTCGATCATCGAATTCGAGGTCACATCCAAGGGGCACGCGTATGTGTACAGCTACACGCGCCTGCTGTCACAGCTCTATCTGGTCCGCGGCTTGAAATAGCGTCGACAAGCCGTTCGGGGACTCTCGACGAGTCGTCTACATGAGGCGCGACGCCGCGGTCCGCGCGTCGATGCCGGACACACGCACGCGTTTCTGACGCGAGCGTTCCCCGGCGACGATCGAGACGGCGCGCGCCGGGACGTCGAGCGCCGCGGCGATGAGGTCAATCAACTCGTCGTTCGCCTTGCCGTCAACAGGAGGCGCCTGCAGTCGCGCGAGGAGGGCGTCGCCGCGCGTGCCGCTCAGGCATGACCGGCCGGACCGCGGGATCACCCGCACAGTGATGACGACCCCGTCCGGCGTGGGCTGAATGATCTCCGCCACGACTCTGCACTATGCTCTCCCGGATAACCGGAGAGCAAGACATGAGACGAATCGTCGTGGCACTTGTGGTTCTATCGACCCTTCACACGTCGCTGCCCGCGGGCGCGCAGCCCCAGCCCGCGCCGGCGGCGCCGCAGAAGATCGTCGCCGTCCGGGCCGGGCGGCTCGTCGACCCCGAATCGGGCACCGTCGCGACGAACCAGGTGATCCTGGTCGAGGGGGAGCGGATCCGGCAGGTCGGCGCCGGTCTCGCGATCCCGCCGGGCGCCGAGGTCATCGATCTCTCGAACCTGACGGTCCTGCCGGGCCTCGTGGACGCGCACACGCACATGGCCATCACCTACAAAGAGGTCCCGGAGAGCAACATCTATTACCTGACGTTCGTGCTCGACTCGACGCCGCTGCGCGCGATCCAGGCGGCGTCGAACGCCATGCAGCTGCTCGCCTCCGGATTCACGGTCGTTCGCGACGTCGGCAACAACGCGATGTACGCCGACACGGCGCTGCGCGCCGCGATCGAGCAGGGCTGGCTGCCGGGCCCGACGATCATTCCATCCGGGCTGATCATCGGAGGGACCGGCGGACAGTTCACGCCGACGCCCGAGATGTACAAGCAGCACAGCCTCGTGTATCCCGAATACCTCGAAGCGAACACGCCGGACGAGATCGTCAAAGCGGTGCGGGAGAACCTGCTGTTCGGAGCAAAGACGATCAAGATCTGCGTGGATTGCAAGCCGTGGGGCTACTCGGTGGACGACATCAAGCTGTTCATCGCCGAGGCCGCCAAGGGGGGCGCGAAGGTCGACGGGCACGTCCAGACCCGCGAGGGCGGACAACGCGCCATCGACGCGGGCATCCACGTGATCTCCCACGGCCAGCAGCTCACGCCGGAACAGCACGCCCAGATGGCGCAGAAGACCATCTACCTCGCCAGCACCGACACGCCGTTCACCCCGTATCGCGGGACGGAACAGGGGCAGAAGCGCGCCGCGGACCAGCTCCGGAGCGCCTGGCAGAAGGGCGTGCCGGTGACGTTCTCGACCGACATGGACTACTGGAACGAGCGCATGACGAAGCCGAACGGCGGGTGGATGACCCGCGGCGATCTCACGATCAACTTCCTGCTGACGTGGAAAGCGGCGGGCATCGCTGCGAAGGACACGCTGAAGGCGCTCACGATCAACGGCTACAAGGCGGCCGACGTGTACCACGAGCGCGGCCCGATCAAGGCGGGCAACTACGCCGACTTCATCGCCGTCACCGGCAATCCGCTCGACGATGTCGACGCGCTCCGGAACGTGCAGTTCGTGATGAAGAACGGCGCGGTGTTCAAGAAGAACGGCGCCATCACGGTGGACACGCTCCTGAACCCGGGGCCGGTGAACGGATGGAGGCGGCGATGAGTCAGGCGGTCGGACGGTCGCCGATTGGAGCACCGGCCTTCGTGGCTGGAACGACCTGGCGCCAACCCTGATCGAGCATCCAGCGTTTCCATCGTTCGGCCAGCATGAATGCCTCGCCTGCGCGGTCGCACCGTTCCGACTGCAGGGTTTCGTCGCCGACGACGACGCGGAGCTCCCACGCCCGCGGCCAGGCCATCAACGCGCACCGCGACGTGCGCCCCTGTCGCTGCATTGTCCAGAGAGTGCCCACGTCCTCGGCGGTTTCCTCACGCGTTTTAGGGGGTCGATTGCGCATGACGGTTTCTCCTAGGGGCTTCAGGCAAACACCCTAGATCCTGCACCTCTGGAGTAATCTCAACGTGAATCTTCGGCAACAACCGTGTGACCCGCTGGGGGATGCGATGCTCAGCTCGTCCATTACTTGAATTGCTTAAGGCGTGCACGGGCGTATGATGCTCGACACGAACGCTTTACACGCCGGGGGTAGCCTTGCCCGATCCTGCCTGTTCACCGTCGCACGGCTCCCGGCGCGCGACTGCAGTTGCCAATCGGAGGTCATGATGCGGATGGCAGTCTCGTGCCTGGCGGTCATGCTTGCCGGCGGATTGGTCGTCTCCCGGGCGCAGGAGGCCGGACCCACTCCGGGCAACGAGGCTCAGCCCCATGCCTTCCCGCACGTCGATCGGTTCCTCGACGCGGTTGACACGCCGCTCGTGAGCTACCGCGCGATACGGCGCCTCGAGGCGGCGTCACGCAACGGAAAGATGAAGGCGTCGCTCACCGCGAGAACCACCCTCGATCCCGAGCGCGGCTTCCAGTTCGAAATCCTCGAGGAAACCGGGTCGGGCCTCATCCGCTCGAAGGTGCTCCACGCGGCGCTCGAAGCGGAGCGGCGCGCGCGCAACTCCGGAGACCTCGCGCGGGGCGCGCTCAGCCGGACGAACTACGAGTTCGGGCAGGCCGAAGCCGCCGAGCTCGGCTTCGTGCGGGTCGGCATCAAGCCGCGCCGCTCGGACACCATGCTGGTCGTCGGGAGCATCCTGCTGACCGATGACAATGCGGATCTCGTCTCCATCGAGGGACGGCTGGTGAAACGTCCGTCGTTCTGGACGCGGCGCGTCGATGTCGTGCGGCGGTACGCGCGCATCGCCGGCGTGCGCGTGCCGGTCTCGATGGAGTCGAAGGCCGAGGTGTTGATCGCCGGCCGTTCGACGTTCTCCATGCAGTACCAGGTACGAAGCGATCAACGAGGTCGCCGGTCTGGACGTGAGCCCCATGCCCCAGACCCCAGGCCCCAGTGCCCGCCGCTGATTTTTTACGCAGTGATCCAGCCAGCGCAACCGTATTGTCACGACACGCCGGCACGATGATCCCATCCCGCGCGTGACCGGGCACGGTTCCAGCCCGCCCCTCCTCGTCGCCCGTCCCAGCAGGCGACCTCGCACGTAGAACACATGTCCGTGCCGGGCCCTGCGCGCCGGCGCGGAGGAGGTCCGCCTTGAAACTCGATGCTCACGTTCACACGGTGTACTCGGGACACTCCACAATCAAGCCGCTCGGGCGGGTGATGCGCGAGTCGTACAACTCGGTCGAGCGCGTCTACAGCCGCGCCCGGGAGCGTGGGATGGATCTGGTGGCCATCACCGATCACGACACGATCGACGGAGCCCTGACGATCGCGGACCGTCCCGACGTGGTCGTCGGGTGCGAGGTGACCGGGATCTTTCCCCGGGACGGCGTCTGCGTCCACCTCGGGGTGCTCGGCGTGACCGAGGCGCAGTTCGAGGAGATTCAGCGGCTGCGCGGCGACGTCCGCGAGCTGCTGCCGTACCTGCACCAGCAGCGCATCTTCACGAGCGTGAATCACATCGCGTCGCGCATCAACGGTCCGATCACCGCCGCCCACATCGCGGCGCTGCTGCCGTGGGTGGACGGCCTCGAGATTCGCAACGGATCGCGGCTCTCGAGCCAGAACCGCACGGCGGCGGCGCTGGCCGCCGCGCACGGGAAGATCGGCGTCGGCGGAAGCGATTCGCACACCGCCCGCGGCATCGGGCGCACGTGGGTCGACGTACCCGGCGCCACGAACCGCGAGCAGTTCCTCAGGGGCCTCAAGACCGGCTCGGTCCGCGTCGGCGGCCGCGAGGGGCATTACTTCACGATGGCGTCCGATATCTGTCGAATGGCGACCGGGTTTTACGTCGATCGCATGCGGATGCTCGTCTCGTCGCCCGGCGACTGGCGGCGTCACGCCGTGCTCGCCGGCGGGCTGCTCGCATTGCCGCTCCTCGCGGTGCCGCTTGCCGTCGCGCTGGGGCACTTCATCCTCGAAGATCGCTTCAATCGGAACCTGCTCGTGGACCTCGTCGCGCGCCCGTCGTCGCTCAAGGTCCCGGAGGCGGCGTGATGGACCCGGTGGCGATTGCCGCGGTCGTCGGCATCGTGCTCGTCGTCCGGCCGTTCCGGCTGATCACGATCCTCCTGACCTGGCGGGCGCGGGCGGTGGCGCCGGCGGCCGCGCGGCGGCTCTCGCGATGGGTCAGAACGCGGGACTACACCGGCGACGCCTTCTTCGCCGCCGACGGAGCCGGCGCCGACGTCGTGGCGACACGCAAGGCCGCGCTCGATCGCCTGTCTTCGGCCTTTCGCGGACGGCATGCGCGGTCGTTCGCGTGGAGCGCGCAGGTTCGCGAGGGATTTTCCGACTTGCGCTTTACGGACGCCAACCGCGTTCCGTTCCCGTTCGCCCGCGTGATGCGGGAGCGATTCGACCTCGCGACCGTCGTCACGGCGTCCGAAGGGCCCAGACTCCGCGACCTGGACGGAAACTGGAGCCTCGACGTGAGCGGCTCGTACGGCGTCAACGTCGCCGGATTCGATCGATACAAGGAGTGGATCACGGCCGGCTGGGAACGAGTGAAGGATCTCGGACCCGTGCTCGGTCCGCTCCATCCGATTGTCGCCGACAACATTGCCAGGCTGAAGTCCATCTCGGGCCTGGATGAAGTGTCGTTCCACATGAGCGGCACCGAGGCGGTGATGGCCGCGGTGCGCCAGGCCCGGTTCAACACCGGCCGGAAGCTGATCGTGTGTTTTTCGGGCGCGTACCACGGCTGGTGGGACGGCGTGATGCCCGGGCTCGGCAACGAGCGGGATCTCGACGACTGCCTGGCGCTTCGCGATCTCGATCCTCGCTCGCTCGGCGTGATCGAGCGTCGCGCGCGTGAGATCGCCGCGGTGCTGGTCAATCCGGTGCAGTCGTTTCACCCGAACGCGTCGCCGCCCAACGACGCCGTCCTGTTGACGAGCAGCGCCCGGCAGACGCAGGAGTCGACCGGGCCCTACGCGGCGTGGTTGAAGGAGATCAAGGAGGTCTGCGCGAGGTGCAACGTCCCGCTGATCTTCGACGAGGTGTACACGGGATTCCGCCTCGCGCCCGGCGGAGGCCAGGAGTACTTCGGCGTCCGGGCGGACATGGTCGTCTACGGCAAGACGGTTGCCGGCGGCCTCCCGATCGGTGTCGTCTGCGGGCGAAAAACCCTGATGCGCAGGTTCGATCCCGAGCGGCCGATGCGGCTTGCGTACGTGGTCGGCACGTTCTCCGGCCATCCGGCGGTCATGGGATCGATGAACGAGTTCCTGCAATGGGCGACTGGACCCGAGGCAGCGGCGGAGTACGCCGACAGCAACGCACGGTGCTGTGCCTGGGCCCACTCGACCAACGTGAAGCTCGCCGAAGCGGCGCTGCCGCTGCGTGTCGTGCACCTGGGCACGATCTGGACGGTCCTGTTCACCGAACCGGGGCGCTACAACTGGCTGTTGCAGTACTACCTGCGGGTCAAAGGCATCACGCTGAGCTGGGTCGGCACCGGCCGTTGCCTGTGCAGCATGGATTTTTCGGCGGCCGACTACGCGATGCTGGAGAGCGCAATCGTCGAGGCGACGCGCGAGATGCGTCGGGACGGCTGGTGGCTGAGCACGGAAGACCGTTCACGAAAGGAGCTGGGAATGAAGGTTCGACTGATCGGAGAGATGCTCGGCAGTCTCGTGCCGGTTCCGGCACCGCTGAATCGTTTTTATTCGGAAGTCATGCGGCGAAAGAAGGACGACCATCACGCCTCGCACAGCGACAAGGTGAACCAGCTGCTCCACCTCGTGAGCTCGAGCGTGTTCATCTATTGCTACGTCGTGGTGTTCGCCGACCTCACCGTCGCCATGTGTCTGGGGCTCGCATCGCTCTTCGTGCGGCAGTTCGGGCATGCCGTGCTCGAGCCTCCCTGCCACGACAAAGAGGAGACGCTGCTCGGCTACAACACCCGCAACAAGACGATCATCGCGCTCGGATTCCTCTTCATCCCGGCCGTCGCCATCGCGCGCGCCGACGTGTGGTCCTTCGACGCGCTCAGGCAGGGGCTGCCGCTCGTGGCGCAGCAGTGGTTCGCCTGGACGATCGTGGTCGTCGGCGGACGCGTCGCGTACCTGATCTGGAAGTTCGACGTCCGCACGTCGATGATTTGGTACGTGAAGCTCGTGACCGACCCCTTCACCGACGTCATCGCGTACTTTCCACGTCGTCTACTGAGAGCCTGAGCGGCTTGCGGCGCGCTGGGGTCTCGAGACGGGCTGTGGAATGACCTGGTGGCTGTTCGTCTTTGCCGCCCTACTCCTTGGAGTCGAGCGGATCGGCTACGCGCTGATCTGTCGCGACCCGGAGCGGTTCCAGGCGTCGTGCGCCGCATCGCCGCTGAAGCGGCTTCGGAATCCGGTCCGTGCGGTTCGCGAGCTCTTCCTGATCAGCAAGCTCATCCAGGCCGCGACGTTTGCGGCCTGGATCTACCTGCACAACGCCGGAAGCCTGTGGCCTCCCGGCGGCTGGCTGGCGACGACGATCGGCGCCGCCGCGATCGTCGTGGGGCAGGTGCTCAACCTCGGCGTGTTTCTCACGCTCGGAACGACCGGAGTGTTTTACGGAAGCAGATTCGGGTACGACGTCCCCTGGTGCCGCGGATTTCCCTTCTCGCTCGTCTCGCACCCTCAATACGTCGGGACCGTGCTCTCAATCTGGGGGCTGTTCCTGATCATGCGATTCCCGCATTCCGACTGGTATCTGCTGCCGGCGCTCGAAACGGCGTACTACGCGCTAGGGGCACGATTCGAGGAGGACGAGGCTCCCCCTGGCGCGCGCCGTTTGAGCGCCAGGCCGCCGCCAAGCGCCAGCGCGCCGAGCACCCAGGGCATCGCACCGGAATCCAGGCTGACGCTGACGTAGGTCTGCAACGCGATGATCATCGTCTCCGTGGCGGGGGCGAAGTTCAGCGGGCGATCGAGGAACCGCAGAACGTCCACCCAGTCGGGCAGCAGGATGTTCGCCATGAGCAGTCCAACGCCGAGCGACACGAGCGAGCCGCCCACCCGTCGATACCAGCCGCCCGCGCTCGCCGCCGACATCGCGACCACCACCCAGAGCAGTGTCGCGATCAGAATCGCCACGACGGTCATCCGAATCGCCGGCGAGATCCAGAACCCATGCCAGAAGCCGAGGGGTCCGTGGTACGCGAGGAGCGCGACGAGCACCATCGATCCTGGAATCGAAGAGCCGACGGCCGCCGCGAGCAGCCGGCCGCGTCCCTCGTGCTGCAATGCCGTGCTCTCGAGCGCGAGACCGACGCTCCCGACGATCAGCAGTGCCCCGGCGCCGATCCACGCGGTCGTGAATCCGGCCAGCGCGCCGGCCACGAAGCCGACCAGCAGGAGACTTACTGCGGCCGCGGCCAGCGACGCACGCAGGTCCGACGGCCGATCCGCCAGGCGCCATGGCGCGGCCGACGCCGTCCAGAGGACGCGGCCGATCCTCGCGGCCAGGTCGAGCGTTCCGGTCGTCGGGCGCCGCGACGTCAGCCATCCCACGCCCAGCAGCACGCACACGCCGATCAACATCCCGGCGGCTGCGACACGAATCCAGGCGCCGCGCCCGGCAACCGCGATCGCCTGCCGCGCGGACGCCAGATCGAAGGCCGGGAAGTCCAGGTCGGCCCCGAAGCGATCGGCGTGCCGTGCCGCGGCAGACGCGAACGCGGTCCGACCGGCCGTCCACCGCGCCCAGGCCTCGGCGTCACCCGTCTCGAGCCAGCGATAGTAGCTGAGGAACGCCAGCCGCCACGCCGCGAGAGCGTCGAACAGCGTTTCCTGATACTCGAGCGATCGAAGCGCGTCGTCGCAGATCGGCCCGCACGTGTCGGCGCGGACGGTTGCGAGCGCCGTGACGAGCGCCTGCCTCGACCGCCGCACCGCCGCCGCCGAGGCCTCACCTTCCTCGATGGCGACGTCGACTTCATCTCGAGCGCCTCGATAGACGAGGCTCAACAGGCTGTGCCACCCGCCGAGCCTGTCCCACTCGAAGATCCACATGAGCGGCGGGATTTCCAGGCCGCGGACCCGCACCTCGCGTTCGGCGAACGGCCGGATGTAAAACCCCTTGCGGACTGCGTCACGAGTCGCGGTCAACAGACTCGCAACGGCGGCCGCGACCTCCGAATCACCTCCGAATCTCTCGGCGGCCCAGCGTCTGACGAGCTGGTCCACATCGGCGTGGCGATCCACCGCCAGACGCGAGGCGACATACACGTTGACATCCGTCCAGAGCCAGAATCCGTGCACGGCGTAGAGCGATCGAGGCCCCGCGCGAAGCGGCCCACCCAGCTGCGACCACAGGTACGTGCCGACGATGCGGGGATTGGCCGCGGTGAGAACGCGCAAGGCGTGCGCGTGTTCTTCCCCGAGGAAATTCGGAAACGCGCCGAAGCCCTCGAATTCCGGCCTCGCCTGCAGCTCGACGATCCGGCGATGGCGTCCGCCGAAGAGCGTCGGGTTGAGCGGCAGGTAGCTGAAAAAATCACCGGCCGTGAACTTGGTCGAGACGATGAGGGCCGGAGAGTCGATGTCGCCGAGGGCCGCCTCGTAGACGCGCGGGTCGGTGTGCAGGCGACCAATCTTGCCGACGCCGACGGTCCAGCTTCGCAACACGAGCGTCTTGTCCCTCGCCTCGAACAGCGGCAGCAGGCCGCCGAGCATCGCCTTGAGGCTTTCCGCGTCCCGGACGGCAATCTCGCTTCGGTAGTCCCAGCCGGCGGTGTTGTACAGGGCGCCTGCTTCACCGACCCTGATGACGAGGCCTTCGATCGACGGCACCGCGTCGAACAACTCCTGGAGGCCGGCCCGATAGACCGCCCAGACTTCAGGGTCGGACGTGTCGATGCCCGCGGCATTCGAGCCGGGGGCGAGACCGCGCAGATATCGGGAAAGGGGAGGAGTGAGGGTCAGCATGTCGGCGGTGAGAAACACCTGCATCCCGCGCCGTGCGGTCCATTCGAGCAGCGGTCCAAAGTGCCGGCGCACCGCCGCGTGTCTGGCGAGGAATGGGCTCCCCTGCTCGTAAACGCTATCGAAGTCTATGAGCTCGAGCAGCAACGGTACGGCGATCGCGTTGTTGCCGTACTCGAGCATGCGGTCCACGTAGGCGCGCCACTGGCGGTCGAGGCGTTGGAACGCTGCCTCGTCTACGTATGGCGGGTCTTTGAGGATGACCTCTCGGAAAGCCCGCTGGTCGTGCAGGTAGTCGCTCCCCCACCCAACGAGCGGAACGCCGACGCCCCCGCTGTCTACGAGCCGGAGCGGAAGAGGGGCGCCCTCACGCTCTGCCGGGGCCGGTTCGGCCTGGATCCCGGGCCGCTTCGGCCCGACTCGAACGTCGTAGAAGGATTCGAACGCGAGGACGGCGAAAAGCGCCAGTCCGGCCGTCAGGACGCCGGCAACGATCGGTTTGACACCGCGCATGAGGCTGAGCACGTGATTTTACGTCGTGATCCCACCGGCGCAATGACCCTGTTACGGTTCTGAGGCAAAGTTTTCAAGTCGCCCGTCCCAGCAGGCGACCTTCGCACGCATCTGCGCAGGTGGTACGACCCTTCAGGGTCGTCACGCTGCCAGGACGAGGCTAAAGCCTCGTACCACAGTCGCGGGAGGTCACGTGACGCGGGTCGACCGGACGCCGACGGTCTGGGGCGTACTCACCGCCCTCATCTGCCACCCAATCGAGCACTTCGTGCGCGGCTGGAACTGGAAGGCTGCGACGGTGAGCTCGGCCTGCCGCGCCGCGATCTTTTTCGCCGTCAACCTGCCTGCCGGGCTCGAAGCGGGCCTCCGGGCCATGGCAACGGAGATGGCCTTTCGGGCGGTGGCTTCCGGCGCGCTCGGGAGCGCGACGCAGGCCTTTCGCACGGCAACGCCGGTCGGCACCGCGACGATTGCCGCGCTGCTGGTGATTCCGGCGACGGGGCACCTTGCCGAATACGGCGTCCATTGGCTGGCCGGCACCGCGCGCCTCGGCGAGAGCATCGCCGTGTCGGTCGCGTTCAGCGTCCTGACGACGGCGTTCAACCTGTTCGCGATGCGGCGCGGCGCGCTGATCGTCGGCGACGGCGAGCAGACGCTCGCCGCGGATGTACGCCGCATGCCCGGGCTGATCGTGGCATTCGTCCGGGCGATCGTCGCGGCGGCAAGACGCGGAGGCGGCCTTGGGCGCCGAAGCGCAAAGCGCGGAGGCGGCAGACCGCCGGACGGAGGCACATGTCCGTTTCCACGCTCCACCTGACGAACGCGTACCACGAACACTCCGGCGGGATCCGGACGATGTATCACGCGCTGCTGGAGTACGCGGAACAGCACGGACGGCGCATGACGCTCGTCGTACCGGGCGCGGAGGACCGCGACGAGCGGCGCGGCCGCTTCACACGAATCGTTCATCTCCGAGCTCCGCACAGCCCGGTGGCGGACGGCCGCTATCGAATGCTGCTGCCTCATCGCTTCCTTCCTCCGGGCCGCGGCCCTCTCTGGCGCCTGCTGCAGGATGAACGGCCCGACGTCGTCGAAATCTGCGACAAGTACTCGCTGTGCTTTTTCGCGGGGCTCATCCGACGGCGCCGTCCGGATCGATTGCCCGCTCTGGTCGGGCTGAGCTGCGAGCGGATGGACGACAACGTCGAGGCGTTCGTCGGATCCGGCGCCGCCACGCGCCGTTTCGCCCGGGCCGTCATGGGACGCGTGTATCTCGGGATGTTCGACGTTCACCTGGCCAATTCGGAATACACGGCCGACGAGCTGCGATCCTGCATGCGGCGCGGACCCCATCGCAGGCCGGTTCATGTCTGCCCCCCGGGCGTGGCTCTGCCCGACGATCTTCGGGCGTACGAGGTCGCGGCAGCCCGCCGCGACTTGCTGGAGGTGTGCGGTCAGCCGGATGTCACCGTGTTGCTGTATGCAGGGCGCCTGTCGCCCGAAAAGAACGTGCTCATCCTTCCTCGCATCCTGTCGGCGCTATCGCAGCGGACGCCGCCCGTGCACCTCGTGATCGCGGGAGACGGGCCGCTGCGGGCGCGCGTGGAATCGGACGGGGCCGCGATGGCGCCGAATCGCGTCCATGTGCTCGGCCACATCAGCCGCCAGACGCTCTGGCGGCTGCTGCACGCGTGCGACCTGTTCGTCCACCCGAACCCTCGTGAGCCGTTCGGCCTCGGGCCGCTCGAAGCCATGGCGGCGCGGACGCCGGTCGTCGCGCCGGTGTCGGGTGGTGTGCGCGAGTACGCGACGCACGACAACGCCTGGTTGAGCCTGGCGGACCCGCTCGCGATGGCCTCCGCGGTGAGCGCCTGCCTGGACGATCCGAACGAATGCTGGCGGCGCGTCGCCGCGGCACGTCAGACCGCCGAAGCGAACACGTGGCATGCCGCGGCCGAGCGAATGTTCGAGCACTACGATCGATCGGCCAGGCCGTCGGCGGCATGGATGTCCGCGGCCACCGCCCGCATCAGGGGCAGCGCAAAGGTCAGCAAGCCCTTCGCCGAGATGAGGTAGCTTGCCGCGTTTCCCACACGCCCGGATGTGTGAGGGCGTGCCGCAAGGTACCCATCCACGATCTTTCCGAAAAAGCGGTCCGGCCAGTTCGCGTGGGCGCCGTTGCCGGAGTCGACCTCTTCCTGCGCGCGCCACACGCGGCGTCCGTTTTCTTCGATCGGCACCTGGTACCGTGCGATGCGCTTGTCGGGAATCTCGACGATGTGCTCGGCGTAGTGCAGGAACGTCACGTTGTCGTGATCGCAGCCGAGCAACAGGATCTTCCCATCGAGTTGCACGAATCGCTCAAACGCCGATCCGGCGCCGAACGCGTAATCCCACGGTTGCTGCGCGATCACGTAATCTGCGTGCTTTCCCCACACGACAAAGCGCGCCACATGCCGGTTGACGCGAACACCCGGCGATGTGCGGAACAGCTCGACGAGGGCGCCGTGATCGCGCGCGGATCTCGCGGTCTCGGGGTCGAAGGGGGGCAGCTTGTCGAGAACTTCCCGTTCCTGCTCCGGGGTGAGGTTGCCGCGGCCCACTTCGTCGTAATAACGGGGACAGCCCGCGTACATGATCAGCGTCCCGTCAGGCGTCAGCACGTCCTTGAGCGCCCGATGGACCTGATCCGGCCCGCCCGCGGCCTCTCCGACGGCCCGAAGCGAGGCGTGCACCATGACGACGTCGCCGGGGGCGACGCCCAGATCCCGGAAACCGCCGGCCAGGTACGCTCGCGTGTGCACGTCAGATACTTCGCAGCGCGATCGCGCCGCCCAGCAACTGGATGATGGTGATGAACGCCACGAGGAATGGAGGTTAACGAATCTGTGCCCGCCCTTCAATTCTGTAAGCGCCTTCCGCGTATGGTCGGGGCTCGAGCGGACCATCTCCGCGCCATTTGGGGCCTGCATTGCGCAATCGTGTGCAACGGCGTCAGGCATCCGGATTGCCCTGAAACGCGAGTCCAATCAGGAGAATCCTGGCAATGCTCCGACGCGCCTTCGGTGGAATCCTCGCGATAGCGCTGCTGTCGCTCGCCTGCAGTGGAGGCTCCTCGGAGTCTCCCGTTTCCCCGTCGCCCGTCGGAACGCTGGACGTTCAGGACATCGCGACGTCGGCCTCGACCGCCGGCGGACCGGGCCTCCTCAAATCCGGGGCGGCGCCACCGTCCGGCAGCGGGCCCCGCGCGACGGTGGGCGGCAATCAGACGGTCATCAACGGCGGGACGCTGACCGTCAACGTCACGGGCGACTCCCCGTTCAACGCGGTCTACATGTTCGTGGGCGGACGGACGCTCGGCGTGGTGGGAGAGTTCGGCGGCGGCATCGACGGCCATTACGAGATGCGCCTGCCGTCGGCCCAGACGGCGACGAGCGTGCTGCTCACCTTCCCCCAGGAGATTCCGCTCGACCAGTTCGAGCTTCTGTTCGCGGTCGCGAACACCTCAGGAGCGGTCGGACCGTACGCCTCCCTGATGACGAACGTGACGGCGGTCGGCACGGGCGACGTCCAGGTCACGCTCTCGTGGAACGTCGACAGCGACGTCGACCTGCACGTCGTGGCGCCGGGCAACGACGAGATCTACTACGGCCGCACCTCGTCGCCGACCGGCGGCGTGCTCGACCTGGATTCGAACGCGGGGTGCTCCATCGACGGCGTCAGGAACGAGAACATCACGTGGCCCACCGGCCGCGCTCCCCGAGGGCAGTACATCGTCCGCGTGGACTACTGGAGCAGCTGCAACGTGAGCCGGACGGAGTTCACCGTTCGCGTCCACAACAGCGGCGGCAGCACACAGACCGCGACCGGGTCGTTTACCGGCGGCGGAGATTTTGGCGGCGCGGGCAGCGGGCAGACCATGCTGACGTTCGAACGCGCGTCGGGCCCGACCGCGATCGTGACCGACGCGCTGAGCGTACTCCCATCCCTGGACCTCTGGAAGAAGCCCGTCAAATCGCGGGGGCGCACGAAATAGCGAGGACGACCCTAAAGGGTCGTGCCACTACCAGCCTATGACGACCATGCACCGACTGAAATCGAGTATCGCGCTCGGCCTGCTGGCCGGGACCCTCTTCACCGGACCGGCTTCCGCACAGACGCCGGAAGCGCCGAAGACCGCGACCGTGCTGCGGTATGCCCTCATCCTCGAAGAGCCGAGGCAAGATGGTCCCACGCTCGGGGCGGTTGATGTCGGTACCGCGCTCGTCATCCTCGGGAAGGTGGACGACTACTATTTCGTGAGGGCTCCTGCCGGAGATCCGGCGGCCGCGTGGGAAAACGGGTGGATCCTCGTCGTGGCGTTCGAGCCGGTGGGCAAGGTCACCGCCGAGACGAGCAAGACGCCACGGAGCGGAAAGCTCATGATTCGCGGCTTCGGGTACGCCGGCGGCCTGTTCTTTACCGCAAGCGACAGCTTCGAGACGATTCTGGGCGGCGGGTTCAACTCGGTGTTCGGTTTCGGCGGCCAGGTCGTCCTGCCGAACGGCATCTACGCGCAGGCGAGCTTGGACAGATTCCGCGACACCGGAACGCGCGCCCTCGTCTCGGGGAGTCAGGTCTTCACGCTGGACGTCCCCAACCGCATCACGGTGATGCCGATCCTGGCGACCGTCGGCTACCAGGGCACCAAGACCGGCGGCGTCGTGCCGTATTTCGGCGGCGGCATCGGATGGTACACGCTCGAAGAGGACTCGCCGTCCGTGCCAGACTCCGAAACCATCAGCTCGCGACACACGGGGTATCACATCGTCGGCGGAGCCGAGTTCCCCGTGTCCCGTTGGATGGCGCTCGCCGGGGAGCTGCAGTGGGCGACGGTGCCCGGGGCGATCGGGGACACGGGCGTGTCGGCCGTCTACGAAGAGAAAGATCTCGGCGGGACCACGTTCCGGTTCAAGGTGTTGTTCGGTCGGTAGATTAGTCGTCCCCCGCGAAGTCGGCGTTGCGAAGCGTGCGGTGGAGGTAGGTTCGCGCCCGTTCCCAGTGCCGCTGAACGGTTCGCTCCGAAACGCCACGCATCGCGGCAATCTCCCCGAACGTGAATCCGCAGAAGAACCTCAGATCCACAACCTGCGCAAGCTCGGGCTCCACGGACGCGAGCTCATCGAGCGCCTCGCTGACGTTCGCCAGCTCCTCCGCGTCCGGCACGGCCTCGGCTATGTCGGTGTCGATTGACGTCAGCTGGAAGAGGCCGCCGCGCTTCAGGGCCTGCCGGCGTCGAATGTAGTCGATGATGATCCCGCGCATGACCCGCGCGGCATACGCCATGAAGCGGCCGCGGTCCGGGAACACCGCGCCCTCACGCCCGGAGATGTCCAGAAAGGCTTCGTGAAGGAGCGTCGTCGCACTCAGCGTCGCGGAAGGGCCGCCGCGGTTCAGCTCTCGTTTCGCCATCCGGTGGAGTTCGGAGTACAGCGCGGTGAAGAGCGCCTCTGTCGCGGACGGGTCACCGCGATCGGCGGAATCGACGAGCGACGCAATCGTCGGTCGCACAGGCGTCGAGCGTCAGCGCACGGCAGCCAGGGCCGGCTCGTGCCTCTTCGGTCGCCGGGTGAGACGCACCGTAGGTGGGTTCGAGGTTCATCAGCGCCGCCTGAAAACGCGCGCCCGCGTCGGCGGCATTCCCGCGGGTCCGGGCAATGGATCCGAGCGCCAGCTGACTCAGGCCTACCCAGCTCGAGGTGGGCCGGTCGCCGCGAAATGCTTCCGCCAGTGCGAGCGCCTGACGCGCGTGCCGATCGGCCTCGTCGGTCCTCCCTGACGTCAGCGCAAGACGGGACGCCTCCAGCAGCGTTTCGATGTGCGACATGTGTTTCTCGGGAACCCTGGCATGGACCGCGAGCGACTCGTCGAGCAGCGTTCTCGCCCTTTCCTCGTCGCCTTCCGCCAGCGCGAGGAGGCCCTGCTCGTGGACGAGATCCGCGAGGAAGAAATGTCCCGGGGGCAGTGTCTTCCTGAGCAACGGCTCGGCCTCGGCCAGCGCTGCCCGCGCGCAGGGAAGGTCTTCGAGCGCTCGGCAGACGCGCGCGATTCCGAGCTTGCCCGTCCCCACGTTCCGCAGGTGCTTCTCTGTCGCGGCCATCTCCACGGATCGCGCGTAGGCTTCGCGGGCCTCTGCCGCGCGCCCGAGACGCAACAAGATCCGCCCTTCGTTGCCGCGCTTGACAGCGCCGTCGACCACTTCGATTGAGCGTTTCTGCAGCTCCAGAGCGCCGAGCATGTCGCCGGCCGTCGAGCGCAGTCGGGCCCAACCGTTCAGCAGCGTTCCGCCGGTTGCGCTCTCAGCCCGGCCAAGGCGCTCGAGGTGTCTCAAGGCTTCTCCGTAATCGCGCTCCGACTCGCTGGTCCTGCCCTGCATCTCACGCGCCTGCGCGAGAACCACCAGCGCGTTGGCGCGCGACGCTCCGTATCCCTCCGGCGCGACGGCGAGCCGTTCCAGAGCCCGCTCGGCCGCCCGCGCCTGACCGTCCGCATTTCCCTCGAGACCGACAACGACCGCCTGATCCATCAGACACGAGGCCGCCGGCGCCGCGAAGCGCGCGTCGTCCGACAGCTCATTGAGCCCCGCCTCGATGATCCGTTTTCCGAGGGGGAAGTCGCCCGAATGCGCCTGGACGCGGCCCCAGCCGCAGTACGCATAGGCTCGGGCCGCGGGGTCGTCCACGCGCTGCGCCGCGTCGAACGCGGCCTTGTAGACCCGGCGCGAGTCTTCGAGCGCTCCGAGCACGAGGTAGGTGCCGGCCACCGAGGCGAGCAGCTCGATCGACAGCGCCTCGTCGGTGGCAGCCTGCTTCATCGCCAGCTGTTCTCCCCGCGCGAGCAGCTCGCGCACCGTCACCGGCTTGTCTGTCGCCGCGTGTCCCACGACGTACTGGCTGAACTCGTTGACCGCTTCCTGTCGGACGAGCTGTGCCAGTGCCAGGTCCCGCTCGCGCGCGGCCTGCCGCGCCTGCCAGATCGTGCCTGCGAGCCCGCCGACGATCGCGAGAAGGATCAAGGCCGCCAGCCCGACCGCCACGCGATTGCGACGCACGAACTTCGCGGTGCGGTACGCCAGCGTGTCCGGCCTGGCTCTGATCGGCAGGTGATCGAGGTAGCGGCGGAGATCCTCGGCGAGCGCGCCGACCGAGGCGTACCGCTCCGCCGGATCTTTTTTCAGTGCCTTCGCGACGATCGTGTCGAGATCGCCGCGAAGCGAGCGGCGGACCTCCGACATCGGAGGCGCATCCGTCTCGACGATGGCTTTGAGAAGCTCGACCGGCGACTGCCCCCTGTCACCCGCCGGATGCCGGCCCGCCAGGAGCACATACAGCAGCACGCCCAGCGAATAGACGTCGGTCGCGGTCGTGACGGGCTCGCGTCGCACCTGCTCGGGCGCGGCGTACTCGGGTGTCAACGCCCACCCTCCCTCGTGGGTCAACATCGTCGCTTCGCCCGTGCGGGTTTCGTCTTCCAGCAGCTTCGCGATACCGAAGTCCAGGAGCTTGACCCGGCCGTCCTTGTTCACGAGCACGTTCGAAGGCTTGATATCGCGGTGAACGATCAGGTTGGCGTGGGCGTGAGCCACCGCGGCAAGGACATCGAGAAAGAGGCGCACGCGGGCGTCGACCCCGAGGCTGTTTTCATCGCAGTGGCGATCGATCGGCGAGCCCTCGACGTGCTCGAGCACGAGGTACGGCTGACCCGCGGAGGACACGCCGGCGTCGATCAAGTGCGCGATGTGCGGATGCGTGAGGCGGGCGAGGATCCTGCCCTCACGCCGGAACCGTTCCTCGCCGGCACGGCCCACGAGCGCGGCGTTCAGGAACTTGACGGCAACCAGCCCCTCGAATCGGCCGTCGCTGCGCCGGGCGAGCCACACGCTTCCCATCCCGCCCTGCCCGAGCGGTGAAACGAGCGTGTAGGGGCCGACCGTCTGGCCGGCAAGCGACGTCTGCTCCGGGAACGCGGGCGCGTGTTCGAGGAAGCGGTTGCGGCTGAGGGCTGCGTGCTCTTCGAGCAGCGTCGCGAGATCGGCCGCCAGCGCCGGGTTCTCACCCTGCAGGAGGGCCAGCCACGCCGGACGCTCGTCGGCCGACAGCTCCAGCGCTTTGTCGAAATACGGGCTCACGGCCCGCCAGCGGTCGGGGCTCAGCGCGGACATGTGGGTTTCTGGCGCGCCCCGCAGCGCGCGATCGGCGCGTATTGTAACGGAACCCACCACTCGTCCCCCGAGTGTCGTGTTTCCCCGCTCGACTGCGATTTCTCCAGTAGGGGGATTCGACCATGAGCCAGGCCATTCGAGTGCTCGCCGCGATCGGACTCATCGCCGTGCTGTCCCGTTCGTCTGGACCGGATTCTTCGGCCGAGCGGGCTGGATCACACGTCCGTGATCGTGCGAGCCAGCCGGCGAGCCTGTCGGCGCTGCCCATAGCCGCGCAGGGACAGATATCTGCGGCGCTGGGTCGCGACCAATCCACGTACCACGTGGCGCGCCTCACGGACGGCTTTCGAATGGAGAACGCGAATCACGGGCTGACGATGGAGGCGACGTCGGCCGGGATCCGGATTCGACCTGGGGCGGCGAGCTGGGGGCTGGCGCTGCAGGACTTCGGATATGGCGGCGACCTGCGCGACGCGACCCGAACGGCGCCACGAGCCGCCGGGAACCGGGTCGAATACCGCCGGGATGGGCTGACGGAGTGGTACGTGAACGGACCGCTGGGTCTGGAGCAAGGGATCACGCTCGCGCAGCCACCGGGAAAGAGCACCGGCGAGCCGCTGACGTTCCGGTTCCAGCTCTCGGGCGAGTTGATCGCATCGGCCGACGCGAACGAACGAGACGTCGCGGTCAGGCGGCCGGACGGAAGCGCCGCGCTGCGGTATCGAGGGCTCACCGCCCACGATGCCACGGGGCGCGAGCTGCGAGCGTGGCTCGACGTAGACGACGGTCGGCTCACGCTCAGCGTGGACGATGCCGGCGCGCAATATCCACTGATAGTCGATCCCTTCATCGAACGGGCCACGCTGACCGCATCGGACGGCGCGGCGGGAGACCAG
Source organism: uncultured Acidobacteriota bacterium (assembly GCA_963847125.1). Lineage (GTDB taxonomy): Bacteria > Acidobacteriota > Vicinamibacteria > Vicinamibacterales > 2-12-FULL-66-21 > DATAEE01. Next base: position 1,314,746 of record CAWJYM010000009.1, read on the forward strand.
TTCGGCTTCGTCGGCGTGGACGGCGACACGATCGTCGTCGGTGCGTTCATGGACGATGTCGGCGCGACGGCCGACCAGGGATCCGCGTACGTCTTCGTCAGACCTGCGAGCGGCTGGAGCGGGCCTCTCGTGGAGCAGGCGCGACTGATCGCGTCCGATGGGGCGACGGGAGACGCGTTCGGCCTGCAGGTCGCCGTGAGCGGCGACACCGTCGTGGTCGGCGCAAGGTTCGACGACATCGCCACGAGGGTGGACCAGGGCTCGGCGTACGTCTTCGTGAGGCCGCCCGGCGGATGGAGCGGAACCCTCACCGAGAGCGCCAAGCTCACGGCGTCGGCCGGTGCACCGCAGGACTTGTTCGGCGATCGTGTCGCGATCGACGGCGACACCATCGTGGTCGGCGCCAGGTTCGACGACATTCCGGGAGGGTGCCTCTTCTGCGACCCGATCATCAATCGAGGCTCGGCGTATGTGTTCGTGAGGCCCGCATCGGGGTGGAGCGGAAACCTGACCCAGAACGCCACCCTGAATTCCACCGCGATCTCGGCAGTCGAGTTCGGGGTCTCCGTCGCGATCCGCGATGCCACCGTCGTTGTCGGCGCGTGGCGGAGCTCGTTTGACAGAGGGGCCGCGCACGTTTTCGTGAGGCCGGCGGCAGGCTGGAGCGGCAACCTCTTCCCGAACGCCAGCCTGTTCGCTTCGGATGCGGTGGCCGGCGACCTGTTCGGTGTGTCGGTCGGTCTGAGCGGCGACACGGTTGCGGTCGGAGCGTATCGAGATGACACGGGGCCGACGACCGATCACGGCTCGGCCTACGTGTTCGTGAGGCCATCCAGTGGCTGGAGCGGCAATCTGACCCAGAGCGCCAAACTGACCGCCTCCGACGGCGCAGCCAACGACGAATTCGGCAACCCGCTCGCCGTGAGCGGCGACACGATCGTCGTCGGCGCCGTCATCGATGACGTCGGCGCGAACGCAGACCAGGGCTCGGTCTATGTGTTCAGAGAGCCAGCGGGCGGCTGGAGCGGCGCTCTCAACGAAGATGAGAAGCTCGTCGCGTCCGACGGCGCGGCGTCTGATTTGTTCGGCAACTCCGTCTCCATGAGCGGCAACGCCATCGTCGTCGGCGTTCCGCGGCGCGACAGCGGGCCGAACGCCGATCAGGGGACCGCCTACGTATTTCTGCGAAACCTGCTCCCCTCGCTCCTGCTGCCTGCCGACATCACCGCCGAAGCCACGAGCCGCGGCCGGCGCAACGGTGATGTTCGACGTGGACGCGATCGATTTCGAGGACGGACCGCTCACGCCCAGCTGCGTGCCTGCCAGCGGTTCGGCATTCCCTCTGGGGACCACCCAGGTGGACTGCACGGTCTCTGACTCTGCCGGCGAGCAGGCGACCGGTTCCTTCAGCGTCACGGTCGTGGATACGACTCCACCGGCCCTGCTCCTGCCCGACAACGTCACCGAGGAGGCGACCGGCCAGGCGGGAGCGCTCGTCAGCTACTCGGTCACCGCGAACGATCGTGGATGGCGCCGTCACTCCTCTGTGCTCACCTGCGTCCGGAGCTCAGTTTCCGCTCGGCGTGACGACCGTGACGTGCGCCGCGACCGACGCGCGCGGGAACCCGTCGACGGGTGTTCACGATCGCCGTCGTAGACACCACGCCGCCGGCGCTGTCGCTGCCGGCGGACATCACGACGACCGCCACGAGCGCGGGCGGCGCGGTCGTCGGCTACACGGCCACGGCGAGCGAGTCGTGGACGGTGCGGTCGCAGCCGTGTGCGCGCCGGCCTCCGGTTCGACGTTCAGCGTCGGAACGACGACCGTGACGTGCGCCGCCGCCGATGCCGCAGGCAATTCGGTGTCCGGAACGTTCACCGTCACCGTCGAGACGGGAACCGCGGGCTTCGGCTCGTTCAACGCGCTCGCCCAGATCGTTCTGCGCCCGGGCACGAACGACGACCTGTTCGCGGTCGAAGCGATGTTCGTCCTGGCGCCGACCAGCGACGGCATCGACCCACTCACCGAACCCGTGACGCTCGTGCTGGCGCAGGGCTCGTGGACCGTACTTCCCGGCGCTTTCAGGCGAACTCACTTCGGCGGGTTCGTGTTCGACGGGATCGTCGGCACGACGCGCCTGACCGTCGTGATTCAACCGCTCCACGGCGGACGGCTCGCGCTCGTCGCGGTCGGCAGCGGGGCCGACCTGACGGGTGTGGCCAATCCCGTGGTCGTGGGTCTGGCGATTGGCAACGATGCCGGTGCCGCGGTGGTAACCGCAAAGATCAAGGGAGGATGACATGAAAAGCCATATGACGGTGCGAGGCGCCTGTCTGTCGGCCGCAACCGCGGCGTTCATCATTCTCGGCGCTACCGGGGCGCCGGAAAGACGCGAGGCACACGCGCTTCCGAAGTTCGATCCGCCCGGTACGGAAGGCGGGAGCGTGGAGTGCGACCCTTTGGATGTCGAGCCCGTTCTGGAGCTCGTCGGAGTACCGAGAGCCGTCGGATATCCAATCGTCGGCTTCACGGCGGAGATTGATGCACGTCACGTGAAGATAAGCGGGCGACTCGGAGACTGCGGCGCTGAATTCGTGCATCCGCTCGATGGGTTCGCGTGGAGTATTCAGTCGCAGCCGGCCGGCAGCACGGCCACGCTCACGCAAACGGACACGCTCGCGCCGCGGATTCGCCTCGATCGCGCCGGCACGTTTGTCGTCCGGTTGACCGCCTGTCCCCAGGGCTGCCCCGTCCTGACACCGGCGGGACAGTCGATTGCTCTCGAGGAGCCGCCCACGCTCGACGTCGAGATTGTCGCCGTACCTTCGGCTCCGCTCGCGCCCGAGACGATGCCGGTCCTGCCGGACTCACCGGCAACGCTGCCGACGCCTCAGGAGCGCAACAACTGCGGGACGGGCGCCGGGTTCGTGTCACCACAGTGGTACGCGGTCGAACAGATCGAAGGACCTGCAGACTACAAGCTCCTGGAAGGAGTGGTTCGAAAGAGCCGCGTGTCCCGCAAGGACTCCCCGACGAATCACGATTCGCAGGACGTCAATTTCCATGTCGTGCCGGACGCGCGGGACGGAGAGTTGTTCTTCGACGAAGGCGAGGAGACGACCATCGAGGTCGAATGGGAAAGAAGCTCCTTCCCCGAGCTCTATCGTCCGACACAGGGAGATCGCGTCTCCGTTTTCGGCCACTGGATCTACGACTGCGCGCACAGCTCAAAGACCGAGATCCATCCACCGGTTGGTGTCGCCGTTCACCGGGCGCGTCCGATAGCCATCCCGAGCAACGAGATCTTTCCTGAGTTCGACAATCAGACCGTGGGTTCCGGAGTGTACGTGCCCGGCACGATCAGCGACATCTTCTTCAGCACCGATGGCGGACGGCTCGTCGATTGCTCGGTGGACACCGGCCTCAGAAACGCGGACCTGCAGACAGTCACCGGCCCCTCCGGTCAGCCGGTGAGCATTCCCACATGCATACCGCCTCCGAGCCTGGACCACGTATTCGAGTTCAACATCTACCTGCCGCGCAATCCACAGGTCACGATGGCGCAGGCGGGGTTCGCCGTTCCCCCGGTGCCGTTCTACGTCAAAGAGTCCACGCCGCCAGGCGAGCCGGCGGAAGATCGAACGACCGTGGAGCGCAACGACACCGCCGAGGGCATCACCTATCTGACAGTCCGTGTGGATCTGCGAGGCTACCCGCGGAGCCGGTACGCCCGGCGAATCGTCGCCGGCTGGGTCCTGCCGGCAGCGAACAACTGGGGGCTCGCCCGCTGGCGGCTGCTGTTGAACCGGCTGAACATCACGAACGACGGGGACGGCGCGGCGCGCGGTGACGGCGACTGGCGTCTCTGGGTCAACACGAACAACGCCTCGAGCGAGTGGCATTCAACGGAGCCGCGCCAGGAATGGGTGCAGATCCTCAACCAGGACGTTCACGGCGTCGAGGACTTTGGCGGATCGCCCTGGGTGACGGCGCTCGATGCGCCGCGATCCCTCGGGCCCGAGCTGCTTCGATATCCGCCGGCCGGGTCGCTACCAGCGCCGAGGGACTACGGAATCCTCTTCCACACGACAGGGTATGAAGCGGACGGCGTGGTCGACGACGACGCCGGGACCATCAACATGAAGGTTGCGGCCGCGGCCGGCTCTTACGAGCGGGTGAATACCTGCACCGTCAGCGGCGCGACCGGAATTGGTGCAATCGACGCCCACTGGTATTCGGGCTGCGTTCGTTATTCGGCCGAGTTCGAGGTTGTGCCTGGCACACCGCTCCCGGCAGCCATCGTCAACCGCAACGCCCAGCAGATCGCGTCCAGATACGTGCTCTCATGCCCGCGCGGTGCCGGTTCCGACGACGTCGGCGTCTGCGAGGGGATCCTCGCCAGACCCGTCGAGCTGCCAATCGTGCACCCGCTCGACCTCGCGCTCGACCCGGGATCCGGACCGGTGGAGGTGACGACGATCGGACCGTTCAGACCTGGTGAGCGTGAGTTCGCGCTGACGGAGGTATCGATCGAGGAGTTCAACCACGTCTTGAGTCAGACGCGGCGCACCGACCCCGGACGCGTGGAACGCCTGGTGGCGAGACTTCGGAGTTACATCGACGAGATGCGGAAGGACCGCGCGCTTGCCGTCGACGCCGACGCGGAGCTGCTGATGCTCGAGGTCTCTCTTCCTCGTGACCTATGGACGCGCCATTTCGGAGACATTCCGACGCCGCGGCCGAACCCCGACCTGCCGAAGGACAGAGTGACTGGCTCTGCCGTCATGACGGCATCGTCCGGCGGCACCGTGCGCACGACGGCGCTTCTCCTTCACTGCGCGGTGCAGCGGCTGCCGAACAAATTGACGCTCCGGTCGGGGCCGAACTGCTTCGAGCTCGATCTCGCGCTGGAAGCTCGCTGCGGCACCGAGCGGATCGATTCCCGCCGGCCGTTGGCGCCATTACTCCAGGCGCCGGTCAAGTTCTTACGCGTGCAATCAGGGCGGGGAATGGGACGGTTCAACGACACGCCGGGGGCGCTCGTCGAGTGGCGACTCGTCGACGGCGGAGAACCGGGCCATGAGCACGACACGGCTGCGGTGACCATACAGAGCGGCGGCGCAGTTGTGATCCAGGCATCCGGAGAGATTCTGAGAGGCAACGTCCAGGCACACTGGAAGTAGGCGCGCCAAGCCAGCCCTGGGGCCCGGAGCGACGAGCAGGCCGCCGTCAGCGATACCCGGCGGCCTGCAGCTCGAACAGCTGCGCGTACCGTCCGTCGGCCCGGAGCAGCTCCTCGTGCGTCCCGAGCTCCGTCACGCGCCCGTCGTCAATCACGGCGATCCGATCGGCGATGCGCACCGTCGAGAACCGGTGCGAGATCACGATTCCGATGCGGCCTTTGAGGTTCTCTTTCAGCTCCGCGAAGATGCCGGCCTCGGCCTCAGGATCGAGCGACGAGGTCGGCTCGTCCAGGATCCAGATGTCGGCGTCGCGGTACATGATTCGCGCCAGCGCGAGGCGCTGCCATTCGCCGCCGGACAGGTCGTGGCCGCCCTCGAACAGCCGCCCGACCTTCGAGTCGAGGCCCCTGGGCATCTTCGTCAACAGCCAGTCGCTGCGCGCGTCCCTCAGCGCCTCCAGTACCCGCCCGTCGTCCGCCGTGCCGTCGGGCCGCCCCATCACCACGTTTTCCCTGACCGACAGCTCGTAGCTCGCGTAGTCCTGAAACAACACGCCGATCCGGCTGCGCAGCGTCTCCGGGTCCAGGTCCCTCACGTCCACTCCGCCTATGCGGACCGACCCCTGATCCACATCGTAGAAGCGCAGCAGCAGCTTCACGAGCGTGCTCTTCCCCGCGCCGTTCTCGCCGACGAGCGCGATCAGCTCGCCGTTCCGGATGCGCAGGCTCAACCCCGCGACCGCCGGCTCGGTGCCGCCGGGGTACGTGAATGTCACGTTCTCGAACTCGATTCCGTCGACGACCTGGACCGGCACGGCGCGAGGGCTGGCCGGCACGGGCACGAGCGGCTCGATCGCCAGAAACGAAAAGTAGTCGTCTAAGAATGTGGTGTGCTGATCGACCGCCACGAACGTGCTGGAAATGTTTCCCAGGGTCCCGGCGACCGAGGTGAACGCGCCGATGACCAGCACGACACCGCCCGGATCGATCGTGCCCGCCACGCCTTGAACGGCGACGAACAGATACGCGAGCGCGAGGGTCGTGCCGCTGACGAAGCCGGTGAGCATCGACACGCGCGTGGCCGATCGGTACATCTGCTCCCGCAGTGTGAAGAGATCCTCAGACAGCTTGCGGTGCCGGCCGAGCAGGTAGTCCGCCAGCACGTACGCCCGGATTTCCTTCGTCGTGCGTGGCTGGGCGAGCAGATCGCCCATGTACGCACGCTCCCGTTCCTCGGGCGTCTCTTTGTAGAAGAACTCATACATACGCGACGTCATGCGCCGCTCGAGCGCCAGCGAGAGGACGGCCGCCGCAAGCGCCAGGACCACGAGCACATAGTGCAGGCTCGCAAGCAGCGACGCCATCAGGAGGATCGTCACGATGTTGCCCGAGAGGCCGAGGACCGACCACGTGAGGTCCCCCGGCCTCCAGGAGACGTCCCGCTTGGCGCGCGCCAGGCGATCGTGCCAGTTGGAGTTGTCGAAATGTCCGATGTCGACCTTCGCCGCCTGCGTCAGCAGACGCCGCTCCGCTTCGAGCTCGACGCGGCGGACGAACAGGTTCCTGCCGTAGCCCATGTACCCGCCTATCGCGCGCTGGACGCCGGTCACGATCCACAGGCCGACGACGATAGGCAGCAGGTCCTCGAGCTGAAGCGAGCGCACGCGGGCTTCGGCGATGCGGTTGACGAGCGTGGCCCCGAGGTAGACGTTGATCGGAGGCATCGACGCGTTCACCATCCCGAGCAGCGAGAACTTGACGAGCGAGCGCGGCGAGGCGGCCCAGGCGAGCGCCATGCCCTGCCTCAGGTTCTTCCTGACCCTGGCGGCGCGGCCTTTCGTGGCAAGCGAGCTGTCAGACATCCGCTCCAAAAGTACGCGACACGCGCCGCCCGGACAAGTCACGAGTTGGGCGAGTCGCGGCGCGCGCTATCATGCCTCCGTGATACTCGTCGTCCTGGTCCTGTCGATCGCGCTGAGCGGGTCGGCCGCGTCCGGTCCCGCCTTCGCGGCCGGAGCCGCGAGCGTCGGCCGCTTCGGCGAGGCAGGCCAAGCGCGGCATCCTGTTTCGGGCCGGCAGATTGCGCCCGTGATGGGACACGAGGGCGCGGGCTGGCTGGACAGGCCGGAACGCGAAGCGGAAGAAGCCCCGAGCAAGGCGATCGCCGCGCTCGAGATACGCGAGGGGCAGGTCGTCGCCGACGTGGGGGCGGGATCCGGCTACTACTCGGTGCGGCTCGCGCGGGCCGTGGGGGAAACCGGGCGCGTCTATGCGACCGATATCCAGCCTGAGATGCTCGGCATCCTCAAGAGCAAGGTCGCAGCGGAACGCCTGACGAATGTCGAGCTCGTCCTCGGCACCGACACCGATCCGAAGCTGCCCGCCGCCGCCGTCGACCTCGTGCTGATGGTGGACGTGTACCACGAGCTGACGCGCCCGCAGGAGATGCTGCGCGCACTGAAACGCGTGTTTCGTCCGGGCGCGCGACTCGTGCTCATCGAGTTCCGCAAGGAAAGCGCGTGGGTGCCGATCCGCGAGGAGCACAAAATGAGCGTGCGCGACGTCCGCCTCGAGCTCGAAGCCGAGGGGTACACGTTCGAGCGCAACATCGACGTCCTGCCCTGGCAGCACGTGCTCGTCTTTCGACCTTAGTCTCTGGTCACGTATCATTCCCCGACAATGCCCATCGTCGTCCAGAAGTACGGCGGCACGAGCGTCGCGGACGTGACCCGCATCCGGCAGGTAGCCGAGCGGATCATGCGGACGAAGGCGGCCGGCTACGACGTCGCCGTCGTCGTCAGCGCGATGGGCCATACGACCGACGAGCTGCTGGCGATGGCCCGGAAGGTCGCGGCCAATCCCGATCGGCGTGAGCTCGACATGCTGCTGTCGGCCGGCGAGCGGATCTCGATGGCGCTCCTGACGATGGCGATCAAGGAGCTCGGCGGCGACGCGATCAGCTTCACGGGAAGCCAATCCGGCATCATCACCAACGATCGGCACGTCGACGCGAGGATCGTGGAGGTGCGCCCGTATCGCGTGCAGGATGAGCTGGCGCGCGGCCGGGTCGTCGTGATCGCCGGCTATCAGGGTGTGTCCTATCGCCGCGAGGTGACGACGCTCGGGCGGGGGGGCAGCGATACGACCGCGGTGGCGATGGCGGCGGCGCTCGGGGCCGAGTGGTGCGAGATCTGCTCTGACGTGGACGGCGTGTACAGCGCCGATCCGCGCGTCGTGCCGGCCGCGAAACGGATCGACGCCCTGACCTACGAGGAGACGCAGGAGCTCGCGGAAGCGGGCGCGAAAGTACTGAACGCGCAGGCCGTCGAGTTCGCGAAGGAAAAGGGGATCGCCATCTGGGCGCGCGCGACCGCGTCACCCCAGCCGGGGCTCCCCGGAACCGATCCCACGTCCGACGGAACGGTCGTGAGACGACACGCGCCGCGCATGCCGGGGACGGTCGCCGGCGTGGCGAGCGAGCGCGACATCCTGGTGCTCCAGGCGACGGGCGACGCCGCGCGCCTCGTCGCGCTTCTGGATGTGTGCGGCGTCAGCGGCAAGCAGCTGCACGTCGCCGCGCTGGGCGGCCGCGCGGACGGGACGACGCTGGTCATCTCGCGTGAGAACCTGCACAACGAAGATCGATTACGGCGCGACCTGTCGGCCGCGCTCGGCGACGACGCGAGGCTGGTCGACGGGCTCGGCGCCGTCAGCGTGGTGGGCGCCGGCATCAACGCGACGTACGAGAACGTGCGGCGCGGCGCTGCCTGCCTGGCCGACAACCGCATCGCGACGTTCGGCCTCGCGACGTCGTCGTTCCGCGCGACGTGGCTCGTGGAGCGCGCGCAACTCGACGACGCGGCGCGGCTGCTTCACGCGACGTTCATCGAGAAGGCCGGATAACCTGGCCGCGTCTGCTCAGTGCCCCCAGCCGGCCGCGTGACGAGGCGGCTGGAATCCCGTAAGCTGGAGGCTTGAAGGAGAGCACCCAATGGCTTCGCTCGATTGGTCCCAGTGCGCGGCCGTCGAAAGCATCCCTGGCAAGGTCAGCGGCGCCTGGGTGTTCAAGGGCACGCGCACGCCAGTGGCGATTGTCTTCGAGAACCTGGAAGACGGCATGACCATCGATGAGGTGATCGACCAGTTCCCCGTGACGCGAGAACAAGTCAAGGCCGTGCTCGAGTTCGCCGCTCGAAGCCTCGACGTCCCTGCCGCCCGGCGCTGATGCGGGTGCTCTTCGACAACGGCACGCCAAGAGGCGTCGCCGCGGCTCTCTCCGATCACACCGTCGAAGAGGCTCGCTCACACCGTTGCCCCTTCCCCAAACCAGGAACCTGCGGTGCGGTGATTTCTGTATATACTAAACTCAGGTTTGCGTGGGATCAGGCGATGTTGAAACGAAACGCATCATCAGCGCGCGGCGCGCGAGCCGCAGGGAAAGGGCGGCGTACGGCGCGAAAGATTGATTTCTCCGACATTCCGGAGGCGTCAAACGAACAACTTCGTGGAATGAGACGTGTCGGACGGCCCCCGCTCGGCAGCCGCGCGCGTCAGCTCATCGCGATCCGACTGGATCCCGGTGTCCTGCGAGCGCTGCGAAAGGAAGCCTCGCGTCGCAACGTGGGCTATCAGACGCTCGTCAATCGTGTCCTGGCGGAGTACGTGCGCAAGCACGTCGCGTGAGTCCGGGGCGTCCACGAGCTCAACGCGCCGGGCTGGCGCCGACGAGCTCGTCGTCTTTCGTCTCGCGCGACGCCAGGAGCCCCACGACCGTCAGGAGCGCTCCGACGACGAGGTAGTAGCCGACGTACTGCAGTCCATACGTCCTCGCGAGCCACGTGGCGGCGTACGGCGCGAGCGACGCGCCGAAGATGCCCGCGAGATTGAAGGTCAGCGAGCTGCCGGTGTACCGCACGGCGGTCGGGAACAACTCCGAGAGCGTCGTGCCGAGCGGGCCGTACGTGAAGCCCATGAGCGTCAGACCCAGGGCCATCGTCATCGTTGCGCCGGCCGGCCCGGCTTCGAGCCCCGGCGCGAGCACGAAGCCGAACGCGGCGATCGCCACCGTCGTCCACAGCAACGTGCGGCGGCGGCCGTGGCGATCAGCGAGGACGGCCGCAATCGGGATCGTCAGCGCGAAAAACAGGATGCCGAACAGCTGAATCATCAGAAATTGCTGCCGGCTGTAGCCGAGCGCGGTCGTCCCCCACGACAGCGCGAACACGGTCATGAGATAGAACAGCACGAACGTCGCGAGCGCGATGAGAATCCCCACGACGAGCGCCCTGGGGTAGTCGCGAAACACGACCAGCATCGGGATCTTGACCCGCTCACGACGGGTGATCGCCTCGCGAAAGACCGGCGTCTCGTGGATCGCGAGCCGCACGTAGAGCCCGACGATCACGAGCACGGCGCTCGCCAGGAACGGAATGCGCCAGCCGAAGCTGAAAAACTGCTCGTTGGTGAGCCACGCGTCCAGCAGGAGAAAGATGCCGCCGGAAAACACGAACCCGAGCGGCGCGCCGAGCTGGGGGAACATGCCGTACCACGCGCGGCGGCCTGGAGGCGCGTTCTCGATCGCCAGCAGCACCGCCCCACCCCACTCCCCGCCCAGGCCCAGGCCCTGGCCGAACCGGCAGATCGCGAGCAGCAGCGGGGCCGCCACGCCAATCGTCGCGTAGGTCGGCAGCATGCCGATCGCGACCGTCGACAGCCCCATCGTGAGCAGCGCGGCGACGAGCGTGGTCTTGCGCCCGACGCGATCGCCGAAGTGCCCGAAGAGCGCCGAGCCGATCGGCCGCGCGAAGAACGCGATCGCGAACGTCGCGAGCGACGAGAGCGTCGCCGACGTCGGATCCGACGCGGGAAAGAACAGCCGCGGGAACACGAGCACCGCCGCCGTGGCGTAGATGTAGAAGTCGAAGAACTCGATCGCGGTGCCGATGAGGCTGGCAAAGAGCACCTGCCGCGGCGAGTTGACCGGGACGCCCGTGCCGGCGACGTGCGCGCTCATGACAGGACGGGGATTGTAGCCGCATTTCCGCGACGGGGCGGTTGACCGCCTCGAGACATCGCTTGTAACATATGTGGCTATGACAGATATCAACCGGATGATGTTCGCGCGCGAGCTGAAAAAGGGATCCGCCGAGCTCATCATCCTGGCCCTGCTGGAGGCGCGGCCGCGGCACGGCTACGAGATCGGGAAGCTCGTCGCCGCTCGATCCCACGGTCAGCTCACCTTCCACATCGCGTCGCTCTACGCGCTGCTCTATCGCCTGGAGGAGCGCGACTGGATCGTCGGCTCGTGGGTCGAGAAAGCAGGCCAGCGGCGGCGCCGCTACTACCGGCTCACACCGGAAGGCACGCGCGTCCTCGCCGCCCAGAAACGCACCTGGAAAGCCTTCGTCGCGGCCGTCGGCCGCCTCACCGGAGACGAACATGCCTAACCCTTCGACAGGCTCAGGGCTACCCCCAGCGGAGTCGAGGGGTCGTTGGTCTGAGGACATTCGCCGCCGCCTCGGCGCGCTGACCTTCAGCCCGGAGCGCGAAGCGGAGATCATCGAAGAGCTCTCGCAGCATCTGGACGATCGTGTCCGCGAGCTGACCGAAGGCGGCGCTCCGGAACAGGAGGCGCGCCGCCGGGCCCTGGCGGAATTGAGCGACCACGACCTCCTCTCTCCCCACTTCGCGAGACTTCGGCAGGCGCGCGCGGCCCAGCCGATCCAGCCGGGCGTGCCCAGCGCGCGATTCGGGCGCGATCTCTGGCAGGACGTCCGCTACGCGCTCCGAACGGCCCGGAAGCAACCGACATTCACCGCCGCCGCCGTGCTCACGCTCGCGCTCGGGATCGGCGGCAACACCGCGATCTTCAGCCTGGTCAACGCGACGCTGCTCGAGCGCCTGCCCGTGCGGGCAGCTCACGAGCTCGTCTACGTGTTCAACGGGGGCGTGGGCGGAGTGTTCTCGTACCCCGGCTACGTCGCGCTGCGCGACGGCAACCGTGTGTTCGATGGATGTCTCGCCGCGGGCGGCATCATCGCCAGCCTCAACGCCGACGCCGTGACCGACACCGTATCGGGTCTCATCGTCACCGGAAATTTCTTCGAGCTCCTGGGAGTCTCAGCCGCGCGCGGACGGCTCCTCACGCCGGCCGACGACCTCACGGTCGGAGGCCATCCGGTGGCGGTCGTCAGCCACCAGTTGTGGCAGACACGCTTCGGCGCCCGGCCGGACATCGTCGGGCACGAGGTGATGCTCAACGGCCACCGATTCACGATCGTCGGGGTCACGCCTCCGGCGTTCAAGGGCGCCACAGGTGGGAGCATCGCGTCATTTGTACGTACCGATGATGATGCAGGCGGTGATGCGGCCGCCGCGGGCGAGATTCTCCGGCGAGATGAATCCGGATCTTCTGAAGAATCCCGGCAGCGGCTGGCTCGCTGCGATGGGCAGGCTGAAGCCGGGCGTGACACCGGCACAGGCAGAGGCGGAGCTCGGGACGCTCGCGACACACTTCGTCCGGACCCTCGATCCCGCGGCGCCGCCGCGGCGGATTCCCGTGATTCCGGTGAACGACGGCGACCCTGCCCAGCGGGAGCGGATGCGCTCGGTGGCGATGCTTCTCGGCTGCGTCGTCGGAGTCGTCCTGCTGATCGCCTGCGTGAACGTCGCCAATCTGCTGCTTTCGAGGACCGCGTCGCGCCGCCGCGAGCTGGCGGTCCGGCTCGCGATCGGCGCCAGCCGCTGGCGGATCGTCAGGCAACTGGTCACCGAGAGCGTGCTGCTCGCGATCGGCGGCGGGCTGGTCGGTGTGGGGCTCGCCTGGCTGCTGGTCCGGAGCTTCGGCGCATGGCCGCCGCCGGGCGGCGCGCTCCCGATCACGATCGACTTCGCGATCGACTGGCGGGTTCTGCTCTTCTCCTTCGTGCTGTCCCTTGTCACGGGCGTCGCGTTCGGGCTCGTGCCGGCCCTGCGCGCCTCGCGCCCCGACCTGCTCCCCGCGCTCAAGGACGACTCGTTCGTGCCAGACGAGCGATCGCGGCGGCTGGGGCTCAAGAAGGCGCTCGTCGTGACGGAGGTCGCGCTTTCCGTCGGCCTTCTCGTCGTCGCCGGCCTCTTCGTCCGCAGCCTCGGCGCTGCCCGTGCGATCGATCCCGGGATCGACGCGGACCGGCTGGTGACCATGCCGCTCAGCGTCAACCTCTTGCGATACACCCGCGCACAGGGACGGCAGTTCTACCAACAGATCATCGATCGGTCGCAGGCGCTGCCGGGCGTCGAAAGCGCGGCGGTCGCGCGCGTCGCGGTGCTGACGGGCGCCGCCCGCGCCTCGAGCTTCCACATCGAAGGGCGGACCGCGAGCCGCGACCGGTTCACGAGCGAGGGGGCCGGAACGGTGGCCGACGATCCCAACGCGATCACCGTCAACATCGTCAGCCCCGGGTTCTTCCGGACGCTCGGGATCGGCCTCGTGCGGGGACGGGACTTCGGCATCGACGACGCCGAGAAGGCGCCGCCGGTGGCGATCGTCAGTGAGGCGGCGGCGCGCCGCCACTTCCCGGACGCCGATCCGATCGGCAAGCGCGTGAGCCTTGCCGGCCCGGAGGGTCCCTGGCTCCACATCGTGGGCGTGGTGCGCGACAGCAAGTACGCGGACATCACCGAGTCGCCGCTCCCGATCGCGTATCTCCCGCTCTCGCAGAACCACGAGACGGGCGTCACCCTGTACGTGCGCGGCACCGTGCCGCCCGCTTCGCTCGTCGGCGCCCTCCGCCGCGAGGTCCAGGCGCTCGAACCCAACCTGCCGATCGCGAACGTGCGGACGATGGAGGAAACGATCGGCGTCGCGCTGTACGCGCCGCGCATGGGGGCCGTACTCCTCTCCGCGTTCGGCGGGCTCGCGCTGCTGCTCGCGGCCGTCGGCGTCTACGGCGTCCTGTCGTTCTCGATCGCCCAGCGGACGCGCGAGATGGGGATCCGCGTCGCGCTCGGCGCCGATGCCGGAAAGGTGTTCGGCCTCGTGGTGCGCGAAGGGATGTCGCTCGTCGCGATCGGAACGGTCGTCGGCCTGGCGGCGGCCGCCGCGAGCGCGACCTGGCTCGGGTCGTTTCTCTACACGATCGGTCCACGCGATCCCGTCGCGTTCGCGACGGCGCCGATCGTGCTGGCCGCCGTCGCGCTGCTGGCCTGTCTGGCACCGGCCTATCGGGCGATGCGTGTCAGTCCGGTCATGGCGCTCAGACAGTAACGAAGCCCCAGGCCCCAGGCCCCGGGGATCTCAGAGTCCCGGATCGGTCGTATCCTGACCGCATGCATCCCGGGCGGCTCGCAGTGCTTCTGTTCGCGTGGGCGGCCCTTCGACTCGGCGACGCCGTCGCAACGCCTCGCTCAGGGCAAGCCCAGACCCCGCCGGAGACCGCGACGGCGCGCGCGATCGGAATCCTCGAAGTGCCTCGGCTCGAAAAGAAGAGCGACAATCCCATCGTCCTGCGGCGCCGCGCCTCAGCGGACAGCCCCATCGCCGCCACGATCTCCTCGCTCGAAGCGCTCGAGATCGAGGAGTTCGACTCCGCTCGGAGCGGCGCGCTCGTGTTCGGCCGCGAGGGCAACTGGAGCATGCTCGAGACGAGTGCGGGCGTACCCGGCTGGCTGGCGCCTTCGGACAGTGGGACTTTCCACTCGTTGGAATCGCTGTTCCGCCAGAAGCTGACCTACCTGACCGACGCGTGGGACGGGCGCGTCGCGGCCACTCCGGGCGCCGCGAGGCGGACGCGGCTCCCGAGCGACCCGCGGAAGAGGATGATCGGATATCTTGTTTCAAAACCCGAGCGGCCCATCAACGACGTCGTTCGGGACAAGTGGATCCTGGCCTTCGAGCGCCCCGATCCCTTCGCCGCTGTCGTCGCGCGATTCCAGAGTCCACGCTACGACCATGTCCTGCGAGGAACATCGGCGAAGACTCCACCGGACATCGTCGTCTTCGACCGGCAACCGGGTTGGTTCCAGGTGGCGCTCAGCCGTCCCGACTGGCGGACGGAACCGAAGGTGTGGATTCAGGACGGGCAGGTCTGGCGGTTCCACGAAGTTACGAGCGAGGCCGAACGAGAGCGCCTTGCCGAGGAGGTCTGGGGACGCGAGCACAAGGACGTGCGCGTCGTGGGATTCCGTCAGGTTGCGGGCGCGACCTGGCTCGAGGTCGAGAGCCTGAGCCACAGGTCGTGCACGAGCAGCGAGCCGCCCAGGGTCAAGGCGCGCGGCTGGATCCCAGTCCACGCGCCTTCGGGTGAACCGACCGTCTGGTTCGCGGCGAGGGGGTGCTAGTTCTTCGTCACGCTCAATCCGGTCACGACCGCGTCGGTGTTGTGCGCGAAGCGGATGCCATAGATGCCGTCGGTGGACTTGAGCTTTCCGGCAGCGACGAGCTCGGCCTTCGGGTAACTCGCGACCACCTTGCCGTTGATCGCGCACTCGACGGTGTCGGCCTTGACCGACATCGCGATCTCCTGCGTCACCGACGATCCCTTGCCGGCTGCCTTGTTCACCGCTTCGTGCGCTGTTGGCCGCCGGCCGCCCATCTGAAACGGCTCGGGTCCGAAGCCGCGCACGATGAACCGGCCGTCTCCGTAAGCGGCGCAATAAAGGAAGCTCTGTGAAGCCGTGCCCATCTCGCTCCCGGCGATGACGATGCCGTACGGGTGCGGATGGTCGTTCAATCCCATGTAGTTCGATTCGGTGAACGTGGCCTTGACGGTGTAGGTGCCGGTCGCCGTGTTCGCCGGATTCCAGTAGGTCACCGCCGGCCCCGTGGTCACCTGGAGGCCGTTGCCGACCGCCGCGAGCTTGGCGTTCGTCAGGGCCTGTCCCTTCTGTTCCTCCTGCGCGTCGATCTTGCCTGTCCAGCCAGGAACGGAGATTCCGCCGCCGGCCACGACGCGGTTGGCGTCAGCCGGCGGCGCCTGAGCCCAGATAGCGGTCGGAGCGACGATCGTGACTGCCACTGCGAGCGCGGAACCGTGAAGGAGTCGCATATGTGATCCTCCGCTCGAAAAGCGTAGGAGGTTGTAGACCGTCAGCGGCAGCGCGGAGTCAACTCACGCTTAGTTGACCTACTCGGATCTGAGCGCCTCGAGGGGATCCACGGCGGTGGCGCGCACGGCCGGGACGTAGCTGGCGAGCACGGTCGCGGCGAGCAGCGTCAGCGACACCATGGCGTACGTCAACGGATCGACCGCACTGACCTCGAACAGCAACGAGGACATCAGCCGCATGATCCCGAACGCCGCCGTCAGCCCGATCGCCACGCCGACGCCGGCCAGCATCAGGCCGTGCCCCACGAACATCCGCCTGACCGCTCTCGCCTGCGCGCCGAGCGCGATGCGGATGCCGATTTCGCGCGTGCGCTGCGACACCGAGTACGAGATCACGCCGTAGATTCCCGCTACGCCGAGCAGGAGCGCCATCCCGCCGGCGATGCCGAGCATCACCAGCGTAAACGACGTCCGCGCGAGCGACGCGTCGTAGATCTCCTCCAACGTTCGGACGCCCGCCAGCGGCAGATTGGCATTGATAGACCATACGGCCTGCCCCACCTCGCCGAGAAAGCCGGTGGATCCGGTGCGATGGCTCCGGATGACGTAGGTGAGGCCGCGCTGCACGAAAGGCCGGTTCTCCGGCGTCTGTGTGAGAAGTCGACCGTCAACAAGGGCCAGTACGCCGACGACGACGCTTTCTGATGCAGACCGTCGTCTCGCATGTCGCTGACGACGCCAACCACCTCGCGCCAGACGCCGTTCGGGTACGGGCGTATGCGTTTGCCGATGGCCGCCGATGGCTGGCCCCACAACTCACGCGCGAGGGTTTCCGACACCATCGCGACGGGCCGCAGATCGTAGATGTCTGCCCATGTGAAATCCCGGCCCGCGACGAGCGACCCACCCATCGTCTTCATGTAGCCTGGGGAAACCACCTTGAACAGACGGAGCGGCGGAACCTGTGATTCCCTATAGGTGCGATCCTGCGCGAAGAGCGGATCGTGCCAGCCCTGGCCGGACATCGTCACCGTGGACGCGACCGCGACCGAGGTGACACCGGGCAACGCCGCGATCTTGTCCATGATCGCCTGGTGCATCCGCGCAACCGCGATCTCCTCCTTGATCTGCGAGCCTGGAATGACCAGCCGCAGCGTCAGCACTTCCCCGGGCCGCACGAATCCGGGATGCACGTCTCTCAATGCCTGAAACGTCCGAATCATCAACCCGGAGCTGACGAGCAGCACGAGCGCCAGCGCGACCTGCGCGACGACGAGCGTGTTGCGCGTGCGATGACGTTCCCGGCTCGCGCTCGAAGTCCGCCCGCCACCACGAAGCGCAGTGCCGAGCTGAGCGCGTGCGTACTTGAACGCCGGAATGGCGCCAAACAGCAGACCGGCAACCACCGACAGTGTGAGCGTGAAGATCAGGACGGGCAGATCGACGCCGATGCCTTCGAGCCGGGGCAGGTTCCCGGGAGCCAGGGCAACCAGCAGCCGCAAAGCGCCAAACGCCAGACCGAGTCCGACGATGCCGCCCATGATGCCGAGCGTGGCGCTTTCCAGCATGAGCTCGCGAGCGATCCGTCGCGAGCCGGCGCCCAGAGCGGCCCGAATGGCCAGCTCCTGCTGGCGCGACTCGGCCCGGACGAGGAGCAGGTTCGCGACGTTCGCGCACGCGATGAGGAACACCATCCCGATGGTCCCCATCAGCACCCACAGGACCGTTTTCACGTCGCCGACGAGGTCGTCTTTCAGCGAGCGGACGACCGGCCCCAGCCCCACTTCCGCGAACATCTTGACGTTGGCGCCCCGCGGCGGGGGGAAGCGTGTGAGCGACATCGGGATCATGCGCGCCACGTCGGCGCTCGCCTGATCGATCGTCGCGCCCGGTTTGAGCCGCGCGATGGCGCGGAAGCTGAACTGTCCGAGAGTCACCTTGCTGCGGTCGAAGCGGAACGGCAGGACGATCGACACGTTACGGTCGAGGAAACGGAACGTGTCGGGGAGCACGCCGATGATTTCGCGGGGCCGGCTGTCGACCATCAACGTGCGGCCGATCGCGGAGTTGTCGCCGCCAAACTTCGACCGCCAGTACCCGGATGTCAGGACGACCGTCTCGGGGCCGTCGGGCGAGTCGTCTTTTCTCGTGAACAGACGCCCGAGCATCGGCTGCACGCCGAGCATCGGGAGGATGCCGTCGGTGACGAACAGCGTCCGTACTTCCTCGGGCTCCGCCAGGCCGGTCACGCTCACGGTGCCGGGGTTCCAGAGCCCGACATCCTGGAATACGCGCCCTTCCTCGCGATACGTGAAATACAGGAACGGCGCGGCGCCGGCGCGCGGCAGGTTGACGCCCGGCGCGGAGTGATCGAGCGCGACGAGCTCGTCCGACCCCGGATACGGCAGCGGCTTCAGGAGCACGCCGTCGATCACGCTGAAGACCGCGGCATTGGCGCCGATGCCGATGGCGAGCGTCAGCACCGCCACGCTCGTAAAGAGCGGCATCCTCGCGAGGCTCCGGAGGACCTGGTTCAGCCGCATGACGAATCATACGGCTGACAGGAACGATAGTTCGCGGAAAAGCGGCTGGCCCGAACACGCCCGAGCTGAAGCTCGGGCCTACTCATATCGGAGTGCGAGGATCGGATCGATCCGGCTGGCGCGATGCGCGGGAATCAGACCGGCGAGGATCGACACGACCGTCAGCAGCAGCATGGTCGAGCCGCCGATCCACGGATCGTTCGGCTGAATCCCATAGAGCTGACCCGAGACGTACCGCCCGAGCGCCCACGCCGACGGGATCCCGACCGCGAGGCCAATCGCCAGCAGCGTGATCACTTCGCGCATGACCATCCAGATCACGCCGCTCGGCTGCGCGCCGAGCGCGAGGCGGATGCCGAGCTCCTTCTTCCGGCGCGCGACGACGAACGCCATCACGCCGTAGAGACCCACCGACGCCAGGATGGTTGCGAGCAGGCCGAAACCGGCGGACAGGAACGCGATCAAATGATCGGTCAGCAGCGTCTCGTCGAGCTGGCCCTGAACGGTCTTCATCTGGTAGACCGGCATCGTCGCATCGAGCTGCTTCACTTCGTTCCGGATGACGTTGTAGGCGCTGGCGGAGGCCGTCGCGGTGCGCACGTAGAACGTCGAGCTGCCACGGCCCCAATGCGGAATGAAGACCTGGCGCCGCACACCCTCGCGCGGACCTTCGTACAGGGAGTCGGCAACCACGCCGATGATCTCGATGTTCATCTTCGTCTTCGGACCGCCGCCCCAGCCCAGATGCTTGCCCACCGGGCTCTTGCCCTTGAAGAAATGCTCGGCGAACTTGCGATTGACGATCGCGACACCCGGGCTGTCCGGCGCGGAGCGGTCCTTGATGTCCATCCGCGTGAAATCGCGTCCTTCGAGCATCGGAATCCGCATCGTCTCGAAGTAGCCGGGCGAGAGCGCGTTCATGAACGCCTGCATGTTCTCGCCGTCGGCCGCGCTGTGACCTTCGACCGACATCGAGCTGTCCCACTCGTCTCCGCTCAGGATCGGGACGTTCGCGATCGCCGCGGATCGCACGCCCGGCGCCGACCGCAGCCGCTCGAGCAGGTCTCGATAGAAGATCGTTCCGCGCTCATCGTTGTATCCGCTGAGGTCGGGCGATACCTGGAACGTCACCAGGTTGTCGAGCGCGACGCCGGTCTCCGTCGTCTGGAGGTTCTGCAGGCTCCGGACGAACAGGCCCGCGCCGAAGAGCAGCAGGAAACTGAGCGCGACCTGCGCGGCCACCAGCCCCTTCCGGAGGAACAGCGACCCGCCCGTTCCGGCGATCGATCCGACCGTGTCTTTCAACGTCGCCCACGGATCCGGCCGGCTCGCCCGCAGCGCGGGGAGCAGCCCGAACACGATGCCCGTGGCGAACGTCAACGCGAAGCTGAATGCCAGGATTCGCCCGTCGGGACGCGGGCTGATCAGAAGCGGCGCCCCCTCGACCGGGATCAGCGCCAGCAGCGCCTGAGTCAGGACGAAGGCGAGCGCGAGACCGGCGAGGCCGCCGAGAAACGACAGCAGCAGGCTCTCGACGAGCAGCTGCTTCACGAGGCGGCCGCGCGACGCGCCGAGCGACAGGCGCAGCGCGATCTCTTTCTGCCGCATGAAGCCTCTCGCGATGAGCAGATTGGCGACGTTGGCGCACGCGATGAGGAGCACGAGGCCGACCATGCACATCAACACGATGAGGGCGGTCGAGAACTGGTTTCGAAGGCCCGAGTAGCCCATCGCCGCGCGCTCCACGAGCAGCTGGCCCTGCAGGAACCGATCTCTGC
This sequence comes from uncultured Acidobacteriota bacterium, assembly GCA_963847125.1. Lineage (GTDB taxonomy): Bacteria > Acidobacteriota > Vicinamibacteria > Vicinamibacterales > 2-12-FULL-66-21 > DATAEE01. Next base: position 1,335,277 of record CAWJYM010000009.1, read on the forward strand.
TGAACTTCGACCAGTCCTTCGCGGCCGGCAGCGTCGCTTCGTACGTGCGAATCTGCGTGAACAAGCCCTGTAGCGGGGCCCTGGCGGATTCGACCGAGTACCCGGGCTTGAGCCGTCCAAACACCTGGACGAACCGGGTTCGGCGATCGTCCATGTGCACCCACGTCCAGTCCGGCATCATGGCCGGCTTCATCTGGATGGGCACGCGAATCTCCGGCGACTGCGTCGGATCGAGCCCGGCGAAGCCCCGCGCCGAGACGCCGACGATCGTCATCGGGGAGTTGTTCACGAGGATCTTCCGCCCGATGACGCCCGGATCGCGCGCGAACCGGTTCACCCAGTAGTCGTAGCCGAGGACCACGACCGGATGTCCCTGGTACGCCTGGTCGTCTTCCTGTGAGTTGAACACCCGGCCCACCGCCGCCGGCACCCCCAGCATCGTGAAGTAATTGCCCGAGACTATTTCAGCGGTGACCCGTTCGGTCTGATTGTCGATGCTGACCGAGGCCGGGACGAGCCGCCGGCACATCACTTCGGCCAGCGGCTCGGCGCGTTTCTGGTAGTCCTGGTAGATGGGATACGAGTGCATCCTCGCTCCCATGTTGCTGCCCATGTGCGGACCCTGCTGATAGAGCATGACGAGCTCTTCAGGAGCTCTCACGGGCAGTCTGCGCAGCAGCATCTGGTCGATCAGCGTGAAGATGGCGGTGTTGGCGCCGATCCCCAGCGCGAGCGACAGAATGGCGACGGTGGCAAACAGCGGGTTGCGGCGCAGGCCGCGGAGGGCGAGTCGAAGGTCAGCCATGGCAGTCATGTTGGATGTTTGACGGGCTCGGGTGCGTGACGGTTGCTATGCGATTGCGCTTCCAGCTCAGTTCGATATGCTCCCGGCTCCATGACCGAGGTCGTCGAAGCCTATCGAGACTATAGCCCCCCACCAACGCCGCCGGCCTCTACCATCACGCGACCAGATCGGAGCCGGCAACGATTGAGGTGTTTGTGGACCAGGCCTTGGCGGACGCACCTGCTTGGGCTCTTCGACTGCGGTTCGTTCGCACAACTCTCATCGGCGAGTGCTCTTTCACGAGATCGGACACCATATCCATGCCAGACACCGACCGGAGCATCGGGACCGAGAGGACGTTGCAGACGAGTGGGGGCGAAGACTCGGGCGCCGTCACTTTCGGCAGCGTCACAAGCTTTTGGCGGTCATGCTAGTGCCTCTCGCTCTCTTCCGAAGGGTTATCCGGCGTTCCAAGGGTCGTTCGCGTGAGCGGGCTCACCAGGGGAATTAGGGCTTCGGACTTGATGTTGTTGTTACGGACGCATCCGCAAACTCCTTTGGGCGCGCTACCCATAGAACAACAGCGGGGACTATTCCGAGGAGCAGGAAAATCACCCACTCGCCGCGTGGGCCATTGTCTGGATGCAGCAACACTGCAACTGCATAGAAGACAAACGCGGCAAACACTGGCGCCCAGAGAATGAGCATCGGCCGAAACAAGTACAGCGTGCTCATCAGAACGACAGCGAGATAGGGCGCTGCCGCAGCGAGACCGCCATCCTCAAGCGCATGCCCGAGGTATAGCAAAGCGACGATCGCAGGCAGGCCCATGACCCATCTGAGCCGCGCTCGTCGTTTGGCGAAAAGGATCTTCACCAACGAACAACCTCCAAGGGTTCGGACCTAACGTCTTGCCGCTCAGGCGCGAGCGGACGAGTAAGCAACTCGATCCGGCCGGTCCGGACCGAGCTGCGGGTTGGCACGACATCGGTGCCAACGTGCGCTGCATACGTAGGACCGTTCTCTCGCACGAGCGTCGACTGGCGAGGACCGAAGCACAACTCCGCCTCGTGCGCATTGTGAGCGGCACACCGAAGCTCGATGTTCTCGGCAACGGCCGGACCACCGCGCGCGTATGGCACGACGTGGTGAAATTCGAGCATCGCTGTCTCCGTGCAACGCCCGTGACGACCGACGAAGGCGCAGCGGCCTCCGTCGCGCGCCCAGACTGTCCGCTTCACAGCGGCGGGAATGTGGCGTGATCCTGATGCTGTAGGCCGGCTTGCCCGGGGTCGCTCGGTCGCGGCCAGCCTGGTCCGGTCCAGTTCTGCGAGGAGCAGCGTGAGCGCTCGATCGAAGATCGCCGCCGGATCCCCGTTCGGGACCGGGTGTCGCAGCAGGTCCTGAGCACGACGCAGTTTCTCAAAGGTCTCGCGGCCCACAGTGAACTGGACTTTGTAGCGTTCTGGCGCAAGTGGGGCTACAACCGCGACGGCCTTCGATGGTTGTGGGACCGGCGGCGGTTCGCCGTGTTCCTCACCCTTCGGTGAGTCCGGACTAGTACCGATGCTTGCCTGAGCGTCAACGGCTCGAGCGGACAAGATGGCGAGAGGTTTCGGCGTGGGAAGTCTGCGAACCGACGGCGCCACGTCCGGCCGAGGATGGATCCGTACGACGAGCTGCTCTACCTCTCGCTTGGTCTTGTGTCGAGCGGCGTTCAGGAGCTCCACATGGTTAGCATCGGTCAAATGCCGCGCGAGCAGGCCGACCGCCGTCAGCGTGATCGCTCCTTCCGCCAGCAGCTCGAGGACCCGAGGGAAGCGTCGCGCCGCGCGCGCCGCCTCGATGCGTCCGTACGCGGCGTGCTCGGATAGATGCAGCACCTGCGTGCAGTACGTGAAAAGCGAGGAGCATCCTTCGCCGAGATAGAGCCGCCGCGCGTCGACTTCGATCAGCGACGCGATGAGGCGTGCCGTCGCCCGACGCTCGTCTGCGGCGAGCCGCTTCACCAGGTCGAGCAGATCTTCGTTGGACAACTGAGCGAACGAACGAGTGAATATCGTCATATCGCTTTATAACACCGCAGTTTTCGAGCCGTAGACTGGGCGCTACGTCAGCGATCGATCGCGAGACCACTGTCTGGGTCGGACAGAGCTCCGAACGCCGCAAAGGAGCGAGCCTGCGCGCGAGGAGAGGGGAGAATCAGGGAGCGTCGGCGATTGCGCCGCGTGCTTGCGACCAGCCTGTCAAGAACTATTTCCAGATCGAACTCTTGAAAAGTTGCCGCTCGAAGACTCGGTCCAGGACCGAGTGACTGGTTGGCACGAGATCGGTGCCAGGCACGGGTCGCAGCTGGCCAGGTTAACCGGATGTCGGGCGCACGCAGCTCGATCGCCCTTATGACGACCCGGCCCTCTGGCGATGTCTCCACCTTGGCCCATCCCACGCACCCGCAGGCAAGTAATGGAACCGAACCAGGTACACGTTGTCGCCTTTACCGTGCCTTGCGATGCTCAGTAAGTCACCCACACTCTCGAACCCCGATTCACGAGCCAGATCGTACGTGATGTCACTGACGGTAATCGGCGCAATGGAATCCACGACAATGTGGCCCTCGTCCATCTGGTAGCGGCCACCCACCTTTACATGGGGACGCGTCCAGACACGAATGCTGCACCTGATTCTCCCGCGCCGGACTCCCTCGCGGAGGCGTTTGGTGAACGTCACATGGACCTCACCCAGGAACGCGAGTAGCGCGCCTTTCGCCCCGACCGAGCAGGGACGGCGCACCCATGAAGCACCAGAGCGCTATCACTGGATCGCAGATCGCACACCCGAGCGACGAGTTTGCGACGAACGGCACGATAGGGTTGCCGTAGAGATGGTGAACGATGTCCCACCCAGTGTGAAGAAGCCAGCCGATGCCGATGAAGGTGTAGGAGCGAAGCCCTCGGAACGCGATGTACGTCGCAACGGTCGTGTACGCAAACTCCCAAGGACCCAAACCAGCGCCGAGATACGCCGCGCCTGCGCCGGCAACCATGATTGCATTGAATTCGCGACGATGTGGCTCGCGGATGAGAGAAACCAGCGCGATAAAGACGAGAGCGACGACGACGGGCGCCACGAGATCGACCACGCCGATGGCCGTGCCGGAAACGCTAGGCAATCTGAACGACCCGAGCGCGTTCGCAGAGTGGATAAGAATCCAGGAACGGTTGCAGCGCGGCCCGCATCTCGGCAGCGGAGCGGCCATACACGTAGAGTGCTGTCTCTCTGGGACCCTGCCAGTGGCTATGGACGCGACCGACGCCCGAGAGCAGGCGATTGAATTCGCTGTAAACGAAGTTCGAGTCACAGTCGCGATATGTGGAGTCGGGAAGGTCGGTGCCGTTCAGATAGATGCCGAGCCCTTCATTCGAACCGAACGGGAGCTCAGGCTCGGACAGCATCCGTGAGCCCACTGGCGCACCAAGGCTCTCGAGCTTCATCGCAATGGCACCAAGAATCTCGGGTGTAACCTCGACCAGGAGGATCTCGATATCGCAGAACTGGATCTCGCCCTGATCCGAAAGCTGCGAGCCACCTCCACTCACCTCGCCCCAGGCATTCCCTGTGAGCAGCTCCTGGAGGGGATCCTCGTAGAGCTCGCCACGATCGACCGGCTGTGCCCGGTCGTTGAGCCGAGCAATCACGATGGTGCCAGGTTGTTTGGCCAAGTTCAGGAAGAGAATACCCAAAAGAAACGGGAAACAAAGCGCGCGACTTACCTATCCAGCTCGAGCGCCACGATCTCTCTGAGGTTGCGCGCGTACAGCCGGCCCCCCGCAAATGACGGGCCCGTGACCGAGGTGACGTCCGGCGTGAAGATCCGGGTGCGGAAGCCCTCCGTGTAGCCGGCGGGCGAGGCGCCGACGATCCGCAGGTCGCCAGACGTCTGACCGAGCAGGAACATGTGACCGCCAATCCCGACGAGCGTCCCCTCCCCCGTTCGCTCGCGCCACCGCACCTCACCCGTTGCCGCCTCGAGGCAGACCAGCTGCGGTCCGGCGAAGCCGTAGAGGAACCCGTCGCGAAAGATGGTCGGGCCGTTGAAGCCGCGAAGCCTCGGAGATCGCCAGACCTCGACGGCTGAGAGCGAGTCCGCCTGCCGCGAGATCTTGATCAGCATCGAGTCTTCCCAGAACGTGAGCAGGACGCGATCGTCCGGCAGCACGACGGGGCTGTTCGCGACCTCTTTCGCTGCGCCAGGACCGGCGATGCTCCACAAACGCCGGCCGTCAGCTGGAGACACGGCGAAGATCTGGTCGCCCGCGGCGACGACGATCTGGCGCGTGCCCGCGATCGTCACGGCGATGGCCGACGAATAGCCTGTGCTCTTGCTGTAGGGTGCGCTCCACGCCAGACGGCCGCTGGCGCGCTCGAACGCCAGGAGCCCGCGGCTCGCCGGCCCGCCGGTCGGCACGATGACGAAGCCTGCCTCGACGAGCGGCGACGAAGCGAAGCCCCAGCCGGGGACGGTTGCGCCGAACGCCTGCACGAGATCGTGCCGCCAGCGTTCCCGGCCCGTCGCGAAGTCGAGCGCCAGGAGCTGCCCGTTCGGACCGGCTGCAAAGACGTCGTCGCCGTCCACCGTCGGCGTCGAAATCGGACCGTCGTCCGAGCCGCCGTGGCCGCGGTACGTCGGACCGACGCGTGCGCTCCAGACCTCCCGTCCGGTCGCCGCGTCCAGCGAGACGACGAAATCGGCGCCGTCGCGAAGCTCCATCGTGATCGCGCGCCCGCCGGCGACTGCGATCTCCGAATAGCCGCCCGCAGCCGGACGGCGCCACAGCTCCTTCGCGCCGCTCGGCGGAACGGCCGGCGCTGTCGGCGAGACGCCGTTGCGCGCGGGTCCCCAGAGCCCCGGCCAGTCCGCCGAACGGCGAGGTTGAGATTGTCCGGTCGCTGCAAGCGTCAGGAAGATCGAGGCGATCAGAGCCGCACGGCATCCTGGACGATGGACCATGCGGTTCAGAGTAGAACCGCCCTCGACGGCCGTTCAACAGTTCCGTGACGAACGGCGGGACAAATGCGCCAGTCCCAGTTCCAAAGACTCGGGCCGGCTAGAGATCCGCTGAAGTCTGATCACGCTCACTGCGTTGCGGTCATAGATAGCGCTCTTTCAGGATTCCCATGTGGTGCGTGACGTGTCCCGCCGTGATGTAGGCGAGCGCCCGAACCGTAAACGGATAGCCGCTCGCGACGCCGCGACGCGTCCACGCCTCTGAGGGCAGATTGCGAAAAAAGGCCAACGTCGAGGCGCGGATCACCCGAAATTCCTCGACGTGGCTGCGCCAGGACCGCGAATCCGCGCCGGCCACCGACACCGCGACGTTCTGATCGAAGCTCGGAAGCGGAGTGTCGAACCCGCGCGCAAACCAGAGCGCGCGGAACACGAACAAGCGCTCTCCGTCATTGAGGTGACTCAGTACTTCGCGGAGGCTCCACTTGTCGGGGGCGTAGCGATGGAGCGATCGCTCCTCCGAGATGGCTTCGAGCTGCGGCAGCGTCTCAGCCAGCTGTTCCTCGAGGATCCGGCAGATGTCGCCGGGTCCGACCTTGTCGATATACGTGAAGTAGTACTCGGCTGCTTCAGTTCGATCGGGGGCTGTCGTGACGCTCATGCTGGACCTCGCGCGGCGGCGGACCGCCGGGTTGTGCTTCAGGCAGGTTGCTGGTAGAGGCCGATGACGTTGCCCGCCGGATCGTGAACGCGCGCGGTGATCTCCGGAGCGTCCGCGCCGATCGGCTGCACGATCTTGCCGCCGTTCGCGACGACCGCGTCGAGCGTCGCGGCAACGCTGTCGACCATGACGTAGAAGAGAAGGCCCGGACTCGAAGCGGGCGGACGCCCGAGCTTCCAGGCGCCGCTGACCTCCCCGGTGGTGTCGTCGAAGGCGGTGGAGCCGTCGCCGCGTTGTCTGATCCGCCAGCCGAAGACTTTGCTGTAGAAGTCGGCTGAGCGCGCGATGTCGGTGGCGGGAATCTCGACGTAGCAGATCTTGCCGTTTGCCAGGGTGGGAGGCATCAGAAGTCCTCCGGACGTTGTCCGTTCATCCTGCCGCGCCGCGGCCTCGCCTGGCAACCCCCCTCCCATCGGCAGTGCCCTTGCACCACAGGCCGGCTGGGACGAAACCCGGGGGTGCGCGGACCTCAATTCGTCACTGCGCCGCCAGACGTGTAATGGCCAGCCACCGAAAGCAGCTCATGATTCGCATACTGCATCCGGCCGCAGTTGTGGCCCTGTGCGCGCTCACGGCGTGCGGCGTGCCATCACTGCCCTCAGAGCTCCCGGGCCTGCGCGACCTCGAAATCCGCGGCACCACCCTGCTGATGCCCGGCAGCAACGGCAGGCTCACCGCCTGGTTGCCGGACGACCGAGGCAGCCGCGAGGTGGAGGCCACATGGACCGCCGAAGGGGACGCGATCTCGATCACCAGCGACGGCAGGGTCATCGCGCGGCGGCTCGGCGGTGCGATCGTGCGGGCCGACTACGAACATCGGACCGGTTCCAAGACGGTGCACGTCGTCGATAACATCGCTGGGGTCTGGCGCGGCTCGATTACCGTCCTCGACTGCTGGGACGGGGTCGGGACTTCGCCAAGCCCCTGTCAGGGCCGCCGCGGGTTGACGGCGCCTCTCGTGCTCGACGTGACCCAGAGCGCGACCGCTGAACATTTCAATCTGCAGGCCACGGCGGCGATCTTTACGCCGCCGGCGACCGGCACGCTCACCGGCGCCGTGGACTCGAACGGCGTGGTGTATCTGGCGGGTCGCGTGGAGCGTCCGGGAGATTCGCTTGGGGGTCTCGTGAACTTGCGGTGGCTCTTCGGGAACGGAGAGCTCGTGCCGTCTCTGATCAGCGGGCTGACCGAAAACAGATTCGACCTGGAACTGTCCGTCCGATACGGATCGAGTACGACGCTCTTCCACGAAGTCTGGGAGCTCCACCCCCTCGTTCGCTGACGCAGATCTCCTGCGTTAGAACGACGTACAAGTCGCCGGACGCTGCGGCGCCGCGGCCGCGGGTCGAACCGACAAGTACTGCACGGTCGGCGGCATCGTCGGCGCAAGCGTGATGCTGACCTCCAGCCTGCCGCGCTCGCACGCCATCGTCCATTGGCCGCGCAGCGCGTTTTCGACGACGTCGAACGCGTCGGGCGCGGAGCAGGCACCGACGGTCGCCCTGAGATCGTCGAGCTCCTTCCGGCGGCGGTCTTTCGACCGATCCATGAACAGATTCTCGGCGGCGATCGTGTCCGCGAGAGCGTCATCCCAGCCGGCGACGAGCTTCGACACCGCATCGCGCGCTTCGACGAGCGCGCGCGAGGGCTGCATCGCGCGCGGGCGCAGCGCGCCCGTCTTGACGAGTCGATCCATCGCTTCCCCGACGACCCGGCCCCACCCCGTGTACGTCAGGTTGCCGAAGGCCATGATGCCGATGCCGTAGTCAGGGAGCCAGCGCATCAAGGATCCGTAGCCGGGCAGCCCGCCGCTGTGAGCGACCACGGCGCCGAAGTCGCATGTCTGGGTGACGCCGAGGCCGTACCCGTAGCTCGAGGCTGACAGGCGCGGCGCGTTCGTGGACTTGTCCAGGACCACGCGTGTGCCGGACGGACGCCACGGCTGCTGCATCTCGCGGAGCGAGGCGCGGCGGACCGGTCCGGTCTCCGCTCCGTCGCGCGGCGGCCAGGCGTCGAGCAGCACGCCGACGTAGCGGCTCAGGTCGCGGATCGACGTCAGCATCCCGCCCATCGCGCCGAACGATCCATGCGGGAGCGCCGGCTCTTCCTTCCAGCGGTCGTCTTCCCACCGATACCCGATCGCCAGCCGGTTCGCCGGCACCTTCGACGGATGCAGCGTCGTGGAGGTCATCCCCAGCGGATGCAGGATGTTCCGCGCGACGTACTCGTCGTACGGCATGCCCGACACGCGCGACACGATCCGGCCGAGGATCGCGAATCCATAGTTCGAATACTCGTAGGCGGTGCCGGGCGCGGTCGAGAACGGGATGCCGCCACGCAGCATCCGCGAGAACTGTTCTTCGCTCCTGGCAAGCTGCTGGTCCCCCCAGGGATTGTCTTCAGGGAAGCCCTCGGAGTGCGTGAGGAGATGGCGGACGGTGATGCGGGGAGAGTCCGTCGTCGGATAGCGGAGACTCTTCAACTCCTGAACGTAGCGCTCGGCCGGGTCGTCCAGCGACAGCTTCCCTTCGTCGCGCAGCTTCAGAATGGACATGGCCGTGAAGCTCTTCGTCATCGACGCGATGCGGAACACCGTATCGGCGTCGACCGGGGCGTTCGCCGCGACGTCGCGTACGCCTGCCGCGCCCGAGTGCGCCAGCTTGCCATCGATCACGATCCCCCAGGCGGCGCCGGGCACATGGGCCGTTTTCGCGAACTCCGCGAACAGACGATCGATGTCGGGGAACGCGGTCGGCCAGGGCGGCTTGCGAGCCAACCGTTTCCACGCGATAGGACTCCGGGAATGGCAGACAACAGAACAGGACAAGACCGGCGAGCCATTTCGACATAGGCGTTAATCCTACTCCGGACGTTCCTGCCGTATCTCGCGGGCCTGAGAGGCCCGCGCTCCATTAGAATGCGCCCGATGTTCAAGCTGACGCTCGCCGTCTGCCTGTCCGCCATCGCGGCCGTGCCGGCCGCCGCCGCGGACCGTCCGAACATCCTGTTCATCATGTCGGACGACCACGCGTCGCACGCGATCGGGGCCTACGGATCGCGCGTGAACGAGACGCCGAACCTCGACCGCCTGGCGCGCGAAGGCGCGCTGCTCGGAAACGTGTTCGCGACCAACTCCATCTGCACGCCGAGCCGGGCGACGATTCTCACCGGCCAGTACTCGCACATCAACGGCGTGACGGTCTTCAACCGCTTCGACAGCTCGCGCATGACGGTCGCGCGCCTCCTGCAGCGGGGCGGGTACTACACAGGGATGGTTGGCAAATGGCACCTGGGAAGCGACCCCGTTGGATTCGACCGCTGGGAGATTCTGCCGGGCCAGGGAGCCTACGCGGATCCGGTGCTCTATACCGCGACCGGAGAGAAAGCCTACACGGGCCGATACGTCACGGACGTCATTACCGATCTCGCGATCGACTTCCTGGAGAAGCGTCCGCGCAACAAGCCGTTCTTCCTGATGGTCCACCACAAGGCGCCGCACCGGCCGTGGGAGCCGACTGCAGGTTACGCCGCGCGCTTCGCCGGCCGGCGGATACCCGAGCCGGTGACGCTCTGGGACTCGTATGCGACGCGAACCGATGCGATCCGCGAAAACCAGCAGCGAGTAGCCGCCGATCTGACACGCCGCGATCTGAAGCTGCCGCCGCCGCCGGACCTGGCCGGAGCGGAGCTGACGAAGTGGCTGGCGACCGGGCCCGACACCGTCACGATTGCGCGCGACGGCAGCACCGTGACGCTCACCGGGGAAGCGCTCATCCGGTGGAAGTATCAGCGCTACATGCAGGACTATCTGGCGACGATCCAGTCCGTGGACGACGGCGTCGGCCGATTGCTCGCCCGCTGCGGATGCCGTTTCTCGTGCGCTGGCCCGCGGCCATCCCACGCGGGACCAGAAGCGATGCGATTGCCCTGAACGTGGACTTCGCGCCCACGTTTCTCGATGCTGGCGGCCTGCCGGCGCCAACAGAGATGCAGGGACGCAGCCTCCTCCCGGTACTGCGCGGCCGGCCCCCTGCCGACTGGCGCGCGTCCATGTACTACCGCTACTACCACGATCCGGGCGACCACAACACGCGAGCGCACTACGGCGTTCGCACGCGCACGCACAAGCTGATTCATTTCTGGAAGAAGGATCAGTGGGAGCTCTTCGACCTGACGAACGATCCCTTCGAGCTCCACAATCTGTACGGCGAGCCCGGACAGGCGGAGCTCACGTCGACGCTGAAGGCGGAGCTCGCGCGGCTCAAGCAGACGCTCGGCGACCAGGATCAGTTGGCCAACGAGCAACTGCCGAATGGCGTCGACGGTCCTGTCGCGACGACTCCGCGGCAAGTAGCAGCCTGCCTCGCCGTAGCGCGCAGCGCGAAGGCGGGCGAACCGCCCCTACTCAATCACAATACGGCCCTTGAACGCCGGATCCGTCTCGCGGATGTGGTCGTGAAACCCGCACACACGCGGAATGCTGAGAGTCCCGGTCGTCCGGCTCTGCCCTGGATCGATGGTCCCCACCTCGTTGATCGCCGGGCAATCGGTGTGGAGATCGATGGGATCCGAGCTCATCGCATGGGCGCGATTGTCGTTGTTCACGAAGGTGACGCGGCCGAAGCGCGGCACGCGAACCTCCGCAGGCGTCACGCCCGATGCGGTGATCGTGACGGTCCCCGGTTCCGGTGGTGACGGGCTCGCCGGCGTTCCGTCGCCGCAGGCCGGAAGGCAGAACAGGCCGCCCAGGATCGTCACCAGGTACGGCGCGCTGAAACGTCGCACGCTTCGTTATACCCGAATGCTCAGGCGTCGACGAAGACCTTGAAACCGCCGTACGCCATCCGCTTGACGTCGAACGGCATCGTCTTCGGATCCATCATCTTCGCCAGGCGCGGGTCCTTCATCACCTTCTTGTTGACGCGATCCCGGTGCGCCCGCGACTTGTAGACGATCCACGAGAACACGACGGTCTCGCCGGGCTTGGCCCTGGCCATTTTCGGGAACTTCGTCGCCATTTTTACCTTGAGGTCGTCGCCGGCGGCCTCTATGTATTCGAGGGCGCCGTGGCCGCGCCAGACCTTGCCTGCCTTCGCAGACATGCGGCGGTAAGCCTGTAGATTTTTCTTCGGGACCGGCAGGACGAAGCCGTCAACGTATCGCATGGTGCCTCCCTGAGTGCTCACACAAGAGTCTTACGCAACGCCCGGGCTCTGCAAGCTCGTCCGGGCGTGACGTGAAACACGCGGACGTCCTCCATTCAGAAGCCAAAGTTCGTCCGGCAGGAAGACTTGTCGTTCGTCCCACCAATTTCGCGTGCGATCGCCGTTTTTCTCTTGACGCGTGCTCACGCCGACCCGATCATCGCGCCGCGGTTCCGCTCTCTGACTCGCGATAGTAGTCGTAAGCGAGGTGCGCCTTGAGCAAAGCCCGGCTCCGGTTCTCCCGTCAACACCGCCGCATCGATCTCCCGATCATGATTCTGGCGATCGCCTTTGCGGTGGTGCCGCTCCCCGTCGTCGACGTCTCCGCTTCGAGCGGCGACAATCTTCCCCCCGGCTTCGGCCGGTGGGTGTCACAGGGACCTTCGCCGGCGACGTTCGGCCAGGTCGAGAACGTTCGGAACACCGCCGACGACCTGAACAACGAGGTCACCGGCGCCGTGCATACCGTCCTGGCCCATCCGAGTCAGGCGGGCACGCTCTTCATCGGCACCGTGAACGGCGGCGTGTGGAAGACGACGACGGCGAAAGCGGCGAGCGTGGTGTGGCAGCGGCTCACCGACAACCAGGCGTCGCAGTCGATCGGCGCGCTCGACATGGATCCGGCCAACCGGAACCTGCTGGCCGGCTTCGGCCGCTTCAGCAGCTTCTCGCGGACGACCGGCGGCGCCCTGCTCGGCGTGATCTACAGCATCGACGGCGGGAAGACCTGGATCCCCGAAAACGGCGGCGGCCTGCTGATCGACAAGAACATTTCCGGCGCCGCCATCCGGGGCAACACGTTCGTCCTGTCCGTGAACACCGGCACGCCCAACAACAACGAGAATCGCGGCGTCTTCCGCACCGAGGATTGCGGCAAGACCTGCATCCGCGTGTCGCGCGAGGACATGGCGTTCGGGCTCCCGGCGGGCGTCGCGTTCGACCTCGTCGGCGACCCGCGCCGGCCCAATCGGCTCTTCGTGCCGATCACGTCGGCGACCGGTGGGCCGAACGGCATCTATCGCAGCGACGACACGGGCGCCACGTGGACGAAAGTGAGCGACGCCGCCGTCGACGCGCAGTTGGGGACAATCGGGAATACCGTTCCGACGAACGTCGAGCTCGCCGTCGGCCGTCACAACAACGTCTACGTCGCGATCGCGCGGACTCCCGGACGGCTTGCGGCCGTGTTCCGATCGGGCGACGGCGGGACGACCTGGACCCAGATGTCGATTCCGATCACCCCGAGCCCTGTGCCGCAAGGGGTCCATCCCGGCGCGCAGTCGTTCATCCACATGTCGATCGCAGCCGACAGGCTGAATCCCAACATCGTGTACCTGGCGGGCGATCGACAGCCGGACAACCGTGAAGAGAACGGCGTGTCCAACGTGCCGCAGTTCCCGAACGTCATCGGCGCGAGAAACTACGCCGGCCGCATCTTCCGCGGCGACGCCTCGCAGCCCCTGGCGAGCCAGTGGGCGCACATGACGAACTGCAGGCCCGGCGCGCCGGCCCCCGCTTGCACGAATGTGCCTGTCGCGTTCATGCCGACGGGCGGCACGGGGAACAACAGCTCGCCGCACGCCGACTCGCGCGAGATGGTCATGGACGCCAGCAACGAGCTGGTCGAGGTCGACGACGGCGGCGTGTACCGCCGCACCCAGCCGCAGACGAATCTCGGCGACTGGTTCTCGCTGAACGGCAATCTGCAGGTCGGCGAGCAGCACTCGACGGCATACGACACGCTGTTCAAGGTCGCGCTGAGCGGGAACCAGGACACCGGCACCCCCGTCCAACTGGCGGAGGACGGCCTCACCTGGGAGTCGCTGCTCACCGCGGACGGCGGCGACGTCCTCGCCGACGGCTTCTCCATACCGGGTCAGTCCATCCGGTACTCCAGCTTCCAGAACCTGGGAGCCTTCAACCGCACGACCTGGAGCGATCCCGTCACGGTTCTGACTTTCACGATCATTCCCAGGACCCCGATCGGCGGCTCGCCGGCGCTCCAGCCTCAGTTCTACACACCCCTGGCGCTCAACCGCGTCCAAGGTAACCGGATTCTGATCGGCGCCAACAACGGGCTCTACGAATCGCTCACTCGGGGGGACACCGTGACGCGTGTCGACCTGGGAGCGGCGAACGGCGGCGGCCTCGACTCGATCGCGTACGGCGCCGCGAACAATCCTGATGCGATCTACTGGGGCACGGGGAATAACGTCAGGGTCAGGCTGACGCCTCCCCCGGGGGCATTCGCCGCTACCAACCTCGGTGCGACGGTCGTCAGCGTCGTCATGCACCCGCAGGACGCGAACATCGCGTTCGCGGCGACGAACGTGGCTGTTTTCATGACGACGAATGGCGGCGTCCTCTGGACGAACATCACCAACAACCTGCCGACGCTGAACCCGTTGACCCTCAGGTCGCTCGAGTTCGTGACCTCTGCCGCGGGGAATGCGCTCGTCGTCGGGTCGCTCAACAGCGCGTATTCCGCCACGCAGGCGGCTGGCTTCGCGGACTGGGCGAAGCTTGGCAGGGACCTGCCGACCGTACCCGTGTACGAGCTGCAGTACAGCAGCGTCGACGACGTGCTGGTGGCAGGTACGCTGGGCCGTGGCGCGTTCAAGCTGAAAAACGCCTCGGCCGTTCTGACGACGGGAGGGCCGCACCATGACTGAGCATGCAACCGTTAGGCGACTCTGGCTTCCGGCCTTCGCCTGTCTACTCGTAACGCCTGCGATCGCGGCCGCGCAGGTGCCGTCCGGCCCGAGCCTTTACGACGGCGTCGTCGTCAATCCGGCTGCGGGCACGGCGTACGTGATGAGCCCGTCCGGCGGGATCGAGGCGATCGATCTCGCCAGCGGGGCCAGGAGATGGAGGAGCGACGCCGCGGCGAAACCGCTCGCCGTGTCGGGCGGCACGCTTGTCGCACAGGCTGCGCCCGGCGAGGGTGAACAGCTCGTGCTGGTCTGCCTCGAGACTGGGGGCGGCGCCGCGCGGACGCGGTCGCGCGTCAGCCTCCCGGGCGACTTGAAGGCCGAGGTCAGCGACACGGCGAACCAGCAGACGACGGTGCGCGCGCTTCTGAGCGGACCGGACGTGGTCGTCGCGTGGACCATCGACGCGCGGCTGGCGCGGGGCATTGCTGAGGGTGACGACGGGGTGGACGCTGTTGGCGCCGCCCGGTTGAATCCGGCCACCGGCGAGGTGGTCGCGGCGGAGGCATCGGATGCGTCGTCGGCGGCGCTTTCGGGTCTGACGCTCGATCAGATGTCGGAGCTCCAGTCGGTCGACGGTCAGCACAAGATGCGCAGCACGCCGTTGTCCGATCCGGCTAACGTGCGAGCCCCGTACCGTTGGACGATCACGACGGCCGCGGGAGAGGCCGTCGGGGTCGTCGACGCGCCGGTCGGACTGGCGCCGTTCATCGTGCAGGGGTCGCAGCTGATCCACGTCGCGCCGACGTCAGGCTACCGCGATGGTAACCAGTTCGTCCGGTTGCCGCTCCGCCTGCGGGCCATCGATGTTCGCTCGGGCGCGGAAATCTGGACGGTGCCCGTGCTGGATGCGACGTTCGTCCTGCCTCCGCCGTAACCGGGCGTGCCTGTAGGGGCGGCTCGCGAGCCGCCCCTACTCCGATCGCAACGCCTGGATGACGTCGATGCGCGACGCGCGCGCGGCGGGCATCAGCGACGCGAGAATCGCGGCCGCGACGAGAATCGTCGCGGCGCCGATCGTGGGCAGCAGCCCCGGAATGCGGACGTCCTGGATGTAGGCGCGGACGATCCACGCGAGCGCCAGCCCCCCGATCGCCCCTGCGGCGATGCCGACGCCGGCAATCGTCGCCCCCTCTCCGAGAATCCGGGTCAAGAGCTGCCGCGGCGCCGATCCGATCGCCATGCGGATCCCGAACTCGCGTGTTCGCGCGCTCACCGAGAACGCCAGCACGCCGGCGACCCCGACGACGGCGATCGTGAGGGCCACGGCGGCGAACCCGCCGAACACGAGCGTGTTCAACCGTTCCGGCGAGAGCACTTCCGCCCGCACGTCCTCGAGCGTCGCGGCCCGCTCGACGGGCTGATCGGGCGACAGCTCGCGAATGGTCCTCGTGATCGGCGCCACCAGCGCGTACGGATCCGTCCGCGCCTGGACGAAGATCCGGCCGCCCCCGATCTCCTGCTCGAACGGGTGATAGACGCTCATCGCAGGCCCGGGCACGACGTTCTCGTCGTCCACGTCGGCGGCGACGCCGACGATCCGGCGGAAGTCACCGCTCACGCCGATGAACTTGATGACGGGGTCCGTCCACTTGAAACCGCGATTGAGGGCGTCGCCCGTCGGGAACATCCGCCGCGCGACGCTCGCGCTGATGATGACGACGCGTTCCGCATCCCGCCGGTCGGCTTCGGTGAAGTCACGGCCGGCGATGATCGGCACGCCGAGCGACGCGAAGAACCCGGGCGAGACCGTGCGGAAGCGCGCGCGGGGATCTTCCTCGCCGTTGGCATTGACGTACCCCTGAACGGTGAACTGCGCGCCGAAGAACCCGCCGGCGTCGCGCCACGGCACGACCGTGCCCACCGCGACGCGCTCGACGCCTGGCACCTCTCCGATGCGCCGCAGCGCTTCCTTGTAGAACGCGATGATTTCCCTGGGGTCCCGCGCGTAGGACACGATGGGCACGTTGATCGCGAGCACGTTGCTCAGATTGAAGCCCGTCTGCGTGGCCTGCAGGGTCAGGAGCTTCGTCAGCAGCATGCCGGCGCCCGCGAGCAGCACGAACGACGCCGCAATCTGCGTCACGGCGAACAGGCGCAGCCGGCGGTTGGTGCCCGACGTGATCCGCACGCCGCCGGTCGACAGACCGAGCCCGGTGGATGCTTCCGGCGAGGGCAGACGCGGCACGAACGCGAGAAGCACCGCCGCGGCGATCGCGAGGCCCGCGCCGACCCACAACAGGCTCGCATCGACCGTCAGATCCAGCGCGCGCACCGAGAAGCGCGCGGCATACCTGGCCAGGATGGCCACCATCGGCCGCGCGATGAGAACCCCCAGGATCGCCCCCGCGCCGCAGAGCAGCAGGCTTTCGGCGAGCAACGTCCGGCGGAGCGCCCCGGTGCCCGCGCCCAGCGCAGCGCGGATGGCCAACTCCCCTTCCCGCCGGACCGAGCGCGCCAGAATCAGGTTCGCGACGTTCGAGCAGGCGATGATGAACACCAGCCCCGACGCCGCGAGGAGCACGAGCAGGACGGTTCTCGCCGGCGCGATGATCTGGTCGCGCAGCCGCACGGCGTCGAGCCGCATGTCGGCTTCCTTCGGGTAGGCCTCGGGGTGTTCCGTCCGGATCGCGCCGTGAACCGCGCGCAGCTCGGCGCGCGCCGCTTCCACGTCGACGCCGGGAGCCAGGCGTCCGAAGAGCTCCGTCATCCGATGGACGCGCCCATCGACCATGGTGGCGTCCAGATGGTGAGGGCTCGTGACAACGTTCGCGATGATTTCGGTCTCCGCCGGATACGGGACCGAGGGCTCGAGGACACCGACGATCGTCGCGGTCCGGTCGCCCAGCCGTATCGTCTTGCCGATCACCGACTCGTCGCTTTGCAGCCCGCTCGTCCAGAACCGATACGTGAGCACCGCGGCGCCGGCCGCCCTGGGCCCGTCGTCCCCCGGGCCGAGCAGCCGGCCCCGTATCGGACGAAGCCCCATGACCTCGAAGTACGAGCCCCCGACGACGCCGGAGCGGACGACCCGCGGCTCGCCCAGTCCGACCATGGTGAACTCGATCGTCGAGAAGTCTCCGAACGCGCTGAGCGTTTTGACCCGGCCCTGGAGGTCTCGAATCTCCGGCACCGAGAAGTTGGCGTTTTCCACGCCGATGCCCGGAGCGCTCTGGCGGATGTAGATCAGGCGGGCTTCATCACGGTTGACGAGCGGCCTCAGAAGGACGCCCCGGACGACGCTGAAGATGGCAGCATTCGCCCCAATCCCGAGGGCCAGGGTGAGGACCACCGTCAGGGTCAGCCCTTTGACCCGGGCCAGCGACCGCAGGGCGTATCGGAAATCCGTGATGAGGCTCACACAACCGTCCCTTCTGAATTCTAGATTCTAAATTCTAGATTCTATTTGTTAAGTCGAATGAGGACGGCCCGGATCGACAGCTGCTACCGAACGGTGAAGCGTTCCTGGTGCAGCAGGACCCCGTCGGTCGTCCTGAGCTCGACCCTCCAGTCGGACGGGTCGAGATCGTTGACGGTGTTCCGGCTATAGGTCCGGTAGCCGGCGGTCGTGTTGGCGCGAATGCGGAGCTCGACGACCTGGCGCAGGCGATCCCCCCGGTACCACCGATGCTGGACCGTGGTGTCGGCCGGAGATTTGAGGCGCGTGTAGAAATACAGCGCCCCCGGGCCCGCCGGTTGGCCTGGAGGAACGCACCGCCAGTCGCCGCCCGAGCTGATTTCGCCGGTTGAAAGACCCTTGCACAGGCGGGCGGTGACGACGACCGGTGCCAGGCGTGTCGACGCTCGGGCGCTCGGCTTCGCAGCGGCCGCAGTGGGCTTTGAAGGCGACGCCGACGGTGGGGCGGGCGGCGTTGGCTTCGCCTCTCTCGACGCGCCGGCAGGCGTGGGCGTCCCGGGGGATGACGCGGGAGTCGTCGTCGCCGGCGCCGCCGCCTTCGCCGAGGCTTCGGCGCCCGAGGCTGGCGCCGGCGCACTGGGGCTTGCCGGCGGAGATTCGACCGGATCATTCGGGCGGAACAGCGGAGTCGCGATGAACGCCACGACGAGACCGCCCGCGATCATCGCGCCCACCGTGAGTGGGCGGGGCCAGCCCGTGGGTTCGGCCGGTCGCGGTTGCTCTGACGACGCGCGCTCGGGCGGAACCGAAGGGGCGGGCTTCGCGATCTTGGTCGGTGTCGGACGCGGGTCACGGGGGACAGGCGGGGCCGGCGCCCCCGGCGCCCCATTGATCGGCGCTGCGACGGGCGGGTCTACCGGCTTCCCCCGCGCCTTGCAGAAATCCTCGAGGTTCTTTCGACTCGTGGCGACGAACGGATGATCCGGCTCCAGGGCCGCCTTTGCGATCTCCCAGGCGCGCCGAAAGAAGCGCTCGGCGTCGGCCGGCTTCTTGGTGATCTCGCAGACGACGGCGAGGTTGTTCAGGGTGTTGGCGAGGTCCGGATGGAGGGGGCCGAGGCTGGCCTCCTGCAGAGCGGCAGCCTCGCGAAGAAGCTTCTCAGCGGACGCGTAGTCGCCGGCCGCGGCAGCCTGCTCCGCCGCATTGACAACGGTTTGAACATCGCGCGGTTCCGGCATGGAGTCTCCGGCGGGGAGAGGCCCATTGTAGAACAGAGGGAACGTCCTACACGCCCGACCTGAAGGTCGGGCCTACTTCAGCTCCACCTCGATCACGCGCACGGGCGTCGTCCCGGTGTTGACCGGCGCGTGCGTGACGTTCGCGTCGCGGAATCCCACAGATCCAACCTCGAGCTGTGCGGTTTCCGACTTGCCGTCCGGGTACTTGAAAACGAGGGTACCGCCCTGGATGACGATCCCGACATGCGCCAGCTCGTGGGTATGCATGGCCGTCGGCCCCGCCGGAAATGTCACATCCCGAACCCGCACGCGCGCGTTCTCCAGCACGACCTTCGCCGGGCTCTGCGACTGACCGCTTCCGGCTATCGCGAGCGTCGCGCCCGTCGCGCCCGTCGCGCCAATGAGCAGCCCCAGCGTGAAGATCGCAATCTGTCTTGTCATGGTGCGCATTCTATCTGCGTTCATCTGCGACTGATGTCGATTCCGGTGTCCGTTGTTCGACGTGGAAGTAGGGTGAAACGAGCACTCGTGGGGCTTGGGGCCTCGCTTGCGCCGGCGCAGTAAAGCTGGTGTGATCCGTAGCTGTGACGGCTACGGATACCCATCGCGCGATCGACGCGGTCTGGAGGATCGAGTCGCCCCGGCTCATCGCCGGCCTCGCGCGGATCGTGCGAGACGTCGGCCTGGCCGAGGACCTCGCGCAGGACGCGCTCGTCGCCGCGCTCGAGCAGTGGCCCGCGTCTGGCGTCCCGCGCAATCCGGGCGCCTGGCTCATGGCGGCCGCGAAGCACCGCGCGATCGACCACTTCCGCCGCAACAAGCTGCTCGAGCGCAAGCATCAAGAGCTCGGTCACGAGCTGGAGGCCGCTCGGGAGGACACCGCGGACGATCTCGTGGCGGCTCTGGACG
Organism: uncultured Acidobacteriota bacterium; assembly: GCA_963847125.1. Taxonomy (GTDB): domain Bacteria; phylum Acidobacteriota; class Vicinamibacteria; order Vicinamibacterales; family 2-12-FULL-66-21; genus DATAEE01. The sequence continues at coordinate 1,355,207 of CAWJYM010000009.1, forward strand.
ATGACATCGGCGACGATCTGCTGCGGCTCGTGTTTACCGCGTGTCATCCGGTGCTCTCGACGGAAGCGCGAGTGGCGCTCACGCTCCGCCTCCTCGGCGGCCTGACGACAGAGGAAATCGCTCGCGCGTTTCTCGTCTCCGAACCGACCATCGCCCAGCGCATCGTCCGGGCCAAGCGGACGTTGGCCAGAGAACAGGTGCCGTTCGAAGTGCCTCGCGGCGCCGAGCTGGCGGGCCGCCTGTCCTCGGTGCTCGAAGTGATCTATCTCGTCTTCAACGAGGGGTATGCGGCGACCGCGGGAGACGACTGGGTGCGGCCGGCGCTCTGTGAGGACGCGCTGCGTCTTGCACGCATCCTGGCCGAACTCGCCCCGCGGGAAGCCGAGGTGCACGGCCTCGCGGCGCTGTTGGAGATCCAGGCCTCGCGGCTGAAGGCGCGGGTCAGCCCGTCGGGCGAGCCCATCCTCCTCTTCGATCAGAACCGCGCGCAGTGGGACCAGCTCCTCATCCGCCGCGGCCTCACCGCGCTCGAACGCGCGCAGAGGCTCGGCGGCACTCGAGGCCCGTACCAGCTCCAGGCGTCAATCGCCTCCTGCCACGCGCGAGCCCGCACTCCCGAGGACACCGATTGGACGGCCATCGTCGGGCTGTACGCCGAGCTCGCGGCCGTCGCGCCGTCACCCGTCGTGGAGCTGAATCGTGCGGTCGCGGTCGCGATGGCGTCCGGCCCGGCGGCCGGCCTCGAGCTCGTCGACGCGTTGAGATCGGAGCCGTCGCTTCAGGAGTACCATCTCCTGCCGAGCGTGCGCGGCGACCTTCTGGCCAAGCTCGGACGCCAGGGTGAGGCGCGCCAGGAATTCGAGCGCGCGGCGTCGCTCACGCGCAACGCGCGCGAGCGTGAGCTGCTCCTCGCGCGCGCGGCCCGGTGACGCCGTTCTTGTGGCACGACCCTTCAGGGTCGTTGTGGTACGACCCTTCAGGGTCGTTTCTCCTTATTCATGTCTCAGCGCGACGATCGGCTCGACCCGCATCGCGCGGCGAGCCGGCACCGAGCAGGCGACGGCGCCAATGACCACGATGATCGCCACGGCACCGATGAGAGTCACTGGATCGTAGGGAGAGACGTTCCACAACTGGCTCACGAGCAGCCGGTTCGTCGCGGCGCTCGCCGCGAGGCCGACACCAATGCCGGCGCCGAGAAGCTGAAGACCGGCGCGAAGCACCAGGCGGCGCACGTGGTGAGGCTCCCCGCCGATCGCCATGCGTATCGCGATCTCACGCGTCTGCTGCGAGACGGTGTAGGCCATCACCCCGTAGACGCCGAGCGCGACGAGCGCGAGCCCCGTGCCCGCGAACATCAGCAGCACGACGAGGCTGAACCTCGGCTGCGCATAGAACACGCGCTGCATCAGGTCATTCACGGTTCCGAGCGGCTCGACGACCGCGACCTGCCGATCCACCGCCCGAATCTCGCGGCGCACGCTGGTCAGGACGCTCAGCGGTTCGCCCGTCGTACGGATCGAAAACACCAACGACGACGGGCCGCGGAATGGCATCGGTACGTATGCCTGGGGCGATGCTGGTTCCCGGATGCCTTGATTGGGAACGTCCTGAACGACGCCGATGATTTCGAAGGTTGGATCGGGTACGGCGACCGGCAGTTCGGCCAGGCGCAGCAGCCCGACGGTCCGTCCGATAGGATTCTGCGCGCCGAAGTACCGTCGGACGAGCGCTTCATTCACGACGGCGACCCTCCGCGCACCCTCGACGTCGGCGAGTGAGATGACCCGGCCCGCGAGGACGCGCTGCCCGATCGTGGTGAAGAATCCCTCGTTGCAGAACTGCAGGATCCCGGACGGCTGTTCCTCGACGGGAGCACCCGGGACCTGGATGCCCGTCCGCATCCCGCCAAACGCCGGCGTCCCGGTCGACACGGCCGACGACATGACGCCGTGAATGGCACCGATCCGGTCCAGCACGGCACGATAGAACCGCTGGCGGTCGGCCGCGGACTCGGAATAGCCGGGCGGGAACCACACGCCCGCGGTGACCACGTCCCGAGTGTTGATCCGCAGATCGACGGTCGCGAGGTTGAGGAAGGTCCGCATCAGGAGACCCGCCCCGAGCAGCAGCACGATCGAGAGCGCGACCTCCGCGATCACGAGGCCGCTCCGCATGCGGCGCTGCTGCCGATGCGCGGTGCCGCTCCGGCCGCCGGCGTTCGTGCCGGCCACGAGCTCGCGCCGGGCGCTCTGCAGGGCCGGAAACAGCCCGAACACGAGCGTCGCCGCCGCCGCGGTGGCCAGCGCGAACAAGAGGACGGGCTGGTCCAGCCGCAGCTCGGTCTCCCACGGGACGCCCTGGCGTGGCATCAGCCGCGCGAGCGCGTTGATGCCGCCATACGCCAGCAGGCAACCAGCGAGCCCGCCGCCGAGCGCGAGCAGCGCGCTTTCGACGACGAGCTGCCGGACGATGCGTCCCCGGCTGGCTCCAAGCGCCGCGCGGACGGCGATTTCGCGCTCGCGCGCGGTCGCGCGCGCGAGCAGCATGTTCGCGACGTTGCAGCACGCGATGAGGAGCAGCATCCCCACGGCCCCGAAGAGCGTGTAGAGCACGCCACGGAAGCGGCCGACGACCCAGTCGATAACCGTGATGACCTGCACGCGCGTGCGTTCCGGATATTCGCGGGGCCGCTCCACGGCACGGCGCCCGGCGATGACCTTGATCTGTGCTTCTGCTTCCTCCACGGTCAGGCCAGGCTTCAGCCGGGCCTGGAACCAGCGCACCGTCCGATCCGCCGCGGGATCCGTTCGACTCAGCTGCCCGGGAATCCAGAGGTCGGCGACGTGCCATTCGAACCGCGGCGGCATGACGCCGATGATCGTTCGAGGCTCACCGTTCAGAAGGATCGAGCGGCCGACGAGAGCGTCGTCGCCGCCGAAGAGCGTCATCCACGTCCGATGGTTCATCACGGCGACGAGCGGCGCGCCGGGGGCCGCATCCGCCTGACCGAACACACGGCCGAGGAGTGGTCGCACCCCGAGGAACGCGAACCCGTTCGGCGTCATCCACGCCACGTTGAGACGCTCGGCGCCGGCGTCGGTCACGAAGTGCATGGATTCGACCAGCGTGCCCATGACGTCCTCGAACGCCGTGCTCTGCTCCTGATAGTCGAGGAACTCCGGCACCGGCAGCGGGCCGCGGAGGATGTTGTTCGATCCGTCGCGCACGACGACGTCGACCATTCGGCGCGAATGCGTATAGGGGAATGGCTCGAGCAGGACGTTGTGGATGACGCTGTAGATGACGGCCACCGATCCGATGCCGAGCGCGAGCGTGACGATCGCGACCGTCGTGAAGCCAGGGGTTCTTCGGAGCGTCCGCAGGGCGTAGCCGACGTCCCTCCGCAGGTCGTCCAGCGCGATGAACGATCGCGCGTCTCGGTGGAGCTCTTTGGCCTGCTCGACGCCGCCGAACGCGCGCCGGGCGGCAGCGCGCGCCTCTTCGGGCGGCAGCCCTCGACGCCGGAAGTCTTCTTCGAGGAGCGCCAGGTGCGCGTCGATCTCTTTCGCGAGCTGTCGCTCCGCGCGTCCGGGACGAAGGACGTTGTAGAGACGCAGAACGGCGCGACGGAGGACGGACATGGCTAGGACTCGTCGAGGAGCAGCTTGTCCACGAAGCTCACGAGCCGCCGCCACCGCTGGGTCTGTTTGCCCAGCGCGCGCGCACCGGCGCGGCTGATCGCGTAGTACTTCGCGTCGCGGCTCGTCTCGGTCCGCTGCCAGGAGCCTTTGATCCAGCCTCGCTGCTCCAGCCGGACGAGCGCGGCGTAGAGGGTGCCCTGGTTCAGCGGGAACGGATGGTCGGCGACCTGTTCGAGCCGCGCGGCCAGGCCGTAGGCGTGCTGCGGGCCCATGGTCGCGAGCGCGCGAAGGACGATGAGATCGAGGGTTCCCTGCAGCAGCTCGACGCGGTCGTCCCGTTCACTGGCCATCGCAGTGGAGTAGACGCCATCTCCACTGGGATGTCAAGTGGGGCCACGGATGACGCGATGACGCCACGTGGTACGACCCTTCAGGGTCGTCGTCAGGCGTTCAGATGACGCGCCAGGAACGGAATGCCGCGCTTACCCCAAAACGAGTGCTCGCCTGGAAAGACCTCCTGCTCGGCGCGATCCGCGACGCCGAAGACCTCATAGATCTTCCGGACCTCGTTGAAGCTCTCGATGCTCGCGCTGATTGGAAAGATGTTGTCCTTCTCCCCCGATTCCACGAACAACGGACGCGGCGCGATCAGGCCCGCGACGTCGTGCATCTCGGCCCAGTTCAGAATCCCCGGGACGTAGTTGTCGCTGCAATGCACGATGCTGCCGATGCTGTCGCGGAACGTGTTCAGGTATCCGCTGACCAGCGCGGCGCGAATGCGCGTATCGAGAGCCGACGAGAAGACGGTGACCGTGCCGCCCCCCGAAATGCCCATGCAGCCGACGCGGTTCTGATCCAGCTCGGAGCGGGTGGCGATGTAGTCGATCGTGCGCATGACATCCCACACGCGCCAGCCGATCATCGTCTGACCGATCATCAGCGCCCCGCCGGCGACCGGGTCGCAGGCTTTCCGGCCCAGGCCCTGGCGCGCGTTGACGGGATCGCGACGGCATCCGAAACCCATCGGCTCGATCGCCATGGCCGCCATGCCGGCCTCGGCGACCTGAATCGCGAAGTCGTGCTGGTAGCCGGCCTTGTCGGTCCGCTCGGCGCCCCGCTCGTCGATGCCGACGATGTCGTCCACGCCACGGCCGTGGCCGGGGATGCAGATCATGACGGGTGCGGGCCGCCGCGCTTTTTCCGGAACCAGACAGGTACGCGAGGACGCTGACGCCGGGCCGGCTGTCGAACACGATCTTCTCGCGCGTGTAGCCCGGAAAGGCGCGCGTCTCGAGTGTCGTCGGACTGAGCGCCTGACGCTCGCTCGGAAAACCGCCGACGAGCTCGGTCAGCTTCGCCCGGAGCGTTTTCTGCCACTTTTCCGCTTCGGCGCGGGTGCGCGCCTGGAAGCGCAGCGTCCGCGGAGCGGTGGCGTACAGATCCTGCACGGTCGCGACCGGATCAAACCGGCGGCCTTCCAGACCCTTGGTCACACCGGTGAGTGGCCCGATATACGAAGAAGGCGCGGACGTCTGCGCCTCGAGCCGTACGGCGTGCGCCGCCGTCATCACCCCGACCAGGCGGACGAGTTCGCGACGGGACAGTCGCGCCATGGATTGTCTTACCTCCTGAACACTCCAAGTGGATAAAGGATCGCGATGAGCGCCGCGAGCACGAGCGCCATGTATGCGATGCCAACGATCGCCGAGCGCAGTAGTGCGCCGCGCGTGGTGAGCGCATAGGCGCGGCGAAAGGCGAGAACGAAGTACACGACAGCGTACAGGCTTGCGATCCGCGTGACCAACGGTGTCACGATCGGAATGGTCCTGATCTGCACGGCGCCCGCGACTGCGCCCGCAGAAAACCACGCGGCGTGCACATGCATCGCAAAATACAGATGCTGCGGATAGTTCCGGCCCGAACGCCGGACCACGAGCGCGACGAGCCCCGCGAAAACCGGCACGAGGACGAACATCGCGCGCGGCACCCACTCGACGAGCGCCGGGCTCGCCGCCGCCTCGAGCTCACGCTTTTGCTGCTCGAGCCGCGCAATCTCCTGCGGCGAATCGTCAGGCTTCACATTGAACGTGACCGGCATGATCGAGCTCGGCGCGAACGCCGCCACCGCGAAGTACAGCACGCTGAGCAGCAGATACAACCGGATCGGGGAAACGTAGCGCACGCGGCGGCCCAGAAACTGCTCGAGCGACAGGAACCCCGGCTTCGTCAGCAGCAGTCGGATCGACTGGAAGGTCTTGCCGTCGACGTTGAGCACTTCCTCGACGAAGTTGTGCAGAACGTCGCGCAGCGAGGGATTGAGCGGGCCTGCCTTCTGGCCGCACGGTCGCGCAGAACGCTCCGTCGAGGCTTGGCGCCGCAGTTCGGGCAGGTCATTTCAGCTTCTCGACGAGCCGCCGCAGCCGCTCGATCGCTCGCCGCAGCGACCGCTTCCGCTTCGGCATGTCTGACCACAGGTCGCCGACCTCCGCCACACGCGTCGCCATAGTCCTCAACGTGAACGATCGCGGGCTGACGTCGCCACATTCGAGCTCATCCCACGAGCATGGGGCCGACACCGGCGCGCCGGGCTTCGCGCGCACCGCGTAGGGAGCGGCGAACGTGGCGCTGTAGCCGTTGCGCCCGGTGTCCACGAAAATCCGTCCGCCGCGGTCCGCCTTGCTGAATTCCTGCGTGAGATGCTTCGGGTCGCGTTTGACGAGCAGCGTCCCGACCCCGTGCGCGAACCGCGCGACGTCGCCGAAGCTCGCCTTCCCGTCGAGCGGTACGGCGATGTGAAATCCCTTCGCGCCAGACGTTTTCACCCATGCCGGCAGACCCAGCTCCACCAGCAGGTCTCGAACCGCCAGCGCCGCCGCGCGGAGGACGTCCGGCTCATCTCCTTTCGAAGGATCGAGGTCGAAGACGCACACGTCGGGATGGTAGAGGTTCGGCGCGCGAGACGTCCACACATGCGGCGTGATGCAGTTCTGGTTGGCCATCCACACGAGCGACCGCGTATCGCGGACGACCGGGTAGTGTACCGTGCCGTCCTTCTTCGGGGCCTCGACCCGCTCGAGCCAGGCGGGAAAGCCCTTCGACACGTCCTTGTGAAAGAAGCCCTTCTGGCCAATGCCGTTCGGATAACGCTCCATCGTGATCGGGCGCGAGCGAATGTGTGGAACCATCAGCGGCGCGATCGCCTCGTAATAGGCAGCCAACTCCCCTTTCGTAATCCCGTCGTCCGGGAACAGCACTTTTTCCGGATGCGTGATCGTTCCGGGCGACCGTCCTGACATCAACTCACGAGCTCTTTCTCGTGACGCCTCGTGCGGGTTTGTCGAAGTGGACGCCGAGCAGCCGCGGGTGCCGAAGCTTGTCGTTCACGGTCCACTCGATGAAGCCCACCTGCACGACGATCTCGGGGCGCACCCAGTGCGCTCGCAGCCGCGGCAAGCCTTTCGCTCTCGTGAACGGCGACGCCGCAATCTCGATCGCATCCAGCCGCGCGCGAAGATCCAGCAAGAGCTTCGTGTCAAAGCCCGTGCCGATTTTTCCAGCGAAGACCAGGTCGTCGTTTTCAAAGTAGCCAACGAGCAGCGCGCCAAGGCCGACCCGGCTCCCCTGCGGATCGGTGAACCCGCCGACCACGAGCTCGTGCGTCTCCTCGCACTTCATCTTCAGCCAGTGCTTCGAGCGGCGATGCTCGTACGGCGACTCGCGGCGCTTCGCGATGACCCCCTCCCAGCCCTCGGCGCGCGCGCGCTCCCACGGGCTCGGGTCATCCAGCAGCGGCACGCGGTGCAGCGGCGGACGAAGTGGCAGGTTGCCCAGGAGCCCGCGACGCTCCTCGAGACCGAGCGATCGCACGTCGCGGCCATCGAGCCACATGACGTCGAACACGTGGTACGCGACTCTCGACGATCCCCAGGTGACTTCGCCGTCGAGGATGGCATCCTCGACCGGCAGGCTCGCGATCGCCTGCGCGAGCGGTGGAATGTTCTGCGGCAGACGGTTACGGGAGAACAGGCGGACCTCGGATCCCTGCTTGTACGCGAGCAACCGGATGCCGTCGAACTTGCGCTCGAAGATCCACTCCGGCCCCGTGAACCGCTCCTGTGTGAGCGTCGCCGCCATCGGCTCCAGCCAGTCGGGGAAGGTAGTCGTCATGAGGAGCGCCGTGTCATGATGGCGCCATTCCATATGACGTCCAAATCGAGCCGTCTCGTGGTCCTGGCGCTGCTGGCCGGTTCCATCGCCCTGCTCATCCCTGGGCTGTTCGCCTCGGTCCTGACGATCCGCGGCGTGCTGACGAAGGAGGGCGTTGCCCAGGTCGCGCCGATGATGCTCGAGCAGGGGCTGAACGACGAAACCGTCGCGACACTCAAAGGGATGATGAACCCGTCAATGGTCGCGTTCCTGGAAGCGACCGGCGGGAACGTGCGCAAGATCGTCATCGACAAGCTTGGACCGCAGATTTCGGCGGCGCTGCAGAAGAATATGTCCGAAGTCGAAGTCTACGAACAGACCCGCAGCATCGTCGGGTCGGTGCGCAGGCTGTACGAAGTGGGCAGCCCGGTGCCGGCGACGCTCATTCTGCTCTTCAGCGTCATCGTTCCGCTTGGCAAAGGCGTGCTGGTCGCGTGGGCGACGTTCATCGCCGAGGTCTCGCGGCGCCAGCGCACGCTGGCCTTCGTGGAAGCCATCGCCAAGTGGTCGATGGCGGACGTGTTCGTCGTCGCGCTGTTCATCGCGTACCTCGCGGCGCAGGCGAGCGCGACGCCGACCACCGGACCGACCAGCGCGCCGGCGCTGATCGCGTTCACGGCCCATTTCGGCCCGGGCTTCTACTGGTTCCTCGCCTACTGCGTGTTCTCGCTGGCCTCGCAGCAGTTCACGTTTCGCGTCGCATCGAGGAGTCTGAACGACGTGCCTCACGCCTGATTCGAATCGCATACGCATGGCCCGGCTGATCGCGGGATACGGAGCCATCGCGAGTACCGTGCCCTATCTGGCGCTCAAAGCCGTCTGGCTGAGCGGCGGCACTCTCGGCGTTGCCGATCGAGCGCTGATGCGCGAACCCAGCATGATCGCGCTCAACGCCATCACGGCGGGGATGGATCTCGTCGGGGTCGCACTCGCTCTGGCGTTCACTCACAGGTGGGGACTGCGCATGCCGGCGTGGCTCCTGCTCCCTCCGATGTGGGTCGCGACCGGGTTGCTCGCGACATTCGTCGTCGGCGTCCCGGCCGCCATCATCGTCAATGCGCTGCGGTCCGGGTCGTTACTGCAGGGCGCCGGTGGACCGGTTGAGCCCTGGGTATACGCGGTCGTGTACGTTGGGTTTGCGGGTCAGGGGATCGGGCTGATGGCGGCGTTCTTCCTTTACACGAGGACGAGGTGGGCCGACACGCTGGAATCGAGGATGCGCGACATCCCGCCGAGCGCGACTCGCGACGTTCAGGCGCCCCTGGCCAACGCGGCGGCGACCATGGCCTCCGTCCTGGGCGTGCTGCACCTGGCCCAGGCGTCTGGCGGCACGGTCGGGTTCCTGATGAACGGCATTCACGCCGCCATGACCTTCGGCGCGGCGGCCGGCGTGCTGATGATGGCTCACCGTCTGGGCGGCAATGTCCGTTTCTGGGTGCCACTGACGATGACCTGGGTCGGCGCCGGGTCGATGTTCGCCTGGGGCCTCTGGCAGATGATCAATGTTCTTGGTCAGACGGCGCTCGTTCGCGAGGCCCAGGGAACGGCGTTCGTGAACCTCGTCGGCCTGTTCCGTCTGGTCGTCGGGCTGGTCATCGGTCTGCTGACCCTCTTTCTGATCGCCGAGCGCCGCGCCGCGGGGATTCGCGAACCGCCCCTGCCTCAGTCGTAGCGCAGCGCGACCATCGGGTCGATCCGTGCCGCGCGTCGTGCCGGAAGAAAGCCCGCGAGCGCCGAGACGCTGACCATCACGACGACCGCGGCCGCGATCGTCAGCGCGTCGGTCGGCGCCAGGCCGAACAGCAGCGTCGAGACGAAGCGGCCCGCGCCCATCGCCACGGCGACGCCGATGATGACGCCCACGACTACGAGCACCATGGATTCGCGCATCACGAGCCCGAGCACGGCCGAGCGCTGCGCGCCCAGGGCCATCCGGATGCCGATCTCGTTCGTGCGGCGCGCCACGCTGTAGGACATCAGGCCGAACAGCCCGATCGCCGCCAGCAGCAGGGCCAGCCCTCCGAACAGCGCGTAGGCCCGGGCGAAGACCTTCTCCTGCTGAAACCGGCGTTCGACCTGTTCGAGCTGCGTCGAGACGTCCGTCATCGGCAGGTTCGGGTCGATCTGTCTGACGGCCTCCCGCACCCCGCCGGTGACACTCGCGGGATCGCCGGCGGTCCGCACTTCGATGATCGCAGAGGCTGCGCGGGCCTGCAGATACGGAACGTACATCGTCGGTGGCGCAGGATCGCGGACGCTGTCGTACTTCGCGTCGCGGATGACGCCGACAACCTCCAGCTCGCTGCTCTTCTCCACGCTGGACCCGAAGCGCTGGCCGAGCGGGTTCTCGTTCGGGAAGTATTTCTTCGCGGCCGTCTCGTTGATCACCACGACCTTCGGCGCGGTCTCGTGGTCCTGCGGCGTGAGCCACCGGCCGGTCAGGATCGGGATTTCCATGACTTCGAAGAAATTCGGAGAGATCACGAGACGGTTGATGCTCTCACCGCTGTCGCGCGTGGGCGGGTACACGCGGCCGCGCACGAAGATGCTCGTCGAGTTGACGCTGCCGGAGAGGAGCGCGGGATTCGTCAGCGCCGCCGCGCGGACTCCGGGCACCGCCGCGATCCGTTCGAGCAGCCGGCTGTACAGCGCAGCCGACTGTTTTTCGTCATACCGGTTCAGCTGCGGCTGTACCCGAAACAGCAGCAGATTGTGCGGGTTGAATCCGACGTCGACGTGCCGGAGGTTCTGCAGCGTCCGGAGAAACAGCCCCGCGCCCACGAGGAGCACGAGCGAGATGGCCACCTGGGCGACGAGCAGCGACCTGCCCAGGACGCTCTTCGAGGTCACGACGCTTCGCGTGTTCTGTTTGAGCGCGGCGCTCACGTCGCCGCCCGTCGCGCGGAGGGCGGGCGCGATGCCGAAGACAATGCCGGTCACGAAGGTGACGCCGAGCACGAACGCGAGCACGCGCCAGTCCAGCAGCGGCGCCTGCCCCTGGGTACCCGGCAGCAACTGTTTGCCCCAGTAGCCCACGAGAATGCCGAGGCCGCCGCCGACCGACGCGAGCAGCAGGCTTTCGGTCAGCAACTGGCGAATCATCCGCAGCCGCGTCGCCCCAAGCGAGAGCCGGATAGACAGTTCCTTTTGACGCGTCGTCGCGCGGGAGAGCAGCAGGTTCGCGACGTTCGCGCAGACGATCAGCAGCACCAGAAAGACGACGATGCTGAGGACCGTCGCGGCCCGCAGCTCGCTCGTGTTGACGTCGTAGACTCCGCGGCTGCCGGATTCGGCCTTCAGGCGCGGAACTTCGCTCCGGGTCCGGTTCGACACCGTTCCCCGTTCTGATTCGGGCAGAGATTTCATATACGACTCGAGCCCCGCTCGAGCCGTGTGCTGAAAGACGCCCTCGAGGTTCCCCTGGACCTGCGCGGCCGTGGCGCCCGGCTTCAGTCGGCCCATGATCTGCAGCCACCAGTACGTCGGTTGGCCCAGTCGTGATGCACCCAGCGTGTTCAGCTGAGGCTCGAGCGAAAGGGGAAACGCCACGTCCGCCAGCTCGCCCACGGGCTGCTGGATACCGGTGAACTCCGGCGCAATCACACCGACGACGGTGACCACGACGCCGTTCACGCGGATGGTCTTGCCGATCACGGCGGGATCGGTCATGAACCGGGTGTGCCAGTACTTGGAGCTGATGACGGCCACGGGCGTCGCCGCCGGACGATCGTCGTCCGGCTCGATCGGGCGGCCGGCTCTCGCCCTCACGCCGAGCAGACGGTAGTAGTTGCCGGTCGAGATGAAGGCCGTGGCGATCTCCGCCTGGCCGTCGACGACGACGTTCACACGGCTGTACGGCGCGGCCGCGAAGAGATCGGTCATCGTGCGGTTGTCTGCCAGGAATTGCTGATACATGGCGTACGAGAACGTCGCGCGCACGTTCACGCCGCCCGGTCTGTTCATGAAGCCGTAGTCGCTGGAGCTCGTCACCATGTCGTTGCGACCGACATAGCGCAGCCGCACGAGCGTCTCCGGCTCCTCGACGGGAATCTGCTTCAGGAGGAGGCCGTTGAGCGCGCTGAAGATGGCGGTGTTGGCGCCGATGCCGAGCGCCAGAGACAGAAGGACGACGGCGGTCCAGCCTTTGGCGTGCAGGAGGACACGAACGGCGTGACGGAGGTCTCTGATCATCGGAGTCGCAGCCTATCGCCCCGCCATCGGACTGTCAAAGGACGTAGGGGCGGTTCGCGAACCGCCCCTACTGGCGCAGAATTAGTGTCATGCCGCAGCCCACAGGCGCGTCGATTGCTGTCCGCGGTGATCCGTGGCTCGGCATGGGCTGCATGCGTCTCTCGACCGAGCCCGGGCGCGACGAGGCGGCGGCGATCGCCGTGCTGCACGCCGCGTTCGACGCCGGCGTCAATTTCCTCGACACCGCCGACGCCTACTGCCGGGATGCGACCGAGGCCGGGCACAACGAGCGCCTGATCGCGCGCGCCCTCGCGACCTGGACGGGCGACGCCTCGCGGATTCTGGTGGCGACCAAGGGCGGCCTGACGCGCCCGGATGGACGCTGGGTCGCCGACGGGCGCGCGCGGCATCTCGCCGCCGCGTGCGAAGCCAGCCGCCGGGCGCTCGGCGTCGAGCGCCTTCCCCTCTATCAGCTTCACGCGCCGGATCCGCGAACGTCGTGGACGACGAGCGTTCGGGCGCTCGCGGCCCTGAAACGCGACGGGCTGATCGACTCGATCGGGTTGTGCAACGTCACCATCGGGCAGATCGAGGAAGCGAGGGGAATCACGCCCATCGCCTCGGTTCAGGTCGAGCTGAGTCTCTGGAACGACGACAACATCTTGAGCGGCGTCGCCGAGTACTGCATCGCGAACGACATCCGGCTCCTGGCGCACAGGCCGCTCGGCGGGCCGCAGCGACAGCGCCGCGTTCTTTCGGATCCCGTCCTCGCGGATCTGGCCGCGCGGCACGGCGCCACGCCGTTCGAGATCGCGCTGGCAGCGCTCCGCGACTTCTCGAGCGTCGTCGTGCCCCTCCCCGGACCGACGCGCGTCGAAACGGCGCGGTCGGCCGCTCGGGCCTGCGGGATCGCGCTCACCGCCGACGATCGGGCGCTCATCGATGAACGGTTTCCGTCGGCGCGCGCCGTCCGCTTCCGCAGGGAATCCAGCGGCCATCGCGCGTCCGAACCGGCGGATGGCGAGGTGGTGCTGATCATGGGCCTCCCTGGCGCCGGCAAAAGCACCCTGGCGGAATCGTTCTCGGCGCGCGGTTACGAACGGCTGAACCGCGACGACGCCGGAGGATCCCTCCGGGAGTTGTTGCCGGCGATCGCCTCAGGCTCTTCGCGGATCGTGCTGGACAACACCTATGTGACCCGGAAGTCGCGAGCGGCCGTCATCCAGACGGCGTGGCAGCGCCGGCTTCCCGTCCGTTGCATCTGGCTCGCGACGAGTCTCGAGGATGCGCAAGTGAACGCGGCCTGGCGGATCGTCTCGCGGTACGGCCGCCTGCCATCTTCCGATGAGCTGCTCTCTCCCACCGCGCAGTTCCGCTATCAACGCGAGCTCGAGCCGCCCGATCCGTCCGAGGGCTTCTCACACGTGGAGGTCATGCCGTTCGAGCGCAGACACGATCCGTCACTCACCAACCGCGCCGTCATCGTCTGGTGCGACGGCGTGCTGTGGCGGAGCCGATCCGGCCGGCGGTCCCCGACGTCACCAGACGACGTCGAGGTGTTCGAGGGGCGGGCGGACGTCCTGCGCCGCTATGAAGCGGAAGGATGGCGGCTGCTCGGGCTTTCCTGGCAACCGGAGATCGCCGACGAAACGGTCAGCCCGTCCCAGGTGAACGAGAGCCTGGCGCGGATGCGAGCGCTTCTCGGCGTTGCGCTCGAGGTCGAGTACTGTCCGCACGGCGCCGGGCCTCCGGCGTGCTGGTGCCGCAAACCGCTCCCTGGCCTCGGCGTCCTGTTTATCCAGCGCCACACGCTCGTCGCGTCGAAGTGCATCTACGTCGGGGCCGGACCGCAGGATCCGGGATTCGCGCGGCGGCTCGGGTTTCAGTACCGAGAGGCGGCGGAGTTCTTTTCTGAAAACCAGTAGGCCCGACCTTCAGGTCGGGCGTGGTGGAATCGTCCGAGCGTTCGTGTTATCCGCGCACGCCCGGCCTAAAGGCCGGGCCTACCGCGCCACGCGATCGGCGAGCGTCGCGATGCTCAGCGCGTAGGTGTGCGCGCAGTTGTAGCGGAGCAGCGCCTCGTAGTTGCGGTAGGCGAGGAAGCTCCTCGAGCCCGCTCGCACGAGGGAGGCTTCCATCGAGGCCGAGGGCAGGGGGCGACCGTCCGGCCACGTGACGCCCAGGCGGCGCCATTCGGCGACCGCCACATGCTTCGTCATGCCGCGGATCGCCTCGCAGCCGCTCGACTGGAGCGGCACCGCGGCGTCGATCTTCTTCGCCGCGGCGGCGGGCACGCGCACCTCGCGGCCCCAGCGCTCCCCCGTCTGCCATCCGTTCTCGAGCAGGTAGTTCGCGATCGAGGCAAAGATGTCGGCGTGCGAGTCCCAGATGTCGCGCCGGCCGTCTTGATCGAAATCGACGGCGTACTTCAGGTAGCTCGACGGCATGAACTGTGGCTGGCCCATGGCGCCCGCCCAGGATCCTTTGAGGTGCGTCAACTCGATGTGGCCCCGGTCGACGATCGTCAGCGCGTCAAAGATCTGCGCGCGGAAAAACGTGGCTCGCCGCGTGTCGTGCGCGAGCGTGGCAAGCGCCGAAAGCGTCGGCCGTACGCCGCTGAACTTCCCGAAATCCGACTCCAACCCCCAGACCGAGACGATGAGCGACAACGGGATGCCATAGCGCTTTTCGATGCGACGCAGGAGATCGCGATGGCGATCGGCCATGACCCTGGCCGTCTGGACGACCTTCGGCGTGATTCGCCGCCGGAGATACGAGTCGACACCCATCGTGCGCTCGGCCTGCGATCGGTCGCTCTGCAGGACGATCGGCAGCGGCTCGAGCGTACCCAGCGCACGCTGGACGAGCGCAGCCGAGTATCCGCGCGCGACCGCCTCGGCGCGGAGATCCTCGAGCCACTGTTCGAAACCTGGCCGCGAGGCCTCCACCGACGGCGGCGGCGACTGCGCGCGGACGGCTAGAGAGACGAAGAGGCAGAGCACCGCGCAAAGGCACACGTGCGCGAATTTCATCCAGCAGGCTCTGTGGGGAAGCACTTCCATTCTATCGCGGGACGGCCGCGTTGGCCACCACTTCGACGAGCGAACAATCCAGGCTCCCGCTACGTCGTTCTTGAGTATGCCAACCCCGTTACAGCTCTCCCCGGTGCTCCTTGCGCTGCTGCTGGCCGTCCCGGCGGACTCAGTCAGCTCGCAGACCAGGCAGGCCGCTCCGTCCGACACGCTGTTCGGCACACTCTCGGCGCTCGATGCGGCGCTCTTCGACGCGTACAACGCCTGCGATCTCGACAAGTTCGGCTCGCTCTTAGCTGAGGATGTCGAGTTCTACCACGACAAGGGGGGCGTGACGCTTGGACGCCGGGCGCTCGTCGAGGCCATCAAGAACAACATCTGCGGTAAGACCCGGCGCGATCTGATCGCCGGGACGCTCGAGGTGCACCCGATGGACAACTACGGCGCGCTCCAGATCGGCGCGCACCGGTTCTGCGACATCAAATTGAAACAGTGTGACGCCACGACCGGCGGCGTGGGCAGGTTCATCCACCTCTGGCAGCGCAAGGGTGACACCTGGATGATCACGCGAGTGTTCAGCTACGACCACGCTCCTGCAGTCCCGTGATGGCCGACTGATAGACTTGCCCTCCGTGCCGGTGCCCTCCGAGCTCACCAGCGCACTGCGCTGCCGCGGTCTGGTCAAACACTATGGAGATGTTGCCGCCGTCGACGGCCTCGACCTCGAGGTCCGCTCGGGCGAGTGCTTCGGCCTGCTCGGCCCGAACGGCGCGGGAAAGACGACGACCGTCGAGATCTTCGAAGGCCTCAGGCCGGCTGACGCCGGCGACGTCGAAGTGCTCGGCGACCGCTGGCGTGGCGACGGGCTGGCCCTGCGCGCGCGTCTCGGGATTCAGCTGCAGGAAACGAAGTTTCCCGACAAGATGCGCGTCATCGAAGTGCTGACGCTCTTCCGGAGCTTCTACCCGCGTGGCCTGGAGGTGGGCGACGTCCTCACGCTCGTGAGCCTCGAGGAAAAGGCGGGCGCATACGTGCGGACGCTGTCGGGCGGCCAGAAGCAGCGGCTGTCGCTCGGCGCCGCGCTCGTCGGGGACCCGGAGCTCCTCTTTCTGGACGAGCCCACGACCGGCCTCGACCCGCAGTCGCGTCGTCAGACCTGGGAGATTGTGGAAGGGCTGAAGGCGCGCGGCCGGACGGTCCTCCTGACGACGCACTACATGGAGGAGGCGGCGCGGCTCTGCGATCGCGTCGCCGTGATCGATCACGGCAAGGTCATCGCGCTCGGGACGCCGCGTGAGCTGATCGCGTCGCTCGGCGCGGAGCATGTCATCGAGTTCGCGGTCGCAGAGATGGCGACCGCTTCGATCGACGAAGGCGCGCTGCGCTCCCTTCCCACCGTGGAAGCTGTCGCGCGTGACGGCGGGAGCTGGCGGCTCACGGTCCGCGAAGTGCACCGGGCGGTGCCCGCGCTGCTGGCCGCCCTGTCGGAGCGCGGCGTAGAGCCCACGCAGCTCACGACCCACCACGCCACGCTGGAAGATGTCTTCATGGCTTTGACCGGACGGAGGCTTCGTGACGCCTGAGACCAGGGCGGTGTACAGGATCCACAGCCCGCTCGTGGAGCTCACGCGGGCTCGCGTTCTGGAGCTGGTCCGCGAGCCGGAGGCGGTGTTCTGGGTGTTCGTCTTCCCGATCGTGCTGGCGGCCATCCTCGGCCTGGCCTTCCGCAGCCGGCCGCCCGAAGCGCTTCCCGTCGCGGTCGTCGCGGGGCCGAGCGCGGAGGCGCGCGCCGCGGCGCTGTCGGCAGGAGCCGACCTCGATCCGAGCATTCGTTCCGAGGCGGACGCGCGCCAGGCGCTCGCGCGGGGCCGCGTAGTCCTCGTGGTGTCGGCCGACGATCCGCCGACCTACTCCTACGATCCCACGCAGCCGGAAAGCCGCGCCGCCCGGCTGGCCGTCGACGCCGCGCTCCAGCGCGCCGCGGGACGGCAGGACGCCTTCACCCCGGCCCGCGCGGAACTGACGCAGCCAGGGACCCGCTACGTGGACTTCCTGGTGCCGGGGCTGCTCGGGATGAACCTCATGGGCACGGGCATGTGGGGGATCGGCTTCGCGCTGGTCGTCGCGCGGAACGGCAACCTGCTCAAGCGGCTCGTCGCCGCGCCGGCGCGGCGGAGCCACGTGCTCGGGGCGCAGCTGACGTCGCGCCTGATCTTTCTCATTCCGGAAGCCGGGGCGCTGCTCCTCTTCGCGTACTTCGCGCTCGGCGTGCCGCTGCGCGGCTCAATCCTCCTGCTCGTCGGGATCTCGCTCCTTGGCGCGCTGGCGTTCAGCGGCCTCGGCCTGCTGGCGGCGGCGCGGCCCCGCACGATCGAAGGGGTCTCGGGCATCATGAACCTCGTGATGGTCCCGATGTGGATCTTCTCGGGAATCTTCTTCTCCACCGAGCGGTTTCCGGCGGCGATGCAGCCCTTCGTCCAGGCGCTGCCGCTGACCGCGCTCAACGACGCGCTGCGCGGCGTGATGCTCGAAGGCACCGGCCTCGTGCCGCTCGCCCCGGAGCTGGCGCTCCTGGCGACGTGGGGAGCCGTCAGCTTCGCCCTGGCCGTGAAGTTCTTTCGGTGGCAGTAGGGGCGGTCGCCTGCCTCGCCGTAGCGCGAAGCGCGAAGGCGGGCGAACCGCCCCTACACCTCATTTCATCGCGGCAAACGCGTAAAGAAAGTCGACGTACCACTTTTCGATCTGCGCGAGACCGGCGACCTTCGATCCGGCGCGCGGCTCGAGCACGAGGTACTCGTCCGGCGCGTGCGCGCCGCTGCCGTGCCCCATCCCGCCCATGACCATCGGCAGCTTCACCCGGTCGGTGAAGATGTAATAGGGCGCGCTGCCTGCGAGGCGCGGCTGGACGGTGGGCGTCACTCCATATTTGTTGAACACGCCGATCGCCGCGCGGACGATCGGCGTCTCGACCGACGTCTGCGCCGGCGGATAGCCGGAGATCTTCCGGACCTGCACGTCGCTGAAGCCTTTGGCCGCCAGGTGTTTCTTGATCAGCTCGAGCTGCGCGTCGGGCGTCTGGTTCGGGACGAGCCTCGAGTCGAGCCGCGCCCGCGCGACGTGCGGGAGGATGGTCTTCATCCCTTCCCCCGTATATCCCGTCCACATCCCGTTGATGTTGATCGTCGTCGTGAAGAGCAGGTTCGCGAAGAGGTCGCGGCCGCTCACGCCGCCCGCGAACCGCTGGACGCCGAGCCCCTTGCGCATCGCCTCCTCCCTCGCGGGGGACGAGCCGCGCACGAGACCGTTCACCAGGCGCTGTTCTTCCGGGAGCGGTTGTCGAATCGCGTCGTAGTAGCCGGGCACGAGGATCGTGTTTCCGTCCGGGCTGACGAGCGTCGCGAGCGCCTGCGTGAGCCGCCACGCCGGCGCGTCGACGATCGCCTTGAGCGAGCTGTGGATCTCGGCCCGCGTCGGCCCGCCCTGCGGCCCGCCGATCGCCTCCAGCTCCATCGAGAGGATGCCTTTCACGCCGAGCGGCAGCGACACGGCGCCCGAGGCGTCTTGAGCGTTGAACGGGAAGAACACCCCGTCCGCTTTCTTGAGCCGCGCCTCGTACTTGTCGATGACCTGTGGATAGTTGGGCGACCCGAGCTCCTCCTCCCCTTCCGCAACGACGAGAAGGTTGACGGGAAGCGTGCCCTGCGTCTTGAGGATCGAGTCGATCGCGTTGAGAAACGCGCGCTCCGGGCCCTTCTGGTTGATCGCGCCGCGCGCCATGAGCACCCGTCCGTGCTCAGTCTCCTTGAGCGTGCCGTCGAACGGCTCCACCTGCCAGCCGGTTTCTTCCGGCTGCACGTCGTACATCATGTAGATGAGCAGCGTGCGCGACGCGCCAGCGTCGTGAAAACCAAACACGCCGGGATGTCCCGACGTCGGCACGATCGCGACTTCCTTGAACTGGAGAGCCGTCAGGTCGTTCGCGAGGAGCTTCGCCATCTCGGCGATGCCGCGGTTCTGCGCGCTCACGGACGGCTGCCTCACCCAGCGCTGCAGCTCTCCGATGTGCGCCTGGATGTTCGCGTCGATGTGCCGGTACACGTCGTCGTGCTTGCCCGCATACGCCGGGACCCCGCGGGCGTCGAAGGCATCGTCCGTCGTGAACTGGATCGAGGGTGCACGCACCTCCTGCGCCACCCCGGATACGGCGACGAGCGCCGGAACCGCCACCATCGTGCTCACCGCGACCAGCCGTAACACAGCTCGCATCGACGACCTCCAATCAGGAGAATCCATTCTAGAATGACGGCGAATTGTCGCGAACACCATTGAAAGGGTGTCTGGTGCTGGTACTCGCGGTGCCTGCGGTCGCCGCCGCGCAGGATCCCGCCAACGGGTTTCCGGCGCTCACCCCGCCCGCCGTCATGGTGCGCGACGCCGAGGGTCGTGTCACGGTTCGCGCGATTCGCGTGGACGAGCCGCCCCGGATCGACGCGATTCTGGATGAAGAGCTCTATCGGACACTCCCGCCGATCACCGATTTCATCCAGCAGGATCCGGACGAGGGACAGCCCGCCACCGAGCCGACGCTCGTCTGGATCCTCTTCGACGCGCGCAACATCTATATTGCCGCCCGGTGCCGCGACAGCCAGCCGTCCAGGATCGTCGCCAACGACATGCGCCGCGACGGCAGGAATGTCAGCCAGAACGACAACATCAGCGTGGTCCTGGACACGTTTCACGATCGCCGCAACGGCTATGAGTTCCTGATGAACTCGATCGGCGGGGCGTGGGACACGCAGATCACGGACGAGCGGGACGCGAACCGCGACTGGAATACCCCCTGGGTGCCGCGAAGCCGCCGGGACGCCGAGGGCTGGACGGTCGAGATGGCCATCCCCTTCCGATCGCTGCGGTATCGCGGCAGCGGCCCGCAGACCTGGGGCATCAACATCCGGCGGAACGTACGGTGGAAGAACGAGCTCTCGTATCTGAGCCCGGTGCCGCGCCAGTACGGGGCGCGCGGAATCCTGAGGTTCTCGCAGGCCGCCACGCTCGTGGGACTCGAGGCGCCGCCCTCCGCGCTCAATCTCGACGTCAAGCCGTACGCGGTCGGCAGCATCGTCGCCGACCGGGCGATCGATCCGGCGTTCGAGAACGAGATCGAACCGAACGCCGGCTTCGATCTCAAGTATGGCGTCGCCCAGAGCATGACCGCCGACTTCACCTACCGGACCGACTTCGCGCAGGTCGAAGACGACGACCTGCAGGTGAACCTGACGCGCTTCAACCTGTTCTACCCGGAAAAGCGCGATTTCTTCCTCGAAGGCCAGGGCATCTTCGCGTTCGGCGGCGCACAGGCGGCTGCGACAAACAGCGCGGCGGGGGCGTCGGCGCCCCCGACAAATACGCCGGTCCTGTTCTTCAGCCGGCGGATCGGCCTGAACGAAAACCGCGTGGTGCCGATCGAAGCGGGCGGGCGCCTGACGGGAAAAGCCGGCCGCTACAGCATCGGGCTGCTCGATATCCAGACCGACAATAGCCCCGAGGCGAACGCGGCCTCGACGAACTTCGCCGTGGTGCGCGTGAAGCGCGACATCCTGCGGCGGAGCAATATCGGGTTCATCGCGACGCGCCGCGACCCCACGACCGCCGCGGAGGGCGTCAACACCGTCCTGGGGGTCGACGCCAACCTGTCCTTCTATCAGAGCCTGAACATCGTCGGCTACTACGCCGGAACCCGCACGCCGGATCGCAGAGGGGACGATCGGAGCTATCGCGCCAGGTTCGACTACGATGCCGATCGGTTCGGCCTGCAGGTCGAGCACCTGGCGGCGGAACGGAATTTCAGGCCCGAGATCGGGTTCATGCGCCGCGAGGATTTCGTCGAGAGCCTCGCGCAGATCCGCGTCAGCCACCGGCCGCCGCTCGGCAGCGCCGTGCGGAAGTTCAACTACGAGGCAGCGCTCGACTACATCACCAACAACGAACGGCAGCTCGAGAACCGGCAGTTCCGAACGGGCCTTCGCACGGATATGCAGAGCGGCGACGCGTGGAGCGTGATGTATTTCCGCGATTTCGAGTTCCTCGCCGAGCCGTTCGAAATCGTTCCGGACATTTTCGTTCCGGCCGGCCCGTACCATTCATCGACGATCCGCGCAGGCTACACGGTGGGCACGCAGCGCCGGATCTCGGGCGACATCAGCGTCGCGCGCGGCGGGTTCTACGACGGCGACCGCACCGATCTCTCGTACCGCGGGCGCGCCGAGCTGACGGCCCGGCTCTCGATCGAGCCCGGCATCTCGTTCAACTGGGTCGACCTGCCGACGGACAGCTTTACCGCGACGCTGCTGACGACCCGCGCGACGTTCTCGTTCACGCCGCGCATGCTGACCGCCGCGTTGATTCAGTACAACTCCACGAGCAATCTGATCACCACGAACGTCCGCTTCCGGTGGGAGTATCGTCCGCTCAGCGAGCTGTTCGTCGTCTACAGCGACGGCCGCGACACGCTGACGCCCGGCTTCCCGACGCTGACCAGTCGCGGTCTGACGCTCAAGCTGACACGCCTGTTCCGGTTCTAGCGAGGCGCCGAGAACGGCCCCACCTCCGGCTTACCCTGCGTGTTCGCCAGCGGCCCGAGCTCGGCGGCGGCGCCACGAGTAATCGCCGCGATTTCGCTCCCCGCTTGGAAGCACGTGAAGTCGGGGCGGTCGCGCCAGGTGAGCGGACCGCACAACCGGACGCGCGCCTTGATCGCGGCGTCATGGACGATGTTGATCGCGCGCTCGTAGTCGGGCGTGCCCTGCCGATAGCCCGAGAAATTCCCCAGGTCCCCGCTCGCGGCGAAGATCGCGTCTACCCCGGGTACCTTCGCGATCTCGTCGGCGTGCTGCAGGCCTTCGAGCGTCTCGATCATGAGAATCAGCACGACGTTGTCGTTGATGGTGTTGCGATAGCCGCCAGGCACGCCGCCCCACATCCCCGACTCGAAGGCCTGGCCGCCGCCAGCGCTGCGCCGTCCTCGAGGCGGGAAGTACGTCCAGTCGCGCGCCGCGGTCGCCTCCGCAACCGAGTCCACCGTCGGCACGACGACGACGAGAGCGCCGGCGTCGAGGGCGTGCTGAATCTCGCGCTCGTCGGTATACGCCACGCGAACCCCCGGGACCGCCTTCGCGTTGGGGCACGTACGCCACATCCGCGCCACCGCCTGCCAGTCGCGCTGGTCGTGCTGCATCTCCGTCCAGATGAAATCGTAGCCGGCGTCGGCCATCGCGCAGTACGTCGCGGGATCTGTCGCGCTGAACACCGTTCCGCCAGTCACCTTGCCTCCCTGCTGCATCTTCAGCTTGACCGGGTTCCAGATCTTCGCGCCGTCGGGCGGGCCGAACGCGGGCCCGTACTTCCAGGCCGAGGGATTGAACTGTCCCTGATTGACAGCGCCGGGCGGCGCCACGTCTTTGGCTTTGCTGTCGACCCCGGCGGCCGCCGCCAGCGGAAACGCCGTTTGTCCGGGCCGGTTGGTCAGATAGGGATCGGCGCTCTGTGTTTGAGGCGGCGGCGTCTGGGCCCGGCTTCCAAACGCGGCGATCGCCAGGAGCGTGCACAATGCCGACAGCAGGTTCTTCACGGGTCTCCCTCCCGCGGCGAGCCTACTTCAAGTCAGGCATCAGCGGTATCGAGTCTCCGACATCAGGCGTCGCAGCTCCGACTGCATGCGCTCGACCACCGGACGCGCGTCCGGCGCGTCAATCAGGTTCCGCTGCTCGTATGGATCGCTGTCCAGATCGTAGAGCTCGTTCATCCCCTCGAGCTCCTGATACTGGATGTACTTGTGCCGGCTGGTCCGAACGGCCACGTAACCCATGTTCCGGATGCGCGGGAAGACCGTATCGCTGAAGTACTCGACCAGAAACGACGACCGCCAGTCGCCCCTCGACGTTGCTCGTGGCGACCCTGAGCTTGTCG
This sequence comes from uncultured Acidobacteriota bacterium, assembly GCA_963847125.1. Taxonomy (GTDB): domain Bacteria; phylum Acidobacteriota; class Vicinamibacteria; order Vicinamibacterales; family 2-12-FULL-66-21; genus DATAEE01. Next base: position 1,378,245 of record CAWJYM010000009.1, read on the forward strand.
AAGGGTCGCGGGCCGCGTTCCGGAAGACGGGGACGAGGGAGCGGCCCTGGACAAGAACCGGGACGCCCGGCGCCGGTGACGCGCCGGCGAGCTCGACGAGCGTCGGAGCCAGATCGAGGCTGAGCACGATCTCGGCGGGAGTGGTTCCGGCTCTCACCAGCGGCGGATAGCGGACGAGGAACGGGATCCGAATCGCCTCCTCGTAGGCGAGCCGTCGCTCTTCGGACAATCCGTGCTCACCGTAGAAATAGCCGTGATCGCTGGTGAACACCACGACCGTGTTGTCGAGGGTCCCTCTCTTCTCGAGCACTCCGACAATGCGGCCCAGGCTGTCGTCAACCGCCAACAGCATCTCGAGCCGGCCTCGAATCTCTTCGTCGGTCGTGGCCGTCTCCCGCCCGAGCGGGGGCAGGTCACCGATTCGACGGAGCAAGGCGGGCTTGCCGAGCGGCGGCTCGAACGCGCTCGGACGCCGGGGCATGACGCGGCCGGCGTACCGGCCGCGGTGGCGCTCGGCGGCGACGAACCCTCCGGGTTGACCGGGCAGCGTGCCGACGCTCCCGTCATCGCGCTGGACGACGTTCGGGTGGATCGCCTTGTGCGCAAGATAGGCGAGGAAAGGACGGTCGGCTGCCCGCTCGATGAACCGCTCGACGCGGTCGGTCAGGAGATCGGTGACGTAGCCGGACGTTTTGATCCGCTGGCCGTCGACGTTGAGCTGCGGATCGATGGCTTCTCCCTGCCCTGGCATCGCCACCCAGTGGTCGAAGCCCGGGCGCGGGCTGTCGTCGTTCCCCATGTGCCACTTGCCGAAGAACGCGGTCAGGTAGCCGGCGCGCTGGAGGTCGCGGGGGAACACCGGCAGCTGATGGCTCGGCCGCGCGGTGTTGTCGACGATGCCGTTGGTGTGCGGATACTGACCGGTCAGGAAGCTCGCCCGGCTCGGCGAGCACAGCGGCGTCGTCGCGAACGCGTTCAGGAACCGCGCGCCTTCGCGGGCGAGACGGTCCATGTTCGGGGTCTCGACGAAGGGATGCCCCGCCGCCCGGACCTCGTCCCAGCGCATGTCGTCCACGAGCACGACGACGATGTTCGGAGTCCGGCGCGGTTGCGGTGATTGCGCGCTCCCGCCAGCCCACGTCGGGACGAACGCAGCAACCGTCGCCGCCACAAGGCGGATCGCCAGATTCACGGCGACGAGCGTACTTCAACTCGGGGCCATCAGGCCCCGGGATTCGGGTCCCTGGTCAGCTGGTGGGAGTCGCGTTCATGTCGCGGCCCTGCTTCAGCTTGACGATCGCCTCTTCGAGGCTCTTCTTGTTCAACGCATCGGGAGCTTGTTTGGCTGCGATCTCGGCGTGCTTCAGCGCAGTCGGGTAATCCCCCACCGCCGAGAACCCGCGCGCGAGCCCGACGTGCACGGGCCAGGTGTCGCCGAATCGTTTCGCGTTCTTCTGGAAGACGGCCAACGCATCTTTCGACTTGCCCTGCGCCAGCAGTCGGCGGCCGTACTGGTGGATCTCCACCGGTTGGGCGTTCGGCAGGTCGAGCGCCGTCGCCATCACCGCTGCGGCCTCTGCCGGTCGGGAGAGCTTGTCGAGGATCTGCGCCTTGGTGGAGAGCGTCGCGAAGTTGGCTTGCCCGATGAACGGGTTGGAGGAGGCGTACTCGGCCCACTTCAGGGCTTCGTCGAGGTTGCGATCCTGCCGCAGGCAGTATTGCGCCGCGGCATTCCAGTTCTGCCAGTTGAAGCCCGCCGCGCCGCGAAGCTCGTCCCGGAGGTTGGCGATGTACAGCGTGGCCATGTCGTCGACCGTCACCGTGAAGGGCACCCGCAGCTCCTCCCAGAGGAGCGCCACCGTCGCGCGATCAGGCCGCCGTTCGACGAAGTCGTACGCCAGCCATTCGCGGTACGGCGCCTTGTCCGGCGTCACCGTCACGCGCAGCGCGTCTTCGGCCTCGTCGTACGTGAAGCTCCCCCACGCCGATGAGTTCCTCGAGAGGATGAGGGTCCAGTCCTTCTCGCCGGCCAGCATGTGCAGGCCGTACCGACCGGCCGCCAGCGGCTGGCCCTGGATTTTCACCGGGTGCGACACCACGAACACGGTGTTCTCGTTCGCGCCGGCCCGCCAGGGACCCTTCCGGTTGTTGAAACCCAGATCGTGGATCCCCCACGGCACGACCCCGCCCCAGATCTTCCCGCGCCGGTCTTCTCCGTTCGGACCGTGGACATCGGGGCTGCTGTACTCGATCGTCACGCGCGCGAGCCCGATCTGCTGCGTGATCGTTGAACGCTGGTTGTCGCCGTCGGGCGGAAGAGTGACCGTTTGGGCAAAGGCGGCAAGGCCCGCCCCGAAGACGAAGGACACCGCAAGGCACATAATGCGTTTCATGTGAACCACCTGGCGCACCGTATCAATCATGCGGCTGACGTTGGGGTTCGAAGTGACGAACCGCCGGATTCGGCGGACGAAATGGTCTCTTCCTGCCGCGAGTGGCACTGCGTCCCCGACTCTGATCTATGCTCAACTGCGCTGGCGTGCGGCTCAGGCGTTAGGTTCCGTACGGCGCCCGTATCTTCCGCGCGATGGCGTTCCGGTGATAAAAGGTCGTGGGCGGAGGGCACCCGATGGCAGTCCCGATTATCCAGGTCAACGCGTTCACGGCCGAGCCGTTCAGCGGCAACCCGGCGGCCGTGTGCCTCCTGACGCAGTCCCGCGACGCGATCTGGATGCAGCGTGTCGCGCGCGAGATGAACCTGGCCGAGACCGCCTTCCTGGGTGCGCACGATGACGGGTTCGAGCTGCGCTGGTTCACTCCAACGGTGGAAGTAGACCTGTGCGGGCACGCGACGCTTGCCAGCGCGCACGTGCTCTGGGAGAGCGGCCGGCTTCCCGCCGGCGACATGGCGCGGTTTCACACGCGCAGCGGCCTGCTCACGGCGGCGCGAAAGGGAGACTGGATCGAGCTCGATTTTCCGTCGACGCCAGCCGAACCGACGCAGGCGCCGCCGGCGCTCGTCGCCGCGCTGGGAGTGTCCCCGCGTTATACCGGCAAGAGCCGCTTCGACTATCTCATCGAGGTCGACAGCGAACAGACGGTTCGTGGGGTACGGCCCGACTTCAGCGGCCTGAGCAAGATTCCGAGCCGGGGTGTGATCGTCACGTCCCGGTCGGAGGTGGACGACTTCGATTTCGTCTCGAGGTTCTTCGCTCCCGCAGTTGGCGTCGATGAAGATCCCGTCACCGGATCGGCGCACTGCTGCCTCGCGCCGTTCTGGAGCGAGCGTCTCGGCAAGTACGAGTTCGTGGCGCGCCAGGTGTCGTCGCGCGGCGGCGTGCTGAAGGTGCGGCTCGCGGATGACCGCGTGCATCTCGGCGGCCAGGCGGTGACGGTCTGGCGCGGCGAACTGCTCGCCTGACGTCGAGTGAACGTTTTCCTCTCCCACGCCTCCGAACAAGCTGAGATCGCCGAGCGCATCGAGGTCGCGCTCCGGAGCGAAGGACATGCCGTCTTCCTGAGCCGCACGAGCCTGCCGGCGGGCGAGTCGTACAACGATCACATCCGAGAGGCGATTTCCGGCTGCGACCTGTTCGTGTTCCTCGTGAGCCCGGAGGCCGTCGCGAGGGGCCGCTACACGATCACCGAGCTCGAGTTTGCCAGGCAGCGGTGGAGCAACCCGTCGAACCGGGTCCTTCCCGTCGTTGTCTCGCCGACCGATCTCACCTCGATCCCGGCGTACTTGAGAGCGGTCACGTTGCTCGAGCCGAAGGGGAACGTCCCGGCAGCCGTCGCGGCCGCGGTGGCCCGCATGGCGTGGCCGCGCTGGCGCCGGCTCGTCCGGCGGTGGGCGGCGCTCCTGGTCGTCGCGGGCCTGGTCGGCGCCGGCTTCGTTGCCTGGTGGGGCCTGCGGCAACGAACGACCGCACGGGAGGCCTCCGACCTGCGGGAGGCGGGCCGCCTCCAGCACGAGTCGCGACAGTACAGCGGCGCCTGGGATCTTTACGCTCGCGCCGCGGCGCTGTCGTCACGCGATCAGGACATCGTCGCCGCACGAGAACGACTTGCGATGGACTGGCTGGAGAACATTCGGGTCACGGTCGGCAAGAGCACGTTTACCAACGTGGTCGAACAGGTCGAACCCGTGCTGCTGCGGTGCTCAATATCAAAGGACGCTCGACGCGCGGCCGACTGCCTCGCGCATCTCGGCTGGGCCGACTTCCTTCGGTCGCGTGAGGGGACTGTAGGGGTCGATCCAGTCGATAGGTATCGACGGGCGCTGGCGCTTGACTCCGAGAACGTCTATGCCCACTCGATGTGGGGCTTCGAGCTTCTCAGAACTCGCGGCTCGATGGGCGAGGCCAAAGCGCATTTCGACAGGGCCCTCGCCACCCGCCGGGAACGGGCGTACGTTCGACATCTCGAGCTCGCCGGGTTCTTTTGGGGTCGCGACCCGGAATCAGAAGACGAGGCGCTGAGAGTCGTGAACGACATGCGCCTTGGAGGCGAGAGCCTCCCGGCCGATTCGAATGCGCGCAGCCAGGTCGCGTCGCGTCTCTGGAGCATCTACTCCGACCGTGCGCTGAACCGGACCGATCGCCGGCCGTCGGAATCGGCGCTGCCAGCCGCCGACCAGCTCGCCACGTTTCGATGGCTGTTCCCCGAAACGGAGATTCCCCCGGAAAGACGGCACACAGGCCTGTTCGTCGTGGCAACACTTCAGGAGCAGGCCGGGCAGCGGGCGGACGCACTGTCGACTTTCCGAACCCTTCACGACGCGCTGGCCCGAGAGGGCGCGCTGGCCATGGGAGGTCCTCTCCCGGAGCGGACGGTGGCTGCGGTTCGTCGGCTGGCGAAGTAGATCGCCCGGCCAATCGTCATCCTCGCGGGCGGTACGTTGGCCGTTTTTTCCGGTCGCAGGCGCGTCCGCGGAGAGGCGGATTCACGCCCCGGCCCGCCATTGCATGACTTATGACCGTGGCAGGCCGATTGCTATCGACGCCCGCGCTCTTTTCCCCTATGCGAGTCCCGAACGTCATGGCCCTGAAGTGGCGCAAGAGTCGGCACGACGTGGAGCGTGAGAACACTCGCCTCATCGCCGAGATCGCGGATCTCCGCCAGGACAACGAGGACCTCCGCGACGCGGCGACCTCGTGGAGGCGGCTCTACGAGCGAGCCATCGAGCGCACACCGACGAACCGCCGGGTGATGCATCCGGCGGCCACCGCGCGTAGACCCTCCTGAGGGACTTCGCGATCCCCGGCTTTCCACCTGGAGTCCCGCCCATGAAAACGCGCGTCCCGTCGCTGCTCCTTTCGCTGGCTATGGCCTGGTTCGTGATCTCTGCCCCGGCCGCGCGCGGCGGAGACCAACCTCTGTTTCGCGTTCGGATCGGAGCTCCCGATCCGGCCGGCCTCAAATCGGCGCTCGAGCGCGCCGGATATGACGTCCTGGGATTCGATGAGTCCACGTCCACGGTGGACGTCGTTGCCTCCGGCGCCGAACTGTCGGCGCTCGAGAAAAAAGGCCTCTCCTTCGTCATCGTCGAGCAAGGAAGGCCGCTGGCAGCCGCTCTCCAGACGACTGCCGCCTTGTCACCGGGATCACCGGCGGAAGTAGGGCTCCCCGTGGTCCCGAACACGTACCTCGATCTCGACGGCATCCTCGCGAGAATGGACGAGATTGCCGCGGCTTATCCGGCCATCGCGCGGGTCGTCGACATCACGACGACCTACGGCACGCCGCCGACCGCCCAGGGCCGTCGCCTGTTTGCGCTGAAGATCTCCGGCAACGTCGAAGTGGACGAGGACGAACCGGCGATGCTGGTCGTGAGCAACTTCCACGCGCGGGAGATCATCACGCCCCTCATCGCGCTGACCGCGGCCGACCGGTTGACGGCGGGCTACGGAACCGATCCGCAGATTACCTCGGCGGTCGACGGCCACGAGATCTGGATCGCTCCTACGTGGAATCCGGACGGCTACAACCATGTGTTCACGACCGACAACATGTGGAGGAAGAACCGCAGGGTCTTCTCGAACGGCGTCGGAGTGGACCAGAACCGCAACTTCTCGCAGGGTTGGGGATCGTCCTGCGCCGGCAGCACGAGCGTGAACTCGGAAACCTACAAGGGACCCTCCGCCGCGTCGGAGGCGGAAACACACACGTTGATGACCTGGTCGCAGGCGGAGCGGTTTGCAAAAGTGATCGATTACCACTCCATGGGCCGGGAGGTCCTGTACGCGTACAGATGTCTGAGCCACCCGTTCACGGCCTGGATGCGACAGGAAGCTGTTGCGCTGTCCCAGGTCTCGGGGTACGGCGGCGCGACGCGCGCGCCCAGCGCGGAAGGGGAACACTACGAATGGCAGTTCGCCCGGATGGGCGCCTACGCATTCCTGATCGAGACGCACACCGAGTTCCAGCCGTCGTACGAGAGCGCAGTGGCTGAAGCCAACATGCTCTGGCCCGGGGTTCTCTCGGTGCTCGAACGACCGATCTCGATCCAGGGCCATGTGACCGATGCGGCGACGGGAAACCCGTTGGCAGCCCGGATCGACATTCTCAACGTCGCCTTCTCGAACGGGGAAACGAACGGCAGCGGAGGACGGTACGGGTCGTACCACATGTTCCTGCCGCCCGGAACCTACGACGTCCGATTCTCGGCGACCGGTTACGCCCCGCTCGTGAGCCGCGTCAGCGTGACGGCAACGTCTTCGACGATCCTCGACGTTCAGCTGACCGCCGCCGCGCCCGAGGTTGTGGTCTTCGCGGACACCTTCGAAACGAACCTGGGTTGGACGAGGAATCCAGACGGCGCCGATACCGCGACGACCGGGCTCTGGGAGCGTGGCGATCCGCAGTCGACTTCTTCAGAGGGACCCAAGCAGCTCGGAGCGACCGTCAGCGGCCTCAACGATCTCGCGACCGGTCGGCTGGCCGGTTCCTCGGCCGGCGTGCACGACCTCGATGGCGGCACGACGTCGATCGAATCCCCGGCCGTCGTCTTGCCGTCGACCGGGACTCTGACGCTGAGTTTCAGCTATTACCTGGCGCACGGATCGAACGCGTCGAGCGCCGATTACCTGCGAGTGACGATCGTCGGCGACACGACGACGACGGTTTTCGAGGAGCGCGGCGATCCTGCGGATGACGACGGCGTGTGGGCTACGGCCATCGTCAACCTGAGCGCCTTCGCGGGTCAGACAATTCGGATACTCGTCGAAGCGGCTGACGCACCCGGCGCGAGCCTCGTCGAGGCAGCCATAGACGATGTGAGGATCGTCCAGCAGTAAGGGCCTAGAGGACCGACGCCGTCGACTCGGACCGGGCGCGACGCAGGAACGTGCCGTCGCGCTCTTCCATCAGGAAGGTCGATCGAACGAGCGACGTCAGGACGACCTCGCACTCGTTCGGATCGAGATGCCACAAGCGCTGCGCCTGCCACCGAGTCAGGCGCAGGCCGGGAAGCTCCTCGTACTCGCGGCGAACGCGCTGCACCAGCTGATCGAGCGGCATCGCTCGGCTGCAGAGCAAGAGGTTCGCCAACCGCGCCGAGGCTTTTCAGGCCTAAACAACCACTTACGGGAAACGCTCCTGCCCCGCCGCGAGACAGCGATCGGGCCCGCGAGGCCGCGAAGTGCAGCGGTGACGCCTGGTTAGGAGCGGTTGTCCCGAACTGAGCCAGCGGTGTCTCCGGGTGAGCCACTCGCCTTCGCGCTTCGCGCGAAGGCGGGCTACTGGACGAAAATCTTCCGAAGGACCTCCGGATCCGCCTTCGGCTTGCGGTCGTAGGTCATCACGCCATTGATCTCCTGCTCGACGTCCGTGAGCTGGGTGTAGCAGTAGCCGGCCCACGCGCGGTTGTCGCGGATCGCTTTGACCAGGCCCGCCAGCCGATCGAGAAACGCCTGCTGCGTCGGCTCGATGCCGGAGTAGCCCCATTCGTTCTTGGCCTGCGGCGCGCCCATTCGGAAGGCGATGCCGCCGAACTCGGTGAGCAGGAAGGGCGTGCCGTTGTACTTGTAGCCGTACGCCAGCGCTTCCCTGCCGTTCCGCGGGATCCTGGCCGGCTCGCGCGTGAGGTGCTCGTACTTGGCGGCGAGCTCTTGACCGGTTCGGGCGTAGTCGTGGATCGTCATCAAGTCGGTCGCGTCGGTGTGCTCCCACCCGTCGTTGTCGACCACGAGCCGCGTCGCGTCGAGCGAGCGCGTCAGGCGGTACAGGCTCTTGACGTGCTCCTGCTGCGTGGCGTCGGTCAGGACATCCGGCACGCCCCAGCTCTCGTTGATGGGCACCCAGGCCACGATGCTGGGATGGTTGTAGTCGCGCGCCACCGCCTCCTGCCACTCGCCCACGAAACGCGAGACGTACTCCGGCGAATAGAAATAGGCGTTTGCCATTTCCCCCCAGACGAGGAGGCCCATCCGGTCGGCCCAGTACAGCCACCTCGGATCCTCCACCTTCTGGTGCTTGCGGGCGCCGTTGAAGCCCATCGCCTTCGTCATCTTGATGTCGTACTGGATGGCTTCGTCGGTCGGCGGCGTGAGCAGGCTCTCGGGCCAATAGCCCTGATCCAGCACGAGCCGAAGATAGTACGGCGCGTTGTTCAGATAGACGCGGCCGTCATGGACGCCGACCTTCCGGAGCCCGACATAGGAGCTCACGGCGTCGCGGACCTGGGATCCGGTCAAGAGCTCGATGGTGGCGTCGTACAACGTTGGACGCTCGGGGCTCCAGAGCTCCTGCCGCTCCAGCGACAGCACGGTCGCGCATCCGCGCGCCCCGCACGCGCTCTCCGACTGCGCGACCGGCTCGCCTCGCAACGTGAGCGAGACGCGCAGCCGCTGGTCGGCGGCGGCCGTTGCGGTGGCAGCCTGCACGAGCACCTGCGCGCGATCGACGTCCGGCGTCATGCGGAGCGCCGTGATGCGGGTCGGCTGCACCGCTTCGATCCAGACCGGCTGCCAGATGCCGGTGGTCCGCGTATAGAAGATCGACTCTGAGGTTTCCTTCCAGTACTGCTTGCCGCGCGGAATCGTGCGGTCCGTGGACGGATCCTCGACGCGGACGGTGACGACGTTGTCCGAGGGCTTCAACCAGTCCGTGATGTCTGCGCCAAACGGCGTGTGCCCTCCACGATGCGTCGCCGCCTGCTCGCCGTTCACCCACACCGTTGCCGCGTAATCGACGGCGCCGAAGTTCAGCAGCACTCGCCTGCCCTGCCAGGCCGCGGGGACCTCGAACGTCCGGCGGTACCAGACGATGTCGTGGAAGGTGGGATCGCCAATCCCGCTCAGGCGGGTCTGGAACGCATAAGGGACCACGATCCGTTTCGCAAAGGCGCGATCGCGCCGGAACCAGCGTTCCGCCAGCCCGCGGTCGGCGTCATCGAACTCGAACTCCCAGCTGCCGTTGAGCGTGCGCCAGTCTGCGCGCGTGAAGTCGGGGCGGGGATGTTCGCCGCGGGGCGTGCCGGGCTGGGCGATCGGCGTCGAATCGGCCGCGAGGAGCGCCGCCAGCAACAGCCACCGGAGTCTGGGCGATTGAGGAGGTTTCACGTTGGCGGACTTTACCACTTACAGAAAACGTACGCACCGTACCGAACTGTTACGCCTTTCGGGCCATATCTTCAATGTATGTGGTGATTTCCGGGACATGGCCCCGGTCCCGGATTTGCTCGGCAACGTCCTTCTTCCTCACACTTCCTCTCATGGAATTTCGGGATTTCGCGGCAGCTGAGACCTCGGCGCTCATTTCGCGGCTACTGGGCCGGCGGTCGGAAGAATCCCTTCAACAGCTTCGAACGGTGCGGGACGCGCTCGCCGCCGCCGAGCAGGCGCTCGAAGAGTCCCCCAAGGTCGACAAGGATATTCGCGAGTTCGTCGGTCGCATCGTCAACGCCGCCGGCGCGGCAATCAAGCACGTCCGGGAAGAATCGAAGGCCGCCCTCGAGTCGGTCCGGGGCGAGCTGGCCACCGAGCGCGCCGAGCGCGAGAAGCTCGCGAACGCTCTGACGCAGCTCCAGGACAAGGCGGACGACCTGAGCGCGAAGCTGCGCCAGGAGCGGGATCGTGCCGTGGCGGCCGAGCGCGACCTCGGCGCGGCGCGCGAAGCGCACGCCGAAGTGGACGCGGAACGCCAGAAGACGGAGGAACTGCTCGACGCCGCCAACGCCGAAACCGCGGCGCTCAGCAATCAGCTCATCGACGAGACGGCGACCGCGTTTTCGCTCAGGAGCGATCTGGCCGTCCTCCAGCAGGGACTCGACGCCGCGAACGCGAAGGCCAAGGAGGCGGCCGCGCAGATCGCGGCGGCCAAGGCCGCCGCCGAACGCGAAATCAAGGAAGCCACCGCGCAGCATGTCAAGGCACGGGCGGCCGCCGAACACGAGCTGAAAGAGACCGCCGAGCAGCTGGCCGCGGTCAAGGCCGCCGCCGAGCGCGAAATCAAGGAAGCCACCGCGCAGCATGTCAAGGCACGGACGGCCGCCGAACGCGAGCTGAAAGAGACCGCCGAGCAGCTGGCCGCGGTCAAGGCGGCCTCCGAGCGCGAAATCCAGGAAAGCACCGCGCAGCTTGCCAAGGCACAGGCGGCGGCAGAACGCGAGGTCAGCGAGCTGACCGAGCAGCTGACCGAAATGGGCGAGGCCAGGGAGGCCGCGGATCGGGAGCTGAAAGAGACCGCTGAACAGATGGCCGCGGTCAAGGCCTCCGCCGAGCGCGAAATCAAGGAAAGCACCGCGCAGCTTGCCAAGGCACAGGCGGCGGCAGAGCGCGAGGTCAGCGAGCTGACCGAGCAGCTGACCGAAATGGGCGAGGCGAGGGAGGCCGCGGATCGAGAACTTCAGGAGGTGCGCGAGAAGCTGGAGGCGGCGCAGGCGGACGTCGGGCGGCTCGGCGCGCAGCTCGAAGCGAGCGCGGGCGAGAGAGGCCGGCTCCTCACCAGCTTGAGCGCTGCCCAGGGAGAGCTCGGCACCGCGCAGGAACAGCGCGAAGGCCTCGCGGCGCAGCTGAAGTCGAGCCAGGCGCGGAGTCAGACGCTCGAGCGCTCCGAGTCGCAGCATGTGGAGCAGATCCGGCAGCTCGAGGCCAGGCTGAAAGAGGCCACCCAGGCGGAAGCCGCGCTTCGATCGCAGGCGGCGAGTCACCAGCAGGAGTCGGCGGGACGCCAGGCCGAGATCGCGACGCTCGGACAGGAAGCGGAGCGCGCGCGCGCGGTGTTCGACGCCTGTCTGCGGGGCGCCGAGGAGCTCGGCGCCGCCACGACCGTCGCCGCGCTGCTCGGCGCGCTGGCAAAGCAGTTGGCCACGCAGTTCTCACGCGTCGCCGTGTTCCGGCTGAAGGGGAACCGCCTCGAGGGAGAGCATCAGGTCGGGTTCGACCAGACGAAGGATGTCACGAAGCTCATCATCCCGCTCTCGATGGACTCGATGATCACGCGGGTCGTGAGCTCCGGCGCCGTCGAAAGCGTCGCCGGAAAGCAACAGATCGAGGCCGGCACGCCGCTCGGCGGAACGCCGTCGGCCGCCGTCTCGCTGCCGATCGTGTTCCACGGGCAGACGATTGCCGTCGTCTACGCGGACGACTCAGGACAGAAGGCGGCGTCCCAGGCGGCGGGGGGATCGGACTCGCGCGTCGGGTTCGCCAGGGTCATGCTCGCCCAGACCGGCGTCCTGCTGCTGCGGCTCACGCACGAACTGAAAACGCTCGCCGATCTTCGCGAGTACGCGACCCAGCTTCTCCAGGAAGCGGCGCAGATGCATTCGGTCGACGCCGCAGCTGGAAAGAACGCCGACGAAGTGCGCCGTCGGTTGAAGGGCACGATCGACTGGGCGCGGCAGCTCTTCTCCGAGCGTGTGACGCTCGCGGGCGGCCTCGGCGCCGCCGTGCTCGACGAACAGATCGGCGCCAGCCTCGAGAAACAATCGACGCCTTTCGCGAAGGATCTCGCCGTCGTCGTCGGCCGCGCGCGCGGACCGCAACGCGCCGCCGAAGCGTCCTGATTGGTCGGGGCTCCGCCCCGAACCCGCCTCAGTCGCCGCACACCTCATCCGTTAGCCCGCAGCGCGATTCTTGCACGCACGCGGCCGCGGTCGTCCCGTCCGCTCTCTGACGCTCGGACCGGTCGCGCTTCCGATCCATTGGAGGGCAGGCGATGCGAACTCATCCGCTGTTCCGCAGAATCCCCTGGCTCGCGTTCGGTCTGGCAAGTTTCGCGCTTCTCGCCCCTACAATCCGCGCCGCAACGGTGCCCTCCGGCTTCACCGAGACCCTCGTCGCCAGCGGGCTGCGCAGTCCGACCGCGATGCAGTTCGCTCCCGATGGCCGTCTGTTCGTCTGCGAGCAGACCGGCGCATTGCGCGTCATCAAGAACGGTGCGTTGCTGTCTGCGCCCTTTCTTACACTGTCTGTCAATTCGAGCGGTGAGCGGGGCCTGCTCGGCGTCGCGTTCGATCCCGACTTCATCAGCAACCAGTTCGTTTACGTGTACTACACGACGGCCTCGAATCCGATTCACAACCGCATCAGCCGCTTCACCGCCAACGGCGACGTCGCCGTGCCGGGATCCGAGGTCGTGCTCCTCAACCTCAACAATTTAAGCAGCGCGACCAATCACAACGGCGGCGCGCTGGCATTCGGACCCCTTGACGGAAAGCTGTACGCCGCGGTCGGCGAGAACGCGAACGGCTCGAACGCGCAGACGCTCAACAACCTGCTCGGAAAGATGCTCAGGATCAACAAGGACGGCTCGATCCCGGCCGACAACCCGTTCTTCACGCAGACGACCGGCGACAACCGCGCGATCTGGGCGCTGGGCCTCCGCAATCCGTTCACCTTCGCGTTCAACCCGGTCGGCCCCGAGATGTTCATCAACGACGTCGGCCAGAACACGTGGGAGGAGATCAACCAAGACCGCAAAGGTGCGAACTACGGATGGCCGCAGACAGAGGGACCGACGACCCAGGCCGGGATCGACGCGCCGAGATACGCCTACTCTCATTCGAACCCGGCCGGCTCGTGCGCCATCACCGGCGGAGCGTTCTATCACCGGACGGCGCCGTTTCCCTCGCAGTACTTCGGCGACTACTTCTTCGCGGACTATTGCGGTGGTTGGATTCGCAGGCTCGATCTGACGACCGACACCGTCACCCTGTTCGCCGAGGGGATTGCCTTTCCCGTCGACCTGAAAGTCTCTGATGACGGGAGCCTGTACTATCTCGCGCGGGGAACGGGGTCCGCGACCGGCACCGTCGTTCGCGTTCAGTTCGGCGCGTCGCCGAGCATTTCGTCGCATCCGACGAGCCGAACCGTCGCGCCCGGCGCCTCGGTCACCTTCAGTGTCACGGCGTCGGGTCAACCTCCCCTGCGCTACCAGTGGCAGCGGAACGAGGTCAACATCGCCGGCGCGACGACACAGAACCACACGATCGCCTCGGTGTCCACCGCGGACAACGGGGCCAGGTTCCGTGTCATCGTCAGCAACGACTTCGGGAGCGTCACCAGCAACACCGCCGTGCTGACGGTCAGCGCAAACCAACCGCCGACCGGGACGATCTCGCAGCCGGCGGCCGGCACGTTGTACAGCGGGGGGAACGTCATCAACTATTCCGGAACGGCGACGGATCCGGAGCAAGGCACGCTGCCGGCGAGCGCGTTCACCTGGCAGGTGGACTTCCATCACGACACGCATATCCACCCGTTCATCGCGCCAACAACCGGCGCCAGCAGTGGATCGTTCACGATTCCGACGACGGGGCATACCGAGTCGAATGTCTGGTACAGGATCCATCTGACGGTTCGCGATTCCGGCGGCCTGACCCACATGTCGTTCCGGGACGTCCGTCCGCGCACGGTTCAAGTGACGCTCGCCACGAGTCCACCGGCGCTGCAGTTGCTGCTCGACGGCCAGCCGACCGCGTCGCCGGTTTCGTTCACAGGCGTCGTCGGCATCGTTCGAACGCTCGAAGCACCCGCGACGCAGGCGTCCGGCGGTACGACCTATGAGTTCGTCTCCTGGTCTGACGGCGGCGCCAGGGTGCACAACATCTCCACGCCGACGGCGAACACCACCTACACCGCGACCTATCGAGTAGCCGCCGGCGGGACCGGCACGGGTCTGTCGGCCACGTACTACAACAACATCGACTTCACCGGCACGACGGTCGCGCGCGTCGATCCAACGGTCGACTTCAACTGGGGCTCCGGCGCGCCGGTGGCCGGCATTGCGGCGGACACGTTCAGCGTGCGCTGGACCGGTCAGGTCGAGGCGCAGTTCACGCAGACCTACACCTTCTACACGCAGAGCGATGATGGTGTGCGGCTGTGGGTGAATGGTCAGCCGCTGGTCAACAACTGGACGGATCACTCGACGACCGAGAACAGCGGCACGATTTCGCTGACGGCCGGCCAGCGGTACGACATCCGGATGGAGTTCTACGAGAACGGCGGGGCGGCCGTGGCGAGGCTGTTGTGGAGCAGCGCCTCGACGCCCAAGGCGGTGATCCCGAGCACGCGGCTGTACCTCGCAAGCTCCCGCCAGCGTCACCCGGGTCAACTTCCAGCCGTCGGGAGCGCCAGTGCCGGCGGGCTATCTACCCGACACGGGCCTTGTGTTCGCCAATCGCGGCAACGGGCAGAGTTACGGCTGGAACGCGGACAACACGGCGCAGACGCGCGACCGGAACGCCGCGAACTCGCCCGATCAGCGGTACGACACGCTGACCCATCTGCAGAAGCCCGCAAATCCGGATGCCGTCTGGGAAATCGCGGTCGCCAGCGGGACGTACGTCGTTCGCGTGGTGTCCGGAGACGCCGGCTTCTTCGACGGCGTGTTCAGGACGACCGTCGAGGGCGTGCTGACCGTCAACGGCACACCGACGACCTCGACCCGCTGGATCGAAGGCACATCGACGGTGACGGTCAGCGACGGGCGCCTCACGGTTCGGAGCGGATCGGGTGCGAGCAACAACAAGATCTGCTTCGTGGAAATCACCCGGCAGTGAGGCCTACTTCGCCCGGGCTCGCGCGACGACGGAGGCCGCTTCCGCCACAATTCGATCGCGCAGGCCTACCGGCTCGATCACGTCCACACGCGGACCGAGCCCGAGGACGACGCTGCACGCCTCCTCTTCGGAATCGAACCGGAGCCGCAGCGTGACCCAGCCCTCCACATCCGGCGGGCAGGCATCGTCGATCCGGACGGACCATGGCGGCCTGGACATCCGTACCCAGCCCGCCGTCCGCGGCTCGGCGCGCACGAGCGCGTCGTATCGCGGGAAGCGCCTCGCTGAACCGCTCCGAAGAGGACTTCCAGTACGCGGCGAGGTCGAAATCCGGCGGCCGCTCGCTGCGCTCGTCGAGTAGCGTCGCCTGCACGATGCGCGACACACGATAGGTGCGATAGCCCTCGGCCGTTCGCGAGACGAGATACCAGGTGCTGCCCTTGGCGACGAGGCCGAGCGGATCGACGACGCGCTCGACCGATTCGCTTCCGGGCCGCTGGTACTGGATCTTCAGCTTGCGGTCGTGCGAGACCGCCTCCTGGACGATCGGCAGCATGACGAGATTCTCTGATGCGCCGCGCCAGCCTGTCGTGTCCACATAGAGCCGCTGTCGAATCGAGGCCACCTGCTGGCGGAGGGTCACGGGCAGCGACGCAACGAGCTTCCCGATCGCGCGCTCGGCCGCGCCGGCGAGCCGCGTGTCCCCCGTCATGCGCGGCTGCGACATCAGAAGAGCCCGGAGCTCCGCCTCGTCGAGGCCCGGCACCTGAGTGCGCCAATCTTGATCGAGCTGCCAGCCGCCGCGCGTTCCGCGGAGGGCGAAGACCGGGACGCCCGGCCGCGCTCAGCGCTTCCATGTCCCGGTGCACGGTCCGTCCCGACACCTCGAGCCGCCGGGCGAGCTCGCGTCCAGTCAGGCGGCCGTGTGCCTGGAGCAGAAGAAGGGCCGAAAGGAGGCGGTCGGCTCTCATCTCATCTCATCGCGGGGAATTATGACACTGGATGACATATATCGACGTTTAAGGTGGTCCAGTGCCTGGTCCGGCTAAAGCCGGACACTACGGGGAAAGAGATGAAAGGAGAGGGGCGCGATGAAAATGACCGAGTTGTTTCTGGCAGAGTTGGAACGGGAAGCGGCCGCAACACGACGGGCGCTCGAACGCCTGCCTGACGGACACGCCGGCTGGACCGAGTGGAAACCCCACGAGAAGTCGATGCCGATGGGATACCTGGCATTCCTCGTGGCCACCATGCCGTCCTGGGTCACCATGACCATCACGCAGGACGAGCTGGACATCGCACCGGGCGGGAAATTCACCAGACCGCCCCAGCCGGGCACGAGCCGGGAGTTGGTGGAGATACACGACGGTCATGTCGCAAAGGCGCGCGAGGCGCTCGCGAAGACGACCGACGAACATCTGATGAAACCGTGGAAGTTGCTTGCCGGCGGGCGCGTCGTGCAAGAGCAGCCGCGCCACGTCATGCTCCGCGACGGCGTGCTCAACCACCTGTGGCACCATCGCGGGCAGCTGACCGTCTATCTCCGGCTCAACGGCGCGCCGGTCCCGGCGATCTACGGCCCTTCCGCCGACGAAGGCAGGACGTAGGCGGCGTAGAATGCGACCGTGGGCCGGATAACGGCGGGGGCGGCGCTCCTGACAGCCTCCTTACTCGGGGGCTCGGAGCCGCGTGTCGTTGGCACGACTGGCACGACCGCGGATGTATCGCCCCGCGCGGTCGTCGCCGAGTACGACGGCATCATCCATCCGATTGCCGCCGAGTTCGTAGAGGAAGCGATCACGCGCGCCGATTCCAGCGGGGCGACCGTCGTGGTGCTCGTGCTTCGAACTCCCGGAGGGCTTCTCGAGTCGACGCGGACGATTGTGTCGCGGATGATCGCGGCGAGAACGCCCGTGGCGGTCTGGGTCGGGCCATCCGGCGCGCGCGCGGCGTCGGCCGGCTTCATCATCGCGCTCGCGGCCGACGTCGCGGCAATGGCCCCGGGGACTCACATCGGCGCCGCGCACCCGGTGTCCGCCGGCGGCGAGTCGTCGCCGATCACGGAAACCATGGCCAAGAAGATAGCGTCCGATGTCGCCGCCTATGCGCGCACGCTCGCGGATGCCCGGGGGCGGAACGCCGCGCTTGCGGCGGAGGCGGTTACCGACAGCCGCGCGTTCACGGATCGTGAGGCGCGGGCCGCCTCACCGCCGCTTGTCGAGTTCACCGCCGCCAGTGTGGACGACCTGCTGCGGCAGCTCGATGGCCGGACGATCAAGCGGTTCGACGGCCGCACGATGACGCTCCACACCGCGGGCATCGTCGCCGAGCGCGTGGAGATGACCCGGCGGCAGCGGTTCCTCAGCGCCATCGCGCACCCGCAGATTGCATTTCTGCTCCTCACGCTCGGGATGCTCGGATTGACCGTAGAAATGTGGCATCCCGGGGCGATCGTGCCGGGAGTCGCAGGAGGGCTCTGCCTGCTGCTCGCGTTCTTTGCCTTCCAGGTATTGCCTGTCAACACGATCGGGCTGCTCCTGATCGTCTTCGGGCTGTCGCTGCTCGTCCTCGAACTGAAAGTGCCGAGCTTCGGCGCACTCGGCGTCGGCGGGACGATCAGCCTGCTCGTCGGATCGGTGATGATCACGACGGAGGTTCCCGGCGTACGCGTCGGGTACGGGGTGATCGTCCCCACCGTCCTTGCTCTCGCGGCGATCGTCTTGTTCCTCGGCCGTCTCGCGCTCGTGGCGCAGCGGAGCAAGCCGGTGACCGGCGTGGAAGGTCTGGTCGGCGAACGCGGCAGCACGTTGACGGTCGTCGATGCCGGGCGGCCGGGTCAGGTCCGCGTGCACGGAGAGATCTGGCGCGCGACGTCCGCGGTGCCGCTGGCCGCGGGCCGCGGCGTCCGCGTCACCGCCGTCGATGGATTGACGGTGCTGGTCGAACCCTCCGACCCGCCGGCCTCCAAGTGAGGAACGCCATGATTGTGTCACCCGTGTTGATCGTCGCCACCATCGTGGTCGTGTATCTGATCAGCTCGATCTACATCCTCAAGGAGTACGAGCGCGGCGTCATCTTCCGGCTGGGCAAACTGCTCCCAGAGCCGAAAGGCCCCGGGCTCATCTTTGTGTTCCGGCCCATCGACGCGATCGTGAGAATCAGCCTCCGCACCGTCGTTCACGATGTGCCGCCGCAGGACATCATTACGCGCGACAACGTCTCGGTGAAGGTGAACGCGGTGGTGTACTACCGCGTGATCGATCCGCGGCGCGCCGTCGTCGAGGTCGAGGATTACAATTACGCGACGTCGCAGCTCGCACAAACGACACTCAGAAGCGTGCTGGGGCAGGCCGAGCTCGACGACCTGTTGGCCTCGCGCGATCGGCTGAACCAGGAGCTCCAGCAGATTCTCGACAACCAGACGGATCCCTGGGGCATCAAGGTGTCGGCTGTCGAAGTGAAACACGTCGACCTGCCCGAGAACATGCGTCGCGCGATGGCGCGGCAGGCCGAAGCTGAGCGCGAGAAACGCGCGAAGATCATCCACGCCGAAGGTGAATTGATCGCTTCCGAAAAACTCTCGCAGGCCGCGGCGGTCCTCGGCACGCAGGACGGGGCTATGACGCTCCGCTACCTCCAGACGTTGAACGAGATCGCCGCGGAGCAGAATTCGACGATCGTCTTTCCGCTGCCCGTCGAGTTGCTCCAGGTACTGCAGAAGGCGACGCGCTGACGCGTGGGACGTATGCGACACCCGGATCGCGCTCAGGTGGCGAAGGGCGCCGCCTCGGCGACGACGCGCCTCACGCGATCGATCCACATCCCGCAGGAACGGCCGGGGAACTTTCTGCTGCCGTCGCAGGTCGTCGTCAGTCCCGAGACCGGGCTCACGTACCGGATCGAGCGGCTGCTCGGCGAAGGCGGGTTCGGACAGGTCTATCTCGCGACGCGGCGCGGGCGCTCCGCGTCGGTTCCGGAGACGGTCTGCATCAAGGTCAGCGCCAGCATCGACGGCTGGCTGCGCGAGGCGTACTTCGGGCAACTGCTGGAGGGACACCCGCGCGCCATCAATGTCTACGACATGTTTCCGCTGATGCGGCCCAGCGGACAGGTGCTCTACTACCTCACGCTCGAGTACGCGCGCCACGGCGATCTCAGCTCGTTCCTCCGCCGCGACGGCAGGGCGTGGTCCGAAGCGGCCGCCCGCCGCGAGATCGCGGGGATCCTCGAAGTGCTTGGAAAGCTGCACCGGGGTCAGACGCTCCATCGTGACCTCACGCCCTTGAACGTCTTCGTCTGCGACGGCCGTCGGCTGAAGCTGGGAGATTTCGGGATCGTCCGGCAGCAGAGCGATCGCCGAGGGATCCCGGCCCGAACGATGAACGCGTTGACCGCGCCGAGCGACATTCTGGCGCGTGCGGTACCCAAGTGGCAGGCGAGAGACGACGTGTATCAGGTGGGCCAGCTGCTGGGAATGCTGGTGAAGGGCGATGCACGGGCCAGGATTCACCCTCCCGAGGTGCGCCGTTTCCAGTGCAGCGATCACCTGAAGGAGATCGTCTACCGCTGCATCGGAGAACGGCGGAAGCGATACGAGAGCGCCGACGAGATGATCGAGGCGCTCAGAACGCCGCCGGTGCCGCTCAAGGCCGGCGTGCTCCGCTCGCTCAAAGGCGTCCATCTCGCTTTCACCGGAATCCTGAGCAGACCACGCGCCGAAGCGGTCCGCGCGGCGAAGCGGGCAGGGGCGATCGTCCACAGCGGAGCCTCGTCGCGAACGACGGTCGTCGTGCGCGGCCGGCCCAACCCGCTGCAGGCCGCGGGCCGGGATTCGGGGCTGAAGCTCATGGAGATCAAGCGGCTGCGCGAGAAGGGACATCGGATTACGCTGCTCAACGAGACGCAGTTCTGGCGCCTGACGCGCCGCCGATGAGCGATCGGCTCGACCTCCGAGCGCTGAACCGTGCGCTCCTGGCGCGGCAGTTCCTGCTCACACGCTCGAAACGCCCGGCCGCGGAGACGATCGAACACCTCGTCGGGATGCAGGCGCAGGTTCCGAATTCGCCCTACATCGGCCTATGGACGCGCCTGGACGGCTTCGACCCGGCGACGCTGTCACGGATGATCACGGAGCGACGCGCGGTGCGCGCCGCGTTGATGCGCGGGACGCTCCACTTGAGCACCGCCCGCGACTACCTCGCCCTGCGGCCGCTGCTCCAGCCGGTCCTGACCCGCGGCCTGAACGGGAACTTCGGTCGGCGCCTTGTCGGGATCAAGCCGGCCACGATCGCGGCCGCCGGCCGGAGGCTGCTCGAGAAACAGCCGCGAAACACCGCGGAGATCGTCAGGCTGCTGCGGAAGCGCTGGCCCGACCGTGACGCGCAGGCGCTCGGCTACGCCGTCCAGTATCTGTTGCCGATCGTGCAGCTCCCGCCGCGGGGCGTGTGGGGATCGAGCGCGCAGGTGACCTGGGCCACGGCTGAAGCGTGGCTCGGCCGCCCGCTGAAGGACACCGGCTCTCTGGATAGGTTGGTCCTTCGCTACCTCGGGGCGTTCGGTCCCGCCACGGTCGCGGACATCCGATCCTGGTCGGGCCTCGCGGGACTGCGCGACGTCGTCGATCGGCTGCGGCGGCGGCTCCGGACGTTTCGAACCGCCGATGGTGATGAGCTGTTCGATCTCCCCGACGCGCCACGGCCTGACCGCGACTCGCCCGCTCCGCTGCGCTTTCTGCCGTACTACGACAATGTGCTCCTGGGCCACGCCGACCGCTCGCGCGTCATTCCCGAAGGCGGAGGCAAATGGTTCTTTCCGGCCGACGGCCTGTTCGTCGGGACAATCCTCATAGACGGCTTCCTCGGCGGCCGGTGGAAGATCGAGCGGGACGGCGACAAGGCGACGCTCCGCGTCGATCACTTCGTCCGACTGCGAAAGCATGACCGGGTCGCGCTGACCGCTGAAGGACGCCGGCTCCTCAATTTCTCCGCCCCGGAGGCCCGGTCGCACGATCTGCGGCTCACCGATCTAAGCTGACCCTCGATGGCGGGCAGCACCGAACGGGAGCTCCTCGTGGTCGCCGGCCGCGAGGTGTCGATCTCGAATCCGCGCAAGGTGCTGTTCCCGCAGGCGGGCCACACGAAGCTGGACCTGGCGCGCTACTACCTCGCTGTCTCGGACGGAGCGTTGCGGGCGGCGGGCGGCCGGCCCAACGTCCTCGTGCGCTATCCCAACGGCATCGAGGGCGAGTTCTTCTATCAGAAGCGCGCGCCGGGGTCACGGCCCCAGTGGGTCGAAGTCGTCGCGCTGAGCTTTCCGTCCGGCCGGACCGCGGAAGAAGTGGTGCCGCGCGACGCCGCCGCGCTCGCCTGGATGGCCAACCTCGCCTGTCTCGAGCTGCACCCACATCCGGTGCGCGCGGAAGATCTCGATCATCCGGACGAGCTCCGCGTGGATCTGGATCCCGTGCCCGGGATCGCGTGGCCCCAGGTCCGCGACGTCGCCCGCATCGTCCGCGCGACCCTGGATGACTTCAAGCTGATCGGCTGGCCCAAGACGTCCGGGTCGCGAGGCATGCACGTCTACGTCCGCATAGAGCGACGGTGGTCGTTCACCGAAGTGCGCCGGGCCGCGCTCGCGCTGGCGCGCGAGGTCGAACGGCGCGCACCGGGTCTGGCAACCAGCAAGTGGTGGAAGGAAGAGCGGCAGGGCGTGTTTCTCGACTACAACCAGAATGCGAAGGACCGCACGGTGGCGGGCGCCTACTCCGTACGGCCTACGCCGGACGCGCGCGTGTCGGCGCCGCTGACCTGGGACGAGGTGGACGTCTGCGATCCTCGCGACTTCACGCTGGCGACGATGCCCTCGCGCTTCGCGGAGGTCGGCGATCGCCATGCGGCCATCGATGAGCGTTCCTGTTCGCTCGCCGCCCTTCTGGAACTCTCGGCGCGCGACGAGCGCGACGGTCTTGGAGACGCGCCCTGGCCGCCACAATACAAGAAGCAACCAGGGGAACCGCCGCGGGTCCAGCCGTCACGCGCCGCCAAGGGTGAGGGAGGACGGCGCGCCTCGAAGCATCCGCTCATCGAGATCGGGCGGGCGCAGAAAAAGGCGGACGCGCTCGCCGGTCTGGAGCGTTGGAAGGGGCGCCACCCGGAAGCCGCCGCGCACCTCGCTCCAGCCGACGTGCTGGTCGATGCCATGCGCGGCAGGTTTCACACATGGACCCGGATCCGGGTGAATCTGCAGCACGTACCGGCGGCGCTGCGGCCCGCGCAGGAGCCGCTCGACCCGGATGATGCGCCCGACGATTGGAGCGCGTGGATCAGCGCCCGCGAATCTCGCCGAAAACCTTCGCGAGCTCGTAAGGGGTCGTAACCTCGAGCTGATCGTAGCGGCAGTCCGAGGGCGGTTTGTCCGGCCGCCACCGCTGGAAGACCGCGGCGTGTCGGAACCGCGATCCCTGCATGTGGTCGTACTTGACCTCGCAGACCCGCTCGACGCGGAGCGGTTCCCACGACAGATCTTTACCGGCGCTCCAGCGACTCTGCCCGCCGGGCATCCGCGTCATGTTGCCGTCGGCCAGGCCCTGGCCCGCCGACGCGGGAACCGCGAAGGCGGCCCATTCCCGCCAGGGATGGCCGTCGAGCGCATTCTTGCGCAACGGCGCAAGCTCCGACACCAGCTCCGCGCGCCGCGCGAGCGTGAACGACGATGTCACGCCGACGTGGTGGAGCTGTCCCTTGTCGTCGTACAGCCCGAGCAGGAGCGAGCCCACGCGCTCGTCCTTGCCCGCCTTGTGCCACCGGAAACCGGCGACGACGCAGTCGGCGGTGCGCGAGTGCTTCACCTTGATCATGGCGCGCTTGCCCGGCTCGTAGGTTCCCTCTTCCGGTTTCGCGATCACGCCGTCGAGGCCGGCGCCTTCGAACCGCGCGAGCCACTCCGCCGCGACGACCGGATCGCGCGTCATGGGGGTCAGGTGGACGGGCCGCCCGGCATCCGCGAGCGCCCGTTCGAGCAGCACGCGCCGCTCGCGCTGCGGCGCCCCGCGCACATCGCGGCCGTCGACCGCCAGCAGGTCGAACGCGACGAACTCGGCCGGCGTCTCCTTCGCCAGCTTCGCGACGCGCGAGGCCGCGGGATGCAGCCGGAGCTGGAGCGCGTCGAAGTCGAGCCCGCGCGGCGTCGCGATGACGATCTCGCCGTCCACCACGGAGCCGGCCGGTAGCCTCGACAGCAGCGCCTCGTGCACTTCGGGGAAATAGCGATCGAGCGGCCGCAGATCCCGGCTCTGAATGAACACGTCCGACTCGCTGCGAAAGACGATCGCGCGGAAGCCATCCCACTTGGGCTCGTACAGGTACTCCCCGTCAGTTGGAAGGGCGCCTACGAGCTTGGCCAGCATGGGCTCGATCGGCGGATCGAAGGGCAAGGCCGCGGGCTGATGCGGTTTCCGGGGCGCCATGGATACCCCGGTTTCTATCACGGACCGGCCGCGGATGGTGACGTCACGCGTCCCGGATGCCGCTGTTCCCGGCGTTCCCGCGGATCGACAACGCCGTCGTCGCAAGCAGGAGGCCGAGCAGCAGCAGAAACTGCGGCTCTCGTACGACGCGCGCGCCGGCGAGCGCGACGAACGTCCCGGCGAGCGTCGTCATCGCCAGATTCCCGGCCACGCACGCAGGCCACACGCCGGGCGCCTGGGCGACGTACAGACGTTGAAGCACGTTCAGCACGCCGCCCAGCGACATCGCGATGCCGCCGCTCGCGAACCACAGCGCGGTCCCGGAGACACGCGGAAAAAAGATCCACGTCGCGGCGATGTGGACGACCCCGAGGACAATGAGCGACCACGCGATCGCAAGGTGCGCCCGTGCCGCCCAGCCACCGTCACCCCACGCGCGGCGGTGCAAGACGCGGGCGAGAATGGTGCCGACAGAGGCCACGGCGATCAGCAGGACAGGCACGATCAGAGATCTCGCGTGCGGAAGCGCCAGTACGACAGCCCGATGAGGAGCGCGGCGGTCGAGCCGAGGAAAAACAGATCCCGCGCCGGACTCGACAGCCCGGCCACGATCTCGGTCCCCGGATAGTAGTGAAACGGCGAGAGCAGGTCGACGACGCGGGCGGGCTTCCAGGATGCGGCGAGCAGGTTGACGAAGAACAGCCCGACGGCGGCAATCGCCGCCGGGACGAATGCGGCGGCGCGCCGTCGCGCGCCGCCGGCCAGCGCGAGCGACAGCGCACCGAAACACCAGGCGACGGCAACCAGATGCGCGGCGAGCAGGATCAAGGTGGCCGGCGAGGGACCGCGCGCCGTGGGCGGCGCGACCAGAGCGACGGCAGTCCAGGTGGAGATCAGCATCATCGCCGCGAGCATCAGCGGACAGCCGAGGGACAGCAGCGCGGAGCGGGTCACGAGCCAGTGGCGCGCGACCGGCCGGGAGAGCAACAGGTCGACGTGCCCCGATTCGACGTCGGCGGCGGGGTCCGACGCCACGAACGCGGACACCATCGTCGCGAGCAGCACGACGACCGGGTGGAAGTAGCCGAAGGCCACAATGCCTCCAAATGACGCGAGGGCGGCGATGTTGTCCCCCAGCCAGCGCTGGATGAACGCAGGCGTCATCCGGCCCAGCGTCTCGAACATCCCCTGACTGTCGTACGACGCCGCCTGGAGCACGAGCGCCACCTGGAAGGCGGACAGGAGTCCGGCGACACCTATGAGTACTCCGCGCATACGGGTCAGCGAGCGCCCGACCAGCGCAGCCAGCGTTAATATCAAAGCGCCTCCTCATCCGAGTAGAACTTGAGCACGTACTGCTCGAGACTGGACGGCTCGATTGTCACGTCGTGCACCGGAAGGTCCCGCATCGCCGCGAGGAGCGGACCGAGCGGGCCGCGCACGTCGAGCACGCAGGACTGCGACCCGCGCGACACGACCGCGACACCGCTGACCGCCGGGAGGTGACCGTTGACCGGCGTCGAGAACTCGACGGTGACCCGCTTGGGCATGTCGCTGCGGATCTCGTCGACGCCCCGCAGCGCGACGAGACGACCGCGGCGCACGAGTCCGATGAGGTCGCACGTTTTCTCTACCTCGGAGAGGACGTGCGACGAGAGAAACACCGTCGCGC
This sequence comes from uncultured Acidobacteriota bacterium, assembly GCA_963847125.1. Lineage (GTDB taxonomy): Bacteria > Acidobacteriota > Vicinamibacteria > Vicinamibacterales > 2-12-FULL-66-21 > DATAEE01. The sequence goes on from CAWJYM010000009.1 coordinate 1,403,385, forward strand.
CCGACCGCTTGACGACGTCTCGGAGCGTTTCCGCGAAAGCCTCGATCATGAGCGGGTCCAGGCCGGCGGTGGGCTCGTCGAGCACGAGCACAGGAGCGTCGGTCATGACTGCCTGAATGATCCCCAGCTTCCGCTTCATTCCCTGCGAGTAGTCGCGCATGCGGCGCCGCAGATCCGCCTCGCTGATGTCGAATCGACCGAAGAGCCATTCGAGCCGCGACGCGGAGACGGGCCGCTGCCCCACCGCCGTCAGAAAGCGAAGGAACCCGTGACCGGTCAGATCGGGATAGATGGGCAGCTCGCCCGGTAGATAGCCGACGAGACGGCGGGCCTCGAGACTTCGACGATGGCAGTCGATGCCTCCGATCCAGGCGGCGCCCGCCGACGGCTGCAGCAGATCGAGCAGCAGTCGGATCGTCGTGGTCTTACCCGCGCCGTTCGGGCCGAGGAAGCCGAAGACCGCGCCACGAGGCACCGTCAGCGTCAGCTGCTCGAGGCCGACCACCCGCCCGTAGTACTTGGTCAGGCCCTCGGTGCGAATCGCGTCCGAGCCGGATGTCGTCATCGCTTCGATCGAACCAGCTCGCGGAGCGCGCTCGCCAGCACGTCCTGTCCGACATCATCGGTGCCGGGTCCGTCGATGACGATGGCGTCGGCATCGATCGGGATCTGAAACTGATCCGGCGCCACCTCTGCGCTCGGACGCACGTTGCGGCGCCGGAGCCGGAAGGACACGGAGAACGGCTCGCTCATGTACGAACCGGCGGCGGTCAGCTCGAGGAGTTGAAAGTCCGTGGCGTCGATGACGACCCGCGCGCCGCTGAGCTCCCAGAAACCGGACGCGCCCGAGTCCGCGACCTGCGGCAGCTCGACAACGTAGCGCCGTCCGCGGCCGGTGTCGACTTCGCGGACCGTCTGGCCGGCGGCCGCCTGCAGCAGGCGGATCATCACTTCGACGTGGGTCCGTTCGAGCTCGCGCAGGCCCAACGCGTGGCCGGGATCGGTCGTGAACCGAAAGACGAAGGTCTGGCCGTCGACGCGCACGAGCGCGGTTCGGCGTCCCGCGGCCGGCTCCTCGCTGATCGCGTCGAGCACCGTGCCGTCCGGCGAATATCGAATGAGGCGGTAGCGCCCGGGCGCGTCGTGATCGACGAGCTGCTCGATCCGGTAGGTGCCCGCGTGCTTCGCCACGATCCGCGGCAGCCGCAGGTCGAGATCGAACTCGCGGAGCTCGGTCCCGCTCGCCGGCGACATCGTTTGCAGCGAGCGGTCCAGAATCTGCGCCGCCGAGAGCGTGCGCGGCGCGTCGAGCGGCGGCACCAGGAACACGACGGCCAGGACCGCCGCCCCGACGACGCCAGCCGTCAACCAGAGGCGGGCGCCCCATGGAGACGCCGGCAGGTCGCGGAGCGTGGTCGCGCCGGCGCGAGCACGGTCTGTCGCCAGCGCGCGTTCGAGACGATCCCCGAGATTCGCCGGGACGCTCACGCGCGACGCCATCGCGGCGAACTCGTCGACCGCCCGGCGCGCCGTGCCCGCGCGCGCGCCGCATTCGGCGCAGCCTTCCAGGTGCTGCCGCTCGATTGCCGTGGCCTCGCCGTCGGCTGCGGCTTGAATCCGGGCGTCATTCAGGCATCTCGACATGGGTCCCTCACGTGTGCGACATCGCGGCCCGCGCGCGCTCCCAGCGCGCAAGCGCGCGGGCGAGCAGGCGGCCGACGGAGCCCTCGCGTATCCCCGCCGCCGCGGCAATCTCTCGGTACGACAATCCCTGGGCCTTGAGCGCGAGGAGCGTGCGGTCTCGCGGCGCCAACGTCCGGACGATCGCCAGGAACAGGTCCAGCGGGTCGCGCGCCTCCAGCTCCGGCGGCGTCGTCAACAGGCGATCGTGCTCGGGCAGCAGGCCCATCCAGCGCCTGCGGGCCCGCAGCTGGTCGCGGCACAGATTCGCGGCAACCGCGAACAGCCACGCTTTCAGATTCGATCGCGCGCCTCCACGGCCGAGATGGTCGAGAAGCCGTACGAACGTGGTCTGCACCACATCTTCGGCATCCGCGGGCGTGCGAAGCATGAGCCGGGCGAAGCGAAACAGCGACGCCCCATGAGCCTGAAAGAGCTCCAGCGACTCGTCTCTCACATCTCTGGCGGCACGACCCTTCAGGGTCGCCAGATCGTTCGCGACGGTGTCCAGGCGCGTGTTCAGGGCGATACCTGCCGCTCCCATGATCATAGCTGCCGCTCCACCGTCTCACCGGCGGGCCTAAGAGGCCCGCCCTCCCTCGACCGTATAACGGCGCCAGGGGCCATTTGTGACACCCCGGCCTTCGCGGGTATGCTGCCCAGTCGGAGGAGGCACCGAATGGAACGCAAGAAGGCCAGCGATTTCGATCAGGAGCTCCTGAACATCTTCGATCAGTACGTGCACGGTCAGATCGACCGGCGTGGATTCCTCGATCGCGCCGGGAAGTTCGCCGTAGGGGGCATGACGGCCGCGATGCTGCTGGACGCGCTGAACCCGCAGTTCGCGGCGGCGCAACAGGTTCCCAAGGACGACAAGCGTCTGAAAACCGAGACCGTCGAGTACGAGTCTCCGCAGGGGACCGGGAAGATGAAGGGGTATCTCGCGCGCCCGGCCACCGCGGCGGGCAAGCTGCCGGGGGTGCTGGTCGTCCACGAGAACCGCGGCCTCAATCCGCACATCGAGGACATCGCCCGGCGCGTTGCGCTCGACAACTTCGTGGCCTTTGCGCCGGATGCGTTGACGCCGCTCGGCGGGTACCCGGGCGAAGAAGACAAGGCGCGCGAGCTGTTCGGCAAGCTCGATCAGACCAAGACGCGCGAGGACTTCGTCGCGGCGGCGGGCTTTCTGAAGGGACGTCCCGACTGCACGGGCAAGATCGGCGTGGTCGGCTTCTGCTACGGCGGCGGAATCGCGAACATGCTCGCGACGCGTCTCCCCGACCTCGGCGCGGCCGTCCCGTTCTACGGCGGCCAGGCGCGCGTGGAGGATGTTCCGAACATCAAGGCGCCGCTGCTGATCCATTACGCGGAGAAAGACGACCGGATCAACGCCGGGTGGCCGGCCTACGAGGCCGCCCTCAAAGCCAACAACGTCAAGTACTCGGCGTTCATCTATCCGGGGACGCAGCACGGGTTCAACAACGACACCACACCGCGCTACGACGAGGCCGCCGCGAAGCTCGCCTGGCAGCGCACGATCGAGTTCTTCAACAAGAACCTGCGGTCACAGTCCTGAGCGGCCGCGCTCGAGCGGGATCGGATCACGATCCCGCTCGGGCGTACGCGAACCCGTGATCCTTCGATCGCAATCGCGTTCCTGCGATCGCCACAAGTGAATGGCCGGCCTGGCCTTTCGGTCCTGACGCGGCGGGATCTGCGGGCACGCGGGTTGCACACTTCTGCCTCCGGCTTCCCTACTTCCGGAGCGGTATGCGAATGGCGGATCGACTGCGATTGCTGGCGTTCGGGGTCGCGCTCGCCTGCGTCGCGGCGGAGGCTCGCGCGCAGCACCACGGACTGCTGCCGCACGACATTCCGGACTTCTGCGCGGCGCCGACGATCAGCACGGTCGCTTCCGGCGCCTGGACGAATCCCGCCATCTGGTCGCCCGCGCGCGTGCCGGCCGCCGACGACGTCGTGGCCGTCAGCCTCGGCACCAGCGTCGCGTACGGCGTCGTCAGCGACGCGTCGATCGCCTGTCTGGGCATTCACGGAACGCTGACGTTCCAGACCGGGGTCAACACCAGGCTGAAGGCCGGCACGATCATGGTCATGGAAGGCGGCGCGCTCGAGATCGGCACCCAGGCTACGCCGGTCAACGCGAGCGTCACCGCGGAGATCGTGATCGCCAATCGGCCCCTGAACGCGGCCGTCGACGCCGAACAGTTCGGCACCGGACTGCTGGCGTTCGGGAAAGTGACGATGCACGGCGCCGTCCTGTCGCCGACCTTCGCCAGGCTGGGAGCGGAGCCGAGGACGGGTCAGACCACGGTCACGCTCAGTGGAAGCCTCACGGGCTGGCGCGTGGGTGACCGAATCGTCCTGCCCGATACGCGCCAGCTCAAAGCCGACGAGCGGTTCGCGAACCTTCAGCCTCAGTTCGAAGAATTCACGATCTCCCAGATCGCGGGGAACATCCTGACGCTGAACCGCCCGCTGACCTGGGACCACTTCGGCGCGCGCAACCCGGACAACGTGCTCGAGTACCTTCCCCACATCGGCAATCTGACGCGCAACGTGAGAATCCGATCGGAGAATCCAGCCGGCACGAGGGGCCACACGCTCTTCACCCATCGGGCGGATGTCGACATCCGCTACGTACTCTTCAAAGATCTCGGCCGGACCACGAACGAGCCGCTGGGACCGACGAATCACATCGGGCGATATCCGCTGCACATCCACCACGTCATGGGGCCGGTGAATTCGCCCAACACCGGCTACCAGTTCCGTCTGGTTGGAAACGCGGTGGCCGACAGCCTGAAGTGGCCGCTGACGGTTCACAACTCACACTTCGGCCTCATCCGGGACAACGTAGTCTTCAACGGCTGGGGCGCCGGGTTCGTGACCGAGGACGGCAACGAGTCGGCCAACGAGTTCGTTCACAACTTCGGCATGGCGATCTTCGGTAACGAGAATCCGAGGAACATGGACGGGCGAGATGGATCGATCTTCTGGTTCTCGGGGTTCGACCACATCGTGCGCGACAACGTGGCCGCCAACGCCGTCAATCGCTCACAGGCGATCGTCAACGGCGCCGGGTTCAACTTCTGGGTGCCGGCGGCCGGGTTGACCGTGCGGCTTCCGCTCTTTCGAGGGGCGGACCTCACCGTGAACGGACAGTACCGGACCGTGAACATGCGACAGGTCCCGATCACCGAGTTCGCGCGGAACGAGGTCTACGGTGCGATGCCCACGGGCCTGGTCGTGTGGAATCTCGGCACGGATGGCTACAACACCAGCACGCCGATGGCCGAGACCGTCGTGCGGGACTTCCTCGGCTGGCACCTGCACGAGTCGACGTTCTTCGGTTACCCGGCGTTCCACATGACGTTCGACGGCCTGACGGTACGCGGACAGTCTCGCGCGCTCGGCATTCATGACGGCGGCTCAGGCTGGTGGAGCGGCGACTACAAGAACCGTGACGTGACGATCCGGCGGGCCAACATCCAGGGGATGAGCACGGGCGTCGACGTCTCGAACGCGACCGAAAACGACATGGTGATCGAGAACTCGTACTTCAGGAACCTCCGGTCGAACATCAGCGTTCCGACGCTCGCGACGCCAGGCACGCAGGCGACGCCGAGCCCCAGAAAGACGACGATCAGGAACGTGCGTTTCGACGCGATGCCGGGCTCGAGCCCGTTCGTGACGATCGACATGGACTGGAGCCTGTCGCAGGGCAACTCTCATCCGCAGATCCGCGACGAGGTGTTCGTCTACGCATACCAGGGCGTCGCGGCAGACAACTTCAGGGTGTACTACGCCGAACAGGCGACGCAGAACATCGCGGGAGGCCTGGCGCCCTGCACGAATCGACGGCCAGAGATTGATGGTCTCGTCTGTGCGATCGGCGCGATCAATCCCACGATGCCGGTCAACCTCCGGGTCGTTCGCTAGCTCACAATGCGTGCAAGTGGGCGGCGTCGCGTGTGCGGGTCTACGGTTACGGCTCCCATCAGCCTGGAACTGAGCCATACTGTGACCAATGCTGTGGTTCTACGAGCGTGGGGCCGAGAAGCTCCGCTGCGAAGTGCGGTTGGCGGGAGACCGCGACGGATACGAATTGCTCACCGTCCGGCCCGACGGAACCGAAAGCATCGAGCATTTCAAGGACCTCCCTCAGGTCCTCCACCGCGAGCACGAACTGCATCGCGCATGGGAAGCGCAGGGCTGGAAGGAAGTGCGGGGCCCGCGCGAGTCCTCCTCCTGACTATGCCCCCCACCACCGGAACCACCATCGCAGGACGCGGCGATGGCTCTGCCGAAGCGCATCTCTGACCTTGCGCTCGTCCTGCCAGGCGGGATGCGGCAGCGCGAACGGCGCGGCGTCTGGCGAGATGAACTCCGCCGCATGCTTTCGAATCGCCGCCTCGGCGAGCGCGTACCCGTGGTTCTCGAGCACCTGGATCTCCGCGGATGAGAAACCGTCCATGTCGGTCCGGACCTCCGACACGACGTCGTTTGCCAGATCACCGGAGTAGCCCCAGAAGCTCTTGTCGTAGTTCTGCGCGCAGGAACCGACGCCCCAGTAGGCGCCCATGAGCATGCCGGTCGAAAAGCTTGCCAGCAGCCAGCGTTTCCGAAGAGTCTGCGACTGCAGCCCCTGAATGTGCGTGTAGCGGTACAACCGCGCTCGAAGTCCCTGGTCGGGCCGGAAATCGAACGTCGCGCCGCCGTCCGACACGAGCACCGTGGCCGCCCGCTTCCAGACCGGCTCGAGCGCCATGTTGTCGTAGATGCCTCCGTCGGTCAGCCTGAGACCGCGGATCCAGTCGTCGCGATTCTGCCCTTGCGCTTTGCCGTGGCGCAGCTCCTCAGGTTCCAGGCCGGGCTTCATCGGATTGAAGATGGGCGGGAAGCAGGAAGAAGCGGCGACGGCGCGCGCCAGCGGCCAATCGGGCGCGGGCCGCACGTACCCTGCCTGATAGTCCCCCATCTGGTCCTTGCGGAAGATCCAGTTCACGCCAAACACCATGTCGGTGGCGCAGAGCGTGAAAGCGGGGCGGTCCGGCAGCGCCGGCAACCGGAGCCGCGTCAGGTGCCGCTCGTAGAGTCCGGCGAGCGTCTCGACCGCCGTCGTCGTGCGAAACCAGTTCCACGGCAGGAACCGCTTCAGGATCGGCCACGTGCGCAGGTCGCGCCCCGCGAGGTCGTAGAACGGTTCCGCGACGCGGCTGTTCCACTCGGACGGATCGAGCCGATCGCCTGGCTCCGGCCACGGCCGGATCCGCTCGGCGAGGTGTGCGGCCATGATGCTGCCGCCCGACACGGAGGAGATCGCGTCGACGCGAGACAGCACGCCAAGCTCGTTCAACCGCCGGAGCCCGCCCAGGTGGAAGAGAGCGGCGCGATAGCCGCCGCCTGACAGGCAGAGCGCGATTCCCTGGCGCTCGCGCCGAGGCGGCGGAAGGAACTTGTCGATCGCGTGGCGGCTGGGGGGCACCGCCGGATCTTAACCACGGATCACGCGGATTCTTCCACGAGCCACGGATTACGCGGATTACACGGATCTATTCCTTGTACAGCCACGCGCCGGCAACAGTCCCCAGCGGCGCTTCGACGAGGCCCCACGCCACCGGGAGCAGCGCCAGCTTCGACGGAATGAGACCGGCAAAGCCTGCCCACAGATAGATCCCGGACCAGAGATGCGCGATCACCCAGACCGCCAGTCCGGCACAGACCGCGGTGCCGGCGCCGGGTCCGAAGCGCGGCCGGATCGCGGCGTACAGCCAGACCGAGGCGATGCCGAGGACGAACGTCATGACGATGAGCGAGACGAGGTAGATGGGTTGTGGAGTATCGGGGACGCCAGACCTGCGAAACAGTTCGAGCGAATCGGCGCCGAGCAGGCCGCCGTGGAGCGCCGCCTCGCCGACGTTCATGACCAGACCGGCGAGCAATCCGCCCAGCAGGACGCGGCCCCAGTTGATGGATGTCATCGTCTCCTCTTTTCTGGTGCGATCTCGTTAACTGCGGGGCCGTTGATCGGCCGGCACACGGCACGACTTCGGGAGGAACGGCATCATCACGCTGTACATCGCGTACTGCATCTTGGTGCCCAACCGGATGTCGCCGGTTTCGATCCACAGCTTGAGGTTCTGCAGGATGCCCGGCCAGCCTCCCTTGACCGCCTTGTAGGTCTTCGTTTCCGTCTCGAACTGGTCGTGCACGAGCCGGACGCGCACATCGGGGCCCACCTGTTCCAGCTCCCAGGTCACGCGTGAGGGGGGATCGTGGTGCAGGTTGAACTGATAGGTATGCACGAGGCGGCGCGGCGGATCGACCTCGAGGATTTTTCCGTGGACGAGGGAGTACTTGCCGTTCGGGCTGAGGTATCGGAACGGGCTGCCCGGCTTGAGATCGGTCACGAGCACCGTATCCATCAGCGGCCGCTGGACCGCGCCGCGCTTGGTGATCTCGTCCCACACCGCCGTGATCGAGCCCTTGATCTGGATCTCAAAGACGTGTTCGAGCTTCGCCCCGGGCGTCATCTCTCCTCGCTTTCTGTTTGTCTTCCCGGCGTTCGACGGCGCGCTTCAAATCGAGCAGCTCGCCGGCCCACAGCGCGGCGTACGGCGTGATCCACCGCTCGTAGATCGTCTGGATCGGCATGGGGTTGAGGTAGTTCCAGCGCTCGCGTCCGCGGCGCCGCACGAGGATCAGCCTCGCCTGCTCCAGGACGCGGAGGTGCTTCATGACGGCGAACCGCGACGACTCGAACGACCCGCACAGGTCGCACGTCGTCCGCGGGCCATCGCGCAGCAGGTCCAGCATGCGGCGACGGCTCGGGTCCGCGAGCGCCTTCCAGACGGGATCGAGGTCCCGCGCTTGCCCTGAGCCGCGTCGAAGGGCCATATGTGACCATACGGTCACATATTCACGAGGCGGCTGTCAACCTCTGGACCTGAGAGGTCCGCCCTTCAGGACTCGCCGTCCCGGCTTCGTCCCGCCGTTCCCTCGTTTCATCCCGGATCAGATCCAGGTCAGAACGCCGCCGGCTAGAATTGCGGCCTATGCATCTTCCATTCGGTGGTCGACTGCTCGTCGCCTGCTTCGTTCTCTTCGCCGGCGCCGAACCTGCCGCCGAACACTGGCCGTCGTTTCGCGGACCCCAGGCGTCCGGCGTTGCAGATGATGCGCGGCCTCCGGCCGAATGGGACGCCGCCGCGCCGCGGAACGTCCGATGGCGCGTCGCGATTCCAGGTCTCTCTCATGCGAGCCCGATCGTCTGGGGCGACCGCGTGTACGCGATCACGGCGGTGGCGGAGACGACATCCGATCTGGACATGAAAGCCGAGGGCGTGGTCTTCGCCAAAGACACGGTTCGCCACACGTGGCGCATCCTGGCGTTCGACCGCGCGTCGGGCCGGGTCGTCTGGGATCGAGTCGCCCATCAAGCGACTCCCGTACAACCGCGCCACGTCCGCGGGACGTATGCCAACGCTACTCCGGCGACCGACGGCCGCGTCATCGTCGCCGTCCTGGGAAACGAAGGCCTGTTCGCGTTCGACCTGGAAGGCCGACTGAAATGGCGGGCGCCGCTCGCGCCGTCCGACGCGTCATGGAACCTCGACCCTGCAAGCTCGCCGGTCCTGTTCGACAACCTGGCGATCGTGCAGAGCGACTACATGAAGGAGGGGTTTCTCGCGGCATTCGACGTGAACACGGGAGAAGAGCGCTGGCGCGTGGCGCGCGCGGAGGGGCTCGCCTGGTCCACGCCGACGGTGTGGGCGCCGCGAGGCGGCCCGCCGCAGCTCGTCGTGAACTCGGCGCGATGGATCCGGAGCTACGACCCGGCCACGGGCCGCGAGATCTGGCGGCTCGACAACGCCGCCCAGGGATCGTGGGATCGCGTCGCCACGCCGATCGCGGCAGGGGATCTCGTGATCGTCACGGGGAGCGGCGCTGAACGTCCGATCGTCGCCGTGCGCGCAAGCGCACGCGGCGAACAGGCGCTCACGCCCGGCGGAGCGATCGCATGGATCGTCGAGCGGGGCGCGCCGTACCTGGCGACGCCTCTCGTCTACCAGGGACTGCTCTATGTCTGCGCGGGCAACGGCGTGCTGTCGGTCTATCGTGTCGAGACCGGCACGCTCGTCTATCGATCGCGGCTGTCTGAAACGCCGGCGACGTTCTCCGCATCCCCGGTCGCCGCGAACGGGTTGATCTACTTCACGAGCGATGAGGGAGACGTGATCGTGCTTCGCGCGGCGGAGCGCTTCGAGCGCGTCGCGGTCAACCGCATGAACGAGCCCTGTTTCGCGACGCCAGCCATCGCCGGGGACGCGCTCTTCATCCGCACGGCGCGCCATCTCTTCGGGATAGGATCCTCTTCAGCTCAATTCTGAACGCTCTCAGCATTCAGCATTCAGCACTTCACAATCAGCATTGAGGAGTCTATGCCCGCCTATGTGATCGCGAACATCGACGTGAAGGACCCGACCCGGTACGAGGACTACAAGAAGATGTCCCCCTCCAGCATCGGCCAGTACGGAGGGCGGTTCATCGCGCGCGGGGGGAATTGCGACGTGCTCGAGGGGTCGTGGTCGCCAAAGCGGCTCGTGATCCTGGAGTTTCCGAGCGCCGCACGCGCCCGTGAGTGGTGGGGATCGAGCGAGTACGCTCCGGCCAAGGCGCTCAGGCAGGCGACGTCGAGCGGAGACCTCGTGGTTGTCGAGGGTCTCCAGCAGCCCTGAAGGGCTGCGCTACTCTGATTTCAGCGCGATCAACGGATCGACCCGCGAGGCGCGTCGCGCCGGCAGGTACGCCGCCGCGAGCGCCACCACGCCGAGCAACGCCACCGCCAGCGCCTGCGTCATCGGATCGGACGGCGTCAGCCCGAACAACTGGTTCTCGAGATACCGGCCCGCCGCGAGCGCCGCGCACACGCCAACCGCGAGACCGGCAACCATCAGGCGCGCCGCGTCAGCGACAATCATTCGCAGGACACGCCCTCGCGCCGCACCCAGGGCCATCCGGATGCCGATCTCCGGCGTCCGCCGCGAGACCGCATAGGCCATCAGCCCATAGAGGCCGATGCACGCAAGCGCGAGCGCAAGCCCGGCGAGCGCGGTCGCCAGCCTGGCGAAAAGGCGCTCGCGCCGGAGCGAGGCAGCGAGCTGCGCCTCCTGCGTACGCAGCCTCGCGACCGGCAGATCCGGATCCAGACTCGCGACCGTCTGCCGCACCGCGTCGGCAAGATTCTCCGGCGGCACGCTCGTCCTCAGCGCGAAGACCACCGCAAACGTAATCTCCTGCCTGTACGAAAAGTAGACCGTCGGCGGCACGGGATCTTTCAGCCGAACAATCCGCGCATCACCCACGACGCCGATGATCTCGTAGGTCGGCGCATCCGGCTGACTGCTCAGCTGAAAACGGCGACCTATCGGGTCGTCCGTGTTGAATCCGGTGCGCGCGAACTCTCGATTGATCACCACCTGCCGCAGCTCGGATTCTTGCTCCAGCCCGCTGAAATTGCGGCCCGCGACGAACGGGATCCCGACCGTCTCAAAGAAGTCCTTGTCGACGATGAGCCGGTTGACGTCGATATCCGACGGGAGCTTGCGCCCTTCGAGCGTCTCGACCGACGATCGCGACGACCAGCCGTACAGCAGCCCGTGATGCGAGAACGACGCGCGCTCGACGCCGGGCAACGCGCGCAGCCGTTCGAGCATCGTCCCGTAGAGCGTGCGGATCCGCCCTTCCTCGTAGCCGTTCAAGGTCGGATCGACGCGGAACGTCAGGATGCCGCGCGCCTCGAAGCCCGGACGCACATCCTCGAGGTTCCGCAGCGTTCGGCCGAGCAGCCCCGCGGCTACCAGGATGACGACCGACAGCGCGACCTGCGCAACGAGCAGGATGCGCGCGAGCCGCAAGCGCGGCACACGGTTGCCCGCCGATCCTTCTTTCAAACCGCGCACCGGTTGGACGTCCGAGCCGCGCCACGCCGGCGCAAGGCCGAAGAGCACGGCGCACACCAGCGCGGCGGCCGCCGCGAACGCGACGACGGGGCCATTGGTCGCGAGCTCGAGCCCGTTCGATTCCAGCCCGAGCGCCGGAAGGAGACCCGTCGCGAGCCACGTTGCGGCCGCCACCCCCGCCGCCGCCGCGAGGACTCCAATGAGGATGCTCTCGACGAGCAGCTGGCGAACGATGTGTCCGCGGGACGCGCCGAGCGCGAGCCGGAGCGCGACCTCGCGGTCGCGCGACGCGCCGCGGGCGAGCAGCAGATTCGCGAGATTCGTGCACGCGATGAGCACGACGAGCACGACGATGGCCGCCATGATTGTGAGCGGCTCGACAAGCTGCGCACGTTCCTCCCGCATGCCACGCGAGCCGTCGAGCAGCTCTACGCGGAACGGACCGTCCTCCTCTTTCTGCGTGAGGAAAGCCCGTTTGACGGCCGCCTCCATCGCGGGTTGAACCGCCGCCGGCTCGAGACCAGGCGAGACGCGGGCCATCATGATCACCCACCACCAGCGAGGATCGGCCTGCGGCCGCTGGTCGCCCGGCTGACGAACGAAACGATCGCGCAGCGCCAGAGGCACCGAGACGTCGGACGTCTCCCCCACCTGTCGAGTGCCGTTGAAACCCCGCGGGGCGACGCCGACGACCGTCGTCGGGACGCCGTTGACGCGCAGGACGAGACCCGAGATGTCGCGGCGGGCGCCGAGGCGCGCCGTCCAGAACGCGTGGCTGATCACGGCGACCGGCTCGGCGTCGGGCCGGTCGTCCTCAGGCGCAATGAACCGGCCGGCGGCGGGGCGCAGGCCGAGCGCGCCGTAGTAATTGCCCGACACGACCTGTCCTGTCGCGATCTGCGGCGGCTCGGCGCCGGTGCCCACGTGAATCTGATAGAGGTCGGCAAAGCCGAACACTTCCGCGCGGTCGCGCGCCTCATCACGGGCGGCGAGAAAGCCCAAGTACGAGAACGACGTCGACGTGCTTTCCCGGTCGTCGCTGGAGCTCCAGCCGTCGAGAGACTCGAACGGCGCGCGCGCCCCCGCGACCCAGCGCAGGACGACGAGCCGATCGGGGTCCGGCACCGGGAGCCTGTCGAAGAGGACCGCGTTCGCGAGGCCGAACACGGCGATGGCGGCCGCCATCGCCGCGCCGAGCGACCCGACGGCGATCAGCGCGAGCGCCGGTTGCCGCGCGAGCGCGCGCCAGGCGAAGCGAACGTCATGGCCGATGAGGTCGAGCGTCATGATGCTCCAGAAGGCGCGGCTCTCCTCGCGCACGCGGGTCGGGTTACCGAAGGCCCGGAGCGCCGCCTCCCGGGCGGCGGGCCGGCTCAGGCCGGCGTCGGCCAGCTCCTCGGTCCGGCGCTCGAGGTGCCACTCGATCTCGTCCTTCAACTGCGCGTCGAGGCGATCGCGCCGGAGCATGAACCACAGCCGCCGGAGCAGCGTGCGCACGTCCCCTAGGCTCCCGATGGGTCGATGGAGTTCATCACCCGTCCGATGGCGTCCATCAGGCGGCTGAAACTGGTCTCGACGTCTCCGAGCTGGCGGCGGCCGGCGCGCGTGAGCCGGTAGTATCGCGCCCGGCGATTGTTGACCGAATGGCCCCAGTCCGACGCCACGAGGCCCTGGACCTGAAGCCGCTGCAACGCCGGATACAGGGATCCTTCTTCGATCTGCAGCATGTCGCCGGAGGTGCGCTGGATGTGATCGGCGATGCCGTACCCGTGCATGACGCCGTGGGTCAGCGTCTTGAGGATCAGCATGTCGAGCGTGCCGGGCAGCAGCTCCGCGCGGACCGATCGGGCCTTTCCCATAGAGTAACTATGGGAAGGTAGTCAATCACCCACGGGATGTCAAATGACTCCGCCCTTCGGTGGTAGAGTGTGGCCCCTTCAGAGAGGCCGGCCGACGATCGGAGCAGCCACTGCGTCGTTCGAACGTTGGATGGGCGCGCTCGAGACGCGCCATCTGGCGGACCTCCGATTCGCGGAGGTTGCGCGCGCCCTTCGCGCGCTGTCGTCCGACTACGTCGAGCGGCGGGCGACGCTCACGGCGGGAACGGCGCTCGGCGGCGCCGGCAAACGGGCCGCCTTCGCGCTCTTCTACGGCCCGCTCCATTTCCTGACCGTGTCGCGCATCCTCGAGGCTGTCGTACCGCCAGACGTCGAGCGCGTCGTCGATCTCGGCTGCGGCACCGGCGCGGCGGGCAGCGCATGGGCGCTGGCCTGCCAGCCCGACCGACGCCCTGCGCTTCTCGGTCTCGACCGACATCCGTGGGCGGTTGGAGAGACGGCGTGGTCTTACCGGACGCTCGGCCTCCAAGGCCGCGCGCAGCGTAAGGACATCCTCCGCCGAGCACTCCCCGGCCAGGCATCCGGCGTCGTGGCCGCCTACACGATCAACGAAATCGACGACGGGCTGCGGCGACAGCTCCTCAATCGTCTCCTGGACGCAGCTGCGCGGGGAATGCGTATGCTCGTGGTGGAACCCATCTCCGGGCGCGTCACGCCGTGGTGGCGGGAGTGGAGCGGCGCCGTCGAGCGCGCCGGCGGGCGCGCCGACCAGTGGCGATTCGAGGCCGATCTTCCGGAGCTCGTGGCTCGGCTCGATCGCGCCGCCGGGCTGGACCATCGCGAGCTGACCGCGAAGTCGTTGTGGCTGTGAGCAGGTATAAAATGCGCCCACATCCGGACGGAGGTTTTACGATGCCGCGACTCGCCACCGCCCTGCTTCTCACGTTCGCCCTCGCGCCGTCGGCCGCGGTCGGTCAGAGTCAGACGCCGCAGCAGTTCTTCGGCTTCGCCATCGGCGCCGACGGCGAGCTGGCGCGATACCCCAAAGTGCTCGAATACCTGCAGCATCTGGCAAAGACGACGAACCGCATCAAGTACGAGGAGCTCGGAAAGACGACGATGGGGCATCCGTACGTGCTGGCCACGATCAGCGCGCCCGAGAACCTCGCCCGGATGGATCGCCTGGTCGCCATCAACCGCCGGCTCGCGGATCCTCGCGGCCTGAGCGACGGCGAAGCGCAGAAGCTGGCGCGCGAGGGCCGGCCTTTCTATCTCCTGTTCACGACGATCCACTCGACCGAGGTCGGCAACATGCAGGCGAGCATCGAGGTCGCGCACCGCCTTGCCACGAGCGCCGACCCGGACGTCCGCGAGATCCTCGACAACGTCGTCCTTCTATTGGTCCCGTCGCAGAACCCCGACGGCCAGGTCATGGTGATCGACCACTGGTACAAGACGAAGGGAACGAAGCTCAATCGGGTGTTTCCGGACCTCTACCACAAGTACACCGGCCACGACGACAACCGCGACTGGTTCATGTTCACGCAGAAGGAAACGCAGATGGCGGTCGAGATGCAGAACCGCCTCAAGCCGCATCTCACGCACGACATGCATCAGCAGGGCCCGATGGGATCCCGGATCTTCGTGCCGCCGTACGAGGATCCGTACGATCGAAACGTGCACCCCCTCATCGCGCAGGAGCAGCTGCAGGTCGGCCAGGCGATGGCGACGGCGCTCGTCGCGGAAGGCAAAGGGGGCGTCGCGTTCGCGGAGCAATACGACCTCTGGACGCCCGCCCGGCAGTACATGGTCTACCACGGGCAGCCGCGCATCCTCACCGAGATCGCCAGCGCGAGCCTCGCGGATCCGTTCGTCAACCCGGCCGGAACGCCGCTCGGACCCCAGGAGCCGCGCTGGAACTTCCCGTCGCCCTACCGGCGCGCGGAGTGGCGCCTCCGACAAATAGTGGACTACGGCGTCACGGCGGTCTTCGCCGGCCTGTCGCACATGGCGAAGTACCGCACGTCATTTCTCGAGAACTCGTACCGCATTCACGCCGACTGGGTGAACCGCAAGGAGGGACCGTACGCGTTCGTCATTCCGTCCTCGCAGCGCGATCCATTCGAGACCCGCGAGCTGCTCGACATCCTGCGCACCGCCGACGTCGAGATCCAGAAAGCGAAAGCGCCATTCACCGCGGGCGGCAAGCCGTACGCGGCCGGCTCGTGGGTGGTCAAGCTCGCGCAGCCGTACGGGGCGTTCGCGAAGACGATGCTCGAGAAGCAGGTGTATCCCGACCTCAGGCTGTTTCCGGGAGGCCCGCCGAAGCCGCCGTACGACGTGACCGGCCACACGCTCGGGATGCTCATGGGAGTCGACGTCGTGCAGATCGACGCGCCGTTCGACGCCGATCTCGAGAACGTCACGAAGGTGGACGTCCGGGCCGACCTCATTCCGAGCTCGGCCCGGTGGGCGTACATCGCGGGACCGGAATCGAACGCGGCGTTCCTGGCGGTGTCGAAGCTGCAGAAGGCGCGCGTGCCGGTCTTCCGGGCGGCGCGCGGCTTCGAGAGCAACGGTCGGTCGTTCGCGCCGGGCACCTGGATCATCGCGCCGACACCGGCGGCGTCGAAGACGCTGCAGGAGGTCGCGCTCGCGAGCGGGCTGGTGGTGCACGCGGCGGATCGACCCGTGTCGGTCGACGCGTTCCGGCTCAAGCCCGACACCCGCATCGGTCTCTGGCGCGGCGCCAACAACATGCCGGGCGGATGGCTGATGTGGCTGTTCGAGCAGTACGGCTTCAATCATCAGATCGTCGCCGCCCCGGACGACGCCGCCGGCGGCTTCGCGCGGTACGACACGATCGTGCTTCCATCCGGCATCTCCAGGGACACGATCGTGCGCGGCCTCGATCCGGCGACGCACGACAAGACGTTCGCGTGGGCCTACGGCATCGGGGACGAGGGCTGGAAGAAGCTGGCCGACTGGGTGAGAAACGGCGGCACCCTCGTCGCGATCGGCTCGGCGGTCGAGACGGCGCGCGAGCTGCTGGATCTGCCGATCGAGAAGGTGCTCCCGGAGGTGTCGCGACGCCGGCGCTTCACGGGGGCGGCCGACGGAGGGAGCGGGCGCCAGGTGCCCGCCGCTGAGGTCGATCGCGCGCTCCGCGATGCGTTCACGAGCCCGGCGCGGCTCGCCGCGACGCTGCGCGATCGCGTGATCGAGCCGACCTCCCTCTTCTACTGTCCGGGGTCGCTCCTCAACAACGAGTTCGACGCCGCGCATCCCGTCGCGTTCGGCATGCCGCCGGCGTGGCCGGTCTTCTTCGAGTCGGACCAGGCGTACCGGCTGACGCCCGGTTTCTCGATCCGCGCGGAGGTCGTGTCCCGGTATCCGAAGAGCGGGCCGATCCTCGCGAGCGGGTGGCTGCTGGGTGAGGACCTCCTCCGCGACCAGGCGAACGTCGTCTCGTTCCGCGTCGGGAAAGGACAGGTCGTGACGCTCGCGAGCCAGGTGGACTTTCGCACGCAGCCGCGCGCGACGTTCAAGCTGCTGTTCAACGCGATCTTCCACGGCCCGTCGACGGCCGTCGATGCCGCGCAGCTCGCGAAGCTGGGGGCGGGGACGACTAACTAGAATCTAGAATTCAGAATCTAGAATCCAGAAGGAAGGCAGCGCTCGGATGATTATCGGCGTTCGGATGAAGACTTCTAAATTCTAGATTCTAGATTCTGGATTCTGAAGTTTCATGAGGCACCTCAAGGAGATATCCCGTCTCGAAGCCTTCAGCGACGCGGTCTTCGCGTTTGCGCTGACGCTGCTCGTCGTGTCGCTCGAGGTCCCCTCGAGCTACGCCGAGCTGATGAACATCATGCGCGGGTTCGTCCCGTTCGCGTGCACGTTCGCCCTCGTCACGTGGATCTGGTACGAGCACAACAAGTTCTTCCGCCGCTACGGCATGGAGGACCCGTTCACCGTCTTCATCAACGGTCTCCTGCTGTTCCTCGTGCTGATTTTCGTGTACCCGTTGAAGTTCATGGCGACGATGGTCTTCGCGCGATTCGGGATCGGGGTCGTCCGTCGCTCATACAGATGACCAACGAGGACATTCCCGACGTTGATGGCGGTGTACAGCCTGGGCTTCGTCGTGCTGTTCGCGTCGTTCGCGCTGCTGTACTGGCACGCCTGGCGGAGGCGCGACGCGCTCGCCCTTTCGGAAGAGGAGCGCATGATGCTGAAGTCCTCGCTCGGCCATCACGTCATCAGCATCTCGATCGGTCTGGTGTCGGTCGTTCTGGCGCTGGCGCTGCCGATCCGCTGGTCGTGGCTCGCGGGACCTCTGTATTGCCTCATGGGTCCGCTCCACGGCTGGTGGGGACATCGATCGCACGCCCGCGTCGAGCGCCTGCGTGCGGCGCGGGCGGCCGGTGCCGGCGCGCTCCTCCTGCTCGTGGCGCTGGCGACCCCCGCCTTCGCGCAACCGGCGCAGGCGCCGGCCACTCCGCGTCAGCGGCTCGACTCGGCCATCGAGCGCATCGTCCGCAGCGTGAACGCGACGTGGGGCATCTACGCCAAGTCGATCGAGACAGGCGAGGAGATCGCCGTCGACGCCGACCGCCAGATGGACACCATGAGCGTCATCAAGATTCCGCTGATGGTGGAGGCGTTCCAGCAGATCAAGGACGGCAGGTTCACGCTTGCCGACAAGTACACGTTGACGAAGGAGGACATCCTGCCGGGCACGGGGATCATGCGCAGCCTCGACCCGGGCGCCGTCCTGACCGTCAAAGATCTCATCACCCTCATGATCATCGTCTCGGACAACACGGCGACCGACGTGCTCTATCGGAAGGTCGGCGGCGTGGAGGCGGTGAATCGACGAATGGATGCGCTCGGCCTGCCGAAGACCCGCGCGCCGGCGCCGTCGCGCGCCTGGTTCGACGCGCTGCGCGCGGCGCCGTCCGCGGCCGAATTCCATCGCGCGGCGAAGACACCCTACGGGCTCTCGACGCCGCGAGAGATCGGCCTGCTCCTCGAGCGGATGGAACGGGGAACGCTCGTCGACAAGGCGGCGTCGGACGAGATGCTTCAGATTCTCCGCGGGCAGGTTTACCGCTCGCGCATCCCGCGGCTCGTGAGCGGGTTCCGGATCCCGCACAAGACCGGCGACTTCCTGCCATACATCGCCAACGATGTCGGGGTGCTCGAAAGCCAGGGCACGACCGTCGTGCTCAGCGTCTTCACGGCGAACCACTTCGGCAGCGGGGACACGATTGAAGAAGCCATCGGGCGGCTTTCGGCAGAAATCGCATCCTATTTCTCGTACGGGCGCCGCTGAATTCTGGCCTGGTTTGTTCAGAAACAGCACAGTGCGCTAGTGCACACTCCGGCTGTTCGTTTTCGCTAACTATCTATCGTCTTAACGACTTAGAGTCAGGGATCATAGTTTGCTGAATGGGTCCGGGGACCCAAGGGAGCGAACACCATGATCTGGTTTTTTGAAAGAGCAGGCTCACACCTCCGCTGCGAGGTGCGCACGCATATCGAAGGCGATCGTTACGAGCTCGTGATCACGGGGCCGGACGGGACCGAGAAACTCGAAGCGTTCGCGACGTCGAACGAGCTCAATCGGCGCGCGCAGGCGCTCAGCGCGGTGTGGGAGAAAGAGGGCTGGAACGGCCCTCACATGCGGTTTCTGTAGGGGCGGTTCGCGAACCGCCCCTACGCAGCAGTAAACAACGTCAACGCGAAGCGCGCCGAGGGGTCGACCCACTGTTGGAGCAGGCGGAACCCTGCGTGAACGCCGCGCTCGACGATCTCATCCGCCTCGTACTTGTACGAGCTTTCCGTCCAGATCGATTCTCCTGAACCGAAACGAATCGCGACGTCTGCGGCCGCAATGTGGACTTCCTGCGCGCGCCGGCTCACCAGGTGCATTTCGACACGGCGTTCTGCGGCGTTCCACACGGCGCGGTGGTCGAACGCCGTCAGGTCGAAGGTTCCTCCGAGCTCTTCGTTGATACGCGACAGCAGGTTCTTGTTGAATGCGGCGGTCACGCCAAGCGGATCGTCGTACGCGAGGATCAGCTCGGCTTCGGGCTTCACGAGGTCTGCGCCGAGAAGAAACGCGTCGCCTACTCGGAGCGCGCGCCGGATCGTGGCGAGAAACTCGCCTGCCGCAGGCTCGTCGAAGTTCCCGATGTTCGAACCGAGGAGGAGCACGAGCATCGTGCCGCCCGGCTCCCGCGTCGCGGCGGCTCGACGCAGGCCCTCCTCGTACGTAGACCGATGACCGACGACCGACACGTGCGCTGACGACCCGATGGCCCGCTCTGACTGCCGCAGCGCCTCTTCCGAGATGTCGATCAGGTGAAGCCGGGCGCTCTGCCCGGCGTGAGCGATCGCGTCGATCACCACCGAAATCTTCTCGCCGCTGCCGCATCCCAGCTCGACGAGCATCGCGGGCTCGCGCAATACTGAGACGATTCGCGGGGCGTATCTGACGAGCAGCCCGAGCTCCGACCGCGTGATGCGGTACCACGGCAGCCGGCAGATCGCCTCGAAGAGGCTCGATCCCAGGGCGTCGTAGAGGTACTTCGACTGGAGCTCCTTCGGAGATTTCCGGAGGTCGCGCCGGACATCGTCGGCGAACGCGGACGCCAGCGCGAGCGCGTCAGCCGACGGTTCGAAACTTTGCGAAAACATAGGGATAGTCGGGTCGGAACCAGTTGCGGAAGCTGCGGCGCACGAGCTCGCGTGGCGTGACCGGCGACGCGCCTTTCAGCACGAAGTGCTGGCCGTCGAAGAAGTCGGCCGAGTACTCGGGGTACGACGCCATCGGCTCGAAGCCGGGAAAGCCGGTGAATATCGTGGACGTCCATTCCCAGCCGTTGCCGACGAGATCGTGGACGCCCCACGCGCTCGCGTCGGCCGGACCCGATCCAACAGGCGCAGGATCGTAGCTCGCGAAGTCGAAGACTCCACGGCGAACGTCGTCATCAGGGGCTTCCTCGCCCCACGGGAACGTCCGCTCGCCGCCCGCTGGATCGCCGAACGCCGCGCGGTGATACTCGGCCTCGGTTGGAAGTCGGCGGCCCTTCCAACGGGCGTAGGCGTCGGCCTGCTGCCACGTGACCCAGGCCGGCCAGGCCATCGGCAGTGGCAGCTCCTCGAACATCCCGCGCCACAGCCAGGTTCCGTCGCGACGCGTCCAGAAGTGCGGCGGCTCGTGGCCGGCCTCGACGAACGAGAGAAAGTCCCGATTGGTCACCGGAAACACGTCGACGTCGAACGCCGGCACTTCGACCTGCAGCGGTGGATATTCGTTGTCCCACCAGAACGGATCGCGAAGCGGATCGGCGCCCAGCGTTGCCACGCCCGACGGGACGCGTACGGTTTCCGGCGCCGGCAGATTGCCGGCGACGGAAAGCCGGTATCCGTCGGGCGCGCGCTTCAGCTCATAGGGCAGCTGATGCCACATGTACATCAGCGTCTCCTGGTGCATCTGCTCGTGTTCCAGCGCGGCGTAGACGGCCTCGAGGCGACGCATCGCGGGTCGGCCGATCGAGTCGAGCGTCGACGTCCGCAGCGCTTCGAGGATGGCTGCGTCCGCACGGCGTGCGTAGGCCTGTACCTCGTCGCGCGACGGCCACACGGCGCTTGCGCTGGACGCGGCGGCGGCCGCACGCTCGTCCTGCGGGTCGATGCCTCGCGCGAACAACGTCTCGAGACGTTCGTCCACGCCCGGACGCCCGAGCCCGCGCTTGATCAATGCGATCACGCTGAACGCGGGCAGGTGGCCTTCATAAAAGACGACGGGATTGCGCAGCGCTATCGGGCGGGTGTAGTAGGCGTCAGGGGTGAGGAGATTGAACAGTCCGTGCGACCGCGCCCGGTTGCGGAGATACCAGTCGATCGCCGCATCGCGATCGAGCGCCTGACGAACCGACGGAAGCGGCATGATTCAGGGGCTCGGTGCTCAAAGAGCACGCGGGGCACCTTGAGCACCGAGCACCCTGAGGATCCTACATCGAACAGCTTTCGGCAACGTGCTTGACGGACTTGACCGTCAGCTTGAGCGCGGGCTTGCTCTTGTCCTTGTCTGCCTCCCGAGCCGTCGTATCGGAGCTCGGCGTGCCGGCGGTCCCGGCGGCGCCCGCTTCCGGTTTGATCGGACTGCCACTAACCTCGACCTTGTGTCCGACGTGCTTCTTTAGATCGATATCTGGTGTTGTGATGAGTTGGACGGTCGCGGTCGCTGCCATGCTGCCCGCGGGTGCTCCTGAGGTTCCCGTCGAACCTGAACCGTGGGCCGCCAGCGCAGCCGCGTCGACATTCGACAGGACGAACGTATTGGGCGTGTCACCTTCGCGTACGCACCCGGCGATTGTTACCGACTGTGCGCTCTTGCTGGGCATCTGCTTGTCGGCCGGTTTCTGCTCTGGATACTGGGCGCTCACACCCACGGCTGCGAGGCCGAACGCGACAATGCAGGCCGGAACACAACGTGTCATGATGAAACCTCCTGGACTGGTCTTGATAGGAGTGCACGATGCGCGCCACAGCGTCACGGAAGAGGTCATGCATGCGCTCGGCTGCGTGCCTCTGCACGCGGCCGCGCAACCTCGGCGGCATGTTAGGCTAGGGCGTTCTGCGGTTGCGAAAGTGGCGGAACTGGCAGACGCGCCGGACTTAGGATCCGGTGACCGAAAGGTCATTGGGGGTTCGACTCCCCCCTTTCGCACCAGCCTCGGCCGCTTCGCGAGCCTCGCTCATGGCAAGCCGCGCAAGGAACGGCCGAGTCGAATGCCGGCGGAGCCCTGCCGGCGCCGAGGCGGCGCGAGCGTCGCGAAGGAGCGAGCGACCGAACGGAGCGAGTCGAAGGGCAGCTCGAGCGCCGGCGAGGGTCTGCGGCTACATGGCCGCCTCAGCCGATACACCCGCATGAAGACCGAGTTCATCGACATCAGCGAGACGGAGAAGAACCTCGTCATCGAAATTCCCGGCGACGTCGTCAGCGCGACGATCGAGCGGCTGACGAAAGACTACGGCAAGGCGGCGAAGATTCCCGGCTTCCGGCCGGGCAAGGCGCCCGCCCAGGTCGTCCGGAAGCGGTACCGCGAGCAGATCCTGCACGATGTCGTTCACGAGCTCGTGCCGCGGGCGGTCGACGAGGCGCTGCGCGAGCGCGGGCTCGAGCCGGTGGACACGCCGAACGTGAAGGATGTCGTCGTGGAAGAAGGGCGGCCGCTAACGTTCACCGCGGCGTTCGAGACCGTCCCGCCGATCGACCCCGGAGAGTACGCGGCGATTACGCTGCGCAAGACGCCGGTGGAGGTCGAAGAGTCGGCCGTCGATCAGGCGCTCGAGCGGCTGCGCGAGCGCGCGGCGCGGTTCGAACCCGTGGAGGATCGCCCGGTTGCGCATGGTGACACCATCGTCGTCGATCTCGAGCGCACGGGCGCGGACGGCCAGACCGAGAAGCACGAGAACGTCTCGGTGGAGGTCGGCGCGCCGGCGAATCCGCCCGGCTTCGACGCCGAGCTCACCGGGCTGCGGGTCGGGGACTCGAAGCGGTTCACGCTCACCTACCCCGGCGACTACGCGATCAAGGAGCTGGCGGGGGCATCGGTGGCCTACGCGGTGGCGGTGCGCGCGATCAAGCGCCGCGTCGTCCCCGGGCTCGACGATGAGTTCGCGAAGGACCTCGGGGACTACGAATCGCTCGAGGCGCTGCGCGGGCGCGTGCGCGAGGATCTCGAGCATCAGTCGCTGCACGAGAAGGACCGGGAGCTGCGCGCGGAGATGCTCCGGCAACTGGCGTCGCGCGTCGGCTTCGAGGCGCCGGCGTCGCTCGTGGATCGGGAGATCGACCGTCGCGTCGAGGACTTCGTCCGGCGGCTGATCGAGCAGCAGATCGACCCGATGCGGACCAACATCAACTGGGAGGAGTTCCGGGACCGGCAGCGTGAGCCGGCGGCTGAGGCGGTGCGCGGCGCGCTCGTGCTCGACGAGGTGGCGCGGCGCGAAAACCTCACGGTCGATCAGGCCGAGGTCACGCGCGAGGTCGAGCGGTACGCGGAGCGGACGGGGCGCGCGGTCGAGGCGGTGCGCGCGCGGCTGGAGAAGGAGGGCGGGATCGCGCGGTTGTACACGGGGCTCAGGCGGGAGAAGGCGATTGACTTCCTCCTGACGCGTGTTACGATCGTTCACGCGTGAGCGATTCCTGCCACGCCTCCCGACATCCCCGACATTGAACTTCACCGGCGTTAATCGCGGCGCAGAAATATATGGCTGAGCGGATGCAACTCATCCCCATGGTGGTCGAGCAGACCAATCGCGGCGAGCGTGCGTACGACATCTTCTCGCGGCTCCTCAAGGACAGCATCATCTTCATCGGCACGCCGATCGACGATCAGGTGGCGAACCTCGTCATCGCGCAGATGCTCTTCCTCGAGGCGGAGGACCCGGACCGGGACATCCTTCTGTACATCAACAGCCCGGGCGGGTCGGTGACGGCCGGGATGGCGATTTACGACACGGTGCAGTTCATCAAGCCGGACGTGCAGACGTACTGTATTGGACAGGCGGCGTCGATCGCGGCGGTGCTGCTGGCGTCGGGGACCAAGGGGAAGCGCTTCTCGCTGCCCAACTCACGGATCCTCATCCACCAGCCCTGGGTGACCGGCCTGGGCGGCCAGACCACCGATATCGACATCCACGCCAAGGAATTGCTCCGCACACGTGAGCGTCTGAACCAGATCCTGGCCACCCATACCGGGCAGCCCCTGAAGCGTATCCAGGATGATACGGAGCGGGACTACATCATGGGGCCCGACCAGGGGAAGGAATACGGTATTATTGATGATGTCATCCGGAAACGGGCCTGACATGGGGATTTCCGGCCGCTAAAGACTATGTCCAAGAAAACGGGCGAATCGGAAGTCCTCCGCTGTTCCTTCTGCAACAAGGACCAGAACGACGTCCGCAAGCTGATCGCCGGGCCAACGGTGTTCATCTGCGACGAGTGCGTCGAGGTCTGTAACGACATCATCGCGGACGACAACCGCTTCGAGAGCCGTGGCGGCGCCCGCTCGTCGCTGCCGGTCCCCCAGGAGATCAAGAAGTTCCTCGACGAGTACGTCATCGGCCAGGAACAGACCAAGAAGAAGCTCGCGGTCGCGGTCTACAACCACTACAAGCGGATCGAGATTCAGAAGCAGGCGCGCGGCCGGAACGACATCGAGCTGACCAAGTCGAACATCATGCTCATCGGGCCGACCGGGACGGGCAAGACGCTGCTCGCCCAGACGCTCGCGAAGCTGCTGTCGGTCCCCTTCACGATCGTCGACGCGACGACGCTGACCGAGGCGGGCTACGTCGGCGAGGACGTCGAGAACATCATCCTCAAGCTCCTGCAGGCGGCCGGCGGCGACATCGAGAAGTGCCAGCAGGGAATCATCTATATCGACGAGGTCGACAAGATCTGCCGCAAGGACGAGAACCCGTCGATTACGCGCGACGTCTCGGGCGAAGGCGTCCAGCAGGCGCTCCTCAAGATCCTGGAAGGCACGGTCGCGAACGTCCCGCCGCAGGGCGGGCGCAAGCACCCCCACCAGGAGTTCTTCCAGGTCGACACCACCAACATCCTCTTCATCTGCGGCGGCGCGTTCGTGGGCCTCGACAAGGTCATCGATCGGCGCACCGGCAAGAAGACGCTCGGCTTCAAGGCGGACGTCCGCTCCGTGCAGAAGCGCGAGATCGGCACGACGCTCGAACAGGTCGAGCCGGAAGATCTGATCAAATACGGCCTCATCCCGGAGTTCGTCGGCCGGCTGCCGGTCGTCGGGACGCTGCACGAGCTGGACAAGCCCGCGCTCGTCCAGATCCTCACGCAGCCGCGCAACGCCATCACGCGCCAGTACCAGAAGCTCTTCGAGTACGAGAACGTCAAGCTCCGCTTCACCGACGACGCGCTCGAGGCGATCGCCGAGCAGGCGCTGCAGCGGAAGATCGGCGCGCGCGGCCTTCGGATGATCATCGAGGATCTCATGCTCGACCTCATGTACTCCCTGCCCGGCCAGAAGAAGATCCGGGAGTGCGTCATCACCCGCGAGGTCGTGCAGACGAAGGAAAAGCCGATCACGCTCATCGAGAAGGCCGGGTGAGTTCTCGCGTCATAACTCACAACTGAGAAGTAACAGCGTCAGAGACCTAATGGAAGTTTACGAGACCTTACCCATCGTCCCTCTCCGCGACGTTGTCGTGTTTCCGCACATGATGATGCCGTTCGTCATCGGGCGGCCGTCGTCCACGCGTGCGCTGGAACATGCCCTCGCGAAGGACAAGCGGATCTTCCTCGCCGCGCAGCACGACGCCGCGGTCGACGACCCGCAGCCCGCGGACATCTACACGATGGGCTGCGTCGCCAACATCGTCCAGAGCCTGAAGCTGCCCGACGGCAACATCAAGGTCCTCGTCGAAGGGGTCGACCGCGCGCGCGCCGTCGAGTGGAAGGAAGACAAGGGCTTCTACCGGGTCGTCGTGAAGGTCGTCGCCAAGCAGCGCGACGCCGGCGCCGACCTCGAAGCGACGATGGGCCGCGTCGTATCGCTGTTCGAGCAGTACATCAAGCTGTCGAACAACCTGAACTACGACGCGATGGTGTCGGCCATCCGCGTGGACGACCCGGGCAAGCTCGCCGACACGATCGCCGCGCACCTGCTCGTCGGCGTGGACGAGAAGCAGAACCTGCTCGAGATCATCTCCCCCATCGAACGCCTCAACCGCATCGCCGGCATCCTCGAAATCGAGGTCGACAAGCTCCAGGTGGACCGCCGCATCCAGTCTCGCGTGAAGAAGCAGATGGAGAAGGCGCAGAAGGAGTACTACCTCAACGAGAAGATGAAGGCGATCCAGAAGGAGCTGGGGCGCAAGGACGAGAAGGGGAACGAGATCGAGGAGCTCAAGAAAAAGATCGAGCAGTCGCGGATGCCGCGCGACGTCGAGGAGAAGGCGATCCAGGAGCTGAAGCGGCTCGAGGCCATGCCGCCGATGTCGGCCGAGGCGACCGTCTCGCGCAACTACCTCGACTGGTTGATCGCGGTCCCCTGGCACAAGAAGACCAAGGAGAGCCGGGACCTCAAGCGCGCCGACCAGATCCTGAACGAGGACCACTACGGCCTCGAGAAGATCAAGGACCGCATCATGGAGTTCCTCGCGGTCCGCGCGCTCGTCAAGAAGCCGAAGGCCACGATCCTGACCTTCTCCGGCCCCCCGGGGGTCGGCAAGACGTCGCTCGCCAAGTCGATCGCGCGCGCGATGAACCGCAAGTTCGTCCGCCTGTCGCTCGGGGGCGTGCGCGACGAAGCGGAGGTCCGCGGTCACCGCCGGACCTACATCGGCGCCTTCCCCGGCCAAATCATCCAGATGATGAAGAAGGCGGGGACGCTCAACCCGGTGTTCCTGCTCGACGAGGTCGACAAGATGTCGATGGACTTCCGCGGCGACCCGTCCGCGGCGCTCCTCGAGGTCCTCGACCCCGAGCAGAACCACGCGTTCCTCGACCACTACCTCGACGTCGAGTTCGACCTCTCGCACGTGATGTTCATCTGCACGGCGAACGTCCTCCACACGATCCCGCAGGCGCTGCGCGACCGCATGGAGGTCCTCCAGCTCGCGGGCTACACCGAGCAGGAGAAGGTCGAGATCGCGAAGCGCTTCCTCGCGATCAAGGCGATCGAGGGGACCGGCTTGACGCCGGAAAACGTGGTGTTCCTGGAGGAAGCGTTCCAGACGATCATCCAGCGCTACACGCGCGAAGCGGGGGTCCGCAACCTCGAGCGCGAGATCAACTCGATCTGCCGCAAGATCGCGCGCAAGGTCGTCGTCGAGGGGAAGGGCTTCAGCGAGGAGATCACGGCGGCGAAGGTCACCGAGTACCTCGGCGTGCCGCGCTTCCGCCCGACGCTGGCAGAGGAAAAGAACGAGATCGGGATCGCGACCGGGCTGGCCTGGACCGAGGTCGGCGGGGAGATCCTGGTGACCGAGGCCTCGCTGATGCCGGGCAAGGGGCGGCTGATGCTCACCGGCAAGCTCGGCGACGTCATGCAGGAGTCGGCGCAAGCCGCGATGAGCTACGTGCGCGCCAAGTCCGAGGAGTTCGGCATCCCGAAGGACTTCAACCGCCGCACCGACGTCCACGTGCACATCCCCGAGGGGGCGATCCCGAAGGACGGCCCGTCGGCCGGGATCACGCTCGCGACCGCGCTCGTATCGGCGCTCGCGCGCATCCCGACCCGCCGCGACGTCGCGATGACGGGCGAGATCACGCTCCGCGGAAAGGTCCTGCCTATCGGCGGCGTGAAGGAGAAGGTGCTCGCGGCGCACCGCGCCGGCGTCACCAACCTGATCCTGCCGAAGGACAACGAGAAGGACCTGGCGGACATCCCGAAGAACGTGCTCGACGCGCTCAGCATCTACATGGTCGAGACGATGGACGAGGTGCTGAAGATCGCGCTGACCGAGCCGCTCATCGCGCTGACCGCCGAGCCGGAATCCGCCGGACCGCCGGCCATCACGGACGATCGGATTACGCACTAACGGGCGCAGGCCCTGGGGCCTGAGGCTTGGGGAGCACCTCCTCGAGCCCGAGGCCCTGAGCCCCAAGCCCCATCATTGAAAGTCTTAGCAGCAGAGTTCGTGACGAGCGCCGCCTCCGTGGCGGGGGCGCCGTCCGATCCGGGCCCGCGCATCGCTCTCGTCGGCCGCTCGAACGTGGGCAAATCGAGCCTGATCAACGCGCTCGCGGGACGGCCGATCGCCCGTACCAGCGCGACGCCGGGACGCACGCGCCTGGCGAACTTCTACCGTGTGGCGCTCGACGCCCCTGGGCACCCCGGAACGGGCGGCAGGCGATCGACCGTATACCTGGTCGATCTACCCGGGTACGGCTACGTGCGGAGCGGGCGCGACGAGCGACCCGCCTTCGCGCGGCTCGCGGAGGGGCTTTTTGCCGGTGGCATCGCCGCCGCGCTCCTCGTCGTCGATGCCCGGCACCCGGGGCTCGAACCGGATCGCGACGCGCGGGACTGGCTCGCCGACCGCGGCGTCGCGTACGGCGTGGTGGCGACCAAGCTGGACAAGCTCTCGCGCGCAGAGGGAGCGCGCGCGGTGCAGAGAATAGCGGAAACACTCGAAGGGCCCGTGCTCGCCTTCTCGGCGGCGACGGGCGAAGGACGGGACGACCTGTGGAGAATGATCGCGGAGCTGGCGCGGGCACAAGCGGTGCGCCCGGCGCGGGAGTAAACACGGCGGACGGCGCCGTCATCGAGATGTCGACGCTCAAGGACCTGGGCGTCGCGGAGCTGACGCGCATCGCGAAGGAGCTGGACGTCGCCGGGGCGACCGGGATGCGCCGCCAGGAGCTGATCTTCCAGATCCTCAAGGCGAGAAGCGAGAAGAGCGGCGCGCTGTTCTCCCAGGGGGTGCTCGAGACGTTGCCCGACGGATTCGGCTTCCTGCGCGCCCCCGACTACAACTACCTCCCTGGCCCCGACGACATCTACGTCTCGCCGTCTCAAATCCGCAAGTTCGACCTGCACACCGGCGACACGATTGCCGGGCAGATCCGGCCGCCCAAGGACGGCGAGCGCTACTTCGCGCTGATCAAGGTCGAAGCGGTCAACTTCGAGCCGCCGGACCGGACCCGCGAGAAGGTCTTTTTCGAGAACCTCACGCCGCTCTACCCGCAGGACAAGATCAACCTCGAGAACGGCGGCGACAACCTCTCGGCGCGCGTGATGGACCTGATGGTCCCGGTGGGCAAGGGACAGCGCGGCCTCATCGTCGCGCCGCCGCGCACCGGCAAGACGATGCTGCTGCAGAATATCGCGAACAGCATCACGGCGAACCATCCGGAGGTGTACCTCATCGTGCTGCTCATCGACGAGCGCCCGGAAGAGGTCACCGACATGCAGCGATCCGTCAAGGGGGAGGTCATCTCGTCCACCTTCGACGAGCCGGCGCAGCGGCACGTGCAGGTCGCCGAGATGGTGATCGAAAAGGCGAAGCGGCTGGTCGAGCACAGGAAGGACGTCGTGATCCTGCTCGACTCGATCACGCGCCTCGCGCGGGCCTACAACACGATCGTTCCGGCCTCGGGCAAGGTTCTCTCGGGCGGCGTGGACAGCAACGCGCTGCAGCGGCCGAAGCGGTTCTTCGGCGCCGCCAGGAACATCGAGCAGGGCGGGTCGATGACGATCGTCGCCACGGCCCTCATCGACACCGGCTCGCGAATGGACGAGGTCATCTTCGAGGAGTTCAAGGGCACGGGCAACCTGGAGATTCACCTCGACCGCAAGCTCGCCGATCGGCGCGTCTTCCCGGCGATCGACATTCAGAAGAGCGGCACGCGGAAGGAAGAGCTGCTCATCACGCAAAGAGGACCTCAGCCGTGTGTGGGTCCTCCGCAAGGTCCTGACCCCGCTCTCCCCTGTCGAGTCGATGGAACTGCTCCTCTCCAAGATGGGCAAGACGAAGTCGAACGCCGAGTTCCTGGCGGCGATGAACGGATCGAAGTAGGCCCGACCTTCAGGTCGGGCGGGTCCGAAGCGCAATGAAACCCGCACGCTCGGCGTGGCAGATGGCAGTCGGGGCCGCCGGCCTGACAGCGCTCCTCGGGGACGGCGCTGCCGCTCAGTACTACGGACGCTCTGTCGAGCGCTACCCGCCCGAATGGGAGAGCGACCAGTTCCGGGTCCGGCGAGTCGCGATCGCGCCAGGAGAACGGGCGGACGATCCGGGTGCCGCCGACAGCGTGATCGTCTTCCTTACCGCCACCCTGGATGGCCGGATGCCTCCGGCGGAAGCGGCCTGGCTGCCGGCCGGCTCGCTGACGGTCGAGAACCGCGGCCGCGCGCGGTTCGAAGCGATCGTCATCCAGCTGAAGGAGACTGACGCGCCTGCTGCCCGCGTGACGCCGCCCGAGGCGATACCGTCGACCGACCAGATCGACGTCTGGCGTCTCATCGACAATTCGAGGGTGATCGTCACGAAGCTCCGCTACAGACCGGTCACGTCCCTCGACCCCATGCACTTCCACCCGCGCGACACGCTCGTCGTGTATCTGAAGGGCGGCTACATCTGGCCGATGGTCGACCAGTCGCGGGAGTGGTATCCCTATCCCTGGCCGTTCCTGAGGGGTTCTCCGTCCCTGCGGGTCGAGCGGGCCGACGTGGACGTCGTCCCGGCCAACACCTTTCACACGTTCAGCAACGCGGGCGGCGATCCGCTCGAGTTCCTGGCAATCTTCGTCAAGTAGCGCAGCCCTTTAGGGCTGCCGCAGCCAAGGCTTCGTTCACGCCGCTCACTTCTTGAGCGGATCGCCCGCGAAGCGCCACGTCGTGCGGTAATCGCGCGTGATCGCCTGATTCGTCAGGCGCGCCCTGACCATCTCCACCGGCATCCGTCCGCCGAGCAGCACGCGATCGTGGAACTCCCTCGCGGTCATCCGTCCCGAGACGACCAGCTCCTCGTACAGCGCGCGGAACTGGAGGCCGCCGATGAGGTACGCGAGCTGATACAGCGGGGCGGCGTCCGCCGAGCGCCGGACCTCCGCCTCGGCGTTCGCCCGCTCGTGCCCGACGCGCTCGACCAGAAAGTCGACCGCCTGCTGAGGCGACCATTTTCCGAGCTGAAAGTTCAGGGAGAAGATGATCCGGGCGGCGCGGTGCATCCGCCAGAACAGCATGCCGATCTTGTCCTCGTTGCCCCGCGGGAACTTGCGGTCCCACAGCAGGAGCTCCCAGTACAGCGCCCAACCCTCCCCCCAGAATGGCGTGCGGATCAGATCGCCGCGGTGCGGGTTGAACCGCGTCGACATGAAGCCCTGGAGGTGATGCCCCGGGATCAACTCGTGGTGAACGGTGGCGAAGTTGAAATGGGGCGTGTTGCCCCGCATGCTCATCAGCTTGTCCTCGTGGCGCATCGTGTCGGTGGGGTACGACACGCGCGTCACTTCGCCGCCCGTGAAGAACGGGTTCTGGAGCTGGCGCTCCGGCGTCTGCATCGCGAGCCGCCAGACCTCCTTCGCGAGCGGCGCGATCGTGATCGCGTCCATCTTCTCGACGAAGTTCTCCGAGTAGTCGGCGATCGCGAAGATCGCCCACGGCTTCTCGCCTGGAGCCGGCGCGAGGTTCTTCACGTGCTCGAGCGCCTTCTTCCAGTCGTCTCCGTATCCCATCTCGTTCGACACGATCCTGAACTGTTTGTCCGTCCACTCGAATTCGCGCTCGCCGATCGCGATGAGCTCCTCCGCGCTGTAAGGGATCATCTCCAGCGCGAGATCCGCACGCAGCCCCTCAGCCATCACCGGATCGCCGATGATGGGCTCGAGCTCACCAGGCCGAACACCCACCAGTTGCCGGCGAATCGCGTCGTGGTAGCCGGTCAGGGCCTTCTCGAGCTTCGTGTAGGGCTCAGCGGCCCACCAGGTGAACAGCGGATCGTAGCCGTCGTAAAAACGGTTCCAATCCGCAACGACGTCGCGGAGGTGACTCACGTACGCCGCGCCGCGGTTGGCGACCGCCGCGGTCATCTTCGAGCCGGAGTTCGTGCCCGAGGGCACCGGCTTCGCCGCGAGCGCCGCGGTCAGGCGCGCCACTTCGTCCGCGACCTGGGTGAGCGTCGCCGCCGCGGCGCGCGGGTCCACACGCTTGCGATCGTGACGGGTCTCCTGCAGCCCACGGAGCTTCTCCGCAAACGGCACGAGCGGGGCAATCTCCTGCCAGCGCCGCTCGTCGAGGGCGAGCATCTCCTGGTCGTACGTCACGCGGTTCCTCAGCAGGACGTAATCGATCTGGCCTTCGTGATTGAGCCCCTTGAAGTCGACCGCCGACAGCTGCTTCTGCCAGCCGTCGTAGAAGCGGCGCAGCCGCTGGTGCCGGGCGGGCGAGTACTGGACCTCGTATCGCCGGAGGATGGCTGCGCGGTCCTCCAGATACCGGCTGACCGCCACCCGCAGATCGCTCTCCGCGCGCGCGAACGCCACGAGCGACGACATGACGGGCACGTCCTGCGCCCAACCGGTGTCGCCACGCCTGGCGACGTTCTTTCGTTCGACTGCGCCAGCGGCGCGGCAAGGCACACGACGACCACGGCAACGGCTGTAAGGAGCTCGCGTCATGCGCGAATTCTTACTGCGAGAGTGCGCCCTGCCGGCGATCGCGTTACGCGCCAGGCGCTTCCCGAGCAGAGAAGCCGGAATGCTCGGCACTGACGCATCGCGCGCCAGACGTGTTGCGAGCAACCAGGTCGAGCCGCTCCGGGCAAAGTTGGCAAGCGCGGCGAGATGTCTCGATCCGATAAATGAGGAGACGCGGCAGATGATCACGTGACCTCCGAGCCGCTTCGAGGCTGAAGGGATCAGTCACGGGCGCGCGAGCCCGCACCGCCCGGCGCATCACGCCGCCCACAAACGGCACGCGCAGCAGCGGTCGCGCAGGCGGATCGTGGCAGCGATCGGTAAGCGTGCAGCTCCCGTTCCATCTCGGCCATGCAGAGTTGCGCCGAACGAGCGCAGCCTCCGCGGCGCTGGCGCGGGCGCGCTGAGTCTCACCGGACGAAGCGAGCCGCTCTCCCGCCTGTTGCGCCGCTTTCAGCTCGCGAGCGACCAGGGCGAGGTGTCTGGCGACCGCGCGCTGCGCGGTGTCGGGCGACGGCGCGCCCCTGGCGCGCTCGAGCGCGTCACCACGTCGTCGTACAGTGCTAACAGCCGTTCTACCGCCGCGTCGAGACTCGCCTCCGAGCGCACGCGTTCGCTGACCGACCGGGTGTCGGCGGCGTCGACAGCCGCGAGCTGGTCGAGTACCACTCCACGCTGTGAGCTTGCTGGAGCGCCCGAATCCCGAAATTCCACGCGCGAAGCCGATCGAACTCGCGCGAGCTCACGAGCGGCCCGCAGCCTGCTGCGTCGGCGAGGATGACGCTGCAGCCGACGGCGAGCGCCTCGAGCGCCGACCGCCCTTTCGCGAACACGACGTCGAACTGCTGCAAAACCGATTCGGGGCTGGCGATCGGATGGCCGCTGCGGATTCCGCCGACCTCGAGCTCAATGCCGGTGCGTGCGCAGGCGTCACGAATCACCGCGGCGTATCCGTCGGTGTTAGCGCCGTTGCTGAAGACGAGCGCGCGTTTCGGCCGTTCCGGCAGCGGGCTACGGCGGGGGAATCGCGACAGATCGACGAAATTCCGCAGGATCTCGACTCGATCCGGCGCTATGCCCTCCTCGACGATCAGGCGGTCGTACGATGGATCGTCCACTGCGATGTACATCACGATCGACGGATGCTTGAGCGGACGTTCTTCCCATGGGACCCACCCGTGACACACGTGCACGATGGGCACGCCCGGAAAGTGCAGCGCCGCGATCAACGTTTCGACGTGATGATGACCGTGAATGACGTCGGGCGCCACGCCGACCTTGTCCAGATCGTCGACCACGGGAATCGTCGCAGCTCGCAGCTCCGCGGCGACGAGGCCGGTGACCAGGCTGAAGGCGACCGGCCGATGGCCGCGATCGAGAAGGGCGCGCGCAACGTCGCGTACCCAGAGCTCGGACCCGGCGCGCTCCGCGAGCGTGTTGTTAGTGAAGAGGATCGTGAGGGAGCGCATCGGCAGGCACCAGCGATTCGCTGAGAATAGCTTCGATGACCGGACGCACGTGGGTGCCGTATCGAAGCACCGCCGCGTATCGCCCCTCCCGGACGCGTTCAACGCCGACGCGCTCGTAGTACGGCACGTGATCGGGCGCCGCGAGGCAGACCGGCGCCGCCCGTCGGAGGAATTCGGTGCGAAAAGCGTCCAGACCGTATTGTTCAAACGCCGCCGCCGCTTCGCCCGCCAGTGAGCCGTATCGCTGAACGGCGGCCAGCTTGCGCCCGAACGCCACCTGGTCCAGTTCCAGGCGGATTCCGTCCCCTGAGCCGCTCGGCGACGCCGCCAGGTCGAACTCGAACAGCTCGATTGATCGGCCGGATCGGCCGATCGCCGCCTCCGCCAGGCCCGACAGAGATCGTGGACGGGGTTGTAGCCTTCGTCGGCGTCGGTCAGTACCGCTGATATCTGGTGCAAGCGGAACTCGCGCGCAAGCGTATCTACGATCTGTGACAGCAGAACAGCGTCGCCGGCCTGGAGCAGTGCGTATGCGTACTTGTCGGTGAGCACGCCGAACACTGCAGAGGGCGCAACACCGATTTCTGCGGCCAACCGCCTGGTCTCGGCGATGCGAGGAATCCCGTGGCTGCCGGTCCGTCGGTGAGCACGGCGAGAGATGGCCTCGCGGGCTCGCAAGCGAAACGCCCGAGCTCGTGACCGGGATGACCGACGACCAGGGCCCAGCGATGCGCCTCGATGTCCAGCATCGGCACTCCGTCTTGTTGTCTGGCGGTTTGCGTGGCGGGAAGTGTAGCACGCTGACGGATCTGGTACGCCGCCCAGTCGATCAGACCCCGGGTGTCGAGCCGGGTATCGCGCCAGAGAGCGTCCCTCGGCCGAATCGAATGCCCGACACGGCGGCGATGTCTTCGGTCATCCGGTACGCCTCGACGGAGGAGTCTGTCAAGAGGCCTGCGTTAGGATGTCGCCGGATGCGATACCGGCGGTTCGGCCGCCTCGGCTGGGATGTCTCCGAGGTGGGCTACGGCATGTGGGGAATGGGAGGGTGGAGCGGGTCGGATGACGAGCAGTCGCTCGCATCGCTCACCCGGGCGATCGAGCTGGGCTGCAACTTCTTCGACACGGCCTGGGCGTATGGCGCCGGGCGCAGCGAGAAGCTGCTGGGTGAAACGCTTCGCCGGCATTCCGGTCGCCGGATATACGTCGCGACCAAGGTCCCGCCGAAGAACCAGCGATGGCCCGCCGTCGCCTCCTACCCGCTCGAGGATGTCTTCCCCGCGGACCACATCCGCGAGTACACGGAGAAGAGCCTCGAGAATCTCGGCGTCAGCTCGATCGACCTGCAGCAACTGCACGTCTGGACCGACGCGTGGGCGCCGAACCCGGTGTGGCAGCGCGCGGTTCGCGCGCTCAAGGACGAAGGCCTCGTCCGGGGTTTCGGCATCAGCGTCAACCGATGGGAACCGGACAACGTCCTCGAAGCGCTCGAGACTGGGCTCGTCGACAGCGTGCAGGTCGTCTACAACATCTTCGATCAAGCGCCGGAGGACGCCCTCTTCCCGGCATGCGAACGCCTCGGCGTGGCCGTCATCGCGCGGGTGCCGTTCGACGAAGGGAGCCTGACCGGAGCCCTCAAGGCTGACGCGACCTGGCCCGAGGGCGACTGGCGCAACCTGTATTTCACACCGGAGAATCTCGCGACCACGCTCGAGCGCGTGGATGCGGTTCGCGGGACCGTGCCCCCCGGCATGGAGCTGCCCGAGCTGGCGCTGCGATTCATCCTGCATCACCCTGCCGTCTCGACGACGATTCCGGGCATGCGCAAAACGCGGCACGTCGAGCGGAACGTGAACGCGTCGGACGATAAACCACTGGATGCCGGGCTCTTGTCGGAGCTCAGGCGGCACCGGTGGGATCGGACGATGGTCATTCCCTAGGCCTGGGGCTTGGGGCTTGGGGCCTGGGGTTGCGGCCCGGGAGCCGGGCCGGCTGGACCCTGCTGGTATAATGAGATTTTCCCAAGGGGCAAAAGGAGCACGCCGTGAAGGAAGCGATTCATCCGAAGTACCACGAGGTCGAGGCGCGCTGCGCGTGCGGCAACACCTTCAAGACCCGTTCGACCAAACCGGAACTGCACCTGGAGATCTGCTCGGCCTGTCACCCGTTCTTCACCGGCCGCCAGAAGCTGATCGACACTGAGGGACGCGTCGAGCGCTTCACGAAGCGCTTCGGGGCGCAGACGTCCGAGAGCCGGAAAACGGCCGCGAAGGCAGCCAAAGAGACAACGAAGGGCAAGAAGGCAGGGGCGAGAGCGTAGCTCAGTGCTGATTGTGGATTGCTGATTGCTGAATTACAAAAACTCTGGAAAGGCGGCGTTCGCGCCGCCTTCCTGCTGTACGGCGGCCAGTTTCCGGTCCAGGCGCGCCAGGCGATAGCGCAGCGCGTCGCGGCGGCTCGGCGCTTCGTCCGCTTCCTCGAGATCCATGAGGGCCTCGAGCGCCAGCGCCCGGGCGCCGTCAAGGTCCCCTGATCGGTGCTCGAGATGGACCGCCAGCGCTTCTCTCGCAAGCGTTCCAGAGGCTCCCAGGGTTCCCAAGGTTCCTAGAACGTGCTGCCAGGCGTCGGCCGCGTCCGCGTACCGGCGCGCCCGGCGCAGGTGCAGAGCCAGCCGGCACCACGCGTCGGCGCTCACCCGGGCGCTCCTGTCGCGGGTCGCGTCGCGGTAGCACCGCTCCGCCTCGTCGACCTTCCCCGCGCGCTCGAACAGGCGTCCGAGCGCGACCCGTTCGCGGCCGTCCCGGCACGCGGGCGACCCGCCGCGCGCGATCTCGGCGACGCGCGCCGTGACCACGGCCAGCGACACCAGATCCAGACGGTTGTGCTCGAGTACGGCTTCGAGCGGTGCCGGATTGCCCGATCGCAGAAAACGAAAATACCGGGACGGGATTTCGAAGCCGGGCACGTCGCCGATCCGCCGGACGCCGAAGATATCGCGCTCGAGGACGGCAAGATTGCAGCCTTCGGGCTCGATGCCGGATCGATGACGCCACAGCCTGCGTGCGGGGTGCAGCACGTCCACGTGCGGCTTGTCGGCCAGCGGCATGCTCATCCGATGGAAAAGCCAGCGCGTCTCCATCAGCGGCAGATCGAAAGTCTTCCCGTTGTACGTGACGATGCATCCGGCCGGCTCGACTGAAGCGGCGACCGCCGCGAGCAGCGCACGCTCGGCCGCGAACGACGGCAGGAGGAACTGGTGAATCTGGAAGGCGCCCAGATCGAAGTAGCCGCAGCCGACGAGAAACGCGACCGTGCCGGCGCCGCCGCTCAGGCCGGTCGTTTCGATATCAAGGAATACGGGAGGGCCGGAGTTTCCAGGGGTTCCTGAGGTCCCTGCGTTTGGAGCGCACAGCACCTCAACCGGGGAAAGATCCGTCAGCTCGCAGTTCCCGATCTGGATGTCGCCGTACCACCGGTCCGCTTCGTAGCGGCGGTTGACCTGCAGGCATCGACCGGCGGGCGTCTGGGCCGGCACCGCGGTCAACGCCGCGCACAGCTCGTCGATGTCGGTGGGCCGCTCGTATGCGCCGCTGTCCGGCTCGTAGGTCAGCTCGCGGCGCGCAGCGGATCCCGAACCTGAGTGAAGCGCCTGCCGGAGACGCGACGCGAGGTCGGTCATGACGCCTCGCTCCCGAAGCCCTCCACGAGCATCTCGAGAATCCGCGACGCCACGCGTTTCGCGTGCGGCCCTGTGTTCCCCTCCGGACCCACGCAGGACGGACAGCCGGACTCGCACGGGCAGGCGGCGATCAGATCTCGCGTGCGCGACACGAGCGTTCCGTGCAGGCCGTAGAGCGGCTGGCTGAACCCGATGCCGCCCGGATAGTTGTCGTAGATGAAGACGTTCGGCTCGAGAGGGGCCAGGCTGGCGCCGGTCGCCCCGCCAGCGCGCATGGAGCGGTCGAGGCTGCCACCGTCAATCGAGAGGCCGATGTCGTGCCCGTCGCACATCAGCAGGAGCTGGGCGACGTGCTTCATCGCCCAGGCGAGCCCCACGACGCCGTCGCGCCGATCGTCGGACGCGAACGGCAGCGCCGCCATCACCTCGCGTGGAATCGTCAGCCAGTACGCCGTCGTGTGCATCTGCTGCTCGGGCAGATCCAGCTCGCCCGAGCCGACGTTCTCGTTGGTGTAGAACTTGATCTTCTTGAAGCCAACGACCCGCGACACGACGTGGACTTCGCCGTGCGATCTGGAGCTCTTCTCCGACTCGAACGTGTCGAGAATCGTGACGCGCGTGTAGGTGATGGCGTCCGTGTAGTAGTCGCACTCGACCGACCGCACGTACGCTTTCCGTCCGTCGAAGTCGAGCTGCTCGACGTGGAAGAGCTGCCCCTCGACGAGGTAGATCGCTTTCTCGTGGAGCGTCGCGGGGCCGCTCGTGAAGCTCGTCTCCCCGATCACACGCTCGCCCTGGCCCGCAGTCCGGTCCACGACAACGAAGTTGTCGGAAGAGATCGACCGCAGGCTGACGGCGTCCGCCGGGTACGACTCGCTCGTCCAGTTCCAGTGGCCGTCGGCGAAGTGGACGAACCCTTCCTCGCCCAGCACGGTCAGCACCGCCTGGATGTCAATCGTGTCGCCGGAGGCCGTCATGCCGGGCTGACCGCCGAAAGCCTCCCCCTCCCGGAACGGCAGCTCGAACGCGGCGCATTTCACGTGGTCGAGGAGGATGTGCAGGTTGTCGGGATTGACCAGCGCGTGCTCCGGGCTCGCGCCGAAGAAGTAGTGCGGGTTGCGGATGATGAACTGATCGACCGGCGCGCTCGACGCCACCAGCACGGCCGCCGAGCGGCTCGATCGGCGCCCCGCGCGCCCTGCGCGCTGCCACGTCGCCGCGATCGTGCCCGGATATCCCGCGAGCACGGCGACGTCGAGCGCGCCGATGTCCATCCCGAGCTCCAGCGCGTTGGTCGACACGACGGCGCGGACGTCGCCGTCCCGCAACCCCTTCTCGATCTCGCGGCGCCGCAGCGGCAGATATCCGCCCCGGTAGCCGCGGATCACATCCGAGGCGCCCGGGGGCCCCTCGAACGCATCCTTGAGATACGTCGTCAGGATCTCGGTCGACAGCCGGCTCTGCGCGAACACGATGATCTGAAGGTTGCGCTTCAGGAATTCCAGCGCGACCTGGCGGGTCTGCGACAGGTACGATCGGCGGATGCCGAGCTGCGCGTTCACGACGGGCGGATTGACGAAGAGGAAGAATTTCTCGCCGCGCGGCGCGCCGCTCCGCTCGACGAGCTCGAATGGCTCGCCGGTCAGCCGCTCGGCCAGGTCGCGCGGATTCGCGATCGTCGCCGACGAGCAGACGAACACGGGGTCCGACCCGTAGTGCCGGCAGACCCGATGGAGACGCCTGATGATGTTGGCGAGATGGCTGCCGAACACGCCGCGGTACGCGTGCAGCTCGTCGATGACGACGAAGCGGAGGTTCTCGAACAGCTTCGCCCAGCGCGGATGATGCGGCAGGATCCCCGAGTGCAGCATGTCCGGGTTGGTCAGCACCACGTGGGCGCGGCCCCGGACCGCGCGTCGCGCGTCCTGAGGCGTGTCCCCATCGTACGTGAACACGCCGATGTCCGCCCGCGACTGCTCGGCAAGGCATTCGGCGAGCGCCTGCAGCTCGGCGAGCTGATCCTGGGCGAGCGCCTTCGTCGGGAAAAGATAGAGCGCGCGCGCCGCCGGATCGCGCAGAACGGCATCCAGGACCGGCGCGTTGTAGCAGAGCGTCTTGCCCGAGGCGGTGGGCGTGACGATGACGACATTCCGCCCGCCGAGCGTGTGCCCGATCGCATCCGCCTGATGGGTGTAAAGCTGGCCGATCCCGCGTGAGCTCAGCGCGGCGCGCAGGCGTTGGTCAATCCGTTCCGGGAAGGCCGTGTACTCGGCCGCCACCGCCGGGATCCGCTCGACCGCCGTGACGATGGGGTCCGCGCCGGCGGCCGCGGGCCCCCGCGAGGCCTCGAGGCGCGCCAGGACCTCCTGCAAACCGTTCTCTTTGTCCGAGATGCGGGCTGGAAGCGCCAAGGCGAAGAAATGGTAACAGCGGCTTCGCCGGCGATCAATAGGCGAAAGTACTGATTCAGGTGCGGTCGCGGGCGACTTTGGCGACGAGGCCGCTGAGCCCCAGGACGCCGATGATGTTCGGGAAAATCTGGAGGGCGTTCATCAGGTCTCCCCAGGCCCAGACAACGTCGACCCGGGTGACGGCGCCAAATGGGATGAGCAGGCAGTAGATCCAGCGATACGGCATGACTACGCGCCGCCCGAGCCAGTACTTGAGGAACTCCTCACCGTAGTAGGCCCACCCGATGAGCGTCGTATAGCCGAACAGGAACACGCAGAACGCGACGATGAACCCGCCCACGCCTCCGGGAATCGCGGCGTTGAAGGCCATGGCGACGGCGGCGGTGCTCGTCTGGCCCGACAGGTAGGCGCCGCTCAGCAGCACCGTCATCGCCGTAATCGTCGACGTCACGAACGATACGAGGAAGGTCTCCATGACCGCGTTGAGCCCCTGCTGCACGGGCCGCGTGCTCTGCGCGGTTGCGTAGGCGACCGCGGCCGTCCCGTAGCCGGCCTCGTTCGCGTAGAGTCCGCGGGCGAGGCCGTAGCGCATCGCGATCAGGATGCCGAGCGTTCCGCCGGCGCCGGCGCGCAACGAAAACGCCTCCCGCACCACGAGGCCGAGGACCGACGGAATGGAGGCGGCGAACCAGACGATGACGAACAGGCCGCTCGCGAGGTACAGACCCACCTTGAGCGGCGTCAGCTTCTCCGCCGCGCGGCCGATCTTCTTGATCCCGCCGATGATCACGAGCCACGCGAGCACGGCGATCGCAAGACCGCTCACCCACTTCGGCACGCCGAACTGGGTGTTCCAGACGAGCGCAATCGAATTGGTCTGCGTAAACGGCGTCGTCGTCAGCGCGGCGATGCCGGCGACGACGGCGTAGGTCATCGCGAGCGCAGGCGAACGGAGGCCATCGCGGAGGTAGTACATCGGCCCGGACCCGAAGTCCCCGCCGCGTGTCGAGCGGAACGTGATTCCGAGCACCGCCTCGGAGAACTTGATCGACGTGGCGAAGAACCCGTAGCACCAGATCCAGAAGAGCGCCCCGGGTCCGCCGGAGACGATTCCTGCAGCGACGCCGGCGATGTTGCCGGTGCCTATCGTGGCCGCCAGCGCGGTCATGAACGCCTGAAACGGCGTGAGCGCTCCTTCGGCGCCGCGGTCCGGCCGCGGGAAGAACGCCCTGACGGCGTCGCCGAAGCGGCGCACCTGAACGACACCGAGTCGAATCGTCAGGAAGAGGCCGGCTCCAAAAAGAACGACGACCAGGATGGGGATGAAGAGAAAATCGGCGGTCGACTGAATCAGATCGGCCATGCGGGACCTGCTCGTCTCCTTCTAGATCAACGACCGGGACTGGCACCCGTCAACCGTAATCGCCGCGCCGCTGACCCAGTTCGCCTTCGGCGACGCGAGGAACGCGACGACCGCGCCGACCTCCTCCGCCCGCCCGAACCGGCCGAACGGCAGCTCGCGGCGGACGAACTCCGCCATGCCGTCGGGATCCTCCTGCTGGCGCTTCCACCAGGAGCCTCCGGGGAACGAGATCGAGCCTGGACACACGCTGTTGACGCGAATGTTGTCCTTCGCGAGCTGCTGCGCCATGGCTTTGGCGAGGCTGATCTCGGCCGCCTTGACCGCGTTGTACGTCATGCGCCCGCCCGACTCGCGCCCCCAGATGGATGCGATCATCAGGATGACTCCGCCGCCGCGCGCCCGCATGTGAGGCACGGCCAGGCGCGACGCGCGCACGGCGGGAAACAGCGTCTCGTCGAACGCCGCCTGCCACTCCGCGTCCGTGGCCGCCACGATGTCGCCGCCGCCGGCGCGACCGACGCTGTTCACGAGAATGTCCAGGCCACCGAACGCGTCGACCGTCTTCGCGATGACCGCCTGGATGCCCTCGACCGTCGAGACATCGGCGCGAACGGGAAGCGAGCGCTCGCCGAGCGCTCGCGCCGCGCGATCGAGCGCCTCGCCGCCGCGCGCGCAGATCGTCACGCGGCAGCCCTCGTCGACGAGCGCCCGCGCGGATGCCAGGCCCAGTCCACGGCTGGAGCCGGTTACGACCGCAACTTTGTCGGAAAGGAGCAGATCCATGCTCAGTGCTGATTGCTGAATGCACAATCAGCAATCAGCAATGGGCGAGGAGCATTCTACCTTGCGCCGAGGTCGTTCAGCTTCCAGTCGAATTCCTGCCAGGACAGCTTGAACTGATTCTGCTCGATGAACTCGCGCTCGGATGGGAGCAGCACCGGATGGATGAGCGCGATGACGGCCCGTTCGATCGGGCTTCTCGATGCCGCATAGGGCGGCGCTTTGTCTGCCCCGCCATAGGCGGCCGCAAACTCTGGCTCGTGCCACCCCACGATGGGAGAGACCGCAATCGTGCTCGAGGAACGGTCGATCTGGAGGTGGTTCTGATGGCCGAGGAAGTCGGTCGTCTGCGCCGTGAGCTGCTGCTCCAGCCGGTCGGCGCTGTACGCCTCGCTCCTGAGACGGCCGCTTCCCACCGCGCCTCGGCCGAGCGCCAAGTACACACGCGGATCCTGGAACTCGGCGAGCGACTTCTCGATCTCGTCGAGCGAGACCTGGCGCCCGACGGCGCGGTGACGTTTCTGTTCGAAGGCGCCGGGAATCTGCCTGATGCTGCCAGCCGGGTATTGTTTGGCACGCCCCTGGATCGGGAAATGTTGCGCGACGGTCTGAAGCACGAACGCGTTGTACGCGTTCAGCCAGTACGCGATCTTCTGCTCGCGCGACCAGCCCGCATACGCCGACGCCGTGACGTTCAGCGAGCCCACGTACCGATCGAGGGCCGCGCGCTCCGCGCGGAGCGCCCGGTAATACACGTAGCCGTCGCGAACATACAGATCGAGGATCTGGTCGAAGGGCCGGTGCAGCGGTTCGGCGGTCGACGGGGGCTGCTGGGCCGAAACGACCGCCGTCAGAAGGAGAAACAAGACGACTCGCGGCATGGTGGCGATGGTACCTCAGACGCCGCGAAGGAAGCCTGTTAACTCTGCCGTAAAGAGGTCGGCGCGCTCGAAGCTCGAAAGGTGGCCCGCTTTCGGGATGCGGACGAGGCGCGAGCCGCGGATGCCGCGGGCGAGCGTCTCCGAGTTCGGCGGCGGTGTCAGGACGTCCTCCTCGCCGACGACGACGAGCGTGGGGACGGTTATCGACGGGAGG
The DNA here is from genome assembly GCA_963847125.1 of uncultured Acidobacteriota bacterium. GTDB lineage: Bacteria > Acidobacteriota > Vicinamibacteria > Vicinamibacterales > 2-12-FULL-66-21 > DATAEE01. The sequence continues at coordinate 1,446,881 of CAWJYM010000009.1, forward strand.
AGCGGGGTCGAATCAGGCCGCGCCATCATCGCGGCGACCGCGGACCTTATCGCCGCGGGGTGGTTCGCCCGTATGAGCTCTCCAATCGCCGACACGACATCGGGTCGTTCGCGCTGCGTCGTCTCACCCAGCAGCTTCGGCAGCATCTCGCGCGCGACGCCGTCGGCTCCCTCGGCATCCGCGAGGGCCATCATCTTTTTCCTGCCGGCCCTGCCTTCCTCGGTGTCCGCCTCAGCGCGCGTGTCGGCCAGTACGAGCCCACGCACCGAGAGCTTCGCGCGCCGGAGAAGCGCGAAGATGATATAGCCGCCCATCGACAGGCCTCCCAGCACGAGGCCGGCGCGATCCACTCCAAGCTCGCCGGCGATCGCTTCGAGCCGCGCCGCATAGTCATCCATCGACGCCTCGTCGGGCCCGAGCACATCCGGCGCCACGAGGCGCCAACCGGGCGGCGGGGCGTCGAGCTGCGGCCGCCAGAGGTCAGCCGTCAGGGGGAAGGCATGGATGAGCATGAGCGGCTGGCCGCTGCCCGATTCCAGAATCCGTACCCGGCGGCCGCCGGCATCTACATATCGAGTCGCGATCGGCATCGGGACAGTCTAGCTCCTCTGAAGATTTGAACGGCATCGGACGGGTCAGCTGAAACGACCTGCGCAGCCAGTCTCAGTTTTGACAGCGCAGCCGAGCGGACTTAGTGCCACTGAGGGAGAAGGCACACTTCGGTGACTTTGGCGCGTTGCGCCGTCTAACGCCCGCGAATGAGCCGCGCGCGGCTTCCACAAGTTGCGCGCCTCTGCGGGCCGTCGGCTGCAAGCCGAAGTTAGGCACCGGGACACGGGCGCTAACCCTCGTTCCGCACAACCCGTTCAAGGTCGCCTGCTCTCGAATCGCAAGTACCACAGTATGAATTGCGCTGACCACGACTTCAGGCGCCTCGACTGGGATGGCATGACCAGCTCGCTCGGCAATGACTTGGCAGGGACGTGGTGACAACGCCGCTTGATCACCTTGCAGGCGGCGCCAGTCCGCGTCACTGCCCCGGCCTGCCGTCACGACAATCACTGGAATGGCGAGCGTGCGGCGGGTGCCCCTGACCTGCGCTGCACTCTCGCGAACATGTAGGATCTCGTCCGCCGCCATGCGATGTCCTGCCGAGCGGAACCGCGTTGCGTCTGCGAATTGACGCACTGACGGCGACAACGCAGCTGCCGGTAGGCCGAACGAGATGCCCGCAAGTCGAAGGATGCCGAACGAGGAGAGCAGCGGGACAAACGGGGCCATTTGCGGAATCTCATGCTCCTGGTCTTCGTGAGATGCGTCGAGGAGCAGAAGGGCCCCCGCGCGCCCGTCGTGTTCAGACGCGAACACGCGCGCCACGAATCCTCCGAGAGAGGCCGCAACAAGAACGACTGGTCCGTTGATGCCGCCACGGTCCAAGAGCTGCGCAAGCTCACGCGCCATACGGTCAGCGGTCCGTGGAGAAGGTCCCGGATCGCTGTATCCCATTCCGGCTCTGTCGTACGAGCACACCCGAGTGAATCGCGCGACGTCAGGCTGGACGAATCCCCAGTCAACGCTCGACCCGCCAAGCCCTGCCTCGAGAACAACAGCAGGCTCCCCGTTGCCGACACACCAAAGATGCAGCCGGTGGCCTCCGATGTCTACGAGTCGTCCCGGCGGTGGAGTCGCGGAGAGGTCCGTGCGAGTTGCAATCCATTGGTATGCAGCGCCAATGCACACCGCACCGATGAACCCAATCGCAAGGCCAATGAGAATGCGCTTGGTCCATCTCAACATACACAACTTTGACCATGCAAGACGGAGTGGCCAGTGCCTAACGTCTGGGTTTCAGCCGCGGCGGCTACGCTTCCGCTTTGACCGTCGTCGGGCCGCCGGCTGCAAACGCCTGTTAGGCTGCGCCTGACTCACCAGCGGGTATTTCTCCGGATGCTCGATAGACTCCACGGCCAGATCGATGTCGAGATCGGGCCAGTACAGGTGGTGAGCGCTCGGCAACTGCACGTTGCTGATTTCTCGGACCGAGGCGTCACGAAACCAGGGAAACGCTTCGAACGGGACGAACAACTCACGCTCGCCCACGAAGAGCCAAAAGCCGTGTGGCGAAACATTAGTCACTTCCACCGGGGAAATGCTCTGCCCAAGCGCTGCGGATTTCATTGAGATGCTCCTCAATCAGGCTCCTCGCCTCGGTGACCTGCTTTGGCTTCAGGCTGAAGTTCGCTGCCAACTGCACGCTCGGTTCGATCCAGAACTTCGCTTCTCCGTCCGCGTGCTGCACGTGGACGTGGGCCCGCCGCTCTTCGCGAGAGAAAAAGTAAAACCGAAAGCCCCTGGCCCGAAAAATGGTCGGACTCACGGAGCCAGCTTAGCCCAAGCCGGTCCGAGTCCGGATCCGCAGCCTAACGACACGCCGCTCAGCCGCGAGCGGCAAAGTCGATGCTCACTCTGATCCGACTTACCCGCCGCTCGTCGGCTGCAGCGGCTTGTTAGGCAGCCTCATAGCGGCTTGTTCTCACTTTCGACGAAGTCGGATGGATGGGTTTCGCGTATTTCGTGAGTGACGGCGAAGCGAGACTTGTCGAGTTCCGTCGCGCCGATGATCGAAAGATACTCGTCCAGTGCTGCTGCCTCAACGAGAACCTTACCAGACCCTGCCCAATGACGATTAGTGCCGTCACGCTTTACGCCGGAAACCCAGAAGGACTCGCGAGTTTGGAGATCTACAAAGTTGCCGGGCCCGCTCGAACCCTGCTTCAATGCGCGGCCATTGAAATAGATGGTTCGACCGGACTTGGATACTTTGACTCGAGCAATCCATGCAGGCCCGTGGTCGTTGTACCCAGCTCTTAAGTTCGATGTACTTCAACACGTCTGTTGCCTGCCTAACGTGTCTTGGAGTAGACCGCTGGTCCCCTGCGCAGCCATGCGCGAAAGGCCGCGAGGCCTTCTTCCACCCGAATGTCCCTGTGCGGGCGGATGTTAGCACGGATGATGGAGTGACTCTGTTACCCATGCGTCGTCCACCGGTGATATCGTCTCGCGTCATGCACAGACTTCTCATCGTCGCGGCGTCGCTTCTCTGCCTCGCCCTGCCCAGCGCGCAGTCAGAGACGCCCGCGGTCGTCATGATCTCGATCGACGGCTTCATGCCATCGAGGTATACCGGCAACGACGGCGCGAACATCCCGAGGCTGAGAAAACTGAAAGAGGAAGGCGCCTGGGCCGCAGGCGTCGTCGGCGTTCTGCCGACGGTGACCTACCCGTCGCACACCTCGCTCATCACGGGCGTGCCGCCGGCCGTGCACGGCATATTCGACAACCGGATTCTGGACCCCGAAGAGCGATCCAATGCGGCGTGGTACTGGTATGCGCGGCAGATTCAGGCGCCGACGCTCGTCGGCGCCGTCCGGGCGCGCGGACTCCGCGCCGGCGCGGTCTCATGGCCGGTCACGGTGGGGCTCGACGCCGAGTACGTCGTGCCCGAGTTCTGGCGCTCGCGCCATCCGGAAGCCTTGAACCTGCTGAAAGCGATGAGCCGACCCGGCGATTTGCTCGACGCGATCGAGATCGCCGAAGGGCAGCCGTTCGGCTGGCCGCAGAACGACCGGCACCGGACGACGATTGCGACGCATCTGCTGCGCACGCGACGGCCCGATTTTCTTCTGTTGCATCTGATCGAGCTCGACGGCGCGCAGCACAACTACGGTCCCGGGACCCCCGAAGCGACCAAAACGCTCGAGACGATCGACGGCTACATCGGCGAGATCGTCGACGCGATCGCGCAGGCCGGGATGGCCGGCCGAACCCATGTCGTCATCGTCTCGGACCACGGCTTCCTGCCGCTGCAACAGATGGTCCAGCCCAACACGGCGCTGAAGCAGGAAGGACTCATCACCGTCAACGAGCGCGGCGCGATCACGGACTGGAAGGCGTACTTCCATTCGAGCGGCGGTTCCGGCTTCGTTTACGTCAAGGATCCCGGCGATACCGCGACGCGCGATCGCGTGGCGAAGCTGCTGCAAACCCTGAAGGCCGATCCGGCCAACGGAATCCGATCGGTCTGGACGAGCAAGGATCTCGCGAATGCGGGCGCGCATCCCGACGCGGCGTTCGGCCTCGACGTCGTCAACGGCTTCTACACGGGCAGCGGGCACGACGCGCTCGTCAAGCCGTCGACGAGCAAGGGCGGGCACGGCTTCGCCCCGGACCGGCCGGAGCTGCACGCGTCGTTCATCGTGAGCGGACCGAGGCTCGCCAAACGCGGCGGCCTCGGGGTGATCCGGATGACGCAGATCGCGCCGACGATCGCGAGGCTGCTCGAAGTCGGCCTGTCGCCGAGAGCGGATCAGCCGCTCGCCATCTGGCAGCCCTGAAGGGCTGCGCTACTCATTTCTGAGGGCCTCGATCGGATCGACCGAGAGCGCGCGTCGAGTCGGGCCCAGGCCGGCGGCGACCGCGGTGATCGCGAGCAACCCGACGACCGAGGCGAACGTCATCGGATCGGTTGGCGCGGTTTCGAAGAGCAGCGTGCGGATGGCCCGACCGCCGGCTGCCGCGCCGACGAGGCCGAGAACGAGCCCCACGCCGACCAGACCGAGCGCCTCGATCATCACCAGACGGACGATCGCACCGCGCGAAGCGCCGAGCGCGACGCGCACGCCGATCTCCCGGGTTCGGCGGCTCACCGAGAACGCGACGACGCCGTAGACGCCGACCGCCGCGATCATCAGCGCGAGCGCGGCGAATACCGTCACCAGCCATGTAGTGAACCGCTCGCGCGACATCGAACGGGCCACGACTTCTTCGAGCGTGCGGATGTCGTACAGCGCGAGTCCAGGCTCGAGGTCGCGTACGATCTTCCGGACTTCCGGCAGGAGGGTCTCGGCGGGGATGCGTGCGCGCACGGCGATGGCCATCCCGGACTCCGAGCTCTGCCGGTGGGTCTGGTACACCTCTGGCGCGACGGCCTTGCCGAGGCTGTCCTGTTTCTCGTCGCGGACGACCCCGATGATCGTCGACCACCCGACTTTCGGGTTGTTCTGCGGGTTATCGAAGGTGACCCGCCGGCCGATGGGATCGGTGTCCCTGAAATACTTCTGCGCGATTGTTTCGTTGATGATGGCCACGGCGGGCGCCGACGCCGTGTCGGAAGCAGCAAAGTCGCGCCCGCGCACGAGCGGCAGCCCCATGGCCGCGAAATAGCCCGGCACGATCGTCTTGTGACGCAGCTCGCGCCCCCAGACGTCGGGCCGCCCCTCGATGAACAAGTCTCCCGTCCATCCTGATCCTTCGAGCGCGAGAACGGTCGTCCCGCCCGCCGCGGTGACTCCCGGCAGCGAGCGGAGCCGTTCGGCGAGCGTCTCGTAGAACGCGATGGTCTTGTCGCCGGTGTCGTATTTCAGGCCGGGCAGGCTCACGCGGAACGTGATCACGTTGACCGGGTCCACGCCCGGCGGCACGCGCTGCAGCCGTTCGAAGCTGCGCACGAGGAGGCCGGCGCACGCCACGAGCGTGACGGATGCGGCCACCTGACCGACGACGAGCAGCCGGCGGGTCAGGCGGCCGCCCGGGCTCGTTGTGCGCACGCCATCTTTCAGCGCCGCGGCGTCGATCCGTGAGGTCTGCCAGGCAGGGACGAGGCCGAAGAGGAACGCGGTGGCGCCGGTCACCAGCGCCATGAACGCCAGAACCCAGCCGTCGATCCGGACCTCGGTCAGTCGCGGCAGATCCTCCGGGCTGAGCCGAATGAGGACAGCGAGAGTCCATTCGGCCACGAGGATGCCGACGAGGCCCCCGGCAATCGCGAGGAGGAAGCTCTCGGTCAGCAGTTGGCGGACGATGCGGAGGCGCGCGGCGCCGAGCGCGGTCCGCACCGCGAATTCCCGCGTGCGTCCAGCCGCGCGGGCGAGCAGCAGATTGGCGACGTTGGCGCAGGCGATGAGCAGGACGATGCCGACGGCGGAGATGAACACCAGGAGCGCCGTCCGCACGTCTCCGACCACCCAGTCATGGAGCGGACCGAGGCCGACGCCCATCTGCGTATTGGTGTCGGGGTATTCCCTTTCGAGTTGGGCGGCGATGCCGGCCATGTCGGCCCGCGCCTGCTCCAGGGTCACACCCGGTTTCAGCCGCGCGATCGCGCGCAGGTAGTGTGGCCTCCGTTGTTTTTGAAAACTCTCCGGCTCCAGAAACGGCATCCAGACCTGAATGCCGGCCGCCGGGAACGCGAACCCGGGCGGCATGACGCCGACGATCTCGTAGTCGCGCATGTTGATCCGGACGGATCGCCCGAGGATGGACGGGTTATTATCGAAGCGGGTTCGCCAGAGGTCGTGGCTGAGAATCACGACGCGCTGACTGCCAGGCACCTGTTCCTCGGGACGGAACGCGCGGCCGAGCGACGGAGTCACACCGAGCACCGGAAAAAGATTGGCCGACACCTGCAGCATCCGGATCGACTCGGGCTCTCCTTGCGGGGATACCATCGACAGATCGTCCTGGAACGGCGTCTTGTCGTCCATGCCCGGGTAGTAGCCGATGTCCTCGAACACACGGTTCCGTTTTTTCCAATCCAGGAAGTTGGCCGGCGACGCCGTGGCGTTGGTCCAGTTGCGCAGCGGGTTGGTCTCCCAGAGCTGCACGAGACGATCCGGCTCGCGGAGCGGCAGGGGCTTGAGCAGGACGCCGTAGACGACGCTGAAAATAGCGGCGTTGGCGCCGATGCCGAGCGCCAGCGTGAGCGCGGCGACGAGCGCGAACGACGGGCGACTCGCCAGCACACGCAGCGCGTACCGAAGGTCCTGCAGCATGTCGAAGCTCCACTCTTCTTTTCGCAGCCAGAGGGCGTGAATCAGCGCGCCCCACAGCCGGCTGCCGCCGATGGCGTGGCCGCGACGGCTCCGCCATGCGAACTCCGCTTCCCACTCGCGCAGCCACTCGGTGCGCACCGCCGCCGGCACGATGAACGCGATCAGCTTCAGCACGTCAGCCTCGCCCGCGGGCCGGCGACACCCGGCGGGCGGGCCCGAGCGCGCGATACCGTTTCAACTCGGCCTCGAGCGCGCGGACACCCGGTGCGGTCATGCGGTAGTAGCGGCGGGGTGGACGCTTGTCGGCATGGGCCGCCCGCGCGTCCTCCCAGTCGGACCGAGCGTACCCGTCCCGCTCGAGCCGGCTGAGCGCAGGGTAGACCGTGCCGCTCGGCAGGCCCGTCGCGTCGATGATGTCGAACCCGTATTCGTACCCCCGCGCGATCGCGTGGAGCACCGAGACCGCGGCGAAGCTGAGACCTCTGGCCATAGTCGGGGTTTCGTGGCGTCCGCCTTCAGGCGGACGCTCGTAGCGTCCACCTTCCGGCGAACTCGTAGAGTCCGCCTTTAGGCGGACCTTGGTAGTTCTACTACATAGGTATCGCGCGCTCAACGGCGATGTGACGGGCTGTGGGACGGCGCCTGAGTCCAGGGATCAATTAAGATACCGGACTGTATGAAACCGTCGATGCTGCCCGCCCTGATGACCGTCGCCGCGCTTGGGATCCCGTCGGTCCTGCCGGCGCAGTCCGCCGAGGACATCCTGACGCGCCATCTGCAGGCCCGGGGCGGGTACGACCGCATCAAGGCGATTCAGTCGGTCAAGATCACGCGCACCGTCGTCACCCAGTTCAGCGAGTTGGACGTCGTGATCCTGAAGAAGCGTCCGCAGTCGTTCCGCGTCGAGCAGAATGCGCCGGGGCAGCCGCCGGTCTTCCGTGCGGTCACTCCGGCGGCCGTGTGGGACCTGGCCGGCGGGAAGCTCACGAATCGCGCGCCGGCGGCGGCGAACGAGGCGCGCGACCTCGACGGCGATTTCGACGGCCCGCTGGTCGACTGGAAAGAGAAGGGGAACACGATCGCGCTCGCAGGCCGCGAAGCGCTGCCCGGCGGCGACGCGTTCAAGATCCAGGTCACGACCAGGAATGGCGTGGCGCGGACGTTCTACATCGATGCGGCCACGTATCTGGTTCGGCGGATCACAGGGGTCACGAACCTGCCGGGCGACCGCAAGGCGAATATCGAGACCGACATCCTCGCCCACAAAGAGGCGGGCGGCGTGAAGTTCCCCGCAGATCTTCAGGAAGACCGGACCGGCGCCGGTCCCGTGCAGACGACCGTGAGCTACACGAAGGCTATCGAGATCAACGTGCCGATCGACGACGCGCTCTTCGCTCCCCCACTGCCCGCCTCCCCGGCCCCGATCCCGGGCCGCTTCGGCGCGGCCGGCTTTTCCGCGGCCGGCGTCCCGGATCGACGGGAGTAGGCAGCTCGAACCAGATCTCGATCTCGTACCCCTCCGGATCCGTCGCGAACAGGTACGGCTCTCCCGGCACGAATTCTCCCCGGTTCAAAACCGTTCCACCCGCTCGGGTCACGGCCTCCGCGGCCGCGCCGATGTCCTTCGGGTTCTTCAGCCTGAAGCCAAAGTGCGCAATGCCGCCGCTCATCCCGGCCGGTGATGCTCCGGCGCCGCTTTTCTCCTCGAGAACGATCACATCGCGCGTGCCGGGCGTCTGCAGCTGAATGACGCCGTCCTGGTTGTACACCTCGACCGCTCCGAACACGTCTTTGTAGAATTTCGACGCCCGGGCGCCATCCCGCACCACGAGCGCGATGTGCGTGAGGCCGTAGGTCCTGATCGCCGGCATCAGCGGCTCGCCCGCCTCCGCGCGCCTGGACTTCTGCGCGCTTCGGCGAGGCCCGCCATAGCGAACCTGGTTGCCGAGCTCGCGAAGGCGGCTTGTTCGGTCGTCCGGCTCCCACGCGCGTCCGCTCCGCCGACGAGCGCGTTGAACATCAGCTTGAACGTCCCGTGGGTCTGGGCGCGATGCTGCGGCCTGAACCCGATGAGCACCACCCGGCCGTTTCCGTGCCTGACCGAAACCATCGCCGCCTTCTTCGCGACGAGCGGCTCGCCGAGCAGCCAGCCGCTCTGCAGGATGTTGCGATCGGCGAACGTCACGACCGTTTCGATGTCCTCGTTCCGTTCGGTGGGCAGGATCTCGTACGCCTGACTGCCGGCGAGGAACGCGGCGAGCGCCCGCGGCGGCATGCCGTACACCAGCGGGTGCGTCGTGTCGACATTGACGTTGAGCGTGGAGCCCGGACACCAGAACTCGGCCGGTCGCCGATCCGCGACGACGTTGCGCAGCGGCAGACCGAACCGTTCGATCGGGAGCGCGCCCGCCTCGCCGAGCGTCATGAGCGTGCCGCCCTTCTGAACGAAGGCCTTCAGCGCATCGGATCCTTCTCTCCCGAAGCCGCTCCGATACTCCGGCGGCACGGTCGCCGGCGCGCCTCCAAACCCGCCCCGCCCCCTTCCAGCCGCCGCCGTCCCCTCGGGCCGCTCGCCGGTCATCGCCGCCACTGAATCCGATGGGAGGACGATCACGTCGTACTTCGCCTCGAGGCCTCCCGCCTTGATCTCCTTATCCATCAGGCTCGTGTACGGGAACCCCCACTGTTCGAGGACCCACCGCGTCCATCCTTCGTCCATGTTGCCGCCGCCGTACCGCTGATACATGCCGATACGCCGTCGTTTGACATCGTGAGCCACGAGCCCGGGCTCGTTGGAGTGCGCCTTGAAGTCGACGCCGGTCTTCCTGGCGGCATCTGCCAGAGCCGCAGAGGCTCCGGCGCCGACGAGGAAATCGCCGGCGCGAAGCCCGGATGAAGTCGGCCGATCGACGCGACGGACGGCAACGCCCTTGTCGAGAAGGAGGTTGACCGCCTGAAACGCGTCGTTCAGCCGGCCGTCGATCGCGTAGGCGCTGCCTGCCGCCACCTTCCCCTGCGATTCGATCGCCGCCGTGACCTTCACGAGATCCGCCTTCACCGGTTCGTCGACCGGCTCGACCCGGACGCCCATGAACTCGAACATGGTGTCGGTCGCCATGTCGTACGGGCGGATCGGGTTGCCCTCGCGATCGCGGGTGTACGTATTGTCGGGATAGAGCGTGCGCCCGAGCAGATAGCGCGCGACGCCCATCTTCGGCTGCGCCATCGACACGACGTGGGAGCCCGCGCCGAAGACCATCCCGCCGGCGGTGAAGTCGGCGCGCGCCTGCTGGATCTCGAGCCCCTGCACGAGCAGCTTGTTGATCATCCGCGTCGTCGTCAACGGATCGTGCTGGGCGGCGGGGATGACGTAGGCGGCCGGTTTCCCCTGCGCGCCCCGCTCGGTCTGGCGCTTCGCCTTCAAGTACGCATTCAGGAGGACCGTCTCGCGGTTGCGCGCCGCGATGTCGAGCGTCGCCCAGGCTGCGATCTTCTGCTGCTCGACGATGTCCCGCACGCGCCACCAGCCGCCGGGCCACGGATTCGGGAACGTCGTCTGTGGCTCGTACTCGGGGAGGCCGCGCGAGCCGCCCTGCAGTTGATCCGGGTGCAGGAAGAGCGGCGTCGCCAGCCTCGCGCTCGCGGACTCGGTCAGCATGCCGGCGATGTTGTGGAACGGCGTGATCCAGTGAAAGCCGAAGTGTCCCCAGCCGGAATAGATCGCCGCGTTGACGATGCCGGCGCGGTTCGCTTCCTCTTCCTTGTAGGCGATGTGCGCGCCGTACCAGCTCATCTCGCGCCAGACGAGGGGGTCGGCGCCGGGTCGGATGGGCTCGGCGTACGGCGGAACGTAGAGCCGCGCGCCGTAGGCGCCCATCTGGTGGTGGTCGACGTACGCCTGCGGAACCCAGTCGCGGAACAGGACCTTCGCCGCGTACTGCGACTCGACCATGCTCGTCTGGAACGCGTCGCGGTTGTTATCGTGGCCGACGTACTTGTGATAGAGCCACGGGAGGTTGGCTCCCTCGTACTCGCTCCCGACGTACTTCTTGTAGAAATCCGCCACCATGATCTGGCCGTCAGGGTTGAAGCACGGGATCATGATGCTGATGACGTTGTCGAGCACGCGCAGCGTGTCGGCGTCCTGTCTCGAGGCCAGCTCGTAGATGAACTCCGGCGCGGTCTGCGCGGCGGCGACCTCCGAGGCATGCAGGCCGAACGACTGCACGACGACCGCTTTGCCGTCGGCGGTGAGCTTCTTGATGTCGGCCTCGGAGATGCCGCGGGGGTCGCTCAGCTTCGCGTTGATCTGCCGGACCTCCTCGAGCTTCGCGAGGTTGGCCGGCGAAGAGACGATGACGAGCAGGAACGGGTTCCCCATCGTCGACGGCCCCATCTCGATGACTTTGAGCCGGCCGCTCTCCTTCTCGAGCAGTTTGTAGTACTCGACCATCCGGTCCCAGCGCGCGAGCACGCGATCCGCGCCGAGCTGATGGCCGAAGAACTTCTCCGGGGCCGTGACCTGACCCTGCGCCCCGGCTACCGCGACGGCCGCCGCCATCGCCGTCGCCACAACTGCGACCCTCGTCATTCGCATGGCATTACTCCGGGAAAGGTTTTATCAGAAAACTGTGATCCGCGAAATCCGTGAAGACGGATCCAGCGATCCGGAGTCGGATCGCCTCCACGACGTTTTTCGGCCTGATTCCGCGCCGTGCCTCCCTCCACGAACGGCGACGCGTTTTGCAGCAGGATCGCCGCCTGCCTCGCGGGGCATCGCAATCGCGATTACGGATCTGCCAATCCCGGCTGAATCCGGCACCGCGCGCGTCTGAACTGAAGGTCTGTCACATCGAGCGAGGTGCGTACATTCGCGCACCACTGGAGGAGCTATGCCGCGAGAGGCTCTCGCGCCTGGTCTTGCCGTCATTTGTGTGATCGCCGCCATCCAGACCGCGGCCGCGCAGGCGCCTCCGCGCGCCGCGAGGCCCGGAGGCGCCACCGCCGGCAGCGACGGCTCGGTCGTCCTGCCCGTCGACGAATACCGCGCGCTGCGCGCGCGCGCGTTCCCCGCGGCGCCGGCGCCCGATCCGCTCCCGACCGATGCGACGCTGACGCGTGTCGATTACGAGCTTGGAACGAGCGGCGACCTGGTGACCGGGCGCGCGGTCCTGACGATCGACGTCGTCAAGCAGGGTTGGACGCGCGTCCCGACGCCCACGGGTCTCATGGTGTCGGACGCTCGACTCGACGGGCGCACGGTGTCGATCGTCGACGGCACGCCGCCGCACGTGTTGCTTTCACGCCCCGGGCGCTCGGTACTCACGCTCGACATCGTTGTCCCGCTGGCTTCCTCCGGAGGGGTCGAATCGATTGTTCTGCCGCCGTCGCCGTCCGCCGTGTCGCGGGTCGCGCTCGCCCTCCCACGCGGCGGTGTCGATCTCTCCGTCTCCGGGGGGTTCGTCGCCGAGCGCGAGGAAGCCGCGAGCCAGACGCGCTGGACAATCTTCGGTCGCTCGAACCAGCCGCTGACGCTCTCGTGGAAGCGGCGTGTGGACGACCGGCGGGCCGGCCAGGCGCTCCGCCTGCGCGCGCGGGTCGCCGAGCTCGTGACGCTCGGTGAAGACGTCTCGTCGATCGTCGCCGCGGTGCGGGTCGAGGTCGTGCAGGGACTCGCACGGGAGGTCACCCTTGGGCTTCCGGAAGGCCTCGCGGTCAATCAGGTCACGGGCCCGACGGTCGCCGACTGGGATGCCACGCGCGGATCGTTGCAGGTGCGCCTGCTGGAGCCGTCATCCTCGGACGTGTCGCTGACGGTCCACGGAGAGCTGCGCGCGCCACGCGATGGCGCGATCGCGATCCCGCTCGTGCGATTGACGGCCGCCGAACGCGAAACGGGCGGCGTCGTCGTGGACGTGGCAGGCGCGGGGGAAATCGGAGAACGCCAGCCCCGCGGGCTGGAGCCGACCGACCCGTCTGAGTTCTCCGATGTGGTCGCCGGGCGCGAGTCGCCCTCGATGATCGCGTTCAAGTTCAGGCCCATGGCGGGCAGCGATCCGCGCGCCCTCACCGTTGGCGTCGAGCGCTTCACGCCGGAAGCCGTGCTCGTCGCCAACGTCGAGGAGGCGCGTTACCGCGCCATCGCCAGCGAGGACGGCCGGCTGCTCGTCGAGGCGCGCTACGCCGTGCGAAACAACCAGCGCAGCTTCCTGAAGGTCACGCTGCCCGCCGACTCGACGATGTGGACCGCCGCGGTCGCGGGCCGGCCGGTGCGGCCGGGCGTGTTCGGCGCGGACGCCGTGCTGCTGCCGCTCGACAAGGGGCGGACGGGAGAGGAAGCGCCCACCTTCGTCGTCGAGGTTCTGTACCTGCAGCGTGTGGCGAGCTGGACCGACAAAGGGCTCGCGCGCGTCGCCCTGCCGGCTCTCGATCTGCCCATATCACGCACGGGTGTCGCGCTGCACTATTCGCCGCGCTTCGAGGTCGAATCGAGGCCGGGCATGTTCCGTGAGGCGACCGATCCGGGACCGTTCGCGGAGGCGCTTCGGCGCATCTCCTCCACGCTCGCGACCACGTACGCGGGCGGAACGTTCAGCGCTCCCCAACCGGTGGATGACAAGAACCGCGCGGCGCTGAAAGCGCTCGTCGATCGCTTCAACGAATCGGGCGGCAGGCCTGTCGTCGGATCGCTGCCGGTGCGGGTCGCGTTTCCCCAGCTCGGACCTTCGCTCTTCCTCGCCTCGGAGCTGACGCCGGAAGGCCAGGCTCCGGCGGTCGATCTGACATTCAAGCGGACGCGATGAGGTGGGTCATGCGTAACTTCAGACTCTCGATGATTCTGGCGTCCTTCGTCTTAGTATCGCTCGTCGCGTCGGCCCAGCCGGCGCCGCGCCGCCCCGACGCGAGCCCCCGGCTTGCGGACGCGGCCTCGGCCGCGGTCGCGGTTCCGTTCGGCACGGTGACGCTCTCGCTCGCCGAGTACGACCGCCTGGTCGACCTGTCCGCGCGGCCCGCGCGCCCGCCTGACGTCCCACCCGTGGGAGCCGTGCTGTCGAAGGCCGACCTTCGAGTGCGAGCCGATGCGATCGCGGCACGCGGGACGATCACGGTCGAAGGCGAGGTGCTCCGTGCCGGACCCGTCCGCGTGGATCTCGTCGCCGCCGGAGGCGCCGTGCTGGATGCGCGATCGGCCGGACGGCCGGTCCCGCTCCTGGTGGACGGCCGCGGCCACGCGGCGCTCCTGCCGGGGCCGGGCCCGTTCTCGGTCGCCGTCGACTGGGGCGCGCCGCTTCGAACGTCGCCAGGGCGCGTCTCATTCGCGCTGCCGGTGCCCGCCGCCGGAAGCGTGCGCGCCACCATCGACGTGCCGGGCGAGGATACCGACGTCCACGTCTCGACGGGACTCGTCACGCGAAAATCGTCGACGGGAGGGCGCACGATCGCCGAGGTCACCCTCGATCCGGCATCCGTGGCGGAGGTGTCATGGTCGCTGCGCGCGAGCTCCCAGACCGCGCCCGCGCGCGACGCACGGCTCCTCGCGGACGTGCTGACGCTCGTGACGATCGCCGAGTCCGAGGTGCGTCTTGCATCGCTCGTCGATCTCACCGTCGTCCAGGGGGAACCGCGGACGATCGAGATCGCGTTGCCGGACGGTTACGAGGTCTCGTCGGTGACGGGATCGTCCATCGAGACGAGCGACGACCGGGGTGGCCGCCTGGTGCTGACGCTCAACAATGCGTCGCTCCGCAGGCATCAGTTCCTCGTCGCGCTCGAGCGAGCCCACGGCGGAGGGTCGTTCGCGCTGGAGACAGGCTTCCCGGCGATTCCGGCGGCCGAGCGCGAGCGCGGAGAGGTCGCCGTGGAAGGGGTCGGCACGCTCGAGCTCGCGTCGCCGGAGCGCGACGGGATCCGCCGTGTCGACGTCCGCGAGATCGATCCCGCGCTCGCGGCGCTCGCGCGGCAGCCGCTCGCGGCGGCCTTCCGCTACCGGCGGACCTCCGCCGTCCCGCCGTCGCTCGCGCTCGACGTCCGGCGCTTCCCGGATGCGTCGGTGCTGGCCGCCATCGCTGAGCGCGCCACGGTAACGACGCTCGTCAACCCTGAGGGACGGGCGCTGACGGAGATCGTGCTGAAGCTCCAGAACCGGGCCCAGTCGTTCCTGAAGGTCGCGCTCCCGCCGGGGGCGTCGATCGTGTCCGTGGAGGTCGCCGGGCAGCCGGCCAAGCCGGCGACCGCCAGCGACGGGACGCGGGTGCCGCTGGTGAGGCCGGGCTTCCGGCCGACGGGCCCGTACACCGTCTCGTTCGTCTACGTGCACTCCGGCGCACCGTTCGCGCGCAAGGGGCAGCAGCAGATGACGCTGCCAAAGATGGACATCCCTGTTGGGGTGGTGGAGTGGGAGGTGTTCGTGCCGGATCGATTCTCGGTGAGCAAGTTCGGCGGGAACATGATCACCGCAGATTTCATCACCACGAGCTCCGAGGGATACGGCAGCGTTGTCGGTCACGGATCGGGCTCCGGTCTTGGCCCAGGTGTGGCCGGTGGCGTCGGCGGCGGCAGGATCATTCCGGCGCCGGGGGAGGCTCCGGGGCAGATCGTCGGCCGAGTCACCGATTCAGGCGGAGCCGTGATTCCCGGCGTAACGATAACCCTCAACTCGCCGCAGGGCGCGCAGAACGCCGTCACGGATCAGGACGGACGGTTTCGCCTGTCGAACGTCGGCTCCGGTCAGGTGACCGTCTCAGCCGAGCTGAGTGGTTTCACCACGAACCGGACGTCGTTCCAGTTCAACCAGCAGTCGCAGCAGGTGGATCTCGTGATGAACGTATCGGGCGTTCACGAAAATATCACCGTCCAGGCGGAAACCCCGATGGTCAACACCCAGACGTCCGAACGCGGGCAGACGTTCACGCCGTCGATAAACGTCCAGAACCTCCAACGGAGGGCGGCGGGCGTCTTGCCGGTGCGCGTCGACGTCCCGCGCGCCGGATCGTCGCTGCGCTTCGTCAAACCGCTGGTGGTCGATCAGGAAGCGGTGGTGAGCTTCAGGTACAAGAGGCGCTAGGAGGCGCAGAGGAAGCGGAGACCACAGATGAGACCGCGGAGAAGATCGGGGACGATGAGACGTCCCCGGTCTTCTGCGTGTTCTCCTCAGCGAGCGCGACCCGCGAGCCTCTTGAGCAGCTGAATCTGCCCGGCGTGGTAGAGATCGTGCGCCGCAATCCCGGCGATCATCGCGAAGTTGCTGAAGGCGCTTCCACCCGGCTTCGCGTGAAGCGCGCGGCTTGGAAGCGCGGCGATCGCCTGGTGAAGCGCGGCGTGCGTTCGATCCAGAAGGGCGACATCGGCCCGCCAGGCCTTGTCGACGCCTGTGGTACGACCCTGTAGGGTCGTCCTCTCGGGCCTCGCGAACCAGTTCGATCCGTCGAGTGGAAACGACCCGCGCTTCTCGCCGGTCAGCCGCCGCCAGACCGCGTACTTCCAGTAGGCGGCGTGGACCACGAGCTCCCAGATGTTGTGCCGATTGCGGGCCGGCCGCCAGGCGGCGACCTCCGGCGTGACGCGGCGGATCGAACCTCGAAGATTCGTCCCGTGCCAGGACTGCTTGTTGTAGGCGCGATCGATGATCGACAGCAGCTCGCGCTTCGTCATCCGGAACCGGCCGGGATCATACCCTACCGGCCGCCGCTGCTCCCGCGCCTGGTCGTCGTCGGATCCCCCGTCGGCCGGCATCCGACTTCGATGTAATCGATGATCCCGCCGTCGTCGCGGAACCGGATCTGCGCGTGGTCCTTCGGACGGCCGGCATCGCACTGCACCGAAAACTCGAAGATCTCGGAGCCTTTGCGGCACGATGTGGTCCGGCCCTCGAACGCGGACGTCTTTTTCACCGGCCAGACGATGCACGTCCAACCGGCTGCGAGCTTCAGCGTCCGCGAGCCGTTCCCGAGCTGCATCGGCTGGTCGCGTGACGACGGATCGCGGGTGTCGGCGTACCAGCTGACCTTCGCGGCTTTGGCGCCGGCCGCATCCGTTCCGACGAGCAGCGCCGCCGAGACAAGCAGGATGACGCCCGCCGATTGCGCACCGCCGTGGATCCTCGTCATGTGCCCCCCTGGATCGCGCTCACGCGCCAGGGAGACACAAGTTTGCTGCCACGTGGGGACCCTGACGCTGGTCGGGGAAATCTCGAGAATCGTTGGGATAACCGATCGGAGCACCTACGAAATCTGGAATTCGAGCGTCACTATCGTCCCTGGAGGTAAGACAGGACGAAGAAGACTATCAGACCGGCCACGACGGCGCGCAGAAGGACGAGTCGAACCGACAGCGGAGTCCGCAGGAGCTTCGACTCGACGATTGCCGACACGGCGATCGCTAATCCGACGGACGCGCCGGCCGCCACGGACCGATCGAGTCCCGGCGTGAATGCGTTGAAGAGGAGAAGCATGACCAGGATCGTCGCGACGCTGGCTACGATTCGTAGAGCGGCGCCCGCGACGATGGGGTGAGCCACGGCGAGGTAATTCTAACAAGAAGGGCCGGCTCGGGGGCCGGCCCTTTCGAGTCCAAGGCGCGGACGTCCTGGATCGGACGTCTCGTCAGGCGCAGCCGCTCGTCGTCCCGCAGTTGGTGCACTTGTAGCAGGCGCCGCTCCTCACCATGATCGACCCGCACGTCGAGCACGGCGGGGCATCTTCCTGGTTCTGAATGGCGGCGAACGAGGCCACGCCACGCGGAGCTGGAGCAGCCTGAGCACCTTGAGCACCCTGAGTGCTCCTGATCTCGAGCGGCAGCTGCTCGGGCGTTGTCGTGATCTCGTCCCGGTTGTTGACGCCGGCCCGATACTGAGCGTCCGGCGACAGGAACTTCGTCGCGAGCCACCGGAAGATGTAGTCGACGATCGATTTCGCGAAGCGGACGTCCGGGTTCTTTGTCATCCCGGACGGCTCGAACCGCACGTGGCTGAACTTGTCGACCAGGTCCTGCAGCGGCACGCCGTACTGCAGCGCGTACGAGATGGCCTGGGCGAAGGCGTCGGCGAAGCCCGAGATCGTCGAGCCTTCCTTCGCCATCACGAGAAAGATCTCGCCGGGCTGGCCGTCCTCGAACAGGCCGACGGTGATGTACCCCTCGTGCCCCGCGATGTCGAACTTGTGGGTAATCGCCGCGCGTTCGTCGGGCAGTTTCCGCCGCTTCGGCTGGGGGCTCGCCTGGGTTCCGGCGTCGACGATCTTGTCCCGCGAGGTGTTCAGCGGCTGCATGCGCTTGCTGCCGTCGCGATAGATCGACACCGCCTTCGCGCCGAGTCGCCACGCGTCGATGTACGCCTGCAGGACTTCATCGACCGTCGCGTCCTTCGGGACGTTGATCGTCTTCGAGATGGCGCCCGAGAGGAACGGCTGCACGGCGCCGATCATCTTGATGTGCCCCATGTAGTGGATCGACCGCTGCCCGCGCGCCGGCTTGAACGCGCAGTCGAAGACGGGGAGATCCCGGTCCCTGACGTGGGGCGCTCCTTCGATGGTCTCGTTCTCGTCGATGTAGTCGACGATCTCGCTGACCTGCTGCGGGGTGTAGCCCAGCCGGGCGAGCGCCATCGGCACCGTCGTGTTGACGATCTTCATCAGGCCGCCGCCCACCAGCTTCTTGTACTTGACGAGCGCGATGTCCGGCTCCACGCCGGTCGTGTCGCAGTCCATCATGAAGCCGATGGTCCCGGTCGGCGCGAGGACGGTCGCCTGCGCGTTGCGATAGCCGTGCTGCTCGCCGAGCTCGACGCACTCGTCCCAGATGCCCTTCGCCGCCTCGAGCATGTCCCTGGGCACGAGGGATCGGTCGATGTCCTTGAGCGCCGTGCGATGCTTGCGCATGACCCGCAGCATCGGCTCGCGGTTCTTTTCGTATCCCTCGAACGGCCCGCCGTGATCGCGCGCGATGCGCGACGACTGCGCGTAGGCCGCCCCGTGCATGATGGCCGTGACCGACGCGGCGTAGGCGCGGCCGGCGTCGCTGTCGTAGGGCAGGCCCCGCGACATGAGCAACGCGCCGAGGTTCGCGTAACCCAGCCCGAGCGGCCGGAACGCGTGGCTGTTCTTCCCGATCGCCGGCGTCGGATAGCTCGCGTTGTCCACGATGATCTCCTGCGCCGTGATCATCGTCTTGCAGGCCGCCTCGAAGGCGCGCGCGTCGAATTCGCCGGCGCGCTTGGGATCCTCGTCGCCAATCACGAACTTCATGAGGTTGATCGACGAGAGGTTGCACGCCGAATCGTCCAGGAACATGTACTCCGAGCACGGATTCGACGCGTTGATCCGCGCGGTGTTCGAACACGTGTGCCAGTCGTTGACGGTCGTGTCGAACTGCAGGCCGGGATCGCCACAGACCCAGGTCGCCTCGGCGATCTGCCGCATCAGCTCGCGCGCCTTGTAGGTGTCGAGGTCGCGGCCGTCGAGGACCGCTTTCGTCCTCCAGAGACCGTCGTCCAGCACCGCGCGCATGAAGTCGTCGGTGACGCGCACGCTGTTGTTCGAGTTCTGAAAGAACACCGAGTTGTACGCCGGCCCGGTGAACGAGCCGTCGTATCCGGCGTCGATGAGCGCCCAGGCCTTCTTCTCTTCGTCGACTTTGCAGTTGATGAACTCGACGATGTCGGGGTGATCGGCGTTGAGCACCACCATCTTCGCCGCGCGCCGCGTCTTGCCGCCCGACTTGATGACGCCGGCGAACGCATCGTACCCCTTCATGAACGACACCGGCCCCGACGCCGTCCCGCCGCCGGCGAGCGGCTCGCGCGCCGAACGGATCGGCGACAGGTTGCTTCCCGTGCCGGAGCCGTATTTGAACAGCATCCCCTCGGTCTTCGCCAGCGAGAGGATCGAGTCCATCGTGTCCTGCACGGAATTGATGAAGCAGGCCGAGCACTGCGGATACTTCTCGAAACCGCAGTTGAACCAGACGGGGCTGTTGAACGAGGCCTTCTGGTAGACGAGCAGGTGCTTCAGATCGTCGCTGAAGGCCTGCAGATGGTCATCGCTCGCGAAGTAGTGCTGCGCGCGGGCCCAACCCGTGATCGTGTCGACCACACGGCCGACGAGCTGCTTGACGCTGCGCTCGCGATCGGGGCTCCCCAGCTGTCCGCGGAAATATTTCGAAACGACGATGTTGGTCGCCTGCTGGGACCAGAACTTGGGGATCTCGACCTCGCGCTGCTCGAAGACGATCTCGCCCTTTTCGCTCCCGATCACCGCCGACCGGAGCTCCCACTCGAACTCGTCGAACGGGTCGATGCCCTCCCGGCTGAAGCTGCGTTCGTAGTCGAGCCCTCGGACGTCGCCGGTCGTCTTCGATTCCTGGGGCGTGGGCGGCGTCCCGGTCCTTCCGGTCTGTTCGACAGCCTCTTCCTGGTGGTGGTGCTCGGCGCCTCTCTGCATGTCTATCCCTCCGCCGTTGTACGAGTCGGGCGATAGCTCCGCCCCGGGAGTCTCACCCTCGAATCTGTCAGGAAACGCTTGGGCGATCCTTTGGCCTTGGGAGGCCGTGCGAAACGCTGGGAGTGTTCCGCCCGTCGCCTGTCGCTACGGCGGACAAATATGGACCCTGTTTACGCGTTTGTCAAGGGCTCGACTACCAGATATTGTGGCTGGTTTTTAGGGCAGACGCAAGATGTTGCTGTTAGCGGCCCGTCAGCTCTTTGGCGATGGTGTCGGCTTTCTCCGCGAGGTACTTGGCCGCTATCTGATTCCGGGCCTCGAGCGCTTCCTTCGCCTGGTCCATGAAGCGCGTCGCGGTGTTGTATTGCTCCTGCGCTTCCTTGGCCAGCTTGCGGTAGTCCACGCGTGCGAGCGCCTTCGAGGCGCGATCGAGAATCGCGCGAACGCCCTGGTCGTCCACGGGGTCCGGCACGAGGAGCTGGGCCCGCGGCGGAGCGGGGGCCGGCGTCTCCACGGCGGGGATAGGGTCCGGGGCTTTCGCCGGATCCGGTTTAGGCTCGGAACGATTCGCCTGCCCGGCATCGCGGGTCGGCTGTTTCAGGCGCGGTGCCGGAGCCGGGGGATCGCGCCGTTCGGGTTCCGGCGCAGGCATCTCGGCCACTTCCGGCAGCGGCTCTATCAGGCGCGGCGGCGGCTCCGGGATCTCCAGCGGGGCCGGGTCGCTGCGCGCCTGCGCCCCAATCGACGCACACGCTGCGGCGCCCGACAGAACGCAGAGGAGGCCGAGCAACGGGATCGACGCGCGAAGGCCCGTCACCGTGCCCTCATCCGTCGACCTTCGCTCCCCGCACCTGCTCATCGTCCGTCTCCTTGAGCACCGGAAGCATCAGCCGGAATTTTGTGCCCCTTCCCGGGATGGACTCGACTTCGATATCGCCGTCGTGTAGCTGGACAATCCTGTACACCATCGACAGTCCGATGCCGCTACCCTGGCTCCTGGTGGTGAAGTACAGGTCAAATATACGCCCGAGGTGCTCCGGCGCAATCCCTATTCCCGTATCCTCGACGGCCACTTCGACGCGGCCGCGCGCTCCGTTTCGGGCGCTGAGGCGGAGCGTCCCGCCATCAGGCATCGCCTGGACCGCGTTGAGCGCGAGATTCATCAGCGCCTGGCCGAGCATCGTGGCGTCCCCCTGAATCTGGGGCAGATTCGGCGGAATCTCCACGCGCAGGTCGACCCGCGCGCCACCTGCCTGTGGATCGACGACCCGGGCGACTTCCTGGACGAGGTTCTCGATGGCGACCGGCTCCCGCTTCATCTCCCCCGGCCGCGCGAACTTGAGGAAGCCCTGCAGGACCTGATCGAGGCGCCGGATCTCGTCGGCGATGACGCCGGCGTGCTTCATGACCTCGCTCTCAGGATCGGACGCTGGCGGCAGCGGGGTGGCCGGTCCGGCCGTTCCAGCCAGCGCCGGCGCGGGGCGCCGGGCGCTCTGTTGAATCCGTCCGAGCTTGGTCCGAAGGAGCTCCAGGTGAATCATCATCGCGTTGAGCGGGTTCTTCACCTCGTGCGCCAGACCGGTCAGCAGGCGGCCGAGTGCGACGAGCCGCTGCGAGTACTCGGGTGGCGCCGGCTCCGCCGCCAGCCGTTTGCTCAACGCGGCGAACGACGTCCCCAACTCCGCGAACTCGTCTCCAGGCGGCAGGTCCAGGGTAACGTCCAGTTCGCCCTTGCCCAGCCGCGAAAGCCCGGACTTGATCACGTGGATCGGCCGCAAGAACCACTGCGCCAGCAGCATGGAGACGAGCAGCGCGACGAGCAGCGCGATCGCCGCCGTCTGGAGCGCGTTGGCGAGGCCCGCTTTCAACTCGTTGCGCACGAGGAGAGGCGACACGCCGATCCGGATCGCGCCGAAGGTCTCGCTCGGCATGCCTTCCGTACCCGTGAGCAGCGGCTTACGAATCTCGTACGTACTGTCGGAGTAGACCGCTCGCAGCTGCGCTACGGCGCCGGCCTCCACCACTGCGCCGAGGTCTTCCGCGTCGGGGAGTGGCCGGTCCTCGAGCCTGGGAAAGCTGTGCGCGACGGCGGTTCCGCTCGCGTCGACGATCGCCGCGTACGTGACGTTCTGGGAATAGGCGGCGGCCGATTCGAGGATCGATCGCAGCCCCTTGTCCTCTCGCAGCGCGCGGTAGGGGTCCGCCGGCGCGTCCGGCACCACCTCACGCGCGCGCTGGTAGATTGCGTTCGCCAGCAGGTCGCCGCGTGACTTGGTCTCCTCGAGCGCGACGCGGGCGAGCTCGCCGAGATGGAGCACGCTCACGGCGACGACTACGACCCCGACGAGGGACGTGACCGCGGCGACCTGGCGGGCTTTGATACTCAGCACGTCTCAATGCCACCTGCCGATGCCGAACACCGAACGCGGGAAAAGGAGCGTCGTAGTTGTAGCGCAGTCCGCCGGGTTTGCCTAGTGCCGTCTAGTGCCCGCTGAGCGCTTCTTTCAGTTTGTTCAGCTTGTTGTGCAGCGTCTTCAGGCTGATGCCGAGGATCTCGGCGGCGCGCGTCTTGTTATTGCGCGTGTGCTCGAGGGTCAGCATGATCAGCCTCCGCTCCGCTTCCTCGACCGTCATGCCGGGCGTCAGCGTGAGCGTCGGCAGCTGCTCCTCGCTCCGTTCGACGAGCTTCGCCGGCAGGTGCTTGGGTTCGACGAAGTCCCGCTCGGCAAGGATGGTGGCGCGCTCGATGACGTTCTTCAGCTCGCGGATGTTCCCCGGCCATGGGTACTGTTCGAGCGCGCGCATCGCCTCTTGCGACACCGCCCGCACTGCCTTGTTGTTGCGGGCGTTGAATTCGTTGAGGAACGTCTGCACGAGGAGCGGGACGTCCTCGCGCCGCTCCCGAAGCGTCGGCAGGTGGATGGCGAAGACATTGAGCCGATAGTAGAGGTCCTCGCGCAGCTTTCCTTTTGCCACGGCTTCGGCGGGGTCTTGGTTGGTCGCGGCGATGACCCGCACGTCGACCGCCTGCTCCTGCCGTCCTCCGAGCCGTCTGAACGTCCGCTCCTGAAGGACGCGGAGCAGCTTCACCTGGGTGGCCGGCTGCATTTCGGCGATCTCGTCGAGGAAGAGCGTTCCCCGGTGCGCCAGCTCGAAGCAGCCCAGGCGCCGCTCCGCGGCGCCCGTAAACGCCCCTTTTTCGTGGCCGAAGATCTCGCTCTCGAGCAGCGTCTCCGGAATCGCCGCGCAGTTGATGCCCACGTACGGGTGCGACGCGCGAGGGCTCAGCTCGTGGATCGTCTGCGCGATGAGCTCCTTGCCGGTCCCCGACTCGCCCGAGATGAGAACGGACGCCGCGGTGGGCGCCGCCTGCTCGACCGTCCGGTAGACGCCTCTGATCCCGGGGCTGTTCCCGACGATGCGCCCGTAGCTGCCCTGTTCACGAAGCTGGCGCCGAAGCACCCGGACTTCGCGCAGCGTCTCCTGCCGCTCCATCGCCTTGTCGAGCAGGATGCGCAGCCGCTGCGTGTCGACCGGCTTGGTGAGGTAGTCGTACGCGCCCTGCTTCAGCGCTTCGACGGCGCTCTCGACGGTCCCCTGCGCCGTCAGCAGAATCACGCTCAGGTCCGCGAGCTGATCCTCGAGCGCGCGCAGCAGGCCGAGCCCGTCGAGGCGCGGCATGACCAAATCGGTCACGATGATCGCAGGACGGAAAGAGGTGATCCGCTGAAGAGCTTCTTCGCCGTCGGCGGCCGCTTCCGCCTGGAATCCCCAGGAACGGACCAGCTCGGTTAGACCCGCCCGCGCGCCGACTTCGTCCTCGACGATGAGGACCCGCTCTCCGGGTGTCTGGTCGTCCATGTCAAAGGGTCAGTGTACCACCGCACCACTGGTACGGCCATTGCACAGTTGAGCTACTAGAGGAGATTTTACACAATGCGCACGCCAATACTGATTCTGTCGGTGGCTTTATCTGCGGCCGCCTGCGGAGGCACGGCTGCGGCGCCCGCGTCCGATACGTCGAATCCCGGGGTCCCGGCCGCAGCGGCCGCCGCAGACGCGAATCCGAACGAGAAGTCACCGTCGCCCGAGCCGGCGTTCCGTGATGTGACGATCCCGGCCGGAACCGTACTCCCGGTCGAGCTGCAGTCGTCGGTCGCATCCGACGCCAGCTCCGTCGAAGATCCGGTCCGCGCGCGACTGCGAAAGGCCATCATGATCGACGGCGTCGAGGCGCTCCCGGCCGGGAGCAGCCTGCGCGGCACGGTTACCGAAGCGACGCGCTCGGCCCGCGTCAAGGGTCGCGCCCGCGTCGGCTTTCGATTCGACTCCATCGAGCCGGCCGGTCGTGAACGGCTCGAGATCCGCACGGCGGTGATCGCGCGGGAGGCGCCGGGCACGAAGAAGCAAGACGCCGCGAAGATCGGCATCCCGGCGGGCGCCGGCGCCGTGATCGGCGGCATCGTCGGCGGCGGCGACGGCGCAGCCAAAGGGGCCGCGATCGGCGGCGCCGCCGGAACCGGCGTCGTGCTGAGTACCCGCGGCAAGGAAGTCCGGTTCGGCCCGGGGGCCGACTTCAACGTGAAGCTCGCGGCGCCAGTGACTGTACGCGTTCCCCTGAACTAAGCATTGTCGATGGGGATTGGCGATTGACGATTGGTTGTCGATCGTCAATCCTCAATCGGCAATGGACAGTGAAGTCCACGGTTCCCCCGCTCCAACGCTGACGCGCACCACGGCGCTGCTCGAGGTTCTGCTGTGCTCGGGGATCCCGACGCAGCTCGCCGTGATCGGCTTCCTGCAGGCGCTGGGGGTCGTCTCGGAGGACTCCCAGGGACGCTTGTCGATCGTATGGGTGATGGCGCTCTCGCTCGCCGACACCGTGCTCGTCGTCGGGCTGGTGCTCCTCTTCCTGCGCGCCCAGCGTGAGCAGGTCCGTGACGTGCTCGCGCGCCGGAGCCCGGCACGGGGAGAAGTGGCGCTCGGCCTCCTTCTCATACCGGCGGCCTTCATCATCGTCCTGCTCGTTGTGGGAACGATCTGGACATTCGCTCCATGGCTCAGAAACGTCACGCGCAATCCGTTCGAGGACCTGCTGACATCGGACCTCAACCGGCTCCTGTTCGGCATCGTGGTCATCGTTGCCGGCGGAGTGCGGGAGGAAATCCAGCGCGCCTTCATCCTGCACCGCTTCGAACAGCGGCTCGGCGGCGCCGTTTTCGGCCTTGTCCTGTTCAGCGTGGTTTTTGGAGTGTTTCATCTCCCGCAGGGATATGACGTCGCCATCGCGACCGGCACGCTCGGCGCGTTCTGGGGAGCCATCTATCTCAGACGCCGGAGCATCGTAGCGCCGGCCATCAGCCATGCCGGATTCAACGTGCTCCAGATCGTGAACCAGACGCTCGAACCCTACATTCGCGGGCGTGCCTGGTACTGAACGGTGACGTCCGCCCGCCGGCGAAGGCCTGCCTTCCAGTCCGCGATGAGGATTTCTCGATCGGCTGGCTGCACGGCGACGCCGAAGCGCTGATCGAAATACGTTTCGACCCGGATCGCGTCGCGAGCGGCGGCCCGGACACGGTCATCGGTGTAGCCGGTTGACGCCAGCGCGCGTTGGTACGCCTCTGGCGATGGGAAGCGGGCGCGGATGGCGTCGGCGCGCGCCGCGAGCTCTTCTTCGGGCGGCTCAGGCGGAGCGTAGCGATTCACCTCGGCGAGCACGAGCTCCCGGTCGATGAGTTGATCGAGCGCCGACTGGATCGGGTCGCCGGCCGTGGATCCCGGGTTTCGGGTCTGGGTCTCCTGGCCTCCCTCGCGAGACGGTCCACCCACATCGACGAGGCCGAACGCGATCGCCCCGAACACGTCGGTCTGCGTGAGCATCACGCCGTTCACGACCGCGAGCACACGATCGATGATCTCTGCGTGCGCGCCGTTCAGCGTCGCGACGAGTGCGAACGCCGTCGCGAGCGCGGTCACTGTCGGCATCAGAATGCCTGGCCGACCGACAGGTGAAACGCGGTCGGCGCTTCGGGACGGCCCGAAGGCGTCTCGCGGCGCCAGAGCTTGAAGCCGAGATCGACGCGGATCGGTCCGATCGGCGACTGGTATCTGAGCCCGAAGCCGACGCTCGCGCGGATCTCGCCGAGGTCGATGTCGGACGCTTTCTCGAACACGTTGCCGGCGTCGAGGAACGCCGCGCCATCGAGCGCGCCGAACAGCCGCGCCCGGATCTCGGCGTTCATGATGATCACGGCGTTCCCGCCGAGCGGAAAGTCCTGCTCGCTGATGGTCCCTGGAGCGCCGAGCTTGTCCTGCGCGAAGCCGCGGACGGTCGTGCTCCCGCCGGCGAAGAATCGCTCGCTCGCAGGGAGCTCGCGGAGGCTGGACACGATGCCGGACCCGGGCGGCGTCTCGACCTCGCGCGCGAAGCCGGTCGCGAGGCCTACGCGGGTGGCGCCGGCAAACACGACGCGCGGCGCCCCCCGGATCGTGCGGTACCCCGACGCCTGACCGAACATCTTCACGAATCCGAGCTCCGACCCGATGGCGCGCGCCGCGACTTCCGCGTCGAGCCCCTGTGTCGATCCCTTCGATGGGTTGAGGAGGTCGTCACGCGTATCCCGAAAGATGGCGCCCGCGAAGCTCGACAGCCGGACCTGCGGGAACAGCCGGTCGATCGGCAGCTCGTCCTCGGGCGGAATGCGCTCGTCGAACAGCCTCGTGCGTCCGAGGCTGTAGCGCCCGTTGACCCGGATTCTCGGCGACAGCAGGCGGACGGCGTCGGCGTTCAGGCCGATCCGCCGGAAGTTGAAGGTCGTACGGATCGCCTGCTCGGCGAACGCGACGAGCGACACGTCGACACCCATGCCGAACGCGCGCGGCTCGCGATAGGTGCCCAGCACGCGGTACTCGTTCAGGCCGTACCCGCCGTCCGTGGTCTCCTCGAAGGTGTCCCCTTGCGGGCGAAAGCTGGCGCGGGCGCTGAAGTTGACGGACCGGTTCTTCCCGCCGAGATTGCGCCGGCCGACCTCGAAGAAGCCGCGCGGCGCAACCTCGATGCGCTCTTCCGCCAGCCCGTCCGCGCCCAGGACGGTGACCGTATCCGCCTCGACGCCTCCACCGATGCCCACGGTGGTCGGATCCACTTCGTCTACGGTCACGATGAGATCCCTGCGGTCCGCGCCGTGCGGGACCTGCAGGATCTCGACGCGCCGGAACAGGCCCAGCGCGATCAGCCGCCGGCGGCTGTCGAGCAGGCCGCTGTACCCGAGCGGATCCCCCGCCTGCAGGCGCAGCTCGTTGCGGATCGTCTCTTCGCGGGTTCGGCGGTTCCCGACCACCAGAATGTGATCGACGCGCACGATCGGACCTTCCGCGATCTTGAAGACGAGGTCCGAAGAGGTGCGGTCCTCCGAGAAGAGCGGCACGACTTGAATCGACGTCTCCTGATGTCCGCGATTGGCGTATTCGATCAGGAGCGTGTCGCGATCGGCCACAATCGCCGGCGCGTAGTAGGGCTGACCGGGCTGCACTTTCATGCGTGCGCGGAGGGCGCCCTCGCTGACGGCGGTGTTCCCTTCGAGGCGAATCGATGCGACCGTCGTCTTGATGCCTTCGGCGATCTCGAAGCGGACGGCCATATGGCCGACCCCGGCGGTCGGCGCTTCGCCAACCTCGATCCGGCCCGGCGTGACCACCACGCCGTTGAATCCGCTGGACCGGTAGAGCTCCTTGATGGCCGCGGCATCCGCCTCGAGCGTCGCCTCGACGAACGGGCTCCCTCGCTGCATGTGCACGAGCTTCTGCAACGCGTCCGTCGGAATGCTCACGTTGCCCGAGATCTCGACGCTGTCGATGACGTACTTGGGACCGCGGCTGACCAGGAACACCATGAGCAGTTCCGCGCCGCGCTCGACGCGATCGGCCGATACCTGCGCCTTCCAGTAGCCCTCCCCGAACAGGTAGGCGGCGATCCTGCGCTCGGAATCCTCCACGAGGTCCTGGTCGGCCGATCCCTCACGCTCGATCGGCACGAGGTCCCTCAGCCGGTCCTTCGGCAGGGGGTCGCCGTCGTAGACGACCCGCACGAGCGGGCCTCGGATGACCGTCACGGTGAGATCGACGAGCGCGCCGTCCTCGCGCGGTTCTGACGCGTAGGGAATCCGGGCCTCGTAATAGCGATCGTCACGGAGGTCCTGCACGCGCTCGGCGATCTTGCGCTCGAGCTCGAACGGATCGTACACCCCGCCCACGGTCAGCCCGAGCCGGCGGGCGAACGCCGGCCGTTCCGCGTCGGGAAGACCGTCGATCGTCAGCGTGCCGACGTGCGCGCGCGGACCGGCCTCGACGCCGAAGACGAGGATCGTGCGGTCCGGCTCGTGCTCGAGCTGGACCTCCGGCGTCACGCGAGCGCGCAGGTAGCCGCGGTCCGCCAGGAGCCGCTCCAGCGAGCGCGCCGCGGCTTCCGCCCGTCCGGCGGACGGAGCGTTCCCGTAGCGCTCGGCCACATGGCGCCGCAGGTCCCCTCTGTCGAGGCCGAGGTCGCCTCGAAACTCGACCCGCTCGACGGCATGGATCGGAATGAGGTTGTAGCGGAGCGCAACGCCTGCAGCGGCGTTCTCGGCGTGCACCTCGACGTTCTCGAAGCGCCGGAGGCTGTACAGGTGCGCGATCGACTCGCGGACCGCTTCGAGAGAGAGCGGCGTCCCGACCTTCGTTTCGACGAGGTCGACGAGCGCCGGCTCGTCGCTCTGGCGTCCCTCGATGTCGATCCGCACGGATGCCAGCGGCCGTCCCACGTACGCCGCCGCGGGCGAGGACTGGGCGTAGCCGATCGAGGGGAGCAGCGCCGCGAGCACGAGGCAGGCAACCTTCATCAGAAGGTGTGGCGCACCCGGAAGTCAATCGCGTACGTGCCGTCTTCGTTGCGAGACACGACGTACGAGACGCGATCGCTGTGGTCGTACTCGAGCAGGATGATCTGGTCCGACCGCGACTGGCCGAGCGCGCGCGAGTAGGTGACGAAGAGCCGGTTGGAAATGCGCTTGCCGATGGTCAGGCGCGCCGCCGCGTTGACCGACTGCAGGTTGAGGTCGCCGATGAGCGGCGTGATCTGAACGGTGTCCACGCCGAACGTCTGCTCGACGGCCCGGCCCACCGGCGCGGCGAACGGGTTCGTCGCCTGCCGCGCGATGAACGCGCCCAGCAGATCCTGTTCGGCCGCCTGTGGCGACTGCACCGCCCGCAGGTCGGCGCGCAGGGGATCCACCGGTTCGCCGAGCAGCAGCGACAGGACGTCGACCTCGGCCAGCGGCGGATCGGACATCAGATTGGGCGTCATCTTGTCCGCCGTGCCGGACACGCTCACCGTGACGCGATAGGTCTGACCGGGCGCGCGGACGCGAGTCTCCGCCTCGATGTCGAAGAAGGGCTCGATCTTCGTGGGATTCGCGAAGTCGATGGAGCCGCGCGTCACGAGGTACCGGTTGCCTTCGAAGAAGAGCTCCCCGCGCTCGATCGTCGCGTGCCCGAACAGCAGCGGGCGCTCGTAGGTTCCGGCCAGCGTCAGGTCGGCGCTCGAGACAATCCGCGCGATGTTGTTTTCCACCCGCAGCGTCGACGGCGCGACGATTCGAACGTCGAAGCGCACGGGAAGAGCGGATGAAGCGGTCGGCGTAGGCGAGGGCACGGTGTCCCCGCCCAGGTTGAACAGCCCGGTCGTCGTCTCGAATCGCCGCGTCCACGTGGCGCTCCGCACCGTGACGGTCCCCGCGAGCGTCACGCCCGTCACGGGACCCCGCAGCGCGAGGTCGGCGTCGACGATCGACGTGAACCCTTCCGGGTACCGTAGACGCATGCGCTCGCCCGTGCCGGTCAGGTTCACATCGCCAAGCTGGAACCCCTTGAGCGCGACGCGCCCGGCAAAGCGGACATCGCCGCCGCCCAGCCGCGCGACGAGGTCATCGACCCGTACTCCCGCCGCGTCGAACGAGAGCCGGCCGTTGATCCCGTCGAGCCCGTGCGGCAGCGAAAAATGCCGGACCCGGCCGTTCGCGATGGCCGCACGGCCGGAGAAGATCGGCTCGTCGATCGATCCTTTTATCTCGGCGACGACCTCGGCGGTGCCTGCGCTGCGGATGTCGCGGAAGAACCCCTGCAGCAGGCCGAGGCTCGCGTCGCCGGTCGCCCGGACGTCCATCCGGCGATCGTGCAGACCGACCTCGCCCGCCAGATCGAGCTGCGTCCCATCGCCCGCCAGGCGGAGCTGCCCGATCCGGACCGCGTGCCGATCCAGCGCGAGCCGGATCGCCCCTTCGTTCCGCACGCGGTAATCGAAGAGCTTGAGCTGGAGATCGTCGACGGTCGCGTCGACCAGCAGGTGGTCGACGTCCGTGAGCTGACCCGTGATGCGAACCGAGCCGCTCACGACCGCCGTCGTGAACGGCGACATCTGGGGGACGAGGAACCGGACGTACGGATCGAGAGAGCTGTCGACGAACCGAAACGACAGCTCGGCGTCGGACTCCGGGGTCAGCGCGATTCGGCCGGAGCCGGAAACCGACAGCCGGGGGGACGCCGCCTCCAGCTCGATCGTCATCAACTCCCCGCGGACGCCCAGGCGCGCCGTGACCTGGCCGATGCCTTCGTCGCCGGCGAACAGATCGTCGATGCGGCCGCGAACGTCGTAGCGCGGCGCCTCGAACGTGCCGCTCCCCGTGGCGGTGAACTGCAGCGTCCCCGACAACGGCGCGAGCGGGAACGCGAGCGTGTCCATGCGCTCGACGGGGATGCGCCGCCCGTCGGCGTCGAACGAATACGTTCCGTTCCAGCCGACGTACGCGGCGCCGGTGATCGTCCCGGTGCCCTTGCGCACGTCGATGGCGTCGAGCCGCACGCCCGACCCCTCGAAGCGGAGCCCCGCGCTCGACGTCTCGAACGACTCCCCATACGCGACGCCATGGTCGATCGTCATCCGCCCGAAACCGTTCGGCGTTTCGAACTTGCCGAAGAGGTGAAACTCGCCGGACACGAACCCCTCGACCGGGTAGTCGTGCAGCTCGAACGCGGTCCGCAGGTCCGACAACGGACGGCGCAGGAGAGAGAAGCGCGCGTCGATCTCCTGGCCGCCGTCCCGCCGCGGGTACCCGAGCGAGAAGCGGCCCGACGGCACCCGGATCTCCGAAGGTCCGTCGGTGATCAGGGCGTCGGTCACATCGGTATAGCTGTTTTCGATGGCAACCTTCGCGCGGCCCCGGCCCCAGCGGACGTTCCACGCGCGCAGCCCGTGGCCGTCGAATGTCCCTTCGATGCGCGGCTTCCCGAACGACTTCGTCATCACGCCGTCGAACTCGCCGTACCCGCCGACCGGCACGGCCGACGCGGACGAGCCGAACGCGTTGAGGATGCCGACCATCAGGCGGTCGCTTTCCTGCCAGTCGGAGCTCGTGACGTGAAACGGGATCTCCGAGCGGTCGCCGTATGCCGTGCGGCCGCTGAACTCGACGTAGGTCTGCTCCGTCGCCGCCCAGCTCCGATCGAGATCGATCCACTCCGGCTCGAGGCGATACACGATCGCCCCCCCGGCCGGCACATAGCCGAGAGGTGTGTGCGGGTTGAACGGTCCCGAGACAGGACCGGTCGCTTGCTGGTCCGCGAGCGCCGCCCGCCCCAGGGTGCGTCCCTGCAGGCGAACGTCCGGAGGCGGGTCCACCCGCACCTCTCCTTCGCCCGTACGCTCGGCGAAGCGGCCGAGCGGCCATTCGAGCAGATTCCGTCCCGTCGCACGGCCGGCAATCCGCAGCCCCTTCAGCTCGAGAAAGTCGGTGACCCGCGCGAGATCGACGTTCGCATACGCGGTCTCCCACCGCGCCCGCCAGCGCGGGGCGCCCGGCGGTTTCTTCATCTCATAACTGAAGGTGGACGTGCCGCCGAAGAGCTCCGCCGTCGCGCGCGGGACATCCACACGGTCGGGGATCCACAGGACCGTTCCCTTCAAATTCGAAAACCGGTAGTCGTTGACGCCCGCAAGCGGGCTGGAGAATGTCCCCTTCAGCTCCCGGCCGCCCTTGAACATGTGAAACGTGCCGGTGAAATCTGCATTGCCGGACAGAGTAAAACGATCGCGCGCGAAAAAGAGCTCGCGCATCCGCGGGAACTCGATGCGCGAGTCGACGCGGTAGGTTTGTTCCGGCCATCGCCCGAGATCGACTTCTCCGGTCAGGTTGGACCGCGCGCCGTCGGTCCGGAGATCGATGCGGTCGAACTTCACGATGCCGCCGTCGATCTTGAACGTCGAACGCATCTCGGCCCACATCGGCTCGTAGGCCTGGATCCGTACGGTCCCTTTCGAGAACTCCGCCCGGCCGCCATACCCGTCCGGGACGCGGAAGACCGCCACGCTCAAGTTCGGCGCGTGCGTGCTCCACGGCGTGACGTGGTCCTCGAAGAGAAACTCTCCGTGGGATGCCTGGACGTACCGCAGGGTCGTGACCCAGCGCCGGGGACCGCGCGGCTCGCGGCGCTCCGGCATGAAGCGTGGAAAGTTGTGCCGGTTGCCGGGAAAGGTCTCGATCAGCATCTTCCAGTCGGTCATCGTCACCGAACGGATGAGGATCTCCCGGCTGAACGCGGTCCACCAGGACAGCTCCACGTCGATCCGCTTCGCGGTCAGAAACGGCCGGTGGCCCGGCTCGAGGCCGCCGATGACGAGGTCCTCGACGCCGAAGCGCCCGGGAATCAGCCGCGCATACAGCCGGCCGATCCGCACGTCGCGCTTGAGATAGTTGCTCGCGGCGCGCTCCGCCCGCCCGCGCAGCGCCGGGCCGAGATCGATGGCAAACGTCGCGATGAGCAGCACGGCGAGAACGGACGCCAGAAGCGCGAGCGGACGGGTGGCGCGCCGCCACCCGCGGCGGAGCCGGCCGGGGGGCTTCGATGTGGGCTCGGTCCCTGTGGCGTCTTTGTGCACGTACTGCTCATGCTGTGGCACGAGGCCTCAGCCTCGTCCGAGGACGACGTACCACTACTATCCGACGATCACCAGGAGCTTCCCCGCCTCGACCGAGCTCCCGACCCGCACCTGGACATCCTTGACCCGCCCTGCGCGAGTCGCCGAGAGCTCGTTTTCCATCTTCATCGCCTCGACGACCACGAGGGGCTGGCGCGGAGAAACCTCGTCGCCCGGGGCGACGAGGACGCGAACCACACGCCCCGGCATGGGTGCGGCGATACGTTGCTCCCCCTCACCCGCCGTCGCCTCGGCGTCGCTCGGCCGTCGGGCGCGCCGGCCGTTGACCACCGCCCGGAGGCTTGCGGACGGCAGGTGGATGGTCACTTCGCTCGGGCCCGAGGCTGCGACGGCAACGTCGTAGCTCGTCCCGCCCTCCTCAGGGAAGAGGACGGAGAGCCTGCCCTGAGCATCCCGGCGCGCGTCCACGACGCGAACGCGTCCATCAATAATGACGTGGAACTGGTCCCCCTCGGCCGGCGCCCGGCGCTCGATTGCGACCGTCCGCGAGCGGCCGTTGAGCTCGACCTCGAATGTCACCGTCACGAACGGACCCCTTCGAGGCGGGCCGCACGCTTCCACGCGCTGCCCGTCGCGGCGTGGCCCGGCGTTGTGGGGGCGCCGGGCCGCAGCCTGAAATAGGCATCCAGCGCCGCCGCCATGGCCGCGATTTCTTCGTCGGCCTCGGACACCGGTGCGAACGGCTCGGTGCGCTGTTCGAGCACTCGATCGAGGTAAGTCGTATCGAAGCTGGCCGCCTCGAAGTCGGGCTGCGCCAGCAGCCACCGGAAGAACGGCACAGTCGTCCGCACGCCGAGGACCTGGTATTCCGTCAGCGCCCGTCGGAGCCGCGCGATGGCTTGCGCTCGATCGGCGCCCCACCCGATGAGCTTCGAGATCATCGAATCGTAGAACACGGGCACGGTGGAACCGGCGGCGACGCCGCTGTCGTCGCGGATGCCGGGGCCCGACGGGCTGCGCAACGAGACGATCGTTCCGGGCGACGGCATGAACCTCCGATCCGGATCCTCGGCGTAGATGCGGCATTCGATTGCGTGGCCGCGCGGAGCGATCGCCCGCTCGGGGTCGAGATCGAGCGCCTCTCCCCGAGCGATCCGGATCTGCCACTGGACGAGGTCCACCCCGGTCACCATCTCGGTCACGGGGTGCTCGACCTGCAGGCGGGTGTTCATCTCGAGGAAGTAGAACCGGCCATCCGCGTCGAGCAGGTACTCGATCGTGCCGGCGTTGGTGTAGCCGACGGCCCGCGCGAGCGCGGCCGCCTGCGCCGCCATCGCGCGCCGCAGGTCGGGCGTCACGACGGGAGATGGCGACTCTTCCACGACCTTCTGGTGGCGGCGCTGGATCGAGCACTCGCGCTCGACGAAGGGCACGACCGTCCCGTGGCGATCGGCGAGGAGCTGGATTTCGACGTGGCGGGTCCGCTGCAGGCGGCGCTCGAGATAGATCGCGGCGTCGCCGAAGGCGGATTCCGCCTCCCCGCGCGCGGCACGCACCGCGGCGGCGAGATCGTCGGGCGTCACGACGGTGCGCATGCCCTTGCCGCCGCCGCCTGCCACCGCCTTGACGAGCACGGGATACTCCAGCCGGCGCGCGGCGTCGGCGATGGCCTCCATCGGGACGTCCGGACCGAAGGGCTCCTCACTGCCCGGAACGATGGGGAGGCCAGCCCGACTCGCCGCCTGACGCGCCGCCGTCTTGCTGCCCATCAGCGTGATGACCTCGGGCGCGGGCCCGACGAAGAGGAGCCCGGCGTCGCGGCACGCCCGTGCGAATGCGGCATTCTCGGCGAGAAACCCGTAGCCCGGATGGATGCCATCGGCTCCGGCGCGCCGGGCGACCTCGATCACGCGATCGATGCGGAGATAGCTCTCGGCGGCCGGACCGGGGCCCACGTGATGCGCTTCGTCGGCGTAGCGCACGTGCACGGCGTCCCGGTCGCAGTCGGAGTACACACCGACGCTTTTCAACCCCAACTCGCGGCACGCACGCATGACGCGTACGGCGATCTCCCCGCGGTTGGCCACCAGTATCTTCATTGAGGGCTCTGCGATTGTAGCAGGGCCCCTAGGTCACAGCGGTATGTTCCCGTGCTTTTTGGGCGGGTTCTTGTCGCGCTTGTTCTCGAGGCTTGCGAGCGCGGCGATCAGTTTCGGCCTGGTCGTCCGCGGCTGGATGATTTCATCGACGAACCCGCGCGAGGCGGCGATATACGGATTGGCGAACTTCTCGCGGAACTCGGCCACCTTCTGCGCGCGCAACGCGACCGCGTCCTCGGCCTGATCGAGCTCGCGCTTGTACAGGATGTTGACCGCCCCCTCGGGCCCCATCACCGCGATCTCCGCGCTCGGCCAGGCGTAGTTGAAGTCGGTCCGGATGTGTTTGCTGGCCATGACGCAGTACGCGCCGCCGTACGCCTTGCGCGTGATGACCGTCACCTTCGGCACCGTCGCCTCGGCGAACGCGTAGAGCAGCTTGGCGCCGTGACGGATGATCCCGCCGTACTCCTGGCGCGTGCCAGGCAGGAATCCCGGCACGTCCTCAAAGGTCACCAGCGGGATGTTGAAGGCGTCGCAGAACCGCACGAACCGGGCGCCTTTGACCGACGCGTCGATGTCGAGCGTGCCCGCCAGGATCGCCGGCTGGTTCGCCACGATCCCGACGACGCGCCCGCCGAGCCGCGCAAACCCGATGACGATGTTGCGCGCGTAGTGCCGGTGAACCTCGAGGAACACTCCCTCGTCCACGATGGCCTGAACGAGCGCATGCATGTCGTACGGCTGGTTCGGCGAATCCGGAACGAGCCGATCGAGTGCCTCCTCCTCGCGGTCGACCGGATCGGTCGACTCGACGCGGGGCGCGTCCTCCATGTTGTTGCTCGGCAGGAATCCGAGGAGCTCGCGAATGAGCTGCAGGCACTCGCGATCGTCGGGCACGGCAAAATGTGCGACGCCGCTCACCTCGTTGTGCGTCATCGCGCCGCCGAGCTGCTCCTTGGTCACGTCCTCATGCGTCACCGTCTTGATCACGTCCGGCCCGGTGACGAACATGTAGCTCGTTCCCTCGACCATGATGTTGAAGTCGGTAATGGCCGGCGAATAGACCGCGCCGCCGGCGCAGGGGCCCATGATCGCCGAAATCTGCGGGATGACGCCCGACGCCAGCGTGTTCCGCAGAAAGATGTCGGCGTACCCCCCGAGCGACACCACGCCCTCCTGGATCCGCGCGCCGCCCGAATCGTTCAGGCCGACGATCGGCGCCCCCATCTTGAGCGCCAGGTCCATGATTTTCACGATCTTCTCGGCGTTGGTCTCCGACAACGATCCGCCGAACACCGTGAAGTCCTGCGCGAAGGCGAAGACCTGCCGCCCGTCGATCCGCCCGTGGCCGGAGACGACGCCATCACCCGGAATGACCTGGTCCGCCATGCCGAAGTCGCGGCAGTTGTGCGTGACCAGCTTGTCGATTTCCTCGAACGTGCCGGGATCGAACAGGAGATCGATCCGCTCACGAGCGGTCAGCTTCCCGCCATCGTGCTGACGTTTGCGGCGTTCCTCGCCGCCGCCCAGCTCGGCCCGTTTTTCGAGATCGGCGAGGTTTTTACGGGGATCCATTCAGCAGTCAGCAATCCACAGTGAGACGCTCAGACTTTCGCCGCCTGCGCCTTCTCCCAGTCCTTGAGGAATTTCTCCAGGCCGATGTCCGTCAGCGGATGCTTGAACATCGCCTCGATGATGGTCGCCGGACAGGTGCAGATGTCCGCGCCCATCCGCGCCGCTTCGACGACGTGGATCGGGTGGCGCACGCTCGCCACCAGGATCTCCGTCCGGAAGTCGTACTGCGTGTAGATCTCGATGATCTGACGGACCAGCTCCATGCCGCCCGTGGCGATGTCGTCGAGCCTGCCGACGAACGGGCTGACGAATGTCGCGCCCACTTTGGCGGCGATGAGCGCCTGCGTCGGCGAGAACACCAGCGTGACGTTCACGCGCGTCCCCTCCTCCGAGAGGCGCTTGCAGGCCTTCACGCCCTCCTTCGTGAACGGCACCTTGACGACGATGTGCTCGTCGATGGCCGCCAGCTCGCGTCCCTCGCGGACCATGCCATCGGTATCGGTCGCGACCACTTCGGCGCTCACGGGACCCTTCACCGTGCGGCAGATCTTCTTCAGGATCTCCCGCGGATCGCCGCTCTCTTTCGCCAGAAGCGAGGGATTCGTGGTGATGCCGTCGATGATCCCGAGCGGGACCAGGGCTTCGATTTCCTTGAGGTTGCCCGTATCGATAAAGAGCTTCATAGAGCCTCCACGGGGTTCGACAACTCGCCGACGCCCCCGACCTTGATCGTAACCACATCGCCGGGTCGAATGGGACCGATACCCGACGGCGTCCCAGTCGCGATGACATCTCCCGGCAGGAGCGTCATGACGGCGGACACGAAGGCGACCAGCGTCGGGATGTCGAAGATGAGCTCGCGGGTCGACGAGGACTGACGGCGATCGCCGTTGACCCAGCCCTCGACCGTGACGTCGCGCCCCTGAAGCCCGAGGCCCCCGGCGGCGATGCAGGGGCCGATCGGCGCGAACGTGTCGAAGCCCTTCGCGCGCGTGAACTGGACGTCCTTCGCCTGGAGATCGCGGGCGGTGACGTCGTTGACGCACGTCAGGCCGAGCACGTGCTCGGACGCGTGCGCGGCCGGCACGCGGTACGCGCGCCGCGCGATCACCACGCCGACCTCTGCCTCGTGATCCACGCGCCCCATCGCCTCGGTCACCCGGATGGCGTCGCCCGGGCCGACGACCGCTGTCGACGGTTTGATGAAGAGCATCGGTTCTGTCGGCAGCGGTTTGTTCCGCTCGGCGGCGTGATCCTTGTAGTTGAGGCCGATGGCGACGATCTTCGACGGCACGACGGGAGCCAGGAGGCGCGCCTGCTTCGCGTCGATCGTGTCCTCCTCGCGGAGGCCTTCGAACGGCGTGCCGCTCGCCAGCCGCCACTGGCCGTCGCGTTCGATCGCGTAGCGGGCCGAGCCGTCGTAGTCGATGCGATAGATGCGATGCATTCAGCGGGCGATCTCTTCTACCCGGGCCTGCGGGCTGACGTTCGGCGGCGTCGCGGTGTCCACCGCGACGACGGCGTAGACGTAGCGGACGCCCGCCTTCACATTCTCATCTCGAAACGTCGTGTCGCGGATCGGATCCGGGGTGAGACGGGTCAGTTTCTCACCTGGCGCCTCGCCGCGCAAGACCAGATACCCCGCGAGATCCGGTTCGGGGCTCGCGTCCCAGATCAGGCTGATCACTCCCGCGCCGCCGACGACCGTGAGGCCTGACGGGGCCGCCGGCGCGAACGTGTCCCGCGGCGTCAGGCAGGCCGGCGCCGAGCTGTCGCTCTCGACGACGCCTCCCTGGATCTCCGCAATCGCGCGCACCGCGTAGCAGCGCTCCACGCCAAACGCAAGCCGCGCGTCCACGTACGGCGGCTCCTTGACCGGTGCGGCGTTGAGCGGCGCCGCGCCGTCGACGCCATCCTTCGTTTCGTACACGTTGTAACCGGTCGAAGCCGGCGTCGTGGGGAGCCACTCTACCGTGATCGCCTTCGCATCGTGCCGGACGCGCACGCCTCCGGCTGCGGGCGGCGCCGGGGCCAGGCTCACGACCGCGCGCGGCGACTGCGGCCCGCGGTTGCCGCCGCGCCGGCTCAGCGGAACGGCGACGTAGACGCGCACGGACGCCGGATCCTCCTGGGGCGCCACCTTCTCTTCCAGCGTCGCCCGCTCGCCCGGAACCGGCTTCTCCAGCGTGGCAACGACCGACGCCTTCTGGAGGAACGCGTCGCCCGCCGGCGCTTCCTCTGCCTTCGGGACCGTGAGCGCGTAGACCTGGATGCTCCCGAGGTCGACGGGCGTGGAGCCGTCGACGTTGGCTGCCGGCGGCGTGAAGGCCAGCCGTACGGTCCCGGCCGTACGGCGCGCGCTGAAATCCTGAAGAGCGGCCGGCGCGTGCCGGAGCGGCGGGAGCGGAGGTCCCTTCTTGCCGCAGCCGGCCGCGACGCAGGCGAGCGCGGGCGCCGCGAGAACCAGGCGCAAGGCCCAGAGGCGAATCACAGAATGTACCGGGACAGATCCTCGTCGCGGACGATGTCGGCCAGCATGCGATCGACATACGCGGCGTCGATGGTGATCGACTTGATTTCGAGGTCCGGCGCCTCGAACGATATCTCGTCGAGAAGCTTTTCCATCACGGTGTGCAGCCGTCGCGCGCCGATGTTCTCGGTGCGCTCGTTGACGACCGCCGCGAAGTCCGCGATCCGCACGACCGCCTCGTCGCGGAACCGGAGCGTGACGCCTTCGGTCTCGAGGAGCGCCATGTATTGCTTGATGAGCGCGCCCTTCGGCTCCGTCAGGATGCGCACGAACTCTTCCCGACCGAGCGCCTCCAGCTCGACGCGGATCGGGAACCTGCCCTGGAGCTCCGGGATGAGGTCGGACGGCTTCGAGACGTGGAACGCGCCGGCGGCGATGAACAGAATGTGATCGGTCCGGACGATGCCGTGCTTCGTGTTGACCGTGGTCCCTTCCACGATCGGAAGGATGTCGCGCTGGACGCCTTCCCGGCTGACGTCCGGCCCGTGCGATCCCTCGCGTCCCGCGATCTTGTCGATTTCGTCGAGAAAGATGATGCCCGTCTGCTGGACGCGCTCGACCGCCGCCCGCGACACCGACTCCATGTCGACGAGCTTCTGCTCTTCTTCCAGCGTCAGGTGCTGCAGCGCTTCCGGGACGCCTACCCGGCGCCGGCGCGAGCGTCCCTGGAACATGCCCGGCAGCATGTCCTTGAGATTGATGTCCACTTCCTCCACCGAGGAGCCGGCGATGATCTCGAATGACGGGAAGGCTTTCTCGCGGACCTCGATGTCGACCTGTTTGTCGTCGAGCCGCCCGTCGCGAAGCTGCTCTCGCAGCTTCTCCCGCGTCTTGTGGTACGACGCTCTGGGGTCGTTGGGAGACCCGGTCTCGACCGGACCAACCGGCGCCGAGGCGGCGATGTCCTGGTCCGGCGTCGGCGGCAGCAGCAGATCCAGGAGTCGATCTTCCGCGTGGCGCTTTGCCTTCTCGCGTACTTCTGACGCGCGCTCCTCCCGGACGAGGTCCACGGCAATCTCCACGAGGTCCCGGATCATCGACTCGACGTCGCGCCCCACGTAGCCGACCTCGGTATACTTCGACGCCTCGACCTTCAGGAACGGCGACTGCGCGAGCTTCGCGAGCCGCCTCGCGATCTCCGTCTTGCCGACACCGGTCGGGCCGATCATCAGAATGTTCTTCGGCGCGACCTCTTCCGCCATCTCGGGCGACAGCTTCTGTCGCCGCATGCGGTTTCGCAGCGCGATGGCGACGGCGCGCTTCGCCTGCGCCTGCCCGATGACGTACTTGTCGAGCTCGGCGACGATCTGCCGCGGCGTGAGCGCCTCCACGCGCGACGCGGTTGTCTCCGGAAGATAGATCGCCATGACTCGCTTTCAGATCTCTTCGATGGTCAGGTTTGCGTTCGTGTAGATGCAGATCTCGGCGGCCGTCTTCATCGCCTCTTCGGCGATGACGCGAGCGTCGAGCGACGTGTGATGCGCCAGCGCTTTGGCCGCCGCCATCGCGTACGGGCCACCCGACCCGATCGCGATGATCCCATCGTCCGGCTCGATGAGATCGCCGGTGCCGGAGAGCAGGAACGTGACGGACTTGTCGAGGACGATGAGCATGGCCTCGAGCCGCCGCAGCACGCGGTCGGTGCGCCAGTCCTTCGCGAGCTCGACGGCCGAGCGCTCGAGATTGCCGCGGTATTGCTCCAGCTTGGATTCGAACCGCGCGAACAACGAGAACGAGTCGGCGGCCGAGCCCGCGAAGCCCGCCAGAATACGGTCGTTGTACAGACGCCGAATCTTGCGCGCGCCGTGCTTGACGATGGTCGCGCCGAAAGTCACCTGGCCGTCGCTGGCCATCACCGCCTTCCCATTGTGACGCACGGCGAGAACGGTCGTTGCGTGGTGCACTTTTCCGGATACTAACACGCGAAAATGCGATCGGCGTGGGGTCCGTGCCCGTACTGCGCGGGGGACAACGGCGGCTCTGGCGGAGGACAGGAAACCGGTCTATCTCCTTGATTTCAGGTGGAAATGTGGCTACTTTCGCGGCGTGTGCGCTGGCAGTAGAGTTGCTTCAGGTCCGCCAAGGAGTTTCTCATGAAGCGCGCGGGATTGACCTCCAGCACGGCGCTCGCGGTCATCACCCTGTTCTCGGCGTCGGTGTTCGCGCAGAGCTCGCCGAAGGAATCCGGGTCGCGCGGCGGCGGCGGCGAGCGCTCGGGCTCAGCCGTCCCCAGAGGCAGCGGGAGCGGCGGTTC
This sequence comes from uncultured Acidobacteriota bacterium, assembly GCA_963847125.1. Lineage (GTDB taxonomy): Bacteria > Acidobacteriota > Vicinamibacteria > Vicinamibacterales > 2-12-FULL-66-21 > DATAEE01. Next base: position 1,488,572 of record CAWJYM010000009.1, read on the forward strand.
TGGCGGTAGCAGCGGCGGCGGTTCGAGCGTGGGCAGTTCCGGGGGGAGTTCCTCCTCATCCGCGCCATCGTCTGGTGGCGCCGTGGCCGGCCACGGGCGCCATGGCGGTGCATCGCGGAGCGCCCCGGAGCGACGTCGTCACGAGCCGCAGGCTTCGGCCGGTGGTTCCGCGCGTTCCCGCGCGGTACCGTCCGGAGGAAACGGTAGCGAACCGAGCGCCATCGGCCCCGAGAGAGAGGCGCCGCAGTACGCGCGGCCGCGCGGCGATCGGCCTGCCGTCAGCAGCGCGGTTCCACGTTCCTCGGTGCCGGGAGTACCCGGCTATCCGGTCTACCCGATCTACCCTGGCTACCCGGGCTACGGGTACTACTATCCAGGCTACTGGGGCTTCGGCGCTTTCTACTATGACCCGTGGTTGTGGGGTGGCTACGGGTATCCGTACGGCGGTCATGGCTACTACGGCGGCGGGTACGGCGGCGGGTACGGCGGCGGCTACTCCGGCAGCGAGTACTATGGCGACTACGGCAAGCTCCGACTGAAGGTCAAGCCGCGGGAGGCCCAGGTTTACGTCGACGGCTACTTCTCCGGTGTCGTCGATCAGTTCGACGGCATGTTCCAGCGCCTCACGCTGAAGGCCGGCGGGCATCGAATCGAAATCCGCGCCGAGGGCTTCCAGACTCTGAGCTTCGAGGTCATGATCATTCCGTACGAGACGGTGACGTATTCAGGAGAGCTGAGACGCGCGCCCTGATTCGAGTGTAGTACGAGGCTTCAGCCTCGTCTGGTACAGTACCCGCCGATGTCTTCCGATCGGCGGCTCTCGGTTATCGCAGCCATCTCGGGCCTCTACGACGTCGTCGTAGGGGCCCTTCTTCTTTTGATCCCCGTACAAGTCGCAGGCTGGTTCGGGTCGGCGCCCCCGTCGCCTGTCATCAACGCCAATCTGAATGGAATGTTTCTGGTTGCGGTCGGCGCGGGGTACCTGCTGCCCTATCGTGAACCAGAGAGGTATCGCGGTTACCTATGGGTCATGGGCCCGCTGTTGAAGGGCGGGGGCGCGCTGATCTTCGTGCTCGACTATCTCTTCCGCGGATCGCCGATCGCGTTTCTGCTGTTCGCGGCTTCCGACGGGCTCCTGGCGGTCGTTACTTTCGCCGCCCTCGTGCAAACCACAGATACAGCGGGATCCCGGCGGCCATGACGAGAAGTCCGGTGCCAGACGTCCGCGGATCCCTGACGAGCGCGTTCAGGACGATGAGGACGCTCGCCACGGCAAAGATCCCTGGAACGATTGGGTAGCCGAGTGCCTTGAAGGGTCGGGGCGTATTCGGCTCGCGCGCCCGGAGCACGAACAGCGCGATGACGGCGACTCCCGCGAACAAGACGACGGCGAACCCGGTATATCTCCCCAACGCATCGGCGCTGCCCGTCAGCACCAGCAACGCGCTCCAAACCGACTGGGCGATGATCGATTTCGCGGGAGTCTGGTACCGCGGATGGATCTCCGCGGCGGGGCGCAGAAACACGCCGTCACGCGCCATGGCGTAGTACACCCGCGGTCCCGCGATCGTCATCGCGCTGATGCTCGCGGCCAGACTCACGAGCGACACGATTCCGAGGATGTCGCCGGCCCGTTCGCCGAGCAGCCGCTCGGCGACGACGTCGAGCACGCTGCCCTTGACAGCTGAGAGTTCACCGATTGGCAGCACGTAGAGGTAGAGGACGTTCAGCAGCACGTAGATGACGATGACGGCGGCCGTTCCGACCGCGAGCGCGATCGGGACGTTACGCGACGGATCGCGAATCTCCTCGGCGACGTACGAGGCCGCGTTCCAACCCGAGTAGGCGAACATGACCGGCACGAGCGCGAGCAGCCATGACGTGGCGGCAACAGGCCCGGCGGATGCCTGGAGATTCGCGCTCGACCCGGTTCCGAACGACAGGCCCACCGCGATGAAGAGCAGGAGCGCGGTCACTTTCAGTGCAGCGAGGATGTTGCCGACGATCCGGCCCGGTCCGACCCCACGGATGTGAATCGCCGCCATCAGCGCGATGACGGCGATGGCCACCAACGTCTGGGCGGAGAAGGTCAAGGGTATCCAGGGCAGCGGGACGACGAACCAGGGCTCACTCGTCACGGTTCCTTCAGGCATGAACCGCACGAGATAGAACGCGAAGATCATCGCCGTCGTGGCGATTGCGCCGGAGAAGCCGGCGACAAACGACGTCCATCCCGTCAGGAAAGCTGCCGGGCGGCCGAACGCCGCGTCGAGGTACACGTATTCGCCGCCCGCTTTCGGCCGCATGACGGCGAGCTCGGCGTAAGCCATGGCGCCAGCGAAGGCGAGCGCGCCGCCGGTGGCCCACACTGCGAGAAATGGCCACGGGCTGGGCACGCTTGCGGCAATCCCAGGCGAAAAGAACAGAATGCCGCCCCCGATGACGTTGGAAACGATGATCGCCGCCGCATCGTACGGACCGAGGCGGCGCTTGAGAGAAGGTTGTGTCGTCAAGCGCGCAATCAGTTCGTCAGGAGTTGGCGCTCGATGGGAAACTCAGCGAGCTGGACCCATTGATTGGAGGCGTGCTTGACCTGGATGCGGACCCGCGCATCCTGGAAGCGGCTGTTCTGCAACATCTCGGCCCGAGGTTGCTCGCCGGTGTAGCCGTGCTTCGCGCGGACGACAAAACGGTCCGAGGCTCCACCCGGCGGCAGGCCGCTGCTGCCGATGCCACGCAGGAACGTGTCGTCTTCCCAATCGGGCGGGACCACAAAGACGATGTTGAGCTGGACGCTGCCGACCTGCTGAGCCGCTGCGTTCTTCAGCCTGAAGGCGATCGAGGGGACAAGCTTGTTCTTGCCCTCGACGATGCCGGCATCGAACCAGCCGGTCGTTACCTCGGTGATTTGCAGGGCCTGCTTGACGTCGACCCTCGGACCGCAGTCGAGGGAGAGGACCGCCGCGCCCATGGCGGCCATCGCCGCCCAGCGCCGCGCGCCCGAGGGGACCCGCATGAGGCGCGATTCTAGATCAGAACTGGCGGACCTCCACACGTTTTCGTGCCTCTTCGAGCGTGACGCTTCTGGCCTGGAAAGCCGCCAGATCGCTTCCTTTGACCCTGAGGATGAGCGTCGCGGGATCGTAGTTCTCAGCTGGCGAGAGCGGGCCTTCGGCGTCGCGCGCGGCGACGGTCAACCACTCGTCCGGCTGAAGCGCCATCACGCCGCCATACTCGAGCATGGCGTCGATCAACGCGTTCTTCACCGTTTCCGTGTAGAGCAGGTCGGGATCGGCGGGCGGAGGCGGCAGCACGGGCCGCGCCGCCGCGCCGGCCGCTGGCGAGGTTGCCAGCTCGTTGACATCGGCAGCCGTCACCGGCCGCGCGTTGTCGCCACGTCCCTGCGGTGCGACCTGCGCCTCGAGCCTCCTCAGCCACTGATCGAGCGCGGTCTTCGCCCGCTCGTCGGAGATCCGCTGGAACTCCCGACGGCCTTCCTCGAACATCCGGCGCGTCGCGGCGAAGTCCGGTTCGAGCTGTCGCATGATCGCGAGCGCGCTTTCTCGCATCGCCGGGATCTCGACGTCGAAAAAGAGGCCGTAGCCTTCGAGCGCGAAGCCCCGCGCGCGCGCTGCGCCGGTCAGAAACAGGAGGTTCTGGCCGACGGGCTGCAGCTGCCGGCTGACCTGGCCGGCGCCATGACTGACGGCGCCGACGAGCGCTCCCTCCATGACTCGCACCTGATAGCGGCGCTTCGACTGCGCGTCCGCGCGCGATTGCGCCGGTTGGGCGCCGGCACTCGAGACGAACGCGAGCGCGGCGACGCCGAACGCCGCCAGTCGCATCACTTTACCCATAGCTTTTTGACCCGTAGTGTCCGGCTTTAGCCGGACCTTAGTGTTCGGCATGACTTTATGACTCGTAGTGTCCGGCTTCAGCCGGACCCCTCATTACCGTTGCTGCGACGACACTCTGACGAGATGATTCACCATTTCCCGATCGGCGGCGGTCGATCGCTCGATCTGGCCAAACCCGTGTTGAATACGGACGAGATCGGTTTGACGCTGTCGGTCGAAATCACGCAGAACCTCGGCGAGCCGCAGTGCCACCTCGCGTTGCTGTCGGGTCTCGCTCTCGCCGATGAGCGTCCGGACACGACGGAGGACATCCTGCGGCTCGGGCGCCACGGTTGACGCCGCGGCGCGGAGCGTCACGGCTTCCTTCGCCGCGAACTCCTCGCGCAGTCGCCGCTCGAGGCTCGTCAACTCGGCGCGCCACGCCGCCTGGGAGCCGGCCGTGACCGGCGTAGGCGCGGAGGCGGTAACCGCCGCGTCCGCGCCTCGAGACCACCCCGTGCGGACGCTCAGCCCGTCCGCGCCATAGCGAATCTCCACATTGGCGATCGCGGCCGCCGCCCCAAGCACGAGCGTCGCCGCGGCGGCGAGTCCCCATGCGGGCATGACCCAGCGGCGCGGAGGCGCCGCCGATTGCGCGCGATCGACGATCGTAAATCCGAGATCGCGCTCTGGAGGCGCCCAGGCGGGCAGCTCGTTCCTGACCGCGCGAAGCGCGTTCACCTCCGCGCGGCATACGCCGCACGTGGCAAGGTGCGCCTCGATCCGACTCCGCTCGACCGGGTCTACCTCCTCGTAGAGATAGGCGACGATCGCATCCTTGTCTTCACATCCGACTGGCATCGTCATAGTGATTTCTTGTCAGCCTGCAGCGAGCGCCGCAACACCGACAACCCCTGATACAAACGAGTCTTTACCGTGCTCAGCGGGCAATCCAGGAGATCCGCGATCTCCTGGAACGTCAGCCCGTGATACTCCTTCAAGATGATGGCGGTCCGCTGCTCCTCAGGTAGCAGGGCCATCGCCTTGGCGACCGCGCGGCTCACCTCGCGCCGCGCGATCAGCGTCTCGATCGACTCAGCCGGCTCCCGTTCCGCGGCGAGATCGAGCAGATCGACTCCCTCTGGCGCCTGCGCGATTGGCGCGCGGCGCTCGCGCCGGATCCAATCGCGACACAGGTTGAGCGCGATCCGATACAGCCAGGAGGAGAACTTCGCCTGCCCCTTGAACCCGCGGAGGGCGCGGAAAGCGCGAAGGAAGGTTTCCTGGCAGACGTCCCGCGCGTCTTCCTCGCGACCGATGACGCGGTACGCGAGCGCGAAAATCGGCCGCTCCCAGCGCAGAATCAGCTGGTTGAAGCTGTCGAGATCCCCGCCGATTGAGCGGGCGACGAGCTCCTCGTCCGTCCAGGCCATGCGTGAGCGCGCTCAGAAGGATTAGACGCGGGGGACCCCCGGCCGGCCGGGTGTCCTACAAAGTCCCATTCTGCTACAATCCGGCCGTCGTCCTCCGACAAATGACCGCCCCTTCGCTGGCCGACCACGCTTCCCGGCTGGAGCGGGAACTGGCTCGGCATGCCCGTCTCCAGGAACTCGTTTTCAGCTTCAGCCGGGAGGTGTCTGCGGCGGACGACCTGACGCCGGCCTTCGCCGCGTTGTCCCAGGGGCTGGACGAGGTCTTCGGGGGTCGGGTCTCGATTTGGATGCACGATCGGGACAGTCGCGAGCTGGCGCGCCGGTCCGGCGGGGTCGAAACCCGGATCCCCACCGCTCGTCTCGATGATGACGTCGCGCGAGCCCTGCGCCTCACGCAGGCGGAGATCTGGCGCCCTTCGGAACGCTCCAAGAGCGGCACGCTCTTCGTCCCGCTTCGAGGCCAGCAGCGCGCTCTCGGCGTCCTCGTGGTCGAGGGCCTCGCAGAAGCGGACCCGGACGAAGAAACCCTGGCTATCGCCGGAGAGCTGTCGCGCCAGTTGTCGGCGGCCATCGAGAACAAGCTGCTCCTCTCCCACATCAGGCGGCAGGCGCAGTTCGACGCCGATCGGCGCGCACACTCGCAGAAGCTGGCGGCGCTGGGACAGTTCGTCGCCGGCATCGCGCACGAGCTCAACAATCCGTTGCAAAGCGTGCTCGGCCACCTCGAGCTCATGCGGCGCAGCCGCAGACTTCCGCGGCGGCTCGCCGCCGACGTCTGGTTGATCTACCGTGAGGCGAACCGCGCCGCGCGGATCGTCAGCCGTCTGCTGGTGTTTGCCGGCGCGCGAAACACGGGCCGGCGGCAGGTGAGCCCGAACGCCGCGCTGGCGCGGGCGCTGGCGCTGCGGTCGCGCGCGTGCCGCGACGCGGGCATCGCCGTCGTCCGCCGCCTCGATCCGCGCGTGCCGCGAATCCTCGGTGATGCGCTCCTGCTCCAGCAGGCGTTCCTGAACATCATCGTCAACGCAGAGCACGCGATCACGGCACGTCGGGCCGCCTTGCCCGGCGGGCCCAACGGCAAAGATCGGATCGAAGCGTCGACCCGGGGGCGGCGCGGCGCGGTCACCGTGGAAATCCGAGACACCGGGCATGGCATCGACTCCGACGTCCTCCCGCGGATCTTCGAGCCGTTCTTCACGACCAAGGAAGTCGGTCAGGGGATCGGCCTCGGCCTCGCGCTGACGCACGGCATCATTCGCGAGCACGGTGGATCGATCGCCGCGCGGCCGCACGCGAGCGGCGGGACCGTCTTCCGGATCGAACTACCGGTCTCGAGGCTCGACGTCCGAGCATCGAGGTCCCGGGCGCGTGACGTGAAGCACGAGCGTGCGCATGGCTGACGACGCTTTCCTGACGACGGACGAAGTCCTGAACTATCTCCAGGTCAACCTGCGGACCATTTACCGTCTGATCAAGTCCGAAAAGATTCCGGCCGTTCGCGTGGGGCGGCAGTGGCGCTTCCGCAAGCGTGACATCGACGCCTGGCTCGAAAGTCAGAGGCCGCGAGGGCCGCGGCTGATCCCGTCGCCGTCCAGGCCGGCGCCCGCAGGCCCGCCGTCACGCTCGCGCATTCTCGTGGTGGATGACGAGGCGGCGATCCGCGAACTGCTGGCCAAGACGCTGGCCCTCGCGGAGTACGACGTCGATGTCGCGCCTGACGGAGGGTCGGCGCTCGAGCGACTCCGCACGCTTCCCTACGATCTCCTCATTACGGACCTGAAAATGCCGGGCATCGACGGTCTCACCGTCATCCGCGAGGGGCGGCGCTACAGGCCGGACCTGCCGGTCATCATCATTACGGGCTTCTCGACCGAAGCGAGCGCGATCGAAGCGATCAACCTCGGCGTGTCCGGGTACCTGATCAAGCCTTTCCGCGTCCCGAGAGTCCTCGCCGCCGCCGCCAAAGCGCTTGGCGAGTAGCGCAGCCCTTTAGGGCTGCTGCGTGAAGTGCTTGCTGGCGCTTCCCCCTCCGGTCGGCCCGCGTTCAGCGTGCTAACATTGTTCGTTTATCGATGATTCAGCTGGCATCACTGAGTAAGTCGTTCGGCGATCGCGTCCTGCTGGAGGACGTGGCGTGGCACATCGGCCGCAGCGAGCGCGTCGGCCTGTGCGGGCCGAACGGAGCCGGGAAGACGACGCTGCTGCGAATGCTCGCTGGGATGGACGAGCCGGACAAGGGAGAAATCCTCAAACCGACGAGCCTCACCGTTGGATACCTGCCCCAGGACGGTCTCGACCACAGCGGGCGGGCGCTCCTCGATGAGGCGATGCTCGCGTTCGAGCCCGTGCTCGCGATGAAAGCGGAGCTCCACGACCTCGAGGGACGACTCGGCGACAGCAGCGTCAGCGAAGCGGATCACGACGCGCTGCTCGCGCGGTACAGCGAGCTGCAGGATCGCTTCCGCGCCGCCGACGGCTACAGCCTCGATTTGAAGGTCGCGACCGTGCTGCGCGGGCTCGGGTTCGCCCAGGAGGACTTCGACCGGCCTACCGAGACCTTCTCGGGTGGCTGGCAGATGCGCATCGCCCTGGCGAAGCTGCTGCTCGGCCGGCCGACCCTCCTGCTGCTCGACGAACCGACCAACCATCTCGATCTCGAGGCGCGCAACTGGCTCGAGGAGTACCTCGCCGAGTATCCACATTCCGTGATCCTCGTCTCGCACGATCGGTTCTTCCTCGACGCTGTCGTGACCCGCATCACCGAGATCGGGCTGCGGGTGCTGACCGACTACCCGGGCAACTACAGCGGGTATCTGAAGGAGCGCGACGAGCGGCTCGAGCGATTGCGCGACGCGAAGCGCCGGCAGGACGAGGAGGTGGCGCGGGTCAAGGCGTTCATCGATCGCTTCCGCTATCAGGCCACCAAAGCCTCTCAGGTCCAGAGCCGCATCAAGATGCTCGAGAAGGTCGTGCCGATCGAGATTCCACCCGAGCGGAAGCGCGTGCATTTCACGTTCCCGGCCTGCGCGAAAAGCGGCCGGTCGGCGATCGAGCTTTTGCAGGCGTCGAAGCAGTACGGCGACAAAGTGGTCTTCCGCAGCGTGGACCTGCTCATCGAACGCGGCGACCGGCTCGCGCTCGTCGGGCCGAACGGGGCCGGGAAGTCCACGCTGATGCGGCTGCTGTCCGGCGTCGAACCGCCCGACACCGGGTCGCGCGCCGAAGGACATCAGGTCGTGTCGCAGTACTTCGCGCAGGACGAGGCGGCGCGTCTGGATCCCACGCTCACCGTGTACGAGACGCTCGAAAGCGGGTCGCCGACCAACCTCGTCCCGGCGATTCGCAATATTCTCGGCGGGTTTCTCTTCTCCGGCGACGACGTCTACAAACGGGCCGGCGTGCTGTCGGGAGGAGAGCGAACGCGTCTGGCGGTGGCGCGGATGCTCCTCCGGCCGTCGAATACCCTGCTCCTGGACGAGCCCACGAACCACCTCGACCTCGACTCCAAGGACGTGCTGCTCGAGGCGCTGGAGGATTTCGGCGGCACGCTGATCTTCGTTTCGCACGACCGGTACTTCGTCGATCGCCTGGCCACGAAGATTGTCGAGGTCGGCGGCGGCGGAATCCTCGTCTACCCCGGCACCTACGAGGAGTTCCGGTGGAGTAAGCAGTCCCGCGGGGGCCAGCCAGTCGCGGCGGCGAAGCGGAAGCCCCAGGCCCCAGGCCCCAAGCCCCACGCCCTAGGTCCCAAGCCCCATACCGCAGAGCCTGCCTCGCCGAAGCGCCTGGGGGATTCGAGCGCGAAGGCGGGCCCCAAGCCCCAGCCGTCCCCCCAGAAGGAGGCGCATGCCGAGAAACGGCGCGCCGATTCGAAGGCGCGCCAGGAGCATCGCGCCGCCGACGCCCATAAGAAGAAGATAGAAGCGCTCGAGGCGAAAATCGCCGACCGGGAGCGCGCGATCAAAGAGCTCGAGGCGTCGATGGCGGCGCCCGGTTTTTACGACGACCGCGACGCCGCCCGACCGGTCATCGACCGGCACCAGGCGCTGATGTGGGAAGTTGGCGATCTGATGCACCAGTGGGAAGAGCTCTCGACACAGCGACAGACCTAAGCGACCCCGCCAGACCCTATCGGCCCGTCCGTTCCCCGCGAAAAGGAAGACGACGAAACCTGTCGATTGGCGGAACCCGACTCACACTTTTGTAATCAAGGGATCGTGGTTAGCCAGTAACAGTACGAGCCGAAGAGGGTGGATCCGGGCATTTCAGGCCGAAATTGCGTTAGTCAACCCCGGGCATACCCTTTGCGGAATCGCCCGCGAGCCAAGCGGCCCGCGCCGCCGGGGGCCTCGTCTGAAGGCTGGCCCCGCTTCGGTAGCACAGATTGGACCGTAACTCGCAGATGCAAAAGGGCTTGGAGCAGGATCCTGAAGAACTTACAATACTGCAAGCTCCGATGCCACAGCGAAAACGGTCCAAGCGGGCGCCGCGCCGCCGCGGGATGAGATCTGCGCGCGGGCGAGCGCGAGCCAGGTCGACGGTGGACATCCCGGCCGTGCGGGATGGGTTCTTCCGCGACATGGTGCGCGGGCTGCAGAACGGCGTGCTGGCGGTCACCGCGGACGGCCGGGTCGCCGTGATGAACGACATTGCGTGCCGGATCCTCGCGATAGAGGAACGGCCCGCGGACATCGGCCGGCCGTTCGTCGCGGTGCTGCGGGCGCAGCCAGACGTCGTGCGGATTCTGGCGAGCGCGTTCGAGTTGAGCCACCTCCCGAACCGTGCGGAGTTGAGGCTCAAGAGCTCGGGGCGGGTGATCGGCTACACGCTGTCGCCGATCCGGGACCCGCGCGGAAGGCGAATCGGGGCGACGCTGTTCTTCAAGGATTTGACCCGGGTCGAGCAGCTCGAAGAGCGAGAGCGGCTGCGAGACCGGCTGATGGCGCTGGGGGAGATGGCGGCGGCGATCGCGCACGAGGTGAAGAACCCGCTGGCGGGTATTGAAGTGATGGCGGGCGTGCTGAAGCGGCAGCTCGCCGGCTCGGCGGACGCGCAGACGATTCTGAGCGACATCATCAACGAGGCCAAGATGGCCAACGCGATCGTTCAGGACGTGCTGGAGTTCGTCAGGCCGATCAGGCTCGAGGTCGAGCGCGTCTCGCTGCACGACGTGGTGCACGACGCGATCACGATGGCCGAAAGCCACGTCCCGAGGCGGGAGACGCAGGTCTCGTCGGCGCTGCCGGCCGATCTGCCGCGGATCCAGGGGGATCCGCACCAGTTGCGGCAGGTGGTGACGAACCTGCTGACGAATGCGTTCGAGGCGCTCGGCGGCCGAGGGCGCGTGGATATCAAGGCGGTCGAGACCGTGGAAGACCATGGCGATGCGGCGCAGCCGATGGTCATCCTCGAAGTAGTCGACGACGGCCCGGGGGTGACGCCGGAAGTGAAGGAGCGGATGTTCGGGCCGTTCTTCACGACCAAGCCGCAGGGCACGGGACTGGGCCTTGCGATCGTGCGGAAGATCATCGACGCCCACGACGGGCGGATCGATGTGGAGTCGCGGCCCGGGTCGGGCGCGCGGTTCCGGGTGACGCTGCCGATTTCCGGCACGCACCCGCTGTTCGGAACGGTGTAGGGAGCTGACATGGGCAGGATTCTGGTCGCGGACGATCACGACTCGCTGCGTCGCGGCATTGCGCGCGCGCTGACCGAGGCGGGGCACGAGGTCGACGAGGCGCCGAACGGCAACGTCGCCATCGAGAAGCTGCACGAGGGTCACTTCGACGTCGTGCTGAGCGATCTCAAGATGGGAGGCAGCGACGGCCTGGACGTCCTGCGCACGGCGAAGACACTGCACCCGTCCACCGGGGTCATCCTGATGACCGCGTTCGGCTCGGTCCAGACCGCCGTCGAGGCGATGAAGAACGGCGCGTTCGACTACGTGCAGAAGCCGTTCGAGATCGAGGAGATGGAGGTCAAGATCGAGAAGGCGATCGAGCACCGCCGCCTCAAGCACGAGATTGAGTACCTCCGCCATACGCAGCAGGACATCTACGACTTCGATCGCATCGTGGGCGCGAGCGGCGCGCTCCAGCAGGTCCTCGGCATCGTCAAGAAGGTCGCCAAGAGCAACACGACGGTGCTCATCCGCGGCGAGACGGGGACGGGCAAGGAGCTGATCGCGGGCGCGATCCATCACAACTCGCTCCGCGCGGCGCGCAACTTCGTCAAGGTGAACTGCGCGGCGCTCCAGGAGAACCTCCTCGAGTCCGAGCTCTTCGGGCACGAGAAGGGGGCGTTCACCGGCGCCGACAAGCAGCGCGTCGGGCGCTTCGAGCAGGCGGACGGCGGGACGCTGTTCCTCGACGAGATCGGCGACATGAGCGCCAACACGCAGGCGAAGATCCTGCGCGTGCTCCAGGAACACGAGTTCGAGCGGCTCGGCGGGACGCGCACGCTGCGTGTCGATGTCCGCGTCCTCACTGCGACCAACCGGAACCTGCCGCAGATGGTCTCCACCTCGCAGTTCCGCGAGGACCTCTACTATCGGCTGAACGTGGTGTCGATCGACATGCCGGCGCTGCGGGAGCGCAAGGAGGACATCGGCGCACTCGCGACGTTCTTCCTGCGCCGGTTCGCCGGCGAGCTCAAGAAGAAGCTCGACGGCCTGACGCCGGACGCCACCAAGCTGCTGATGCGCTACAACTGGCCGGGAAACATCCGCGAGCTCGAGAACGCGATCGAGCGGGCGGTGCTGCTGAGCGAGGGACCGCAGGTGACGAGCGGCGACCTGCGCCTTGGCGAGCTGTCGACGTCCGGTCCGTCGGGGGATCCGACGCCCGTGGTGAAGATCCCGCCGACGGGGATCGCGCTCGAGGAGATCGAGCGGCAGGCGGTCATCGAGGCCCTCAAGATGTCGAACTGGGTCCAGAAGGACGCCGCCGAGTTGCTCGCGATCAGCCCGCGCGTCATGAACTACAAGATCAAGACGCTCGGCATCGACTTCGCCCGGGGCCGGCGCGCGCTGCCCTCGCAATCCGTGCAGCAGCCGCCCGCGATAGCTGAGGCCGTGTAAAGGTGCACTAAGGTGCACCAGGTGCCCTGGGTGCACTCGGTGCGGGTGCGCTCAGGTGCCGTAAGCTGCCCGACGGGGTGCGGATGAACGACACGCACGCGTCGCCGGAAACCGTTGCGGACACCACACTTCGAACAGCGGTACTGACCGCTGCCTTCTCGTCGGGTGTGGCCGTCCTGTACGTCCTGGCGGAAGCCGAACCCGCCCCGGTCGTTCAGCTGTTCATCCTCTGGAGCCCGACGCTCGCCGTGATCCTCTGGCTTCAGAAGGACGCGGCGCGAACGAAGGTCGGCAACGTCCTCGACCTGGGGTATTTCCTCCTCCTCGCGTTGCCAGTCGTCCTACCCTGGTATGCCGCGAAAACCCGTGGTCGCGCAGGCTGGCGCCTGTTCCTGGGACTCTTCGCGCTGATGTTCGCGCCTTACATTACCGCCATCTTCGTCGCCTGGGCGGCGCACACGCTTGGCGCTTAGCGCACCCGCACCCATGGGCACCTCAGCGCACCCAGGGGCACCCCGAGTGCACTAACTTCTTGGGTGTGCCTTCTTGTAGGCGTCGATCAACTGCGTGGCGTTGACGTGCGTGTAGCGCTGCGTCGTGGACAGTCGCGCGTGGCCTAGCAGTTCCTGAATAGCCCGTAGATCCGCTCCGCGCTGGAGCAGGTGCGTCGCGAACGAATGCCGCAGCGCGTGCGGGCTGATGCCAAATCGCGTGCTGCACTGCGCGACGTACTTCCGCACGAGCCGGTCCACGCTCCGCGTCGAGAGCCGTCCCCCGCGATAGTTTACGAACAGCGCCCGGCCGCCCTTTCTGACGCGTGTCCCCCGGCCGCCGACCTCTGACGGGAAGACCGCAAGCCCTGCGAGATCGCCGAGCCATGCCTTAATCGTCTGCGCGGCGGTCTTGTTGAACGGGACGACGCGCTCCTTCCCGCCCTTGCCGAGCACACGCACGACGCGCCCCGAGAGATTGACGTCGTCGAGGTCCAGACCGACGAGCTCGCTCAGCCGAAGACCGGACGCGTAGAACAGCTCGAGAATGGCCCGGTCGCGGCGGCCGAAGGGCGTCGAGAGATCAGGCGTTTCGAGCAGCCGGGACATCTCCTGTTCCGCGAGATGCGCCGGCAGCTTTTTCTCGCGCTTCGGGGTGCCGACGAGCGCCGCCGGATCGTCGTCCATCCGCCCTTCCCGGCGAAGGTACCGGAAGAACGTGCGCAACGACGCCAGCTTTCGCGCCGCGGAGGCGCGGGAGTTGCCGCGTCGGTGCAGATCGGCGAGAAAACCGCTCACCGCGGTCGCGTCGAGGTCGGCCGCACGCAGGTCTGTGCCCGGCTTCTTGCGGGCAGCCGCGAGATACGCGACGAACTGCTCGAGATCGCTTTCGTACGCGCGAGCGGTATGGGGCGACGCGTTGACGTTGTGCCGCAGGTACTCCGAGAACTCCTTCAGATCGTTACGTAAAGTAGCAGTCGGCACCTGCATTCTCAGCGCTCGTGGGGCCCCACCCCCACTCGCTCGCGCTCGGCGGCGCGGGCTTCGCCCGCGCTCCCCTCCGGCGCCTCGCGCGGGCCGCAGGCGCTCGCGTCGGCCCACACGCGCAAATCGGCGAGCGCACGCTCGGAAATCGCCAGATTGCGCTCGTGCTTCTTGCGCGGCGCACCCGGCAGAGGCTCGATGATCCCGAACGTGATGTTCGTGGGCTGGTAGTTGCGCGGGTCGGCATGCGCGACGTAATACCCGAGCGCGCCGATGGCCGTCGTCCGCGGCGGCGCCGAGGGCTCGACGCCCCGGACGAGCGCCGTGGCGTTTCGGCCCGCGATCAGCCCTGAAGCGGCCGACTCCACGTACCCTTCTACACCGGAGATCTGACCCGCGAAGAAGAGATGCTGGCGCGCGCGGGTCTGCCAGGTCTCGCGGAGGACCGTCGGCGCGTTGATGTAGGTGTTCCGGTGAATCATGCCGAACCGCACGAACTCAGCGGACTCGAGGCCCGGGATGAGGCGCAGCACTCGCGCCTGCTCTCCCCACTTCAACTGGGTCTGAAATCCGACGAGGCTGAAGTGATCCCCGGCCAGGTTGTCCTGTCGAAGCTGTACGACGGCGTATGGCTCACGGCCTGTTCGCGGGTCCGGCAGGCCCACAGGCTTCATCGGTCCGAATCGCAGCGTATCGACGCCGCGGTGCGCCATCACCTCGATCGGCAGGCATCCCTCGAAGAACTTCGTCCGGTCGAAGTCGTGGACCTCCGCTTTTTCCGCGTGCACGAGCGCGTCGTAAAAGCGGGCGTATTCTTCCGCATTCATCGGGCAATTGAGGTAGTCCCCATCGCCGGCAATCGCGGCGGTCGAGCCACGCGCCGGGTCTCCCAGGCTCCTGCCCCACCTCGACGCGCGGTAGACGCGTGTCATGTCGACCGTTTCGGCGAGGACAATGGGGCTGATCGCGTCGTAGAAGTACAGGTAGTCCCGACCCGTGAAACGCGCGACGTCCGCGGCGAGCGCATCCGACGTCAGCGGTCCCGTCGCGACAATCGTCGGCGCACTGGAGGTGTCGGGAATCGCGTCGACTTCGTCGCGGCTGATGTGAACCAGGGGGTGAGAGACCAGCGCTGCGGTGATTTCCTCCGAGAACCGCTCGCGGTCGACAGCGAGCGCCGCGCCGGCCGGAACGCGCGAGGCGTCGGCGGCCCGCATCACGAGCGAGCCAAGTCGCCGCATCTCCTCTTTCAGAAGGCCGACCGCGTTATCGAGCTTGTCTCCGCGCAGGGAGTTGCTGCAGACCAGCTCGGCGAGGCCACCGGTCTTGTGCACGGCCGTTTGACGGACGGGCCGCATCTCGTGGAGGACGACGGGCACGCCCGCGCATGCGGCCTGCCACGCCGCCTCGCTGCCGGCCAGCCCGCCGCCGACGATCACGATCCTCTTCGCGTTATCGGACACGGCCCTTGGGTATCTCTACAATGCCGATTCGGGCACGCCCGACCTGAAGGTCGGGCCTACGCCTCGGCCGCAGCCAGCTCCTCGGAGCGCACGTAGTCGCAGCCGCCTTCTTTGTTGTTGCAGATAATCTGGCGGCCGTGGCGTTTGGTGATCTTTTCGACGAGGTACGGCGCGCTGCACTTCGGACACTTTTCCGCGATTGGCTTGTTCCAGAGCGTGAACTCGCAATCCGGGTAGTTGGCGCACCCGAAAAACACCCGGCCGCGGCGCGATTTCTTCTCGACGATGTCGCCGCCGTCAACGGGACAGGCGACGCCGGTACTCTTCTGCTTCACGTAGCGGCAGGCAGGATAGTTCGTGCACGCCGTGAACTCGCCGTACCGCCCGTGCTTCAGGACCAGGTTCGACGCGCACTTCGGGCACTTCTCATCCAGGATCTGGTCTGGCCTGGCGGCGGTGAGCCCCTGCTTGGTTGAGATCAGCTTCCGGGTGGTCTTGCACTCCGGATAACCGGAGCAGGCCAGGAACTGACCGAACCTCCCGCGCTTGACGACCATCGGGCGGCCGCAGTTCTCGCACGATTGGTCCAGATCTTCGGCCGGCTGCTCGTCCGGTTCGAGCTCGCGCGTGTTCTCGCACTTCGGATACGCCGAGCAGGCGATGAAGAGCCCGAACTTCCCCGCCTTGATGACCATCGGCGAGCCGCACTTGTCGCAGATGATGTCGGTCGCCTTTCCTTCGACTTTCAGGTCGGGCATGAGCTTCTTCGCGCCCTTCAGGTCCTTCTCGAACTTCTTGTAGAAAGCCTTGAGCAGCGATTCGTAGTCGAATTCTCCCTGCTCGATCCGGTCCAGCTCCTCCTCGAGCTCGCGCGTGTACCCGACGTCGAGGATGTCGTCGAAGCTCGGGCTGAGCAGCTCCTCGACGAGGATCACGCCGAGCTTCGTCGGCTTGAAGCGCCCCTCGATCTTGTTCACGTACTCGCGCGACTGGAGCACCGTGATGATCTGCGCGTACGTGCTCGGCCGCCCGATACCGTTCTCTTCGAGCGCCTTGACGAGCGTCGCCTCGCTGTATCGTGGAGGCGGCTGCGTGAACTTCTGTTCGGGCTTCAGCTCGCGCAGTTCGAGGCGATCGCCTTCGGCAAGCTGCGGCAGGATGCCGGCCGCCGCCGCGTCCTCATCCGCATCTGTCTGGGCCGGCGCGGCCGGCTCCTCGGTCTGTTCCTTGTCCACGTCGTAGGCGCTCATCCAGCCGGGGAACTTCGGCACCGACCCCTTCGCGCGGAAAAGGTATGGCCCGGCCTCGATCTCGATCGTGGTCTCGTCGAAGACCGCCGGCGGCATCTGCGATGCGACGAACCTGTTCCAGATCAGCCGGTAAAGCGAGTACTGGTCCGGCGTGAGGAACGGACGAACCTTCTCGGGCTCGTACTGCATGGACGTCGGCCGGATCGCCTCATGCGCGTCCTGCGCGTCCGCCTTCGCCTTGAAATAATTCGGCTTCTCGGGTACGAACTCGGGACCGAACTGGCTCCCGATGTAGTCGCGTGCCTCGCCGAGCGCCTGCTCCGACACGCGGGTCGAATCCGTGCGCATGTACGTGATGAGCCCCACCGCCCCTTCGCCCGGCAGATCGATGCCTTCGTACAGCTGCTGGGCGATCATCATCGTCTTCTTGACGGGAAATCGCGCCGTCTGCTGCAGCTTGCTCGTGATGAACGGCGGCGCGGCGTTTTTCTTCCGCTCCTTGGTGGCCACCGACGACACGGTCCACTCCGCGCCGCGCAGATCTGAGAGGACCTGATCCGCCTCCGCCTGGCTGCCGACCTTGAAACCCGCCCCGTCCTTCTTGACCAGCTTCGCGTCGAACTCCGGCGGAACCGCGCCGGCGAGCCTGGCGAGGAGGTTCCAGGTACTCCTCGGGCACGAAGCGCTCAATCTCGCGCTCGCGTTCGACCACGAGCTTCAGCGCGACGGACTGCACGCGGCCGGCGCTCATCCCACGCCGCACCTTGTCCCAGAGGAGCGGGCTGATCTTGTAGCCGACGAGACGGTCGAGGACCCGCCGCGCCTGCTGCGCGTCGACCATCTTCATGTCGATGTCCAGAGGGTTCTTGATCGCCTCGAGAACTGCTTTTTTTGTGATCTCGTTGAACATCAGCCGACGGATCTTGCGTCCGCGGCCCCCGAGCTCTTCGGCGAGATGCCAGCCGATCGCCTCCCCTTCTCGATCCGGGTCGGTCGCGACGTAAATCTCGCTGGCCTCTTTTGCGGCGCTCTTCAGCTCGGCGACGACCTTCTTTCGTGACGGGATGATCTCGTAGTCCGGCTCGAAGCCTTTCTCGATGTGGACTCCCAGCTTGCTCTTGGGCAGATCCCTGACGTGTCCCATCGATGCGACGACCTTGAAGTCGCGCCCGAGGTATTTGTTGATGGTCTTCGCCTTCGCCGGCGATTCGACCACGACCAACGCTTTCGGCATACTTTGAACCTACGTTAGCACCGTTTCCGAAGCCTCTGGAAACGGCCCGCCTCGCGGCGGACGATCTTTCCGTCGATTTCGAGCTCCAGCAGCCTGGGTAGCAGGACGGCCGCGTGAAGGCCGGTCAAGGCCTCCAGATCCTCGACGGCGTAGTCCTCGCCGGCCTCCATGAGCGACAGTAAAGGCTCTTCTGTCAAACACTTACCGGCATCTGCGGCAGCGATCGCGGCGGACGTCCCCAGTTCCTCCAGAATATCGTCCACTCCCTCCACGAGCTTTGCCCCGTCTCGAAGCAGGGCGTGCGACCCCCTGTTGCGCGACGAGAGGACGTTGCCTGGAACCGCCATGACCTCGCGTCCCTGTTCGAGCGCCATGCGGGCCGTGATGAGCGAGCCGCTTTTCTCCGACGCTTCCACGACGACGACGGCGACGGACAGGCCGCTGATGATGCGGTTGCGCAGCGGAAAGTGGGCGGCGAGCGGACGCGCACCGGGCGGAAACTCGCTGATGACGACGCCGTTCCTCGCGATCGCGTCAGCCAGCTCGCGATGTTCGGACGGATACACCACGTCGGCGCCCGACCCGAGAACGGCGATCGTGGGGCCGCCGCCGGCCAGCGCTCCACGGTGCGAGGCGCCGTCGACGCCGCGCGCCATGCCGCTCACCACCGTGGCGCCGCGCCTGGCGAGTCCCTCGCCGAGTTGCTCTGCGACTTCGCGCGCGTAGCTCGAGGCGGCCCGCGCCCCTACCAGCGCTACGGCCAGGCCCGTCAGACAAGACGCATCCCCGCGATACCAGATCGCAGGCGGAGGGTCATGAATGCCTGCGAGCCTGGCCGGATACTCCGCGTCTCCCCACAGGATGGAGGTCAGACCTGTGCGTTTGCCGTGCTCGATTGCGGCGAGCGCCTCCGTTCGCACCGAAGCCAGCCTGGCGCGGAGAGCCGGAGGCTCCTCACCCCAGAGCTGCGCCAGCCGGCTGAGGAAAGCCTCCTCGCCCGCCTCGAAGGCCTCCCGGACCGCAACCCCAAGCCGCGACCAATGGGGAGTCACGCCGGAACCCGCAAGCAGCGACAGAGCTGAAATGAGCTCGAGACCGTTCTGGCGGCCGTCCGATCGCTTCACCGAAGCTCGGGATCGGCAACCGTCGTACCGCCCCGAGTCTTCAGCGTAAAACGAGGCCGGCGTGGACAGTTTCGGAGAATCTCCGGTAAGTCCTTACGAAAAACGCCACCTATCCTCTATAAACACGGGGCAATTCCCGCCTTCCTCCGTGGTACGTCCCTTGCTGAGAATTTCCCTTACCCCGCCGGAATGCGCTTGCGCCCGTTCCGGGGCGGTCGGTATAGTGAGCCAAAGAACCATGCCTTCCAACGCGGTCCGCGGGGTCGCTGCAGCGTGTGTCGGGCTGATGCTCGCCACCGCCGCGCCGGTCCTCGCCGACGCGCGAAAGGATGCAAAGTCACAGGTCGAATTCGGTATCGGTATGGCGCAGCGCGGCCTCTGGCGGGAGGCGACCTACCGGTGGCAGCGCGCGGTCGAAATCGACCCGACGTATCCGGCGGCGTGGAACAACCTGGCAATTGCGCACGAGCACGAAGGTCGGTTCGAGGACGCGCGCAAGGCGTACGAGAAGGCCGTCAGCCTCGACCCCGAGAATCTGCTCATCCGTCAGAACTTCGATCTCTTCAAGGAAATCAATGACCGCGCGAAGGGCCGCAACGATCGCTAGCGTCGGGCTGACGCTCGTCGCGAGCGCGTGCACGAGCTTCTACGAAATCCCGGTCGAGACGCCGATTCAGGCGAAGCTCGACGTGTCGGGATTCAGCCGGATACTGGTCGCGGGATTCATCGCCGGTGGCACGGAGGATGTCGACGCAAACCTCGAGACGGTGCGCCTGCTGCGCAGCCAGCTCCGGACCAGATCGGAGCTGAAGGTCATCGAGGCGGACGTGCTGCCGCTCGCGGAGCTCGCGGCCGAGGGTGTACAGCCGCTGCCGGCGGTCGCGAGCATGGATAAAACGGACGGCACCGCGGCGACGGTCGGGACCGCGCAGCCGGCGCCGCCGACGGCGGACGAACCGAAGATCCGAAACGAAAAAGACCTCGAGGCGTACGAAAAAATCTTCGCGGACGTCAGCTTCTGGAAGAAGCTGGGCGAGGAATACCAGAATCCTCTCATCGTCACCGGCACCGTGCTGTTTACGCCGCACAGCCGCGCCGCGTTCGTGCAGCGCGAGACCGAATACTTCGACGCGCTCGGCCGCCGCCGCGTCGTCCCGGTGCGTCAGTATATGGAGCGCAAGGGATTCATCCTCGTCCCGACCTTCGTGTTCATCGACGGTCGTACGGGCACGCGGCTGCACCGCGAGAGCTACCGGAAAGAAGTGCTGTATCCCTCGTCGCAGAATACCCCCGCCCTGTCGTCCTACTTCGAGCTGATGGATCAGGTGATCCCCGAGTTCCTCGGCGCGCTGTCGACGACCAAGATCCGCGGGACCCGCGTCCTGCTCAAGTAGCGCAGCCCTTCAGGGCTGCCGATCTGGCCTCCCGCCAGACGCCTGTGATAAAGTAGTTTGTTTTCAAGTAAGGGAGTTTCGACGTGTACGCCATCATCCAGAGCGGCGGTCGGCAGGTCAAGGTCGGTCCGGGAATGGTCGTCTCCGTGGACCGCGTCGCGGGCGTGTCGGTCGGGGATCAGGTGACGATCGATCAGGTATTGCTCGTGAGCAAAGACGGCGGCGAAGTGTTCGCCGGATCACCATTCGTCGCAAATGCGAAGGTGCTCGCGGTCGTGGACGGCGAAGCCCGCGGGCCGAAGATCCGGATCTTCAGGAAGAAGCGTCGCAAGGGTTTCCGGAAGACGATGGGACACCGCGCGACGTTTACCCGGGTTCGCATCACAGAGATCGTGGTGTAAGCATGGCTCATAAAAAGGGACAGGGCAGCTCCAGAAACGGCCGCGACAGCAACTCGCAGCGGCTCGGCGTCAAGCGGTTCGACGGCAACATCGTTCTCGGCGGCTCGATCCTGGTCCGCCAACGCGGACGTCGCTTTCTGCCGGGCCTCAACGTCGGTCGCGGCAAGGACGACACGCTCTTCGCCAAGGTCTCGGGCCGTGTGCGCTTCGAGAACCACGGCGCGCGGGGTCGCAGAATCTCGGTGCTGCCGGTCGAGCCATAGTCTGTGCTCAGCTCTCGTGACGCGGGTCTGACAGGCCCGCGCTCCAGGCGCCGAATCCATCGCCGGAGGGCGGCCCTCTCAAGGCCGCCGCGCGACGCTGAGACCTTCCAGTGTTTGTAGACGAAGTCGAGGTTCGCGTCGCAGCCGGGAGCGGCGGCAATGGCTGCCTGAGCTTCCGGCGCGAGAAGTTCGTCCCTCGCGGCGGGCCCAACGGCGGCAACGGCGGACGAGGCGGCTCGGTCTACGTCGTCGCCAGTCCGCATCTCAACACGCTCGTCAACTTCCGCTTTCATCCTGAGTTCCACGCCGACCGCGGCGTCCACGGCGAAGGATCGAATCGCACCGGCGCCGAAGGACGCGATCTCGCGCTCGACGTGCCCGTCGGCACGGTCGTCTACGAACAGACGACGGAGGGGCTGACGAAGGTCGCGGATCTCACCGAGCTCGGTCAGCGCGTGCTCGTCGCACGAGGCGGCCGCGGCGGGCGCGGCAACGCCGCGTTCGCGTCGTCGACCAATCGCGCGCCGCGCAGGACCGAGCCGGGCGAAGAAGGCGAAGAGAAACACCTGAGGTTCCGGCTGAAGCTCGTCGCCGACGTCGGACTCGTCGGCTATCCGAACGCCGGAAAATCCACGCTCATCTCACGCATCTCGGCGGCCCGGCCGAAGATCGCCGACTACCCGTTCACGACGCTGACCCCGAACCTCGGCGTCGTCAGCCTCAGCGACGACCGGAGCTTCGTCGTCGCCGACGTACCCGGTCTGATCGAGGGCGCGCACGAGGGGCACGGGCTCGGGCATCAGTTCCTCAGCCACCTCGAACGCACCAAGGTGCTGGTCCATGTGATCGACGTCTCCTCGGCATCGGCGCGTGACCCGGTCGCCGATTTCGACGTGATTGAACGCGAGTTGACCCTGTTCCAGGGGCGGCCGAACGAGCCGGCCGACACCCGCGTGCGCTTTTCCGAGAAGCCACGACTCGTCGCCGCAAACAAGATCGACGCGCTCGACGATCCGTCGCGGCTCGCGCGGCTCGCGACACACCTGAACGAGCGAGGTGTCGAACTGTATCCGGTTTCAGCGGTCACGGGCGAAGGGATCCCCGCGTTGGTCGAAGCGATGTGGAGGCGGGTCAACGCCGGAGCTGCGCCTCGATCGACACCCGGCCAGGCCCCTCGACACGGCTCGGGGCAAGCCGTCAGCACATGACAGCCGTGGCGCGCCTGGGCGTGCTGGGCGGTACCTTCGATCCGATTCATGTGGGTCACGTCGCAGCCGCGTCGGCGGCGCGCCGCGCGCTGGCGCTGGATCGCGTTCTGCTCATGCCGACGCACGTCCCGCCTCACCGTCCGGTTCAGCCGCAGGCGTCCCCGTTTCACCGCTTCGCGATGGCGGCCCTGGCGGCACAGGCGGATCCCGCCTTTGCCGCGTCGGACCTCGAGCTGCAGGCCCCGGGGCCGACGTACACGTCGACGACGCTCGAGCGGCTCGCGGGATGTGGGTATTCTCCATTGCAGATCTTTTTCATTACGGGCGCTGACGCGTTTGCGGACATCGAGACCTGGCGGGACTACCCTGCACTCCTCGATCGCGGGCACTTCGTGGTGATCTCCCGACCGGGCCGTCCTGCGGCCGCGCTCCGCCAGGAGCTGCCGGCCCTCGCGGCGCGGATGGTGGACGCGGGAACGGCCGTGCCGTCGGTGGCGTCGATCCTGCTTGTGGACGCCTCCACGCCGGACGTGTCGTCGACCGCCATCCGGCGCAGGGCCTGCGAGGAAGGAAACCTCGACGGCCTCGTGCCCCCGGCCGTGGCCGCGCACATCCATCGCTACCGTCTCTATTCCGGCAGGTCAGTTGCATGAAGAAAGCCGAACGCCGCCCGAGACTTCCCAAGGACGTTGCTGCCGCGATCGCCGCCGCACAGGACAAGAAGGGTTCCGAGCTCATCGTGCTCGACCTGCGCCGTTCGTCGGCGTTCACGGACTACTTCGTGTTGTGCACGGGCCAGAACCAGCGGCAGGTGAAGGCGATCGCGGACGCGGTCGAGGAAGCGCTCAAGCGAGGCAAGCTGCGGCCGGCTCACGTCGAGGGATACGACCGGGCGGAGTGGGTTCTCCTCGACTATTTCACCTTCATCGTCCACATCTTCACTCCGGCGACCCGGGAGTTCTACGGCCTCGAACGTCTCTGGGGCCAGGCCGTGCGCATCGTCGTCACGGATCCGGAAGGCGACGTGAAAAGCAAGGCGTCCGGACCAGCGCGGCGAGCGTAAGGCCCCATCGCCTGCGCGGAAAAACGCTGGGCGTCCGGACCAGCGCGCCGAGCGAAAGCGAACAGCCTTGAGCCCGCGCGAGGCGCGAAGCCGCCGAGCGCGAGCGAGCGGGGGTGGGGCCCCGCGAGCAGGAAGAAAAGTGGTAGGCGATGGGGGTGGGGCCCCATCGCAATAAAAGAAATGTTGACCGCTCTCCGAGCGGCCGCGGACGGCGTGCTTGCCGTCCTGCTCGCGCCCTGCTGCGCCGCGTGCCGTCGGCCGCTCGAATCGCCGACCGGCGGCCCCGTTTGTGCCCCGTGCTGGCGCGCCATCCTTCCGATTACGCCCCCGGTCTGTGACGCCTGCGGAGATCCGCTGCCGTCGTGGCGGCGGACGAGCATCGAATTGGCCCGCTGCCCGCGATGTCGGCGCCGCCGTACCGCCATCGATCGGGGACGGGCGGTAGGGGTGTACGACGGCGCGTTGCGCGAGATCCTTCATGCGTTCAAATACGACGGACGGCGCACCCTGGCCGCGCCTCTGGCGCGCCTCATGACCGAGGCGGGGCATGAGCTCCTCGCCACCGCCGACGTCGTCGTGCCGGTGCCGCTCCATCGCAGGCGGGAGCGATCGCGCGGATTCAACCAGGCGCGGGATCTCGCGTTCGGTCTCGGATGCCCGATGGTGGATGCGCTGACGCGGACACGCGCCACGCCGAGCCAGACGGATCTGCCGGCCGCGCGGCGTCACGCCAACGTGCGGGACGCCTTTGCCGTCAGGCCGCGGTCACGCGCGGGGATCGACGGCCGCGTCGTGGTGCTCGTCGACGACGTCAGCACGACGGGGGCGACGCTGGAGGCGTGCGCGCGCGCGTTGAAGGACGCCGGCGCGCGGGAGGTGCGGGCACTCACCGCAGCCCGAGTTGTGACGCGACGGCCGTAGCGATGTCGGCGGCGACCTGCTCCCTCGAACGTTCTCCATCGATGCGGACCCAACCGGGCGCCGCGGCCTGGCGGCGATAGCTCTCGCGTACGCGCGCCAGAAGCGCGAGATCGCGTTCGTAGCGGTCGCGATCCGCCGTCTTGCGCCTGACGGCGGTCTCGGGCGCGATGTCGAGCCAGACCGTGAGGTCCGGTCGTGGCAGGAACTTCTGGGTCTCGGCGAGCCAGGAGGGATCGAGGTCCTGCGCCTCGCCGTACGCGACGCTCGACGCCAGATACCGGTCGCAGAGCAGCACGAGCCCACCCTCGAGCCAGCGGTCGATCTCAGGCTTCCGTTCGTAGCGGTTGGCGATGAAGAGGAGCTGCATGACGTCCGGGCCGTAGTCGCGTTCACCCTGCAGGGCGCGCGCGATTTCCTCGCCGATCGAGGTGCCGTAGTCCGGGAACGTGAGGAACCGGGCCTTGTGGCCGGACGCCTTCAGCGCGTCGCGCAGCGTTTGCGCCTGCGTTTCCTTGCCGCTCTGGTCGAGCCCCTCGAAGGCTATCAGGGCTCCGCTCATGGACACTCGAGCGCGAGCATGTCGTCGATCGTCTGGCGGCGCCGGATGATTCGCCACGCGCCGTGCTCGACGAGCGCTTCCGGCGGCAGAAGCCGGCGGTTGTAGTTGAAGGCCATCGCCGAGCCGTACGCGCCGGCGTCGAGGATCGCGAGCAGGTCGCCGACGCGGGGCAGCGGCAGGCGCCGATCGGAGCCGAGCGTGTCGCTCGACTCGCAGAGCGGGCCCACGATGTCGACGGCAACCTCGCCGGCGCGGGGCTCGTTGACCGGCACGATCCGGTGAAAGGCACCATACAGCGCGGGGCGCAGCAGCTCGGTCATCCCCGCGTCGAGCACGACAAAATGCTTGTCACCCGGTTGGGGCTTGACGTCCACGACGCGCGCGAGCAGCGCGCCGGCGGGTCCGACGACGGCGCGCCCAGGCTCGATGACGAGGGGCAGGCCGGATGGCCGGACGCCATCCAGGATGGCCGCGGCGTAATCCTCGAACGACGGCGCGGGCACGCCGTTGTACGAGATGCCCAGCCCGCCGCCGAGATCGAGATACTCGATAGGCACGCCGGAGCCTTGCGCGTCGCGGGCCAGCGCGGCAGCCGCGCCGGCCGCGCGGCGGATAGGATCGAGCGACATCATCTGCGAGCCGACGTGCAGGTGAAGAGCGACGAGGCGGATGCCGGTGCGGCGGGCGGCCTCGCGAAGAATGGGCGCGGCGTCGTCGAGCGGCACGCCGAACTTGTTCCGTCGAAGACCGGTCGAGATGTGCGGATGGCTGAGGGCATCGATATCGGGGTTGACCCGGAGGGCGACCCGCGCCCGCGTGCCGAGCGCGCGGGCGATCTCGTCGATGCGGTCGAGCTCCCCGGCCGATTCGGCGTTGATGGTCTTCACGCCGAGACCGACCGCCAGCTCGAGCTCGGCGCGTGTCTTGCCGACGCCGGTGAAGACGATCGCGTCGGGCGTGAACCCGGCGCGCCGCGCGACCTCGATCTCGCCTCCGGAGTTCGCGTCGGCCGCGCTGCCGAGGCCGCGGAGCAGCCGGGCGATCGCGAGCGTGGAATTCGCCTTCAGCGCGTAGTGGAGCGCGTGCGGGTAGCCGCCGAACGCGTCGTCGATCGCGCGATAGCGTGCGGCAATTGCCGCCGCGCTGTAGACGTAGCACGGCGTTCCCGCCGCCTCCGCGAGCGCGGAGAGGCCGACGCCGTCGCACGAGAGCTGATGGTCCAGGTAGGTGAACGCGGACACGTGCGAAACGGGGTATGCTATCATTTTTGTCGATCCCGCCGCGTTGCGAATCGCATGTCCGTTGACTCACCGGCGCTGCAGCCGGCGACGCCCGACACCCTCATCGAGCAGTGCCTGAGTGGAGACCAGGCCGCCTGGGAAGCGGTGGTCCGCCAGCACTGGCGGAAGGTGTTCAACGTCGCGTATAAATTCGTCGGAAAACACGACGAAGCGGAAGATCTCGCCCAGGACATCTTCCTGAAGATCTTCAAGGCGCTCGACACGTTCGACCGGCGTGCGAACTTCCAGACGTGGATCATCAGCATCGCCCGCAACCTGTGCATCGACCACTACCGGAGCGTGCGGAAGGAACGTGAGACGATTGCCCGGGAGGTCGACGCGGGGGAGTTGACGCCGGCGTCCGCCGATATCGGGCCGGACGGCGTCCTCGAGCAGAGCGACCTGCGGGCCCTGTTGCAGCGGGCTCTGGAGAAGCTGCCCGTCTCGCTGCGCACGGCCGTCGTCTTGCGGGATCTGCAGGAACTGTCCTATCAGGAGATCGCGGACCGGCTGCGCCTGCCGGAGGGAACCGTCAAGTCGCGCATCAACCGGGGCCGTCTGGAGCTCGCGCGCCAGATTCGGCGGCTCCAGGATCAGCCGTCCGGCGGCCGCCCCGCCGGCGCGCCGCGCCGCCTTCGCGGGCGACGCGGATCAACGAGGAAACACGCATGAACCTCAGCACCGAACACGCGCACGGCATAGCGGTCGTCCGCGTCGGCGAATCGCGTCTCATGTACCCGCTGCTCTCCGATTTCTCGAGCGCGGTCACGACGCTCATCCACGCGGGCGAGCGGAAGTTGCTCATCGATCTCTCGTCGGTGGGCTACGTCGACAGCGCCACGATCGGTTGCCTGATGGACCTGTACCGCCAGGCGGCCGCCGCGGGCGGTACGCTGAAGCTCGCCGGCGTGCAGAAGCGCGTCGAGACGATGCTGACGATGACCGGCGCGCAGAATTTCATCGAGGTCCATCCCGACGAACCGAGCGCGGTCAAGAGCTTCGGGGCATAAGCCATGCGCAAGATCCGCACAACGACGGGCGCCGACATTCCACTCGACGGCGATCTGCTCGCGCTGATCGAGGCGCTCTACAAGGAAGTCACGGTCAAGCGCGCGCTCAACCGGACCTTCGAGGACATGACGCGCGAGATCCAGCAGATCATCGGCCAGATGTCGCCGGAGGAGCTCAGGCAATACTTCTCCGAAAGCCTCTTCCTCAATACCGTCTCGTACGAGAACGAGCGGCTGGGGGCGTATATGAGGAAGCTGACGGGTAAGAAGTAACCGCCCGAAAGAGCCGCTGATCCAGTGTCTCTGGTTTATCTGTCCACGCGATTCACCTGCTCCTGGCCGTGGAGCACGATGGTCATGCTCTGCGACGGCCGCATGGTGTGCGGGTGCGCCGACCCGTACGGCAAGCGTGTCCTCGGCGACACCAGGAGCGCGTCGGTGGCGGACATCTGGTCTGGCGACATCGCCGCCGGCCTGAGGCGCGACATCAACGCGGGCGGCTCCAGATTCTGCGGCGACTGCCCGCTGAAGCTCCCGCTCGGCAAAGCGGAGGCGCCGCCGCAGCGCAGCCTGGACGTCGGTGTGCTTCCATCGCGGCTGTATATCGAATGCACGGCCGCCTGCAACATCTCCTGCAGCCAGGCCTGCTGCGCTCCCGAAACCGGCATCACCCGCACGCGGAACGCCGGCATGCTCGACTTCGAGCTGTTCAGGCGCGTCATCGATGAGGCGGGACCCTCGCTCGGCCGCGTCGATTTCTTCAACTACGGCGAAGCCTTTCTGCACAAGCGCGCGCTCGAGATGTGCGAGTACATCAAGTCGCGGTTTCCTCAGATCTACCTCTACACGAGCACCAATGGCCTCGCGTTCAACGAGGAGGGCGCGCGGCGCCTCATCCGCTCCGGGATCGACGAGGTCACCTTCTCGCTCGACGGGGCCAGCCAGGAGACGTTCGTCATCTACCGGCAGCGCGGAGACTTCGACAAGGCCATCCGCAACCTGCGCGCGGCCGTGGAGGAAAAACACGCGCGGCGGCAGGATGTCCCGTTCATCAACTGGCGGTACATCCTGTTCTCGCACAACGACAGCGACGCTGAGATGAACCGGGCGCGCGCAATTGCCGCGGAGATCGGAGTCGATCGCCTCTGCTGGGAGATCACGGACCACCCGGAGAACATGTTCTCGAAACGGTTTGCACCGGGAACGCCGGACTACGATCGGATCCGGCACGAGATCTGGGACAACAGCGGCCTCGGGAACGCCATCCCCGGCGCCACGCCGCGCGCGCGAATCGACGTTCGCACGCTGCTGCCGGGCCCGCTCCGTGCCAGGGCGGGGTCGTCGCTGCGCGTGCGGACGCGCGTGCACAACCTGTCCACCAGGCCCTTCCCCGCGCAGGCCACCTACGGGCGCCGACTCGTACGCCTCGGCGCGCAGCTGTGCGACGCCAACGGCGCCGTGATCGACCGCGACTACGCGCGCGCATGGCTGCCCGACTCGGTCGCGCCGAGCGCGACCGCGGACGTCAGCATCGACGTCCCGGCGCCGCCCCAACCAGGGCACTACGCCCTCAAGTTCGACCTCGTGAGTGAAGGCATCGACTGGTTCGAGCGATCCGGCTCCGAGACGACCCTGAAGGCACTCCACGTCCGCTGAGCCGCGGATTCTACGAACAGGCGGATCGGACCCATGTCCAACGACCAGAGCCACGCGTTCAAACCGGCGCCTGTCAAACCGGTGATCGCCGTCGATGTTTTCGAAAAGATCGACGTGCGCGTCGGCACGATTCTCAGCGTCACTGACGTTCCCGGATCGGACAAGCTGGTCGCGCTTCGCGTGGACTTCGGGGACAACCAGCGGACGATCGTCGCAGGGCTCAAGCAGGAGCGCGCGCGTCCGGCCGACATCGAAGGCCGTCAGGCGCTCTTCGTCGTGAACCTCGAGCCGCGTCGCTTGAAAGGCGTGATGTCCGAGGGGATGCTCTTCGATCTGGGGTACGCGGATGGCGTGACGCCCGTGCTCGCCTGCCCCGAGCGGCCCGTGCCGAACGGGACCAGGGCCGCCTGACCCCGACCCTGGGGCCGATGCTAATTTCCACCGGGCCACTCAGAGGGAGAACTCAATGCGCGCGATGATCCTGGCGATGACGGTGATGGCTGTTGCGTCCATGCAGGCTCAATCGAAGCCACCGAAGTCGATGCCCGCGGATGTCGGGGCCGGGCGCGTTGCCTGGTTCGACATCACGACGACCGACCTGTCAAAGTCGAAGGAGTTCTACGGCAAGCTCTTCGACTGGACGTTCAACCCCGTTCAGGGAACTCATCTGGCGGTTGAAATCGTTTCGGGTGGATCGGCCATCGGGACGATTCGAGTTGCGGAGGGGAAGATCAGCCCCTCCAACGGCGTGGTCTATGTCCAGGTGGTGGACATCCAGGAGAGCTGCAAGAAGGCGAAAGAGCTGGGTGGAACGCTCGTTCCCGGATTCCCCTTCGACCTCCCAAACGGCACGGGAGCCATCGGGCTTGTCAGCGATCCAGCCGGGCATCCCGTGGGGATGTACTCCAGGACCCCGCTCGCGCCGCAGAAGCCCGGGCCCAAGTGACCGCTCTGCCAGCGCCCTGACCGCGCGGAATCCGCGGAATCTGTAGTCTAGCTCGCGACCTGGGCGATGCCCTTGACTGGCGTTGTGACCGGAACTCCGGCGACCGTCGGGTCCGCCGCCGATTCGACCAGACGCCACGCATCCGGCTCGGCCAGGATCTTCGACGCGAAGGCCGTGTGCAGGGCGTGCCCGCCGCGGTGGGCGACGACGTGGCCCAGGATCGGATATCCCACGAGCGACAGGTCGCCGAGCACGTCGAGAATCTTGTGGCGGACGAACTCGTCGTCGAACCTGAGCGCGTTGTTCAGGACGCCCGTGTCGCCGAGCACGATCGCGTTGTCGAGCGAGCCGCCGAGGGCAAGGCCCCGCTGGCGCAACATCTCGACCTCCTTCAGGAAGCCGAACGTCCGCGCCGGCGCGATGTCCTCGACGAACGA
This sequence comes from uncultured Acidobacteriota bacterium, assembly GCA_963847125.1. Lineage (GTDB taxonomy): Bacteria > Acidobacteriota > Vicinamibacteria > Vicinamibacterales > 2-12-FULL-66-21 > DATAEE01. The sequence continues at coordinate 1,518,603 of CAWJYM010000009.1, forward strand.
CTCCTCGCTGATGCGCATCGTGCGTGACTGGTGCCGCAGGAGCGGGTGATCGAAACTGATGCTGTAGGTGATCTTCAGGTGGTCGGCGGGATACAACGCGATTCGCTTGTCTCCCTGCGACAGCGCGATCGGGCGCAGGATCTTCAGGTAGCGCCTCGGCGCCGCCAGCCGCTTCACGCCCGCTTCCTGGACCAGGTACACGAACGGCGCGGCGCTGCCGTCCATGATGGGAACCTCGGGGTAGTTCAGCTCGATACGGACGTTGTCGATGCCGAGCGTCGCGAGCGTCGCGAGCAGGTGCTCGACCGTCTCCACCGACGCGGTTTCGTGCGACAGTGCGGTAGCGTACTGAATACCTGCAAGATGATCGACGGTGGCCGGGATCTCGACGCCACCGAGGTCGGTCCGGACGAATCGAACTCCGTGATCCGCTGCGGCCGGTTTCAGCGCCAGGGTGACCTTATTGCCGGAATGCAGACCGATACCCGCGCATTGGGTCGGTCGGCGAAGAGTACGCTGCACAGTCATGACGGCTCAGTCAGGGACGCGGCTGCTGGTTGAGCAAAGGAACTGCCACCTGAGCGAGGGGCGCTTCCTTGAAGTCCAACTCGTTTGTAATCAGTAGTTTAAGGCAAAAGCACCGGAAGCTGACCGGCCCCCGGCTGAGCGTAATTGTGGCTAGTCAGCCACAGCGCTACCTACCAAAACTGTGGTTATTGTAATACAGGCTAGGCGGCGGGCTTGGCGCCCAGAATCCCGCGAAGGAAGCCCCCGGTGTGCGACCCGGAGACGAGCGCGACATCCTCCGGCGTCCCGACGGCGATGACCCGCCCCCCGGCGTCTCCCCCCTCGGGCCCCAGATCGATGACGTGATCGGCCGATTTGATGACGTCCAGATTGTGCTCGATGACGACGATCGTGTTTCCCTGTTCGACGAGCTTGTTCAGGACGTCGAGGAGCTTCTTGGTGTCTTCGAAGTGCAGGCCGGTCGTCGGCTCGTCGAGGATATAGAGCGTACGGCCCGTGCCGCGCCGCGACAGCTCGCGCGCCAGCTTCACGCGCTGCGCTTCGCCGCCCGACAGCGTGGTCGCCGACTGCCCCAGCTCGATGTAGCCCAGGCCGACGTCCTGAAGCGTGCGCAGCTTGTTTGCAATCGCCGGGAAATTCTCGAGCAGCGGGAGCGCCTGATCGACCGTCAGATCGAGCACTTCCGCGATCGACTTCCCGCGATACCTGATCTCGAGCGTTTCGCGATTGTAGCGACGGCCTTTGCACTCTTCGCAGGTCACGTACACGTTCGGCAGGAAGTGCATCTCGATCGCGATGACCCCGTCCCCCTGACAGGTTTCGCACCGGCCGCCTTTGACGTTGAACGAGAACCGGCCGGGCCGGAACCCGCGGGCCTTCGCGTCGGGCATCATCGCGAACAGCTCGCGAATGAACGTGAAGAGCCCCGTATACGTGGCAGGGTTCGATCGCGGCGTCCGTCCGATCGGCGACTGGTCGATCTGGATCACCTTGTCGAGCAGATCGATGCCCTGAATCCCCGCGCACGCGCCTGGCTCATCCCCCGCGCGGTACAACGCACGCGCGAGGGAGCGATACAGGATTTCGTTCACGAGCGTGGACTTCCCCGACCCGCTGACCCCCGTGACCGCCGTGAAAACCCCCAGGGGAATCGTCACGTCCACGTTCTGCAGATTGTTCGCGCGCGCGCCGCGGATGACGACTTCGCCGCGAAGCGCGGGCCGCCTCCCGCCCGGCGCGTCGATCTTGCGCTCGCCGCGCAGATACTGGCCCGTCAGCGACCCCGCGCCGTCGCTGAGCAGCTCGACCGGCGAGCCCTGGAAGATCACGTGCCCGCCGTGCTCGCCCGCCCCCGGCCCGAGATCGACGACGTAATCGGCCGTGCGGATCGTCTCTTCGTCGTGCTCGACGACGACCACGGTATTGCCCAGGTCACGGAGGCGCGAGAGGGTGGCCAGCAGGCGGCGGTTGTCCCGCTGATGGAGCCCGATCGACGGCTCGTCGAGGACGTACAGGACGCCGGTCAATTGCGACCCTATCTGGGTCGCGAGCCGGATTCGCTGGCCTTCACCTCCCGAGAGCGTCGCGGCGCTGCGGCCGAGCGTCAAATAGCCGACGCCCACATCGTTGAGAAACCGCAGCCGATCGCGGATCTCACGCAGGATCCGGCCGGCGATCAGCGTCTCACGCTCGTTCAGCTCGAGCCCCTCGAACACGCCGAGCGCGTCGCTGATCGGCAGATTGACAAACTCGGAAATCGTGCGCTGCTTGACGCGAACCGCGCGGGTTTCGGGTTTCAGCCGCTCGCCGGCGCAGCCGATGCAAGGCCGCAGCGAGCGGTACGGCTCGAGCGCTTCCTGCTCCAGCCAGGATCCTTCCTCATACCGTCGCCGCAGGTTGGGGATGACGCCCTCGAACCCGGCGCCGAACGGGTCCTTTTTCGCTCGGGCCGCGCCCGGCTTCGCGGTGCCGGGCCCGAACAGCATGACGTCGCGCTGCTTTTTCGGCAGCTTGCAGAACGGCGTGTCGAGATCGATGGCGAAGTTCCGGCTGAGCGCCACGAGCGCGTCTCGAATCAGTTTCTTGTCGCCGCGCGTCCAGGGAGCGATGGCGCCGTCCGCGAGCGACAGCCCCTCGTCCGGGACGATGCGGGACGGGTCGAAGTCGTAGACCGCGCCGAGGCCCTGACAGTCCGAGCACGCGCCGTGGGGCGAGTTGAACGAGAAGGCGCGCGGCGTCATCTCCGGCATGCTGATGCCGCACTGCGTGCATGCCAGCCGCCGGGAAAACAGCCGGTCGCCTCCTTCGAACGTATTGATGACCACGATGTCGTCGGCAAGGTTGAGGGCGATCTCGATCGATTCGGCCAGCCGGCGCTCGAGCCCTGACTTGAGCACGAGGCGATCGACGACGACGTCGATGCTGTGGTTGCGACGGCGGTCCAGCCGGATCTCCTCGTCGAGCGAGAGGAGCTGGCCGTCGACGCGGACCCGCGTGAACCCGCGCTGCCGTAGCTGCACGAGCTCCTTCTTGAACTCACCTTTTCGGCCGCGGACAACCGGAGCCAGGATGTTGATCCGCTCCTCGGTCGGGTACAACAGCACCATGTCCACGATCCGATCGAGCGACTGCGACGAGATCTCCCGGCCGCACTGGTGGCAATGGGGTACGCCTATGTTGGCGAAGAGCAGCCGCAGGTAGTCGTAGATCTCCGTCACGGTTCCGACGGTGGACCGCGGGTTGGAGCCGGTCGTCTTCTGCTCGATGGCGATGGCGGGCGACAGGCCGTCGATCAGATCGACGTCCGGCTTCTCCATCTGCTCGAGGAACTGACGTGCGTAGGCGGACAGCGACTCGACGTAGCGCCGCTGACCCTCGGCGTAAATCGTGTCGAAGGCCAGCGAGGATTTGCCCGAGCCGGAGAGACCGGTGATGACGACGAGCTTGTTTCGCGGAAGATCGACGTCGATGTTCTTGAGGTTGTGGACGCGCGCGCCGCGCACCGCAATCCTGTCGTGCGCCATGGCCCTCTGTCGGGAAATCCGCGGTTCCCGCAAAGGATCATTCTAACAGAATCGCCTCGCTCAGCGGGCGGCCTCGGACCTGAGGCGGCTGTTCCAGTACCCGTACGCGAAGTACAGAACCAGACCGATTCCGAGCCAGATCCCGAAACGTTCCCACGCCTGCCGCGGCAGGCCCTGCATGATGAAGACGCACGCCGCCGTGCCGAGCAGCGCGACAGCCCACACAAACGGCACACGAAACGGCCGAGGACGCCCGGGATCGGTATACCGAAGCACGAGCACCCCCACGCAGACGATCGCAAACGCGAAGAGGGTTCCGATGTTGGTGAGGTCGTAGGTTTCGGCCGCGTCGCCGATGAGCGCGGCGAGAGCCACGCCGACCCCTGTGATGAGGGTCGTGACGTGCGGAATTCGGTGGACCGGATGAATCCTCGCGGCCCATTGCGGGAGCAACCCGTCTCGGGCCATCGCAAAGAAAATGCGGGGTTGTCCGTACTGGAACACGAGCAGCACGGCCGTCATCGACACCGCGGCGCCGAGCGCGACGATCCACCCGACCGCCTGGAATCCCGCGAGCTGCAGCGCATGCGCCAGCGGATCGGCGACGGCGAGCTCCGTGTACGGCACCATCCCGGTCAGCACGGCTCCGACGACGACGTAGATGAGCGTGCAGATCGCGAGGCCGCCGAGAATCCCGATCGGCAGGTTCCGCTGCGGGTTGCGCGTTTCCTCGGCGGCGGTCGAGATCGCGTCGAAGCCGATGTAGGCGAAGAACACGATCGCCGCGCCCTGATGGATGCCGGTGAAACCGTTGGGCGCGAACGGCGTGTAGTTGTCCGGGTTGAGATGCGTCGCCCCGACGACGACAAACAGCGCCAGCGCGGCGAGCTTGATCACGACCATGATGTTGTTCGCTCGAGCGCTTTCCCGCACGCCGCGCAACAGCAGCCAGGTGATGAGCATCACGATTGCGAATGCCGGAACGTTGACGAGGAGGGGCAGGCCGAGCAGGCGCGGCGCCGTTTCGAGCAGACCATGTATGTCGGGATTGGGGCTGAGGAGCGCCGTTCGATACCCGGTCGTCAGCCAGATCGGCAGCTCCACACCGAACCCGCGGACGAGCGTGTTGAAGTAGTCTCCCCACGAGATCGCGACGGCGACGTTGCCGACGGCGTACTCGAGGATCAGGTCCCAGCCGATGATCCAGGCCACGAGCTCGCCGAGCGTGGCGTACGCATAAGCATAGGCGCTGCCCGCCTGCGGAATCATCGACGCCAGCTCCGCGTAGCACAGGCCCGCGAGCGCGCACGCGCCGCCGAGCAGCAGAAACGAAAACACCAACGCCGGTCCCGCGCCGTGCCTGACGACGTTCCCCGCCGAATCGACCTGCCCCGCCGCCGCCGTGCCGATCGCGCCAAAAATCCCCGCCCCGATGACGGCGCCGATTCCGAGCATGATCAGATCCCCGGCGCCGAGGGCGCGCTTCAGCGAATGCGCCGCGTCTCCCTCGGCGAGCAGATCGCCGATCGCCTTTCGTCGGAAGAGATGCATAGGGGGAGCATCCTAGCGTGTTTGTGGTGCGCCGCGCACGCGCGCGGCTCGAAGGTGTGTCAGCGACCTCGTACGGGCACGTCGAGACGGTAGACGGTGTCCGGCGAGGCGACCACGAGCCCTCCAGCGGGATCGATCGCCACGCCGATGAGCGACGCGGAGGCCACGACCAGCTCCGGTTCCCCCAGACGGCCGTCCGACCGGCGGCGCAGGCGGTAGAGCCCGCTCGACCCGGCCAGCGCCTCGACGACGTACAGGGAACCGGCCGCGTCGAAGGCGAGCCCTTGCGGCCGCCCGAAGCCGGACCAGACCACTTCGACCTGCCCCGCGGTTCCCACGCGATACAGGGCGTCGCGCGGGGCCAGCGTTGGACCCGTGACATAGAGGTATTGGTCCGGGCCGTACGCCAGGTGGAAAGCGGCCACGCTCGCCGGCAGCGACGCGAAGATAGTGGCCGATCCGTCCGGCGCTACCTTGAAAACCGACCCCGACCGATCGCCGACGTACAAATGCCCCGATGGATCGAAGGCGAGCCCGCAGGCGACCCCGAGATCGGTTGCGAAGGGTTCGGCGGCGCCGCCGTCGCCCACGCGATAGACCGAGCCTTCGAAGCGGCTCGACACGTACAGGCGGCCTGTCGGATCGATCGCAAGGGATGTGGGGTTCAGGATTCCCGTCGCGTGCGGCTCCCGTGTTCCGCCGGGGGTCACCTTGAAGATCGAGACTGGCGCCTGCTGACCTCGTGTACCGCTGTAGGTAACGAAAAGGTTGCCCTTGGAGTCGAAGACCGGGCTGTCCACGAGATGCAGGCCGGTCGCGAGCGGCACGCCGACCTCGAGCAAAACGGTTGTCCCCGCCACGTCGTCGAGGCGGACCGGCATGCGGCCTCCCTCGACCTGGGAAGGCACGACCACGACGAGCTCGGTGGGACGCGCGAACACGACGCGGGCGTCATGCGGACCAATCCGGACTCCGGGCAGTCGAGTGATGTGCGCGTCGAGGCGGAAATCCGATCCGGCGATGGTCACACGGCCACCCGGAAGGGCCCAGGAAGGAGAGATAGAAGAGATCGCGCCTATGTTTCGTCCAGTTCGGCGTTCCAGTAGAAGTAATCGCGCCAGCTGTCAGGCGCGTTCCGGAGCCCGATCGTGATGCGGATTGCCGGAACGCGGTCGGGACGCTTCGGCACCCGCACGAGGTGCATGGCGGCCTCGGCAGGCGTCCGCCCGCCCTTTCGGCGATTGCAGTTCACGCAGCACGTGACGATATTCTCCCAGTCCTTCCGGCCGCCGAGGGCGACCGGAATGACGTGGTCGAACGTCAGCTCGCTCGTCGGAAACACCTCGCCGCAGTATTGGCACGTATGGTCGTCGCGCGCGTAGATGTTCGCGCGCGAGAACGGCACGTAGTCGAATCGCCGCTTGATCTTCACGTACCGCAGCAGCCGAATCACCGACGGCAGCTTGAACGTGAACGAGACGGATCGGATCTCACGGTCGTGTACCGAGATGACCTCGACCTTCCCCTGGCACCACAGCGTGATGGCTTTCTGCCAGTGGACGACCTTCAGCGGTTCGTACGTGGCGTTCAGGAGGAGCGTCTGCTCCATGGCTCTTCAGTCATTGTGCCCGACGGCTGACGGGGGTGTCAAGGCGGCGAAGCGTCCTAACTCACGTCAACGCAGCAAGTTACACGGTCGACTTAGAGCGGAGCGCCCGCGGCCGGGCACGCGAGGGCCATGCCAGGCGGGTTCATCGACGTCCTGGAGGGCGCGATTCGCCGCAGCCGGCGGGCTGCCAGGGTGCTGAATTCGCGCACGATCAGGTCGCCATCGGCGTAGCGGCGAGGCTGACATTGCCGAGGCAGCGGGGCCAGCGGTACGGAGACCGGCGGATCCTCCGGCTGCTCGGCGAGCGCTTCCACGTAGCGCTGGGGATAGGAGGGGTAGTTTCGAAACGTCGCGGCGGCGATGCCGCCGTACCTGGTTTGCAGCTCGGAAAAGTCGTACCGGAGGAAGTCGTACATCGCGGGCGCGGGATTGGTCGCCAGGTACTGTCGAACCATTCCGGACACTTCTTCATAGAACTCCGGCCCGTGCGACCACAGCGATCGCGCGCCATCCGCCTTCGCCACTTTTCGAATGCCCACATCGTCCGGATCGATGTGGTAGAGCTCGTGGACGACGGTGTCGAGTTTCGCGATCCAGCCCTCAGTGTCGGGATAGAGCGCACGCTTCTTCGTGCGCGAGAGGATCTGATCGCAGAAGCGCGGAAGCGTGAGGGAAATGAGGTATTTGATCTGTCTACCGCCGACCGTGACGTCGGGCGTCCTCGTCACGAACCACGGAGATCTGCGGGTGACTTCCCCGCTGCGACGATCGCGCCAGTAGTAATAGCCGGGCTCGCTCGTCGGGAGCGTAAGGCAGTGACAGGTGGCGAAGGCGCCGTCGGCCGCGCTGCGGCCGAACCGCGCGAAGACGAGAACCTCGTCGAGATCGATGAAGGCCAGTCTCGGGACGCGCCCCACGATGTCGCGCATGAGCGCCGTGACGCGCTCTGTGTAGTTGAGCATGTGCAGCCACGGCGCGAGGACGCAGACACACGTCTGCCGAACCTGAGCCGTTCTCCTGCTGACAGAATGGGGAACGAACTCACTATAGAGACGGTCCGCGAAGGTGTCAAGCTCCGCCGTTAGGGGATCAACTCTGAGGAACGGGAAACGGAATCGGTCTCGGTGGCGGCGAAGGCTCTGGCGGCAGCGCGCTGCCGGGCAGGGCGCCAGGCTCGGTGCTGTCGAACGGTGCAATATCGGGAAACGGGGTCAGGTTCGCCGGAGGCGGCTCGACGTAACGCATCCGACGCAGAACCAGGCGCTGCCGCGCGAGCAGCCTGCTCGAAGGGTTGGCCGGGCTCAGAATGCGGGGATTGACGATGGCGCCGGCGAGCAGCGCCGCTTCCGGCGCGTTGAGCGCCGAGGCGGGTTTGCCGAAATACGCGCGGGCCGCCGCCTCCGCTCCCCAGATGCCGTCACCCCATTCAATCAGGTTGAGATACAGCTCGAGAATGCGCCGTTTGCTGAGCTCCGCCTCGAGGCGACGCGTGATGAACAGCTCGCGCAGCTTGCGCAGCGGGTTGCGCGACGGTGACAGGTACAGATTCTTGGCGAGCTGCTGCGTGATCGTGCTTCCGCCGCGAACCATCTTCCCTTTCTCGAGATTGAGCTCGAACGACTTTTGAATCTGCTCGAGATCGATGCCGTCGTGCTCCCAGAACGCCGAATCCTCGGCGACGAGCACGGCTCGCGTCAACGAATCCGAGATGCGGCTGTACGGCACCCACCGATGCTGGTGCCGGAAGTCGCGGCCGGCCCGGCGCGCCTCGCGCGCGCGGAGCTCCATGAAGGCAGTCGTCTCGGGATTCTCGGTCGCGAGCGGCCGGACATCCGGGAGCGAGACGTAGATGTAAGCGAGGACGGCGAATGCGGCCGCCACGAAGCCGGCGGCCACTCGCCCGGCACGGCGCATTCCTTCGATTATACAGGTCAGGCCAGAGCCGGACCGGACGGGTGGCCGACGGAACTACCCGGCCACGACGATTTTGATTCGATCGCCCGGCCGCGGCTGCTCGTTCACGGGGTAATGATTCATGATCGCGAGCGTCGCCGGTCTGATGTTTCCTTCGCTCGCGCGGCCTGCAATCGACTGCCAGGTGTCACCCGCCCGAACGGTATACACATCGATACGGTTCGCGCGAATCGCGGCCGCTTCCTGGCGGCTGAGAGGTTCGAAGGAACCAAGGCTTCGGGTGATGACGGTATCGAAGCGGTTGAACGTGTTCTGCGGCGCCATCCCCGCGAACAGGTACACTTTGCGCTCGTGCTCGAGGTGCGCCGCCCGGACGATCACGTTGCCGACGTTCTCCGCCCGGCCCTGGTAGGTTCCGACAAACGCCGGCACACCGTTGATCTCTCGGCGGTTTCCTTCGACCAGGCGGAAGCCCGCGCCCTCCATGCTCTGGACCGCCGTGTCCTGGATCGTTCCGCGCGGCTGCTGCACGAGCTGCAGCACCATATAGGCTTCTTCGCCCGGCGCCTTCGCAGAGACCTGTGCCGGCGCGTTTTGAATCTCCCAACCTTCGGGAAACTCCAGAGCAAATCGCAGGTCGCCGTGCAGGAAGCGATCGCCGCGGACGACTCCCTGCTCGGGGCTGTCGCCGTACACGATGCCGTCGATCCGATTCAGGAACCCGGCCTCGTCGCGCGCGAATGACGTGCCCGGCGCGGCTGCTTTCGCCTTGGCCACCGAGGCCTGAACCTCCTGCACGCGATCGGCGGGAGCCGGGTGCGTGGACAGCCAGTTCGGAACACCCTTCCGGCTGCCGGTCGCCTCGTCGATGCGGGCAAGCGTCGTGAGCATCCCCGCGATCCCTTCCGGATCCCACCCGGTCTTTGCCGTGTACCCCGCGCCGAGCCGATCCGCTTCCAGTTCATCCTCGCGGCCGTGCTTCAGGAAGAGGACACCGAGCGCTGTCTCCGCGAGCCCTTGCAGCGGCCTGGTCGACGGCACGAAGATCCCCAGCAACGCGAGACCGACGCCGGCGCTCGTCGCCTTGCTGTACGCCGCGGCTGAATGGCGCGCGGTGACGTGACCGATCTCGTGGCCGAGCACGCCCGCAAACTCTGCCTCGTTGTCGAGGAACGGCAGGATGCCGCGCGTGATGTAGATGTACCCGCCGGGCAGCGCGAACGCGTTGACCGCGGGCTGATCGACCACCGTGAAATGCCACGGCAGATTCGGGCGATGTGAGCTGCGGGCGAGGCGCAGCCCGACCTCGGTGACGTAGCGCTGCAGCTCGGGGTCGTTGTAGACGCCCATCTGACGGCGAACTTCTGCGTCGAGCTGCTGGCCGGTTTGCACTTCCTGCGCTTCGCTCATCAGCGACAGCTCGCGCTCGCCGGTCACCGGATTCGTCGCGCAAGCCGCGAGCGACGTCGCGAAGAGTGCGGGAACGAACGTGCGAAGGATGAGTCTGCGTGCCATCACGCGGCACGTCAGTGCAATAGACGTACCGCGGCTGCAACCCCGGCGCCGGCTTCCAGGCGAAAGCCGTTCGCGACCAAGGCGCTCTCGAAGGCGCCAAGAAACTGAAGCAGAACAGCTTCTGTCGAGCCGGAACCCATCAGCCCGACGCGCCAGATCCGCCCGGCGAGGGGCCCCAGCCCGGCGCCGATCTCGATGGCAGACCGTTCCAATAGATGCCGCCGCACCGCCGCCTCGTCCACGCCGGGTGGCACACGGACGGCATTGAGCGTCCACAACCGTTCACTCTCCGGCGGCAGGAGCGACAGCCCCATCGCCTCCAGGCCCGCCGCGAGGGCGCGGTGATGACGTTCGTGACGCGCCCACCTCGCCTCGAGTCCCTCTTCTTCAACGGCGGCAAGCGCTTCGGCAAGCGCGTAGACGAGCGGCGCCGAGATAGTGTGGTGATACTTGCGGCGCAGCCAGTAGTCCTCGAGCAGCGCGAGGTCGAAGGAAAAACTGCGCGAGCGGGCACGGCTTTCGAGAGCGTGCGCCGAAAACGCAATCGGCGCAAGCCCGGATGGCGCGCCGAGCCCCTTCTGCGTGCAGCTGTAACATGCGTCCACGTTCCAGCCCGCGACGTCGAGAGGATGCGCCCCGAGCGAGGTGACGGCGTCGGCGATCGTCAGCGCGCCGCGCTCGCGTGCGATTCGAGCGACATCCGCGAGCGGGTTGAGCACCCCGGTGGACGTCTCCGCATGCACGATGGCGACGAGCTCGGCCTTCGACGCGTCGACGGCGCGTTGAATCGCCGCCGGATCGCACGCTCGGCCCCACTCGACATCCAGCCGCGTGACCTCCGCGCCATGCCGCTCGAGCATCTGCGCGAGACGATCTCCGAAGTACCCGGTGACGACCGCGAGCGCGCGGCGGCCCTCCGCCAGGTTCGCGACGGCGCACTCCATGCCGGACGTGCCGGTGCCGGACACGGCGAACGCGAACGCATCGGGTCCCGCTCGAAACACCCGCGAGAGGCGCGCGCGCAGATCGTCGAGCAACGCCATCAGGGCCGGGTCGAGATGACTGAGCACGGGCGCGGCCATCGCGCGCATGACACGGGGCGCTACCGGACTCGGCCCCGGACCGAGCAGCAGTCGCGGCGAATCAGGAAGCATGGATGTTGAACGCCGCGAGCGCGGCTTCGATCGCCTCCACGGCCTGCGGCGATGCCGGAGGGAGCGGTGGGCGGGGCGCCCCGCCGGCGAACCCGACCAGGTCCAGCGCCGCTTTCAGGCCGGGAACGCCGTGAACCGACGTGACGAGGCGCGCGAGCGGCGCCAGGCGACGCTGCAAGGCGGCCGCATCATCCTGACGTCCCGCCGCGAAGAGGTCATAGAGCCGCACCGCTTCATCCGGCAGAACGCATGCGAGCGCCAGCACACCGCCCCTGGCGCCCGCCGTCAAGGAGGCGTGGAACACCGGCATCGAGCCGCACAGAACCGTAAACCGGTCGGGCGCCCTCGAGACGTCGTCGGCTATCCGATCGACGTCGCCGCCGGACTCTTTCACACCCACGATGTTCTCGTGACGGGCGAGCCGCTCGATCGCGGCGGGAGGTAGATCGACGCCGGTGACAGCCGGAAAGTTGTACAACAACACTGGCACGGGCGAGGCGTCAGCGACCGCCGTGTAGTGCGTCACGAAGGCGTCGGCGGTCATCCGGCTCTTGAAGTAGGACGGCGTGCGGACGAGCGCCGCGTCGGCGCCCGCCTGGGCGGCTCGGCGGGTTGCCGCGATCGTCGCACGCGTGGATTCGCGGCCGGTCCCGACGATCAGCGTCCGGTCCCGCGGCAGCCCGGCGCGGACGATGTCGATGACGCGCGCCGACTCCTCGTCGCTGAGGAGCGGCGCCTCGCCGTTCGATCCCAGCGTCACCAGCCCGGTCAGGCCGGTCCGGGAGTAGCGCTCGACGTTGCCCGCGAGCGCGGACGCGTCGAGATCTCCCGCACGATCGAACGGCGTTGTAAGGGGAGGAAAAACACCCGAGAGCCGCATCAGGAGGAGCGTACTACACGAAGGCCCTGGCGGAGACCGCCAGGGCCTTCTTTGTCTGCAGGGTGCTTCCGGGCGCCTAACTCTTGGTCCGGCTGCCGCCGGACCCTACGACTTCGTTAGTGGACCTTGACCTTCTCGGTCCGATCGGCCCTGGTGCAGCGCCAATCGTCGTCGAGGATCGTCCACAGGACCTGATCCAGGTACTCGCCGTTCCTCAGGAAGGACTTCCGCAGCACGCCTTCCTGCGTCGCTCCAATCTTCCGGAGCGCGCCGTTGCCGCGGCCGTTCTGCACCGCGGCGCGGGCCTCGAGCCGATGCGCCTTGATCGTTTCGAACGTGAAGTCGACGATGAGGGCCGCGGCGTCGACGAACATGCCCGTCCCCCAGAACGCCGACCCGATGGCGAAGCCCCACTCGGCGGTCGAGAAGCCGGGCTCGAGCTGCCGCACCTGGAAGATCCCGATCGCCGTGTCCATGCCGTGCGGCACGACCGCGAAGCAGGCGTAGGTGCCGGCCGCGCGCTCACGGTGGGTCCATGCGATGAATCGCTCGAACCCGTCAACCGTCGTCGGCGGCGGCGAGATGAAACGCGCGACTTCCTCGGTGGCCAGCATCGCCAGGAGTGAAGGCGCGTCGGAGAGCCGAAGCTCACGAAGCGTCACTTTCTTGCCCGTCAGCACCGGCAGCGCCTGACGCCAGTCCGAGCTGACTGCGGTCGTCGTCGAGCTCGCGGCCGACATGACTGCCTGGACGTCCATCACCGTCTCCGCGTCACGGAAGGGCATCTTTTCCATTAGAGCACCTCCACATTCGGCTGAGACTGGCCGGAACCGGGTGGCGGTGGAGACGGATCCGGCGGCGGCACGCCCTCGTCGAACTCGGACTCGTCGATCACCGCCGGCGGCGCATCCGGGTCGTCGAAGAGCTCGTGCTCTTCGCCCGAATTGCCCCACGTGACGTCCTCGTCCGATTCGAATGCGGTACCCCAGACGACATTCTCGAGCGCGGAGCTCGCCGTGCCCCACACGATGTTCTCGCTGTTACCAGCGGTGCCCCACACGATGTTCTCGCCGACATCCGCGGTGCCCCACACGATGTTGGTGCCCCACACGATGTTCTCGAGTCTGTCCGCGGTGCCCCAGACGACGTTCTCGCCGTCGTCGTTTCTCGCGGAGCCCCAGACGACGTTGGTGCAGTCATTGCCGCCGCAGTCGGTGCCCCACACGATGTTCTCGCCGCCGCGGAGCGTGCCCCAGACGATGTTCTCTCTGTCGGCGGCCGTGCCCCACACGATGTTCTCGCCGACATCCAGCGTGCCCCAGACAACGTTCTGGCCGGAGACCGTGCCGGTGCCCCACACGACGTTCTTCGCCCAGGCGTTGGCGTTCGCCTTCAACTTGCCGCCACGGACGAGACGATTGCCCCAGATGATCTGCTTGCTCCAGGTGTGGTACGTCGGGTCCCCGACCGCGGGGTTCGCGAAGTACCGGGCCAGCCGGACGGCCCCGTAGGCGTTCACGACGCCCGCCCCCTGCGCCAGGTAGTTCACGCCCGACAGCGGGTTCGACGTGTACTGCAGAATCGCCTTGACCGCGTTCGGCGTCAGCGACGGATTGGCCTGGAGCATCAGCGCGACGGTGCCCGCCACGACGGGCGACGCCATGCTCGTGCCCGTCAGCGCCAGATACGGCTTGTAGCTCGGTCCGCGGGAGCCGTTGACGAGATAGGGAGCCTTGGTCAGGTAGAACCTGCTCGCGGGGTCAGCCAACGAGACGGTGCCCGTCCCGGGGGCGACGACGTCCGGCTTCGCAAGGAAGTCATGCATCGTCGGACCGCGCGAGCTGTATTTGCCCATCTTGTCGTCGGAACGGTCGGTCGTGCCCTGGTGGCTGGATGCGCCAACCGTCAGGACCCACGGCGCGTTGCCCGGCGCCGTGATCGCGCCGTACTGCGTGTGGCCGTTTGCGTTCTTGCCCAGGTTGCCGGCCGCAACCACGACCACGATGCCCGCCTCGACCGCTCGCTTGCAGGCCAGCGTGAGCGGGTCGTTGTTGTAGGACGTCGTGACCGCCGCACCGACCGACAGATTGGCGACGCGGATGTTGTACGCGGCCTTGTTCGCGATGATGTAGTCGAGCGCGGCGATGACGTCGCTGATGTAGCCGCCGCCGTTCTCGTCCAGCACCTTCAGGCCGACGAGGTTCGCCCGCGGCGCGATCCCTGCGTGAGCGCCGTACGAGTCATACCCGTTGCCGGCGATGACTCCGGCGACGTGCGTCCCGTGGCCGTTGTCGTCGTAGGGGAGCGGATAGTTGTTGACGAAGTCTACGAAGTGCACCACGCGCTGGCCGACTCCGTTCGTCGTCAGGTCGTCGTGCCACGACGTGATGCCGGAGTCGATGACCGCGACGCCAACGCCCGCGCCGTCATAGCCATAGTCGGACCGGATCGTAGCGAGCGCCGATGGTTACGGCGGTCCGATTGAGGTGGCCCTTCGTCGGGCGATCGACGTGGACGCTCTTGACGAGCGGATGGCTCGCGAGCTTTTCCAGCTCCTTCTCCGAGACGTACGCCACGCGGCCGTTGAAGGCGCGCAGCCGGCGTCCCAGACGGCCCTTCGCCTGTCTGACCGCGTCCTCGCCATCGTCCACGCCGCGGAGGCCGCGCACTTCGGACGGATTGGCGAGCTCGATGATGACGCGAATATCGCGGCGCCGCCCCTCTTTGGCCCGGCTTGCCAGCACGCGATCCAGCTTGCGGAATCCCGCGCTGCCCGAGCCCGAGCTTGCGCCGCCATTTCCCCCGCGACTGGACTGGCCGTCTCCCGCCTGAACGGGCCCCGCGAGCCCGATCATGCAGGCCAGCATCAGCGCCAGCCGCCCGAGGTTACCAAGTTGCGAAGTCACATTAGCTCCGGTCTGTTTGAACGTACGTTGCCGACGACGTCACCCAAGGCGCCGCCTTCCATTAATGAACCCGCGCGGCCCCCCATACGGCCTTTGCGAGCCAGTCTTCTCGAAGAATCGACCAGAGCGCCTGGTCGAGGTATTCCCCATCTCTCAGGAACGACTTGCGCAGAGTGCCCTCGCGCACCGCGCCGATCTTCGCGAGCGCGCCGTTCCCGCGGCCGTTCTTGATGGCCGCCCGTGCTTCCATCCGATGCACGCCGATCGTCTCGAACGCGAACCGAAGCGTCAGCTCCGCCGCATCCATGAAGGCCCCCGTTCCCCAGAAAGCCGAGCCAAGGGCAAATCCCCACTCGGCCGTTGTAAACGTCGGATCGAGTTGCCGAATCTGAAAGATCCCGACCGCGGTGTCGGTTCCAGCGGGAACCACCGCGAAGCAGACGTACTCGCCGGCGGCGCGCCGCGAATGCGTCCAGGTGATGAACCGCTCGAACCCCTCGACGGTCGTCGGCGGCGGCGAGATGAAACGTGCGACCTCGTCGGTCGTCAGCATGGCCAGCAGCGTGGGCGCGTCGGACACCCGCAATTCCCGGAGGGTGACCTGTCTGCCCGCGAGCAGCGGGAGTCCCCGCCGCCAGTCGCTGGTCGCTACGTCGGTGCTTCGTTGCAGTTCTAGTGCAGTCACCGTTTCCATCCCCCTGGCGAGTAGATCGCTATAGCGCACCATGAGCCATCCCGGGCTGAGCAATAGCCCGGCCAGCGATAGCGCACACGCGTCGTCAGCGTGTAACTGACTCTTTTTCAGCTATTTGTGGGTTGAGAACAATCCCGTCGGCGGGCCAAAGGCCTCGTTCAGCACACTCTCTGTGCTCTTTGATGGAACAGTCAAGACCGTAATAAGCATGTTTTAGCGAGATAAACCTTTTGTAATTGCGTATTTACGACGTATTGGCCCACTTTGGAACAGCAGTCTCTGAGTTGAACACAAGGGCTTCGAGGCTAAAGGCAATTAAATCAGCTACTTAAAGCCTCGTGACGTATCTGTTAGCGGTTCGCCGCTTCGTCCCGCTCCGACAATCAGGTGCAGACCCAGGACGAACAGGATGATGGCGACGGCAGGCGACAGGATCCAGGGGTAATCGGAGAGAGCCCTGACGTTGCGGCCGGCCTCCATCAGCATCGTTCCCCAGCTCGCCGTCGGATCGGGGAATCCGAGACCGACGAACGAAAGCGTCGCCTCCGAGAGGACGAATGCCGGCAGAAGCAGGGTCGCCTGGGTAGCGAGCGCATGCCCGGAAGCGGGGACCAGGTGTCGCACGACAATCCGGGCGGGTCCGGCGCCGACCGATCGCGCGGCCTCGACGTACTCCCGATGCGACTCAGTGGCGACGATCGCCCGAACCGGCCGCGCCACGTGGGGCCACCCGACGACGGCGAGAATCACCGCCATCAACCAGAAGGCCTGGTGAAAGCCGAGCGTCAGGGGCATGACGGCTCTCAACGCCAGGACGATGTAGATGGCCGGGAGCAGGATCAGCAGATCCGCGACACGCATGATCAGGTCATCCAGCCAG
The DNA here is from genome assembly GCA_963847125.1 of uncultured Acidobacteriota bacterium. Lineage (GTDB taxonomy): Bacteria > Acidobacteriota > Vicinamibacteria > Vicinamibacterales > 2-12-FULL-66-21 > DATAEE01. Next base: position 1,535,257 of record CAWJYM010000009.1, read on the forward strand.
CCACCCGCGTAACCCGCGGCCGCGCCTGCCGCCGCGCCGACGATGAGCGCGCAGAGGCTGGCGACGATCGCGACGCCGAGCGAGGCGCGGGCGCCGTACAGCAGCCGGGCGAACACATCACGGTTGATGGCATCGCTTCCAAGGAGGAGCAGCGGCGTCGACGGGTCCGCGCTCGATACGAGCCGGCCGTTCGAGAACCACACCAGTGGGACGGGCCGAGAGCGGTCCATCTCGTAGCGCCGCTCGATCAGGCTCGCGACCCGGAGGGGATAGACGAAGGGCGCCCGCCACCGTCCGTCTGCGTCGATGAGGCGCGGACGCATCGGAGGAACGTACGGATACTCGAACTGCGCGGCCGGGGGGTTCGGGGACAGAAAAGGTGCGAGCGCGCCGGCCGCGACCCAGACGAGGACGATGCACGGTGCCCAGGCGCGTCATGCGGACTCTCCAAGGCGGGGGTCGATCCAGGCGAGCGCGACGTCAGAGGCGAGGGTAGCGACGGCCAGAAAACAGGAGCCGGCCACCGCGCAGCCGGCGACCAGGTGCACGTCGCGCGCGAAGAGCGCATCGAGCATGAGCCGTCCGAGCCCCGGCCAGTTCGTGACGACCTCGACCGCGAACGACCCGCTGAAGAGCGTCCCGACAACGGCGCCGTAGACGCCGAGCACGGGCGCGAGCGAGGCGCGGAAGGAGTGCCGCCAGAGCAGCAGCGGCCGTGGAAGCCCGCGCGCGAGCGCAGCCAGGATGAAGGGCTGGCGCAGCGTCTCGGAGGTCGCGCCCGCCTGCAGCCGCTCCAGCGTGGCGCCCACGGGGAACGCGAGCGCGATGACCGGGATGACGAGGTGCCACGCGGTCCCCATGCCGCCGACGGGAAGCCACCCCGTCCGCGAGGCGACCAGGACCATCAGGAGCGCGGTCAGGATCGGCGGCGTCGACAACGCCACCACGGAGGCGCCGCGGACCAGGGCCGGGACCAACGCCGCGTCGTCGGCCTGCCGTGAGCACGCCGAGAGGCACGCCGACGAGCGTCGCGACGGCCAGCGCCGTGGCCGCGAGCAAGGCGGTGTTTGCCGCGCGATCGAGGACCAGCTCGCGCACGGGACGTCCGTAGACGAACGACGTGCCCAGGTCGAACCGCGCCAGCCGGCCCAGCCAGTGCAGATAAAAGACAGGCAGCGGACGATCGAGCTCGAACTCCTCGCGAATGCGCGCGCGTACCTCCGGCGGCGTCGAGAGATCCTCGTCGATCCCGCCCGGCGCGAGCCTCGCGAGGAGAACCGCGGCAGACGAGACGAACAGGACAAGCAGAATGGCGAAGAGCAGGCGGCGGGCGACCGGGCGGATCCACGTCCAGCGCACGTGTGCCTAGCTGCCCCCCGGACGGAGGGCGAGCACATCCGAGTTCCAGAGGACGGGTGGCCGAATCGGTGCGGGCGCCGCGTTGAGCACGCGGGGACCCAGCGCAACCGTGACCTGCGGCGCGACGACGTAGATGACAGGGATGTTCTCCGCGAAGATGCGCTGCACGTCGGCGAAAATGCGTTTGCGCTCGGCGAGGTCGGATGCCGAGACCTGCTTGAGCATCAGCTCGTCGATCTGGCGCTCCCAGTCGGTTGCCGGCTTCGGCTGTCCCATGTGCCAGACGTGAAAACCGCCGGAGCTGAGCCAGAAATCGAGGTTGCTGGCCGGATCCCTGCTCGTGGACTCGGCGCCGAAATACACCGCGTCGTAGTCCTTCGAGATTATCCGTTGGATCAGCGCGCCACGCTCCAGCGCGACGACGTCCATCGTCACGCCGACTTTCCGGAACTGCTCCTGCAGAACCGAGACGGTGCGTTCGCGAATCGTGTTGCCGCGATTCGTAGCAACTGAGAACCGGACCGGACGGGCCTCCTCGTCTTCGAGCAGGCCGTCGCCATTCGAGTCGGTGAGGCCCAGGGCGGCGAACCGCCCCCGGGCGGCGGAGAGATCGTACCCGTACCTCGGCAGATCGGCGAGGTGCCAGGTCTGGTTTCCGGGCGTCACGGGACCGAACGCCGGCACGGCTGCGCCGAGATAAACGGTCTTGATGATCGCATCCCGGTCGATGGCGTGCGAGAGCCCTCGCCGGAAGTCGGTCGCCTGCAGCCAGCCGCGACGCGGATCCGCTGCCTTCGACGGCGGATCGAGGTTGAACCAGAACATCGGCGGATCGAGGCTGACCCCAGCGTCGACCAGACGCACGCGCCCCTGACCCTCCAGGCTTCGCAGCGAGGCGTAGTCTTCCGGGCGCACGTCGCTGAACATCAAGTCGACCATGCCGCTCTCGAGCTGCAGAATCTCGACGTTCTGGTCCGCGACGATTTGAAACTCGAGTCGATCGAGGTAGGGAAGCGGGCGTCCCCGTTCGTCCGTTCGCCAGTACCGCGGATTGCGGGCGAGCGTCAGCGTTCGCCCCGGCAGGTAGGACTCGACCACGAACGGGCCGAGCCCCGGCATGTCGGACGGCGGCGTCGCGAGGCCCCAGGCGACCTTGAACGTGCCGTTCCTGAGCGCCGGCTCGAGCTTGTGCCGGGCCAGGATCGGCAGGTTGTCCAGGACACGGATGCCCGGACCGAACGGAGACGGGAAGCGGACGCGGACGGTCGCCGCGTCGGGAGCGGTCACTTCGATCCGCTTGCCGCCGATCGTCAGCGCCGTGCCGATGGCGCTGTTCGCATCCTTTGAGTAGACGGCCTCGAACGCGAACAGCACGTCGGCGGACGTGAACGGCGTGCCGTCCGAGTACGTGACGCCGGAGCGGAGGAAGAGCGTGTGCGTCAGGCCGTCCGGTTCGGTGGTCCAGCGTTCGGCGAGCCGCGGTTCGAGCGCGTCGGTCGCGCGATTGACGCGCACGAGCCGCTCGTGGAGCACCTGCGCCAGGAGCTCCCTCGAGTTGTCCGACGGACCCAGGTAGCGGTTGAACCCGGTGGGCTCGTCGCGGAGGATCGCACGCAACGTCCCGCCGCGCGTCTCCGTCTGCGGCGCGGGATCCACGCGCAGCGCGAAGTAGATCGCCCCTGCGAGTGCAACGGCGAGCAACGCCGTGAATCCCAGCTTTCCGTTCCTGGTCACGGTTTAGCTGACCGGCCAACGAATTGGCCGCGCACTCGTACGGGTGATTCAGCCACCGTCACTGGGTAGCGCTTACCCGACGCGTGTGCGTGGAATGTGACAGCCAAGAAGTTGGCTGATTTACGTGTGCGGCGCATGAACGGCGGTCGATGCATCCTAATTCACCCACCATATCGGCGCAAACACTGTGAACCACGATGTCAGCTCGTGGCAGTTCGATCTCCGGCGATACGACACGAGTTCGCGCACAGATCTCGCGTGGCACGCGTCGTGCCACCCCAGCAATCGCTCACATCATCTGGGGAATCCACATGGCAGAGACCCTTTCGACGTCGTCGTCGATCCAGATCCCGCGTGTCAGCGCACGAGCCGTGATGGCGGCGCTGGCCGCGGCTGTTGTCTTTTTCGGCTCCTCGGCGGTTCCAGCGTATGCGGATCGGCCCCGGGCAAGACTTTCGACCGTGCTGGCCGAAAGAGTCCGGGAGCCGAACTCGACGCCGGCTCGCGTCATCGTTCATGGGTCGGCGGACCAGGTCGAGGCGCTCGCGGCGCGCCACGGCGTTCGGGTCCTGCGGCTGATGGCGAGCGGCGCCGTGCTGGAGTTGACGGGTGAGGGGCTCGACAGCGTGAGCCAGGATCCCGAGGTCGATCACCTGTCGGAAGACATGCCGGTCCAGCGCACGATGTCGCTGACGACGACATCGACCGGCGCGGATCAGATTTGGGCGGGCCTGGAGTCGCTGGCGGGGATGAGCGGACGAGGGGTGGGGATCGCGGTCATCGACTCTGGCATCGATACGCACCCCGCCCTTCGCCAGCGCATTGTCGCGAGCGTCGACTTCACCGGCCGTCGGGGCCGCGGGGAGGACGCCTACGGGCACGGCACGCACGTCGCCGGGATCATCGCCGGGCGGTCGCGCGAGTTCGCCGGCATGGCTCCGGGCGCGCACCTGATCAACCTGCGCGTGCTGAACGCAGAGGGCTCCGGTTACGCGAGCGACGTCATCGACGCGATCGACTGGGCGATCGCGCACCGGCGTCAGTACGGCATTCGCATCATCAACCTGTCGCTCGGTCACGGAGTCGTCGAGTCGTACCGCGATGATCCGCTCTGCGAAGCGGTCGAGCGCGCGGTCGCGGCGAGGATCCTGGTCGTGGCGTCGGCGGGCAACTACGGAAAGCTGCCGGACGGGCGGGCGATCATCGGCGGGATCACGTCACCGGGCAACAGCCCCTGGGCGCTGACGGTGGGGGCGCTGAACACGAACGGGACGGCCGAGCGCGCGGACGATCTGATGGCGACCTACAGCTCGCGCGGGCCGACGTATCTCGACGGGATCGTGAAGCCGGATCTCGTGGCGCCGGGCAATCGGATCGTGTCGTTGGGCGCGCCAGACTCGTCGCTGTGGGAGACCTACCCACAGCTGCAGCGGTCGGACCGCGCTCGCTATTTCGAATTGAGCGGGACGAGCATGTCCGCGGCGGTCGTGTCCGGCGCAGCGGCGCTGCTGCTGGAAGCGAACCCGCGGCTCACGCCGCTCGACGTGCGGTTGGCGCTTCAGCTGTCGAGCACGTTCCTGCCGTCTGCGGGGCTGATCGGCGGCGGGGCCGGTAGCGTGAACGCTGCGGCGGCCGTAGATCTGCTGGATGGACTTGTTAACAGACAGACACTAATCGTCGGCCAAGTCATCGAGCTGTCGGGGGTTACGTTCGGACCGTGGTCTGGCGATCTGACTCAGACGTGGGCGAGAACGTTGATTTGGGGTAACACGCTGATTTGGGGCAATTCACAGATCTGGGGCGATTCCGAGATCTGGAGCAACACCCTCATTTGGGGCAACACCTTGATTTGGGGCAATACGCTCATCTGGGGGAACACCCTGATCTGGGGGAACACACTGATCTGGGGAAACACTTTGATCTGGGGCAACGCGGTGAACGCGAACACGCTCATCTGGGGAAACACGTTGATCTGGGGAAATACCCTAATCTGGGGAAATGCAGTTCAAGTTCCCGACTAGACCGAAACGCAATCACAAGTTCTACTTAGGGTCGCTCCCTAAAGAGGAAACAAAATGAAGCCGATAATCGTTTGGGGTTAGTTTCGATTCCGGACCGCGGTTCAGGGTACTCCAACTAGCCGCGGACAACCATGACCAAAAGCCGAACATTACTGCCACTGGCTGGTCGACTCTATGTAGCGCTCATAGTGTTCGCCGGCACAGTTGCAGTGACGGAGTCGTTCTACCAGCTGCTCTCTACTCCGTTCGACTACCGCTGGGCGGTCCTGGCACTACTAACGTTGGTGAGCGGTTCCGCCACCGTTAGCCTTCGTTCAGTTCAAGCGACGATCTCGGTTTCCGAGACGTTTGTTTTTACATCCGTTCTACTTTTCGGGGCCTCGGCGGGCACCCTCACGGTTGCTCTCGATGCCCTGGTGATGTCGTTCTGGGTAGCAAGACGCAAACCAGAGCTGCACCGTCTTCTTTTCAACTTGGCGGCAGCGCCGCTTTCTGTCTGGATTGCCGCGAACATCTTCTTTTGGGTCGCAGGCGTACCACCAATCGTCCAGCAGACGATTCCGGTCGATGGCATCCGGATCGAAACACTAGTTGGCCCGCTGCTCCTCTTCACCGTCGTTTATTTCCTACTCAATAGCTGGTTTATCGCATTCGCGATCCAATTCGAGCAAGGTGTTTCAGCGGTTCGAATATGGCGCGAGAACCTACTTTGGTTATCGCTTAACTATTTCGGTGGCGCGTCGGTCGCGATTCTGGTCGCGTCGACTCGCAGCCTCAACGTTACGCTCCTGGTCGTCATTCCTCTACTCTTGATCTTGTACTTCACCTTCAAAACGGCCATGGGCCGTGTTGAAGACGCGAACAAGCATCTCGAACAAGTGAACGAGCTTCACCTGGCGACCATCGAGATGCTCGCCATGGCCATCGACGCCAAGGATCAAATAACACACGGCCACATTCGACGTGTTCAGATCTACGCAGTCGAACTAGCGAAGGCCGTGGGAATTCAGGAACCCGCACTGATCAAAGCGATTGAAGCAGCTGCACTTTTGCACGACATGGGGAAACTGGCGGTGCCCGAGTACATTTTGAACAAACCAGGGCCTCTAACTCCGGCCGAATTCGAGAAAATGAAGGTCCACGCCTCAGTAGGCGCGGACATTCTGGCGTCCATTCCATTTCCGTACCCCGTTGTGCCAATCGTTCGCCATCATCATGAAAACTGGGATGGAACGGGTTATCCAGCTGGCCTTAGTGGAGCCGAAATCCCGCTCGGAGCAAGAGTTCTAGCCGTCGTAGATTGTTTTGATGCTTTAACGTCAGATAGACCCTACAGACCTCGGCTATCTGACTCAGAGGCAACAAGGATTCTGCTGGACCGACGTGGGACTGATGTACGACCCGCTGGTCGTCGACGCATTCCTAACCCTTCAGCCCAGTATCAACGTCGTAGGCCCAACGCCCAGGGATACGCGCAGTGGCCTTGAGGCCATTACAGAGGCGTCTGCTAACACACTCGCCGCCGCAGACCCCTACAGTTTCGAGGAAATAACGTCAAGCTCTGAGGAAATGTTAGCGCTCTACGATCTCGCGAGAGGCTTGACCGGGCAATTGGATCCAGCGGATATCACCGATGTCATCTCGAAGCACCTCCGACGAATCGTGCCAGCGTCTTGGTGTGTTTTCTATGACTACGACCCCCACCTGGATGAACTGTTTGCCGCCCATGCCTACGGTGAGAACGCGAGTCTGGTTCTAGGCCTGAAGATTCCTCTAGGCGAAAGATCGAGCGGTTGGGTCGCCGCCAATCGTCAGACTATTCTCAATTCTGATCCAGTTCTTGACCTTGGAGAGATAGCGAGATCAATGCAGCCACGCCTCAAGAGCTGTCTCGGAACTCCTCTGGTTTCCGACGACAGACTTGTCGGCGTTTTGGCGCTTTATTCCACCGCCCGCAACGCATTCACCGAGGATCATCGACGTATTGTCGAAGTGGTTTCTCGACAGGTTTCGAAAACCCTTGCCAACGTGGTCGACTTTGATCGACAGCGGTTGAGCTCGTCGTCAAAATTTCCCAACCTCGAAATACTTCAGCAATTCGTCAACTCTGAAATTGTCGAGAGAAGAGACCCTGTCCCTCTGTCTCTTGTGCTGGTCGAGCTTCAAGGACCGGAGCGACTTGACGAAGCCATGGGAGCTTCTGCTACCGAACAGATCGTTTCTCAACTCATCGACTCAACGCGGCGAAGTCTTAGGGGCGCTGACCTCCTGGTCCGACATGGAAGGCACGAGTTTGTTGCGCTACTCCCTCAGACCGATTCGGCCACAGCACATTTGGTCGCTCAGAAGATTGCATCGTCCCTCCACAACCATCGATCCGTAGACATGACCAAGAACTTGGGAGTCTTCCCAGGAATTGGCGTTGCCTCTGGACCAACCGACGGAACTAGTCTGGACGCTTTACTTCGTGTCGCCCGTTCTCGCCTAAGGTCACTGGGCGGTTCCGGCCAACATCGGAGTTCCATCCACTAAGTGTCGGCAGGCCCGTATGATGTCAGACGGCTCGGCTGCGGCTCAAAACGTGCGACGTGGGCTATACCTTGATGCGCTCAGAGAACTCCGTGGCAAACCAGTTACTCTTTCTGACCACGCATTCTTCGCGTTCGTTCTACTGACCGTCGGTCGAGTTTCTGCGGCTGTTGAGTACGCCTCGAAAGTCGTTCGGGATTCGAAGGCCTCTTCAGACGAACTCTCTCAAGCTCAGATCGTTTTAGGGCGGGCTGCATTCGTAAATGGCGACTGGAAGGCAGCTTTAGAGCATGTCCGTCTCGCCGGTCGCCTAGTCGAAGGCAACGGAGATCCGGCGCAGCTGTGCCGCACGCTCCTTTGTTTGCTATCAATGTCGTGCGACGCTCAGGCGACAACCGAAGTCGATACGCTTGTACGTCAGATCAGATCCCTCGCTACTCAGGCCCCGGATACGCTGATTCTCGCTGATCTTCATCGGTGCCTCGCCAGAATTGAGGGAAGCCGAGGTTCGCTGAGAACAGCCGGCCACCACGTGGAGGCCGGATTCCGCCTTCTAGATGTCGAGGACAACACTTCCCTACGCGCGGCCCTTTCAAATACCGCTTGTGTCTTGGAGGTTCTCCGGGACGACCTTCAGCAGGCTCTGGAATTCGCGAACTCCGCCGAGCGCCTCAGTGAAATGTCTGGGCACTTGGCAGCTCAACAGGATTCTCTGGCTAATCTGGTTCAGCTTCACGTTTGGCTTGGAAATCCCGCTCGGGCACGTTCATACCTGCGGAAGGCATTAAAGCTCAATGCCGGTCATACGCCATCAGAGATCGCCCTCCTTGATTCGCAGGCAGCTTTAGCCATAGAAAGCGGCTTGCCGATGGATGGTCTAGGAATGTTGCGAGAGCTGCGTTCCTTCACGAGCGCACGGGGATTCCAGTCGGCTTGGGCTGATCTGTCGATTGTCCACACGACGGTGCAAGCGTTGCTCAAAACAGGAGAGCTGAGCAATGCAGTAGAGGAAGCCGATCGCGGAGTTGCTATAGCCGCCAAGGCTCGGTATCCAGTCTTTGAAGCTAATCTGAAACTGCTGAAGGCTGAAGCGCTACGTCGCTTGGGTCGTCTCACTGAAGCGACCGAGGCGTTTTGCAGCGCTCTTGAGATTCCTCAGAATAGTTCAGTTTCAATGGTTACGGATCGAACTCAGCTCCAGCTTCGGCTGCTAACAGATCTCGGGCGACCCCGCCTCGTTTCACATTGTTTTCGTCGTGTACAGCGAATCAAGGAGAGCATCTCCGCTCTGCCATCTTCCTTTGCCCTTACCGACACGCCGCACCTGGAGGAGTCCTCGGCAAGTCCAACAGATCAACTCTCGTTGATGGAGATCGCGGACTCCGTCGCCGCGCTCCTCGACCTCTCCGGCAGCCCGGAGCTGATCGGCCGCGAAGCCTTCGCGCTCCTTCAGGAAACAGGCGCGTGCACCGGCCTCGCCCTCGTCGCCCGGCGACCCCGACGCGGCCCCGAAATCCTCGCCTCCCACGGCTGGGACGATGCGCGCGCCGCGGCCGCGGTACGCGCGTCCGGCCCGCACGCCGTCCTCCTCCTCGGCCAGCGCGGCGACCGCTCGTTCGACCTCATCGTCGAACCCGCAACCGACCTGCTCTCCCGCTGCACCGTCGTCGCCATCCGCAAGGTCGTCGCCGCCGCCCTTTCGCTCGAGGCCTACCGCCGCGACGAGCGCCAGCGCGGGTCCCTCTGGCCCGCCGGCGAGCTCGAACCGGGCGGCCAGGACATCGTCGCGTCGGCGGCGATGCTGGAAACCCTCGCGACCGCCAGGAAAGTCGCCCCGTTGGAAATCCCCGTCCTCATCACCGGCGAGACCGGCACGGGCAAGGAGATGCTCGCGCGCGCGATCCACCGCTTATCCCCGCGCGCCTCGCGGTCGTTCCTGCCGTTCAACTGCACCGCGATCCCGCGCGAGATGATCGAAAGCCAGCTCTTCGGGTACCGACGCGGCGCGTTCACCGGCGCGCAGGAGCCCTTCCCCGGCGTCATCCGCGCCGCCGCCGGCGGCACGCTGTTCCTCGATGAAATCGGCGACCTGCCGCTCGACCTCCAGCCGAAGCTGCTGCGCTTCCTGGACACACACGAGATTCACCCGCTCGGCGAACCGCATCCGATCCGTGTCGACGTCCGCGTCGTTGCCGCCACCAACGCCAACCTCGATCAAATGGTGGGACAGGGCCGCTTCCGGGAGGATCTTTTCTACCGCATCAACGTGATCCGGTTCCAGCTGCCGCCGCTGCGCGAGCGGCGCGAAGAAATCCCGCCGCTGGCGCGGCACTTCCTGCAGCGCGCCGCGGAAGAGTTCCGCAAAGGGCGGCTCCGCCTGTCGGACGAGACCATGGAATACCTGCTGCTCTACGGCTGGCCCGGCAACGTGCGCCACCTCGGGAACGAGATCCAGCGGATGGCGGCGCTCGCCGAACCGGATTGCATCCTGGAGCCGAGCGCGCTGTCGGCGGAGGTGCAGGCCTCCCGCCGGACCGTCCGCGCGGTTGAGCCCGCCCCGGACGATGAGATCACGGTGCGCGTCGATCAGCCGCTGCCCGATGCGCTCGCGGCGATCGAACGCCAGATGGTCCGCCGCGCGCTCGAGCGCGCCGACGGACGCTTCGAGGAAGCGGCGCGACTGCTCGGCATCTCTCGAAAGGGACTCTTCCTCAAGCGCCGCCGCTGGGGCGTTCAGACGCGCGCGTCGTAACCGGCCTAACCCTCGCCGAGCGCCCGCTTCGCCTGCCGGTTGTGACGGACCGCATGCGCCGTCGCCCACTCCGCTACCTGATAAACCGAGATGGTGCCGACGATGCCCGAGTGCAGGCACATGTGGCCGCGATCCGCCGTCAAGCCGGCGATCGCCGCTCTCAGACGGCCGGCCGAGTCGCGTAACCGTCGAACCGCTTCCTGAGGGTCGACGACGTCAGGCGGGCGCGCGCTCCGGGGCGCTTCGAGCCGCGCAGGCATCCCGGCGACGATGTCGCGCCAGTCGCGCTCGACGAAGCCCGGCGCGGCGGGCACCACTCCGCGGCCGTCCGCCACGATCGACGCGAAGCTCTCGTTGACAGTCGCGACGTGCCAGGCGATCTGCGCGACGCTCCAGCCCCCCTCGGCCGGGGCGTCCGACGCCCGCGGCCCGGCGCGCTCGACGCGTGCGATGAACCGCCCCAGCGCTTCGTCCAGCGCGCCGGCCAGATGTGCCACTCGAACGGCGTGAGAGTCGGTCATCGATGGATGATAGGCTCGCGCGGTGCGGAGCTTCGAATGGGCCACCGTCGGCTTTTACGCATACTGCCTGGTCGTCGCGATCGCAAGCCGATCGCTTCCGGCGAGTCGGCGCGCGTCGATCGCCCTCGGCGCGGCCGCGATCGGCGCCCTCGCCGCGTGGGCTCCGGCCGCTCCCTGGCGCGACAGCCCTGCGCTCCGCGACTGGATTCTGCCGGCTGTCGTGTATTTGCTTGGAGGATACTATCTCTCGGGCCTTTTCTACGTCGCGCCGATGCCCCGACTCGAGCGCCGGCTCGTCGGGCTCGACCGCCGTCTCGCCGCCGAGACGTGGGCCGCGCGGCTGCCGGTTGCCCTCGTCGAATTCCTCGAGCTGAGCTACCTCGCGGTGTACGCGATGGTCGGCCTCGGCCCGCTCGTCGCGTATGCCACCGCCGGCCTGGCGGAGGTCGAGCGCTACTGGACGATCGTCCTGACGGCCGACTACATCTGCTTCGCCTGCATGCCGTGGGCGCAGACGCGGACGCCGCGAGCGCTCGAGGGAGAGCCTCCGACGTCCCGCTCGCGCGTACGCCGGCTGAACCTCGCGGTCCTCGGCGGCTTCAGCCACGAGCGCAACACCTTCCCGAGCGGCCACGCGGCCGAGGCGCTGGCGGTCGTGCTCGCCCTGGCGCGCGCCTCTCCACCCGTCAGCGCGGCGCTCGCGCCGCTCGCGATCGGCGTCGGGGCCGGCGCGGTCGCCGGCCGGTACCATTTCGCCGCCGATGCCATCGCGGGGTTTGCGGTCGCGATGGCCGTGTGGCTCGCGGTCGGTTAGATGAATGAATGACGCTTACGGGCGCAGCACCCGGAAGTTGGCTCTGCTCGCGGTCGCGGTCGCCGACGCCGGATACGAAGCGGTGTCCGGGCGCGCGGCGTCCTGCAGCGTGACGTAGTAGTCGCCCGCCGGAAGCAGCTCACAGGGCACCGTCACGGTGACGGCCGTCCGTCCATCGACGTCTGCCGGCGCCAGGCTCTGCGACCAGATTTCGTTGCCGCCGACTTCGTGGAGCGTCGCGCGGTAGCGGCGATGCTCCTCGTCCGGCTCGACGTTCAGCCGAAGCAATTTGCAGCCCGACGACAACTCCACTCGCGGCAGCTCACCCGCGGCGCTCCGCACGAGTCCCGTCGACAGCGACGCGCTCACATCGGTCGCGCCCGCGTCGGGGCGTTCGGCGGAGCCGCGAAAGAACCCTCCCGCGGCGGGCAATGCGAGGATCGCTGCCACCGCGGCGGCAACCGCCCAGGCCGGCACGGAGACCGTCTCCTGCAGCCGTTGCCAGAGAGAGGCCGGAACCGGCTGCCGCGTCGCGACGTATGCCCTGAGCGCGCGCGCGAACTCCAGCTTGCTCCGGCGCTCGTCCGTGCAGAGAAATGACCGCTCGAATCGCTCCGCATCCTCGTGTTCGAGCTCGCTCGACACGTAGCTTTCGATGAGCTCGTCTTCGACGAGCGAGAAGTGCTCCCAGAAGATCTCGTCGTTCGAGAACAGACGCTCTTCGATCCGCTCGCGTACGTCGGGCGCGACGCTGCCGAGCATGTAGCGGCGCAGCACCACGTCGTCTCGGGTATTGCCGCTCATCGGCGGGCCCCCGCGAGCACGGGCTGCACGCAGCCCGATACGCACTGCCTCAGAACTTTCCGCAACCGGTGCACCTCGATTCGCAGGGCGTTCACGGACTTGCCGAACTCCGCGGCCAACCGGCGGTGGCGTTCGATCTTCGCGGCCTTTTCATAGCTGTAGTAGCTCACCAGGAGCCTTCGTGCCGTTCCAGTCAGCGTGCCCATACACCGGTCGAGACACCGATGCACGACTTCCTCGTTCCGCCACGCATTCGTCTGGTGACTCGGGTGGACCGTCGGGTCCCGGAACGCTGACTCGCGCTTCACCGTTTCACGCCGCGCGTCGCGGAGCCATTCGAGGTGGACGTTGCGCGCGACGCCGAAGAAATACCCGAGCGGATCCTCGCCGATCGATCTCGAGACCTCCGCGGCTTTGGCGGCGACCCTGAGGATGGTCTCGGCGGCCAGATCGTCGGCTTCTCCACAACCGCGGCTCGCGAAGAACACTGCGAGCTTCCGCGTGACCTCCAGGCATTTTGCCTCGGCCTCTCTGTTCCGATCCGGACCGATCTTCGCGGATCGACTCGGGTCGAGGAAGTCGTACAGCGCGTCCCACGACTCCTCGGTCAGCGATCGTCGGAGGGGGCCGGTCATTTCCACTCCCCCTGCAGCGCGAACGCGGCCCAGTAAAATGGCGGCCGCCATTTCTGCTGCTGCCACATCGCGAGCTGCGCCTGCCGGAGCGCCGCGGCGGGGGATCGATTGTTCCTGAGCATTTCCTGGTAGAAGTTGCCCATCAACGCGCCGGTGGCATCGTCGTCCACCTTCCACAGGCTGGCCACGACGCGGCTGGCACCGGCGTACATGAACCCACGCACGATCCCGACGAGGCCCTCTCCTTTTACCGGCTTGCCGAGCGCCGTATTGCACGCGCTCAGCACCACCAGATCGACGGGCAGGCGCAGATCGTAAATGTCGTGCAGCCGGAGGAATCCGTCCTGGGGCTGACCACGCTTGTCGAACATCGACAGAATGAGACCGGAGAGCGCTGGATCGTCGCCGTTGAAGACGCCGTGTGTCGCGAAGTGGACGATCCGGTACTTCGCGAGGTCGGGACTCATCGCCGTGGCCCGGCTCGCGTCGAAGTCGATCGCCCGCAGGGTTGCTCCCGCGGGCGCCGCTCCGACGATCGCGTCCGCTTCCTGTCGTGTCGCTGCGAGTCGAGGAACGCTCAGCCTGCCGTCTCGCATGAAACCGAAGTCGCGCAGCGCAAGCTGCAGCCCTTCGGCGCCGCTTGCGGGGTCCCCTGGTGTCGAAGCGGCCTTCTCGACTTCTCGGCCGATGTTCCGGCCCGCGCTCAGCCTCGGGTCGTCCGGCTCGAAGACCGGATCGGCGAGAACGGCGACTCCCGCGCTCGGTTTCCGGTCGCGGCTTTCGCGGCGCAGAGCCGCGAGCGCGGACGCGGAAGGCAGGCTGATGATCTCGTGCTCGACCAGCAAGGGCACGAGCTCACCCTTCCGTCCAGGGATCGGCAGCGCGGCGAACGGCAGGTACTGGAGGGCGCCGTCGGCGACTACGAGCAGTCGCTTGCCGCCCAACTGTTTTGCGACCGGCCCAAGAAGCATCTCGCTCAGGCGCGCGGCTTCCTGCCAGTACTCGGTGTCCGCCTGCTCGGCCAGGCGGCGTCGATCGCGCGCGTCGCCCGTCACAGTCAGCCGAGCCGTCAATCGCTCGTAGAGCCGCTGGGCCGCCCGCTCGATGTCTGCTCGTGACGCGAGCTCGTAGCTGGAATGGCCGGTGTTGGACACGACCCAGAGATAACTCCGCTTGTCGCCAAGGGCGTATTCGAGCAGGAGCGTCTCCGGGTCGAGCACCTGCTTCTGGACGTCTTTGAGGCTGAGCGGCTGCGGCCGGGTCAGGGCGGCGTAGCGTGGGCTCCTGCTGCGGATCTCGGCCTGAACCTGGTTGTACCTGTCTTCCAGATCCCGATGCTCTGCCGTCAGGGCCTTGAGTTGCGGAGCGCGCGCCGGCGTGCTGAGCAACTGTCTCTGACGCTGCCCCCAATCGGCGAAGGCCTTCTGGACGTCCAGCTCGCGTTTCAGCAGATCCGGGTCGACTCCTTTTCGCAGGTCGACGCGGGCCTCCGTCAGGTTGTCGAGCAGCGATCGCGCCCGCGCCCGCTCGCTGGCCTCGAACGCCGCGGCCGACAGACTCTCTCGAGGACGGGCTCCGCGGAGCTGCATGAGGATGTCGATGTGCAGCTCGTGCCATCGATACACCGATGCGAGATACGAGGCTCGCAAGTCGCGGTTCTCGACCTCCGTGCGGAGCGATTCCGCCAACTCCAGGGACCGCTCGATCTGGCGTCGCGCCCCGTCGAGATCGTTCCGTTCAAGCGAGTTTCGCGCGAGGCCGAAGAGCCCTCGCGCTTCCGCCACGCGGTCTCCCGCCTGGGTGCTGAGCTTCACCGCATCGTTGAAGTACGTCGTCGCGCGCGCGTGATCGCCCAGCAGGTCGAGAGCCTCGCCCAGGTCGGCACGTGTTCGCGCCTCGAGCCTCGGGTCGTTTGAGCCGCCGAGCGACTGCTGGACGCCAAGCGACTGCTGAAGGTATGCCTCGGCTTGTTTCGGCGACTGCCGGAACAGGTGCACCACGCCGATGAATCGAAGCGCGAACGCTTTCCACCGTGGGATTCCAAGCTCGTCGGCGAGGATTGCCGCTCGCTCGAACCTGCTCAGAGCGTTCGTGTCGTCACCTGAAGCAAGATAGGCGGCGCCGAGCGACATGAGCACGTCGACTGCGACGTTCTTGAGCCCAGCCGTCTCAAAAATCTCGAGTGCCCGTTCCCAGTGCTTGAGCGCTGAGCCGGTCTCGGCCATGTACAGGTAGACCGTCGCGATGCCGGTGAGACTGCTCCCTTCCCAGATCGTGTCGCCCATTGGCTGGAGCAGGGCGAGCGCCGCGTCGAACTTGTTGAGCGCATCCTGATACTGACCACGGCGAACGTGCAGTCGCGCGTACGCGACGAGAGTGATCGCTTGTTCCCGTCGGTCGCCGAGCGTGGTCCAGAGAGACTGAGCGCGGTCGAAGGAGCGTTGAGCCTCGTCGAACCTGCTGAGGTCCGAATGCACAGAGCCTTGAAGCAGCAGCGTCCGCGCCTGACCCCGTTGATCGCCGAGTCTCTCCCACAGTCGTCTGGCCTCGTCATAGGAAGCGAGAGCGTGCTCCGGCCGCTGGCGGTAATACGCCACCTCGCCGAGGCAGTTCAGGGCCTTCGCTTCCCCGGCGCTCCCGCCCGAGTCCCGCGCCAACTCGAGCGCCCTCTGGCACTGCCGGTGTGCATCTTCGAACGCCTCCTCGCTCTCGGACACGAGCGTCCCCGCTATGCCGACATCGCTACGGATCTGACTTTCAAGGATCCGGTCCGCCGACTCCTCGGCGAGCGTCAAGGCCGCCCGATAACTCTGCAACGACTCGTGCAAGGACCCGAGTTGCTCGTGGTCGCCCCGAGACGCTGGGCGGCCCTCGCCGCGTTTCGTTTATCGCCTCTTCGCTCCCACACAGTCCTCGCCTCGGCGAACGTGGCGATCGCCTGCCGGCTGGTCTCTTTTTCGTACCTCGTGCGCAGACCCTCCGCTTCGGCGAACAGCCTCTCCGGCTCCGGGCTGCGGCGACAGGCGTTCCAGCCCGATAGCGCCGCCAGGAACACGGCCGCGAACAAGGCACTGCGTTTCCTCACGGTTGGCCCCGTGCTCGTTCTACCCCGTCCTGGCTCTCAGGTCGGAGATAGGCCTTGCCAATCGCCGGCGGAAGATTCTTGACAGATCGTTCGCGGTCGCCCGGATAGCGGGTGTTTTCGCTGTGGCGCGTGTTTTCGCTATGTCGCGTGTTTTCGCTATGACGGCTCCTGCCGCCGCCGAATCCGTCGGCACGCAGATAGCGGCGGACGATTTCACGCGGAACGTCTTCAATCGGAATGTCACTCTCGGCAGTCGCAGCGAGCGCCCTCTCGAGCCTTCGCTGACAAACCGGATTGTCTGCTGTTCTGTCCTTCAGCGCCTTTACGCTTCGCACCACGGCCGCCTCGACCGTCTCGACCTCCGTCGCCACCATTTCACCGCTAGTGCCTCTTTCAGCGGCGTGGACTGCGGATGAAAGACCTGAGACACCTTCGGTGTCGCTCCACTCGTTCGATCGCCCCAAGGTTGATCCGGGTTCTGCCCTTGCCATTTCCGCCGCTGCGATGCCTTTCGCCACCAGGTCGGTCAGCTTGATCCTTCGTTGCTCCAAAGCCTCGTTGACGTTCTGGCTCGCCTTCAGAGAGGGCAGGAACGATTTTTCCTCGAATCTCGGCTCACGTTGGGTGGCCAGAACGTGCATCTTGAGGAACTCGTCCCAGTGTGTGGCTTGCGCGAACTGCAGGTTCTTGTAGTCGGGCGACACCAGGGCCCACGGGAAGTAGATCGCGAGCCCGTACGAATGCTGATGCGCGAACCCGGTGCAGCCGGACTTGACGATGCAACCGCCTCCCTTGGTCGTCAACGATCCATCCGAACGCGGAGTCAGCGCACCCCTGTCCCCGTCGAGCAACTCGATGATTCTGGCGCACGCCTCGGCGACCTCTTCGTCGTCGGCCAATCGCTTGCGGATCTGGATGCAGAGGTCGTGCAGATCGACGTACTGGTCGGCCTTGTACGTCTGGGAACGCCAGTGAGCCAGCGTCACCAGGTCGTGCCTGCTTTCGTCAGTCACGCAACTTTCGATCAAATGTTCCGCGAGCGAATCGACTGCAAGGGCTATTTCGCCCATTCCCGGCCGGTGGCCGTCCTGGACGGTACGGTCCGTCAGATTGATGGCTGCGAGATCCGCAGAACGCCCGGCGGTTCGATCGTAGTCTGAGTAGAATTCGGTGTATTCCTCGACGACCAACCGCGCCAGGTCTTCCGGCAGAAGGTGTCGCCCGCCGCTGTCCTGGTAATCCTTAGCGGCTCTGGGCAGGATCCGTCTGTAGGGCCACCCGAACGCCGGCTCCAGGCCCTCAGCCCCGACGAAAAGGTCGACGTGCTCGCGGATCTCGTAGGCGACCTCGAACATGCTCATGAAGCAGGCGTCCATCCCCAGGATGTCGATTTTCTTCCCGATGGTGGCGCACACGTGCTCCAACGCTTCGGCCAGTTCAGGGATGGAGAGCGCATCCGCCGCGTTCTCGTCCTTCAGCAGGAAGTCGTCGGTGCTTCCGCTTCCGTGGCCGGACAGCACGAGGAGGTGCCGGTAGGCCTGGCCATCCCCTGCACGAGCGGGACTGCCACCATACCTGCTGTGCGCCCACTCGACGAAACCACTCAGCGCTTCGGCGTTTCCCGTGTTGATCTCGGGTATGGAACTGACCCTGAACTCGTCGACGTGCTTCTTCGGCATACCGTCAGGCCGGAGGCGGTTACTGAAGTCGAACCTCTGGGTTGCCAGACCCGTGGCGCTGGGATCGAGCTGCGCGACAATCTTGTTCCCCGCGGGTGGACTCACCGGGAGGTCCTGCAGTGCCTGGACCATGCTCCTCGGTCAGATTGTTGTCGCCCGCGAGGTACAACATGACGAGCCAGGGTCTCCGGCTGTGTTTGGACGGACTTTGGCCACACCGCTGACCACGCACGCCGCCAGCACCAAGGCCGGCGTCCACGCCGTCTTGGTTGGGGTCGCTTGGGGTCGGGCATGACTGGCTCCTTATTTCGGACGCTGATCTCGGTGTCGGTGCGGACGCCGGCCGCGTTCCGTGAGGTACTGGCGATCTTGGACGGTCCATTTCAAGCGGGCCGGCCAACGCCACGAGCCAAAACGCATCGGCGCACTCCCCGGGGTGAGCCCCCAGATGACGCGGTGGACCCGAAAACTAAGGCTGGTAGGCCGCTAGTCTAGTCCCCTCCCGGACCCCCCGCAACGCCCGATTTCCCCGCATTAGACGCGCCCGGAAACGTTTTGCGCCGACCATCCATTCACCTGCAGACGGGCTCGATCCGTCGCCCTCCGGGAAAGCGACAGCTTATGGCCGCCAACACGCCGCTTCCGACGCCCTACTCGCTGCCGTTCAGGCGCGCCTCGCCCGGCGCCGTGCACCGCTCGCTGATGCCGCCGCCGAAATACACGGGCGGCTTCGTCGACACCGCCGCCGCCATCCGCCCCTATCGGCTGATCGGCGGCGACTTCTACGACTTTCTGCACAACGACGAGGAGTTTCACGTGCTGTTTGGCGATGCGTGCGGCAAGGGCACGCCGGCCGCGCTGACCGCCGCACTGGTCCAGGGCATCCTCGCGGGCGCGGTCAAGGCCAAGGCGGGACCCGCCAGCGTGGTCGCGCACGTGAACCGCGCCCTGTGCCGCCGCAGCGTGGCACATCGCTTCCTCACTCTGTTCTATGGCGTCATGACGCGCGATCACCGGCTGACCTACTGCAACGCCGGCCACTGCCGGCCGATGCTGGTCGACGGCTCCACGATCCGGCGCCTCAGCGCGGGCGGCGCACCCCCAGGGCTCTTCGGCGACGCCGACTACGAGGAGGAGTCCGTCTCAATCGCGAACGGAGACACCCTGGTCGTGTTCAGCGACGGTGTGTCGGAAGCGGAGAACGACGAGCAGGAGTTCGGTGACGCGCGCATCCAGGAGATCGTCGCGAACTGCCGAACGGTCGGCGCCTCGGCGATCCGCGATCGGCTCGTGAACGCGGTCACCGACTTCACGCGCGGCAGCCGTCAACGCGACGACATGGCCGTGCTCGTCGTGCGGTATCAGGTCTAGGCAGGGAGAACCATCATGAAAGTCGTCGAGCGCCTGGTTGAAGATGTCGCCGTGCTCGAGTTGACTGGCAAACTCGACTGCGGCGCCGGCGAACGCCACGTGCAGGACGTCGTCGACGATCTCGCAAAGCGCGGCTGCGTGAAGATCGTGATCGACCTCAACGAGGTGTCCCACGTCGACACGACGTGTCTGGGACTCCTCATCGCCGCGCACATCAGGTGCCAGCGAAGGCGCGGCGGGGTTCACCTTATCCGGACGCCGCCTCGCATTCGACAGCTCCTGTCGATCATCAGGCTCGATCACGTGCTGGTGACGTTCGACACCGAGGAAGAAGCCATCAGGGCCTTCGCGAACCTGAAGGTCCGCGAATGGCGTGAGCCGCCCGGCCGGCACTCGGCCTAGCCGCCAAAAAACGAGGGGATGGGCAGGCTCCGCATCGTGTGCAGCCCGGGCGGCGCCGCCACGATCTTCGGAATGGAGTTGACGACGATTGACGCGGTGGCGACGTCGCCGTGTACGCCCCCGGCAATCTTCGTGTTCAACGCGGGCGATCCCTCGATCCGAACCGCGTCGAACGACTCCGGCGCGCCGAGGTAGGCCTCCATGTGCAGCGTGATCACCGCCCGGCCGTCGCGATATCCGACGCCGTCCTGGATGATCCCGCACACCAGTCCGGGCTGCACCGAGAGAAACTCGCTCTTGACCGTCTCTGACGCCATCTTCGGCTGAATGTCGTCGGTGATGCGATCGAGCTTCCAGCCGAGCGCGTCGGCGATCATCGAGATGGATTCGGTCAGCCCCACGTGCCGCACGCTGCCGTCGTCCACCTTCTTCTGAAACTGCTCGCGCGTGAGCCCGGCGCCGATCTTCTGCTGAAACGGCAGCCGCCGGACGCGCGCGTCCTGGATCCGGTCGATCCGAATCGCATCCACTCGCTCGCAGACGCCAGTGAGCGTGATCGGCAGCGCATCCATCACGAAACCCGGGTTGACGCCGGTGCCGACGACCGCCGCCTTCGCCTTCCGCGCCAGCCGATCGAGCTGCCGGGCGAGCTTCACGTTCGCGCCGGCCGGATATGCCAGCTCTTCCGTCGTCGAGACGATCGGAACCCTCGCCTTGAGGATGGTCTCCATCTGGGGCATCACTCGCTTGAGCGACGAGCTGGTGCACAGCACGACGACGTCCGGCTTCGACCGTTTCAGGGCCTTCCTCGCGTCAGGGGACACCTTGACCTTCAGAGCGCGTCCGACGCCGGCGACCTCGCCGAGATCGCGGCCCGCTTTCGCGGGATCGATGTCCACGGCGGCGACGATGCGAAACCCCGGCCGCGAGGCGACCTGCCGGACGACGGCGGCGCCGATCGGGCCGAGACCGAAATGCAGAACCTTGATGGACGAAGACGACTTGCGCACCATGCAGGAGGGCTCCTCGACTGATGAGAGAACACGCGATTATATAATGACCGCTGCTTCTCGATGTTTGCGCGCCCCACGACACTCACACTCGCACTCGCCAGCGTTCTTGCACTTGTCTCCGACGACCCTGAAGGGTCGTGCCACACATCAGGGTCGTGCCCCAGAGCCTCTCTCCCCTCGCAACGCGAGCTACACGATAGACGCGCGTCTCGATCCGGCGGCCCGCGTGATCAGCGGGACCGGCGAGCTGCGGTGGCGGAACGACGCCCCCATGCATGCGACGGAACTGCGGTTCCATCTGTACTGGAACGCGTGGCGGGACGATCGCTCGACGTGGATACGCGGGCTGGAGCTCGAGGGAGACTACAGGCTGCACGGCCGGCCGGAGCGCGACCGGGGCGCCATCGACATCGACTCGATCGCGGTGGCCGGGTCGGATCTGACCTCACGCCTGCGATTCATCGCGCCAGACGACGGCAACCCGGACGATCGGACGGTTGCGGCGCTGCCGCTGGACCGTGCGGTGGCGCCGGGCGAAACCGTCAGCATCACACTGAAATGGCGATCGCGGGTGCCGCGCCCGTATGCGCGCACCGGGGCGATCGGCGACTACTACTTCATCGCCCACTGGTTTCCAAAAATCGGCGTGCTCGAGCCACAGGGCTGGAACTGCCATCAGTTCCACGGCTCGACGGAGTTCTTCGCCGACTTCGGCGTGTACGACGTGAGGCTGACCGTGCCGACCGGTTGGATCCTCGGCGCAACGGGCCGGGAGAAGGATCGCCGGGACAACGGCGACGGCTCGACGACCCATCATTATTATCAGGAGGACGTCCACGATTTTGCGTGGACGGCGAGCCCGGACTTCGTCGAGCGGCGCGCACGGTTCGAGCATCCCGGCCTCCCGGCCGTCGAGATGCGGCTGCTGCTTCAACCCGAGCATCTGAATCAGGAGGCGCGTCACTTCGAGGCGACGCGCGCGGCGCTCCGCCACTACGGGGAGTGGCACGGACCCTACCCGTACGGGCACCTCACCATCGTCGATCCAGCCTGGCAGAGCCAGAGCGGGGGCATGGAATATCCGACGTTTTTCACCGGCGGCACGCGGTGGCTCGCGCCCGAGGGCACGACGGAGCCCGAAGATGTCGTCATCCACGAGGCGGGGCACCAGTTCTGGTACGGCATCGTCGCGACGAACGAGTTCGAGCACGCCTGGATGGACGAGGGGGTGAACCAGTTTTCCGAGGCGCGGGTGCTGGACGCCGCGTTCCCCGGCCGGCACCCGGTCGAGCGGTTCTTCGGAGACTTCATCCCGTGGGTCTACCGGGACATCCGGCTGTCGCGTGAAACCGATCGGAACTTTCTTCACGCGTTTCGACGGCACGCGGAAGGAGACGTCCAGGCGACGCCGACCTACCTGCAGTTTCCGGCCGAGGCGGCCTACATCACCTATTTCAAGACCGCACTCTGGATGAACACGCTCGAGCGACACGTGGGCTGGCCGACCCTGCGGCGAATCCTCACGGTCTACTTCACGCGGTGGGCGTTCAAGCATCCGAAGCCGGATGACTTCTTTGCGATCGCGAACGAGTTCGCCGGCCAGGACCTGCGCTGGTTCTTCGACGAGGTGCATCGCGGCTCGAACACGTTCGACTACGCGGTCGAGGAGCTCAGGAGCATGTCGTCCGGCCGGCTTCGGGATGGATCGTACGACGGGCTGTTCGAGACGACCGTGGTCGTGCGACGACACGGCGAGGCGGTGTTTCCGGTAGACGTGCGTGTCACGTTCGATGACGGGAGTCACGCGAGTGAGCGCTGGTACGGTCAGCAGCGGTGGAAGGTGCTCAGCTACACCCGACCGGCGCGCGCGGTCAGCGCGGAAGTGGATCCTGGCCGCGTGCTGCTGCTGGACGTCAACCTCACCAACAACAGCGTGACTCTCGAGCCGCGCGCGACCGAGGCGGCGAGCAAATGGTCGCTCGTCTGGATGGCGTGGCTGCAGGATCTGATGCTGACCTGGGCGTTTTTCGTCTGACGATGGGACCCCTCGACGCCTGGCGCGCGGGGCTCGGGCGGGTGCGAAGGGCGCCGGCGCTCCTCGCCGCCGGCTGGGCGATCACGATCGTCGTGGCGGCCCCAGCGGCCTGGGCCGTCCGCGACGCAATCCGCGAGCACCTGGGCGACAGCCTTGCGGCCGTCGAGGCGGCCGACAGCGTGAACTACGACTGGTGGCAGGAGTTCATGTCGCAGGCGTCCGGCCCCGCCGCCACCTTCGGGCTCTCCATCATGGGATTCGCCGCGCCGCTCGGCAACCTCGCCAGCTTTGCGGATGCTGCGCCGCTCCCGGCGGGCGTCGCCGCGACGGTCATCGGGTTTCTCCTCCTGCAGGTGTTCCTGACCGGCGGCATCATCGATCGGTACGCGCGCGACTCCCGGGTGGGACCGTATGGTTTCCTGGCCGCCTGCGGCGCGTCGTTCTTCAGGTTGCTCCGCCTCGGCGCGGCCGCGCTTGCGGTCTACTGGCTGCTCTTCGCGCTGGTCCACCCCGCGATCGATTCCGCCCAAAGGCTATTGACCCGCGACCTGACGGTCGAGCGTCAGGCGTTTGCCATCTACGCGATCCTGACGGTGGGGTTCCTCCTCGTCGTCTCGGGCGTCAACCTGATCTTCGATTTCGCGAAGATCAGGCTCGTCGTCGAAGATCGGCGCTCGGCGATCGGCGCGCTCGCGTCCGGTCTGAGGTTCGTCGCCCGGCAGCCGGCTGCGGCAGCCGGGCTCTACATGATCAACGTGCTCGTGTTCGCGGCGGTCCTCGGGCTGTACGCGATGGTCGCGCCGAGCGCCGCCGTCTCGGGCTGGGCGCTGGTCTGGACGCTGTTCGTCATGCAGGTGTTCGTTCTCGCGCGCCTCTGGGCGAGGCTCGTCTTCGTGGCGTCGGAGACGACCCTGTTCCAGTCGCGCCTCGCGCATGCGCGCTATGTCGCACGGCCGGCCCCGGCGCGGCCGGCGCCCGCGGCGCTCGGGGTACCCGAATCACGCATCTGACGGGCGCCACGCAAAGTGGTAACCCGCCTGTCCGATGGTCCCCTGAAATCCGCCTGTTCCCGCCGGCTCTGTCGGGCATGCGGCTTGCGCCTCGCCCGCCGATGGCCACCGCGCGCACGATCGTCGGACTGCTCGTTCTGGCGTTCCTGGCGACCTTTTCCGCGCTGTCCATCAAGAAGTTCCTGAGCCGGGCGTCCGCGGAGGAGCCGGTCGCGTCCGCGTCGTGGGCCCCGCCGGAGCGGCGAGAGGCCGAACGGACGCCGCTCTTCAGCCGCGAGCTCGAACACTTCAAGATCATGTACGAGGGAGGCACGCAGCCAGGCGTCGGCGACCGCGTCGCGCACGTGCTGGAGAGCGGCTACCGGACGATCGGCAGGACGCTCAACACCTATCCGAGCGAGACGATTACGGTCGTGCTCTACTCGAGCCGCGAGTTTCAGGACGTGACGCGGTCCCCCTCGTGGGCCACCGGCCGGTATGACGGCCGGATTCGCATCGCGATCGGCGGGGCGCTCGAACCGCCGCGCGATCTGGAGCGCATCGTGATGCACGAGCTCGTGCACGCGGTCATCGCGACCGCCGCGCCAGGAGGCGTGCCCGCCTGGCTCAACGAGGGGCTCGCGACACATCTTGAATCGGCCGACCGCTCGTGGGTTCCGGAGGTACTCCGCAACGCCAGCTCGGTCGTTCCGCTCGAGCGGCTCGTCAACGGGTTCAGCAAGCTCGATGAACAGGAGGCGCTCGTCGCCTACGCCGAGAGCGCGACGGCCGCAGAGATCCTCTGCGCGCAGCTCGGCGCCAACATCGGCGCCTTCCTTCAGATGGTCGGCAACGGCAGCTCGGTCGACGAGGCGCTTCTCGAGCACCACGTGCAGCCGAATGCGTTTCATTCCGAGTGGCGGCGGCGCGTGGGCTTACGCTGAGGGCACGGCGTGGAGCGCGCCGAGCGCGTCGAGGATCGCCTGCGCGGTCGGCGCCGCCCCGGTGACCGTCATCGGGCCGCGCAACAGGCGCGCGGCCAGCGACTCGCCCTCGAGAAGCTCCATCGCGATGAACAGCTCGCCGTCGGCCTCGCCGATTTCGCACGTCCGGCAGATGTTGGCGTGGGTCAGCTTCGCGGCGGCCCGGGCTTCCCGCAGCAGCCGCTCGCGGGCGAGCGCATCGGAGGCCCGCATCATCTTGATCGCGATCGGACGATCGAGCCGATCATCGTGCGCCGCGTACACGACGCCCATTCCTCCCTCGCCGAGCATCTTGAGCACGCGGTAACGGCCGATGGTCGCCGGAACGCTCACTCGCTGGATTGTGCCACAATGAGCGCGCCATGCCTTCTCAAGCGGATCGCATCTCGGGGTGGATGCGCGAGCGCCTCTCCAAGACGAGCGCGCGCGGCTTCGTCGTGGGTCTCAGCGGCGGTGTCGATTCGGCGGTCGTCGCGCGGCTCGCGCAGATTGCGGCCAACGACGAGGTCGTCGGCGTCCTGATGCCGTGTCACAGCGACGCGCGGGACGAGTCGGACGCGCGGCTCGTCGCCGATCACTTCAAGCTGCGGACGCTGCGGATCGATCTCGCGCAGCCGTACGACGCGCTGATCTCGGGCCTGCTCGATGCGGCGTCGGCGATTCCCGGTTCCGGCGGCGGCGCCGCCGACGACATCCGCGCGCGGCTGCCTCACGTCAACGTCAAGCCGCGGCTGCGCATGGCCACGCTCTATTTCGTCGCCAACACGCTGAACTACCTCGTCGCCGGCACCGGCAACCGAAGCGAGCTCGTGCTCGGCTACTTCACGAAGTACGGCGACGGCGGCGTCGATCTCCTGCCGATCGGCCACCTGGTGAAGAGCCAGGTGCGCGAGCTCGCGCGCGAGCTGGGCGTCCCGGCACCGATCATCGAGAAAGCCCCGAGCGCGGGCCTCTGGATCGGCCAGACCGACGAAGCCGAGATGGGCTTCACCTACGCCGATCTCGAGCGATATCTCAAGGACGGCGCCGGCTCGGTCACGCCGGCGCTGGCCGAACAGATCGATCGGCTCGTGCGCGGGAGCGAGCACAAGCGCGCGCTGGCGCCGATTCCCGATCTGTAGTCCCACACCCCGAAGCCGGACGCTAACCTTCGGCATCCAGCCGAGGTGGGCCGGGCGTAGAACCAGATGAAGGCCATTAACCGATAGGAGGGGCCATGCAACTGGAACGCTCGGGAGGAAATCTGGTCGAGGTACTCGATCGTGTTCTCGACAAGGGCATCGTCATCGACGCCTTCGTGCGGGTTTCAATCGTCGGCTTCGAGATCATCAGCGTGGAAGCACGCGTCATCGTCGCCTCGGTTGAGACGTATCTCAAATACTCGGAGAGCCTGGGCCTTGGACCGGCCGACGCTCGCCCGGTACTGGAAGCAGCGCCGATACCTGCCGGAATGCTGACGGCTGGTTCTCAGGAAGCGGAGTTGCTCAAGCGGAGCGGCCGGACGCGCGCAGCGGCCAACGCAGCGTGAGACGCCGGCTCGAACCGGACGCTGCAGACACCGGGAGTGCAAGCCCGACTCTGTAGCGTCCGGCCTTTCATCCCCCCAACGCTTCAATGCCCGCCTGCGGCGTCCACGGCGCCTGCGGCTCGACCGTCCCCTCGGACACGGGCTCACCCGCCAGCCTGCGCCGCGCCGCGCGCGCGGTCTCGCGCAGGAGCGGATCGTGGGCGTCGGACAGCTTCTCGAGCTCGGGGGCGAGCGTCTCGAGCCGGAGGGAGCCCACGGCGAACGCCGCGCACGATCGCAGCCAGGGGTCCTCACTCGCCAGCAGCACGCCGACCGCTTCGTCGATCGTGTGCACCTCGGAACCAACCAGCCGGTCGGCACGTTCGACACGCTCGAGCACGCTGAGCTGACTGTCGAGCAACGGCACCAGCAGCTGGTCGAGATGTGACGGCAGCACTTCCTCGAGGAGCTCGAGCGCGTCGGCGCGCAGCGACGGGTTGGCGGCGCGAAGGCCGAAGTAGGCGTCGTGCAGCCCCTTGTGCGGATAGAGGAGCGACAGGAGCCGGAAGATTCGCTCGACCTCCTGCTCCATCGACTGATGGAGCCCCTGCACGACGGGATCGTCTTCCGGGAGCCGCGCCCGCAACACGCCCAGGACCTGGTACGAGCGATAGTGCCCGAAGATCTCCGCGGTCAGCAGCATCTCGACCTTCTCGGGCTCGCTCGGGATGTCGGGGTTGTTGCGCCGCAGCTTGTTGAGCGCCGCGATGATACGGTGCCGCAGCGTGGGGTCGCTTTCGAGCAGCGTCTCGACCAGCGCGCGTTCCGCGGCGGGCGTTGCCACGCGGACGAACACGTCGGGGATCTCCCGTCTGGCTTCGATCGGTGTTGACGGATCCTGCAGCCGCTCGCGCAGAAGCCCGACGACGTCGTCTCCCATCTGCCCCAGCGCGTCGACGGCGTCGCGGCCCACCTTCGGGTGGCCGAGGCGCGCGGCGACCAGGGTCGCCAGGTGGCGCGATCGGCGCCCCGCCGCGGCCCGAATCGCGTGACACAGGACGTCCGGGTCCGTCTCGTCGGGCGCGAGCAGCCGCGCGACCTGGGGCTCGAACAGGTCCGGCGGCAGCCGCGCGAGGAGCCGGCCCGCTTCGGCGCGGTCGCGCGCTCCCTCCGGCCCCTGCTCCGCGACCATCCCATCGAGGATGAGCCCGGCCGCGTCGAGATTCCGCCCGGGCCCATCGCTCGCTAGAAACGCGACCGTGCCGGCCCGAATCGAAAAATCAGAGAACGCGCCCGCCTCCTGGATCTGCGCCAGCGGATCGATTCCGAAGTGGCGCGTCAGGTACAGCAGAGCCTCGGTGCGCGTCTCGAGGTCATCGTCCGAGAGGCGCGCCTCGACGTCGATCCGCGCCGAGCGATCGCCGGCGGCACTGAGCAGCGCGATGGCGCGGCGGCGGATGACGGGCGACGAGTGCGAGACGAGCCCGCGCAGCGCGGGGTGGTTCGGGTTGGGCTGCGCTTCGAGCAGGTCGAGCGCGTACAGCACGTCCGCGGGCTCGTCCGCCTTCAGCTTCGCCGCGAGCGCTTCGGCCATCGAGCGATCGAGCGCCGCGGCGGAGGCGCGCTCCGAGTCGATGCGATGCTTGTGGATGTTCTCGCGGATCGCGACGACGTACTCGTGGCGGAGACGGTTCGCGACGTAGAGCCACACGATGGTCACCGCGACGATGAGCGCCGCGGTCCCGCGCAGCTCCAGTTCGAGCCCGCCAAGGCCGACGAATCCTTTCGTGACGAGGCCCAGGACGATCGCGCCGGCCGCATCCGCCAGACGGTTGATGATGATGTCGATCGTGGACTTGACGTGGGTGCGCAGCGCGCCCGGGATCGGCAGGTACAGCAGCTCGAACGTCGCCTTGTCGAGCGAGAATCGCAGGCCCTGGTCGAACCCGTTCGCCATCACGACCGGCCAGAACAGCGGCACCCCGATGACGACCGCCGAGGAGAGCGCGAGCAGCGTCGGAAGGATCAGGATCGTCGACGACAGCCCGAAGCGGCGCAGCATCGGACCGGTGACGAACAGCTGGATCGCGAACGCCACCAGGCCGAGCGAGGAGTTGACCGTGCTGAAGAATGCCGTCAGCCGGTCGGCGTCGTCGCCGAACCGCGTCTCGGCCATCACGCTGAACTGGAATCCGATCCATTGCGTCGAGATCGCGACCGAGACGACGAGCGCCGCGATCAGCCGGAGGTACCGGCTCCCGCCGATCGTGCGCAGCGTCTCGCGGAAGGGAACGCGCGGGCGCCGCGTGCGCGCGCCGCGTCTCGGCAGACGCCGTGATGCGGCGGTCACGATGATCGCCGCGAGCGCCACGAGCAGCGCCAGCACGAGAAGGAGGTTGACCGTCCCGATCGGCCCGACGAGCAGCCGCCCCAGCAGCCCGCCCGCGATGGCGCCCAGCGAGGCGCCGCTGCCGATCAGGCCAAAGAGCCGCTTGGCCTGGCGCGTGTCGAAGATCGCGCCGGTGAACGCCCACGCCTGCACCGGCGCGATGATCCCGAAGCAGTTCACCCAGATGTAGAAGACCGCCGGGAGGCCGGGGAAGCTCGCGAAGCGGAAGGCGTACCAGAACAGCGCGATGTTCGCGCAGAAGAACCACAACGACAGGATCACCAGGCGCCGGTGACCCACGCGGGCGGCGATCCGGCTGTATACAGCGACGAACGCCGTCAGCGCCGCCGGCACCGCGGCATACACGTAAACCAGCTTGTAGGCCCCGTACTCCTTCAGGAAGAGGCCGTTCCGAATCGGCTTGGCCAGGAGGTACGAGGCGACGACCGTCGCAATATAGAAAAAGACCAGCAGGACGGCCGCCCCTTCCCCGGGCCGAATATCGAAGAAGCGGCGGAGACGCTGGACCACCCGGAAGATTCTACGATAGGCTTCACTCCTCCCATGTCGCTCAGCCGCCGCCTGCTCTCACCCCTGGTCGAGCTCCGCGATCGAGAAGCCCCGACGGCTCTCCTGATGTTCGCCTACTCGTTCTGCGCGATGGCCGGTTGGAACGTCGTCAAGCCGGCGACGCGCTCACAGTTCATCAATTCGCTGGGCGCCGACAACCTGCCGTACGTGCAGCTCGTGGCGGGCCTGCTCATGGGATTCGTCATCCAGGGCTACACGAGCGCGATGAAGCTGCTGCCGCGCCGCTGGGTCTTCGCGGCGACGCAGGTCGTGATGATCGGGCTGCTCCTCGGCTTCTGGGTGCTGTTCCAGACCGGCCAGGGCTGGGTGTCGGTCGCGTTCTACCTCTGGGGCGTGCTCGCGGGCAGCCTGCTCATCAGTCAGTTCTGGACGCTCGCGAACGACGTCTACGACCCGCGCCAGGCGAAGCGCGTCTTCGGGTTCATCGGCGGCGGATCCAGCCTGGGCGGGATGATGGGCGCCGGGTTCGCGGGCCAATACGCGAAGGCGATCGGGACGACGAACCTGATCCTCGTGGCGGCCGTGATTCTCGCGGTCTGCTTCGCGGTGATCTGGATGATCACCATGCGCGAGAAGCCCGCCGAGACCGGCAAGGTCGGCGGAGAAGAGGACAGCATCAGTCTTCGGGAGGCGATCCAGCTCCTGATGCAGTCCAAGCACTTCCAGGTCATCGCGCTCGTCATCAGCTTCGCGGCGATCGGCGCGGGCATCGTCGAGCAGCAGATGAACATGGCGGTCGAGGATCAGATCGCTCGACAAAGACGCGCGGACCGCCTTCATCGGGAACGTCATCTTCTACTCGTCGCTCGCCGGGTTCTTCATCCAGATGACGCTCACGTCGCGGCTGCACCGCCTGCTCGGGATCGGCTTCGCGCTGCTGCTGTTGCCGATCACGCTGGGCTCCACCGGCGTCCTGATGCTGATGGTGCCCATGCTGTGGACCTCGGCCGTCGCCCGCGGCGTGGACACGGCGCTTCGCTACAACGTGGACAAGACCACGCGCGAGATCCTGTTCATGCCGCTCCCGACGAGCATGAAGTATCAGGCCAAGCCCTTCGCGGACGTGGCGGTCGATCGGTTCGCCAAGGGTCTCGGCGCGCTCCTGCTCATCGTCGCGATCAAAGGGTTCGGTTTCACCTGGTGGCAGCTCACCTACATCAACCTGTTCGTCGCCGGACTCTGGGCCCTGCTGGCGCTGCGCGCACGGCAGGAGTACCTGCGAAGCTTCCGGAAGGGCCTGGAGACCCGGGGGATCGACACGGGGGACTTGCGGGCCACAGTGGCGGACCTGGTGACGATCGAGACGCTCGTCGAAGAACTGGCCCATCCGGACGAAGCGCGCGTCGTCTACGCGATCGATGTGCTCGAATCGCTGGACAAACGCAATCTGGTCACGCCTCTGCTGCTCTACCACGCCTCGCCAGCCGTCCGGTCGCGCGCGCTGACGGCGCTTTCGAGCGTCCGCCCGGACGTGGCGGCACGCTGGCTGCCTTCGGTCGAGCGGATGCTGGGAGACCCGAGCGCCGACGTGCGCGCCGCGGCGATCGGCGCGCTCGCCGCGATTCGCGGCGAGGATGCCGCGGGGCTCGCGCGACCGCTCATCGACGATCCGGATCCGCGCATCGCGGGCACCGCGGCCGTCGTCCTCGCGGGCAGCAGCCAGGAGAAGGATCGCGAGGACGCCGAGGCGGCGCTCGTCCGCATCGCCGGGGACACGCGGTCCGAAGCGGCGGCCGCCCGGCGCGACCTGGCCGCCGCGCTCGGCCGCCTGGCGCATCCAGGCCTGCGCCCGCTGCTGATTCCGCTCCTGTACGATCCGGACCGATCGGTCGCCGAGGAAGCGCTTCGCACGGCAAAAGCGCTCGGACCGCACGACTTCCTGTTCGTGCCGACGCTCGTGTCGCTGCTGCGCAACCGCCGGCTGAAGAGCGCGGCGCGCGACGTCCTCGTCAGCTACGGCGAGTCGGTCCTGGACGCGCTCGACCACTTCCTCCGCGACCAGGAGGAGGACGTCTGGGTCCGGCGCCATCTGCCGGCGACCATCGCGCAGTTCGAGACGCAGCGTGCGGTCGACATCCTGACCTCGGTGCTCGCGGAGCCGGACGGTTTCCTGCGCTACAAGGCGGTCGCCGGGCTCGAGCGGCTTCGCCGGGCGCGCCCCGATCTGAACTTCCCCCGCGAGCCGATCGAGACGCTCGCGCTGCGCGAAGGCCGGCACTTCTTCACCTACCTCACCCTGGACCACAACCTGTCGCGCGCCCGCGCCGGCCAGGATTCCCTCCTCGCCCACGCGCTCAAGGAGAAAATCCGCCGGACGTCGGACCGCGTCTACCGCCTGCTCGCGCTGGTGTATCCCTGGAAGGACATCGCCGCCGCGCGCTGGGCGCTCGAGCGCGGCGACGCGCGCGCGAAATCCAGCTCGTCGGAATACCTCGACAACATCCTGACCGGCAACCTGCGCAAGCGGCTCGTCCTGGTGCTCGAGGACATGCCGCTCGAGGAGAAGGTCCGCAAGGCGCACGTGCAGCTCCGGTCGCGCCCGCGCGACATCGAGGAAACGCTCCTGGAGCTCATCAACGACGACGATCAGGTGGTGTCCGCCGCCGCGATCGATCTGGTCCGCGAGCTGAAGCTCTGGGCGCTCGAGGACGACGTCGAGCACGTGCTGGCGCACCGCGACGTCAAGGACTGGTACGTGTTCGAGGCGGCCTCCTGGACGCTCGCCGCTCGCCGCGTGGGCGAGGTGCGCCGCCGCGATCTCTGGCTGGAGCCGCTGCCCGCCGTCGAGATCGCCTCACGGCTGCGCCGGCTGCCGCTGTTCGCGTCGCTCTGGGTGGACGAGCTGTTCCGGATCGCAGGCGCCGGCCGGCAGACCCGGCACGATGGTGGCCGCGTGCTGCTGCAGGAAGGGGCGCTCCCCGAAGCGGTGCACGTGCTGCTGGACGGCACGGTCGTGGCGCGCGGGCACGACGGCGCGCGGGAGATCGAGGCGCCGGCGACCCTGGGCTTCGAGGAGGCGCTCGCGGGGCGGCCCATGGCCGAAACGGTCCGCGCGTCGGGCCCGGCCGTCGCGCTGTCGGCGCCGGCCGATGCCGTCCACGCGCTGCTCGCCGACAACACGGACCTCGTCGAGGGGCTGTTCCGCACGCTGGTGGAGGCCGCGCCCGTCAGCGCCGCCGATGCGCGCGCGGTCATCAAAGGGGCCGAGCCCGAAGACCTTCAGGCTCTCACGAAGGACGGACTTACTCCGATCGAGAAGGTGCTCGTGCTCCAGTCGGTGCCGGTCTTCGCGCGCGTGTCGGCCGAGGAGCTGCTGCAGATCGCCGGCATCGCGCGCGAGACGAAGCTCGAGCCGCAGACGCAACTGGCGGCTGAGGGGGATGCGGCCGGCATCATCGCGGTCATCGCCGGCGAGCTGTCGGTGGAGCCGCCCCCTCAGGATCCGCGCGACCCGGGCCCTCGAATGCAGACCCTGAGCGCCTCGCCCGGGGACGTCGTCGGCGTCTACGAGACGATGGCCGGCCTGCCGTTCGGCCGGACGATCCACGTCACACGGCGCGGCAGCGCGCTGCGGATCGAGCGCGGGGATCTGTTCGACCTGGCCGGGCAACGGCCGGCCCTGCTCCAGCAGATGTTCGAAGCGTTGTTCAGATCTGACGAAGCGGTCGGGTCAACCGCCTGACGGAGTCCCGGTCTCGAGCGCGACGTGCCGGAAGATGGGCTCGACGGTGATAAACGCGTCCACGACCGCCGGATCGAAGTGCGTGCCCTTCCCGTTGACGATCAATTTGACCGCCGCGTCGTGCGACATCGACGGCTTGTACAGGTTCCTGGCGACGACGGCGTCGTAGACGTCGACGATCGCCATCACACGGCCGGCAATCGGAATCTGCGTGCCGTGCAGCCCCTGGGGATAGCCCGTTCCATCCCACCGCTCGTGATGGGTGTAGACGATGTCCTTCGCCATCGCCAGCGTCGCGTCGTCGCGCACCCCGACCTGCTGCTGAGCCCTGAGGATGACGTCGCGGCCGAGCACCGGGTGCTTGCGCATCTCCACGAGCTCGTCCGGCGTGAGCGCGCCGGGCTTGTTGAGGATGCGATCGGGAATGCCGACCTTGCCGATGTCGTGAATCGGCGCCAGGCTCGACAGCAGATCGATCCGCTCGGGCGTCAGAAAGTGGTGATAGTCCGGGTTGGCGGCGAGCTGCTCGGCGATCAGCCTGGCGTACTGCTGGGTCCGTCGTGAATGCCGGCCGGTCTCGGCGTCCCGCGTCTCGGTGAGGGACAGCAGCGATTGCACCATCAGTCGCTGCGCGGCGACCTTGTCCCGTCCGGCGGTGTCGGCCCGGCGGCGTTCGACGGTGAACTTCGCCAGAATCATGACGGCGAGCCCGGCGATCGCGCCGAGCGTCGGAAAGAGCGGCGACACGAACACGCCGCGGCTCGAGAGCAGCCAGCCGGCGCCGACCCACAGCGCCAGGATGCTCGCGAAGCCTCCGGCCAGGCCGGTCGCGACGCCGGTCCTCGCGACCAGCAGCGCCACCGCGAGCCCCAGCACGAACCCGGCCTGGCTCTCGACGATGGCGCCGAACTCCGAGCGCCTCAGGAAGTCCTGCTGGAGCAGGTTGTCGGCGACGGTCGCCTGCACCTCCACGCCGGCAAAGAGCGTATCGAGCGGGGTCGCCACGACCTCGCGCGTTCCGAGGGCCGTCGTGCCGACGAACACGAGCTTTCCGCGAAGCATCCCTTCCGGCACCTGTCCGTCCAGCACGTCCGCCGCCGACACGTAGGGAAATGTTTTCTTCTTGCCCCGATAACGCAGCAGGAGATTGCTCTTTCCGTCGACCGGCACGACGCGGTCGTCCATCCTCAGTGAGGCAGCATTGATGTTCGAGATGCGAAGCGCCATCTCGCGGGCGCCCGTCGTCGCCATCACCGCTCTGAGGGCGAGGCTGGGATAGACGCGGCCGTTCAGCCCGACCAGCAGCGGCACCCGCCTGAGGATGCCGTCGGCGTCAGGCGCCGCGTTCAGGAAGCCCGAGGCGCCGGCCGCCTCCGCCAGGTTGGGAAGGCTGCACACGACGCCGTTCGCCTGAAAGTACGGCGAGGCGCCGGTGTCCTCTCTCGGATGAACGAGGGCGATCCCGACCGGGTGCAGCACGCAGCTGTCGCGCGCGTCCGGTCTCGAGTCGAACCTCATCGCGTAGCCGAGCACGACGTGGCCTTCACGAAGGCGCGCGGCGAACACCGCGTCCGCCCGGGCCCGATCGGACTCTGCGAACACGATATCCAGGGCGACCGTCGCCGCACCCAGATCCCGCAGCCGCGTGATCAGTTCGCCGACCTGGTCACGGCCCCACGGCCATTGGCCGATCGTTGCCAGGCTTCGCTCGTCCACGTCGACGATGACGACGCCGCCGCCGGGCGGCCGGGCGGAAGCCGAGCGCACCAGGATGTCGTAGACCGTGTGTTCGAGGCGGGTGAGAAGCGTAGGGCGGTAGACGGCCACGATGGCCGTGACGAGGACGGGAATCAGGCCGCACAGGAAAACCAGACGGCGACGAGTCGGGCCGGCTGCGGTCGATCTCTTCAAGCTGGACGATTATCTCACCACGATCTCGACGCGGCGGTTGCGCGACTCCGGCGTGGCATCGGGTGTGGAAATCAGCTGGTCGGCCTCGCCGTGCGACGTTACCTCGATCAGGTTTGCGTCGAGCCCGACCTCCACCAGAAGATTTCGGACGAACGTCGCGCGCTTCCGCCCAAGATCGATATTCGCCTGCGGCTGTCCCATCGTGTCGGTATGCCCGACGACCGCAACCTCGGGGAAGACACGCTCCTTGACCGTCTTGAGGACTTCGGGCACGAGCGCACGGGATCCATCCGTGAGCTCGTCGGTGTCGAACTTGAAGAACAGGACGTAATGGCGCGGCGCGGGCGGGAGCGAGGACAGCACGCCGCCGAACTGGCGCTTGACGTCCGCCTCGCTCATCTTCGTTACGGGGCTGGGCGGAAGGCTCGGCGACGCGGTCGTCGAGTCGTGGACCGCGGTCAAGTCGACGGTGCCGGACGAATTCGTGACGCGCGCCCGACCGGCCCGCCCGGCGCCACCGTTCTCGTCGTCCGGAAGCAAGAGGACCAGCGTCTGCCCGGACGGCGGCGCGACGACCGGGGCCTTCTTCGGCGCGCAGCCCACCGCCACGGCCGCCGCGAGTGCGGCAAGCGCGACGGTGAGCGCCCGTCCGTTCTTCACTACTCCTGAACCCGGAAGATGAGGCTCGTCCCGCGCACGCCGACAATCGCCGCCGGTGTTTCGAGACGGATCGAATCGGGCGCGAGCTTGGCGATCCGACCCGAGACGTACGCCGCGACGCCGCGCACGAACCTGAGCACCATGCCGACGTCCTTGCCCGGCTCGTACGCGAAGCGCTCGAGGCGCACTTCGCTCGTCGGCCCGAGCGACAGACGCGTATCGTCCTTCAGCGTGACGCCGATGTTGCCATCGGCGCCGGTCCGAAGGCTGTCCGCCGCGTACACGACGTCCCCGGCCTTCGCCGGGATGTCCGCGCCGGCGCGCACGATGAACGCCGCACCCGACGCGACCTTGATTCGTCCCGCGGCCGCCGGCTGCTGGGCAAACGCAGGGGTGGCGGTCGCGAAGACGGCAACGAGGACGCCGACCGACCATCGCAGACTGGTCATTGAAGCTCCTCCGATTATGGACACGCGATTTGCGCAGATCCGCGCAGGCGCCCCCCGAAAATGGCACACCCACTTACGAAAGTGGCGGCCCGCCGAGGGGTTCTGCCCTGGATTCTGCCCGTATTCCGTGTTATCGGCACAGCTTGCACCCGGCATGCCGAACTAGAGGGTTCGAACAGGTTCGAGCAGGTTCGAACGGGTTCGAGGAGGTTCGAGGTGGTTCGAGACCGGTTCGTGATATGAGTGGAGTTGAGGTGCCGGCCTGCGTATGACGGAGTGGTGTACATGACCCGGTTCCTCACGTGCGGGGCGCTCGCCGCCAGTGCCCTTGGCATTCTCGGCGCGGTCGAGCGGCAGCAACCCACTTTCAAGGGCACGGGCGAGGCGGTCCGTGTATTCGTCACGGTAACGGATCGCGACGGCCGGCTGGTCCCGGCGCTCACGCAGGGCGACTTCGAAGTCCGCGACGAAGGAAAGCCCCAGCCGATCACGCTGTTCGACAACTCCCCTCAACCGATCCGGCTCATC
Organism: uncultured Acidobacteriota bacterium; assembly: GCA_963847125.1. Classification (GTDB taxonomy): domain Bacteria; phylum Acidobacteriota; class Vicinamibacteria; order Vicinamibacterales; family 2-12-FULL-66-21; genus DATAEE01. Next base: position 1,571,700 of record CAWJYM010000009.1, read on the forward strand.
GTCATGCTGGACGTCTCGGGCAGCATGGAAGGCAACCTCCCGCTGCTGCGCGCCGCCGCGGAACAGCTCTTCGCGCGGCTGCGTCCGGACGACGTCGCGCGCGTCGGCTCGTTCGGCCGCGAGGTCACGATCGGTCCCGCCTTCACGCGCGACCCCGCCGCGCTGAGAAGTGCGCTGCCGACGGCGATTGCCCCTGATGCGCCCACGCCGCTCTGGCGCGCGATCGACGAGTCCGTGAAGGCATTCGGCGAGGAGGATGCCGGGCGGCCGGTGATCCTCGTGCTGAGCGACGGGAAGGACAGCGGGCCGATGTTCGGCCAGGGGTTCATCAGCCAGGTCGAGGTGATCGATCGCGCGCGCGCCGGCGACGTGATGGTGTACGGCATCGGCATGCGCAGCCGCGGCCGCCGGCCGATGACGCCGGGCGTTGGTCCGGGAAGTCTGCAGCAGATGCTGACGGCGGATCTGCCCGACCCCGGCCTCGCGCGTGTGGCCGAAGAGACGGGCGGCGGGTACGTGGAGATTCGTTACGGCGAGGATCTCGGCGCCGCCTTTGCGCGAGTCGCCGACGAGCTGCACAGCCAGTACCTCATCGGCTTCGCGCCACCCAAACGCGACGGCAAGGTCCACGACGTCGAGGTGCGGGTCAAGCAGAAGGACATGAAGCCACGCGCGCGCAAGAGCTATGTCGCGCCAGGCGGGAAGAGTTCTTCGACAGGTCCTTCCGACTAGCGTCGAGCGTTCATGGTGGCGGGATCGGAGCTCCCAGCACTCACGCGCTCCCGGACCGCGCCGATGTCCTGAACGGGCCGGACTTCGACACACCCGGTCTGCGCCCACGGGAATTGCGATGCGATCCGGACGGCCTCCTCCATGTTGTCGGCCTCGATCAGGTTGAAGCCGCCCAACACTTCTTTCGTCTCGGTGAAGGGGCCATCGACGATCGTCTGACGGCCATTCCGGATGCGCATGGACCTGGCGGTTGCCGGGGCCTGAAGCATCTGCGAGTCGAGCAACTGGCCGTCCTGGCGCAGCTCGTCCGCCTTCGCCAGACAGTGACGCATCATCTCGTCGAACTGACCCAGCGGCAGGGCATCGAGCAGCGAACTATCCGTGTAGATCAAGACCATGAATTTCATGTGATTTCCCCACTGAAAATCGTGGCAGCCCTGAAGGGCTGCGCTACGGGCTGCGCTACAAAGCTCAACGGTCCGCCGTCGTCGTGACCGGCCTGGCGGCCACGGCCGCGTGCGACCGGCGAGGCTCTGCCCCGCCTTCGACACGCCCCGCCTCCAGAGTGACGGCAGCCGCGTAGCCGTAGCGCACTTCGCCTTTGCGCCCGATCTTCTGGAAGCGATGCCCCCGCTTCTGCAAATCGTCGAGCACGCTGCGCGGAAAGCGGTCCTCGATCTGGATCCGCGCGGCTGTTCCTTCGGGGTCCGCGGGATCGCGGCCGATCAGGAACCGCGGCGCCTCGACGGCGCGCTGCGCCGCCAGCTTCGAATCGAGGACGTTGGCGATGATCGCGTAGACCGAGGGCGTGATCCAGGCGTTCCCCGCGGCGGCAACGGCAAGTCGAGATTCTAGATGACGACCCTGACTGCTTCCGTCGCCGGGACGAGCCTGAAGGCTCGTACCACCAGCCTCTCGGAACACCAGCGTCGGGACGCTCGTGGAGGACGAGCGCGTGAGGGGCAGGAGCTGCCCGTACGTGCCAGGCGACGTGCGGTTCGATCGGAGATGGTTGTTGTACAGAAACCCGAGCCCTCGAGACACGTAGAAGTTGCCGCCCCAGGTCGACAGCGTCTGCGTGACGGCAATCATGTTTCCGTCGGCGTCCGCGACGGCGAAGGCGGTCGTCCCGCGCCCGATCCGCTCGCCTCGCCCGAAGTCGTCCTCCTGATCCTGCCGGAAGCGGGACGCGCGCGCCGGGTCGATCCGCGCGAACAGTTCCGCCGCGTGAGCGGGGTCGAGGTGGGACCCGAGCTCGACGGGCCAGTGCGCGGGATCCGCGATCCGGCGGATGCTGTCGCGCGCCTTCCACGCTTCGATCAAGTAATGCAGGTAGTCGGCGTCCGCCGCGTAACGCGCGCCGTCTCGGGGCTTGTACCGATCGAGGATCTGCAGCGTCTCGATGAGCGAGGCGCCGGACGAGACCGGCGGCGGCGCGGAGTACACGACGTGACCGCGGTACCGGCCCGAGAGCGGCGCGCGCTCGATCGCGCGGTACTGGGCCAGGTCCTCGTAGGTCAGGATCCCGCCATTCGCCGCCATGTCGGCCGCGATCTGCTTCGCGATCGCGCCGCGATAGAAAGCGGTGCTGTCGGCCGCGATCGCGCGCAGCGTCGCGGCGTAGTCGCGGTTGACGAACCGCTCGCCCGCACGCGGCACCTTGCCGCCAGGCAGATAGATCCGCGCCGCCTCGGGATACTTCTCCAGAAAGCCGCGGCCTTCCGCGAGGCTCGTTGGGAGCGCTGAATCCAGCTCGAACCCTTCCTCCGCGTGACGGATCGCCGGCGCGACGAGGTCGGCCCACTTCACGCGCCCGCTCGCGAATCGCCGGAACAGCAGGTCCATGCCGCCGACAACCCCGGGAATGTTCACCGCCGCCGGACCATCGGCGACCAGCCGCCCGTCCCGAAAGATGCGCGCGTTGTCGGTCGTCGCCCGCGCGGGCGTCTGGTCCTTGTAGTCGACGACCACGGGCTCGGACATGCCTTTCAGAAACAGGACCGCCATCCCGTCGCCGCCGATTCCGGACGCATCGGGTTCCACGACGCCGAGCGCGAACGAGACCGCGATGGCAGCGTCGACAACGTTCCCTCCTCGTTCGAGCGCGAGCGCACCCGCCTCCGACGCCAGCGGGTGGCCGGAGACCACCACCGCCCGTGATGAAACGACCGGTGGCTTGATGAGCGGCTGCTCGGCGATCAGACGATCGACGGCGGCTTCGAGATCCTGCTCGCTGCGTGCCGAGACGGACTCTTTCCTGTACCGCTCGCCGAGCGCCCGCCACTCGTCGGCCGGCGCACCTGTCCGGTAGTAGAGATCGCGGAGCGTCTGCCAGACCCGGTCGAACGCGGCGGCCCAGCTGCCCGCCGCCGGCGCGGGCAGCGAGACCGTTCGGGCGCGCTCGTCAATGTCGAGAATGTCGAGCGGCGCCGCGACCGACCAGAGGTCGAACGCGCCCGCCGCGAAAAGCGGCGGCGGGTCGACGGCGCTTCGGAGAGGGTTGCCGTTGTAGATCGGTTCAGGATCGGGAACAGCCGCGATCAGAATGGTCCGCCCGTCCGGCGACCAGGCGGGAGTACCGCCGTGACGCGACGCGAGGATGGCGCCCGGCGCAGGACGCGTGTGAATGGCGTCACCCCCCTCGCCTCGAGCGTCGACCGCCGACACCCAGACCGAGCCGAGCCCTTCCCTGACGGCGTAGTAGGCGACTCGTGCGCTGTCCGGCGACCACCCCGGCCAGTACTCGTCTCCCCGTACGCGGGTGACCCGGATAGGGTCGCGCCGCTTCGTCGTTTTACCGGGCGCCAGTTCGAGGACCCATAGGTCCAACTCGCCATCATCGCTGTCGCGATTGCTGACGAAGGCCAGGCGCGCGCCGTCTGGCGACACACGCCCCTGGAACTCGTCGTCTTCGGGAGTGGCAAACCCCTCGAGCGGCGCAGGACCGGTCCCATCGGCGACCGCGTAGAGATCCCAGTTTCCGTCGTGGCGATATGAGAAGACGATCCGGCCATCTCGCGTCCACGACGGCCAGCGCTCGTCGCCGGGCAGCGACGTCAGGCGAGTCGGGGTTCCGCCGTTGACCGGCGCCGAGTAGATGTCGAAGGTGCCCTCGCGATCCGACGCGTACGCGATGCGGCTCCCGTCGGGCGACCAGGCCGGTTCGCGCTCGGCGAATCCCCTGGCGTCGAGCGGCTTGCCCCGGGCGGAGTCGAGGGGTCTGGCGTCGCGGCCGTCGGGCGCGAGCGTCCAGATGCGATCCAGCCAGGAGACGGCGACGCGTTTTCCGTCGGGCGACCACGCCGGCTCGCGCGCGCCCTCGCCGCCGCGCGCCGCACTCTGCGTGAGGAGCACTGCCGCCGTGACCGAAAGGAAGAGGCGGCGCACGGTGGTGGATCAGGATCGAGTGGCTGCCGTCGCCGTCACCCGCCGGACGGCCGCGACGATCGCGCGGGCCGAGATGCCGAACCGATCGACGAGCTCCTCTGGCTTGCCGCTTCGCGGGATCTCCAGGACGGCGAGCCGGTGGACGCTGATGCCGTCCGGGGCGACCGCCTCGCTCACGGCGTCGCCGAGACCGCCGTGGATGTAGTGGTCCTCGACCGTGAGGACCGTGCGGTTCGTCTCGCGCGCAGACGCGAGAAGCGTCGACGCATCGATCGGCTGAACCGAGTAGGCGTCGATGACGCGGATCGAGACGCCTTCGCGCTTCAGCTCGTCGTGCGCTTTCAACGCCTCGAAGACGGTGATGCCGGCCGCGACGACGGTCGCCACGTCCTCCTTGCTCGAACGAAGCGTCTTCGAGCCGCCGACGTGAAAGCGCTCCGACGCGTCGTAGGTCACCGGAGTCTTCGGACGCGACGTCCTGATGTAGACCGGCCCCGGGTGATACGCGGCGAGCGCCACGAGCCGCTCGGCGCTCGTGCCGTCGCACGGATACAGCACCGTGCAGTTCGGCACGGCGCGCATGATCGCCAGGTCCTCGAGCGCCATCTGCGACGGGCCGTCCTCGCCGATCGACACGCCGGCGTGCGAGCCGGCGAGCTTCACGTTCAGGTTCGAGATGCCCAGCATGCGGATGAAATCGGCCGCGCGCGACAGGAAGCAGGCGAACGTCGACGGAAACGGAATCGCGCCGCGGGCGGCGAGGCCCATCGCCGCTCCCACCATGACCTGCTCGGCGATGAACGTCTGATAGAAGCGTTCCGGGTGCGCCTTCTCGAACCGCTCGCTGAAGGTCGAGTTCTTGACGTCGGCGTCGAGCGCGACGACGCGCGGGTCCGCGCCGAGGGCGGCGAGCGCGGTGCCGTACGCTTCGCGCGTCGCGACGCTGTCGCCGCGCGCGTAGGCCGGCGGCGGGAGCGACGACGCGTCGAAGCGAGGGGTCGGCCGGTCGCTCGCGGCCGGTTTCGGGATGGCGGGAGCCCGCACGCCGGGCACGATCTGACGTTCGAGCTCGGCCACGGCACGATCCAGTTCTTCGCCTTTCTTGAGCGCCTTGCCGTGCCAGCCGTCCTTGTCCTCTATGAAAGAGACGCCCTTTCCTTTCAGCGTCTTCGCCACGATCATCGTCGGGCGGTCCCTCGTGCCGCGGGCTTCGGCGTACGCGCGCAACAGCGCCTCGAGATCGTGGCCGTCCACGACGATCGCGTGCCAGCCGAAGGCGCGCCAGCGCGCCGCGTAGGCCTCGACGCCGTGCCCGATCTGCGTCTCGCGGCTCTGGCCGAGCCGGTTCACGTCGGTAATCCCGCAGAGGCTGTCGAGCCGGGAGTGGCCGGCGACTTCCGCCGCTTCCCAGACCGAGCCCTCGGCGCTCTCGCCGTCGCCGATGAGGACATAGGTCCGGTAGTCGGAGCCGATACGCCGCGCGTTCAGCGCGCAGCCGACCGCGGCGCAGATGCCCTGGCCGAGCGAGCCGGTCGCGACGTCGACGAACGGCAGGCGCGGCGTCGGATGTCCTTCGAGATCCGAGTCGATCGCGCGCAGCTTCATCAGCTCGGCGCGGTCGAAGGCGCCCGCCTCGGCCCAGGCGGCATACAACACCGGCGCGGCGTGCCCTTTCGACAGCACGAAGCGATCGGCGTCAGGGTTCTGCGGGTTGCGCGGGTCGAAGCGCATCTCCGCGAAAAACAGCGTGGCCATGATGTCGGCGGCCGACAGGCAGCTCGTCGGGTGGCCGCTGCCGGCTTCCGATGTCGATCGAACCGAATCGAGACGGAGCGCGGTGGCGACGTTCCGGAGCGCATCGAGCGAAGGCGCGGTGGTGGTCATCGGATCTCGGAGGGCGGGTCTCATGCCCGCGAATAAGCGTCTATCTTATTCCGATCCGGCGTCGAGCAGGGCGAGCGCGAGCGCGGCCGCGTCGATTCGATGCAGTCGCGATGCCGGCGCGAGCGCCTGGAGCGTCGCTCCCGCCCGCTCGGCGAACATCGGCTCGCCGCAGACTTCGGCGCCGCGGCGAAGCGTGCGCGACGCCCGGCAGTTGAGCACAAAGGGCTTCAACGGATGGGCCGGTTCGACGCGATCGAAGAACCCGCCCCCCTTCACGTCCCAGAGCTCACGCACACAGTAGTGCAGGAGCTCAGCCGCGAGCATCTGATATGGCTCGAGGGCCGTAGCCTCGTGCGTGTCCATCAGCGCCTCCGCGAGCCAGACGTGATCGACGAGCAGGCCGCGCAGGTCCGGATCGTCGCAGGCGTGCCCCACGCCGCCGCCGGGTCGATAGGTCGCGAGCACGACACGCTCGAGCGAAGGGATGGCCAGCTCGGTCAAGGCGGGGTCCTCCAGCGCTGCTCCCGCCCGCACCATCGCGGACACCATTCTCGCGTTCGCATCGACGTACAGCGTCGCGTCGACTTCGGTCGGATCGGCGATCACGCTGGCGACAAACCCGCCGGCCGGATCCGAGAGGGACGTGCTCACGAAGCCCGCGATCCGACGCGCGAGCTCGAGATACCGGGGGTCGTCGAGCAGGACGCCGGCGTGCGTGAACAGATCGAGGAGGTCGGCGTTGGCGGCGAGGAGCCTTTCCCGCGCCTGCGCCGGCACGGATCCGCGCGCCGGCTCGCCCCGGACGCCGCCATCGTCCGGATCGATGACGTCCGCCGCGAGCCGGTCGAGCGCGGCGCGCGCCGCTACCTTATCCTGCGCTGACAGGACGCGAATCTCGTCCGACGATAGAAGTTCGTCAGGTTCTTCAGGTTCTTGGGGTTCTTGGGGTTCTTGAGGTTCTTGAGGTTCTTCGGGTTCTCGTGCGTGGTTCGCGGCTCGTTCGCATTCTGCGCGCCGTGCGTCCCAGGCGTCGGCGACGCGGCGCAGCAAATCCATGAGTCGCTGCGGCGCCGTCGAGGCGCCGCCGCCGAACAAGGCGCCTGCCGGCGTCAGGCACGCCACGCTGGGCCACTCGCCGAAACCGTAGCGGTCCGCGAGATCCGGACGGCGCTCGGCGTCGACGCGCGCGGCCAGGAACCGGGCGCGCACGAGCGCGGGGACGACGGCATCGTCGTTCAGCGCGCATCGAAACGCGTGCGAAGGACGCGACCATCGCGTGTCGAGAAGGAGCAGGATCGGCCGATCCTCCTCGCGCGCGCGGGCGCACGCATCGGCCCACTCGAGCCAGACGATCGACGTCGCGGACTGCGTCATCTCGGTCGCCAATTGTATCTGCGTCTATCTGCGTAAATCTGCGGCTTATAATGAGGGGTTCATGCCTCATCGCATCACGCTCATTCCCGGAGACGGCATCGGCCCGGAAGTCACCGAGGCCGTCGTGCGGATTCTCAAGACCGCCGGCGTGGACATCGAATGGGAGCGCCACGACGCCGGCGTGACGGCGTTCAAGCGGTTCGGCGCGTCGCTCCCCGCCGAGTTGCTCGACTCGATCATCCGGAACAAGACGGCGCTGAAGGGGCCGGTCACCACGCCCATCGGTGAGGGCTTCACGAGCGTGAACGTCGGGCTGCGAAAAGCGCTCGACCTCTACGCCAACCTCAGGCCGGTTTCCAACCTCGCCGGCGTCACGAGCCGCTTCACCGGCGTCGATCTCGTGATCGTCCGCGAGAACACCGAGGATCTGTACTCCGGCCTCGAGCACGAGGTCGTGCCCGGCGTCGTCGAGAGCCTGAAGATCATCACCGCGCGCGCCTCGACGCGCATCGCGCGCTTCGCGTTCGAGCACGCACGCCGCCACGGGCGGAAGCGGGTGACGGCGATCCACAAGGCCAACATCCTGAAGATGGGAGACGGCCTCTTCCTGGAGTCCGTCCGAACGGTCGCGCGCGACTACGACGACATCACGTACGACGAGCGGATCGTCGACGCCACCTGCATGCATCTCGTCATGCGCCCGGAGCAGTTCGACGTGATGCTGCTGCCCAACCTGTACGGCGACATCGTCTCGGACCTCTGCGCCGGCCTGGTCGGCGGCCTCGGCATCGTGCCGGGGGCGAACCACGGAACCGACACGGCGGTCTTCGAGGCGGTGCACGGCAGCGCACCGGACATCGCGGGGAAGAACCTGGCGAATCCGACCGCGCTGCTGCTGTCGGCGGTCATGATGCTGCGGCATCTCGGTGAGGGACCGGCGGCCGAACGGATTCTCGGCGCCCTCAGCGATGTGCTGGTTGCGGGACGCGTGCGCACACACGATCTGGGAGGGACGGCGACGACCACCGAATTTACGCAGGAAATCTGCCGCGCGCTCGACCACGCGGGCGCCAGGGTCTGATATAGTTCCGACGCCGATGCTGGACGACATCTCCCGCGCCGTTCTGGCGCGCGAGGAAGTCGCGCGGTACTTGCGCGGCGCGCACGGCCGCGGCGAGGATGCCGCGCGCGAGCGCGTCGAAAGCTACCTCGAAGAGATGCGGACGACGCAGCGGTATGCCTTCTACCGCGCGCTGAAGCATCCGCTGTACCCGATCCTGCGCAAGATCCAGCGCCTCGACGAGCACGTCGAGTTCGCGCAGGCGGCGTCGCGCAGCGGCCGCGTCCTGTACGTCTCCAATCACAAGAGCCACATCGACTACCTCGTCGAGCCGCTCGTGCTCGACGACCACGACATCCGCCCGCCGGTCATCGCGGCGGGCATCAATCTGTTCGGCGGCCCGCTGGCCCTGTTGCACAAGCACGTGACGGGCGCCATCCCGATCCGCCGCAACACGAAGGACCCGGCGTACCTGATCACCCTCAAAGCCTACGTCGCCGAGGTGCTGTACCGGCACGACGTGCTCTTCTATCTGGAGGGAGGCCGCAGCTACAGCGGCGAGCTCAAGGCGCCGAAGACCGGTCTGCTGCACGCCGCGCTGCAGGCCGGCCGCGACGACCTCTCCGCCGTTCCCGTCGCGGTCTCCTACGATCTGGTGCTCGAGGATCACATCCTGGCGCGACAGGCACAGAAGCGGCGTCCGCGGCCGTTCACCCGGGAGCTCGCCGAGATGGTCCGCTTCGCCGTGGGCTATCAGTCGCGCGCGTTCGTAACCTTCGGCGCGCCGGTGCCGCTGAAGGGATGCGATCCGGAGTCGCGCCGCGAGGTCCTGAACCTTGCGCGCGATCTGCGAGAGAGGATCGGACGGCTCTACAAGGTCCTGCCGACCGCGCTCGTGGCAGCCGCGATGCGGTCATCGACCGTGCGGCGCGATCTGGAAGACCGCGTCGAGATCCTCATCGCCGAGCTCCGCGCCGCGCAGGCGAATCTCGCCGTGACGACGGCGGCGCAGGCGGTGGACGAAGGGTTGGAGCAGCTCGGCGCGCGCGGCGTGCTGGTTCCCGAGCGCGGCGGGCGGATTCGAGTGCGCGAACGCGGCGTGCTCCGCTACTACGCGAAAAGCATCCAGCATCTGTCCCAGGGTCCCAGGAGGCCGTCCCGAACCCACTGATGATCGACGCGCTCACACGAGCTTTCTTCCACGCGTTGGCGGGCAGCGGCGCCCTCAGGACGATCGCCTCCCGGTACGGCATGCGCCGGCAGGATAGCTTTGCGCGCCGGTTCATCGCCGGCGTAACGATTGAAGAGGCGATCGGCGCGGCGCGGGTGATCCAGGCCAGGGGACTCCACACGACCCTCGACTTTCTCGGCGAGAGCGTCGCCACCTCCGCCGGCGCGGATGCCGTCACGCGAGAGTACGTGTCGATCATCCGGCAGATCGCCGATGCCGGCATCGAGCGCAACCTGTCCATCAAGCTGACGCAGCTGGGGCTCGACGTCGATCGCGTCACGTGCATCGACAACCTCCGCCGCCTGCTCGACCGCACGGGGGACAGCTTTTTCGTCCGCATCGACATGGAGGGCTCGCTCTACACGGCCCAGACGCTCGACGTGATCGAGACGTTGTGGGACCAGGGCTACCGCCAGATTGGCGCCGTGCTGCAATCCTGCCTTCGCCGAAGCGAGGAGGATGCGCGACGCCTCAGCCGGCTTGGCATTCACGTCCGTCTGGTGAAGGGCGCGTACAAAGAGCCTGCCCGGGTCGCCTATCAGAAGAAAGCCGAGGTCGATGATGCGTTCGTGCGCATCATGCGAACGCTCCTCGACGAAAACTCGCATCCGGCGATCGCCACGCAGGATCCGGCGATGATCGACGCGACGACGCGCTACGCCGCCGACCGCGCCGTGGGCCGCGACCGCTTCGAGTTCCAGATGTTGTACGGCATCCGGCGGGATCTGCAGATCTCGCTCGCGCGAGACTACACGGTTCGCATCTACGTTCCGTTCGGGAACCAGTGGTACCCGTATTTCATGCGTCGTCTCGGCGAGCGTCCCGCCAACGTCCGGTTCGTGCTCGGGAGCGTCTTCAAGGAAAAAAGAGCCTAGGTCCAGGTCCGTGCAATCCGTGGCCGCCGTCGGGTTTGGCGACGCCCCTGTGTATGCATTGTGATGGCGTTTGGCGCCTGAGTGGGCGCCGGTTGCCCTGCCGGCCCGAACCTCTTGCCGCCCCCTAAGCCCTAAGTCGGTTCCTCCCTATAACTTCCAAATCTGTGGCGGTCGTGGCACAGGCCTTGTAATGGCTGGGTTCGGAACGGACGCGGTCGCGGTGGCGTCCTTAGTGGAGATAGATCAGAGGTCGGAGGAGAAAGTCGGGACGAGGAACGCGATGGTCACCAACTATCCCCAGCAACTCACTTCGCCGGCGGCGGAGAGGTCAACGGCGGCGGCGGACGACGGTCTGATTGCGCGCGCGGTGGGGTTCGTCAGCCAGCGGTTCTGCGCGGTTCGCGGCCACGACTCCGTGCTCCACTTCGAGCGGAATCGTGTGCGCCTCCGGTGCACGTCGTGCGGATACGATTCGCCCGGATGGGAAGTGAACGACGGCGTCCGCACGTGCGATATGCCGAAGCGGACCAGCAGCGGTTCCTGCTGGACCGGACCTAAAAGACAGCGTAGGCCCGGCCTTCAGGCCGGGCGTGCTCGCCTAGCAGACCAGGCGCGCGAGGCGCGCCAGCGCGTCGCGGCAGAACGCGACGTCTTCAAGGTTCACGTACTCTTCGGTGCTGTGAAGTCCGGCGCCTCCCGGGCCGAACAGCACCGAAGGAATCCCCGCACAGCCCAGCACTGCCGCGTCGGTCCAGAAGCTCATGCCGGTGAGCGGCGCGTCGCGTCCCGCCTCGGCCGCCGCGCGAACGAGGCCCTGCGGCAGCTCGTGCCCGCGGTCGATCTCGTAGGCCGGCCGGTTGAACATCGGGCGCGCCTGCCCTTCGAATTCCGGATCTTCCGCGCTCAGGTCTTCGAGAATCGCAACGACCTCGCCGATCGCCGTGTCCTTCGACTCGCCCGACACCGTTCGGCGCTCAATCTGCAGCCGGCAGCGATCGGGATACGTGCTCAGCTCGCGGCCGCCCTCGATGATGGAGGCGTGCAGCGAGCCGGTTCCCATGACGGGATGGGGAGGGCGCGCCTGAAGCTCCCGGTCGAGCCGTTCGAGCCGCACGAGCACCCGGCCCATGCGGGCAATCGCGTCGCGTCCGTCGCGCGGCCGGCTCCCGTGGGCCGCGCGGCCGCGGGTCTCGATCTCGACCCACGCGAACCCCTTGTGGCCGATCGCGATCTGCAGGTCGGTCGGCTCGGTCACGACACCGAGGTCCGCGCTCCATGCGGTGACGAGCGCCTCGGCGCCGATGCTTTCATATTCCTCGTCGACAACGCAGGCGATGATGACCCGGCCCCGCGGCAGCCCGCCCTGGGCGAGATCGCGGACCGCGCCGATCATCGCCGCCACGCCCCCCTTCATGTCCTGCGAGCCGCGGCCGAACAGCCGCCCGTCCTTGATCACCGGATCGAACGGGCGCTCCATTCCCTCGACGCCGACCGTGTCGATGTGGCCGCAGAACATCACGGAGCGCCCGGGGGCGCGGCCGTCCAGCACGCCGATCACGTTCGGGCGGCCGGGGCGGACCTCCTGCAGCTCGACGGCGAGCCCGATGCCGCGGAGCTCGCGGGCGATCAGGTCCGCGATCGCCCCCTCCCCCGCCGCTCCCGGCACGAGCGACGGGTTGACGCTGTCGACGGCCACGAGGTCGCGAAGGAGACGAGTCGTCCAGTCCATTGCTGAATGTGGATTGCTGAATGTGGATTGTGAATGCGCTTGTATTCTAATGCCACCATGGGAAGGGTCGTCGCCATCACCGGCGCATCGTCCGGAATCGGCCGCGCGGCGGCGGAACACTTCGGCCGGCTCGGCATGCCGGTCGCGCTGATGGCACGGCGGGCGGAACGGCTGGAAGCGATCGCGGAGTCGATCCGCGCCGCGGGCGGCCGGGCGATCGCCGTTCCGGGCGACGTGACGGACGGAGCGGACGTCGCCCGGATGGTCGCGCAGGCGGTGGCGGAGTTCGGGCGGCTCGACGTGATGATTGCGAATGCGGGAATCGGTTTTCACGGCGCGCTCGAAGAGACAACGCCGGAGATCATGGCGCGGCTGCTCGACGTGAACTTCATGGGCACGTTTCACGCCGCGCGCGCGGCGGTGCCGGTCTTCCGCCGTCAGCGCGAAGGACATCTGGTCGTGATCTCGTCGATCGCCGGCCAGCGCGGCGTCGGGCTCAGGACCGCGTACGCGGCCACGAAAGCGGCGCAGGCCCGGTTCGCTGAGGCGCTCCGCCTCGAGCTCTACGGCACCGGCATCCACGTCAGCGTGGTGTTCCCGGTGGCGACGATCACGGATTTCCACGACACGATCCGCCGCGATTTCGGCCACGCGCAGAACCCGCTCGGCCCCAAGCAGTCGGCCGACGAGGTCGCGCGCGCAATCGCGTGGTGTCTGGAGCACCCGCGCGCGGAGGTGTACCCGCACTTCAACTCCCGCGCGCTCGTGATTCTCAACGCGCTGGCCCCCGCCCTCGTCGATCGACTGATGCAGAACTACGAGCGGTCCCGTCGTTGATGACCGAATCCCTCGACATCGCGCGCCGCATCGCGATCCAGGTGCGGGAGGCCGGCGGGCGGGCCCTGATCGTCGGCGGCTGGGTACGGGACCGGCTGCTGAACAAGCCGACCAAGGACGTCGACGTCGAGGTCTTCGGCCTCGCCGCCGGTCCGCTGCGCGCGCTGCTCGAGCAGATTGCTCCCGTGAACACCGTCGGCGAGAGCTTCACGGTCTACAAAGTCGGCGACGTCGACGTGTCGCTCCCCCGCCGCGAATCGAAGGCCGGGCGCGGCCACCGCGGCTTCGCCGTCACGGGCGATCCGGCGCTCACGATCGAGGAGGCGACGCGGCGCCGCGACTTCACCATCAACGCCATCCTGTGGGATCCGCTGAACGACGAGTATCTCGATCCCTTTGGCGGAAGGGCGGATCTGCTGGAGCGCAGGCTTCTGAAGGCCGTCGACCTCGCGACGTTCGGCGAGGACAGCCTCCGCGTGCTTCGGGGCGTCCAGTTCGCCGCGCGGTTCGATCTGCCGATGGAGGAGCACACCCGGGCGCTCTGCCGATCGACACCGCTCGACGATCTTCCGGCAGAGAGAATCTGGGGCGAAGTCGAGAAGCTCCTCCTCCTTTCCGGGCGGCCATCGATCGGTTTCGAGCTTGCGCTCGAGCTTGGTGTCATCGACGCGCTGTTTCCCGAAATGAAGGCGCTCGTCGGCTGCCCGCAGGAGCCCGAATGGCACCCCGAAGGTGATGTCTGGGTGCACACGCTGATGGTGATCGACCAGGCGCGCACGCGCATCGACGATCTCCCCCGCCCGCAGCAGATCGCGATCATGCTCGGCGCCGTGTGCCACGACCTGGGCAAACCGGCGACGACGGCGCTGGTCGACGGCCGGATTCGATCGATCGACCACGAGGCGCAGGGCGTCGCGCCGGCGGCCGCGCTCCTCGACCGGCTGAACGTGCATTCGTTCGACGGCTATGACGTCCGGCGCGACGTGCTCGGCATGGTCGCGCACCACCTCAAACCCCTGGAATTCTGGAAGACGCGCGACCAGGTGGGCGACGGAGCGTTTCGCAGGCTCGCCGCCAAAGTGGACCTCGAGCTGCTCGCGCGCATCGCCAAGTCGGATTGCCTCGGGCGAACCGGCCCCTTCGATTGCTCGGCGATGGATTGGTTTCTCGAACGGGCGCGCGGCCTCGGCGTCGAGCATGCGCCGCCGGCGCCGGTGCTCCTCGGCCGTCACCTGCTGGCGCTCGGGATGCAGCCTGGTCCTCAGGTCGGCGAGATCCTGAAGCTGGTGTACGAACGGCAAATGGATGGCGAGGTCCGCACGACCGAGGAGGGGATTGAAATCGCCAAAAGGTTGATCCGGTCGCCATAGGCCCCGGAGGGCTGACCTCTTAGGTCCGCCGGTCGTTCGCGGGGCCTAAGAGGCCCCGCGCTCCTAGGCCCGCGGTTCGTTCCGCCGTTCGTTCGCCAACTCGACGATCTTGTCGAGCGCGATATTCCCCCCGCTCAAAATCACGACCGTCGTTCCCTCCACGGCGATCTTCCCGCTCAGGACCGCCGCGAGCGCGGCCGCCCCGCTCGGCTCGACGACGACCTTGGCGCGATCGAACAGCCAGAGGGTCGCCGCGACGATCTCGCTGTCGTCGACCGTCACCAGATCGTCCACGAAGGCCTGAACGTGCGCGAAGGTGAGATCGCCCGGCCGGACCGGCATGAGCCCGTCGGCGATGCTCGCGGTGCGGTCGAGGGTCACCGGACGCCCGGCGGCGCGCGACGCCGTCATCTTGGCGGCGCCCGCCGGCTCCACCCCGATCACCCGGGTCGCGGGCGACAGCCGCTTCACCCCGGCGGCAACGCCCGAGACCAGCCCGCCGCCTCCCATCTGCACGACGACGGTGGCGACCGGCTTCGGCGCTTGATCCAGGATCTCCAGGCCGGCGGTGCCCTGTCCCGCGATGATCCAGCGATGATCGAATGGCGGGACCATCGTGAGGCCGCGCGACGCCGCTTCGCGCTCGGCCCTCGCCTTGCGCTCGGCCGAGGTGGTGCCTTCGAAGATCACTTCGGCGCCGAACGCGCGCGCCCCGTCGGCCTTTACGGCCGGGGCGGTGGTCGGCATGACGACGACCGCCGGCGCCCCGAGCGTACGCGCCGCGAGCGCCATGGCCTGCCCATGGTTGCCCGACGAGTACGTGATCACGCCGCGGCGCCGCTCGTCCGGCCCGAGCTGCGCGACCATGTTGTAGGCGCCGCGGATCTTGAACGCTCCGGCGGGCTGCAGGTTTTCGCACTTGAGCAGGAGCGGCGCGCCGGCGAGGTGCGACACGTCCACGAGCGGCGTGACGTGCGCGACCCCGCGAATCCGCTCCGCCGCGTCGCGAATCTCTTCGACCGTGACGAGATCGTTCATGCCATGGCGGACGTGAGCGGTCCACCCTCCACCGCGGGACCTAAGAGATCCGCGCTCCACGGGACCTAAGAGGTCCCGCGCTCCACACTATACTTGTTGTGGCACGAGGCTTCAGCCTCGTCTCCCGACGTAGCGCTCTCGTACGATGAAACTTGCCAGCGTCATCTTCGCCCTCGCGCTCCCGGCCGTCGCCTTCGCGCAAGCTCCGCCGCCCACCGGCGTCGTCGACGAGCCCATCGGCGGTTTCTCGGTGGACCTGCAGGGATCGCTCGCGAACTTTCCGCAGGACGCCTCGATCGCCACGAGCCTCGGGACGCTCGAGGGCAACCTCCCCGCACGCGGGCTCGGCGGGCGCATCGCGGCGACCTTCTACCCGTTCCGGCTGGGGCCCGTGACGTTCGGCCTGGGAGGGGCCATGGCGCTGGCGCGCGGGTCGCAGGAGGGCGAGTTCAGCGGCGAGCGCTTCACGACGACGTTGGTGTCCTTCGCGCCGCAGCTGTCGCTCAACTTCGGGCGAAAGGGAGGCTGGAGTTACCTGAGCGCCGGCATCAGCAGCAGCAAGCTGACGATCGCGCGGGAAGGGGCGGGGGGAGGACCGGCCGCGCCGACGGTCGACTACGGCGGCGGCGCCAGGTGGTTCCTGCGCGAGCACCTGGCATTCTCGTTCGACGTTCGCATCTTCAACATCGCGGCGGCCGACGCGGAGCCAGACATCGCCGCGCGCTTCCGCACCCGGATGTTCGTGATCAGCGCGGGAATATCTGTTCGGTAGCGCAGCCCGTAGCGCAGCCCTTCAGGGCTGCTTAAGCAGCTTCTTTTCCGCGGCGGAATTCCTCGATCAGACGGCGAACGTTCCCCGACACCGAGTGCAGCGACGGCGCCCAGCCGAGCGAGCGCGCGCGGTGGCTGCGCACGATCTGGTCGAGGTTCAGCGCATCGGCGTAGCTTTTCAGCTTCTTTCGCGCTTCCTCGATCGGAACGTGCCGCACGGCCGGCCGGGTGGTCGTCGCGGCGATGACGGCCTCGACGATCTCGCCGACGGTCTCGTCTCCGTGGTCCGTCGCGTGGAAGATGCCGGAGGCACCCGGATCGCTCGCCAGGCGCGCGTACAGCTCGCCGAGGTCGCGGTCGTAGACGAGCGCCCAGTGATTGTCCCCTGTACCGATCACGCGCACCAGACCGTTTGCGGCGTCCTTCAGCAGGTCCGCCACGATCCCGCGCGAGCCGCCGTACACGATGCCGGGCCGCACGACCAGCGTGCGCAGCCCGTTCCTCGCGCCGTCGAGCACGATCTGCTCGTGCGGCGGCCGCCAGCAGACGTGCTCGGCAGGGTTGACGGCGCTTTCCTCGGTCGCCTCTTTCGAGTTGCCGAGCACCCAGACACCGGACGTGTAAATGAAGAACCCTTTCGCGTGCGCGAGGAGCGTCTCGATCGCGAGGCGATCCAGATCGGGCCCGCGCATGGACGATTCCGACGCCGCGTGGATCGCGCCCTCGCAGAGTGAGGCCGCGCCGCGGTACGTCGACGGCTCCGCGAGATCGCCGACGACCGGCGTCACGCCCCGTGCGCGCAAACGCGCGGTCGCTTCCGCGCCTCGGACCAGCGCCGTGACGTGATGGCCGGCGCGCATGAGCGAATCGAGAACGGCAGATCCGATGTACCCGGTGGCTCCGGTGAGGAAGATCCGCATGGGGGAGGTGCTATTCAATGACGCCGCAGCGCCGTCCGTCAAGTGTGACTTGAGCCTGTGCGTTCCGATCGCCGGCCGTGCGGGGTCATACGCCCAAACTAATGCCCTAGCCAATTCTCCCTCGTTCTACGCGATCTGCTTGTAGGGGGAGACTTCCATGCGACACAAGACACTCAGGGTCGGCATCGCCGGCTTGATGGCAACCGCCGCCTTGGCGCTCGGGGGATGGGCCCACTCTGGTAACCGATCGGACCTTCGCGGCACCGTGTTTGTCACGGAGCGTGCGCTTGGCAGCGTCACGGCCTTCGACGCCGAATCGGGTGAAGACCTCTGGACGACAATGGTCGGCGCCTCACCGATCGGCATAACCGTGCCGCGCCGCACAGGGAAGGTCTATACCTCCGACGAAGGCGCCAACCGGATGACAGTCCTCGATCGCGATACCGGAGATTTCATCAAGGCGATCCCCATGGGTCCACTGCCTCACCATCTCATGGCGAGCCCTGACGGGAAGTACATCTACGTCGGCGAGTTCGGGAGCAATCAGATCGGCGTGGTGGCCACGTGCGCCGACGCGAGAGTGGCCGGTTTTGTCGCCAACCCGCTGCCCGAGGCGCGCACGCATGCGGTCTGGATCACCGACGACGGCAAGGATCTGTACGCAGCCAACAGCCGGGTGAACCGTGCCGATATCGGTGACGTCGCGCACCTGGACGCGACAACGGGCAGATGGCTCTGCAGCACGCCGGTGGGCGCCGACCCGAGTGAGATTCTCGCGACCCCGGATGGGAAAATCGGCTACGTCTCGGTGCGGCGGGAAAGCCGGATTAAGGAGCTGGATTTGACCGGCGCCTGTCCGATCCTGACCGGGCGCGAGGCGCTCCTTCCGATGCTCCCGCCCGATCCCACCGGGAATCCGCTCGGAACGCAGCCCGATACGCTGCAGCTCACGAAGGACCGCCGGACGCTCGTCGTCACGCTTCGCCGCACGCCGGCGCAGATTGCGCTGGTCGACACCCACACGTTCGACGTCCGGATCGTCGAGATACCCGGCCATACGACGACCGGACACCACTGGCTCTCAGCAAACGGGAAGTATTCCTTCGTGGCCGTGGAGAGTCCGGCCGGCTTCGCGGTGGTCAACAACCGAACGGGTGCTGTCGTCGAGGACTATCCGTACCCAAACCCGCCGGGGGGAACGCGAGCGCACGGCGTGTTCTTCATTCCGAGGAGGCCGCGTTGATCAAATATCCCAGACCCGATCGCCGTCGTAGAAGGTGATCATCCCGTCCTCGCTCACCTTCAGCACGGGGCCGAAGCGGGCCGCGGCGACCGCCGCCGTGGTCCGCGCCCCTTCGATGACGAGGCTGGCGTCGGGCACCGTCGAATGCATCAGGATCGCGCCCACCGCAAGGAGGGCGCCCGAAGGGTCCATGACGGTCGCGCCGTCCATCGTCGCCAGCGCTTCAAGGACCGTGCGATCGAGCGTGGTGGCCTTCCGGCCGGCCAGCAAGTACAAAAGGTCGCGCCGGGATGGCGACGTCCGGGCATCCACGGATTCGGCCATGGTGTCGAGGCGATCGGACGGCGCGACCAGCTGCGTGATGGCGGTTGCGGGGTCCCGCAGGATGACGAAGAGCGCTCCCTCGCGCGCGTCAGACAGGTCGAGCGCGGTCTGAAACAATCGTCTGGCGAGCGCCGGCTTCCCGACCGCGTTCTGCCACAGCGTGTATTTCGCCTCGAGGTCGAGCAGGTGCCACTGCGCGTTCCGGAAGGTGAAGACCTGCGCCCCTTCCGCGAACACCTTGATCTCGTGCGAGGGGCTGAGGACGATACAGGCCTCGCCGCCGTCCAGCGTCGCGCCGGCGTGCGCGCGATACGGCGCGGCGCAGGGTACCTCGAGAGCCCGACGACCGCGCTCGCTCGCCCATCGCTGCACTTCCACGATGTCGAGGACGACACCGTCGCGGTTCACGAGAAACAGCGTGTTGAGCCCGTCGCAGAGCCGGTAGAAGCTCTTGATGGCGGTCAGCGACTGGTTGTAGGCATAGGCGCCCGCCGGCACGTCCCGATCCGGGTTGACCGGGTCCCGGCGCCCCTCGAGATGAAGGACCCCTGACGAAATCGCGCGGTTTTCGTAGCTGGAGAGGGCGGCCACGCGCAGGACTTCGATCGCGTCCGAGAGCCGATCCGCGCGCCCCTCTTCTCCCTGCAGCGCGTACTGCCCGCCGTCGAGGAAGGTGCCGATGTACCGATCTTCGATCGCGCCACGGAACAGATCGCCGCGCAGCGCCATCACGCTCGGGTCGAAGATGGCGCGGTACCGCGTGGCGAGAACGGCGCCGATCGATCGCGCGAGGCGGACTTCGTGCTCGGTGAAGGGCCTCCACGGCGGGACGCGCAGGATGTGACGGCTGCCGAACCACCGCACCGTCAGCTCGGCCGGGTCGTTCGTCGGCTCAATCGACAGCCGGCCATCGGAAGAAATCGACGGCGTGGGCTCGCTCTCGAACGTGGCGCGCGCGAAGAACTGCCGCAGCGCGGCCTGCAGCAGGTTGTCGTAGAGCGCGCCGGCGGCGAAGGCAGGCGGAAGCGCCATCCGCCCGTATGATAGTTGCATTTGGTGGCGCACGGCTTCAGCCGTGCGAACGATATGCGCCGCGACACGCTCGTCGACTACTTCGACAGCTTCGCCGGGCTCGACGGGCCGTTCATCGCGCACGACGACGGGTACCGCGTCCGGACGTATTCGTACGCGGAGATCGCGGCGCTGGCCCGCGCGTTCGCGCGGCGGCTCCGGAGCCACGGCGTCGGCAAGGGTGAGACGGTCGTCGTCTGGAGCGAGAACCGCGCCGAGTGGGTCGTCGCGCTCTGGGGCGCGGTGCTCGAAGGCGCCGTGCTGGTTCCGATCGACTACAGGGCGTCGGCCGACTATCTCAAGCGGATCGCCGAAAAAGTCTCGGCTCGCGTCGTGCTCGTTGGCCAGGAAGTCGATCGCGCGGCGCTCGACGGCTTGCCACACATCTGGTCAATCTCCGAGCTTTCGGCTGATTCCGGCACGCCCGACCTGAAGGTCGGGCCTACAGCGTCGCCGACCGATACCGCAGAGATCATCTTCACGTCGGGCGCCACCGCCGATCCGAAGGGCGTCGTCATCAACCATCGCAACATTCTCGCGAACATCGTCCCGATCGAGCGCGAGGTGATGAAGTACCGGAAGTACGGGCGCCCGTTCTTTCCGATCCGCTTTCTCAACCTCCTGCCGCTCAGCCACATGTTCGGTCAGGCGATGGCGACGTTCGTTCCACCCATGCTGCCGGGGGTCGTCGTGTTCATTCACGGCTACAACCCCCACGAGATCGTCAAGCAGATCAAATCGCGCCGCGTGTCCGTGCTCGTCTGCGTGCCGAAGGTGCTCGATGTGCTCCGCGATCACGTGCTCAGGGTCGTGCCCGAGGCCGCGTGGCACATTGAGAAGAGGGAACACTGGCTCAAACGCTGGTGGCGCTATCGGCGCGTGCACCGGCTGTTCGGCTGGAAGTTCTGGAGCATCGTCGTCGGCGCGGCGCCGCTCGATCCCGAGCTGGAGGCGTTCTGGTCCAGGCTCGGCTACGTCGTCGTCCAGGGCTACGGGCTGACGGAGACCGCGCCGATCGTCACGCTCAACCACCCGTTCCGGACGTCGCGCGGCACCGTGGGGGCGCCGATTGCGGGCGTCGAGGTGAGAATCGCGCCGGACGGCGAGATCCTCGTGCGCGGGGACAACGTCAGCACCGGCTACTACCGCGCGCCGGACGAAACCGCGAGGGCGTTCGAGGACGGCTGGCTCCACACGGGCGACGTCGGCACGATGGACGCCGAAGGACGACTGACCATCCGCGGACGCAAGAAGGAAATGATCGTCACACCGGAAGGGTTGAACGTGTTTCCGGAAGACGTGGAGCGCGCGCTCGAGGCGCAGCCCGGCGTGAAGGAGGCGGCGGTCGTCGGCGCATCCGCGACAGGCGCCGCGGTCGAGGAACGCGTGCACGCGGTGCTCGTGGTCGAGCCGGGCGCGAACGTGGAGGCGATCGTCGCCGCCGCGAACGCCGGGCTCGAGGACTATCAGCGCGTCCGTGGCGTCTCGGCGTGGCCGGGGCCGGAGCTGCCGCGCACGGAAGGGACACGCAAGCTGAAGCGGCGCGACCTGCAACGCTGGGTCGCTCAGGGATCGAGCGCGGCCGCGGCCCCTGCGCGCGCAAAAACCGTCGAGGACGTCATGCGCCGGTTCGTAAGCGGGCGCGACATCCTGCCCGACACGGCGATCGAAGCGCTCGGCTTGAGCTCGCTCGAGCGGGTCGAGCTGATGATGGCGCTCGAGGAAACCTTCGCGACGACGATGGACGAGGCGGCGTTCGCGGGCGCGAGAACCGTGGGCGAATTGTCGGCGCTGGTCGGGTCAGAGGCCAGGGATCAGAGGCCAGAGGTCGGAGATCGGAAGACGGTCGCCCCGCAGCCCGCCTCTGGCCTCCGGCCTCAGCCCTCCGAACCGATCGAGTTTCCATCCTGGAACCGATCGCTCCCTGCGCGCACGCTTCGCCGGCTCAGTCTGCCCACCTGGATTCTGCCGATTGCGCGCATCTTCGCCCGGATCCAGGTGGATGGACGGGAGCATCTCGAAAGGCTGACGGGGCCGGTGCTGTTCGCGGCGAATCACCAGAGCCACATGGACGCGCCGGCGATCCTCGCGGCGCTCCCTCCGCGGTTTCGGTACCGTGTGGCCCCCGCGATGGCCAAGGAGTTCTTCAAGGCGCACTTCTTCCCGGAGCAGTTCGGGCGCCGCGCCTGGTTCACCAACAGCCTCAACTACTATCTGGCGGCCCTGTTCTTCAACGCGTTCCCGCTGCCGCAGCGCGAGGTCGGGGCCCGGCAGACGCTGCGCTACATCGGCGAGCTCTTCGGCGAGGGCTACTCCGTTCTAATCTTCCCGGAAGGGATTCGGACCCAGGCCGGCGAGATCGGGACGTTCCGGGCCGGCGTCGGGATGATCGCGTCGCGGCTGGGCGTGCCCGTCGTGCCCATCCGCCTCGAAGGGCTCGACAAAGTCCTGCATCAAAAGGCGAAGATGGCGACTCCCGGGCCGGCGCGTGTGGCCTTCGGCCGGCCGCTCCACCTCGAGGGTGATGACTTCGCCGCGCTGGCGCGGCAGGTGGAGGAAGCAGTCAAACGTCTGTGATTCAAAGCTTTGCAGGCTTAGCCGGAATGTGGCACAATGTTTGGATTCCAGGAGACAGTCAGGGACTTGAGTAAGGATGATCTAATTGATGTCCAGGGCACGGTCGTGGCGGTCCACAGCGGCGGCCTCTACCGCGTCCAATGCGACTCCGGCCACGAAGTGCTCGCGCAGTTGAGCGGCCGAATGCGCCGGTTCCGCATCAAGGTGGTGCCGGGCGATCGGGTGACCGTCGGCGTCTCGCCGTACGACCCGGTTCGAGGCATCATCACCTTCCGCGCCCGCTGACCCAAGCTTGCAGCACAACCACACACCATCGAAACAGTCGCACGGCCGCGGCGGCCGCCGGCGGCGAAGCGGGTCCTCCCGCGGGCCGCACCACGGGCACGGGCACGCGCCGCCGCGCCGCCCGAGGACGTCGGCGCACCCGGGCGTCGCGCCGCACGAGTGCGACACCAGCCCGATAGGGTTCGCGACGCTGCCACTCGCACCTGAGCTCCTCTCTGGCGTCCACGATCGCCAGTTCGAGCTGACCACGCCCATTCAGAGCGCGGTGATCCCGATCGCGCTCGCGCGGCAGGACGTGATTGGATGCGCCGCGACCGGGACCGGCAAGACGCTCGCGTTCCTGCTGCCGGCGCTGCAGCATCTTCTTCATCCCGATGCTGAAGTCCGCCTAAAGGCGGACGCTACGAAACCTAGGACCCGTATGCTCGTGCTCGCGCCGACGCGCGAGCTGTGCGTGCAGATCGAGGATGACGTCCAGGGGCTCATCTATCACACGCCGCTGACGAGCGTCGCAATATACGGCGGCGTCCCGATGAACCCGCAGTCGCGCGCGCTCGAGGCAGGGGTCGACATCGTCGTCGCCACGCCGGGCCGGTTGATCGATCACATGCGAACCGCTGGCGTGAACGGCGTCAGCTTCGACGCTATCGAGATCCTCGTCCTCGACGAGGCGGACCGGATGATGGACATGGGCTTCTGGCCCGACGTCCGCCGCATCGTCGCGGCGCTGCCGCCGACGGACCGGCGCCACACGATGCTCTTCTCGGCGACGATGCCGGCGGAGATGATGGTGCAGGCGCACGAGATCACCCGGGAGGCGAAGTACCTCCAGGTCGGCGCGGCCGGCGCTCCGGCCGTGACGATCACGCACACGGTGCAGCAGGTCTCTTCATCGGGCGAAAAGGTGGAGTGGCTGATCAAGTTCCTGAAGCGGACCGGCGGTCCCGTGCTCGTCTTCGCGCGGACGAAGATTGGCGCGGAGCGGCTTTCGCGCCGCCTGCAGTCGGCGGGGCTCCACGCCGCGTCGCTGCACGCCGATCGGACGCAGCCGCAGCGCACCGCGGCGATCGAAGGATTCCGCGCGGGACGGTTTCGCGTGCTCGTGGCAACCGATGTCGCGGCGCGCGGGATCGACGTCGACGGCATCTCGCACGTCGTCAATTTCGAGGTACCGACCGACCTGGACGCCTACGTGCACCGCGTGGGTCGTACCGGCCGGGCGGAAATGACGGGGACGGCCTTGACGCTCGTCGCCCCCGAGGAGCGGCGCGCGCTGGCGGCGCTCGAGCAGACGTTCAACCTGCAGATTCATCGCGGACCTGAGAGGTCCGCCCTCCAGTCATGATGCCCGAGGATCCGAAGACGTTCATCATTCCGCCGTCGCCGGGCCCTTCGCCGGCGCCGACAGCGCCGTCAACGACCGCTACATCGGAACCCGAGGCGCCCGCCGCTCCGCCCCAGTCGGCGGCCGTCGAGCGGTTCAAGAGCTGCCGCTGGCGCGCCCAGCCCGAGGATGGGCAGTTCTGCACCCACCGGGACGTGCTGCCGATGGCCGGAAAAGAAGGATTCAACGCCGACTCCTGGTGCCCGGACTGCGCCTTCTTCAAGGTCCGCCGCGCCCCCCGCAAACGGCCAGAATACTGATCCCGGGTCCGGCCGGATTGAGGTCCGGCTAAAGCCGGACACTACGAAACCACGAAACCTTCCTCCAGGGGTTCCCGTCTGAACAGGCGGAGGCGCCACATGCGCTCGACTCTCCAGGACTTTCGGTTCGCCGTCCGGCAGCTCGTCGCGGACCGCGGATTCACCGTTGTCGCGATCCTGACCCTCGCGCTCGGAATCGGCGCGAACACCGCCATTTTCAGCGTCGTTGACGGCGTGCTCCTGCGGCCGGCGCCGGTCGCCGATCTCGACCGGCTCGCAATGGTGTGGGAGACCGATCGCCATACGGGCACCACGCGCGAGCCGGCGTCCATCCCCGATTTCCTGGATTTCAAGGCACGCAGCAGGACCTTCGAAACATTTGGAGGGCTGATGGCCGGCGAGGTAAACCTTGCGCCGGCATCGGGTGAGCCGATTCGGCTCGCGGGACTCGCCGTGAGCCACGACCTCCTGCCGATGCTCGGCATCCATCCCATCGTCGGCCGTCACTTCACGGCGGAGGAGGATCGAGCCAACGGTCCCCAGGTGGCGTTGATCAGCGAGTCGCTCTGGGAGCGCTCGTTCGGCCGTGACCGCGCCGTCCTCGATTCGACGCTGCGGATGAACGAGCGGCCGTACTCGATCATCGGCGTCGTCTCGGACGCGGCCGATTTCGGCGTGATCCAGATCCTGACGCAGGCCGCCTATGGCGGCGCGTTCGCGGCCCGGGGCACGCGGGTCCGCGTGGACGTCTGGGCGCCGCTGCAGCCCAACCCGGAGCGCTCGCCCCGTGACACGCATCCTCTGTTCGTCCTCGCGAAGCTCGCGCCTTCGGCGACGCACCGCAGCGGCCAGGAGGAGATGACGGCGATCACTGCCGATCTCGAGCGGGCGTACAAGCAGGCGAACGACGGCCGCGGCGCGTTCGTGGAGCCTCTGCGGGACGTCGTGTTCGGACCGGTCCGGCCCGCGCTGCTCGTCCTGCTGGGCGCGGTCGGACTCGTGCTGCTCGTCGCATCGGTCAACGTCGCGAACCTGCTGCTGGCGCGCGGGGCGGCGCGCGCGCGAGAGATCGCGGTTCGCATGGCGCTTGGCGCGGGAGCGCTACGCCTCGCCCGGCAATTCCTCACCGAAACCGTCATCTTGTCGCTCGCCGCTGGCGCTGCGGGTGTAGGCCTCGCCTTCGTTGGTCTGCGAACGCTCGTGGCGCTCGCGCCGCCGGACGTGCCGCGGCTGAACGACGTCGCGCTGGATGTCCGCGTGCTTGCCTTCACGGTCGGTATTTCCGTCGCCGTTGGTCTGATCTTCGGCCTCGTCCCGGTCCTTCAGGCCCTCCGCGTCGATCCGCTCGCGGCGTTCCGCGGTGAGGGCGGCCGCCATGGAACAGCGGGGCGTGGCCGCAGTCGCGTGCGCGCGGTGCTCGTCGTCGCCGAGCTCGCCCTGGCCGTCGTGCTGCTCGCCGGCGCGGGCCTGCTCATCAAGAGCTTCTGGCGCCTGCAGCAGGTGGACGCCGGTTTCACGGCCGAAGGGGTCCTCAAGGCGGAATACCAGCTTCCGACCCCGCGGTATCCACGAGACTTCAAGCAGTGGCCGGACTTCAAAGAAGTGCACGCCTTCAACGGCGCGCTGCTCGGGCGCGCAGCGGCGTTGCCCGGCGTGGACAGCGTGGCCATCGCCGGCAGCCATCCGCTCGATCCCGGATTCACCAACTCGTTCCTGATCGTCGGTCGCGAAGCGGAAGCGGAGAACTATCCCGAGATCTCCGTTCGCAGCGTGACGCCGGGCTACTTCCGCACGGTCGGGCTGAAGCTGCAGCGCGGGCGCCTTCTCAGCGACAGCGACACGACCCGGGGATCGCCGGTCGCGCTCATCAACGAGGCGGCGCAGCAGAAATTCTTCCAGGACCGGGATCCGATCGGCGCTCAGATTCGCTTCTGGGGCACGCCCCGCACGATCGTGGGTGTCGTCGGCAACGAGCGCTTTCACGGCCTGGCCGAGGCGGCGCCGATCGCCGTCTACGCGCCGGCGTCGCAGGCCCCGTCTCACTCGGGAGTGCTCCTGGTGAAAGCGACCAACCCATTGGGGCTTGCCACGGCCGCACGCGCCGCGATTCGGGAGATCGATCCGGCGCTCGCCGTGTTCGCCGTCGAGCCGCTCAACGACACGGTCGCGCGCTCCGTGTCGGAGCGGCGCTTCACGATGCTCATCCTCGGCATCTTCGCCGCGCTCGCCCTCACGCTCGCGGCCGTCGGCGTGCACGGCGTCCTGAGTTACGGCGTGCTGCAGCGGACGCGTGAGATCGGGATTCGGATGGCGCTCGGCGCGCGGCCGGCGAGCGTGCTGCGCTTGATCGTGGGACAAGGCGTGCTTCTGGCCGCGGTCGGCGTGGTCCTGGGTCTCGCCGGAGCGGTGGCGCTGACGCGTGTGCTGACGACGCTGCTCTTCGGCGTCACGCCCACCGACTCGCCGACGCTCGCCGTCGTGGTTCTGGTCCTGATCGGATCGGCCGCCCTTGCCAGCTACCTGCCGGCGCGCCGGGCCATGCGGGTCGATCCGTCGGTCGCGCTGCGCGTGGAGTAGATCACGGAGGCCTCCTCGATCGACGGCACCACGTGGTCCGCAAGGTGAAGGTATGCATCGTCGGGGCGTCGGGGAAGCTCGGGCGATACATGGTCCAGCACGCGCTGGATCGAGGCTATGAGGTGGTCGGCGTGTGCCGGGAGCGCAGCGTAGGAAAACTCGACGCGTTCAAAGGGCGCATCACCGTCATTGCCGGACAGACGAACGACCGCGCGGTTATCAAGAGGGCGGTCGCAGGGTGCGACGGGGTGCTCATCGTGCTGATCCCGTGGGGCGTCCATCAGTACTCATCGGGAACGGCCCAGGCGGTGCTCGACTACGCGCGCCCGGGAGCGCGCCTCGTGTTCTCGTGCGGGTGGCACATCACGCGCGACGGCCTGGACGTGTACTCGCGGACGTTCAGAGGGTTGGTGAAGGCCGTTGGCTGGCTCGGTCGACTCACTCGCATGGTGGAACTCGACGACCAGGTGGAAGCATGCCGGCGGGTGTTTGCCAGTGACACCCGCTGGACGGTCGTACGGGGGAGCGGCCTCGAAGAGGGCGAGAGCCAGGGCTTGCCGGTCTGGAGCAGGCACGTGGGCGACCCCATTCTCAAGAGCAACCTCACCCGCCGCGTGGACTTTGCCCTGTTCATGGTGGCGGCCCTCACGAACGACGAGCTCGTCCACGAAGCCCCGGCGATTGTCGGCTGCAAGACGCCCTCGGCGCTCGCGCACGCCACCGGTTCCGGCAGATCCTGAGAAGACGGGAGATCGTTATGTCTACGGGCGCCCGAGCAGGTGCTCAAGTCGATCGTTGACGGCATCAATAGGGTTTTGTTACAGCTCTAAGGTTCTCCGTTTACTCCGTGTCTCCGTGGTGATCCTTCCCCGTGTCCTCCCTTGCCTCCGTGACCCGCAGATCGAGCCACCGCTCGATCTCGGTCCAGACCTCTGTCGTCAGCGAAGTGTTGTGACCGGCGTTCGGCACGATGATCAACCGTTTTGGACCGGCGAGCGCGTCGTACACGCGGCGGGAGTGATCCGGCTTCGTCTCACGATCGTCCGCGCCGTGGACGAGGAGCACCGGCACACGGATGCGCGCCGCGGCGGCGACCGGACTCACCTCGTCCACCGTGAACGCCGCTCGCGATTCGGCTTCCGCGAACGCCTTCGCGATCATGCCTTCCGTGAGAACGAACGGCGCGCGCTCGCGCGCGATCGTCCTGAGGTCCGAGAACGTCTCGACGGCGACGACTGACGAGATCCGGTCGTCGACTGCCGCGGCCTGCAGCGCCACCGCCGCTCCCAGCGAGTGGCCGAGCAGGGCGATCGGCGTCGCGCCGATCGTGTCGAGGATGCGGCCCAGGTCCTTTTTCTCGTAGTAGCCGTACGTGCAGGCGTCGCCCGTGGATTCGCCGTGGGCGCGGCTGTCGTACGCGATCACCGCGAACCCCCGCGCCGTGAAGCGTTCCGCCATGCCGATGGCGGACGCACGATTGTCGGCCACGCCGTGCAGGATCACGAGCGTTCCGCGGGGCTCGCCGCGTGCCGGGAATCGCCAGCCCTTCAGTGAAACGCCCTCGTTCTCCACGGTGAAGGTCTCGACCGGGCCGGACGGGGCCCGATCGAGGGTGCGGCGCGACGGGTGGATCAACGCGCTGGCGGCCCACGACGAGGGGGCGCATCCGGCGGATGCGAGGGCGATCGCAATGAGGGCCAGCCTGCCTCGCCAAAGCGGCAAGGATCGCGCAGCCGCGACGGCGAAGCCCATCGGCGCATGTATACGGATACGTAAGGACGGGCTGTCGGCGTTCCCGAACACAATTATCGATGTTAGGATCGGCCGGAGCTCATGCCGACGTACCGGCTCCGCATCAACGATCGGACTCACGAGGTCGAGGGAGAGCCGGCCGACAGTCTGTTGTCGGTGCTTCGCTACGAGCTCGACCTGCCGGGCAGCAAATACGGCTGCGGCGAAGGCCAGTGCGGCGCGTGCACCGTCCTCATCGATGGTCAGGCGACGCGCTCGTGCGTCACGCGAATCGGAGCGATCGGCGGCAAGTCCGTCACGACGATCGAAGCGCTCGCGAGCGGCGACCGTCTCCACGCGGTTCAGGAAGCCTTCCTCGAAGTCGAAGCGTTTCAGTGCGGCTATTGCACACCTGGGATGGTGATGGCCGTCGTCGGCCTCCTCCGAACGCATCCGAATCCGTCCGACCAGGACATCGCCCGCATGTTGGAACGCAACATCTGCCGGTGCGGCACGTACCCGCGCATCGTCAAAGCCGTGCGGCTGGCGGCGGAACGGATGCGGGCGACGGATCAACAGGGGGCGCGAAGATGAGCGCTCGCGGTCCGGCTACCGTCGGTCCGCCTGAAGGCGGACGCCACGAAGAAAACCGAGCGGAACCCGAGCGCTACGAGCTCGAGGAGCCGGGCAAGTACCTGTTCGAGGTCGAACGCCGGGAGTTCTTCCGGCTGCTCGGCGGCGGCGTCCTCGTCACGGTGGCGCTCGCGGACGCGGCCGCGCAGGAATCCGGGCGTGGCGGGACACAGGGACGCGGTCCCTCTCCCGACCTCGCGGCCTGGCTCCACATCGACGAGCAGGGACGCATCACCGTTTACACCGGCAAGACCGAGATCGGTCAGAACATCCGGACCTCGCTCGCACAGACCGTCGCCGACGAGCTTGGCGCGCCCATGCCGTCGATCGCGCTCGTCATGGCCGACACGGACCTGACGCCGTACGACGCCGGCACGTTCGGGTCGCAGACGACGCCGCGCATGGCGAGGCAACTCGCGCGGGCGGCGGCGACGGCGCGCGAGATGCTGATCGATCGGGCCGCATCCGCCTGGCAGATCGATCGGGCAACGGTCACGCTCACGGTCCGCGATGGGCGCGTCCTCCACCCGGACGGCCGGTCGGCCGCGTTCGGCGAGCTGACGAAGGGTCAGAAGCTCGCGGGAGCGGTCGCCGAGAATCCGACCACCTCTCCGGCCGAGCGCTGGGCCGTGCGCGGGCAGCCGGCGAAGAAGGTCAACGGCCGGGACTTCGTGACCGGGCGTCATCAGTACACGCCGGACATGGTCCGGCCCGGCATGCTTCATGGCCGGATCGTGCGGCCGGACGGCAACGGCGCGACGCTCGGGACGGTCGACGACGGCCGGGCGCGCGCGATGACGGGCGTGACGGTCGTTCGGGACGGCGACTTCATCGGCGTCGTCGCGCCGAACGAGCGGATGGCGCGCCGCGCGGCCGACGCGATCCGCGCTGAATGGCGCATCCCGGAGGGACTGCCGACCTCCGAGACGGTCTACGAGCACTATAAGAAAACTGAAGCGCCCGCCGGCGGCAGAGGCGCCGCTCCGGTCGTCGCCGGAGATGTCGCGCAGGCGCGCGCGCAGGCGGCGCGCGTGTTCGAGACCGCGTATCGTATCCCGTACATCGCGCACGTGCCGCTCGAGCCGCGCGCGGCGGTAGCCGAATGGGGCAAGGACGGCCGCCTGACCGTCTGGACCGCCACACAGCGACCGTTCGGCGTGCGGTCCGAGCTCGCCACCGCGTTCCGCGTGGCTGAGGAAAGCGTGCGCGTGATTGTCCCGGACACCGGCTCCGCGTACGGCGGCAAGCACTCCGGCGAGCACGCCATCGAGGCAGCGCGCCTGGCGAAGGCAGCCGGAAAGCCGGTCAAGCTCGTCTGGACTCGTGCCGAGGAGTTCTCCTGGGGTTACCTCCGTCCGGGCGGCCTCATCGAAGTGAAGAGCGCCGTCGACGCAAACGGCCGGGTGATCGCGTGGGAGTTCGACAACTGGAACTCCGGCGCGTCGGCGATCCGGACGCCGTACGACATCCCGAATCAGCGGATTACGTTCCACCCGGCGAACTCGCCGCTGCGCCAGGGTTCCTACCGCGGTCTGGCCGCGACCGCCAACCACTTCGCGCGCGAGATGCAGATGGACGAGATGGCGCGCGCGCTGGGCAAAGACGCCGTCGAATTCCGCATGGCGCACCTGAAAGACACGCGCATGCGCGACGTCCTGGCGGCCGTCGCGAAGAAGGCCGGCAAGCCTCAGAAAGACCGCGCGCTCGGCATCGCGTGCGGCACCGAAAAAGGCAGCTACGTCGCGACGGCTGCGGAGGTTTCAAAGGCGCCCGGTGGGTTCAAGGTCGAGCGCCTGGTCGTCGTCTTCGAATGCGGCGCGATCGTCAACCCGGACGGGCTGCACAACCAGGTCGAAGGGGCCGTCGTGCAGGGCCTCGGCGGCGCGCTCTTCGAAGCGATCACCTTCGCGGGGGGCCGGATCCTGAACGGCACGCTCGAGCAGTACCGCGTCCCGCGATTTGGCGACATCCCGCCGATCGAGATCGAGCTGCTGAACCGGCGGGATCTTCCGTCGGCCGGCGCCGGCGAGACGCCAATCGTCTGCGTCGCGCCGGCGATAGGCAGCGCCGTCCGGCAGCTCGGCGCGGTCGCGCCCGCGATGCCCGTCAGGCTGGCGTAGTCATTCGGAAAATTCCTTCGCGAGCTCGACCCACTCGCCGTTCGGCGCCAGGCGCTGGTACGCCTTCCAATGCGGCTTGGCCTCGGCCGACTGTCCCATCTTCTCGAGCGTCACAGCCAGATAGAAGTGCGCGTCGGCGTAGCCGGGGTTGAGCGAGACCGCTTCCCGGTAGCAGGCGACCGCCTCCTGGTAGCGCGACAGGTCGTGATGGATGTTGCCGAGGTTGAAGTGCGCCTCGAAGCACTCCCCATCCAGGGTGATCGCCCGCTCGTAGAGCGCCTCGGCCTCGATGAGCTCGTCGCGCGCGTAGTGGATGTTCGCCAGGTTCACGATCGCCGGAACGAGCTCCGGATCGATGATGAGCGCCCGGCGGTAGGCGGCGGCGGCCTGGTCCTGGCGCTCCACGCCGGCGTCGGGCTCGTCGAGCGCCGCCCCTTCGAGGAAGTATCTCGCGGCGAGCGCCCCGTGCGGATCCGCGGCCGACGCGCGCTGCTGCCCGATCTGCGTCGGCGGCGGCGGCCGGCGCTCGAGCGTCACGACGCGCGCCGGCTGCGCGTCGCTCGCGCCGTGACGGAAGTCGAGCGCGAGCTGCCCTTCGCGCGCCGCGAGCGCCGAGCGGACGATCACCCGGAAGGGTGTCCCGCGATCCAGCTCGGAGGCGACCTGCTTGATCGCCGACAGATCCGGAAATCGGTAGTAGGCCTCGGAGTTGGTCCGCACGACCGACCGGATGACGCCCCACTTCTCCAGGTGTCCCAGCCGGGCCTCGCCGAGCGCCGGGTACATCGCCAGGATGTCGCGCTGGGCGTGAAAGTGCTGGCGGAGATCGCCGGGCGCGGCCACGCCCGCGCGGCGGCAGAAATCGTCCTCGCTCAGGATCGCCACCTGTCCCGGCGCCTTCGCGTTGACCTGCTCCGCCTTGCGAAGCTTCCGGCTCTTGTCGGCGTCCTCGGCTGGGTCATCTTTCGGCTGCGCGACGCCGCCGGCGCCGATCACGAGCATGGTCGTCCGCGTCGTGACGTCCTCGCTGGCGATGCCGCCCAGGCGCTCGACGACCTCCCGCGCCTCGCGGCGTCCGAGCGACGACAACTTTCCAGTAAAGGTGACGACCTGGCCGGCGAACGGCGAGAGACTCTGTGGCGACTCGAGCTGCAAGGGATGTCCGGTGACTGAAAGATGCGAGACTCCGGTCCGCCTGTCAAGTTTTCATATGCGCTGGGGCCCCACCCCTTCTGGATTCTGAATTCTGAATTCTGGATTCTGGTCGCCAAAGCGGACAGAATGTCGCCATGCTGCTCGCGGGAGATGTCGGGGGTACGACGACGCGGCTGGGGCTGTTCGCGCGGGCGCCGGAACGGCCCGCGTCGGTCCGGACCGCGCAGTTCAAGACGCTCGACTACGCGTCAATCGAGCAGATGATCGAGGCGTTTCTCGCCGATGCGGGGGCCGTCGGCCGCGTCGAGGCGATGGCGCTCGGCGTCGCGGGCGTGGTCACCCGTCACATCGCCCGCCTGACGAACGTTCCCTGGGTCGTCGACGCCCGCGCGATCGCGGACCGCTTCGGCGTCCGCCACCTGTCCCTTCTCAACGATCTCGAGGCGATGGCGCACGCCGTGCCGGTGCTCGAGCCCGACGAGCTCGCCGTGCTGCAGGACGGGGCGGCGGAGCCGGACGGCAACGCCGCCGTGATCGCCGCGGGAACCGGTCTCGGCGAGGCACTGCTCCACAACATCGACGGCCGTTTCGTGCCGTCACCCACAGAAGGAGGGCACACCGACTTCGCGCCGCGGACGCCGCGCGAGGTGGCGTTCTTCCAGGATCTGGTGCGGGTCTACGGGCGCGCCGAGTACGAGCACGTGATCTCGGGCCCGGGCATCGTGAACCTGAGCCGGTTCACGCACGCCGGACGGCCGTGCGCCGCGAGCCTCACCCAGGATCCGATGGCGCTTCCCGCGGCCGTGACGCAGTCGGCGCTGGCGAAGCGGTGCTGCCAGTGCATGGAGGTGCTCGAGATTTTCGTGTCCGTGTACGGCGCCGAGGCGGGAAACCTCGCGCTTCGCTCGGTCGCGACCGCCGGCGTGTACGTGGGCGGCGGGATCGCGCCGAAGATTCTTCCGGCGCTCGAAGACGGGCGCTTCCTCGAAGCGTTCCGCTCAAAAGGTCTGATGACGGATCTCATGGCGACGATCCCGGTCTCGGTGATCCTCGAGCCGCAGGCGGGGCTGCTGGGGGCGGCGGTGAGGGCCAATCAGAATGTCTGATCAATGTGGAGTGCTGATTGCTGAATGCTGAGTTGGTGAAATCCACACTCAGCAATCCACATTCCACAATGAGCGTTATGGGCGCCTGGCCTCGGTCGGCCGCCGGTCGCTCCGCTCGAACATCCCTTCCTCTGCCATGAGCCGCTCGATCGCGTCCGGGTCGACCGGGACGAAGCCCGACATGTTCTCGTAGCCATCAGCAGTGATCAGGATCGCGTCCTCCAGGCGGACGTAGACGCGTTCGTCGGGGATCGTCAGCGCCGGCTCGATCGTGAACATCATCCCCGGCTTGAGCACGTCGTACGGCGCGGTCACGTCGTGCACTTCCATACCAATCCAGTGGCCGAGGCTGTTGCGGCTGGCGTTTCGATACATCGCGACGAAGCGATCGGCCGCCGCCTTGATCTTCGGCGTCCGGAACTCGAACGTGCTCACGATCTGGTCCATCTTCTTGAGCGCGGCGGCGAGGACCACCTTCGGATCGACGTTGGGCCGGATCGATGTCATCAGGGCCTGATAGAGCTTCAGATAGATCGTGTACATCTCCCGCTGCTCCGCGCTGAACCGGCCGTTCGCGGGAAACATGCGCGTGACGTCCGACGTGTAGTACTTGAAGTCGGGCGCGTAGTCGTACAGCACGAGGTCGCCGTCCCGAACCTGCGACTGCGCCGCGTGGTAGTGCGGCCACGCCGCGTTCTTCCCCGCCGCCACCAGGCCGAAGTACGCCACACCCTGCGCGTTGTGCTTCTTGAAGAAGTAGTCGCCGATTGCCTCCAGCTCGTACTGGTACATGCCCGGCCGGGCGGATCGCATCGTTTCCATGATCGCGAGGCCCGAGATGCGCGACGCCTCGCGGACGATCGCGATCTCGCGCGCGCTCTTGATCAGGCGCAGGCCGTCGAGGACGGGGTCCAGGTCTTTGATGGCGGCCGGCTTGCCGGCAGCGCCGCTCACCATCCCCACCTTCCCCTTGACATGCTCGATGAAGGCCGCTTCGCGCGACGCGCGCCCGTCCCACGGATCGGAGCGCGTCTTCTCGTCGTGGGCCTTGACGTTCCCGGGGGTCGCCGCGCCCAACGCCTCGGCCCGGTGCGGCAGATACAACGTCCGCCCCTGCGGCGCGATTGAAGCCAGCGCATCGCCGAATTGGTCCCTCACCACGACTTTCGTGATGCCGGTCAGCTTCTCCGCGTCGGGCCCCGGCGCGAGCCTCGGCCCTTCCGATCGTTCCATCCGCTCGTCCCGCTCCGGCAGAAACAGCGTCGTCTGTTTCGCCTTGCCGTCGATGATCAGGAGGGCGCGCGGCACCTCGACGCCGGTCAGATAGAAGAACTGATTGCTCTGCCGGAACTTGAGATAGCCCGCTCGCTCGGCGGCCCCCTGCAGGATGGCGACGCCGTCGCCAATCTGCGCCATCACGCGCGTGCGCCGCGCCGCGAATTCCTCCGGCGGGAAGGCGTCGGTGAAGAGCGGACGAGTGGACGGCGACACGAGGCAGATAACGAGACCGATCAGGACGATAAGGGTGTGCTTCATAAATTCAGCAATCAGCAATCAATTCAGCAATCAGCAATCCACAATCAGCAACGATTATAATTCTCCCCATGCCGCTCGTCGCTGCGCTCGCATTGATCGCCGTGCTCGCGGCGTGCTCCTCCCCCGGCCCGTCACAGATGCAGACACCGATACAGTATCCGCCGGCCGCGAAAGGCCCTGTCGTCGACACGTACCACGGGACGAAGGTGCCCGACCCGTATCGATGGCTTGAGGAGGCCGACGCGCCCGAGACAATGAAGTGGGTCGAGGCCCAGAACGCGCTCACGCGCGGGTTCGTGGACGGCCCGGTCCGCGACGGGCTCAAGAAGCGGCTCACGGAGCTCTTCAACTATCCGCGCACCGGCATCCCCACCAAGCGCGGCGACAGATACTTCTTCACCCACAACACCGGGCTGCAGCCGCAGGCCGTGCTCTACGTGCAGGAGGGCTTGAAGGGCGATCGCCGCGTCCTCCTCGATCCGAACACGCTCATCGCGGACGGCACGGCCGCGCTCACCGCGCTCGCGGTCAACGACACCGGCACGCTCATCGCGTACGGCATCTCGAAGAGCGGCAGCGACCGTCAGGAGATCTACGTCCGGGACGTCGCGACCGGCGCCGACCGGCCCGACCACATCAAGTGGGCGAAGTTCACGAGCATTTCATGGCTGAAGGACAGCTCGGGCTTCTACTACACGCGCTTCCCCGAACCGGGCAAGGTCCCGGCGGGCGACGAGAACTATTTCGGCAAGGTGTACTTCCATCGGCTGGGCGACGATCAGGCGAAGGATCCTCTCGTGTACGAGCGGCCGGACGATCGCGAGATCGTCATGGCGACCAACATCACCGACGATGGGCGGACGCTCGTCATTACGGCGTTCAAGGGCTCGAGCGACAAGAGCGAAGTGTTGTGGATGGACGCCGCAAAGCCCGCGTCGAAACCGTCGCCGATCTTCACGGGCTTCAAGGCGTCGTACCAGTTCGCCGACGCCGTCCGGGACGCGGCTGTTTTTCCAGACCGACGAGAAGGCGCCGCTCGGCCGCGTCATCGCGGTCGATCTCCCTCGCCCCAGCGACTCCCATCGAGATCGTCCCGGAAGGCGCCGACAAGCTCAACGCGAGCGGCATCGTGAACGACACGCTGCTGGTGTCCTACCTGCACAACGCCAGCAGTCAGCTGAAGCTGTTCGGCCTCGACGGAAAACCGTCCGGCGAGATTGCGCTGCCGGCCATCGGCTCGATCACCGGCCTGTCGGGCCGGACGAAAGATACGGAGCTCTTCTTCGGCTTCACGTCCTTTACGTATCCTCCCGCGAGCTACCGGTACGACTTCACGAGCCGGGCGACGGACGACTTCGCTCGAAGCCCCGCGACGATCGATCCCGGCGCCTACGAGACCAAGCAGGTCTGGTATCCCTCGAAGGACGGCACGAAGGTCTCGATGTTTCTCGTCCACCGGAAGGACCTCGCGCTCGACGGCAACCGTCCCGTCTACCTGACCGGCTACGGCGGCTTCAACATCAGCCTGACGCCGGCCTTCGATCCGTCCACGTTCGTCTGGCTCGACCACGGCGGCGTCTACGCGCTCGCCAACCTGCGCGGCGGCGGCGAGTACGGCGAGGCCTGGCACCAGGCGGGGATGTTCGAGAAGAAACAGACCGTGTTCGACGATTTCATCGCCGCGGCGGAGTGGCTGATCGCGAACAAGTACACGCGATCGCAGCGTCTGGCGATCGAGGGGGGCAGCAACGGCGGCCTGCTCGTCGGCGCCGTCATGGTCCAGCGTCCCGAGCTCTTCGGCGCCATCGTCTGCCGCGTGCCGGTCGCCGACATGCTCCGCTACGACAAGTTCACGGTCGGCCGGTACTGGATCTCGGAGTACGGCACGGCGGACGATCCGAAGCAGTTCCCGTATCTCATCAAGTACTCGCCGCTGCACAACGTGAAGGACGGCGTCGCGTATCCGGCGACGCTCAACACGACGGCCGATACCGACGACCGCGTCGCGCCCGGGATGGCGAAGAAGTTTGCCGCGCGGCTTCAGGCGGCGACGGCCGGTCCTGCTCCGATCCTCATCCGGGTCGAGACCAAGGCGGGGCACGGGGCGGGGAAGCCCGTCACGAAGATCATCGACGAGGACGCGGACATCTACGCGTTTCTCTTCCGCGTGTTGGGGATTTCGTGGGCGGGGACGTAGAGAACTCAGAATCCAGAATCTAGAATCTAGAATCTAGAATTCAGAAACCCTTTCCGCGGCCATCCAAGGCGAAGCCGACGCTTCGTGTCATCAGATTACGAATCTGCCACGCAGTGCCCGCCCGCCTGAAGATCAGGGGCTCCAATCCAGCAAGACTACCGTGGCATGAACTCTGAATCGCGGCTCGGCCGGGACGAGCGAGCGGGCTGGGCATGGACACAATCCTCATCGAAGAGAAGGGCGCAGGGGCTGGAAACGGCGTCGGCGGTTTAATCCTTTTTCTGGGGTTCTCTCTGGCGCTCGCCGCCCTGCAGCTCCTCCACTACATCGTCAACACGTACGCGCTCATCTTCGACGAGTCGTGGCGTGCGCTCAGGACACCCGGTGAGGCCGGATACGATCAGAACTGGAAGCTCGTCGTGGGCATCGAGCTCCTCATGTGCCTGGCGCTGGTGCCGCTGCTCACGGCTGTGCTCGTCAGCTTTGCGCGAAGGCGAAAGACGTTCATCAGGCTCGCGATCCTCTGGCTGATCGTTGTCTTTCTGGTTTCGATCGTCGACAACAACCTCTTGGCGCTCATCCCGGCGCTTCGGTCAGACGGGACGCTGAACGAGTCTGCGCTCGACGCCTTGAGGACGGGCTTCGCGGCCCTTGTCTGGATTCCCTATCTGATGTTCTCGAAACGCGTCAAACAGATCTTCGTCAGCTGATGACTCGCAATGCCCTTCGCTGAGGCGGTCCGCCTCGCTCTGCTGATCTTTTCCGCCGTCGAGGTCGGAGCTGCGGCCGGTATGCAGGCCGACGTCGCCCAGCTGCCCCGGATCTCCGGCCGGATCGTCGACTCCGCCGGCTGCCCGTTGATCGTCGACCTGAAACTGCGTCCCGCGACGGCGCCGTTCGTCGATGGCTCGTTGCAGGAGGCGCAGTCCGATATGGACGGCCGGTTCGCGTTTGCGAATGTAGCGCCCGGTCACTACTGGATCCACTACGACCTGGTGCCTGCCCAACGCGGTTCGGGAGGGGACCGCGTCGTCGTGACCGCTGCGGGCGCGCACAAGGAATTCAGGTGGCTGATGCCGAGCACGTCGCCTCTCGATGTCAAGGACCGGAACTTCGTCGTGACGGACTCCGAGGGAATCCCCATCGCGGGCGCGAGTGTCGCATGGCGCCGGTTCTCTGGGGCGATCGACGGCCCGTCGTGCGGTGAGGACCTGGTGACGAATGACGACGGGCGCGCGACCGCGATCTCCTCGCCGCCCGGGGCCTACCGCGTAGTCATCGAGGCCAACGGCTACGAACGGCAATCGCGTGACGTCAAATTCGGGTGGGGATACAGCGACACCCTCACCATGCGGCTGCTCACGCCGACAGAAGCCGAAAGAGCCTGGCGGACGGTCATCCCCATGTGCCACTCTCCCGCGGCGCCGGATACCATGGCGAAGGCAGTCGCGGCAGCCGATGCCATCGTGGTTGGCCGCATCGACACCGCCTTGCTCGATCCGGCGTTCGCGGCCCCGGACGCACGCCCGTCGGTCCTGACGCGTTACGACGTTCAGCTGCTCGAGGTGATCAAGCCGCACGCGAGGCTCGCGGCCAACACGGCACGCGTCGCAGTCGTACACCTCGCGGGCGAGTTCGATTGGGACAATAAGGTCTTTCTCGGCTGCAACCGCGAAACGATGCGTGCCGGTGAAATGTTCGTGCTGTTCCTCACCTGGAGCGAACGGGTTCACGCGTTCATGCCGATGGGCGGAAATGCGTTGCTCGCCAACTTCACGAGCGGAGAGGTCGCACCGATCCGCGCGAGCTTCACCGCAGGTCCCATCGTAACTGAGGCGAAAAGACAGACCGCAGCGCAGTACGTGCGGAACCTCAAGGCCGCGCTCACGAGTCCCCGCTAGGGCGGTGCATCTTAGGCCTGCTCGATCTGAATCACCGGCTCGAACAGCCGCGAGCCACGGCACTGCGGACACTTCCCGGGCTTCGACAGCTTCTCCTCGCCGAACGTAAAGCCGCACGTCTTGCATCGCGCAGGTTCGATGATCACGCGGTGCCCTGCCGCGCGCGCGGAGCGAACGACGTGACGGATGTCGTCCTCGATATCTCGACGCGTCAGCCCGAGCTCACGCGCGAGCGCCGACGGCGTCATCGGTCGCGACAGACGATCCAACAGATCCCGTCTGAACGCCGTCACAGGAGGGTGTTCCAGAGCAACATCGCGAGGATCAGTAGGCCCAGCCCGAACAGCAGCATCCGGACAGCGCGCTTACGCGCGCGCCAGGCGAGGCGGAACACCAGCAGCAGCAGTCCAACAGCAACTAGAAGTCCAACCGGATCAAAAGAGCTATCCATGTGTCGATGCCCACGTTTCGAGTGCGCAGCGCGGCGCGGCGTGCCGGCTGCCGCCGCGATAGGGAGCGGCCGCTTCATCGCGCGCTGGGGTCTTGGCGTCTGGCGGGAAGGGGTTCGCGAAGGCGCGTGATGGGGGGCGCGGGCCGGAGCGAATCCCTTCCCGACAGACTCCGAGACTCAAAACCTACACCGCGCGCCACGCACGCTCGAACGCGGCCGCGTTCTCGAAGCGATCGCCCGGCTGCTCGGCAAGGCACCTCTGAATCGCCACGGCGGCCGCCTCCGGCAGCGACGGCGCGTGCGGACGCGGGTCCGGCGTCCCATCGCGCAGCATCTGGCCGATGAGCGCCGGCAGCGTCGACGCGCCGAACGCCGGCTTCCCCGTCGCCATCTCGTACGCGAGCGCGCCGATCGTGAACACGTCGCTGCGGGCGTCCGGAGCCGCGCCGGTCAGCACTTCGGGAGCAAGGTAGCGCAGCTCGGGGTCGAGCGCGGCGCCGCGCAGCGTGGCCTCGTCGAGCGACGCGAGCAGATCGCCGAGGAGATGGATGCCCGGCGACGAGATGAGAAGGCGCTGCTCATCTCCGTCCCGCGTGAGACGGATGATCTCCGGGCTGAGGCCGCTGACGAGCGCCCCGCGGCGGGCGAGCATCGCGGCCGCGTCCGCGAGCTGCGACACGAGTGGCTGCAGCCGCGCCCACGGCATCGGCCCCTCCGCGATCGCCTCGCGCAGGCTCTTTCCTTCCACGAGCTCGGTCACGACGTAGAGCATGTCCCCTTCCTCGCCGAAGTCGCGCACGTGCAGAATCGACGGGTGCGAGACCTGCAGCGCCTGAGCCTCTTTCAGGAATCGCGCGCGGATCGCGTCCCAGTTGCGCTCGCCGCCGCGACGGCGCGTGCGGATGGCGACCGGGTGGCGGAGCGCGCGGTGGAGGCCGGCGTGGACCGCGCTGCCGAGGCGCCC
The DNA here is from genome assembly GCA_963847125.1 of uncultured Acidobacteriota bacterium. Taxonomy (GTDB): domain Bacteria; phylum Acidobacteriota; class Vicinamibacteria; order Vicinamibacterales; family 2-12-FULL-66-21; genus DATAEE01. The sequence continues at coordinate 1,612,423 of CAWJYM010000009.1, forward strand.
CTTTCCGAGCGGCTCGCCGAACTCGTACCTGGATGCGAACCCCCCGCTCCCGAGCGCCACGCTGATGCCGGTTGACGTCGACGCCTCAAAGGTCGCCGCCAGCGCGCGGCCGAAGTCCGCGGCCGACGCCCACCTGGCCGACCGCTCGCGCGCGAGCCCCTTGAGCACGATCTCGTCGAGCCATGACGGCGACTCCGGACGAACCTGCGACGGCGCGAGGAGCGCTCCGCTCGCCTGCTTCGACAGCGTCTCGTAGACGCCGCCTGCTCCATAGGGCGGCCGTCCGGTCAGCATCTGGTACACGACCGACGCCAGGCTGAAGACGTCCGTGCGGGCATCCACGAGCTGTCCCTCCACCTGCTCGGGCGCCGCGTACGCGACCGTGCCCACGAACATGAACGCCCCGGTCAGCCGCGTCTCGTCGCCGGTGTCTTTCAGCGCTGCCAGGCCGAAGTCCACCAGCTTGTAGGCGCGCTCCCCGGCGCCGAACCGGTGCGCGACGATGTTGGCCGGCTTGATGTCGCGATGAAAAATGCCGGCGTCGTGCGCCGTCTGAAGCGCCGCGCAGATCGGCGGGATGAACCGCCGCACGGCCTCCGCGCCGAGCGCGCCGGCCACAGCGATCTCCTGACGCAGGCTCGGCCCGTTCAACAGCTCCATGACCAGGAACGGCCGGCCTTCGCCGTCGACGCTGTAGTCGAAGATCGAGACGATGTTCGGATGGTGCAGGCCCGCGGCCGCCCGGCTCTCGCGCAGGAACCGCTCGCGCAGCGTTCGAGAGTCGTCGGCCGGCCGGACGATCTTGACGGCCACCTCGTCCCCGAGCCTCGTCCGGCGCGCGCGGTACACGGCGCCCATGCCCCCTTCGGCGATCAGCCCGAGGACTTCGTAGCGGTTGTCGAGGATCGTCCCGACCGGAATCACCCGCGGATTATATGCATTGAGATACAATTTCCACCCCGGAGATGGCTCGATTGACGACGACTGGCCGGACGCGGGCGCCCGCCTTCGCGCTGCTGCTGATCTGTGCGTCAGCCGGCGCGCTCGCGGGCCAGTCCGCTTCCTCCGACGCCGTACAGGCGAACGTCACTCGACCCTCGCTGCGCACCTGGCTCGGACGAGAGCCGGAGATCGAGCGGTACATGCGCGAGGCGAAGATCGTGCGCATCGAGGCGGTCCCGATTGGAACGTCGAAGCCGATGCGCGCGTACTTCACGCCCGGCGGTCCGGTCGAAAGCGCGGCCTGGAAGACCCAGCCGCCCGGGACGCACCGCGGGTTCCCCGACAACTACAAGGCCGAGGTGGCCGCCTACGAGCTCGACAAGCTGCTGGATCTGCGTATGGTGCCTCCGTCGGTGGAGACGCGCGTGAACGGCGCGCTGGGCGCGCTCATTTACTGGCTCAGCCCGGCGCGGATGTGGAACGAAGTCGAGAACGAGCCGAAGCCGGACCGCACCGCATGGAACGATCAGGTCATCCGGATGAAGATGTTCGATAATCTGATCTGCAATCGGGATCGGAACGTGGGGAACCTTCTGGTGGATGCGTCCTGGAACTTCTACCTCATCGATCACAACCGGGCGTTCATCGCGAGCAAAGACCTGCCAGTGCGGATGAGCCGCATCTGCCGCGAGCTGTGGGACCGCATGGCCGCGCTCGACGAGACGACGCTCGAGACCGCGCTCGATCCGTACCTCACCCCGAAAGAGATCCGCGCGATCCTCGAGCGACGGGATCGCATGGCGCGGATGATCGCCGACATGAAGGCGTCGCGCGGCGAGCGGGCGGTCATGGTCCAATGAATCTCCGAGGAACGGCCGCCTCGGCCGCGTTCATCTGTCTCCTCACGAGCTGGTCGCCAGCTCCCCGCGCCGACGCGCCCGCATCGCCACAGCGTCAATCCCCCGGCCGCGTCGTCGCGATCGGCGATATTCATGGGTCGATTGACGGCCTGAACACCATCCTGCGCACCTCCGGGCTGGCCGACGGGCGGGTCTGGACCGGCGGCAACGTGACGCTCGTTCAGACCGGTGACTTTACGGACCGGGGCACGGGCGTTCGGGCCGTCATGGACCTGCTGATGGCGCTCGAGCCTCAGGCCGCCGCCGCCGGCGGGCGTGTTCGGGTCGTACTCGGCAATCACGAGGCGATGAATCTGGTCGGCGAAACGCGGGACGTCACGCCGGCGATCTTCGCCACCTTCGCGGACGACAAGTCCGAGACCCGGCGCGACGAGGCCTGGCGCGATTACGAGAAGTTCACCGCCGCGCGAGCGGTGAAGCTCGGAGCGTCCGCCGTCAAGCCGCTGGCGCGGGAAGCCTGGATGACGGCGCATCCGCCGGGCTATTTCGAATACCGCGAGGCGTTTGGACCGGAGGGCACGTACGGCAAGTGGCTGCGCGGGCTTCCGGCAGCCGCGCACATCGACGGCAGCATCTTCATGCACGGCGGCATCCACCCGGACACGGCGCCGGACTCGATCGACGATATCAGCAAGCAGGTCTCGCGCGAGCTGCGCAATTTCGACGACTACAACCGTCACCTCGTGTCGCGGGGCGTCATCCTGCCGTTCTTCACGTTGCAGGAGATTTTCGACGCCGTGCAGGCCGAGGCGCGGGCGATCACGGCGGCCCAGACCGCGGCGAAAAACGGCGAGTCCGCCTCGCTGGCCCAGTCGCAGATCCTGAGCGACATCGACCGGAAGCACGTCGAGGTGTTGCAAGGGGTCGGGCGCATCGGCACGTGGGCGGTGCTCAACCCGAACGGCCCGCTCTGGTTCCGCGGCTACGCGACGTGGCCCTCGCCCGGCAACGCGCCAGAGGTCACGAAGCTCCTCAAGAAATACAACGCCAGACGCTTCGTCGTCGGTCACACCATCCCGGCGACGATGCGCATCACGCCGCGGTTCGATCGGCGCATCTTTCTCATCGACACCGGCATGCTGTCGACGCATTACAAGGGTGGCAGGGCGTCGGCGCTGGAGATCGACGGCGACCGCGTCACGGCGATTTATCCAGACGGCCGCATCCAGCTCGATCCGGAGTCGGCCCAGCCTGAGGAGGAAAAGGGGACAGTCACCTTTTTACGATTCACGGAAAAAGGTGACAGTCCCGTTTTCGCGGTAAGCCGCTGACCATCCGCGTACTCTTTTTTTTCCTGCTTGCCTCGATCTCGGGGCTGACGCCAGCCCTGGGACAGACGTCCGATCCCATCCGGTACACGCTGCGGTTTCCCGCCCCCCAGACGCACTACGTCGAAATCGAAGCGGCGGTGCCCGCCGCGCGCGAGGGACGGACCGAGCTTTTCATGGCGGTCTGGACTCCGGGGTCGTACCTCGTGCGCGAGTACTCCCGGCACGTCGAGCGTGTGGCGGCGAAGAGGCCGGACGGCGGCGCTTTGCCGGTCGAGAAGATCGCGAAGAACCGGTGGCGCGTCGCCAACGGAACCGCGACGTCCTTCGTCTTGAGCTATCGCGTGTACGGCCGCGAGATGACCGTGCGGACGAACTGGATCGAGGGGGGCTTCGCCATGCTGAACGGCGCCGCAACCTTCATCACGCTCGCGGAGCGGGGCCCACGCCCGCACGAAATCGCGCTCGAGCTGCCGGCCGCGTGGAGCAGGACGATGACGTCGCTCGACCCGGCCGGCGGTCCCCACCGGTACCGCGCGCCGGATTTCGACGCCGTCGTGGATTCGCCGATCCTGGCGGGCACCCCGGCGGTGTACGAGTTCAGCCTGGACGGCAAGCCGCATTACCTCGTCAACGAGAGCGAGGCGGGCCTCTTCGACGGCGCGCGCGCCGCGAAGGATGTCGAACGAATCGTTCGCGAATATCGACGCATGTGGGGTTTCTTGCCGTACGACCGCTACCTCTTCCTCAACGTGCTGGTCAGTGAAGCGTCCGACGGCCTCGAACACAAGGGCTCGACGCTCTTGATGGGCAGCCGGTGGGCGACGTCGACCCGGCGCCGTTACCTGAACTGGCTCGTCCTCGCGAGCCACGAGTACTTCCATACCTGGAACGTGAAGCGGCTCCGGCCGATCGAGCTGGGACCGTTCGACTACGAGCGCGAGGTGTACAGCACCGGCCTCTGGATCAGCGAGGGCTTCACGGACTACTACGGCGACCTGGCGGTCCATCGTGCCGGGTTGTCCACGGCCGACGAGTACCTGCGCGAGTTGTCAGGCCTGATCGAAACGCTGCAGACGACGCCCGGGCGGCTCTCGCAGCCGGTCGAGACGGCGTCGTTCGACGCGTGGATCCGCCAGTACCGTCCGGACGAAAACAGCCCGAACGTCGCCATCAGCTACTACACGAAGGGGGCCGTCGTCGCGTGGCTGCTCGACGCGACGGTCCGGCGGGCGACGCAGGGGAAAAAGAGCCTCGACGACGTCATGAGGCTCGCCTACGAGCGGCATTCCGGCGCGAAGGGTTTTAGCGAGGAAGATTTCCGGAAGGTCGTGTCGGACACCGCCGGCGCCGCGGCGGCTGACTGGCTGAAGCACGCGGTCGAGACGACCGACGAGCTGGACTATCGCGAGGCGCTCGACTGGTTCGGGCTGCGGTTCGCACCGAGCGGGCCGGCTCGCTTATCGGACGGCCAGTACCTGTGGCAGGGCTTGAGACTTCGGACGGACGAGGGACGGCTGCTGGTGGCCAACGTCTATCGCGGAACGCCCTCCTTCGAGGCCGGATTCGTGGTCGACGACGAGATCGTCGCGGTCGGCGACTTCCGGGTCCGGCCGGACCAGTGGGAAACTCGGGCCGAGACTTTCAAGGTCGGTGACCGAGTGTCCGTGCTCGTCTCGCGGCGCGACGAGCTGAAGCGCATCGAGATGACGATCGTGAAAGAACCAATGGTCGAGTGGCGGTTGACGGAAGCGTCCGGAGCCACCGAGGAGCAGAAGAAGAGTCGCGAGCGCTGGCTCCGCCCCGCACCCTGAGCCGGAACCCCCTCCTTTTTCGCAGTAGTGGGCATGAGCGCCACACGTGCCCTCCTGAGCATGCTGATGTGCCTCGCGCCCGCCACGGCCGTCGCCCAGGCCGACGATCTCGCGCACCGTGGCGTCGTTTTTGGCGAACTTGCGTATGCCCGCACGTGGGACGACGAAGGTCTGCTGGGAAGCGGCGCGGGCCTGGGGATTGGTGTCGGGTTCCGGCTGACGCCACGAACGACGATCCAGGCAATCTTCGAACGGATCCCCTACTACCGTGACGCCGAGCACCTGACCTTCGACGGCCGCGTGCTGTTCATCGGCGCGGAAGCCGCGTTCCAAACGGCAGGGCGTACCGTGCGCCCCTTCGCCACGCTTGGCGCCGGCCTCATGATTGACGATGGCGTGTGGATCCGGAAGACGATCGATCCGCGGGCGTTCGTCGATCCAACGACGTTCATCGTCCAGCCGAGCCTCACGAGGGTCGAGGAACGTATCGATCGGGACTACCAGTTGGCCGCGATGACGGCGTCGGGCGGGCTCGACTTTGCCATTTCCCAGAGGGTATCGATCCGGGCCGGCGTGCGCTTCCACGGCCTGCTCGATACCGGCGACGATCTCGCGCCGCACATCATCATCCAACCTGGCGTTGGCGTCGTGTGGCGGTGGTGAGGTGAGCGCGCGCTAGTCGTACCGCAGCGCGAGGATCGGACTGATGCGCGCGGCGCGGCGCGCCGGAATCAAGCCGGCCAGCACAGCGACGATGGCCAGCACGATGACCGCCGCCGCTAGAGTCGTCGGATCGGTCGGCGTGATCCCGAAGAGCTGATTTCCGATGTACCGGCCGAGGGCCCAGGCGGCCGGCAACCCGATCGCCAGGCCGACGCCGACCAGGATCGCCACGTCGCGCAGGATCATCCGGGCAACGTCGCGCGAGACGGCGCCGAGCGCCATACGGATGCCGATCTCCCGGGTGCGCTGCGTGACGGTATACGACATCACGCCGTAGAGGCCGATCATCGCGAGCAGCATGGCGAGGAGGCCGAACACGCTCGACAGGCTCGCGACCAGCCGTTCGTTCGATACGGAACGCTCGACGCGCGACTCGAACGTCTGCATCGCGAAAAGCGGCAGGTTCGGGTCGAGCTGCCGCACGAGGCGGCGAAGCGTGAGAAACATCTCTTCCGGGGCGTGCCGCGTCCGAACGTACACCGTGAACCCGCCCGCTTCCGGACCCGCAAGAAACGCGAAGAATGCCTGCGGCTCGGTCTCGTTGCGCAGGCTGCGGTACTTCGCGTCCGACACGACGCCGACGATCTCGATCGGCGTGGGCGTGCCCGGATCGCGGCCGAATCCGATACGAACGCCGATCGGATGCCGGTTGCCGAGATACCGCTTCACGAATGTCTGATTCACGATCACCACGGCCGGGTTGGTGCCAGGCGCCACGGGCGCCAGTATCTCGTCGCGCGCGTCGAAGTCGCGTCCGGCCACGATCTTCATGCCCATCGTGCTGAAGTAGCCCAGGCTGATCGGATTGTTGTGCGTGACAACCCGCTCGTCAGGCTTCGCGGTGTGCCCCTCGATCGTCATCCTGCTGTTCCACGATCCGCCCTCGAGCAGGCCGATACCCGTAAACCCGGCGCCCGTCACGCCGGGCGTGCGTTGAATCTCCTCGAGCAGCCTCTTGGCAAACTGCTTGCTCCGTACACCCTCGTAGCCGTTCATCCCGGGACTCAGACTGAACGAGATCAGATGCGTGACGTTGAAGCCGGGGTTGACTGCCATCAGGTTGCGCAGGCTGCGGATGAAGAGGCCCGCACCAATCAGCAGCAGGAGCGACAGCGCCACCTGCGAGATGACGAGCACCTTGCGCACGCGCATCGACGATCCGCTGACGACGGCACCGGCCTCGTTCTTCAGCGTCGGCGCGAGCGCGGGGCGGGCGGACTGGAGCGCGGGTATCAACCCGAACAACAGGCCGGTCGCGAGGGAGATGAGCAGCGTGAATCCCAGAACGCGCGCGTCCGGCCTCGGCGGAAACCGTAAGTGGGATGTCGGGATTCCTGTAGAACTCGAGCAGGAGGTCTGCGCCCCAGGTGGCAATGGCAAGTCCGGCGATCGCCCCCAGGATCGCGAGCAGCACGCTCTCGATCAGGAGCTGCTGGACGATGCGCCGGCGCGTGGCCCCGAGCGCGAGGCGGATCGCCATCTCACGCTGTCGCGCGCTTGCGCGCGCGAGGAGGAGATTCGCGACGTTCGCGCAGGCGATCAGCAGCACGCACGCGACGATGGTCGTCAGCACCAGGAGCGGCGTGGTCAACTGCCGCCGGAGATCGGACCGGCCGTGGCCAGCCTGCGTGACCGCGACCGTGCCTTTCAGGAAGTTGTCCCTGGTGGCCGCCGAGGCCTTCGCGAACGCCGCCTCTCGAACCTCCATCTGCAGTTGCGAGGCGTAGAAGGGCTGGAGTCCGGCAGCGGCCTGTTCCGGCGTGACGCCCGGACGCAGCCGCGCAAAGACGTTGAGCCAGCGCGTGCGGCGATCCGTAATGCCTTCCGTCAGCGGCGTCAGGCGGCCCGCCATCATCATCGGCACGAAGATTTGCGCCGCCTTGCCCTGGTTGATGCCGTCGAAGCCCTCCTGCGCGACGCCCACGATCGTCATCGGCAGATTGCTGACGACGAGCGTCTTGCCGACGATGGCAGGATCGCTCGCAAAGCGGCTCTTCCAGTAGGCATGGCTCAGCATCGCCAACGGGTGGCCGTTGGGAGTCTTGTCCTCGTCGGGGCTGAAGGTGCGTCCCAGATGTGGACCCACGCCGAGCACAGGGAAGTACGTGCCCGAGACCAGCTCGCCCTGGACCCTTTCGGTCGCGCCGCCGAAGGTCACGTGGAACGCGTAGCCCCACCGGCAGAGCATGCCGACAAAGACCTGGTTGTGATCGCGGAGGTCGGCGTACCGCGGATAGGACAGCTCGTTGCCGTCCCCCCAGCCGTTGCCATACTGCGTGCCCTCTGCGGTGACGACCACGAGCTGCTCGGGCTGCCGGACCGGCAGCAGGCGAAGCAGCACCTGGTCGACGAGCGTGAACACCGCTGTGTTCGCGCCAATGCCCAGCGCGATCGAAAGGACGGCGACTGCGGTGACGACCGGGGTCTTGCGCAGGCTGCGCCACGCGTAGCGAAGGTCGGACAGCACGTGCGTCATCATGCCTGGGTCTCCACCGCCGTTTGGACGGGGCGAAGGGCGAGAGGGTTGCAGACGTTGCTGCCGGCGGCGGCGATGTCAGCGCAGGCTTATCTCCGCTTGAACACCCGTCCGATCCGGCTGAACAGCTCCTCGATGGCCCTGCGCGTCCGCTCGTCCCATGAGATGTCGTGCAGATCGCACGTGTCGTGCGGGGTCTCGTCATCCCGTTTGAAGTACTCGACGTAGACGGGGCAATCGGCGGTGGGCCGCAGGTACGATATCCGGCAGAGCACTTCATCGCGCAGCGTCCCGGGCGGCTCGAAGTCGCGCGGCGGCCTGACCCGCGCCGCGCGCCGCATGAACTCGCTCCAGATCGGCAGTGCCAGCCGGGATCCGTAGGCTCCCTCCGAGATGGTCGCCGGCTGGTCGAAGCCGACCCAGACACCCGCAACGATCTCCGAGGAGAAACCGACGAACCAGGCGTCGCGATATTGGTTCGTGGTTCCCGTCTTGCCGGCCGCGGGAAAGTACACCCCCAGCGCGCGGGCGCCCGCCCCGGTCCCGCGGTCGATGACGTCCCGGAGCATCGTGAGCATCTGGAACGACGTCTCGCGCGTCAGGACGCGCTCGCGGAAGACCTCCGACTCGTGGACCGTCACGCCTCCCCCATCGACGACATGGGTCAGCCCCCGCGGCCGGACCGCCTCGCCGCCGTTCGCGAAGGCGGCAAACGCCGTCGTCAGCTCGAGCGGAGTGACCTCGCCCGACCCGAGCGAGAGCGACGGCACGTCCGGCAGACCCTTCATCCCGACGCTCGAAGCGAGCGTGAGCACGGGACGCGATCCAAGCCGTTGCTGAAGCGCCGCCGCGGCCCGATTGTTCGACTGGATCAGCGCCTCGCGCAGCGTCAGCTCTTCCGGAACCTCGCCGTTCGCGTTGCGAGGACGCCATTCCTCCGGCCTGCCTCGAACCGATTCGAACGCCGGCTCGTCGTCCGCGAGTCCTGTCACCACCGACACGGGGGAATAGCCGCGCTCGAGCGCGGCCGCGTAGAGAAACGGCTTGAACGCGGATCCCGGCTGCCTGCGGCTCCGCGTCGAACGATTGAACGTCGACGTCCGATAGTCGCGGCCACCAACCATCGCCAGGATGTCGCCGGTTCGGGGATCCATCGCGACGAACGCCGCCTGCAGGCGGCCCGAGCGCGCCGAGGGTTTCCCGGCCCGCCGCAGGCCGTTCGCCACGGCGCGTTCCGCCGCTTCCTGCAGCTCGGGCAGGAACGTCGTATACGCCTTCCACTCGGGCGGATGATCGCCGCCGAACCGATTGCGGAATTGCTGCCGCAGAAAGTCCTTCGCGTAGCCGTGGCGCGATTCCTCGGCGCGTGGAAACGGCCGGATCTGCAACCGAGCCTGCCGGGCGCGCGCTTCCTGTTCAGCCGTGATCATGCCTTCCTCCCGCATGCGCGCGAGGACGACGTGGCTGCGGCGGATCGCGCCGTCGAGGTTCGACCAGGGCGACAGCGCCGACGGCGCCTGAATCAACCCCGCGATGAGCGCGGCCTCGGGCAACGTGACGTCCTTCGCCGGCTTGCCGAACAGGTTGCGGGACATCGGCTCGACGCCGTAGCGGCCGGCCGACAGGTACACGCGATTGAGGTAGAGCTCGAGGATCTGCGACTTCGAGAGCTGAAACTCCAGCAGGAGCGCGATGCCGGCCTCCTGGATCTTCCGGCCGGCCGTGCGCCGGTTCGAGAGAAACAGCGTGCGCGCCAGCTGCTGCGTGATGGTGCTTCCGCCCTCGCTCATCTCCGCCTCGCGGACGTTGTGCGCAACGGCGCGCATCAGCGCGATGGGATCGACCCCGAGATGGCGGCGGAACCGGTGATCCTCGATGGCGAGGACGGCCGAGCGGAGATGGGGGGAGATGGCGGCCAGCGGCACGTCCCGCCGGTCTTCGTCCATCCTGAACCACGCGCGTCCCGCCCCGTCGTAGAACACCGTGTCGCCGACGCCGCGCGTCAGCTTGTAGATCGCGTACGAATACCTCATCGTCCAGGCCGCGACGACGACGCTCAGGACGACGAGCCCGATATAGAGAACGATGCAGGTCCGGCGGACCCAGAGTTTCATCGCGTGACCCTTACGGAATCTCTCCGCGACTGCAGGTAGAACGAGAGCAATAAGTAATAGATGGGAAAGAAAAGCGAAACCAGCACGAGCGGCTTGGGGGGCGCGGGCAATTGCCAGGTGATGACGAGCGCCAGCAGGGCCCAGATCGAGCCCAGCGCGATGGTCAGGCGCCGAAGAACCGGGGTTCGCGAAGGATAGACGTAGCCGGTCCGGACGAACACGAGCGCCACAAACGCAAGCAGGATCAGGGCGTTCGCGGTGGGGCGGGCGCCGAGGGCTACCAGGTAGAGCGCCACGATATTCCAATAAGACGGAAATCCGGTGAAAAAGGAGTCATCGGTCTTCGCGTCGCTGTTTCCGAAGCCGTACGCGCTCGCCAGCAGCACGGCCGCCGCGACCGGAAGCTCCGCCGCCGGCGGCAGCAGGTCCATCTCGACCAGCAGGAACACGGGCAGGAAGACGAACGTGAGGTAATCGACGATGTCGTCGAGGCGGGCGCCGTCGAAGCGCGGGGTTCGCTCCCGCACGCGCGCCAGCCGGGCGAGCCAGCCGTCGGTCGAGTCGATGAAAGTGGCGGCGGCCATCCAGAAGAAAGCCTCACGGACGTCCCGGGCGACGACCGCCCGTGCACCGAGCAGCGCGGCGACCGCGCCGAGCGCCGTATAGATATGGACGAGCCAGGCGGTCAGAGAGTCTTCACCTCAGCGGCGATCGTATCCGCGGGAGAGTTTAGTGTGCGTTTACTCCTGCGCGCAGGTCGAGTACAATCAGGGGCACACTCCACATCCCCGGCGGGGTGATTCATTCAATCCGGAAGGATTGCCGGGCCGCACCTCGCTCCCCTGGCGGCTCCGCATGAGGTATGGTCCGACTACTGCCCCGCGTCGCTCTCGTCCTTGGGATTCTCGCGCTCGTCGGCGTCAGCGCATTCTACTGGCGCGCCTCGCGAACCTCCCCGCCCGCTGAGATCGCGTTTTCGGAGTTCCTGCGGCACGTCGACGCTGGCCGCGCGGTCTCGATCACGGTGACCGACTCGGCAATCGACGTCGCGCTCAAGGACCGCCGGATCGTCCGCACCGTTCCGCCGCCTGGATTCTTCGGCACCAACGCCGCGTTCGTCACCGACCTCGCCCGCCGCGGCGTGCTGCTGCAGGTGAAGCCGGCCGTGCCGAGCGGTACGCTCCAATACGGGCCGATCGGCATCGCGCTCTGCTTCATGGGGCTGCTCGGCTACGCCGTCTACAAGACGACGTCGGGCCGGTTGCCCTCGATGGACAGCCGCGCGCGAACCGCGGATCCAAATGCAACGACGATTCGATTCACAGACGTCGCCGGGGTGGACGAGGCGAAGGACGAAGTCGCGGAGATCGTCGCGTTCCTGCGGGAGCCGCAGCGGTTTCAGGCCGTCGGCGGGCGCATCCCGCGCGGCGTGCTGCTCGTCGGCCCGCCGGGCACGGGGAAGACGCTGCTGGCGCGCGCGATCGCGGGCGAGGCGGGCGTGCCGTTCCTCTTCGCGAGCGGGTCCGATTTCGTCGAGATGTACGCCGGCGTGGGCGCGGCGCGCGTCCGGCGCCTGTTCAAGGATGCCCGCAAGCACGGCTCCTGCATCATCTTCATCGACGAGCTGGACGCCGTCGGCCGCGCGCGTGGCGGGCACTCGCTGAGCCACGAAGAGCGCGAGCAGACGCTCAACCAGCTCCTCGTCGAGATGGACGGCTTCGACGAGTCGCACGGCGTCGTCGTCATCGCGGCGACCAACCGCGCCGACATCCTCGACCACGCGCTCCTCCGGCCGGGACGGTTCGATCGCCAGGTCACCGTCTCCAACCCCGATCTGAAAGGACGCGACGAGATCCTCCGGGTGCACCTGAAAAAGGTCACGATGGATCCGGACGTGAACGTGCACTCGATCGCGCGCGGGACGCCCGGCTTCTCCGGCGCGGACCTCGCCAACATCGTCAACGAGGCGGCGCTGCTCGCCGGCCGCCACGGGCGGTCCTCCGTGACCAATCAGGATCTCGAGGCGGCGCGCGACAAGGTCATGATGGGGGCGGAGCGCCGCTCGATCGTGCTCACTGAGGGGGAGCGCGTGAACTGCGCCTGGCACGAGGCGGGGCACGCGGTCGTCGCCGCGGCGCTCCCGCAGGCGGACCCGCTCCACAAGGTGACGATCATCCCGCGCGGCCGCGCGATGGGCGTGACGATGCAGCTGCCGGAGATCGATCGCCACACCTACACCAAGGAGTACCTGGACACGCAGGTCGCGATTCTGATGGGCGGGCGCGCCGCCGAAGAGCTGTTCATGGAGCACATGACCAGCGGCGCGTCGAACGACATCGAGCGCGCGACCGACATCGCCGCCCACATGGTGTGCGAGTTCGGCATGTCGCCGCTCGGCCCGCTGGCGTTCAGCCGGCAGGGCCAGGACGACGGCAGGACGCGGCAGCTCAGCGAGGAGACGTCGCGCCGCGTGGACGCGGAGATCCAGGGCATCGTCATGCGCGGCTACGATCGCGCGCGCGGCCTGCTCGAAACCCACCGGGACGCGGTGGGCGCGCTCGCGACGTCACTGCTCGACGTGGAATCGCTCGAAGCGGAGGAGATCGCCTCACTGCTGGAGCGCCACGGAGTGGCGCGACGCGCCCACTAGCCGCGGATTGCGCGGATCTCGGTAAACCACGGATTACGCGGATACCCCTTCTTAGACGCCACGGATCTCGCGGATCCTCTCGTGATTAGCCAGAAACCATCCGTGAGGTTCGTGGCTCATAAAGAAAGATGCATCCGTCTTCACGCTTCTCGCGTCACTTCGAGTGACACCCGCCTTCGCGGTCGGCGTTGCGAGCCGCTTCGGCGAGGCAGGCGCTTGGACGAAATCTAGGGGGGAGGTCTGCGAGGTTTGGGAGGGTGACTTCGCTCGTCACGAATGGCCGTCACGCGGACGCCGCGCGCAGCGCGGCGCTGGAGTGTGAGACGTCGCGGGCGTGAGCAGGTTAAAGCGACGGGATTGCTCACGCCCGCGACGTTTCACACTCCAGCAAGGCCCGGCTCCGCCGGGCCGTCCGCGTCACGGCGCAGCATCCGTGTAATCCGCGAAATCCGTGGCTCATGGTTTTGTGATCCGTGAAGTCATCCTCCAATATCCTCCCTAGCCTCCGCCCTAAAACAGGGGCATCCGTAGAACCCGTGGTTGTCCAGTGGCAGCATCCACGCAATCCGTGGTTTAAGGTTGATCCGTAGAGACCTGTGGTTGAGCGCGCGACGCCATCGCAGCCAGCTGCTCCGGCCTGAGCGCCACGAAGAGTCCTTCTGATTCCGCAAAGACGCGCTCGCCGTCGGTCAGCCACGCACGAATCCTGATCTTCCGCCCTTCCGTCCCCTCGATGCGTGTCTCGATGACCGCCTCGAGGCCGAGCGGGACCATTTCCCGGAAGTCCACGACGATCCGGGCGGCAAAGGCCGGGTGGCCCGCCAGCCAGACGCCCGCTCCCATTACGTCGTCCAGCGCCGCCGCGACGGCACCGCCGTGAGACGTCCCGGGCGGGCCTTCACTCCCCGGCCCGAACCAGACGCGCGCGACGAGCGCGCCGTCGCGCTCGCGGCGGAAGTAGGACAGCCGCAGCCGGTCGTCGTCCCGATCGCCGCAGACGAAGTTGCGCCGAGTCCCGGCGCCGGGATACGGAACGACGGGGGTCCAGTCGCTCTGATCTGCGTTCATCTCTTTATCTGCGGCTTAGAATAACCCTCAAATGGACGCGGACGCTCCCGACCGGGTCGCGATCGCGCGCGTGCCGCTGACCGCCCGGGGCGTCGCGCTCGTCCTCCTTCTCAGTCTCATCTATCTGGTCCTGCAGCTGGCGCTCGTGCGGCCGTACCTCTGGCCCGCCGGCCACGGCGCGCGCCTCGCCGGCGATTCGCGCTTCGCCGGCGGGTCGGACGAGCGCGCGCAGCTCCTCGCGCGACCGCCCGCAATCGACGACCATCCGGTCGGGGGCACGATCGTCCGTGACGTCCTTCCAGGCAGCCCTGCCGCAGCGGCCGGTCTGCGCCAGGGGGACGAGATCCTGGCGCTGCGCAACGCCAGCACCGGCGCGGCGGTCGACTTGTCCGGGATGATGATGGCGGAGGCGGCCGAGCAGCTTGCGATCTGGCGCGACGCGTACCGGCTGGGACTCCACGGCGATCTCCAGGTTCGCTTCCAACGGGCCGACGGCGCGCCGGCCGATGTGACGATCGAACGCCGGCCGGTCTGGCAGAGCAGCGGGCAGATCCCCGGCGAGTGGGCGCGCCGCCATCTCGGCATGGCGCTGCAGATCCTGGTCTTCATCTGCGCCTCGGGCATCCTGTTCGCGCTCCGCACGACGGATCTCACCGCCGCTTTCTGCGTGCTGGCGCTGACGCTGAGCGCGGTCGGCAGCGGCGGGCCGCTCATGGGCGTGGAGCGTGGGCTGCCTTCCGTGCTTGCCGGCCCCCTGACGGTCTTCGCCTGGATCGCCGGCCCGCTCGCGTTCCCCTCGATCGCGCTCGCGATCCTCTACTTCCCCGCCAAGTCGCCGCTGCTCGAGCGGTATCGATGGCTGCACGCCGTGCCGTTTGCCGCCGCGGCGCCGATGATTGTGCTCAGCCTGGCGACGGCGCTCTATCTGTCGGGCGTGGACGCGGCGCTGCCCTGGGCGGTCCAGGACGCGGCGAATCCCAACATCTACTTCGCCTCGTTCGCCGTCGCGCTCGGGATCAACGTTCTCGCCGTCGTCGAAGGCGTTCTGCGTTACCGAACGTTGAGCCATGCCGCGCAGCGACGCGTCAGGCTGGCGGTCTACGCGCTGGTTCCGGGCATTCTGGCGTTTGTCGTCAAGGCGGGAATTCCGATCGGGGCGCTGCTCACCGGCCGCCGCGCGCCGGAGCTGCCCTGGTGGATCGCCGCCTTTCTCCAGGCGCTCATCCTCCTGCCCGCCTTCGGAGCGACGTACGCGGTCGCGGTTCACCAGGTGCTCGGCCCCCGCATCGTGCTGCGTCGCAGCCTGCAGTATGC
This sequence comes from uncultured Acidobacteriota bacterium, assembly GCA_963847125.1. Lineage (GTDB taxonomy): Bacteria > Acidobacteriota > Vicinamibacteria > Vicinamibacterales > 2-12-FULL-66-21 > DATAEE01. The sequence goes on from CAWJYM010000009.1 coordinate 1,627,712, forward strand.
GTTCGCGCGCCGGACGCTGGGGATCGCGGCGGCGATTCCGTTCACCCTTCTCACGGTTTCGCTCGTGCAGGCGCGCGACCGCACCCTCTCCGAGATCGTCCGCGGCGCGCCGCTCTTCTATCTGACCCTCATCGCCTTCTGCCTCGCCGCCTTGAAGTATCGCGACCGGGCCCGGGCCTGGCTCGACCAGCGCTTCTTCCGCGAAGAGTACGACGCGCGCAAGATCCTGCTCTCGCTCGCGAGCCGAGTCCGCTTCGAGACCGATCCGAGCGAGCTCTCGACGCTCGTCGTGAACCAGATCGACGAGGCGCTGCACCCGCGGATGGTCGCGATCCTGGCGTCCGGCATCGAAGAAGGGCAGCTGACGCCGATCGCCGTCTCACGCCGGGGCACCATCGATCCCCTGTCGCTCGAGGGAGGGGTCGTCTCGATGCTGCGCTGGTCACCCGAGCCGCTCGACGTCTTTTTCGAGGATCCGCGCTCGAGCGTCAGACGCCTGCCGCCAGACGAGCAGGCGTGGCTGCAGAAGAGCGGCATCGCGCTGCTCGTGCCGATCCTGGGCGAGAATCGCGGCCTCGTGGCGGTCATCGCGCTCGGCGGCCGGCGGTCGGAGGAACCCTACGCGTCCGAGGATCGGGAGCTCATCGCAAGCATCGCATCGCAGGTCGGCCTCGCCCTCGACGTCGCGCGGCTGCGCCGGCGGATGGTCGAATCCGGCGGTGCGGCGACCGGCGCCCGGACGACGAAGATCGTCGAGGCCCCGGCCGCGATGCGCGAGTGCCCCCAGTGCGGCCGCTGCCAGGATGGCGACGGACCGGAGCTGTGCCCGGCGGACGGGACCACGCTCGTTCGCGTGTCTGGAATCCCCCGCGTCATCGACCGCAAGTTCCGCCTCGACCAGCGGATCGGCCGCGGTGGGATGGGCTCGGTGTACCGGGCGCGCGACGTCCGGCTGGAGCGCGACGTGGCGATCAAGGTCGTACGCGCCGAGCTTCTGGGCGACCCGGACGCGCGCCACCGATTCCGCCGCGAGGCGCAGCTCGTCGCGAGGCTGCAGCACCCGTCGATCGTGTCGATTTTCGACTACGGGACGTTCCCCGACGGCGCCGCGTACCTCGTGATGGAGCTCGTGCGCGGCGAGGACCTCCGCCGCCTGCTGACGCGCGAAGGCCGCCTGCCGCCGGCGCGCGCGGCGCGCATCATTTCCCAGATCTGCGCGGCGATCGATGCCGCGCACCGCGAGGGCATCCTGCACCGCGACCTGAAGCCCGAGAACATCCTGCTGAGCGATGGCGAAACCGACATCAAGGTGCTCGATTTCGGCGTCGCGAAGCTCGTCGGCGACGACCGGCGCCTCGACGACGGGACGCCGGGCGCGACGCTCACCGTCGACGGCACCATCGTAGGTACCCCGGCGTACATGGCGCCAGAGCAGCTTCGAGGCGAGCCGCTCGACGCGCGCAGCGACGTCTTCAGCCTTGGCGTGATGGCGTTCGAGATGTTGAGCGGCGATCTGCCGTTCGGTCGCGGCCCTCTCGCCGACATCGTCCTTCGGCAGGCGCGCGGCGTTCCGCCGCTCCGAACGGACGCACGCTCCCAGGAGATCCCCCCCGCGCTCGAGCAGGTGGTGCAGGCGGCGCTCGGCATGGATGCCTCCATGCGGCCGCCGTCGCCGTCGGCCTTCGCGTCGCTCGTGCAGAGCGCGGTCGCCGTCGGCGCGTAGCGGCAGCCCTGTTCAAACGCGACCCAGCGGTCGATACGTCAATGGCGAGCCGACTCCGTGACGGACGCAAGGAGATCGGAGTGAGTCTGCGGGTAATTGTTCTCGCCGAGGACGATGGGGCAGCCCGGGCCGGCTATGCCGAGCTGCTCGCGTCCAAGGGATACGACGTCGTCGAAGCTGCCACCGGTGTCGAGCTGCTGGACCGCGTTCGAGAACGCCTCCCCGACGCCGTGGTAACGGATATCGCGCTGCCGGAGTTGGATGGCTTCAGCGCCGCCGCGACCCTGAAAGCCGACCCGCGAACGCGCAACATCCCCATCATCGGGATAACCGGGCACTGGTCGACCGAAGTGGGGGAACGCGGCACGACGGCGGGGCTCGCGGTCCTCCTGATGAAGCCGTGCTGCCCCGACCACCTGACGGCTGAGTTGGAGCGCGTCCTTTCCAACCCGACGCAGGGTCACCAACCCATCACATAGGAATCGCGCGTCGGGCTGACACCGCCCATCAGGACTCCCGTCCGCGGGTGCACGATGATCGCCTTCACGGAGCCGACGCCCCGCGCGTTCCGGACGTCGACGGCGTGGCCCAGCGCCGCCAGCTCGTCGATCACGTGCTTGGGCAGGCTCGCCGGAACCTGCAGCTTGCCCTCGATCGCGTGCGGGTAGTACGAGCTGCGGAAGCTGCTGCTGATGACCGCCGGCTGCTCGAGCGCCTGCTGCACGCTCATCCCGAATTCGACGACGTTCAGGAAGAACTGGAGCTGCGCCTGCGGCTGCGTATCCGCGCCCGGCGTCCCGAACACGATGTACGGCTTGCCGTCCTTCAGCGCCAGCGCCGGGTTGATGGTATGGCGCACGCGCTTGCCCGGCTGAAGGCGGTTGACGTCATCGGCATCCAGCGAGAAGTACGCCATGCGATTGTTCAACATGATGCCGGTGCCCTCGGCGACGTGCCCGCTGCCGAACAGGCTGAGCAGGCTCGACGTGATCGACACCATGTTGCGGTCCTTGTCGACGACGGCCAGATACGTCGTGTGGCCGTCCGGGGCTGAGGGCGCGGTCGGGTCCGGGACGGGCGCCGGCCGCGGGGCGGCGTAGCGCAAGGCGGCAAGGGGCGCCGAGCTCGTTCCGGGGCGGGGCGTGCCCGCCGGCGCCTCGCCCTCGATCGCTCGATCTGGATTGATCAGCGCGCGCCGGGTGGCGGCGTACTCCTTCGAGAGCAGCTCGCGCATCGGGATGCCCGGCACGAACCGCGGATCGGCGACGTAGCGGTTGCGGTCGGCGAACGCCAGCTTCAGCGATTCGGCCACCGCGTGCAGGTACGGCGCGCTGTTGTGCCGGAGGTAGCGGACGTTCAGCCCTTCGAGGATGTTGAGCGCCTGAAGCATCACGAAGCCCTGCGAGTTCGGCGGGCACTCGTAGACGTCGACGCCTTTGTAGTTGATGTGAATCGCCGTGTCTTCGTGCGCGGTGTAGCCCGCCAGATCTGAGGCCTCGATGATCCCGCCCGCCCCCTTGATGTGGCCGACGATCTTCGCGCCGGTGGCGCCGCGGTAGAACTCGACGCTCCCCTTCGCGCCGATCGCGCGCAGCGAGGCCGCGAGATCCTTCTGGACGACACGGTCCCCCATCTGCAGCGGGTCGTCACCCGTGAACCAGATCTTCCTGGACGCCGGGACCTTCCCGAGCTTGTCCCGGCCGCCGCGCAGCGCTCCCGCGAGCGCTTCGGTGACGGGAAACCCGTTGTCGGCGAGCTCCACCGCGGGAGCGAACAGCTCGGCGAGCGGCTTCGTCCCGTATTTCTGGACGGCGAGCTCGGCTCCGCCAATCGCGCCCGGCACGCTCACCGACAGCGGGCCGTCCGACGGCAGCCCTCCCTTCGCCTTGTAGAGATCGACGGTGGCCGCGGCCGCCGCTGGTCCGGTGCCGTTGATGAATTTCACCTCGCCGGTCTTCGCGATGTAGATGAGCGCGAACATGTCGCCGCCGAGGCCGGTCATCTCGGGCTCGGTGACGCCCTGAACGGCCCACGCGGCGATCGCGGCATCGACGGCGTTTCCGCCGGATCTCAGAATCCGCAGCCCTGCTTCGGAGGCGAGCGGGTGCCCGGACGCGACCATGCCGCGATCGGCCAGCACGGCGGGGCGCCACGTAGACGTCTGGCTTGCCCTGAGCGTAGTCGAAGGGCCCGGCTGTGACGTAAACGGCGGAACGGCCGTGACGATGACGAGAAGCAGCGCGGCGACGAGCGAGTGGCGTCGAATCATGATTCGTCCTCACTCACAGAGTGGCCGGAAATGATACCCCTTCGAGCGGAGCGCCGGGACGAGTTTCGCGGTCGCCTCGATGGCGTATCGCCGATCGGCGCGGGGGTCGACGTGATGGCCGTCGTGCATGACGACGATGTCGCCGGAGGAGACCTTTCGCGCGAGGCGGGCGGCCAGCGCGTCTGGCTCGCGCCCGCGGTACCAGTGCCAGTCCCACAATCCCCAGCTCCACCCCGCGAGCCGGTAGCCGGCGCGCTCCAGGCCGACATACATCTGACCGCTGCGCCAGCCGGCGTGCGGGCGGAAGAGCCGGCAGGGCTTCCCGCCGCCGAGCCGCTCGATTCGCTCCGCGTTCCGGGTCAGCATCGACGACAGGTCCTCGGGCGCCAACAGCATCAGCTTGCGCGTGTCGGCATGCAGCGCCACGGCGTGTCCCTCGGCGAACATCCGCCTGACGATCGGCGCGGTGTCGTCGGTGAGATGCGCGTCGATCAGGAAGAACGTGGCCCGCGCCCCCTCGCGAGCCAGCACGTCGAGGAGCCCTGGCGTCGCGGCCGGATTCGGTCCATCGTCATAGGTCAGATAGACGGTCGGCGGCCCTCCGGCCGGCTTGATGCGCCAGATCGACCGCGACGGCTTGAAGGCCTCGAGCAGGAAGGGGAACGGCGCCGTGTGCGCGAGAAACACGGCTGAGACTCCGATCGCGAGAAACCAGATGAGCATGCGTTTTGACCCGCGCACGTGCTAGAAAGCATAGCAAGATGTCAGGGTATTGCCCGGCCGGGGCGTCGGCGGGGGCCCTGTTGATCCTCGCGGCGCTGGCACACGTGGCGGGAGGCCAACCCGACCCATGGCAGCCGGCGCGTAAACGCATGATCGACGACCAGATTCGCGCGCGGGGCGTCACGAATCAGGCGGTGCTCGACGCGATGCGCAAGGTGCCGCGCCATCTGTTCGTCCCTCCCAACCTGCGCGACGCGGCGTACGAGGACGGACCGCTGCCGATCGGGCAGGGGCAGACGATCTCACAGCCCTACATCGTGGCGTACATGACCGAAGCGCTCGGCATCCGCCCGGGCGAGCATGTGCTGGAGATCGGCACGGGATCGGGCTATCAGGCGGCGGTTCTGGCCGAGATCGCGCGCGAGGTCTACACGATCGAGATCGTGCCGGAGCTCGCGGACCGCGCGAGGGAAACGCTCGCGGGGCTTGGCTACAAGAACGTGCACGTCCGGACGGGCAACGGCTACGCGGGCTGGCCGGAGAAGGCGCCGTTTCCACGGATCATCGTCACCGCCGCGCCCGACGAAGTGCCCCCGGCGCTCGTCGAGCAGCTCGCGCCCGGCGGCGCGATGGTGGTGCCGGTGGGCACGTCGTTCCAGGAGATGACGATCGTCACGAAAACGGCGCAAGGGATCGCGCGCAAGGCGACGATCCCGGTGCGGTTTGTCCCGATGGTAGGGAAGCCGAAGCGGTAGCCGGCGCCAGCTTTTCTTGGATTGCGTTGGGGCCCCACCCCCAACGCCTACCACGCCCCCGCCTTCGCCAAGGCTACGGCGAGGCCTCGCCGAAGCTCGAAGAGCGGAGGCGGGTCGCTCACGCTCGGCGCGCTGACTCGGACACCTGGCTGAAAGCCGGACGCCCTACGTTGCCAAGCGGCGATCGATCTCGGCGAGTGCCTGCTCGATCTGCTTGCGTCGGACCGGATGCGCCGTCGCCTCGGCTTGACGGGCGAGCTCGGCCCGGGCGAGTCTCAGCGACTCACGGGTACGTTCGCGCTCAGGGTCGATCGAGGGGCCAACGGACGCGCGGCGCTTTTCGGCGATGCGCTCTTCCATCCGTTCCTGCAGTCGTGCCTCCGCATCGACGAGTCCTTCTCCCGAATCACTCATATCAATTACTGTAACAGAGTGGCGCGCGATCCTCTCACGCTTTTTCATCCGGCGGTCGCGGACTGGTTCCGCGGATCGTTCGCGGGACCGACCGCGGCTCAGGCCCAGGCGTGGCCGGCCATCGCGCGCGGCGAATCGACGCTCGTCTTCGCGCCGACCGGAAGCGGAAAAACGCTCGCCGCGTTTCTCTGGTGCCTCAATCGGCTGATGTTCGAGACGGATCACGACGGATCCGTAGGTGCGGTTCGCGAACCGCCCCTACACCGTCCGATGCACACGCGTCGTCTACGTGTCGCCGCTCAAGGCGCTTGCGGTGGACGTCGAGCGGAACCTCCGCGTGCCGACGGCTGGCATTTCTGAGGCGGCGGAGGCAGGCGGCCACGCGTACCTGACGCCGGAGATCGCCATCAGGACTGGCGATACCTCTCCGTCCGAGCGCGCGCGCCTTGCGCGCCAACCGGCTGACATCCTGATCACGACCCCCGAGTCGTTGTTCCTGATGCTCACGTCGAATGCGCGCGAGACGCTGCGCGGCGTCGATACGGTCATCGTGGACGAGATCCACGCGCTCGTGCCGACCAAGCGGGGGTCGCACCTGTCGTTGTCGCTGGAGAGGTTGGAAGAATTGATTGGAGGGCCCGCCCTCCAGCGCATCGGCCTCTCGGCTACGCAGCGTCCGCTCGACGAGGTCGCGAGGTTCCTGGGCGGATGCGAACCGCGTAGGGCCGGTCTTAAGACCGGCCCCTCCAGAGATCTGAAGACCGGCCCCTCCAAACATATTCACGACGAGTTCGGAACCGGCCGGGAGGTGAAGCACCGGCCGGTGACGATCGTGGACACCGGCGAGCGGAAGCGGCTCGACCTGCGCGTCGACGTCCCGGTCGAGGACATGGCGCGGCTCGACGACGTCGCGCCGGCGACCGCGGGCCGGCGGGAGGTCACCGGGGTCGAGAGCCAGCCGTCAATCTGGACGGCGATTCACCCGCGGCTGCTCGAGCACGTGCGGGCGCACCGTTCGACGATCGTCTTCGTCAACAGCCGCCGCGTCGCGGAGCGGCTCGCCTCGGCGCTGAACGATCTCGCGGGCGAACCGATCGCCCGCGCGCACCACGGGTCGCTCGCGCGTCCGCAGCGGCTGGAGATCGAGGAGCAGCTCAAGGCGGGGCTGCTGCCGGCCCTCGTCGCCACCTCCTCTCTGGAGCTTGGCATCGACATGGGGGCGGTCGATCTCGTGATTCAGATCGAGGCGCCCCCCTCGGTCGCGAGCGGCATGCAGCGCATCGGCCGCGCCGGGCATCAGGTGGGCGAGGCGAGCCGCGGGATCATCTTTCCGAAGTACCGGGGCGACCTGATCGCCTGCGCCACGGTCACGCGCGCGATGCGCGACGGCCGGATCGAGACGACGAGGTACCCGCGCAACCCGCTCGACGTGCTGGCGCAGCAGGTCGTCGCGATGGTCGCGCTCGAGAACTGGGACGCCGACGACCTGTTCGCCGTGATCCGGCGAGCCGCGCCGTTCGCGACGCTCGGACGCGACGCGTTCGACGGCATCCTCGACATGCTGTCGGGACGGTATCCGTCCGACGAGTTCGCGGAGCTGCGCCCGCGCATCACGTGGGACCGGATCGGCAGGCGACTCAGCGCCCGCGAAGGCGCCAAGCGGATCGCCGTGACCAACGCCGGCACCATCCCCGACCGCGGCCTGTACGGCGTGTTTCTCGCGGGGGCCGAACCGGGCGCCGCGCGCGTCGGCGAGCTGGACGAAGAGATGGTGTTCGAGAGCAAGGTCGGCGAGACGTTCCTGCTGGGCGCCTCTTCCTGGCGGATCGAGGAAATCACGCACGACCGCGTCCTCGTCTCGCCCGCGCCCGGCCAGCCCGGGAAGATGCCCTTCTGGCGAGGAGATGCGGCGGGCAGACCGCTCGAGCTCGGGCGGGCGATCGGCGCGCTCGTGCGTTCGCTGACCGCCATGTCGGTTCCTGCCGCGTTAGACCGCCTCAGGACGCACCACGATCTCGACCCTGGAGCGGCGGAGAACCTGCTCGGCTACCTCCGAGACCAGGCGGCCACCGGCGGCGTCCCGGACGACCGCACGCTCGTCATCGAGCGATCGCGGGACGAGCTCGGCGAGTGGCGCATCTGCCTGCTGTCGCCGCTCGGCGGCCGCATCCATGCTCCCTGGTCGATGGCGGCGGGCCGCCGGATTCGACAGCGCACCGGCCTCGAGCTCGAATCGATGTGGACCGACGACGGGTTCGTGATGCGGTTTCCGGAAACCGACGAGCCGCCCGATCCGGCGCTGCTCGTGCCGGACCCGGCCGAAGTCGAAGAGCTGGTCCTGGGCGAGCTGGGGACGACGTCGCTCTTCGCGGCAAAGTTTCGAGAGGCGGCCGCGCGCGCCCTGCTCCTTCCCCGCCGCCGGCCGGGCGGGCGGACGCCGCTCTGGCAACAGCGGAAGCGGGCCGCCGACCTCCTGGCCGTCGCGTCACGCTTCGGGTCGTTTCCGATCCTGCTGGAAACCTACCGCGAGTGCCTGCGCGACGTCTTCGACATGCCGGCGCTCGTCGCGACCCTGCAGCAGATTCGCGATCGCGAGATCCGGATCCTGACGATCGACCTCGAGCGGCCGTCGCCGTTCGCGTCGTCGCTGCTCTTCGGATACGTCGCGAATTTTCTCTACGACGGCGACGCGCCGCTGGCGGAGCGCCGCGCGCAGGCGCTGTCGATCGATCAGGCGCAGCTTCGCCAACTGATTGGCGAGGCGGAGCTGCGCGAGCTGCTCGACGCCGACATCGTGGACGAGGTCGCGCTGCAGCGGCGCCAACTCGCTCCCCGCGCGCGCGCCAGGAGCGCGGACGGCCTGCACGACCTGCTGCTGCGGGTCGGCGACCTCACCCGCGACGAGATCGAGAGCCGTGTAGAAGGACTCGACCCGGCCCGGGCGATCGAGGCGCTCGTCCGCGATCGCCGGGCCGTCGAGATCACGATCGGCGGCGACGTCCGAATCATCCCGGTCGAATACGCCAGCCGCTACCGGGACGCGCTCGGCGTGCCGCTTCCCACCGGCTTGCCGGAGTCGCTGCTCGCGCCGTCCCCGGATGCCGGGGTGGATCTCGCCCGGCGCTTTGCCCGCACCAATGGCCCGTTCACGACCGCCGACTTCTCCGCCCGCTACGGCATCGACGTGCTCTCGGCCGAGGGCCTGCTGAAGGATCTCCTCGGACGCGGCCAGGTCGTTCACGGAGAGTTCCGCCCCTTCGACTCGCGTAGTCACGACGCGACGCTCGCTCAGGGCAAGCCTCACCCCGAGAGCGAGTGGTGCGATCCCGAAGTGCTCCAGACGATCCGGCGGCGATCGCTCGCGAAGCTGCGACGGCAGGCCGCTCCGGTCGAACCTGCGGCGCTCGGCCGGCTCGTCACGACCTGGCAGGGCGTCGTCAGGCGGCGCCGCGGGCCGGATGCGCTACTCGACGTCATCGAAACGCTGCAGGGCGCGTCGATCCCCGCATCGCTCCTCGAGCGCGAGGTCCTGCCCGCGCGCATCGAAGACTATCAACCGGGCGAACTGGACATGCTCGCGTCGGCGGGTGAAGTCGCGTGGGTTGGCGTCGGTTCTCTCGGAGAGCGCGACGGCCGCGTCGCGCTGTTTCTGACCGACGCGCTGCCAGGGCTGCTGCGGCCTCCGGTGAGTCGCGCAGAATCCGTGAAATCCGTGGCCAATCTTGGCGCACGGGAGCAGGCGATTCTCGCGCGGCTGACGGATCATGGCGCGTCGTTCTTCGGCGCGATTCATGAGGCCGTCGGTGGCGGCTACCCGGCCGAGACCGTGGACGCGCTGTGGACGCTCGTGTGGCGCGGACTCGTGACCAACGACACGTTCCATGCGTTGCGCGCGTATACGCGGCCGCCGGAGAAGCCCGCGCGCAAACCGTCGACCGGCGGCCGGGCTTTCCGGAGCCGGCGGATGGCGCCCGCCGCGGCCGAGGGTCGATGGTCGCTCGTGGCCGCGCGCGTTTCGCGACCGGTTTCGCCGACCGAATGGAGCGCGGCGGTCGCCGAGCAGCTCCTGATCCGCTACGGCCTGGTCACGCGCGAGGTTGCCGGCGCCGAGGATCTGCCCGGCGGATTCTCCGCGGTGTACGAGGTTTTCCGCGCGCTCGAGGATCGCGGACGGATCCGGCGCGGTTACTTCGTTTCAGGCGTCGGCGCGATGCAGTTCGCGCAGCCGGCGGCCGTCGAGATGCTGCGGTCGCTGGCCGAGGAACCGGACGAGCCCGAGGTCGTCACGCTCGCCGCGACCGATCCGGCGAATCCGTACGGATCGCTCCTCCGCTGGCCCGAGCCGCAGGCGCGGACTGCGCGGGGCGCCACCCGCACCGTGGGCGCGACCGTCATCCTGATCGATGGCGCCCTCGCTGCCTGGATCGGACGCGGCGGCCGTCAACAGTTCGTCTGGCTGCCAGAGGATGAACCGGCGCGATCGCGCGTCGGCCGCGCGCTCGCCGGGCGGCTCGCGGATCTCGCGCGGGATCCGATGTTCGGAGGGCTGCTCGTCGGCGAGCTGAACGGCGGCCCGGCGGCCAGCCACCCGCTCGGGGCTTTTCTCGTGGAGGCGGGCTTCGCCCCTTCAGCCCTTGGATACCAAATGCTGAGGCGGGGATGACTTCCCCGCTGACCACCTGATCTATAGGACTAGCCTCACGGCACGGCTGGTGCAAGGAGTCCGGCCGGGTGCGGGAGGGAGTCATGCAGACACTCCGGCAAGGCGTGGTCACCATCGCGGCGGGACTCACTCTCCTGATCGGCCCGGCGCTGGCCACGTCCCAAGACGCACCGGATCCCGTGGAGCATCAGTCGGTTGAGCAGTTTCTGACTCGGCGTGATGACCTGAGCAGCTACTCCGCCACACGCCGTATGGACGCGGAGAATCCCGGATCGGGGAAGAGCGGCTGGCTCGAGGCGCGCACAGAGTTCAGACCAGAGGCCGGATTCCGCTATGAAATTCTCGCCGAAGGTGGCTCCGAAGCCATCAGATCCCGCGTACTGCGTGCGGTACTCGAGGGTGAACGAGAGATGGTCGCGCGTGGCGGGATCACCCGCTCAGCAATAGCATCCTCCAACTACGGGTTCCGGCTCGATGGTGTCGACTCCACCGGGCTCGTCAAGGTTCTGCTGTCGCCGCGGCGCAAGGAACCCACCCTCGTCAACGGCGCGATGTTTCTCTCACCCGGCGACGGCGAGTTGGTGCGGGTCGAGGGCAGATTGGCGAAAAGCCCATCCTTCTGGGTTCAGCGAGTGGATATCGTCCGGTCCTATCAGAGAATAGAAGGCGCCCTCCTGCCGGTCGCCGTCGAGTCGGTCGCGCACGTCCGGTTCTTCGGAACCTCGACCCTTCGGATGACCTACGAGTACTCCGAGATCGATGGTCGAGCGGTGAATCGCTGACGCACCTGGTCCTACCTCATCCAAAAGGCGGGCAAGCTCGACCGCTTGACTGCGTCGTCCCTCCGGCATAGCCTCCTGCTTTCGGATGAACACGACGACCGACTTGAGGTTGACTCCCTCGCACGCCTCGTCCGCCTCGAGACCGGTCGACTGGACAGCGCGGCTCGCCCCGTACCAGCAACCCGACTTGAGGCGCAGCCTGGTGCAGCTCTCGACGACGGTCGGAGCCTTCCTCTTTTTGTGGGCGGCGATGGTCGTCAGCCTCGACTACGGCTACTGGCTGACGCTTCTGCTCGCGTTCCCCACGGCCTTGTGTCTGGTCCGGCTCTTCCTGATCCAGCACGACTGCGCGCATCGTGCCTTCTTCCGCTCGCCCGCGGCGAACGACCGCCTCGGATTCTCGCTCGGGCTCCTCACGCTGACGCCGCATCAGCACTGGCGCCGCACCCACGCCGTTCACCATGCGACCTCGGGCAATCTGGACCGGCGGGGGCTCGGAGACATCGACACGCTGACGGTTCGTGAATACGCCGGGCTCACGCGGCTGAAGAAGCTGGCGTACCGGGTCTATCGCAACCCGATCGTGCTGTTCGGCATCGGGCCCTGGTTCCAGTTCGTCGTGATGCATCGCTTCTGCACGCCGGAGCTGCGGGCCTCCCGGCGCGAGCGCAGGAGCGTCTACGCGACGAACGCCGGCCTCGCCGCGATCCTGGCGGCAGCGGCCGCGCTGGTCGGCGTCGACCGCCTCTTCCTGGTGCACGCACCGGTCGTCGCCCTGGCGTCCTCGATCGGCGTCTGGTTCTTCTACGTGCAGCATCAATTCGAGGAGACGTACTGGCACGGCGACGAGCGATGGGACTACCTCGACGCCGGCCTCCGCGGCAGCTCTCATTACGCGCTGCCCCGGTTCCTGGAGAGACTCACATGCCGCATCGGCCTGCACCATGTTCACCATCTGAACGCGCGCATCCCGAACTACCGCCTCCGGGAATGCCTGGACGCCCAGCCGATTCTCCAGCAGGCCACGCGCATCACGCTCATCCAGAGCCTGAAGTGCGCGTCGCTGAAGCTGTGGGACGAGGACGAACAGCGGCTCGTCGCGTACCGGCACGCCCGCCGACCCGCGCCGAGCGGGCCGTCCGCGACCTCTTCCTGAAAGCCGGCGTCACCATCGACGGCCCGAATGCCTGGGATCTCCAGGTCCACGACGACCGGTTTTACTCGCGGCTGCTCCGCGACGGCTCGCTCGGTTTTGGCGAGTCGTACATGGATGGCTGGTGGGACGCCGCCGCGCTGGACGCCTGCCTCGAGCGGCTGCTGCGCGCCGACATCGCGTCGGCGATCAGGTCGAGCTGGCGTTTTCTCGCGCTCGGTCTCCAGGCCAGGCTCTCGAACATGCAGAGCCTGAAGCGCGCGTTCGGGGTCGCCGACGCGCATTACGGGATCGGCAACGATTTCTATCGCGCCATGCTCGACCGCAGTACGATGGCGTATACGTGCGGCTACTGGAAGGACGCGACGACGCTCGAAGCGGCGCAGGAGGCGAAGGTGGACCTCATCTGCCGGAAGGCCGGACTCCGGCCGGGGATGAACGTCCTCGACATGGGCTGCGGCTGGGGCAGCTTCGCCCGGTACGCTGCCGAGCGCTACGGCGTCCGCGTCGTGGGGGTCAGCAACTCGAAGGAGATGGTGACGCTCGCCGCCGAGCGGTGCCGGGGGCTACAGGTCGAGATCAAACTGCAGGACTATCGTCAGGCGACCGGGACGTACGACGCCGTGGTGGCGATCGGGATCATGGAACACGTGGGCCCGAAGAACTACCGTTCGCTGATGGAGGTCGCGCACCGATCGCTGACAGCCGACGGAACCTTCGTGCTGCATACGATCGGCAACAACCGGAGCTTCGCGCACGCCGACCCGTGGGTCCACAAGTACATCTTCCCGGACGCGGTCGCGCCGTCGCTCGCGCAGATCGGCCGGTCGGTGGAAGGCCTCTTCGTCGTCGAGGATTTGCACAACTTCGGACCCTACTACGCGCCGACGCTCGTCGGGTGGTGGCGGAACTTCCACGAGGCCTGGCCGCGCTTCCGCGACGCGTACGGCGGCGACCGGTTCTACCGGATGTGGACGTACTATCTGCTCGGCTCCGCCGCGATCTCGCGGTCGCGAGACTCGCAGCTCTACCAGATCGTCATGACGCGGACCGGTCGCGCACAGCCATCCTGCCGAATCAGCTGACGGAAGTTCCGGCCCGCCTCCGCCGCGAAGCGGCTTCGGCGAGGTCTCGCCGGAGCCCGCTTGAGCGACCGCGCGGGCGAAGGCGGACGGGGACGAAGTCCCCCCGGATCTAAGATGATCGGGTACCAGATCCTCCATTACCGGATCGTCGACAAGCTGGGTCAGGGAGGCATGGGAGTCGTCTACAAGGCCGAGGATACGAAGCTCCTGCGTCCGGTCGCGCTGAAGTTCCTCGCGCCGAAGCTCGCCCGCAACGCCGGCGCGCGGGCCCGGTTTCTCGCCGAGGCGCAGGCCGCGAGCGCGCTGAACCATCCGAACATCTGCACGATTCACGCGGTCGAAGAGGCCACCGAGCTTCCCGTCGGGCTCCTCGAACCGTCGCTGTTCGACGGGTCCCCGACGGGCACCGCGACCACCTCGTCGCCGTGGGACGCCGTCACGGGCACCCCGTGGTCGCCGGAGAGCTTTCGTGAGACGACCGACCCGGGCGAGCCGTCGCCGTTCATCGTCATGGAGTACGTGCGGGGCATGCTCCTGTCCGAGCGCATCGCCGCCGGCGTCGCGCCGCCATCGGAGTGTGTCGGCGTCGCGTCGCAGATCGCCGAAGGCCTCAGCCAGGCACATACGCAGGGCATCGTCCATCGCGATATCAAGCCGCCGAACATCATGACCACCGAGCCGGGACTGGTGAAGATCATGGACTTCGGCATCGCACGCCGGCTCGATGCGATCCAGCCGACCTCCGCCGGCTCGACGATGGGAACGCTGGCGTACATGAGCCCGGAGCAGATCCGCGGCGACTCGGCCGATCATCGAACGGATATCTACTCGCTCGGCGTCGTGCTGTACGAGCTCGCCACGGGGCACAGGCCGTTCGAGAGCGGGGAGCCGGGCTCTGTGCTCTACGCCATCACGCACAACGAGCCGCTCGCCCCTTCCGAAACCGGCGCGCCGATGCCCCGCCGGCTGGAGCAGATCATCCTCCGGTGCCTGCGGAAGTCGGCGGGAGAACGCTATGGCTCAGCCGCGGAGCTGCTGGCGGATCTCCAGACGCTGAAGGCGGAACTGGACGAGGCGGCGCGGACGGAGCGGCGACGGGTCGCGCGCACCGGGCCGGACGCGAGCGAGCGCGAGAGCGAGCGGCGCCACGCCACGATCATGTTCGGCGAGATCCGGCAGCGCGCCGAATCGGATGGCGACGGCGCCGACGATTGGGGACAGGCGGCCGCCGAGCTGATGTCCGACGTGCCGGCCATCGCGGCCCGCTACGGCGGCACGGTCGATCGCATGATGGGAGGAACGTTCACCGTGCTCTTCGGCCTGCCGAGCGGCGTCGAGAACACGGCGCGGCAGGCGCTGAACGCGGCCATCGCCATCCGCAACGCGGTCCGCGCCGCCAACAAGGCGCGTCCGCCGGAAGAGCGGCTCGCCGTGCACCTCGGCGTCAATACGGGCACCGTGGTCGCCGGCGCGGTCGGCGCCGGGACAGACCGGCAGTACTCCGTTCTGGGTGACACGGTCGTCGTCGCGTCGAAGCTGAAGGATCACGCGCCGGACGGCCGCATCTACGTCGGCCCTCAGACGATGCGCCAGACCCGGCAGGAATTCAGCCTCGCCGCCCTGCCGCCGCTCCAGATCAAAGGACGCAAGGAACCGCTCTCCGCGTACGACGTCGTCTCTCAGGAAATCGTCGACGCGCCGGTGATCGCGGCCGATGCGCTCGGCGCGCAGATGGTCGGCCGCGAAGCGGACCTGGCGGTGCTCGAGCAGCACCTTCTCAAGCTGGTGGCGGGCAGCGGGTCGATCGTGACGATCGCGGGAGAGCCGGGCATCGGCAAGTCGCGGCTCGTGGCGGAGTTCCTCGCGCGCGCGGAGAGCATCGCCCGGGAGGGGACCTCCGGCAAACTGACCCTGCTCGTCGGACGCGCGCTGTCGACCGGCGTGAATCTCGGCTACCACCCGATCATCGAGATGCTCCGGCGGTGGGCCGGCATTCGCGACGACGACAGCAAGACGGACGCGTCCGCGAAGCTCGAGGCCGCGATCGGCCACGTCGACCGCGCCGCGCTGCTCGACGACTACCCGTTCATCGCGACGATGATGGGACTCGAGCTTTCCGGCGCGTACGCGCTGCGCGTCCGGGGTGTGGGGGGAGACGCGCTCGGCCGCCTCATCCTCCGAAGCCTGCGCGATCTCCTCGAGCGCGCGGCGGCCACCAGACCGCTCGTCATGGTTCTGGAGGATCTGCACTGGGCGGACCGCTCGTCGATCGAGCTGCTCGAGGGGCTGTTGCGGTCGGCCGAGGGCCATCGAATGCTCTTCGTCGGGACGTTCAGGTCCGACTACCCCGGGACGAGCGACCAGCTGCTCGAGACGATGCGCAGTCGGTACGGCGCGTTCTACACCGAGGTGCAGCTCAAGCCGCTGGACGGCGGGCAGGCGAAGACGCTCATCGATCAGCTGCTGCGCGGCCTGCCGCAGAGCGCGCAGGATCGGATTCTGACCCGTGCCGGCGGCAACCCCCTCTTCATCGAGCAGATCGTGCGGTCGCTCGTCGATGCCGGAGCGATCGAGGTCGTGGACGGGACGCCTCGGGTCACGCCTCGCATGGCGGATGTCGTCATCCCCGAGACGATCCAGGAACTGCTGATCGCCCGCCTCGATCTGCTCGACGAGCGGACGCGGTCGATCGCAAAGGTCGCCTCCGTCGTCGGCCGGAGCTTCCTTCATCGCGTGCTGGCGACCGTCGCAGGTGGCACCAGCATCGCGGGTGGCACCAGCCTTCAGGCTGGTCCATCGATTGAATCAATCGACGAGAGCCTCGCTCGCCTCATCGGGATGCAGCTTGTGCGGCGTGGCGAGCGCATGGGAGAAATCGAGTACTCCTTCAACCATGCGCTGACCCAGGAGTCGATTTACGACTGCATCGTGCCGAAAGCACGCAAGGAGCTGCACCTGCAGGTCGCGGCGGCGGTCGAGGCGCTGTTCGGGGAGCGCACCGACGATGCCGATGCCGAGTTTGCCGGCATGCTGGCGCTCCACTACCTGCGCGGCGAGAACCTCGCCAAGGCGGAAGAGTACCTCGTGCGGGCCGGCGCCGCGGCGATCCGCACCGCGGCGTCGAACGAAGCCATCTACTACTTCCAGGAAGCGCTCGCCGTGTACCAGAGGCTGGCGGGGCCCGCCGCCGATCCGGATCGCCGCGCGGAGCTGGAGCGCAACATCGGGCTGGCGTTCTACAACAAAGGCTACATGGTCGAAGCGGTCGAGCACTTCGACCGGGCGCTCGAGCACTTCCGCGCCTGGCGGCGAAGAGGGCGGCTCGCGACGGCCGCAGGCGTCGCCGTCGATCTCGCCTCGATCCTGACGCGGCTGTACGTCCGGACGAAGCAGCCGAGGCGGACGCCGTCGGCGCGCGAGGAGGCCATCATCGACGTCATGTACAAGAAGGGCACCGCGATCGTGTCTGTCGACGCACGGCGGTACTTCGTCGAGTCGCTCGGCGCGCTGCGGCGGATCAACCGTTTCGACCTTCGAAGCGTCCACGACGGTTCTGCGATGTACGCGGCGACGAGCGCGCTCTTTTCGGTGCCCGCGATCTCATACACCCTCAGCCGCCGGATCCTCGATTACGTCAAGCCGTTCATCGACGAGAGCGATCCAAAGACCGCGCTCTACTACCGGTTCTCGGACCTCATGCTCAACCTGCTGACCGGCCGGTGGGATGGCCCGGGATGCGATCTGGCGCTCGTCGAGGCGAACAGGCGCATCGGCGAGGAGTGGTTCCTCTCCGTCTACATCGTCGTGCACGTCGCGATCGCGATCGAGAAAGGGGACTTCCCGACGGCCGAGAAGCTCCTCGACAGGATGCGCGAGATGGGATCGGCAACCGAGAACGATCTGATCCTCGGTCGGATGCACCTGCTCAACACTCGCCTTCTGCTCAAACGCGGGCGGCTGGACGAGGCGCGGCGGGAAGCGGGCGTGACCGACCCGGTCCTGATGAGAATTGATCATCCCCTGCTGCGAATCTACCTCCAGGGCCTGCTGGCGAACGTCGAGCTGCTTGGCGGCGACCGCGCCGCGGCGGATGCGGCTCTCGAGGAAGCCCGCTCGCTCGTGGCGCGCCTGGGTCGCATCCCGCCCTACTACGTGAGCAGCTATCGGGTCGCGCGGTTGCTTGCCGACATCCAGTCCCTGGAAGAGGCCAGCCGGCGCGACGACCGCTCGGCGATCGTGGGCCTCCGCAAGCGGGCGCGCGACAGCGCACGACAGGCGCTGAAGGTCGGCGACAAGAACGCGACCGACCGGCCGGAGATTCTCAGGCTCGTTGGAACGCTGGCCTGGATCTCAGGAAAGGAATCTAGCGCGCGGGAGTGGTGGGATCGCAGCCGGCGCGAAGCGACCCGGCTCGGCGCCAGGCCGGAGCTCGAGCGGACGGACCGGGAGATCCGGAAGCGCATGGAGCGCGGGCCTCTCATGCCCGCGGGATGAACGAGGCAACGTGACTTTTTCCGTGCGGAAGGGACAGGGATCGACCAAGCTGACGAAGGAGGAGTTCGTGCGGCGGTGGCGCGAACGCTTCTACGACCCCGCGTTCGAGGCAGTGTCGGCCGAGATTGATCGTGTCGCGGAAGTCGCGTGGACGACGTATGACGAGTACCCGGAAGAGCCCACGGACGCGGCCCGCGGGCCCGGAGTTCGCGGAGCCGGAGTACAAGCTAGCGGTCGAGTGGCTCGAGGCACGGGCTCGAATCAAGGAAGCCGAAGAGCAGCACCGCACGCCGGGAGGCCCATCCCGGATTCTCCTGATCTGCGCGTCCCCTCGAACCGACGAGACCTGTCCGGGCGAGATGTCGAAGACTTTCAGGCTGACGCAAACCGCCCGCGCCGTGCTGACCGAAGCGAGCGGCTTCGACGTGGACCTCCTCGATCTCAGCCGCCTCACCTCCGAGTACGGCCGCGTCATCCTGCCGTGCAAGGCGTGCGTGTCGACCGCGATGCCGCTCTGCCACTGGCCGTGCTCGTGCTACCCGAATCATGCGATGGGCCAGGTCAGCGACTGGATGCACGAGATCTACCCTCGCTGGGTGGCCGCGCACGGCGTCATGATCGTCACGCCGGTCCACTGGTATCAGGCTCCGAGCGTACTGAAGCTGATGATCGACCGCCTGGTCTGCGCCGACGGCGGCAACCCGGATCCGACAACGACGCACGACAAGTCGCCTGAGATGGCCAAGGCGCTCGAGCTGAAGGGCTGGTCGTATCCGCGGCATCTCGCCGGGCGCGCGTTCTCGGTCGTCGTGCACGGCGACGCGGCGGGCGCCGAAACGCTCAGACGCTCGTTGGTCGATTGGCTCACCGACATGGATCTCGTGCCGGCGGGCGGCGCGGCGATCGTCGACCGCTACATCGGTTACTACGAACCGTATGCGACGAGCCATGAGGCGCTCGACAACGACGCGGCGATTGTCGAAGAAGTGAGGAACGCCGCGCGCAGCCTGATGGAAGCGGTCGCGCAACTGCGCGCCGGCCGGCTGCCTCCCGATCACGCGCTCAAGCATCCGCGGCCGAAGTAGGCCCGGCCTTCAGGCCGGGCGTGTTCGAATCGAGCAAACGATTGGTGGGCGTCAGGTCTGTTGTGTCGCTCGCTGCCGCAGACATTCGAAGAACCGATCCATCATCATCTTCGAGACGCCTGCTAGCAGACGCTGGCCGACGCGCGCGACCGCGCCGCCGACCTGGACGTCCCCGGCGACGTCGAGAACCGTTTTCGATCCATCCTCGGTCAGCGTGATGGTCGAGTGGCCCCGTACGAATCCCGCGCCGCCGCTCCCCTCGACGACCATCTTGTACGAGCGCGGCGGCACCTGATCCTCGATGGCGATCGTTCCCTTGAACGTGCCGGTGATGGCCGAGACCGCGACCGCGAGCTCTGCTTCGTACTTGTCACCACCTAGGGGCTTCAGCTCACGGCATCCGGGCAGGCAGGAGCACACGATGGCCGTGTCCATCAGGGTGTTCCAGACCTGCGTGGCGGGGGCGTCGAAGGTGTAGCTGGCGTTGATCTGCATCGATTAACCCGCCAACGTGCCCGGCGTGGCAGCCCTGAAGGGCTGCGCTACGCGTCTGCCCCGCCCTGATAGCCCATTCAGATGCGACGCCAGCGCTTCGAGGCTCACGAGATTGTGCACCGGCAGGAAGTCGTCCACGTGCGGGAGCGCGGCCTGCATGCCGCGCGTGAGAGGCTGATAGGCCGGCGATCCCAGCAACGGGTTGAGCCAGATCAAATGATGACAGGCTCGTGCAGACGGGCCACCTCCGCACGGAGCAGCTCCGGGTCGCCGCGATCCCACCCATCTGAAACCAGCAGCACGACGGGCCCGTGCGCGATCAGCCGCCTTCCCCACCGTCGGTTGTAGGTCCGGACGGCGTCGCCGATGCGGGTTCCGCCGCCCCAGTCCGCCACCGCACGCCCGACACCGGTGACGGCGTCGTCGATCCTGGCGGCGGACAGGTATCGCGTGACCCGCGTAATGCGGGTCGAAAACAGAAACGCCTCGATGTTCGCGTGGCGGCGAACGAGCGCGTGCACGAACTGCAGCAGCATCCTCGAGTACCGCTCCATGGAGCCGCTGACGTCGGCGATCACGACGAGCGGGCGCGTCTTCTCTTTGCGGGTCCGTCTGGGCAGATCGAGCGGCTCGCCTCCGTGCTTCATGTTGCGCCGCACGAGCCGCCGCAGGTCGAGCGAGCGCCCGCGGCCGGGAGACCAACGGCGCGTTCGACGACGCCCGACGTTCCAGTTCAGCTCGCGCAACAGCCTCCGGGCGTCCGCGATCTCCTCCGGCGTAAACCGCGCGAAATCCTTCAGCCGCAGCGCCTCGAGCGGGCTGTACGTCTGGACCGCGGCCGAGAGACGCTTCTCTTCACCTGATTCCGGATCGGCGTCCGGAACGATCGATCCGATGATGGGCGCGGCGCTCGTCAGGACGACACGTCGAGGGCGCTCGCCGAGCGAATGGAGCTGAGAGGAACTCTCGCCCGCTTCGTGGCGGCGCCAGAACAGATCGAAGGCGCGGTCGAAGCGGTCCAGGTCTTCTCGGCGATGCACCAGCGCGGTTCGCAGGGCATGCCTGACATCGTCGCGGGCCGTCAGCCCGACGAGCTCGAGGCCGCGCACGCCATCGATCAGGCGGCCGGTGTGCACGTCGAGCCCGGCGGCTCGAAGCAGCCGTCCGAACCACAGAATATTGCGGAGAAGCATCTATTCCGCACGCCGGACGCCGCGTGTCCTCGCGCGATTCAGCAGCATGTCGAGCCGCTCGCCGCGAATCGCTTCGATGTCGTCCTGCTGCTTCAGGAGGATCCCGAGCGTGTCGCTGACCACCTGCGCGTCGAGCTCGGCCTGATTCAACGCCATCAGCGCCGCCATCCAGTCGAGCGTCTCAGAAATGCCGGAGGCTTTCAGGAGATCGGCCCCGCGTATCTCTTGGACGAACGCGGCGACCTCCGCGGCCAGGACCCGCGGCGCGTCGGGAATCCGCGTCGTGATGATCCGCAGCTCCTTCTCGAAGTCCGGATAATCGATCCAGAAATACAGACACCGGCGCTTCAGCGCGTCGTGCACCTCTCGCGTGCGGTTCGACGTGATCACCACGATCGGAGGCTGCTGCGCCTTGATGGTGCCCAGCTCGGGAATCGTGATCTGGAAGTCCGAGAGCACTTCGAGGAGGAAGCCCTCGAACTCCTCGTCCGCCCGGTCGATCTCATCGATGAGCAGGACGGGGGCGGACCCCGCGCCCCCCTCGAGGGCGCGAAGCAGCGGCCGCTTGATCAGAAAGTCTTCGGTGAACAGCGTCTTCGCGGACAGCCCGGCGGCGGTGCCCGCGGTCTCCCGCATCCGGATCTCGAGGATCTGACGCGGATAATTCCACTCGTAGACGGCGTGGCTGATGTCGAGCCCCTCGTAGCACTGGAGCCGGATCAGCTCCACGCCCAGGCCGGCCGCCAGCACCTTCGCGACCTCGGTCTTGCCGACGCCCGCCTCCCCCTCGAGAAAGATCGGACGCCCGAGCTTCAGCGCCAGGAACAGTGAAATCGCGAGGCCGCGATCCGCGATGTACTGCTGGCCGCCGAGCAGTTGCTGGAGCCCCTCGACCGACTGCGGAAGGGTCGTGATCAACGGGCGCGATCTGCCGCTGCCGTAATCGCGCGCTTGACGAAGACGGCAGCCATCGAGCGGCGATACTCCGCGGACGCGTAGATGTCTCCCAGCACGTCGGCGCCGAGATCGCCCGCAACTTTCGCCGATGCCTTCTCGATCGACTCCGCCGAGAGAGGCTGTCCCGACAGCGCGGACTCGACTGACGCGGCCCTGGTCGCCCGTGGCACGAGGCCGCCGACGGCGACGCGGGCGGACTCGCACTTTCCGTCACGAGCGGTGATGAACGCGGCTGCGCCGACGACCGCGTAGCGCGACGCCGGGTGAGAGAACTTTGCGTACGCCGAGCCTTCGCGCGCCTTGACGGCCGGCACCAGAACCGCCGTCAGCACCTCGTCGTCGGCCAGCGCCGTCTCCATCAACCCTGTGAAGAAGCTGCCGGCCTCGATCGTCCGCTCCCCGCCCGGACCGAGCGCCACCAACCTGGCGCCGGCGGCGAGGAGCACCGTCGGCAAATCAGAGGCGGGGTCCGCATGCGCGACATTCCCGCCGATCGTGCCTCGGTTTCGCACCGCCTGATCGCCGACAAGCGCGGCCGCCTCCGCGAGCGCCGGCGCGGCCTTCGCCACGTCGGAAGACGAGGCGAGCTCCGCGTGAGTGGTCAGCGCGCCGATCCGCAGCGTGTCTCCCTTCAACGCGATCCCGCTCAATTCCTTGATCCTGCCGATGTCGACGACGGCAGCGGGGCGTGACAGGCGCAGCTTCATCAGCGGAATCAGGCTGTGCCCGCCTGCGAGAAGCTTGGCGCCGGGGTGCGCCTTGAGCAATCGATGCGCTTCGTCAACGGAGCCCGCCCGGTAGTAATCGAAGCCTGCGGGGTTCATCGTCGCGCTCCCTTTTTCTGCTCTTGAATCGCGCGCCAGACGCGCTCAGGCGTGAGAGGCATCTGCAGCCCCGTGATGCCCAGCGGCGCGAGCGCGTCGATGACGGCGTTGTAGACGGTCGCGGTGGACGCGATCGTACCTGCCTCGCCGATGCCTTTCACGCCGATCGGGTGATGCGGCGACGGCGTCACCGTCGAGAGCACTTCGATGTCGGGAAGCAGGTCGGCGCGCGGAATCGCGTAGTCGGTGAGCGATCCCGTCAGGAGCTGACCGGTCTCGTCGTAGACGCACTCTTCCCACAGCGCCTGGCCGATCCCCTGGACGACGCCGCCGTGGACCTGCCCTTCGACGATGACCGGGTTGATCTGGGGACCGCAGTCGTCTACCGCCACGTATCGCTTCAGCGTGGTGTGTCCAGTCTCGGCATCGACCTCGACGACGGCGATGTGCGCGCCGAAGGGGTAGGAAAAATTCGGCGGGTCGTAGAAGGTTGTCGCCTCGAGCCCCGCTTCCATGCCAGCCGGCAGATTCCAGGCGACGTTGGCCAGGAGCGCAATGTCCTGGATCGTCTTGAACGTGTCCGGCGAGCCTTTCACGAAGAACTTGCCGCCGGCGTAATCGATGTCTTCCGGCGCCGCCTCGAGCAGGTGCGCCGTGAGCGCCTTCGCCTTGTCCTTGATCTTCCGCGTCGCGACCGCGAGCGCCGCCCCGCCGACGGCCGTCGTCCGGCTGCCGTACGTGCCCCAGCCCATCGGGGTGTTGTCGGTGTCGCCGTGCACGACCTTCACGTCGTCGACGGCGACGCCCACCTCGTCGGCGACGATCTGCGCGAACGTGGTTTCCTCGCCCTGCCCGTGTGGTGACGCGCCGATGAAGACGTTGACCTTCCCCGTTGGATGGAAGCGCACGATCGCGCTCTCCCAGAGCCCGCCCTGGAAGCCGACCGCACCCGCGACCTGTGACGGGCCGAGGCCACAGATCTCGACGTAGGTCGAGACGCCGATGCCGAGGTATTTCCCCTGCTCGCGCAGGCGGACCTGCTCGGCGCGCAGCGCCTTGTAGCCGACCTGGTCGAGCGCCTTGGCGAGCGCGCCTTCGTAGTTGCCGCTGTCGTACGTGAGGCCGGTGACGACGGCGAACCCGTTGTCGAACGGCGGAATCAGGTTCTTGCGCCGCACGTCGACGGGATCGAGCTTCAGCTCGCGCGCGAGCGTGTCGATGAGCCGCTCGAGCATGTAGGTCGCCTCGGGGCGGCCGGCGCCTCGATACGCCTCGACCGGCGTCGTGTTCGTGTAGATGCCGTAGACGTCTTCGTGAACCGCCGGAATCCTGTACGGTCCTGAAAGCATCAGCCCGTGCAGAATCGTCGGAATTCCCGGCGCGGCCGTGGACAGGTACGCGCCCATGCCAGCCCACACCTTGCAGCGCAGGCCCGTGATGCGGCCGTCGCGCGTGGCGGCCAGCTCGACCTCCTGGACGTGATCGCGCCCATGGGTCGTCGCCTGGTAGTTCTCGCTTCGGCTCTCGGTCCACTTGACCGGTCGTCCCAGCTTCTTCGAGCAGAAGACCGCGATGAACTCACCCGGGTACTGGGCGATCTTGCTGCCGAAGCCTCCACCGACTTCCGGCGCGATCACGCGAAGCCTGTCTTCCGGGATGCCCGTGACGACCGAGCAGGCGAACCGCACGATGTGAGGATTCTGCGTCGTGTTCCAGAGCGTCAGCTCGCCGGTAGCCGGCACGTACTGCGCGACGGCCGAGCGCGTCTCCATGGCCGTGGGGATGAGACGCTGCTGGACGATCCGATCCTTGACGACGATCTCGGGGGCTTTGAACGCGGCATCGACGTCACCGCCGGCGACCGTCCAGTGAAAGGCCTGGTTGCTCGGGAAGTCCGCGTGGACGCGCGGCGCGTCGGGCTGCGCGCTTTTCTGCGGATCGACCACCGCCGGCAGCGCCTCGTAGTCCACTTCGATCAAGTCGAGGGCGTCCTCGGCCTGATACGTCGTCTCCGCCACGGCGACCGCGACGGCGTCCCCGACGTACCGCACGTATTCGGTCGCCAGCGCGGAGTACGTGCCGATCTTCAGATCCGTGTTGGGAACGAGCCAGAGACAGGGAATCGGTTTGAGGTGGCCTTCGATGTCGCGCGCGGTGTACACGGCCAGCACCCCTGGCGCCGCCTTGGCGCGCGCGGTGTCGATCTTGCGAATGCGGGCGTGCGCGTGCGGGCTGCGGAGAATCGCGGCGTGCACCATGCCGGGCAGCGTGATGTCGTCGGTATAGCGCGCGGTTCCGGTGACGAGGCGCGGATCTTCCCGCCGCCTGATCCCCGAACCGAACACGCGAGATGACGTGGAGGGCGCCGACGTCTTCGTGGCGGTCGTCATGCCCGGCCTCCCGTTCGCGCGGCTTCCTGCACCGATCGCACGATGTTCTGGTATCCGGTGCAGCGGCACATGTTGCCCTCGAGCGCGTGCCGGATCTCGTCTGATGATGGTTTCGGGTTGCGACGCAGGAGGTCGTGCGTGGCGAGGATCATCCCCGGCGTGCAGAAGCCGCACTGCAGGCCGTGCTTCGCCCAGAACGCTTCCTGCAGCGCGTGGAGCTTGCCGTCGGTCGCGAGGCCCTCGATCGTCGTGACGGCGGCGCCGTCCGCCTGCGCGGCCAGGCACGTGCAGGCCTTGACGGCGACGCCGTCGAGCAGGACGGTGCACGCGCCGCATTGGCTCGTGTCGCAGCCGATCTTGGTGCCCGTCAGGCCGACAACCTGGCGGATGAAGTCGACGAGGAGCAGCCGGGGCTCGACCGTGTGTTTGTGCTCCCGGCCGTTGATGCGGATGGATACGGACAGCTGCATGGGGAGGGCTCCTGCCGCGATGCCGTTGCGGCACGAAAGCGGCATCTTAGGATCGGCCTCGGGTGGAGTCAACGACTCCGGCGCCGCCGAAGAATCTTTTGTTTCGCTTGGCGTACAGTGAAGCCTCAGTTGAGCTTCGAGCCGCTATCCCAACCGCCGCAGGGTTCGGAAGGTACACGCCGATGAGCGCTGACATCAGCTCGAACACCCCCACGCTCAAACGCTCGTTCGTCGAGAAATTCATCGCGCCGGCTTCCAGCCTGGCGGAGGTGTTCTTCGGCCTGATCATGGTCCTCACCTTCACGCTGGGGGCCGGCCTGGCGGCGGGTGAAGGGGAAGACAGCGCCCGCACGCTGCTCGTCGCGGCGCTCGGCTGCAACCTGGCCTGGGGCATCATCGACGGCGCCATGTACATCATGGATGCGATGTTCAATCGCAGTCGATCGGCCCGCATCCGGTCGCTGCTCAGGCAGTCCGGCGAGTCGGGCGCCTTGGCGATCATCGCGTGGGAGCTCGACCCGAGGCTCTCGGACATCACGACCGTGGACGAGCGCTCGCGGCTCTACCGATCGATCCTGACCCTGGCCGGCCGACGGCCCGTGACCCGAACGAGACTCGAGCGGTCCGACATCTACGGCGGCATCGCGTGCGCGGTGCTCGTCTTCCTCACGGCGCTGCCGGCGGCCGTGCCGTTCATGCTGATCGACAACGCTCGACTGGCTCTCCGCGTCTCGAACGGCCTGCTCGTAGCGATGCTTTTCGGCGTTGGGTACTTCTGGGCGCGTCACACCAACGCGAACCGGGTGCTCACCGGGCTGGCAATGATGCTCGTCGGTGTGATCCTCGTCGGCGCCGCCATGGCGCTTGGGGGTTGAAACCCGGTCACGGTTTCGGGGCCGGTGCGGCGAACCATTTCGACCGCTCGACGATCGCGGGCTTGTCGGGCTGGCCCTCGAAGTGCGGACTCATGATCTGGACGCCCTGCTCGTTGAAGGCGTCGAGAATCTGTTCGTGCAGCCTGGACATGAGCACCGGCCTCGGCACTGAGGCCGCGCCGTACGCGACAAGCTCGTATTCCACGTAAAAGTCCGAGAGCGCGGTCTCGAAAACGACCGGAGCCGGCTCCTTCAGGACGCCGTCGGTCCGCGCGGCGGCAAGCAGCAGCATCGCGCGCACCTGTCTCCACGGCGCGTCGTAGCCGATCGTGACGGACGTCGAGAGCACGACGCCGCCCGCTGGCGCGCGAGAGAAGTTCCGTATGGCATCGGCCACGACCACCGAGTTCGGAATCGTGACCTCTTCCTGCGCGCGCGTGGTGAGCGTGACGCTCACGAGCCCGAGGTCCTTGACGACGCCGTAAACGTTCCCAACCTTGACGACGTCGCCTGGCCGCAGCGCACGATTGAACGTCACGAAGAGTCCACCCAGTATCTGACCGACGATGCCTACCGATCCCAGCGACACCATGAGGCCGACGAAGACGCTGACTCCCTTGAACGCCTCGGTGTTCGCGCCGGGGACATACGGGTACGCCACCGTGATCGCGAATACCCAGATGGCGAGCACCGCCAGGCGCCGCGCGGCTTTCGCAGCGAGCGGATCGAGCCAGGAGAGCGGCAGGTCGCCTCGCTCGACCGCACGGAACCAGGCGCTCGCCGCCGCCGCGACCACCCGGGTGATGAGCAGAATCACCGCGAGCGTGATCAGATTCGGGAGATGGTCGACCACGGCGGCCGCCATCCGCGTGAGCGTGTCGATCAGAAATCCACCGAGCGTCTGGCCCCACGGCCGCGAGTAAGCGAAACGCGACAGGACGAACGTCAGCCAGATGTACGCGGCTGTCACTCTCACGGCGAAGCCGATCAGCCGAATGAGCCAGCCGAGGGCCGAGAACACGAAGGGTCGCGGATCGATCCCGGCGATGGCCGCGGCCTTCATCCGCCTGGTGGCGGCGCGCGTCAGCCGGGCCAGCAGCCATTGGAGCGCTCGCCAGCTCGCCAGCCAAATCACCGCGAACGCGGCCGTAGCGACCAGCGCCTCGGCGACGCTGCGGAGGAGGACCGGCCACCGGCGCTGCTCGGCGCGCTCGCGCAGCACTGTCTGCAGCCGACTCACCGCCTGGGCGCCAGCCGCGTCGACCGAACGCGCGGTGTCTTGGGGCAGGTCCTGCTCGAGAATCCCGAAGAGCGCCTCCGCCCCGCCGAGAATCATCGCCCCGCGGTCGTCGCCCAACTCCGCGATGGTGTAGCGGATCTCCTCGGGGATCAGCCTGTCGAGCGCGGCTTCGATCCGCGCGGAGGCCGCATCGGCCCGCTGTTCCGGACTGATGGAGCCGAAGGGCGCGCGAAACACCGCGATCGGCCGATTCCAGACCATGAGCGTGGCGGGCACCTGTTCTGACAGGACCGCCTGCGTTGGCGGAGCCGGGACTGCTGCGGGAGGAGGCTGATCCTGCGCCCGGGCCTCGAGCGCCGATGCCGCCAGAAAGCACAGGACGACACACGTTCGGAGGAAAGGCATGCGTAAAGCTCTCCGATAGCACCGGCCGCGTCAATACTGAACCAAGGTCCAATAGAACGCGACGGGGGGGTCTCTTACTCTCGGAGCGGACCACCATGAGGCCTGCGATGCGGGTTCTGCCGGCGTTGGCGATCCTGATGCTCCCGATAGCCGCGCGCGGACAGGATCCGCCGCCGTCGCAGCCGGAGACGCGGCCCACGGGCCTCCCTTCACGGCTGCAGTGGACCTTCAATGTCGATGCGGGCTGGGGCAACTTCGGGTTTCAGAACTCGCTCGTCACGAATCCGAAGGAGGGCGTCGCGGAAAACCTCAGCGACCAGTGGTTCGAGGGTTACGTGAGGCCGGCCCTGTCGGCGACCTGCACGCTGGGCTCGAGCAGCCAGATCTACGGCAAGGTGAGCGCGGTCGGCGAGCGCACGTACGGTTCGGTCCCGGAGGCGTTCGGCCAGGACGTGTCGTCGTTCGGGCCCGAAGACCTCTACATCGGCTGGCGATCGGGAATGACGCTCGAGCGCTTCGGCGAGAACGCTCTGGATTTCACGGTCGGGCGATCGCAGTACACCATCGGCCACGGCATGCTGCTGTACGACGGCAGCGCCGAAGGCGGCAGCCGCGGCGGCTATTGGACCAACGCGCGGAAAGCGTTCGAGCTCGCTGCCATCGGCCGCTTCAAGCCCGGCCCTCACACCGCGGAACTCTTCTATCTGGACAAGGACGAGCTGCCGGAGGCCGATTCGGGCAGCCGGCTCTGGGGCGCGAACTACGAGCTGGCCGTCGGTGAGGAGTCGACGTTCGGCGCGACCTACTTGAAGGTTTTCGCCGACGAGGCGTTCAGACCGGAACGGGCCGGGCTGAACGTGTTCAACCTGCGAGCCTACACGGCGCCGGCGCCGAATCTGCCCGATCTGTCTTTCGAGTTCGAGTACGCGCGCGAGGACAACGGCGAGCTGCTCGACTCGAACGCGTGGACGCTCCAGGCCGCGTATCAACTGAGTGACGTGGCCTGGACGCCGGTGTTGTCCTATCGCTACGCCCTCTTCGAAGGTGACGATCCGACGACCCCCGCCAACGAGGCTTTCGACCCGCTCTTTCTCGGCTTCAACGACTGGGGCCAGTGGTGGCAGGGTGAGATCGCGGGCGAATACTTCCTGTCGAACTCCAACCTGATTTCGCACCTGCTCCGCGTGGACGTGACGCCGAACGACGCCGTTGGCACCGGCCTGCTGTTCTTCCGGTTTACGCTCGATCGAGCCTGCGTCGTTCGCGGAGGGCGTCACCGAGAAAGATCTGGCATTCGAGATCGACTGGTACCTGGACTGGAAGATCAACACGAACTTCACCGCCAGCTTCCTCGCGGCGTATGCCGATCCAGGCAAGGCGGTCCAACAGGGGTTCGACCGCACGAAGAACTTCACGTACGGAATGGTCTATCTCGGGTACAGCTTCTGATCATTTCCCGGACTTGACGCCCAGCTCCTTGAGGCGCTGCTCGAGCGGCGAGAGCCGACGGCGATCCCCTTCGGCTACGGATTGAAAGTAATCCGCTTTGTGGAAGGCCCTGACGGTGATCCGCACCTCGGGCGCAGCGGTCGGCGAGGATGGAAGCTGCGCCATGGCGCGGAGCGGGGCGATCTCGTAGCGCGCCACCTCCCCTTCGGCCGGGAATGCGTGCTCCGCGAGTTTCTTCAATCCGACCTGGACGTCGCGGATGGCGTGCCGGCGCGACTGCCCCTCGGCGCCGGCGCTCGGCATGCGGGCGGCGATCTCGAACTCGAACCCCACCTGAACCTGCCGTCCGCCGTCCATCTCCATGAGCGGCCCGATCGTCCGGTCCATGAGCGGCCGATCGTACCGGACCTGGTGCTCGCGCGTCCAGTTCAGCCAGTCTTCGTCTGACATTGCGTCCATCGGGACCGAATCCGTGCAATCCGTGGCGCAGCTACGGCAGCTCTCTGATCGAGATATTGCGGAACTGGACCAGGCTCGGCGGGCTCGACCAGACACCCGCCTTCTTGGCGCCGTGGTGCTGAAGCCCGACCGGACCGCGCGCCGGCACGTCGGGCAACTGGGCCTTGCTGATGACCTCGTCGCCGTTGAGCACGACCGTCAGCCGGTCTCCCTGCATCGTAATCTCGAACGTGTTCCACGCGCCGATGTCCCGGTCGGCGAGCTTCTTCGGCGTGACGCCGGCGCGGACGGCGGCGGGCATCTTCTGATCCATCCGGTAGCCGTACACCTCGCCCGAGCCGACCGGCCAGCACCAGATGTTCACCTGCGCCTTGCTCGCACCACGGAGGTAAATTCCTGAATCCGAGTCGGGCACCGCGATCCGGATCTCCTTGCCGTCGGCATCCTTCTTGTGGCTTCCGTCGGGCTTGATGATCGGGACCGACGGGTTCGTATACGGCGTGCTCTTGATGCGCCAGTCCACCCGCAGCACGAAGTTACCGAACGTGCGCTCGCTGTAGAGACTCTTGTCGCCGGACGCCTCGCTCTCGGCGTCGTAGTCGATGACGCCGTCGACGACCTTCCAGTGGCCGTTGTCGCCGTCGGGCACCTTCCAGCCCGTCAGGTCGCGGCCGTTGAACAGCTGCGTAAACCCGTCCTGAGCGGCCGCCGGGACGAGGGTGACGAGAGCGCGAGCGCGAGCGGGAGAAGAGGCTTTGCGTTCATGGCGGGCACTAGTCTACCCTCTCTCCGGGAGTTCACGATGCCCACCCGGGACGGCAGGCTCGGCGTCGGCGTATGCGGGATCGGATGGTGCGCGTCGCAGCACATCTCGGCCTTTCAGAAGAACCCGCGCACCGCGGTGACGGCTCTCTGCGGCCGGGACGAGGGGCGGACGCGGGAGAACCTGTCGAAGTACGGCCTCATCCTGCCCGAGGCGCGGGTCACCACCCGCTTCCAGGACCTGCTGGCCGCGCCGGACGTCGACATCATCTCGATCACGACGCCCAATCACCTGCATGCCGATCAGGCGGTCGCCGCCGCCCGCGCCGGCAAGCACATGGTGCTCGAGAAACCGACCGCGCTCGACATCGCCGAGCTCGTGCGCGTCCGCGACGCCGTGCGGGAAGCGGGCGTCCGCACGATCGTCTCCTTCGAGCTCCGGTATAACCCGTTCCTGAAGTTCGCCAGGTGGCTGCGGACGTCCGGATGGCTCGGCGAGGTTCGGTTCGCGCGCACGCAGTATCTCTCGCACGTCACCGATTGGTATGCCGGCTGGGAGTGGGTCCGCACGCGGGAAAAGGGACGCAGCCACCTCCTCGCGGCGGGCTGCCACGCGGTGGACGCGCTGCGGTGGTGCTCGGGGCTCGAGGCGGTGGAGGTCAGCGCGTTCCACACGCGTATCACGCCGGGCTACGAATGGCCGACGTCGATCATCGCGAACCTCCGGCTCGAGGGGAAGGCGCTCGGGCACGTCACGAGCTCGACCGACTTCAAGCTGCCGTACAACTTCGGCGTCGAGCTGATGGGCGACCGCGCCACGCTTCGACAGGACCTGCTGCAGTCGCTGGAAGGGAAGATGGACCTCGACGCGCTGGCGCGCGAGAATCCCTTCGATGACGTCAGGCTCGAGGCGGCCGTCGACGTGCTCGACCGGCCGGCGGTTCGCGTGGTCTGCGCGATGCCCGGCTCGGCGGACGTCAGCCATCATCCGTTTCAACCCGAAATCGACGAGCTCGTCTCCTGCATCGTCGAGGGCCGTGAGACGTCGATCAGCGTGTTCGACGCACAGAAGACGATGGAGATCTGTCTGGCGGCGGATCGGTCGGCCGAACAAGGCGGCAGGCCGGTGGCGCTGCCGTTGATAGGCGACATGGAGTATGAACATGCGACCAACGCGACGTGAGTTCCTGAAGACCGCGGGGGCCGGCGTCACCGCGGCGGCAACATCAACGACAATTCTCCGCGCGCAGACAACCGGCGACAAACAGGAGGTCCCGCCGGCCGACCGGATCCAGATCGCGACCATCGGGTTCGGCATCCAGGGCATCGGCGACACGCGCTCGGCGCTCCGCGTGCCGGGCGTCGAGCTCGTCGCGGTCGCCGACGTGTACGACGGCCGCCTGACGCTGGCCAAGGAGCTGCACGGCGATCACGTGTTCACCACGCGCGACTACCGGGAAGTCCTCGCGCGCCCGGACGTGGACGCGGTGATCATCGCGACGCCCGACCACTGGCACGCGCGCGTCGCCATCGACGCGATGAAGGCCGGAAAGGACGTGTACGTCGAGAAGCCCATGGTGCAGGACCCCGAGGACGGTCTCGAGCTGATCGAGACCGAGCGCCGGACGAAGCGCATCGTGGAAGTCGGCAGCCAGCGCGTCAGCTCGATCGTCTACGCGAAGGCCAAAGACCTGTTCCGCGCGGGATCGATCGGCGAGCTGAACCTCGTCGAGGCGTACATCAACCGGAATTCGTCCCAGGGCGCGTGGCAGTACTCGATCCCGCCCGACGCATCCCAACAGACGATCGACTGGAACCGCTTCCTGGGGGACGCGCCGAAACGGCCGTTCGAGCCCATCCGGATGTTCCGCTGGCGCAACTACCGCGACTACGGCACCGGCATTCCCGGCGACCTCTTCGTTCATCTCTTCACCGGAATTCACTTCGTGCTCGATTCGATCGGCCCCACGCGCATCATCGCGACCGGTGGCATCCGATATTGGAAGGACGGCCGTGACGTCCCAGACGTCATGCTCGCGCTGTTCGACTACCCGAAGACGTCGACGCATCCGGCGCACACGCTGATGTTGAAGGTGAACTTCGCGGACGGATCGGGTGAGGGTCAGGCGTTCCGATTCGTGGGCCCGGACGGCGTGATCACGATCGGCGGCGGCTCCGTTACCCTGGCGCGCCGGCAGCGCTCGAAGGAGCCCGGCCACAGCGCCGATACGTTCCCGAAGGCGATGGAGGAGGAATTCCTGAAGCAGTACCGCGAGCAGTATCCGGACCGGCCGGAGCTGCGGACGGGCGCGGAAGAGGTGTACACCGCGCCGCGGGACTACAACGACTCGGTCGAGCATTTCAGGACGTTCTTCAACGCGATGCGATCGCGCCAGCCGGTCGTCGAGGACGCCACGTTCGGGCTCCGCGCGGGCGGGCCAGCGGTCCTCGCGAACCACAGCTACTTCGAGGGACGGGCGATCAACTGGGATCCCGAGAAGATGAAGCGGACGAACGCAGGGAGAACGAACGAGTAGCGCAGCCCTTTAGGGCTGCCCGTGCTAGGAGCCAATCGTGAAGGACGCCAAGAGCTATTCAGTCGATCTGGAGTCCGCGAAGGTCCAGTTCCTGCAGGAGATGGCCGCGAAGCACGGGCTCGGCGACATCGGGAAGGCGATCCGATGTCTGGTCAACTACGCGCGCGAGAATCCGGAAAAGCACACGGACATCTTCGACGAGACGCGCTGCCTGGATTGTTGACGTGGCGGACCTAAGAGGTCCGCCCTCCCCCATCGGGTGCCGCCGCGCTTGGAGCGGCCATCGGCTTCTCACCGGCGAGGAATCTATCTACCCGCGTGACCACGTCCTTCAAGTACTCCTGCGGACCGCCGGAGATCTCCGTCGTCATGAACCCGCGATAGTCGATCTCGGCGAAGGCCCGCCGCACTTCCGGCCAGTCGATGTCCCCCTCCCCGAGGTTCTTCCAGGTGAAGCGCCCGTTCGGCCGATCGAGCTGGAAGTCCTTCAGGTGCACCTTGACGATCCGCTTGCCGAGCGTGCGAATCCAGTCCTGCGGGTACGCATAAAAGACGACGTTGCCGACGTCGAAGTAGGCCTTCGCCCAGGGCGAGTCGAGCTCGTCGACGTAGCGCGCGAACTCCAGCGGGCTCAGGAGGAACTTGTTCCAGACCTCCTCGACCGCGACGATCACCTTGAGATCGCGCGCCAGCGGCAGCAGCCGCTCCTTGATCAGACGCTGCGATCGATCCCACGCCTGCTTGTAAGACGTCGCCGCGTCGACGACGGCGGGCACGAGCAGGACGGCGTCGGCGCCCCAGAGCGCGGCGTTTCGCAACGACGTCTCCATCCCGGCGACGCATTGATTCACGACGGCCGGATCGGCGCTCGACAACGGGAAGCGCCAGTGGTCGGCGTTCATCACGGAGTGAATGCGCAGCCCGGTCTTCTGCGCCGCTTCCTTGATCTCCGCCGCCTCCTCGGGCCTGGCCACAGTCTGCATCTCGATGCCCTCGAAGCCCACCTCGCGGGCGAGCGCGAACCGCTGGGCGTACGGGAGCTCCTTGGGCAGCATCGAGATGAGCACCGCTTTGCGGATCGTGCCGGGCGTGCCGGTCGCTGGCTGCGCCTGTGGCCGATGAGTCGCGGCCAGAACCCCCGCGGCGAGCGACGTCAGGAAAGTGCGGCGATTGTGCATGGTCCGCTCCTGGGGTCGTATACCACTTCGCCGCGGGTCCGGCTGAGGCCGGACGCTCCGGGGTCGTATACTAACCCTTCGACGGTCCGGGACTTTGATCCAGTACGTGTCCGGCTACAGCCGGACCAGGGCTTCCACAGGTGAAGACATGAAAACCAGAAAACCGGCGATCGACCGGCGGGACTTCATCGGATCGGTAGCGGCGATCGGCGCGGCCGCGATGGCAGGCTGCGCCGGAACGGCCAGCCGCGGGACGCAGAGCGGCCCGCTGGTCCGCTCGGGCGCGACGACGCCTCAGGCCCCGGACGGTCCCCTGCTGAAGGCGGGCCTGATCGGCTGCGGAGGGCGGGGCCGTGGCGCGGCGGTGAACTTCCTCGCAGCCGGGCCAAACCTGCAGATAGCGGCGCTGGCGGACGTCTTTCCGGACCGCGTCGATGAGGCGCGGCGCCTGCTCAAGGAAAAGAAGGGACAGGAGATTCCAGACTCGCACTGCTTCGTCGGCTTCGACGCCTATCAGAAGCTCCTGGACTCCGGTATCGACGTCGTCCTGCACGCGACGCCGCCGCACTTCCGCCCGGCGCACTTCGCGGCGGTGGTCGAGGCGAAAAAGCACGTCTTCATCGAGAAACCGGTCGCCGTCGACGTGCCCGGAGCGCAGTCCGTGTTGCAGACCTCGGAGAAGGCGGCAAGCCTTGGCCTGAGCGTGCTGACCGGCACGCAGCTTCGCCGCGAGCTGGTCCGCATGGAGGTTCAGCGGCGCGTTCGCGGCGGGGAGATCGGCGACATCCAGTCCCTGCGCGCGTTCCGCAACCAGGGCGCGCTCTGGTATCGGACTCAGCAACCTGGCCAGTCCGACATGGAATACATGATTCGTGACTGGGTCAACTGGACCTGGCTCTCGGGCGACATCATCGTCGAGCAGCACATCCACCATCTCGACGCCATGCTGTGGATCACGGGCCAGCCGCCGCTGAAGGCGGTCGGCATGGGCGCCCGGCTGCGGCGGCCGACCGGCGACCAGTACGACTTCTTCAGCGCCGACTACGCCTTCCCCGAAGGCGTGCACCTGCACACGACGATCCGGCAGCTCAATGGCTGCGCGAACGTCCGCGAAGAGATCGTCGTCGGCACCAAGGGTGTCGCGAACCTCGACGGAACGATCCACGACTTATCGGGCAAGCAGATCTGGAAGTACGACGGCCCGATGAACGACGCCCTCGTGCAGGAGCACGCGGACTGGATCACGGCGATCCGGACCGGAAAGCCGATGAACACGGCGAAGGAAACGACGACCGCGACCCTCATCGCGATCATGGGCCGCGACTCGGCGTACACAGGCAAAGAGATCGCGTGGGACGGCCTGCTCGCGTCCACGAGCCGGCTTGGACCGCAGCAGTATGCGATGGGACCTGTGACGACCATCAAGGCGGCCCCTCCGATTCCAGGCGTCGAGCCGGGGCCGCCAGCTCCATGAACCGTCGCGAGGCGCTTAGAACCATCGGCGCCAGGCTGGCGCCGTCGCGTTCGTGCCCTGGCTGTCGGAGGACGGACTCCTCGCCTTCGCCCAGCTGCAGAGTGCAAAGGCTCCACCAAAACTGCTCGTGCTGTCGCCCGCGCAGTACGCCACGCTCGAGGCGCTCGTCGAGACGATCATCCCCGCCGACGAACGTTCGCCCGGCGCCAGGGACGCGCGTGTCGCGGACTACATCGACCTGCTGCTCAGCGAGTCTGACGACACACTGAAGCTGCAATGGCTCGGCGGTCTGGAAGAGCTCGACGAAGAAGCCGGGACGCGGTTCGGCCAGCCGTTCGTCAAGCTCCAGCCGGCGCAGGCCGAGTCGCTCCTGACCGACATCAGCCGCAACGAGCTGAAGCCGCAGACGCCCAGTGAGACGTTCTTCGTGATGGCGAAGGAGGCGACGATCCACGGCTACTACACGTCGGAGATCGGGATTCACAAGGAACTGCACTACAAGGGCAACCAGCTCCTGGCGGCGTTCGTGGGCTGCCAGACCGAGGATGGAAAGGACTGCCCGCATTGCGGGCAGAAAATGCAGTCGTAGCGCAGGCCTTCAGGCCTGCTTCGGATTCTCATGCAAACGGACCGCACGCTCTCTCTCGATCTTTCCGGCATCACCGACGAATCGAAGCGCCTCGCCGCGTCGATCAAGCCCGGCTCGGCCCGCTGGGACGTCATCGTCGTCGGCAGCGGCGCCGCCGGCGGAATGGCAGCCTTCCAGCTCGCGACCGCCGGCGTCAAGGTGCTCCTGCTCGAGGCGGGCCGGATGCTCGACTGGCAGAAGGAATACCGGACGATGGAGTGGCCGTATGCGTCGATGCGGCGCGGACGGCTCCCCGCGGGGGAGCGCGCGATCGGCGTTGCCGAGTACAGCTTCCTCGACCGGCCGTACGGGAACAATCCGGCCTTCGAAAAGTACAAGAAGCTCGCCTCCTACGCATCCAATACGTTCACGCGGAATTGGGTCGTGGACGAAAAGCAACATCCGACGACGGGGACCCCGTACAGCTGGGTGCGCGCGCGCGTGCTCGGTGGCAGGACGAACTTCTGGGGACGCGGCGCACTCCGGTACGGCCCGCTGCAGTTCAAGGCCGCCAGCCGCGACGGGTTCGACGTCGACTGGCCGATCTCGTACGAGGACGTGAAACCGTACTACGACAAGGTCGACGTGCTCCTCGGTTGTTCCGGCACGAAAGAGGGGCTCGATCAGGTTCCCGACGGCGTCTTCCAGCGCCCGTCGAAGCTCAATTGCGTCGAGGTCGCGTTCAAGCGCGCCATCCAGCCGATGGGCCGCCACTACATCCCGGGCCGGGCGGGCGTGACGACCGACGGCGTCATGAACAAGTACCGGATGCGGTGCGTCGGGCGGGGACGATGCGGGCGCGGCTGCGACATCAACGCCAGCTTTCACTCCCCCACCGCGCTGATCTATCCGGCGCGCGACACCGGCAACCTCACCGTCCGGCCGTACTCGATTGTCACGGAAGTGATCGTCGACGACGCGAACCCGTCGCGCGCGACGGGAGTGCGCGTGATCGACGCCGAAACGCGCGACGTCATGGACTTCAAGGCGCCGATCGTCGTGCTCGGCGCGGGCACGCTCGACTCGACCCGCATCCTCCTGAACTCGAAGTCCCGGTCGCATCCGAACGGCCTCGGCAACTCGTCCGATCTGCTCGGCCGCTACCTGAGCGAGCACATCATGGGGATCCGCGGCAGCGGCTTCATCCCCGCGCGCATCAGGACCGAGCCGACATTGGACGACGGACGGCCGGTGACGCCGTACGTTCCGCGCTTTCGCAACGTGACCGATCGCCACCCGGATTTCATCCGCGGCTACCACTTCCAGGGCGGCGGTGGATGCAGCGAATACCCGAGCTTCGCGCACGACATCCCCGGTTTCGGCAAGGCGCTCAAGTCGAACGTGCGCAAGTACTACGCCGCGCCGTTCGGTCTCGGCGGCTTCGGCGAGGTGCTGCCGCAAAAGGAAAACCGCGTCACGCTCGACGCCGACATCAAGGACGCGTGGGGGATCCCCGTCCTCCGCTTCGACTACCGCTTCGGCGACAACGAGCTGAAGATGGCGAAGGACATGGCCGACAGCCTGGAGGAGATGCTGAAGGCCGCCGGCGCCGAGGACATCCGGGTCGTCCGCGAGACGTATCCGCCGGGCTGGTCGATCCACGAGATCGGCACGGCGCGGATGGGCACCGATCCGAAAAGCTCCGTGACCGATCCCTCCTGCCGGCTCCACGACGCCCCGAACGTCTACCTGGCCGATGCCGCGCCGTTCGTGTCCGGCGGCACGCAGAACACCACGTGGTCGATTCTGGCGATGTGCTGGCGCACAATGGATCTGCTTAAAGAGAGGATGCGGACGGGAGATCTCTGAGCAACTTCCGGCCTTCGGCCCTCATTCGCCCGCATCCCTGATGGCAGATTTGTAAACGGAACGGCGGATTTTGTTATTGATTTTTTGCCAAACGGCGTGAATAATACATAGAAATATCCCCGGCCGCTCACCCGTCAACGCTCCCCCGACAGTCATGATGAACGCGACTCTGGATGCTGTACGCCCGCGGCGCGGGCGACCGAGGAAGTTCCTCGGACGCTCGTCCGCCGTTACGCTAACGCTCCCTGAAGAGGTCATCGCGGCGCTCAGGTCGGTCGACGCCGACCTCAGCCGTGCCGTCGTTCGGCTGACCCAACCAGAGCTCGCCAAGCGTCCGCACCCGCCCGCGGAGCTCGCAGTCTTCGGCCGGAAGGCCGTCATCGTCGTCAATCCCACTCACACGCTGGAGCAGCGAACCGGAGTGAGCCTCGTGCCACTCCCCGACGGACGCGCGCTGATCTCCTTCGATCAGCCGCTGACCATCTCGCAGCTGGAGCTGCTGCTGCGCGACTCGCTCGAAGATCGGCAGCTGCCAGACGCGGATCGTCGCATCTTCAACGCCGTCGCGGACATTCTCAGAACCGCCCGTCAGTCGAACGAGGTCGCCCTTCGGCAGCGCAGCATCATTGTGCTCGAGGCCGCGCGCTCGTCGCTGCTCGATGCGCGACGCCGCGACCGAGCGGCCTCCGTCCGTCACCAACGAAAAGCTGTACGAAGTTGACGTTTCACGAGAGAGGACACATGTCGAGAATCTGGAGAATCCCCGTTGTCATGAGCGCGCTGAGCATCGCGGTGGCCTGCGGCGAGAAGTCACCTTCGACGCCAACACCCGTCGGCAACGCGAATCTGACGGCTCCGCAGCCCGCGTCGCCTTCCGACGGCGAGCAGACGTCGACGCTCAGGCCCACGCTCACGGTGCAGAATGGCGGCTCCGACCGGAGCGGTACCCGGACCTACGAGTTCCAGATCTCCGACAGGAGCGACTTCACGTCGTCAACGACGTCCCTCGTGACGTCGTACGCCGTGGTGGTGGGCAAAACGGATGTCCCCGAAGGCGCCGACGGCAGGACGAGCTTCACGCCCGACCAGGACCTCCAACCGACGACGCGCTTTTACTGGCGCTCGCGTGTCGTGCAGGGCGGGAGCACCTCCGAGTGGTCCGCGACACGCCGGTTCAATTCGAAGCTCGTTGGCTTCATCCGGGCCGGCGAAGCGTACGACCCGCTCATCCACAGCGAGACCGTAGGCGAGCGGGTCGGCTCGGTGGACTTCGTCTCAGGCAGAGGCATTCGCCTCAACGACCACACGAGCTACGTCCGCTATCTGCTGCCGCAGACCCTCACGAGCGGCGAGTTCTCGATGGAAGTCGAAGGGCTCCGCCCGAACGGGCCGGGCAACAAGACGAAGGTCTTCGGCATGCAGGAAGGCCAGGATGACTTCATCACGAACCGCTATCGCGTGGACGTCCAGTATCGCGGCGCCGGCGGCGTCCCGCCGAACGCGATCACGTGGCGGGCGATGTTCGGATCGGATGACGAAAAACTCGAGCCGGATCAGGCGGTGCGGTTCTCGTCGGTGTTCCCGCTCGACCCATCCCGGACGTACTTCTGGAAGGCGACCTGGAACGAGTCCGGCTTCCGCGTGCTCGTGCTCAATGGCGGTATGAGCGGCTCGACGCTGTACGACTACGGCATCACCGACGAGCGCGTGCTGTACAACCCGAATCCGCACTACGTCTATCTGGGCACGCCGACCGGCCGCAGCGGCGACGAGTCGGCGTCGATCCCCGGGACGATCTACCGCAACGTCTGGATCGGCAACCGGCCGCGTCCGGCGTCGCTCGGGTCGGCGTTGCAAAGCATCCGCTGATATACTCGCGCGGCAGCCATGCCGCAGATCACTCGAAGGGAGGCGCTCCTGACGGGCGCCGCCCCGCTCATTGCGCTCCCGGCGGTCGCCCTACCGCGGCCGTCTCCATCGCCCGCGCCTTCCCGGGTTCGCCTGGCGGTGTCGACCTACTCTTACTGGCACTTCCGAACACCGAAGTATCCCGTCGAGCAGGTGATCGAGGACGCGGCGCGCCTCGGGTTCGACGGCGTCGAGATCCTGCACCGGCAGATGACCGACGAGTCGCCCGGCTACGTCAACAAGTTGAAGCAGTCGGCGTTCCGCCTGGGGCTCGACCTGCCGATGCTGTCCATCCACCAGGACTTCATCTCTCCGAAGGCAGAGGAGCGTCAGGAAGCCGTCGACCACACGATCAAGTGCATCGATCTCGCCTCGCGCCTGGGCATCCCGAGCATCCGCCTCAACTCGGGTCGGTGGAACACGATCGCGTCGTTCGACGACCTCATGAAGGTGAAGGGAAACGAGCCGCCGATCGACGGCTACACGGACGACGATGCGTTCCGCTGGTGCGAAGAGGGCATCAAGGCCTGCCTGCCCGCGGCCGAGCGCGCGGGTGTCCTGCTGGCGCTCGAGAACCACTGGGGCCTGACGACCAAGACGGAGAACCTTCTCAGGATTCATCGCGCGGTGGCCTCACCCTGGCTCGGGATCAATCTGGACACGGGGAACTATCCGGGCGATCCGTACCCCGAGATCGAGAAGCTCGCGCCGGTGGCTTCGATCGTCCAGGCGAAAACGTACTACGGCGGCGGCGAATGGTACACGCTGGACCTCGACTACAAGCGCATCGCCGGCATCCTGCGAAAGGCCAACTTCGCCGGCTGGGTGTCGCTCGAAATGGAAGGCAAGGAAGACCCCGCGACCGCCGTGCCTAAAAGCCTGGCGGTCTTGAGGGAGGCGTTCGCTTCCTGACGGGTCCGGCTAAAGCCGGACACTACGAGAGTGTTTAAGGGGCAACCACATATGCGTAAGCTTGCCTGGCTCGTTCTCGCCTTCCTCGCAATCGGATCCAACGCCGAACCACAGCAGCCGCTGAACATCATCGCCTTCGGGGCGCACCCGGACGACTGCGATCAGCGGGCGGGAGGCGTCGCCGCGAGATACGCCGCGCTCGGCCACAAGGTGCGGTTCGTCTCGGTCACCAACGGCGACGCCGGCCACCAGACCGAAGGCGGCGGCGCCCTGGCCGCCCGTCGCCGCGCCGAAGCGCGCGAAGCGGGCAAACGCATCGGCATCGAGTACGTCGTGCTGGACAATCACGACGGCGAGCTCGTGCCGTCGCTCGAGGTTCGCGAGCAGATCATCCGCCAGATGCGCCAGTGGAACGCCGACCTCGTCCTCGCGCCCCGCCCGAACGACTACCATCCCGATCATCGCTACACCGGCGTGCTGGTGCAGGACGCGGCGTACATGGTCACGGTGCCGAACATCGCGCCCGACACGCCGTCGCTCAGAAAGAACCCGGTCTTCATGTACTTCCAGGATGGGTTCCAGAAGCCGGCGCCGTTCGCCCCGACCATCGCCGTGTCGATAGACGAGGTGTTCGAGAAGAAGATGGACATGCTCGACGCGCACGTCTCGCAGATGTACGAATGGCTGCCGTGGCATGCCGGCATCCTGAATCAGGTTCCGAAGGATCCGGCGGCGCGCAGAAAATGGCTGGGCGAGCGGAGGGGCGTCACGATCACCGACGCGGTTCGTTCGGCGCTCGTGAAGTGGTACGGCGCCGAGAAGGCGAAGGCCATCCGACACGCCGAAGCGTTCGAGACCTGTGAGTACGGCAGTCGGCCCACCGACGACGACCTGCGCCGGTTGTTTCCGTTCTTCTGAGCCGTTCGGGGCAACACCTTAAGACGCCCGACCTAGAAGGTGCGGTCCCTACACTGTGCGCCCTGTCGGGCATGATGAACGTGCGGCGCGCCAGGTCCGACTTGAGCGTCTCCGGGGCGTAGTACCGATCGAGCAGCGACGGTTTCCACGTCAGCAGGTCCTGATTGTCTGCGGCGAAGCGTTCCCAGGCTCTCGCCGGGCCCTCGGGCGATTCGCTCCGCGACCAGGAACAGGTACGCCCAGGTCATCGTCTCGTGATAGAGCCCGACCGCTCCCTTGGCTTCGGCGAAGCGCTTCAGCGCCTGCGAGAAACGCCCCAGCGCGTCGGGCATGCCATAGCGGCGGACGAGCATCCAGGCGACGCGGACGTGCTGCTCGTGGTGAAACGCCCCGTTGGGGAGCGAGCCATCCTCGAAACGCGCCAGGAGCTCCTCGTCTGACATCACCGCCGTCTGCTCAACGTTTGCGGCCACGGTCCGGCTTCTCCTTGAGACGGTGCGAATGGCTCGCGTCCAGCGTCAGGCCGAACGCCTTCTTGAGCTCCGCGATCCGCGCGAGGGACTCCGTCCCGAACGGGGCTTTCCCCTCGAAGGCATGCAGGACGATGCCCTCGAGGAGATCCCCGAGCGTCAGGTCGTGGTGATCGGCGAGCGCCTTGAGCGTCTTCAGCAGGCGCTTCTCGAGGCGCACGCCGGTCTGGACGCGCTCGACGAGCACGGTCTCCCCGTGGGACAGGCTTCTGCGAGGCACTGGTAACTTGGTACCAGTGTAACACGGTAGGCAGAATCCAGAAGAACTAGAAGGACCCTCAGCCGAACGCAGGTAGCCATCCCAGCGCTCTTCCCTTCTAGATTCTGAATTCTAGATTCTGAATTCTTCTGAGTTACTGCATCCGGACGGCGTCGCTGAAGGCCATCTTGATTTTGGCGCCCGGCCCGGGCGTCACGGGCGCGAGGGTCTTCGCGTCCTTGCTGTACTGCCCGATCGGCGTGCCGGCCGGCGGCGGGCCCGAGAACCCGTCGTAGTCGCCTTTCTCGTCGTACACGGTCCGGATGTAGACCGGCGACTCCGTGACGTTGGCGAACGTCGCCGTGCCACCGTTTTTCCGCACGACTTCGGTGGCGATGGGTCTGGCGCCCGCGATTTCGGGCGACGGGAACAGGAAGACCCAGATTTCGTGCGTCTGATCGACCGTGCCTTTCCCCTTATAGGTCACGGTGACGGCCACATCGCCCGCGGCGCCGAGCTCCGCCACCGGGCCAATCATTGTCGCCATTGCCGCCAATACAACGAGCACTCCAAGCAAGACGGTCCGGCCGGACGTCTTCGGCATGCATGTCCTCCTCGGTGAACGACCAGCGGATTAGACGAACGTCGAGTGGCCGAGGTTGCCTCGAGAGAGGGATGTGTCAGACTCAATCACGGTCCATGACATCCGATAAAGGGCCGGTCCTTCCGCTCTGGGCGCGGGCGGCGGACGCGGCGACGATTGCGCTGCTTCTCCTCGCGACCTTCGTCGCATTCGAAGGTGGATTCGTCGTCGAACCAGCGGGCATCCGCCTGTCGGTCCGATCGGAGTGGCGGGTCCTCCTCTGGACCGGCGCGCTCGTCGCCCTGCGACACCTCCTCGTCCCATGGCGGCCGCTCCACCGGCGGGTTGCGGAAA
This sequence comes from uncultured Acidobacteriota bacterium, assembly GCA_963847125.1. Lineage (GTDB taxonomy): Bacteria > Acidobacteriota > Vicinamibacteria > Vicinamibacterales > 2-12-FULL-66-21 > DATAEE01. The sequence continues at coordinate 1,671,407 of CAWJYM010000009.1, forward strand.
GGCTCGGCGCCGCGGCGCGCGCGCCGGGACCGCTGCGCGACGACGACGCGCTGCTCGGACCTCCGGCGCCCGACCGGCGCGAGGCACGACGTCGGAGCCGGGGACGGCTCATCGTGGAGATTCTCGGGGTGTTCCTGGTGTACACGGCGTTGACCGCGTACATGACCTATCCGCAGATTCGCAAACTGGATCACGCCGTTCAGGACATCGGCGATCCGCTGTTGTCGACGTGGCGGCTCGCGTGGATCGCACACCAGCTTCCGCGAGATCCCCTGCGCCTGTTCGATGGCAATGTGTTCTATCCCGCGCAGCGGACGCTCGCGTTCTCGGACTCGATGATCGTCCCGGCGCTCACAGTGGCGCCGCTCGTCTGGCTGGGCGTCCATCAGCTGCACGCCTACAACATCCTGCTCCTCTCGGGGTTCGTGTTTTCAGGCGTGGGAATGTTCCTGCTGGTCCGATCGCTGACGCGGCATGTCGGCGCGGCGCTGCTCGCCGGATTCGTGTTCGCATTCCTGCCCTACCGGTTCATGCACTACGCGCATCTCGAGCTGCAGATGGCGCAATGGATGCCGCTCTGCCTGTGGTCCTTTCACAGGACGGCCGAGCGGGGACGACTGCGCGATGGGCTCCTGACGGGCCTCTGCCTGGCGCTCCAGACGTTGTCGTCGTGGTACTACGGCATTTTCTTCGCGACATTCCTGGCCGTCGCCGGATCCGCCATCCTGATTGGCGCGGGGCGCGAGCGCATCACGCGCGCGATGCGGCCGCTCGCGGCCGGCGCGCTCCTCGCGGGCGTGCTCGTCGCGCCGTTCGCGCGACCCTACTTCGAGGTCCGGCGCTCGGTCGGCGAACGGCCGGAGTCCGAGATCCAGTTCTACAGCGCGACGCCTCGGGACTATCTCACCGCCCACTCCAGGAATGCCCTCTTTGGACCGCTCACCAAGCGCGCCGCTCAGGAGCGCGAGCTGTTCATGGGTATCGCGGTACCGCTCGTCGCGCTCGTCGGTCTGTGGCCGCCGTTGTCGGCCGCCCGCATCGGCTACGGCCTGGGCATGGCCTTCGCCTTCGACCTCTCGCTCGGCTTCAATGGCGTCTCGTATCCGTTGCTGCACGCATTCGTACTGCCGTATCGCGGGCTGCGCGTTCCCGCGCGAATGGCGATCGTGGTCGGTATGTGTCTGGCGATCTTCGTGGGATACGGTGTCGCGCGGATCTCGGCGCGTCTCCGCAGTAGCGGCGCGTCGCTCGCGGCGATGACGGCCATCGCTCTCGTGTTCTTCGCCGAGTATCGGACCGCCCTGAAGCTGGAGTGGATGTGGACCCGGCCGCCGGAAGTCTACGAGAAGCTCGGGACGCAGGAAACGATGGTCCTCGCGGAACTTCCGATGGTGGCGCCGGACATCGCGCTCGAGCCGGTCTACATGTACTTCTCGACGTTTCGCTGGCACAAGCTGGTGAACGGCTACAGCGGCTTCAGCCCGCCGTCATACCCCCAGCTCGTCGAGCTCATGAGTCAGTTCCCGGACGAGGCGTCGATCGCGGAGCTGCGGCGCCGGGACGTCGAGTTCGTCATCGTCCACGGCTCGTTCTTTCGACTGGGCATCTACCTGAAGCTGATGGAAGAAATCCGCAAGAGCCCGGATCTCGAAGAGGTAGCGCACATTCGGTGGCATGGCGGCGACACGCGCGCGTACCGCCTGCTGCCGGGTCCCGCCGCCGCCGGCACGCGCTGACCGCACGTCCAGGCTATTCGCTCCGAAGGGCAATCAGCGGGTCGGTGCGCGCCGCGCGTCGCGCCGCAGGAAGGACAGCGATGGCGCCGGCAATGATGAGCATCGTTGCGGGCACGCTGAGGCTCAGGGCATCAAGACCATCCGTCGCGAATCCCATGCCGCTGAGCGCGCGCGCCGCCCAGATCGACAGCAGGCCTCCCGCCGCAAGGCCCGATCCCACCATCACCGCGCCCTGACCGAGGGTCGCGCTCAGGATGCGTGCCGGATCCGCCCCGAGTGCCATGCGCAGAGCAAGCTCTGTGCGCCGGGATGCGACATCATGCGCGACGACACCGAACAGCCCGATCGCGCCGAGCACGAGCGCAAGCACTGCGAATCCCATGAACGTCGCGGTCAGCACTCGGCGTGCGGGCATCCCCGGCGAGGCAGCGACGACATCCTGCATCGATCGCGCGCCGTACACCGGGAGGTTTCCGTCGAGCCGTCCGACTTCTTCGCGAACGGCGGCGATCACGTCCGCGTCCGGGCGTGCGCTTCGGACGACGACAATGCTGGAACGCGACGGGGCCTGCGAGGCCGACAGATACACGGTTGGCAGGAACGCTTCATCGAGTCGGCGGTTCTTGACGTCACCGACGACCCCGATGATTTCGGCCATTTGCGCTCCCGCCAGCCAGACATGACGGCCGATCGGCTGCTCGACTGCGAAAAGCCTTTCAGCTGACGACTCGTTGATCACCACCCGTCGCGGGGCCGCAGCATTGTCGCCCGCTTCGAAGGACCGACCTGCCGCAACGGGTATCCGCATCACATCGAAATAGGCCGGGCCCACCTCCCGCACGACGGCCTCGTGCCCGCCGTCACCTGGCCGTCCGCTGACGAGACTCAGCCCGGGGCTCCCCGCCAATGGAATCTCGTTGACGATGGCAACCGAGCGGGGTCCCAGGCGTTCTTCCAGGGCGCTCTGAAGCGTCGAGTAGAACGTCACGACTCGTTCGGGGTTATAACTCGCCGCCGGCACCGACACCTGCAGCGCCAGCACTCCACGAGCGTCGAACCCGGGATCTGCCTGGAGCAATCGAAGCAGACCCCCGCCCAGAAGCGTCACGCATGCCAGCAGCACAAACGCGAGTGCGACCTCGGCGGTGACGAGCACGCGACGAAAGATACGGTCACGCGGCGGCGGCGTGGCGCCGCGGCGCAGGACGTCGAGAACACTTCGCCGTGCCGCCGTGAGGGCTGGGACCAGTGCACAGAGCCAGGCGCAGGCCGACGCCGCCGCTGCCATGACTGCAATCACCTGCCAACTGACCGCGATATCGCGGTGCCGGAGATCGCCGAATTGCTCGAGTGCAAGACGCCCCACGGCCGGTGTCATCCACAGCGCGAGAACCACACCACCGACGGTTCCCACGGCCACGAGTGCCTGTGCCTCGAGCAGCAACTGCCTCGCGGTCTCGGAGCGGCGCGCGCCTAGAGCGCTCCTGATCGCCAGCTCGCGCCGGCGATCAATCGATCGCACGATCAACAGTCCTGCGAGATTCGTAAAGGCGATCAGCACGGCGATCGCAGCCGCGCCCGCGAGAAGGCCAAGGGTTCTCGTCGCGTCGCCGGCTATCGCCGTGGCGAGCGGGATCGCCAGGACACGCGCCGGAGGCGAAGACGTACGGCTGACGTCGTCCAGCGCAGCTCCTAATGTTGCCGGAGAAACACTCGGCGCGAGACGAGCAACGACGCCCACTCTATATCCTGCGCGTGCCGCCTGGGCAGGCGTGAGGGGAAGCGGCCGCCATACTTCAGCCGGCTCGAACTCCATGAAGCGTTCCGGCAACACGCCGATGATCGTGTGGGACTGCCCCCCGAGAACGATTGAGCGTCCAATGACGCCCGGATCAGCGGCGAACCTTCCGCGCCAGAAGGCGTGGCTGAGGATGGCGATCGGGCGCCCGACATCGTCGGGCTCAAACGCGCGACCAAGTGCCGGCGTGACGCCCAGGAGCGTCAGAAATCCCGGCGTCACGTCAATCGCGTTTATTCTTTCAGCCGCCCCGAGTTCTGTCAGCGTCAGGTTTGTCCCGTCCTGCGCTTCGAGCGCCGCCAGCGATCCAGCGCGCTCGCGCCAGGCCTCGAAAGTGGCATACGTCGCCCTTCGTGGAGCTGCCGTGGCTTCGGCGATCGGCATCTCACGGACCGTGGCGAGGGCATCGGGATCCCTTAAGGGTGGCGGCGTGAGCAGGATTGCATGCACGACGGCGAAGATCGATGCGCCGGCGCCGAGCGTCAGCGACAGCGTCAGAATCGCCGCGCAAGCGCTGGCAGGTGAACGGCGGAGATTTCGGGAGAGATGGCGAAGGTCGACGAGCATGGCTACTTCCCCTTCGAGCGGCCCGTGTCTCGCTCCAGCGTGACGAGCCGGTCCGCCTTGATATCGGTCCACCGCTCGGACTGCCCGTCCGGCCACTGCACGACCACGGCGTCAACCGCGGCAGACGTTCCAAGGCCGAAGTGCGCCCGTACGTCGCTCGACGAAAGATAGCTGCCGTCGGTCTTGACGCGGCGCCAGAGCGTCGGCTTTCCCGCACGCTCGACTCCGACCCTCGAGCCGAGCCCGAAGCGGTTGCCGGCCGGCTGCTGGAGCCGGACCTGGAGCCAGTGGTGGCCCGCCCCCGACTGGTTCAAAAGGAGCCGGACGGCGCCGTTGTTGTTCGTGACGACGATGTCGGTGTCGCCGTCGTTGTCGACGTCGCCGAAGGCGGCGCCGCGGGCCACATCGACGGCCTTGAAGAAGGGGCCGCCGGCCCCGCTCGTCTCCTCGAACCGGCCCGATCCGATGTTGCGGAAGAGCTGATTCTTCATGCGATACGGAAACGGCTCTCCGCGCTGCGCTTCCACGATGTTCACGGCGCCGTTCGCGGCGAACAGATCGAGCCACCCGTCGTTGTCGTAGTCGAACCAGTCGGTTCCGAAGCCGGTCATCGCGGCGGTCGGGCCCGCCAGCCCGACCCTGACCCGGGCGTCCTCGAACGTCCCTTTGCCGTCATTGACGTACAACGCGAACGTCTCGCCGACGATGTTCGTGATGAAGAGATCGTCGTCACCATCCGCGTCGAAGTCGCCCGAGGCGATTCCCATGCTCCCTTCCGGGTTCCCCGCCGCGTTCACCGCCGATCCCGAGAGCAGGCCCTCGTCCACGAATGTCCCGTTGCGCTGGTTGAGCCAGAGCTGATTCGCGTTTCCATCGTTCGCCACATAGAGATCGAGCCAGCCATCCCCGTTGTAGTCGCCCGCGGTCACCCCGAGCCCCGCGCCGTCGGCCTTCGAGATCCCGGCGGCTTCCGTGACGTCGGCGAACGTGCCGTTCCCCTCGTTGCGGTAGAGCCGGTCCGGAACCGGCTTGTACGCACGAGGCGTGCAGTAGTCCAGAGCGCCGACGCCGTCGCGGCACGCTTTGTTCCCCGCGACGGTGAAGTCCAGGTAGTTGGCGACGAACAGATCGAGGTCGCCGTCGCGATCGTAGTCGAGAAACGCGGCGCTCGTGCTCCAGAGCGGATCCGTCACGCCGGCAACCTTCGTGACGTCGGCGAACGTGCCGTCGCCGTTGTTGCGAAACAGCGTCTCGGGGCCGAACGATGTGACGAGCAGATCCAGGTCGCCGTCGTTGTCGTAATCGCCGACCGCGGTCCCCATGCCATAGGCCTGGAGCCCGAGGCCGGAGCGTTCCGTGACATCGGTGAAGCGAAGCTGGCGACGCCCGCCGCTTGATCTTCAGATCGTTGCGAAAGAGCTGGCTCCCATTTGCTGTGGTACGACCCTTCAGGGTCGTGTCAGAGGGACGAGGCTGAAGCCTCGTACCACCCTCAAGAGAACCTCCCTGCACCAGGAACACGTCGAGATCGCCGTCATTGTCGTAGTCGAACAGGGCGAGGCCCGCTCCCATCACTTCCGGCATGTAGTAGCGCCCGGTGGCGCCGTTGACGTGCGTGAACGTCAGTCCCGAAGTCGCGGCCGACTCGACGAACAGCCCGCTCTGGGCGTTCTGGTCGGGGCGTGGCTGGACGAGCATCAGCATGGCGAGCAGACCCATGGGCAGGCCGGCTTTCATTTCAGCAGCGCCAGGTCGCGCTCGATCGCGCGCGCGAGCTCGTCTTGTTTGAATTCCAACGCCAGGCGTCTCGCCTCGGTCGCCCACTTGATCCCTTCACTCTTCCGGCCGGCCCTGACGTGCGCGGTGGCCAGGCCGAACAGATACCGCGGCGATTCCGCGTCTCGCGGCTCGGTGAGCTTGTTGAATTCGGCGACCGCTTCCTCGGGCCGTCCAAGTGCGATGAGCATGCGGCCGAGATTGAACCGCGCAAGGCGGAAACCGGGCTGGCTGGCGATCGCCTGCCGATATTCCTCGGCCGCCCCCTCGAAGTTCCGATCGCGCTCGAGGATCTGGCCCAGGTTGTTGCTCGCCTGCGCGTGGTAGGGATTCACGCTCAGAGCCCGGCGGTAGGCATCCGCGGCGAGATCCCACTTCTGCTGCATCCCGAGCAGCACGCCGTAGTCGTAGTTCGCGCCGTCCAGTTCGACGCCGGCAGCGATGACCGCGCGGTAATGCTCTTCGGCCCTGGCAAAGTCGCCCGTCCGCCCGTAGAGCGGGATGAGGTTCGCATGCGCGATGGCGAGCGACGGCTCGAGCTCGAGCGCCGCCTCGTACGCCTCGATGGCGCCTTTCAGATCGCCGGCCGCGGCCCGCTGCCTTCCCCTCTGCATCCGCGCGCTCGCATCGTCCCTCATCGCGAGGACAGCCGCGAGGACGGGGTCCTCGATCGCCGGCCAGATCGGCCCGTATCGTTCGTGCAGCGTCATCTCCCGCCGCGCGTCGTCGTGGCGCCCCAGGGACCGGTACGACAAGGCGAGCGCGTAGTGGGCCGCGCCCAGCTCCGGGAACAAGGCGACCGCCCGCTCGAGATGAGCGATGGCCGCGTCGTGGCGGCCATCGGCCGCCGCGATGCGTCCCAATCCGACCTCGGCCGCCGGCTCGGCTGCCGGTTGCTTCACGAGCGCGCTGAACGACCGCTGACTCTCCGCGAGCTTTCCAGCGTCGAGCAGCGCTTCGGCCTGTCGGACCCGCGCGGGCAGATAGTCCGCTGACAACGCAAGCGCCTGCGCCAGGCTGTCGACCGCCTCGGCCGGGCGCGCCAACCGCTGCAGCACGACGGCATCCAGATAGTGATTCTCGAACGAGGCTGGCGCAAGCCGACGCGCCCGCGCGTACGTCTGATGCGCCGGTTCCCAGATCTCCCAGGCGTGAAGCCGTTTCGCGAGCGCGGCGACGGCGCCGGCGTCATCGGGCCGCGCCGCTGCATCGCGATACACGTCGGCGAGCGCCGCGCGAGCGGCCGAAGGAAACGACTCGAGCGTCAGGCGCGGCAGCGGAGGTGCCTGCGCCTGCGCCGTTGTCAAAATCAGCGCAAGGACTCGAAGCATTGCCCAGGACGATGATATTGGAGGGCGGGCCTCTCAGGTCCGCCAAGAAAAAGGCCCGGTGGGCTATACCCACCGGGCCCCCAGCTATTTGTAGCGTCCGGCTTTAGCCGGACCTCGTTAGAAGCTGAACCGCAGTCCGAGCCGGACCTGCCGCTCGGGATAGTGCGACACGCCGTTGTTGTTGGCGATCGCGGTGATGCGCATGAAGTTCCCGGACGTCAGATCACCGTTCGGGTTGGCGAACTTCGGCGTGTTGAACAGGTTGGCCGTCTCGAGACGGAACTCGAGCCGGCGCGACGCGCCGATCGGGAACGCCCGGAACACGGAGAAATCAAAGTTCCAGCCGCCCGGCCCCCTGAACTGGTTGCGCTCGCTGTTCCCGAACCGGCCGGCCGCCGGCTGCGCCCAGGCGTTCGTCTCGTAGTACGTGCCCTCCGCCCCGATGTTCCCCACACGATTGGGTGTGCCGACGAGATCGGCCAGCGCCGTGTTCTGTGGAGTATTCAGGATCGCGGCGCTCCCGGTGACGGTGAACGGCGTTCCGGTGAACGCGCCGAGCACGCCGTTGAGCTGCCAGTCGTTGATGATCGCCCTCGCGAGACCGGTGTTGCCTCCACTCTGCCACGGCAGCTGATAGAGGAAGCCGACCTGGAAGTTGTGGGTCCGATCGAACCCGGCGAGCGCGAAGTTTCGATCCAGCTCGCTCGGCGTGTTGAACGCCAGCGTCTGCCGCCCGTCCTGATCGCCCTCGTTCTTCGCCTGGCTCAGCGTGTACGCGCCCTTCATCAGGAAGCCCCTGGTGAAGGGTCGATTCAACGCGACCTGGAGCGACTGATAGCGGGTCTTCAGGCGCTGACCGAACGACCAGAGCGGAATGGTCTGCAGGCCCATCCCGAAGTAAGGACGGCTGGCATTCCCTCCGCCTACGACCTGCGGCGCGTTGATGTCCAGCTGCGCGTATCCGCCGTCGCCGCGCGCGCCGACGTACGCGACGTCCAGCGACACGTCGTGCGGCAGCCGGCGCTCGAAGGACAGGTTCCATGTCTGGATCGTCCCGCGATCGATGTTGCCCACTTCAGGCGTGGCCACGGTCACGGAGTTCGGAATCCTCACGCGTCCACTGCTCGTGTCCGGTCCGGTCACGATCGGAAGGCCCTGATTGATCGTGCCGAAGAAGCCGAACTGCTCCGGGTTCGAGAAGCTGAACGGAATCGTGATGGGATACGCCTGATCGCCGCGAAGCGCGCGCGACCACGGAATCGGGTTGTAGGTCACGCCGTATCCGCCTCGGACGACCGTGTTGTCGTCCCAGCGATAGATGGCGCCGAGCCGCGGTGCGAAGTTGTTCCAGCTCGCATTCAGCCCGACGTCGTCCGGATTCCCACCGATGCCACCGAGGATCGATTCGAGCGTCGCGAGGTCGATACGCTCGATCCCGCGATCGGCCCTGCTTCATGATCGGGTAGTACTCCCAGCGGATACCCAGATCGAGCGTGAACTTGTGGGAGACGGCCCAGCGGTCGCGGAAGAACAGACCGTGCTGCCACTCGCGCCCGGTCATCAGCTCGTTCTGGATGCTCTTGCTGCCGGTGCCCACCAGGCCGAGCATGAACGCCGCCCACTGGTTGTAGAAGTTGCCCGCCTGCGCGCCGCCGCGGAGCGCCGTCGCGTTCGTGGCAAACACGAACTGCCCGCGCGGGTTCCCGCTCTCGGGCTGCCAGTGGTCGAGATACAGGAAGTTGACGAGATATCCGCCGCGGAACTCGTGCTTCCCGGCGACCTTGGTCATGTTGGCCGCCACGGAGTAGGTGCGCTCGTCGCGGAAGATCGGGTTCCAGCCGTCCCGGTTGCCGATTCCCACTGAGCCCAGGCTGCTGCCGCCGAACCCCGTGTCGAAGCGCGGATAGCCCGAGTAGCGTTGATCGCGTGCCGGCGTCGGGTCGTTGGTTCCGGGGATGCCCAACTCGTCCAGCCCGAAGAACCCGGCATCGAAGTCCGGGCCGAGGACGTCCTGATCCTGCCGTGAGAAGCCGAACGTGGCGTCGACGAGCACGGTCGGGCTCACCGTCCAGGTCTGGCCCATCGTGAACTGCCAGACCTTCGTGAAGCCGCCGTCATTCTCAGCGTTGGTAGGTGGGCCGATATAGTTCGTCAGGTCATCGACGGTCGCGTCCATGTAGCTGAACTTGCCCCAGATCTGATGCTGCGACGTCCGGTTCCAGTTGATCTTCGTGTCGAAGTTGTGGCGGTCGGTCGTCCTCAACTCTTCACGCTGATAGTTGCTGCTGAGGCCGCCGGCGCCCGTGCCCTGGATGTTCGGCTCCGGGAGCAGCTTCATGATCTCGAGAGAGAGCGGGTTGATGCGACCGGTCGGAATCTGGTTGCTCGGGAACGGCGTGCGTCCAGTGCCAGTCGCCGTGCCGGTGTTTGGATCGTAGATGGTCTGGACCGACCCGTTCAGGTTGGTCGCCCCGCTGAAATCCCCTCTCCGCAGCCGCGCATCGGGGACGTTGAAGAAGGTGAACACGCTCGCCGTGCTCTTGTAGCCCTCGTACGATCCGAAGAAGAACACCTTGTCCCTGGCGATCGGACCGCCCACCGTCCCGCCGAAGATGTTTCGGGTAATCGGCAGATTGTCCGGCGCCTCACCTGCGTTGAACCAGTACGGCTTCGCGTTCAGCTTCTCATTGTTGTGGAACTCGAAGGCCGACCCCTTCAACTGGTTCGTGCCGGACTTGGTGACGACGGTGATGGCCGATCCACCCGCCATGCCCTGTTCGGCGTCGAAGTTGTTCGTCGAGATGTTGACCGTATCGACCGTCTCGGCCGGCGAGACGTACATGTTGTGCGACGGCAGCCAGATGTTGACGTTCGTCGCGCCGTCGGTGCGGGTCGCGTTGCTGTTGATCGCCTGACCGTTGACGTTGGTGGCCAGCGAGCGAGCCGGAGTGTCGGTCTCGGCGTTCTGGAAACTCATCGGCATCGAGCCCGGCGTCAGCGTCACGAGCGCCTGATAGTTCCTGAACTGGTTGGTCGGCAGGGCGGCGATCTCGGTGCCCCGCAGCTCGGTGTGCACGTCTGCCGAGTCGGTCTGCATGCAGCTCCGATCTCGACTCGACGGTGACCGTTTCGGTGAGCGCGCCGACCTCGAGGACCACGTCGACGCGGCTCACCTGGCCGACGCTGACCGGCACGTTCTGACGGACGACCTCACGGAACCCCTGCAGTGCCGTCTTCACGTCGTAGACGCCGGGCAGGACGTTGCCGAGAGTGTAGGTGCCCTCACTGTTCGTTACCGTATCGCGCGTGAGGTTGTTTTCCTTGTTGGTAATCGTCACGGTCACGCCTGGGACGATCGCTCCCTGGCTGTCGGTGACGCTGCCAACGATGCTGCCGTAGAGCACCTGCGCCGTCGCAGGTGCGGCGGCCGAGATAATGGCGATGGCAACGAGGCCGACGGCGAGTACGCGTGCGGGCGCAAGAGCAGTTCGAACAGACTCGCTCACAGCTTTACTCCTTTAGAGAAAACGTACTGCAGCGATGTGCGGAATTCGGTCGGAACCGGGTCAGATCCATCCTCTTCCGCGACACACCCTCCCTGGTGTCACAGAACCTCGGCCGTGAGGCTACGCCTGCCGGAATGGCGTGTCAATCGTTTCTTTATCAGCTTTTTAAACCTTATTTACAGCACCCATCCGGCCCGGTACTCCCGCCGCAGGAACTGGTTCGCCTCGGTCGCGTTCGTGACCCTGCCGGCGTCTCCATCGTATTGGATCCGCCTTCCCTGTCCCGTGCGGAGCGCCACGATCCCGAGCAACATCGTTTCTGTAAGCGGGCCCGCGTAGTCAAACGGGCAACTGGCTTTTGTCAGTCCCTTCGCCGCCTTCGCCCAGTTCATTCGGTGGAGCGCGTTCTGCCCGTCGGTCTCGACCCTCTCATATTTTTGGGGGACCGCCTTGGCGGTTTCCATGAGGCTTCCGGCCGTAGGTGTCGTGCAGCAGGATCCCTTTTCCCGACGAGATTGCCGCCTCGCTGAAGCGTGACGCTGTCCGGGGTCGGCCCGGCATCAGGCCGCCGTCCCGCCAGGTCATGGTCACCGGCGGCTGCACGCCGCGTGCCGGGAAGTGGTAGACCACCTCCATCGCCAGCGGGTAGCTGGCTGGATTTCCGTTTTCGTCAGGTCCGAACGGCGTCGAGGTGGCCTCGATCGTCGTCGGGTAGGTCAAGCCGAGCGCCCAATACGGTGCCCTAGAGGCACAGAGCCGAGGGAGATTGAGAGCACAGAGAAAGGCGGGGACGAAGAGGCACAGAGACGCCGAGACACAGAGGAAAAACAAAACTAAAACTCTGTGTCTCTGTGTCTCCTCGCTCCCGGTCTTCTCTGTGTTCTCACGTACCTCAGCGCCTCGAATCACGCGAGCGCCGCGCGACAGTACTCGAAGCACTTCCTGACTTCGGCCACCGTGTCTTCGCCTCGGTACTCGTACTCGATGTTGGCCGGGATGTCGTACTTCTTCTGCTTCAGGAGCTGCAGCACTTCTTTGATAGGCGTGTCACCCTGGCCCCAGGGCACATTGGGGCCGTCGCTCTTCTTGCGATCCTTCAGGTGGAGGTTCGTGATCCGATCGTGGTGCTGATCGATGTACGAGATCGGATCGAAGCCGGCGGCGACGAAATGGCCGATGTCCAGGTTGACCGCGAAGCGCTTGGACATCGCCATCGCCTGGGCGAAGCTCTCCGGCTTCGCGAACTCGTTGGGATCCACGAGGTTCGCGTGGTTGTGCATGGCGACGGTCATCTGGTGCTTCTCCGCGAACGGCGCCACCCGCTTCGCGGCGCTCAAGACCGACGACGCCGTGATGAATCCGGCGCCGAGCGTCTTGGCCATCTCGAAGCCGCGGTCGATTTCCTGGTCCGTGAAGCTGTCGTTGAAGCTCAGGTTGTAGGACTGCAGCCTGATCCCGGCGGCGTCGAACTTCTTGCGGACCGCCGTGAAATGATCCAGAGGCGTCGTCAGGCGCCATTCGCGGAGCTTTTCACGCGCCGCCGCCCGCACGGCTGGATCGACCGGCGGCGATCCCGGGCCGCCGCCGAACGCGCCGGGAGGCGGCCGGGGCTCGACGTGCCCCGAGAAAAGCTCGCACTCGCCGATGCCGATCTCCGCCATCGCCTTGAGGGCGTCGTCGAGCGGCATGGTGCGGAAGCTGTAGGACTGCACGCCGATCCGCACGCCGCCGATGCGCGAATCGATCGGGGACCAGGCTAAAGCCTGGTGCCACGAGAGAGCCTGGTGCCACCAGAGACCAGGCGCCGCCGCGAGCGCCAGCCTGCCGAACTCTCGCCTGGAATACAGGATTCGGTCGTGACCTCGCATGATGACAGCGTCCTCCGGCCGGCGAGGTTACACTAGAAACATGCTGTTACCAACCCTGGCGGGCGTCGTATTGGCGATAGCCGTTCAGACCGCGCCGCCCGAGGACGAACCGGCGCGTGTCAGGGCGGTCGGCGTGCCGGACGCTCCTCCGGTCCTGACCGTTGGAGCCGGCGAAGTCGTGCTGGAGGTCACGGTCAGCCCGGAGGGTAACGTCCTGAGGATCGATCGGTTGCGCGCCACGTCGCCTTTCACGGATCTCGTCGCCTCTGCGGTCGAGGCCTGGAAGTTCGTGCCCGCCAGCATCGTGAAGGCGGGGCGCCCCGAGCCGGTCGAATCGAAGATCCTCGTCGTCGCGTTCTACCGGCCGCCAGCGATGTACATGGGTGGCTCGCTGGGCGACCCGATCCGGGACGTGGGTCGGCCGTCCGGCGAAGCGCCGTCGGTGGGCACCTTGCAGGTACCCCCGTATCCGCCGCGGTCGAAGGGCGATGGGACGGTGGTGCTGGAAGTCGAGCTGTCGTCGGGTGGCGGCGTGAACGACGTCAAGGTGCTGCGTTCCGCCGGGGGCTTCGACGAGCCGGCGATCGACGCCGTCAAGCAGTGGCGCTTTACTCCGCCCAGGGTCGCGGGTCCCGCGCGTATCTACTCTTATGTGATTCTTGGATTCCGCGAGCCGGTCGCCGGACCGACCATTGACCCACGGACCAGGCCCCCGATCCCGTGATCACCGGTTAGCGAATGAACGTGAACTTGCTCTGGCCTGAAAGGCTGCCTTCGAACGGCCAGGGCAGGGCGCCCGTACGGGGCCGCGCGCGCGCGTAGACACGGACGTAGTACTCGCGATTGGCTTCGAGCTGCGACGTCTTGAACAGCGGCAGCTTTTCCAGCCTGGTCAGAAAATCCCGGACTTCCACCTCGTCATCGGTCACCCGCGTGTCTTCGAGACGGCCGTCGACCGTCCGCGAGATGTTGTGGCGCCGTGAGAGGTTGTCGTACTGGACGGTGTTGTTGATGACCACGGTCGCGATTTTCCGGTCGATCCAGATGGTCGCTTCCATCCGAAGCTCGACCGTGTAGGTCACTGTGGTTCGCAGGCCGCTATAGATTGCCTCTCGAACGTCGCCCGTGAATCCGTTCGGCACGTCGAACGACACGAGCACATGGCCCTCGCGCACGAGCGGGGTGATCCGGATGCCGTCGGCGGCAAGGACGGTGGAGCTGAAGATGACGAGCGCGAGCGCACCCCAGAGGTGGAACGATGCCCTCGAACTACGCATGCGCCATGGCCGGTCGGACTTTAACACGATCCCTGCTCCCTCTAACCTCTACCGCAACACGAGCCCCATCGTCAGTCGCCAGAACGACAGCCGCGGCGCCCCGAAGCTCAACCCCGGATTATCCGGGTCCGGCGCCCCGGTGATATTCCGGAAGTAGCGCAGGTCCCAATTCAGGCCGACCGTCTCCGACAGGAAGCCGGTCGCCCCACCGCCGAGGTCGATCGTCATCACGTTCAGCGTCAGCGGAAACGCGTCGAACGGGTCATCCCTGCTCACCCGCATCAGACCGACGCCGCCGGCGACATATGGCCGCAGCGTGTACTGCGTCATGCGCCGCGGCAGCGCGATGACGACGTTGCCGGTCAGCGTCGTCACGCCGCTGCTGAACACGAGTCGTCCTTCCCTGTCGCCGCCGGTCAGGAACCCCGGGACGAACCCGAAGTCCGCCTCGAACCCGAACACCTCGCCGATCCCGCTGACGCTTCCACCTATCAACAGGTGGACATCGTCGGCCGCCTCGTCGGGATCGATAATCGTCGTCTCTCCGGCAAACGTCAGCCCGAGAAACGGTTTGAACTGCCACTCCTGCGCCGCCGCGCCCGCGGGCCAGAGCATGAGCATGGCCAGCGCGAGAACCCGGAGTGTCATCGCGAAACCGCCCGCCCTCTTCCTCTAGCTGACGAACAGCCGGAGGAAAAGGCGGCCCATCGGTGACGCGTTCACATCGCCCGCGGCCAGGGGGAGCGGTACGGCCAGCCCGTCGCTGTTCGCGAGCAGGATCAACGTCAGGCCACGGCCCGGGACTTTGATGATGAGCGACGACGACACGTTCTCGGTGACGCCAAACTGCCAGACGACCAGCTCGCCGTTGTGCCCCTGGACGAACCACCCGAGCCCGTGCGGCAGCGGAAGGCCGGTCGCGGAGATCGGGTTGCGCCAGGCGGCCGCGAGTGTGTCGCCCGTCACGAGCACGGTCTTGCGAAGCGCGAGGTCGAACTCGGCCAGGTCTCGCGCCGTCGAGACGAGCCCGCTCGACGCGGTGAGGCCCCCCGCCGCGTACGACGACTTCGTCGGACGTCCTTTCCTGTCCACCGCGTAGGGCGTCGCGAGCCGCGCGAGCACGCCCCGGTACCGGTCGACCGTTCGAGGATCGAAAAGGTCGGGGTGCGACACCGCATCCGGCGCCGGGCACCGAATCGCGCATCGCGAAGCGATCGAGCGTATTCGCGATCGTCTCCCGGAACGAATCGTCATCGATGCATTCTGGAACGACGGTTGAGAGCGGAGCGAGCCGGGGAGGGCTGTAGCTGAACACCAGCCCGCCAGGACCCATCGACGTATGCGTCAGGAGCTGCCTGACCGTCGCGTTGGCCTCCGCGCTGCCGCGGTCGAACCTCGCGACGCGATCGTCGAGATCCAGACGCCCTTCCTCGACGCATCGCAGCGCGAGCGCCGAGGTGAACACCTGGGCGAGACCATCGAGATGAAAGGGCGTGTCGGGACGGGTCGGAATCGATCGCTCGATATCCTGCAGGCCGAAACCGCGCTCCCAGAGGATGCCGTTTTCGCCGACGAGGGCGGCGGCAAGGCCCGGAATGCCCGCCTGCCTGCGCAGCGATTCGAGATAGTTCTCGAACAGCCCGAACAGCAGCGCGTCGCCGCGGAGCGACACACTGGCCGTCAGGAGCGCGACCGGGAGGATGAGCAGAATCCGGCGCATTAGCTGGGTAGAAGCCCCGGGGAAGCCACCACACATAATACGGCCTCGGACGGGCTTCACGCTAATGCATTCGGGGTCCACCGTTTTGGTGTGCGGGCTGCGATGCATGACCGTGCATAACCGTGCATCACCCCGACACACCCGGACGTTTTTCAGGGGAGGATCTGGAGGTTAGGAGGTCGACTTCACGGATCACGAAAGACCACGGATGACACGGATTTCTCGGATGCAGCGTGACGTTTGTGGGGCGGGCCGCCACGCCGACGGCCCGGCGGAGCCGGGCCTTGCTGGGTCGTGAGAGGTGATGCCCGTGAGCCTGACAGGGACGCCGGAAGCGGCTCACGGGCATCACCTCTCGCGGCCCAGCGCCGCGCTGCGCGCGGCGTCGGCGTGACGGCCTTCAGCGTGACGTCCTCCCTCAACCTCTCCAACCTCTTTTGAAATTCCGTTCGAGCGTGTCACGCGAAGTCGTGAAGAGTGGTTCGGAGACTGTTGTCAGGGGGTCAGCGGCCGGATGACCCTCCGCAGGTCCGCGAGGACCGCTGAGATCACGCGCTGAAGCTTCTCGTCCCGCGTAGCCTGCGCTGTCCGACGAATTGACTTCCGGAAGGTCCGGCGATGGCGTCGGTTTGCACTCGTCCGGCTGCTATGGGGTTACCCGCCCGGCTGACAATCGCTCCTCTGACTCGTACGGTAGGGGGGTCCTGCGCCGAGCCGTTCTGGGCCCACGCGAGAACGACGGCGGTGAGCAGAACAAGCCGCGTCTTCATTGTCAGCCTCAGGCGATGATTCTGTGCCCGTGGGTATACACGTTGAACCCGCCGTCGCGCACGAAACCGAGCAGCGTGATGCCGGCTGTTTCCGCGAGGTCGATGGCCAGGCTGGACGGCGCGGAGACGGCGGCGATGATGGGAATCCCCGCGAGGAAGGCCTTCTGAACGATCTCGAACGACGAGCGACCGCTCACGACGAGCACACGGTCGGGGCATGGAACGCGCGCGGCGAGGAAGAGGCGGCCGACGACTTTGTCCACCGCGTTGTGACGGCCGATATCCTCCGCGATCGCATCGCAGCCGCCGTCCGCCGAAAAGATTCCCGCGGCGTGGAGCCCGCCCGTTTCCTCGAAGGCCGCCTGCCGGACGCGCAACCGCGACGGCATTGTGGCGGCGCGCTCGCGCGCCAGCATCAGGGGCGCATCCACGTAGGGCGCTTCGACCTGCAGCGATTCGATCGTGACGCGGCCGCACAGTCCACAGGACGCGTTTGTGACGACCTTGCGCCGCTCGCCGAGCCGTTCCTCCGCCGCCTGACGCGCCCCGGGCGCGAGCGTGACGTCCACGACGTTGGAGCGATCCGGGTGCGACGGATCGATGCAGGGCTCGATGCCCGCAATGTCCCCGGGGCGGCAGACGATCCGCTCGGACACCAGGAAGCCGGCGATCAGGTCGCGATCGTCGCCGGGCGTCCGCATGAGCACCGCGAACGGCTCGCGGTCGACGCGGACCTGCAGCGGCTCCTCGACGGCCGCGGCGTCGACCAGGCGCTCGCGGGTGCCGTCGCGCAGCCGCTCGACGGAAACGGTTCGGCTCACGGCTTCACCGCGGTGAACATGATCTCGACGAGCCCGTCCGGCGCGACGAGGCCGGCGCCGACGGTCGCGCGCGCCGGGAACCCGTCGCGGAACATCTCGCGGTACGCCTCGTTCATGCCCGCGTAGTCGGCCAGCTTCGGCAGATAGACGATGCCGTCCACGACGTGTGACGCGTTGAAGCCCGCCGCCTCCATCGTCTTGTTGAGCCGCGCCAGCGTCTCGCGCGTCTGCGCGCGCACGTCACCCTTCGTGGCGTCCGTGTTGCCGAGCATCCCCGAGAGATAGAGGCGCTGCCCTGCAAGGATGGCGGGGCTCAGATTCGGATTCGGCGTGCCGCCGCCGCTGATGGCCTTGCGCGGCGCGGTCGAAGCCGTGAACGTGATCTCGACGCGCAGGTCCGGCGCCATCAGGCCGGCGATGACGGTCGCCCGCGCCGGCGGATCCTTCGGAAACTTCGCGCGGTAGGCGGCGGTCATCTCCTGAAACGCTCCGCCGTCGGTGATGAAGACGCGCGACGACACGACGTGCTCGAAACCCATTCCGCCCGCGCGCAGGATCTCCTCTGCATTCTTCAGCACGGCGTTCGTCTGCGCGGTCATGTCCCCTTCGATCCGCGCGTTCGTGCGAGGATCGCGCGCGACGAGCCCCGCCAGGAACATCGTGTCGCCCGCCTTGACCGCGTAGTTGTACGGATTCTGCGACTTCTGCCAGCCCTCCGGATGGATGGTCTTCCGATCGCCGCCCTTCGGGACCGCGATCGCCGATATCTCCACGAGGCCGCCGAACAGCAGGTCGGTGACGACCGTCGTGCGAGCCGGTGGATCGGCGGTGAAGTAGGTCTTGTACACCTCGTTCATCGCCGCGAAGTCTTCGGCCCGCTTGAGGTAGACCTGCACGGAAACGACATCGGCGAGGCTCGAGCCACCCGCGTCGAGTACCTGGCGGATGCGGTCGAGGACGCCTTTGACCTGCGCGCGCACATCATCTCCGACGACCTTGCCTTGCGCGTCGGTCGATATCACGCCCGCAACATAAATCAGCCCGCCTGCCTTGACCGCGGGGCTGAACGGAAGCGACAGATCCGGACCCACCTTGATGATCTCCTTCCCCGTCGGCTGCATGGACGAACATGGCCGTGAATGCAACGAGCAACGGGACGAGCAGCAGTTTCACGGGGGCAGTATAGTGCAGAGCGCATCGATGTCCGCTTGCGATAGCCGCGCGTTCCAATGGATCCAGGTGTAGCTCGGGAGCGGCATCGTCCCGTCCCGCGCCTGTTTGCAGATGCCGTCGACGAGCTCGCGCCGCCGATCCGGTTGATACGACGACCACTCGGAGAAGTTGAGGTGGCTGCGGCCGTGGTTGACGTGGTCGATCACGAACCACGAGACCGGCGCGACGTTGCTGTACCACGGCCATTCGGTCCGGTTGGAGTGACAGTCGCGGCAGGCCCGCTCGAGAACGGCGCCTGCTGCCGCCGGCACGTCCATCATCCGCCACGATCGTCCGTGCATCGTCCACGGGAGGATTGGTTCGCTCGAGGCGTACCGCTTGGGCGCCCACGAGCGCCACAACGAAGAAGAGCGCGAGGAATTTGAAGAAGCGTCTCATATCAGAATCCAGAATTCAGAATTCAGAATCTAGAAGGTTTCGGCAGTCGGCATTACCGTGTGCGCGGCCAGGGGGCCTTCCACAGCCGCCACCACGAGGCCGACTGCAGACCCAGCTCGTTCCACCACTGATCCAGCATCCGCCGGTTGCCGCGCGCGACGCCGTCGCGGGTGACGCCGGCGGGCGGCGGGACCAGCTCGGCCAGCCGGTCGTACACGCGCCCGACGTCCGCGGCGTCGACGCGCGTGAGGAGATGCCACAAGCTGAGCGCGTCGGTTCGCCGCGCCGCAGAGAGCGCGACGTCGACGGCGGCGCGTTTCGCCGGCGCGTCGCCGAAGTCGATGGCCGTCAGCGCATCGACGAGCACCATGGGCGCGTTCTCGAAGTGCGGCGTCCCCGGCCCCACGCCCGGACGCGTCCGGCACATCGCCTGCTCTGGAATGAAGGACTCGCGTCCTTCGAACTCGAAGCCGACCCATCCATGCAGCACGCGCAGCAGGCCGGCGCCGTGGGCATCGACGTCGAGGGTGTAGGCGCAGCCCAGATCGACGGCGACCGCCGACGGCGTCTCGACGAAGAAGAACCGCGGAGGGGCCCAGATCGTCGCCTGGATCCGTCCTTCGGCCAGCGACAGCCGGTGCTCGCCTGCGCGCGCGCCAACCATCTGCACCCGCGTGTTCGACTCGACGTCGACCCGGCCGATCGCGCCGACTTCTATCGTCGCGCGCGACGTCGCGTCGGTCTCGAGCCACTGTCCGGGACGCAGGCGGCCGTGTTTCTCGATCGCCCCCCCGGCCACGCGAGGCGCGCCCGCGGCGGCCGCCACCGCGTAGCCGGCCCGCCCGGCGCCGGCGGCGTACCACGCGGCGAGGCCCACGAGCGTCACGACGGCGGCGGCCGTGGCGAGCGGAAGAACAATGGATGCGACGCTCCGCCGGCTCGGCGGGACACGTGACACATGGAGGGGCCGGTCTTCAGACCGGCCCATGAGATCCGGCAGCGGCGGCAGCGGAGCACGGTACGGTCGGAGCGCGCGCTCGAGGCGCTCGACCTCCCCGTCCGGCTCGCCGGATCCATCCCACAAATAATCGTCGGGCTTGTCAGTCATCTCATCCACGGTCCGTCAACGCCGTCCGCAGCAGCTTCATGCCGCGGTGAAGATTCACGCGCACCGATGCCGGAGTGAGCCCGGTGCGGATGGCAATCTCCGGCCCGGTCATACCTTCAACCAGACGCAGCACCAGCGTTTCGCGGTACGCGTCGGGCAGCGATCGAATCGCCTCGAGCGCCGCCTGCGCGTCGAGGCCGGCGCCTGCGGCCGACTCGCCGCCGAGCGTCCGATCGTCCGCCAGGCTGTCGGGCAATTCGACGGTTTCGGGGGCGCGGCGCAAGTAGTCCGTCGCGCGGTTGCGCGCGATCATCGCCAGCCAGCCGCCGAACGCCGCGGGGTCCCGCAGCGACGGCAGCCGCCGCCAGGCGGTCAGAAAGACCTCCTGAAGCAGATCCGCCACGTCGTTTCGGGGGACGCGGGCGAGCAGGATGCCGTGCACCATGCGTCCGTACCGCTCGTACAGCGCTGTGAACGCTTCGGCGTCGCCATCCGCCGCCGCGCGCACGATCACCGCGTCCACCGCGGCCGGAGCTTCGGCCACCTGATCTGAAGGACGGGCCGGGCCGCCCCCCGTTAACAGGCGAAGACTGGGATTAGAATCCACGCCCAATGCGCACTGATTGTAGTGTCCGATGACGGGAGGAGCCTGACATGTCCCGCCGACGTTTCCTTCGCACGGTCCCCGCGGCGCTTGCGGCAGGGGCCGTTCCGGCGCTCGCCCGCCAGCCTCAGCAACCGGATCCGCCGATCCGCGTGCCGAAGGAGTCCATCGACTGCGCCGAGAAAATCGCCGGTCTCGATTTCACGACCGCCGAGGAAGAGATGATGCTCCGCGGCGTCAACCGCAACCTCGAGAGCTACGAGGCGCTCAGGAAGATCGACATCCCGCTCGACACCGAGCCGGCGGTCACCTTCCGCCCGTACTTGCCTGGCAGGCGTCCGGCGCCGGGAGCGACGCCGAACGCGCGAATCCGGTACACGCGCGGGCGGGCGCCTACGCCGTTCCGCTCCGTCGACGATCTCGCGTTCCTGCCGGTGACGGCGCTCGCGCCGCTCGTCGAGGCGCGCAAAGTGACATCGACCGACCTCACGAAGATGTATCTCGCGCGATTGAAGGCGCACGGAGAAACACTCAAGGCGGTCGTCACGCTCACCGAGGCGCTGGCGCTGAAACAGGCGGCCGACGCCGACCGCGAGATCGCCGCCGGCCGGTACCGCGGGCCTCTTCACGGTATCCCGTGGGGCGCGAAGGATCTCTTCGCGACGCGCGGCATCCGCACGACCTGGGGCGCGAAGCCGTACGAAGACCAGACGATCGACCTCGACGCGACCGTCGTCGAACGGCTCCGCGACGCTGGAGCGGTGCTGGTCGCGAAACTCTCGATGGGGGCGCTCGCGCAGGGCGGCGACTGGTTCGGCGGCTCGACGCGGAATCCGTGGAACCTGAAACGCGGCTCGAGCGGCTCGTCCGCGGGGCCCGGCGCCGCGACGGCGGCCGGCCTCGTCGGCTTCGCCGTCGGAACCGAAACGCTCGGCTCGATCATCTCGCCGGCGGCCGCCAACGGCGTCGCGGGCCTCCGTCCGACGTACGGCCGCGTCAGCCGTCACGGCGCGATGGCGCTCAGCTGGACGATGGACAAGATCGGTCCGATGTGCCGGACGGTCGAGGACTGCGCGCTCGTGCTGAACGCGATCTACGGCCCGGACGGCCACGACGAGACCGTCGTCGACGCGCCGTTCAAGTGGAACCCGGACGTCCCGCTCGCCGGACTGAAGGTCGGCTACGTCAAGCGCGACTTCGAGGACGTGCCGGAGAACTTGAATGAAGAGAACAAGCGGGAGCGCGAGGAGCAGAACAAAGTCCTGACCGAGGCGCTCGATGCGCTGCGGAAGGCGGGGGTCCCCCTCGAGCCGCTCGAGCTCCCGACCTTTCCGACGCAGGCGGTTCGATTCGTGCTCAGCGCGGAAGCGGCGGCCGCCTTCGACGACCTCACGCGATCGCGCGGCGTGGACAAGCTGACCGCGCAGGGGCCGGGTGACTGGCCGAACTCGTTCCGAACCTCACGGTTCATCCCGGCCGTCGAGTACATCCGCGCGCAGCGGGCCCGGACGCTGCTGATGCGCGAGATGGACGCGCTGATGCAGAAGTATCACGCCTTCGTCACGCCGAACCGGAGCGCGAGCCTGGGGATGACGAACCTGACGGGACATCCGGCGATCGGTGTGAAGGCGGGCTTCGCCGGCGGCATGCCGGTCTGCCTGATGTTCACCGGACGACTCTACGAGGAGGCGACGATCCTGCGGCTCGCGCTCGCCTACGAGCGCGCGACCGACTGGCATCGGAAGCATCCGACGCTGACGTAGCCCATGCTGAATGCTGAATGTGGAATGCTGAATTGTTCATTCAGCAATCAGCATTCAGCATTCCACATTGAGCTAACGTCCCTCGCTCGTTCTTGACGAGGGCGACGAGCACCCGTCCCTGCTCGTGCTGAGAAGAGATCTGTTCGGCCGCTTCGAGGTACGCCTCGCGCAGAGGACCCTGGAGCTTGTGACGCTGCGCGACCCGCAGAAGGATCTGCGCCCGGTCGTAGTCGCTGTGCGTCGCGGCGGCGGCTTTGAGCAGCGCCACGAGCGTCTCGTTCGAGAGGCCCGGCGTATCCGCCAGCGCGCCGAGCACCCGGCGCCGCTCGTAGCCCGAGCCCATGGACTCGACCGCACGGAAGAACGCGTCGCGCGAGGTCTCGACCTGGCCGCGCTCCACCACCTGGCTCAGCACCCGCGCGAGATCGTAGTCGGAGTCGATCTTCGCCGCCGACGCCAGCAGCGCCGTGATGAACGACGGATCCCCGCCGCGATCCGTCACCGCCGCGAGCACGCGGCGGTGCTCGTAATCGGATTCGATCAGGGTCAGGGCATCGAAGAACGGCGCCTGAGTCGTCTTGTCGAGCGTCTGAAACCTGGCGGCCGTCACGAGCAGCCGGGCGAGCTCATAGTCTGAATCGATGCCCTTCGCCGCCGTCAGCCCCTGCGCGACGGCCGCCGGGGGCAGCCCTGGCTTCGACAGCGCCGCCGCGAGCACGCGCTGCATCTCGTAGTCCGACGTCACCTTTGCCGCGGCGTCGAAGTACGCCTTCCGCGCCGCGTCGTCCGCCATCGCGCGATCGGCCGCTTTCATCAGGACGCGCGACAACTCGTAGCTCGAGCTGATGTCGCGTCCCGCCTGCGAGAGGGCTGCGGCGAGCTGCTGACCTGACGGATCGGCCTGCGTGAGCAGCTGACGATAGTAGACGCTGCGCACGTAGTCGGTCTCGAGCCGCGAGATCTCAGTGAGGACACCCGAGGATCCCTGCGCCTTGAGAATGCGGGCGACCCGCGCTTCGGCGGCGAATCCGGAGCGGCGCACCAGACGCTGCAGCGCGTCGCCGAGCCACTGACGACCCTCGGGCTCGTACGCCTTCTCGCGCCAGCCGGCGGAAAAGCGGCGCTCGATCGTCCCGTCATCCTTGCCGCGCAGCTCGACCTTCTGACCCGTGCCGAACCAGCTGCCGTCGGAGATCATGAAGTAGCCGCCGGGCGAGATCCGGGCGATGTCGCGGTCGTCGTCGGTCAGCGCGATCGTGCCGCGGTACCTGACTTCGATCTTCTCGCCGTTGTCCGACCACGAGATGTGCCCCTCGCCATCGCGCAACTGCCAGCTGGAGCCGGACGCTGGAGGCGCAGGCGGCGCCGGAGGAGCGGGCGGCGCGGGCGGTGCAGGCGGCGCTGGTGGTGCTTGCGGCGCCAGCGGTGCCGGTGATGCCAACGGTGCGGGTGGTGCCGGGGGGGCCGGCGGCCACGGCGCCTCGGGTGGTTCCGGTGGCTCGGGCGGTTCCGGTGGCTCGGCGGCTCCGGAGGTTCGGGCGGCACCGGAGGTTCCTGCGTGACATCGCGCGGGTCAGACGTTGATGGCGGGCGGAGGTTCGCCTCCGCGGGCAGCTTCGGAGCCGTCGCCGTTGTCAGCGGTAACGCCGACGTCGGAGCGATGTGATCCACCGGCAAGACGACGGTCGAAGGACTGGCCTCCGCCAGCGCGAGACCAACGACCGCGACGAGCGCGGCGATCGCGACCCATGCCGATGACCGTCGATCGTGGGGCGCGGGCAGGCCGAGCAGGCGTCGCACGCGCGAGAGCAGCGATCCTCCCGTGACGGCTATCGCAAAGGTCGGTCCGGCGCCCCGCAGCTCCTCCAGATCCGCGAGCGCGCGCGCGTAGCCGACGCGATCGCCGCACAGCTGTACGGCGAGATCGTCGCAGCAGTTCTCGCGCTCGATCCGGATCCGGTGCGAGAGCCACCAGACGGCGGGGTGATAGAAGAGCAGCGTTTCGACGACCGTCTGCAGCAGGTTGACGAGATAGTCGTGGCGCCGCACGTGGGCGAGCTCGTGGGCGATCACCGCCTCGAGCTGCGCGGGAGACAGCCCCGCGAGGGCGCTCGCCGGAAGCAGGATGACCGGTCGGAGCCAGCCGACGACGGTCGGTACGTCCACGATTGCCGATTCGAGCGCGCGAACCGGCCGCGAGACGCGCAGCTGGCGGGCCATTCGGGCCACGCGTGAGGCGAGCGCCGAAGATACCGCGCGCGTGCTGCGCCGACGCAGGCGTTCGACGATCACCCATCCGGCCGCCAGCCGCAGCGACAGTAGCGTCACGCCCCCAATCCAGATGAGAACGGCAGCGGGCAGCCACGACTCGACGTCGATGCCTCGCACCGCGGCCGGCCGGCCGGAGGTCGGCGGCGACGACAGATCTACCGGGAGCGGAGTGCCGCGCGGCGCGGCGGCAGCCATCGACGACGACCCGATCGCCGTCGTCCGCGCTTCCATCTGTTGTCTGTCCTTCAGCTCGCCCGCTCGCTCGATGGCGGTGGCGATGGGCAACGTGATCATCACGACCAGGCCGAGGCAGCTCACGACGTAGCGCACGTCGGCCGCGCCGCGGCGGAGACACGCCAGCACGCCGGCCGTCAGGGCGCCGACGAGCGCGCCCTGCCACACGAACTGCAGGAGCGCCCAGCCGATCGCCTTCGCCAACGGCGCCTCTCCAACGATCTCACTCGCGCCCACGGTCGCTCTCCTTTTCGAGCAGGTCGCGGATCTGACGCCGCTCCTCCGCCGTCGCGCGCGTCGCGGCCAACGCCTGCAGCACGAGCTTCGCCGCCGAGCCGCCGAACGCCCGATCGAGCAGATCGCCAACGAGGCGGCGCTGCGTCTCCTCCTCGGCGTGCTTCGCCTGGTAGACGTGGCCCCGGCCGAGCTCCTGCCGGCGGACAAGCCCCTTCTCCGTCATGATTTGAAGCAGTTTCAGCGTCGTCGTATAGACGAGGGCGCGGCCATCGGCCATGACTTCGTGCACCTGACGCACGGTGCTGGGACCGCGTTCCCAGAGCACCCGCAGGATGGCCAGCTCTGCATCGGTCGGCTTCGGTGTTTTGGTCATTCCGGCTCCAATGGTTCTTTGACGGGACTCTTTACGAAAAGGTTCGTAATGTCAACGATAATCTTCGTAGCCGCCGCCGCGACGCCACAGAATCCATGCGTCGCTCCGGCGAGCCAGGGCCGAAGCGTGGCATAGGCCGGTCGTGTAACGACATAATGTCGTGGCGCGATGACCGTCGACCGGCTGATGCCCGAGGCCTACCAGGAACTGAGGCGGCTCGCCGCCGCGTACTTGCGCCGCGAGCGTCCCGGACAGACGCTCCAGCCCACGGCGCTCGTGCACGAAGCGTATCTGCGGCTCGCCAAAGACAAACCCGGCCGATGGCAGAACCGCGCGCACTTCTGCGCGATTGCCGCCAACGCGATGCGGCAGATCCTCGTCGAGCGCGCCCGGGCGCGGGCGGCGATCAAGCGCGGCGGCGGGCAGCCGCGGGTCACGCTCGTCGAAAGCCTCGAGGGAGGCGCCGCCGATGGCCGGCCGGCGCCGGTGGATCTGCTCGCCGTGGACCAGGCGCTCGAGCGGCTCGCCGCGCTCGACGAGCAGCAGGCGCGGATCGTGGAACTGCGCTACTTCGGCGGGCTGAGCGTCGAGGAAACGGCCGAGGCGCTCGGCATCTCGGCCGCAACGGTGAAGCGCGACTGGAGCGTCGCACGCGCGTTCCTCGCGCAGCAGCTCGCTTCGAATTGATGCAGACCACCCCAGCCGCAGGCTCACGCAGATGAACGTGGATCGGGAGCGCTGGCGCCGGGTGACGGAGCTCTTTCACGCGGTGCTCGAGCGGCCGCCCGCCGAGCGGGATGCATTTCTGACGGCCGCCTGTTCCAACGATCCGGCGCTGCTTGCCGAGGTGCGTTCGCTTCTCGCCGGCCATGCGCGCGCGGCGGACGCGAAGCTCATCGAAGGCCCGGCGGTCGCAGACGATCCGGGTTTCCTCGAGGAAGCCGTGGCGACCCGGGAAGCATCGCTGGAAGGTCGCACGATCGGACCGTACCGCATCCATCGCGAGATCGCGCGAGGCGGCATGGGGATCGTCTACCTGGCCGAAGACACGCGCCTCGGCCGCCCGACCGCGCTCAAGGCCCTCCCCGCCGTCTTCGCCGAAGACGACGACCGGCGCGAGCGGCTGCGGCGCGAAGCGCGCGCCGCCGCCACGCTCGCGCATCCGGCGGTGGCGACTGTGTACGCCCTCGAGGAAATCGACGGGGCCCTCTTCATCGCCAGCGAATACATCGAAGGGCACAGCCTTCGCGACGAGATCCGCCGAGGACCGCTCGAGCCGGCCGACGTGATGGCGACGGCGCGCGCCATCGCGTCGGCCCTCGCCTCCGCGCACGCGAACGGGATCGTCCACCGCGATCTGAAGCCTGAGAACGTGATGCGCGCGCGCGACGGCGCGATCAAAGTGCTCGATTTCGGACTCGCGCGGCTGATGTCGAGCGATCCCGAAGGACCGACCAGCGTGCGGCTCACCGTCGAAGGCGCGATTGTCGGGACCCCGGGGTACATGCCTCCGGAGCAGCTCGAAGGCCGGCCGGTGGACGCGCGCGCCGACGTGTACGCGTTTGGCGTGCTGCTGCACGAACTGGCGACCGGCCGGCTGCCGGGGTCCGCCGGCGTCGTGGGTCCTGGTCAGTCGACCGGAGGCGACGCTCTCTCTTCGCAGCTCGAGTCGATCATCCGAACATGTCTCGCGCCCAGTCCCGCGGATCGCTTTCAAACCGGCGCCGCGCTCGTCGCGGCGCTCGAGGCCGGACCGGCCGGCGCGGAGCCCCTTGCCGCGGGCGAGCCGCATCCGCCGATCTGGTGGTGGCAGTTCCATCAGCTCTCAATCGCGGCGCTGCATGCATCGCTTCTCATCGGCGTCTGGTTCGCCCGCGATTGGCTCGATCGACCCTGGCGCACGCTGACGTTCTACGGCGCGATCGTCGCTGCCACGTCCGACGTCTTGATGCGATTGAACCTGTGGTTCGCCTCGCGTGTGCAACCGGACGTGCTCGCCTCGCAGCGTGCGCGGCTCTCGCCGGCCATCCGTGCGGCCGACGCGGCCTACGTGTTCGTCCTGTGTGTCCTCGGCGCCGCCGGTGCGGGATCACATGATGAGCTGGCCGCCGTCCTCGTCGGCGGGGCGATCGTCAGCCTGCTTTCTCTGCTGTTGATCGAGCCGGCCACCTCCCGCGCGGCATTCGAGCGCGTGCGCGGCCGGCGGCGCCCCACTCCTCGACGAACACCACGCACGCCAAGCCGTTGAGTT
Source organism: uncultured Acidobacteriota bacterium (assembly GCA_963847125.1). Taxonomy (GTDB): domain Bacteria; phylum Acidobacteriota; class Vicinamibacteria; order Vicinamibacterales; family 2-12-FULL-66-21; genus DATAEE01. Next base: position 1,699,029 of record CAWJYM010000009.1, read on the forward strand.
CCATGGCAACCCCATTGCTCTATTAGCGCCTTCCGCCGCGCGAAACGGCGGACGTGTCGGGCTTTCATACGGAATCGCTTCCCTTCAAGGGAGATTCAGTACAGGCCTGTCCTTATTCGCGAGAGGCTCAATGCCCCGCAGCATCGCCGTACACGCGCCACCGTCCACACCGTTACCGTTGATTCAGAACGTCGCGGGCGCGGCCGCCGCCATCCTGGACCCGGCGCTGTCGGGGAACTCGATCCTTGATGTGGTTGCCGAGCAGGCACGCGAGCTCGTCGGGGCGGCTCGAGCGTCGGTGAGCCTGTCTGCGACGGATGAGTCGGGCCGCAAAACGGATCTGCACCAGACCATTACGGACCATACCGGCCGGCCGGTAGGAGAAATCCGGCTGTCGGGCAAACCGGGAGCGCAATTCAGCGCGGCGGACGCGGAGATCGTACGCCAGATCGCCCGGCTCGCCTCGGTCGCAATCCACAACGCGCAGATCCGAAACCTCCTCCGGCAAAGCGAGGAACGCCTCCGCCGCACGGTCGACGAGGGTCGCGAGCAGATCCGACGCGCCGCCCTCAATGCGGACGTCGGGCTCGCGCTGACCCGCGGCGTGACGATTCGCGACATGCTTCAGCACGTGGCGAGGGCCGTCGTCCAGCACATGGACGTGGCGTTCGCGCGCGTCTGGACGCTCGATCAGGCCGGGCGTGTCCTGGAACTGCAGGCGAGCGCCGGACTGTACACTCACCTCGACGGATCGCACAGCCGCGTGCCGGTCGGAGAGCTCAAGATCGGCAAGATCGCCGAGGAACGACGCGCGCTGCTGACAAACCGCGCCGTCGGCGACCGAAGGATCGAGAACCAGGCCTGGGCCAGGCGGGAAGGGATCGTGGCGTTCGCCGGCTTCCCGCTGATGGTCGGGGACATCCTCATTGGCGTCCTGGGGACCTTTGCGAAGCATCCCCTCAGCGAGGAGGACGTTCGCGGGCTCGAAGCGGCGACCATGACCGTGGCGCTGGGCGTCGAGCGCAAGCAGGCGGAAGCGGCGCGCGATCGGGCGCTGGCGGAGGTGGCGGGCGAGCGGCGCCGGCTGGAGCTGAGCAACGCCGAGCTCGATCAGTTCGCCTACATCGCCTCGCACGACTTGAAGGCGCCGCTGCGCGGCATCGCCAACCTCGCGCTCTGGATCGAAGAAGATCTCCAGGACAACCTCCGGGACGAGACGCGGGAGATGCTCGAGATGCTGCGCGGCCGCATGCAGCGACTCGAATCGCTCATCGACGGCCTCCTGGAGTTCTCGCGCGTCGGCCGGCTCCGCGGGCAATCTGAAACGGTGAACGTCGGGACCCTCGTCGGCGACGTCATCGAGCTGCTGGCGCCGCCGCCGTCCGCGACGATGGTCGTCAAGCCCGGGATGCCGGTGATGGTGACCGACCGCGTCGGGCTGCAGCAGGTATTCATGAACCTGATCGGAAACGCGATCAAATACGGTAGCGGAGACGGATCCAGGATCGAGATCGGCGTCGATGATGCCGGCGCGTTCTACGACTTCTCCGTGGCCGACAACGGCCCGGGCATCGCGCCGGAGTACCACGAAAAGATCTGGGGGATCTTCCAGACGCTCGCGCCACGGGACGAAATCGAGGGAACCGGCATCGGCCTCTCCATCGTCAAGAAAGTCGTCGAACGCCGCGGCGGCCGCGTGCGCCTGGACTCCGGTCCCGGCCTGGGCTCGACGTTCAGCTTCCTCTGGCCGAAGCATCTGCCGCGCGAGGATGTCGCGTGATGATCGCCGATCGGATGCTCAACATCCTTCTCGTCGAGGACGACGCGGTCGACGTGATGAACGTCCGGCGCGCCTTCGAGAAGAACAAGATCATGAACCCGCTGCACGTCGCCCAGAACGGCATCGAGGCGCTGCAGATGCTCCGCAACGGCCAGGTGTCTGGCGACCGGCGGATCGTGCTGCTCGATTTGAACATGCCCCGCATGAACGGCATCGAGTTCCTCCGCCACGTGCGCACCGACCCGCATCTCAATCTGATCCCCGTCGTCGTCCTGACGACCTCCGCCGACGAGAAAGACAAGGTCGAGGCCTTCAACCTCAACGTCGCCGGTTATCTCGTGAAGCCCGTGACGTTCGGCGACTTCGCCGAACTGATGGCGACGCTCAACAAATACTGGACGCTCGTCGAGTTTCCGTGATGGACATGCGGTTTCTCGTCATCGACGATGACGCGGTCGACCGGCGCGCGGTCGCGCGCGCGCTCATCGGGGCGAGGCTGCCGGCGACGCTCGACGAGGCGGCGACCGCGGCCGACGGGATCCGCCTGGCGACCGAGCGCGAGTACGAGTGCATCTTCATCGACTATCTGCTGCCGGGAACGGACGGCCTGCAGATCCTGCGCGCGATCCGCGACGCCGGCGTCACCGCCCCCATCGTCATCCTGACGGGTCAGGGGGACGAGGAGCTGGCGGTGGAGCTGATGCGCGCCGGCGCGGTCGACTATCTCTCGAAGCAGACGCTCGGCCCCGACCGCGTCGCGAGAAGCGTGCGGTACGCCGTCGCGATGGCCCGCGCCGATCAGGCGCGCGAGGAGGCGCTCGAACGGGAGCGGGCCGCACGCGAGGAGGCGCAGGCCGCAAACCGGGCGAAAGACCAGTTTCTCGCGACGCTCTCGCACGAGCTGCGCACGCCGCTCAACGCGATCCTCGGCTGGGCCCGCCTGCTGGCGGCCGGGACGCTCGACGGCGCCACCGCCGCGCGCGCCGTCGAAATCATCGAGCGCAACTCGCGGCTGCAGGCCCGCCTCATCGAGGATCTGCTCGACACCTCCCGCATCATCGCGGGAAAGCTCTGGCTCGACGTGTGCGAGGCGCCGATCTCGGACGTGGTGGAGGCGGCGGTCGAGGCCGTGCGGCCGACGGCTGACGCGAAGCGAATCCGGCTGGAGGTCCATCCGTGGAGAGAGCCGCGGACCATCCTCTGCGATCCGGCGCGGCTGCAGCAGGTCATCTGGAACCTGCTCGCGAACGCGATCAAATTCACGCCGGACGGAGGGCGCGTCTCGATATCGGTCGCCGAACGCGACGGCAGACTCCTCCTCGAGGTCCGCGACACCGGTATCGGCATCAGCCGCGAGTTCCTGCCCCACGTCTTCGATCGCTTCCGTCAGGAGGAGGGAACGGTGACGAGGACCCACGGCGGCCTGGGTCTCGGACTCTCCATCGCCCGCCACCTTGTGGAGCTGCACGGCGGCGAGATTCTGGTCGAAAGCGAGGGCGACGGCCGCGGCGCGGTGTTCACCGTGTCGTTGCCGCTCACGCCGGCTCAAGCAGCGGCTTCGTCGCCGGGGTTACAAAATCGTTCGGTCTGATCGAACGCGCCTCGCGGGAAAACGGCGCAATCCTCGACGCGATTGGTGGCCCGTCTCTTGCTCCTACCCGCCCGTCCTAAATGGTCGCAGGAATGCTTCGGAATCTGGCCAAGCGCGTCGGCGTCAATCTTCCGTTCGCCGGCGTGGTGTGCGCCGAGCAGGTCCGCACGATTTACATCGAGACCGACTGGCGCGCGCGGATTACGGTCAAGAAGACGCTCGTCTTCCTCGAGTCGCCGGGCGAGCGCGACCTCTGGGACACCTACTCCGCCGGGCCGGGAGAGCGACTCGAGACCCTCGCGTACGACTCGCCGGACGGGATGCAGGTGGCGCGCGAAGATCGGAAGGATGGCAGCGTCCGCATCTACTGGCAGCCCCGGATGGACATCATCCCGTATGCGCTCTACACGCATCAGGACACGTGGGTGCCGCCGACGATGTACAAGCAGGCGGCGATTTTCTCCGAGTACCGGGGCGAAGCCAGGACCGGCGTCGTCGTCACCGAGATCGTCACTCCAATGACGTTCGAGGCGGCCGTGGTGTTCGAGCGGCCGCGCTGGCCGCGCCTCACGAGCGAGCGCGCCCTGGTGGAGTACGCGCTGGAGCGTCTCAAAGAGACCATGGATCCTCCTCCGATCTCACCGGACGGCAAGCGGATCGAGTGGAGAATCGACGGCCCGCGCGCCGGCGCCAGCTATCTGTGCGTCGCCTTCCACCAACACGGCGTCAGCGAGTGGGAAGAACGGCTGAAGTCCGCCACGCTCGCGGGCCGGCTCACGGCGCTCGTCGGCCGCGCGAAGCGGCTGCTCCCCGGATTCGCGGCGCGATAGTCACCGGCCCTCGCCTCAACGCAGCACCCGCAGGTACTCCACCCACGGCCCCACGTCATCGGTGAGCTGCTTCGCCATCACCCTGGAGATCTGCACGATGTGATCGAGATCGTGCGCGACCCACGTGGCCAGCAACTGGCGAAGGGTGACCCGTCCGAGCGCCGGGTGCCCGCCGGTCCTGTCCAGATCGCGCGCGGTCAGCCGCAGCGCCGCCAGGGCTTCCAGATTCGACGCGCGCAGCGCCGCGAACGTCGCGAGCCGCGCCTCGAGCGGCTCGGCCGGATCCATCGCGAACTGCGCGAACCGATCGAACGGCACGAATGTCTTGTCGGCCGCGTCGCTCAGGATGATGGTGGCGCGCACCATCCAGTCGGTCCGCTCGCCGTGAATCAGATGACCGATGACGTCGTACGCGCTCCAGGTGTCGGGCCCTTCGTTGACGTGCGTCCACTCGGGCGGCAGATCGCGAAGCAGCGCGTCGAGAACGGCGGGAGTGCGGGCGAGGAGGCGCGCCGAGCGCTCGAGATCGAATGTCGTCACAATCGCGATCGTAGCTCCGTTCCCCCCCACCGCGCGAAATCCGATCCGGCCGGGCCTCCGTAGACCTAACGACACGCTCTCAGGAGGCACTGACATGCGGGCAACAACTGGCTCGACAACCGGACGACTCACCCTCACCGCGCTGACCCTCGGGCTGCTGGCGCTGGCTCATCCCTGGAACGCCGTGCGAGCAGACGGCCGCGGAAGCGACGATCGGGACAATCGCCTCGACCATCTGCGCGTCATCGGCCTCACCGACGACGGGCGGCTGGTGCGGTTCCGCGCCGACTCGCCGCGCAGGGAAAGGGACCTGGGCCACGTGTGGGGTCTCACAGGTGCCGACTCGGCGCTCATCGGCATCGACTTCCGGGTACAGGACGGGAAGCTCTATGGCGTCGGCAACGGCGGAGGCGTGTACACCATCGACACGACGACCGCTGAAGCGACGTTCGTCAACTCGTTGACGGTCGCCTTGATGGGAACGAACTTCGGCGTGGACTTCAATCCCGCCGCCGATCGACTCCGGATCATCAGCGACGCGGGGCAGAACCTCGCGCACAACGTGAACCAGAACGGCGTCACGGCGTCGAACGGGACACTGACCTACACGCCGCCGCCGGCCGTGGCGGTCGCCGCGGCTGGCGTGACGGGCGCCGCGTACACGAACAACGACCTCAACCAGCCTGGCACGGCGACGACGCTCTTTGACCTCGACACCGTGATGGACCAGATCGTCATTCAGTCGCCGCCCGGCAACGGCATCCTGGTCGCCACCGGCAAGCTCGGCGTCGACGCGGATCCCCGTGCCGGCTTCGACATCTACAGCCGGCTCGTCGGAGGCGTGGCGGTCGCGAACCGGGCGTTCGCGTCGCTCATCGTGGATGGCAAGTCGGGCTTCTACCGGATCTTCCCGCTCACGGGCCGCGCGGTCCGGCTCGGCACCTTCGACGACACCGTCGTCGACATCGCGATCCCGCTGGACCAGTAGTGGGGTGTGGGCGTGCGCATCGCTCCCCTGCGCACGCCCGCTTTGACGGCTACGGCTTCTTGTGGCGCTCGATGTAGCCGCGCGCGAACTCGTCGAGATGCGGCGCGGTGGTGAGTCCGACCTTCTTCGCCTCCTCGCGCGCGGCATCGACGGTCCAGCCGTCGCGGAGGGCACGGCGGATCATCCAGAACGCGCCGACGCGAACCGCGGCCGTGCAGTGGATGAACATCGGCCGGTTGGATGGATCGTCGGTGAGCTTGAGGAACTCCGCGACCTGCTCGTCTTTCGGATCGCCGACCGACACCGGAATGTTGAAGTACTTCAGGCCGGCCTGCTTGACGGCGGCCTGCTCCTCCTCCGCGCGATGCTCGCCCGGCTGGCGCAGGTTGAGCACGGTTTTCACACCGTCCGCTTTCAGCTTCGCGAAGTGCTCGACCCTGGGCTGGCCGCCCGTGCAGAACTCGGGAGTGACCTGAAGGAAGTTCCGGATGGGTGGCAGCTCCTGTGGACTGCCATCTTGACCGGACCATCCGAGCAGCAGGGTGAGGACGACCAGGCTGGGAGACATGACGCGATCATAAACGAGGCTAAAGCCTCGTACCACATGCATTGATAAACTGCGGTCACAACCATGGCGTCGAAGCTCATCAGGTGGGCTGTCGCCGCCGCGGCCGCGATTGTCGCGCTGATCCTTCTGCTGCTCGCGGTTGCCCACCTGCCGTTCGTGCGCGCGCGCGTTCTCGATCGCGCGCGCGCGTACGCCGCGCGCGAGTTGAGCATTTCCGTGGAAGCCGATGCCATCGAGTACAGCCTGATCGCGCGCTCGGCAGCGCTCAGGAACGTGACCATCGCCGTGCCGGGTCAGCCGCCGCTCGTTCGAGCCGATTCGGCCCGCGTCGTCTTGAGCCGACGGCTGTTCGGCGGCGTGCTCGAAGTCGAGCGCCTCGACCTGGTCCGGCCCCGGATAACGATCGTCCGCCATCCCGACGGGACGACGAACCTGCCGCCGGGAAGCACGGACGAATCACAGGCCGCCACGCCGCTCGAGCTGGGCACGATCGACATTCGTCAGCTCGCATTCGCCCTCGACGATCGGCTCGCGACCCGGAACGTCGCCGCCGGGCCCATCGATCTGCAGCTCGACACGTCGCGCACGAGCCCCCCGCCGGGCAGCTTCGGCCCGAGTCCCTTCACGATTCAGCTTGGCGCGCAGAACGGATCCTGGCCCGCCGAAGCGGCATCAGAAGGCGCGTCGCGAAGGCGGCTGGAACCACTGACGCTGGCGGGGACCGTGGCGGGACGCGTGGCGTTCGACGGCGCGAGGCTGAAGGTGCCTGAGCTGCGCGTCGAGACGCCGGAAGGACGGATTGCCGCCGACGGCTGGGCGGACCTCATCGCCGATCGACCGCTCGTCGAGGCCCGCAGTCACATCACGCTCGACCTGGCACGCGCCCGCCGCTTTGCCGGCCTCGGGGAGGTCCCGCTGGCCGGCGCCGTCGAGGCGTCCGTCGTCGCGAGCGGCCCCCTCGTCGATCCGGCGCTCCGTCTGTCGGTCGAGGGCCGGGATCTCGCGTACCGATCGCTCACAGGCGTCCGGCTGACTGGCACGGGCGCGTACGGCGGCGGGCGGCTCGACGTTCAGCGGCTGCAGGTGACGTCGCGCCTCGGCGAAGTGGATGCGAGCGGAACGCTGAAGGACGGAACGTCCGGTCAGGTCGCCGCCAGCTGGCGCAGCGTCGATCTCGACCGGGTCCTCGCGGCATCCGGGGTCGTCCTCCCCGTCGCGCTGGGATCGAGCGCGGACGGACGGCTCACCGCCACGCTGGATGGGATTGCGCGGTCGGATTCGGACTGGCCCGGTCGCGTCCAGGCCGAAGGCTCGACGCGACTCTCCGCGCGAGGCAACGGGCTGTCGCTCACCGGCACCGCGAATCTCACGCTCCGGTCCGGCAGCTGGTCTCTGCCGCATGCGCTGTCGTCATCGACTGGACGCGCCTCGGTCGATGGGGTCGTTACCGGCCAGCTCACGCCGGGAGCGGATGACTCGACGCTCAGCCGGGGCACCAGGCTTCGAGTCGACGATCTCGCCGCGATCGTGCCGATCCTCCGTCAGGCTGGCGTGTCGTTGCCGCCGCGGCTCGTCGAGCGCGTCGCCGGTCGGATGACGGCCGCGATCACCTTGAGCGGCACCGCCACGCGTCCCAACGTCTCAGCGACGATCGCCGCGCGCGGCCTCCAGGCGGGTGAGATCCCGGCGACGGATCTCGACGCGGTACTGGAGATCACGCGCAGAGCGCTGCGCGCCCGTACGCTCGAGGCGCGTCTCGGCGCGACGAGCCTGACCGCTTCGGGCGAGTACGCATGGACGGGAGCCTTCGACGCGAGCTTCGACGCGAAGGCGAACGACCTGGATCAGTTGATGCGATCGTTCGCCCTTTCCGGCGTGTCGCTCGCGGGGACCGCGCGGTTTGCGGGCACGGCCTCCGGGAGCGTGCAATCCCCTCGGGCGCAGGCCACTCTCGCCGCGAATGGCGTATCGGTCGATGGCACCCCGGTCGGCGCCGTGAATGCCACGCTGACCTTCGCGAACAACAGCGTGCACACCGCCGCGGAGGCGCCCGAGATCGCGCTGCGCGCCGACGTGCGGCTCGACGCGCGCGAGCCGTACGCCTACCAGGCGGATGCCATCTTCGATCGAACGGCCATCCCCGCTCTGGTGCCGGCTCGCCTGCGCGAGCGCATCAATATCAATGAGGGAACCATCGCCGGCCGGGTAGGGCAGAGGGAGATCTCAAGCCCCCGTTAGCGCCCGAATCGAGCCCCGTTGTCACGAGCCAGCGCGCCGAGCGTGAGCGGGCGTGGCAGGCGCTGGGGGTGGGGCCCCAGCGCAAATCAAAAAAATTGAAGTCCACGCACTCCAGGTGCGTGTCGGAACGCTGCGCGCGGATGTCTCAGGATCGCTCGGCCGCGACAGGACTGGCCATCGTCTCGTGCTGCACGTCGAGGGGCCGCTGTCGGATCTCACGGCGCTCGCTGCGCCGTACATGCCGGCTTCGTCGATTGAAGCCGATGGCTCGCTCACCATCGATCTTCAGGTGGGCGGTACGATCACGGCCCCCGAGCCGGGCGGGACCGCCACGCTTCGCGCCGCCAGCGTGTCATACGCCGATCTGCCGCCCGCGACGCAGGTCGCCCTCGACGCGCGCATCGAACCGAGCCGCGTGCTCGTGGATTCGGTCACCGCGACGTGGCAGCAGGCAGCGCTGTCCGCGAAAGCCGAGCTCCCCCTGAGCCTCCTCGCGCCAGGAACCTTTGGAACCCCTGGAACCCCTGGAACCCTGACGGCCCGTCTGACGAACGTTTCGCCCGCCGCGCTCGCGCCGTTCCTGTCGCCGGCGCAGCTCCGGGAACTGGGCGGGACGCTGTCGGCGGCCGTCACCGCCGAGACCGATGCCTTCGCGCTCGATCGAATCCGTGCGTCCCTCATCGTCGATCCGGCGTCGCTTACGCTGGCGGGTGTCCCCTTCTCACAGGTCGTGCCCACGCGACTGCGGCTCGCCGGCGGCTACGCCGCCGTCGAGGACTTCAGGTGGACGTCACAGGGCAATGAGCTGACCGTCTCCGGCGGCGCACATGTGGCGTCCGATCCGCCGCGGCTCGATCTCGGCGTGAAGGGTCTCATCGACCTGCGGATGCTCGGCGCGTTCGTGACCGACGTCGGCACGGCGGGCATCGCCACGACCGATCTGGCGGTGACCGGGCCGCTGAGCGCCCCGGACGTCCGAGGGGCCGTCGGGATCCGGGACGGCGAGGTCCGCGTCCAGACGCCGCCGATCATCGCGTCGGATCTGAACGGCGACCTCCGCATCACCGGCGGCCGCGCCATCGGCGTGACGATGACCGGTCTGGTCAACGGAGGCGCCGCGAAGATCACCGGTGAGATCGACGCGGCGGCGCTCGACGATCCGCGCGGACGGCTCACGCTGACGGCGCGCAACGTCGCCGTCGAATACCCCGACGGCTTCGCGACCGAGTCGAACGCCGACCTGACGCTGGCGCTCGGCGGCACGGAACGAAGCCGCGCCGGAGCCTTGGCGGAGGCGGGGTCGTTGACGGGGCGTATCGAGGTTCTCAACGGGATGTATCGCGAGCCGCTGGTGATATCGAGCGGGCTGGTCGCCGGATTGCAGCGCGAAGCGGTGCCGGCCGCCTCAGGCTCGTCGATGCTGTCCACGCTCCGTCTCAACGTGACCGTCGTCACCGCCGAGGACATCCGCATCGACAACAACTACGGCCGCCTCAACCTGTCGGCCAATCTGAACCTGGTTGGCACGGCTGCGCAGCCGGGCGCCATCGGACGCATCGAGGCGACCGAGGACAGCGAGATTTACCTGGCGGGCAACACCTACAAGATCGAACGCCTCGTCGTCGATCTCACGAACCGGCGCGCGATCGCCCCGAGCGTCAGCTTCCTCGCCGAGACTCGAGTCGGCAACGTGCCGATCGAGATCGAGCTCGAATGTCCCGCGAACGGTCCGTGCGAGCGCGAGGTGCGATCGCAGGCCTCGGGAGTCACAAACGCTGAGGCGGAGGAAAGGCTGTTCGGCGTTTCAACCGATCCCTCCGTCGCGGGCGAGCAGCTTGCCCGTCTGCTGTCCGGAGAAATCCTCGGAATCGTCGGGCGCACCGTCGGCCTGGATACCCTGCGTCTGGAGCAGGGCGCCCGGCGCGGCGACATCTTCGAGGACCCGACGCTCGTCGCCGGCGACGTCAACCCGGCCTCGCGGCTCACGCTCGGCGAGCGCCTTGGGGAGAACGTGGAGCTGGTCTACTCACAGAACCTGGCGGAGAGCGGCTTCACGTGGAGCACGACGTACTTCGCGCCGTACGGCATCTCTCTCAGGGCGCTGCTGCTCGACGATCAGAGCCGATCGTACGAGTTCCGGCACGAGCCGCGCTTCGGCGGCGCCCGCCGCGATCGGCCGAAACGAACGCCGGGAGCGAAGATCGCCGACGTCCGTATTACCGGGACGCCAGGCTTTCCGGAGAACGAGCTGCGCGGCCGCTTGAAGCTCGGCGAAGGCGATCGATTCGAGTTCGGGAAATGGCAGGAGGATCGCCGCCGGCTCGAAGAGCTCTACCACTCGCGCGGATTTCTCGAGGCGCGCATCCGGGCCCGCCGTCAGGAGGAGGCGGGGGCGGTCGTTCTGGACTACTCGATCGAGCGGGGCCCCGAAACCCAGCTCGAAGTGCACGGCATCGATCTTCCGGATCCGTCGGAAGAGAAGATCCGCGAGCGGTGGTCGGCCGCCGTCTTCGACGGGTTCCTGGAGCGGGACGCCCGGACGATCGTCCGCGACTATCTCTATCAGCAGGGGCGGCTGTCGGCCTCCGTCGACGCCTCGGTTCGGCGCGACGACGCGAACCTCCGCAAGACGCTTCGGATCGACGTGACACCCGGCCCGGAGATGGCGTTCCGGCTTCGGTTCACCGGCAACCAGGTGCTGCCGGCCGAGAGGTTGTACGAACTGGCCGCGACAGTCGGCACGCTCACCGCCTGGCTGGATCCGGCGGCGTTCGAGGGTGCCGTTGAACGCCTGTACAAAGAAGAAGGGCTGCTGGCGGCTGACGCAGAGGTCCTGGAGCCGGTCATCGACGGCGATCCCGGAGCGGACGCCTCGTCGATCGTGCAGGTCGTCATTCGCGAGGGTGAACCGTGGATCGTCGGTCGCGTGGCGTTGGAAGGGACGGAGGTCCTGTCCGGGAGCGGCGCCGAGACGATCGATTTCAGGTCCGGCATGCGTTATCAGGCGAGAGTGGTGGCCGCGGCGGCGGAGAAGCTCGAGCGGCACTTCCGTCAGGCCGGCTTTCTCGACGCGCAGGTCGCGGTCGACACGACGGTCGATGACGCCGCGCGCCGCGTCGATCTGCATGTCCGCGCGCAGCCTGGCCCGCGGTCGATTCTCACCGGCGTGATCGTAGAAGGCGCCGATCCGGAGAAGCCGCTCGTGGCGCGCGCCATCGAGCTCACGCCGGGAGCGCCGGTCAGCCCCGTCGCGATCGGCCGAACGCGGCGGGCGCTGTACGACAGCGGCGTGTTTCGCAGCGTCGAGATCGCGCTCGAACCGGCGGACGGGTCCGCTGCCCCGCCGGACCTGAGAGGTCCGCCCCCCAGCGGGGGCATGGATCGCCCGGTCGTGGCCCGCGTGCGGCTGGAGGAACGTCCGCGGTATCGGTTCCGCTACGGGTTCGCGCTGAACGACGAGGTCGTGTCGACCGACGAGCGGCGGCAGCGGCTCGGGTTAGCGGCCGATCTGGAGAACCGGAATCTGTTCGGCAGCGGCGCGATCCTCGGGCTGTCGGCCCGCATCAGGCGCGATCAGCAGGTCGGACGCGTGAACCTCGGCGCGAATCGTTTCTTCGGTCTGCCGCTCCGGTCGAACCTCTTCCTGTCGCGGGGGAGGGAAGAGGTCGGCTCGGAGGCGGCAATCGACACCGCTGTGTCCGATGTGACGGAGGTGAGCGCCGAGCAGTCATTTCGGCTTCGCCGGCTTCTCGAGCTGCGGTACGGATACGGCCTCGGACGGAACCGTACCACTCTCAACTGCATCTCGATCGGATGCGAACCCTTCGACATCCGTGTACGCGTCGCGCGTCTGACCGGCGGAGGGCTTGTCGATCGACGGAGCAACCCGTTCGACCCGACCGGCGGGTGGTTCACATCGGCCACCTTCGAGCTGTCGCGGCAGGGGATCGGGTCGGATCTGAACTTTCTCAAAAGCTTCCTCCAGTACTTCCACTTCACGCCGGTCGGCGAGCGAACGGTGCTCGCGGCCGCGGTCCGCGTGGGCCTTGCCCGGACGTTCGAAGACGAGGTGCTGATCCTGAGCGAGCGCTTTTTCGCGGGCGGAGCGACGACCGTGCGGGGCTACCGCGAGGACGATCTCGGCCCGAGAAGCATCTTCGGCGACGCGGAAGGCGGACGCGCGATGCTCATCCTCAACGCCGAGGCGCGGTTCCCGGTCTATCGATGGATCCGCGGCGTCGGCTTCGTCGACATGGGCAACGTCTATCCGATGGTGGGCGACATCTCGTTTTCAGATCTGCTCGTCGGGCTGGGCGGCGGCCTCCGGCTCGACACGCCGGTTGGTGTGATCCGGTTCGATCTCGCCGCGCCGGCCAATCCCCGGCCGTTCGATCCGAAGTGGCGCGTGCACTTCGGGCTCGGGCACTCTTTCTGAGACGCACCATTGGTGGAGCGAATCCACAATCCCCAATCGCCAATGTTCAGCGTCCTCGATCGTGCGCATGATCGACTCGACCGCCGGGCGCTCGGGCGCCTTCGGCGCGAGCTTCAGGAAGTTCTCGAAGTACACCGCCATCTTGTCGACGCGCTTCGCCTTGTAGAAGTTCATCCCGGCGTGGTAGTGCGCGTAGGCCGTCTGCGGGCTCGTCTCGGCTGCCTTGGCGAAGGCGTCGGCCGCGGCCGCGTTCTCGTTCCTGGCCTCGAGCACGAGTCCGCGCTGAAAGTGCGCCTGCGACAGCGCGGGATTCGCCTGCACGGCGGCATTCGCCTGCGCGAGCGCGCCATCCAGATTCCCGTCGGCGAGCGCGGCGGCCGACTCGCCGGTGGCCTTCCAGGCGTCGCCGCCGCCCTGAAGTCTTCCGAAGGCCTCCTTCGCCTGGTCGTTCTGACCGAGCTTCCGGTGCGCGAGTCCTTTCAGGTACTGCGCCTCCGGCGACTGATCGTTGGCGGTCCTCTCGACGACCTCGGGATATTTCCCCGCTTCGAAGAGCCTGCGCGCGTCTTCCTGAGCCGAAGCGGGCCCGGCCGCCAGTTGCACACACGCGATGGCCCACGCGAGTGGAGTCAGCTTGCTGTCCATGTGCCCAGTGTAGATCCGTCCGGCGGCGGCAGCAGCTCATCCGGTGTGCGACGGGTATAACCTTAGCGGGCATGACCCGACTGACGTCGCCGCTGGTCCTCCTGTTCATGCTCGCTTCCCTTTCGACTGCCGGCCAGCCTCGCGAACCCGACTTCGACGTCGTCGAGAAATCGATCGCCGAGCTGCAGGAGGCGATGCGCGCGGGCAAGGTGACGTCCCGCCGGCTCGTCGAGCTGTACCTCGCCCGCATCGCCGCGTACGACGCGCAGGGCCCGAGGCTGAACGCGATCGTGTCGCTCAACCCGCAGGCGCTGACGGTCGCCGACGCGCTGGACCACGAGCGCGCCTCGACGGGGGCGCGTGGGCCTCTTCACGGCATCCCGATCCTCGTGAAAGACAACTTCGAAACCTCGGAGATGCCGACGACGGCCGGGTCGCTGGCGCTCGCCTCCTTTCAGTCCTCGACGGACGCGTATCAGGTCGAACGTCTTCGAGCCGCGGGCGTGGTGATCGTCGGCAAGACGAACATGCACGAGCTCGCGTCGGGGATCACGACGGTCAGCTCGGTTGCGGGCCAGACGCGCAATCCGTACGACCTGGCGCGCAATCCAGGCGGCTCGAGCGGCGGGACCGGCGCGGCGCTCGCGGCGAGCTTCGCGGCGGCCGGCATGGGCAGCGACACCTGCGGGTCGATACGGATTCCCGCGTCGCACAACAACCTCGTCGGGCTCCGCGGCACACACGGCCTCGCCAGCGGCCGCGGCATCGTGCCGCTCGCGCACACGCAGGACATCGGCGGGCCGCTCGCGCGCAGCCTGTCGGACCTGGTGCTCCTGCTCGACGCCACCGTCGGTCCCGATCCCGGGGATCCGACAACGAAGGTGGCCGCGGGAAAGATCCCGGCGAGCTTCGGCGACGCGCTCAAGCCGGGCGGCCTCAAAGGCGCCCGGCTCGGCGTGCTCACGCCGCTGTTCGGCACGGCGCCGGAAGATGGCGACGTGGCCGCGATCGTGCGGAAGGCGATTGACGACATGAAGAAGGAAGGGGCCGAGGCGATCGAGGTGACCGTCCCCGGGCTCGGCGATCTGCTGGCGGGCAGCAGCGTGATCGACGCCGAGTTCAAGTTCGATCTCGCCGAGTACCTCGAGCAGCGTCCGGCGGCGCCCGTGCGATCGCTCGCCGAGATCCTGAAGCTCGGGCTGTACGACGCCTCGATGGAAGCCTCGCTCAACCGGCGGAACAACGTCGAGAAGCGGGACACCGACGAGTACCGCCGGGCCCTCGTCAAGCGCGCCGCGATCCGGAGCGCGATTGCAGCCACGCTGGACGAGCACCGCCTCGTCGCGCTCGTCTACCCGACGATGCGCCGCAAGCCGGCCCTGATCGGAGAACCTCAGGCGGGCACGAACTGCAATGTGAGCGCGAGCTCCGGCCTGCCCGCGCTCAGCCTGCCGGCCGGCTTCACGGACGACGGTCTCCCCATCGGTCTCGAGCTGATCGGCCGCGAGTTCAGCGAGTCGGAGCTGTTGAGGACGGCCTACGGCTGGGAGCAGGCGGCAAAACTGCGGAGGGCGCCGTTCAGCACGCCGCCGCTCGTTGCGGGTCGGGCGCCAGGAGCGACGAGCGTCGACCTGGGCGTCGTCACGTCCGGGACAACATCGCTTCGGGGACGCGTGACGTACGAGTCGGTCACCGCGGAGTTGCGCTACGAAGTGGAATTGACGGGGCTCCGCGCCGAAGATGTCCGCCTGGTGGCGCTGCACCAGGGCGAGCCGGGTAAGGCGGGCGGCATTCTGGCCAGACTCGTAGAACCTGGACGGCTGTCAGGCCGCGGATCAATCGGACTCGGCTTTCGCGCGCGAGCGGATCTTCGCGCCGGTCGGCTCTACGTGCAGGCCTATACGCGCGAGCGGCCGACGGGAACGCTGAGGCTCCAGATTCCTTCTTCTGGATTCTGAATTCTAGATTCTGAATTCTGATCTACAGGTTCTTGACCGCGGCCGCGACGTTCCCGAGCGCGAGCTCCAGCTGCTTGCGCGACGTCGCGATGTTCATGCGCATATGTCCCCCGCCACCCTTGCCATAGTTGCTGCCGGGGTTGATGTGTACTTTCGCCCGCTCGATCACAAAGCGCTGCAGAACATCCTCGGGCGTGCGCTTTGAGTCGGTCGGCGCCTTCGTGCGGTTGTAGTCGTCCGCAAGCTTCGTGGCGCCGATCCGCTCCATCAGCTCACCGACATCCAGCCAGCAGAGAAAGGTGGCCTGCGGCTTTGTCAGTTTGATTGTCGGGATCCTGTCGTGGATGTAGGACGCGACGAAATCGAGATTGCCATCGATGTACGCGGCCGCCTGGTTGAGCCACTCCTCGCCTTCGGCGTATGCCGCACGATTGGCCACGATTCCGAGCGTGGTCAGGTCGGCGCGCACAAATGGCATCGACGCGGGCCATCAGGTCCGCATTGGTCGAATAGAACCACCCCACCTTGTGCGCCGAGAGGTTGAACGCCTTGCTGGCGGCGTTGAACGAGATGCTGTTGTTGACGATGTCCTTGTTCGGCAGGCTCGCAAAAGGAGTGTACCGCTCACCCTTGCTGACGAAGTCGCAGTGAATCTCGTCCGCCAGCACGACGACTCGACGCCGCAGGCAGATCTCGCCGATCTTCGTGAGCTCCTCGGCGCTCCAGCAGTTGCCGGTCGGGTTGTGCGGATTGCAGAGGATGAACGTGTGCGTATCGTGGCTGATGCGGCGCTCGAAGTCGGCGTAGTCGACCCGGTACCGGCCGTTCTCGAACCGCATCAGGCTTTCTTCAGCGATCGTACCGGTGTAGACGAGATCCGAGTAGAAGCCGTCGTAAGCCGGGGTCGTGAGCAGCACCTTGCTGCCGCGGGGTGAGAGCGCCTGGATCGCGAAGATGAGCGCCGGGTGCACGCCGTTCGTGAATACGAGCGTCGCGGGATCGATCGTCACCCCGTAACGGCGCCGGCTCCAGGCCGCGACGCTCTCCCCCATCGCCGGCGTGGTGGCGCCCATGTCGAGGTAACCCCAGTTTTCGTGGCCGAGGCGCGCCTGAAGGGCTTTCGTGATGCACGGCGCCGCCCGGAAGTCCATGTCCGAGATCCCCATGCCGACCTGGACGCTGCCCTTCCCGAAGGTGCGAATCTGCTGGTCGTACTTGACGCAATCGGTTCCCAGTCGCGAGTAGACCGTGTCGAAGTCGAAGCGGCCGTCGGCGGCCGGCGTGCCGATCCCGGCCTCGGCGCCCCTCATGGCGCCCAGAGGCACCGGCGGGCGCCCCACGGCGCCGGCAAGCGCGGTCAGCCCGGCATTCTGCAGGAACGATCGACGATTGACGCGCTGGATGTGTGCCATGCTTCGCGCTCCCGCGGGCATCCTACATCAGCGCGGCCGCTCGCCCGTCTCCTATTGCCAAGCCATAGAAGCTTGTGCCATGGTGTTATGGGCATCCCACAGGAGAGACGTGGCGTCACGACCGCACGAACGATGGACCGCCGCCCGGGAGGCTTCCTCGTGAAACGTCTCCGCGCATGGCTTCTTCGACTGCTCGCTCCGTTGACTCGGGCGCGCCGCGAGCGCGAAATCGATGAGGAGCTCCAGAGTCATCTCGCGATGCACGTCGAGGACAACGTGCGCGCCGGGATGTCGCCGGACGCCGCGCGACGGCACGCCCTGCTCACGCTCGGCGGGATCGATCAGGTGAAGGAACACTATCGGGATCGGGCCGGCATTCCGTTCGTGGATCACGTGCTCCAGGATGCCCGCGTCGGCGCACGCATGCTGCGCCGGAATCCGACCTTCACGATCGTCGCGGTCCTGACCCTCGGGCTCGGCATCGGCGCCAACACCGCCATCTTCAGCGTCGTCAACGCCGTGCTGCTGCGGCCGCTTCCCTTTCCCGCTTCGGACCGACTGGTCCTCATCTGGGCGACCAACACGAAGAGCGGCGACACGCAGGATGTCGCGTCGTACCCGGACGTCGAGGCGTGGCGGGCGCAGAGCCGGAGCTTCGACGGGATGGCCGCCTTCACATCGCGGAGCGCGATGCTGGCGGGCGACGGGCGCGCGGAGCTCGTGCCGGCGCTGCAGACCATGCCCGGATTCTTCGAGACGTTGGGCATACAGCCGGCCATGGGCCGGACGTTCCGCGCCGAGGAGCAGGAACCGGGGTCACGCGTCGTGATCTTGAGCGACAGCGGCTGGAAGCGTCACTTCGGCGGGCGCGACGATGTGCTCGGGCAGACGCTCCGGGTCAACGAAGAACCACACACGGTCATCGGCGTGATGCCGGAAGGCGTCAGCGTCCTGCCGCTCGAACCCGAACAGGTGTTCACGACAGTCCCACGCGAGACGAACCGCAACCACGGCTATCTGCGGACCGTCGCGCGTTTGAAGCCGGGCGTCTCGCTCGAGGCCGCACAGGCCGAGATGGACGCCATCACAGGCCGGATCGCCGCCGAGTTCCCGAAGATCCAACGAGTTCGTCGGCGCGAACGTGATGCCGCTCGTGGATGCGCTGGTCGGCGACGCGAGGCCCGGATTGATCATCTGCCTCGGCGCCGTCGCCGCCGTGCTGCTGGTCGCGTGCACGAACGTCGCGAACCTGTTGCTGTCCCGGAACGTCTCGCGTCAGCGGGAGCTCGCGTTGAGGACGGCGCTCGGCGCGGGCCGGCTGCGGCTGATGCAGCAGTTGCTCACCGAGACCCTGCTGATCGCGTTCGTCGGTGGCGCTCTAGGGCTCGCCCTGGCGACGTGGACCGCTCCACTGCTGGCGGCGCTCATCCTGGACAGTTTTCCCATTCCCCGGCTCGATGGCACGCACACCGATCAGGCCGTCCTCGCCTTCACGCTGCTCGTGTCGATCGCGACGGCGCTCGTCTGCGGCGGCCTTCACGCCTTCGCGGCCATGTCGCCCGACGTCAGCGACGGGCTTCGTGAGTCGAGCCGGACGGCGACGGCCGCGCCGGCCGGGCGCCGGATTCGCAGCGCGCTGGTCGTGACCGAGATCGCGATCGCGCTCGCGCTGCTCGCGGGGGCCGGCGCGCTGCTGAAGAGTCTTCTGGTGATGCGACAGACGGCGCCGGGATTCCAGTCGGCCAACGTCCTGACCGTCGGCTTCTTCCTGCCGCAGAGCAAGCTGCAGAACGAGACGGACCGGCTGGGGTTCTTCGAGAACATGCTGTCGCGCATCACGGGGCTGCCTGGCGCGCGGTCGGCCGCGCTCGTCGCGAACCTGCCGCTCAACGGCGGCTCCGACTCGCTGGGGTTCCGGATTGTCGGCAAGCCACCGCCTCAGCCGCGCGGTTATTTCAGCGCGAACTTCAACATCGTCAGCCCCGGGTACTTCCGGACGCTGACGATCCCCGTGCGGTCCGGCCGGGACTTTACGTTGGAGGACTCGATGGCGGCGCCCGCCGTCATCGTGATCAATGACACGGCGGCCGCGCGCTTCTGGCCGGGCGAGGATCCGCTGGGACAACAGATCACGGTTCACCCATCGAAGGTCCCCCTGACGGTCGTCGGCATCGTCGGCGACGTACGGCAGATGAGCCTCGGGAACGCCGCGCGGCCCGAGATCTACCTGAACTATCAACAACCGACGCCGGACTGGCCGCGGCTGACGCTCGTCGTCCGGACCGATGCGGACCCGGCGGCGCTCGCGCCGTCGATCAAAGCGGTGGCCGAGTCGACCGATCGCAACGTGCCCGTCGCGCAGATTCGCGCGCTCGACGATGTGCTCTCAGGATCGATGGCGGCGACGCGCGTCTACACGATCCTGCTCGGGTCGTTCGCGCTGCTGGGGCTGTCGCTCGCGGGAGTCGGTCTCTACGGAGTGGTGTCGTACGCGGCTTCGCAGCGGACGCACGAGATGGGCATCCGTCAGGCGCTCGGCGCGGCGCGACACGACATCCTGCGTCTCGTGCTGCGAGATGGGATGTGGCTTGCCGTCGCCGGCCTGGCGCTCGGCCTGGCGGGCGCGGTCGCGCTGACTCGGCTGCTGACCAGTCTCGAGCCGACGGTTCAGGCGGGCCATCCGCTCACGCTCGCCGCGGTCTCGGCGGCGCTGCTGGGTGTCGCGTTGACGGCGACCTTCGTGCCGGCGTACCGCGCATCACGGATCGACCCGCTCGTCGCGCTGCGGCACGAGTAGGGGTTGAGTTCGTCTCAGCCACGACCAAGACAAATCGACGCATTTCCGCACTGTATGCGAAGGGGTACCTGTGCTCCTGCGATAGTGCCGCGCCGAAACGCCATCGGCGCGCTGCCAGGCACGGGGCCCGCCGTCGCTACGACTCCGGCGTCGCAGGCCCGCCTCAGCTAAAGCTACGGCGAGCCAGGAAGAAAAAACTTCCGCGTCGTCGGATTCGACACGCGAGCTCATCCGGGTTCGGGCTCGATAGCGCCGCGCGCGCAGTCTCGCCATGGGTGGCGGCGATGTTGCACGATGCGCGGCGCTCCCCTTCACCGTCACCAACAACAGCCGCGGTGATGGCACACCGCGGCCCAGTGTGGCACGACCCTTCAGGGTCGTCCCCTATTTGGAGTACGTATGCGCATGAGTCGAGTGCGAAGCGCGATCGCGATCGCTGCATCGGTAGCGGCGCTGACCGCGCTCATCAAGGCAGACGCAATCAAGGGTGGTTTCGCGGCCGCGTGGGGCCCTCTCTATGACGGCAGTACTGCTGCCGAGACTCCGCAGCTTCTCGCATCGGCGACGCTTCGGCCGACGCCGCCCCCCGGCGACATGGTCGCCCGGGTCAAGCATTGGAACGAGATCTCGATCGACGCGAGCGGTCTCGACCATACGCCGGTCCCGCAGGGCGACCCGCGCGAGTTCGGCGAGCAGCTCGGGCCGGGACGCTCGGCCCGCGCGATGGCGATCGTGCACATCGCGATCTTCGAAGTCGTCAACTCGGTCGTCGGCGGCTACAAGAGCTATCTCGGCCTGCCGCGCGCACCGGAGGGCACGTCGCTCGACGCCGCGATCGCCCAGGCGGCGCACGACACGCTGGCCGCAATGTTCCCCTCGCAGAGGGCCGCGTTCCGTGCGGAGCTCAACCGGGAGCTCGCCGCGATTACGGACGAGCGGGCACGCATGAAGGGGATCCTTCTCGGGAGGGTGGCGGCGCTCGCGATCCTCGCGCGCAAGGCGAACGACGGATCGAATCATGACGAGCCGCGTGTCGGCATCGAGCACCGCACGAGCAACCTGCCCGGCCGGTGGCGGCAGGATCCGATCAGCCAGATCCCGCTCGCCCTCGGCGCGAAGTGGGGCGACGTCAGGCCGTTCGTCCTGACGTCGGGTCGTCAGTTCCGCGCGCCGGTGCCGCCGGCGATCTCGAGCCGCACCTATGCCACGGCATTCAATGAGGTGAAGCGCCTCGGCGGCGACGGCAAGCCAGGTGGAACTCCAACCGAACGGACCGACCAGCAGAGCTTCATCGGGATCTTCTGGGCGTACGACGGCACGCCGAGCCTGTGCGCGCCGCCTCGGTTATACAACCAGATCGCTGTGACCATCGCCGACCGGATGGGGACGAGCGGCATCGAGTTCGTCCGGCTGCTCGCGCTCGTGAACGTCGCGATGGCGGATGCGGGGATCGCGATCTGGGAGTCGAAGTACCACTACGACTACTGGCGTCCCGTGACCGGAATCCGCGAGGCCGATCGCGGGACGGGGCCGACCGGCCGCGGCGACGGCAACGACCGGACACGGGGGGACGTCGATTTCTCACCGCTCGGCGCGCCGGCGAGCAACCTGACCGGACCGGACTTCACGCCGCCGTTCCCGGCGTATCCGTCGGGCCACGCGGGATTCGGAGGGGCGTTGTTCGAGACCCTGCGCCGCTTCTACGGCAGGGACAACATCGCGTTCACCTTCGTCTCGGACGAGTTCAACGGCGAGACGGCCGGCAGCGACGGCATCATCCGGCCGCTCATCCCGCGCGATTTCACGTCGCTGTCGCAGGCGGAGGAAGAAAACGGCCAGAGCCGGATCTATCTCGGCATCCACTGGTCGTTCGACAAGACGGAAGGCATCGCGCAGGGTCGGCGGGTGGCGCGATACGTGTTCGACCGCCTGTATCGACCGACTTCGTAGACATCCTGGATCGGGGCTGAATTCGAACCGTCAGGGAACGCTGCTCGTCCTATCAAGAGACGCCTGAAGGTGACGCGCGCAGTCACCGGAAGCGGACAGAAACGGGCCGTTTGAGGGTCGCCGGGCTGGTCGCACCTTTGCATCGCCGCCCGGCGACCGCTCTCCGTTAGGCAGTCGTTCCCATGTCGGAAATCAATCCCTCGGAGCCCACGTCGCCCCCCGTCCAGCAGCCCACTGCCGAGTCGGACACACCAAAGAAGAAAAAGAAGGACAAGTTCCGGTCCGCGTGGATCGGGTTCGTCGGCCGCATCGTGGCGCAACTGGTCGGCGCGGCCGCGACGGTGTTCCTGGCGTTGTACTTCGTCGACCGGGCGATGGACCCGTCGCGCCAATCTCAACAGAACGTTCGACCGACGGGCACCTCCGGCGCCGCACCGGTCGAGCGGGTCAGCCTGCGGCGGCACTCGAACGTGAAGTCTCTCGCGGTGCTTCCGATGCAGAACTTCTCCGCCGACTCGCGACACGACTACTTCGCGGACGGCCTGACCGAGGCGCTCATCGCGAACCTGGCGCAGGTCGAAGGCCTCCGCGTCACGTCGCGCACGTCGTCCATGCACTACAAGGGACAACGAAAGCCGCTGCCGGAAATCGCACGAGAGCTCGACGTGCACATGATCCTCGAAGGATCCACGGTGACGCAGGGCGATCGCCTGCGCGTCACCGCGCAGCTGATCGAAGCGGACACGGACGAGCACCTCTGGGCGAAGACCTACGACCGGCCGCTGCGCGACATCCTCACCGTGCAGGCGGACATTGCCGCCGCGGTCGCGCGTGACGTGCACCTCGTGCTCACTGCGGCGCCGCGTTAGGTGGCACGAGGCTTTAGCCTCGTCTGCTGTGGCACGAGGCTTCAGCCTGATCTTTCTTGACGACCCTAAAGGGTCGTACCACAAACCCTCAGGCCGTCACCGGGGACACGTCAGGGACATTCTCGCCGAGCGCGGTCGCGAGATCGATCTGGTGTTCCTGCTCCTGACGCAGGATTTCCCGGATGTCCTCCGCGATGGCATATTCCCCGAGCGCTTCGCATTCCCGCACGCGCTCGCGATACGCGCGGACGGTGTCGTTCTCGTTGTCGAGATCCGCGCGCAGCATGACCTCTGCATCTTCGGACAGCTTGACCGGCAGCGCGGTGGCCGTCGGCATGCCTCCGAGGTAGTCGATGTGCTTCGCGATGGTCACCGCGTGCTGCAGCTCTTCTTTCGCGTGGATTTCCAGTTCCGACGCGATGCTCATGTACTCGGCGCCCTTGAGCACCTGCGAGTACACGACATACGCGATGATCGCCTGGTACTCCCGTGCGAGATCTTCGTTGAGATGTTTGATCAGATCCTGGCGTGTGGCTTTGGTGTTGCCCATGAACGGCTCCTCTCAGGCAGTCGGCCGGAGTCGGTCGAGGTGCAAGCACAATGCCGCCCACACCAACTGACGAGCTAGCTTCGCCCGAATCTTAGCAGCCCTAAAGGGCTGCGCTACTCGCTGCGCAGCGAGACCATCGGATCGATCCGCGCGGCGCGCAGTGCCGGGACGAAGCTGGCGACAAGCGCGATCGCCGCGAGCAGCAGCGCGATCGCCGCGAACGTCAAGGGATCGGTCGCCTCCGTGCCGAACAGCAGCCGGCGCATCAGCCGCGTCAGCCCGAACGCGCCGATCAGGCCGATGCCGACCCCGATGGCGGCCACCACCAGACCCTGACGAACGACCATGACCAGGATTCGGCGCGGCGTGGCGCCGAGCGCCATCCGGATCCCCAGCTCACGAGCCCCCTGGCTGACGAGGTAGGCCATGACACCGTAGACCCCAATCGCCGCAAGGCCGAGGGCAAGGGACGCGAACAGCGTCAGCAGCAGCATCGAAAACCGTCGCCGGGCGAGCGACTCCTCGACGCGATGCGACATCGTACGAACTCCGTACACGGGAAGATCGGCATCCAGCTCGCGGATCTCCTTGCGGACCGAGGCGGCGAGGCCGGCCGGGTCTGCCGCGCTTCGAAGCACGACGTTCATGCCGCGCACCGGATACTGCGTCTGCGGCAGGTACAACGCGATCCGCGAGTCCGAATCGAGCGCGTCCTGTTTGATGCGGCCGACGACGCCGACGATGGTGATCCAGGGACCGGGCGAGTCGGCCAGACCCAGTCGGAGCCGCTTGCCGAGCGGGCTCTCGTTCGGCCAGTACTGCGCCGCCATGTGCGCGTCGATGAGGGTGACCCGCTGGCTGGTGCGCGTATCGTGCTCCGTGAAGAGCCGTCCCTGAAGGAGCGGGATCTCCATCGCCCGGAAGTACTCGCCGCCGACCATCCGCATGTCCACGTTGATGAACTTTTCGCCGGCGGCCGGGACCCGTCCGTCGATCGTGATCGGCCCCCACGCCATCATCTGGCTGAGTGGAAGCGAGCTCACCCCGCCGGCGGCCGTGACGCCGGGCAGCCGCGCCAGCCGGGCCCAGAGCAGCCGATACGTCTCGAGCGCGACGGCCGCGTCGTTGTACTTCCGTCCCATCATCGTCAGCTCGAGTGTCAGAACGTTCTGCGGATTGAAACCGGGCGGCACGTCATGAATGCGCGCGAAGCTGCGGATGAGCAGCCCGGCGCCGATGAGGAGCACGACCGACAGCGCGAGCTCGGCGATGACGAGCAGGCGCCGCAGATTCTGTCCGCGGCCCCAGAGCGCGCTCACGCCGGACGACCCGCGGCTCGCGTCCTTCAGGTTCTCGTGGAGATCGAGCCGCGACAGCCGCAGCGCCGGTGCGAGGCCGAACAGCAGCCCCGACACGAGCGAGATGGCCAGCGTGAAGAGCAGGACCTGTCCGTCGATCGCGATCTCGTGGAGGCGCGGCACGCTTCGCGTTCCGAGCGCCTGAATCCCCAGGAGGCTCGCGAACGCGAAGATGACGCCGAGCGTGCCGCCGGCCAGCGCGAGGATGACGCTCTCGGTGAGGAGCTGGCGGACGATCCGGATGCGCTCGGCGCCGAGCGCCGATCGGACCGCAATTTCGCGCTGACGGCCGAGCGCTCGCGACAGCAGCAGATTCGCCACGTTTGCGCAGGCGATGAGCAGGACGAGGCTGACCGCGCCGATCAGGATGACGAGCGAGCGGCGAACGTCCCCGACGACCTGCTCCTGCAGCGGCACGATGCTGAACGTCAGGCCGCCGTTGGGCGGATACACCTCGGGATGGTCGCGCCGGAGCCTCGCGGTGAGCGCGTCCATCTCGGCCTGCGCATGCTCGAGCAGGACGCCGCGCTTCAGCTTGCCGAGGATGTTGTAGTCCTCGCGGCCGCGGATGGTCGGCGCGTCCGGCCCGAGCGGCAGCGGGATGAGGATCTCGGCGTGCTCGGCGACGCCGAGCGTCGGCATCACCTCGCGTGGCAGATCGAACGACTCCGGCAGCACGCCGATCACCTGATACGGCTGGCCGTTGAGGATGAGCGTCTTTCCTATGGCTCGCGGATCGCCTCCGTAGCGGCGCATCCACGTGCCGTACCCGAGCACGGCGGTCCCGGTCGTGCCGGGAATATCGTCTTCCGCGACGAAGAGCCGTCCCGCCGCGGCGCGCACGCCGAGCATGGGAAGGAGGTTCGAGGACACGCGGATCGTGCCGATTCGCTCCGGCTCGCCGCCATCCCCGGTCAGGTTGTAGTTCCCGCCGATCGCGATCGCGACCTGCTCGAACCCCTGATGTCCCGTCCTGACGTCGAAGTACTGGGCGGTCGAGAACCAGTCCTCGATGATGCCGAGACCCGGCGAGCGGTTCCACAGGATGACGAGCCGGTCGGCGTCTGCGTACGGGAGCGGCCGCAGCAGCAGCGCGTTCGCGACGCTGAAGATCGCGGTGTTGGCGCCGACGCCGATCGCCAGCGACAGCACGGCCGCGAGCGTGAAGCCCGGGCTGCGGGCGAAGGCGCGGATGGCGTAGCGGATGTCCTGCAGCATCGAGCGGGAATTGTAGCGTTTTCCGACGCGACTTTCGGCCGCGGCTTCCGTCTAAGCCTCTATGCTGACCGACCTTCGCCTGGCGATCCGGCTCCTCCTGCGCCAGCCGACCTTCGCGCTCGTCGCGATCGGGACCCTCGCACTCGGCATCGGCGCCAACACCGCCGTGTTCAGCGTGATGCACTCCATCCTGCTCAAACCTCTTCCGTACAGCGGAGCAGAGCGGATCGTGGTCGGCCGCATGTCGATACCGGACCATGAAGACCTGTCTGCGGCGGTCCGCTCCTTCGAAGCCTCCTCGCTCTGGGCGTCGAATCTCTGGAACGTCACCGGCGAAGGAGAAACGGAGCAGATTCTCGGCGCGCAGGTGAACGGCTCCTTCTTCCCGATGCTCGATGTGGCACCGCTCCTGGGCGCGTCGATCACGCCTGAGACGGCCAGGCAGCCGGTCGTCGTGCTCTCGAACGGCTATTGGCAGCGGCGTTTCGGCGGATCGCCTGGTGTGCTCGGACGTTCGCTGCGGCTCAGTGGCCGCGCGTACACCGTGATCGGTGTCATGCCGCCGCAGTTCCAGCTGCCTTCAGGTCCCCGTTTCGAGATCTGGACGCCGCTCGACGTTGGCCTCGGACCCACCCCACCCCCGCGCACGCTGCGCATCTTCCGGCATGTCGCGCGACTCCGGCCTGGCGTGCCGCTGGCTGTGGCGCAGCAGGAGGCGGACGCGGTCGCCGCGACGCTCGCGCGCACCTATCCGGATACGAACACCGGCATCACATTCGAGTACAGGCCGCTGCGCGACACTATCGTCGGAAACGTCCGTCCGGTGCTCGTCGGCGCGCTGGCGGCGGTCGGCCTTCTCCTGCTGATCACGTGCGCGAACGCGGCGAACCTGCTGCTCGCGCGGACGGCCGGCCGCGCGCGCGAGATCGCCACCCGCGCCGCGCTGGGAGCCACGCGCGCCAGAATCCTGCGCCAGCTCCTGATCGAAAGCGCGGTCATCGCAACGATCGGCGGTGTCGTCGGTCTCGTTGGTGCGGTGTGGACGGTCGAGTCGCTGCCCGCGCTCCTGCTCGAACACATGCCGCAGGTGACGGTCGTCCGGCTGGAGCCCTCGGTGCTGGCGTTCACCGCGGGGGTCACGCTGCTCGTCGCGTTGCTCTTCGGCTCGATCCCCGCGCTCCAGGCCAGCGGCGAGCGGGCCGGCGCCGCGCTCAAGCAGGACGGCCGTGCCGGCCAGTCGCGGGGCGCGCGCCGCCTGCGCGGCGGGCTCGTCATCGCGGAGGTCGCGCTCGCCGCCATCGTGCTCGCCGGCGCCGCGCTCGTCGGCCGCAGCCTGATCCAGCTGACACGCGTGAATCCCGGATTCGCGCCGGATCGAATCATGACGTTCAACGTGCAGGTCGTCTCGCTCCCGGACGATGAAGCGCGCTCCGAAGCCGTGCGCGCGATCCTCACGCGTTTGCGCGGACTGTCGGGTGTCGAGTCGGTCGGGGGCGCCACCGGCCTGCCACTGGCCACGCCCCAGCGCTCGATCCGGATCGAGGCGCAGGGCGTGACGCTCACCGAGCCTCTGCACACCCACTTCATCGCTGCGACGCCTGGCTACTTCGCCGCTCTTGGCGCGTCGGTTATCGCGGGACGCGAGTTCACCGACGACGATCGGCGCGCCGGAGCGCCGGTCGTAGCGGTCAACCACGTCCTCGCGCGGCGTCTCTTCGGCACGAGCGACCCGATCGGGCGCCGAATCCGCCTCGTCGATCCATCTCAATCCGGCGAATGGCGTACGGTCGTCGGGGTCGTCTCCGGGATCCGATATCGCGACCTGGCCGAGCCGGCCGTCGAAGCGGTCTACACACCGTTTGCGCAGACGCCGTTCATGTGGAGTTACATGATGCTGCGGGCGACCGGCGAACCGCGCGGTCTCGTCCGCTCGATCGGCGCCGCTGTGGACGAGACGCGGCCGGGGCTCGTCGCGTCCGGGTTCACGTCGATGGACGAACTATTGGCGCACTCGTCCGGCCAGGCGCGTCGCAATTTCCTGTTGATTGGATCGTTCGCCGTGCTGGGGCTGGCGCTCACGCTGAGCGGGATCTACGGCGTCGTCGGATACACCGTGGTTCAGCGCACGCGAGAGATCGGCGTCCGTGTGGCACTGGGCGCAACGGCCCGCCAGGTCATGCGCCTCATCGTCGGCCAGGCGCTCGCGTTCGGTCTCATCGGTGTCGCCGCGGGACTCGTCGCAGCGGCGCTCCTCACGCGCCTCATGCGCGATCTGCTCTTCGAGATTTCTCCGACCGATCCGGTGACGTTCGTCGTGGTCGGCGCCCTTCTCGTCGTCGCGACGATCGCCGCGAGCGCGATTCCGGCGCGGCGCGCCACGCGGATCGATCCCATGAGCGCGCTGCGGAGTGAGTGAACTTCGCGATCACCCTGGGGTGCACTATGGTGCCCTGGGTGCTCTGGGTGCACTCAGGTGCAGGTGCACTGAGGTGCCGCGTGCTCGGTGCACCCGCACCGAGGGCACCTAGAGCACCTTAGTGCACCAAGTTCAGAGAGGCGCGAACGTGTAGCACCACGCCTCGCCTTCGAGCACGGTCTCGCCGCCATCTCTCGCGACGCGCACGCGGAGCTGCGTGACCGGCTTCGTCGGGTGCACGCTGACGATCTCGGCGTCGGCGGTGATCGTGTCTCCCACGAACACGGGCGCGACGAACTTCCAGTTCTGGCTCAGAAAGACCGTGCCCGGGCCCGGCAGATCCATCGCGACGAGCGCGTGCAGCAACCCGGTCGTCAGCCCGCCCTGGACCACGAGCCGGCCGAACTTCGTCTTCGACGCGAACGCCTCGTCGAAGTGCAGCGGGTTCCGGTCCCCCGAAATCTCCGCGAACTTCTGCACGTGATCCGCCGTCAGCGTCAGCCGGCGGCTCGCGCGTTGACCGACCTCGATCTTCATAGAGCTGCGATGATAAACGCAGAGCGCGCAAAGGACGCAGAGAACGCTGAGGACAAGCGGTGTCGACTGGCGCGCCTTCGGCGCGGTGGCTGGGCGAGGGACCACGTCCGCAAGAGCTTCGAGAGAACGCTGCTGCTCTTGCGAACACGGTCCCTCACCCAGCCTCGGCCCGACCGAAGGTCGGGCCCCAGTCGACATCGCTCGTCTCGTCCTGCATCCTCTGCGGCCTCGGCGTTATTGCCTTTCGGTGTGTCCTCCGTGTTCTCCGTGTCTCCGTGTTTGATTTTCTCCGTGCCCTCCCTTGCCTCCGTGATCTCGGGTCGATCGGATACGATTGGCGCTGGCGGAGGCCCTGGTGCATCCTGATCTGGCGGAGGCGATCGAATTCCACGAGTCCATCCTTGCGGAAGGGCGCAAGGCGCTCGTGGGATACGAGACCCCCAAGACGCTCGCGAACGTCGTGCTGTTGTCCGAGATCCCGACGACCTACGACAAGAAGGAGCAGCGCCAGGTCAACGCCGGCAACCTGCTGCTGCGCGGCGTGCCCGGCGTGGGCAAGACGTTCTTCGGCGTGATCCTGGCGGCGATCAGCGACGCGAAGTTCGTGCGCCTGCAGGGCCGCGCGGATCTGCAGCCGACCGAGGTGGTCGGCTTCCAGATGATCAACCCGGCGACCGGAGAGCTGGTCACCGAGTTCGGACCTCTTGCCGAAGCGGAAGTCATCCTCCTCGACGAGATCAACCGCATCCCGCTGAAGTCGCAGAGCGCGTTCCTCGAGGGGCTGCAGGACCGCACGGTCACCGTCGGCAAGACGACCTACGAGCTCCCCGCCTTCAGCTTCGCCATCGCGACGATGAACCCGGTCGAGCTCGGTCAGGGCACGTTTCCGCTCTCGGAGGCGGCTACCGATCGGTTCGCGATCATGGTCAACATCGGCTACCTGCCCGCGGAGGAGGAGCGGAAGCTGGCGAGCTTCGACTTCAAGCAGGTCCGGCTGTCGGCGTTGATGACGAAAGAACGGATCGTCCAGCTTCGCGCCGCCATCAGCGAGCACGTCTTCCTCCACGACCGGCTCGGTGACTACATCCAGCGTCTCGTCGCATCGACGAGGCCCTACAACGCCGACATCGACTGGCACGTGCACTCTCCGTCGGAGCTCGTGGAGCGCGGCGTGGATCTCGGCGCCTCCCCTCGCGCGATCATCGTCTGGAGCCGTCTCGCGAAGGTCTGGGCGGTCGTCGTCCGGCGGCGCGACGTCGTCTATCCGGAAGACATCCAGGATCTCGCGACGTACGTCCTGGGCCATCGGATCTGGCTCGGACCGCACGCCGCCAGTCACGGTCTCACGACCGACGCCGTCATCACGGACATCCTCGATCGGACGCCGATTCCATGAGCGCCGTCGAGCGTTGAACCGCTCGTCAGCCTGTCGGACGTGACCGAGATCGAGCTGCGCATCCTCAGGAGGATGCGCGAGTTCACGATCGGCGAGCATTCGAGTCTGTTTCACGGGTCGGGATTCGATTTCGTCGGCCTTCGCGACTGGCAGGGGGGCGACCGGTTCGAGTCGATCGACTGGCCCCAATCGACGCTGACCAACTTCAGCCCGCTCGTCGTTCGTGAGTTCGAGCAGCCGACGACGTCCAGCGTCGTCATCGTGGCCGACGCGTCGCTCTCGACGCGGTGCGGGCTGCACGGGCGCCCGATCGCCGCGATCGTCGCCCGGGCGATCGCCACGCTCGGCATGTCGGCCGTGTTCTTTCAGGACTCCGTCGGCCTCATCGTGTTCGAAGGCGCGTTCCGCGCGCTGCACGGGCTCCGGCCGCGCATCGGCAAGAACCAGGTGATCCGATGCCTCGACGCCTATCAGTCCGGCGAGGGCCTTCAGGAGATCCGTCAGACGATCGGCTTGAGCGGGACGATTGGCGGATTCATGCGGAAGACCTCGCTGATTCCAGTCGTCTCCGACTTTCTGTTCGACGACGCGCAGACAGTCGTGCAGGAGCTGGCGCGGTTGAACTCGACCCACGACGTCGTCATCGTGCTCGTGGACGCGGCGTTCGCGTTCGACCTTCCGCCGGTCGGGGCGGGCTGGGTCGAGGCGTTCGACGTGGAGACGGGCCGCACGCGGACGATGTCCCGGGGAACCCTGCGCCGCATGGCGGAACGCGTCCGCCAGTGGCAGACCGACGTGGCCGGAATGGCGGCCGCTGCGGACCTCGACGTCATTCGGGCGAGCCCGGATCCAATCGCGTTCGATCTGGCGCTCATGGAATTCGTCGCCGAGAGACGGCTGCGCCGGAAGGTCACGGCATGAACGTCAGGCGCATACTTGCTGCCGGAGCCACCGCGGCGGTTCTATCAACCGTTTCGCTCGCTCAGGACAAGCAGACGGAAAACGTCGAGGCCGATCCCATCACGTGCTGGTGGCGAACCGGCGCGGGCGGCGTCCGGATCGGGGAGCCCTTCCCCGTCGTACTCACGTGCTCGCTCCTTCAGACCGAGGCAGTCCGGGTGCTCGCGGACGAGTCCGGGCTGGATCCCTCCGTGGTCCAGCTTCCGCCGTTCGATGTCGTGGGCGGCAAACGGGCGAAGGAGGTCGTCACGGCCGGCCGCCGCTTCGTTCAGTACCGACTACTCGCTGCGGATCATCGGGGAGAACGCGTTCGGACGCGACGTCAGTCTCCCCCCGTTGCAGTTGACCTTCCGGATCGAGAGTCAGGTTCCCGGCGGCCCCACTGCCGCTGCGGTTCAGGGGCGGGACTTCACGTACGCGCTGCCGCCAGTGTCCATTCGCGTGCTCTCGCTCGTGCCTGACACCGCGACCGACATTCGAGAGGCGCCGATCGCGACCTTCGACGAGATCGCCGACCGTGCGTTTCGCGGCACGATGCTGCGGGTCGCGGCCGGCATCGCGTTCGTTGCCGCCGCGATCGTCGCGGCGCTGGCGCTTCTCGGGCTGGCGCGACGACGCCGGGCCGCGTCGGCGGTCCCCGGGCGCGTCCTGCCCGATTCGGTGATTCTCGAGAGCGTCCGTCGTGAGCTGTCGGCCGTCCGAGAGGAGAGCCGATCCGGCTGGACGGCGGCGCTGACCGGCCGTGCGCTCGCTGCCCTGAGAATCGCGGCCGCATACGAGGCGGGACGGCCCGTCACCCAGACGTCGGCCGAAGCGGGTGCGGTCGCCGCGGACGGTCAGCTGGCGATCAACGGACGAATGCGTGGCGTCGCGTTGATCTCGGGAAGGGAAACCGCGGCGCGGATGGAAGCCGCCGTCCCGCCTTCGCCAGGGCTACGGCGGGCAGGCGACGGGACGCTGCGCGAGGGGCTGGCGCGATTCACGGAGGCGCGCTACGGGCGAGACGGAAAGTTCGATGCGCCTCGCCTTGACGAATCGCTCGACGACGGCCTTCGAATCGTGGAACAGCTGACGGAACGCCGGAAACCTGGGCTGCGAGAACGGCTGTGGATGCGCTGACCGGCCTTCAGTTTCCGGAGTCGCACGCGGCCCGGCTGATGCTCCTCGTGCTCGGCGGGCTGACGCTGGCGGCGCTCCTCACGCGCACGGTGCTCCGCGATCGGACCCGTGTGGGAGCGATCGCGCTGCCGGCGCTGGTCGACTGGACTCCCGCGTTCCCGGCCGGAGCGTCGTTCGTCCGCCACGGCGCGCTGCTTCTGGCTCTGGTCGGCCTGCCGTTCTTCGTCGTGGCGCTCGCCGACCCGCACACGGTGTTCACGAGCCGCGAGACGTCGTACCCCGGCCGCCGCATCAGCCTCATGATCGACGCATCCTCCAGCATGCTCTCGCCGCTCCCATCGACACGGCTGGCGAAGGGGGCGCCGAACGACGCCGCGTTCTTCACGACCGTCGGCGCCGCCAGGCACTTCGTCGAGCTTCGCATGCGGGGGAAGTATCGCGATCTCGTGTCGCTCATCGAATTCGGAGACGATGCGTACGTCATCACGCCGTTCACGAGCGACTACGAGAACATCCTGCTGAGCATCTCACTTATCGGCGACTGGTCGGAGCTGATGGCGTTCCCGGATCAGGGCACGGTCATCGCGCGCGCGATCGACCAGGGCGTCGGACTCTTCAAGGCGTTCGATTTCCTCGAAGCGTCGGGCAATGTCATGGTGATCTTCACCGACGGGATGGACGCCGAGGTCCTGCAGGACGGCCGAAGCGGGTTCGACGTGCTGCGCGAGGCGGCGGCGGCGAAGATCCCCGTGTACTTCGTCCGGGTCGGCAGCGGCGGCGACGATCCGCGCCTGTCGGATGCGATGTGGCGGTCGGCGGTCGCGCGCACGGGCGGCCGGTTCTACTCGGCCGCCGACGAAGAGACGATCGTCCGCGCCGTTCGGGAGATCGACGAAGCCTCGACCGGTCGCATCGCGATGCGGGAGTACAGCACGCGACGGCCGGTGTTCCAGCGCTTCGTGATGGCGGCTGCCGCCCTGTGGACGCTCGCGCTCGCGCTCCGATTCACGGTTCCCTGGTTTCAGAGGTTCCCATGAGATCGTTCGCCGGACGGATGGCCGACGCTCTTCTATTGATCGTGGCAGGCGCTGCTGCTGTGGTCCGCCGGTTCGCGCTATCAGCGACAGGCGCAGGCCGAGCGCTCTCTGGCCACGCTGCAATACGCGAGAGCCGCGAACGAGCACGACCTTGTGCGCGCGCCTGCGGCCTACTGGCTGGGAGAGTACGAGGATGCCCAGCGCGGCGCCGATCGGTTTCTCGCCGCGAACGCGACGTACCGCGCCGCGGTTCATCAGGGCGGCGACTGGAAAAGCGTGGTCGGACGCCTGGACTCCGCGGTGGCGCAGTACGCCGAGGTGCTTCGAAACAGCCCCGGTCACCCCGACGCCGCGTACAACTACGAGTTCGCGATCAGGTATCGCGCCGCGATTGCCGGCAGACAGCAGAACGTAGCCGCCGAAGGCGGCGTCGAGACGAGCGTGCACGGCGTGGCGGGCGCGCCGCCCGACACCAGCGACATGAAGAAGTTCAAGGTGATCATCCCGATGCGGCCGGAGGAACGCCGCGAGGCGGAGGAAGCCGGCAAGGCCGGGCGGCGGATCCGCAAAGGATGACCGACCTCGTTCGCTTCGCCGAGCCGCAATGGCTGCTGGCGCTCGCCGCGCCAGGCGTGCTGTTGCTGCTCTGGATGTGGCAGTTATGGCGGCGCGGCGCGGCCCTCCGCGCGTTCCGGCGCGTGCGTCGCGTCCCCGCTGTCTTCGCCCGCGGCCTCGCCACGCCCGGAGCCGCCTTCGCCATCGGCGTCGGCGGGCCAGGCCCGGCGGAACGCATCTCGCCGTTCGGCGATCTGCCGTTCTGGCTCTCGATGCTCGTCGCCCTGGCCCTCACGATCCTCGCGCTGGCGCGGCCGGTCGTGGTCACCTCGGTCGTGCGCACGGGCGGCGTCGATATCGTCATCCTGCAGGACGGGTCCGCCTCGATGCGGGTCCGCGATGTTTCCGCGGATCGCTGGGAGCGGTCGATGCGCTTTCTGCGCACGCTCGGCGAGTCGCTCCGATGGGAGCACGACCGCATCGCCCTCGCGCTGT
Organism: uncultured Acidobacteriota bacterium; assembly: GCA_963847125.1. Classification (GTDB taxonomy): domain Bacteria; phylum Acidobacteriota; class Vicinamibacteria; order Vicinamibacterales; family 2-12-FULL-66-21; genus DATAEE01. Next base: position 1,733,271 of record CAWJYM010000009.1, read on the forward strand.
TCGCGACGACCGCGACGCCGCAGATCCGGCTCACGCGCGATCCGAACACCTTCTTTTTCTTTCTGGATCACCTCGGCACCGAGCCACCGTTCCGCCTCGAGGACGAGGGCACGTGGAACACGAACATCGAGCGCGGCATCCACTGGGGTCTGCGCGTGATCGAGAAGGACGAGGAGATTCGGGGGCCCTCGACCAACGGCCGTGCGTTCATCCTGCTCTCGGACGGCCAGGCCTGGAGCGGACGGGTCGAGCGGTCCATCGAGCGGGCGCGCGCGGCTCGCGTCCCGCTGTACGTCGTCGGCGTCGGCACGACCGCCGGCGGGATCATCCCCGAGCCACGGCGGGCGGCCAACATGCCGCCGCTTTCGTCGGTTCTCGACCGCGACTCGCTCTCCGCCGTGGCCACCGCCGGTGGCGGACGCTACTTCGAGCTCGACCGCGAGCCGGACTCGGCCATCGCGAACGCCGTCATCTCGGCCACGCGGGCGCGGGCGCCGTCGGGCGGCGTCATCGCGGACACCACGGATCTTTACTGGTACTTCCTCGCCGCAGCCGCAGGATTCCTCCTGCTCGGTGTTCTGCTGCTGAACGACCGCGCGGCTCTTGCGTTGCAGCTTGGGGCGGCAGGGGTCACGTTCGCAATACTGACGGCGATCTTCTGATTCTTGGCACTGAACGAGCCGCACGGCTGAAGCCGTGCGCCAGCATCGCCTGTGCGCAACCATCGCCGGACTCTGTAAGGTAGCGCACCACATCAGTGGTGCGGCTCGTTCGGTGACGGCTACTGCTGCGTCGTCGGCGTCTTCGCCGGCGGCGCAGGCTTCGCGTTCGGATCGACCGGCGCGATCTTCTCGCGCTGGAACGCCGCGTTCATCCGCTGCAGCTCGGTCTTGAGCGTGGCGTTCAGCTTCTGCAGCTGCGCGTCGAGCTCCGTCGAGAGCTCCTTGAAGACCTCGTAGCTCTGGTCGGTCGGTTTGTTGTCGTTCGACTCGATCACTCCGGACAGCGCCGCGATCTTGTTGTTCAACCGGATCGGATAGTTGAGCGGGTCCTGACCGCTGCGGTTCCTGACCTGATAGACCTCTTCCTCGACGACCGTGAGCGGCTTCATCAACCCGTCCGCGATCGCCTGGATCTCCGCGCGGCGCCGCTCCGGGACCTTCGACATCCGCTCGTTGACCTGCTCGCGGATCGAGCGGATCTGGACGACCGCCTGGTTCGCTTCGGTCACCTTGTCGCGCACTCGAGTCGACAGCTTGTACTGCTCGTGGAGATCCGCCTCGGTGATGCCCTGCGTCTTCAGCCGCGGGTCGAGGCCGATGCGGAAGTTCCGCGACGCGGTTTCGCCCAGCGCCGAAATCCGCACGCTGTACGGCCCCGGAGGCGACGAGGGGCCACGCTGCGGCTGCGCCGCCCACATGATCATCCCCGGAAAGACGACGGCACCTTCCTGTCGAAGGTCCCACGTGAAACGATTCATGCCTTTCTTCACGCCGACCCTCGGCGGGGGGCCACCACCGAACGGACCGCCGCCACCGCCGCCGCCAGGCGCCGGCGGTGGATCCTTCGGCGTACCGGTAAACGATCGGAGCAGCTTGCCCTGCGCGTCCAACACGTCGACCTTGACCTCGTCGGCGTCGCGGCCGAGGTAATAGTCGAACGCCATGTTGTCGTCGAAACCGCGCTGAGGATTGACCGGCTCGAACAGATGCAGCGTGCGGGTCAGGAGGGTCGGCTCCGCCTCCCGCAGCAGGCCGATATCGTCGAGGACGTAGAACCCGCGTCCGTGCGTCCCGATGACGAGATCGCGATCCTCGACGACGACGCCGTGGACCGGCGTGGCGGACAGGTTGAGCCGCAGCGACTGCCACCGCGCGCCGTCGTCGAACGACAGGTAGATCCCGTTCTCCGTGCCGACGAACAGGAGCCCGCGCCGCTTCGAATCTTCTCGAATGGCGCGCGGAAAGTCGTTCTCGGGAATGCCCGCAACGATTTTCGTCCACGTCTTGCCGAAGTCGGCGGTCTTGTAGATGTACGGCTTGCGATCGTCGCGCTGATACCGGTTGCCGACGACGTATGCGACGCCGTTCTGATGGGGCGACGCCTCGATCAGGCTGATCCGGGTGAACTCGGGCATTTCCTTCGGCGTGACGTTCGCCCAGTTCTTGCCCCCGTCCCGCGTGACGTGGATGACGCCGTCGTCCGAACCGGTCCAGATCGTGTTGAGCTCCTGGCGCGACGGGGCGATCGTGAAGATCGTCGCGTAGGTTTCGACGCCGGTCTGGTCCTTCGTAATCGGTCCGCCCGATGCCTGCATCGTCGCCGGATCGTGCCGCGTCAGGTCCGGGCTGATCTTCTGCCAGCTCTGGCCGCCGTTCGTCGTGCGGAACAGATGCTGCGAGGAGGCGTAGAGGACTTTCGGGTCGAGGGGTGAGTAGACGATCGGGAACGTCCACTGGAAGCGTTCCTTGATGTCGATCGAGGAATGCCCCATCGGGTTGTTCGGATAGATCGTGACGACGCGCCGCTGATCGGTGGTCCGATCGAGCCGGGTCAGGAGGCCGCCGTAGCTGCCGGCGAAGAACACGTTCTCGTTGGTGGGATCGGCCGCGATGTAGCCGCTCTCCCCGCCTCCCGGTGAGTAGAAGATCGGCGGCAGACTGCCCTCTCCCGCCCCGGGGTTCGTCTCGCTCGAGATGCAGGCCGTGCTGTTGTCCTGCTGGGCGCCGCACACGTGATAGGGCACGTGCTTCGTCGTGAAGACGTTGTAGAACTGGCCGGTCGCGTATCCCTGGCCCGTCCAGGTCCGGCCGCCGTTGACCGACACGTTGCCGCCGCCGTCGTTCCCCTGCATCATCCGCTGGTTGTCCTTCGAGGCGATCCAGAGGTCGTGGTTGTCGCCGTGCGGCGGGCGGATCTGCGTCGGGAACGTCTTGCCACCGTCGTCGCTGCGCCAGAACTGGACGTTCAGCACGTACACCCGGTCCTTTACGGTCGTGTCGGCCAGGATGTGCGTGTAGTAGAACGCGCGCTGCCGTAGCTTTCGATCGTTGTCCGCCGCCCTCCAGGTCGCACCGGCGTCGTCGGAGACGAACACGCCGCCGTTTTCGTTCTCGATGATGGCGTAGACGCGATTGCTGTCGGCGCCCGAGACGGAAACGCCGCTCCTGCCCCAGAGCCCTTTCGGCATGCCGGGATTGCCGGTGAGCTCCTTCCAGGTGGTGCCGCCGTCAGTAGACTTGTAGATTCCGCTGCCTGGCCCGCCGCTTTCCATCGAATGCGGCGTGCGGTAGACCTCCCAGAGGGACGCGTAGATCACATCCGGGTTCTTCGGATCGAGCGACAGGTCGATTCCGCCCGTCTTGTTGTTGCGGAAGAGCACCCGCTCCCACGTTTTCCCGCCGTCCTTCGTCCGGAACACGCCGCGCTCGTCGCTGGGGCCGTACGCGTGGCCGAGGATGGCGGCCCAGGCGATGTCCGGATTGGACGGATGCACGCGGATCCTGCTGACGGTCTGGGTGTCCTGCAGGCCAACCGACTGCCAGGTCTTGCCCGCGTCGGTCGTCTTGTAGATGCCGTCCCCCTGGATGATGTTGCCGCGGAAGCACGATTCGCCCATGCCGGCGTAGACGACGTCCGGATTCGACGGCGCGACGGCCAGCGCGCCGACCGAGGATGACTTGAAGAACTCATCGCTGACCGGCTGCCACGTGTTGCCGTAGTCGTCCGACTTCCAGACGCCGCCGCCGACGGCGCCGAAGTAGTACTCGTTCGGCCGCGCGTCGCTGCCGGCGACGGCAATCGAACGGCCGCCCCGGTCGGGACCGATGCTCCGCCATTTCATGCCGCTGTAGAGCGCCGGATCGATCGCCCCCTGCGGCTGAGCCGCGCTTTGAGGCTGAGGGGGCGCCGGGGCCTGGGTCTGCCGCGCGGCGGCCGGGGTCATCAGGAGCGTGACGGCGGCGAGGAGGGCTGAAATCCGCAGTGTCATCATGCGCATAGCGCCGGAATTGTAACCCAGGGCCGCCTTGCCGGACGCGCGGCCGAGCGGTTAGAATAGCTGTTCGATAATCGAACGGCTGTTCGATCCATGCCACGACCCGCGCGCCACCAGCCGACGTCCTCCCGCCGCGCGCTTCGTCGCGACGGACGGCGTATGGGCATCCTCCGCGCCGCGGCGCGTATCTTCCGCGACCGCGGGTTCGCCGAGAGCGGGATGCGCGACATCGCGGAAGCGGCCGACCTGTCTCCGGCCAACCTCTACCACTACTTCTCCGGCAAGGACGAGATCCTCTACTTCTGCCAGGACCGCTCGCTCGATCTCATGTTGGGCGCTCTGGCGCGATCCCGGCGCGGCGGCGACGGGCTCGCCGGGCGGCTCCGGCACGTGCTGCGCGCGCACGCGCAGGCGGTGCTCGACGAGGTCGAAGGGGGCGCCGCCCATCTGGCCGTCGACGCCCTCCCCGATCCGCTCAGGCGAAAGATCGTCGCCAAACGGGATCGCTACGAGCGCGCGCTCCGGCGCCTCGTCACCGAGGGAAGCAAACGCGGGGAGTTCGTCGACTGCGACGCCGCCGTGACCACGCGGGCGATGCTCGGAGCGATCAACTGGTCGGCGACGTGGTACCGGCCGGGCGGCGAGTGGCCGGCCGCCGCCGTCGCCGACATGATCGCCTCTTATCTGGTGCGCGGGCTGACGGCCCGGCCCGGCGCGAACGGCGATCGGTGGCGCGAAAGGTAAGTCATGGAACGCCACCCGCCTACCGGCCTCGCGATCATTTCGCTGCGCATCAACGGTGAATCGAGGCAGGTCGCGTTCGATCCCTACAAGACGCTGCTCGAGGTCCTGCGCGAGGATCTGAATCTGCCGGGCACGAAGCACGGCTGCGAGCTCGGCGAATGCGGCGCCTGCGCGGTGCTGGTGGACGGGACGCCGACGCTGTCCTGCCTGCTCCTCGCGCTCGAATGCGACGCCCGCGACGTCGTGACCGTCGAGGGCCTCGCTGATGACGGGCGCCTGCACCCGCTGCAGGAGGCCTTCGCCGACCTCGGAGCGGCGCAATGCGGCTACTGCACGCCGGGCCTGCTCGTCACGGCCAAGGCGCTCCTGGAACGGAATCCCGATCCGAGCGCCGATCAGATTCGCGAGGCGCTCGCCGGCAACATCTGCCGGTGCACCGGCTATCAGCAGATCGTCGAGGCGGTGCAGGCGGCCGCGGCGGTCGGGATGAAGGACGAGCCTAAAGGCTCGTACCACAACAACGCGGTGAAGCCATGAACGCCGACGCCAAGACGCGGATCATCGGCTTCCCGCGCCGCCGCGTCGACGGCCGCGCCAAGGTCACCGGCCAGACAATCTTCGCGGACGATCTCGTCCTCCCGCGAATGGTGCATGCCAAACTGCTGCGCAGCACCGTGCCCCACGCGCGCATCCGGGCGATGGACACGTCGCGCGCCGAGGCGCACCCGGGCGTCCATCTCGTTCTCACGGGCCGCGATCTGCCCATCCCGTACGGCATCCTGCCGGTCAGCCAGGACGAGCACGCGCTCTGTCCGGACACCGTCCGTTTCGTCGGCGATCCGGTCGCGCTCGTCGTCGCGCGCGACGAGCTGACCGCGACCGACGCGCTCGATCTGATCGCGGTGGAGTACGAGCCGCTCAGAACCTTCTCCGAGCCGGAAGAAAGCCTCGCGCACCCGGAGCCGCGTATCCACGAATACGGAGACGAGGGGAACGTCCACAAGAAGGTCTCGCTCTCGTTCGGCGACGTCGAGGAGGGGTTCGCCGAGGCGGATCACGTCTTCGAGGACCTCTTCTTCTATCAGGGGAGCACGCACCTGCCGCTCGAGCAGCACGCCGCCGTCGCCGCGATCGACGGCGACGGCAAGCTCGTCCTCTGGTCGAGCACGCAGACGCCGCACTACGTGCATCGGGCGCTGGCGAAGGCGCTCGCGATGCCGGCGGCGCATATCCGCGTGATCGCGACGCCGAACGGCGGCGGGTTCGGCGGCAAGAGCGATCCGTTCAACCACGAGGTGGCGATTGCCAGGGCGGCGCTCAGGCTCGAGCGGCCGGTCAAGATCGCGCTGACACGGGAAGAGGTGTTCCTCTGCCATCGCGGACGGCACCCCGTCCTGATGCGCTTCCGGACGGGCGTCAAGCGAGACGGGACGCTGACCGGCGTCCACCTTCAGACGCTGCTCGACGGCGGCGCCTACGGATCGTATGGCGTCGCCAGCACGTTCTACACCGGCGCGCTGCAGACGGTCACGTACCACATCCCGCGGTACCGCTTCGACGGCTGCCGCGTCTTCACCAACAAGCCGCCCTGCGGCCCGAAGCGCGGTCACGGGACGCCGCAGAGCCGCTTCGGCCAGGAGATTCAGCTCGACAAGATCGCCGAGCGGCTCGAGATCGATCCCGCCGACCTTCGCCTGCGCATCGCCGAACGGCCAGACACGCTGACGGCGAACTACCTGCGCGTCTCGACGATCGGCCTCGCCGAGTGCATCCGCCGCGTCGTGAGCGCCTCGGAATGGCAGTCGCGATACCGGAAGCTCGGACCGGGGCGCGGGCTGGGACTGGCCTGCTCGTCGTACCTGTCGGGCGCGGGCCTGCCGATTTACTGGAACGACATGCCGCACTCCGCCGTCCAGCTCAAGCTGGATCGCAGCGGCGGCGTGACGGCGTTCTGCGGCGCGACCGAGATCGGCCAGGGATCGGACGACGTGCTCGTCGGATGCGTGGCGGAGATCCTCGGCATCGAGCCGTTCGACATCCGCGCCGTCACCGGCGACACCGACCTGACGCCGGTCGATCTCGGGTCGTACTCGAGCCGCGTCACGCTGATGATGGGCAACGCCGCCATCCAGGCGGCGGAGCGGGCCAGGGACGTGCTCGCCGACGCCGTCAGCGCGAAGCTCGGCGTGCCAAAGAGCCGTCTCGTGTTCGCGGAGCGCCGCGTCTTCGACGCGGAGGACCCGGCGAAAGGCCTGACGTTTGCCGACGCCGTGTGCGCGGCCGAGGCGATGTTCGGGACGGTCGGCTCGACAGGTTCGTATACGCCTCCCAAATCCGCCGCGAAGTACAAGGGGGGCGGCGTCGGACCGTCGCCAACGTACTCGTACACCGCCGCCGTGATCGAAGTCGAAGTCGATCGGTCGTCCGGTTGGGTGAGCGTCCCCCGGGTCTGGATCGCGCACGACATCGGACGCGCCCTCAACCCGACGCTCGTCCGCGGGCAGGTCGAGGGCAGCGTGTACATGGGCCTCGGCGAGGCGCTGATGGAGGAACAGGTGTTCCGGCGTCTGCCCCGCCGTCTGTCCGGCGCGCTCGTGCACAAGTTCCCGTCGATGCTCGAGTACAAGAGCCCGACGTTTCTCGACATGCCGGAGATCTTCACCGAGCTGGTGGAGGCGCCGGATCCGAGCGGTCCGTTCGGCGCCAAGGAGGTCGGGCAGGGGCCGCTCCTGCCGATCATGCCGGCGGTGGCCAACGCCGTGTACGACGCCGTCGGTGTCCGCATCGACGAGGTGCCGATTACGCCGGAGAAGATCATCAAAGCGCTCGCGGACAAAGCCGCGGGACGGCCGCCGCGGTACGGGCCGTCGCGCTTCCCCGACGTGAGCTGGCCCGACCCGCTGCGGGTGCCTCCTCCCTGGGAGGGCGGCACCGGCCGCGCGACGAACGCCGCGGAGGGCAGGCCTCTTAGGCCTGCCGAACCGGTGAAGCCCGCCGAACCGGAGGGCGGGCCTCTCAGGCCCGCCAAGCAGGTGTCGCGATGATGCGCCTCCCCCGCTTCGAGTACCACGCGCCGCGGTCGCTCCGGCAGGCGGCCGAGCTCCTCGGGTCCCGGCCCGCGCGGACCATGGTGCTCGCGGGCGGGACAGATCTCCTGCCGAACATGAAACGCCGCCAGCAAACGCCCGAAGTGCTGGTCAGCCTTCGACACATCGCCGAGCTGCGGGGGACCCGTAACGGGAGCGGGCTGACACTGGGTTCCGGCCTCACGCTCTCGGAGCTCGTGCGCATGCCCGATCTGCAGCGCGACTACGCCGGGCTCTGGCAGGCGGCGGCGCAGATCGCGACGCCGCACCTGCGCGCCATGGGAACCCTCGGCGGGAACCTGTGCCTCGACACGCGCTGCAACTACTACGACCAGACGTACGAATGGCGCAAGTCGATCGACTTCTGCATGAAGAAGGACGGGCGTATCTGCTGGGTCGCGACGTCGAGCCCGACGTGTCTCGCGGTCTCCTCGACCGACACGGCGCCGGCGCTGATGGCGCTCGGCGCGAGCGTGCGCCTCATCTCGATGTCCGGCGAACGCATCCTCGACGTATCCGATCTGTACCGCAACGACGGGATCGACTACATGGCGCGGCGCCCCGACGAGATCCTCGCGGACGTACGGTTGCCGGACTCGACCGGCTGGCGCAGTACGTACTGGAAGCTCAGGCGTCGTGGCTCGTTCGACTTTCCGGTCCTGTCGGTGGCCGCAGCCGCGAGGCTTGACGAATCCGGCGCCGTTCTCGACGCGAGGATCGTGCTTGGCGCCGTCGCGTCGCGTCCGCTGGCCGCAACCTCCGCCGCGGGCGTCCTGCGGGGACACCGGCTGACCGACGAGGTCATCGCCGCAGCGGCCGATCGCGCGTACGAGCTCGCCAAGCCAATGGACAACACGGACTTCGCGCTGGTCTGGCGGAAGCGCGTGAGCCGGGACTTCGTCACCTACGCGCTGCGCGAGATTCGTGGCGATGACATGCGCGTGACGAGGACGAGGATCGCGCGGCAGACGATGATGGGGCTCGCGTACTAGGAGCCGACGGTACTTACCGGGAGAGCACGATCTCCACGCGTCGGTTGAGCGCGCGCCCTTCCTCGGTCTTGTTGTCCTCGATCGGCTGCTCGGAGCCCCAGCCTTTCGTCGCGATGCGCGCCGCCTCGCCGCCGTAGCGAGACACGAGCGTGCGCTTGACGCTGGCCGCGCGCCGGCCGCTCAGATCCTTGTTCGCCGCAGGATCGCCCATGGAATCGGTGTGACCGGTAATCTCGATCTTCGTCGACGGGCTGCTCTTCAGGATCTCCGACACCGCCGCGAGGAGCGGCCAGTCGGTCCCGAGGAGCTTGTCGGAACCGGTCGCGAAGAGGAGCTCGTACGTGCGGAGGAAGCCGCATTCGGTGAGCTCCATCAGGTATGGATACGGGATCGGATCGCCGGCATCGGGCGAAAGCCGCGTCCACTGTCCCTCCGTCTTGCGGCCCCCGGGCTGCAGCCAGACCGTGTTCAGGTTGGCGACCGTCGTCCCCGTGAGCGCGAACGCGCCGCGCGGCTTGCACCCCTTCCGCTTCTCCTGGAAGTTGTTCACGACGAGGAGGAGGCGATTGCCGTCCCAGTAGCCGCGAAACCAGAAGTCCTTCGCGCCGCCGTACCCCCACACGCGGTCGCCATCCTGCTGCAGGGAGATCTTCATGACCCAGTACCTGGGCTGCCAGGTTCCGGAGAGGTTGATCGGCGCGGCGGCGAGGCCCGCGACAACGGCGGCGCTCACAACCGCGACGAGCGGAGCGAACAGTCGTCGAGTCATCACGGTATTTTACCGCGCATGACGAACGGGGCGGGGAAACGGACGGAGGGTCGATGAACCGAGGGTCAGGGCTGGTCGGTCGAGGCCGTCGCGGCCCGCAGGTCCATCTCCTGACGGCCTCTCAGGATGGAACACCACTCCTTGTGCTCGGCGATGGGCATCCCGCATTCGACGCAGATCCGGATGCGCTTGGGTGGTTCGCTCTTGGTGCCAAACAGGCGCTTCAACAATGTCATCACGGCCTCCGCCGGGGACTGAAGATCGATACGTTAGACGGGGCGGAGGGGTTCCGGGTTTACAGCCTGGGGGTCAGCCACGGATTTCGCGGATAAACTCAGCCGGTCACCCAGGGGCGGGCCTCAGCGGAAGGATTGGGGGGCAGCGCCGGCTGTTCCGGCCTGAGCAAAGGTGTGACCGTCAGAAAGGCGACGACATGAACAGGTCGTTTCAGTTCATTGCTTTGGAATCCGAGCAGTTCGCACCGCTCTTCAGTCAGAGCGACGCGGAGCTGGCGGCGATGGGCGCCCGACGCATGGTTGTCGATGAGAAGCCCGGGTTTCCATGTCGGGTGAGCCTAGCCGACGGTGAAGTTGGCGAGACAGTCATCCTGCTTCACTTTTCTCATCACGACGTGTCCTCTCCCTATCGGGCATCTGGACCAATCTTCATTCGTAGCGGCGCCAGGACGACAAGGCCGGCTGCAGGCGAGATCCCGCTCATGTTCCGGCATCGCCTCTTGTCCGTTCGCGGATATGACACGGCGGCCATCATGGTGGCCGCGGAGGTGGTGCAGGGAGACACGCTCGAGGAGGCCATCAGGCGTCTCTTTACCAACGACGACGTGAGATATCTGGACATCCACAACGCTGGTCCCGGTTGCTACAACTGCCGCGTAGTACGCGCCTGACAACCCGCGATCGGTGGAACACAACGCCTCGAGTCCGGACCAGTTGATTCTTCGAGCCGTATTCTGGCCTCGAATGATCATGTGTGTCGGCTCGGTTGCATTCCTGAGTCTTGGATCTGCCGTCTGGTTCATGACGAAGGAATTCTCTGGTTTCTCGTTGTTCTCCATCACCCTTTCAGGAATCCTCCTGATCTCAATCATCCGATCCATCGGACTCCGTCTGGTCTTGACGCCACACTCGATCTCACAGCGAGGATTGCTGACAGGCTGGGAAGTGAAATCCCACGAGTTGAGGTCATGGCGGCTGATTAGAGACACGTATACGCCGGCAGGGTACGCAAAGATTGTCATTCGATCGGACGCCGGCGAGAAGTCTTTGAGTCACTGGACCCTGAGCGGAAATCGACGATACCGCCAGGTCCTGGATTGGTTACGGAGATACCACGGCTCCAAAGAGACGGTCGGATGAAGCGCAGGTGGACATCTGTCAGACGAAGCTTCGGCGACTTCTGCCCATATACCCGATCTGATCATCTTCGACTGCGACGGTGTCCTCGTCGACAGTGAGCGGATCATCAACAGCGTTTTTGTCCAGATGCTCGCCGAGTGTGGCCACTCCGTGGACTACGACCGAACGCTGCGCGAGTTCTCCGGAGCGACAATGGCCGATCGGCTCGCGGCCACGCGGCAACGTCTGGGCTGGACTCCTCCCCGGGATTTCACAGCCAGCTTCGACAGACGCCTTGCCGAGGTGCTCGGGCGTGAGCTCCGTCCCGTCCCTGGCATTCGGCGCGTGCTGGATCGGCTCGAACGTCCATGGTGCGTGGCGTCAAACGGCTCGCAGGAGGACATCACGTTGCGACTGAGGCTCGCCGGACTCCTCGAACACTTCGATCCACGTGTGTTCAGCGCCACGGAAGTCGCGCACGGCAAGCCGGCACCCGACCTCTTTCTCCATGCGGCAGCCATCATGGGCACAGCGCCTGACCGATGCGTCGTTGTAGAGGATAGTCTTCGAGGAGTTCAGGCGGGTGTCCGAGCGGGGATGACCGTTCTTGGATTCGCACGCCTCACCAGCCCGGACGCGCTTCGTGGGGCCGGGGCGATCGTGTTCGACGACATGTCGTCGCTTCCGGGTCTCCTTGAGCGCTTCTGATGTGACTCTTGGTCTCAGCGTTGTCGTGGTTTTCCTGATTCTCCACGGCAACGCCACGATCTGGGCCCCCGCACTGGTACACTTCGTCATGCAGAGCGCGGTCAAAGTCGTTGAAATTCCCGGCCACGCAAAAGAAAGGAGACCCACGCATGTCAGGTCAGAGAGTGGCGAAGAGATTGCTGGTGACCGCTGGAGTCCTCGTCGGAGCCTGGGCTCAAGCGCCTGCGCAGGAGCAGGCCGTGACGCGCAGCGCGCAGGATGCGCAGCTCAAGTGGGGGCCCTGCCCGGCCTTCATGCCGGCGGGCTGCGGTCTGGCGGTCCTCCACGGTGATCCAGCGAAAGCGAACGCCGATGTTTTCCTCAGGCTGCCTGCCAGTGCCGCGATCCCGGAGCACTGGCACACGTCGGCCGAGCGGATGGTGCTGGTCGCGGGAGAGCTCACCGTCAGCTACAAGGGTCAGGCAAGCGCCGTCATCAAGCCGGGCATGTACGCCTACGGGCCGGCGAAGGTTCCACACAGCGCCTCCTGCGGGGCCGGCGCATCCTGCATCCTGTTCATTGCATTCGAGTCCGCTGTCGACGCGGTCCCCGTGGCCGCCCCGGCAAAGTAGGCGGAGGGACGGACGAAGAATTCAGAATTCAGAATCTAGAATCCAGAAGAAGAGCCTTGAGCACGATCTTCCTGCTCGTCGTTCTGGCCCAGGCGATGGTCCGGAGACTGTCGTTCGAAAGCTGTACGAACAGGTCGTCACGCACAAGCCGTTGGGTATTCCAAGCGTGGCGCAACAGAAAGTGATCGGGCCTCTCCTCAGCACGCGATTGGCAACGCAACTGAAGGAGGCTCGACGGTGTGAGGAGGACTCCCGTCGACAACACGCCGGCGACAGCGGCAAGCCAGGGTTCGGATGGCTGGAGATGGGACTCTTCTCCGGTGCAAACGAAATGGCGCTGCCCGCGGAGGTTGCGATTACCCGCACGGAAGCCGGGCCGGCGGGCGGTTCGCGGGTGCACCTTCGGTTTACATACAGGGAGACGTTCTGCCACCTACGGGCGGCCTCCCAATCCCGCTGCGTCTTTTCAGTGGAACGGTCTTGCTGTCGTCGTGTCTGACAACGGGCGACATGCCGTCGACGATGTCCTCATCGTTGACGGCGATGCCGGCTCGGTGGGCCTCCAGTTGTCTCGCGCATTTGTCGGATGCGATGGTCCACGCTGGGTTGGTCGTGAGAAGCGGAACTGAGAAGCGTCAGCGGGACGCGTCCGTGGAATCCGTGGTCCACGCGCGGAATGCTTCGGGCACTTTGCCTTCTTCCCACCCTCCGCGGTGAATGTAGATCCGGTATCGCAGGTGCAAGCGGCGGCCCGCCCGGACTGAACGTCACCTTCTCGAGCGCAGGCCACGCGACGCCCAGAAACCCGTAGTACCCGCGTCGTCCATCCCGGAGGAAAGCCGGGGTGATCGGATGAGGGAAAGATGGCGAGGCCGGACCGCGTCGTGCGGTCGCCGAAAATCGCCGAGTAGTCGGCCCACTTCGACGGCACTCGATCGGTATCCTTCTTCGTGATCGCCGGCACGGTGTCGGTTGCGATGAGGTTCTCGCGGCCCGGCGCCGGGCGATACTGCAGGCCGCCGTATCCTTTTTCTTTGTCCTCCAGCTGCCCGCGGATGGTGATGGGCAGGGCGATCGCCGTGAAGGTCAAATCAATGTCGAGCGTCCGTCCGACGCCGTCGAACGGTCCGACGCGAAGCCACGCGACCTCGTCGGCCACGCGGCGCCGTGTGGCGTCGTACCAGCCGTTCCGGATGCCGACGACCGCGCTGCAGGGCCGGACATCCTGCGCGAGCCACTCGTCGAACTGCGTCCAGACACCTTTGAGGTGCCACTGGTCCACGCGGGTCTCGCCGAGCCACACGTCGGGCCACGCCCAGTACAGGCCGCGATGGTGATAGTGGTCCTTCGGAAAGTCGTCCGTGAGTACTTCGCCGTCAGGTCCGAACAGCGGGTGGATGTACGACGCGCGCCGGCGATCCTCTGCAACGCCCGCCGCGAGCCTGAGGCCGTAGTTGTAGTGCAGCACCGGCCGCGCGCCGTCGGAGATGACGAGCGCGGCGCCCTGATGCCGCAGCGTGAAGGCGGCTGACGACGACGCGCAGGCGGGATCGACGCGAAAGGGCTGCGCGCCGGCTCCTGCCGTAAGCGCCAGAGCTCCAATCACAATCAGACCAGGCTGAAGCCTGGTGCCACCGGTCCGGCTAAAGCCGGACACAACGAGCCTCGTGTAGCCGCGCATGATCAGGTCTCCAGGATGCGCCGGGTCGCCGCGTCATACCGTACCCGTCGTCCCGTGCGCTCCGCCTCGCGGCCGAGGCAGCAGGCGACGGCGTGCGCGTAGCCGGCCTGAATCGGCGCGTTGGGGGGCTTTCTCGTGCGCATGCAATCGATCCAGTTGCCGACGTGGCTGCGCTCCTGGCCGACTGGATCGGGAAGCTTGATGTCTTTGGCATCGGCGGCGCGCGCGTTCGCCGCCGGGCGGCTGATCCAGTCGCGCGTGTCGAGCGTGCGCTCCTTCCCGTAGAAGATCTCGTAGTCGGACTCGGGGCCCGAACCGAGCCTCGACGAGAACGTCAGCATCCAGCCCTTCGGGAACTCGTAGACGTACTCGGCGGTATCGCTCGTCTGCCGCCCGTCCTTCCACGTGAACGTCCCGCCGAGCGCGACGGCGGACGTCGGGAACGGATCGTCCATGAACCAGAGGGCGACGTCGATCATGTGGCTGCCGAGCAGGCCGACGAGCCCCGTCGTGTATTCATAGAACAGATGCCAGCAGCGATACCGGACCGGATCGAAGTCCCGCTTCGGCAGATACATTTGGTACTGATCCCAGTCGACGTCCGCGCGCTTCACCGTGTCGACGGGCCGCCGCCAGCTCGGCACGTTGCGGTTCCAGGCCGTCTCGATCTTGCAGATGGGCCCGAGCGCGCCTGACTTCACATACTCGGCGGCGGCACGAAACCGGGCGCTGCTCCGGCGCTGCGTGCCGACCTGCACGATCCGATCGCTCTTCTCGACGGCGTCGAGCGCGGCCACGGCGTCTTCGAGCCGCGCGCTGAGCGGCTTCTCGACGAACGCATCCTTCCCGGCCGCGACGGCGTCCACGAGCACGGCGGGATGCGCGAAGTCCGGCGTCGCGATGATCACCGCGTCGAGTCCCGGCATCCGCAGCAGCTCCTCGTGCCGCGCGAACAGCCGGGGCCGCTGGCCCGGGAGCTTCTCGGCAACCAGCGCCGCAGCTTTGTCGCGCGCGACGGACCAGACGTCCGAGAGCCCGACGATCTCGATGCCGGCGGCATCCGCGGCGATGGCCTCGTTGAGCAGGTACGTGCCGCGGCCGCCGCAGCCGACCAGCCCGATGCCGATGCGACCGTTCGCGCCGAGGACGCGGCGCGTCGATCCGAGGGCGGCCACGGCCAATCCAGCGCCGGTGGTGAGGAACTCACGACGATCGAGTGGTGATTGGGACATGTGTTACCTCGCGCGGGCCGCAGGCGCTTCCGTCGCCACAGCCGGCGCCGCAATCTCACGTATCTTCGTTTCGTTGACGACAACGCCGAGCCCGGGTCCGGTCGGCGGTGTGAGCCGGCCGTCACGCGGCGTGAAGGGAGCCTCGACGACGGAGTGCGCGAGGAACTGGGGACCGTTCAGGGCGCACGGCCGGGATTGTCCATACGATGAAAACAACGCGAGCGTTGCCGCGAGCGAGACGTCGGGATCCGTGAGGCCGCTCGCGAGCCACATCAGACCCGCGTCGGTGACGATCTCGATCTGCCGCCGGCCGGTCAACAGCCCTCCGCAGCGGGCGGGCTTCATCGCGACGCCGTCGAGCATCCCGAGGCGGATGAACTCGACGAGCTCCTCCGTCGAGACGAGGCCCTCGTCCATCAGGATCGGGAGCGCCCGCTGCTTCGCGAGCGCCTGATATCCCGCGATCCGGTTCGGCCTGATCGGCGCCTCGAACACGTCGACCCCGGCCTCCGCGAGCTTCGGCGCGACGCGCAGCGCGGTCTCGACGTCGTACCCGCAGTTGGCGTCGGCCCAGAGAAACCCGTCGGGGGCGAGCGCGCGGACGCGCCGGCAGAGCGCCACATCGAACGTGGGATCCGGCGCCACCTTCACGTTGAAGTGTTTGTAGCCTTGCTTGCGGCCCGCATCGACCAGGCCGTCGATCTCATCCGGCGTCCGCGGGTTCACGGTCCAGCTCAACGTGAGAGGCGCGCCGGGCGCGCGGCCCCACAGCGTCGTCACGTGCTGCCCGGCGCGGCGGCCGACGAGATCGTGGAGGGCGACGTCGATTCCCGCCTTCGCGATCGGCTGACCGGTCGAGAACGCCGGCGCGATCGCGCGGTCCATCACCGCGTGCGCCCCGACGATGTCCGCTGGATCGCGTCCGACGAGCTCGGGCGCGAGATAGTGCCGGATCGTCGTGGTGACGGTCTCGAGCGTCTCGTCGCTCCATTTCGGGATCGGCACGCTCTCGCCCCACCCGATCGCGCCGCCGTCATCAGTGATCCGCACCAGCACGGCAGGCCGTCCGGCGGGCGACCCTTCCGGACCTTCGAAGAACTTGAAGCGGCCGCGCATGGGATATCGGACCGGGAACACGTCGATGCGGGCGATGCGCGACGTGCCGGCGGGCATCGCGGCCCACAGGTTGTCGCGCAGTGCGAACCCCGTGACACCGGCGCCGAGGAGCTCGAGGATGGCGCGGCGGGACAGGCGCTGGAGGCCGCTATTCGGGCCAGGCACAGCAGGATTATGCGCCGGGCGGCGACCTCAGTCGAGTTTCGCCAGATCCATCAGCCCGCGGTCGCGGGCGCGCTGACGCATCGCCGCGACGTCCCGCTGCATCTGCTGCAGGAGCTGCCGGAAGCGTGTGGTGCCGGCGAGCGGGGTGAAGACCGTGTCGCGTTCGAAGTACCCATACTCGCGGAAGCCTTTCTTGTACGCCTGATCCAGCCAGCCGATCGCGGCTTCCGGGTCGTCCTTGATCATCTGTATGGCCGCCAACTCGATCATAAGAGACGGGCTCTGGCTTCCGGCGTCGAGTTGTCGCCGTGCGACGGCGGCCGCCTCGTCGGCGAGACGATTGGCCTCGGCCGCCTCGCCCCCCTTTTTCAGCAGCAATGCGTGGCGCGTCCGCATCGTCTCGAAGGCGAGCCAGCCCGACGGGATGTCCGGTGCCGTCTCGAACGCCGCGCGCACGAGCGGCGCGGCGTCCTTGGCTTCGAGCAGGAACGAGAGATCTCCGAGCGTGGACTTGAGCTCTTCGTTCGTGGGCGACTGCTCCGCGGCGCGTCGTACGCGAGCGAGCGCCTCGGCGTCGCGACCGCGCAGTAGCTCCAACGCCGTCAGCAGGATCTGGAGGCGGTGCTCCGCTGGAAAGCGCTGCTCGCCCTGCCGCACCCACGCCCCGCTCAAGTCGTCGTCGCGCAGGCTCACCAACGGCACGCCGACGTGGTAGTAGTCGTTGCCTGACTTCGCGGACAGGGCCCAGGCTCGCCTCGCCCAGTACAGCGATTCGTCGAACCGGCCGAAGTGATTCTCGTGAATCGACAGGTTGTTCATGCTGCTGGAGTGATTCGGATCGAGCTCCAACGCACGAAGGAACGAGAGCCGCGCCTGGTCGCCGAGCCCCTTCTGGCTGTAGGCACTGCCGAGCACGAACTGCGCGGTCGCCAGCGCCGGATCGAGGCTCGCAGCCGCCTGCGCCAGGGAGATGGCTTCGTCCAGGTACTTCGGGTCGTCGTAGTACCCGAGAAAGAAGATGCGGTAGGCCAGCCGGGCCTGCGCGGCGGCGAATCGCGGGTCGAGGTCGAGCGCTTTCCTGAGCAGCCCGATGGCCTCGAGGTTCCGGCCGCGATCCATGATGCCCCGCATTTCATTCGCGCGCAGGTACAGCTGATAGGCCTCGGCGTTGGCGGTCGGCCGCTGCTCGACGCGCCGGCGCTCGTCCGACGTCAGGTTCGCCGCCAGCGTCCTGGCCACGCGCAGCGCAACATCGCTCTGCACCGAGAACACGTCCGAGAGCTCGTGCTCGTACTGCTCGGACCACAGCGTCTGCTGCGTTCGCGCATTGATCAGCTCGACGGCAATCCGTGCGCGCTGGCGATCCAGCCGCACGCTGCCCTCGACGACGTGGTCGACACCGAGCTGTTCCGCCATGCGGGCGACGTTGCCGTCGCCGTACTGCTCCGCAGCAGCGCGGCTGAGCAGCCGAAGCGCCGACATCTTCGAGAGCTGGCCCCGGATCTCTTCCGTCATCCCTGCTGCGAAATAGGACCTGGCGTCGTCCGGCGACAGGTTTCGAAATGGGCGGACGGCGACGAGCGGCGACGCCGACGTCTCCGAAGCGGGCGCGCCACCCCGGCGCCAGAGCCAGACGCTCAATACGAGTGCGGCGGCGGCGACCACGATTGCGGCCACGGCGATCGTCCGGCGGCTCGCGCGAGCCGGCCGCGCACCGACCGAGCCGCTCGCCGCGCGGGTCGCCTGGCTTTCCGCGATTTGCTTGAGATCCCGCGCGAGATCGCGAGTTGACTCATACCGTTCGACGGCGGTCTTCTCGAGACACCGGTGTACGACGGTGGCGAGGTGCTCGGGCAGGTCCGGGTTGAGCGCCGAAATCGGATCGGGATCGACCTCGATCGTCGCGGCCATCGTCTGCGCGGCGGTAGGACGCGCGAACGGGCGCTTCCCGGTCGCCATCTCATAGGCAATCAACCCGAGCGCGAACTGGTCCGAGCGGTGATCGAGCGGAAGCCCGCTCGCCTGCTCGGGGGACATGTACCCGACCGTCCCCATCACGACGCCGGTGTCCGTGCCGACCGTCCGCGTGTCCGTTTGCGAGGTCTGGGTGCCCTCTGCGAGCTTGGCCAGGCCGAAGTCGAGGATCTTCACGAAGCCGTCGTCGCTGACCATGACGTTCTCGGGCTTCAGGTCGCGATGGACGATGCCGGCGGCGTGGGCTTTGGCGAGACCCTCCGCCAGCTGGTGGACGATATCGAGGAGCCGGCGCAGCGGGAGGCGTCCCCGGTCCAGCAGCGTCCGAAGGGTTGTGCCCTCGATCCACTCCATCGCGATGTACGCGGTCGGACCGTCGCGCCCGACCTCGTAGATCGTCAGAATGTTCGGGTGATTGAGCGCGGAGGCGGCGCGCGCCTCGAGCTCGAATCGCCGGAGGCGGTCCGGGTCTGCGGCGACCTCGGGCCGCAGCACCTTGATCGCAACGACGCGGTCGAGGCGCGTGTCGCGGGCTTTGTACACCTCGCCCATCCCGCCGGCGCCGATCGCGGCGAGAATCTCGTAGGGACCGAGGCGGGTTTGGGGAAGATGTGGCACGGAGCCCCGCTATTGTATTGCCCTGAGCAAGCCGGACCTCCAGGCGGTATACTCCCCGCCTTCGGCCGCTCGTCGTAAAGGATGCCAAGAAGGAGCAGAACGATGCGCCCGTCAAACAGGCTTCGCCCTCGTAGCTTTCCTGGCCGTCGTCGCCGCGACAGATGTGACGACGTCAGCTCGACAAACGCCGGGATCTCGGGCGCGAGGTGCTCGCGCCGAACGATGGATGGGCAGCGGAAGGCGCAGGCACGACCGGCGGATCGGCCGCGCTCGATACCCAGGTCTACACGGTCACGAACCGGCGTGAGCTGATCGCCGCGCTGAACAACGGCGTGCCGTCGTCGACATCGCCGTCGACCCCGTCGAACGAGTCCAAGATCATCTATGTGTCAGGGACGATCGACGGGAACGTCGACGATGAGAATCAGCCGCTCGCCTGCGAGGATTACTTCAGAGCCGATCCGACCCCGCCGGTGGGTACGACGCCTGTCATGTTTTCCTACGAGGGGTTTCTGGCCGCATACGACCCGGCGACGTGGGGCCGGGTGCCGCCGAGCGGGCCGATGGAGCGCGCGCGCGTCGCGTCGCAGGTCGCGCAGCAGGCGCGCGTACGGATCCGGCCGGGCTCGAACACCACGATCGTCGGCCTCGATCACGACGCGACGATTCGCGGCGTCTGGCTGGATATCCGCGGCACCGCGAACGTCCTCAACAGCCGGACCAACATCATCGTCCGGAACATCACCTTCGAAGACACGTTCGACTGTTTCCCGCAGTGGTCGCCGACCGACGGCACGTTCGGCTCGTGGAACGCCTTGTACGACGCGATCTCGCTGCGCGACAGCGATCACGTCTGGGTCGATCACAACACGTTCCGCGATCGGACGACGGCCGACGAGACGCTGCCGCTGTTCTTCGGGGTGCTGTTCCAGGTGCACGACGGCCTGCTGGACATCACCAATGTGTCCGATTTCGTGACCGTCTCCTGGAACCGGTTCGAGCACCACGACAAGCTCATGCTCATCGGGTCGTCCGACGGCGCGACCGCCGACGCCGGCCGGCTGCGCGTCACGCTGCACCACAACCTGTTCGAGGCGATCGGCCAGCGCGCGCCCCGCGTGCGGTTCGGCCAGGTCCACGTCTTCAACAACCTCTACATGATCTGTAACGTCGACAACTATCAATACAGCTGGGGCGTGGGCGTCCAGTCCAGGACCTACGCCGAGAACAATTTCATCGAGCTGTCCTGGCCTCTGACCGTCGATCAATTCATCGAGCGCCTGAACGGGAGCTTGCTTCGCGAATCGGGGACGCTCCTGAACGGGCGGTCGCACCGTCACGAGGTCGATCTCGTCGCCGAGTACAACGCCGTGAACGATCCGGACCTGACGGAGGACGTGGGCTGGACGCCGACACTTTTCATCGAGATCGATCCGACGAAGAAGGTGCCGAACATCGTCCGGAAGGGCGCCGGCCCGTTCGGCTGGTAGCGGCGCGGCGAGCCGATGATCCGCATCGATCGACAGCGTTCCCCGCGCGATCTGCTGCCGAAGATCGAGCGGCTGTTCGCGCTGTCGGCCTGGAAGATCCGCTCGATCGAGGGCACGTGGAAACCGGAGGATGGCGCGCCGGTCTTCACCGTCAAGGGCCGCTACCAGGCGCGCGGCTGGACCGAGTGGACGCAGGGGTTTCAGTTCGGCTCGGCCCTGCTCCAGTTCGACGCCACGGGCGACACCGGGTTCCTCGAGCTCGGGCGCGGGCGCACCCTCGAGCGCATGGCGCCGCACCTCACCCACATGGGCGTGCACGACCATGGCTTCAACAACGTCAGCACGTACGGCAATCTCTGGAGGCTCGGACGCGAGGGACGGCTGCGCGCCAGCGACTGGGAGATTCATTTCTACGAGCTGGCGCTGAAAGTCAGCGGCGCCGTCCAGGCGCGGCGGTGGACGCGCCTCCCGGACGGAGGCTTCATCCACTCCTTCAACGGCGCGCACTCGCTCTTCGTCGATACGATCCGCTCGCTGCGCGCGCTCGCGCTCGGTCACCTGCTCGGCCAACGGCTGATAGAGGACCAGGACGCGGCTGTCAGCCTGCTGGACCGGCTCGTCCAGCACGCGAGCGCGACCGCACGATACAACGTGTACTACGGCACCGGCCGCGATCGCTTCGACGTTCGCGGACGAACGGCGCACGAGAGCCTGTTCAACGTGGCGAACGGCACGTACCGGGGTCCGAGCACGCAGCAGGGCTACTCGCCGTTCAGCACGTGGACGCGCGGTCTCGCCTGGGCGATGCTCGGCTTCGCGGAGCAGCTCGAGTTCATCGAGTCGCTTCCGGACAAGGCGCTCGAGACCTGCGGCGGCCGCGGCGTGGTCGAACCAATGATGCTCGAAGCGGCGCAGGCGACCTGCGACCGTTACCTCGACATCGCGGCAGCCGACGGCGTTCCGTACTGGGATGCCGGGGCGCCAGGGTTAGCCGCGCTCGACGGCTGGGGCGATCGGCCCGCGGATCCGTTCAACGACCGCGAGCCCGTGGACAGCTCCGCCGCGGCCATCGCCGCGCAGGGACTCCTGCGGCTCTCACGGATTCTCGCGCGGCGCGGTGGCGATGGCGCCCGGTTCGAACAGGCGGGCTTACGCGTGCTCGATACGCTCTTCGATGATGCCGGACGCTATCTCAGCGTGGATCCGGACCATCAAGGATTGCTGCTGCATTCGGTCTACCACTGGCCGAACGCGTGGGACTACGTGCCGCCGGGCGCGTCGACGCCTCGGGGCGAATCGAGCCAATGGGGTGACTATCACGCGCGTGAAGCGGCGCTGTACGTCAAACGACTTGCCGAGAACGCACCGTACCTAACCTTCTTCGGCCCAGCCCTGAGCGAGCGCAGCGAGTCGAAGGGCCCTGCCCTGAAAGAATGACTTCACCGGCACGCCGAACGGCGCTCGTCACCGGCGGCACACGCGGGATCGGGCTCGGGATCGCGCGCGCGCTCGCGCGGGACGGCTGGGATCTCGTGCTCGGCGGCGTGCGGCCCGTCGCGCAAGTCGCGGAGGCACTCGACGAGCTCACAACCGCCGGCGCCGCGGTCCACTACGTCCAAGCCGATCTGGCGCGCCGCGAAGATCGCGCGCGGCTGACCGACGAGGTGCGAGCGCGGCACGGCGCGATCAACGCCCTTGTCAACAACGCCGGGCGCGCCCCGCGCGCAAGAGTCGATCTTCTCGAAGCGACCGAGGACAGCTTCGAGGAGCTGATTCGGACCAACCTGCAGGGCGCCTATTTCCTGACGCAGGCGATTGCCCGGGAACAACTGGCACGCCGGCGCGCCGACGCGGCGTTCTCCGCTTCCATCGTCTTCATCACCTCGGTCTCGGCCGAACTGGCGTCGGCGAACCGCGGCGACTACTGCGTGAGCAAGGCCGGCCTGGCGATGGCGGCACGGCTGTTCGCGGCGCGCCTCGCACCGGACGGTATTCCCGTGTACGAAGTCCGGCCCGGGATCATCGCCACCGACATGACCGCGGGCGTGAAGGAGGCCTACGATCGCCGAATCGCCGACGGCCTGGTCCCGGCCGGGCGCTGGGGACAGCCGGAAGATGTCGGGCGCGTCGTCGCGGCGCTGGTCCGCGGAGATCTGATGTATGCGACCGGCACCGTCGTGCACGTCGACGGGGGCCTGTCGCTGCCCCGCCTTTGATAATCCTGATGAATTACTGACGAAATACTCTCTGCCACTCTTTTTTTACACCGGCGCCGTAGTTAGTGATAAGAATTCGCTACCTCTCACTCACCAATTCATTCGCCCGGAGGAGCACCATGCGCATTGGCAGGACCGCGCCGCTTCGCCTGATGGCCTTCACCATCGGCGCCGTCTTCGTCGCAGCGACCGTCAACGCTCAGGGGATCACAAAACCGAAACAGGGCCAGGGAGGCAGCGTCGTCCAGGGGGCCGCGGGTCCGAGTGGATCGACGGGCGCCAAGGGTCTCGAGCACTGCGATCAGCCGATGGGCGCGATGGCCGTCGTCGAGCCTCAGGATTTCATCATCCAGGCGCTGCGGGGTTACGGGCTCCAATCGCCCGTCGGGCTGATCCGGATGATGATCCAGCAGTCGAACTGCTTCATCGTCGTCGAGCGCGGCGCCGCGATGCAGAACATGATGCAGGAACGCGCGCTCGCCGACGCGGGCCAGGCGCGCCAGGGATCGAACATGGGAGGCGGACAGATGGTGCCGGCCGACTTCCTGCTGACGCCAGCGGTCGTCTTCTCTGAGAACAACGCCGGCGGGATTGGCGGCGCGGCCTCCGCGTTCGGCGGCATGTTCGGCCGGGGCGGGGCGATCGCGGGGGCGATCGCCGGCGGGCTGAAGTTCAAGGAAGCGCAGACGAGCATGCTCGTCGCCGACGCGCGCAGCGGCGTCCAGGTGGCGGCGGCCGAAGGCAGCACCAAGAAGGCCGATCTTGCGCTGGGCGGCGCGCTCTTCGGCGGCGGTTACGGGGGCGGCGGCGGCGCCGCGCTCGGAGGCTACCAGAATACCAACGAGGGGAAGATCATCGCGGCCGCGCTGATGGACAACTACAACAACGTCGTCCTGTCGGTGCGGAACGATCCGACCCTGCAGCGCAGCGTCGGGACGCTCAAGGCGGAAGCCGCGGCGGGCGGCACGACGAAGGCCGGCGCCGTCTTCGCTGAGGGGGACGTGCTCGTTCCGAAGATCGCGAACATCAAGCTGCTGGTTCTGCCAGTAGACGATGCCAAGGTCATCGCGACACTGGCCCGGAACGACGAGCTCGTCGTCATCGGCGAGCAGAAGAACGGCTACATCAACGTGCAGGGCGCGACCACGTCGGGCTGGGTCAAGGTCGTGCTCGTCATGCGCCCGTAGCTTGTGGTACGAGGCTTCAGCCTCGTTCTCGTACGGGGCTTCAGCCTCGTCCGCAGGGACGACCCTAAAGGGTCGTACCACTGGTCAGTGTCTGGAGCTTCCGCACCAGAGTCCAGATCGACGGCTCGACCGGGATACCCTCTGCGAGATTCCGACGGCGCGTCTCGAGCGTTCGTTCGCCTGGATAGCGCACGCCGTCTTCCGCGGTCGTCTGCATCGACGCGATCACCCGATCGACGACCGAGGCGGCGGTGGAACCGCCGAGCGACGCGAGATCGAACGCGATGAAGACCTGCGAGAGCCCGGTCTCGAGATCCGGATCGGCCGGCACCTCGTGGCTGGCGCGGCCTCCGGAAAGGAGCGCCGCCAGCAGGTCGAGCGCGAGCGCCAGCCCGGATCCCTTCCAGAATCCGATCGGCAGCGGTCTCCCGGATGCTTCGATGGCGGCCGGATCCCTCGTGAGCTCGCCCGACCGATCGAAGCCGCCGACGACCGGCAGCATCTCCCCCCGCAGCCGATAGGATTCGAGCGCGCCGAACGAGAACTGCGACATCGCCATGTCGAGGACGACATGGCCATTGGGCCGGGGGATCGCGACGACGAACGGATTGTTACCCAGGCGCGGTTCGCGCGCGCCCCAGGGCGGCAGATTCGGGAGCGTGTTGGTCCAGCACAGGCCGATCGCGCCCGCGTCCGCCGCCTGCCACCCGTAGCTGCCGCCTCGCATCCAGTGATTCGTGTTCGCCAGCGCGACGCAGCCGATGCCGTGGGCGCGTGACAGCTCGATCGCGCGCTGCATGCAGTCATGCGCGTTGAGATTGCCCGGTCCGGACCTGCCGTCCCAGCGCTCGAGCGCGCCTCGCGCGTCGACCCGCATCGGCCGCGCCCTGACGTCGACGATGCCTGCGTGGATTTGATGGACGAAACGGGGGAAGCGGTTCAAACCGTGCGAGGCCACTCCGTCGCGGCTCGCATCCGCGAAGAGCCGCGCGCAGAGCGCCGCGCGGTCGGGTTCCAGACCGGTTTTCTGGAGGACGGCGTGCAGAACACCGTAGAGCTCCTCGTAGGTCACTCGCATCTGTTGCACGGCAGCCCTAACCGCCTCCGCCAAGGCTACGGCGGTCCGCCGAAGCTTTATGCGAAGGCGGAAGGGCTGCGCTACAAGACATGAGGCACTAGACTATGTGCATGAAAACGCGTTCACTTCGCACACATCTTATATGCACGGCCATCGGCGGTGCGGCGCTCGCCGCCGGCCTCGCGGCGCAGGCAACGCTCTCGGACTTCCGGCATGAAAAGGCGGGCGCGACATACAAGATCACCGTCGCGGATCTCCCAGCGCCGTTTGCCACGCGCCACGTCGACAATCCGCCCACGGTGGTGCCGCGCCCGCCGGGCGCGATGCCGAAAGCGCTGCCCGGGTACACGGTGGCCGAGTACGCGACCGGCCTGGAGAACCCTCGGCTGATCCGAACCGCGCCGAACGGCGACCTCTTCGTCGCGGAGAGCAAGCCGGGTCTGGTCAAGGTCGTCCGCAGCGCCGGAGGAAAGACGTCGATCGACGTCTTCGCGAGCGGGTTCACCCGGCCGTTCGGCATCGCGTTCTATCCGCCTGGCCCGAACCCGACGCACGTCTACGTCGGCAACACCGATTCGGTCGTTCGCTTCCCGTACCAGACCGGCGATCTGAAGGCGAGAGGTCCGCAGGAGATGATCGTCCCCGACCTGCCGGGCGGCGGACAGGTCCGCGGGGGAGGACACTGGACGCGCGACATCGCGTTCTCCCCGGACGCCAAAAAGATGTACGTCGGCGTCGGCTCGCAGTCGAACGCAGACGATGCCGACAACAATCCGGTCGAGAAAGATCGCGCGACGATCCTGGAGTTCAACCCGGACGGTACCGGACGCCGCGTGTTCGTGTCAGGCATCCGCAATGCGGTGGGCATCGCGTTCCACCCGCAGAGCGGGAAGCTCTGGGCCTCTGTGAACGAGCGCGACGGCCTCGGCGACCACCTCGTGCCCGACTACATCACGCAGGTGGAAGACGGAGACTTCTTCGGGTGGCCCTGGTTCTACATGGGGGGACATCAGGATCCGCGCCATCAGGGGAAGCATCCCGAGCTCAAGGCGAAGGTCAAGACGCCGGACGTCCTCGTCCAGTCGCACAGCGCGTCGCTCGAGATGGTGTTCTACCAGGGCACGCAGTTTCCGGCGGCGCACCGCGACAGCATCTTCGCGGCGCAGCACGGCTCGTGGAACAAGTCGCTGCGGACCGGATACAAGGTCATCCGCGTGCCCATGAAGGGGGCCGCGGCGTCGGGTGAGTACGAGGACTTCCTCACCGGCTTCGTCACAGACGACGGGCACGTCTGGGGCCGGCCGGTCGGAGTGGCCGTCGCCGCCGACGGTGCGCTTCTCGTCAGCGACGACGGGTCGAACATCATCTGGCGCGTGACCTATTCACCCTAGGCGCGGAAGAACCGCCCGAGCATGCCGGTGACGTCGTCCAGCATGGACCCGTCTCGGTTGGCATCCATGATCGGCGTCAGCATCGACAGGAAATCCTGAGTGCCGGTGGCCGACGCAGCCGACCCCGCGCCGACGCGCTGTGTCTGCCGCGACATCGTGCCCATCATCAGCGCCGCGGCGAGCGGCAGCATCTTCTTGAGGATCGCAGGATCGATCCCGGTCTGCGTCGAGGCGCGCGCCGCCACCTGGCGGCTCACGTCCTTGCTGCCGAACACGTGCGAGAGGATCCCGTTGCCGTCGGCGACGCTCGACGCCTCGCCGAGCATCGATGGGGTCTCGAGGTACCGTCCATGGTTGCCCTGTCGCGAGCGCGGCCGTGAGCGCGCCGCCGCCGTCCGCTCCCTGGATATTCCTCTGGAACCCGGCGGCGAGGGCCGGCAGGAGCGCCGCGAGCGCTGTCGTCGTCTGGTCTTTCTCGAGGCCGACCATCTGACCGATCTGCCGAACGGTTCCACCGTTCTGCGCGTTGAGGATGGTGTCGAGGATGTTCATAACGCAGCCTCCAAGTACGGCTGGAACGGTACCAGCCGCGGTTGGAGGCTGCTATTGGACCTTAGGCTCAGTTCGCCGGCTGTGCGGTTCTAGAATCCCGGCGTCAGGCTGATTCCCCAGACCCACCCGCGGCCCGGGCGCTGGAACGGGTACGCGAGATCCACCTGGGCCACGGCGAACCCGAACAGATTCGCGCGGAACGTTACGCCGGCGCTGGATACGGGCTCGCGGCCCCCGCCGAAGAACGAGGGCCGGTCGGCCTGCGTCCAGGCGACGCCCGCATCGGCGAACAGTGCGACCTCAACTGGAACGGGTCCATACATCGACCCGCCGACGCCGCCGAACGGCCGGAGCAGCGGAAAGCGGAACTCGAGATTGGCAATGAGCATTCGGGAGCCGAGCAGCCGGTCGTAGACGTCGCACGCGCCCGCCGGGCCGATCGTGCATTCGCTGGCCTCGAACGATCCGTAGTTGTATCCACGGATCAATTCGGGATAGCCGATGAAAAGCGGCAGCAGCAGCCCATTCTCGCTGTCGCCGCCGTAGCGGCCGTAGTGCATGAGGCGCCCGGCGATGGTGTAGAACTGCGCCGGCATGACATAACGGCGGTAGTCGGCCAGCGCCGTCGTGTACGACAACGTGCCGACGGTCGGCGCCACCTCGAACCGCGAGCGCGAGCCGGCCACGGGGCTCGTCGCGCCGAAGATCGAGCTGTCGGTGACGAACGCGGCGCTCACGCTTCCGAGATGCAGCGGATCGGCGAGGGACGTCGTTTCGGAATCATCGCCTATCTGCTCGCCGGTCCGGAGCGAATAGCCGATCGTTCGCACTTCCTGTTCGAACGTCACGTTCTGGAACCCGGTGCCGAATTCGACGCGGCGCGTTCTGCCGAACGGGTAGGCGACCGATCCGTTCACGCCGCGATGGGTCTGGCGGTAGATGATCTGCTGCTCGAGGAACGCCTGCTGACCGTTGATGGTGCCAATGCCCGACGCAAAACCGCCGACCACGTAGGGCAGCTGGCCTCCGGCCACCCCCCAGTTCCAGCGGCGCGTCAGGTTCGTATAGGCGGCGTATACGCCGGTGTTCTTGTAGAGGTCGCTGAAGGCGCCGCCATAACTATTGACGTCGACGGCCGCGTAGAGATTGTGGTTCCCGAGCGTGTCGCTCATCGTGAACGACACGCCGCCGCCATACATGCCGCCGAAGCGGCTGACACCGGCCGCGATGTACGGCTGTCCCACGGCGTCGATCGACAGCTTCGAGTCGTACGGCGCGACTTCGCCCGGCAGCTCGGGAAGGCCGGCGAGCGGATCGTTCAGGTACGTCGCAACCTGTCCCGCCTCGCGCGTCAGGGGAGGAAGCGCCGCGGCGACGACATAGGATTCGCCGGTCACCGTCGATGACTGGATTGGCGTGCCGGTGAGCGCGTCGCGGCCGTCGAGCAGATAGACGCCGATTCGGCCTTCCTCGTATCCGCTGAAGACGAGACGGTTCGAATCGAGCGACGTCGACAGCGCGGGGCTGAGAGCCGTGATGCCGGTCGCGCCGGCGTCGAGGTTCGTCAGCCGGCGGATCTGCCGATCGCCGACGTTCATCGCGTAGACGTTCGTGATGCCCGTCGCGTCAGACAGGAAGTAGAGGTTCCGCCCGTCCGGCGCCCATTGCGGGTTGATGGACTTTCCGCGTTCGAAGGTGGGCACCGCGTCGATGCGGCCCGAGGCCACGTCGACCTGCGCGAGACCGAGCCGGCCCGACGCCAGATTCTTGAGATCCGTCGAGTAGCGGTCCGTCACGAACGCCAGACGGTCCCCTTCGGGCGACCAGGCCGGCTGCAGGTCTGCGAAGGCGTCCTTCGTGATCTGACGCAGCCGCCCCGGCTCGAGGTCGTAGATGTACAGGTCGGATCGCCCGCCGCTCGTCGCCGAGAACGCGATGGACCGGCCGTCCGGCGACCACGACGGGTTCAGGATCTCTCCGAGTTGCGGGAACGGAATGTCGCGCACCCGGTCGCCGCGATCGACATCGATGATGGCCAGCACCGGATCGCCTCCACGGATGGCGCCGAGCGCGAACTGCCGGCCCTTCGGGTGCCACGTTCCAGCCGACGAGATGAACTGGATGCTGCTGAAGTGCGGATCGGTCGCGGTGCTCACGAGCTTGCGGATGATCCGCCCGGACTGAGCATCGGCGAGGAAGAGATCGATGGATAGGAGGTCCCGGCCCGACAGGAACGCGATCTGCCTCCCGTCCGGGCTCAACGCAGGTGAAACCGCGAGGGCGCCGCGCGCCTTGTCCTCGATCGTCAGCCCATGCGCCGCCTTGCTCGCGCGCTGGGAGGAGGCGAGAACCGGCGCGTACTGCTCACGAATCGCCTGGTGCCACTGGCTCGTGAGCTCTTTTTCCGCAACGCCCGTGGTTTTCTCGAACCCGAACGCCGGACTGCCCGCCTCCAGCGCTTCGTCGAAGACCGATCGGATGATGCCGTCGCCCCATCGGCCCGCGGCGTACGCCCAGAACGCCTGGCCCCACCGGTACGGGAAATAGCGGGGATCGCCGAGCTGACCGAGCGTGGGCAGCTTGTCGTCGCCTCGGGCCGCATCGCGCATCCACATCGCGGTGTGCGGATCGATATGCCCGAGCGAGAGGTACTCTGCCAGCCCTTCGATGAACCACAGCGGCATCCGCTCGATCGACTGGCCGGTGGACTGCTGTGGATCGCTCCGGGCGATGTCGTACTGAAAGGCATGCACGAGCTCGTGTCCGAGGACGTGATCGGTCTCAGCGAGCGTGGCGGCGAGCGGCATGACGATCCGCCGCTTGTAGCCTTCGGTCACGCCGCCAGTGCCCTCGCCGATCTCTCCCGAGACCACATTGGTCTGCTGGAAGTCGGGGCTGGAGGCGTAGACGATGATCGGCTGGCGCGTGGACAGGTCGTGGTCGAAGAGCGTCGAGAGCCGTGTATACCAGCGCTCCGCCATGCGGCCGAGGTCGGCGGCCGCCTCTTTCTCCTCGGCATAGAAATGGATGTCGAAGTGCTGCGTCTTGAGCACTTCGAAGTTGAAGTTCTTGTATTGAACTTTGTTCCGGCCGAAGTATTGCGCCTCCAGAGGCGACGCACTCGCCATCGCAAGCAGGAGGCCGACAACGGTAAGAAGGGGTTGACGTACGGAATGCCGCATTACCGCTCCATCTCGATAGGCGCCCAAGCCCTGCGTTGCCAAACTCGCGCCAACCGAGCTCAAGCGGAATGGAGGGCAGTACGCGCCGTTTCGTCCTCGGGCCGAGACGTTCTGTCGTCTTAAGGGAACACCGGCGAGGCCCGCGATTCGATACGGTACAGGTGTGTTCGGGTGCGCAGGATGAGTGCGCCGCCATCTATGGCCGGGGAGGCCATGAACCCATCCCCCAGATGATTCTCGGCCAGGACCTTGAACGCTCGCCCGGCCTCGATCACGGTGGTTTTGCCTTCTTCGCTGAAGAAGTAGATGCGGCCACCGGCCAGGACCGGTGAAGCCGAAAAGCTGCCTTCCAGCCGCGCCTTCCACACCTCCGCCCCGCTCTTGGCGTCCAGGCAGCTCAGGATCCCGCCGTCGTTGATCATGATGAGCAAGTCGTCGGCGAGCACGATCGAGGGCTTGTTCGGCACGCCGCGAGTCACCCGCCAGGCGACGTGCGTTCCGGTCACGTCTCCCCTGCCGTCAGGCCTGACCGCGAGGAGCTGCCCCGTCGCGAACCCGGTCGGGTAGAACACGAGACCGTGTCCGGTCACCGGCCGGGTGCTGCCGGAGTGGCTGCTGCGTTCTTCGATCCTCCACAGCTCTTTCCCCGTTCGAGGATCGTACCCGTAGGTCGCCTTCGACCCGATGCTCACGAGCACCGGCTCGTTCCCGACCATGACGATGTGCGGCGTCGAGAACGCTTTGCGGAAATCTCCGTCGGCCTGCGGCTTGCCGTCCGGCGTCAGGTCCTGGAAGTCGATCGAGCGCTCCGTCCGCCAGACGGTCCTGCCCGTGCGCTTGTCGAGGGCGACGACGAACTGTCGATCGCTGCCGTCGAAGTGCATGATGAGCAGCTCGCCGAACAGAATCGGGGAGGAACCGGCGCCCCGAAAGTGGTTGCACTCCAGGTCGCGCCGCTCCCACACGACTTTGCCCGTGCGCGTATCGATGGCCGCCGTGCCTGGCGACCCAAACGTCACGTAGACACGGCCCTGCTCGATCACCGGTGTGGGCGACGCGTACGTGTTGAACGGGTGGGCGTACTGCGGCTGCGCGACCTGAAAAAGCTTCAAGTCGTGCAGAATCTTTCCGCTCTTGCGATCAATCGCGATGGCAAACAGCTCGCGCCCATCTGGCGTGGCCGTCGTCAACCAGATTTGATTGCCGAGCACGACCGGTGAAGACCACGCGCGGCCGTGGATCGGCGTCTTCCACGCGACGTTCTGCTGTTCGCTCCACGCCAGCGGCGGCCGGCTCGTGGAGTTCCCCATGCCGTCCGGGCCGCGGAACTGCGGCCATTGCGCGCCGGCAGTCTGCGCGCGGCCGGCGGCGGACGCCAGGACAGCGAGCGCCGTTGCGATGATCAATCGGGTGCGCGGTGCATCCATATTGCGTCGTAGAGCGGCGAGTCGGCTCCCTCAACCGTGGCAATCACCGCGGACCGTGAGTGAATCAGCGCGAGGCTCAGGGCCGACGTCGCTTCGGCCAGCATCGGCCGCGGTTCATTGTGCAACAGGGTGCCCCCGCGCGCCAGCATCCGGTTCAGGTTCGTCAGCGCGAGGAGCAGATCGGTGTCCGACAGATACGGAAAGACGTTCGTCACGATGATCAGGTCGAACTGACGATCGATTCGCTCCACGACGACGTCGAGCCGGGTCGCATGGAGGACGGCGGTCGCGCGCGGATCAACGTCAATCGTCTTGATCAGGCGCCCACCCGAGGTCCGGCTAAAGCCGGACACGACAGAAGATTGTGTTGCAGACGATTGTGTGGCGACGCTCCGGCCAACGGCGTCGAAGTACTGGCGAAAATCGCTCGTCAGGCGGACGCGGTCCGTTTCCGCGACGCCGCTCGCCAGCGCAAGCCGAGTCGGCGTGTCACGCGCGCGTTCGATCCAGTCGACAACGCGCGGGTTGATATCGACGGCGGCGACGCGAAGCTCGTGCCGGGCCGCGAGGCCGAGCGCCAGCAGAGCGTCCATCACGGCGAACGGTTGGTAGCTCTGGGCCTCACCCGCGTCGACGAGGTCCGTGCGCGGAGCCAGGTCCAGGCCCGGACCAACGATGAGCACGGTGCGAATCCGGCGCTGCGGGTCGAGCTGCTTCAGCGTTGCCAGTCCGAGGTACACG
This sequence comes from uncultured Acidobacteriota bacterium, assembly GCA_963847125.1. Lineage (GTDB taxonomy): Bacteria > Acidobacteriota > Vicinamibacteria > Vicinamibacterales > 2-12-FULL-66-21 > DATAEE01. The sequence continues at coordinate 1,765,583 of CAWJYM010000009.1, forward strand.
ACGTAGCCGGCGTCGACCGACGTATCGGTGCTGAGCCCGCGCGCCTGATACAGGGCGCCGACGGCCGCCGTCGGATCAGCCTGACGGACGGCAACGAATTCTTTTTCATAGAGGAAACGCATGGCGCGGCTGTACTGCGCGGCCAGCACCTCAGGCGGCGAGGCGCCGTCTGCGCGTTCCCGGTCCAGGACATCGCGGAAGTATCCAAGCCTGGCGTCGCGCGCTCGCTTCTCGACTGCGACCGCGAACGTGTCGAGCCGCGCTCGCGCGTCGGCAGGGATCGATCCTTCCTGAACGAACGCCTTGGCGCTGAGCGCCGGTTCGATGGGAGGGAGACCGGTAAAGCTGGAGGACTGGAGCGCGTAGTAGACGAGGTGGTCGAGATCTCCCTCGCGGACCCGCGCCTGATTGCGTCGGCGGAGCTCTGAGACGCGAGCGGGAAAGGCCGCGCCATCGATCCCGCGCGCGGTGAGGAGCCGCTGGACGGCTGGCGCGACGTCGGCCCAGGCGATCTCGCGTACGCCGGCGATCCCCGCAATCGGTACCGTCGCGGCCGCGCCAAGGGTCAGGGCGCCGAGCATCACGAGGATGCCCGGCGCCCGCTCCGTGATCAAAACAGCAATTTGATCCCGAGCTGCCCGTAGCGCGGGAAGTTGGACTGCCGCACGACCGTCTTGTCAATCGTCCCGAAGAGCGAGTTCGTCGGGTTGTTCTCGTAGTTGCGCTCGTCGTAGACGACCTGGTTGAACAGGTTGTAGACCTCGAAGCGAAGCTGCGCCCGCACGTTGCCGGCGATGCGGATGGTCTTCGCGAAGTTGATGTCGAACTGGTAGAACGGCGGGCGCCGGATCTCGTCGTCCCGGAAGTTGGTGCCGGCCGGCGTGAGGGTCGTGCTGGGCCGGATGATGAAGTTCGGCTCCGTGCAGCCGGCCGCCGTCGAAAACGCGAGCATCGTGACGACGCCGCTGTTGTTCATCTGGCCCACGCAGGGTTGAACGGCGCGGATCACGCGTGGGTCGCCGAAGTCGACGTTGTCGATCTTCGCGTCCTTCACGTAGAACACGTTCTGCGGGAGGCCCCACGGCCGGCCGCTGTTGAACAGCCACATCCCGGCCACTTCCCAGCCACCGGCGATCGCGTCCACGACCGCGTTCGCCTCGTTCATGTACTTCTGGCCGCGGCCGAACGGCAGGTGATAGACGCCGGAGAGGGTGATGCGATGCCGTCGATCGCTCTCATACGCCGACTTCTGGACGATGCGATCGATCTCGACGATCAGCGGGTTGGTCGTCGCCGTTCCGCCGATCTGGTTCCCGCCGCCGTTCTCTTCGATCATCTTGGACAGCGTGTACGTTCCAGCCAGCGTGAGGCCGTCCGAAAGGCGCTTGTTCATGAAGACCTGCGCCGAGTTGTACCAGACCGTCCCGTCGTTCCGGTCGAACTGGGTGATGCTCGTGAACTGCGGGAACGGACGGCTCAGCTCGTAGCGCGTGAGCGTCGGGCTCGTGAATCGCGGCGTGCCCTCGAAGCCCGGCACCTGGAAGAACGGGTTCGGGAGGAGTTGGTTGCAGATCGCCGGGTTGCCACCCTGCGACGGGTCGCACTGGTTCCGCAGCTCGAGCGGCGGTTCGTTGAACCCGCCCCATCGGTTCTGCTCCTGCTGCGTGCGGCTACCCACGTACGCGACCTCGATAGTCGTACGCCACGGGAGCATCCGCTGCAGCGACACCGAGAACTGATGCACGTAGGGGTTGACGAACTCGGTGTTCGAGAAGCTCGGCCCGCGGCCCAGGAGCGTCTCGAGGCCGAGCGACGATCCCGGCGCCGGCGCGATCCCCTGAGAGAACGGACTCGTCAGCGGGAAGGTCGACGTCCGGTCGCCGTCGAGCGACGTGATGAGCGGCGTCGTCACGCCGAAGCCATCCGACGCCGAGATCCCGACGACGTTGAGATAGTACAGGCCGTAGCCGCCGCGCAGGACGGTCTCGTCGTTCAGCATGTACGCGAGCCCCAGCACGCGGCTGGATGTTGTTCCTGTCGTACCTGTACGGGTAGCGCGGATTGCCGTTCACATCCACGAACCCGAGGCCGCCCCGGACCTGCATTCCGCCCGGCAGCCGCGACGACACGGGGTTGATCGCCTGCGTGTCGAAGTTGTAGTTGAGCCGGTTGTCTTCCTCGAAGACCGGGGAGTTGAGGTCCCACCGGAAGCCGAGGTTCACCGTCAGCCGGTTCGTCAGCTGCCAGTCGTCCTGAACCCATGGCGCGTAGTAGTTCCAGCGCAGCGTCGGGATAGAAGTTGTTGTCGATCGAGCCGCTGGCCGCCGCGCCGAGCAGGAACGACGCGAACGAGTTCCCGCTGAGGGCGTCGTTGGGCTGGTCGAACGCGCGCTGCGTGAACCGGCGGTCGAACGTCATCACGAACAGGTTGTTGTTGATCTCGCGCGTGTACCAGGTCATTCGCATGTCGAGGCCGCCGCGGACGCTGTGCTTCCCTTTCAGCCACGAAAAATTCGGCTGGAAGCTGAAGCCGGTCGTCGTCTCGCTGTTGCGGCTGGCGCGCCCGAGACCCTGATACTCGGTCGTCGTCCCGGTGGTGTTGAAGTTGAGCCGCGGGAAGACCTGGTTCGGGAGCTGACTGACCAGCGACGACGGGAAGCCCAGCTCCGCCGGGTTGAAGCCCAGGCCGGGATCGGACCGCGCGAGCTCGAGGTACTGGTTGAGCCCGGCCCGCACGTTGAGGACCAGCGACGAGCTCACCGTGCGGACCCAGTCCGCCACCCCTGTGTGGTTTTTCCGCTCGAGCGGCAGCTGGCCGTCCTGCGCCGGGCCGGTCGTGATGCCGTTGGTAAACCGCGTCTCGGTGCGCTTGTTGTAGGCATAGCGCACGAACATCCGCGTCTTGTCGCTCAGGACCTGATCGACCTTGGTCGCGTAGTTGTGGAAGTCGTCGAACGCGAGGTTCGGCGCGAACACGAAGTTGTTGCGCCACGGGTCGGTCCCCGCCGGGGGCGCGGTGTTCGGCTGCAGGAAGTACTGCAGGAACTGCTGCGCCATCGGGTTGATGCGGTTGGCCGGAATCTGGTTGTTCGGGAACGGATCGCGCGTCCAGACGCCGTTCACGTTCCGGCCCGTCGACGGGTCATAAATCGTGATGAGGCGGCCCTGCGCGTCGCGCAGGTTGCTGAAGTCGCCGCGGAGCTGCGCCGCGTCGGGCACCGTGTAGGTCGCCGGGTTCGGCGTCGCCTCGTTGTAGCCCTCGAAGTTGAACATGAAGAACGTCTTGTTCCGGCCGTCGTAGAGACCGGGGATCGTCACCGGGCCGTCGATCTGGAAGCCGTACTGATCCAGCTTGTGGTCCGGCTTCTCGCGGTTGTTCAGCTTGAAGAAATACTCGTTCGAGTCGAACGCCTTCCGGCGCGCGAACTCGTAGACGGTGCCGTGGAGGTCGTTCGTGCCGGACTTGAGCGACACGTTGATGACGCCTCCGGCGGTCCGTCCGTACTGCGCGTCGTAGCTGTTGGTGACGATCTTGAACTCCTGCACCGCGTCGACCGGCGGAACGTACGCGATGTTGTTGCCCCCCTGGATCGAGTTGTTGGGGGCGCCGTCGAGCAGGAACTCGTTGTTGCGGTTCTGTCCGCCGTTGATCGACCAGTCGGCGATCGCGCCGTTGTCGAACGGCCGCTGGTAGATGGCCGGACCGTTGTACGTGATGCCGGGCGACAGGTACGAGAGCATGAACGGATTGCGCGCGTTGAGCGGCAGCTCCGTCACGCGCAGGTTGTCGATGACCATGCCGCGGTCGGCCTTGGCCGACTCCAGCGGTGACTCCCCGCTGACCGTCACCGTCTCGGTGAGCAGCCCGATCTGAAGCGCGATGTTGATCGTGACCGTCCGCCCGACCTCGAGTTGCACCTGGTCCTGGGTGTGCTTGCGGAACCCCTGGAGCTCGGCGGTGACCGTGTAGAGGCCGGGCTTCAGGAAGGGCAGCGAGTACACGCCCTCGGCGCTGCTGACCGTCGACGCCACTTCGTTGGTCTGCACGTTCAGCGCGGCAATCGTGACGCCCGGCATCGGAAGACCCGCCGGGTCGGTGACCTGACCGGTAATCGTGGCCCGGAATTCCTGTCCCCAGACGGGACCGCCAGCAGCCACGCGAGCGCGAACAGCGTAGGCCGACCTTCAGGTCGGGCGTCTGCGACCAGCAAACCTCCAACGCATCGAGAGGAAGGTCATCGTCTCTCCTTCACGCGTACGAGCGGGTTTCGCTCGCGCCACTCGGTGGCGGCGAGCGCGCCAATCCGGCCCGAGACCTCCGTCAGGCCGTAGCGGACGTGAGGCAGCGCTTTGCAGCGATGAGCAGGTGCTATGCGATGAGCAGGATGAAGAGGGCAAGCTCAGCGTTCGTCGCTCGAGCGGCGTCGGATGGCAGCGGCGGTACCGAATGGCAGTCGAGCCATGGCCGGCCAGGGGCGCTAGTCTGCCGCAAAACAACTGACATTTCAATTAGGACGACTTCGATTCTAGATTCTAGATTCTGAATTCTGACTCACTCCTCCCGCAGCGCCCTGACCGGATCGACACGTGCGGCGCGGAGCGCCGGCGCGAGCGTCGCGAGGAGACCGATGATCGCGAGGAGACCGGTTGCGCCGGCGAGCGTCGCGGGATCGCTCGGTTCGAGACCGTACAGCAGGGAACGAACCCATCTGCCGGCGGCGACGGCCAGCGCGACGCCGATCGTCAGCCCGACCGCGACGTGAAGGCCGGCGTCGGCGAGCACCATTCGAAGCACGCGGCCGCGCGCGGCGCCGAGCGCCAGCCGGATGCCGATCTCGTTCGAGCGACGGGCGACCGTGTACGACATCAAGCCGTACAACCCGATCGCCGCGATGAGCCCCGCCAGCAGCCCGAACGCCGCGGAGAGCATCGCCATCAGCCGCTCGCGCAGGAGCGATACCTGGATCGCGCGCTCGAGGACCGTGAACTCCAGGTTGATCGCGGGGTTGACGTCGTGAATCGCCCGCGTCACGGCGGGGACGATCCGGTCGACCGAGGTCCGCGGCGTGAGGATGAACGTCATGGCACGCCCGGGCTCGTCGTCCTGCGAGGTAGGAAGATAGACCAGCGGATCGATCTCGTCGCGGAGGTCCGCGTAGCGGGTGTCTTTCACGACCCCGACGATTTCGTACTTGCGTTCCGGCTGGCCTAGCGCGCTTTCGACGCGAACGGTCCGGCCGATCGCGTTTCCATCCTGAACGAAGCGCTTGACGAAGGTGTCGTTCACCACGGCGACGCGCGTCGAGCTCAGTGTGTCCCGCTCTTCGAAGCCCCGGCCGGATACGAACGCGATACCGAGTGCGCTGAAGTAGCCTGAGCCGACTTGATTGAAGTTCGAGAGCACCTTCGCGTCGGATCCGGCCACCCAGACGTTCTCGTTCCAGCCGCCGCTGCCGAGCGGCGGGTACGCGACCTCGGCCGCCGCACGCAGATCGGGGAGCGCGGCGAGGCGCTCGAGGATGAGGCGGCGAACCGCCGACGGCTGTTCGCCAGTATCCACTAACGTTGGATGCATCAGCTGCACGGAGACGACATCTTTTCCGTGAAAGCCGACGTCGAGTGTGGTCAGGTTGTACAGGGTGCGGACGAAGAGCAGCGCGCCCATCAGCAACACGAGCGACAGCGCCACCTGGGTGACGACCAGCGCGCGTCGCAGCCCGACGCGCTGGCGGCTCGCGGTCGATCCCCGGCCGCCCGACCGCAGCGCGGCCGTGGGCGCAAGCGCAGTCGCACGAAGGGCTGGAACGACTCCGAACAGCAGACAGGCGATCGCGGCCACGCCAGCGGTGAACGCGATCATCCGCCAGTTCCAGGTGAGATCGACGAACACCGACACGTAGCTCGAGGAGATCGCCGCGACCAGCACCCTCGTCAGGACGTGCGCGACGAGCACGCCAAGCGCGGCGCCCAGGAACGCCACGAGCGCGCTCTCGACGAGGAGCTGCCCCAGCAGTCGGCGGCGGCCGGCACCGATCGCCAGTCGAACCGCGAGCTCCCGCTCGCGCACCGTCGCCCGCGCGAGCAGCAGGTTCGCGAGGTTCGCGCACGCAATCACCAGGACCAGCGCCGAGATGACGAGCAGAAGCACGAGGGGATCGCCGAAATCGCCGCGCATGCTCGACACTCCGGACGCCGCGGGCAGCGCCGTGAGGCGGAAGGCGAGATAGTTCTTTCGCTCGTCGGCCTGATACATCGGCGGAAGGGTCGTCTCGAAGATCCGACGAGACGGCGTCGAGCTGCGCGCGCGCCGACTCCAGCGTGACTCCCGACTTCAGTCGGCCGATCACCGACAGCCACCACCTGTTCCGCCGGTCGAGCCGGGTGTTCTGACCGAGGAGGAGTCCGTCGGCACAGAGGGGAATCGCGATGTCGTACATCCGGCCGACGTCGATTCCGTAGAATCCGGGCGGCGTAACACCGATGACCGGAAACTCCCGTCCGTTGACACGTACGGTCCTGCTGAGCACGTCGCCGCGCCCGCCGAACGCGCTCTGCCAGTAGGCGTGGCTGATGACGGCGCCGGGATCTCGCGCAGCCGCGGCGGTCGTCGGATGCGGAAAAGACGCGGCCGACGACCGGACGAACGCCGAGCACCTGGAAGAAGTCGCCGCTGACCCAGAGGCCTTCGACGTATCTCGCTTCACCGCCGGGCTGCGTGTTGAAACGGACGCTGCTCCAGGCAAAGACTCCGGACAACACCTGCTGTCGCTTCTCGATCTGCTCCCAGATCGCGTAGGTCAGGATGGGCCGGCGGCCGTTGAAGCTGCCGGTGCGATCGCTGCCGGACGGAATGCGAACCTCGGTGAGCTCGTGCGGTCGATCGACGGGCAGCGTCCGCAGCCGGATCGCGTCGAGCAGCTGGAAGATCGCCGTGTTCGCGCCGATCCCGAGCGCCAGCGACGCGATCGCCGCGAGCGCGAAGGTCTTGTCCCGCCTGAGCACCCGCGCCGCGTAGCGCAGGTCCTGCCACAGCATGTCGAGCGGAGCGAAAGTGTTCATGAGATACACGTCCTCGCGCACGCGCTCGGGGTTGCCGAGTTTCCGGATCGCCGCCGCGCGCGCCGCGTCTGGCGCCATGCCGCGCGCGATGTTGTCGTCGGTCTCAATCTGAATGTACGAGTGCAGCTCGCGGCGAACGTCATCGTCTCGACGCGACCGGCGGAAGAAGCGCGTCCAGCCCACCCGCTACTCCCGGGGGGCGCCGGTCGCGGATTTCAGGACGCGGCCGATCGCCCTGACGAGCTGCTCCCATCGAGTGGTCTCGACGACGAGCGCCTTCCGGCCGGCCGCGGTCAACCGGTAGTACTTCGCCTTGCGGTTGTTCTCCGATGTGCCCCAGAAGGACGCGACGAGCGCGCGATCCTCGAGGCGATGAAGCGCCGGATACAACGACCCGTGCTCGACCTGCAGCACGTCGTCAGAGCCTCGCTCGATCGCGTGCGCGATCGTGTGCCCGTGCGCCGGCCCGAGCACGAGCGACTGCAGGATGAGGAGGTCGAGCGTGCCCTGGAGCATGTCGCCCTGGCCCGCGCCGGATCGTTTGCGCATGACGGGACGAGCATACTCCACTAGAACATCTATGTGAAGAGGTCTCGTCGAGGCGAAGATAGTCGAATCAAACGTGGTTTACGGCATATTCGGAGCTCTACCGATCACATGATTATCTTGGGATCGACAAGGTCACCACCCGGTGAGTCTGTCAGCGCAGAATCGAAGATCCGTGAAATCGGCGGCCTTCGTGATCGGCATGGAACGCTTCTCGCACGCCCAGGCCCGGTCCCCGCAAGTGATGGTGGAAACGAGTGCGCACGGCGGGAAGATTACAATCCTGTTGAGTCTGGTTTGATTATGATAAAGCAGGAACACGGTTCGCGGTCGTGTTGTGTCTGGCGCTGGCAGCGCTCGTTCCGACCGGGCGGACGGTCACGGACGCGCAGATTGACCAGCCGGCGGAAAGCATGCGCCGGCGCGCGAATCGAGGTGCGCGCCGATCCGCGCGTGGTGCAGTCATTCGTGCCCGCCAGGGCGCAAGCCCGGCCTGCGCACGGAGAGAACCTCGTGACCATCAACGTGAACTACACGGGTTTCACGCCTCAGGCGCAGGCAGCGTTCCAGCACGCGGTGAACATCTGGGCGGGTCAGCTCACATCGCCGGTCACGATTCGAGGTCGATGCCGAGTTTGCGCCGCTCGGCTCGGGTGTTCTCGGTTCCGCCGGCCCGTGGCTCGTTCGCGACCGCTCCGGCCTGACGCCCAACACGTGGTACCCGGTTGCGCTGGCGAACAAGATCACTGGAGTCGATCCGCTGCCCGGGACGCAGCGACATCGACGCCCAGTTCAGCAGCTACCTTCTCGTGGTACTACGGGACCGACGGGAACGCGCCGTCGGGCACCTATGACTTCGTGAGCGTCGTCATTCACGAGCTCGGCCACGGCCTGGGGTTCATCGGCTTGGCGACCATGAGCGGGGGGTCCGGCAGCGTCGGTTCCGGCGGTTTTCCGATCATCTACGACCGCTTCACGGAGAACGGCGCCGGGCAGGCACTGTTCACGTTCGCGAGCCCATCGTCCGAGCTCGGCTCTCAGTTGACGAGCAACAACGTCTATTTCGATGGTCCACGCACGCGACTGGCCAACGGCGGCAATCCGGCTCGCCTCTACGCTCCTACGACCTGGCGGGGTGGCTCGAGCTACTCCCACCTCGATGAGGCCACGTACCCTGCCGGAAATCCGAACTCGCTGATGACGCCGCAGATCGCTTCCAGGGAGGCGATCCACGACCCGGGCCCGATCACGCGGGCGATTTTCGAGGATATCGGCTGGACCGTGGGCCCGTCGCTGACGATGCCGGCGAATCTTCGCGTCGTGCGGTAGGGCTACCCTCTCATCTTGCGCATCGCCAGCGCGAACGCCCGGTGCCCGGACTCGGGGTCGTACACGATGACGGGCATCAGGCGGCCGCGGATCCGGTCCGGGTTCGATCGCGCGTAGGCCATCAGCGTCCTCGCCAGAGTCTCCTTCGACTCTTCCTCCGGTCTTCCCCGCCGCATTCCCGTGAGCAGATCGTTCAACGTCAGCGCCCGCGGCTCTCCCCACAAGAGCGCATCGACGACGATGCCCTTCAGGACGTTGTGCGAGAAGTTGAAGAAGAACGCGATCGGTGAATACGCCGGCGGCCGACGGCCGATATGGCCCGAACTCCTCCAGCAACCGCTGCTTGTATCGCTGAAAGCAGCGCGCCGAACTCGGCCCGCTCGCCGCCGCTCTCCGCGAGAACCGCGGGTGGATCCGCGACGAACGCCCCGGCATCAGCCGACAGACCGTTGAGCAAGGCTTCGACGACGGCCTCCCGCGTCGAATTTCTGGCGCCGTCGTCCTCCATGCGTGCGTACTCGTCCATCAGGGTCGCCAGCGAAAAACACAGCCATGGGTAGTCCACGGTGTTGTCGCTTCGCGCCGCGACGGTATCCCTTCCATACGTCGCCTCGAAGCCGAACCGCAGGTGGCAGCCGAGGCTCGATGCATGACCGAGCGCGATGTTCCTTCGATGGGATCGGTTCAACGTCCTGACCTGGTCCAGGAGCCTGCCGAAACCACTGGTGTCGACTTCGAAGTGTGAGGTCGCGATCAGGATGAGCGTCTCCGCGTCGTCGACGAACTGGTGGCCGCTGCCGTTCGGACCTTGAAGCTCCGCGAGCAGGCCGTTCAGCCGCTCGAGATTCGAGTCCGCGTCCCCTTCATCCCAGACTCTGAGCGACAGGAGCGCCAGGAGGTGCAGGAAGTAGTAGTCGAGCAGGATCGCGAGGGCCGATGATTTGGCGGCTCTGCCGCCTCGCTGCTCGATCAGGTAACGCAGGACGTCGACCGGGATGATGTCTTCGTTGACCTTGTCCGCCTTGCCATCCCAGTCGTGAAGAACGTGGAATCCGTCCTGACGTGCCCGCGCGTCGTACTTTCCGACGATCGCCGCCAGCTCGATCCGGCCCGTGCGGGTCTTGAGGACATGCGCACGAAGGCCGTCGCGCAGGCGGGTCAGCGCGTGCCGGAAATCTGTCGATTTCGACAGGTCATCAGCGATATCCCGCCGCGCGGGGCCGCGGAGGGCCGCGTCGAGGACCGAGCATGCGCCGGTAAAGGTGATCTGAATGGGGCAACTGTACAAGTAATGGAGGCAAAGCGCGCCAGCAGAGCCCCGGAGTAGAATGTGCCGGCCATGCACATCCCCGCCGCACCAATCGCGGGTCCGGCGTCCGCGCACGGCCTGCTGCCGCCATGGGGTGTCGCAGAGCTGCCGGCCCCGCCGACTTTCACGTTCCGTAACGTCCTGCGCACGATCGGGCCGGGCATCATCGGCCTCGGCATCGCGATCGGCAGCGGCGAGTGGCTCCTCGGACCTTCTGTGGTAGCGCGTTACGGTCCGGCGCTGCTGTGGGTGACGACGGTCTCTGTCCTGCTGCAGGTCTTCATCAACATCGAGATGGCCCGCTACACGATGTACACCGGCGAGCCGATCATGGTCGGGCTTCATGCGCACGTGGCCCGGCCCGCGCTTCTGGTCATCGCTCTACGGGCTGCTCACGTTTCTCCAGGTGGGCTGGCCGGGATGGGCGCTCGCGAGCGCGACGGCGATCGCCGCGCTCGTCCTCGGACGCATTCCCACCGCGGACGACGCCGGCGTCGTCAAGCTCCTGGGGTATCTGACGTTCGGCCTCTGTGTCCTCATTCTCGTGGTCGGCCGGAGGATCGAGCGCAACCTCGAATACGCAATGTGGGTCTTGATGTCGGTGGTCTTCGGATATCTGCTGTTCGTCGACTCTCACGATGGCGTCGACCGAATCGTGGCGCAGGATTCTCGGAGGGTTCGTGTCGCTTCGGCGCTCTGCCGGCCGGCGGCGACTGGCTGCTGCTCGGCGCGTTCGCCGCCTACTCGGGTCTCGGCGGCGTGGCGAACGCGTACATGACGAACTGGATGCGCGACAAGGGCTTCGCCATGGGCGCGACGGTCGGATACATCCCGTCGGCGACCGGCACGCCGGTCACGCTGTCGCCGCAGGGGAACGTCTTCATCGTCACTGAACGCTCGCTCAAGCGGTGGAGCGATTGGTTTCGCTTTCTGAACGTCGACCAGTGGGCGGTTTTCGCTGTCGGGTCGATCGTGGGGATGATGCTCGTCACGGTCATGAGCCTCGAGTTCGTGCCCGCCGGCACGACGATGGGCGGGTGGGCGGTCGCCGACCTGCAGGCGAGCGCGATCGCCGAGCGGCACGGCCGCATCTTCTGGTATCTGACGCTCATGACCGGCTTCTGGGTGCTGTTCAAGACGCAGCTCGGCCAGTCGGATGGACTCGTCCGAACCCTGACCGACATGCTGTGGTGCGGCAGCGCGCGGCTGCGACAGCGGTCGGGTGTGGACGTGCGGCGGATGTACTACACGATCCTCGCGGTGTTCGTCGTCTGGGGATGCATCGCGCTCAACCTCGCGCAGCCGCTGACGCTCGTCATCATCGGCGCCAACGTCGCGGGGTTGAATTTCGTCTTCCTCAGCGTCCACACCCTCGTCGTGAACCGGCGCGTCCTGCCGCGCGAATTGAAGCCGCCCCTATGGCGCGAGGTCATGGTCGCGCTGTGCGCGCTCTTCTTCGGCGGGTTCGTTGTCGCGACAATCGTCTCGAGGTTGTAGAAAGGACCCATGGCGCCTGCGATCACGTCCTCGCGCGTCCTCAACATCGGCGACCTGCGGCGGCTTGCCGAGCGCCGGCTCCCCCGCGTCGCGTTCGACTACATCGACGGCGGCGCGGAGGATGAGGTGACGCTGCGGGAGAACTGCCGCGCGTTCGAAGACGTGACGTTCAGGCCCCGCTGCGCGGTGGCGACCGCGGTCTGCGATCTGCGGACGACCGTCCTCGGCATGCCGATCGAGCTGCCCGTTCCTGCTCGGGCCCGTCGGAAGCTGCCGGATGTTCTACCCGCGTCGGCGAGGCGGTCGCCGCGCAGGCGGCCGGCAGCCGCCGGCACGATCTACGCGCTGTCCACGCTGTCGGGCACGCCGATGGAAGACGGTCAAGGCCGCCACGAAAGGGCCGGCGTGGTATCAGCTGTACCTCGTGCGGCGGACGCGACGTCGCGCTCGGCGGCCATCGAGCGCGCGCGCCGCGCCGGCTTCGCCGCGCTGGTCATGACGATCGACACGCCCGTGGCGGGCATGCGCGAGCGGGACGTGCGGAACGGCACGAAGGAGATTCTGACGCGCCGCTTCTGGCCGATGCTCCCCTACGTGTGGCAGTTCCTCGCGCGGCCGCGGTGGCTCGCCGCGTTCCTGCGCGACGGCGGTCTCATGAGTTTTCCGAACGTCATGCTGCCCGGCATCGGCCCGATGCCGTACGCGGACGTCGGCACCGCGCTCGAACAGTCGATGGTGGCCTGGCAGGATCTGCGATGGATCCGCGACGCGTGGAAGGGACCGCTCGTCGTCAAGGGCGTGCACACCGGCGACGACGCGCGCCGCGCCATCGACGAGGGCGCGGACGCGGTCGTCGTGTCGAATCATGGCGGCCGTCAGCTCGACGGCGTCTCGGCGACGATCCGCGCGCTGCCGGAAGTGTCGTCGGCCGTCGGCGGACGGGTCGAAGTCCTGATGGACGGCGGCATCCGCCGCGGCAGCGACATCGCGAAGGCGCTCGCGATCGGCGCGCGCGCCGTGCTGATCGGCCGCGCCTACGCGTACGGCCTCGGCGCCGGCGGCGGAGCCAGGCGTCGCGCGCGCCATCGAGATCCTGCGCACCGATCTCGTCCGCACGCTCAAGCTGCTCGGCTGCGAATCGGTCCGGCAGCTCGATCGCTCCTACGTCGATTTTCCGCCCGAATGGCTACGCGAGGTGCGATCGCCTTCCTACGCTGGAAGATCGAGTCCCCTACGGCAGCTTCAGAACCTGCCCGGGTTGAATCTTGTCCGGATCGGAGAGCTGATCACGGTTCGCGTTGAAGATCGCGGTGTACTTGTTCGCGTCCCCGAGGTGCTCCTTCGCGATCTTGCTGAGCGTATCGCCGGCCTTGACGGTGCACGGTCCGCGCGGCCGCGGCGCGCCGCCGCAGTCGCCTTGATCTCCGCGATCACCTCCGCTCGCCATTCAGGGACGGTCTTGATGGCGTCCCAGATCTTGTTCGCCTCATCCTGCGTCTTGACGGTGCCCTTGAAGTAGAGCTTCCCGTCGCGTTCATCCGCGGAGCCTTCCATGTGCAGGCCCTTCGCGGTCTGAATCGCGTGGTTGTACTTTTCTCGGAGTTCTGCCATGAGTTCCCTCCTTCCTTCGACTGACGCCGTCGCCGATTCAGGGCGTCCGCACCGCAAACTTTCCGGTAGGCGAACAGCAGCAGCACGGCGCCGATGATGGACATGATGTATCCCGCGCCGTCGTTCGGACCGTAGAGGCCGATGGCGCGGCCGAGGAACCCCGCCACCAGTGCGCCGGCGATCCCGAGGAGCACCGTCACGATGAAGCCTCCCGGATCCCGTCCCGGCATGAGCAGCTTGGCAATCACCCCGACGATCAACCCGAACAGAATCCAACCGAGCACTCCAAACATAAGGCGCCTCCTCCCGTGAACGGGCCGGCTCCCAACGCCGCTTCGTACGGGCGGACGCTATCACACGCGACGGGCGGTGCGCCGCTCCATTGGACCAAGGTCCTAGCCTGGAGTTAGCTCAACCGTTGGAGACGCTCTGTGTCTCTAATCATCGAGGACGAACGTCACCGCCATGTTGACCTGATACTCGGTGATCTTCCCTTTCTCGAGCCGGACCTGCTGCTCCTTGATCCAGGCGCTTCGAATGTTCCGGAGCGTCTTCCCGGCACGGCTCAGACCGTGCTGAATCGCATCCTCGAAGCTTTTCGTCGACGTCGCGCTGATCTCGGAGACTTTGGCGATGGACATCGTGACCTCCTTCATTTGCTGTTCCGCGCTTGCTGTTCGACGTTCGTTTTCGTGACCTTGAGCACGGCTTGCATCCCGCTCGTCGCCTCGCCGCGGACCTTGCCGCGGATCATGCGGCCCACGAAGCCGCCGAGACCGTCCGAGCGGCTGCGGTTGACGGTGACGAACCAGAATCCCTGGCCGCGCGAGGCGTCAGGGACGAGCACGCGCAGCTCCAGCGCCGTCCAGAAATAGTGGCTGGCATAGAGCTGCTTCGATGCGAGCGCGATTCCTTCGGTCCCCTCGGCGATCACCACGTGATTGATGCGGATCGTCGGTTTGAGGCCGAACGCCGCCTCCTGCCAGTACAAGAACGATGTCGACGCCGGCAGCGAGTGGTTCGGATACTCGAGCAGGTACCGCCGGAGGTCCGGCAGGTAGGTCGTCAGCTCGGGCATCCGGTTCACCAGCGATTCGAACTCCGCCGCGACGAAGGTCGGCCGGGCCGCGTCGCGATAGACGGCGAGCCGCGCGTTGCCTCCTTCCCGGTACGCGTTGACGTACTCGAGGGCGAGCTGCCGCATGAGGCGCTCGACGTCGGTCCGGGCGGATGGACTGGCGAAGTTCACTTCTTTCCGAAGGCGATCGAGAGCGGCCTGACCGACCTTGATTTCACAGTCGCCTGGTTTGCACGTTCTCAGGTCCTCGAGATCGTCGTCCGGAAGATCCAGCTCGGCGAAGTCCTGGATGCGCGCCGGCTCGCTGATCTTCTTCGTGACCTTGAAGCTGCCGCCGCGCTCGAAGTTTTCGATGTCCTTCACGGCGCTGATGTACAGCGCGGACGGCGCCGCTACCCAGATGGCGCCGAACACCGCCACCTCGGTCGCCGGATCGGCGTCGAGCAGCTTCGTCACCGGTGCGCCGCCGGCGAGCGACGCCCGCTCGGCGTCGGTCAGCCGGGCGTGGCTCTTCAGGTACTCATCGAGCCGCGGCGGGAATCGAAGATGCTGCTGCGCGGATCGACGGCGCGACACCGCTCGCGACGGCGAGCGCGATGACCAGGAAAAGGTCGGAGCACGGGCCTCTGAGGCAATGTTTCTCCTACTTGACGAACTCGACGGACAACCGCCGGAGCGTCCTCCTCGACGAAGCGCACGAGCGCCTCTCCCTCCTGGGCGAGCGCCGTCCGCGCGCGCTTCGATCAGCGTGCCGAAGGGTTTGACGGCCAGCCGCGCCAGCTTCTTCTTCCGATCGATCTTCCAGGTTCCGGCGGCGAAGCCGTCGACGAGAAACGTGGCGGGCACGAGCAGGTTCTTCGTGTAGATCAGCGGCCGGTGCTCGTCCGCGATGACCCGCGTCCGGTCGGCGAAGGCGAGCAACAGGCTGTCGAACTCCGGCAGAAATCGGACCGGCGCCTCCTCGTCTTCGTCAGGACGGGGCGCCTTGGGAAGGTCGAGCAGCTCTCGACCGCGCTCGTCCCGGAACGTTCGGAGCTTCGGCCGCAGCTCCTCGACGATGGCCCGGCGCCGCGGCGACCGCGGACCACGTCTGAAAATCGCGGAGCGTCGCCGGACCGAACGCCGCCAGGTAGCGCAACGCCAGGGTGTGCGGCCGGTCATCGCCGTCGAGCTTCTCGTCGAGCCAGGACTCGGCGACCGCGAAGTCGGCGGCCGCCGGATACGCCCAGATCGCGCCCGCGGCGGGAATCTGCACGAGCGGCAGTTGCATCCGGACGATGTAGCCCATGGCCCGCTCGTCCAGTTTCGGAAACCGCGCCCGCAAGTGGCCCCGCAACGCGTCGAACGTGCACTTGCCGCGCCGAAGCGGCTCAGCCGCGAAGGCGGGCGGCGTCTCGTCGAAGTAGTCGCGCGCCGCGGCGACCAGCGCGTTGACGTTCAGCCCGTTCGCCCGATCGCGAAGCGCCGCCTTCATCCCCTGCGAGAGCATCGGCTGGAGCACGGGCCGGAAACTGATGAAGTCTTCGCGCGACACGAGGTGCAGCGTTCCGCGCATCATCGTCGCCCGAACGACCTCGCGGCGCTCGATGGCGCGCGTCAGGCTATCGCGCCGGAAGCCATCGATCCGCGACCACAGGCCGATGAACGGCGGCCGCGCGAGCTGGGCCTGCATGCCGGCGAGGCGCTCGATGGCGGTCGCCGGCTTCACCTTCTCGCGGCGGAGCAGCATCTGACGAGCCAGCGTCGCTCGGTTCAGGGCGCGGCGGCTGAGCGGTTTCTCCGGCACTTCGGTGGATCAGATACAGTACTGACAGTTCCTGAGTTCTGCAAGTCTTGCAGTGATCTGCGGTTCTTTGCGATCCGGTTATCGAGCTGAGATTCGATCGATGCACGCCGGGGAAGCGTTTCGAGATCGCAGCGGCGCCGTCGGGGCCCAGAATCGTGAGCGCGGTGGCGAGCGCATCCGCCGTGGCCGCATCCTCCGCAATCACGCGGGCGACGACGTGATTGGTGACGCCGAGGCCCGTGCGCGGGTCGATCACGTGGGAGTAGCTGACGCCCTCGATCTCGACGAACTGCGCCGTCGGCCCGGACGTCGCGAGCGCCGCGTTGGAAAGGCGCGCGGCGCGCTCGCTGAACTGCGCGCTGGCACGACGGAGCGTCGATCCGCCACCCGGCGCGCCCCGGCGGCGCGTCGCCGACGACGATGTCGCCGCCGGCTTCGAGGAGCGCGCTGGCGACGCCGCGGGCTCGAAGCGTGCGCAACGCCTGCTGCAGGATGTAGCCCTTGGCGATCGCCGCCGAGATCGAGGCGCATGCCCGGCTTCGCGAGCCGGACGGCGCGGCGGGACGGATCGAGTTGGACGTGACGCCAGCCGACGAGCGCGCGCGCCGCCTCGAGCCGCGAACGCTCGGGCAGACGCCCGGACTTCCGCGCCTCGCGCCAGAGCGCGACGAGCGGCGCGACCGATCGGATCGAACGCGCCGTCGGTGGCTTCGGCGATCTCGACCGCTCGAGCGAGCACCGCGAAGAGCTCCTCGCTGGCCGGAGTCCACTCCTGCGGCCGCGCGTCGAGCCGGCGCAGCTCGCTGTCGTCGCGGTAGTCGCTCATCATCCGATCGAGCTCGGCGATCCGGTCGAACGCCGCGCCGGCCGCCAGCCGGGCCGCCTCCGGTCCGGCGGCATGCAGGACCAGCCGGACCGGCATGCCCATGTGCACCTGCGTGAACTCGAACGGCGGGGCGGCTTCGCGGCCAACCTCGACCGAGCGTCCGCAGGCCGATGCGATCCGCGATGACGCAGATCAACGCGAGCAGCAGACCGTAGAATGGTGACGCGCGCATCTGTATGGTCCGACTGTCGCTGATCCTCGCCGCGTTCTGCCAGGCGACGGCCCCGCGCCGCCGGCGGCTGGGCCCCAGGCGGCGACTGCTTCGTCAGCGTACCAAGGAATCGATCCCCGGGACGCTCGTGACGTTCGAGATGGTCCTCGGTCCCCGCCGGCACCGTGGCGGTGGACGGCAAGCCGACGCCCGTATCCTCCTTCTACATCGGCCGGACCGAAGTGACCTGGGACATGTACGACGTGTTCGCGCTCGGCCTCGACTCGCCGAACGCCGCGGGTCCAGGGCGGACGCAACCGCGCAGACCGTCGCAGCCGTACGGCGCGCCGGACTACGGCTGGGGACACGCCGGATACCCGGCCATCAGCGTCGCCCGCACGGCCGCCGAGGCGTTCGCCGAGTGGCTTTCCAAGAAGACCGGCAAGAAGTATCGTCTACCGACGGAGGCCGAGTGGCTGCACGCCGCGCGGCTGGCGGCGGGCGGCGAGCACGCTGCCGGCGGCGAAGCGCGACGCGCTCGCGTGGCACCGCGGGAACGCCGACGGCGAAGACGCATCCGGTCGGGCAGCGAAGACGCCCGACGCGCTCGGGCTCGTCGATCTGTTCGGCAACGCGGCCGAGTGGGTGACGACCAGCGACGGCTCGGCTCGTCACGCGCGGCGGATCGTTCCGCGACCCCGCCGAGCGCGTCGGCCCGGCGGCGCGCGCGGTGCAGGATGATTCGTGGAACCAGCGCGACCCGCAGTTTCCCAAGAGCCGATGGTGGCTGTCGGACGGTCCGTTCGTCGGGTTTCGGCTCGTGCGAGAGCCGTGACAGCGAGCACGTCGTAGCGCAGCGCTACTAGGGCATGAGGCACCACCATGAGCACCAATGACACGTCTCGCGGCGAACCTTCGTGCAGACCACGGCGGCGGCGACCGCCGCGTTCATGTTCCCCGCCGGCGTGCGCATCGCCGGCTCCGACACCATCCGGGTCGGGCTCGTCGGCTGCGGCGGCCGCGGCACCGGCGCCGCGCGCGACTGCCTGCGCGGCGCCGGACGGCGTCGAGCTCGTCGCGATGGGCGACCTGTTCCCCGATCGCGTCGACGCAGTCCCGGGCGGAGCTCGCGAAGGCCGCCGCGCGAGGATGCCGGCTTCGCCACGAAGTACAAGGTGACGCCGGAGCGATGCTTCACCGGCTTCGACGCCTACCAGAAGGTGATCGCCGTCCGACGTCGACCTCGTCATCCTCGCGACGCCGCCCGGCTTCCGGCCCGTGCATCTCGCCGCCGCGGTCGCGGCCGGCAAGCACGTCTTCGTCGAGAAGCCGGTCGCCGTCGACTCGGCCGGCATCCGCTCCGTCCTCGCGACCTACGAGCTCGCGCAAGCAGAAGGGGCTCGCGATCGGCGTCGGCACGCAGCGCCGCCATCAGGCGGAGTACATCGCGACGATCAAGCGGATCCAGGACGGCGCGATCGGCGACATCCTCAGCGGCCAGGTGTTCTGGAACCAGGGCGGCCTCTGGAGCAAGCGAGCGCCAGGCCGGCGTGGAGCCCGACCGAGTGGCAGATTCGCAACTGGCTCTACTTCACCTGGCTCTCCGGCGATCACATCGTCGAGCAGCACGTCCACAACATCGACGTCGCGAACTGGGTGCTGGGCGCGCATCCGATCAAGGCGACCGGCGTCGGCGGCCGTCAGTGGCGGACCGAGCCGCGCTACGGCCACATCTACGATCACTTCGCGATCGACTTCGAGTACCCGAACGGCGCGCGCGTGATGAGCATGTGCCGTCAGATCGACGGCACCAGCGGAACAGGTCGGCGAGCACTTCATCGGCACGAAGGGCGCGTCGGACGCGGCCGGCGACGATCACCGGCGCGAACGCGTGGACGTGGGCGAAGCCCGAGAAGCCGGTGAGCCCGTACGTGCAGGAGCACACGGATCTCGTCGCGAGCATCCGCGCGGGCAAGCCGTACAACGAGCTGAAGCAGATCGCGGAGAGCACGCTCACGGCGATCATGGGACGCGAGGCGGCGTACACGGGCCAGGAGGTCACGTGGGACGAAGTGCTCAACGCCGCCCAGGATCTGACGCCGCCGCAGGTCGCCTTCGGGCCGCTCGAGGTGCCGCCGGTCGCGATGCCAGGCCGGACGAAGCTGCAGCGCACGTGGAATAGCGAGTAGTGCAGCGCCTGCGGCCCGCGCGAGGCGCCGGGGTCCCCAACGCGCACGCTTGCGCGTTGGGGTGGCCCGCCGGAGGGAAGCGCGGCGTAGCCGCGCCGCCGAGCGCGAGCGACCCTTCGGCTTCGCTCAGGGTCGTCCTGAGCTTGTCGAAGGACGAGCGGGGGTGGGGCCCCGCGAGCGGGAATAATGATGAACCGCAGACTATTCCTGCAGTCTGCGCTCACGCTAGGCGCGAGCGCCGCGCTGGCCCGGGAGAATCGGCTTTTCGCGTCGCAGCCATCGAAGCGCGCTCGGACGTTCAAGCTGCACTACGCGCCGCACTTCGGCATGTTCCGCCAGCACGCCGGCGAGGATCTCGTCGCGCAGCTCGAGTTCATGGCTGCCGAAGGCTTCACGGCGCTCGAAGACAACGGGATGCGCGGCCGTCCGGTCGCCGATCAGGAGCGGATCGGCGCCGCGCTCTCGCGCCTCGGGATGCGCATGGGCGTGTTCGTCGCCCACACGATCAACTGGAACGAGCCGACGCTCGTGCTGCCGGATGCGGCGACGCGCGAGACGTTCCTGAAGGAAATCGGCGAGTCGGTCGACATCGCCAAGCGCGTCAACGCGAATGGATGACGGTCGTCCCTGGTCACGTCGACGGCCGGCTGCACTTCGACTACCAGACCGCGAACGTCGTCGAGCTCCTGAAACGCGCGGCGGCGATTCTCGAGCCGCACGGCCTGATCATGGTGCTCGAGCCGCTCAACACGCTCCGCAACCACCCGGGCATGTTCCTGACGACGACGCCGCAGGCCTATCTGGTGTGCAAGGCGGTCGCAAGCCCGTCCTGCAAGATTCTCTACGACATCTACCACCAGCAGATCACCGAAGGAAACCTGATCCCGAACATCGATGCGGCGTGGGACGAAATCGCGTACTTCCAGGCCGGAGACAACCCCGGCCGCAACGAGCCGGGCACCGGCGAGATCAATTACCGGAACGTGTTCAAGCACGTCCACGGCAAAGGCTTCACCGGCGTCGTCGGGATGGAGCACGGCAACGCGCGCAAGGACAAGGACGGCGAGCGCGCGGTCATCGACGCGTACGTCGCGGCCGATTCCTTCTGAGAGCGGTGCTACCCCCGCCCGACCAGCCGGCCCCTCGCGGTCCCGAGCGCGGGCACCCGGATCTCGATTGGGCGTTCCGCGTTGATCGCCGTCAGCACCGGCGCGAGATCGACCGCGCCGCCTGGCCGCTGACTCGCGCTCAGCTCGCGGACGGCGGCGGCCAGCGCGTCCACCTTCGCCGCGAGCGCCGCGACGGCCTCCCCGTTGCCCTGACGGAGCGAGGCGATCGCGTCGAGGATGGGCGTCAGGCTGAATGGTAATTCGGGCTCGGGCCGCGGCTCGGGCTCGGGCCCATTCAAAATGTCTGGCACCTGAATCGGCGCCATGACGCGCGGCCTGATGGCGTCTTTCTCGCCCTGGTCGTGATGTTCCTGCCAGGCCGCGAACGCCTTTCCCTCGCCGTCCTCCAGGATGTCGACGTGGAACCCGTCCTCTTTCGCGATGATGTCCCCCGTGCACCCTTCGACGTTGTTGAGGGACCCCGGCTTCGCGCGCACGAGCTTCCAGCCCTGGTTTCGCATGATCCACGCGACATGCTTGGTGATCTGGAATGCCTTGACACGATCGTTCAAGGGTTGGTTACCGGGGAAGAGTTTGTCCCTGACCTTCTGGACGATTTCGAAACTCATGATGCCCTCCCTTGTCACGGCTCCCGCTCTTCAGTAATCTCACAGCCTCTCGCTCGCAACCAGCCCTGCGAGTTCACGACTCAGGTTTGGCCCGGAGGAGGGGTATTCTATGCCCTATCCTCGTATCTTCGAGCCGCTCGCGTTTCGCAGCTTTACGGCCAAGAACCGCATCTTCCGGTCGAACGTGTCGGGGCGGTTCGACAACTACGACGGTTCCGGCACGCAGACCCGGATCAACTGGGAGCTGAAGTTCGCGCGCGGCGGCGTCGGCGCGATCATCTCGTCGTTCGTCCCCGTGACGCTGCGGGGCCGCATCGTCCCGAACTACGCGATGATCGACCGCGACGATCGCATCCCGTTCTGGCGGGAGCTCGCCCGGCAGGTGCACGAGCATGACTGCCGGTTCATCATGCAGCTCAGTCACGCGGGCCGCCAGCGCGACGTCCCCGGCATCGAGTTCGAGAAGGGGCTGAGCTCGACCGCCAAGCCGGATCCGCTGCACGGCTTCGAGTGCGAGCGGATGACCCGCGACCAGATCGGCGAAACCGTCGAGGCCTTCGCCGAGGGGGCACGGCGCGCGCGCGAGGCGGGCGTCGACGGCGTCGAGCTGCATTCGGCGAACGGATACCTGTTCACGCAGTTCCTCAGCTCCGGGATCAACGACCGGAACGACGAGTACGGGGGCTCCCTCCAGAACCGGGCGCGCTTCCTGCTGGAAGTCGTCCGGGCCATCCGCGCGCGCGTCGGGCGCGATTTCCACCTCCAGGCGAAAATCAGCGCCACTGAGTACAACGACGCGCTCCTCAATGACGAACAGCCTGGCAACACCATCAAGGACAGCGTGCGCGTCTGCCAGTGGCTGGAGGAGGCGGGCGTGGACGCCATCCATGTGTCCTCTGGAAGCTACTTTCCGCACCCGCGCAACCCCGCCGGCGACTTCCCGCTCGACGAGCTCGTGAAGACCTACGACACGCTGCTGTCGAGCGGCATGCTGACGGTCCGCAACTACCTGCTGTTCCGCGGCCGGCTGACGGGCAGGGTCTTCAAGCG
The DNA here is from genome assembly GCA_963847125.1 of uncultured Acidobacteriota bacterium. GTDB lineage: Bacteria > Acidobacteriota > Vicinamibacteria > Vicinamibacterales > 2-12-FULL-66-21 > DATAEE01. Next base: position 1,787,812 of record CAWJYM010000009.1, read on the forward strand.
CCGGTGGGAGGAAGCGCGCGGCGACGCCGCCCGCATAGAAGGGATCAACCTGCCCGACGCGCAGAAGATCAAGGCCGCCGTCCGCATCCCGGTTCTGTGCACCGGCGGGTTCCAGACCGCCGCCATCATCGAGAACGCGATCGCGAAGCGCCGATGCGACGCCGTCACGATCGCGCGCCCGCTCATCGCGAACAACGATCTTGTCAAGATATTCGCGCGCGGCGTCGGACGCCCGCCACGGCCCTGCACGTATTGCAACCGATGCCTGGTCAACGCCGTCGAGAACCCTCTCGGGTGCTACGACGAAAGCCGGTACACGTCGCGCGGAGAGATGGTGCGGGAAACGATGACGGTCTTCGATCCGCCGCCGTTTCGATGAGCGTCCGCATGCATCGTCCTCGGATTCGCGATCGGATGCTTCTGCTCGGGCTCGCGGCGGTCTGGGCGGCGGCGGTCGTCGTGGCGCAGCCTCAGGGCAGTGACGGCCAGGCTCGAGCGGACGCGGCGTCGTTCCCCGGCATCGAGGATCATTTCAAGTACGGGTCGATCGGCACCGAGGAGCGCGTCGGGGTGCCGTACTGGATCTGGCGCGTGCTCCCGACCGTATTCGCCGACAAGCTCCCGCCCGGCCCGGGCGATGGATACGCGCGGATCGGGTTTCTCTACGACAACGCGGCGCACGGCCGGCCGATCGGCACGTCCTTCGTGCCCGGACGATTCGCCCGCGTCGGGCTGAACTGCGCCACGTGTCACGTCGGGACGTACCGCGACCGCCCGGACGGACCGCGGCGGATCGTGCTCGGCATGCCGGCCAACCAGATGAACCTGCAGAGCTATCTGCGGTTTCTCTCGGCGTGCGCGAAGGATCCGCGGTTCCGCTACGACGTGCTGATGCCGGCGATGCAGCAGGCGGGCGCCCAGATCGGACTGATCGATCGCCTGCTGTACCGCCTCTTCGTCATCGGACGCGTCCGCGATGGCATCCTCGACGGCGAGCGGCAGAACGCCTGGTTCGACGCGCGGCCGCCGCAGGGACCCGGCCGGGTCGACACGTTCAACCCGTACAAGGTCATGCTCGGCATCTCGATGGCCAACGACACATCCGTGGGGACGGTGGATCTGCCGTCGCTCTGGAACCAGCGCCTGCGCCGCGGCCTCTGGCTGCACTGGGACGGCAACAACGACACGGTGGAAGAGCGGAACAAGAGCGCCGCCATCGGTGCGGGCGCGACGCCCGACTCGCTCGATCTCGCGTCCATGACGCGGATTGAAACCTGGATCCTCGACCTGCCGCCGCCTCCGATTCCGATCGAGCGCGTGAATCGGACGCGCGCGGCGCTCGGCGAACGTGTGTATCGCGCCGCGTGCGCCGCGTGCCACGCGTTCGGCGCGCCGCAGGTCGGCCAGGTGACGGGCATCGCCGACGTCGGCACCGACCGCGAGCGGCTCGACTCCTTCACCGCCGAGCTCGCCCGCGGGATGAACACGATCGGGCAGGGCAAGCCGTGGCAGTTCAAGCGTTTTCGGAAGACCGAGGGTTACGCCAACATGCCGCTCGACGGCCTCTGGCTGCGCGCGCCGTACCTGCACAACGGTTCGGTGCCGACGCTCAGGACGTTACTGTTTCCTGAGGAGCGTCCCGAGACGTTCTACCGGAGGTACGACGTCTACGACTGGGACGCCGTGGGATTCGTCTCGTCAGGCGCCGCGGCCGCGAGCGAGGGAACGATCTTCGACACGCGGCTGCGGGGGAACGGCAATCGGGGGCATATCTATGGGACGGGGCTCTCGCGGACGGACCGCGAGAACTTGATCGAGTACCTGAAGACATTGTGACGAGGTTCGGTGACGGCCACGTGACTTCACCCGTCCCGCGCGACTTCATGTGACGCGCTCGAACGAATTTAATGGGAGGCTCGGGAGGTTTTGGGAGGTTGACTTCACTTGTCATGGATGGACGTCACGCGGACGCCGCGCGCAGCGCGGCGCTGGAGTCTGGAACGTCGTGGACGTGAGCAGATTGAAGCGACGAGTCGCTCACGTCCACGACGTTTCAGACTCCAGCAAGGCCCGGCTTCGCCGGGCCGTCCGCGTGACGACACGATGCCCGTCTAAAGGCAGCATCCGTGTAATCCGCGAAATCCGTGGTTCGTTATCCGTGAAGTCATCCTCCCTACCTCCCAGACCTCCCCATGAAAACCGTTTGGGTGTGTCTCGGTCATGTTCGGGAATGAACGTGGTTCTGAAGCGAAGAGATAAAGCGTCGAGGTCATCATGTCTGAAGATTTGATCGCGAGAATCCGCAAACTGCTCGAGCGTCCGTGGTACCAGCAGCCGCGCCTGCTGGCGATGAGGCGCCTCATCGACATCCGCGACGAGCTTCGTGCCAAGAACCTTCACGACACCGAGGAGCCGCCGCTCGAGCGCCAGGCCATTCCGCCAGACTCTCGACCCCGCGCTGCGGGAAGGGCGGACGACCGACGGCACGTACAACGATCTGCAGTTCCCGCAGATGGGCGCCGTCGGACGCCGCTTCGGCCGCAACGTCCCGCTCGAGCACGTCGTTCCCCGACACGCCGAACCTGCTCGTCCCGAATCCGCGCGTCGTGAGCCGCGAGCTGATGACGCGCGACGCGTTCCAGCCGGCGACGATCCTCAACCTGCTCGCCGCCGTCGTGGATCCAGTTCATGGTGCACGACTGGTTCGTGCACGAGCGCTCGAAAACGCGACAGCCTCGACATCCCGACGGCGCCAGGCGACGACTGGGGCGCGCCGAGCATCCGCGTGCCGCGATCGGTGCCAGACGCCAGCGCCGGCCGGGATCGACGCGGCCGCCGGCGTACGCCAACCTGAACAGCCACTGGTGGGACGCGTCGCAGATCTACGGCTGCGACGCGGCGATGGCCGCGCAAGCTTCGGACGAAGATCGGCGGCAAGCTGCGCATCGAGCCGACCGGGCTGCTGCCGGTCGATCCCGACACCGGCGTGCACTTCAGCGGGTTCACCGACAACTGGTGGATCGGCCTGGCGATGCTCCACACGCTCTTCACGCTGGAGCACAACCACATCTGCGATCTGCTCGCGCGCGCAGCATCCGCAGTGGACCGACGATCAGCTCTTCGCGAAGGGCAAGCTGATCAACTCGGCGCTCATGGCGAAGATCCACACGGTCGAGTGGACACCGGCCATCCTGCCGCACCCGGTCATCAAGACCGGCGATGAACGTGAACTGGTCCGGCCTCGCCGGCGAGGACGTCCAGGACGTGCTCGAGTTCCTCGACGACAACGAGCTGCTCGGCGGCATCGTCGGCTCGAAGGCCGACCACCACACCGCGCCGTACTCGCTCACCGAGGAGTTCGTCGCGGTCTACCGCATGCATCCGCTCATGCCGGACGACTACGCGTTCCACTCGCTCGCGACCGGACGCCTGCTCGAGACGCGCGCGCTGACCGAGATCGCCGGCCAGCGCACGCCGGCCATCGCCGAGCGCATCACGATGCCGGACCTGTTCTACTCGTTCGGCACCTGCCATCCCGGCGCGATCACGCTGCACAACTATCCGCGTCACCTGCAGAATCTGACGCGCGACGACGGCGAGCGGCTCGATCTCGCGGCGGTCGACATCCTCCGCGATCGCGAGCGCGGCGTGCCGCGCTACAACCAGTTCCGGCGGCTGATCCACAAGGATCCGGTGAAGTCGTTCGACGAGCTGACCGACAACCCGGCGTGGCGCAAGCAGATCAAGGAGGTCTACAACGGCGACCTCGAGAAAGTCGATCTGATGACCGGGCTCTTCGCCGAGCCGCTGCCGGACGGCTTCGGCTTCAGCGAGACGGCCTTTCGGGTCTTCATCCTGATGGCGTCACGGCGCCTGAAGAGCGACCGCTTCTTCACCGACGACTGGCGGCCGGAGATCTACACCGAGTTCGGTCTCGACTACGTCAAGAAGAACTCGATGCTGACCGTCCTCGCGGCGCCACTATCCGCAGCTGGCGCCGGCGCTCGCAGGGCGTGAAGAACGCGTTCCATCCGTGGAAGCCGGTCGAGGGGCCGAAGCCGATCTAGCCATGTGGTACGAGGCTTTAGCCTCGTCTCGGGACGACCCTGAAGGGTCGTACCACGACTCACAACGTCGACACCTCGTGGACCTGAAGCCCGCGGCGTTCGGCCTGGTCGCGAAACTGCGCCGTAAAATCGTCCGGGCCTCGCGACTGTCCGTTCCAGACGACGACCGCCGCGGCAGGGACGCCGATCTGCGCGCGCAGCGTCCCGGCTTCGTCGAACACCGCGTGATTGGCCGCCTCGTAGGCGGCGGCGTCGGAGCTCGAGCCGACGATCACGACGTCGCCGGCGGCACCGGCTTCCTCGATGACGCGGTCGAACGCCTCTCCCCACGGACCGGGCCGGTCGGTGACGGAGGTCTCCCTGAAACGCGACGCCTCGAACGGCAGGACGATGCGCCGGCGAAGCTTCAACTCCCCCGCCAGGACGAGAGCGATGAGATCGACGCCGCACGCGGCCGAGGAGACGAGGGCGCTGGCCCCAGTCTCCACCAACAGCTTCTGCAGGCGCTGCCGCACGAGCGGGACATTCTCCGCCGGGAACCGCCGGACCGTCGCGTCCGGCGGGTCGATCCGGCGGCCGGCGAGCGCCACTACCATCAACGCTCCCTCGATCGAGTCCGCGGCACGAGCTTCTGCTCCAGGAACTCCAGCTGAGGGACGATCCTGTCGCGGTCTTCCTTGGGGAAGCCGGCCTGCATCAGCCGTCGGAAGAAGAGAAACTGCGTCCGCACCGAGTCCCGCTGTCGCGCCGTGATGCCCCGGGAAAGCGCCCTCTGGAATTTCTGAAGGATGCCGTCGCGCGTCTTGTCGTCCAGGCGCCCCTCCATCAGCGCCTGGAGCAGCATCTGGTCGGCGACCACCGACAGGCTGAAGAAGTCGGTGTTCGAGCTCGCGAGTCCGTCGGCCATCGTCCTGAACTCTTTGAGAGACGCCGCCACGCCCGCGCGCGCGTCGTCTTGTTTTGTCGACCCGTTCTCCCGCCAGCTCAGCACGAGATCCGCCGCGATCTGATTGCCGAGCGGGAAGGCGTCGCCCGCGCCGTTTGATCGAGACAGATCGTAGGCGTTCTTGTACGCGTCCCTCATCTCTTCGAGCGCCTTGCGTCGGAGTTTCGCGTCGCGCGCCGTCCCGATCGCCCGCCGCTTCATGAGCCCACCGAGCAGCGCCCATCTCTCGGACGTCGGCCCCAGATCGATGAGGTGTCGCAGAATCTTCTCGGCATGCTTGAGCAGTTCAGACACCTTCTTGTCGTCGGCCGGTTCCTCCTCGAGGAGCCTGCCGGCCCATCGCACCTTGCAGTTGGCGAGCTGTTCCAGGGCGAGGATGGGAGCGCTGGCGCGCTCGGCCTTCAGCACACGCTCGTAGTGTTCGACCGCCCGCTCGAAGTCGCCAAGCTCCGCAAACGCCAGCGCGGCCAGCGCGGACACGTCCGCCGCCTGCCACCACGCCGCGGGCGTCTTCGATTCCCGCTCCGCGAGCGCCGCGAGGAGCTTGTCGCCGGCCCCGTCGGCCTGCCGTGCCCTGGGCACCAGACTCTGGAGCCAGATCGACAGCTCGCTGTCCGAGACGAACACGTCGTCGTGAGGCTGACCGCGGCCAGCCGTTAAAGAGAATGAGGGATCGCCATAACACTGGTATGCGCCCCAGGTGTTGGTGTCGCCGTGCTCGAAGTAGGTGTCCCGGCGCGCCTGATGAATCGCGTTTCCATACAGTTCACCGTCGAGCATCCGCCGGTAGAAGGCGCTGGCAAAGGTCTTCGCCGCGCCGTCGTCCACTTCCCACCCGGCCGCGACGACCGCGCGAGCGCCCATCTTGACGAACTGGGTGGCGAGGTTCGCGGCGAGCTTGTGAAACGGCACATGCATGGACGAGTCGCCGCGCGTCTGGCCGAGGTGACAGCAGTTGATGAACACGAGCTCGGGCACGTGCCGGAGCTGGTCGGCCTCTGCCGCGGTGAAGAACATCCCGTTGTCGAGCACGAGGCCGGTCACGGCTTCCTTCCCCGAGTCGGGCGTGAACTCGAAGACGCCGTGGGCGGCGAGGTGCAGGATTCGCCACGGCCTGTCGTGCAACGCCGACAGCACGGCCATGGGCTGTGCCGCTTCCTCGAGGAGAACCTGTACCTCGTACCCGCCGACATCCGTGAGCAGACCCGCGACCGTGGCCGCTTCCGCTGCCGCCCCGGCCAGCGACGGGAACCTCGGATCTGCGACGATCGGATTTCCCACCACCAGCGCGGTGTTGCCCGTCGACCGCAGCACGTGCGCGCGTTCGTCCGGAAGCAGCAGCTGACGGATCATCCCGCCAGAGATCGACAGCGGCTCCGCCATGCGATCGAACCCATCGTGCATCAGCTCCCAGGGCAGCGCCGCCGCTTCGGCGTTCATCATGATCGCCAGCTTGTGTTGATCCGGCGCGTAGGACTTGAAGTCGTTCGGCACGAGCAGCTCGAAGAGCGTTTGCCCGACCTTCCGGTCGTTGCCGGTCGTTTCGATCGCCTGCTTGACGAACCCGTCGACGAGACCACGTTGTGTGGGACGCAGTCTGGACACCGCCCGGGCAGCCTGCGTGACCGCCTCGAACTGAAGCGATCCGTCCGGGTCGCTCGTCACCCTGATGCGCTGCCACCACGCAGCCGCCTGCTCGAATCGCACGCGGCGCTGTCCTTCTCTTCCTCTAGTCAGCAGATCGTCGACCAGATAACTCTCGAATTCTGGCGCGCGCGAAAGCCCCTTCAGCGCATGCAAGGCTTCGATCGCCCGATCCTCGTACAATTCGAGGATGTCGACCTGATCGATCCGGGCCCTGAGCGAATCGGATCCGTCATCATCGGTGCCGGTCTGAACGGCGCCGTGCAGTCGCCGGTTCGCCTGAAGAACGGCGCGCAACAGGGCTCTGACGCAGTCCGCCAGCGAAAGACCGCCGTCGCCGGATCCCACGAGGATCGCGGTGACGGGGGCGAGCACGGTTCGCTCGGGCGAGTCCCCTTCCCGCTGCCGCCGGCGCCGTTCGCGCCCGACGCACTCCGCGCCGTACAGGGTCAGCGCATGCGCCAGCGTGGATGTCAGCGACCCTGGCGTGAGGTCGCCGACGATTCCCAACCCGGCGATGATCGCCCCGGGATGAATGGACAGGTCGCCGGGCGTCGGCTCGTTGACGACGACGACACCCGTGTTGATCGGCCCCGGGTAGAGCTCCATGCGAAGGAGCTCCGACAGGCGGCCGTTGAGGCGGGCGTCGAGATACGCTTCGGCGGCGACGATCACGTCTCGGTGATAGTGGCTGGCCAGCACGGGCGATCGGGCATTCGTCAGGTTGTCGTGCACGACCCGCACGGCGATCCGGCCCTGGGATGGCCGCGTCTCTTCCTCGACGCGGCGGCCGCCGAGCGCGTCGGCTACGAGCTCCGCTTCGTCGGGCACCATCGCCGGCAGCCGCTCCCGCAGCTCGAACCGTGCGTCCGCTCCACGCCGAACCGGCGGCGTGATCGGAAGCTTGGAGGTGGATCCCGTGTGCAGCAGATCCACGATGGCCGGGAAATGACGCCGATCGTTCGCGAGATCGCCGTGCGCGGCGTTCATGAAATAGACCGGGATGCCCTTGGGGATGCCGGTCTCCCACAGCACCCGCCCATCCCCGCGACCGGTGGCGATCACCTTGACGCGCCGCCCCTCGGGCGCGGCTTCGTCGATCTCGAGATCGCAGGCGGTCTCGTCCGCGACGCCCGCAACGTACACGACGCGTGACGGCTCGAGCGGAGTCTCCTGAATCAGGGCCGCGAACGTTTTGGCCTTCTCGAGCGCCGCACGGGCGGGCACCGACCACCGGAAGCCGGCCGATTTGGACGACGCCACTCCCGAGCCGAACAGCCCGCGGCTCTGCGGCGCGTCGAGCTCGAGCAGCCGTTCCCACACGGCATGGTCGAACAGATCGAGCGTGCCGGCGTGCGGGAGCAGATTGAGCGCCCCGTCGAAGCCGGCGATGGTCTCGAGCAGGCCGGCATGATCGCTTCGCAAATCCACGAGGGCGAGTTTCCTGACGAGCGAGTCCCTGCCGAGCAGCATGGCGGCGATCGAATGCGACCCGCCGTTGGGCGTGCCCAGCATGATGAAGCGTGCGCCCGGATGCTGGAGCATGCGATCCCACGTGGCCCGCCCCTCGCGCGTCGCCAGCATCGCCCGGACCACGAGACCGCCCATGGAGTGCGCGAGGAGGCGGACAGGCTGGTGGGCGCGCCCGGCGGCCAGCACCTTCTTGTCGAGCGCTTTCCGCAGTTCCTCGGCTGAGTCCGCGACCGATTGGCGCCAGTCGTACGGAAACGGCACCACTTCGTGCGTCTGAGCGAGATGCTTGCAGAGCGCCGCATACCCCGTCGCGACCAGTCCAGTCGCCTTGACGCCGCTCGCCTTCGTCGAAATCCGGGAGAGGCCGCCCCGGGCGAGCTCGAGGATACTCACCCAGACAGCCTGGTCGGCCAGCGACAGCTGCGATCCCATGATGCCCGGCAACACGAACACCACGGGCTGCGACACCGCCGCGCGCTTGACGTAATCGGCCGATGTCACCACGGACGGATTGGCCTGGAGCGTTCGGAACTCGGTGCTGGATCCGGTGAGCGCCGACACGAGCCGGCGGGCGGTGTCCGGCCGGGCGAAATAGTGGAAATGGGTCACCTGATCGCCCGTGTCGATCCAGTAGGTAATCGGCTTCGTGCGTTCGATGCCGCCGAGCATGGCCGGCGTGTTCACGACGAGATCGTGGTCGTCGCGATAGTAGAAGTCGGTCACCAGCGTCTTGAGCCGGCCGAAGACGCCGGTGCCCGCCAGATCGCCGCCGAGGACGTGGAGATCAGCCGCCGTTCGCACGTCCGGGCGGTTGAGCATCCGCACGAGCGGCGAGGTCGGCATCATCGCCTCGAGGCCTGGCAGGTCCTGCGGTTCGGCGCGTTTCTTGAGCACGCCGGCGAGGAGGCCGGTGAGCCCCTCGTAAACCGGGTTCGCCTTCAGCCCCGGAATCATCGAGGCGAGATTGACGAGCATCGAGAAGTACCGATCCAGGCGCTGGTCGGCCAGCGTAGTCCCTCGAGCAGGACAAGCGACGCGAACGAACCGTGTGACGCGCAGGCGGGAGCCCTCGAGTACCTGCGAAAGATCTTCGAGCGCGTCGCGATCGCTGGATCGGTCGGCCTCGTCGAACATCTCCAGATCGTCGGGCGTGAATGGCGCCGCGCCGACACGCATGCCCCGCGCGAGAAGCTCGCCGACCAACCCGCCGCGCGAGTGGGACACGATGTGAAGCTCGTGTTCCCTGCCGAGCACCTTCTTGAGCTCTTTCGCGAGCTTCAACGCGTTCTCGACCGGGCTTTCGGTCAGCGTCCGGTGCTGATAACCAAGTACCCGGCCGTCATAGAACTCGAACAACGACTTGATCAGCGCCCCCGACTGTGTTTTCCAGAGCTCCGAGAAGCTCCCCGATGTCGACGAGGCGGTGCCGTGCAGAAACAGCAGGACCGGGCCGGTGCCATCCAGCGGGGATGCCGGCCGGAGAGCCGTGGCGTCGTTCAGCGAGCAGCGATAAAGGCCCGGTCCCGGCTGAAGCTTTCCTTCGACGTGCTCGGCGGCAAAGTCGGTGATCTTGCCGGGGATGTCGAGCCCGAGCACCTTCAGCGCTTTGATGGCCCATCCTCCCAGCGCCCTGCTGGCCGGACCGATGGACAGCTGGGATGGCAGGTGTACCGTGTCTCCGAGTGGCCCGCGCTGAGATCGGCGCACGAGATCCTGAGGTATATCCTCCACGCGACTCCAGATCCGCAAGCCGTCCTGCAGCTCGATCTCTACGATGTCGTCCGGCCGCAATCCTTCGAAGGAGATCTCGGCGCCGCCCGCGCGCGCGCTGTGCACGAGCGCCGCCCCTTTGACGACGACGGACCCTTTCGGCAACCCACGGCCCAGCTCGGACGGCTCGGGACGCGGATCGAGAGTTCCGTTGACCTTCAGCGTGACTTTGTCGGGCGTCGCCATGACTCTCTCCACTGCACTCTTCGTGGTACGACCCTTTAGGGTCGTCTCGCCGCTCGGACGAGGCTAAAGCCTCGTACCACATATCGCGACTACGCCTTGTGATACGCCTCGAGAAACGCGCGCCAGGCGGTGGCCTTCGCGAAATCCAGCCTCCCGTACACCTTATTGACCGGGCCCCTCGGGAAGTAGATCGCCGCTCCGCTCGCGTTGCTGACGCCGCTGCCCTTGTGCCGTTCCGCCAATACGAAACCATTCTGCGCGCCGAGCGCGTCGAGCGTGGCCTTCGCGGCCTTCTTCACCCCAGCCGCCCTCGAGCGCTTCGCGAGCTCCTGGCAGAAATGCCCGAGGTCTACGAAGTCGGGCGTGTCGAAGCGCTGCGTCGCGTTCAACGATTTCGTGACGGCCGTGTACTCCGCCGCATCGCGGATCGCCTTCGTGAGCGCCTTCGCGAACGCATCGACGGCGCGGGCCACATCGTCCAGCCGGGACAGGTCGAGCGCGGACTGCGTGATGCTTCCGGCCCGGTACGAATCGATGTAGTGATCGACAATCTGCGCGCCCAGATCGGCGGCAGACACCCCCGGGGCCGCCGCCAGGCTCTTGAGAACACGGTCGTACGGCCAGCCGTCGCCCGGCTCCAGCTCCTCGGACCCGACCACGACCCGCGCGGTTCCCTTCAGCTGGTAGGCGACCTCGATCATGTTCATCAGGCAGGCGTCGAACCCGAGGACGTCCAGCACCCGTCCCGTCTGCTTCTTCACGTCGGCGAGCACCCGCTTGAGCTCGACGTTGTCGAGAAAGTCCCTCGACGTGTCGTCGTAGGCAATCGCGCGATCCTGGGTCGCCTGCGCCACCGTCGAGCTGAAGAGCGCGCGACGATGCCGGCCTGAGAGCGCGGCGCGAACGAGGCCGCGCTCCGGAACGCCGCGTGCGCCCCCGCGCGCGTACACGTCTGTCTCGTCGATGCCGCTGCCGTGGTTCCAGATGACGCCAAGCAGGCGGTCCGAGGGATACCGCTCGATGGCCCACCTGAAAAAGTCGGCCGCGACAGCCGGATCGCCGGTGTTGGTCTCGCCGAGCTCTTCGACGACGTCATCCCCCGGCCGGCCGCCTTCTCGAACGTAATAGCGGCGCGTGCGGTCGTCGCGCATGCTGTCGAACTGGACGGTGACGTTGATGGCATCGGTCGAGCCGACACGTTTCATCTCGGCGAGGTCTCTGTCGCCGAAGGACTCGAGGTCGTTGTCGCCCGCCATCCAGATCATCACCGTCCACTTCTTCTTCGCGGTCGAGGGCCGCGCCGCGGCGCGCATTGGACGCGCGGACGCGGTACGCGACGGCGCTTCGGCTGGCGCGGCGCCGACCGCGGCGCGGTCGAAGCCCGGAATCGCATCCTCGAAGTAGTCGACGACCGCGGTCGCCTGAGGAACGTCGAGCACGCGGCGCATGACGCTCGTCATGGTCGCGATGTCGTTGTCGAACCCTCCGTGCGTGATCGACTCGCTGCGGTCGCGAAGCGCGGCGCCCGTCGTGCTCCGGGAGAAGACCACATCGGCGAGCTTCTGCGTGCCGGCGAGGCCGAAGAAGCGGATCATGTCCAGGTCCCGCTTGAGCCCTTCCTGCATCCCCAGAAGCGGAGTCGGGACGTCCTCCTCAAAGGCCCGGCTCACGAGGTACAGCAGCGACTTGCCGTACGGCGTGATGTCGTCTGCCTGCTCGAGCTCGTCCGTCATCGTGTACATCGTCGCCCGGGTGATCGGCAGACCGGAGCCGATCTGCTTGCGGAGCCGCGTCTTGAACTGGTCGATCGTGATGGCCGGCGCAAGGAGGTGCAGCGTGCGGAGGTCGACGGGCGGCACGCCCGCGGGACGTTGTGCGATCAACTGCGGCAGGAAGTGCGAATGAAAAATCGCGCCCGCGCTGTGCCCGAGCGCGTGGAACTCGACCTCGCCCCCGAGTGTTTTCCAGAGTTTGCCGGCGAGATCCGCCACCAGCCGGGCGCCGCCGCCGGCGCCGGAGGCCTTCTCGGCGCTCTTCTTCATCTGACCCCAGACCTGCTTGCCGCCGTTGCGCGCCAGCCGTTCGATGGCTGCATCGGTCACCCCGCCGCGAGTGCCGCGCGTGCTGCGAAACGCCCCGCCGACGATGTCGCCTAAGGTCTCCCTGAGTCCCGTTTCCCACACGAAGTAGACGGGGTACACACCGTTGAGCTCCCAGAACCGCCGCCGCGCCAGGACGGGCAGGAGCCCTTTGAGCTCCTCGGTGAGGCCGCCGTGCGCGTAGAACATCACGCGCGCGCGGTTCCCCGCTGCTTGTTGTTTGCGAGCGTAGGCGGGAATGAACTCGGTGAATATCCGCTCCACCTGCTCCTGCGACGAGCTGAAGCTTCCCTCACCGGAGAGCTTGCCCTCGCGCAGGTTCACGGCATGGCGGGCGAAGAGGTCGCGCTCCTCCGGAGTCCAGTCACGCACGGTCTGCGCGGCGCTGGTGGTCCTCGAGGCGCGCATCGCGCGCGACGCCCGCGCGGGCGCCGGCTCCATCACGTCACGGGCCGGGTCCGACTCCGCGTAGCGCGCGGCGAAGCGCGCCGAGACAATCACGCTTTCGAGCCGGCCCAGACGCGCCGCCGCCGCGTCCATCGCGAGCACGTCCCAGGGATCGTCGAACCGCGCTTCCGTCGTCGCCACGACCTTTGCCAGCGCGTCCGAGAGCTTCGTGCGGGCTTTGAGGAACGCGTCATCCGCGGCGAGCGCCGTGGCGTTCCGCGTGCCGAGGAACTTCCGCATCGCCACGAGCTCCGTCGCCGCCTTGTGCATGGCGCGGGCCCACCAGATGATCGTGAGCACATCCCCCCGGACGACGCCGAGCTTGAGCGCGTCGTGGCGGATGTGGCCGGGAAGCGCCCGATCGACGTCCCCTCCGAGGTTCCGGGCCAGCGCCCACGTCGTGTCCGAATCGAGCGCGAGGCGACGGTACGAGCGCGACGCGTCCCCGGCCGGAATCAGCGCGAGCAGGGCATCCCGGCCGATTCTTTCGTAGTGCTCCATCGAGTGCGGTTGGCCGTCCGCGTCGAGGAACAGCGCGTCGCAGGCGGCCGGGTCGAAGTGGTTCTCGATGACGAAGGTCGAGTTTCCGAACTCCGGCTCCGCACCGAGCCGCGCGTCGCGTTCAGCCTCGTCGCACAGACCCAGCGCGATGAGCGCCCGGTAGTGATCTTCGAGATCCACCCGTTTCGTGCGGCCGCGCTGTTCCAGGTACATGTGCTCGGCCGTCAGCGACACGGCTGACCCGAGCGCGTGCGAGGCTTGATAGGCGGCCGTCACCAGCAGCGACTCGAAGAGCACCCGACGGAGCTTCTCGGTGTCGCTCTCGAGCGGGCGGCTCGTGACGTGGATGCGGCGGGCGCTGATCCTGTCTGCCGCCGTGAGCGCGCCGCTGGCCGGATCGAAGGTGACCGCTCCGTCGCGTACGAGCTCGACGAAGCTGGCGACGTTGAGGATGCCCAGCAGGTTGATGCGCCATGACGATTTCCGTTCGCGGAGTTGCCTCGCGGCGCTCGTGATCAGCCGGATGGCTCCGCCGGCGGCGGATGCCGCCTCGCCGATTGGACCCAGGCGGCCATGCAGCGCCTCGTTTACCGCGGCCTTGCCCGGATCGTCCAGCCGCGTGAGATCGATGTCGTACGCAAACAGCGATTCGTCGTCTCTCAGCGAGGAGACCTGGAGCTGCGCGGCGAGCGTCAACGACCGATCGATGCTCGCGGCAATCGCGGCCTGGATCGCGAGGATCCGTTCGTCGTCGAGGCCCGCGTCGACGAGGGCCAGCAGATCCGCTTCGGGGTTGGAGCTGATCGCCTTCATCAACATCGCGAGCAGGTCCTTCCCTCTCACTTCGAGCGACACGCCGGCCAGCGCCTTCACCGAGACGTTCAGCGACCTCCCGCGCCGCCGATAGAACGCCAGGCGAGCCTGAGAGGCCGCCGGCTTCGACAGGCGTAGCTCGAACTCGCCGCTCGCCGTCCACGCGGCGCCGACGGTGACGGAGGCTCCGTGCGTGAGCGCCACCTTCCCGACAATGGGGAGACCGGGCGTCGCGAGCAGGTTCGTCGTCGAGCTCAACGCCGCCTGGCCGCTGAAGGTCAGCTCTCCCTCGCCGGCGAGCGAGGCGTACGCGCCAACGGACAATCGCGCCAGGTCCTCGGCATCCGCTGGAAAGACCGCGGCGGACAGCATGGTCTTCACGGCGCTGCCGACGTTCTCGGTGTTGCCGACGATGTCGAACGGGTGGAAGTAGCCGTAGCGAAGCGCGGTCCCGGCGTCGAAACCGAAGCTGATTTGCCCTTTGGTTCCCGCGAGCCCGGCCTTCAACAGCGCTTCCACCGTCAGCGAGGCGTACGTCGTGCCGTTCGGCACCACGACCTCGGCCTGCAGATCGGAGCCCGCGAACATCGTCCCGCCCGACGGATGCAGGCCGACGGCTACGCTCGCTCCGCCGCCGATCGAGAGCTCGCCGCTCTTGCCGACCGGCACGTCCTGGTCGATCGCCAGCGCCAGCTCGCGTTCTCCCTCTCCATTGGCGAGAGGCTTGGAGAAACTTTTGGCGAGGGGGACGAGCGACCGGAGCGAGGCGGCCGACTTGAGGTATTTGCCCAGGCCCCCGCCGGACAGGTCGGTCTTGAGGAGTTCATCACCCTGTTCGTCTCTGATGGTGATGGTGGGCATGGCTGTGCTCCTTCATTCGGCGGGCCCTGGGGGGAAGGCCGGATGCGTGCTGCTGGAGAGCGGGTGCTGAGATTATCCCTATTCGAGTAAACGCTCAATCCCGACGAGACGAACGGTACCGTTGATGGCGTGTGTTGTATGTGGCTACTCACCAATAGGTTGCGACACTCTGGCCACGGTGAGCACGATCGTTGTCGTTCGGCGTGAGACCCGTCCGGAATGCGACTGCGAGAGCACGTCGTCATGCTTCGGCCCCAGGCGCGCGGCCCGGGTACTGGGCGGCGGGACATCTTTAGGTTCAACCCTGTACCTCACGCCTAACTTCTCGAGCATCGCTACAGCGCTGGACCGCGTCCACCCCTTCATCTGCGGAACCTCGACGAAATCGTCCGGCGGCGGCGAGGGCGGCGCCTGGCGCTGGGGGATAACCACGAGATTCAGGCGCGTGCCAGCCTTGACCACAGTGCCGGGCGCGGGATCCTGTTCGATCACGGTCCCCGGCGCGCCGTGACCCTGCTCGTAGCTGACGCTTCCCGGCGTGAGGCCTGTTCTCTGCAGTTGGCGTTGCACATCCGCCACACTCATCCCCCTGAAGTCCGGCACCGAGACGGGCGGGATCTCGACGGCAACGACGACGTCGATCGGGCAGCCGGGCGCCACGACCGTGCCCGGATTCGGCGACTGGCCGATAATCGTGTCGGGCCGTGCTTCATCTGTCGTTCTTTTCTCGACCCGCCCTATCTTGAATGGCCGCTCGCGCGAAGCGCGCTCGGCATCAGGCAACCGAGCCCCCAACAAGCGGGGAACCTTGACGGGCTCAGCACCGGCGCTTGCGACGACCAGCGCGACGGCAGTGCCGGCCGGTACGCGAGCGTCTTCGTCCGGTTGCTGTCGGAGAACCTTTCCAGCTTCTTCACAGCTCGCCTGATAAGTGATCGGCTGAGCGACCGTCAACCTTCGGTCGTTCAGCTTTTTCATGGCGCGTTCCCGGGTGTCCCCGACGACATCCGGCACTTCGATGGTGCTGCCCTTCGCGGCCGCGACCTCGAGATTGACCGCCGTCCCTCCGGTTGCTTTCTTGCCGCCCTCAGGTTCCTGATCCAGTACTGTGCCCGGCGGCTTGCTGCTTTCCTTCCGCTCGATCTGACCGACGTTGAATCCATCCGCGTTGAGTCTTTTGACCGCGTCGGCCTGGAGCATGCCCTCGACCTTGGGAACAACACCAATTGTCGTTGAGGGTTTCACTTCGATCGGCTTGTCGGAAACGACGCGCGGAGGATTACCGGTCGCGATCTTGGTTGCGACCGCTATCCGCTGACCCTGCTTGAGGTCGCGCCGCTCGATCGCCATGTAGACCTTGGCCTGCTGGGCCGCGGCGCGCGGGTCCTCATCCGCCAGCGCTATTCCCAGGCGGAGGTGTGGCGTCGGCTGATCCGGACGAAGCACGAGCGCACGGGTGTAGCTCGCGATCGCCTCCTTGCGCGCGCCGGTCTCGATGTAGAGATCGCCAAGCCCGAGATGCGCGGCGCTGAGATTCGGCTGAGTCTCCAAGACTTTCCGGTACTCGGACTCGGCCTCCCGGAAGGCTTGCTTCGCCTCCGCTTCCGCGCCGCGCGTACGAGCGACGCTTCCGATCCGGCGGGTCGAGTCGGCGACGCCGACCGGTGCGAACAGGTACCGCGGGTCCGCGCCGCTGGCGCGCACGAACGCGTCTCGACCCTCCTTGTATCTCGCCGCCGCGTCGTCCAGGCGGTTCTGCTGGCGCGCGATGTCACCGAGCGCGACCTTCGCCTCGCCGTTGTTCGCCCAGCCGATGCCCGACGGCGTTCCAGGCGTGTCGAGCCGCCCCTGACGCGATGCCTCGTAGATCTTCAAACACTTCTGCAGGAGTCCCGACGCGGCGTCGAGGGCGCCGCTGTCTTCGGCCGCGGCCGCCTGCGCGAAGTACACGTTGCCGAGCCCGTTCAGGGCGCGCGCGTTGCCGGAATCGGCGTTGGCCGCCTTGACGAGGAGATCCTCCGCTTCCTTCAACCGGCCCTTCATGCGCAGCGCCTCTCCGACGCTGGCCTGAAAGGTCCCCGATTTCTGCTGCGCGGGATTGACTTCGACCTCTCTCCCGAACGCTTCGACCGCCTTCGCGCCCTGTTCCCAGTCGGAGTAGACCTTGCCGAGGGTTTCGTTGGTTCCGGGCGCTCGCTTCCAGATCGCATCGAACTTGGCCTGGCGGAACGCCCGCGCGCGGTCCGCGGCCGACTCGAAGTGCGGTATCACGCGTTTCGGCGCGGTGGCCGGCTGGCCGGCGATCGCCGCATCCGTCGTCCACGACAACACGGCGCGCACGCGATCCTCGGTCGTGTCCCTCACCCTCGTCGCGGGGTCGCCTTTCTGAATCGTGATCTCTTCGAGCCTCCCGACGGCGGCCGGCTGCGGCAGCTTCTGCGCGAAAGGCGCCGCGCGGATCAGGACCAGTTGCGGCATGGCGGGAGGCGCTTCTTCGCGTCTCTGGACATCGACGACGCCTTCGAGCACGACGAGGTGCGTCGCGCCATCCTCACCCACCCTGACCTCGAACTCGGTGCTTCTCGAGCCGAGCGTCGCCCGGGCAGTGCCCACATCAAAGAACCCACGGACGTTCGCAAGGATGCGCCCCAGCATGAGGAAGATCGATCGCTGGCTTGTGATGCGGATCTGGCTCGCGGCGCTGACGAAGACGGTCTTGTCTTCCTCCGCAACCTCCTCGAGGAGGACGATCGTGACGGTGACGTCGGGACCGGTAAGGATCTCGTCGTGCTCGAAGAGCGGCAGAGCGGGCCGCGCGGCAACGATCTGCTGCGCGCGGACGATTCGGACATCGCCGGCGGCCGGCTCCAGCTTGAGCGAGCCGCCGACAATGATCTGCTCGATTTGCGCGATCGGAGTGGGGCCGGTGTCTGTCGTGGGTTGCGAGGCTTGAGGATCGTCGAGGGCGAGCCAGCACGCGAGGACGAGGCTAAAGCCTCGTACCACAACTCGTGCCACACACGGAGATGTCGAGTTCACTCTCAAGGTTCAAGGTGCCGACGCACCGAGGCCAGAGCGAAGCCTTCCGAGAAGCCAGTATGTGAACGTGAGAGCGAAGACATGATAGCTGATATCCAGCACGATGCGGTCGAGCCAGTACAGGAAGATCGCGCCGGCGACGTACACCGCCAGAACGACCGCCAGGGCGATCGATCCCCGGATGCGCCTGAATCGGGTCCGAAGGAGAATGGCCGCACCCCCCATCACGACGATCAAGACGTAGTGCCAGCCGACCGCCAGCGGCTTCACGTAGTCGCCATCCAGCAGATTCGAGACGGCGCTGGCCTGCAGATGCACGCCGTACAGCGGTTGCTCGCGCCCGATGTCCCAGAGGTCAGACGCGCTCTTGTACCCAACGATCACGACGCTGTTTTTGAACACCGCCAGTGAACCGGGGTCGGCCGCGCCAGACAGGATCTCGTGATAGGGGCGCTCACGTCCCCGTATCTGCGCGGTTTCGGGCACATGGACGATGGTGCTGAGATATCGATCGACAACCGGGACCGACTCGACGACCGTCCCATTCGCGTCGCGCAAGCGAATGACCCGGGCGCCAGGGTCGAGCGAGGCCTGCAGCGAGCGGCCTCGGTCGGCCTTGGCCAGCATCGCGATTCGCAGACTGAACGACGGGACGACGCCGATCTCCGTTTCTTCGAACGGTCCGGAGCGCATCGGCGGCGGCAGCCGGGCGAGCGGCAGCTTTCGTTCGCCAGGAGCCCCGGCCACCATGCCCCAGCCATCGCCGACCGCGGCCCTGAGGCTTTCCGCGATCCGGGGACGGGGCGTTCGTTTGTCCCAGTCGAGGTGCTCGACGCCAATCACGACCGCCGTGCCCGTCTTGCGGGCCCGCTCGATCGCACCCGCGAGCTTCCCGTCGCACTGCGAATAACCCTGCTCGAGCAGCAGGTCGAATCCGACCGCGGCCGCGCCAGCCGCCGCGAGGCCGTCGATCAGATCGGCATGATCGCAGCGACGCGCCATGGACATCGTCCCGGGCGATTCCTTCTCCTTCGCATCCTCGTCCGCCAGGACCAGGACGATCCGGTCGTTGAAGCCGGCCGGCACGAGCGGGTCCATCGCGCGCACGAACAGGTATTCCAGCCGGTCGTCCAGGCGCAGGAAAAACGGCGCGTTGAAGAGGCTCAGCCAGGACGCCAGCAGCACGGGCACCGACAGGAGCATCGCCACGATCAGATGGCGCGTGCGGATCTGGCGATCGATGTCGGCGACGCGCTGCTCGTTGATCGCAACCGCCGCGAGTGCCGTCGCCTCGCCGCTCGCTTTCAGCAGCTCGCTGTCTGCGACGTACGTCGCCTTGACGTCCTTCAGACGCCCGATGTCGCGCGCCGAAGGGAAGACCGATCGCTTCTGGTCGGGTCGGTCGAGGTCGAAGATGACCCCGGCGGGCGACGACCGCATGTAGAGCACGGGCGTGGCGAACGCGAGCGTGCCGGCGTGGTCGGCGTCCAGGCAATTTCGCGCGTGAGAGACGGCGGTGTCGACGCGGCCGCGATCCGACCCCGTGCACAGCTTCCGATAGAACTCGCGCGCAAACAGCACGGCCGCGCGGTCCTCGATCGGATACTGCATCGCGACGACGGCCGGGACGCCGCGCCGCACGATTTGCGGCGCGACCCCCGCCAGCGGCCGGGTGGAGGACACCTGGGCCCCCTGACACGCGTTCAGCACGACCAGCTTCATCGAGGGGTAATCCTGGAAGAAGCCGCCGAACGCGCGGCCGGAGATGCGGTCGAGTCCCGACGGGTCGTCCTCCGTGTTGATGAGGAGCAGGCCTTCCTCCTCCTCGAACGCGCCGTGCCCGATGAAGTGAAAGACGTGATACTGGCCTTCGACGAGCGCCTGTCGGATGGCCGATCGAGTCACGCGCCCTTCGAGAAACGTCGGCACGACCGCGTCGCCGAGATCGCGCAGGGCACGCGCGATGCTGTCCCGCTCGGGCTGAACGTCCAGGCCCGACGCCTCGGGGATCGCGACCAGCACCTTCACGGGCGGGGTCGTCTGCAGGTTGCGGATCGGCTCCTGCAGGCTGATGTACCGCGTCAGCGGCGTTTCGGTGGAGGTCGCCAGGAACGCGTCGCGGGATCGATCGTAGAGCAGCTCCCACGGCAACACCGCCGCCTCGGGCGCGTCGATGCAGAGCCGGATCCGCACCCCGGTCGTGTCGTCCCGCTGGGTCTCGCCGAGGCAGCTGCGATAGAGATCGCGGATGTTGGCGTTGAAGAGGCCGTCCCACAACTGGGCGCCGAACTGCTTCAGAAACTCGCCGTTCGACGCCGATGCGCCGGCGGCAGGATCCGGCGCGAGGCGGACGCAGGCGGCCGCAATCTCAGACGAGGCCGGATCCAACGCGAGCAGGCCGTCGGCCTCTCCCTGCGTCTGGGAGCGCCCCTTGATGGCGTAACGCCCCTCGACTCGCCGGTCGATGGTCAGATCGAGGTTGTAGTACTCCATCGCTCCTCGCGAAACGCCGCCATCGCACGATAGATCTCGCGGCGCGCACGGTTGAAGCTTCCGAGCGGCCGGTGGTCGGCGAGACAGTTCCACGGATTGAACGACACCTGCTCGCAGGACTTCGCGCGGTCCGGTGTGTGGACCTTCTGCCTGGGGATGCGGATCCGGGCGACGCTCCGGTACGGCGACTCCCGTTCCTTCCACTCGACGGACCCGTCCTCGATGGGCATCGTCCGGCTGTCGGTTTGAAACTGAATCATGAAGTCGAAGCTGGCCTCCGCGCGCTCGAGGTGCGTCTCCAGCGCGTCGCGCAGGTAGGTGTCGGTCAGCGGATCCGGCAGCGCCGTCATGGTCCGTGAAGCCGGACGCGCGATGTACTTGACCGCGCGGCCGGCGCCGAAGAGGTACGGCGTCGTGCTCCAGTAGGGGATCGCGAGGTGACTGATCGGATGCTGGCGGGCGGCGACCGCGATGCGCGCCGCGCCCGGATGCGAGAGGAAGTACAGGATGCGCCGCATCCCTCCCGACTCCATCGCCCGGAGCAACTCCAGGAACTCCTTCGGTCCGGCCGACATCATGATCGAGTGGCTGTTCAGGACGAAGTCCTGAGCCGTCGCGCCAGGCGTCAGGTTCTCTCCGTCCACACGCTGCAGCTTGATTGACATCCCGCGGATGTCTTTCTCGCGATCGGTTTCGGACGACGCGCTGGCAAACCGGATCCAGGCAGGGTACGACCGGGGCTGCGCGAACAGGCCGACCCGGTGCTCGACGGGCAGGTCGGCCGGTACCGTGAACTCGGCCTCCACGCACCCGGCGTGTCTCGCCTGGTTGAACCGGCGCATCACACCCGTCGGGTGCCGTTTCGCGCTCACGGCTTTCAGAAACGCGATGAACTCCGCCGTCACCGCCGCTTCGTCCGGTGCGATGGTTTCTTCAGCCAGCTTCCGTTCCCCTCCTGGCATGCGCACCTCCGTTCGGTCCGAGTCTACAATGTGAGGACGATATGGGCCCCGCGGCGCGCTCCGTGTTCATCTCTCACGCCGGCAGCAACCGCGCGGAGGCCGGACGCGTGCGCGATCTGCTCGAGGCGTCCAACCTCGAGGTCCGGCTCGACGTGAACGAAGTCCAGCCGGGCGTCAGCTTCGTCGCGTTCATGGAATCGGCGCTCTCGCGGTCGGACTATTGCCTGCTGCTCTGGTCGCAGGCCGCGGGTGAGAGCAAATGGGTCCGGGTCGAATGGGAGGCCGCTCTGCACCGCGCCGTCTCCGACGCGCCCGGCTTCCTGGTCGTCTGCCGGCTCGAGAACCACGAGGTTCCGGCGCTCCTCCGCCCGCGCCTGTTCGTGGATCTCTTCCCGCAGCTGGAGCCCGGGGTCGATCGCGTTTTGACGCTCCTGAAAGACGATGCCGCGGCCGGCGAGCTGACGAACCGGCCGGTGGCCAAGCCAAAGACGGCGCTGACAGACGAGGGAGACGGCGCGAGGATTTACATCACGTCGAAGCTGTTCGGGCGGACGTTTCCGATCCGCGTGCCGCTCACTATGCCCGTCGTCGCCGTGATCGACAAGGTCGTCAGCGGCCTCGAGCTGCCGCGCGAGATGGCGGGCGGACATGGGGTCGGCCTCCGCTTCGACTACGGGCTCGCGACCGAACAAGGGACGCTCGTCGACGCCAAATCGCTCGGCGATCAAGGCATCGGCGAGAACGGTGTCTTGTGGCTCGAGACGACGGTGGGACCGTTCAGCGGGACGCAGCCCGTCCGGACATCGGAGGGACGTGCGACGTTCCGATCCGCCGCCCGCGTCGCCAATCGGAACGACCCGTCGCTCGATCGGCGTCGCGCCGACGACGCGCTGCGTTCACGGATCCGCGCGCTGGGGCTGGACTAAGGCCGGCCAGTTCAGCACGACCGTCACCGCCGACCTGACGATCTCCGGTGTGTTGATCAGGAACCGCTGCCCATCGCGGGTGACGTCGTACTGGTGCCACACGAGACCGGTCGTCGGCTCGACGCGGGTCGCGAACAGCGGCGCAGGCTTCCCCACCTCCGCGAGCGCGCCGAGCGCGACGGGCGCCGCCATCAGGCGGCTGTCGAGGCCCAGGTAGTACAGTTCCTTTCCGTCGGATCGCCACTTTGGCTGGAGGCCGCCATCGGTCGAGACCTGCCACCGCCCGGCCGGTTTCGGAAAGTTCTGGACGTAGACCTCGAATCGGCCCGAATCGCTGCTGGCGAACGCAATCCAGCGCCCGTCCGGCGAAAGACGTCCCTGGGTCGTAATCGTCCGGCCTTCGACGACGACCTGTGGTGTGCGGTCGGTACCCACCATCGGGATGTTCACGATCTGGAGCGGCGCGTTGGGATGACAGACGAGGCCGCTGCCGTCTGGCAGCCAGTCGTCCGGAATCCAGGGCTCGTCGCGCACGCGTTCCTCGGGTCGCGTCCCGCTCGAATCCTTCACGAACATCGCGGTGTTTCCCTGCCAGGCGATCGTCTTCCCGTCGGCTGACCAGATCGGCGCCGCGTCGCGGCCCGTGTCGAACGTGAACCGCACCGGCACGCCGCGCGCGACATCGATCAGCCAGATGTCCCGATTCCCGACCCGGTCGACGAGCTCGACGGCGACCCGCCTGCCGTCCGGCGACAGACGCGGATTCCTGTACGGACGCGGCTCGCCGATTTCTCCAAGACGATTGCCTTTCCGATCGACCCAGACCAGGCGGCTCAGCGCCGTGTCAAGCGATCCGCGGTAGGCGAGAACGCCGGCTGCGGATACGCTGAACGCGGCAAGACCTGTCTCGGGAAATTGATCGACACGCTCGGCGATCGGTACAGCGCTGCCAGTCGTGACCGCGCGGTCCGGATCGAACGGCTGCGCCATCAACACGCCGCTGCGCGCGTAGACCAGGTATCCCGGGACATAACTGACGTTCGAAGCCGCATCGACGATCCGCCGGGCGTCGTCGGTGTCGAGCGACCTGACGTAGATGCCGGCGCGATCGGGGCTCGCGCTACGGACGCAGTACAGAAATCGCCTGCCATCGGGCAGGAACTCTGGATAGGAATGGAGGTCGCCCCGCTCGGCTGTGTTGACCGTCGTGACCGCTGTGGACTGTTCGCCGCCGGCTGCCGCGACGCGCATGACCGGTGCGGACAGACTCGAGAACAGAATCACGCCCTCACGGCTCCACGAGCCGCCGGTCGGCACCGCGGACGCATCGGCCAACGTCTGCGTCTGCGTGGGACCGCCGCTCACCGACACCCGCCGCAGCGTCCCGAACGCGAAGTACGCGATCGACTGACTGTCCGGTGACCAGAACGGCTGCCGCGCGCCGTCCGTGCCGGGGATCGGCCGGGCCTCGAGCGAGTCGAGCGATCGCAGCCAGAGAATCGGGGTCCCGACGTCATTCGCGGAGACGAATGCGATGTGACGCCCGTCGGGTGACAACGCGAGGAAGTTCGCCGTCGCAGAGAACGTGACCGAGGTCCCCGGCGGCGTGACCTGAAACCGTATCGGCGTCGCCGTCTCCGGCGGCCGGCGAGAGGATCGGTAGGCAACCGCCGCAGCTGCGAGCAATCCGAGCGTCGCGACTGCCGCGACGGCCCAGGGAAGCCACGCCGGCAGTCGCCGGCCTGGCGCCGGCATTGCCGCGATCGAATCGGAATGCGACGACAGTCCTTCGAGCGCAAACCCCAGATCGTGGGCTGATTGAAACCTCGCTCCGGGATTCTTCTCGAGGCAGCGATCGACGATGCGCCTGAGGCCCGGCGCGAGCTGCGTGTCGGTCTGCGGCAGCGGTGGAGGATGCTCGTTGAGAACCGCCGTGATCGTGTCGGCGCGCGACTGACCCTCGAAGGCGTGCCGGCCCGAGAGCATCTCGTAGAGCAGCGCGCCAAAGGAAAAGATGTCGGTCCGATGATCGGTCTGCTGGCCGCGCACCTGTTCGGGCGACATGTAGCCCACGGTCCCGAGCACCTCGCCCGGGTTGGTGTCCAGTGCGCCGGTGACGGCGGCGGCCGACTGGGGCTGCGCGAGCTTCGCGATGCCGAAATCGAGGATCTTCACCTGTCCGCTCGGCGTCACGAAGATGTTCTCGGGCTTGAGATCGCGGTGGACGATCCCCTTGTCGTGCGCCGCCGCCAGTCCGCGCGCGATCTGCGTGGCGTACTCGATGGCCTTCCTCGCGGGCAGCCGGCGCGGCGAAGGTCCGGTGAGCTGCTCGCGCAGCGTGCCGCCGTCGAGCAGCTCCGACACGATGTAGTTGAGGCCGTCGTGCTCGCCGATGTCGTGCACGGCGAGGATATGCGGATGGTTCAGCGTGGCCGTCGCCCGCGCCTCCTGCTCGAACCGCAGCAGACGGTCGCGATCGCTGCGGAACTCGATCGGAAGGATCTTGATCGCGACCTCGCGCCCCAGCCGGACGTCGCGGCCCCGATACACCTCGCCCATGCCTCCGGCGCCGAGGACGCCGAGAATCTCGTACGGACCGAGACGGGTGCCAGAGCTGAGCGGCATGGGTGCGAAACCGGCCGGATTATACGACTACACTAGCGCATGCCCGCGCACCCGCTCCTTCCGGGGCTGGTCCTCACCTACGCCGTCGCCCTGCTCTTCATCGTCGTGTTCGCGCGCGTGCGGATTCCCCAGATCGTGGCGCTGATTGCCGCGGGCGTGGTCGCCGGGCCGTCCGGCTTCGGCTTCGTCGGAACGGCGGAAGAAGTGAACACGCTCGCAGAAATCGGCATCGTGCTGCTGCTGTTCACCGTCGGCCTCGATTTTTCGCTCGGAGAGGTCCAGCGCATCTGGAAAACCGTCCTCGGCGGCGGCACGCTTCAGATCGTCGGGACCGCGGTCGCGTTCGTGCTCCTGCTCACGCCGGTCATTGGGTCGGGGGGATCGTGGCGCGTCGCCCTGTTCATCGGCTTGTTCGTCGCCCTGTCGAGCACGGCGATCGTCCTGAACGAGCTGGGCGCCCGCAATCAGCTCGATGCGCCGCACGGCCGTCTGATGGTGGGCGTGCTGCTCTTTCAGGACGTCGGCATCGTGGGGCTCCTGCTCCTCGTGCCGATTCTTTCCGGGCGGACGCCGTTCAGCGCGATGCCGATGGTCCTCCTCCGCGCGATTCTGGTGATCGGCGCGGTCGCCGCCGTCAGCCGGTTCGTCCTGCCGAAGCTGCTCGGCATCGTGTCCCGAAGCGGCCGGCAGGAGGCGTTCGCGCTGGCGGTCGTCCTGGCGAGCATTGGCACCGCCTGGATCAGCTCGCTGCTCGGGATCTCGATGGCCCTCGGCGCGTTTCTCGGCGGCCTGGTGCTGGCGGAGAGCGAATTCAGCCATCAGGCCTTCGCCGAGATTCGTCCGCTGCGCGACATCCTTGCGGGACTCTTCTTCATCTCGCTCGGCATGCTGGTTGACGCCACGCTGGTCCTCCGCATGCTGCCGATCGTGCTGGGCGTGACCGTCGCGATCGTCGTGGTAAAGGCTGCGGTCGCAACCGGCGCGCTGTGGCTGGTCGCCACGCCTCTGCGCATCGCGGCGACGGCGGGCATCGGCCTCGCCCAGATCGGCGAGTTCTCGTTCATCCTGGGTCGAGCCGGGCGGGAGCTGGGCCTGCTGACGCCGAGAGAGTGGCAGATCCTGCTGGCCGCGAGCATCGCCACGATGGTGTTGACGCCGACGCTCCTCGCGGTGGCGCCGCGCGTCGCGGCGCGGATCGCCGGCGCCGCGAGACACGTGAAGCCATCGGATACGCCCTCCGAGCTGCCGCACCTGTCCGAGCACGTCGTGATCGTCGGCTTCGGCGTCGGCGGCCGGCTTCTCGGCCGGGCGCTTCGAGACCTTGGAGTGCCGTACCTCATCCTGGAGCTGAACGGATCGACGGTGAGGCGGGGACGGCGCGAGGGGGAGCCCATCTTCTTCGGCGATGCGACCAGCCCCGACGCCATGCGAGGCGCGGGCGTGGAACGTGCCCGCGCCGTCGTCGCCGTGATCAGTGACCCTCACGCGTCGGCCCATCTCGTCATCGCGGTGCGCGCGCTGGCGCCGCACGTGCCCGTCATCGTTCGAACCCGGTACAACGCGGAGGCCGAGTCGCTGCTGCGAAGGGGCGCCACGGTCGCCGTAGCGGAAGAGCTCGAGGCCTCGCTGGAAGTGCTCGCGCAACTCCTCGCGAGACTGGACGTGCCGGGCAACGCGATCGAGGTCCTGCTGGAGGGCTTCCGTCGGGGGTCGACGGGCATCCGGCCCATGCGCGCGCCGTCGAGGCCGTTCGACTCGCTGCCTCCGGAAATCAGGCGCACACCGATCTCCAGCCACGAGATAGGGCCCGGCGACTGGGCGGTCGGGCGGACCCTCGCGGAGATCAACCTCCGCGCGACGACGGGCGCGCTGGTCATCGCGGTCAGGCAGGGGAACCGTCACCGCGCCTCCCCTCCGGCCGAGTTCCCCGTGGACGAGGGTACGGTTTTGTACCTGCTCGGCGATGAAAGCGACGTCCTCCTCGCGCGGCGCCGCTTGACGACCGGGGAATAGGTCTCTCCCCGCTGTGCTATCATGGGGACCGTCCCCCACAACTCAACCGGCTGGGCCGATAAAGACTATTCGTGTCGCCAGACGGGCGCCTGTCGCGTGGAGCGTGCGCGCCCGATACACGGGGGAACGACCAATGGCGCGAGCATTCCGCCTGTTCGTGGTAGCGCTTCTGATCCTCACGCCGATCGGGCTGGCGGCGCAGTCCGTGCCGCCGCCGTCCGGCGAATCTCAAAAGCTGTTCCGCAGCTCGGTGGATCTCGTCTCGATCCAGGCCTCCGTTCGCGACAAGAAGGGACGGCCGATGAAGGGCCTGCGGCCCGTCGACTTCGAGGTCCGTGACAACGGCCAGGTCCGGCCGATTCTCTCGCTCCGCGCCGACCTCCGGTCGCCGGTGAGCCTCGCGATCCTCGTCGACATGAGCGGAAGCATGAGCATCGCGGCGAAGATCGACATGGCGCGGCAGGCGTACGACTCCATCCTTTCTCAGCTTCGTGCCGGCGACGAGGTGGCCCTGTTCTCGTTCGATTCCGCGCTCCACGTGCGGCAGGATTTTACGAACGATCTGTCAAAGCTGCGCGGCGCCCTGGACAACTTCGAGCCGTTCGGTTCGACGTCGCTCTACGACGCCACGGCCGGGACCGCCCGGACCCTCGCGGCCCGGTCGGCGACGCACAAGGCGATCATCGTGCTCACCGACGGGATCGACACCAGCAGCGAGATGACGGCGACGGAAGTCTCGGGACTCGCCAGCTCGATCGACGTGCCGGTGTATATCGTCGCAACCGTCCCGTCCGTCGATTCGCGTTCGATGATGGAAGCGGCCGGGCGCAGCGCGCCGTCGGAAGCGGCCGACCTCCGCGATCTGGCGGAGTGGACCGGCGGGCAGCTCGTCTTCGCGAGCACGTTCACCGAAACCGTCGTCGTCGCCTCGAGCCTCGTCGGCGAGCTGCGGCAGCAGTACGTGCTCGCCATCGAAGCGGCCGACTCCCGCGAATGGCGGCGGCTGGACATCCGCGTCAAGCACCCGTCCGCCGTCGTCAAGGCGCGCAGCGGGTACTTCGGCGGCTGAGCCACGATCTGTCCGAATCCCGCCCGGGGTTGTGCGGCGATTGTCTCCACGCCAGAAAGATCGAGTCGTCTCGCGGATCGACGTTCTACCTCTGCGCGCGATCGGAGGTCGATCCGAGCTTCCCGAGATATCCCCGGCTTCCCGTGATCGAGTGCCGCGGTTACGAACGTTCCCTTCCCGACGATCACGATCCTCACTCCACTAATACGGAACGGTAACCGCACGGTCGGCGCACTCGGCGAAGCACGCCGTTTGCTTTGATCACCGGCACCGCGCCATACGGGCTGATTTCGCCGCCCGCGCGGTGCCCGGCGACGACAGAAGCGTCATCCGGGCCCGTGGTTCGTATTTTTGAAGGGCCGGTCTCAAGACCGGCCCCTCCACAAGGCGTACTCGCAGGAGGTACCGAGATGGTTCGTCATGCTGCGGCGGCGGTTCTTGCCGTTGCGTTTTGTTTGAGCCCATCGTGGCTCTCGGCGCAGACGATGGCGATCAAGGTGAGCGTCCCGTCGGCCGACGTCCACAAGTTCCCGAGCCTCGGCAGCCCGGTCATCGGTCGAGCGGAGCGCGGCGCCATGCTCGACGTCACGCGAGAACTGGGAGATTGGGTCAGGGTGTCGTGGCCGGAAGCCGAGGATGGCGTCGGCTACGTGCACCTCAGCGTGGGAGCGATGACGTCGAGCGCCTACGTGCGCGAAAGCGTGGGAGCGATCGCGCGGAGCTCGACGAAGCCGCAGGAGGCTGCGAAGCCGCAGGAGGCCGCGATACCGCAGGAGGCCGCGAAGCCGCAGGCCGCGGCGAAACCGCAGCCGGCCGCGAAGCCGCAGCCGGCCCCCAAGCCGCAGACGGCGAGGGAGGCGAGGCGCGCCGCGGCGTTGTCCGCGCCGCGGCCGGCGCCCGCCGCACCGGCATCAGCCTCGCCGACAGCCGCGTCGAACGGCGAGCAGGCCGGCGCCCCGCTCAACGCGCAGGTGACGCCGATGCCGACGCAGTACGTCACGCCGCCGTCGCACTTCATCGGCGTGGGCGGCGGCATGATTGGCGCCTCTCCCGTCGGTTTCGGAGCGGCCGTGCGTACCTGGTCGCGGGGTCAGCCCAGCTTCCAGCTCACGATGTCGCATTCCTCGCAGACGAGCGTGGACGCCCCCGGACAGATGTCGTCGCTCCGGATTTCGCCCAGCCTGCTGTACTCGCTGCGCGACCGCCTCACCGACTCCGTCTGGATACGGCCGTATCTCGGAGGGGGAGTCACATTCGTCCGCGACAGTCTGAAAGACGTGACGCCGGGCGCCGCCGACGCCGCTACCGAGAACGGGTTCGGCTGGCAGGGATTCGGTGGAGCCGAGTTCACCTTCCCGAGCGTGCCGAAGTTCACGCTGAGCGCGGACCTCGGCTACTACTGGCGGCCCGAGTCGTTCCCGGGCTTCGACATGGGCCGCGTTGGCGTCACCGTGTCGGGCCACTGGTACGTAAAGTAAGAACTCTTCCCCGCGCCGCCGCGTCTCGCCCCGTTACGGAGCGAATGCGGCGGCGTTTTTGTCTGTCGCCAGGACACGGCCCGCCCTTATTCCCAGACCGGCCAGCCATGGCTGGTCATGTACTTGTACAGCTCCCGATACGCGGGCCGTTCGACCCTGAGCGTGTCGATGATGAGCTGCACGAACTGACGATCCCCGCGAAGCTCGGGAAACAGCTCGCCCAGACGGATCCTGAAAACCGAGAACGTCGGATGGCGGTGCTTCGGCGCGCGGGTCAGCTCGACGAGCTCGTCGAGAAACTTGTAGAGCGCCTGCTCGTTCGTTTCATTCGCGCCGTAGTACTCGAGCAGACCTGAAAGCGGCCTCGTCGTCGACGCCAGGCGGAGCAGCAAATCCTGGACGGCTTTCAGCTCCTGAATCTGGTTCTCCATCTCGGCCAGCCGGGCCATCACATCGGGATCGGACACGGGCACTCCTGGGTAAGAAGGGGGTGCCGCGGATTATAGCCACGGATTGCGCGGATCACCACGAGCCACGGATTGCGCGGATTACACGGACAAAACGCGGTCCGCGTATGATGGGGCTCCGGAAAGGAGACGTCCATGACACGCGTGCTCACGGCGGCGGCGATCGCCCTCGCGATGACAGTCGCGCCGGCCATTCCCTACGCGCAATCCGCGGCCAACGACCGCGAGGCGGTCCGACAGGCCGCGCTCGACTACGTGGAAGGCATCTACGAGGTCAAACCGGATCGCATCGAGCGAAGCGTTCATCCCTCGCTCGTCAAGCGAGGGTTCTACAAGAAGGACGCGGCTACTCCGTACGCCGAGATGCCGATGACCTACGAGCAGCTCGTCAAGCTGGCCGGCAACTGGAACAAGGACGGCAAGCGCGACACGACGATCAAAGAGGTGGCCGTGCTCGAAGTCCTCGACCAGACCGCCGTCGCCAAAGTGACGGCGATGTGGGGTATCGACTACATGCTGCTCGGCAAGTACGACGGACGCTGGAAGATCGTGCAGATCCTCTGGCAGAGCCATCCGCCGAAGGGGACGGCCACTCAGTAACCCTGCATTGACGATTGGAGATTGGGGATTGACGATTGATTGAGGCTTGACGATTGTCGATTCGCGATTCATTGTCGACTGTGCGATTCAAACGCCGACGCCAAATCACGAATCGGCAATGACTCGTCAATCACCAATCCTCAATCGACAATCAATCTCCAATCCCCAATCCTCACTCAGCAATGCGTCGTTCACCCCGTGCCAGTCAGGCGACCGCCTCTCCGGACGTACCGCGGACGGCCCGCACTGTCACGCGATCCGTCCGCGCCTTTTCCCATTCGTGGAGCACCAGGCCGTTCGACTCGAACAGCGAGCGGATATCGCCGATGCCCCACCCGAGCACCTGCTCGAGAATCGGGACCATGATGCTGAAGGCGTTGTCGCTGAGCACCGTGCGTTTCGCGATGCGGACGAGCTGCGTGTTCTCCGACACCGCAATCGTGAATCCATTCCGATTGTTGACGTGCAGCATCACGTGCACGTCGGAGCTGCCGTCGCCGATGTAGATCGTCCGATCGGGCGCCGTGCCGAGCCGGCTTTCCAGTTCCTCGACGACCGTCACTTTGCCGTAGCCCGCGGGCACGCGGACAATCGACCGCACCTCGCCCGACGCGTCGTACTCGAGCTCCGTCCCGAGCACGTGGTCGGGCGCGACGATCCCAGCCAGCGCGGCCTGAATGACTTCACGCGGCGCGGCGGAGATGACGAAGAACGAGAACTGGTAGCCATCCAGGCCGCGTTCGAGGAACTCGACGAGCGCCGGGATGTTGTTGCGCAACCGGACGCGCCGGCCCGTCTCCTCGAGATGCTCGCGCCGAACGCCGCGGAACTCCGGATCGTGGCGGATCAAGTAGGCCAGCTCGCCGCCCTGCTGGACGAGATTGGTGCCTGCGAGGCCGTCGACCTTGTCCTGGAACCGCGACGCGCCGATCAGCTCGCTCAGAATGGACCCGGAATCGTTGAAGCTGAGCGTCTGGTCGAAATCCGACGCGATGAGAAAGTGCTTGGGCAACGCCATCCCTGAAGCGTAGCAGCTGGGTGTAACGGCCGAGACATATCGTTCGCGAATCGTTTGCATTTGCGGAACAGATTCACGCCTTGCTAGCATGCCCGGATGCGAATCGGACGACGAGAGTTTCTGGCGGGCGCAGGCGCGGCGATGACCGGCAGCCGGCTGCTCGCTTTGTCCCGTGCGCAGGGGAGCGGCGAGATGTACGGACTGATCGGAAAGATGATGACGGTGCCCGGACAGCGGGACGCCTTTGTCGACATCCTGCTTCACGGCACAACGGAGATGCCGGGCTGTCTCAGTTATGTCGTCGCGAAGGATCCGGCGGACGAGAACGCGTTGTGGATTACTGAGGTCTGGAAGGACAAGGCAAGCCACGAGGCCTCGCTGGCGCTGCCGTCCGTGAAGGAGGCGATCGGCAAAGGCCGGGCGATGATCGCCGGTTTCGGCGATCGCGTCGTCACGACCCCGGTCGGCGGAGTCGGGTTGACGCGATCGCCGTAAAGGTCACGCCTTGGGTTGCGGGACGATTCGGATGTACGGTCTCGGCGACTTCCACCCCTGCGGATACGTGACCTTCGCCTCGTCGTCAGAGACGGAGCCCGCGATGATCACGTCGTCTCCCTGCTTCCAGTTCACCGGCGTCGCCACCTTGTGCTTCGCCGTCAGTTGCAGAGAATCGATGACGCGGAGCACTTCGTCGAAGTTGCGGCCCGTCGTCATCGGATAGGCGATGATCAGCTTGATTTTCTTGTCCGGGCCGACGACGAACACGTTCCGCACCGTCTGATTGTCGGCCGGCGTTCTTCCGTCGCAGGTGCCTTCGAGGCTGGCGGGCAGCATGCCCCAGGCCTTGGACACCTTCAGCTCGGTGTCGCCGATCATCGGGTAATTCGGCGCGTGACCCTGCGTTTCCTTGATGTCGGACGACCAGCGCTTGTGATTGTCGACGGGGTCGACGCTGAGCCCGATGATCTTGGTGTTCCGCTTGTCGAACTCGGGCTTGAGCTTCGCCATGTAGCCAAGCTCGGTCGTGCACACCGGCGTAAAGTCCTTCGGATGCGAGAAGAGCACGCCCCACGAACTGCCGAGCCAGTCGTGGAAGCGGATGCGACCCTCGGTCGTCTCTGCCTCGAAGTCCGGCGCCGAATCTCCTATTTGAAGGGGCATCGAGTTACCTCCTGAGTGCTGACGGGTACCCCGATTATTAGATCAGCCGGCGCCTCAGCCGCCACTCACGGCGTGGAAAATCGAGATCTCGCCGCCGTCCGGCACAGGAGTCGTGAGGCCGCCCGTGAACCGGACATTCTCCTGGCCGACGAACACGTTCACGTGCTCGCGGATTTCTCCCTGCTCGGTCGCGACGCGGTCCCGAAGGCCGGGGCAAATCGTCCAGAGCGCTTCGAGCGCGTCGCCGACGGTGGATGGAGATCCTCCGATCTCTATCTGCTCGCGTCCACCGGTCAATGAACGCAACGCGACGGTAACGTACACGGTCACCGGCACCAGACTAGCGGCTCCTTTTCGCGCCTCTTCTCTTGGACTTCGGCGGTTTCGTCTTGACAGACGCCCGCTTGCCTGCCACGGGAGGATCACCAGTCAACGCCGTTTTCACGCAGACAATCGAGGGCAGCCCGCCGAGGATCCGCTTCCACGTCTTGCCTTCGTCGATCGATCCGAACACCTGACCGCTGCGCGTTCCGAAGTAGATGCCGACCGGGTCGAGCGCGTCGGCAGCCATCGCGTCGCGCACGATGGTCTCGTACGCCCCCTTCTGCGGCAGGCCGCTCGAGAGCGGCTCCCAGGCGCGGCCGGCATTGCGCGTCCGGTAGACCCTGAGGCGTCCTTCCGGCGCGCACCGGAATTCGTCCGATTCGACCGGCACGACGTACACGCAGTCGGGATCGTGCGGATGCATGACGATCGGAAACCCGAAGTCGGACGGCAGGCCGGCGCCGACGTCCTGCCAGCTCTCGGCGCAGTCGTCCGATCGATAGACTCCCCAATGGTGTTGCAGGAACAGCCGTTCGGGGCGGGTCGCGTGCAACACCATCTTGTGGACGCACTGGCCGAATTCCGGATACTGCTCCGGCTGAAACGTCACACGGATTCCCTGGTTGCACGCCTTCCACGCGCCGCCGCCATCGTCGGTCCGGTAGACGCCGCCCGCCGAGATGGCGACGTAGATGCGCTGCGGATTGACGGGGTCCTCGAGGATCGTGTGCAGCGCGAGTCCGCCGTTGCCCGGCACCCAGCGCGGACGATGCGGATGATCGAACAGGCCGCGCACGAGCGACCACGATTCTCCCGCGTTGCGGGATTCGAACAGCGCGGCGGGCTCGACGCCGCAGTACATCAGCCGCTCGTCATGACGGCTCAGGGAGATCTGCCAGATGTTCTTCAACGACGTCCCGCAATCGGCGGGGAACTTCACGTTCGCTTCGAGCGGATTCGTCCAGCTCCGGCCGAAGTCGTCGCTCGAGCGCAGGAGCGTGCCCCAGAAGTTGCTCGTCGAAGCCCACAGGCGATGGCGGCCCTCGCGTCCGTCATACCCCATCGCATACACGGCGTTGCCGTGGAAGTACGGGCCGGCCACGTCCCAACTGGAGCGCCGGCCCGTCGAACGCAGCAGGAACGCGCCTTTCATCGTGCCGACGAGCAGCAGGACGTCTCCCTTGTTGACGCGGAGGTGGCGCATGCCGCGAATCACGGTCACGGTGATTCCCGCGGGCTGCCCCGTCGGCTGCGCGCCCGTGAAGGCGGCCGACTCGACCGCCTCCAGCGCCGCTTTGATTTCGCTGGCCTGCTGATACCGCTGCGCCGGCTCCTTCGCGAGGCATTTCTGGATGATCGACCAGAGTCCGGGTGGCACGTGCGGCGGCAACGGCGGCGGCATTTCCTTGAGGATGGCGGAGCTGGTTTCAAACCCCGTTCTCCCCCGGAATGGAAGCTGACCGGCCGCCGCCTCGTAGAGCACGACGCCGAGCGCCCACAGATCGCTGCGGCCATCCCCCGGCTCGCCGCGCAGCACCTCGGGCGCCATGTAGGACAAGGTGCCGCTCACTTCACGAGGGCCCGAGGGGGTCGAGAAGGTCATCGTCTGCTCGTCCGGCACGTCGGAGGGCATGCGCCGCGCGAGCCCGAAGTCGAGCACCTTGACCAGGCCATCAGGAGCGACGACGACGTTGGAGCTCTTGAGATCGTGATGAACGATCCGCCGCCCGTGCGCGTGATTGAGCGCAGACGCTATCTGCGCGCCGTACCGCAGGACGGACTCGACCGGCAGGCCGGTGTTACCGATCAGGTCGGCCAGGGTCTTGCCTTCGACGAGCTCCATCGCGATGTACAACGCGTCGCCGACCTCGACGATTTCGTAGACGGTACAGATGTTGGGGTGATTGAGGGCGGAGGATGCTCGCGCTTCATGGAGAAGGTGTTCCTTCCCCAACCGCTCGATGACCTCGTGGGGAGAGCGCTTTCAACGCGACGTCGCGGTGAAGGACTTCGTCACGGGCACGGTAGACCATGCCCATCCCGCCTGCGCCGACTTTCGACAATACG
Organism: uncultured Acidobacteriota bacterium; assembly: GCA_963847125.1. Taxonomy (GTDB): domain Bacteria; phylum Acidobacteriota; class Vicinamibacteria; order Vicinamibacterales; family 2-12-FULL-66-21; genus DATAEE01. The sequence continues at coordinate 1,822,861 of CAWJYM010000009.1, forward strand.
CGGTAGTGGCCGAGCAATTCACCGATGACCGGACCTTCTGGCATCTCGGTTTCGAGTATATCGTCACGTCATGTGGTACGAGGCTTCAGCCTCGTCCGCTGAACTTTGTGACAACCTTTCCGTTCTTGTCTCTAGGCCGTTGTGCGGCGCCTGGTGAGTTCATTGCCGCACAACGGCGGCGCGCAAAGCGCGCCCGCGAGGGAGCGGAGCGGGGCGTAGGGGTCCCCGCGAGCGACCGAGCCGGGGTCCGGGGCGGAGCCCCGGTCTAAAATGTCCCTCAAACACTCCATCAGGCAGCTCTGGCGGCGGCCGGCGTTCACGCTCATCGCGGTGCTGACGCTGGCAATCGGCATAGGCGTCAATGCCGTGGCGTTCACGGTGGTCAACGGCCTCCTGTTCAAGGATTCGAGGATCCGCTCGAGCGACGATCTGGGGCGCATCGCTACGACTCCCGGCGGAGACGAGAGCGGCTACGCGTCCGTCGAGGAGTATCAGCGGTTCGCCGACGCGACGCGCGGCGCGGTCGATCTGGCGGCCGAAGGGCGGCTCTCGGTGGCGTGGCGCCGCGAGGGCACGACCGAGACTGCCTGGGTCCTGTTCGTGTCGGCGAACTATTTCTCGATGGTCGACGCGCCTGCCCTGGCCGGCCGTATCGACGTGGCCACCTTCGATGGGCGGCCGTCGGTCGTCGTCGGCGAGCGGTTCTGGAGAAGGAAGCTCGGCGCCGCATCGCCCGCGGGGCTCACGCTGCGACTCAACAACACCGACGTCAGCGTCGCCGGCGTCGTCCCTGAGTCGTTCACGGGCCCGGCGGGGATCTACTCACCTGACGTCTGGTTGCCGCTCGACGATCTCGCGCTGTTCAATACGTCGCCCGCGCTGCGGAAACGCGATCACCGGTGGCTCTTCCTGATGGGCCGGTTGAAGCCGGGAGTCGGCGTGCCGGAGGTGCAGGGCCGCGTGGACGGTGCCGTGGCGGCGATGGCGCACGACTGGCCCGACACGCATCGCCGCCGCGGCGCGCGGTTCCGCCTGTTCCGCGAAGGCAACAGCGAGCTCAGGGGGCTGAAAACCGCCGCCGCTCTGGTCATGGGGATCATCGGCCTCGTCCTGTTGCTGGCCTGTTTCAACGTGGCCAATCTGCTGCTGGCCCGGGCGGTCGAGCGCGAGCGCGACATGGGCATCCGCTCCGCGCTCGGCGCAGGCCCGGCGCGGCTCGTGCGGCTGGTCGTGACCGAGGGGTTCCTGATCGCCACCCTGGCAGGCGTTGCCGGACTGGTGATCGCGCACTGGAGCCAGTTCTTCGTCGGATCGTTCGCCATCCCGATCGACCAGCCCCAGCACATCGACCTCACGCCGAACGCGACCGTCGTCGGGTTCATTCTCGTTCTGGTCGTCATCGCGGGCGTGCTGCCGGGGCTCTGGCCCGCCGTCGCCGCCGCGCGCGTGGACGTGCAGCGCGTACTCGGATCGCAAGGCGGGAGCCTGACGGGTGCGAAGCCGTCGCCGGCGCCGCGGAGGCTCGTCGCCGCGCAGATCGCCGGCTCCACGGCCTTTCTCGCGCTCGCGATCCTCATCGCGCAAACGTACGGAAACCTTTCGCTCGCAGACCTGGGTTTCGACAAGGACCGGCTGGTCATCGCCGAGTTCGAACCGGCGTCGCACGGCTACGACGCGGATCGGTCCGAGCGCTACGTGGAAGCGCTTCTTTCGCGCGTGCGGGCGCTGCCGGGTGTGGCCGGCGCCGCGGTGGCAGACCGCGTCCCGTTCTTCATCGGGTTCAATCGGATGACGAGCGTTTCGTCAGGCGGCGCGCCGTGCGAGCCGGACGCGTGCCCGCAATACGCGACGATGGCCGTCGGGCCCGAGTACTTCAAGACGATGGGGATTCCACTGACGGCGGGTCGCGAGTTCCAGGCGGGCGGCGCGCCGAACGAAGTGATCATCAACCAGCCGCTGGCGCGGCAGCACTGGCCCGATGGTCGAGGGCTCGGCGAGACGCTCAGAATCGGCGAGCCGGGCGTCATCGTCACTGTGATCGGCATCATCGCGAAGACACACACGCGTGGGCTGGATCGCGAGGAGCCCACGCTCTACGTTCCCCTGGGCGCGGATCGGTTCGAAGGCCTGCTGAGCGTCGTGGCTCGAACGACGAACGCGCCCGAGGCGCTCGTTCGACCGCTCACCGAAACGGCCCAGGCTCTCGATCAGAACGTGTCGATGCTGGCGGTCAAGACGATGCGCGAGCGGGTCGCGGTGCAGTTGTGGCCGTTCCGGACGGTCGGCTGGATCTTCTCCATCTGCGGCATTCTCGCCCTCGTCCTCGCCACGGTGGGTCTCGCCGGCGTGGTCATCCACGGCGTGAACCGGCGGCTCAAGGAGTTCGGCGTGCGGGTCTCGATGGGCGCCACGCCCGCGCGACCTCGTCTCCCAGGTGCTGAGGAGCAGCGCGGCGCTGCTGGTGCCGGGTCTCATCGCCGGTACGGTCGTCGCGGCGATCGTGGCGCGGCTGGCGCAGGTCGCCTTCATCGGGGTCAACGTGCTGAACCCGCTCACCTATCTCGCGGTGGCGCTGCTCGAATGCGTCATCGTCATCGCCGCCTGCATCGGGCCGGCGCTCCGGGCCTCACGGGTTGATCCCCTGGTGGCCCTGAGATCGCATTAGGGCCTCCGCGGATTCCTTCAAGAGATCTTCACGACAGCTTCAGCGGAGCTTCAGGACACCAACCTTCCCTGCCCGCATCCTGAAGCTCTCGGAGGTTCGTGGATGCGGCTCTCGTCCCTGGATGCGACACGCGGCTTGATCATCGTCCTCATGGCGATCGACCACGCGCGTGGGTTCATCGCCAAGAATCACCCCGGCGAGTTCTGGGGACGCGCGCTGCCGGACTACGGCGGCGATGCGCTCGCCTTTCTGACACGGCTCGTCACCCACCCCTGCGCGCCGGGATTCTTCTTCCTGATGGGGGCCGGCATGGCGCTGCTCGCAGCCTCGCGCGCCGAGGCCGGCTGGTCGAACGGCCGCGTGGTAAGGCACTTCGTCTGGCGCGGGCTCGCGTTGATCCTGCTGGGTCTGGTGCTCGAAATCCCCGCATCCTCGTTCGCGTTCGCGAACGCCACGCGGGTCGAATTCTATGGAGTGCGCGTCCCCGGGGCCGACGGATCGGTCCCGTCTCTGATTCTGGGAGTTCTCTACGGCCTCGGGGCGGCGCTCATCCTCGGCGGCATGCTCGTCCGGCTGCGTCCCGGCGCGCTCGCCGGCGCGGCCGCCGCGTGCGCGCTCGCGGCCCAGTGGATGACACCTTCGGCTGCGCAGGTAGACGTCCCGTTCCATCCACTGTTGCGGCTCCTGCTCATCCCCGGGCAGACCGGTCCGCTGCTGGTCGTCTATCCGGCGCTGGCGTGGCTGCCGTGCTCGATCCTCGGGATGGCTTTCGGACGATGGCTGCGCGACGATCGGCAGACGGCCTTCCGGCGCGCCGCGCTCGCCGGCGTCCTCTTCCTGGGGCTGTTCGTCGTCGTTCGTGCGGCTGGCGAGATCGGCAACGTGGTGCCGCCCCGACCCGGATGGATCGGGTTCTTCAACGTCGTGAAATATCCGCCGAGCCTGACTTTCCTTCTGCTCACGCTCGGCGTCGATCTTCTGGTGCTTGCCGGCTTCGAGCGCTGGCGCGTCGGTGAGTTGTCATGGAGCCGGCCGCTGCTCGTTTTCGGCAGCGTGCCATTGTTCTTCTTCTTTGCGCATCTGTGGCTCTACGCCGCCATCGGCCGCTTCTTTCCGGCGGGGACGACGTTCCCGACGATGTACCTGTTCTGGCTGGTGGGTCTCATGTTGCTGTACTGGCCGTGCCGCTGGTACGGGGACTTCAAGCGCCAGCGCCCCGCCGGTTCGTTCTTCCGGATGCTTTAGAATCCCGCTGACTGGTGGCCTAGCCCCGCAGCGCCGCGATCGGATCCAGCTTCGACGCCCGGTGCGCCGGCACATACGCCGCGCCGAGCGCCACTATCAGCAGGACACCGGTCGCCAGCATCAGCGTCAAGGGATCCTGTGGCGCGACCCCGTAAAGCCGGCTGTCGATCAGGCGCGACGCGGCGTATGCGAGGACGCCGCCGAGCGCAAGACCCGCGGCGACGAGACCGGCGGTCTCGCGCAGGATCATCGAGGTCACCCGCCCCGGCCGCGCACCCAGCGCGATCCGGACCGCGATTTCGGCCGTGCGCCGCGCGACGCCATACGAGAGCACGCCATACAAGCCGATGGCCGCGAGCAGGAGCGCGACGCCTCCGAAGGCCGCGACGAGCAGGGCGGTGCTGCGATCCTGCGCCGTCAACGGCGCCAGCTGCTCTTCAATCGACGCGGCGTCTACGATCGGCAGAGCGGCGTCCACGCGCTGAATCGTCCGTCGCACGGCCTCCATCAACGGGGCGGCATCGGCGGCCGTCCGAATCAGAAATGTCGGACTGAGCTGGGAGACCGGCAGATAAAAGCGGGGTTGCACATCGCCGCGCAGCCCCTGCGCGCGAACGTTCTTGGCGACTCCCACCACCTCATACGGCTCTCGTGAGTCGTCGTCGTTGACCATGGTTATGCGAAGACCGAGAGGGTTCCGACGGTCGAAATACAGCTGGGCGAAGGCTTCATTGATCACGCAGACCCTGGGGGCATCGCCGCGATCGCTCTCCAGAAGCTCGCGTCCCAGGATGACCGGAACACCCAGCGTCGAGAAGTACTTCGGACCGACTCGATCGAAGGCAGAATCGCGATCGTCGTCTTTGCTCGGCGTGAAGCCCTCGACGGCGATCGTCGCCATCGACTCCCCTCCGCTGAAAAGACCGAGCTGCGAAAAACTCGTCGCACGCACGCCCGGGATCCGGCCGATCTCGGCGACGAGCTCCCGAAGCAGGCTCTCGCGCCGCGCGTTCTCATAACCAGGCTCGCGCAAATCGACCCGAACCAGCAGGAGACGTTCGGCGGCGAATCCGAGGTCAGCGCGCTGAAGGTTGTAGACGGTTCGCGCCATCAAGCCGGCGCCGACCAGCAATGGCAGCGACAGCGCGAGCTGCAGGCTGACCAGCAGCCGGCCCGAACGCGTCTGGGTGCGGGTGCCAACCGCGCCGCGACTCTGTTCCTTGAGGCTTGCTCCCGGGTCGGACGTGGTGACCTGCCATGCCGGAAACGCGCCGAACAACAGCGCGGCGCCAACGGTCGTCGTGAGGACGAACGCCAGTACCACCGGGTCCAGCGCGAATGTCATGAAGAATCGGTCGTCGGATTCCACGATCATCCGAACCAGTACCGGGTGAAGCACGTATGCGACGGCGACGGCCGCGACCGCCCCCATCACGGCCAGCGTCAGGCTCTCGGTGACGAGCTGGCGGATGACGCGCCCGCGGCTCGCGCCGAGCGACAACCGCAGAGCGATTTCCGGCCGGCGCGCGGCGCCGCGCGCGAGCAGAAGATTGGCGATGTTCGCGCAAGCGATCAGAAGGAGCACGCCGACCGCCGCCAGGAGCGCGGTCAGCGAGCTGGAGAACGCGGACCGTGCGGCCGAGGCCCCACGCGCGCCTGAACGCACGACGAGACGTTGATCGAGCAGTTCGCGCCGGCGTTCCGCTGACGCCAGCGCGGCACCATAGAAAGACTCCAGCCCGGCGTGGAAGACCGCGTTGGCCTGAGCTTCGGCCTCAGCGTACGTCACTCCCGGTTTCAGCCTCGCGAACACGTGGAGCCACATCGACTTCTCGGGCGGCGTATCGTGCAGGCGATCGCGGCCCGGCGTCAGGGTCGGCTGCATCCGTACCGGTATCCAGAAGTCCGGCTGCTGTCCGGCGGTCTCGCCGATGAACCCGCTCGCGGCGACGCCGACGACGGTGAATGTGGCCCTGCGGAAGGTGAGCGCCTTGCCGAGCACGTCGGGTCGGCCGCCGAACCGCCGCTGCCAGTAGCTGTGGCTCAGGACCGCGTGGGGCGTCTCGATGCGGTCCTCGGCGGGCGTGAAGAGCCGGCCGATCGCGGGACGAACGCCGAGAACGTGGAAGAACCCGCCTGAGACAAACCGTCCGCTCGCCTCTTCCCAGTCGCTGCCTTCGACGCGGACGTGCCAGGTCCCCAGGCTGCTCTGCGATGCCATGACCACCGAGAAGCCTTCGACGTGGTCCCGCATCTGCTCGAATTCCCCGTAGGTGAGCCACGAGCGCGGGCCTTCGAGACTGCCGGTCCAACTCCCCGAGTCGTCTGGATTCGAGAGCATGACCAGCTCCTCGGGCTTTTCCACGCCCGGCAGCGAGGAGCGCAGCAGACCGTTCCACAAGCTGAATATTGCGGTGTTCGCTCCGATGCCGAGCGCGAGGGAGAGGATTGCGACGGTCGCGAACCCCGGAGATCTTCGGAGCGTGCGCAGCGCGTAGGTCAGGTCCTGACGAATGCTGTCGACGAGCGCGAGGCCTCGAGCATCGCGGCACTCCTCTTTCCGCGGCTCGATCGCGCCCATCTCGCGACGCGCGGCGTACCGGGCTTCTTCGCGGGACATGCCCTTCGCGATGTATTCGTCGACGAGCCGATCGAGATGGTATTGCAGCTCCTCGTCGAGCTCCTGTTCCACTCGCGTGGCGCGGAACAACGAACGAAGACGCAGACGGAGCTTGCTCGTCCAGCGCATGCTCGTCCTCAGGTCAGCTTCACGACCAGCGAGATGGCCGCCGACAGGCGTTCCCACTCGGCGGTTTCGCTCTTCAGGGCCTTCCGGCCTGGCGCGGTGAGCTTGTAGTACTTCGCGCGGCGATTGTTCTCGCTCAGCGCCCACTCGGCCTCGATCCAGCCCTGCTGCTCGAGCTTGTGAAGAGCGGGGTACAGCGCGCTCTGCCCCACGCGCAACTGCTCGCTCGACATCTGCCTGATGCGGTGCGCGATGGCCCAGCCGTGCATCGGCTCGACCGCCAGGACGCGAAGGATCAAGAGGTCGAGGGTGCCTTGAACGAGGTCGGTTGGCTTGCTCATCCGTCTCCTATCAGTTACTGACAGGAGGCAGCATAGCGAGGCTGACGACGGAAATCAAGTGCGAGGCTGCGCCCTACGGCTTGGCCTTCGCGACCGGTTCGAGCTCGTAGATGCCGCCGTCGGCCATCAGCGACAGGAAGAGGTGACCGTCCTTGATCACGTACGACCGGATGTGGGGCAACTGCTTCACGATGTGATCGTGCAGGGACCCGGGAGGGCACATCGCGCGCGTCAGCGCCAGCGGACCGAACTGAAGCTGATTCGGGCCGCTCGACTTCCAGCTTCCGCTTCCCCGATTGCAGTCGATGCGCGCGGTCAGCCGCCAGCCGGCGCCGAACGCCATCGTGTACTTCGTCCGGTCGTCCGGCGTCAGCGTCGTGTCGTCACTGCCCTGAAACTTGACGAGCTGCCACGAGGTGCCTGTCAGTTCGTGCGGGGTCGAAGGCGGGGCTGCCTTTCCTGCCGTCAATGCCGCCACTCGCTTGCCCGCCGCGTCGGACAGCTCGAGACGGTTACCCACTAGTGTCAATCGGGTCGCGCCCTTGAGCGCCTCTTGAAACGCACGCTCGACCTCCGCGGCTGCATCGATGCAGGCCATCTGGGTCCCGGCCATCTGGCCGAACGTGACGGCATCCCCTTTCAGTTCGTAGGTGCCCGTGATCCGGTTACACCCATCCGAGCCGGACACACGGCCTCCGGCCTGAAATTGCAGATGTGCCTCACGCTTGGGATCCTGCGACGGGGTCGGCTTCCCCGCGAGCTCGACGGCCTTCCAATACGTGCCCTGGAGCGGTTCGCCCGCGGGCTTCGGCGGCGGCGGCGGACCCCCGCCGACCCGGCGCAACATCAGCTTGACGCTGTTCGGGCTGCCGCGAGTAATCACCGGCGCGGCGGTGTCGGTAGTAAACAGAAGCTTGTCGTCGACGAGGATTCTCGCGCGAACGACGTACCGGTGGTCGGTAAGTATCTTGGCCGGATCGTATGTGATGGTGAACGCGATGGGCGGATTGCCCGGTGACGTGACGCGCGTCTGCGCGATCGTTTCGGCTTTCGCGTCGGCGCGCGACACGTCCTCGAGCGTGGCCTCCAGCACCGCTCCCGGCGGCAGCGCCATACGCTCTCGGTACGCCGCGGTCCCGAGTATCGTCTGAGCCTGCCGGGCCGAAGCGGCTCGCGAATCGTCGCCGCGAAGGAGGGCCATCGCCTGCGTCGCGATCGACCCGAGGAGCAGCGCGAAAGCCACGCGCGCAACGGATCTCCTTCCGACCGGGAACTCGAGTGGCATACCGGCGAACCTTTCAAATGCGGATAGCGGCGATCATCGCAGAGGACAATATACGCCTGCCCCGCGCCGCCCGTGCCACCACCCGATTGCCAGGGCCGGACGGCTACACGGGGCGCATCATCACGCGATAGAAGATCAGCAGCAGAATCGCGCCGATCACCGACATGATGAAGCCCGCCGCGTCGCCAGCGCGGTAGAGGCCGGCGAATTGCCCCACGAAGCCGGCAAGCAGCGCGCCCGTAATCCCGAGAGCGATGGTCACGAAGACCCCTCCGGGGTCTCTGCCCGGCATGAGGACCTTGGCCAACACGCCAACGACCAGACCGAAGACAATCCATCCCAAGATGCCAGCCATGTCTGCCCTCCCTCTATTGGACGACCGCGTACTCGATCCGACGATTCTGGAACCGGCCGTACTCCGTGTCGTTCGACGCGCGCGGTCTGGTATCTCCGTAGCCTCTCGTTGTCAGCATCGAGGCCGCCACTCCGGCGTTGACGAGCGCCCCCTTGACCGCATCGGCGCGCGCCTGGGAGAGACTGAGATTCGCCGCAGGATCGCCCGTGTTGTCGGTGTGGCCCCTGATCTCGATGGTCGACCCCTTTGGCGCCCGCTTCATCGCGTCGGCGGACTTCCGAAGGATCTCCATGTTGTCGGCGGGGATCTCGGCACTCCCGCTCGAGAAGTTGATGACCGTCATGTTCATCGCCTGCACGAGCACGTCGGGCGATACCCCTGAGGTGCCGATCGCGCCGAGAGCCGAGAGCGCCCTGGTGTTGGCGACCCGTACGGCATCCACCGCCGCGTCGCCGAGCGAGCTGATGGCGGTCTGCGCGCCGAAGATGCCCCGCACGTTGTCGCTGAGCGCCTGCCGATCGGCGGCCGACAGCCACCCGCCGAGACCGATCGTGTCCCCGGTCAGCGAGAACTCGACGCCAGGCTTTTTCAGCGCCGCGAACAGATCGTCCAGGTGCGGGAGCCAGACTGCTCGTTGCACGTTGCTATCGATGCGCACGTCGCCACTGATGTTGGCCTCGCCAAACGTCGTCCGCAACGCATTGACGATGGCTGTTCGCGTGGCCGAATCGCGGACGAGGGCGGAATAGCTGATCTTTCCGTCTCTGTTGCTCAGCGTGAGCTGCGGATCGATCACGGCCGCTGGCGCGCGCAGCCACAGCAGCGCGCCGAATGCCAGCGCCGCGACAGCGGCCCAGGGCAGCCATCCCCATCCGCGCCGCTCCGCCTCGGGCTCCCGGGGCTCGAACGTCGAGACAGCCGGTCGGTCGATGTAGCTCGAGACCTCGGACCGGAGCGCGCTGGTCGACGGAAACACGCCCTTCGGCGTCAATCGACCGATGAGCTTTGGCAGCATGAACGCGACGGCCGAGGTAACGGCCGCACGCGTCAGCCCGCTCGAGCCGGCCAGCCTGTCGAGGGAGGACGCGCCGAGCGCCGATTCGACGTGCGTCGGCGTGATGGTCCTCCCCTCCTTCGCGCCGAGCCATGATGTGAAGACGTCGCCCAGACCGGCGCGGCGGAACTGATCGACAAAACCTTCGCCGCCCCCGGTCTGCTCGTTGGTCATCAGCGACAGGAGTCCGCGCACCAGGGCCCACCCGCTGGCGGTGGACATATCGAAGCGCCGTGCCGTTTCGTTTACGAGTTGTTCGAACATGGGTCCTCCTTCCGACCGATCTCACGCGCGCGCCTCGGCGCGGGCGGGAGCGTACCGGCGGGCGCTCAACGCCCGGAAAATCGTCCGAGTATTCCGATCACGTCGTCGACCATCGAGCCGCTGCGGTTCGCATCGAGCATCGGCGCCAGCATGCCGAGCAGCGACTCGCCACCCGGGCGGACGCCTGCCTGCGGCGCGGCGGGCCGCATCACCTGCTTGGCCATCGCGCCCATCGCCATCGCCGCGACGACGGGGAGCATGCTCTTGAGGACGCTTTCGCCGATCCCGGTTTGCGCCGCCGCGTGGGTCGCCACCTGGCGGCTGACGTCCTTGCTGCCGAAGATGTGGCCGAGGATGCCGTTGCCGTCGGTGATGGTGTCGGGCCGCGCCAGCGAGCCGGCGTCGTCGACGTAGCGTTGATGTTGACCGCCGCCAAGCGCCGAGAGAAGACCGTCGAGCCCCTGCGGGCTGGACATGTTCCTCTGGAGCCCGGCGGCGAGCGCGGGCACCAGCGCCGACAACGCGGAGGAGGTCTGGCTCTCGTTCAGGCCGAACTGCTTGCCCAGCTGCTGAGCGGCGCCTCCACCCTGTGCCCCGAGAATGGCTTCGAGAATGTTCATATGCCCCTCCTTGGGCTCACCCGTTTCACGAGTGAGACGCGGGCTGACGACTGACTCCGAGGAGATCGGCCAGTTGATTGAGCGCTTCCTGTTCGTCCGAGCTGACCAGCGTTCCGCCGATGCCGAGGAAGCCCCCTTCCTTCGACGCTTGCGCTACCTTCCCCGCGACCGACGCCAACCACGTCTTGTACCCCTCAACCTCGCCGGGCGATTTACTCTGGACGGCGCTCACGGCCGTCTTGATGGCGCCGATGAGGGCGTTCTTCGCCTGCGTGCGATCGCCGGAGGGCACGTCCGGCAGCTCCGGCCGGCCGCCCCCGCCCTTCACGCTCTCGGCGAGCGCCTTCACGATTTCCGGCGCATCACCAGACGCCGACTGCGTGATCGCTTTGCCAACCGCCAACGCCTCCTTCGCGATGCCGACGGGACCACTGGCGTCTGACAGGGTGATCAACAGACCCGCTGCCACAGGCGCTGCCGATATCGCTTTCCACTCCGCGTCGCTGTAGTGGGTTCTGATAGACATAGACATTCCCTTCTGTCGGGCCGACAACTCCTGACACTCGAACCGAACCGGGATGGCGCTGATTCCGCCTGTCCCCAGCGCCGAGTGATGGCGGGGCGCCATCCCGGCACCGCCCGGTTACGTGATGGCCTTGCCTGCGGCCTTCACGGCGTTCTTGGTTCCTTCGGCCGTCGCTTTGGCGGCGTCCGCCGTCACGTCGGCCGTTTTTTTCGCGACGTCGACCGTCTTGTCGATAGCGGCGCCACCCGCCTTCGCAGCGGTCCCCGCGACGGTGCCCGCAACGTCGGCAGTCACGCCGGCTGCCTTGTCCAAAGCCTTACCCGTGGCGCTGGCGGCCGCCTTCGTTCCGTCTGCAACGGCCTTCGCAGCACCGGCCGCCGCGTCCTTCGTCTTGTCCCACACTTCGCCCATGACAACCTCCTTCACGTGCCTACTGTGCTCACGCGGCCACCGCGCTGTTCACCAGTGGCAGCCTGACGATGAACGTCGAGCCTTGCCCTTTTCCTCCGCTTATCGCGCGCACGTCGCCACCATGCAGTTGAACCAACTCTCGAACCAGCGCGAGGCCCAGACCGAGGCCCCGTTCCGTGGGCCGCACGCTCGCGTCGTCGTGCCGGAATGGTTCGAAGATGATGGGCAGTACATCCGGCGAAATGCCGAGCCCGTTGTCGGCGACGACGAGCTCGGCGAACGAGCCGTCGGACCCGGTGTGGACATGCACGTGGCCGCCCGTCGGGGTGAACTTGATGGCGTTCTCCACGAGGTTCCTGACGACCTGCTCGAGCCTGAACGGATCGCCCTTGACGAGAAGCGTGTCGTCCGCGCGTCTCACACTCAGAACCACGTTGCGGGATCTCGCGGCCGGCAGCGTGGACTCGACGACCAGCTGCGCGAGCGGATTCAGATCGAGCATGTCCTGCTTGACCACGAGCGATCCCGTCGCCCGGCGTGACAGATCGAACATTTTCTCGATCATGTCGGTCAGGCTCGCGGCGTTCCGTTCGATGACCGTGAGCGCCCGCGGCACGCTCTCGGAGGGCAGCACGCCCCGCTCCGCCATCTGGGCCCAGCCTCGAATCGCGTTCAGCGGGCCGCGAAACTCGTGCGACAACGTGATCAGAACCTTCGGCCAGGGCTGGACGTCCAGCATGACGGAGGATGAGACGGAGTCCGCGGCGATACCCTGTCGCCTGGCGGGGCGAGCCTGAGGCCGGCGATGCGGCCTGTCCACGCGTCGCCTGCGCGGCATCGCCTGCACACACACCAGGTAGGAAATCACCGACTCATCCGCGAGCCGCGTGATGTCGATCGTGAGCCAGAGGGAAGGGAGCCTGGCCCGCAAGGCCCGGATCCGACTCGTCCGAGGCGCTCCACCCACGGGGAGGGTCAGGCCGTTCAGCGCGTCTTCCACGGCCGGCCGGTCGGGCTCGGCCACCAGGTCGGCAAGCCGTTGCCCGGAACATGTCGAGTGTGGCTGCCCGCAGAGGCGCGCGAATTGACGGTTTGCAAAAGCGATCACGCAGTTGCAGTCGAGGGCGGCCGCCGCAATGGGCAGGCCTTGAATCGGGATGTTTACGAGAGGTGACTGGAGGGTAGTCGCCATGTTTCACGCCCCGGGAGAATCTACGACCGGTGCTGCCTCGGCGCTATTACACTTACGTGGTACGACTAAAGTGATAGGGCGCTGGTTGCTGGTGTGCCACACGTATCCTGAGCGGCGGGTATGGCTTCGAAGAACCCACGTGTTTTCGTCATAGATGACGAGCCGCTGGTTCGAAGCTCGCTGAAGTTTCTGTTCGAGTCCGCCGGCCTGGAAGTCGAGACCTTCCCTTCCGCGATGTCGTTTCTTCAGCGTCCCGTTCCCGAGGGCCCGTTGTGTCTTGTGCTCGACCTGAACCTCCCGGATCTGGACGGCCTGGAGGTTCAACGGCGGCTGGCGCAAGCGGGCAGGTTGATCCCGATCGTGTTCCTCAGCGGGCAGGCCGACGTGCCCTCCACGGCAAAGGCGATGCGGGATGGCGCCGTGGATTTTCTCGTCAAGCCCGTAGACGACTCACTCTTGCTCGAAGCAGTCACGCGGGCGCTGGCGCGCGCCGCGGAGGCGCGGCAACGGCGAGGCGAACGGGACGAATCCGCGGCACGGCTCGCGCGGCTGACGACGCGCGAGCGTCAGGTGGCGGAGATAGTGGCTCGTGGATTCCTGAACAAGCAGATTGCGTCCGAGCTCGGGATCAGCGAGGAGACCGTGAAGGTCCACCGCGGCCACGCGATGCGCAAGCTGGAAGTCGAATCGGTGGCGTCGCTCGTGCGCCTGCTCGATCGCGCGCGGACCGCTTCCTGAAGAGACGCCCGCGATCTACGCAGGCCCTGTTCCCCCGCTCGTGATCGCCTGCCGAATCTCCTCCGGCCCGGCGCTGCTGTCATCGAGTGCCTTCATGCCACCATGTGCGTCTCGAACGCCATGCGGCAATGAAATCTCGAAGGTCGTCCCACCCTCCGGATTGTTCTTTGCGGCGATGTCTCCTCCGAGCGCGCGAACGATCGACCGGCAGATGGCGAGCCCGAGACCCAGACCGTCCGGCTTGGTCGTCACGAATGGCTCGAACACCAGACTGAGCCGATCCTCCGGGATCCCCGTGCCCGCGTCGCGCACCACGATCTGAACTCGCGCCTCGTCGAATGACGTGCTGATGTGCAATCGGCGGCGCCCCGGGGCCAGCCCGCTCATCGCCTCGCACCCATTCAGAATGACGTTCATCAGCACCTGCTGCAGTTCGACGCGATCGCCGAAGACCCGTGGGAGGGCGTCCGCAAGTTGGAGGCTCAATGCCACGGCTCGCGCGACGAATTCGACCGAGGCGAGCTCGAGCGTCTCACGGACGACTTCGTTGAGGTCCAGCTCCTCCGCCCGAGGTTCGTTCCGCTTGAGGAGCGCCCGCGTGCGATCGATGACCGCCCCGGCATGTTTCTCCGCCTTGACGATCGCCTCGAGGCCATCTCGCAGCCTGGCCGGCTCGATCCCCCCGCTCCCGATCAGGCGCAGCGAGCCTTGCGCGTAGCTCCGGATGGCCATGAGCGGCTGTCGCAACTCGTGGGCGAGCGCGCCGGACATCTCGCCGAGCATCGCCACCCGGCCCAGGTGCGCCAGCTCGCGGCGTTGCTCCTCCGCCTGGAGCTCGGCGGTCTTGCGGGCGGTGATGTCCATCAGGACGCCGGTCACGTGAGCGTGGCCGCCCGAATCGCCGCTGGGGCGCGTCGCGGCCGCGATCCAGCGCACCTGTCCGTCGGCGTGCGCCATGGGCCACTCACCGTCGAAGGGCGTGCCGCTTCTGACGGCATGCTCGAAGGCGCTCTCCCCCGGCTCGCCGATCTGCGGCCGCAGGGCATCCAGGAACGCACTCAGCGTCAAGGGCTTCCCCGTCTCCGAGCCCAACAGCCAGGCACATTGTCGCGTCGTCCACACCTGGTCTATGTGTGGTTCCCACGTCCAGAACCCGACCCCCAGCGACACGCCGGCAATCTCGGCGCGTTCTTCGCTTTCGCGCAGCGCCGTCTGCGACCGGCGCCGTGACCGCCGCTCGACGAGCAGCGCCGCGATCAATCCGGACTGCAGCAGCAGTACGCCAAGGACGATGATTTCCTGTTTATAGCGCTCCCACGTCGAGAGCTCCCGAAACTGGATCGTGCTGCCGGGCGGCAGCGAGCTCGCCGCCGCAGCGACCTCGTAGGAGCCCGCGGGGATCGCCTCGACGTGATAGCGCCCTTCGTCATTCGTGCGAACCGAACGATCGAATCCGGTGGAGTCGTTGCGCACCCTGATCGTTGCGCCGGGAAGCACCGCGCCGGACGCATCGAACACCCGTCCCTGCAGCGCGGCGGTGGACTGGGCATAGAGCGGGGCTGCGAGGAGCAGAGCGAAGGCCGGAAAAGACGCAGACGCAGCCATGCAGGTTTGTCCTTCACGGCTGCCCAGGGCTAGATGACGCGGCGAGGATAATCCGGTTCCTGCCGGGGTTGCAATATTTCGTGGGCAATCCGCCCAAAAGGGCAGGACGGGAACTGATGAGCTGAAGATTGAGCAACTCGCCAGAGGATCCGCTACTTCCAGGTGACCTCCATCCCGAAGAAGTGCATGAACACCTCGCGATTCGGCCGGTTCTTCGGGTTCTGCTGGGGGCTGCGGATGTAGAAATCGATTTGCTGCATGGCCGGATTCACTTCGCCGGCCGCCTGCTTCTTGTTCGCAATGGGGTAGTTCACGCGCAGCGTCTTGCGATCGCGAATCCCCTGCGTGACCATGAAATGCATCTCGTAGTTGTCGTAGAGCGGCTTGCCGTTCAGGGTGGCGTGGCCGAATCCCCAGCCCGCCAGGTAGACGAAGGTCTTCGGCCAGTTGTTGTCGCCACAGCCGGAATCGGTGCCGTGCTCGTGCAGGAATCCCACGATGCCGCCGTTCTGGCAGGGGCTGAACTCGTGGAACGTGTCGATCGCCAGCGCGAGGTCGCCGTCGGGAATCCGGAGGCGTGCCACGAACGTTCCGGTGTTCGTGAGATCGTTGACGTCGATCTCCGCCGTTCCCGAGACCGGTTTCACGCTCCTCGCCTCGTTGTCCATGTGATCCCAGCCTGCCGGATCGTTCAGCCCGCCGACCATGTAGATGCGGCCGGCCGAAAGGACGTAGTGGCCGTCATAGAGGTCGTGCTGTTCGGGCGCGTACATCGTGATCGTCGCGCCCGGCTGTCGACGCGGGTCCGGTTGCAGCGCGGTCACTGCAGCCGCACCCACCAGGAGAGCGAGAACCAAGGGGCCACTACGCATGAACACCCTCCGTCTGGGTCAGATGACGACGCACCAGTCGACCGAAGTCCGTCGGCTCGTACCGCTGCCCCTGTGCATCGACGACGAGCCTGGGACGGTCCGACCAGCTCCACGCGGCCCATCCGATGTTCAGTCTTCTCGCGTAGCGAGCCAGCCTCTCGCCCCAGTCGACGTCCTCGGTCCCGCCGCCCCACTCCGCGATGAACACCGGAGCGCACCGCGACAACTCACCGAACGCAGCTCTCCAGCTCACGCCTGAATGCGCCGTCCAGGGATAGACGTGCGTGCTGTATACGAGGTTCGGCAGCGCCTCCGTCGATCCGTTCGCGATCATCAGCGGCATTCCGCGCAAATCGTACGCCCACCTGACGCCTGACACGAAGATCAACGACCTGGGGTGCTCGGCACGAATCGCGTGCACGAGATGCCTCGCCCACGGTTGCCACTCGGCCATCGTCACGCGCCGGCTTGTCAGGGAATACGGTGTGCCGTTTTCACCGATTCCGGTCAGCGTGGTCGGGTCGTCCGATATCGGATCGTGAGGCTCGTTGAACAGGTCGAACAGCACGGCGGGCTCGTCGCGGTACCGGCGCGCCAGCAGCCGCCAGACGACGAGCGTGTCGGTCGTCGGCAGTGACGGCACTCGATTGCACGATCCGTCCTGGTTCGATCCGCATGCCACGTCGGCATCCAGCCACTGGAGGTCGAGCAATGTGTAAGCGCCGGCGGCCGACGCCCAGAAGATCACCTGATCGATCGCAGCGAGGTACGCCTCTGCCGCGAAGTTCCGACGTCCGTTCAGCGCCCAGTCCTGATTGAACGGAAGGCGGATGATGTTCGCTCCCCAGTCCCGAACGATGCGCGAGATCTCGGATTCAGAGATGCCGGTGGTGTCGAGAAAGCCAGACTCGCCCGTCGACCGTACGCGGGGTGACCCCGAGGATGTCGACGGCTCGGAGTACTCGAGGCCGGAACGGTTCAGGCCGCAGAGCAGCGCGGGTCGCTCTGACGCTCGGTCGACAATCTGCCGACCGACGACGCCAAGCCACCGGAGTCCGTTGGAGAGCATCGGATGAGCCATCGAGCGAGGGCTGGGTGGCGCGAAGTTTGTTTATGCGACGACCATGATGCACCGGATGAGTCTGGTCGTCGGCGTCGGTGTGGTCGCGCCAGCGCTGCTGGTAGTGTACTTTGACTCCGCGCAGCTTGCGGCCCATGGATCGAGGGGGCGGCGACAATCCGTGGTCGTGGATCTCGGGACGCTGCCCGGTGGGACCTTCAGCATCGCGAGCGCTATCAACAACCGCGGGCAGATGGTCGGCGAGAGCGACACTGCCGAGCACTCTGGACGTGCCGTTCTGTGGGAAAACGGACGGCTGAAGGATCTCGGAACCCTGCCCGATGGAGCTTTCAGCACGGCCACGGCCATCAACAACAAGGGACAGGTTGTCGGTGCCTCCGGAACGGCGTCGTCCGAGGTTCACGCGGTGCTCTGGCACAGGCGCTCGATCACCGACCTCGGTACCCTCGGCGGCCTTCAGAGCTTTGCGTACAGCATCAACGATCGCGGCCAGGTCGTCGGCTACCGGGTTGTTACCGACATTGGCAACACACGTGCCTTCCTTTGGGAAGATGGCGTGATGACCGACCTCGGCGCATTGCTGGGCGGAGGAGACTTCGTCGACAGCATTGCCTGGGCCATTAACGATCGCGGACAGGTGGTAGGGTCTAGCAGCACCACGTCGGGCGTTCAACACGCCTTCCTCTGGGAGAACGGCGCTGTAACCGACCTTGGGACGCTCGGCGGACTTTTCAGCTCAGCCAGGGCCATCAACAATCGAGGACAAATCGTCGGAGTGGCCGATGACGCCAATGGGGATCCTCGCGCCGTCCTCTGGGAGAACGGCACGATAACCGACCTCGGGACCTTGGGTGGACTCTCCAGCCATGCCAGAGGCATCAACGATCGCGGACAGGTCGTGGGCGACAGCATGACGTCGGCGGGCCTCTTGCGCGCCTTTCTCTGGGAACATGGACAGATGACCGAGCTCGGAGTGCGCTTCCTCGGCGGATACGCCACCGGCTTTGACATCAACAGGCACGGCGACGTCGTTGGAGGCGACAGCCATGGCGTTCTCTGGATGAACCCGCGCCGCCAGGTCGATCGCGATCGCTGACAAATCAACCTATCCGTGTAATCCGCGTAATCCGTGGCTGCTTTCGATCCGCGTAATCCGTGGCTCAGCCCTGATCGCGAAGCGCGTGCAGCGGATCGATGCCCGCCGCCCGCCGCGCCGGCACGTAGGTCGCCAGCGCGCTCACGGCGATGAGCGCCAACGCGGCGGTCGCAAAAGTCACCGGGTCGCGCGCGGAGACTTCGAACAAGAGCGACGCCATGAGGCGCGTCGCCACCAACGCCGCCGCGAGCCCGACGACAACTCCCACGAGCGCAACGGTCACGCCCTGCCGGAGTATCATGGCGCGCACTCTGGCCGGCTCGGCGCCGAGCGCCAGGCGTACGCCGATTTCCGCCGTGCGCTGCGTCACGATGTAGCTGATGACGCCGTACAGCCCCACGACACCAAGAACGAGCGCGACGGCGGCCGCGATCGCGAGCAGCATCATCGTGAACGCCGCCTGAGCCAGCGAACCCGCAATGATGTCGCTCATCGTCCGCGCTGCCGTCAGCGGCACGGAGGCATCGACGCGATCGACCGCCGCGCGCAGCCCGGTGACGAGCGCCCCCGGCGCACCGCCGGTCCGGACGACGGCGTGCATGACATCGAGTCCGACGGCGCCGTCGCTGAGAGGCACGTACACCATGGGCCGAACCTCCTCGCGCAGCCCGAAGGTTGGGAGGTCGCCGACGACACCGACGATCTCGAGCCATCTGTCCTGGATCTTGAGGCCCTCGCCAAGGGCTCGATCGTCGAGAAACCGGCGCGCGAAGGCCTCGTTGACCCACGCGACGGGCCGGCCCTGTTCGGCATCCGAGCGCTCCGGCGCGCGGCCGTCGAGAAGGGGCACGCCCAGCGTTTCGAAATAGCCCGCCGTGACGGCGGTGGTCATCGTGAAAGGCGGTATCGCGCTCTCCGGCCGCGGCCGGGACCGGATCTCGAAGCCGTAGCCGTTCAAGCTGCCTGGTTCAATCGGCAGACTGCTGGCGGCGCCCACAGCCGCGACCCCTGGCACTCTGGCCATCTCGTCCAGCACGCGGTGATAGAACACCACGGCCCGAGCGCGATCGGCCTGCGTTCCGAGGCTGACCCCGGCCGTCAGCAGCCCTTCGACCCGAAAGCCCGGATCGACCGCGTTCAGACGCACTGCGCTCCGGAGGAGCAGGCCTGAGCCGACAAGAAGCACGAGCGCCATCGCGACCTGCGCGACGATCAGCAGCTGCCGTACGCGGTGTCGCCGTCGTCCCGCCGTGTTGCCGCGGCCTCCCTCACGAACGAGCGCGGCCAGCGACCGGCGAGCGAGGCCGAGCGTCGGCAGGACGCCCAGCACCAGCGCGGACAGCACGCTGAGGAGCAAGGCGAACGCGAAGACGGTCGTGTCCATCCGCACCTCGTGCAGACGCGGCAGCTGCGCGGGTCCGTACGCGACCAGCAGGCGGGTCGCACGCCCGGCCATCAGCAGTCCGGCGAAGCCGCCGATCAACGCCAGCACCAGGCTCTCGGCCAGGAACGTGCCCGCGATCCGGCTGCGGCTCGCTCCGAGCGCCGACCTCACCGCGATTTCACGCTGCCGCGACTCCGCGCGGACCAGGAACAGGTTGGCGACGTTCGCCCCCGCGATGAGCAGCACGAGCCCCACGGTGCCGAAGAGGATCCACAGCGTTCTGGAAATGTCCGCGACTACGCGGTCGCCGAGCGGAGCGACGCTGACCGACCACCCGAAACCGGTCAGGATGTCCCCGGTGAGGCCAGGGAACCATTCAGGGATGCGCTTCTGCAGCTGGTCGATCTCGGTCCGCGCGGCGTCGAGCGTGACGCCCGGCTTGAGACGCGCGAGCGACGTCATGCCAAACGCGCCGAAGCCGCTGTTCGGATCGAGCGCCAGAGGAACGAGCAGCCGCGTTCCGGGATCCGGAAACGCAAAACCGGGCGGCATGACCCCGACGATCTCCGCTGCCTGACCGTCGAGTCGCACCGTGCGACCGACGACGCCCGGATCGGCTCCGAAGCGGGAGTGCCACAGGCCGTGCGTGAGGATCGTCGCGAGCCGCGCCCCCGTCTGGACGTCCGTATCGTTGAAGGGCCGACCGAGCGCCGGGCGTGTCGCCAGAACGTCGAAGAGCTCGGGCGTCGCCGCGACCACGCGCACACGCTCGGGGCTTCCGCCGTCCGCCAGGTTGAGCAGCCGTCTGTTATATCCCGCCATGCGCGTCAGCGTTCGCGCGCTCTGGCGATACTTCTCGATCAGTCCCGGCGAGCTCAGCACGGTGGCCATGTTGAGGCCCGGCGCGTGATGCCGGACCTCGACAATCCGGTCGGCATCCGGATAGGGAAGCGGCCGGATCAACACGGCGTTCACCACCGTGAAAATGGCGACGTTGGCGCCAATGCCCAGCGCAAGCGTCAGCGCCGCGACGGCCGAATACCCGGGGCGCTTGACGAGCGCCCGGGCGGCCAGCTTCAGTTCGCTGAGTGTGTTCCACAGCATGGTCGAATGCTGCGGTCGTCCGACACGCCTGTCAATGGTTTTGCGCGTCGCGATTGTCGTCCCGATTTCGGGACGCACATCGAGAAGCGATGCAAGGCGTGGCGCGCGGAGAGCGGCTCCGGATCGGGAGACCTCAGGCCTCTCGATCCGGAGCCAGTCGGCGGGACGTCGTGACTAGGCGTAGGCTCGGGCCGCGAGACTGCGCACTCCAAGACTCTCCAGGTGTCGCCTGACGATCTCGTCCGCGATGGGGCGACCGAACTGATCTCCATCCTTCACGATCTGCGGGAACTCGATGCCGTCAAGCATCTCTTCGAGGTCGGAGACGGCGACCAGGTGCTCCGCCCAGACCGAGGTGACCGCGAACTCCTCGCGGAATGCGACGCCCCTCAGGTCCTGCTCCAGCACGAACGCGAAGGCCTGGATACCCGCGTCCGAGTTGGCGACGACGATCTTCCAGAACTTGCCGGGTATCCGCACGCTCATGGGCCCTCGGCTGTCCACTCCCTCGAACAGCTCATCATCATCCGTGAAGACCGGACCAGCGAAGAGGCAGTACGTCTCCGTTTTCGCCTGAGCCATGATGAAGTTCTCGAGCTTGCCCCAGAGGCCGTCCTCGCCCGACTGGTTGAAGCCCTTCACCTGCGGCGAACAGTTCGTGGTGTGGAAGGTATCGCCGTTCGCGCGCCGCACCATGGCGTAGCTGCGCCCCCAGCACACATCTTCCCGGCGCACGATGTGTCCCTTGTCGAACGACTGCCGATCCTTCGTGAAGAAGACGTCCGGGAGCTGATGATCTTCCGGGATGCGCGGATCCGTCGCCCACTTCTCCTGGTCGTTTGGACCGAGCCCGCCGAGTCCCTTTCGCGTGTAGTCTCGACCCGGTTCCGGCTCCTTGGACCGCTTGCGGCCATCCACGTTCGACGCGGTGAACAGGGCGAGCCGCCGCTTCTTGTTCATGACGATCGACGAATGTTGGTAGGGGATCACGAACCTGCCATCCTCCATCTTCGATACGAGGCTGACCTTCGTCACCGTCGGGAGCGGAACAGGGACGCCGAGAAAGGTCTCGTCGTACCCCTTGCGGTTGCCGTAGTCGTTGTCGATCTGTGGCGTGACCGCCTTTTCGAGCAGGAGGTCGCCGGCCGGCATGGAAACTGGAGGCGGTTCAGCCAGTGCGGGCTTCGCCGCATCCACGCGAGCGCCAACGCCCTCACCCACTCTCACACTGATCTGCACGGGAAGCGTCCAGGTGGCGGTTCCGTCCGACCCGATCATCGGGGCATCGTCGTACGTCCGCGAAACGGGTGCCTGCCCGTTGCCGTTCTTCGAGAGCGTCTCGATGGGAGACCGGGGGCTCAGGATGCCGTCGCGGAGACTCCGCGCCGTCCCGCTCAGACCGCTCGCGCTCTTGAGGTGCGAGACGATCTGGCTGATCCGGGCCCCTTCGTTGGCGATCCAATCGATCTTGTGCTCGCCCATCGCCTGCGTCCAGACGGTTCCATCCTTTGTCAGGTAGCGGCCCTGAGCGTCGATCCGTGGGACCCCGGAGTGATGCAGGGCAACGACTTCCCACTGGTCGTTGAAGACGGGCGAACCGGAGGATCCCGGCGCTGTGTCGGTGTGGTAGTGGAGGAACTGCGGGAGGACGTCGATCAATCTGTTCTCCCGGAGCGCGAGCTGCTTCGGCTCGCCGTTCGGGTGCTGAATAATGTTCAGCGACTCCCCGACGAGAACCTTCCCCTCCTGCTCCACGAGGCGGTTGTAGCCAAACGACGAGAGCTCGACGCTGCCGGAGCGCTCACGCACCGCGACCAGGGTGTAGTCGAGGGCTTCGTCCGTGAGGAAAAGGCTCCCCGGATCCAATCCGAAGAGCTCCGTCGTCGGCGCCAGGCCGCTGATGGTGTCCTGGTAGTTGAATTCGACCTGCGAGGAGGCCGCGCTGGCGGCAGAGTCGAGCACATGGTTGTTCGTAATCATGACCCGCGGGCCGATCATGAACCCTGTGCCATAGCCGACCAGCTGACCGGCGGCATCGCGGATCCGCACGCGGCCAACCGTCCGCGCCACACGAACCGCCAGGTCCAGGAACGTGATGCTCATCAGGTCGTTCTTCCCGATGATGCGCTCCAACACGTCTACTCCGCGGAAGTCGCCTGCGCCGATCAGGCGCTCGGATGGAAGGATTGTGGCCCTCGCCATTTCACTCACGGCGATGTGCGAGATGCGTTTGCTCACACGGTCCGGTGAGTCCGCTTGCAGCGGGGACCCAGTCGTCAGCTTTTTCTCGGTCTCGTCACGTTCCGGGCGGCGGGTCGCGTATCGGGCGGCGGTGCGTTCGACCACGGTTTTCGGAATCACAGTGCCCTCACATTCCGACTCTTCTGGGGGCCGATGCCAGAAGATACGCGGCGGAGCGCCGAACGGTCCTGACCGTCGACGGACGGATTCCTGATGGATTGATGACAGAGTTGGGTTGCGCGTCAGCGCTCAAGATGCCGACGGTGGCGGCATCCGGAACGTCTTCTTCACGTACTCGATGTTGGCGCGGGTGTCGGCGACGATGTCCTTGCTTGGAGAGCTGGTTTCGAGGACGTACCAGCCGCGGTACCCGATCGTGTAGAACTCCTGCGCCATCCGCGTCCAATCCAACCGGCCACCCAGCGTGGACAACAGCATGTCGGCATTCTTGACGTGGATCTGGTGGATGCGCCTTCCCAGCATCTTCGGTTCGGCGTAGATGTCCTTCACGTTCTTCGCGCGTCCGACGATGTTGTGGGCGTCGTAGTAGATGGCCACGTAGTCGGAACCGATCGCGTCCAGCAGCTTGATGTTGTCCTCGGCCGAGATCCAGTCTTCGATGGCGACGACGACGTCGTGCTTTTCCGCGTAGCGCGCCACTTCCTTCATCATGGCGACGAAGGTGTCCACCTGGGACGGGTTCTCCATGTCGATGTGGCTGTCGCCGAGAATCGGCAGCAGGATGTTGTTGGTGCCGAGATTGCGCGCCACTTCCACCGCTTCGACGAGCAGGATCGCCGCCGCCGGATTGGTGTGCAGCGGCATGCGGGACTTCCCCGGCGAGCCGATGGCGAGCGAGCAGATCTGGATGCCGTTCTCGAGCGCGGCGGCCCGGAAGGCCGCCTGGGTTTTCGGATCGCGCAGCGTCGGCGACTTCCCGTCGGTCGGGAACTGCAGGCTCACCTGAATGCCGTCGAGGCCGATCTCGCGGGCGAGCGCGATCTTGGCGATGTCGCCGCGCTGCCCCAGGTTCCAGTCGGTCATGCCGACGCGCACGGGCGCCGCGGCCTGCGCCCGAGCAATCGCCGGCAGGGCAACCGACGCGAGAGCCGTGTGCTTCACGAAATCGCGCCGTGTGATCTGCATCGGATCCTCAGGTCGTCATCTTCAGGATGTCCTGCCAGCCCCTGCGGTACTCCGGCCTCTTGATGAACGGGGCCGCCTCCGGCGCGTTGCGAGCGCGGAGATTCTCGTAGTCCCACTCAATCTTCTTCCCGGTCCGATAGGCCACGTTGCCCAGGTGATTCGCTTCCGTCGTCCAACCGGCGTACTGAAAGTTCGAGCCGGGCACCGGGCCGAGGCCCTTGGCGTAGTTGACCCACTCGACCCAATGGCCCGGCGAGCGGGGCAGCGTTTCGGGCGGCTTCTGGAAGTCCTTGAACTTCTCCTCGGGCAGCAGCTTGCCGTTGCCGAGCAGCATGCCCTTTTCGCCGATGAACAGCTGCGACCGGCCGCCCCACTCCGGCACCCAGCCTGGCGGTTTGCTGTCCCCCTGGTGCCAGACGAGTTTTACCGGCGGCGCGCCCGATGGCGACGCCGGGAACTCATAGATCACGGTCATCGTCGCGGGCGCCAGTTCCTTGTGGGCCGCTCCATTCGGCGACCTCGCTTCGATCGTCAGCGGCTGCTTGATGTCGAGCACCGTGTACGGCACGTCGTTGTCGTGGCTGCCGAGGTCGCTCATCGTGCCGTTGCCGAAGTCCCACCAGCGGTACCACCGGGGCCCCGGGAAGTAGGTCGCGTGGAACGGCCGCGCCGGGGCGGGTCCCAGCCACAGATCGAAATGATTGGTCGGAGGGATCGGCATCTCGTCCTTGAACCGGTCCACGATCTGGATGCCGTTGTAGAACCCGTGCGGCTTGTCGAACTTCTCGGCGGACGCGGCATCCTGGAGCCCCCACGCTCGCTCGGCCCAGACGTGGACTTCGCGCACCGGGCCGATGACGCCGGTCATCAGGATTTCCTTGATCGTGCGGCGCGCGGGGGACGCGTGCCCCTGGTTGCCCATCTGCGTCGACAGCTTCGGGTACCGCGCAGCGGTCTCGCGGATCAGCCGGGCTTCCCAGATGTTGTAGGTCAGCGGCTTCTCGCAGTAGACGTGCTTGCCGTGCGTCAACGCAAGGTAGGTTGCGAACGCATGTGTGTGCTCGGTCGTGGAGACGACGACCGCGTCGAAGTCGTCCGGCCTGTCGAAGACGCGGCGGAGGTCGTTGTACTTCCGGGCCTGCGGGAACCGCTGCGAGGCGGCGTCGACCGCCGCCTGATCGACGTCGCAGAGGATGACGATATTCTCGTCCGGGTGCGGTGCCGCAGGGGCGGCACCGCCACTCCACGGCGTCATAGTGAGTTCTTTGATGTTCGCGATCGCGCGGCCGCCGCAGGCGATGAAGGCGATGTCCAGCTTGTCGTTCAGATTCCGGCCCCGCAGTAGCGCGGGCGCCCCCAGAAGCACGCCGGCCGTGGCCACGGCCCCGCCGACGAACTCGCGGCGTGTGATCCGACGATGGCGTGTCTTGTTCGTCGTCTTCTTCATGGCTCACCTCGAACCCGCGGGCATATTCTCGCGGATCCGAGGAGCCACGGCAAGAAGCGAAGGACGTCTCCCCGACGAGCGATTTACTGAACGCGCTGGATGATCCCGCAGGCGACGCGCCCGCCGCCCGCGCAATTCGGATCGGTCGGGTCGGGGCAGTACGCGTCCGGCAACGCGTGAATGATGATCGACGCACCGTCCGCGTCGAAGATGCTGAGGTTGCCCTCCGAGAGTGCGATGCGGCTGGTCACATGGGACATGGACCCTCGGCCGGTCGACCCCACGCGTACGTTGATCAAGTCGCCCGAATGATAGGGGTGGTTCGCCGTCACCGGGGAGTTGTTGCCGAAAGGACCGAGGTCGAGATGGCTTCCAGCGTCGGCGCATGATGGCGCGCAGCTACCAACCGCATGGATGTGCACGGCATGCTTCCCGGCCGTCAGGTTCCGTGCAGACACCAGAACGGTGACCTCCTTGACGCCCTCCGAGGAGCGTTCCTCGAACAAAGTGGCCGAGCCGACCGGACTGCCGTCGGTACAGCTGTTGATCGTCGCTCTGGCCCTGACGACGTCGTCGTCGGTTGACGAGACGGGACTTGCCGCCTGCGCTAACGTAGCCATCGTGAAAACAAGAATGTGGATTGTGCTCATAGCTCCCTCCCCCGTTGTGACGTGGGAGCCACTTTTGTATCGGGGGAACGCGGCACAGCAATTGCGGGGCAGGTAGTCAGCCTTCCCATCCGGACCGTCGCGCGCCACGGATTTGTACGTCAGTCGGCACTTTTGGTCGGGAGAGCCCCATGACGATTCGGACTGCCCTGTCGGTCTCTGTACTTGGACTGACGCTCGTCGCCGTGTTGAACGCCGCTCCGCTTCCGACCGGAAACACCGGAATCGCGGCGCGCTACCCGTTCGATGCGGGGATCGCTTCCGACCCGGCCGTCATCTTCGTAGACGACTTCGAGTCCTACAGCAGCGCCGCGGGGCTGACCAGCAGGTGGAGCGAGGCGTACCACTCCGCCAACATCCGCATCGCGACCGAGACGGCGAACGTCTTTCGTGGAAAGTCGCTCGAGTTCACCGTGCCTCAAACGACGAACGAAGTGTCGAACACCGTCGCGAAGGTCGTCAGCCCAGGGCAGGACACACTGTTCCTGCGCTACTACGCCAGGTACGACGGAGGCTTCAACGTCGTGGGATCCAGCCACAACGGGAGTACCATCTCAGCCCAGGTACCGTTGTCCGGGGGTTCCCGCCAACGGCTCGAACAAGTTTCTCGTCAGCTACGAAGCGTGGCGTGACAGCGGCGCCACCCCCAATCCCGGCCGGCTCAACGCGTATATCTACCATCCAGACCAGCGTGACATCTGGGGAGACCACTTCTTCCCCACTGGAATCGTGCTGCCGTTTTCGAGCACGCCATTCGATTTCGGGCCGGAGTTCGTCGCGCGCCCCGACATCACACCCGTGCTCGGCCGTTGGTACTCCTACGAAATGATGGTCAGGGCCAACACGCCCGGCCAGCGCGACGGCCGCATCGCGTTCTGGCTGGACGGACAGCTGATCGCCGACTTTCTCAACGTGCGGCTGCGCGAGACGACCGCGCTCAAGATCGACCGCTTCACGCTCGATCTCCACGTCAACAGGAACAATCTGGCTGTGGCGAGGAAGTGGTACGACCACGTCGTTGCAGCGCGATCGTACATAGGGCCAATGGTCTCCACTCCCCAGTTGACGTCGCCGGCGGGGTTGCGGGTGGTGCGCTGACGAGGCTGAAGCCTCGTGCCACATGACTATTGATGCCGCAGCGCGGTCAGTGGATCGATCTGTGCCGCGCGCCAGGCCGGAATAATCGTCGCCACGACGACCCCGCCCAGGACGACCGCCAGCGCACGCGCGAAGGAGACGGCGTCGGTCGCGCTGACGCCGAACAGGACGCTCCCGAGCAGCCGGCTGACGCCGAGTGCGGCGACGATGCCGAGAGCGGCGCCAACCGCGCCGAGCCGCAGGCCTCGCCCGACGAATTGGCGAACGACCAGGGGGCCCGTCGCGCCAAGCGCCATGCGGATGCCGATCTCGTGCGTGCTTTGTTTGACGGTGTACGACACCAGCCCGTAGGTGCCCATCGCGGCCAGCGCCATGCCGGCCACGCCAAAGAGAAACAGCATTTTCGCCGTCAGGTTGAAGAGAAGCAGCGCGCCGACGATCCCTTCGCTCAGCGGCCTGGCGTACAGAATCGGCAGATCGGCGTCGAGCGCCGCGACGTGCGCGCGCGCCTGTTCCACAAGGCGCTCCACAGGCGCAGGGCCTCGCGTGTGCAGGATCATGCTCGACCGGTACGACTGCAGGCATGGCAGGTAGAAGTACGGGCGCGGTGATTCGTTGATGCGCAGGTACTTCACGTCCGCCGCCACGCCGATCACGGTTCGCCAATCGTCGCCGACACGGATCCGTTTGCCGATCGCGTTCGCCGCACCGCCCCAGAACCTCTCGGCGAGCGTGTCGTTGACGACCGCCACCGGCGCACCCGACTCGTCGTCCCGGTCTTCGAACGCTCGACCGGTCATGAGGGGGATTCGAAGGGTTCGGAAGTAGTCGGGCCCGACGGTGTTCGACATGAACGCCAGGTCCTCGCCTCGACGTGGTTCGTAGCCCTCGATCGTTACACGCCGCGCGGGCGTATCGAGAAACGCCATCGGCGTGAAGGCCGCGAGGGTGGCCGACTCGACGCCGGAGTCGGCACGCACCGCGTCCAGCAGCTCGCGGTAGAACACGCGGCCGCGCGGCGGGTCGTACGCGTTCTGCTTGAGGTCCACGCCGAGCATCGTCACGTGGCTCGCGTCGAAGCCGGGATGCGCGCGCCGCGCGGCCTCGAGGCTGCGCGTCACGAGTCCGGCTCCGACCAGGAGCAGGACCGACACCGCCACCTGCGCGATCACGAGACCCGCCCGCAGCCGTCCGCGCGACGCGCCGCGCGGCGAGGCATCCTCGTTGATGACCGACACCAGGTCGACCCGCGAGCTGTGAACCGCCGGGGCGAATCCGAACACGAGCGCGCTCACGCAGGCGACGAGCACCGCGAACGCGATGACGAGGCGGTCGACGTCGATGTTCAGGAAGATACGATCAGGGGCCGCGAGCCACTCGAGATAGTTGAGCAGCACAGGGATCCCGCTCTGCGCGAGCAGGACGCCAAGCAGGGCGCCGGGCAGGGCGAGGACGAGGTTTTCAACGACCAGCAGGCGAACGATCCGCGTTCGCGCCGCGCCGAGCGCGAGGCGCAGCGCGATCTCGCCGCGTCGCGACATCCCGCGCACGAGGACGAGCCCGGCGATGTTCGCGCACGCAATCAGCAGCACCAGCAGAGCCATCGCGCTGAGCACGCCGAGCGTCGGCACGATGATCGACGGGGCACCCTGCGGCATCTGCCAGAACGGCACCACTCGCACCCGCTCCGCGGCATCCGTGAGGGACCGGTCGCGCCAGCGCGTGGCCCAGAGCGCGTCGGTCTGCGCGGCGGCGTTGCCGATGCTCGTGCCCGGACGCAGATAACCCTGCGGGTAGAAGAGCGCGGCGCGGCGGTCCGAGAAAATGCCTGATGGCGTGGCCTGCCCGCTTCCAAAGGTGACGCCGAGATCCGGCGCCATCATGACCGGAATGAACGCTTCGATGTCGTAGACGACGCTCGTGCCGTGGAACGTCGCATCGGCCACTCCGACGACCGTCAGCGGGTAATTGTTGATCTCGACCGTCTTGCCGACGATGTCCGGATCGGCGCCGAAGTCGCGTCGCCACAGGCCGGCATTGAGCACGATGACCGGATGGCGGCCGGGAGCGATCTCGTCCGACGGCAGAAGCGTCCGCCCCAGCCCGGCGCGAACGCCGAGGATTTGAAAGTAGTTTCCCGTGACGAGCTCGCTCCAGATTTGGCGTGCGCTTCGGCCTCGGCCGAGATTCACCGTGGCGAAGCTGGAACCGAAAAGTCCCGAGAACGCGCGATCGTGATCCCGGAGGTGGCGGTACTCGGGGTACGACACGCGGACCTGGCGCCCCGCGCTCGTTTCGCCGAAGATGACGGCGAGTCCCGCCGCCCCGTCGACACCTGCGATCGGGCTGAGCGCCAGACTCTTGAGCATCGTGAAGACGGCGGTGTTCAGGCCGATGCCCAGCGCGAGCACGCCGACAACGGTGAGCGAGAAGGCGGGGTTCTTCGCGAGCGAACGGATCGCGTAACGCACGTCGCTGGCGTAATCGCGCAAGGACTCGAGCCACGACGGCGTCCAGACCCGGCGGGCTTCTTCGGTTGTCAGCGTGACGTTGCCGAATTCCCTCAAGGCTGCGTAATGCGCATCCTGCCGATCGGCCCCGCCGGCGATCCGCTCGTCTTCGGCGATCGCGAGGTGCGCGCGGATCTCGTCCTTGAAGTCCTCTTCGTCCAGGTCCAGGCGTCGCCGCTTCAGCCGTTTCAGCCAGGCCACGAGCGACATCCGCTACTCCTCGGTTTCACGCCCTTCGACTGCGCTCAGGGCAATAGACGTAGAGAGTCTACAGCCTGTTCCAACCTTCGCTCACGCTTGCCATGGACCGTGAGCTTCGGTTGGCAAGCCACGCGAAGGTTGCCCCGCCGTAGCCTTGGCGAAGGCGGGCCGTTCC
The DNA here is from genome assembly GCA_963847125.1 of uncultured Acidobacteriota bacterium. Taxonomy (GTDB): domain Bacteria; phylum Acidobacteriota; class Vicinamibacteria; order Vicinamibacterales; family 2-12-FULL-66-21; genus DATAEE01. The sequence goes on from CAWJYM010000009.1 coordinate 1,852,931, forward strand.
CGCTCACGGCGCGGACAGGAACCGCAGGATCTCGCGCGTGATGCGCGCGCCCTGATCCGTCGCGAAGAGGTACTGCGCGTGCGCGTCACCGTCGAGGAGCACGAACTCCTTCGGGTCAGGAGCCTTCTCGTACTGCGCGCGAATCCCGGGAAGCCGCGGTCCGCTACCGGACACGTCGTCGCGCGCCAGGATGAACAACGTGCGGCCCTTCAATTTCTCCGGCGGGCGAGATGAGAGGGACGCTGCCAGGAAGACCACACGATCGATCTCGCCGGGCGCCGCCTCGACGGCGGCGTCGCCCGCGGCGCCGCCGCCGAGACTCGCCCCGACGACGGAGACGGTTTGCGCGCCTTCCTTGCGCAGGTAGCGGACCGCCGCCAGCACATCGAGGTGAAGCGGAGCGGTGAAGATGTCGGCGTCGCCGGGCCCGCGTGACCGACCGTACCCGCGCAGGTCGATGGCGAGGACGCGAAAGCCGGCCTTCATCAGCGCGTACGCCTGCTCCGCCCAGCTCGCCTTGTCGAACCTGCCGCCGTGGGCGAGCACGACGGCACGACGGCCGGTCCCGTAGAGATCGCCGTGGATGACCCCGCCGTCCTGCGTGGGGAACGAGACCGGTTTCCAGGGCCCCGTCACCTTCATGAATTCGTCCGGAGCGAGCGCGCGCCGCGTGAAGCGCGCCGCGCGAATCGCCCCCTTGAAGTAGTTCACACGATTGATGCGCACGCCCACCGACGAGCGTCCCGGCCCCTGGGGATCGAATTGAAGCGCCGCCGCGCTCTGCTGAACGCCGTTCACGAAGCTCCTCGCCTCGCGTCCGTCGTAGACGGCAGCCACGTGATACCAGCCGAGGATGGGATGAACCTTCGTCTGATCGATGAGCGCCTTCTGGTGCTCTCCGCTGTGGAGGTAGGCGTCGAAATACCACTTGCCGTTGAGCACCCGGAGCTCGAACAGCAATCGGTTCTCGGTGCCCGACTCCTGCAGGTGAAACCAGCGCTGCTCCTGCTGGCCGCCGTCAGGACGGAAGATCGCTTCCCAGGTAAACGCCTTCGCGCCCGCAAGCGGGTGCGCCTCGACGAAGATCGCATCGTCGACACCGTCGAACTCGATCGCCTTCCCGACGGCGGTATCGATGACCTTCGGATTCCCTTCAACCGTGACCTGGTGTCCCCCGATGTGGTCGAGGCGATCGAAGGTCCAGGCTTCGCGATTGAGGACGTCTACAGTGGGCCCGCCTAAAGGCGGGCGCCACAATGCGCCTGAAGGCGGGCGCCACAAAATGCAGACGAGAATCGCCGCGATCGCGTAGACAGGTTTCATGCCTTTTCCCGCGCCGCAAGAACGGCGCCCCATACGAGCCCGGCCACCATCATCATGGCCCCTATCGCGTGAACGGTCCACGCGATCCGATGATCGTGCATCGAGAGACCCGTAAGTCCGAGGATGCGCTCCCAGTCGTGCCCCTCGACCTCCGCTCCCGTATACCCTCCCAGGAGCACCAGGTTGAGCGAGCGCGCGTCATTGATGTAGACCGCGACATCGAGCAGATTCTCACCGGCCCACCAGCACATCACGGCCCTGCCAAAAGGATTCGGGCTCGTCGTCGCGAAGGCGATCCAGCAGACGACCGGCACCAGTACCTGCGTCAGACTGCCGCCGAGCGCCGTGAAGAAATCGCCGAACGGACTGAAGAGAAGATGCCCTGCTTCATGAAACGGAATGCTGATGACGTGCAGGAACGACGCGCCGATCACGTCCTGACGCATCGGCCAGACGAGGAACGTCCAGGTCCAGTAAGCGAGCAGCAGTAAGAGGACGAGGCGCCCGACGCGAGCCACCGTCGGGAATAATCGCTCCGTTTCCCCCAAAAACTCGGGCCTCTCGCGAGGGCCAACGAAAGTCCTTGCGGGTCCGTACATAACGTGTATAGTGTGTATATTGTCATGCACAGTCCGGTCACCATTTCCCAGGCCGACCGCCGCCCGATGTATCTCCAAATCATCGAGCAAATCAGGCATCGGGTGGCCCTTGGTGACTGGCGGCCCGGGCAGGAAATCCCTTCGATCCGGGCACTTGCGGTCGCGGCCCAGGTCAGCGTGATCACGGTGAAGCGGGCCTATCTCGAGCTCGAGCGTGAGGGCGTGATCGTGACGCGGCAGGGCAAGGGATCGTTCATCTCGGACTCGGTCGACCTGAGCGCCACCCTGCGGCAACAGGAGCTCGACCAGCACCTGTCGGCCGCCGCGGCGATCGGACGAGACCTGGGACTGACGCCCGACGAGATCGAAAACCGGCTGCGGGCCGCGATGCAGGCGAGAGGAACAGAGGAACGATGAGCGAGCCGCTCATGGAACTGACAGGCGTCGGCAAAACGTACCGCTTCTTCGAGCTGCGCGGCGTGAGCCTGCAGCTCGAGCCCGGTCAGATCATGGGACTGGTCGGGCCGAACGGCGCGGGCAAGTCGACGGTCATCCGCATCCTGATGGGGCTCGTGCAGCCGGATCGTGGACGCGTCCGCGTTCTCGGTCAGACGATGCCGGATGGCCAGGCCATCGCGAAGCGTGACATCGGCTTCGTCTCGGAAGACATGCGGCTTCACGGCAAGGCGACGCTCGGATGGCACATGCGCTTCGTGGCGTCCATCTATCCCGGCTGGGACGTGCAGTACGCCCGCACGCTGCTCTCCCGCTTCAACCTGAATGAGGCGCAGCCGATCAAGGGCCTCTCGCACGGCGAGCGCGTGAAAGCGGTGCTCCTCCTGGCCCTCGCGCGCCGTCCTCGCCTGCTCGTTCTCGACGAACCGACGACGGGCCTCGACCCGGTGGCGAGGCACGAGGTCCTGACCGAGTTGCTGGACGTGCTGACCGACGAGCGCCGCGCGGTGCTCTTCTCGTCGCACAACACGTACGACGTCGAGCAGATCTCCGATCAGATCACCTTCATCGATCGGGGCCGGATCATCGATTCGCGCGACAAGGAATCGTTCCTCGAGCGCTGGCGCCGCATTCACCTCGACGTGCCGGCCGGGGCGAGCCTGCCGGCGGTCACGGGAGTCATCGACCTCCAGATGAACGGCCGGGTCGCGACCGCCACGACCAACACCTACAGCCCGGATGTCGAGGCGGCATACGGCCGGGCAGGCGCGCTCGTTCGCGACGTGCAGCGGATGACGCTCGAAGAGATCTTCATCGCCACGGTGATGAACAGCCGGAAGGAGACCGCCGAATGACCGGGTCGATCGTTCGCCAGCTCGCGCTGAAGGATCTGTACCTGGCCCGGTGGACGCTCCTCGCCTCGATGGCGGGCGGCGCGCTGTCTATTGCCATCATGCCGTTCGGTTCACGGGCCTTCTACGTGGGGAGCGTCTCGTTCGTCTGCATCCTCGTCATCCTGAACATTTTCGTGGTCATGTCGGGCGTGCTGCAGGAGAAGCAGGAACAGGTCTACGTCTTCCTGCTCAGCCTGCCCATCTCGACGACCGGGTACGGGATCGTGAAGATGGCCACGAATCTCGCGATGTTCGGCGTGCCCTGGCTGATCCTCACAGCCGCGAGCGTGCTCGTGATCGATCGCTCGGCGATGCCGAACGGCCTCATCCCGTTCACGGTCGCGATTTCGGTCTACATCCTCTGTTACTACTGCGTGCTGCTCGGGGTCGCCGTTACCACCACCTCGCTGGCCTGGACGACCGCCGTCATCATCGCCGGCAACGTCTCCGTGAACTTTTTCATCCCCTTCGTATTCCAGCTGCCGTCGGCGGCGGCGGGCACGACGCTCGAGCGCGCGGCCTGGAGCTCCGACATCGTCACCACGCTCGCGATCGAAGCGGTGTTCTGTGCCGTAGCGCTTGCGACTACCGTCGCCGTTCTAATGCGGAAGCGGGACTTCATCTGAGCTGAAGGAGAACACATGCACGCCCCCGATCGCCTCCATGCCCTCGACGCGGTGCGCGGCTTCGCGCTGCTGCTCGGGATCGTCTTTCACGCCGGCTTCTCGTTCCTGCCGGGCATGTTTCCAGGAATCTGGGCCATGGTCGACGTCTCTCCGAGCACGACGATCGCCGTCGTCCTGTTCACGTCGCACATCTTCCGGATGTCGCTCTTCTTCTTCATGGCCGGCTTCTTCGGCCGCATGATGTTCCACCGGAAGGGTCCGCGCGGGTTCCTGCGCGACCGGCTGAAGCGCATCCTCGTCCCCCTCGTCGTCGGGTGGGTCGTTCTCTTTCCGTCGATCGCGGCCGTCTGGGTGTGGGGAATCACGAAGACGTTCGGCGGCGCGCTGCCGGCACCCCCGGCCAACCTGCCGCCCCCGCCGCCCGGCGCATTCCCGCTGACGCACTTGTGGTTCCTCTACTACCTGCTCGTCATCTACACGATTGCCGTGGCTGCCCGCGGGGCCATCGCCGCCCTCGACCGGTCCGGTCGGCTGCGCCTCGGCGTCGATGTTGTCGTCCAGAGGATGGTGCGCAGCGGGGCCGGCGCGCTTCTGCTCGGAGCGCCGATCGCGGTTGCGTTGTACCTCCACGCGAACTGGATCGCCTGGTTCGGGATCCCGACGCCCGATCAATCGGTCATCCCGCAGATCGCGTCGCTCGTCGCCTACGGGACGGCGTTCGGGTTCGGGTGGCTCGTGCAGCGGCAGGTCGATCTGCTTCAGGTCTGGCGTCGACAGTGGCCGGGACATCTCGCGGTAGCGATCGTCGCGACGTCAACCTGCCTCCTGCTCGTTGGCGCGACGCCGCTGCTGGCGCCTGCCGCTCCCGGACTGAAAATGTTCGGCTATGCGCTGTCGTACACCGTGGCGATCTGGTCGTGGGTCTTCGCGATCACCGGAATCGCGTTACGGTTCCTGTCCCGGGAAAGCCGGGTCCGGCGGTACATCGCCGACTCGTCGTACTGGCTCTACCTGGTCCACCTTCCCGTCGTGGCCGCGCTGCAGGTGCTCGTCGGCCATCTTCCGTGGCACTGGGCCATCAAGTTCCCGCTGATCCTGGTGGCGAGCTTCGCGATCCTCTTTGCGAGCTATCACGCGTTCGTTCGCTTTACGTTCATCGGCGGCCTGCTCAACGGACGCCGATACGATCGCGGGCACGAGGCCGCAATCGGCGCGCGCGGCCGCGGTGCCCGGGAACTGGCTCGCGGAGCTCGAGGGCGTGCACAAGCACTACGGCGAAGTCGTCGCGCTCGCGGGGGTCGATCTGCGCGTCGGGCGCGGGGAGCTCGTCGCGCTCCTCGGCCCGAACGGCGCCGGCAAGTCCACCGCCATCTCGCTGTTGCTCGGGCTGCTCGAGACCGATCGAGGTGAAGCCCGCCTCCTCGGCCAGTCGCCGCTCGACGTGGTGCCCCGTCGATCGGTCGGCGTGATGATCCAGGAGGTCGCGCTCCCGCCGGCGCTGCGGGTCCGCGAGCACATCGCGCTCGCATGCAGCTACTACCCGAATCCGCTGAGCGTTGACGAGGTCATGACGCTGACGGGCACGACCTCGCTCGCCAATCGTCGCTACGGTTCGTTGTCCGCCGGGCAGAAGCGGCAGGTGCAGTTCGCCATCGCGATCTGCGGCCGCCCCAGCCTGCTCTTCCTCGACGAGCCGAGCGTCGGGCTCGACGTGCAGGCGCGCGAACGCATGTGGCAGGCGATTCGCACGCTCGTCGAGGCAGGCACGTCGATCGTTCTCACGACGCACTACCTCGAGGAAGCGGAGGCGCTGGCCGATCGCGTCGTGGTGCTGACCAACGGCCGCGTGGCCGCATCCGGCACCGTGGACGACGTGCGGGCCGTCGTCGGCCGCAAGCGGATTACCTGCACGAGCGGGCTGCCGATTGACGAAGTGCAAGCCTGGCCTTGTGTCATCGACGCGACACGAGACGCGCATCGACTGCACATCACCGCCACCGACGCGGTGGCCGTCGTCCGTCAGCTGCTGGACGCGGATCGCGGCCTGACGGATCTCGAAGTACGTCCGGCCGGGTTGAACGAAGCATTCGCCGAACTCACGAAAGAGGCGGCTTGATCTTGTCGAGGGACACCATGGCTACAATGCCCGATTTGTCAGCAACCCACGTCGCCACGATTTCGCCACCGGATATGCCGGTCGGCCGGGTCGTCCGCGCGTATCTGTCCGAAGCCGGCTGCGAGGTCCTGCAGCATTTGCGCACGCCCGCGATGTCGCTGCCTTTCCTCGCCCTGCCGTCACTGCTCTATCTCTTCTTCGGCGTGCTGCTCGCGGGCGCGTCGCCGGACGTGCGCAACAATCCCAACCTGGCGGCGTACATCTTTTCTGGATGGTGCGCGTACGCCGCCATGGGGCCGGCGCTGTTCGGGATCGGGTGCGGCCTCGCCGCCGAGCGAGACGCGGGACTGCTGAAGCTGAAGCGCGCGCTGCCGGCGCCCACCGGTTCGTACCTGAGCGCGAAGCTGCTCATGTCGATGGTGTTCGCGGCGATCGCGGTCGGGAGCGTGATCGCCATGGCGCTCGCGAACGGCAGCGTGGCGCTCACTGCGGGTCCGCTCGTCCGGATGGCCATCGTGATGGTCGTCGGCGCCGTGCCGTTCGCGGCGATCGGATTCTTCATCGGCGCCTATGCGAGCGGATCGGCCGCGCCTGCATTCGCCAATCTCGTGTTCCTGCCGATGCTCTGGCTGTCGGGGCTGTTCTTCCCGTTACCGAAGATCCTCGAGCCCTGGGTCGTCATCTGGCCGGCGTTCCACCTGAATCAGGTGGCGCTCGCCGCCGCCGGCGTCGAGGGCTTCCGTTTCCTGGACCCCCGGATCGCGGTGGCCGTGCTCGTCGGCGTCACCGTGCTGTTCGGAGGTCTCTCGATGCGCCGACTGGCGCGCGTTGGATAGCCGGGCAGCATCTCAGCGCGCGTGCCGCAACATCGGGACGAGCGGCGGCGACGAGCCGACCTGAATCGTCCCGAGCGCCTCGAAGCCGTGGCGCCGGTACAGCGTGATGTTCCGCGGGTTCGTGGACTCCAGGTATGCCGGAAGATGATCGCGATCGCAGCGCTGCAGCGCGTGCGTCATCAGGGCATCGCCGAGACCCTTGCCCTGATGCGCGGGATCCACGCCGATCAACGGAAGGTACCAGTGCGGTTCGGTGGGATGGTATTTTGCCATCTGCTCGAAGAGGCCAAAGCTGTCGGCCCTGATGGAGGCCGAGACGGTCGTCTCGACGATCTCGCCGAGCACGTCCTCGTCCGGGCGCACCCCGGGTGGGAGCCAGAGCGCCGCTCCGGCGTACGCGTCGGTGCCATACGCGCTTCCGTTGTCGAACGCACGTCCCCCGAACGCGGAGATCAGGCGCGGCATGGTGGCAAGGTACTGCTGGGCTGCCGGCCAGCTCCACCGCGCCACGGGATCACTGGCGAACGCCAGAACCACCGTATCGATTGCGGTCCCCCTGTCGGCCGGCGTCACGATTCTGACTGTCGGCGATCCCACGTGCACACCTCCGGGCATTATCTTGCCCTCCATCAATATGTCGAACGGCAGGGCCTGAAATCGACACCCGCGCCTCGCACGGTCAACACGACCTCGAGACCGCCGCCGGCGCGGTTTTCGGCGCGGACGCTGCCGCCGTGGATCCGGGCAACCCGTTCGGCGATCGCCAGCCCGAGCCCCACGCCTCCCGACTGGCGGTCGCGCGCATCGGCCACGCGGTAGAACGGACGGAAAATGTTGGACAACTCAGCAGCGGGCACACCCGGCCCGCGATCGGATACTCGGATGACCGCCGCGGCGCCGCTGTCGCCGTGCCGGCATTCCACATGGACCTCGACGGCCGTGCCCGGCGCCGTGTAGCGGACGGCGTTTCTGATCACGTTTTCCACGGCGCTGCGGAGCAGGTCCGGGTTCGCCTCGGCCACGCAGTCGCCGTCGGAAACCAGATCCACACGGCAGTTGCGCTCGCTGGCTTCCCACTGCGCATCCGCGACGATGTCCGAGACGAGCGCATTCAGATCGGTCCGCCGCATTTCCGGCGACGTCGTCGTCATGTCGAGGCGCGCGACGGTCAGGATTCGTCCGATCATCTCGTTCAGCCGCTCGGTGTCTCGCTCCATTCGATCGAACAACTCGTTCTGGCCGATCCGCTGACGCGCCAGCCCGAGCGTGGCGTTGACGCGAGCCAGCGGCGATCGCAGCTCGTGCGAAATGTCGGAGATGAGCTGTCGTTGGCTGGTGACCAGCGCCTCGACGCGGCCGGCCATGAAGTTGAAGTCGCGCACGAGCTCGCCGATCTCGTCGCGGCGCGGCCGTCGATCGTCCGCGCGTGCTGACAAATCCCCTTCTGCCAGCCGCCTGGCCGCGGCGCGCAGGCGCAACACCGGACCGGTCAGGTATCGCGTGAGCAGGTAACAGATTCCCGCGGAGACGATCAACGCGGACGCCCAGGCGATATGCCAGCCCGTCGGCGTGGCGTCGGGGCCCAGCCTGAGCGTCAGCACCCAGGCCGCAAACGCCAGAGCCGTGCAGACCAGCGTGCCCCAGAACCAGAGGAAGATCTTGAGAAAGAGGCTACGCATGCTCGCGCTCGACCCGCACGAACACGTAGCCCTCGCCGCGTACCGCGCGGATGTGCTCGCGGGCGCCGGTAGCGTCGCCGAGCTTCTTCCGCAGGTTGCTGACGTGCACGTCGATGCTGCGGTCGAACGACGCCAGCCTCCGGCCCAGCACCTGCTCGGCGATTTGCTCGCGTGACAGCACCTGGCCCGCGTGACGGAGGAACGCTTCGAGGAGCACGAACTCGGCCATCGTCAGGCTGAGCGGCTGGCCATCGCGCCACGCCTGTCGTGTCAACGGTTCAAGCGTGACATCGCCCACGTCGATGCGTGTCCCGGCGTCTTGCGGACGGGCACGACGCAGAATCGCGCGTACCCGGGCCACGAGCTCGCGCGAGTTGAACGGCTTGGGCAGGTAGTCGTCGGCGCCAAGCTCCAGCCCCACAATCCGATCCACATCCTCACCACGCGCGGTCAGGATGACCACCGGGATGTTCGAATCCGTCCGCAGCTGCCGCAGGACATCGAGCCCACGTATGCCGGGCAGCAGCAGATCCAGAATCACAATCGCATGCTCACCCGATCGCGCCCGTTCGAGGCCACGCACGCCGTCGTGCGCGGACTCCACCTGGAACCCTTCCGCAGAGAAGTACTCCGTCAGGATCTCGCACAATTCCACATCGTCTTCGACGAGAAGCAGGCGTTCCATGTGCGGTTCAGGCGATCGTAGCGCTCGACCGGCCTCGTCCTGAAGTTCCTTACAAAACTTTACCGAGGCCTGACGGTACTTAACCGCCTTCGCTCGTCTCTCGTTACAGGAGACGACGTGAAGTTCCTCCCGCTCTTGTGGAGCAATCTGACGCGCCGGCCGGTCCGGACCATCTGCACGGGTTTGTCCATCTTCGTCGCCTTCCTCCTCATCGGCGCGCTCCTGTCCATTCGAGCGGGGTTCTCCCGCCGCGTTGACCTTCGAGGCGCCGACCGGCTGGTGGTGAGCCACAGGAACTCATTCAATCAGCCGATGCCGCTCGCGTACCGGGAACGGCTCGCGGCCATCGCCGGCGTTGCCGGCGTCAGCTACGTGGCCTGGTTCCCGGGTGTCTATCAGGATCCCAGAAATGACTTCCCGAAGCTCGCGGTCGACACCGAGAGCTGGTTCGAGATGTACCGCGACCTGTGGACCGTTCCGGAGGATCAGCTCGCTCGCTGGAAAGCGAACCGCACGGGGGCGCTCGTCGGTCAGGAGCTCGCGGAACGCTATGACTGGAAACTCGGCGATCGTATCCCCATCACGGGCACGATGTGGCCGAAGGCCGGCGGCGGGGCCTGGGAGTTCATCGTGGAGGGCATCTACAGCGGGGCTCCCGGCACGGGGGACTTGATGTTCTTTCATTACGCGTACTTCAATGAGACCCGCACGATTGGACGGGATTTCGTCGATTCATATCGCGTGCGCGTCTCCGATTCCGGGCGCGCCGACCTTGCGGCTCAGGAGATCGATGCCGCCTTCGCGAACTCGGCGTTCGAAACGACCACAACGACCGAGAACGCATTCGTCCGTGCGATCGCCGAGCAGATCGGTGACGTTGGCGCCATCGTCATCGCCATCCTGGGTCCCGTGCTGTTCACGATCCTGCTCCTCTGCTGCAACACGATGGCGCAGGCGGTGCGCGAACGCACGAACGAGATCGCCGTGCTCGAAACGCTCGGGTTCACCGAGAACCGGGTACTGGGCCTCGTCGTAGCCGAATCCTTCGCGCTGCCGGCCGTCGCGGGCGGGATGGGTATCGCCGCGTGGCTCTTGATTCAAAGGCTGGATCCGATGGGCGGCGCCATCCCGATGCTGCCGCTGACACCGGCCGACCTGGTACTCTCAGCACTGGTCGCAGGTACTGCTCGGCCTGACCGCGGGCGTCGTTCCCGCGCGGCACGTGCGCCGCCTGACCATCGTGGACGCATTGCGACGAGCGGCATAGCCATGTGGAACCAGATCCGTGCGGTAACGGCACTGAATCTGAGAAGCGTGCCGCGGCGTTTCGGCTCGTCGGCTGTCACCGTCTTCGGCATCGCTGGCGTCGTGGTGGTGTTCGTCGGCCTCCTCTCAATGGCTCAGGGTTTCCGGCGCGCCATGATGACCGGCGGCGATCCGCTCACCGCAATTGTCCTCCGATCGGGTGCGACCTCGGAGACGGGGAGCATGCTCGGGCCGGACACCGTGCGCCTGATCAAGGATGCGGCCGGGATCGCTCGCCGGGATGGTCAGGCGCAGGCATCCGCGGAATTCGTCGTCGTCGTCCGGCACCAGCGGACCGGGACTGGCAAGACGAGGAACATCACTCTGCGAGGCGTCGAACAGGAGGCGTTCGCCGTCCGCGATGAGATTCGCATCGCCGACGGCCGGCCGTTCCAGCCGGGGCGCAACGAAGTCATCGTGGGCCGCGCTGCCGCACGCCAGATCGGAAACCTCGCGACGGGCCAATCGGTTCAGTGGGGCGGGTCCACGTGGGAGATCGTGGGGACGTTCGAGGGAAACGGAGGAACCGTCGAGTCCGAGGTCTGGTGTGACATCAACATGCTGCAGCAGGCCTTTCGCCGGCAGAACACGTTTCAAGCCGTGTACGCCAGGCTCGAATCCCCCGAATCCCTCGAGGTTCTGCAAGCCGCCCTGGCGAGCGATCCACGACTCGAAGTCGACGTCAGACGCGAGAGCGAGTACTACGCCGATCAGTCGCGTTCGCTGACGGGCCTCATCACGACCGCTGGCGCGTTCATCGTCGTCCTCATGGGTGCCGGAGCGATAGTCACTGCCGTAGGTACGATGTACGCCTCCGTCGTCTCGCGCACGCGCGAGATCGCCACGCTGCGCGCGATTGGATTCGGACGTAGCGCGGTCGTGTGCTCGGTGCTGGCCGAAGCGACAACGCTCGCGGCCGCAGGAGGGGCGATCGGTGCGCTGACCGCATGGGGACTCTTCGATGGATACGCGGTCTCGACGCTGAATTTCCAGTCCATGAGCCAGGTCGGGTTTGCGTTTTCCGTCACGCCGGCGCTCGTCGCGGAAGGCATGACGTACGCCGTGGGTATGGGGCTCGTCGGCGCGATGTGGCCCGCCTGGCGCGCCGCACGGCTTCCGATTGTCACGGCACTCCGCGATGTCTAGCAGTCCGTGGCAGAAGTCGACACAGCCGGAAAAGGGGACAGTCCCCTTTTTCCGCGAGCAAGGATCCCGAAGAAAAAGGGGACTGTCCCCTTTTCCGTTCCCCTCCGTCACGGACTGCTGCAGCCCGTCACGACTGTCACAACGGGCTGCGAGAAGGTGACGCGATGTCTCCGCGGCCCTCGGTGACGAGCGCACTGGTTGCCTTCTGGACGCGAGGCGAGCGAGCCGACCGTGTCGCCTATGTGACTTCCGTCCTGTTGATGGCCAGTGGCCTGGCCCATCTGACCATCCTCGTGACGAGCGGGGCGTCCTGGGACGGGCCGCTGTCGCTCCGCAAGCCGGCTACCTTCGGGCTGTCGTTCGGGTTGACCCTGATGACGGTCACGTGGGTCGCGTCGTTCGTGCCGCTCCGCCGCCTTGCGCGGTCCGTGCTCCTGCGCATCTTCACGGCCGCGTGCGCGTTCGAGACGGCGCTGATCTCGCTTCAGACCTGGCGTGGCGTGCCCTCCCACTTCAACGTGGAAACGCCTTTCGACGCCACGGTGGCGCGGCTATTGGCCGCCGGGGGCTTCGTGCTCGTCGTCGTCATCGTGATGCTGACCCTTGCGGCGTTCCGGGCCAACAGGCGAGTGCCCATCAGCCTGCGGGTTGCGATCCGGATCGGGTTCGTGGCACTGCTCGGCGCCATGGCGGCGGGAGGTTTCATGATCGCCAGGGGCATGATGCTCGTGGCCGCTGGCGATCAGCAGGCGGCGTACGCGACCGCGGGAGCGCTGAAGCCGACCCACGCAGTCACCATGCACGGGATCCTGCTGCTTCCGGTGCTGGCGCGGCTGCTGTCCTTCACGGATTGGACCGAACGACGCCGACTCGGTGTCGTGCTGCTGGCTGGAGTCGGCTACGTCGCCGTCGTCGGAGTCGTTCTGGTCCGAAACGTCAGTTGATTCGGAGAGCGCGGATCGGCGAGATCGAGGCGGCGCGCCCCGCGGGGATGATGGCGGCGACGAAGGCGCATCCCGCGAGCGCCAGCGCGCCGACGCCGAGCGCCAGCGGGTCCCAGAACTGCACGCCATACAGCTGCGCCGACAAGAGATACCCCGCGCCGACGGCCAGCGGCAACCCCAGGGCGAGACCGAACGCCACGCGCCGGAACGCACCCTGCAGCACCATGCCCACGACGTTCCCACGACCGGCACCGAGCGCCATCCGGATGCCGATCTCGTTCGTGCGCTGCGCCACCGTGTAGGCCGTCACGCCGTACAGGCCGATCGCGGCAAGCACCAGCGCGACGATGCCGAACAACCCGGCGAGACTCGCCACCGCGCGTTGTTGATCGAACGAGCGATCGAGCTGCTGCTGCAGCGTCCTGACGCTCGTGACCGTCAGGTTCGGATCGGCTGCGGCCAGCGCCCGCGTCACCTCGGGTTCGATCGTGGCCGGCGGGAGATCGGTGACGAGCAGGATCCCGCGCACGAAGTGCGACGCGGATTCGATGCGTCTCATCACGGGGTTCTCGTAGTCGACGGTCTGCGCCAGCGGCACGTAGAACATCGGCCGCGCCGGCCGGCTGAGCGCGAAGCCGGCGAACTTCGCGTCGCGCACGATCCCGACGATCCGGTACGTGTTGACGTTCTCCGGCAGGTTGAGGCCGAAACGCCGGTCGATCGGGTCCTCGTCGCTCGCGAAGAAACGCCGGACGAACGCCTCGTTCACCACCGCCACCGGCTCTGATGTCTCGTTGTCGCCGGCGGTGAAGAACCGGCCGCGGGCGAGCTTCACGCCCAGGTGCTGGAGATAGTTCGCGCTGAGACGATCCCACGACGCGCCCGCCTGCTCTCCCGGCTTCGGCGCGGGCTTGCCGGCCACCAGTACCAGCTCGCCCCAGTTGTCCGTGAGCGGGTTGTAGAGCGCAAGCCCTGCCCCGCGAACGCCGGGGAGTCGAGTGAGCCGTTCTTCGATATCACGATAGAGCGCGGCGAGCTTGTCGGCCGCGTACGTGGCGGGCGGCCGATTCAATGCCACGAGCACGCGCCCCTGAATCTCGTAGCCGAGGTCCTGATGCTCCAGATTGCCGAGGCTGCGCACGAGCATCATCGAGCCCGCGACGAGGACGACGGACACTGCCGCCTGCACGACGAGCAGCGCCTTGCGCGTGAACGAGGAACGATCGCCGGTGCTCCGTCCCGCGCCGCGAAGCGCGTCGATCGGATCCGTGCGAGTCGCGAACCACGCCGGTGCGGCGCCGAACAGGATGCCGGTGACGAGCGCGAGACCGAACGCGAACGCCAGGACCATCGGCGAAGGATTCGTGTCGATCGGGATGAATGCCGCCCCGGCGAACGCGAGCGCCAGCAGCAGCCGCGCGGCGCCGATCGCGACGGCGAGTCCGACGATGCCGCCGGCGACAGCCAGGAGGATGCTCTCGACGAGGGCCTGCATGACGATTTTCCGGCGCGACGCGCCGAGCGCCAGTCTGACGGCGGTCTGACCGCGCCGCGCCACGCCCCGGGCGAGCAGGAGGTTTGCGACGTTGGCGCAGGCAATGAGCAGCACGAGCCCGCACACGCCGAGCAGAATCTCCAGGCTGCGGCGGTACTGCTCCCTCATGATGCCGACGCCGGCGCCCGCGGGGACCACCTCGATCACCTGCCGGGGCAGCCCCTGGACGACATCCGGCATCCAGTTCGCCGGGTAGCCCGAGTCGTGCTGCATCCACTGGTGCAGGATTCCAGTGAGCCGCGGTCCGACGCCGTCTGTGGTCGCGCCCGGGCGGAGCCGGCCGATCACGCGCAGCCACGCCGCCACGGGCTGACGGAGGATCGACGTCTCGCCGTTGAGCAGCGGTTCCTGCTGCACGGGAATCCACAGATCCGGCGGGTCCCCGCGCAGCGTTTCGCCGAAGAATCCCGGCGCCGCCACACCGACGACGGTGAACGGGTGCCCTTCGATGACGAGCGTGGCGCCGACCATCGAGGGATCCGCGCCATACGTGCCCTGCCAAACATGGTGGCTCAGCACGACGACGGGCGGCGCCGCCGGCGCGTCGTCCTGCGCGCTGAACACGCGGCCGCCGAATGCCTTCACGCCGAGCGTCGAGAAATAGTTTCCGGTCACGTACTCGGACCGCAGCGGCCTCGACGTCGCGTCCACGTCCTGCCGCCGCACGCTGAGGCGGCCGCCGCCCGCCTGGAAAGCCGTGACCTCTTCGAACTCCGGCAACTCCGCCTTCAGGCGCTCGAACAGCGGAAACGAGAACATCCCCCAGCGATCCTGTGGGCCGCCCTGGACGCAGCAGTTGCTGCCGTCGCCGATGCGATAGAGGCGCGACGGATCGCTGACCGGCAGCGAGCGCAACATGACCGCGTGGATGAGCGTGAAGATGGCCGTGGTGCCGCCGATGCCGAGCGCGAGCGTCAGCACCGCGGTGATGGTAAAGACGCGCGCCACCCAGAACTGACGCAGCGCGTAGCGAAGGTCGCTGGTGAGGATGGCCAAATGTCGGGCTCCGACGGGTTCGCGTCTAGCGCAGTCTTAGACGGTGATCAGGCGCGATTCGTTGCGCGAACCGTTGAGGCCGATTCTTCAAGGCACTGACGTGACGCTTCGGGCCAGGATCACCGAAGACCCCGCCGACATGGCGTCGAAGTACGCGACAAAGCGCCGCGTTTCCTTGGCGTCGTAGGCCTTCAGGTTTTGTGCCCAGCGGTACGCGATCGGCTGGAACCGGAGTTCCACGTCGATCCTGAACGGGCTCTCGCGGCGGGCGACGTCGACGATGTAGCGTACGCGGTCGGCCTCGCCAGCGAAGTCGTCATCCTGTCGGGCGGCGCCCACCACCGCGATGTCAGGGTGGGCCGTTGTTTTGTCAAAGCCGCGCGGCAGCAGGCGGTTGTCTTTGGCGTACGCCGTGGCCTGCAGGAGGCCGGTTGTCACGTTGCCGCGGATATCGCGCAGCACGGATTCGTAGATCTGAACCTGCTCCTCGCTGCGGATTTCGTTGTAATGCGGCTCGAACCGCGCCCCGTCGGCGTCGTTGGCATTCCCGCGAATGAGACCCGCGGGAGTGATCTCGCCGGAGCTGAACACGATCTGATCGTGGCGATCGCGAACCACCAGGCGCAGCCATGCACGACGGGACGGGTAGCCGGTGGGCAGCTTGTGACCCGTTAGGTTCCGGACGCCGACGTCGATGTCGAGCCGATCGCCGCCAATCCCGGCGCGCACGACGGAGACTGTAGCCGTCTCCCGCTGCAGCAACTGGAGCGTCGCCTGCGCTGCAGCATCGAGCTCCTGCGGGCGTGCCTCGACGCCCAGCTCGTCGCGATAGCGGTTCAGCATCCGGAGCATGAAGGAGTTGCCGCCGACGAACGTGTGACGGCCAAGGCCGATGCGGTCATCGCCCAGCACTGCCGAGATCCTCGTGGGCTCGGCCACTGCGGGCATATGGCACGCCTGGCAGCTGCGCTGCTCTCGAAACGCACTGTGCTGCCATTCGAGGTACGGCACCTGTTCAGGAAGCTCGCCGACGACTTCGCCACTGGTCCCGAGCGTCTTGGTGTAGAGCGTATGACACGTGGCGCAGATCGCGGACTCGCGAACGTGTGGCGCCTCCTTCGGTGTCATGCCCGTCGCCGAGCGCATGACGGCGGTTCGGCCGGCATCGATCTCGAACGGTCCGAATATCGGGCGTTCGCCGCGTGTCGGAGGACGTATGACAAAGCCACCGGTAAAGCTCTCCCGCGACCCGAGGCGTTCAGGTCCAATCTGGTGGCACAGCGTGCAGGACACCCCGTCGGCCGCGAGACGATCGACGGCGGATTCTCTGTCGGCTATCGGCAGGTGCGCGAACACCGCGCCCAATTCGTTGGCCGCCCTGGATCTCGCCCGGGACATGGGCATATGACACTTCGCGCACTCATCCTCGATTTCGCGCGTCGCGGAGGGATGGTCTATCGTTTCGCGCCGGACCGAGGCTTGCCAGTAAGGATCCCGGGACGAGTTCGCCATCATCGACGCTCGCCATGCGACTCCGATGGACACATCTTCGCCGGTCGGAGTCGTCAGGCCGTTATGACAGGCCATGCAGTCGTGTGACGTCAGAAACGGCGCGTCAGTATGACCCGCCGGCATCTTCTGGGCCGGCTCGGATCCCTGCGGCGCCGCGGCCCGCGACTGCGGCGTGACAGAGATCGTGAGCAGCCAGGCCGCGAACGCTGCCGGCGCAAACGGAGATGACGCCAGGAATCGCATAGCCGTCATCACCAGCCGTCCAGCAGGCCGCCGTCGAACCAGTCCCACAGGAAGTACGCGATGAACTGCGTCTGTCGCCCGCTGCGGTGGCTGGCGGGGATCCGGACACCCGCGTTGATCATGAGGTGCTGACGAGTGTTGAGGGTGACCTGCACCTGCGGAAGCAGATCCCACTCGACCCTCGCGTCGTCCTCGAGACGACGGGAGGCGACGACTTCGAGCATGGGCGACCAGGCCCTCCCGAAGCGTCCTTGCGTAAACGTCTTGCCGAGAGCCGCTCGCCAGAACACCTCTCGGCTGGCACGCTCGCTGTCGGTCGGCAGCTCCACGCCGGCCTGGAGCTGGAGAAATCCGTCAGCCGGCAGAATCTGGCCGAACGCCACGAACGGCTCGAAGACGGTGACGCCTCGTCCAAGGCCTTCGGTCTCCTTGCCTGTCGGGAGCACGATCTCACCCGCTACGCTGAAGATGCGCCCGTTCTCGAAGCTGTGAAACAGCACGCGCTTCATCGCGACCGCCACATCGCCGAGGCCGCGCTGCCAGCCGCCATCCGCCGTGTTCTCCAACAGCAGCGGCACGGCGATCTCGAACTGGTTGCGGGCGCCCAGCCGTCGTTCGTACAGAAACTCAGTGCCGACGCTCCTCGGGCGGCTCGCGTCGATCGTCGTTGTCAGTACCGCCTCGTTTTCGGGAAACGCCTTCTCGGTCACGAGAGCGCGGGGAAGATTGAGTTCCCCGCGGGGCCATGCCGGGCTTCGGCAGAACCCGCGGACGTAATCGAGAATCTGCTGCAGCTCCTCGTCCGACAGGGCTTCTCCGAACGCGGGCATCCGGCGGTCGAACGCCCGGGCCGGGCCGCCATCGTGGATGACGGCCATCCAGTCCACGTCGGGCTCGGGTGTCGCGAAGCTGCAGTCGCTGAAATCCGGGATCTGTGTATCGAATCCGACGATGTTCGGCGCAACACCGCGACCATCAACGCCATGACACGCGGCGCAGGCGGCCTGATACAGTGCACGGCCGGGTGTCGGCTGCGCGGATGTCTGGCGTCCCGCCTCCGCGTCCGGCGAGGTCGCGCGGACAGCGGCAACTGTCACGGCTCCAGATACTAGGGCTGCAATCAGCGGTCGATGTGCGAAGCGCGCATTCATCGCGTAGCATGGCCTTTCGAGCTCGGCGCACACGCTAGCACGGCGCACTGCGTCGTGCGCCAAGAGACAGATTCTCAGAATCGAAACTGGGCACTCCGTTCATTACGAGAGAGGCGCGCCGGCATGCAAGGCGAGTCGTGGTTCGTCGCAGCCGGCGTCGCGGGAGCGATGGCCGCCGGCGCGGTCGCGCTCGGCTACTACCTGGCGTACTGGATTGGCGTGCGCCGGCGGTACAGGCGCCATGTGGCGCGGCAATTGCGGAGGATGTTCCCTGAAGGATAATGAGGCCTTCAGACGTGAATCGCACGATTCGCTGGAGACACGAAACATGATCGACCGAAGGGACGTTCTCAAAGGCGCCGTCGCCACGCTGACGACCGCCATCTTTACGGGACGCGTCAAAGGCGCGAACGACCGCGTCGCCGTCGGCCACATCGGCATGGGGGCGATGGGGTCGAGCAATCTCGGCCACGCGCTGGAGCTGCCCGATGTCGAACCGGTCGCGGTCTGTGACGTGTACCGGCCGGCGCTGGAAAAAGCCGTCGCCGCCGCCGGCAAGGCCGGGAAGACCGTGAAGGCGGTCAAGGACTTCCGCGAAATCCTCGAGGACACGTCCATCGACGCCGTCTGCATCTCGACGCCGGATCACTGGCACGCCTACATGACCGTCGAGGCGTGCAAGCAGGGCAAGGATGTCTTCGTGGAGAAACCCGCGTCCGTGTACGTGGACGAAGGGCAGAAGATGGTGCAGGCGGCCCGCAAATACACGCGCGTCGTCCAGGCGGGCACCATGCAGCGCTCGGGAGGGTATTTCAAGAAGGCTGCCGAGATCGTCAAGAGCGGCCTGATCGGAGAGGTGACGTTCTGCCATACGTGGCAAAGCGGATCGGTCAGCAAGCAGCGATGGGGAAAGCCCGCGGACGGACCGGTTCCCGAGGGCCTCGACTGGGAGATGTGGCTGGGGCCGGCGCCGCACGTGCCCTTCAATCGAAACCGCTGGGGCGTGGAGGTGGCGAGGTTCCCGACGTTTCGATATTTCTGGGATTACGCGGGCGGCGCCATGACCGACTGGGGCGTGCACCTGATCGATCCCGTCCATCAGTGTTTCGGAGAGTCGATGCCCACGTCGGTTTCGGCGATGGGCGGCAAGCTGTACGTAGACGACAACGCGGAAACGCCGGACACGATGCTGGCGACCTTCCGGTATCCGAAGTTCCTGCTGACATACGAAAGCCGCACGGCCAACCCGATGCCGATGTTCGGCCACGGCGCGGCGACGTCGGTTCACGGCACCGAGGGGACGCTCGTCGTCAATCGCGGCGGGTGTTACGTGATTCCGAACGAGAAATCGACCATCGCGGCGCTCACGCTGGAGAAGGATCCCGCGTTGAGCGAGATGAACGTGGCGCACTGGAAGAACTTCATCGAGTGCATCAGGACGCGCGCCAAACCTGTCAGCGACATCGAGACCTGCGTGCGGTCGTCGACCGCGTGCATTCTCGCGAACCTGTCGATGCGCCACCGGACCTGGCTCGACTGGGACGAGGCGAACTGGACCGTGAAACAGGACCACGCCAAGCCGTTCCTGAGCGCGAAGTACCGCGAGCCGTGGAAGCTGGAGGTCTAGAAGCTTGTTCACCTTGACAGCGACAAGGTTCGGGCGTATCGGTACCTGGTACACGTGACGTGAAACGTGGAGGTTCGTATGGAGACACCACCGGGCTCGTAATGCGCATCGCCGATGGGCCGATCCTCGATGGCCCATCGTCGATGCGCGAAGTCAAATCGAACGCTCTTTCGATTGTTGAATCCTGGCTCTCGCCAGGACGCGTGTTCAGACACGCCGTGAAACGCCCCGCGCTCAGGCGCCGCTTGAGTGGTCGGGGCGTTTCCCTTTTATCGCTGATCCTCCTTTGGACCATGCGAGTCGCAACCGTAGTGCATGGGTCACGGTGTACCGGGCGATCCGCTCTCCAAGCTCGAGACCGGCGTCGGTCGCATACCGGTAATGAAATCCCAACCTCACGCGTGAATCGGCACACTCGGTTGCCGCCGCGGCAAAGCTGTCGAACGTGCGTGTCGGCATGCCCGGCGGAGCCGTCGTCGTTTCCATCGTGAACCGCACATCGCGTCCGAATGCTTCGGCGAGCACGCCGAAGGAGGCGGCGCAGGCCGCGGCGTGGGCCGAGCTGTACTCAGGAAAAGGCGTCGCGGGACGAAGCGACTCCCAGTCGCGATCCGGTTCGGTGCGCGGGTTGCCGTCCGTACCGGCAGCGCGAATGGCCGTATACGGACGCCAATGGTTGTACACGTTACTTCGCGTCCCATGTCGCGATGTACGTGTCGTACAGCGCCACGCCGATGTGCGCGAACATGCGGGCCGCTCGCCAGAGATGCATCCGCCGATCGGTGGAGAGCTGACGAGCGAGACGATTGACGGATCCTTCTGCGAACTCCATCCACCAGACCGCATAGGCGGTCTGGTCGGTCGTCCGACGCGTGCTCTCGGCGGCGCCGTACTCCTGGACTTCGCGGAGCGCCCGCGCGTAGGCCTTCGTCCGCAGCGGCGGCGGGGGCGATGGCCGGAATTGATGCGGGTACTCGAGCACGAACGGTTTCGCGAACCGGAATCCCGGCTGGGCGACGAAGCCGTTCCAGGGTGGAGTCGTCTGGTAGTGACCCGGTCCCTCCTTGAATTCGTACGTGCCCTGGAAATCCCAGCCGTCGCCGTCGCGCCGCGCGAGCGACTGCCGCCGCGGCGGCCTTACCCAGGGCAATTCCCCGATCCCGGAGCTCGCCAGTCGGGACCTGCGCAAGCCAGCTGGCCAGCTGATCCGCCAGCGCCGCGTGCTGCGTGGGATATAGCGCGGCCATCACGTCGTGCGCGGCCTGTGCCGTCGCGGCGATCGGATGCGCAAGGCGAGGATGAGCCCGGTACGCGTACGGCTCATAGACGGGCACGATCGCGTTGAGGGCATCGTGCATGGCCAGGTGCATCATCGCCAATGCCCGCTGCCCCTTGAACGTCAGGAACTGATCCTCGGCGACCGCGACGTCATGCGCCAGGCTGTTCCAGGACACGATCACCTCTGCGCGCCAGTTGCCGGTGGGCGCTTCCCGCGCATACGCCGGCACCGCCAGCAACACCGCGAGACTCCACACGCAGACTCCACGCATCACTCCTCCTCGGCTGCAGAAGGCTCGTTGCAGCACTGTGGTAGACACGTTCCACGTTAGGAGTGAGCACGGACCGATGCCAGCCCCCAGCGTCCGGCTTGTTTGCCCGATCGTCCGGTCGCTTCTCACAGAGGTGTAGGATGGACGCCCGTGGCGCCGGAGCTGGTGCATGACGCATCGGACACGTTGTCGGACGTGCTGGAGGTTGTGAGGCTGACAGGAGCCCTCTTCTTCCTCGTCGATGCCCGCACACCGTGGGTGGCGGAAGCACCCGCTTCAACGCATCTCGTGCCCGTGATCCTTCCGCAAGCACAGCACGTCGTGTCGTATCACGTCGTCTCGCAGGGAACGTGCTGGTGTGAGTCGCCGGGACATCCCCCGCTGCGACTCGAAACGGGCGACGTGCTCATCGTCCCGCACGGACACGCGTATCAGATCGCGAGCGCGTGCGGCCTTCATACCGGCTGGACATTGGACGATGCGCTCGGGTGGTTCCGGGCGATGGCCGATGGGAAGCTCCCCTTCGTCGTCACCGAGGGCGGCGATGGCTCGGAGCGCATTCAGCTCGTCTGCGGTTTTCTGGGCTGTGATGCATTGCCGTTCAACCCGGTTCTGACAACGCTGCCTTCGCTGTTGCGAGTGCGCGTCGACGGCGACTCCGGACCCCGGCTGAAGGCGCTGCTCGAATTCGCGGTTGCCGAGTCGAACCACGCTCACCCCGGCAGCCGGTCGGTGCTGCTGCGGATCGCTGAGCTGGTGTTCGTCGAGGTGCTGCGCAGCTATTTGACGACGGAGTCGGAGGGAAGTGCGAGTTGGTTGGGCGGATTGCGAGACCCCGTCGTCGGACGTGCGCTCGCGCGACTGCACGCCGAGCCCGCACGTGCCTGGACGTTGGCCGACCTCGCGCGTGACGTCGGCGCATCACGCTCGGTCCTGGCCGAACGCTTCACCTCCTTCGTGGGCCATCCGCCGATGTTGTACCTGACGCGCTGGCGGATACAGCTCGCCGCGAGCCGGCTCGCCGCCGGAGCCGCACCGGTGAGCGCGGTCGCCGGCGAGGTCGGCTACGAGTCCGAAGCGGCGTTCTGTCGCGCGTTCAAGAAGGTGACCGGCGTGACGCCGGCCTCGTGGCGCAGCCGGCGGCGAGCGGACGGCTGACCGTTCACACTCTGATGAGGAGAAGCATCAACAGGAGGGATACCACGCTCGCGAACGCTGCCCTGATTGCGTTCCATCGATTCCAGCGGGGCTCGAAGTCCTCCCGCGCCCGCCTTCGCGTCGTCTCGTTCATCGTGCCGACGTCCAGTTTCTTGAGCTGGTTGTTCAGGGGGATGTTGATGGTGACGGTCGGCAGCTGCACGCACAGGATATAGACGAGCGCCGAGACGATGAGGAGCAGGCGGTCGGCTCCGCTCGAGGCCCAAATGCCGAGCACCGCCGCCCCTACCAGCGACAGCACCGAACCGACCCACATGAAGATGAACAGCGGTTGATTGTTCTGGATGACGCGATCGATGACCTGAAATGCGCGAATGAAAGCCGCCGTCATCCAGGCTCCTGATGCCGGGCATGATCACGACCGCGAAGGCAAACAGAAAGCCGGCAACCAACGAACACAGAAACGCGGCCAGCACCAGGACTGTCTGAAAGACCGTCATGTTCATCTCCCGTTGACACGCTACTCCGATCCTCGCTGACGCGCATAGTGGAGTCCCACGACGCCGCTCGGGTACGGTGTCGTGGCAGTCAACGCGAAAGTCGTGTGGAGGCCACTCGGCAGCAGACGCTTGCCGCTCCCCAGCGTCAGCGGATACACGAGCAGGTGCAGCTCGTCGACCAGATCTGCCGCAAGCAGCGCGTGGACGAGCTGGCTGCTGCCGTCCGTCAGAATGTTCCGCCCCGGCTGGGCCTTCAATCTCCGCACAGACTCGATCACGTTGTCGCGGATGATGGTCGTGTCGCGCCAGGTCGGCTTCTGGAGCGTCCGTGATACGACGTACTTCTTCGGTGCGTTCATCATGTCGCCGAAGCGGTCGCCCGGAGGCATGGGCTCGAACGCTTCCGCATGAGTCACATACGTGCGTCGGCCGAGGAGGAGCGCGTCGACGTCCTTCATCAGCGCATCGAAGTGGTTGCCGATGTCGTCGTGCCAGTACGGCACGGTCCAGCCACCGTGCTCGAACCCTCCATCACGATCTTCGTCCTTGCCCCCCGGCGCCTGTATCACTCCGTCCAGCGTGATGAATTCCGAAACAATGAGTTTTCTCATGGACCTTTCCTCTGCAGCCTCCCTCTACTTTGACGTCGAACGCCCACGCCAGGAATCGACATTCGCCGCTGCACTGAGCACGCGTAGGGAGACGGCGGCGACCGGGATGAAAAACCTGAGCACCATCTACGCGAGCTCGCTGGGGAGTGGCTCGTTTCTCGTGTACGCGAACGCCGTCTCCGCTGATGGACTCCGCATTGTGGGGTATGGCTACAACCGGAAGAACAACCGGTATGGAGGTTACTCGACCAATTGAACGCGCGTGCGACGATGGCAAGGGCCGAGACAGCGCACGCGGCTGCTGCGGCCCCTTGCTGAAACACTGCCTACTGCTTCTGACCAACACCTGACAAGAGCGAGCCGGGATCCGTCTGCATGAACTGGAAGGCTGTTCGTCCCGACACCAGGACGAACTTGAAGTGCGCCTCGAGCATCGCCGGGACCGTGATGTGAAGTAATGCCGTCCCCGTGCAGTTGCCGTCGACCTCATAGGTTCCGGGCGTCCTCCGGTCGAAGATCACGCCGTCGATACTCACTGTATCGACAAGCGTCAGATTTCCGCGGCCGTCGAACGTCACGATGCCTACGTTCACGAGGGTCCCGAAGCCCTCGACCGTGCCGCTTCCGGAGATCCCGTATGAACCGCGGAGCGACCGTACAGAGCAACGGCGCGACTCCTCGTGCTGCGCCACTTGGGCTACGGACGACTGAACGCTGTCACCTGTGTCGCCGAACGCCTGCACGAGCACGCCGCCGACGATCCCCGCCGTGATCAAAGCGATTGCTGCGACGATTCGAACGATCGTGGGTCTCATACTGGCTCCTTTCTAAACGCCGGCCGTGCCGGCTCAGGCTGCCTGGTCGCTCACCGCTCAACCGACCCGACGTCGCATCCCGCGCCTCGCGGCCGGGCCACTCCTCTTTGATCGATCGGTGGACACACTGCGGGATTGGCGGCGTCGATGGCCGGACTTCCCGGGAGCAGGATGTGTGTGGCCGTGGGGCCGCCGTTGTCGGCGAGAGGGCCGAGCAGTGGATTGGTTCCGGGTCGATCGCCCGTCGCAACGAGATTGCAGGTCCCGTCGCTCGCGACGTTGTTGCCTCCAGACGCCAGCACCACCGTGCCGCTGCCGAAGAAGCCGGCAAAGCAGCCGGCCGACGTGTTCCCGGCAACGATCGAGTTGGTCAGGCGGAGCGTGGCGCCGGCGCTCGTGAACGTACCGACGAAGAGCGCGGCCGGGCCGCTCGGGTGCGAGATGTTGCCGGTGACGGTCGAGTTCAGCATCTCCATCACGCCGTCGGTGTGAAACGCCGCGCCGCCATACCACGCGGTCGACGTGTTGCCGCTGAGCGTGCTGTTGACGATCGTCACGTTGCCCAGGCTGCGGATGCCGCCCCCGACGTTCCCGGCGGTGTTTCCCTCGATTGTCGTGGCGTCCACGGTCACGGTCGTGTTGAAGAAGACGTAGACACCGCCGCCGTCCACGAGTTGAGTGGTGTTGCCGCGGATCGTGCACCGCCGCAGCACGAGCGTGCTGCCGTCGCCGCTGTAGATCCCTCCCCCACCCTTCCAGAACTCGTTCGTCGCCGCACCCACGCGGTTGTCCCGCACGATGCAGTCCTCGAGCGTCAGCGATCCGTTGTTGAGGATGCCTCCGGCGAGGTCGAAGCCGAAGCCGTTCGCCACCGTGAGTCGTCGAACCGTGGCGGCCGCGCCGGCATTGACGATGAAGACGCGGCCGGCGCCGTTCCCGCTGAGCGTGAGCCCTGGCGCGGCCGAGGCGTCGATGACGACATCCTTCGTGAGCACGAGCGGGCCCGACGTCAGCAGGATCGTCTGGCCTGCGAGCGCCGGCGCGAAGGCGATGCTGCCGCCGGCGGGCAGCGCGGCGACGAGATGCCGGAGCGAGCCGGGACCGCTGTCGCCGGCGCTCGTCACCGTCAGGTTGCGCGCCGCTTCCAGCTCGACGCGCGCCAGCCACATCTCCCCCGCCCGCGTGCCCCCTTCCGGCAGCACGAAGCCATAGCCCCACACCTGCGTGCGCCCGAACCCGTCGTTGGGCGCGCCGTGCGGCTGCCGGCGGCTCCGCGTGAAACTCGAGAAGGGCACCGTCAGCCGGCGCCAACCCTCGAAGTCGTCCACGAATGGCGCCTCGAACCGCTCCGACGTATCGGGAGCGCCGTACACGCGGACGTAATCGATCTTGTAGGTTTGCGGAAACACCGTGTCGGCGCCGACCGGGCCGCCGAAGTTTCCGCCCACCGCCATGTTCAGCAGCAGGAAGAACGGATGGTCGAACACCCACGGATTCGGAGCGACGTCGGCGGGCGTCGCGCGATGGTAGAGGACGCCGTCGACGTACCATCTGATCTCGCCCGGCTCGCGCTCCACCGCGAACGTGTGCGTCTCCTCCGAGATGTCGCGGCCGAACTCGTGCACGCCGCCGAAGCTGGCGCCGCCCGAGTAGCCGGGACCGTGGATGGTGCCGAAGACCTGCGCCGGTTCACGGCCCACCCACTCCATGATGTCGATCTCCCCCGTCTGCGGCCAGCCGACCTGAGGGAGATCGGTGCCCATGCTCCAGAACGCGGGCCACAGCCCCGCGCCGCGCGGCAGCCGGATGCGCGCCTCCACGCGCCCGTATCCAACCTCACGCTTGCCGAGCGTCGTCAGTCGTGCGGACGTGTACTGGCACGGACCGTAGTAACAGGAGAGCGAGCCGTCCGCGGCGCGCGCCGTGATCACGAGGTTGCCTCGCCCGTCGGTGGCGGCGTTCGCGGGATCGGCCGTGTAGTACTGCAGCTCGCTGTTGCCCCAGCCCGGGATGTTGTTGGCGGTGCCGTCGCCGATCTCGTGGTTCCACACGTGCGGGTCGGGCGGCGCGCCGGCGGGGCCGCGGAACTCGTCGTTCCAGAGCAGTCGCCACCGCTTCGGGCCGGGATCGGGGGCCCGATTGTCTTTCACCTGCACCTTGAACGTGTCGCCGCTGCCCGTGCCGTAGAACCAGAAGCTCAGGCCTTCGGCCAGCGTCCAGTCCTGACTGCCCGCGAAGTCCCGGCCGAACTCGGCGTGGCCGTTGTGAACGATGCGCGTGCCGTCGAAGGTCCGGCCGGTCAGCGTCTCGCGATCGTCGTCGCAGCCGGCCTCGAAGTGGAAGACGAGATCCAGGTCGCCGTCGTGGTCGACGTCCTCGACGTGGCGCGCGGGCCGGTGCTTGCGATCGCGGTGGATCTCGCGCTCGGAGCCGTAGCGGACGGTCTCGTGATCCACGGTGCGCGCGTCGAAGTCGTTCGTGCTGAGGATCGCCACCGTCACGACGCCGTGGCAGCGCTTGCCGTGCGGCTCGCGGATCGCGATGTCCACCAGGACGGGCGTCACCACGTGGAGCAGTCCCTCGCGCGGTCCCTGGCCGGGCAGCGCCAGCGGATCGCCCGGCGTGACGACGACCGTTTCCAGCGTGAGATCTCCCTTTTCCTCGAACTGATCGGGCGGCACTTCGAAGTCGTCGAGCAGGTTCGGATCGAACGGATCCGCGTCACCGATGTTGAGCACGGCCTGCCGGGCGAATCCCAGCTCCACATCATTCGCGCCGGTGAGGCGCAGGATCGCGGTCTCGTTGCCTTCGTGTTTCAGGTCCTGGATCGTGGCGATGGTGAAGGTCTCTTCCTGGGCGCCGCCGCGCATGAAGATCAAACGGCCGGAGGCAGGCACGTAATCGAGATTCGGCGTGGCTGTGCCGGGGACGACCGTGTAGTCCACGGAGACCTGCGCGGGGTCGTCCTCGTTCAACGCCCTGCTGAGGCGCACGCGGATCGTCGCCATGCCGCCTTCGCCGACGCCGAAGCTCCCGGCCGCGAAGCCCACGGTGAGCGGCCGCACGCCCGCCGCGCCGAAGAGGGTGACCTGATCGATGAAGTACCGCCGCGGCCCGCCGGTGCCGAGCGCCCCGAAGGCCCAGCCGTGGACCGACGTGAGGGTGAGGCCGTCGTTCGGCGCGCCGTTGCCGATGTCCTTGCGCGCGAAGCTGGAGAACGGGAAGCGGAGGTTGCGCCAGCCCGTGAAGTCGTCTGGAAACGCCACCGTCCAGCGCTCCGCATCATCTCTCGTCGATCCGGGGTTGCGGTTGTCGAGGATGTCGATGAAGAGCGTCGCGCCGCTGCCCGTGCCGTGGAGCCACAGCGCGAACCCTTCGTAGTGCGTCCAGTCCTGCGGCGTCCAGGCGGTCGGCGGAGTGTCGCTGAAATTGTGAACGAAGCCGGCGAACGACGTCACGTTGAGATCGACTTGAAGGACGGTATTCGGCGTTCCGACCGCTGGCAGAATCGCGGGCGGCGCGTTGGTCGTGGCGAGCGCCGCGGTACTTGATGCGCCCTGGAACGTGAAAAAGCCGAGAGGCACGCCATTCGGGTCGG
This sequence comes from uncultured Acidobacteriota bacterium, assembly GCA_963847125.1. Lineage (GTDB taxonomy): Bacteria > Acidobacteriota > Vicinamibacteria > Vicinamibacterales > 2-12-FULL-66-21 > DATAEE01. Next base: position 1,880,855 of record CAWJYM010000009.1, read on the forward strand.
TGCCGGACGGAAGGCCGGTTTCGAACGCGTCGATCACGCGATCGATCGGACCGACGTCATCCACTGCGGGAGCAGCCGAGCCGACCGGGAGCACGAGCGCCCAGCCCCACATCTCCGTCAGCGTCAGCCCGTCGTTCGGCGCGCCGGCGGGCTGAAAGTCGGTGGCGCGGCGGAAGGCGGAGAACGGGATGCGCACGTACCTCCAGCCGCTCACGTCGTCCGTGAAGTTGACGTCGAAGCGCTCCGCCGTGTCGCTCGCCGGGTTCGAGCGGTTGTCGAAGATCTCCGCCTGGTAGACGAGACCGGTGGCGGCGCCGAAGAACCAGAAGCCGAAGCCGTCGGTGCCGCTCCAATCCTGCGGACCGGTCGAGCCGGTGGCCGCGAAGTCGACACCGAGGCCGCCGAAGTCGCCGACGGCGAAAGTCACGACCAGCACGCCGTTGTCCCCCACCTGCCCGGGCCGAGCGAGGGGCGCCCCCTCGCCCACGACCTGCACGACCGTCGAGACGGCGCTGGCGCCGCCGTTGAACACGAAGAAGCCGGCGGGCGTGCCCCCCTCGAACGTTGCCGTCGTCGGGCCTGCCGCCAGCGCGGGCGCGGCCGTGAGGACGCAGGTGATCGCCAGCACAGCGCAGTTGACATGGGTGAGATGGCGTACGGTCGTGACGATGCCCATCGGATTCCTCTCTCTTGCGGGGACAGATAATAACGCTTCCCTCGTGAAGTGCGGATCGCTGATCGCTGGTCACAAATCTGCACATGCCACGTTCCAGGACAGAACACCCGCCGGCCGCGGGCGCGGACGTCACGCCCGAATCTCATACCAAAAGCGCGGGATCGCGGCCGGTGTGCTGTGGCATGCGCCGTGCTGAGCTAGTGGGCTGTTGATCCGCTAGGGATCCATCCCGCAATCCATCCCCGCAATCAGGGTGAATTCGCTAAGGAGTTAGCTCTCATGACTCGTCGCACATTCGTTCTTCTTGTCGCGTTGCTCTGCGCGGCTTCGGTACCGGTATTCGCCCAGGGGCGGCAGTCGGGCAGCCTCGGAGGACGTCTGACGACCGCGGACGGACTGCCGGTGCAGGGCGTCACCGTCACGGTGTCATCGAACGCGCTGCAGGGGCTGCGGAGCGCGGTGACCGACGTCAACGGCGTCTACAGCGTTCCGGGGCTTCCCGCCGGTGAGTACATCGTGAAGTTCGAGCTGTCGGGCATGGTGCCGGTCAAGGGCCACGCGTCGATTCCGCTCGGCGCCGTGATCACGCTCGACGGTCAGATGCGCCCGGGCTATGAGGAGAGCGTCGACGTCCGCGCGTCGAAGCCGGCGCCCGTCACGTCGCCGGCCGGTGCCTTCAACATCCGCCACGATGAGTTCTCACTCCTGCCGACGGGCCGCACGCCGTTCTTCGTCGCGGAGCTCGCGCCGGGCCTGACCGACAACACGCCCAACAACAACCAGGTCACGATCGGCGGCGGCTTCGCGTACGACAACGTGTTCCTGCTGAACGGCGTGGACATCAACGACAACGTGCTGGGCCAGCCGAACGCGCTCTTCATCGAGGACGCCATCGAAGAAGTCCAGCTGCTCACCTCCGGGATTTCCGCGGAGTACGGCCGTTTTTCGGGCGGCGTGGTGAACATCGTGACGAAGAGCGGCGGCGATCGGTACTCCGGAGCGTTCCGCGTCAACTTCACGAATCCGGCCTGGGCCGAGGAAACGCCGTTCGAGCAGTCGCGCAACACGACGCGCGCCAGCAAGCTGTCGCCGACCTACGAGGCGACGCTCGGCGGCCCGGTCGTTCGCGACCGCCTCTGGTTCTTCGGCGGCACCCGCATCGAGCGCACGACCACGCAGAGCGCGTTTGCGCAGACGGGGACGCCCTACACGAGCACGAACGACAACACGCGCTACGAGGCGAGGGTGACCGGACGCCTGGGCCTCGCGCAGACGTTTCAGGGAAGCTTCATCGACAGCACGACCGACCTCGTGCAGCCCGCCTTCGGCGGCAGCATCGAGCCGGTGACGATGACGGCGCCGTCGACGCCGAACCGCCTGCTGGCGGCGAGCTGGCGCGGCGTCCTCGGCGCGCGGACGTTTGCGACGGCGCAGTATTCGCAGAAGTGGTGGACGCTCGAGAACGCCGGCGGTTCGAGCACGTCGATCTTCGACTCGCCGTTCCTCACGCGCGGCACGCTCGGCGTACCGGGGGGGCTGAACTATCACGCGCAGTATTTCGACTCGACGGACCCCGAAGAGCGCAACAACCATCAGCTCACGGGCAGCATCACGCAGCTCGTCGCGTCGCCGCGCGCCGGCTCGCACGAGGTCAAGGGCGGCTTCGAGTACTTCGTCTCCACCCGCGTGGGCGGCAACTCGCAGACACCCACGGGCTACGTGTTCCAGACCGACTACAAGCTCGGCCCGGCCGGCAGTCCGGCGATGGACGCGCAGGGCCGCCTGATTCCGCGCTTCGTCCCCGGCAACTCGCGGCTGCAGGTGTGGCAGCCGCTGCGCGGCGCGCAGATCGATCTGACCACGGCGTCGCTCTTCGTCACCGATCACGTGACGCTCGGTTCCCGTCTGACGATGGATCTCGGCCTGCGGTTCGAGAGCGTCCGCAGCCAGGCCACGGGCGGCATCCAATCGATCGACGCGCAGACGCTCGTGCCGCGCCTCGCGGCGGCGTACGACCTGACCGGGGAGGGCCGGACGATCGTGCAGGCCACCTACGGCCACTACGCGGGCAAGTACAACGACGTGCAATTCGCGCGCAACACGAACGTCGGCAACGCCGACCGGTACACGGCGCAATACACCGGCCCGGCGGGCGAGGGCCGGGACTTCGCCGCGGGCTACGACCCGGCGAACTACACGCCGATCAGCGGCACGTTCCCGACCGCCAACGTCTTCTTCGACGAGGGTCTCCATTCGCCGCTGACCCGCGAGTACACGCTCGCGGTCGGGCGCGAGCTCGGGCCGAAGAGCTGGGCCCGCGTGACATTCATCGATCGCCACGCGACCGACTTCGTCGAGGACTTCATCACGATCGAGGACGGCCAGACGACGATCGACCGTCCCGGCGTGAGCGGGGCGTTCGACAACCAGGTCTACCGCAACACCGATCTCGTCACGCGCGATTACCGCGCGCTGGACGTCCAGTCGGAGTACCGGTTCGGATCGGCCCTGAGCGTCCGCGGCCAGTGGACCGTGCAGATCGCGAATGACGGAAACTTCGAAGGGGAGGCCGCGAGCAACCCCGCGATCCCGTCGCTCGTCGGCGACTATCCGGAGATCTACGTCGCCGATCGCAGCTTCCCCGAGGGGCGTCTGGACGACTTCCAGCGCCACAAGGTCCGCCTCTGGGCGGTCTACAGCCTCAATATGAATCGCTTCGGGACGCTGGACGTCGCGCCGCTCTACCGCTACAACTCGGGGCGGACCTACAGCCTGGTCGCGACCGTGCCGCTGACCGCGGCGCAGATCGCCAGCAACCCCGGCTACGCGCGGCTGCCCGCCAGCCAGCCGATCTTCTTCGGCGCGCGCGGGTCGCAGAACTTCGAGGGTTACCAGCTGTTCGATCTCGGCCTGACCTACGGCGTCCCCGTGTGGCAGTCGCTTCGGCCGTGGGTGAAGCTCGAGGTGTTGAACCTGTTCAACAACCAGACGCTGATCTCGTGGGATACGACGGTCGCCGCGAACCCCGCGGGCGCGAAGGACGCGAACGGACTGCCGCTCGAGTATGTGACCGGTCCGAATTATGGCAAGGCCACATCGAACGGGAACTTCCCGCGGCCGAGGCAGGGCATGGATGGCGGCCGGACGTTCATCCTGGCTGCCGGGATTCGGTTCTAGAGAATATCCGGCACGCCACTCACCTCGGATGAGGTGAACGCCCGAGTGTCGGGCGTGGGCGTGCCGGACGATATACTCAGCTGCTGGTGAGCCTTCCGGAGGACGGCCGCACGACGTTCACCGCCGCCGGTCCCTCTGACATCGGTTCGGAGGGACGTCTAGGTCCGTACCGCCTCATTCGCGAGATTGGGCATGGCGGCATGGGCACCGTCTACCTTGGCGTCCGCGACGATGACGCGTTCCAGAAACGCGTGGCGATCAAGGTGCTCAAGCGGGGGATGGACACCGAGGGCATCGTCCGTCGCTTCCGTCACGAGCGGCAGATTCTGGCGAGCCTGGAGCATCCGTTCATCGCCGGTCTCCTCGATGGGGGCACGACGCCGGACGGACGGCCGTACTTCGCGATGGAGTACGTCGAAGGGCAGCCGATCGTGGACTACTGCGACGCGCATCGGCTCGACACCGCCGCGCGCCTGGACCTCCTTCAGAAGGTCTGCGCCGCCGTTCAGTACGCGCATCAGAACCTGATCATCCATCGCGACATCAAGCCGGCCAACGTGCTCGTCGCCGCCGACGGCACGCCCAAGCTGCTGGACTTCGGGATCGCCAAGCTGCTGAACCCAGAGCTGGCGGGCCACACGCTCGCCCCGACCGCGCCCGGTCTGCAGCTGATGACGCCGGAGTACGCGAGCCCCGAGCAGGTCCGCGGGGAGACGGTCACCACCGCCACGGATGTCTATTCGCTCGGCGTGCTCCTTTACGAGCTGCTCACGGGCCGGCTCCCCTATCGGCTGACGAGTCGCGCGCCGGCCGACATCGTGCGCATCGTCTGCGAGTCGGAGCCGGTGCGTCCGAGCACCGCGGTCACCAGCATCGATCCGCCGCCGGCAACGGATGCCGCCGAGCGAAGTGCGCCCGGGCAGGAGCCCACGCGGGCCAGGAAGCCGGGTCGCGCGCTGACGGTCGATGCGGACCTCCTGCGACGCCAGCTCGCCGGCGATCTCGACACCATCGTCCTCAAAGCGCTGAGCAAAGAGCCGGGGCGGCGCTATGCCTCGGTGGACCAGTTCGCAGAGGACCTTCGGCGGCACCGGACCGGCCTGCCCGTCATCGCGCGGAAGGACACGTGGGCGTATCGGACGGGCAAGTTCGTGCGCCGCAATCGCGCGGTGGTCGTCGCGGTCGCCATGACGTTCCTGGCGCTCGTCGCCGGCATCCTCGGTACGGCGTGGCAGGCCAGGGAGGCACAAGCGGCGCGCGCGCGCGCCGAGCAGCGATTCGGAGACGTGCGGCAACTGGCGAACGCCTTCCTGTTCGACTTCCATGATTCGATTGCGGAGCTCGAAGGCTCCACGCCGGCGCGCAAGCTCGTCGTCTCCAAGGGCCTCGAATACCTGGACAAGCTCGCGCGGGACGCCGGCGATCGCATCGATCTCAAGCGCGAGGTCGCCGGCGCGTACGTCAAGGTGGGCGACGTGCAGGGGCGTCCGTTCACGCCAAACGTCGGCGACACCGCCGGCGCCCTGGAGAGCTATCGCAAGGCCGTGGCCCTCTACGAATCAATCACCGGTACGGCGGCGGGAGACGAAGCGCTGCGCCGCGAACTGGCATACGCCTACATGCGCCTCAGCGACGTGCTCACGGCGTCGGGCGATACGGCCGGGTCGCTGTCGTTCGCGCAGAAGAGCCTGTCGATCGAAAAAGCGATCTCGTCGGGTGCCACCGACACGCCTGCGGCCCGGCGAGCGCTGGCGGCCAGCTACACACGCGTGGGCGACATGCTGGCCGCAACCGGTGACGTGACGGCCGCCCTCGAGCATCGGCGGACCGCGCTGGCGATCATGGAATCGGTGATTGCCGCCGCCCCGGAGGACGTCGCCAACATCCGCCAGCTCGGCGTCGCGTACCAGAAGCTCGGGAATACGCTCGGCAATCCGAACGCGCCGAACATCGGTGACCACGCAGGCGCCCTGGCCGCGCTGGAGCGGTCCGCGGAGACCTTCCGCAACGCGTCGGTCAAGTACCCGAGCAACGCGATGCTTCGTCGCAACCACGCCGTCGCCGAGAGCAACGCGGCCGATGTTCTCTTTGCGATGAAGCGCTTCGACGAGGCGCTCGCCAGGGAGCGACGCAGCCTCGCGGTGTACGAAGCGCAGGCCAGGACCGATCCGACGAACGCGGCCGCGCAAAACGATCTCGCCATCGGTTACTCGAAGATCGGCCAGCTCCTGGAGGCGATCGGCAGGACCGCGGAAGGCCTGGCCGAGCAGCAGCGCGCGTCGGGTATTCACCGCCGGCTCGTCGCCGCGGACCCGACCAGCAGCGACATGAAGCAGGAGCTGGCGTCGGATATGAACCGCGAGGCGACGCTGCAGGCAAAGCTCGGGATCCGGGACCCATCGCTGGCGAACCACACGCGCGCGGTGGAGATGAGCCGCGAGCTGACCGCGGCCAATCCGGCCGACTACGAGCTGCGCTTTGCCCTGGCTCTCGCGCTCGGTGGACGAGCCGACGCGTATCTGCAATTCGCGCGCGCGCCCCGTCCCGCCGCGCGCGCCGCCGATCTCGCGGCAGCCGAACGCGACTACACCGAGGCGCTCGATATCTACGCGAAGCTCCAGGCGGCCGGCACGTTTACCGCCGACGACAAGCAGTACGCCGACAATGCCCGGGCGCAACTCGAGAAGGTCCGGGCCGAGCGCGCGGCGCCGCGATAGGCGGACTCTTCAGTTTTCCCCGGACGCTCCGGGCCTGCCGCTTCTGGACAACTTTCGCAGCTGGCTCATCCATGGCCCGCCCCGCAATCCGTAAATGCGCCGTTGTCGTTTTATTGAAGAAGCATGCCGGCTGGACCGCAGCCCAACCGGCAACGACAACTGTTCACCTCGACACAAGTGGTGGGGCAAATGGAACGAGTCGCCAGTTCGTCTTCCGCACCGTCGGGATATCACGCGGTCCGTTTCTACGAAAGCGAACGATCTTTGGCTCGAATCGTCGCCGAATTCCTCAAGGAAGGGTTCGATGGCGGAAGCCCGGGACTCGTCGTCGCGACAGCCACCCTGCGTGCAGAGATTATTCGAGAACTGAGAGATCGATCGATGGACGTGGACGAGTTGCGGCGTTCACATGACCTCCTGTTGCTCGACGCCAAGGAGACCCTGGCCAGCTTCATGATGGATGGCCAGCCGGACGCAGTCAGGTTCAAGGATCAGATGTGTCAGGTGATTCAGCGAGTATGCCGTGACCGCGACGATTGTACGGTTCGCATCTTCGGGCAGATGGTCGACGTCCTCTGGCAGGACGGCGAACGCGATGCCGCGATCCGGCTCGAGACGCTCTGGAATCACTTGGCACAAACCGAAGCGTTTTCGCTTCTGTGTGGGTACTCGATGGGCCAGTTCTACAAGGACGCGCACTTCTCAGACATCTGCGGCCAGCATTCCCACATTGTCTCGGACGACGGTAAGGCGGATCGCGTCGCGTGACCACCATGGCCGTCGTAACTGCGGGTACGTGCCAAGCGTGTAGGTACGACTGCCCCGCACGACAACGCCTCAAAGGCCACTCTGTGCTTGCTCGGGCGGCCGAAGGCAGGTCAAGATGTCTCGGCCATGGACGCGCCGGCTCACCCCGTTCCGGACCGCGAACGTTCCCCAGGCACGCTCGGCGCAGTCCTCTATGCGAACCCGTCCAGGGCACTGGTATCAGAGGAGGAGTGGGTCACCCTCGTCCGGTCCGTCGCCGCGGGCGATCAGCGCGCACTGCACGCGGTGTACGAACGGGCCCATCGTGCCGTCTTCACGTTCGTCATGAGAATCACCGCCAACCGTGAAACCGCGGAAGAAGTGACGCTCGACGTCTTCCACGATGTCTGGCGCCACGCATCGCGCTACCAGGAGGCGGACGGGACGGTTATCGGGTGGATCATGAACCAGGCGCGCTCTCGCGCCATCGACCGGCTGCGGTTCGACCACCGCAAGAAGCGCGTACAGCCGGAACCCGGTGAGCCGTTGCCAGCAGCAGGCACGCCCCATCCCGACGATCTCATCGCATTCAAGCAGCAGAGCCGGGCGCTTCGCAGCGCGCTGGCCGTCCTGACGCCCGACGAGCGACATGCGATCGAGGCGGCGTTCTTTTCCGAATTGACGTATGCCGAAGTGGCGGCGCGGTTGAACGAGCCTCTCGGAACGATCAAGACGCGAATCCGGTCCGGATTGCACAAGCTCCGCGAGGCGCTGGCCGAGGGAGGGCTGAGGCCATGAGCTCGACCCTCCACCGCAAGCCGTGCGACCAGTCAGAGCAGGTGTCCGCATACGTGATGCAAACGCTTCCTCCAAACGAGGTCGCCACAGTCGAAGCGCATATCGCGACATGCTCTGATTGCCAGCAGGAACTGGAAACGTTGCGGCCGGTCGCGGACAGCTTCGTATTCTGGCCGACTAACGTCCTGCGACCGTCGGCGTCGCTGCCAGAACGCCTCGCGCACCGTATCGCGGCTGAGACAGGCGAGAAGCCCGTGGCGCCGCCGGCAAGGCAATGGGACGAACCAGCGTGGGAGGAGGTCGCGCCGGGAATCTTCTGCAAGCTGATGGCGACTGACACGGAGAGGCATCGGGTGAGCATGCTGGTGCGACTCGCGCCGGGCGTCGACTACCCCCCCCACACGCATGCAGGATTGGAAGAGTTGTGGCTCCTCGACGGCGAGCTGTGGATCGACGATCGCAAGCTCTACCCCGGAGACTACAACCGGGCAGAGGCTGGCTCCGGCGACAAACGAGTGTGGAGCGAGACCGGCTGCACCTGCGTTCTCGTTACGAGTACTCAAGATATTCTTGGATCCTGACGGCATACCGTACACCGCGGGAGATCCGCCGGCGGTGTTTACGCGTGTCCTCCCGCTTCGTCGCGCGAGACATGCCCGTCACGCGCGCCGCGCTGCGCTAGGCGCGATCGCCCGCCAACGGCTGACCCAGGAAGCTCGTCCGGCCGTGTCGATCTCGCCCGGCTTCATTCGACGCCTATACGAACAACCCACCGGCGTCCGAGGCGCCGCAGCGAAAGGACAGAACGATGAGGGTCATGGTGATCGTGAAGGCAACGAAGAACAGCGAAGCGGGCGTCATGCCGACCGAGAAGCTGTTCGCCGAGATGGGCAAGTACAACGAGGAGCTCGTCAGGGCGGGCATCATGCTCGCGGGGGACGGCCTTCGCCCGAGCTCGCAGGGCAAGCGGATCAAGTTTTCAGGGGGCAAGCGCAGCGTCGTGGATGGTCCATTCAGCGAGACAAAGGAGCTCATCGCCGGCTATTGGGTGTGGCAGGTCCGGTCGATGGAAGAGGCCGTCGAGTGGGCGCGCCGCTGCCCCGATCCGATGCCCGGCGAGGAGTCTGAGCTCGAGATTCGTCCCTTCTACGAAGCCGAGGACTTCGGCAAGGAGTACACCCCCGAGCTGCGCGCGCAGGAGGAGCGCCTCCGTGCCGAGGTCGAGCGGCAGAAGAGCAAGGCGTAGGCTCGTTCAAGGAGGTGGTCGCGGAACGCCGTCATGCCATGTGATGTCTCGCGATTGCCACAACCCGTTGCCCGAGCGGCCGCCGAGTCTTCCAGTATGCGTGGCGACATGCGTCACGGTTCCCGTCGATCCCTCGAGCGAGTAGAGATGCTCCTGCCAATCGATCACGGGGCGGTCTGGCCCGAGGGGCGACATCACGACGATGGCGGCATGGGTGCCGTCCGGGGACCATCCCGCCCAGCGGCCCTGGCGGTGCTGCCAGTTCTCGGGGTAACGCGGTGACTGGAGATCAAGTCGCTCGGCGAGCCGGGTCGCCGTCCCGGTTGTCAGATCGAGCAGGACGAACTCGTACTGATCGCCGAGCACGACGAAGTCCTTCGCCCATCGGCTGGCTGTCCCGTTCGACTTCGTATCGCTATCATCGAGCTGCGAGGCCGCTACGGCGAGCCCACGACCGATGAGGTGGTTGCGACCTGAGTGCCCGTCGAAATACATGTGGGCGCAGGCACCCACATCGTCGCCTCCTGCTGGCGCACTGGAATCGCACGTGCGATAGACCATCCGATCGGGGTCGCCAGGGGGAATAACGAGCTCCCCTCCATGCTCCGCGACGAGCGTGCGATGCTGGTCTTTTACGTGGTCACCGTCTGCTGCGTCGCCGCGTGACCGATGGCCTCTCGCCGTCTGTATTCGATCTCGAAGTTCCCGCGGCGTTCCGTTCGATCGGGCGAGGACGAGCACCCGCCAGCGAGAACGCCGATCCCGATCATGAGCGCGACGCCGGCGTCGGATGGCTTGCCGAACCGTGGCATCTCAGTAGCGGGGCACGGACGGATCGACGAGCAACGACCACGTGTCGATGCCGCCCCGCAGGTTGGAGAGATTCGTGAAGCCATGACGCCGGAAGTACTCGGCGGCGTGCTGGCTGCGTATGCCGTGGTGACACTGGAACACGATGGGCGTATCGCGATCACGCAGGATCAGCGCGTCGTGATACGCCTGGTCAAGCAAGCGGGAGCCCTCGATCATGGCGATCGCGCGCTCCTCCTCCGTGCGGACGTCGACCAGCTCGATCGCGGTGCCGCTCTCCAGGAGTGCCTTCAGCTCGGGCGCCGACAGTTGGCGAATCGGAGGCAGCTCGTGTGCCGAAGAGTTATCGTCCAACAGTGGTCGATTCTCGTCCGCCAGATCTGTTTTGGTCAAATCCTCGGCGGACAACAGTCGCCATTCCAAGCGGCCGGCTGACTCCGGCAAAGGACTTGCAACCGCTCCGGCTGAGTATGCCTCGAGGAATCGGGCGGTGGATGGTAACCGCGGAGTGACGTGCCGCTCCTGCTCCTGCCCCTCCTCATCCTGCTCGCGCTCGTCGCACTCATCGCGCTGATCCCTCTCGCGCTCGTGCAGCGATATCGCCTCGGAACCGCGCGCCAGCGGGCGCGCGGGTGGCTGGCCACGATCAATCTCGCCGGCTTCGCGCTGTCGGGCGTCTTCCTCGTTTCGAGCGCCGCCCTGACGACGATGTGGGTGCCATGGACGCTGACCTACACGGCGACGGGGCTCGCCGCCGGCGCGGTCCTGGGAATCATCGGTCTCTGGCTCACGCGATGGGACCCTTCGACCGATGCGCTCTACTACACGCCAAACCGTCCGCTCGTCCTCGGGGTGATGTTCGTCGTCGCCGCTCGGCTGCTGTACGGCATCTGGATCGGATGGCAACGCTGGCGTGCGGGCATGGACGGGGAATCATGGTTCGTCGCGGCCGGCGTCGCGGGATCGATGGCCGCTGGCGCGGTGGTGATCGGCTATTACCTGGTCTACTGGATCGGCGTACGCCGCAGGTCCCGCCGGTACGCGGCGCACCGGCGGTGACTTGGAACACGGGCGTGTCACGCAACGGGTTGCGGATCTTGCTGACGACGAGTAGGCTGCTGGACCATGACACTGCGATCCGGGAACCCGGCGCTGACGGCCGACACGTTCGCGAAGTATCGGGCGGTTCCCGGTGCGGAGCAGATGACGCTCGGGGGGACGGTCAACAAGACCGCCCTTTCACTCGGCATTTTGCTGGTGGCTGCCAGTTACGTCTGGAACCGCGGCGCAACTGATCCGAGCCTCGGGGCGTGGATCATGGTTTCGGTCGTGGCAGGACTCGTCGTAGCCCTGGTCACGATCTTCAAGCAGGCGTGGGCCCCGTATACGACACCGATCTACGCGGCCCTGGAAGGCGTCGCGCTCGGCGGGATCTCGGTCGTATTCGAGGCCAGGTATCCCGGGATCGTCAGCCAGGCGGTGTTCCTCACCTTCGGGACGCTCGGCGCGCTGCTCGTGGCGTATCGGTCTGGCGTCATCAGGGCCACGGAGAATTTCAAGCTCGGCGTGGTGGCTGCGACAGGCGGGATTGCACTGCTCTATCTTCTGAGCTTCGTCCTCGGTTTCTTTGGAGTCAGCGTGCCGTTGATTCACTCCAGCGGAACGTTCGGCATCCTGTTCAGTGTGTTCGTCGTGGTGATCGCGGCGCTCAATCTCGTCCTGGACTTCGACTTCATCGAACAGGGAGTGGCGCGCGGCGCGCCAAAGCACATGGAGTGGTACGGCGCGTTCGGGCTGCTCGTGACCCTCATCTGGCTGTACCTGGAAATTCTGCACCTGCTGTCGAAGCTGCAGTCTCGACAGCGCTGATAGCCATCCCGCTTCGGCGGGATTCGGGAGCCACTCTCGCGGGCGCGAGAATGGCTCCTCTCTTGTCGTCACTGCGCCACTGAGAACTGGACTTCGTTCGATTCCACCCCGTTCGCGTCGTGCACCGTGATGTCCCACACCCCCGCTCTGTCCAGCATCACCGTCACCGTGAACGTCGTCGGGGACAGCACATTGATCGCGCCGCCGCTGCTGCATGTCGTCCACACGCCGGTGGGCGCGTCGAGCAGAACGGTGAGCCCGCTGGCGAAGCGTTCGCCGGTCACGGTTATCGTTTGCGCGGTGCCGCTCGCAGTCGGCGTCGCTGGTGACAGTGAGATGATGCGCGGCGCGTTGGGATTGCCGGGGTTGCCGGGGTGCCTGGCGAAGTCGGGTTGTCGTCGCTCGAGCACGCAGATGCCACGCCAAGCCCAACAACGAGCGCACTCGCCGCAAGCAACCTCTTCCGCAAAAGCGTCATGTCCACTCCTGTCTACTTCTGACCGCCGCAGAGGCGGTTCCGCCGAAGCGGAGGGTGCAAGACGCCTACCAAGGCCGACTCGGCCTAGCAGGGGTAGCTCTTCTTCAGCGTGCCGAACAGAACGCTGCACGAACATTCGTTCGAGAAACCGTTCGTTCTAGAATCAGGAGGATGGCATCGATCCACAAGGAGTTGACGGTCGAGGTCGGCGCTGAGAAAGCCTGGGCCGCATTGCGGCTCGTGGGTGAAGCCGACAAGGTCTTCGCTCCCGTGCTTGTCGATGCGCAACTGGACGGCGACATCCGCACGGTCTGGTTTGCCACCGGGATGGTCTTGCGTGAACGCATTCTCGATGTCGATGACACGACACGGCGCGTCGCGTACTCGGCGATCGATGGCCCAGGCATGACGTATCACCACGCGTCGATGCAGGTCGTCGACAAGGGGCCGGGACGATCCCTGTTCGTGTGGATTACCGACTTCCTGCCACGAGAGATCGGCGGCAACATCGCCCCGTTGATCGAGCAGGGCGCCAACGCTCTGAAGGCCAACCTGGAAGCGCGCTGAGGGGCCGCGTCGACTTACCCGCTGGCGCCGTGCTTCCGCAACGTCGCCTGGACCTCCGGATTCCCCTCGGCCATTGCGATGAGCGACAGGGGTTCACCGTTCCCCGGCGCGTTGATGTCCGCTCCAGCCGCAACGAGTCGATCGACGACTGCGGAGTAGTCGCCTCCGCGCGCCCTGCGGTGCACCGATCCAAACGCCGCCCAGCCGAGCGGCGTGCTGAGGTGGACCGGATCGCGGCTTTCGAGCGGCACGCGCCCGCGCTGGAGGATCGCTTCAACCAGCTCGACGTCGCCCATCCAGCTTGCGGCGTGAAGCGCCGTGCCTCCATCGACACCACCGGCGGTTTCGTCGAAACCGAGGCGGAGCATGAGATGCGCAGCCTCGCGACGACCATCGAAGATGGCGTGCGCCAGACGTGAGTGATCAGCGCGCGTGAGTGAGGTCAGCATCGACGGGTCCCGGTCGATGAACGCCCGCGCGCCTGCTTCGTCGCCCGCCAGCACCGTGTTGATGAAGCGCACCTTCTCCGGGCTGCGGCGCACGAGCAGATCGTAGACATCGCGATGCCCGAACTTCAGAGCCACGTCGTGCGCTGACATGCCGAAGCCGAGCGTCCAGCAGTAGATGTGGAGCGGCGGCACCGGGGCGTAGCCGGGCTCGTTGATGCGAGCGGCGATCGCCTGCGGATTGGCGTCCAGCACACGCGTGGCCAGGGCAACCTCGCCAAGGCGAGCCGCCATGAAGATGTCGGCACTGGCACCGCGCTCGAGCAACCGACGACAGATCTCCGGCCGTTCCGCGAGCGCGTACTGCGCGGGCGTGGACTTGTGGTCGATGCAGCGTGCATTCACATCAGCGCCGCGATCCAGCAGCACGTCGGCGATGGCAACCGTTGCCGCCTCGTGGAGCGGCTGCTGCCCGTCGCCTCCGCGCGCGTGCACGAGCGCGGGGTCCGCGGCAAGCAGCTGTCGGAGCTCGTCGATCCAGCCAAGCCTTGCAGCCACGTTCGGTGTCAGCTTCACGCCGCGCGAGAGGAGGAACCGCGCCGTCTCTTCGGTGGCGTTGTCCAGGACGGTGTACGGTCCGTTCTCCCATTCGCTCTTGAGGTTGAGGTTCGCACCGGCGGCGACCAGCACCTCGAGCATCGGCGCGCGTTTCGCGGCAATGTGCGCGGCACGCTGGCCGAACGCGAACATCGGCGTGTTGACATGTTCCTGGACATGCGGCAATCCGAGGAGCCGCCTGACCGTGGCGACGTCGTCGCGAGACACTGCGTCGCGGAACGCCGTGATGTCGCGCTTCTGCAGGTGCTCGATGAGCGTCGGCCACGAGTCGAAGCCGGTTTCGCGCGCGATGGCGAGCTGCGCGTCGGCGAGTTGAAGCGCGGCGCGTGGCGCCCGCGTCCGCGCGAACGGCTTTCAATCGAGCAAGAGCGGCGGGATCGCCGTCCCTGGCGTCGCGAAGCAGATCTTTAGCGAGCTTGTGCTGTTGTTCGAGGTTGGTGGGTACGTGCGGACGATCAGACACGGACGACCTCCTTCAAAACCGCCCGTGTCCGCATCGTGGGCTGAAGAAAGGTCGCGTATGAGTTGCAACCGGCTACGTGACAGGTGGGCGCTGCCCTTCCCGCGGACTGGAGGCGTCCTGCAGACGCCTACGGGAAGACTAGCGTATGGGCGCCGCCGACGCAATCACCCCAACTACCGCGCGGCGTTCCGCCGTTCGGACCCGTCGAGGGACATCTGGCTTCACGATCGGCGGATGACGCTGACCGAGCTCCCGGATCGGATCGGACTGACGCTGACCAACCTCTCGATCCTCAAAACAGGTAAGGCGCGCGCGATCCGCTTCTCGACGCTCGATGCGATCTGCGAGGCGCTCTCGTGCCAGCCTTGCGACATTCTCCGGTTTGAGCCGGAGCAAGCAGAACGCGAGCGACCGACAGCGGCGAGCAAAGGGAGCGCAAGCCGATGAATGCCCCTGCTGAACGCGCACGTCGGCTTCCGCCCGGTCGAGTTCGATAGTGCGATTGGCCCACAGTGCGAGTGGTTGTTTTGGCGGGAAAGACCCTACACAAGCGAGTTGGCTCCTCAGGCTGGACTCGAACCAGCAAGCCTCAGGTAACGAGCCGTGACTCACGTCTGAACCGATCCGAGTGCGTTTTACAGGGCTTTGCCGACGCACTCGGGTCTCAACGCAGCGGAAGTTCCGGCAAGGTTACCCAGATTTACCCCGCGTCCACTGTGCCTTCTTCTTTCTCTTTGAACCGCATAACGTCCTCGTGTGTGGATGTCGCCCTCGGTGGAACTTCATCGACCCCTATGAACTGTGCGACCGTGGTAACAGGAACCGGCATGTACTCGGTCTCGCCAGAGCGCGCTCCACTAACAACCCTCAACAGAGCACCTTGACTCTCAACCTACTGGATCGTCACGCTGTAGGGCTCCCCTTTAAGAACGCAGAGCGACCGCAACAATGCTTCAACCACGTGCAGGAGCTCGGGTTCCGTCCACTTCGAGAATGGCAGGGGGTGCGCAAGCTCTGCGCCGTCAGTTTCATAACCATCAGCTAGTCGGATCTGTACGGGAATCCTCACCGACTGTAGCGTAGGAAAAACCTCTGGCTGTTTATTGGTGAACGCACCGTTCGCTACTGGATCGCTATATTCGCCCGGGTAGGGATGCTCGCTCGCCAACATTGGCAGCTGCAGTTCGAGACTTGTCTCATCGTTGTAACCATACCTCACAAAATCGGAAATATTCCCGATCGGAAGAAGAGGTTTCGGCTCGTCTATAGTCATCACGTAGCCGAAGGGGAACCAAACCAGATCCGTCACCCACGTCGCACACCATGTTCCCGAGGCAAGCCGCATGGACAGTCCGCTGTATCGTGCGACCGTGCTCTTTGGATGGGTCAGCAACAAGTAGAACTGGTAACGTGACGGCAAACCAACAGCCTGCGGGTTCATCGCGTACTCGCGCAACGCTCAATGATGCTCCAGAAGGGCTGCTGAGTTCACCGACGCAAACATCACCACGATCTGCTTCAGGATTCTAGCGGGATACACTTTCGGGAGCTTCAACGCAACGGCATTGTCATCGGTTCCGCTGGCAACTGCGGAGAGCACGGACATTCCGATTCCCGTCCAGCGTTTCAATTCACCGACGTAATGATTGCCGCTGATTTCTGAGTTGCACCGATAGCAGAGCGAATACGCTCCTGCGCCTTGTTCCATCGTGTTTCCGCCTGACATCTCACCTGTCGGCCCTTGGCGTAGCCAGCTCTCAAGCCCAAACATCTCAACCAGCTCTTCATTGAATGACGACTTGGCCGGGACGTGCTCGTAGGTGAGGCCTTTTTCTTCCCCGCACAGGTGACACACGCCTTTCGGAACCACGGCGGGAGACTGCCTAGTGTGATTTCTTCGGCACCACGAGCGAGATGCCGGCTTGGGTTAGCTGCCGCTCCAATCGCGCAGCGGTCCCAGGGTTGGTCTGCCGCAGATGAGCGATATAGCCACGCACAGAGTTCAAGGCGTCTGATACGTCCTGACCTGCTCGGTTGAGGCATATCAGCCTATGGACGCTGGCGCGTGCCTTATCACGAAGTTCTCTCGGGGCGCTCGGCAGGCCCTTCCGATGATTGACATTCAAGCCAGTGACAACGTGGGGAACATTCGGCCCTGAATTGAACGTCTTTTTGTGGCGTACCGCAAAACCTTCTCGGCGTAACGCCTCGATGACCAGTCCGATAGCTTCTCGGGTTCGCTCGCCCGACAGATCAATGTTGTCCAGATATCGCGACACCTCAAGGTCGAGTGTGTCCGAGATTTCCTGAAGGCGCTCATCGACACGCCACACGACGTGATTGGCTAGAACATCACTCGTTGGTGCGCCCTGGGGCAAACTGAAGCGAATCGTCGTGATACGTGTAATGAACGCCGCCAAACGCGGTCCGACGCCCACGCGATGCCGAAGCACTGCGTACACCATTCTCGGCGTCACACTCGGGTAGAAGTCCCGAATATCAATGCTCGCCAGGTTTCGTTGACCAAGGTGAACTCTGGCACCTGTTATTGGTGATCGACCGCGAACGCAACCGTGAACAAAGTCGGCAACGGTCGCGGCCTTAACACGACCCGACGAATCCGACGTAGCACCAACTTCAGCGCGTCACGCGGGTTGTCTATCTGTCGTGTCTTTCCTCGTTTCGTCAGCGGGAATGAAACTACTGGTCGGCGATAACAGCGTCGAGCGCACGAAGCACTTCTACATCCACGCGCAGCTGTCGTGCAAGCCAGTGAAAGGAGTGATGTTCGTCCGTCATGATACTGAACCCGGTCACGCGGACCTTTTCTTCTTCCCCGCCGATATCAGAAGGCTTGGTTGCCGTGGCTGGTCGTCGTCCGCAGAAACCAACAACCGCAGGAGTGATGCCCCGAGCTCCGAGATCTGCTTTGCGACTTCCGGTTTATCGATCTCGGCGCGATCCGCGGCTAAGAGGGTCAGGAGATGCATGGGGATTTCAAGCGCGAGCGAAATCTCTCTCAGCACGTTCACACTGGGTTGCCTCTTGCCTGATTCGAGCAATGACAAATGACTGGCTGTGACGCTGAGCCGTTTCGCAAGCTCAGCCTGACTCAGCCCAAATGCCGTTCGCACGATTCTGATCGCTTTGCCGTAATTCATCCCGAGATCCAAAAGCAGTTACTAGGCCATTGCTCCTCAATTCGCCGCGTCGTTCTTGAGCTTCAGAAACGCCCTGCGCACGCTATCAACAATCACTTCGACGATCTTGACCAGTCGCTTGCGCGGGATTGGCCGCCCTCCTTTTGCTGCGGTCTCGAGTTTCTGAAGCGCTACGCTCAGCGCTCGATCGTGAACCAGCTCCGACTCTTCGGACGCCAGCAATCGCGTAATGGCTGCGATTACTGGCTCCAGCTCTCTGCATTTCCCTTTTCGCATACACACCTCCCCGATATGAGATCCACCACGCGCCCAGTTGGCAGGACCACACGTCGAGGAAGAGTCGGAGCTTATGACCTAGGCTGCTAGTCTCAAGGAGAGACCCGTCCGCGCCCTCGTCATGACCGGTCTACTCGCTCGGCTATTCCCACGCGAGTTCAAGTCACTAACGAAAACGACGAGCGGCCACGGCAAGTTGCCGGTGACCACAGCTGAGCGTATACACGCACGCTCGCCCTTAGGCCGACCCCATCCACTCAAGATGAGGCCGCTCATGGTCCGTGCCCCCGAAGCATTTCGGAGGGATGTACGCCGTTCAAAGAGCTGACTCCGCCGGAAACCAGCGGCTCGCATGAGGAATATAGGGGCAGGAGACATTGTTGTCAATAGGCATGACTCTCAGATATGTGACACATCCGTAGGTCATTTGACAGGTCGGTCTAGGCGTTCATCGCGCGCGAGGGTAGCGCGCGTACACTCCGGGTCGCAACCTGGTTGGTCCGTGAGGCCGGGTAAACACGAGGATTTTGAGGACTTCGCGGCTCAGCTTTCGGCCCTCGGCCTTGGCTGTGACGGAGTCCTGCCGGCGTTCAACCAGCTCGAGGCGCGACATCGCGCCGTAGCACGCCTGAAGTCGGTGCGTGCGGAGGCGGATGGCTGCCGACGAATGCCGCCAGGTGCTCGCCGGTCAGCGTCGACCTCGCCGCCACCAGGTCGGCCGGAGTGCCTTCGAACACGATTCGCCCGCCGTCGTGCCCCGCGCCCGGCCCGAGGTCGATGATCCAATCGGCGTGCGCCATCACCGCCTGGTGGTGCTCGATCACGATGACCGACTTGCCGGAGTCGACCAGCCGGTCCAACAGCCCGAGCAGTTGCTTGAGGTCGGCCAGGTGCAGCCCGGTGGTCAGCTCGTCGAGGACATAGACGCCGCCTTCTTCACCCATGTTCGTGGCGAGCTTGAGCCGTTGCCGCTCGCCACCCGATAGCGTGGTGAGCGGTTGGCCGAGCCGCAGGTAGCCGAGCCCCACGTCGGCCATCCGCTGCAGGATCGCGTGCGCCGCCGGATTCTGCGCCTTGCGGGTGCCGAGAAGTGCAGCTCGTCGTCTTCGACCGACAGGTCGAGCACCTCGGCGATGTTCAGTCCGCCGCCTGCCCTGAGCGAAGTCGAAGGGAGCCGGTAGTCCAGCACCGACGCCTGGAACCGCCGGCCCTCGCACTCCTCGCAGACCGTGGTGACGCCGGCCATCATCCCGAGGTCGGTGTAGATCACGCCGGCGCCATTGCAGGTTGGACAGGCGCCCTCGGAGTTGGCGCTGAAGAGCGCGGGCTTCACGCCGTTGGCCTTCGCG
Organism: uncultured Acidobacteriota bacterium; assembly: GCA_963847125.1. Taxonomy (GTDB): domain Bacteria; phylum Acidobacteriota; class Vicinamibacteria; order Vicinamibacterales; family 2-12-FULL-66-21; genus DATAEE01. The sequence continues at coordinate 1,900,253 of CAWJYM010000009.1, forward strand.
AACGCGCTGCGGATCGGATCGAGCAGGCCGGTGTAGGTTGCGGGGTTGCTCCGCCGCGAGCCACGGATCGGAGTCTGATCGATCGACACCACCCCGTCCCGGCCACTCACCGAGCCATCGATCAGCGAGCTCTTGCCCGACCCCGCCACGCCGGTCACCACCGCCAGCACGCCAAGCGGAATGTCGACGTTGACGTCTTCAGGTTGTGCGTGCGCGCGCCGCGCACCTTCATCACACCCGTCGGCGTCCGCACCGACGGCTTCAGTGCGGCCCGGTCCGAGAGATGTCGCCCGCTGAGCGTGTCGCTCTTCCGCAGCCCATCAACGGTGCCCTCGAAGACGACCTCGCCGCCGGCCGCACCGGCGCCTGGGCCCAGGTCGACCGCGTGGTCGGCAATCGCGATCACCTCCGGCTTGTGCTCGACGACAAGGACGGTGTTGCCCTTGTCGCGCAATCGCAACAGCAGGGTGTTCATCCGCTGGATGTCATGCGGGTGCAGCCCGATCGTCGGCTCGTCGAAGACATAGGTCACGTCGGTGAGCGACGACCCGAGGTGGCGGATCATCTTGGTGCGCTGCGCCTCACCGCCCGACAGCGTGCCGGACGGCCGGTCGAGACTGAGGTAGCCGAGTCCGATCTCCACGAACGAGTCGAGCGTGTGCCGCAGCGTCGCCAGGAGCGGTGCGACGGACGGTTCGTTCAGCTCGCGCATCCATTGGGCCAGGTCGTTGATCTGCATCGCGCACGCGTCGGCGATGTTGATCTTGTTGATTTTCGACGACCGGGCCGCCTCGTTGAGCCGGGTGCCCTTGCACTCGGGACAGGTGCTGAAGGTGACCGCGCGCTCCACGAACGCCCGGATGTGCGGCTGCATCGCCTCGACGTCCTTGGACAGGAACGACTTCTGGATCCGCGGCACGAGGCCCTCGTAGGTGAGGTTCAGTTCTTGACCTTCACCTTGGTCGGCTCCTTGTAGAGGAAGTCGTGGCGCTCCTTTTTGGTGTATTTGCGGATTGGCTTGTCCACGTCGAGGAAGACCCCGAAGATGCGCACGTACCAGCCGTCGGACGTGTAGCCGGGAACCTTGATCGCACCCTCGCTGATCGACTTGCTGTCGTCGAAGAGCTGCCGACAGGTCGATGTCGGAGACCGATCCCATGCCTTCGCATCGCGGGCACATGCCGCCGTGGTAGACGGCGTCGCGCACCACGATTCGCTCCCCCTTGCCCTTGTCGACCGTCATCGACCCGCTCGCTTTCCGCGTCGGCACGTTGAACGAGTAGGCAGTCGGAGGACCGATGTGCGGCTTGCCGAGCCTGCTGAACAGCACCCGCAGCATCGCGTTGGCGTCGGTCACCGTGCCGACCGTGGAACGGGCGTTGGCGCCCATTCGCTCCTGGTCGACGATGATCGCGGTCGTCAGCCCGTCCAGTAGGTCGACGTCGGGCCGGCCGAGCGTCGGCAAGAATCCCTGAACGAACGCGCTGTACGTCTCGTTGATCAGCCGCTGCGACTCCGCTGCGATCGTGCCGAACACCAGCGACGATTTACCCGATCCCGAGATGCCGGTGAACACCGTCAACCGCCGCTTGGGGATCTCGACGCTGACGTCCTTCAGGTTGTTCTCCCGGGCGCCCTGGACGCGGATGAGGTCGTGGCTGTCTGCGGCAGGCTGTCTGAGAGGAGGCCATGTTCGCGATCATGCCATCAACGGCGCCAGCTGGCGCTATGCGCGACCGCCAATCCTCAATCCGCAATCGCCAATCGAACCGTGTCGCGTAGGCTGTGCAATCTCATGGTGCTGCCAGCTTCCGCGTAGCTCGCTCGCTGCCGTCGCCAAAGGTCGTGACGTGATTCGATCCACGTTCCCGCTTTGTCGATGGAACCGCATCGTGGAGCCGCTCACGGGAATGTAGTACTTGTCGCCCGCAACCGGATAGATCTGATTCTCATCACGATAGAGCTCGCCTTCGTGAACGGCGACCTCAACCGGATCGTTACGGTCGCCGTAGAGTCCGACCCACGCTGGAGGGCGGCTCGAAATTGGTGACTCGGGCCGGAGGCAAGGGGATGGCAAGGACAGGGCGGCCGACCAGCAGATGACGAATCCGCTGCCGGAGCTGCCAATTCGTGCCGGATTGCAGATTACTCACCAGGGCGACTACTAGATCCTGGCTCGGAAGCAGATCTACAGAAGCTTCGTAGCCATTGGTGCGTCCGTACCAGCCTCGGCCACGTGTCCCGGTCGACCGCTTTTGCCCAGCTTTGCAGTTCTTCACCGAAGGCACCGTCACCGACTGCCCTGACGAACGCGACGAGATCGGCCGGCGTCGCATACACCGACCCCGCACCGGCGAGAAAGCGGAGATCCTTGTAACGAGCAGCCTCGACAGCAGGTCCGCCCCTTCCGGCGCCGAGTTTGTATGGCAGCGCGCGGTTAGGCATGAGCCGCGGCCCCGTCTCGCTCGTCGCGGAACTCATGCGCGCAGGCTTGAAGATGCCTTCCGCCAGCGCGTCTTCGAACGATCGACCTTCGATGACCTCTATGATTCGCGCCAGGCAGGTATAACCGGCGCTGCTGTAGAGTTCCTGCGAACCAGGCTCGAACAATAGCCCGCGAGCCTTGACCCGCTCCACGATGTCTGTTGGGTGAAGCGGCTGCGCCTCTTCCGCCGGCGTTGTCACACGATGCGGTTTACGCCCGCCGTATGCTTCCGCAACTGTTCTATCGTCGGTTTTCCGCCGTTGGGGCCTC
>CAWJYM010000010.1:0-67338 GCA_963847125.1 uncultured Acidobacteriota bacterium
CCTCGTCGCTCCAACCCAAATGGCGTTACGCCTTGCTCTTTCATCGCCTCGGAGACCGGTGCTTGGGACCGGTCAGCCGCCGCCACCGGCTGCGCTCTGCGCCAGAGCCTTCTCCAACGCCTTGCTCAGCGCCGGCTCCTGGCGGATCGCGTGGCTAGCCCCGACGACCGCGAGAACGCGCTCGCCGCGCACGGCGAGATCCACCAGGGTGCGTACCATGTGCTCGCCACGGACCTCCCGGGAGGCGTGGCCAACTTCGACCAACAGCGGCACGCTCTCGGTATCCGGCAGCGTTCGCCAGTCCGGCGCCCCCGGGAAGCGCTCTCGCCAGTAAGTATCAAGATCCTGGACGGAAGAGAAAGAGCCGCGGAGCCCGGCGACGTCGGTGCGTTTGCGCAGCAGATGCAGTGCGAGCGCGTCGCGGTCGCCGTCGTACCCCTGAGCCTCGCTCGTGAAGACCCGAAGCGTCAGGTAGGTCGCGACGAGCCGTGGTTCGAACTGCCGCAGCAGCCCGTTGACCTCAGCCTCGAACGCCGGTTCCAGCGAGTAGAGAGGTACGGCGCCGCGCTGCGCGAGAATGCGCACCAACTCCGATTCGTGGAGCGTGCCGGTTGCCGGTCGCGACGCGAACCGAAATATCCGCGCCCGACCCTCGCACAGAGCCACGGTTGGCTGGAACTCCGCCCATAGGCGCTCGATCTCGGCCAGTTGGAGGTCGGCCGCTTCCGAAGTGTGTCGGGCCCCGATGTAGAGCATCTTGGCGGGTCCGCGCTCGAGGCGCAGCACGTATGGAAATGCAGTGCGGTGATAGATGGCGTCGTGCTCAGGCCACGACCGCAGCTCGACGGGGTCGATCACGACCGTCGGCTGATAGATGACCGGCCGCACGAAGAGCAGCATTAAGACAACCCATGCGCCCACCGCGACCCCCGCCACCGTCGCGATGCTACCCAGAAGAATCCGTTTCCAGATTCGCTTCATTAGCGTCTCTACGCTGCCCGCCTCGGCCTGCGGCGAACGCCAGGATTGTGGCTCCAGGATTGGCCGCACACGTTCCCGGGCCCGTTCATGCCAGTCCTCTCGGGTGTGCCCAACGTAGGAGTTCAGAAGCGGCGAAGGCGCTGTCCACTGCAACGACTTGATGGACGCGGGCTGAGATCCGTATGCAGCGTAGAACTACGGACCACCGCGCTCTCGATAGAAAATGCCGACAACAGATCAAGTCGAAGACGTAGGTGTCTGCTTTGGAATCTTGCTCCCCCTGAATTCGGGCGGCAAAAACGGTTCGCTCGTGAAATATCCTGATGGCACTTTGCCGGTTGGAACGAGAAGAGCACGAGCCGCCATGCGGATTTGGGGACTCGACATTCGATAAACGCTCCGGTCGAGAAGATAGTGGATGAATCCGGTCGCGAAGCCGAAGGCCAAAAGTGCAGGGACCCGTGGACGTTGCGCAACTCCGTCGCGATAGCGCCGAATATTCGGTCCCCATAATATCTCTCATCCTGCCCGATCGCTTCGACTCGAAGAGCGGCAAGAGCATGACTGACGCAACCACAAGGAGGACCAAGATGGCCCACGGTCGCGTGTTCAATGCGTGGAACAGTCGACGCCCAGCACCGCGCACGGGAGCCGGCTCAGCAATCGGCGTTTGGGAAGCGATCCCCGTCGCGAGAATCCGAGTGCTGCGAAGTCCAGATTACCAGGAATGGAAACAGACTCCGTGGGCGGAGAGCGAGGGTGACCATGGCCGCCATTCCCAGAACGTAAAGCAGGCGCGGGAGCGACCATCGCGACGAGCGCAGCTCCAGAAAAAGCATTGCAACTGTCGCGGCGAGGAGGATGATGGTGGCGCCTGCGCGGATCCCGTCCTGCGCCGAAACCAGCCAGGCGGGGAAAACCCACCGATCGACCCATTGGTCCTGATAGGCGACCGCGCCAGCCAGGAGGTCTGCCAGGAAAACGAGAACGCCACCGACGCCGAGCGCGAAGAGCCGGTCCATATTTCTTGTGTAAGTGCAGGCGGTGCGACCGACCCGCGTGCGGTCAGAGCGAGAGTGCGCCGAAATGCTGGGTGGCAAAGTGATAGGTCACAAAGACGTAGTCGAGGATGGCAAGCGCCACCAAACGTTCCTCGCGACTCCATGGTAACGCCGTGTCCGACGGAAGAAAGACAGCAAAGCGCCGGCCGTTACGAGCAACGGGAGGACGACGAACCGGGCGGGCTGCGCTCGCAACAGAGGCCGATATGCCTCTGTACAGTAAGCGAGGTACGTGCTGGAGAGCCGATGACCGATCCAGAACAGCGCGGTCAGGCCGAAGTAGAGCGGTGGAGCGGTTTGTCCTCCGGGTACGAATATCCATGGCAGAGCCACAGGATTATCGGCGCCAGCCAGAGTGCACTCAACATCCAGAACGCGTCCCCAAGCTGGACCGCGCACCCACGGAGATGGCAACGGCACCGCGTTTGCAGCCCCGGTCGGGAGCGCCTTCCTCTCGTAGGCCGGTCTCGTCTGGGTGGGGCTCGTCAACCAACTCTCACCGATCTGTGGCATCCGTCTCCGAATTCGCCGGTTCAATAGAACCGTCAAAATTAGTCCGAAGTAGCTCCGACGTTTAACGCGCGGATTTAACAATGCAGCGATGAGACTTGTTCGACGACGACTCGTCATTCGTCCACCACGCCGAAGTCCCCTTGTCACGCCCTAAACTTTAGACATAGGCAGCTCCGCTAAACAAGCAGAATCCTTCAGATCCCAGCTCATGGTGGAGCTTCGAACGCAGTTGTCTTCTTGGTCCGCCGAACGTTCCGGTTCAGCCGCGCCGGCGTTTTTTTGCCGGCGGCGGCTGCAACCTGTGGTTGGGCTTGTTGGCTGCCTCCGGTGAGCGAATTGATTCCCACTCAGGAACCTTCACCATCCCCAAGTTAAATTCTTGAACTATGTCAGGCGGAATCCACGCGAACGCGGACCCGCGGCAACAGGAAACGTCGGAGCTGGCTTCCATAGCTCGCCGCAAGTCCTGCTAGAACAGCGTCGTTATCGGGTTTTCTCAAATGCAATTACCGACTCTCAGAGTTATGCGTGGCTATATTATAATCAGGCATCAGCGGCCGTCGGCGAGCTGGCTCGATAGCGATCACTCGATCCAGAATATCCTCCCCTGCGTCGTCGACAAAACCGATTTGTTAGCGAGAATCTACCTATGAACCCGCTCATATTGATGGCCCGCGCCACCGCAATGTTCTGATACTGCTCGCCCTGGCCGCTTGTAGCCAGTCCCCTCAAAGTCCGCCTCAGATCGCCAGTTCCAAGCCTTCAAGCTCGGATGACTCGCCGCGCAAGTCAGATGCCGGTAGAGCTATCGATCCCTGCAAGCTGCTAACCGATCAAGAGATCGAGCGGACGACGGGCTACCCGGTCCTAAATAAGAAGACAGTGGCCGGAAGCAACAAGTCTCGCCGCCGGGCTGCAACTGGGAACTCAAGAGCGGTAAAGGCATTCCGGGCCTTCACCGGATTTCCATTGATGTCATCAGTTCCGGTGGACGGGAACGGGTCAAACTCATGGCCTCATTGACGCCTGTCGCGGGACTGGGCGACGCCGCAGTCAAAACTGGAGGCAACACGAACGGAACGGTGTGGGCCGTGGCCGGGGATTTCATGGTCACGCTGCGCTACGCGCTGCCGGTAGAAACCGCCGACCCCGACCCGCTCGTCTGCCACTTGTCAAGATCATCTTGAGCCGACGGTGATCGGGCGGTGACGATTAGCCCTAAATAGTAATTAGGAGTAAGGCTGGTTCCTACTGCTGAAGCTTGTAGCGGTCGGCCACGGCCTGCACCTCGACGCCCTCCAGCTGACTCAGTTTCACCGCCTGGCATTTGAATTCCAGGCTGTAACGATGAATTTTCCTGGGACTGGCTCGTCCCATAGACACCTCCTGTGGTTAGGTGAAAGAGTCTACTTTTTCGAGGGAGGTTCTTAGGTAGGCCACGTCCCCCACAGACGTGTATCAACGACCCGGAGGCTTGCGGCAAGGCCCTCGCGCAAGGTGATACTTCGTGCCTCATTCTGATCAGGAGTCGGGATGACCAACCACGCGGTCGTGATCGCCGGCGCCGGCCCCACCGGACTGATGCTCGCCGGCGAACTGGCGCTGGCCGGAGTGGATGTCGTCGTCGTGGAGCGCCGCCCCAATCAGGAACTCTCCGGCTCGCGTGCACTCGGCATCACCTCGCGCACCATCGAAGTGCTCGACCAGCGCGGCATCGCCGACCGGTTCCTCGCGGCGGGGCAAACCGCGCAGATCACCGGCTTCGCCACCACCCGCCTCGATATCAGCGACTTCCCGACCCGCCACAACTACGGGCTCGCACTCAGGCAGAAGCACATCGAGCGCATCCTCGCCGAGTGGGTCACCGAGCTCGGCGTGCCAATCCACTACGGCCGCGAGGTCACGGGATTCGTGCAGCACGACACCGGCATCGATGTCACGCTCGCCGATGGCGAGACACTGCGCGCAGAGTATCTCGTTGGCTGCGACGGCGGCCGTTCCCTGGTGCGCAAGACCGCGGGCATCGACTTCCCGGGTTGGGACCCGACCACGAGCAGCATCCTCGCGGCGGTGGAGATGACGGAGACGCCACCGTACGGGGTGCATCGCTCGGCAGCCGGCACCTATGCCTTCGGCAGGTCGGAGTACGAGCTCAAGGACGGCAAGATCATCTACAAGGATGTCGGCCCGATCGAGGTCATGGTCACCGAGCCCAACCCTCATGCCACCACCGAGCCCACCCTGCAGGATCTCAAGGCGCTGCTGATCGCGGCGTGCGGCACCGACTATGGCGCGCACAACCTCACCTGGATCTCGCGGTTCACCGATGCCACCAGGCAGGCAGCGCAATACAGGAGTGGTCGGGTGCTGCTGGCCGGCGATGCGGCCCACGTTCATTCGCCGATCGGCGGAGAGGGACTCAGCACCGGCGTGCAGGATGCGGTGAATCTAGGCTGGAAGCTGGCGCAGGTCGTCAAGCGCATCTCACCCGACACCCTGCTCGACACGTATCACGCGGAGCGTCACCCAGTAGGTGCACGCGTGCTCAAGGCCTCGATGGCGCAGGTGGCACTCAATCGCGAGGACGATCGCACCACGGCGGCGCGCGACATCGTGGCCGATCTCCTCACGATGGGAGGGCCGCGCAAGCAGATCGCCGGGATGATGTCCGGCTTGGACATTCGATACGATCTGGGGGAGGGACATCCATTGTCGGGACGCCGCATGCCCGATCTCGACCTCGTAACACCAAGTGGCACGCGACGCGTGTTCAGTTTCCTGCACCGGGCACAGCCCCTGTTGCTCAACCTCGCCGCGCCGCTCGCCACTGATATCACGCCGCGGTCAGACCGCGTGCAGTACCTCAACGCGACGTACGCTGGCAGATGGGAACTTCCCGTGATCGGCGAAGTCGCTGCTCCCACAGCAGTCCTGATCCGCCCCGACGGCCATGTCGCCTGGGTCGGTGACGGAACAGCGCAGGGGCTGACCGAGGCCCTCACGACGTGGTTTGGGATACCGACGAAACGCTAGGCGTCACATCAGGTGTTTACTTCCGCCTAACGGATTGGGTTCAGCCGCTGGCGTTTTTCGCCAGTCGGCTGCAACCCGTGTTATGCGGTTTCGGAGCAAGTGCGACCCGCTCTTGACTAGTTCGCTGGCTGTAGGACTCGCAAAAGCATTTCGTATTCTGATTTGCTGAACTCGTCGGTAACAGGCTTGTTCCACTTCAAGAAATTGAAGGATGCATCCAAGACCATCGCCGCAATAAACGATGACTGCTTGGAAGATCCCACTCAACATGTGCGGCCCATTTGTCTCTTGCGTACCGCTTCACCTTCACCACAGTGCCCTTGCTGCCTTTCGGTACCGATGGAAAATCAGACAATGCCTCGACGATCTTTCCAACTTCCGTTCGAGCTTGAGCATCGGTAAAGTAGGTCCTTTCCATTTCGTTCTCCTTGCGCTTCGCCAATCTCCAGTCCATCGATCTAGAGAGTGCTTCTCCGATTTGGGTATCCGCATAACGCGAGAGTTCACGGGCGCGCTTTAGCGCGTCCCGTGCAACGATTTGTTGGGGGACGGTTTCCTACAGAAAAATATCAGCCTATCTGACTGAAATCCCATCCTTGCGCAATCCGACCCCTTCGCCAGATCAGTCGCGCCCAAAACTTCCGCAACAAAGCCAGCGGACCTCATACGTTCAACGTAGTCAGGACCGCAACGCCTTACATGATCCCGTTGGCCGGAGGGATTTGCTCTTTCCGCTCTTCTGGTTCGATAATTGCTCAATATTCGTATGTTCGATCAGCTGTGATGGGCACCTGAAGCACCGCCCAACCGTCTTGTCTAAGCACGCGATAGAACTCCGCAATGGCTTTGCGATCATTCTGGATATGTTCCAAGACATGGCTACAGTAGATTACTGAAAAAGAGTTGTCGGGGTAGTTGATGTTCGTTATATCCATTTGCACCATGGCTCTTGGATTGTTTAAGTCTGCGCTCAAATAATCCAAATTCTTGATCCTGCGGAATTGCGCTGACAAGAATTCTTCTGGCGCCACGTGGAGCATCGTTTTGGGAGAGCCGTCAAAGAGATCGGTCTGCTTTGTGAAAAGCAACCAATCCAGCCTATGTCTTTCCAGTGAGCCACATATAGGACACCTAGCATTTGCACGTGGAGGATCACCGAATGGAAGAAAGCGGCGCACGTTGCTTTCGCAAATGGGGCAGTAGTGCTTCCCCGAGGCGTGTAGGGCCTTTGCGATAGGTAGGCGAGATGCCAATACTACGCGAATCAGCGTCGCCTTAACAAAGCGCTTGATGTTATTGATTGCATGCATGCATCCTTCCCTCTGGTTGTTCTCACCCAACCACTGATTAACAGGTTGACTTGCCCTGATAACCCGATAAATCTCCGGTTTTCAGCCAGATTGGACCGAACCTGTTATCCATGCTGATTCTGGAGCGTGATGCTATGACTGCGACGGCTGAAAGTCAACGACCACCCCGGTTCCTGGATGAGGTGCGCCGTGCCGCCCTTCACAGGATTCTGTCCCGACTGAGGCGCCTGAAGAGAGCGAATTCTCATCCGATCACGGATTCGACGGGGACCTACTGCTTAGCGGTTTTCTTGACAACCACGGTTCGTCCTACGGTGTCGACCGTGGCTTCGCGGTATCGGGATGTCTGAGTAGCATTTGAGTTCGTAGACCACAAAGAGGACACCGGGGCTGATCTCGCGGACTCCCGTGTAGGCCATGGTGATGGAGCTATTCAACCGGGTTTCGCTTGTCCAGGTTTCACCCTGATCCAGGCTGAAGGCGAGAAAGTTTCCGTGATCCTGATAGTCGGGCTTGTGACCAGCGCTCATCGACTTCGGACCGGGCCGCTCGAAGCTCTTTGGCAACAGCGCGGACAAGTTACTCAAGGTGCATCACCGTGGCCCTTCTGACGCGGACGTCACGGAAGGCTCGGGCGGTATCTGGGAACGCCTCCATTACGACTGGTCGGATCCCAACCGGGTCGTCATGACGACCACCGACTCGAATCTCTGGGGAGCCGAGTGGCCGCGCCGCGCGCGCCTTCACACGGCGATCCGACGGAAAGACTGATGTGGATGCCGTCGTCGTACGCGAGGGCAAGACGCTCAAAGGGCGGGCGCTCGGGCTCGTGCTCGGGACAGTCGGCAAGGGCGTTGAGAAGGCCTTTAGAAACACGCTGAAGGCCATCGAAGAGCGAAACGGGACCCATAAAACGGCCGCCGCCAAGTAGAGGACATGATCAGGAGGAATATCGTGGATTTCGAAACGCTCAGAGTGCGCCAGGAAGGAGCCGTCTTGTTTACGGACATTTCGGCCCCACCGATGAACCTGCTCGGGACCGAACGGTGCGCGATCTGGTGTCTCTGATTCAGCGTGCCGAGGCGGACGACGCGTGCCACGCACTCGTGTTTGCGAGCGCCGACCCCGACTATTTCATTTCGCACGTCGACGTGACGCGGATCCAGCGAATATCGGGAACAGGCCGGCTGGCGGGCGAAGCCGGCTCGTGACTGGCGCGATTGAGGGACGCGAGCGGCGCGTCGCGTTCGGTCTGCTGCGTTTTGCGCTCGCGAATCGGAGATTTTCAGCCAGCCGGAACAGGGGTTCGGCCTGATTAAGGCGCCGGTGGTATCAGCACCTGACGCGTCTGCTGGGTCGCGCGCGGGCGCTCGAGGTGATGCTGAGCGCGGATGACTACGATGCGGAGCTGGCGGAGCGATACGGCTGGATCGATCGAGCGCTGCCTGTCGCGACACTCGGCGAGTTCGTCCGATCGCTCGCGCATCGCATCGCCGGGTTTCCGGCCGCCGGCCGCGCTGCGCTCAAGGATCGGGTCAATGCGATCTCACTCGCGCAGGCCGACGATTTCCGTCGCGATTCGGATCTCTTCCTGGAGCGTGCGCGCGATCCCGAGACGCAGCGCCGGATGGGACTCGCGATGTCGCGCGGATTTCAGACGCACGAGGGTGAAATGGCGCTGCCGACAATGATGGGCGATTTAGCCAACCGTTGACGATGACAGTCAACGGAACGATGCGGTGCCGGATACGCCCGACTCGCCACCCTTGCCGCGCGTAGCTGTTACCGGAGCGATCTGAACGCTGCCCGGACCTCTTGAGCGAACAACTGCGGCTGCTCCCACGCTGGCGCGGGCAGCAGCAGGTTGCGAACCTGTGTCGGCATTCCGATTCTAGACTTCTCTGTTTCCGTGCCAGAACCGCTCTGGATCGCTACGCTAGTCTAGAGGAAAACAAGCAGAGGCTCGGCAGCAACTTCTGCAGAAGCGCAGGCTTGGAAAGAGCAACCTTGAAGTATCGGCGCTCGGGCTCGGCTGCATGGGCATGACCTTCGCCTACGGTCCGGCCCCCGACCGGCGGGAGATGATTGCGCTCGTCCGATCGGCCGTCGACCGAGGCGTCACATTTTTCGACACCGCTGAAGTCTACGGCCCGTTCAACAACGAAGAGCTCGTCGGTGAAGCCCTCTCTTCCTTCCGCGGGCGAGTGGCGATCGCGACGAAGTTCGGCTTCAAGCTCGATCCGAACGGGGGGCCGAAGTGGATCGGTCTGGACAGCCGGCCCGAGCACATCAAGGAGGTCGCCGAGGCCTCGCTGAAGCGGCTCCGGGTCGAGGCGATCGACCTCTTCTATCAACACCGGGTCGACCCGGACGTTCCCATCGAAGACGTCGCTGGAGCGGTGAAGGATCTGATTCAGCAAGGCAAGGTGAAGCACTTCGGCCTTTCCGAAGCGGGTGCGCAGACGATTCGCCGCGCGCATGCCGTCCAGCCGGTCACGGCGGTGCAGAGCGAGTACTCGCTCTGGACGAGAGGCCCTGAAACGGAAGTGCTGCCGACGCTCGAAGAGCTCGGTATCGGGTTCGTCCCGTACAGCCCGCTCGGGAGGGGCTTCCTCACAGGGAAGATCAACGAGAACACGACATTCGACAGCGACGACTTCCGCACCAGACTCCCCCGATTCACGCCCGAGGCTCGAAAAGCGAACCAGGCGTTGATCGATCTGCTCGGCGCGATCGCCGGACGGAAGACGGCGACACCGGCCCAGATCGCGCTCGCCTGGCTGCTGGCGCAGAAGCCCTGGATTGTTCCGATCCCCGGCACCACGAAGCTCGGGCGATTGGAAGAGAACATAGGAGCGGTCTCGGTCCAGCTGACACCCGGCGATCTCCGCGACATCGACAGCGCTGCTTCGCAGGTCGCCGTGCAGGGCGCCCGGTACCCCGAGCACCTGGAGCAGATGACGGGTCGCTGAAGAACCGGCACGATCCGCATCGACCGGTGCCATGGGGGAGCTCGAACAGCTTCTTGCTCTCTTCGTCGCCGCCGTGATCCTGGCGGGTGCAGCCCGCCGCGTCGGAGCGCCGTATCCGGTGTTCCTGGCGCTCGGCGGTGCGCTGCTCGCGTTTCTCCCGGTCGCGCCGTCGTTTACGCTCCCTCCCGAGCTCGCGCTGGCGCTCTTCGTCGCGCCCATACTGCTCGACGCGGCGTACGACGCCTCGCTCAGAGATCTCAGGGACAACTGGGCGCCGGTGACGGGCCTGGTCGTCTTCGCGGTCGGACTCACGACCGCCGCCGTCGCCGTCGTCGCCCGCACGCTCATACCGACGATGCCATGGGCGCCGGCCATTGCGCTCGGCGCGGTTGTCGCTCCACCCGACGCCGTCGCCGCAACGGCCGTGCTCCGCCAGTTGCGACCGCCGCATCGCATCCTGACGATCCTCGAGGGCGAAAGCCTGCTGAACGACGCGAGTGCTCTGCTGATCTACCGCCTCGCGGTTGGAGCCGTCGCGGCGGACGGCTTCTCCATCACCGCAGTTGCCCCGACGTTCCTGCTCGCCGTTGCCGGCAGCCTGATCGCAGGCCCGGCGCTCGGGTGGCTCGCATTGCGGTTGCTGGATCGCGTGCAGCACGTGCCGACCGCGATCATTCTTCAGTTCGTGACCACGTTCGGCGTGTGGATGCTCGCCGAACACGTCGGACTCTCAGCGGTGTTGACGATGGTGTGCTACGCGATGACGGTGGCGCAGACGGCCCCGGAGCGAATTCCCGCACGGATACGCATCCCGTCGTATGCCGTGTGGGAGACGGGCGTGTTCGCCCTGACCATCCTCGCGTTCATCTTCATCGGCCTGCAGATTCGGCCGATTCTCGAGAGCCTGGAACCGGCGGACCGGGCGCGGTACTTCGCTGTCGCGGGGGCGGTCCTGCTGACGGTCATCGTCGTCCGCTTCGCCTGGCACATGCCCTTCAATGCCGTCGTCAGATGGCGGCACCGGCAGTTCGGGTTTCATCCACCGCGGCCGATGCTGCGGCCGACGGTTGGGAGCGGCTTGATCATTTCGTGGGCCGGCATGCGGGGTATTGTCTCGCTCGCTGCGGCCCTGGCGCTCCCATCGGCGCTTCCCGTATCGTGACCTGATCGTGCTGACGGCGTTCTCTGTCGTTCTCGGCACGCTGGTGATCCAGGGACTGACGCTCAAGCCTCTCTTACGCGCGCTCGATTTACATGACGATGATCCGGTCGGCCGCGAACTGCGTGCGGCGCGTGAACGCGCGTTGCGTGCCGGGCTGGCGAGCTTTGCGCATGACGAATCGCCGGTCGCGGACGCCGTCCGGCAGGAGTTCACCGCACATCTGGCGCTCGAACGAGCGGATGCTGCGCAGGCGATGGCCACGCGCGTCCGCACACAGCGAAATCCATCGCGGCGCCCTCCAGGCGGCGCGGCAAGCGGTTCTCGCCATGCGCGCCAACGACGAGATCGGCGACGACGCCTTTCACGAGATTGAAGAGGAACTGGACTGGCTCGAGATGGCTATCCCGACCAGCGGAACTCCAACACGATCCCGCTGACGTCGAGGACGTCCCCGTCCTTCAGATTGTGACGCCCGCGCAACGGGTGATTGTTGATCTGCGGGTCGCCGCCGTACGGCGTTGCCACGTAGCCGTCGTCGTTTCGAGCGATGCCGACCGCGACCTTCGGCTTGAACCAGCCCTGCAGACGCACCAGAGCCTGCTCTGACGTTCCGATCAGCGCGATGTTCGCTTCCAGGGTGTATTCCGGCCGCTGCGACGGGCCCGCCAGCACGCGCAGGACGCCGACCCTGGGCGCCTCGGCGGCGACCGGCTCGTTCGCGGCCTCGGTTGCAGGCTTTTTGGCCCAGCGGATAGCCCTCAACTTGGCGAGCAGCTCCCTGTGGCCCTGTGTGTCGAGATACACGGTATCGCCGAGCTCATCGAGCACGGCCTCGCCGTCGTCGACGAGCACTGCTTCGTCGAACACGAGCTGGTGCTTGCCGACCAGCACGACGTCGCCGGTCTGCAAGGTACGGCGGGTCAGAACCAGCTTGTCGTTGACGAACGTGCCGTTCTTGCTCTTCAAGTCCTCCACGATGAAGCGATCCCCGTCGTGGAAGATGCGGGCGTGGTGACTGGAGATCGCCGGGTTGTCAATCATCACGGTGTTGTCGGGCAGGCGCCCGATCGTGGCGCTCGTCCCGATGACGTATTCCTTCACGACCCGATCATCGACCTTCATGATCAGCTTCGGCATTCTGCTCTCCTTCAGACGGTCATCCCCAGAGGTGCGACAGGCGCCGCCACCAGCGGTTCATCACTTCCACGACGACGACCGTAATGTTGTCGGTGCCGCCGCCGGCGTTGGCGGCGTCGACCAGGTAGTCGCAAATCAGTTGCGGGTCTCGGAATCGGACGATCGCCTGACCGAGCTCCCCATCGGGCACCATGCGCGTCAGGCCGTCGCTGCACAGCAACAGGTAGTCGCCCGGCTGCACCGGCACTTCCTTCAGATCCACGTCGACGTCCGGTTCGCGTCCCAGGACCCGCACGAGGACGTTCTGCTGTTTCGAATTGACGGCCTCCGCGGGATCCAGCAGACCGGCGCGCACGTGCGCCTCCACCAGAGAGTGGTCGCGCGTCAGCGGCTCGAGGTGGTCGTCGTGCCAGAGATAGGCGCGGCTGTCACCCACATGCGCCACGCTGGCGATGTGCTGCGTAATCCACGCACCGACGACCGTCGTGCCCATCCTGGCGCGGCTCGGGTCCATCTGCGCGTGGTCATAGATGATGCGATTCGATTGACGCACCGCTTCAGCCAGACGGCGGGTCTGAGGCAGGTAGCCCCGCTCGTCGATCGGAGAAGCCTGGATCTCTTGTCCGATCCCGTCGAGCTGCTCCAGAATGGCCTCTACCGCGATCTGGCTCGCGACTTCTCCGGCGGGAGCCCCTCCCATGCCGTCGCAGATCAGAAACAGACCCCGGCCGGCTCGTGACACATACATGTCCTCATTGAGCGTGCGGACACGGCCGCGATCCGTTCCCGCCCCTGCGCGCAGCTGCATCCGGGTCCTTTCGTTCTGCCGCCGGCCGTTCTACCGGACTCGTTCCACCGAACGCCTGGTGCGATCCTCGAGCGCCGTGAGCACGGTCCTGACGAGAGGCTCGCCAACGCGCAGGATGACGAAGCGATCGTCGACGGTGCGCAGCGAAATCCAGTGCCGCTCCTGGAAAATGCCGATGTCGCCCATCCACCCGCCCTTGACCCGGGCCGCGCGCGCCGGCCCGTCCGGCGAGTTCCACATCGGATCGGTGCCCCGCGAGTAGCTGATCGAGATCGACGGTTCGATACGGCGCCGAGTACAGCGGCTCGGCGTCACCGTCGGCGATCACCGTGATGTTGCCGTTCGCCAGCAGAAGCTGCGCGTCGGGCTCGCGCTGCCTGTTCCCGCTGCCCACGAGCACGTTCGCGTCGAAGGCCAGCGGGGTGACGACGACGACGCGGAGGGGTCGTCCGTTCCCCCGCCGGCTGTCGAGGGGCGACGTACGCCAGCATGGCGACGCTGGCGACGAGGGCGGCGACGATCACTCCGGTCTGCACAACCCCCGCGTTGCGACGCTGCGCGAGCCCCGCAGCCTTGACCTTCCGACGTACGGGTTTGGCAGCCACGAGGGTTTCGGTCCGCGAGACGGCCGGCGCGTTCTCGCCTTCGGGCTCGGAGGACGTGGACGCGGCACGCTCCCGGATCGCAAGCGCTTTGGCGATGTCGATCGTCTGGTCCGGTGCCGCCGCGCGGCCCAGCGCGTCCCGGAATTCTTCGGCGGTCTGAAAGCGATCTGCCGGCGACCGGGCGAGCGCGCGCTGCACGACCGCCTCGCACCACTCAGGCAGGCCTTCGCGCTGTTGATTGAGCGCACGGGGCGCATCCACGACCTTCCGCTGCAGCATGGCGATCGGCGAGTCCGCCTTGAACGGAAGCGCGCCGGTCAGCAGACGGTAGAACATGACGCCGATGGAGTAGAGGTCCGTCCGCTCGTCGACTTCCTCTCCGAGCCCCTGCTCGGGGGCCATGTACGCGGGCGTCCCCATCAGCAGCCCGTCGATCGTCATGTGCTCGGCGCCGCGGACGCGGGCTATGCCGAAGTCCATGATCTTGACGCCGCCCGCGGTCGTCACCATGACGTTGGCAGGCTTGATGTCGCGGTGCACGATCCCGGCGCGGTGCGCATGCTCGAGCGCCGACAGAATCCGGTCGATGATTCGGGCCGCGAGCCCCGGCGCCATCGGTCCGACACGTTCCAGCAGCTCGTCGAGCGTCTCGCCCCGGACGAGCTCCATCACCATGAGCAGGTCCGTGCCGGACGGCAGCAGCTCGTAGATCGTCGCGATCTCGGGATGATTGAGCCTGGCGAGCGTCGTTGCCTCGGCGCGGAAGCGTTTGATGATGTCGGGATTGGCGAGATCGGGGTTCAGGACTTTGATCGCGACGTCGCGATCGAGCGTGCCGTCAACCGCGCGATACACGATGCCCGTGGCGCCCCGCCCGAGCTGGCCGGTGATGCGATACTTGCCGATTGTCCGACCGATCATTGTCCCTGTCCGCCCGCCGTTCGAGGGGGCGGATCGGGTTCGTGGCAGCAACGGAAGTGCCCAGCGCCGGTGAGCCTCCAAGTCCCTGCGCGTGATGCACTTCCGTGGGGCGACGGATCCAGGGGAGGCGACAGCCAGGTCGAGACTTTGCGTGCAGCTGACAGATCCGTCAGCGGGCCTCAACGCTTGGAAAAGGGCTGTCACCAACGCTAGACTCCGACCGATGCAGTTTCCGTCGACCGACTATCGCCGCCTGGTGGAACTATCGCCGGACGGCATCCTCATCAGCCGTGACGACCGCGTGGTCTTCGTCAACCCCGCCGCGGTCCGGCTGTTCGGAGCATCCGCCGCCCAGGAGCTGTTGGGCAGGTCGCCGTTCGAGCTGTTTCACCCGGAGAGTCACGCTCGTATCCGGGAGCTGATCGACCGGCAGCTCGCCGCCGGTGACCCCATGCCGGGCATCGACGAGCGGATCGTCCGGCTGGATGGCGCGGTGACGGACGTGGCCGTCAGCGGGACGGTTCTCGAAGAAGGTGACGGGCACGCGGTCCAGATGGTGATACGCGACATCACCAAGCGGAAGCGGGCCGAGGCGGCGCTGCGGGAAAGCGAGGAGCGCCTGACGCTCGCCTTCGCCGGGGCGCAGGAAGGTGTGTGGGACTGGAACCTCGAGACCGGCGCGGTCGTGTACTCTGCTCGGTGGAAGCAGATGCTCGGCTACGCGGATCACGAGATCGAGCCGCACGTCAGCGAGTGGGAACGCCTGCTTCATCCCGAGGACAAGTCGCGCGCCGACCAGCTCAACGACCGCGTCGTGCGCGGCGCCGCGAACTACGAAGGGGAGTTTCGACTCCGGCACAAGGATGGTCACTACGTGCACGTGCTGTCGCGCGGGTTTGCGGTCCGTCGCGAGCCGGGCGGGCCGGTCGTGCGCATCGTCGGGACGCACTTCGACCTGACGGAGCGGCGCCAGGCCGAGGCCGAACGCGCGCGGACCGAGCTGCTCGCCCGGCTGGTCTTCGCGCAGGAGGACGAGCGGCGGCGGATCGCGCGCGAGATGCACGACCAGTTCGGGGAGCAGTTGACGACGCTCAGCCTCAGGATTGGAGCGCTCAAGGAGGCCTGCAGCGACCGGCCCGATCTGCGCGGGAAGGTCGAGGCGCTCGAGGCGGTCGCGCAGCAGATCGATCGAGATGTCGATCAGCTCGTGTGGGCGCTCAGGCCCACGGCGCTCGACGACCTCGGGCTGCGTGCGGCGCTGGCCAACTACGTGCAGGACTGGTCGACGCGCGTCCAGATCGCCGCGGAGCTGCACACCTCGGGCCTCCTGGACGAACGCCTGCCATCGGAGGCGGAAACGGCGCTGTATCGGATCGCGCAGGAAGCGCTGACCAACGTCGCCAGGCACTCACGCGCGCGCAACGTGGAAGTCATCCTCGAGCGGCGTCCCGACTGCGTCCTGCTCGTCGTCGAGGACGATGGGGTGGGGTTCGATCCGGGCGAGGCCGGGACCTCGAAGCAGGGGTTCGGGCTGCAGAGCATGCAGGAGCGCGCCCTGCTCGTCGGCGCAACCCTGGAGATCGAGTCGTCTGTCGGCGCGGGCACTACGATCCTCGTGCGAATGACGACCGCCGGACGAGGCTGAAGCCTCGTGCCACATCGCGGCAGGAACGACCATGCCTGAAACACCCCGCACCATCCGGATTCTGCTCGCGGACGATCACGTCACCGTGCGGCACGGGCTCAAGCTGCTGATCGACGGCCAGCCGGACATGAAGGTGATCTTCGAGGCGAGCGACGGCAAGAGCGCCGTGGAGAAAGCGCTCGAGCTCGCGCCGGACGTCGTGGTGATGGACATCTCCATGCCCGGCATGAACGGGCTTCTCGCCACGCGGACGCTGAAGGAGCGGCGGCCTGACGCCGCGATTATCACGCTCACGCGCCACGGCGACGATGCCTACCTGCAGGAGCTGCTGCGGGCCGGGGTATCCGGCTACGTGTTGAAGCAGAGCGCGCCGGCCGAGCTGCTCCAGGCGATCCGGGCGGCGGCCGGCGGCGGCCAGTACCTGGATTCGACGCTCACGGCGCGAGTCACCGCCGGTTTCCTGGCGAAGGAGGGCAAGCGGGTCGGCAAGTCCGGCGCGACCATCAGCCAGCGGGAGGCGGATGTGTTGAGGCTGATTGCCTCGGGGTACAGCAACAAGGAGATCGCGGGCCGGCTCGCGCTGAGCGTCAAGACGGTCGAAGCGCACAAGGCGAACGCCATGCGCAAGCTCGGGCTGACGGGCCGGATCGACATCGTGAAATACGCCCTGCTCCAGGGCTGGCTCCACAACGCCTGATTTCTGTCCTCCTCACCGGTCATTTTCAGCCGCGGCTCAGGGCGCTCACCCAGGGAATTAGGGATCTTCCCTAGGCGTCTCCGGTCTCTTCCCGATATGCACCCGAATCGCGTCGTTGTAGAACTTGTCTCCCGAGCCCCAGCCGCGTAGGAAGTCAAAGGAGGCACCCTTGGGGAACCCTTCGAAGGCCTTTGCGGGCGCCACACCGGTGGAGATACCGTTCGGTCCTGAATCGACGCGCCCGGAAGACTGGCGCCACGCACGCGCTGAATACCTGAGCCTGCTGCTCATCGGGATGCCGCGCGTGAACCTGCTGCTCATCGGAGTCGACGGGTTGATCTGGAACGTCCTCGGAACGCTTCTGCTGGATCTCCACGAACCGATCGCCACCTGGTGTCCGGGCCAGCCCTTCGTCCTGCCGCCGGCCGGACGAATCGGAACGCTCATCCTTCACGATGTCGGCGCGCTGACTCACGAGAATCAGGTTCATCTCCTGAAATGGCTCGAGCAGGCCGGAGGCCGGACGCAGATCGTCAGCACGGCATCCGCCCCGCTGCTGCCCGCGGTGAGGGCCGGGACATTTCCCGAAAACCTCTACTATCGATTGAACACGGTCTGTGTGGATCTGACGGCGTAAACCGGGGGGGAACGCCGTTGAGGACGATTCGAGAGCCTGACGCGACCGTCAGGCTCTCGAACGTTCCAGAGCGTCCGCTCGTCAGTGCCTCGCGTTGCGTGGGCTGATCTGCGCGCGGATCTCGCCGCCGGGCCACTTCGTGGTGTGGACGTTCGCGTAGGTATTACCCCTGCGCAATGCCGCCGCAAATTCCTCGAAGTTTCCCGCCTCGATTCCCTGCCCGTTGGGAGGCGCCCCGGCAAGAATGATGTCGGCCGCCGTGACGGTGCGGCTGACCGTGCCCTCCTGTGGGCAGACCGGTGTACCCATCGGACCCGGGTTGCTCGCGGTGCCGCACAGGAACAGCGATATTCCGCCGTTGACGGCGAATTTACCGAAGTGAATGTGGGCCTGCAACACGTTCCCTTCGAGCCCGGAGTAGCTGAGCTCATAGGTGATTGTTTCGTCGTGGTCGTCGATGTCGATTGTGAACGACCCTCGAGCGACGGTCGAGATATCAGGGTTTTCCTGATACCCGGAGAGACGGTCGGATCTTCCGTGGTGATCGTCGTGTCCCCCTCCTCCTCCGGCCCGGACCATTGCTGTAATCAGCACGGTTGCGAGAACGGCGAAGGCGAACGCCACATTGCGCCTGCGCATGTTGAACCTCCTGGTTGCCCTGGTTACCAGACGGCTTTCGGGGGTCTGCCGCCCGGGGTCCGAGACAATACCTCAGCGGGGCGTCCCAATGCTAGTAACAAACGCGCTACTACGGCACCGGAATCAGCGGACGGCCGTACGGCAGGAACGGCCAGGGGATACCGATCAGGATGGCAATCAGCGCGAGCAGGTACAGCACCGCGACCCCGCCTTTGCCCTTCCTGGCGCGGACGACGCCGATGTGCACGAGCGCGACGGCGATGATCATCGAGAAAGTATGCTCGACCGCCCAGAATCGGACGACGCGGTTCTGCATCGCTGCGCCCATGTTCGTGAGCGCGCTCGACGTGATGGGGCTCAACCAATAGACGAGCAGGCCGATCGCCACCTGGAGGTCGAGCAGGCGCGCGAACCACCGGCCGCCGCTGTAGTCCCTGGCGAAGGCGCGGACGACGGCGTACACCGCGGCGGCGAGAACGAACCAGCGCAGCAGCGAATGGATGAAGAGGACCGCGTCATGCATGAGACAGATCCTATGTGATCTGCGATATCTGCGTGAATCTGCGGCTATAATCTGGTTTTGGGCGCGCCGCACCGCGGTTCGGACCCTGTGCAATCGCAGCCTGTGAACCGCGTCAGGGCCGGAAGGCAGCAGCGCTAAGCAGATCCTGCCATGTGCCGCAGGTCTTCCGGACCGCGGTGGGACGCGCCTGTTTCCCCCGGGCCTGAGAGGCCCGGGGCTCCAATCATCATTCTGTGCCCTACCAGGTTCTCGCCCGCAAATGGCGGCCCGCGCGGTTCGACGATGTGATCGGCCAGCGCGGCGTCACCGAGACGCTCCGCAACGCGCTTGCCAGCAAGCGCATCGCGCACTCGTACGTCTTCGCCGGGCCGCGCGGCGTCGGCAAGACGACGACCGCGCGGATCCTCGCGCGCGCGCTGAACTGCGTGAAGGGGCCGACCACCGACCCGTGCGGAGCCTGCGACGCGTGCGTCGAGATCGCCGAGGGGCGCGACATCGACGTCCTCGAGATCGACGCCGCGACGCACACGCAGGTCGAGAAGGTCCGCGACATCATCATCGCCGGCCTCGGGATAAGGCCGATCCGCAACCGCTACAAGATCTTCATCATCGACGAGGTCCACCGGCTGTCGGGGTCGTCGTTCGACGCCCTGCTCAAGTCGCTCGAGGAGCCGCCGCCGCACGTGCTCTTCATGATGGCGACGACCGAGCTCGAGAAGGTGCCACCGACGATCCAGTCGCGGTCGCAGGTCTTCGAGCTGAAGTCGGTCGGCCTCCGGGCGATCGCCGACCAGCTCCGCCGGATCGCGGACGCCGAGCAGATCGTCGCGGACGACGCCGCGCTGATGCTCATCGCGCGCGCGGCCGACGGCAGCCTGCGCGACGCCCTCTCCGCCCTCGACCAGGTCGTCGGCTTCGCCGGCCAGACATTTGACGCGGAGGCGGTCTCGACCGTCCTCGGCCTCGTCCGCCGGGAGCTCGTCTTCTCCATCGTCGACGCCGTTGCCGCGGAGAATGCGGCGGCGATCTTCGAGCTGACGGCCCAGGCGGTCGAGGCGGGGTACGACCTGCGCACCGTCTGCCGCGAGCTCTCGCGCGTCGTGCGCGATCTGCTCGTCATCTCGATCGATCCCACCCGGCTGACCGATCCCGAGATCGCCGGGGAAGGGGAGCGGGACCGCCTCAAGGCGCTCGCGGTGCGATTCTCGCGCGAGGACTTCATGCGGGCGTTCGACGTGCTGTCGCGCGCCGACACCGAGCTGCGCGGCTCGGCGCAGCCGCGGTTCCACCTCGAGATGGCGCTGCTGCGGTGGCTGCACCTGCGAAAGCTGACGCCGCTGGCGGATGTGATCGCGGCGCTCACCACGGGTTCTTCACAACCACGGACCACGGATATTTCACAACCACGGATTAAAACGGATTCACAACCACGGATTAGCACAGATACTCCCAAACCCCGGATCACGGCCGATTCGGCCGACGTTCAGCAACCCCGTGCCGCCGTCGATGCGCGGTCATCCGTTCCGCAGCCGGTCGGGACGACGGCATCCGCCGCGCCCGTGGCGGCGCCGGCGCGCGCCGATGGTCGGCGGGGATTTCAAGGACGCGTTCCTGGCCGAGGTCCGGCGCCAGAAGAAATTCTTCTACGGCACGGTGGTCGCGCAGGCGTTGAAGATCGACGTCGAGCGCGAACGCGTGACGTTCGTGTTCGGTCCGAGCCACAGGGCGCTCCGCGTCCAGCTCGATCAGAACCGCGGGTGGCTCGAAACGCTGGCATCCGAGATCGCGGGGCGCAAAGTGACCGTGATCGGCCTCGAGGGGACCGCGCCGTCGGCGCCGGCCCGCCCGGCGGCCACGGAGGCTGAGCCGACCGGGGATCGCCAGACGACGCTCAAGGCGCGCGCCCTCGAAGACAAGGGCGTGCAGGCGATGCTCGACGTCTTCGGGGCCGAGATAAAGAACGTCGAAGAGATGTAGGGCCCACTGCTGATTGCTGAATGCTGAGTGCTGAATGAATATCCAACAGATGATGAAGCAGGCGCAGCAGATGCAGGAGCGCCTGCAGAAGCAGATGCAGGACCTCAAGGTCGAGGCGACGTCCGGCGGCGGCATGGTGACCGTCGTCATGAGCGGCACCAAGCAGATCCACTCGCTCAAGATCGACCCCGAAGCCGTATCGAAAGAGGACGTCGAGATGCTGCAGGACCTGATCCTCGCGGCGATCAACGACGCGCAGCGGAAAGTGGACGAGGCGCTCCAGAAGCAGATGGGTGGCCTCATGGGCGGCCTGGGCCTGCGCTAGGCGGTCATGCGCCCGGCCTATTCAGATGACTTCCGGTAGGCCCGATCCGCTGGCGCGGCTGATCGAGCAGCTCCAGCGGCTCCCGGGCGTCGGCGCCAAGAGCGCGCAGCGGCTGGCGTTCCACCTCCTCAAGACCCCGCGCGAGGACGTCGAGCGGCTCGCCAACGCGATGCGCGAGGTGAAGGACCGCGTCACCTACTGCTCGGTCTGCAGCAACATCACCGAAGCGGATCCCTGCTACTTCTGCACGCATCCAAACCGCGACCACCGCATCATCTGCGTCGTCGAGCAGCCGGAGAACGTCAGCGCGGTCGAGAAGACGCGCGAGTTCAAGGGGCTGTATCACGTGCTGATGGGGGCGCTGTCGCCGCTGCAGGGGATCGGTCCAGACGACCTGAAGGTGAAACCGCTCCTGAGCCGCGTCGGCACCGGTGAGATCGAGGAAGTGATTCTCGCGACCAACCCGAACGTCGAAGGGGAGGCGACCGCGATCTACCTCGCGCGGCTGTTGAAGCCGCTCGGCGTGCGCGTCACGCGCATCGCGATGGGCGTGCCCGTCGGGAGCGATCTGGAGTACACCGACGAGATCACGATGCAGCGCGCGATGCAGGGCCGGCGCGAGCTGTAAACGCAGAGGTCGCAGAGGGGCAGAGGACGCAAAGGGGTCTCTGCGATCTCTGCGGCCTCTGCTCTCTCTGCGCCCTCTGCGTCCCTATTCGATAATCGCCGGGTTGTTGAAGAGTCCCGTCAACCGGATGCTGCCGTGCCCCAACGGCAACTGCGGGTGCAGGTTGCGGTCGCCCGGGTTGAGATTCGACGCCGTGTCGTCCGGCGGGAACAGGACGAGCGAGTTCAGGAACGCGATGATCGCGTCTCTCGTCGACGACGACCTCGACGCGAAGGCGTTCCGCGACGACAGCGCCTCGCCACCGTGGCGCAGGATGACCTCCAACAGGTTGATGCTGCGTCCGTCGTGACCGTACGACGGCGTGCTTCCGACGCCCCACAACGGGGTCGTCATCATGTGCGTGCGTATCGTGCCGTCGTATTCGCGCTCGTGGAAGTTCGGTCCGAGGTCGTGCCGTTTGAAGTCCGTGAAGATGTTCCGCACGACGAAGGGCCTGAGCGCCGGAACCTTGACGTCGTTTTGTCCGATCGTCCCGCTAGCGAGGAGCGGCGTCGCCGTAGCAAACAAACGGTTCATGATCCCGGCCGACGGGTTGTACACGGTCTCCACGTCCGCAACCCGGCGATCCCGCTGAATCGTCAGATTCGGAATGTGGCATGAGGCGCAGCCCACCTCAGTGAACGCCTGGCGACCGAAGTTCACGGTCGACGTCTGCTGTCCCGTCCCCGGCTTGAAATAGTTCAGCAGGTAGAACTCGAGAAAGTCGACGAGCGCGGTGCGCTGATCGACAGTCCCGATGTCATTCTCCTCCACTGTCGGCGGCACTTCGATCGTGTCGAACAGGCCGAGGAGAGGGTCGGTCCGGCCGTCGAGCACCATGCCGCTCGGGGTGACAACGCGGTTGCCCTGCGTCGCCCTGACCAGGTCCGGGTCACCCGTCATCAGGAGTCCCATCTCTGCCCTCAGGGCCCCGACGATGAACTCGCGCATCGAGATCGTGCCGCCGTGATGGAAGAACGGCCGCACGCGCAGATCGGCGTCGACCCCTTCCACTTCGTCCGTGTTCACGGTCCCGTCGGACCGCGCTCGGATCTCGCCGAACCTGACGCCTTTTGCGATGAGCGTGCGCGTGACCGACCGTCGCTCCTGGCGGGCTCTCGAGACCGCCGAGGCGCGAATCGCCCGGAGCTCGGCCGTCATCTCGTCGGCCAGCATCTCCTTCAGGCCCAGCCCGAAGAGGTGTGGAGCGTCGCGGCTGTCCGGACGCGTGACGACGTCCCCGCCGAATCCGGCGGACCCGCGCGGACGCCCGTGGCACCCCGCGCAGCTGTCGACGACGCCCGCGCCGATCTCACGAACGCTGTTGATGTCCCCTCTCGTGTCTCCGAGGCCGGGGCCGAACCCTTCCGACTGGGCGAACTTCCGCTGAAAGAGCTGCCGGCCGCGGCGGATCGCCCGGAACGGATCCCTGGCGATCACGTTCAGCGACGAATTCGGACTCCCGCTGTTCCGTCCGTCGCCGATCTGGCTTGGACCAGGTTCGCCGATGAGCGGTCGGGCGATCCCTTCACCCAACACGTTCAGCGCCTTGTTCCGATCGACCAGTTGTCCGACGATCTTCGTGGAGGCCGCCAGGACGAACAGGGCGGCGCAGATCAACAAAGGCTTGTATTTCATGGACACCGCCTTCCTCTGGGTTACTGACGAGAGTGAGGAGCTGTGCCGAAACGTGTCGAGGCCGATACGTTTTGGGGGTTTCGCGCACTACGTCATGTGAGTGTTTGCGCGCCCAAAAGCGACCCCTTCACGAGGTCCCCGTTTGCCCCCGGTGGCGCCAGCGGTAAAATCCCTGGCGATCGGCCGGCGGACAACCTCATGCGTAACCCCTCAGCTCTTGCGTGGCGCCGGACCGCCTCGACCGGGTTCACTCGCCTGCTCGAGCGGCTCGATCCGGACCCTGCGCGTGCCGGGGTTGCGTACGAACACCTGCGCGTGGCGCTCGAGAAGTTCTTCGACTGGCGCGGCGCATGGCCGCCGGAAGAGTGCGCGGACATCACGCTCGACCGGCTCGTGGTCAAACTGTCGGGAACGACGCACATCGACGACGTGCGGGGATATGCCCGCGGCATCGCGCGTCTCGTGCTGCTCGAATGGCAGCGGCGCCCCGTCCCGTTGTCGATCGACAACCGTCTCGATCGGGCGTACTTGCCCGCATTCCCCCTCAGCGAGGAACAGGAACCTCAGGGACTTCTGTCCTGCTTCGATCGCTGCCTGTCGGCCCTCTCCGCCGAGAGCCGGGAACTCGTGCTGGAGTATTACGTCGCGGAGCGACGGCAGAAGATCGACAACCGGCGGCGGCTCGCGCGGGGCCTGGGACTCTCGGAGAGCGCGCTCCGCAACCGGGTGCAGCGCATTCGAGATCGGCTCGAGCGGTGTGTGCAGACGTGTACCGGAGGATCCCGATGAGGACCGAATACCATGGCCCTGAGCTCAGGCGTTATGTGCTGGGCGCGGCGGCCGAAGAGGAGGCTGCCGCGATCGAGCGCGAGTACTTCGTGAGCGTGGAGGCGCTGGATCGTGTCCGGGCCGCCGAAAACGATCTCATCGACGACTACGTCTCGGGTCAGCTTTCGGCTGACGAACACCAGGCCTTCGAACGCCACTACCTGACGACGTGTGCGCACAAGCGGCGCGTCGCCGTCGCGTCCGCGCTGGGCGCGGCCACGTCGGCGCTGTCGGCCGAGCGCCGGAGACGGGTGTTGTGGTGGAGAACGGCCGCCCTCGCCGCCGCGCTCGTGTTGGTGGCTGGCGCGGAGCGTGGATGTGGCGTGGGGTCCCCGATTCGGGCAGCGCCCTCGGCAGCCCTGCTCGGGACGTTGTCCCCGGGCCGCAGCCGAGTCCCGCCCCCGCGCCGGATCGAAACGGGGATGATCCGCTGCTGTCCTCGCGCGCGAGCCCGGCCGGCAAGGCGGCGCCTGTCGTTGTCGCGCTGACGATCTCGCCGATTCTCGTCCGCGGCACGCACGCGCCGGCCGCCACAATCGCGTCGGGGACCGACGTCGTCCGGCTGCGTCTCCAGGGCGGACCGCCCCAGGGACACGCGAACCCGACGACAGCCATCGTACGCACGGTCGCCGGCCGTGGAATCTGGCAGGGGCCCGCCGTGAGCGCGCAGCCGCAGGAGCTGGCCCGCGTCGACATCCCCGGGGCCCGGCTTCGCCCGGACGACTACATCATCGAGCTGCTCGGCATCGATACCGCCGGCCGCACGATCGAGCTGCACCGCTACTTCCTGAGCGTGCGGGCGCCGTGACCGTCCGGCGTTGGGTGTTGGCCGCCGCGCTCGCGGGCGTCGCAGGCTTCTACGACCGCGCGGACACGTCGGCACCTCTTCGCCCTTCGCTCCTCGAGGCGCCGTCCGACGTGCTGACGGCCGGCGCCACCATCCAGAAGCCCGCGGCCCGCGGCGACGTCCATCGTTACGTGGCGGCGCTGGCGGCGGGCGATTTCCTCGAGATCAGCGTGGCGCAGGATCGCGTGGCCGTTGCGCTCGCCGTCCGCGGTCCCGACGCCGCCGTGCTCCACACCATCAACCTCCCGAGCATCCATCCGCAGCCTGAACGTCTGCTGTTGATCGCGGCGGTTCCCGGCCCGCACGAAGTCGAGCTGACATTCGACGGCTACCATACGCCCGAGAGCGATCTGCCGCCGTCCGCTGTTCCACCCGCCGCCGCGGAATCCAGGATGCAGGTGCTCGCGCTGCGACCCGCGTTGCTGGACGATCGACGGCGAGCGAAGGTGTTCGCCGTCCTGGAACGGGCAAACCGGCTGGTTCATCTGCAGAACCTAGAGAGCCTCCGACAGGCCATTCCGCTGTTCCAGGAGGCGGCGGCGGGGTGGCGGGCCACGAATGATGTCGGGCTCGAGGCCTCCACGCTCACCGCGCTCGCCACGGTGACCGGTTACTTCACCCAGTTCAACCGCGAATCGGCCGTCGCGTGGGAGCGCCTGACGGAGCTGTTCGCCCGGCTGGGAGATCGCGAGCAGGAGATCAGGAGCTGGCGGCGCCTGTCGGAGGAGTACGCGAAGGGAGGCCGTCTCGTCGATGCGAAGGAGGCGCTGGGCCCCGCGCTCGACCTGGCGCAAGCCATGGGGCTGCGTCGCGTCGCCGCGCGGACCCGGCGGCAGCTCGGATTCTACGAGTTCGAGCTGGGACGCTACGAGGAGGCGCGGGAGCTGGCGCACGAGGTCCAGCACGCCGCCGCCGAAATCTCCGACCCGGTGCTCGAAGCGGAGGCGCTCTCGACGCTTGCGCGTCTCGACGAGCTCGCCGGCGACCTCGACGCCGCGATCGCGCGAAACCGGCGCGCCCTGGATCTCGCCCGCGGCAACAAGCAGATGACCGCGGCGGTCACGATGTGGCTCGGGTTCAACCATCTCCGTCGGGGCGAGCTGGACGAGGCGGCGTCACGCTTCGAAGCCCGCCTGGGGATGTCCTCCACGATCGTTCAACAGGATTCGGAAGCGCTCACGCGGCTCGGTCTGGCCGACGTCGCGCTCGCGCGCGGCGATCGCGAGGGCGCCCGCCGGCGCTACGAGGCAGAGGCGACCGCGCTCGAATCGGGACTTCAGAATTATCGCTGCATCGCCCAGCAGCGCGTCGGCCGCATGGATCTCGACGAGGGTCGGTTGGATCAGGCGCGGGCGCGGTTTGACGCGATGCTGCAGATCGCGACGGAGATTCGACATCCGACCTGCGAAGCCGAGGCGAGGGCAGGGCTCGCCGATCTCGCCGTCAAGCGCGGCGACCTCGAGACCGCCGACGCGGAAGCCGGCCGCGTCGTCGAGATCACCGACACATTCCGCGAGGCAGCCGTCAGCCTCGAGTCGCGTTCGCTCGGCTTCGGGGCGCTGGCGCCGGCGTACGAGCGTGCGATCGACATCAGCATGCGCCGCGCTCAGGCCGGCGTCCGGGGCGCCGCCGAGCGCGGCCTGGCGCTCC
The DNA here is from genome assembly GCA_963847125.1 of uncultured Acidobacteriota bacterium. GTDB lineage: Bacteria > Acidobacteriota > Vicinamibacteria > Vicinamibacterales > 2-12-FULL-66-21 > DATAEE01. The sequence continues at coordinate 26,577 of CAWJYM010000010.1, forward strand.
ATGAGCAGGCGGCCGCTCGCGGCTTGCTCGATCGCGTCCTCGAGGGACGGCTCGCCGCACATGCCCGCGTACCGGCCGCACTGGCGACGGAGCGCGCCCGCGTCCGCGCGCTCTGGCGCGCGCGGCTCGCCGAGCTGCAGACGGCCATGCGCACGCGGCCGGATGCGCCGGAAACGAATGCCCTGGTTGACGAAACGTCGGCTCTGGCGCTGCGGGTCCGCGACGTGGAGGCGAGGATCGAGGCGGCAGACGCTAAGGCAGGGCACGTTCCTCAGCCCCGATTTGCCCGATCTGGCCGCCATTCAGGCCGAGCTCGACGACAACACGCTCTTGCTCGAGTACGCGCTCGGCGAGGCGCGGAGCTACCTGTGGGTCGTGTCCCCGCGCAAGATGCACGCATTCACGCTGCCGCCGCGCGCCGAGATCGAGGCGCTGGCCGGTCGGGTGCACGCCGGCTTTGCGCGAGCGCCGGCCGCAGATCGCTCCAGGCAACGCGCGGACGAGGCGGATCGTCGCGCGCTGACGCGCCTCGTGATCGGGCCGGCGGCCTCTTTGCTGGGCAGGAAGCGTCTCGTGATGGTCCTGCCGGGCGCGCTGTCGATCATCCCGTTCGGCGCGTTGCCGCGGCCGGGCGCCGCCCCGGGCTCGCCGCCGATGATCGTCAACCACGAGATCGTGCGGGTTCCCTCGGCCACCATCCTCGGCGCGATGCGGGCGCTGACCGCCGGGCGCGCGCGGCCGGCGAGAACGGCCGCGATCTTCGCCGACCCGATCTTCGACCCGCAGGATCCGCGGGTCCGCGCGCGAGGCGAGTCGTCCGCCCGCCTTCGCGCGCCGAATCCCACCGGCGCTTCGGCGGGGCAGGCTGAGTCCGCGCGGCTGCCCGGCGTCACGCTGACGCGCCTGCCGTTCTCGCGCGGCGAAGCGGAGGCGATTGCTTCTCTGGCGCCCAGGCGGGTGACCACCTTCCTCGGACCGGACGCGACGCGCGAACGCGCCCTGGCGCGAGCGCTCTTCGACTACCGGTTCATTCACTTCGCGACGCACGGGATCGTCAATCAGGACGTGTCGAGCCTCTCGAGCCTCGTCCTGTCGCTGGTCGATCGCAGCGGCGCGCGCCAGGACGGGTTCGTGATGGTGCCGGACATCTACGACATGACGCTCAACGCGGACGTCGTGGTCCTGAGCGGGTGCCAGACCGCGCTCGGCAAGCAGGTGCGCGGCGAGGGGCCGATCGGCCTTGCGCGCGCTTTCATGTACGCCGGCGTGCCGCGCGTGGTCGCGTCGCTGTGGCAGGTGGACGACCTCGCCACGGCCGAGCTGATGAAGCGGTTCTACCGGGGGATGTTGATAGATGAGCTGCCCCCGGCCGCGGCCCTGCACGCCGCCCAGCGGGACCTGGCTGCGGGCCGTCGATGGGCCTCGCCGTATTTCTGGGCCCCGTTCGTTCTGCAGGGGGATTGGCGTTAACTCCTCACAGGGGTCATGGTCACGCCGCGCCGGGTCCTTCTGGCCGCGCTCTTCGCGTACGCCCAAGGTCAGGGCGCCACGACTGTCTTGTACGACGGGGCGACGATCAAAAAATCGGCCGCTGAGGGTGATGTCCATCGCTACGAAGCCTCGTTGGCGGCGGGTGACTTCCTCGAGATCAGCGTGTCTCAGGATCGGATTCTGGTTGCCCTTTCAGTCCGCGGCCCCGATTCCGAAGTGCTCCACACGATCAATCTGCCGGACATCGACCCCCTGCCGGAGCGGCTCATGTTCGTCGCGCCTGCCTCGGGCCGGTACCTCGTCGAGCTCGAGTTCGGGGGGCCTTATACGCCAGGCGGCGGTCGGCAGAAGCGTCCCGTAAACGTTGGTCCCCTCGAGTCGGTACTGCAGGTCATGGCGCTTCGGCCGGCGACCGCCGAGGATCGCCGGCGGGTTGAATGTTTCGGCGTGCTGGAACAGGCAGTCGGCTTCGTGCACCAACAGAGCATGGACGGGCTCCGCAGGGCCATTCCGCTTCTGCAGGAGGCAGCGGCCGGCTGGAAAGCCGTCAGCGATGTTGCGCTCGAGACATCCACGCTCGACGCGCTCGCCAACCTGACCGGTCACTTCACGCAGTTCAACCGCGAATCGGCCGCGGCGCGCGCGCGGTTGGCGGAGCTCTACGCTCAAGTCGGGGACCGCGCGGCGGAGATCGAGAGTTGGCGCCTGGCGGCATCGGAATACAGCGAGGGAGGCCGCCTCGCGGACGCCAAACAGGCGAGCGGGCGCGCGCTCTTGCTTGCGGAGGACCTCGGATCGCGTGGGACAGCGGCGAGGACCCGGCGCCAGCTCGGCTACATCGAATTCGAGCTGGGAAACTACGACCAGGCGCGCAATTTGGCCGAGCAGGTTCGGACTGCTGCGGCCGAGCTCTCAGATCCGGTGCTCGAGGCGACGGCGCTCTGGGATCTAGGACGTCTCGACGAGGTGGCAGGCGATCTCGAAGCTGCGATCGCGCGAAACAGACGTGTGTTGGATCTCAACCCCGGCGACCGGGTGTTTATCGCACTTGCCACTCTGTCGCTGGGGTTCAACCATCTCGCTCGAGGCGAGCTGGACGAGGCGCTGTCGCGCTTCGAGGCGCGCCTGGCGATGTCTCCGACGAATGTCCTGCAGGATTCCGAGGCGCTCACGCGGCTCGGCCTGGGGGACGTCGCGCGCGCTCGCGGGGATCGTGCGGAGGCGCGTCGCCGCTACGAGGCGGCGGCGTCGGCGCTCGAGCGGGGCCTCCAGAACTACCGCTGCATCGCCGAGCAGCGCGTCGCCCGACTCGATCTCGAGGAGGGCCGGCTGGATCAGGCCCGCGTCCGGTTCGACACCATGCTGCAGATCGCCAACACGATTCATCGCCCCGCCTGCGAAGCCGAAGCCCGCGCAGGCCTGGCGGATCTCGCGGCGCGGCGCGGCGACCTCGAGACCGCCGACGCCGAGGCGCGCCGCGTCGTCGAGCTCACCGAAGCCTTCCGCGAAGCCGCGGTCAGCATCGAATCACGATCACTGGGCTTCGGCACCCTCGCGCCGGCCTACGAACGGGCGATCGACATCAGCATGCGACGCGCCGAGGGTGGCGACAACGCGGCGATGGCCCGTGCGCTGACGTTCAACGAGCAGGCGCTCGCGCGAGGCTTGCTGGACAAGGTGCTCGAGACCAGCCTCGATACGCGCGCGCGCGCGCCGGCGGCGCTCGAGGCGGAGCGCCAGCAGGTTCGGGAGCGGTGGCGCTCACGCCTCGCGCAGCTGCAGATGGCGACGCGGACCCGGCCCGACACGCCGGAGACCAAGGCGCTCCTCGATGAGACGCGGTCGCTCGCGGTGCAGCTGCGCGATGTGGAGGCGAGAGTCGACGCGGCCGATCCTCGACGGGTCAGCTTTCTCAGGCCACGCCCGCTTGGTGTCGAGGCTATTCAAGACCTGCTCGACGACGACACGCTTCTGCTCGAGTATGCACTGGGGGATGCGCGCAGCTACCTGTGGGTCGTGTCGAGGCGTGAGATCCGAGTGTTCACCCTGCCGGCGCGCGCGGAGATCGAGACGCTCGCCCGCCGCGTGTCCGACGGGCTCGCGCGATCGACCGCGGCATCCTCGTCCGAGCTCCGGTCCGAAACGGACCATCGCCGCGCGCTGACCCGCATCGTTCTCGAGCCCGCTGCTTCCATGTTGGGCGGCAAGCGGCTCGTCCTGGTCCTGCCGGGCGCGCTGTCCCTCGTTCCGTTCGCGGCGCTGCCGCAGCCGGGCGCCGGTCCGGACACGGCTCTCATGCTTGCACGGCACGAGATCGTGCATATTCCCTCGGCCACCATCCTCGGCGCGATGCGAGGGTTGACCGCCGGGCGCGCGCGGCCGGCGAGAACGGCTGCGATCTTCGCCGACCCGATCTTCGACGCGAAGGACCCGCGAGTCCGCGCGCGGGGCGCGGGGTCCGCGGCTCCGCGTAACCGGCAGACCGCGTCCGCGCAGTCGCCCGGCGTCACGCTGACGCGCCTGCCGTTCTCGCGCGGCGAAGCGGAAGCGATTCGGTCGCTGGCGCCCGAGCGAGTGACCACCTTCCTCGGACCGGACGCGACGCGCGAACGCGCCCTGGCGCGAGCGCTCTTCGACTACCGGTTCATTCATTTCGCGACGCACGGGATCGTCAATCAGGACGTGTCGAGCCTGTCGAGCCTCGTCCTGTCGCTGGTCGATCGCAGCGGGGCGCACCAGGACGGGTTCGTGATGGTGCCGGACATCTACGACATGACGCTCAACGCGGACGTTGTGGTGCTGAGCGGGTGCCAGACCGCGCTCGGCAAGCAGGTGCGCGGCGAGGGGCCGATCGGCCTCGCGCGCGCTTTCATGTACGCCGGCGTGCCGCGCGTCGTCGCGTCCTTGTGGCAGGTGGACGACCTCGCCACGGCCGAGCTGATGAAGCGGTTCTACCGGGGGATGTTGATAGATGAGCTGCCCCCGGCCGCGGCCCTGCACGCCGCCCAGCGGGACCTGGCTGCGGGCCGTCGATGGGCATCGCCGTATTTCTGGGCCCCGTTCGTTCTGCAGGGCGACTGGCGCTAATCTGAGTCCTGCGGTTGCTCCACCAGGCACTTTCCATCCCCCCGCTCGCACGGAGAACGATTCATGATCGCGATTCGACCGTTCCGGATGTTGGCCTTTGCGATTTGCGCGGTGTACGTGGCCGGCGCGGCGCCGGCAGCGGCGCAAGACCCGACCGAGGACTTCAGGCGGGAGCTTGCGGCGCTCAGGGCCGAGGTTCAGCAGCTTCGCGCGGAGGTCGCTTCGCTCAGGGGTGCTCAAGGTGCTCAGGGTGCTCAAGGTGCTCAAGGTGCGCAGGTCGAGCTGCTTCAGACGCAGGTGGCCGAGCTGGCGCAGGTGAAGGTGGAGTCGGAGTCCCGGATGCCGGTGAAGATCTTCGGGACGATCCACACGAACGTCTTCGCGAACTCGGGCACGCCGAACTGGCTGGAGAATCCAAACCTCGTGGCGGCGCCCCCGGCCGACGGCCGGCAGGGGACGTTCAGCGCGACGCTGCGGCAGACGCGAATCGGCCTGTCGATGGCCGGCCCGACGGTGGGTTCGGCGCGCGCGAGCGCGAACGTCGCGATGGACTTCTTCGGCGGCATCCCCGGATTTCAGACGGGGCAGGTGATGGGACTGCCGCGGCTGCTCGTCGCGTTCGCGCGGCTCGAGACCGATCGCACCGCGGTGGAGATCGGCCAGGATCAGATGATGCTGGCGCCGCGCGATCCCACCTCGCTGGCGGCGTTCGCGTTCCCGGCGCTCTTCCGCTCCGGCAATTTGTACCTGCGCACGCCGCAGGCCCGTATCGAGCGCGTCATCGTCGAGAACGTCCGCGTGTCGGGCGGCATTGTCGCGCCGATTGCCGGCGATCTGGCGACCGAAGACTACCGGTTCGTGCCGCCCGCGCTGTCCGGCGAGCGATCGCGCCGCCCCGGCGTGCAGGCCCACATCGGATTCGCCAGCGGCCCCGCCGACGCCGAACGCGTCGCCGGCTTCGGCGTGTCGGGACATTACGGTTGGGAGCGGCGGGTGGGGGAGCTCGCGGACAGTTGGGCCGCCGCGTTCGATTTCGGCGTGCGCCGGGATTCCGTGGGGCTCGCCGGCGAGGCATTCGTGGGGGAGAACATCGACGCGTTCGGCGGCGCGCTCGGCCTCGACGCTCGCGCGGCCGGTGGCTGGGCCGAGCTGCAGTTCTTCGCCGGCGACAGGGCGTCGTTCAACCTGGGCGCCGGCGTCGATCAGGTCACCGACGAGCGCCGCGCGCTGCTGGCGCGGCGCATGAACCGGACGGGATACGGCAACATGATTTTCTCGCTCACGCCCGAGGTCCAGGCGTCGTTCGAGTACCGCTGGCTGGAAACCTCGCCGGGCACCGGCAGCGAGCGGCGCAATCATCATTTCGACTGGGTGTTGGCGTATAAGTTCTGAACAGCGGTCGAAGCCTGCCTCGCCGACTTGTCGCGCCGTAGCGCCACGCGCGAAGGCGGAAGCGGCCGCAGTTGCTGTCCGCGAAGGCGGGGGCGTGGGGCTTGGGGGAGCCGGATGCTGCGAGTCGGTCTTCTGTTTCTCGTCGCGGGGATGGCGACAGCGGTCGCGCACGCCGGACCCGTGTCGGGCAGCGTCCGCACGGTGACGCGTCCCGGCGTCACGCCGGCCGGAAGCATCGTCTACGCCGAGCCGATCGACCAGGCGGCGGCGCGCCGCCCGGGGACGTTCGTGATGACGCAGCGCGACAAGACGTTTCATCCGCACGTCCTGCCCGTGCCGACGGGATCGACGGTCGAGTTCCCGAACAAGGACGCGATCTTTCACAACGTGTTTTCGATCGCGGGGCCGCAGCCGTTCGATCTCGGCCTCTACCGCGCCGGCGCGTCGAAGAGGCGCACGTTCACCGATCCCGGGACGTACCGCGTGTTCTGCAACATTCACCCTCAGATGACGGCGATTATCGTGGTCGTCCCGACGCCGTACGTGACGTCCGCCGGGCCGGACGGGCGCTTCGTGCTCGAGCTTCCGCCCGGCCGCTACCGCCTGACGGCGCTGTCCGAACGGGCCGGTCCGGTCTCCAGCGAAGTGATCAGCACCGCCGGGGCGGTCGCGGTTCCGCCGCTGACGCTCGACGAGTCGGCGTGGGTCGCGGTCCAGCACAAGAACAAGTTCGGCCAGGACTATCCGCCGGACGCTTATAAGAAATGATGACGGGGACAGGAGCTCATTGCTGAGTGTGGAATGTGGATTGTGGAATGCCACTCAGCATTCAGCATTCCGCATTCAGCAGTGATCGAGTCCCTAGTCCCCAGTCCCAAGTCCCTTGCCTAGGGCTTAGGCGTTGGGGTGTGGGTCTTGGGTCGATCCGGCGCGATCGCCCGCGTGATCGTACGAGTCAGCCAATAGCTGCCGAGGATGGCGGCGAGGGCGGCGGCGACGCCGATGAGGACGACCCCGTTCTGGATGCGGCGATACGGCTCGCTCGCTTCGTCGCGTGACGTCAGGAGAACGGCGGCGAGCGGCGGGCTCGCGACGAGCGACACTTCCCGCGCCACGTAGCGTTCGCGGCCGGCCCGGACCTCGCCCGACTCCCCGGGGCGCGCGACGAGGCGGCGCCAGTCTCCGAGCGATTGCCACGGGAGCTCGTCGCGCAGCGTGGATCCGACGACCCGCGATCCGGAGAGCAGGATGACGTCGTCGCGCGTCGCGTCGCTCAGCGCCTGCGCGAAAGCGCGATCGATCGGCGCCGCCGCGATGACGTAGCCGAAGATCTGTCCGCCCGCCTCGGCCGCGGCGCTGGCGGCGTGATAGTGCGTGTCGCCCGCGGCGACGACCGAGGGTTCGCCCTTGCTGGCCGCGAGCGCGGCGTTCCAGTCTTCTCCGGCGGCCGGTTGCGATGAGCCGGCCTGGTTCGCGCGCGCGACCAGCCTGCCATCCGGCCCGAGCGCGACGAGCATCGGCGTCCCCGGGTTGCCCTGCTGATACGAGCGCAGGAAGTCACCGACGGTCGCGGCGTCGGTTTCGAAGAGCGCCTTCAGGGTCGGAAAGGAGGCGAGCAGCCGCGCCGTGAGCTGCAGGCGCGTCAGCCGCTCCTGCTGCACCCGCGACACGATCCGTTCGGCGCGCGTCAGATCGGCATCGATCGCGCCGGTCACGACGCGATCCGCCATCGCGCGAACGTACCCCCACGTCGCCGCCGACAGCAGCAGCAGCAGACCGCACGAGATCAGCGCGACCCGCGTACGGAGCCGCGAGAGGGTCGTGCTCGACACGCCGGCGCCGACCGCGGTCGCATCCTGATCGGTCACGCCGCCGAGCGCGTCGAGGTACGTGGCGACGTCGCGGATGGACTCGGGCCGATCGGTCGGGTTCTTTTCGAGACACCGCATGGCCAGCCGCTCGAGCCCGGGGATCTCCCGTCCGAGCGGCGGGGGGTCGTCGCGCAGGATCGCGCCGGTCGTCCCGACCATCGAGTCCCGCTGAAACGGGTGCAGGCCCGTGAGCATCTCGTACAGGAGGATGCCGAACGCGAAGATGTCGGAGCGAACGGTCGCGGGCTCGCCGACGATCTGCTCGGGCGACATGTACCCGGGCGTGCCCGCGAAGGTTCCCGGCCTCGTCTGGATCCGCGTCTGCTGCTCGTCCCACGCGCCGGCGTGCGACGCATCGGGGATGGCGAGGCCGAAGTCGAGGATTTTCGCCCGTCCGTCGCGCGTGATGAAGATGTTCGACGGTTTCAGGTCGCGATGCACGATGCCGCGCTCGTGAGCGGCCGAGAGCCCGCGCGCGATCTGAATCGCGAACACGAGAGCCCGGCGCGGCGTCAGCGGCCCGCGGTCGAGACGCGCGCGGAGCGGTTCCCCTTCGAGCAGCTCCGAGACGGCGTACGCGACGTCACCCTCACGCCCGACGTCGTGCAGCGCGAGGATGTTGGGATGGTTGAGCGCAGCGACCGCGCGTGTTTCCTGCTCGAACCGGCCGAGGGCTTCGGGTGAATTGGAGAGGTGCGCCGGCAGGACCTTGATCGCGACGGTTCGTCCCAGCCGGGTGTCGACGGCGCGATAGACCTCACCCATGCCGCCGCTGCCGACCGAGGCTTCAAGGGTGTACGGGCCGAGACGCGTGCCGGTTGCGAGAGACATCAGTGCCCGCCTTCGAAAAGTATATGGCGGGAGGACGCACCCGCAGGGCCGGCCCACGCCGCCGGATCCTGGCCGAAGTACGCCTGCAGAAACATGTAGAGGGCTTCATGTCTCTCGCGCAGCGGGCCCGGCCGCTCGAAGAAGGTCTCGACCGCGACGGGAAAGAACTCTCGCGTGCCCGATCCGCCGTAGGGATCGAGAACGGACTCGCCGAGCCGAACGGCTTCCAGCTCCCGTCTGTAGATCTCATCCCATTGGCGCACCTCCGCGGTGCGCACGCCGCGAGGGATGCCGGAGGGGCTGGCCGGTTCCTGGAGAAGGTGGGCGAGCTCGTGCAGACCGACGTGGAAGCCGTCGGATCCGTCCTCGAAGCTGTGACGCAGCGCGGGCGCAGAGATCACGACCGTTCCCCAATGATCGGCGAGGCCGGCCAGCTCCCGCGGGCCGACGACGAAGTCTCGATCGAAGGAATCGGGATACAGCAGCACTTCCGCGACCTGCAGCCACTCGTATTCCGGCCAGCCGGCCGACAACGTCGCAGCGGAAGCGGCCACGAGCAGCCGCAGGTCGTCATCCGCTTTCATGTCTACGCCGGTGATGGGCCGGCTGGTGATGAATCGTCGGACGTGTTCATCGAAGGTCGGCTTCAGCGCAGGCGGAAGCCGACCATAGTGAGGATAGGCCGCCGCCAACTGTCGCCATCGTCGCCGGGGAAACGTCGCGGTCGGTCGCCGCCTCCAAAGTGCCGACACGTTCAACGCACGCCGGCGGGGCGAGGCGGCGTATCCAGGTACTTCACGAACACGACCTCGTTGTGCTTCTCGTTGTAGATCAGCTCGTCGACGCTCTCGCGCGCCATCATCAGGCCGAACCCGCCGGGGCGCATGTTCTTCGCTTCGCGGCGCTCGAGGTGGGCCGTCGGATCCGCCGGGTGGCCGATCGCCGCGTGATCCAGTTTCGTCGCGTCGAATCCCAACCCCGGATCCGCGATGCGGTAGAGCACCATGCGGGCCGCGCGCAGGTACGAGACCCGGACCTTGCGCCGGGGGTTGAGCTTGCCGCCCCATTCCACCGCGTTCATCAGGAGCTCGCGGAACGCGAAGCCGACCGACTCGCGCACCTCGGGATCGAGATCGGCGTCGAGGTGCGCGACGACGTCGTTCACGCGCTCGGCCGCGGCGCGCGTGCACGGCACCAGCAGCTCGACCCAGTCCTGCCGCGCCGAGATCACGTCGATCGGCGGCGGCGGCGGGCGTTCCAGCACGACGCGGACCAGATCGAGCAGCGCCTCGGGATCGATCGGCTTGCGGACGAACTCGGTGGCGTGGCGCTTCATGGAGTGGAGCAGCGTCGTCGACGTATCGTCCGCCGTCACCATGATGACCCGCAGCCGCGGCTTTCGTTTCCGCAGCCGCTCGAGGAGCTCGAGCCCGCTCATCCGCGGCATCCAGACGTCGAGGAGGATCAGATCGAAGCGGCCGCGCGCCAGCCGTCTGAGCGCGTCCTCGCCGTCCCTCGCGGAGGCGACCTTGTAGCCACCTGACGTGAGCAGGTGCTCGAGCAGGCGCCGCGAGGCGCCATCGTCTTCGACGATCAGGATGCGGCTCACCGGCGTTTGCCCGCCTTCGCCCGCTTCCGCGGGCTTCGGCGAGGCAGGCCCGCCTTCGCCCGCTTCCGCGGGCTTCGGCGAGGCAGGCCCGCCTTCGCGCGCATTCAGCGCGCTTCGGCGGGGCAAGCTCTCTTTGGCTGGCGAACCACGCTGCGCGGACCGCAGCGCCATACCGAGCTGCTCGAGCGCGGCTTCGAGATCGCCGAGGGCCTCGCGCGCCGCCTCGAGGTTCCCCGAGCGGCCGAGGTGCTCGACACGGCTCGACGCGTCAGCCGCCGGCCGGCCGCCGACGGCGGCCGCCGATCCCTTCAGCGTATGCGCGGCGATGCGGATCTGTTCGACATCGCCGGCCGATGCGGCCTTCCGCAGGTCGGAGAGTTTCTCCGGCAGCTCGGCCAGGAAGACCCGCGCCAGCTCGCCCATCAGCTCGCGATCCCCACCAGCGAGCTTCAGCGCGTCCGCCTCGTCGACCGCCCCGTCGACTCTCTTCGGTCGGTCACCCCTCGACCTTGCTCGGGGTGACCCTGAGCTTGTCGCCCCTCGACGCTGCTCGGGGCGACCCTGAGCCTGTCGAAGGGTCGAAGGGTCAGGACGTCGCCCCTCGACTCGCTCCGCTCGCTCAGGACTACGGTGTTCGGGGGTCGGCGACGCCTGCGCGAGGCTCTCGACGGTCTCGATCAATTGTTGCGGCTGCAGCGGCTTCACGAGATAGGCCGTCATGCCTGCTTCGAGACACCGCTCGCGGTCGCCGGCCATCGCGTGCGCGGTCAGGGCGACGATCGGCACGCGGCCGCCCAGCCCGATTTCGCGCTCGCGGATCCCTGCCGTCGCCTCCAGGCCATCCATGATCGGCATCTGGATATCCATGATCACGACGTCGTAGGGCCGCCGGGACGCGGTGCCCGTCGTGAATCCTTCGACGGCGAGCTGGCCGTTTTCGACCGCGACGATCGTATGGCCGCGCTTCTCGAGGATCTTCGTCACGAGGGTGCGGTTGACCGCGTTGTCCTCGGCAATCAGGATCCGCAACGCGCGTCCGCGCCGGCGCGCTGGCAGGGGCGTCCGGCGGACCTCCCGGCCGCTGCCCGCCTGGCGGCGGCTGACGAGCATCACGATCGCGTCGAGCAGGTCGGAGTGCTTCACCGGCGTGGTGACGTAGCCGGCGATCGCCGGCGTGCGCGCGCGCAGCGCCGCGGGCAGCCCGCGCATCGACGTGAGGACGATCAGCTGGGTGCCGGCAAGCCGCCGGTCGCGCGCGAGGCGGCGGCCCAGCGCGAGGCCGCTCAACCCTGCCATCTGCGCGCCGGCGATCACGATCGGAAACGGCGATCCGATCCGCCGCGCGAGCTCGAGCGCGGCCATCGCGGCCGGCCCGCTCGACACCGATGTCGGCCGCATCGACCAGCTCGTCACCATGCCGTCGACGATCCGCCTGGTCGTGGCCTTGTCGTCCGCGACGAGGACCCGCAGCCCCCGCAGGTTGATCGGAGGCGTGAGCCATCGCTCGCCGGACCCGGCCGCCTGGCGGTCGAATCGCGGCGTGAAATGGAACGTGCTTCCATGGCCGACGTGGCTCTCGACCCAGAGGCGGCCGCCCATCAGCTCCACCAGGCGCGACGAGATGGCGAGGCCGAGACCCGTCCCGCCGTGCTTGCGCGTGATCGAGCTGTCCGCTTGTTTGAACGCCTCGAAGATGCGGGCGTGCATCTCCGCCGGAATCCCGACGCCGGTGTCGCTGACCGCGAAGTGCAGCTGCGCGCGGTCGGCGTCGACGAGCTCCGGGGCGATCCGCAGGACGACTTCTCCACGGGCCGTGAACTTGATGGCGTTGCCGACGAGGTTCAGGATGACCTGCCGCAGCCGTCCGGCGTCGCCGACGAGCGCGTCCGGCACATCGCGGCGGATGTCGGACGCGAGCTCGAGGCCCTTCGCCTGCGCGCGCTGCGCGAGCACGTGCACCGTTTCCTCCACCGTTTCCCTCAGGCCGAACGGCGTGCGGTCGAGATCCATCCTCCGTGCCTCGATCTTCGAGAAATCGAGGATGTCGTTGATGATCGCGAGCAGCGCTTCCGCGGATCGCGCGACCGGCTGGAGATAGCCGCGCACCTCGGCCGACGGCCTGGCGCCCAGCGCGAGCTCGGTCATCCCGATGATCGCGTTGAGCGGCGTCCGGATCTCGTGGCTCATGTTCGCGAGGAACTGGCCGCGCGCCTCCATCGCCTCCTCGGCCCGTCGCCGCGCGGCGTCGAGCTCGTCGACGAGCCTGGTCAGGCGTGCCGCATGCTCCTCCTGCGCGCGCTTCCGCTCCATGAACTGGCCGAGCTGGCTGCCGACCGTCGTCAGCATCTGCAGCAGCGGCTCGTCGGGACGCCGGATCTCGCTGCTGAAGAACTCCATCACCCCGAGCACGCGGGGGCCGAGCAGAATCGGGAATCCGAAGGCGGCATGCAGCCCTTCGCGCGCCGCCATCGGCGCCCGCGGAAAGTTCGTGTCTTTGACGACGTCCTGGATCCAGGTTGGCTGGCCGCTCGACCAGACGCGGCCGGGAAGGCCGACGCCTCGGTCGAAGACGGTGTTGCGGCTGGTTGCCTCGAACTCCGGAAAGGTGACCGAGGGGAGGTGCCACGTCTGTATGCAGCGCAGGACGTCCGCCTGTGCGTCGACGTTCCAGAGCGCGGCGTGTTCCCAGCCGAGCGCCTCGCAGATCGCCTGGAGGACCTTCGGGGTCGCCTCGGCGAGCGTGTCCGACTCGGCAAGGGCGCGCGCCGTGACGTACTCGACCGCCGGGCGCTGGGTCGCGCGAGCGCCGCTCTCGCCGGGCAGACGCGGGTGGGTTGCCATGCAAACGGCTCAGCCCGAGGGGTCTAGATCATACTGCGTTCACTCAGCAATCAGCATTCCTCAATCAGCATTGTGAATGCCCCGCCGAAGCATGAGGATCGCGCCGACGCCGCTCCAGACCAGCATGCGCGCCTTCCGGACGAGCGCGAGCGTGACGCCCGCGGCGGCGCCGAGGCCGATGATCCGCGCGACCAGCGCCGTGCCCGCCTCGTCCACGCCGAGGCGGATCGGCACGAACCGGAAGATGACGTTGATGACGCGGTTGACCGCTTCGAGCACGAACGACGTGAGGATCGACGGCGCGCCGCCGAGGACCAGCCAGAGCGTCACGTGGACCTCGGCGACGCCCGCCAGGTGAAAGAGCGCCTCGCCGGCCGCGACGCCGGCCAGGCGGCCCGGCCCGAGGTTGAGCGCGTGGTGCGCGCGCCGCTCGAGCGAGCGCAGCCGCTCCGCGCGCGCCGGTCCCACGATCCGCTCGGCGACGACCGCGAGGACCGCGGCGCGCCGCGCCGCGAGCCACAGCGCGGCCACCATCGCCGCGGCGATCGCCAGCGTCGCGCCGATCGAGAACGCGCTCGCGCGCCGCAGGTTCTCCGGCAGCGTGAAGCCCGCGACGAGCGCGGTCATCCCGACGGCGATCATCACCGCGGCCGAGAGCGAGTAGAAGAGGTTCTCCGCCGCGACGGCGGCGAGCGCCGGCCCGAGCGGCACGCGGCGCGAGACGAACGCGGCGCGCGCCGGCTCGCCGGCGAGCGGGCCGAGCGGCGTCAGGCTCCCGATGGTCTCGGCGCAGAGGCCGGCGGCGAAGGCGTCGCGGAGCGGCAGGGAGTACGCGGGATCCAGACAGCGCGTCCACGCGAACGCCCGCGCGAGGATCCGGACCCCCGAGATCGCGAGGATCGCCGCGAAGCCCCATCCGACCTGGCGCGCGCCCGCGGCGATGGCGTCGACGCCGACGCGCGCGACGAGCCACACGAGCAGCGCCGCGCCAAGCGCGGCGGTCGTCAACCCGATGAGAACGGTCCGCCCTTCGACTCGCTGCCCTGAGCGAGCGAAGTGAGTCGAAGGGTCGTCTGGCATGCGGCGCCCGATCATATAATGCGCGGATATGTTTCCGATCGCCTTGCGCGTTCCCATGGCGGCGTTCTTCGTCGCCTTCGGCGCGCTGGCGACCTTCGCGGGCTACCGCCTGTTCCGCACGGTCCTTGGCATCTACGGCTTCGTCCTCGGGGCGCTCGCGGCGACCGCCGTGATCGGCGCGGAACAGACGCTCTACCTGGCCCTCGCCGCGATCGTCGGCGGGATTGTCGGCGCGCTGATACTGATCGGCGCGTACTTCGTCGGCGTCGCGCTCATCGGCGCCGGCCTCGGCGCGCTGGCCGTCAACCTGATCTGGACGCAGATGGGCCGCGACCCCCACGCGCTCGTCGTCATCGTCGCGGCGATCATCGGCGCGCTGGGCGCCCTGGCGGCGCAGCGGTACGTCATCATCATCGGCACGTCGTTCGCCGGCGCGTCGACGATGCTCGTGGGCGTCCTCGAGCTCACCGGCCACCCGGCCGCCGCCGCTGCGGCCGAGCGAACGGACATCATGATCGTGTACCCGATCCCGGGCGCGGGCGCGAACCGCTGGCTCCTGCTCGCATGGCTGCTCCTCGGCTCCGCCGGCCTGGTCGTCCAGTTGGCGTTCACCGCGAAGGGACGAAAATAACCCTGGTACTCGTAGCGCAGCCCTTTAGGGCTGCTTTTTCGGAGGCACGATGGCGACGTTCGAACGGACCGTGGAAGTGAACTGGGAAGGCAACGTGATGGAAGGGAAGGGAACTGTCAAAGCGGGCACCGGCGCGTTCACTCTGCCGGTGTCGTTTCCGAAGCGCATTGGCGATCCCGGCGGCGTCACCAGCCCCGAGGAGCTCGTCGCGGCGGCGCATGCGGCGTGCTATGCCATGGCGCTCAACGGGACCATCGGCCGCAAGGGCGGGAAGGCGCGGAGCACGAAGGTGACCGCGACCGTCGTGGCCGACAAGACCGACGCCGGCATCAAGCTGACGACGTCGAAGCTCACGGCGGTGGCCGAAGGCCTCGAAGGAATTCCGAAGGAGCAGTTCGCGGAGGTCGCGCGCGAGGCGGAAGGCCGCTGCCCGATCTCGAACGCGCTCCGCGGGACGATGACGATCGAGCTGGAGGCGTCGGCGCGGTAAACTCTTTTGGGTCACGGAGGCAAGGGAGATCACGGAGAGTGATCAACACGGAGACACGGAGGACGCGGAGAAAATTCTTAGGTTAGATTCTCCGTGTTCCCCGTGTCTCCGTGTTTGTCTCTCTCCGTGACCTCGATTGCCTCCGTGGCCTTTTGCATGGGGGTCAGAATGCGCCCCACGACACGAACGGTCGCCTCGCGGTTGTCCTGGCTGGCACTCGCGATCTTCATCGCGCTGCTGGCGTGGAGCGTCGTTCCGTGGATCAGAGACGGAACCTCGGGTGGGAGCGTGAGCCTGCGCGCGGTCACCCAACGCGGGGATCTGGCTGACGATGAAAAAGCCACGATCGAGCTCTTCGATCGGGCCAAAGGGTCGGTTGTCTACATCTCGACCCGGCAGCGCGTCATGGATCCGTGGACACGCAACGTGTTCAGCATTCCTCAAGGCACGGGCTCGGGCTTTTTCTGGGACGAGCGCGGCCACGTCATCACGAATTTCCATGTGGTTGCGGGCGCGGCCGAGGCGGGCGTGCGGTTGAACGACGGTCGCGAAGCCAACGCTACGCTCGTCGGCGTCAGTCCCGCCCATGACCTGGCCGTGCTTCGGATTCAGGTCGCCGATTCTCCGAAGGCGGTGCCGCTGGGCACGAGCCACGATCTCAAGGTCGGCCAGAAAGTGTTCGCGATCGGCAATCCGTTCGGTCTCGACTGGACGCTGACGACCGGCATCGTCTCGGCCCTCGATCGCTCGCTGCCGGCGGCGGACGGCAAGAGCCTGATCGAGCATCTGATCCAGACCGACGCCGCCATCAATCCGGGGAACTCCGGGGGAGCATTACTCGACAGCGCCGGCCGGCTCATCGGCGTGAACACCGCGATCGTCAGTCCGTCCGGCGCGTATTCCGGCGTGGGCTTTGCCGTGCCGGTCGACACGATCGGGCGCGTGGTCCCACAGCTCATAGGGAAGGGCAAGTATCTCCGTCCCGCGCTGGGGATCGAAGTAGATGACGCGCTGAACCAGAAACTCACGCAGCAACTCGGCGTCACGGGCGTGCTCGTGCTGAGGACGACGCCGGGGTCGGCCGCGGCCGCCGCCGGGCTCCGGGGCGTTCGAGTCGGCCCCGACGGCGGCGTCACGCCGGGCGACATCATCGTCGCGGTGAACGGGCAGTCGGTGGACAGCGTGCCTCGGCTGCTCGCACGGCTCGACGACTACGGGGTAGGCGAGGCGGTACGGCTGACCGTGCTGCGGGATGCCCAGAAGACAGAGGTGACGGTCATGCTGCAGGCTGGAGGCTAGGCCATGATTGCGCGGGTGTGGAGAGCGCGTACGGCGAACGCCGACCTTTCGTCGTATCGCGCCTATCTCGAGGGCAAACTGCTGCCCGTTCTCCAGGATCTCGCCGGATACAAGGGTGCGAGGCTGTTGACGCACGCCGACGACGGCGAGGTTGAAATCCTTGTCGTCACCTGGTGGACGTCGCTGGAGTCGATTCGCGCCTTCGCGGGCGTCGACGTCGAGCACGCCGTCGTAGACCCGGAAGTCCGACCGCTCCTCTCGGCGTGGGACGATCGGGTCACACACTACGAGGTCGCGCTTCACGACGAACCTTGAAGGCTGAACCCGGAACAGCTATCATCTTTATCTTCCCGTTTCGCGCTGCCTGTGTTCCTCAGTAGCTCAATGGCAGAGCATCCGGCTGTTAACCGGAGGGTTGCTGGTTCGAGTCCAGCCTGAGGAGCCAACCTCGCTTGCGAGGTTGGCTCCGAAATCCCGCCGAAGCTCCTCGAGCATGCACGTGGAGCGAAGGCGGATGAGGAGCCACTCCTTACTTCGCTGAAATTTTCGATTGGGGATTGCTGATTGAGGATTGGTGTCCGTCTTTGGCACCAAAAGTTCGAGTCCAGCTTGACGAGTCATTTTTTCGAGCAAATCGAAGCACTCGCCCGCGTCCACGCGCCGATTGTGACGTGAACTGTGACGCAAACCCTCGTAGCGTGAGCGCGAGGCCGCGTCACAGAAGGCGCGGTTGGCGGAGGAGCCGAGGTCGCAGTGGTGGTGGGCTCGAGCGCGTCCGCTGCTTGATTCAGCGCCTGCCGGCGGATGTGGCTGTAGGTCTTCATCATCGCCGGCGCGACGTGTCCCACTTGAGCCTGAATCACCCAATCAGGAAGGATCAGCTCGACGAGTGTGTGCAAAAGAAATGCGCGAAATGTCTCATCTTTCCAGGGTGACTCGCATCGAGCGGCCGGAGCCGGACCTGTGCGCGTGAAATGGATAGTGCTGGTCGTGATCTGGTTATATTGGCTATCCTTGCCCTTCTGGCCCCTTTTTCTGCGTGTAGCGGGAATGACGGCGAAGGAGCACCCTGTGCTGCAGCAAGTTCTGCACGCTTATTACGCGCCCATGTTTTACATCAGCTGGCATGTGCCTAGTTTGTTGGGCCCCTCCATCACGACGATCTACAATGCGCCTCTCATCGCAATCGCGCTCGGAGCGGTTGCCTCCACGGCTGCTTGGGGATTGGGAGTTGGAATCGCCAAAGCCATACGTCGTCGTTCGCAGCCGCGCTGATTGTGAGTCTCGCGCTGGTTGTTCCTGGCACTGGACGATCGCCTAAAAAGACGTTGGGGCCGCTTTTAATTCTGGCAAGGCCGCTCGCGTTCGACAGGGCTGAGAAAGGGCTCAGGGCCGGCAGATGTGACTGTGCGGTGACCCAGCAAAGCCAAGAACTTGAAAGTGCTAGCACCCAGTGACATTCTGAGTGACACCGCGCGAGAGAAATCCGGAGAGGATGGCGTACAGAAGAAAATGGCCGGAAACAATGGAAGACCGTAAATCATTGGACCCGTTCGGCTTGAGATAGAAACGCTTCTGTTGCTGTTTCTTTATTCGATCTTATAGACTCCCTGCGTCCCGTCCATCCTTCGATTCATCTTTATGAAATCTCTGGCTGAAGAGCTGCTTCGCGGGTCGGATTGACCTCCCGGTGGGAATCTGACCTGCGAGTGCGAGACTGCCCTGAAGAAAGGTTGGCGAACAACAAGATTGAATCGAACCGGTCGGCCACTCTCAGCGAGCAAGCGCCGGAAATCGCTCAAGGAAACGAGCCCGTCAGGTGGCCTCGGTTGAGCTGTGACATGGATTGTGACGCAACTCCTTCGAACGATGCCGAGCGACTGCGATCGATGGTCGTCTATGCTCGATCACATTTTGTGCGCAAGTCACTGATCGTTCGGATCTTCATCCTCGTCGGTCGCACTCGGTAGACCATCAGGGTCGCTGCTGTTAACCGAAATCCCGCCGAAGCCTTCGGCGAAGGCGGATGAGGAGCCACTCCTTACTTCGCTGAAATTTTCGATTGGGGATTGCTGATTGAGGATTGGTGTCCGTCTTTGGCACCAAAAGTTCGAGTCCAGCCTGAGGAGCCACCATTTCTGGCTTGTAGAATCAACAACTTACGAAGTGGGCCGATCGCGCGTTCGAACTTCCACAGCTTAAGACATTGATCTCGAGCATGCGTGACGCACCACCCGCCGGTGATATGCGCGCAGATCCTTACGCCCAGGCGATGGTGCGTTCTTCCGGGACGAGTTGCTTTACGGTGTTGATGGTCGCACTCGATACAGCACGCGAGTGCAGGCGCCCCTCCGCGCCGTGAATCGCCCACAGGGGCTCGTCACGGCCGCATTCGGCATTCGTAACTCGTCACTCGTACCTGTCCCATGAGTTCACTCGTACCTCAACGCCACGATCGGATCGACCCGTGCCGCGCGGCGGCCGGGGACCAGGCCGGCTGCGAGTGAGACCGCGAGCAGGACGAACGCTCCAGCGGTGACGGTGAGCGGATCGCCGGGTTCGACCTCGAAGAGGAGCGTGCGCATCAGGCGCGTCAGTCCTGCCGCTGCCGCCACGCCGATCACGAGGCCGGCGGCCGTCAACATGACCGTCTGCCGCAGCACGAGACGGACGACGTCCCCGCGACTCGCGCCAATGGCGAGGCGGACGCCGATTTCGTGGGTGCGTTGACCGACGGTGTAAGCCATCACGCTGTAGATGCCGACGGCGGCGAGCACCAGCGCCAGCACCGCGAAGACGCCGAGCAGCGTCATGATCAGCCGCCGCTCGCGCACCGACGCCGCGAGCACCTCCTCCATCGTTTCGATCTTGGGCAGCGGCAGGTTGCGATCGCGCGTCCGCACGCGCGCAGCCAGGGCGGCGGCCGCCTGCACCGGATCGCCGTGCGTGCGCGCGACCACGACCATGCGGCTGTTCGCGAACCGCGCATGCGGCCAGTAGATCATCGGGCGTACTTTGCCTGGCGCCCCTTCGTGGCGCGCGTCGCCGACGACGCCGATGACGGTGTCGGGCGCGAGCCACTCACCCCAGTTGATGCTGAGCTGTTTGCCGATCGGATCCTCGCCCGGCCACATCGTGCGGGCGAGCGCTTCGCTCACGATGAGCGTCCGTGACTCCGGTCGGGCGTCGAAACTATTGAACGTGCGTCCGCGCTGAAGCGGAATGCGCATCGCCGCGACGTAGTCGCCGCCGATCACCTGCACGTCGGTGACCGGTGCGTCGCCGGAAGCGGGCGTGGGTTTGTCGACGGCGCGGAAGCTGGTGGCCGCGGCTGTTCCGGTGAGCGGAAGGAACGTGATCGCGCCGGCGGTCGTCACGCCCGGCAGGGTGCGGATGTCCTCGAGCAGGCCTTCGAAGAAGGCGACGCGCTGGTGATCTTCGCGATAGGCGCCCGCCGGCAGATTCACCTGCGCCGTCAGCAGATGCGTGGTGTCGAACCCCAGCGGCGTCTGCATCACGCGGATGAAGCTGCGAATCAGCAGGCCGGCGCCGGTGAGGAGCACGACCGAGAGGGCGATCTCGGCCGTCACCAGCAGCGCGCGCGTGCGGGCTCCGCGGCGCACGCCGGCGCCGCGCGTGCCTTCCTTCAGCGTGTCGTGCAGGTTGACTGCGGACGCCGTCAGCGCCGGCATCGCGCCGAAGAGCACGCCGGTGAGGAGGGCCACGCCCAACGCGAAGAACGCAACCGGCGCATCGAGCGTCACGTCGGCGAGGCGCGGGACCGGCAGTCGTTCGAGTGGGAACGCCCTCAGCAGGCGGATCCCTATCCACGCGAGCGCCGTGCCCGCCAGGCCGCCAGCGAGCGCCAGCGTCGTGCTCTCCACGAGGAGTTGCCGCACGAGGCGCACGCGAGTGCCGCCGAGCGCCGTGCGTACTGCCAGCTCCCGCTGCCGGCCGCTCGCCTGCGCCAGCAGGAGATTGGCGACGTTGGCGCAGGCAATCAGCAGCACCAGTGTGATGGCCCCGAACAGCACGAGCAACGGCGTGCGGGTGCGGCCCACCATGTCTTCCTGGAGCGGCACGACATGCACCGTCCAGCCGGCGTTGAAGGCGGGATACTCGCGCGTCAGCGCGGCAGCAATCGCGGTCATATCGGCCTGCGCCTGCGCGACGCTGACCCCGGGTGTGAGCCGGCCGATTGCGTGCGTCCCACGGCCGCGCGGCGTGCGCGCGTCGGGGGGCAGACCAATCACCGTCCAGACATCGACCTGCGCGTCCCGAATCGCGAAATCCGGCGGCATCACGCCAACCACCGTGAGGTCGCGCCCGCCGACGTTGATCATGCGGCCGATCGCCAGAGAGTCACCCTGCAGCGCCGTCCGCCAGAAGCCGTCGCTCACGACGACGACGGTCGCGTCGGGTCGTTCCTCGCTGGCGATGAACGTGCGCCCGAGCCGCGCCGGCACGCCAAGCAACGTGAACGTGCCGGGGCTCACGCCCTGCAGCGTGATCTCCCGCGCCTCGCCGAGACCGGTCAGGTTCGTTTGCACCACGAACGAGTAGAGGCCCAGATCGGTGAAGGATCGCTGGCGCTCGCGCCAGTGAATGAAGTTCCCGGGCGAGACGACGTTCCGATCGCGGCTGCGCGGAATGTTCGCCTCCCACACCATCACGAGCTCGTCGGGCGCGGGGTAGGGCAGCGGCTTCAACAGCACCGCTCGAACGACGCTGAAGACCGCGGTGGTCGCGCCGATGCCAAGTCCCAGCGCCACCAGCGCGAGCAGGAACACACTGGGAGTCTTACGCCAGAGACGAAGGGCGAATTGGAGATCGCGAAGCATCTGCGCCTCATTCAGGACAGGGTAAGGGCTCGAGGCCGTCGCACAGTTCGTTAGACGGAAGCCGATGGCAAACGTGCTGTAAAATTAGCAGAGCGGTGAAAATTTAGCCGTAGAAGATTTGGGGGGGGGCGCCTCGCGTGCGTCCTGCAGGTTTATGCTGCCCCAGCGGCCACGCGACCGGAGTCGATCTCCGGAACAAGCGCGCGCCGCAGCGACAGGGCGCGCTTCGGCGAGCCTCGCCGTAGCGCTTCGCGCGGAGGCGGGCCTGCGAAGGAGGATTCGGGACACCATTCCTGCTTGACGGCGAGGCAGGCGGCACGCAAACTGTCGCGGCTCAACGGAGGTCTATGCGGCCCAAGCGCGCTCGTCGCCGTGTCAGAAAACCCACGAAGCGTGCCAAGCCGGCGCGTCAGCGGCGTCCACGGAAACCTCCGAAGGTCACCCGCACTGAACGCGCAGCACAGACGTCCGCCGCCAGCGAACCGATCTCCAGGCTCATTCTGCTGGTGGAGGACGATGAGGCGGCACGGTCCGGCTATGCCGAGTTCCTGTCCGATCAGGGATTCCGCGTCGTTGCGCTTGAAAGCGGATCGCTGGCCTTGAAGCACGCCGCACAGGAAGCACCAGACCTGGTACTGACAGATATCGCTCTCCCCGATCTCGACGGCATCGGGCTCACCCGCGCGTTGAAAGGCAACCCGCCGACCGCGAACGTCTCCGTGATCGGCCTGACCGGTCATTGGTCGGTGAAAGCGGGGCAGGCGGCGCGCACGGCGGGGATGGTTGCGCTGCTGCTGAAACCGGTCGCGCCGGCGCATCTCCTGGCCGAGATCAAGCGAGCTCTCGGCCAACAGTGACGTGTCGCCAGCGCACTCACTTCTGCATGGCGTCCCCGACGACTGAACCCGCGGCATGGTAAAATGGAGGCACTCTGCTTTCTTGAGTCCTGCCGCTGATTCGGTTCATATCGAATCCTCGTCTCCAGCCCTCATCGAAAGGGGCCGAAGGGGCCGCGCGCCGGGCATATCAGGGTGGCCTGACCTCGTCGCCGCCTACCCAGGCAGTTTTCGGTAGAATATGACGCACACGCTCGAGATCAGCCTCAGAATTCCTTCCCTGCGCGTCCGCGGGCGCGAGGGGAAGGAAGGCCCGGAAACGATCACCAACAGCGACGTCAGGTTCATCAAGCACGTCGAACTCGACAAAGTCCCGAAGCCGGGCGACGTGCTGACCATGGTGGTCGGCTCGGGCGGGTCGTTTCAGTGCGAGGTGGTCAGGAGCGACTGGCATGACGAAAAGAACATGTTCGTCACCGCGTGCCGGTATTCCAAGCGTTCCATTTCAGAAGCGGAATACCAGGCCCTGCGGGACGCGCCGGACTGGCGGATGACGGCACTCTTGTAGGCGGCGGACGTAACCGTGCGCTCAGGCAATACGAACGTGGGGATGTGGGGATCACGAATGGACAGGATGTTGACGGGTGGGAGGCGGCAATGACGGGAACGATTCGTACGTTGCGAGTGGACAAGGGGTTCGGGTTCATCAAGGACGACGCAGGGAAGGAATACTTCTTCCACCAGAGCGCAGTCTACGGCGAGGGCCTCGAGAATCTGCGTGAGGGTGACGGCGTCGAGTTCGACGTCGGCCAGGGACCGAAGGGCCCCAGGGCCGAGAACGTGCGACGCACGACGACCTAGCTGGAGAACAGCTCGCAGGGCGTGGCCAGGCCGGGTGCCTGCCTATTCAATCGCGCGCCCGCGTCCGCGCGCCGATTGTGACGTGGACTGTGACATAACCCTCTTCACGTGGGCGTGAGATCGGCGCGGTTGACTGAGGAGACTGGGTAGTGGTCGTTGGCTCGAGCGCGTCCGCCACACGTGATTCAGCCTGCCGGCGGATGTCGCTGTACGTCTTCATCATCCGGGACTTCGATCGACGGGCGGCTGGTCGCCATTGCCATGGGGATGCGCCGCAAAGCAGGCCCGCACGGTGCGGAGCAACAATTCCGGCGTAAACGGCTTTCTGAGCACTGTGTGAAAGAGCGCTGTGTGATGCGGCATGGCCGAGGGGAGCGATGTCATCATGACGATCGGAATATGGCGATACGTCTCGCTCTCTCGGATCGCCGACGCGAGCTCGGCCCCATCCATGACCGGCATCATCATGTCCGTGATGACGAGACCGATCGGGCGTTCTTTCAGGATGTCGAGGGCGAGCCGGCCGTTGATCGCGACGCTCACCTCGTAGTTGTAGTCGCGCAACATGTCGCGCAACATCTCGGCCAAGCCGAATTCGTCGTCAACGATTAGGATCGAGCCTTCAGTGGACACGGCGCTGCTACTCCCCGCCGCCCATGAGGCGCATGTCGTTTGACACACCTCCTCCAGACGCCACCTGTAATTCGGCGGCAAAGGTATCCAAGAGGCGAATACCGTCATCCGTAATCTGGATCTCGCGCATCCTCGCGTCGTAGTCGTCGTCCCGCACTTTCAGGATCACCATGACGCGCAACATGGCCGCCCGGTGCTCGATGTGCCGCATCAGAAAGATGTTCTGCGTGGCCGCGGACAGCCCATGGACGGGTACCTGGATGCTTCGCGAAAACAGCTCTCGCATCTCGGTCGTGTAGAGGGTGGTGACCCCCAGGGTTTCGAGCTCCTGAGCAATCGCGCTGTAGACGTGCGAGAGCCGCTCGGGAAAGTCGGCGGCGCGTTCGAAACCCTCCATCCCGTCGAGAAACAATCGATGCGGGCGGAGCTTCCGAACCGTCTGAATCAAGCTCTCCCCGAGCTCGTCGATCACGCCCTCGACCGGCCGGTGCCACAGGATCTGCGCGAGACCGTCTTCGACGCCTTGTCTCAGCCCGCTAATACCCACGCGCTGGCATTTCGCCAGAATCGCCTCGGGCCGCTCATAGAAGCCAAAGTACAGGGATCGCTCGCCTCGCTTGATCCCCTCCGACAGGAACTGCATCCCGAGCAGTGTCTTGCCACTGCCGGACGACCCTAGCAGCATCGTAACGGAGCCTTGCCGGACGCCGCCGCGAAGCATAGCGTCGAGCTCTGCGACACCGAAGGAGATCTTCGAGCCGCTTGCAGCGGACGCGTCGCCGACGGCGGCGTGTAGAAACAACGTCTCGATTCGTGGACGGACCTCGAGGCCGTTGTCCGTAATTCGAACGGAATGCAGCCCGCGCAGCGGCGCACTGCCGCGGAGTTTCAGGACGCGGATGTACCGGAGGGGGCGCAATTCGGACAGTTCGTCCGTCAGGTGCAGGACGCCGTCCACCATCGTGTGCTCGGGAAAGAATCCGTTCGCGCGCTCCGCGTTGGTGAGGAGCATCACGGTGCATTCGGTGAGATCCGCCAAGGTTTGAATCTCGACCAGGAACTTTTTAAAGTCCTGATCGGTGGGCGACGATTCCTGCGCGGAGATCAGGCCATCGATGATGAGCAGCGTGGCCTTGTGCTTCTGAATGGCACCGCGAATCAAGGCGACCAACCCTTCGAGCCCTTTCGATGCGAGCGTGCTGTACCCGCCGATGTAGTAGACGTAATCGGGAATCGCCGCTTCGTTGAAGAATGCCATCCGTCGCAAATGCCCGAACATGCGGGAATGCGATTCGGCCAGCAGTGTCACGTAGATCGCGCGCCCGCCGGTTGATGCATGGTGGAAGCACGCCTGGTTGGCCAAGATCGTCTTGCCCCCGCCAGGCGGTCCCTGCACGATGTACACTCCCGACGTTAAGAGCCCGCCTTCGAGGATCCGGTCCAGTCCCGTAATCCCCGTTGGCCGACGCGCCGACGGTGCTCGCTGCTCAACCACCTACGTCCCCTCCACTCTGCCGTTGACGGATTCACGCTGTCTGCGCCGCGGGAGCACCGCCGTGAAACAGGCGCCTTCTCCGAGCTCGCTGGATACGGAGATGGTCCCGCCCATGGCGACGCAGATGTTCTTCACGACCCAGAGGCCGATGCCGAATCCTCCACTACGCTGCTCGACGCCCCGCTCGAACCGTTCGAAGATCCGCGCCTGCTGATCGCGCGCGATGCCGACGCCATGGTCCTGCACGCGCAGTCGTGCCACCTGGTCATCCGCATCCACCTCCACCTCAATCGGTCGGCCAGCCCCGAATCGAATGGCATTGGACAGCAGGTTCCGGCAGATCTGCTCCACGCGCAGCCGATCCCACGAACCCGTCGCATTCCCTCGATTGGAGAACGTGAGCTGACACCGGGCGATTGCCAGTTCCGCTTCAAATGTGGCGACGACATCGCGAGCCGTCAGCGTCAGATCCATGGCCTCCGGCTGGAGATCGATCCGTCCGGTCGATAGGCGCGACACGTCAAGCAGCCGGTCCAGGGTTTCCAGGAGTCGATGCAGCCGCTGCTCCACTCGGCGCAGCTGTCCCTGAACCCACTCCACCGGCACCGTCTCGCTCGATGACGCCATCTGCTCGGACTTCTCCATCGCCAGCCTCAACTGGAACATGAGCGGGGCGATCGGGTTGCGAAGCTCGTGCGCCACGGTGGCGATGAATTCGTCGCGGGCGACGACGGCGTGCTGCAGCTCTTGCAGCCGCGCACGGATGGAGGTCAGCACCACGCCGTTCACGTCATCGGCTCCCGTGGAAGACAGCGGCTTTGCGACTGCGGTCGGAGGCGTGCCAGGCGGAGGGGCGATGTCCCCTGGGTGTTCGACGGGGCACTGGGCAGAAAGGGGAATCCGTGTGAGCACGGTGGTTCCGCCGTCCGGCGTCGGCTCGATCTCGACGGTGCCGCCCACCGCGCCGGCGCGCTCGAGCATGCTCTGCAGCCCCATCATCGTCGCGCCCGAACCGCTCGAGGGTAATCCGACCCCGTCGTCTTCGACCACGAGCACGAGGGTCTCGCCGCGCTGCTCCAGCAGGACATTCACCGATTGGGCCTGGGCGTGCTTGGCGACGTTGTTCAACGCTTCCTGGCCGATGCGATACACACTCGCTTCCAGTTCGGGCGCGAAGCGCACGGTGCCATGGGTTCCCGCATGAAACGTGGCCCGGATGCCGGTGTGCCGCGACCACTCCCGGACGTACGTGTCCATGACCTTGGCAAGGCCGAGTTCATCCAGCGCCGCCGGTCTCAGCTCCCACGCCAGGAAATCGACACTCCCGTCGATACGCGCCAGCATGCCGAGCGCCTGGGCGAGCGCCTCGACCACGTCGCGGCCGTCGCGCGCATTCGCGTCGACTGCCTCGAGGGTGAGCCGGAGCGCCGTCAGTCGTTGTCCCAAATCGTCGTGCAGGTCTCGGGCGAGGCGTCGACGCTCCTCTTCCTGCACGACCACGAGACGACGGAGTAGACGGATCCGCCCTGCTTCTGCCTGTGTCCGGTCCGCGATTTCGGTAGCGAGGAGGGCGTTCGACTCCAACAATCGCCGGCTTGTGTCCTCGACCCGAGCCGCGAGGGAGTCGCTCAGGGTATTGCTACGCCCGTCCTCGGGTGTGGCCGACGGCACTTCATGCGCAAGGGCCGCGTAGCCAACGCAGCGTCCATGGTGACGGACCGCCACGACGGTGGCGTTGACGCACCGCCGACTTCCGTCTGCGCCGGCCAGCCATCGCTGCGTGGAGACCGAACCTTGGCGTTCGACGTACTGCAGATCCGCTGTTCGAATGCCGAACCCTCGCTCATGCGGCGTGAAGAGCGTCGACACGTGTACGCCGATGGCCGCGTCGCGGGCGTACCCGAAGATGCGCTCTGCACCCACGCTCCACGACGTGACGATCCCGTCCGCGTCCAATGCCACAAACGCGTGCTCAGCGAAGCTGTCGATGGCGAGCGGTAACATGCCCGCTGGCACACCAACGGTATCGGTCTGCAGCTGCTCTTCACGCATTGAGTCGACCCGGCCCACGCCGACAGCAGTTGACGACTGCGCGCGGGCATACCACACTGGGCTGATGACGCTCCCGGTGACGAAACGACTCAGGATACTCCTTGTGGAAGATCATGAGACCGTGCGGCAGGGCTTGAAGCTCCTCATTGAGCGCGAACCGGACTTCCAGGTGATCGGTGAGGCCAGCAACGGAACTCAAGCGATAGAACGAGCCACAGTCCAGCAGCTCGATGTCGTCGTCATGGACGTGTCGATGCCAGGTGTCAGCGGCGTCGTCGCCACGCGCCGTTTGAAGGACCTTTACCCGAGCGTCGCGGTTGTGAGCCTGACCCGTCATGCCGACCAGACCTTTCTGCAGGAACTCTTGCGTGCCGGCGCGTCAGGCTATGTCCTGAAACAAAGCCCGCACGCGGAGCTGTTTCGTGCGATTCGAGCCGTCGCGAGCGGGCAGCAATACATCGACCCTGCATTAACCCACCACCTCGCCGCACCGTTTGCCGCACAAGATCAACGACGTGCGCGACGCGGTGGGGCGATTCTGACCGATCGCGAAGCCGAAGTGCTGCGACTGGTGTCCCAGGGGTACAGCAACAAAGAAATCGCCAGCAAGCTCGAGGTCAGCACGAAAACGGTTGAGGTCCACAAGGCCAACGCGATGCGGAAGCTCAGCCTGCGCGGGAGGATCGAGCTGCTCCAATACGCGCTGCATCAAGGTTGGTTGCACGACGCCTGATGACGTCGATTGTAGTCACACAGCGGGCCTCAGTTCTATTAGGGCTGGCCCTATGGTCTGCTGCGGCATCCCGAGCAGCGCCCCGGCGATCTTCACTCGACGCCGACCTCGGCTCGCGTGAGTCAGGATTGGCTTTCTCATCGCGTCAGCAGCCCTACGCGTCTGTGTGAGCTCTCCACCGCACCTCGACTGGTCCTACCACTGCACTGAGCGGGTTCACGTTAGGGCTTGCCCTAAGACGTTGCTACCGGCATTCCCAATAGCCGGCGCCGATGACCGCGTGACATCCTTCGGGGTGACGTTGCAATAAGGGGAGAGCGAATGATTCTACGAATTGACCGTCTTGCGATCGAGCTACCGATGCCGGCACATCCATCACCGAACTCCGCGTCCGCTGTACAGGAGCTGCTCGGCGGAAAATTCGGCGAGATGTCGACGCTGATGAACTATACGTTCCAGTCGTTCAACTTCCGCGGGCGCGATCGCATGAAGCCCTTCTACGATCTCATCGCGAACATTGCGGCCGAGGAATATGGGCACATCGAGCTCGTGAGCCACACGATCAATATGCTGCTCAGCGGCTCGACGATGCGTGGAAGCGATCCGACAGAGGCGCCGCTCGGGGACGCCACGGGTATGCGGAATCACTACCACTTCATCGCGAGCGGTCAGTCCGCCCTGCCGGTCGACTCCATGGGGAATCCTTGGAACGGCTCGTACGTGTTCTCGAGCGGGAACCTGAAGCTGGACCTCCTACACAACTTCTTCCTCGAGTGCGGCGCTCGGGCGAACAAGATTCGCGTGTATGAAATGGTCGACGATCCGGTCGCCCGTGAAATGGTCGGCTACCTCCTCGTCCGGGGCGGCACGCACATCGTCGCCTACGCCAAGGCGCTCGAGGCCCTGTCGGGTGTCGACGTCGGAAAGCTATTGCCGATTCCTGACATCAGCAATAAGCGATTCCCGGAAGCGCTGAAACACGAAGAGAAGGGTCTTCATCGGGTGATGTACCGGATGAGCCCCGATGACTACCGCGAGATGGGGGCGATTTGGAAGGGACCGCATCCAGAGGACGGATCCCAACTGCGCGTGGTCGACGGACCGCCCAAAGGCGCGCTGGTGCCCCTGCACCCGAGCGAGCCGCAACTGACGTCTCCAATCGGGCCTGACGGCGTGGACACGGGAATGCTCGCCGAGATTGCCGGGCGGCTGTTCGGCAAAAACTAAGCGGTTCTTCAACCCTCCCCACATCGAGGAGATTCGACATGGCTGACATGGCTGACACCGGTACGCTCCACGAGGCTTTCATCGACGAACTGCGCGACACCTACGACGCAGAACGGCAACTCACGAAGGCGCTGCCGAAACTGGCGAAGGCCGCCACCTCACCGCAACTGCGCGAGGCGTTCGAGGCGCACCTCGAAGAGACGCGGGGCCAGATTGAGCGCCTCGAACAGGTGTTCGAGACTCTTGACGAGAAGGTACGTGGGAAACACTGTGACGGGATCGCGGGCATCATCGAAGAGGGCCAGTCGATCATGGAAGAAGACTTCGATGAGGCCACGCTGGACGCTTGCCTGATCGCCGCGGGACAGCGCGCCGAGCACTACGAGATGGCCGCCTACGGCACATTGGTCGCCTGGGCACGCGTGCTGGGACTCACCGAGACGGCGGACCTGCTGCAGGAGACGCTCGATGAAGAGGAGGCGGCAGACGAGAAGCTCTCGGCACTGGCCGAAGGCGGCATTAACCAAAGTGCTGCCAACGCCGGCTCGTCTGAAGATGAGGAAGAAGAGCCGGTAGGCGTCCGCGCAGGCGCGAAGAACGCGGCGGCGTCCAAAGCCAAGTCGGGCTCGCGGCGTTAGCGGGCGAAAAGCATTAGTGCGCCGTGGTGTTGATCCAGCTGCTCTTGCCGACCATCCTCTCAAAAGGGGGCAGCGGTCCATCACGCCTCTTGAAAACTGGGAGAGCGAATTCCTACAGATGGCGGTGTTCGTTCTCCTCACAACCTGCCTGGTGCAAAAGGGATCGCCGGAATCGCGGCGACTTGGCGTGAAGGAACTCGTCGACACCGACCCGCGCCATTGGGGCTTTCCCTAGGCCCTGACTCCGGCATTCCCAATAGTTCACAGACGCTTCCGCGTGGCATTGTGCTGTGGGTAGAAATCATGTTGCACAAGAACACGACGGATAGACACCTGAAGCAAGCCATCGGGTCAAGTCGTAGACACACAGGAGTGCCGGAACTCGACCTGGTCTGTTTCAGTCACTTACGATGGGATTTCGTCTACCAGCGTCCGCAACACCTGCTGAGCCGTGCCGCGCAATCCAGGCGCGTGTTGTTTGTTGAGGAGCCGCAGTACGATGCGGCGCGCCCGTTCATGGAAACCCGGCGCGACTCATCTGGTGTCACGATCGCGATCCCTCACCTCCCGCGTGACGAGGGCGCCGTGCCCCTGCAGACACTGCTGAACTTCCTTCTGTCGGCCCACCAGATCACCGACTTCGTCGCGTGGTACTACACGCCGATGGCGCTCGACTTCACCGCGCACTTGCGGCCGGCCGCGACCGTGTACGACTGCATGGACGAGCTCAGCGCCTTCGCTGGCGCGCCACCGGGGCTCCGGGACAAGGAGCGCGCGCTGCTGAAGCGGGCCGACTTGGTATTGACCGGCGGCCGGAGCCTCTACGAGGCCAAACGCTCACTCCACATCAATGTCCACGAGTGCCCAAGCAGCGTCGACGTGCCTCATTTCGCCCGCGCGCGAGAGCCGCTGCCCGATCCATCAGATCAACACGACATCGCGCGTCCACGGATCGGGTTCTTCGGCGTCCTCGACGAGCGGCTTGATCGCAATCTTCTCTCCGGCATTGCCGAGCGATGTTCAGGCTGGCAGTTCGTCATGGTCGGCCCCGTTGCGAAGATCCGCCACGCTGACCTGCCGGCGTTCAAGAACATCCACTATCTCGGACCCAAGGCATACGACGATCTTCCGAGCTATATCGCAGGCTGGGACGTCGCCATGCTGCCCTTCGCTCGAAACGACGCCACACGCTTCATCAGTCCAACGAAGACACCAGAATATCTCGCCGCTGGCAAGCCGGTCGTGTCGACGTCGATTCCCGACGTCGTGCGGCCCTACGGTGACGAACGACTCGCAAGAATCGCCGATACGGCTGATGACTTCGTCGACGCCATCAGAGCCGCCCTCTCCGAGCCACCGACACACTGGCTGCCGCACGCCGATGCTTTCCTCGCCCGCACGTCCTGGGACGCCACGTGGGCAGCGATCGCTGAACGGGTACGTGCCGCGGTGCGCGTAAGGCATGCGACGCAGACGCGCGTTACAGCGTACCGTCAATGAGGCGACGGGCCAGCCGACGGGAGACGTCGCGCCGGAGTTGATAAGGAGGAGACATGTTTGATTATCTGGTCGTCGGCGCCGGATTCGCCGGCGCGGTCATGGCTGAACGACTGGCGGCTGACGCGGGACGCAAAGTACCTCATCGTCGACAAGCGGAGGCACGTGGGGGGAAACGCGCACGACGAGTACGACGCGTCGGGCATTTTGATCCACACCTACGGCCCGCATATTTTCCACACCAACTCGCGCGATGTGTTCGACTATCTGAGCCGGTTCACCGAGTGGCGACCGTACCAGCACCGCGTGCGAGCGTGGGTCGACGGCCAACTGCTGCCCATCCCTATCAATCTCGACACCGTCAACCATCTGTACGGTCTCAAGCTCACCTCGTTCGAGCTCGAGCAGTTCTTTGCGTCGGTGGCGGAGCCGCGCACGCCGGCGCGTACTTCGGAAGATGTGATCGTGGGCAAGGTAGGTCGCGACCTGTACAACAAGTTCTTTCGCAACTACACGCGGAAGCAGTGGGGTCTGGACCCGTCGGAGTTGGATGCGACCGTGACCGCGCGTGTTCCCGTACGCACCAACCGCGACGATCGGTACTTCGCCGACACGTACCAGGCCATGCCGGTCCACGGCTTTACCAGGATGTTCGACCGCATGCTCTCGCATCCAAACATCAAGGTCATGTTGAACACGGACTATCACGAGATCGAGCAGGTCATTCCCCATGGAGAAATGATCTACACAGGCCCGATCGACGAGTTCTTCGATTATCGGTGTGGCAAGCTCCCGTATCGCTCACTCGAGTTCCGCTTCGAAACCTTTGACCGTCCGGTCTTTCAGGATGCGCCTGTGGTGAATTACCCGAACGAGAATCCGTACACGCGATGCACGGAATTCAAGTACCTCACCGGTCAGGAACACCCCAAGACGAGCGTCGTCTACGAATATCCAAAATCGGAGGGGGATCCGTACTATCCGGTACCGCGGCCTGAAAACGCCGCCATGTATCGCCAGTATCAGGTCCTCGCCGAGCGCACGGACGATGTGCACTTCTGCGGCCGGCTAGCAACGTATCGCTACTACAACATGGACCAGGTCGTCGCGCAGGCGCTCGCGCTCTACGAACGATTGATGCAGCGCGCGCGGGAGCCGATCGCGCAGTCGGCATGACGAGGGACGAAGCGCTCGAGCTCTGGGGTGGCGTCGAGTGCACGGTCAATCGCGTCGGTGCGAGGTATTTCGATCAAGTCCGAAAGTCGGGCCATCACGATCGCCCGGAGGACATCGCTCGCCTTGCAGCGATTGGCTTTCGCGCGATGCGGTATCCCGTCCTGTGGGAGCGCGTCGCGCCAGAAGGGCTCGCGACCGCGGACTGGACGTGGACCGACGAGCGGCTGGCGCTCCTGCGCGTAGCTGGCATTCGGCCGGTGGCCACGCTACTCCATCATGGCAGCGGCCCGCGGAGCACGCATCTGCTCGACCCCGCGTTCCCAGAATCCTTTGCGGCGTACGCCGCGGCGGTTGCCACTCGATATCCCTGGCTTCAGGACTATACGCCCGTCAACGAGCCGCTCACGACGGCGCGGTTCAGCGCGCTGTACGGACACTGGTATCCGCATCACCGCGACGACCGCTCGTTCGTCAGAGCCTTGCTGCACGAGCTGCGTGCGACCGTGCTCGGCATGGCGCGGATCCGGGAGATCACCCCGTGCGCCCGGCTGATACAAACGGAGGATGCCGGTCGCACCTACAGCAGTCCCCGACTGGTCGCGCAGGCGGCGTTCGAAAACCACCGACGGTGGCTGACGGTCGATGTGCTGGCGGGGCGTGTATCCGAGAATCATCCGCTGTGGAACTGGCTGGTGCAGTGTGGCGCATCCTCGACCGAGCTGCACTGGTTCCTCGACCATCCCTGCGCGCCTGACGTCGTCGGTCTCAACTATTACCTGACGAGCGATCGATATCTCGACGAGCGTCTCGAGGCGTACCCAGCGTGGAGCCTCGGCGGTAACGGGCACGACTGCTATGCCGATGTAGAGGCGGTCCGCGTGTCCGACTACGAAGGTCCAGCGTACGGTCGGATTCTCGAGGAGGCGTGGATCCGGTATGCGCTGCCCATCGCGCTGACCGAGGTGCATGCCGGCTGCACGAGAGAAGATCAGCTCCGCTGGTTTGTCTCGGCATGGCAGGCAGCCTCGGCCGCGCGAAGCCGGGGCGTCGACGTACGCGCGGTGACAATGTGGTCACTCCTGGGATCCTTCGACTGGAACAGCCTCGTCGGACGGGACGACAACGTCTATGAGGTCGGGACGTTCGACGTCAGAAGTACGCCGCCGCGGCGGACTGCCTTAGGCACCCTCGCACAAGCGCTGGCCAGCGGCACACCGCCGGATCCGCTCGCGAGCCAGCCGGGGTGGTGGCAGAGGACGCGCCGGGCGACCGTATCCAGATCTGCGGTCGCGGATTTTGCAGAGGATGCCGCCGCCCACCCGATTCTCATCGTCGGGGGCACCGGCACGCTCGGTTCCGCGCTGACGCGCGCCTGCGAGGTGCGCGGATTGCGCGCCGTATCGGTCGGTCGCACGCAGCTCGATATCACGAGCCCGGACGCGATTCGGCGAGCGCTGGCTCGCTGGCGACCGTGGGCTGTGATCAATGCGGCGGGGTACGTGCACGTGGACGATGCAGAGGTGGCCCGAGACCGGTGCTGGCGCGTCAACACGGACGGCGCGCTGCACCTGGCAGCAGGAGCTGCGGCATGTCAGGCACGATACGTGACCTTTTCGACCGATCTCGTGTTCGACGGCCTCGAGGAGAGGCCCTATGTCGAAAGTGACTCGACACGCCCGATCAACACCTACGGCGCGAGCAAGCGTGCCGCCGAAGAGCGGATCGCGACGCTCACTAGCGGGGCCCTGATTGTCCGCACGGCGGCATTCTTTGGTCCCCTCGATCACCACAGCTTCCTCACTCATGTGCTCCGCGAGATCTCGGCGGGCCGCGAACTGCTCGCCGCGGACAACGTCGTCGTCTCTCCGACCTATGTGCCACACCTGGTTGATGCTGTGCTCGATCTACTCATCGACGGCGAGCGGGGCATCTGGCATCTCGCCAACGAGGGTCAGGTCTCATGGGCAGATTTCGCGGCGCTGGCCGCGCGCCTCGCGAATCTTGATGACTCGCTGGTGCGGCGCGTGCCCGTCACGGACCTCGGGTTGCGCGCCTCGCGCCCTCCGTTCAGTGCGCTGGACTCCGAGCGTGGCAAGGTCATGCCCACGCTGGAGAGCGGGGTGATGGAGTATCTGGCGAGCGCGAACAACGTCTGGCGGGAACGCAAATCACGATCTCATGTGGCGTCGGGTCACAGGTAGCGCGTCGCCGGCACGTCGCGCTACCCACGCCGCGTGCGATTCGCAGCGTTGATGTCGACGAGCTCGGCGTTCAGCACATCGACATCAGTCGAATCGATCGAGCCATCACCCCGGCCCGGCGTTGGAGCGTCGACGGCGGCAACGAGCGGCGGAGCCCGGCCATCCCCCGCGCGCCGGACACCGCGCGTCGCGACCGCTATTTGCTCGAGAGGGATCTTCGGCCGCCGGTAGGCATCGAGCAGGCCGTTGGCTTCCTGATAGGTGTCGGCGAACTGCGTGTAGCAGAAGCCACTCACCAGGCCGATGGAGTCGAGCGTCGACATGAGTCGCCGATACAACTCGCCCAACTCCTCGGCAGTGGTGGCCCGCGTATAGCCCCAGGCGCCCGTCTGGGTGCTGAGGGCGATACCGCCGCACTCCGAGAGAACGATAGGCAGCTCTGAGTGACGCTCCCCTTCCAGTACCAGAAGCCGGCCGCCGGGGCGCTCGCGGCTGAACAGTCGCGGCAGCCCTTCGTCCGCGTGATAGCGGCGCGCCAGCCGCTCTGGATCCGGATCGTAGTCGTGGATGCCGATGATGTCGGTCGCCACGCTTTCCCATCCGTCGTTGCCAATTACCGGCCGCGTCGGATCGAGCGTGTGGGTCAGGTGATAGAGCGCGCGCACGTAGTGTCGCTCTGCGGGGTTGTCCGGAAGATTCGGCACACCCCACGATTCGTTCACGGGCACCCACGCGACGACGCACGGGTGACTGGCATCGCGCGCGATCGCGGCTGTCCATTCGCGCGTGACGCGTTGAATCGATTGCTGTGTGAAGCGGTAGGCGCTCGGCATCTCCGCCCAGACCAGCAGGCCCAGGACATCGGCCCAATAGAGGTACCGGGGATCCTCGAGCTTCTGATGCTTCCGGACTCCGTTGAAGCCCATCGCCTTCGCGAGCTCAACGTCCCTGCGCAGGGCCTCATCGTCTGGTGCCGTCATGCCGCTCTCGGGCCAATACCCTTGATCGAGCACCAGACGCTGCCGGTAGGCGCGGTTGTTAAGCACAAAGCGATCGCGCTGAGTCCCGACCGAGCGGAGCGCTGTGTAGCTCGCCACCGTGTCGACGAGCTGGCCGCGATCGGCCCAGAGTTCCACCGACACATGTATCAGCGTCGGCGACTCGGGACACCACAGCAGCTCGTTCCTGTAGTCGTCGATCCCCGGGTCCGACAGCGCGATACGGCGGTGGACCTCGCCGTTGACCACCGAATACGTGTCATCGGCAATGAGGTGATCCCCAACCGCCAGGCGCGTGTGCAGTCGAAGCCCGTCGCGTCCCGGGCCCGACAGCCAGCACTCCAGTCCCACTTCCCAGCGCTCGATGTTCGCCGTCCATCGAAGATTCTGAATGGCGGTACGCGGGACCACCTCCATCCAGACGGATTGCCAGATGCCGGTTGTCCGCGGATACCAGATGGAATGGGGCGCAACCTGCCAGTCCTGCTTGCCGCGCGGCTTCGCCAGATCCTGCGGGTCGTCTCCGGCGCGAACGACGAGCTCGAGCGGGGACCGGTCGGAGCATCCGGTGATGTCGAACGTGAACGGCGTATAGCCGCCCTCGTGTCCGCCGAGGCATCGGCCGTCGATCCACACCGTCGCGTCGTAGTCCACCGCGCCGAAGTGCAGGAGGATCCTGTCGCCCTCCGCGATCGCTGGCAGAACCACCGGCGTGCGATACCAGCACGCGCGCAGGAATGACGTATCGCCAATGCCGCTCGCCGCCGTTTCTGGCGAGAACGGCACCTGAATCCGTGCGTTCCATGACACATCGCGAGGATGACGCCACGCGCCGTCCCGATCCAT
This sequence comes from uncultured Acidobacteriota bacterium, assembly GCA_963847125.1. Classification (GTDB taxonomy): domain Bacteria; phylum Acidobacteriota; class Vicinamibacteria; order Vicinamibacterales; family 2-12-FULL-66-21; genus DATAEE01. Next base: position 63,233 of record CAWJYM010000010.1, read on the forward strand.
GGCGAACTCCCAGAGGCCGTTGAGCGAGACCCATGATGCACGCCGCAGTTGTGGTCGAGGATAGCCGCGGCCCCGCGCGTCGACGTCCGCCGATGCCAGGGAAGCGTGGACTGGCTGCATGCAATTGGATGCCGGGGAGTCGCGCATTCCACCGCCACGCCGGGGTCGCACCTGACCGTCCGCTTCCGTCATTTGACGGGTATGAGCAAGCGTGAATCGGTCAATCGCCGATGGCGGCGCGGGTCACGACCTCAGCGGCGGCGTCTTTGACACGGTCAACCGCTCCAGAGGCCGCGTCTTGTGCGCGTCGCACTGCGCTCTCTCGCGCCTCGCCCATCCACTCGTTCTCACGTTCACTTTCGGGCACCGCCATTCCCAACGAGGCGCCGATGAGCAGTGCCGCCGCACCGACGGCGAGCGGATAGTCTCGAACCATCGACTCGAGTTGATATCGGCCTGAGCGGAGGGTCTGACGCGCATCGGCCAGGGTGCGGCGTGGCGCGTCCGTGCGATCGGATTGGGACCGCGATTCATCAGTCGAGGGCTGTTCGCGTCGGTACGCGCGCTGCCGATTCGATCCTCCATCGCTGAAGGCGAGCCAGGTCAAGCCGACGCCTGCCAGGAGCACCGGCAGCGGGTTGCTGCGAATTCTGCCGATGAAGCCGCGATTACGATTGGCTTCCCACCATTCTTCTGTCGTCCCGGCAGCGCTATACGCCATGTCCTTCACCCTTTCTGTCGTCGTGGATGCCATGTTCTTCACCGTTTCCGTCGTCGTCGAGGCGAGGTCCTTGACCTTGTCGGCGGCGCCGGATGCTGCACTGGCAACGAGGTTCCCTGGACGGAGCTTCTCCTGAATCGCGTCCACGGTTTCCGACAAGTCCTCCCGCGTACGCTCGATCTCGGCCCGGATCTGCCGCGCACGGGTGTCGGCATCGGGATCGGCGGCCGCGCCGGGAACGTCTAGGTGCCCTGTCCGGTCGTCCATCGCGCATTCTCCTTGAGTGTTTCGATTGTCTGCCGTGGGGCGAACCGAGTCTGTCGCAGTCTGGTCACGCCCCGATTCATCAGCACATATCCGACGGTCATCGTGACCGCAGCCACGATGAGCGCAGCCAGCCAGGGCTGAAGGCCCATCTGGACGAGCCCTGCGATGAGCGCCGCCAGGACCACCAGCAGTCCCGCATGGAGCAACGCGCCGCCCGTTGAGGCCAGAGCAGCTTGAACGGCCACTTCGCGGAGTTTGGCGGTCATCTCCGTCGTCGCCAGCTCGAGCTCTTTGCGCACGAGCGTACCGGTTTCACGAGAGAGCTCGCTCATGAGCTCCCCTAGAGTACGGTTGTCAGACGGGGCCGGCATTAGCGTTTCTCCGCGCCGGAATCCTCACGCCTCGCCTGCGACTGGCCATACCCGAGGTGGGGGGCTTCGGCTTCTCGGCCCACCCGCTGCCACGCCGCCGGCTGGTGACCGCGATGAGGCGCGGAGCTCTTAAAGAACCTTGCGCCCAGCAATCCAATCGCAAACGCGGACCCGACGAACACGACAGGTCGCCGACGTGCAATCTCCTGCGCGTCGCGGAACAAATCTCCCATATCTTTATTCTTCAGACCGGATGAGAGCCGCTCGAGCTGATCCGCAGCCCCATCGATGTACCCGGCAAGCGTGTCGTGCTGCTGCTCGCGGAGCTCCTGCGTCGTTCTTCTGAAGGCGCGCGCCATGGTACCGATGCCGTCGGTCGCCTTGTCCTTCTGCGTCGCCAGCTGAACACCCGCGCGCTGACGCACGCGCTCGACAATCCCGGTGTCCGCACCATTCCCCTTGTCACCCGCCGCGTGTGTCGCCGGCTTCACACCTGAGCGATCGCCGGACTCTCCGGACGGCCCACTGTGTTCGCCCGTCGGCCCATGGCTCTGCACCGCCGGTGCACTGAGATGAGCGGTTCCATCCTGCGTAGCCGTCGATCGTCGGCGGTTCTCTGGTGACTGAGTCGATTTATCCATAAGACACCCCTCTGACAACAATCTGTGGTCGTATCGATGGTTCACTGGAAGTTACGTGCCAAGCAGAGCACGTGTAATGCGCCGCGCTGGGCTGCATCACGTCGTTGAGCCCCCACAAGTCTGTGCCGTTGAGCTCGAGGAGACGTCACGTGGACAGGCCACCTGCGCGTCAGGCGGGAACACACGAGGTCTGAACACCGTCTCTAACTCGCTCGGAGCGTAGCGACTCACATCTGCACTATCGCACGCGAACCTGCTGGAGGCTATTGGGGCCGACGGATACAAAGGGTTAGGGCAAACCCTAATCGGCCAGCCCGCTCATCGGTTCCCTTGCGCAGTCGCCTCGTTCGCTGCAGAGCCTCGGAACGATTCGTACGTTGCGAGTGGACAAGGGGTTCGGGTTCATCAAGGACGACGGAGGGAAGGAATACTTCTTCCACCAGAGCGCAGTCTACGGCGAGGGCCTTGAGAATCTGCGCGAGGGGGACGGCGTCGAGTTCGACGTCGGCCAGGGACCGAAGGGCCCTCGGGCCGAGAACGTGCGACGCACGACGACCTAGATGTAGAACAGCTCGCACGCTCCCCAGGTTGTTCTCGGGGTGAGGCCGCGCCTCACTTCGTGCGGCTATGCCAGCATCGCCTTCGCGGAACCGCCGCGATTCGCCGGGCGCGTGACGTACGAAACCGCCAGCGACCCGAGTAACGCGACGGGCAGCAAGGACAAGGCCCCGTCGCCCGCCAGATAGTGCGCCGCGACTGCCGCGATCCACATGAAGGTAAAGCCTGCGTAGGCCCATTCCTTCAAGGTCGGCAGCCGTGGCAGGAGCAGCACGATGGCTCCCGCCAGCTTCCCGATCCCCAGCAGGACACGCAACTGCTGGGGATATCCCACGTGCCGAAAGTTCTCGACCGCCTCGGGGGCGGTGGTCAGATAGCTGAAGGCGGCTAACAGCGTCACGATCCCGACTAGACCTGTGGCTCCCCAGTACGCAATCTTTCGTGGCATGTTGCCTCCTCTTGTCAAAGCGCTCATCGCACTTACCTCAGTTAGGCGCGCCACAGGCGCGCCCGCCGGAGCGGAGCGGGGCATCGGGCCCCCGCGAGCGACGGCGTAGGGGAGTCCGAGGGGCGAAAGCCCCTCGGAACTAATTAGTCCGGCGCCTGGCGTCCTTGCTTCCTGGCAGATTGCCGCCCGGCACACGCTCGAAGCCGACCAGCGTCCAGCCAGCCGTCGCGCCGGAAGTAGGCGTGTGAGGGTTCCGTCCAGCTCTCCGGCCCGCCGATCGTGGCGGCCGCGAGCAATGCGGCACCGCACACAGGTCTGACAACGGAACAGCGAACAGCGGGCATATCGTCCTCCAAGCGACCTTCTCCGTGCGTGTCTGCGACCGATGGCGCATCACCGCGCTGCGGTCGGTGCACGCAAGGGCAAAGGTGATGCCTGCGCACAGCGCCGAGCGCCCAGTCGCGTGCCGCAGCCACTTTTCGAGGAACGCGGCCCAGATCGACCAGGTTCGTTCTCGCGCTCGGGTGCATGAGCACTCATCGTCCGTCGCGGGCCGGTGCGTGGTGGCACACGGTACGTGCGTTTTCAAACGAGGCGATCGTCGTGGAGAAATAGCCGGAGGCTGGGGCAAGGGGGGCGAGTGTGAGGGGTACGGGTTAGTACTGCGGCGCTCGCCGGCTACCAAGGGAACCGCACGTCGTCCGGGCGGCCTTACTGCGGCCGTTCGCCGCTCGCGATGTCACCCAGGAACCACAGACGAGCATCCGTCCGGCAAAACAAGTCGACGTCGTCCCGGCTGAGATCAAAACCTCGCAGACAGAGCTCGGCGACTGTCTCGATCCGATCGAGCGCAAATCGGATGCGCAGGTTCTCATCCGTGAGGAGCTGCTCGACGACGTTTCCAACGCCCGTTTGTGACATGACGACGCCTCCTTTGGCGCTGCACCGGGCCACGGCAACATCCACGCCATTCCGCGCAAGCAGCACCGCGCCCGTTCGTCACACGGACATCTGCTTGTTCCCGAGCCTGCCAGTCTTAGTAGTCGACGAAACGACGGGCTTCCGTACTGCGCGTTAGCGCACGCCATGCGCGATCACAC
>CAWJYM010000011.1:0-14500 GCA_963847125.1 uncultured Acidobacteriota bacterium
ATCAGGCTTTTCGGGGCCGGAGGTGGGGGTTTGCCCGGGCCTTCAGGGTGCCGGCTGGAAGGGGCGCCCATTCGGCCCCGCGGGGCCGGCAGCCGACGCCGGCCGCATACAGGACCGACTCCGTGATGCCGTCAATCCCGAGGTCTCGCTCGATTGTCGAGTCGGCCAGCCCCATGAGGCAGAACGGGGCCAATCCCATCGAGGTCGCGGCCAGGCAGAACGTCTGGGCCATGTGGCCGGCCTCGATGAGCGCGGCGCGGTAGGCTCGCGCATAGGGGTAGCGCCACAGTTGTCGCTCGAAGACCGCCGTAAAGAGAATCACTGCGGAGGCGCCGGAGAAGTACCCGCTTCGCGGAAAGTATCCTGCGACCTGTCCTGGACGTATTCCGCCCCGAAGGCGCTCGAGTTGATGGACGTCGGCCGCGTAGTGATACAGGCCGCGCGGCACGCCGTCAACTCCCGGAACCAGAACATAGACCTCGATCGGATGTCTGGCTCCACCGGACGGCGAGGTCTTGAGCGGCACCTGGCCGTAGACGGGCGCGTGCACCCAGTGCTGCACGCCCGCTGTAACGCCCAGAAGCGTCGACAGCGCGTCGAGCGGAAGAGGCCGCGCGGAAAATCGGCGCCACGTCCGCCGCGCGAGCGCGACCTGGGCAATCGGGTCGTCGGCCGCCGGGGGAGGCAGCACGAACCTGGGCGCGCCACGATATCGCTTGACCGCCGCCGGCACAGGTGAGAGGCGCGCCCGACGCTTCGCGTTGGCGTGGCCCTCACGGCGGCTGATGAAGCGGACATCCTTCGTCGCCGTGTGGAAGAAGCCGGCCGCGGGATTCCACAGGTCCAGCGCGCTCATCGCGCTCTCGACAGGATCGAAGCGGCGATCGGCAGGTTGCAGCAGCGACGCGCGTTCGAGGCGCCTGACGAGCCGGCGCAGCATCGTGGGATCGGCGCCCGGCGCCGCCGCGAAGAGCTCGGCCACAGGCCGCCAATCATCGAAAAAGCTCAACACGTCACACACAAGTGTCGTCGACGCGACGACGCGGCGTGTGGCGTAGTTATGAAAAAGAAGCCGGCCGTCCTTCCAATAGCAGATGAGATGTGACGACCGGCGGAAGCGGCGGGTGTCCAGCCGCGAGTGTGCCACAGCTAACGGATGGGGAAGATCATGTGATCCCCGCACATCTGCGTGACCTGCGAAAGCGCCTCCTCCATACGGCCGATGGCTTCTGAAACGCGCGGAGTCTGCTCGAGCGTGCGGAGGTGCTTGATCTTCTTCGTGACGACCCGCCGGACGTCACTGAGCTCGACTTCGTTCGAGCTAGGCCGTCGTCGTTGCACCCTGCTCTTGGGACGCGTGGAGCGTTTCCTCGTCGCGCGCTTCTTCACCATGCCTCTTGCCTCCGCATCGGACGCCTCGAATGCCGACGCAGTGTAGGATGCTCAGCGGGACGGGGTCAAGGAGCCTCCTGGGCTCAGGAGCCGATTTTCTGAAGGAGCGCTTCAAAGCGGGGGAGCTTCCGATATCGATCGAGACGAGGGTCGACGCTCAGAAACAGCACTCCGGGGTCGCGCTCGGCCACTGCCCGTTCCAGGAGACTGAGGGCCTGATCGTCCTCGCCGAGCGCCGCGTGGATGTAGGCGAGCGCCTGCGGCGGAAGGTGGCCTTTTCCAGTTCGATTCAGGGCGACGAACTGTTGGAGCTGATGGCGGGCTCCGGCCCGATCTCCCGACAGAGCCTGAAGGCGCGCGATGTGAGCTTGCCACACAGGCTCGGCCCCTCCGGCCAGGCTCAACGCCCGCTCCGCTGAAGTCAGAGCGGCTTTCCACTGGCGCCTCGCTTCGTGCACTCGGCTCAGGACAAGATGCGTGCGCGCGTAATTCGCGTCGAGCTGCAGGGAGCGATCGAGTTGTTTTGAGGCGCCATCGAAGTCGCGAGCGTAGTCCAGCAGAATCCCGACGGTCTGCGCGGCCTCCGCCGACAGCGGATCCATCTGTTCGGCGCGTCGCCCTTCTTCGATCGCCTCCTGAACGCGGCCGCGCGCTGCGAGCATCCGCGCGAGCTGCGTCCGGGCGCGGATCAGGCTTGGATTGAGTTCGATCGCGCGTCTGAAGGAAGCATCGGCTCCATTCCAATCCCAGTCGTAGTAGAACTTGATGTCGCCCATCTCGCTGTGAGCCTCAGCCAGATCCTCGTCGAGCGCGAGCGCGCGCGTCGCGGCGGCGAGTGCTGACGCCCGCGCCTCGCCCGGCGAGATCGTTCCTGCGGAACCGAGGAACGCATAGGCACGCGCAAGCCCCGCATGCGGCAGCGCGTAGTTGGAATCGAGCTGAGTCGCGCGCTCGAAGGCAGTAATGGCCCGGCGGAAGTTTGCCGAGCCGAACTGGTTCAGATGATATCGCCCTCGATGGTACGCCTCCGCCGCCCCCTGGTTCGTCGTCTGCCCGCGCTGGAGACGGGCGACTTCCGCCGGGCTGAGCACAACCCGAACTGTCTTCGCCACCGCGCGAGCTATGTCGGCCTCGAGCGCCTCACCGAGCCGGCGTTGGAAGCTCTCCGCCCACAGCTGCGTATCGGTGCTCGCCTCGATCAGCCTCGCGTTGACGGTCACGGTGCGCTCGCCCGACGCCGCCGGCTGGCCGACGTTCACCGAACCTTCGAGCACGGAGCCGACGCTCAACTTTTGCGCGATGTCACGGATCGGGGTCGTGCCGTCCTTGAACTGCAAGACGGACATGCGAGACGTCACGCGCAACGCGCGAACCTGTCCGAGCGTGGAGATCAATTGATCGGTGAGCGCGTCGGCGAGATACGCCGGGGCCGAGCCACCTGAGACGTCGACCAGCGGGAGGACTGCTATTTGAGTAGCCGGAACCGTGGCGACTTCCGCCGGCGGCGCAGACCCGGGACGGCCCACGACGCTGAGCGTCACGCCGACCGCCGCGACGATCGCGGCCGCAGCCGCGATCCACGGCCAGGCGCGTCGAGGCCGCGCCGGCGGTGACGCGACGTCAACCGGTGTCTTGTCCAGCGCGTGCCGGAGGGCCGCTTCCATTCCGCCCGCGCTCTCGTACCGCAACGCGGGGTCGTACGTGAGGGCGCGCTCGACGACGCGCACGAACGCCTCGGGCAGATCCGGACGGAGATCGCGCAATCGGCGACCCTCGCGCTGCTGGTGCGCTCGAGCGAGCTCCTCGAACGTCGACGCTGCAATCGGAAACTTGCCCGTGACCAGATAAAAGAGAAGGACGCCCAGGCTGTACAGATCGCTCGCGATCGATGCCGGCTTGCGCGCGAAGATCTCGGGCGCGAGGTAGAGGGGCGTGCCGGCCAGCCGCGATCCTCCGGCCTGCTTCAGCTCTTCGCCCGTGCCGAAGTCCATGAGGACGATCCGGCCGCCGGTCTCACGCATCACGTTCTGCGCTTTGAGGTCGCGGTGCGCCAGGCTGGCGGCGTGCACGGCGGCCAGCGCGCCGCATAAGTCGAGGCCGACGAGCGCCGCTTCGCGCGAGCCGAACGGTCCGTTCCTGCGGACGATCTCGTCGAGCGTGTCCCCCTTGACGAGCTCCATCCACAGGCCGACGCGATCGTCGCGCCGATCGGCGCCGAACACGATCACGACGTGCGGGTGCCGGACGCGAGCCAGCCGCCGCGCCTCGCCGAGCAGCCGCCAGCGCGCGGCTTCCGCGTCCGAGCCGTCCACCTTCAGCAGCTTCAGCGCCACCTCGCGCTGCAGCTCGGGATCCCAGGCCCGGTACACCTCCGACGAGGTGCCCTCGCCCACGCGGTCGAGCATGACGAGCCGGCCCCACTTCGGCCCGCTGTAATCCTGCGCCTCCGGCTCGGCGGCCTCGGCGGCCGACTCCGGCAGGCTGCGATACAGCTCCGCGACGTCGGACACCAGCCGGAGATGTCCCATCAGCCGGCGGCCCCGATCGCCGACGCCCGTTTCGGCGGTCGACCAGTCCACGGATTTGCCGTCGGCCACCGACGCGGCCAGATCGACCAGCCGCTCTTCAGCGTTCAACGTCCATCTCCTCCGCAAGTCGCACGAGCGCGCGCGCGACGCCCATCCGCGCCGCGTCGGCGCTCGGCTTCCCGTGCGCCGCCGCTATCTGCTCGTATCCGTTTCCCATTTCTACGCGTGCCACGATCAGTTCTCGCTCCTCCGGGCGCAGCCGCTGCAGCGCCGCTTCATATCGTTCCGCCGCTTCCCGGCCGATCGCTTCGTCGAGCGGCGACACGCCCCGATCCATCAGATCATCGTCCAGCGCAGCGGGCGCCGGACGCCGGCCGACCCGCCGCACCTCGTCCCGGACGCGGTTGACGACCGCCTGACGCAGGTACGCCTGAAGCGCCCCCTCGTGCCGCGGCTCGAAGGCCCCGAGACGGCCGAGCGTCTGGACGAGCGTCTCCTGCACGAGGTCGTCGGTGTCGCGGAGGTCACGTGTCCACCGCGGCAGCCGACCTCTCGCCCAGCGCCGCAGGGCAGGGAGATAGCGCTCGAAAAGAGCGTTCAGCGCGTCTTGGTCGCCTGCCCGAGCGCGTTGCAGGAGGTCGAGCGTCGAGGCAACGTCCGGAGGCGGACCGGGAACCCACTCACCCATTCGAAGGACGGCTGGAGCGGATTGCCGTCGCTTCAGATGATATGCCGATCCCGCCGGGTCACACGTATCCCGCGTGCTCCCCATTTAAAGTAGAACGTCGCCCGAGGGGGAACCGAACAGCGCACACCAGTCAGGCCCCCGGGCGCTCACCGGCTCGGTTCGAACCCCTTCCGGAGCACTTCCAACGCCCCGGGGCTGCCCGCGATTCCAATGCGGACGAGCCGGCAGCCCTCGATTCGGGAGTCCTCGAGCCCGATGACGCCGTCCGCAATCCGCTGGGCCGGGTCGAGCCTAAGAAAGAGGCCGTCCATGCCGCCATCGCTTAGGAAGAAGTTCCGACGCATGGAGACGGTGTCGGGATTCGGCAGGAGGACGGCGGGCCCGTAGATGTCGCAATTGATGAACGTGCGCCCTCGAATCGTGGATCCGTCCTCGATCAGATCCGCAATCCTGAAGACCTTCCCGCGCAGCTCACGTTCTCGAAGCGCTGACAGCGGCGTGAAGACCGGCCGCGGTTCGGTCCGCATCCGCGCAACCGACAACTCGGCGAACCTGCGCTGATATTCCTCCCTCACCGCGCCGAGTCGCCACTGATGCCACACGAGAGTCGACAGGATACCGATCGCGAGCGCGAGCACCAGCATTCCCGGCGCTGCTCGTACGATGAACGAGGCTCGCTTCAGATGCGTTCGAACAGATGGTGGGATCATGCGGCGCGCCGCCGATCTGGTCGCAAACGTCTGGTGAGATGCCCCCGCCGACTGGATAGCCGGCGGGGGACGACTGGGCCGCGGCTACTGCGCCGGCTTGTTGTCGGGACAGGGGATCTCGTGCGGACCTGAGATCAGTACGCACTGCTGCCCATTCGTGACGTGGGTGTTGTGCGCGCGGATTGCATTCTCCTCGTCAGCGCAGAGCAACCGTCCGTTGTGACAGAACAGGAAGCTCGGGCCGACCGGAGTGGAATCCGCCATGATTCCCAACGATCCAACCAACACAACGCCGATGACCATCACCCATCTTTTCGCCATATCGCTCCTCCTCACCTTTCCACTGGGGGGAATGGTGTCCGTCGCCAAGAGGCCATGGGCTGCGTCGCGGACCACTTCGCCACGGGCATCATCGTCTGGACCGATCAGGAAGAGAGCGTTGGCTTGCGCGAGCAAGCGGTCGAATCCTAACATGCGATTCAGCTCTCTCGATTAGGAGAACGATAAAAAAGATGATGAAGGAACTGTCACGCGAGCGCGCGAAGAAGGTCGCGCATTGCGAAGACTTCTGTCGTCGGATCGTTGGACTACTCAGGCGCTCCCGATCAGAATGCCCGTGAGGAAGACGAGCACTCCTCCCACGACGACCTGAAACGCTGCGGCGAGGAACGGCGTGTCCATGTACTTGTAGCGGATGTAGCTGATCGCCCAGAGCTCGAGCGCCACGACGGCGACCGCCAGTATCGTGGCCAACCCGAAGTCACGAATCAGGTAGGGCAGCGTGTGCCCGACGCCGCCGGCCGTCGTCATCGCTCCGCACACGACCCCTCGGAACCACGGCCGGCCTCGTCCAGTCAGCGACCCGTCGTCCGAGGCGGCTTCGGCGAAGCCCATCGAGATCCCCGCGCCGATCGACGCCGCCATCCCGACCAGAAACGCGTCCCAGCTGTCGCGCGTCGCGAACGCCGCGGCGAAGAGCGGCGCCAACGTCGATACCGACCCGTCCATCAGGCCGGCGAGCCCCGGCTGGACGACCTGCAGCAGAAAGAGCCGGCGTCCGGCTTCTTCTTCCTGCTCACGCACGTCCGGCGGGAGATGTTCGCGCTCCAGCGTCTGCGCCGCGGCGACATGGCTCCGCTCCGCCTCGGCCAGGTCGCCGAGCAGCTTGCGCACGGCGGCGTCGGTCGCGCGTGTCGCGGCCCGCTCGTAGAAGCGCCGCGCCTCGAGCTCCATGATCGCCGCCTGACGCCGAACCGTCGCAAGGCCGAGCGGACGAACGAGCCAGATCGGCTTGTGCGTGACGAACCCTTTCACGTCGCTTCGCCGAATCAGGGGAATGTGCTCGCCGAACCGCGATCGGAAGAGCTCGATGAGCATGGTGCGATGCTCCGACTCCTCCTTCTGCATCTCCACGAAGATCCGGGCGGATGCAGGAAAGTTCTCGCGGAGGCCGTCGGCGAAATCGGCGTAGATCCGGCCGTGCTCCTCTTCGAGCGTGATCGCAAGGGCCAGGATCTCTCGCTCGGTCAGGTCCTCGAAACGTCGCGCCATGCCTCCTCCGTCCCCGTAGCCCCTGTCTTCCGTAGCGCAGCCCTTCAGGGCTGCTTCGACCCGCTAGTCTATCTCCCCGGTTCCAGCGTCTAATAACGGATAGGCTTCAGGCAGGAGACGACTTCATGAGACTGGGACGAGCGATGGGATCAACGGCCGCGGCTACCGTGCTTGCCGGCATCGTGTTGTCGGCCGCCGATTGGCCTCAGTGGCGCGGCCCACGTCGTGACGGCGTAGCGGCAGAGACGGGATTGCTGAAGACCTGGCCGGCCGAGGGTCCGCCGCTCGCGTGGCGCGCGTCCGGGGCAGGCAACGGATATTCCTCGTTCGCGATCGCCGGCGGCCGCCTCTACACGTTAGGCGCGAAGGGGCCGCAGGAGTACGTGATGGCGTTCGACACGGCGACCGGGAAATCGATCTGGGAGGCGCCGATCGGGTCGCGGCTCTCGCAGGATCGGGGCGACGGCCCGCGCGGCACACCGACGATCGACGGAACCCGCGTGTACGCGATCGGCGGCAGAGGCGATCTCGCGTGCGTCGATCTCGCCACCGGCAAGAAGATCTGGGGCGTCTCGTTCCCCGGGGAGTTCTCCGCGTCGATTCCAAACTGGGGCTACAGCGAGTCGCCGCTCGTCGTCGGCGACCGCGTCATCGTCAATGCGGGCGGTGCCGACGCGTCGATCGTCGCGTTCGAAAAGGCGACGGGCAAAGTGTTGTGGAAGAGCGGCAGCGATCGCGCCGCGTACTCGTCGGCCGTGCTGCACGAGGCGAACGGCATCCGCCAGGCGATCTTTTTCACGGCCACGAACGCGCTCGGCGTCGACGTCGCGAACGGCCGCATCCTGTGGACCTACGACCGCGCGAACAACAGAACCGCGAACGTGTCCACGCCGGTCCTGCGCGGCGATCGCGTCTTCATCTCGTCGGACTACGGCACCGGCGGCGGACTGCTGCAACTGTCGCCCTCGGGCGGCGGGATTGGCGCGAAGGAACTGTACTTCACGGGCGACATGCGCACGCATCACAACACCGCCGTCCTCCTCGGCGATCACATGTACGGCTTCTCCGGCCCGATCCTCACGGCGATGAAGTTCGACGACGGGACGGTCGCGTGGAAGAACCGATCGGTGGGGAAGGGCTCTCTCGTCGCCGCCGAAGGTCAGTTGTATCTCTTCAGCGAGAACGGCGTCGTCGGCCTGGCCGACGCCGCTCCGGAGGAGTATCGCGAGCGCGGCCGCTTTCAGATCAAGGCCGGCAACCTGCCGACCTGGTCGCACCCGGTCGTATCGAACGGGCGGCTGTATCTCAGGGATCAGGATTCGATCTACGCGTACGACGTCAAGGCAAAGTAGATCATTGCGGATTGTGGATTGCCGATTGCTGAGTGAGCCGAACGAGCAGATCCTGTCCGGCGCCCCATAGATCGCGATTCGTGGTCGTGAAATAGAAGGCGCCGTCGGCGCCTTGCGCAACCGCGCCGATACGGCCGAAGCGTCCGTGCAGTAGACGCTCTGCGCGCGACACCGGACGGCCGTCCGCGAACCGCACGCGGAGAAGGTCCTGCGCGCCGGGGGACGCCACGAAGAGATCGCCGTGCGGTACCGCGCGGTCCGGCCCGCCTCGGAAGAACGCGCCTCCCGCGAGCACCGTCAGGTCGGGGAACAGCCATCCGTAGTCGGTGCCCGCGAGGACATCGTGGGCGCCCCATCGTTCGATTTCCCACAACGCGTTCGTGTCCGGATGCCACGCGAGCGCGCGCGGCGCGCGGTGACCGGTCGAGAAGACCGGAGACGAGCCAGGGTTGTCGCGCGGGGTCGTGCCGTCGGCGGTCAGGCGGAGGATCTTCGCGAGCGGGGACGAAGCGTCGCGCGCATGGCGGGGATTTCCGCCGTCTCCGAGACCCAGGAACAGCATCTGATCCGGGCCGAACCTCGCGGCCGCGGCGGCGTTCACGCGCGCCACGGGCTCCTCGAAGAGCACCGCCGCCTGGCCGAGCGCCCCGTTCAGCTCGGTCACGCGGATGAGGCGCATCGTCACGATGCCGTCCGATTCGGCGGTATAGGCGGCATACAACCGCCTGGATCGTGCGAATTGCGGATCGATCGCGAGTGTCAGCAGCTCGACGGCGTCCCGAAGGCGGCCGGTATCCACGATCGTTCCACGATCGACATCGATGGTGCGCACGAGACCGCGGCGCTCGACGACGAAGAGACGCCCGTCGGGCGCGAACGCCATGTCGGTGGGGTCGTCGAGCCCCCTCGCCACGATGCTCGCGCGGAAGTGGAGGCCGTCCGACGCCGTAATGCTCGCGCCGTCGTTCGCCTCGGCCTCGCGCGCCGACGTGGTGGCTGAGGCCACGTTGACGTTGAGAGCCGGCGACCTCGCGCTCTCGAGCAGGGTCGCTCCCGATCCGGTGAACGTCGCGAGCTCCAGGACGTGCGCACCCGGCGTCATCTGCGGCTGCGGGAGCTGCGCCGAGCATTCGAAGCCGCCGGAGACGGCCGTGTTTCCGCACGTCGCGGCCAGGACGACGCGGACGTTGTCCACGTACAGGACGTACCCGAAGGTGGCCAGCTCAACCGTGTCGGTTGCCGGTTGAGTCCAGCCGATCCGCTCGCGGCCCGTGATTGTCTCCCCGCCTGGACCCGGAGACGGGTCTGGAGTGTCAGGCGTGCTGTCGCCGCAGGCGGTGAGGAAGATCAGCGCCAGCGCCGGCACGAAGCACGGGATCCGGAGCATTGACGGTATAGAGGATGATACGGCAGATTCAGGTCAGGCTAAATGCGAACCTGGCTGGTAGCGATCACACTTGCGGCGGTTCCGGCGGCGGCGTCCGCTCAGCTTCGCACCGAAGTCTACGCCACCGGTTTCAACGAGCCGGTTGCGTTCGTTCAGGATCCGACCAATCGATCCGTGTTCTTCGTGGTGGAGCAGGCGGGGCGGATTCGTGTCGTTCGCGACCGTGCCGTGCTGGCGCAGGACTTTCTGGATCTGAGAGCGGCAGTCCTGTGCTGCGGCGAGCGCGGCCTCCTCGGTCTTGCGTTTCCGCCAGACTCGGCAACGAGCGGTAGATTCTTCGTCAACTTCACCGACCGCAACGGCGACACGGTGGTCGCCCGCTTCCGCCGCTCGGGGTCGAATCCCCTGGCAGCTGACCCGTCCAGCCGTTTCGATCTGCGGTGGATTTCGACCCGGTTACGCGTGATCGGCCAACCGTTCTCGAATCACAACGGGGGGCATCTTGCCTTCGGGCCCGACGGGTTTCTCTACATCGGCATGGGCGATGGGGGGAGCGGAAACGATCCGCAGAACCACGCCCAGACGCCGGCCTCGCTGCTCGGCAAGTTCCTGCGGATCGACGTGAGCGTCGCGGACAGCGACCCTAACGGCTACCGGATTCCGCCCGACAATCCGTTTCTCGACGGCGATCCCGTCGCCGCGTACGGCGAGATCTGGAGCTTCGGCCTGCGGAATCCCTGGCGCTACACCTTCGACGACCCAGCGCTGGGCGGCACCGGTGCGCTCATCATCGGCGACGTCGGCCAGAACCGGCAGGAAGAGATCGACTACGAACCGCGCGGTCGCGGGGGTAGGAACTATGGCTGGCGGCTTCGTGAAGGCTCCCTCCCGAACGTGCAGTCGCTGCCGGCGGCGTACGGTCCTCTGGTGGAACCCATCTTCGCTTACGGTCGCGGCGACGGCGCATCGGTGACTGGCGGCTACGTCTACCGCGGCCGGGCGCTGCCGTCGCGCTACCGCGGCCGGTATTTCTACGCGGACTACTTCGGCCGGGCGTGGTCCCTCGCGCTCAACATCTCTGCCACGACCGGTGAGGCGCAGGCGTCAGACCGCACCGAGCACACCGCCGAGTTCGGCGAGGGGAGGCTCGGGGGATTCATCAGCTCGTTCGGCGTGGACGCCCTTGGCGAGCTTTATCTCGTCATCCATCAAGGCGGACTCATCTTGAAGATCGTCGGCCCGCCGGTCGCGCCGCCGACGCCGACCGCGCCCAGAATCATCCGGTAGCAATGTGGTACGAGGCTTTAGCCTCGTCCAATTTGCGGTCGAGCTACCGACTTTGGCCCTGTTCTTGGATTGAACGGAGTTCGTGCTGGCGCGCGTTCTCGACCCGGGGCTGGATGAGCTGCTCAAGACCGAACGCCGCGCGCTCGTCGAGCTGCGCGTCGCGCTGGCGCGCCTCGGCGCCAGCCCGGAGGACCAGGCGACGCTCGACCGCTCGGTCGAGCAGCTCGACGAGCTGTTTCTGCTCGTGGTCATCGGCGAGTTCAACGCGGGGAAGAGCGCGTTCATCAACGCCGTCGTCGGCCACCCCGTCCTCGAAGAAGGCGTCACGCCGACGACGTCGCAGATCACGATCCTTCGCCACGGGGAGCGCAGCCAGCAGATCGTCGCGGGTCCGCGCGTCCTCCACGTGACCGCTCCGATCGACCTGCTGCGCGAGATCCATATCGTGGACACGCCGGGCACGAACGCGATCATCCGGGAGCACGAGGCTCTCACGTCGGAGTTCGTGCCGCGCTCCGACCTCGTGTTGTTCCTGACGTCGGCCGATCGTCCCTTCACGGAGACCGAGCGGGCGTTTCTCGAGCGCATCCGCGACTGGGGGAAGAAGATCGTGTTCGTCATCAACAAGATGGACATCTTCGAGCGGGCCGAGGATGCGGCGGCGGTCCGTGCCTTCGTGGCCGAGCACGCGCGGCGGCTGACGGGCGTCGAGCCGGAAGTGTTCGGCGTCAGCGCGAGGGTCGCGCAGCGCGCGAAGCATGGCGAGCCGGCTCTCTGGGAAGCGAGCGGATTCGGCCCGCTCGAGCGCTACATCGAGGAGCGCCTCGACAGCGGAGGCCGGGCGCGCCTGAAGCTCGAGAACCCGCTCGGCGTGGGCCGCCATCTCGCGGAGCGCTACCTCCGCACGGTCGACAGCCGGCGCGCCCTCCTGGATGCCGACGTCGCCACGCTCGAAGGTGTCGAGCGTCAGATCGCGCTCTACGAGCAGGACATGACGCGCGGGTTCTCGCTGCGGATGGCGGAAATCGACAAGGTCCTGCTCGAGATGGAGCGGCGCGGGCATGACTTCTTCGACGAGATGCTGCGGATCGGGCGCGTCTTCGACCTCCTCAACCGCAGCCGTGTGCAGAGGATGTTCGAGGAGCAGGTCGTCGGCGACACGCCGCGGCTCGTCGAGCGTCGCGTGGACGATCTGATCGACTGGATGGTCGACGCCGATTTCCGGCAGTGGCAGTCGGTGACGAGCAGCCTGGCCGAGCGACGGCGCGATCGTGAAGGACGCCTGCCTGGCGACGACGTCGGCAATTTTTCAAGCGATCGCTCCCGGCTCATCGAATCGGTCGGTCGAGAGGCGCAGCGCGTCGTCGAGACCTACGATCGGACGCGCGAATCGGCGGCGCTCGCGGAAGGTGCGCGCGGGGCCGTGGCGGCGGCTGCCGCGGCGGGAGCGGGCGCGCTGGGGCTTGGCGCGCTGGTCACGGCCGTGGCGACGACGGCCGCGGCCGATGTGACCGGCCTTCTGATGGCCAGCGCGGTCGCGGCGATCGGGTTTTTCATCCTCCCGGCCAAGCGCCGCCAGGGCAAGGCGGAGATGCGCGGGAAAATCAGCGCGATGCGCGATCGGCTCGCGAGCGCCCTGCGATCGCAGTTCGAGGAAGAGATCAGGCGCAGTGGCGGTCGAATACGCGAGAGCGTCGCTCCCTACAGCCGCTTCGTCCGGGCCGAGGGCGAGAAGCTGGACGAGGCGGCCGTCACGCTCCGCGGCTCACTCGACGCGCTCGACCGCGTGCGCGCCGAGTTGGAGCGCGCGCTGCCGCAGCCAACCAGGTTGTAGAACCAGGCTTTAGCCTGGTCTCAGATGTGGAACCAGGCTTTAGCCCTGGTTAGTGGTACGAGGCTTTAGCCTCGTCCGGCGATCGCCGCTCAGTTGGGTTTCAGCTACTCACGTGTTGGCAGTGTGCGCAGCGCTTCGAGGAACTCCGCAACGCGGCCTCCCTTCCAGGCGCGAGCGACGGTCTGGCTCCCCAGCGGCGTCACCCGACCGTTGCGCAACAGAAAGGCTCCCTCATCGACGTGGTGAATTCGAAGTCTGCCGCGGTCACCCTCGTACCGCTTCAGAAAGAGCACGTATTCGTCGCCGATATTCAAACGCGCGGGCTTACGGCTGAGGCCGAGCTCGATGTACTCCCCGCGATCGATGTGCCCGCCAAACTGGATGAGTTCGTCGCCGGATGTGACGGTCGGACTGTTCTTGAACGAGTTGATCAAGCGGAGCGCGGATGCCGTCCACAGGAATTCTGGTTCGGAGCCGGGCGATTGGGATTCGTGAAACGTCCGCTGGCGCTCGACGCGAACCTGCAGGACAGCATCTGAGTCGGCGGCGAACGCCGCCAGGCTTTCGGGCGCTATCTGCCCACCAAAACCACACCCCATCATCTCCTTATTCCGTTCCAAGGCGGGTTTCAGCACGACCTCCACGGCGGGCACCGGTCGTCCGTCGAGCTCGATCAGCCTCGGCATCGAGACGAAGGGGCCCGGCGCGTTCGCGACGAGGTCGTATCGGCCATGAGGGAGCTTCTCGAAAGCGACTCCGCCGTCAGCGTCCGTTTGAACTTCACGTGAGACGCGACCGCTCAACACGACACTCACATTCGCCACTACGGAACCGAAGCGGTTCCTGACCGTCACGCCGATTCGACCGTAGCCCGGTTCTGAAGCCGGTTCTGCGGGTTGCTTGAGAGCCGCCTCCGGCGCCGGAGGTGGAACGACGCCTGAGAAACCTGCGTCCTCGAATCGCCAATGCACGGCTCCGTCCGCCAACCCTTGAAACGTCACCGTGGGAACGACCGGCGCTTCTAGTGCGCCCCGGTCTGTGAGCAACTTCTCTGCAGCCCTGACTCGTAGTGACCTGCCCGAGATCTCCAGCAACTGCCACAAGTGAGGACGCTGAGGATTGGCTGAAAGCGAAAACAGTGAGAGGAGTTCGATGAAATGTCGCGGGCGCCCGGTCGGCCTCGGCCCGTCGATCCGAGTGTATCGGACGAGCACGAATCGCTGTCGGCACCCCACGCCCGGCAGGTCGTGCAAAGTGTCCTCATAGTCGTAGTGGATTCGAATGCCCTGCCGGCTGACCTCCACCCAGTGCCCGGCGTCGAGCGCGTACGACTGCAGTCCAGGGCCGAGCACCGGACAGCCCAGCAACCGGCTGGCTTCAAGCCGTTCGTCTTCTGAAAGGAGTTTGCACGCTTCGTCCCGACGTTGCTCCAGGCGCGTGTCGCGCCAGTACGTATGGGCCTCCGCCGCGCGCGAGGCCATATCGAAAAGGGAACACGCGAGGGGTCTGTCTTGAGGGACGCCTTGACCGAAGAAGTACAGGTTGGCGAGATGCTCTGTGGCATCCGCGTCAGGAAAGAGTTCGTCGGAGTCGAACACTTCTTTCTCCAACAGCGCAGCGGCTTGTTGGAAATCTCCTCGTTGGTACGCTTCACGCCAGGGCTGTGCGGCCGCCTCAGGCCGAATGCCAAGGACAGACAGAATTGTCAGAGCGATTGCAGCTCGCATGGCTCCAACCTTTTGTCGTTAGACACCGGTGCCAGCCGGAGAGT